>NZ_CP144924.1:0-1957 GCF_036700025.1 Brevibacillus borstelensis | reverse complement strand
CACACTCACGACAAGTCCAAACGTCTCCATCTGGCTCAACACTGTGCGGCGAACCGTCCTTTCCACAGGTCGGGCAAATAGGTTTTTCTAGCTTTATAGCCGACACCACCGCCTCTTTCATCAAACCATTGAACATCTCAGCAAAGACCGGATTTTCAAACAGCTTGTCCATGTTGTTGTTACTGGAGATAGACGAGATCATCTTGTCCTTCAGATCGTAGTTGTTATCAAGCCACTGACCGACGATAAACGTCACCAATGAGTTGACCGTCATACCGTATCGACCAGCCATCTCATTCAATCTCTCCATCGTCAACTTGGAGAAACGCACCTGCATCCTCTCTTTAGCCTCAAATTTCGAATCTTGCATTTTTGACACCTCCTGACACTTATACGCATTATAATTCCAACTTGTACCATCCGTCAACGAAAAAAAGTCGAAAAGGCACAGCACGTCGGTCCCCTCTCCAAAGGGTCCCTCCCGACGCACCGTTTTCCTTTTCGACTTGTGATCTATCAAACCAATCGTCTATACTAGCCTATATAAGCCAAAGCAAGCCAGTCGCGCACTTCCTGGACGAAGTGTGCTTTTTTCTGTTCATATTCCTGTCCCAAATCGACCGGAGCCTCCAACACACTCAAGCCCTGCAACAGCTTTTTATATTTACTACGTGTATTGGCAGCCAACTCGCTAAACGCCTCTGGATGACTACGCAAGTAATGGCACATAGCACGCTCTTTGACTCCTAACTCTGGAAAAGGTTTATCGGACACATCAGGCGTAATACCGTCAAATGGATTGAAGTGCCTTGGAAAACTATGCGATGGACCAAACCACCAACCACGCGCCACATTTCCACGCAACTGTGCTTCTACACGCCACCATGGCGATTGTTCTTGTTCCGAAGTCTCACCAGTAGCCGCCACCTCTGTAAGTCCTTCCTGCCACTCTTGTACGCCCTCCACAGCCTCCTGACGCTCTTTTCGTTTGTCGTATATCCGAACTCGCCAATCACTTTGAGGTGAGCCGAAATAGACAGTCTCAACGGCTCCTGAAAGGCCATACCAGATATTCCGCTTACGAGCATGACTATCAAACCATCGCCACTGCCCCATATCCAGTTCGAAGTCCATCGCCAAGTCTATACGTGTCGGCTCCACGCCTGAGAACAATCGAAGAACCTGCATGTATAACTCGCCAAACACCTCGTTCCTTTCAGCATGACTCGGATTGAACTCATACCTCAGTTCTTTGACCTTGCCAGCCCTCACACACTCAATCTCTGCCACCTGCAGAATCGAACCATCAACGAAGTAGTATGTATCTCTGTAGGGATATTTGGCTCCACCACGCCCTTTGAGCGCGATACATCCTGACAAGAAGGTGCCTAAATCAATTCCTTGGAATCTATCGCCGACCACACTAAGACGGTCAACAGTGACCTTTTTTAGCACTCGACACCTCAGCCCCTCTCCTCCATCACTCGCAAAAATTGCGAAGCTAACCCGCTGTTAGATAGGCGGGTTTTTGAACCACCCCCGAAACGGTCTAATTAACCGGAACAATCAAGTTAAGCAGTTCGGCTGCGCTTCGTCGCCGGCCATGCCCGGCTTCCGCATGCGCCAGCCGATTCTCCGCGATGGATATACATTTCAATCGCTCTCTGCTTGTCCGAATTGGTCATATACAGCAACCTCCAAAAGTCAGATTAAGTTCTGTCCGTTGTTCAAGTTAAAAGAACGCGCTACAGAACGCAGAACGCGCTCATCGAACGCGCTACCCCTCACCTAAAGCGCGGACACGCTCTCCTACTAGATCCTTCTACTCCGACCGCGACCAACCTAACAGACTGCCGCAACCTTTGGTGAAATGGCACCGGGTCGTGCAAGCACTCCCCTAATGTGCGAACCGCTACGCTCCCGCACCTCAACAACCAGCAAATTCAAACTTGGTACC
>NZ_CP144923.1:0-29848 GCF_036700025.1 Brevibacillus borstelensis | reverse complement strand
TGCTTGCTATTCCTACCCCGAACCATCAACATACCCCTATACTATCAGCAATACCAGGATTTTTAAAGGCAAAAAAAATACGCCAATCAAACGATTAGCGTTCTTCCCTGCTCTGTTTCTTTATGTCTTTTATTTTATTGTTTTCTGCTCTCGGTTTGTCATCGCTTCTTATTTCTTTCAGCTTATCTTGCAACCCCGGCCTTTGCTTCTCCCTCTCGGCGTTAACCTCACTTAGAACGTCTAGGGCAAGGTATTGATTCATTACGGACAACTTCTCTTTATAGGTGTTCTCGGACATGATTTTTAACAAGGTATCCCCGTCGGTAATATTCAATTTTTTGATTAAGAACTTTGCGTCGTCACGATCCGAAGTGCTGGAACGTAGGGCCATGAGTTTCATTGCAAGTAACGCTTCTGCCGATACGGTGCTGACTTTCAAATTCCCAAAGTCGTAAACAACCTCGGATTTCATATTCGGATGAAGAAACCCTTTCACTCCGTCATTAATCCAACCTGATTCTAAGTTATTTGCTTTAGCGATCCTTTCAGCAATTTCGTTGATTCGGCTTTTTGGTTCGTATAAGGCATCAATATCTTTCGTACTTGGTCGTGCTTCATGAACTAAGCACATCGAAGCCCCGCCAGAAATAAGAATTTCCCCTTTGTCGCCAGCAGCTTTTAATTCGTCGTTGATTTGCTTCAAATACTTTATCATTTCGCCTTTCTCAAGCTTGAAGTTTTCCATTAACTATACCGCCCCCTTAAACGCGATCAAGCGCATTTTCTTTCACAAAAATGTTCCTGATTTTAAATTCATACGGACTGACATCCTCCAAGTATTTTTTTAAAATCTCATTATTTTTGTCGAAGATGTCGTAATGCGGTTCAGTCAAAATGTATTTTTCTTTATGAACCCATTCCGGCGCAATCAACTTAAAATCATTCGCCAGCTTGTGAGTCATAGCGGCAACGTCACAATAATAAAAATGTTCGACATTAGAAAATGCTTCCGGTTCGTCCTTTATCATTTCGATTCGCTGCTGATCGGCAGCAGCATAAAACGAATCCAAAAACGCTGAACAGCAAAAGTTGAATTTTTCTCCCTGACTCACAAATTCAATAATGTCCTTTACAGTAATCATCCTTTTGCCCCCCAAGAGTTGATTTCCTTATCCCGGTTCCTTTGAACGATCTCGCGTGCTTCGTCGATTGAATAGCCTTTACGTACGTAAAAATTTTCTTCGATGTATTGAATGTGACGATTAACTTTTTCCGGCATTGTTTCCGGTGTCCAGTTTTCCTCAATCGCCCTTCTCAAAAAATTAAGAGGAGATTTTACAGGGCGCGGAGATTGCCGCATAATCAGAAGTAAATCAAGTGTTCGCTCGAATGCTAATGGTTTTAAAAGCTCAATTACTTCAAATGAAGGATAGGTCAATGTTGCAATTTGGTACGCTTTTGTAATAGCTGCGATTTTATCCATGCCTCTTTTCCACATCCTCTAGTTATATTGATGACAAACTTTCCAGTGCTTCTCTCCGTTCCTGTGTACTCGATTTTGTGTAATTTCTCGTATAGTTAATATTAGAATGCCCAAGGATGTCAGCGACTCTTTGAAGCGAATATCCGGCCTCAATAAGATCATGCGCTAGTGTATGTCTTGGAACGTGTGTCGTTAAATCGGGTATTCCCGTTTTTTTGCTAAGTGAATCATATAGATACTCTACGCCTCGCTTTGTTAGCGCCCCTCCGCCACGCGAAGACGTAAACAATTTTTTAGTTTCTGCTTCGCCGCGCATTTCCATCCAATCAAGCAAGGCATTTCGCAGTTCTTTGTTCATTTCAACTCTCCGGGCCTTTCCGCCCTTTCCATCACGAACGAAAACATAACCTGTTTCAAATGAAATGTCTTCCGGCTCTGCGTCAACAACTTCACTCACTCTTAACCCCGCAAGAAGCATCAAATATACAATGGCCCGATTACGAGCGAATTTCCATCTGTTCTTTTTCTCGGCCTGCTCGTCTTCGATTACACGAACTAATTTGTTTCGTTCGTTACGTTCCAACCAGCGCGGCTCTGAATCAAAATCTTCATTGACTTTTTGTGTCTTCAACTTCACAGCCGGATTCGTTTTTATTAATCCCATATCCTTCAAGGAATTGAAAAACGTCCGGATCGACACTATACAATTGTTAACGGAACTGATTGAATACTTCTTAGTTTCACCGTTTCTTTTTTGGAATGTAGCTTCGTTGATTAAATACTTTTTCCATTGATGGAGGTCAAGAGCGGAAACATTGTTTGGATCGAAGGCGGTTTTAAGTAATTCTTGATGCCACTCGATGAACTGATTCGCAACCTGAATGTATCTCGCTATCGTATTTTCACTTGCTCCATCTTCTCGCAATGCCATTTCATATTTGCTTATCAATTCATTCGTCATAAAATCACCCGTCCATACACCTGTTGCCGCACCTGCGGCACGGCAACGGTTTTCTCAAATTGGTATGTCATCCCCTTAGCTTCACGTATGCTTTAAAAGCATTCATGCCGATCTGCGGCGTTGATCGAAAAACCTCCATCAGAAAATCAATCGTTTCACCCTCGGAAGCTAATCCAATTTCATTTTGAAATTCGATTAACCGCAGCTTTCTTTCTTCCCCTAAGTTTACATCTTCCCTGTTCTGCCGCGCTCGCTCCGCTTCGGTTTTCTTTTGTTCTTCCTTACGAATTTCTGCGTTTCGATTCTTATCCTGAATCAGCCGAACAATGACGTCTGGCAAGCTGCTGCAATGTAGCTCCCTTTTTAAGTCCTCCAGTTCCTCTTTAAGCTCTATCGGAACCTGAATTGGTGTTCTGGACATATTCTTCCCCCTTGGTGTATACATTTTTCCGGATCTCGTGAGCTGGCCAGGCGCGAAAAAGTATACATTTCACCCAGGCTGCAGCGTCGCCGGTTCGGTTAATTGTATACATGCGCGGCTCGGATCGCGCCCGGCCGTTGCCGCGGGCGCTCGCTTTATGTATACAACTGCTGAATTGATGTACTTGGTCAAGAAACTTCTGTAACTTCAAAATCCTCGAATGGAAAAAGCGCCTTTAATTCCTCTCTCACCCTTTTGGCTTCATCGTAGGTTTTATAGCTCACTTCTTCATCAAGGTTGTCGGGGTTTGTGCTTGTGAATTTCATGGTTTTTCCTCGCACCACAAACATCGAACATCCCTCCCTGTTTATTGGTCAAAAAGATAATTGCCTATTCAAAGCATCAGCCTTTTCACGAAACGTCTTATCCTTCGGAAGCGTTATTTTATCGTACTGGTCATCATAGACGGCCAGCAGATAGGCGATAGCCTCCGAATCAGTGGTATACCCTAATTGCTCGCGTAAAGCTCTTATACGGGCTTTTACGCCGCTACTGCAATCAAGTCTTGGGCGTTTGTCTAACGAGGTGTTGCGCGGCATTACTCCCTCCCCTTTCACGACCCAAATTCTCCATTCTATGACCCTAAAAATTAACTTTATGGCCCTTCGTTTCAACCCGCATCAATAAGGCGATTCCTCGTAAACCTTCCGGGCTTCTCCGATGGTCTTAAAGTCAAACTCGCTATAAATCGCCCTAATAAGTTTCTTTATTTCCTCTTCGCTGTATCCAAGGCGCTGCGCCCCTAAAATTGCGTATCCAAGACAGGCATTATTGCTCCAATCACCTTGGCTCCACATATCCCGATCCAGCAGCTTCCTAAAGTATTCAGAGCGGTTTCCGTTCGCCTCACTGTCAATATGCTCCCAAGTGGATTCTGGAAGTGTGAGGGAAACTTTCTTCGTCACTCCTAATGATGGCCTTCCGATCTGCTTAACGGTCATTTGATTGGTGGCTAGTTTATACCGACAATTGACGCACAGTACAATTCTTTCAGTTCCAGATACAAAATCGGTCACATCTTCCGTACCGCCACAGTTCATACACTTTTCGGTCATCATCTTATAGTTCATCCTCCTTTTAAGTTACTTTAATTATAACACTTTAGGTAACTTAAAGTCAATTAAATTAGGTAACTTAAATCTAATTATTTTAAGTAACCAAAAGAAACTTTTTGCTGTTTAGTTATGTACCGAAAATTTACTGTCATTTTAACATAGTTATGCACCGAAAAACAATGATTCGAGCAAGGTTTTCGGTACATAATTTATATTATGTGCCGAAAAAAACCGCCCTTCAAAAAGAGCGGTTCTTCCACTTATTCTAGCGCCGAAAGTCGGTTATTGATTGTTTGACTATAGCCGAGTATTTAAGTTCTGTTTTGTCCTCATTAGAAGATGTTGATTCGAGAGAATCCGGATTTTCTTCATATACTCCTTTGTTTCCTTTGACGGTTCAGGGAACAAATGAATACCTTCATCTAAGAAATACTTCTTGCCATTCTGTGACAATGAACTCCCCTCCCCTACTGATTTTGTATACAGCGCTGCCGCTGCTGCGCGGCTGGCCGCTGTCGATCGGCACTATGAATGTATACATTTTTGGCGACCTGGAGAGCTGCAGCTCGTCGGAAATGTATACATTCGGAAACGCCGGCGACAAGATCCGGACATGTTTTTGTATACACGTAACCTAGCGCGGTCTGTTCACATAGAACTTTATGAACCAGCTAATGTACATTGGAAGTCCAAAGATTGCAACCATTAGCAGCTTGTCTGTCCACGGGCCAACGATGTCTGAAAATATGATAATAAGCACCATGCCTATTGTGATAAGCCTTGCCAGCCGACCGAATAGGTTGTTCATTTGATAACAAACACACAGTACCACTAGAATTATCAGGTACCATTTCAGCGTTTCGTCCACGCAATCACCCGCCTTTACTTCTTAAATTATTCTCTCCTTTCTGACAGAAACCCTTTTTCGATAAAATACCTCTTAACCACGTCATTCACTAATTTGCTCTGCGCTCCACGCCCCCGGCCTTTCGTCAATTCTTGAAGCTTTTCCAATACGTCGCTCTCGAAGTAAATCCCTGTAGGTTTTTTGTTTGCTGGCTGCTTCGTGATGCTTGAAAGAATATCATCATCATATACGTTAATATTGTTGTTATCGTTCCTGTTTTCATCATTGTTTTTATTATCATTTTTGTTTTCGTTGACGTTATTATCGTTATTATCGCTTTTATTTTCGTTTACATCATTATTATTGTTAACGTTAATGTTTCCATCAACGTTATTGTTTTCGTTTTTATTGGTGTTATCATTGTCATTTCCGACTTGTGCAAGGTCACTGAAACTTGCAATTGATCTTCTTTGCTTGCTCACTTGTTTCACCGTTCCTTTTCATTAATATTAACAGAAACAATTACATTAACATTATTATAGCAGTTCTTTAATTTCTTCGTACAGTTCAAAGTAATTGTGTACGATTTGGGACTTTGCATCTGCCGACAAAGTAGCTGGCAAACGCTCAAAGGCTACGCTAGAAGCAAAGCGCACCGAGCGCGGAATAACTACATCGAACATCTTAATGTTCTGCTGTAGGCAATATTTCCGGCATTCTGTAATGATTTCGGAATGCAGCGTCGTTCTGGAGTCTACCAACGTTGCAACCACGCCTAGAATACTTAGCTGCTTGTTTGTCTGCTCCTTAAAGTCATTGATTGCCTTAATGATTTTTATTAAAGAGCGCATCGAGTAGCTTTCCGGCTGGAACGGTATTAATACATTATCGACGTAACTCAACACATTCCCCTGAACCAGCCCCAAGTTTGGCGGCGTGTCAAAAAGAATGCAATCGTATCTGTCTTCAATCGTTTTCAAATGGCTTTGCATCAAGCTGAACGGCTTCGGGAACTTGTTCCGATCCGCTAGGACATCAAATTCAAAGAACGCCATATCGTCATTAGCAGGGAGCAAGTCGATGTTTTCATGAACCTTCACGATAGCTTTATCAATCTCATGGCCGTTAACCAGCACATCGTAAATTGAGGATTTTAACGTGTCGGGATTGCCGCCAAACGATACATAACAGTTGCCCTGGTTGTCCGTGTCCACGATAAGCACTTTCTTTCCTTCTTTGGCGAACACTCCGGCCAAGTTAGTCGTAATTGACGTTTTGAGAACTCCGCCTTTATTCGTTGATACCGCAATTTTCACAATAACCCCTCCATCATTATAAATATAATTATATGCGTTAATGTTAATGTTAACGTTGATAAAAATATAATATTACCGCAATGATCGTAAGGTGTGCTGGATAGAAGCTCCGCCACATCCAGCGCGGAACTCGTCCCACATAAAACCCGGATTTGATTAATGCCGTTCCCAATACACTAAAAACCTGTAGAGGCATAATCGGTAAAAACAGGGCATTCAGTACCAAGTGCATTAAAATCTCGCTTTTTGAGTAATGAAAGATCAGCACCAAAACCAAGACGTAGCAGCCATATTCAAACGGAAATAGTTCTAGGGCCAGCGCCGCCCCCCCGATCAGCAAGACTTTCCACGCTGTATTTTTCATGGAGCCGAGCAGTTTCAAAACTACCAAACAAATTATGAATGTCCCTATAATATTTATTTCCGAATCGCTCACCGCCAGCATGAAAGGAATCTGCGAAACTGCCGCAAGCAGCAACAGACGGCAAACGTAGCGCCGAAAACTGGAAGTGTGCCGGAAGCCTTGTACAATTCCGAAAGCGTAAATAGGCAGAGCCAGCCGCCCGATAATCCTATAAGTAATTTCTTCCGGAAAGAACACAATTCCTACATGGTCAAGCAGCATAGACAGCATTGCAAGTATGTACATGTATTCCCCCTCAACATCATTATAAACAATTACATTAACATTAACAATAATGTTTTTATCCGTCGAGCAAAAAACACGCGCCGGGACACTCCCCCCTCACTTCCTCCTAATCGTATAACACCGGACTAATGAGCCTTTGAACCATAAAGCTTACCCTCAATAAATTTATGTATACATTAATATTAACATTGACGTTAATGTAAATCAATGCCAGAGGTCGGAGGAAGTGTTGTTGTGCCGCAGGTGCGGCAAACAGGTGTCTAAAAAGGTCTTGTGGACAACTCTATCAATATTCAATCTTTATCCACAGCCGCAATGAAAGGTAGCCGAGCTACGCTCGCCTTATGGATTAAAATCATCCTCCCCACGCCCGCCCCTGCGTTTGTGTGCTCGCAAATTTGTGCTTGACGGGGCTTGGGGTTTGTGATAGGCGGGTGGAGAGCTTGAGCGAGCGAGCACACGCCCCCCTTATAGCCGAAAACGGCATAAGGAGGGCTAGGCTAGGGTCAACGTTAGGCGTAACGGAGCCGCCGTCGGTCGCTTCGCTTTTACTGTCATTCAACGTGCCCAGGTCGTGCTTTACCACGTGGCCGCATATATGTGCGGCGCTCTGACAGCCAGCCTACGCCTTTCGGCGTACACGGACGGGAATATGGTCGATGGAGTCACATCGCCAATCTGGAGCGATTGCAGGGGCGCAATCGGGCGCGAATAATCAAGGCCATTTAGCTGGCTTAATCATCCCCAAGCAGTTTAATATCGGACGTCGCGCCGCCTACACCGTTTCAGGTTCGGACTTTTTCGCCGCTGGCCGCTTCCGGGGAGATCGGGACGACAAACCCGATGTGTGATCGATTTGACCATTTTTTTCACGTCGTTTTGGGTGGCATTCTGCTTAGTCCGAAAAAAGGCAATAAGAAACTAAGCATACGATTACCATTTTTCAAAAAATGGGAAATCGTGCGCCTGATATTCGCTTTTTCTGTTTGGCTCATATATGTATCTCTAGTTGTTGGAATCTATTTTTGAAAACCAGAAAAGCCCCTAACCGCCGAACTTCACAGGGCGATTAGGGGCCTTTTTACATTTAGTAAAAAGCCACGAACTTCCTTTCAAGAATCCTTGTAAATACCACGAAATTTGGGTATACTAAAGGTATCCGAAAAGCTGTTGTGAGGCACCTGTTTCGCTGAATGGAGGTTCAGACGGAGCAGCTAACGAGTTGGTAGCTCGTTGCGGCTGAAACAATGGCTTTATTTTATTTTGTTTTCAAATAAGTTTAATAGATTTAACTACATTATTCCACATCATATTTTGTTTGACAAGCTATGATAGACGCGACACAAAACGACATCGAAAAGCGCTTTGTGTCGAAGTGTATACAGGATGTAGCCGGGTGCTGCGTTGGCCGGGCGCGATCCGCGCCGCGTGTGTATACATTTTTTGCAACCGGCATCGCTGCAGCCAGGACGATATGTATACATTTTCGCGCCTGGCCAGCTCACAAGATCCGGAAAAATGTATACAAAAAAAATTTTGGTCATAAACGAACAATCAATAGAATTGCTTTTGTCCTTTGAGTGAATGTTTTTCTGCTTTTCCGCCCCCGACCGGGGAAGGGGCCCCGGTTGGGGGCGGCGCTTTTACGCCAAAATTGCGCTCACACGCTCTATGATGATACTTCGTTCTTCATCGTCAATTTGATCTAATATTGTTGCTGGATGCTCCCATGTCGCCAGCGCCAGCACATAATGATAGAGAACGCCCCGAACCAAAGGAAACAAACGGGCTTCTATAGACCATCCGGGCGTTTTGCTTAAATAGTGGTCGATCAATGCGTTTATATCTTCCTGAGTATAGGCCGTTCCGTCCTCCGCTCTATATACCGTCATACAAAGCCCCTCCCTATGAAATCGACTTTAAGGCGTATTTATCTATAAGGGGTCCATCCAACATTTTGACGAAAATATACTCTAAGGATTTTTCTATATGACGGATTGTAATATGAAGTGCGACACCTAACCAAAGGCAAAAAAATGGCCCATGATTGATTCGTGTAAAATGAAGTTACCACAACACATTTACACAGGAGAATCAATCATGAGTTATTCACATCTTAGCATAACAGAGCGCAGTCAGCTAGCGTTACTCCATCGTCTGGGTTGGTCTACTCGGGCCATTGCCACTGAACTCAAACGGCATCACTCTACGATTGCCCGTGAGTTAACTCGGGGAATGGAGGCAGGCGAATATCAAGCCGAGACGGCTCATCATGCGTATGGGCAGCGTCGAGAGAAGTCCACTTCCCGTGGCAAATGGACACCCGAACGTGGCTCCTATATTGCTGAAAAATTAGCGCAAACCTGGTCTCCCGAGCAAATTTCCGGACGTATGAGCCAAGACTGCCCAGAGCAGAAGGTATCGTTTAGAACGATCTACCGATGGCTGTATCAAGGACTTTTGGTGAAAGGAGATACCACTGTCTTGCGCCATAAAGGAAAACGCAGACAGCCTCGTGAAACACGTGGTCGATTTAACGTAGGTAAATCCATTCAACAGCGACCCAAAGAAGTGAGAAAACGCGAGAGTTTTGGTCACTGGGAGCTTGATACGGTTGTTTCGAGTCGAGGAAAAAGTAAAGCATGTGTAGCCACGTTTGCCGAGCGTAAGACCCGTCTCTATCTTGCTATCAAGATGCCTGATCGGACTTCCATTTCGCTAGAGAAGGCATTTGGTATGATTGCTCGCTCTTTTCCCAAAGGTACGTTTCAAACAGCCACTGTTGATCGAGGAAAAGAATTTGCCTGTTATGATCGCCTGGAATCCGTCCATAACCTAAACATTTACTTTGCCGATCCATACTCTTCCTGGCAACGTGGCACCAATGAGAATTCCAATGGACTTCTTCGTGAATTTTTCCCAAAAGGAAAAGACTTCGCTGAGGTTTCCGAGGAAGAATTGGGTCAGGCACTGTATCTCATTAACAATCGACCGAGAAAATGTTTAGGCTGGAAAACCGCTCACGAATCATTCTTGGAAGCTCTGTCGCACTTGGCTTGACAAACCGTCATATAAAAAAGCCAACGTTTCTTATACTTAAGGAATCACCGACTATTTGAGGTTGATCTTATTTCCGATTCTTTTCTCTTTTATATTCTTGGTAATCCCCCTAGCCCTTGCAAAGTAGGGAGGGTTTGCTTCTTTTGGATGGAATCATTTGGATAGATTGAGGCTAATAAATTTCAAGGTTTCTTAGCGTACGCTTTCCGCGTTTTGTTGGCAATACCCCGGTTGACTGTCCAGGGCAAGGGGAGCGAAAACCCGTCCTCCTGCATATATCAAACATAGGGTAGCTACACCTCCTTTGTCATGGACCTTACCTTGTCTTGCCGAGAGCGAGACAAGGTCTTTTTTTGCCCATTTTCTGTGTATTTGATAGATGGACAAAAATTTATAGGTAGATTCGCCGTTTCCGAGTTAATAGCAGGCAAATATACTAAAGGGTAGTCAACTACCCCCATCAAAGGAGAGGATAGAAGTAATGACAAAGGAATTTAGAAAAAGAAAAACAACCTGCAAAAAAAAATCTTCCCAGCAAACAGCGTGTAGCTGTCATCGTAAAAAACACAAACACCGCAAGCCGCCTGTCAAAGTGACGATTTCCTTAGCCAAGGCGATCGACAAGGCGATTGCCAAAAGCCTTGCTAAAAACCTTGCTAAAAACCAAGCTCATGCCATTAGTAATGCCACAAGCACAAATGATAACGACAGCGGATCCACCATTAACGATCAACTTACAAGCGAAAGTGGCGCTAAAAATCATTCGGAAAGCGACAGCGACTCGAAAATTTTCGAAAAAGTCGATAACCAAAGTACGGCAACGAACGCCACTAATACCGATAGTGACTCTACCATTAACGAAACGGTTAATTCCACCAGTGGTGCAACCAACACCAGTGATAACGATAGTTCGGCTACTGTCAATGACACATTAACAAGCACAAGCGGCTCGAACAATACCTCTAATACCGATAGTGACTCTACCATTAACGAAACGGTTAATTCCACCAGTGGTGCAACCAACACCAGTGATAATGATAGTTCGGCTACTGTCAATGACACATTAACAAGCACAAGCGGCTCGAACAATACCTCTAATACCGATAGTGACTCTACCATTAACGAAACGGTTAATTCCACCAGTGGTGCAACCAACAACAGTGATAATGATAGTTCGGCTACTGTCAATGACACATTAACAAGCACAAGCGGCTCGAACAATACCTCTAATACCGATAGTGACTCTACCATTAACGAAACGGTTAATTCCACCAGTGGTGCAACCAACAACAGTGATAATGATAGTTCGGCTACCGTGACCGATACATTAACCTCAACTAGCGGCTCGAACAACGCATCAGACGCCACCAGCACTTCGTCATCGGGTGATAGTACCTCCACCAATGGAGATAATACCTCCACCACAAGTAGTGGTCCTGCGGCCAACTCATCGGATACGGACGCCACCAGCAGCTCAGGTGATAGCACATCAACGAATGGTGATAATACGTCAACCACAACAAGTGGTCCTGCAACAAACTCATCGGATACAGATGCTACATCGAGTGCAGGTGACAGTTCCTCAACCACTGGCGATAATTCATCCACAACCAGTGCCACTGCCACCACAGGTGATAACACCTCTACGCCTACAGCAACAGCGTCGACAGGCGATAATACTACCACCAATACCTCCAATGCTGACAACTCTTCAACGAACGACAACGCAAGCACCGCCAACAGCACGTTAAACTCCACCAGCTGCGCCACCAACGAATCCACGAATACCAGTGAATCCAACAACACCTTTGACTACAACAGCGCCTTAGTGAGCACGGCAAACGGGTTAGCGAGCTCGGCAAACAACTCGGCAAACACCGTCTCCAATGGCAACAACTTCACCGTTGGCAATCAAATTCAAATTAGCGACAATTCCGTGCTTTTAGCCTTATTGCTTTTGTTTTGCAAATGCCGTACCTGCTGTAACTGTCAGCCTTCTAGCGGATCAACAAGCGGCTGTACCTGCGGCACGTCGGGGACGACGAATTTGGAAGGGATTATTTCCAAACTGCTCGATGATGAAAAAAATAAACAACAGCGCATTTTTGATATGTTAAACCAAAATAATTCAATCGCTTAAGGAGGCGTTTACCCATGCTTGAAAACAGTTCAAAAACCACGTTCACGATGTCTCGCAAAAACGGAGAAACCACACTTTCGGTGGCGATCAACAATGGCAGCGACGAAGAAAAAAATATTAACATGGTCGTCAAAGACAGTGCAAACGGCAATGTATTGCCAAGTGTGATCGATGGCACAGCCATCGACAACGGGGTGACGCTGGAACCTAAAGCAATCAAAAACATGGTGATTGATACCACAAACGCCATCGGGCAAATTCTCGTGGAAATGGCAGGTGCAGGGAGGATGACAATGCGTCAAAAAAGTTCGTCATCCGGTGGCAAAACAAGCAACATCATCGAATTGATATTAAAATAAAAATTCTTCGGCAAACATGGCGAACTGCGGGAACGTGCGCTACAAGATCAGCTCCAACGGGCAAGTGCGTTGAACATTATCATCAATGCAATTAGCGTTTGGAATACCGTCTATCTCCAGCAGGCAACTGAACACCGCAAAAAGCAAGGTAAGCTTCAGGAAGAACTGCTAAATCACATTTCCCCCCTTGGATGGGAGCACATCAATTTTCTAGGTGAATACAAATTCAACTTCAAGCAGAATACGTCTCTCAACTCATTACGACCGCTGAAACAACAGGAAGGTGAGTGATCGGTAGTCCGGGCGGTGTAGCCCGGACTATTGGGCTTAGAGTAAGAAAAAACGCTAAGCCAGGTACATCCGAAGGCTTAGCGTATATTATCGTTAAAATGTTGGCGGTACCCCTATAAGCAACCGCAATTCAATCCAGTTTCCGCCGGACGTGCGGACATACAAGCGACCATTGATTTTTTTTCCGTGGGTGTACATCGTTAATTCCCCCTGACAGATTATATTTTAGGTAGCTGCCGCCCCCGATCAGGGGGCGGAGCGCTGTTATTCGGTGGCTTCCTCAAATACAGTTCCCAAAATATAATCTGCCGCTTTCTGCGCTTGCGCTGCTGCCTGAACGATTAGCTTTTTGTCCTCCTTCAACTTCCTAAGCCAGCCGCCAATATAAGCGACGCTGTTTTGCATTGTGCTGTTATCGATTCCGGCAACGCCGCACAGCATGGCCGCGCCGATCTCGGCAACAAGTTCCTCTTTCGAATAGTTCTCGTCACCAAATGCGGCAATCTCGGTAATTCCGGAACGGTTTAACCGTTTGGAATGCCCTGTACTGTGAACATGCTCATGAAAAAGGGTGCTGTAGTATTCTTCCGGCTTGGGGTAATCGCATAGCGGCGGCACGCTTACAATATCGTCAGATGGGCGATAGAATGCCCGCCCGGAAGCAAAGCGAACGGGCGGCGCGTCTTTGTAGCTCGCACAAATGCGCTCGGCTTCCTCTATTGGGTCGTGGTCAAATGTTTCGTCGTTCCGCTTGCTTTGCAATCCTTCGCATTGCCGATTGATTTCAAACACCGTGTAATAGCGCAAGAATGGGATTTTTTCCTTTTCCCCGGTTTCCTCGTTCTCTTTTTCAAGCCATGTCCAGAAAACAACGAATTGCCCTTTCTCGCCTTTTTTGACTTTGCCCCCGGCTTCGCTTACCTGCTTGAAGGTCGCATACTCTCCCGGCTCCAGCAGCAGCGTATTAACGCCCCGATACGGCTTTTGTGTCTTCCAATTGACAGCCGCACCCACGCGCCACGGGCGGCGCCAAGGCACAATTCCTTTTTCCAATTCCGCGATAATGCGGTCAGTTACCATTTCATAGATTTTATTGCTCATGTGTTCCCTCTCCTTTACTTGTGGTAAAATAGAGGGGCGAAGGCTCGGAAAATTCTTCGCCCCGGCCCATTTGCTTCCCTAAAAGCAAGTGGGCTTTTAACATGCACTTTGACTCACCTTCAGATATTGATTTAAAAGCTGGTCGAGTTCTTCGGATACCTTCAACACCTCCGGCGCTCCTAACCCTTTTTCAAGGGCCAAATTCTCCATTTCGCGGCGCTTCTGTTCGATTTCGTCGATCAATTCCATCGTTTTCACCTCCTTTCAAAGCTTGACATTTCCGCCCTAACCCCCTAACATCCGGAACCGTTTGCCTGTCTAGCCCGAGCGGCGATGAGCGGATGGTTTTAAGGTTTGGAGCATGGATCTTCTATGCTGCCTTGCCTTGCGTATGTAGTTTTCAAAGAACAAAAAACATCCGTATACCGTAGCCGTCGCAAATTTAAGATCATATCGGTTCTCGGAGCGCAAGGGCATCCCGAAGGGACGACAAAAATTTTTTGAGTGGTTTCCTCAAAAAATTTTTTCGCCTTGCGCGGAGAGGTTCGATATGATCCCATGCGACCGGATGGCTACGGTATGCGGATGTTCCTTCTTTGAAAACGGAAGGAGCAAGGCCGGATAAGGGATATGTATGCGCTCAAACCTTCCGCTTCCTTGAATCAGCTTGCAAAGGTCTTGCTTCCTTGCAGCCCCCGTAAAGAAAGTCAATGGAATCTACAGGGTCTTAGGCAGCTATGCTGCCTTAGAGCCTGTGAGTCGCTTGACTTTTAGGGGGCGTCTACTGCGGGAGCCAAATAAAAAACAGCCCTTAAAAAATCAATTCAAGGACTGTTTCTCGTTGATGGTTTTATGCTATTATCCCGGCTGCGGTGCAGCTCCGTGTCCGCTCTTGGTCATGGCTGCCTGGGCAGGCTACCACAGGGCTTCTCATCGTCAAGGGTGCGCTTCCGCCGCCCTCCGCTGGCGCTCCGGACGCCCTTGACGACGAGCCTCGCGCCCTGCGCTATCCAGCCATTGCGGCCATGCCCCTACCGCTCCCACTCCGCCCCGTCACTTCGGCTACGCTTCCGATCAGAGAGCAAAAACAATGAATTTATACGAATAATAGGCTACGGCGAAAAGCAAAAGAATAAAGTAACCCCAAAATAGTAACCATTTCAATAAGGTGAAAATATCCGGTTACTCCCTTCGACGGCTGTATGTTCCATTATACAAAATGAGCCACTAACAGACAATGAAAATAAGTCTTTTGTCTGTTTACATACCTAAAAACACTACCACGGATGGACTACACTGGAATTATTAAAGGTATGGAGTGAGAAATGGAACAATCTACATTAAAAATCATAGGAAGCAATGTCCGGAAACGACGAAAATTGAAGGGAATGACGCAAGAGCAGCTTGCGGATTTGGCCGGAATGAGCTTTTCTTATCTCGGAAAAATTGAACGTGGAGAATACAACGTAAAAATACAAACATTGGAGAAAGTAGCGAAGGCGTTAGAATGCAGTTTAGCGGCTTTGCTTTCCGACAGTGTTTTTAAAGACGTGGAAATGACCGAACCAGTATTAGAAGCTGCCGCTATACTTCTCAAGGAAAACGACGAAAACCAGCGTAAAGCGGTTGACATTCTTCGCTTTATCTTCCGAACTGAAAAATAAAAAAACGAACGATCGATTCTCCGGAAGAAAATCATCGTTCGTTATTTTTTTATTTACTGCCCTTCTGCTTGTCCTCCCTGCGCTTGACCTTCCTGTTTTTCCTCTGAATCACTGTTTTCAGATTTTAGAATGTGATCCAATTGACCGCTTTCAATCGCCTGTAAAACTAGCTTTAAGTCAAGGCCGCGCTTATTGACGACAACCATCGTTTCTTCAATCGTTTTTGCTTGCTGCTCATGCTCCAATTCCTTGATTTGCTTGTTAACCTTCCGTAACTGTTCGTCAATCTTTTCTTTTCTCTCCGTTAGTTTTTCCTGCTTCTCATACAATTTCAACAGCTTATCTTCAATCTTTGCCTCTTTCATTTTTTCCTCCTAAATATCGTAATAATCGTGTTTGTAGGCTACATGTCGAAAGGCAAAAAACAGAACGCCCACGATACCGCAAATGCCAAAAAACAGGATAGCTGATGCGGCATCATTCATTGGATTTCTTCCGGAATTCACTTGAACGTTTGTTTTTAATTCAGGCTGTTTCGTAGGAGCCGGATCGGTCTGATTTTGTCGATTTTCGGAAACTGTAGCTTGACTACTATCCATCTGTTCAAGCATCTTTTCAAAATCTTTTTCAGACGTTGGTTCCTGATTCGTTGCGGGGGTAGTCTCTTTTACAGGATTATTTTTTGCGGTCTGTTTTAATTCGATTTTTAATGTAAAGGTTGCCTCCTTTCCTTCCTCAATCGTTAAATTCTCCGGATATTGAAGGCTGTAGTCCGTCGCGTTTTGCCCGACGATGTTAATGAATCCAATCGTATATTTGCCGATTGGGATTTCCTCACTGGTTTTAAAAGCGTTAGCTGCATCCAGCCGCTTAATAACACTATTTCCGTCCGCCGCAGTAAAGTTAATCAGAACAGAATTTGAAAATCCTTGCGGCACGGTTGCTTCCAGTTTTACTTTTCCCACTTTCTCTATAGTAACTGGATTTTGAGGTTCCGCATAGGAGTAACCCGCAAAAAGAAACAAAAAAATCACTAAGGGAATTGCTATCTTGAACCGCAAATTTGTCATCCTCCCTTCAAAATTCCTGTATACAAATGATCCGGAGCCGCGGCAACGGCCGGGCGCGATCCGCGCTGAGCATGTATACATTTTTCGCAGTCGGCGACGCTGCAGCCAGGACGAAATGTATACATTTTCGCGCCTGGCCAGCTCGTCAGATCCGGAAAAAAGTATACATCAATCGAAAATCAGCGGACGACGTGGATATTTGAACCCTTTATAGCTGTTGACGACGACTCCCGAACCGCCTTCACAATGAACATAGAGGTTCTTTCCGCTTTGGTCTTTTCCGATGAATATTCCAATGTGGTTAATGCCCCCTTGCCCCGGCATGTTCTTAAACACCAAGTCACCGGGAATCAATTCGTCCCATGTAATAGACCTTGTGCGCGTCCACTGGTAAGATGTGCCGCCAGCGGAGAAGACATTTCCTAAACCGCCCGTCTTGAAAGCCCAATCAATGAACCCGGAGCAATCCAATCCGAAAGGCTGATATGTTCCAGTTGTCTTACTTCCGGGGGCAGTAACCAGCCTTGGCGTACCCCATTCATTATTCCAGCCCGCAGGGGACTTACCGCCCCAAAAATACTTAACCTTTCCTTCAAGTGTAAGCCCGGCTTCAATAACATCTCGTCTTGCTCCCTGAATGTTTTCGCCGATCCGGTTGCGGATCGCTTCTAGTTCTTCCGGCGTCAAAGGATTAGTTCCGTAGTCAATGGAGTCAACTAAATCGGGGAATTGTTCCCGAATGACGTCACTTGTAACTAGCCGTCTCACCCACTCTTGCTGTTCTTCGTTGAACCCAATTTGATCGAAAATGTCTTCCATGCTGTACGAATAGATATTTACGATCAGCCTTGTTTTGGTCACTGTTTCACATGTTCTTTCTTCACCGCTACCTGAACATTCTGTCTCTGTATAAGTTTCTTCCCTCGTCTCGATGCGGTTCATTAAATCAAAAATGGATTGCATGTAAGTCTGTTGTTCAGGCGTAAATTCAAGCTCCTGCTCGTATTTAACCGCGACAATGGCTAATATTTCGACCCAGTTCGTTTGTAACGTGCCTTCCTCGTTCATATACTCAATCCGAACGTCATCATAGCCAGCGTTTCTGTAGCTTTCGATTTGGTTTTTGAATTGGGTGTCCATGTCTTTGATAAAGTCTTTGTACTGAACAATAGTCGATTCGTCTGCCATAAACGCCGTTCCAGCCGCAGCCGTATTCATTCCCCCGCCATTCGTGATAGTCATCATCACCAGTAAAAGGATAGCCACAACAGCAGCAGCGGCCCATGTATACGGATTTGCTGCAACAGCAGCCGCAGCTTTTGCCGCGAGTTGTTTTGCTAAAAGCATTGCGCCCCGTTTCAGCGCCGCTGCTGGCGATGCAAGAATCTTCTTCAATCCACTTTTAAAGGCATTGTTACGAGCCGCCGTTGCCAATGCTTTTTTGGTCAAAAACTTGTTCCCTGCTGCCGCTGCCGAACTTGCACTTTTTATGTTCCGGACACGCATAAAATTCTTCGGGCGGGCCATACTTCTAATAGACTTGCCCTTGAATCTATCAACGCCTTTGATTCTATCAACCGCCGTCGATATTTTCCGGTAGGAACGTTTTGTCTTAGAAATGCCAGTCTTTGAATCTAGCAGCGATTGAATTGCTATATTATGTTCTTCGTCCGCATGACTGTCCAAAGCATAATAGGATTGCCGGAGAGACGTTTCCCGCAATTGCCGCATATTACGCTTCATACTTGCCGCCGCTGCGGTTTTCAGAGTGGCTTTAAACCCTGTATTAGCTCCGCGAGAAGCAAAGGACGTCTTGATTTTCCCTGACCCTATAAATCTCGTTGTGTTGCTCTTGAGCTTCCCTGAATTTGCTTTCAGCTTTTTCAAATGATGGAGCTTGATTTTTCTTACGGTGACTTGTTTTTCCCCGACGGAATACCTGCGCGGCGGTACTGACCGCGCAGGTTCTTTGTATTTAGCCCGGAGAGTTTCCATACGAGACTTGCGAACGTGCAGCGTCCGTATTTTGGACGCTTGCGGTTGCTCGCTTTGGATCGCTTCCGTGCGGACCGTCCGAGGCGTTTCGCGCTGCTCGCTTCGGATTACCGCCTTATAGGAAGCTTCTTTTTTATTAGCCCGGAGAGCTTCCAAATGAGACTTACGAACGTGCAGCGTTCTTATCCGTGACGCTTCTAGCTGCTCGCTTCGGATAGTCGCCTTGTGTGGCGACGTCCGGGGCGTTTCGCGGTTCCGGATAACAGCCTTTTGCGCTGCCACTCGTGACGGCTCGGCCTGTTCGCTCCGGATCGCCTCCGTGCGGGCCGTCCGGAGTGTGTCGCTGCGTTGCTCGCTCCGGATCGCCTCCGGACGAGACGTCCGGGGTGTGTCGCTGCGTTGCTCGCTCCGGATCGCCTCCGGGCGAGACGTCCGGGGTGTATCACTGCGTTGCTCGCTCCGGATCGCTTCCGGGCGAGACGTCCGGGGTGTATCACTGCGTTGCTCGCTCCGGATCGGAGAGCTAGAGCTTCCGACCCGGACATGTGTTTCAATGAACTTTTTGTTTAATCCACTAACTTTAACAGGCTGTACTTTCCTGAAATTTGTGGTTTTGATTCGCTTCAATTCACTCCCCCCTTATCGGGCCTTCACTATACGTTCGACTTCATCAACCTTCGTCGTCATCATCTTGTACAGCTTCGTGTTTTTCGGGAACTTATCCGTAAACGGAATGATGCTGTTGCCGATGAATAACAACCCTTGCCCGCTGTCTGAATTGGTCACATAGCTAAGTTGCGTATCCGAAATATTAAGCAATGCTGCAAGCTCATTCCGGTCGCTCGTCGCCTGGTTGAGCATCATTAAAAAGTCGCTGTTTGAAAGCATCCGCCGCGCAAGCTCCGATTTAAGCAAGTCTTCGACGTTTTGGGTGATCCCTGTCGGAACCCCTCCCCACTTTCTGGCCCGTTTGTACAATTCAAAGAGGAAGTTAGCTGAATATTCGTTTGCGAAAAGCAAATAGATTTCGTCCATGTACAACCATGTTCTCTTACCTCGGTTTCGGTTCATGGTGATCCGGTTCCATACTTGGTCAAGAACAATCAACATGCCCATTGTTTTCAACTGTTTCCCAAGGTCTTTAATATCGAAGCACACAAATCGATTATTGATGTCGATATTTGTCTTATTACTGAATACAGACAGGTTGCCTTTTACATATAGCTCTAGGGCGGTCGCTATTTGCTGCGCTTCTTCCTCATGTTGTGTACGCAGCACATCATAGAAGTCATGCAGCGTCGGCACATCGGCCATATCGAACGTTTGCAAATATTTGTGATAGGTGAGCTTCAAGCAACGGTCAATGATTGATTTTTCCCGTGGTGTCAGTCCATATCGTCCGCCTAAAATGACTTCGCAAAGCGACAGGATAAAATCCGATTTGAGCATTAACGGATCATCTTCGTCGGAATAGTCGATAGACATATCCAGCGGATTAATGTAGTTCTTCGATCCCGCGCTAATATGGATGACCTCGCCTTTGAAGTTCGTAACCAAGTTGGTATATTCGCGCTCCGGGTCAATGATAATTACATCGTCGTCCGTATTCAGGAGGACGTTTATCATTTCACGTTTGGCCGCAAAGGACTTACCTGATCCCGGCGTTCCCAAAATAAATCCATTCGGATTTTTCAGGGTCAATCGGTTAAACATAATCAGATTTCGGGAAACGGCGTTTTGTCCGTAGTACATTCCGTTTTCCTGAAACAATTCTTGGTTTGTGAAGGGCATGAAAACAGCCGTACTCTCGGTTGTAAGCGTCCGGGAAACGGAGAGCAGGTTTAGACCGTACGGCAAGCAAGAATTTAGCGCATCTTCTTGCTGATAGTGCAGGGTTCCAACCTGACACAAGAATTTATTCGCTATGGCCGCAATATCGCGTCCATCTTTATTTAGGCTTTCTAAGTCGTCCGCAAAGTGAAGGATGACAATATTCACAAGAAACATCTTTTGGTTTTTGTTTATTAAATCGTCCAGCAGTTCTTTTGCTTCTTCAAGGCTGTGCTTTAGTTCATGCGGTATGAAAGCCTCAAGATAACCATTTTTCAGGCTGCGCTTTTGATACTCGATCTTGTTCGCTTCCATCCCGGTCATTTGCTTTTTAACAAGCCTTAAAGCCTTGTGGCTGTCAACTGGCTTTATATTCAGCGTAAGCACCATATTAAAGCCGAAGTCAGTAATTTCGCTTATCAGCTTGTCGTTCAGATAGGAGGGCAGCTCCTTGATATGAATCGCTCTGGCGTACTTGTCTCCGATCATCATATGGTCGCGTTTAAACGTGAACGAATCGGGAGCGATCAAGTCTTTTGTAATTAGCCCCTTACGCTTATGCTGGATCGGATCGTATTGGAACTGGCCTTCCTGCCCCATTCGGTAAATATCGTGAAGAAGCTCCAGCCGTGTTTCCAATTCGGCAGTTTGGATATTACTTCCCATTCGTTTGAAAACAGCTTGCATTTCGGTTTCCATCCGCATAAAGGTGTTTTGGGCTTCATCTATCGATTCAGCCTCAATTGATACGGTAATGCACTTCTGCTTTGTTAATTCGTTCTTTCCCCCAACGACCTGCTTTTTGAGCATCCCGTTGTACTCGTCTCGGAACTCTTGCAAATGGTCATGCTTTGTTTTCAGCAGTACCCGGCTTTGCAATTCGTCTTTGTTAAAGCTCTTGTTTACGATTGTCACCTGTAAGTCGGTGGTGTTATCGAAATAGTTCAAAAAATCGCAGTACCGGACAAAAATTTCTTCCTGGTCTTCCTGCTTTGATACCTGATAATTAATGTCCTCGAAGAAAAATGATTTAGAAAAGCGAGTACGGCCATGCTGCATAATTCCGTCTTCGTTGCAAGCCGTATAGGGAATGGTTTGTTGAGTAGTTTTCGGGATTTTAACCTTGCGCTTGGACGTTGTTTTTTTCTTTTTTCCTCCGAGTAAAGCCGAGAACATTTTTCTTCCCCTCCTCTGTTTTCTCTTTAAATTTGTTTGTAACGTCAAACAGGTTAACCGTTTTGTACTTCCGCTTTTGAGGATAGATAAGCTCCGTTTGGAGCATTGCTTTCACGAATTGTTCAAACGTCATTCCGTTATAGTTGAAAAAGCCAATCAAGAAAATGGGTATGGCAATCAGTATTACAATCCAACTGGCGGCGTCGGCTCCAATATAATCCTTACCGAACCAGTACAAAGGTACGTTAATGGCTATCGCGATTATCGAACATATCAATTGACGTAGGTTTAGACCAAAGAACAGCTTTTCTTTAAACTGGCGAATCTCTTTAGGTATGCGAATTTCAATCATTCCGGAATCCCCCCTCCTGTATACATTTTTGTGTCCGGATCTCGTCGCTGGCGCTTCCGGATGTATACATTTCCGACGTGCTGCAGCTCGCCAGGTCGTCAAAAATGTATACATCCGCCGCGCCGATCGACGGCTGCCGGTCGCGCAGCGTCGGCGGCATTGTATACATCAAGCGCCAGTCAGCTTTTTGGCCCATGAGTTGGACTTTATGACTACAATCAAGAGGGCTAAAGCGGAAAGTACCCCTTGCCATAGCGCCATATTCGCTCCGTCACCTTTACCTATCAGGATATTAGCCGAAATCGCGATATACACGGTACAACCAATGATAATAATGACTCCCTGTAAGCAAACAGCAGCGTAATCCATAATAAAGCGTTTTGCTGTCCCATTCAGGTTATCATTAATAGCCGTTGCAATTGGAATTGGGGATACTGCCGTATAAATCAGTAGTTCAAAAAGCCGCCCGAAAACAACAAGGATGATTACGACTTTTATCGCCCATATGCAAATTTCAAACGGCAAAAGTTTAATCGCGAAGAACTTCTTATCGAACCAACCGAGACTGTTGTACTCTTCTTCTATCGCGTCATAATCTACGTAAACTTTTGGGTCGCTACCATGCAAACCAACCATATTCGTTATGTGCGCCGATATAGCGAAAATCGCGTCAAGCAGATCGAAGGCGTGTTCCATGATGAATTTGGCAAATATGAGCTTCACGCAACATGAAACGACTGTCTCCCACTTGAAAAACTGAAAATTGACGGTTTTGCTGAAAAAATCGAGTAGGAAATATAGTGTCAAAAGGCTGTAACCAACCGGGAGAATGGCCGAATGGATGTCTTTAATGGTTGCATACAGCCCCGGATAACTGGCAGGGCCTTCATTGACGAGAATTGCGACGTCATTTACAACCTCCACGAAGCCGTCAAACGCTTCTTTGATATTGTCTATCGGGCTTGCCATCTACTTCACCCCTTTGAAAGAAAAAGGGCGCTCTGCGCCCCCAGGCTGTCGAGAAAGTCGACAGCCATTTTTATTTCCCTGTATTTTGTGACGACACCGCGTTAATGTGTTATAATATTCTTGTAATTACATTTACTGGCGGGTGATTATTGTGCTTTCCTCTAATGAAAAAAAGCAACAAATGCAATATGAATTTGTATGCCTTGATGAGTTGGTCCCGGAGGACCATTTGCTACGAGTTATTCAAAAGCATGTAGACTTCTCTTTCATCCGAGAAAAAGTACGCCAATACTATTGTGAAGATAACGGTAGACCAGCCATTGATCCGGTGGTTTTATTTAAAATGATTTTCATTGGATACCTTTACGGTATCCGGTCAGAAAGACAACTCGAAAAGGAAATTCAGACGAATATTGCTTACCGCTGGTTTCTTGGCCTTTCACTAACAGATCGAGTTCCAGACCACACTACCATCAGTTGGAATCGTCGAACTCGTTTTAAAAACACAAATGTTTTCCAAGAGATTTTTGATGAAATCGTTCGCCTTGCTATCCAACATCGCATGGTTGGCGGACGTGTTTTGATAAGTGATTCCACTCATCTGAAAGCAAATGCGAACAAACGTAAATTTAAGAAGCATGTTATTGAAAAATCTAGTCGAGCCTACCTTAGTGATTTAGAAGCAGCCATTAATGAAGACCGTGAAGCACACGGAAAAAAGGATTGAAGCCTAGAGAGGATGTGAAGGAAGAAAAGGAAATCAAGGTGAGTACTACTGATCCGGACAGTGGTTACATGGTTCGTGACGGAAAGCCTGAAGGCTTTTTCTATCTCGATCATCGGACAGTCGATCATAAGTACAATATCATAACTGATGTACACGTGACTGCGGGTAACGTTCATGATTCTGTTCCTTATGTAGATCGGCTACAACACCAAATTGAGAAGTTTGGGTTTACAGATACCATTGAAGCCGTTGCATTGGATGCTGGCTATTTAACTACTCCAATCTGCAAGGCTCTGCACGATCTAAATATCTTTGCCGTCATTGGCCATCGAGCTTTTTCACCTGTTAAAGGCCTTATCGCCAAATGGCGGTTTAAATATGATCCCGAAAAGAATGTCTATATTTGCCCCCAAAAACATGAGCTTGCTTATTCGACAACTGACCGTAACGGATACAGAATGTATAAGTCAAATAAAGAAATATGTAAGGCATGTCCGATGCTCACTATGTGTACACGGTCAAAAAATCACCAAAAGGTGATAACCAGGCATGTATGGGAAGAGAGTAAAGAATGGGTTCGACAGAACCGCTTAAGTAAGTCAGGAAAATACCTATACAGGTTGAGATACCAAACGATAGAGCGAAGTTTTGCAGATGCCAAAGAACTGCATGGACTTCGCTATTGTAGGTTGCGCGGACGTGAAAATGTCCAAGAGCAAGCGTTGCTGACAGCAACCGTTCAAAATATAAAAAAGATAGCACTCCACCTTGCAAAGGCATGTTAGGTGTGGTGCTATCTAAGACTTCCAGCACTTCGTGCTCAATTTTATTGTTATGAAAGAAGAAACTCCAACATATTGTGGGGTTTCTCGACAGCCTGAGGGCGCTCTGCGCCCCCTTTTTCTGTTTTCTCACAGCCCGAACAGAGACAAGGACTGTGTGAGGCCAAAGACAAGGAAGCCCGCAGCCAGTGTTTTCAGCCCTCTGATTTTGCCGTCAGCGTCGTCATTTTTGAAGCCCAACGCCGTCTGTACCCCGCCAAAGAAAGCGACGATCAAGCCGATCCGGCCCAACCATTTCGCAATTACATCGATCAGGTTATCCAGCTTATCCAGACCCGCATCAGATGCAAAAGCCGGACTAGCAACCGTCATCAGTACCAAAGCCGAAACAGCTACCTTCATCATCATTTCTTTGTTTTTGAAAAAGTTTTCGAAAAAGCCTTTCATGTTTTTCTCTCCTTCATCTATTTGGTTATTTGGTTTCTTGCAAAATTGCTTCCATTTCATCTGTACTGTCCTCCAGCAGTTGCCCGACATCAACAACGTTTGCATCCTGCAAAGCAGTGTCTTCCATATCCAGACTTCGCATGTTATAGACCGAAAGTTCTTCATCGGTACTGTCGGCGCTGGCCGTGTTGGCCGCTGTGTCGTCGGTGCTGGCGGTGGCGGCTGTGTCTGTGTTCTCTGTGAAGTTCACCCCCATTGCAGGATCAAAGAAATACTGGTCGTTTGCGTCGAACAAAAACTTATAGTTTTTGTGCTTCTCCAGCTTGAATTTGTCGCTGTAAAACGGGCTTAACCCCCGGACAAACAAGATGCACTTTTCATTTGGCATTCTGGAAATTTCGTCGATTGTCATTAATTCACGACCCTGTATGCCATAGCTGACGCTTGTTGAACCGCTTCGTCCTCTGGATCGGCTTGACGTGCTTGTGTCGATGGTCATTTTACCAAGCCCTTTATTGACCCATTCGAGCGTTGAACGTTCCTGGCCCCCCAAGAACAGAATTGAGTCGCAGTTACCAACAATCGTTTCCCAAGCGTCTTTATACAGGTTTTTAAGCTGCGCCATATTTTGAATGATCGGCGTTACCGATATATTCCGGCTCCGCATTGTAGCTATCATTTTGTCAAAGTCCGGAATTTGGCCGATGTTTGCGAACTCGTCAAGCAGGAACCGAACATGATGCTTCAAACTTCCTCGGTTTTCAAAGTCGGCCACGTAATACAAGGAATCGAATAACTGGCTGTACATCATGGCAGCTAGGAAGTTGAACGTTGTGTCACTGTCGGGGATAAGCACGAAAAGCGCTGTTTTTTCATCCCCAAGCTTCGTAAGGTTCAATTCATCCTTAGACAGCAGTTCTTCAATTTCAGAAATCCCGAAAGGCGAGAGCCGGACGCCAGCAGAAATAAGAATGCTTTTCGCGGTCTTACCCGAAGCCATCCGAAAAACGTCATACTGCTTCACGGCCATGTGATTCGGTTTTGTCTCCCTCAACTTCTCAAAGAGGAAGTCAAATTCACTTTTAAATTCCTCGTCGTCTTCTTTGACTTCGGCCAGCCGTAGCATTTCGAAGACAGTCCCAAAATGATGTTCGGATTCCCGTAGTTCGTAATAGATATAGAAAAATATTGCCTGCAAGAGCGCAGTTTCAGCTTTTTCCCAAAACGGATCGCCGCCGCTATTTTTATTCGGGTTTGTGTTTTTAATCAGAAGATGGATGAGCTTGAGGATGTCAGATTCTTTTCTGATGTAAGCAAATGGATTGTATTTGGAGCTTTTAGAGGGATCAATGAGGTTAAAAACTTTGATGTTATATCCCTGACTCCGAAGAAAGTACCCTGTATCGCGCAGCAGTTCTCCTTTGGGATCAGTCACAACAAAGCTAGTGTTTGCTTGCAGTAAGTTCGGCTTCACAACGAAACGAGATTTACCCGTCCCTGCGCCCCCGACGACCAAGATATTTAGGTTTCGCTTGAACTTCTTGGTATTCAGGCTAAGCCTTTCAGTGTTGGTCAAGATGACGTTATTAAATGGGTCTTTATCCGCGATCTTCTTCCGATCCGCGCTGCCTCCCCACTTGGCCGTCCCGTGTTCCTTTCCACGCATAAAGTTTTTCTGGACGGTTATTCGATAAACCGCAAAAAGGAAGAAAGCAAGTAGCTCCAGAAAAAGTATTCGTAGCGTTTTTTGGTTAAAGCTCGGGGCCTCCATGTTTTCGATTCGCTCAAAGGATGATGTTATGTAACGCTCAAGCTGCTGAATCTGAAACTGTTCCTTTGACGACTCGATAACCTGAACAAAATGAACCGTGAAGTAAGCAACAACGAGATATAGAACAGCAAGAAACAATAGGAAGTTTCGCGTTCGCTTCCGTTGCTTATCCGGATCGACATTCATCTTGCTATCCCCTTCCTAACCGGGGGATCGCTCGCCTTTTGCTCTGTGACTAATGATTTGATTTCTTCCCGCTTTTCGAGCAGCGAGCTTTTTTCCGGCAGCTTCGCAAATCCGCCTCCGTAACGATGTACTTCCTCGGCTATTTGCTCCGCTGTGCCGACTGATTCAATCCCGGCCCTCATATCGTCCGGCCTTGTAACGTAATCGCTGTTGATTCGCTGCACATAAATCCTGCCAGCAGCTTCTTGACCAACAATGAACTCTTGTTGTTCTCCGTCCTTCAACTTCTTTATGATCTCGGAAATGTTCTGGACGGTTAGACGATCCTTCGCCATTTACCTGCCCTCTCTTTCCTTATTTTTCGTTCTCACCTGCACCCTTTCTTTTTGGCCGTTTACCATTGGTTCGACTTCTTTCCTTTTGTCTGCGAGTGTCGGTCTTGCATCCCACGTATTTCGGTGCGTCTGGATTTCGGTCTGACCAATCACATTGCCTTCCTCGTCGCGTTCCTTTTTAACAACGGTAACGGGTTGCCTTCCCTTGTTTTCAAATTCTGCTTCATCCCCGACATCGACGCCGCCTTCACGAATTGCCCTTTCTAAATCCACACCCCAAATTGTTTTTTCTCCCTGATCCGTCATGATCTTGGCGTAGTAGCTTTTTTCATTGTTCGGATCATGTTCATATGGAGCCTCACCGTGTTCGAGCAACTTCCCGACAATTTTACGATCCCGGTTTTTTTCAGTTTCGGAATTTTCAACTTCGGGCGTTTCTTCGTTTTCAATTGAATGTTCACCAACAGATTGCTCGCCAACGGATTGCTCAATAAGGTTCTTTAAGATGCGTTTTATTCGGGCTTCTTCACTACTTTTGTAAAGAATCGCATAATTGTCCGCATTTTCTTCTAGCGCAGCAAACGTCACTCCATAAAACTTTGCTTCTACAATGAAGTCGTTCATTTGATCCTTCGGCAAGTCGAAGACTTTAATTTCCTCGTTGCTTTCACGAAGTTTTTTCAAGGAAACTTCTCCGGCTTTATTGCCACTTTCTTTTGCTTTTTGGATCAGATACAAAAGAAGCTGTTTCATCGTTTCATTAGTCATCTTCGCAGCTTCTTTTGATAATTCCGTCCCGACTCTCGTTGCGACATTTGCGACATCCGTTCCTAAATCCACTTTGCTTTTCCCCTCCCTGTACAAATTTGGAAACGAAGTTCTGATTTAAGAATAGCAAGTTTTTTAAAAATCATCAATACACAAAAAATCAAAATTCGAGTTCTTCTCCCTTTTCTCGTTTTTTACTTTTTGGCGTTTTTGTCGAAATGTCATTTAGCGTTTTTTCGATCTGATTCAGTTTCTTCATTTCATCATTAAGTAGTTCTTTTCGCTTATTCAGTTCTCCAATTTTTAGAGAGTGATTTTTAAATTTCTGAACAAAATCTGAAATTTGGTTTTCGTCGATTTTGAAATTTTGTAGTTTTTCCCTCGCATTCTCAAACAGCGAAATTTCAGAACTGTATTTGTTCTTCAAAATCATTTTTTTCAAACCAGCAGAATTATACTCGTCAAAAAACGGCTTGTATTTCTGATAAGTATTCACACTTTGCATTGCTAATTCGAGTTTACGTTTAACTTCTTCCGCTTGATTAATTACGCGAATCACTTCATCAAGTTTCTCTTTTACGTTCTCTTTTTCGGAAAGCAACTCCGATTTACTCCGCAAGTTTTTCTCATTAATGTACTTCAACTGACTAGATAACTTGCTGATTTCTAAATCAGCTTTATAGTTCCTCTTTACTACCTTTCCATTAGAAGCATTTCGATCTGACACCGTTTTGAGAAGAACAATCGCAAGAGCAAAGTTAACGGCCAACGATCCGCGCTTATACCGATACTTGAAAGCAGCATCCCGGTAACTTTGTTTTGACATCCTGTTTTTGACACGGTAAACACGGCGGCGGCTCGATGTTTCCAGCCCGAAGCTTCTATAGAGTATCCGCTCCTTTATTTTTTCTTCTTCGTATTCAGGCCCAAGTGTTTTCCCCCTGACGGATCGGCCCATGTCAGGCAGCCGGAAAGTCATATATTTAACATGACCCTGCTTAATGGTATATCCCATTCCCCGCATCTTATTTAAAAACTCGTCAAAGGAAGACGAATCCGAAATAACGGAATCAATGTCTTTCTTAATACGAGCTTTCCACGATGTACCGGACTTTTCTTCTTTCCATTCCTTATATGACTTTGATCTGGATTCCTTGTTCGGTGGAATAATGCTTAAATCATGCTCTTTTGCCACTTCATCAGAAAACTTCCTTGCATCGGCCAAACTCTTTTTGCAAGCATTAAATTTCTTCCCTTCAAGGGAAACGGAATTTACAACGATATGGTTATGGATGTGATCCTTATCAATGTGAGTGCTGATAATGTATTGGTATTTATCGCCCAGGAGCTTCTTGGCCCACTCCATTCCAATTTCATGAGCCTTGTACGGATCGGTAAGCTCATTTGGTTTGAACGATTGCATGAAATGAAATCCAAGCGTTCCCTTCTCTTTTCCATGCTTCTTCTTGTTCGCCATCATTTGCTTATAAGCAAGCTTTTCGTTCGTGGCGCAATTCACTCCGGAAACAAGAATCCCTTCATCTGTCTTTTTATCATTCACGATGTAGTTCAGGGATTTATTCAAGGTCGATTTAATTGTTATTTGCTTCACGTAAGGCATGAGGCATCACCCTTCATCGTAAAAGCTTTCAATCAGTTTATAAACTTCGTCAATTCTTGACCGAATAGACTTTAAATCATCTTTAGATAAATAGTCAAATTCATTCGCCTTCCGTGCAATCTGATTTATGTTGTTTCCGATCTTGTTTATCTCATAAACAAGCTTTTCAACTTCGTCAAAATTTCTAATTACAATGTATCCTTGCGTACAAATTTTTCTAACGTACTGACTTCTTTTCAAACCTGCTACTTGTGCCTTTTTATCAATTATCTCTAGTTCATCTTGTGTAACCCGAACTTTGATTAGCTCTGTTTTGTTCATGGCTGGAAAACAACTCCTTTCGCAAATATAACGGGTCTTAGGGCAGCGCCCTAACAAGCATGTTTTTCGGATTTGTGGACACAAATCCAAT
>NZ_CP144922.1:5475000-5570859 GCF_036700025.1 Brevibacillus borstelensis | reverse complement strand
CTGAAAAGAAACCGCGGACGTCGCGGTCTGGACATTCTAAACAAGATTCAAAAGGAAATGAAGGTAAAGGTTCAGATCTACGAGGGAGACTTTGAAGAAGTTTCGGAAGTGGACAGCAAGCTGATCAAGCTGGCGAAGGTGATGAACGGCAAAGTCGTCACCAATGATTTCAACCTGAACAAGGTGTGCGAGCTGCAGGGAGTGGCTGTCCTGAATATCAACGATCTGGCCAATGCAGTAAAACCGGTGGTGCTCCCGGGCGAAGAGCTGACTGTGCAAGTCATCAAGGACGGCAAGGAGCATGGCCAGGGAGTGGCTTATCTCGACGATGGCACGATGATCGTCGTTGAGGGCGGCCGCGACTACATCGGGCACGATCTGGAAGTGCTCGTAACCAGCGTATTGCAAACATCGGCTGGAAGGATGATCTTCGCCAAGCCGAAGCTTTTGGAAAAAGCGTTGTAAGGGATGAAGCGAAGGGGAGGGATGCAGCCTCCCTTTTCGAACATCCAGAGCAGAGAGACTGGAGAGGAAGTAACGTGGAAACGGGAGTCGTAATCGTTGCGGCTGGTTCCGGGAAGCGCATGGGAGCAGAACGTAACAAGCTTTGGCTGCCGCTTGGCGGTGAGCCGATCTTGACTCGTACGGTACGCCTGTTCACCAGCCATCCCGAAATCGGGGAAATTGTACTGGTGGTAAGCGCACAGGATCATGAAGAGGTACTGGAGTGGAAGCGCCAGGAGAAGCTGAAGCTGACCGTTGTGCTTGGCGGAGCCGAAAGGCAGGACAGCGTCAGAAACGGCTTGGCTGCTCTTTCCTCAGACTGCTCGTACGTGCTGGTACACGATGCTGCCCGTCCTTTCGTAACTCGTGAACAAATCAGCGAGATGATTCGGCAGGTGCGGCGTGATCGGGCTTCGATCATGGCCGTTCCCGTCAAGGATACCATCAAAGTGGTAGGGGCTGACGGAGTAGTCCAGTCGACCCCGGCACGCGAGAGCTTGTGGGCGGTCCAAACCCCACAAGCTTTTCTCGTTTCCTTGTTGCGAGAGGCGCATGAAGCGGCATTGCAGGCAGGCAAGACAGGTACCGACGACGCGATGCTGGTCGAATGGCTGGGGCATACCGTCAGTGTTGTCCGGGGAAGTTACGAAAACATCAAGATCACCACGCCGGATGATCTGTGGTTTGGAGAAGAAATCTTGCGGAGAAGAAAGGGAGAGGGATCATGAGAATCGGACAAGGCTTTGATGTACATCAATTAGTGGAGGGACGTCCTTGCATTATTGGCGGAGTAACGATCCCGTATGAAAAAGGGCTGCTCGGCCACTCGGACGCTGATGTCCTGCTGCACGCGATCAGCGACGCATTGCTCGGGGCGATTGGCGAGGGCGATATCGGCCGTCACTTTCCCGATACGGACCCTGCCTTTAAAGATGCCGACAGCGTCAAGCTGATGGAGCATGTGTGGGAGCTGGTTAAACAAAAGGGATACCGTCTGGGCAACCTCGACGCTACGATCATTGCGCAGGCTCCCAAAATGGCCCCTTATATTCCGCAGATGCGCGAGCTGATTGCCAGAGTGCTTGAAGCAGAGGATTTGTCGCAGGTTAACGTAAAGGCCACCACCTCGGAAAAATTGGGCTTTACCGGACGAGGAGAGGGAATTGCTGCCCAAGCCGCCTGCTTGCTTGTCAAGTAATGCGGACTGGGTGTAAGATTAACCCGTAGATACGAAGTGACAGAAGGAAGCGATTATTGCTTCACGAAAGGATGGCGCAATCATGGCTAAAGAAATCCGCACACGGTATGCTCCAAGTCCGACTGGACATTTACATATTGGCGGTGCGCGCACTGCACTTTTCAACTATTTGTTCGCCAAGCATCACGGAGGCTCTTTCATCGTTCGGATCGAGGATACGGATCAGACCCGGAACGTAGAAAACGCCGACGAAGAACAGATGAAAAATCTGAAGTGGCTGGGCATCACCTGGGAAGAGGGGACGGACATCGGCGGCCCGTACGGACCTTACCGCCAGATGGATCGTCTCGACATTTACCGCAAGTACATCGATCAGCTTCTGGCTGAAGGGAAAGCGTACTACTGTTACGCGACCAAGGAAGAGCTCGATGCGGAGCGTGAGGAACAGATCGCCCGTGGAGAAACGCCGCGCATCCTGGAGAAGCATCGCCATGTTACACCGGAACAGCGTGAACAGTACGAAAGGGAGGGCCGCACCCCATCCATCCACTTTATGGTGCCGGATGACAAACAGTACGTGGTCAACGATTTGATTCGCGGGCAGGTTACGTTTGATTCCAAAGAGATGGGCGACTTTGTCATCTGTCGACCGGACGGGATCCCGACTTACAATTTTGCTGTTGTCATTGACGACTACCTGATGAAGATCAGTCACGTCTTCCGCGGGGAGGAGCATCTGTCCAATACGCCTCGCCAGCTGATGATTTACGAAGCGTTTGGCTGGGAGCCGCCTCAGTTTGGCCATCTGGCGCTGATCCTCAATCAGGAAGGCAAAAAGATGTCCAAGCGCGACGAGAGCATCATCCAGTTTATTGAACAGTATCGCGAGCTCGGTTTCCTGCCGGACGCGATCGTCAACTTCCTGGTGCTGCTCGGCTGGTCTCCAGGCGGAGAAGAAGAGATCTTCTCGCTGGACGAGCTGATCAAGCTGTTCTCGGAAGAGCGCGTGAGCAAATCGCCGGCAGTGTTCGACTCCACGAAAATGAACTGGATGAACAACTTCTACATCAAACGTCAATCGGTTGATCTGATTACGGAGATGTGCATTCCTCATTTGCAAAAAGCCGGCTTTATCGATGAGGAACTGAGCGAGGAGAAAAAGGCGTGGGTACGCAGCATCGTCGCCCTCTATCAGGAGCAGATGTCGTACTGTGCGCAGATTGTGCCGCTGGCCGCTCTTTTCTTCCTCGAAGAAGTGGTGTACGATGAAGAGGCAAGAGCTGTACTCAAGGAACCGCAATTGCCGGAGGTATTGACTTCCTTTGCCAAACACCTTGAGGCGGCTGCTGAATATAATGCAGATACGATCAAGGCCATTTTGAAAGACGTGCAGAAAGAAACAGGCCATAAAGGAAAGGCTCTGTTCATGCCGGTCCGCGTTGCGGCCACCGGTCAGGCGCATGGCCGCGATCTGGCGGAAACGCTCTATCTGCTGGGACAACAGACCGTGCTTGAGCGTGTAAAGCGCGTATTGGCAAACGGCGAGTAAGGAAATGAATACTGCAAGGGCGGACGTTTTTGATCGCCTGATGCAATATAGCTATGACCAGGAGAGTACTGCAGCAAGTCTCGTCCAAAGAGAGGATGGAAAGGTGAGAGCCGTCCGGCGAGACCTGTCAGGAAATGCACCTGTGAGCTGTGACCCCGAACCCGGCGTCTATCTGTATTGACAAGACCGGCAGTAGGGCAATCGGTGGCCCGCCGTTATCGGGAAAGAGCGAGATTTGCCGTGTTCGTTCATTTTGACGGACAATTGGCGATCTAAGCAGAGTGGAACCGCGGTTCAACCCGTCTCTGCCTCCTTCTGATTCGAAGGCGGCAGAGGCGTTTTTGTTTTTCTACAATCATTTTTTTCAGCAATCATTTTTGGAGAGGTAAACGAAGCAGGAGGTGAAACCCTGTGCTTTCACAGATGAGGGATGACATTCAGGCAGTATTTGAGCGTGATCCGGCAGCACGCAGCACATTCGAAGTGGTGTTGACGTATTCCGGACTTCATGCGATATGGGGACATCGCATTGCCCATAAGTGCTGGAAAGCCGGTTGGTTTACGCTTGCGCGGGCTATTTCGCAGTTTTTCCGCTTCATCACCGGAATCGAGATTCATCCAGGGGCCAAGATCGGCAACCGGCTGTTTATTGACCACGGGATGGGTGTCGTGATCGGGGAGACCTGTGAGATCGGTGACAATGTCACCATTTATCAAGGGGTAACATTGGGCGGGACAGGCAAGGAAAAAGGGAAGCGGCATCCGACTGTAGGCAATAATGTAATTATCGCTTCAGGGGCTAAAGTGCTGGGTTCCTTTAAAATCGGAGATAATTCCAAGATCGGGGCAGGCTCGGTCGTGCTGCAGGAGGTGCCGCCCAATTCTACGGTCGTAGGTATTCCGGGCCGCATCCGCATACAGGACGGAAAAAAGGTCACGAATGATCTGGACCACGTCAATTTGCCCGACCCGGTGGCGGACATGATTCGGACCATGCAGCAGGAAATCGAGCAGTTGCGCAAAGAAGTGAGCGCTTTGAGGGAGGATAAGAAGGATAATGAGCATTCAGTTCACTAATACGCTGACCAAACAAAAGGAAGCGTTTGTTCCACTGGAACCCGGCAAAGTGAAGATGTACGTGTGCGGACCGACTGTGTACAACTACATCCACATCGGCAATGCCCGTCCGGCCATTGTGTTTGATACGCTCCGCCGCTACCTGAAATACCGGGGCTACGAGGTTACTTTTGTGCAAAATATTACAGATGTCGACGATAAGCTGATCCGGAAAGCCAACGAGGAGGGCATCACGGTAAAAGAGGTGGCAGATCGGTATACAGACGCCTTTAACGAAGATCTGCGTTCCCTCAATATCCTGCCGCCGGACATCCAGCCCAGGGTCATGCAGACCATTCCGGAGATCATTCAGTTTATCGAAGGACTGATTGAAAAAGGATATGCCTATGATAGTGAGGGTGACGTTTATTTCCGCACAGGTCGTTTCACCGAGTACGGCAAGCTTTCCCATCAGCCTCTCGATGAGCTGCAGGCGGGCGCTCGCGTAGAGATCAATGAAAAGAAAGAAAACCCGCTTGATTTTGCGCTGTGGAAGGCAGCCAAGCCGGGTGAGGTAAGCTGGAGCAGTCCGTGGGGAGAAGGCCGTCCCGGCTGGCATATCGAGTGCTCGGCAATGGCATTGAAGTTTCTCGGAGACCAGATCGATATTCACGCCGGGGGGACCGATCTTGTTTTCCCTCACCATGAAAATGAAATTGCTCAATCCGAGTGCTACACGGGAAAAGTATTTGCCCGCTACTGGCTTCACAACGGTATGCTCAACATCAACAATGAAAAAATGTCCAAGTCGCTCGGAAACTTCATCCTTGCACGCGACCTGATCCAGCATTACGGCGGAGAGCTGATCCGATTTTTCATGCTGCAGGGTCACTACCGCAATCCGATCAACTTCAGCGATGATCTTCTCGAACAGGCTGCCAATGGATTGGAGCGCATCAAGACGGCTTACGCCAATCTCCGCCATCGCCTGGAGACTGCCCGGCCGCAGGAGCCGAACGGGCTGGCCGAAGAACAGGCCCGCACGATCAGTCAGCTGCGGGAACAGTTCATTGCCGAGATGGACGACGATCTGAATACGGCCAATGCGATTACGGTCGTTTACGAGGTCGTCAAGGAAGCCAATCTGTACTTGCGCAATCAAAATGTCGGTCGGGAGCAAGTCGAGCAGTATCTCTCGCTGCTGACGGAGCTGACGAGCGTACTCGGCGTGCAGCTTGAACAGGCGGAGGAGCTGCTGGACAGCGAGGTGGAGGCGCTCATCGGAGAGCGTACGGAAGCGCGCCGCTTACGCAACTTTGCTCGTGCCGACGAGATTCGCGATCTCCTCAGCGAAAAGGGAATTGTACTGGAGGATACCCCTCAAGGTGTTCGCTGGCGCAGAAAATAAAGGGGCATAACAAAACATGCAAAAGGAAGAGCTATCAAAAGACCCGCATTTGTTAAATCCGCTGGTGCTCGCTTTTTTGGGCGACGCTACGTATTCGCATTGCGTTCGCTACCATTTAATCGCAAAAGGTCTGGTCAAGCCAAATGTGCTTCACAAGACGGCCAATCAGTACGTCTCTGCAAAAGCGCAGGCTAACATCCTGCTGACCCTGATGCCTCTGTTCACGGAAGAGGAGGCAGCGGTGGTGAGGCGCGGGCGCAACGCCAAATCCGGCTCCAGCGCAAAGAATGCCGATATTATCGATTACCGGCACGCTACCGCTTTTGAGGCGCTCGTCGGCTACTTGTATCTGTGCGGGAAAGAAGAGCGGCTGGCGGAGATTATGGAGCAGGCATTTGCCATTGTGGAAGGAGTATACGGACATGAGTGAAGAGTGGATTGTCGGAAAGAATCCGATTATCGAGGCGTTGCGGTCTGGCCGTACCATGAACAAGATATGGATAGCGGAAGGGACCAATAAAAATTTGATGGGACCCATTTTTTCCCTTGCCAAGGAGCAAGGGGTGATTGTCACCACGGCAAACCGCAAAAAGCTCGACCAGCTTTGCGGCACCGACAATCACCAGGGTGTGATTGCCTCAGTCGCCGCCTATGACTACGTCGAAGTGGAGGACATTCTGAAGAGAGCCGAGGAACGCAATGAACTGCCGTTCCTCATACTGCTCGATGAGCTCGAGGACCCCCACAACCTGGGGTCCATCATGCGGACGGCAGATGCGGTGGGAGCGCACGGAATTGTCATTCCGAAACGGCGTTCGGTCAGTTTGACGGCGACTGTAGCAAAGGCCTCCGCCGGCGCAATCAACTACGTCCCCGTAGCGCGGGTGACCAACCTGGTTCGTACGATGGAGGAACTGAAGGAAAAAGGCGTCTGGATCGCCGGGACGGACGCCAGTGCCAAACAAGACTTCCGCCAAGGCGATTACTCGATGCCGCTGGCGATCGTGATCGGCAGCGAAGGCAAGGGCATGAGCAGATTGGTAAAGGACAACTGTGATTTCCTGTACAGCCTGCCCATGGCGGGAAATGTCACCTCGCTGAATGCCTCAGTAGCTGCTGCCCTTCTCATGTACGAAGTTTACCGCGCGAGGAGTCCTTTGTCGGCACAGGTGAAGTGACATGGCAAAAAGGAAAGCCAAGCAACTTTTGATTGTTGACGGCTATAACATCATCGGAGCCTGGCCCGACCTGCGCGTTCTCAAAGAGGAGGAGCGCATGGACGAAGCCCGTGATCTGTTGATCTCCAAGCTGGCAGATTACCAGAGCTTTACGGGCATAAAGGTCATTATCGTATTTGATGCCTACAATGTGCCGGGTATCGGAAGACAGATGAGCGATTATCAGATAGACATCTATTTCACCAAGAAAAAAGAGACGGCCGATGAAAAAATTGAGCAGCTTGTGGCAGAACATTACGCGAAAAATCGACAAATTTATGTAGCGACCTCGGACTATACATCCCAGCGTGTCATTTTTGGCCAGGGAGCCTTGCGCAAGTCAGCGAGGGAGTTGCTTCATGACATGGAAAGTATCGGCAAGGAGATCAAAGAGCAGGTGGAGAAGACTCGTGAAGAACGCTTCTCCACGCGTATTTCCTTGGATGGGGAAATAGCGAAAATATTCGAAAAATGGCGAAGGGAATAACCTGGATTCGGTTGACGCTTTTTTACGGCGCATGTATAATAGCCCTATCTGTGGAATAACCGGATGGCGGGGGGATCATTGTGAGCGTTGACCTCAAGGAGCTGAAGCATGCCCAATATGAGTTAATGTCCGACGAAGAGGTAGTTGATCTGGTTCGTGACAATGATGCCGAAGCCTTAGAGTACTTGATCAACAAGTACAAGAATTTCGTAAGGGCAAAAGCGAGGTCCTATTTTCTCATTGGGGCAGACCGCGAAGACATCGTCCAAGAAGGCATGATTGGATTGTACAAGTCTATTCGCGACTTCCGAGGGGACAAGCTCACGTCGTTTAAGGCGTTTGCCGAATTGTGCATAACCCGTCAGATTATTACTGCGATTAAGACAGCAACCCGGCAAAAGCATATTCCGCTCAACTCGTATGTATCGCTGGACAAGCCTATATACGATGAAGATTCTGACCGCACCCTGCTCGATGTGATTTGCGGGACGAAGGTGACTGACCCTGAAGAATTGTTCATCAATCGCGAAGAATTCGACGACATCGAAGGGAAGATGAGCGAAATTCTGAGCGATCTGGAGCGTCAGGTATTGATGCTGTATTTGGACGGCCGATCCTATCAGCAAATTGCTGTAGAACTCAAGCGGCATGTCAAATCGATAGACAATGCCCTGCAGCGGGTAAAACGCAAATTGGAAAAGTATTTGGAAGGCAGAGAGATTCATCTGTAGCATCGCAGAATCTCTCTTTTCTTTTGGAACAAAATGCTTCCGCTTTGTCAAGATGTTTTGTTGACATGGGTTGACTGGTATGATAAATTTGTTTAGGTAACCATGGCCACATTTCTCTCTTGCCTATGGTTGCTTTGTTAAAATGGTCAGGAAAAAGTAGCGGTTTTCCCGTACTATTTTATCCTTGTTCTTTTGAATACGTAGGTTTGAAATGAGATGGAGGTGGCAATAAATGCGAGTAAACATCACGTTGGCGTGCACTGAGTGTGGCGAGCGTAACTATATCTCCACGAAAAACAAGCGCACTACTACTGAGCGTGTCGAGCTGAAAAAGTATTGCTCCCGTGACAAGAAGCAGACCCTTCATCGCGAAACGAAGTAATGAACGGAAGCGACGAAGTCAGGGGGTGGCAGTGTGGGTTTCCTAGCAAGAATAGGATCTAGTTTTCGCCGGACCGGTGAATTTTTCGGCGATGTGAAATCAGAACTGAAGAAGGTCCGCTGGCCAAACCGAAAGGAATTGACCACCTACACGGTCGTCGTTCTCATTACGGTTACGCTTCTCGCTGCTTTCTTCTTTGTCGTTGATCTGGGTATCTCGCGCCTTATTGATTTGATTTTAGGAACGTAATTTTGCACGCCTAGGAGGGACGGACGGATAACGTCCTTGTGGATATGGAAAAAGCATGGTATGTGGTTCATACGTACTCGGGTTATGAAAACAAGGTAAAGACAAATCTGGAGAAGCGCGTCGAGTCGATGGGCATGGAAGACAAGATCTTCCGCGTTCTCGTACCCACGGAAGAAGAAGTGGAGACGAAGGACGGCAAAAAGCGCACCGTCACGAAAAAGGTGTTTCCAGGATATGTCCTTGTTGAAATGGTGATGACCGACGACTCTTGGTATGTCGTGCGCAACACCCCTGGGGTTACCGGCTTTGTCGGATCCACGGGCGCTGGTTCCAAACCGACAGCGCTTCGTCCTGAAGAGGCCGATATGATCCTGCGTCAGATGGGGATCGAGATTCCCAAAATCAAAGTCGATTTTGATCTTCGTGACATGGTGCGCGTGACTGACGGTCCGTTCTCCAACCGTACCGGAGAAATCATCGAGATTCACCCTGACAGACAAAAGGTTCGCGTACTGGTCGATATCTTCGGTCGCGAAACGCCGGTCGAGCTAGACTTTACACAGATTCAAAAATTGGATTAGGATTCATCTTGAAAATGACCACGCTATGTGGTACATTTCATGTTGTTTCTTATTTCCCCAACCATAAGGGGTTTCTTGCACTCTCACTATAGATGGAAAGTCTACATAGGACTTTCGGCAAAACAGTGGGAGGGGGCATTCCCCCGTAATAACCACATGTGAAGTAAGGAGGTGTCTTACGTGGCTAAGAAGGTTATCCGCGTAATTAAATTGCAAATCCCGGCAGGTAAAGCGAATCCTGCACCTCCAGTAGGTCCGGCTCTCGGTCAAGCTGGTGTAAACATCATGGGATTCTGTAAAGAATTCAACGCTCGTACTGAGAGCGAAGTAGGAATGATCATTCCAGTAGAAATTACTGTTTTTGAAGACCGTTCCTTTACTTTCATTACGAAAACTCCGCCGGCTGCTGTTCTGCTGAAGAAAGCTGCTGGTATCGAGTCTGGTTCCGGCGTGCCGAACAAGACGAAAGTTGCTACCCTGAAACGCGATAAAGTTCGTGAAATCGCTGAACTGAAGCGCCCTGACCTGAACGCAGCAACCGTGGAAGCGGCTATGCGCATGGTGGAAGGTACCGCTCGTTCCATGGGTATCGTGATCGAAGACTAATTGTCTTTGTTGCAATGAGGGGTACACGAGCTGTGCCCCTTGTTTGTGGGAGGATCAAACCGCTACGACCACATTGAAGGGAGATTTTAAAACATGGCAAAACGTGGCAAGAAGTACCAAGAGGCTGCGAAGCTGATTGACAAGAACAAAGTATACGAAGTAGCAGAAGGTATCGAGCTGGTTAAAAAAGCAGCTTCTGCTAAGTTTGACGAATCCGTGGAAGCAGCATTCCGTCTGGGTGTAGACCCGAAGCGTGCTGACCAACAAATCCGTGGTGCAGTTGTTCTGCCGCACGGTACTGGTAAAGTACAGCGCGTTCTCGTTTTCGCGAAAGGCGAAAAAGCGAAAGAAGCAGAAGCAGCTGGTGCAGATTATGTCGGCGATGCAGACATGATCGCAAAAATTCAAGGCGGTTGGTTCGACTTTGACGTAGTCGTAGCTACCCCTGACATGATGGGTGAAGTAGGGAAACTGGGTCGCGTGCTCGGTCCAAAAGGCCTTATGCCAAACCCGAAAACCGGTACCGTTACATTTGATGTAACCAAAGCCGTTAACGAAATCAAAGCTGGTAAAATTGAGTACCGCGTTGACAAAGCAGGTAACATCCACGCTCCAATCGGTAAGGTTTCCTTTGATGCCGAGAAGCTGGCTGAAAACCTCGCTGCGCTGACTGAAGCGCTGAACCGTGCGAAACCAGCGGCAGCAAAAGGCGTTTACATGAAAAACGTATCCATCAGCTCCACGATGGGTCCTGGCGTTCGTGTAGCTGTAAAATAATGATAGTTGACTTCCCTGGTGGAAGTTGATAAGATAGTTCCTGTTGATGAAAAGAATATGCCATGCCGTAGACAGAAGGTGCAGAGCCCAAAAGCCCTGCTTAATATCCCTCCGAGGCGTGTAATGAAGCGGATAGAGGAAATGCTAGATTTCCTTTGACGATATACATTATGCCCTCGTAGATGCTACGAGGGCATTCTTTTTTCCAGGATAGAGCACGGGAGGTGTAACCATTGGCAGAAATTCGTCCAACCGTTATTCGTGAAGAGAAAGTACAAGCGGTAAATGAAATCGCTACAAAACTGCGCAATAGCCAAACGACAGTAGTCGCTGATTACCGCGGTCTGACTGTAGCGCAAGTAACTGAGCTGCGTAGACAACTGCGTGAAGCAGGTATCGAATTCGTAGTTCTGAAAAACACACTGACTCGACTCGCTACAGCGAAAGAGAACCTGACTGAACTGGATCAGTACCTCACCGGTCCAAACGCAATCGCGTTCTCCACTGAAGATGTAATCGCTCCTGCGAAAATCATCGCTGAATTTGCGAAGAAAAACGAAAAGCTGGAAATCAAGGGTGGCGTAATCGAAGGAAAAGTAGTGGGCGCTGATGAAATCAAAGCGCTGGCAGCACTGCCTTCCCGCGAAGGTCTCCTGTCCATGCTTCTCAGCGTGCTGCAAGCTCCTGTGCGCAACTTCGCACTGGCAGTCAAAGCCGTTTCCGAGCAAAAAGAAGGCCAAGGCGCGTAATCGCCTGAACGGGTTACAAACCCAACTGGTTGTGTGAGCAACCGAACCAATACACTTATCCATGAATGGGAGGACAATAAGATGAGCAAAGAGCAAATCTTGGAAGCGATCAAAGGTATGTCCGTTCTCGAACTGAACGATCTGGTAAAAGCAATTGAAGAAGAATTCGGCGTAACTGCTGCTGCTCCTGTAGCTGTAGTTGCTGGTGGCGGAGCTGAAGCTGCTGCTGAGCAAACTGAATTCACTGTAAACCTGGTAAGCGGCGGCGCTTCCAAAATCAACGTTATCAAAGTTGTTCGCGAGCTGACTGGCCTGGGTCTGAAAGAAGCAAAAGACCTGGTAGACAACGCTCCAAAAACACTCAAAGAGGGCGTTTCCAAAGAAGAAGCAGAATCCCTCAAAGCAAAACTCGAAGAAGCTGGCGCAACTGTAGAAGTGAAGTAAGTTAGCTTCCTGAAAGTGGAATATATCCCCTTGCCTGCGGCAGGGGGATTTTCTGTAAGAAGGAACCAAGCCTATCGAAGAGGAAAGGTGGACCATACGTGGCAGATCACTACTACACGAGCCGCCCGGGAGCCAAGCATGACGAGCAGCAGTTTACGTTCACACTGCGGGGGCATGAGCTTCGTTTTATTACGGATGCGGGTGTATTCTCCCGGGATCGGGTTGATTTTGGCAGTCAGCTGCTAATCGAGACGATGGAGTTCGATGAGCATGCCCGCGTGCTGGATGTTGGCTGCGGGTACGGGCCGATGGGGCTAACTGCAGCCAAGCTGGCCAACAAGGGGCAGGTTACGATGCTCGATGTCAACGAGCGTGCAGTTGAACTGGCCCGTCGAAATGCTCAATTGAACGGGATCACGAATGTGGAGATCCTTGTCAGTGATGTGTACAGCGCTGTTCAGGGGCGGGTGTTTGACGTCATTGTAACCAATCCGCCGATTCGGGCCGGCAAGGAGATCGTCCATCGCATTTTTACGGAAGGGTACGAGCTGCTTGCCGAAGGCGGCGAGATGTGGGTAGTGATTCAGAAGAAACAAGGGGCGCCTTCCGCTTTGCGAAAGCTGCAGGAAGTCTACCGCGAAGTCGAAGAGGTAGACAAGAAAAAAGGGTATTCCATTTTTAGAGCGAGGAAGTAGCAGAACGCACATCTGCGCACGGCAGGCAAGAAATAAAAAATAGTCCCTTGACGTGCATATTTCAATATGTTAGCATTATAAAATGTCAATATGGGATTAATGTCTATTTTTTTAGCAGTTCTCATTATCAAAACGGCTTTCCTGCTTTTTTATCAAAGGAGGAATGACGGTGTAAAAAGATGGGAATTCTTATAAAATAGATTTCCTTTGGGTTAAAAATGGTAACGCTGCTTTAACCCATTTTTATTTTTGCTCGCACCAAGGCATTCGTCTGCTGAAAAGCTTGCCGGATGCCCAGTTTTCTATGTGTGAAAACACAACCTGAGGGGTGAATAAGTTGGCAGGTAAAGTGATTCAAAGTGGCCGACACCGCCAGCGTCGTACGTATTCGCGTATTAACGAAGTGCTGGGCCTTCCAAATCTGATCGAGATTCAGCAAAAGTCTTACCAGTGGTTCCTGGATGAAGGCTTGCGTGAAATGTTTCAGGACATTTCTCCGATCCAGGACTTTACGGGTAACCTTGTGCTGGAATTTATCGATTACAGCCTGGGTGAGCCCAAGTATGACGTGGACGAGTCGAAAGAACGTGACGTCACCTATGCAGCGCCTCTGCGCGTGAAGGTCCGCTTGCTTAACAAAGAGACGGGCGAAGTGAAGGAACAAGAAGTCTTCATGGGGGACTTCCCGCTCATGACCGAAACGGGAACCTTCATTATTAACGGGGCTGAGCGTGTCATTGTCAGCCAGCTTGTTCGTTCCCCCAGTGTATATTACAACACCAAAGTGGACAAAAACGGCAAGCAAACATTTACCGCTACCGTTATTCCAAACCGTGGCGCGTGGTTGGAGTTGGAGACGGACGCGAAGGATGTCATTTACGTCCGTATCGACCGTACCCGGAAGATCCCGGTAACGGTGCTTTTGCGCGCTCTCGGCTTTGGTTCCGACATCGAGATTCTCAACCTGCTGGGTGAGGACGAGTATATCAAAAATACGCTGGAGAAAGACAATACCGACTCTACGGAAAAGGCGCTGATTGAAATCTATGAGCGTCTGCGTCCGGGTGAGCCGCCGACAGTCGAGAACGCGAAGAGCTTGCTCATTTCCCGTTTCTTCGATCCGAAGCGCTACGACCTGGCATCCGTTGGTCGCTATAAAATGAACAAGAAGCTTCACCTGAAAAACCGTCTCTACAATCAGCGTCTGGCTGAGACGTTGGTAGATACGAGCACAGGTGAAATTATCGCAGAAGCAGGTCAAATGATTGACCGCCGGATTCTTGACCGGATTTTGCCGATGCTGGAAGAGAGCGTAGGGTTCGTAGATGTACGGACGCACGGCGGTGTTCTCGAAGAGGATATGATCCGTCTGCAATCCATCAACATCTTCTCTCCGCTTGACGACGGCAAAGTGATCAAGGTCATCGGCAATGGAAACGTCGATAAGACCGTTAAGCACATCACGCCTGCTGATATCGTTGCGGCGATCAACTATTTCATGAACCTGCTTCATGGAGTCGGTTCTACCGATGACATCGACCATTTGGGCAACCGTCGTCTGCGTTCCGTTGGTGAGCTGTTGCAGAACCAGTTCCGCATCGGTCTTTCCCGTATGGAGCGCGTAGTTCGCGAGCGGATGTCCATTCAGGATCAAAACCAGATCACGCCGCAAGCGCTGATCAACATCCGTCCGGTCATCGCAGCGATCAAGGAGTTCTTCGGAAGCTCCCAGTTGTCGCAGTTTATGGATCAGACCAACCCGCTTGCAGAGCTGACGCACAAACGCCGTCTGTCTGCACTCGGTCCCGGTGGTTTGACTCGTGAGCGCGCGGGCTTTGAAGTGCGTGACGTTCACCACTCTCACTACGGCCGTATGTGTCCGATTGAGACGCCGGAGGGTCCGAACATCGGTTTGATCAACTCGCTGTCTTCCTTTGCCCGGATCAATGACTATGGATTCATTGAAACGCCGCGTCGCAAGGTAGACCCGGAGACCGGTTACGTTCTGGATGAAATCGCCTATCTGACGGCGGATGAAGAAGACGTGTTCAACGTCGCTCAGGCCAACCAGCCTTTGGACGAAATGGGCCGCTTCATCAACGACATGGTTATTTGCCGACGCAAGGGCGACATCTTGAGTGTCCCGCGCGACAAGGTTGACTATATGGACGTATCTCCGAAGCAAGTCGTTTCGGTTGCGACCGCTTTGATTCCGTTCCTGGAAAACGACGACGCCAACCGCGCGCTGATGGGTTCCAACATGCAGCGGCAGGCTGTTCCATTGCTCATTCCGCAAGCGCCGTTTGTCGGTACCGGTATGGAGCATAAAGCAGCGCAAGACTCCGGCGTGGCGATCGTTGCCAAGCATCCGGGTCAGGTAGAGCGCGTGACAGCCCGCGAAATTTGGGTACGCCGCTATAAAGAGATCGACGGCAAGAAAGTAGCCGGCGATATCGACAAATATAAATTGCACAAGTTTATCCGTTCCAACCAGGGTACCTGCATCAACCAGCGCCCGATCGTCAGAAAAGGCGACTGGATTGAAAAAGGCGACATCATCGGTGACGGTCCGTCCACAGAAAAGGGCGAATTGGCACTGGGCCGCAACGTTATCGTTGCGTTCATGACCTGGGAAGGGTACAACTACGAGGACGCCATTCTCCTCAGCGAAAAGCTTGTAAAAGATGACGTGTATACGTCTATCCATATTGAAGAGTACGAGTCCGAAGCCCGTGACACCAAGCTCGGTCCGGAAGAAATCACCCGTGATATTCCGAACGTCGGCGAAGACGCTCTGAAAAATCTTGACGAGCGCGGTATCGTTCGCGTCGGTGCGGAAATTCAGGACGGCGACATCCTCGTCGGTAAAGTAACGCCGAAAGGGGTTACCGAGCTGACGGCGGAAGAGCGTTTGCTCCATGCCATCTTTGGTGAAAAGGCACGCGAGGTTCGCGACACATCCTTGCGCGTACCGCATGGCGGTTCCGGTATCGTTGTCGACGTGAAAGTGTTTACCCGCGAGAACGGCGACGAGCTGCCGCCGGGTGTCAACCAACTCGTCCGCGTCTACATCGCCCAAAAAAGGAAAATTTCCGTGGGTGACAAAATGGCCGGTCGACATGGTAACAAAGGGGTTATTGCCCGGATCATGCCAGAGGAGGATATGCCGTTCTTGCCGGATGGCTCTCCTGTGGAAATCGTTCTGAACCCACTCGGGGTTCCGTCCCGGATGAACATCGGTCAGGTACTGGAAACGCACCTTGGCATGGCGGCGAAAATGCTCGGCATCCACGTAGCGACACCGGTATTTGACGGAGCTCGTCAGGAAGATGTGTTCGAGACGCTGGAAGAAGCCGGCCTCGACCGCGACGGAAAAACGATTTTGTACGATGGCCGCACAGGTGAACCGTTTGACCGCCGTGTAACGGTAGGTTGCGTGTACATGCTGAAGCTGGCTCACTTGGTGGACGACAAGATCCACGCTCGTTCCACTGGTCCATACTCGCTCGTTACGCAGCAGCCTCTGGGCGGTAAAGCTCAGTTTGGCGGACAGCGCTTCGGGGAGATGGAGGTTTGGGCACTCGAGGCTTATGGTGCCGCCTATACGCTGCAAGAAATTCTTACTGTCAAGTCGGACGACGTCGTTGGTCGGGTGAAGACCTACGAAGCGATCGTCAAAGGGGAAAACGTACCGGAGCCAGGTGTTCCTGAGTCCTTCAAGGTTCTCATCAAGGAACTGCAAAGCTTGGGTATGGACGTGAAAATCCTGTCCGAAGACGAGCAGGAAATTGAAATGCGTGAAATGGAAGAAGAGGACGAGGGCAGCGGTGAAAAGCTGAATCTCGTACTTGAAGGCGGAAGCTTGGACGAAGAGTAAGATTCCGGTACAAAGGGAGGTAACGCCCTGTGATAGACGTGAACAACTTCGAATATATGAAGATCGGCCTGGCTTCCCCGGACAAGATCCGCTCCTGGTCTTTCGGGGAAGTGAAAAAGCCGGAAACGATCAACTATCGTACGTTGAAACCGGAAAAGGACGGTTTGTTCTGCGAGCGTATTTTCGGTCCGACCAAGGACTGGGAGTGCCATTGCGGAAAATACAAGCGCGTTCGCTACAAAGGTGTCGTGTGCGATCGATGCGGCGTGGAAGTGACCCGCGCCAAAGTACGCCGTGAGCGGATGGGGCACATCGAGCTGGCTGCCCCAGTCTCTCACATCTGGTACTTCAAAGGAATCCCGAGCCGCATGGGCCTTGTTCTTGACATGTCCCCGCGTTCGCTCGAGGAAGTCATCTACTTTGCATCTTACGTGGTAACCGATGCGGGCGATACGCCGCTCGATAAAAAGCAGCTGTTGTCCGAAAAGGAATACCGCAATTACCGTGAAAAATACGGACATTCCTTCCAGGCGATGATGGGAGCAGAGGCGATCAAACGCCTTCTCCAGGAAATCGATCTGGAAAAAGAAGTAGAGACGCTGAAGGAAGATCTGAAAACGGCACAAGGCCAACGCCGCAACCGTGCGATCAAGCGTCTGGAAGTACTGGAGGCATTCCGCAATTCCGGCAACCGTCCTGACTGGATGGTTCTGGATGTACTGCCGGTCATTCCGCCAGAGCTGCGTCCGATGGTTCAGTTGGATGGGGGACGCTTTGCCACCTCCGACCTGAACGATCTGTACCGCCGCGTAATCAACCGCAACAACCGTCTGAAACGCCTGTTGGAACTCGGCGCACCGGACATTATCGTGCAAAACGAGAAACGCATGCTGCAGGAAGCAGTAGACGCGCTGATCGACAACGGTCGCCGCGGCCGTCCGGTGACAGGTCCGGGTAACCGTCCGCTGAAATCCCTCAGCCATATGCTGAAAGGGAAACAAGGACGCTTCCGTCAAAACCTGCTCGGTAAGCGTGTTGACTACTCCGGCCGTTCCGTTATCGTGGTTGGACCAAACCTGAAGATGTATCAGTGCGGTCTGCCGAAAGAAATGGCGCTGGAGCTGTTCAAGCCATTTGTAATGAAAGAGCTGGTGGCAAAAGGCCTCGCTCACAATATCAAGAGCGCAAAGCGCAAGGTAGAGCGCGTTCAGCCTGAGGTGTGGGATGTACTGGAAGATGTCATCCGCGAGCACCCGGTGCTTTTGAACCGCGCCCCCACGCTGCACAGACTTGGTATTCAGGCATTCGAACCTGTACTGGTTGAAGGCCGTGCGATTCGTTTGCATCCGCTCGTTTGTACGGCATACAACGCCGACTTTGACGGTGACCAGATGGCGGTTCACGTTCCCCTGTCCGCTGAGGCACAGGCAGAAGCCCGTATCCTCATGCTGGCAGCACAGAACATCTTGAACCCGAAAGATGGAAAACCGGTTGTAACGCCTTCTCAGGACATGGTTCTCGGTTCCTACTATCTGACGCTGGAGCGTGAAGGGGACATTGGCGAGGGTACGGTATACCGTGACTCTCACGATGCGATTGCCGCATACCAAAACGGCTTTATCAGCCTCCATACGCGCATTGCTCTGCCGGCGAAGGAATTGAACAAAACCAGCTTTACGGAAGAACAGCGCAACGCTCTGTTCGTGACGACGGTAGGGAAACTGATCTTCAACGAAATCTTCCCGCCGGAGCTGCCGTTTATCAACGTTCCGACGAAAGCGAACCTGCAAAAGGGCGTACCAAACGACTTCTTCATTTTTGATAAAGGCGTAAACGTAAAAGAGTTTATCGCCAAGCTGCCTGACCAGGGAGCTGTGAAAAAAGGTTTCTTGGGAACCATCATCTCCGAGTGCTTCCGCCGTTTTGGCACAATGGAAACCTCGAAGATTCTGGACAAAATCAAGGAACTCGGCTTCACGTACTCTACGAAAGCCGGTATTACGATCGCTGTTGCCGACATCGTCGTGCCTGAAAAGAAAAAGGAAATCCTCGAAGAAGCTGATCAAAAGGTACAAACCGTTATGGCGCAATACCGCCGCGGTCTGATTACCGAGGATGAGCGATACGACAGGGTTATCTCCATCTGGTCGAAGGCGAAGGACGAGGTAACCGAAGTGCTGATGAAGTCCATGGATAAGTTCAATGCGATCTTCATGATGGCGAACTCCGGTGCCCGCGGTAACGTGTCGCAGATCACACAGCTGGCTGGTATGCGCGGTCTGATGGCAAACCCGTCCGGTCGAATCATCGAGCTGCCGATCAAATCGAACTTCCGGGAAGGCCTGACCGTATTGGAGTACTTTATCTCCACGCACGGTGCGCGTAAAGGTCTTGCCGATACCGCTCTGCGTACCGCTGACTCGGGTTACCTGACCCGCCGTCTGGTTGACGTTGCGCAAGACGTGATCGTCCGCGAGATCGATTGCGGAACCGACAAGGGCATTCGCGTCACAGCGATCAAGGACGGCAAGGAAGAAATCGAGAAGCTTTCCGATCGCCTGATTGGCCGCACATGCTTTGAGACTGTGCGCCATCCGGAGACCGGCGAAGTCATCATCGGCCGCAACGAGGAAATTACAGAGGAAATTGCCGAGGTCATCGAAAAAGCTGGCATTACCGAGGTTTATATCCGCAACGTGCTTGCTTGCCGCACAAGCCATGGCGTCTGCAAGCGCTGCTACGGTCGCAACCTGGCTACCGGCGACGAGGTGGAAATCGGCGAAGCAGTCGGAATCATCGCCGCTCAATCCATCGGTGAGCCGGGAACCCAGCTGACGATGCGTACCTTCCATACCGGGGGGGTTGCGGGAGACGATATTACCCAAGGTTTGCCGCGTATTCAAGAGCTGTTTGAGGCGCGCAATCCGAAAGGGCAAGCAGTTATTTCCGAGATCGACGGTGAAGTCATCGATATCCGCGAAGGCAAAGACCGTCGTGAGATCGAGGTTCGCGGCGAGGCGGAAAACAAAGTGTACGCCGTACCGTACGGTTCCCGCATCAAGGTAGCCGTAGGCACCAAGCTCAGTGCCGGTGACGAGCTGACAGAGGGTTCCGTTGACCCGAAAGAAATGCTCAAGGTACGCGGCCAACGCGGCGTATCCAACTACATCCTGCAAGAGGTACAAAAAGTGTACCGGATGCAAGGGGTAGAAATTAACGACAAGCACGTCGAGGTCATGATCCGTCAGATGCTTCGCAAGCTGAGAGTCATCGACAGCGGCGAAACCGATCTCTTGCCAGGCTCCTATGTCGAAGTGCATGAGTTTGAGCAGGCAAACGCCAAAGCCTTTATGGAAGGAAAGAGCCCTGCTGTCGGTCGTCCAGTCCTCTTGGGGATCACCAAGGCTTCTCTGGAAACAGACTCCTTCCTGTCGGCAGCATCCTTCCAGGAAACAACACGTGTCCTGACCGATGCGGCGATCAAAGGCAAGGTGGACCGCCTCCTTGGCCTGAAGGAGAACGTCATCATCGGAAAACTGGTTCCAGCCGGTACCGGTATGTCCCGCTATCGCAATATCAAGGTAGCAAGCCGTGCAGACTACGAAGCGCAAGCTAGCGAGAACAACGAGCAGCGCGAAGCTGTGTCGGTAGAGTAGCGCCAAAGCAGGTCGGCGCAATAGACGCAACAAAGCAGGAAGTGCCCGTCCTCGTGATGGGCACTTCCCTTTACTAAATAAATAATAGAAAAATAATAGCATCGGGCGTTGACATTGACGGGCCCAACTGATATTATATTCAAGTGTGCCTGACATCTGTACTTTGGAGGATATGATTCTACATGTCTTATGAAAAAGTAGAGCGGGCCAAGGAGCTCACCATTGGCGTCAAACAGACGATGAAAGCCGTGGAGCACAATCAGGTTGAAGCGGTTTACATTGCAGTTGATGCTGATAGACGATTGACCCAAAAAGTCGAGCTTCTTTGCAAAGAGAAGGGTGTACCAGTCATCCGCGTCGATTCCATGCGCCGATTAGGCAAAGCGTGTGGGATAGAAGTGGGAGCGGCAACTGCCGCGATAAAGAAAAGTGGTTAACGATGTTTTTGTTTCCGGCCAACTTCGCGTTGGTTGTGTGGCAAAGACTTTCTATTTGACCAAAGATGACTCACCTGGATCTGTGGTCTTGAGATTGGGTAATAAGAAGGGAGGTAACATCCATGCCTACAATGAACCAATTGGTGCGCAAAGGTCGCAAGGACAAGGTTGTGAAGTCGAAGTCCCCAGCTCTGCAAAAGGGGTACAACAGCTTCAAAAAGGCTCAAACCAACCAAAGCTCTCCTCAAAAACGCGGTGTCTGCACTCGTGTGGGTACCATGACTCCGAAAAAACCAAACTCCGCGTTGCGTAAATACGCTCGTGTGCGTTTGACTAACGGTATTGAGGTTACTGCTTACATCGGTGGTATCGGCCACAACCTGCAAGAGCACAGCGTCGTGCTGGTTCGCGGCGGTCGTGTAAAAGACTTGCCAGGGGTTCGTTATCACATCGTTCGCGGTGCGCTTGACACTGCTGGTGTGAACAACCGCAAACAAGGTCGTTCCAAATATGGTACGAAGCGTCCGAAGCCGGGCCAAGCAGCAGCAAAAAAATAATCGCCTAGCTATGATGGCGTAATCTTAAATCTATACAGAAGGAGGGAATACGATGCCACGGAAAGGTCCTGTAACCCGTCGTGACGTACTGCCTGATCCGATTTACAACAGCAAGTTGGTCACTCGTCTGATCAACCGCTTGATGCTGGATGGCAAACGCGGTGTTGCGCAGAACATCCTGTACAATGCATTCAACATTATTCAGGAGCGTACTGGTCGCAACCCTATGGAAGTGTTTGAAGAAGCACTGAAAAACGTAATGCCTGTACTGGAGGTAAAAGCTCGTCGTGTTGGTGGTGCCAACTACCAAGTACCGATCGAGGTAAAACCTGAGCGCCGTACCACTCTCGGCCTGCGTTGGTTGGTTAACTACTCCCGCACTCGCGGTGAGAAAACCATGGAACAACGTCTGGCAAACGAGATCATGGACGCTGCGAACAACACAGGTGCAGCAGTGAAAAAGCGTGAAGACACGCACAAGATGGCTGAAGCAAACAAAGCGTTTGCACACTATCGCTGGTAGTAATAAGAGCGGGTGTTCGGTTTCGATACCCGCATATTCTTACATTCGAGTATGGAAGGAGCATACCCAATGGCTCGCGAGTTCTCTTTAGCGAATACGCGGAACATCGGTATCATGGCACACATTGATGCCGGTAAGACAACCACCACTGAGCGTATTCTGTTCTACACCGGTCGCGTGCACAAAATTGGTGAAACGCACGAAGGTGCGGCCACCATGGACTGGATGGAACAAGAGCAAGAACGCGGTATTACCATTACCTCGGCTGCTACCACGGCTCAATGGAAAGGCCATCGAATCAACATTATCGATACGCCTGGACACGTAGACTTCACTGTTGAAGTAGAGCGCTCCCTGCGCGTTTTGGACGGTGCCGTAACCGTTTTCGACGCGAAAGGCGGCGTTGAGCCTCAGACCGAAACCGTTTGGCGCCAAGCTGACCGGTATGGCGTACCTCGTATGTGCTACATCAACAAAATGGATATTATCGGCGCAAACTACGATATGTGCTTGGAGCAAATTCGTACCCGCCTGGGCGCAAACCCGGTAGCTGTTCAATATCCAATCGGTGCGGAAGACCAGTTCAAAGGTATGGTTGACCTGATCGAAATGAAGGCAATCATCTATACCGATGACCTCGGTAAAACCTCCGATGCTGTTGAAATCCCGGCTGAACTCAAAGACAAGTGCGAAGAGCTCCGTCTTGCACTGGTTGAAGCAGCTGCGGAACAAGATGAAGAATTGATGATGAAGTACCTGGAAGGCGAAGAGCTGACCAACGATGAAATTCGCGCAGCTCTGCGTAAAGGTACCATCGAGTGCAAAATCACGCCAGTCATGTGCGGATCTTCCTACCGTAACAAGGGTGTTCAACCAATGCTGGACAACGTAGTGGCATACCTGCCATCTCCGATCGATATTCCAGCAATCAAAGGTACGCTCCCTGACTCCGAGGATGAAGTAGAACGTCCGGCTGACGACAACGGTCCGTTCTCCGCTCTGGCGTTCAAAATCATGGCTGACCCGTACGTAGGTCGTCTGACATTCTTCCGCGTATACTCTGGTGTTCTGAGCTCCGGTTCTTACGTACTGAACTCCACCAAAGGCAAGCGCGAGCGTGTCGGTCGTATCCTGCAAATGCACGCAAACCACCGCGAAGAAATCCAACAGGTTTACTCCGGTGACATTGCAGCAGCTGTAGGTTTGAAAGACACTACGACTGGTGATACCCTCTGTGATGAGAAAGCTCCAGTAATTCTGGAGTCCATGACCTTCCCGGAGCCGGTTATCCACATTGCGATCGAGCCTAAATCCAAGGCCGACCAAGACAAAATGGGTGTTGCGCTTTCCAAGCTGTCCGAAGAGGATCCAACGTTCAGAACTCACACAGACGAAGAGACTGGTCAAACCATCATCTCCGGTATGGGTGAGCTTCACTTGGAGATCATCGTTGACCGCATGAAGCGTGAATTCAAAGTTGAAGCGAACGTAGGTGCTCCGCAGGTTGCTTACCGCGAGACATTCCGCAATGCAGCCAAAGTGGAAGGTAAATTCGTTCGTCAGTCCGGTGGTCGTGGTCAATACGGTCACGTTTGGGTGGAGTTCTCTCCACTGGAGCCGGGCAAAGGCTTCGAATTCGAAAACAAAATCGTCGGTGGTGTAGTACCGCGTGAATACATCCCTGCGGTACAAGCTGGTATCGAAGAAGCTATGAAAAATGGTGTTCTTGCCGGCTTCCCACTGGTAGATATCAAAGCAGCGCTGGTTGACGGTAGCTACCACGATGTCGACTCCTCCGAGATGGCATTTAAAGTGGCTGGTTCCCTCGCACTGAAAGAAGCTGCGAAGAAATGTGGCGCTACTCTTCTCGAGCCAATCATGAAGGTAGAAGTCACAATTCCGGAAGAGTACATGGGCGACGTTATGGGTGACCTGAACTCCCGCCGCGGTCGTATCGAAGGTATGGAAGCTCGTGCAAACGCACAAGTGATCCGTGCAATGGTACCACTGTCCGAGATGTTTGGTTACTCCACCGTACTGCGCTCCCGTACGCAAGGACGCGGTACGTACGCAATGGTACTCGACCATTACGAAGAAGTACCGAAGTTCATCGCTGATGAAATCGTCAAGAAGTCCAAAGGCGAATAATTGGCGCGCTTGACTTTATCTTGAAACGAGAAAGGTTTACAATATGATAGGGTAACCGTTGATAGGGTAAACCTTTCTTTACTCTAATAAAACCCTTATTAATGAGGAGGCTCACTCTCATGGCTAAAGAAAAATTTGAGCGGACGAAACCGCACGTAAACATTGGTACCATCGGTCACGTTGACCACGGTAAAACTACTCTGACTGCTGCTATCACCACTGTTTTGGCTCAAGCAGGTCAAGCGAAAGCAATGGCTTATGACAGCATCGACGCTGCTCCAGAAGAAAAAGAGCGCGGTATCACAATCAACACTGCTCACGTTGAGTACGAAACTGCAAACCGTCACTATGCACACGTTGACTGCCCTGGACACGCGGACTACGTGAAAAACATGATTACCGGTGCTGCTCAAATGGACGGCGCTATCCTGGTAGTATCTGCTGCAGATGGCCCAATGCCACAAACTCGTGAGCACATCCTGCTGTCCCGCCAAGTAGGCGTACCTTACATCGTAGTATTCATGAACAAATGCGACATGGTAGACGATGAAGAGCTCTTGGAATTGGTTGAAATGGAAATCCGCGACCTGCTGTCTCAATATGAGTTCCCAGGCGACGATATCCCAGTAATCAAAGGTTCTGCAAAAGAAGCTCTTGACAACCCATCCGGCGATTGGGCTAAGAAAATTCTCGAGCTCATGGAAGCTGTTGACACTTACATCCCAACTCCTGAGCGTGCAACTGATAAACCATTCCTGATGCCAGTTGAGGACGTATTCACCATTACTGGCCGTGGTACTGTTGCTACCGGTCGTGTAGAGCGCGGTGTAATTAAAGTTGGTGACCAAGTAGAAATCGTTGGTCTGGCTGAAGAAACAAAAACTACTACTGTAACTGGTGTTGAGATGTTCCGCAAACTGCTGGATCAAGCAGAAGCTGGTGACAACATCGGTGCTCTGCTCCGTGGTGTTGAGCGCAAAGACATCGAGCGCGGTCAAGTACTGGCGAAGCCAGCATCCGTTAAACCTTACACCAAGTTCAAAGCAGAAGTTTACGTTCTGTCCAAAGAAGAGGGCGGCCGTCACACTCCTTTCTTCTCCAACTACCGCCCACAATTCTACTTCCGTACAACTGACGTTACAGGTATCATCCAACTGCCAGAAGGCGTTGAAATGATCATGCCTGGCGACAACACTGAGTTCACCGTTGAACTGATCGCTCCAGTAGCGATGGAACAAGGTACTCGCTTCGCTATCCGCGAAGGTGGCCGTACAGTTGGTGCAGGCGTAGTTTCCTCCATCACTGAGTAATTGCCAAAAAAGCAAACCCGACAGCATAATGGTCAAGACCCCATTTAGTGGACAGTAAGAAAAAACCCGACCGTTAGACCGACAGCTGACGTCTGAATTCAACAGGCGTCAGCCTTTTTAATTTTCGTTGTGGTCGACTTTGGTTGTAGAATTGAATATATTCCTCAATTCGCCTTTGTGCCTCATCCACACTTCGGATATCATAAGGGTAGAGCCCTTCCGTTTTGAGATGCGAGAAGAAGCTCTCCATCGAGGCATTATCATAACAGTTGCCTCTCCGAGACAAGCTGATTTGGGCGCCAACCTTCGGCAACATGTCGTGGTAAGCGTAGGACGTGTACTGGAATCCCTGATCGCTGTGAACGATCAGTCCAGTCACGTCTTTCGTCTTTTTAAAGGCTTTCTCAAAGGTCCGTAGGACCAACTGATTGTCGTTGCGAACTCCAATGTGGTAAGCCACAATCTCATTATTAAACAAATCCTTAATAGCAGACAGGTAGAGCCACGTATCCGCGACACGATACTGTGTGACATCGGTTACCCATTTTCGATTAGGTGCATCCGCTTTGAAATTCCGCTGCATTGTCAACTGCAAATGAAAATTCCCCATTATCTGCACTTGAATTTTCCCCATATTAGGCAATAGGTTTGTTTGAATAATGCCCCCGAGGGGGCTGGCGGCGGGAAAATTCCGTTCATTCGGTTTTATCTACAATTGTCTCTGGTCGAAAGAAACCAGCTTTTTTCTTCTCCTTTATGCGATAACTTTCTCCTTTAATGTTGATGGTGTGGGAGTGATGCAATAATCGATCAAGGATGGCGGTGGCAAGTACCGTATCTCCAAATATCTCTCCCCACGAACCATAAGACTTGTTCGAGGTAAGAATAATCGAACCAGATTCATAACGCTCCGAAACTATTTGAAAGAAAAAATGAGCTGCCGTTTCATCCATCTTGCGATAGCCGATTTCATCAATGATCAGTACATTTGGCTTAATAAAAGCCCGCATTTTTTGTTTGATACTATTGTTTTGATGGGCAATCTGAAGGGTCTGTACCAAATCGTGAGCAGTTGTAAAGTAAACTGTCAAACCTTGCTTAATGGCTTCCAAAGCCAATGCAACAGACAAGTGGGTCTTTCCGACTCCTGGCGGACCCAGCAAAATGAGATTCTCCTGTTGGTGCACAAACCGGAGGGTTGCCAAATCACGAATCCGTCTTTCATCTACGGAAGGCTGGAAACTGAAATCGAATTGCTCTAATGTTTTATGGTAGGGTAAATGAGCCAATCGTGTCTTCATTCGAATAAATCGCTCCCTCTTGGCCTTGATTTCCTCTTGCAAAAGCTTGTCCAAGAACTCCAAATACGATATATTCTGAGCAGCAGCTTCTTCTGCGTGGTGGTGAATAATTTCCGGGATTCGTACCCATCCCATTTGCGAAAAGGCTTCTTCTAAACGGGACTGGAGCATCATTGTACGATCACCTCCTCGTCAGCAAACTGCTCGTAGACTGATAAATCACGTTCCACCACTTCGGGGCTTGGATTTGAAACCAGACGCGGCATAGGTTGGGGAGCCTTCACGCGACTTTGGGTTTGAATCCCCTCGAAGTGTTTTTTATTGGTTACGACTTGTTTGGAACGAACTGCTTTTTGATGTTCAGCGATAATCGTGTTGCCCTGATAGATCCGGATAAGACCATTCTGGAGATCTTGTACCTGTACCGTATGACCAATATAGGTATAGGGTACAGAATACCTGCTTCCTCCGTAAGAAACGAGCAAATCGTTGGATACTCTTCGAGTATGCCGTTCTACTTCTTCGAACGGAACCGGGTTAAGCGGCTTCAACTGTTCATGTTTCCATCGATCTACCGGCTTTTCATGTGTGGTGCCGTGAATCCGTACATTGGCTACCGTATCCAACCAATGGCGTACTTGTTGATTCAAGTCACTCAGGCTGGTAAACGACTGTACGCGAGGCCAAAAATTCTTTCGCACATAGCCAACACCATTTTCTACTTTCCCTTTTGTTCGTGCACGGTAGGGGGCACAACGCCGGAGGGTAAAGCCGTGATGACTTGCAAACTGAGAAAAACGTTCATTCCACAATACATGGCCTTGGTCGTCGTAACCTGCAATGACGGTTTTCATATTGTCGTACAAGCATGTATCCGGTCTGCCGCCAAAGTATTGCATGGCACGTAAGTGACAGCCGATGAGGGTATCCAGCCGTTCGTTCTCCGTAAATTCCACATACAACATTCTCGAGTATCCCAAAACCATGACAAAGGCGTATAGTCGTTTATATCCACCATTCCATTCAACTTTGAAATGTCCCCAGTCTACTTGCGCTTGCTTACCAGGTGTGGTTTCATAACGGATCGTTGCCTTGGAGGTAACGACGGGGCGCAATGGTTCCATGAAGGAACGAAGGAGTCTAATTTGTCCTGAGTATCCCTGGGCTCTAATTTCATCAAACAAGACAACAGCATTTAAGCAGCCTTCTTCCATTCTCGCTTTGATATAGGGTTTAAATGGATCGAGGATGCTTGCTTTTTTGACGGTTCGCTGGTATTTCGAAGGTTCATCCCTCTTCAACCACTTACGGATTGTTTTTCGATCCCTCCCTAATTCGTTCGCAATTTGCGTGGTACTCATTCCTCTTTGTTTCATGTCTTTAATCAAGTAAAACTCCCCATTCTTTAGCATATTTCTCTCCTCCAGGGAGAGATTTTCTGCCGAAAGTGGGGAATTTTCAAGTGCCGTTATTGAGGATTTTAACAGTGCCGTTCACAGCATCACATTCTCAGCGACTCGTCCACCTTCGGTTGAAGCATAGTGACCTCGATATTTGCGGCGTATTCGAGAACGGAGCTTCATTTCTTGCATCAGACGTAGTACCTTCTTATGGTTGACCCATACCCCGTGATCTCGTAAGAGAAACAGCTGGGTTTGTCGATACCCATATTTACCATCATACTTCTTATAAACTACTTTGATGAGGTCTTTCACGGGCTTGTCCCGGTCCGCTTGTTGCCGTTTCAAGTATGCATAGTATCCACTTCTTGAGACTCCAAACAGCTTGCAAAGTTCACTAGTCGTATACTCACCAGCTACTTGCTTGATCGCCTCATACTTATGGGCTGCACCTCCCGCATCCAGATTTTCAAACACTTTTTTAGCATCGAGTTCTCTCGTTTTAGCTTTTTAACATATCGATCTTGATCAACATATTCTTCACGTCTACCTCGTTGATCCATCAACCCAAATTCGCCTAACTGTTTATATTTTTTCATCCATACTTTAAGCCGGTGGCGGTCCGGAATCCCCAGATGCTCCATGATTCGACGGTATGTCCATCCTTCTTCGATATGCAGTCGTATGGCTTCCACCTTTAATTCGTGAGAATAACTTCTAAACGTTTGCCCCTTTTTCACCATAAAAAATGCACCCCTTAAATTTCATCGGATTTACCAGGGGTTTAATCCAATGTCCATTCTAAGGGGTGCACTTCATAAAGCTGTCGGGTTTTTTATTTTTCATGCGGCAAATTGCTGCTGCCTGTCACAACAACCGGTCCCTGATCGTCTTGTGAGTAGAACAGAACCCGAAAAGGGGAGACGCCAAGTGGAGCATGTTGATGTGTGTGTAATCGGCGGCGGACTATCCGGATTGGCGTCGGCTGTCTGTTTGGCAGGGGCGGGTAAAACGGTTATGCTGGTGGAACAATCAGAACGGCTTGGCGGCCGTGCTTCCTCTGATGTTTATGAAGGGTGTTTTGTAAACCGGGGACCTCATGCCTTATGCCAAAAATGGATAGGAATGAAGGTGCTGGGCCAACTGGGAATCGTTCCAAAAGGGGGCACGTTGGCTTTAGGTGGCACGCTAACAGAGCGGGAACATGAATATGAGCTGCCAATGACACCGCTCTCACTGCTGAAAACCAATGTTTTTACCTGGAAACAAAAGAAGGAATTTCTCAGTCTGTTGTTTCGCTTGACGAGGCAGGATTTGGAAAAAGGCGCCGCCCTGGACGTTATCGTCAAGAGGCTGCCGAATCCGGACATTTCCTTTGCCCTGGATCTGGAGCAGCCCCTGTATTTTTCGAATCATTCAGCCGCAGCAGTCTTTACGAATCATCCGGACTACCAGGTGATACACACATTCAAATATCATCGTGCTTCGGAAATCCCTGATTCCGACCAGGATCGCGAGCTGTTGGAAGCCTTTCTCGACAGGCTGCAGCCAGGCTGGCAAAACGAGGTTTTGAAAAAGCGCTATTTGCCAGCGATGACGGTTTCCCACAGTCTGGTGACACCGGAGCGAGCCGCCATGCTGTCCAAAGAAAGTCCGGCTATCAAGGAAATTCCCGGTCTTTACGCAGTTGGCGACTGGTTTGCACGCGAGGGGCTGTTGGCGGATGCGGCATTGGCTAGCGCGTATGAGGCTGTGCAAGACATTTTGAAGATGGAAGGCAAGTGAGGATGAGCCATGATGGATACACAGCAGCTCTACGTAACATACAAGCCGCTGCTTTTTTCGATTGCCTACCGCATGCTCGGAACAGTAGCGGATGCAGAGGATATTGTTCAAGATACGTTTTTGTCGCTTGAAAGATTTCAAAAAAAGAATGTCGAAAACATCAAAGCGTGGCTTTGCAAGACTTTGACAAATTGCTGCATTGACTTTTTGAGGTCTGCTCGGAAAAAGAGGGAAGTATACGTAGGACCTTGGCTGCCCGAACCCGTTGTTTTTCGGGATGAACAGCTTGGTCCAATGGAGCAGGTGATCCGGCAAGACCAACTGTCGATTGCGATGCTGGCCTTGATGGAAAGTCTCTCGCCTGTAGAAAGAGCCATCTTTATTTTGCGGGAGGTCCTCGATTTTGAATATGACGAGATTGCCGAGATAACGGGCAAGGAGACGGTGAACTGCCGCAAGATTTTCAGTCGGGTAAAACAAAAGCTCTCCAAAGAGCTGCCAGACAAAAGGATTGATTACGAGCAGCAGAGGATGCTGCTGGAGTCGTTTTTACAGGCGATTCATACGGAGGATTCGGCCACATTGCTGGAGCTGCTGTCTCCGGATGTGGTCCTCTACTCCGATGGCGGCGGAAAGGTAAAGGCCGCTCTCAGGCCTATTTTGTCGAGCGAGAGAGTTGTCGCGTTCTTGCTGGGAGTCACCCGAAAGCAATCTACAGATTATCGTGTGGAAATCGCAAACGTAAATGGCGAGGCTGGCATCATCGCCTATGAGGGAAATGAGGTTTACGGTATAAATACAATCAAGCTGGTAGACGGAAAAATCGCGGCCGTGTATATCATCCGGAATCCGGATAAACTCAAAAACGTTTGATGACTCAAGGTTAGTGCGCGCCGGTGGTCCTTATCAAATTTGCAAATGACGGCGATCAAAAAAAGGAAATTATGTGACGGCCATTCCTGTGCTACAATTACGAATGCGATTTGTAATGTAGAAAGGGAAGAAGGGCCAGTCATGCAAAACAATGAACGATGGTTGTATCTGATGCTTGCCGGTGTGGTCACACTGTGGGGCCTGAATGTCGTAATGGTAAAGTACCTTACCATGTTTCCGCCGCTCTACGTGGCAGCGATCAGGATGACTGTAGCAGGCCTTTGTTTGAGCCCGATTTTATGGATGTATCGGCACCAGTTGAGATTGAAAGGGACTGACTGGCTGCTCATCGTGGGAGTAGGCGCCAGTTCGATAGCGCTGCACCAGTTGACACTCGCTTTGGGAGTGCGATTTACGACTGCAGGAAACGCATCTCTGATTTTGGGACTCAATCCGTTGGCAACAGCTCTGCTTGCCATGCTTCTTCTGGGCGAAGGAATGTCCTGGCGGAAGGGGCTCGGGATCGGGGTTGGATTCAGCGGTGTTTTGATTGTCGTTTTGTCCCAGCATGGTTCAATCGAAATGAACGGCTGGGGAGACTTGATTATGTTCTCCTCGATGCTGATGTATGTCACGGGCGGACTATTGATTCGGAAGCTGACGACCCGGGGCGTTCCCGTTTTGTTGATTACAGCCGCTTCGCAGATGTTCGGGGTCCTCTTTTTATGGGGGGCGGCTCTGGTTGAACAGCCATTATCCTACTATGTATCACTGGAAGTAACACCGTTCCAATGGCTCGTCATTTTTGTGTCAGGCGGACTCTCGACGGCTGTAGGTTCGATGGGCTGGAATTACGGCATTCGCCAGTTGGGGGCAAGCCGGACGGCTGTATTTTTAAATGGAATGCCGCTCGCCAGCCTGTTTTTTGCCGCTTTGTTTCTCGGGGAGCGATTGCAGCTTTTGCATTTGCTCGCTCTGGTGATGATAGTCGCTGGCGTTTATTTGGGGTCGCGGCAGATTTCGGCAAGAGGGATCAAGCCAAAAACGGATGTCATGACAAAAGCGTAGGGGAGCTCCCTACGCTTTATCTGTTTCCCACTGGTTGACCATATGGTAGGCGGTCAGGCGCAAGCGCTCAAAGAACTGATCTCTGAGCTCGCCTTTTAGACCGATGCGATCCATAGCCTCGCTCATGCAAGAAAGCCATGCGGCTGCTTGCGTAGTGCCGATCGGAAACCGCATGTGGCGGGCGCGGAGCATGGGATGGCCATGCTTGTCGCTGTAGAGGGTGGGCCCGCCTAGAAATTGAGTGAGGAACTGATACTGTCTCTCCTTCACTTCGGTAAAATCGTCCGGAAAGAGCGGAGCGAGATCGGGATGCTTCGCTACGAGATCGTAAAACGTATCTACCAAACGGGTGAGAGTCTCGGCCCCGCCAATTTGTTCATAAGGTGTGACAAGCTTGTCGGACACTGCCGGTATCCTCCTTCTTTGCGAGAGTACGTTACCAGTATACCGTGTTTCTTCTTATATATATAGCCGGGAAGAGAAGGTTCTGTTTTTGCGCGGGCAGATAACAAAAAAACAAGCGAGACTGAGAGAGAAAAAATGAGTTTGGAAGTGAATCCCGCTTGCCTTTGGCCGGATAAATCAGTAAGATGGACAAAGTGAGCCAAAAAAGGCCGCTGTGTACGAAAAATGTGTGGAAAACCAAGAAAAAACTTGCGTTGCCCATTTCATTTTAGTACAATATTGAATGTTGGTCATGGACTTGCGATGATGTGGGAGGTTGCTGACACACCCGGCCCCTTTGCCATGACCGGGGTGCAGGATATTTCCACGGAGAAATGTCCGTTTCAAAAAATGGGCGAAAAAGGAGGGACTAAAATGGCAAAACAAAAGATTCGTATTCGTTTAAAGGCGTACGATCACAAAATCCTCGATCAGTCTGCTGAGAAAATTGTGGAGACTGCCAAGCGTTCCGGTGCCAATGTATCGGGTCCAATTCCGCTTCCAACGGAGAAAGCAGTTTACACGATTTTGCGTGCTGTTCACAAGTACAAAGATTCTCGTGAACAATTCGAGATGCGCACTCACAAACGCTTGATCGACATTTTGAATCCGACCCCACAAACGGTTGACGCGCTGATGCGTTTGGATCTGCCGTCCGGTGTGGACATCGAGATTAAACTGTAAGGTTCGAGTACGATACACGCGTAGGCGTTGTCTTAATAAGCGCGATCTATCAAGTCTTCAAACCCCGTAAACGGCGCCCCTGCGCATCGGCAGGGACCTTGATACAACAGTATGGTAAGTGGATATAAGCACAGGAGGTGGCACAAATGACCAAAGGAATCTTAGGCAGAAAGCTTGGCATGACCCAAGTTTTTGGTCCGAACGGATCGGCAATCGCTGTTACCGTCATCGAAGCAGGTCCTAACGTAGTACTGCAAAAGAAGGATCAAGAGAACGATGGATACGAAGCTATCCAGATCGGTTTCGAAGACAAAAAGGAACATCGAGCTAACAAGCCGGAAAAAGGACACGCAGCGAAAGCTAACACTGCACCTAAGCGCTTCATTCGCGAAATTCGCGGAGTAAACCTCGCAGATTACGAGGTAGGTCAAGAATTGAAAGCTGATATTTTTGCCGCAGGAGAGTTTGTAGACGTTGCCGGCGTAACCAAGGGTAAAGGTTTCCAAGGTGCGATTAAACGTCACAACCAAAGCCGCGGTCCGATGGCTCACGGTTCCCGTTACCATCGTGGTCCTGGTTCTCTCGGGGCTATCGATCCAGGCCGTGTATTCAAAGGCCAAACCCTGCCAGGTCAAATGGGTGGCGACAACGTAACCATTCAAAACCTGGAAGTAATCAAAGTTGATGCTGATCGCAATCTGATTTTGGTGAAAGGCTCCGTGCCTGGCCCGAAAAACAGCTACGTTCTAGTATCTACGGCAGTCAAGAAGAACTAGTTAAGGAAAGGAGGAACTGACATGCCAAAAGTAGCTCTTTACAATCAAGCTGGTTCACAAGTAGGCGAAATCGAACTGGCAGACAGTGTTTTCGGTATCGAGCCTAACAACGCTGTTCTTTTCGATGCTATCGTTATGCAGCAAGCGTCCCAACGCCAAGGCACGCATGATGTAAAGAACCGTTCTGAGGTTCGTGGCGGCGGCCGCAAGCCGTGGCGTCAAAAAGGTACCGGTCGTGCTCGTCAAGGTTCCATTCGCGCTCCGCAATGGAAGGGTGGCGGCGTAGTATTCGGTCCGACTCCACGCAAATACGGATACAAACTGAACCGTAAAGTTCGTCGTCTGGCGCTGAAATCCGCGCTGTCGACAAAAGTACAAAACAACGAACTGTTGGTATTGGATGCACTGAACTTCTCTGCTCCAAAAACCAAAGAAATGGCTGTTGTACTGAACAACCTGAAAGTAGATCGCAAAGTGCTGATCGTAACCTCCGAGTTCGATCAAAACGTAGCGCTCTCTTCCCGCAATATCCCAGGCGCTAAATTCGTAGATGCAGCTGGCATTAACGTTCTGGACCTGGTTGCGCACGATAAAGTAATCGTAACGAAAGATGCGGTTGCGAAAGTAGAGGAGGTGCTCGCCTAATGAAGAGCCTTCACGACATCATCAAGCGCCCTATCATTACGGAGCGCACCACTGACATGATGGCTGAGAAGAAGTACGTTTTTGAAGTGCCGCTCAAAGCCAACAAAACCGAGATCAAGCAAGCCGTTGAAAAAGTATTCGGCGTAAAAGTAGAAGCAGTAAACACTTCCCGTGTTCCTGCGAAGCCAAAACGCTACGGCAAATACTCCGGTTACACCTCTGAGTGGAAAAAAGCGATCGTTAAGCTGACAGAAGACAGCAAAGAGCTGGCTTTCTACGAAGGCGTATAACCCCGACGACTACCGAAAAGGAGGGAATTTTAAATGGGTATCAAAAAGTTTAAACCGACTTCTCCTGGTCGTCGCCAAATGACGGTTTCTACTTTCGAGGAGATCACAACTTCGACTCCCGAAAAATCCCTGTTGGCGCCTCTGAGCAAGAAAGCTGGACGCAACAACCACGGGAAAATCACCGTTCGTCATCAAGGTGGCGGTCATAAACGCAAATATCGTATCATCGACTTCAAACGGAACAAAGATGGCATCGTAGGTCGCGTAGCTACTATCGAGTACGATCCAAACCGTTCCGCAAACATCGCTCTGATCAACTACATGGACGGGGAAAAGCGTTACATTATCGCTCCACACGGCCTGAAAGTTGGCGATGAAATCATTTCCGGCGCAGATGCTGACATCAAAACCGGTAATGCACTGCCACTGGCTAACATTCCAGTTGGTACTACCATTCACAACATCGAGCTGAAACCTGGCAAAGGCGGACAATTGGTTCGTGCAGCAGGTACTTCCGCTCAATTGCTCGGTCGCGATGGCGATTTCGTAATCGTGCGCCTGTCCTCCGGTGAAACTCGCCGCATCCATAACGTTTGCCGCGCTACCATCGGTCAAGTAGGCAACATCGACCACGAGCTGTTGAACATTGGTAAAGCTGGTCGTTCCCGTTGGTTGGGTATTCGTCCAACTGTACGTGGTAGCGTAATGAACCCGAACGATCACCCACACGGTGGTGGTGAAGGTCGCGCTCCGATCGGACGTAAAGCACCAGTTACTCCTTGGGGTAAACCGACTCTCGGTCTCAAAACCCGCAAGAAGAAAAACAAATCCGATCAATATATCATCCGCCGTCGCAAGAAGTAAGGCAGGGTGAGACAATAACCGAACGCCTTTGGCGAAGGGAGGTTCACACATGGGTCGCAGTTTGAAAAAGGGTCCTTTCGTAGATGATCACCTGATGAAAAAAGTAGTTGAACTGAACGAAAAGAACGAAAAACGCGTGGTGAAAACCTGGTCTCGTCGCTCCACAATCTTCCCTGATTTCGTAGGACACACGTTTGCTGTATATGACGGCCGCAAACATGTACCGGTATACGTTACAGAAGATATGGTAGGTCACAAACTGGGTGAATTTGCACCAACTCGTACCTTCAAGGGTCACGTCGATAACGACAAGAAATCCAAGAAGCGCTAATTTTCTCTTGACAGAGAGGAGGTACAAAGATGGAAGCTAAAGCAGTTGCTCGCTATATTCGCATTGCCCCTCGCAAAGTTCGCCTGGTGGTTGACTTGATTCGAGGCAAGCAAGTGGGTGAGGCGCTGGCGATCCTGAAACACACGCCGAAAGCGGCTTCTCCGGTAGTGGAGAAACTTCTGAAATCGGCGATCGCTAACGCTGAACACAACTATGAAATGGATCCGAACGGACTCGTTGTTGGAAAAATCTTCGTGGACCAAGGTCCAACACTGAAGCGTTTCCGCCCGCGTGCTATGGGTCGCGCAAGCCGCATCCATAAGCGCACCAGCCACATCACAGTGGTACTAAACGAGAAATAAGGAGGGATTACGTGTGGGTCAAAAGGTAAGCCCGGTTGGTCTTCGTATCGGCATTATCCGCGACTGGGAGTCCAAATGGTACGCTGACAAGGACTTCGCAGCTCTGTTGCACGAAGACCTGAGAATCCGCAAATTTGTAAAAGGGCGTCTGAAAGATGCTGCTGTTTCTACCATTGAAATCGAACGTGCAGCGAACCGCGTAAACGTTACGATTCACACCGCTAAGCCTGGTATGGTAATTGGTAAAGGTGGCTCGGAAGTAGAAGTTCTGCGCAAATCCTTGACCGAACTGACTGGCAAGCGCGTACACATCAACATCAACGAAGTGAAGAAGCCTGATTTGGATGCTACTTTGGTAGCTGAAAATATCGCTCGTCAACTGGAAAACCGTATTTCTTTCCGCCGTGCTCAAAAGCAATCGATTACTCGTTCGCTGCGCGCAGGTGCAAAAGGAATCAAAACTCTGGTCAGCGGTCGTCTTGGCGGAGCTGACATTGCACGTTCCGAAGGTTACAGCGAAGGTACTGTTCCGCTTCATACGCTCCGTGCTGACATCGACTATGGTACAGCCGAAGCACACACCACTTATGGCCGCATCGGCGTAAAAGTGTGGATCTACCGTGGAGAAGTCCTTCCTACGAAGAAGAACGTAGCGACTGAGGAAGGAGGCAAATAAACATGTTGACGCCAAAACGCGTGAAACACCGCAAACAGCACCGCGGAAAAATGGCTGGTAACGCAAAAGGCGGTACTACTGTTGCTTTCGGTGAATTCGGTCTGCAAGCTCTCGAACCGGCTTGGATTACCAACCGTCAAATCGAGGCTGCCCGTATTGCGATGACTCGTTACATCCGCCGTGGCGGTAAAGTATGGATCAAGATTTTCCCTGACAAACCAATTACACAAAAGCCGCTTGAAGTACGGATGGGTTCCGGTAAAGGTTCTCCTGAGTACTGGGTAGCTGTAGTGAAACCTGGCAAGATCATGTTTGAACTTGCTGGCGTATCCGAAGAAGTCGCTCGCGAGGCTATGCGCCTGGCAATGCACAAACTGCCTATTAAGTGCAAGTTCGTGAAGCGGGAAGAAGTGGGTGGTGACGCACATGAAGGCTAATGATTTTCGCAATTTGACCACTGCCGAGATCGAACAAAACGTTAACTCCTTGAAAGAAGAGCTGTTCAACCTTCGCTTCCAGTTGGCTACCGGTCAGCTCGAAATCACATCTCGCATTAAACAAGTGCGTAAGGATATTGCTCGTGCGAAAACCGTCCTGCGCCAAAGAGAATTAGGGATCGGCTAATTACAGGAAGGAGGTTCGAACATGACCGCAGAACGCAAAATGCGTAGAACCATGGTAGGTCGCGTTGTATCCGACAAAATGGATAAAACCATCGTTGTTCTGGTAGAGACCTACAAAAAGCATCCGCTGTACGGTAAACGTGTGAAGTATTCCAAGAAGTTCAAGGCTCACGACGAAAACAACTCTGCGAAAACAGGCGATATCGTGGAAATCATGGAAACTCGCCCGCTGTCTAAAGACAAGTGCTTCCGCTTGGTTCGTATCGTCGAAGAGGCAGTAATCGTATAACTCAGATTTTCGGGTAATTACATCCGAAAGGAGGAACAGTAAATGATCCAAACTCAGACGAGATTGGCTGTTGCTGACAACTCCGGTGCAAAAGAACTCATGTGCATCAAGGTTCTGGGCGGTTCCGGTCGCAAAACGGCGAACATCGGTGATGTTATCGTGTGCTCCGTTAAATCCGCTACACCCGGCGGCGTTGTCAAGAAAGGTCAAGTAGTTAAAGCGGTTGTAGTACGCAGCGTGCGCGGCGTTCGCCGTCAGGATGGTTCTTACATCCGTTTTGATGAAAACGCAGCAGTAATCATTAAAGAGGATAAATCACCTCGTGGTACCCGTATTTTTGGACCGGTAGCACGTGAACTTCGTGAAAAAGACTTCATGAAGATCATCTCCCTGGCTCCTGAGGTAATCTAATTGAACGGAAATACTCTGGTAGTTTGCTCGATAGGAGGTGCACCAAGCGATGCACGTTAAGAAAGGCGACACTGTTATCGTAATAACGGGTAAAGACAAGGGTAAAAAAGGTCGCGTTCTCGCTGCTTACCCGAAGAAAGATCGCGTCCTGGTTGAAGGAATCAACCTGGTGAAAAAACACTCTCGTCCGTCCCAATCCAATCCGCAAGGCGGCATTGTAACTCAAGAAGCACCGATTCATGTATCCAACGTATCTTTGATCGATCCGAAGTCCGGCAAAGCAACACGTATCGGTTACAAGGTACTGGATAACGGTAAAAAAGTTCGGTACGCGAAAAAATCTGGCGAAGTTCTCGACAAGTAGTCAGATCGGAAAGGAGGATGTCCTAGATGGCAGCAAGATTGAAAGAAAAATATACTAGCGAAATCGTGCCTAGCCTGATGAGCAAGTTTGGTTACTCTTCCATCATGCAGGTTCCGAAAGTAGAAAAAATCGTGATCAACATGGGTGTTGGTGAAGCGGTAGGCAACGCCAAGGCTCTGGATTCCGCGGTTGAAGATTTGCAAATTATCGCTGGTCAAAAGCCGGTTGTAACTCGTGCAAAGAACTCCATCGCTGGTTTCAAACTGCGTGAAGGTATGGCAATCGGTGCGAAAGTGACACTGCGCGGTGAGCGTATGTACCACTTCCTCGACAAACTGATGAACGTATCTCTCCCACGTGTACGTGACTTCCGTGGTGTATCTTCGAAAGCTTTCGATGGTCGCGGCAACTACACGCTCGGTCTGAAGGAACAGCTGATCTTCCCTGAGATCGAGTACGATAAAATCGACAAAGTTCGCGGTATGGACATCGTAATCGTCACTTCCGCGAAAACAGACGAAGAAGCTCGTGAATTGCTGACTCAAATGGGTATGCCATTCCGTAAATAAACCCCACAAACAAAGTAAGGAGGGAAGAATGTGGCAAAGAAATCGATGGTTATCAAGCAACAACGGAAACCGAAGTTTGCGGTTCGTGCTTACACCCGTTGTGAGCGCTGCGGACGTCCTCATTCCGTTTTGCGCAAATTTAAACTCTGCCGTATTTGCTTCCGTGAACTTGCTTATAAAGGCCAAATCCCTGGCGTGAAAAAAGCAAGCTGGTAATTTGAAACGGGAAGGAGGTTCTCTCTCATGGTTATGACTGATCCAATCGCTGACATGCTTACGCGCATTCGTAACGCCAACATGGTTCGCCACGAGAAAGTGGAGATCCCGGCGTCCACTATCAAGAAAGAAATTGCTCGCATCCTGAAGGAAGAAGGTTTCATTCGCGATGCTGAGTTCGTTGAAGATAACAAGCAAGGGATCATCCGTGTTTTCCTGAAATACGGTGCGAACAACGAGCGCGTAATCACCGGACTGAAGCGTATCTCCAAGCCAGGTCTGCGCGTATATGCGAAAAACACAGAGATCCCTAAAGTTCTTGGCGGTCTGGGTGTAGCCCTGATCTCTACGTCTGCTGGCGTAATGACCGACAAGCAAGCTCGCCAAGCTCATGTAGGTGGAGAAGTTCTCGCTTACGTTTGGTAATCACAGATTTGAAAAGCACAGGAGGTGCACCACATGTCTCGTGTCGGTAGAAAACCGATCGTGGTCCCTGCAGGCGTTACCCTCACTCTGAACGGTACTGAGCTGACGGTAAAGGGCCCTAAGGGTCAACTCGTTCGTAACTTCCATCCGGATATCAAAATCAATATCAACGATAACGAAGTAGTCGTTGAGCGTCCTAGCGATAACAAGCTTCACCGCTCTCTCCATGGTACGACTCGTGCGCTGGTTGCCAACATGGTAAAAGGCGTATCCGAAGGCTTTACTCGTACACTAGAGCTTGTAGGTGTAGGTTACCGCGCTGCGAAAGCAGGAAAAGGCGTAACTCTTTCTCTCGGTTTCTCTCACCCAGTTGAGGTAACTCCTGAAGAGGGTATTGAAATCGATGTACCAAACCAAACCACTCTGGTGGTTAAAGGTATCGACAAAGAGCGCGTAGGCCAAATCGCGTCTGAAATTCGCTCCCTCCGTAAGCCTGAGCCATACAAAGGCAAAGGGATTAAGTACAGCGACGAAGTTGTTCGCCGCAAAGAGGGTAAAAAAGGTAAATAAGCTTCGTAGTTTTATGAGAAGGGAGGCCGCGTAATGTTTACGAAAGCTGATAAAAACAAAGCTCGGAAAAAACGCCATCTGCGCATTCGCAAGCGTCTGGTCGGCTCTGCTGTACGTCCGCGTCTGAACGTATTCCGTTCTTCCAAGCACATCTATGCTCAACTGATCGATGATGCTACAGGCACTACTTTGGCACAAGCATCCTCTCTGGATAAAGAGCTTGGCCTGAAAAACGGTGCGAATGTAGAAGCAGCGACTGCTGTGGGTACACTGATTGCTAAGCGTGCACAAGAAAAAGGTCTGAATGACGTAATTTTCGACCGTGGTGGATATATTTATCATGGACGCATTAAAGCACTCGCAGAAGCAGCTCGTGAAGCTGGCCTGCAATTCTAACAACAAGGAGGGAAAGGAATGCGTATCGACTCTAGCAAATTGGAGCTGGAAGAAAAAGTAGTCGCCGTTAACCGTGTTGCGAAAACGGTTAAAGGTGGACGTCGCATGAGCTTCAGCGCTCTTGTGGTAGTCGGCGACCGCAACGGTCACGTAGGCGCTGGTATGGGTAAAGCCCAAGAAGTGCCGGACGCGATTCGTAAAGCGATTGACGATGCAAAGAAAAAATTGATCCGTGTACCGATGAAAGGAACGACCATTCCGCACGAAGTACTGTGCCACTTCGGTTCCGGTAAAGTGCTGATTAAACCTGCTTCCGAAGGTACCGGTGTTATTGCTGGCGGACCTGTCCGCGCGGTTCTGGAGCTTGCTGGTGTAGGTGACGTTTTGAGCAAGTCTCTCGGTTCCAACAACCCCATCAACATGGTCAACGCTACGCTGGAAGGCCTCGGCCGTCTGAAAACAGCGGAAGACGTCGCGAAACTGCGCGGTAAGACTGTTGACGAGTTGTTGGGTTAATAAGGAGGGAATGGACATGGCAAAATTGCAAATTACCCTCAAGCGCAGCGTGATCGGCCGCACAGTCGATCAAAAAGATACAGTAAAAGCTCTGGGTCTTCGCAAAATCAACCACACTGTGGTGAAAGAAGATAACGCTGCAATCCGCGGCATGATCTTCAAAGTGAAGCATCTGGTAGAAGTGAAAGAAGTAGAAGCGTAAACGTTGATTTTACACGGTTAGGAGGTGCAAGGAATGAAATTGCATGAACTGAAACCTGCAGAAGGGTCCCGCCATACTCGCAAGCGCCTTGGTCGCGGTATCGGTAGCGGTACTGGTAAAACAGCTGGTAAAGGTCATAAAGGTCAAAACGCTCGTTCCGGCGGCGGTGTTCGTCCTGGATTCGAGGGTGGTCAAAACCCACTGTTCCGTCGACTGCCTAAGCGCGGTTTCACTAACATTAACCGTAAGGAATACGCGGTTGTTAGCTTGGATGCGCTGAATCGTTTTGAAGAAGGCACTGTGGTTACACCTGAACTGTTGAAAGAAACTGGTGTAATCAGCGCTATGCGCGACGGTGTAAAAGTTCTTGCAAACGGTGAACTGACTGTGAAGCTGACTGTGAAAGCTCACAAGTTCTCCAATGCAGCTGCTGAGAAGATCGCTCAAGTCGGTGGAACAACCGAGGTGATCTAATGTTAGGCTCATTAACTAACATTTTTAAGATAGGCGACCTGCGTCGTAAGATATTCTTTACGCTGATGATGCTGGTCGTCTTCCGAATCGGGAGTTTCGTCCCTGCCCCTAACGTGAATGTCGAGTTGTTTCAGCAGAATACGAACCACTTGCTGGGATTGTTGAATACCTTCTCCGGTGGCGCACTGCAAAACTACTCGATTTTTGCAATGGGAATCATGCCGTACATTACGGCATCGATTATCATGCAGCTTCTGTCCATGGATGTTGTGCCTAAGTTTACGCAATGGGCTCGTGAAGGAGAAGTGGGACGCCGCAAAATCGCGACCGTCACGCGCTACTTCACCATTGTGCTTGCTTTGATCCAATCTGTGGGGATGACGATCGGGTTTAACAACATGGCTCCAGGACTGCTTAACGATACGTCGATTGGCAGTTACGCATTGATCGCACTCACTCTGACAGCAGGAACCTCGTTTCTGATGTGGATGGGTGAACAAATTACAGAGAAGGGTATCGGAAACGGGATTTCGATTATCATCGTTGCTGGTATCGTTGCCAATATTCCTAGTGGGATTACGACAATTTACACGACGCAATTTGGCGACGCTTCTCAGAATCTGTTCTTTTCAATCGTAAAATTGCTGATTGTCCTTTTGGTGATCATCGCTATTATTGTTGGGGTCATCTTTATGCAGCAAGGTGTGCGCAAGATTCCGGTGCAATATGCAAAGCGTGTAGTTGGTCGCAAAATGTACGGTGGTCAATCCACCCACATTCCGCTCAAAATCAACTCTGCTGGTGTAATTCCCGTTATCTTTGCAATCTCGCTCGTAATCTTCCCTTCAACAATCGCGCAGTTCTGGGTAGATGGTTCCGGAACGGGTATCGCCAACTGGATCTACACACATTTCCAACCTAGCGCAGCGCTTGGGATGACGCTATACGCAATCTTGATTATCGGTTTCACGTATTTCTACACTTTTGTACAGATCAACCCTGTACAACTGGCGGAGAATATGAGGAAAAATGGCGGTTACATTCCTGGTATCCGACCCGGTAAAAACACCGAGGTGTACATTACCCGTACGTTGAACCGTCTTACATTGGCTGGCGCCTTGTTCCTGATGACAATTTCCATATTGCCATTCTTCTTCAGTAAGCTGGCCAACCTGCCTCAACAGATCTACATCGGCGGAACTTCTCTGCTGATCGTGATCGGTGTCGCTCTCGACACGATGAAGCAGATCGAAAGCCAGATGATCAAGCGCCATTACCAAGGGTTCATTAAGTAACCGAGGTAGTTGAAAAGCTTTCTGGTCGGGGATACGGCTCCGATTCAGGGTGCGTGAGAAGCTTTTCGGATGGGACGGAGGAATGAACGTGAATATAATCTTGATGGGACTGCCTGGTGCCGGTAAAGGCACACAGGCAGAACGAATCGTAAAAGAGTTTGACATCCCGCATATTTCAACCGGTGACATGTTCCGGGCAGCGGTCAAAAACGAAACGCCGCTCGGACTGAAAGCCAAGTCCTATATGGACCAGGGGCAGCTTGTTCCTGATGAGGTCGTCATCGGAATTGTGCGGGAACGCCTGGCAATGGAAGATTGCGAGAAGGGTTTCCTCCTCGATGGATTCCCGCGTACTGTTCCTCAGGCTGAGGCATTGACGGCGACAGTGAAGGAGCTGGGACGTGAGATTGATCACGTCATCAACATCAATGTTCGCCGTGAGCTTCTGATTGATCGTCTGACCGGCCGCTGGATTTGTCCAGTGTGCGGGGCGAGCTACCACACCATGTTCAATCCTCCGAAAGAGGCAGGAATTTGCGACAAGGATGGCGGCAAGCTCTATCAACGCGATGACGACAAGCTGGAAGTTGTTTCTCAACGCCTCGATGTCAATATTGCCCAAACACAGCTGCTGATCGATTACTACACGGAGCAAGGCCTTCTGCGTAGCATTGACGGCGAGCAGGATATCCAGGTTGTGTTTGAGGAGATTAAGTCTTTGTTGCGAGGGTAAGTGAATGATCATCCTAAAGTCGAAAGCAGAACTTGAGGTTATGCGCGAAGCTGGTCGGATCGTCGCACTCACCCATCAAGAACTGGCTAAGGCGATCAAGCCTGGCGTAACGACAAAGCAACTGGACGAACTCGCCGAAACCTTTATCCGCAGCAAGGGAGCGATTCCATCGTTTAAAGGCTACGGAGGCTTTCCAGGAAGTATCTGTGCTTCAGTCAATGAAGAACTCGTACACGGGATCCCAGGAAAACGGGTGCTGCAAGAAGGGGACATCATCAGCATCGATATTGGAGCTCAGTATCAGGGCTTTCATGGTGACTCTGCTTGGACGTACCCGGTCGGCAATATTGCAGAAGAAGATCAACGTTTGCTGCGAGTGACGGAAGAGTCGTTGTACAAGGGCCTGGAAAAGGCACTACCTGGTGCGCGGCTGTCCGATATTTCCCACGCGATTCAGATCCACGCAGAAGCTGCTGGCTTCACTCTCGTTCGCGAGTATGTGGGGCATGGGATCGGGCAAAACCTGCACGAAGATCCTCAGGTTCCCAACTACGGGCCGCCTGATCGAGGTCCTCGGTTGAAACCGGGAATGGTGTTGGCAATCGAACCAATGGTCAATGCCGGCGAACGTTATGTCCGCACTTTGGAGGACAATTGGACGGTTGTAACAGTGGATCGAAAAAGATGTGCTCACTTTGAACACACCATCGCGATTACGGAAGATGGCTATGAGATTTTTACAAGAGCGTAGCTGAGGCACAACGGTCGCTTCAGGATTGTCGTCCAACGTGTCGACGATAAGTTCGTTCCGTATTTCATATACCAAAAACTCATGGTCTGACTGAAGCTGCAGAAGAAAGGAGAGTGTACGATGGCGAAAGACGATGTAATTGAAGTGGAGGGTACGGTAATCGAACCTTTGCCCAACGCGATGTTTCGGGTAGAATTAGAGAATGGGCACAAAGTGCTCGCTCACGTTTCGGGAAAAATCCGCATGCATTTTATCCGCATTCTGCCAGGGGACAAGGTAACCGTTGAACTGTCGCCTTACGATTTGACTCGCGGACGCATTACGTACCGCTATAAATAACAAAATGCTTCCCAGCGTTTTGTAACCGCAGCGCGGTCTGATTATAGTTTTATGAAAAACGTCTCGACGTTTTTCACTACCCTAAAGAGGGAGGCAAGAACCATGAAAGTGAGACCGTCGGTTAAACCGATTTGCGAAAAATGCAAGGTTATCCGTCGCAAAGGTAACGTAATGGTTATTTGTGAAAACCCAAAGCATAAGCAAAAACAAGGATAAGTAAACAAGGAGGTGCTTTTGACACATGGCACGTATTGCAGGCGTTGACTTGCCTCGCGAAAAACGCGTGGAAATCGCTCTTACCTACATTTTCGGTATCGGCCGTCCCACGTCCCAAAAAATCCTGTCCGCTACCGGTGTTAACGCGGATACTCGCGTTCGTGATCTGACAGAAGAAGAAGTGGCAAAACTGCGTGAGTTCATCGATAAGAACATCAAGGTGGAAGGCGATCTTCGTCGTGAGATCTCTCTGAACATCAAGCGCCTGATGGAAATCGGTTGCTTCCGCGGAATCCGTCATCGTCGTGGCCTGCCTGTTCGCGGCCAACGTTCGAAAACAAATGCACGTACGCGCAAAGGTCCTCGCCGTACTGTAGCAAACAAGAAGAAGTAAAGGAGGGTAATGGGACATGGCGAAAAGAAAACAAGCGACGGCTACTCGTACCCGTCGTCGTGACCGTAAAAACGTTGAAGTCGGCGTAGCACATATCCGTTCTACGTTTAACAACACGATCGTGACTATCACTGATCCGCACGGCAACGCGATCTCTTGGTCCAGTGCCGGTGCCCTCGGCTTCAGAGGCTCCCGCAAGAGCACACCGTTTGCTGCGCAAATGGCTGCAGAATCTGCTGCCCGCGTAGCAATGGAACACGGCATGCGCTCTCTGGAAGTGCTGGTAAAAGGTCCGGGTGCAGGTCGTGAAGCAGCGATCCGTTCCCTGCAAGCAGCAGGTCTGGAAGTTAACATGATTAAAGACGTGACGCCGATTCCGCACAACGGTTGCCGTCCACCAAAACGTCGCCGCGTGTAACGGGTTTATAACGTTCAGAACATGTCCATACTAGAATGGTAAATTCTGATTTTAGCTTGTCATGCACGCAAACGGTAAACCGCCGGGGAAATTCATGAGTGGGCGGAACGCTTGCCCACCCAAGAATTTCGACGTTTTGAAGGAGGGTTTGTTTAATGATAGAAATAGAAAAACCGAAAATCGAGGTTGTGGAAGTAAGCGACGACAACTCGTACGGGAAGTTCGTTGTAGAACCTCTTGAGCGCGGATACGGCACCACTCTTGGCAACTCATTGAGACGGATTCTCCTCTCGTCCTTGCCAGGCGCGGCGGTACGCACCGTTCAGATTGACGGGGTCCTTCACGAGTTCTCTACGATTGAAGGCGTCGTGGAAGATGTAACAGAGATTATTCTCAACATCAAAGGCCTGGCACTTAAGATCCATTCCGATGAAGAAAAAGTCATCGAGATTGACGCTGAGGGCGAAGGCGTAGTCAAGGCGGGAGATATCCGCGCAGACAGTGATGTGGAGATCTTGAACCCTGATCTTCATATTGCAACGTTGGCAAACGGCGGTCGTCTGCACATTCGTATGACAGCTGGACGTGGACGTGGATACGTACAAGCAGATGGAAACAAGTCGGAGGATCTGCCGATTGGCGTGATTCCGATTGATTCGATCTATACGCCCATCAAGCGTGTCAACTATCAAGTGGAGAATACCCGCGTTGGTCAAATGACCAACTATGACAAGTTGACTCTTGAAGTGTGGACGAACGGCAGTATTAGTCCGGAAGAAGCCGTTAGTCTAGGCGCAAAAATCATGACCGAGCACCTCAACCTGTTCGTTGGCTTGACTGACGAGGCGAAGGATGCCGAGATCATGGTAGAGAAGGAAGAGGACAAGAAAGAGAAAGTGCTCGAGATGACAATCGAAGAGCTCGATCTCTCTGTCCGTTCCTACAACTGCTTGAAGCGTGCCGGTATCAACACCGTGCAAGAGCTGACGCAGAAGACCGAAGAGGACATGATGAAAGTGCGCAACCTCGGTCGCAAATCCTTGGAAGAGGTGCAAGAGAAGCTGGCAGAACTCGGCCTCTCTCTTCGCAGCGACGACTAGGGCACCTGCAGCATGTCTGGCAAGAGGCACCCAGTGGGCACTGCAGATCTCGCTCGACCTAAGCAGCAAATCGACGTAGTGCTCGCGAGTAAGAAGCACCCGAGGGCACTGCAGATCTCGCTCGACCTAAGCAGCAAATCGACGTAGTGCTCGCGAGTAAGAAGGAGGTAAGAACATGGCATACCGTAAATTGGGTCGTCGCAGCTCTGCTCGCAAAGCGCTGTTCCGTGATCTGGTAACTGACCTGATCATCAACGAGCGCATCGAGACGACTGAGATGAAAGCGAAAGAACTGCGTTCCATCGCTGATCAAATGATCACGCTGGCAAAACGCGGTGACCTGCATGCACGCCGTCAGGTAGCTGCTTTCGTTCGTAAAGAAGTAGCTACAGAAGAAGGCCGCGATGCGGTTCAAAAGCTGTTTGATGACATCGCTCCTCGTTACAAAGAGCGCAATGGTGGATACACTCGTGTCCTGAAGACAGGTCCTCGTCGTGGGGATGCTGCTCCGATGGCTTACATCGAATTGGTGTAATATATCTGATCAAATCCGGGTTGTGTAAAAAGGCTATCTTTTTAGACAACCTGAAAAAGGGTGGGGGCAGACTCTGGTCTTGGGACTGGACTCTGATTCGTGCCCTTTTTCTTTATTTGTTTGTAAATCCCCTGTTTTAGCTGGGAGGATGTGGACACCTGATGACGGAGGAACGCCTACTGGCATTGCAAGAAGTCTCATTTGCCTACGAAGGCGAAGGAGGCCAAAAAGAAACGGTGCTGAATCGCATCAACCTTGATATTCACAAAGGGGCCTTTGTATCCGTTCTCGGGCATAACGGTTCAGGGAAGTCGACGCTGGCCAAGCTGATGAACGCACTATTGCTGCCGAAAGAGGGAACTGTTCTCGTTACCGGTATTGATACGCGTGACGGCGAGCTGATTTGGGAGGTTCGCCGGCATGTCGGCATGGTTTTTCAAAATCCGGACAACCAAATCGTTGGAGCAACGGTTGAGGACGATGTGGCGTTCGGTTTGGAAAACATGGGAACAGACCCTGCCGAGATGCGTACACGCATTCGGGAGTCGCTGCAAGCGGTCGGCATGGAAGCGCATCTGTATGACCAGCCGCATCGCTTGTCCGGGGGGCAAAAGCAGCGTGTCGCGATAGCCGGCATCATGGCGATGCGGCCCTCTGTTCTTATTCTGGATGAAGCGACAGCGATGCTTGACCCAATGGGGAGACGAGAGGTGTTGAATCTGGCCCGCCGTCTCAATCGGGAAGAGGGAATAACGGTTGTGAACATCACTCATTTTCCGGAGGAAGCAGTCTTCTCCGATCGGGTTATCGTCATGCGGGCCGGTCAGGTGGAATGGGATGGTACTGCAGCCGAGGTATTTGCTGATCCGGACCGGTTGCAGGCGTTGGGGCTCGATGTCCCGTTTGCCGTTCGTGTTCGTCATGCATTGGCCGCGGAAGGTGTATCCCTGCCGTTCATCCTGCACCAAGAGGAGCTGGTGGAGCACTTATGCAAATTACTTTTGAAGAGGTAAGTCATGTGTACGGGGTGGGCACACCATTTGAACGCCTCGCGCTGCAGGATGTTTCCATAAACATTCCATCCGGCTCTTTTGTGGGGATCATCGGACAGACTGGCTCGGGAAAATCCACGTTGATTCAGCATGTCAACGGTTTGCTTCAGCCGACGAAAGGAACAATCAGGCTGGGCGACGTTACGGTGACACCGACTCGAAAGCTGCCGCACGAAAGCAGACGCAACATAGGACTTGTTTTTCAGTACCCCGAGCATCAGTTGTTTGAGGAGACTGTCGCCAAAGACGTGGCTTTCGGGCCGCTGAACTTTGACATGCCTCCAGAGATGGCAGAGCTGCGGGTACGTGAAGCTTTGGAGATTGTCGGACTGGATTACCAGGAGATGAAGGATCGTTCCCCGTTTCTCTTGAGCGGCGGTCAAATGCGGCGTGTAGCTATAGCCGGTGTCCTGGCGATGCAGCCCAAAGTGTTGATATTGGACGAGCCGACAGCAGGACTCGACCCGGCGGGGAGAAAAGCGATTTTGGAGGCCATTTATCGCATTCACCGCGAGCAGTCGCTGACGACCTTGCTGGTGACGCACAGTATGGAGGAAGCCGCTCGTTATGCCGATCGGCTGATCGTCATGGCAGGAGGCAAGGTAATGCTGGAGGGAAAGCCTGATGAGGTATTTGCGCAGGCGGATACTCTTCGCGAGCTCGCTTTGGATGTGCCGGAAACGGTCTCCCTGATTTCACAGTTGAACAGGAAGCTGCCGGAAGAACAGCGCCTTCCATCTTCGGTTTACCGGGAAGAAGAACTGATCAGTCATCTGCTGGCACGGATTTCGGACCGAGGGGAGCGGTGACAGATGCTGCAAAATATTGCGATCGGGCAATACGTTCCGGGAACCTCATTTCTCCATCGGGCTGATCCGCGGAGCAAGATGCTGTTTATCATTCTGTTTGCCATCCTGGTCTTTCTGGCCAACAACGTGATCACCTACGCGATCTTGATTGCCTTTACGGTCATGACTGTAATGCTCTCACGCTTGTCGCTTGCCTATATTTTGAAAAGTTTGCGGCCTGTTTGGATCCTGGTCTTGTTTACCGTCATTCTTCACGTGTTGATTACCAAAGGCGGAGAGGTCTACTTTCAGTGGGGCTGGTTTTCCATTGAGGAGAAGGGCGTCACCCAAGCGATCTTTATCTCGCTTCGGGTCAGCCTGTTGGTGCTGGTAAGTTCGTTGTTGACGCTGACGACCTCGCCGATCGATCTGACGGAAGGGCTGGAGCGCTTGCTTGGCCCGTTTGGACGAATAGGCGTGCCGGTTCACGAAATTGCACTTATGATGTCTATTGCACTGAGGTTTATTCCCACGCTTATGGAAGAGACGGACAAGATCATCAAGGCGCAGACAGCACGCGGCGCAAATTTCACCAGCGGCAATTTGATCCGGCGTGCACAAAATTTGATACCGATCGTGATTCCTTTGTTTATCAGCGCTTTCAGGCGTGCCGAGGAGCTGGCTTTGGCCATGGAGGCGCGGGGGTATCGCGGCGGTGTTGGACGAACGAGACTGCGGACGTTGACGATGAGCTGGCGAGACGGCTCGATCGCCCTCGCTGCATGCGTCTTGCTGCTCGTGATCGGATGGTGGCGTACATGAGGCGGTTAAAGTGTGTGGTCGCTTATGACGGTACAGATTTCAGCGGCTTTCAGGTACAGCCGGATCAGGTCACGATCCAGGGGGAAATCGAGGCTGCCCTGCACCGGCTTACGGGGGAGACGATCCAGATTTCCGGTTCCGGCCGGACAGATGCTGGCGTCCATGCCCGCGGCCAAGTTTTTCACTTTGATACAAAAAGCGGCATTCCGCTGGACAAATGGCGGTTTGTTCTGAACAATCAGCTTCCGGATTCCATAGTGATACGATCCGTCGAAGAAGTATCATCGGAGTTCCATGCCCGCTTTGATGTCAAGGTCAAGGAGTACCGTTACTGCATCGACAACGGTGCTGTCCCGGATGTATTTCGCCACCGCTATGCCGATCATATCCGCTCTCCCCTGGATGTGGAAGCGATGCGCCAGGCTGCCCGGCATCTTGTCGGCAGGCACGACTTTACTTCCTTCTGCTCAGCCAAGACCGTTGTGGAAGACAAGGTGCGAACGGTGTACGATGTGAGGGTCGAGTCTGAAGGACAGGTGATCTGGGTGATTTGCAGGGGGAACGGCTTTCTGTACAACATGGTGCGCATTATCGTCGGAACCTTGGTAGAGGTAGGCCAAGGAAAGCGCCATCCAGATGAGCTGCGGACCATTTTGCTCGGGCGGAATCGCGAGCTTGCGGGGAAAACAGCCCCGGCCAAGGGTCTTACCATGTGGGAGGTTTCCTACGAGGAATAATGGTCTTTTTTGCGGATGATGATCCCGCAAAAAAACAGCCGTGCCAATGTTTAACATGCATGAGGGCACTTGACTCAAGAACTTCTATGTAGTACGATATTCCTTGGTATTTTCATACCCGCCTAGCCCCACTCTAGCCCCGGGATTGAAAAACAAGTTCGTTTTTTTTTTGAAACACCTGGAGAAGTTGCTCTCCGTTACAAGACAGCTTTTCCAAACTGATTTTCCATGATTGTAAATGGATGTGTAAGATATTTAGGAGGGACAAACATGCGTACCACATATATGGCGAAACCGCTCGAAGTCGAGCGTAAATGGTACATCGTTGACGCAGAAGGTCAAACGCTTGGCCGTCTGGCTAGCGAAGTTGCTTCCATTCTGCGCGGCAAATTGAAACCGGAATTCACTCCGCACGTTGATGCTGGTGATTTCGTAATCGTAATCAACGCTGACAAAGTCAAGCTTTCCGGCAACAAGCTGCAAGACAAGAAATACTACTCCCACTCCCTCTATCCGGGTGGTCTGAAAGTAACCTCTGCAGGTGAAATGTTGAAAAACAAGCCAGCCCGCATGTTTGAAATCGCTGTTAAGGGCATGCTGCCTAAAAACAGCCTGGGACGTCAAATGTTCTCCAAGCTGAAAGTGTACGCTGGTACTGACCATCCACACGCAGCTCAAAAACCAGAAGTATGGCAAATCCGCGGTTAAGGTAAAGGGAGGAAAGACACGTGGCACAAGTACAATACTACGGCACAGGTCGTCGTAAGCACTCCGTCGCACGCGTTCGCCTGGTTCCAGGTGAAGGTCGCATCGTGATCAACAAGCGTGATATGGACACTTATTTTGGTCTGGAAACACTGAAACTGATCGTAAAACAACCACTCGTACTGACTGAAACACTGGGTCGTTACGACGTATTGGTTAACGTAAAAGGTGGCGGTACCACTGGTCAAGCTGGTGCGATCCGTCATGGCGTATCCCGCGCTCTCCTGAAGGCAGATCCGGAACTGCGTGGCGCTCTGAAACGCGCTGGCTTCCTGACTCGCGACCCTCGTATGAAAGAGCGTAAAAAATACGGTCTCAAAGCTGCTCGTCGCGCTCCTCAATTCTCCAAGCGCTAAGAGCCTGCTATATCAAGGATTATTGCCCTTGGCCTTCATTGGTCAGGGGCTTTAATTTTTTCTCCAGAACATCGTGATCATATTTTGACCATATTTGTGTGGTCATTTCTCTATGAATTTTTCAAATCGAGTTGCGGTTTCCTCTTTGACTGTTCTGGTCACATGGGTGTAAATGTTCATCGTCATCTTTATATCAGAGTGTCCTAAACGTTCCTGCACCTTCTTGATTCTGGCCAGCTTCAAATAAGAGAGAAGCGTGCATATGGCGTAAACCGTGAGCAGTGATAGGGTGTAGATCATGGGATTTGAAAATCTCACTTAATTTATCGTTTGGGTAAGCAAGGCACAGGGGAGATCCATCTTCGCGGGTAAACAACAGATCGTTTACTTTTGCATGGATATGTACCAATGACCGCCCAAATTGCCCTGTACGGATTTTTTTTAGTAAGCCTAATGTTTGTCAACTGCAAATGAAAATTTCTCATTATCTGCACTCGAATTTTCCCCATTATAAGCAGTTCATTTGTTTGAATATTGCCCCCCGAAGGGGGCAGGTAACGGGAAAACTCCATTTATTCGGTTTTATCTTCAATTGACTCTGTCCGAAAGAAACCAGCTTTTTTCTTTTCTTTGATACGAAAACTTTCCCCCTTAATGTTGATGGTATGGGAATGATGCAATAATCGATCAAGGATAGCGGTAGCAAGTACCGCATCGCCAAATATCTCTCCCCACGAACCATAGGACTTGTTCGAAGTGAGAATGATCGAACCAGATTCATAACGTTCGATACAATTTGAAAGAAAAAATGAGCTGCCGTTTCATCCATCTTGCGGTAGCCGATTTCATCAATAATAAGCACATTCGGCTTAATAAATGCCCGCATTTTTTGCTTAATACTGTTGTTTTGATGGGCAATCTGAAGGGTCTGAACCAAGTCATGAGCGGTTGTAAAGTAAACTGTCAAACCTTGTTTAATGGCCTCCAGAGCCAAAGCGACAGATAAGTGATTCTTACCAACGCCTGGGGGACCTAGCAAAATGAGATTCTCCTGTTGTTGTACAAACCGAAGGGTTGCCAATTCACGAATTCGTCTTTCATCAATGGAAGGTTGGAAAGAGAAATCAAATTCGTCTAGTGTTTTTTTGAACGGAAGCCGTGCTAATCGAGTTCTTGTATGCAAAAATCGTTCGTATTTAGCCGCTAATTCCTCCTGCAGAAGCTTGTCCAAAAACTCCAAATACGATATGTTGTGTTTGGATGCTTCTTCGGCGTGATCGTGGAGGATCTCGGGGATGCGTATCCATCCAAAATGACGGGACGCTTCCAACAGGCGTTCTTGCAAGATCATTGCAGCGTCACCTCTTCTTCCGCCAGTTCTTCATACGCCGTAAGAGAGCGTTCCAACACTTCGGGTGTTGAATTCGCCATATAACGAGGTGTAGGTTGGGGAACCGGTTTGCTCGTAGATGTGCGAATTCCTTCGAAGTGTTTTTTTATGCTTACGGTCTGATGACGCCCCCACTGTTTGGAGTGTTCAGCGATTAGATGGCCATTGCAATAAAATCGCAAGACTCCATTTTTCTCATCTTGAATTTCTACTACTCGACCGATGTGCTCCCATGGAACAGAGTAACGATTGGCTTCAAAAGAAACATAAGCATCACTCATCACCTTCCGGTAATGCCGGTCCACAACAGCAAAAGGCACGTGGTTCAAAGGTTGGAGGTCTTCTACTTTCCATCGTTCATTCGGCATTTGATGGGTGGTTCCGTGAAGGCGACAATTTGCAACGGTGTCCAGCCAATAGCGTACTTGTTGATTGAGATCTTGTAGCCCGGTAAAAGTGCCGATGCGAGGCCAAAAGTTCTTTCTGAGATAACCCACCCCATTCTCCACTTTTCCCTTCGTTCGAGCCCGATAGGGCTTGCAGCTCAGCAGCTTGCACCCATAGTGGCTGGCAAAGCGGGCGAAACGCTCGTTCCAGATCACCCTACCATTGTCATCTCGACCAGAAACAACTGTTTTCATGTTGTCGTACAAACAACTTTGAGGGACACCCCCAAAGTACTGCCAAGCCCGAAGATGACATCCGATGAGAGTTTCCAGCTTTTCGTCCTCGGTAAATTCTACATACATCATGCGTGAATAACCCAGCACCATGACGAAAGCGTAAAGACGCTTTTGTTTTCCGTTGACATTTGCTCGAAAATGTCCCCAGTCTACTTGCGCTTGTTGTCCAGGTTTCGTTTCGTATCGTACGGTTACTTTTGAACGAAAGTGGGGACGCAGCGGCTTCATGAAGTCTCGTAAGATGGTGTCCTTTCCGGTATAGCCACGGGCTTTTATTTCTTCGAAGATGATGCGGGCATTTTGACAGCCCTCCGCCATACGAGTACAGATGAAATCCTTAAAAGGATCCAACTTGCTGGGACGTGGTTTGCGAGTAGGAAAGCTCTCTGGCGTATCTTTCAGGAGCCATTTTCGAACCGTTTTTCGATCCCGTCCCATCTCTTCAGCAATTTGGGTAATACTCATACCTTTCAGACGCATTTCTTTGATCACAAAAAACTCCCCATTTTTCACCATATTTACTCTCCTCCCGGAGAGTATGTCGGCTTTTTCTGGGGAATTTTAAACCGCTGATATTGGGGATTTTACAACCGATTTTGACAATATAGGGTTTATACGGATCGAGAATGCTTGTTTTCGTAACGGATCGTTGGTATTTTAAAGGTTCATTCTTATCCAACCACTTACGAATTGTTTTTCGATCCCTCCCTAATGAATCAGCAATTTGTGTGATACTCATTCCTTTTCCTCTCATGTCCTTAATCGAGTAAAACTCCCCATTCTTTAGCATATTTCTCTCCTCCAGGGAGAGGTTTTCTGCCAAAAGTGGGGAATTTTCAAGTGCCGTTATTGAGGATTTTAACAGTGCCGTTCACATGTTTTTGTCGTCTACACTAATAAAACGCCTAGAAGCGGCCGTTTTGGAGGTCAGAGGGATATGTTGACCATTTTCATAAAACAAAGTTTTGTTTAAGCAAATGGTTTTCGTTTTAAAGTCAATGTCTTTCCAGCGCAGCGCTAAAATCTCCCCCTTACGCCCGCCGGTATAAATTAGGAGATGGAAAGGGGAACTGAGGTTTTCAAGGCCATGTTTCCGGATCAGATCCGCGACAAGGCTACCTATGTCACATCCATTTTCGTAGGCGTTTTATTGGCTTTCGCTTTCAACCTAACCGGGCCAGGTGGTTACATAGCGACAACAGCAGCAGGCCTTTTGGCGTTTCGGGGAGCCAACTATCTGAACGGTTTTTTGAAGAAGCTGGGGATTATCAAAACTCTAAAATAAAACAATAATGATGTATGGTGTATCGACTTTGATTACCCTATAAAGATAAAGCGGGTGTGAAGGGGATGGCATAGGATATAATAAGGGATGAGAGTGTAAAATCGCCCGAGCGCATTCCAGAGCGGTTTTGTATTTGTCTCCAAAAGAAAAAAGACCTGGCCGCACTCAGGCATGCCCAATTCCTCTACATACTATATTAAGTATATAACTCATTTGCTAAATTTCTCACTCATTCTGATTTGAAACTGGACAAGATATTCGTCCAGGCGCTGGCTTAACACTACAACTTCACTGTCGGAAATACCCTTTTCTTGGACCAGTTTCACTAATTTTTCCCGCATTTCCTCGATGGTTTCCGACAAGTCTTCTTTATTTCGATTATCGTCTGTCAGGCCCGAAGATGGATCGCCTTTTCTTTTTCCCGTATCTACTATGATCAACTCCCTATTTCTGTAATATAAGAGCATATATTACCATATAATATTCTGCCAAAAACAAGTAGTTGGGAAATATTGCATAGGAGATCATCAGGATACTATACCAATAAGGGGTATTGCGCAAAAAATATGGACTTCATTGCAATGAAGCCCCATAAACAAAGTTATAAAAATTTTTTGTGCGGGAGATAAAAAAATGGACGATCTAATCATCGAACCTGGGAAGGGCTGTTTATTGCACAATAGAAATGCCTAATATTGCAGCGTAAAAATGCTCAAAACAAATACAAAAAAGGCACTTGTCAGCATCAATAATTCCTCCTACCGTTAGGTTTGGGACAACTTAGCGAAGGAGAATGGAAAGGATGCTGAAAATGCCTCAACAACACTATATCAGGTTTTTACGCGAAGTAGAAGGATGCTCGGTAAACGAGATTGCAGGACGCGTAGGTGTTCACTGGCGGACTGCCAAAAAATATGCCGATAAAACCGATTGGAATGCCTCGATGACAAAACGAAAGGGCAGAAGTCCTGTCATGGGTCCATTTATGGAGATCGTCGATACCTGGTTAGAGGAGGACCGTTTGGTCCCCCGTAAGCAGCGACACACAGGTGTGCGCATTTTCCAACGTTTGCGCGATGAGCATCAGTTTACAGGTGGACAACGTACAGTATTGGCCTATGTGCAGAGACGAAAAAGTGAAATGGAACTGGACCGTGCCAAAACGTACGAACGGCTTGAACATCCACCGGGTGAGGCACAAGTGGACTTTACAACCATTGAGGTATGCCGAGATCATCGATTGGTCACATACAAACTGCTGGTAATGTCTTTTCCGTACAGCAATGCCGCTTTCGTCTATCCGACACCAGCGGAGAATCAGGAATGCTTTTTGGAGGCGATGAAGCTGTGCTTTGAACAAATGGGAGGTGTTCCTCAGCGAATCTGGTTTGACAATCTCTCCGCTGCCGTCGTTCATATCGAGAAGCAGGGCGAACGGCAATTAACGGATGGCTTCCAGCGATTCTGCGCTCACTACCGGTTTGAAGCTGTCTTTTGCAACCCATACAGTGGTCATGAGAAGGGGCACGTGGAGAACAAATGCGGGTACTCCAAGCGCAATTGGGCAGTGCCGATTCCCATCTATGAAAGCCATGAACAGTTAGTTGCCTACTTCGCCGAGCAAGCTAGCCGTGATCGTGGTCGTCAGCATTATGCCCTAAATCGTTGCATCGCAGATCTATGGGAGGATGATCGCCGTAAATTGCTTACCTTGCCGGAGCATGGATTTGAGGCTTTTCGCTTGGGTGCTGCAGTGGTGAATAAGTATGGAGAGATTCGGAAGGATGAATTGACGGTTCCGTTGCTGGGGATGGCAACGCCAGGCAGTGAGGTACTGATCCAAACGTTTTGGGATCGCCTTGTCATTCTAAACGGCCAACACCAGCTAATTCGGGAAGTACCCAGACCTTATACGGGACGAAATGTAGACATTCCGTGGTCACAAGTATGCGCTGGATGGCTGAAAAAACCACGTAGTGTAACGCACTCGCAGTTTCTCCGTATGCTACCGGAGATCTTGCAAGGGTATGTAACCGTGAAGGATCTAACAGAGCGAAAAGATCGTCTTCAGGCAATGTCGCACTGGTGTGATATTTACACCATCGAACAGATTCAAGAGGTAATTGCTCTACTAGGCCAAGACACACCGATTACGCGCATCACGGCCGTGCTAGGCGTAAAATATGGCAGTCGTGACCTCCCTGTCACGTGGGAGGAGACGTTGTCCCCTCCGGGAACTCGCGTAGAAGGTTCTCTCCAACGCTATGATCAACTTGTGGGGGTGAGCTGAGATGCCGACGGCATTGGGAGATTTGTGCCGACAACTCCGATTGGCGCATGTCGTGGACTACGTATCCGTTCAACAGAATGAGCAGATTCGTAGCATTGTGGAGCAAATCCTTGTTGCGGAACTGGACGGCCGCCGCCGTGCCAAGTTAGGTAAGCTTGTTCAGCAGGCGGGGTTCCCGCATATTAAGACTTTCGAGGGGTATGTGTATGACCATATCTCTTTCCCTAGTGGCAGTAGTCCGGAGCTGCTCCAGGAATTGGATTGGCTCGAACTGTGAATGCTAATCTAATAATTGACCACCTAGTGGTACATCGCTCATAAAAAAGTTGACCACCTGAGCACCTCTTTCCTGTATCTTGTAGTTGTCTAGACAACAAGATATAGGAGGAAAGGAAATGCTTCAGATGGCTAATTATGAGTTTATCAGGAAACAACACTTTCTGCTAGGGAAGTCGATTCGTCAAATTTCTCGCGAAACTGGCTACTCGCGTCAAGTGATACGAAAAGCCTTGACATCAACGGAAATCCCTGTATACCAGCTTTCAAAACCGAAGCCGAAGCCAGTCATTGATTTTGTCAAGCCCATCATCTTGGAATGGCTGCGTCAAGATGAACAGGCTCCCCCGAAGCAGCGTCATACTGCCAAACGTATTTACCAGAGACTCGTTGACGAACATGGATTCACCGGCGGTGAATCTACTGTACGACGCTACGTCAGAGAGTTGCGGGTTTCTCCTCCTAAAGCATTTGTCCCTCTTGATTTCCCGCCAGGGCGATTTGCCCAATTTGACTGGGGTGAGGTTACGGTTCATTTACAAGGGAAACAAGTGAAGGTTCAAGTCTTTTGTATGCGTTGCACATACAGCAGAAAGATTTTCATCAAGACATTTGCTCATCAGAAGCAAGAGGCTCTTCTCCAAGGTCATGTTGTTTTTCGCAAGTCAAAAATACAGAGAATCGCTGCGGATTTGTGCATAGGCACGGCCAACGCTGAAGATTATGACGATCTCACTCCGGATAGCGCATTTCGTAGCCGGTAGCTCTCGCCGGTGAAAGCCAGGACGTGTGCGTGGTGAACGAGTCGGTCCACGAGCGCTGCTGTCAGTCTGGCATCTCCAAACACCGTGTTCCACTGGCCAAACTCAAGGTTAGAGGTGACAATCACACTCCTTTGCTCATAGCATTCGGAGATGACGTTAAACAGTAGTTCAGCTCCGTCTTTGTGAAAGGGCACAAACCCCATTTCGTCGAGGATGAGTAACTCAGCCTTCTGCAACTCCCGCTGAAAACGGCTAAGCGTCCCGGATTGGTACTTGTCCTGTAACGCGGCCACAAGGTCATGCACCCGAAAGAATCGTACCTCGTACCCTCGTCGGCAAGCCTCCACGCCTAGTGCCGTTGCCAGGTGGGTCTTGCCTGTTCCCACTTTGCCCAGCATCATCACGTTCTCTTTCCGCTCGAGAAATGCCAGATCCGTTAGGAGCTCACGACTGCAATGCGCTGGGAAGGTGACTGCTCCGAAATCATAATCCTCTAGTGTCTTCATCTGTGGAAACCGGGCTTTCTTCATGAGTCTGCGAATCCTGGATATCTCTCGGCCCCGCAGTTCCACTTGGAGGACTTCAAGCAGGTATTGCGAGCGGTCATTGAACGCAATCGCCTCGTACGCTTCCATCACATACCCCAAGTGGAGGTTCTTGCATGCAGTAACCAATTCGTGTTTCATGCTCTGCTCACCCCCAGAATGGCGTCATATTGCCTGAGGTCCGGTGTGTGCCCGTGAATCTCCATCGGTGTATGAGCCTCCGCAAACGGCTTAGGGTGAAACTCAGGATGTTTCATCGCATATAGCGCATGCTCAAGGACTGTGTCAGGATCGAAATGCCCAGCCAGTGTATCGAGTGCAGCACCCATGTCGGACATCTGGTGTGTATCTAACAATCGACGAATCAGAGCCACACGAGATTTCCTCAGATCGATATCCTCCACTTGCACGAATCTGCGGACGGAAGCAGGCATGAACCTCGCCAGATCGGAGTACATCACCATCCTTGGCTTTCTCAGGTAACCCTCAAACACATCTGTCCACTCAATCGGGATTGCCTTTTCCGTGTACGGGCGAGGCAACGTCCCCAGGTGTCGGTACTCTCCGTCGCCCGACAAAACCTCGATCTCGTCCCATTTCACCTTGAGCAATACGGGATCTAGCGCACGGCACTGCGGTAGTGGATATGTGGTTGTTTCAAACCGGAGTTCCCTATATTTGTTCAAGCGGGCCGGTTCAAGCCTGAAAACCTCAAACGCAACGGTTGGCATAGCCAAAAGCTTCTTCCGTTCTTGCTCCCACAAGTCGACGATACGCTCTTTCTTGGCATAGTGTGGACGATCCATGTCTGCCTCTGCTGCCTGGGCCAAGTATGTCTCAAGGTCAGCATCCGTTTCGCAAATCGGTGGTGGTACGAGCCAATTACGCCGACTGTACCCCACCTTGTTCTCCACATGCCCCTTTTCGTGACCACGATAGGGATTACAGAATTCTGGGTCGAACCGGTAGTGGGTAGCAAACCGCAGGAACTGATCGGTGCATGACCGCTTTCCATCACGGCCAATCGAGACCACCGCCGCCGACAAGTTGTCGAACCAGATTTTCCTCGGAACGCCTCCCATCCGTTCAAAGATGCGCTTCATTGCCTCCAGAAAACACTCTGTGTTCTCCTTTCGAACCGGAAAGGCGAAGGCCGCATTGCTAAACGGGAAGGACATAATCAGCACTTTGCGCTCCACGAGTTGACCTGGTTGCCCAACATAGGCTGTACCAAAATCAACCTGTGCCTCGCCGCCGGGGTGTTCGAGTCGTTCATAGCTTTCGGCACGTTCCAGCTTGAGTTCTTTTCGGCGTTTGGCTACATATTCTTCAACAGTGCGTCGTCCGCCCTCAAACCTGTATTCATCACGCAGACGATCAAAGATTCGCTTCGCGGTATAACGCTGTTTGCGGGGCAACGCCTGCTCCTCCGTTAACCAAGTATCAATGATGTCAAGATACGGACCGAGAACGGGATATCGTCTCTTGCGCCGACAAACGGGTTCATTCCAATCGTCCTTTGTGGCGTATTTCTTGGCTGTCCTCCAATTGACTCCCATGGCTCTCGCAATCTCCGAGATTGAATAATCCTCATTCTCGTACAAAAATTTGATATACTGTTGCTGTGGCACTTTCAACATTCCTCTCACATCTCCCTGGTTCTTCTGGACAAAGACCAAGGTAGACTTAATAGAGTGATGTTGGCAAGTGCCTATTTATTTTTCCGCCTTGTAAAACGCAGGCTAGCTCTGCATTTTTACGCTGCGATTTTCTGTACTTTTATTATGCGATATACACATGTAGATGCTTTTGAATTTTTCGGTGCTGTTCCCCAAGTCATCACATACGACAACCTGACAACAGCCGTTAAGAAGGTATTGGAAGGCAAAAATCGCGAGGAACAAGAGCGATTTATTCAGCTACGTGCCCACTACCTGTTTGAAAGCTATTTCTGTGATCCGGGAAAAGGGCATCAAAAAGGCCAAGTGGAAAACCTCGTACAGTTTGCCCAGAGGCAATTTTTTGCACCTGTTCCTAGTGTTTCTTCTCTGGAGGAGCTAAATCAAATCCTCCTCGAAAAATGTATCTCTTACGAGAATACAACCGTTCCCCGGTCTTCCCTAACGGTTGGAGAAGCATTTGTTCAAGAGTTGCCCATCATGCTTCCATTGCCTCCACGGCCATTGGATTGTTTCCGTGTTGTACCCGTGAAAAGCAATACGCTATCCATGATCCACATTGAAAAAAATGCCTATTCCGTCCCGGTTTCCTATGCATCGACCCAACTTATTTGCCGAGTATTTGCTGAAAAAATTGAGGTGTATCACGGAAAAAGCCTGATTGCGACGCATGAGCGGTGCTTGGAAAAAGGAAAGGAGATTTTGCAATACGATCATTATCTGGATTTACTTCTTATTCGCCCAGGAGCAGTTCTTTATGCTAGACCATTGCATCAGGCAGGATTACCCGCCATTTACCAAAAGTTCTTGGACAAGTGCCGTAACCGACCAGGAGGGATGAAGGAGTTCGTTCGACTCTTGCTTTTGCACCGTGAATTCGATACTTCTCTCGTCGAAGAAGCACTGGGGGAGGCCTGCCAAAAAGGGATGTTCCAGTATGATGCCGTAAGGCAATTATTGTTTCAGCGAACATTGCCGGAACACCGTTTGCCCCAACTCTCGTTGGCGGAGGATAGCTCTGTTCCACGTATTCAGGTAAAGGCCCCAGATCTTAGCCAGTACAATCGTTTGTTACAGAAAAGGAGTGTGGTTCATTGAGTACGAGTTTCCTGCTTGAAACCTACGCGAAACGCCTTCGCTTACCTGCGATTAAACGTGTCTATAAGGAAATCGCCCATGATGCTGCTGAACGGCAAATTCCCTACGAGGAGTTCCTCTTAGCCCTACTAGAGCAAGAAGTTCAGCAAAGGGATGCTAACCAAATCGCGAGTCGCATCAAGCACGCCAAATTCCCTTCTATGAAAACGCTCGATCAATTTGAATTCTCGGCGATTCCGTCCCTCAATAAGCCCAAATTGCTTCAACTGGCTCGTTGTGAGTACATCGAAAAGGCAGAGAACATCATGTTTATCGGAAACTCTGGCACTGGCAAAACTCATCTCTCCATTGCACTCGGGAAGGAAGCTTGCCATCATGGCTATTCCGTTCAGTTTTGGACTGCCGCTAAAATATGTAACGAGCTTATGGAAGCTCAGTCCCAAAAGCGAATCCTCCAGCTAGAGAGGCAATGGTTGAAAACAGATTTGATTATTTTGGATGAAGTCGGGTTTGTCCCTCTGAGTCGGACCGGGGCGGAGTTATTATTCCAATTTTGTGCGGCCCGCTATGAGAAAGGAAGCATGATCATTACCAGTAATCTGGAATTTACGGAATGGACACAGATTTTCAAAGATGAGCAAATGACGTCAGCCCTGGTTGATCGGCTTACCCATCGTGCCCATATCTTTGCAATGAATGGAGACAGCTATCGCTTTAAGCAGAGCATTCAAAGATCGTGATCATGAAAAAGTTACCCACCCGACGGGTGGATTGATTTTTGCCATGGTGGTCAATTTTTTGATGAGCACGGTGGTCAACATTTTGATTGACATTCACATCGAACGCAAAGAAAATTTACTCTTAATGGGTGCCGTCGGCACAGGGAAAACCCATATGGCAACGGCACTGGGCGTGGAGGCTTGCCGCCGGGGCAAGGCGGTACAGTTCTACCGGGCTTCCGATTTGGTTTCTGTACTTCAGGAAAAATTTGTGGCGGGAACACTCAGCCGATTTCGCGAGAAATTGAAAAAGATAGATTTACTTATTCTCGATGAAGTCGGCTACGTGCCGTTCAGCCAAACCGGTTCTGAGTTATTGTTTAACGTGATTGCGGATTGCTATGAGCAACAGAGTGTGATCGTTACATCTAACCTGGAGTTTGGCCAATGGACATCGGTGTTTGGAGACACGAAGCTCACGTCGGCGCTCGTTGATCGTCTGGTACACCACGCTCATATCCTCTCATTCACAGGTGAGAGTTTCCGCTTCAAACAGGCAATGGATAGGATTCCTTTGTAGTTTCAAACGGCTGGCAAGTGCTTAGGCAATTTTGGCTGCAAAGCTGAGCATTTTCTACTTGCAAAACACAAGACAAAAGCCGGACACCAAGCCCAAGTGGACTGGAAGATTTGCGAGTACATCGATTTAAACGGTGAAGTGCGTAAAATCCCCGTTTTTACGATGGTGTTGGGTTACTCCCGAGCGATGTACATCGAATTTACAAAGCGCTGTGACATCCACAGTTTCTTACGCTGCTTGATGAACGGTTTGGAATACTTCGGCGGTGTTCCAAAGACCATGCTAACCAACCAAATGAAGACCGTTATTCTTGGCATGGGCGATGATCGAAAGCCGAGATGGCATCCGTTGTTTGAAGATTTTGCTGCGGCTATCGGCTTGATCCCCAAAGTTTGCCGCGTACGACGTCCCCAAACGAAAGGAAAGGTCGAGAGAAGCGTTCAGTTCATCGAGCAGAACTTCATGCCAGGGCGATCATTCACCGATCTTGGTGACCTAAATCGCCAAGCCAGACACTGGTGCGATGAGCAAAACCGTCGTATCCACGGTACAACTGGGGAAAGACCGATCGATCGCTTGGCACAAGAGAAGCTCGGTATGCTTCCGTCTCCGGAACGATGGGCAAAGTACCGGTTTGAACCGAGGAAAGTAAGCCGTGACGGATTTGTGAGCTACGACGGCGTTCGTTATGGCGTTCCATGGCGGTATAGCGGACGTGAAGTAAAGGTACGAGAGGTAAACAGATTCGTCGAAATATACTGCGAGAAGCAGCTCATCGCCCGGCACGAGAAGCAGTACCAATCCCGAAGGCTAGTGATGTGTGAGGACCAATACACGAATTTGAGTACAGCTCAGGGATATGCTTATCCAAAGCCGCAAGGCGTTCAGATTCCTGTACAAGACGTGGAAGTGCGTCCGTTGGACGTGTATGAACGTCTTGTGGAGGTGGGCGCATGATTGAGCTCGAACAAGCCCGCCAGCGTCTGGAGGAACTTGGTTTGGGTCAAGCCGCCCAATCGCTTGATGCCAAGCTGGAAGCTGCCAGCCGGAGCCAAAGCACGTATCTCTCTTTCCTCAATGATCTACTGGACGCTGAGATTCAGGATCGCCAGCGCCGAAATGTAGAGGTCCGCATGAAGCTGTCTCACCTCCCTTATCGGCGTACGCTCAACGAATTCGACTTCTCGTTTCAACCGGGGATTGATGAACGACTGATTCGTGAACTGGCTGCGCTGACGTTCGTTGGGAGGCAAGAAAACGTGTTGTTTCTCGGGCCTCCCGGCGTGGGGAAAACGCATTTAGCCGTTGCTATCGCTATGGAGGCCATTGGACAAGGATTGCCTGTGTATTTCGTCTCTCTCGCGCAGCTCGTGGGCGATTTACGAAAAGCTTATGAAGAGAATCACCTGGACAAACGAATGAGGGTATATCTCAGGCCACGCATCCTCATCGTGGACGAGGTGGGCTACCTCCCCCTCGATCCGCTCGCTGCAAACCTGTTTTTTCAGTTGGTTTGTGCACGCTACGAGAAAGGAAGCATGATTCTGACTAGCAACAAGAGCTTTGGCGAATGGGGCGAACTCATGGGCGATCCCGTTCTTGCTACAGCTGTTCTCGACCGCTTATTGCATCACTCCCACGTCGTGAACATCCGGGGGAACAGCTACCGGCTCAAAGAAAAACTAAAAACCGGAATCTATTCGACACCAGGCGCACAGGTGGGTCAAAATTATACCGGCGCTCGTGGGTCAAATTAATTCCGGCGTTGACAGGCCCGAAGATGGATTGCCATTTCTTTTTCCCGTATCTACAATGATCAGCCCCCTATAGTAATATAAGGACATATATTACTATAGGATATTCCGTCAAAAACAGGAAATCGGGAAATGCTGCATAGGGAAGCACCTGGATACTGTATCCAATAATGGGGATCGTAAAGAAGATAGACTTCATTGTAATGAAGTCCCAGAGAGGAGACAAACTCCCTGGCTGAACTAACAGCAGAGGGAGTTTGTCTCCTCTCTGGTCCAGTTCTATATGATTTGGACCAGAAAATGATTTCTCTCGCCACCCCTTTTTCACGATTTGACCTCCTCTAAGCTGACCACCGGAAAAGCATTTACAGGCAGCCAAGGAAGAAGGGACGTTCGTTCACGTAGGCAACGACGATATGCGAAGGGCCTACCATTTTCAGACATTGTTTTTTGTTTCGACTTTACGCTTATTACCTTTACATGTTTAATACAAAATTGAAATTTTGCACTTCAACAACATTCTATGCAAAAGCAACAGTTAAAAAATTTAATGATGCGGCAACAAAGTTCCTCCCAAGTACCATCTCCCTCATAAAATATATTCGGGTCAAACTATCTAAATCCAAAACTCAACCCCATTTTTTTCAATTACCTCCTTAAGCCACTCCGAAAAGGACAAATTAATATCGATAGGGTTTTCCGGATCCATTGACTGAATCCAGGTAAGATACCCGTTTCCGGAATTAATCCTATCTTGATCTACACATATACACCCAAGAGAGTGACTACTCCATGCAATAGGATAATACGGATGATCAATACTATAAGCTTTCCAGTACTCTATTACATTTTGAGGACTTAAAATTTCGTAACCCCCTCCGTAATAGGAGTCCTTAAATAACCTTGCGCTGGAGTAATTTTCTAGGAAGGCTCTATAATCGATAGGTAACTCAAACCTATTTAATGTTTCGTCAATTTGTCTAGGATTAAATGACTTATTAAACAAAAATTCAATGTCGCCACATTTTATTAATAGCATTTCTTCATGTTCTTCTCTTACGCCTTTTATTAAGTTAATTATTTCTTCAAATTTATGTTCCATAGTATCCCCCTCTAGTCAATTGTAAGGACTATCACTTTTGATAGCCCTTTTTTACATATTTAATAATTATTCCACCAATCTGTGATTTCATGATGATACAAAATGTACTTATTCTTTCTATCTTTTTTTAGTAAAGGAATTAAGTTATCTACATCATTTGTACCGTAGTATTCTAATGGAATCATATGATGAATTTCAACGTCATCCCAATCAAAATATTGGGGCTTTCCGTAGTAAGACTCGTAATGTTTCTCGAAATTTTTTCTATAATTGGAACTCCTGTCTCTCGTTAGTTTAACCAAGTTTGCATCCGGCTTAATTAGTTCTATATTCGATTGAGGATCAACATAATCAGGATATATCTCTCCTAAACGATTTGTTAAAATTTTTTCGGGCCCATTAATCTTATTAATTGGAACGACTCCTCCTTGTGCTGTGGTAGCCGTTCCAGACATATCACCAGACCACCAAAATGTATCAGCGTTTGCTGATACATATTCCGTCCGACCTACCCGTGGGTAGGGAATTCTTGCAGTTTTATAGTTTTCGTATCGATAACTCCCTCTTTCGTACACTGATCTAGTGATTTCGTGTCTGAACGCAACCGAAGTTATACTACCTAAAACAGCTGAAACCCGGACATTTGAAGTTACCTCGCCGTTTGGATAATCGCTAGTCATATAGTGGTCAAAAGCAATAGCGGCAAATTCCGGTAGTTGCCCCATGGTTCTTTTATCAGATGTTGTTGCGGTGGTTGCTACAAAATCAAAAGGAGTTTCATCTGGTTCCGATTTAGCACCAAAAACCTTTTTTCTCTCCCCACTATTAATAGCCAAACTGCTTAATTCCTCGTTATCGATAACCGTTACATTTTTACTCTGCAGTATACGAGGTTCATTAAGCACTTCGGCAAGATCTTCCAAACTCACTCCCTCAGCAAGCTGAATAGGTAAATTCTCGAAGTCAATATTTTCTTCTGCTAAAATAGTTGAAGATAAGTATGATGTGGGTAAAAGCAAAGAAAGTGATAGTAAGGGAACTAGAAGCTTCTTAAAAAGTTTCATTGTTTTATCCTTCCTTTTCTATATTAATTCATATTAACCATAATGCAAAAAAAATGAGAAAGTTGTCGTAATTTGTAAGACACACAAATTTAACATTATTAAATTCTCGCTATTTAATCCTCAATACTGGGCACTCCCCCGTTCCTTGCCTGGTACAACTCATATTCGATTCGCCAATCCCATCCAAAGTATCAGACGAGTACTTTTGTCGAAAGCAGGGACAAAATGGCTTGCTGTTGTCTATCAGGATTAGATGCACCACCCCCTAACCTTAGAGCCAAGCAAGATAATGATTGAGTTCGTAGCGGATGCCCCTACTGAAGGAATTAAAGGAACTGGATCAGAACCCTTCCGCTTGTCGAATAACTAATCATAAAGTAAAGACTATACGGAGGAGATCGAGGAACTGGATTTGTATATATGATCATCTTGGATGACTACTGCTCATTTAATTTCAAAATTCTGCCTTCTCCATTGTAATTACAAACTTCATGATTTCTGAGAGGGATATTGAATACAGTCGTAATAGTAGGCAGTATTTACTTGTTTACTATTTTGCTAAAAGATGTAGGTCTTGTATCTGAAGCTCTAAAGAGCTTTTAGCATGCAGACCCTGTTCCTTACGGAACATTGTCTACATGCTGGACTTCATTGTAAGTCCATAATAAAAATTGTAAAAAAAACATTTTGTACAGGAGATAAAAAATGGGTAATTTAATCATCGAACCTGGGAAGGGCATCGGTTTAATAAAACTTGGCATGAACAAAGATGAAGTTGAAAAATGCATTCAGAAATATACTGAAAAGTACATCAGAAGGAATATCATATTCAGGACTATTTCAAGGGCTTCTTCATGGTGGAATATGATTCTGAAGGTAAGGTTGACTTTATAGAAATTCCTGAGGTTCTAAAGGAAACATTTAACTGCTTATTGCTAGGCATTGATGTATTCAACACGAAAGCTGAAGATCTTATAGAGAAAATTGATAAAATTGCAGAATATGATCGAAATCAATCTGATGGCTACACGTATTTTTTCCCGTCATTAGGGCTATCTTTATGGAGATCAGATATATTCAAAGAGGAGTATATGCTCGAAGACTCGTTTAAAAAGCTGAGTCCAGAAAATCAAGAGGACAAAATAAGACACTTATATTTTGAATCCGTGAGCATAAGAAGATAATATTAATGCAGGTGTGAACGGCACTGTTAAAATCCTCAATAACGGCACTTGAAAATTCCCCACTTTCGGCAGAAAATCTCTCCCTGGAGGAGAGAAAATATGCTTAAGAATGGGGAGTTTTACTTGATCAAAGACATGAGACAAAGAGGAATGAATATCACACAAATTGCTGATTCATTAGGGAGGGATCGAAAAACAATTCGTAAGTGGCTGAAAAAGGATGAGCCTTCGAAATACCAACGATCTGTTAAAAAAACAAGCATTCTCGATCCATTTAAACCCTATATCAAAGCGAGAATGGAAGAAGGCTGCTTCAATCCTGTCGTTTTGTTTGATGAGATCAAAGCCCAAGGTTATCCAGGGCAAATTCGGCTCCTTCGCTCATTCATGGAACCATTGCGCCCGGTTGTTAAGACCAAGGCAACGCTCCGTTATGAAACGGCACCCGGAAAGCAAGCGCAAGTAGACTGGGGACATTTTAAGGTAGAGTGGAATGGTGGATATAAACGGCTGTACGCCTTTGTCATGGTTTTGGGATACTCGAGAATGTTGTATGTGGAATTTACAGAGAATGAACGGCTTGATACCCTCATCGGCTGCCACTTGCGTGCTATGCAATACTTTGGCGGCAGACCGGAAACATGCTTGTATGACAATATGAAAACCGTCATTGTCGGTTACGACGATCAAGGGCATGTATTGTGGAATGAACGATTTTCCCAGTTTGCAAGCCATCACGGTCTTACGCTGCGACGCTGCGCTCCCTACCGTGCACGAACAAAAGGGAAAGTGGAAAATGGAGTAGGATATGTTCGCAAGAACTTTTGGCCTCGGGTGCAGACGTTTACCAGCCTTCGTGACTTGAATCAGCAAGTACGTCATTGGTTGGATACGGTGGCTAATGTACGGGTACACGGCACCACGCATGAAAAACCAGTAGATCGATGGAAACACGAACAGTTGAAGCCACTTAACCCGATCCCATTCGAAGAGGTAGAACGCCATACTCGAAGAGTATCGAATGATTCACTCGTTTCTTACGGAGGAAGCCGGTATTCAGTCCCCTATGTTTATGTAGGTCATACGGTAGAAGTACAAGATCTCCAGAATGGCCATATCCGGATCTATCAGGGCAACATGATCATCGCTGAACATCCTAAAGCTACTCGTACCAAGCAAGTCATAACCAATAAAAAACACTTCGAGGGGATTCAAAACCAAATTGGCGCGAAGGCTCCCCAACCTATGCCGCGTTTGGTTCCCAATCCAAGCCCCGAAGTGGTGGAACGTGATTTGTCTGTCTATGAGCAGTTTGCTGACGAGGAGGTAATCGTACAATGATACTCCAGGCCCGTTTAGAAGAAGCCTTTGTACAGATGGGATGGGTACGAATCCCGGAAATTATTCACCACCACGCAGAAGAAGCTGCTGCTCAGAATATATCGTATTTGGAGTTCTTGGACAAGCTTTTGCAAGAAGAAATCATGGCCAAGAGGGATCGGTTTATCCGCATGAAAACGCGATTGGCTCATTTACCCTACCATAAAACGTTGGAGCAATTCGATTTCAGTTTCCAGCCCTCCATTGATGAAAGACGGATTCGTGATTTGGCAACCCTCCGGTTTGTACAACAACAAGAGAATCTCATTTTACTTGGTCCGCCAGGGGTCGGCAAGACTCACTTGTCTGTTGCTTTGGCTCTCGAAGCTATCAAACAAGGGTTGACGGTTTACTTTACAACTGCTCATGATTTGGTTCAGACGCTCCAGATTGCTCATCAAAACAATAGCATCAAACAAAAAATGCGAGCATTTATAAAACCGAATGTACTCATCATTGATGAAATTAGATATCGCAAAATGGATGAAACCGCAGCTCACTTTTTCTTTCAAATTGTATCAGAACGTTATGAATCCGGCTCAATTATCCTTACTTCGAACAAATCCTATGGTTCGTGGGGAGAGATATTTGGGGATACAGTACTTGCTACAGCCATCCTTGATCGATTATTGCATCACTCCCACACGATCAACATTAAAGGGGAAAGTTATCGCATAAAGGAGAAGAAAAAAGCAGGTTTCTTTCGACCCGAGTCAACCGAAGATAAAACAGAATAAACGGAATTTTGGTCGCCACCCGCCCCCCTCAGAGGGGGCATCATTCAGACAAACCTATTGCCTATAATGGGGAAAATTCGAGTGCAGATAATGGGGAATTTTCATTTGCAGTTGACACAGGAATGGAAGGTATTAATTTGACACTTTCGTATTAGGCGAGAATATAAAAGGAGGAGCCCCCAGGGAAAAGTCGCTTACAAGGCGCTCCTGGGGGCTTGCGTTTTACTACCCAACCTCAAGACAAAAAAACAGGGAGGCTAAGAAACCTCCCTGTTTTGCGACTTTCAAAATCCCTAATTGCTGATTTGGAGAATTTATCAGCCGCCTACACCATGCTCATATTGAATAATGCCAGGCTTTGGTTTAATTTTGGCTGTTTGGCCAGCCTCTGCCGCCACTACATTACTAAACAGTCCCAAGATCAAAGCCAGAGAAAGCAGCAATCCTTTTTTCATCATTTCGTACCTCCTCTAAAATTTGGTGATACTCTTGTTTCTGCTCGTCTGTTGCATAGTTTCTATATGCTTCAAAGGTTGTGACACAGTGTAAGAAATCCTTTTCATTGTTCTTGACTATGGATAAAGTCAAAGCCTGTAGTGTTTCGTCAATTCCAATTAGATGTTGACCATTATTGAATCGGTAAATAGCCAATCCATATCTGAAACGAAAATTACGGTCTATATTGAGTGGATCCCGATAATGAGTAAAAAGTTTGATCTCCTCAGAGAAGTCATCGATAATGCGATCGACCGTAAATCCATGCTTGTTAGCCGATTCAATAATAGTTATCAGAGCAGGTAATATTTCAGGGGGATTATGTTTCAGGAAGTCGAGATATTCGGGCAAAACCTCAACATTCCCCAGGAGAATTTCCAAGGTGTACATATTCGCTTTTGCCCATAACTGAAACTTCTGAACTTCATAATGGCCAACTTCATCTAAAAGTTCAAACCAACTGAGGTCAGCATACCCTTCGACATATCGTTTGGCCTGTTCGTAAAGCCCCTGTTTTTCTAAAGCTGCTGCTTTTAGCAGGTATCCTTGTCCATAGTATACAACAAGATGTCTTTCTGTGTTTATCGGATCAAAAGTTTTTTGGGTTTTCTTTTTGCGCAGCTCATCCTCGTATAAGATTACAGCCATTTCGCGCAACTCATCAGCATACTTCTCCACGTCTCTCCACTGGTGTAAAGAGAAACAGGTGTTAGCTAAATGAAGCAATGCATCTAATTGATAATGTTCTAGGAGCCTTTTCCGATAAGGTTCAAAGCGTATGACGGCCTTCCAGTTTTCTTCGGAATTTGACCCCAACACCGCCCGAAATAAACGGTATTGAGCCATGATAAAATGATGGGAGTAGCTATCCTTTTCGTTGTCGACCACGAACTGATAAAAAGGCATTGATTCCTTCAGTTTCCCATTTTCAAAGAGCTGCTCGGCTACTGAAAATAGGATTCTTATATTTTTGGGATTCTCCAGCAGCTTTGAGACAGTCTCGTTAATACAATCCTGTCGGCCAATTTCAGCACAGCGAGCCAGATACGGGATAACACGTGGACGCGAAAATTTATCTTCTGTTACACACTCTTCCGGATACAGTTCGTATAACCATCCCGGCTCGTGGCCAAACGCGATGGCCAGTTGATCCAGTTGGTATACTGTCATGGGACGAGGAGGATTACCATTGAGAATCGTGCTGAGAGTCCCTGAATTAATGCCGGTTAATTCGCTGAGCCTACTAATTGTAAACCCTTTCAGCCTTAAATTCCTTTCGATCTCTGATCGCAATGACGGCTGGACCATTACCCCCATAAGAAACCCCCCTCTAATACACGAATTACTAAATTCCTCCTGGCAGATTCTTTGCTCCATAGAAAACTTTATATCCTTAAACTATTCCTCATATTACCACAATACGCAACAAAAGTAAATATATGGTTATTGATGGGATTCTAGAATAGGAGAGCGGCCAATCAAGTTATGCTGCAGGGAAATAAAAGAATCTCCGAATGTTTTTGAAATCGGCGTTACGCCCAAATGGGTGCTGGAGACGAAGCAGGTCCGTGTGAATGGCAAAGACCTGACAGAGACAATCGAAGTTGGCGTGGCATATGCTCCCGCCCGAGAGCTCGCAGCAGCCTTCGACTTGCAGGTGGAGTGGGACGGTATTTCAAAAACCGTCAAATTCTCAAAAAGGTGTGTCTGAAAATGACAATGTCCCTCTGACGGCAAAAAAGCCGTTGGAGGGGCTACTTTTGTTTCTAGGCAAGTTGTATGATAGTGGAAAAGAAAGGTAAAGTGAAAGGTTAAATGAACACATGCTTGCGCGGTCAATTCAAGTCTCCATCTTGAATTGCTGGCCCGGGTGAAAACAACTGATTTGAAGTATATGAACCAAGGCCCCACTCAAAAGTGGGCACTTTCCTTTTTTTACAGAAAAAAACACCTACGGTATTCCGACTTTAGGTGGTATCTTGTTCAAAAGGCTTCTGTAAGCCTTCCTGAGGCGTTTTCAGAACGAGTGGCATCATGTTTGAAAAAACTAAAGAACGATCCTATATTTCTTCACAACGCTTTTTACCACCGGGTAGCCAACGCCGCCGCCTTCTTCTTTGGAGTACCAAAATCAAATAAATGTGGCAAATCCTCTTCCAATTATAGTCGGCCCCGAGTTTTCAACGTAAATGTTAGAGCAGGCGAGAGGTAACTAGGTAGTAGCCTGCAGCTAAGGCAACTGGAGGAGTAGGTCAGAATCGGTCTTTTGTATATCTACATAAAGGGATATATTTACATAGTTAATATCTGATGTTATATTTAGTTATGCTTGGGTACATTGGGATTATATGTAATAACAGGGGTTCAAAAGGGAGGGGAGTAATAAGGATTTGGTTGCTGCTATCCAAGCAATTAAAAATTAATGGAGGAAGGTTAGATGATTAAGAAGCGACTACTCTCACTAATATTGACGTCATTAGTATTAATCACGAGTTTTTTTGGAATCTCTTCAAATGTTAACGCGACAAATAACGAAGAGTTCGTATTTGAGACAATTGACATTAAAGATCTTGATGAGCATCCTGATGTAAAAGAAAAAATCGTAGAAGAGGGCTTCGAAGATTACATCAAAGAAGAGAAATCGTACAAAGAATTATCAGAACTTTATGAATTGGACGATCTGAAATCGGATGACCCGATAGAAATTGAAGGCGTTCCGGCAAAAGAGGTTGAAAGAATAATAAAGCAATACAACATTCCTGAACCTGAAATCCTTGTAACAGAGGATAGTCAAGTTCTCTTGGTTAAGCGAAACGTAAAAACTAACTCAATCGATGGAGTAATTGCGTTTAACCTTCTTGTTTCTGATAGTGGAGCTAAGTTAACTATGGTTCATTTACAAACAGGGGTTGATCCAGTTGACGTCGTAAAAGGTGAAATAATGAAGTATAATGCGAGTGGAACTAAGTGGGTACTTGATGACACAAAACGAATTAATAAGACTAATGTACGAAGCGGTACCCTGGTTACGTGGTCAGAAGATATTAATGCTGTTTCGGATTATTTTGAATACGAGCTGACGATAATAGATAATGGTGTATCTTGGTACTTTAGTGGTGGAGGTAAAGATAAGAAGTGGCAACGCTACAATTTTGAGGTAGACCGGTACAGAGATTTAGACGCTTTGGGTGGTCAAAGACATCATTTTGTATCGGCAACACCTTTAAGGAGAGCTGGGTTCGATTCCAACTATGCACCTTGCATTAGGATGTTAGCAAGAGACCACCACAAAACACCAAGTTATGGCGGTGGAGGAGAAAGTCATAGAGATCAAGAAGAAGAATATTTAAAAGAGCAGCGTTATCAAGCAGTGCTTGATTTTAACGTTGAAGGATTTAGGAAAACCAATGATCCAGAGGGGTACTATAGCAGTCTACTTCACAAGTACCGTAGTGCAGTTGTTGAAGCAGTTTATCAATATGAGGGATACTTTGGTATGGACAACTAAAATATTGAACAAAATAATGGAGCAATCGGTATTATCTCTCTTCTAAGATTACTCGATTGCTCCATGGATTCTATAGGTGAAACCGTTACATATAACGAGGGGGATAATATGGACGTGTTATTAATTGAATCAGGCAAGGGAATTGGGGACATAAAGCTTGGTATGACCAAAGATGAAGTTAACGAATGTATCGAAAAATATACAACTAAGTATCAAAAGCCAAATTATATGAAAAATTACTTTAAAACTGCATTTAATATCAAATATGATTCGGAAGGAAAGGTAGAGTTTATAGAAATTCCTTCAGAATTAAAGGATGATTTTCAATGCTTATTTATGAACATTGACATTTTCAATACTAAGGCCGATGAGTTGATCCGACTAATTGATGAAATATCCCCTTATGATAGGAGTGATACGGAATTAGATACTTGTTTTACTTTTCCGGGACTAGGTTTGATACTTTGGAGACCAGATGTTCTTAAAGAAGAGGATTTGGAAGAAGACTGGTTTAAGGAATTGAAACCATCTATTCAAGAAGATACAAAGAAAAACTTATACTTTAGTTCAGTAAGTTTAAAACAACCAAAATAAGGCACTCCTTCGACGGGAATTTGCGTTCTCGTTAAGAGGCCTTTTTTTAGACCGAGTCAAATTAAATAAAACAAGGAGATTCTGGTCGCATCGATCCGCAAAAAAAAGAAGCCGGTGGGTGGCATCCGGGTATTCGCCTACGGCAAACAGACACAAATCAAATTCGAGTGAACAGCCAAGACCTGACGGAGACAATCGAAGCTGGCGTTGCCTATGCTCCTGCCCGGGAGCTCGCCGCAGCCCTAGACTTGCAGGTGGAGTGGGATGGTATTTCAAAAACAGTGAAATTCTTGAAAAGATGTGTCCGCAAACGATAGTCGATCAAATAAAAGGATTTGTGCAGGAGAGGGGCGCGCTGATCGCTTTGCTCCTATTTATTTTGCTCTTTATGGCAGATGACCTTTTCCCTCGCATCTTCGGGTTTATCGCCCAAATCGAGAGCCTCTATTCAGGATTCGAGTTGTACGTGCTGACCAAGGAACAAGAACTCATCGATCGATATGAATTTCTGGCTGCTCGTATCCAATATGGATTTAAACTATTCGGCGGAAAAATAGCATGGGTATGGCTGGTGACGTTGATGTATCGTTATTTACGCAGAAGAATTAAGAAGGTGTAAGAACGTGCGAAGCCCTCCTGTGGATTTGTTCCGGGGAGGGCTTTTTGCTATAAAAATTCAATCTCAAAGAAAGAGAATTATTCTTGCTGTTTAATAAATTTTTCAATATTGCCAAGTAATTCATAGTCAAACGAAAGCGATGATTCTTTTTGTTTTTTGTAGATTTTATCATTAGCGTTGCATAAAAAATGAATCCATCTATTGTCAAATTATTCTGAATGACATTTTCAACTTTACAACCAAAAACGAGAACAGCCAAGCAAAAGGTAGCCACTATCCATTTGGTAGTTTTATACATTTATTACAACATCGACAACAACAAACAACACTTACTTCCTTTTCTGTCGCCCTCTGGATGTTCGTTTGGATTGGTAATCCATTCTGCCTATCCATTGTTCAAAGGTCTGCCAGAGAAACACTTTGAGCCATCTACTGATTTGCAGCAGACTGTGCTGACTGTTTCTTTCCAGCTTTACAAGAAGCAACAAGCAGTAAGCAATGAGAGCGAGAAAAACTTGATTCCAGACCGCATTTTCACTTGTTCCATAGAACGTCTTGATCTTTGCGTGTTGTTTCATCCATTTGAAAAACAGTTCTATTTGCCAGCGCCAACGGTAGATGTCGCTCAATTCTTCTGCTTCTAAGTCGAACCGATTGGTGATGATTCGAATACGATTTCCTTTCGAATCATGCGTTTCAATCAGTCGTAACACATTATCCACCCGTTTTTGTGGCGTTCCAAGAAGGATCATGGAGTCGGATAAAACGGAGCTTTCTGGTGGTACTTTGAAAGTATACAAATGACGAGTTTCCGCGTTATCCTTGAGACGTGAAGCAAAAAAGATGCCCTGATCGGTATACTCATCGAACTTTTCATAATCCACGTACCCTCGATCAAAGACGTACATGGCTCCGATCTCATCAATCAGCGACTCCATTTGGGTGCGGTCATTGGATTTGGCACAAGTTAGGGAAATCTTTTCAGGATAGACATCCTCCTGGCTTGCGAAAACGAGACGAAGATGAATTTTGATTCCTGCCTTTGTTTCGCGAAAGGTTGCCCACTTATACTTTTGCAAACATAATCCAATTGTAGTGGAATCAATGATCTTTATGTGTTTTCGAAGAGAGCAGGCTTTTCCAGAAACGCGTTGAATTTGCTGGACAAGGTCGACAAAAACTTCTTCAAGCAAAGCAGGTTCTACCCGATTGTTTTTTCGACTAAGCTGTGCGGGGCTGATCGATGACAGTCCTAATTCTTGCTGAAATTTCTTTGATAGAACATCGTCAGCAATGGCTCGAAGCCCTTCGCGTTGCTGAAGTTGGGCATGTAAAAATAGGAGAAGATACGCTTTTGTCGTCAGCTTCTTCACGTACTTGTCTTGATCCGTTTCGTCAATTCGTTGTTGAAGTTTCATAATATTGATGGGTGCAACCCATTTACCAAATGAAGAAAATAGGGTATTCTTGTCCATGAGCTATCCTTTGCGTTGGATTTGGACAGGAACTACCTGACCTTTCCAGTGTAAAGGATTTTTTTGTTCCCTAGACAACCAAATACCAAAGATTATGTGTATTTTGAATGATGGGAAAAGATTAATGCAACGCTAGTGAGATTTTATTCAAATAATTAGCTAGTTCATCCATAAGTGGATTGCTATCAATGTGCACGTTTCCTTTATGGCCATCAAAGCTTTTGATAAAGAAATGCCCGGATTCACACCTGAATATGATGTGAAGGTTACCTTGTGAACGGAATTTGTATTCTACCTTTGCGGGGATTCGATATTGATGATTGATAATGAATTCGGTTGCTTGATAGTTGTCATCATCTTTGACTTGAATTGTTCCCATGATATGAGTGTAATCGTGATCACAAACAGAGCAAAGAACATAATTCCCCATGTTTTCATCCTCCACTTTTCTAAAAGGATTGTCAACTCTTGCTAATTATACCATACCTTGTCGAACTTCGGAGGCATGTATTCGGAGGCATGTATTCGGAGGCATGTAAACTTACGCCTTCCATTTTGACCTCAATTGTGAGATACCCAGTTGTAGTGACTTTGGCAATCCATTCGTAGGTTGATTTTACCGCTGTATTTTCTCTTATATCGGAGAGTTTTTGTAATATGCTCTTTTGAACAGCTATAATTGGGTATAATTTTTTGAAATAACCTAAGTAAGGAGTAGTCAAATGGGTGGATTTTTCAATGAGCGAGTCGCTTTAGAAAAGACATTGAATGCTCTTTTGGAACAGAGAGCATCTTGGCGAAGTGATTATGTGGAACGGGATAGTCAGTTTGCAGCGGAGATTAAAGAGGTACTGAACCGTATTCGTGAATTGGACGAGTTGCACGAGTTACACGGTTCCCAAAGCAGATTGGAGAAAACAGAGACAAAGCCGATCGAATCAGAAGTTTCCAACAAGAAATTTGCTAAGAAATCACAGAAAACAAGGAGGACATACCAGTATTATGATTATCCTCGGATTTCCCAAGAGGTCGAGAGCATTCTGGAAGAGTCGTCTCCAGTGACGATGTCGGAATTGTATCAGGAATTACAAAAACGACTACAAGTCGACTGGTCAAACCCATACATTATCTTACACAAGGCTTTAGCTCTTTCCGAACGGGTCCATGTTCAAAAGCTTGGAAGAAATTTAATGTTTTCTTTACGAGAGTTTAAAGATACATAGGGTTTTCCATACCGGAGGACATTTTATTTGCATTTTCATTTCTTGATGTCTCTTTCGAATTATGATGAGTAGCCTATCGGCAACATCCAGATGATCTAGTGGTTGAGGGGAGCGAGAGATCTTTCATGGAAACGGGTTATTCATCAGATAGGAAGAAGGTTTTGGTGCTAAATCCGAACCAGATTAGACTCCATTTGATTTTCTAGTCACCACCGGAACGACATCCGATAAAAAAATACGTGACAACTGCCGTTAATTGCTGCTATTACCTTTGATCGCTATATGACTTGCAATTATCCAATCGGTGACAGAATGGCATAAAAGTTTTTGAAAAAATGGGATTCAGTTTTGGATTTAAGATATGATTACTGCTGAGCTACAATTCCTTCTTGTTCCCTAGGATGTGAATGCTAATCTAATAATTGACCACCTAGTGGTACATTGCTCATAAAAAAGTTGACCACCTGAGCACCTCTTTCCTGTATCTTGAAGTTGTCGGACCACAAGATATAGGAGGAAAGGAAATGCTTCAGATGGCTAATTACGAGTTTATCAGGAAACAACACATTCTGCTAGGAAAGTCGATTCGCCAAATTTCTCGAGAGACCGGCTATTCCCGTCAAGTGATACGAAAGGCTTTGAAATCCTCTGAGATTCCTGTGTATCAGCTTTCAAAACCGAAGCCAAAGCCAGTCATTGATTCTGTCAAGCCCATCATCTTGGAGTGGCTGCATCAAGATGAACAAGCTCCCCCGAAGCAGCGTCATACTGCCAAACGCATTTACCAGAGACTCGTTGACGAACATGGATTCACCGGCGGTGAATCTACTGTACGACGCTACGTCAGAGAGTTGCGGGTTTCTCCCCCTAAAGCATTTGTCCCTCTCGATTTCCCGCCAGGGCGCTTTGCTCAATTTGACTGGGGTGAGGTTACGGTTCATTTACAAGGGAAACAAGTAAAGGTTCAAGTCTTTTGTATGCGTTGCACATACAGCAGAAAGATTTTTATCAAAACATTTGCTCATCAGAAGCAAGAGGCTCTTCTCCAAGGTCATGTAGATGCTTTTGAATTTTTCGGTGCTGTTCCCCAAGTCATCACATACGACAACCTGACAACAGCCGTTAAGAAGGTATTGGAGGGTAAAAATCGCGAGGAACAAGAGCGATTTACTCAGCTACGTGCCCACTACCTGTTTGAAAGCTATTTCTGTGATCCCGGAAAAGGGCATCAAAAAGGCCAGGTGGAAAACCTCGTACAGTTTGCTCAGAGGCAATTTTTTACCCCTGTACCCAGTGTTTCTTCTCTGGAGGAGCTCAATCAAATCCTCCTCGAAAAATGTATCTCTTACGAGAATACAACCGTTCCAAGGTCTTCACTAACGGTTGGAGAAGCATTTGCTCAAGAGTTGCCTATCATGCTTCCATTGCCTCCACGGCCATTGGATTGTTTCCGTGTTGTACCCGTGAAAAGCAATACGCTATCCATGATCCACATTGAGAAAAATGCCTATTCCGTCCCCGTTTCCTATGCATCGACCCAGCTTACTTGCCGAGTGTTTGCTGAAAAAGTTGAGGTGTATCACGGAAAAAGCCTGATTGCGACGCATGAGCGGTGTTTGGAAAAGGGAAAGGAGATTTTGCAATACGATCATTATCTGGATTTACTTCTTATTCGTCCAGGAGCAGTTCTTTATGCTAGACCATTGCATCAGGCAGGATTACCCGCCATTTACCAAAAGTTCTTGGACAAGTGCCGCAACCGACCAGGAGGGATGAAGGAGTTCGTTCGACTCTTGCTTTTGCACCGTGAATTCGATACTTCTCTTGTCGAAGAAGCACTGGAGGAGGCCTGCCAAAAAGGGATGTTCCAATATGATGCCGTAAGGCAATTATTGTTTCAGCGAACATTGCCGGAACACCGTCTACCCCAACTCTCGTTGGTGGAGGATAGCTCTGTTCCACGTATTCAGGTAAAGGCCCCAGATCTTAGCCAGTACAATCGTTTGTTACAGAAAAGGAGTGTGGTTCATTGAGTACGAGTTTCTTGCTTGAAACCTATGCGAAACGCCTTCGCTTACCTGCGATTAAACGTGTCTATAAGGAAATTGCCCATGATGCTGCTGAACGGCAAATTCCCTACGAGGAGTTCCTCTTAGCCCTACTAGAGCAAGAAGTTCAGCAAAGGGATGCTAACCAAATCGCCAGTCGCATCAAGCATGCCAAATTCCCTTCTATGAAAACGATCGATCAATTTGAATTCTCAGCCATTCCGTCTCTCAACAAGCCCAAATTGCTTCAACTGGCTCGCTGTGAGTACATCGAAAAGACAGAGAACATCATGTTTATCGGAAACTCTGGCACTGGCAAAACTCATCTCTCCATTGCACTCGGGAAGGAAGCTTGCCATCATGGCTATTCCGTCCAGTTTTGGACTGCCGCTAAAATATGCAATGAGCTTATGGAAGCTCAGTCCCAAAAGCGAATTCTCCAGCTAGAGAGGCAATGGTTGAAAACAGATTTGATTATTTTGGATGAAGTCGGGTTTGTCCCTCTCAGTCGGACCGGGGCGGAGTTATTATTCCAATTTTGTGCGGCCCGCTATGAGAAAGGAAGCATGATCATTACCAGTAATCTGGAATTTACGGAATGGACACAGATTTTCAAAGATGAGCAAATGACGTCAGCCCTGGTTGATCGGCTTACCCATCGTGCCCACATCTTTGCAATGAATGGGGACAGTTATCGCTTTAAACAGAGCATTCAAAGATCGTGATCATGAAAAAGTTACCCACCCGACGGGTGGATTGATTTTTGCCATGGTGGTCAATTTTTTGATGAGCACTGTGGTCAACATTTTGGTTGACATTCACACTAGGATGCTGATCAGTTGCGAGCGAATCCATCAACAATGGTGGGATACCCAAAGAATGATGTGCCCGACTGTTTAAACGGGAAATAACTGAACCGACATGAAAGAGCCCTTCTCATCAGAGAGGGGCTTCTAGTATAGAAGCTACAATTTATCGAAACGGGATAGAGATGGTAAGGGATATTCTTGATTTTACAGCATTTTTTTGAGAAGAGATAACTTCAGGCGTACCAGACAAACGTACCACGTACAAATTCTTATAATGACTATTCAGGCGACAGCAATAAAATTCTGAAGAGCGTTCCTACTTCGCCAACAACGACAAGGGGTCAGAGCACATCAGTATCTGACTCTTTAATACTGGCGTGCAGGTAAAAAACGAGATGATTAATCTGAGACATTTAAAAGAACAGTCAAGACAGTGGAATTCGGCATTTGCCGGAATGGATAGCGGAGACGATACGTCCGGGTGAAAGGGAAAGACCTTATTATAGAAACAATCCAGGGGGTGTGTTTGGCAATCGAAAAGTGCCGAATTTTGCTGCGATGATTTTTTATCAATATGCAGAAGTAACTTTTATGCATAGGTTTGACATGGAACCTCTATGGGTATGAATCATTGCGAAGGGGCGAAGCCAATGGCTTCGTAACGGCTGACAAGCCTATCACACCCACCTCTCCATGTCAAACCCAGTCACTTTAATCTGCATAAGTAATTGCTACAAAATTAAGCACTTTTACTATGCAATATACACAGGGGTAGTGTTTGATCCTGTCCGAGAAACTGCTGCAGCGCTTTACCTGCAGGGTAAGCGGGACGGGGATCGTAAAAATCATAAAACTACCAAAGGGTAAAATCAAAAGCGTTGAAGCATGGATTTCGTAAAAATCAGTAAGTAAGGGACTTTGTATATTTATCTGAGAAAAATGTCGAAATATGTAAATCGAATTTGGTAGAAATGCAAAACTTCTTTATATATCATGGGAATATACAAATAAATTTGTAAATATTTAGGGAAATGAGGTGATTTGGAGGATTATCAATTTATATCACACCATTACCATTTTCACGACCAATTTTTATTAGGAGGTTGCAAATGCGTATGAATGTGATTAGTAGATTACTCACTTTTTTCCTCGTGGTAGTATTGCTAGTTAGTCCGATAAACAACTATGCCTTTGCTGCAAATTCCAAAAATGTAGCACAGCCAGAGTTTGACGTAGATAGAGTTGCGGAAGTAATCCTTGAGTCACCTGAAGGGGATCAAATCTCTACAACTATGTTCTTGACGAACGGAACAGAGTTAGATGAATCTGATTTCGAGTCCTTGGGCGAAGGTTATCAGTTAAAAGAACTAAAAATTAGAGACTTAGATCCTAATGAATTCGATTTTCAGGAAGTTGCCGAATCAAACCTATCCACTCTAGCCGCTGATAAAAAAGATGGTGTAATTAAACCTCAATGGGTTGAAACAGCTTTTGATGTAGGCAACTTTATGTTGTCTTTGGCTGACTACAGGGCTGAACCTACGCTTTGGAATGGATTTAAAGTAGTATTTGATGGTGCGTCAGTTGTCTTTCCGGGTGTTCCAGCAATTTCTGGCGTTGAGCGGATGATTAGAGCCAATAAGACATTAAAGAAGGCACTTGAGATTGGGATTGATGTCTACGATAATCTAAAAAACATACCTTGTTTTTGGCAAGTAAGAAATGTAGCAAATGGCAATTAAAAATGTACCACTTGCCAACCCCTAAATTATTTACCGTGTAATAGCGATTCTTTGTATCGATGGCTTTCGCCATTGAAGACGATCAAATGAGAGTGATGAATCAAGCGATCAATAACTGCCTCTGTTAAAATTGGATCACCAAATATATGATTCCATTGGCCAAACTGTAGATTGGTCGTGATAATAATACTTTTTCTTTCGTAGCACATGGAGATAATCTGAAATAGCAGTTCTGCACCTTGTTTATGCAGAGGAATATACCCCAGTTCGTCGAGTATTAACAGATCTAGCTTCTCAATATGGTTAAAGAATCGGCTCAACGAGCCAGTCTCGTGAGCGTCTAGCAGCCGATTGACTAATCCAGCGACAGTAAAGAACTTTATCTTTTTCCCTTGCTGCTGAATGGCATTTAAGCCAATCAGAGTGGATAAGTACGTTTTCCCCGTTCCCACACCGCCATAAAAGATCAGATTTTCTTTCTCCTCTATAAATCCACCATGAAGGATATGATCCTGCGTGAGACCTTGTCCCATCTGAATATGACCCCATTCAAATGGCTTTCCTGTTATTCTTGGCAAGGAAGATTGTTTAAAGAGCAGATTGATTTTCCGTACTTCTCGTTGTTGTATCTCGTTTTCTAGTATTTTGAGTAAGTACTCTTCATTTGTAGTAGCTTCAACCTCATGGAAATGTTGCCGAACCCAACTCAACTTGAGACGCTTTGAATATTCTTTTATCAATGCATCCACTAGTGATGACCTCCCGTTCCCTTAAAAAATTCATTGTAATGGGCTAATCCTCTAGTGGCTGTTGGAACGGCAGGAACAAAACCTTTCGGTTGGATGGTATCCCTTTGTCCACGGCCATTCATGAGTTGATAATAGATCTGCTTAATAGAATCAACGGCTGGGTGACCATTCTCAGAGGCAAGCTGCAAAGCTTGCGTGGGTATTTTCATATCATCGTTTTTTAAAATGACGGATAGTAGCTGGAGAGCTTCTTGCTTCTCTGGGACCGTGCAATTCGAGAGATAGACTTGCCATTCGATTGGCAATTGTTCATAAAAACTTGTGTATTTAATAGCAGTTGGCCGTTTTGCCATCAATATCAAATATGGCTGCCAAATCACTGATTTTGGCTCTTTGCCATACAGCCTGGGATGCTGTACGATCAGCTCATATTCTTCAGTTAAAATATCGACTCGGTCAAATGAGATCTTTGCCAAAACCATACATTTGGCAAAACGGGGAGACGTTGAGTAGAGTTTATTTTCGACTCGGATATATCCGTATTTATCCGCTTTTACTCGTTCATATCGGATACAATCAAACTCTTTGGCAGGTAATTGAAGAAGGTGTTCCTTGTCTGCCAAATATAGTTCGGAAAGCATGGTTTCTTTCACATAATGAGGTCTCTCCCGATCTTTCTCGGCTTTTTTCCAAAGGGTTTCGTTTAGCTGATCAAGATTGTGTATCTGCAACTCAGGAAGCAGGAAGTTGTTGCGAACGTACTTGACCATCGCCTCTACGTGCCCTTTTTCATTGCCACTACCGGGATTGCAAAACTCGTATTCAAAGTCATAATGAAAAACGAAGTTTTGAAATTCCTCCGTCAGTTCACGCTGACCATTTGGCATGATCTTTTTCACCGCTGGTGATAAATTATCAAATCGAATGACCTTTGGAACTCCACCTATATAGTGAAAGATACGCTTTAATCCCTCCAGAAAGCATTCTCGATTCTGAGACTGGAAAACTTGAAAGTAGAACGTGTTGCTATAAGGAAACGAGAGAACGAGGAATGGCAAGGTAACACTTTCTCCCTGATATTTGAATGGTGCTTCTCCAAAATCAACTTGAGCTGATCCAGGTCTCGTTTCCAATGGCAATGCCGCAGCATCACTTGTCTCCGCTAACTGGTGCTTACGTTGGGAAACATATTGTCTGACAGAGCGAGATGATCCTGTAAATTGGTATTCCTCCACTAATTGCGTGAACAAGCGTTGTGCTGTTCTTCGGAACTTCTTTTTCTTGTTCAAGTCCTCTTTGATCCATTGATCAAGAATAGGTTTAACGGGCTCCATGACTCTAGCTTTTCGAATTTGCTTGGGCTTTTCTTGTAGATTGAAATCATCCATTTCTGCATACTTCTGAACCGTCCTTGAATCACGATTCATTTGTTTGGCAATCTTGCTATAAGCTCGCCCTTTTTTGTTTGCCTCATGCCTGATATAATTAATTTCTGCCACTGCTAACATCTCCTAACTTTATACCTCCCGTCGTCTGTAATGCCCAACAGGAGTGTATTTTGATAAGGGGATGTTGGCAAGTGGTTTTTTAATTTATGCAGCCCCTACGGGTCTGCATAAATTAACTGCCATAACCTACATTTTTAGTCTGCCATAAACACATACCTTCTGGTTGGCATAGACATCACATATTCGAGAAACGCTTTGCAAAAAGATTGGGAACCCATGAAGATGATATGTTTTGTATTGCAATACCTAAGGAGTACCACGATCCAATCACTAAAGCGATGAGAAAAGAGATTCCCTACGGCATTGATTATAATCAGTATTCTCGCGCTGAAATATTGGAGACTCATATTGACGTATATCGTAAACTATGGAGAGACACTGATGTCAACGCCGACTTTATTTTGACCCACCATCGCCGGTTTAGAATTGACCCACCCGGCGATTTTTTGTTGGTTAGGTGGTAGAGGGGGAGCCGTAGGCTCCAGTCCTCATCTTCTCACGAAGTCGGTAACTATTCCCCCTAATATTGACGATGTGGGAATGGTGTAAGAGCCGATCCAGGATAGCCGTAGCAAGTATCGGATCGCCCATCAGTTCCCCCCATTCACCGAAACTCTTGTTGCTGGTCAACAGAATACTCCCTCTCTCGTATCTTGCACTTACTACCTGGAAAAAGAGGTTAGCTGCCAAACTGTCAAACGGTAAGTAACCAATTTCGTCAATAATCAGGAGCTTTGGTCGAATATAGATGCGTAGGCGTTTATCCAGCCTGTTTTCCGTGTAAGCTTTTCGCAGATCTTCGATGAGTTGCGAGAGACTGACAAAGTAAACGGATATCCCTTGCGAGATGGCTTCTACAGCCAACGCCACCGCCAGATGACTTTTTCCTACTCCGGGAGGCCCTAAGAACAAGACATTCTCGTGTCGGGTTACAAAAGTCATCGTGGCCAGCTCTCGAATCAACCGTTCGTCAATGCTGGGTTGGAAAGCAAAATCGAACTCCTCCAGCGTTTTTCGGTAAGGCAAGTGTGCGAGTTTGGTGCGTACCTCCATATTCCGTTTTTGACGTTCCGCTATCTCTGCATCTAGAAGCATGTTGAGAAAGGACAGATAGGTGGGCTGTCCATGACTTGCCGCTTCCAAATGGGCATCCAAGAGTAGAGCCGCTTGCTGAAGCCCAAGTTCCTCAAGACGTAGCCGTGCCTGTTCCAGTTCAATCATGCTCCCACCCCCGTCAGCTGCTCATAGACATCCAGCGAACGCACTTCCACTTGCTGCGATGAAATCTGTCGGGCTTGCGGACGTGGATAGGCATATCCTTGAGCAGTCGTAAGACCTGCATACTGGTTTTCACAAAAAACAGTTGCACGGGATCGATAGACCTTTTGGTGTCGAGCAATACATGTGCCGTCGGCCCAGATTTCCACCCACCCATTCACTTCTCGCACGGTACCCTCACGTCCACTGTACCTCCATGGAACCCCATATCGTACACCATCGTAGCTAACAAATCCGTCTCGGCTGACCTGTCTCGGTTCATGCAAGTATTTTTCCCATCGTTCAGCTGAAGGGATAGGCGACAGATTTTCCTCACGGAGTCGGTCGATGGGACGTTCGCCGGTTGTTCCATGAATACGGCGGTTAATCCGCTCGCACCAGTGTAGGGCTTGTTGATTGAGATCCTGTAAATCAACGAAGCGTTTGCCAGGAAGAAAGTTGTTTTTTACGTATTGAACGCCTCGTTCCACTTTTCCCTTTGTTTCGGGGCGTCGAACTTTGCATACTTTTGGAACAAGCCCAATCGCTGCAGCAAAGTCGGCAAAAAGCGGATGCCAGCGAGGTTTTCGATCATCTCCCATGCCCAGTACGACGGTTTTCATCTGGTCGGTCAGCATTACCTTTGGGATGCCCCCAAAATATTCAAAAGCATGAATCAAGCAACGAAGAAAGCTGTGAATGTCACAACGCTTAGTGAACTCTATATAGGTGGAACGAGAGTACCCCAATACCATGACAAATACCGGCACTTTTCGGACTGTACCGTCCAAATCTACGTAATCACACAGTCCCCAGTCGACCTGTGCATATTCACCAGGTTTCGTCTCGTAACGAAGAACAGCGGGAACTTGTTTGGGAGGACGGAAGTCCTTCACATAGTCTTTCAAGATGGTACGTCCCCCGGTATACCCCTTTTCTCGTAGAAGATCGAATAAAACCTCGCAGTTATAGATACCTTCTTGAAGACGTTCCTGCAGGAACGGTTTATACGGATCAAGCTTGGAACCACGAGATTTACGGGTTCCCTTTTCGGGGGAGAATTCACCCCGGAGATATCGGCGAACTGTATTTCGAGAATGCCCCGTTAGACGGGCAATTTCACGAATACTCTTGCCTTCTGCCCTCATGGTATGTAACGATATCACTATCCCACTCCTTAGCATGTGTCTCCCTCCGAAGATTAACTTGGCCGTTAATTACGAAGGGGATATATTCGCTATGGGTGGGTCATTTTCTTTCCGGCGAACCTGGGTCAATTATATCCCGGCGGTGACAACTGATGATGAAGTTTACGAATTTTTGTATAAATTTGCGAGGGAAAAGCAACATAGTATCCGTTAAGGATTTAAAGAACTCCACACCTTTGGTGTGGAGTCAGGTTGCAGACAAACTCCCTCGCTGAACGAACAGCAGAGGGAGTTTGTTTAATAATTTGATGAAAATACCGAAGGTGTTTTGATCGTTCACCTTTTGGCGACCTGATTTCCATAGCCAGGTCGCCATTTTTTTCAAGTTCATGGCAGCGAAAACAAGCATCGCCTGCATCGTGACCTTCTCCAGTCCTCGTAAGGTCGTCCAACGCATGCCATGCTTTTCCTTCATATCAGCGAATACACGTTCAATCGTTTCTTTCCGTTTGCTATAGATTTGTTTGTTTTCCTCGGTATGCCGGAGGTGGTCTACCTCTTCGAGGTAATCAGCCCAGATGTGGCGACTCACTCTCTTTGTGTAGTCTTTACTTTCCGTGCATTGTTTCAAGAACGGACAACTTCGGCAAACTTGAGAATTTGATCGATAGATACGGTACCCATCCTTGTTTGTTGTCTCATATGTTAAGATTTGCTCGTTCGGGCAGATGTAGCAGTCGAAATATTCATCATACACATATTCGTGCTTTTTAAAAAAACCTTCTTTGGTGCGTGGTCTTGTGTAGGGCATAACGGGGCGAATCTGGTCATCAAGGAGTGTTTTACTGATGTAAGGCGTCTTGTATCCCGAGTCCACTGCCACAGCTTGAGGCTGTGCAAACGTCTTTCGCACTTGATTCAAAACATCCTCAAAAACCTGACTGTCATGCACATTGCCTGGCGTTACCTTGGCACCAAGCACAAATCCATTTCGATCACATGCTGTATGAAAACTATAAGCAAATACACGTTCCTTTTCCCCTTTTACAAACAATCCGCAATCCGGGTCAGTTGTGCTGACTTTCACCTCCTTCTTCGAAGTTTCTGTCTTTTTTTCAAGGGGCTTCTTTCCATGTGCAATACGATCCTGATTGATTTCTTCGTCCAGCAGCTCTTGATATTTCTTCGCTTGTTCTTCAACGATTTCTTTCACGTATTTATGCTTATTCGCACTGGCTTTTACATGCGTAGCATCAATGAAAAGCACATCAGGCTTCACGAATCCATGATGAACCGCCTCCTCCAATATTCGAAGGAAGATCGACTCGAAGAGTTGAGTATCCCGAAAACGGCGAACATAGTTCTTGCCTAGGGTCGTGAAATGGGGAATGGGCTGACTGAAATCATAGCCAATAAACCACCGATAGGCAACATTGGTTTCGATCTCTTTAATCGTTTGTCGCATGGAACGAATTCCAAAAATATATTGGATGAAAGCAATTTTAACTAAGACTACAGGGTCAACACTGGGTCTGCCATTGTCATGACAGTAAAGGCTTTCCACCAAGTCATAGATGAACGAAAAGTCGATTGCATTTTCAATTTTTCTTACGAGATGATCTTCTGGCACCAACTCATCTAGCGAGAATGCAGATATCTGATAACGCCCTTCGGCCTCTTGCTTATTAAGCATAATGCCACCTCTAAAAAATAACTTTTGAAAACGTAACATGTTCTATATTCAACAAAAAAGCCTGCAGACCCTGTTCCTTACGGAACTTTGTCTACAGGCTGACTCCACACCTTTGGTGTGGAGTTATAGTATTATTATCTAAATAATGAGGTGAGTTAATGAAGATAAAAGTTCATTTTTCGTTTCAAGTGTATGATCTCAAAATCAAGTATAAAATTGATCAAATTCTTAATACTTTAATACAAGATTTTGTAATACCAGAATCAGATATAAAAAATGATGATGTTTATGTCCGGTATAAATTTGAGGTAGCGTACGATATCAAGTTAATCACAACGATATTAGAGAATCTGAACTCGATTTATGAGGAATCATTAGGAAGTAAAAGTATGTCATCTACTTTTCGTTATTTTCGCTATATATATGAGTATACTGATGATGAGAGAAGAAACGCCGAATTATATAGAATCACCTCAATAGGTAACAAGTCGGAATTATATCTCTCCAGTAAATCGAAAGATGAATTAATAACATTTTGCCCAAGTTGCTTAAGAAATAAGAAAGTTACAAAAAACGAACTAATGTTTAATACATCAGTCATTAAAAAAAATCCGCTAATATTTGTCGACGAACATATGGTTATTTCCCAGGATCTTGCGGATAAGTTTAGTGAGTGGAATCTATCAGGATATATATTACGAGAGGTAAGGCATAAAGGATCAACAACAGGACAAAATGCCTTTCAGGTTATTCCCACTAATATCTTGCCACCACAAAATTTGATCGGCCAACTAAGTAGTGATCCTCAAGTCAAGATGCGAACATGTCCTGAATGTGGTGTTGTAGAGCATTTACAGTTACCCTATAGCTATGATAGGAAAGTAAGTCAATTGATGCAGGATTTTAATTTAACTTATGAATATTATCCTATCAATGAAGAAACAGTTATTCGGCACATGTTAGTTAGTAAGAAGGTAATCACGTTATTAGTTGAACATGGAATTGCCCATAATAAGACATTCTCTGATGATACTAAATGGTCTCTTGTTCCGGTATTGACAAACAACACTGTTTAAAAACTTTTGGAAAGGCAATTGAGTTTCCGCTAGAGGCCACCGTATATGAGTTTCTGTGGAAATTTGCTCAAACTCGCCAACACACAATTAATAAATAATAAATGATTGCATAACTGACACTTTGTATTTCATATATAAAGTGTCAGTTATTCGTTATATAAGTTTGATAGGGGGGAACAGAGTGAAGAAAACAGCCGTTATGAAGTTTACAGTTGAAAGTTTAGAACTAAAGCCACGAGTGGATAGAGTATTAAAAGATTTTGGAATTTCCTATTCTCCGCCAGAGCCGTTTATAATCAAGGGTGGATATGTTGTTATTGATTACGATTTACGTATACCATATGAACCTGCTATTTTAGAAAGCCTAATGACAAAGCTTTCTTTTGTAGAAGATGGGGAACTAGATTTTAGATTAGTATTTCAATATACGGAACACGAATTGACCACTTCCCCACTCTTCCGAGTACCTTCTATTGGAAACATTGAGCAACGTTATACCACTAACAAAGGCAGGTATCAAATTAAACCTTTTTGTGATACATGTGGAAGAGCCATCTATGAAAAGGTGGGGGCATTGAAAATCAATACAGCAAATGTAGAAAAACAAAATTTCGTATACGTTGATTCGAGGTTGGTTATATCTGAAAAAATAGCTTCACTATTTAATGAATGGGAACTTACGGGATATCAACTGGAGCAAGTTGAACATTATGGAGAAAGAGCGAAGAAACGAAATGCCTATGAAGTAATACCAACAAATATTCTTCCATCACAAAAAATACCCGATGAAATTAAAAATGATCCTATTGCCCGAAAATTGAAGTGCCTAGCTTGTGGAACAGGGGGGCATTTGATCTTCCCGTATCATTATAGTAAAAATGTTTCAGAGGTTATCGCGGATTTTAATTATTCGTTAGAATTTCAAGCAGTGAGTGAAAAAAGAGTAAAGCGGAATATGCTTATAAGCAGAAAAGTAAAAGAGTTATTAATTGAAAGCGGATTTACTGATGAAGAATGGGATTTTGAGCCGGTCATTCTTATTTAATATTTGTTAGAGCGAAATATTCTCAATTCATAAGTGATTGGTGATATTGACCGGTTTAGGCTTCTTTAGTACAAAAGTGGAAAAAGGGCAATGACGTAATGAAGCAGCTGACATGATGTAAAGAAGACCCGGCACCATGAAATAACGGAGCCGGGTTTTCGTGACCATATTTTGACCATATTCTTATCTGAACACATCCTAAGATACCGGATATAAAACACGAAACTTCCTATATAATACTAGGTAGTCCTAGCGTATCCTAAGCATTCATTTAAGAACGTAAAAAATACGGTCTCAAAGCTGCTCGTCGCGCTCCTCAATTCTCCAAGCGCTAAGAGAGGCTTTATGCAAAACCCCTTGTTCTTTGTGTATGCAAAGGCAGGGGGTTTTTGTTTTTTCGCCAACGGATCTATTGTAGGGACGGATCAAGGTTTGGTTTATTGGGTAAGCGAACTCGAACAAGCCGTCATATTTGCGGCCCTTTGTCCATAAGATGAAACGAGAATGGACAAAGGGGACGGTGCAAGGTGGCTCGAAAAGTAACGGGATACATCTTATCATTTCTTCTGCTCGTGCTGTTGCTCACCTATGAAGCACCAGATCGTTCCTCCTGGACGACCTGGTCATTGCCCTTGGCAGGGACAGTCATCGCCATCGATCCTGGACATGGAGGAAAAGACGGCGGAGCTGTTTCGTCAGATGGCAGTGTCATCGAGAAAGAAGTGACATTGGCAATCAGTCTGTACTTGCGTGATTTTCTCCTGCAGTCAGGGGCGCACGTCATTATGACGCGGGAAGAGGACAAGGATCTGGCTTCCCCTGAGGCAGAACGGCTGCGGAAACGAAAATCAGAGGATATCCGAAACAGGGTCAAGTTTGTCAACGACAATTCCCCTGACTTTTTGGTAAGCGTTCATGTAAACTCGATTCCATCGCCAAAGTGGAAGGGGGCCCAGACGTTTTACTATCCTGCTTTCAAAAAGAGCGAGGAAATTTCCTACCTCATTCAGGATGAGATCAAGCGGGTACTGGAGAATACGGACCGGGTGCCGAGCAAAACGGACGACGTATTTTTGATACGCGAGGTAGATTGTCCCGCTGTATTGGTGGAGGTTGGTTTTGTCAGCAATGAGGCGGAAGCTAAACGCCTGCGCTCGGTTGATTACCAAAAGGCTATGGCCAATGCGATTTATCAAGGGATACTGCGGCATTACGCCGGGGAAAAGCCGCCGACTGCACCGTGATCAGCGTTTCCTTGCTGACGGTCTGACTGTTGCAATTTCGAAACACCCGCAGCCGTGTATGGTCCCGTCGGATATGCTATAATGGACGCGCATACCCTAAAGAGCTTCTGTTTACGTTTGTATCATATAAGATAGAGGTGGACGCGATGTTGACCAAAGAAAGCGTGCTGGAAGCGCTTCGTGATGTAAAAGACCCGGAAATCAACCGCAGCCTGGTCGAATTAAATATGATTCGGGACATCCAGATCGAGGGAGAAACTGTCAGTTTGACCGTTGTTCTCACGATTTCCGGCTGTCCGTTGAAAGCCAAAATCGAACAAGACGTGATTGCTGCCGTCAAAGAGTTGGGTGCCAAAGAAGTCCGTCTGCAATTCGGTTCCATGACCGATGAAGAACGTGCAGCGTTAAGCGCACAGTTGCGCGGAGGACAGGCGTCATCTCCGTCACCGGCAGGACAAGCGCCCGTTCTCAATCCGATTTTGGCAAAAGACTCGATGACCACGTTTATTGCCATCACCTCCGGAAAAGGGGGAGTGGGCAAATCGACGGTCACCGTCAACCTGGCCGTCTCGCTGGCGCGTTTAGGCAAAAAAGTCGGGATTATTGACGCCGATATTTACGGGTTCAGCGTGCCTGACATGATGAACATTGAGCAACGCCCAACTGTTATTGGCGAGACGATCCTGCCCGTCGACAAGTTTGGGGTAAAGGTCATGTCGATGGGATTCTTCGTGGAGGACAATTCCCCGATCATCTGGCGTGGACCGATGCTGGGCAAAATGTTGCGGAACTTCTTTACAGAAGTCCATTGGGGCGAAGACCTCGATTATCTCTTGCTTGATTTGCCTCCGGGTACGGGCGATATGGCCCTCGACGTCCATACCATGATCCCGCAAAGCAAGGAAATCGTTGTGACGACTCCGCATGCTACCGCTGCCTTCGTGGCCGCCCGTGCCGGCGCCATGGCGAAGAAGACGGGGCATGAAATTCTCGGTGTCGTCGAAAACATGGCATGGTATGAGGCGAAAGACGGTTCCAAGGAATACGTATTCGGCAGAGGCGGAGGAGCCAAGCTCGCCGAGACGCTTGCTACGGAATTGCTGGCGCAAATTCCGCTCGGTCAGCCGGAAAATCATCCAGCCGAGGCTGACTATTCTCCATCCGTTTACCGGCAGGATTCGGCGATTGGAAGCATTTATATGGATATGGCAAAGCTTGTGGCCGAGAAATGTGAAGCCACTGTCAATCAATAAACGCAACTATGGAAAAAGGTGGGCTCTTATTGGAGCTCACCTTTTTTATTACGATTGACCGCCGCCGCCGCTTTCGCCGCCACTTCCACCGCCACCACCGCCGCCTTCGCCCTGACCGCCTTTTTTCTGTCCTTTTTTCGCTTCTTTCGGCTGCATCATGTCTTCGGTGGCTTTTGTCATCAATTTCATGAGCTCTTCCTGGAACAGCGGGCTCTGCAGGGATTCCTTCATAATTTGCATGGTCTGCTTGCGATAGGCGGAGCTTCTCATCATTTCCATCAGATTTTTTTCAAATTCCGGGTCTTTCATTACGCTGATCAGCATTTTTTGATACTCGGGATCCTTCATCAGGTCTTTCATCAATGTTTTATGCTCATTTTTCATCGACTTAGCCAGGGTGCTGGCAAACTTCGGGTCTTTGAAGGCTTCTTTGATATGCCGGTTTTCCGGGTTGGTAATGCTTTGGATCAGCGTTGTCTTCACGGTTGACTCGTCCATGATGAGGTTCTGTGTAAATTTGTCGTCCTTCATCATTTTCGCAACGGAGTTTTTGGCCTCTTCCGTTTGCAGGATGTCGAGCACCATATCCTTTACACTCTTATAATCAGGCTGTGCCGGGCCCTGGGCTTGCCCTCCGTTGCCGCAGCTTGTCATGATCAGGCTGACCGCCAGCAACAGCCACAAAGAAACACTTTTCTTCCACATGAGGCGGTTACCCTCCTTTACCCTGTCTAATGAGTAACGTGCGCATTTTGTTTTGTTCTTACGCTAGTATTTTCTTGCATGGGTTGGTACAATCATAAGCGATGCAGATTGGAGGGACGTTCGGTGAGCTTGCGCAAGTACGGCTGGCTGTTTTTTACTACGTTGCTGCTTGGTGGATTGGGCGGCATTGTGGTAGGTCTTATCTTTGCTTCCGATAAATTGCTGGAAGGCACAATGGCCAACTTTTTTATGGGAACCTTTATGCAAATGCTGTATGGGATGACGATCAGCATTGTGGCTCAAATGGGCCTCTTTGCTTATATGACGATCAGTTACTTTGCCAGAGGACTTTTCAAGAACCCAGGCTTGTGGAAAAATATACAGATTTTCCTGGTGCTGTTCGCGTTTTTCGATATGGTTTACTTGCGGTATACGATGCTGGGAGAAGGAAAAGGGATATCGGAATTTTTCGTTGAGCCCATTCTCTTGCTCGTGATTGCCATTGTAACGGCATATGCAAAGGCGAAGCTGACGAATCATAGCGCGTGGGTGCCGACATTGTTCTTTATGTTTGTTTTTTCTGCCATCGAGTGGATTCCAGCTCTCAAACAGCATAATTTTTATGCCACGATGTCGATGCTGGTTCCCTTATTGTTCTGCAATGTCTGGCAAGTCATGCAACTTCATCGAGTGGTAAAATAGGAAAAGCTGACCGGATCTGGTCAGCTTTTTCAATTAACCTCCTGGCTTTTTACCTGGGAGCCGGCAATGAGATCCGACACAGTGACGAATTCGTACCCGTCCGCACGAAGCTTATCGATGATTTTGGGCAAGGCCAGATGGGTCTCTTTGCTCGTGTCGCTGGCGTGCAATAGGACGATGTCGCCTGGGTGAGCCTTTGACAGTACGTTATTTACGATGACGTCTACGCCAGGGTTCGTCCAGTCTTTGGAATCCGTATCCCACTGGATGACCGTATAGCCCATCTCACTTGCGATTTGGAGAACCCGTTTGTCAAAATCGCCGTTTGGAAGTCGGATAAGTGTAGGTTTCTTTCCGGTCAGCTCCGTTAAAATGGTGTGGGCTTTGCTGATTTGTGTGCGGATTTCTTCGTCGGGGTATTTGCTGTAAAAGTCATGGT
>NZ_CP144922.1:5377500-5467500 GCF_036700025.1 Brevibacillus borstelensis | reverse complement strand
CAAGCAGAGGGTCGGCGGTTCGATCCCGTCAGCCTCCACCATTTATTATTTTGTTCACAGATATCGGTTACGGGTTGTCACCGTTCCGTAATTACTCTCGAAGAGCAAATGCGATGGGGAGATAGCGAAGAGGCTAAACGCGGCAGACTGTAAATCTGCTCCCTATGGGTTCGGCGGTTCGAATCCGTCTCTCCCCACCACTTCATATATATTGGGGTATAGCCAAGCGGTAAGGCAACGGACTTTGACTCCGTCATTCCTAGGTTCGAATCCTAGTACCCCAGCCACTTGTTTGAGCCATTAGCTCAGTTGGTAGAGCATCTGACTTTTAATCAGAGGGTCGAAGGTTCGAGTCCTTCATGGCTCACCAGTTTTTTTATTTTTAAAGTGAACGAGATGTGCCCTTAGCTCAGCTGGATAGAGCGTTTGACTACGAATCAAAAGGTCGGGAGTTCGAATCTCTCAGGGCACGCCATTTTTCCCCTAAAAATAATGCGAAGCTTTGTTCATCGCATAGTGTTGACACCGGGGATTAGACAATTGATTTTGTGTCGGGAAGTAGCTCAGCTTGGTAGAGTACTTGGCTTGGGACCAAGGGGTCGCAGGTTCGAATCCTGTCTTCCCGACCATTTCTTCTTATGATCCCGTGTATTCCATTGGGATTATATGCATTTTCAAGCGATTATTTCTTATGCGGGTGTAGTTCAATGGTAGAACTCCAGCCTTCCAAGCTGGTCGCGTGGGTTCGATTCCCATCACCCGCTCCATAAGTGTAAAGGACATGCCGTTGGCAGTCCTTTTTTATTTTTAGCGGCAGATCGTTCTTTCTTTTTCCTAGGACCCTTTTCCTATCGGTTTATTTATGCAGATTTGTGTCGAGTTGAGTCATTTCTTCTTTCAAGGCTACAATAAGTAACAAACAACAAGGTAACCGAGAGGAAGGGGTAACGAGTATGAACAAAAACATCAGTATCGTTGGTGTACCGCTTGATCTGGGAGCAGACCGCCGCGGTGTCGATATGGGACCGAGTGCGATTCGTTACGCTGGAGTGATTGCCCGTCTGGAGCAAATGGGTTTGAACATCCAGGATAAAGGAGATATTCCCGTTACACGTCCTCGCAATTTTACAGAGACAGAGAACCATAAGTATTTGGACGAGGTAGTTGAAGCGAATCAAAAGCTCGCTGAGGTTGTAAGCGGTATCATGCAGGAAGGACGTTTTCCTTTGGTGCTGGGAGGGGACCACAGTATCGCTCTCGGGACAGTAGCAGGCGTGGCCAAGAACGTGAAAAATCTGGGGGTCATTTGGTTTGACGCTCACGGTGACCTGAATACGGGAGAGACCTCTCCATCGGGGAATATCCATGGCATGCCTCTGGCTGCGAGTCTAGGCTTTGGCCATGAACGTCTGGTCAATATCGGAGGCTTTGCACCGAAGCTGAAACCAGAGAATGTGGTGATCATTGGTGCGCGGGATTTGGACAGAGGGGAAAGAGAATTGATCAAGAGGATCGGGCTCAAGGTGTTTACCATGCATGAGATCGACAAGCTGGGAATGGCTCGCGTAATGGAGGAAGCCATGGCTCACGTGTCCAAAAACACGGATGGGGTGCACCTCAGTCTGGATCTGGATGGTCTGGATCCTCATGACGCTCCGGGCGTAGGTACCCCGGTCATAGGCGGGATATCCTACCGGGAAGGACACCTGGCCCTGGAGATGCTGGCAGATGCGGACATACTCTGTTCGGCTGAATTTGTAGAGGTAAACCCAATCCTCGACCGGGAAAATGTGACGGCACGTGTAGCAGTAGCACTCATGAGTTCCGCTTTTGGCGACAAATTGTTATAAGGCAAAAGGAGAGGGAAACAGGCCTCTCCTTTTTTGTTTCCACATCTTTACATGCGCCAGGGAAAGCGTTACAGTGACTAAGGATGGAAATGCAGTTGGTTAAGGAGATTGTCGAGGCGTACGCTCAGCTCGACCATTTCCGGAGTTATGGCTGCCAGTTCTTTATACCTGTCGTTTAACTCTTGACGAAGCTGTTCGATTTGGAACAGAACATCATCCTGACTCATTTAAACCACGCTCCCTTTACACCATCAGGATAAAAGAGGTACCATCACTACTATATAGAGAGAACCTTGATCTTTATTCCACTCATTCCCAGAAAATTGGCGGGATAAACATAATCAAAACTGAAACCATTTGAGGTATTATCCGTATATAAGGATTACGGTATTGCGGGGAGGATCGCATGGATTTTGTAGAAAAACGGTTGACTCAGCGCGCCAAACGCGGAGATCGCGAGGCTTTTGCTGAGTTGATCGAAATATATAAAGACAAGATATTTCAACTCGCATACCGGATGGTAGGTAACCGTCAGGATGCGGAGGATATCGCGCAGGAAACCTTTTTGCGGGTCTATGCCAATCTGCACACCTACGACGAGAGCTACAAGTTCTCCACGTGGATTTACAGGATTGCAACCAATCTGTGTATTGACCGGGGCAGAAAGAAAAGGCCTGACTTTTCCCTGGATGAAGAAGTAGAACCCGGACAGGGAATGGACTGGTATTCCCGCCTATCCTCAAACGAAAAGAACCCGGCAGACTCGCTTGTCACGCAAGAGCTGCAGGAGACCGTACAGGATGCCTTGTCGCATCTGGCACCAAAGTATAGGTCGATCATGATTTTGCGCTATATTGAAGACCTGTCGCTTCAGGAGATTAGCGATATCGTCAAATTGCCAGTCACAACCATCAAAACCCGTATCCATCGCGGTCGGGAAGCATTGCGCAGCAAGCTGCGATTCATGTAGGAAAGGAGAAAGTCACGATGGAATGCCGAGAAATGTCTGTTCTCATTCATGAGTTTCTGGACGGGGAAATTGACGAATTGTCCAATCAGAAATTACAGACCCACATGAGAACATGTGCCTCCTGTCGTCAACATCTTCAAGAGCTGCAAAGAGCGATCGCTTTTGTACAAAGCGCGTCACATATACAAGTATCTCCGGATTTTACAGCCCGGGTATTTGCGCAACTGCCAACGCCGACGAGGAAAAAACGTTTTTCTTCTTGGCTGCGCAATCATCCGTTTCTTACAGCTGCAGCTGTCTTTCTCTTCCTGATGACGGGGAGCACGATGGCCAACTGGTATGAACGGGACAATACACTGCAAATTGCCTCGTCCAACATGGATAAACTGAAGATTGACCGTACGCGCAATGTCGTCGTGGTTCCGGCCGGCACCACCATTGATGGAGATCTGGTCGTACGCAACGGCAATGTCGAGGTACAGGGCGAAGTGCGAGGGAACGTTGTGGCAATTGAGGGGAAGGTCGTTCTGGCATCGACTGCACACGTGGCAGGAAGCGCTGAATCGATCGAAGCCATTTTCGAATGGATTTGGTACGAAGTGAAAAATATTGGAAATGACTTGCTTCCCGTCTTCCCATAGGAGAAAATAAAGGGTACAACAATAATGAGCACGGCGCCAGAAGCCGTGCTTTTTCCGCAGGAATAAGAGCGACCGCATTGAGATGGAGCGAGATATGGGGGCTTCGTTATGATATCACTGGAATATGGGGATATATTGCGGTATGTGATCGATATTTCGCTCGTCACATACGTGATCTATAAATTAATTATGCTGATCCGGGGGACGCGGGCGGTCCAGCTGCTGAAAGGGATCATGGTGATTATCGTCACTTGGCTGCTGAGCAAGTACTTCGAGCTGAAGACCCTGCACTGGCTGATGTCCCAGGCGTTTACCTTCGGGGTACTGGCTATCGTGATCATCTTTCAGCCGGAGCTGCGGCGAGCGCTGGAGCAGTTGGGACGCGGGAAGCTGTTTTCTCGCACCAATACGATTCAGGATGAGGAAATGGTCAAGCGGGTCGTACAGGAAGTGTGCAAGTCCGTTACGTACATGGCCAAGCGTCGGATCGGGGCCTTGATCGTCATTGAACGGGAAACGGGCCTGAATGATTTTGTGGAGACGGGAATTGCCATCAATGGACGAGTCAGTTCAGAACTGTTGATCAATATTTTTATCCCAAATACACCTTTGCATGACGGGGCGGTCATCATGAGAAAAGATATTATCTTGGCAGCAGCGAGCTATTTGCCCCTCTCCGAAAACAATTCGATCTCAAAAGAGCTGGGAACCCGGCACAGAGCTGCGATCGGAGTAAGCGAGGTTTCCGACGGTATGGCGATTGTCGTTTCCGAAGAGACTGGACAAGTTTCCTTTACCGCGAACGGGCAAATGAACCGGAATTTGACCGAGGAGCAGTTGGCTGAATTGCTCACCGAGCAACTGCATCCGGCCCTGAAGAGCAAATCCATGGGAAGTCGTTGGCAATGGAGGCGAAAACAACATGGATAAATGGTTGAACAGTCACTGGTTTGCGCGCATTGTTGCTCTGTTGTTGGCCGTGATGATGTGGACGGTGGTCAATGTGGAAAGCGACACAACGCCGACCACGGATTCAGCGCCGCCGCTCTTGATCGACAGCGTCAACCTGCACGTAAAGTATGACACGGATCGTTATTACGTCGCCAAAATGCCGCGTACCGTGCAGCTTGCTCTGGAGACAAACAATCCGTTTTACAAGCATAATCTTGTGCCCCAGGACTCCAGAGAGGTGTATGTCGACCTCATGGACAAGGGGAAGGGGACACACCGTGTTCCGGTCCAGTACAAAGGATTTCCCGACGATGTGAAAGTCGGAATTATTCCCAGTATTGTCGAAATTACGCTCGAGGAAAAGAAAACCGTAGAGCGGGAAGTGACGGTCGAGCTGCTCGGCCAGGTCGCCCCCGGCTACAAAGCCGGAGAGCCGCTGGTCAAGCCGTTCCGCGTACTCGTCCGGGTACCGGAGAGTCAGGCCGACAAGGTAGCCGCAGTAAAGGCTCCCGTCGATCTGGAAGGGGCTACGTCTCCGATCAAGACGACAGTGCCGTTAAAGGTGATGGACAAGTCGGGGAATACGCTGCAGGGCGCGGAGGTTATCCCGCTCACGGCGGAGATCAGCGTGCCGGTGACAAGCCCGTATGTACAGGTGCCGATCAAATTAAACTTGACGAATGAATTGCCCGATGGATATAGTTTGGCTAGTGTGGATACGAATGTGGATGAGGTCACCGTATACGGTCCGAAGGAAGTCATCGATGCGATGAAATCGGAGACGTATCCGGGGCCGGAAATCGATCTGAGCGATGTGACCTCGGATCGCGTCATCGAACGAAAGATGCCGGTATTGGAGAACATCGTAAAGGTGGAGCCGGATTACCTGAAGGTAGCCCTGAAGGTCGTGCCGTCCGAAACCAAACGCTTGGAGAAGATTCCAATCCGCATCAGCGGTCTGGCCGAAGACATGGAGGCGCGCGTACTGTCCGGAACGGGGCAAGAGATGTCCACGATGGACGTCGACACGGTTGGAGCGCCGACCATACTGGAGAAACTAAGACCGGAGGATGTGCAGGTCGTGGCAGATGTCAGCAACATGCCGGCGGGAGTGTATGAGGTGCCGATCACCTACATCTTTAACCAGCCGGATTACGTCAAGACGGCCAAGAATGCGATCACGAAGGTTACTGTGGAAATCACCAAAAAATAGCGCTGGGCATAAGCTGTTTTGTACAAGGAAAGAAATGAGGGACAAACATGGGGAAGTATTTCGGAACTGATGGTGTGCGCGGTGTAGCCAATGCGCAGTTGACGCCGGAGCTGGCGTTTCGAATCGGGCGCGTAGGCGGTTACGTTCTCACCAGACATAAACAGGAAGGCAAGCCCAAGGTAGTCATTGGACGCGACACGCGCATTTCCGGTCAAATGCTGGAAAGCGCGCTGTTGGCCGGTCTCCTCTCTGTTGGAGCAGAAGTAGTTCGTCTGGGAGTAATCTCTACTTCCGGCGTTGCTTATTTGACACGAGCGCTGGGAGCAGATGCCGGTGTCATGATTTCCGCCTCGCACAACCCTTACCCGGACAATGGAATCAAATTTTTCGGGAGCAACGGGTTCAAGCTTTCCGACGAGGTGGAAGCAGAGATCGAACAATACCTGGATGCGGCTGAAGACACGCTGCCGCGGCCGACTGGGGAGCACATCGGAGCGGTGCTGGACTTCCTGGAGGGTGGACAGAAGTATCTCTCCCATTTGAAAAGCTCGGTAACGGAACGTTTTGACGGGCTGAAGATCGTGCTGGATTGTGCCAATGGTGCCGTTTCCTCGCTGGCTGCAAGGCTGTTTGCGGACGTGGAAGCAGAGGTGATCACCATCGGAGCGAATCCGAACGGGGTCAACATCAATGAGCAGTGCGGGTCCACGCATCCCGAACGCCTGCAGGAGGAAGTCGTCAAGCACAAGGCTCATCTGGGACTTTCCTTTGACGGCGATGCCGACCGCTGTATTGCGGTAGATGAGAACGGTGAAATTGTAGACGGCGACTACATCATGGCGATCTGCGCCCGGGCTCTCAAGGCAAAAGGCAAGCTGAACAACAACACGGTCGTGACGACGGTCATGGCGAACATGGGCTTTTTCAAAGGCATGGAAGAATGCGCGATCAATACGACCAAAACTGCGGTGGGAGACCGCTATGTCGTGGAAGAGATGCTGCGTGGCGGCTACAATCTCGGCGGCGAGCAGTCCGGACACATCGTGTTTCTCGATTACAACACGACGGGAGACGGCCTGTTGACCGGCCTTCAGCTCCTGAACATCATCAAGGAATCGGGCAAGCCCTTGTCTGAATTGAAGCAGGTTATGACCAAATACCCGCAGCTTTTGGTCAATGTCCGCGTAGAAGACAAGACCAAGCTGAACGGAAACGAAGCGATCGAACAGGCGATCCGTGAAGTGGAGGCCGAGCTGGCTGGCAACGGCCGCGTGCTCGTGCGTCCGTCCGGCACGGAGCCAATCGTCCGTGTCATGGCAGAAGGCCCAGACGAAGCGCAACTGGATGAGCTGGTGAACCGCATCGTTGAGGTCGTGAAAAAGGAACTCGTGTAAAAAGTCAGGGGAGTGGTACGGTGCCACTCCCTTTTGCATACAAGTATAAGACAAAAGAATGATTGTGAAGGACAGGGATCTATGATAAAGTTTGGTTTGTGCCTGGGCTCACAATGAAAAAGGGGGAATGCAGCGAAAAGAGACAATGACATAGCATCGATCTTGATGGGAAAGCGCCAGCACTGCAGCTGCCCGACGTGGAGTGCAGTGGACGAGGTGGAGGTTTATCGAAGCATTCGGCGGATGCCTCCCGGCCGAGTATCGCGGCCGCGGAGCGCGGGGGCAAAACAACAGGGCGACTTGTTGCACAAGACCCGCGCATGATACAGATGATCGTTTTATGGAATGGTTTTATCGAAAAAATCAAGCTGACCACATATACAAATGGAATGGCGGGGGAGCAACCCCCGTACCATTGACAACTGGGTTGTGTCCCCCGTCATAGGGAAGGGGACAAACACACATGTGCGGAATTGTAGGATACATTGGCGATAAACAAGCGCAAGAGGTAATTATCGGAGGTCTTCGCAAGCTGGAGTACCGCGGGTATGACTCGGCCGGAATCGCGGTATTGACCGAGCAGGGGCTGCTCGTAGACAAGGCAAAAGGACGCCTCGCTGTTTTGGAAGGAAAGCTGGCAGCACAGCCGCTGGCCGGAAATGCAGGGATCGGACACACGCGTTGGGCGACGCACGGAAAACCGTCTGACGAAAACTCCCACCCGCATACGGATTCGAGCCACAAGTTTGCTGTCGTCCATAACGGCATCATCGAAAACTTTCTGCCGATCAAGGAAGAGCTGATCGCAAAAGGATACGCCTTTACCTCGGAGACGGACACCGAAGTAATCGCGCACCTGCTCGCGGATCTCTACGACGGGGACATCGTGTCTACCGCCCGCAAGGCCGTACAGCGCATGCGCGGTGCCTACGCATTGGGAATCATGACGGAGCACGAGCCGGATAAGCTGGTAGCAGTGCGTCTCGCAAGTCCGCTCATCGTCGGAATCGGAGAGGGCGAGAGCTTCATCGGCTCGGACATCCCGGCTCTCCTGGAGCACACGCGCGATGTCTATATCCTCAATGAAGGCGAAATGGCGGTATTGACCCGGGAAGGCGTTCAGCTGATGGATGCCCAAAGCGGCGAGAAGATCGAGCGCGATATCTTCCACGTAGACTGGGATCTGGTCCAAGCAGAAAAAGGCGGGTACGATTCGTTCATGCTCAAGGAAATCTATGAGCAGCCGCAAGCCGTACGCGACACGATGGGCGCACGGATCGACCAGGAGAAAAAGCAGGTCATCCTGCCTGAGCTGAATATGAGCGATGCGGAGCTGGCCTCCTACGACCGCCTCTATATCGTGGCGTGCGGAACGTCCATGCACGCTGGACTGGTCGGGAAGGACGTCCTGGAAAAGTGGACCCGCGTACCGGTAGAGGTGGCCGTCGCGTCGGAATTCCGCTACCGCGATCCGATCTACACCGACAAGACGCTGATGATCGTCATCAGCCAGTCCGGTGAGACGGCAGACACGCTGGCCGCGCTCCGCGAGGCGAAGAAGAGCGGGGTCAGAGTTCTGGCGATCACCAACGTCGTCGGCAGCTCCGTAGCCCGCGAGGCAGACGAAGTAATCTTTACCTGGGCCGGCCCGGAAGTGGCGGTGGCCTCGACGAAAGCCTATACGTCCCAGGTGATTGCCCTGTACCTGTTTGCGCTGTACTTCGCGCAGGTAAAAGGGACACTGGCGGCTGCAGAGATCGCAGAGGTAGTCGAGCATCTGCAGGAGCTGCCGGCGAAGATCGGCGCCATCCTGGCCAACGTCGAGCCGATCCGCCAGTTTGCCCAAAGCATCCAGGACGCGACCAGCCTGTTCTTTATCGGACGGGGACTGGACTATTCGGTCTCCCTGGAGGGCTCGCTCAAGCTCAAGGAGATCTCCTATATTCACTCCGAAGCGTATGCGGCGGGAGAACTGAAGCACGGTACGCTTGCGCTGATTGAAGAAAACGTCCCGGTGGTGGCGCTGGCTACCCAACCGGACATTTACGAAAAAATGGTCAGCAATATCGTGGAAGTCAAAGCCCGCGGCGCCCATGTGCTCGGCTTTGCTCTCGAAGGAGACCGCGACCTGGCCAAATCGGTGGACGGCGTCATCCACGTCCCGGCCACCACGCCGATGTTAACGCCAATTTTGACCGTCATTCCATTGCAATTGCTGGCGTACTACACTTCTGCTGCGCGCGGGCTTGATGTTGATAAGCCGCGGAATCTGGCGAAGAGTGTTACGGTGGAGTAAGGGGTTTTTGAAGTAGCATAAGTGCAAAAAGCAAATAAAGTCCTATACCAGCAGTTTAAACTTGTGCTGAAGCAATTAAAAGTCGCATTAAGCCGGGCAGATCAGGATTATTTTCTGACATTTGCTCGGCTTTTTTCATGTCCTGCATTTTTCCTTACGCCATTTGTAAGTGTTTCTCGTCTTTCGTACTGACTATAATGTGTATAGCTCAATTCGATTCTAGTTGTTGAAGAAAGGAGCCTTATACAGTGGTCAGACAAGGAAAATTACTAGAGGTTCAAGACTTGCAAAAAAACTACGGGAAGAAGAACAATATAACAAAAGCTTTAAACGGTGTCAGTTTTGATGTTCTCCCCGGAGAATTCTTGGGAATAATGGGACCAAGCGGTTCTGGCAAAACTACGTTATTAAACTGCATTGCAACCATAATAAAACCAACATCTGGGCGTGTACTTTTACATGGAAAAAATATCAGTGCTTTCGACAGTAAGGATTTAGCTGAGTATCGCGGCAGTCGGATTGGATATTTGTTTCAAGACTTTGAATTGCTGGATAATCTAACCGGACAAGAAAATATACTATTGCCTTTATCGATTCATGGGGTGGATTTTGCAAAAGCACGAGCTAAATTAGATGAGCTAGCCGGTTTTTTAGAAATTACGGATATCCTTCATAAATTCCCGTCTCAGATGTCTGGGGGACAAAAGCAAAGGGTAGCTGCCGCACGTTGTTTCATTACTGATCCAGATATCGTTCTTGCGGATGAACCGACAGGGGCATTGGACACGCGCTCTGCAAGAACTTTAATGAATAAGTTGGAAGGTATGAATAGAACGAGCGGAAGAACTATTTTAATGGTCAGCCACGATCCTAATGCAGCAAGTTTTTGCTCAAGAATCCTTTTTATTCAAGATGGTGTGATATTTCATGAACTGCGTCGCAAACATGATGAGACTCGCGAGAAATTTTATGAAAGAATCTTGCAGGTACTAGCTCAGCTTGGGGGAGGAAGCGCAAATGTTCTCTAAGCTGATTTATCGCAATGCGAAACGAAGTCGCAAGGAGAATCTCATTTACTTTGCAACACTTGTAATCGCAATAGCGTCGTTTTATATCATTCTTTCACTGGGCAGACAAGATGTTATTTTGTTCTTAAAGGAGTTTGAAAGTGATTCGATCGACAAGCTTTTAGCTCAAATGCCCATTGTGTATCTATTTGCGTTATTTTTATTGTTTTTCTTGATTTTATTTGCGAATCGGTACCAATTAAATCGAAGGAGTAAAGAGTTTGGCCTCTATCTCTTGTTGGGAATGCGCAAGAAACGCCTTGTTCTTCAACTATTGGCAGAGGGGTTCATCACTTCTATTTTGGCACTCATTGCAGGGCTCTTAATTGGTGGATTCTTAGCAGAAATCATCAGCTTGACGGTTTCTAAACTAGTCGGACAGGGAATTATCGGTCATCAAATAAGCTTGTCGGCAGGTGCGATTTTCTTTACCATCATCGGTTTTTTATCCATTCAGTTTATCGCACTGGCCATTCTTGGCGGAAGGTTGTTTAAACAAGAGGTGCATCAATTACTTTATGAGCAAATGGATAAGAAACAAGATATGGGGCATTTTACGGGCAATGTACTCACTTTATTGGCAGGCGCTGTTTTCCTGGGTGTCGCATATTGGGTTGCTTTATATCGTTTTACGGATTTTACAGGGCTGCTTCTGTTTGTGGCAGTGGCTCTCGGAAGTTTAGGTACGGTCCTTTTTATGAGGGGTTTTGGGAAATTGCTAGGCTTATTGGCAAGCTTGTCTAAAAATAAATCTACAAAAGGTCTGCACACATTTACAGTAAGGCAGTTTCAAGAAAACGTAGCCAATAGATCTACTTCTGTTGCAGTAACATCTATTCTAATCACGTTGTCTATCATTTTGATAGCAGATGGTGCTTCAACTTTTATAGGTTTAGAAAATGTTTTTGCTAGGAGTTCCTCTGTCTATGATTTTACTGTTAATGGAGATAGTCAAAAAATTGAGCAATTTCTTGCTTCGGAAAAAATGGAACCATATGTAGAGGACTTAAACCTGCTGAAAATTGGGAGAATGAAATATAAGGATGAACGCGGCGAAGACGGCATCCCTTTGTCTTTGGTAGACTGGTCTGCATTGAGAGAACAAATGATTATGGCTCTGCCAGACAACTATAAAGAGCAAGTTTTATCGGGAGAAATACAGAATTACAGTTTCAGTTCGGAAAACCCTGAAGCACTTAATCTTTTTGGGGTTCTGGAGACGGATACAACAGCACCTTACCTCATTCCAGAATCATCTTATAATGGTCTTTTAAAAGCCGTAGGAAAAAAACCGTTGAACCTGCATTCAGATGAAATTGCTTTATACTTTAATCCGGATTTTATGCCGATGGATAATCTGGAAAGCATGCCTGTACTAGATCATATTCTTGAAAAGGCTGCCAAAGAGGGCAAAAGCTTGATGAGCATTCATGGTCAGGCGGTATATATACACCCCTCAATTCCAATGAGAGGTTTAGTAGCAGACCGCTCCGTACAAATTTTTTCAGCATTTATCGTCCCTGATCATATGTTTGAACAATTAATGAATACGGAAACCTATGTGGCGTATTGGAATTTTCGAATCCCGCAAAAGCTGCAAGACCAGGAAGGTTTACTGAAACCAATGATGGAGGCCAGAGATTTATTAAAAGCTTCAGGCTTCACGTTTGAAAGTTATTTGCAAAACTTTGGACGCAAACTCTTCTATGTTGTTGCTGGGAGTTATGCAACACTATATATGGGATTCTTGTTTTTGATTATTGCTTGTACGGTATTGGCTTTACAATTTTTGACACAGGTGAAACAGACTGGACAACGCTATGTAACGCTTTCCATGTTGGGGGCAAAACGTAATCAAATGAAGAAATCCATCCACAGACAGGTGTTGCTGACTTTTCTGTTACCTGTATCTCTTGCATGCGTGAGTGGAGCTGTTGGCATAAGGGCTATGATTGCATTTGTTATGATTCACATCGATGACAAAGCGTCCCTTTATCCGATTGCCCTTGCCTCTGCCTGTATTGTAATCGTAATTTTGGGGATTTATGGAGTAGCAGTTGCCCGTTCAGCAGATCATGAACTAGATAAATTGCGTTGGAAACCAAATATAGAGTAAAAAACAGTTGCAATTTACATCGAAGGGTGGTGCTGAAGTGGCGAGGATTACCATTGTTGAAGATGATCCGCTGATGAGGGAAGAATTAATCGATATACTGCAAAAAGCTGGTTATGAAGTGGCTGCCATTGCGGACTTCCAAGATATAGTGGCTCAAATAGCCACTTTGGCACCAGACTTAGTCTTGTTGGACATCAATTTACCGGGACAATCGGGATTTGAAATTTGCAAAAGTCTAAAATCACAAGGAACTGGTCCCATATTGATTCTTACATCTAGAGATAAGTTGCAGGATGAATTGCATGGTCTTGATTTAGGTGCAGATGATTATCTCACAAAACCGTGCAATCGAGATAGATTGTTGGCTCGCATTCAAAACCTGCTAAGAAGATTTGAAGGACGACCAGGATTGATAAATGGCGGCAGTTTTTTCCTAGACCCCAATACCTTTACCTTGTATAAGGGATCTCAATCGATAGTATTATCAGCAAATGAAGGAAAAATTTTATTGACTTTAGTGCAGCATAGACCTGAGATTGTATCCAAGTCTGCATTACGTGAACTTTTATGGGGAACAGACCAATATATCGACGAAAATGCACTTCAAGTAAATCTGACTCGCTTGCGCAAAACGCTACGACAGTTAAACTTGGAAGATCAAATTGAGACTATAAGAGGTCAAGGTTATCGACTTAGGGGTAGGTGAAGGCATGAAATGGATAAAGCAAATCTTTGATTGCTTTCATGCTTATAAACAATGGTTTCTTATTTTCATTACTACAGATCTTCTATTTATCTTTTTCGCTTGGCTGGCTTACCCGGAAACCTTTAAGGTGTTAGTAGGACTCATGATTGTTTTTACTCTAGCAATGATATCGTTGTCTGTATTCATTATCATCAGAAAGCAAAAAATAATCGAAGCGGCCTTTGAAGATTTTTTATTAGAGGCGAATGAGACGAACGAAGAAATATTATGCCGGCTATCTCCGAAGACATATTGGCCGTTTATCCGTAGAATGGGGAGCGTCATAAGGTCTTATCAGGCGCAGCTTAATGAGCAAGTTATTGAGTTGACCGATTATGAAAACTATATAGAAGGATGGGTTCATGAAATTAAAAAGCCTCTGTCACTAATGACATTGGTATTAGATAACCGGAGTGATGAAATGTCTCCCCTTGTTAGACAGCGTATGATTCATATTAGAGATCAAATGCTTGGAGACGTAGGGCGAATTTTGTATTTTGCAAGACTAGGGGCTACTCATAAAGATTATTTTTTTGAACCTATCGACTTACTGGCTTTTTGTAAACAGACAATTGAAGATCATCAAACGCTACTGGATGAATCCGGTTTTCAAATACAATTCATAGGTGAGGAGCGGGAAATTCTTTCCGACCGCAAAGGGCTAGCTTTTATATTGGAACAAATAATCGCTAATAGTACAAAACATGTTGCACAGAATCAGGATAGTCCCATTTTGAAGTTTGAAACGGTTTACGACAAAGGGAGTGATCAGACTATTTTACATATTAGTGATAATGGGCCTGGTGTACCTCAAGAAGATTTGCCATTTATATTTGATAAGGGCTTTACCGGAAGGCGAGGTACTTGTACAAGGCAAGCTACGGGGATGGGACTCTTTTTGGTAAGCAAGATGGCCTATGATTTAGCCATTCAGTTGGATGCAAAATCAGCGCTTGGTTCAGGTCTGACCATATCACTAATATTTCCGCATGTGAAACAATAAGCTATGCATCGTGGAGAAAGTTTATCAAGCTGAATAGGCAGGCTGGCCGCATTCGTATGCAGCCCTGATGCATCCGCATGTAAAGGTTCTCCAATCCGTATGGATGGGGGCATGGTGCCTACCATTTTTTAATAGGAATTCTATTAACGTTCCGTACGTCTATAGTACAAGGCATGCGGCATCACCGGAAGGACCAGGCATCGTTCAACGATACAAAGCCCTTCCGGCTTTTCCCATCAGGCCAAGCCGAGTGCCAGAGCCAGCGAGGCGGCTGCTACGCCGCCAGCAAGCGATCCGGCGACATTGACGGTATCGTTGCTCCAGCCGGAGCGGCCGCGGATCCGCTCGGCTGGCCTGCCGCAGTGGCGGACCTGCTCGATCTCCCGGCCGCAAGCGGGGCAACGGTACATTTGCTGCCATGTCGCACCGATCCACGAATCGGCCAGCGATCCAATGATGCCCGCCAGACCGGCTATTCCGATCCAGGCCGCCGGTCTAAGAGCCGCCGAGGTCGTATCCGGTGCGGATTGGCCGGGCACCACCGCAAGCAGCATCCACGCTGCAACGCCAATAAATAGGCCGCCGGCCAGCGAAGCGACCATGCCGAGGCCTGAGACGCCTCCGGACGTGCCAGGAGGAACGCGTCGACCCGTCTTGATCGATCTCGGAGGCATCCGGCTCAAGCCGCCGATTTCGGTAGCCCACGTATCGGCTGTGACCGCCGCCATTACGCCGAGGAAGGCGTACCACCAAAGCGGATGCGGATACGCCCAGTTTGCCGCGCATAACAGCAGCCCCACTCCTCCATTCGCCAGCACCTGGCCCGCATCGCGCCTCCCGGTTTTCTCGTAACCGCTCTCTGCCTCTGCCTTTGCATGCTTTTTCCACTTGGACCATAACGTCGACGAAACAAAAAAAGCGATAAGGGAGCCGAACCAGACCGCGCTGCCGAGCGCGTACATCACCGTGCCCAGCATCACCGCCGCGAAAAAGCCGGAACCGGACAGCGACCGTTTTGCATAAGCCGCTCCAGCAATCCCGGCGCTGCAGGCCAGACCTATTAACCACTCCACCGCTCTCCGCCCCCTTTGCTTACACTATTATACATTAGCTCAGCGGGCTTTCGAAAATGAGAAGGGAATGAAACGTAGATACCGCTGGACGTTTGACTTCTCCTTTATGACGCCTCCTAGGTTATCCATTTTTTGCGGATGAAAATCTCTGCCAATCCCAGATTGAGCAGCATGCTCCCCCATACGGCGAACGCATACGCAGAGGCGTACGTAAGCCCGATTGCGTGCTGGCCGAGCGGGAGCAGGAGATGAATGGCCAGATTCGCGTAAGTAAGAAAAAAGCTGCGTGTGATCCACTTGGAATGCTCGGCAATTTGCTTGCGGCGAATATGGAGATATCCGAGCCAAGCGGTCCCGAGCCAGAGCAAATTCAAGAGGAGGAAACCGGCAACTGTCAAGCCTCCCGCCGCAAACCACGAAACGTAAAGCCCGGGAATGAAGTTCAGCAGGATAGAAACGACGTAGATTCGCCCATTCCATCGATGCCAGGCGATTGACCGGGTACGTATGTTTCGCAGCATGCCGACAGGCCCCGTAATCAAAGAGACAATCGCAAGCACAATATGCGCCCTCAGCATGAACAACCACAACGCCCGGTCGGCGGTAAAGGAATCCCTGGTTGCAAGAAGCTTGATGAATTCGGGATCAGACACGAAATTTTTGGTTACCGTATGCATGATCCACATCAACGCGACGACTGACAGCAGAATAACAACGCCATTCTTTTCTTTCGTTCGATTTTTCACACTGGCAAACCATCCTTTGCTGTTTTTATGTATAATAGATCGGACCGGACCGTCCGGTCTGAACGGTTTCATTATACGGTGTCTTCTGCTAATTTAAAATAGACAGCTTCTCGTAATTCGTGACAATATGAAGAAGTCGCGGAAGGTTCTAATGAATAGGACTGCCTGCCAGGGGGATGAATCATATGAAGAAATCAGATGAGATAAAGGAAAAGATCGTTAATGCCGCCATGCTTTTGTTTAATACGAAAGGCATTGCTCAAACGTCGATACAAGAAATCATGCAAGCAACCGGTTTGCCGAAGGGAGCCATTTACCGGCGGTTTGAAACCAAGGAACTGATTGTGCTGGCTGCCTTTGAGAGAGCGGGGCAAATCATGCAGCAGTTTTTTACACAGGCTGTGGGAGAGGGGACGAGTACGCTCGAAAAATTGCTGAAAATCTCGGCGGTTTACCAGGATGCCGTCCACAACCCGCCCATACCCGGCGGATGTCCGCTGCTGAATACGGCGGTAGAAAGCGACGGAACGTTCCCCGAACTCCGTCAGAAGGCCGCAGGAGCTTACGCGGGCATGGTCAAGTTCGTTCAATCGATCATTGAGCAAGGCATACGCAACAAGGAGTTCCGTCCGGATATGGATGCTGCCGAAATGGCCGCTTTTTTGATCGATTCCATGGAAGGGGCCATCATGGCGAGCCGTTTGACGGGCAGCAATGCCCCGATCGAACGCAATATGAAGTATACGGAAAGGCTACTCAAGAGCTACTTGATTGCATAGCCGTTGAACAACAAGCTTGTGACGAAAAATGGAGCCAAGACAGACGGTTGAATCTCAACTGCCCTACAAATATCTTGGCGAAAGAAAATCACAAAGTGAAAACGGGACGTTACCGTTTGGGGGCTGCCGAGAAAACGATCGGCAGCCCGCTTGGCAAGAAAGAGATAAATCACAAATGCGATCCCCTGCTAGCATCGATGCACTGTCCAGTAATCCACCGGCTTTCCGGAGAGGCCAGGAAAGCTGCGACATCCGCAAATGTTGCTCTCCTATTCGGCAGGCGTATCGGCATGAGACAACCTAGAGAGGCAGCAACTCTTTCAAACACAAAAAAATCCTCATTCGCCAGATGAGGATTTTTTCAACGCATGGCTTCATTTAAAGGAAATGGTTTTCTTATGTTGCACGGCCGTAACCCATTTTGCTTGAAGCAACGTAAGTACAAGTGCGATCAGCAAAAATCCCGCGATCATACCGACGACTCCGCCCCATCCTTGGGAAGACCAAAACACGCCGGCTGTCGTCCCTCCGATACTGGAGCCTATATAGTAAAAGAAAAGGTAGAGCGAAGAAGCTTGCGCCTTATCGTGATGAGCGCGGTATCCCACCCAGCTGCTGGCGATGGAGTGGCTGCCGAAAAATCCGAAAGACACGATCGGCAAGCCCAATATTTTGAGCCACACATGGGAATCCAATGTCAGAATGACTCCGGCCAAGGTAATCAGCAAAGAGAGCAAAAGCGCCTTCTGTCTACCGTATTTGCTTGCCATTTTTGCCATCCAGACGGAACTGAACATGCCTACGAGATAGACGATAAAAATCCAGCCGATCACCGTCTGGCTCAATGAGTAGGGTGGCGCGGTCAGGACATACCCGATGTAGTTAAACAAGGCAATGTTGCTGCCAAGGATGAGAAACCCGATGACATAGAGCGAAAGCAATGCCGGATTTTTCAAGTGATCAACCAGAGACGCAAGCAGCTTGCCGATTTCAGGAGAACGCGGGTGAAAGTTTTGGGACTTGGGCAAACTCGCAAAAAATATCAGGCTGGCCACAATGCTGATGACGCTAATGGTTCCCAGCGCTGCGTGCCAGTTGAACATGTCTGTCATCATTCCGGCAATGATTCTGCCTGCTACGGCTCCCAGCGAGTTTCCACTGATGTACAGGCCCATCGCCACACCGAGACTGGCTGGTTCCATCTCCTCTCCCAAATAGGCCATTGCGATGGAGGGGAGTCCGCCTAAAGCGAATCCCTGAATCACCCGGAAGACCAGCAGGCTTTCATACGTTGTACTGAAGGCAGTCAAAATGGACAAGACGGAGGCGGATAGCATGGAGATCATCATGATTCGCTTGCGTCCCCATACTTCCGATATCGAGCCAAACAACAGCATACTAACCGCCAGAGATATGGTGGTCAAAGAAAGGGACAGGCTGGCCATTGCAGGGGAGATGTGAAATTCCTTGGTGAATTCCGGCATTAATGGCTGCGTGCTGTAAAGAATCGCAAACGTGTTGAATCCGGCTGCAAAAAAGGCCAGGTTCGATTTGCGAAAAGCAGCGGTGCCTTGTTGAATGTAACCCATGACAAGAACCTCCTTACCTTCTTCCGTACGCATTTTTATACTATCACCGGCAACTCATGATGTATAATTCATTGTAATTATGTTTTTCATGCACACGGGTAATAGATAAATCAGCACACGATGTTTACAGAAAGGAGGATTCAAACATGGAGTGGCAACAGCTCGAATACTTTCAAACCTTGGCTCACTTGCAGCATGTGACGCGTGCGGCCGAGTACCTGTCCATTTCCCAGCCAGCCCTCAGCCGTTCCATTGCCCGACTGGAGGAGGAGCTTGGGGTACCGTTATTCAACCGACAAGGGCGTACCATTGTGCTGAATCGATATGGCCAGCTCTTTTTGAAGCGGGTGAATCGCATTTTGATGGAATTTGACGTTGGGAAGCGGGAGCTGCACGATATGGTGAATCCGGAGCATGGAGAAGTCGCGTTAGGGTTCTTGCATACGCTCGGCACCAGCCTGATCCCTGACTTGCTTGGCGCCTTCCGTGTCCATTCCCCGGCGATCCGTTTTCAGCTGACCCAAAATCACAGCTACTCGCTGTTAGAGCAGATGAACGCCGCCAAGCTCGACCTTTGTCTTGTAGCAGAGCCAACCGAAACAAAAGTGCCGATCCAATGGAAGCCTCTCTGGAGCGAGGAGATTTTTGTGATCCTGCCCACGAATCATCGGTTGGCTCATGCCCAGAGCATTTCGATGGAAGAAATAGCGGACGAACCCTTTATCTTTTTGAAAAAGGGGTACGCGCTGCGTGAAACTACCGATGGTTTGTTCCGGCAATTGGGAATGAATCCGAAAGTTACGTTCGAAGGAGAAGAAGTGTCTACCGTTGCAGGGCTGGTCGCCGCTGGTCTGGGCCTCTCGCTTCTCCCCGACGTAGGGTTGGACAAGAGCAAAATCGTGTATATCCCGATCCGGCAGCCAAAGTGCAGACGCGTGATCGGGATCGCGTATGTTGAGGATCGGTACTTGTCGCCTGCCGCCTTGCGATTCAAGCAGTTTGTGATCAACTATTTTGGCAGGATGGAATCGATTTGACGGTACGGTATCGATCTTAGTACGGCATTGGGCTGAAGCTTCCATCAGCCCGCCGCTTCAGGCTTCTCCACATACATTCTGAATAACTGAATGTATAGCGCGGTGCTGATCAAGGCGAGCGCCAAAATGAGGCTGAATATTCCCATAGGCGGCATCCACCCGGACAGGAAGACGGTGACCGGGGCCAAAAATTTCCCGATCGTGGCCTGCAAGCTGTCAGCACCCATGTATTGCCCCCTGGCGTGCTCCGGGGCATAGCGGCTGATAAAGCTCTGTGTCACGGGTGAGCGCACGATCTCGCCAAAGGTGAAGATAACCGTAACGAAAAACAGGAACCATATATTCGTGCTGATCCCGACGAGGAATGTGCCCCCGCCGGCCAACAGCGTCGACAGAATAAAGACATTGCGCTCCTGCCAATGGTTGAACCACTTCGTGACAGGCAGGATGAAGAGGACAAACAAAAGACCGTTAAATCCCAGCAGCCATCCATATATCTCCGTACCGGAAAGCAAAAGGGTATCGCCATTCCACGGGAACAGTGGCTGGGCAGGGACTTCATTGATCACGTATACTGACAAATACAGATCCAGCTGCATGATCGGGATCAGCGCAAAGATGCCTGCCAACGTATACACCAGAAACACTTTGTCGCGAAGAATAACGCCGTAGCCTTTCCATTGTTCCTTGAAAGCGCGGGAAATCGAAGCCGGCGCTTCCAGGTTTTTCGCCGACCGCGGCAATGTTTCATGGACGATTGCATACATGGCAATGAAATACAGCAGCAAGACCAGTGCGCAGGTCCACAGCAGCTCTTGCCGGTAATGAAAGAAGAAAACGGCTCCGAGTGCAGGTCCGAGAACCGCTCCTATGTTGTTGGCCGTCGCAAACGTTGCGAATACTTGGCGGCGGGATTGTGCGGGAACCAGATCGGCAACCATAGCGGAGCTTGCCGGCCTGTAAATGGCTCCTCCCAGACCAAGACCGATGAATGCGATATAATCGATCCAATGGGACCAAGACACGGCAAACAAGGCAAACATCACCGTCTGAAGAAAAGCGCCCAGCAGCATGACAGGACGCCTTCCCCACCGGTCGGCCAAAGCTCCTCCGAGCAGACTCCCGATCAGGCTGAAGATCGGAGGGACCGTCATCAAAATGCCAGCGATGTGATTGCCCAATGCCGCACCAAAATATACAGTGATAAACGGAAAGTACATCCAAAACAGCATGTTAAACAGTGCTTCCCCGATTAACCGGGTTTTCAAATTGTTATTCCATGAACGTATTTTCATCCATATCCTCCTCATTATTGTCAAAGCAGGCATGTTCCTGTTTACAAACAGATACACACCACAAGTTTCCCGGCCGGGTATACAAACTTTAAAGCATTTTTTCAAGTAAATATAGACTTATAATTCAGAATGGTTTATACTACTAATATGAAGGTCGAATATACGTCTGGTTAGTTTGGATGTTTCAAAAAAAGAACACATGTTCGGAATGCTAAAAGACGCTCCTCACGGAAGCGTCTTTTTTGATGCCTGCGCCGCGGCCATAAGCGATTCGAAAACTGGTAAAACGAGTACTTGCGGCAATGCCAAATGGGCAGGCAAAGGAAAGGCTGACGGGAATAACAGGGCAGGCAAGCTATGAAGCCAACTCGCCAAAATGTTATGATGAATGGATAAGTGAGCTTTTGGAGGAGAGTCTATGTCAGAAATTACAGTACATAATCACAAAATGATATTTGGCTGGGAAGAGGATAATGGCTTGGGCGAGAGAATGATTCAGCAAATCCTCAGGGGGGAGAAAACGGCTACTTGTGCACCCAAAGAAGAATATTCCGCGGAAGAATTGCAGCAAACATACGAGCCGGTCGGAAAAATTGTCACCGTCTATGACAAGCATGGCAATCCCAGATGCAATGTGAGACTGAAGGAGGTTTTTGAAACGACGTTTGGAAACCCAGATATGCGGCTTGTCCAAGGAGAAGGAAACGGAGACGATGTCGCTCAATTCCAGGAGGACCATCGGCTTGCTTGGAAAGATATCGGGATTACGTTAACAGATGATACGGTTTTGATTGTCGAATTATTTGAGTTAATCCATGAATAACGAGATGGTGAAGCCGACGAAAAAGATGGAGGGCCTGTGTTTCAACACCAACCAGACTAAGCCTCTTGGCATATCGCTTTCGATTCAAGAATAAAAAAGGATGCCAAATCGGCACCTTTTTTTCTTGTAAGATAACACGATGAGAAGGTCCTTTTTACATAAAAGACGAGAGGATCCTTTTTACCTGGCGCCGATTTTTTACAATACGTCTTTTGTTGATGACCTTGTTCCGCTTTGAACGAAATTTGCTTGTGGTATTGCCCGAGTGGATGACGTGCACATAGTTGCGCAAACGCAATTTGTCATGGCGCAGGCGGATGACGGCGGGATGTCCCCCGGCAAGCCGATACCGTTTTCCTTTCAAATAATCTTTTACTTTATAGATTAACGTATAGAATGCCGGCGACTTTGCATACATCGGCGCAATTCGCTTCTTTTTCGAGTCATACATGTAGCCAAATTGGTTGATCACCGCGGACGTTCCCTTTCTTCTGCGGTGATTCTTGAGCTGCTGGATATAGCTTCGGCGGTACAAATCGTCTGAATCCAACCGCACCAAATACAAATAATGATAGCCCTTGAGGCGCTTCCTGATACTTTTCTGGTACTTGCTTTTGGGGATGAATTTGATATTTTTAGGGAGCTTGCTGTACTTGCGCAGCTCTTTTTTTATTTTCCTTCGGGAGCGGTCCTCATACTCCACGAGAGCGACAAAGCCTTGATTGGTCTGTCTTTGCAAACTTCTCCGCGTATACCGCATAAATATTTTCATCCGGCTTTTAATCCATTTCGTCGTAAATCTCTTCTTGCGGTTGTACTTTAGCTTTTTGGAGTTAAAGGCAATCCGGACGATGATCTTCTTTCGTTTTGCCAAGAAGTCCTCACTCTCCTTTACCAAGCAAAGCTGTAAATATTACATGGTATTGGAGTTTTCCGGGTTTTGCTGTAGTCGGATACCTCTCGGTGATATCCGCACATAAATGCCCCTGGTCTTAGCTGAAGAGACTCTCCCGGTTTCGCCCTGAAAAAAGGAAGGGATATAATGTATGCAGGCCACGGCATGCAAAGCAAAAAGCGATGCATCCAACAATCCTGATTCGGGAGGCAAGCGATGAAAATACTTTTAATAGAAGACGATGTGAAGCTGATCAAATATATCAAGCAGTATTTGACCGCATACGATTATGAAGTTTTCATTGTCGGGGATTTTGAGCGGGTCGTGGAAACAGTTGACCGGGTAGAACCTCATCTGATCATTCTGGATATCAATTTGCCGACGTTTGATGGTTTTTATTACTTGAAACAAATCAGGAAAACCCACGCCGTACCGATCATCATAGTATCCGCCAGGAATGAAGAAGGAGAACAAATCAGAGGAATGGAGCTAGGGGCGGATGACTATATCACCAAACCGTTTAGTGTCGGGATTCTTATGGCCAAAATTAACGCGGCCTTGCGGAGGTCCATGCAATACTCGGATGGGGTCAGGATCGAAGAGGGGAAGCTGGTGCTGCTGGAGGACAGTTTAAAGCTGCAGTATGAAAATCAAACCGTAGAGCTTTCGAAGAATGAGTATAAAATCATCAAATTATTGATGCAAAACAGAGGGAAACTGGTGAGCAGAGATGATCTGTTTGATGTGCTGACCGATTATAACACCTTCGTGGCGGAAAATACGCTCAATGTCAATATGTCCAGAATAAAGGGAAAGCTGAGGGAATTGGGGCTTGAGGATGTCATCACGACGAAAAGGGGGTTGGGATATGTCTTTCATTCCGTTACTGATTGAAGTGATCCAGGACAAGAAAGTGACGATCTTCGTGTACACGATGAATACGTTCTTGATCATTTTATTTTATATGCTTTTGCTGGATAGCGCGGAGTATGTATATCCGATCCTGTTGAGCAGTACTCTGCTCATTCTTTATGTATGCTACGAAGTATACAAATATCATCAATTTGTAAGCGAGATCGAGGACGGAGGGAAGAGTCCGGACTACGCCAAGCATGTCTCGAATCACAAAGACAAGCTTGTTTTTCAGACGCTCTCCAAACTCCATCGTCACTATAACGCAAGGCTTTATGATAACAAAGTCAAACAGAACAATAAAAATGCCTTGTTTTCACAATGGATCCACAACATGAAAACATCGGTTTCCGTCATCCACCTGGCTTGTGAAATCGGACTTGCGGAAAGAGAAAATGATGAGTATTTGGAAGACATCAAGGAAGAGAATGAAGGATTGAAAAAGAACCTGGAGGAAGCTCTGAACTTGCTTAGAATCGAAGAGTTTTCCAGGGATTTTATCGCTCAGCGCATGCCGTTGAAGCAACTCGTCTATCAAGCCTTGAACGAAAGAAGAAGAGAAATCAGGTATAAAGGAATCGAACCGATTGTGGATATACCGGAAGAATTTGAAATCTTGACCGATAAAAAATGGGCACAGTATATGCTTGAGCAAGTCCTGTCAAACGCCATCAAGTATTCCATAGCAGAGCGGAGCGAATCAATCATGATTCGCGCAAGAAAAGAACGGGACAAGGTGATTCTATCGATTATTGATGAGGGGATTGGGATTGACGAAAAGGATCTCCATCGCGTATTTGATCCATTTTTTACGGGAGATGGCGGGAGACGGGACAGAAATGCCACAGGAATCGGGCTTTATATGGTCAAGCTTATTTCGGATCGATTGGGACATCACATTCACATTCAATCACAAAAGAATAAAGGAACGACGGTCGACATCGGTTTTCTTTCAAAACTGTAAGACTTTGAGAGCAAAATCGATATTTTGTTATCCATTCCTCCTATAAACTTCTGCTTAGAACAGAACAAACGTTGCGTATTGGAGGTTTTCTTTCTGATGGAAGTATTAAAAGTAAATGACCTGTCAAAAGTGTACAACTCGTTTAAAGGAGCCAAAGAAGTTACGGCTTTGCATGGAATAAACCTCAGTGTGAGGAGAGGCGATTTTGTTGGCATTATGGGGCCGAGCGGTAGCGGCAAAACCACTTTGCTGAATTTGCTGTCTGGTATCGATCAATGCACGTCGGGAGAAATCTTTATCGAGGACAAAAACATCACAAACCTGTCGAAGGAGGAAATGGCGCTTTTTCGGAGGCACAGTGTAGGCTACGTATTTCAGGACTTTAACTTGCTGGACAGCCTGACGATCTCGGAAAACATCTCCCTTCCCTTGATACTGGACAAGATCGACCCGGCAACAATTAACGGAAAAGTTCAGGAGCTTGCAGCATTTTTCGAAATCGAGCATATCCAAAATAATTATCCTTATCATATATCGGGTGGACAAAAGCAAAGAGCAGCTGTAGCCAGAGCGTTGATCAATGACCCCGCCATCGTATTCGCCGATGAACCGACGGGAAATCTCGATTCAAAATCCTCCAAAAATATTATGAATACGCTGAAAAAGATCAATGAAGAAAGAAACAGCACGGTTTTCATGGTCAGTCATGACCCCTTTGCTGCGTCTTTTTGCAAAAGAATCATTTTTATCAAAGATGGAGCGATCAAGATGGAAATCGCATCGAGTGGCGACAGAAAGGAATTTTTTGACCGCATCCTGGAAGCTGAAAGCATGATTGGGGGAGAGCTCCAATGACGTTTTCCGCGATTGTATATAAAAATTTGAAGTACAACCTCGCCCGTTATATCTCCTTTTATCTCGTAAACAGTTTTATTGTCGCTGTTCTATTTATGTATGGAACCTTGTTTTTTAACGACAGCATCCCGGACAACACGAAAAGTGTGTTCAATTTTTCGTTTGTGGCGATCGTGCTGTTCTGTATCGTTTTTATCTCCTACACGCAAACGTATTTTGTAAAATTCCGAGGAAAAGAATTTGGCGTCTATTTGACATTGGGGATGACTGCCAGAGACCTCAAAAAGATGACGCGACGAGAAAATATCATCATTATCTCCATCTCATTGCTAACCGGAATTACGGCAGGATTGCTTTTTTCGAGGATGTTTTACCTGATTCTGGGCAAATTGCTGAAAACTATCGAATACAGCATCGGCTTTGATTCTTTTTTGCTGACGATCGGTGTCTTTTTGCCGATTTATATCATCAGCACATTTTTTACAGAGAGATATTTGACCAAACTGTCCATCATTGAAGTCATTCAATCCAGCTCGAAAAAAGAAGTAGCCACTGCCAATCCCTTCGTCGGCTTGGTATCTATCCTGTTATTTGGACTAGCCTTGTACCTATTGCCGAAAATTTACACGGATGAAATCTTTGATGGTAGCAAGGCGATGCTTGCGCTTTGTGCAATAGTGGTATTAGCTAGTCCATTCTTCATTTTCGGTACATTGATCAGCACATGCCAATTGTTCATTCGTAAATTTCCGAGGGTGTACAATAACAACTTGCTGGTTCTGTCTAATCTTGCACACCGTTTTTTATCCTACCGGACGATTCTTTACGTGGTTTCCCTCATGGTGTCACTGGGTGTTTTTCTGATCGGAGTCGGTTACACGATCCATAAAAATACCGTTACATTCAATGATTTGGAGAGACCGTATGACTTCATGTTCGTTGAAGATGGTATATACAATCATGTTTCGCCAGATGAGATGCGGGAAGTCATTGAAGATAGCGGCGGAAAGATCGAGAAATATGCGGTCTTGGAGTATCTTTCCTTACCGATTTACAAAATGAAGGATGGCAAAGTGAAAACGGGTGAGCGTACGTATTTCAACGGTGTCCTTGTTAGCGAAAGGAATTACAACAAGCATATGGCTGCAAACAAGGACGTAAAACAAGGCAGCATGCTGGATGTATTTCTTGATGGCGGAGAGATTCAAACGAAACCTGCTGAAGATGTCATGTTTTTGATGAATAAAAAAAGCGTGCAAAGCCCAGGCACATCATTCGATGAGGCGAATATAACAATGAGCTCTTCAGACTTCTTTCGTCAGGTCGACCCTGCCGATGTATTTACCGTCTCGAAAGATCGGATTCAAAGTGATATGGCTCAGTTTGCAAATTTAGAGTATACCAATGCGTATTCAACGTATCACATCTATGTAGTCGATGATGCAGACTATGAAATGATCCGCAGAAAGAGCGGCTATCCCGATACTTCCAAGTATCATTTGATCAACCTCGCCAGCGGTGATAAAAACAAGATATTTGCTGAGATGCTCCGCACTTTGCGGGAAGCGAATCACGCTGATGAGTCCATCTGGAAGGACAAAACCTTTTTGGGTGGACCGAAAAACGAAAGGACCTTGCTGGAAGCATATCGCCCTTTCTCCAAGGCCGAGAAAGTAGAAATAGATGTACAAATAAATGGCGTCTTTTACTTCTCCATGGCGTTTTTGGGAGCGTTGCTCCTGATCTCCTCAAGTATTGTGCTGTTCTATAAAATTGTTACAGATATTGCGGAAGAAACGCAGAGAATCACGATACTGAGAAAAATCGGGATCACCAACCGCGAGATGACGCAAAATCTGACGAAACAGTTGAAATTGATCTTTTCGGTACCAGCCATCTTTGGTGTTGCTATGGCTTTGTACTATATCGCATTGGTGAATACCAACTACTCAAAAATCCATTATACGATGCTGCAGGCGTTGTATGTGGTGGCCGTGTACCTTTTCTTGCAGGTTCTTTTTTACTTCGGGTTAAAGAGAAAGTATCTTTCCAGTCTAAACGACTAGTCAAATTCTGCCGTTCTGGCTGCCTGAAGAAGGCTCTTTCAACTTTCCAGCGTGAATGAAAGTTGAAAGAGTCTCTTGCTTATCTGCACTCTTCCTGTTCCCAAATAGCCAAGAGGGGTTCCTTACATCACCATGATTTGGTATGGGACTGCCTTTTTCCTATAGACAAGTGGAAACGAGAATGGTAGAAAAGAGAGAATAAGCAAGTCCTTTCGTTCAACGGGAGAGGGAAAGAGAAATAAATCCTGAGAAATTATCATAAGATGCAAGATGGCGTGAGCTTGAAGCCGGTTCCTCCTGTAGGGTCATTTACTCGGTCAAGTAGTCCGAATATTCAATTTTGCAGAAAGAAGGTGAAGCTTATGGATACACACGTGATGCCCGTCTTCGGACAATGGATGGCATTCGCACAATCTCCCCCTTATGCGTCCTGAAGAGGACAACCGAAAATAGGGGCTGACCACCCCAACACAACAGGGGGAACCAATCATGATAAAGAAGTTTTTTTCAAGCCCGGTAACGGTTCAGTATGCCGTTTTCATGCTGGGCCTGGCTGTGATGGGCTTTGGAATCGGGATGATGATCGAAGCGAATCTCGGTGTGGCTCCGTGGGATACATTGCACATTGGATTGCAAAAGACATTTGGACTGACCATCGGCAGTTGGTCGCAAATCGTTGGAGCGCTCATCATACTCGCGTCTTACGTAATCGGAAAGATCAGGCCAAACGTGGGCATGTTTTTGAACATGTTTTTCTTCGGGCTGTTCATTGACTTATTCTTGTGGCTGGAATGGATTCCTACCGGCGAAACCTTGACGGAGCGCGTCGTCTTGTTCGCGGGCGGGCTTCTGATCTATACGTTCGGAACAGGGATGTACATTTCGCCGCGAATCGGGGCCGGACCCCGCGACAGCTTTATGCTGGCGCTGCATGAACGAATGGGCTGGGGGATCGGCAAAGTCAGGGTCGGGATCGAATGTACAGTTGCGCTCGTGGGCTTTCTCTTGGGAGGGCCGGTTTCGATCGGTACACTGGTGACGGCAGTAGCGATCGGGCCGTTGATCAAGCAGTTTATCCCGATGTGGGAGCGAATGATGGCCGTCCCGTACGGAAGAGCGCCAAAGAAAACAGCGGTTTAACCTGGCACAAAGCAAAACCACCACGCAAGCATTTCGTTTCCGTGGTGGTTTTTTTAAAAGTACGGTTTGATGGTCGAAAGGAGAGATGTACGATGAAAGTGGCAGCACTTTATGACATCCATGGCAATTTGCCAGCCCTACACGCTGTGTTGGATGAGCTTGAAGACGTGAAACCGGACTTGATTGTCATTGGGGGAGATATCGTCTCTGGGCCAATGCCTGCACAGACGCTCGAGCGTCTTTTCCGGCTGGAAACAAAGGTCCGCTTCATACGTGGCAACTGTGATCGCGAAGTCGTCATGGCTTTTGACGGTGAGCCGCTTCGTCCCGGAATGTCAGCGAAGGGGCGTGAAAAGACCGAATGGGTCGCCAAACAGTTGACACGCGCTCAGCGCGATTTTTTGTCGCAGCTGCCGCAACTGTTTGTCCAATATATCGAAGGGATTGGGGAGGTATTGTTCTGTCATGCGACCCCGCATAGCGACGAGGTGATTTTTACACCGCTCACGCAGCAGGAAAGGCTGGACGCTATCTTTCAGGGAGTTGAGCAAGGAACGGTTGTTTGCGGGCACACGCATATTCAGTTTGAACTGCTTGCCGGAAAAACTCGCGTCATCAATGCAGGAAGCGTGGGTATGCCCTATGCCGACCAGCCCGGTGCCTATTGGCTGCTGCTTGGCCCGAACGGATGCGAGTTTCGGCGGACGGCTTACGACGTAGAGGCTGCCGCAAACGAAATTAGAAGAAGTGACGATCCACAAGCCCATGAGTTCGCAGAGGAGAATGTCGTCCAGGTTCCCACGGCTGCTCAAGCAATGGAAGTGTTTGAGCGTATGTCTGGATAGCCGCTTTTTTAGCGAGGCATGAAAGCGCAAAGGGGTGTGTCCGGCGCTGCACATTGAGCATTTTTTCGATAAGGCATTGATATCGGAATGGGAAGGGCTGCAAAAGCCAGACCCGGCGATTTTTCTTCGGGCGCTTGCAAAGCTTGGCGTTCCGGCAGAAGATGCTCTATTTGTAGGGGATCATCCGGAGAACGATGTCAGAGCCAGCCGGGCTGTCGGAATGAAGGCGGTTTGGAAGAGAAATGAACAGTTTGAAACTGTAGCAGAGGCGGATGCTGTCATTGACGATTTGGGGGAGCTAATCCATATTGTATGGCACGATCATGTTCATCCCTTATTTCCGTATAGATGATCACAAACGCCCAACCCTGCATTTGACATGCTGCCCCCTCCCATCAGGGGAAACCTATTCTTCCTCACGAGGGGGCTGGAGCATGCTTTGCAGCGCTTTTCCAAATAAATCGGGAGGAGCGGCGTTTTCCACAATAGAAGAAAAGATAGCCATGCCATTTTCCAGCGACAATAGAGTCCACGCCATTTCTTCCGCAGATAAAGACGCCTCGCAATGCTCCTTTGCCATCATTTCCTCGATTGTCTTTGAGAGTTGTTCTGCCGATTCCAAGATCATGCTCGACCACTTCTGGCGAACCGATTCCTCTCGCATCGCATATAAAAGAAATTCCATGTTCAGCATGCTCCAGGTCCGGGTTTGCTGTCTGGCTGAATGGAAATAGCGGTTCATCGTCTCATGAAAATGCTCAAGTGAAGGCTGTTGGCTAATAATTTTATGGATAGTGTGCACATGCAATTTCATTTGCTGTTCCAATATAGCAAGAAACAGCTCTTCCTTGGACTGAAAATGGGCGTAAACGGCTCCTTTGCTAAACCCGGCAAACTCCGCGATTTTATCGACAGAGGCCCCGTGAAAACCGAGCTGGGCAAAAGTCTTCGCTGCCGATTCCAGAAGCAATTGCCGTGTTTCCTGCTTGCGCTCCTCTTGGGTCAATCGTCGTCTCGTCACCGCTCGTCCTTCCTTTCTTGACTGCCGTCCCATATACTATTAATATACCGATTAGTATGTAAATTCCAATGAGTATATAAGGAAACATCTGTATTTTTCTACTTTAAATCGTTATTTGCAGCGTCTTTCGGGATAGTCATTTCCCATTTGGCAGGTACTGGTGTGTGCCAATTGTTTGAACTCGCAACATAATGAATGATAAATTGATATACTAGGTAGGAGTAAAAAGAGCTGGTCACATTTCGGGTAGATTAGAAAAGGAAGATAGGGAAAATGCAAAAGGACGAAAAAATCGATACGAACATACAACAAGCCCTCTCAACGGCTCCGAAACAGACATTGTCAAAGATTTTGGCGCAAACCGTGAAGACGGGGATTATCAAGTCGAATTTGATTCCGATGTTTGCGGGATTGACATTGGCCTTATATACGTACAAGATCAGCCCGTTTGAAAAGCTTCCGGAAATCATCTTGGCTTTCGTCGGTTCGAGTCTGGTAATGGGGGCGGCGGGGGCTTTTAATAACCTGTATGACCGCGACATTGACTCTGTGATGGAGAGGACCAAAAACAGACCTACTGTAACAGGGGAAATAGAGCCGAAGACGGTATTGTGGCTGGGGATTGTCATGACGATCCTGGGACTGGCGGCTCTCGCATGGACTACTCCGCTTGCGGCATTGCTGGGGTTTTTGGGACTGTTTTTTTATGTCGTCCCTTATACGATGTGGACGAAACGAAGGACGATCTACAATACAGAGGTGGGAAGCATCTCTGGAGCAGCTCCTCCGCTCATCGGGTGGGCAGCGATTCATCCGGATATCACGCATCCGGCGATCCTGGGCCTCTTTGTGATCATGGTAATTTGGCAAATGCCCCATTTCTATGCAATCGCGATCCGCAAGCACGATGAGTACAAGGCAGCGAAGGTTCCCATGCTGCCTGTAGTCAAGGGCGTCCGCAGAACCTATATCCAAACGAATGTGTATTTGGTCGTATTGATCGCGACCAGCTTTCTGCTTGGCTCGCTTAGCCTCGGACTGATGCTGGTGGCTCTTTTGTTGAGTGTCGCATGGCTGATTTTAAGTGTGTATGGCTATAAAAAAATGGACCCGGAGAAGTGGGCAAAATCGCTGTTCCTGTTTTCACTGCTGCACATGACCGTCTTGTTTTCTACCGTGATTCTCTATTCGCTGGTGGGCGTCTTTCTGGAATTGTAAGCATACCAGTCCGACAAATTCATATGTTGGCGGGTATTCGCAATGGCAAAGGCAGGCTCTGAAAAGGGGCTGTCTTTTTCTATTCCCGGATAAAAATTGAGCTGCCCGATATAAAGAGAAGGACTTAGGCAGCAGAATGGACAAATAGTAAGTATTCCCTGGCGGACTGCAACTATGGAAGGCAGCGGCTGCGCGAGCAACATGCCAGAGGGGATGCAAAAGAGTGGCTGATTCCCCCAGGCCAAATCCGCGCCCTTGATGGTTCGGCACAAGCCGTCGTACCAAAGCTGGGCGGCTTGTGCCTGTAGCCTTTCGTACAAGAGGCTGGATCGCCTATTTCGGCGCTTCTTTTCCCGCATCCTCGGATTCTTTGTCCAGATTGGTCCGAATGCCAATGATTGGACCTTGGGGAGGCGGGGCGATCACGCGGTCGGTCAACTGTTTAAAATCGGGCAAATGGTCCTCGCGGTGTGTGTCGATGGGGAACAATCCTCCTTTCATGTATGGACAATGAATTTGGACTTAGTATATCCAAAGCAAGGCTGTCCATTTAGAACAAAGGGAGAGTAGCTGGATTGTCGGTCTTCTTGTGGGGGCCAGTTAAGTACGGGAGGAAGACAATGAATATAAAAATAGCGGAACTGAAGGACGCTCACGGAGATTACCGCGTGGATAGCATCGATGGCAGCTTCCTCGTTGATTCCGAGCTTGTCCTATCCGTAACCGATGGGCGAATCGGGTATACAGTCAGAGAAGTGCCTGCTTATCAGAAAAGCTATTTGGAAGAGGAAGACGTGGACTATTCCGAATACATCGGCAATCCCGATCAAATCATCTATGTCGCACTGGCAGACGATAAAGTCGCGGGCCTGATTGTGTTGAAGCGGAATTGGAACCATTTCGCTTATATAGAAGACATCAAAGTAGACAAAAGCTGCAGAAGGTTTGGTATCGGCCGCAAATTAATCGAGCAGGCCGTGCTTTGGGCGAAGGCGGGCGGAATGGCCGGCATCATGCTGGAGACGCAAAGCAACAATGTAAACGCATGCAAATTTTACGAGAGCTGCGGCTTTGTCATAGGCGGCTTTGATTTTTTTGTGTATAAAGGCATTCCCGAAAGCAGCGGCGAGACTGCGCTGTACTGGTACCTTCATTTTGATCGGGAGCGAACAAATCGCCATGGAAAGGAATGAGAATATGGCTGTAGTGCCTTATTTTTCGCAATGGGAATCTCGGGAGCTGGTGCCGGATTTTTTGTCCGGGCGCATGCTTCCTGCCGATGACCCCCTGTGGCATCTGTCCGGCGCCTCCAACCGGGAGGAATATGCGACCTGGAGCGCTCACATCTGCGGCATGGCCTGCCTGAAAATGCTGCTCGCCCATCGGCAAAAGCAAATCATTCCAACCATCGAGTTAATGAAACAATGCCGGGAATACGGAGGGTATGTCGAGAACGGGGACGGGACGATCAAAGGCTTGTTCTACCGTCCCTTTGTTTCCTTTGTCGCGGACAAATTCGGGCTTGCAGCCGAGGTCAAGGAGCATACACCGATTGAAGAGATCGGCGAATTGCTCGATCAAGGCCAAGTCTTCTTTGCTTCTGTCCACCCGAGTATCCGCACGCCTGAGGTGACGCCGCCCCGGCAAGGCGGGCATCTGGTGTATGTATTTGGCGGCAATGCTCAAACCCGGGAGGTCGTTTTTCACAATCCATCCGGGGACACGCCCGCCAGTCAGGAAAATGTCCGGTTAAGCTTCGAGGTCTTCGCCCGTTTTTACGCCGGGCGGGGGGTATTGATCAAGCCTTCGCAATAAAGGTAATAGAAATGGATAGAGCTTCAGTTGATGCCTGAAACTCTATCCATTTTTTGTTTGTTTCAGCTAAACTTGTTTACTGCAAAATTCATACGGAGGGACAGTCCGGGATTTGCTCTCCGGCGCCAATGCGTCGGTCGCCTGCGTTTTTATTTCGCCAATTCCAGAGCTATGGCCGCGGAATCCGCTTCGGAGTACACATAGTCTGCGGCGGTCTGGCACTCGGTACCGTCCCAGCCTTTCTCCACAGCGATCCGGTAATAATGCTTGGCGCGCTCCTTCTCGCCGATCCGGTAGAACAGGCAGGCCGCATTCCAATACAGCGAGGCCATGCCGTCCCAGTCCCAGCCTTTGTCAAGGGCCTGGGCGTAGCTCCATGCGGCGCGGGCATAATCCTTTTGAGTGCCCACAGTCCCGTCTCCTTGCATGTAATAATTGCCGTTTACGAGAAAATTGTTCAGCGGATTCGTCCACCCGAACAGGACCGGGTATTCGGCAAGCGGCTTGAATCCGACAGAAAGGGCCGTTCGTCGAGAGGCTGCATTGCTGGACCAGCACTGCCAGCCTGCTCGTGTGAGGCCCCGTTTCCGGGCCAGTGCGAGAGCGCCTGCGGCTGTCTTTTTGGCCCAGCCTTTTTCCCGGTAGCCTTCTGCGGTTTCAACGCCCAGCTCGCACTCGCTGCCGACCACCCAATCTGTCAGGCACCAGCTGACAATGACCGGTCCTCGCTCTGTTTCCTCAATGCCGACGCATCCGAAACCTTTGTCTAGAAATGCCTCCAGCGAAGGCCATTGGTTCGAGATTTCCTCCAAAACGTCGTCCACACCGATGCAATCCTCGCGTGCCAGCAGCTTTTGATCCACAGGGATGACACTGTCGGCAAGCGGTGCATCCGTGTTGCCCAGATCGTGAGAAAAAGTCATTCTGCCGCTTTTCATCGCGTACAGATCTTTCATCACGATATCCATTTTCGCTTCCCACAGCGGGCTTTGCGGGTAATAGACGACATAGTCCAGCACATCGTCGGTGTCAAGCTTGGGAAAAATCTCATGGCGTAACAGGCTGTTCATCTCCCGTAAAAACAGATCATTATCGGGATTGCCGCCCAGATATATTCCTTCTGTGCTTGCCACCATGGCCGTAGCAGAATCATCCGCCATAAAAATTCGGCCGGGTATGAGGCCACGGATCACTCCGTGAATACACAAGTGGTTCTTGCAATCCTGAAAAATGTCCAGGGCCTTTGTATAGTTTTTGCTTTGCAGCTCCATGAAGCAAAACCTCCTTTTGTTTGGGAAAAGCATAAAATCGCATAACGGCTAAAACGCTGTTCCATGACGGCAACTGCCTTGCTTGCGCATCGCCCGGATTTTGATAAAATCGCGGCCTTTTCGTTCCGTAATCTCTGCGTACGCCTGTTTTTGGGCGCAAAAAGACCGCAGACAACGCCTGCGGTCTCTATCGGCCTATTGTTGCCGGGTTTATCTGCAAAGCAAATAAACCCCCTTTTTATAGGAGCCATGAGCAGCGATATCCTTATAAAACTGCAGAGGAAGCACCATCTGCACTATTTAGTTCATCATCATTCCATAAGGAAAATAAGCCCGGCGTTTCATGCCAATCATTCCCTTCAAAAGCGAGATGCCATTAGAATAGCGCAAATGGATTGCAGATACAACCTGTATTTTCCAAAAAAAGGGTACAGCTTCAGGCTTACAGCAGCAAAGATGGTCTGGAATGAAAATGATCCTTTTTCCCTTGAAGAAAGACAATGCACCGGGCGATTTGTTCGACCCCGCGGCCAATCTGCTCCTCGCTCACCTGGGAGATGCAGAGGCGCAGCATATTTTCCTGGCGATATTCAGGCAAAAACATGCGCACCGCGTCATCGACGTAGACATTTGCCCGGAGCAGCAAATCGGCCATCCGCCCGGCCTTCACATGTTCAGGGAGAGAGACGGCCAGATAAAAACCGGAAGTCGGCCTGGAGATGGAAGCGCCGGGGGGCAAGTGGATGTCGCAGGCTTCTTGAAGCAGCTTCATCTTTCGTTGATAAAGCTTTTTTATTCTTTTGATGTGTCCCTGGAACATGCCGCTCTTCAAATAAATTTCCAAGGCTCCTTGAGAAAGTGCGGAGCTGTTGAAATCTGCACTGAATTTATGGCGCGAAAATGTGTGGATCATGAGCTTGGGCAGGACGACGGCGGCAAGTCTTAGTCCGGGCAGCATGATTTTCGAAAAGCTTTTGAGATAGATCACTCGCCCGGAAGGATCGTAGGAGAACATGGGGTCATGCCTGGGGTTCGGATCAAGATCGCCCAGAAAATCATCCTCAACGATGTACACATCGTATTTTTGCGCCAGCTTCACAATCTGTTTTTTCTCTTCATTTGTATAGCTGTGACCAAGCGGATTGTGAAACCGCGGGACGGTATAAAAAAATTTGATGTCATTGTTTCGGAACATATATTCCAAACGGTCGAGATCAAGTCCTTTCATTGTCCGTTCGATGCCCAATGCCGTGGCGCTCTGAAGCTCCACTGCCTCGATAAACCCGAAGTAGGTTGGCTGTTCCATAAGGATATTCCTTTTGCCGTTGGGAAATGGCATAGACACCAGCAGATGGAGAGCCTGCTGCGCTCCCGACGTGATGAAAAGCCTCTCCGGGTCTGTAAACACCTGCAGATTTTGCAAGTATTTGATGAGCTGGAGGCGCAGGGAATAAAAGCCTTGGCGATCGGAATAACTGAACAGCTCTTCTTTGTAAATGTCGATGGCCTGGTTGATGCAATGCTGAAACTCAATGTAAGGCATCGCTTCCCTGTCCGGACCGGCGGAATAAAAATCAACCTTTTTGTTTGCAAGCTCATCATGCGGCGAGCGGTATTCGTTCACCACATAGTACCCGCTTTTCGGAACGGAATACACCAGATGCTCTTTTTCCAACTCGCTGTAAGCCTGAATGACGGTATTTTTGCTGCAGGAAAATCGGTCGGCCAGCATGCGGACCGAGGGAAGCTTGCTTCCGGGACCGATTGTTCCGTTTGCCACCTGCTGCTTGATTACGCTCATAATCATCTCGTATTTTGCGGCCACAAGGTAAACCTCCCGATTCTGTACCAGGACAGATGAGGAAAAGCGCGATTTCAATCGCTGTCTGTCTCCCCTATAGTGTAATTATTCTGACATGTCTTTGGAAGCAATGTATGAAAATTTGGAGTGGTACAGTTCATTTATTTCGCTTGCAGCTTGGGCAAACGGGGGACAGATGCCTGACCCCCGGCTGCGAGCAAAAAGTGGGGGATTGTCATGCTGGGAGAAAAACAGGAAAAGAAAGAACGGCTAGGGTTGTTGCTCGGTGTAATCGGGGTGTTTTGCTTTAGTTTAACGCTTCCGACCACGCGAATAGCGGTCGAATATTTCGGCCCCACTGTTGTCGGGCTGGGAAGAACGGTGATCGCTTCGGTCCTGGTTGCGATTGTCTTATTGATTCGGAGGGAGAAGCTTCAGTCTGCCAAACAGTTTAAAGGACTGATTGTCGTCGCTCTCGGTGCTGTCCTGGGCTTTCCTTTACTCACATCCTGGGCGATGGAGAGATTGCCTGCTTCTCACGGAGCCGTAGTCGTCGCCTTGTTGCCATTGGCTACTGCAGGCTGCGCCATGCTTCGCGCAAGAGAGCTTCCTTCCTTCAAGTATTGGGTGGCCAGTGTGGTAGGCTTTCTGGCGGTTATCGCGTACGCCTTCCACCTCGGATTCGGCCAATTGCAGTATGCGGATTTCGCGCTGCTTGCGGCAGTCATCCTCCTCGCCTTCAGCTATGCCGAGGGAGGGCTGCTGGCACGGGACTTGGGCGCTTGGCAGGTAATAGCCTGGGCACTAGTCATTGCGGTTCCGTTTATCGTCGTCCCTGTCCTGATGAACGTCACAGGGGAAATGCTGCATGCCCCCCTGAAAGCCTGGATCAGTTTTATCTACCTTGCCGTCGTCAGTCAGTTTTTGGCATACGTAGCGTGGTATAGCGGCCTTGCCATGGGGGGAATTTCGCGGGTGAGCCAGATGCAGTATTTGCAGCCCTTTTTGATGATTTTGTTCTCCGCTCTTTTGTTGAACGAATCGATCACGCTTTTCACGATAGCAACCTCTGTCATTGTCGTGCTTTCCGTAATGGTAGGGAAGAATGCGCCCGTGAGAAAGGTTCAGGCCACATCACATTCCAAATCGATGAAATAGTCGGCAGAGGGAGCGGGGCTTGTGCGATTGGTTCAAACAGAAACCGGGCAAAACCCGGGCAAAACCCTGGTAAAACGAAGACCAAATCGTGCATTGCTTGTTATCAGCCGCTTTTTGTGAGCGGCATGATACCTAGCCTATGTGTCTGTTCTATTTTCAGGCCGCGTTTTCTTTTGCTGCAACGGACCTCAGTACACCGCTGCTTGCCCACAAGAGCAGCGAAAGGGCGAAGCATATCGCTGTAAACCTGCTGTGGCAATTCCCATCGCCTTCATGATGTTTTGAGGGGAACAAGCGCGGGGATAGCCGCCCAGACCTGCGGGGTGACGAAAGCGGCAGAAATCCCTGCCAGCGCCCGAAACAGGATCATCGACCAAAAGCCCGTGAATAGGTCAGAAAGGAATAACAATGATGAAGAAACTGTATGTTTACCTTCTTGCATTCGGCGTTTTTTTCACAGCGACTTCTGAACTGGTGGTATCCGGAATCCTGAATGTCATCGCCGAAGAATTGCATATATCCACCGCTCTGGCGGGGCAGCTGATCACCGCTTATTCGCTCGCGTTTGCGATTGGAACCCCGATCATTGTGTCGTTTACGTCCCGTATGGAGCGCAAACAGGTTCTGGTTGGTTCACTTGCTGTGTTTATCCTCGGGTGTCTCGTCTCGTTTGCTAGCGCCCAGTATGCGACCCTGATGGTATCTCGAATGATCCTGGGTGCAAGCTCGGGCGTATATCTTGTCGTCGCACTCGGCTCTGTCGCAAAACTGGTGCCTGCCGATAAAATGGGCGGCGCGATTGGAACGGTCATCCTTGGGTTCAGCAGTGCGATGGTATTAGGAGTGCCGATCGGGATAGCCATTGCCGGCTGGCTTGGCTGGCAAGCCATTTTTCTCATATTGGGCCTCTTCAGTCTGCTTGTCATGGTTGTCATTTTCCGCAGGTTCCCCAAGATTGAGGGAGACGCTCCCGTTTCGTTCAAAGACCAGTTTAAGGTACTGGGGAATCTCGTCATCGTAAGCGGTTTGTTCCTGACTTTTTTCAGGGAATCGGGAAATTCCGTCATGTTTACGTATTTGACGCCGTTTTTGCAGTCCATTTTGCAGATGAAGCTCTCTACGGTCGGTATGCTGATGCTCGTGTTTGGCATATTTGGCGTGATCGGGTCGCAATTGGGCGGATTTGTCGTCGACAAGTGGGGAGTTGTTCGGATGATTTTGATCGGATTGGCTGTTCATGTGGTATCATTGGCGCTCTTGCCTCTGTTTTCCTCATCGCCGGCAATCGGTTGCCTCCTGATAGCCGTCATCGTGCTTGCCATGTTTACGACCGCTCCTGCGATTCAAACGTTCTTTATTCAGCAGGCCCCTCAGTCAGCGAATCTCGTACTTTCCTTGCAAACATCGATTATTCATTTGGGATTGGCGGCTGGAGCGGGAGCAGGGGGAGTCATGGTCAATGCGGCTTCAACCGTCCTTTACAATCCGTGGCTGGCGAGCTTGATTGTAGGGCTCGGATTGGTTGCCGCCCTCGCTTGTGTTTCACTGAGCGGGAGAAATGATGCAAAGCCGGCTCAAAATTAAAAATATAGATGATCAAAACTTCCCTGACCGCCGATGTCAGGGAAGCTGTTTTATGATGGCTACATACTGATGCAGACGATGGGTTTCCGAAAAAGGGAGGAACTATTATGGAAAAGCTTGTATTCAATATGTACGACTACCATGTATGGGCAAATCAAACCATTTTCAATCACTTAAAACAACTGCCCCAAGACGTATACACGATGGAGATGCAAAGCGTCTTTCCTTCCGTTTCAAAAGTAATGTCCCATATTTATATGGTCGATCACTGTTGGTATGACATTCTTTCCGGCAAAAGCATGAATGAAGCGCTGGCATCTGCCAATCAGCTGATAGAACAGGCGGAAGCCAAAAGCATCGAGGAGCTGGACGCGTTGTTTTCAGACTTGTCGGAGCGGTACAAAGCAGTTTTCAGCAGGCAGGACAACATGGACCAGACGATCGAGCTTGACAATCCATATGCAGGGTTCCGGAAAACGAGCTATGCCGAAATTGTTTTGCAGGTCGTAAACCATGGCACGTATCATCGCGGCAATATTTCCGCCATGCTGCGGCAAATCGGCCACGCCTCGGTCATGACAGAATTTGCGCTTTTTTGGTACGCGAAGCAGGACGAATAGGTTGATCGAGTTTGGCGGCAGCGTTTAGACGGCTCGGTTTGGACGGCTGCGTTTGACTGGTGCATATGACAAGCTCCGGCGTGTTTGCCACTTCCGGCATTTGGGGAGGAAGCGGCCAACAGAAAAATGTAATGCAATTCCTTTGAAGGTCGACCGGATTGTACCGGTTGACCGTTTGCTTTTCTGGAAATGAGCATACAAATTTTCGGTTAGAATATTCTGAATAGTGTGTTGTACGTGCTTTTGAGGAAGCTTATAATAAAATCCTAGCCAACGGAACAAGAACAAATGCTGCTCGATACTGTCGTACAAAAAACGTCGCTATCGATTGATATTCTTCTTTTCCAACTGACAAAAAACTCGCGGAGAGGGGAGGTGCCTGAATGGCAGCAGAGCAGCTACGCAGGCTGGTCGACGAGATTCAGATGGAGGTCATCGAATGGCGCAGGTATTTGCACCGGTATCCAGAGCTGTCCTACCAGGAGGAAAAAACAGCCCAGTTCGTCTGCGACACACTCACCTCATTTGGAGGATTGGAACTGTCCAGGCCGACCCAAACAAGCGTAATGGCCCGTTTGCGCGGAGCACGGCCGGGACCGGTCATCGCCATTCGGGCCGATATGGATGCCCTGCCGATTGCGGAGGAAAACACGTTTGATTTTGTCTCGCAAAATCCTGGCGTCATGCATGCCTGCGGTCATGACGGCCATACGGCAATGCTGCTGGGCACGGCCAAAATACTGTCCGGAAGCAAAAGCAGGCTGAACGGTGAGGTCCGTTTTCTCTTTCAGCACGCGGAAGAGTCGCCGCCGGGCGGGGCAGAAGAGATGGTTCGTGCAGGAGTGCTGGACGGAGTAGACATGATCGTCGGCGCCCATCTATGGTCCCCTTTGGAATACGGCAAAATTGGTATTCTCTACGGTCCGGCTATGGCCGCTGGCGATTCTTTTACGATCAGGATTCATGGAAAAGGCGGCCACGCTGCAATGCCCCATCTGTCCGTTGACAGTATCGCGGTTGCCGCCCAAGTCGTCAGCAACCTCCAGCAGATCGTTTCCCGCAATACCGATCCGTTGGAAACGCTGGTTCTGTCGATTACGAAGTTTCAGGCTGGAACGGCTTTTCATGTCATCCCCGGCACGGTCGAAATTTTTGGGACGGTGCGGTATTTTCAGCCTGAGTTTCGCGAACAAGTCCCTCCGCTGATGGAGCGTATCGTAAAAGGGATCGCGGAAGCCCACGGCGCTTCTTATGAATTCCGCTACGATTTTGGATACCGGGCAGTCATAAACGATGAGGAGGTGACCAGGCAGGCAGAAGCCGCTGTACGAGAGTATTGCGGAGAAAATGCGATCGAACGGATGGCGCCGGTTATGGCAGCGGAAGACTTTTCTTCATTCCAGCAGAAAACCCCCGGCTGCTTTCTCTTGATCGGGGCAGGCAACAAAGAGAAGGGCATCACTTTTCCCCATCATCATCCGCGCTTTACGATTGATGAGGATGCCTTGGCCGTAGGGGTCGGCATATTTGCCCGGCTCGTTGAGAGACTGTGCCTTGCTTCCTGACAACTGCCGAATAGGAGGTGGATTCATGCCAATAGTACAGATTCAGGTATTGGAAGGAAGAGACAAACAGCAAATCGCCCGGTTGATCGCGAGTGTCACCGAAGCTGTCGTCGCAAGCCTGGAGGTCAAGCCTGAACAGGTGCGCGTATTAGTGTCGGAGGTTCCGCCCACGCACTGGGGTGTAGGCGGCGTCACCAAAGAGAAGCAATCTTGAGTTCACATTAGATGCTGCAAACGAAGCATGAAAAGATGAAAGGAGGGCCTTATCGCGAATTCAACGTTACCCGTGACCAAATGCTTTGCCGAAGAGCTCTACGCCCGGAAGATCATGCGCATTGAATTTCGCGAAAAGTTCGGAAATACGTGCAGTGTGGTTGCCTAGCGTTTGGAAAAAGGGGGAGCTGCGATGTCGGAGAAGAACGTTCATTTTCAAGATATTATGGAGCGGGAGAAAGGGCTGCAGCGCGGGTTGACGACCCGCCAGCTCACGATGATTGCCATCGGCGGAGCGATCGGAACCGGGCTCTTTCTCGGAAGCGGGATGGCAATCGGCTTCGCCGGTCCCGGTGTCATCGTCAGCTATCTGATCGGCGCAGTCATTGCTCTGCTATTGATGGGCTGCCTGGCTGAAATGACGGTCGCTTATCCCACCACAGGCTCATTCGGAGCACACGCCGAGCGGTATATCAACTCGTGGGCTGGCTTTACAGTCCGGTATTCGTACTGGTTCAGCCTGGTGTGTGCGGTCGGAACCGAGGTATCAGCGATGTCCGTCTACATGAAATACTGGTTTCCCGCTGTGCCGGGAGTTGTCTGGATTTTGATTTTCTCCGCCGTCCTCATTTATGTAAACGCAACCAGTGTCAATTTGTTCGGTACTGTTGAATACTGGTTCTCTATGATTAAAGTAACGGCTATTATCCTGTTTATCGTATTGGGAGCCTTTGTCGTATTCGGGAGCAGCAGCCATCCGGAAATGGGCATCCAGAATCTCACGGCCAACGGCGGGTTTTTCCCCAATGGATTCTGGGGCATGTGGATTGCCATTTTCATCTCGCTGTTCAGCTACCTCAGCATCGAAATGATCGCGGTCAGCGCCGGGGAAGCAAAGGAACCGGAGAAGGCCGTACCCATCGCATTAAAATCAGCTGTTGTCCGGCTGGTGCTCTTCTACATCCTGACGCTTGCCCTGATGCTGATGATCGTGCCCTGGAACGAGACGGGAAGCGATCGGAGCCCATTTGTAAAGGTGTTCGAGCTCATCCACATTCCGGGCGCAGCAGGAATTATGAACTTCGTCGTCCTGACGGCAGCTCTCTCGGCAATGAACAGCCAGCTGTATATCTCGACCCGGATGGTATTCTCGCTGTCCCGTGGAGGCTTTGCCCCGAAAAAATTGGGCGAACTGAGCAAAAAAGGCGTTCCGGTAAAGGCGCTTGCTTTGTCTACGATCGGGATTGCAATTGCGACGATCGTAGTCATGGTGGTGCCGGACAGCTCCTTTGCCGTCATGATCTCGCTTTCCAGCTTCGGTGCGATGTTCGCCTGGTTCATGGTATTCGTGACGCACCTGTTCTTCCGCCGGAAATGGGAGCAAATGGGGGGGCGAAAGCTGCCCGTGAGGATGATCGGCTATCCGTATTTGAGTGTCCTGGGAGCCGTTTTGCTTGCGTCTGTCGTCTTGTCGACCTGGTTTCAGCCGGAGTTTAAGGACACGCTGAGGCTCGGTTTTCCGTGGCTGATCCTGATCACGATTTGTTACTTTATTTGGAAGAAGGCCAATCCGACAGCCTTTCAGCAACCGACAGATCCAATAGACAAAGAGATCTCGTCGTAGCAGTTGCCCGGATACGCTAGAGCCATCCAGCGCTGCGTGCCATGAAGGGGGGCGAATCCGCTATGGAGCGTCCTCTTTTTTGGATTGTCTACCTCACAGCAAGCGGCTTTTATATTGCAGAAGGTTCTCTCCAAAGCGAGTGGAATCGTTTCTTCATGGAAATGCTATGACAGATAGTTAGAGTGATCGAATGTGGGGGAGTCGTCATGGAATGGTACGAGCGTTTAAGCGAATATTTTCCTGAGCAGGAGATGAAGGACCCGCGCCAGCTGCAGGCTCTGATCGAGGACAAGGATGTTTACCACAAGGAAGAGACAGAGGACTACCTGCTGTTGTATGCGGAATTTCCGACCTTTCTCTTCATCGATTACCTGCTGATCAACCCGGAGACGAGAGGGAAAGGGATCGGAACCAAGCTGCTCAACCGGCTGAAAGAAAAAGGAAAGACGATCATCCTCGAAGTGGAGCCGATCGACCGGGAAGACGAGGACACGTGGAAACGGGTCAACTTTTATCGGAAAAACGGGTTTGTAAAGGCGGACCGGATCCAGTACCGCCGGGAGGATGACAGCGGCGAGACGTACGAGATGAAGATTTACTACTGGAGTCCGGATCAGGACGAGCCGCAAGAGGTCATTTTGGAAAAAATGGCGAAGGCTTGCCAGGAAATCCACAACTTCCGTGCCAAGCGATATTACGGGCGAGACGTGGCCGATCCGGATGAAGTATTGGATTTGAAGCAATAAATACGGGACTGAACATAACTGAATACGCGAATAAAACGTATAGAGAGATAAAACAGAGGAAAGCGGGTTGCCGATGATTCGGCAGCCTTTTTGCCGTGGCACTGACCAGAAGCCAATCGCTCCCCTTTTCAAAACTGTCAGCCGAGAACTCCATTTTCAAATTTTGGGAAGATTGGTATGATAGCATGTATCGCAAAGGTAACGAAGCAGGAAGGAAGTGATCCCGAATTGATCAAGCGCTTTTTCTCTTATTACCGTCCCTATAAAGGACTTTTTTTGTTGGACTTCTCGTGTGCGGTGATCGCCGGCTTGCTTGAGCTTGGCTTTCCGCTGGCTGTCAATCAGTTCGTCGACAAGCTCTTGCCCGGCAAAGACTGGTCGCTGATTCTTTTGGCATGTTTGGGCCTGCTTGCCATCTATGCGCTGAACACGGTCCTCCAGTATATCGTCACCTATTGGGGACATATGCTCGGGGTCAACATCGAGACAGATATGCGAAGAAAGCTGTTTGAGCATCTCCAGAAGCTGTCGTTTCGTTTTTTCGACAACAACAAAAAAGGGCATTTGATCGGCCGGATCACAAATGATTTGAACGAGATCGGGGAAATTGCCCACCACGGACCCGAAGATATTTTCATCGCGGTCATGACACTGATCGGCTCATTCGGACTGATGGCATACATTCATCTGGAGCTGGCGATTTTAACGTTCCTGGTCGTTCCGCTGATGGCTGTCGTTGCGACTGTTTACAGCAAAAAAATGACCAAGACATACCGCCGTTTGTTTGGCGATGTGGGTGAGTTCAACGCGAGGGTGGAGGACAATGTCAGCGGCATTCGCGTGGTTCAGGCATTTGCCAATGAAGCCTACGAAAAAGAGCTGTTTGCCGTCAATAATCAGCAGTTCCGCCAGACAAAGCTGCTCGCATACAAAATCATGGCCAAAAGCTTGTCGATCAGCTACATGATGATGCGTCTCATCTCCCTGTTTGTCATGATCTGCGGTACGTGGTTTGTGATCAGAGGCGAGCTGTCGTATGGAGAGTTTGTCGGGTTCCTGCTGTTGACCAATGTCTTTTTCCGCCCGATCGAGAAAATCAACGCGGTGATTGAGAGCTATCCGAAGGGAATCGCCGGGTTTAAACGCTATGTAGAGATTCTCGACACAGAACCGGATGTGGCAGATGCGCCCGATGCGATTGAAGTGGCAAACCTGAAGGGGGATATTCGCTACAACGGGGTGACATTCGGGTACGAAGAGGGCAGGAGCATTCTGCGAAACATCGACCTGTCCATTCGCGCCGGAGAAACCGTTGCTTTCGTCGGGCCATCGGGTGCGGGTAAGACGACGATCTGCAGTCTTTTGCCGCGGTTCTACGAGGTGAATGAAGGCAGCATTACCATCGACGGAATCGATATCCGCAAGATGACTTTAGCTTCGCTCAGAAAGCAGATCGGGATTGTTCAGCAGGATGTATTCCTGTTCTCGGGGACGATTCGGGAAAATATCGCGTACGGCAAGCTCGATGCCAGTATGGACGAGATTTGGGAAGCAGCGAGACGAGCCCGTCTGGATGACGTGATCCGGAACCTGCCGGAAGGGATGGATACTGTGATCGGAGAGCGGGGCGTGAAGCTTTCCGGCGGACAAAAACAGCGTTTGGCCATCGCCCGCATGTTTTTGAAAAATCCGCCGATCCTTATTTTGGATGAAGCCACCTCGGCGCTGGATACAGAGACGGAGCTGGCGATCCAGCAGTCGCTTTCCGAGCTGTCCCAGGGGCGTACGACCCTCGTCGTGGCGCACCGTCTGACGACGATCAAAAATGCGGACCGAATCGTCGTGGTCAATGAAGACGGTGTTGCTGAGCAGGGACGGCACCAGGAGCTGATCGCTGCGGGCGGCATTTACCACCGGCTGCACCAGGCTCAGTTTGGCGCGGTATACCAGTAAGAAAACGGCAAAAAGGTTTGGGTTGGCTCCGCAAGTCCGAGGGAGTCTGTAGGTGCAACAGAAAGAGCGTTGTCTACAGACTCCCCCAAAGAGAAACAAATAAAGTATAGGTAAACAAAGTAAAGGCAGAAAAAACGAGAAGAACAGCATTTCCCCAGATACCGATGAATCGAAGCACTCCTTTTTCACCGAGGTAGACTCCAACCAACGACAGTCCCAAACCTAACGGCGGCACCAGGATCGCGTAATAGACGGAGAGTGTGGATTGGGGAAATCCAGCCAGTGCTATCGCAAGCGTAGACAAAAATAACAAGCTGGATATTTTGCTAAACAGCTTTTCGGCAAGCATGCGATCACTCCTGAAACAAGGTGTCTAGTACTATAATAACAGAGCCTCATCGGAATGTAACGAAATTCCATTTGATCCAATGCGGCAAAAGGGGGAGAGGTACATGAAAGCAGTTCTTGTCACAGCTTTTGGCGGAACCGAGGGCATGGTGTATACGGAAGTCGAGATGCCGTCCATACACCCAAAGCAAGTGTTGATCCGGGTAGAAAAAACGAGCGTCAATTTTGCGGATATCAAATCGCGCTACGGAAAAAAGGGCGGAGGAAATCTGCCGTTTATTCCCGGTCTCGACGCAGCCGGCGTGATTGAGAGAGTCGGTTCCGAGGTGCAGTCGCTGCATGTGGGCCAGCGCGTCATCGCATTCCCTCACAACGGCTCTTACGCGGAGTATATCGTTGCCGACGAGAACCTCACGTTTGCTATTCCGGACCAGCTCGACTTTGACACCGCAGCAGCTTGCCCGATCGTTTCGTTTACATCCTACAAGCTCCTCGCTGATGTAGCGCGGCTGGAAAAGGGAGAAACCGTCCTGATCCACGCCGCGGCGGGAGGCATTGGTACGACCGCAATCCAGCTAGCGAAGCTGCTGGGGGCAGGGAAGGTCATCGGGACAGTGGGCAGCGAGAGCAAGGCGGCGATCGCGCTGGAGGCCGGTGCCGATCATGTGATTTGTACGGATAGAGAAGACTTTGCCGAAAAGGTAAACGAATGGACCGATGGGGAAGGCGCGAATGTTATTCTGGACTCGATCGCTGGCCGGGTCACGGAAAAGAGCATGGAATGTCTGGCTCCATACGGACGGCTGGTTCACTTTGGAAATGCGAGCGGGGAAGTCGGACAAATCAGAACAATTGATTTGCATACCAGTTGCCGCTCCGTGCTGGGCTTCAGCCTGGGAACGACCCGCAGCAAACGGCCGCAGCTTTTGCGCGAGACAGCGGAGCGGGTGCTGCCGTATTTGGCGGATGGGCGCCTCAAGATCAAAGTCGGGAGACGCTTTGCTCTCGCCGAGGCGGCCAAGGCCCACGAGTGGGTAGAAAGCAGGCAGAGTACGGGAAAAGTGTTGCTGGATGTACGCTGAGAGGGGGGAGCCCTCTCTTTTTTTTTGCCTACACTTGCTGCATTGATCTATCGGGATATAAAGATATAATAAAGGGCATGGATCCCCTTCTCATTTTCAAGGCTTTATCTAATGAAACGCGTTTGCAAATTCTGGACTGGCTGAAGGAACCGGAGAAACACTTCCCCCCGCAAGAAGGAGGAGATTGCCGAAAAATCGGGGTATGTGTAAGCCACATTCAGGAAAAGGCTGGCTTATCGCAATCGACCGTTTCCCAGTACCTTTTGACACTTCAGCGGGCAGGCCTATTGGAAGTATACCGATACGGCCAGTGGACCTACTACAAGCGAAATGAGCAGAAGTTGAAAGAGTTGGCTGCGTTTATCCAACACGACTTGTAGCTGCCTGTCCAGACAGCCGAAATGTACATGGATGTGTTTCCCGCGTTGCTGCGAGACCCAGCCATGTATGCGGATGTTCTATCATCTATAAATCTAGATATTCAGATATGTAATTTTGTAAGAATGATCAGGGGAACGATCTTCTCATAGCAAAGGATGAAAACAATGGCCAAGCAGACTGAAAGAAACAAACAGCTTCGCGACATCCCGCTTTCCGTACTGGATCTCGTGCCTGTCCTGGAGGGAGGGACACCGGCCGATTCCTTCCGAAACACGCTGGATCTGGCCCGGCATGCGGAAAAGTGGGGGTACAACCGCTACTGGCTGGCTGAGCACCACAATATGCCGGGAATCGCCAGCTCTGCGACCTCCGTGGTGATTGGATATGTGGCGGCAGGCACCTCGACGATCCGGGTCGGTTCCGGCGGCATCATGCTGCCCAACCATGCCCCGCTCGTCGTCGCCGAGCAGTTCGGCACACTGGAGTCCATGTTTCCGGGCCGCATCGATCTTGGACTGGGGCGAGCGCCGGGTACGGATCACCTCACGGCCCGCGCGCTTCGCCGAGACAGCAAGAGCGGCGGTGAAGACTTCCCGGAACAGCTAGCGGAGCTGCGGGAATATTTGAACCCGACTTCCACAGAGGGTTCGGATGGGCCGCGCGTTCGGGCTGTTCCCGGCGAAGGCATGAACATCCCGATCTGGCTCTTGGGCTCCAGTCTGTATAATGCCCAGTTGGCGGGTCTTTTGGGCTTGCCCTTCGCTTTCGCGGGCCAGTTTTCGCCGGACAATATCTTGCCGGCGCTCCGGCTGTACAGGAGTGCCTTCCGCCCATCCGAAGTGCTGGAGGAGCCGTATGCGATGGTCGGGGTAAACGTGATCGCAGCGGATGACGATGAAACGGCGAAACGTCTGGCAACCTCGCAGCAACTCAATTTCCTCAGCCTGGTAAGAGGCCGTCCGCAAAAATTTCAGCCGCCGGTCGAGAGCATGGAGGGAATTTGGGCCGATTATGAGAAAGCGAGCATAGATGCCCAACTGCGGGCGTCGATTATCGGCAGTCCCGCGGTCGTCAAAGAAAAGCTGCAGGAGCTGCTGGATGCCACGCAAGCCGACGAGATCATCATCAACGGCGCGATTTACGATCATCAGGCTCGCCTGCGCTCCTTTGAGATCGTAAAACAGGTTGCAGCGGAGTAAAGGCTGGATCCCAGGCAAGAATATGATGGGGAGACTCGGGCATACCTGAAGGGACGAGATACGCGAGCAGTGATTGGGGAACAAAAGCCAAATTGGACACAATAGCGAAATATGTTGGGAGTGTACGGTACATGAAAGAAAAATATACGCCTTTGTTTGAACCCTTTACTTTTCGCAGCGGAATCACATTGAAAAACCGGATCGTCATGGCTCCGCTGACCAATTATTCTTCGAATGACGACGGGACCGTTTCCGATGCGGAACTTCGCTACTATTCCCGTCGCGCTACCGGCGTGGGCATGGTGATTACCGCCTGCATCTATGTGACAGAGAACGGCAAAGGCTTCCCCGGCGAATTTTCTGGAACCAGTGACGAAATGATCCCGAGCATGCGCCGATTGGCTTCGACCATTAAGGAAAAGGGAGCGCAGGCAGTCCTGCAAATATTTCATGCCGGACGAATGGCTCCGCCGGAGCTTGTTCCCGGAGGAGAGATCGTCAGCGCAAGTGAAGTCGCTGATGACAATGCGCCCATTCCCCGTGCGCTGACGGATGAAGAGGTTCAGGAGATCATTCGCGCATACGGAGAAACGACCCGCCGCGCCATCGAAGCCGGCTTTGACGGTGTAGAAATTCACGGCGCCAACTTCTACCTGGTCCAGCAATTCTTCTCCGGCCATACGAACCGCCGTACGGACCGCTGGGGAGGCAGCCTGGAAAAACGCCTTGCCTTTCCGCTCGCCGTCGTAGACGAGGTAAAGCGAGTGGTGGCCAAACACGCAGACCGCCCGTTCCTCGTAGGATATCGCTTTTCACCGGAAGAGCCATATGAAAAGGGAATTACGATGGACGACACGTTCGTTTTGGTGGACGCTCTCGCAGATAAGGAACTCGACTATCTACATGTGTCGCTGCAGGATTTTTGGTCCAAGCCGAGACGGGGCGGCGATTCGACCCGCACGCGAATCGAGCAGATACGAGAGCGGATCGGTGATCGCACGGCGGTAATCGGCGTCGGTTCCTTGTATACGGCAGACGATGTGCTGGCCGCCAGACAGACGGGAGTGCCGCTGATCGCGCTGGGACGCGGAATCATTATCGAACCGGAATGGGTGGAAAAAGTGATGGACGGCAAAGAGGACGAAATCGCCACCACGGTGGGTCCAAACGACCAGGAGAAACTGGAAATTCCCGATCCGTTGTGGGAGCGCATCATGACCGTCGAAGGCTGGTTTCCGGTGAAAAAAGAAACGCCTGTCAAGTAAGCCGGCTGTCACTGATCGCGGGCAGCTGATCTGCGCTTTGTATTCGCCAGCTTTTTGACCGTTTCCGCCAGGCGGCAAATTCCTTGGTCAATATCCTCGTCCTTTGTGTTCGACACATTGATCTTCAGGAGATTTTCTTTTGGATAGGCAGTCAAATAATGCTTGTCGATCGGCTCGATTACGACGCCGTCCTTTTTCAGAAGGGAAATGACTCTCGGGACGGAAATGCTCCGATCCAACGCAACATGGGTATGAATCATCGGCTGGCTGGCATCGCAGATAGCGGAAATGTCGCTCAATGGCCCGAAATGATGTTTGATCGACGCTGCCAATACGTTCGACCTCCTGGCGTAGGACGCGCGAATTTTGTGCCGGTGCCGCTCAAACATCCCGCTTTTGATGTAGATCTCAAGCGCTGCTTGGGACAGCATCGAGGTATCGATGTCCAGTAATCGCTTGTACCGCTGAAAGACATCGACCAACTGGTCCGGGACAACGGCGACTCCCACCCGCAGGCCGGGCAGAAGGATTTTCGAATAGCTTTTCAAATAAATGACGCGGGCGGACCTGTCGTAGGCAAACAAAGGGTCCGCCTTGCTGTCTTGTTCAAAATCGGCCATGTGGTCGTCTTCTACGACAAACACGTCGTATTTCTCGGCCAATTCGATGATGGCGAGCTTTTCCCGTTTTGTATAAGACGTACCCAAGGGAGAGTGGAATCTCGGCATCGCATAGAAAAATTTGACGTCCCCTCCGCGAAAAATTCTCTCCAGCTCCTCCAGGTCCAGTCCTTTTGCGGTTCGCCCTACACCTACGACCGGGATGTTGTGCGTCTCAAGGTATTCAATCAACAAGTGATAGCCGGGCTGCTCGAGGACGACCTTTGACTTTCGGTTGGGAAAAGGCATCCCAGCGAGAACGGCCAAGGCTTGTTGAACGCCCGAGGTAATAAAGATATGTTTCGGGCTGGCAAAAACCTGATAATCGGCAAATTGCTTTTGGACAACCTGGATCAGGGTCTCCAGCCCTTGCGGTGTCCCGTACACGAACAAGTCGCTGCTGTAAGTGTCGATGGCCTTGTTGATGCAGTGCTGAAAATCGAGATAGGGAAAGACGCTGCGATCCGGAGCGGAAGTAGCGAAGTCGATGACGCCAGTACCTTCCTTGGGTGAGGCAAGCGCCCCCTTCACTACATAGTAGCCGCTTTTCGGGACCGAATAGATGACGTGGCGCCTCTCCAGTTCATTCAGAGCGCGGATAACTGTACTTTGGCTGCATCCATACCTGTCTGCAAGGACCCTGATGGAGGGAAGCTTATTTCCATCTGTCCATTGGCGGCTTTCGATTTTTGATTCCAGCTCGCTTAGCAACTGCAAATATTTGTGCATCATCTCACTCCAGAACAAATCTGTACCGATACAGATTTGTTTTTTTTGAATTGTAGCACACGTGCCTGCCATTTACGATAGAGCCATGACCGGTCATGAAATCACAGTTACGCCATGCATGAGGAGGCAATCATATGACACAAAAGACAATTCAAAAAGCGTATCTGGCGGCGGTGTTGAACGCTCTTATCGTCGGATTGTCGTTTTTGTTCGTGAAGGTGGCGCTTGCGATCAGCGATCCGCTGGATACGTTGGCTCACCGGTTTACCCTGTCGTTTCTGGCGGCTTCGATTCCCGTTCTGCTGGGCTGGGTCAGGCTGCGGACCACGCTGCGGGACATCGTTTCATTTTTGCCTGTGGCACTGTTCTATCCCGTCATCTTCTTTGCTCTGCAGGCGTTTGGCCTGGTCTATACGTCGTCATCGGAGGCAGGGATTATTCAGGCTACCGTACCGATCTTCACCATGATCCTGGCCGCTTATTTCCTAAAGGAGTATACGAATGGGATGCAAAAGGTGTTTACGTTGTTGTCCGTAGCGGGAGTGGTTTACATCTTCACCTCCAAAGGGGTCGACCCGCAATCCGCCAATCTGACGGGAACCGTTTTGGTGTTTTTGTCCGCTCTTTCCTTGTCCGCTTATGGCGTGATGGCCCGCAAGGTTGTGAAGAAACACCACTACATGGATGTCACGTATGCAATGACCGTGTTCGGCTTCCTGTTTTTCAACGGCATGTCCGTTGTCAGCCATATCTCGGCGGGGACGCTCGCCGCTTTCTTTCAGCCTTTGGCGAATCCGTCCTTTCTGGTCAGCGTCCTGTACCTGGGCGTGCTGTCGTCGCTCGTTACCTCCTTTTTGTCCAATTATGCCTTGTCGCATATCGAAGCCTCCAAGATGAGTGTATGCAATCAAATATCGACGCTGGTAACGATAATTGCGGGTGTGATCTGGTTAAACGAGAGAGTGGAGATTTTCCATGTCGTTGGCGGCGCTTTGATCCTCATCGGGGTTGTCGGGGCGAATGTGTTCTCGTCCGGCAGAAAGAGTGCGCTTTCAGGTGATAAAGCTTTGGACCAATGAATGGTTTGGGTTCATACCATCCGACCCTTGTGAAGGAGCTCATCATTTTTTGGTTGATTTATAAACTAAATGATTGAAATAGTATAGTAAGTTGCCTATACTGTATGTATAGCAAAGTTTGATCCAGGCTGTTTTCTGTTTGCATAGAAGGCGCATTCCTCTCTGGTACGTCCACTTGTCTCCCAGAAGGGCCTTTTCATGGGGAAAACAGCCGTCTTCTTTTTCTGCATCACCTATTCCATCGGCAGCCTTTTGCCGAAAGGGGCGCTAGCGCATGAAACTAACAGTTACACAGTCGGCACTTGCCTGGTTCGAGGAGGAGTGCGGCTTTCAATCGGGGGACTACGTTCGTTTTTTTGCCCGCTATGGCGGCAGCAGCACGATTCAGGACTCCTTTTCCATGGGATTCACCAAAGAAGAGCCGGACAATATCGGTCTCTCCACTGAAGTGAACGGCATTACCTTTTACATCGTAGAGGATGAAATCTGGTATCTGGACGGCAAGGACATGCTGGTGGATTACCGGAAGGACCGGGATGAGATTGTATACTTGTACGCTTGATTCGCTATTGGCTTTTTTGTTTAAAAGCGATGAGTGGAATTTTTTGTTTCGTCGATGATCGGATACGCTGGAAGATTTGACGGGATTTGACGGGATTTGACGGGATTTGACGGGGAGAGTTTAGTGAAGGCGCATAAAAGCGCCTTCACTTTAAATAGCAGTACGGATATAATTGTTAGAAATATCGGACATTTTGAGCGCTGAAAACGAGGAAAGGTATCAGAAGCTGCCAAAGGCAAGGCAGTTTAGCTGGAGTAGACATCTGGAGCAATGTAATGACAGTAAAGGAGTTACTACATAAGTAAAAGTGAGGAAAAATCGTGAAGCGCAATCTTAAACTGCTTTGGTTTCCAGATGCTTCGTCTATTTTCGGCACATCGGTCTATACGCTTGCACTGACACTGCTGTCCCTGCAATACAGCGACAGTGCACTGGGAGCGGGAGCGGTGCTGTTTGTCTCCGTAGATTCCTTATTTTTTTCTCGGAATCATAGGCGGTGTCATTGTCGATCGAGTAGACCGCAAAGCGATCATGCTGTTTTGCGGTTGGACACGGGGATTGCTTACCTTGTCCATTCCCATTGCTCATGCTGCCGATGTGTTGACATTGGAGCACATCATGATCGTCAGCTTTGTCATGACCTGCCTGCGGGCCTTTTTCTTTCCGGCCATTCAAGCGAGCATCCCGTTGCTGGCTGTTGACAAAAAGGATTTAAACATTTCTATCGGCGTTGATCCAAGGCTTTGGAAATACGATATCCGGCACGACATTGACGACTGTTCTGCAGTTGAGGACCCCCAACGAAATGTTGGGAAAGGTGATGGCCCTCCGCTCCAGCGTCGGCAATGTGTCTGATGCCTTTGCCTGCCTGTTGATTGGCGGTCTTTTGTCCGCATTCTCACTGCCTCTCGCTTTTACGGCAGTGACCGTGTATGTGTTTGGGACAACGGCAATGTTTTACGGCCTGCGGTTGCGGCATGCAAGGCAGCAAACCCGAATGGAGACAACGGGACAATCTGTTGGAAAGTAAGGCGGGAGCTGACTTGCGGTATCTGAGCATCAATAAGAGAGGAGAATGATCTGATGCGAATTTTGCTCATATCGGGAAGTGTAGCGGAGCCTGCGCATACAACGGCTTTGATTGAGGAGATCGCCGCACGGCTGCGGGAAAAAGGCTGTGAAGCGAATGTCTGGGATTTGCGGGTACGTCCGCTGCCTATCGCCGATCCGAAATATCACTATGAACCGGAAAAGCACCCCGATGAAACCGCTCGCGAGCTGATCCGGCTGGCCGGGCAAGCAGATGCATTTGTACTCGGGTCGCCCAATTACCACAATTCGTATTCGGGTGTCCTGAAAAATGCGTTGGATATTCTCAATATGGATATGTTCCGGGACAAACCGGTGGGGCTCGTAGGCAATGGGGGCGGCATCCGCAGTACGCAGCCGATCGATCATCTGCGCATTGTCGTGAGGGGACTGTTGGGCGTGGCGATCCCCATGCAGGTGGCGTCTTGCAAAAGCGATTTTATACTTGAGAATGGACGGTACGCCGTTACAGCCGAGGATTTGAAGCAAAGGCTGGACGCATTTGCTGCCCAGTTGGTTGCGTACACCGAAAAGCTGAGATAGGAAGATGTAAAAGGATAAAGCCCGGGGCGCCGCTCCGGGTTTTATCATTCATGGACGCATCAAGAGCACATCCGCCACTGAGAATTCTAATCATTCTCATTGACTGTATGTAAATGAATGGGTATAATACTCAATGTAATCAGATGATAATGAATATCATTATTGGATGCCGGAAGTACATATTCTTGTGCTTCATAGGCATTTTGACTGAGAATCTTACCTGACCACAAAGGAAAGAGCCAATGAAAATCGGATATTTGTTTCTTGCACTGCTTCTATTCTCATTCGGGTCTGTCTTTATCGGTGTAAAGGACATTTCCCCGCTGGATGTATTCCAGCTGACAGACGACCAGGTCGAAATACTGCTCGTGAGCAGGCTTCCCCGTCTGATCAGCATTATTATTGCAGGCGTCAGCATGAGTATTTGCGGTCTGATCATGCAGCAGCTAAGCCGGAATAAATTTGTTTCTCCCACGACAGCAGGGACGCTAGATTCCGCCAGATTGGGGATTCTCGTATCGCTGATGCTGTTTACCACGGCAAGTCCGTTGGTCAAGATGCTGATTTCTTTCGTCTTTGCCTTGCTGGGCACTTTTGTGTTCATGAGAATCCTGGAGAAGATCAAGTACAAGGATACGATCTTCATCCCGCTCGTCGGACTGATGTTCGGGAACATCATCAGCTCCTTCGCTACCTTTATCGCGTATAAGTACGACCTGATCCAGAACATGTCGGCATGGCTGCAGGGCGATTTTTCCATGATCATGAAAGGGCGCTACGAGCTGATGTACATCAGCATTCCGCTGCTTGTTATCGCATACCTGTACGCCAACAAATTTACGATAGCCGGGATGGGCGAGGACTTTTCCAAGAATTTGGGCCTGAATTACAGGCGGGTGGTCAACATTGGATTGGTGATTGTTGCCCTGGTCACCGCGTCCGTCGTGTTGACTGTGGGGATGATTCCGTTTCTGGGCCTGATCATCCCGAACATCGTTTCGATCTATCGTGGCGACAACCTGAAAAACAGCCTTTCTCATACCGCTTTATTGGGAGCCGTATTCGTACTCTTCTGCGACATCCTTGGCCGGGTCATCATCTACCCATACGAAATTTCCATCAGCCTGACCGTCGGGGTGCTCGGAAGTGGTATCTTTGCTTATTTACTGATGAGGAGAAAGGCATATGGCATATAAAAAGAAAATGGTCTGGTTGGCAGCGGCGGCCCTCGTTTTGATCGCCATTTTTATGACAATCAAAGCAGGGGGCAACTGGGATTACATCCTTCCCCGGCGGAGCTTGAAGGTACTGGCGATTATTCTGACGGGAACAGCCATCGCCTACTCGACACTGGTGTTTCAGACGATTACGAACAACCGAATCCTGACACCGAGCATCATGGGCCTGGATTCGCTTTATATGCTGATCCAAACCTTCGTCATTTACGTATTCGGCTCCAAGTCGCTCACCATGGTAGACAACAATTTGAACTTTCTGTTGTGCGTGGGCCTGATGGTTCTGTTCTCGGCTGTTTTGTACAAGATCCTGTTTAAACGGGATCAGCAAAATATTTACTATCTGCTGCTGATCGGCATCATCTTCGGGACATTGTTCCAGAGCATGGCGACGTTCATGCAGGTGCTGGTCGATCCGAACGAGTTTCAGGTCATCCAGGACAAGAGTTTCGCCAGCTTCAACAACATCAACAACAATCTGATCGGCATCGCCGGTATCCTGATGGTGCTTGTATTCGCTTATTTTTGGCGGTTCAATAAATACCTCAATGTCCTGTCATTGGGGAGAGATCAAGCCATAAACCTGGGGGTTGATTACGACTATGTAGTCAAAAGGCTGCTGGTCGCCGTAGCGATTCTGATCTCGATCTCGACTGCTTTGGTCGGGCCGATCACCTTCCTGGGACTGCTTGTGGTCAACGTCACGTACGAATTCATGAGAACCTACAACCACAAGTATTTGATTCTCGGTTCCATCTTCATCAGCGTGATTGCACTCGTCGGAGGGCAGCTCATCATAGAGAGGGTGTTTACCTTCTCGACAACCCTTAGCGTCATCATCAACTTTGTCGGCGGCGTGTATTTTATCTATCTACTATTGAAGGAGAATAAATCATGGTAGAGGTAAGAAGCGTGTCCAAAAAATACGGACAGAAAAAAGTAGTGGAAAACGTCTCTGTAAAAATCCCCAAAGGGAAAATCACCTCCTTTATCGGTCCAAACGGGGCAGGCAAAAGCACATTGCTGTCGATGATCAGCCGCTTGATCGCCATGGACGAAGGGGATATCTACATTGACGGTCAGGAAGTCGGCAAGTGCAAAAGCAACGACCTGGCCAAAAAGATTTCCATTCTGAAGCAGTCCAATCACATCAATCTGCGGCTGACGGTCCGCGAACTGGTTTCCTTTGGACGCTTCCCCTATTCGCAGGGACGGCTGACAGAGGAGGATTGGAAGCATGTCGACGAAGCGATCCGCTATATGGAGCTTCATGACATGCAGGACAAATATTTGGACCAGCTCAGCGGGGGACAGAAGCAGCGCGCCTATATCGCGATGGTCATTGCTCAGGACACCGAATACATCCTGCTGGATGAGCCGCTCAACAATCTCGACATGAAGCATTCCGTACAGATCATGAAGATTGTCCGCAGACTGGTGGATGAGCTGGGGAAAACAGTGGTGATCGTCATCCATGACATCAATTTCGCCTCCTGTTACTCCGACTACATCGTGGCGCTCAAGGACGGAAAGATCGTCCGGGAGGGAACGATCGAGGAGATTATCACGTCTCCCGTGTTGAAAGAGGTCTATGACATGGACATTCCGATCCAGCACATCGATGACAATAAAATCTGTATTTACTTCTCTTGATGAAAATCTATTGTGTCAGGCATCATTTCGATGGTGTCTGAAAAAGAGAAATCCCGTTTTTAAATGGGCTGGCAGCAAGCCAGACTCTTTTCCAGACAATCATCGATGCAATATAAAAAATCCCTTTTAGAGGTGACGACATGAAGAAGGTAGCAGTATATCTCATGATTGCCGTACTGGCAGTCTTTGCAGTAGCATGCGGTTCGGGCGGTTCCAGCACGACCGGCAGCACTAATAGCACGGCAGAGCAGCCGCAAGCGCAGGGAGCGCAAGGAACGCCGGCAACGGAAGCGCAAGGCGAAGAGCTGACGATCAAACACCAGCTGGGCGAAACCAAAGTGAAGAAAAACCCGAAAAAAGTTGTTGTCTTTGACTTCGGTACGCTGGATACGCTGGATAAGCTGGGCGTTGAAGTAGCGGCGCTGCCAAAAACAAGCATTCCTACTTACCTCGAAAAATACAAGGATGACAAGTATGTGAATGTAGGAAGCCTGAAAGAGCCTGATTTTGAGAAAATCAACGAAGTGAAGCCTGACCTGATCATCATCTCTGGCCGCCAACAGGCTATGTATGAAGAATTCAAAGCGATCGCACCAACGATCTACCAGGGCGTGGACACCTCCCGCTATATGGAGTCCTTTACCGAGAACGCAAAAACGATTGGCCAAATTTTTGGCAAAGAAGCAGCCGTTGAAGAAGAACTGGCGAAAATCAATGAATCGATCAAAAAACTGAACGCAGAAGCAACAGCCAGCGGCAAAAACGCGCTGATCATTCTGGCCAACGACGGCAAAGTAAGCGCGTATGGAGCAGGCTCCCGTTTCGGCATTATTCACGACGTGTTTGGCTTTACACCGGCAGATAAGAACATCGAGGTATCCACTCACGGTCAAAGCATCTCTTTTGAATACATCGTGGAGAAAGACCCGGACTTCTTGTTCGTCATCGACCGCACCGCTGCAGTTGGGGGAGAATCCTCCGCGAAGGGTGTAGTTGAAAACGAACTGGTGAAGAAAACGAAAGCCTTTAAAGAAGGGCACATCGTTTATCTCAAACCGGACTTCTGGTATCTGTCCGGCGGCGGACTCGTCTCCGTCGACGCAATGGTAAAAGAAGTAGAGGGCGCTTTGAAATAATAGCGTCAGGCTATGAGTACTGATAGTAGAGGCGCTATGCCTTTGGCGCAATACAAAAGAATAGTGGGAAAAACAGCGGGGCCTTCTTTATGAAGGCCCTTTCTCAGTGAGTTACAAGCCGACAGAAATCCTGTATAATGCCCATAAGGAGGGGAACAGCGGAATGGAAAAGCTCCTGTTGGAAATCGCGGAAGGCATGAAGCGGATGGGAGAAAGGTTCGATCAGTTGGAGGGACGATTCGACCAGTTGGAGGGACGATTCGACCAGTTGGAGGGACGATTCGACCAGTTGGAGGGACGATTCGACCAGTTGGAAGGGCGGTTCGACCGGCTTGAGGAGAAGGTAGATCGACAAGAGGAACGTTTTGATCGGCTGGAGGCAAAGGTGGACCAGTTGGAAGGGCGGTTCGAGCGACTTGAGGAGAAAGTAGATCGACAAGAAGAACGTTTTGATCGGCTAGAGGCAAAGGTAGACCATTTGGAGGAACGTTTTGACCGACTGGATACAAAGGTAGACGAAATAAAAGTCGCGCTTCACTCCCAGCACATCGCCAATATTAATAGCGATAATTTGGTACTGTCCGAGATTCGCGACATGAAAGAGAAAGTACGGTATGTAAACCGAAGGGTTGCAGACGTGGAACTGGATATGATCGGAAAGCATGCGAAGGACCCGAACTGACGTGGTCTTTTTTTTTTGTCTCTTGAGGTACGAGAACGAAAGTGTTTCCGTTAAAGGCGTCCGATGGCTGTTGGTTGGGGAAAGTGGCTTATCGCTCATCCTCGGCCTGTAGCGGATTCAAGGCTGCAGCATCAAACGGCTGATTGCTTTTATTACAACTGCTTTTTCATTCCTTGATAGGATTCCCCATAGGCTCTTCTATGTCTTCCACATGGTTTTTCGGCCTGATTCTAACAGATAGGAAATAGACGTCCTCGCTTTCTGTATCGAATACATGTATTACATAGCGCAAAGTTCCATACCGATAAGAAGGAATATCCGTTTTTATCTGTTCGATGGGAACATTGTATTTGTTATGAATGTAGGCAATGGCTTGTTGTCGTACTTTGACTCTGTCTGGTATGGTCCCAAAGAATTCAGAACAGCCTGCCACAAAAAGGATGACGAAGCCAATTGTTACAATAAACCATAGGATTCGCTTTATCATGAGCGACACCTCCCTGTTTTTTAGGGGGACGAGACGTGCCTCAGAATAGGGTTCCGATCATTTCTATGGGACTACATCGGCAATGGAAAGCATCATTCCCAAAATAACGGAGAACGGGAACGATGCTTTTTAGCATGAACGAATGGAACAAGCCAGCAGGTTTATGGTGCCTTCATGGATAATTGTATATCAATTCCACATGAAAAAAGAGAACCGGATCTTAATGCGGTGAACAGAAATAACGATAACCTCGCCAACAGGAAAGGAGCACTTCATAACATGTCAAAAGCCGACAACATGCTTTCCATCTTGTGGCTCTTGAAAACAGGGAGACGGATGACGGCCAAGAAGCTGGCAGAGACGCTGGAGATTCATATCCGGACCGTCTACCGCTACATCGATGCCTTGTGCGCGAGCGGCGTGCCGATCATCGCCGATTCCGGTCACAATGGCGGATATACCCTGCCCGATCACTTCATCGAGGCTCCTTTGTTTTTCGACCTGGACGAGCAGAAGGCGCTGATTCATGCAGCCATTTTTGCGAAAGAGGCCGGTTATCCTTTTGGCGAGGCGTTGGACAGTGCCGTGTCCAAGCTGAAGAGGTACACCAATCAGGAGCAGTTGCATCATATTCAGCGGAATGAACGCGGTTTCGATGTGATTAACCCGCCACCGAATCCTGCGATAGAGTCAGTTTTGCAAGAGCTGCAGCGAGCGGTAGCGGATGGGTATACGCTGTCCATGGCCTATCAAAAGGGCCGTGATCCGTCTCCGCAGGTCCGCGATGTCGATCCATACGGGCTGGTTTACTGGAAGAACAAGTGGTACGTCGTCGGCTATTGCCATCTGCGATGCGAGATCCGCAGCTTTCGCGTAGACAGAATTCATCACGTATCCCGGACTGATGCTTTGTTCCAACCACCCGACGATTTTTCCGCAAGGCAGTTTTTCATGCAAAACTTGCTGCCCGATGCGGAGAGGAAAAAGCTCATTGCCGTTCGGATCAAGGGAAAACCCCATGCCATACGCGACCTTTGCGAACATTGGCTGTTCGGACACGCTCTGGTGGAGCGGTCGGAGGGTGAGGCCCGCTTTCAACTGGATGAAGAATCGATCTCGGGTTACGTACCGTACTTTCTGCTGCCGTACGGTGGAGCGATTCAAGTGCTGGAGCCGAAGCTGCTTCGGGAAAGAATGGTGAGTGTCACGAAGGCATTGCTTGTGCATTACGAAACGTATTCATCTTGACTGACTGTATTTGTCAGTGAATCTCGGTTATGCTGTGGACATGAAAAGGTTAGGCGAATGGAGGCGTATCTGAAATGAAGCACCACGCAGTACAATTGTACGAATACACATATGGGCCAATGAGAGGATTTTTCAACAACTGAAGGAATTGCCCGAAGAAGCCTGCCGTCAAGAGATTCAGAGCATTTTTTCTTCTGTTTACAGTGCACTGGTTCATATCTATACGGCAGATCATATTTGGCTGTACGCGATGGCTGGCGAAAGCTTTGAGAAGATAAGAGAGGCGATCGGGGGCATCACCGAGGAGACGAATGGCAAAAGCGCAGAGGAACTCCAGCAGCTGTTCCGCACTGCCTCCGAGAGGTACAAGGAGTTTTTGGCGGGTTTGCCAGATCTGGACGCGACGACTCAATACCGCCATCCTACTTACGGGGTGCTGGAGGCCAGGTATTCTGATATCGTGCAGCACGTCGTCAACCATGGCACATACCATCGCGGGAATATTGCGGCGATGCTCAGACAGCAGGGGTACGCAGGCGTGCCGACGGATTACGTGTTTTATTTGTATGAGCTTTCTCAGCAAGCACAAGCATAAGAACAGAAAAACGGACTTTGCCCAAGTCCGTTTTTTTGTTCAAAAAACGCTCTTAATGATAGGCGGCAGGAGTAAACTGGACCGGCAGCTCCTTTACGCCGTAAACAAAAGTGCTGGGGATCGCCTCCAGCTTCGTTCCCTCGGGCAGCCTCATGTCGTGGAAATGAGCGAGGATGAGCGGCAGGGCGATCAATGCCTCCAGTCTGGCGAGCGGGGCGCCCAGGCAAAAATGGATGCCCTGTCCGAAAGCGAGATGGGCATTGGGCGTGCGGTCGACGATAAAACGGTCGGCGTCCGGGAATTTTTCCTCATCCCGGTTGGCGGAACCGATCCAGGTCACGACGAGGTCGCCCTTTTTCACCTGCTTCCCGCCGATTTCCACATCCTTTGTCGCATAGCGGTTCATCGCCAGAATGGGCGAGTAGTAGCGCAGAACCTCTTCGATCGCCCCCTTCATCAGCTCCGGCTGCTGCCTCAGCTTTTCCTGGAGACTCGGCTCTTCCATAAAGATGCGAACAGCATTCGTAATCAGGTTGGTCGTCGTCTCGTTGCCGGCACCCAAAAGCAGAATGCAGAACTCCATGATTTCCTCGTCCGTCAGTTTCTCCCCGTCTACTTCTGCTTGCACCAGCTTGGTGATCAAATCATCCTCGGGCTGTTTTCTCCGCTCCAGCGTTACTTTCATGAAATAATCGTCAAGCTCGCGGCGTACCTTTTCTTTATCAGCGAGAAATTTTTGGATGGCTGCTTCGGAGTCGTCCTCGACCGACTCGGCGATTCGATCCGACCAGTCCTTGAACAGCTGGCGATCTGCCGCAGGAACGCCGAGAAGCTCGGCGATCACGATGACAGGCAGCGGGATCGAAATGCTTTGGAGCAGATCGATCTCGGTTTTCCCTTCTGTTTGTGCGATCAGCTCACCCATGATCTCTGTAATGCGTGGCTCCAGTTCAGCGATTGAACGGGGTGTAAACGCTTTGCTCACGATATTTCTCATCTGATGGTGCTTCGGTGGGTCCATCCCCAAAATACTTCCCAACAAAACAGGGCCCTGCTGCGGCCTCACCGATGAAAAGGCAGCGGGGTCCTTGAGAACGGCCAGAATATCGTCGTAGCGGAAGAGGTCCCAGGAGTTTCGCTTGGCATCAAAGGAAACAGGGAATTCCTTCCGCATTTTTTGAAACCAGGCAAAAGGCTGCAACCGCTCTTCCGGGGACTTCAATCCTTCCACCGGTATGACAAAACCAGAGACTTTTGATTGGGAGGACAGGTCCATAAGTAATCTCCTTGGGCTAGTTTTTTGCTTATTTTCCCGTTTTCCTCCAGTTCTTATGTACAGGTATTCCCATTGAATCCATCAGGATATGCGACAATGCTTAGAAAAAACACCCAATTTTTTTCATAAAAAATGGTGTTTTTTTCTTACTTTTTGCAACCAATCTTTGGGTTTTTCGGTCTATAGAGGAAATGTATTGAAACGATGGCAATGTCATAGCAGGAGGAACTCATATGTTTGCGAAAGTGGGCTGGCGTATTTTCTTTATTTTAGTGAGTGCAGGAGCTATCGCATATTCCGTGTACGAATATTTGGATTCGTTGCGCCAAACGACGGTGGTCATTGTCGCGGCCAAGGAAATTCCGGCACACACGCTCATTACCGAAGACATGGTAAAGCCCGTCGAGGTAGCGGCTGACTCGGCACGATTGCTGATTACCAAGCCCGTTACCGTCAAGGAAGATGTCGTAGGCGGCATCACCCTGCAAAAAATCGAAGCGGGCAAACCGATGGAACTGGACCCCAAAGCGCTCATCTTTCCTGAACAGCGAAGCATGTATTTGCGCAAGGACGGCAGCGTGGATATGACCTACTTCATTCCAAAAGAAAAGCGCTTGATAGCCGTCGCGCTGCCACCGGCTTCCGTGGTGGACAACAGACTGAGCAAAGGGGATTGGGTCGACGTGATCTACACCTCCAAATCAGACTCGAAAGCGATAGGAGAATCTGTTTCCCACATGATTCTGCAGCAGGTCGAGGTGTTTGACATCGAGCGTGTGAATGTGAAGGGCGAAGGAAGGGAGAGCGTCATGCAGCACGTCACGCTTCTCGTTTCTCCGCAGGAAGCCGTCAAACTCTCGCTCGCCAAGCACAAGGGTGATATCGATCTGATCCTGAACCCTTGGAACGGAGACCGGGAGAGGGTTGCTCCGGTAACAGATTCGCTGCTGCTGAAATAAGGATCGCAAAAGAAGGTGAAAAGAGATGGAGTACGACAACACGACTGCAAGCGCAACCTCGTTTATCCGAGTGGCTGTAGCGGATACGGATCGTGAGCATACACAGGACATTCAACACTATTTTGAACAAAATCACCCGACCATTCGCGTGGTTGCGCAAGTCCGTTCCCTGGCAGAGCTGTATGCCTACTGCGGGGCCCATGATGTAGATGTGGTATTGATCAACCTGGATTTGATGCCGAACCCGCAAGAGGAGATCATTCAGATCAGGAATCGCCGGGTAGCCAAGATCATGATTTGGACGGACCAGATGGAAAAGCTGCGGAAGCTGCAGGTGGATCTCCACGGCGGAACCGTAGAGTTCGTCTATAAATACATCCCGTACGATTTGCTGGCTCCCCGGATCTATTCTTTTACGCCGGGACATACGCAGCCTGTCCAAAGCAAGGCGGCGGTGAACGAGTTTCTGGGCAATCAGGAAACGCGAAAAGTATTGTTCTTTTCTCCGAAGGGAGGGGTAGGGAAGACGACGCTGGCGATCAACACGGCCTGCCAGCTGGCACTAAAAGATAAGAAGGTGCTGCTTGTCGACTTCGCTACCTTCGGACAAATATCTGCCTATCTGTATTTGCCCCGGACCCGGGGATTGACAGATGCGATCAGGATGATCGAGCAGGGAATCGGACAAAAGGATGACCTCGTGGCGACTCTCAAAGAGTCGGTTCACCAGGTCGAGGTAGAGGGGAAAAAGCTGCATGTTCTGAGTGCGGCTACGCATTTCAAGATGAGCAACATGACGCTGGACATGACCGACAAAATATTGGAGGGATTGGAGGCGCTCGACTACGAGGTAATCGTCATGGATACATCGACCGACCTCTCCCCGAAAAATATCGCTCTGCTGAGCGCAGCGACCGATCTGTTCTACGTGACGACGACGGATGTGGTCGCCAACTGGTCGCTCTTGTCCACCTTTGATATCGTCGAAAAGCTGAACCGGCCGCTCCAATCCCGTTATTTGGTGCTCAATCGCTACCATTCGTCGATCGGGTTCCCGACCTCGGAGCTGGAGGAGATCCTCTCCATGCCAATCGCGGAAACCATCCCGGATATGTATCAGCAGATACAAGGCTTTACGAACCGGGGAATCTCGCTCGTCGAGAGACCCCATCTGAAGATCAACAGGTACTACCGGCGTATTGCACACTTCATCTGTCCGGTTTTTACAAAAAGAGAGCTGGGCAAGGGCTTCAGCTTGCGGGGGGTGTTTACACGTGCGGGTAGAAGAGGCCATTAGGCAAAAGAAGGCGGGTGCGACCGGCGAGGGCCCGGCAGAAGGGCGTGCGCAGGAAACCGTCCAGCTTCCCGAGCTGAAACAGGCTGTCCGCGAGCGAATCATCGAGCAGAACAAAAAGGATCAACAGCTGCTGAGCCAGCCGGAGCTGCTTCGCCAGGTGATCTGGAAAGTGCTTGAAGAGGAGAGCGAGTCCCGCTTCGGCCATGCCCTTCTCACCTTGGAAGAAAAGCGGACAATGGTCGAAGAAATTGTCCAGCAGCTGGTCGGCTACGGAATTATTGATCCGTTGGTGAAGAACGAGCAGATCACAGAGATCATGATCAACGGAATTGAACGGATTTTCATTGAGGAAAAAGGGAGAATGCGCCGGGCGATGACGGAAAAAGGCGCCCCGCTGCAGTTCGAGTCCGAGTCGGAGCTGCTGCACCTGATCGAAAAAATCGTGGCCCCGATCAACCGCAAAGTGGATGAAAGCGATCCGATCGTGGATGCCCGGCTCGCCGACGGTTCGCGCGTAAACGTAGTCATCCGTCCGATCTCGCTGTCCGGGCCGATCGTAACGATTCGGAAGTTTCCTGAAAATCCTTACACCATGCAGGAGCTGGTGGAGCTGGGGGCCCTTTCCCCTCAAATAGCAGAGTGGCTCGAAAAGCTGATTTGTGCCCGGTACAACATCGTGGTTTCCGGGGGAACCGGCTCGGGGAAGACCACGTTTCTCAATGCGCTCAGCATGTTCATTCCGCAGACGGAGCGGGTGATTACGGTAGAGGATGCGGCCGAGCTGAAGGTCACTCATATTGAAAACCTTGTCCGCCTGGAGACGCGGCCGCCCAACGTAGAAGGGAAAGGCGCCATCGCCATTCGCGACCTGGTACGGACAGCGCTCCGGATGCGTCCTGACCGGATTGTCGTCGGGGAGGTCCGCGGAGGAGAGGCCGTTGACATGCTGCAGGCGATGAATACGGGCCACGACGGCTCGCTGACGACGGGCCACGCCAACTCGGCGCGCGACATGCTGTCTCGTCTCGAGACGATGGTACTGATGTCGGGACTGGAACTGCCTCTCCCCGCCATCCGCAGGCAGATTGCCTCTGCGGTAGAGATTATCGTTCACCTGGGCCGCCTTCGCGACGGCTCCCGCAAGGTCCTGCAAATCTCGGAAATCCGTGATTACGTCGATGGCGAAATCGAGTGCGTCGACCTGTTTCGCTGGAGGATGGAAGGCATGGATGAGGACGGTCGGCTGCGGGGGGCTCTCGTTCCGACCGGCGAGCCGGTCATGCAGATGGAGAAATGGCTGTCCAGGGGATACGGAGAAACCATGTTTGAAGCGGAGGAGTTGAGATGCTAGGGACATATGTAGCGGTCATGGTCTCTTTGTACGTATTGCTCCGTTCCTTCATCGAGCTTTTGTACGTGCTGATTTACGGGGAATTTCCGCAAAAAAAGTGGCTGACCCGGCAGTTTGACCGCTTGCGTCATATTGAAACAAAGAAGGAGCGGGCCGGGCTGTCGCGATGGCTGCAACTGGGATCGTCGTCGGATACGAAGCTGCTTGACTATCTCTTGATCGCCGTTTCGGTCGTGTCGCTGTTTTTCTTTGGCATGCTGCTGTTCCAAAACGAGTTTTACGCAGCCTTGTTTGGCGTACTTGGGCTTTTCGTTCCGCGGGCCATAAAGAAAAGAAGGCAGGAAAAACTGCGTCAGATCATGGTTCTCCAGTTTCGCGAGGCGATTTTGTCCATCGCAAGCTCGCTGAAGGCAGGTTCCTCCCTGCAGGTCGCGCTCCTGCGCAGTCAGCAAGACTTGGCGAAGCAGCTCGGCCATAAAAAGGATCGCCCCATGCTGGATGAACTGGAAAAGCTCAATCGGGACATCCATTTTGGCGTATCGCTGGAGGAAGCGCTGCAAAAATTCCGCGATGCCGTCAATCAGGAGGACGTCACGCAATTCGTCAACGCGGCCCTCATCACGAAATCGCGCGGCGGCAACCTGGCCGAGGTCATTCAAAATACGACGATGATGATCACCGACAAGATTACGGTCCAGCAGGAAATCATGGTGGCGACAGCTCAAAAGCGAATGGAGGCAAAAATGCTCACATTCATGCCCCTCGGTATTGTGCTGGCGATCATGGCGCTCAATCCGGGCTATATGCAGCCGATGTACGATTCCTGGGTCGGGTCGTCATTGATGTTCCTAGCCGCTCTGATGCTGGTCGCCAACTACTTCCTCGGCCGCGCCATCACGAAGATCAATATATAGTGGGTGAATGTTTATGCCGACGCTGATTGCCTGCTTCACATTCGTACTGGTCGTCATGCTCTTTTTGCCGACCAAATGGCTGCAGGTGCAAAAAGTAAAAAAGGGCTTTGTCTTTATGTCATCCTACGTGACTTCTTCCACCACTCGAAAAACCGGTCTCGTACACCTCATCACTCCTTTCGTGATGAGCATGATGGCTGCTTTGCGGCTTCGCATCCGTCCGAAACAGCGCAAGGATATCCAAACCAAGCTGATTCACGCAGGGTTGGCCGAGAACTGGACCGTGGAGAATTTCGTAAGCGTCCAGGCGGGATCGGCTGTACTGGCCGGCTTGTACTTTCTGTTTCTGGGCTGGGCAAACGGGAATTCCGACTATTACCTCATCGCCATAGGAGCCGTACTGATTGGATACTTCCTGCCGCAGCAATGGATCAGGCAAAAGATCAAAAGCAGGCAGGAATCGATACGCCGTGAGCTTCCGCATCTGCTAAACGCTGTCGCTATCATGTGCGAGGCGGGACTTCATCTCTTTCCCGCTCTCCGCGAAGTAGCGACTCGCCAAAAGGGAGTGCTCGCCCGGGAGCTGTTGACGGTCGTCAATGATGTGGCCTACGGCGTGGGACAAATCGAGGCTTTGGAGCGGATGGCCGATCGCTGTCAGGTAGAAGAGGTAAGCCGGTTTGTCTCGGCCCTGTCGCAGACGATCGAGCGGGGGGCTTCCGGGATCACCGGCGTGCTTCGCCAGCAAGCCTCGGAGGTGTGGGAGGACCGCAAGAAAAAAGCGCAAAGACTGGGTGCGGAAGCTTCTTTGAAGCTGTTCCTGCCTTTGCTGCTGCTTGCCTTTCCGGCGATGACCATATTTATGCTGGGACCTGTGTTTATTGAGTTGGCTCGGTTTGTCATGAATTAAGCGATTTGTCCATGTACGAACAAGGAGGACTGACAATGAAATTGCTATGGATCATGTCGCCGGCAAAGGGTGTTTTCAAAACAGCGCTGTCCCCGTTTAAGCGCGGCTTGCAGCAGATATACATGAGCTCGGAGATGGTTGTGGACGGCGAAGCTTATCGTCTGGTGGGCATCTATCCAATGTCTGTGCTGCTTCGGATGGAAACGAATTTTGAGAAATTCGCCATCGTGGATCAAACAGGCCGGTTGGTCCCAGACCAGAACGTGACGCAGCGCTGTCTGCGAATGTACCAGTTGATCGTGACACTCGACAACAACGCCGGTTATCTCAAAAAAAATTTGGCTGTCGATCCTCAGTCGTTTGTGCCGATCATCCGGCACGTGGAGGAATTGGGAAAGAAGGTGCTGGATCGTCTCGGGGAGGAGCAGGGGAGAGCGGCACAGGCTCACCTGGATGGCTACAAGCAGTACCTGAAACAAGGAGCACAGCTCGGTGAGCGCATTAACTCATCGGGAAGAGAGGTTTTGCGGCGGCTCGAGCCGATCAAGGCGGGCCAGCCGCTGAGGGAGCAAGAGGTGGCTCAGCTTGACAAAGCGATGCTGGATTTCATGGATGACTCGCGGAAAAGAGTGCTGGTCCTTCTGGAGTCGCATACAGCCCGCACGGAAACAAAGCGACTGCTCTCTGAAGCGCTGGCCCAGAAATGGCTTGGTGCCGGTGAGGAGAAGCTAGCTCAGAACATCGTCGCTTTACTGGAGAATTCCTTTCAGGTGGAGCGGGTCTCAATAGCGGAGCGCGGTGTGCAAACACTTGAGCAGGCAATCTGGACAGCCAAGAACGAAACAAGGGATTTTATCGGCAAGCATACCGCTGATTTGCTGAGGCAAAAATGGCTCCTCGGAGCGGAAGGAAGCAGCATACAGGCATGACTGACCATCCGAGAGGAGCGCGTAGAAAGGGGGGTGGTAGCTGCGATAACAAATACAAAATCTGTTGGAGGAGGTGGATCTCTCCCTATACGACCGCATAAAAACCTTCCGGCAAAGCGCTATTCATTCATCCTTGCAAAGTCTTCGATGGAGGTTTTTTTACTAAGCAGGAAGGAAGGTAGATCATGTACAGGTGGTTCAGGAAAAAACAGAGTAGGCGTCTGATCGCCGGTGTGTCTGTTTTCCTCATCGTGCTGCTCAACTTGCTATGGTTTGCCGTGCCTTCAGAGATGGTGTCGGCAAACGAGAAACCCACTCCCAACATGATCAAGGCAGATGAAAAGAACGACGTAAAGCCGGGATCTGGAGCAAACGGGGCAGCACCCGGAGCCTTGCCGGATGGAAAGGGACAGGACGACACTGCCTACAAGGCCGGAAAGACATTCAATAATACATTTACGTATGTACTGGAGGTCGCCAAGGCAGTAGAGAGCATCAGCAGCTCCCCGAGCGGAGGCAACATCATTGTGGGAACCCTCGGCGTCGTAGCCTCCGGGTCAAAGATTTTCAACGAAGCAGGAGATACCCACTGGAGCGTGCAGCTGATCGAGAAAGGGATAGACCCTGCTCTCAAGGCTGTGGAATTCCGGGCAGCTTTCAACTATCAAACCGTGTTTACAGGCGCAGTCAATACCGCCGCGAATGTAAGCTGGTGGACGAAGCTGAAAAACGAGTTCGCCTGGACGACGCTGCAAAACGGGCCAGCCAGCGTTTTTCTGGCCAAAGTCGGGGCGCCGTTCGCCGCGATTTCCGCTGGATTCGGTGTGTATGATGTCGTTCAGGGAGCGAAGAACAACGACGGCTGGAAAATCGCAGAGGGCTCCGTCGATATCATCGGAGGTCTTGCCGGAGTGGCGTTGCCGTTCCTGCTTGCGACGCCTGCTGCACCGATCGTGGCGGGGATTGCACTTGGAGCGGCAGTCGTGTCCACAGCTCTGAAGTATCGGAAAGAAATTGCCGCAGCCGCCAAATGGGTGTGGAACAAAGGCAAAGAATTGGGCCGATACGCATGGAACGCGACGAAAAACTTTGCCGCAAATACGTGGTCCGCAATAAAGAAGACAGCGAGCCAGGCTTGGAGTGCAACAAAGCAGGCTGCAAGCAGGGCGTGGGCCGCGACGAAGAAGACAGCTAGTCGTGCTTGGGCCGCGACGAAGAAGACAGCGAGCCGTGCTTGGGCCGCGACGAAGAAGACAGCTAGCCGTGCTTGGGCCGCAACGAAGAAAACAGCGAGCCGTGCTTGGGCCGCGACGAAGAAGACAGCGAGCCGTGCTTGGTCTGCAACGAAGAAAACAGCGAGCCGCGCTTGGTCTGCAACGAAGAAAACAGCGAGCCGCGCATGGTCCGCAACGAAGAAGACAGCGAGCCGCGCATGGTCCGCAACGAAAAAGACAGCGAGCCGTGCCTGGTCTGCAACGAAGAAGACAGCGAGCCGCGCATGGTCCGCAACGAAGAAGACAGCAAGCCGTGCCTGGTCTGCAACGAAGAAGACAGCGAGCCGCGCATGGTCTGCAACGAAAAAGACAGCGAGCCGCGCATGGTCCGCAACGAAGAAGACAGCGAGCCGCGCATGGTCCGCAACGAAGAAGACAGCAAGCCGTGCTTGGTCCTCGACAAAGAAGACAGCAAGCCGTGCCTGGTCTGCAACGAAGAAGACAGCAAGCCGTGCTTGGTCTGCAACGAAGAAGACAGCGAGCCATGCTTGGTCTTCGACGAAGAAGACGGCGAACCGCGCATGGTCTTCGACGAAGAAGACAGCAAGCCGGGCGTGGAGCTCGACACGCAAGGCAGCCAGCTCTGCACGAAACGCAATCGGAGGCTTCTTCAGCAATGTACGAAAGTCATTTGGTTGAGTCGACCGGATGATGGAAAGGACGTTACCATGCAACTGAAAAAGATAAGCAGCATCATGATGGCGACGTGCCTGCTCCTCTTTCTCGCCGCTTGCGGCGGGGAGAGCAGCACGTCCGCCCCTGCTACCGGACCGGAGAACGGAGCTGACCGGAAGCTTCAGTATCGCGCTGAACAACTGGCGAATCTGCAGCAAGAAGATCTGGAGGAGCGGATAAAGCAGTTGGAAGCGGTAAAGGATCAGCTAAAAGCAAAAAGGGATGAAATCATCGGCCAAGGCGGAAAGTGGGTCGAATCGAAGCTTTCCGTATTGGAGCATCAAGAACCATTTCGAACAGAGGAAATGAAAAAATATTTGACGACACTGATGGATCTCTATCTGCCGCTGGCTGAAGGCAGCGTGGATGTCGTTCCAGTGACGGCAGCCTACCAGGAGGACGGCTCGCTTCTCGCGGTGATGCTGCTGCGAAATGGCGTACCAGGGAAAACACTGACGTCTGCCGACCTTTCGAAAGCTGTGCTGACGATTTACCAAGCAGATGGACAAAAGGTAGTCGAGGTTCCGTTTGCTCCGAATGCTCAGGACATTGGCAGTCTTTCGACAGGGGAAGCACGTCCGCTCAGCATCGTCGTTGACAAGAAGGACGTTCTGAACAGCAATTATTCATTTCAGCAGGAAGGGTATGTTTTTACACTGCAAGGCTTCTAAATCAATCAACCATTCAATGGAGGGATTCGCAATGAAACAAGCACTGGTGAAATTTTGGAAAGAAGAAGAAGGACAGGCGCTCAGCGAGTACGGCTTGATTCTCGGCATCATCGCGATTGCCGCCATCGCTGGCCTGGTCGCCATGAAGGATAAGATTGTCAAAGTATTTAAAGATATTGCTGACGGTCTTGGCAAGGGCAGCTGAGTTTGGAAATGTTCACATACGGCCTTTGCCTGTTCGGTCTGACGATCGCGCTTATCTTTGACGTGTGGAAATATCGAATCCCCAACCTGTTGACAGTATCACTCGCGCTGGCCGGACTGGCAAACGGCACCATTCTGTACGGCTGGTCCGGCTTCGTGGAGCATCTTTTGGGCTTGCTGGCCGGACTTGGAATATTTCTTGTCCCTTACCTGATGGGAGCCTTTGGCGCAGGTGATGTAAAAATGATGGGCAGCATCGGTGCGGTCATGGGTCTTCCCTTTATCGTCACCAACAGTTTTGTCGTGATCGCAGTCGGCGGAGTCATCGCAGCCGGGATCGTTGTCGCTGCGCGAGGCTTTAAAGGGACATGCGAGTTGCTCTATCTCTTTATTGTCTATTTGTGTAGCGGAAAGCTGAAGGACTTTTTACATGTGCTGAAAGATCGCTCCCAGCCGGTATTTCCGTACGGCATCGCAATATTTATCGGAACGGTGGTGACCATGTATTGGGGATCCGCAATCGTCTGAGACAACTTGTCAAAAGAGAAGAAGGGCAGGCCATCACGGAATTTGCGATTGTCCTGCCTGTCATGATCCTGCTGATCACGGGCATCCTCGTTTTTGGACATATGATGTACGCCAAAACCCTCGTGGTCTTGTCTGCCAGCCAGGGAGCGCGGGTGGGCGGCGCTGTCTGGGATGATGAGGGGGCAGGAGCCGCGCGGGCCAAAATCCGCAACACCGCCCTGTCCATTCTAACGAACGGCCTGAGCGGGTCTCACGATGTCCAGATCCGGGAAACGGGAAATGACATCAGCGTGACAGTCACTTATGACTACCCGGTGACGATCCCGATCATCAGCGCGTTTTTCTCCAATCCTGTTGTAAAGCTTGAGCATACGGCTGTCTATAAAGTGCTATAGCGGTGGGACAAAAATCCTGAGCAGGAAAGAATGAGGTCAGATGAAAATACCAGCGAAGTGGAAAAAGGAATGGAAACGAAAGTGGGGCCGGTGGAAACGGGACGAAAAGGGCGGCGCCCTGGTGCTGTTCGCCGCTTTTCTTCCTGTCCTTGTGGCTGTGGCCGGGCTGGTCATTGACACCGGGGTGATCGCCTATCATCAGGCGAAGCTGTCCGAGGCCACTGACGCTGCTGCCTGGGCGGGACTGGATTCGTATGACCGCGATCTCTGGAATGTAGAGCCGCCCGAAGAACCGCAGGTCGTGCTTGTACCGGGCGAAGTCATGAAAATGTTTGGCATCCAGGGGACCACCTTGTCCGCATCTGCGGAGGCGAGGATGGAAGAGTAAAGGACGGCCACCCGCGACCGTCCGTACAAGATACGGTATTACATTCTGCTGCTCTCCTCTTGGTATACGTCGAAATCGAATGCTTCTTTTCTTGTGCGAAGCTCCAGGTACAGCAGGTAGTAGGCGGCGCCCTCAAACGGCAATATCAGCATTTCGCGTATGAGGAAGAGCAGGAAGGCTATCGCCGGCTGACTGGCAATTGCCGGAAACAAAAAGCCGGGCAAGTATTGCAGGACTGCTCTCACGACGGCAAAGATCAGGATGATGCCCAGGACGCGAAGCGTGGAGCCCTTTACCAAAAAGAGACTTCGCTTCAGTGCCGCGATCGCCCCCATCCCTTCAAAGGCGATCACCTGAGGAAAGACGGTAAACCAGATCATGAGCAAAATGCCCGGAATAATCAGCAGTAGCGTACCTAATGCCACCCCTGCAAATTCAAGCAGGCTGGCAAGGATAACGACGGGCACCAGGCTGCCAAAGGCCGTCAGCGCCTGAAGCTGCTGATCCCATTGTGTTCCCAAATGAGATCGTTTCAAAACGATTCCCATGTAGACGAAATAGAGGGACAGCAGAATGCCGTTGACTGGCGTCATGATCAGCGGGCTGAACGCTTCCTTCAACTGCTGGGACTGTGCCCATCCTGTCAGCGCTTGCTCTGACCAAAAGAGAAGGGAAACGATCAGGAACAGGAAGGGAAACTGGCTGAGCCAGATCCGTTTCCCCGTTTTCAGACTATGGCCCAGAAGAACTGAAATGGGCTGAGGTTGGATATTCGATGGCTGAATGATCATGGTCACGATTCCTTTCGTTAGCTTGTAATTTCCAGTCGATCGCCTATTTCAGTCTGCGTGTTGCGGATCGTATGGGCAGGCAGTTCGATAACATAGGCCGCCCTTTTTATAAACGGAGTATACCGCCATGGTTGCAGCTCCTCCATGAGATGGACGATCTCGCCGTGTTGATCGACAAACAGACAGTCAATGGAAAAACGCATAAACCAGGTATGGACAGCCTTGCACGGGTTTATGATCAATGCCTGTCCCTCCGGGAGCGTGCTTCTCCCGAGCAAGCCGAGCATCCTTGTGACCGACGTGTCGGCACATTTGGCCTGCTGTGCGATCATTCTGTTTTTCGTTGCATTCCAAATCTTCATAAACGCCCCTCCGGGCTGGATATTTTGCCCAATCTGGCATTTGTTCTACATCATAACAATTCTGGATTTTTCTATCAAGCCCATTGAGACGAGGCGGGATGACGAAAGGAAACGATTCAGACATGGCATGGAAAAAGTGGATGCGCATTCTCTTTCCGGAGCTTCAACTGCTTGACCATATACGGGAGCGAGGGTTTTCGGGGAAAAAGGCAGAGCGTCAGCAACAGCCCGAAACATCGCCATTTCGGCAGAGCGGGATGGCCGGGCAAAGCCAATCGCTAGCCTCGTCTGCGGGAAAAGAGACCTTTGGCCCTTTGGCCAGCGGAAGAGAGGCAGTGGCAGATACCGTCCGGGGGTGGAACAAGCATGCCTGGGTCCGGTCCCGGGCCGAGCTGGATGATCTTTTCCCGGCCATCATCGAAGAGGTTAACGGGCAAATCAACCGGCAGGAGCCGTTCGTCTACGAAGTGGCGATCGCCTACAAAAAAAGCTTTTTGCTTCGGGAAAGCGGAAAAGTCCAGCACAGGCTCCTGCTGGCCGGACCCGAAGGGACGGGCAAGCTGCGAACATTATCTTTGCTGCTCGATCAGTTTTGCCGAAAGCGGCTGTTGCCGTACGGCCACGTCACGACGGTCGATTTGGACAGATATGGTGAGCGGGAGGCACATACGCTGTTTCTCCTCGACTGTGCAAATGCCTTTCGGGACGGAATCGGGACGGTTTGCTTCAGAGGCATTGAGCGGGCTGGCCCGGAAATCGTCCAGTACGTTACGAAGCTGTTTGCAGATGGCTTGATCCGGACTCCGGAGGGGGGACAGATAGAGGCCTCCGACTACTTCCTGGTCCTCCATGTGGACCAGCCGTCTCCCAAAAGCGAAACAGCAGGAGCCGCTGAACAAATGGAGCGAAGGACGCTGGAGAAAATGATTTCGCCAGCCGTTCCGCAAGCCCTGGTAAAAAGTCTGGATACGTGCGCGTTCACTGCTGCCCCCGGCCTTGATACTCTGGCGAAGCTGCTGGGAGAAAGGTGTCTGGCGCAAGCAGAAAGGCTCGAAGCGGATATCCGGCTGACCCTTTCTTTTGAAGAGTCCGTTTTTCAAGAGCTCGCCAAACAGGTAGAACAGACAAAACGGTACGAGAAGGCGATTGAGGAATGGGTCACACATGTATTTACCCCGCAATTGCTGGACTGGAGAGCGAGAGGAGTGCTTCGTTCCGATCAGGAGGCGCTGGTGGCTTTCCGGGAGGGAGAGCTCGTTCTCGTCAGCGGAGCGGTCAGCTTGCCGCTGCCGGGTTTGGCGAGAGGGCAGGAGCAGGAGCTTTCAGAAGCTTTGCTGGAGCTGGAGCAGTTGACCGGATTGGACGCCGTTAAGAAATTCGTTCGAGAATGCCTGGATGTCGTGACGGCTGAAAAAAAGCGAAGCCTGACAGGCCAAACGAAGCTTCCCATGTCGATGCACATGGTGTTCTCAGGCAATCCGGGTACGGGAAAAACAACCGTAGCCAGGCTCGTGGCCCGCATCTGGAAAAGCATGGGGCTGCTGTCGGGCGGTCAGTTGGTCGAGGTGACCAGACAGGATCTCGTAGGCGAGTATATCGGCTCCACAGCCGCCAAAACCGCAGAAAGGATAAAGGAGGCGATTGGCGGCGTGCTGTTTATTGATGAGGCATACACACTGTCCCGGGACCCTGCCGATCTGTACGGCCGGGAAGCCATCGATACACTGGTCAAAGCGATGGAGGACCACCGGGACCAGATGATCGTTATCCTGGCCGGCTATACACGGGAGATGGACGCCTTTCTGAAAGTGAATCCCGGTCTTCGCTCCCGCTTTCCGCTGCAGATCGAATTCCCCGACTACACGCCGGAAGAGATGGCGGAGCTTCTGGAGAGAATGGTAATCGGCCGCGGGTACGAAATCCATCCCGATGCCCGTCAGCATTTGCTCGGAATGATTGAAGGCAAGCAGGTACGGGGCCGAAGCGATACCGGAAACGGGCGTCTGGTTCGCAACCTGTTTGAGGAAGCTGTGAGGAGGCAATCAGCTCGTCTGGCCCAGTTGGAAGCGGGGGCGGAAGAGTGGAGGTGGCTGCGAGCTGAAGACTGGGGCATCGGTGATAAGGAGCGCGGTACTGCAGAGAACATAATGGCCGAGCTGGAGGAGGAACTGGCTGCCGTCGTTGGATTGGAGCCGGTCAAATACATGGTCAGGTCTTTGGCGGCACAAATCCAGATCGCACAGCGGCGGAAAGCGGCCGGAATACCCGATGCGGCGGGACAGACGCTGCACATGATTTTCCAAGGGAATCCCGGAACAGGCAAGACGACGGTGGCCCGGATCATTGCGCGGCAGTTGTATCGATTGGGCGTAATCAAGCGGGATGAGCTGATTGAAACGGATCGCTCCGGGCTCGTCGCCGGTTATGTGGGGCAAACGGCACTCAAAACGCGGGAAGTCATCGAGCGTGCGCTGGGGGGTGTGCTCTTTATCGATGAAGCATACGCACTGGCGGGGGCCGAAGGTGACTTTGGCCGGGAAGCGATCGACACGCTGGTCAAGGCGATGGATGATTTTCGCGACAGTCTCGTCGTCATTCTGGCAGGCTACGGCGAGGATATGACCGGGTTTTTGGCAAGCAATCCCGGCTTGCGTTCACGGTTTCCGACGATCATTGAGTTTCCGGATTATACACCTGATGAATTGCTGCAAATCACCCGGCAATTGTTGGCGCAGCGAGGCTATGAGGCTTCTGCTGCGGCAGAGCGAGCCATGCGGCAGCAGTTTGTTCAGACGCAAGGGGACAAGATGGCGGGGAACGGACGCTTTGCCAGGAATCTGTGTGAACGGGCAATACGCTCGCACGCCATGCGCCTGAGCCGAAACAAACACGCAACCATACAAGAGCTGACCATGTTGGAAGAATGCGATGTGGTGGAGGAGGCTATCTATGAAAGCAGCTAAGGCGATGTTCGCGGTCTGTTTCTATCTGCTCCTGCTCCCCTGTGTACTGATCCTGGTCACCATGCCGCTGTTCTCTATCCTCGACATGATCGAGGTAGCCAAGTACGAGGCTCCCCGTCTGGGGTATCCCCTGATTGTGCTGGGAGTGATCGGCGGACTGCTGTTCGCATCCGTCCGGGTGGGAGCCTTGCGAACCTTGTACCGAAAATACCCGGTTTTGCTGCCTTTCCTGCATATCGCTTACTTTATGGCGATTGGAACATCTGCAGGTCTGGAAGTGATGAACCAGTGGGCAGACAGCTTGTTGTTTCCGAAGTGGCTGGCGATAGGAGGAGCGGTCGTGATTGTTCTGGTGACCCGGGTCTTCTTGTCTTACTGGTACTGCAAATATCCGATTAGTCTCACCGTGAGAAAGCAGGGGTGATGCAAGTGGAAGAGTCGCGCCGCATGTCAAGGGGAGATGCGCCTCGGTCATACGCTCCGGACAGCAGAAGCAAACCCGAGCCCCATGATGCGGTCCCCGGCGAAAAAGGAATCGGAAAATCATTTTTGCTGGCAACCATTTTGATTGCCGCGGCCGTCTTCTTTACGGGGGGACAACTGCCGGAGGGGGATGCCGCTCAGATCGTCAATAGCCGGGTCAGCACGTCCGTCGCAGCCGGTGAACAGTTGTTTGCCGAAGAGAATACGGCCGGTTTGGAAGCGAAGGATTTTGTCGTAGAGAGCCCTGCCGACGAAGCGGGGGAGGCAACCATGCTGATTTGGGATTTCAACGCCGAAGACGGAGATCAGATCGAGATCCTTGTCAATGGAAAGTCGGTATACCCCGTACTTACTTTGACGAATCAGCCGGCAGCGATCAGCGTTCCCGTCCCGAGCGTAGTGACGGTAAAAGGCCTAAAAGATGCCGGAGGAGGCATTTCGTACGCTGTGAAGCTTCCTCAGTCCGGTCTTGCTTACTTTAACGCCGTTTCTGTTCAAGGTGTAAATACCTATACGATAAACCTGAAGAATTAGGGGGTGCCACCATGTCCATACAATCGAATACCGGGGAGCCTACTACCCATTACATCAAAGTCGTACCGGCTGAATTGGAGCTGCATCCCGGTCAAACCGCACAGTTGAAGGCGTACCTCGTCTGGATGGATGGACGGGAGGAGGACATTACTGAGCAAGTACGCTGGAGCACAGATCAGCCACAGATTGGCACAGTAACCAAGGCAGGTGCTGTAACTGTAGGTGTGGTCGGAAACATGGTCGTCCTGGCCCAGTATGAGGGGCAGCGGACGGAAACGCACATCCAGGTGACGGCCGCCGCCGGACCAGTCAAAAAGAAGAAGAGCTGGGGCAATCGCAAAAGCCTGATCATCGGAGGAGCGATCGTGGCAGTCACGCTGATTATTAACGGCGTCGCCCTGTCCCAGATGAGCGGCGGAAAAGGCGATTCGGCAAGTGCCCAGCCAGAACCCGCTCCGGCCAGCCAGACCTCCGAGAGCAAAGAACTGCCAGCAGAGGAGACGGAGGAGCCCAATGGGTCCAGCCCCGCAAGTGACGGAGATAGAAAAGATATGCGCTCGTCCCTGTTTGGATTTGCCAAGGAAAAGGCAGTTGCAGCCATAGAGACAGCGTCGAGTCTCAGCGGGCAGGGGAAAGAGCTGGTTCCATCTGTTCCCCCAATGCCGCAGCCAGAGCTGCCAGCGGAACAGGCGGTACAACCGCCAGCAGAAGCGGCAGCGACGCCCAGCCCGGCGGCGACAGCGGAGACTGCCGCAAAAGCCGCTCCTCCGACAGTCGCAAAAAAAGAAGCCGCCCCCAGACCGAAGAAAGAAAGCCCAAAAAAGCAAAGCAAGCCGACTCCTAGCGTACAGCCGCAACCACAACCAGCAAAGCCCAGTCAGGTTGCAGCAAAGCCCGCCCAGCCAAAGCCGCAGCCAAAAGCCGCACCAGCCCCTGTGCTTGTGCCGGTCCAGCAGAACGGGAAATGGGGCTATGTCAAACAGATCAATCCGTTTGACAAGGAGCTGGCGATTGCGTATCAATTCGACCATGCGACAAGCTTTTCCGAAGGGCTCGCTGTCGTGAAAAAGGGAGGGAAGTTCGGGTACATCAACGCCGAGGGAAGCCTCGTCATCGATTGCCAGTACGAGTACGCCACGCCTTTTAAAAATGGCGTCGCCACAGTCAAACAGAACGGGAAGCTGATCCAGATCGATAAAACAGGAGCAGTCCACAAGTAAACGGAAATCCGATAATCGCATGGTATTCCCGTCCGTCAGCATCAGCACGATCACTTACCTAGGGAAAATGTTGCCCGAAGCATTATTTGGAAAGGAGTACTGAGAAATGTACAAACGTTATCTTGCCTGGATCGTTATGTTCGGTCTGTTCGTCCAAAGCTTTTTTGTCCCCGGCGCTTCTGCGGCTCCCGCATACTATGAGGATATTCAGGGGCATTGGGCCCAAAAGGAAATCGAGGAACTGAGCGCACTGAATGTTTACCGCCTCAAGTACGGGTATTTTCATCCGGACAATCCGGTTACCAGGGGCGAAGCGCTGGCTTTGCTGAACCGGGTGCTGGAAGGCATCTATGGTCCCTTGGAAACAGCCAAGCCAAATACGCATGTGGATCAACGGTTCTCTTATAAACAGGAAACGGAACAACTCCTTGCCAATATGCGCGCCATGCTAGACATACAAACCGGATTTGTCAATTCCTTCGATCCGGGAGAAAGCATGCTGTACTACCTGCACTTATCCGAACGTGGAGGTATGAAGCAGCCACAGAAGAACAACATCGACTGGTGGCTGTCCTCCGATTATTTGCAAAAGCCGTTGACCAGAGAAGAAGCGAGCATGATCCTGTTCCATGTCCTGGCTCCTTACAAAATGCGGGCGACAACCCTCAAGCTGGATGAAGTGAAGCCTTACTATACGGGCTACTATCTGTGGAAGCACGATCCCAAATACGAGGATACGGCATCGCCCTATGCGGCAGCGATTTCCGAATTCTATCTCTTTAACGCAGACAAAAATTTTGACCCGAAAAAACAAATGACACGAGCGCAGTTTGCCATCGTCCTGAAACGCTTGCATGATCTTTGGAAACGCGATACGCCTCAGCAGTTCAAGGAAACGCAGCTTCGCCAGAAAAACATCGTCAACCTCTTCCTCACCGCCGCCAATCAGGCGTATGTCCAGAAGGACCCGTCGCGGATCGGGCAGTTTTTCAGCAAGGACGCCCAAGAGTCACTGGAAGAGATCGCTCCGCTCCCTCTGCATGATTACAGCGGCAGCCTGGTGGTCAGGAAAGATGACAGCAATCCGAAGCGATTGTGGGTGACAGGAAGCTATCAGCATACGCTGACAGGAAATTATCAGGTGGAATACTCTTTGGAACAGGAAGAATCAAGCCCGTATGGCTGGAAGATCGTAAGAGTAAATTACCAGCAGAAGTAGTTGGGAATTTGTGGGGGGGATTGGGTCAGGCGCTGGCTTTAGCAGTTGCAGTCCAGGTGAAAAATGCAATGGCTGCACATCCAACTAAAGCGATAAACAGCGATTGACCCGTAAAGCGAGCAAAAGAAGCGGACGGCCCATTCGAGAGCTGTCCGCTTTTCATTTTTCATCTTCTGCGGGAAACCGGGATGATTTGATCACGGGGATAGCGAATATTCCGGAAAAGGCAAAGGAGAGGTGCAAATGACAGAATCAACGGAAAGGGACTGCTTTCAAAGATTGGTTCAAAGGCTTGAACCCCAAAGCAAGCTGGTTCGCTCCTGGGAGTTGAAAGGCGGTGTCTCAGCGCAGGTGACGGCGCTTGAAATCGAGCAGCTTGACGGCAAAAGGAGAAAAGTGGTTGTGCGCCGGCACGGTGCGGCAGACATTGCACAGAATCCCCATGTGGCGGCAGATGAATTCAAGCTGATGGAACTCCTGAAGTCTGTGGGGGTGGCCGCGCCAGTGCCATTTTTCCTGGATCAATCAGGCGAGATTTTTTCCACGCCGTACGTCGTGATTGAATACATCGAGGGAAAGACTGAGTTCACTCCTGCCGATGTGACCGACCACGTTTTCCAGCTAGCTGCGCAGCTTTCCAGGATTCACAGTGTGGACGTCTCGAAGCTGGATTTGTCCTTTTTGCCCAAACTGGAGAAGGCATGTACCGAGAAAATCGAAAAACGGCCGGCAATCACAGATGAATCGCTGGGTGAGGGACGCATTCGGGATGTGCTGGAGGCAGTCTGGCCATTGCCTTCGCGGAATCCATCCGTACTGCTGCATGGAGATTTTTGGCCAGGAAATGTAATGTGGAGGGACGGACAGCTTGCTGCAGTGATCGACTGGGAGGACGCGCAGCTCGGAGATCCGCTCGCGGATGTTGCCAACGCCAGACTGGAGATTCTGTGGGCATTCGGCATCGAGGCGATGCTTCGTTTTACCGGTCGCTATCAATCCTTGACGAAGTTCGATTTTACAGACCTGTCTTACTGGGATCTGTTCGCAGCTTTGCGCCCGGCTTCCAAAATATCCGACTGGGGACTCGATGCGTCTACGGAACAAAAGATGCGGGAGGAGCACAGTTGGTTTGTCGCCCAGGCATTTGAAAAGATAGGGACAGGGAAGGGGAAAAAATCCTAGTTGACAGGTTTGAAAGCAGCCATTATATTCTGTATATACAAAAGGTTTTGATATGAGAATATGAACTCTTATCCAGAGAAGGCTGAGGGACTGGCCCAATGAAGCCCGGCAACCTAGCGCAAAGGAACACGTTTCTTTTGAGCCAAGGTGCTAACTCCTACAGGTAGCGATACCTGACAGATGAGAGGCGAAAATCCGCTGATTTAAGCCTCTTTCATCTGGAAAGAGGCTTTTTTGATGGAGCAAATGGATGTCGATTCCGGTTCAAAACCGCAGAACAGCGTACCGTGTTACTTTAAAAAGGGGGTTTTCCGATATGAAAAAGAAGTTTAGTTTGATTGGATCGCTTATCCTTTCTGCGTCTCTTTTGCTGACAGCTTGCGGCGGGGGCAACAGCGCGTCTTCCGGAAACGGCGGAGCGGGTGGCGGCTCCGGCGAGAAAGCAAAACGGATCGCGCTCGTGATGCGGCAAAACGTAGGCACATTCTCGGCTCAGTACATTGCCGGCGTCAAAGCCGAAGTAGAAAAGAACGGCGGAGAGCTGACTGTTTTCAACGCAGATACCGATCTGTCCAAAATGGCTTCCAACCTGGATGCGGCGGTCAACCAGCGTTTCGACGGCATTCTGATTGACCACGGCACTGCAGAAGCACTGCAGCAAGGAGCAGAAAAGGCTGTGAAGCAAAACATCCCGCTCGTGCTGTTTGATACAGACATCAAGCTTCCCGGGGTTCCGGTAGTAGAGCAGGATGACCAGAAGCTGGCTGAGCTTAGCCTGGAGAAGCTGGCTGAAGATACCGGCGGCAAAGGAAACATCGTGAAAATTTGGGTGGCTGGCTTTGCACCGATGGAAAAACGCCAGATCACGTACGAAGCCTTTTTGAAGAAATATCCGGATATCAAGGAGGTTGCCGCTTTCGGCAGCGCCACCAACAACACCGCGCTGGATACGCAATCGCAGATGGAAGCCATTCTGAAGAAGTATCCAAACAAAGGAGATATTACAGCGGTCTGGGCTTCCTGGGATGAGTTCGCCAAAGGAGCGACCCGCGCCATTCAGCAAGCCGGCCGTACCGAGATCAAAGTATACTCGATCGATTTGAGCGACGAAGACCTGCAGCTCATGCAGGATCCCTCTACCTCGTGGGTAGCGACTGCAGCGGTAGACCCGGGCAACATCGGACGGATTCAAGCCCAAACCGTCTTCAAAAAAATCAACGGCGAGCAGGTGCCGGACAGCGTCAAACTGAATCCTGTGCTGGTCAAGCGAGACGATTTGCCGACGGACAAGAAAATCACGATGGGAGATCTCTCCCAGTACGTGAAAGAATGGGGCAAGTAATCCTGCATAGATGGTGTAGCGTAATCCCGTTGATCATCCATCAACGGGATTCTTCCTTAATAAGGGGGGACAGAAAATGACGACTTTGCAGATGAACGGCATCATGAAGCAGTTCTCTGGCGTACCCGCGCTCCGTTCCGTCGATTTCGAAGTGAAAGCGGGAGAAGTTCACGCTCTGCTCGGAGCCAACGGAGCGGGGAAGAGCACGCTGATGAAGATTTTGACGGGAGCCTATGTGGCGGACGGAGGCTCCATTGTGATTGATGGCAGGGAGGCCGCGATCCAGTCGCCGCAGGATGCCAAAGCGCTCGGGATTCAATGCGTCTATCAGGAAGTGGATACGGCGCTGATCCCGTACCTCAGTGTAGCGGAAAACATATTGCTCGATCGCCAAATCCAAGCAAAGGGCTTGATCAGCTGGCGCCGCTTGTATGAAGAGGCGGAAGCGATTCTCGCAAGGTTTGGCTTTTCCATTCCTGTGAAAAAGCAGGTGGAAGCCTGTACGCTGTCCGAAAAGCAGCTGATCCTGATCGCCCGGGCGACGGTACAGCAGGCCCGATTCATTATTTTTGACGAACCGACAGCTCCGCTCAGCAACACGGAAACAGAGCGGCTGTTTCAGATCATCGAGCAGTGCAAGCAAGCGGGGTTGGGCATTATCTACATCTCCCACCGGCTGCCGGAAATTTTTCAAATCTGCGACCGGATCACCGTCATGCGCGATGGACAACGGATCTCTACCAAAGAGACGGCGGACACAACGATGGACGAGGTCATCGCCGCGATGCTGGGCAAGACATTCTCCGAGGAGTTCCCGAAGACCCAGGTGCCGATCGGCGAGACCATCCTGGAAGTGAAAAACGCCAGAGGAGGCAAGGTTCGCCGAGCGGACCTGCATGTGCGCGAGGGAGAAATCGTCGGTGTCGTCGGCCTGGTTGGAGCAGGGAAGACGGAGCTGGCACGTCTGCTGTTCGGCGCGGATGAGTGGGAGGATGGCAAGCTGATTGTAAACGGCAGGGCTTTGCGGCTTCGCACGCCGAAAGAGGCAGTCCAGGCGGGGATCGTCCTCGTGCCGGAGGAGCGCCGCAAGGAAGGGATATTCGTAGAGGAGTCGGTCGCCCGCAATCTGTCGGTGGCTACCCTGGCCAAATGGTCGCCAAGGGGCTTTGTGAAGCAAAGACTGGAGTCGGAGCAAGCCGAGAAGATCGTCCGAAAACTGGGGGTAAAGACAGCGGGCATTCGTCAGCCTGTCGGCCACTTGAGCGGGGGAAACCAGCAGAAGGTCGCTATCGGAAAATGGCTGGATACGGATGCGCGCATCTTTATGTTCGACGAGCCGACGAAGGGTGTGGACATCGGGGCGAAAAGCGACATTTACCGCCTGATCGGCTCGCTCGCCGCGGAGAAAAAAGGCATCCTGTATTTTTCCTGCGAGTTTCCCGAGGTGCTGGGGATTGCGGACCGGATCCTCGTCATGTTCGAGGGACAAATCGTAAAAGAGCTGAGCCGGGAAGAAGCGACCCAGGAGTCAATCATGTATTACGCAAGCGGGGGTGAATAAGATGGAAGCAAAAAAATACAGCTTGTTTGATTTTGTTTATAAATACGGAACAGTTGCCGTGATCGCCATCGTCATCCTGCTTTTTAGCCTGACCAATCCTTATTTCTTTACCTATGCCAACATCACGGATATTTTGCGCTCCATCTCCATCGTCACATTTGTGGCCGTCGGTGTTACGTTTTCCTTGATTGTCGGCGGATTCGACCTGTCTGTCGGTTCGACCGTCTCCTTGACTACCGTTGTCTCCGCATCGATGATGGTCTGGTACGAACAAGGAGCGGTCGCGACATTGACGGTTCCGATCGTTCTGGCCGTTCTGGTGGGCTTGATCAACGCGCTGTTGGTCGTGAAGATTCGGATTCCCGACCTGTTGGCGACCTTGGCGATGCTGTACATCGTAAACGGCGTCCATATGACCTATTCAAAGGGCTACTCGATCTACGCCAATATGCCGATGGAGGACGGGACGACTGCTCCGGGCAAATTTCAGGAATGGTTTCTCTGGCTGGGGCAAGGCGAGATTCTCTCCGTACCGGTGCCTGTGCTGCTTACCTTTTTGCTGGTGGCGGTCACGCATATTTATTTGACCTATACGAGACAAGGGCGCATGCTTTATATGACCGGAGGGAATGTGGAAGCGGCACGGCTCTCCGGAATACCCGTGAACCGGTACCGGACGCTTGCTTACGTGCTCTCTGCCCTGTTTGCCGGACTCGGAGGGATGCTCTTGGCTGCGCGAATCGGAACCGGTCAGGTGAGCAGCGGAGGCTCCATGCTGATGGATGCGGTGGCCGCGGCGTTTGTCGGTTTCTCTGTATTTGGCGCAGGCAAGCCCAATGTATTCGGCACCTTCGTCGGGGCCATCCTGATCGGTGTCCTGCTGAACGGCATGACGATGCTGAATCTTCCTTATTATGCGTATGACATCATTAAAGGAATTGTCCTGGCGCTGGCATTGGCAGTCACGTACTATCAATTGCGCAGAAAGCGGGCGTAGGAAGGATTGGAGTCAATCCTTTGCTGACTTGGAAGCCAAATGAAAGTCGCTACATACAGGGCGCAGCAGAAGAAGCCAGTTTTCAGGCTCACTTTAGGCTGTGCCCTGTAGCGGTTTTGCCGACCAACATCTCCAGAGTGTTACACATTCGTATGTGGCATGAAATTCCCTCTCTAATGGTTTCGCAGGCAATTTTTGCATAAAGCTACCCCCGCAGGAAGATATTACATATGTGCAACCAAAAAACGTGCAAGCAAGCTATTTGACTGAAAGCGGGGGAATGCAATGAGTGATGTTCATCAGGAACGAGGAGCGTCAGCGGAAGGAGAGAACGGGACCTCGGTAATGGGTGCCGGCGGCGTATACGACAAAAGAATGACTGCGGGGGAGGGCGAAGATTCTCTCACCAACCGGCAAGGACACCCCATTACGGACAATCAGAACATGAGGACGGTGGGCAGAAGAGGCCCCACGACACTGGAGAACTACGATTTTCTGGAAAAAATCACCCATTTTGACAGGGAACGCATTCCGGAGAGGGTCGTTCATGCGCGCGGGACAGGTGCCCATGGCTATTTTGAAGCGTACGGCAAAGTGGGAGACGAGCCTATAGCCAAGTACACCAGGGCCAAGCTGTTTCAGGAAGCGGGCAAGCGCACACCCGTGTTTGTCCGGTTTTCCACGGTCACCCACGGCATCCACTCGCCGGAGACATTGCGCGATCCGCGCGGCTTTGCCGTCAAATTCTATACGGAAGACGGCAACTGGGATCTGGTAGGCAACAACCTGAAAGTGTTTTTCATTCGGGATGCGATGAAGTTTCCGGACCTGATTCACGCGTTCAAACCGGACCCGGTGACCAATATTCAGGACCAGGAGCGCATCTTTGACTTCATCTCCAACACCCCGGAAGCCATGCATATGATTACGTTTCTTTTCTCTCCGTGGGGCATCCCGGCCAATTATCGCCAGATGCAGGGCTCGGGCGTCAATACGTACAAGTGGGTCAACAAAGAGGGCGAAGCCGTTCTGGTGAAGTACCATTGGCAGCCGCTTTCCCAAGGCATCAAGAACCTCACGCAAAAGGAAGCCCAAAAAATTCAGGCACAAAATTTCAACCACGCTACTCAGGACTTGTACGAAGCAATCGAGCGAGGCGAGTACCCGGAGTGGGAGCTCTGTGTCCAGATCATGAGCGATGACGAGCATCCGGAGCTTGATTTTGATCCATTGGACCCGACCAAGCTTTGGCCGGAGGAACAATTTCCGTTTCTCCCTGTAGGCAAAATGGTGTTGAACAAAAATCCGGAAAACTACTTTGCGGAGGTAGAGCAAGCATCCTTCGGGACGGGCGTACTGGTCGACGGACTGGATTTTTCCGATGACAAGCTGCTGCAGGGGCGGACGTTTTCCTACTCTGACACACAGCGTTATCGGGTAGGCGCCAATTATTTGCAGCTTCCGATCAACGCTCCGAAAAAACGCGTAGCCACCAATCAGGAAGGCGGTCAAATGCTCTACCATGTGGACAGGACCAATCCGCATATCAACTACGAGCCGTCCACGATTGGGGGACTGCGTGAGGTCGTGCAGGAAGAAAAGGACCACGAGCCGTACGTAGCGGGAAATGTGGTGCGGCAAAAAATTGACCGGACCAATGACTTCAAACAGGCCGGGGAGCGTTACCGGATGTTCGAGGACTGGGAGCGGGACGATCTGATCGAAAATCTGGTAAACGCCTTGCGCGTCTGCAGGAAGGAAATTCAGGACAAGATGATCGAGATGCTAACAAAATGCGATCCCGATTACGGCCGTCGCGTCCGGGAGGGTCTGGAGCAGGCCGGCAGCAAGGATTCGGGAAAATTGGGGACGGGCGGTCCGATCGGCACAGAAAACGCTGGAGCAGCAGTGAAGGAAGCCGAAAGAAAAGGGCATCAGGCTGATCCCTATTAAGGATGGAAAGGCCGTTTCGCACGAGAGCGTGACGGCCTTTTTATATTGTTTATCAATAATGGAAGTATTTGTATCGGGTGTTTGTAATAGCCAAGACATCAAAACAGAACAGGGAATGGTAAGAAAGTCCCGTTTTCGCTGCTTCTTTTGCCCGAATACCCACATAAAATAAAGAAAAGGACAACCCGCAGAAATCGTCACAATCCACCATGTTTCTTGAAGTTTTTTACATTTGATGTAGAATGATGAGAGGTTGCAAACGAATATCCGAAACTGGATGCACGCGTCAAGATAGAAGACCATGGATGAATGGCGGTGAACACGCTTTGGAAAAAATACAATGGCTGCGTCAAATGGCGGCAAAGCATCCCGAGGACGCCCAAACGCACTTCTGGTTAGGAAAGGAACTGGCCGAAAACGGTTTGTGGCTGGAAGCGATCAGTTCATATTCTGCAGGACTCACATATTGCGAGAATGAGGAATTGCGCAATGACTTTATTCGGGAGCTGTCACTGGCCACACAACAGCTGCAGCAACAGGCAACGGGCAGTGCTGCTGCCCCGGCTGTCCAGAAGAACTCCTCCGCCGCCTCGGCTACAGGGATGAGCAATGTCGCGCCTCTGGCCAAAGGGATGGAAACAGAAAACATCGGAGAGAAAAACGAGGCTCCCCCCCAAGAAACAGATCATAAAAGAGATGGCCGCAACCATTCGCTGCAAAATGATTTCGGGGAAGACGATGAGAAATACGATGAAGCCGAACAGAAATACGATGAAGCCGATGACGACAACAGCGATTACGAGGATGACCGTTATGCTGGCAGCCAGGGAACTGGAGCGGGCAGACAAAACCACTCCTACAAAGTAAAGAACCATCCGGGCCTAAAAATTATCGATGGCGGCCAACGGGAGAAAAAAGAGGAACTGCCAACGTTAAACAAGGTCACGTTTGAGGATGTGGCAGGCCTGCATGAATTGAAGAAAACGATTCGCTTGCGGATAATAAGCCCGTTTTTCAATCAAGGCCTGTTCTCCAAGTTCCGCAAAAAAGTGGGCGGCGGCGTATTGCTGTACGGCCCTCCCGGTTGCGGGAAAACGTTCGTGGCGAGAGCGACTGCAGGAGAATGCAAAGCCACCTTCGTCCCGGTGCACATCACCGATATTCTGGACCCGTATATCGGAGTGAGCGAGCAGAATCTGAAAGCCATGTTTGACAAGGCGCGTCACCATAAACCGAGCATTATGTTTTTTGATGAGATCGATACGATCGGCTACAATCGTTCAAAATCTTCATCCAATTACATGCGGGGCGTGATCGATACCTTTTTGTCGGAAATGGAAGGCATTGATACCAGCACCGATCAGGTTTTGATCATTGGAGCTACCAATCTCCCTTGGGATGTAGACAATGCACTGAAGCGGCCGGGGCGGTTTGACCGGTTGATTTTTGTTGCGCCGCCAGATTTGGAAGCGCGTGAGCAAATGTTCACGCTGAAGCTGCACGGACGATTTGCCAAAGGAATCGATCCCCATTGGCTGGCCAAGCACACGGAGTTCTTTTCCGGGGCTGACATTGAAAATGTGTGTGAGCGGGCAGCGGAGCTTGTTCTGGAGGAAATCTTGGAGACCGGCGTGGAGCGCCCGATCATGATGAAGGATTTGGAGACGGTTTTGAGCGAGGTGAAGCCGACCACCCTGGACTGGCTGCGCACGGCGAAGAACTATGTCAAATATTCCAACCACAGCGGGCTTTACAACGATATAGAGGCGTATTTGCGCAAGTTTGGCAGACAGATT
>NZ_CP144922.1:5172500-5370000 GCF_036700025.1 Brevibacillus borstelensis | reverse complement strand
TTGTTTCCATCTCCTGTGGAGTGAGAAGCAAGGCCTTTTTGTGTACAAGCAATCAATTTTCATACTTTAAAAACAGTAATGTATATTATATAATGGTAGCTACCAAAAGAAGGGAGCTGTTACCATGCGTAGTCTGGATTCTTTTTTGGAATTGGGTTTGATTGGTATGGCAAGAGGGGGAAGACACGGCTGGTTTTATGCCCACTTTGGAGCAGCGTTTTTGGCCGGGTATTTTATGAATCAGGAGCATGAGCTACCCGAGCACGTAAAGCAGGGAATAGAGCGGATATGCGAAGGCTTTCGGCGGAATAACCCGGAATGGTACACACCGCTGCTAGAAAGCAGGGAGGAGCCGCATCTGCTGGAACGACTGGTAACGGGCATTCAGACAAATACAGAAAGACTGAGAACCTCCGGACACGGATTGGCGCTGGGGGTACTCGCTCTCAAAGCGTTACGGCAACGGCCGGAACTCATTACAGCCGAGATCGTGGACGGCCTGGTCCATGTATTGGAATTGACTACGCAGGACAGACAGAACCGATATTGGGGCATCGATAACTACTTTGAAGTAACCGAACCGGATGTCCGGCCATTTGTTCCCCCCTATCGAGACACTGTCGATATGGCGCAGCGTGCATTTGAAGAGCTTCATACAGTATCAGCAGGAAGAAAGATCGATGGCGTCATGTACCATTTCGCCGGAGAAACCGAGCACAGCATTACGTTTGCGCAAGCACTTACCGACCTGGAACGCTTCGGCTATAAGGACTTGGTCGATGCAGGCATGATTAACCACCGCATACAAATGTACCTCAATCGCCAAATGCCTGAGGAGGTACGAAGGGACCAAGTGCATGAACCGGAGTTTTCATCTGTTCTTGCACCGGAATATTGGGAGAAGACATACGAAGATCCGCATGCGTTAAAAGTGCCTTACGCCGCGCTCGATCTGTTGAAGCGAATTCCCGAGGGGGACAGGGAGAAGGCTGAGTATGGGGTTTGCAAATTGTTGACCATCATGAAATAATAAGGTGTACGGGATGTGCTGCGGAATCGGCACATCCTTTTTCGATGGATAAAAGCTATGAAGGACTTTTGCCTGCCTATCAGAAAAAGCGCTTTTGTTTTTGCAAGGATCACCCGATGCCGGTATTTAAAAAAGCCTCGGAAATCAAAGGAATGTATCGGAAAGCAATGGAATGCATCGGATTGTACCAGAAAATCCAGCCCCATCCTGTACTGGAGAATCATACTATGGCGGCATGACTTATGCAGGTCCACAAGCAAGCTATTATATGTTACCATGATAAAAATTTATGCTTTTCTGCTTACGGATGGCAGGCACTGTCCACAGAAGGGAGGTTGTTGACCATGATAAATACGAAAGTGTTAGTCGCGGACGACGATCCAAATGTGTGCGAAATTATCCGTCTGTTCTTTTCCAAACAACAAATTGATTTAGTCGTGGCAAACGACGGGAAGCAAGCCTTGGAGCTTGTGGAAAAGGAGATTCCCGATCTCATCGTTCTCGATGTGATGATGCCCCATATGGATGGCTTTGAAGCGTGCAGAGAAATCCGCAAGAAATGGGATACTCCGATTATCATGCTGACAGCCAAAGATGAAGAATTCGACCGGGTGCTTGGCCTCGAGCTGGGCGCCGATGATTATGTAACCAAACCGTTCAGTCCCCGGGAGCTTGTGGCCCGGATCCGGGCGATCTTGAGACGGACGCAGCCGAGAGAAAAGCAGGAAGAGGATACGGCGAAGGTACTTACCTTTGATCGGCTCATGATTGATATTGAAAAACGGGAAGTGCTGGCTGCAGACGAGAAAATCAGTTTTCGTCCAAAGGAGTTTGACCTGCTGGTGCACATGGCGAAGTCACCGGGCACCGTGTTTTCACGTGAGCAATTATTGGAACAGATATGGGGTTTTGACTATTTCGGAGATGCCCGTACGATTGATGTGCACGTCAAAAAAATCAGGCAAAGGCTCCAGGTGCTTCCTTATGAATGCATACACACCGTGTGGGGGATCGGCTACAAATTCGGAGTGGATGAAGCATGATGGGGATGTCAAAAAGCATCTTCCGCCGTCTGCTGTTCAGCTTTTTGGCTACGGTCCTCATCGGCTTGGGCTTTTCCGGCATCCTGATCTCCTTTCTCGCAAAGGAGTACATTTACGGTGCCCAAAAAGAAGAGATGCTTCGTCAGGCGAAGCGAGTGAATGCCGCCATCCAAGACAGCAATGTAATCAACCCGGCACTGCTTGGAAAATTGGCCTCGCTCGATGAGTCCTTTAACATGCGCATCTGGCTGTTTGACCAAAAAGGCAAGATTGTGGCGACTTCTATGAAGGATGAGGTATTTACGGGAAAAGCGGTTGCCCACTCCATTGCCGATTCCGTATTAAAAGGAAAGAATGCGGTTACGGAGTTAAAGATGGAAGGCTTGGAAGATCCGATGCTATCCGTATCTATCCCTTGGGGCAAAGGGGAAAAGGTGTACGGGGGGATCATTCTGCATGCGCCGATTGAGGGAGTGGAGCGGACCTTTGCCCAGATGAGGGAAACGATTCTCTGGGCGACCTTGTTTGGCGTGCTCTTGTCTACGGCGATGGTTTCGTATTTGTCCTGGTCCATTTCCAGGCCGCTCAGAAATATCGAACGGACGACAGCGGAGATCGGACGGGGGAACTACTCCGAACGTGTACAGGTAGACACTGCCGACGAGATTGGCGACCTGGCCCAGACGATCAATACGCTCGCCGGCAAATTGGAGCGTGTAGAACAGGAGCGGCAGCACCTGGAGCAAGTTCGGAACGATTTTCTTGCGAATGTCTCGCATGAATTGCGGACGCCGCTGACGGCGATGCAAGGCTTTTTGGAGGCGCTGCAGGACGGGCTGGTCGAGGAAGAGGAATCCCGTCAGAAATACTACGCGGTCATGTATTCGGAGACCTTGCACATCAGTCGGCTGGTCGATGATCTGATGGACTTGATGAAACTGGAGAACAATGAAGTAACGCTGGCGAAATTCCCTGTTGATGTGGAAACGCTGATGAACAAGGTGGCGTTTTCCTTCAGCCCGGAAGCCGAGGAAAAGGGCATTGAGATCATCGTAGAGCAGCCGAAGGGCCTTCCCAAGGTGTACGCCGATAAAGACAGGGTCGCACAAATTTTGAAAAACCTCGTGAAAAATGCGATCAAGTTCACCGATGAGGGGACGATTCGCCTCTCGGCCCGAAGCGATGGACAGTGGGTGGAAATCTCCGTCAGCGATACGGGGATCGGCATCTCGCCGGACGATCAGGAGCGGATCTGGGAGCGCTTTTTCAAGGTTGACCGCGGCCGTTCCAAAAAGAACAAGGGGACAGGGCTTGGACTTGCGATCGTCAAAGAATTGGTTGAGCTGCACGACGGACAGGTAACACTGGAGAGCGAGCCGGGGAAGGGAAGCGTGTTTATCGTCCGGCTGCCGGCACTGAACTGCGAACGGTCGGTTTCCTGACAGTCTGACAGTTTGAGAAGGTCATCGTTTTTTCATATTTTGTTCATGGTTTTTTCCCACTCTCCTCACAGGATGATCATCTTTCCCAGCTACGATATACATGTGGCCGAAAGAAGTCACAAAGTAAAGACAGGAAAGGGGAGTTCAATCATGAACAAACGATGGATATCCTTAGCGGCAGTCGCACTTCTTCTGTCCGGCAGCTTGGTGGCTTGCTCCAGCCCGACCAGCAACCCGGAACCAGCGACACAACAAGACGGAAGCGCAACGACCCCTGGCTCTTCCTCCACAACCGAAACTGATCAGTCTACAGATAGTTCTGTTTCCCAAGATCAATCGACTCCTGACGCGTCGACGGGAGCTTCGGATTCCACACCGGGGTCTTCTGATGCGTCGACTGGATCGGATTCCACAACCGATTCAACGGATGCGTCGAAAGGTTCTTCCGATGCATCGACAGGTTCGGCTGATTCTCAGTCCGGAGATGCTGATGCAAGCAAAACTGAAGGTGGTACAACCGACCCAGCTGCTTCAACGGGTTCCGGCAACTAAGCTGTACATCTAGTACGACATAACGTTCAAGTCGCGTCTGAGTGCTTTCAAACTACTTCCCTCCCACATTGATATACGGGGTGGCCTATGCCACCCCTTTTTGTTGTCTTCATAAACGAAGAGAGGGCACCTGTGAGATTTATCACAATCTCCTGCTCCAAATTCAATTACCATGAGGGTGTAACTTCCTCAAGGAGGATGAGTGCTCATGGTAAAGAAAATACAATTGCCGCTGCAGACCGCCAGTCTGGTCGTCGGGTTTATGGTCTGGGTGATCCTATCATCATTGATGCCATTTATGAAAGAAAGCTTGTCGCTCGAACAGGGGCAAATCGCCTGGATTACGGCCATTCCGGTTTTGCTCGGTTCCCTTTTGCGGATACCGGTCGGCTATCTGGCGAACCGTTACGGGGCGAGGCTGCTGTTTGCCATCAGTTTTTTGATCCTGTTGGTCCCCGTGTATTACATCAGCGAGGCTACGAGTGCAGCCGACCTGATGATCGGAGGACTGTTTCTGGGCATCTCGGGAGCGGTCTTTTCAGTCGGGGTGACGTCGCTTCCCAAGTATTATCCAAAGGAAAAGCTGGGCTCCGTCAACGGGATATACGGAATGGGCAATATCGGGACAGCGATCAGCTCTTTCGGGGCGCCTGTCATCGCAAGCTATTGGGGATGGTCGGCAACGGTTCAACTGTACATGGTGCTGCTAGCCGGATTTGCGGCGCTGAATCTCTTGCTCGGCGATAAAGCGGAACCGCGGGTAACCGTTTCCTTGAAGGAGCAGATCAAAAGCGTCTACAAAAACGAAAGACTCTGGTTTTTAAGTCTCTTCTACTTCGTTACGTTCGGCTCGTTTGTGGCCTTTACCGTCTATTTGCCTAACTTTTTGGTCGCCCATTTTGAACTGGACAAAGTGGATGCGGGGCTGCGCACGGCAGGATTTATCGTCCTCGCTACGCTGGCCCGCCCGATAGGCGGGTGGCTCGGTGACCGCTGGGATTCGTTCAAGGTGCTGCTGGTCGTCTTTGCCGGAATGACCGCTGCGGGCATCCTGCTGTCCTTCTCGCTGTCGATCCATTTGTATACAGTAGGCTGTCTGGTGATTGCGGCCTGCGCGGGTATCGGAAACGGAGCCGTCTTTAAACTGGTGCCGATGTATTTTTCCAAGCAAGCGGGAATTGTAAACGGAATTGTCTCCGCCATGGGCGGTTTGGGCGGTTTTTTCCCGCCGCTGATGCTGACCCTGTTGTTCAATCTGACCGGACATTACGCGATCGGCTTCATGGCGCTTTCCCAGGTGGCGCTCTGCTGCTTCATCATGGTGATGTGGATGTACTACCAGGATCGGCTTACGCTCGCCCTCAGCATCGTGGAAAACACGGTCGAGGCGATCGTCGTTACGGATAAAAAAGGGACGATTACGTTTGTGAATCCTGCATTTGAACAAGTGACCGGTTACAAAAAAGAGGAGGTCATCGGCAAGAACCCCAGCATACTCAAGTCCGGCAAACAAGATCGGGCGTTTTACGACAGGATGTGGAAAGCGATTGAGGAGCAGGGGTATTGGGCCGGGGAGATATGGAACAAGCGAAAAGACAATGGCCTGTTTTTGGAGTGGCTCACGATCAGCGCGATCCGCAATGACGTCGGTGAGGTGAAGTACTATGCCGGGATGTTTAGCGATGTGACCCAGCAAAGAGCAGAAAAGGCTTCCGGGTGAAAAGGGCGGCGGGTGAGGCAGAAGTTGAGGGTAGAGGTGTGTAAAGCTGGGCGAAAGAACGATACAGCTTCCATGGAAGAAAGATAAAGGGGTGACAGACAAACAAATACAGGCAGACGCATACAGGCGGTCGTATGTGCCTGTCTTTTTTCATGTACGGACTTGTAAGTACGAGCCGACCGGTTTGTGAAGAAGTGATGACAAAACGAGCAGGATTCGACAAAAGAGGCCGTCCCGGGCCGACGCAAGTGACAAACATCACAACCGGCAAAAGGCCGGGTTGATAGAATGAAGCCGTCAAGAGAACGAACGCTTTCCCGAAAGAGAAGGAGGGTTTCCCGTGAATCACGCGTTTGCTTCCACATTGGCTCAAAGGGCATTTGTCATCGTCTGTATCCTGTTTGTGTTGAGCTATTTGGGATCTCGATTCTTTACGCATATCGACCTGGCCCTGTACGGCTACATCGTCGGGACGCTGGTGTTTATCGGCGGGTTTCTGTACCGTTTCTCCGCCTGGGCGGAGCGGCCGCCCACCAAGCTGATTTTGAAAAAGGGCCTCAAGCTGCTGTTTCGCCGCGGTACGAGCAAAACGTCGGCGGAGCATCTGCTCACGTACCGCTTCATCTGGAATCGCGGCTGGTTTCGCTGGACACAGCACTTCCTGGTGGGGTGGGGCTGCATCCTCTCAGCGCTTGTCACGTTCCCGCTGGTGTTTGGCTGGATGTACTTCACGATGGAAGACAACGGCTATTACCACGTCGTCGCGATGGGCATCGACGTAATGAAAATCAAAGCAGACGGTCTGCTCGCCTACCTGTTTTACAATGCGCTGAATATTTCCGCCTTCATGGTCATTGCCGGCGTATGCATGGCTCTGTACCGTCGCCTCAAGAACATGCAGGCTCGGGCGGAGCAAACCTTCTTTTACGACTTCCTGCCGCTTTACATGCTGCTGTTCGTCAGTGTGACCGGACTTGCGTTGACCGGCGTCAATATGTTTGCCGGAGGGTTTGGCCATCCGGTGCTCACGATCATTCACCAGTTTGCCGTGATCGTGACGCTGATCTACCTGCCGTTTGGCAAACTGGCGCACATCCCGTTCCGTCCGATGAGCGTCCTTGCCCGAAACTACCGGGAGCATTACGGTGCGCTGGAGCAGAAGGCGTGCAAGGCATGCGGCACAGGCTTCGTTTCGGCCGAGCAGTCTGCCGATGTGGTTGAGGTGCTTGCGAAAAACGACCTTTCATTTCGGACCGAGCACGGGTACCATCTGGCCGAACTGTGCCTCCCCTGCCGACGCAAGTACCGCATGTTCCGGTTTACCGGTATTCCGACACACCAGATAGACGCCAAGGAGGCGAACCAGCATGCAAACGGATAAATTTTTCAAAGAGATACAAAATGTCGTGCATCCTCATGAAAAGCTGGTGTCCACGCATTGCTGCTACTGCGGAATGCAGTGCGGGATGAAGCTGAGGGTGGATACGAATACAAATACGATCGTCGGAGTGGAGCCGCGCTACGACTTTCCGGTCAACCTCGGCAAAATGTGCCCCAAAGGCGTGACGGCTTACCAGCAGGTAAACCATCCGGATCGGATCAAACGTCCGCTTGTGCGGAAGAATCCGGCTTTAAAAGGAACGCCGGATGGCTTCGAGGAGGTCTCGTGGGAAGAAGCGCTCAGCCTGATCACAGACCGGTTCCGGGACATGCAGGGGAAATACGGCAAAGACACCCTGTCCGTCTTCTCCGGCGTTTCCATGACAAATGAAAAGTGCTATTTGACTGGGAAATTCGCCAGGGTGGCACTGCAAACCCGCTATGTCGATTACAACGGGCGATTTTGCATGTCGTCGGCAGCAGCAGGCCTCAACCGCAGTCTGGGCATTGACCGGGGCTCTACCGTTCCGTGGACCGACCTGCATCAGACGGATTGCCTGTTTATCGCCGGCTCCAATGCAGCGGAATGCCATCCGACCAGCATGTTTCGCATCTGGGAGGTGCAGAATCGGGGCGGCTACCTGATCGTCGCCGATCCGCGCGAGACTCCGCTTGCCCGCCGGGCGGACATCCACCTCGATCTGCGTCCCGGAACCGATCTGGCCTTGGCAAACGGGATCGTCCATCTGCTGATCAAAAACGGCTACGTAGACGAGGAATTTGTGCGCAACCACACCAATGGCTTCGCGGAGACAAAAGAGCTGTTGGAAGCCTACACACCGGAATACGTCAGCGGCATTACCGGGATCGCCACAGAGAAAATCATCCGGGCTGCCGAGATCTACGGCAAGGCACCGGAAGCGATCGTCATGTTCTGCCGAGGAGCCGAACAGCAATCCAAGGGGACGGACAACGTATCGGCCTACACCAACATGGCGCTGGTGACAGGAAAGATCGGCCGGCCGAAATCAGGCGTGGCCACGTTTACCGGACAGGGAAACGGCCAGGGCGGACGCGAGCACGGGCAAAAAGCGGACCAACTGCCCGGGTACCGCAAGATGGACAACCCGGAGCACGTAAAAGAAGTGGCTTGCGCCTGGGGGATCCCCGTGGAGGAGATGCCGCAAAAAGGAGTTTCCGCCTACGAAATGTTCGGGCTGATGCTGGACAAAACGATTCGCGGGCTGTACCTGCTCTGCTCCAATCCGGCCGTAAGCGCGCCCAACCAGAACCACGTCCGGGCCGCACTGCAAAGCCTCGACTTCATGGTCTGCTGCGACTTCTATCTGTCCGAGTCGGCTGAATACGCCGATGTGGTGCTGCCTGTGACGACGTGGGCCGAAGACGACGGCACGACGACCAATCTCGAGGGACGCATCATCCGCCACGTAAAGGCCCAGGAGTGGTACGCCGAGTCAAAGCCGGACTGGTGGATCCAGATCGAGATCGCCAAACGAATGGGGCGGGGGCAGTATTTTGAACATCTGAAGGACCCGCGGGATATTTTCGACGAGCTGCGTCGCGTCTCCAAGGGTGGGGTGGCCGACTACTCCGGCGTCACCTACGAAAAAATCGAGAAAAACAACGGGGTCTTTTGGCCGTGTGTCTCCGAGGAAGACCAAGGGATGCCCCATCTGTTTTTGGACAAAAAGTTCTACCATCCGGACGGAAAGGCGAAGATATGCGCCCTGCCGTACCGTCCCCCCGCCGAGGAGCCGGATGAGGACTATCCGCTTCGCCTGACGACTGGCCGTGTCGTGTACCATTACTTGTCGGGAAACCAGACGCGTCGCATTCCGTTTTTGCATGCCATGTACCCGGACCCGCTGCTGGAAATTCACCCCGAGACCGCTGAACGCTACGGCCTCCAAAACGGAGAGACGGTTTTGCTGAAAACCCGGCGGGGAGAAGCTCCCTACAAAGTGAAAGTCATCGCGGCAATCCGACCGGATACGGTCTTTGTCCCTTATCACTGGGGCAAGCATGAATCGATCAACCTATTGACCAATCCAGCGCTTGATCCGTACAGCAAGATGCCAGAGTTCAAGGCATGCGCCGCACAACTCATCAAGCTGGGGAGGGAGGAGCGCCGCCATGGGTAAGCAAGTGCTCTACATTGAAATGGACAACTGCATTGGCTGTCGAAGCTGTCTGGCTGCCTGCACGCAGTGCGGAGGTCATGACAATCGCAACCGCAACTACGTAATGGACGTCGATCCTTTTCACACGCGGCAAACGATCCCGCTGATGTGCCTGCATTGCGTCAATCCGGCTTGTGCCCGCAGCTGTCCGGCGCAGGCAATCCAGATCGCCGACAACGGCGCTGTCCTCTCGGCGCTGGTCGAAAAGTGCATCGGCTGCCAGAATTGTACGATCGCCTGCCCCTACGGTATCCCGAAATTTGATCAGGAGCAAAACCTGATGTACAAATGCGATCTTTGCTACGACCGTACAAAGGACGGCATTCCGCCCATGTGCGCATCTGTCTGCCCGACCAACACCCTGCAGTGGATCGACGAAGCGGAGCTCGCACGGAAACAGGAGCAGCACCTCCTGTCCAACGGCAAATGGGTTGCAAGCCAGCCGTTCAATCCGCTTGAGGGCGAAACAAACGTGAGGATCAGCTTGCCAGGCATTCTGCAGGGAAGGGAGAAGCTCTTTTAGCCGAATCTGCGTCATTCGAGGTAAAGGCGACAAGCGTTACGGATACATCTTGAATGCGGCGGCTGCCAAGCAACAGAGCCGAACGGAGCGATTGCTTTGAAAAGGGGGAAGGACAGGATGAGTGACGACAAAAGAAGGAACGTGCCGGAGCGGGACGACAATTATACGCACAATATCCATCGGTCGAATGAACGTTCGCTGGACCGCAGGGCTTTTATGAAAACGGTGCTGGGCGGTGTCGGATTGTTCGCAGTCTCCACATTGCCTTGGGGGACGCTGGCTGCCAAACAATTGCTGGCGCCGGGAAGCGGGAAATACCCCCGGAAAAAGATCGTCGAAGCGGAAGCTGTGAAAACAGGGGAGGCAGTGGAATTCTTCTATCCAAGCGACCACGAAGGGGCATTGCTTGTACGGGTAGGAGAGGACGAGTGGAGGGCCTATCAAAATGCCTGCACTCATTTAAAATGTCCGGTTTTCTGGAGTACAGAAAAAAACGAGCTGCTTTGCCCGTGCCACCACGGCAAATTTGACGTCATGACCGGCGAGCCGTTAGCCGGGCCGCCGAGAAGGGCGCTGCCCGAAATAGAGCTGGAGATCGAAGGGGGAAGTATTTACGCAATCGGGGTGAAACCGTATGAAACATAATGTCAGAGGCATCATCCTGCTGGCTTTGGTGCTTTTGGGTAGCATCATTTGTACACAGTATACGGTGAATATGTACTTCGCCGAGCGATATGAAGTGAGCGTTATGCTTTCAGTTGTCAATCTTCTGCTGTTTCCGCTTGCATATATGATTTATCGGCGAGAGCGGGGGCGGGAGTAGGAAAAAGAGTCAGAAGTGAGTCAGTTTAGTGAGTCAGAACTGAGTTAGAATAGGTCAGAACTGAGCCGAAAAGTGCGTCAGTAGAGAGTCGCAAGAGACAGACAGCGGCTTGCCAGGCAATCGAACACCCTGCCAATGGAGACGGCAGGGTGCTTTTTGCTTGCAGCTATATTTGGCAAATTTCCGGCGGGCAATCGTCACAGCAAATCGTTTCCTTCAGATAGGTCAGATCCTTGATCAGGATATGTCCATGCGGCAGCAAATCAATCACTTGCTGCTTCTTCAGGTCTGACAGCATCCGGTTTACGCTTTCTCTGGTCAAGCCGATAAAATGAGCAAGGTCACGGTTGGTCAAAGAAAGATTGATATAAATGCCCTCGGACCGCTCTTCTCCGTAAGTATTGCACATGCGAATCAACGTGGAATACAAGGCGCCGACTTTTCCGTTCAACAACAGGTCGCGGAATTTTGATTGCATGCGCCGGTTCATGATTCCCATCCAACGCATGAAGTCTACGCAATACTCCCCGTTTTTTATCAGAATCTGTTCCAGGCCAGCGCGCGGGATCACTCGGACCGCTCCGTCTTCCAGTATGGCCGCGCTGGCAGTGTGGACCAGCTCTGCTTCAAACAAGCCGGCCAACCCGACGAGCTCGCCTGAACCGAATACTTGCAGGGTAAGCTCTTTTCCATCAACCGTGGTCTTCGTCAGCTTTACTTGCCCGGACGAGATGAGATAAAGGTATTCAGCAGGGTCGCCATCCATGTAGAGAACGGCTCCGGCCGGGAAATTTCTCTCCGTGGCGAGAGTATACAGCCTCGCCAGGAAGTCAGGCGAGATCTGCTGGACAAAGGTAAGGCTTTTAGCCAATCGCGCTCCCCCATTTCATACGAGCAGACGTCGATACTTGTTGAGTAGTCCAAACCATTCTATCGGATGGAGCTGTGGAAATGCAGTGACTACAGTCACATTTCAAGAAAAATCATGTATTTTTGAGCAGATTGTGACGATCCTCACTATGGAGGCGAGGAACGGGGTCTATCATGAATGTTGTGGAAAGGGGGGAATGTGCGACATTGCTGCGATATTTTCGCGGGGAACACGACCATTTGTTGCAGCAGCTAGAAACACTGAAAAAACTCCTATACTCCGGTTCCAATTGGGATGCGGAGAAGGAAGAGCAGATTGTGGCCCTTACAGCCGACCTGGTGCAAAATATGCTCCACCACTTTACGGAAGAGGAAGAGATTTTGTTTCCTCTGATCACACAAGCGAACCTTACCCTTGTTCACCCGGTCTCTGCAATGAAAAAGGAGCACGAACGGATTCGCGCCACCCTTCTGCAGCTTCAATCTGAAACGGAATGCTGTCAAAAGACCAAACAGAGCAGCCACCGGCTGATTGCCTTGATGCGTGAGGCGTGGCAGCTCGTTTTGGACCACCTGAGCAAAGAAAATCTGATGTTAATTCCGATGGCCAATCAATTGCTGCATGAAAACGAAAGGGAAGCCGTGTTGAAAAAGGTAGGCAGAAAATAACGTGAGATGATACAGGTTGAATCAGCCCGTACCGGTTATGCAAGGGACGGGCTTTTTGCCGTTATTCATAAGAGTCGCAAGCAGGGTACAGGAGATTGTCGGAGCTGTTCGAAGAAAATAATGTTGCAGACTCGGAAAGATACTGGCGGAACCGAGGAGTAAATGGTATGGCATTATAAACGAAAAGTGCAGACAAAGGCCTTCATAACAAAATGAATCATCCAACATTTTGTGATAATGAAAGCGCAAGATCTTGAAACGTAAGTTCCCCTATACTAAAAATGCAAATTTGAATGGCAATGAGTTGTGACGAAAATGGGGGAACGAGCATGAGTAACAAGGCAGAAGGATTGTTAACGAACACAGATTTTCGCAGGCTCTGGATTGGGCAAACTGCATCACAGTTTGGGACTCAGGTAGCATTATTAGGAATGCCATTAGTGGCAGCTCTCTATTTAGGGGCCAGTCCCATGCAAATGGGGTTGCTTGGTTTTGCCGAGTATGCGCCATTTATCATTTTCGGTTTGCTCGCTGGTGTATGGATAGACAGATTTCCCCGGCGACCCATTCTTGTCGCCGCTAACTTTTTCAGGGGTGCATTACTGCTCATTGTGCCGCTGACAGCCTTGATTGGATTCCTGAATATGACAGTTCTATATTTGGTAGCCTTCATAGTGGGTATCTGTACTGTCTTTTTTGATGTTGCCTATACATCCTTTTTGCCTTCCGTCGTGAGCAAGGAGCAGCTTGTTGATGGAAATAGCAAACTAGAGACAAGTAAATCTGCCGCACAAATTGCTGGGCCGGGTTTATCAGGTGGATTGGAACAGGTAATCACCGCTCCTTTTGCAATATTGTTCACGTCGGTATCCTTTTTTGTATCCGCTGTGTACATAGCCCGGATTCGCAAGTTGGAGAAAGTCGTGACAGATGCGAAAAAACCAAAAAACATGTGGCTGGAAATGAAAGAAGGGCTGCATACGGTTTACACAAAACCGTTGCTGTGGGGAGTGGTGCGCTGCTCAACAGTCTTTAACCTTTCCTGGAATGTTATTTTTAGTGTTTATGTTCTATATGCATCGCAGGAACTCAAAATCAGTGCGAGCATTCTCGGCATCATTTATGGAACGCTAGGAGTAGGGTACCTATTTGGCTCTCTGCTTGCCCAAAGGGCTGTACATCGTTTTGGAGTAGGTCCGACAATTGTGGGTTCCGCTACGATCGCAGCAAGTGGCGGTTTGCTTGCTCCATTAGCAGTAGGATCAGAATTAAGTATTGCGTTGATTATGATGCTCGGACAGCTTCTTTTCGGAATGGGGGTCTCAATGTTTAGCATTAGTACCATCAGTTTACGTCAAGTAATTGTACCCGATGCCCTGCAAGGTCGCGTGAACGCTACATTTCGATTTATCTCGTGGGGTTCTTTACCTCTTGGTTCGTTAATGGGAGGGATGATCGGGGGAGCAATGGGTTTACGGTTCGCTTTATTTGCGGGTGGCATTGGATTGTTAGCTTCGGCTTGTACATTATGGTTCACCCCATTTTTACAGCTACGCGTGAAATCATTTCACGAATTAACATTGGAAAAAGATGTGTCTATAAAGAGCCAAGGAGTGACGTAAGAAGTATCCAACCAACGGGATCGATAGCTTTAATAAAGCTGCGGGAGTCTGGGACTTTGTTTTCTGGTCCGTGGCTTCCGCTGTTTTATTTGGGAGCAAATCAACGGATACAGTCTAAAACTTTATTTTCTGCGAACAGAAGCAGAATACAACAGCTCCTGCCATAATTTAACATGGTCAAACTTTGCCTATATCCTTTATAATATGTTTTCGTATTCAACGGCCCCGACTTTCTTGCGAGGAGAAAGTCAATGTGTTTTTCGGCAAAATCAAAAGCTTGAACGAGACTCGGAAAATTTAGCAGAAAAGAGGTCATGCATTGATTACTTCACAACTGAAAAAGACTTGGCTATGCAACCTGCGGGGTGATGTGCTCGCGGGAGTGACGGTAGCTCTCGCTTTGATTCCTGAAGCGATCGCCTTTTCGATCATCGCCGGAGTCGATCCGATGGTGGGTTTGTATGCGTCGTTTTGCATCGCCTGTGTGATCGCATTTACGGGTGGGCGTCCAGGGATGATCTCCGCTGCGACAGGCGCAATGGCGCTGCTGATGGTGACGCTGGTCAAGGACCATGGCATCGAGTACCTGTTTGCCGCGACTGTGCTGACAGGGGTTCTCCAGTTCATCATGGGCGTGTTCAGGATCGGCCGGTTTATTACCTTCGTGCCGCACTCTGTCATGATCGGCTTCGTCAATGCGCTGGCGATCCTGATATTTATGGCGCAGCTTCCTCATTTTGTCGGCGAATCTTGGATCATGTACGCAATGGTCGCGGGAACATTGGCCATTATTTATTTGCTGCCTCTCGTCACGAAAACGGTGCCGGCTCCATTGATCGCGATCATCGTGATGACGGTTCTGGCCATCTGGGCAGGTCTGGATGTGCGGACAGTAGGTGACATGGGGGAAATAACGCGGACCCTGCCGGTATTTCATGTTGCAGATGTCCCGTTTAGCTGGGAGACCTTGACGATCATCTTCCCGTATTCCTTTGCACTTGCTCTCGTCGGGATTTTGGAATCGCTTTTGACAGCGACCATCATCGATGAGATGACGGAGACGAAAAGCGACAAGAACCGGGAAGTAAAGGGCCAGGGCATCGCCAATATCGTGACCGGATTTTTTGGCGGAATGGCCGGATGCGCGATGATCGGCCAATCGGTGATCAATGTGAAATCGGGAGGCCGCGGAAGACTGTCTACACTGGTGGCTGGACTGTTCCTGCTGTTTTTGATCATGGTGCTGGGCGACGTCGTCAAGCAGATCCCTATGGGAGCGCTCGTTGGCGTCATGATAATGGTCTCCATCAGCACGTTTGACTGGAAGTCTCTCGTCAATTTGCGCCGCGTGCCTTTCAGCGACGCAGTCGTGATGATTGTCACCGTAGCGATTGTGGTCGCTACGCACGATCTGTCCAAAGGCGTTATCGCCGGAGTGGTCATTAGCGCTCTCGTATTTGGCTGGAAGATGGCTCGCTTGAAGACAAATGTCCTGTACGATAAAAACGGTGTGAAGGTATACACCGTCTCCGGACAGATGTTTTTTGGAACGATGAGTCATTTTGTCGAACAGTTCGATGTCCAGTCCGACCCTGAGCGGGTGGTAGTGGACTTCCGCCATTCTCATGTGTGGGATCAATCGGCGGTAACGGCCATTTCCAAGGTAGTGGCTGCTTATCGGCAGGCCGGCAAAGAGATTGTGCTCGAAGGACTGAATGAAGAAAGCCAAAAGCTGATTGAGCGGATCGGGCTCGCTTTGCCGTCTGGGCACTAGGAAATGTATCAGGACGTAAACGAATTTGGAAAAGCTTTGGAAGAAGCTAAGATCACGAATAGTTCAAAAAACCGGCTCTTTGGCCTGCACTATAACCCACAAGACGGACACTTTAAAATGTGCACCTCTTGGAGAGGCCTGCAAAATACCTCTTTTGAGGTTTGCGGATCGGGTAACCCACACTATTTTTTACAAAAAAGGACTTTAACGAAAAATGCAGCCCATTCTCCTTTAAGAGGCGGGCTGCATTTTTTCTGCCAATTTTATCATCCGTTTTACATTTACGACGAAAGTCGTAAGTATTGCCTGTATTCGCATACGAAAGAGACCACGGTACTTGGCCTTGGTCATCCCATGATACCTTTTTAATTCAGCATTTTTGTGCTCAATAATCGATCTGCGACGAATACGTTCTTTGAACGTATCGCTGTTTTCAAACTCGATTTGCGCCTTGTAGGTTTCCGCCACGATCCGGATGGAGTAGGTCTTGCTCTTCGCTCCTGGTTTGAAACAGCCTTCCCTAAGTGGGCATGTCTTACATTTCTCCGTATCGAAGTAGAAAACGAGAGAACGACTTTTGCCACTCTTGCTTCCTTGGACAGCCTTTCGGATACTATGTTGTCCTGCCGGACAAATAACAAAGTCTGCATCCTTGTTGTACTCAAAACCTTCTTGCCTTAGCCCTCCGTTATGTACGATTGGGTTTAGTGGGACGACGGGTTGAATCTTCTTGGCTTTCATCTCGTCCAAGTTATCTTTACCCGAATATGCGGTGTCAGCAATCACTTCTTGTACTTCTATTCCTACGTCAAGCGATTGGTTCAAAAGTTGTTTGAATTGTTTTCCGTCATCCGTACTTCCTCCGGTGACCTCCACAGCCGTAATGATTTCTTCTTCGGTCATGGCAATATGCTCTTTGTAGCCAAAAAAGGATTTCGTATTACTCTTCCATCCAAAGCGTGCATCTGGATCAATGGCCGACATAATACCTTTATTGGCGAGGAGACGTTCGTCTTCCACGATGGCCTTGGCGATCTTGACCTTCTCCGAGATGGAACCCTCATGATCGGGTAACAAAGTCTCGACAGTCTCTCCAAGTTCCGCCAAGTAGTGAAGCATGATCTTCTCAGCATCCTCTTGATCTTTCTTCAACTCCGGTAACCGTGGGAGTTTCTTTTCGAGTTTTGGATGCTTTTTCACCACAACACGGAATAAGCGCTTCGCCGCATCCCGCAGTACTTCAAGCGGCTTTTGTTTTTGTGAAGCTGCCAGTGTATGGGTGGAATCCATGATGATCGTCTTTGACTTCACAAGTCCTTTTTCGATGCACTGACGTACAACTGATTTAAGCACCTCATCCACGGCTCCGGCCCCTAACCGATGATTACGAAAGCGGGATAATTGAGAGGGGTCAGGAAGGGGATCTTCTGGATTTAAACCTAAAAACCACTTATAAGCGAGGTTTACCTGCGTTTCCTGAATGATGCGTTCATCCGAAAGATTGTAGAGAACTTGTAAAAACAATAGACGAAACAGGAGTTCGGGTTCGTTAGCAGGTCTTCCGTAATGCTCACAATAAGAGGAACGAACCAACTCATGAATGAATGTGAAATCTACGATTTCATTGATTTTACGTAAAGGGTGATCCGCGGGAATTAGTTTATATAATTCGGCATGGAAGGATGCCGTGATTTGTTTAGAGGGCTGTAGCAATGGTTCCAACTCTTTCGTTTTCTTTTCATTGTACAACAAACCCAGTGTCGAAGGGGCATTGGGTTTCAGCCTGTTGAAAACCTACTGTTTCGGAGGAGAAGCATGTTTCCAGGCGGAGCGACTGGCGGAGTCCAGCCAAGCGGAACAGCGAGCCCGGGGAAACAGAAGCGCAATCTATGAGTAAACCCCGGAGCTGCGCGCCGTTTTGCGCTTCCCCCGGGATCGCTGTGGAGCGGACAGTTTCACATCCTTGCAGGACGTAGACCGGAGCGCAGATCGGAAACATGCTTCTCCCCACTACAGCTACATTCTCGATACTTAAAACCCCAGTACCTAAGGGCACTAGGGTTACGGTTTACAGATATTAGGTGGACTTTTGCAGGACTCTCCCCTTGCGGGTTATTTTTTTATTAAAGTGCCTGTATTAGTCGTAATGGAAAATTGATGACTTATGTTTAGAAAAATTTATGAAACGGTGTGGTTACTCATTCCGTCTTTTTAAAAAAGAGAGTTAGGTGAAATGGTTCATAAATAATATTTTAAAATAATAGTAATAACTTGAATTATATGGTATATAAATGTATCTTTTATGGGAATAAAACAACCCTTTTTTTAGGAGGAGAAGTTTTGTGAAAAAAACTGCTATTTCGACATAGCTATGTACTCTGGCCTTTGCAGCTACGACATACACAGCTAATGCGAATTTTACCCAGTATGATCCTAATAATTACCCTGATCCATGGGGAGACAACAATAGAACTGTTACTGGTGAAAGAAAAACTTATCCGGAGTTTTACGCTGAAGGAATAACAATCATCTCAATATAATGATTTATACGGTATGGTTTATGTTGGGATCTATAGAGATGGAGCTTATTACCAACGGAGAGTCGAGCAAGGTGAATCTTGGGAGGGGAGATGCAACAAAAAAATATACGCAGCTAAGTCATCTAAAGGTGACAATGAAATTACGGCTTTCTCTTACCATAAATGGTGGGACGACTCAGGGAAGTTAGTTGCAGATGGGGATACATCTGATTGTTACCCACATTAATCATACGGGAGGATTTCGATATGATGAGTAAATAATCCATCGCATCTTTTCTGGTTTTGAGTGCAATAATAACAAGCTCAACCGGCGCCTATGTCTATGCCAATAAAGACGAACACAAAGTCAATCTTGTTCAATCTAAGGACAGCATCGTGCACAAACGCTCTGACAAATTGAACAAGAAGCTGACAGCTTCATGGGAAGAATCAGCTAAAAAGTTCGATGTTGACATGGAACAATACACTCAGTACGATTACTTCGACCAAGGCATTTTGCTTGATAAATTTCCTTTAGATGATCGGGCGGAATACAGGGACGTCATGTTGCATACGCTCAACAGCGTCAGAGAACCCGGGGATTTGGTGCCGATCCTTTTTTGTAAAAGAAGATTTAAGTGAAACCATTCTCCTTTTTCAGCGAGACGAGGGTAAGGGGAAATCAGTAAAGGTAGTCATCAAAGAAGTAGAGGAAAATACCGCCAAGAAACAGTTATCCTCTCCGGAAGGTATATCCAATACCTCTCAAAGGGATTGGACAGTAGCTTCAGTTGAAGAAAAATGAACCAAATCGGTCACTTGCAGATGGTTCTGCGGGGACTGTTTTTTGTTTGCGCTCACAAGGAGTGGCTCGTCGGAAGAAGAATTGATTCTAAAAAGAGGATACCCTCTAGCTGCATTGAATCCTGCATTTTAGGCACTTCCTGTATTGCTGATGAAACTACTGTCCTTTCTTTGCTGGCATTAAAATTTGTACCCCCTAAAGTCTGAAGTGCACCCCTTAGAATGGACATTGGATTAAACCCCTGGTAAATCCGATGAAATTTAAGGGGTGCATTTTTTATGGTGAAAAAGGGGCAAACGTTTAGAAGTTATTCTCACGAATTAAAGGTGGAAGCCATACGACTGCATATCGAAGAAGGATGGACATACCGTCGAATCATGGAGCATCTGGGGATTCCGGACCGCCACCGGCTTAAAGTATGGATGAAAAAATATAAACAGTTAGGCGAATTTGGGTTGATGGATCAACGAGGTAGACGTGAAGAATATGTTGATCAAGATCGATATGTTAAAAAGCTAAAACGAGAGAACTCGATGCTAAAAAAGTGTTTGAAAATCTGGATGCGGGAGGTGCAGCCCATAAGTATGAGGCGATCAAGCAAGTAGCTGGTGAGTATACGACTAGTGAACTTTGCAAGCTGTTTGGAGTCTCAAGAAGTGGATACTATGCATACTTGAAACGGCAACAAGCGGACCGGGACAAGCCCGTGAAAGACCTCATCAAAGTAGTTTATAAGAAGTATGATGGTAAATATGGGTATCGACAAACCCAGCTGTTTCTCTTACGAGATCACGGGGTATGGGTCAACCATAAGAAGGTACTACGTCTGATGCAAGAAATGAAGCTCCGTTCTCGAATACGCCGCAAATATCGAGGTCACTATGCTTCAACCGAAGGTGGACGAGTCGCTGAGAATGTGATGCAGCGGAATTTCAAAGCGGATGCACCTAATCGAAAATGGGTAACCGATGTCACACAGTATCGTGTCGCGGATACGTGGCTCTACCTGTCTGCTATTAAGGATTTGTTTAATAATGAGATTGTGGCTTACCACATTGGAGTTCGCAACGACAATCAGTTGGTCCTACGGACCTTTGAGAAAGCCTTTAAAAAGACGAAAGACGTGACTGGACTGATCGTTCACAGCGATCAGGGATTCCAGTACACGTCCTACGCTTACCACGACATGTTGCCGAAGGTTGGCGCCCAAATCAGCATGTCTCGGAGAGGCAACTGTTATGATAATGCCTCGATGGAGAGCTTCTTCTCGCATCTCAAAACGGAAGGGCTCTACCCTTATGATATCCGAAGTGTGGATGAGGCACAAAGGCGAATTGAGGAATATATTCAATTCTACAACCAAAGTCGACCACAACGAAAATTAAAAAGGCTGACGCCTGTTGAATTCAGACGTCAGCTGTCGGTCTAACGGTCGGGTTTTTTCTTACTGTCCACTAAATGGGGTCTTGACCAGTCATCATCGGTAAAACGCGGGGGTTTTTCCAATGGGGGACATACATGTGTCGTTATGCAACGATTCCCCGTTCCAGAATGAATTGAACCGCGAATTTGTCAAAGAGGAACCACTGGAAACCGTTGTGAGTGATTTGACTTACGTTCGGGTTGCAAACAAATGGCACTATTTTGCTTGCTCGTGGACTTGTTGAACCAAGATGCAGTCGTGGAGGCTACCTTTAGGCTGATCAAAGCTGAGTTTGTAAAGAATCGACAGTTTGAGTTGTTGGCACAATTAAAGCTAGAACTAGAAAAATCAAGTATATAATTACTTTTTCACCCAAGCACAGAATAGATGACTTGTCGTGTCTCGTAATGAGTTTTGAAGACGATGACTTCATTAATTTGATGTTCAGGATTCAAATTATATAATTCAGTATGAGAAAGATGTTGTTATTTATTCACTCTATTCGGAGTATTAAGTGTATTTTTATGATAAATAACAAGCTCAATACCTCAAGAGGTACTGAGCTTGTTCCTTTGCAAAACTCTAGTAATATAGACGTTTTTTTGTGAAACCGTTTAGTCTTTTGCCTATTTAACGCTGTAACGAAGGCCCATTTCGATAGCTTTGCGAGCGTAGTACTCCCATTCTTTAGAACCAGTGTATGAAACCTCAAATCCGGCTGCGGTTAGTGCCGATGCACTAAAAGATCCTGATGCACTTGAAGAATTAGTACTTGTATACGTAATTGTAGCACTTCCGCTAATCTCAACTGTGTGAGTTGGGAATTTGTCGGTAGTTGAGATTGCCACTACATCTTTGTCTTCTAGCGTAGCTGAATTAGAATTGGTGATCTTCATCTCTGTACTCTCAATTGAATTAATTTGTTTAAAAGAGCCATTAGTGTAGATTTTCAACTTTGCGGACAATTGCGTATTTACTGGACCATCCTTTCTTTCCTTTTTAGTAGTTACAATAGTATAAGTTCCATCAGATGCAAGGACATTCTTTCCTTTGCCAGACGCGGGGATCACTTCTTCGATTACCTCAGAATATGAAGTAGTTACTTCACCAGTTTGTTTGTCAATTAATTCAATTGTTGCAGAGTTTTCAGTTTCGCTCCGAACCATTTCAACTTCAGGGGTCAGTTCAATTTCAACAGAGGTCAATTTAAGTTGGACTTTTTGAACACCATCTGCTGCATGAGTAGATAATCCAGCAGCAGATAAAACTAATGCACCACACAACAAACTTGCAAAAAGCGATTTGAATTTAGTGAGTCTCATAATGCAATACACTCCCAACTTTTTTACATAATTTCCACTCATATGGTATAATTTGGTGGTAGCCCGTGTCAACGAAAATTTCAAATAACTCCCAAATTTTTTAAAAAAAGGATGGTTATCATGGGAAAAAACGAGATTGATTTTACAAACCTACACCAGTATTTGAACGCTTTTTCTGCAAGTATTCGGGAAGCAGGAGACAAAACAAGTAATTCGTTATTAGAAGTTAAAAGTGAAATTGCTTCTTTGAATTCGAACTTAAATACAACGAATTACTTGCTCATTGGATTGCTTATTTTAAATACTGCTTTGCTTATTTTCACTTTGTATAAAAATAAAAAAAGATAAAACTCCAAGGGGAGTTGAATGATCAGTAGCGTTTTGGCATAGTAAAAGAAGTAGCCGCCTTGATCTGAAGATCTAGGCGGCTAACTTATTTATCTATTCTGTTGAAACCCAAAGTTTGTAAATGACTTCATTGTTTACTTCTCTTCCGGGTAAGTGAATGAAGTGAATTCGATTTCAGGTACTCTACGACTTTTGATAGTGCTGAGAATGGAGAAAACGTAACAAACCGCTTCTATGCTTCTATAGACTGAACAACATATTTTTTGTTAACTGAAAACATTTTCAGTTGTTAGAATATAGTCAATATTTTATAATTAAACAAGATCATATAATTGTTATGAAGAGGGGGTCATTTTTTGGAGGCGTTCGTTAACTGGTTAAACGGCATTATTTGGAGCCAGGGATTGATTTATCTTTGCCTGGGAGCCGGCTTGTTTTACTCGCTTGCAACCCGCTTCATGCAGGTCAGGCACATCAAGGACATGGTCAAATTAATGTTCGATGGAAAAAGCTCAGAGGCAGGGGTTTCTTCCTTCCAGGCTTTGTCCATGGCCTTGTCCGGACGTGTCGGTACCGGTAATATCGCCGGTGTTGCAACCGCTATCGCTTACGGGGGTCCAGGGGCTGTCTTCTGGATGTGGCTGATCGCCTTCCTCGGGGCCGGATCAGGCTTTGTCGAAGCGACGCTCGGCCAAGTGTACAAGACAAAGCAAGACGGACAATTCCGAGGCGGTCCTGCTTACTACATTGAAAAGGGTCTCAAGCTGAAGTGGTACGCAGTGTTGTTTGCCATCGTGACGGTTTTTGCTACAGGCATGCTTTTGCCTGGCGTTCAGGCGAACAGCATTGCCGCAGGGATGGAAAACGCTTTCGGGATTCATCCGGCAATTACAGGCATTTTCCTCGTTGCTGTGCTTGCCTTCATCATTTTTGGCGGTGTGAAACGGATTGCAAACGTTGCCCAGATCGTAGTGCCTTTCATGGCTCTCGGGTATATTTTGGTTGCCTTAATCATTGTCATTCTGAATATTTCTCAATTGCCAGCTGTTCTGTCTTTGATTTTTTCAAGCGCTTTCGGAGCGGACGCGGCCTTCGGCGGCATCATCGGTTCTGCTATCGCCTGGGGGGTAAAACGCGGAATCTACTCCAACGAAGCCGGACAGGGAACGGCTCCTCACGCAGCGGCTGCGGCGGAAGTGTCGCACCCGGCGAAGCAAGGGCTTGTTCAGGCTTTTTCCGTTTATGTCGATACCCTTTTCGTCTGTACTGCAACCGCTTTCATGATTCTTTTTACCGGGATGTACAATGTAACGCCTGAAGGTGCTCCCGCGATTGTAAACAACCTGGGCGATGTGGAGCCGGGACCTGTTTACACCCAACAGGCTGTCGAATCGGTGCTGCCCGGATTTGGGGCTCCGTTCGTCGCGATCGCCCTGTTGTTCTTCGCATTTACAACGATTATGGCTTACTACTACATGGCCGAGACCAATCTGGCCTACTTGAACCGCACGGTGAAACGAATCTGGTCGGATTACGCATTGAAGATCGTGATTCTCGGCGTCGTTTTCTACGGAAGCGTGAAATCGGCCAGTCTCGCCTGGACGCTTGGCGATATCGGGGTAGGAAGCATGGCCTGGCTGAACGTCATCGCCATACTTCTTTTGACGAAGCCGGCGCTGAAGGTGCTGAAGGATTACGAGGATCAGAAAAAACAAGGGAAAGACCCTGTGTTCGATCCGGTAAAGCTGGGAATCAAGGATGCGGATTTCTGGGAAAAGGAATACAAATATCACGATGCGTCTGAGCCGAAGCGGAAATCTTCCTGATGGTTTAGCACGCGAAAAACTGCTCGCTTCTTTGCTTGGGAAAACATCGAATCGTTTGCTGGCATTGCCTCGTGCGATGCCAGTTTTTTGGTGCGCCCAGCATGGGCGATAGCTATAGGGTGAAAGTCCCGAACGGGGGTTGGCTGTACCAACCGTTAGCTCAAGGCAAGGGTGTCGACCGCGAGGTCGAATCTGAAGGAAGCCGGCGGCAAAATCCCGACCTGAGGTACACGAACCCAATTTGAGGCTGTTGTATCCGGGCGAGTCTGCCAAACAAGACAAAGCCCCATACAGCCAAGGGATACAGTAGTAAACTTGGGCAGGTACATGGGATGAAAGTTATCGTTCTTACCTGGGGAGGTCTGCATGAAACGCCTTCAACTGTTGGTAACCGCTTTTAAGCCCCAAAATTGGATTTGAGTCATACCCCCTTATCTTGTTAAGCTGATATCAGAAGAACAGGGGGATATTTTTATGCAACGGAGACGCTATTCAATCGAGTTCAAACAACAATTGATCCAGGAAGCCCACGAAGTAGGAAACGCTAGCCAAGTAGCCAGACGGCATGGGATAGACCCTAAAATGCTGTATCGATGGATACGTGACTCCAAACACGCAGATTGGCAGAATACGTCTTCCGAAGCTAAAGCTGTAACAAGCTATACACCAAGTCCAGGAGAGTTTCGGGAACTGGAAACGGAGAATGATAAACTGAAGAAATTACTGGGAGAAAAGGACTTGGAAATCGCGATCCTTCGTGATCTTGTAAAAAAGGTGAACCCAGCTTATCGGACAAAATGGAAATAGCCGACAAGTGGATACAGCTGGGGTACACAGCCAAACTAGTGCTACGTATTGTCGGCATCCTGGAAGCAACCTACTATTACCGAAAAAACAAAGCCTCCCAAAAACCTCGCGTTTATCACGGAGGAAGACCTATACCCGGTTATTCGTTGTCAAAAGACGGACAACCTGTCAGTGACGAACAAATCAAAGAATGGCTATCCGAGTTGATTGCCGATGAAGAATCTGCTTATGGATATCGAAAGCTTACCGTCTGCCTACGGCGAGACCACCAACTGGTCATCAACAAGAAAAAGGTTTACCGCTTGCTGAAAGAAGAAGAACTCCTGCAACCACAACGACAAAAGAAAAGGAAACATCCTCGAAAGTTGGCAAACAACCGAGAGATTACCGCTCCGAATCAATTGTGGGAGATAGACGTAAAATACGGATTTATCGTAGGAGAACAGCGTTTCTTTTTCCTGATGAGTCTCATTGATGTCTATGATCGAGCGATCGTGGACTACCATTTCGGACTGACCTGCGAAGGAAAACATGCTGCTCAGATTCTCCAACGTGCTTTGTGGAAACGGCAGCAATTCAATTGTGATGATCGCCCTGTTATCCGTACGGATAACGGTCCACAGTTTATTAGCCATGCCTTTGAAGAAGCCTGTCAGCATTTCCAAACGGTGCATGAGCGAATTCCTCCAAAGACACCCAATAAAAACGCTCACATTGAGTCATTTCACAGTGTTTTGGAGAAAGAATGTTTGCAGCGGAATGAATTTCAGAGCTATCAAGAAGCCTATGAAATCGTGACAAACTATCTGCTCTTTTATAATCAGCGACGGATTCATGGAAGCTTGTACGATTTATCACCTGTAGAATTTGGTAAAGCCTTTGCCTTGCAACTCATTACACCATTTGTTGTGAAAGTGTAGTATGGCAAAGGATTGCAGAATGATCCCTACTTCAACCTAGCTGACAAGCAGGAAGGAAAACGTCTGGGGTCAAGTGATCTCCTTGACGCTAGGCGTTTTCCTTCCTAGACTCCTAGGTGGTTGAAGGAGGGAAGAAGCATATGAAAATGCGAGAATAAGGGAGAAAGACTCAAATTTTAAGGGGTTAAACCGACCGTCTCCGTAAGGAGACGCTGAACATGCAGAAGTCAGCAGAGGCCATAGTACCCGAGTAGAGGACGCTTGAATGGGGAAGGGCCGAACATCAAGTCAGCATGCGATCCATGTCTTTTGATACGGTACGTCGAAGCAGAATTCTGTCAAGGAACTACTTTTGAAGAGCAGGGGTGAAGCCCCGAGGGTACAAAAGAGGGCTGAGTATCGTACAGCAAGCACGGAGTCCGCATGTGCGAAGGAAGGAACATCATTATGGATTTGCTGGAAAAAGTCTTATCACGGGAAAACTTACGGATGGCACTCCAACGAGTGGAGGAAAACAAAGGTGTCGGTGGAGTCGATGGTGTTTCAACCGAACAACTACGCGATTATCTACGTGAACACTAGCAAGCCATCCGCGAGAAGATGGAAAGGGGAACCTATAGACCTTCACCTGTTCGCAGAGTCGAAATCCCGAAACCTGACGGTGGTGTAAGGTTATTAGGCATTCCCACCGTGGTAGACCGCTTTATTCAGCAGGCCATCCTCCAAGTGTTAACGCCGATCTTCGACCCCACCTTCTCGGAATCTAGCTATGGGTTCCGTCCAAAACGTAGCGCTCACATGGCAGTAAGGAAAGCGCAAGCGTATATCTCCGAAGGATATCGTTTCGTGGTGGACATCGATCTAGAGAAATTCTTTGATCGCGTAAATCATGATATTCTAATGAGCCGTGTGGCTCGAAAAGTTCAGGACAAGAGAATTTTAAGACTGATTCGTTCCTACTTGAATGCGGGGATCATGATAAATGGCGTCTGTACAACATCAAGTGAAGGAACACCGCAAGGTGGGCCGTTAAGCCCACTTTTGGCAAATATCCTACTTGATGATTTGGACAAGGAACTCGAAAAGAGAGGCCACCGTTTCTGCCGCTACGCAGACGATTGTAATATCTACGTGAAAACAAAACGGGCAGGGGAACGAGTAAAGAAGAGTATTCAAAACCACTTGGAGAAGGTACTAAGGCTAAAAGTAAATGAGGAGAAAAGCGCGATAGACCGACCATGGAAACGAAAATTCTTGGGCTTTAGTTTTACCTTTGCAAAACAGACAAGGATTCGCATCCACCCCAAATCCCTCCTCAAGCTAAAAGAGAAAATCCGCACGATCACGAATCCGGTGTGGAGCATCTCGATGGAGAAGCGGATTGAAAGAATAAATCAGTACCTCATGGGCTGGATTGGATATTTCGCCCTTGCAGACGCGAAGGGCATTCTACAATCCATTGAGGAATGGACAAGGCGCAGGCTCCGTCTTTGTTTGTGGATGCAGTGGAAACGCGTGAGAACCAGATATCGAGAACTTCGTTCTCTTGGCATATCTCACGTAAAAGCCATTGAAATTGCAAATACCCGCAAGGGTGCATGGCGTACCACAAAATCTCCGCATATACACAAAGCCCTCGGCATTGCCTACTGGCAACAACAAGGGCTGAAAAGCTTAGTGCAACGATATTCTCAAATTCGTCAAGCTTGGTGAACCGCCGTATACCGAACGGTACGTACGGTGGTGTGAGAGGACGGGGGTTAGTCGCCCCCTCCTACTCGATTGTCTGATTTTCCAACAGAATGCAGCTGTGTCATTTCCGTGTCTCGTGCTCACAGCGGGTAAAATTGTGGTTTAATAGAGATGAGAAACAGGATACAGAGGGATGATCTATGGAGAAAACATTGGTGCCCGAAGTACTGCAAATGATCGGAGAGGTAATACCGGACGGCGTTTCTGTTGCGATTTCGGAAGGCGGACGCTATATCTACTATCAGCCGAGCGCAAGCATTGATCTGAAAATCAAACCGGGAGATCAGGTGCGAGAAGGGTCAGCGACGTACAGAGCGTTGACGGCCAGGCAAAAAGTATCGGAGTATGTGGAAAGCGGTGTTTTTGGCATCCCGTACTACGGGGTTTCCCTTCCGTTGCTGCGTAGCGGCCGCGTAGAAGGATGCATTACAGCGATCTACCCCAAGCAGTTCATGCCGCAGCCGAAAGTGCTGATCGGCAAAGGAGAGGATGGCTGGCTGCCCATTCCGATATCCGATATCATGTACATCCGCTCCCAGGAAGGGAAGACATTGCTGCATACAGCGACGGATTCGTATGCAAACCGCTACAGCCTGTCAGAGCTGGAGCAAATGCTGTCACCCGCCAGCTTTATTCGCTGCCACCGCTCTTTTCTGGTCAATCTGGAGGCGATCGGTTATATCCACCCTCACTTCCATTCAACCTTTCTATTAGAGATGAAAGACAAGCAGCGCACCCGCGTGCCTGTCAGCCAGTCGTATGCGAGTTCATTTCGACAAATATTGGGATTTTAAACGGCAAGCCGGTCATCGGCTTGCTTTTTTACATTCAGGTTGAGGGTGCCTCTCTCGCTGATATCGCTGCAGAAGTGGGGATTAAAAAACTGTCTATTTATAATCACTTCAAAGGCTTATCTGCTGTTGCCGGGGGGATTATTTTTAGCTTCATTTGTTTGACTTTTTCAATGAGAAGTCTTCCTATGGGTACGGCTTACGCGATATGGACGGGGATTGGTACTGTGGGAGGCGCTTTAGTTGGCATGCTTTTCTTCGGTGAATCAAAAGAATGGCGTCGTATCCTGTTCATGGCCATGGTGCTAGCTGCTGCCATCGGACTGAAACTCATCTCTTAAACGTTTGTTTTTCTCTGATTGAAGAAAGCATGAAAGACAATACAAGCTGTAGAGATGAAAAAGCAGAAAACGCGAAAGTCTTTGGGACACCGCCCAGGCGGAACGGAAAGAGCGGAACACGCTCTCAGCGTCCAACTCTGAACAGCTTCCCCCGAAACCGCTGCTTTTGGACGCGGTTCCGCTTTTGGAGTGCAGCCGGACAGTGTTACCCGCAGCAAGTGTCCCACCGTACTGGAGCGTTTTCTGCTTTTTCATCTCCTCCACTAAAGTCCGACCCACAGGCAATAAATGAAACAGCAGAGAGTAATGACAACCAGTTCCGGAATCTATCATTCACCAGCCGAACAACTAACTGCCAAATTTTCTGTTTCACCGCGAATTCTTCTGCTTCGACCCAAATCGAGTGCCCGCTCAGCGACCGTGTGATACTGTAAAGAAAACAAGATCGAAAGTGGCAGGTGGTCATACATGGTATGGGAGCGCTTACGCGATAAACGCCTTCACGATAAAATTGTTCAAGCAGAAGAAGCAGCAAGCTGGATCGAAGACGGCATGACATTGGGTTTGAGCGGCTTTACCCGGGCGGGAGATGCCAAGGTAGTTCCGGTCGCGCTGGCCGAACGGGCAAAGCGGGAAGGAAAACCGTTTTCCGTCAATGTATATACAGGGGCATCGCTCGGTTCCGATGTAGACGCCGTTATGGCCGAGGCAGGCATTGTTCGCAAGCGGCTGCCGTTTCAAGCAGATCCGGTCATGCGCAAAAAAATCAACAGCGGCGAAATGATGTTTATCGATCAGCATTTATCCCACACTGCCGAATGGATTCGTTCCGGCGTGCTGGATCCGATTGATTACGCCATTGTGGAAGCGGTTGCAGTAACCGAAGACGGATACATCATTCCCGCCACGTCGGTCGGGAACTCCAATATATTTGTCGAGTACGCCAAGCATGTCATCATTGAATTGAACATGGTGCAATCTGCCGCTTTGGAAGGCTTGCACGACGTGTATACGCCGGGAAAACAGGGCGAGCGCGAGCCAATCCCGCTGACCAAGGTAGACCAGCGCATCGGCCAAATCGGCATACCGGTAGATCCGGCGAAGGTAAAAGGAATCGTTATCACCAATCAAATGGATTCTCCGTCTACCATCGTCGAACCGGATGAGGAGACGGCGGTCATGGCAGGCCACCTGATCCGCTTTTTGCGCGAAGAGGTGGAAAAGGGCCGCTTGCCGCGCAATCTCGCTCCGCTTCAATCGGGGATCGGAACGGTTGCAAACGCGGTGTTCAACGGATTTTTGGATTCCGAGTTTTCCGACTTGACGGTGTTTTCGGAAGTGCTGCAAGACGCTGTATTCGACCTTCTGGATGCGGGCAAGATCGCTTTTGCCTCGGGCTGCTCCATCACGCTGACGGCTGAAAAAATGAAGCACGTCATGGAAAACCTGGACCAGTATCGCGACAAGCTGCTGCTTCGGCCGCAGGAGATCACCAACCATCCCGAACTGATTCGCCGCATGGGCTTGATCTCCATCAACACGGCTCTGGAAGTGGATATCTACGGCAACGTCAATTCGACCAACGTATCCGGCACACGCATGATGAACGGCATCGGCGGATCGGGCGATTTTGCCCGGAATGCCCGCCTCGCCATCTTTGTCACCAAGTCGATTGCCAAAAACGGACACATCTCCAGTATCGTTCCGTTTGTATCCCATGTGGACCACACCGAGCACGACGTAGACATCATCGTGACCGAGCAAGGGCTGGCTGATCTGCGCGGACTGGCTCCCCGCGAGAGAGCCCGCCTGATCATTGAAAACTGTGCGCATCCGCTGTACCGGGATCAGCTCCGCGATTATTTCGAGGAAGCGCTGACCCGCGGCGGCCATACACCGCATGTACTCGAAAAAGCCTTTTCCTGGCATACGCAATATGCCCAGGAAGGCAGCATGCTTGCAAAAGAGACAGCTTCCTCCCGTTAATCGGGGGGAGGCTTTTTTTATGCCAGAAAAGACGGAGCAGACCCCACGCAGGTTATTTTTGCTGAATATACTGTTCATCTTTCATAAACATCCGCCAGAAGAAAACAAACCCGGGGATGAGGATGGCGAAGCCGACCAGATAGCTCACGAACAAAGCCCGGAACGTGTTGGGGTGAGTAAAACCGGATTCGATCGTAACGGTAGGGTACACGATATAGGGCAGACGGGCGGCTCCGTAGGCGTAGCTTGCCAAGAGATATTGAATAATGACGCCGACAACGGCAAGTCGCGGCGCATAGGCAAGCCGTTTTTGCTCCGGCGGGATCAACAGAGCGATATAACCGACCAAAAACCACGCGACGGAAGCAATCAGCCACGGGAGATAGGCAAGCAGCCTCTCATAGAGCCAGCTCGCCTCCGTTTTCATCGTGACGACTGTCAAAACGGCGGCAAGCAAGGTGAGGGGACCGATGAGAATGGCGTCGCGACGGTAGACGCGAAAGGCTTGCTGTGCGTTGGCTACGCGGGAGTAGTCCGCGAGCAGCAGCGAGGAGAGAAAGAGGGTGCTGCTCACAGCCAGTCCTACATAGGCGTATACATGCGGACTCGTCAGCAGCGCTCCCCAGTCCAGTCTTTCCACCCCATCGATCGTTTGAATAAATCCGCCCTGCGTCAGCGGCAGGACCAGGATCAGCAGAGCCGGGATGAAAAGGCCGCTGATTCCGGAAAAGAAGGCGAGCGTTTTATCGTATTTGCGGACGAGATGGGAGAAAACCATAAAGGCGCTGCGGATCAAAATCAGCAGGAGGATGAGGCTTCCGGGGATGAGCAGCACGGTGCCGAGCGTGTAGGTGGCTCCGGGAAAAAACGTGACCAGCCCGACGACGATCAGCACGATAAATACGTTGACAACCTCCCATGACGGGGACAGGTAACGGTTGGCGATGCTTGTCGCCTTTGTATCTATGCGGTTTACATAAACCATCGACCAGAAGCCGGCGCCGAAGTCAAAGGATGCGGCTACTGCGTAAATCACCACAAAGATCCACACCAGCGTAATCGCCAAAATCGTGTCCGTCATGAACAGAAGCCTCCTTGGATCAAATTAGGGGGCTGTTTCTCCCGACGGCCGGTCCGTTGGATGAAGCTCCAGCGGGTGGCGGCCAAAATAGCTGCGAAAGACCAGAATGGTCACGATGCCGAGAAACAGGTAAACGGCGAGAAAGGTGAAAAACAGCGGGCCGATCCCGGCTGATTGGGTGACAGAGTCGGCCGTGCGCATCACCCGGTAGATGACCCAGGGCTGGCGGCCCGTACAGGCAAAGATCCAGCCGAATTCGATGCCGAGCAAAGCCAGCGGGCCGCTAAGGACAAAGATGCCCAGCACCCAGCGCGGAAACACGGAGCGGCGCAGCAGTTTTTTCCAGGCAAAGCCGAGCAATCCGACGACGATCAGAAGGGAGCCGATTCCCACCATGCCGTTAAACAAGGTGTGGATATAGAGGGGAGGCCAGTACTCCCGAGGGAAGTCATTGAGCCCGACCACCACCTCGTCAAAGCGGTTTCCCGCCAAAAAGCTGAGCATCCAGGGAATTTCGATTCCGTATTTCACTTCCTGGGTTTCCGGATCGGTAAAACCTCCGACGGCCAGCGGGGCATAGGCCTGGGTCTGGAAAAGACCTTCGGCTGCCGCCAGCTTCTCAGGCTGATAGCGGTGCAGCAGTTGGGCCGATTCGTGGCCGTTCAAGGCGGTGAGGAGCGAGAAAGACCCGCCGACGATCAAGCCGAGGAGCAGCGCTTTTTGGTGGAAGGCGTATTCCCGGCTCTCCTGATCGGACTTGATCATTTTCCAGGCAGCGACGGATGCGATGGCAAAAGCGCCTGTCATAAAGGCGGAGACGACGACATGGCCCGCAGTGACGAAAAAGCTCGGATTAAAAAATGCCGCCCAGGGGTCCACATCCACGACCTCTCCGTTTTCAATGCGAAAACCGGCGGGCGTACCCTCAAAAGCATGGACATTGGTGATGAGAACCGCTGAAGCAGCAGCCCCAAGCAGGATCATAAAAACGGAAACGAGCCGCATCAGCGGGGTCAATCGATCGGCGGCATAGACGTAGATGGACATGAAGAGCGCCTCCAGGAAAAAGGCGAAAATTTCGATTTGAAACGGCAGGGAGATCACTTTCCCGACTACTTCCATAAAGCCGGGCCACAAAAGGGACAACTGTACACCTGCGATGGTGCCGGAGGGAATGACCACACCGAGCAAAATGGCCTGTCCTTTTGTCCAGCGTTTGGCCATCAGCTCGTAGTCGCGGTCCCGGGTGCGCTGGAAGAGAATTTCGGCCAGCAAAATCATCAGGGGCAGCCCTACGCCCAAAGTGGCAAAGATGATGTGAAAGGCCATCGTAGTGCCAAATGTGGCTCGCGCCAGTACAAGATCGTCCACCGTATAACGTCCTTTCACTGTGATGCTTTGTCAAACATTCCCTTTTATTGTCTCTTGGGAGGGGCCGGAATATGCAAAGGCAAACAAACAGGCCGCTCCAGTCAGCGGAGCGGCCTGTTCAATCGTACGGTTTGGAAGGTTGCCTAGTTGTTTACTTTCGGTATAGCGGGTAGTCCACCTCTGACGGCACCTGAATCGCAACGAGGCGGAGCGATTCACCGGAAGGGGCGCTAAACCGGAGCTCTCCGGCCTGATCCGAGGACACCACGGCAAAATCGCCGCCGTGAAGGCCACTCGCTCCTTCTGCCAAATGCAGCTCCCCTTTGCCCGAAACGACAACTGCTGCCAGGGAATACCCCTTTGGAAGCTGCCAACGATAGGAATGATTGGCCGGGATGATGATATCTCTCATCAAAGAGTCGGTCACGAGAGAAATCGGCGCATCCGTACCGATCACCCGTTTCACCTGTACGCCGTCAATCACATCGAGCGGAAACTCTTCATGATTGTACTGGTTGTAAGTGGGCGGCACCTTGACCGCCTGGGAGAGATGAGGCTCAAACCAGATTTGAAACATTTCCGTGCCTGTACTCATTTCTTCGGCGTGATAAGCTCCTGATCCGGTCTGCATTACTTGCGCTCCGCCGGTGGATACTTGCTGCAAATTGCCTAGTGTATCGCGGTGACCAACCGTTCCGTTTAGCACGTACGAAACGATTTCAAAGCCGGAGTGCGGATGCAGCGGTATTTCAAACGTCGTCAGCGATTTGGCCCAAGCCCAGTAAAAGAGGGGGCCGACGCGCTTGACAGCCGTTTCCTCGTGGGGAAAAGCAATCGGTTTGCTCTCCACGATTTCGCCATTGCCGAAATGGCCTTTTCCTTGCTGGTCCGGTGTATAGATGGAAATGTGCATAATGGCCTCCTTGTTATGGGACATATATGACAAAGAAAGTAGCTTCTATGCTAGCTGTTGTTTTGCATAAGGGCAAGGCATAACATGCTGATTGTTTTTGATTAGAACAGCGTATAGGCACCAGGACCGATCAGAGCAACGCCCAAAGCGACAGCAATCAGGGTCAGATTGTATTCGTAGCCGTTTTGTGTTGCCCAGTATCCGTTAGGGCCGTGGACTTTTACAATCGCTACAAGCATCGTGCCGATGATCAGCACAGCGCCTACCCAGGTGCCGACTCCGGCAGCAAACAGCAGTCCGCCAATCAGTTCACTCAAACCAGCCATCAGAGCCATGGCGACGCCGGGCTTCATGCCGATGGATTCAAACCATCCGCCCGTACCCTTTAATCCGTGACCGCCAAACCAACCAAACAATTTTTGTGTACCGTGAGCTGCAAAAGTAAGACCGACAACAAGACGAATGATCAACAAACCTACATCTACCATCATACATTCACTCCTTGTAAAATAATTTTAAATTAGAGTATTTTAAATTTGAGATATTAGTCCAAAAAAAGGCCGGCGGGCCTTAGAAGGATTCCGCCAGTTTTACAGCCTTTTCAATGCCTTCTTGAATAAGTGCTTCCGCTTTGTCAGGGGACGCATTGTGGCCTTCTACGATGACAGTGGACATGTCTTTCACGCCCAGGAAGCCCAGAATGGTTTGCACGTATTTAACAGCCATTTCAACATTGGCAGCAGGACCTTCGGAGTATACGCCGCCGCGTGCGTTCAGCAGAGCCACTTTTTTGTTGTTCAACAGCCCAACTGGACCTTCTGCAGTGTAGCGGAACGTTTTGCCTGCTTGGCACAGGTAGTCGAAATACGTGTGAAGGACAGCAGGTACAGTGAAGTTCCACAGCGGGAATGCGATCATCACTTTGTCGGCTTCGATAAACTGGTTCAGATATTTGTTAACCAGCTCAGCTGCTTTTTGATCTTCAGCAGTCATTTCCATTCCTTTGCCTTGTTTGAACATGGCATTGATTTTTTCTACATCGTAGTATGGCAGGTTTTCTGCGAACAAATCCAGTTCTACGATCTCGTCTTGTGGATGGGTCTCCTTATAAGAGTCCACGAAAGCTTGGTACAGCTTTACGCTGACTGCTTGCTCCACGGGACGGTTGTTGGCTTTGATAAATAATACTTTACTCATGCTTTTCTTATTCCCCTTTCAAAAGGAAAGTATATAACCTTGAAATAGTAAATCTTGATTTTAAGATTATTACGTATCGAGGATCTTGTCAAGAGTTTTTACACTTCCATGTTTTTTTATTTATGAAAGCGCTCTTGAGCAGAATGCCCCAACTTTTTTAACAGCTCGATTGCGCTTCTCTTTTCCTCCGGATTGAGGCCACTGACGGCTTGCTCAATGGCTATTTTATGGGAGGGAAAGATGGAAGCCAGAAACTGTTGACCTTTTTCCGTCAGTTCTGCGTAAATAACCCGCCGGTCTTCGGCACATGGCTTGCGGACCAGAAGCTGCTTCTTTTCTAGTTTGTCCACGACGTACGTAATGTTACCGCTCGAGATCAGGATCTTTTCGCCAATTTGCTGGAGAGGCTGGGGACCTTTATGGTACAGCACCTCAAGTACGCCAAACTCGGTGGGATTCAACCCATGCTGGCGGATTTCCCGCGTGGTATGTGCCGTTACCCAGTTATAGGCACGGGCCAAAACCACCATCAGCAAAAGCGAGTCGTCACGATGTTGCTGTTCTTCGGGCATTTGCGTGCACCCCCTTTAGGATTTAGTTCAGTACATATCTCAAATTTAAGATAATTATACACCTCTTAGTGGTGCTTGTCAAAGAAGCGGACAAAACGGCAGCAACGTATCCCGCATCAAATGTAGAAAGGGAAAGCAGGAAAAAGCTCCGGCCATTTGTTTTCATAGCCGGAGCCGGTTCCAGGTTGATTTTAATATTCCACTTTTGTTACCTCTTCCAGAGGTCCAAGAGGATTTTCGTGACCTTCCTTCAATTCCTTTTCCAAGAGCTTCTCATGGTGCTCGTCTGACAGATCAAAGTAGAAGAACTCGCCTTCCTGCTTGTCTTCGCCTTTTGCCTGCGCGTTGTTGTATCGTCCGTCTGTTTGATTCGACACCATCATCCCACCCATTTTTTTCGGTAGTATGTGCCGATGGACAGCAAATCATCCTTTCGCCGGGGGAATCGGCAAGCGGGGACAGCTTCCAAGACTTTTTCAGCAAGATGCAGACAGAGGGCGTTCAAACATGACCATGTCCCATGCCCGGATCCCGTTTTCAATCACGGGCTCGGGATAGGAACAGAAAAAATCCTTGCGAATTTCTGTCATGCGGAAGCCCGCCTTTTGGTAAAAAGCCAGATTGTCGATGCTGGAATTGGCGGTGCCTACTATGATCCGTGAAAAGCCTTTGGAGGCGAAGCGGCTGCAAAGCTCTTCAATTATGGCCTTCCCCACTCCCTGTCCGCGGAATTCCGGCCGGACGGCGAGGTTCTTGATCTCCGCTTCCTCGGGGGACAAAGCGTGCATCAGACAAACGCCCAGCACTTGGTCCTGCTGATCCTGGGCGATATACAGCTCTCCTCCGTACATGTACTGGTCAACGGCCTCGGCCCAGTCATCTGCCAAAAGCAAAAGAGAGCGGTATGCCTTTCTTTCTTCATTCGACTCAATCAGGGAAAGCTTTAGCGAGGGTCTATTCATCAGTCGTCTCCTTTGTTTGCTTTTTCCAGTTGGCGTGCTACCTCATGCATGGGTCTGAGCCAGTTTTGCGTCATCGCTTCGACAGCGGCCGCCGCATTTTTGTCGCGGAGGGCCTGAATCAGTAGACGATGCTCTTCTACTGAAGTGCGGGCAGGCAAAAAATGCTGGAAGAAGACAAATTTTAACCGGCGCAAATGCATGTGCAAGAGGGAGGTAAAGGATGATATGTACGTATTTCCGGCTGTTTCGTGGATCAGCTTGTGAAACGCCTCGTCCAGCTCCATGGCGGCATATGACTGGCTTGTCTCGATCGCTTCGGAAAACTGCCTGTTCAGCTCGGTCAATTCGTCCAGCACCGCATCGGTGATCTTGGGCACGACCAGCTCCGCAGCCAGCGCTTCCAAGGCGATGAGCGGCCGGTAGATGTTGGGGACGTCTTCGGGAGCCAGCTTGGTCACTCGCGTCTCCACACCGGGCTGCATCTCTACAAAGCCCTGCAGCTCCAGGATTTGCAGCGCCTCCCGTACAGGCGTCCGGCTGACTCCTATCGCGTCGGCCAGCTCCGTATCCAATATTTTTTCGCCCGGCTGCAGGGTACCGTCTATGATCCAGGTCTGCAGCTGCTGCAATACCTTGTTTTTCGCGGAGGTTCGTTCGACCTTTCGCAAATTGGGGGGAAGAGGCATGACAAGTCCTCCTTAGAAGGCGTTTTGGTAAAAGAAGCATCTTCTTGTATTTTACAGCAGAATGCGATATATTGCATAATATATTGGATGGGAGAGGAGAAAAAACACCATGATTTCTTCATTACGCGTCCGCGGCTTTACAATGGTGATTGTCGCTTCGATCTTATGGGGAGTCTCAGGCACCGTGGCCCAATCGCTCATGCAGCATTATCAGTTTCAGACGGATTGGCTGGTAGCGTCACGGTTGCTCGCCTCCGGATTGATCCTGCTCGCGCTGTCATTATGTGGGCCGCATCGTCAGAATGTTTGGCGGATTTTGTTCTCCGGCGGTGATTTGGCCCGGCTCCTGCTGTTTTCGATCGCAGGCATGCTCGCGGTCCAGTATACGTATTTTGCCTCGATCGAAGCGGGCAATGCGGCGACTGCGACGCTGCTGCAGTATTTGGGGCCCGTTTTTCTGGTTGTGTATCTCGTCATCAAACTTCGGCAGTTGCCTTCAGCAGCACAGGTGACGGCTCTGATCCTGGCTCTCGGGGGGACGTATCTGCTCATCACGGGAGGAAATCCGGGGAAGCTGACGATTTCCGCTGCCGCCGTTATTTGGGGGCTGGCCTCGGCGCTGGCGCTTGCTTTTTACACCGTATACCCGAAGCCGCTTCTGGGGCGCTGGGGGTCTACAGTCGTCCTTGGCTGGGCGATGCTGATCGGGGGCATCGGTCTTTGCCTGGCAAAACAGCCTTGGCAAGCAACTGACATGATCTGGTCGGTTCCATCGGTTCTGGCTGTTGTCTTCATCGTCTTGTTTGGGACCTTGATTCCCTTTTATCTGTACGTAGACAGTCTGAACTATATCCGCCCGACAGAAACAAGCCTGCTTGCCTGCGCGGAACCATTGTCTGCCGTGATTACGACCGTTGTTTGGCTGCATGTGTCGTTCGGGATGTTTGAGTGGATCGGCGGTTTGTGCATTATCGGGACGATTTTTGCCCTGTCCCGCCATCGGGAAAAAGCGAAGGAGCCGGCGCTGCAGAATGCCGTAGGATCGTAAAAAAGGGCGGGCATAGAGGTCGGAAAATGCAGGCGATCAAAAGCGATCAACCATGGATTAGCAAAAAAGCAACATAACACAGCATAGCCGTTATAGAAGCGCATTCTTGTGCCCATCTTTTCGCGGATGGTCAAAGAATGCGTTTTTTCTTGCGGCACCATTATTTTCTCTTTGAAAACTTTTGTCTATGTGATAAACTTTTGTTTGTAAAGAGGAGCAGTTCGAGTTGCAAATGCTACTAAGGCAGAAAGGAGGAGGGCCGTGGACAAAGAAAAACAAATCCTCCGCTACATTCGTGAAAATCCGTTCGTCAGCCAACAGGAGCTGGCTGACAAGATGGGCATTTCCCGGTCGGCGGTGGCTGGCTATATCGCGCAGCTGACCAAGCGCGGCGAAATCAAAGGACGGGCCTATATTCTTCGCGACGAAGAGCTGATCGTCTGCATCGGCGGAGCCAATCTGGACCGGAAAGCGCGGGCCAAGCAGCAAGTGCGGCTCCACTCATCGAATCCGGTAACCATCTCTGAATCATGCGGAGGGGTCGGCCGCAATATCGCGGAAAATCTCGGTCGGCTTGGCTGCAATGTCTCGCTGATCAGCTGTGTCGGGGAAGACAAGGAAGGCGACTGGATTTTGCAGGAAACGAAAAAGCACGGGGTCGATATCAGCCAGGTGTGGCGGTTGCCCACTCAGCGAACCGGTACGTACACGGCGCTTTTGGACAAGGAAGGCGAAATGGTCGTCTCCCTGGCGAATATGGATATTTACGATACGCTCACGCCGCAAATGTTTGCGGAACGGTGGTCCCATATCGCAGCCGCCCGGGCCGTTTACCTCGATACGAACCTTCCTGCAGACTGTTTGGCATACGTGATCGGACGCTGCCGGGATGAGGGCATCGCGCTGTTCGTCGATCCGGTTTCTTCTGCCAAGGCGGAAAAACTGCCCGAGCGTTTGGACGGAGTCGAAGCAATCCTGCCGAATCGAGAGGAAGCCGAGCTTTTGTCAGGCATGGAGATCAAAACCATGCAGGACTGCGAAGAAGCGTGCCGGAAAATCAGGGCACGAGGCGTGAAAAGTGTCGTGGTGACGCTCGGCGAACAGGGCATTTATTATCAATCGGAGGACCAGGCGGAGAAGCTGGCCCCCTACCCGACAGAGGTAGTGGACGTGACGGGAGCGGGCGACGCTTTTGCCTCCGGTCTTTTGTACGGGGTTGTAAACGGTGAGCCGCTGGGCAGAGCGTGCCGGCTCGGCATGGCTGCTTCGGCCTTGACGCTGCAGACCGAGTATTCGGTATCGCCGCTGCTGAAGCCGGAGGAACTGGAACAAACGATAAACCAATACGAAGAGGAGCGATAACGGATGAAACAATACCTGACTTTTACAGATGAAGTGCGCCATGCATTGGACAATAACTTGCCAGTTGTAGCCCTGGAAACAACAATCATTTCCCACGGGATGCCGTATCCGCAAAATATCGAGATGGCGAAGGAAGTCGAGCAGATCATCCGTGACAACGGCGCGGTACCGGCAACGATCGGGATTATGGACGGAAAAATCAAGATCGGGCTGTCGGAAAGTGAACTGGAAGAGTTCGCGACGAACAAATCCGTTGAAAAAGTAAGCCGACGCGATTTCCCGTACATTCTCGCCAGCGGCAAAATCGGGGCGACGACGGTAGCCGGTACGATGATCGCAGCCCAGCTGGCAGGCATCCGCGTTTTTGCCACAGGCGGCATCGGCGGTGTTCACCGCGAAGGCGAAATCACCTGGGACGTGTCTGCTGACCTGACCGAGCTGGCGCAAACGGGCCTCGCAGTCGTATGCGCCGGATGCAAGTCGATTCTCGATATCGGCCGTACCCTCGAATACTTGGAGACACAAGGGGTGCCTGTCGTCGGCTATCGCACGGATGAGTTCCCTTCCTTCTTCGCAAGAGAGAGCGGCTTTGGCGTCGATTTCCGTCTGGATGCTCCAGAAGAAGTCGCAACCGTGATGGATACGAAGTGGAAGCTCGGTCTGGACGGCGGTCTTGTCATCGCCAACCCGGTACCGGAGAAGGATGCGCTTGATCACGGCAAGATCGAGGCAGTCATTCTGCAAGCGCTGAAGGAAGCGAAAGAAAACGGAATCGCCGGCAAAAAGGTAACGCCGTTCTTGCTCTCGAAAGTAAAAGAACTGACAGAAGGCAAAAGCCTGCAAACCAATATTGCCCTGGTGAAGCACAATGCAGCCGTGGCTGCGCAGATTGCCGCCGCTTATCATAAAAAGCAAGGGTAAATAAATACGCAAGGCTCAAAAGCAAATGCGGGAAGCCCTGTTCCGAATGGGAGGAGCAGGGCTTTTTGCCATTTCAAAAAGGTGACAAACAGACAACAACGGGCTTGCGATTTCAAGGAAGAGGGTCCGAAAACATTTACAAGTGAACCTTGCAGCTTTATGATGTAGCGGAGTACGTCTGCCATGCTGATCGCCCGTGACGGGGTCGCATGTGGCATACTAAGAAAGCAGAAGGCGTGAGAGTGTGTTAAAAGATTTCGGTACCAATCTGGCTATCTTGATTTCGTGCTTCTTGATCATCGGTCATATTTACAAAGGAAAGCTGGTCGTACCCCAGTCCCCCATCCGCATCCGTCTGGTGTATGGCGGTTTGCTTGGCATGGTAGGTGTCTTGCTGATGCTGTATGCGATCAGAGTCTCTCCTTCTGTGGTGGCGGATTTGCGACATATAGTGATTGTGTTGTCAGCTTTTTTCGGAGGGATGCCTGCGGCCCTGGCTTCAGCCGTCATCATCGCGGTCGGACGGGTGGGATTGTATGGTGTAAGTGCCGCCTCGCTGACTGCTGCATTTTTTGCCATCCTGATCGGAATCGGGTGTGGCGCCCTGTCGTATTTCCGAATGCAGCCCTGGAGCAGGATTATCCTTTTGAACTTCTACGGGATTGTCGTGGCCACATCTTCTCTGTACATGAATCTTCCCGATACATCTTTGTTAATGCAAGTGGCGATGTATCAGTGGCCAATATCCCTCATGGGGGGGATCCTCAGTTATTTGGTCATGACGTATATTCGCCGGACCAATCACCTGCTTTACGAGCTTGAGGAGAGCGAGGAGCGCTACCGGCGCTTGGTGCAGCTCTCTCCAGACGGAGTGCTTGTGGTGTCGGAAGGCAGAGTTGTGTTGGCCAACGACGCTGCTTTAAAGCTTTTGGGACTGGAAAAAAGGGAGCAGCTGCTGGGAAAACCGCTGTATACCTTTACGAAAGAGGAGTGGCGAGCCGAAGCCTGTCGCGATACGTATGCGCATAAGCATATGGAGTCTGTCACGGATCTGATCGAGACGAGGTTTCGCCGCCAGGATGGCAGCGAGGTGGATGTCGAGACAGCGAGTACATGGATTTCCTATCGAGGCGAGCCGGCCCAATTGATTCATTTTCGCGACATTACGCTTAGGAAGCGGGCAGAGGAGCAGCTGATGTCAGCCAACCAGCTTTTGCGCGATTTGACCAATATGGACGGATTGACTGGCGTAGCCAACAGGCGCTACTTCGACGAGCGAATTCGCGCGGAGTGGGAAGCATGTCAATCGAGTGGGGTTCCGTTCTCGCTCATTATGTTTGATCTCGATTATTTTAAAATGTACAACGATACCTACGGGCATCAACCGGGAGACAGGTGTTTGCGGGAAGCAGCAGGAGCAGCTGCAGCAGCCGTATCTGCGCTGAAGCTTCAGGGAGCGATGGTCGCCCGTTATGGTGGAGAAGAATTTGCGGTGCTGCTGCCGGGTACAGACGCAGATCGGGCCCTTGGAATAGCGGAGGATGTGAGGGAGCGAATCGTATCTCTGGCCATTCCGCACAGCGGCTCAAAGGCAAGCAGTGTGGTGACGGTGAGCGTAGGCGTCTCAACGCTCCTGCCTGCCGAGGCAATATCCCCGGAAAATGCCATAGAGCGAGCCGACCAGGCTCTTTATGAAGCAAAAAAAGCAGGGCGCAACTGCGTTCGGATGGCTTCGCAGACCCCGTTTTGCTGAAATGGACAAGCGGGGAAATTTTTTTGAAAAAAACGCTTGATATACCCTATGGGGGTACTGTATACTGAAGTTGCGATAAGAAAAGACGTAAGGGGAATACTAATAAAAATATACCCCATATGGGTATTTGATTCGGAGGAATCAACATGAGCGGCAAAGTAAAAGAAGCGACAGTCGCCATATCCGGCATGACATGTGCAGCGTGTGCCATTCGGATCGAAAAAGGTCTGCAAAAGCTCGAAGGCGTCGAGTCCGCAAGCGTCAACCTCGCCCTGGAAAAATCGACAGTTGTCTATGACGCCGAAAAAATGAGCTTTCAGGACATCCAGAAAAAAATCGAGGATTTGGGGTACGGAGTGATCACCGACAAGGTAGAGCTCAACATCTCGGGAATGACCTGCGCTGCCTGCGCGACCCGGATTGAAAAAGGGCTGCAAAAGGTACCGGGCGTCATCCAGGCGCATGTCAACCTCGCCTTGGAAACAGGCTCTGTCGAGTACGACGCGAGCCAGGCGAGCGTCGCCGACCTGATCAGGCAGGTGGAAAAGCTGGGGTATCAGGCCGTACGCAAGGATGAGCAGTCCGAGGCGGAAACGGCGGACCGCCGGGCCCAGGAAATCGAACGGCAGACCGGAAAGTTTCTCTTTTCCCTGATCCTTTCCCTGCCGCTTCTGTGGGCGATGGTGAGCCACTTTTCCTTTACCTCGTTCATCTGGCTGCCCGATATGCTGATGAACCCGTGGGTGCAGCTGGCTTTGGCGACACCGGTTCAGTTCGTTGTCGGTAAACAATTTTATGTTGGAGCATACAAGGCTTTGCGCAACAAAAGCGCCAACATGGATGTGCTGGTCGCACTCGGCACCTCGGCCGCTTACTTCTACAGTTTGTACATGGCGATCCAATCCATCGGCACAGGGGCCCACATGATTGAGCTGTATTTTGAGACCAGCGCGGTATTGATTACCTTGATCCTGCTCGGCAAGCTGTTTGAAGCCAAGGCAAAGGGCCGCTCCTCGGAGGCGATTCGCAAGCTGATGGGCTTGCAGGCCAAGACGGCAGTGGTCATACGGTACGGAGAGGAAATGACGATTCCGGTAGACGAAGTGCGCCCGGGGGACATCGTCTATGTAAAGCCAGGCGAAAAGGTGCCGGTAGATGGCGTCGTTTTGGAAGGACAGTCGGCTGTCGATGAATCGATGCTGACTGGTGAAAGCATTCCGGTGGATAAGACTGTCGGAGACAACGTGATCGGCGCGACACTGAACAAAAACGGTTTTCTCCAGATTCAGGCGACCAAGGTCGGAAAAGAAACGGCACTGGCTCAAATCATCCGCGTAGTCGAGGAAGCGCAAGGCTCCAAGGCTCCGATCCAGCGCCTGGCGGACAGCATATCCGGCGTGTTCGTTCCGGTTGTAGTCGGGATTGCCGTCCTCACCTTCGTGATCTGGTACTGGTTCGTTTCGCCGGGCGATTTCGCCTCGGCATTGGAAAAGGGAATCGCGGTGCTCGTCATTGCCTGCCCGTGCGCATTGGGACTGGCTACGCCTACTTCGATCATGGCCGGTTCGGGCCGCGCGGCAGAGCTGGGCATCCTGTTTAAAGGCGGAGAGCATCTGGAAACGGCGCACCGATTGGATACCATTGTACTGGACAAAACGGGTACCGTAACGAAAGGCGAACCCGAGCTCACGGACGTCTTTGCTTATGACATGGACGAAAGCGAGCTGCTGGCACTGGTCGGAGCCGCCGAGAAAAATTCGGAGCATCCGCTGGCCCAGGCGATTGTCAAAGGGATTGGCGAAAAAGGAGTTTCACTGGGGGCTGCTGAAGCGTTTGAAGCGATTCCCGGATTCGGGATCCGCGCGGTCGTAAACGGCAGGGAGGTTCTCGTCGGAACGCGCCGCCTGCTTGCCGAAAAATCGATTTCCTATGAACAGGCCGCAGATGTCATGTCTTCCTTGGAGAAGGAAGGAAAAACAGCGATGCTCGCTGCTGTCGATGGACGCCTGGCTGGTATGGTCGCCGTGGCAGACACGATCAAGCCGACTTCCCGCGAAGCGGTAAAGCGGATGAAGGAAATGGGCCTGACTGTCATCATGATGACCGGGGACAACAGGCAGACGGCAGAAGCGATTGCCCGTCAGGCGGGGATTGACCAGGTGATTGCCGAGGTGTTGCCGGAAGGAAAAGCGGACGAAGTGAAAAAGCTGCAGCAGCAAGGCCACAAAGTAGCGATGGTGGGAGATGGCATCAACGATGCGCCCGCACTGGCTACAGCCGACATCGGCATGGCCATCGGCACCGGAACGGATGTGGCGATGGAAGCGGCGGACATCACGCTGATGCGCGGAGAGTTGACCAGTGTCGCCGACGCGATCGTGATGAGCCACAAGACAATCCGCAACATCAAGCAAAATCTGTTTTGGGCATTCGCCTACAATACAGTCGGGATTCCGTTCGCAGCACTCGGTTTTCTCGCGCCGTGGCTGGCCGGGGCCGCAATGGCCTTCAGCTCTGTCTCTGTCGTGCTGAACGCCCTGCGCCTGCAGCGGGTGAAATTGTAATGGGAAAGGGGAAACGAGGATGAATCTCAAAACAAAATGGGCGCTCTCGGCAATCGTCTATCTGCTGCTCGTCATCGGCGGCTATCAGCTGTACACAGTCTGGGCCGGTCCCGACGAGGCTCCTCACCAGCAATCGGCTGGCCATGCCATAGAACAAGGCAAGACCCATCTGTCTCATCCCCAGGGTTGACCTTGGGAGCGGTGAGGCGGCATGGTTATCATATAAAAAGGAAAATTGAGAAGGAGAGATCATGATGCAAAACGTAACGCTGAAAGTAGAAGGAATGTCCTGCAACCACTGCGTAAACTCGATTGAAAAAGCGCTGAAGGAGCTGGGTGCGGCAGGCAAAGTTGACCTGGCGGCAAAAACGGTCGAGGTGTCTTTCGACGAAGGCAAACTGACTGTGGATGCGATCAAGGAAGCGATTGAAGATCAGGGCTACGATGTTGTAGCGTAAAACGGTTTTTGGAAGTAAAGAAGCCGCGTATCGGGTGATGGCAAACGTCACTCGCATACGCGGCTTTTTTTGTATTTTTGGGGTGGATGAACGCTGCTGTGACAAACCTCACTTGCTTCCATTGCCATCTTCCACGGGAATATAGGCGTCATAACCGATGCTGTCCACAGAATCGGTAATAAGCGTCTGCCGGTCATACTTCCGCAGTGTCCACAGGATGTAAACATCGCCAAAGCTGCCGGCTATCATAAAAAAGCTCCACAAGTACCAAAAAAGCGAATGTCCCATAAGGGAAAGACAAAAAGGGACCAATCCCAAGATCAAGCCGGGCAGCAGTACTGCGAACCGGTAGCGGGATACCGCAATCGGTTTTGCGCAGCAGCAGTAGAAAACCAGTTTCTTCGGTACAAATCCAAAGCGGATGTCGGAGAACGAGACTTCCCTGCTGAGCAAAAAGCCAATCCCGTGCAAGCATTCATGGACGACAATCCCGGCGACCACCAATAGCAGAAAGAGAAAAAGACCTTGGATCGACACGGAAAACGTCACCTCGCCGCCGTACAGGAAAAGGGCAGCGATGAAAAAAGCGATGGAAAAGAAGATACTGTAAATGTTTGCTTTCAGAGGATCGAGCACCACCTGCTGCCTCCGATACTTTTCGTTCAAGCTTTGTTCCCTCCAAACGGCGATGACTCACTAGAGTTTAGCTTTTCATGTCCAACAGCGCCTTCTCCAAATCCTTGTTCAGCACGTAAACCTCGATCCGCTCGCCCATTTTTGTGCTGATATCGCTGTGGCTGGAAAGCACCCTGCAGCCGGTGATGGTTTCGACGATCTCCTCGCACTCCTTGCTGTACATCTCGCGCAGGACCTCTCGCATTTCCTTGACCACGCGGCGTCCCTTTTCATGATGAGCCAAATGCTTTTCCTCGACAGTGAGGACGCCTTTGAAGCGGCAGATCACCATATCGCCGACGATGTACGATTTTCCTTCCTGCGGGCCGCGTCCGATCAGTTCGCGCTGAAACTTAATAAACGCTTCGCTGATCTCGGCTTCCATTTTCTTCTTGTGGGAAACGGCCAAACCAATTCCTCCCTATCTTGTCATTGAGCCCTATCTTACTGAGCGCCAGAGAGGCTGTCAACGCGAGAATGGAGAAAAAAGGAAACGGGAGATAACGGGCAAAATAATTTGATCGCTTGAGAGAATGAACGATTTATCCGTTTTCATTCCGATTTTTCTCCCAAAAGAATCGGAAATCGGTCAAAATCAGCCGTTCACAACCAATCGCGTCCGACTTATAATGACACATAACAACCAATTGCAAATCTGGCCTAGTCCCGGGGCGCCCGGGAGCGGAGGACCCAATCAGTAGGGGTTAATTCCACGGTTTTTGTGGAAGGGATGAGAAACTCTTTCGCCATCCTACCCGTCAGCTAACTTCGTCGGCTAAAGCGAGGGAGGTCAAAAGACCGCCTGTTCGAGGAGGCTTTTTTTGTTGCCCAAATGCGGCAGCAATCCGCCTGTTCGATCTGATTTGCAGGTCTTTTCGTTTTTCTGTCAGTAAAAATCGTCTGTTTTGGAAAAAGGAACAGGGAGACAGAGCGCAAAGAGGGCAATGGATTGCCGGCTGGGCGTTAGGTAGACCAATGAGTACTTTTTCCCCGACAAGGCAAAGCAAGAGACACAACCGGCGGATCGAAGGGAGAAGCGATTCTGGATGAATCGCCGTCCGGCCCGATCCGTTTGCGAGCGGCTGTTTTTTTGGCTGCCCGCAGTGGCCTGTGCTTGTTTGTCGCCTGGGGAAGGAGTAAGCATTGGTCTATTTTTTTACCCAAAGGCACCGCTCCGGGCATCGCTTGGGAGAGGGGCAGAGGCGTAAGCGAAAGAGTCCGCTCGGCTCACACACGACAAGTCAAAGGGAGGATGAAAGCAAGCAAGTATTCCGGGTGGATTGGACTATAAGCAATTTCCTGAGCAGGGAGGGAGGCTCGAAGATGGACGCGGTTTCCGTATTGCTGATCGCCTTGTCGTTTGCGATTTTTTACGGCGTCGTCAAGTTTTGCGAGGCAGTAGCAGAAGAGCAGGAGGGGAAGAAGGAATGAGCGTTTTGCTGTTGATCGCCGCCGGGCTGATCGTATACCTGTGCCACGCCCTTGTTTATCCGGAGAAATACTAGAGTCCGTCTGTTTGAAACATGTGAGGAGGAGCTTATTGTGGACTTCGTCCAAATTTCGTTGTTTTTGGCCTTGCTGCTTGCGGCCGCCATCCCGATGGGCCGTTATCTGGAGAGGGCCTTTGCCCTTGAGAGGACCAGGATGGACAAAGTGTTCGGCGGCGTAGAGCAGGCCCTCTATAAGGTGTCCGGCATTCGGACAGGGGACATGAACTGGAAGCAGTATGTTGTGGCTCTGCTGGCCAGCAACCTGGCGATGGCCGCCATCTGCTATCTGATTTTGCGGCTGCAGGGGATTTTGCCGGGCAATCCGGCGGGCATCGGCGCGATGGAACCGCTGCTGGCATTCAATACCGTCACATCCTTTCTGACCAATACGAACCTGCAGCATTACAGCGGCGAGACAGGACTTTCCTATCTGTCGCAAATGGCTGTCATTATGTACCTGATGTTTACTACGCCAGCGACGGGAATCGCCGCCGTGATGGCATTCATGCGGGGAGTGACCGGCCAAAAAAGCCTCGGCAACTTTTACGTCGACCTGGTGCGTGCCCATACACGGCTGCTGATCCCGCTGGCTGTCGTCGTCACGCTGGTACTGGTCAGCCAGGGAGTACCGCAGACGCTGGAGCCGGCGGCGACCGCCCATACGCTCGAAGGCGTGGAACAGCAGATCGCGCGAGGGCCTGTAGCTTCCCTGGTTGCGATCAAGCATCTGGGAACGAACGGAGGCGGCTTTTTCGGCGTCAACTCGTCCCATCCGTTTGAAAACCCGACGCCGTTTACCAATGTGCTGGAAATGCTCTCGATGTTTGTCATCCCGGCCGCGCTGCCGATTGCGTTTGGGCACATGGCGAAAAGCAGCAAGCAGGGGTGGATTTTGTTTGCCGCTATGGGGCTGATGTTCCTTGCCTTTTTAACCATGGCGTACATCAGTGAAACGAACGGCAACCCGGCTCTGGCAAAAGCGGGCCTCTCTCAGGAGATGGGCAGCATGGAAGGAAAGGAAGTGCGCTTCGGCATCGTGCAAAGCGCCCTGTTTACCGCAGTGACCACAGCCGCCACGACCGGCACGGTCAACAACATGCACGACACCCTGACGCCGCTGGGCGGCCTGGTTCCGCTCGCGCAGATGATGCTCAACTGCGTCTTTGGCGGCGACGGAGTCGGCATGGTCAACATCCTGATGTACGCCTTGCTGGCGGTGTTTCTGGCCGGGCTGATGGTCGGGAGGACGCCCGAGTTTCTGGGCCGCAAGATCGAGGCAAAGGAGATGAAGCTGATCGCGCTCACGCTTCTCGTCCACCCGTTGATCATTTTGGCGCCGTCCGCCGTGGCTCTTGCCACCGGGATGGGCAGCACCGCCATCTCCAATCCCGGCTTTCACGGCATTTCGCAGGTCGTCTACGAATTCACGTCCTCGGCTGCCAACAACGGCTCGGGCTTTGAAGGGCTGGGGGACAACACGCCGTTTTGGAATATTTCGACCGGCTTGGTCATGCTGTTTGGGCGGTACATCTCCATCATCACGATGGTTGCGGTAGCCGGGTCGCTGCTCAGAAAAACGCCGGTGCCGGTGACCTTGGGCACGCTACAGACCGACAGCAGCGTCTTTTTGCTTATTCTCTTGGCGACAGTCCTGATCGTCGGGGCGCTGACCTTTTTCCCGGTCGTTGCGCTGGGTCCAGTGGCCGAGTGGCTGACGATCCGATAGACACGTGTATGTAATTGATATGGCTGACCTTGGATTATTGCCGACCCGGAGTATAAACAAAGCGGCTCCGGGGGAAGGAGACTTTCGATGAGTACACAGCGCAAAACCGCGCTTTCCCATGATTTGTACAAACGGGCTCTGCTGGATTCATTCCGGAAGCTGGACCCGCGCGTGATGTGCAAAAATCCGGTGATGTTCGTCGTCGAAGCAGGATTTTTGATCACGCTGCTCTTGGCTTTTTTTCCGACCTCTTTTGGCGGCCAGTCCGATCCGGGCTACAATGCGGCCGTCAGCTTGATCCTGCTGTTCACGATCCTCTTTGCCAACTTTGCCGAGGCGCTCGCCGAAGGCCGGGGCAGGGCGCAGGCGGACAGCCTGAAAAAAACGAAACAGGATGCGGTGGGCCGGCTCGTCCAAAAGGATGGAAGCGTCAAAGCGATCCCGGCCACCAAGCTGCGAAAGGGCGATCTCGTCATCGTCGAGGCGGGCGAAATGATCCCGGGCGACGGCGAAATTGTCGAAGGCGTCGCGTCGGTGGATGAATCGGCGATCACCGGAGAGTCCGCCCCCGTGATCAAGGAGGCGGGCGGGGATTTCAACTCGGTCACCGGCGGAACGCGGGTCGTCAGCGACACGATCAAGGTGCGGATCACTGCCGATCCGGGCGAATCGTTCCTGGATCGCATGATCAGTCTCGTAGAAGGGGCCAAGCGGCAAAAAACGCCGAACGAAATCGCATTGAGCACGCTCCTCGTCACGCTGACGCTGATTTTTCTGATCGTCTGCACGACGCTTTTGCCGATCGCCGGTTACGTGAATGCAGCTATCCCCATGGCGACGCTGATCGCGCTGCTGGTCTGCCTGATTCCTACCACCATCGGGGGGCTTTTGTCAGCCATCGGCATCGCCGGCATGGATCGCGTCACGCAGTTCCATGTGATCGCCAAATCGGGGAAAGCGGTAGAGGCCGCAGGCGACATCAACACGATTATTTTGGACAAAACCGGAACGATTACGTTTGGGAACCGGATGGCCGCGGCCTTTTTCCCGGTCGGGAATGCGAGCGAGGAGGAATTGAGCCTGGCTGCGGCGCAAAGCTCCATCTTTGACGAGACGCCGGAGGGAAGGTCTATTATCGAACTGGCAAAGCGGCAGGGAGTTTCTTCGCCTGTTCTGGATATCCCTCGGGCAGTGGGAATCGAATTTCGGGCGGAGACGAGAATGAGCGGCACGCTGCTTCCGGACGGGCGTGAAATACGCAAAGGAGCTGTCGATGCGATCAAGGCGCATATCGCAGAAAAAGGCGGTCAGATTCCCGCGGAGCTGGAGGAGAAAATGCGGCTGATCGCCACAGAGGGCGGCACGCCTTTGGCTGTAGCCGTGGACGAACGCATCCTCGGGCTGATCTATCTCAAAGATACAGTCAAGCCGGGTATGCGGGAGCGCTTCGAGGAGCTGCGGCGGATGGGCATCCGCACCGTCATGTGCACGGGCGACAATCCGCTGACGGCGGCGACGATTGCCCGTGAGGCGGGGGTAGACGACTTCGTTGCGGAGGCGAAGCCGGAAGACAAGATTTCCTTGATCAAAAAAGAGCAGGCGCAAGGGAAGCTGGTCGCTATGACGGGAGACGGCACCAACGACGCTCCGGCGCTGGCCCAGGCGGACGTCGGGCTGGCGATGAACAGCGGTACCGTGGCGGCGAAGGAAGCAGCCAACATGGTGGATCTCGATTCCGATCCGACCAAAATCATCGAGGTGGTAGCGATTGGCAAGCAGCTTTTGATGACCCGCGGAGCATTGACGACGTTCAGCATCGCCAACGACGTCGCCAAGTATTTCGCGATCATCCCGGCGATGTTCATGCTGGCAATTCCGCAGATGTCGGCGCTCAACATCATGCAGCTGGCTACACCGCAAAGCGCCATACTGTCCGCGCTGATCTTCAATGCCGTCATCATCCCGATCCTGATTCCGCTGGCGATGAAAGGGGTCAAATACGTCCCGATGAGCGCAAGCAGGCTGCTTGGCCGCAATCTTGCCTTATACGGATTGGGCGGAATCGCCGCTCCGTTTGTCGGCATCAAGCTGATCGACTTGGCGCTGGTCTCGCTGAGCCTGGTCTAAATCGTCACGACACCCATAATGGAAAGGAATAGGTGAATGTCCATGCTGCAAAATGTTCGTCTCAGTGTCGTTCTGCTTTTGATCTGCGGGCTTGCCTACCCGCTGGCGATGACCGGCATCTCCAAGCTGGCGATGCCCGCCAAGGCGAGCGGCAGCCTGATCGTGGATGACAAGGGAAACGTGATCGGTTCAGAGCTGATCGGCCAAGCGTTTACAGACCCGAAGTATTTTGCGGGACGCATTTCTTCTATTGAATATAATGCGGCAAGCTCCGGCTCCAACAACTACGCCCCGTCCAATCCGGCTTTGGCCGGGCGGACGACAAAGGACATAGAGGCTTTTCTGAAGGCCAATCCGACAGTCAAGCGGGAAGAGATCCCCGCCGATCTCTTGACCAACTCCGGCTCCGGGCTGGACCCGCACATTTCCCCCGAGGCGGCTCGCGTACAGGCAGAGCGCATCGCAAAAGCGAGGAATCTCGATCAGGCTAGGCTGAACGCCTTGATTGACGAGTATACCGAGGAGCGGAGTCTGGGTGTCTTTGGACAGCCCCGGGTGAATGTACTCAAGCTGAATATTGCGCTCGACCGGATGAAGTAGAGGGCAGGCCAAAGGAGCTGGCAGACCAAAATGAACTGGCAGATAAAAATGAGTGGCAGGCCAAAATGAGCCGGCAGGAAAAAAGGAGCGGGAAAGACCGTGAAGTCTGCTTCTTTTTTCCTTCAGGAAAGCAGGCTTGCCAGTGACTTGCCGCAAGTCAGCTACCGTGTGCATTCCCGGAAGCTGACCCGGAAAGGAGCGCCAATTAAACGATCGATTAACAAGGCGGTAAGAGGCAGGCGGCGTTCCTCCATGATCGTTTCGTGAACAATTGCCGGTGCCACTCGCGCAGCCACCCAGCTTTTGCTACACTGGATATATTAGCGTTCGTTTATTTGATAAGGAGGAACCCGTCATGTTCAAAAAGTTGATGGCCAAATTCGGCGTAGGCGCAGCAACCGTGGATCTTCGGCTGGATCAGCCGGCTTATCGCCTGGGTGAAACCGTGACCGGACACATTCATATCGAAGGCGGGAACGTGGAGCAGCGGATTACAGAGCTGAGCGTTCTTTTGATGATGAACGCCCGGGTCAAAGGGCAAATCGTAACCCGTCAGGTGCATTCCGTCCAGGTTGCCCACAGCTTTAAGGTACTGCCAAAGCCTTACACAGTGGACATCCCCGTTTCCTTTGAGCTTCCGCAGGGGCTGGCGATCTCGTCGCCGTCTATCCAGTACGGCTTGCAGACAAAGCTGGACGTGGAAATGGCGCTTGATCCGACTGACATGGATCGGGTGGAGGTGCTGCCGCCGGAGCCGGTGGAGCGGGTACTGAACGCCCTGAACCGGCTGGACCTGCGGCAAAAGCCGGACTCCGGCGGTCTGACTCCTTATGGACAAGAGTTTTCGTTCTTTACAGGGCAGTCGCTGGGGATACCGCTGCGCGAGCTGGATGTCGTCTTTTTCTCCACGCCTGGCGAAATGCGGCTGCTGCTCGAGCTCGACTTGACCGTGCCGGGCATGCTGATGGGACGCCAGAAGGAGTACAAGGCAGAGCTCATCGTGCCGCAGGAGCTGCTTGCCGCAGAGAAGGAAGAGGAGCTGTCCCGCTTTTTGCTGGAAAAACTGCGCGAGTACGCGGAAAATCCGCAAGCCATCCCGTATGTTTCCATGGCTTCCTATGGGCAAATGCATGGAGGTCGTTCCGGCATGGGCGGCATGATCGGCGGAATGGCTGCGGGCCTCCTGGGAGGAATGCTCTTGGGCGAGCTCATGTCGGATGCGGGTGAGCTTGCCTTCGGGGAGTCGGGCGAAGAGTCCGGCGGCGATGAAGGCGGAGACGATTTTGACTTTGGCGGCTTTGATGATCTGTAAACACGCAAGTTTTTGGCCCGGGGCATACCCTCCGGGCTTTTCTTTTTGCTTGAAACATATCGTGTTTACAGATGAGCGAAAGCTGCGGGAAAACGCCCCTGGTCAAAAAGGGCACATCGGATAAGCGCGGAGCGTATTCTAAAGGGCAACGGGAAAGAGAGGTGATGGCATCATGAGCGGCTGGCTCTCGCTTCTTCTTGTGTCCCTGGCGATTAGCATGGATAGCGTCACCGTTGGATTGACATACGGTCTTCGGAATATGCGGATTCCTCTGATATCCCTTGCCGTCGTCGCCGGTTGTTCCTTTGCCGTGGTGTATACGGTAATGGCAGTAGGTTCGACGCTTGTATTCTGGCTGTCACCGGAGTGGGGCAAACAAATCGGAGCGGCTGTACTGATCGGGATGGGCTCATTTACCTTGTGGCGGCTGGTCTCTGCCCGTTCAGCCAAAAAGGACCAGACAAGTGCAGGCGAGTCTGAACAAAGCGGCGATCCGGCGCTCGTATCCCAATTCCGCATTTTTGGGCTGATCATCCAGATCCTCAGAGACCCCTCTTATGCGGATGCCGACAAATCGGGGCATATTACGGGCAGGGAAGCGGTTTTGCTGGGATTGGCGCTGTCGCTGGACGCTTTTGGCGCGGGGATCAGTTTGACATTCTTAGGCTATTCTCCCCTGACGGTAGCTGCATGTATCGCCGCGATGAGCGGTGGCCTGCTGTATCTTGGCGTGGTATTGGGGCAACAGGCCGGAAGGTGGAAGTGGCTGTCGCGGCTTACCTGGTTTCCCCCCATCCTGCTCATCTGTATCGGTTTGTTCAAAAGCTTCACGTGAGATCGTAAATCGACCCGTCCTTTCTGCAAGCAAGGACGGGTTGTTTGTGTGTTCCCCGGACAAGTGGGTTATTTTGGGGCCTGTCTGCATACATATGAGATGAAGTGTGAACGGGATGGAGGAGATTCAGGTGGACACAAGGCCCAATCAAAAATGGTACACGCTTGCGGCTGCTGATGTGACGAGAGCGCTGAACAGCGACGCCAGAGAAGGACTGTCCCAGAGTGAAGCGGAGCGCAGACTGGCCAAGATCGGCGCCAACCAGTTGGCCGCGAACAAGCGCAAGCCGCTGTTTACGGTCTTGCTTGACCAGTTTAAAGATTTCATGGTGCTGATTCTGTTCGTTGCCACGTTGATTTCTTATTTTCTCGGAGAGTATCTCGATGCCATCACGATTATCGCCATCATTTTCATTAACGGGGTGCTGGGCTTTATTCAGGAAGCCAAGGCAGAACGGTCCCTGCAGGCCTTAAAGGATTTGGCCTCCCCGATGGCCCGCGTGATGCGCGACGGCCAGCTTTTCCTGATCCCGGCATCCCGGCTCGTTCCCGGCGATCTGGTGCTGCTGGAAGCAGGGGATCGGGTCCCGGCTGACCTGCGTCTGTTTTCAGCCAATCGGCTAGAGATCGAGGAGTCGGCATTGACAGGGGAGTCTGTTCCGGTTTCCAAAACCGCGGGGGCGCTCTCGGCTGTGTCCGATGATGCGGTGCCGCTCGGAGACCAGAAAAACCTTGCATTCATGGGCACGATGGTGACCGGAGGGACCGGGCAAGGGCTGGTCGTCTCCACAGGAATGGATACCGAGATCGGAAAGATCGCCCATATGATGAATCAGGCGGAGATAGCCGAGACTCCTTTGCAGATCCGCTTGGAGCAAATGGGGAAAATCCTCGTAGTCGTCGCCGTTCTGCTCACGCTGGTCGTGATCGGAGCAGGGGTATGGCATGGTCATGAGCTGTTTACGATGTTTCTCGCCGGTGTGAGTTTGGCGGTCGCCGCAATCCCGGAAGGTTTGCCGGCCATCGTGACTGTTGCCTTGGCTTTGGGGGTACAGCGGATGATCAGGCGAAACGCAATCGTCCGCAAGCTGCCGTCCGTAGAAACGCTTGGATGTGCCTCAGTCATTTGCTCCGACAAGACAGGAACTTTGACGCAGAACAAAATGACTGTCACCCACATCTGGCATAGCAACACGACCTATCAGGTAACCGGCAGCGGCTACGAGCCGCATGGCGCCTTTCTTCTGCAGGGCAAGCAAATTGCTCCCGACCGCGATCAGGCGCTGGTTCAGTTGCTGCAGATCGCCCAGCGCTGCAACAACGCCCAGCTCTCCTGCGAAGAGGAGAAGGCGCGCAGACTGCTTGGCATGGGGAAAGCGGTGAAGCGGTGGCAGGTGGTGGGAGATCCTACGGAAGGCGCACTCAAGGTACTGGCGGCCAAGGGCCTCGGCTTCGATCCGGAGACAGGCAAAGGGCGTCAGGAGGGTGTTCGCGTAGACGAACTGCCTTTTGACTCCGACCGCAAAATGATGTCGGTCGTGGAGCAAAAAAGCGACGGAAGCTATGTCCTGTTGACCAAGGGGGCGGCGGAAGCGCTGCTTTCCAGATGCAGCCACATCATGTGGAACGGCCAGGTGCAGCCCCTGTCCGCCACGATGCGCCACCGGATTTTGGACCAGACAGAGGAAATGGCCGCCCAGGCTTTGCGGGTCCTGGGATTCGCCTACAAGCCGCTGCAAGGCTATCGCAGGGGTCAATCGGCCGAAATAAAGGAAACCGACCTGATCTTTGTCGGACTGGCGGGCATGATTGACCCGCCGCGCGAGGAAGTGCGCCCGGCGATCAATCTGTGTCATCAAGCAGGCATCAAGACGGTGATGATTACCGGCGACCATCGCATTACCGCTGAGGCGATTGCCCGCCAAATCGGGCTGATGCGCGGCTACGGAGAGATCATGGAGGGGCGCGAGCTGGATCGATTGACCGATGAAGAGCTGGCCGAACGGGCCGAGCGGGTCGCGGTTTATGCCCGGGTCTCGCCGGAGCACAAGCTTCGGATCGTCCGCGCCTTGCAAAGCAACGGGCATGTAGTGGCGATGACTGGCGACGGCGTAAACGACGCGCCTGCGATCAAAACGGCAGACATCGGGATTGCCATGGGGATTACCGGTACCGATGTGACCAAGGAAGCCGCCGATCTCGTTTTGCGTGATGACAATTTTGCCACGATCGTTGCTGCGGTCGAAGAGGGCCGCAACATTTACGACAACATCCGGAAATTTATTCGCTATTTGCTCGCCTCCAACGTGGGTGAGATTCTGGTCATGTTCTTCGCCATGATTTTGGGGATGCCGCTGCCCCTGGTGCCGATCCAGATTCTCTGGGTGAACCTGGTGACGGATGGGCTGCCGGCGATGGCGCTGGGGGTCGATCCGCCCGAGGCAGACACGATGTACCAGCGGCCGCGCAACAAGCACGAGAACATTTTCGCCAGGGGATTGGGATGGAAGATTGTCAGCCGCGGCTTTTTGATCGGCCTCATGACGCTTCTGGCCTTCTGGCTGACCTGGCGGGAGAACCCGGATGACCTCGTCCACGCGCAGACTGTCGCATTTGTCACACTCGTCATGGCCCAGTTGATCCACGTCTTTGACTGCCGCAGCCAGCACAGCGTTTTCCATCGCAATATTTTTGAAAACAAGTATCTTGTATGGGCCGTGCTTTCCTCGATCGTGCTCGTGCTTGGGGTCGTGTATCTGGATGCGCTGCAGCCGATTTTCAAAACGACCGATCTGTACTTCCGCGATTGGGCACTGATTATCGTAGCGGCCGGCATACCTACATTCGTCGCGGGTATGGGAGGTGTGCTGCGGCGCGGACGTCCGCGCCCAGCGAACAAATCGACTGCAGGGACAGTGCGTTCCTGATCCCTCTGCAAGGCAGATGTCAAAAAGCCGGGAGAGAGCGAAATCGTGGTTCGCTATAGAAAAGGAGGCTGGCGGCGGAGGGGGAGACGATTCTTCCTGACGCTTGTCGCGCTGCTTATCGCGTTTATGGTCCTGTTCGTGATCGTCGAGAAACGGATCGAACCGACCTTGCTGTTGATTGCGACCCAGAAAGCGGATCAGGTGGCGAAGCTCGCGATCACGGACGTGGTTACCAAGCGGCTGACCCAGCAGGGAGTGGACTTCAACGAAATTATCGTCATGGAAAAGGACAACGAGGGAAACGTCAAGGCGATGAATTTCAATTTTGAACAGTACGCCCGGATTGTGGGGGAAACGACCACCCGGATTCAAAACCGGATGAAGGAGTTCGAGGAGGAGAACGTCAAGATTACCGTCCCGCTTGGCCTGGCGACCAAAAGCGTGTTTCTCGAGCATTACGGTCCTGAAATCCCTGTCTCTTTTGTCCCGGTTGGTTCGGTAAAGACCAGGCTGGAGACGGGGATGAAGCAGGCCGGAATCAACATGGTGCTGGTCACGGTCTACATCCAGGTGGAGGTTACGCTCAGGATTGTCATCCCTTTTGCCACCGAGGAAAAAACGGTAGTGACCCAGATCCCGATCACGGAAGCGCTCGTCGTGGGCAAGGTGCCCGATTATCTGTACAACAATCCCGCCGGCAAGCCGGATGTGCCGTATCCGCGGGCTCCGCAGGGCGTGGCAAACCCTTAAATCAGGGGAGAAGCTTGAACTATAAACACTCCGTTTTCAAAAATCGTGAAACGTTTTTTTCTTTGCTGTCGTCCCAATAGCAGGACAACATCCAAACAAGAGATGAATGGGAGATGACAGCATGAAAAAAATGAAATCTGTTTCCATAACTTTGTTGGCAGCAGCAGTCCTCACGATGAATGGAGTCAGCGCATTCGCTACGTCTGAGCCCGTACGCGAACTGTCCGTACAGGTAAAAGGACAGGAAATTGGCAAGCTCGCCATTGACGATAAGCAGCAACAGACGATTCTGGTACCGCTTCGGGAAGTAGCGGAGTCGCTCGGATATGAAGTAAGCTGGAACAGCCAGACCAAAGCGGCTGAAGTGAAAAAGGGGGCCGTTTGGAGCTATGCCAAAGCTGGCGAGGACCGTTATCCCTTTGCCCGCATGTACAAATCGGTGGGAGCGACGCCAAAGCTGATTAACGGCAACACCTATGTGCCGGTCGCCTTTGTGGAGCAAATTTTGCAAACACCGGTGCAGGTGTCCGGAAACTCTGTCAGTGTTGCGGCAGAAGAGGAGCAGGATTATACAAAGAAGGCGGGAACGATCACCAGTATCCGCAACACGGACGGCAAAGTATCGATTTTGCTGAATGGCTATCAGCGGGGCATCCTGCTGCATGTAGCGGATGAAACGAAAATCGTCACAGCGGACGGCAAGGAAGCCAAGGCAGCAGACTTGAAGCTGGGCATGGAAATCGAGGTTGTCCACGAGAAATTCATGGCGATGAGCCTGCCGCCGCAAACGGCGGCGAAAGAGATCGTCATCAAGAACAGCATGCAGACCGAGGACGTTCTCGGAACATTCGGGTCTGTCGCCAGTGTCGAGGACAACAAGGATGGCGGAGTGCGAATCGCTGTCGAGGGCGAGCGTCTGACCGACAATTCGTTTGAAAAGATCCACCTGCTCGTAAACGACCAGACGAAGATTGTCACTACAGATGGCAACAAAGCGCTTGCGATCGCTGATCTGAAAAAGGATGCGAAAGTGTTTGCTTTCTACAGTCCAAAGCTGACCCGCAGCGCCATTCCGCAGGGCGTGGCAGAGAAAATCGTCGTGGAGCCGGCTGACAACCTGGTGACCGTGGAGCCGGCGGCAGCTGAGGAGCCGAAAAAATAAGAGTGAAAACAAAGAAGCGGTCCAGCTTGTCATGCTGGCCCGCTTTTCTTTTTGGGGCTGAGAGGGCTTCCCGGTACGGTTTTTGAGTCGGATCAGTTAGGCACTGAAACCCCGCCAGCTAGGCACGATCTTTGCTGAGGAGCATGCCGACAGTATTGCCGATAAATTCAAACACAAAGATAAACAGCTCCATGCATCCCACCCCATTTTTTCCATTTGATGGAGAATGCGGAGGCCGCAGAAAATAGTTTCGGAAAATGGTGCAAGAAGCAAGATCGGTGATTGCAACATCGATTTTTCATACAAGGGCTACAGGGCTAAAGCCATGTAGTCTTCGTCCGAATAAACGCCGTTTTGCTTTAGGGCATTCTTTTCCGTGCCGAATACTTGAAAGCCCAAGGAGAGGTAGAGATGGCGCGCAGCCTCATTGTCGCTGGCTACGGTCAGATTGATCTGTTCAAGACCGTCCAGCTCTTTTGCCTTCTCGATAATGGCTGAAATCAGCTTTTTGGCGATGCCCTTCCCGCGCTGGGCAGGGGTGGTGTAAACGCCTGCCAGAGAAGCCTTGTGCCGCAGTTTTACATACGTTTCCCGTTTGAGCGTGGCTACAGCGACCAAGGTATCGCCGACAAATGCGCCCATCGTGAACAAATCCAGGGTGGGGGTCAAGCGGGTTTTCCATGTGTCCAACAGGTTTTTGTCCTGGATCGTTTCTTCATAGGTGGTCGAGAAAGCTTCCGGATTTGCTTTCAAAGCCTCCAGGCGCAAGGCTATGAATCGTTCGGCATCTTCTGGTCCGAGTGTTCTGATCGTGATATTATGTAACTCGCTCATCGATCTTCCTTCTTTCGAAAAGAATTTGCTAAATTATAACACGCAAAATACAGAAAAACAGATTTCATTTTTATAGGTGATCAGGGGGCGCATTCCTCACCTGTTTGCCTACAAATCCCAGGCTCAACACTCCGGCCCCCAGCGCAAATCCTCCGCAAATCAGCGCCAGCGCAGTAAACCCCCATAGCTGATAAACCGGTCCGCCCAAATAAGAACCGAGCGTCATCCCGATGTACATGCCGGTAATGTTCCAGGACATGATTCTGCCCGTTTCGCCCGGATACTCATTGGACAAGCGCGATTGGTAGGACGGCACGAAGGCATACCCGACCAACGCCCACAGAAACAGGAGCGGATAAAGCCAATTTGACGAGGGAAGCGTACCGACCAGAGATAGAAAGGGGACGAGCACAAGCAGGCTGGCAGTAGAAACGGGACGCTCTCCAATCCAGTCGGCGAGCCTTCCGCCGCTCAAGCTCCCCAGCATCGCTCCGACTCCGTATGCCGTCAGCGATACGGCAAGCTGTGCGGACGTAAACTCGTTCTGCTGGGCAAGGGCCGTTCCCAAAAAGGTATACACCCCGTACATCGCCATCGACCACAATATGGTTACCACGACAGAGCGCAGGACATCGCAGAGAGGGCGGCGCTTTGTCTGGGGCATCAGAGTGTTTTTCCGCATCTTTGGCCATACGCGCCCATTCAGGAGTGCAAGCAGCAAGCTTCCTGCGGCTATACAGAGAAACGGCAAGCGCCAGCCTTCCCAGCCTGCAAGCAAAGTGCCGAGCGGCGTACCGACCCACAAGCCGGTGAGATTGCCGGAGACGACAACAGACAGCCATGCCGCCCGCCGGTTGGCAGGAGCGAGACCGCTGACAAAGGCGTAGACGGAAGGGGCGATAGCGGCCAGCGAAAGTCCGGCTGCCAACCGGCTGCCGAGCAGTAGCAGAAAGCTGTCGGCAAGCGCTGTCCCCAGATTGGCAAGCGCAAAACAGACTAATCCTGCCACCAATACATAGCTGCGCCTTTCCTGAAGCCTGTCAAATAATGTACCGGCCCAGGGAGAGCCGCATGCATACATGACCGCCATGACCGTCACCAGCCAGCCCGCGGCAGCCGGTGTCACACCAAATTCAGCGGATATAGCAGGCAGCAGCGGCGACATGATAAAGACATCGGTTCCGACCAAAAACAGAGTAGCGGCTCCAGTAAACAGCCAGATTGCTTGATTCCCTGACATGCATAGCTCCCCCGGTGTGCCAACGCACAGTTGTTTTTATCAGCTATATGGCGTGCAAGGAAGGAGGTGCCGGGTTGCTCATGTTTTCCCGCAAAGAAAGCCGCCCAGTTTTTGCTTAGGCAAGACAGTGGAGCGTCGCCCGGTGCATAAACCGTGCCTCCAGTCCCATTAACAGGTGGATGGAGGGCGGAGGTTAAGGGAATTCCCTGATACACTTTCCCCGGCCCACAGCCTACAATAGCAATATGGATGTTTGTCTGCGAGGAGGAACAAGGTGAACGCGTGGAAGGAAGAACGGGGTACGTCTCAAGAGACCGTCTCGCTGCTGCAGTCGATTTTTACGAACATCAGCGATGCTGTTCTCGTCGTCGATCACAGCGGGATGATCGTGACCGTCAATGCCGCTATGGAACGGATATCCGGATGGTCGCAGGACGAACTGGTCGGGAAAAAACATATATGCGAAGTATGTCTGGGCATGGCGACATGTCAGGAGGAGAGCACCTGTACAGACTGCTTTTTCAAACGCTCGCAAATGCCTTCCTTTGAGATGCGGCTCAGGACAAAAGAGGGCCGGGAATATCCCGTGGCTGCCAGTTCGACCAGACTTCCGGAAGGGGCGCCAGGCAAAATGGTGATGATCCTCCGCGACATGACTGATCAGCAGCGGGCGGAAAAAGAACGGTACCAGCATAAGTTGACCAATTTCGTCATCCAGGCTCAGGAGGAAGAGCGGAAACGCATCTCCCGGGAGCTTCACGATGGCGTAGGGCAGGCTTTGTACAGCATTCTTGTCGGCTTGAACGTCCTTGGACAGAGCAAGCTGAGCGGGGCGATGAAACGGCATGTCGCGGATGTCCAGCAAATGACCGCCAAAGCGATGGAAGAGGTAAAGCGGATGGCTCTGGAGCTGCGCCCCTCAGCCCTGGATGATCTCGGGCTTTTGCCGGCTCTGCGCTCCCTGATCAAACGGGTGGAAAAGAGCTTTGGCCTCACCGTGGATCTCCATGTGCAGGGTGCAAGGCGCCGCTACCAGGCAGCGATGGAAACAGCTCTCTACCGCATCGTCCAGGAGGCGATGACGAATACAGCCAAATACGCCCAGGCGGAAAAGCTGGGTATCGTCTTTGAAGACAGAGAAAAAGAAGTGGTGGTTACTATCGTGGACGACGGTGTCGGCTTTGACGTGGAAGCAGCCGAGCACAGAGGCTCCGGGCTGGGATTGTTCGGGATGAAGGAAAGGGCCCAACTGCTGGGAGGAAGCGTCGATGTCCGTTCTGCGATCGGGGAAGGCACCACTGTTATTGTTCGCATACCATTGCCAAAGGGGGAAGCAGAACATGGGGATACGCGTCCTGATCGCTGACGACCATGCCGTGGTCCGCTCCGGTCTGGGCATGCTGATCGACGCCCAGCCGGATTTGGAAGTCGTAGGCTATGCCGCAGACGGGAAAGAGGCTTTTGACAAGGCCTTGGAAATCAAGCTGGATGTGGTTTTGATGGATCTCAGCATGCCGCCGGGCGAAAACGGGCTTTCTGCCACGGGGAGATTGAAGGAGGCCGCTCCCGACATCCAGGTGCTCGTGTTGACCATGCATGACGACGAAGAGTACCTGTTCCGGGTGCTGCAGGCAGGGGCTGCGGGCTACATTTTAAAGAGCGCTCCCGATCTCGACCTGATCGCCGCCATCCGGACCGTGTCCAAAGGGATGGCGTACCTGTATCCGTCGGCGACCAAATCGCTGATCGAGGAATTTTTGCAAATGGTGAAAAACGGCGAGGAGCAGGCAAAATACGAGATTTTGACGGAGCGGGAAAAGGAAGTCCTGATCCTGATCGCCAAGGGCTTCAGCAACAAGGAAATTGCCGAGCAATTGACGGTTTCTGTCAAGACCGTGGAATCTCACAAGGCGCACATCATGGAGAAGCTTCATCTGCGTACCCGGCCTGATCTGGTCCGGTATGCGATCAAAAAGGGATGGCTTGATTTTGAATAGCAATGCAGAAGGGCAAGCGCAGATGCTTGCCCTTTTTTATGCTCTTTTCTGCCTCGCTTGCTCCGCGCCTTTCATCCGGTTTGGCTTATGTCCAAAATGTGTCAGGAATCGGGGAATATCGGGAGGTTCCCGGAGCATTTTAGGGGTTTTCCCTGAATTACACCGCAACTGGCCGGGGGGTAGAATGAAGGCGTAAAAAGGAATAACGCCGGTCACGGTTTCAGGAAAGGAGGAGTGAGCCGTGGAGACGAGAACAGATACGCAGCGCCAAAACGACAAGGCGAAAAAGACACAGCCGGAGTCGCAAAACCTGAAAGGGACATTTATCGCTGTATTGCTGGTGGGCGCAATCATACTCCTAAGCTGGTTTGGTGTGTTCGGACTATTCCTGGGTCGTGCATAGAAGAGCAAGTTCAATGAGAAGGGAGAGGAAACGATGCATCTGCACCGTTATGAAAAAATCTGGCTGTCTCTGGGAGCAGGGGGCCTCGCATTGTTCATCGTGCTGCTGTGCGTGAACGCCTTCGCGATGGGAATGGCTCCTCCGAGCAACATGGAAATGATTGACCCGGCCAAAGTGACAGAAACTCCTCCGTTCGACAACCCTGGCCTGAAAAAGCTGAGTGACAACGAGTACGATGCGTACATGACGGCGTTTGCTTTCGGCTTTGCGCCCAATAAAATGGAAGTTCCGGTCGGTTCCAAGGTGAATTTTCACGTCACCAGTCCGGATGTCGTCCACGGATTTCAAATACCGGGAACCAACGTCAACTTCATGGTAATGCCGGGCCATATCAACTCTGCATCCTACACCTTTGACAAACCGGGAGAATACCTGATCTTGTGCAACGAATACTGCGGCGCCGGCCACCAGGTGATGGCGACCACCATTATTGTGAAATAGAGGCAGGTGAATAACATGAATCATACAACAATCGGGCAGGCGCAAGTCGACCGTCCTACGGCTCGTCTCAGTCTCGCTTACGTTTGGGTCGCATACGCGGCGTTTGGCTTGGCTGCACTGGCCGGGATGCTGCAAGGAATGGTGCGGGGCGGACTTGTCGAACTGCCCAGTTGGACGAATTACTATCAGATTTTGACCGCGCACGGAGTGTTAATGGCACTTATTTTTACGACGTATTTCATCATCGGATTCCTCTTGTCCGGGGTAGCCAAAACGACGGGAGGCTCTCTGCACGGAACTGCCCGCGGGCTCGGCTGGACAGGATGGGTGCTGATGACGGTCGGGACGGCAATGGCTGTCGTGACGATTGTTACGAACGACGCTTCCGTTCTCTACACCTTTTACGCGCCGCTGAAGGCGTCGCCGTACTTCTACATCGGCGCTGCGCTCCTGGTTGTCGGGAGCTGGTTTGGCGGGTTTGCGATTTTTAGCAGCTACCGCAAATGGAGACGGGAAAACAGAGGCAAGCTGTCTCCGCTGTTCGTCTACATGTCGGTCACGACTTTTGTTCTGTGGTTGATCGCAACCGTTCCGGTTGCTGTCGAAGTTCTGTTCCAGCTTATTCCCTGGTCTTTGGGCTGGACACCGAGCATTAACGTCATGCTCAGCCGTACCTTGTTCTGGTTCTTCGGCCATCCGCTGGTGTACTTCTGGCTGATGCCTGCGTATATCGCCTGGTACGTCTGCGTTCCGCGCGTCATCGGCGGCCATGTATTCAGCGATTCGCTCGCTCGGCTTGCTTTTATCTCGCTGCTTCTGTTCTCCATGCCGGTCGGATTCCACCATCAGCTGATGGAGCCGGGTATTTCCGCAGGCTGGAAAATGATACACGTCATTTTGACGCTGATCGTTGTCGTACCGTCGCTGATGACTGCCTTCTCCATGTTCGCCACCTTTGAAACAACGGGGCGGAAAAAGGGAGGAGTGGGACTGTTCGGCTGGTTTAAAAAGCTGCCGTGGTCCGATGTCCGTTTCTTCGCGCCATTCGTCGGCATGCTCTTCTTCATCCCGGCAGGTGCCGGCGGGATCATCAACGCCAGCAACCAGATGAACGCGGTCGTACACAATACGATCTTTGTCACCGGCCATTTCCACATTACAGTAGGTGCCGCTGTCGCTCTGACCTTCTTCGGTGTCAGCTACTGGCTTATCCCTGTGCTGACCGGGCGGACATTGACCCGTACAGCCAACCGCATGGGGATGGTGCAAACCGTATTCTGGTCGGTGGGAATGTTCCTGATGTCGTTTGCGATGCACTATTTGGGCCTGCAAGGAACGCCTCGCCGGACGGATTATACCACCTACATGGATCATCCGCTGGCGCTCGGCTGGATGGATTACCAACGCGTCATGGCGTTTGGCGGCGGGCTGCTGTTCGTAGCGGCTGTACTGCTGATCCTGATCCTGGGCTACCTGACCTTCTATGCCCCGAAAGGAAAGACCGAATACCCGATCGCGGAAACAGAGGCGGAGCAGCATACGCCCCGGATTCTGGAACGCTGGCCGGTATGGGTGGGCGTACTGCTCTTCCTGATCGTGATGGCATACGGCATTCCGATCGCCGATCAGCTGACCCACAATCCGCCTGGTTCGCCACCAATTCGCACCTGGTAAACGTTGGGACAAATGTAAAAAGCAAAGGCAGAAGCAAATGCAGAAGCAAATGCAGAAGCAAAAGCAGAAGCAAATGCAGAAGCAAAAGCAGAAGCAAAAGCAGAAGCCACAACAAAAGCCACTCGGTTTTACGCCGAGTGGCTTTTCAATTTGAGTGAAGAAATTTTTGTCCATAGAATTTGTACATAGAAAGAAAAACCGCCTTCCTGCATATGGAGAAAGGCGGCTCAACGAAATAATCGAAAGCGAAGTTCGTTAGAGAGCGAAGTCAAGGCAGATAAATCATTTTCCGAGTCATGCCCCCGTCGAGGACGAGCTCGGTACCGGTGACAAAGTCGTTCTCGTCGTCGGTCAAAAACAGGCAGGCCCGGGCGACGTCTTCCGGACGTCCTACGCGGCCGGCGGGATGCTGCTCATGATCCTCCGGACGGAGCGCTTCTTCGTCGCCCGTTTCGATCCAGCCAGGGGAGATGGCGTTGACGCGAATACGGTCCGGACCGAGGGAAAGCGCCAGAGCGTGAGTCAGAGCAAGAATGCCGCCTTTGGAAGCGGCGTATGCCTCGGAGTGGGGCTCGGACATGTGGGCGCGCGTGGAGGAGAGGTTGACGATCGCGCCTCCGCCGGTTCTCCGCATCAACAGTGCGGCTTCCCGCGAGCAGAGAAAGACACTGCGGAGATTGGTATTGATCACTTGGTCCCATTCCTCTACGGACAGCTCATACGGAGACTTCCATGTGGATACCCCGGCGTTGTTAATCAGGATGTCCAAATGGCCCCAGCGCTCCGCGACTTCCTCCATCAGCCGAATAATATCGGCAGGAGAGCTAACATCCACTTGCTGAAAAAAGACGTTTCCTCCGGCATGGCTGATTTTTGCCGCAGCCCGTTCCCCCAATTCCCGGTTTTTTTCGGCAATGCAGACTCTTGCACCCCGGGCGGCATACATGGCGGCGACAGCATAGCCGATACCTTGTCCTGCACCGGTAACGACGACAACTTTTTCGGAAAACGGCATAACGGAACCCTCCTAATGAAGTAGATATAGCGGTGCATGAAATAGCAAGGATAGCTGAAAACTGAAAGCGAAGCGTACCTTCATACATACAACTGCAAGATATACAAAAATAGGCTGGAAATGCAGTATGTAACTATAGTAAAGTAAGTATTGACTTTGCTACTTGATGAAATAAAGGAGGATGTATATCATGCAAACAGACATGAAACTCACTGCTGAGCAAGCTATGGAAGCGCGTCACAGCGTCCGAAAGTACGATCCCAATGAAGCGATTCCGAGAGGAGTACTGAATGAAATCCTGCGGTTAGCAGCTACAGCTCCATCCTCCTGGAATCTGCAGCACTGGCGCTTTCTGGTAGTAACGGATCAGGCTCACAAGGAACGCCTGCTGCCGATCGCCCACGGTCAGGAACAAGTGGTGAAAGCTCATGCAGCGATTGTGATTTTGGCTGATCTGGAGGCCGACAAGTCGGCTCGCCCCGTTTACGATGGAGCTTTGGCTCAAGGCTACGTAAGCGAGCAGGTGCGCGACACGATGATCAGCCAAATCGAGAACGCATACCGAGACAACCCGCAGCTCGCCCGCGATGAAGCGATCCGCAACTCTTCCCTGGCAGCCATGCAGCTGATGCTGGCCGCCAAGGCAAAAGGCTACGACACTTGCCCGATGTGTGGATTCGACAGAGAGAAGCTGATCCAGGCTTTCAATATTCCTAGCCGCTACTTGCCTTCGATGATCATTACTTTGGGCAAGGCGAGCGCTCCTGCCCATCCTACGCAGCGATTCGGACTGGATGAATTGGTGATTGAAAACAGCTTTTAATACGGATGAAAGAAGGAAAACGCTCGCGTGGTCGGGCGTTTTTTGTTGGCTGAATTTGTTTGTTGGTTGGCCAAATATCGGCTATACGCTTTTCTCCTCAGGGGTGAGGCTTTGTGCCAGCGGCAGCTCGACCGTTACCGTCGTTCCTTTGCCCAAGGTGCTCGACACGGAAAATTGGCCGCCGTGCAGGTGAACGATCTCTTTGCAAATGGCAAGACCGAGACCGCTGCCTGATCGCTTGGATTGTCCCTTGAAAAACCTTTCCGTTATATGGGGCAAATCTTTCGGGGCGATGCCTTCCCCTGTGTCGCTGACCAGCACTTTTACATGCGTCTCATCCGTCTGACATGAAATCTGGATAGAGCCTCCGCGTAAAGTGAATTTGAAAGCATTGTCCAGCAGGTTTACGAAGATCTGCTTCATCCGATTGGGGTCCACCTGCACGGGAACAGGAGAGGGCGGGATATGGACGAAAAAGTCAATGCCCTCGTCCTGTGCCCGAAGGCCGAATTGAATCCGCACATCCTCTACAATATCGCGCAGATCGAGGCGCTCCGTCGATAATTTCAGTTCACCGGACTGAAACTTCGAGAAATCGAGCAGCTCTTCTACCAGACCAATCAACCGGTCCGTCTCCTTGGAGATGACCTGCAGCCCCAGCATCGTCTCTTCCTTGTCCTCCAGCCCTCCGGAAATCAACGTCTCGCCCCAGCCTTTGATCGAGGTAAGCGGCGTCCGCAGTTCATGGGAAACCGATGAGATAAAGTTGTTTTTCATCTGTTCATTCTTGCTTATCTCCGCTGCCATGTAGTTAAACGCCTCGGCTAAAGTACCGACTTCGTCATTAAATTGCTTTTTTGCCCGCGCGGAGAAATTTCCGGTCGCCATCTGTGTAGCCGCCCGGGTCAGCTCCTGAATCGGGCCGACGATGCGCTTGGCGATGATCAGGCTCAACGTGAAGGCGAATAATACCACGATCACCCCGACTCCCGCACCGTACATCGCAATCCGGTATACGGCAGCGTACAGCGGCTCGGCTGAAATCGAGTAGCGCAGGACACCTACCTGCTCTCCCATGTAGACAAGCGGATTGGATACCGCGATCACCCTCTCCCGCGTGTACGGAGACTTGCCGACATACAACCCCATGCCGGTTTGCAAGGCATTGAGCACATCTGGCGTTTCGATGACCTCTGCCGTCTGAAAGCCGTAAGAGTTGAGAATGACTTTTCCAGTCAGATCAAGGACTTCCACTTTGGCGGTTTCTTCTTTTGAGACGTTTTCCAATATATAGCGGGCTTTGTCTCTCAAGTGGTAGCTGTCCGCGTACTTGTTGATAAAGTTGGTGAAGGTCGTCGATCTCGTCACCAGAGTCTCTGTGGCCGTGCCGAAATAGTAGGTATGCACAGCCCAGTAGAACAGCCCCTCAAGGACGAGGACGATCAACAGCAGGATCAGGCCAAAATGAATGACGAGCCGCGCTCTAATTCCCCTCATCAGCGGTTTCCTTTCGCCATAAATAACCATAGCCCCAGACCGTCTCGACGTATGCGGGATGGGCCGGATCGTCTTCGATTTTTTGCCGGATTCGACGGATGTTCACGTCCACTACCTTTAGATCGCCGATATAGAACTGTCCCCACACTTCGGTCAAAATGTCGTCGCGGCTAATTGCTTTGTTGGCGTTCTCTGCAAGCAGCTTGATGATGGCAAATTCTTTCGGCGTCAAATCGATTTCCTGTTTGTGCTTGATCAGCTTCCGCTCGTCGAGAAGCAGTTGGAAAGGAGGAATGTCGATAATGCGGGAATCTTCCTCCTGCACCTCGAGCGCAGTAAGCCTGCGGTGCAGGGCTTTTACCCGGGCGAGCAGCTCTGCCGGGCTGAATGGTTTGACGACGTAGTCATCTGCGCCAAACTCCAGCCCCATCACTTTGTCCAGCTCCTGGCTCTTCGCCGTCAGCATAATGATTCCCATGCGGGGAAACTTGCGGCGGAGCTGTCCGCACACTTCAAATCCGTCGATTCCCGGCAGCATGACGTCCAGGATGGCGATCTCGATATTCGGTTGGCTGTCCGCAATGGTCAACGCCTCTTCGCCAGAGGCGGCCTCGATGACGTCGCATCCCTCGCGCTTGAGATTGATGCGGACAAAATCGCGGATTGATTTTTCATCTTCTAACAGCAGTACTTTCATGTTCTCGTCTCCTTAGAAAACCGAACCGGCCGAGCTTAGAGCTGCATTTTCAACGGTCGGAACAACTGTCTGATTTCGTCCGAGGTCAGCAGCATGGCGTTGTATTCGCGCAAAGCGGCACTGCTCAGATTGTCAGGCTTTTGCGGCTGGATCGCCACGAGCACTTGCTTGCCCTGTTCTGACAATACCAGATACGGCGTCTGCTTGCCCTCAGAGGATTTTTCCATTTTCGCCCACTCCTGCTGAGGGATCGATTGGAAGGTGAGGAGGGTCGCTTTCTGCTCGCCGTTCTGACCGTAGTAGACCATGTGGGCCACGGTCGAATTGGAATCGGGATTTCGCTCAACCGTAAACTTGTCCTTCCATTTATCCGGGATGCGAAAATCGATGCCAAGCCTGGTGCTTTGGAAATGATCCTCCATATGCTTTAGGCCGCTTTTGCCATCCCACTGATAGTAGGAAGAGATCCAGGGGATTTCCGCCATGGCCATTTCGTCCGTGCCTGGCGGCTGTGTATGAATTCCTATTTCTATAATCCCGTCATCGTTAATATCTTCACTATATAGGCTGTATGGTTTAAAAGTCAGTTCCATTTCTTCCCGGGTGCCAGCCAATGGACGGAGCAATTGGCCATTTTCCAGGATCAACAGCTCGGTCATAGCGGAATGGGCTCCGAGGCCGGCTTCGATGAAAATGCCATTTTTTGTCGGGGACGCCTTGCCGATGACTGCCTGCTCGTAGCCGTTTACATTGCCGTCCAGTTGGATCTCCGTCCATTTGGACAGTTTCCCGTCCGTTGGGCCGTACACCTCTGCTTTGGATACCAGATTGTTGTTGTCGTGAACGACGAGGGCCAGCTCTTGCTCCTGATTGCCGGCAAGATCTCCTACCGCCATGACCGAATAAGGCTGCTTCAGCAGTTCCACGGGCTGATTTTCTTTTAGGGAATAGACGGAAAGCTCCTTGTTCAGGCCGTCTCCTCCGCCCCATCCGATCAGCATCTCGGGAATTCCGTCGCCGGTCATGTCAACGTAATCGACATAGTCCAATTCCCGGCCGATCCCGGTGAAAGAGGCAGTCTTTTTCCAGTTTCCGCCACTCTGTGACAAGACCAGGACGCCGATCTCGTAGTCGGTTTTTTCCGTCTTGTAAAAGGCGATCACCTCAGGCGAGCCGTTGCCTGTCAAGTCGTGAAGGGCGACAGCACTAGACTCTGCCGGGTTCAACGGCACGGTCAGCTGTGAGCCGGGGGGGAGAAACTGCATGACCGCCTGATTGATCGACTGCTGGTTGACGTCGGCCGCAGGCGCACGCATCAGTTCGTTGGGAGTATCGGTAAAGCCGCAGCCGCCGCCGGTCAGCGCGACAGACAAGACAGCCAAATACAGCCAGATTTTTTTCATCTGTCTTTTCGTTCCTTTCTGTTGGTGCTCAAATAGACGCATGATTTCATTCCCACTCTATTGTAGCTTGCCCGAGAGGTGAATTTGTTGCAAACCGGTAAAAAAAACAGACCCGCTTAAAAAAAGAATGGGCATGGAGAAACCTGCCTGCAACAATTTAGGAGGTTATACCGTTTATGATTACAGAGAAATGAAACCCATCCATTGCGAAATATGGCGGATAAGTGGATGGGACATACATGAAAAGAGGCATGACTCTGGACCTGTGCTAATGATAACAGGAGAAAAAGAGCAGGAAAGCCTGGGTACTAAGGGAGGAAGAAAGAAATGAAAGCATGGCAACGAGCGTTATGTACAGTTGTTTTGGGGGGAGCAGTCACATTGACCTCTACGTGGACGGGAGCACCCGTTCAGGCACAAGCAAGTCAGCAGACAGCAGTTCAGATCGTACGGATTGCGCCGGAGGAGTCGATCTTGTTCACGATCCAGTTCATTGACGGATTCCGCGCCAAAGTCGTGGACAACAAGACGAGAGCAACGACCTATATCGATATCAAGGAAAACAAAGACGAGTACCTGCGCAGAGGGATTTATAACAAGCAGGGGAAAGTGACGCAGCCGACTAACGGATTTTCCGACAAGCTGGCTGAGCTGGTTCCCTATGTGACCGAGAACGGGTCGATTCAATACGTGGGGCGTCAAAGAATGTGGGGACTGCACGGAAACGACCAGATCGCTCACGCTACAAGCATTTGGAAGCTGGAAAACCAGAAGCCGAAGCTTGTCGGCCTGACTGTAAGCCCGGGGGAATCAGACAACTTTCCGTCTCCTGATGTGTTCCTCAATACGGGAATCTCTCTGGATAAAGACATCACATTTGTACTCGACACCAAGTATGCCGATGTGAACGGTGACGGCATCAAAGACCATGTCATGCTGGTCGGACACAAAGAGGGAGCTGCGTTTGGCCTGCCGGTCGATGATCTGCGCATCGTCGTTCGCGAAGGAAGAAGGGGCCAGCATTTCTTTGCTTCCGTAGGCAAGCTGGATGCCGGATACCTGCCGAAGCTGAACATCGGCTATATCAACTCGGACAAAGTAAAAGACATCCTTGTGACCATTCCGACCAAAAATGGCCGCGTATACAGCGCCCTGACGTGGAAGTATACCAAGTTTGTACCTTTGATCGATCAAGCAGCGCTCAATAACCCGAAACAGTACAAGGTAACATTAGATGGCCAAGGAGTCGGGACTTCGGTTCAGAGCGTTCGGTCCGCAAAAAAATAAACATGTGAGCTTGCAAGAAAGCCGAAGATAGGAAACAGCTCCTGTCGAGCACTTTTTCATTGAATACTGACGGTTAAGGGCTGTCCCTTGTCTATCGCAGACGGGGACAGCTTTTTTTGTTTCCAGCAGAGGAGGAGCAAATAGATTCAGGCAGTTGTTAAATCGTAATGAATACGATTTATCTTGACAACTTTTGTTTGCGGGGTGTAGGATGATTGTTAAATCGTAATTGTTACGATTTATTTGTTGCGCATCACAATCCACAAACAGGGAGTTGTACATAGGCATGAGTGACAATCGGATTCCGGTAACAGTACTGAGCGGGTATTTGGGAGCAGGCAAAACAACATTGCTCAACCACGTGTTGAACAATCGGGAAGGGATGCGAGTCGCGGTCATCGTGAATGATTTGAGCGAAGTGAATATTGACGGGGAGCTGATTGCCCAGGGAGGCGGGCTGTCCCGGGTCGAGGAAAAGGTAGTGGAGATGTCCAATGGCTGCATCTGCTGCACATTGCGGGAGGATTTGCTGACAGAGGTGGAGCGTTTGGCCACTGAAGGGAAGTATGACTACATTCTGATCGAATCGACCGGGATTGGCGAACCGGTGCCAATTGCCCAAACCTTCACGTATGTCGACGAGGAAATGGGCATCGACCTGTCCCGCGTTTGCCGGCTGGACACGATGGTGACGGTCGTAGACGCCAACCGTTTTTGGCACGACTTTTCCTCCGGAGAAAGCCTGCTGGAGCGCGGTCAGGCTGCTGCAGAGGAAGATCGCCGCGATGTCGTGGATCTTTTGATCAGCCAGATCGAGTTTTGTGATGTGCTGATCCTAAACAAGTGCGATCTGGTGGAGCCGGAACAACTGGATGAACTGGAAGCGGTCCTGCGCAAATTGCAGCCGGATGCCAAGCTGATCCGGACCAGCCGGGGGCATATACACCCGAGGGATATCCTGAATACCGGCTTGTTTGACTTTGAAAAAGCAAGCCGTTCTGCCGGCTGGATCAAAGAGCTGGAGCAGGGAGAGCATACGCCGGAAACGGATGAGTACGGCATCTCTTCCTTTGTCTACCGACGCAAAAGACCGTTTCACCCGGAGCGCTTTGCGAGCTGGCTGGAGGACTGGCCGGAAGAGGTGGTGCGGGCCAAGGGCTTTTTCTGGATCGCGACGCGCAATGACCTGGCCATGACGCTGAGCCAGGCAGGAACTTCGATTGAAATCGGCGCCGCCGGGTACTGGGCCGCAGCTCTGCCTGAAGCGGAGCGGGAGGCCATCCTGGCAGAAGATCCGGAGTGGGCGAAAACATGGGATGCCGACCATGGAGATCGCCAAACCGAGCTGGTGTTTATCGGCATGGAGATGAACAGGGAAGAGATTGAGCAGAAGCTGGATCGGTGCTTGCTGACTGAGGATGAGTACCGCGGAGATTGGAGCGCGATTGCCGATCCGCTCCCGACAGCAGATACTGTCGTGGAAACAGCGCTGTGAGAAACAGCCGAATCATCAATGGGCTTTCAAAGGATGCAGCCCAAAAAGGAGGAGCGTAGATGCGCGTACAGGTAACGCTGCAATGCACAAAGTCAGGAGACCGGAACTACATCACGACGAAGAACAAGCGGAATCACCCCGAGCGGCTTGAATTAAAAAAATACTCTCCCCGCTTAAAAAAGCACACTTTGCACTGCGAAACTAAGTAAAGCTGCGGCATCCATGAAAAAACTCTCTGCCGGTTCGTCCCGGGCAGAGAGTTTCTTTGTATGCTGAAGCCAGTTGGTTCTTGGCAGATGCATTGCATGCAGCTACGCTTCTTTTCTCAGGGCAATTTGCTCTTTCCCTGTCTCTTTTTCAGAGAAGAAGATCTTCATCATCGGCGGGGTCACGATCGTGGTCACAAGGACGACGACGATCAATACAGCAAACATGCTGTCAGCCAAAAGCCCCGCCTCAAGTCCAATCGATGCAATGATCAAGGCGACCTCACCGCGAGACACCATCGCGGACCCGATGCCCCACGAGCTGCGCCAGCCGAATCCGGACACCTTTGCGCCGAGTGCTCCGCCGATAAACTTCGTCAGGACGGCCAAAATGCTAAGGCCGACAATCAGCCAGAGATGATCGACAATGCCGTTGAATTGGGCCGACACCCCGATTGAGGTGAAGAAGACCGGTACGAAGATGGAATAACTGATCGTTTCCACTTTTTCCGTTACTTCATGGCGATAATTGGTCAGGCTGATGGCGATGCCGGCGATGTACGCGCCGATAATGGCGGCCACTCCGGTGTATTCCGCCAGGTAGGCGAACAGGAAACAGATAATGAGGGCGGCCGTTACGACCGCTTCCGTCACTTTCAACGGAGCAAATTTCCGCAAGACCCACGGAACGACTTTCCAGGAGAGCAGGATGACGACCGCGAAGAAGGCCACTTTCTTGAGTACGACCATTCCCAGATTGACATCACCGCCCGCAAAGCTCATGACAAATGCGAGTGCGATGATGACCAGCACGTCGTCAATGACGGCGGCTCCCAGGATGGTTGCGCCTTCTTTTGATTTCAGCTTGCCGAGCTCCTTCAAAGCCTGGACGGAGATGCTCACACTGGTGGCAGAAAGCAGCAGACCCAGGAATACAGACTCCAGTGTGGGCAGTCCCATGGCCATTCCGGCAGCGTATCCGAGAGCGAGCGGAACGACGATGCCGACGACGCCGACATTCATGGAGGATTTTCCGCTTCGTTTAAATTCGTCTATATCGGTCTCCAACCCGGCAATAAACATCAGGAGGATGACACCGATTTGGCTGATCTCTTTCAGAATCTCCGTATTTGAGATCAGGCCGAGCACCGAAGGGCCCAGGATAATCCCAATCAGCAATTTCCCGAGGACGGAAGGCTGTCCGAGCTTGGAGCTCACTTCTCCGGCAATTTTGGAGGCGAGCAGGATCACAGCCAGTTGGAAGATTAGCATACAGTATCCCCACCTTTTTCTAAATTGTTTGCAAATGGAAAACAAGCAAAAAGAGCCTGCCACCACTGGCTCTTTTGCGAAAAAAGGCAAAAGAAAGCCACTGGTGACAGGCTCCTCCTAAAAGTTCGTGCTTTTTAAATTATATAATCATTATATCCGAATGCCGAGGTAAAGTAAAGACGTATTCCTCATTTTGCGAATGGGAAAACGTGGGATTTGGACAAGAAGAAAAACCAGCCTGACCGTAATGCTGCGGCCAGGCTGGTTGCCTATTTCCAATAATATGTTCATTTAAAGTAATCGGTCATCTGAGCAAACACATCAGCGAGAGCGTGCAAGCTTTCTGCTGTCTGGTAAGCAAACAGCGGGAGTGCAATTACAGCCAACAAAGCTTCTCCGATATACTTGGCGATCATACTGATCAACCTCCTTATTTACGACAGATTTTCTGATCATGCCGGAAACAGGAGTGCCGAGCCGTCGTTGTCGCTGTCTGCATACCGCAAGCGTCGCAGAATCAGTCTGCGCTGCGGCTGCCTTGCCGCCGTCGGATACGTCTCGACCAAGCAACGATTGATAGAAGGTTCGTAAGTATCGCTAGAACGCCAGCCATTAGGCAATCTCTGCGGACGACACCAGTTCTGTATGTAGGAAACAGAGGTGTAGCAGCCCGCGAACAAGGCGAGCAAGGCGAAGAAATCATCCAGCGAAAACAGAAGAATCAGATCTTCCATCGGTGATTTCCCCCCTTTTGATTGGCGCTGGCAAGAACCTCGGTTCTTGGTACCCCATATTGTAACTCCGTTCCGGGAGTGGGTGCAACCCACAAAATCTGGAGCAGCTTTATCACTGGCTGATACATGGATTGCAAAAAAAGGCCTTTCCACCATTTGACAAAAGGGAGATTCACGTAATAAAATATTTTTACGTGAACAATAAGTTTTCCGAGGTGTATATAATGGATCAACAAGTATTGGAAACGTATGTCGTCGAGTCGCCGGATCAGGCCATGGCTCTGCTCAATCCGCTGCGGGCGGAAATCCTCGGCCGATTGACCGAACCTGCCTCCGCGGCCGAACTGGCCCGCGGGATCAACGAAATCCCCCAACGGGTCAATTACCATCTCAAGGCGCTGGAAAAGGTCGGTTTGGTACGTCGGGTCGGTACGCGGCAGGTGAGAAATCTGGTAGAGGTGCTGTACCAGGCTATCGCCCGGACCTACATTTTGTCGGAGACGCTTAACTGGCCGAAAGAGACCGTCGACCGGATCAAGGATCAAGGGTCGCTGTCCCATCTGATCACGGCCGCCGAACGGATTAAGCGGGATGCCCTTACACTCCTGGAGAGATCGGATCAGCAGGAGGAGGTCCCGAGTGCGACGGTCGATACCAGTATCCGGCTGGCAACAAAGGAGCAGCGCAGCGCTTTTGTGCAGGAGTACGTGCAGTTGGTAAGCCAGCTTGTCGAGAAATATCAAGCACATGACGAGACAGAGGAAGCGTATAAAGTTGTGCTGGCTGTTTATCCCCAAATCGCCCAGGGAGGAGAAGAGAAATGATGCCGGTAATGAAAAAGCAAGCAGTAGTCATTTGGGAAAGTGATGTCAGGCAGCAGGATCGTTCGGTCATTCCCTTTCCTACGCGAGAGCGCAGCCGTGGAACGGTGGAGCAGGAAGCGACGGTAACCAGTTGGACAGTCGGGCCCAAAGAGAATCCCGCTACTGTCACCATCGTGTCGTCCGGCTTTGAAGCGGCCGAGCGCAAACAGGCAGCCCCTCAGGCTATGCTGGGCAGGAGAGCTGCCGCGTAACTCTTCGTTGTGTGGAAATGAGTAAACAAGAAGACAGGAGGCATGAACATGAATCTGATACCGGTTGTAGTGGAGCAAACCAGCTATGGAGAGCGTTCTTACGATATTTACTCCCGTCTGTTAAAAGACCGGATCATCTTTTTGGGCAGCGCAATCGACGATCAAGTAGCCAATGCGGTAGTCGCCCAAATGCTGTTTCTGACAGCGGAGGACCCGGAAAAGGATATTCATCTGTACATCAATTCCCCGGGGGGCTCTATCACGGCGGGGATGGCCATTTACGATACGATGCAATTCATTAAGCCTGCGGTTTCTACGATCTGCATCGGGTCTGCCGCCTCGATGGGTTCTTTCCTGCTGCTGGCAGGAGCTCCGGGTAAACGCTACGCCCTGCCCAATGCGGAGATCATGATCCATCAGCCGTGGGGCGGGAGCCAGGGACAGGCAAGCGACATCAAAATCCAGGCAGATCGGATCCTGAACCATCGCCGCTTGCTGTTTGAGATTATCGCAAAGCGGACCGGACAGCCGGTTGAAAAAGTGGAGCGGGATGCCGACCGCGATTATTTCATGGCCGCAGAGGAAGCAAGAGCGTACGGAATTGTCGATAAGGTAATCGAAAAACTGTAGCGCGGGGGAGAGATGGGAGATGAAAGTCCTGGTGTTGGGAGGGACTCGTTTTATCGGCCCGCATGTGGTCAGACAGCTTGTCTCGGCCGGTCACGAAGTAGCGGTGTTCAACCGCGGCGAGTTGAGAGCAGATGGTGGATTTCCTGATGAGGTGAGACGAATCATCGGGGACCGAGCGCAGCTGCAAAGCTATCGCCAGCAGTTTGCCGAGTATCAGGCAGATGTCGTGATTGACATGTTTCCTTATACCGAGTCCGATGCGACGAGTATGATGACTGTTTTCGACGGAATTGCCGATCGTGTCGTAGCGATCAGCAGCTGTGATGTATACAGGGCGTTTCAGATATTGAACCGGATCGAGGAAGGCCCTGTCGAGCGCGGGCTGCTGACGGAGGAGTCGCCGCTGGGCGAGAAGCGGTATCCGTTCCGCGGCATGAGAGACGACAGACAGGATTACGACAAGGTGCTCGTAGAAAGGGTCGTCATGAGCAGCCCCAGCCTGCCGGGAACGGTACTCCGCCTGCCGATGGTATACGGCCCCGGAGACTATCAAAACCGCATGTATCCGTATCTGAAGCCGATGATGGACGGCAGACGGTACATCCTGCTGGAAGAGGGGCTGGACGATTGGCGCTGGACCCGCGGATACGTGGAGGATGTGGCGGCAGCCATCGTTTTGGCAGCGGAGGACGAACGGGCAAAGGGGGAAATCTTCAACGTCGGGGAGTCGGACAGCTACTCGCTGCGTGACTGGATCATGGGCATCGCGGCACAAGTTGGCTGGCAGGGGAGTATCGTAACGGCAGCTCCCGACATGCTGCCCCCCTCCATGCAACTGGGGATAGAGACCAGCCAACACATCGAGATCGATACGGGGAAGATTCGCCGTCTGCTCGGTTTTTCCGAAAAAGTTTCACGCGCAGAAGCTTTTGCCCGCACGATCGCCTGGGAATCCTCCCATCCTCCCGCAGCAGGGGGACCAGACTCACGTTTATATGCGATTGAAGATGAGATTCTCACTGCTTTGGGGAAACTTGCGTAGAGGGAAATGATGGCGATTATCGTGGAGGGTGAAGATCTCCAACCCTCCATGGGCAGCAGGGAATAAACGGATGAAACAATAGAGAAGGGCTGCCCCGTCCAGTAGGTTCCTACTTTTCGGGGACAGCCCTTCTTGCGGTGTTATCGCGATTCTTCTCCAGCTTCCAGCTTCACTTTTACTTTCACTTTTTCAGTTTGATCCGGGTTGTCTTTGGATGCAATCGTAACCCAGAGTGTGACGGTTTCATTGCCTTCTTCCGGCAGTGCAAGCAGTACGCCCGCATTGTCGATCAGCTCGGGATGGGAGCTTTCGGTGACGGCATAGGTCACTGCATCAGAGTCTTCCGGCAGTTCCAGAACAGCCTCGCCTACTTTGTCAGTATTGACGACATTGCCTTCAAATTCCTCAGCCGCTTGCTTCAGGCTATCGTCGTTCTTCTCCGTTGTCCGCTTGCCTTTTTCCGTTTCGTTGATTTCCAGCTTGAACGACTTCCAGATCTCATACGTTTCGACGACCTGTTCGCCTCTCGGCAGATCAGGGTCGACTACTTGTGCCACCAGGCGCAGCTTGTAGACGCCTGGATCCAGCTTCTTCGGTATGAGAGAACCGTTCACGTACGTGCCGTCGATGTTGGAGAAGGTGATCGGGCCGGGAGCAAATGGTTTGTAATCGTTAAACAGAGCAGCCATCGTACCGATGTACGTGTCATCCATGCTCCAGGCTTCCAGCTCGATCACATTGACGCCTTCAGCCTGGAGCAATGCTTCTACAGTGATCGTATCGTTTTCGCCGTCACCGTCCGGAGACAGGATGGCGCTGGACAGCTTCATATTGTCGAGGCCAAAGTGGGTATCCTCCGGCTTGTCGCCCACGTGGATGACGAACGGAAGATGGAGCTTGGGAATGCTGCGATCGGAGCTGCGCAGGACAACTTCACCTTCGTACACGCCTTCCTCCGCATCCTCCTGCGGCTCTACAGTCAGGGTAAAGGTTTCAATCTCGCCGCCGTCTACGGTGATATTCTTGGTCGACAGCTTGACATCGATGTTGTTCGGGTCCGGTGTATCCTTTGGACGATAAGGATCGGTGGTTACCGAGCTGTGCATGTTGACCTCGGCTCTGTAGCTCACTTCTTTATCGGACGTGTTCTTGACTTGCAGCGTTTGCGAAACAGGCTTGCTGCCTGCTTTCAGCAGACCGAAGCTGTAGTTGGAGCCGTTGTATTCGATCGTCTCCGCTTCAAAATCTTCGTTTAAGATGGTGAGCTGCTCTACTGTCTGCAGCAGGGCAGGAGTTTTCATCGCCGCAAATCCATCGACGCGGCCTGCTCCCTGGGAGTAAACGTCGTAGAGAACATCCTCTTCCTCATACAGCGGCTTTGCCGTATTGGACAGAGCGGCTTTTACGTCAAAGGGAGTCCATTCCGGATGGGCCTCCTTCAACAGGAGAGCAAGGCCGGCAACGTGCGGGGTCGCCATGCTGGTTCCGTTGGAGCGAGCGTATGCCTTCTCGTAGCTGGCACCGTCGATCAGCTTGGACCATGCCGGATAAGCGGACAGAATGGAAACCCCTGGGGCGCCTACATCCGGCTTGATCGAGTAATTGTCGCCAAGCACGGGACCGCGGGAGCTGAAGCTGGCTACCTTGTCTCCATTGTCACTGGTGGTCGGATAGTCGCTGGAGAAGGTAAGGGTGACAGGGCTGGACGGATTGTTCAGGAGCTGCAAGGCGAGAGCCCGTCCTTCCGTTCCCTTCATGTCAAAGGTAGGGATAGCATCCATCTGGTCGCCCAGTATGGTGTCCACATAACCGCCGCGATCTTCCGGCGGGAGATTGAGGTCTGCCTGTCCATCGCCGTCTTTGTCGTTTCCATTAAAGACGATTACCGCTACAGCGCCAGCCTTTTTCGCGTTGATGATTTTGTCAGTGAAGGCGAGGGTGCCGCGGGACACGAGAGCGACCTTGCCAGCTACGTCTACCTTCTCAAAATCTTGAACCGAGCCCAGGTTGGCGTACACGACAGGGAGCGGATTTGTGCCGATCAGCTCGCTGAAATTGTCTTCCCTGATCTGCCAGGCCATGACGTGGAATTGGTAGTCTTGGCCGAGAGATGAGCTGGCGGAAGCGTCGTACAGAACGCTTGGAGAATTCACTGCCGCGACAGAGATCGGCAGCTTCGCTCCTGCCGGGGAGCCAGCCGTGTAGTAAAATCTGCCCGGCTCGTCGGAGGCGGCATTGCCGTTGGCGACTACAGTGATGACGCCTGCGCGCATCGCGTTGTTGACCGCAATCGAGTCGGGGGAGTCGGCATTCTTTTCGATGTCTGCCCCGAGTGACAGGTTGATTACGTCCATGCCGTCTCTCACCGCTTTTTCGATACCGTCGATCACCTGTGCGGAGCTGCCGCCTTTTCGTCCGAGTACCCGGTACACGTAGAGATCGGCCTCATAGGCGATCCCCTTTACCTGCACATCGGACGTTTTGTTCTTGGCGCGGCCCACAATCGTCCCGGAGACGTGCGTACCGTGCGAGGAGCCCTCGTAGCCACCTTCGCCTTTTGCATCGTCATCGGGCGAGATGGGCGCCTCTTCATACGGGTCCTTGTCATTGTCGTAGGAGTCGTAGCCGCCTTTGTAGGCATCCTTCAGGTCAGGATGCAGATAGTCGACACCTGTATCGATGACACCGACCTTCACCCCTTTTCCGGTGAGACCTGCATCCCACATATCCAGGACGCCAATCTGCTTGAGGGGAGCGATATCGTACTTGAATTCGCGGCCATTCATCGCGTCAAGCTCGACATCGGGGATGGTGTAGATCGTGTTTTCATAAACCGCTTTTACCTGCGGCAGGCTGGCCAGACTCTCGATTTCGTTGGCAGGCAGCGTCATTTCCATCCCGTTGAAGACATGTGAAAAAGTGCGTTCTACATGTAGATCGATATTTTTCTTGCGCGCTTCCTTCAAGAAGGAGGTTTGTTCGCGGGAGACACGCGATTCAGCCGAGCGCGTGGCAGAAGAGCGCGAACCGCGTTTGTAGGACGCTTCGCTCGCGGCAGGTTCTCCTTGCAGCTGGACGATGACGCTTACCTCTTTCCGCGATGTTGTGTTCAGGCGGGGAGAGATTTTGGCTGTTGCTGCTCCCTGCTCCACTACTGCATTGGTGACGCTGTTCAGCTTTGACAGCTCCCGTTTGCTCAGATCCTCGGAAGCGTAGACACCGCCGGGAGCAACGCTGAACAATAAGGCTGCGGAGAGGGATAAGGGAATGAACGATTTCGCTTGTTTTTTCACACATTCTCCTCCTGTCATTTGATAGAATTCTAAATATTGGTAATTATTCGTCTGGAGAAACTGTATTCCTTCAAAGGAAAAGTAATTTTTTATATTCATTGCAAGGTTTTGCCATTTTTTTATCGACAAAAAAACCTCTTTCTTCAAAAGAAAGAGGTTTTTTGTCGAATCATCCGAACGAAAGCCCGGGTTTATTGCATAGGAGGCATGAACTCTTGGAACAGCTCCATGTTTTTCATCATAAACTGTTGGGCAGCAGTGCCTACTTCCTGCTGAATCTGCATCATTTCTTCTTCTGTCACAGTCGCGACGTTGACCGCATTGTCAGCGCTCAAGCTCGGCATGGTAATTGCCTTGCCGAATTCTTCCTTGAACTTGAGGTTCATGCTCAAGCTCTTTGGCATGTCAGGAGTGGATTGTTCAAAGTTCACCTTGAACGTGCCGTCAGTATCGCGTCCGTTTTCTGTTTTGGTTACGGCTGATGTCACTTGGCCGGTCAGGGAGATCGTCTCCGGATCAGAATCGGACTTGGCTTTCAGCGTGAAGTCGTACGTGCCGTTTTCCTTGTCGGCTTGCTTCGTTGTCTCGAATTTGGTTGTCAAGTCGAGCAATACGTCCGGCTGGGCGTCAAACAGGAAAGCTACCGTTCCTGTTGTTTTGTCGCCTTGTTTGTTTGCTTTGTAGCTGAGGGTCATTTCGCCTTTTTCGCCGCCATCCTCAACGAACAGGGAGTAGCGTTGGTACGTATCTGCTCCGTTTTTGAAGCCTACGCTGGACCAGATGTTTTGTTCTTTTTGGTTCTCTTCGACAAATACCAGCTTGCGGGAAAGAATCTGATGGTCTCCATCTACGAGAACGATCATTTTCAGCTGTTCTTTGGAGTTTTTTGTATCTTTCAGATCCTTCAGTGCATCGTCGAAAGCTTTTTCGTATTCCTTCTTGAACTCATCCTTGGAAAGCTCCTGTACGTCAGGGTATCCGCTGTCGATGAGCAGTGTTGATACGTTGTGGTAGCGGTTGTAGATCAGGTCGAACAGCTTTTCATCCGCTTTTGCCTTTTCGGCCATTTTCGTAAACAGCGCTTTCGCTTCCTCGGCGTTGAAGGTGACAGTGATTTCGCGTGCGTCTGTCTTGTAGCCTTCCTCGGAGAAAGAGGCGTTTTTGTTCATCGCGATCTGGGAGTCTTTCAAGCTTTCAGCGTACATCAGCGCATACGGAGCGAAAATGCTGGATACCTCTTCGCGGCTGAATTTGATCGCTTCATACATATCTTTGTTGGTAACCAGGCGCTTCGGCAGCTCTTCGCCGAGCTTTTCCTTGATCACATCGCGGTCTTTCAAATCAACATAGCCGTACTTGGGGTAGAAGTCAGGGAAACGGAAGCCCATCTTCGTATCGTCGACAAAATACTCCATGTTGATCAGCTTGTTGTCTTTGAGATGGATTTCAAAGTTGCCGGACTGCTGCCGCTTTTGTTCATCCGCATTCGCTTCAACGACAAGCTTGGCGCTCTTCAACAGGTCCAAAACCTTTTGAGCCTGCGGGTCCGGAATATCTGCGTCAATGTTGAATTGGCTCAGTTCCATCGTGGAGTGAACAGGCTTCTCCAGGTAAGGCTTCATATATTTTTCGTATTCTCCAAAGGACTGGGAGGCATCGTCTGCCAGTTGCTTGACATTGTTGGCCTCTGCCTCTAAATAAATCGTTTTGGCACTTTTGAACAGGTCCAGCTTGGCGTACGCAGTACCCAATCCGCCTAGAATCGCAACCCCGACTGCACCGGCGATCAGCAGCGCCTTTTTCGAGCTTTTGCGAGGCGGGGTCACGTTTGTGGTGGTCTCCATTTTCTTCCTCCTCAAATATTTTCTCTCTGTAGGGGCAAAAAAAGACGTTTCTCGCCCCGATTTCGTATTGTACCACATAAAGAGGGCAAAGATGTCGAAAATTGGTAATATGTTTAAAAAAGAGGAAGATGGAACCAGGAGAAAAGGGGGGGTATCCTGTCCGTTGGCTGGATTTCCTGTCGTGTTTCGTGATAATGGTAGACAAGAGAACGGCTGACAAGACGGCAAAAGTCCCGGATATTTCCGGTCGGTGGACACTGCCTGTGACAAATGTGGCGATGGCTTGCGCAAAAAAAGAGTCTTCCCTTCCTGTACGCCTGTCTGCATGGCAAAATAAGAAGTGCCGAGCCTAAAGCAAGTAGCAGGTGCTTCGCAATATTGGCAGCAGCATGGGGACGTTTTTCTTTGCGATATAGAATAGAATGGTGAGAACCCGGTACGACCCGATCATATATACAAGGGTCAAGCCTGCAAGGATAAAGGAGGGGGACCTTTGGATTTTCGCGTTTTGCAGACGTTTGTGATGGCTGCAACCACAGAGAATTTCCATCAGACCGCGGAGGCGTTGTTTATCGCGCAGCCAACAGTCAGCCAACATATTCGCATTCTCGAGACCGAACTGGGGTTGAAGCTGTTTGAACGCGTCGGAAAGCGGGTCCGCTTGACGCCCGCAGGCAAGCGCTACCTGCCGCACGCAAGAGGACTATTGGAGCAGTGGCATCACGGATTGGAAGATCTGATGGCGTGGCGGCAGGGCTACCGCGAGAAGCTTCAATTGGCTGTCTCGCCGATCATTGCCCGAACCCGGTTGTCCCATTTGATTCATCGCTACACCAAGCTTTATCCGGATGTGGACTTGTCGATCAAGCTGGCTGATTCCGTCGAGATTGGGCCATTCGTTCAGAGTGGACAGGCTGATATCGGATTGACGCGAATGATTCCGGGTGAGCTGCAGCTTTCCGCCTACAAACTGTACGAAGACCCGGTCGTATTTGCCGTGCCGCATTACGGTGGAGACATGGAGGCACCGCTGCCTGACTGGGAGCAGGAGCTGCAAACGAAGCGACTGTTGACCCACAATCACCCCGGCTACTGGGACGATCTGCTTTTGCTGCTCAGACAGCGGGGCTTGTCGCTTCGGACCATGGCCGTTTCCCAGGTCGATATTACCAAATGGTTTATTGAAGAAGGTCTCGGGGTTTCCTTTTTGCCGCGCTCAGCGATCAGCCGGGAGCTGTTTGAGAACCGCTTTATCGAGCTGCCTACTCCCGGGCTGACTGTTCCCAGTGCGGCTTCCTACCTGCTCGTTCCGAAAACAGGCTTGAGCGAGGCCGCACAGCACTTTGTCGATATTTTGGAAGCCTTGTACTCACCGATGGAGACTGTGCATTAGCGTGCCCCGGTAGAGAAAAACGAACAGAGATTACAAAGCTGTAAGCAAACTGTAAGGAATATCGCTGGAACAGCTTTCTTTTCTTTTAGTATACTCCTTTTTGTTTAGTGTGATTAAACAAAGGGGTTGAAACCAATGGGGGCGGAACCCATCGCTAAAAGAGATCGGATCTTTTCCATCGACATCGTCAGGGGGATTGCTCTGTTTGGCATTTTGATCGTAAACATGCCCTCTTTTCTTATTTATACGGAAGAGATGCCGATGCCGGAAGAGACGGGGATTAATGCGCTTTTGAGACTGCTGTACGATGTAATGATTCAGACCAAGTTCTATAGTATTTTTTCATTCCTGTTCGGCCTGGGATTTTTTATTTTCATGTCTCGTGCTGAGCAGCGGAGGGACAAAGTGTATTGGCGCTTTACCCGGAGGCTGCTGGCCCTGCTTTTGATTGGTATTGTGCATATGGTGATTTGGTTTGGGGATATTCTGACCGCTTATGCTGTCATCGGATTTTTGTTGATACCGTTTTATCGGAGAAAGACATCAACCATTCTGGCTTGGGCGGGAGGCACAGGGCTTCTGTACACGGCGGCAAAGGCGATTGTGCTTTGGCAAACGCTGTCGGGCGTGGAAATAAACTCCTGGGCAAGCGCTATTGGCAGCGACATTCTCGCCATTTTCGCGATGTTCCTGCTGGGCTTGTATGCAGGGAAGCGCGGCCTGATCAGTGCTGTGGCTACGCACGTTAAGCTTTTGAAAAGCGTCTGTCTGACCGCACTGGTGCTAAGCATTCCAGTAGAATGCGCCATGATTTGGACTTATGTACATCCGGGAGAAACGATGGACGCTGCCCGAGAAATGATGGTCCATCTGGGAACTCTGCCGACTGCCTTGTTTTTTATTGCGGGCCTGTTTGTTCTGTTGACGAAAGAAAGGATCCAGCGCGTGCTGCGACCTTTTGGATACGCAGGTCAAATGGCGTTGAGCAACTATCTCGGGCAGACATTTCTCGTGATGACGATCACTCATTGCTTCCACATCCAGCCGATGCCGCTTATTCAGTGGTTGTACCTGGCTATCGGCATCTTTGCCTTTCAGTTGGTCGCAAGCTCGATCTGGATGAGATATTTCCAACGAGGACCGATGGAAACCGTCTGGCGCTTCATGACGTATGGGCGCCGAAGGACAAAGCCGGCGACGCCTGCCAATTGATTGCAGAAAGTGATCAAAACCCCTGATTTCTTCTATTTCCCTTTGTGTTTTTTAATCGATATACTTAAGGGAAAGATACGGAGAAAAAAGGAGTGGTGATCATGACAACACATACGTTAGCAATCGGTTTAGACGGGATTGCCGTAGCCGAAACGAATTTAAGCTTAGTGGATGGCCAAAACGGACTCCTGGTTTACCGCGGCCACTGGGCGCGGGATCTGGCGATTCATCACACCTTTGAGGAAGTCGCTCACCTGCTCTGGTACGGGCACCTGCCGAGCGCACAGGAGCTTGCCGAGCTGCAAGACAAAATGAAGGCCAACCGGGAACTGCCTGCACATGTAAAAGGCATTCTCGATCTGATACCTGCGGATGTCGATATGATGAGTGTGCTGAGGACCGGCGTCTCTGCGCTGGCTGCTCCCGATCACGCATGGCCGCCAAGCCTCGATCAGGTGATTTCTCTGACCGCGAAAATGCCGACAATCGTCGCTCACCGCTTTGCCCGCCTGGCTGGACGCGAACCGCTCAATCCCCGCCAGGACCTGAATCATACAGCCAACTACCTGTATATGCTGAAAGGTCAGGAGCCGAGTCCGGCGCATGTCCGGGCCCTGGATGCCTACCTGATCCTCACCCAGGAGCATGGCATGAACGCATCGACATTCTCCGGACGAGTCGTCGCCTCGACTCAATCAGACCTGATCTCTTCGATCACAGCGGCAATCGGCGCATTGAAAGGACCGCTGCATGGCGGCGCTCCTTCTGAAGTAACGGAAATGATCGAAGCCATCGGCACGAAGGAAAACGCAGAGCCTTGGCTCCGCGCCAAGCTGGAAAACGGCGAGCGTTTGATGGGCTTTGGCCATCGCGTTTACAAGACAATCGATCCACGGGCGACAGCGCTTCGCGTGGTAGCTTCCCAGCTCTCTGCCGACGATCCGTGGTTTGACCTGGCGACCCACGTGGAACAAGTCGGCTTGAAGCTTTTGGACGAATATAAACCGGGCCGCAAGCTGCATACCAACGTAGAGTTTTTTGCCGCAGCAGTGATGCGTGCCGTGGGCCTGGATGACTTCCTGTTCACGCCGACCTTCGCCGTGAGCCGTGTGGTAGGCTGGAGCGCTCACGTCCTGGAGCAGGCGAGCAACAACCGGATTATCCGCCCGCAGTCCAACTATATCGGTTCCATGCCGGAATAAAGGAAATAGGAAAAGTTTTTGACGACCCCCGAAAGGCGGCCATACAGGTTGCCCAAGGGGGTTTTTTCGCTTCCTGCAACGAAGAATCTGCTTCTTCGAAGAGCTTCAATGGAAGCTTTTTTTATGTTTGTCTATGATATTTATTTACAGAAAATAGTGAATTCAGCTCGGATGGCGTATAATGAAGGGGAGGCGGAAGGGGGTTGTCATGAAACAGATTGCATACCTAATAGTGGCTATCGCAATTCTAGCGGGCTGTACCACAGAGAAGACGCAGCCTCAGGATGTGTTTGATCAAAGGACCGCATCCGTCCAGGGACAGCAGGAAGCAAAGGAAACACCCGTACCGGATACTGCTAAGCCGGGTGCCAATCCAGAGCAGGGCACGGGGGCTGCCGCAGCCGGCAGCGAACCTGGTCAAATTGAAAATGCAGCAACGGGACTATTTGATATTACATTAATTGCGGGCAAGACGGAAGAAGAGGTTTCCGCAGTACTGGGGACACCGATTCAATCCGAGAATGGCGAAAGGATACTGACGTCCACAGAAAAGCAGATGCCGTACAGACAAAATGATTATACGGTTGGAATCGGGACGATCAGCGTCATATTTATGGACGGGAAAGCCGTGCGGATTAAGCTGTCGATAGAGAAGGGAGCGCCTTACAAATATCCGGATGATATCATGAAGGTGATGGGAGCGTTGGGGCTGACGGTCAATTCGGCAGGCGTGCCGGCAAAAAAGGACGCCGTCTCCGCTTCCTTTACATATGTGGACGGCTTTTATCTGCTTGAGATGAAAAGCGACTCTCCTGACAATCCAGGCCACCTCGGCGAGGTTGTTCTCATTACAGAAGATCTGTATGAATGAGGAGCACTGGACTGCCCGCAAGTCGGAACGCTTCGGCTTGTGGGCTTTTGTTTTTCTTGATTGAGGAAAATGGCGGGCCATCAGAGAATGGCGGAAGGCCGCACCAGTTGTATCGGGTGTCTCTTCCTGTCAAAACTGCAACGAAAGTGTCAAGAAGCTTTGCCAATCGGGGGCGCTTTTGAGATGATAAACGTACCGAAAGAAAAGGAAGGAGCTGGAGCTAACAGTATGGCTATGATCAAGCTGGATTCCCCATTTCAGTACAAAGGGTTGTCGCTCAAAAACCGTATCGTCATGCCCCCGATGTGCCAGTATTCCGTAGAGGCCAAGGACGGCGCGCCGAACGATTGGCATTTCGTCCACTACGTATCCCGGGCTGTCGGCGGTACCGGACTGATCATCATGGAAATGACCGATGTGGACCCGGACGGACGGATTACCGATTACGATCTCGGCCTGTGGTCTGACGAGCAAGTTCCCGCCTTCGCAAGAATCATCTCCGAAGTGCAGAAATACGGAACGAAGATCGGCATCCAGATCGCTCATGCTGGACGCAAGGCGCAGGATGCGGAAGTGCCTGTCGCACCGTCGCCTATCGCATTTAGCGATCAGTTCAAGACGCCGCGTGCCCTCACCACGGACGAGGTGAAGGAAATGGTCGGGCTGTTCCGCGATGCAGCGCGGCGGGCTGTCGAAGCTGGCGTAGACACCATCGAGCTGCACGGGGCGCACGGCTATTTGATCCACCAGTTCCACTCCCCGGCTACCAACAAGCGGAGCGACGAGTACGGCCAGGACCCCGCGCTGTTCGGCATCGAAGTCATACAGGCTGTCAAAAGCGTGCTGCCGCCGGAAATGCCGCTGATCATGCGGATATCGGCAGTCGAGTATATCGACGGCGGCTACGGATTGGAATACAGCACCGAGCTTTGCCGGCGTTACCGGGAGGCGGGCGTGGACATCTTCCACATCACCAGCGGCGGAGAAGGCCCGATCGGTTCGGGTGGCCGCCCCGGCATCCATCCCGGCTACCAGGTCCCGATGGCCCGTGCGATCAAGGAAGCGCTTGACGTCCCGGTCATCGCCGTAGGCATCCTCGACGACCCCCATCTTGCCGCAGCGACGCTGGGCAACGGTGACGCCGATCTGGTCGCCGTCGGCCGCGCTATGCTCCGCGACCCGTACTGGGCGCTGCACGCGATCAAGCAGCTAAACGGCGAACTCGTGCCTCCAAAGCAATACGGACGGGCTTTTTAAGGAATGCTGTTTTGTCTCAGTTAGATAAACAAAGCAAAAACGATTGGCGTGACCGACCCGTTGCGATATCGGAACGAAGCTTTGTTTCCACAAGCAGATGAATAAAAGTCTAAAGAAACAAGAAGCAAGGAAAGGCCTTCCCAATAAGAAGGTCTTTCTTTTTTGCGTCTTCCTTGATTCTCCTTCTAAAAATACCGGTAAAAACGAAAAGCTGTAGAGATGAAACAGGGAGAAAACAGCGAAGGTCTTTGGGACACCGCCCAGGCTCCATTCCAAAAGCGGAAGCTGCCCTTAGCGTCCAACTCTGAATCGCATCTTTGAAAATACTGCTTTTGGACGCGGCTTCCGCTTTTGAAATGGGGCCGGCCAGTACAGCCCCCCAGCAAGTGTCCCACCGAACCTGAAGTGTTTTCTCCCTGTTTCATCTCCTCCACTATCGCGCGAACACCCACCATTTTTAAAAGCACGAAACAACGATGAATTGCAATTAATTACCAGCGGAAACAGTTCACACCACAAACAGCCGTTGACAGGCAACAACGAACTTTTTATAATGATGTAAAAACCTATAAAAATACTTGGGATTACGCGCGAACACTGCGAAACCGACTGGACAACTGGAGGTTTCCCCGCAACCAAGGGGCTCTGCTTGTCTTTTGACGATCAGGAATACACGAGAACAGCAAGCGAACAGAAATCACGAACGGATTGTACGGTATTGAAAAAAGGAAAAGGTCTGGAGGGAGAAGCGATGTCAGCAGTTTTGGTCATTGGCGGAGACCGCTTGGGCAATATCACCGATGTGCTCCACGGACGCGGTTACCGGCAAATTTATCACGTCACGGGACGCAAACATTCCCAGTACAAAGTGAACATCCCCGCTGATACGAAAATGATCGTAGTGTTTACGGATTTCGTCAATCACAATCTGTCTTGTCACGTAAAGAGCCAGGCGAAAGCCAAAAAGCTTCCGATTGTCTTTTGCAGACGCTCGTGTACGATGATGGAAAAGGTGTTGTAGTACTTTTTTGGCCTTTAAATCCGACTTATATGATATGAATAATGCAGATTATTCATTTCTTTAATCGCGCCAGGTCCGGATAACCCGCGACCATGCAATCGAGAAAGCAAATCAAATCGGGCATAAACAGGAGTGGAACGTATGTCGAACAAAGGACATGGAAAATCCGTTGACACCCGTCTGGAGATGATTTTGCAAGCTCTTGAGGGGCTGGAGTACGGGACGCTGAACATCATCGTGCACGAATCGCAGATCACCCAGATCGAGCGGACCGAGAAAAAGCGGTTTCCGCTGGAAAAAACGGCCACGCCCAAGGAGAGGCTGCCGGTCGGACGCACACGGCAAGGCGGGTGATTCGCACAATCGAAAGAAAGCTTCCTTACATACAAAAACATAGGCAGGATAGCTCTGCTTCTTGGCTAAGAAATGAGCTATCTTTTTTTGTTCTCGTCCGCAGTGGTAATATGTGGCAACCTGTGTCAGGAAGGAGCCATACCGTGATCATCGCCAAACAAGTATCTTACGTAAATGGGCTGCATTATACGATTCGATCCGCCGTCCATTCCCGTGGAAAACCGCCCAGTCTCTACAGCCACCACCGTGTCTGAGAAATAAGCTTCACATCAGATTTCTCATCGGCGCCCAGCGCTTCCGCTTCACGCATTCGGTCGACCACATCCCCGCAGCCGGGAACGATGGCAATGCACTGAATCTTCTCTCGCTGTTTCCCTCAAAGTCAACGCAGGAGATGGCGAAAATCGATGTTAAACGATCGATTAAACACGGGGTATCCGTCTCTTTTACCCGGCAAATCATGCCGACATGCCCGTTTCCTTCCCGCCAGAAAGGCTGCATAGTTTGGGCTTCCAACGCTTCCATGATCGCACCGCCAGTACTGATGGGCCGGCTGGTGTCCATGGGCAAGTGACAGGTAAAGACCGAGAGCTGCTTCTTGCGGATTGCCTGCAAGAGCTCGGGGCGGATCGGGAGAAAGCTTCTTCCCCACACCCCGCGAGGATCGCCGCATTCCATCAGGAGCGCATGGGATTTTAGATAGAAAAAGGGAACGGCGAGGTGGATGGCGTGCCCGTATTTGTGAGCCATGACGGCAAGGGACAGGATCGCGTTTTGTTTCGGAAGGAATTCCGGTAGCTGCTATGCCAGAAAAAAGCCCGAGCAAATGAAAGAAAACAAAGCAAACAGCCACCGACTCTGGTGGCTGTTTTGTCTGAAAAAAACGGAGGGCAAAGTAAAGGCAAAGGCAAGGCTATACGGCTCATTTGCGGCCTTTTCATCGCAGCTTGAAACCACGGCTGCTTTCGCGCACCCGGCCGATACGGGAGGTGTGGTGGTCGGGATTGGCGAGGACGTGCAGGCTGAGAAAAAGCGCTTTTGCGGGAAGGTAAGAGATTGTCACCCGCTTGCCAAGCCACTGCTGCAAGCCCTGCATGATTTCCTCTCCTCTTCCATTAACCATTTGGTTCATTCATTTTTAAAAATGGCAAAAGCGAAGACAGACATTATTCACGGGAAGGGGGGCTGTCAACGGAAGCCTTGCGAAGCTGCGGCGGGAGATGAGCAGCATGCGAACGAGCCCAGGGCATGAACAACACTTGAGCGAGCCCAGGCCCTGAGCAACACGGGAACAAGTCCGGGACATAAGCAACACGTGAGCGAGTCCTCGACCTCGAACAACACTTGAGCCAGTCAGTCTTGATAGGGTGATAGGTGGAATAGATAAAAAAACGTTGAAAACTAAACCGTCCAGACGGTACACTAATGATGTGGACAAAACAGGGGGGCATGACATATGCGTTCATCTAAACGCGTTGACATAATCGAGGCCGCGACTCGCGTCATTCTTTCCGAAGGAGCAGCCCAGCTCACTTTGGATGCCGTTGCCAAGGAGGCCCAGGTAAGCAAGGGAGGCCTTTTGTATCACTTCTCAACCAAAGAAGCCTTGATCGAAGCCATCGTCATCTATGCCAAGGAACAAGTCGAAAAGCAATTCCAAGCCATTTACGATGAAGACGATGACCCTCGCGGAAGATGGACTCGGACGTACTTGAAGCTGACGGGCGACGACAAGTCAAAAAATAATGAGCTGTATTCGGCATTGTTCAGTGGAGTGATGGAGAACCGAGAGCTGCTCCGTCCTTTGGAGGACTGTTTTTTGCAGTTCTACGCCAAGACCGGAGAAGACCAGATCGACCCTGTGTTAGCCAATATCATCTACCTCGTCGCGGATGGACTGTGGTATAACGACATGTTCCAGTTCAATCCTGTAAATGACGAGATGAAAGCGAAAGTCATCGCGAGATTAATCCAGCTCACCAAGGGAGAATCGGATTGAGCGGAGCTGGCCTGGAATTGCACGTACACAAATGAGAGGGGAAAAGAATCATGGCCTATGTATTTCTGGGGGCAGCGATTGTCCTGGAGGTATTCGCTTCTACCATGTTAAAGCTGTCCAACGGTTTTTCGCGCTTTTTGCCGAGTGTCGGCGTGGTGATCGGTTACGGAGCGGCCTTCTATGCATTGTCCCTGGCGCTGAAAGCACTTCCGCTGGGGCTTTCGTATGCGACCTGGAGCGGCGTCGGGACGATTCTGACCGTGCTTGTGGGCGTGTACCTGTTTAGAGAAAAAGTAAACAAGCAAGCGATCGCAGGCATTGCCATCCTGATCATTGGCATTGTCCTGCTGAATCTTGCGAAATAAGTGGGAGGTTATCGGTTGTGACAGGTGTGATCTATTTAAGCTTGGCGATAGCGCTGGAGACGTTCGGCTCTACGATGCTGAAAATATCGGAAGGCTTTACGGTTCTCTGGCCCTCCATCGGTGTGGCCATCGGTTTTTTGGCCTCGTTTACGTGTCTGAGCTTTGCCCTCAAGACGATTCCGCTCTCCACGGCCTATGCAACCTGGTCAGGAGTAGGAACGGCTTTGACTGCTTTGATCGGGGTGTTCGCTTTTCAGGAAAGCCTGAGCCTGATCAAGGTTGTTGCGCTCGTCCTTGTTATCGTGGGAATTGTCATTTTGAACAAAGCGAAGGAAAAATCGGATGGAGAGGCAGAAGAAGCCGCCTAGATGTCACTTCCGGTTTGGCGGGGAAAAGGAAAACCCCGCGTGAGGAAGAGAGGCGTATTCCTTGCTTCATTTGGCGATTAGTCCGGTATACTACGGTGCGAAGACGCATGAAAGAGAGGGTGTCCCAGTCGGGCACCCTCTTTCCTATTCCATAGTCTTTTGTATCGTTTCCACACAATCCCGCAGGTCGGCCAGCTCCTCCGAAGACAGCGGCTTTTCCAAATACCGGTACTGCTCATAGTACCGCGTGATGCGTCCAGCCAATTCGAGCGCGTCCGGATGAGGCCACTCTCGGCGCAGGCGTCGCAAATACTCCTGGCTTGTCTCGAAGGGCTCGATTCGCAAGCCGGCATCTGCCATGTGCAGCAAAAAGCGGTAGTAGCTGTAGCGAACCGGGTCTTCCTCGGGGCCTGCCGTCTTTTTCCGCAGCTCGTCCAAATTCCAGATCGGCCGTCCTTCATTGGCTCCTTCATCGGTCAGTTCCTGCAAGGCGGTTTCAGCCTGGACGGGGATGTCAGCAGCGCTCAGACTTGCAGTCCGCCGTCTCCGCTTCCAAATCGCCCAGCCCACCGAGGCCGCCACAACGACAACAATACCCCCGATGAGATACGGCTCCCAAAGCGAAAATAATGGCTCTCCGGCAAACTCCATCTCGTCCAGCGGGAGTTCATCCGTTGCTTCCGTAGACTCGTTCATCAGGTCATTCACTCTTTGGTTGTTCCCCAGAGCGCCTGCCAGCTGTTCTATCAAATTTCCGGCCGCTCGCAAAGCAGGCCCGAACAACCAGTAGAGCGCGTCGCCGAGCGGCTTTTTGGCAACCCCCCAAAGGAAGCTCAAGACAAGCAGCAAAAGACCTGTCACCGCCGTATAGCCAAGGGCCAGCAGCAGGCGCGATCCGAGCAATTGCCCGCCCAGAGATGCAGCATACGCTGACGGCGGAAAAGCTCCCTTCGTGTCCTGCCGCGTCAAATACTCACCTATACTGGAGAGCAAATAGCCGCCGAGTATCAGCACCAAAACGGGGGACAGCTGCTTTGCGTCGTAGACCGCGTCTTTCATCATCGACCCGAACAAGGCGAGAATCGCCAAATGGAAGAGCGAGATGCAGAGCGCGATCACGAACAGCCGCTGCAGTGTGGCCCGGGTATATGTGAGCGTCGAGAGGGCATGGACCCGCCAGAAAAATAGCGCTGCAGCAAGAGCGGCAAGCAGCAGGGAGCCAAACAAATAGTACACGAGAACACCAGCCGCAATCACCAGCGGATAGAGCAAAAAGTGAAGCATGATATGACGTCCGCCGCCCTCGTACAGCCAGAGGCCCAGAGCGAGAAGAGCAGTGGCGCCGCAGGCAAAGCCGGCTACGCTACCCGGCAGGGAGGGAAGCCAGCCGATCAGCATCAACAGCACAGCGGCCAGGACGGATTCCTGCCAGAAGAGAAAAGACTGGCGGATCAGAAAGGATCGGCTCATCGGCAGCTCACCCTCCTTTGATTGGCAGCAGCAAGTCCGTAACGGCGAATGACAGGCTGGTCCTGCGACACGTCCAGCACCGTGATGTGATGGCCGCGCCGAGTCAGCCGCTCGATCATTTCCAATGCCGGTTCATCCAGCCGGGGGGTCACGATGACGATTCGCGCTTCTGCGGCGCTTTGCTGCTCAAGCCGGTGCAGGACAGCGGCGAGGGATGTCGGCGCGTACTGGTGGAGCTTGGCCAGATGGGTCATGATCTGGATGTGATGCGCCTTGCCGCTTCCGGCAGTCTGGTGGTAATGCTCCCGGCCGCGCTGCCGGACCGTCAGCAACAGCTCGTAGGACAGCGATTGTCGGCGGCAAAGGACGGACAGCGCTGCCAGGCCGGAGATAGTCCGTTCGTTGACGGCATCGTTGTGTTTCTGCAGAACCGGCTCGTAGGAGGGCAGGATGTGACCGATCACGATCCACTTCGGATTTGCCGTCGGCTCGAACAGCCTTGTTTGCAAGAGTCCGGTTTTGGCGCTCGCCTTCCAGTGAATATGCTTCAGGCGATCGCCGGGGGAATACGCTCTGACGCCCCGCAAAAAGGTAACGTCCTCTATCGGGTGGCTTCGCGTGACACGGCTGCCCTCCGGCTCGCTTGTTCCCGTATCCAATGGGGGAATGGGCAGCGGCAGCGGATACACGAGCACCGAAAAGGAGAAGGGGAGCACAAGAGCCTCCGCTGCTTCGCCAAACAGCGGAATGGTTTCAAACTGGGCTTCGCCAAGCCAGAGCACGCCTCGTTTGTGCGGAGTGATCACGAATGTCCGCTCCGCGGTTTTCCGCATCGGCAGATGAAAGCGAAAGCGTATCCAGGTTCGCGCATTTCGCTCCACCACCTCGTCTGCCTGCTCTGGGACAACATGGTCGGGCAGGGAAAATTGGACCAGCGTACCCGGAAGCGGCAGCCAGGAACGGTTGTGAAGCCGCAGCCGGACGGTGATCGGCGTGCCGGGCATGACCCGGCTTTGATCAGCAGACCATTCCACCTGCACCCACCGGGTCAGGTTTCTAGCCCACCAGCTAGCGAGCCCGGACATAAAAAAGAAGAACCCGCCGAACAGCCAAAGAAACCAATTGCCTGAAAACAGGGCAAAGATCAGAAGTATAAAGCCCAAACCGTGGTACGTCTGCCGCGTGCTCATGCTTTAGACGCCCTCTTCGACCGGCGCGTGGACTTCCCGGAGGATTTCCTGGATGATTTCCTGTTCGGTGACGTGCAGCTCCGCTTCCATCGACAGACGGATGCGATGGACCGCCAGGGGAGGAAATACTTGTTTGACGTCATCTGGAAGGACATAGCTGCGGCCGTCGAGCAGGGCAGCGGCCTGGGCGGAGCGCAGGAGCGCGAGCATGGCGCGCGGACTGAGTCCCACTTCCACTGAGCGGTGATTCCGGGTCGCTTCCGTCAGGTCGATGACGTATTCTTCGACAGCGGGACTGACGTGGATGGCCGTCGTCTCCCGCTGCAAGGCCGCGATCTCGTCGGGGCTGACGACAGCATGCACCTGTTCCAGCGGAGACTGGCCGCGAAAACGCCGCAGAATTTCACGCGCATCCTCTCTGCTTCCGTATCCGAGCGCCAGACGGAACAAAAAGCGGTCCAGCTGCGCCTCCGGAAGCGGATATGTACCCTCGGATTCAATCGGGTTTTGGGTCGCGATCACCAGCAGCGAGGACGGCAGCGGCAGGGTCACGCCCTCGATAGTCACTTGACGCTCTTCCATGCATTCCAACAGACCGGATTGTGTACGGGGCGTCGCCCGGTTGATTTCGTCCGCCAAAAGCACATCGGCAAAAACGGGTCCGCGGCGCAGCTCAAATTCATTGGTGCGGGGGTTGAACACATGCAGACCGACGACGTCCGAAGGCAAAAGGTCTGCGGTAAACTGCACGCGGTTGTAGGTGCCGCCAATCGCTTGGGCCAACGTTTTGGCCAGAACAGTCTTGCCCATCCCGGGCAGGTCCTCCAGCAGGACATGGCCGCGTGCGAGCATAGCCGTCAAAAGGAGTCGAACCTGATCCTCCTTGCCTACGATCACTCTGTTTATTGTATCCAGCAAAGATTCCAGCTTTGGATGTGTCATTCTCAGAAAAACCCCTTTTTTATCCGATGTTTTTGCAAAAAAACAACTCGTCATCCATTATACAATAAAGTATCCTGATATCGCCAAATTTTCATAAAATTTTATAGATTGATCAAGGGGTGTTGACTGTTCTCTCGCATTGTCCGGCTTCGAGCAGGCGGGCCCGGAGAGGCAGCAGCACAGTGGCGATCACGATCAAAAGTCCCATACCTGCATAGACGAAGCGAATCCCCGCCTGTTCCCCCAGCAGTCCGCCCAGCCAGACGCCGAGCGGCATCGTGACGCGAATAATCAGCAGGCGGACAGAGAGCACACGTCCCAGCAGTTGCCGGGGAACCCTTGTCTGGTACAGGCTGGTGTTGTGCACATGGAAAAAGGGAGCTGTGATGCCGGCGATGATTTCGATGCATACGGCGAGCCAGATCGAGTGGACCAGTGCCAGCGCGACAAAGCTTGTGCCGCCCAGGAGCAGGGAGAGCATCATGATGACAGAACGCGGCCACCGTTTGGACAAGGTTGGAACCAGCATCGAACCAAAGGCGTAGCCCAGCGGGAAGCCAGCCAATAACAGACCGGCGTGGGAAGCTGTTCCATGCAGCTCGTCCACCACATAAGGCAAGGTCAGCACCATCTGGACCCCCACGGCGAACTGGACAAATGACAGCAGCACTCCGAGACGCAAAAGCAGCGGCTCTTTGCCAAAAAAACGAAGACCCTCGGCAAACATCGAGATCCAGGCCTCCCGCTTCGCCCGTTCACTGACAGACCTGCTCTGGCAAAAAGCCAAAAGAGTGCCGCTTGCGGCAAAGGCGGCCGCAGTCAGAGCGAGTGCTGCCGTACCGCCGAAAATGCCGATCAAAAGCCCGCCGAGCGACGGGCCGCCGACCATCGCCAGACGCAAGGTGCCGTCAAGCGTGGCATTGGCCCGGGTCAACGCCTCCGGCTTTACGACAGAGGGCAGGAGCGACAGGCTGGCAGGGACGTACAACGGTTGAACCAGGCCGTTTACCAAAGACGTGAGGTAGACAGGCCAGACTCCGCCCAAGCCCGTCAGCGCAGCCGCAAAGCTGCACGCAAACGCTGCGCTTCTCGCCAATTGGGAAACTATCATGACTCGCTTCGGGTCCCAGCGGTCCAGATACGGTCCGATAAACAACTGTACGGCGAGCGAGGGGAGAAAGTACAAAAGCCACATGCTGCCCACTGCTGCGGGAGAACCGGTCGCCTCCAGCAGAAGCCAGCTGTTTGCCAGCGTTCCCAGGCTCGCCCCCATTTCGGAGACGGCTTGTCCCGAGACAATCAGCCAAAATGAAGGGTTCGCCCCCAGCTTCCAAGACCTCATCGGCTGCAGTCCTTGTCCAGATATTCCGACAGGAAAAGCGAGAACTGGTCGACATGAGTCCGCCGAAGCTGGTATTTGGAGGCGTCCATTTCGATCAAGCGGGCCGAGCGGAGCATGGAGAGATGGTGGTGGAGCGTCGACTTCGCCATGTCCATCCGTACCGCCAGCTCCTGCAGGCTGTGAGCGCGCTCTGCCAGATGCTTGACGATGCGCAGGCGATGTTCATCGCCCAATGCCTTGCAGGCCTGAACGAGCAGATGCGGCGGCTGGTACGGATCGACCTGCTCTGCCATGTTTTCGTCTGCGACCGGGTAATAAAACACCTTGGTGTCGGGAGCGTCAGCCTGGATCGTCCACGGACGGTACAGCGTATGGGGAACCAGCAGGACGCGAGCGACGGAAGGCTCGGGCTCGTATTTTCCCCCTGTCGCCCATTCGACGAGCGCTTCCGGAGAGAGCTTTTGCTGCATGGCGCGCTTCTGATCGCAGTCGCGCTGCAAGAGACTGTCCAGCTCCGTTTCTTGCGGGCGTACGTGGATGCTGTACCAGCCACGGAAAAGCGTTATCAAATGGCGTCGCAATTCATTTGCATCCACCTCGGAGACATGGGAGATGTACGCGGGGAAAAACTTGTGGCCCGCACAAGCCTGCAGGAGTTCTGCCACTGCTAGGCGGTTTCCTGTTGACGCAAGATAGCGCGCATCCTCGCGTTCTCTCCCGAGGTAGGGCAATGCTTCCAGACGAAGCTGCTGTCCGGGCAATCCTTCCAGATAGGAAAGGAATGCAGCGAGATCGGGAAAAGGGCGAGCATGCAGCAGTTGCAAAAGCGTTTTCCAAGTATGATGCCGCTGCGCGTCGTACAGTTCTGTTTGAACGTCAGGCGGGAGAGCGGCGATCATCGCCAGCCAATGCTCCCTCGGCTTTTCCAGAGTAGGATGGATTTCATCATAAGTAGCAGCCGCGATCCCCAAGGCTGCTTCGAACAGAGGAGAAGAATGCAGTGTCACCTGATAGCTGCTGCGGCCATAGCTCATATCCAAAAGCTTCATCGAATGGACATCCTTTCCGAATCGTAGTTGTTTATATTCTATATTTACCGAATGAATTGTTCAATAAAAACCGAATACCGAAATTTGGCCGGATCTTTTTCGTCGAATCTGTAAGGTTCCGTCGAAAAGGCTGGAAATATCAGCAGCTGTTCGACATTTTACACTTGTTGTAAATGACTGGAAACTGGGATACGATTAGGTCGTCTGCATCATATCAGTCGATATTTACTCTGACGAAGCTTTTGAGGGTAATCGGAATGAACCAATTGTTAAAAGAAATTCGTCTGATGCTGTATCTTTTGCAGTGGGTCTTGTTTCTCTCCTTTTTTTCCTTCTACATGCAGTCGTCAGCCAATCACGACACGTTTTATTTTCTCCTTTTGGGGCTGGTTGTCGTCTATGCAGGGGTGCTCTGGTACGCGCTCCCCCGGAAGTCGTGGTTCTTTCTGGGATTGGTCGATCTGGGAGTGGCGCTGCTGTTTATCGTCCTGACAGGAAAGTCGAACAGTCCGTTCATGCTGTATGCCTATACAACGCTGCTTTGGCTGACGGCTGTTTTGCGATTGGAACAGTTTCTCCTGGTCGCCGCCCTTTTTCTCCTCGCTTACTTCGTTCTTCAAGCATGGATACCTCACGATTTGCTGCTGCCGCAACCCTATCTCGATCACCTTCGCTTGCTGCTTGACATATTGCTTTGGATCAGCCTGTCTTATTGGGTCTTTACGATGATCAAACAACTGAAAGGGGCCTATTCCAAATGTTTGCAAATATATCTGTTTATGAGACGGATGTCGGAGAAGGAGCAGAATATCTATCTTACTAATGAGGCGGAAAAGACGGTCAAACGGATGTTTCGCGCGGAAAACGCCTATTTATGTCTGTTTGAGGAGCGGGAAGGAGATGGGAACTGGCGGAGAGACTACTTTGTTCAGCGCTTGCTCGATCTGGGAGCGGAAGGGCTGGAGCATTTGACCCTTTTGCCTTTGCATGACTTTACAGGCAGAGAAGACACGTATGCTTGCATGCCGCTTAGGCAGGACGGCCGTTCCGTGGGATGCCTGTTGTTTTCGGTTTCGCCCAAACGGCAAGTGAGCCGCTATGAATGCCTTCTGCTGCGGATGATGGCTGTCGTCATTTGCCAGCACGTGAAGCAAAATCGCGTCCGCTATGAAATGGCGCGTTCCCTCCATCGGGAAATGCGGCGAAAGCTGGCCCAGGATATGCATGACGGGCTGGCGCAACAACTGTTTTTCCTGTCTGCCCAATTGTTTCAAATCAAGCAGACGCTGCCTCCGGAGGCGAGGGAGAGCTCTCTGGAAAGGCTGCAGCAGATGGAGGAGCGAATCCAGTGGTGTCATAGCGAGGTCCGCGAGTACATTACACACCTGCGGGATGCCCGGCCGACGCAAAGGATAACCGAGGCTGTCCAGCAATTGCTGAAAAGAATTACGGTGGGGACCGGGCTTGACGTGGATTTTGTGACGCGCGGCAGGCTGGGAGAGGAACCTCTGCCGATCCTCGATGCGATTTACCGACTGGTGGAGGAGGCTTCGGCCAATGTAGTGAAACACGCCGCCGCGTCCCGTCTGGAGGTGACCGTCGAGGCGTCCTCCCTGCAAATCACAGTGCGCATCAAGGACGACGGGATCGGTTTTTTGCCGGAAGAAAAGGCCGACCTGAAGAACAGCTACGGGCTTCTGGGGATGAGAGAGCGGATTGCTGAAGTGGGTGGGACCTTGCACATTCAATCCAGACCGAATGAAGGAACCGAAATTGTGGCGATTGTACCGAAAAAGGGAGTGGAAATGTATGGATAAGGTAAGATTGCTGCTGGCGGACGACCACCGGATCGTCCGGGAGGGCCTGAAAATGATCCTGGAGAGTTCGCCCCGATATACAGTGGTTGAGGAAGCCAATAACGGAGACGAACTCGTGGCAAAGGCGATGAGCAGCAAGCCGGACTTGATCATATCCGATCTGAAAATGCCGGGCATCTCCGTAATCGACAGCTGCAAATCGATGAAGGAGAAGCTGCCTGAGCTGAAAGTGATGATTTTGACTGCCTATGATGAAAGCGAGGACGTTTTTCGGGCATTGGACTCCCATGTAGACGGGTACGTCATGAAGGACACGGGACCAGAGCAAATCCTTCACACCATGGACATGGTCATGATGGGCTATTCCTGCTTTCAATCCAAGCTCCAGCGGAAACGCAAGGAAGAGGCCGATGTCGTATTTACAGAGCGGGAGCAAGAGATTTTTGAATTGATTGTCGAAAATCTCAGCAATCAGGAAATCGCTCACCGGCTATACATATCAGAGGCGACCGTCAAAACCCATGTCAGCAGCATTCTCAGAAAGACGGGCCAGCCCAATCGATCGCAAGCGGTGTTGTACGGTTTGAAAAAAGGCATGGTCAGGGTGCCGCGGTAGATAAGCAAATAAAGCCGATTGTAAAAACGGTAAAGAGGGTCTTACATGGAACTGCGAAAGAGGAAAGGAAATCATACCGAATTTCTGGCGGACAGGATGTTTTATTGGCTGGCTGTGCTGGTCACGGTCGATGCGCTGATTGCAGTGCTTCTGGCAGTAACCAATGCCATCTCTTCTCCATGGGTACATGTTATGGGCTTGGTCATCGGTGGAGCGGTATCCTGGACCGTCTACCTGCTGCACAAGCGCTATGTGCTGCCGGACGCCAGATCACCGCACGTGTCCGCTTTTCTCGTCATCGCCTTGCTGTTGTTTCTTTGTCTGTCCAACCGGCAGTATGATGCGGGATTGTGGAACATTTTTCTGATTTATCCGCTGTATCTCACATTCTTTCACAACCGGATGTTGCTGCTTATATGGGGAACCGTGAGCTGTTTGATCTACGCTTTTTCACTCGGTGTAAAACTGGAGCAAGCTGCCGCGATGGATGTGTTTGCCCACCTTTCGCTCGCGGCTGGAAGCGGCATCTGCGCTTGGCTCGGGTACTACTCCCTGAACAGATGGGTCGGCGGTGCCAGGCGGGCGGCAGACGAGAGGAAACGCGAATACGCGATGACCCTGCTAAACGAGCTTGTGCCCACGGTCGAGCGAAAAACGCGGATCAGCTCCCGGGAGATCGAGCAGATGGGCAGGCTGATCAAGCGGATGCTCCGCGAGTTTCCAGAGGAAAAGGTAAGCGACTGGGAGGTGAATTTGCTGTCCCTCCTGCATTACGTCAGCCGGATCAAGTGGCCTGATTATGTATTTGAAAAGGAAGGCAAGCTGACCACTTACGAATATCAGGTCATTCAGGAGCACTGCTTCATCGGGACGGAGCTGTTCAAGGACGATCCGGCCTGTCAGCGCGTGGTTGCTGCGTTGCATTCGCATCATGAGCGCTACGATGGCACCGGTTACCCCACTCAATTGAAGGCGAATGAAATTCCAGTGCTCGCACAGGCTTTAGGGATTGTGGAATGCTATCTGGCCATGACCACCTTCCGGTCCTATCGCGAGCCGCTAACGGTGGAGGAAGCCTGCGAGCAAATCCGCCTGATGGCAGGAACGGTATACGATGAGCGTGTGGTTTGCGCTTTTTCGCGCTCGATACAGATGCCCCTTCCCGTCACCGTTTCCAATGTCCCGCCGATGGTTGGCTAAATCTCCGCCTGAAGGATAGGAGAAAACAGCCTGAAGCCTGATGCAGATGGTATAAATAAATGGTAATCATAACGTATGAACTGTCGGTCAGGAGGGAAGGCAAGTGTGGCAGAAGAAATGCGGGAAATGCCAAAAGCGATCGTATAGCAGCGCAGAACGGTACGAATGGATCTGCCCCTATTGCGGCAAAGACCTTTCCCGTATCCGTGCCGCTCCGGCCACCCTCTCGTATGTTCCCATTCGTCCTGTGCAGCCGCCCCGAAAAATAGAAGAAATTGAACTGACAGCTTGCCGAACACTCCCCGAGAGGTGAGATCTGCAAGCTTTTTTGTTTCCCTCATCCTTCAGTCTGAGATCGTCTCATCCCGGCGAATAAAAATCTTCCTCCCAATGTGTATGCGCAGTCCTTCCGGCGATGGAAGATGGGCCCCTGACTTCCGCGTAAAATGAAAAAAAGAGGTGATCGGCGTGGCAGCTCGCTGGGGAAAGAGAAGCGGTATTTTTATCCTGATCGTCTTTGTCATCCTCAATCTTTTTTTGTTCGCAACCAGCCGCTTAAACGATGACCGCATGCCGGGGATCGGCAGCTGGCGGGTGCTTTCTGTGCTTACGGGAAGCATGTCCCCCGCGATAAATGCCGGCGATATGGTCATCGTTCGCAGGTACGGGGAAGAGCAGCCGCGCGTGGGCGATATCATTACGTACTGGCAAGAGCAAAATGGCCTTTCCCTTACGACTCACCGCATCGTGCATCGAATGGAAAACGGTTATCTGCAAACGAAAGGAGACGCCAATCAAGGTGAGGATGGAGGGTGGACCGATCCGGACCGCGTTGTCGGCAAAGTGGTCGTCACCATTCCGTACGCGGCTGCAGTCCAGGAGGGACTTCGGAAGCCGCCTGTCTTGCTCGCCGCATTGGCTGCCTTTATCGTGGCTTTGGCGTATTCGCATCGGAAGGGCCAGAGTCGGTCGAAGCGTACGCAAACTGAGACAATTGAGGGGGAACTTTCATGAAGTGGGAACAGGTCAAAAATTGGCCGTGGAAGCGAATCGCGATGGGGACGGCTGTTCTGACTTCCATCGTAGCCAGTACCAGCTTTGGCACGTACGCCTACTTTACGAGCCAAGTGGAAGATTCCAGTACATTTGCGGCAGGAAAGCTGGAAATTTCCCTCGGAGAGACGAAAGCCAGGTTTCAAGCCGCCGACGATCAGCCGTTTTTGCCCGGAGTCCGGTTTGAAAAGACGCTGACGGTCCACAATCAGAGTGATGTCCCGGTGAAATACGCGCTTTTGGCTGAGAAGGAAGGCGGAGACGACATCGTGTACGATCGGCTGGTCGTGGAAGTGCGAAGGGAAAATGAAGGCGGCGAGCTGCTTTACCACGGGCGGGTCAGCCAGCTTACTTTGGCCAATGTGATCATTCCGGAGCTGCCCAAGGATGCCAGCGACGATCTGCATTTTTCCGTATACCTTCCGGAGAGCACGGGAAATGAAGTGCAGCAGAAGTCGGCCGATGTGACCTTTGGTTTCCTGGCTACCCAGCAGGATAATGGCCATTACTTTGCTCAGGGCGGTCCTGTCATGACGTTCACACCGCAGGATTTGAACGGCACCAAGCTGGTGGAAACGCTGCGGATGGCCAGCAAGGAAGCGGAAAAGGACAGCGTGACGGGATTGACCTTTATCCTCGAAGAAGGAAGCTACGATCTTTCCGACATGAAGCTGCCGGAAAAGGTGACGTGGAAAGCGGCTCCCGGCAAGGAAGGCAAGGTCGTCGTCCGGGCAGATGAGCTGCAGGTGAGCAACGCCGCTTTTGAAGGCATTCGCTTTGAAGGCAGCGGGACAGGCTTGTACGTCGGCTCCAACGTCAGCTTCAGCGGCTGCACGTTTGACGGCCGGTTCGACGCGGCAATCCGGACGATGCCCGATCTGAGCGGAGAGAAGACGCTGGAGGGGCTGACGGTAAAAGACAGCACATTTGCCGGAGCCGAGGCAGCGATCTTGCTGGATCAGACGATCAAAGGGGCATTCATCGCAAACAATTCGTTTTCGGGCGTTCAACACGCTGTGGTCGTAGCAAACGACCGGGAGACCGAAGTGCAGATCGTCGGCAATGACTTTGCCAACGTAAATAAATACGCAGTGGACAGCGGCGGCGTTCAAGTGGGCGATGGCATTGAAGGATTCAAGGAGACAAGCGAGGAGAACGGGGATGCGAAGAAACTTGCCCTCCATCTGTTCAAGGCAGACCTCTACCTGGAAGACAACAAATATGATTGAGCGGCGAAGCGGACAAAGACCCAAAAAGGAACGCCTGCGGCTTGCCGAACAGTGGGCAGGCGGTATTTTTCTGCTGGGGCTGACCGCCTCGCTTTGGGTACAGCCAGCCGGCACCTATAGCTGGATGTGGAAGGGGGTCAAAGATACAGGCAACCAATTTGCCATCGGGCTTTTGGACATTACAAGCAGCGTGTTTGGCGAAAAGTGGCGGGTGATTGAAGGGGGCAACCAGGCAGTCGACTTGTTCCGGATGATCCCGGGAGACGCCCGCCAGCTGGAGGCGACCCTTTCCAGCGGAGAGAGCGATCTGGAATTTATCTACAAGATTGTGGCTGAGGTGAAGGAAGCGGGCAAGCCGGAAGACGTGCAGAAGCTGGAAGAAGTTCTGCGCATCCGGATTGAAAGCGGCGGCAGCGTCATTTATGACGGGCTGGTCCGGGGGCTGCATCAGGAGCAGCCCGGGCTGAAGCATGTGAACGGAACGGAAGAGCATTTCTCTCCCCATCAGCGAAGCAAGACGTTTGCGATCACCGTCTATTTGCCAAAGGAAGGCGTAGATCACAGCTTTCAAGCGCTGAAGGGGAACCTGGAAATACGCTTCCTGGCCAAACAGGCCACGCTGGATGCCATTTTTGCGGAATAGGGGGGACGAATGGTGAAAAAGCTGGTGTCGGGCCTCATGGCTTTCGCATTGATCTTCGCGCTCCTCCCCCTCGAAGGTACAGTTGCCTTTTTGACCAGTGAGAAAAAGCAGACAGTCCCTGTCAGTCTGGGAACCAATGAAGACGTCTTTACAACGGAAACGGAAGCGATTCGCCTCGTGACAGAGGTGGAGAAGCACGTAACGATTACCAGAGTAAAGACGGAAGCAGGAAAAAGCACGGAGGAACGCGATGTAGACATTAGCATCGACGAGGGCACCTTTACGCTCGTATTCAAGCCGCAGCGTCCGCATCTCGATCTGGACGTGGAAAATCTGAAAGTGACGGGTGAGCCGGAGGGGCGCCTCGAGATCAGCCGGGAAGGCGGCGGGAACGGCATCGAGTTTCGCATCGGCCATATACGGGATCAAGTCAAGCGCGAACATGAAACACTGGAAGGGGAACTGCACATAACAGCCTTGGGCGGTTTTTACCGGCACGTGATTCCGTTGACGGTCGTTACGGAATACAAGGAAAGCTCGAGTGTCGTGGAGGTGAGCCCGCCACCTCCGCTCGCCAAACCTGGACCGGGGACTGGCACGCCGGGCTCTCCGCCGCCGGGGACGGAAACCCCTGTACCGCCTCCGCCGGGTGCAGGGGGAGAAGCACCGAAGCCGCCGGGAGCAGGAGGAGAAATTCCGCAACCGCCGGGGGCGGGTGGAGAAGCACCGAAGCCGCCGGGAGCAGGAGGAGAAATTCCGCAGCCGCCGGGAGCAGGAGGAGAAATTCCGCAACCGCCGGGAGCAGGAGGAGAAGCACCTCAGCCGCCGGGAGCAGGGGGAGAAATTCCGCAGCCACCGGACACAGGAGAAGAACCTCAGTCTCCGAGCACAGGGGAAAAGACGCCGCAGCCTCCAGGCGGAGAAGGCGAGGATCAGCCGCCTCCGAGCCCGGGAGAAGACAATACTCCGCCGTCGAACCAAGACGGCGAGAGTCTGCCAGCCTCGACAGGCTGAGTGCTTTAGCAGCGTGCATTCAAACAAAGTGTAAACGGATCAAACAGAAACGGATCAAACAAGACCGGCGGGTCACCACTCGCTGGTTTTTTCATGCCAAAAGTCGTTTCCGTCGTTCCACTGCACCATGAAAAGCTGAGATAAGGTCATCCCTCGGTATGAAAATGCAGCCATACTTTCCGGTGCTTCGGATCATCCCGGACAGTCAGGAAGTTCACCCTGACGCAGGAAGATGGGAAAACGGAAAATCCGTAAGATGAGAACTGTGAACGGCATACAGCCGAACGCCAAGGAAAGCGGGGAGATCATCCAGTGGTCCTGTTGAAAAAGTGCATATCCATTCTGACGAGTCTGTTTTTAATCGCGGTCATCGCCATCACGGGTCTTCTCTTCGTCAGCAAGATAAACGGAGGGAAAACGGTTCTGTTCGGCAACCAGATCATGGTCGTGCTCAGCGGATCGATGGCTCCCGCCTTCAACACGGGAAGCATCGTCGCGGTAAAGCCGGTCGACTTCAAGGAGGTCAAAGAAAAGGACATCATTACCTTCAAGGACCCGGAAGGCCTCACGATTACGCACCGCGTCATCGAGAAACGCGATGGCCAGTTGATTACCAAGGGCGACGCCAACGACGGAAAGGACACAGCCCCGGTCACGCCAGACCGGTTTATCGGCAAAGTGCAGTACTCCGTTCCGCTCATCGGTTACTTTATCGAGTTTGCCAGATCGGGACTCGGCATGCTGCTGATGCTGGGCTTGCCCGGACTCTACCTGATCGTCAGCCAGGTCTGGAAGCTCTTGCGAATGATCAAGGAAGAGGAAGCGAAAACGGCGGCAAAGCCGCAGCCGTAAATCACCCTCGCGGTGATACCTTGGGGGCTGATAGCAGTTCTTTCTGGTATCAGGCTTCAAGTCATCATAAATATCATGAATGCGTGGGAGGAAGAAAAACATGAGCTTGAAAAAGCAATTTGCGGTAACCTTGGCATCCGTAGGACTTGGCGCGGCACTGATCGGCGGAGGCACCTTCGCATGGTTCAATGCCACAAGCGAAATCAAGGACAATACGTTTGCCGCCGGTAAAATGGAAATCGGCGCAACACCAGCCGAGTCCGTCTTCCAAGTGGAAAACATGAAGCCCGGTGATTGGTTTGAAAGAACATTTGACATCACCAACACAGGGACTATCGACATCAATAAACTGCTGATGAGCGTAGATTACACGGTAGCCGACAAAAACGGCGACAACGGCTCTGATGATCTCGACAATCACCTGAAGGTTTACTGGCTGTCCAGCGCAGATCCGAGCATCCCGATCTCCGAGCGGGTCATCGTCCATCCGCTGAACGGCAAATCGCTGAAGGAATTGAAAGACAGCGGTCAAGTGGATATCAGCAGTTGGGCTACCAAGCTCCTCACGCTGCCGCCTGACACGACAGACCGCATTTACATGGGTATTGAATTCGCAGATGACGGCAATGATCAAAACCGCTTCCAGGAAGACAGCGTAAACCTGACGCTGAAGCTGGAAGGCAAGCAAACAGCCGGCGAGCCGAAATAATTGGTTGGCTGCCGCAAAAAGAAATCCTCACTCAAAGACGAGTGGGGATTTTTTGGCAAGTACTACTGGCCGGGACGGACGACATTTGAAGCGGTGTGGAAACGAATCCAGCCAACCCATGCAGAGACGGCGATAAACAGCCCGGCAAAGCCAAATTCCAGCCAGCTGTCCCCCAGCTTGAACAGGAAGGCGCCGATTACCGGGCCCGCCGCCATCCCTATGTAGCGGACAAAATTGTAGCAGCCGATGGCTGTAGCCCGTTCATTGAGGAAAGCCTCGGACAAAAGCGTCGTATGCAAAGGCATGCCGATCCCCAGCGTCAAAACGTACGCCATGCTGCCGAAAATCAGGGCGGTCAGCGATATGTTGGCCAGCAGCATGAAGAGAACGGTGGCAGCGGCATTCGCGATGGCGGTCATCAACAAAGCGCGCTCAAGCCTGAAGCGCTTCAACAGAAGACGGCTCATTTTGCTGCTTGCAATGAATACGAGCGAAATGCACAGAAACAATACGCCGATCTCATTCGGATCCAGTCCAAAGGAGTGAGTGGCCTGCACAGGCAGGAACACGAGGAAACTGTAATAGGTGAACATTTGCGCAAAAGCGATAAAAATGATCGCTCCTCCCACTGGATGGGTCAAAATAGAGGCAAACGGTCGCCCCTCTTTTTTCGTCGCCAACAAGCCGGACGGCCTGGTTTCCGGGAGCAGCCAGGCGTTGGCGCCAAAAAGAATCAGCGAGCTGACAGCGAGAAACAGAAAAATGACCGGATGTCCGCCAAGTCCCCCCAGCCAGCCGCCCAGCAGCGGCCCAAGCGCCGGGCCCAATCCCAGCATCATTTGATAGGTGCCCATCGCTTCTGCTCTTTTTGCCCCCTCAAACAGGTCCCCGATGACCGTCGCAGCTGCGATCGGAATCGCGGCAAAGCCGATACCCTGGAGCGCCCGGAAGAACAGTAAATAGGCAAGAGAAGGGGCATAAGCGCAGCCGATGGAGGCGGCCACAAACAGGAGCAGGGCAGGAAGCAGGACTCTCCGGCGGCCGAGGCGGTCAACCAGAGGGCCGTACACGAGCTGCATCACGGCAAGCATCAGCGTAAAAACGGAAACGGTCAGATTGATCGCAAAAGCGGAAGCATGGAAGGTTTGCTGCATATCGGTCAAAATCGGCAAGAATAGATTTTGGGCAAAGGTACCGATTAAAATCGTAATCCCCAGCAGGTATAAAATAGTAGACGAGCCAACCGTTTGTTTTTGTATCATGGTTGTTTTCCTCCTTTTTTGTTTCCGTGGAAACAATATGTTCAAAAGTAATGCGACGAAGATCGAATGTCATTCATCGCGTTGTTTTTGATCAGCCAGTTCCAGTGCATCCTGCAGCAAGCGGTGCAAAAAGGCGAGCTCCTCTGCGGTGTACCGCCCCAGAAACGCCTTCCACTCGCTGCTGATGTTTTGATGCTGCTGCTCATGGATGGAGAAAACCGCTTCTCCCTGTCGTGAAAGCCGAAAATAGACTTCCTTTTGATTGCCGTGAAGCTGGTAGCGCGTGATGAGTCCTTTTGTGAGCAGCTTTGCCGTGATTTTGGAAACAGCGCTTTTCGTCACCCCGATTTTTTGAGAGATCGCCGTCACGTTTGCATCGCCGCCGAGACCGATGCATTGAATCACGTGCAGCTCGGTGAGGCTCAAATTTTTGCATGGCGCACAGTCGGGAGCAAGTCGGTTGATTTCATCGAGCAATCGGTCGTGTCTCTGTTTTCTTCGCTCCTCCTGCTTATGAGACAGAACGAGAATTTGCTGGAAGATGCTTTCCTTCACATCCAATGTCGAGCAGCCTCCTCCTCAGTATTGTTTCCAAGGAAACAATACCAATGTACCACAAGCTTCGGTAGCATTGCAAGCAAGCCGACGAAATTGTCGTTCTGACAGAGTCTGTTAACATACGTCGTCTGTTAAAAGTACATCGCTTGTTGTAAGAAAGATTACCCACAGCGTATAGTAGAAAGAATAGATTGGCCAAAACCAGCAGTTGGGGGTGTCTGCTATGTTTCGTGAAGTAGAGGTTGAAGAATGCAATCGCATTGCCGAGCATGTTGAGAGGCTTTCGGAGATTTTGGTAAAGGTTGTCGAGGATGGTGCGTCTGTCGGTTTTCTCCCGCCGATGGAGCAGGCAGAGGCAAGGCGGTACTGGGAGAACGTATTGCAGCCCGGGGTCATTCTGCTTGTGGCCAAAATCAACAATGAGATTGTCGGAAGCGTCCAGTTGCATGCATCCACGAAGCAAAACGGCAGACACAGGGCGGAAATCGCCAAACTGATGGCCCATCCGGATTATCGCCGCAAGGGAATCGGCCGCAGATTGATGCAAGCAGCGGAGGCGAGGGCGAAGCAGGCGGGGCGGACGCTCCTTGTTCTCGACACGAGAGAAGGAGATCCTTCCAACCTGCTCTATGCCTCACTCGGATATAAGGAAGCGGGCCGCATCCCTGACTACGCCAGATCGGCGGATGGGGAATTGCATGCAACTGTTTTTTACTATAAATCTATTTGAGCTCACCTTGGCCCCTCTGCCAAGGAAAAGGAAAAAGGGAAGACCATCGTCCGCGTCATTCGCGACAGAGGGTCGTCCCTTTTGCTATGGCGGGTTCAGGAAAAAGGCTGTTCCCGGCTCGTTAAATGTTCAGCTACACCTTGCTGACCGCTACCGCCGCATGGAGTGCCTGCTCCAGATCAGCGATGATGTCGTCGATGGCTTCCGTACCGACGGAAATGCGGATCATGCCAGGGGTCACACCGGCAGCAAGCTGCTCGGATTTGTTCATTTGCTGATGAGTGGTGCTAGCCGGGTGGATGATGAGCGACTTGGAATCGCCGACGTTTGCCAAATGGGAGAACAGCTTCACCGACTCGATCAGCTTTTTGCCCTCGGCAACACCGCCGCGAATGCCAAAGGTGAGGATTGCTCCCGCTCCTTTCGGCAGGTACTTTTTCGCGAGTTCGTGGTAAGGACTGTCCTCCAGGCCAGGGTAGTTGACCCACTCGACCGCGGGATGCTGCTGAAGATAGCGGGCTACCGCCAATGCGTTTTGGCTGTGGCGTTCAATCCGCAGGTGAAGCGTCTCCAGCCCTTGCAGGAACAAAAAGGAATTGAAAGGAGCCACGGCCGCGCCGATATCGCGCTGGAGCTGCACGCGCGCTTTGATAATGTAGGCAAGCGGTCCGACAGCCTCCGTGTAGACGACGCCGTGGTAGCTCGGGTCCGGTGTGGTCAACCCGGGGAACTTTCCGTTGTTCCAGTCAAACTTGCCGGAATCGACGACGATTCCTCCGATCGCGGTGCCGTGTCCGCCAATAAACTTGGTCGTGGAGTGAACGACAATATCGGCACCGTAGTCAAACGGTCGGCAAAGCAGCGGCGTGGCAAACGTATTGTCTACGATCAGCGGAACTCCGTTTTCGTGGGCGATGGCCGCAATCGCTTCGATATCGGCGACGTCAATTCGCGGATTTCCGATTGTTTCGGTGAAAAGAGCTTTCGTATTTTCGTTGATCTTGGCCCGGAAATTCTCCGGATCGGACGGATCGACGAAATGAACCTTGATCCCCAGTCTGCCCAGTGTATGGGCAAACAGATTGTAGGTGCCGCCGTACAGGTTGCTGGAGGAGACGATCTCGTCACCCGCCTGGGCGATGTTCAGGATGGCGAATGTAATCGCAGCCTGGCCGGACGAAGTGGCAAGTGCCCCGACCCCGCCCTCCAAAAGGGCAACGCGCTGTTCAAATACATCCTGCGTCGGATTCATGATCCGCGTGTAAATGTTGCCTGGCTCCTTGAGGCCAAACAGGTTGGCCGCATGCTCCGTATCGCGGAACACATAGGACGTCGTCTGGTAGATCGGCACTGCTCGCGATCCTGTCACAGGATCGACGGATTGGCCGCCGTGCAGGGCAAGGGTTTCCGGTTTCCACTGTTGCTGGTCTGACATGGGCATCTCTTCCTCTCGTCAAAAGATATAAAGAAAACGAAGCCTTCTCCTGAGAGGGGAAGGCTTCGGACATGCCGGGCGGTTTCATCTCTCAGAATCAGCGATTCTGCAGGATTTGGCACCATGCGTCCTTGCGCAGGTTGCCGGGTTTCATCGGGCCTGTCCCTCCACCACTCTTGATGAAATGTTTGCAATTTTCTTATAGCGCTTATTTGGTATTATAAGGGGACAATTTCGGAAGGTCAATCAAATTTCCGACTAAATGGGTGGTTTTTCTTTGATTTCGAGAGCGCTGCTATCGTATGGTCTTTTCTCTGCATCTGGAGGGTGGGGAGGAGCTGTTTCGGGTGGTGTACGCTCTTGGGCTTTTTGTTTTTCCTCACAGCAACAATAAGGAGGAAAGGAAAGAGCCATGGAAAATGAGTTTGCAGTAGGCTGGGAAACCTTGTCCTTGATCAATGCGGGACTGGCGCAAGGAAAAAATCGGAGCGGAAGCACAGGCCTCCGGCTTTTTTTATTGCTTTGAATATCACTAGCGTTGCATTAATCTTTTCCCATCATTCAAAATACACATAATCTTTGGTATTTGGTTGTCTAGGGAACAAAAAAATCCTTTACACTGGAAAGGTCAGGTAGTTCCTGTCCAAATCCAACGCAAAGGATAGCTCATGGACAAGAATACCCTATTTTCTTCATTTGGTAAATGGGTTGCACCCATCAATATTATGAAACTTCAACAACGAATTGACGAAACGGATCAAGACAAGTACGTGAAGAAGCTGACGACAAAAGCGTATCTTCTCCTATTTTTACATGCCCAACTTCAGCAACGCGAAGGGCTTCGAGCCATTGCTGACGATGTTCTATCAAAGAAATTTCAGCAAGAATTAGGACTGTCATCGATCAGCCCCGCACAGCTTAGTCGAAAAAACAATCGGGTAGAACCTGCTTTGCTTGAAGAAGTTTTTGTCGACCTTGTCCAGCAAATTCAACGCGTTTCTGGAAAAGCCTGCTCTCTTCGAAAACACATAAAGATCATTGATTCCACTACAATTGGATTATGTTTGCAAAAGTATAAGTGGGCAACCTTTCGCGAAACAAAGGCAGGAATCAAAATTCATCTTCGTCTCGTTTTCGCAAGCCAGGAGGATGTCTATCCTGAAAAGATTTCCCTAACTTGTGCCAAATCCAATGACCGCACCCAAATGGAGTCGCTGATTGATGAGATCGGAGCCATGTACGTCTTTGATCGAGGGTACGTGGATTATGAAAAGTTCGATGAGTATACCGATCAGGGCATCTTTTTTGCTTCACGTCTCAAGGATAACGCGGAAACTCGTCATTTGTATACTTTCAAAGTACCACCAGAAAGCTCCGTTTTATCCGACTCCATGATCCTTCTTGGAACGCCACAAAAACGGGTGGATAATGTGTTACGACTGATTGAAACGCATGATTCGAAAGGAAATCGTATTCGAATCATCACCAATCGGTTCGACTTAGAAGCAGAAGAATTGAGCGACATCTACCGTTGGCGCTGGCAAATAGAACTGTTTTTCAAATGGATGAAACAACACGCAAAGATCAAGACGTTCTATGGAACAAGTGAAAATGCGGTCTGGAATCAAGTTTTTCTCGCTCTCATTGCTTACTGCTTGTTGCTTCTTGTAAAGCTGGAAAGAAACAGTCAGCACAGTCTGCTGCAAATCAGTAGATGGCTCAAAGTGTTTCTCTGGCAGACCTTTGAACAATGGATAGGCAGAATGGATTACCAATCCAAACGAACATCCAGAGGGCGACAGAAAAGGAAGTAAGTGTTGTTTGTTGTTGTCGATGTTGTAATAAATGTATAAAACTACCAAATGGATAGTGGCTACCTTTTGCTTGGCTGTTCTCGTTTTTGGTTGTAAAGTTGAAAATGTCATTCAGAATAATTTGACAATAGATGGATTCATTTTTTATGCAACGCTAATGTTTGAATATATTCAGTTGATTTTGGCGAATCCGTTACTGCAAGGTTCCTGTTCGAAGTGGGCGCCCTAGTGATGGATGCTTTTCCTTGCGCATTTTTGCACCGGTCGATGGCTGCGTACGGGCCATAACGAGAGGCAGGTATAGGTATACATATGCACAATATCCTGTGTTGAGGCTAGGGAGTAGCTCCCCTGGCCTATTGGTGTTGTTCTCGTGAAGATGGCCTGCATAGCTCTTGTCTTTTCATGATATCTTCAACCCTAACACGAAGGTCCCTGATAAATTTGTCGTTTTCTTCCTTCTCTTTTTCCAGTTCCTCAGAATAATGCGGTAGCTGAGTTTTGGAGGGGAACATGACTAATTCACCTTTATTCCTCACTTTTTTCCCCTCACGTCGATCAATTATTCCACGCCAATCCCTTACCTGTTCAAAAAAAAAGAGTGAGCAAATTTCCTTGTATTTTACCTAGTAAGTGAAAGCGACAAGATGACCGGTCAAAAAGTCGTTTATCTCTTACAAAAACAAGGAGGACTTTGCATTATGATAGCACTGAACCGCATTCGAGGATTACACATTTATACAGGCGACGGTTATAACGTAACTACAAGTATGCTTAACGCACTCGACGGTCGAAGGCTTAACGTGTATGTTATTCACCTCGGACACCCGGATGATGCAAGCACGAGGTTTGATCGTCTGAAATCTAAATCACATCGAGCGCAAGTCATTTCGAAATCCATTAGCTATTTGGAGGATTTTCTAAGAGTGTGGAAGCGATCAGACATTGCTGGAGAGGAAATGTACATTTCCCTCCCTATGCTTCACAACAATTCATCTACTATCGAGAAGGCGGACGAATTCTATTCTGACTATGTAGATTATATGAAACAAGTGAAAAGTACAATCGTTGATCGGTTGGGACAAACATATTGGGATAAGGATTTTGCAGGTTTTTACTTCAGTACAGAAGCCATTTATCCGATTCAGGAGAAACTTGACAGTTCCAGACCAACCTCAAATCCGATGGTGAAACTGTTGAATGATCTGTCTTATCGTATTCGCAACACTTATGAAAGATACTTTATGTGGTGCCCGTACTATGGCTATGGTGCAAACAGGGAAAATATTGCTCACAATATAGGAGTTATCGCTAATCGCACCAATATTTTTGATGTTATTTGTATTCAACCAGCAACATATTATCACTCGGCTCCTGATAAGAATGTGAACTTGGTTTATAGGAGTGCCCGTAATGATGAAGTCGTGGACGTATATGGAGATCCAGTTGCTGGTGGTAAACGCTCATCCGCTACGGCCTTCATCGGTGTGAACATGGAAGGCGATAGCGATTTCAACAAGAGCAAGAGGGCAATCTTTAATGATTACATTGACACTTTTAGCCCGCTTATCAATGATGTGCCAATCGTGTTTTACGGAAATACGCTTGAAGTTGTGACGGGAACTCCGGGGCTGCTAGATGCAATTGAAGATTTCTACCGATCGTAATAAAAAAGGCGCGAGAAATCGCGCTTTTTACTTTTCCTCTATAAACCTGTCACCTATTTCATGAACATAATCAAAAAAGTATAGATAGACCGCCATAACTTCGTTATTGCTGTTATAGTCCTCTACTTTTATTGGCATACCAGTAGATTTGTCGATATAGGCCATATGGTAAGCAGGGTTACCCTTTGCATTATTATTCGCCTTTAACACTTCCACTTGTTTTCCGTTCAACTCTACAGCCTCGACGGATGTCCAACGCTTATCTTTATAATTGTTAGCTGTTCTTTGAAACAAAGAAGATTCCTCGTTACTGAATCTGGTATCTTTCTTAATATCCCTAGTATCCTCATAGAAGTAAAGATAGTCGTTTCGTTGCGATCCGTTCTTTGGATTAAACCAAGTATCATATACGGCAATGGTAACTCCATCAACTCGTACTACTTTCATATGCTCAATAGTGCCTTGTTTTTGTGCAGCTTGTGCTGGAGCAACCGTTTCAGCAAAAACGGGGGAAATTGATCCTGACCATCCAAGTGTAACGGATAAAGCAACAGGAAGAACGAACGCTAGTTTTTTCAAATGAAACACCCTCCATATCCTTTTTTGTAGCCTCACCTTTTTAGACGCAGGAAAAGGTAAAAAGTTACAAATGAAAAGAATTGTTTTATGTGACAATTCGAATTGTTTACAAACCAATATTCCCCAAAAATATTCTACTAGTGACAGGAAAAAGGTCTCGGTTAATCACATAAAATTTGGTAAAATAGAACGTGTGTTCCTGCTTTTATAAAAATTTATAGAGAGAAGGTGAGCAAAAACCCCCCTTTTTGTACCTAGTAGGTGGGGGGATTCTATGCCAAAACAGACATGGACAAAAGTTCAATTTCTTCAGCAGATCAAACGGACGGCTTGGAAGTTACAATACCAAGCCAAAAAGCAGTATCGGCGGGAAATGTTCCTTGACGATCACAAGGAAGTTCCGTACCACGACTCGATTGATTCCCAGTTATTTGTCGAAGAACTGCTCAACAGCTTACCTGAACGTGAGAGGTTCATCATTCAACGAGTGGTGATTGAAGGGAGAACGGAACGTGAAGTAGCGCAAGAACTCCGTATCTCCCGTTCTCGACTCCACGCCTGCAAAGTACAAGGATTACAAAGACTTCATAAAAAAATTGTCTTTGCCTAAAGGAGGAACGTAATGCTGGAAGATGATGTTTTTTGCAAATTGGTGCATGATGCGCAACGAGGAAATCGGGAAGCGCAGGAAGCCTTACTAAAATACTTACAACCCGAACTAGAAAAAATGACGTGGTTTATACGTATGCCACTCGAAGATAGTCTGCAAAGTTTACATTTAGCAGTTTTGGAACTGATCTCATCATGATCAGAGAAAAGGAGGAGGAAGGATGAATGAAACAACGATCACCATAATTGCTGGACTTGTTGCAGTTTTAGCCATCTGCATTATTTACCGACATGTAAGTTTAACCATTCAAATACGGGACATAGTAAACGTGTCCTTACAAGCTAACAAAGAGCAAGAAAGTCAAAAAAAAGAAGAATCCGAAGTATCCGATCCTTCCCTGGAAAAATAAATAGCAGAAAGAAAATGGCGATTTCTTTCTGCTCACAATTATATCAAATGATAAGGAGGAAATGAACATGGCCACAATCATAACAGTTTTACTTCTTCTGTCAGGAGCTACACTGTTTGGAGTATTGATGAGTCAGCAGCGTTTGTGTAAAGAACTGAAAACCATGAAGAAATGACTAATCCCCCCTTTTTGAACTGTGACCCGCAAGAGGGTCACTTTTTTAAAGTGTCCATCTTACGGGTCACAGTTCAATCTCTATTGACAAAGGGGTTTTTTCAAAAGCTTCGCTATGCTGGATCTTCTTACATAAATTTGTGTCAGTTACGCTAGGGTGCTGAATAAATATCGGTATTATGTCACCTTGTGTTCGAATCTCCATTTTCGGCCGTTTTTTGCCGTTTTCGGCAATTAACGCCCTGGCGATCGATAAGAATTGTCCGCCAGGCGTGAACAAAATGGGTTTTTTGGTCAAAAAAGTGCGATCTCGCTCTAGCTCCGTTTTTCTTCGTTTTTTGTGGCGTAGAAATTGCCAAGCGCTTGGCAATTTGGGCGCTTTTTTTGGAACCGATCGCCACGCTAAACATCGTCATCTGGGACAAGTTGCCTGAGAAAAAAGAGGAGAGCTAGAGGCTTTCCCTTTGTCTGTTACAAACAGCGATCATCTCAGTCGATTGAATCGCTCTTTTGCATCACGTAAAACACGTAGCCGTAATAGCTGGAATACTTTCGGTACAGCTCAACTTCCCGGCTGGCTTCTTTCAGCGTCGCGAGCGCGTCCCGGTCGTTCTTGTACCGATCCTGCAGATGACTGATCCGCTCACGCATCGGTTCATAGTAGTCATCCCACCAGGCCGAATCCGGCAGAACAAAATGCTCCTGCAAGGTGTAGCCTGCCTCAGCGATTATCCGCAGGTTTTGTTCAACCGTTTTCATGCTCGGGTAAGCCTCAGCCCAAAACCGCTCCACTTCGTCAGGACGTTCATCCCGAAGCCAGCAAAGCTCTGTTGCAGCCAGGTATCCTCCTGATTTCAGCAGAGGACGCCATGCCCGCAGCCCTTCGCCAAAGCCCATGATGTAGATCGCTCCCTCCGACCAGATCACGTCAAAGGAAAGAGGCTCAAAGGGCAACGCAAACATCGAGGCATTTACAGGCGTTATCCGATGGGAAACCCCTGCTTCCGCAGCTCGCCGGGCCAGTTCGTCCAGAAACGGCTGATGCGTATCGACTGCCGTTATCGGGCCGTCCGAAAGCTTTGCCAGCTCCATGGTCTGCATGCCCGGACCGCAGCCAACATCGAGAATGCGAGCATCGCCCGGAATGTTTTTGACATACGAAAAAGCTTTTCGGGTCGAATCATTGTTTCCGGGGCCTTCCCGGGGCAGATTGCTGTGAATGTCAAAGAAAATCTCCATGCTCATGATCAAATTCCCCCTGTTTGTCCTGCTTTCTGTTCATTCAGATGAAGAGGGGACAGGGAAACAATTTTCTGAATGAAGACAAGAAGTTATGATCCCCATCCCTCTTGAATACGAGTAAAAGAGCACGTGCAAAATGCGGACATCCCAACCACTCCTTTTCCGTTTCGTTGCTTCAAATCATACCACAGCAGAGGCGCTTTGGCCGATGACCGAGCATCGCCTTATTTTCGTAACCAATTCGCCGTTTTTCCGTAACCAATTCGTCCTTCGTTGTTCACAGCATAATGCATGCACAAGCCATATGATAAAGAGGATTGTGATCACATTCACATATAACCACTGTGAAAATGTTGTTTTCGGGAGGGGAGACAACGTATGGAACTGGACAACACGATGCTGGCTCGTATCTTGACCTCGTTGACGCTTGGGTTTCACATCATTTTTGCCGCTATGGGCGTAGGCATTCCCGTAATCATTTCGATTGCCGAATGGCTGGGCATCCGGCGCAAAGATCCAATGTACACGCTGATGGCCCGCCGCTGGGTAAAGGGCTTTACCGTGACCGTTGCGGTCGGTGTCGTGACAGGCACCTGTATCGGGCTTCAGCTCAGCCTGCTTTGGCCAAGCTTCATGAAGGTGGCCGGCGAGGCGATTGCGCTGCCGCTGTTTTTGGAGACGTTTGCCTTTTTCTTTGAAGCGATTTTCCTGGGGATCTATTTGTATACCTGGGACCGCTTTAAAAATCCGTATATCCACTGGTTGTTCTCCATCCCGGTCGTGATTGGCTCGACGGCCTCTGCCTTCTTCATCATGACGGTGAACGCGTTTATGAATGCGCCGCAGGGCTTTACGCTCGCAAATGGCGCTATCGTCGACGTGCAGCCGCTCACGGCCATGTTCAACCCGGCTACGCCGACAAAGGCGGGGCACATGATTCTGTCCTCGTATGCAACTTCTGCTTTTATCCTTGCCGCCATCGCTGCATGGAAGCTGCTCAAAGGCAACCGTCACGAGTACTACCGCAAAGCGCTTCACTTCACGGTGGCCCTGGCGCTGCTTTTTTCCTTCGGGACGGCCCTGTACGGCGATTTTGCCGGAAAGTACCTGGCCAAATACCAGCCGGCCAAGCTGGCGGCAGCAGAATGGCACTTTGAGACGAAGCCGCAGGCCGAGCTGATCTTTGGCGGCGTTCTGGACCGGGAGACGCTTGAAGTGAAGGGAGCCGTGAAGCTGCCCTATGCGCTCAGCATTCTCGCGACCGGTTCGCCAAACGGCGAAGTGATGGGGCTGGATCAAATTCCTCGCGAGCTTTGGCCGCCTCTGGTTATCCACTACTTCTTTGACGGCATGGTGGCGATCGGGATGTACATGCTGGTTGTGCCGCTTCTCTATTTTGCTGTTCGCCGCTGGAAAAAGGGGAACGTCCCGAGGCCGCTGTTGCATGCGATTTTCTGGGGAGCGCCGCTTTCAATTCTCGCCATCGAGCTGGGCTGGATTTTTTCGGAGATCGGGCGGCAGCCGTGGATTCTCGTCGGCTACATGAAAACGCAGCACGCGGCTACGACGGCGGACAACGTCGGTGAGATGCTGGTGATGTTCAGTCTTCTGTACGCATTTTTGGCCATCGTTTGCTCGCTTGTGTTGAAGCGGATGTTCAAGAACAAGCCGATTGAAGCCGAGTTGAAGTAGCGGGAAGGGAGGGTATGCGACATGGCTCTGGAAACATTGGCCATTACGGTGCTGTGGATCTTTTTGTACGGCTATATCATTATTGCGTCGATTGACTTCGGAGCGGGGTTCTTCTCGTTTTTCTGCAAAGTCACGCGGCGGGATCATATCGTCAACGCGATCATTGAACGGTATTTGTCGCCTGTGTGGGAAGTCACGAACGTCTTTTTGATTTTCTTCATGGTCGGGCTCATCGGGTTTTTCCCGGATACGGCGTATTACTACGGAACAGCCTTGCTTGTACCGGGCAGCATCTTTCTCGTCCTGCAGTCGCTCCGGGGGTCGTTCTACGCCTTTGCCCATTACGGAGCGCGCAACAGCACGGCCTACTTGTTCGTCTACGGCGTGACCGGGCTGTTTATCCCGGCTTCCCTGTCCACGGTCCTGACAATTTCCGAAGGGGGCTATATCGAGCAGATGGCTGGCGGAGAAATCGTCCTGAATATGGGCAAGCTTTTGACCAGCTCGTATTCGTGGTCGGTCGTAGCCCTTGCGCTGGTGAGCGTGCTGTACATCAGCGCGAGCTTCCTGACCTTTTATGCGGACCGGGCAAAAGACACAGCCGCGGTCAAGCTGCTTCGTTCCTTTGCGATTGCCTGGAGCCTGCCGACGATCTTCGCCAGCTTCCTGGTGTTCCTTTCCATTCACCGGCACAACCCGGAGCATTTTGACAAGATGATGGACATCAGCTGGCTGTTCCTTTTGTCCTTTGCCTGCTTTTGCGGTGCGCTTGCCCTGCAGTTGCAAAAGCGCAGCTACGGCTGGGCGTTCATTCTCGTGATGCTGCAGTTTGCCTTCGCGTTCTTTGGCTATGGAATGGCCCATTTGCCGTACCTGCTCTACCCGTACATTACGATCACGGACAGCATCAACAGCCCCGCGATGGGCAAGGCTCTGGTGATCGGACTGATCGCCGGTCTTTTCCTGCTGATTCCGTCGCTTTTGCTGCTGCTCAAGCTGTTCCTTTTTGACGCCAAGTACGTGCAGGGTCGTCCGATTCAAAAATAGCGTCCGCATATGGTATGATGGGAGACAGTGAAAGCAAGGTGAAAACCTGAGCATACAGGAGGCTGTTTGCAGATGAGCGATCAAGGCGTAAAGGAAATGACCCCGCAGGAGCTGATGGAGAAGCTGGCGGCGAAAGAAGAGCTGCAAGTCGTAGATGTGCGTGAAGTAGAAGAATGGAATGCCGGCCATATCAAGGAGGCCAGGCTGATTCCGCTCGGCTTTTTGCCGCACCGCGTAGACGAGCTGGACAAGGACGTGCCCGTTGTGCTCGTCTGCCGGAGCGGAGCACGCAGCCACATGGCGACCGAGTACTTGACCAATCTCGGGTTTGACGCGGCCAATATGGTAGGCGGAATGCTGGCTTGGCCGGGAGAGACAGAGCAATAGAGAACAGGTAAGCAACAATTGATAGGGAGAGGATTGTCGTGAGTGCAGGAAAACGGGAGCAGGCGACCTTTTTGCAGCGGCACTGGTTTACGCTGGTAGCTGCAGTGCTGATCCTGCTGATCGCCGCCGTGTTTGGCTACCAATACTGGCAAAAGAACCAGCTGCCTGTATTGAAGCAAGTGAATGACTTTTCGCTGGACAACATCGACGGCACGAAGTACACGCTGTCGGAGCACAACGGCAAGGTACGGCTGGTGGAATTCATGTTTACCCACTGCCCGGATATTTGCCCTGCGACCACGTTCAATATGTCCAAGCTGCAGGAGCAGCTGAAGGAAAAGAGAAGCTTCGGGAACAAGGTGGAATTCGTCACCATTACGTTTGACCCCGAGCGCGATACGGCGGACGTGCTGAAAAAATACGCCGAGCAATTCAACGTCGATTTCAGCGGCTGGCAATTCCTCAGAGGAGAGCAGGCCGACATCGACAAGGTGACAAAAGACTTCGGGATGGCGACCCTGAAACAGCCGGACGGCTCCTACGTCCACACCGCCCGCATCTTCCTCCTCGATCAGGACGGAAAAATGCGCCGCGCTTACGGAATGGCGTCCGATATGGACATGGACCAAATCCTGAACGAAATGATTCAACTGGCTGACTGATAAAAATCTAAGGGCGAGCATCAATATCGTCCCGACATGAACAATCCCTCCCGTGCAGTGCGTGGCTTGCAGCCGTGCCCTTGCAGGGGAGGGATTGTTATTTATGAAAAGACGATTTTGTTCAGGAGCGGAGCAGCTCTAGTATTCTTTTCTTCTCCTGCCCCCAAAGCCCGACCCAGCAGGCCTTTCAAATTCATGTCTCCAATAGTCAGTCACCTTCCCCCCAAAATAAAAGAGCCCATCCGCATACGCAAACAGGCTCACCGACTATCGCTATTCTCCGCGCTTCTTTTTCTTCCACTCCAGCTTTTCCACCCTGGCGACCGCCCAGTCTCCGCCGTTCTTTTCCAGAACATGCACATAGGAAATGCCGTCCTCCGTCGTCTCCAGCACATACCCCTCATCTTCATCGTCGCTTACGTAGAGCGAGGTAATTACGCTGTTCTTTTGTTTGCTTGCAACGACTGAACGAACAGCGTCTTCATACGCTTCCGTTTTGTCATTGCCCATGATGATCCGCACGGGAATGGCATTGTAGTTCAGGAAATTGGGGCTGATCGGCCGGGAGTCAGAATCCTTGCTTTTGTCATATGCAAATCGTTCCAACGGCAGTTCTCCGGTAAATTCTTCTTCTGCAGCACTGGTTGTCGAGTGATTCCAGCCGAGTGTCCCGGCTACCAACAGGGTACATGCTCCTGCCACAGCAATCCTTTTCATCACGCTACCACCCGCTTTTTTTGACCGGATATGTGGGACTTGCATCTTTCGCTGATCCATGGAAAAAGTAAGCAAGCACCCTAAATAGGATATCATGAAAACGGACATTTGCAAATTTATTCCAGTGCCCCGTTGTTGGATCAAAGCTTATGTCTTGCTTGGGTTACTTATAATACTTATGTAGGATGTGCAGGTGGTATGCTTAAAGCGTGTATGCAAACGTAGAATCCAGACGGACCGACTTTCCTTTCGGATGCATTTTGGCTAGACTGAATGAAAAGAACGTGCTGGGTTGTGATACAATAAATATGGCATGCATTGGTTCGGGTTTCCAACAAAACATGCACGTTGAGGTAGGAGGAAAGAAGTTGAGCGAAGTTAAGATTTTCGCGATGGGCGGTCTCGGCGAAATCGGAAAAAATATGTACTGTGTCGAGTATGAAGACGAGATCGTGATCATCGACTGTGGGGTGAAATTCCCCGAAAATGAGATGTTTGGGATCGACCTGGTCATTCCGGACGTTTCTTACCTGATCAGCAATCAGCACAAAATCAAGGCGCTCTTGTTGACACACGGCCATGAGGATCACATCGGCGCCATTCCGTACATTCTGAAGCAGATCAAGATGCCGATCTACGGCGGACGCCTTACCCTGGGCTTGGTCAAGGCAAAGCTGGAAGAGCACCGCATGCAAAACGAGGTCCAATTGATCCCGATCTCGGAGGAAACGGAGATTCCGTTCCAAAACATGAAGGCCACATTCTTCAGAACCAATCACAGCATTCCGGATTCGCTCGGAATCGTGCTGGAGACGCCGGAGGGCTTGGTCGTTCACACGGGTGACTTCAAGTTCGACATGACCCCTGTCGGAAAAACAACCGAGTACGGGAAGATTGCCAAGATCGGCAGCTCGGGAAATGTGCTGGCGCTGCTCTCCGACAGCACGAACAGTGAGCGCTACGGCTTTACAATGTCCGAGCGCACTGTAGGCGAAGGCATTCTGGACGTGGTGAGAAAGGCGCGGGGCCGTATTATTTTGGCTACGTTCGCGTCTAATGTGCATCGTCTGCAGCAAGTGGTCGATGCCGCCGCCGAGTGCAACCGCAAAGTGGCGGTAATCGGGCGCAGCATGGAAAAGGTGTTTTTGATCGGACAAGAGCTGGGCTACATCACTATGCCGGAGGGCATGCTGATCGACATCAAGCACATCGACAACTACGCGGACAACCAGGTGCTGATTATTTGTACAGGCAGCCAGGGCGAGCCGATGGCAGCCCTAACCCGGATCGCGTCCGGCTCTCATCGCAGTGTTTCGATTTACCCGGAGGACACGGTGATCATTTCCGCGTCGCCGATTCCCGGCAATACGGTCAACGTGAGCCGCACGATAGACAAGCTGTACCGGGCAGGAGCCAATGTCGTTCTCAACTCGGCCTTTGACATTCACGCGTCGGGCCACGGAAGCAGCGAAGAGCTGAAGCTGATGCTCAACTTTATCCGGCCGAAGTACTTCATCCCGATTCACGGGGAGTACAGGATGCTGAAGACTCATTCCAAGCTTGCCCAGCAGGTCGGCATCGAGGAAAGCAACATCTTTATCATGGACAACGGCGATGTGCTGAACTGCACCCGCGAGAAGGCGTGGTTGAGCAAGGTTCCGGCCGGCATCGTCCTGATCGATGGCAGCGGAGTGGGCGACGTGGGCAACATCGTGCTCAGGGACCGCAAGCATTTGGCCGAGGATGGCCTGATGGTCGTCGTAGTCAGCCTGGATATGAAAAACTTCAAGATTCTCACCGGCCCCGACATCGTCAGCCGCGGCTTCGTCTACGTGCGCGGATCCGAGTCGTTGATCCAGGAGGCGACCGTTCTCGTCCGCCAGCGCCTGCAGGAAGCGCTGGACAAGAAAATCAAGGAATGGTCCGAGCTGAAATCCCAGATCAACGAAGTGATCAAGCCGTTCATTTACGAAAAAACGGGCCGCAACCCGATGATCCTGACGATCCTCATGGAAGTGTAGGAGAGAACATTCTAGCGCCAAAAGGTTGTTCAATAGGAAAGGCCATTGTCATTACACTAACTTGACGATGGCCTTTTCAACATGCGGTCCGACGATGGCAGTCTTTCATACGTTGTTTTCATCAACACGTACTCTCGAAAAAAAGCCCGTAGACTGCATTTCATGATGGCAATTTCAAATTCAGTCAATTATAATAAATCACTAGCGTTGCATTAATCTTTTCCCATCATTCAAAATACACATAATCTTTGGTATTTGGTTGTCTAGGGAACAAAAAAATCCTTTACACTGGAAAGGTCAGGTAGTTCCTGTCCAAATCCAACGCAAAGGATAGCTCATGGACAAGAATACCCTATTTTCTTCATTTGGTAAATGGGTTGCACCCATCAATATTATGAAACTTCAACAACGAATTGACGAAACGGATCAAGACAAGTACGTGAAGAAGCTGACGACAAAAGCGTATCTTCTCCTATTTTTACATGCCCAACTTCAGCAACGCGAAGGGCTTCGAGCCATTGCTGACGATGTTCTATCAAAGAAATTTCAGCAAGAATTAGGACTGTCATCGATCAGCCCCGCACAGCTTAGTCGAAAAAACAATCGGGTAGAACCTGCTTTGCTTGAAGAAGTTTTTGTCGACCTTGTCCAGCAAATTCAACGCGTTTCTGGAAAAGCCTGCTCTCTTCGAAAACACATAAAGATCATTGATTCCACTACAATTGGATTATGTTTGCAAAAGTATAAGTGGGCAACCTTTCGCGAAACAAAGGCAGGAATCAAAATTCATCTTCGTCTCGTTTTCGCAAGCCAGGAGGATGTCTATCCTGAAAAGATTTCCCTAACTTGTGCCAAATCCAATGACCGCACCCAAATGGAGTCGCTGATTGATGAGATCGGAGCCATGTACGTCTTTGATCGAGGGTACGTGGATTATGAAAAGTTCGATGAGTATACCGATCAGGGCATCTTTTTTGCTTCACGTCTCAAGGATAACGCGGAAACTCGTCATTTGTATACTTTCAAAGTACCACCAGAAAGCTCCGTTTTATCCGACTCCATGATCCTTCTTGGAACGCCACAAAAACGGGTGGATAATGTGTTACGACTGATTGAAACGCATGATTCGAAAGGAAATCGTATTCGAATCATCACCAATCGGTTCGACTTAGAAGCAGAAGAATTGAGCGACATCTACCGTTGGCGCTGGCAAATAGAACTGTTTTTCAAATGGATGAAACAACACGCAAAGATCAAGACGTTCTATGGAACAAGTGAAAATGCGGTCTGGAATCAAGTTTTTCTCGCTCTCATTGCTTACTGCTTGTTGCTTCTTGTAAAGCTGGAAAGAAACAGTCAGCACAGTCTGCTGCAAATCAGTAGATGGCTCAAAGTGTTTCTCTGGCAGACCTTTGAACAATGGATAGGCAGAATGGATTACCAATCCAAACGAACATCCAGAGGGCGACAGAAAAGGAAGTAAGTGTTGTTTGTTGTTGTCGATGTTGTAATAAATGTATAAAACTACCAAATGGATAGTGGCTACCTTTTGCTTGGCTGTTCTCGTTTTTGGTTGTAAAGTTGAAAATGTCATTCAGAATAATTTGACAATAGATGGATTCATTTTTTATGCAACGCTAATGATAATAAATACTAATTTTTTAATTATAGATAAACTAAGGAGTGCTACAAGTGGAATCGTTAGAAAAGTTAAGCAATTTCGTCGGCAGAACATTTGCCATCTGGGTGCTGTTGTTTGCGGCCCTGGCCTTCTTTTCCCCCGACGCATTCAAATGGATCGGAAAGTACATTACGCCGTTGCTCGGCATTATCATGTTCGGTATGGGGTTAACCGTATCGCCGTCCGACTTCCGGGAAGTGTTCCGCCGTCCCAAGGACGTAGCGGTCGGCGTACTCGGACAGTTCCTGATCATGCCGCTGCTCGCTTTCGGCTTGGCGAAGGGATTGCAGCTTCCTCCTGAGATCGCTGTCGGCGTCATCCTCGTCGGCTGCTGCCCGGGCGGTACTGCCTCCAACGTCATGACGTATCTGGCAAAAGGGGATGTCCCGTTGTCTGTAGCGGTTACTTCTGTCACCACGCTGCTGGCGCCAATCGTAACGCCTGCGCTCATCCTGCTGTTTGCAAGCCAATGGGTACCGGTGGATGCGCTGGCCCTGCTCTGGTCCATTCTGCAAATTGTCATCATTCCGATCGTTCTTGGATTTATCGTCAAAACGTTGTTCAAAAAACCGGCGGAAGCGGGAGCAAAGGCACTGCCGCTGGTCTCCACCATCGCCATCGTTGCGATCGTAGCAGCTGTCGTAGCCGGAAGCCAGCAAAAAATCGCGACGACCGGTCTTGCTATTTTCGGCGTCGTCATGCTGCACAACGGTCTCGGACTTCTGATCGGCTACTTGTTTGGAAAACTGTTCGGCATGAACAGAGCAAAACAAAAAGCGATCTCCATCGAGGTCGGCATGCAAAACTCCGGCTTGGGCGTAGCAATCGCCACGGCCCATTTCTCCCCATTGGCTGCAGTTCCGAGCGCGATCTTCAGCGTTTGGCACAACATCTCCGGCCCAATCGTGGCGACGATCTTCAGCCGGATGAAAAACGAACAGCAAAGCCTGGACAAAAACACCTGATCAAGGTGTTTTTGTGTTTTTGCACTTCCGACATTCTCCTTGGGCACAAGAGAGGGTATAATAGGGATAAGTGAATCGTGATCCACAAAGGAGAGAATGCCAAATGATGTCCTATGAGGCATATATGAGCCAAGTCATTCAACCGATGCGTGACGAGCTGACACGTGTAGGTTTTACCGAATTGAAAACGGCGGAAGAAGTTGAAAAAGCCTTTTCAGAAATGAAGGGGACGGCTCTTGTCGTCGTCAACTCCGTATGCGGCTGCGCGGCTGGTCTTGCCCGTCCGGCTGTCGCTTATTCGATCAACCACGAGAAAAAGCCGGACCATCTGTACACGGTCTTCGCGGGCCAAGATAAAGAAGCGACGGCAAAAGCGCGCGAGTACTTCGAAGGCTACCCGCCATCCTCTCCGTCCTTTGCTTTGATGAAAGACGGCAAAATCATGACCATGATTGAGCGCCATCAGATCGAAAACAACGATTTGCCGACCATCGCCAAGCTGCTGACCGACGCATACGACAAATACTGCGGATAACGTGCAGCACATCATAACAGACTGTCAACAAGACGCTCCGAAGGGGGCGTCTTGTTAAATCGTAGCCCCTTTTTCACTTGGAAAGGATGAGAACAATGCTTACCCGTTCGTTTGGACGAGACTCCCACCAGGTTTCCTTGCTTGGCTTTGGCGCCCAGCGGATTGTAGACGAGCATGATTGCACGGAGGAACAGGCGATTGCGATCATCAGGCGCGCTGTAGAGCTCGGGGTCAATTACTTTGATACAGCACCCAGCTACAGCGACGGACAGTCCGAATCGCGGGTCGGGCTGGGCTTGCGCGGATTGCGGGACAAGGTGTGGATCGCCACAAAAACCGGAGGCCGTACGAGGGATCTGGCTTTGCGAGACTTGGAGGGCAGTCTGAAGCGGCTCGGGATAGACTACGTGGATGAATGGCGGGTGCATAACGTCATGCAGCCGCATGATCTGGAAGCCGTTTTTGCCAAAGGCGGGGCGCTGGAAGCGCTGATCGAGGCGCGGGAACAGGGAATGGTCAGAAAGCTCAGCATCAGCGGACATACCGACCCCCGGCTGCTCGCCGAAGCGATCCGCCGTTTTCCGTTTGACAGCGCTTTGGTCGCTCTATCCGCACTTGATCATTTCATCTACAGCTTTGCCCATGAGTTCGTGCCGCTGGCGGTGGAAAGAGGGGTCGCTGTGATCGGCATGAAAGTAATGGCGCTGGGACAGTTGGCCCCCTGGACCGAGCAGGCGCTGCGCTATACGTGGAGCTTGCCTGTATCGACTGCCGTCTTGGGCGTCAGCAAAATGAACGAGCTGGAAGCCGATGTAGCCGCAGCGAATCGTTTTGTTCCGATGACGGACATCGAACGGGTCAGCTTCTTTCAACAGATCATGCCGCTGGTCCGTGCGGATGTGCTGCGCTGGAAAGCAGGCGAATGGATGTCCGGAGAGTGGTACCGGCAGCCGAAGCTGGCGTGGGAAGAGTAGAAGAGAAGCAAGCTTGACTATAAATACACAAAAAAGAACGCGGGATTGTCATTGAACTACTCCTCATTTGTTAGACATATCGAAACAAATGGAGAGGCAGTTTTGATGCCGCGTTCTTTTGCTTTCATGAATCAGTTTTGCCGGAAGCCTCCACACGTCCCTTTCGCTCCCGATGGAACGATGCATGGATCAGACACAGCACGACTGCAGCCGACGAGACTACTGTCGCCAGCGTAAGCGCAGGAACAATCCCGCCCGCGTCGTACATCTGCCCGAAAAAAAGCGGTCCAAGCAAGCGGCCTCCTGATGTAATGGCCCCTACGGCTCCGAGATAAAACGGGGCCGATTCCCCGGTTTTCTCGCTGATAAAAGTCGGGACAGTAGGAGCGATCAGCATTTCTCCAAAGGTCGTAATAATCATACCGATGATAAAAGCCGCATAATTGTCATGAAAGAACAGCATAAACCCGAATCCCCCGCCGTAAGCGATGGCACTGACGACAAGCTGGGAGGACAGATTTTGCTTTACCAGCCTTTTCAACCAGGAGGTGACGGGCTGTCCGGCAAATATGACGATGCCGTTGATCGTCCACAGCCAGCTGTAGGCAGCCAGCGGCATGCCTGACGAGGTGAGGTGGGGAGCGACGCCCGTGTTCCAAACGGTCGTGGAGAAGAAAATGAAGGCAGAACCAAGCGCCATAAACAGGTATATTTGATAACGCAGAAGCAGCCGCATCGAGCCTTGGCTCCGTTTTTCCGTTTTTTCGCTCATCGAGCCGACCAGTTCATCGTGAGACATGTTTCGCATGAAGAAAAAGAAAAAGCCGGCAAAAAGAAACGTGCTCACACTGTTGAACAAAAACGTAAAGTGAAAGGAAATGGCCGCAATCACGCCAGCCAGCGCGGTACCTACGGCCATGCCGAGGTTGTTGCCCACATACACGATGTTGAACAGTTCACGCCGCTGCTCCTTCCAGCGAAAGCCGATAAACGCCTGGATAGCGGGATTCGACACGTTAAACAAAAAGCCAAGACCGATCATAAATCCGATGTATAGATACCAGTTGCCCAAAAGCAGGATTCCGAGCATACAGCAAGCCTGCAGCAGGAGTGAGCCTACGATCAGCCGCTTGGCTCCGACCCGATGAAACAAGGATCCTCCGGTAAATTGACCGACGATGCCTGCCAGCGATTGCAGCATGAGCACAAAACCGGCCTCGGTCATGGAACGGTGCAGCTGGGTATGGACATATAAGGTCGTCAAGGGCCACATAAAGGCACTGCCGGAAGAGTTGAGAAAGCTGGCGGCAAGAAACAGCCAGGCTTCCCGGGGATAGCGGTGGAGCCATGCCCTTGGTGAAATCATGCTGGGCCTCCCCCTTTGCGGTACGTTTTGGAAGTAGTATAGCTGAATTATTAAATATTGTAAATCAAAAAGTTTATAAAGTAGCTGCCATCAGGCAAATAAAGGCTGCCCCATCTCGACGTGATTCGAGTATACTAGACAAAGTGGGAGTTGACCGCATTCAGACAGAAACAAAGGTGGAGTTATGCTTGATTCGTACATTAAAACGACTGTTGTTTATGCTTCTCCTCGTCGTCATTGTGGCAGGAGGTTATTACGGATACGCATTTTATCAGTTTGCTGAAGACATACAAGCGCCCAACGTCATCGAACATCGGCAGGAGCCGGGGGAGACGACCAAGGCAGCGGAGATGCCTGTATGGGATGGAAAGGACCGGGTCAATATTCTCCTCATGGGGGTAGACCGGCGCGGCATGAAGAACAATGGGCTTCCCCGTTCAGACTCCATGATGCTTGTGAGCGTTGACCCGGTGACCAAAAGATACGATTTGTTTTCCATTTTGCGCGATACGTATGTAGAGATACCCGGTCACGGCAGTTCACGCATCAATGCTGCTATCGTAGAGGGCGGACCGGAATTGGCGATGGAAACGGTCAGCCAACTGACGGGTCTTTCCGTTGACAGATATGTCATTACTGATTTTGAAGGCTTCAGGCACCTGATCGATGCTGTCGGCGGTGTGGAGATCGATGTGGAAAAAAACATGCGCTACCGCGACCCGACAGACAAAGGCATGTATGACATCGATCTGAAAAAAGGACTGCAACGGCTTGATGGAACCAAAGCGCTGCAATACGTTCGTTTCCGCCATGACGCTACTTCCGACTACACCCGGACAGAGCGGCAGCGCAAGCTGATGGCTGCTCTTGCCAGCCAGATGAAAAACGGAACGACCCTGATTCAGCTTCCTTCCATTTTAAAACAGATCACTCCATACGTGCAGACGAACATCAGCTCTATGGATATGTTGAAGCTGGCCGGATTGGGGCTTTCGCTGGACACGCAGCAGCCGGGGCAGTATCAGCTGCCGCCGATGGGAACTTTCCGTGAATCTCATCGGGCCGGCTCGGTATTGATTCCCGACGTGGACAAGGTGCAAGCGTTTATTCAGGAAGCGCTGCAGCCTCCGCTCAAAGAAGAAAAAGAGACGTCTTCCATTCCGCAGCAAACAAGCAGCGACACGCAAAGATAAGCGTGTCGTTTTTTTTTGCCATCAATCGGAGAGATTGGGGAAAACTAGCCGTATCCCATGTGTTAGGAGGGGAAGTGGTGGCTTCCGATGTCATCCGTGACTGGTTTTCCCATACAGCAGACCTGATTGTCGAGCATGTTGACGAACAAGAAGGCCGTGTACGGATTTATTTTCTGTCCAGCATGGCTGACAACAAGGTTGTCTACACAAAGGTTTTGCCGGAGCTGAGGCAGCTCGATCTCCAGAACGCAACGATCAGCGAGGTGGAAAATCGGCTCGGTGTCCCGGCCTCTCAGCGGATAATCCCGGCAGGAGCAGGTCATCAACCAGTTGCTCAAGGGTGCCATTTACATTCATGTAAGCGGAGCTCCCTATGGATTGGCGATACCTGCCAGCGGGGTGGCAACACGCAATTTGCAAAGGCCGGAAATCGAGACCAACGTACTTGGCCCGCAAGTAGCGTTCGTTGAAGATCTTGATATGAATCTGTCGATCATTCGCAAATACCTTGCCTCCCCTCAGCTATTTCACGAGCAGCTATGGGTTGGGAAAAGCGTGCCGCAGGAAGTCGCCATCCTGTACATGGAGGGAACGGCGAATCCGGAGCATGTTCAAACCATCCGTCAACGGATACAAGATTTGGAGGTGGATGGACTTGTTGAAGTCAACATTTTGGCTCAGTACATAGCGGACAATGAAATTACCGTTTTTCCCACATTGCTGCAAACGGAGCGGCCGGATCGCGTCTCAAGCGCTTTGCGGAAGGGTCAGGTGGCCATATTGATGCAGGGAAGTCCGTTTGTGCTGCTTGGGCCAACTGCGTTAATCCACTTTTTTGAGTCGCCGGATGACTATTACTTCCGTTGGAGCATTGCCACGTTTAACCGGGTTCTCCGTGTCTCCGCGATGATCGCTTCCCTGCTATTTACACCGCTTTACGTGGCGGCACTCACTTTTCACTACGAAATGATTCCGGCTGATCTCCTTTTGTCACTCGCACAGTCCCGGGCCAGAGTCCCATTTCCGCCTCTGTTTGAAGCTTTGATGATGGAGATTATTATTGAACTCTTGAGAGAAGCAGGGGCAAGGCTTCCTACCAAAGTAGGACAGACGATTGGCATCGTTGGCGGTATCGTGATTGGGCAAGCATCCGTGCAGGCGGGCTTTACCAGCAACATCTTGATTATCATTGTTGCGCTCGGAGCCTTGTCATCCTTTATCGCTCCCAGCTACGTGATCGGCTCTACGATCCGCGTGATTCGCTTTCCCATCATTTTGATGGCGGGGCTGCTTGGTCTGATCGGAATCATGATGGCGGTCAGCTTCCTCATCAGCCATCTCTTGCGGCTGACGAGCTTGGGAAGACCGTACCTCTCCCCGCTTTATCCGGTTCGCCTCATCGACTGGAAAAACAGCTTCATCCGGGCTCCCTTTGCGTTCCTTGCCAAACGTCTCGAGTTTTTTCAAAACGGCAAGCCTTATCGCTACAACAAGCAACGAGCACGCCAAATCCATAATTTTGATGAAGATGAGTAGGGAGGAGCCATGAAGATCAATGTTCAGCCCAAACCAACGACGACCATAGCTCCTTACATGACCGGCTTCGTTGTCATGTCGACGCAAATAGGGGTAGGAATATTAGGCTATCAGCGGGTGGTCGCAGCCGAATCCGGCCATGACGCATGGATTTCCGTAGCCATCGCGGGACTGCTGTCGCATCTTACGATTTGGATCATATGCCGGACACTGAGGCACTACCCGTCCGCAGATTTATTCGGGATACATCGGGATGTGTACGGGAAAATCATCGGCAACCTATTCAGCCTTCTGTACATCCTCTACTTCATCGCAATGGCGATGGTCATCCTGCGGGGGTACATAGAAGTCGTACAATCATGGATTTTTCCAGGGATTCCGATCTGGATACTTGGCTCGATATTGTTATTTCTTGCGATGTACACTGTCCTCGGTGGTATTCGGGTGATTACCGGCTACGCGATCATTTCGGTGTTTATCACGATCTGGCTTTTTTTTGATCTCTACTTCACGTTGGAATACGCCCGCTGGCACTATCTTTTGCCGGTTATGGAGGCAGATTTCAAGCAGCTTCTAAAGGGGGCACTGATCATGGCCTTTACCTCCGTCGGGTATGAAGTGTTGTATTCGATTTACCCCTACGTCGGAGATAAAACGCGTTTGCATCGGCATGCCCAGTGGGGAGCGTTCATTACCAATTTCATCTACGTCGTCCTGATGATCATCTCGCTCATATTCTTCAGCGAAGGCCAGCTCATACGAACGATATGGCCAACGCTGCAGATCAAGACCGTCGTGTATTTCCCGTTTCTGGAGCGGTTCGAGTACCTTGCCATCTCCCTGTGGATGCTGATCATCCTGCCCAACGTCATGCTGTATATGTGGTCCGCCTCCAGGGGGTGCAAAAGAATGTTTGGCTGGAACCAGAAGCGGGTTTTGTACATCATCGGCGCGGTCATCTTTATTGCGATGCAATTTTTTGTCTCGAGACATGCAGCCAATTACATCATCGATCGCATGTCGTACGTTAGCTTGTACATGGCTGTGATTTACCCTTATGTCCTATTGTTGGGAGTTCTGATCAAACGGCGGTGGAACAGGAGGGAGGATTCATCGTGCCGAGATCCGGAAATAAGCGGCTCCTGAGAGCGGGAGCCGTGCTCCTTCTATGTTCTGTTCTGCTCAGCGGCTGTATCAGGACGCAAATTTTTGATGAGCTTGGAATGATTACGGTGGCGGGATATGACCTGTTAAAGGACGGGAACATACGCGGAACGGTGGTGATGCCCTCCATCAATCCCGAGGCTGAAGAAAAAGTGCAGGTGATGTCCGGCATCAGTCTGACGAGCAAGGGCATTCGCGACAAGGCCAACCTGCAGTCAGACAAAGAAGTGCTGGGCGGGCAGCTTCGGGTCGCGATGTACAGCGAGGAGCTGGCCAGAAAAGGGATAGGCAGCATTGTGGACACTCTGTACCGCGACCCCTCGATTGGAAGCCGGGTTTATTTAAGTGTCATTGAGGGCCAAACCTACGATTTGCTGACGTACAAATTCAAAGAGGAAGGCAATATTGGCATTTACCTCTACCAATTGATCCGGCACAACGTAGAGGATGACAAAATTCCGTCTCCTACTCTCCATGAGTTTTACCGCTCCTACTTCAGCGAGGGAATCGACCCTTACGTCCCTTTTCTTGAGAGGAAAGGGGATGAGGTGAGGATCAAAGGCGTGGCTCTGTTTCACAAGGACAAATATGTCGGCTGGATTCCTCCAAAGGAAGCCTTTCACATCAAGCTAGTTCATGATGCTTATCGAGCGGGAACGTACGAAACGTCGGTAGATCCGGAGAGGATGGGGGTAAAGCCGAAAAAGAAGAACACAACCGGCCCTGACATCCAAATGGTATTTGATACGCTGAGCAGCAAGGCCCACGTCGATATTGTCAGTACGAATCCACTGACCTACAAGGTCGATGTGAAAGTACGGACACGCATTCTGGAAATGTCAATACCGTTAAAAATAGAACAACCGGAGGTACTCAGAAAAATGGAGCAGGCCTTGTCTGAAAACATGAAGCAGGATTTGGCCAAGGTCGTCGCCAAAATGCAAAAATGGGAGGTAGACCCCTTTGGGTTCGGGGAATTATACCGGGCAAAATTCCGCGGGGCGCGGAAGCTGTCTCACGATCAGTGGCATGAGATGTACAGGAAGTCCCGCTTCGATTACAACATCGATGTAGAAATTGTCCGCAACGGCGTGTTGGATTAATTGCCCATTGACTTTCTATTTTGGTATAGCATATAATCCGTTTTGTATCATAAAAAGAAATAAAGTTCTTCAAACTAAATATACGTAGAATTCTTCTTATCCAGAGCGGCGGAGGGACAGGCCCTATGAAGCCCGGCAACCGGCTCATCGATTCTGATGGGTGGCGCGGTGCCAATTCCTACAAGATTGTAGAATCTTGACAGATGAGAAGGGTGAATGCGATCGTATAATGCGGTGCAGCCCCTTTTTCGCCTGATGAAAAAGGGGCTGTTGATTGTAATGGGAGGTGAACCGGATGATTCGGTTGCAGAATCTGAAAAAAGACTACATTGTAAAAGGCCATAAAACACCTGCGCTGCGCGGAATTGACCTCTCGATCGAGAAGGGGGAAATTTTCGGCATCATCGGACATTCCGGTGCCGGCAAAAGTACGCTGATTCGCTGCATCAACCTGTTGGAACGTCCGACAGCAGGCAGCGTCATTGTAGACGGGGTTGATCTGACCAAGCTGGATGAAGGCAAGCTCCAGGAACAGCGGCGGCATATCGGAATGATTTTTCAACACTTCAACCTGCTCTCGTCGGCTACAGTCGGGGAGAACGTCGCGTTTCCGCTCAAGCTGGCCAAGCGGCCCAAGGCGGAGATCGACAAAAAGGTGAAGGAAATGCTGGCGTTGGTAGGGCTGGAACAGCACCGCGACAAGTATCCAGCACAATTGTCAGGCGGACAAAAGCAGCGTGTCGGCATTGCCCGGGCGCTGGCGAGCGACCCCAAGGTGCTGCTGTGCGACGAAGCGACATCCGCTTTGGACCCGCAGACGACCAACTCCATTCTGGCGCTTCTTTTGGACATCAACCGGAAGCTGGGCTTGACGATCGTCCTCATTACGCACGAAATGCACGTCATCCGCTCCATTTGCGACCGGGTCGGTGTCATTGACGGAGGGCACATCGTAGAAATGGGCAATGTTCTGGATGTGTTCTTGAAGCCGCAGCATCCGACGACACAGGAGTTCGTGGAGCAAGTAGCAGACTCCAGCGAGCTGCGGGCTGCCGTTGCTCATGAAAAGGCGTCAGGCGAACGGACGATCCTGCGGGTCACGTTCCTCGGAGAACAAACCTACCAGCCGATTCTGTTCCAAACGATGCAGGAAACAGGTACGGTGTTCAGTATCCTGCAAGGAACCATTTCGCGTATGAAAGACACCCCATATGGCCAGCTCGTGATCGAGTTGGGCGGGGATGCGCAGCAGAACAGGAAAGCTGTCGATACGCTTCGTCAGCGCGGCCTGGAAGTGGAGGTGATTTAAAATGGGATTCACGCTTAAAAATATAGACTGGGCGGAAATTTGGAAGGGAACGCAGGATACGTTGACGATGCTTGGCTTTTCCACCTTGTTTACCGTCGTTATCGGGCTGCCGCTGGGCATTTTGCTGTTTCTCACATCCAGAGGCCAGCTTTTGGAGAATCGCGCGTTTTATTCGATCTCATCCTTTGTCGTAAACGTTTTGCGTTCGGTGCCATTCATCATCCTGATGATCCTGCTGATTCCTGTTACCAAAATGCTCGTCGGCACCTCACTCGGGGTAAAGGGCTCGATTCCTCCGTTGGTGATCGGGGCGGCTCCCTTTTTCGCCAGACTGGTGGAGACCTCCCTGCGCGAGGTTGATCGCGGCGTGATTGAAGCGGCGCAATCGATGGGTGCTTCCAACTGGCAAATTATCCGCAGCGTGCTCTTGCCGGAATCCCGTTCGGGGCTGATCGCCGGGATTACGATTACCACGGTGTCGCTCGTGTCCTACACGGCGATGTCCGGGGTCATCGGCGGCGGAGGCTTGGGAGACCTGGCGATCCGCTACGGGTATCAGCGCTTCCAGACAGACGTCATGGTCGTGACGGTATGTATTTTGCTTGTGTTGGTTCAGATCCTGCAGATGGTGGGCGACAGGCTCGTCATCAAGTTCAGCCGGAAGTAGGATCTTGTCCATAGAGAATGTTCAAAATAGAAAGGGGAAATCATCTGTGAAGAAATTGGTCGTATCTGTACTGTCCACTGTACTGGCACTGTCTCTGGCTGCTTGCGGCAGCCAAAATGAATCGGCTCCCGCGCCGTCTGCCGGCGGTTCCCAAGGCGAGCAAAAAGAAGTAACGCTGAAAGTGGGCGCAACGCCGGTCCCGCAGGCTGAGATTTTGAAGTTCGTCGCGCCGAAGCTGAAGGAGCAGGGCGTAATTCTGGAAGTCAAAGAATTTACCGACTACGTTCAACCTAACGTGCAAGTAAATGAAAAGCAGCTGGACGCCAATTTCTTCCAGCACAAGCCGTACCTCGATGATTTCAACAAAGGACAAAACATGAACCTGGTAGAAGTAGTACCTGTTCATATCGAGCCGTTTGGCGCATATTCCAAAAAAGTAAAAAGCGTGGATGAACTCGCTGACGGTGCAACCGTTGCTCTGCCAAACGATGCAACGAACAACGGCCGCGCACTTGCTCTGCTCGAAAAGCAAGGCCTGATCAAGCTGAAAGACGGCGCAGGCATCAGCGGTACTGTAAAAGACATCGTAGAAAACAAGAAAAACCTGCAGTTCAAAGAGGTAGAAGCTGCGATGCTGCCACGCGTCCTGGATGAAGTAGACCTGGCTCTGATCAACACCAACTATGCGCTGGAAGCGAAGCTGGTACCGACCAAAGACGCCCTGTTCATCGAAGACAAGGATTCTCCATATGCAAACTACCTGGTAGCTCGTCCGGACAACAAGGATTCCGAAGCGATCCAGAAGCTGGCGAAAGAGCTGAATACGCCAGAAGTGAAAAAGTTCATCGAAGATACGTATAAAGGAGCAATTGTGCCTGCATTCTAATGCCAGGCTTCAAGCTCTACGATAGGCTTCTTGCTCAAGATATCGAGAGGGTGCCCCACAGTCATTTAGACGTGGGGCACCTTCCTTTTTTAGGAGAAAACAAGCGGAAAATACGGAACGTGAACACCGTACCTGCTCATCCCCCTGGCTCTCCTCCTGTCCGAACCAGGATTGACGGAGAGGATCGTTCAGTACTATCATAACCACAGCCTTGTCTTCAGGCAGGACGATGCAAGCATGGACATACAAAGAAGCGGAAGGAGACAACGCAATGTCCGAGGATCTCGAATATGCAAAAGCGCCCCACGGCAGTAGTCGCCTCAGTCTGCAAGCTGACTGCGAGAACTGCTTCGGCTTGTGCTGTGTCGCGCTGCCCTTCGCTGCTTCGGCAGATTTTGCGATTGACAAACATGCCGGACAGCCCTGTCAAAACCTGCAGGCGGACTTCCGCTGCGGCGTTCACAACAGCCTCAGACAGATGGGCTTTCGAGGCTGCACGGTTTATGACTGCTTTGGCGCGGGACAAAAGGTCTCCCAGGTCACTTACGGAGGACTCGACTGGCGCAAGTCCCCTAAGTCCGCGAAGGAAATGTTTGAAGTGTTTCCGATCATGTGGCAGCTCCATGAGCTGCTCTGGTATTTGTCCGAGGCGCTGACGCTTCGGCCAGCCCGTCCCATCCGGGATGAGCTGAGCCAGGCTCTCGACAAGACAGAGCGCCTCACGAACCTCGATCCAGACTCGATCTTGAAGCTGGACGTGGCAGCACACCGTGCCGATGTCAACAAGCTGCTCTTGCGGACCAGCGAACTTGTGCGAGCCGATTTTTTGCGCTCGCAGAGGGGATCCGCAGGCAAGCGCAAGACGTACAGCCGGGGAGCCGATCTGATCGGAGCCAAACTGAGAGGAGCCGATCTGAGAGCCGCCAATTTGAGAGGAGCCTACCTGATTGCCGCCGATCTCAGAGGAGCTGACCTGAGAGGAGCCGATCTGATCGGGGCTGACTTTCGGGACGCTGACATCAGGGGAGCCGATCTGACGGAAAGCATCTTTCTGACGCAGCCTCAGATCAATGCGGCAAAGGGTGATGCCAGTACAAAGCTGCCGCCGTCCCTTTCCCATCCGATGCACTGGTCCTCACCTGAGGCGTGAAGCGGGAGGGCGACGTTCATTTAAGTGCTGTGGCAAAGGTTCGCAATGCGAAGTATATGAACCCGTTTTATTCCGTGCAAACAAGAATACCGGGAATCTGGCATACAGAATTACCGGTATTTTTTCTTTTTCATATCTATCTTTATATTTTTTTACTAATAGATAAAATATTCGTAAAATTTAATTAAATCTAAACAAAACCCATTCCCAACACGGTATTTTGCAGGTATATTTTGGTTGCATTGCTATTGATAGACAAGGGGGAATTTTCAGATGAAGAAGCAAATCTCAGTACTGGCACTGGGGTTGTCGCTTGTAGTCGGCGCGGCTCTCGCCGGGTGTTCGGCAGGCGGCGGCCAGTCAGCATCCGGGAACAAGTCGGCCCCGAATGCTTCCCAGGAACCGGCACCGGCGGCCAAATCAGGACCGCAAGTGTTTCGGGCCAATTTGACCAGCGAGCCGTCCACAGCGGACCCGGGCCTGGCCAAGGATGCAACCTCCGGGGCGATCGTTCGCGCCACCTTTGACGGCTTGACCCGCCTGGACAAAGACTCCAAGCCGATGAATTCGATCGCAGAGGATGTAAAAATATCCGATGACAGGCTGACGTATACGTTTACCCTGCGAGATGCGAAATGGAGCAATGGCGACCCTGTCACCGCACACGACTTCGAATTCGCCTGGAAGCGCGTGCTCGACCCTAAGCTGGCAGCGGAGTATGCCTACCAGCTCTACTACATCAAAAATGCGGAAAAGGTGCACGCCAACAAACTTGGCCCTGACGAATTGGGCGTAAAAGCCTTGGACGACAAAACGCTGCAGGTCACATTGGAGAATCCGACTCCGTACTTCCTGGAGCTGACCGCTTTTTATACCTACTATCCGGTCAATAAAAAGGTCGTGGAAGCCAATCCGAAGTGGGCCATGGAAGCGGCGACGCATGTGGGGAACGGACCGTTCAAAATGACCGCTTGGGAGCACAAGGCCAAAATTGTGCTGGAGAAAAACGAAAACTACTGGGAGAAGGACGTCGTCAAGCTGGATAAAATCGAGTTCTTCATGATCGAAGACGACAATACGGCGCTCTCCATGTTCGAAAACGATGAACTGGATTGGGCGGGTCAGCCGTTCAACGGACTGCCGACGGACGCCATTCCGGCACTGAAGGAATCGGGCCAACTGGTCGTCCATCCGAAAGCGACCATGTACTGGTACAAGATCAACACCACGAAACCTCCGCTTAACAACGTGAAGATCCGCAAAGCCTTGGCGCTCGCAGTGAATCGGCAGGCCATCGTGGACAACGTGACACAGGTTGGCCAGGTCCCGACGATGGGTCTGTTGCCGCAATCGATGATTCTGAAGCCGGATGGCTATTTCAAAGACAATGATGTTGAAACCGCGAAGAAACTGCTGGAAGAAGGCATGAAGGAGCTGGGCGTGACAAAGCTCCCGCCGATCACCCTTTCCTACAACACGTCTGACCGCCATAAAAAAATCGCCGAGGCCGTTCAGGATCAGTGGAAACAGGCGCTGGGCATCGATGTGAAGCTGTTGAACAAGGAATTCAAGGTCTATCTGCAAGACCTGCACGAGCTCAATTACGACATTGGCCGCCTCGGCTGGAATGCCGACTTCAACGATCCGATCAACTACCTGGAGATGTTCCGCGAAAAGGATACCGGAAACAACGATACAGGCTGGGAAAATAGCCGCTACAAGGAGCTGTTGATCCAATCTGCTACAGCGAAGGACGCCGAGACCCGCAAGCAAATGTTTGCGGAAGCGGAGCAAATCTTTATGGATGAAATGCCGATCATTCCGCTGTTCACTGACGTAGACGTCTGGGTGCAAAAAGAAAAGGTGAAGGGCGTGCAGGTGGACGGTCTCGGATTTGTCGACCTGAAATGGGCAGAGATTAGCGAATAAAGAAAAAGGGCCTTACTGCCAGATCAGCGTCCCGGTCAGAAAACTAAGAATGGCAGTCCAGAACAGGGAAAGCGGGTTCCAGACTGCCATTCTGCCCACCTTCTGCCCACCTTCTGCCCAGCATTCCGCCCACCATTCTGTCTGCCATTCTGCTGCCATTTTGTCCGCCCATCACAGACTTTCCAGATATGATCTCACCCTATTGATGCCTGGCATCCTCCTCGGCTTCCCCGTACCGGCGGCTTTCGTCCTTCGGGATTTGCTCAATCTTCAAGCCGAAAATTTGCGGAGGGTCAATGTGGTTGGCTTGCATATAGGCAGAGAGTTGGCCCCGGTGATGAATCTCGTGTTCTGTCATGGCCATGATCATTCTCCATGCACTGACTTCGTAGCCGAGGACATTTTTCACTTTTCCCTTCAGCATCTCTGGCTCCAACTGGCGAAGACCGGCAAGTACAGTAGCATGACACTGCTCCAAATAGTGAATTGCTTCCGCTAACGTTTTGCCTTTCTCAGGCCCATGCCCATCGTACTTCCATTCATTTTGCGTGATTGCATGGAAAAACATGAGCTCGGCTGAGCCCAGATGCCGAATGATATCGCCGATCGAAAACTTGCCCTCGTCGGGACGCCAGTCGATTACCCCTTCAGGCAACTGTCCCAGATACTTCAAAGTTCGCTTCCGCACGCCTTCAAAATGGGAGATCAGTTCTTCTTTCTCCAGCATGTAATTCATCCTCCAAACGGCAGAGTAACATCCTTTGCACTTCCATTTTATATAAAATATTCTAAAAATTCATTAAATAAACGCGATACCGGTCTCGAATTTACTATCGCTTGCGTATCGTTTAAGCAAAAGATAACGATTAGGGGGAAGTCCATCATGAAAAAAAGGATAGGCGCTCTTTTGACCGGCATGGTCCTGGTATTGACGACAGTGCTCGCAGGCTGTACTGGCGGAGGGGGAGAATCCGCTGACACCGGGCAGCCGCAGCCATCTGCAGGTCAGACCAACCAGAATACACCTGCTCCATCAACTGAACCTAGCGTTTTTCGTGCGAACCTGCACAGCGAACCGTCGACAGCCGATCCGGGGCTGGCAAAGGATACGACATCGGGTACCGTGGTACGGGCGACATTTGACGGGTTGACTCGTCTGGATCAAAATGCCAAGCCGATGAACTCCATGGCCGAAGAGGTGAAAATCTCGGAGGATGGCCTGACGTACACCTTTACGCTGCGCGATGCCCTCTGGAGCAACGGCGATCCAGTCAAGGCAAGCGACTTTGCTTTCGCCTGGAAGCGGGCGCTCGATCCGAAGCTGGCTTCCGAGTACGCCTATCAGCTCTACTACATCAAAAATGCGCAAAAGATAAATGCAGGGCAGGCTTCGCCGGATGAGCTGGGCGCAAAAGCTTTGGACGACAAGACACTGCAGGTCACGCTGGAAAATCCGACTCCTTTTTTCCTGGAGCTGACAGCCTTTTACACCTATTATCCAGTCAATCAAAAGGTGGTGGAGGCAAATCCGGATTGGGCGCTGGAAGCAGCCACGCACGTTGGAAACGGCCCTTTTAAAATGACAGCCTGGGAGCACAAGAGCAAAATGGTGCTCGAAAAGAACGAAAACTACTGGGACAAAGAAGCGGTGAAGCTGGACCGCATCGAATTTGCCATGATCGAGGATGACAACACGGAGCTGGCAATGTTTGAAAAGGGCGAGCTCGACTGGGCAGGGCAGCCACTCGGCGGACTCCCGACCGATGCGATTCCCTCGTTGAAAGAATCGGGCAAACTGGTGATCCATCCGCAGGCATCGATGTACTGGTACAAACTGAATACGACCAAGCCGCCGCTCAATAACGCCAAAATCCGCAAAGCGCTCGCCTATGCGATCAATCGGCAGGATATCGTGGATAACGTCACCCAGGTAGGACAGGTGCCGACGATGGGAATACTGCCACAGACCATGATCTTGAAGCCGGATGGGTACTTCAAGGACAATGATGTAGAAACGGCCAAAAAGCTGTTGGCAGAAGGACTGCAAGAACTGGGGCTAAGCAAGCTTCCTGTTCTGACACTTTCCTACAATACGACCGATCGTCACAAGAAAATCGCCGAGGCCCTTCAGGATCAATGGAAGAAAGGGCTGGGGATCGAGGTCAGGCTGCAAAACAAGGAGTTTAAGGTCCACCAGCAGGACTTGCACGAGCTCAATTTTGAAATCGGGCGAATTGGCTGGAGCGCCGACTTCAATGACCCGATCAACTACATGGAAATGTATCGCGACAAAGACGGCGGGAACAACGACACCGGGTGGGAGAATGCCAGATACAAACAGCTGATCAGGCAGGCTGCAGCGGAGCTGGACCCGGAGAAGCGGAAGCAAATGTTTGCTGAGGCTGAACAAATTATTATGGATGAGATGCCGGTCATACCGATGTTCACGGATGTGGATGTCTGGGTGCAAAACGACAAGGTAAAAGGCGTCCAGGTTGATCCGCTTGGTTTTATCGACCTGAAATGGGCTGAAATCGTGACGTGAAATGTCAGAACCGTTCCAAAAATGGGACGGTTTTTATTTTCTTTTACGTAAATAAATGTTTAAATAAAGTAAAATTAAACTTAGTTAAAATCGCTTCAATATTACTAAAAGTACGGTATATTAAATGAGGTGAGTTATAGGTTATAAGGGGGTAACAAATCGTATGAAGAAAAGTGTATTTGCAGCAATGAGTTCTATTCTCGTACTGAGTGCGGCGCTGGCCGGTTGCGGCGGCGGCGACAAGGCAGCTGACAATGCCCAAGGAAATACAACAACGAAAGAAGAGAGCACAGGTCCAAAGGTTCTGCGCTTGAACCTCCACTCTGAGCCGCCTACAGCAGATCCTGCATTGGCTGAAGATTCTACCTCTGGTGCACTGCTGCGCGCTACCTTCGACGGTCTGACCCGTATCGGCGAAGACGGAAAGCCGCATGAATCCGTAGCAGAAAAAATCGACATTTCCGAAGATGGACTTACCTATACATTCCACCTGCGCGACTCCAAGTGGAGCAATGGCGACCCGGTTACCGCCCACGACTTCGAGTACGCTTGGAAGCACGCGCTGGAGCCTTCCGTAGCAGCCAACTACGCCTACCAACTGTACTACATCAAAAATGCTCAAGCATTTAACACCAATAAAGCAAAAGCGGAAGATGTCGGCGTAAAAGCGCTGGATGACAAAACGCTGGAAGTGAAGCTGGAGAACCCGACTCCGTTCTTCCTGGAGCTGACCGCTTTCTACACATACTACCCGGTTAACAAGAAAGTAGCCGAGGCAGATCCGAAATGGGCGACCGAAGCGAAGACTCACGTGGGCAACGGTCCGTTCAAAATGGAAACGTGGGAGCACAAGAGCAAGCTGGTTCTCGTGAAAAACGAAAACTACTGGGATAAAGATGCAGTAAAGCTGGACAAGATCGACTTCTCCATGGTTGAGGACGAAAATACCGAGCTGTCCATGTTTGACAACGGCGATCTCGACTGGGCCGGCGCACCGCTGAGCGCGCTTCCGACAGACGCGATCCCTGCGCTGAAAGAATCCGGCAAGATGCAAGTGCATGCCATCGCCGGTACCTATTTGTACAAATTCAATACGGAGCAAGCGCCATTTAACAATGCAAAAATCCGTAAAGCGTTTGCCTATGCGATCGATCGTCAATCCATCGTTGACAACGTGACTCAGGCAAACCAACAACCGGCTATGGGTCTCGTGCCGCCGACAATGGCTGTAGCGTCTGAGCCTTACTTCAAGGACAACGACATCGAAACTGCGAAAAAGCTGCTGGAAGAAGGCATGAAAGAAGAAGGCCTGACCAAGCTGCCGACTATCACGCTCTCTTACAACACCTCCGAAGGTCACAAAAAGATCGCGGAAGCTGTTCAAGACCAGTGGAAAAAAGCGTTTGGCATCGATGTCAAACTGGAAAACAAAGAGTGGAAAGTATACCTGGACGACCTGCACCAAGGAAAGTTCATGATCGGACGTTCCAGCTGGAGCGGAGACTTCAACGACCCGATCAACTTCCTGGAGCTGTTCAAGTTCAAAAACGGCGGAAACAACGATACGAAATGGGAAAATCCGAAGTTCCAAGAGCTGCTGAACCAATCCGCACTGGAGAAGGACGAAGCGAAACGCAAGCAAATCCTTGCAGATGCCGAGAAAATCTTCATGGACGAAATGCCGGCAGCACCGATTTACTACTACACACACTCCTACGTGAAAAACGACAAGGTAAAAGGTGTCGTACTCGACGGTCTCGGCTTTGTCGACTACAAGTGGGCAACAATCGAATAATCGCTCCGACTGGATCTGTCTGGTCTGAGATCAAAAAAGAAGGGCCGAGCGTCCTTCTTTTTTATTGTCCAAAGCGGCAATTTGTCGTTTTAGGAGGATAGTCTCGGGAAAGCATTGAAAAAATGTCGAAAAAATCCACCCTTTGACTCACCGCCAAATACAGCAAGTAGTGTTATGATCTGGGTAGATTTGGCAAGATATAGGGGGAGAAAGTAATCGTGAAGAAAAAGTCGAAATTGGGATTTTTGTCAGGATTTCTGTTGGGGTCCATCTTCTTTTCCAGCCTGACCTATGCAGCTACGCAATCTATTCCGGTCGATTTCAAGCCGATCAAGTTCATGGTAGACGGCAAGCTGCGTGAGACCAACGACGCGTTTTTATATAAGGGAGTACCTTATGCGCCGGTCGCATTTGTAGGTACAGCCGCAGGCAAAAATGTCTCATGGGATGCAAATGCAAGTACGGTGACGATCGGCGGCCCCGCGGCATCAGTCGGAAGCGAGACGAGATTGTCCTCACTGAAGTATTCCATGCCGTATGGACTGATTAACACAAAATCCTATGTCGACAACTGGGATAAGGGCTCTTTTTCAGCAGGGGGAACGGTTTACGATCACGGATTGGGTTATACGAATGTCGATAAGATCGCAAATGACAAGCTGCCCAACACGACCAGACAAGTGTTTAAAATCGAGCTGAATGGAAAATACAAAGCGCTGTCCGGTGTTGTAGCAGCAGATGACAATTCGCCGAATAAAACGGATTTGATCATCTGGAGGATCAAGGGAGACGGAAAAGTTCTTTTCGACAGCGAAAGAATGAAGGCTGGACAGAGCCAGTTAATCAATGTAAATGTAGCGGGCGTCAAAACCTTGGAGTTGGAAATTCGCAAGGTAGCCGGCAATGATAAAAAAGAAATTCACGCCTTTATCGGCAACGCGCTGTTAAAGTAGAGGGTTTACGACAACACAGCAATTGCTGCTAAAAAGCAGACTCTTTTGTTGCGTGCAAATCGCAGCGAAAGCGGTCTGCTTTTTTCTGTATCTCCAGCTTTTTCTCAATAGATTTGCCAATTCATTGGCTGTTTTCACGGAAATATTCCCAGCCGATACCGTTGCTGCTTCGGATCGTTCATTTTTGATCAATAAATATTTTTTTATTAATTTATAAATTTCTTTATAAACAAATAAAATTTTATTAAATCAATCTAAAACTTATTTAAAAAGAATATAAAAGGATGTATATTGATTAAAGATTTAGACAAGGGGGACAAGTGGCATGAAAAAGAATATTTTTGTAGCAATGAGTTCCATTCTCGTGCTTGGCGCTGCACTTGCAGGCTGCGGCGGCGGAAATACCGCTCAACCGGCTGACGGACAAAAGCCAGCAGAAAACCCGCAAGCGGCTGCTCCGGAAAAAACCGGTCCGAAAGTTCTGAAATTGAACCTTCATTCCGAACCGCCTACGGCTGACCCTGGCCTCTCTGAGGATACGACTTCCGCAGCGATCATCCGTGCGACCTTTGACGGTCTGACTCGTGTTGGCGCAGACGGACAACCTCATGAATCAGTGGCAGAAAAGATTGAAATATCTGAGGATGGCTTGACCTATACATTTAAACTTCGCGATTCCAAGTGGAGCAATGGCGATCCATTGACCGCAAAGGATTTTGAATACGCGTGGAAACGAGCGCTCGATCCGAAGACTGCTTCCAACTACGCATACCAGCTCTACTATGTGAAAAACGGGGAAGCGTTCAACAAAGGAAAAGTTGGCGCCGATGAAGTAGGCGTAAAAGCGCTCGACGAAAAAACACTGGAAGTAAAGCTGGAGAACCCGACTCCGTTCTTCCTGGAGCTGACGGCATTCCCGACCTACTTCCCGGTTAACCAGAAAGTAGTCGAAGCGGATGCAAAATGGGCTGGAGAAGCAAAAACCCACGTGGGTAACGGTCCGTACAAAATGGAATCCTGGGAGCACAAGAACAAGCTGGTTCTCGTGAAAAACGAAAACTACTGGGATAAAGACAGCGTAAAACTGGACAAAATCGAGTTTGCGATGGTAGAGGACGAGAATACCGAGTTGTCCATGTTTGACAACGGTGAAATTGACTGGGCAGGTTCTCCGACCAGCGCTCTGCCTACCGATGCGATTCCTGCATTGAAAGAGTCTGGCAAAATGAAAACCCAGCCGATCGCGGGTACGTACTGGTACAAGTTCAACACGGAAAAGCCGCCGTTTAACAACGTAAAAATCCGTAAAGCGTTTGCTTACGCGATCGACCGTCAATCACTGATCGATAACATCCTGCAAACCGGTCAGCTTCCGGCGATGGGCGCTCTGCCAATGTCGATGGCTGTCAACAAAGACGGCTACTTCAAAGACAACGATGTAGAGACAGCGAAAAAGCTGCTCGAAGAAGGTCTGAAAGAGCTCGGCATGAGCAAGCTGCCACCGATCACCCTGTCCTACAATACGTCCGAAGGTCACAAGAAGATTGCAGAGGCAATCCAGGACCAATGGAAAAAGAATCTCGGCGTAGATGTCAAACTGGAAAACAAAGAGTGGAAAGTATATATCGAAGACTTGCATCAAGGAAACTACCAGGTAGGCCGCATGGGCTGGCTGGGTGACTTCAACGATCCGATCAACTTCCTGGAGCTGTACAAGGAAAAAGACGGCGGCAACAACGATACTCGTTGGGAAAATGCGCAGTACAAGGAACTGCTGAACAAATCCGCAACCATCCAAAATCACGAGGAACGTTTGAAGGTTCTCGGCGAAGCTGAAAAAATCCTGATGGACGAAATGCCGATCATGCCGATCTACTTCTATACCCAATCCTGGGTACAAAAGGACAACGTCAAAGGCGTAGTTATTTCCGGTCTCGGCGACGTCGACTGGAAATGGGCAGATGTCGAATAAAAGATTTCCAAATAAAAAGAGGGCACAGGCGTGCTCTCTTCTTTTTTTTGCAACCATGGACAAATGACCAAACCCCCAGCCCTCCGCAAACATAGAGTAAAAAGGAGTACCACCACTTTGGGAGGGAAAAGCGCGTGGATATTGGAAAACTGCTCGGCATTGTCAAATCGATTCCAAAAGATAAGCTCAAGACAGACGCAGGTCTGAAGGAGGTCATCCGTGAACTCGGCAAAAAGTCGGGCAAGAAATTTTCCGACCAGGAGCTGAACAGCTACGTGTCCCAGTTCCGGAAAATGGCCAAAACGGAGAACGTCGGCAGCCTGATGAACAAGCTGGCGCAAAAAGGCGTCAATCCCAACGATCTCGGTGCCTTAAAGAAGAAATTCAAGAAATAACGACGGTGCAAAAGGAAGGGGGAGGTGGGTACGATCGCTGCAAAAACAAAGGCAAAGCAAAAACCAAAGAACAGCTTTTCACAAGCGAAAATGGCAGAAGCGATCCATCGAATCGCTGAAGCTCATACGACAAGCAACGAGCAAGTGATGCGCGAGATGCATCAGGTACGCCAGGAAATCCAGGAAATGAAAGCTACGCTGGACCGTTTGAAAGTGAGGCAGCCCTCACAGAGGCGAAGAGGGGGACTGTTTGGCAGGAGGCGTTCCATTCCCGTTGAACTGGAACCGCCAAAGCCAAAGCCCGCACTGCCTTTGGAAGACCTGCTGCCGCTCTTGCCCCAATTGGGAAATGTTATTCCCCAGCTGAAGAATCCCAAGGTGGCCGAATCGGTGAAGGTGTTGTCCAACCCGGCTGTAATCGCCATGATTCAACAATTTCTGACAAACGGCGGTTTAAAAGGCAGGACTGTCACACCCGTAAGTCGCAGGGAAAGAAGAATTTGGGGATAGCGAAAGAGACGTTCGAACTAAGAACGTCTCTTTTTTTTGCAAAAAGCGGCTATTTTTATGTCGGATGTTGCGTGAAATTGTCTGACGATTCAGTCTACACATTTTGCGCAATAGCCAAGATAATGGACATAGTTCGTGAATTCATTACCACAAGGAGGAGAATTATGCTGAAACACAAGGTCATTCCGATTGCTTTACTGGCAAGTTTGGCATGCAGTCTCCCTGTTTATGCGGCACCGCATCCGTCTGATGGCGCTTTTGACAACAAAATTGTAAAGCGAATCAAGGTTGACAACATTTATGAGACAATCGACTACCTTTCCAAGCAGCCCCGGGTAGCCGGGACAAAAGCGGAGCATGATGCTGCCAAATACATCGAGAAACAGTTCAAATCTTATGGGTATGATACCGAACTGCAGCCATTTGAGTTTTCCAGCTACAAGGAGCCGGACCGGGTATCCTTGTCTGTCAGCGGCTATGAAGATACCGAATGGGAATTGGGCAACTTTACATACGGAGTGAGCGGACAAGCCTCCGGGGAATTGGTGTATGCAGGCTTGGGCCGCGAGAGCGATCTGGAAGGCGTGGACTTGACCGGGAAAATCGCTCTCATCCAGCGCGGCGAAATCAGCTTCGGTGACAAGGTGTTGAATGCCGCTCGGGCAGGAGCTGAGGCCGTACTCCTGTTTAACAACAGCTCAGGGGTGATCAACGGCACGCTTGGAGGTCCAAACGACGACTTCGTTCCTGTGTTGGCCCTGACCAAGGCACAGGGGGAGGAGCTGCTTGCAAAATTGGAAGCGGGCGAGTCCTTGACCGCTGCTGTCGAGGTAGAGGGAGCAAGGATCGAGGACAGCACCTCCTACAATGTAATCGCCACGAAAAAGCCGGACAAGAAGAAAAGCACGGGTCAGATCATTGTGGTGGGAGCCCATCACGATTCTGTTGAGGGTGCCCCTGGAGCCAATGACGATGCCTCCGGTACGGCGACTACACTGGAGCTCGCCAGAGTGATGGCCAACATGCCGATCGATACGGAACTCCGTTTTGTTACGTTTGGAGCGGAGGAGAATGGGCTGCTCGGGTCTTACGCCTACGTGGAGTCTCTGTCAGAAGAAGAGATCGAAAGCACGGTCGGCATGTTCCAGATGGACATGGTCGGCAGCCGCGATGCAGGCAAGCTGATCATGTACACAGTGGATGGCGAGAAAAACATCGTCACCGACCTGGGTGCAGCGGCCGGATCACGCCTGTCGGAAACCGTTAACTATGGACGGGAAGGCCGCAGCGACCACGTTCCGTTTGCTGAGGTAGGCATCCCGGCAGCGCTCTTCATCCACGCTCCGGTTGAGCCATGGTATCATACGCCAGAGGACAGCATTGACAAGATCAGCAAGGACAAGCTCCAGGAGGTAGCGGAAATCGTGGGAGCAGCCGTTTACCAGATTGCCCGCCCAGATACGCCTGCCCTGGAAAACGCCCGGGTCGCTCCGAAAAAGGTTGAGTATGATTTCGAGGAAAGAGAGCTCGAATAGGTAGATGACTCGTCGCATCAGGCTGCCGGAATCTTTCGGCAGCCTTGTTTCGTCTAATCGATGACTGCTTTTGCCGTTCAGCAGTCGAATTGACGATGGAGAGGATTTGTTCGTCTCTTTCCGAAAAGGGATCTGTTCCCGTTTCGGGAATATGAATAGAAGAAAAACACGTTTTTGGCTTCAAATATTTGCGGGACAACCAGGTCGAAAAATAATCAAGGAACAACTACTATTTGGAGGAATACACAATGAGTGGGCTAAATGCTTTGTTTCGCAAAAGAATCGGTATTCCGGAGGACGAACAGATTATATTTGAACACTTGGACACCGTTCTCGAAAAAACGGCAAAAAACATCCCCTTTGAAAACTTTTGCATCATTGGAAATAAAACGAGCGAGATTACGAGAGAAAGCCTGGTAAACAAAATGCTCGTAAAAAAAGAAGGCGGCCTTTGTTACGAGCTCAATTCGATTCTGTACTTCTTTTTGCTTGAAAATGGCTTTGATGCAGTCCTGGCCCGCGGAGTTGTTTACAAAAACGAGACGCGAGAGTACCAGACGATTGGAAGAACGCATGTAACCATCCTGGTCGTTCACGAGGAACAGACGTATCTGGTGGATACGGGCTTTGGAGCGAATTTGCCGTTAACACCGGTTCCTTTGACCGGAGAGACTGTAGCCTCCGACAATGGAGAGTTTCGGATCAGACAAGTAGATAGCGAACACGGAGACTACGTTCTTGAGATGAAATTGAAGCATAAGGATGCCGACTGGAGGATCGGATACGCTTTCGATTCCAAGCATCCTGTCACCGACGTATCGGAATGGAATGAGATTCAAAGGATCATCGCCGAGCACGAGGATTCCCCGTTTAACAAATCTCCGTTGATCACAAAGATTACAGATCAAGGAAATATAACCTTAACCAATACCTCATTTACACAATGGCGGGATGGAGTCGTGACGAAGGAGAAGATTGACGATGCGAGATTCAAAGAGCTGTTGAAACAGTATTTTGGACTATAACGAACGAATCACGTATTCGTCCAAAACATCACTCGGGACCACGAAAATACTTAGTTTGCACTCTTTTAAAAGTAGCCATCGGAAAACGCTCTGCTGTTAAAAAACGATGAATACTTTAAAGAGTGTTTTTTTGTGAAAAAAGGACAAAAGTTTGAAGCGCGTAGTTTTTTAGATGAAAAGAGGCGATTGAGATGCATCGTCAAGAATAAACAAGCTGACCGCTAAAAAAGATTACAAGGGTAAACGAAAAAAGCCCAGCCCTGCACAATGGTGGCGGGGAAAGGCTTTCTTTTTGAGTGACACCAGCCCTGCGTAATGGTGGCGGAGAAAGTGAACACTCATCCGTATTTTAAGCTTAAATCAATTATAATATCCTTGAGGAATAACGTCAAGTTGACATTTCCAAATAGATGAAATGTATCAGTAGGGGGGAGAAGAAATGGGATACTATATTTTTTTTGACGAATCTAACAAGCTCGATCAACCTAATGGTGCTTACTCTTATTACGGGGCATTTGGGACTAATGAAGCGACAATGAATGAGGTTGTTGAGCAGATCGAACGAATAAAAACACAACTTGGAACTACCAGAGAAATGCATTTTGCAGAGTATACAAACGATAAGGACTTTGGAAAATACTTTAAATCGATGAACTGTGTCATAAACTATGATATCCATATAAACATTTTTATTGTAAATAATGAAGATGCAAAACGTATTGGTAGCCCAATGGCTCTGACCATTACAGAACTGCGAAAGTTATTTTACGTAAAGATACCTGAGCGCCTCTTTTATGGTATGACACGTTATTTGAATAATGGCGAGACAGTAAAGATTTTCGTGGACAATAACCAAGAATATAGTGATTTGGAGGTATACAATAGGTTAGAGGAACAAATGAATGCTCACTCTGCTTACAGAAACAAAGGCTATCGAGTGGATACTGTTATTCCTCAAACATCAGATGACTCAATACCATTACAAATCGGATAGGAAATGTGGAAACAAATCGAATCGTTTTATTGACAAGGTCAAATCCCCCTGTTAAAAAAGCTGACATTTATTACTTGGAAACATCATGCGAAGACTATTTGTGTATTTAAGTGCCGAATTTCGGCACTTTTTTTCAGTATTCGACCGAATTTAGTACCAAAAGACTACAAACTTTGCAGGTGGTGCTGCGTCTAACTATACGGGGCAATTCATTCGCTCGGCTTCTTTTGCCAGAGGAAAACACAACATGAAGGAGGTCAGGATGAAAACACGTTTGTTACCGCTGTTTGTATTGTTGTTCCTGCTCATCATCCCCGGGTGGGCGTCAGCTGCAGGAAGCTCTGCGGCCCCATCGGTTCATCTGATGATTGGGGGACAAGCCGTACAGCCGGATGTACCGCCGATCATTGAAAAAGGCCGTACTCTGGTGCCAGTCAGAGTCATAGCGGAAGGTCTCGGAGCCAAGGTGGACTGGAATCAGGCCACGCGAACGGCCGTGATAACAAGAGGCCCGCAAACATTGCAGCTTACGGTCGGATCCAAAAATGCACTGGTGAACGGAAAAAAAGTGCAGCTGGATACTCCTCCTGTCATGCGGAATCAGCGAATGCTGCTGCCGCTGCGATTCGTCGGGGAATCGCTTGGAGTGACGGTAGGGTGGGACAACGCTTCGCGTACGGTCATTGCCAATGAAACGCCGGAAATGCGCTACAATGGCAATAAGCCAACACTGTCTCTCAAAGGCTTCCAGTACGGGGACAAGCTGTACATATCTGCCCAAGCCGCAGCCGAACAGGTAGGGAAAAAGGGACAGGTATGGAAGCATCCGGACCGCGGACTCACCATCGACGGCGAATTGGCTCTGCCATTGGAAGAGCTGGAGGCTGAGCTGGGTGGACGTTTCACCTGGGATCAGGGGAAAAACCGGGTGGAGATTGAACGGCTCGCTTACTTCACGGGAGTTACCCATGATGATGAGGTTGTGCGCATTGAAACAAGCCTTCCTGTGACGGCCAATGCGTTCGTCCTGCAAGGACCGCATCGGATTGTCCTGGACCTGCCCCAGACAGAGTTGGATCAGGATTTGTTGGACAAGCTGAAGAAAAGCAGCAACTCTGACGACTACGAGGGCGGGGAAACAAGTGTGGACGATGAAGATCAGGATGCTGACGCTGACGAGAAAAAGAAAGGCAGCGATCAGGATGACGACGACAAAGAAAATCGCCACACGGACGCTTCACGGGAGTCGGACGAAGCAGATGACCAATCCGCAGCTGCTGAGCACGAAGACGAAGAAAAAAGCAAAAAGGACACTCTGGTGCAAGACGTGCGCTACAGTCAGTACAGCGCATCGCCGCAAACTGTGCGTGTCGTCATTGAGCTCAACCAGAAGAGCAAGTATAATCTGGAGTATACGGAAGACGGCATTGAAGTAAAGCTTTCGCCTGTTCCGAAAAAGACGGGATTCCTCATCGTAGTGGATGCCGGTCACGGAGGCAAGGATCAAGGCGCCAAGGGCGTGAACGGAAATATCGAAAAAGACTTCACGCTGGCTGTCGCCAACAAGCTGGTACAGCTTTTGAAGCAGTATCCGGAGTTTCAGGTAGAAGCAACACGCTCTACAGATGTGTATTTGACACTTGACGAGCGCGTTGTTTTTGCCAATGAGCGGCACGCCGATCTGTTCCTGTCGGTCCACGCCAATTCATTTACGAAGCCGACCACCGGCGGGACGGAAACCTTTTACTATAACGCCAACAGCAAGAATCTGGCCGAGGTCGTTCACCGTCACCTGCAAGGGGCGACACAGTTCCCGAATCGCGGGGTGAAACAGACAGGCTTCTATGTCATCAAGCATACGACGATGCCTGCCGTTTTGACGGAGACAGGGTTCCTCTCAAATCCGGGGGAGAATGCCAAATTGACGTCCCCGGCGTTCCAGCAAAAGGTGGCGGAAGCACTCGCGGCAGCCATCCGTGAATACTATCAGTCCTACCACTAAGAAATTGCGAAGGGCATGGATGAGAAAGGGAGGTTTCCGATGAAAAGACGCATGACGTTTTGGGTGACAGCAGCTGCAGCGATCCTTCTGGTCACAGGATGTGGTCAGGGAAAGGCGCCGCAAGCGCAGCCGCCCGCGGAACAAACGGAGACGCCCGGCTCCGCTGCTCAGCCGGAAACAGAGCAGCAGAAAACGAAGCAAACGATCGCTCTTTATTACACCGATGACAATCTGATGGAATTGAAGAAAGAAGAGCAGGAGATTGCTTACACAGATGATCTGGACAAGTACAAGCAGGCGATAGCCCTTTTGGAAAAGCCAAAGGATGAAGCTCACGCGCCGTTGTGGAAGGACTTTCACTACCACTCTGTCACATTCGACAAAGGCACGCTGACGATTGATGCAGACGGCAAAAACGTCTACAACCTTGGCTCCAGCGGGGAAGGAATGGCGATTGATGCGTTGAAGGATACGCTCTTCCAGTTTGACGAGGTACAGAAAATCGTCATCCTGGTCGATGGAAAACCGACTGAATCGCTGATGGGTCATGTAAGCATCGATGAGCCGTTAACCAGACAATAAACCGATAAATCGTAAAAAAGGCACGTCCTGGATGGTCAGGATGTGCCTTTTTTATTGTTCCGGAAAGCTTCACTCTGTCAAGCCCGTTCCCGGTCGCCTACCAAAAACTTGATCGAGTAGATGCCAGCAAGCCCAACCAGAGTATATACGATTCGGCTGACAAGCGAATTCTCTCCGCCAAACAGGGTAGCGACGAGGTCAAACTGGAACAAGCCGATCAATCCCCAGTTGAGAGCACCGATAATAACGAGAATCAATGCCAGTTTATCCATCGTATGTTTCACTCCTTGAAAAAAGTAGTAATAGTCTGCCCACTTTATCAAGCGATTACTCAACGAAATGGCCAATCTTTAAGAAAGCTTTACAAAGCCAAAACAATAGAACAACATTCCGCCTGTATCATCTGTAAGTGGAAAGAGGAAAACAAACCGATTTTAAGGAGGATTTTCATCGTGAAAAAACTCGGTAGTTTGATGCTGGCACTATCTCTCGCAGGTTCCATTCTCGCCGGATGCGGCAGCAACAGCGCAACATCTGCTCCAAGCTCCAATGGCGCTACAGGTTCTACCGGCGGCACGGAGGCAACGACTCCTGCAGCTGATAACAAAACAGCCAGCAATCTGTCGGGAACTGTTAAAGTAGATGGTTCTTCCACCGTATTCCCGATCACGGAAGCGGCTGCGGAGGAGTTCCAAATAGCAAACCCTGGCGTACAGGTAACGGTCGGGGTATCGGGTACAGGCGGCGGCTTCAAGAAGTTTGCAGCCGGCGAAACGGACATCAGCAATGCCTCCCGTCCCATTAAAGAAAAAGAAGCGGCAGCAGCGAAGGAAAAAGGAATTGATTTCGTTGAAATCCCGGTTGCCTATGACGGTATCTCCGTCGTCGTCAGCAAGGAAAACGGCTTTGTTGACAAGCTGACAGTCGATGAACTGAAAAAGATTTGGGAGCCGGACAGCAAGGTGAAAACATGGAAAGACGTTCGTCCGGAATGGCCAGCTGAAGAAATCAAGCTGTACGGGCCGGGAACGGATTCCGGAACATTCGAATACTTCACAGAAGCGATTGTAGGCGAGGCTAAAAAGAGCCGTCCTGACTACACCGCCAGTGAAGATGACAACGTGCTGGTACAAGGTATTGCCGGCGACAAAAACAGCTTGGGCTACTTCGGTTATGCGTACTTCGAAGAAAATGCAGACAAGCTGAAGCTGGTTCCGATCGACAACGGCGATGGCAATGCGGTAACGCCTACTTTTGACACGATCAAAGACGGTACCTACAAGCCTTTGGCTCGCCCGATCTTTATCTATGCAAACAAAAAGTCCCTGGAAAAACCGGAAGTAAAAGAGTTTGTGAAGTTCTATCTGGAAAACGCTCCTGAACTGGTCAAATCGGTATTCTACGTACCGCTGACCGATGACAAATACAAAGAATCGCTTGCCAAGATCCAGTAATCCTGACAGCGGGTGCACGAGGAATGTGGCGTTATGATCGAGATAACGCCACTTTTCCCTCTGTCCGCGAGAGGAAAGGGGATGTTCACGTTGGGTAGACAAGAAATACTAACATTAAATCAGGAAGTACGCTCGAAAAAAAGCCAGATTGTCGTCAAAAACGAGAAGAAAAATAGAGAATTCGGCATCCGCACGTTTTTGATCGCGTGTGCCTTCGTATCCGTTTTGACTACAGTCGGCATCGTCATGGTGCTTTTGTTTGAAACGATCAGCTTTTTCAAAGAAGTGTCGCTCTTTTCCTTTTTAACGGACACCAAGTGGACGCCGTTGTTTATACCGCAGCACTTTGGCATTTTGCCCCTCTTGTCCGGGTCTTTGCTGATTACGCTGGGGGCTTGTCTCGTTGCCCTGCCGTTTGGGCTGATGACAGCGATTTATTTAAGCGAATATGCGCATGAAAAAGTGCGTCGAACGATTAAACCGATTTTGGAGGTTCTCGCGGGTGTTCCGACAATCGTTTACGGCTACTTTGCCTTGACGTTTGTCACGCCGCTCATCCGCAGCATTTTTCCCGATACCGGGGTGTTCAACGCCCTTTCCGCCAGTATCGTGGTCGGTATCATGATTCTCCCCATGGTTGCTTCCTTGAGTGAGGACGCGATGGTGGCCGTTCCCCGTTCGCTTCGGGATGCCGCCTACGCGCTGGGAGCGACCAAGCTGGAGGTAGCGACCAAAGTCGTCGTGCCTGCAGGCCTGTCGGGGATTATTTCATCATTTGTACTTGCTTGCTCCCGCGCGATCGGAGAGACGATGATCGTGACGATTGCGGCCGGAGCTACGCCCAAGCTGACGCTCAATCCGCTGGAAAGCATCCAGACGATGACATCCTTTATCGTTCAGGTCAGCGGCGGAGACATCGAGCATGGCTCGATTGAGTACAGCACCATTTTTGCTGTTGGCATGACTCTGTTCCTTCTTACTCTTGGCATTAACATCATTGCGCAGTGGATTACGCGCCGCTACAAGGAGGAGTATTGATGTCGGCAGGAAATCTGACTCGTCGAAAAATCTATGACAGGGCCTCCCGCGTAGTGTTTTTGCTCGCTACGCTGCTAGGTGTAGCTGCCCTGGGCATATTGCTATATCGCATCCTTTCAGATGGTCTTGGCTGGCTGGACTGGCAGTTTATCTCCAGCTTTGCCTCCCGTTTTCCGGAAAAGGCGGGTATCTTGTCCGCGCTGTTCGGCAGCTTGTGGATTATTGGCATAACCGCGCCAGTCGCCTTTATTTTGGGGATTGGAACGGCGCTGTATTTGGAAGAGTACGCGAAAAAGGGCTGGTTCACCAACCTGATTCAGGTCAATATCAACAATTTGGCCGGCGTACCGTCGATTGTCTTCGGGATTTTGGGTCTCGGTTTGTTCGTGGAAGGCTTTCTGTTTGGCCGCACGATTCTGTCCGGTGCGCTGACGATGGCTCTCCTGGTCTTGCCGATCATCGTCGTCGCTTCCCAGGAAGCGATCAGGAGCGTGCCGCAGCATTTGCGAAATGCTTCTTATGCGCTGGGGGCGTCCAAATGGCAGACCATTCGGGGCGTCGTGATTCCCGCTGCATTTCCGAGCATTTTGACCGGCTTTATTCTGGCCCTGTCCCGTGCGATCGGAGAGACGGCGCCTTTGATCGTAGTCGGAGCGGTTACGTTTATCGCTTTTGTACCGAGCTCTCCGCTCGACCAGTTTACGGTCCTGCCGATCCAGATCTACAGCTGGACATCCAAGCCGCAGGATGAGTTTAGGGCGATTGCCGCCGCCGGTATTATCGTGCTGTTGATCGTGCTGTTTACACTGAATGCGACCGCGGTTTACCTTCGCAATAAATATCAGAAGCGCTATTAATAGAGGAACTTTTACAAAGAGAGGGGTCTGGCAACCGTGAGTATCATCGAGGTACGCGATCTGAACCTGTATTATGGACAACACCAAGCCCTGCACAATATCAATATGGAGATTGAAGCGAACAGCATCACTGCTTTTATCGGACCTTCCGGCTGCGGTAAATCGACGTTCCTGCGGACGTTGAACCGGATGAATGACATGATTCAGGGCGTGCGAATCGACGGCAGTGTGAAGGTCGTCGGCGAGGACATCTACGAGTCCAGGGTGGACGTAGAGATTTTGCGCAAAAATATCGGCATGGTTTTTCAGCAGCCCAATCCGTTCCCAAAAAGCATTTACGAAAATATTACCTTCGGCCCCAGATTGCACGGCATTACAGACCGCAACAAGCTTGACGAGATCGTGGAGAGCAGCTTGAAAGCAGCAGCCCTGTGGGGGGAAGTAAAGGATGTTTTGAAGAAACCGGCCTATGGCTTGTCCGGGGGCCAGCAGCAACGCCTCTGCATTGCTCGCGCTCTGGCCGTGAATCCGCAAATTTTGCTCATGGATGAACCGACATCGGCCCTGGACCCGATTTCTACGGCAAAGATCGAGGAACTGCTCGATGAGCTGAAAACGACCTACACCATCGTCATCGTTACGCACAACATGCAGCAGGCAGCCCGCATCTCCGACAAGACTGCCTTTTTCCTGAATGGAGAGCTGGTTGAATTCGATTCCACACCGGTCATTTTTCAAAATCCGTGTGACAAGAGAACCGAGGATTACATTACAGGACGTTTCGGTTAAAGAGAATCTGTAGTATCGTAAGAGAGCGGACACAAAAGTCCGCTCTTTTTGGTGTGTCCTGACAGGGAAGGTCTTTGGCGGCTGCTTCTGCCAGCTGTCTTCGCCAAAAAGAGGAGAGCTTTTCGCCATGTAATGAATACACGACTTTAGCATGTGCAGAACAGAGAGGAGAAACACAACCGTGGTCTGGCTTTCATTACTCATTTTTGCTGTGACACTCATCCTCGTGGTCTGGCAGCCCCGAGGATTGTCGATCGGTTACCCGGCAGTGGGAGGTGCACTGCTCGCATTGGCGACAGGCATCGTCACGATGGCGGATGTCGGCGAGGTGACGGGAATTGTCTGGAACGCCACGATTTCCCTTGTTGGCATCATCGTTATTTCCCTGATTTTGGACGAAATCGGCTTTTTCGAGTGGTCAGCCCTGCACATGGCGAGGCTGGCCAAAGGAAATGGCCGTCTGATGTTTATGTATGTGATTTTGCTCGGCACGCTTGTCTCGGCGCTGTTTACCAATGACGGGACTGCGCTGATTTTGACCCCGATTGTGCTGGCGCAGGTGAGAGCGTTGAAGCTGCAGCCGCAAATGGTGCTTGCTTTTGTCATGGCGAGCGGCTTTATTGCCGATACCAGCTCTCTTCCTTTTGTGGTAAGCAATCTGGTCAATATCGTCTCCGCCGACTACTTCGGGATCGGCTTTGCCGAATACGCCGCCAGGATGCTGCTGCCCAATCTGTTTTCTGTTGCCGGCAGCTTGCTTGTTCTGTTTCTTTATTTCCGTAAAAGCATCCCGCGTCGCTATGAAACCAGTGTGCTAAGGGAGCCGCGAGAAGCGATCAGGGACGTGAGGATGTTTCGGCTGTCCTGGCTGATTTTGGCTGTGCTTCTGACCGGTTTCTTCGCGAGCGAGTGGCTGGATATTCCCGTATCGCTGATCATAACCGGTGCCGCCCTTGTCTTTTACCTGACGGCGAGGAGAAGTCCCGCCATCGAGACAGAACGTATCTTGAAAGGGGCTCCGTGGGTAGTGGTCATCTTCTCCATTGGCATGTATGTGGTCGTATGGGGGCTGCACAATGCGCAGCTGACTGAAGTCGTCAGAGGATGGCTGGAACTGTTTGCGGCCCACGGACTGTACGCCGCCACATTGGGCATGGGATTTGTCGCTGCAGCACTTTCTTCGCTCATGAACAATCTGCCGACAGTCATGTTCGACGCTCTGGCGATTCAAGGGTCAGGGGCCGAAGGAATCGTCCGGGAAGCGCTGATTTACGCCAATGTCATCGGCTGCGATCTGGGGCCAAAAATTACGCCGATCGGCTCGCTCGCGACGCTCTTGTGGCTGCACGTATTGAACAACAAAGGTGTCAGGATTACGTGGGGGCAATATTTTCGGACGGGCATCGTCCTGACTGTCCCTACGCTGTTCATCACATTGACCGGTCTGTATTTGACGTTGCGGATATTTGGATGAAAAAATGGACGTCGGGCAATGGAAAAAACTGCAAAAACCGCTTCCAAGAGAGCGCTTTTCTTTTTCACTGCGGTAAACAGTCGGATACATCCACGAATGGCGCTGATTTCAAGTGCTTGCTCCGATCACGGCCGGAGCGAATTGACCGGGAAAAAGACAAGCGTTCACCGATCTGTCGACATCATATCTTCCCTGCCTTATGTCCGTGTAGTATACTTGTAATCAGAAACGCAAGGCAAAGGGTGGGTTTTTATGGACACAGATTTGATGCAGGTGTTGTATTTGTCTGAGATTTACAAACTGCTCGGCGACAAAACACGCTTGACGATCATGGCTCTCTTGCAGGTACAATCCTTTTGTGTACGAGATCTCGTGGAGATTCTGCAAACGTCCCAACCATCTGTCTCTCAACACTTGGCCAAACTGAAGACACACGGTTTGGTTAAAGAAAAACGCAAGGGACCTTGGGTGTTTTATTCCCTTAACACGGAGTGTTCACCCGCCATTCGGCAGATTTTGCAGCATTTGCCGGATATGTCGCCAATCGTAAAGGACAAAAAGGCTACAGCAGCGCATTCGCTAGGTTGACGTATAGGAAAAAAGCGTTGGATCAGGAAAGATCCAACGCTTTTTTTAGTTGTTCCTTGTCAAATCCGTGGATGACAATACGGTCGCCGCTATCTTTTTCGATCAGAGTAACCGGTGTCATGCTGGCCCCGAGTCCAATCGCTTCCTGAAAATAAGCGTCATTTTCACGTATGTCGCGATCCTCAAAGGCAACGTTTTGTTGCGACAGCCACATTTTTTCTTCCTGGCAAGGGCCGCAGGTTTTTTGTGTATAAATAATAACGGTTTGAGCCATAGTCCATTTGCTCCTCTCATGCTTTTACATTGAACGTACATATTCGCGGCAGGCGGCAGCTCTTCCTGCTTCTCGTTATAGCATAACCAAACGCGGCTTGATTAGCGGCTGGGATTTAACCCCCTGTTGTCGAGGTGAGGAAAAAACAGGCGGGGATACGGGGGCATTGCTCAGCACACATTATATTCAGTGACGTCGAGGAGGTGAAAAGACCATGCCGAAACAAAACAAGCAAGCAGGTATGAACCAAGCGATGCGCAACCAAACCGCTACGAACGCAACTGAGTTTGCGAGCGAAACCAACGTGTCGGAAGTACGCCGCCAAAACCAGCAATCCGCTGCGAATGCGGCTCAACAAGCGCAGCAACAACCGACTGAATAACAAACCCTTTAAGAGCGCCTCTCCCCCCGCAGCGATTGCGGGGGGTGTTTTATTTGTGTGCTTGCCAATAATGGATCGTAAGTGTTATGTTGGCAGCAAAATAAGTCGGGGAGAAATGATTGGTATGATAGTTGGCATCGGCATTGACATCGTTGAAATTCATCGCATTCAAGCGATTTTAAAGCGCCAGCCGCAGCTGCTTCACCGGATTTTTTCGGAAGCGGAAAGGAAGCTGCTAGAGGGGAAACCAGAGGGAAGGCTGGCTGAGTACGTAGCAGGGCGCTTTGCAGCCAAAGAAGCAGGAGCCAAGGCGCTCGGGACCGGCATCGGTGGGGCTGTAGGTCTGCATGACCTTCAGATCGCCCCAGGGACGACAGGAAAACCGGAACTGACGATTACCGAGGCGGCATGCAACCGGATCGGACATGACCCCTCCAAGCTGCGAATCCATGTAAGCATTTCCCACAGCAAAGAGTACGCAGTAGCGCAGGTGGTCATCGAATCGAAAGAATAGAGGACAACTGCAACTTGTCTGCATATTGGGACGAGATGGGACATAGATTTATATCGCGTAGATTAGGAGGGACTACCTGCTCTAGCCAGAATGGGAAGTTTGCTGAAAATCAGCGATAGACTAACACCTGCGGCCCATCAGAGGATGACAAGATATGCGCTGATCGGATGAAAGAATGACAGATTTCCCAGGAAATAGACAGGGGAGCCCTTCTTCGTCGAAAAATGCAGACAAGGAGGAGTTCTTTGAATGAAACGGGCAGCACTTCCATTGGCGCTCTTGTTGGTCTTTTCTCTGCTGCTCGGCGGCTGCTTCGGTCAAAAGACACCGGAGGACATTGTCGATGATCTAGGCAGTACGCTGGACAAAATGGGGGGCTACAAATCACAAGCAGTTTTGACCATGCAAACCAGCTCGACTCCCATGGAGTACGATGTGGAGGTCTGGTACGAGAAGCCGACCAACTACCGGGTAGCCCTCACCTCCAAGCAGCGGGGAATCACACAGATCATCCTGCGAAATAACGAAGGTGTGTTTGTGCTTACGCCCCATTTGAAAAAAAGCTTCCGTTTCCAAAGCGGATGGCCGGAAAACAATGGGCCGCTGTATCTCTACGAAACGCTCGCCCGCAGCATTATCGACGATACCGAGCGTAAAATGAACATGGACAACAAAGACTACGTGTTTGAAGTAAAAGCGAATTACAGTGGAAACCGCTCGCTCACGAAACAAAAAATTTGGCTGACAGAAGACTTGAAACCAAAACGCGCAGAGATCATGGATTCCAATCTGGATACGCTGGTCAAGATCAACTTCACGGAATTTGTGTTTAATCCGACATTTGATCAAGATGCCTTTGACAAAGATCGCAACATGACAACCAGCTCGATGTCTGTCATCCCGACGATGGCACAGGTATCTCAGCCAAGCCAGCAGCCGAACAGCCAGTTCGGGGTCATCGTTCCAACGTACATGCCTGAAGGTGTGAAACAGGGAGACATTGAGCCGGTTACCCGGAATGGTCAAAAGACGATCGTCCTGCAGTACAACGGAGCGTATAACTACAAGCTGATCGAGTCCCGTCCGACCGAGGCCACCGTTTCATATGAACAGGGAATGCCTGTCGACCTCGGATTTACGATCGGGGTGCTGACCCAAACGGCAGATAATCAGCGTTATCTGACCTGGGAGCTGGACGGCGTCGAGTTTACACTGACGGGAGACCTCCCGGAGGTTGAAATGGTTCAGGTAGCTCAATCCACATACGGTTTGGGTGGGAAATAAGGACGAAGCCAAGCCGCCGCAGTTTCAGCTTTGAGCGCAAGAGAAATGTCCGCATCACACTGAGATTCCGTTTTCCTTTCTCGCAAATCAAAGATGTTGCAACAAACACGCCCGGTCCTATGCAGGATCAGGCGTGTTTTTGGTGCGCCCAGCATGGGCGATAGCTATAGGGTGAAAGTCCCGAACGGGGGTTGGCTGTACCAACCGTTAGCTCAAGGCAAGGGTGTCGACCGCGAGGTCGAATCTGAAGGAAGCCGGCGGCAAAATCCCGACCTGAGGTACACGAACCCAATTTGAGGCTGTTGTATCCGGGCGAGTCTGCCAAACAAGACAAAGCCCCATACAGCCAAGGGATACAGTAGTAAACTTGGGCAGGTACATGGGATGAAAGTTATCGTTCTTACCTGGGGAGGTCTGCATGAAACGCCTTCAACTGTTGGTAACCGTCTCCGTAAGGAGACGCTGAACATGCACAAGTCAGCAGAGGCCATAGTACCCGAGTAGAGGACGCTTGAATGGGGAAGGGCCGAACATCAAGTCAGCATGCGATCCATGTCTTTTGATACGGTACGTCGAAGCAGAATTCTGTCAAGGAACTACTTTTGAAGAGCAGGGGTGAAGCCCCGAGGGTACAAAAGAGGGCTGAGTATCGTACAGCAAGCACGGAGTCCGCATGTGCGAAGGAAGGAACATCATTATGGATTTGCTGGAAAAAGTCTTATCACGGGAAAACTTACGGATGGCACTCCAACGAGTGGAGGAAAACAAAGGTGTCGGTGGAGTCGATGGTGTTTCAACCGAACAACTACGCGATTATCTACGTGAACACTGGCAAGCCATCCGCGAGAAGATGGAAAGGGGAACCTATAGACCTTCACCTGTTCGCAGAGTCGAAATCCCGAAACCTGACGGTGGTGTAAGGTTATTAGGCATTCCCACCGTGGTAGACCGCTTTATTCAGCAGGCCATCCTCCAAGTGTTAACGCCGATCTTCGACCCCACCTTCTCGGAATCTAGCTATGGGTTCCGTCCAAAACGTAGCGCTCACATGGCAGTAAGGAAAGCGCAAGCGTATATCTCCGAAGGATATCGTTTCGTGGTGGACATCGATCTAGAGAAATTCTTTGATCGCGTAAATCATGATATTCTAATGAGCCGTGTGGCTCGAAAAGTTCAGGACAAGAGAATTTTAAGACTGATTCGTTCCTACTTGAATGCGGGGATCATGATAAATGGCGTCTGTACAACATCAAGTGAAGGAACACCGCAAGGTGGGCCGTTAAGCCCACTTTTGGCAAATATCCTACTTGATGATTTGGACAAGGAACTCGAAAAGAGAGGCCACCGTTTCTGCCGCTACGCAGACGATTGTAATATCTACGTGAAAACAAAACGGGCAGGGGAACGAGTAAAGAAGAGTATTCAAAACCACTTGGAGAAGGTACTAAGGCTAAAAGTAAATGAGGAGAAAAGCGCGATAGACCGACCATGGAAACGAAAATTCTTGGGCTTTAGTTTTACCTTTGCAAAACAGACAAGGATTCGCATCCACCCCAAATCCCTCCTCAAGCTAAAAGAGAAAATCCGCACGATCACGAATCCGGTGTGGAGCATCTCGATGGAGAAGCGGATTGAAAGAATAAATCAGTACCTCATGGGCTGGATTGGATATTTCGCCCTTGCAGACGCGAAGGGCATTCTACAATCCATTGAGGAATGGACAAGGCGCAGGCTCCGTCTTTGTTTGTGGATGCAGTGGAAACGCGTGAGAACCAGATATCGAGAACTTCGTTCTCTTGGCATATCTCACGTAAAAGCCATTGAAATTGCAAATACCCGCAAGGGTGCATGGCGTACCACAAAATCTCCGCATATACACAAAGCCCTCGGCATTGCCTACTGGCAACAACAAGGGCTGAAAAGCTTAGTGCAACGATATTCTCAAATTCGTCAAGCTTGGTGAACCGCCGTATACCGAACGGTACGTACGGTGGTGTGAGAGGACGGGGGTTAGTCGCCCCCTCCTACTCGATTTTAAATTCTTACGGTAGTGTTTTCCTAGGAAAGTCCCTGTATCCGATTGTGATCACAGCCTAGTTCTATGGATTTTCAGCGGGGCAGGGGAAGGGACAGGGGCCTCTTCGCCTGACGTTATTGGGCCCCTTTCCAAATCGCAAAGTGTCCGTATTATATGAAAAAAACCATACATTTGTGCTTAACGAATTGACACCTTCTGTCCAAAAGAGATAAAGTCAGAGTAACTATGCTATGAGGTGAAGCGGTATTCATGAAGAAACAGTCGAACGACATTTTGTATCAAGAGGAATCGGGGTATAAAGACCTTCTTTTGCGGAAAAGCATGAAGATGCGGATTATGGAAACGCTAGCCTTTGTCATCGGAATGCTTTTGTTGTCGCAGTTCTTTGACTCCAGAACGGACGCATTCAAGATCTTTGCTTTTGCCATCGCGATTGCGGTGGTTGGCTTGGCCCCGTTCCTGTACAAATTCACGCTGCGTCCCTCGTATACACTGACAAAGACTCACCTGATCATTCGGATGAGCGGACAGGAAACCAGTTATCCGCTTTCCGAGGTGGAACCGATTTTTGAAGGGCGCCATCTGTACAGAGTGGGCGGAAAGCGCCAGTCGCTGATGGTTTCCAGGCAGTTTCTCAATCACTTGAATGAACGCTTGTATCTATACCAAAAGGGCAAAAAGAGGAGATAGCAAATGAAACCGTTTTGTCGCGACACGTGGGTAGAGGTAGATCTGGACGCCATTTCGGCCAATGTAGCAAGCTTTCGTCGGCATATTCCTGAAACAACGGGGATTATGGCCGTAGTCAAAGCGGATGGATACGGGCACGGGGCCGTGCATGTAGGCCAGCAGGCATTGCGGAGCGGCGCCGATTCACTGGCGGTAGCCATGCTGGACGAGGCAGTCGTGTTGCGCGAGGCGGGAATTACTGCCCCTGTCCTTGTTCTCGGCTATACCCCGGTCGACTCTGTCGAAACTGCCAGCCGGCTCGGAATTGAACTGACCGCTTACCATGCCGACTGGATCATACAGGCGAACGAGCGGATCGAGCAAGCCGGTGCAAAGCCGATCGGGATCCATATCAAAACGGATACCGGCATGGGAAGACTCGGAGTGCGTACAGCCGAGGAGCTTCTTCACGTCGTGAGAGCCTTGGAGCAAAGTCCGTTCCTTGATTGGACAGGAATATTTACCCACTTCGCCTGTGCGGATGAAGAAGATACAACACATGTCAGACGTCAGCACCAGCAATTTCAGGAGCTGCTGGCCGCCCTTCGCGAGGCGGGAAAAACGCTTCCGCGCGTGCACTGCTGCAATACGGCCGCCGCGATTGTCTTTCCTGAATGGGGGTATGATACGATCCGTTTGGGCATAGGTTTATACGGGTTATATCCTTCTCCGTTTTTGAAGCAGCGGGCACAGGTGAAGCTGGTGCCGGCGTTGTCCCTGAAAACTCGCATTTCCCATGTGAAAACGGCAGCGGAAGCAATGACGGTAAGCTATGGAGCTACGTACACCGCCAAGCCAGGTGAAACAATCGCCACGCTCCCGATCGGCTATGCAGACGGCTTCTCCAGGTCGTTGTCCAATCGCGGCTTTGTTCTGCACGAGGGCAGACGTTCTCCCATTGTCGGCAGGGTGTGCATGGACCAGATCATGGTCAGGCTGAATGGCGCTTCCGCGAAGGTAGGCGACGAAGTAGTGCTCTACGGTCGCCTGGGAACGGAAGAAATTTCATTGGACGAAGTAGCTGAGCTCGTGGGGACCATCAATTATGAGATTCCGTGCATGCTGAATTACCGGCTTCCGCGTGTTTATCGCAAAGACGGGAAAGTGTCGGAGGTGTTTCATCCGTTGACGATGACACATGCGCCAGCACAAAGTGTCAATAACTAGCAGCAAAAAGCAGGCAGGAATTTTGGAGCAAAGCACGAATACTAGTAAAGCGCAAAATCGGGTTATTCCCGAAGCGACCGGACAGGTATATTTTTGCAAATGGTTCGACATAATGGTAGTGACCCATACTGGTAAGTGGTAACAAGCACTGCGGATGTTACGGTCATGGTTGGAGGTGGATTTGTCTTGTCCAAGTCAAACACGAAACGCATCATGATCAGCCTGCCACAACACTTGCTTCAGGAAGTGGACGGCGTAATTCAAAAAGAAAAATCCAATCGCAGCGAGTTTATTCGCCAAGCGATGCACCTGTATCTGAAGGAGCGCAAAAAGCGCGTCATTCGCGAAACCATGCAAAAAGGGTACATGGAAATGGCGAAAATCAACTTGAAAATGGCATCGGAGGCATTCGGCGCTGAAGAAGAGGCTGACCATACTCTTGTCCGCTTAGTTAGCGGGGTGTGACATGTGATTGTCAAACGGGGCGATGTATTTTTCGCTGACCTGTCACCGGTCGTCGGCTCCGAGCAGGGAGGCGTGCGACCCGTATTAGTCATCCAAAACGATATTGGCAATCGATTTAGTCCGACGGTCATCGTCGCTGCCATCACAGCGCAGATTCAAAAAGCAAAACTGCCGACGCATGTAGAGATTGACGCAAAAATGTATGGATTTGATCGTGACTCCGTCATCTTGTTAGAACAGATTAGAACCATTGACAAGCAAAGACTGACCGATAAGATCACTCATCTGGACGACGAGATGATGGATCGAGTCAATGAATCGCTGCAAATTAGCCTGGGAATCATTGACTTTTAAATAAGGAATGGTAATATTACGAGCAGGAAAGAAAAACCACTTGGATAGCCAGTGGTTTTTTTGCTGTGATTGCAGGGATTTTGCGCCCTGGCATCGAATGGTGTACAAGAAAAAAGACAAAAAGTGACACGTTTTGCATGTTTAACCGACTGCTGAAAAGCTCGTCGATGGAAGGAGTTTCTTGTTGTGACAGGGCTTCATTCATATAACATAACGATATATTCAGAGGCAGATATAGTCACAGCTAGACAAATAGGTCGAAACTTGTCGAAAAGCCTGGGGTTTGGGACGATCATGCAATCGCGGATTGCCACTACGATTTCCGAGCTGGCACGGAACATTTTCCTTTATGCCGGTCACGGAAACGTATTGATAGAGCCTCTTGAGGAGGGCGAACGTGTCGGACTTAGGATCATCGCATCTGACTCTGGACCTGGCATAGAAGACGTGCGAAAAGCGCTGGAGGACGGGTACTCCACTTCCGGGGCGCTTGGAGCAGGATTGCCAGGCGTGAAACGTATGATGGACGAGTTTTCTTTGGAGAGCAGTCCGGGAGAGGGGACACAGGTTGTCGTCATTAAATGGCGGTAAGGGAACGAGGGGAGATGACGCCTGTTCATGAGTCAGGAAAATGAGGACATATACACGCGGATCGTGCGCGATTATCTGAAAGGAAAGCGAGAAGACCAGCTATACCTGGCTCAACAACTGGGAAAGTGGCTGCTCTCACGGAATATTTCTCCTGAGGAAGTAACCGATATGCACGCAAACGTTCTGGAGCATTTGGGAGATGTACCGGAGTTTATACAAGATTCCTTTCAAATTCTCACCGAAATCATGATCGAGTACGGCAATGCCTACCGCTCCTTTGACAGCTGGCGAAGCCGCCATCAACAGCTGCAGGCTGAAATCGCCATCGCGACCGCAATGCAGCAGACGCTGCTGCCAGAAACGCTTCCGCAATATCCGAATGTAGACATTGGCATGATCAGTATTCCGGCCAAGGAAATGAGCGGAGATTTTTATCATTTCCTCTGTGAAAGCAAAAGTGAGTTCACTGTTGCCATTGCGGATATCACCGGAAAAGGCATCCCCGCTGCGATGTGTATGTCGATGCTCAGGTACGCGATGGACAGCCTGGGAGAGATGAAGCTTGCTCCGGGCAACATGCTGAGACATTTAAACAGCGTTGTTGAACGAAATATCGACCCATGCATGTTTGTAACCATGCAATTTGGCCGCTATAACACGGCTCAGCACGTGTTTCGCTACGCTACAGCGGGCCAGGAGCCCGGATTTTTGTATCGGGCTCGGGAGAACCGATTTTTCGATCTGGAGGGTTGCGGGACGGCTTTAGGCATTGCGGCGGGCAGCGAATACGAAGAACGTGAGATTTATTTGGAGCCCGGAGATTTTCTGATCCTTCTGACAGATGGTGTAACGGAACGAAAGATTGGCCGATATTACATACAAAGAGAAGAACTCGTCTCTCTCCTGGAGGAGGAAACGAGTGCGTCTGCACAGGAGATGGCTAACCATCTGTACCGCAGACTGTTGCTTCTCTCTCAATTTGAACTGCCGGATGATTACACCATGATTGTGCTTCGGAGAACGTAAGGCAAGCAAGGGAGGAGAAACAGAATGGAGCTTATGATCAGAGAGAACAGCCAGGACGGCCAACATTTGCTGTACCTGGAAGGGGAAATCGATGCGTATACCGTATCGAAGCTGAGGGACTTGCTGCTCTGTTTGGTAAATCGGCCAGAGGTAAAGCGGGTTGCTGTTGATCTGAGTGCGGTAGAGTATATCGACAGCACGGGAATCGGTACCTTTGTTGCTGCAATGAAGGCCTGCAAGCAGACAGGCTGTGAGCTTGCTGTGCAGAATCTGTCGCCTCGTGTGGAACGGCTTTTTCGTATAACCGGCTTGTATGAAAGAATGGTGCCTCACAAAGGAGAGAGCGAATAATGGGTCAGAGACCGGAGGCAGATGTGATTACATTGACGCTGCCAGCTCGAGCGGAGTATGTCAGCATTGCCCGCCTAACTGTTTCGGGGATTGCCAACCGGATGGGATTCCCGTATGAAGATATCGAAGACATCAAGCTCGCGGTGGCGGAAGCGTGCACCAATGTAGTCGAACACGCCTACGATTGCCCGCAAGGAAATGACCAACTGCGCCTTTCATGCTGGCTCCTTGCTGATCGGCTTGTGGTGGAAGTAAGGGATAAAGGAAAGGGCCTCCCGTTGGAGGATAGACAGGAAGCGCCGGCACCGATCCGTCCTGACGTGGATATTGACGAAGTGAGGGAGGGAGGCTTGGGACTATATCTGATTCACTCCGTAATGGACGAAGTGCAAGTGAGCAGCAATGATGGAGTGACAGTGACAATGACCAAGTACTTGCAGCGGGATGAGGTGTCTTGCGATGACCGGGCAGTCTCGGAAGCCTAAGCATAGTCGAGATGAGTTGGTCAGGCTGGTCAATGAATATCGCGAGACGGGAGACAGTGTCCTTCAAGGAGAATTGGTCGAAGCCTATACGTCTTTGGTAGAGTCCCTTGCCAAAAAGTTTGTTCGGGGACAGATCCCTTATGAAGATCTGGTTCAGGTAGGGATGATCGGACTTATAGCTTCTCTCAGGCGGTTTGATCCCGCGTTTGGCCGCTCCTTCGAGAGCTTTGCTGTGCCGACTATTGTCGGAGAAATGAAACGATTCATACGGGACAAGACCTGGAGTGTCCATGTTCCCCGCAGGGTAAAAGAGCTGAGCCCGAAAATCAAGCGGGTGGTGGACGAATTGACCATCAAGCTCCAGCGCTCCCCGCAGATTGCAGATATTTCGGCGTATTTGGGCGTCAGCGAAGAAGAGGTTCTGGAAACGCTGGAGATGGGACGGAGCTATCATTCCCTTTCCATGGACAGCGAACTGGAGGCGGATAGCGACGGCAATACCATTACCCTGTTTGATTTGATCGGTTCGGAAGACAGCGGCTATGATCGCATCGATCAGCACATGCTGCTCGACCGGGCGCTTCATGCACTCGACCATCGGGAAAAAGAAATCATACATCTTACTTTTTATCAAAATTTGAGTCAAAAGCAGGCGGGAGAACTCCTCGGCATGTCCCAGATGCACGTCTCCAGGCTGCAGCGGAGAGCGCTGGGCAAGCTGCGGGAAGTTCTTCGGACCGATCAGCAGGAATATACAACGTAAATGACAAGCGGGGGTGCATGCATCCTCCGCTTTTTTTGTCAGCTTCACATCCCGGGATTTTTTGCATTGCGCTGCCCGGAATAGCCGGTGAATGTAAAAGGGGCACCTGTCCTCCCGAGAGCCGGGAAGAGCGGAGATGCCCGCTTGGTTCCAGACATATTTTTGCCGGTGGCGAGATGGGTGTTGTGGTACAATAACCACGTAGATGAGCGCAGGAGGTAGAATATGGACCTAACGTTGATGATCCAGACGATCGCTCAGGAGACGGAAATCAAAAGGCATCAGGTAGAGCGGACCATCGCCCTTTTGGACGAAGGAAATACAGTGCCCTTTATTGCCCGTTACCGCAAGGAAATGACCGGACAATTGGATGAGACCCAGATACGGGCGATTGAGGAGCGCGTTCGCTACTTGCGCAACCTGTCAGTGCGAAAAGAAGAGGTAATCCGGCTGATCGAGGAGCAGGGCAAGCTGACCGAAGAGCTGAAGGCTTCGATCGAACGGGCGGCAAAGCTGCAGGAAGTGGAAGACCTGTACCGGCCATATCGCCAAAAGCGTAGAACGCGGGCGACGATGGCCAAAGAGAAGGGGTTGGAGCCATTGGCTGCCTACCTTTTGACCCTTCCGAAATCAGGAGATCCGGCGGCGGAAGCGGAAGCGTACATAAACGCGGAAAAAGGGGTGGAGTCGGCGGAGCAGGCGCTGCAAGGAGCGATGGACATCATCGCCGAGCAGGTGTCGGATGATCCCCAGATTCGCCAGTGGACCCGCGAGCGTACCTTTCAAAAGGGGACGATCATATCGGAGCAGAAGGCGGTCGAAGCAGACGAGAAGAACATTTACCAGATGTATTACGCATACAGTGAACCGTTGAAAAAGGCCGCGCCTCATCGCGTGTTGGCAATTAACCGCGGAGAAAACGAAGGTATCCTGAAGGTATCAGTTGAGGCTCCTGTCGATGAGATTCTGCTCTATCTGAAAAGGAAGCTGATTCCGCGGGAGACGGTAGCGCGGCCGTGGCTGGAGACAGCGGCGGAGGATGCCTACAAGCGCTTGATCCAGCCTTCTGTCGAGCGGGAGGTAAGAAACGAGCTGACAGAAGTCGCCGAAGAGCGGGCGATCCACATTTTTGCGGAAAACCTGCGCAATCTGCTCCTGCAGCCGCCTGTGAAGGGCAAGGTTGTGCTTGGGGTAGACCCGGCCTATCGAACAGGCTGCAAGCTGGCTGTCGTCGATGAGACAGGCAAGCTTTTGGAGGTAGGCGTCATTTATCCGACTCCTCCGTTAAACAAGGTAGCCGAAGCTTCTGCCAAGGTAAAGGAACTGATCAATCGGTACGGGGTACAGATCATTACGATTGGAAATGGAACGGCGTCTCGCGAGACGGAACAGTTTATCGCCGGCGTGTTGAAGGAAGTGAAGGGCGAACTGTCCTATATCATCGTGAATGAGGCAGGGGCCTCCGTGTACTCCGCTTCTGCCCTTGCCAAGGAGGAGTTCCCCGATCTGGACGTCGCGGAACGAAGCGCGATTTCCATCGCCCGCAGACTGCAGGACCCGCTGGCCGAACTGGTCAAAATCGATCCCAAGTCGGTCGGCGTCGGACAGTACCAGCACGACGTTTCCCAGTCGCGCCTGGCGGAAAGCCTGCAATTCGTCGTCGAGTCGGCGGTCAACCACGTAGGCGTAGACGTCAATACGGCGTCGCCGCAGCTTCTGCAATACGTGTCCGGCATCAGCAAGCAGGTGGCGGCGAACATCGTCAAAAAGCGGGAAGAGACCGGAAAATTTACGAGCCGGGCCGGACTCAAGGAAGTTCCCAGACTGGGAGCGAAAACCTACGAGCAATGCGTAGGCTTCTTGCGGATTATGGACGGGGAAAATCCGCTGGACAAAACGCCGATTCACCCGGAATCATACCCGGCTACACACAAGCTGCTGGACCTGATCGGGCTGTCTGCCGAAGAGATTGGCAGCGAAGCCTGCCGAGAACGGCTGCAGGGACTCGATGTGCCGACGGTTGCCCGGCAGCTGGAAATCGGGGAACCGACGCTGCGAGATATCGTCGACAGTCTGCTGCGCCCGGGCCGTGACCCGCGCGACGAGCTGCCCAAGCCGCTTTTGCGCAGCGACGTGCTTCAGCTCTCTGACCTCAGCCCGGGGATGAAGCTGCAGGGAACGGTAAGAAACGTGGTCGATTTCGGGGCGTTTATCGATATCGGTTTGAAAAATGACGGCCTGGCCCACATTTCCCGCTTGCGGAAAGGGTTTGTCAAACACCCGTTGGACGTGGTGACCGTCGGAGACATTGTGGATGTATGGGTAGTCGATATCGATGAAAAACGGCAACGGGTCGGATTGACTTTAATCCCGCCACAGGATTTATAGAACAAGCTGTTGTAAGCATATAAAAGGCGGCCACCCTATTGAGGGCGGCCGCCGTGTTTTTCCCAGTATAAAAACCAACAGCTGTTGAGCAATCGAATTTGCCGGACGTCCTTCCCGAAGAAGGCACGCTGCAATTGCCTGCGCATCCATTGTGGCATGAAGGGTACCTCCTGGTGTCATTCCTATATTGGCAATGTATGCGGCAAACACACAGGAGGTACCTATTTTCTTTGCACGACTCGGAAAGGCAACTTGCAGTTGTTCGTATATGGCTACAAAGCAGAACTGTGAAAGCACGTGAGAAAGCGGAACTTTCGGCCTCTGGGTACTAGAGGCTTTGCAAAGCCCTCGAAAAGAGATTACTCATCTTCCAGCAGGAATTCAAGCTGTGCCTGCAAAGCGCGAATCTCCGTCAACAACGAGATCAGCGGATAAACCGTTTCCTGCAAAGAGGAGAAATGGCTCTCCAGCCGGCTGACGTACGCCAGACCATCTTCTGTTTGAAACGCATCGGAGAGAAGCTCTAGCTCGGCGCATTCCGCGATGACCGTCGGAAGCTGCGGACGCTCTGCAATGGTCAGCTTGTCGATCTCCTTTTGAAGCCGTTTCAGAAGAGCGACCAGTTGATACATATGGGATTCCGGCATGGCGACAAAGCGCAGCCCAGTTTGTTCCTGCAAGATTAAATAGCGCATCAGTTTCCCCACCAATCTCATGATCTCATCAAATAAGTGTACTGTATTGCTCTGGCACTTTTCAACCAAAACTGCTATCGTCGAGGTACAAGCTTCAGCTGGGGAGAGAAAAACAATGACAGATCAGGAGTTGCAAGCACTGGTCGAAGCGGTCTCTGCACAGTATTTTGCCAGGCCGTTCCGTCACCAGGCCAGGTTCAACAGCAGGCTGCGGACGACAGGGGGACGTTACCTGCTTCGTTCCCACGACATCGAGATCAACCCTCGCCATCTGGAGCAGCACGGAGAGGAAGAGCTGATCGGGATCGTAAAGCATGAGCTGTGCCACTATCATCTGCACCTGGAAAAGAAGGGGTACCAGCATAAAGATCGCGACTTTCAGGAGCTGCTCAAGCAAGTGGGGGGAAGTCGCTACTGCCAGGAGGTCGGCGGCGGAAGAACCCGGCTTCCGTATCGCTATGAGCTTGTGTGTGAAGCCTGCCAGATGCGGTACAAACGAAAGCGAAAAATCAATCCGGCCCGTTACCGCTGCGGCCGTTGTTCAGGAAAGCTGCGGCTGTATGAGCTGGAAACAGCGGCAAAGCAGCAGGGCTGATGGCAGCCGGAGAGCAGCGGCAGCACGGAAAAGCCTGTCCGGGCTGTGCGCCCGTTTCCTTGCGTGCTTTGAAAGCAGGGCGGTATAATGAAGGCACTGTAAACTAAAGGAGCGGTAGTAGTGACGTACGACGAGTTTTCCCTCATCAGGCGGTGGACGAGCCGCTCCGCCGGCCAAACAGGCGACGGGCTCAGCGTAGGGATCGGAGATGACGCGGCGGTGTTTTCGCTGCCAGCAGACAGGGAAGTGGTAGCCTGCTGCGACGCCATGGTAGAGACTGTCCATTTCCTCAAGGAGACGATGAACCCGAGCGACATCGGCTACAAAGCCGTCATCAGCAACATCAGCGACGTGGCCGCCATGGGGGGCATTCCCAAATACGCGTTGATCAGCATTGCCGTCTCGCCAAATTGGACAGCAAAAGAGTGTCAGCAGATTTACGACGGCATTTACGCTGCGTGCGAGGCCTACGGCGTACGTGTGATTGGCGGCGATACGGTGTCCAGCCCCGCCGCTCTTTCACTGTCTGTTACGGTGATGGGTGAGGTGGAAAAGGGACGGGCGTTGCTCCGGTCAGCAGCGAAGCCTGGTCAGCTTGTATTTGTGACAGGGCATGTAGGCGGGTCGGCAGCCGGCCTGGATCTGTTGTTGCAAACGGCAAAAACGGGAGAAGCTGTAGAGGAGATGTGGCAGCCGTTGGTTGCTTTTCACCAGAGACCGGTGGCCCAGGTTGCCGCAGGACGCATTTTGGCAGCCTCTGCGAATCCAGGAGCGCTAAACGACGTCAGTGACGGACTTGCTTCTGAATTGTGGGAGATTTCCGAAGCCAGCGGTGTTTGTCTGCGGATCGAAGCGGAGTTGATCCCGGTAGCGGAAACAACCCGCATGTATGCGTCTCACAAGGGAAAAGATCCTCTCCATTGGGCATTGTACGGAGGAGAAGACTATCAGCTTGCAGGAACGATTGAAGCGGTGGAAGAAGAAAGGATCGGAGCGCTGTTTGCGCAGCAGGGGATCCCGTTTACCGTGATCGGGCGGGTGGAAGCGGGCGGACCATCGGTAGTGATGAACCGCAATTCGCGCTGGGAGCCGGTTGCGAAAGCGGGATTTAACCATTTTGGCAAGGCCGATGCCAGGAAAGGGTGACAGGATGAAGTACGAATGGAATGCGTCAGGCGTAGAAGAGACCTTGCGCTTTGCGGAAAAATTGGGTGTCCGCTTGCTCCCCGGCGACTTTCTCGCCCTGGAGGGGGATTTGGGGGCGGGCAAGACGACCTTCACCCAGGGACTGGCTCGCGGCCTTGAGGTGAAAGGAACAGTCAACAGCCCCACCTTTACGATTATCAAGGAATATGAAGGGCGTTTGCCGCTGTATCATATGGACGTCTACCGGGTGGGAGAGGACGTGGACTCGCTCGGGCTGGACGATTATTTTTTTGGGGAAGGCGTCACTGTGGTGGAGTGGGCTTCTCTGATCGAGGACGTGCTGCCGCCGGAACGGCTGACTGTCATCCTGCGGTCGGAAGGCGATGATGCCCGGCGGATTCAACTGATTCCCCGGGGGGATCGCTATGTGAAATTGTGTGAGGAGATTGATTGGTGATGCGGGTACTTGCAATGGATACATCCAATCTCGTGTTGAGCGTGGCCGTAGTCGAAGAGGACAGGATCTTGGCTGAATTGACGACGAATCAGCAGAAAAACCACTCTGTCCGCCTGATGGACGCGATCTCCGAGTTGATGGATGAAACGGGAACATTGCCGGAACAGCTGGCTGGCATCGGAGTTGCAAAAGGGCCAGGCTCTTATACGGGTGTACGGATCGGTGTGGCCACGGCAAAAAGCATGGCCTGGTCGCTTCAAATACCGGTGATCGGCGTCTCCAGCCTTGAGGCTGTCGCTATGAATGCGCGAGGCTTCTCCGGCTTGATCGTCCCGCTCTTCGATGCGAGGCGCGGACAGGTCTATACAGGGGCCTTCCGGACAAAAGACTGGGCGGAACTGTCTGTAGTAGCCGAAGAGCGGTTGGTGCTGCTTCGCGATTGGCTCGCTTCGTTAAAGGAACAGGCTGGGAATGAGCGCGTTCTGTTTATGGGAGAGGATTTGCGCATTCACCGGGAGACGATCGCGGAGCAGTTGGGTGAACAAGCCCTTTTTGCGCCTGCAACCCACAATCATCCGCGAGCTGCCCACATCGGTCTTGCTGCTCTGGGCAAGCTCGCAGAGGGTGGTCATCCGCACGAAATGGTTCCCGAATACTTGCAGCTGGCAGAGGCCGAAGCCAAGTGGCTGGCCCAAAACCCCGCATGCGGGGTGAAGGAATAGCAATGACTGAGCAGATCGATATAGAATTCCGCTTTATGACACTAGAAGACGTAGACGCGGTCTGGGAATTGGAGCGTTTGGCGTTTCCGACACCTTGGCCGCGTGATGCCTTTGTCAATGAACTGACGATCAACCCAAATGCCCGCTATGTCGTAGCCGTGATGAATGGCCAGGTCATCGCTTATTGCGGGATGTGGATTGTACTGGACGAGGCTCACATTACAAACGTGGCCGTCCATCCCGATTGCCGCGGGCAAAAGGTAGGAGAGCGGTTGATGCGGCAGATGATGGGGCTCGCCTATGTATTCGGAGCGAGAAGCATGACGCTGGAAGTGCGCCCGTCCAACACCGTGGCGCGGAATATGTATACCAAGCTGGGCTTTACAGAACAAGGACGTCGGAAGCGTTATTATTCCGATAACGATGAAGATGCTCTCATAATGTGGGTGACATTGCATGAAGAATAGAAAACCATCACGCTATGAAGAACGGGTGCAGCAGGCGTATCTGGCTCAGCAGCAGTCTGGTCGTCCGGTAAACATTTTGGGGATCGAGACAAGCTGCGACGAAACCTCGGCCTCCGTCGTTCAGGACGGCCGGACAGTCCTGTCCAACATCATCGCTTCGCAGGCAGATATACACAAGCGGTTTGGCGGTGTCGTGCCGGAGGTAGCCTCGCGCAGGCACGTGGAGAACATTACCCTGACGATTGAGGAAGCCTTGCAGGAGGCGGGGAAAACGCTGGATGACATCCAGGCCATCGCCGTCACCTACGGACCGGGCCTGGTTGGCGCCCTGCTGGTAGGGGTAGCTGCCGCAAAGGCGATCTCGTATGCCCGCGGAATCCCCTTGATCGGGGTGCATCACATTGCCGGCCATATTTACGCCAACCGGCTGGTCACGGAGATGGAGTTTCCTTTGATCGCTCTGGTCGTGTCCGGGGGGCATACAGAGCTCGTCTGGATGAAAGAGCATGGACATTACGAAATTTTAGGTGAGACGCGGGATGACGCTGCCGGGGAGGCGTACGACAAGGTTGCGCGCGCCCTCCAGCTACCGTACCCGGGCGGTCCGCACATTGACCGCTTGGCACACGAAGGAACTCCCAGCATTCCGCTTCCTCGCGCGTGGCTGGAGCCGAATTCCTATGATTTCAGCTTCAGCGGTCTCAAATCGGCTGTACTCAACACGCTGCACAATGCGTCACAGCGCGGAGAAAGCATCAGTCCGCAAGACCTCGCTGCAAGCTTTCAGGACTCTGTGACAGAGGTGCTTGTGGAAAAAACAATCCGTGCGGTAAAGGAATACAGAGCGAGACAAGTATTGCTTGCAGGGGGAGTAGCAGCCAATCGCGGGCTGCGGGAAAGACTCTCGAAAAGATGCGGGGAGGAAGGCCTTCCACTTGTCATCCCGCCGCTCTCCCTATGTACCGACAACGCGGCGATGATTGCCGCAGCGGGATACATTTCGTATCAAAAGAGGCGCTTTGCACGGCTGGACTTAAACGGTGTGCCGGGCCTGCCCTTGTCATAAAACGCATAATCCTGACTGCTCACTTGGGGGAGCAGTCTTTCTTTTCCTCATCGTTATCCACAGCTTCTGGATAATTTTTGAGGTTTGTCTTCCCCACACCTGTGAATACTGGTGATAACACGAGGCATTTACCGGGAAAATCACGTTTTTTCTGTGGATGAATCTGTGGAATATGTGGATAAACAGAAAATTTTATCAACAGTGGGGGAAGATTGATGAAAAAATGGTTGCTGCTCGCCGCACTATTTGTCCTGCTATGGTCGTCGCAGCTCGGACAGGATTACGCAGGTGCTGCTGTGGAGTCAAAGAAGAATCTCCAAAAGCGGCAGGTGATAGCGCTGTTTGTGGAGGGGCTCTCCTTTCAGGATGTTGAGCGGCTCAGGAAGTATCCACATGTGGATAATTGGCTGAGAAAAGCCGAGGCCGGAGCGCTGTCTATCCGTTCGCCCGGAGCGAGATCGGCAGCCAACTCCTATTTGTTGATGGGCAGCGGCGGACAGGCTCTTTACACGGACCGGAGCGGCACAGCCTACCACCCGGAAGAGTATCTTTCCAAGTACGAAACAGCCGGCGAGCGGATGGTGGAAGTAAGCCCGCCTGAGGTGGAGCCTGTAGCGCGCTATCGCATCGTTTTTCCCGGCATTTACCGGCTGCAGGCAGAGAATCGAGACAAGCCGTTTACCTCCCGAATCGGCTTGCTGGGAGAGACACTGGCTCGGCACAATCTGTCTGTAATCAGCTACGGGAGCGGAGACTACGATGACATCAGGACCCGGCACGCCGTTCTGTTCGCGATGGACGAGCGCGGTGGGGTGCCGTTTGGAAATCTTTCGGACAAAACGGCGATACAAGCGCCTTCTTATCCTTACGGGGTTAAAACGAACTACGATTACTTGCTCCAGAGCATCGACAGGGAGACGGCCTCTGGATTGATCTCGATCCAACTGGCTGATTTGGCGCGCTTGTATCAGGTAGCCGACGATATGGCGCCGGAGCGGTTTGCCAAACAGTACGAGCAGGTGCTGAAGGACTTGGGCGGGTTTCTTGACCGGCTGCTTTCGTCGCGCAAGCCCGGACAAATGGTGATGCTGCTCTCGCCGGTCCCCAACCAGAAAGCGGTACAAGCCAAAATGCTGCTGCCGCCTGTGTTTGTTTGGAAGGGGGGAGAGGCAGGGCTGCTCACCTCTGCGACAACGAGGCAATCCGGATTGGTCAGCGGGCTTGATATTCTCCCGACAGTGCTTGCCTTTCTGCAGGTTTCCGTGCCGGATGGGCTGGCTGGACATGTCATGAAAAAGGAAACGGGAAAAGGGATCGGCGAGCTCGCCTATGAGGTGGAACAAATCCACCATATTTACGCCAATCGCAGTTCTGTGCTTTACACCTACGTCATGCTGCAGATCGTCATTTTGGCGGCAGCGGCCGCTCTCTGGGTTTGGGGAAGGGGGAAAAGCGGAGAGAGCCTGCAATGGGGGCGCAGGGCTATGCGTCTTGCTCTCCTCTCCATGCTGTGGTTTCCCCTGCTGTTCCTGCTCGAAGGCTTGGCCGGTTGGCGGGTATCTCCGCCGGTCATTCTCGGCGAGCTCATTTTGGCAGCGATGGCGGGTGCCTGGCTGATGGAGGGAAGGCCGCTGCCGGCAGCGCTTGCGGTCGTGGCCGGGTTGACAGTCGCCCTGCTGTTGATCGATGGCTGGAGCGGCGCCCCGGCGATGCGCCGCTCGTATCTGGGGTATGACCCGGTAATCGGCGCTCGTTTTTACGGATTGGGGAATGAATACGAAGGAGTGCTGATCGGATGCACCATCCTTTTTGCAGCCGCCTTGTACCAGTGGAGCGATTCGAAAACAGCCGAAAAAGCGCCAGGCCGGGAGAATAAGTCTGCTCTGTGGGTAATCGTGCCTCTCTTTCTGCTCGTCCTTGCCTATATGGCCGCTCCGGCGTGGGGGGCGGACGCGGGCGGTTTCTTGGCGGGACTGATCGGTTTTGCTGTCGTGCTCATTCGGCTGCAGGGGTGGCGCCCAGGCAAAAAAAGCCTCCTGCTGCTCGCAGGAGGCATGCTGGTCGGTATTGCGTTGCTCGCATCTGTCAGTCTCTTGTCCAGCCAGCCGCCGACTCATATTACGAGAGTCGCAAGCCAGCTTTTGTCCGGTGACTGGACGGAAGTGATGCATATCGTGGAACGCAAGCTGGAGATGAATCTCAGGCTGATTCGTATTTCCGTGTGGAGCCGGGTTTTTGTCGTGTCCCTGCTCGTTTTGGGGCTGCTGGCGCTGCGCAGTGACAAGTATCTGCGCCATTTCGCCAGCGATTATCCGTTGCTGGTCAAAGGCTTCTCCGGAGTGATCGCCGGTTCGCTGGCCGGCCTGCTCCTGAATGATTCCGGCATCATTACCGCAGCCACATGCATCATCTACCTGGTCGTACCGACTCTGTACACCGCTTTGTGCGAGCCAGTCGAGGAACGCTATTCCAGCTCTTGAGAACGTCTTGCTTTTACGGGAGCCGGGAGCAGGCTAACTCTCTGAAAGCTCGCTCCACTCATCGTACAACTGCTCCAGCTCCACCTTTGCCTGCTCGATCTTGTCGTTGCGCTCCTTGGCCAGGACGTGGTCGCTGTAGATTTCCGGGAGACACAGCTCCTCCTGCCAGGTCAAAATGGCGGCCTCCCGCTCCTGTATCGCCGCTTCGATTTCCTCCAGGCGGCGCAGTCTTTGACGCTCGCGGCGCTTGGCCTCCTTGTCGCGCTCATAGCTCGATTTCTCCTGCAGGTCTGCAGCAGAGGAGGCTTGTTTCTTCGTGCTTTGCGCTTGCTGTTCAGCTGCCAGCTCGGCCAGCTCCTGCTTCTTTTCTACGTAATAATCGTAGTTGCCGAGATAACTGGTCACGCCATCCGGGGAGAGCTCCAGTACCCGGGTGGCGATTTTATTGAGGAAGTAACGGTCATGGGAGACGAACAGAATCGTTCCCGGGTAGTCGTACAAGGCGTTTTCCAGCACTTCCTTGCTGAAAATATCAAGGTGGTTGGTCGGCTCGTCGAATATCAGAAAATTGGCTTGCTTCAGCATCAGCTTGGCCAACGAAACACGTGCTCTTTCGCCGCCCGACAGATCGGAAATGCGCTTTTGCACGTCGTCGCCGCTGAACAAAAAGTTTCCGAGCAGGGTACGGACATCCCGCTCCAGCATCAGCGGATAGTCGTTCCAGATTTCATTGAGCACCGTATTTTGGTCATTCAGATTCCGATGCTCCTGGTCGTAGTAGCCGATCGTGACATTGCTGCCGAACTGGATGCTGCCTGTAATAGCTGGCAGTTGCTCCACGATCGTCTTCAGGAGAGTCGATTTTCCGATTCCGTTGGGACCGACGAGAGCGACGCGCTCCTCCCGTTCCAGCTCAAAGGTGAGGTGTCGGGACAGCACGGCGTCCGGGTAGCCGATGCTGACATTGGCCGCCTTCATCACGATGTTGCCGCTCATTTTGGCGACATCGAAGGAAAAGTTGACCGACTTGTTGTTCATGATCGGTTTCTCCAGCCGGTCGATCTTCTCCAAGGTTTTTCGACGGCTTTGGGCCCGCTTGGTCGTTGTCGCCCGAGCGATGTTCCGGGCGATGAAGTCCTCCAGCTTGGCAATTTCCTCCTGCTGCTTGTCGTAGCGCTTTAATTCCTGCTCCAGCCGGGCCGCCTTTTGGTCGAGAAACTGACTGTAGTTCCCCGTGTACCGGGTCGCACGGGTGCGCTCGATCTCGTAGACGACGGTGACGAGCTTGTCCAGGAAGTATCGGTCATGGGAGACCACGAGGATGGCGCCCTGGTAATTTTGCAGGTAGCCCTCCAGCCAGGTGAGCGTCTCAATATCCAGGTAGTTAGTCGGCTCATCCAGCAGCAGGATCGAAGGAGCCTGCAAAAGCAGCTTCGCCAGGGCAAGCCGGGTCTTTTGCCCGCCGCTCAGGGTGAAAATCGGTGTCTGATAGTCCATATCGGCGAATCTGAGTCCATGCAGGACGCCGCGAATCATCGCCTCATAGCCGTACCCCCCGCGTTCCTTGAATGCCTCGGAGCGGCGGGAATAATCCTCCAGTATCTGCTGGTACCGTTTTTCGTCAGCCAGAACGGCCGGATCGCCCATCAGCGTCTCCAGCTTGCGAAGCTCCTGCTCTTCCTTTTGAAAATGAGTGAAGACGGAGAGCATTTCCTCCCAAATGGAGCGTTCGGACTCCAGCCCGCCGTTTTGCGCCAGGTAACCGAGCGTGACATCCTTCGGAATTCGGACGGTTCCACTGTCATAGCTGAGCTGCCCGGCCAAAATCTTCATTAGTGTCGATTTTCCGGCCCCATTGACTCCGACCAGTCCGACGCGCTCTCCTGTTTGAATTTGCAGCGAAATGTCCTGTAAAATGGTCTCAATCCCGTACGTTTTTTGTATATGTTCAGCTTGAAGTAAGATCATTGCTTCCACCTCTTTATCAATACCGTAAACGATCTGTCGGCCTGCGTGGCACAGATTGCTGATCCTGGCGCTTCTGCAAGCGGCCAAGCATGCTCTGCTCCTGTCTGTATCAGTGTAGCTTAGAGACCAGAAAGGGACAACCCCGACCGATATGGGAGTGGCCGGGAGAAAAGAGAGGGGAAAAACACATGGAGCTTCTCGATCAAAAGAGGGAACTTCGCAGAGAAATTCTCGCCCAAAGAGCATCTGTCAGTCCGGAAGAACGCCAGGCCCGCTCCAAACAAATGTGCCGTCATTTGCTTTCCTTTGACAGACTGCGCCGCTGCCGTACGGTCATGGCGTACTATCCGTTTCGCGAAGAACTGGATATCGTCCCGTTCCTGGACAAAGCGCTTGAGCGTGGGCAGGAGATATGGCTGCCGCTGACGCTTCCGGCGGAGCGGCGAATTGTTCCCTACATCTATACGGGGCCTGATATGCTGAAGCGGGGAACGTACGGCATACTCGAACCCGATCCCGGCCTGGCTGCGGAAGGAAAAGCCGAAGACCTGGACGCTGTGCTTGTTCCCGGTGTCGCTTTTGACCGCAGGGGTGGGCGCATGGGGTACGGTGCCGGTTATTACGACCGCTTTCTTACCTCCCTCCCGCACAGGCCGCTGTTGATCGGCTGTTCGTTTGACCTGCAGGTACAAAAGGCGGTGCCGATGGAACCTCACGACATTTCGCTCGATTTTCTTGCGACGGAGTCAGGGATCAGAGAAACAGGCCAGCCAGACCTTTCGTAAATGTGACTGCTTTGTGTCGAGATTGCGTCATTTGCCCCTGCCCTATCTACATGTGAAAAAAAACAGTGTACAATACAGTAGCAAGAACTATTGGAGGAATGGGCTGTGACCAACTGGAAAATAGGTGTAATATCCGCAAGCGATTCCATTGCAAGGGGAGAGCGCGAAGACGATCGCATCCCGATTATCCGCACGCTTGTAAAGGAATGGCTGCAGGTTGATGTATCTGTCTACCGTGCTGTGTCTGATGATATGGAAGATTTGAAGGAAAACATGATCGAGTGCGTAGATCGTGAGAAATGCGACTTGTTGATTGTGACAGGAGGCACGGGTTTGAGCCCGCGGGACGTCACTCCCGAGGTGACAGCGTGGGTCATCGACAGACCTGTTCCGGGATTGGCCGAGGAAATGCGCCGCGCCGGCTTGCAGCAATCCCGCCGCGCAATGCTGACCCGTGCAGTAGCCGGAACGAGGGGAAATTCGCTGATTATCAACCTGCCAGGCAATCCAAAGGGCGTCGAGATTTGCTTCAACGCCATCGGGGACATGCTGTCTGACGCCTTGCACATCTTGCAGGGAACCGGAGGAGCCAATGAAGATTGGGGAGGATTGGGTTGGTAGAAAAACCGAAGCTGAAGGAAGTGCCTGTTCGAGAAGCGATCGGCATGATGCTCCCGCACGACATGACGCAGATTCTCCCGGGAGAGTTTAAGGGACGCTTGTTTAAAAAAGGACATGTCGTCACAGAAGCGGATATCGAGCCGCTGCTTTCCATCGGCAAAGAGCATATCTACGTCCTCGAAATGCCGGAAGGGTTTATCCACGAGGAAGAAGCCGGCTTGAGGATTGCCCGTGCCGTTTCGGGAGGAGGGCTTGTCTTGACGGAGCCCTACGAAGGCAAAGTGTCGATGAAAGCCAAGCATCTGGGGTTGGCCAAAGTACATGAAGAGGCTGTTCACGCGCTGAATGAGCTGGAGGGCATCGCGTTTTCCACCATTTACGGCGATCAGGTGGTGCAACCGGGGCAAACGGTGGCCGCTACCCGAATCATCCCGCTGATTATGGAAGAAGCGCGAATTGAGCGATTGGAGGAATTGGCACGCCAGTTTTCCGGCCCGATCGTGGAAGTGAAGCCGTTCCTGAAAAAGCGTGTCGGATTGGTGACTACAGGTGGCGAGGTCTTCTCGGGCAGAATTTCCGACAAATTCGGTCCTGCCATCCGATCCAAGGTAGAAGCGCTTGGTTCCGTCGTGGTCGAACAGCGGTTTGCTCCCGATGACAAAGAACTGATTGAACAAGAGATTATTCGTTTTCTAGAAAGCGGAGTCGATCTGATCCTGGTGACAGGCGGCATGTCTGTGGATCCGGACGATCGCACTCCGGGAGCGATCGCGGGAACCGGTGCAAAGGTCGTACGCTACGGCACGCCGATGCTTCCCGGTTCGATGCTGATGGTAGCGTACAAAGGAGACATACCGATCCTCGGTTTGCCGGGAGCGGTAATGCACGAACCGTTTACTTCATTTGACGTCTTCCTGCCACGCATTCTGGCCGGGGAAAAAATTGTCGAGCAGGACATGACCCGTTTGGGATATGGCGGATTGCGCAAGTGTTAGCTGGTTACACTGTCAAATGACAGGAAAAAAGGAGTGAAGTGCATGAGTACGATTGGAATTCCTGGTCTTATTTTAATTTTGGTGCTGGCGCTGGTTTTGTTTGGGCCCAAAAAGCTTCCGGAGCTCGGACGGGCAGTCGGTCATACCCTGAAGGAGTTCAAGAATGCGACCCGCGGCCTGACAAGAGACGATGACGAGGAAGAAGAGGCTAAGCCTAAAGATCAGCAGCAGCAAGCAAAAACAGCTGTCGTCACAGAGAAGGATGCCTTTGACCGCGAGAAAATGGAGCGGGAAATTCGCGAACGCCTCGAACGTGAGCGCCTGGAAAAAGAAATCCGGGAAAAACTGGAGCAGGAGCGCCTGCAAGCAGAGAACGCACAACACAAGGCGTAGCCGGACAAGGTGGGTGCCATGTTGGAAGATCGCGAAATGACGGTAGTAGAGCACCTGACCGAGCTTCGTACACGGATCATTTGGGTGCTGGCAGTATTTTTTGTTGCTTTGATCGCCGGATTTTTTTGCGCCGGCCCGCTGATCGAATACTTGAAAGAGAAACCGATCACCGAAGGAGTTCCGCTTATCTCCCTGCATCCGTCCGACACGCTGCGCGTCTATATGCAGTTTGCCTTTCTGGTGGGGGCGGTGGTGACACTGCCGGTCGCATTGTTTCACATCTGGAGATTTGTTTCCCCGGGCCTGCAAGTAAATGAGCGCAGGGTGACGCTGTATTTTATCCCTGCCGCTTTCTTCTTGTTCATCATCGGGGTTTTGTTCGGGTACTATGTCGTCTTTCCGATGATCATGCTGTTCGTGACAGGCATGTCGCTCGGGATGGACGTCAAGCCTAGCTACGGGATCGCAGAGTACTTCGGCTTTTTGTTTAACCTGGTCATTCCGTTTGGGATTTTGTTCCAGTTGCCGATTATCGTCATCTTCCTCACGCGGCTGCGGTTATTGAATCCGATGCGTTTGGCCAAAATGCGCAGATTTGCCTACTTTGGACTTGCGGTTGTCGGCATTACCCTGACGCCGCCGGAAATTGTCAGCGACATTCTGGTCACAGTCCCGCTGCTGCTTTTGTACGAGGTGAGCATCTGGCTCTCCAAGATCGTGTACCGTAAGCAGCTTGCGGAAGAAGAGAAGTGGAACAACGAATACAACATGGAAGCGGATGAGGCTGTCCGCTGAACGTGAAAAATCTCTTGCCCCCAGGGCGGGAGATTTTTTTTTGCTTGGACATACTAAACGGGAAAGTTTGGGAGGTGACGGAAGATGTGGAAAGCTGCCTTTTTGATCGTGGCGCTATTTAGTTTTTTGACGGCAATGCCAAGCGCTTCTTCAAATGCTTCTGCCGAAGGCGCAGGGATCGGATTCCTGCATGACTCTGTAAAAAGGGCCATTACTTTGCATCAAGCGGAAAACGGCGAGATTCAAAAGGGGACTGAAGCTGCTGACCCATTGGCAGCCGAGCAGGTAGAGCTGTTTGATACGGACAAGGAGCGCGTCATCAAAACTCTCGAGAATACGAGCGAATTTCAAACCGAAGCGCAAAGTCTCCTGAAAAGCGTCAGCGGGCGGGTGCAGGACCTTCAGCCTGCTCTGTCCCACGCCATGATTGTCAAAATCCCGCTGGCGCCGCCGCAAAAGCTGCTTCATAAACAGGCGGGAATCGATACGATGATCGCCAACATGTTCGTCGTCATGCCAAAGGATAGCAGCCGCCGGCCTTGGATGATCCTGCATACGAAGGAAGCGGAAACATTGGTTGTTGAATTTTCGGGGGAGATCGGCAAGTTGAAGAAGCTGCTTCTCCTGCCGTAGTGCCAGTACAGGGGAGCAGCGAAGTAGAAAGGAAGCGGAAGGGGAAGCAAAACGCCCGGCCGTCGCAAGGACTGGTCGGGCGTTTTTGTGGCGTTGAAAAGCCATTTTACCGGTTTTATTGCTTGGGAGTGACAAACGCTTGGGTGTAGTAGTCGGCAACGACCCCGACGCCAAGCTGGGTAAAGTTCTTTTCCAGGACGTTTTTCCGGTGGCCGGGACTGTTCATCCAGCTTTCATGGGCTTCGATGGAGTCGGGATAGCCAGCCGCTATGTTTTCGCCCGCCATGCTGTAGGAAAGTCCCGCTTTGCGAAGCCGTTCAAACGGGTCCATCCCGGTCGTAGCGGAGACGTGGTCGAAAAAGTCGTGGTTTTCCATATCGACGCTATGGCCTCGGGCTACCTGTGCAGCCTGCTCATTCCAGCGAAGCGGGGAAAGCTTGTAGCGGTAACGGATGACATTCACCAGGTCGAGTATTTGTCTCTCTCTGGCTGCATCCACCTGTTCCTGCTCCTTGATGCTCAACGGAGGCGGGTCAAAGTCGGGGGCTGCCCCGGAATAGGTCCAGCGCGTTTCGTAAAAACCGCCCCGCAGCAGCATCAGCGTATCGATCAGCCGAATGGCCGTTACCTTGTCGCTGTTCTGGTTGTCCAGATAAAAGATACGCGGAGTGCCGTCCTGAATTACCAGCGGACGCTGATTTTTTTGATTGGTAATCTGGACGCTGGCCTTTTGATAAGAGAAAGAGACAGTGTGCTGCAGCTTGTACATTCGGCTCAAAGAAGAGAGGCTGGTGCCGATTCCCACCTCGCCGAGCTTTGCTTCCGGGGCATTGGAATACAGGTCGACCACTTTTCCGTTCGCAATCCCTACCTGGAGGTAGCGAGCCGGATTTTGGTTGTAGATGTACCATTGATAGCCAAGGCCGCTCGGCTCCTGCCGTCCCGGTTGGCCGAGCAGTTTTGTCACCTGGGCGACAGGCATGCCCAATTTGATGCCAAACAGGCTGTTTGCGGACTTGTTTGCCGTTTGGGCGGAAGCAGCAGCCGATGCTGGCACCGCTGCAGCCGGAGAACCCGGAGGTGTTTGAACCGGCTGCTGCTTTTGCGGCGGCTTGTCCTCCTGCCGGCTGCCAGCAGCTTCCCTTGGGGCCGGAGCTTGTCCGACAAAAGCAGCCGAATTGGTTTGATCGAGGTGGACCGGCTTGCCTTCAAGATAGCCGGCAAGCGACAAAGGGATATAGGTGGTGCCTTTGTATTCCAGCGTAGCGGGCCGGTATCCGGTTTTGTCCCGATAGTAGCCGGGCTTGTCCGCATCGGTTACTTCCTTTCCATCCCAGTAGAGCTTCACCGGTTGGACCGAGGCGAGGATAAAGGGCGAGCCAGGAGACAAGAGGCGGCCGATTCCTGCCACAGAGAGAGCGAACACGCCGATCCAGAGCCATTTCCGCATGCAGTATTCCTCCTTCAGAGTGGATCTGATTCTACGTTCTCTCTATTTATATGAACGAGCCGGATTGATAGAACAAAGAAGAAGGGCCAGGCATATCTGGCTAGTGACGAGCCTGGAACAAGAGATTGGAAATTTGTGAGGGAAAATACTTGCAAAGTACATAGCGATTCATTATTATAGGAATTGGGTGTTAGCACTCCCTTTGATTGAGTGCTAACAACGCAAAACTTCTTGAACCTACATTTTTGAGGAGGGTGTTTTTTGTGCTGAAGCCATTGGGTGACCGTGTAGTACTCGAACCAATTTCCAAAGAAGAGACGACCGCTAGCGGTATCGTTCTCCCTGACACTGCGAAAGAAAAACCGCAAGAAGGTCGTGTAGTCGCAGTCGGTTCTGGTCGCGTTTCCGACAACGGAGAGCGCATCGCTCTGGAAGTAAAAGAAGGCGACAAGGTTATTTTCTCCAAATACGCCGGCACCGAAGTGAAAGTGGATAACAAAGAATACCTCGTGCTTCGCGAATCCGATATCCTGGCGATCATCGGCTAAGGCTCTTTCACATAAGGCAAGACCGGTACGAACCGTAAACACATAACGCAGGAGGTTGAGTTCTGATGGCAAAACAAATCAAGTTCTCTGAAGATGCTCGCCGCGCGATGCTTCGCGGTGTTGAAACACTGGCAAATGCCGTTAAAGTAACCCTCGGTCCAAAAGGCCGCAACGTGGTTCTGGAGAAAAAATTCGGTTCCCCGCTGATCACCAACGACGGTGTGACCATCGCAAAGGAAATCGAACTGGAAGACGCATACGAAAACATGGGTGCGCAGTTGGTTAAAGAAGTAGCGACCAAAACCAACGATATCGCTGGTGACGGTACGACAACTGCAACTGTTCTGGCTTATGCCATGGTTCGCGAAGGTCTGAAAAACGTAACTGCCGGCGCTAACCCGATGGTAATCCGCCGCGGTATGGAGAAAGCTGTTCGCGCAGCTGTTGAAGAAATCAAATCCATCGCGAAGCCGGTAGAAAGCAAATCCGCTATCGCACAAGTAGCAGCGATCTCCGCTGACGACCAAGAAGTCGGCAACCTGATTGCTGAAGCGATGGAAAAAGTGGGCAAAGACGGCGTAATCACCGTTGAAGAGTCCAAAGGCTTCACTACTGAGCTGGATGTAGTAGAAGGTATGCAGTTCGATCGCGGTTATGCTTCTCCTTACATGATCACTGATACCGACAAGATGGAAGCGGTTCTGAACAACCCTTACATCCTGATCACTGACAAGAAAATCTCCAACATCCAAGAAATTCTGCCTGTTCTGGAGCAAGTTGTACAAAGCGGCAAACCGCTCCTGATCATCGCAGAAGATGTAGAAGGCGAAGCGCTGGCTACTCTCGTAGTAAACAAACTGCGCGGTACCTTCACAGCTGTTGCTGTAAAAGCTCCTGGCTTCGGCGACCGCCGCAAAGCTATGCTGGGCGACATCGCAACCCTCACTGGCGGCGAAGTCATCACAGAAGAGCTGGGTCTCGAACTGAAATCCACCAAGCTGGAGCAACTCGGCCGCGCTGGCAAAGTTGTTGTTACCAAAGAAAACACTACGATCGTGGAAGGCGAAGGCAACAAGGCTGATATCGATGCACGCGTTGCTCAAATCCGTCAACAAATCGAAGACACCACTTCCGAGTTCGATCGTGAAAAACTGCAAGAGCGCCTGGCAAAACTGGCTGGCGGTGTAGCAGTGATCAAGGTCGGTGCAGCTACCGAAACCGAACTGAAAGAAAAGAAACTCCGCATTGAGGACGCCCTCAACTCCACTCGCGCTGCTGTGGAAGAAGGTATCGTGCCTGGCGGTGGTACTACCCTGATCAACGCTATCAAAGCGGTAGAAAAAGTTGTAGCTGAAGGCGAAGAAGCGGTTGGTGTTCAGATCGTTCTGCGCGCTCTGGAAGAGCCAGTTCGCCAAATCGCTGCCAACGCTGGTCTGGAAGGCTCCGTTATCGTTGAGCGCCTGAAGAAAGAACCTGTGGGCATCGGCTTCAACGCTGCTACTGAAGAGTGGGTAAACATGCTCGAAGCAGGTATCGTAGACGCTGCGAAAGTTACTCGCTCCGCTCTGTCCAATGCTGCATCCGTAGCGGCTATGCTGCTCACTACCGAAGCAGTTGTGGCAGACAAACCAGAAGAAAACAAAGCGCCTGCCGGCATGCCTGACATGGGCGGCATGGGCATGATGTAAGAAACGGCCATCCGTTTCGCAAAGAGACAGACTTGCGGGTCTGTCTCTTTTTTGTGCGTTCAAGGCATGTGCTCTCCATGGGGCACATCCTTGTTGTCGTCCTTCTTTTTTTCGGAAAGCGTCTCCTCGTCTCAAATGTTTTTTGAAAAGTGTAAATATTTATATTGAAAAAATATTTCCTAATTTTATAATAGATTATAAAATAATACTTCAAGAGCAAGCGTGCACGAGAAGGACAGACAAATGGAAAACGTGGAGGAGATTTTCGCGATGAGAAAAGTAGGGGTTTGGCTGTTTTCTCTTTTGCTGGTATTTTTCCTGGCTGCCTGTAGCGGCAGTCCTCCGGCAACGACTTCCGGCGGAGAAGGGGGAAAGACTCAACCTGCGGCTGAAGCGCCAAAAGGGGAACAGGTTGAGCTGACGATGTACAGCTGGCGTACAGAAGACAAAGAAGCGTACAACAAGATTATCGCCGAGTTTGAAGCGAAGCATCCAAACATCAAGGTAAAGTTCAAACCGTTCAAGTCAACCGAATACAACACGATTTTGACCAATACGCTGACATCCGGGACGGGAGTGGACATATTGCAGCTTCGTCCTTACCAGGGAGCTACCTCTATTGCAGATGCAGGCTACCTGATGCCCATCGATGATCTGAAAGGGGTAAGCGATATTCCGAAGGCGTACCTGGATGCCGCTCGCGGCAGCGATGGCAAAGTCTACGGCGTACCGTTGTCGATCAACTCAGCCGTCATCTTCTACAATAAAAAGCTGTTTGAGGAGAATGGCTTGGAGGCTCCGCAAACGTGGGACGAATTTATCCAGGTGTGCAATGCTTTGAAGGCGAAAGGCATTATCCCGATTGCGCAATCAGGCAAGGCAGCTTATCTGCTGTCCATTACCCACAGCGTTTTTGCGCCCAGCTCAATCGGCGGAAACGAGTACATCGAGAAAATGCTGAAGGGCGAGGTCAATTTCAAAGACCCGGCTTTCATTGACTCGATCAAAAAGATGAAGGAACTGGAGCAGTACTTCCCGCAGGATTTCATCGCGCTCGACGACAAGGATGTCCAGGCGCTGTTCTACACCGGCAAGGCTGCGATGTATATCAACGGCAGCTATCGTCTGGAAACGTTCGAAAAGCAAAATCCGGATATGCCGCTTGACATCATTCCCTCTCTGGCCAAGGAAAAGGGAGGAGATACTCCGATTGTAAACTGGGTGGACGGCTCGTACGGCATCTTCAAGTCGACCAAACACCCGGAAGAAGCAAAAATATTCATGGAGTTCCTTGCTTCCAAAGAGTTCGGGCAATTGTTCAGCGACGAATTAAACAGATTCAGCGCGATCCCAGGGGTAGAGCCGAAGAATCCGCTCGTTCAAAAAATGACGCAGCTCAGTGATAAGAGCATGGTGCCGTTCCTGATGCTGGTCCACTTCGGCGATGGGACTCCAACCACGAAAACATTGTTTGAGAACTCTCTGCAAGGGATGTACATCAACAAACTGACAGTCGAGCAGGTAGCTGAGGAGACCCAGGCTTCCGCTGATAAATGGTTTAAGCCAGCCAAGTAAGGCAGAAAGCGTACGGATTGTTGATTGCAGCGGTACAGTCAGGCCGACTTGCTTGACTGTACCCTTTTTGATGAGTACAGCTTAGGAGGAGGTTGAAACAGCGTGCCTGAATTGGAAAAAACACTGGAAACAAAGAGACAAACGTCGGTCAAACGGGGAGTGAACTGGAAAAAGCATCTCGTTCATCTGTTTCTGCTGCCTGCCTTGATATTCTATGTATGGTTTCAGGTGTTCCCGATCTTTTCCGCGTTTTGGAACAGCTTTTACTCCTGGAACGGAATGCAGCGGGGCTCGTTTGCCGGATTGGAAAACTTTGTCCGCCTGTTTACGGAGTCTCCGTTTAAAGAGATGTTTTACCGCGGTTTTGGACATAACGTCATTTTCTTTATCCTAACAGTTGTTTCCAAACTGATCGTCGCGTTTTTCCTGGCGATGCTGATTAACAGCAAGATTCGCGGAAAGGAATTTTTCAAGGCCGTTATTTTTATGCCGAAGCTTTTGTCCGTTATCGTTGTCGGGTTTTTGTTCAGCCTGATTCTGAACCCTACATACGGGGCGCTCAATACCTTTCTTTCCTTTATCGGGTTGGAAGCATTGGCCAAACCATGGCTGGGCAGCCCGGATACGGCTTTGTATACGATCATCCTTGTGAACAGCTGGTACGGCCTCGGGTTTGCTGTCTTAATCTTTTTGGCGGGCTTGCAGGCGATTCCCTCGGAAATCTATGACGCCGCCAAGATGGATGGGGCATCCGGTTTGACTATGCTGCTTCGGATTACATTGCCAATGGCGATGCCATCCGTGATGGTAATGACCATTTTGACATTTATCGGCGCCTTCGAGGCATTTGAACTGATTTTTGCCATGCAAGGCTCTCAGGCGGGGCCGTACTATTCCACAGATGTGCTGGCAACGTATTTTTATCGGCTGGCCTTTGGATCGGTAGAGGGCGGAGAGTCGATCGGACTTGGCTCCGCGCTGGCAGTTGTGCTGTTTTTGATGATCTCCAGCGCAACGGCTGTACTTCTTTTCTTCTTCAAACGAAAGGAATTCGAACAGTAGGAGGACATCCATGACTATAAAGATCGGGCGAGTGGCCAAGTATCTGGTATTGCTGTTCTTTTCATTTCTGGCGTTGTATCCCATCTTCTTGATGATCAGCTCCTCATTCAAGACGAACCTGGAGATTCTCACATCACCGCTGGCACTTCCCACGTCTTTTTCGTTTGACAACTACACGATGGTCTGGGACAAAGTCAACTTCGGGGCTTATATATGGAACAGTGTGTACGTGAGCGGTTTGTCTGTATTCCTGATCATCTTTCTATCCTCATTGGCGGCGTTCTATTTGTCCCGGTACAAGTTTCGCTGGAATCCCTACATTCTGTTCTTCTTTATGCTGGGGTTGATGCTTCCGATGAAGCTGGCGATTCTTCCTCTCTATATGATCATGCTCAAGCTGCAATTGCTGGACACGCTCACATCACTGGTGATTCTTTATGTGGCCGGCGGGATTCCATTTGCCGTATTCGTTTTTTACGGCTTTTTCCGTACGCTGCCTACCGAGCTTGATCAATCGGCGCGTCTGGATGGATGCAACGGCTTTCAGGTGTACTACAAAATCATCCTGCCCTTGATGAAGCCGGCATTGGCAACGGTCGGCATTGTTCACCTGATTGGTGTGTGGAACGACTTCTTCTATCCGCTCATTTTTTTGAAGAGCGAAGAGCTCAGCACGATTCCATTAGGGGTCCTTGCACTCTTTGGAGAATACGATACAGAGTGGAACATGCTGTTTGCCAGCTTGACGATTTCCTCGCTGCCCATGATCGTGGCGTTTCTGTTTGCGTCCAGGCAGTTTATTGAGGGATTAACTTCGGGGGCGATCAAGTGATGAAGAAAGAGTGGGTAACCTTTGATCTTGACGGAACGTTGATGCAAAACCCTTTTGGCGGATGGGTGTTTCCCGAGATTAATGAAACGGTTTCGAAATGGGCAGGCGTTTCGCTCGATGTGACACGCGAACTCGCAATGGAGCATAACAAGCGAATGAAAATGGAACGATACGTGGAGGCCTACGATTGGGATGGAATGCTGGCTGAATGGTTGGAGCAGAGGAACATTACCCAACGGCTAAATATAGAAGAGATCGTAATCAAGCACTGTGTCGTTCCGAAAATCCACTTGCTTGAAGACGGCATTCTTCCTGCTTTAAGAGAGCTTCGGAATCGGGGCCTAGGAGTCGCGGCCGTTACAAACGGTTTTTTTAAGTATCAATACCCGGTAATGGAAAAGCTGGGACTGGCAGAGCTTTTTGATGTTGTCGTTACACCGGAGAGGGCGGGAACGGGGAAGCCGGATCCCGCTATTCTGCGAATGGTGGAAGGCAAGGTCATTGCCCATGTGGGAGATCGCCTGGATCATGACGTTCAGCTCGCTAACCTGCATGGCTGCCTGTCCGTGTTTGTTTGCCGCAACCTTTCGGAAGAGTTGCGAGTTTTACAGCCAAGAGAGCGAGCTTCCCATCG
>NZ_CP144922.1:4672500-5160000 GCF_036700025.1 Brevibacillus borstelensis | reverse complement strand
CATGCCGGTGTAGCTCAATTGGTAGAGCACCTGACTTGTAATCAGGGGGTTGTGGGTTCAAGTCCTATCGCCGGCACCACTTTTGGGGTATAGCCAAGCGGTAAGGCAACGGACTTTGACTCCGTCATTCCTAGGTTCGAATCCTAGTACCCCAGCCACTTGTTTGAGCCATTAGCTCAGTTGGTAGAGCATCTGACTTTTAATCAGAGGGTCGAAGGTTCGAGTCCTTCATGGCTCACCAGTTTTTCAAAAATAACAGTTTCTCAATGTGCATGCGGGTGTGGCGGAATGGCAGACGCACCAGATTTAGGTTCTGGCGGGAGACCGTGGGGGTTCAAGTCCCTTCACCCGCACCATAGTGACCTTGAGACTGTTTATACGTTTTATATGTAATCACGATTATGCGGACGTAGCTCAATTGGTAGAGCGTCGCCTTGCCAAGGCGAAGGTCGCGGGTTCGAGCCCCGTCGTCCGCTCCATTTTGTGCCCTTAGCTCAGCTGGATAGAGCGTTTGACTACGAATCAAAAGGTCGGGAGTTCGAATCTCTCAGGGCACGCCATATGTGTAGATTACGACAACAGGGTAGGAATGCATCCTACCCTTTTTTTCATAGTTCATTTCACAATTTTACAAATATTAACGATTTTTTCCTTGTAACTTCAAGCGCATTATCTTACTTTAGGAATAGGTTTCCTCTCCACTGGATGAAGGTATCAGATAAAATGAAGAGAGAGTCGACCATCGGCCGTTCCTATTTGATGAAAAGGCCCTTATTACACGTGATTGCCGAAAAGGTAGAATACGTTGGAACAGGAGTTGTCATCCATGAACTCGATTAAACTCGATCATTCACATCCCTCTGTGGAAAAGTTGATTGCTAATATTGAAAAAGTACTGATTGGAAAGCGCTCCATTATTGAACTATGCGTGGCAGCCATATTGGCAAATGGCCATGTTTTGCTGGAAGATGTCCCTGGAGTCGGTAAAACCATGCTGGTTCGGTCTTTGGCGAGATCGATTGGCGGCGAATTTAAACGAATCCAGTTTACTCCCGACCTGCTGCCGACAGATGTAACAGGCGTAGCGATTTTCAATCAAAAAACGATGGAATTCGAGTTCCGTCCCGGACCGATCTTTGCCAATGTTATTTTGGCTGACGAGATCAACCGTACCTCTCCAAAGACACAGTCATCGCTGCTTGAGGCAATGGAGGAGCGTTCCGTTACCGTTGACGGCAATACCTACCGATTAAACAGCCCGTTTTTTGTAATGGCAACCCAAAACCCTTTGGAGTACGAGGGTACGTTTCCTTTGCCGGAAGCGCAGTTAGACCGCTTTTTGATGCAGCTGCGTCTTGGCTATCCGACCTTGGAGGAAGAGGTGCGGATGTTAAACAGGTTCTCCGGGGAAAACCCGCTCGACAGCCTGGAGCCCGTCGTTACAACAGAAGAGCTGTCTCAAATCCAGAAGCAGGTCGCCGCTGTCCGAGTGTCTGAAGGCGTTCAGGAGTACTTGGTACGCTTGTGCATGCGGACGAGAGAACACCATCAGGTGTACCTGGGCGTCAGCCCACGCGGGTCACTTGCCCTTTTCCGTGCGGTCCAGGCGTTGGCTTTCGTGCGTGGGCGAGATTATGTGATTCCGGATGACATCAAAGAACTGGTGCCGGTGACATTTGCTCATCGGATTATTTTGAAACCGGAGGCTCGGCTGGAGGGAGCTACGATCGACCGGATCCTATCGGCGATTCTATCGGAAACGCGTGTTCCGGTTAGCTGAGGCGGTGAACGTGCATGAAACAACAACGCTACGGGAAAATCAAAACCGCTGCACTTGTCCTCATTACGTTTGTGTTTGCCATGTTCCAGGGCGGGTTTGCCAGTTGGTTTTTGTTTTACAGCAGCCTGGTGTTTCTGGCTTATGAATTGTGTGTGTTTTTCATGATGTTCCGCTCGCTAGAGGTCGTCAGGGAAATCGACCGAAACCGCCTTCAGGAAGGCGAAGACGTCGTTGTAACGGTGCGTTTGCGCCGCCGTTTCTGGTTTCCTTTGGGCTGGAACGTAGTGATAGAACCGCTGCCAGACCGGCTGGCTGGTGTATTTGAGCCGCATCGGCAATTAATCTTTCCTTGGTTTAAAAGAGAAATAGAGTTTAAATACGTCATACCCGGACTGCCGCGGGGTTATTATTGTTTGACCGAATGTGTGTTGGGCGGGGGAGACTTCTTTGGATTTGTTGAAAGGAAAAAGACGGTCCCGGTCTTCAATGATTTCCTCGTTTACCCGTCCTATCAGGAGATGACGCATTGGGCACTGGGTGACGGGAGCTTCAGCGGGACTGTACACGTCGCTCATCGCCGTTCTGATGACGTAGCGGCAGTGCGAGGTGTCCGTGAATATCACCGTGGAGACAGACTGAGCCAAATTCATTGGCGCGCATCGGCACGCGGGACCGGTCTCAAGACAAAAGAATTTGAACACCAGGCGATGAACCAGGTGGTCTTTTTTCTGGATGTAGAAAAGGCTCACTACCAGGATCAAACGCCGCAATTGTTCGAGGCCGCCGTAAAACTGACCGCAAGTCTCGTCGCTTATGCCAATCGCAATCAGTATCATTACGGTTTGACGTACAAGCAAAAAGAGCGAATCGCGATACAACCAGCCTGTTCGCATACGCATTTTATCCGGATTTTTGACCAACTGGCACGGGTGATGGCGGAAGGTGTGGACAGCTTTGCCCGGATTGTGGGGCGGGAAGCGTTGGAGCAGCCTCTAGGCGTCACACTGGTCGTGATCACGCCACGCGTCGACAAGGAACTGGTAGCCAGGTTGGTACAGTTGTCTCAAAAAGGGCGGCATGTCCATCTACTGCGGATTCATGCACATGCGGTTCCGGCACCGGAGGAGAAGCAAGCTATTCAAATGCTGATGGCGAGCAAGGTAACGTGCAAATCGGTGCACCTGGATGATGTGGAAGACGGGAAGCGGATAGGAGGTGCCTCGTAATGAGTGTTTGGAGACGCCCCAAAGGAATGGAATGGCTTGCTGCCTTGTTTCTTTTTCTCATGCTGAGGGAGTGGCTGCTGCCTTTAAGCGAGCTGACCGATACCGGAACACTTTGGCCATTCTACATGATCGTTGCAGGTGTTTTGTTACTCGATCTGGTCGTTCCATACCGATGGCTGACCTTTCCTTTCAAGCTGCTCGGTATTTTATGGATCATTCATTCCGACTTTTTCACATCGTCGTTTTTGAGTACGGAATGGCTTTACAACATGTATGCAAGCCTGGTGCGCGATGTGCCGTTGGCTTTTCAGCAGGATTGGATTTCGATGTCTCTGATCTCCCGCAACCTGCTATTTGATCTCATGCTGGCCATACTGATTTCGATGGTCACCTATCTAGTTTTGGAACAGCGGCAGGGCCTTTGGTTTGTCTTTTTGACAGAGCTGTACTTGGCAGTGCTGGATACGTTTTTGCCTTATGAGGCGGACGGTGCGATCATCCGAACGCTGATCTACGGGTTTATGCTGCTGGCTGTCGCCCATCTGACAGCCATATCCAAGCGGGCCCCGATTGCGGGCAAAAAGCGTTGGACGCTGTGGAATACGTTGATCGCCCCGGTATTGATTCTGGCCATCGTAGTAAGTGTCGCCTACGCCGGCCCGAAAAAAGATGCCGTCTGGCCGGATCCGATCGCCTTTTTAACCGGAGGCGAGGAAGGGCCAGTTGGCACCATGAAAAAGGTCGGCTACGACAATAATGACGAAAACCTCGGTGGCCCCTTCCAACAGGATGAGGCGCTAGTCTTTGTTGCTATCACCAATGAGCGGACGTACTGGCGCGGCGACTCCAAGGATATTTACACAGGACGCGGCTGGCAAAAGGGAGAGCGGGAGTATGAGCCTATTTTGAACCTGCAAACCCATCAGTGGAAGCAAATGCTGTTTCATGGAACGGAAACAAAGGAAGTGCGGGCTACAATGGATTTTTCCAGAGGGGAACCGTATTTTACGATGTTTTATCCAGGGCAGTTGAAAAAGGTTGTAAGCATCGAGCCTGATAACGCCACGATGGTTTATGACAGAGCAAGCCAGCAAGTGGAGGTACGGGCCGGCAGAGTAGATATGAGAGCTCCGAGGGAGGAAGCCGAGCCAGAAGAGGGAGGCGTGCCACACCCGGGAGAAGCTCCGACCGGGCAGCCTGCAAGTGGCCAGGCAGTACAGCCGGGAGAAGCTCCGACCGGGCAGCCTGCAAGTGGTCGGGCAGTACAGCCGGGAGAAGCTCCGACCGGGCAGCCCGCAGGTGGCCAGGCAGTACAGCCGGGAGGAGCTCCGACCGGGCAGCCTGCAAGTGGTCAGGCAGTACAGCCGACAGAAGAACAGGGTGAACAAGCGACAGAATCTCAAAGCACAGGACAGAAGCGATCACTGCCGAGCCGTTTTCTGCTGAAGCCGGAGAAATATGAATTGGAAGCGGAAGTGCCGATTGTCAGCGAAAAGGCAATCATGCAAGCAGGTTCCACCTATCCGATTGACATCAAGCAACGCTACCTGCAGCTTCCTGGCGAGTTGCCCGACAGAGTGAAGGAGCTGGCTCTGGATGTCACCAAGAACGCAAACACTCCGTATGAAAAAGTGCGCGCGATCGAGAATTACCTCCGTACGGGAGGAGATTATAAATACGAGACCAAGGATGTGCCCGTACCGGCACCGGGGCAGGACTTCGTAGACCACTTTCTGTTTGACAGCCGCAGGGGCTACTGCGACCATTTCTCGACCTCGATGGCGGTCATGCTGCGATCGATCGGGATACCGGCACGCTGGGTCAAGGGATTTGCTCCGGGCAGCCGCGTAGGCACTGACAGCAATGGCAACGATGTCATCGAAGTTCGAAACAAGGACGCTCACTCCTGGGTAGAGGTCTACTTCCCTGGACAAGGCTGGATTCCGTTTGAAGCGACCAGCACTTTCTTGTCCCCTGTTCGCATCAAATACGATCTGAACTCATCGGAACAATCGGTAACCCTGCCGGTTCCGAATCTGCAAGAAAATACGGCAGCCGAACGGAGAAACAACCGACTAGACGAGCTTGAGGGCGCCGACAGCCCCACACAGGCAAGCTGGAAAATGCCGTGGCAAGCAAAAGCGGCAGCGCTTGTGTTGCTGGCAGCCGGTGCTTATCTGGCCTGGAGGAAGAAACGGGTTATCACGTATTGGTGGCTTCAGCGTCAAATGAGAAGTCATCCAAACGAGCACTACTCGGATCGATATAAACTGCTGCTTCAGATGATTCAGCATCTGCATTCACGACGGGAACCGGGTGAGACTTTGCGGGAGTACGTGAAGAGAATTGCTCTGACCGGTGACAAACGTCAAGACCTGCAGTACCTCACTCACCTGTATGAGCGTCTCTATTATGGGTGCAGGGAAATGGAGGAAAAGGCCCGTTCGATTGCACAGCAACTGATTGATCGGCTTACCCAGCAATTGAAGCCTTGAACTATTACCTTCAGTCTGCTAGAATTTCCTTCGAATACTCGTATAGTATCAGGAATTGGCCTGACAGTTTCTACCGCTCGACCGTAAATCGGGCGACTACGAGGTGAGGACTTCGGATTTTTGTACATGCAACCGCAAAAGTGTACACAAACTGGGACTCTGCCTCCGTTTTGTTTTATCGGAGGCAATGGTCCCGGTTTTTTTACAACCTTGGACGGTTGGGAAACGAAAATGCGTTTACGTTCCCAATCTCGCGGTGCATGAGCTTGGCCAAGGTGAAATTATCGGTAACAACCTGGCGGAAACAGGAGAAGGAGGATCACATGAGCAAGCCAATGGAAATGGTCGTCGTACTGGATTTCGGGGGACAATACAACCAGTTGATCGCCCGTCGCGTACGGGATCTTGGGGTGTACAGCGAGCTGGTCGCTTACAATACACCTGTTGAAAAAATCAAGGAAATGCAGCCAAAGGGGATTATTTTCTCCGGCGGACCTGCCAGTGTGTATGAGGAAGGCGCACCGAAAGTAGATCCGGCTATTTTTGATCTGGATGTGCCGGTACTGGGGATTTGCTACGGCATGCAGCTGATGAGCCACATGCTGGAAGGAAAAGTGGAGCGCGCCGGCAAACGGGAATACGGAAAAGCCGAGCTTCGTCTGCAGCAACCGCACAGCCTGTACGAAAAATGGGGAGAAAATGAAGTGGTCTGGATGAGCCACTCCGACAAGGTCGTGGAGCTGCCGGCCGGTTTCCGGATCGATGCAGTCAGCGACAGCTGTCCCGTGGCAGCCATCAGCCATCCTGAGCGCAAGCTGTACGGGGTACAGTTCCATCCGGAAGTGCGCCATACGGTAAAAGGAAACGAGTTCATCGCCAACTTCCTGTTTGAGATTTGCGGTTGCGAAGGCAACTGGAGCATGACCACGTTTATCGACGATGAGATCAAAAAGATCCGCGAGACGGTTGGAGACAAAAAGGTTCTGTGCGCTTTGAGCGGCGGGGTCGACTCCTCGGTCGTAGCGGCTTTGATTCACAAGGCGATCGGCGATCAACTGACTTGCATGTTCGTAGACCATGGCTTGCTCCGCAAGGGAGAAGCGGAAGGCGTCATGGAGACATTCGCGAATAAATTCTCGATGAATGTCATCAAAATTGACGCTCGCGAACGTTTCCTAAACAAATTGAAAGGCGTAACCGATCCAGAGCAAAAACGCAAAATCATCGGTAACGAATTTATTTACGTGTTTGACGAGGAAGCAAGCAAGCTGAAAGACATGGATTTCCTTGCCCAGGGCACACTCTATACCGACATCGTGGAAAGCGGTACGGCTACTGCCCACACCATCAAGTCTCACCACAACGTTGGCGGGCTGCCAGAGGATATGACCTTCACCTTGATCGAGCCGTTGAAAACACTGTTTAAGGACGAAGTCCGCAAGCTGGGAACAGAACTCGGATTGCCGGATGAAATCGTATGGCGTCAGCCGTTCCCGGGACCAGGTCTTGGCATTCGTGTATTGGGCGAAGTTACAGAAGAAAAACTGGAGATCGTTCGTGAATCGGATGCTATCCTGCGCGAAGAGATCGCGAAAGCAGGTCTGGATCGAGAAATTTGGCAATACTTCACGGCACTGCCGGATATGAAAAGTGTCGGAGTAATGGGTGACGTTCGTACGTATTCCTACACAGTCGGGATTCGGGCCGTTACCTCCATTGATGGAATGACTGCAGACTGGGCTCGGATTCCGTGGGATCTGCTGGAGAAAATCTCCACCCGGATTGTCAATGAAGTGGAGAACGTGAACCGAGTCGTGTACGACATCACGTCCAAACCGCCAGCAACTATCGAGTGGGAGTAAATTTTCGTTCGGAATTGGGGACAAGCTGTGAGAATGGCAGGAAGGTCCTCATCTGAAATGCAATAAAACCGGATATTGATTGATCAGAGATTTTTATCGTTCGTATTTTCCGTTGACAACCTCTTTTCTTCCTGCTAAACTTTTCGTTGTGAAAAGGTAAATAAGGAAGGTTCGTATATTCTCGGGAATAGGGCTCGGGAGTTTCTACGAGGTCGCCGCAAACGACCTGGCTACGAACAAGACATCAACGGGGATATTGAAACGTTAAGGTACTCATTTTATTTATGGTTTCCCGTCTGTTTTGTTCGGTAGTCGAGGTGTATGGTTGCGCCTCGGCTTTTTATTTACCGAAAAATATCTGGGGGGACATTCCGGTGCGGAAGTACTTCGAATTTGACAAGCTAGGCACCAATTATCGTCGTGAAACGATTGCAGGTATCACTACATTTCTCGCAATGGCCTACATTTTGGCTGTCAATCCGTTCATCCTCAGCGGGGCCGATCTGCCGCCTGAGCTGAAAGCGAACTATCCGGAATTTGGAGCCATTTTTACAGCCACAGCGCTGGCAGCAGCGATTGGTACACTCGTCATGGCGTTTGTCGGCCGTTTGCCGATCGCCCAGGCGCCGGGGATGGGACTCAACGCGTTCTTTACGTATACAGCTGTTCTGACGATGGGGATTCCCTGGCAGCAGGCCTTGGCGGGGGTTTTTGTCTCCTGTACGATTTTTTTGCTCCTGTCGCTCACTGGCATTCGGGAAGCGATTGTAAACTCCATCCCTCAGGGGCTAAAGTACGCGGTGTCCGCTGGGATTGGGCTGTTTATCGCATTTATCGGTTTGAAAAACGCGGGTATTATTATCGCCAGTGACGCGACAGTCGTGACACTCGGCCATTTGACCTTCCATCCGGATATGGATGCCGCGCAGGTATTGGCTGTGAAAAATGCTTTGCTGGCTGTTTTCGGTCTGGTTTTGACGGCAGTCCTGATGGCTCGCCGGGTAAATGCCGCGATTTTCGTCGGGATGGTTGTGACGGCGATCGTGGGGATGATTTTCGGGATTGTGGAACTTCCGAAACAGGTCGTCGACACGCCGCCAAGCCTTGCTCCAACCTTTGGTGCAGCTTTCCAGTATCTTGGCGATTTTTCTACGTTGTTTAGCGCGAAAATGCTGATTGTCGTTTTCACTTTCCTGTTTGTTGACTTTTTCGATGCGACAGGAACACTGCTTGGAGTAGCGAGCCAGGCAGGCTTGCTGAAGGATGGCAAGCTGCCTCGTCCGGGAAGCGCACTGGCTTCCGACGCGATTGCCGGTATGGCGGGAGCGATCCTCGGAACGTCGACTACGACCAGCTACGTCGAATCGACGGCAGGCGTCGCAGCGGGCGGCCGGACAGGCTTTGCCTCAGTTGTAACCGGGATCATGTTTCTTCTGGCTCTGTTCTTTTTCCCTCTGCTCTCCGTCGTGACGGAAGCTGTGACAGCGCCAGCGCTCGTGATCGTAGGTGTACTGATGGCGTCTCACATGGCCCAGATCGCGTGGAGCGAAATGGACGAAGCGTTCCCGGCGTTCCTGACGGTCCTGATGATGCCGCTGACCTACAGCATCGCTTCCGGAATCGCGGCAGGCTTCATCACTTACCCGGTGATCAAGGTGTTGAAGGGCAAAGGTCGCGAGGTTCATCCAGTCATGTACGCGCTGTTCTTCGTCTTCCTGGCGTATTTTATCTTCCTGAGAGAATAGATGGACAAAAGGTCAACCGGTTGTCGCCTGAGTGGCGGCAGCCGGTTTTTTATTGTGCAGGGGACAAGCTTGATTCTTGCGCCGCGGCTACTGCGTGTTGTATGATAGGAAAAATTCTGCTCAGGAGGGATGGACCGATGATCGGTCTTCGCACATTCCTTCAACTGCATCACCATCATTAGAGCGTTTGTATCTACGGAAATGAAATTTTCCGCAGGTGCAAGCGCTGTTTGTGCTTGGTGCCTGCGGTGGCAGAAGGAAAGCCATGCGGGCATTTGATGTCTCCGCATGGCTTTTTTGCCGTTTCCGGAGAAGGAAAAGAAGCAGACTGGGAAGCAAATGAAAAGGAGGAACAGTTTATGGAAGGGATTTTGCGCAATGTCAAAGGGACAAGGGATTTTATGCCGGAGGAACAGGGGCTTCGCAATACGATCCGGAGGACGCTGGAGGAAGTATTTGCCTCGCACGGCTGCAAGCCGCTGGAGACGCCGATGCTGCAGCATTACGATCTGCTCGCTTCGAAATACGGGGGAGGGGCGGAAATCCTCAAAGAGGTGTACAGGCTGACCGATCAGGGGGAACGCGATTTGGCGCTGCGCTATGATTTGACCGTCCCTCTCGCCAAAGTCGTCGGGATGAATCCTGAAATGCGGCTGCCGTTTAAACGGTATGAAATCGGCAAGGTGTTTCGCGACGGTCCGGTCAAGCCGGGGCGGTTCCGCGAGTTCATCCAGTGTGATGTAGATATCATCGGGACGACCTCCATGCTGGCGGAAGCCGAGTTGATCAGCATGACATTTGAGGCTTTTGCGCGGCTCGGTTTGGACGTGTACATCCAGGTGAACAACCGCAAGCTGTTGTCCGGCTTGCTTCAGGTGATGGGGATCGCGGAGGAGCAGGCAGCAGATGTGATGCTATCGCTTGACAAGCTGGAAAAAATCGGCGTAGATGGCGTCTGCGACGATTTGCGGGAGCGGCAAATCGAGGAGCCGGTAATAGCGAAGATCGCCGATTTTTTGCGCAATGGGGAACGGAGTCTCGATGGATTGGCAAACAGGTACGACGAGCAATTGGTACAGGAGGGCGCAGCCGAGCTGCAGGAGCTGTTTGCCCTTTTGCAAGAAGCGGGTGTGGCCGGAGAGGTTCGGTTTACCCCCTTTTTGGCCCGGGGCCTTAGCATCTACACGGGTACGGTGTACGAAATCTTTTTGAAGGACGGCAGAATCACCTCCAGCATTGGCAGCGGGGGGAGGTACGACAAGATTATCGGCCAGTTTCTGGGGGACGGACGGGAGTATCCGGCCGTGGGCATCTCATATGGACTGGACGTCATTTTGACGGCACTCACGATGGGCGACAGCCCTTTTGAAGCCCGCAGTGCAGATGTCTTTGTCATTCCGCTCGGGACAGAAGCAGAGGCGTTGGGACTGGCAAACCTCATTCGCAAATCGACCAGTCTGCGGATAGAGGTAGAGCTCATGGGACGCCGCTTGAAAAAAGCGCTGGACTACGCCAACAAGGAGCGAATCCCGTATGTGCTGATTTTCGGGGAAAATGAGCGGGCTGCCGGGACGGTGGTCGTCAAGAATATGATCAGCGGCGAGGAGCGGACAATTCGCATCAAAGATGAAAAGGACTGGCCCTCCATTTTTACCCAAATGCAGGCTTAGCGAAACAGTGGAGATCGTGTAGGATAGAAGACAAGAAAAGGGGGAGATGCGGTGAGAAGCCGGGTGGAGAGGCTCGTTTCGGTGAAAGCTGTCTATGTGGTATTGGTCGTCAGTATGAGTTTTGTGGGGATTTTTCCTGCCGGAGGAGCGGCTTTTGCAAAGCGGGCCGCGGCTTCGGCAGGTGCGGGAGATACTCCTGGAGGCACCAGGCTTGCTGCGGCAAAAAATAGCGGTATGAGCGAGAGCGAGAATGCTGCCGACAGCTTGGAAAAGAGCGTTGCCGTGTCCCCGACGGCGGGGCAAGCGACGGAGGACATGACTTCTTATGCGGCTGATGTGAAAATCGATCCGGCAAGCAAGACAGCAACCGGCAGCGTCCACATCCGGTTTGCGCCGAGAGACCCGGATTATGTGTATTTGCACCTGTATCCTTTGGCGTTTACCGAGAAAAAATCAGGGGGGCTTTGGCTAGAAATTTTAGGAAAAAATGCCGTGCCCGGAACGTATCATATTACCAAACTGGTCGTCCAAGGAAAGCCTGCTTCCTATCAGATCGACGGAACGGTCGTGAAGGTAGGGCTCGGAAAGGCTGTCAGCGCTAAAGAAGGCGAACTACAATACGCACAAGCAAGTACACAAGCAGGTTTACAAGCGACTGCCCAAGCGACTGCCCAAGCAACTACCCAACCAATCGACCTGGAGCTGGATTTCGAGATGACGCTGCCCCTCAACATGGGGCGGATGTCGTATGACGAGCATGCGATCTGGCTCGGAAATTGGCTGCCGGTACTGGCGGTGTACGATGCCTCTGGCTGGCATCTGGACCCTTATGGACCGGTGGGTGATCCTTTTTATACGGAAACGGCGAATTACCAGGTACAACTGACGATCCCTGCCGGGTACCAATTCGTCAGTACGGCGACGGACCGGAATATAGCGGGAAAAGAGCTTCAGACGGGTGAAATCACCTACAGCTTGCAGGCAAAGCGGGTTCGAGACTTTTCGCTCGTCATTATGGACAACACCTATCAGCATGCGGAGACGCCTGTAGGGAATACATGGGTACGCAGCTGGTGGCGTCAGGGTGATTCGGCGGGACAAGTGAAGCGGAACCACGAAGCGGCGGTGAAAGCCCTCGCATACTTTCAGGCTCAGTTTGGCGCCTATCCGTATCCGGAGTACGATACGGTGAGAATCGGCGGCAATATCAATGGCATGGAGTATCCAGGCATCGTTTTTCTGGACGGCTCCCACTACCAAGGCGATCACCTGTCATCGATCCCCACAGTTGTTCACGAGACGGCCCATCAGTGGTTTTATGGTCTCGTGGGGAACAATCAGGTAGAAGAGGCATGGCTTGACGAAGGCTTGGCAGAATACGCCTCCCTCGCCTTTATGGTAAATGCCTATCCGGAGCTGGCCGGCGAGCAGGTAGTGGGCCGAATGGTCAGAGGGACGACAGGCTTTTATGACAAAAAAGGGCTCAAGCCGTGGATGGCGCTGTCCCGTTTCCCTGATAACGAGAGCTACAGCAATCTGGTCTATTCCCGGACGACGACCATGCTCTGGCTGCTCCGGGAAGCGTGGGGAGAACAGCGTCTTCACGCAATGCTGAGGCGCTTTGTGGCTGCCCATCAGCACGGGATCGCGACGGGGAAAGGATGGGTGGAAGCGCTGACGGCAGAAGCCGGTGAAGATGCCAGCCCATTTATCAAATACTGGCTGCTGCTGGACAGAAGTCAAGAACAGGCGGCGGAGGCCTGGCTGGATCGGCAGCGGGCAGCAAAGCGGTAAGATATGAGGGGGATCGCTCATGAGACGGAAGGGATGGATGCTCCTGGCAGCAGCAGGGGCAGGTTTGACGGCTCTTCTGTTGGCACAGCCGTGGAAGGATCAGGCGAGGGCCGATACCGTGAAGCCGGAGCAGATTCCGGCGCATACGACGTACACCGGAGACGTCCGGATTGATCCGAAAAATCACACCGTTTCCGGGAAGCTGTCTGTTCGATTTTTTTCAACGGACAGTCAGGCGATGTTTCACCTGTACCCCAATGCGTTTCATCCCCAGGCAGATTTGAGCGATCCCAACTGGCAGCAGATTCTCGGAAAGCAGACAGAACCGGGAAGAATGCGGATCATGGATGTCCGTGCAGATGGAAAGACTGCTGCATTTCGGACGGCGGGACCGACGGAGAACATTTTGCAGGTAGCGTTGCCTGAGACTTTGCAGACCAATGGCGGGCAGACGAATGAAAAGCGGCTGACCAATGAAGAGCAGCAAAGCAATGAAGAGCAGCAAAGCAATGAAGAGCAGCAAAGCAATGAAGAGCAGACCAACGCCAGGCAGACCAGCGATAAGCAAATTACACAAGAGCAAGTAAACCCGAACCAGTCCGATGTCAGGTCCGCTGGAACGGTTCAATCCGGCAAGCAAACCTCCCGCCTGAGGGAAGTAGAGATTGAATTTCAGCTCAAACTCCCTCGCAACAATGGGCGCCTGTCCTACAACGGTCACGCCATGTGGCTGGGCAATTGGCTGCCGATGCTGGCAGTGCGCGAAAAGGGAGAATGGCGGTTGGACCCGTACTATCCGATGGGCGACCCGTTCTATAGCGAGATGGCTCATTACCATCTGAAGGTCCATCTGCCGGAGGGCTACCTTTTGGCGACGAGCGGGACGGAAAGCCAGGCTGTCGTCACGCGGAAACGTCCGCAAAAAGAAGCAGCCTACGAGATTGATGCGTGGAATATCAGGGATTTTGCATTGGTCGTGATGGATGACAGCTACAGGCAGACGACCAGTCAGGTGAACGGGACCACCATCCGGACATGGTGGCAGGAGGGGGACGATCCGGAAACAGTAGCCCGTCTTCACGAGACAGCGGCCGAGTCAATCCGCTATTTTGGCCAGCAGTTTGGCAGGTACCCGTATTCGGAATACGACGTGGTCAAGACAGGAGGCTTTTTCGGAGGGATGGAGTATCCCGGGATTTCCTTTATCCAGGGGGACTTTTTTGCTTCACAATATGGTCCAAACGGGATGGGGACAGCGGTAGTGGCGCACGAAACGGCCCATCAGTGGTTCTACGGTCTGGTCGGGAGCGACGAGATTCGCGAGGCATGGGTAGACGAAAGCCTCGCCGATTATGCCACGATGGCGTTCCTGGAGGATGGTCCGGTGTCTGGCGGCGGAAGCTATTTGGCCTACCGGAGGGAACGGGCCAGGCAGTCGGATGCCTACGCAAAACAAGGATTGGATGTCTGGCTGCCGCTGGACCGTTTTCCCGACTGGAAGAGCTACAGCGATCTGGTCTATGCCAGAGGCGGGATGATGTGGTGGACACTGCGGTCGGAGTGGGGGAAAGACCGGCTGCATCAAATGTTGCGCGAGTACGTCCAAAACCATCAATACAGCCAGGCAACTGGAGGGGAGCTTGTCAAAATGCTCTCAGAAGCTGCCGGAGAGAATGCGGCGCCGTTTGTCGACTACTGGCTCAGGCTGGATTTGGAAAAAAAGAGCGAGGCGGATGCCTGGATGAAAAGAGGAAGGCTTTCTCGGATGTTCTAAAGGCGAATGTTATTTCATTTACCATTGTTTATCGTTCGGTTTGTCTGTTGACAGTCCAGCTTTTCCCCTGTTACACTAAACATGTTGAAAAAGATAGCAAGCCCAGGCGCTCCTGTTCATGATTGTGAAAGGATCGGTTGGGTTTTGTCGTTGAATGGGCGTGAAACGAGTGGCCAAAGTTCATTTCTATGTGAAGCAGTGGCCCCGTTTTCTATGATAAGATAGGACATTGACGGAAGAGGGGCGAAGTAGACAATGGTCAAACCGTTGGTTGGTGTCATCATGGGCAGTACGTCGGATTGGGAAACGATGCAGGATGCCTGCGCTATTCTGGAGGAGCTGCAGGTTCCGTATGAAAAGAAAGTGGTATCCGCTCACAGAACGCCTGACTTGATGTTTGCCTATGCCGAAGGGGCGAAGCAGCGGGGGCTGGAAGTCATTATCGCGGGAGCGGGCGGTGCGGCCCATCTGCCCGGCATGGTGGCAGCGAAGACCGAACTCCCTGTCATCGGCGTTCCGGTCAAATCGTCTACCTTGAACGGACTAGATTCTCTGCTCTCGATCGTCCAGATGCCGGGCGGTGTACCAGTGGCTACCGTTGCCATCGGCAAAGCCGGTGCAGTCAACGCGGGACTGCTGGCCGCGCAAATTCTCGGGATCAAGTACCCCGAAATTCAGGAGCGCTTCGTGGCCAGAAGAGAGGCCGTGCGCGACAAGGTATTGGGGGATAGTGATCTGGCATGATGAAACGAACCGAGACACTACCGAAACAGAACAATCCGATAAAGCCCGGAGCGACCATTGGCATTTTGGGCGGAGGTCAATTGGGACGCATGATCGCACTTGCTGGACGAGCCATGGGCTATCGATTCGTTACGCTGGACCCGACGGAGGATGCGCCGTGCGGACAGACCGCAGACAGACAAATTGTCGCCCGCTACGACGATGTGGAGGCGGCTTTGGAGCTTGCCCAGGCGAGCGATGTCATCAGCTACGAATTTGAAAACGTGGACGCGCAGGTGGCCGAGGTGCTGGAATCCCGTTCCTATGTGCCACAGGGAAGCCGCCTGCTGCGCATTACGCAGCATCGCATTCGCGAGAAGACAGCGATCCGCGATCTGGGCATCCCGGTCGCGCCGTTTCGCGTCGTCGACAGCGCAGACAGCCTGCGGCAGGCCGTAGGGGAACTGGGCTTGCCAGCGGTGATGAAGACGGCAACCGGCGGATACGACGGGAAAGGACAGTGGGTATTGCGGTCCATGGACGAGATTGACACAGCGTACGAAACGCTTTCCAAAGCAGGGACAGAGCTGATCGTGGAAAAATTCGTCCCCTTTGTCATGGAGCTGTCCGTCATCGCCGCCCGCAATCCATCCGGCGAGCTGGCTGTATTCCCGGCGGCGGAAAACGTGCATGTGGACAATATTCTGCACCTCTCCATCGTACCGGCCCGCGTTCCCGAAGAGGTGCGCGTACGGGCTGAAGAGATCGCCCGCACCATCGCGGAAAAGCTCGACGTGGTCGGACTGATCGCCGTCGAGATGTTTCTTTCAGCAAACGGGGAACTCTATGTAAATGAACTGGCGCCTCGCCCGCATAATTCCGGACACTATACGATGGACGCCTGCGTCACATCGCAATTCGAGCAGCATGTGCGGGCCGTCTGCAATCTGCCGCTGGGATCGACGGAGCTCTTGTCACCGGTGGTCATGGCCAATATACTGGGAGAGCACCTGGAGCCTGTGCTGGAGCGGATCGAACGCCTGCCCCGTACCGCCAAGCTGCATCTGTACGGCAAAGCGGACAGCAAGCCCAAGCGGAAAATGGGCCATATCAACGTACTGGCGCCCACAGTGGAAGAGGCGCTGGCAGAAATCGAACGGCTGGAAATATGGACGAATAAAGCGGAGGGACAACAATGATCGAACGTTATTCAAGACCGGAGATGCGTGCCATCTGGACAGAGGAAAACAAATTCAAGGCATGGCTGGAAGTAGAGATTCTCGCTTGCGAAGCGTGGTCCAAGCTGGGCGTCATCCCCGCCGAAGACGTGAAAAAGCTGCGTGAAAACGCCGGCTTTGACATCAAGCGTATTTATGAAATCGAGGAAGAAACCCGTCACGACGTGGTGGCCTTTACCCGTGCTGTGTCGGAGACGCTGGGCGAGGAGAAAAAATGGGTCCACTACGGCCTGACCTCTACCGATGTCGTCGATACGGCACTCTCCTATCTGATTCGCCAGGCAAACGAGATTCTGGAAAAGGACCTGGAGGACTTCATTCAGATTTTGGCAGACAAGGCCCGGGAGCACAAGGATACCGTCATGATGGGCCGCACCCACGGCGTCCACGCGGAGCCGACTACGTTCGGGCTGAAGCTGGCGCTCTGGCACGAGGAAATGAAGCGGAACCTCGCCCGTTTCCGCTCGGCGAAAAAAGAAATCGCGTACGGCAAAATCTCCGGCGCTGTCGGCACCTACGCCAACATCGACCCGTTCGTCGAGAAGTACGTATGCGAGCAGCTTGGCCTGGAACCGGCGCCAATCTCCACCCAGACCCTGCAGCGCGACCGTCATGCGGAGTACATGGCGACACTGGCTTTGATCGCCACCTCGCTGGACAAGTTTGCCACCGAGATTCGCGGTTTGCAAAAAAGCGAGATGCGCGAGGTGGAGGAGGCTTTCGCCAAGGGCCAAAAAGGCTCTTCCGCGATGCCGCACAAGCGCAACCCGATCGGCTGCGAGAACATCTCCGGTCTGGCCCGCGTGATTCGCGGACATATGCTCTCCGCCTACGAGAACGTTCCGCTCTGGCATGAGCGCGACATCTCCCATTCGTCGGTCGAGCGCGTCATTTTGCCGGATGCAACACAACTTCTGAACTACATGCTGCGCCGCTTCATGAACATCGTGAAAAACCTGACTGTATTCCCGGAAAACATGAAGCGCAACATGGACCGCACATTTGGCCTGATCTACTCGCAGCAAGTAATGCTGAAGCTGATCGAAAAGGGCATGAGCCGCGAACAGGCTTACGACACCGTACAGCCGCGGGCGATGCAGGCATGGGAAGAGCAGCGTTCCTTCCGAGCGATTTTGGAGGAGGACGAGACCGTGACCTCGACGCTGAGCAAGGAAGAGCTGGATGATTGTTTCGATTACCGCTACCATTTGAAGCATGTGGATACGATTTTCCAGCGGTTAGGCTTGATTTGAAAAAGAACAAAGTGATTTGAAGACCTGACATAATAAAGAAGAAGGATAAAGACACTCCTGATCAGCAGCCATTGGGTAACCAGTAAGCCACTGCTGCGTTAAGGGGTGTTTTTCATGTTTTAAACGTTCTCTGGCAAAAGGATTTCATCCCGTACATGGTGGGATGATTAAAATCTAGCAAGGATATGTCGAAAAATGATAGAAATTGTAAATAAATGAATAGATTCAATTTATTTACAATTCAGTATTTTTGTACTAGTATAAAAATCAGGGAGGTGAATCATCATGTTCCAAAAAATTTCCAATCTGTTTGGCGTGTCGCCAATGTACGTGCCTTGCGCTGACTCCGGCTTCATTGCTGGCCCGAAGTATGTTTGCGAGTATGTCACTTGGTCCGGTTGCCAAACTACGGGAAACAAAACCTACATCAAGTACACATACGACACCAGAAATGGCGAACGGTGTTCGGAGTCAAAGGTAAGATGCTGCTAGATTTGATTGGATGAGCAAGAGTTGACAGATTTGCTTTCATAGGGAAATTTCATAAGTTGCATTGCTGATGAAAAGGAGAGCCTTCAGATGTGGCCTCCTTTTCATCATTGGCAAGTGGCAACAGCCATTCTTTTGGGGGTAGACATGATCGCTGCGTATATAGGTTTAGCCTTGGGATGGACTCTTTTATCGCTGAATATCTTAAACTATGTAAAAAGATTGAAGCTGGAGATTTCCTACCTTCCGGAACCTGCACAGCAAACGAAAACCGTGAATCACTCTGTAGGCATGCCGATCCATGACGCGATTGAGCTGCCTGATGTCGTAAAAGATACGTACGCGGTCCTTTTGGTTTCATCGCCTACCTGCCATCCTTGTCATGAGGCGTTGGCTGAATTTTTGAAAGAGAATCGGAGTCTGCAAATTCCGTTTGTCTGCCTGGCGGAAGCAGATCAGGCTGATTACTTTGAAAAATTCCGGGCCGACTATAGCAAATGGGCCGAGATTGTTCCGGTCAAGGAAGCGGTTCTAAAAAGATTGGGCATCACGAGGTTTCCCACTTTCTTTGTCATCGATCCAAAAGGGGTTATACAGCGCGAGTTTCTGCTGGTTCATTTTTTGGTGAAGTATGTCGAACAAATTCGCGTCAGCCTTGAGACAGGTGGAAAAGATGGACAATAAATATCTTGCCAAGGCATTACGGTACGTGTGGCAAAAAGGAAAGTGGTGGCTCTTCCTATCTGTCACACTGAGCGTCGTAACCGGTTGTTTCCCGTTTCTCACCTTATGGGTGTCAAAGGAACTGATCAACGAGGTCACACGGTTTATTCAAAGCAGCACGAAGGAATACGCACTTTTGCTCTTGTTGTTGGTTGGACAATTCATGCTGAGTATTCTATCATCAGCAGTTAAAAATATTCGGGAATACCTGGATAAGAAAATGGAATGCACGTTGGATTTCGACGTGCAGCAGATGATTTTGGACAAAACCTCGTCTGTTCCGGTCATGTATTTTGACCTGCCCGACTACCATGATCATCTGCAGCGCATCTCGGGCGGGGGAGCCAGATTTTTATCTCCGGTGCGAAGTGTCATTGATATGTTGCAAGCCGGCATCAGCTTGTTTTCCTACGCGCTTTTTTTGATTGTGATCGATTGGCGCCTGGTGATCCTGAGTCTGGTGGCTACGATCCCTATCTTTTATATCCAGGCGAAGTTCGGCCAGAGGAGATATCGCCTGCATCTCAAGCAAAGCCCGGTAGCCCGTGCGGCAGATTACTACAAGTATCTGTTGCAGGATCGCAAGTCGGCAAAGGAAATCAGATTGTTCGGCCTGGCTTCTTTTTTTCGCGAGAGATGGGCGGAAAAATTTATGCAGAACACGGGAGAAACGCTTCGCCTGGAAAAGAAGCAGCAGGGCTCCGAAGTGGGCTTGGAGGCGTTTTCCGCTTTCTTTTACATGGGAATCGCTGTCTCGGTCATATGGCTGGCCCGGACAGCAAAAATGAACATTGGCGAATTCGTCGCAATCATACAGGCGGTCCAGGGGGCGCAGGAAACGTTCACGAGAATTTCCATGCTGTTTGCCAAACTATATGAAGAAAAGCTGTTTATCAAGGACTTCTATCAATTTTTTGAGCGCGAGGATGAGAGAATCCTGATTGCTGCCGGAAACGAGCCTTTTCCGTCCACGATCCGGCAGGGGATCACATTCAATCAGGTCTCCTTTCGCTATGTACAGGGTGATAAAGAGGTTCTTTCCGACATTTCCTTTCATATCCACCCGCATGAAAAAATTGCGATTGTCGGTCAGAATGGCTCGGGGAAAACCACATTGGTAAAGTGCCTGATGGGGCTTTATCCTCCTACGAGCGGGCAAATCAAAATCGATGGCAGAAGCATTGCGGACATCGACGAAAATGAGCTGCATAAAAATATCACTGTAATTTTCCAGGATTTTATTCGCTATGATCTGTCGGTTCGCGAAAATATCGCGATTGGCAACATCGCGGGGATAGATGATCTGGACCGCATCCGAAAAGTTGCAGAGCTGAGCGGGGCGGACGCCTTCATTCGCCAGCTTCCGGAAGGGTATGAGACTTACTTGGGCAGGCTGCTCGCCGACGGGGAAGACCTCTCCGGCGGGCAATGGCAGAAGGTGGCGCTGTCGCGGGCGCTTTTTCGTGACAGTCAAGTAGTCATTCTGGACGAACCGACAGCGGCGCTGGACCCGATCGCGGAAATGGATATTTTCAGCAAGTTCAAGCTGCTTACGGAAAACAAAATCGCGATTTTTATTTCCCACCGGATGGCCGCCTCGAGGATGGCAGACCGAATCATCGTCATGAAGGAAGGGAAAATCGTCGAAATGGGCACCCACGAGGAATTGATGGCGCTTGGACAGGAGTATTACCAGATGTACCAGATGCAGGCGCAATGGTTCTCATCGGAAAGGGAAGGGGAAAGGGAGGCAGTCGGGTGGACGAGCTGACATTTGTGTTGCGAGTGTTTCTTGGCACGCTTTTTTTAAGTACAGGCATGAGCAAGTGGAAAAACATGCAGGAGCATAGCGTGATCGTGAAAGAGTATCGCATTCTTCCCGCCTCTTCCATCCATTTATTCGTTCGTGCGGAGACAGCGGTAGAGCTTTTGGCGGGGGTATTGCTGTTTTTGGGGTTGTTCCAAACGTTTGGCGCTTCTCTTGCCGTTCTGTTGCTGATCCTCTATTCGTTTGCGATTGCCCTGAATTTGTTTCGCGGACGAAGAGAGATTTCATGCGGCTGCGGCGGTGTGGCTGGCAATCATCGCATTTCGTGGCTTTTGGTTGTTCGCAATCTGCTGTTGATGCTGCTGGCAGGGTGGGTGTTTTTTTCACCGTCCCAATGGGGCAGCATCGAAAGCTTGTGGATAGGCGAGGTTAGCCGGTTATTCAACCTCTCCGTTATCCAAAATGTGCTGATGGCGTGGGTGGCCTTGTTGTTTCTTGCGATGATCAACGGGGTTTGGGAAATATATGTCAAGGTTCGGCTCTTTTTGCGGAGGCAGTAAGCAGAGAAGGGGGATCAAAATGAATAGTCTGGCGATCTCGAATGTATTGCTGTGGGTTGTTGTGTTTGTTCAATCCATCATCTTGCTTTTCTTTATTCGGTTGGTCGTTCAATTTTTAAACCGGTTTCGAATCAGCGACAAACAGGTGGAAATGGCGTCCTTATCCATTGGCGGTTCAGCGCCGTTCTTTCGGGAAAAAAATCAGCAGGGAGACATCGTCGAACTGAATGATCAACAGATAGCACAAACGTTGCTGCTTTTTACAAATGATCATTGCGGGACCTGCAAGGCTGTCATATCGGAGCTGCAGCATGCAAGAAACCAGTATCCGCATGTGAGGATTATTGTGGTCGCAAACCCGATCTACTATGAAAAGGGCATGGAGATTCCGGAGGGTATTCATCTCATCCGTTCAGAGGAGATCATGCAGAAATACCAGATTCATACCGTTCCGACTGCTATTTTGGTCGGTGAAAACAGAATGATCCGTGACATCAAGCAAGTGAAAGACTATCGGGATATCGAATCCATGTTCAATATGCCAGTCGTTAAAGTGGGTTAGGAAGAACGGTCGCGGACTTATCCGGCTGTTGCATGGATCAAAGGAAACCAGGTGGATCAACCTTCCATACATAAGAGGCGCTCCCGACTGTTCTCGGGAGCGTTCACCATTTCTGCCACAAGAGCAGGACGAATAAGGTATTTACAATTTCTGGGGATTGGACTACTCTGCTATTACATGGAAATGAAACAGATGGAAAACAGGTTCCGTATGTGAGCAGTACCTTTGCTTACCGCAATGACCCGATGAAGAGCAATCCGCACGATAAAACCGCATCGGCTTTCCGGAAAATGCGGCCTGAAAGCTACAGATGAAAAAGCAGAGGAGTGTGACGCCATGACCATGACCATCCAAATCAAAAACCTTGCCAAAACCTATAGCGGTGACGGAGTAGCAACCACCGCGCTCCGCGATGTAAATCTTACCCTGCATCATAAAGAGTTTACGGCCATCGTCGGTCCGTCAGGCTCCGGAAAATCCACCTTGCTGCAACTGATCGGAACGCTCGACGTGCCTACTGCAGGGACTATTTTCTACGACGATGTGGATGTCAGCAAGCTGAGAGGAAATGCGCTGGCCGACTTCCGTTTTGCCCAGATCGGCTTTATATTCCAGCACTTTCATCTGCTCCCGACGCTAACGGCTTTGGAGAATGTCATGTCCCCCTTGTTTCCGCGAAAAGTCGGCTACGACAAAAAGGGCAGGGCACAGGAGCTGCTTGATTGGGTGGGCCTATCGCATAAACAGAATGCCTTGCCCTCTCAATTGTCCGGTGGCGAGCAGCAGCGTGTGGCAATCGCCCGGGCTTTGGTCAATCGGCCGAAATGGCTGCTGGCCGACGAACCGACAGGCAATCTCGATTCGAACAACGGGGAGATGGTCTTTCAACTGTTGCGAAAATATCAGCAGGAGCATGGAAGCGGGATTGTCTTTGTCACCCATGACGAGCATTTGGCTGGCCGGACCGACCGGAGGATCGAAATGCGGGATGGCAGTATGATAGCCGACACGATGAGGTGAGCTCATGATTCGTTATATATGGAAAAACTGGTGGCGCCACCCGGAGCGCTTTCTTTTGCTGCTCGTCGGCATGCTCATCATCAGCTCGACGCTCAGCTATTTTGTGGGCGTCACCGAGAGCAACAACGGGACAACCCAGGAAATTTTGCAAAAGCGCTGGAAGGCCGCGTACCATATCGTGGTTCGGCCGGAAGGGACACGCAGCGTGACGGAACAGGACCAACTGCTGGAGCCGAATTATTTGAACGGGTTGTACGGGGGGATCAGTCTCGACGACTACGCCTGGATCAAGAGTTTGCCGGACGTGGAGGTTGCCGCTCCGCTTGCGCCGATTGGCTATTCGGGGACCACATTTACGTATGGAAAAGTAATTGAAAAGCCAAAAGAGCCGGGGATTTATCGCCACGTTATGGTAACCTACAGTAACGACGGAGTGCATGTCATTCCTTCAGTTGAACGTACCCGATATTATACAAATGGACTTTGGAGTATGCCCGGTGACGAAGAAGAAACACGCCGACTTTATGGTGTAGAGTCATGGATCCTCGATCTCTGGGGATTTTTCAATCAACTTCTGGTGGGCATTGATCCCGTGGAAGAAGCGCGTTTGGTCGGATTAGACCAGGCTGTCATGCCAATCGGGGAAAGCCGCTATTTCACAGAGAAAGACAAAGCGGAGACGGACGATGCCGGGGAAGGGCATAAGGTGACCAAGCTCCCTATTTTGATGAGCAACCGGATAGACGCCGATTTCAGTTTTGTGAGCAGATATGAACGATTGAAGCTGCCGTTTTCCACCAGGGAAGAGGCCGACCAGACCATGAAGGAGGTCGCGAGCAAGGGCGGCGCGTCGTATCTGGATCAGTTAGAGACGGAAGGAGAGCCGATCGAATACGCCTTCGGTTCCAAAGAAGCCCATGCACTGCTGTTCGCAAGTCTTTCGGGAGTTGACAGCCAAACGGGAAAACCGTTTCTCCGCTATCAAAATAACAATCGCTGGGCCTACATGAGCAACACGCTAAATGATAAGCCGGGCCCGCTTGCATTTGAAAAGACAGCCAGTCCCTATCCGGAGCGCTGGAACTACGCTTATGGCGTAAAAGCTGTCAAGCCGGAGATTCCCAAGGACATACAAGAGTTTTACGGGTACATGCCGGACGATTTCCGCTATTCCTTTCGCCCTTTCCGGTTCGTGGACAATTGGAACTGGAGCCACCTGATCGAGCCGTATTGGGTAGGCTTTTACGACCCGGAGAAGCTGGCCATTTCCAAAGATCCGATTGACGAGCTGCCGATGGAAACGTATCGGCCTGCGGAGGCTCGCCTGGTCCTGGACAAAGACGGAAGGCCGGTGAATCCGCCTGTTTCCGTTCGTCCTTCGCTCAACCCGTTTGGTTTGCTCACCAATCCGCCCCTGATGCTCACGACCATTGATGCAGCGGCACAGCTGATGGGAGACAAGCCGATCGCATCGATTCGGATCAAGGTAAAGGGAGTGGAGGGTGTCAGCGAAGCCAGCCAGCAAAAGCTGGAGGAAGTGGCCAGGGAGATTGAGCAGCGAACCGGGCTGATCGCCGACATTACGCTTGGTTCCTCGCCGCAGCCTGTCCTTGTGCATGTTCCCGCCAACGGCAGCTATCCGGCAATGGGCTGGATCGAGCAATTTTTTGTGAAGCTGGGCAGCGTGTTTACGCTCTTTCGCGAGGTTTCGCTTGGCTTCTCCGGCATCATGGGCATTGTCATGCTGATGGCTGTCACCTACGTTTTTGCGACTAACCTGGTGACGCTGTACGCCCGTACCAACGAATTCGGACTGTGGCTGGCAGTCGGGTGGCGTCCCGGGCACGTGGCAGGAATCCTGTTTCTGGAGGCTTGCCTCTTGGGAGGCATTGTGACTCTCATCAGTTGGGCCATTGTCGGGACGATTGTTCTGCAGCAGGGAGCAAACGTTCCATTAGAGCGTGTGATCGGCATCGGTTTGTGCGGGATCGTTATTTACGTACTGGCTGCGATTCCGGCTGCTTTTTTCGTTAGCAGGGTATCCCCGTTGGTGCTCATGCGGACGGGAGAGCTAAAGCCGGGTTCACGCCGCCTGATTCGGGTGCAAAGCAGCTTCTCGCTGGCGCTTGGCCAATTGCTGCTTCGCTTTCGCCGCAGCCTCCTTTCCGTGTTTGCCATCGCGGTGCCGACCGGTCTTTTGGTGTTTTTCGGCTTCGTCACTTTCCGCCTGCAAGGGATGATGTATACGTCATGGCTCGGGCAATATGTGGCAGTGGAGATCGGGCAGGAGCATTACGTGGCGATGGTGCTCGCGCTGGTGATCGCCGTGTTGACGACAGCGGAAATCATTTGGCAGAACGTCATGGATCGAAAAGCGGAGCTGCTGCTGCTCAAAGCGATGGGCTGGCGCAATGGAGCAATATTCCGCCTGATTCTATCGGAAGGGCTGCTCTGCGGGCTATTGGCTGCTATCGGCGGGATCGGGCTGGGAGTGCTCGTGATTGCCGTACTGTACCGGCAGTTTCCGGCGGAAGACATGTGGCTCTTGCTCAGTGCCGGGCTGATTCCCGTCCTGGTAGGGGTGCTTGGAGCTATATTCCCAGCCGTCATGGCCGTGCGGTTCCGTCCGGCAGAAGGGCTGCGCGGTTCCCAGAAAAACCGCAGGCGGACAGAGCGTGTGCTGCGCGTCATGATGGCAGTGCTCCTCATCGGCAGTGTGGCCGGGGCGACGGTCAGCGCGGTTCGGCTGTGGCAAGCATCCTCGACTGAGCAAGGGGCCGCACCCGGGCAAGCACCCGGTGAACAGCCAGTGCCATCTGCAAATCCAGACCCGGCACAGGGAGGGTCCAATCAGGGGAAAGAGGGAACGGGGACGCCTCCTAAGCAGGAGAAAGCAGCTGGCGACCTGACCGGCTTTGCTCCCGAGCCCGTACCGGAGGGCAGCAAGGCCAGCTATCAACTGTCTTTCCGCATGGACAAATCAGGAAGGTTTGCGGCGAAAGCGGACATACGGGTGGAGAACCTCTCCAAAGATAACTGGGATCAGCTGGTGTTTTACTTTATCCCCAACGTTTTTACGAAACAAAACAAGCCTGAAGCGGTGAAGGGCACTACCGATGTGAGCATTGACAAGGTCGAGCTGGATCAAAAGCAGGCGGCATACCAGCTTTCCTCCGATACACTGGCGATTCCGCTGGATAAGAAAATGGCTCCGGGCGAAGTCAGGACGGTGCACGTATCGTACTCGTTTACTGTGCCGGAAGAAGGACTGCGCTTCGACAAAATGGGGCAGCGCTATTTTCTGGCCCAGGCTTATCCGATGCTCGCCACGTACCGCAATGGCTGGAACAAGCAAGAGTACCGGATCAACGGGGAGTCTTATCATACAGGCTACTCCGACTTCACCGTTTCCTACGAACTGCCGCCCGGCTATCAGTTCGTCAGCTCCTCGGACGAAGACCCGGCGGAAGCGCGGCAAAGCGGCGAGGTTGCCATTTCACGCGTCCGGGAAGCATTTGCTGCCGTGGTCAAAGATGTCACGTCCATTTCGGAAACGGTGGATGGCGTACAGATACGCGTCATCGGCGAGGAGGCAAATCGGCAGAAAATGGAGGAAGCCCTGCGGACAGCGGCGGAAGCGGTTCCGTTTTTCTCAGAGAAAATCGGCAAGTACCCGCACAAGCAGCTGGACATTCTGCTCGATGGCAGGGTGGATATGGAGTATCCCGGAGTGGTCGCGGTAGCCGCGAACAAGACCGGCTCGTCGCTGGAGCATACAGTCGTCCACGAGATCGGGCACCAGTGGTTCTACGGCATGATCGCCAATGACGCCTATCATGACAGATGGCTGGATGAAGGCTTGACCGAGCTGGCTTCCGCGATGTTTTTCCTCGACTACCGGAAGCAATCGGAGGACGAAGTGTTTGCCGCCATGAAACAGGCCGCCCGAGCTGCCGTTGATAAACCGTCAAACCTGCCGCTGGACCAATACGAGGGCGAAACCTATGCTTATTTCTACTCCGTGCCGCCCCTGCGTCTATGGGAGCTGATCTCCACCTATGGCACTGCAGAGGACGGCTGGCGTTTTCTGAAGGCCTACTGCGAGCGGTATTCCTACCAAGAGGTGGATACAAAGGAGTTTGTCCGGTTCGCCACAGCGTATTTTCCGGTGACGGAGACGTATTTTGCGGAGTGGCTCAAGCTTTGAGAAGGTTGTCTTAAGGCAATGTGAAGGAATAAAAGAAAAATATAAACACCCCCGGCAAATGTCGGGGGTAATGTTGACGTTAATACCAGTATGCTTTGCAATTGTTGGAGGTGTCTTTGGTACCAAGGGACACCTCCTTTGCTTTACATTCTGGCGTTGCTATGACAGCTCAAAAAATTGGTTGCAGGCACTAATCTGTATTGTTCTAAAAGGGTGCCTCTTCTACAACAAACCAGTTATCTTTGCCTAGTATCTGTAAAATCGGCTCAATAGACTCTTCTGTAAATTCCTCCAGATTCAACTCCTTCACTACTTCAAAGGGCTTGACATAGAATCGGCCATTCTCATCTTGAACGTATGCTAGGTATTTTCTATCTACTACCTGTTTGCCAATTTGATATTCGAAGTCATACCATCCAATCTTCTTAATCTTTTGAGTAAGAGTAGTAATTTCTGTGGCTGTTTCCAACCATTGGAGCATACTTTTTTTCTCATTTTCTTCAAACCATATCGCGGCTAATTCCGGCTGGGCTTTTATAGAGTCTGAATTGTAAATATGCTCCTGTATGGCGTGTAAGTTTGTCCCCGGAAATTGACTTGCCAAGGATTGGGCGGGTGTCTCTTGTGGGGCATTATTTGGTGTAGTTTCTTGGGAAGTGCAGCCCGATAGGAACAGTACGAATATGAAAATTAGCAAGAGCTTACTTTTCACAGATATTACCTCCCTCATATTGAAAACACCCCTCGCTTATAGCGAAGGGCATGCCTTATTAACTCAATCCCAGTCTGCTCCCCAATATGATTTGAAGAGACTCTGGAACAAATAGTTTCCTCCTTTAATATTTGGAAGTTGCTTAATATCCAGGGTATGAGGCGTGTATTTATAGAGAGCCCATGTTCCATAATTTTTAACCCAGATGTAGTTTTTATAAGTGACACCATTGGAGGTTTTGGTGCTTCCGTAATTGATGTTTTCAAACAGAACGGGGTAACTACCGCCTGGAGATTGATACCACAAATCCTTAAACAGTTTTGTTCCTTTATCGATCTGAATATCAAAACCGCTGGTTCCCTTCAAATCTCCACCATCCGTGGCACCGTACCCCATCGCGTAGTAAAAACGGCGAGACGAGTATGGTTCGCTTCCGGGCTTTGCGGAAACAAGGCTTTGCTCTTTTTGGAGGGTGACAATAACCACTTTCGGATTCATTCTGTGTGTTTGCGCAGCGTCGTAGATAGCTTTGGATGGAAGGATGGTTTTGTTGGTATTATAAACTTTTCCGTTGGAATCTTTCCTCCAAATTTGCACAGGATCCTTCAAAATGGAACCCTTCTCTTCAAAAAACGACTGAATCTCCCTTTCTGTCATAGAGTTATGGTTGATAAATTTGTCTGATGCACCTGATGAGCAGGGGCAAGAACCAGGAACTAGGTTGTTCATAAGGACTCCATTCACAAAATAATCTTCGTAGGTGGTTTTACTTTCGATATGTAAGGAGTCTTCATCGTTTGGTTTGTTTTCCAGATTGATCTGGTTGTCCAATTTTTCTTTCTCACGGTCTTCGTGATCGAGGGTTGTAAATTCCGGAAAATTATAATCGCTCTGAGAAAGACTATGAGTAAAAAGTTCCTTTCCGTTTTCATACTCGGTTATTTCGACGAAGTTGTCCCGCTTTTTGTATCTTTGTGTTCTCCCTTTGTTATCCACGGATTCAGTCATGATCCCGTTTTGATAATGATAAGTCACTTCAAGCCCATCGGCATGAAACTCTTTTTCGATTTTTCCGTCTTCATCGTAAAGCATAATATTTACGCTTTGTTTCGTTGCGAATTGTGGGAGATCCTCAAATGTTGAGGGGGTATCTTTGGCTAGAATCGGTGTACTGCTAAACAAGGAGCTTGCGGAAAGGCCCACTGCTAGTAAAGAGAGTAACGATGCTTTCAAAAAGTTATTTCTCATTAGTACCATCCTTTCAAATATTTTACAAAAATAAATTAACATATTTGCATCATAAAAGAATGTCGCTTTTTGTCATTCACACAGATTTCACGTTTGCGTTTTTAAGCTTCCTCAGCTTAACAGTGATTTCTTTAAGCCCCATGCAAGCGAGTGTCCAAGGAGAATCCCAGTTTGTGAAGTGGAATAACTCTCCGGCCTTCAACGCAGCTCCCACCTTACAAAACTGTAAGGAAGATGAAATGTAACTCGATGGTTCCAATCTCCCGGGCCTTTTACAATAAAGACAATTCATACGAACCTTCATACAGGAAAAAACGAACATACGGGAGCAAGGACCATGAATACTGTGAGAAAACTTGAGTCAACCGACCACGGGCACATATATGAAGAATATTCGGCGAAAATTTACCGCTATTTCCGCTACCGCGTCCGCAATGTTTGGGACGTGGAGGACTTGACGACGACTGTGTTTGTCAAGGTGTACTCCAAGCTCGACCAGTACGACGGACGCCATCCTTTCGGGGCATGGATTTTCCGGATCGCCCACAATACATTGATCGACTACCTTCGCAAAAAACGGGAATATCCGGCGGACCAAGAGGTGTTCTCCAGCCTGGTCACAAGCGAAAAGCTGCCGGAGGAACGGGTATTGAACCAAGAGTCTCATGAAGACCTGTGGAAAAACGTTAAGACGCTGACAGCCGACCAGCGAAATGTAATTTCACTTCGGTACCTGGCCGATTTGAGGATGAACGAAATTGCCGAGATTCTCGGAAAGACGGAAGCGTCAGTAAAAATTCTGCATTTCCGCGGGATCAAAAAGCTGCAAAAAATGATGTCTCGTGTATGAGAGAACGGGAGGCAGCATAGAAAAAACGGGATGGATCACAGGATCTGTCCCGTTTTTTTGGTATAGTAAAAAATAGAGATGACGGAAGTGAGGCGGATGATCAATGTCGACAATCATGATCGTGGAAGACGATCCGAAGATTAACCAGCTGCTTCAAGGGCAGTTGGAAAAATACGGGTACCAAACGATAAACGTGGACCATTTTGACCGGGTGATGGATGTATTTGCCCAGGGCCAGCCTGATTTGGTCCTGCTGGATGTCAATTTGCCCAAGTTTGACGGGTTTTACTGGTGCCGCCAGATTCGCCAGGTGTCGAACTGTCCGATCCTGTTCATTTCCGCGCGGGAAAGCAAGATGGATCAGGTGATGGCATTGGAGAATGGAGCGGACGACTACATTACCAAGCCGTTTGATTACGATGTCGTACTGGCGAAGATTCGCAGTCAGCTGCGGCGCGCTTACGGGATGTACGCTCCCCAGGAAACGGAGCGAACCGTTGAGGTAGCAGGCTTGCGGCTGTTTTTGGAGCGGATGGAATTGATGATGGGGGACGAAAAAGTAGAGCTGAGCAAAAAGGAAGCACTGCTTCTGGAGGCGCTGCTCAATCAATATCCCCGGGTGGTCAGCCGCGAGCGCCTGTTGGAAAAGCTGTGGGATGAGCAGTTCGTCGATGAAAATACGCTCAACGTCTACATCACGCGTGTGCGCGGCAAGCTGAAGGAGCTGGGGCTGGACGGGGCGATTGAAACTGTCCGCGGCTCCGGGTACCGCCTGAAGGTCACGTGGGAGGATGCGGAATGAAGCTGTTCTTGCGCGACCAATGGGCATTTCTGGCGATGTTTTTCATTCAGCTCTTCCTCTTGATCCTGATTTTCGGCCTGGACGGCTACTGGAATCCTTCTTTGATCAGCTATGCGATTTTCCTGTGCATTTTTTTCGCCGGGTGCTTTTTAGTGATCCGCTATCTGGCCAACCGGTACGTATACAAGCGGCTGAGCACGCCAATTCGAAACCTCGAGGAACTGACGCTGACGCATGGCAATGCTCCGCTCGGACAGGCGATGGATCAAACGTTCCAAAACCAGTACCGGCTCTTCAAAGAGCAGCTCCATACGTATGAGACCAAGCAGCGGGACCATACGACCTTTATCCAGCAGTGGGTCCATCAGATGAAAACCCCGATTTCTGTCATTCACCTCCTGCTGCAGGACGATGACGATTCGCGGATTGAAAGCGTGCGTGAAGAAGTGGACAGGATCAAAAGGGGGCTGGAGACGGTTCTGTACAGCGCCAGGTTGGACCGTTTTGAGCAGGATTACCTGATCGAGCCGGTGTCTCTCAGAAAGCTGGCGCAAAGCGTTGTGTCGGAGAACAAGCGGCTGTTTATACGCAATCAGGTGTATCCCGAGCTGGCTGTAGCTGAACACTTGGTGGTAGAGTCGGATGAAAAATGGCTCTCCTTTGTGCTAAACCAGCTGTTGACGAATGCAGTGCGCTACTCGGACAAAAAGGGCAGCAAGGTGACGATCCGCTCGTATACCAGGGGACAGCTTGCAGTCCTGGAGGTAGAGGACAGCGGTATCGGCATTCCGCCGGAGGATATCCAGCGCGTGTATCAACCGTACTTCACCGGAGAAAACGGCCGCAAGTACGCGGAGTCGACCGGTATGGGGCTTTACTTGGTGAAGGAGATCTGCGGACGCCTTCATCATTCCGTAGAGCTGGAGTCGGAGGTTGGTGTGGGAACAAAAGTCCGCATCGTCTTTTCGGCTGTTGTGCCAACCTTACAAGAACGTAAGCTGGATGAAAGCTAATTCGATGGATGAACATGCGCGCTTTCCGTATAGTGGTAAGCAGTAAAGGATGCTACCTAATCTATAAGATCAGGCATGAAATGAAAGGAGAAGCGCACATGGATATGCTGCATGTAAAGCGCCTCAGCAAAATATACGGCGGCAGGGTCACGTATCGGGCGTTGACCGACATCGACTTTACAATTAAAAAAGGGGAGTTCGTCGGCATCATGGGTCCGTCCGGAAGCGGGAAAACCACGCTTCTGAACATGATTTCGACGATTGACTCCCCGACGTCGGGCGAGGTGCTGCTCAATGGCACCAATCCGCATGAATTGAAACGGAACCAGCTCGCCTTGTTCCGCAGAAGAGAGCTGGGATTTGTCTTTCAGGACTTCAATCTGCTCGATACGCTGACAGTTGGCGAAAACATCGTGCTGCCGCTGACCCTCGACGGCAAAAGCGTCGCTGAAATGGACGAAAAGCTTCAGACCGTCGCGGAAAAGCTCGGGATCGTGGACATTCTGGAAAAGCGGACGTACGAAATATCGGGAGGCCAGCGTCAGCGGACAGCCATCGCCCGGGCGATTATTCATACGCCCTCCCTCCTGCTGGCTGACGAGCCGACCGGCAACCTAGACTCCAAAGCATCCCGCAACGTGATGGAAACATTGGAGACGATCAACAAAAACGACGGCACGACGATGATGATGGTCACGCATGACCCGCTTGCGGCCAGCTATTGCCACCGCGTCATCTTTATCAAGGACGGCCAGCTACACAACGAGATGTATCGCGGAGAAAGCAGACAGGCATTCTTCCAGAAAATCATCGATGCGCTGTCGCTTCTGGGAGGGAATACGCATGACCTTTCGTCAATTCGCGTTTAACAACGTTTCCCGGAACAAGCGAACCTATGCCGCATTTTTTCTGAGCAGTGTGTTTTCGGTGATGATTTTTTTCATCTACGCGATGTTCATCTACCATCCTGGCGTTGAAAACGGCGAGATTCACCGCTTTGTCGCCCAAGGGATGGTGGCGGCGGAGTACATTATTTTTCTGTTTGCCTTCTTCTTTCTCTTCTATTGTGTCGGAGCGTTTTTGAAAAGAAGGGAAAAAGAGTTCGGCATTTTAATGATGCACGGCATGACGCAAGGCCAGAGGAACAGGCTGATCTTTATGGAAAACATGATGATCGGATCGCTGTCCATTGTGTTTGGAATCGGGCTCGGGATGGTTCTGGGTAAACTGTTTTTCCAATTTGCCGGGTTCCTGCTCGATGTGGAACCGCTGCCCTTTTATCTTCCGTTGGACGCCATGGTGCTGACCATTGTTTGCTTCTTGTGCCTGTTTGTGGCGATCTCCGTCTTTACGGTGCTGTTTTTGAAACGAAGCAACCTGCTGGAGCTTTTGCAAGGAAGCCAGCGTCCGAAGCAGGAACCAAAAGCATCGGTTTTCTTGTCTCTGCTCGCAGCTGCTCTCCTCGTGATGGCGTATGCGCTGGCGATCTGGGCCAAAGGCGCGTTTGTGATGGTCCTGATGTTTCCGGTCATCGCGCTGACGATCGCCGGGACCTATCTGCTGTTCACGCAGCTCAGTGTATTTTTGATCAGACTGATGAAGCGCAACCGACATTTTTACTGGAACAAGACCAACCTGGTCACCTTGTCTGACCTGGCTTATCGGATGAAAGACAACGCCCGCATGTTTTTCCTCGTCTGCATCGTCTCTACCGTGGCGTTTTGCGCGATCGGGACACTGGCTGCACTGGCGTCCTCGATCACGGAGACAACCGTGAGGACGAATCCGTATGCGTTTGAATATGTGACGAGCGCAGACGCGAACCAGCGGGAAGCGACGGCGGCCAGGATTGAGAACGCGCTCAAGGACGGCGGCTTCCCGTTTGAAAAATGGGAGGTAACAACGAAGTATCTGTCTTTTAACAAAGAAGAGCATCAAGGGATATCCATTGTCGGGGTCACCGAGTACAATCGCGCGGCCCGTGCTGCGGACGCGGATGAGGTGCAGGTAGGCGACGGAGAAGCTGTCTACTATCAACGCTGGCCGGGCGAGGATGTAAGCGGTGCAGAAGACGGCTCGTTGACAGTCGCCGGTCAACAATTGAAGCCCAGAGGTATCGAAGGGTTTTCGGTAATAAGATCCTTGAGCGGCAATCAGTTGGTGATTGTGGCAGACAGCGTTTATGCCCAAGCAAAAGAGAGCAATTTTGAACACAACTATTTCTACCAAGTGGACAGATGGAAAGAGACGAAAGAACTGAGTGAAAAGCTGGAAGCAGAAATTTCCGAGGAGCATGACGGGGCGTATTCCTTCGGAGCCCGCGCTCCGATCTATCAAGAGTTGAAGCAAATGGCCAACACGAGCTTGTTCATCGGATTGTTTGTCGGCGTTCTGTTTTTCGTAGCGGCAGGAAGCTTCTTGTACTTCCGTTTGTACACTGATCTGGAGAGCGACCGCAGACAATACGGCGCGATAACAAAGATTGGCCTTTCCGAGAAGGAGCTTTCCCGCATCGTGACGACGCAGATCGGGCTGCTGTTCTTCGTTCCGATCATCGTGGCCATCGTACACAGTGCCGTCGCGTTTGTCTCGCTAAACAGCCTTCTGAAGCTGATGATGATCGCGTCCGTGGTAAAGCCGACGGCGATCGTGCTGGCGAGCTTTGTTCTCGTACAATTTGTCTATTTCTGGATTATTCGCAACCGCTACTTGTTCAACCTGAAGCGGTCCATGCAGTAACGTCCAAGAGCTACGATATGCAGGCGTCGCAGCGGAGAGAGGCTCCGCATGCGGCGCCTGCTTTCGTCTGTTCAGGCAGGCGGGCTTATCAGAATTTTAGGGAAAATATTGCGCTTGGGCAGGTTCCATATTATGCTAACTAAAAATCTGATTATCGTCCTTGTCCGGCGCATATCTTCGTGTGATAGGCGCTGATCAAGCGAAAACGAGTAGAAAAAGGCAGGGGGAGCATGTCAACGAGTTTGGAAGGTTCACGATATTTTGAGTTGGACGATTTGGATTACGGTATCGCCAAAGCTTTGCAGGGGAATGCGCGGCTGCCGTTTACCCAGATCGCCAAGGAACTGGGGGTGACAGAGAAGACAGTTCGGATGCGGGTACAGCAGATGCAGGAGGAAGAAGTGCTCAGTCTGATCGGCGTACTGAATCCGGCCAAGGCGGGACTGACGCTGTCATCGTTGATCCAGTTGGCAGTCGAGGCAGGCAGGCTCGATGAAGCGGCAGCCGAGCTGCAGGCTATTGACGAGGTCCGGCAGATCGTCCTGACCTCGGGAGAATATCAGATCATGATCCAGGTATTGCACAGGGATTACGAGGAGCTGTCCGGCTTTTTACTGGGCAGGCTGAACAAGATTTCCGGTATTGTCCGCATGAATGTCATTCATGAATTGAAATTATTGAAATCATCTCATACATATCTTCGTTGAAATGGAAGGCAGAAAACAGAAAGGGAGGACAGCATGATTTATTGGAAGTTGTTTCTTGCCTTTTTTCGAATCGGGATTTTTGGCTATGGAGGAGGACCGACGATGGTCCCCTTGTTTTATACCGAATGCGTGAAGAAATACAAATGGGTAAGCGAAGAGGATTTTACCGACAACCTGGCGATGGCAAACGCGCTTCCAGGCCCGATCGCAACCAAGCTGGCCGCATATATCGGCTACCGCGTAAAAGGCTGGATGGGCGCGCTGGTCGCCAACTGTGCGGTGGTGCTGCCCACTGTGCTGGCGATGATTGCGCTGCTGCAGGTGATCTATCAGTGGAAGGATTCCCCGGGCATATACGGCATGATTCAGGCGATCCAGCCAGTCATTGCTGTGATGACGGCCGTACTGACCTGGGAGTTTCTGCAAAAGGGCTGGCAGGGGAGCAAGAACAAGAGCGGAGCCGCTGCCGCTTTGCTTTTATCGGTAGTGGCTTTGCTGTTTCTTGATCTGCATCCAGGGATCGTGGTGGGCATCGCCCTGATCTTTTCCTTTGGCTACGCCACCTGGGCGGTCCGCAAGCAGCGGAGCGGAGGGGAAGGAGAGGGAGAAGCATGATCTACCTGCAGCTGTTTTGGGCGTTCTTCATCTCCAACATCCTCGGGTACGGAGGCGGGCCGCCAAGCATCCCGCTGATTCAGAATGAAGTCGTCGACCACTACGGCTGGATGACGATGCAGGAGTTCGGAGAGGTGCTGGCCGTCGCCAATGCGCTTCCCAGCCCGATCGCGACCAAGCTGGCGGGCTATGTCGGCTACCAGGTGGCAGGCGTCCCCGGAGCGGCGGTCGCCCTTCTCGCTACCGTAGCTCCGACAGCTATCGCCATGATTGCGCTGCTCGGCGCTCTCAACCTGTTTCGCGATGCCCCCCAGGTAAAGGCGATGACGCAATCGGTTCGTCCGATCGTGACGGTGCTGCTGGGGATCATGACCTACGAGTTCCTGCTCGGAGCCGTCGAAGGGATCGGGTGGATGCAGACCGCTATCCTTTCGGTCGCCGCTTTTCTCCTCTTGGAAAAGTGGAAGCTGCATCCCGCCCTGGTTATTCTGCTCGCGATGGCGTACGGGTTTTTCTTTATCAACTGACCAGTTGAAAGGAGCACGTCTTATGACATTCTTTGACCCGATGGAATACCCGTATGCGTCCCGCCGGATGACAGCCTATGCCAGAAACGGGATGGTGGCAACCTCGCAGCCGCTGGCGGCCCAGGCGGGACTTGATATGCTGAAGCGAGGCGGAAATGCCATCGATGCCGCGATTGCCACCGCCGCCTGTCTGACTGTCGTAGAGCCCACCTCCAACGGGATTGGCGGCGACGCGTACGCGCTTGTCTGGACGAAAGGCACGCTTCACGGCTTAAACGCAAGCGGCCCGGCGCCAAACGGCATTTCCATCGAGGCCGTAAAAGCGGAGGGGCATGAGAAAATGCCGACGTACGGATGGCTTCCGGTAACAGTACCAGGTGCGCCGGCAGCATGGGTCGAGCTTTCCAGAAGATTCGGCAGGCTTCCGCTTGCAGTCGTGCTAAAGCCGGCAATCGACTATGCGGAACAAGGCTATCCGCTGTCGCCGACACTCGCTCATTTTTGGGAAGTGGCCTATCACAAATTCAAGCAGCTCTGTACGGGCCCGGAATTCGCCCATTGGTTTTCCACGTTTGCTCCCGCAGGAGGTCCTCCGAAAGCAGGGGAAATCTGGCGCTCGCCCGGACACGCAAAGACGCTTCGGAAGATTGCCGAGACCGAGGGAGAAAGCTTCTACAGCGGGGAATTGGCTGAGTGGATCGACGCCTTTTCCCGCGAATCTGGCGGGTATCTTCGTCTGGCCGACTTGGCTGCGTACCGGCCCGAGTGGGTCAAGCCGATCAGCGTCAACTACAGAGGCTACGATGTGTGGGAAATACCGCCGAACGGTCAGGGGCTGGTCGCGCTTTTGGCGCTGAATATGCTGAAGGGCTTCGATTTTGACGCCAGGGATTCGGCCGAAACCTGCCACAAGCAAATTGAGGCGATCAAGCTGGCTTTTGCCGATGGACTGCGCTACATCACGCAGGAGGACAGGATGAGCGTCAGGGTGGAGGACCTGTTGGCCGAGGAGTATGCAGTGTACCGCCGCAGCCTGATCGGGGAGCATGCCGGAATACCCGAACCCGGCAAACCGGTTGCCAGCGGTACGGTTTACCTGGCGACAGCGGATGGCGAGGGAAATATGGTTTCGTTTATCCAGAGCAACTACATGGGATTCGGATCAGGGATTGTCGTTCCGGGTACGGGAATTGCTCTGCAAAACCGGGGGAACAACTTCTCGCTTGATCCCGCGCACGACAATCGGCTGGAGCCGGGGAAAAAATCGTTCAATACGATCATTCCCGGCTTTTTGACCAAAGACGGGAAACCGGTTGGACCATTCGGGGTCATGGGCGGATACATGCAGCCGCAGGGTCACGTGCAGGTGGTGATGAGCACTGTCGACTTTCATTTGAATCCGCAGGCCGCCCTGGATGCTCCGCGATGGCGCTGGGTGGAAGGAAGAACGGTGGAGGTCGAGCAGCATTTTCCCGAACAGATCGCACAGGAGCTGAAGAAAAAGGGCCATGACATCAAGCGGGTGACGGGCTTCGGCGGATTTGGCCGCGGCCAGATCATCTGGCGGGATGAAAACGGCGTCTTGATCGGCGGGACCGACATGCGGACGGACAGCTGCATCGCGTCGTGGTAAACAAAGTAAAAGGGAGGGGGCGCGAGCAGTCGCGTCCTTTTTTCTGTACAGGATGCGTAGTGCAGAGGAGAGGTGATGAGACTTTGTGGTAAATGCGCTTATCGAGCCGTGGATTTCAAAAAAATAGGATCGCTATTGGAAAGTGAACGACTGACGGCCCTCCGGGAGCCGTCAGTCAAACGTAAAGGTTACGATCTGCCGCGATTCTGTATCAACCCCGACAGCCACGGTATACTGATCGTCTGTAAAATAAAAGTACTGCTTTCGGTCGCCCGTGCTGACGGGAGAACACTTCACCAATTTCACGGCTTGCGGGCTCAAAAGCGCCCGAGAGCGGACGTAATCAGCCGCGATCCGCTCCAGCTCTTCGGTCGACAGCGATGTTGTCTGTGTTGTCTGTTTGTTCATTCGATCTATGGAAAGGGAAAGGATTTGCTTCGTCTTTGGGTCTATAACCGCATGGAAGGCCGCGATTTCTCCGTCCTGCGGCTTTCGCTTGAGAACGGCATGGACGGGCACTCCTCGGTAGATAGGCTGGTGCGTATCGCTGTCAATCAAGGAGTCGGGATCTTCCAAAGTCACTTCCCGGTCCTCTATATCTACTTCGGCTTGAAAGAATTTCTTCACCGCCGCTTGGGCGATGGCGGCAGCCTCAGCCTTTCCAAGGCCCTGGACCTGCTCAGGGGAGGACTGGCGCCCGCAGCCGGTCAGCAGCAACAATACGATACTTATTACGACAATCCCCAACTTCTTCATTTCTTTCGTTTCCTCCACCAAGTGTCAAACTTTCTCTACTAACAAAGGTACTATACAAACAGCCGACAATAAATCGATTTACCTTTCCCTCACCTTACATTTCTGTAATGTGCATATGTTTTGGCATCATCCCGTAATTTGTGGGGAAGAAACAGGTTTTTTGACTAACATTGCAGAAATATTCAAAAAAAGCGACCGGAGGGAAAAGTTATGAGCATACAGCAATTGCGTGAAGCCATCCAATCGTTTATTCGTCCTGACACTTTTCCGGTGGGGATTAAAATTGTCAAAAGCCAGAGCGAGCTGCCTGCAAAAGCAAAGCGCCCGTCACAGGATCTGGGCTATCTCATCACCATCTGCCAGGCGGTCAGCTTTTCCCGACGCTACGGCTGGACGATTGCCATGAACGGCGACGATCTCTCCTGTCCGATCGCCCAGGTGGCATTCGGCTATGAGGAGCAGCTTCCGTTTTATTCCGAAGGTCATCTCGCCTGTGGCATGTACACGGATTCTCTGGAGGCTGGCGCCAAAAGCGAGCAGGATGTACCCAAGCTTTCGCGGGAAGAGAGCGGGTATTACGTCTCGTTTCCGCTGGAGCGTGCTCCTTTTGACCCGGACGTGGTCGTCATTTACGGAAACTCCGCCCAAGTCATGCGTCTGGTGGCGGGAATGCTGTACAAACGGGGCGGATCGATCCCGTCGACGTTTTCCAGCCGGGCCGACTGCGCCGATATTGCGATCAAGCCGCTGCAGACCGGAGAGCCGCAGGTGATCGTTCCTTGCTATGGCGACAGGCTGTTTGCGCAAACACAGGATCACGAGATGGCTTTCAGCTTTCATTTCCGCGACGCGGCGGAGCTGGTCGAGGGCTTGGAGGGTACGAACCGGGGCGGCATTCGCTACCCGATTCCCACCTACCTTCGCTACCAGGCAGAGTTTCCGCCGACCTATCAGAAGCTGGCAAGCATGTTTCCCGGTGCGGTGTCAGAGGCAAGCGCGGGGGAGGAGCAGGTAAGTCAAGGGAGCAAGCTGGTTCAGACGGAAGGGAAGGAATAAAGCAAAAGTGGCCTTAGCGGGCCTCAAGGGCCAAAAGAGTCAAAAGAGCCAATAAAGCTAAAAGAGCTAAAGAAGCTAAAAAAAGGCAAAGGCCCCCCCGAAAAGGAAAAAGACCCCAAAAAAGAAAAAGGCCTCAAAAAAGCAAAAGGCCCGAAAAAAGCCAAAAGAAACGGAGAAGAAAGAGAATAAGAAAGACTGCACGCCACCTCAAGCGAGCAGTCTTCTGCTGTGTAAAAAAGTTTTACACCAAATTCTCCGGATTCAGACCTTCCAGCTCCGGCAAGACAAACCGTCCGTCTTTGCGGATCAGTACATCGTCAAACCAGATTTCACCGCCGCCGTACTCTGGGCGCTGGATTTGCACCAAATCCCAGTGAATCGAGGAGCGGTTGCCGTTGTCTGCCACGGTGTAGGCATTGCCGGGGGTGAAGTGGAAGCTGCCGGCAATCTTCTCGTCGAACAGGATGTCGAGCATCGGGTGCAGAATGTGCGGGTTAAAGCCAATCGCGAATTCGCCGATATAGCGGGCACCGTCATCCGTATCCAGGATTTCGTTCAGGGCCTTCGTGTTGGAGCTGGTGGCCTCGACGATTTTTCCTTTGGAGAACGTAAACTGGACATCGGTAAACGAGATGCCGTGGTAGTTGGAGGCGGCATTGTAGAAGATGGTTCCTTCCACAGAATCGCGGATCGGTGCGGTATATACCTCGCCGTCCGGAATATTGCGCTTTCCGTCGCACTTGATCGCGGGGATGCCTTTGATCGAGAAGGACAGGTCCGTTTTCGGTCCGGCGATCCGGACGCGGTCTGTGCGCTCCATCAGCGCTTTGAGCGGGTCCATCGCCTTGGACATTTTGGAGTAGTCCAGGTTGCACACATCAAAGTAGAAGTCCTCGAAGCCTTCGAGACTCATGTTGGACAGCTGGGCCATCGACTTGTTCGGGTAGCGGAGCACGACCCAGCGCTTGTTCGGTACACGCTCGTTCGTGTGAACCGGCTGATACCAGTGACGGGAATACAGGCCCATCTTTTCTTCGGACACGTCTGCGTATTCATTGATATTGTCGTAAGCGCGAACGGCGATGTAGGCATCGACGTCCTTCATACGGGCGAGCTCATGCTTGGCGATCAGCTCCATGTGCTCTTTGCTTGTCCCTTGCTTCAAGGCACGCAAAATCTCCTGATCCTTCAGCGTTACCAAAGGGAGTGCGCCTACAGCGAACGCTTCCCGCACCAGTGCGCGCACCAGCGGCACCTGGATGCCGGTATTTTCAATGAGGACTTTTTCCCCTTTTTGCAGGTTGAGCGAGTAACGGATGAGGCGACTGGCTAGCTCGTTAATGCGCGGATCTGCCATTGTGTGTAACCTCCATAGTAAAAAAATTTTTATCCATCATATTATCGCATAGCCGAAACAGCCGTGCCAGTCGTTAGGACGAGCATATTTACGATTTACCGGGCCGCTAAAAAACCGCTCGTGAGGTATGCATAGCGAAGCGGCCCTGGTCCGAACGCCAGCGTCAGGCGTTTACAAGCATGCTTCGTAGATGGAGATTACATCCTGCTCGGACAGAGGGCGGGAGCTTGGGAGATAGCCGGCTCCTCTGCCGCCAATGACGATCGACTCGCGGGCGAGCTCCTCCAGAGCATGTTTGTCGACGCCGAAGTCGGACAGACGCTGTGTGATGCCCATCGCCTCATACCAACGTTGTACGGCCTTGATCGCTGCCCGCGCTGCTGCCAGCTCATCCGTTTCGGATACGCCGAAGCATTCCCGTCCCATTCGCGCCAGCCGTTCCGGACGGTCTTGCAGAATGATCTGCTCAAAATAAGGCAGCGACAGGATCGCCAGCCCGCGTCCATGAGCCATGTCGTAATGGCCGCTCAGGGGATGCTCGATCTGGTGGAGCGGCATGCCTGCCCCGCGTCCGCCGATGGCAAAGGGGCTGATCCCAAGGGTGCTGGCCCATAGCAGCGTCGCACGGGCCTCTTCGTGATCCGGCTGGCGAATCGCTGTCAGCGAGTGCTCGACGACGAGACGGATGAGCGACTCGGTGATTCCATCCTGCACATGTGTGCCCGGAGCGCTAATCAAATACGATTCAAACATGTGCGAAAAAATATCGGCGCACGCTTCAGCCGTCACATGCGCGGGTACGGTGTACGTCAAGGCGGGGTCCAGGATCGCTACCCGCGGGTACAGGGCAGGCCCGTTGATCGACGATTTTTCATGTGTGTCCCAGTGCGTCAGTACGCTGATGTTGTTGGCTTCGGAGCCGGTCGCCGCGACTGTCGGGATCGCCATGAGCGGCAAGGCCTCCTGTACAGGGACCAGATCCTTTGCGGTTCCGCTCGGATTTCCGCGCATGTAATCGTAAATCGGGCGGCCGGATAAAGCGGCAGCCGCGATCGCCTTCGACGCGTCCATCACCGAACCTCCGCCGAGGGCAATGATAAAATCACAACCGTGCTCGCGGGCAAGGGAAGCTCCTTGATCGACGGTCGAAGTACGGGGATTCGGTTCGATTTTGTCAAAGAGCACATGGGAAACGTGCTGTTCGTTCAAGAAGGCCTGCACTCTGTCCAGCAAGCCCGTTCGCTTTGCGGAGCTTCCGCCGGTGACGAGCAGCGCCTTTTGCCCGAGACTCTTTGCTTCCTGTCCAACCTTTGCGATTTCCCCGGTTCCAAACAATATGCGAGTCGGAAACGACAATTCAAACGGCAACATGACAAATCCCATCCTTTCACGCATTCTTTCTATTAGATAGTGTATCACAAAAAGGGAGCGGGCTTGGAGAACGATGGCACTCAATCATTATGAGGGCGATTATGAGTCGGCTCTTTCTCACACGTGAAAGGCAGCAGAGTTGTCGCCGGACGATCCGGAGCTTCTGGAATATCTCCTGCTGTTTCACGAGCTGCCGGGACAATACATCAGTGGCGAGGAAGCCATAGAAATTCGGAAAAAATTCTGGAGCATGATTCTGGTAACGGTACAGCTTTGGATATCGTGGGACGCAATCGAAACAGATAGGTCGCCAGACTTATCGCAGGGGCTCATTTCAATTCGGAATAAATTAATAGAAGGGGAGATGAAAAAAATGAACAGCTTCAAAGGCTTCCTGCTAGTGGCTTTGATCCTGGCAGGAATCAGCGGATGCGGGGATGCCTCTGAGACGAAGGAAGAAAACAGTGCAGTCGTTGAGAATCCAGTCGGGAAAGAGGCAAAAAATATAATGATCGGAGAGGATACTTTTCCCTTGCATGATTTGAAAGGTGTACAAAATTTCAAAGACCAATTCACATTTGCGTTTGATCCAACGGTTCATCCAGAGATTGCATACTACAAAAGCGGCGAGACAGTTACCATTGATTTTGGCGGTACAGAATTCGATCATATAGCGATTTTGGACGTTCTCCTCGATTCAGAGGGGAAACAATTATATACGGATAAAGAGATCAAGGAGGTGCCCTATACCCATGAAGACAATCACTATCAATTCAAATTAGAGAAGCACTTCGCTTCTGCGCTGGATTCGAATCCTAAGAAGAGTAAAACAGTTTACAGAGGTTTTCGAATCAATGCCTATAAGGATGATCAAGAACACCCATTTGGATTTGTAATCAAAACAGATTCATACTAAACCATTGAAAAGCCCCGTTTCATCCGAAAGGGGCTTTTTGAATCTGACGCGGGAAATTCCCCGCGTTTTTTCTGTTTGCTAAAAAAGCGCATGATCCCCCTGGCCCGCAGAGTCGGTCTGAACGGAGCGCTCAGGCACATACCGCCCGTAATCGGGAAGCGCTATGCTGTCAAAGTCGCGCACCAACCGCGCCAGTCCTTCTGCCAGCTCTTCACCCGAGACGGGCAGACCGTGACCCGTGATGGCTATCGACGGACGCAGCGCTTCCAGCTTTGCCACTGACTCCCGGGCGGCCTCCCAGTCAGTCGTAAAGTACCGGGGCGGGCCGGTAATCTCGGTCATTTGCGTCAGCACTTTATAGAGAGAATCCTGTCTCACTGTGACAAAAGCATCCCCGGCGATCAGCACCCGGTCCTGCTCCCGAAACAAAGAGACATGGCCGGGGGAGTGGCCGGGCGTATGAATCCAGCGCCACCCCGGCATAAACGGAACGGTTCCGTCTGCCGGCAAGGTCTGCAACCGGCTGCCCAGATCGATGCCTCCGTTCGGGAACAGCGGCGACAGCTTCGCGACCAGACCTCCTTCTACGCCCGGATCCGGTTCGGGATAATCGGAGGTGCCATCTAGATAAGGCTTTTCCAGCTCGTGGGCATATACAGGGACATCCCACCGATCGGCCAGATCGATCACCGCGCCGACGTGGTCAAAATGGCCGTGGGTCAGGACGATTGCCTTTGGTCGCGCTCCCGAGCCAAAGCGTTTTTCAGCCGCAGCCGCAATGTCGGGAGCCGACTTGGGCATCCCGGCATCGACGAGCACCCACTGCCCGGACTGAGGTTCTCCGACAAAGCAGAGGTTTACGACCTGTATGCAAAGGGCAAACACGTCAGAGGCGATCTTCTGGCCGATGCCGCTTGCCGCCGAAGTAACCGGAATATAGGTATCCCGCAATGATATTCCCTCCCGATCTGTCCATTTTCCCTCTTACTGTTTGCAGTTGGAAGCGAAATTATCATGACGCAACCCGAAACTTGTCGCTCAGCTCATGCAGGCGGCCAGACAGGGCCAACAGTTCGCTTGCCAGTCTGCGCGACTTTTCGATCGAGGCCAGCTGCTCCCTGGACGTGTGCAGCATCTCTTCCGTACTTGTCCTGGTCTCCTGGGAGACAGCGACGAACGTTTCGAGTGTAGCATCGACTTCATCCAAATCATCTGAGATACCGGACAAGCCTTTGCTTGCAGCCTCCAGTTGTACGGCGGTCCGGTCGATCGTCTGCCTGAGCAGAAGAAAGGCTTTCTCCGCTTCGTGCAGCTTTTCCATGCTTTGCTGCAATTGTCCGGCAGCCTCTGTCGTTTCCGCAGAAACGGAGTGCGCTTCACCCCGGATGCTTTGCATCATGTGGGAGATTTCGACCGCTGCTGTTTCCGACTCCCCGGCCAGCTTGGCTACTTCGTCCGCGACGACGGCGAAGCCCCGGCCGTATTGACCTGCCCTTGCCGCTTCGATCGTGGCGTTCAGCGCCAGCAGCTTTGTCTGCTTGGAAATGTTTTGGATCAGCCCGACGACGGCTCCAATCGATTCAGACTGCTCCCGAAGGGCGGACATCCGGTTGTAAAGCTGCTCGTATCTCCCGGAAAAGCGGCGGATCATGGAGGTTAGATCGTCGATCCTTTCCTGGCCGTTGAGCGCCACTTGCTCCATCTCTTTTCCTGATGCAAGGACAGAGGCGATCTCCTTAAACAGTTCATCCATGTCCGTCTTCATCCGTTGAAAAGAGGCGGTGGCAGATTCTGTGGAGCTGGCCGTTTCCTCGACGCCCTTGTTCACCGTATCGAGGCGCAGGGCCAACAGCGAAGAGCGCTCTCCGGCCTCCTCGGCAGCGAGCCGAATTTCATGACCGTCTCTGTTTAATTCGACAATCATCCGCTTGATCTCGGTCACGATATCCGCCATCTGTTCGACCATGTGATTGAAGCTGTCTGCGATGGAGCGGATTTCCGGCCCTTCATGGCTGAGGTCGGTCCGTTGGGTCAGATCTCCGGAGCTAACCCGGCGCATGTTGGCAATCAGAGTCTGAAAGGGTGCCGTGATGCCGCGAACAATGAACCAGCAAAGAATCAAGGAAAGGATCAGGCAAACTGCGATGGTAAACAAGATAAATTTCCCTGTTTGGTCCAGGGGAGCGAGGTACTGCTTTTGCGGAACGGCAATGATGTAGATGAAATTTTCTTCGGGCGAGTGACTGAAAGCCAGTGTATGTACGGCCCCGCCTGCATTTATATGGGTAACGCCAAAGCGCTGGGCCTGTATTTGCGCGGCGAGCTCCCCGGGAAAGTCAATCGCCCGTTTCGTAATGTTTTCAATCGGTTCGAAACGGCCGTCACGGACCACAAACTGCTGGATGTCCAATCCTTTTTGGGCCAGACCGGCCTGCTGCTGTCGCAGCTCGTACTGCAGCCGTTTTTTGTATGTTTTGTCGTCGGAGGCAAACGTGAACTTCATCAGCGCGATTTTTTCCGTAATCTTTTCGGTTTCAGAGTCCAGTCTTGCTTCCATCTGGGAGATAATCATCTGTTTGGCTTGGGAATAAAACGCGCCGCCGATGATGATGGAGGAAAAAAGCAGCAGGCACAGCAGCGGAACGGTGATCTTTGTCTGTAGCCGTATGTTCCTGTGCAGGCGGGCGAATGGAGCTGCGAGAGGCGTAAAAACGGATTGTCTCTTGATCATGTTTGTCCCCCTGAAAAATTGCGTAGTCAGATAGTCCCATTTCCATTGTAGTGAAGGAATGTAAAGCTGGTGTGGATGTAATGTAAACGAATATTAAGAGAGAAAATGATGTTTTTATACAATAATTCCCGAACGTTTGTCGAAGGTATATTTGTTAATTTCCGTTGATAATGGCGTATAATTATGTTTAAATGAAATTGAATCGTTCGTGAATTGGTTTGATCAAACCCATATCATCGGGGGAAGGTGGCTCCGGAAGTGGAAAAACGAGAACAACTTTACGAAGGCAAGGCAAAGCGTATCTATCGTACGTCTTTGGACAATCAGTATTGGGTGGAGTACAAGGATGACGCCACTGCTTTTAACGGAGAAAAGAAAGCGACCATCACCGGCAAGGGAGAACTGAACAACCGGATTACCGCAATCTTTTTCACGATGTTGAAACAGCGCGGCATCGACAATCACTTCATACGCCTGTTGTCGCCCACGGAGCAGCTGGTACGGCAGGTGGAGATCATTCCGCTGGAAGTTGTCGTGCGCAACATCGCCGCCGGTTCTCTGGCCAAGCGCCTGGGCATGAAGGAAGGCACTGTGCTTCCTCAGCCGGTCGTCGAGTTTTACTACAAGGACGACGCGCTCGGAGATCCGCTCGTCAATCCTTCTCACATCAAGGTGATGGGTATCGCCAGCGAAGAAGATTTGGCTGCACTGGAGCGTTTGGGATTGATGGTCAACGACGTATTGCAGCCGTATTTGCGGGAGAGGGGCATCCTTCTCGTCGATTTTAAATTGGAGTTTGGTCGTACACCGGAAGGAGAGATTCTCCTCGCCGATGAAATATCGCCGGACACGTGCCGGTTCTGGGATGCCGAGACGGGAGAAAAGCTGGACAAGGACCGTTTTCGCCGCGATCTCGGCAAAGTAGAGGAAGCGTATCAGGAAATGCTCAAACGATTGGGAGGAGAGGCACATGTATAAAGCTGTCGTCTACGTTACATTGCGTCAAAGCGTATTGGACCCGCAAGGCCATGCAGTAAAAGGAGCGCTGCATTCGCTTGGATTCGACGAGGTAAAGGACGTTCGCATCGGAAGGTATCTCGAAGTGGAGCTGGATACTTCCGACCTGAGCAAAGCGGAGGAACGGGTTTCCGAAATGTGCGAGAAGCTGCTTGCCAACACTGTCATCGAAGACTATCGCTTCGAGATTGTGGAGGGCTGAGCGATGCGTGTAGCCGTTATCGTATTTCCCGGTTCCAATGCTGACGTGGATTTGTACAATGCAGTGGAAGACGTGATGGGAGTGCCGGTCGACTACGTATGGCACGCAGAAAACGACTTGTCCCGCTACGATGTCATTTTGCTGCCGGGCGGCTTTTCCTACGGCGATTATCTGCGCTGCGGCGCCGTCGCCCGTTTTTCCCCGGTGATGGAGCAGGTCATCAAGGCGGCCGAGCAAGGCAAGCTGGTCATGGGCATCTGCAACGGCTTCCAGATTCTCACCGAAGCAGGGCTTCTGCCGGGAGCGCTGCTGAGAAACCGTTCGCTCAAATTCCGCTGCAAGCTGTCCGCGCTCCGCGTCGAGAACAATGACACCGCCTTTACCCGCGATTACGCGGCGGGTGAAGTCATCCAGATCCCGATCGCACACGGCGAGGGCAACTACTACTGTGACGAAGAAACACTGGAAAAACTGAAAGCCAACAATCAGATCGTGTTCCGCTATCACGGGGAAAACCCGAATGGCTCACTGGAGGATATCGCTGGCATCTGCAACGAAAAAGGCAACGTGCTGGGCATGATGCCCCATCCGGAGCGCGCTGTTCACGAATGGATGAGTTCTGCCGACGGACGGCGCATGTTTACCTCGATTCTACAGACATGGAGGGAACGAAACAGTGTCCAAGCTCACTCATAAAGAACCGACTGCCGAGCAAATTGCCGAAGAAAAGCTTTATCGCGAAATCGGTCTCACAGACGAAGAATACAAGAGCGTCGTCAACATTCTGGGACGCCAGCCCAACTGGACGGAAACAGGGCTCTACAGCGTGATGTGGTCGGAGCACTGCTCGTATAAAAACTCCCGCCCTGTCCTGCGCCGCTTCCCGACGACCGGCCCGCGCGTCCTGCAAGGACCGGGTGAAGGCGCCGGCATCGTCGACATCGGCGACAATCAGGCTGTCGTTTTCAAGATCGAAAGCCACAACCACCCTTCTGCCATCGAACCGTACCAGGGAGCGGCAACAGGAGTAGGCGGCATCATCCGCGATGTGTTCTCGATGGGAGCGCGTCCGGTCGCTTTGCTCAATTCGCTGCGCTTCGGGGAACTGACAACCCCGCGCGTCAAATACTTGTTTGAAAACGTAGTCGCCGGGATTGCCGGCTACGGCAACTGCATCGGGATTCCGACTGTAGGCGGCGAAGTCAACTTCGACCCTACGTATGAAGGAAACCCGCTCGTCAACGCAATGTGCGTCGGTCTGATCGACCACGACAAGATTCAAAAAGGGGTGGCCAGCGGCATCGGCAACCCGGTCATTTACGTGGGAGCGAGCACCGGCCGTGACGGCATTCACGGGGCTACCTTCGCTTCCGAGGAATTGAATGAAGAATCGGAGAAAAAGCGCCCCGCTGTGCAGGTAGGCGATCCGTTCATGGAAAAGCTGCTGCTCGAGGCATGCCTGGAGCTGATCGACACCGGAATCGTCGTCGGCATTCAGGATATGGGGGCGGCCGGCCTGACCTGCTCCAGCGCGGAGATGGCTTCCAAGGCGGGCAATGGAATCGAGATGAACCTCGATCTGGTGCCGCAGCGGGAGGCGGGCATGTCCGCGTATGAAATGATGCTGTCCGAATCCCAGGAGCGCATGCTCGTCGTCGTGGAAAAGGGCAAAGAAGCAGAGGCAATCGCTCTCTTTGACAAATGGGGATTGGCTTCTGCCGTCGTAGGAAAAGTGACGGATGACGGCCTGCTCAGACTGCTCCATCACGGCGAGGTGGTCGCAGAGGTGCCGGTGAAAACGCTGGCGGATGACGCTCCTGTGTACCATCGCCCTTCCAAGGTTCCCGCCTATTACGAGGCGAATGCCAAGGTGGACCCGGTGGCGGCGATCAGCGAGCCGAAGGATTTGAATGAAACGCTCAAGGCTTTGCTGGCCCAGCCGACGGTCGCGAGCAAAGCATGGGTTTATGAACAATACGATCACATCGTCCGGGCAGGCACAGCCGTCAAGCCAGGCTCCGACGCCGCTGTCGTGATGGTGCGCGGTACCCGCAAGGCGCTGGCGATGAGCACGGATTGCAACGGACGCTACGTGTATCTGGACCCGCAGGTGGGCGGTGCCATCGCCGTGGCGGAAGCGGCGCGCAACGTCGTTTGCTCTGGTGCCGAGCCGCTCGCGGTCACAGACTGCCTAAATTTTGGCAGTCCGGAAAAGCCGGAGGTGTTCTGGCAGTTTGAAAAAGCCGTTGACGGCATGAGCGAAGCGTGCCTGGCGCTGAATTCGCCTGTCATCGGAGGAAACGTCTCCTTCTACAACGAGCGGAGCGGCGATGCGATCTACCCGACCCCGACGATCGGGATGGTCGGTCTGATCACGGATGTGGATCATATCACCACGCAGCATTTCAAGGCTGAGGGAGATGTCGTCATCCTGCTCGGCGAAACCTTTGCCGAGCTGGGCGGAAGCGAGTATCAAAAATATGCGACTGGCGCGATTTCCGGCCGTCCGCCTCAGTTGGACTTGAAAAAAGAGGCGGCTGTGCAGAAGCTGGTGCTGGACGCCATCCGCAACGGGCTGGTCAAATCGGCACACGACTTGTCGGAAGGCGGCCTCGGCGTGGCTCTTGCGGAAGCGTGCTTTGGCGAAAACATCGGCGCGACAGTTTCCCTGTCCTCTGATCTGAGAGCGGATGTGCTGTTGTTCAGCGAATCGCAGTCCCGCATCCTGATCAGTGTCGCCACGGAAAAGGCCGATGAGGTGCTGGCTCTGGCCGGCGAAATGGGCGTGCCTGCGCAGGCAATCGGACAGACTGGCGGAGAGCAACTGGTGGTGAACATCAACGGGGTCGAAGCTGTACACGCACCGCTGACAGCTTTGAAGGCCGCATGGAAGGATGCGATTCCATGTTTGATCGGGTAATCTGGGACAAACTGAACGAAGAATGCGGCGTTTTTGGCATCTACAACCACAAGGAAGCGTCCCCGCTGACGTATCTGGGGCTGCACGCCCTGCAGCATCGCGGTCAGGAGAGCGCAGGCATCTGCGCCTCCGACGGCGAGCGCTGGTACAAACACCGGGGGATGGGGCTGGTGGCGGAAGCGTTTGCCGGTGTGGATCTGCAAACCTTTCGCGGCAACATTGCCATCGGTCATACACGCTACACCACTGCGGGTTCGAGCAAGATCGAGAACGCGCAGCCGCTCTTTTTCCGCTACGCTCACGGCAGCATGGCTGTGGCTCACAACGGCAACCTGGTCAACGCTTCGGTTCTCAGAAAGGAGCTGGAGGCAAAAGGCTCGATCTTTCAGACGACCAGCGACACTGAGGTGATCGCGCACTTGATCGCCCGTTCCAAAAGCAGCGATTTGACCGAGGCTGTCCGCGAGGCGCTGCAGCATATCAAGGGAGCCTACGCACTTCTCGTCATGAATGAAAAACAGCTAATCATCGCGCTCGATCCCAACGGCCTGCGTCCGCTTTCGCTGGGGCGTCTCGGCGATGCGATTTGCGTGGCGTCGGAGACGTGCGCGTTTGACATCATCGGCGCAGAGTACTGGCGGGACGTTCAGCCGGGCGAATTGATCGTGGTCGACGAGGACGGCGTCCGCGAGTCCACATTTGCCGAAAACACCAAACGCTCGATCTGCACATTTGAATATATTTACTTTGCCCGTCCGGACAGCGACATCGACAGCATCAACGTCCACATGGCCCGCAAGCGTCTGGGGAAACAGCTCGCTCTCGAAGCGCCTGTGGAAGCCGACGTCGTGACCGGCGTTCCCGATTCGAGCATTTCTGCCGCAATCGGTTTCGCGGAGGCGACGGGAATTCCTTACGAGCTGGGCTTGATCAAAAACCGCTATGTGGGACGCACCTTTATCCAGCCGACCCAGGAGCTGCGCGAGCGCGGCGTGTACATGAAGCTGTCAGCCGTTCGCAAGGTGGTCGAAGGCAAGCGGGTGGTCATGATTGACGATTCGATTGTCCGCGGGACGACGAGCAGCAGGATCGTGCAAATGCTCCGAGACGCGGGGGCAAAGGAAGTCCACGTCCGCATCAGTTCGCCGCCGGTCATGAACTCCTGCTTTTACGGCATCGACACCTCGACGCGCGACGAGCTGATCGCTTCGTCCAAATCGGTGGAAGAAATCCGCCAATTCATTGGCGCCGATTCGCTCAGCTTTTTGACAATCGAAGGCATGATCGACGCGATCGGCCGCGAGGATGGCTCTCCCAACCGCGGTCACTGTCTGGCATGTTTCAACGGAGACTACCCGACAGAAGTGGAATACGAAGCGGCGCTGCCTGCAGATAAGTGCTGACAGGCAAGCTGCGTGTTTTTGCAAAGCGAACAACCAACCTCTACCGATGGAGGAGAAACCATGAGTGATGCATACAAGCAAGCGGGAGTAGATATAGAGGCGGGCAATCAGGCGGTCGAGCGCATGAAAAAGCACGTCAAACGGACATTCCGGCCGGAGGTGCTCACTGATCTGGGCGGGTTCGGCGCTCTGTTTCGTCTCGATACGACCAAATACAAAAAGCCGGTGCTCGTCTCGGGAACGGATGGAGTCGGCACCAAGCTGAAGCTGGCTTTTGCCATGGACAAACACGACACGATCGGGATCGACGCGGTGGCCATGTGCGTCAACGACGTAGTGGTGCAAGGAGCGGAACCGCTCTTTTTCCTCGACTATCTGGCGTGCGACAAGGTCGTTCCGGAGAAAATCGAAGCCATCGTCAAGGGGATTGCCGACGGCTGCGCCCAGGCAGGCTGCTCCCTGATCGGCGGCGAAACGGCGGAAATGCCAGGCATGTACGCGGAAGGCGAGTACGACATCGCCGGGTTTACGGTAGGCGTGGCTGACGAAGACAAGCTGATTACCGGCGCTTCGGTGAAGCCGGGCGACGTGCTGATCGGGCTGGCCGCAAGTGGAGTCCACAGCAACGGCTTTTCGCTTGTCCGCAAGGTTCTGCTGGCTGACCGCGGCCTTTCTCTGAGCGACCATATGGACGTCCTCGGCAAAACATTGGGCGAGGAGCTCTTGACTCCTACACGCATCTACGTAAAACAGATGTTGTCGCTGCTGGATGCGGTCGAGGTGAAAGCGATGGCCCACATCACCGGCGGCGGCTTTACGGAAAACATTCCGCGCGTATTGCCGGAAGGGACGCAGGCGGTCATCGACGTCGGGACGTGGCCGGTGCTGCCGATCTTTTCCCTGGTGCAGGAATCCGGGAATATTTCCTGGAGCGACATGTACCGCACTTTCAATATGGGGATCGGCATGATCGCGGTCGTCAAGCCGGAGGATGCCGAGCGGGCGATGGAGACGCTGAAGCAGTCGGGCGAGCAGCCGTACCGGATCGGCCATATCGCTGCCGGGGAACGAAAGGTCGTATACAACGGGGTGGCGTGGTGAAGCGGATAGCCGTCTTTGCATCTGGCAGCGGCTCCAATTTTGAAGCGGTCGTGCAAGCGGCAAAAAGCGGCCGTCTGGCGGGAGCCGAGATTGCCCTGCTCGTATGCGACAAACCGGGCGCCGGCGTTTTGGAACGGGCTGCTCGGCTTGGCGTAGATGCGTTTGTGTTCGATCCGAAAGCATATCCGGACAAGGCCGCTTTCGAGCGGGAAATCGTCGCCGAGCTGCAGAAGAGAGAAGTAGAGCTTGTCGTATTGGCCGGATATATGAGGCTGGTCGGAGATACGCTGCTTCAGGCATACGAGGGGCGCATGATCAACCTTCACCCGTCGCTGCTCCCCGCGTTTCCGGGCAAGGATGCCGTCGGCCAGGCACTCTCCTACGGGGTAAAGATAACGGGGGTAACGGTGCATATGGTCGATGCCGGACTGGATACCGGTCCGATCATCGCGCAGACACCTGTAGAGGTGCTGGAGGATGACACAGCCGAGAGCCTGAGCGCCCGGATTCATCAGGTGGAGCATGGATTGCTCGTTGACGTCATCGACAAATTGCTCACAGGCCGGGTAAAAGTGGAAGGGCGTCATGTACGACAAGGAACGAAATAGTGTTTCACTGTACAGTACAATCTGAATAAAATGGGTGTCCCACAAGTCAGATCTGACAATGGGCACCCATTTTTGCGTTGCAGAAGGGGGAAGATGAAAGGGCAGGCTCTTATTCTATCACCATTTGCCACGGGCCCTTCAAGAGGTAGCGCGGTTCCCCGATGGAAAAGGTCAGCTCCTCCATGCCAGGCTGCACCTCCAGCTCCAAGTATTCGATCGCTCCCGTATCTTCGGCTGCTTTCCACATATAGGACATCCGGTCGGCGTTCTGTGTATAGACCTTGAAGCTTTGCAGCGTCTTCGCCAGACCGGAATCAAAGCGGACATTTACGTGCACGCGGACAGTCTCGGAATCGACTCGCTCCACTTTTGTAAAATCGACAGGAAAGCCTGCCAGGAGCACTGTTTGATCAATATTTGCCGATCCTTCCTGTAAAGGAACAGGCACTGTTACCTGCTGTTGCGGTGCATGTTTATCGGCGACGCGAATATACGGGATCGACAAGCGGTAACGCTCTAAATCCTGCGGTGACCCTGTGAAGAAAAACTCGTTCTGATTGGCAAAAATTGAATCTTTTTGGATCTCGAGGTTGCCGCCTCGTTCATTTGTCAGCTTCAGCCTTGTCTCCTCGCTTTTATTGAGCGGATCTATGCCGAAGGAGTCTAGTTCAAGACCGTCAGGCAGGATGGACAGCAGGTTTACCCTGATCCGTTTCTGCGCCATCGGGGTCGTCACTGCCGTAATCGTGACGCCGTTTTTTGCTGCGGTCGGGCCAAGACCGTCTAGATTGCCAGCCTGCTTGGCCAACACAAGCGGCAAGGGACCGATAACAGCCACTGGCAGCTCTACGAATACGGCCTCATGACCGGAAAACGGAATGGCTCCCCGATACGTATATGATGCCTTCCACCCATTGCTTGAGCTGGTGAACGTGCCGTGCTTAAATTCATAGCGCTCCTTATCGGATTGGCCCGTAGACAGGGTGATCTTGTCGGGGGCATGTCCGCCTGTTCCCCTCAGCCTGATCGAGGCTTCCTGCTCCCCGATCATGATGCCGTCCACCTTCCATTCAGAACCGCGCGCTTCTGCCGAGACAGGCTTCTCCAGCACATAGACGGGATGCCCGTTCCCTTCGCTTACTGTGCCAAATCCCGGGAGGAACTGCAGTATCTTTTTGAGTTCTGCCCGTACCTCTTCAGATAAACCGATAGCGGCTCCCAGCAAAACAAGCAGGATGGCTGCAGCGAAAGCCCTTTTATGATAGCGTCTTCGGGGCGTTGCGAGCTTCTTTTGGACAGAGTCGGAGCTTTGGGCATGCGGATGAATGCCCAGCTCATGCCATGTTCTCGTTTTGATCCGGTCCAACGCAGCGTTGTCCAGAGGAAGAGCCGCATGGGAAGGGGGTTCATGCAAATCGTAAAAGTCCGGGAAATCGAGGAAGTTCGGGGATTCTCGGAAGTCCGGGGATTCTCGGAAGTCCGGGAAATCACGGAAGTCCTTGAAGTCACGCCAGTCTTCTTCGCTTATTTGATCAATCAGGTCAAATACGGCTTGTTCATCTCTTCCCTTCATACGTATCCTCCTGTTCCAAAAGGTGCATCTGCTGCCTGAGGGCTTGCCGGGAGCGAAACAGCCGATTCTCGACCGCCTTTTTGGTCAACCCCGTCTCAGCCGCGATGTTCTCCAAAGTCTCGTAGTAAAAATACCGTTTGATAAAAATGCGTCTGTCCGGTTCGGGAAAGGAGCGAATCAGAGCGACAATTTGTGCGGAACGCTCGCGGGAGAGGACAACGGTCTCCAGGTCTGTACGGGAAGTCGGTTCTGCAGCCAATGGCGCTCCATTGCCCCGCTCCTGAAGCTTGCGGCGATAATCCAGCGCTTTGTATTTGGCGAGAATCAGCAGCCACGTTTTCCATGTTCCCCGGCTTTCATCGAATTCGGCAATTTTTTTCCACGCGGTGATAAAAGCGTCGCTTACACACTCTTCGATGTCTTCCCGGCTCCCGATGCCGCCGATGATCCGGTACACGAGGGTGTAGACGTTTTTTCCGTATACGTTCATTGCGTATTCCAAAGCAATCGGATTGCGGTTCTTTAGTTCGCTTGCAAGGTTCTCTTCGCTGATGTTCATTTCGATCCACGCCGGGCCCCTTTCAACGTTCGTTTCATCTATGTATCAATGACTACGTTTCGATTTTGGCAAAACACTCAGACACTCTTCAAAAAACTTTTCGCGATCTCGCTCAAAAGAGCAAACAAGAAGAAGCGGAATGTTCAGTCTTTCCGGTATAATCAAACAAAGTACCTGGAAGGAGAGGAATAACATGGATAAGGTCATACATAAAAGCGTAAAGCTATCTTGCGGCCCTGCGCAAGCCTTTCAATTCTTTACCGGGAGCGAGCATCTGGCCAGCTGGCTGACCAATGCGGCGGAGGTGGAGCCTGTGGCGGGAGGCAAATACGAGCTGTTCTGGGCACCGGACGATCGCGAAAACGACAGCACTATCGGCTGCAAGGTGCTGGCCATCGAGGAGAACAAACTGCTGGTCTTTGAATGGAAGGGGACAAGGCAGTTTGCCTCACTGATGAACGAAGCGCGTCCGCTCACCCATGTCGTCGTATCCTTCATTCCGGACGGAGAAGGAACCAACGTGCAGCTTGTGCATAACGGATGGGGCAGCACAGAAGAATGGGACGCTGCACGCGGCTGGTTTGAGCAGGCATGGAACATGGCGTTGGCCGGGCTTGAAAAGTACGCGAGTGCGCAGCCGGTCGCAAAGTGCTGTGAATAAAAAACGGCGATCCTCTCAGAACGGTTGGACCTATAAGCTGTCCCCCAAAAAAACCGAGCGTATAGACGCTCGTCAACAAAAACTTTTCGCATGCCCCGACATACAGTAAAGGGAAGGTGGAAATAAGGAGGGGCCAAATGAACGGGGACTTCGTAGCCGATCTGTTGGGGAAGCTGAGTAAACGAACGGGTCGGGAGTGGACGCTGACCGACATTATGAAGCTTGCGGAGAAACTCCCTAAAAACGGGAACGGAAATATTGAATCCGTCTTGAGTGAGCTGTCGGATATGGGACTTGATCTTTCGGACGAAACGAAAGACAAAGTCAGGCAGCAGGTAAAAGACGGCAAATCCCTTTCCGCGGATACAATCGGGGAGCTCATGACGACCAGTCAGAAGAAGGAATCGGGAGAAAAGAAAAAATCGTCCCCGAAGGGCAGCGGAAAAGTGAAAAACCTCTCTTTGGCGGAACGGATCAAAAAGATGCAAAGCCGCAAAAAGAAGCGGACATGACAGGATACACGCTGTATCGATAACGAGAACAAAAAAGATACGCAGCCGACTGTGCCCCGGCACCGAAGGCTGCGTTTTGTTTTGTCCGAACAATCTTGATAAAAACGTACAATTATGTTTTAATGTATATGTAATGTTCGTGTTTTTACAACCTTTTTGAAAAAAGTCAGGAGGTTCTATTCGTGAGTGTGAAAAAAGCACTGATCAGCGTTTCGGACAAAACTGGGTTGGTACCTTTTGCGCGCCGCTTGGCTGCCGCTGGGGTCGAGATCATTTCTACCGGCGGGACAGCTTCTCTGCTCAAGGAAGCGGGCATCCCCGTCATTGGCATTTCAGATGTGACCGGTTTTCCAGAAATCATGGACGGACGCGTCAAGACGCTGCACCCGAATATTCATGGAGGTCTCTTGGCTGTTCGCGACAACGAGTCGCATCTTCAGCAGATGAAAGAACTGAACATCGACACGATTGATCTGGTCGTAGTCAATTTGTATCCATTTAAAGAAACGATTGCGAAACCCGGCGTTACTTATGCCGACGCAATTGAAAATATTGATATCGGCGGTCCGACGATGCTTCGCTCTGCCGCCAAAAACCACCAATTCGTCACAGTGGTTGTGGACGCAGCGGATTACGAGAAAGTGGCCGGAGAAATTGAAGCAGCCGGCGATACTACATTGGAAACACGCCGTCTATTGGCTGCCAAGGTATTCGGGCATACGGCCGCGTATGATGCCCTGATCGCGCGCTACCTAAACAATCAGGTGGGAGAAGCATTTCCGGAAAGCCTGACCGTGACGTATGAAAAGGTACAGGATTTGCGCTACGGCGAAAATCCGCATCAGCGTGCAGCTTTCTATCAGGAACCGCTTGCGGGGCTGACTTCTGTCGCTGGCGCTGAGCAATTACATGGAAAAGAGCTTTCCTACAATAATATTAATGATGCGGATGCGGCTCTCGCTATCGTCCGTGAATTTACAGAGCCGGCAGTCGTCGCGATCAAGCACTCCAATCCGTGCGGTGTCGGCATTGGCGGCGATGTCCGCGAGGCGTATCAAAAAGCGTTTGAAGCCGACCCGGTTTCGATTTTCGGCGGGATCGTCGCTGCCAACCGGCCGATCGATAAAGAGACGGCCCTGTTGATGAAAGAAACCTTTTTGGAAATTATCCTCGCTCCCGATTTTACCGAGGAGGCATTGAATGTCCTGACTGAAAAGAAAAACCTGCGCCTCTTGCGCCTGCCGGATCTGGCGCCTGTCCAAAAAGATGCCGCTGTTCTCCGGGTAGCGCCGGTAGCGGGCGGAGCGCTGGTTCAGGATTACGATCTCAAGCAGCTCGCCGATGAGGAGATTCGCGTCGCTACCGACAGAGAGCCTACAGCCGAGGAGCTGGCGCAGTTGAAATTCGCCTGGAAGGTGGTCAAGCACGTCAAATCCAACGCGATCGTACTGGCCGCAGATAACATGACCATCGGGGTAGGAGCCGGTCAAATGAATCGAGTCGGTTCTGCCAAGATTGCCATCGAGCAGGCTGGTGAAAAAGCCCGCGGTTCCGTAATGGCTTCCGATGCTTTTTTCCCGATGCCCGATACCGTCGAAGCAGCGGCAAAAGCGGGAATTACGGCGATTATCCAACCAGGCGGCTCTGTACGGGACCAAGAATCGATTGATGCCTGCAACCGTTTTGGGATTGCCATGGTCTTTACTGGTGTGCGACACTTTAAGCATTAGAAGAGAGAGAATACAGGAGGGAATACGATGAACGTACTGGTAATCGGCAGCGGCGGCCGTGAACACGCCATTGTCTGGAAGCTGGCGCAAAGCTCCAAGGTGAAAAAGATTTTCTGTGCCCCTGGCAATGGAGGAACAGCCCTGCTGGCGAAGAACGTGCCGATTCCCGTTCATGATTTTGCCGCACTGGCACAGTTTGCCAAGGACGAAGGCATCGATTTGACGATTGTAGGCCCGGAGGACCCGCTGCTGGGAGGCATTGTCGACTTTTTCCTGGAGCGCAGCCTGCCGATCTACGGACCGACTGCCCAAGCTGCGAAAATCGAGGGAAGCAAATCGTTTGCCAAATATCTGATGAAGCGTTACAACATACCGACAGCGAAGTATGAATCCTTTATCGACTATGAGTCTGCACTTGCTTATGTGCGTGAGCAGGGAGCGCCGATTGTGGTAAAAGCGGATGGACTTGCCGCAGGCAAAGGGGTCGTGGTGGCGGAGACGCTGGAAGAAGCGGAGCGGGCGTTGTACAGCATCATGGAAGAGAACGCATTCGGCCAGGCAGGAGCCCGTGTGGTCATCGAAGAGTGCATGCGCGGAGAAGAACTGTCCCTCCTCTCCTTTGTCGATGGAGAGACGGTCAAGCCGATGATCACCTCCCAGGACCACAAGCGGGTGTTTGACAACGATCAAGGACCGAATACCGGGGGAATGGGCACCTATGCGCCGGTACCGCACATGTCAGCCAAGCTGGTAGATGAAATCGTGGCAAAAATCGTCCAGCCGATGGCATCCGGCATGGTGCGGGACGGCATTCCGTTTCGCGGCGTGCTGTACACCGGTTTGATGATCACTTCGGAGGGGCCGAAGGTTGTGGAATTCAACGCCCGCTTCGGCGATCCGGAGACGCAGGTCATTCTGCCGCTCCTCAAGACCGATCTGGTGGATATTTGCACGGCGACGGTCAACGGCGAACTGGCTTCCCTGGATGTTGAGTGGAAGCAGGAGAGTGCGGTTTGCGTCGTCATGGCTGCTCCCGGCTACCCCGGTGAGTACCCGAAGGGCTCGCTCATCACCGGACTGGAGCAGCAAGCAGAAGGCGTAGCCGTCTTTCATGCCGGCACCAAGCAAACGCCAGAGGGCACAGTCACGAGCGGCGGCCGCGTACTCGGCGTGACCAGCATCGGCAAAGACCTGGAGGAAGCGAGAGCGTCTGCCTACGAGGCGGTACGTTCCATCTCCTTCGAAGGCGCCCACTACCGCACCGACATCGCTGCCAAGGCGCTGGGAAACCGGTAAGGTAAGGGCGTACGAGAAGCGAGAACGGGTCTGTTCGAATGGGCTTGACCTGCTTCCAAAAAGCTTGTGCAAAAGCAAACAAGCCTCCAATCCCGAGAAGCGGATTGAAGGCTTGTCTTGTTTTGTGATAGTCCGGCAAAAGCCAAAAGCCGTAGAGATGAAAATGGAGAAAACGCGAAAGGTCTTTGGGACACAACCCAGGCGGAATGGAAAAAGGGGAACACGCTTTCCCGACCCAACCAACGCTATTAAACCCCAATCTCCTCCCGGGAAGCCGCTGCCTTTGCCCGTCTCTCCAAAAGCTGAGACAGTAAATAAACGACGAGAAACAGCACCATGCACCCTGCAGACAGGCGGTACATCACTCCATAGCTGGATGCCGAAGCGACGGCTCCCAGCAGCATGGCCCCCAGCGCAATTCCCAAATCAATCGAATTGAGAAAAAGCCCGTTGGCCATCCCGCGCTTTGCCGGAGAGACCTGCTTGATCATCCAGGCCTGAATCGACGGCTGTATAATTCCGTAGCCGAGACCGTAAAATAAGGCGGCTGTCAGCAGCGTCGGGACAGAGGATGCTTGGGAGACCAGCACAAGCCCGATCACGGTCAGCAGGGCTCCGGGAGGAAGAACGGCCCAGTGCCCCTTTTTGTCAAATATTTTCCCTGAGACAGGCCGGATCAATACCATGGCAAAGGCGTTGCAAAGAAAAAACCAGCCGACGTTGTCGATATGAACCTCTTTTCCGAACAGCGCCAAAAAGCTGATCAGGCCTCCGTACGTGATGGAGAGCAAAAGATTTAAAAAGGCTGGAAGCCAAATGCCCCGGCCGGAAGCTCCACTGGTACCGCTGCCGGTTGGAAATGGCTGCTTGCTGATCTGTTGCTTGCTACTCGGAATCTGTGGCGTGCCGGTTTGATTCGCCTGCCCCTCTTTGTTTTCACGCATGGCATGGACCGGTGCCGCCGGCTGTATGATCCGCAGCATAGGGATGATGGCGATTACGAGCACAACAGCCGAAGCGGAAAGGGCGACAAACCCGAATTGTCCCAATATCCAAAGTCCGATCACGGGCGCAATCGACATCGCCAGACTGGACGAGAGGCCAAAGTACCCCATGCCTTCCCCCATCCGTTTGGGCGGGATGACATTGGACGCAAGAGTAGGAAAGGTCGTGCTCGTCATCCCGAATCCGACGCCGAATACAATACGCATGACAAGCAGAAAGGCGATTGTCCCTGCCCAAACGTAACCGGCTGTCGCAAGAATAACGATAGACAGTCCGAGCAGCAAAATCGTTTTGCTGTTTTTCGGTTGCAAAACCTTGCCAGTAAAAATCCGGGCGACCACAGCCGCAAAGGCAAACAGGCTAATCACCAGGCTCACCGTGAAATCACTCGCGCCGAATTGATCCTTTACATACGCCGGGAATGATGGCGTCATCATTTGCAAATTCAAAAACAACAGCAGGTTGCAAAGCGTCAGGAGGACAAACTTGCCCGTCCATAGCTTTTCATTTGTCTCTGGTTTCTCTTCCACCTATTCCACTCCTACTCCATGATGACTTGGTTGACATTGTTTTGAATGGTCAAAAGAGTGTCCTTCAACAGCTCAAGCCGTTCCGGGTCTATGCCTGCAAGCATTTCATCAATCGCTTGTTTCTCCAGAGGTATAGCCTGCTCGACAAACGATTTTCCTTTTTCGGTCAGATAGATTAAAAAAGCGCGCCGATCAGCAGGACTCACCTTTTTCTCGATCAATTCCTTCCGCAAAAGAACATCGAGTATCCGGGCAGTCGTCGGTTGATCCTTGGCTGTGCGGATGGCGATCTCCTTCTGGTTGATGCCGTCCTGCTCGCACAGCCTGAGCAACACAGCCAGCTGTTCCGGTGTAATATCCAGCTCCTTGAGGCGGATGGTGACAAGATGGCTCACCCGCCGATAAGTGATACCGAGAAGAAATCCGATTGATTGATAGTGAGGCGTAGAAACCATGAGGGACAGCTCCTATCCAAAATGATTGTCATAACAATTATATGTATAACATATTTTCTTGTAAACCAAAATTAACAAAAGGAGATACGCCTGTTATTGGCGGTATCTCCCTTTGTTTTTGCGCGTGTTGTAAAAAAAGTATCCCATCGCCGCCACGCAGGCTATGATGATGGCGATGACAAACACATTGTGGGAAAACCATTCGTACAGGGGAGGGCCGACAATCGTCATAAAGCAGTCCTCCTCTTATGAATAGGTAGGGTACAGATGCTCGTCCCGACTGTACCGTTCCGAAGGTTTTTTCTCCAGATCGCTGTCTTCGTCTTCCATGAACTGATCGGCTGTCGGATAGGTGACGTGTTCTCGCAGGGCTGCTTCCAGTTGTTTATCCTCCTGGGACAGCTCCCTTGTGGCAGTGGCTGCCCCTTTCTCAGGCGACATCCCGGCTGCCATCGCTTGAGACATCTCGGAGGTCATGGCCGCATTCTCGCCTTGCTTGCCGCCTCCCTTTGACCCCGTCATTTGCCGCATGGCTGCGCGGACGCCGGCTTCGGTCATTTTTCCGACAATCTTGTTCATTCCCTTTTTGGTAACTGTATCGGTATTCATCGCATACAGCATCGGACAAAATCGGGTCGCACCCTCCGCTACCTTCATGGCCGACATGGTCATGAGCAGCCAGGGGGTACGATAGGGGCGACGGCTCATTTTGCCGACCCCGTATGCAAGTCCAACAAGTCCGGCAGTGATGCGAATCATGGCATCTACAGTTCCGACGTTCCTTCGCATGTGGATTCCTCCTGTCCAACTTGTATCTACCGGTTAGTGTGTGCGGGTCTTGGGAAAACAGCCAAGGAAAATGTTTCTAAGATGGCGAAGCTTTAAGGTAACAAGAAGGGCATCAGAAGAAATGACTGAAATCGTTTTTAAAGGGAAACAGGAGGGATATTCATGCGAGTTCGTTCGATAGATGAGGCTGCTCATCGAAAGCTTCTGCGGGTGGCAAGAAGGGAAGAGCCGGCAGATATGTGGATCAGGGGAGCAAAAGTATTGCATGTCTATACAAAGGAATGGCGGGAGGTCCACATAGCCGTTTCCGGCGAGAGGATTGCGTATGTCGGGGAAAAAGAGCCGGTGACTTGCGAGGGGACGACGATTGTGGAGGCCGATGGCAAGTGCGCTGTTCCCGGATACATTGAACCTCATGCGCATCCCTTTCAATGGTACAATCCGTTCACGATGGCGGATTTTGCTTTGGCGCGCGGGACGACGACGTTGATATCGGACTCTTTGATGCTTATGACGCTGCCTTTTGCGCAAGTGGCTGACATCATGGAAAAACTGGCGGAGCATCCCGTAAAGCAATTTTTCTGGGCAAGGCTTGATCCCCAGATGAGACGCACAATGGCATCGCCGCCGTTCGACAGAGAAGGCATTGGCCGGATGCTGGAGCACCCCCGTGTCATTCAGGGCGGAGAGTTGACCGACTGGCAAGGCGTATTGGCCGAGGATGAAACCTTGCTGTACGGCATCAAGCGAGCACTGGATGTGGGCAAGCGAATGGAGGGGCATCACCCCGGCGCCTCTGTGCAAACGCTGAATGCGGCAGCGGCTCTGGGCATCACTGCCTGCCATGAAAGCATTACGGCCGAGGATGTGCTGGAGCGGCTGCGAGTGGGGATGTACGCGACCCTCCGCCATTCATCGATTCGCCCCGACCTGCCGACTTTGGTGCAAGGGTTGCTGGAAGCAGGGATTCCCTGGTCATCCCGGATGATGCTGACCTCAGACGGCAGCACGCCGCCGATGTACCGCCATGGCCTGATGGATTATACGATCCGCGTGGCGATTGAAGCAGGCATGCCGCCAGTCGAAGCGTATGCGATGGCCTCGCTCAATCCGGCCGTCTACTACGGGATCGACAGCGAAGTGGGCGGCATAGCTCCCGGACGGCTGGCCGATATTCTGCTTCTGACGCAACCCGGGGAGCCGACGCCGGAAGAGGTCATCGCAAACGGACAGCTCTCGGGGAAAGATGGAAAGCTGCTCGTCCCGACGGTCCAGCCAGTATGGACAGACTACGATTTTCCGTCCGTCTCCCGGGAAATGAAGGAAATGCAGGTGAAAACAGAATGGTTCCGCATGAAGGACAAAGGAGTGCCGGTCCCTGTCATTTGCATGCTGAACGCAGTCATCACCAAAATGGAGCAAGCGAGCTTACCCGTGGATACGCAGGGATATGTTTCGCTGGAAAACGACCCGGAGCTCGCGCTGCTCTGTCTGATTAACCCTGTGCAAAAACGTTTGACCCGGGCAGTCGTCAGGGGATATGGCAGGGATCTAAAGGGGCTGGCCAGCACCTATACGGCATCGAGCGATTGGCTGGTGATAGGACGTTGTGCCCAGTCTATGGCGCAGGCGCTGCAGAGGGTCATGGAAATGGACGGCGGGGTAGCCATGTACGAAAAAGGAAAGGCAGTCTTGGAATGCCCGCTTCCGCTGGGAGGCAAGTTCTCCCCCGCACCGATGGAGGAAGTGATTGACATGGCTGAGAGGTTTACGGGATTGATCCGGGAAAAAGGCCACGAGCATCTGGACCCGCTCTATTCCCTGCTGTTCTTTACGGCTACTCATCTGCCGTATGTGCGGATAACAGCAGAAGGAATCGTGGAGGTAAAGTCGGGGAAGATCCTCGTTCCTTCTGAGTTCTTGTAATGGAAAATACTTACATTCTTTAATGTGACATAGCATTGATATATTCTTTCCTCGCTTGCTTTTTACGATTATGTATTGGAATTATATGTAGCGTAAAAAAATAATTTTTTCTCTTGTAAATTTTCTAATTTCTTTTAAAATGAAAAAGAATCAAGCTGCGTCAATGATATAGGCTGATTGATCCGGTGTTTACATAGGTTCAAACTGGCAGATCAGACAGCTTGATTGATGATGAAGAAAACATAAAGAGAAATAAAAGGGGGATTCAATTGGCATGAAGGGAGATACCGGTAATTCCAGGTAGCGAGCTTACTGAATCTTTTGATATGATAGTGGTAGCTGATTTTTCAGTCAAATCACACTATTTTGCGGATAGAAGCAGGCCATTCGTAATAGGCGAAAAGAAAGGCGACTGTTGCGCAAATGGACAAGATTCGCTTTCGGACTGTATTGGTTCATAGGGCGCGAGGAAACAGCATCATAGACGCATCTGACGAGCCTCATTCAGCAAAAGGGGCGGCACATTCCGTGCGGTCCCTCTTTATTGGCGTTGTCGCATGCAAAAAATTGAAATTCACCACAAGTTTACGAAGGAATGAGGGATGGGAAGCATGCTGCTCAACATTTTGCCTCAGGTGTTGGTTGACGGGTTGACACTGGGATTCATGTACGCCGTCGTCGCTCTCGGCTACACCATGGTTTACGGTATTCTGGAATTTATCAACTTTGCCCACGGGGAAATTTTCATGGTGGGTGCCTTCGTAGGGACAGAGGTTTTGTTGATCTCTGACTCCTTGGGCGCTCTTGAAGGAATGAACCCGTACGTGGCTTTCTTCCTGACGCTCGTCATCGCGATGGCGCTGACAGGGGGACTCGGTGTGCTCATAGAACGGGTCGCTTACAGGCCGCTTCGGGGTGCGCCGCGTCTGGTTCCTCTGATTTCGGCGATTGGCGTTTCCTTTTTGCTGCAAGACCTGGTTCGCTTTACCGAGGCGATTGCCCGCAACGAATTTTATCTGAATACTCCCGCACTTTTCTCGGGCAGCATTTCTCTCGGGATTGCTTCGATTCCGACAAAAGGCTTTATCGTTATCGTTCTTGCCATTGTTATGATGATTGCTTTGACGCTGTTCATCAACAAGACGAAGTGGGGCATCGCAATGCGGGCGGTCGCGCAGGATCAGTCGACGGCATCGCTGATGACAATCAACGTGGACAAAGTCATCATGCTTACCTTCCTGATCGGTTCGAGCCTTGGCGGAGCAACGGGTGTTCTGTTTTCGCAAAACTACGGTACGATTGACCCATACATCGGCTTTATCCTCGGCCTGAAAGCCTTTACCGCTGCGGTTCTCGGGGGTATCGGAAACCTCCGCGGAGCGATGGTGGGCGGCGTGCTGCTGGGCCTTCTGGAATCACTGTCCGGCGCGTATATGGGACCGTTGACCAACGGAGCCTTCGGTGCCGAATACAAGGATGTATTTGCGTTCAGTATTTTAATTCTCGTGCTTCTGTTCAAGCCGGAAGGTCTGTTTGGCGAAGCAGTGAAAGAGAAAGTGTAGGTGAGAATCATGGCAAACATCGGATGGAAGTCGATGAAAGGAATCCCGCTGGTCGTTACACTGATCTGGATCGCTGTCTCTGCAGCAGCCCTGCACTTCATGGAAAAGTCCGTCATCGCGTTTCTGGGAATTTTGTTCTCGATTATTCTGATCTACTATACAAACACGGACAAGCGGGTTCGCCTGATCCTGGGTGCCGCCGTTTTGCTGCTGATCATTCCGCTGGTGGCGGGGGACAACCGCTACTATATGGAAGTGGCTTCGCAGGTGGGCATCTATGTGGCGATGGCGCTCGGCCTCAACATCGTAGTCGGTTTTGCCGGTCTGCTTGACCTGGGGTATGTCGCCTTTTTTGCAGCGGGTGCTTACGCGTATGCAATTTTCTCCACCTCTCAGGCAAACGAGTTTATTCCTGGCGGATTGTTTCCGTTGTCAGGAGACTGGTTCTGGCCATTTCTCATCGTCGGCCTGATCGTGGCGGCTATATTCGGGATTTTGCTCGGTTTGCCGGTACTGCGGGTAAAAGGCGATTACCTCGCCATCGTTACACTGGGCTTTGGTGAAATTATTCGGATTATTTTTAACAACCTGGATAAGCCGATCAATATTACGAACGGTCCCCAAGGGATTACGCCGATTCCGTCTCCGGAGCTGTTCGGCGTCAAGATGGGGACGCCGTTTTACTTCTACTTTATCGTCCTGTTCGTGATCATTTTCATCGTTATCGCCAACATCCGCTTTGAGCACTCCCGTCTGGGCCGCGCGTGGGTGGCGGTGCGGGAGGACGAGCTGGCCGCGCAGTCGATGGGTATTTCCCTGTTGAACACCAAGCTGGCTGCGTTTGCGACAGGCGCCTCTTTTGCCGGTGTCGTGGGAGTCATCTTTGCTGCCAAACAGACGTTTATCGATCCGACGTCCTTTACCCTGATGGAGTCGATCGGGATTCTCGTGATGGTCATTCTCGGGGGCAGCGGCAGCATCCCTGGGGTTATTCTCGGGGCCGCCTTTGTCACAGTGCTTCAGGTACAGCTCTTGAAAGAGTTCTCCAACTTCCTGCATTCGCTGCAGCAATCGGGAGTCATCAATCTGCCCAACCAGCTTGACCCGTCCAAATTCCAGCGTTTGATTTTCGGGATTATGCTGATCCTGGTGGCGCTTTACAGGCCAAACGGGTTGATCCCGGCCAGGCGCAAGAAGAACGATCTGGAGGCCATCAAAGGAAGCAAATACGCTGGAGGCAAGCTTGGCATCTTGAGCAAGCTTACCCAGGGGAAACAGTCGTAGCGAAGAAGGAGGGAGCACGATGGCATTATTGGAAGCCAATGGGTTGACCAAGCGTTTCGGCGGTCTGGTTGCCAATCAGGAAGTGACCGTAAAAATCGAACAAGGAACGATTACCGCCGTCATTGGCCCTAACGGTGCGGGCAAGACGACCTTCTTCAATATGGTGACGGGTTTTTACGAGCCGGACGAGGGAGATGTTTTGCTGAACGGGAAAAGCATCAAGGGGCTGCGCCCCGATCAAATCGCGGAGCGCGGGATTACGCGGACCTTTCAAAATATTCGCCTGTTCAAGGAGATGACAGCCCTGGAGAACGTCATGGTGGGCACGCACAGCCGCCTGTCGGCAGGGATCCTGGGCATTATGTTCAATACAAAACGCGTTCGCGAGGAAGAAGAGCGGGCCAAGGTTGAAGCCTACCAGCTGATGGAATACGTCGGCATTGCCCATGTGGCGAACGAAGCGGCAGGCAGCCTGCCGTACGGACTGCAGCGCCGTCTGGAGATCGCCCGGGCGCTTGCGACCAATCCGCAAATCATTTTGCTCGACGAGCCGGCAGCCGGGATGAACCCGCGCGAGACGGTAGAAATGACTGAATTTATCCGCAAGCTGAAGCATGAGCTGGGCTTGACGATTATTTTGATCGAGCACGATATGAAGCTCGTCATGGGATTGAGCGAGTATATTCACGTCCTGGACTACGGACGCAAGATTGCCGAGGGTACGCCGGAACAGATTCGAAACAATCCGAACGTCATCGAGGCTTACCTGGGCAAAAGCGCGACGGAAGTGTCGTAAGAGGGGGAGGAGAAACAATGCCGTTGCTTGAATTGCAAAACGTTCACACCTATTACGGCGGTATCCACGCGTTGAAAGGATTAAGTATTGAAGTAAACGAGGGGGAGGTCGTGACGCTGATCGGCTCCAATGGCGCCGGGAAGTCGACCACCCTGAAAACGATCTGCGGACAGACCCGTGCCCGGGAAGGCCGGATCGTGTTTGACGGCAAGGACATTACGCAGATGAGGACGCACGATGTCGCAGCGATGGGGATCGCCCATGTGCCGGAGGGACGGCGGATTTTTCCCAAGCTGACGGTTCGGGAAAACCTGGAGATGGGTGCATTTTCCGTAAAGGACAAACAGATCATTGAAGAAGGCATCGAGCGTGCATTTCGCTATTTTCCCCGTTTGAAGGAACGGATCGATCAAAAGGGCGGAACGATGTCCGGCGGTGAGCAGCAGATGCTCGCGATTGCTCGCGGTCTGATGATGAAGCCGAAAATCCTGATGCTGGATGAACCGTCTATGGGTCTTGCCCCGATTCTGGTGGAACAAATTTTTGACATCGTGACAGAGCTGAACCGCGAAGGCATGACGATCCTGTTGGTTGAGCAAAACGCCAACCAGGCCCTTTCTGTAGCGAATCGCGGCTACGTCATTCAGACAGGCGAAATCATTCTGCAGGATGAAGCGCAAAATCTGCTGACCAATCCTCAGGTGCGGGAAGCGTATCTTGCTTGATGGAAACGAAGAAAACCCGATGGAGTGTATGGACTTCCGTCGGGTCTTGTTTTTTCTAAAGGGAGTCGCTTCCGGCATACTGACCGACGGCTTTTGGAGGAAAACGAATGTGCAACAAGAATGCGCTCTCCCCATATCTTTATGTTTTTGCTACTATCATCATAAGAAGTAGCTGACCTTCTACGAATGGTCAGATTCCAAAATAGAAAGCGGGTCAGCCTGGAGGTTATTGATGGAGATTCACCCGAATTGGACGAAGGCCGGATCAGGAAAGCTCTACCTGCAGCTCTACGCATACTTTCGCGAGGAAATCCAGACTAGACGGATATTGCCGGGAACCCGGCTGCCCTCGGTTCGATCGATCAGCCGCAATCTTCAACTGAGCAAAACAACGGTAGAAACGGCCTACCATCAGTTGCTGGCGGAAGGATACATCGAGAGCAGGGAAAGAAGCGGTTTTTACGTGGTGGAGTGGGAAGAGGACGAGGTAGCCGTTCCATCCGGGAAGCACGGAGGAAAAGCGGCCGCGAACGGCGCTATGAACGAGATTGGGAATACGGCCGGACAAGCAGCCGAAGCGGAGCCAGCAGGAGTCGGATATAGAGTTGGGGCTGAGGATACAGCCGGAGCCGGATATACGGCTGGAGTCGGGCATACAGCCGGGGCCAAGCATGCGGCTGCACATACGTTACCTGGTACAGGCACGACTCCACTTCCCGAAAAAGCGATCGCCAAAAGTGATACGGCCGGTCTGCCAGCGGGGAAGAACCCGAATATTCTCTACGACTTTCATCAGGCCCGGGTCGATGCCGAGCATTTTCCGTACGGATTGTGGCGCAAGTACAGCAATCAGTGCATGCGGCCGGAAAACAGGAATATTCTCAATTACGGGGACCGCCAAGGGGAGCGCGCCTTGCGGGAGGAGATTGCCCGTTATTTGCAGCGGGCCCGCGGGGTTGCTTGCACGCCAGATCAGATTGTCATCGGGGCAGGAACGCAGGTGCTGATCCAGGTGCTTTGCTTTTTGCTCACCCTGGAGGAACGCGTGGTCGCAATGGAGGAGCCGGGATACGACGGGGTGCGGACTGTTTTCCAGCATCTCGGATATAAAATAGCCCCGATTCCATTGGACGAAGACGGCATCGATGTAGAGGTGCTGGAGGCAAGCGGAGCGCCGCTGATTTACATCACGCCCTCCCATCAGGAGCCTACCGGAGCCGTTATGCCTTACGCAAGGCGAATCAGACTGCTGCAGTGGGCGGCCAGATCGGGCGCGTACATCATTGAGGACGATTACGACGGAGAATTTCGCTATCAGACGAAACCGATTCCCTCGCTTCAGGGACTGGACACGCATGAACGAGTCATTTATCTCGGCACGTTTTCCAAATCACTGTTGCCGTCGATTCGCATGAGCTATATGGTTTTGCCCCCGGCGCTGCTGCAGATCTACGGAAGTCAGCTGTATGAATACGATCAAACCGCATCCCGCATCCATCAGGAGACGCTGGCTCTCTTCATGAAAAGCGGGGAATGGGAGCGGCATATACGCAAAATGCGGACTTTATACAGCAAAAAACATGAGGCCATGCTCAAAAGCTTGCATACGTATTTCGGGGAGCGGATTCATGTGACCGGACAGAATGCCGGATTATCCGCGACGGTGGAAGCAGTATCAGACCTCTCGGCAGAGGAGCTGGCGCAGCACGCGTTATCAGTGGGAATCCGCGTCTATCCTACGACCCGAAAATGGCTGCATCAGCCAAAGGACAGCTTGCCTGCCTTTCAATTTGGCTTTGGCGGCATGTCCGCCGAAGCTATCGAGCAGGGGATATGCCTGCTTGAAGAAGTGTGGAAGCCGTATTTGACCAGCCATGAAAGAGATTGACGCACTTACGCTGATTGAGTCTGCCCGGTATCCCGGACGAAGGTGACAAATGAGCTACTCGTACTCATGGACGATTCCGTACTTGTGGACGATTCGGTACGAAGCCGAGATCCATCCGACCCGAACCCGATCGGCATACAGGTATAGGAACAAGCAGAAGCGCCTTTGCACAGTAATTGACAGAATGTACAGACAATAATAGAGTGGGTGTGTCAGGAGGGTGGACTGCTTGCATTCATCGAAAAATTTGTTCGTACAAGGGATGAAACAAATCCTGCCCGTTGCGTCTGCCGGCATCATTGACGGGTTGGTATTCGGGATCTTGGCCAGACAAGCAGGGCTCGGAATTACGGAGGCCATGCTTTTGTCGTTGCTTGTAAATGCGGGCTCGTCCCAGTTTGCGGCAGTAGGCCTGATCTCGCAGGGAATTGTAGGGTGGCCGATTTTGGTCTCAACCGCGCTACTAAATGCAAGGCATCTGTTATACGGTTTGTCTCTCGGTCCCTATTTTCGCGAAACCCCTCCGTGGAAGCTTTCCTTGATGGCAGGTTCATTAAATGACGAGACCTATGCCTTGAAAATTACGTACCTGACAGCGGGAAACAAGCCGAGCCTTCCGTATTTCGCCGGAGCGAGCATCGCGGATTACGTCATCTGGAATGCCAGTACCCTTGCTGGTGCCTGGTTCGGGACAGTATTTACAGAGACCGAGGCGTTTGGTCTCGATTTTGCCTTTATCGCGACGTTTTTAGGGTTTCTTGCCGTAAACCTGGTCTCATCCTTTCACGTGAAGGTAGCCGTATCCGCTTCATTGGTTGCTTGTCTGGCCTACTGGCTGGGAGGAGGGGTGGCCGCGGTGATCGGGGGTACGCTGACGGCTGTAGCTATAGGGGCGGTGAAGCGGGATGGATAATGTCGTTCTTTACATTTTGCTGATGGCTCTCGTTACGTATTTGACGCGTTTCCCGATGCTGCTGATCAGTACCCGCTGGTCTGTGCCCGATTGGTTGAAAAGAGGGCTCGCGATGGTGCCGGTCGGGGTGTTCAGCTCGCTGACGGTACCGCCGATCCTGTTTCATTTGAGAGACGGGCAGTGGAGTCCCGAGTATCTGGCAGCCGGAGTCATTGCCTTGGCGGTGGGATTGTGGAGGAAACACATCGTCTGGGCGCTGCTCGCGGGAGTAGCGGTGCTGATTGGCTGGCGGCTTTTTTTGGGATTGTAGAGGGAAAGTAGCATAAGCAGGTGTTGCAGAGGAAAAACCTTTGCGATTCCTGCTTTTTTCGTTGCCTTTTGCAAAAGGGGATCGTTTCCAGCCTGAATGTTGAGAATAATGATTGAAATCGGCAAAGTCATTCAATATAATAAATTTATAAAAAGGTACAATGGTTCGATTATCGGTACAGTGTGCGAAGGGGGTATGAAGTCGTTGTCTCTGAAAACGTTGGAAAAATCTTTGGAACTGCTCAGATGCTTTTCTGAGGAAAAACCAGCCTGGGGAGTCAGGGAAATCGCAAAAGAGCTCGACATGAGCCATACGATTGTCCACCGCATTTTGGCGACCTTTGAACAGTTTGGCTACCTGAGGCAAAATCCGGAGAACAAGAAGTACGAGCTGGGACTGGAGTTTTTGCAGATCGCCCAGAAAGTCAAGGCACGCATTCAGCCCGGGGATGTTTTGGTTCCGGTTATGAAAGGGCTTTCAGAACAGACGGGGGAATCCGTCTTCCTGAGCTGGCTGGATGGCCTCGAAGGGGTCTATGTAGAAATCGTGGAAAGCTCTCATGTTTTGAAGTATTCCGTAACCGTGGGCAGAAGATTTCCGCTGTACGCCGGTTCGATTGGCCGGGTTATGATGGCGCATCTCCCCGAAGACAAGCAGGAAGAGATTATCTCCAGAGGATTAAATCCGCTTACATCCAGGACGATCGTAAATCCCGAAGTCTTGCGGCAACAGTTGCAGATGATTCGCAAAAACGGCTGGGCCTATTCGGCAGGGGAGTACAACGAAGGGGTTGCGGGGCTGCATATGCCTCTGTTTGACAAAAATGGCAAAATCCTCGGCTCCCTGGGAATCGCCGGCCCGGACCACCGGCTGGCTGAAGAAAAAGTGCCCGAGCTATTGGGCCATCTGATGAAAGCCAGAGACGAGATTCAACAACTGCTGAATGATTACTCTTTCCGGTACTTGTAAGCAGCTGCATCAACCCAGATAAAAATGGTTCCGTACAACACTTAATCAATTTTGGGGGTAAAAAATATGGAAAAGCAGCCGGAAAACAAAAAGCATCCAAGAGCTCTGGAACCGTTTACGCTTCTCCTTACCATCGGTTTGTCCGTAATCGGGGCCATTATCGGCATGCAGCTGATCGTGACACTCGGCATATCAGCGAACACGGCCATTATCGGGGCACTGATCGCCATGGTCATCTCTCGCATCCCGGTAACTCTCTTTCGCAAATACCGCTCTGTCCATCGACAAAACCTGATCCAGACGGCGATCTCCTCGGCGACTTTCGGGGCCGGGAACAGCCTGATGATTCCGATCGGCATCCCGTTTATGATGGGCCATCACGAGCTGATCATCCCGATGCTGATCGGCGCGGTCCTGGCGATGTTTGTAGACGCCGCCATTTTGTATCGCCTCTTTGACTCCAAAGTATTTCCCGCCAGCGGAGCATGGCCTCCGGGCATTGCCACGGCTGAATCGATCAAAGCAGGCGATCAGGGAGGCAAGCGCGCTGGCTGGCTCGGGCTGGGCGCCCTCGGGGGAATCGCCGGTTCGGCAATGGGCATCCCGATGTCAGCGTTTGGCGTAGCCTTCATCGGAAACATCTGGGCTCTGCTCATGTTTGGGGTCGGTCTTCTGCTTCGCGGCTACTCCGTTCCGCTGTTCGGCGTAGACGTAAACAAACTCTACATTCCCCACGGCTTTATGATTGGTGCCGGTGTTGTTGCACTGATTCAAGTAACGACGATCATTTTAAAGAAAAAGAAAACAGACGCAGCTTCTGCAGTGGAAAAAGAAGAGCCGTATACGCGTACAGAGAAAGATACCTCGCGAGCGCTCGGATTTGGATTTATCGCTTATCTGGTGATCGCCCTCATCATCGCGATCATCGGCGGCGTGATTACAAAAATGTCCTTTGGCATGCTTCTTTTGTTTCTCTTGTTTGCTGCCTTTGCCGCATTTGTCCATGAAGTCATCGTCGGCATTGCCGCCATGCACTCCGGCTGGTTTCCGGCTTTCGCAGTCGCGCTGATCACCTTGATCATCGGGATTTTGATCGGCTTCCCGCCGCTTGCTTTGGGCCTTCTGGTCGGCTTTAGCGCCGCTACGGGTCCGGCATTTGCCGACATGGGCTACGACCTGAAGACAGGCTACATTCTTCGCGGCAACGGAGAGGATATGGCGTATGAGCTGGATGGACGCAAACAGCAATTTATCGCCGGGATGATCGCATTTGGCGTAGCGGCGATCGCTGTACTGATCGCATACAAAGGCTACTTTGCCCAAAACCTTGTGCCGCCGGTCGACAAGGTATATGCGGCGACGATTGAGGCAGGCGTCTCCGGCGACATTGCCCGTCAATTGTTCCTGTGGGCGATTCCTGGCGCGATCCTGCAAATCGTCGGCGGTTCCAAGCGTCAGATGGGCGTCCTGTTCGCGACCGGATTGCTGCTGCTCAACGTGCCGGCAGGCTGGGCCGTGCTGGCGGGCATCGTCATCCGCGCTGTCGTGCTGAAGGTGAGAGGCAAGCAGGCTGAGACGACCATGAGCATTCTCGCGGCAGGGTTTATCGCCGGAGATGCGCTGTACAGCTTCTTTAGCTCCGTATTTAAACTGAAAAAACTGTAGGCGGGGGCGGCAAGTCCCTGCAACAACGAACAGGAGGATGAGGAAAGATGTTCGATAAAAGACAGCAAGCTCTGGCAGGAAAGATTCGGGAAGCAGGGGTGGACGCAGCCGTACTGGTTCCCGGTCCCAACCTCTACTACTTTACCGGCCTGCAGCTGAAGCAGAGCGAGCGGCTTACACTCGCCATTGTGACGGCGGAGGGAAAATGGCTGTTCGTGACTCCGCAGGTGGAGCTGAGCAAGGTCCAGTCCACGGTAAAAGGAGATATTTTCTGGTACACCGATGAACAAGGCTCCGCCAAGGCGCTGCAGGAGCTGGTCGATGCCAAGGGCAAGCTGGGCAAGGTCGGCGTCGAGTTCGGTACGATGCGGGTTGCCGAGCTGAAAGCGGTAGAGCAACTGGGCAGCACGGACACTCAGGATGTCAGCAAGCTGTTCGATTCCTTCCGCATGTGCAAGGACGAAGCGGAAATCGAGTATTTGCGAAAAGCGGTAGCAATCGTGGAAGAAAGTCTGGAAGCGACACTGCCGTACATCAAGCCTGGGGCAATCGAGCTGGAGATCGCTGCGCGGCTGGAATACGAAATGCGCAAACGCGGCTCCGAGGGCACGCCGTTCGGAACGATTGTCGCCTCCGGCTATCGCGGAGCACTGCCGCACGGACGCGCTGCCTCCAAGAAAATCGAAGCAGGCGAGCTGGTCGTTCTTGATTTCGGCGCCATCTACGGAGGATATGTGGCGGATATTACACGCACGGTCGCCGTAGGAGAGATCTCGGACGAACTGAAGCTGATCTACGAGACGGTCCGGGAAGCACAGCAGGCTGCCATTGACATTATCAAGCCGGGCATTACCGCTCACGAGGTAGACGACAAGGCGCGGAGCATCATCAAGAGCAAGGGCTTCGGCACCTACTTTACTCATCGTACCGGCCACGGAATCGGACTGGGAGCGCATGAGGCGCCGTACATGATGCAGAACAACCAGCTCGTGCTTGAGCCGGGCATGGCGTTTACGGTCGAACCGGGAATCTATTTGCCTGACAAAGGCGGCGTACGGATCGAAGACAACATCATCGTCACCAAGGATGGTTATCTCAATCTCATGACCTCCTCCAAGGAACTGATCACACTGTAAACGCCCAATAAAGGGGGAGTGGAATCATGAATATCCAACAGATCAGACAGGATACGCCTCTGCATGAACGCTATGCATACCTGGACACTGCGGCAGCATCTGCACCTCCACGCCAAGTGATTGAGGCCATGACCGACTATTTGCGCAAAACAACAGAGCTGGGCCCCTATCTGCCCTCTTTTCGCAGGGAGACCTATGCCCGGGTGGATGCCATCCGCGAGGCGGCTGCCCGCTACATCGGAGCGGGGGCCAATGAAATCGCCTTTGTCAAAAACGGAACGGAAGCGATCAATTTCGTCGCCAGCGGCCTGACTTGGTCGGAAGGAGATGAAGTGATCATCGCCGATCTGGAATTCCACAGCAATTTTGTACCGTGGCTGCGGCTGGAGCGCGAGGGCAAGATCAAGCTGAAGGTTCTCAAGACGGACAGAAGCGGGGTTATCTCCCCAGCCGCCCTGGAAGAGCTGATCACTCCCCGGACGAAATTGATTTCTGTTTCTCACCTGCCCAATGCTTCAGGCGCCCTCCAGCCGATCGAAGCGATCTGCGAAATGGCCAAGAGGCACGGCGTGCTGACGCTCGTAAACGCCTCGCAAAGCCTGGGGATGGTCCCCATCGATGTGAAAAAGGTGAAATGCGATTTCCTCGCCGCATGTGGCCGCAAAGGACTGCGCGGCCCGGAAGGCTCAGGGATTCTCTTTATCAGAAGCGAATGGATCGAGTCCATCACGCCCGCCTTGATCGGATGGGGCGGAACGAGCTGGGATTTTGACACCAACGAGTACAGCTTCCTGCCCATCGCCAAGCGGGTCGAAGCCGGCTGCCCGATCGTTCCTTCCATTCTCGGTCTGGGAGCGGCTCTGGAATACGCTTCAGCGATCGGCGTCGAAGCGATTTACGAGCGGGTTCGCAAGCTGACGGCGTACGCGGTGGGACAAATGGAAAAGATTCCGGGCATGGTCATCTACGGACCCGAGCGGCTGGAAGACAGACTGGCGCTGATCCCGTTCAACGTAAAGGGCTTGTCGCCCGACCGGATTACACAGTATCTGGAAGAGAACGGCATCATCATCGAATCCGGCACCTTTATGGCCAACACGATGCTGCAGCAGTACGGCATCAATAAAATGGCCCGCGTATCGCTCCATTATTTCAACACCGAAGAAGAGATTGACAAAACGGTGCAGTTGATTCTGGACCTTTTGCAGAAGGAGGGGCAGCAATGAATAAATTCATCATTCAATCTGCTTTCAATGTGATGAAAAACGGGCTGAAGGTGAAGCGGGGCGAAGAGGTCGTCATTGTCGCGGATGACAAGCAAAACGAGCAGCTCGTCGACGCATTCACCACAGCGGGAGCGCTATTGGGAGCGAAAACGGGCAAGGTGATCTATCCGGTTGTCTCCACGCAAAACGAGGAACCGATGGGAATCGTAGCAGAGAGTCTGAAAAGCGCCGATGCGGCCGTGGTGCTGCCCGTTGTCTCGATTACGCATGTCGAGGCCATTCGCCAGGCGCGCAAGCAAGGGACACGCGTGCTCGTCTGCAGCGGTCTGGATGAACGGATGATGACGGGAGCCGTCAACGCCGATTACGAAAAAATGAGCGAATTGACCAGCCAATTCGTCGCTATGCTCGAATCCGCCGAGACCGTTCGCGTGACCTGCCCCAACGGGACGGACATCACCTTCCCGATCAAAGGACGCTCCACGATGGCGGTAGACGGCATCTGCGAGGAAGCAGGCCAATGGAATTTCGCCCCGGCCGGAACGACTGCGACTGCGCCGCTTGAAGGAGCCACCAACGGAACCATGGTGTTTGACGGCAGCCTGGCGCCGTTCGGCATTGTCGACAAGCCGGTCGTGCTGAAAGTGGCCGACGGCATGATCACGGAAATTGAGGGCGGCAACACAGCGGTGGAATTCGAGGCTCTCTTGCGTTCCTTCAACAACCCGAATGTTTACAACATTGCCGAGATCGGTATCGGTACCAATGACAAGGCTGTACTGAGCGGAAAGCTGATCGAGGACGAGCGGATTCTCGGGGCCTTCCATGTCGGGATTGGCAAAAGCTTGAACATCGGTGGGAATGTCGATGCGCCTTTCCATACTGACGGGATGATTCTGAAGCCGACTATGTGGATTGACAATCGGTTGGTTGTGGAGAACGGGACGATTCTGGTTTAGCGAGCCAAGCGGCAGAGACGGCTTGGGAGCTTGAGTGTTTCCCTATGATTCAGATTGTTTGGAAAGCCCTGCGTGCTAGCGGGGTTTTTCGTTTTTCAGGGAATAGGCTTCTTTCTTTCGCAGCCACTTTTTTTGGTTTTTGTGTTGTTGGACAGGCTTTGGGGGAGGAGATGAAAAAGGAGAAAACCGCTCCAGGTTCGGTGGGACACTGCGAGGGGGATTGACTGTCCGGCTCCATTCCAAAAGCAAAACCGCGTCCAAAAGCAGCCTGCTCAAGGAAGCATCTCAGAGTTGGACGCTAAAGGCGTGTTTTGCTTTTGGAATGGAGCCTGGGAGGTGTCCCAAAGACCTTCGCGGTTTTCTCCTTTTTCATCTCTACAGCTGTTGGTTTAAATCAAAAAACCGTTCGGCCCGAACGGTTTTGAGAGAGGCTGCCATGAACCTTGGCCAGCCTTGAAATATCCCACATGCTTTTTAAAGCTGGAAGAAGCAATTCCGCTCGACAGAGAAGCCTGTTTCCAGTCGAAGCGACTAGCGAAGTCCAGCCCAGCGGAGCAGTGATCCCGAGGAAACAGAATCGCAACCCATGAATCCACTGCGTAGCTGCGCGCCGTTTTGCGATTCCCTCGGGATCATTGCGGAGCGGACAGTTTCCGCATCCTTGTGGGACGTAGACCGGAGCAGAGAATGGAAACAGGCTTCTCTTCACCGCAGCAGCTTTCGGAGTGGAAGTGAGAAAAATGCCCCAGTGTTTGTTCAAATGCAGCTGCCCGGTTAATATCTTATTTCATGGGCGTAAGCAACACTCGCAAATCCTCAGCAAAAGGGATCAATTGACATGCGCCAAAACCTTTTTCCCCACGGCGAGCACCAGAATGCTGACAATCACCGCAACCGCCCCCGCATAGAAAGGCACATGCGGCGAATACCATTCGGCCAGCTTCCCTGCCAGCCACGGTGCGATCGCTCCGCCGGAAAAGCGGACGAAGCTGTACGCTGAGGAAGCGACTGCCCGTTCGACCGGGGCTACATCCATCACCGCGGTAGTCAAAACCGTATTGATGATGCCGAGTATGGCGCCAGCGATGACGATGGCGACGACCAGAGTCGTTTGCGATTCTACGCCGAATCCCATAACAGCAAGGACGATGGCCAGCAAGAACAGCATCATGTTCAGCGTCGGGATCGATCCGTATTTCCTTTGCAGCAGCGGCGCTATGATCACCGAGGTAATCGCGAGCATTACGCCCCAGAAGAAAAAGACGAAGCCGAGGCTGTGTTCATCCATGTGCAGGACAAACGGAGAGAAGGCCAGCAGAGTAAAAAATCCGTAATTGTACAAAAGGGCAGTGGCGGCCAGGGTAAACAGTCCCCGGTGAGTCAGGGCCCGCAACGGATCGGCAATCGAGCTGCGCCGTTTGGGAGCTGGGACTTCGTTCAACAGGACAAAAACAGCGAGAAAAGCGATGGCCATCAGTACGGAAACGCCAAAGAACGGTCCCCGCCAGCTAATGCCGCCAAGCAATCCTCCGAGCAGCGGCCCGACGGACATGCCCAGTCCGATCGCCGCTTCGTACAGAACGATCGCTCCGGCCGTACCGCCGCTGGCTACACTGACGATAACGGCGAGTGCGGTGGAAATGAAAAAGGCATTTCCCAATCCCCACCCGGCGCGGTACCAAACGATTTCCGTAACGGAATTCGACATTCCGCCCATAAAGGCAAAGACGATAATCGCCAAAAGACCGAACAACAGCGTAGGCTTTGGACCGATCCGGCTGGATACCCACCCGGTTACGAGCATCGTAATCCCGGTCATCACCATGTAGCTGGTAAACAGCAGGGATACCTGGCTGGGGGTGGCGTTCAGCTTTTCGGCAATCGCCGGCAGGATCGGGTCGACCAGACCGATGCCCATAAAGGCGACGATACAAGCAAAAGCGACAGCCCAGGCCGATTTGGGCTGTTTAAACAAGGTTTGGAAAGAAGCTCCATGACTGCTCACTGATGTTCACTCCTTGCTCTCTTTTTCCAATTCCCGCTTCTTATTCGTAATGCGAGTCAGCTTTTCATCGTATCCCTGCAGCATCTCCGTCAGCTTGTTCAGCTTTTCCTGCAGAACGTCCCGCTGTGCTCTCAGCGTTACCTCCAGCTCTGTCAGCAAGCGCAGCTTTTCGCCCACATGCTGGTCATTCGCATGCTTATCGGAAAAGTAGTCCTGCTTCAAAAGCTCGTAGCGTTTGCCAAGATCCATGATTTCCTTGATTTCCTGCAGGGAAGCGCCGAGGAGATCACGGGTGTTTTTGACGTGCAGAATATGGGTGACGTCTTCGTCCGTGTACAGGCGGTACCCGCTTTCCGTTCGGCCGGACGGACTGACCAGGCCCAATTCTTCATAGTAGCGGAGGGCCCGTTTGGTGAGATTGGTTTTTTTGGCGACCTCCTCGATTTGATACATGAAAGGTTCCTCCAATCACAAATAAAAAATGACATCTCCTATCTTAACAGACATTAACGTTGACGTAAACGTAAAACTATGGGAAAGGTTATGAAACGTGTACTTTTCCTAGTTTTCCTAAAAAAAGAAGACCAATCATAAGACTGGTCTTGTCAGTTGATACCTGTATCCCAACTCGGCAGACATCTCCTGTACGGTTGTAAGCAACTCATTGCGAATCACATCTTGCTGAGGAAGCACGCGATCTGAAGGTCCAATTACGCTGATCGAGGCAACCACCTCGCCAGTCGAATCGAAGATCGGCGCGGCCATGCCGGTTACTCCGACGTTTCGCCGGTTAGAGCTGAATTCATAGCCGCGCTCCCGGATGTCCTGCAAATTTTGTTTGATTTCTTCGACGGAGGTAAAAGAATGCGGCGTGTAGCCCTTGATCTCCTCCCGCAAAATTTCATCCTGAAATTCTGGCGTCCGGTATGCCAAAAGCACGCGGGAGGCGGAAGTCGAATACATGGGAAAGCGCCGGTAGGTCTCGAGCGTAAACCGGATCGGATGGGGCGAATCCGCTTTGCTCACATAGATGGCGTCTTTTCCATCCTGTATGCAAAGGACAACGAGCTCCTGGGTGCGGGCCAGCAACCGTTGAATATACGGCGTTGAAAATGCGACGATGTCATGGTTTTTGATCACTTTGTCCCCTAATTCCAGCAATGTATAGCCAAGCGTGTACTGCTTGGTTTTTTCGTTTTTCCGGATAAATCCCTCCGACTCCAATGTGGTGAGCAGCTTGTGCACAGCCCCCTTGGAAAGCTGCAGCCTTTTGCTGAGCTCTGTCACTCCCATCTCCGGGGGACCGTCCAGGAACATTTTCAATAGCTTGCAGCCATTTCGTACTGAAGACAAAACCTGATCCATAGGTCATTCCTCCGTAACAGGCATTGATAGTAGTCAAGCATAATCGAAAAGCTTTCAAAAGGAAAGGGGAGAATCCTCCCTCTACTCAGACTATCTTGAATTGTCAGTATACTTATGGTAGTATAACACCAATGTTCTTGAATAGCAAACATCGTTCTCTATTCGTGAACAACAATTAGAGATACGGGGGATGAAGACAAGTGAAGAAAAAGACATTATCGCTGCTCTCTGTTCTTGCATTGACAGGTTCACTACTCGCAGGCTGTGGTTCGTCCACTTCTGCACCGCAATCATCTGCGCCACAGGGCCAACCGGCAGACAACAAGAGTGCCGGACAAGCCGAGGCTCAATTGGAGGACACGCTGGTCATCGCGGGCAACGGGGCCACTGTCGAAAAGCTGATGAAAGACGTGATCTTCAAAAAGTTCAACGAGAAATATCCGAATGTCAAGCTGACGTACGTGTCTGGCGTTTCCACGGAAATTGTCGCCAAGGTGAAGGCGCAGAAAAACTCGCCTCAAATTGACATGACCGTCATCGAGGGCGGCGAGCAGGAAAAAGGCCGCCAGGAGGGGCTTTGGGAAGCGATCTCCGAAGCGGACATTCCGAATATGAAGCGTGCCCAGCAAGCCGTTAATTGCTAGTTGGTGAAAGTCCAACCGAGGCAGGAGCCAAGTCACCTCGTAGCTGACAGGCAACTGGTGGAGAAATCCTAAGGTTGAAGCCCTGTGACAAAGTAACTCGAAAGAGTGCGAGCAAATCAGCAGGCCGTAACATAAAGTGAATCCTGCAGCCTCGTTAAGAAAGACCACCGAGAGGTGGACAAAGGGAAGCCGAGCTTGTTTCATATGGGCGAAGGCCAAGGACGGTGTGGAGAACTTGGAATACAGCACCTATGAATCCCTCGGGGTATGGGGAGCGGTATGTTGAGAAAGTAGTTAACGGAACTGGGGAGACCCTACTCTGCACGCCCCGTCAGGAGCGTAAAACGGAAACCTATAACCGTAAGGGAAGTGGTGGATGGCAGAGAGGGAGTCGGAGGGGTTCATAGTACCGATGAACATAAGGACAACACAACCTTATGGAGGGAAGGAGCCCTGCTTTGTTCACGGGTCGAAGGAGGTAAGAGTGAGTGAATGCAAGTAAACTTGCTAACTACACCGATGTAAAAGCTCGACAACTTTGGACAACCCTATATCTTTGTGCCAAGGCAAACTCAAAACGGCGATTTCATGCCTTGTATGACAAAATCTACCGCCCGGATATTCTAGCGACAGCTTGGAGGAGAGTAAAAGCAAATAAAGGGAGCGGAGGAATCGACGGACAATCCATCGCACAGATTGTGGAGGAGTATGGGGAGAGCCGTTTTCTTAACGAGATCTATCTAGATTTAAAAGAAAAGCGGTATCGTCCACATCCGGTTCGTCGAACTTACATCCCTAAACCGGATGGCAAGAAACGTCCACTCGGCATCCCGACGATCAAGGATCGGGTGGTCCAAATGGCTACTAAGCTAGTCATTGAACCGATCTTTGAAGCTGATTTTCGGGACTGTTCTTATGGCTTTCGGCCAGGAAGAAATGCTCACCAGGCAATTGCACAGATACGCAAAGCAAGCAAGAGGTGTTATTGGGTCGTAGATGTTGACATTAAAGGGTATTTCGACAACATCAACCATGAGAAGTTGATGAAACTGGTCGAAATGAGAATCAGCGACAGACGTGTTCTGAAACTTATCCGACAATGGCTGCAGGCTGGGGTCATGGAAAATGATCAATTCCATGAAACAGAACTGGGAACTCCGCAAGGAGGGGTAATCTCGCCTCTTCTTTCAAACATCTATCTAAACTACATGGACACCATTTGGGAAAATCAATTCTCCCATCTTGGCACACTTATCCGCTATGCGGATGACTTCGTTATCATGTGCAGAACCAAACAAGAAGCATTGGAAAGCATTCAAGTGCTGATGGCTATTCTAAACAAGCTGGAGCTTAGTCTCAGTAAAGAGAAATCTAGACTCGTTAATATTTGGGACAATTCCACTGGGTTTGACTTTCTTGGGCTGCACCATCGCAAATTCCCCGTGTTCAACAAAGGGGGGAGCAAGGTATTTGCTATGTCTCATGTACCAGCTAAGAAAGCAATGAAGGAAATGAGACGTAAAATTAAGGAATACACTGCACCAAGGAACAAACTGTTTCTGTCTCTAGAAGAGCTAGTGAAAGGGCTAAATCGCAAGCTAAGGGGGTTCAAGAACTACTACTTCATCTCGCCCATCGCCAAACGATGGGCAAGACGGATAGACTGGTATGTGATTGAACGCCTTACAATCTTCTGCAACAAGAAAAGAAGCAAGCGGAATAAACATGCCGGAAAGCTGAAGGTCATACAAAACACGCAGGGTAGTTTATTGAAATTAGCCGGATAAAGTAAGCCGAATGCCAAAGAAAGAAGAACATCGGAAAGCCGTATGAGGGAAAACCTCACGTACGGTTTGATGAGGGGGAGCTGAAATGAGCAAGGCGACCATACGGTCGCCCGAAAGTTTCAGTTCTCTACTCTACAAATGTCCCGGATGACTTGAAGATCGCGGAAAACAGCGGCGTAACCGTCAACTTTACCCCGATGGGCATTTCCTACAACAGCGAATTGGTCAAAGAAAAAAATCTGCCGGTACCGGCTTCCTGGAATGACCTCGCCAAGCCGGAAGTAAAAGGCTATATTACGATGACTGATGTAGCAAGCAACTTCGGCCGCTCCGCGATGATCATGATGGCCTATGCAGACGGAGGCTCCGAGAAAAACATCGAGCCCGGCTTTGAAAAAATGAAAACGATTGCGGGATATATGCCTACCTTTGCGAAGAGCGCGGCCCAGCTGCAGCAAAACCTGCAAAACAAGAGCGCGGCGTACACTACCTGGACGATGGCTCGCAGCCTGACCCAAAAAGACGCCGGACTTCCGCTGGAATTCGTCTTCCCGCAAGAGGGCGGAAACATCGTTCCGAACGTAGCGACATTGGTAAAAGGGGCCAAGCATCCGAATGCGGCAAAGGCATTTATCGACTTTTTGCTGAGTGACGAGGTACAGACCATGTACGCGACGGAGCTGTACTACAATCCTGCCACTGCTGTGAAGCTTCCGGAGGATGTGGCGAAGCAATTGGAGTTTGACCGCAGCAAGGTCGTAAACTTCGACTACGATGTCATCGGGAAGGAAACGGCCAGTTGGCTGGACCGCTTCAATAAAGAAATCGCACCCATTACAGGAAAGTAGGTGTCTGTTTGAGCAAGGTGATTGATGTCGAACTGCGCAGCCTCATGAAGAAGTTTCAGAACAATATCGTGGTTCAGGACTTCAACCTGCAAGTGGAGCAGGGAGAGTTCGTCTCGTTTTTAGGGCCGTCGGGTTGCGGCAAAACGACCACGCTGAATATGATCGCCGGTTTCCTTGACCCGGATGGCGGCGATCTGCTGATCAAGGGACAGCGGATGAACGGTGTCCCTCCCTACAAGCGTGAGCTGGGAATGGTGTTCCAGACCTACTCGCTCTTTCCGCACATGACCGTAGCGGAGAATATCGCCTACGGGCTGAAGCTGCGAAAAATCAGCAAATCGCAGATCCAGGAGCGGGTGGGACGCGTGCTTGATCTGGTCAAGCTGCCGCATGTCGCAGACCGCTACCCGAAGCAGTTGTCCGGAGGGCAGCGGCAGCGCATCGCCATCGCCCGTGCGCTGGTCATCGAGCCGTCTCTGCTCTTGCTGGACGAGCCGCTCAGCAATCTCGACGCGAAGCTGAGAGAAGAGCTGCGCGATGAGTTGAAACGGCTGCACCAGGAAATCGGCGTTACGACCATTTTTGTGACACATGATCAGGAAGAGGCGCTCTCCCTGTCAGACCGGATCGTCGTGATGAACCACGGCTTCATCGAGCAGATCGGCACACCGAAGGATATTTACAACCGGCCTGCTTCCGAATTTGTCCATACGTTTATCGGCAAGACCAACCGTCTCGAGGGAGAAGTCGCCGGGCATGAAGGCGACTCCTTGATCATCCAGACAATCGGCGGTCTTCTCGTAGAGGCAAAGTCTGCAAACCTGATGCTTCTCCCCGGGCAAAAAGCAACCGTTTTTATCCGTCCGGAAAAAATCAGACTGTCTGCCGATACGGCGCCGGAAGGAAGAAATCGGGTCAACGGTCAGTTGAAGCTCAGCTCGTTCCTCGGTTCCTATACGGAATGCGAGGTGCAGGCAAACGGGCACAGCATATCTGTCAAGCTGCAAACGGTCGATAAAGGCGTGGAGCTCGTCCCCGGCAAGGCTGTCTCTTGCAGCTGGGATGCGGAAGATGTGCTGGTCATGCCGGCGGAGAGGGGATGACGATGAACAAAAGGCTGTCGATTCTTCTTTTGACGGCACCGAGCATGGTCGTTCTGCTCGGCGTCTTTCTTCTCCCGATGCTGCTCATGCTGCTGCTCAGCTTTCAAAATGACGAGCAAGCCTTCAGCGTGGAAAACTACTTGTTGTTTGCAAAGGACCCGTATTATGCGGAGATCATGTGGAGGACGATACGGGTCAGCCTTTGGACCGTACTCTGTTCGCTGGTCCTCGGCTTTCCGGTGGCGATGTTTATGGCTCAGGCGACGGGAAAGATGCGGGGCATCGTGACCATGCTGATCCTCGCTCCCCACCTGATCAGTGTCGTCATCCGCAATTTCGGCTGGGTGGTCGTGCTCGGGGAAAAGGGCTGGATCAACGAGGTTTTGCTTGCGCTCGGACTGATCAAAGAGCCGCTCCGGTTGCTGTACAACGAGCTAGGCGTCGTAATCGGTCTGACGGACTCCTTTATCGCCTATATGGTACTGGCGATTGCGACCAGCCTGTATGCGATTGATCCGTCCTTGTCCAAGGCCGCCTCGATCCTCGGGGCATCCCGGGTGCGGACCTTTTTTACCGTGACACTGCCGCTCAGTCTGCCGGGGCTTGTCGCCGGGACGACACTCGTTTTCAGCCTGTCCATGAGCGCATTCGTCACACCTGCACTGATGGGGGGAACGTCGGTGAAAGTCATGCCGGTAATTGCTTATGAACAGATAATGGCTACGCTGAACTGGCCGCTGGGAGCGGCGCTGGCATTTCTGCTTTTGGGCAGTACGATTTTGCTTGTGACTCTCTACACCAGGCTGATTGAGACCAAGCGATACAAAGAGGTGTTTTCGTCATGACAAAACTGAAACCGCTTGGCCTTATCACCTTTTTTGTACTCATCCTGGTAAACCTGCCGTTTCTGGTTATCATACCGAGTTCATTTACCGCGGCGGGATATCTCTCTTTTCCTCCCGAAGGCTTTTCCTGGCAGTGGTACACGATGATTCTCGAACGGCCGGAATTTATCGAATCGTTCTGGTTCAGCATCAAGCTCGCGGCCATCACCGCTGTGCTGGCAACCCTGATCGGCACGCTGGCAGCGATGGCCCTGCACAGATACAAGTTTCGCGGAAAAGGAATCATCAACGGCCTGCTGCTGTCTCCTTTGACCGTTCCATCGCTCATTATCGGGATTGCCGCGCTGCTGTTCTTTACGCGTATCGGGATAGCCGGTACGTTTACCGGGCTGCTGCTTGCGCACATACTGATTTCCATTCCGTATGTCGTTCGTCTCGTGTTGACCGGATTAAGCACGTTTGACTATACGCTGGAGAAGGCGGGCTACATGCTGGGAGCGCGTCCGCTGCGGGTGTTCTGGGACATTACCCTGCCTCTGCTGCGTCCGGCTATTGTGTCAGGGATGATTTTTTCCTTTTTGACTTCTTTTGACAACGTGACGGTATCCCTGTTCTTAGTGGCGCCTGACACGACAACGCTGCCGCTGGCTATTTTCACCTACATGCAGGAGACGCTCGATCCTTTGGTTGCGTCCATCTCTTCAGTGGTCATCCTGCTCAGTCTTTTGTTTATCGTCATCCTGGAAAAGGTGTACGGACTGGAACGGCTGTTTGGACTCAATTCTCAATCCCACTAAGGAAGAGGCACAATGGACATCCACTTATTATTGCAACAGTATCAACAGCAATTGATCGAGGATCTCAGGCAGTGTGTCAACATGGATTCGCCTTCGCGCAGCAAAGCGCTGGGGGACCGGATGGCAGACTGGTTTGGCAAAAGGTTTGTCGAGCTGACAGGCGGGCAAGCGGAGCGTATCGCCAATGAACAGTATGGAGATCAGCTGCGCTGTGTGCTCGGAAACGGCGAGAAGCGGGTGCTCGTCATTGGACATTACGATACCGTTTGGCCGGAGGGAGAGGCGGACCGCAGGCCATTTGCGATAAAAAATGGCAGAGCGTACGGCCCCGGCGTGTACGACATGAAGGCAGGCGTACTGCAGGCGTTCTACGCTTTGCGGGCCCTGCAGGAGCTGGGGCAATTCCCCGCTGACAAGCAGGTCGTTCTCCTTCTGAACAGCGACGAAGAAATCGGCAGTCCGACCTCGCGACGGTTGGTAGAACGGGAGGCGGAAGGGGCGGTAGCCAGCTTTGTTCTGGAGCCGCCAACAGAACCGCACGGCGCTCTCAAAACATGGCGGAAGGGGAGCGCCCACTTCCAGCTTCGCGTGCACGGGGTCTCCTCGCATGCCGGTGTCGATCACGCCAAAGGGGTATCGGCTATCGAGGAGATGTCCCGGATCGTTCAATACTTGCATACCTTTACCGATTACGAGGTGGGCACGACGGTGAATGTCGGGCTTGTCAAAGGAGGAATCGGCTCGAATGTCGTGGCGGACTTTGCCGAGGCAGAGGTGGATGTACGGGTGATGACGCTGGAGGCGGCAAGGCAGATGGAACAGCTTTTCCACTCCTTGCAGCCGAGTCTTCCCGGTACCCGCCTGACCGTGACCGGAGGCATGCGACGACCGCCGATGGAGAGGACAGACGAGATCGGCAGGCTGTTCGCTTTGGCAAAAAGCATTGCCGAGCAAGAAATCGGGATCGAGCTGGAGGAGTCCGGTACGGGCGGTGTCAGCGACGGCAACTTTGCTGCCGCATGCGGTGTCCCAACGCTTGACGGGCTGGGGGCCAAAGGGGGCTATGCCCATTCCCCGGACGAGTTCATCGAGATCGACCAGATCCCAGTCCGGTCGGCTCTCTTGGCGAGATTGATCGAAAGATGCTGATAACAGTCCGGTCGGCGCTTCTGGTAAGACTGCTGAAAGATGATGACAGACAAACCCCTCATCCTGGCGACAAGGATGAAGGGTTTAGTTTTGGCGGCAGAGGGCCGTTTCGTTCCATAAAAAAAGAAAAGCACCATGTCTTTTTTTTCAAGACAGGTGCTTTTTCGTGTGTCCCCTTAATTTCCTGCTTCGCCCAAAAATTCGGCTTTTTCTTTTCCGTATTGATAGATGTAAACCTGGGAGTGCTTGTTGTCGCCTTTTTCGTCAAAGGTGACCTTTGTAAACAGACCGCTGAACTCGTTCGTGGCGCGGATTGCATTCATGACCTGCTCGCGGGTAGGCTTTTTGCCCCCGTTTTCTTGAATCGCCTTTTCCATTCCGTTCAAGGCGACTAGTGTAGCGTCATAAGCAAAAGGAGAGAACGCGCCTGGCTCTTTGTTGAAGGCTGCCTTGAATTTTTCTACCCATTGCTTGCCTTGCTCCTGCGAACGGATGTCGCTTACGACAGTCGCATAAACGATCCCTTCCGCAGCGGGTCCGGCGATTTTATACATATCCGCCGACTCCAATCCCTCGCCGCCCATGAATTTGCCGGTGAAGCCCTTTTCGCGGGCTTGCTTGGCGATGATGCCCATCTCCGCGTACATGCCGCCGTAGAAGACAAGATCGGGCTTTTTCGCCACCAATTGGTTGACGATTGCGCTGTAATCCTTTTCGCCTGCGGTGACCCCTTCGTAGCCGACTTCGGTTACACCCAGGTCCTTGAATGCTTTGCGGACCTCGTCGGTCAAGCCTTGGCCATAGGCCGTTTTGTCGTGAGCGAGGTAGACCGTTGCGGCTCCCAACTTGTCTTTTGCGTATTTGGCTGCGGCAGGAGCGATCTGGTCGTTGCGAGCGACGAGCCGGTTTACGCTCTTTCTGTTCGCTTCCGTCAGCTCGACCCCGGTATTTGCAGGGGAGATCATTGCGAGCTTGCCTTCTTCATACTTGACAGAGGACGGGATGGCGACGCCTGTATTGTAGTGGCCGACCACCGCGTACACGTCCGGGTCGGAAATCAGCATTTCCGCGTTGGATACGCCGATTTTCGGGTCTGCCTGGTCGTCCTGAGGGAAGAGCTGGATCTCAAAACCAAGCTTTTTAAACGCTTCGGCACGCTCTTGCACGGCCATTTGCGCCCCGAGCTTGATGCCGTCGCCTTCGAGCGACTGGGCTCCGGACAGCGGACTTTGGGTGGCAATCTTGATCACGTTCGAGCTTCCGCCTCCGGCCCCTCCTTCGGAAGACGGAGCTGATGGAGCAGAAGATGGAGCGGTGGAAGGTGACGAAGCGGTATTCCCGCCGCCGCCCGTACCACATCCGGCAACGAGCGAACTGGTCAGTAGAGCGGAGAGTAAGAGCATCGTTTTCTTTTTCACAATGAGACCCCCAAGTAATTTGTGAATAATATATATTTTTTATAAACATATCAACTGATAGTGGCCGCGTCAACGAATATTCTTTCTAGTTGAAATAATAAAAAAATACAAAACGATAAAATAGAATTATTCCATGCAAAAACAACTCGGCCGCCCCCGGTTAAATAAATGTAAGACCCAAAATAAATGAAAGGCCAAAAAGCTCCGGGAGGTCCGGAGCTTTTCTGCTGGTTTGCTATCTCTTTACGGGTAGCGTAATCGTAAAGCAGGGGCCTTCCGCTTCATTGCGGACAGCGATGCTGCCTTTGTGGGCTTCAAAGACAGCGCGGGCGATGGCCAGACCGAGTCCGTGCTTGCCCGATTTCCCCTTGCGGAACCGCTGGAACAGTTGCGGGAGCAGAGCTTCTTCGATCGGCGGACCGTCATTTGCGATGGTGATGACGACCCTGTCGTCCGCTTGCCGGCCGGTCACGACCAACCGGCTTTTTGCGTAGCGCAGCTGGTTTTCCAGGATATTGACAAAGGCAGTGCTCAACTGCTCGCCATCGCCTTCGAGGATGAGGGCGGGCGGCAGATCAAGCTGCCAGGAAATGTCCGGGTTCAGCACGGAGAGCCGCTGCTCCAGCAATTGAAACATCTCCGTCACATCGACTCTGCCCATCTGCATCATTTGCGAGACGGATTCGATTTTGGTCAAGTACAAGAGCTGTCCCACGACCTTTTCCAGTCGCTTGCTTTCCTGCATGATCGTTTGCAATCCTTTTTCCGCCTGCGGGCCCTGGAAGACTCCCTCCAGCAAGCCCTGCGTGTAGCCTTGTATCGCCATGATCGGTGTCTTCAGCTCGTGGGAAATATTTTGCACAAAATGGCGCTGAGATTCGTCGTGTTCCTTCAACTGATCCTTCATCGTTTCAAAGGAGCGCGCCAATTGGCCGATCTCGTCCCCGCGATCCAGCGTGAGCGGCGTATCAAACTGTCGCCGGGCGATTTTCTGGCAGGATTCGTCCAGCGATCGGAGCGGTTTGCTCAGGTAGCGGCTGAACCAGACGGCCAGCAGCCAGCTGATCAGGAGCAGCACGACAAAGATCATGAGAAACTGCCTGGTCAGCAGCGAGTTGATTTGATTCAGCTCGCGTTCTTTGGAGAACAGCACCATATAGTAGGGAAAGCCGTGGTAGTCCATCAGCCTGCTGACGAACAGATAGTCTTCTCCCCCGCGCTCCAGGGTCCCGTGCTGGAGCTTGTTGCCGGGATAGGAGGCCGCTTTCTTGTAGAGTGCGGCCGCGTCGTTATAGGAAAACCGTTCCCTCTCCGTAATGCGGCTGCCCAGCTCTACGCCGTCGGTCGAAAAGACGATCATGTCAAACGAGTATTCATAACGAGACAGCAGCACCTGCAAAAAGTAAGGGGCGGCTGCCGGTACCGGTAACAGCTCGTTGTGCTCGTTAAAGGAGATGTGGTCGGACAGGGTGTAAAACTCCTGCTCCAGAAGCGAATACGTATTGTTGACCAGGTACTGCTTGACGGCAAAAGGAAAAACAATCCCGACTCCGATCCCCAGCACGCTGGTCAAGAGCATGAACAGGATGAGGATTTGCCGGGAGAGCGGCAGGTTTTTCAGTCGGAATTTGCTCATGTGCGGGTCATCCGGTAGCCGAAGCCATAGACAGTCTCCAGCGGAAACTTGGGCATTTTCTTGCGGATGCGCTTGACCAGATCGTCCACAGCCCGATCGGAACCGATGTAGTCCTCTCCCCAGATTGCTGTCAGGATTTGCTCGCGATTGAGCGCCAGGCCCTGATTGTGGAGGAGGTAGACGATCAGCTCAAATTCTTTAGTCGTCAGCTCGATCTGGTTCCCGTTTTCTTTTACCTGCCGTCCCTTTTCGGAGATCTGGTACGGCCCGATCGTCACCCAGTCCTCGTAGGAAGCCTGAATGGGAGCAGGGACTGCGGCCCCTCCTTTTTCATAGGTGCGCTGCAGCAGCTTTTGCACGCGAATGACGAGTTCACGCGGCAGAAACGGCTTGGCGAGATAATCGTCGCTGCCCAGCTCAAGCCCGATGATTTTGTCCATGTCCTGATCACGGGCGGAAATAAAGACGATGGGCACGTCGGATTTGCCCCGGATCAGGCGCAGCAGCTCATAGCCATCGATGTCCGGGAGCATGATGTCGAGAATCCATATATGGGGCTGCTCCGGTTCTTCCAGGACGGGGAGAACCTCGGCGCCGCTTTGAAACGCGCGAACCTGAAAACCGGCGTTTTGCAGATACGATTGCAATAGCTCCAAGAGGCTGGTTTCGTCATCTACCAGATAGACGAGGTAGGGAGTTTGCATGGCTTACTTCCTCGCTTTTCATCTGAGTTTGCATAAATTGTAGCACAGTCGCGGGCCGGATGTGTGGGAGCGGCGTATGAGAATCGTGGAAAACGTGTGGAAGCAGGATTCTGTTTTCCTTTCAGAGAAAAAAAGAGGGTGCGAGAGAAAACCGGAAAGGAGCGTTTTCATGCAAAGACGCATCACACGAACTCTCATGTTGCTTTCTCTGGCGCTGCTTGCAGCGTGTTCGAACAAACCGGCTGACACGACGCCGCAGCCCGAGCAGCCGCCCGCTCCGATTGTGCAGCCGCCCTCGGCGGAACCGCCAAAGCTTCCTTACACTGCGCCGTTTACCGGCCTGGGCAGCCAGACAAGGCTGGACCAGCGGCCGATTATGGTCATGATCAACAATGCACCGCAGGCCCGCCCGCAATCAGGGATTAACAAGGCGGATCTGGTATACGAAGTGCTGGCAGAAGGGGAAATGACCCGCCTTCTCGCCGTTTTCCACAGTCAAAGGCCGGAAGTGATCGGACCGGTCCGCAGCATCCGTCCCTATTTTATTCAGCTTGGAGTTGGGATCGATGCCATGCTGGTTCATGCCGGCGGCAGTCCGGATGCGCTCAACACGCTGGCTCGTTCCGATTACAGCCACCTCGACGAAATTCCCAACGGCCGCTATTTTTGGCGGGAGAAGTTTCGCCACGCCCCGCATAATCTGTATACCAAACCGGAGCTGATTGAGCAGGCGATGCTGGACAAAGGCATTCGCATGACAGGCGAGCTGCCGTACTTTCCGTTTTTGCCGGAAGATGCCGAGATCACGGAAGGGGAGCCGGCGACAAAGGTCGATCTCGTCTTTCATTCGCTCAACAAAGCAGGCTTTGTTTACGATGCAGAAAAGAAAAAGTACATGCGGCTTACAGAGGGCAAACCGCATCTTGATCTGACGACAGACGAGCAGCTCTCGACGACCAATCTGCTGGTCATTGCCGCAAAGCATCGCGTGCTGGATAGTGAAGGCCGCCGTCAGGTGGACGTCGTCGGTCCGGGAGATGGATATCTGTTCCAGCAGGGCAAGGCGAAAAAAATCAAATGGAAGCGGGCTGGCGGCGTCATCCGGGCTTACGAGGACGCTTCCATGACCAAGGAAGTGCCGCTTTTGCGCGGCAATACATGGGTTTCGATCGTGCCGAATGCCCCGGCGATGACGAGCTACCTCAAGTTTGAATAGGTTTCGGAGAATAGGGGCTTGCAGGGTGGCCCTGTTTCTTCTAAGATAATCTTGTAAGCTTTAACGCTTAAAAATTTTACAGTGAAAAAACTTCCCTATGACGGGGTGATCCTGATGCAATTGGAAAAACTAAAAGGAAAAGGGATCGAGCAGCTGTTTGAGGCCGTTCTTTCCTTGGAGACGATGGAAGAGTGCTATCAGTTTTTTGATGATCTCTGCACCATCAATGAAATGCAGTCGCTCGCACAGCGTCTGGAAGTGGCACGCATGCTGCGCAAGGGCTACACCTACAATCAGATCGAAGCGGAGACGGGAGCGAGCACGGCGACCATCTCACGCGTCAAGCGCTGCTTGAACTACGGCAACGACGGTTATCAGCTGGCGCTTGAGCGGATCGGAAAATAGGCAGGAGGCAGCACCGTTGATTGATTATCGCAGTTGGCGCCATACCTTTAAACTGGACCCGGATAAAACCATCGGAGACGATGAGCTGGAGGCTTTATGCGAATCCGGTACGGATGCCATTATTGTCGGCGGCACCTATGGCGTGACATATGACAACACGCTTGAGCTGATGTCTCGGATCCGGCGTTATGCGGTACCTGCAGTCCTGGAAATCTCTTCGCTGGATGCGGTTGTACCCGGCTTCGATTCGTATTTTATTCCGCTGGTGATCAACGCGGGGGATGCAGATTGGCTGTTTGCCCCGCACGTCAGCGGCCTCAAGGCTTTCGGCCAGTACATACATTGGGACGAGATCATTGCCGAAGGCTATCTGGTAGCCAACCCTGATTCGGGTGTTGCCAGACTGACAAAAGCCCGCCCGATAGAAGGCGCTGCGGAAGCCAAGGCGTATGCGCAGACAGCCGCAAAAATTTGCCGCCTGCCAATTGTCTATCTGGAGTACAGCGGGGCCTATGGAGATCCGGCTGTAGTCCGGGCATGCAAAAGCGGCGCCGGGGAAGCGCATCTGTTTTACGGCGGCGGCATCCGGACGGCGGAGCAGGCAGCGGAAATGGCGGCCTTGGCTGATACGATTGTCGTGGGCAATGTGATTTACGAAGACTTGCAGGCGGCTTTGTCTACCGTTCGCGCTGTGAAAAGGTAGGCGGAAGGGCTGTAGTTGGAAACAGGCATAGTGTGTTCAGCAGGAGAGACTCAGAAACGGGTCTCTCCTGTTTTGTTGGGGAGCATGTGTTTGAAATTGGAAGCATGCATGTTTCGCTCCATGCAAAATGAAAACGGCCTTGCGTCCATGTGTACAAGGACTAAGGCCGTATAATCGGCTGACGCGCTCGATTCAATCTGTTCTTCCGTGACAAACAGGCGCGTTCAGACAAATGAACGATCTTTTGAACAGGTTTTACTTGTGCTTGTTGCGCGGCACGTAATCCGGGTAATCCGTGATAATGCCGTCAACGCCGGCGTCCAGCAGCGGTTCCGCTTCTTCCGGCTTCCGCACGGTCCAGACCGACATTTTCATTCCGCGTTCGCGCACGCGTTCCAGCAATTCCGGGGAAAACATTTTCAGGCTGGGATTCACATAATCTGCATAAGTGGCAAATTCGTCGAGCATCTCATCGGTCAACTGCTCTGGCTTGTTGGTCAAAACGCCGACAGGAATGTCCGGCAAAAGCTCGTGGAATGTTTTCATCGAGTCGAAGTTAAACGATTGCACGATGATCTTGTTATTTGCGGGCTTGTCCATGTTTCGCTCGCGCAAGGCATCCGCTACCATCTCTTCTACGCCCGGATACAGCTCAGGAGATTTTAATTCGATCAAGATGCCGGTTTTGCCGCGGAATTCATCGAGCACCTCTTCAAAAGTGGGGATTTGTTCGCCCGCAAATTCCGGATCGAAGTAACTGCCAGCATCCAGCTCGCGGATTTCTTCAAAGGTCAAATCCTTCACTTTTCCGGTGCCGTCGGTAGTGCGGTCCACGGTATTGTCGTGTATGACGACCATTTGCCCGTCCTTTGTCACTTGCACGTCGATTTCGATGTAGTCAGCCTTCATTTTCACTGCCTTGCGAAACGCCGCCATGGTGTTCTCGGGTGCATAGCCGGAAGCGCCACGGTGGGCGACGGTGTCTACGCGGTGGGCATGTTCATTGGGTGCTGCCATAGCTGCCAGCGGCTGGAGCAATCCGGCAACAAGTACTGCGGCCATCAACGTTTTTCCCAAGCGAATCATGTAAATCTCCTCCTCGACGTTTTTTGGCTCCCACAGGCGATGACAAAGAAAAGAGGGAGCATGGTCTGCAGGCTGGAATATGCGATGGTGTTTTCGGGGCCCCAAAAACAAAAAATCACAGATTCCCCCCAGCGTGTAAGCTGAATGGAATACTGTGAATCTCCTGTTCTCCATCACAATATTCAAAATATTCTGCTGAGTTCCAGTTTACACGAACTCTTCCCTCAAATCTACACGGTTTGGAAAAATCATCCTTATAGCCTAAACTCTCATGCTGCTGGCACGACGGAAGATAGGGGGGATGCAGGTCTTTTGAACCTGTTCATCAACAAAAAAGGAGGGGGCTCCATGAGACCGATCAAGCGCAGCCGCTGGAGATTGGCAGCGGGTATCTGCTATTACCGCATCAAACGTTATAGAGAATGGCTCTTTGGCCGAAAAAAGTATGCCAGACTGAGAAAACCGGAGAGACTTCCTTGCCTGCATAAACATCATCAGACCCCTTTGCTAAGGCAACTGCAAAACGTCGAGATGTGGATGCAGCACAACAAAGTAACGAACCTCCGCATTGCGTCGGAGCGATTGGATGGAATCGTCGTCCGTCCGGGAGAGACGTTCTCGTACTGGAAGCTGATCGGAAAGCCGACGCGGCGCAAAGGGTATCTGGAAGGGATGCTGCTGTCGCATGGGCAGGTGCTGGCTGGTGTGGGGGGAGGCTTGTGCCAGCTGTCCAACCTGATCTATTGGATGACGCTGTTTACACCCCTTACCGTGACAGAGCGCCACCGGCACAGCTACGACGTCTTTCCTGACGCGAGCCGCACGCAGCCATTTGGCAGCGGAGCGACGTGTTTTTACAACTACCTCGATCTTCAAATTGCCAATCAGACGAACCAGGCCTTTCAGTTGCGTCTTTCGCTTGGGGGTGGCTGCCTCGTCGGAGAGTGGCTGGGCGAGTACCCGCCGACGCGGCGATACGAAGTATATGAAAAGAAACACGCGATCACTCCAGGGCTCTGGGGCGGCTACGAACGCCGCAACCTTCTGTACCGGCGCGTGTATGACCTGGAGGGCGAACTGATTGGAGACGAGTTTATTGCGGAAAACCTCGCGTATATGATGTATGAGCCGCTTTTGCCCGGCCGCGAGCCTGCAGGGTAAGACTTCAAATGTTTACTCTGTTTGCCAGCAATCCCTCCTCTGGTTTGACTGGAACTCTCCCTCGATCTGTGAGAAAATAGGAACATATGCTTTCGTTCGGGAGCGTTTTGAGAGGCAGGAAAGGTGGAAGTTATACATATGTCTACAGTTGACCGAATTATCGCCGGACTAAATCCGCAGCAGCGGGAAGCGGTCCTCACAACAGAAGGGCCGGTTCTTATACTCGCAGGTGCAGGCAGCGGCAAGACCAAGGTGCTGACCCAACGGATTGCCTATCTGATCCAGGAAAAGCGCGTGGCCCCCTGGAGCATTCTGGCGATTACCTTTACCAACAAGGCGGCCAGGGAGATGCAGAACCGCGTGGCCGCCATCATCGGCCGCGAAGCGGAGGACACCTGGATTTCTACATTCCACTCGCTCTGCGTCCGCATCCTGCGAAAAGATATTGACCGTCTGGGCATAAACCGGAGCTTCTCGATCCTCGACGCCGGCGATCAACTGTCCGTTATCAAGCAATGTCTGAAAGAATTGAACATAGATCCGAAGCAGTACGAGCCGCGCGGCCTCCTGGCGGCGATCAGCGGGGCCAAAAACGAGCTGACAGATCCAATCCGTTACTCGAATCTTGCCGGAGATGCCTACTCGATGGTCGTCGCGAAGGTATACGAGCTGTACCAAAAGAAACTGAAAAACAACCAGTCCCTGGACTTTGACGACCTCATCATGACAACTGTCCGGCTGTTTAAGGAAGTGCCGGAGGTTCTCGAATACTACCAAAAGAAATTCCGCTACATCCATGTCGATGAGTATCAGGATACGAACCGGGCCCAGTACATGCTCATCTCCATGCTCGCGGACAAATTCCGCAACGTCTGCTGCGTCGGGGATGCCGACCAGAGCATTTACAAGTGGCGCGGGGCGGATATATCCATCATTTTGAACTTTGAAAAGGATTATCCGGAAGCGAAATTGATCAAACTGGAGCAAAACTACCGCTCGACCAAAACGATTTTGCAGGCGGCCAACCAGGTGATCGCAAACAACGTCATGCGCAAGGAGAAAAAGCTCTGGACGGAAAACGAAGCAGGGGAAAAAATCACTTGCTTCCAGGGGGATTCCGAGCACGACGAAGCGTATTTCATCGTAGATACGATCCGCAAGCAGATGCCCATTTACAAGCGGTACGACAAATTCGCCGTCCTGTACCGGACCAACGCCCAGTCCCGGGTGGTCGAGGAAGTGTTCATCAAATCGAATATCCCTTACACGATCGTTGGCGGCACGAAGTTCTACGACCGCAAAGAGATTAAAGACATTTTGGCTTATTTGCGGGTGATCTCCAATCCGGATGACGACATCAGCCTGACGCGGATTATCAACGTGCCGAAGCGAAATATCGGCGATACGACAGTGGAAAAGCTGCAGGCTTACGCGAATGCCCACGGTCAATCCCTGTACGGAGCGATCCAGGAGGCGGGCTATATGGGATTGCCGGCACGCACGACCAATGCGATCCTTTCATTTAATGACCTGATCACCAACCTGATGCAGATGACCGACTACCTGTCCGTGACCGAGCTGGTGGAGGAAGTGCTGAAGCGCACCGGATACCGCGAGATGCTGAAGGAAGAAAAAACGCTGGAGTCCGCGGCGCGGCTGGAGAACATCGAGGAGCTTTTGTCCGTTACCCAGGAGTTTGAGCGGAAGAACGAGGACAAGAGCCTGCTTGCCTTCCTGACCGACCTCGCTTTGGTAGCCGACATTGACACTTTGTCGGATGACGGCCAGACCGAGGAGGAGGTATCCGCTGAAGGCCAGGTCGTCCTGATGACGCTGCACAGCGCCAAGGGTCTGGAGTTTCCGGTCGTCTTTCTGGCGGGAATGGAGGAAGGCGTATTCCCTCATAGCCGTTCGCTGTTCGACGACGCGGAGATGGAGGAAGAAAGACGCCTCGCCTATGTAGGGATTACCCGGGCCGAGGAGCGGCTGTATTTGACATCGGCGCGGATGCGGACCTTGTTTGGCCGTACCAATGTGAATGCGCCCTCGCGCTTTTTCAAGGAGATTCCTGCCGAGCTGTTGGAAGGAAGCCCTGTTCAAGAATCAGGCGGGATGCAGGGAGGCTCCTTTGGACAGCGCGGTTACGGCCAGCGAGACGGGTTTGGCCGCTATGGAGCGGGTCAGGCGGATGCGGGGACAAAGTCCGCTTTTGGACAACGCACCGGCACTACAGGCACCTCTGCCTTTTCCCGTCCGGCCATGGCCGCTCCGACCAAATTGCAAGGCCATGGCGGCGGCTCCGGCATCGATTGGAAGGTAGGCGACAAGGTAAAGCACGGCAAGTGGGGCACCGGTACGGTCGTCAAGGTGAAAGGAAGCGGAGACGATACGGAGCTGGATATCGCTTTCCCGAGTCCGACCGGAATCAAAAAGCTGCTGGCAAAATTTGCTCCGATCGAGCGGGGATAGTATTCTATACGGTACAGAATCTTTTGCAAGCAAGCTGAATCACGAAAGCGATTTGCCCGGGAAGCGCTCGGGCTTGATACGGAATAGCAAAGGATGAACGAAATGGATCGATTGACGGCGGAAGCACGAATTCTTGAATTGCGGAAACAAATTGAGCATCACAACCGTCTGTATCATACAGAAGACCGCCCGGAAATTACCGACCAGGAATACGATAATCTGGTAAGGGAACTGCAAGGCTTGGAAGACCTTTTTCCCGACATGGTCACGCCCGATTCTCCGACGCAGCGGGTGGGCAGCGCACCGCTGGCCGCTTTTGAAAAAGTGGTTCACAAAACGCCGATGCTCAGCCTGGGCAATGCCTTTGGCGAGGAGGATTTGCGCGATTTCGACCGCCGTGTGCGCCAGGCGGTAGGCAATCAAAACGTCCGCTATGTCTGCGAATTAAAGATTGACGGCTTGGCGATTTCCTTGCACTATGAGGACGGAGTATTTGTCAAGGGAGCGACTCGCGGCGATGGGACGACAGGCGAGGATATTACGCAAAATCTGCGGACGATCCGTTCGATTCCGCTCCGGCTGACCCGCCCAGTGACTATCGAGGTGCGCGGTGAAGCGTTTATGCCGCGTGCAGCCTTTGAGAAGCTGAACAAGGAACGGGAGGAACGCGGAGAAGCCCTGTTTGCCAACCCGCGCAACTCCGCAGCCGGATCGCTTCGTCAGCTCGATCCGAGGATTGCGGCTTCCCGCCAGTTGGACACCTTCATCTATGCCATCGGCGATTTGCAGGGAGTCGATGTCGAGTCCCACAGCGAAGGGCTGGATCTGTTGGAGTCGCTCGGCTTCAAAGTAAATAAAGAACGGCGCACATTTGACAACATTGATGACGTGATTGATTTTGTGAACAGTTGGGTGGAAAAACGACCGCAGCTCGCATACGATATCGACGGTATGGTCATTAAAGTAGACAGCTACGTTCAGCAGCAGGAGCTTGGCTTTACGGCGAAAAGCCCGCGCTGGGCGGTGGCGTACAAATTCCCGGCAGAGGAAGCGATTACCGTATTGAAAGGGATCGAAGTATCTGTCGGACGCACTGGTACGGTTACTCCTACCGCGATTTTGGAGCCGGTCAGTCTGGCTGGCACCACGGTAAAGCGGGCCTCGCTGCACAACGAGGACATCATCCGGGAAAAGGGACTGTTGATCGGCGACCATGTCATGGTCAAAAAAGCAGGCGACATCATCCCGGAAATTATCGCTGTCCTGCCAGAGAGACGCGACGGAAGCGAGACGCCTTTTGCGATGCCCACGCACTGCCCTGAGTGCGGCAGCGAGCTGGTGCGCCTGGAAGAAGAGGTGGCGCTCCGCTGCATCAATCCGATGTGTCCGGCGCAAATCCGCGAAGGCATCATTCATTTTGTCTCCCGTCAGGCGATGAACATCGAGGGCTTGGGAGAAAAGGTCGTCGCTTCCCTTTTTGAAAAGGACATCATCCGCAGCGTAGCCGACCTGTACTATCTGCACCAGCAGCGCGACGTTTTGCTCGGGCTGGAGCGGATGGGGGAAAAGTCGGTTGACAACCTGCTTACCGCCATCGAGACCAGCAAGGAAAATTCCCTGGAGCGGCTGCTCTTCGGACTGGGCATTCGCCTCGTGGGTGCCAAGGCGGCGCGCGTACTTGCCGAGCACTTTGGCGAGATGGACGGCATCATGGCCGCAAACGAAGAAGATTTGACCGTGATTGATGAGATCGGACCGAAAATGGCGTCCAGCATCGTAGGCTACTTCCGCCAGCCGCAGGCCCAGGCGGTAATCGAGCGGCTGAAGGCTGCCGGTGTCAATATGAGCTACAAAGGCATTCGTGTCGAGGCTGGAGCGGATTTGCCGCTTTCCGGCAAGACTGTCGTATTGACTGGTACGCTTGCGACGATGACGCGGCAGGAAGCCGAAGAAGCGATTGCCCGTTTGGGCGGAAAGGTGACGGGCAGCGTGAGCAAGAAAACGGACCTGGTCATCGCCGGTGAAAAGGCAGGCTCCAAGCTGGAGAAAGCGGAAAAGCTGGGAGTGTCTGTCATGGATGAAGCAGGCTTTAGAGAATTGCTGGAGAGTCAAGGATAAGACCTGGCTAGTGGGAGAGAACGGGAAGGGGTGTAGTCGGCATGAAAGGCTTGCTGCGATGGGGAATGATCTTGATGGCAGGGGCACTTTTGGCAGGTTGCGGCGAAAGCGGGCGGAGCAAGCCGATACAGCCGCCCGTAACTGCCGCGGCTCTGCCCGGAGATTTGACCTATCAGGATGTTCTGCAAAAGGGCGAGGTCGTACACAACTTATCCATGACTCCGGATGCCCAGCACATCTGGGTAGGAACACATGCCGGACTTTATCATTCGGCAGGCGGAGGAGTCTGGGGACTATTGTCTCCCGAGCTTGAGCAGAAGGACGTGACAGGCTGGTTTGTCGATCCGAATAATCCCCAGCACATTTTTGCCGCTGGAAACAACGGTGTGCTGCGCTCGACTGACGGCGGGAAGAAGTGGGCCAAATTGGGGAAAGGCTTGCCTGAGCCTGCCGAAATCCGCAGCTTTGCAGGCATTCGGGAAGGCGATCAGATCCGCCTGTTCGCATTTGTAACGGGTGAGGGGATTTACCAGTCGTCGAACGGGGGCAACGAGTGGAGCCTATGGCTGCCGCTTGATCAGGAAGTGTATGCGATGGATTACGATCCGATGGAAAACCGCCTGTATGTGGCTGCCCAATTCAACCTTCTCTATCATGAAGATGGGCAGTGGAAAACAGAAGTCGTCCCGAATGCCCAGCAGGTATATTCGCTCACGGTGGACAGAACGAGCGGAATCCTCGCTGTCGCAACAGATCAGGGGATTATGGAAAAAATAGATGGCAGCTGGCAGCAGCTGGATGCCAAGTCTCCTGAGACGCTGATCGTGATCTCTCCCGGCGCCGGTGATTACAGGTGGGTCGGGATCGGTGAGTCGGCCTTTGTCTATACATTGTCGAACGGCAAATGGAAGAAATGGAATTGATAAAACATGAAGAGGCTTCGGCCTCTTTCGTTGTGTAAGGAGTTTGGATGGATGAAAGCAAAACGATGGATGTACATGTTGCCGCTGACGTTGATTTTGGCCATGACGGCTGCAGGCTGCTCGCTTCTGCCAGGAGGAAAAGGTCAAGAGGAATCGCAGCCCGCAAGCCCTTCGCTTTCCCCTGTTGTGGAAGTTTCGGAGGATTATTACGGCAGCATTCCGCCCTACCAACCAAACCAAACGCGCGGAATACTGGCCAGCACGATTTATCGGATCGACTTCAGCCACCTGGAGCTCGGACTGATGGAGATTGCGCGCGATACCTTCCCTACGTCCGATTATTTGTTCCAGGAAGGCCAGTTCATCACAAAAGATCAGGTAAGGGACTGGATCGCGCAAGAAAAGGCCGGGGGTCCCAACGGCAAGGGGAAAACCAGCAGCCTTGTTCACGTGCTTGAGCACGATTATCTGAGCAAGGACAAGCAGCAACTGGCCGGAATGGTACTCGGACTCTCCCTGTCCCCGGTTTACCAGGATGCGACGGGGCAGGAGAAAACCTATACGACGGACGAACTGCGGGCAAAGGGACAGCAGTTGGCGTCAAAAATCGTACAGAGTGTTCGAGCCAACTCTACAGAAGTCCCGATTGTAATCGCTTTGTTCCAGGTGCCAGAGCCAAATTCCACGCTGATTCCGGGCAAGTTCATCATGTCCGGTACGGTGAATGCAGGTGAGTCTTCAATCGGAAAATGGCAGCCCATTGACGAAGAATTCTACCTGTTCCCGAGCAGCGACGCCGAAAAAGCATATCCCCAGCAAGCCCTGCAGTACGACAAGCTGAAGCGTCAAACGCAGTCTTACTTCAAAGAGTATATCGGAATGACCGGAATCGGCCGTTTTATGGGCGGCAGACTCACCGAGTTGACGATTACGGCTACGGCTGAGTACGATTCCCGGACGCAAGTCCTGCAATTTACGCAATTTGCAGCTTCCGCAATTGAACAGACCTTTGACAAGAACGTCCACGTCAATCTGTATGTTCAGACGATTAATCAGCCGCTGGCCTTGTATGTTCGGCCAACCAGCGGGGAACCATACATGCATATTTACAGAAAATAACAAAGAGCAAAAACGCCCTTTCCTTTTCATTCGGAACGGAGAGGGCGTTTTTTCGCGTAGAATGACAGATGATATGAACACATTTGTTTAGAAGTGTTCAGTGATTTGGACACGAATGTTCATAACCCGATACATAAGAAACCCTGTTGTTTTTCGAGAAAAATGCAAATACTAACACGGCGAAAAGAATCCAGCCAAATTGGTATGATCCTTGCATATAAATTTGGATGACAAGAATGGAAGAATGATAAGGAGGTTTTCCAGATGCAAGTCGAATTCAAAAATGAACCGTTTACCAATTTTAGCTTGCCGGAAAATAAAAAGGCATTTCAAGAGGCGCTCGCAAAGGTAGAGAGCGAGCTGGGCCGTGAATACGACATCATCATCGGCGGAGAGCGCATCAAAACCGAAAAGAAATCCCGCTCCATCAACCCTTCCAATAAAGAGCAAGTAATCGGCGTAGTATCCCAGGCTGACCAAGCCCTGGCTGAAAAAGCAATCCAGACTGCCGCTCAGACATTTGAAACCTGGAAGGCTGTACCGCCGCAAGCGCGTTCCCGCTATCTGTACAAAGCGGCTGCCATCCTTCGTCGCCGCAAGCATGAATTCTCTGCTTGGCTGGTAAAAGAGGCAGGCAAAAGCTGGGCGGAAGCAGATGCCGACACGGCTGAAGCAATCGACTTTATGGAGTACTACGGCCGTCAAATGGATAAGCTCGCCGAGCGCCATCCGCTGACCCGCATCCCGGATGAAGACAACGAGCTGTATTACGTGCCGCTTGGCGTAGGGATTGTCATTCCGCCTTGGAACTTCCCGCTCGCGATCATGGTAGGGATGACGACTGCAGCTCTGGTAGCGGGAAATACTGTCGTGCTGAAGCCGGCGTCCACCACTCCGGTAATTGCTGCGAAATTCATGGAGATCCTGGAAGACGCAGGCGTACCTGCAGGGGTTGTCAACTTCGTACCAGGCTCCGGCGGTGAAATCGGCGACTATTTGGTTGAACATACGCAAACCCGCTTTATCAGCTTCACAGGCTCCCGTGACGTCGGTCTGCGCATCAATGAACTGGCTGCGAAACACCGTCCGGGTCAAAAATGGATGAAGCGTCTCGTAGCGGAAATGGGCGGAAAAGACTCCATCATCGTAGACAATGACTGCGATCTGGAAGCGGCTGCTCAAGCAATCGTTGCTTCCGCATTCGGTTTCTCCGGCCAAAAATGCTCTGCTTGCTCCCGTGCCATCGTTCACCAGGACGTGTACGACAAGGTCCTGAACCGGGTGGTTGAGCTGACCAAGCAGCTGACTGTCGGCGATGTGGTAAACCCTGATTTCTACACCGGTCCGGTTGTGGATGAAAAGGCGTACAACAAAATTCTCGAGTACATCGAGATCGGGAAAAAAGAAGGCAAGCTGATGGCAGGCGGAGAGAAAGGGCCAGAAAACGGCTACTATATCATGCCGACCGTATTTGCTGATGTAGAGCCGCAAGCCCGCATCATGCAAGAAGAGATCTTCGGACCAGTCGTGGCCTTCTGCAAAGCAAAAGACTTTGATCATGCGCTGGAAATCGGCAACAACACCGAATACGGCCTGACCGGCTCCGTGTTCAGCCGCAACCGTGCACATCTGGAGAAGGCACGCAGCGAATTCCACGTAGGGAACCTGTACTTCAACCGCAAATGTACAGGCGCACTGGTGGGCGTGCATCCGTTCGGCGGTTTCAACATGTCCGGTACGGATTCCAAAGCTGGCGGCCCGGATTACCTGCTGCTGTTCACGCAAGCAAAGCTTGTTTCCGAAAAACTGTAGTTCGTTCTGCTTTACAAAAAGCTGCCTGTTTTACGGGCAGCTTTTTTATGTTGAGCCTGTGACCCAATCGCGATTTGCATCGCTATTTCATCCCGTTTTTGTTCACACTAAGCAAAAATGGTCTAGGTGGGTGAAAGGCATGCTATCTTATTTGGTCCCGGGGGTAGCGGTGTTTTTTCTGGTTTGGCTGCTGATGCCTGCAGCCAGAGCCATAGCATGGAAGACAAAGCTGCTCGATATTCCCCAGGGACGGAAAGGTCATACCCGGCCAATGCCGTTGTCCGGGGGACTGGCGATGTTCGTCGGAGTCGCAGTGGTGACCATTTTTTTTGCAGGACTGCAAAAATTGGTGGCAGTTTTGATCATTGGCAGCTTGCTCCTGATGGCTGTCGGCTGGGCCGATGACGCGTATAAGGCGCGTAGAAAGGAATTCCCTGCTCTGCCCAAGCTGTTGGTACAGGTATTGGTAGGTTTGCTGGCTTTCGTCTGCGATATCCGTTTTCGCGGCATATCCTTTCCGTGGCTGGGCGGTGACACGGGTGACTATTATCTGTTTCCCGTCTGGCTCTCCTGTCTGGCAACAGTGATCTGGATTACGGGCTTGATCAACATGGTCAACTTCCTGGATGGCGTTGACGGTCTGGCTTCCGGAGCGACGGTCTTTTCCGCGATCACGCTGTTTTTTCTCGCATATGTTAAAGGACAGGGCCTTACAGCTTTGATTGCCGTCGTTCTGGCAGGTGCCGCGCTTGCCTTTTTGCGATTCAACTTTTTTCCTGCACAAATGTTCATGGGGGATATGGGCTCGATGTTTCTCGGATATGCCCTGGCTCTGATTTCTCTGGAGGGTGCGATGAAGGGAGCGACTCTGATCACACTGGTCGTGACGGTCCTCGCATTGGGACTGCCGGTCGTTGATACCGTCCAAGTGATGATCAGCCGGGCATTGGCAGGGTCGCCGATGTACCAGGCCGACCGTCGGCATGTGCACCATCGTTTGATGTCGCTTGGCTTGTCCGCCAAACAAACGGTTGTCGTCCTGTATGTGGTGAGCTTTATCTTTTCTGCGCTTTCGCTGCTGTTGTTCTTCTGGATTATTCCGTAGGAGCAGAGTAAAAACAAAATTGGTTGCGTCCGGCTTCCTTGGCTCGGTAAAGGGCTTTGTCTGCGTGGCGGAGGAGCTGGGAGGAATCTGGGCCGTCATTTGGAAAAAGGGCAATGCCGATGCTCATCGTCAAGTGAAAACGATGCTGCTGAATCAGAAAAGGCTTTTTCAACGCCTCCAGTACGCGGCTGGCCACTTTGGCTGCCTCCTCGGCCGTATCCAAAGAGGTGAGCAAAAGGACGAATTCATCCCCGCCCAGCCTGGCAACAGTATCCACATCCCGTACACACGAGGTGAGCCGTTTGGCGAGTACGCGAAGAAACTCATCTCCCACGTCATGTCCCCAGGTATCGTTGATTTCTTTAAAGTAGTCGCAGTCCAGGTAGAGGACGGCGAGCTGATTGCCTTTTCGGGTCGCCTGAGACATCGCCTGCTGCATCCGATCCAGCAAAAGGCGGCGATTGGGAAGGCCAGTCAAAACATCATGGTACGCCATGAATTCAAGCTGGGTCTCCAACTGCTTGCGCTCTGTAATATCCCGGGTCACAGCAAACACATGGGTACAGACACCCTCACTGTTATAGATCGGGGTGAGAACGGACTCGCCAATGATTTCGTCGTAAGTCGTATAATGTGTCGGTTTGCCGCTTGCCACTGCCTCCCGATACATGCTGTTCAAATTGGCTGCTTTTTCGTCGGAATACACTTCTTCGATCAGCCTGCCGTAGGCTTCTTCTGTCAGCCGGGCGGCCTGCATGGCAGGAGGGTTCATCAGGACGTAGCGAAAACGGGTTCCCTCTTCTACCGACATAAGAAAAACCATATCGGACATATATTGAAAAAAGCAGGATAATACATCGCCGTATTGATGGATGAGGTTCTCAATATCGCGCTTTGTCATGATTGTCTCTCCTGTAAGTCATGCTGTATTTCCATCTTAGTATAGCAAATGAAGGACAAGAAAATGATGAGGCCATAGTCGGAGTGGGCTTTACTGGCGGTACCCCGAGATGGTACAGTATGGATAGATTTTGAACGGAAAGAACAAGGGGATGCTTATGAACAAGAAAATCCTTCCCGGACTCATTCATCGGCTGCCGCAGAACGTCATGTCGCGGACCATGGGCAAAATTACCGCTTCGCGTTTCAGCCGGTTGGCGATCCGCCACTATATACGACATTACAATATCGACCCCTCGATCGTTGAAAAGCCGATACGTGAATACAGATCGTTAAAAGAATTTTTTGCGCGCAGGCTGAAGCCCGGAGTCCGGACGATTGCTCCTGGCGACGACGTAGTAGCCAGTCCCGTCGACGGTACGGTTTCACAGATGGGAGATATTCACGAAGGTACCTTGATCCAGGCAAAAGGAAAACAGTACAGTCTGGCTGATCTGCTCGGAGATACGACGGAAGCGGCCCAGCGCTTTTACGGCGGAAAGTTTATTACCATTTATTTAAGCCCGCGCGATTACCATCGGATTCACATGCCGGTGGAAGGAGATCTCATCCGCTACACGTACGTGCCAGGCCGACTCTATCCGGTCAATCAGCTCGGCATTGAGCACGTCGACAAGCTGTTCGCCCGCAACGAGCGCCTCGTCACCCACGTCCAAACAAGCGAGCTGGGGCGAGTAGCCGTCGTCAAGGTCGGCGCGCTTTTTGTCGGCAGCGTCAAAGTCATGTACAACAAAGCGACGACCAACGTCAAACGCGGCTGCAAAACCAGCGAGGACATCCCCGGAACCCCACACTACCAAAAGGGAGACGAGCTAGGCTGGTTCGAATTCGGTTCCACCGTCATCCTGCTGTTCGAATCCAAACAACTGGAATGGGCCGATGACGTAAAGATCGGCAGCCCGGTTCTGATGGGCCAAAAGCTGGCACAACTGAAAGCAAGCGAATAACAAGGCCGTGAACGGTGACCGATAACCAGAGGGCCCAAGCAAGCAACATGCGCTTGCAAAGGCCTTTTTGGTTCCACAAGATATGCATTGCAAAGCGCATGCCAATGATGGCATGCGCGCTTCTATGACTAAAAAGTCCCTATTTACTTTTCGACCGACTCCGCATACTTTTTGAAATTGTCTAAAATCGCTTGCCATCCGGCTTGCTGCATCTCGATTGTGTGGGTTTCTTCCGCATCGAACGATTCGATGATTAACGTGTCGTTACCTTGGCGAATAAAGGAGATCTGCACTTTTCTGCCGTCGGCGATCGTATAGGCTATACGCTCATTTATGCTCACTTCGTCGTATACCCCGCTGAAATCAAATCCAACACTGCCGTCTTTCGCTTCCATTCTCGAAACAAACTTGCCGCCGGCCTTTAGATCATTCTCGGCATATGGCGTGTGCCAGTCATCCGAAGCCGAATTCCATTGCGTGATATGCTTCGGGTCTGTCCAATACTCCCACACCGTTTCAACGGGGGAATGAACGACCGCTTCTACTGTTATCGTTGCCGGATTCACATTTGCCATGAAAAAAGCCTCCTTTATATGGAAAGTGTAATAATGCCTTCCGTAATAGATGAAGAACAATCTGCCTACACCTACTATAACCGAAAGCCGCAAACGAGATTTCTTTTCGATTGCTATTCTGAAAATCAGCCCGTAAGAAGGCAGGGACACTGAACGATCCGCAGGCAGCTTTGCTTGCGTTGTCTGATTGAATATCAGCGTACTGCGAAGCGGCAAACGGGTTGTAAGCAAACTGTTTTCCTTTACATTCCGTACGAGCCTCAACTATCCTGCAGTCACGTGTCAAAAATTTTAATATCTTCGGCTACTGGCCAGGCCGGTGATCCTTAACAAGGAGTATCGGCACGCAAATCATAATGTAACGTTGTTCGGCTACTAAAGGCTTTAGAGATTGTATCCGCTTTGACTATGCTTTCTTTCATCGAGATCGAATAAAACCAACCAGTGTAGAGATGAAACAGGGAGAAAAACAGCGAAGGTCTTTGGGACACTCCCCAGGCGTAATGGAAAAAGCGGAACACGTTTTCAGCGTCCAACTCTGAGACGCCTCCTGAAAGATCTGCTTTTGGACGCGGTTCCGCTTTTGGAATGAAGCCGGCCAGTCCAGCCCCCGCAGTGTCCCACCGAACCTTGAGCGTTTTCTCCCTGTTTCATCTCCTGCACTATAGCTCGACCAACGTCACAACCGAAGCCCGATAACATCACGCAAAGAACCGGTCTACGCAAAACGTAAAACCCGACCAGCGTTATACGAAAAGCCCGACCCACATATCACCAAAGGAAGAAATCCCCCCGAAAATTGACTGCACCCGCTCTTTTCAAGTAAGATCAAAATTATGTGATAGATTCGGAGGTGGAACCATGAGTGCGATCAGCCGCAAGGAAGTAGAGCACGTAGCCAATCTCGCCCGCCTGAACCTTACAGAAGAAGAAGCGGAGCGGTATACCAAGGATTTGAACTCGATTCTGCAATTCGCAGCCAAGCTGAATGAGCTGGACACGTCAAACGTCGTCCCGACCAGTCATGCAACAGACGTGAAAAACGTCATGCGCGAAGATGTCAATCGTCCAAGCATTTCCAATGAAGAAGCGTTGAAAAACGCCCCAGAGCATGAGGAAGGCCAGTTTAAAGTACCGGCTGTGTTTGAATAGACGAAACGGTTATCACCTGAAGGGAGGACACCCACGTGTCGCTGTTTGACAAGCGATTGTCGGAAATACATAGCGCACTGCGCTCAAAGGAGCTGTCCGTTGCTGAACTGGTGCAAGCGTCCATCGCCAGCATCAAGGAGCACGACGGCGAAATCAAATCGGTCCTGCATGTGGACGAGGAAGGCGCTCTTTCCCAAGCAAAGGCATTGGACGAGCGTCTGGCAGGATCAGGCGAAGAGATGGGGCTGCTGTACGGTTTGCCTGTCGGTTTGAAAGACAACATCGTAACCCGCGGTCTGCGTACGACCTGCGCCAGCAAATTTTTGAGCAATTACGATCCGATCTACGATGCGACCGTCTCCAAGAAGCTGAAGGACGCCGATGCGCTGATCGTCGCCAAGCTGAACATGGACGAGTTTGCCATGGGCGGCTCCAATGAAAACTCCGGGTTTTACCCGACCAAAAACCCGTGGAATACCGAATACGTGCCAGGCGGCTCCAGCGGCGGCTCTGCAGCTGCGATGGCTTCCCGCCACTTCTTCTTTACGCTCGGCTCCGACACGGGCGGCTCGATCCGCCAGCCGGCAGCTTTTTGCGGAGTCGTCGGATTGAAGCCGACATACGGCCGCGTCTCCCGTTTTGGTCTGGTGGCGTTTGCCTCGTCGCTTGACCAGATCGGTCCGATCACGAAAAACGTGGAGGATTCCGCTTACGTATTGCAGGCGATTGCCGGACACGACGAGTACGACTCCACGTCCGCCAAGGTAGACGTTCCCGACTACCTGTCTGCTTTGACCGGCGATGTCAAAGGGCTGCGGATCGGCGTTCCGAAAGAGCTGATCGGCGAAGGAATCGACAGCGAGGTGCGCGATGCCGTGCTGGCCGCTTTGAAGCAGCTGGAGAGCATGGGCGCCACCTGGAGCGAGGTGTCGATGCCGCATACGGAATACGCGGTACCGGCTTACTACCTGCTCTCGTCCTCGGAGGCATCCTCCAACCTGGCCCGTTTTGACGGGGTGCGCTACGGCGTACGTGCGGACAACGCCGAGAACCTGATTGAAATGTACAAGGAATCCCGCAGCCAAGGCTTCGGACCGGAAGTAAAACGCCGCATCATGCTCGGCACGTACGCGCTGTCGTCCGGCTACTACGATGCGTACTACAAAAAGGCACAGCAGGTACGTACGCTGATCATCCAGGATTTCAACGATGTCTTTGCCCATTACGACGTCATTTTGCATCCGACCACGCCGACCACGGCTTTCAAGATCGGCCAAAACGTCGACGATCCGGTGAAGATGTACCTGGAGGATATTTGCACCGTTCCGGTCAACCTGGCGGGCTTGCCAGCCATCAGCGTTCCGTGCGGATTTGCGCAAAACGGAATGCCGATCGGCATGCAGATCGTCGGGAAGGCGTTTGACGAATCCACGGTATTGCGCGTCGCTCATGCCTATGAGCAAACGGCTGGATTTTACCAGCGCAAGCCGGAATGGGTGAGGGGGTAAGAGTCATGAGCCAGTTTGAAACCGTCATCGGCCTTGAGGTTCACGCCGAGCTTTCGACGAATAGCAAAATCTTTTGCGGCTGCCCGACCGAGTTCGGCGCGCCGCCAAATACACATGTATGCCCGATCTGCCTCGGACATCCGGGCGTTTTGCCTGTGACCAACAGGCAGGCGGTGGAGTTCGCGATGAAGGCGGCGCTTGCGCTCAACTGCGAAATCTCCAGAGAGACAAAATTTGACCGGAAAAACTACTTTTATCCGGACTCGCCAAAAGCGTACCAGATCTCGCAGTACGACCAGCCGATCGGCTATAACGGCTGGATTGATATTGAGGTCAACGGGGTGACAAAGCGGATCGGCATTACCCGCCTCCATCTTGAGGAAGATGCGGGCAAGCTGACGCACAGCGATTTCGGCGGCGAATCCCTGGTCGATTTCAACCGTGTGGGCGTGCCGCTGATCGAGATCGTTTCCGAGCCGGACCTCCGCTCGCCTGAAGAGGCTCGCGCGTACCTGGAAAAGCTGAAAGCGATCATCCAGTACACCGAGGTATCCGATGTCCGAATGGAGCAAGGCTCGCTGCGCTGCGATGCCAACGTATCGATCCGTCCGGCAGGCCAAGCGGAGTTCGGTACCAAAACCGAGCTGAAGAACATGAACTCGTTCCGCAACGTACAGGTGGCATTGGAATATGAAGTCGAGCGGCAAAAAGAGGTGGTGACCTCCGGCGGAAAAATCGTGCAGGAGACACGCCGCTGGGACGAGGCCAACAAAAAAACGATAAGCATGCGGTCCAAGGAAGAAGCGCACGACTACCGCTATTTTCCGGACCCGGATCTGGTGCGGATGCAAATCTCCGAGGAGTGGATCGAGGCGGTCCGGGCTACGATTCCCGAGCTTCCTGACGCCCGCCAGGCCCGCTATGTCAACGAGTACGGCTTGCCGCAAAGCGATGCCGGCGTCATTACGATGTCCAAGGATACGGCCGACTTCTTCGACGAAACCGTCAAGACAGGGGCTGATCCTAAAGCGGCAGCCAACTGGCTGATGGTCGAGCTGCTCGGTTATTTGAATGCCGGCAACCTGACGTTGGCTGATGTAAAAATCACGCCGCACGGCTTGGGCGAAATGATCAAGCTGATCGAAAACGGCACGATCTCCTCCAAGATTGCCAAAACCGTTTTCAAGGAAATGGTCGAGACAGGCAAAGAGCCAAAGCAAATCGTCGAGGAAAAGGGGCTCGTCCAGATCAGCGACGAGGGCGCTCTGCTCGCCATCGTACAAGAAGTGGTGAACAACAACCCGCAAGCCGTGGCCGACTACAAGGCAGGAAACGACAAAGCAGTCGCTTTCTTCGTCGGACAGGTGATGAAGCAAACCCGCGGAAAAGCCAACCCGCCCATGGTGAACAAGCTGCTTGTAGAAGCACTGAAAAATGTGTAGCAGAAGCAAAAAATCGCAACACGAAAGCCCGCTTTGCCAAGATACGGCAATGCGGGCCTTCTTTCATTTGGGCCAACGGCCAAAGCTTTTGACTTACGGCTAAAGCCTTTAACTTACGGCTAAATCCTTTAACTTGCAGCTAGAGCCTTTAACTTGCGGCTAGAGCCATTTCGTATTTGATCTGCTGTGCAAATTTTTTTGCATATGCGTATGACTTGCTGCGTGGCTATCTGGCGTTCGCCTTACACCGAAAGCTTCTCTTGCATTTGCTCCAGCACAGCGACAGCCTGTTCCTCCAGCTTTTTGATCCTATCCAGCACCTGTACGGCTTCCCGGGACTCATCGGGATCATTGGGGTTGCCTCCAGTTGGAAACGGGAACCTATGGGCAAGAGTGGCGTATTCATCCGCGATTTGGGTGTAAAGCTCACCGGCGTCCTTTACTAGCGGGCGAATCTTGTCAAACTGGGCGTCGGTCCAGGTTTCCGCGATTTCCTTCCAGAAAAGCGAAGCGTGACGGCGAGCGTCTCCGACCACAGCGGTCGTGTAGGCGTTGCCGTTTGGCTCGATGCCTTTTTGCAGGTACGCTTCCCGCCAAGCATCGTAGGCGGCCAATCCGTGAGCGCAGGCAGGCCCGCTCGTCTCTTGACGATAGTGATGCAGGATCGTTCTGAGTGCGTTTGCCAGCATCGTCTTTTGGTCGATGTCCAGCTGCTTGTCGATGGCCAGCACAAACAGTTCTTCAACCAGACCGCGTCCGAGATGGTCGTAGGCAATGGGCTTATCATGCCCGCAGTTGTCTCCCGCCTGAAATTGGCGGGTCTCGGTGTCATAGCCGTAGATCAGGCCGAATTCGGGTATGAACAAATCCCAGGAAAGCACGGCATGTCCCCGGTCGATGGCGTCGTGGATGAGCGAAAGAGCTTCAGGCAATACCTCGGGAAGCCTTCTTTTTTCACGCGCCGCCGCCGTCAACAAGGATGGGTCCGCCTGATTGGCATTAGGACCGGGGGCCATTTGCGTATGCTGTTGAACGACTTTTACCTCAAAGCCGAGATTCCGCATTCCTTCCGACAGCACATTGTCAAAGTCGAACATGGTTGGTCCGGCAATGTGAATCTCGCCGGGAACGACATTGATCCGAAAAGCGTGCCCGGTAAGTCCCATCACCATGGGCAGGGAAAAGCGTTTTTCCGTGTATTCCGTCAGTCCATACATCGCTGCTGCAGCAGTCGTCCATACGCGCTGCGAGAATGCTTCGGGCTTTTTCAACGTGACCTTATTCATGAGTCCCTCATCCTTTCGATTGAGTATGTATTGGTCAACAGCGAGACGAATTTTTTCCCGCAAGAGCTTTTTCCGTGAGCGGGACAGAATCTGGTAGACATTGGCCTGCGACATGCCAAATACTCCGGCAATCTCCTGTGGGGAGAGATGGTCGAAGAAATGGGACTCGAAGATTCGCCGCTCCTTTGGATTCAAGCACCGGAGCATGTGCATGATCGTCTCCAGCAGCTCCCGACGCATCAAGGTCTCCTCTGGAGCAGCCGTTTGCTCGCGGAGCGACTGGGCATGCTGCCGGCCCAACCGGTAAAGGATGCTGTCGAGGCTTTGCCAGTCCGTTTCTCCCTCCTCCTCAGCAGGTGAATGCCAGGAAGAAAATACCTGCTCCTTGGCTTGAGGCGCCGCCTTCAGACGGGTGTATGCCTGATTGCGGACGATCCGGTGCAGCCAGGGCAAAAACCGGCGGCTGTCGACCAGTGTGCCGAGATGGAGGAACGCCCGGATGAGCGCATCCTGGACGATGTCCTCCGCCAAAAACGGCTCCTTTGTAAACGAGCGGGCATACCCGTACACCTTGGCCCGGTGCCTTCTGACAAGCTCACCGAAGGCTTCCCTGTCCCCATTGCGGGCTTTTTCGACCAAAGCCGAATCTTCCTGTTCCTCCCGCGCTTCAATCATTTCGGATTGGAAAAGCTCCTTTTGCAAAACAAACACCTCGCAAGTAAGTTGACCTACGACATAGACTCCTCGAAAGAAGAGTTTCTGACAAAATGACTGCGTTCTATCAAAAATAATGAACAAAATCGTGCGTGTTTTGTCATTTACAGAAACTTTCAGTTCTGACATGATTGTATAGGAATTCATCACAGGATGAAACAGGGAGGTATGGCTCGATGAGTCATGGTCCAATCAAGCTTGTTTCGCTCAATGTAGGAAAGCCGGAGCGCTTTTTTTACCAAGGCAAAGAGGTTTTGACGGGAATGTTTAAACAGCCGGCAGCGGAGACACTCTTCCTCTCGGCTGTAAACCTGACGGGAGACGGACAGGCTGATCTCGTCCACCACGGCGGACCGGAAAAGGCGGTCTGTGTATACGCTCATGAGCATTATGCGTACTGGGAGGAACGCTTGAACCGCAAGCTGCCATACGCCGCTTTCGGAGAAAATTTGACGGTTGCAGGCATGCTTGAAACGAACGTGTGCATCGGAGATACCTACCAGCTTGGCGAAGCGATTGTGCAAGTAACCCAGCCGCGACAGCCCTGTCACAAGCTGGCAAAGCGCTACGATTTGCCACAGCTGGCCTTGTGGGTCCAGGAGACGGGATATACCGGCTTTTATTTTCGTGTACTGCAAGAAGGAAACGTATCTCCGGCCAGCGAGATCACGTTGATCGAACGCCATCCGGCGGGCATCACCGTGGCGGAGGCAAACCATATCATGCATCGGGACAAGAATAACCGGGAAGCGGCCGAACGAATCCTGGCAGTGGCGGAGCTGTCCGAAAACTGGCGCAAGACCTTTCAAAAGCGCCTGAACGGCGACGAAACAGACCCGGCCAAGAGACTGTACGGGTGAGATTGTTTCGTTTGTAAGAATGGAAGTGCTCCCCTATAATGGAAAGTAGATTGCGTGGAGGAGGTTTCTAAAGCATGAAAATCCTGTCTGTGGCGGGAGAAAGCGTGCCGCCGAGCAAGGGCGGATCGCCTGCCGATACCTTTGAGCGTTCGATGGCCAGCTATGAAAAAGACGGCCAGCAAAAAAGCATAACAGTCACGTATGTGCGTTATTTTGAAAAAGTGTTGGCGGAAAAAGGCATCTACGACCAGGAAGCCGAAGGGGTGCCGGTCAACCGACTGGTGGCCATCCTCTATCTGGAGCACCACGGCGAGGCCAGGGAAAACCGCCATTACATCAATGATACAGAAGCGTTTTTGAAGCTGTTCTCCGGCTTCTCGCTAAGCAAATGGAAGGAGAAATACCCGGTTCTCTCCCTCGCTTAGGGAGGAGAAATGAAAGTGTTTGCAAGATTCTGATTTTGTTTGGATATGGGTAGACTATAAGAGCAGGATCTCCTCTTTCGGGAGCGAGATCTTTCTTTTTGAACCTTGACCAAAAAGGGCGGGAGGAATACAGGTGATCGAAGTAGACCGGGTAAGCAAGCGGTTTGGACACCTGACAGCGGTCGATGACGTCTCCTTTTTCGTGGAAAAGGGAGAAGTGTACGGGCTGCTCGGAGAAAACGGAGCGGGCAAAACGACGACGATGAGGATGATGGCTACCATCCTCCGACCGACGTCAGGTGATATCCGGATTCGCGGTTACTCAGTTCTGAGCGAGCCGGTGGAGGTACGCCGCCGCATCGGGATATTGTTTGGCGGAGATGTGGGCCTTTACAGCAGGCTTACGGCTCGGGAAAACATTGCTTATTTTGGCAAGCTGTACGGCTTGGCCGACGATGCCCTCGAAAAGCGGGTCGAACAGCTGGGCGAAATGCTGCATATGAGCGAGTTTATGGATCGCCGGGTGGGCGGCTTTTCACGCGGGATGAGGCAAAAGGTAGCCATTGCCCGCACGCTGGTGCACGATCCGGATGTCATTTTGCTGGATGAGCCGACGACCGGCCTTGATGTGACTGCCGCCAACATGTTTCGCCGGATGGTGGCCCATTTGCAGGAGGAGGGCAAGACCATTCTGTTTTCCAGTCACAACATGGGGGAAATCGAGAGGCTGTGCAATCGGATCGCCATTATGCACAAGGGCAGGCTGAGCTATGCGGGGACGATTGACGCCCTCCGTGACCAGGTGAAGATGAATGATCTGGACGATATCTTCATGACCATGGTAGAAGGAGGGGGGCGGTAGTGGGAACGAACATCGTCTGGACCGTTTTCCGCAAAGAGCTGACCGATCTTCTTCGCGACCGCAAAACCTTGATTGGCACATTTGTCATACCCATGGTAGTTATTCCTTTTGTCTTTTTTTTATTGGGCACGTCTTACAACAACGTTGAAAAGGAAGCACGCTCCTACGTACCGATTTCGATCAGCGGTCAGTCTGTGCTTGTCGACTACCTGAAACAGACTCCTGGTGTGAAACTGTTGAACTCGCCGAATCCGGAAGCGGACTTGCAGCAGGGCAAGCTGCGGGCCATCATCTCCATCCCGGACGGCTTCGATCAGCAGGTAAAAGCGGGGAAGCCCGTAAAGCTGGCGGTCGCTTACGATTCCACCAACCAAAAATCAGTGTACGCCCGTTCCATCATTGAAGAAGCGGTAAAAAAATACAGCTCCGAGATTGTGGCCAAGCGGTTGCGTCAGGCGGGCTTGTCCGAGCAGGCGATCAAGCCGATCGAGACCGTATATGACAATACGGCGTCCAAGGACCGTCAGGCGGGCGGCATGCTGGCCGGGATCATCCCCTTGATGCTGGTGCTGTCGCTGGCCTCTGGCGGAATCGCTGCTGCTACAGACCTGGTGGCGGGAGAAAAGGAACGCGGGACACTCGAGGCGCTGTTGACTGCTCCCATCGCGGCGAATCAACTGCTGACAGCGAAGCTTCTCGCGGTCATGGTCATGAGCTGTATCAGCGCGACAGCATCGCTGCTTTCCCTCTCGTTTGTGTTTCGGATGGGCCCGCTGACCAAAGCGGAAGCGGCGTTTTCCTTCAGCTTTTTGGAGCCTGGCTCGCTCGTGGTTTTGGCGGGAACCATTCTCTTGCTGGCGGCGATGTTTGCCGGTCTGGAGCTGACTTTGAGCACGATAGCCAAATCGTTTAAAGAAGGACAGACCTATATGACTGGTGTGGTCGTTCTGGCCATGATCCCCTCCTACATGATGATGCCGCTCAATCCCGTGGACATCCCCGAGTGGTATTACGTACTTCCCGTTTTCAGCGGTGTTGCGTTGTGCAAAGAGGTCTTTTACGGAGCGATTGACCCTTGGCACGTGATCGTCGGATTAGGGACCTCGCTGTTGTATGTGGCTGGCATTCTGGCCTTGTCCGCCCGCCTCTTCCGCCGGGAGGGTGCAGTGATTAAAGGATAGGCAGGCTGTTCGGCCTACGCCGCTATGCAGTGCCCCAGCGTAGGCCGGGAGAGGTGAAACGCTCAGAAAGGCCAAATGACGGGCGACATCGCTCGGATATTTTTCACAAGCTGGATCAATACGCAGAAAGCTGGTGACAGAAAATGAACGCGCTCTATGCAGGAGTGCTCTACGTATTTGCGTCCGCAGCAGGATTTGGCGTCATGTCCATCTTTGCGATCTACGCCTACGAGGCAGGGGCGTCGGTGTCTACCCTGTTGTTCCTGCGCTTTTTGCTGGCGGCGCTGCTGTTTTTTGTCTGGATGGCGGTAAAGCGGGAGCCGCTCAGGATTAGCAGGCAGCAAGGATTGGCCCTGTTTTGCCTGGGAGGAGTCTTGTACACGCTGCAGTCACTGAGTTTTTTCTCGTCAGTGCAGTACATTCCGGCCTCTATGGCGGCCCTGCTTTTGTACACCTTTCCCGTCTATGTGGCGGTCTTGAACTATTTCGTCAATAAAGAAGCGCTGCGAAAGCAGACGATCGGTGCCATGGCTTTATCGCTTGCGGGACTTGTTCTGGTTCTCGGCCTTTCATTTGACGGCATTCAGCCGCTCGGAGTCGGACTGGCTCTGGCTGCGGCAGTACTGTACTCCGTCTACTTCATCGTCGGCAACCGCGTCGTGACAGGTCTTTCTCCATATGTAACGAGCGCCTATGTGTCGTTGTTTGCGGCCATCTCTACCTTTGGGCTGGCGCTCAAGGACGGGGAGCCGGCATTGGATTTCAGCGGTCAGGGGTGGCTCGCATTGGGGGGCATCGTTCTCTTTTCCACGATCCTCGCGATGGGCTGCCTGTTTCGCGGAATTCAGCTCATCGGCTCTACGCGGGCGTCCGTGCTCAGCACGCTTGAGCCCGTGGTGACAATCGGTTTTTCGGCACTGCTGTTCGGGGAGAGACTGGGGTGGCTGCAGATGCTGGGCGGGTTTGCGGTTCTCCTCGGAGCCGTTCTGATCGTGCGCAGCCAAAACAGGCAGGCAGGCCAGCAGACGGAGGAAGCAGATGCAAAACAGATTACGTGATTGGCTGGGGGATATTGGTTAGCTGGAGAAAAGGCCTTGTACGAATTTTGTTTAACAGATTTCCCCTGCTCCCTAGGAGTGGTATGGTCCGTTTATCGGTGTTTGCGAGGGGCTAGAGGTGGGCCAGAGGCAGTTTAAAGGTGTTTGCTGGGGCTAGGGGCTGGCCAGTTCGGTTTATCGGTGTTTGCCGAGGCTAGTGACGGGCCAGTTCGGTCTATCGGCGTTTGCCGGGGCATTCAGTGTATCGGCATCTACCGGGGCTTGGGACGGGTCGGCGAATAGCCGTGCTGCTCCCGGTATGCTTTTCGCTCCCCGGTAAAATCCCACCACTGTTTATCGCTTCCCGGATTTTCCGCATGGTGGATGACACAGCGGAGCTGGTCCTCGACGCACGGATCGATCTGGCAGCCGTATTTGCCCTCCAAGGCGTCGATGAGGTCGGCGCCTTTTAGACCGTGCAGTTCGCTTAGGCTGTAGTAGCCGAGCAGCACCAAATCCTCGGCCAGTTTCGGGCCAATGGAGGGAACGGACTGGAAGGCGGCGAGAGCGATCAGCTCCCTTGCTCGTTCAAAAGAAGTGCCGAGCTGAGCCGACAAGTGTTCGGGATGCTGTGAACCGACCTCTGTCAGCAGCAGCTTGGCGCGGCGCAGTTGGGTTCGTTCTGCCTGGGTCAGCGGCAATTTTGGCGTTTTTGTTTTTGCTTTTGAACGGATCGGCATGGGAGAACTCTCCTTTTTTTCTATTCATCATTTATTGTTCATTATTCATTGTTAAGTGCCAAGTATCGCGGGCCAAACAAAGACGGAGGCAAGAAAGAAGACAGTCGTAAAGGGAAGGACTAGCTTCCTATGTATGCAAAGGACGCCGGGAGAACAGAAGCCCTCGAAGCGTCCTTTTTTCGTTCCCGGGAACAGTTACGTACGGGAACGGATCAGCCAAGCCGCGCCAATCACACCGGCGTCATTGCCCAAGGTCGCGGGAAGAATCTCCGTCGCCTCCACGACATATGGGAACGGCACAAAGCGGCAGAACGACTCGCGAACGCGGGCAAAGAGAAAGTCGCCCGCAGCCGCAACCCCTCCGCCAATAATCAGCTTGGCCGGGTTCAGCAGAATCGCCAAATGGGACAATGCCAGCCCGAGATAAAGTCCCGCCCGGTCAACGATGGCAAGCGCCCCTTTGTCTCCTGCCCTGGCGGCATCCAGAACATCTTTAGCCTTGACCTCTCCGTTGCGGGAAAGCAGCTCGGCCAGATAAGGGCTTGTTCCGTTTTCAGCCGCTTCTCGTCCAGCGCGTATGAAAGCAGTAGCTGACGTGTAGGTCTCCAGACAGCCCGTTTTTCCGCAGTTGCAGAGCGGACCGCCCTCCGGTGCCATCGAGATGTGGCCGATCTCTCCGGCAATGCCGTTGATGCCTTCGACGATCTGGCCATTGCAAATGACGCCGCCGCCCACACCTGTTCCGAGCGTAATCATCACCAGGTCTTGAGCGCCTTGGCCGGAGCCTTGCCACATTTCGCCCAAAGTGGCGGTGTTGGCATCGTTCTCTACAGCTACCAGCAGTCCTGTACAGGCGGCCAATTTGTCGCGCAGTCGAACAGGGCTGCGCCAGTTCAGGTTGACCGCTTCCCGGACGATTCCGTTTTTTCCGTCTACAGTGCCAGGCACCCCGACGCCAATTCCTGCCACGTGCTCTCTATGCAAACCTTGACCTTGCAGCAAATGATCCATCATATCGGCTACTTTTTGGACGATTCCGTCTTCGCCTTCTGCTACCGGCGTAGGCTCCTGTGTTTTGACCAGCATAATCCCGTCCATGTTCAGCAAAGCCATTTTGATTGCAGTGCCACCGATGTCGACGCCTACGATGACCGTATTCACATCAAGCTCCTCCATTCATACCCGAAGGTTATCTTTTCCTATCTTATCATGCCGTCAGCAGCATAGCGATTCCCAAAAATGGCTATACAGGATATGATGAGTAGAGAGAATACCAAGAGCGTGACAGGAAGAAGGGAATGCGTTGAAACGAGCCAGATTGATATACAATCCCAGCTCCGGGCGGGAAATCATTCGCCGCCGTCTTCCGGAGATACTGGATCTGCTGGAATCGGCTGGATATGAGACGTCGTGCCACGCGACAAAAGGAGAAGGCGATGCCACCGAGGAAGCTGCTCGTGCCGTTTCCCGCGGTTTTGACGTCATCATCGCTGCAGGCGGAGACGGTACCATTTACGAGGTCGTCAACGGCATGGCCGAGAAAAAGACTCGCCCTGCCCTCGGGATCATCCCGTGCGGCACCAGCAACGATCTCGCCCGAGCCCTCGGCATCCCCCGCTCTGTTGGCAGAGCATGCCGCATCATCGCTTCTGGAAAAAAGAAAAAAGTCGACATCGGACGGATCAATAACCGTTATTTTATCAATATTGCCGGCGGGGGATCATTGACCAACCTGACGTATGAAGTGCCGAGCAAGCTGAAAACCGTCATGGGCCAGCTCGCCTATTACGTCAAAGGGCTGGAAAAACTGCCTTTTCTGCACCCGATTCACGTGCGGCTGGAGACGAAAAATGAAGTCCTCATCGACGAAGAGATCATGGTCTTTTTGATCGCCAACAGCCATTCGTTCGGCGGCTTCGACCGCCTGGCGCCAAACGCCAATCTCAGCGACGGCAAGCTCGACCTCATCGTCGTGAAGAAAACGAACATCGCCGAGTTTATCCGTCTGGCGACGCAGGCTATGCGAGGGGAACACCTGAAAGACCCGTCCATCCTGTATTTTCAGACCGACTACCTGAAAGCGACCACGCCGGGAGGACAAACGGTGCAGCTCAACATGGACGGCGAGCTCGGAGGACAGCTTCCTTGCGAGATCAAGGCGCTGCCGGGGCATTTGGAGTTGTTTGTGCCGTAGCGGAAATGTCAGGGAAGAAGAGAATATGAACAGTGAACAAGGAAAAGTGAATAGTGAACAGAGAAAAATGAACAGTGAACTAGCAATAATGAAGCAGTAACAGGCATGTGGGTCAAACGTGCAAAAATGACGGGGCGTCATGCAGCGAAATGGCGCCGCTTCCGTTTTCTAAAAGGAGAAAAGATTTGTGGCTAAGACAGCAAAGGATCAGCGTGGAAAACAGGCGGCAGCCAAGGCGAAACAGCCGAAGCAGCCAAGGCAAATAGAGCAGGGGAGACTAAAGCAGCCGAAACAGCAAAGCGATGCGAAGCAGCAAAACCAGAGGAACCAGCACAATCCTGCAGAGCAACGAAATCAGGCAAAACAGCCAGCGCGGCCAAAGCACCCCAAGCAGCTAGCGGGATTGCCCGTGCAATTGGGGCAAATCGTAGACGTGGACATTACCGGATTGAGCCACGAAGGAGCCGGTGTCGGACGGGTGGAAGGGTACACCTTGTTTGTGCCGGGAGCACTGGCGGGAGAACGGGTTCGCGTCCAGGTCAATCACGTCAAAAAGAATTTCGGTTTTGCCGAGCTGCTGGAAGTGGTGGAGAAGAGTCCGAGCCGGGCTCTCCCGCCCTGTCCGGTGTACGACCGCTGCGGCGGATGTTCGCTGCAGCATCTCGCCTACGAGGAGCAGCTCGTCCATAAGCAGCAGATCGTCAAGGACAACCTGCGCCGCATCGGCGGCTTCTCCGTAGAAGGGGAGGGTGCTGTGACGGTTCATCCGACACTGGGGATGAGCGATCCGTGGAGATACCGCAACAAGGCACAGGTCCCGATCGGCGAGCAGAACGGGGCTTTGGTCGGCGGCTTTTACGCAGAGCGCTCCCATGAGATCATCGATATGGACGAGTGCATGATCCAGCATCCCGCCAACGACGAAGCGGTAGCGGCCGTCAAGAAGCTCGCAGCAAGGCTGCAGATCAAGCCATACGACGAAGTGAACCATACCGGACTTTTGCGACACGTGGTCGTCAAGGTCGGCGCTCGCACAGGCGAGGTCATGGTCGTCCTGGTGACGACGGAGGAATTTATCCCGCAAAAGGAAAAGCTGGTCGCGTCCATCCGTGAGCAGCTTTCCGATGTGAAAAGCATCGTGCAAAACATCAACCCGGCCAGGACCAATGTCATTTTCGGGGACAAGACGGTTACGCTGTGGGGAAGCGAGGTCATCTACGACTATATCGGTCCGATCAAGTTCGCTATCTCTGCCCGCTCGTTTTATCAGGTGAATCCGGTGCAGACCGAGGTTTTGTACAACAAGACGCTGGAGTATGCCGGGGCTACGGGAACAGAGACCGTGATCGACGCCTACTGCGGGATCGGGACGATATCGCTCTTTCTGGCGCAGAAGTCCCGCCATGTGTACGGGGTGGAGATCGTGCCAGAGGCGATTGCCGACGCGAATCGCAATGCCGAGCTGAACGGGATTGAAAATGTGACGTTTGAGACCGGACCAGCCGAGGCTGTCATCCCGGCCTGGAAGGAGCAGGGCATCCGCCCGGATGTGATCGTGGTCGACCCGCCGCGCAAGGGCTGTGACGAGGCGCTGCTGACGACGATCCTGGAGATGAAGCCGGAGCGTGTAGTGTATGTGTCCTGCAATCCGTCGACGCTGGCGAGGGATTTGAAGGTGCTGGCGGAGTTGTATGAGGTGAAGGAAGTGCAGCCGGTGGATATGTTCCCGCATACGGGGCATGTGGAGTGCTCAGTGTTACTAACTTTGCGGGGGAAAGAGTAATCCCCCGCTTTATCACGCCCCTATATTCCCGATATTTAAGGGGCGGGCTATGTTGTAGTGAATCTTGATGTTACCGTCGACTTGAACTTCGATCTTATGAATGAGTTTTTGGATGACTTGTTTCAGCACCTGCTCGTCATGAATGTCCAGTTTCGCTATTTTATTGATTTGACGTTGAAAATCTTGCAGATTGCGTTCTGTATCTTTCTTTGATTCGAGAATTCTTTCCAACTCAACCTTACGTTCAGTTAACCGCCTACGTTCGGCTTCGATGGCTTCGTTGGTAGACCTAAATTGCTCAATACCAACAACCTTCTGTTGAAACAAAGTGAGTAGGGAGCGGAATTCACTTTCCAATTTGGCAAGTTGATTATTAACTCCTTGTAGCTCTTTCGTATAAGAGTTTTGATGGATTGCAATTTCCCCGCCCACAACTCTATATAGTTGCTCCAATTTCAAGTTGTTTGAGATTAGTTCTTGTAAGTCATCAATTACAGCCTGACGTAGTTTTCTGTTCCCTATAATGTGAGAAGAGCAGTAAGAAGATGTATGTTTAACATAACCGCCGCAAACATAAGCCCCGCCTTCTTGTCTGTTTCGATCTTTGCGGAACATCATACCTTTACCACAGTCAGCACAGCAGGCAATATGAGCAAAGAGACTTTCTTGTCCATTACTTTTATGTCTGCCTTTTGTTCTCATCTTTTCCAAGGCGGCAAGGTGCTCCTCTTTCGTTATAATGGCAGGATGTGCATTTTCGATTACAACTTGCTTTTCAGGTTCAATTGCTTTTCGTTTTTTGGATAGGAAGTCAACAGTTTCTTCTCGATGGTGTACAAGTGCTCCCGTATAAACGACATTCTGCAAGATGACTCGAATACTACTTTCATGCCACATAGTTCCTGCATTACTACCTCCTGATACCGCTCTAGGAGTTGGGATTTTGCGTGAATTAAGATAACTGGCGATTTTGTACCATCCCCACCCCTTGTAAAGGTATAGGTCAAAGATTTCTCTGACGATTGGGCTGTATTGTTCGTCTAAGACTAGTTGACCGTTTTCCCCTCGTCTATAACCGTAGGCAACTAATGAAGCTTGATACTTTCCTAAACGGGCACTAGTCTGCCTTCCAATCTTAATACGGTCTGAGAGTTTTCGGCTTTCCTCCTCAGCTAATATGGCTTTCAGCCTAAACATCAGCTTCGTATCACTCGTACTAGTATCATAATTATCTTCGGGGAATATAAGTCGGATGCCTAGTCGTTCAAGTTCATCAGCTACAGTCATACTCTCAACTGAGTTTCTACCGAATCGGGAAACTGATTTTGCGATAACCACATCGAACCTTTTTCTTTTAGCGTCATATATCAATTGTTGAATGGCTTCACGCTTTGAGAAAGTTGTTCCGCTAATGTGAACGGCACTGTTAAAATCCTCAATAACGGCACTTGAAAATTCCCCACTTTCGGCAGAAAATCTCTCCCTGGAGGAGAGAAAATATGCTTAAGAATGGGGAGTTTTACTTGATCAAAGACATGAGACAAAGAGGAATGAATATCACACAAATTGCTGATTCATTAGGGAGGGATCGAAAAACAATTCGTAAGTGGCTGAAAAAGGATGAGCCTTCGAAATACCAACGATCTGTTAAAAAAACAAGCATTCTCGATCCATTTAAACCCTATATCAAAGCGAGAATGGAAGAAGGCTGCTTCAATGCTGTCGTTTTGTTTGATGAGATCAAAGCCCAAGGTTATCCAGGGCAAATTCGGCTCCTTCGCTCATTCATGGAACCATTGCGCCCGGTTGTTAAGACCAAGGCAACGCTCCGTTATGAAACGGCACCCGGAAAGCAAGCGCAAGTAGACTGGGGACATTTTAAGGTAGAGTGGAATGGTGGATATAAACGGCTGTACGCCTTTGTCATGGTTTTGGGATACTCGAGAATGTTGTATGTGGAATTTACAGAGAATGAACGGCTTGATACCCTCATCGGCTGCCACTTGCGTGCCATGCAATACTTTGGCGGCAGACCGGAAACATGCTTGTATGACAATATGAAAACCGTCATTGTCGGTTACGACGATCAAGGGCATGTATTGTGGAATGAACGATTTTCCCAGTTTGCAAGCCATCACGGTCTTACGCTGCGACGCTGCGCTCCCTACCGTGCACGAACAAAAGGGAAAGTGGAAAATGGAGTAGGATATGTTCGCAAGAACTTTTGGCCTCGGGTGCAGACGTTTACCAGCCTTCGTGACTTGAATCAGCAAGTACGTCATTGGTTGGATACGGTGGCTAATGTACGGGTACACGGCACCACGCATGAAAAACCAGTAGATCGATGGAAACACGAACAGTTGAAGCCACTTAACCCGATCCCATTCGAAGAGGTAGAACGCCATACTCGAAGAGTATCGAATGATTCACTCGTTTCTTACGGAGGAAGCCGGTATTCAGTCCCCTATGTTTATGTAGGTCATACGGTAGAAGTACAAGATCTCCAGAATGGCCATATCCGGATCTATCAGGGCAACATGATCATCGCTGAACATCCTAAAGCTACTCGTACCAAGCAAGTCATAACCAATAAAAAACACTTCGAGGGGATTCAAAACCAAATTGGCGCGAAGGCTCCCCAACCTATGCCGCGTTTGGTTCCCAATCCAAGCCCCGAAGTGGTGGAACGTGATTTGTCTGTCTATGAGCAGTTTGCTGACGAGGAGGTAATCGTACAATGATACTCCAGGCCCGTTTAGAAGAAGCCTTTGTACAGATGGGATGGGTACGAATCCCGGAAATTATTCACCACCACGCAGAAGAAGCTGCTGCTCAGAATATATCGTATTTGGAGTTCTTGGACAAGCTTTTGCAAGAAGAAATCATGGCCAAGAGGGATCGGTTTATCCGCATGAAAACGCGATTGGCTCATTTACCCTACCATAAAACGTTGGAGCAATTCGATTTCAGTTTCCAGCCCTCCATTGATGAAAGACGGATTCGTGATTTGGCAACCCTCCGGTTTGTACAACAACAAGAGAATCTCATTTTACTTGGTCCGCCAGGGGTCGGCAAGACTCACTTGTCTGTTGCTTTGGCTCTCGAAGCTATCAAACAAGGGTTGACGGTTTACTTTACAACTGCTCATGATTTGGTTCAGACGCTCCAGATTGCTCATCAAAACAATAGCATCAAACAAAAAATGCGAGCATTTATAAAACCGAATGTACTCATCATTGATGAAATTGGATATCGCAAAATGGATGAAACCGCAGCTCACTTTTTCTTTCAAATTGTATCAGAACGTTATGAATCCGGCTCAATTATCCTTACTTCGAACAAATCCTATGGTTCGTGGGGAGAGATATTTGGGGATACAGTACTTGCTACAGCCATCCTTGATCGATTATTGCATCACTCCCACACGATCAACATTAAAGGGGAAAGTTATCGCATAAAGGAGAAGAAAAAAGCAGGTTTCTTTCGACCCGAGTCAACCGAAGATAAAACAGAATAAACGGAATTTTGGTCGCCACCCGCCCCCCTCAGAGGGGGCATCATTCAGACAAACCTATTGCCTATAATGGGGAAAATTCGAGTGCAGATAATGGGGAATTTTCATTTGCAGTTGACACTAATCCCATCATCAACATACGTTTTAACTAACTGCCATCCTTTTTCGGCTACTAAACCCGTAGTGAACGCTATTTGCTTTTAAGCCCCAAAATTGGATTTGAGTCATACCCCCTTATCTTGTTAAGCTGATATCAGAAGAACAGGGGGATATTTTTATGCAACGGAGACGCTATTCAATCGAGTTCAAACAACAATTGATCCAGGAAGCCCACGAAGTAGGAAACGCTAGCCAAGTAGCCAGACGGCATGGGATAGACCCTAAAATGCTGTATCGATGGATACGTGACTCCAAACACGCAGATTGGCAGAATACGTCTTCCGAAGCTAAAGCTGTAACAAGCTATACACCAAGTCCAGGAGAGTTTCGGGAACTGGAAACGGAGAATGATAAACTGAAGAAATTACTGGGAGAAAAGGACTTGGAAATCGCGATCCTTCGTGATCTTGTAAAAAAGGTGAACCCAGCTTATCGGACAAAATGGAAATAGCCGACAAGTGGATACAGCTGGGGTACACAGCCAAACTAGTGCTACGTATTGTCGGCATCCTGGAAGCAACCTACTATTACCGAAAAAACAAAGCCTCCCAAAAACCTCGCGTTTATCACGGAGGAAGACCTATACCCGGTTATTCGTTGTCAAAAGACGGACAACCTGTCAGTGACGAACAAATCAAAGAATGGCTATCCGAGTTGATTGCCGATGAAGAATCTGCTTATGGATATCGAAAGCTTACCGTCTGCCTACGGCGAGACCACCAACTGGTCATCAACAAGAAAAAGGTTTACCGCTTGCTGAAAGAAGAAGAACTCCTGCAACCACAACGACAAAAGAAAAGGAAACATCCTCGAAAGTTGGCAAACAACCGAGAGATTACCGCTCCGAATCAATTGTGGGAGATAGACGTAAAATACGGATTTATCGTAGGAGAACAGCGTTTCTTTTTCCTGATGAGTCTCATTGATGTCTATGATCGAGCGATCGTGGACTACCATTTCGGACTGACCTGCGAAGGAAAACATGCTGCTCAGATTCTCCAACGTGCTTTGTGGAAACGGCAGCAATTCAATTGTGATGATCGCCCTGTTATCCGTACGGATAACGGTCCACAGTTTATTAGCCATGCCTTTGAAGAAGCCTGTCAGCATTTCCAAACGGTGCATGAGCGAATTCCTCCAAAGACACCCAATAAAAACGCTCACATTGAGTCATTTCACAGTGTTTTGGAGAAAGAATGTTTGCAGCGGAATGAATTTCAGAGCTATCAAGAAGCCTATGAAATCGTGACAAACTATCTGCTCTTTTATAATCAGCGACGGATTCATGGAAGCTTGTACGATTTATCACCTGTAGAATTTGGTAAAGCCTTTGCCTTGCAACTCATTACACCATTTGTTGTGAAAGTGTAGTATGGCAAAGGATTGCAGAACGATCCCTACTTCAACCTAGCTGACAAGCAGGAAGGAAAACGTCTGGGGTCAAGTGATCTCCTTGACGCTAGGCGTTTTCCTTCCTAGACTCCTAGGTGGTTGAAGGAGGGAAGAAGCATATGAAAATGCGAGAATAAGGGAGAAAGACTCAAATTTTAAGGGGTTAAACCGTTTGATTCTCAAGACTGTTACGTTGTTCATCTCTTTTTGTACTAACCCTTGCATACACAGCACAACGCATAGCTAGTAATCCTCCTATATAGGTCTCTAATTTCGCTATACGAGTGCTCCCCACCAAAGTTAAGCCTTAACAATCCCCGTGTTGTCTCGTATAGAGCCAATGAGGGGGTGGAAAGAATGAATAATACTCAACATGAATTTGTCGGCAACCAGTCCCTTCAAGATGTTATGGAGGAACTTGTTATTGCTTTAATTAAGTCTGGAGTGATTTATATAAATGATGATACAGATAATGAATAGTGAAGGTTCGGGGCACTTTTAAGTGTCCCTTTCTTATGCTTCTATTTGCTTGAACCGGTTTAACCCCTTAAAATTTGAGTCTTTCTCCCTTATTCTCGCATTTTCATATGCTTCTTCCCTCCTTCAACCACCTAGGAGTCTAGGAAGGAAAACGCCTAGCGTCAAGGAGATCACTTGACCCCAGACGTTTTCCTTCCTGCTTGTCAGCTAGGTTGAAGTAGGGATCATTCTGCAATCCTTTGCCATACTACACTTTCACAACAAATGGTGTAATGAGTTGCAAGGCAAAGGCTTTACCAAATTCTACAGGTGATAAATCGTACAAGCTTCCATGAATCCGTCGCTGATTATAAAAGAGCAGATAGTTTGTCACGATTTCATAGGCTTCTTGATAGCTCTGAAATTCATTCCGCTGCAAACATTCTTTCTCCAAAACACTGTGAAATGACTCAATGTGAGCGTTTTTATTGGGTGTCTTTGGAGGAATTCGCTCATGCACCGTTTGGAAATGCTGACAGGCTTCTTCAAAGGCATGGCTAATAAACTGTGGACCGTTATCCGTACGGATAACAGGGCGATCATCACAATTGAATTGCTGCCGTTTCCACAAAGCACGTTGGAGAATCTGAGCAGCATGTTTTCCTTCGCAGGTCAGTCCGAAATGGTAGTCCACGATCGCTCGATCATAGACATCAATGAGACTCATCAGGAAAAAGAAACGCTGTTCTCCTACGATAAATCCGTATTTTACGTCTATCTCCCACAATTGATTCGGAGCGGTAATCTCTCGGTTGTTTGCCAACTTTCGAGGATGTTTCCTTTTCTTTTGTCGTTGTGGTTGCAGGAGTTCTTCTTCTTTCAGCAAGCGGTAAACCTTTTTCTTGTTGATGACCAGTTGGTGGTCTCGCCGTAGGCAGACGGTAAGCTTTCGATATCCATAAGCAGATTCTTCATCGGCAATCAACTCGGATAGCCATTCTTTGATTTGTTCGTCACTGACAGGTTGTCCGTCTTTTGACAACGAATAACCGGGTATAGGTCTTCCTCCGTGATAAACGCGAGGTTTTTGGGAGGCTTTGTTTTTTCGGTAATAGTAGGTTGCTTCCAGGATGCCGACAATACGTAGCACTAGTTTGGCTGTGTACCCCAGCTGTATCCACTTGTCGGCTATTTCCATTTTGTCCGATAAGCTGGGTTCACCTTTTTTACAAGATCACGAAGGATCGCGATTTCCAAGTCCTTTTCTCCCAGTAATTTCTTCAGTTTATCATTCTCCGTTTCCAGTTCCCGAAACTCTCCTGGACTTGGTGTATAGCTTGTTACAGCTTTAGCTTCGGAAGACGTATTCTGCCAATCTGCGTGTTTGGAGTCACGTATCCATCGATACAGCATTTTAGGGTCTATCCCATGCCGTCTGGCTACTTGGCTAGCGTTTCCTACTTCGTGGGCTTCCTGGATCAATTGTTGTTTGAACTCGATTGAATAGCGTCTCCGTTGCATAAAAATATCCCCCTGTTCTTCTGATATCAGCTTAACAAGATAAGGGGGTATGACTCAAATCCAATTTTGGGGCTTAAAAGGAACACTCAAGAGATAATTGGCGTATGACATCCCTGCACTTCAACATTCCCATAGGAATACAATCCTCTGTAGAAATCCTCACGGTCAAGGATTCGCTTTACCTGTACTTTGGTGAAACGGCTACCTTGCTTTGTTTTATAGCCATCGTAATTTAACTGATAGGCGAGTTCGGACAATGACCATTTCGGGAATAGCTCTCGAAGTTCAAACAATCGTTGTACGGCTAGAGCTTCATCCCAGTTGATCTCAATCGATTTCTGCCCCTTTTTTGCATTGTACCCATAAGCAGTCCGTCCCCCAGCATATCCACCTTGTTGAGCCTTTTTACGCCGCCCTCGGCTTAGTTTCAAGGCTATCTCAAGCCTCTGATATTGGTCTAATAGCTCCATCATGCCGTTGACAAGGAAATCACTAGGGTCACTTGTATTGATGCTGTAGAAGGGCTGTTCTATGGCTTTAACATCGACATTGTTCCGTTTAAGTTCTCTTTGAATCAACACTTTGACTATATCCGAACGCCAAAGGCGGGAAGTATTAAGGACAACAACATATTTCACATCCTGCCATTTCAGGTCAGACAACATTTCTTGAAGCCCTTCGCGTTCTATTGTTAACTCGTCCTCATCCACTTTAGCACCTGAAATCCCTTCATCCTTGTAAATGCCCAATAGTTCAAGGTTGTTGGAGTCACAAAACCGCTGTATTTCTTCCGTCTGATAGCCAAGGGAATAGCCATCCTTGACTTGTCCTTTCGTAGAAACACGGACATAACCGACAACACGATCTTTCATAGTTATCCCTCGTTTCGTAAATTACAGTTATCGTAACGCCCATGCAATCATTAACTGCCGCCGCGTATTCCCCAAGGTCAATCTGGGAGGTGGCGGGATAGTTCGTATGATTGTCTTATGCAGTTGTCAAAGAGCGAAATCAATTTACTGCGAGAATAGGTAAACCACAAGTCAGGATGATATGTAAAGAGAGTCTTAGGGGTTGGAATTTATTTTTTTATATTAATCAGCGGAGATTCGATCAACCCCCCCCGATACCTTGGAGGAGAAAGGCTTTCCCCTTCGGACGGGGGGATGGCATGATTCCTACGGGAAATTTTCGGTGAAAGTTTGGTGCGTGGCGGCGGGGGAAGGGGATTTCATTTTTATTCTAGTGAATAGAGCTTCCTTTAACTTACTTCTTTCATAGCCCTTCCCTAGGTTTTCTTTTCTCCCCCTAAGCGGATAGTGTAAATAGTAGTAATTCATAGTCTTAACTGATAATAATAGCTGATATTAGTATGTCTGCAAAAATGAAGGGGTAATATGCACAAATGGAGTCTGTAAAATATTTTGTGTAAACTCTCAACCTCTAAACTACAATTAGGAGTAGAAAGGTTGGGAGATTTTTATGATGTCAAAAGAGCAGATCAAGCAGTGGATCAAAGAGAAAAACATGAAGTCAGTGGACGACGTACAGTCAGCGTTAAAGGATCTATTCGCAGACACAATCCAAGAAATGCTGGAAGCTGAAATCGAGTCCTCTCTTGGATACGCCAAGCATGACATGAAAAACAAGCGGACAACCAACAGTCGCAATGGGTATAGCAAGAAAACCGTCCGTTCTGAGTACGGGGATGTCGACATCCAAGTCCCTCGAGATCGAGAGGGTGATTTTGAACCAAACATTGTAAAGAAACATCAATCCAATGTTACAGGGATCGAAGATCAAATTCTTGCTCTCTATGCCAAAGGCGTATCCACACGCGATATCCAAGACCATCTGCAGCAGCTCTATGGCATCGAAGTCTCACCAACGCTCATATCAAATGTAACGAATAAGATTGTACCGATGATCAAAGAGTGGCAAAATCGCCCCTTGCAAGCGGTTTATGCTGTTGTTTTCCTTGACGCCATTCACTTTAAGGTAAAACAGGACGGAGCTATCGTCAATAAAGCCGCCTATATGGTCATTGGTATTGACCTTGACGGTCATAAAGATGTGCTTGGGATCTGGATTGGGGAGAATGAATCGGCAAAATTCTGGCTGCATGTCCTCAACGAACTGAAAAATCGTGGAGTCCAGGATATTCTCATTACAAGCGTCGATAATCTTCGTGGCTTTACAGAAGCCATCTCTGCATGTTATCCGAAGACGGAGATTCAGAAATGTGTTATCCATCAAATCCGAAATTCCATCAAGTATGTTTCCTATAAGGATCTCAAAAAGATCACGTCCGAGCTAAAACCTATCTACAAGGCTCCAACGGAGCAAGCCGCGTTGGAAGAGCTTGAGCAGTTTGAACAAACCTGGGGCAGTAAATATCCCTTGATGGTTCGTTCCTGGCGGAATAACTGGGACGAGATTGCCACTTTCTTTAAATATCCTCCAGAGATTCGAAAGCTGATTTATACAACTAACGTGATCGAGAGTTATCATCGACAGCTTCGAAAGGTGACAAAAGGAAAAGCCATGTTTCCCACAGATGATGCCCTTTTGAAGATGTTATATCTCGTAACCATGGATGTTCTACGAAAGTGGACGGGACGAGTTCAGAACTGGGGCCAGATTCTCTTACAGCTATCCGTTTTCTTTGAAGATCGGGTACAGCCGTACATCCGTTAACAAATGAAAGGCTTCATCCCCGAAGGGATTATCTTTCTCTCCACCAACGCGTCAAGGGTTCGCTTCGCGGGACTGTAAAATATTCTGTGTAAACTCTCAAAACCTATTACAATAAGAGAAAGGTTGGTTTGAGAGGATGACACCTATGGCGAGATTTAGTAAGGAACAAGTGAAGGCGTTTGTGAAGGAAAACAACCTCAAGACGATGGACGATGTGCAGTCGGCACTGAAGGAACTGTTTGCAGAAACGCTGCAGTCGATGCTAGAGGCGGAGCTTGACACGGAACTCGGCTATGAAAAGCACGATGTGAAGCGAAAGAAAACAACAAACAGCCGTAACGGGAAGACAAAGAAGACGGTGACAAGCGAATACGGCGAGGTGGAGATCGCGGTGCCACGTGACCGTAATGGCGAATTTGAGCCCGTTATCGTGAAAAAGCATCAGTCTACCGTTACCGGCATTGAGGACCAAATTATCGCCATGTATGCCAAAGGTGTCAGCACACGGGATATTCAGGACCATCTGAACCATCTGTATGGAATTGACGTTTCTCCTACCATGATCTCCAATGTGACGAATAAGATCGTGCCACTCATCAAAGAATGGCAGAACCGACCGCTACAAAGCATCTATGCGGTTGTATTTATGGACGCCATTCACTACAAAGTCAAGCAAGACGGTGCTATTGTGAACAAAGCGGCTTATATGGTCATTGGCATTGATTTGGACGGCAACAAGGACGTATTAGGCATGTGGATTGGAGAGAATGAATCCTCAAAGTTCTGGCTGAGCGTACTGAACGACTTACGGAACCGTGGGGTTCAGGACATTCTCATCACCTGCGTGGATAACCTAACGGGCTTCTCTCAGGCCATCTCTGCCTGCTATCCGAATACGGAGATCCAAAAGTGCATCATTCATCAAATCCGCAACTCGACCCGTTATGTTTCTTACAAGGATCTTAAGAAAGTGACGGCGGATTTAAAGCCAATCTACAAAGCGGCAACAGAAGAGGCTGCCTTACTGGAATTGGATCGTTTTGAGGAAACATGGGGTAACAAATATCCCCTCATCGTTCGCTCTTGGCGTACCAACTGGGACGAGCTAGCTACTTTTTTCAAGTATCCACCAGAGATTCGTAAATTGATCTATACGACCAATATGATTGAGAGTTACCATCGGCAACTCCGAAAGGTGACGAAGGGCAAGAGCATTTTCCCCACCGATGAAGCCCTGCTCAAAATGCTCTATTTGGCTACCATGGACGTCACCAGGAAGTGGACTGGACGAGTGCAGAACTGGGGGCAAATGCTCCTCCAGCTCTCCGTTTTCTTCCCGGATCGGATCGGCCAATACTTACGCTAGTTTTTTATTCCAAAAGGGTTTACACAAAATACTGGACAGACCCCGCTTCGCCTTTCGCCCTTGACTCTATTGGTTTCGAAAAATGGCCCAATTAGGGGGATGAAACCTTTTCATATATTGGTTGATTGAGTTTACACAAAAATCTTGACAGACCCCACAAATGCAAGCCAACATTCAAACATGCAAATTACCCTTTCTATAATAACCGTCAAACCATCATAAATGACGCGGGTTATCCCAATTCAAAATAGTTTTCGGACCCATAAGTTGTCTTCCCATTTTTTCTCGGGGTTCTTCGTTTGTGGTTAATCATCTTCTTCTCCGATCTCCTCACTTTTTCTGCCTCAATCGCGGCACTTATCTCTTCGTTCCAGCAAATTACCAGTTGTTGCTTTGTAATTTGTTCAACATATTCTTTCATACAGTTCAAGAATTCCAAAATGACGTTCTCCAAGGCAAAGCCCATTTCCTTTTTCAGTTTAACTAGAAATTTACCATAGAGGTCATTCTCGTTAGTGGTTTTAACATTAACGAATTGTAGTAACTGATTTGCCCACTCAGCTCCCATCGAATCATGGAGTTTTTTTCTAATTACGCTAACAGCAAAGAAAAACCATTCGCTCAGAATAATATAAGCGTTATCCTTCAAATCAAAGGATGGGATATAGTTTTTGGACTTTCCTTTTCCTCCTCTGCTTTTTATAAATCCTTTTTGTTCTAAACTTTTCAGGTGTTTACTGACCGTTGAAGCAGAAATCCCTAGATATAAGGCTAAGGTTTGTTGGGTTGGAAAAGCGTACCCTTTTTCATCGTTATAATGGCTGTAAATCTCGAAAAGTACTAATTTTTCCTCTTGTGGTACTCGAATACACCTTCTGACGCAATTTGGTGTAATTACATACCCTTTATTGGTACAAACCTCAATATCAGCTCCCTCAGCAAGTGTTTTCAAGTAATCTGGCAATTTCATATGTTATTTCCTCCTCATTGATGTCTTTAATTTCTCTATACGACTTGCAGATTTGATAGTTAAGGCTTTCAAAAAAGAAACCCCGCACAACGGCGGGGGAACAAGTTTATCGAAACAACGGCAAATATTTTTTGTAGTAGTCTACATGATAATCGGATAGATTCCATCCGTACTGATTCAGGAACCTAGCTACCTTTGTTAATACTTGATTTCGATGAACGACATCCTTGTGTGTGGATTTGGCGAGGTATTGAGCTAGGCTTAGTTCGGCTTGCTCCTGTGACAACGTGTCTATAACATACTTCGCAAAGAAGCGGGAAAGCTCGTCCATATCAGAACCATGACCGAGCACGTTCTCGCGCCGCATCAGGGATAACACAGTATCTAACGGCAGTTTTTTCATGGATTCAACCTCCCTTCTTTCCTGGCGAAGGGAGTGATAAGCTCCTGTTCGACTTTCCACTTACGCCATTTAAGATATTGTGCCTGAGCTTCTTTTTCATCAAAGCCATTCTGAATCATGACACAAATGATTTTTTGTGGAATTGAAGAAGTATCTTTTAAGCCCCAAAATTGGATTTGAGTCATACCCCCTTATCTTGTTAAGCTGATATCAGAAGAACAGGGGGATATTTTTATGCAACGGAGACGCTATTCAATCGAGTTCAAACAACAATTGATCCAGGAAGCCCACGAAGTAGGAAACGCTAGCCAAGTAGCCAGACGGCATGGGATAGACCCTAAAATGCTGTATCGATGGATACGTGACTCCAAACACGCAGATTGGCAGAATACGTCTTCCGAAGCTAAAGCTGTAACAAGCTATACACCAAGTCCAGGAGAGTTTCGGGAACTGGAAACGGAGAATGATAAACTGAAGAAATTACTGGGAGAAAAGGACTTGGAAATCGCGATCCTTCGTGATCTTGTAAAAAAGGTGAACCCAGCTTATCGGACAAAATGGAAATAGCCGACAAGTGGATACAGCTGGGGTACACAGCCAAACTAGTGCTACGTATTGTCGGCATCCTGGAAGCAACCTACTATTACCGAAAAAACAAAGCCTCCCAAAAACCTCGCGTTTATCACGGAGGAAGACCTATACCCGGTTATTCGTTGTCAAAAGACGGACAACCTGTCAGTGACGAACAAATCAAAGAATGGCTATCCGAGTTGATTGCCGATGAAGAATCTGCTTATGGATATCGAAAGCTTACCGTCTGCCTACGGCGAGACCACCAACTGGTCATCAACAAGAAAAAGGTTTACCGCTTGCTGAAAGAAGAAGAACTCCTGCAACCACAACGACAAAAGAAAAGGAAACATCCTCGAAAGTTGGCAAACAACCGAGAGATTACCGCTCCGAATCAATTGTGGGAGATAGACGTAAAATACGGATTTATCGTAGGAGAACAGCGTTTCTTTTTCCTGATGAGTCTCATTGATGTCTATGATCGAGCGATCGTGGACTACCATTTCGGACTGACCTGCGAAGGAAAACATGCTGCTCAGATTCTCCAACGTGCTTTGTGGAAACGGCAGCAATTCAATTGTGATGATCGCCCTGTTATCCGTACGGATAACGGTCCACAGTTTATTAGCCATGCCTTTGAAGAAGCCTGTCAGCATTTCCAAACGGTGCATGAGCGAATTCCTCCAAAGACACCCAATAAAAACGCTCACATTGAGTCATTTCACAGTGTTTTGGAGAAAGAATGTTTGCAGCGGAATGAATTTCAGAGCTATCAAGAAGCCTATGAAATCGTGACAAACTATCTGCTCTTTTATAATCAGCGACGGATTCATGGAAGCTTGTACGATTTATCACCTGTAGAATTTGGTAAAGCCTTTGCCTTGCAACTCATTACACCATTTGTTGTGAAAGTGTAGTATGGCAAAGGATTGCAGAATGATCCCTACTTCAACCTAGCTGACAAGCAGGAAGGAAAACGTCTGGGGTCAAGTGATCTCCTTGACGCTAGGCGTTTTCCTTCCTAGACTCCTAGGTGGTTGAAGGAGGGAAGAAGCATATGAAAATGCGAGAATAAGGGAGAAAGACTCAAATTTTAAGGGGTTAAACCGATAGAGGGTAACTGACCGAGTAAGATATTGTCCTATTGAGATAAGCTTGAATTTGTCACATATCGTAAGAAGTCTTAGCTTCGCTTTCGCTTTCGAATCCAATTGAAGGTGCATGTTGCGCAAAAAATTCCCTGCGCCAATACGCAACAAATTGACTGTTAACGAGTACAAAACTTTTTCGACTTAATCTGTTGCCTTATGATACAATCAAGCTAGACCAATAAGGACAAGGTGTAGCCTATGAATACTATTCAGCTTGAATTATATAATGAATCACTTCAACCGAAACCCATACTAAAATGGGCGGGCGGCAAGCAACAAATGCTTGACATACTACTGTCTAACGCACCTAAACAGTTTAATAAATATATTGAACCTTTCATCGGTGGAGGGGCTCTTTTTTTTGCACTACAACCCGACCAAGCAGTAATAGCGGATTCGAATCCAGAGCTAATAAACCTATACACTGTAGTGGCAAATAACGTGGATGAATTAATTGCACTGCTTAAAGAAATGAAAAATTCTGAAGAAGATTTTTATAAAATAAGAAGTTTAGATGTAACAAAGATGTCTGCTATCGAGAAAGCTGCTAGAACTATCTATCTTAATAAGACATGCTATAACGGTTTGTATCGCGTTAACCGTAAAGGGCAATTTAACGTACCATTCGGAAGGTACAAGAATCCCAATATCTGTGATGAACCGAATTTAAGAGCGGCAAGTGTAGTCCTGAAAAGAACAAGAATCGTCCAAGGTGATTATAAAGATATATTGAAAGAACATGCAGAACCTGGGGATTTCATCTATTTAGACCCCCCTTATTTGCCAATTTCTAAGTACTCTGATTTTAAGCGATACACAAAAGAACAGTTCTATGAAGAAGATCAACGTGAGTTGGCTGAGGAAGTTGACAGGTTGGCTGAAATGGGTTGTCATGTTCTTTTAACAAATTCTAATCATCCTTTAGTACATGAGCTATATGGAAAATATAAAATTAGTGTTCATCAGACAAAAAGATACATCAATAGTGATGCTTCTAAAAGAACAGGGGAAGATATATTAGTCAAGGTTGAACCTCAAAAGAAACTGATAATTATTCCTAAACCCGTTGAGCTACCTAAACAAATGGAAGCTTTCCCAGCAACTCGGTACATGGGAAGCAAGCAAAGTTTACTTAAGGACATATGGTCTGTTGCTTCGGCATTTAAGTTTGATTCAGTTCTTGACTTGTTTAGCGGAAGCAGTGTAGTAAGCTATATGTTCAAAACGCAAAACAAACAAGTTTTCAGTAATGATTATATGGCTTTTTCGTCTTGTTTCGCAAAAGCTATGATTGAAAATAACAAGTATATGCTCACAGACAATGATGTCAAAACACTTTGCGCACCTAATCCTAATGCAGATGGTTTTGTTACGGAGACCTTTAGGGATTTGTACTTTTGTGAAGAAGACAATAACTTTATTGATACTGTACGTGCAAACATAAAGATGCTTAAAAATGAATATAAGAGGGCAGTTGCCCAATCTGCTTTGGCGCGTGCTTGTCTAAAGAAAAGGCCACGGGGCATATTTACCTATACAGGACATCGTTACGATGATGGACGCAGAGACTTGTTATTATCTTTAGAGGAACAATTTATTGAGGCGGTTACTCAGATCAATAGTGCGGTGTTCGATAATGGAAAAGCAAATAAAGCACGGCATGGGGATGCTATGGATGTTCGTTTTAAAGCAGACATTGTCTATATTGACCCGCCGTATTATAGTCCACTTTCCGATAATGAGTATGTAAGGCGGTATCATTTTATTGAAGGGCTTATACGTGATTGGAAGGGCGTTGAGATGCAGTGGCATACCAAGACTAAGAAGTTTAAGAGCTATCCAACTCCCTTCTCAACTGAAAAAGGAGCCTATGATGCGTTTAATCAACTATTTAAGCGACATAGAGAGAGTATCTTAATAGTTTCATATTCATCTAATTCGTTACCAACGAAAGACGATATGTTGAAACTAATGGCAAAGTATAAAACACACGTTGAAGTAATCGAAGTCGATCATCGATACTCTTTCGGAAATCAGGGACATAAAGTAGGCGACAACAAGAATGAAGTGAAAGAGTACCTCTTTGTTGGCTTTGACAGATAGGAGGGCTCAAATGAAAAAGGCATGGTACATTGGCAATACAACAATAAGAAATCCTAAAAGGTTGAAAGACGGTCTAAGAGCGCTTTCCCAGTCTCCCCTCCACGGTAATCTTATTGGTAGAGAGAATGAGCTTGAATTTGCAAAGCTATTGGATTCAGAGGAAGTTGTCCGAGTCGAGCGGCTTCATGAAACTCCACCAAGAGACGCCAGTGATGTAGGGAGAAAATGGCGTGCCGCTCTAATGCAATTGGGATTTATCAAGCCAGCTTTTGCCGATCGCCCTTTTACGGTTACACCCAATGGATTACGCTTAATAAATGCGAATAGTCTACCATCTGAACAAGAATGTTTTCTAAGGGCATTATTAGCTCATCAAATTCCTTCACAAATTGAAAACTTTCCTAAACCAAAGTTCAGTCCTTTAAGGATAGTTCTTGAGATAATCACAGGGCTTGAGAGATCTGGTTTAGAGGCATGGATTAGCATGGATGAAATGGCCTCTATCGTGCAGTTAGTCCGAAGAATTGAAGACGTTGGCGATGCGGTAAAACGAATAGGGGAATTTCGAGAAAAATTGACCGAAATCGCTACCTTACGGGAACGGCGGGCATTTATAAACGAAATTAGAGAGTCGGTAGCATCCTATTTGGATAGTCAGCAAGCTTCTACCTTGAAAGATTATGCCGATACTAACTTCCGTTATCTCAAACTGACAGGATTATTTGTTGAGAATGGAAGAAGGCTAATCATAGCAGATCACAAAAAGACAATAGTGGAGCAAATTGTTTCCCAACCATACTCTCCAATATCTGATGAAGATTATTTAGAAACTTTGTGGAATGGGGCAAAATTGCCAACTGACAGCGCCCCTCAGGCTATTGAAGCTATTGAAGCGACGATTCATTTATTGGAAAGAAATGGTGAATCTGTCACTATTCCGAATTTAGATGAATTAGATGTAGCTGACCTATCGCATCTCCGTTTACAACTTGAGGATGATTGGTTAAAGGTCTTGGAGATGCAGTATGCGAAAAGACAACCTGAGGAATGGGAAGAAATTTTAACTTATTTACGTGCTCTTACTCAGTCAACTCGCACAAGCGGAGGTTTGATACCTCAAGGTGAGGCTCCTGCTTATTTTGAATGGGCTTTATGGAGAGCATTTCTGGCAATTAACTCTTTGGTAAATAAACCTTGGGAAGCAAGACGCTTTAGGATTGACCAAGAGTTTTTGCCTGTCGGAACCGCTCCAGGCGGGGGGCCAGATATGATATTTGAGTTTGATACGTTTGTGCTTGTGGCTGAAGTAACACTAACTACCTCATCTAGGCAAGAAGCGGCTGAAGGGGAACCAGTAAGAAGGCACGTTGCTCAACTTGTAGATCACTATTCTCAACAAGGCAAACGAGTCTATGGTCTATTTGTTGCCAACAAGGTGGACACTAATACAGCAGAAACTTATAGAATCGGTGTTTGGTACAGGCCAGATGATTCAAGAATGGCATTAGATATTGTTCCTTTGACGTTGACACAGTTTGCTGATTTATTCGAGGCAGGGTTCACAGGTAACAGGAAACTTGATTATAGGCTAGTTGAGCAAGTCATTAGGAATTGTCTTGTCGAGAGCAGGTCTGAGGCTCCTGAGTGGAAAAGACGCATTGATGAACAAATTAAGACCACTGTACTACAACTCCAAAGAAGTTCATAAGCTTTGTAGCCTGAGGGAATCCTCAGGCTACATTTGGTAGGGACACAATCGTATAATGATGCTGTTATCAGTGGATACTCCACACATGTGGAGTGTTGCTCGCTGTTAGTGCGGAGGGATATTGCTGTAAACTAAAAAATATATATTCCCCACTATAAAAAAGAGGCATTATGGGCTGAGCAGAACAGGAGGTAAACGATGACAAGAGATCGTTTAGCAGAAGCCATTCGCCTGCGGGAAGAAGGGCGGGCCAAGCAAGACCAGGTGATTCTGCAGGAAGCCAGAACACTTCTTTTAGAGTTGGCGGCAGCATACCCCGATGACGCGGAGATACTCTTTCAGACCGGTGTGGCGCATGACAACTCCGGGTTGGGGGCACAGGCCGTGCCGTACTATATACGTGCCCTTGAATTGGGCCTCTCGGGACCGGACCTGGAGAGATGTTTGCTCGGTCTGGGCAGCACCTGCCGCTATTTGGGAAACTACGAGCAAGCGGAGGAGGTACTGCGACGAGGTGTGAAAGAGTTTCCGCATAACCGGGCGATCCAGGTTTTGTACGCGATGGTTCTGTACAATACGGAGCGTTACAAGGAAGCAATGGAAATCGTTTTGACTAATTTGCTGGAGACCACAAATGATGAGAAACTTCAGTATTTCAAACGAGGACTATTATACTACTCAACGCATCTTGACGAAAGATCATCATGAATGAGCAACCAAGTTTAAACGTACTGTTAAGTTTGACGAGATACATTTCTAAACTCCACCATACGTATACATAACGCAGCCAATTCGGCTGTGTTTTTTTCGCAGTTCGTGGAGTTGATGAAGGGGCAGATCGTGTGAATGCTAATCTAATAATTGACCACCTAGTGGTACATTGCTCATAAAAAAGTTGACCACCTGAGCACCTCTTTCCTGTATCTTGAAGTTGTCGGACCACAAGATATAGGAGGAAAGGAAATGCTTCAGATGGCTAATTACGAGTTTATCAGGAAACAACACATTCTGCTAGGAAAGTCGATTCGCCAAATTTCTCGAGAGACCGGCTATTCCCGTCAAGTGATACGAAAGGCTTTGAAATCCTCTGAGATTCCTGTGTATCAGCTTTCAAAACCGAAGCCAAAGCCAGTCATTGATTCTGTCAAGCCCATCATCTTGGAGTGGCTGCATCAAGATGAACAAGCTCCCCCGAAGCAGCGTCATACTGCCAAACGCATTTACCAGAGACTCGTTGACGAACATGGATTCACCGGCGGTGAATCTACTGTACGACGCTACGTCAGAGAGTTGCGGGTTTCTCCCCCTAAAGCATTTGTCCCTCTCGATTTCCCGCCAGGGCGCTTTGCTCAATTTGACTGGGGTGAGGTTACGGTTCATTTACAAGGGAAACAAGTAAAGGTTCAAGTCTTTTGTATGCGTTGCACATACAGCAGAAAGATTTTTATCAAAACATTTGCTCATCAGAAGCAAGAGGCTCTTCTCCAAGGTCATGTAGATGCTTTTGAATTTTTCGGTGCTGTTCCCCAAGTCATCACATACGACAACCTGACAACAGCCGTTAAGAAGGTATTGGAGGGTAAAAATCGCGAGGAACAAGAGCGATTTACTCAGCTACGTGCCCACTACCTGTTTGAAAGCTATTTCTGTGATCCCGGAAAAGGGCATCAAAAAGGCCAGGTGGAAAACCTCGTACAGTTTGCTCAGAGGCAATTTTTTACCCCTGTACCCAGTGTTTCTTCTCTGGAGGAGCTCAATCAAATCCTCCTCGAAAAATGTATCTCTTACGAGAATACAACCGTTCCAAGGTCTTCACTAACGGTTGGAGAAGCATTTGCTCAAGAGTTGCCTATCATGCTTCCATTGCCTCCACGGCCATTGGATTGTTTCCGTGTTGTACCCGTGAAAAGCAATACGCTATCCATGATCCACATTGAGAAAAATGCCTATTCCGTCCCCGTTTCCTATGCATCGACCCAGCTTACTTGCCGAGTGTTTGCTGAAAAAGTTGAGGTGTATCACGGAAAAAGCCTGATTGCGACGCATGAGCGGTGTTTGGAAAAGGGAAAGGAGATTTTGCAATACGATCATTATCTGGATTTACTTCTTATTCGTCCAGGAGCAGTTCTTTATGCTAGACCATTGCATCAGGCAGGATTACCCGCCATTTACCAAAAGTTCTTGGACAAGTGCCGCAACCGACCAGGAGGGATGAAGGAGTTCGTTCGACTCTTGCTTTTGCACCGTGAATTCGATACTTCTCTTGTCGAAGAAGCACTGGAGGAGGCCTGCCAAAAAGGGATGTTCCAATATGATGCCGTAAGGCAATTATTGTTTCAGCGAACATTGCCGGAACACCGTCTACCCCAACTCTCGTTGGTGGAGGATAGCTCTGTTCCACGTATTCAGGTAAAGGCCCCAGATCTTAGCCAGTACAATCGTTTGTTACAGAAAAGGAGTGTGGTTCATTGAGTACGAGTTTCTTGCTTGAAACCTATGCGAAACGCCTTCGCTTACCTGCGATTAAACGTGTCTATAAGGAAATTGCCCATGATGCTGCTGAACGGCAAATTCCCTACGAGGAGTTCCTCTTAGCCCTACTAGAGCAAGAAGTTCAGCAAAGGGATGCTAACCAAATCGCCAGTCGCATCAAGCATGCCAAATTCCCTTCTATGAAAACGATCGATCAATTTGAATTCTCAGCCATTCCGTCTCTCAACAAGCCCAAATTGCTTCAACTGGCTCGCTGTGAGTACATCGAAAAGACAGAGAACATCATGTTTATCGGAAACTCTGGCACTGGCAAAACTCATCTCTCCATTGCACTCGGGAAGGAAGCTTGCCATCATGGCTATTCCGTCCAGTTTTGGACTGCCGCTAAAATATGCAATGAGCTTATGGAAGCTCAGTCCCAAAAGCGAATTCTCCAGCTAGAGAGGCAATGGTTGAAAACAGATTTGATTATTTTGGATGAAGTCGGGTTTGTCCCTCTCAGTCGGACCGGGGCGGAGTTATTATTCCAATTTTGTGCGGCCCGCTATGAGAAAGGAAGCATGATCATTACCAGTAATCTGGAATTTACGGAATGGACACAGATTTTCAAAGATGAGCAAATGACGTCAGCCCTGGTTGATCGGCTTACCCATCGTGCCCACATCTTTGCAATGAATGGGGACAGTTATCGCTTTAAACAGAGCATTCAAAGATCGTGATCATGAAAAAGTTACCCACCCGACGGGTGGATTGATTTTTGCCATGGTGGTCAATTTTTTGATGAGCACTGTGGTCAACATTTTGGTTGACATTCACACAGATCGGATGCTTCGTTCCACACGTAGTTTGCCTGGCAGGACGAGCAAGACAACGAAATTGTCGATGAAATTGCTGGGTGCAACAATACGAGACGATCCAGAAGTCAGAATTACTCATTTACATACATTCTGTATGTATGTATAATGAGCTTACCATACCGAAAGGGGTTTTATCATGAAAGTATCCAGCTTTTATCCCGTCGTTCTAACAGAGCAAGTTGCAACCACGGCCGCATTTTACATAGAACACTTCGGATTTGAGAAGGTCTTCGAGGCGGATTGGTATGTAAGCTTGAAAATGTCCGGCAATGACATCCCATTCGAGTTGGCAATTCTCGACGCAGCTCATCCAACCATTCCCGACGAGTATAGAAAGAAAGTAAAAGGGTTAATCCTTAACTTTGAAGTTGACGACGTTGATGCCGAATACGAACGTCTGATACGGGGAGCCAAGCTTCCCCTCGAGCTTGAGATCCGAAGCGAGGATTTTGGACAGCGGCATTTCATTACTTCCGACCCCAACGGAGTCTTGATCGATGTCATAACCGTCATTCCTCCGACAGGTGATTTCAACAGCCAATATGTCGAAGAAATCTGGAAATAAGGGGCCGCCAACATTGGGAGTGAGCAGGGAATGTTCACTGAAGGTTACTTCCTGATGCCTGTCGCCAATTTCGTGGAACCATATGGGGTGAGCATTTCCAGATTTTAATGGACGCCTTGTATGAAATTACAAAACGCCATACCGCGGAATATGCAATCCGCCCTTATCTCTACTGCTATCCGGAGAAATGTATGGAGACACTTAAAACCTGGTCGTACGATCCCAATTTTCATGTGCGTCGTTTGGTCAGTGAAGAAACTCGACCTCGTCTTCCTTGGGCGAAGCGGATGAACGCACTCGGCGGAGATCCCTTGCGAAATCTTGACTTGCTTGAGCCTTTGTTGAATGACGGTTTGGGCTATGTCAGACGGTCTGTGGCCAATCATGTGAATGATTTGACGAAGGATTACAAACGGGTCACTATAACATGGATAGCCGATAAGCTGTGCAGGGGGTGGGAACATGGTCCGAGCGTGGTCCGCCTTGCATTAAGGTCGCAAGTGAAGTCCGGAGATCCGGATGCGTTGGCAATAATAAAGGAACTGTAGTAATCTTGGGAGCATATGTGTTGATGAATGGAGAAGTTGTTTAACATGAGGAGAAGCAAAGCGGAGACAACGGAAACGATACGTAAATTGATCGAAATCGCCAGAACCCATTTTACCGAGTATGGTTATGCGAATACGGTATTGGAATCGATTGTCCATGAAGCGAAACTAACGCGAGGCGCGGTTTATCATCATTTTCGCAGCAAGAAGGAATTGTTTCGAGCCGTATTGGAAGATGTCCAACGAGAAGTTGCCAAGAGAGTGGAAGCGGAAGCCTCGACGAGCGAAGATCCATGGCAGCAGCTCTACTTAGGTTGCCGGGCATTCATTATGGCTGCTGTTGAAGAGAGCAATAGGCGAATCATGTTGGTAGACGGTCCGGCGGTTCTCGGTTGGGAAACCTGGAGGGAAATGGACCAGAACCACTCCATGCGTTTATTGAGAGAGCAGCTTGCTATCATGCAGAAACAAGGACATTTTCGAATGATTCCCCTCGATGTCCTGACCCATTTTATTTCGGGCGGTTTGAATGAAGCGGCCCTCTGGCTTGCCAATGAATCCGCGCAGCCGAAAGCTTTGGATGAAACAATGGAGGTTCTTTCTGTTTTCTTGGAAGGATTCAAGCAAAATACAATTCACTCCCCCGGTGCGACGTGAACCAGCTTATGGTAGTGAAATTGGTGAGTGGGAGAACGCATCGCTGGCAACGATACGGTTTAGGGTTAGATTCTCCCTTGTCTCACCACACAGACCAAAGATATAGGTAATTTCCCAATATTTACGTACACAAGTCATGTGGGGAGTGTGGCGCTACTATTTTGATGTTCTATTGCCCAAACCTAAACGAAAACATCTTTACTAGAATCAGGCTATTTTATTGGACAGGACGCTTCAATTGTGTTGTTTACTATGCGTCAGGAATGATTCATAACAAGTTCTACCGGTTCGATCCCCTTCCAACCATTGGAAGGGTTTTTGTCTTTAAAATGGAATAATAGTCCAAGTCAAGCCGATTGAACGGAGGAGTACAATGGGACACCGAGCGAATCTGATCATTGTGAGAAATCATTCATACGAGTTGTATTACAGCCACTGGTGTGCAAACACCTTGCCAAAAAATATATTTTGGGGAGAACAATACGCTATTGTTTATGGCAGGATAAAAGTGCAGAGAATTGCGGCGGAAAACTGCAGAGTTCCACCGCAATTCTGAGGCCATGAAAAAGGCACTTGCCAACATCCCCCTACAAAATCTACCCTTGGATTTGGCTAGAATCTGAGGGAGTGAGAGGAATGTTGAAAGTGCCACAACAACAGTATATCCGATTTTTGCGGGAAGTCGAAGGGTGTTCGATTCAGGAAATTGCGGAACGTGTCCAGGTGAATTGGCGAACCGCCAAGAAATATGCGGATCGCGACGATTGGAATGAACCGGTATGCAAGCGAAAAGGCCGCCATCCGGTGTTGGGACCGTACTTAGAGATTATTGACACATGGCTGGAGGATGATGAGCGTCTTCCACGCAAGCAACGCCATACAGCCGTCCGCATGTTTCAGCGGTTACGGGATGAGTACGGCTTCCCTGGCGGGCAGCGAACGGTATCCGAATATGTCTCCAAACGGAAGAAAGCCATGGCAGCCGAACGAGCCGAACATTTTGAGCGTTTGGAGCATCCAGGCGGGGAAGCCCAGGCTGACTTTGGGACGGTGTACGTGGTCAAGTCGGGAGAACTGGTGGAGCGGAAAGTATTGACCCTGTCGTTTCCGTACAGCAATGCCGCCTTTGTGTTCCCGGTTCCGAAAGAAAACACGGAATGCTTTCTGGAGGCCTTAGGGCGGCTATTTCAGCAAATGGGAGGGGTTCCTCGCAAGATTTGGTTTGACAACTTGTCCGCTGCTGTTGTGTCCATCCAGCAAGGCGGAAAACGAGAGTGTACGGAAGCGTTTCGGCGTTTCTGCGCCCATTACCGCTTTGAGCCCCTGTTTTGCAATCCATACAGCGGCCATGAGAAAGGCCATGTGGAAAACAAAGTGGGGTATGGACGCCGGAACTGGTGTGTTCCGCCACCGGTTATCGATACGCCGGAACAACTGGAGACGTATTTGGCGGAAGCTGCCCGTGCGGATATGCAGCGCCCTCACTATGTGAAAAAGCAAACCATTGCCGAGTTGTGGAAGCAAGAAAAATGCAAGCTGCTGACGCTGCCGACGACACCGCTGGAGATTTTCCGGCTGGAGACGTGCCACCTGAACAAATACGCTGAGCTGTCGTTTGACGCGGCTCTCTTCCCGTTGCCGCAGTGTCGGGCCATGCAGCCGGTTTTGGTGAAAGTCAAGTGGGATGTGCTGGAGGTGTTAACGGCAGACGGGACATACACCCCGATTGTGACATTGCCTCGTCCCTATACGGAGAAAGTCATTCCAGTAGATTGGAAGGCGGTATTGAAGAGATATGAAAAACGCCCGCGGGCGGTGATGTATTCTTCCTTTACCAATATGATGCCTCAGGCGCTCCAAACGTTTTTGACGGTGGAAGACATGAATGCACGAAAAGCACGAATTCGCCTGCTCCATCGATTGCTCGACACCTATACGTTGAAGGAAATCGGGCAAGTACTGGGAGAATTGTCGCATCAGCAAGAGCATCTGGCTGTTGCCTTGGAGCATGCCCTTTACGCGATAAAACACCCTGTTTTCCGCCCGGAACCGTTTTCAGAGTCGCATACACCCCCTGCCCTTCACGGGCAGATACCCATACTGGATGAGTACGACCGGATCCTGGGGGTGAGGGTGGAATGAGAGAAGAGCTGGCAAAGGTGTGCAAAACTTTGCATTTGGCGCATGTGATGGAAACCTATGAACAGGTGCCGTTTGAAGATCGGGAGAGCTTCTTGCTGGGAGTCTTGCGGATGGAGATTCAACGGCGGGAGGAGACAAAGCTGAAGCGACTGATAAAGAAAGCCGCGTTTCCCCAACTGAAGACACTGGAAGATTACGCTTTTGAGGCAGTCACCTTACCGGAAACATGTACAAAGGAGGGATTGATCGACCTACGTTTTTTGGAGCGCAAGGAAAATGTGCTGATGCTGGGAAAAGTGGGCACGGGGAAGACCCATCTGGCAACAGCGCTTGGCGTAGAGGCGTGCCGAAGGGGATATGCCGTTCGATTCTTCCGTGTTCCCGATCTGGTTGCGCTCTTGCAGGAAAAACACGCGAATGGGGCACTGATGCGGTTTCAAAAAGAACTGGCAGACTGTGAGTTGTTGATTTTGGACGAGGTTGGGTTTGTTCCCTTTCACCAAACGGGGGCTGAGCTGTTGTTTCATGTTATCTCGGCCTGCTATGAGAGAAACAGTGTGATTGTGACGTCGAATTTGGAGTTTGGGCAGTGGAATACGGTGTTTGGAGATACGCGATTGACGGCAGCCCTTGTGGATCGCCTCGTCCACCACGCCCATATTCTGGCGTTTACCGGAGAAAGCTACCGACTGCGCCATGCTCTATCCAGCATGAAGTCTTCCTAAATTCTTTTGTATTGATGTTGGCAGTGTTCTGCATAAATTGGCCGCCAAACTCTGCATTTTTGAGTTGCAAAATACAGCTATCAAATTTATCGAAATGCAGACGAAGGTAGATGAGTCTGGATGGTTGAATGATGCTTGGGCTGAAGGCGGAGCCATTCTTGATGCAGATAAAAAAAAGGTAATGTTCTATGGGGGCGAAGATATACGCTACAACATTCCGCTAAGAGATCTCTATGTAAAACTTATGGGATACATTTGGGAGGGGTGGGAAATCAAATGGGCTTACGAAGGTATTGTAGACCTGGCAGCCTACGTAGGTTACCCAAAGGAAAAAGTGCTAACGGGTCGTAAAAACGATTGCGCTCATACGAGCTTAGCTCCTCCGGAGGAGAAAGACTGGGTTGATACAGTGGCAAGCGTAAAGTTTTCTCCAAACGAAATGCTACTGTTTCCATTATGGGGAGGGATCGATAATTATTTGCCATATGGACCTGATTTGGTAAATCGAATAGATAAAGCCTATGGGTATCCACGTATATCTTTAAGTGAATGGTCCCATGATTTTCCGATCGGAGGCTTCCATATTGATATGGAACGGAGAAGATTGGAATTTTGGCATGCAAATGTAATCCCAAACATCTCCCAACAACTTCAAGAGAAATGGTCTGATTGGGAGGTTGTCAATCATTATGGAGATTACGAATCGCAATGCAGGTGTACAGACGGGCTGTTGCAGTTCCAGGATATGAGCCACCATCACTTGCTGGAGACCTTGAAGACTCAACTGCTGAAAGAATCATCGAATCCAGTGGATTCATTAGCTCTCTTCGTTCAAAAAGAGGCAGAGGCAGGAAAAAAGGTAGAAGTAAACCCTTACGCTTTGAAGCATGACACATATGAGCTGTCCAGGAATGTGAAAGAACAAATACTAGACGAAGCTATGGAGAAGCTACAATTCTAGTACACGGAGCCCTCCCGACAGAGTGTATTGCTGAATGATCGGGTCGACAAATGGAACAACTGAGAGGTTTACACTACAGCAGGGGAGAAAGCGGGGGAACTGCTGGTCTGAAAGGCAGCCGAAAGTCCCTCGAAAGAAATTATGCTTCAAAAAAACTGCCCGACCAAAAGCGGGCAGTTTTGACATCAAGCAATGGATGTGATCGGATGTTTAACGTATGGGGGGTAGATGTTACCCTCATTTGCTCTTACAAATAAACCGCCATCATAGATCTCGCTTTTTACTTCGATCCCCTCATAGTCAGGAGTGAAATGGAACGTTACTTTTTCCGTATCGCTGCCTGCAATCTTGGTCAAAATATCGTGAATGTTGACTTCCTTCGTGCTAATGACATCGAAAAGATCGAGGTAATTGTTTTCCTTTTTATAGATCGCAAGAACGTCCTCGTTTTCCAAGTAATACAGATCGTCGCCAAATACGTTCAGGCAATAAAACATGAAGATTCCTTGAGCGCCATCCGTTCCAAAACGCTGAGAAACAGGCAGCCTTTCTGAAGCAAGCCTGTAAATGAAACGAAGATCAGCTTCATCCTTTACAGTAAGCTTTCGAATGCCTGTATCCGCACTAGGGCTCGGACTTGGCGTAAAATCCATCGAAAAGAGATGCTCTTCTGCCGGTTTGAATCCAAACCGGGGATAAAAATCGAGAACCGTTTTGTTCGCAAAAAGGTACATGAAATCATACTGATTTTCATATTCCTCTAAAACCTTGTTCATCAACCTTGCAGACAGTCCCTGTTTTCGATATTCCGGATGAGTCATGACCGTTCCGATTTGTATCGCTTTTTTCTTCTCGCCATCCATAATGAGCGAAAGCAGGTTAACAGAAACATTTGCGACAACGGTTTCTCCCTCAACAAATGAAAAGGGTATGTACCGTTCATTCCAAAACCCTTTTTGATACCACGTTTCAAATTGGATGCCAAAAGTGCTGGCAGCAAGTTCGGATAAACTCCTTCGAAGTGCCTCGTTGGTTTTATAATCCTTCATAAATGCAAGTTCACGCATTCCAGTTGCCCCCTGAATTAAAAAGTTGAGGATAAACAGGCAGTTCGAGCAAGCTTCTCTCCTAGCTTACCACTGTCACACCTCGCCGGCTTATGAAGATTGACGATTACTTGCGTGGAATATAGCGTGTTTCAGCAAAAAGGAAAAGGGAAAAAGTGGAGAGTGAGCGAAAGTAACATTATCCCAATCAGCCATTTCACCGTAATTCTCGGGATGATCTTAGGCAATTGCGAAAAGCCTGCTGTTACAATACTTGTAGCACGATACCAACGACGCCGAAAGGGAAGGATCACGTATGGATATGAATGCCGTTTTCGATGAGTTTCCGATCATAAAATCCGACCGTTTCATCCTGAAAAAGATTGATGCCAATCATCTGGAGGATGTATTTGAGATTTACAGCAATGACAAGGTGTTTGAATATTGCGGAATCATCCCGAAGCACAATAAAGAGACGGTGAAGTCGATGATCGGGCATTTTGAGAGGGACTTCAATAAAAAGTCCCGAGTAAAATGGGGCATATTCACTCATGTTGAAAGCGACAAACTGGTTGGCATCATCGAAGCATTCGATTTTAACCAGAAGGTGAATATGGTGACGATCGGGTACTTTTTGGCGGAAGCGCACTGGGGGAAAGGGATTGCTACAGAGGCTGTGAAAGCATTGGTACGATTTCTGTTTCATGAAGTGAACGTAAACCGAATACAGGCCGAAGTCATGCCTCCAAACGAAATTTCAAAGAAGGTATTGATAAAGAATGGGTTTGTCAAAGAAGGCACACTGCGACAAGCAACCGTATGGTCGGGGAAGGGCGTAGTTGATCTGGAGATCTACAGCATTCTAAAAAATGAGTATAAAAATGAATAAAACAAAAGGGTTTGATATGTATTTGACACAAAAAAACGGAAAGCGGGGAAAAAAGGGCGCGTACCAATTCCCTTCCCGTGCTGATCAGGGGCGACGAACAGCATCTCGAATTTCGGCCCATTCAGTCCAATAAATCCGGTTGGTTCTTGAAGCTCGTTTACTGCCACCCAGACCTCAAGTTCTTTCATTGCTTCGTTTTGAACGATGTTTTTGTAAAACTGAATATCTTCTTCTGTCAGGAAAGTGTGGGTGGAACTACAGCCCGATACCAAATATCTACCAATCTTTCATGATCTTTTTCTTGGCAGCCGGCAATTTCACCCTCCCATAATATGCTGACAAACAAATCAGCCTCTTCAAACGAGAAGAGGCTGAATCCTTTTTTCCTGCCATCGTATTTCCTTCACATTGCACATCTTGCGAGTAGCGAAGCGGCATAAATCCAACGTTCAGATTGTTTGTCTCAAAATGCTTGAACTGTTATACGAAAAGATAATCCTACTCGTCTTTGAACAATTCAACAATCTCCCGGAAGACCGTAATCTCTTCTCCCAAATCCTCTTCAGAAGAATTCACGCTAGTCTTCACGATAATCATATTTTCATTCTGGTTGACGTAAATATTTTGTCCATAAATGCCATTGGCCAAAATTTCCTTATTGTCCGGGTCGGGGCTTGGCGGAATCCACCATTGATACTTGTAGAATGGGAAACCTTCACTGCCGATATACGTTTCTTTTACCCAATCCTCGGAGATGATCTGTTTTCCGTTCCAGTTGCCGTTATTCAAGTACAGCCGGCCAAACTTGGCGTAATCCCGCAGGGAGGCATTCAGATAGGCAAACGTCATGTCATCGCCGTGCAGGTCGGTGTTCCAGTATGCGGAGTGTTCCATGCCGAGCGGCTTCCAGATTTTTTCCTCCAGATATTTGGATGGCTGCTTGCCTGTTGTTTTCTTGATGAGCATGCCAAGCACTTGCGTATCGGACCCTTTGTAGGTAAAGGTGCCGGGGGATGCGTCCGAAGGCAGGGTCGTCATCATCTCATTGAAGGATTCCTTCTCCACAAATAGTCGATTGTACCATTCGGTGATAAAAGGCTCTTCATAGACCGGATATTTGACGCCGGAAGCCATGTTGAGAATATCCTTGATCGATACGCCGTCATAACCGGAATCCTTCAGCTCCGGAAGATAATCCGTGATGGGATCATCGACGCTGTTTATGTAGCCTTCGTCAATGGCGATGCCGACCAGCGCAGAGGTAAACGACTTGGACATGGACCAGGATGTATTCAATGTTTTCTGGCTATTTCCGTGGTAATATCGCTCGGTAACGATTTTATCGTCTTTGATGACAAGCAGGCCGGTTGTTACCGTTCGCTTCAGCAGATCTTCAAATTTGTGCTGCTGCTTGTTGTAGGTATAGGTGAAATTGGGCAAATCGCGGAGCTTCTTTTTGAACGTAAAGGTGTTCTTCTTATCGTTTTTGATCTTGTGGCTGGGAAAAATTTTATTCATGGATCGGAAGTTTTTAATGATTTTATCTTTGTCAAAAAGTGTTAAAAATTTGGTGTGATCATACTTGGAACGAACGGAAGACTCGTTATCCTCTTCGATAACAGAATCTTCGAGATTGCCCTCTTCGGTAACAGAATCGTCGAGGCTGCCGTCCTCGGTAACGGAATCTCCGACGCCATCTTCTTCGGTAACGGAATCTTCCAGGCTGTCTTCTTCAGTAACGGAATCTCCGAGACTATCTTCTGCGGTATCAGAATCTCCGACACGATCATCCTCTTGGTCGAGGTCTTGTCCGATCTGAGAATCAGGATTAGGTGTTTGTGCAGATGCATGCGATGGCAAAAGAAAAGAGTGAGTGGTGAGTACACCTACCAACAAGGCGCTGACTGCCAGTGGCAACAACTTCTTTTTCTTGGACATGAATAGAAAACACTCCTTTTTATTTTGTAACAACATCACAAATATGTATATATATTACATTGCAATTCCGGTAAGAACAACAATTTATTTGAAAATATAAAAACTTTTAAAAAATTCTTTAAAAAACCGTTAGACTTCTGGCCACTGGAGTGTTCTTGAAATAGAGTGGAAACTCTTGCTTCTTGAGATAGTTGCATGAAAAAAAGCGACCGCCAAGAAGCATAGAGGACATTTCTTGGCGGTTGTTTCTGTTTGGAGTATGGAATGTGTGTTCATAACAGGCCACGAGACTTCTCGCTTTTCGGAAATACGGTATACGACAGAGCGAATATGCTGTCGATGACAAAAATCAAGGTCCAAATCCTGCTGAGGTTATTGACTGTCGGATTGGCAAAAGGCAGGAGGCCTTCCTTGGCTGAGAAAAATTCACGGAAAAAATCGCCCATACTTGTTATTTCGTAGAACCGTGAGGACAGCCCGAACAAAAAATAGAAAACCAGGTGGGCTATTGCATAGACAGAGAAGTGAATGTAAAAATGTTTCCGTTCTTTTTGGGCGTGTTCCCTTCCCACCAGCTTCTTCGGCGGTTCGATATTGGGAGCAGGCAGTCCCTTCCACTTGGCAACATAGATTTGGATATAGTAATCAAGCTTTTTGAAGTCGCTTTTTCCATACGTGATGGCATATACAAAAACAACCAGCACAACGATTTGATAACTGGAAAACTGCCCTGTATGCAAGTAGTCAAAAAAACCTAAAGAAGCGATCCATAGGTCATTGACGATAAACAGCAGAAAAAAAACAAAGCTGAGAGTTTTTTTGCCGAACCAATATCTGGCGATCAAGAACGTAATGATGGAAACCCAAAAGATGACTTCCGCGACAATAAGGAAAGCCCATTTATGCGTTAAAATATAATCCATTTGCTGCCTCCTTTTAAAAAAAGTGTGCGAGTACATGCTGTGTTTATTCAACATGCTGATATAACCAGGTAAACAATCCCTCCCATCCTTTTTTCCCTGAACATAGATGAACTTGCCAGGAAGGCACTGTTCCTTTTTTCAAGGAATGGAGCAATCCTTTCGCCATTCCCTACTGAATTGTATGTGGCCGGGCTTTTTGCAGTAATCATTGGCTGTTGCTCACGATTTATATACTGAGAGTATACACCACATGGTGCTTTTATCAAGAAAATAATGTAAAAATAGGGATTTAGATACTTTGTATGCTCCCAGCTATGGGATGAATGAATTACTTCCCTTGCAATCGTTGGGTTGTAAATTGTTGCGGGATTTACGGATGTCTGAGAAAACCTCCCTTTGTATGATAGGTGTAAATTGTTGGAATAAAGGGGACTCATCATGAAAAAACGTGTAGTTGTTACCGGGATGGGTGTCGTTACGCCAATAGGAGTAGGTGTCAAAACTTTTTGGGAAAACGTTGTACGGGGCGTGAGCGGGGTTGACTACATTCAAGCTTTTGATGCCGAAGGGTTTCCGACGACTATCGGTGCAGAAGTAAAAGGCCTTGACCTCGATGAATGGTTTACCCCAAAAGAAAAAAACCGGATGGAAACTTTTACACAGTATGCGATCGTGGCTGCCAGGCAAGCTATCTCCCAGGCAAAATTGGACATGCGTCAACTAGACCCCTACCGCGTGGGAGTGATTGTCGGAACAGGCATGGGTGGAACGAGGCTCATTCTGGAAAACTATCAGGACCTGCTTCAGCACGGGTATCGAAAAGTCAGCTCTTACTTGGCATTTGCCTCGCTGGTGGATGCCCCGACAAGCGAAGTTTCGATCATGGTAGGGGCAAAAGGCAAAAGCGGGGCCTGGGGTTCCGCATGTGCAACAGGAAACAACTGTATTGGCGAAGGCTGCCGAGCGATTCAATACGGAGAAGCAGATGTTATGATTGCCGGCGGAACGGAAGGCCAATTCACGCCTATTGACTTGGCCTCTTTTTGTAAAATAAAGGCTTTATCCACTCGGAACGACAATCCGCAAGCGGCCAGCCGCCCTTTTGACAAGGACCGGGACGGCTTCGTGATTGGTGCGGGATCGGGAATTGTTGTGCTGGAGTCGGAGGAGTCTGCCAAGAAAAGAGGAGCCACGATCCTCGCGGAAGTAGCCGGATACGGCTCCACTACAGATGCCTATCACGTCACGGCACCTGATCCGGAAGCGAAAAGCGCGATTATGGCGATGAAAAATGCAATTGCGGATGCCAATCTTGCACCTGCTGACATCGACTACATCAATGCCCACGGTTCCAGTACGCGATTGAACGACCAAATCGAAACGCTGGCGATAAAGAAGCTGTTTGGTGAAAAGGCCAGGTCCATTCCCGTCAGCTCCATAAAGTCGATGACAGGGCATTTGCTGGCAGGGGCCAGTGCAGTCGAGCTGATTGCCTGCATCCTGACTCTGCAGCATCAAATCGTGCCGCCAACGATTAACCTCCACGAGCCCGATGAAGGATTCGATCTCAACTATGTGCCAAATGAGGCGCAGGCGCATCGAGTACGGGCCGTTTTGAACAACTCGTTTGGTTTTGGCGGGTACAATGCTTGTATCGTTGTTAAGGAATGGCAAGGGTAAGTTGTGGGAGGGAGAGCTATGAGCGTGATTCATATACAAGAAAATCGCATGAAGCTAGAGCAGTTTTCCAACATGGACGCATGCATTCATCATTTGATCGAACAGCAGGCGGCGATGACACCCAATCAGACAGCAGTCATTTATGAAGCAAGTGAGCTCAGTTATCAGCAGTTGAATGAAAAAGCCAATCAGTTTGCTCATTACCTGGTACAATGCGGGCTGCAAATTGAAGAGCCTGTCGCTGTTTGCATGGACCGCTCTCTGGAGATGGTCATTGTATTGCTGGGAGTGCTAAAGGCCGGAGGCGCCTACGTTCCCATTGACCCGAACTATCCGAAAAAACGTTTGGAATATATGTTGACGGATGCGAAGGCCCCCATCATTGTTACGACGCAGAGCAGAGAAATGATCTTTGCGGATCAGCAATTGGGAGATGCAAAGCTTGTTGTTGTCGACAAAGGGGAGGAATGGAGCAAGCAGCCCTCCCGTAATCTTGACATACCAATGACAGGCGACAACCTCATCTACATGATTTATACGTCGGGCTCCACTGGAAATCCCAAAGGGGTCATGAATACACACCGGGCTTTAAACAACCGTCTGCAGTGGATGCAAAAAGAGTTTCAATTAAACAGTTCTGATCGCATCCTGCAAAAAACGCCGTTCAGCTTCGATGTGTCAGTCTGGGAATTTTTTTGGCCGTTGCTTGCCGGGGCAACCCTTGTCATGGCCAGACCAGAAGCGCATAAAGATCCCGAATATCTGATCCAAACCGTTCAAGCGATGAACATTACGACCATGCACTTCGTACCGTCCATGCTGCAAATTTTTCTCGATACGTATCAAACAGAAACGCCGCTCCCGTCTCTCAAGCGGATTATTTGCAGCGGGGAAGCACTGACGAAGTCGATGGAGCTCGCCTTTTTCTCAAAATTTGACAAGGTTGAGCTGTACAACTTATACGGTCCCACAGAAGCGGCTATCGATGTCACCTACTGGAAGTGCACAGGCGATAAACGTGAAAAGGCAGTGCCCATCGGGTTTCCGATCAGCAATATTCGCTTGCATATTATCGATGGGGAAAACCTGATAACGGAGCCAGGGGTCGCAGGCGAACTGCATATTGGCGGAATCGGACTTGCAAGAGGCTACCATAACAAACCGGAGCTGACCGAGGAAAAATTTATTGCTGATCCCTTCCACGAAGGCGAGCGTCTGTACAAAACGGGCGATTTGTGCAGATACCGCGAAGACGGTGCCATCGAATATATCGGCAGGATCGATTTCCAAGTAAAAATACGCGGATACCGGATTGAACTGGGTGAAATTGAAGCAGCCATGGAGCGCTTGCCCAATATCAAGCAGTGTGTCGTTACTGCCGTTCGCGAAGGCGACCACACCTTCCTTGTTGCTTATGTGACCGTCCTGGACGACGAGAAATGGGAAGAAAATAGCGTTCGTAAACAAATGGAGGAGCAGCTGCCTGATTATATGATTCCTTCATTTTTTGTCCGCTTGGATGGGTTCCCCTTATCGTCCAATGGAAAGGTTGATCGAAAAAGTCTGCCTGCTCCCCAGAAAAACAGGATTGTTCCTGCAGAGCGTCAACCACAAACGGAGACCGAAAAAATAGTGGCTTCATTTTGGAAAGAGCTTCTGTTTTTAGACGATGTAGGTATTGATACACCGTTTCTCCATGTGGGGGGCAACTCGCTTTTTGCTGCCCGTTTTGTGACTCGCTTAAAGCAGCGGCTGCCAATCCATCTTACGTTGAAAGATGTTTTTCAGCATCCTACCATTCGTCAATTGAGTGCATTTATCGATTCACAATCTTTTATCTCGGAAGAGCAGACTTTGCTGCCGGCGAAGAACGACGAGAAGAAAAGAGAGTTGTCGTTTGCGCAAAAGCGGCTCTGGTTTATTAATGAATGGCAGGGAACCAGCTCCTTGTACAACTTGCCTACCTATTTCGAAATAACAGGACCCTTGCAGTACGATGCTTTTCTTGCCAGTCTGGAGCATTTGCTTGCGCGGCATGAAGTATTAAGGGTCAACTTTATCGAAGAGGACGGTCGTCCTTTCCAAGTGATTGATGATTCGAAGAAAAGCAATTTGGAACGGATCTCTTTATCTGATCAGCCGTATGAGTTAGCGAAACAAACAGCGCTGCAAGCGATGGAAGAAGACGCGAAGATTCCATTCGAACTGACATCCGACCCGCTGTATCGGTTTAAGCTGTATAAGCTGTCTGATAACCAGCATCTCTTTTATTACAATGTTCATCATATCGTCTGGGATGGCTGGTCGAACTATGTTTTCCAATCAGACCTTCTCAAGAAATACAACGAAATAGTAGGCGGCACAGACTGTGAAGTACAGGAAGCTATGGAAGGGCAGGTCCAATATAGTGACTACGTGACCTGGCAGAATGCTTTTATTGATTCCCCGGTTTACCGGGAGCAGATGGACTTTTGGAAAACACAACTGGGCACCGAGGCTCCTTCTATCAAGTTGATGGCGAATCAGAAGAAGACGCATCCGGATGGTCATAATGGGGCCGTCAGCACGTTCCAGATTCCGAACCAGGTGTTAGAGCAACTGAAAGCGTTTTGCAAACAGAACAATACGACCCTTTTCATGGCGATGCTTTCGCTCTTTAAATTGTTGATTTATCGCTTGTCACAGGAAAAGGACATTGCGATTGGGACAACGGCTGCAGGGCGAAATCACGCCAAACTGGAAGGGTTGCTCGGATTTTTTGTAAACACATTGGTGATTCGAAATGAAATTCGCGAAGGCACCAGCTTTGTTGAACTTGTCCAGCAAGTAAGCGATACGGCGGTAAAAGCGTTCTCCCATGGAGACGTTCCTTTTGACAAAGTGGTGGAGGAGCTTCAACCGCATCGTTCAGTCAACCAGCAGCCTCTGTTTCAATATATGTTCACCTTCCAGGATTTCGCGTTTGACCCGGCGCAGGGAAATCAACTGGCGGTCAGCGAACCGATTTCGCTCCATAACGACACCGCCAAGTTTGATCTGACGCTGTTCATGGAACGGAGTGGCGAAGAATATATCGGAAAATGGGAATATCGGACAGACCTGTTTGAGGAAGAGACGATCAAACGATTTAGTTCGCATTTCCTGCAGCTATGTGAGCGAGTATTGGCACAGCCATATACTGCTGTTGAACAGCTTCCCGTGCTGAGCGAGAGAGAAAAGGCGTTCATGATTCACACGTTAAATGAGACAGCATGCGAATTTCCGGATGTTGCCTTGCATGAATGGTTTGAAGCCCAGGCGATGAAAACGCCGGACAACATCGCCGCCGAGTATGAAGGGGAGTGCCTGACCTACAGGGAGCTTGATGAGAAGGCGAATCAACTGGCTCACTTGCTCCGTGAAAAGGGCGTAGCTCCCGACACGCCGGTAGGCTTATGCATGGAACGGTCTTTGGAACTGGTCGTGTCCATGATGGGAATCCTGAAAGCGGGCGGTGCTTTTCTGCCGATTGATACGGAAGTCCCTTGGGAACGGGCTTACGCCATTTTGCGGGATGCGGGGGCTTCGATTTGCATAACGCAGCCAGGGACAAGGCTGCAGGAAACAAAAGATATCGAGCTGCTTTCCTATCTGATGCAGGAGAGCCTTTTGGAAGGATATCCAGTCACGAAACCGGATGTTCAAGTCACCCCTGACCATCTCGTTTCGATCTATTACACATCAGGCTCAACGGGAAAACCCAAAGGCGTCAGCAACACGCATAAAGGCTGGGTTAACCGGATGAATTGGATGCAGAACAAGCATCGTCTACAGGCACACGAAGTCGCATTGCAGAAAACAATCCTGACGTTTGATGATTCCGCCGTCGAGATTTTCTGGCCGTTGACAGTCGGAGCGAAGATCGCGTTTCTGCCCAAAGGAGCGCACCGGGACCCGGTCAGTATTATCGAATATGCAATCAAGCACAACGTTTCCTTGCTTCAGTTTGTTCCGAGCATGCTGAAAATGGTGCTGGAGCAAATCACACCGGTTCAAAGACAGCAGTTGACGAACCTGCGCATTGTCGTATCCAGCGGGGAAGCATTGCATGCCGACGTGGTCCGCTCGTTCTATGAAAAGATGCCAGGCAAGCTGTTCAACACATGGGGAGCTACGGAGGTCTCGATTGATTCCACATGTTTTGATTGCGAGCCGGATGTGGAGAACAGCTCTGAAATTGTTTCCGTCGGACGTCCGATCGACAATAACCGCATTTATGTACTGGACAAGTTTTTAGAACCGGTTCCGCCTGGCGTCCCTGGTGATTTATACATTGCCGGCATCGGCCTGGCCAGAGGCTATATCAACAATCCGGAAAGAACGGCTCAGTCCTTTATTCCCGATCCGTTTTATCCGGGGGAGTTCATGTACCGAACCGGTGATAGAGGGTACTTGAAACCAGATGGAAACATTATGTTCCTCGGCCGCCAGGACAATCAAATCAAGCTAAGAGGAATGCGTGTCGAACTCGGTGAGATCGAAACCACGCTGAGGGCTATCGCGGGGGTTTCCGAAGCTGTCGTCATCGTCCATAAAACCGAGTCTGACATTCAATATTTGGCTGCCTACTATACGTCCGCAGAAGGCGACATACAACCCGGCGTATTAAAGCATGAGCTGAAAAAGGTGCTGCCTGATTATATGGTTCCCAGCTATTACGTTCAACTGCAGGCGTTCCCGTTAAATGCGAATGGGAAAATCGATCGGCACCAACTGCCAAAACCATCCGAGCAAAATCTTGCTGCTGTTGGCGCTTACGTTGCCCCCAAGAACGACAAGGAACAAGCTATTTTGTCCATTTGGCTTGAGAAATTGGGCGTACAAAAAATAGGAGTCCAAGATAACTTCTTCGAGTTAGGCGGACATTCCTTATTAGCGGTTCAGATTATCTCGGAAGTAAATAAAAAGTTTGAGTCAAGGCTTTACGTGAAAGACCTGTTCGAAAATCCAACGATTGAAACATTGGCTGGCGTTTTGGAAAAGCGCAAGAACAGTGATGCGAGCAGCCCGGTTATGGAATTGGCTGATCGCAATCAACCGTTCCCTCTTTCGGATGCCCAAAAGCGGATTTGGTTTTTAGACCAGCTCTACCAAGACACAAAACATAATATGCCGCTCGTTTTAAAATTCCATGGATCTGTCGATTCAGAGAGATTGCAGGATTGCCTGAACCAACTGATTGACAGGCATGAATCATTGCGCACCGCTTTTCTCAATAAAAACGGCGAGCCAATCCAACGCATCTTGCCCCACGCCACAATATCTTTGCAGGTGGAAGAGTGGGGAGATCGGGAATTGCAACAGATCGTGCGACGAGAAATGTCCAGTCCGTTTGATCTTGCTGCGGCACCCTTGGTCAGAGGCACTCTGGTGAAAGGGAAGTCGGCGGATGTCCTGGTGCTTACCTTCCATCATATTATCAGTGATGGCTGGTCTCTAAAGGTTGTGAAAGAAGAGCTTCTGAAGCTGTATGCGGGTGAACGGACATTTTTAGAGGAAAAGCCTGTGCAATATGTGGACTACCTGTTAAGACACAACGATTTTATCAATCAGGCGGAATATCAGGAGCAGCTTTCCTATTGGAAGAAAAAGTTTGACGGAGAGATTCCCTTGCTTCAGCTTCCCATTAGCAGAAGCCGGCAAAGAGAGAGCAAGACGGGAAATGAAACGCTGAGAAAATCTTTGTCCATGCAAGTATCAAGCGACATAAAAGCTTTCAGTCAGGAACAGAGAGTCACACCTTTTATGACGCTGCTATCCGTATTCGGCGTACTGCTGTCCAGACTGTCCCAGCAAACCGATTTGATCATCGGCACTCCCGTAGTCAATCGGAATACCTCAGAATTGGAGAAGTCCGTAGGTCTCTATTTGAATACATTGCCATTGCGGATGGAACTTGATGCAAATGCGACATACAGAGATGTGTTGGATCAGGCAAAACAGACGGTGCTGGAGGCGTTTGCCAATCAGGATATTCCTTTTGAAAAAATTGTGGAAGAAGTGAATCCGAAGCGGAACCTTAACCGCAATCCGTTATTTGATGTGTCCATTAACTATCGCAGCTTCGATGAACCTAAGACATACGCAGCCGATAATGTGGTCGTGGAAGAGATCGAAGTGGATGAAATTGAATCGAAGTTCTTCATGACGCTCTATATTGAGGAAGCCGCAGACGGATTCCATCTAACGCTCGCCTATCAAAATCAATTGTTTGAAAAAGAGCGGATGGCTGAGTTTCTGAATCAGTATATCCACTTGTTGCAGCAGGCGATGAAACTGGCAGATCAATCCATCCAATCCTACTCATTGGTCACTGAACAAGCCAAACGCATTTTGCCTGACCCAACGGCGAGACTTCAACAGATCGATTATCCACGTATTATTGAACAAGTGAAGTACTGGAGTGAGCAGGCTCCCCATCAGGTTGCCGTAGAAGATAACGAAAAATCGTATACCTATCGGGAATTGTTCCAAGATTCCCTGCGGATTGCAAAAGGTTTGCGCCGCCGAAATGTACATTCCGGAGATGTAGTAGCTCTATATGGAGATAGAAGCTATGAAATGATTATCTCGATGATGGGCGTACATTTGGCAGATGCCATTTTTATGAACATGGACACGCAAGTACCGGAAAAAAGATTCGAGTCCATGCTACAGATTGCAAACGCACGCGTGATCGTAACGAGCGAGACACTGGGCCAAACATACAAAGACGCACTGGCAGCAAGTGGAGTCCAATCATTTGAAGTGAGCGACCTGCTAAAAGAAGAAGCGGAGACGGGCACTGATCTGCCTCCAGCATATACTTGTCCGGATGCCTATATTTTCTTTACATCAGGAACAACGGGAGAGCCGAAAGGAATCCTGGGTACGCACAACAGTATTTCTCACTTCTTGAACTGGCAGCGGCAAGAATTCGGTGTCACGACTAAGGATCGCAACGCGCAGCTCATTCACATTACATTTGATGCGTACCTGCGAGATGTCTTTTTGCCATTGACAAGTGGAGCGTCTCTCTTCATTCCTTCGAAGCAAGAAACAGATATGCTCGATTGGCTGGCGAAAAAAGAGATTACGATGCTCCATACGGTCCCATCGCTCGCGGGCCATTGGCTCAAGCAACCAGCAAAGACAAAGTCATTGCCGTCATTGCGACATGTATTTTTTTCAGGAGAACCTTTGCTTGCCAGTCTCGTTCATGCTTGGCGTGAAATCACGGATGCCCAAATGAATAATTTCTATGGCCAGACAGAGACGACTCTGATCAAGTGCTTCTATGTAGTTCCAAAGGAGCTTGCCGAAGAGGTCCAGCCGCTAGGCAATCCAATGCCAGACACGCAATTGCTGATTGTCAATCAGGAAAAACAGCTATGCGGGATTGGGGAACCTGGAGAGATAATGGTTCGCACTCCTTATCGGACGAAAGGATATTTGAATAAGGAACTAGAGGCGTTTATCCCCAACTTTTTTGATCCAGAAGATGATATTTACTTGTATCGCAGCGGTGACATGGGACGCTATCGACCGGATGGAAGCTTGGAAATCATAGGTCGAGCAGACGATCAAATCAAAATAAGGGGCGTCCGTATCGATAAAAACGAGATTGTCGCAGCTATTCTGAGACAGCCATACACGAAACAGTGCATCATTTTAGATGCAAAACAAGCAGATGAGATCCAGTTGAATGCCTATATCGTAATGGAGGACGGCCACAAGCTCTATCCGGATCAGCTGCGGAAAGTTTTGCGCAATGAATTGCCACTGGTTATGATTCCGAACCGATTTATCCAGATTGATGAGGTGCCTGTAACCTCCATAGGCAAAATCGATCGAAAAAAACTGGCGGCTCTTGAAGTTTTTGAAGAGGCAGAATCAGATGACGTTTTCCAAACTCCTTTGGAAATGGAGCTGGGAAAAATTTGGACAAAGTTGTTGCCTGTGTCATCCGTAGGGCCCAACAGCAATTTCTTTGAATGCGGGGGGCATTCTCTGCTCATTGTAAAAATGATATCACGCATAGACAGCCTCGGTTATGAGATCAGCTTAATGGATGTCTTCGAATATCCCACGATCAGAGGCTTAGCTGCCCTCATGCCAGAGAGAAAGAAAAAGGATCTATCTATTCGAAAAGTCACACGGATTAAGCAAAAGTTATAAACTTCATTATGAATGAAGGCAGGGATAACATGGGTTCGCTATCCGTAGAAAATGAAGTCTATCTGCTTCCGTCTTCCTATGGTCAAAACCGAATTTGGTTTTTTGAACAAATGCTTCCAAATAGTCCTACCTACCATATACCGATTCTCCTGAAAATAACAGGAGATCTACAGCCAGCCGTATTAGAGAAAACGATTCAAAAAATAATAGAACGACATGAAGTTCTTCGCACTACTTTTTTAGAAGTCGAAGGGGAACTGAAACAAAAGGTTTCCCTTCACTTCCCTTCTTTTCGATTAGACGTGAAGACAAAAGAGGAGCTGGAAGAAGAGAAGCCTTTGACGGAGCATCTCAAGGAATTTGCTCTTGAGCCATTTGATTTGGAAAAAGGTCCGTTAATCAAATTCCAGCTTGTCCAGCTAAGCGCTGACCAATATTATTTGCTAGTGAATATTCACCACATTATTTTTGATGCTTGGTCCTTGGAAGTATTGCAGAAGGAAATTGTTACCATCTATACGATGGTTGAACAAGGCCGAGAAGCTGAATGCGGGGAACTTCCCCTCCAGTACGCAGACTACGCAAACTGGCAAAAGGAAATGTTCGAGGGAGAAACGCTGCAAAAAAAGTTGAATTTTTGGCAACAGCATTTGGATAATATCCCCTCCTTGCTGGAGCTTCCAACGGATCGGCCGAGGCCTAAAGAAATAACTTACGCAGGAGACATTGTCAAATTTGACTTGCCATTGGATGTAATTGAGCCCATAACGACTTTTTGCCGGACCCATCAAGCTACCCATTATACATTCTTTCTTGCCACGTTTAATGTGTTGCTTTACCGGTATACGGGACAAAAAGATATTGTGATCGGGACACCGATCACCAATCGGCCTAATCAGATGATTCAAGATTTAATCGGTTTTTTTGTAAATACACTACCGGTGCGGACGTTTATCAGACCGTATAGCAGCTTTTTGAATATCTTGAAAACCACGATCAAATCATTTCTGCAGACCTATGAAAATAGCGAGGTTCCCTTTGAAAAATTAGTTCAGGAGTTAAAACCTGATCGGGACAGCAGCTACCATCCCATTTTTCAAGCGCTGTTCACTCTCCAAGACTATCAGAAAAAGGAAGTAGAAGTTCCGTTTACGATGGAATATGAAAAAATCAGCACAAATACTTCGAAATTTGATCTCGTGCTGTACATGTCATGCAGCAAACAAACGATGTCGGGTGAGATCGAATACAGCACGGATTTGTTCAATCGAAAAACAATGGAGCGTTTCGCTCAACACTATATTACGTTGATCCGAGAAATCTTGAAAAATCCTGACAAGCCCATTTGCAAATTGAACATTTTGACAGAGGAAGAGAAAAACCATGTTATTGAAAATAACGTCATTCTTGCCGAAATGGGAACAGATCTCATACACCATCTAGTAGATAAACAAGCCCTCAAACACGCAAGCAAGATTGCAGTAAAGGGACATGATCATTCGTTTACGTACGAGGAATTGTATAAAAAGTCGAACCAAATAGCCCATGAGCTGATTCGACGCGATATTCAGCCGGGGAGCATCGTGGGAATCCGGTTGAAACGCTCCCCCGATCAAATTGCTTGTATATTGGGTGTTTTGAAAAGCGGCTGCGTGTATATGCCGATTGATCCTTCCTTGCCGGTTGAACGGGTTGAAATGATGGTAGAGGATTCCAAAGCGGCCGTAATTATTACAGACGATCTTTCATTCAATGAATGGAAAGAGAAAACAATCCTGGAACCCGATGTGGTTTTTAACAATCAGACTGCCAAAGATGCAGTGGAACTTTCTCTGCCGCCGGAAGAGGCAGTTGCCTACGTCATCTATACTTCGGGAACAACAGGCAAACCCAAGGGTGTCAGCGTTACGCATGCGGCCTTAATCAACCACGTTCAAGGATTTATTCAGGAGTTCCAGATCGGGGAAGGCGAGATGTTTTTGCAAAACATCAGCTCCAGCTTCGATCCATCCATGAGTGAGATTTTTTGCTCGCTGGTAAGTGGGGGAACATTGGTAATTACTCATCCCGACAAGCAATTTGACATTGATTATTTAGCAGATGTGATAGCGCATGAAGCAATTACGGTAACACATTTGTTCCATAGCTTGATAGAAAAGCTGTTGGATCTTCCTTCCTTCAGGCAAAATAAAACCCTCAAGTATATATTTACCGGGGGCGAAGCATTGCCTAATCAGCTTGTTCGGAAATTTTATGAAAATATGAAAGGGGAGGTTGCATTCGTCAATTTATATGGACCAACAGAAGCGTGTGTGGCCGCAACCTATTGGAGATGTCATCCTGAGCAACAATACCCTACCGCTCCAATCGGCATCCCCTTCCCGAATTATCATCTCGTTGTGTTGGATGAAAACTTGCAGGCAGTCCCACAAGGTGTCGTCGGGGAGTTGTTTATTGGCGGGCATAGTGTTGCCAAGGGGTATGAGAACAATCCAGAGTTGACGGCTGAGGCCTTCCCCCTATTAGACGTGGCAGGTGTGACACGTCGATATTATCGCACGGGAGATTTGGTTAAACAGCTGGATACAGGAGATTACCTCTTCATTTCAAGGAAGGACACGCAGGTTAAGGTTCGGGGTTTCCGTATCGAACTAGATGAAATTCGTCATGTATTGCAGCAACAGCCTGAGATTGAAGAGGCCGCTGTTCTTGTTGAAGAGGTAAAAGGGGATAAAAAGATCTTTGCTTTTGCCGTGAAGGAGCCCGGCGTGGAGATTTCTGCGAATGAATTGAAAAAACGCCTGGCCAAAAAGCTGCCTTATTATATGGTTCCGCATGTAATCAGGTGGCTCACGGAACTGCCGGTTTCCATTAATGGAAAGCTGGATAAAAAGCGGTTGTCATTTGACGTCAGCGACTTGGCAAGTGGCGAGAAAATACCGCCTCGCAATCAGATTGAGCAACAATTAGCTGATATTTGGAGGGAAGTTCTGGCTATCGACGACATTGGAATAAACGAAGACTTTTTTGATTTGGGTGGGCATAGCATCAAGGTCATCGAGATCGTGGGTCTAACGAGAAAAAGAATGAACATTCAGCTGTCCCCTTCTCAATTATTTCTTTATCGAACAATCGAAACGTTAAGCGAGTTTATACAGAGTGATCAATCTCAAGCTGGCAGCGGACTGATTCTCAAATTAAAAGAAGGCCGTTCCGGTGATCCCCCACTGTTTCTTGTTCATCCAGGGGGAGGGGGAGCAATCTGCTACGTTCCTCTTGCAAGAAATATAGCTCGGGATATCAACATTTACGGCATTCAATCACTAGGGTATGAAAAAAATGTTGAACCTCTGCAAGATATACGGGAGATGGCAAAGCTGTATGTCCATGAGGTACAAAAGATTCAACCGAAGGGCCCTTATCAGTTGGCAGGGTGGTCTTTTGGAGGAACAATCGCGGTTGAGATGGCGAGAATTTTTGAATCAAAAGGGGAAAAGGTGTCGTTCCTGGGATTGCTGGATGCCTACCCGTTTGATCAAGTAGCGAAAAAAAAGCACCGCTTGGATCCGTTAAGCGTGTGGGCAGACAGCTTGTCCATAGATATCGAGCAGTTTAGCAGCAAACCGAAATTGGAAAAATGCCAGATTATTTTGGAAGCTGCCAAACAAAAAAAGCTATTGCCTCAAACGGCTGAATTGGAAGACGTATTTCGAATTATTACGGTAATGGCAGCAAATAACATGGCAAGCGATCACTATACATTTTCTGCTCCGATTAAAACAGATTTACATGCCTTCACTTGTCAGGAAGTCGATCCCAGAAAACTCCATGAGCTGGTGGATGTTGATAAATGGAGGGGAAGAACAACAGGGAAAGTGTACACCTACCCGATAATGGGGCATCACAATAATCTCATGTCGTCTCCTCAAGTCGAGTATCTCGGACAGAAAATCTCAGAAACTTTGAAACGGGGATAAGCTCATGAAAACACAGGTGACCGGGCGCGTGAAAAAAGCACCGCATGACACGTATACAGCAGCTGTTCTTTACCCGCAGTTTGAATATGAACTGGAAAACTACACAGAGCATTATATCCACATAGAAAAGGCTCTCTTGCAGTCTTACGAGAAAGCGAACATTCTCTCAAAGGATGAGGTCCGTTCCCTCTTGCAAGCAATAGACAGGATTGAGCGAGATGCTTTGTTGCAAAACTCGAAAGAAAATCTAACAGACATCGCCTTGACGTTGGAAAGAGCGATAGAGAAACAGTTGGAACAACCCGTGGTGAAATGGCATATTGATCGAAGCCGCAACGATTTTCAGGCATGCGCCCAACTGATGTTTGCCCGGGAGCAATGGATGCATCTGATTGAAAGAGTTGAAATACTGCGGGATGTCATCCTGGACAAAGCCAAGACATATGATTCCGTAATCATGCCCGGGTACACACATTTTCAGTCAGCTCAAATTATTAGTGTTGCCTTTTATCTTACGGCAGTCAGCAAACACCTTCTTGAAACAGAAAAGAGGATGCTGGGCGCATTAGAATCAATGAACAGGTACTGCCCACTCGGTTCCGGGGCTATGTCTGGTCAGGAGTATCCAGTGGACAACCTGCAATTGGCAAATGCTTTGGGATTTTCATCATACATAGGTCACGCCTTGAGCGGGGTTGCTTCGCGGGACTGGTTATTGGACATTGGAAGCTGCCTGACTTTCTTTGCGAACAATATGAGCCGCTTCTTGACTGACCTGATGAACTGGGGGAGCAGCGAGTACCAATTTATTGATTTTCCTGATGAACTCGCTGGCATTTCATCATCGATGCCACAAAAACGCAATTTTCCTATCTTGGAAAGAGCGAGAGGAAAAACGAGCCATCTCATCACCTACCATGTGGATTTTTTGCTGGGACAACGAAATACGGCCTATAGCAATCTGGTCGAAGTTTCCAAAGAATCAAGCAAAAATCTCCTCTCCCTTTTCAATGAGACGCACGTATTGTTTGATTTACTGATGCTGGTGTTTGAAAACATTTCTTTTCAGAAAGAAAAGATGCAGCAATGCTGCACAAAGGATTACTACGGAGGTTTTTCACTGGCAAATCGAATCACTGAAAAAAGCGGGATACCGTATCGCCAAGCGCAGGTGATAGCAGGACGATTTATCACACAGTCGATCCAAGCCGGACACTCCCCTCAGCATGTTTCGGTTGAGACCTTGCAAGAGATTTGTCATGAGTACGGCTTTGAAAACCAAATTACACAGCAAGAGTTGCAAGCGCTCTTTGCGGTCCATTCTGCCTTAACCATGAAGCGATCAACAGGGTCCACAAATCCGGATGCCGTAAAAGACATGATTGCCTTGCAAATGCAGGAGGCAGCCCAATGCAAGCAGGTATTCAATGGGATTTCCACCGAGGTCAAACGGAGATTGGAAGAATTGGATAGATGGATGATGTCTGAAGGTAAGGAGTATAGCCGATGAGACTGAAAGTAGGCAAAGGGGAAGCTCATGGCACATTTGGTGAGTTGTTGCAAGGCGTTTTGCCAAGCGGTCAGGACTTTTTGGTAACGTTTCCTGTTGACAGGTACTCGACATGCCAGTTTGTCTATTCCGCTCAGGACGAAGATCTGTGTGTACATCCTTCCTGGAAGAGGAAATCTCTGTATTTTGGCCAGAGAATTCTTGATTATTACCACTTGCCCATCAAAGGCACATTGTATCTGGAAAGCCAGCTTCAACAAGGAAAGGGATTGGCGAGTTCTACAGCAGATATGATGGCGACTGTGAAAGCAATTGAATCCTGCTATGACATAAACGTTCCTACCGAGGTGATCGAGGAGATCCTTCGCGATATCGAACCATCCGACGGCATCATGTACCCGGGCATCGTCTCTTATTATCACAAAGAAGTGAAACTGAGAGAATGGATAGGAGAATGCCCACCGTTGACTGTGATTGCTTTGGATGAGGGAGGAGAAGTAAATACAGTCGATTTCAATTGCAAGCCCAAACCATTCACTGATGAAGAGAAGCAAGAATATGGCATGCTGCTTGAGAAGATAACAGCTGCCATACGTGCTCAAGATGCAGAGGCAATTGGCGAGGTCGCTACCAGAAGCGCGGAATTAAACCAGAAGCTGCATCCGAAAAAGATGTTTGCCGAGGTGAAAAGAATATGCCGTTCAATTGAAGGAACGGGGATTGTAACGGCTCATAGCGGAACATTTATCGGGATCCTCCTTTCTGAAAACGACAGTGCGTATTCTGAAAAAGTAAAAGAAGGACTGTCTTTGTTGAAACAGCTTGGCTGCCCGACAGAAATATTCCATTCCATGTCCACTATCGAAAGAAAGAAGGTTCTGGTGTAATGGACAAGAGTCTGATCGAACTGATTGGAACAACGCCGTTAATTCGGCTGCGGTTGGACGAGAACAGCAAAGCCCCTGTCTATGCGAAACTAGAGCTGCTTAATCCCTACGGCATGAAAGACAGGGTAGCGAAAGAAATGATTATGGATGCCAAGAGAACCGGGCAGCTGCAAGAAAATGCACCGATTGTGGAAAGCTCGTCAGGAACGCTGGCTTTGGGCATAACCATGATCGGCACTTATTTGGGACATGAAGTCCACATTGTCACCGACCCGCGCATCGATGAACTAACGTTGGCAAAACTCAGAGCATTGGGAGCGCAGGTCCATATTGTAGAGAAAATGGAGCAGGATGGCGGCTGGCAAAAAGCAAGGCTGAACTACTTGCAAGGTTTGCTGGACAAATATCCAAATGCCTATTGGCCAAAACAGTACGAAAATCCGCAAAATCCGCTGGCCTATCAACAACTGGCCGATGACCTGGTTAAAGAGCTGGGACGCGTCGATTATCTTGTCGGATCGGTTGGAAGTGGAGGCTCCTTATGCGGGACTGCCAAAGCGTTGCGGGAAAGAAATCCCGACTTGACGGTCATAGCTGTAGATGCCGTAGGCAGCGTTATCTTCTACCAAACAGACAATCCGAAGCGATTGCAAAGCGGCCTGGGCAACAGTTTGCGCTCACCCAATGTTGATTTTTCCGTAATCGACGAAGTTCACTGGTTAAACGATGAAGAAGCCTTCACATGGACACGTGAGCTCGCCAAACAGGAAAAAATCTTTGCGGGGAACAGCTCAGGCAGCGTGTACGCCGTATCAAGGTGGCTCAGCAGCCAGGTATCCGAACATTCAGTGATCGCGTGCATCTTCCCGGACAGGGGGGACCGATATATTCACTCGATTTACAACGATGATTTTTTCAATGTCCATCATCTGAATAAGGACAACCTGCGTCTTTCACCCAATCGCATGGAAGAATTAAAGGATGTCTCCGATTGGACCTACTTTCACTTTAACAAGGGGAAATTTCGGCATGAAGAGAAAACTGCTGTTTATTGAGTCAAATACGACTGGCACAGGCATGCTTGCTTTGGACAAAACAAAGGAATTGGGATATGATCCCGTGCTGTTGACCAATAAGCCGAGCCGCTATGAGGGCTTGTCTGACCAAAGCTGCGAAATCGTCATCTGCGATACAAACGATACGGAAAAGCTGGCTGATACAATTCAGCTCCGTTTTACCCTGGAGGATATCGCAGGAATTACGACGACAAGCGAATATTATATTTATACCGTTGCGCTTCTGGCTAAGCGATTCGGTTGGCGTGGCAATTCTCCCGATACGGTGAAAACGTGCAGGAGCAAAGCTGCTGTTCGCGCATTGCTGAGGGACACTCCCGAGCTTTATCAGCCCTGGTTTTTTACAGTCGACAACGTGCAGAAACTAGAGGAGATCAAGCAGCAGATACAATTCCCGTGCATCGTGAAGCCAGTGGATGACAGTGGCTCCAATCAGGTGGTAAAGTGTCTCTCCTACGAAGAGCTGTATCAGCGGGTGACGGACATATTGGCTGTGAAAGAGAATGTCCGTAGGCAACCGGCGGCTGGGGTTGCTTTGATCGAAGAATACGTGGAAGGACCTGAGTACAGTGTCGAAGTTTTCTCTTATGAAGGCCGACATTCGATCATCGGAATTACAGATAAAAGCATTGGGGGAGAGCCTTACTTCATAGAAACAGGCCATATTTTCCCATCCTTGTCTACCGACCAGATCAAAACAATCGTGGAAACGGGTGTGCTGTCCCTGCTGGAAAAGCTGGATTGGCGTTTTGGCCCGTGTCATCTGGAAATAAAAATCGTCAATCAAAAGGTTTTCCTGGTTGAGTGCAATGGACGATTGGCCGGGGGGATGATTCCGGAACTGATCCGGCATGCGACCGGTATGGACGTGTTGAAGGATCAGCTCAAAGCAGCGGTTGGCTTGTCCCCCGAGCTTGGCCGTCCGCCTATTCAATATGCAGGGATTCGCTTTCTGATCCCGCAAGAAACAGGCGAAATTGAGGAAGTGACCGGTATCGAACAGCTTCAGCAAATGCCAGGTGTGAAGGAAGTCGTATGCAGGGCAGAGCCGGGAAAGCTGGTGGATAGAATCGTAAATGCATACGGACGCTTGGGTTACATAATCGCAGTGGAAGCAGACGCAAGCAAGCTTCATCAGCTACTGAATCTAATTGAAAAAGTCGAACTAAAGATGAAGGAGCGTGTGTCTGTTGCTAAACTTTCTGAGTGACACAGTTACCTTGCCGACGCAGGAAATGATGGATGCCATTCAACATGCCATGCTGGGAGATGACGTGTACGGACAGGATCAAACCGTAAATGAATTGGAGCGATTAGCCGCCAGCATGCTGGGGATGGAAGCTGCTTGCTTTATGCCCAGCGGCACAATGGCGAATCTATCATCGATCATGGCCCATTGCCCTCGTGGATCAAAGGTTTTGGTAGGCAATGAATCAGACATCTACATTTATGAAGCAGGCGGCGCTTCCGTATGCGGCGGGATTGTTTATGAGCCCATACCGACTCAAGCGGATGGACGCTTGTTGCTGGAGGATCTTGAAAGAGCGTTCCCCGTTGATGAAGAGGACCCTCAGTTTGCTTTGCCTGCTTTAATTTGTCTGGAAAATACCCACAATCGCTGTGGTGGAAAAGTTTTGCCGATCGCTTATTTGCAAGAGGTAAAGGAATTTGCAACAGAACGCAATGTTCCTGTCCACATGGATGGTGCCCGCATTTTTAATGCGGCAGTTGCCCTTGATGTGGATGTCAGGGAAATCACACAATATGCCGATTCGGTTCAATTTTGTTTATCAAAAGGATTGTCTGCCCCAATTGGTTCGATTGTAGCGGGAACTCAGTCCCATATAAACAAAGCGAGAAAAGTAAGAAAGATGTTGGGCGGAGGAATGAGGCAAGCGGGAATCGCCGCAGCGCCTGGTATTGTAGCTTTGCAAACAATGATTACGAGGTTGGATCAGGACCACAGGCATGCGAAACAATTGGCCGATGGATTGGCAAAGATAAACGGAATTGAATTGAATGCCCAAGAAGTGCAAACAAATATCGTCATCTTTCGCGTAACAGATCCTCGTTATACATGGAATTCATTTTTGCAGATGGCCAAGTCTCATGGCGTGATTTTTTCAGAGATGGGCTATGGGAGGATTAGAGCAGTTGTTCACAGGCATATAACGAGTGATGATATTAATAGAGCGGTTCAATTAGTAGAAGAGATGATGAAGAAAGGCCCGTCATAGCATACTCATTCTCGGTATGCTCTATTTTTTGTTCCCCTTCATCCAAGTGGTTTCGATCCGCAAGACGCTTGCATATTTTCTGGGTTTTTTGCAAAATGATGCGGCCTTCTTCTTTTTCTCCAAGCTGGAAATGGATTTCTGCAAGACTTCTTCCTGCTCGGGCGTACAATCGCTCGCGAAGCTCATATTTGAAGATGGAAACAGCATGCTCCAGATATTCTCTGGCATGTTCCAGGTTGCCCGTATGGCCATAAACAATGCCCAGCATATGATAGATTTCTCCTGCCGAATAATGCAAGTGATGAGAATATAAGTAGTTGAGCAATCGATAGCCCAGCTCCAGGCAGAGATCAAATCGGTTTTGGTGGTAGTGCATGTAGGCCAAGTTGTAGCCCAATCTGGGGAAAAGGGTTTTGTCCTCTACAAAAGGGAGGTTCTCCAATACATGCATGCTGCTTGTTAACAGTTGGTATGCCTCCGCTTTTTGATCCATTTCGATCAGTAACAGCGCGAGCGTGTTGGCAATATTGATATCCAGCTCATTGACGATTTTGTTGTTGGAAATCAACTTTCGAAAGGTTTGCTCCGCTTTTCGCGGATGGCGGTCAATCCGGTAATACAGAATGCCCTTTTGCCATTCGATAAATCTCAGGAAGCTGCTGTCTCGAAAGTTTTGGTTCTTTTTGATAAAAGCGGTAGCTTCCTCGACGAGGTACTGGAGAGTGGTGTAATCATGAAAATATAGACTTTCCCGGCACAACCGATGAATCTTTGCAACAAAATGAATGAGCGTCTCGTTTTCATAAGAAAGCAGATAATCCACGGGAATCTTTAGTTTCCGGCATATGCTCTGCAAAATGTCCAAACGTGGTATATGGCTCCCCTTTTCAATCCGAAACAGAGTGGACTCGTCACAAATGTCTTCGGCGACATACTTTCTGGAATAGCCTCGTTTCTCTCGAAAATACTGAATTTTATCCCCAAGCGTTTTCATGACCAGTCTCCCTTGTATATCCTCTTTTACCAAATATTGCATGTTTGCATATACATTTTAACAGAATTCTCCCGTATATTTGAAGTATAATTTTTCAAAAATGGGAGGAATAAGATGGGTAGGAAAAAAATACTAGTAAATTCGCTTCAGTTATTCCCGTTGTTTCAGCAAACGCCTGTTTGCGGAACCGACATCAGATTACTAGCTACAATCAAGTAGAGGTGAATAAAGAATGGGTGTCCGAAACATCTTAATCGTAGATGAGAGAGAAGGAAAACAGCCATTTTATTCAAATTTACTGTCCGAAAATAGATATGACTGCCATTTTTTGAACAATGAATATTTGCTCTCGGATCCCGTTTTTTTGGAAAAATTCGATTTGGTCATTTTGAGTCTCACGAAGGATAATCTCTCGTTCCATTTAAAAAATAAGCACACTCGGACGATTATCCTGCTGAGCAATAAATATAAGCACTACGTAAAATATATACAAGGCGCACAAGCCATCTTGATGAAGGACTGCCCCAGTGAACTAATGATCGCGATCAATGCTGTGGAAAGAGGAAGCTGCTATTTTTCCAGTGAGTTCATGGAATCTCTCTTTTCTAGCTGGGGAAGAGAAGGGATCGAAGATGATATCGAGATGGATCTCCATTTGCCGGAAACGTTGACAGAAATGGAACTTCGTGTGGCTGAGGAATTGGCGAATGACAGAACCAATCAGCAAATAGCAGACACGCTCTATCTCAGCAAAAGAACGGTGGAGTACCATATTGCTGCATGCATGCAAAAATTAGGGGTAAAAAGCAGGGTAGGGTTAGCTGTGAAAATGACAAAAGCCAATTTGTTTAGACAAATATTGAATAAACGAATACTTTAACAGGTTTCGCAAAGTAGCGGTGCCGACGATGAACAGCTCTGTCATGAAAAATGGCAGAGCTGTTCATACTTTGCGGGAATTACGGGGGCACTCTCCGGGTTGCTTGTTTATGATGAAGATACGACTCTAAAGCGGAGGAGAAGAATCGATGAGGGGTAATTTCGTTAGATTGCAAGCTCTCGAAGAAGAAGATTACAAGCTCTTCTCTCAATGGGTTTGCCCATCCAAAGTCAGTGCGTTGGCAAGAGGGGGGCAAGACTTTGTGACTGAGGAAGAGGTCAGAAGAGATATCGCAAACGGAAATACACGCTACGCCACAGTGGTAACCCACGACGGGAAAAAAATCGGGTTCGTATCTTGGCAAACGCTGAGATACGAGGGGAGCTACATGCTAGGCGGCGTGATAGGAGATCCGGAATTATGGGACATGGGCTACGGTGCGGAAGCTTCGGTATTGCTCATGGACTACCTGTTCCACTTTAAAAATGCGCATAAGATTCAATTCATTAACGGTTTATTCAACATGAGATCCATCCGCTTTTTGATCAAGAACAAAGTGGTGATTGAAGGGATCCTGCGCGATTACTTCTTTTTGGATGGAGAATACCATGACGCGGTTATTTCATCCATTTTGCGCGAGGAATACTACAGTTACGGTGAGCCGCAACCAGAAGATATGATTCCGAAAAGCGAAAAGCAGCAAATCCGGGAGGAGCTGTACGAGTATCTTCAAGGGTATTGGAAGGAAGTGTGTTTGCCAAATTTGTTGAGGCAAGGTGAGAAGGTTGGAAGCTAAAAAAAATGTCGTGCTTGTAACCGGCGCTTCGAAGAGTCTTGGCAAGGCGATTGCAGAGCATTTCGCCGAGTCCGGAGATCAGGTCATCTTGGGATACAGGAGTTCATTGGAGGAAGCTGCCCAAGCAGTTGAAGAGATTAAGGCGAAAACCGGCAATGAGGCAGTTTCATTCGTCAAACTCGACGTAATTGACAGACAGCAAGTACAGGATGCCGTGAAAGAAATCATTGGGCAATTTGGAAGAATAGACGTTCTTGTAAACAACGCGGGAGTCAGCTACGGAGGGGCGCTGATTCCGAGCAATCCTCTCGAAAAATGGGAGGAAATCGTCCAGATCAATGTCATGGGGACCATCAATTGCATCCACGCCGTTTCTTTTCACATGCTGCTGGAACAAAAAGGAGCAATCGTCAACATCGCATCGGTCGCTGGCTTGATCGGGGTGGATCGTTTAAGCGCGTATAGCGCGAGTAAAGCAGGGGTTGTCGGGCTGACGCGTTCATTGGGGAAAGAGTACGCCCCGTACAACGTGAGAGTGAATGCGGTTGCTCCCGGCTATACGGAAGATACAGGCATGGTGGATCGCATTCCTGAAGACCAGATGAACAATTTCAGGAAGCGCATTGCCATGGGAAGGCTGGGAACTGCCAAAGAAGTAGCAGAGGCGGTTTCCTTTCTAGCATCGGACAAGGCCAGCTATATAACTGGGCAAACGCTAGTCGTCGATGGAGGCTTTATGTAAAGAAGGAGCGTGAGAAACAATGAAAACGGCACTGATCTTTCCGCCTTTGGTGAAATTGAAGCAGGGGAGCTTTTTGGACCTTTACGAGAGCTTTCCCAGCGTAAGGGCCAAGTTTGAAGAGGCAAGCGAAATTATGGGAGTCGATCTTGCCGCCAAATTCTTTTTTGAGAGTGAAGCGATGACGAATTTCGGCGTGATTGCCAGGCCCAGCATCGTCACAATCAGCACGGCTCTGTTTGAATTGCTGCGGGAGGAGATCGGGCAGCCGGCGTACTTCCTCGGTCCAAGCCTGGGTCAAGTAACGGCTATTCATTGCGCAGGGGGATTGCCCTTCCCGGAAACGCTTCGCATGCTGAAAAGGATGTGTGAAATGGAGGAAGAGGAGTTTCCTGACAAGCGATACGGCGTCTACTTCTTCTACAACATTGATATCGCTATTCTGGAGCAATCGATCCAAGAGCTTACAGCGATGGGCAGATTTGTCGAGCCCTGTGTGACGGTAAACGCCACGCAAATGATCGTGAACGGTGATCAGGAGAGCTTGGAGCTGCTTCACCAAAAAATAAGTCCTTACGGTGGTCTGGGTGTCACGATTCCGTATGGCCCGCCTGGACATTGCTCGCTTCTTCAAAACGTCAGGATGCGTATGGAAAAAGAGGTGCTGCCGCATATTACCTTCCGCTCTCCCGACGTTCCCTTGATCAGCAATGTGAATGCCGAGGAAATTTCCGATGCTGCCGGCCTGGCAACCGAACTGACAGAGCAATATACCAACAGTGTCTGCTGGTATAAATGCCTGCAGCAATTGTGGAGTAAGGGTGTGGAAAAAGTAATCATGCTCGGTCCCGGAAACTTTATTCACAAATCTTTGGGATTCACGGATATACCATTTGCCGTTCAGAAGCTGCTGGACAGTCATGATGTTGAAGCAGCCCTGACAGCAAAGCAGAAGTAAGGAGGCCCGTACATGATTGGATTGGTATTGCCCGGTCTAGCTCCTTCAAGCTATGAAGAAGTGAAGGATTTTATTGAAACAAACCCGTTTGCGAAAAAGCGTTTCCAAGAAGCAAGCGACATCATCGGGTACTCCTTGGCCGAGGCGTTTCGAGAGGCGACAGAAGACCAGCACGAAGTGATTGAATCCGCCTTTTTGGCGAACTCGATTGCTTTGCTCGATTATTTTTACGAACGATACGGTTTGCACCCGGATTATTCGATTGGAGCAAGTTTTGGCGGCATGTCCGTTGCCGTTCAGTCAGGCGGCTTGACCTTTGGGGAATGTTTGTGGCTGACACACGAAAGCGCAAAACATTCAAAAACCTACTTCCAGCAAATGGATGCGGAGTATCACACTCATTTTATTTTCAATTTGTCCCTTGAGGAGACGGAGGAGTTAATAAACGACTTCCAAGCAAAGGGAATGGAGCTGGAGTTGGTCGGGCATCTGGAAAAAGTCGTTTGCTTATGTGGCGAGAAAAGCGTTGTCCAATCTCTAAAGGAAGTCATCAATCAAAGAAGCAAGTGCTTTTCGTTACATACGATGAAACAGCCCATTCACAGCCGATTGCTGACGGAGCTCAAGCACCAGCTGCGGGACAAATTCTATAGCCAGGTTGTCTTCAAGCCGCTGCAAGTCCCTATTATTTCCGATGTTGACGGACATATTTACAAACAATCCGAAGAGCTGAAGCAAATGCTTCTGGATGGCTACGACCATCCCGTCAGGTGGGATCTCGTCAGCAAATCCATGAAGCAAGAGCATATCGAGACCGCGTATGTGGTTGGTCCACGGAATTTGTTTACACAGTTGTTGAAATACGAATTTGAAACGATTGGAATATCGCCTGACACCGTCATGCATCAGGTGGGAATTTCATGAGGTGCAATCCATGGCTCATATTATAAAGTCGGATGAGACAAGCTGCTCAAAGGAAAGGTTTTTGGGGGATGTACAAAGCTGTGTCGCCCAATTGAGAGGCAGTCATATCACTGATGAGGACAGGGTAATCGTCACAGCCGAGAACTCCTATGAATTTTTAGTCGCCTTTTTCGCCCTGGTTGAAATAGGCTGCTCCATTGCTTTGGTTGATTGTATGGCAGATGCGCGGGAAATCAATGAAATTGCCCTGGATTCAGAGAGTCGAATATGCATTTCCGACCGTCCTTTGCTGCTATCGGATCCGATCAGGACGTTTCTGCTTTCGGAAATCGTGAGAGACGGGGGAGGGAATCCAGCCAGCGAACTGTCATTTTCGACTTGGTCAACAAGAGAAGATGCCCTCATCCTTTATACGTCCGGTTCGACCGGCAAGCCAAAGGGGATTGTAAAGTCCGGCCATTCTTTTCTTTCCAACCTGGAGGAAAGCATGGAAGTCATGAAATACAAAAGCGAGGACGTGCTGCTGCCCCTTATCCCGTTTACGCATTTTTACGGATTGTCGATCGTTTTCATCTGGTGGTTTGCGGGATGCGACTTGATTTTATGCAATTACAAAAACATCCGCACCGTTCTGAAAGCAGTAACGGAAAGAGGAGTTACCGTTGTAGACGGCATTCCTTCGACCTATTATATGCTGACCCAAATGTGCAAAAAGCGGGAAAAGCTGTGTGCAAAAGTAAGGGATTCCGCGGTTCGCATGTGGTGTGTGGGCGGGGCGCCGCTATCCGAGGAATTGGCTGTAAGCTTTTACGACTTGATAAAACAGCCGTTGCTGGACGGATATGGTTTGTCCGAAGTCGGCAATGTCGCTCTAAACACGGGAGATTATCGGGATGGCTGCGGAAAACCGCTGCCCAGCGTGAAGATCAAGGTGGTGGACAACAGGGGAAATGAGCTTCCATCAGGGGAAACAGGCGAAATCTATGTCAATAGTCCGGGCGTCATGAAAGAGTATCTTCATTTGTCTGAAAAGACGGAAGAAGTGTTGGCCGATGGTTGGTTCAAAACCAACGATTTGGGATACCTGGATGAACGCGGAAATCTGCATGTTTTGGGGAGAAAGGGAAATGAAATTGTCCGCAAAGGCTATGTCATCTACCCGGCGCATATCGAGACCAGGCTGGAGAATGAACTGAAGCTGCGGGCGAGAGTTGTATCTCTTCAGGATGAGAAAAAGGGCGCATACATGATCCTTTTCGTTGAAACCCGGCAACCATTTACGCAGCAGATCGAGAATGCGATCAATGAGGCACTCGGATCTATTTTAAAACCGGACAAAATCATGTTTTTGCCCGCTTTTCCCTATCGTCCAAACGGAAAGGTTGATTTTGTGGCATTGCAAAATCAGGCAATTCAATGGAAGAACGCTAGAGAGGAGGAAGGGAAGTGCATGGTACAACAGTAGACCTGGAGCTGTCTATCCCGCTTGGCCAGCGCAGAGAAGCGATCATCCGCTGCATTCATTTCATCGAGTCCAATCCGGAAATGATCAGAGAGATCCTGACGGAAATCTCGACGTACCAGACGGCGGAACTGGAGATTCAAGCATCATTGGGGGCTTTGAAAAATGCCTTCAACGAGGTGCACAACAATCGGCCTCCCCTCATCAATCGAATGTCCGTATTTATGCCTTCAAATGTTATTCTGTATTCTTACGTTTTGTATTTGCTGATTCCCTCGCTGTATACCGAGAGTATTGAATTTCGGAGTTCTGCTTCGGTGCTTCCCCAAGTAAGGAAACTTCATCATTTGCTGCAAAACATACACCAGTTGCCATTGAAACTATTGGAACTCTCCCACAGAGAATATATGAAAGCGTCCGTCTTGCATGCAGATGTCGTCGTGTTTACCGGTACGTATCAAAATGCGGAAAGCATCAAATTCCAATTGGCCAAAACGCAAATGTTTATCTTTTTTGGTCAGGGAATCAATCCTTTTATCATATCCGAAACGGCTGAATTGGAAAAAGCGGTTCACGATCTCATCCAAGCCCGTTTGTACAACACAGGACAAGACTGCATGGGACCGGATGTCATTTATGTTCCGGAAACCATAAAGGATTCGTTTCTGTCTTTATTGACAGAGAAGCTGGACGCGCTCAAATACGGCAGCAATGTGGACAAGGACGCGGCATACGGTCCCATACACTATACCGGAACGCTGGAAATGGTAGGTCAGCATCTGACCCAATACAGCGAAAATATTGTGTACGGGGGGAGGATCGATTACCGGGATAGGATCATTCAGCCGACAGTTCTCGTAAGCACAATTGCAGAGAAATTGAAAATCCTCGAGTTTTTTTCGCCGGTATTTAATGTAGTCATCTATAGCGAGGAAGAGGATGTAAAACGGATCGTAACCCAGGAGTATTTTGTGGAAAGAGCATTGGGGGCTACCTTCTACGGCCGATCAGACAGCCCGATCATTGAGCTTCTTCGGAAAAAACATACCGTTTCCGTCAATGAAACACTGTTTGATATTGAAAATGGCAACGCTCCCTTCGGAGGCTACGGTCCCATGGCCAACTTTGTGTACTACCAGGGGGAATTGATCATTAAACCCATTTTGATTTCGCAAATCTTGCATGAATATTGGCAACGAGGTGACCAATGAACCAAATCAGTGTATACGACGCAATAGCGCAGGGACTGCGAGCGTATGGAGTGGAATTGGTGTTTGGGCTTCCCAATGACGAGCTTTACATGATGAATGCCATCGAGGATTGCGGGATTGAATTTTTGGTTGCCAAGGATCAGCGCAACGCCGTGTTTATGGCGACAGGCTACGCATTAGCCTCGCAAAAAACGGGCGTTTGCATCGTGGGAAAAGGCCCTGCCGTTTCCAACGCGATCACAGGCTTGTTGGAGGCAAACTCCCAAAGCTGCCCGCTGTTGATCATTTCATCAGGCACTCCAACGCGCTCCTATGGAAACCAAAAAGCATTTCAAGAAGCAGACCAAATGGCATTCGTTTCCCCACTGGTGAAATGGAGTCATCGCTTGGAGAACAAAGACGCGATCGGATGGGTCTTGCGAAAAGCGGTATTTATGGCTGAACATGGAACACCCGGTCCGGTATACGTCGAGATTCCCGAAGATATTGGCAGCCAGCTGCTTGATGAGGCAAAGCTGAACTTTTTTCCTCTTTCTGTCTTAAGGCCGTTGCCAGAACCATCTGGCATCAAGCGGGCTTGCGAAAAGATCATGCTTGCCAAAAAGCCGGTGTTATTGCTGGGCGGAGGATGCAAACGGATCAAAACCCGCGGCGTCCTGGAAGCACTCGCCGAACGATTGGGAGCTCTGGTTCTTGTCACTGCTTCAGGCAGAGGCAGTTTTGATGAAGAACATCCGCTCTTTTGCGGGCTGGCGGGGCTGTATCTGCACCGGCGTGTCAAAACGCTATTGCACGAGGCGGATCTGGTGATTGCCATGGGCAGCAAGCTGGAGGAAACGGCTCTGTTTGGCTGGGAGGAGAAGCTCCAGGCCATAGACAGCATTCAAGTGAATCTAAACGAAGAGCATTTTCATCTGGACTACAGCAGCATGTACATGGTTGGTGATGTGGAAGCAGTCGCAAATGAGCTCCTCGCGCAAGTTCGGGAGCAGCCGGCTAATCGCCAATGGCAAGCGGAGATAGAGGGCTGCAAGCGAGACATGTTTTTGGAAAAGGCGGAAAGGCAGCGAGATTCCTCCCGGTTGAGAATCGCGGATATTCTCGATGAACTGCAAGCCCGCCTTCCTTCCAACAGCATCTATGTGCATGAAAACGGGTTGCAGGACATGTGGTCTTATTTCTTTCCGTATCTCGGGCTTGGCAAAGAGCAAAATGCTTTTGTCCCGAGTGAACAGACAAGCCTGGGCTTTGGGGCATCTGCCGCCATCGGGGTAGCCAAGGCCAAGCCGCGGCAGACTGTCGTTGCATTCGTAGGAGATGGCGCATTCAATCTGTTCCGAAGCGATCTGCCAACAGCGTTAACGTACCAGATTCCACTCATCTATGTCGTGTTGAAAAACGGCGGGTACGGGTGGCTTGAATTCCAGCATATCAATACGGGAAGACAGGGGAACCCCCGATTTTTAAACCAGACCTTGCAGATGATCGACACTCTTCATCCACATTTGACAGTGATACCGCTGCAAAAAAGCGAAGAGATCACACATGTTGTTGTGCAAGCTCTAGAAGCATATGAGAAAAATCAAATCGTCGTGATCGAAGCGATTGTGTCGCTTGATGACGTACCTGATCCCATAAAAAGACTACATGGGGATTTTCCCGCAAAGGAGCTGGTGTGAATGAAGACGGGAACGTTAACGAAGCCATCCACTGTCAACCAAAGTGGGCTGGCCACTTCCTTTAGCATTCAAGGATCAGGCTTTTACGTACCAGAAGACATTGTGACAAACGAAATGCTCACGCGAACCTTGGACACGACTGACGAATGGATTCAGGATAAAACCGGGATTCGCGAGCGCAGGTACTTGCAAAGCGATATGGCCACATCTGATATGTGCGTCCATGCCAGCTTAGATGCGATAAGTGATGCAGGCATTACTAGTGAGGATATCGATGCGATTGTCCTGTGTACCACGACTCCGGATCAACAGATTCCTTCTACCGCGCTGATCGTCAAGGAAAAAATAGGTGCAAAAAACGCGATTCCCTTTGATTTAACGCAGGGGGCTTGTGCAGGAGGCATTTACTCCATCCTTTTTGCTTCCCATCTTTTACAGAATCAGTTCATCAACAATGTGCTGGTTATCGGGGCAGAAGTCCTGTCTCGATACATCGATCCGACAGACCGGATTACCAAGACGTTTTTTGGGGACGCTGCCGGAGCGATCCTCCTTCAAAAAACAGGTGAAGGCAGCGGATTGCTGGCATGGGATCTAGACTCCTATTTAAATCTGGCAGTCACCCTGCACGGCGGAGGTACTGCACGGATGCCAGAGGGAGCAGACCTCAAAACCAGCCATTTTATCAGGATGAACGGCAGAGAGGTCTGGAAGACGGCCACCCGAAACTTGCCCCTCTCGATTAAAAATGCCGTGCATAAGGCCGGATTGCAAGTATCGGATATTGATCACTTTATTCTGCATCAAGCCAACCTGAATATCATCAAGAAAACGATGGCGGCATTGGACGTGCCGATGGAGAAAACGACCGTAACCATTCAGGACTATGGAAATACGGGGGCTGCTTCCATTTTTTCCGCTCTGCATAAATCTTTGGAGGAAAAAGCCATTAAACCAGGGGATTATCTGGTGATATCCGCCATTGGCGCCGGATTTTTATGGGGTTCACTATGTTTGCAATATACAAAAAACGAGTAAAGGAGAATGGGTTATGATTAAACAAACGGTAAGAGAAAAATTTTTGGAAACATATAAATTGAACGTTTCTTTGGAAGAAGTGAAGGATGATCAGCCATTGTTTGGTCCCGACTCGCCCTATGGCCTTGATTCCATGGATGTTCTGATGTTCATCAATCTGATCAAAAAGGAATATGATCTGGACATTGGTGCTGTCAATACAGACACGTTTAAAACGATTAACAGCATTGTGGCCTTTATTGAAAAGCAAAAGGGCGCACAATTGTCAAAATGATCGCAGAAAGAAGGGGGGCCTCCCCCTTTTTTTCATGGATGCGGATAATTGCCGGTTTAAGGAGGCAAAGCCGTTTCAGATAAAGAACGTTTCTACATGCAAACTATCGTGAAGGAAGTCGGGAACCAATGGAAAAGAGGGTTGAAATCTATTGGCTTCATGTCGATGAAGAAATGCAGCCTGCACATCTGAAGAGCTGTTTGGAAGTACTGGATCAAGAAGAAAGAACGGTGTATGAGAGATATCTCGTCGATTTCAAAAAAGTAGAGTTTTTGCTTGGACGGATGCTGCTCAAGAGCATGATCGGACAAAAAAGGGGAGTCCTCCCGGAAGAAGTCAGGTTTATCAAAAATGAGTACGGGAAGTTGTTCCTGGACAGCCGCCACGTGGCGGGTAGCATCAAGCGACCGTTGTTTTTTAATTTGTCCCATTCAGGTAGAATGCTGGTATGCGCCTTTTCCGAGATCGAGAAGACGGGGATCGACGTCGAAGCGGTCAAAAAGGATTGCTGTTTTGAAGTAATGCGGACTGTTTTCGTGCCAGAGGAAATAGCCTACGTCGAGCAGCAAGAGACACCTTCCATGAAGCGAGAGGCATTTTATCAGGTTTGGACGAGAAAGGAAGCAGTGATGAAGGCGCTTGGGAAAGGCTTCTCGCTGCCGCCTCTGTCTTTTTCCGTGCCGCTTGCCCGGGGCAGAGTCGACGAGCAGCCGTTTTCCTATTATACATGTGCACCTTTGGAAGGGTATATGGTTTCGGCAGCGGTAGAGCGAGAGGAAGGAGCGGACATTCGGTACGAGGTCCAAAAAGTCGGGTTGGCCGAATTGAAGGCAAGCGTACGGTCCCGTACACCCAGCAGTGCATTCTACGGATAAAATATCTATAGACGCGGTTCACATCGATCTTATCGTATACCAAAATCCAGAAGATACCACTCGAATGAACAGGTCTCCAATTGTTGAACACAGGTCTTGCGATTGGGGGGCTTATGATTCGGGCAGGTGTCTTTTTTGTTGCAATAGCTTTATCGTCTGTCAGTGTCATTGCTATTGCCATATAAACAGGAAGCTGTTGAAAAGAAGCTAAGAAAAACTCAGCAATAGGAAGAGCCAAAAAAATTTACGATAAAAGTGAAAGATAGTCGGAAGGCCCTCCGTCTATACAGTGACAAGGAGGTGGAACCCAGTTGGATGATAATGTCGGCGCACGTATCGAGCAATGGTTTCTGGCATACAGCAGCGATATTTATCGCTTTCTCGTTTACTATACCGGACGCACGGATATAGACGATCTTGTACAAGAGACCTTTATTCGCGCCCTGAAATCACCTCAGCAAACAGAGATTGCAAACCCGAAAACATGGCTGTTTGCCATTGCCAGAAATGCGGCCATTGATGAGAGGCGCAGAAAAAAACTGATCAGCTTGCTGCCGGAAACATTCCTGCAGCATCTTATTTCCCGGGACAAGACACCCGAAGAGTCTTTAGAGTTGAGCGAGAACAAGCGCATGCTCTACGACATCATCAATCAGTTGAAACCCTCTTACAGAGATGTGTTGATATTGCGCGGGATCAAGGGATTGTCCAGCAAGGAGACTGCGGAGATATTGGGATGGAGCGAAGCCAAAGTGAATCTCACTATGCATCGGGCGATGAAAGCTGTTCAGAGCAGCAGGCAAGTTTCTGTTATGGAGGCGATGAAAAATGCCGTCACGAGATGAACAGAGAATCTGGGAGGATTTAAGGAGTTTTCCTGATCAAAAACTTTCTTGGGAGCGAAAACAAGTGATGTTGGAGAACATTCGCGAAGAGCGAAGAAAGATCAGCAAGCAGCAAAAGCGAGCAAAATACGTATGGGTGGCGAACGGGCTTGTCGCATGCGCAGCGGTGTTTTTCGTTATCTGGATGAAACCATTCTCTACTCCGGTAGAAACATCGGCGAGTCATGCTTCTATCGACCCGGCCTATGTTGAGGCTGCCCAAAAGGCAATTAAATCGGCAGGAATCAACAAGGAAATTCTCTTTGATGAGTTTGAGAAAGATGGAGATTACGATATTATCCGGAAAGCGGATCGAGAGGCCATTGTGACATTTTACCCGAATACGACAAAAGTTCGTACCATCTTGGTAGAGTGTGCGGTCAATGAGTTGCCGACGAGTTATCAAAAATATGTCGATACCGCCCAAAAGGCATTCAAAGAGGCCAATCAACAAGTCGTTTTTCAACAAGCCCGTTTCTTTAAAAGCGATGAAGGAACAGACCTGTCATTTTATTTAGAAAATCAACAATACGTCAGCGTCGATGTGAATACAAACAGAGTGACCGATTACTCCCTGGATTACAAGCTGGATGATGTGGATAAAAAGTATGTGTATCAGGCCCAAAAAGCGCTCATGCTCCTAACGGGCAAGCAGAGCTTCTCATTTTCGCATGCCAATAAACGTTCGGGTAAAGTAGAAGAAGTGTGGACACTCAAGAATGAAAACGAGCGGTATACTGTCCGGATCGGTGCGAAATCCTCCCGAATATACAAGGTTGACCACGTAACGGACCGATATAAAATAAACTCGAAAGAAGAAGCGATCTCAGTGACTAAGCCGCTGATTGCAAGCATATTTGGAATCGATATCGCCGGGTACAAGGCGGATGGCGGCAAAGATTGGGGAGGCTATGTGTTGACCAGCGAAGGGAAGCCGGTTATCAGGGTTATCATTCATGATTTACATATCGGCGATATCTCAGGCATTTACGTTGAATGGGACGAATGACGGGAAAAGCTACTGACTTGTTGCATGGTCGGTAGCTTTTTTGTGTCTTGGTTTTGATCGGCAGCATTTATCCCCCTTTGCCAGCAACCGCCAAAATGGTTTATACAGCTTGGACATCTCATTGACCTATTGCTACAATAATATGGGAGAGTTGTTAGCGGCTGTTGTCCCAAAAATAGTTACAGCTGAAGCAAAATAGGAGAGATATGCTTGAAAGCGATTATCGTAGACGATGAGAGGCTTGCATTGAGAAGAATGGAAAAGCTCCTGAAGGAACAGAACGCGAACACTCCCATTCACTTGATGGGGTCTTTTCAAGATCCGCATGCCGCATTGGAGGCCGCGAAGCAAGAAAAACTGGATGTAGCGTTCCTGGATATTCAGATGATCGATATGGATGGATTTGAATTGGCTGAGCACTTGTTGAACATTCAGCCGCAACTTCACATTGTTTTCGTTACCGCCTTTCAAGAGTATGCCGTGAAAGCCTTTGAAATGAACGCACTCGACTATTTGTTGAAGCCTGTCCATCAGGGCAGATTGGCTGTGACCCTGCAACGGGTGGCAGAATCCGCCGGGAAGACCCCGGTCAGCTACAGCAGCCAAAAACATATGACACTCTGCTGCTTGCAAAGCTTGCATTATCTCGATCAACAAGGCAACGAACAATATCTTCCCTGGAAAACACTGAAGGGGCAGGAGCTGTTTGCGTATCTGGTACACTATCGGGATAAGACAGTGAGCAAGCAGGTTTTGATAGATTTGCTCTGGCCTGATTACGATTCAGTCCGGTCGAGGACACAACTGCATACGGCCATTTATCAGATTCGGAAAATGATTAAGAGCATTGGCTTCGATTTGGAGATTAAATACAAGGATGAAGGGTATCGGCTGGTGTGGGGAGATGTGAAGCTGGATGTTGAGGAATGGGAAGCCTTGGTGCGAGATGCTCCCAAAGTTACAGAAGAGACATTGGAACAGCACTTGTCTATCATGGCCAAGTACACAGGCGATTTTCTGGAGGAGCATCCGTATTTGTGGGCAGAGTACGAGCAGGAGCGCTTGCGGTTGCTCTGGTTGAACCATGTCAAGCAAATTGCTGAATATTACGTATCGGTTGAACAATATACCGAGGCGATTTTGATTTATCAAAAGATACGTGAAAAGTTTCCAGTAATGGAAGAGGGCTACTTCTATTTAATGAAGATATACGCCATGTTGAACCACCAAGGCGAGGTGAGCAAGCAGTTCAAGCTGATCTCGACCAAGCTGAGAGAGGAATTCGATGTTGCTCCCAGCAAGGAACTGACGGAGTGGTATGAACAATGGAAAAAAGGGGATCAAACCTAAAACGGACAGGGACGGGCAAACCATGAAAATGAGACTGTTATCAATGCTTCTGATCGTGGCCGGAATCGTTGTGCTGAGCTATCCAACACTGGCTGAAGAGTATCAGGACTACCGGCAGCAAAAGCTTGTCGAGGAATGGCAAAACAGTTTGCAGAATATTTCCAATGGGGAAGAGGCCGCTGGATCAAAGCCGGCACCGGCAATTCCTTCCTCAACAGAAGATAGCGAGACAGCGATAGAAAGTGCCGATGCTGCGACCGAGAAGGAGAACGGGAAAAAGCCGGCACCGGACTTTGGCAGCTATAAGAATATGGAAGGTATTTTGACGATTGAAAAGATTGGTCTAATGCTGCCCATTTTGCACGGTGCATCAGACAACAATATGAAAACGACGGTTGCGAGCATCGAAAACACCGGGAGGGCCGGGGAAGTCGGCAATTATGCCATCGCTGGACACAGAAACTTTACATACGGTCGAAATTTCAATCGATTGGATGAGATGGCTGCAGGAGACAAGATCGAGGTTGACAACGGCAAGAGCAAATTTTCCTATACCGTTACAGAAAAATTGTATGTAAAGCCCGAAGAGGTGTGGGTTTTGGAAGGGAACGGAAAAGATAAGGAGATTACGCTCATCACCTGCCATCCGATGCACAATCCGACACACCGACTGATTATTAGGGGAAAAATGACAGAGTGATTGATATTTTTCAAGAAAAGATAGGATGAGGCTCCCTTTTCTAGTAAAGTTATGCTATTATTTTTTTAGTATATTTGATTTTAAAACTTTCAAACGATAATGGCAAATCTAATGAAAATTAGAGACGCAAAGCTATAGGGCCTTCCTTGTGTATGCAAGATGGCAGCCAGCTACCGAAAGGGGAGTTTTTTTGTGTTTTTTCGACGACTTTCGATGACAGTGGTAGGCATGTGTTTGCTGGCGGCTCCAGCGACTGCGTGGGCGAGCTCCGCTCCTTCCTTTATTGATGTAAGCGAGCTCAATAATGGAATCGTCAAAGTTCAACACCATCATTCGGCACAGCCAGTCAATGAAAAAGTAAAAATCACGAAAGACAACCAGAACTTCTATTATAGCGTAAAAGACAACAACCGTTTCCCACTACAGCTAGGAGATGGCAAATATACGATTACACTCCTGCAACACGTTGCGAACAATAAATACCGTTCGATAGAAAGCAAGGAAGTGAACCTGACGGCATCAAGCCCGCAGGCCGTTTTCCTGCAACCGATCCAGATGATCTACTGGAACGACAAGACGAATGCGACCGCAAAAGCCAGAGAGCTGACCAAGGGCTTGAAGACCGACAAGGAAAAGGTACAAGCTATCTACAATTATGTGATCCAAAACGTCCAGTACGATTACGCAAAAGCCAATCAAGTTACGAGTGAATACATCCCTTCGGTAGATGCGACATTGACTGCAGGGCAAGGCATCTGTTACGATTACGCATCGCTGTTTGCCGCCATGCTGCGCAGCCAGGGGATTCCTGCCAAGCTGGTGATGGGACGGAAAAACGACATCCCGCAATACCATGCCTGGAATGAGATTTACTTGAAAGAGACGAACGAATGGATTACGGTCGATACAACATATGATTCGATTATGGTAAAGGGAACGAAAAAGCCGGCCATGATCAAGAATAAAAGTGAATATGTCATAGAAAAGCAGTATTAGGACACGATGCAGGAACTGCTCAGAAGCCGCTCCCTCTCATAAAAGAGGCGGGCGGCTTTTCGTTTTCTCCTATTCAGAATAAATTCAGAGTGATCTTTTATAGTGTGTTTTGTGGCTTAACAGCCAAAACCATACAAATTTTGATGTAAGTCGCCACCAGGAAAGAACAGCTTTAGACACTTACAAATAAAGAACAATGGAGAGGAGGAAGCAACGAAAAAAACATGCTCTCAGGATTGTGCAAGGTGTCATATTCTTCTTCCCCGGCGAAAAGGGGACTGGCAGCATTATCAAAACTTCATATGGGTAATCGCTGCTAGAGTCGTACGACCTTGCCAATTTAAACATGCGAGGTGAACGTAGTTAAGATGTGGCAGCGAAAGAAGCTTTTATCTGTTTACTTAGTATTCGCTTTGCTGGTGAATCTCTTCTTGCCATCCGCGTTTGTCAGTGCCAATGAAGTACCGATGAACGCAGGAATCACCAGTGAAGAAGGTGCCCCAACAAGTGGCGAGGTGTCCGAGCCGGGAACGGATCAAGAACCAGGCGCGGAGAATCCAGAGCCAGGTGCGGAGAATCCAGAGCCGGGTGGGGAGAATCCAGAGCCGGGTGGGGAGAATCCAGAGCCGGGTGGGGAGAATCCAGAGCCGGGTGCGGAGAATCCAGAGCCGGGTGCGGAGAATCCAGTGCCGGGTGGGGAGAATCCGCAGCCAGGCACGGAGAATCCGCAGCCAGGCACGGAAAATCCAGGAACCGGAACGAATCCGGTGCCAGACCCGCCACCGCCACCACCGCCACTACCCCCAGCACCACCTGTAGAGCCCGAAAAATCACCAGAGAACATCATAACAAAAGTGGCGATGAAGGATGAGGAAGGTAATAACATTACCGAGATTCGTCCTGATCAGGGATCAATGGTAAAGATCATCTTCGACTGGCATCTTCCGGAGGGGCACACCTATAAGGGTGGCGACACTTTTACCTTCGATCTGCCGGACAAATTTAAGGTAGACCGACTTTTGGATGGACCTCTCACGGGGGACGTAGGGACATTTGAAGTAACACCGGAAGGCACCGTTACCTTCACTTTTAGCGAAGATGTGGAGAATGACGAATTCGTCGGTACGTTTGAGGTTTGGCGAACCTTTGACGAAAGCAAATTTTCCGGGGGAACGAAGCAGCAGATCGAATTTCCGTTCGGAGAAACGATCAACGTTCATTTCAAAGCCAATATCCGGGAAGAAATGGACAAGCAAGGAACAGCCAAGAAAATGAACCCAAGCGAGATCGACTGGGTTGTCGATTTTAACAAGGGCGAGCAAAAGATTACAGGCGCGACCTTCCAGGATAGCATACCTGCCGGACTTGAACTCGTTTCTTCTTCTGTCGAGGTATATGAGCTGGAGGTCATGCTGGACGGAAGCGTAAGGCAGGGAAGTGCTGTGACGATACAGCCAACAGTCTCCGGCAATCAGTTCCAGCTGGTCTTTGGAGATATCGATAAAGCGTATCGCGTCAAGTACAAAACAAATATCCTTGAGGCCAAAAATACGACATACACCAACAATGTGTCGGTTACGGGCGGTTCGTACGCAAAGGACGATTCAGCATCCGTCAGTGTGGCATTCAGCGAACCGCTCGCGAAAAAGTCTCTTGATTACAAGTCTTCTACACAAACCCTCACTTGGTCCATTGAGTACAATTACAATGAGCAAGTGATCGCACCGGGAAGTGCCTGGATTGTCGATACCTTTGAAACTGAGCAGACTCAGGAATTCCTCAAGGACACACTGAAAGTCTACGAGGTTACCATCGACGAAAACGGTAAGGCGACCCGGGGAAACCAAGTGGCTTCTAATGAATACATCATAGACGATACGCTTCCAAACGGCTTTAAACTGGACTTTCCGAACGGCGTTCAGTCTGCCTATGAAATCATTTACGACACAAAAGCGAAGGACCGTGTTCGCAAGAGTGTCAATGTGACGAACAAGGCAGAGATGTACGATGGCACGACTAAACAGGCAACGAAAGGGATGTACCAGGTCATCTTTTGGAAGGACGCCAAAAACGAGGACATCAACTACAGCACCAAGACCATTCTCTGGAAGATGTATCTGAACTATGACAACTATCAAATGGACGAAGTTGTCATCACCGACCACTACAAGGGCCAAGGGATTGAGCTTGACAAAGATTGCCTGAAAATTTCCGGATTGACAGAGGGGACAGATTACACGATCGAGCCCATCAACAATTATCGCGAAGGGTTTACGATCAAGTTCAATCATCCGATCAGCACGAAAGTGGACATCGAGTACAAGACAAAGTTTGACCCGAACTACTTCAATGCCCATGACATTACCAACCATGGAAAGCTGACATGGCTTGAAAACGGAGTGTCATACGAGAGGGAAGATTCGGCAACGGTTTCCTCGGACCGTTACACCAAGAACAACGGGAATAAAACGGGGACGTATAACCCTAAAACGAAAACCATCACCTGGATCATCGATGTAAACTACAATCTGCAAGAGATTAACCAGGCGGTGATCAAGGATTTCTATCAGGGAGAGCAAACATTTGTCAAGGAATCCCTGAAGGTGAATCGTTTGAACCTCCAGGGTGGAGCCGACCAGGTAGAGGTTAAAGAAGAGCTGCCTAGCAGTGCGTATTCGTTTGAAGGCGGGCTGAAGAACAGTGAAGGTCACGAAGGCTTTGCACTGACGTTTAAAGATCCCATCGACTCTGCATATCGCATCACGTACCAGACGAGCCTGAAAGGCCATGAGGTCTTGGCAGAATACATGAACGATGCAACCATGAGCGATGGCGGCGGGCCGGCGTTGTTTGCCCAATCCGCTTCGGTGAAGCCAAAGCATGGTGGGGAGTATATCCTTAAACAAGGCAAGCAGGGAACAGGGGCAGATGCAGAAAATGCGTTCTGGACCATTTACCTGAATCGAAATCAGTCCTGGATCGATGCCGGTGCGAAAGTAACGGACAAGCTGTCTGACAATCAAGTGCTCCTTCCGGAATCCTTCCAGCTCTATCAGACGGTGGTGGATGCCAACGGGGTAGTGAGCAAAGGCGAACCAGCCGATCCCGCGGACTACGAACTGAAAGTTCTTACGCCAGCGGATGGGGAGCATAGCTTTGAATTGATCTTCAAAAAGCCGATTGAGAGCGCCTATATTTTGGAATACAAGTCGTTCATCATCGCGGAAAATGGAGAATACATCAAGAACAGCGCCGCTTTTGCCGGAAGAACGTCCCTGGCTGACGATGGCAGTGGACAAGGTGGAATCAAAGTCAGCTTGTCAGGAGCTGGCGGAGGGGCGTTCCCTGCTGGGAAAGCATTCATCAAAATCGTGAAAACGGATGCCGCATCAGGTGAATTATTGGCAGGAGCCACATTCGAACTGTATGACAAGACAGGCAAAATGCTGCTTGAAACGCTTGTAACCGATGAACAGGGAGTAGCAGTAACAAAGAAAAAATACAGCTTTAAAGAGTATGTACTCAAAGAAAAATCGGCCCCATCTGGGTATCTCGTCGATGAAGCGTACGCAAGCGGCAAATTGATTGCTTTCAAAGAAGACAAAGAAATTTCGGTTACAAACCAAAAAGGCGACTGGAGCTTTAAATTGACGAAAGTCGATTCGGAGGATGGCGAGAAGAAGCTCGAAGGCGCTGTCTTCAAACTCCAGCGGAAAAACGGCGATAAGTTTGAAGACGTTGCTGACCACACTTCGCTTGTAACTGACGCAAACGGAGAGCTCTATCTCGCGAAATTGGAGCCTGGAGATTATCAGTTAATCGAAACAAGTGCGCCGAAAGGGTACAAGCTGGATGAAACACCGATTCCTTTCACGATTCGGCCAAATCAGACTGCCGTGATTCCATGGACGATGAAGAATGTTGCGAATCGCGGTTCAGTAGAACTCGTGAAGGTAGACGAGTTTGACCATAACATTACGCTGGCAGGAGCGGTATTTGAGCTCCGCGATGCAGACGGCAAAACGCTGCAGTCGAACCTTTCAACAGATGAAAATGGCAAACTGGTGATACCAGACCTGAAGGCAGGAAAGTATCAATTTGTCGAAATTACAGCTCCAACTGATTATCTGGTCAGTCAGGAAACATTGGAGTTCGAGATCGTAAATGAAGGCGAAGTCGTACAGAAAATCTTTACGAACAAGCTGATCCCGGGTTCTGCAACACTGACCAAAGTCGATTCCAATCGACCAGACGTCAAGCTGGAAGGTGCGCAGTTCAGAGTGTTGGACGAGAACAAGAAGCCGATCCTGAGCGGACTGTCCACGGACAAAAACGGTGAATTGCACGTTCCAGATCTCAGACCTGGCCTTTATTATTTCGAGGAAACACGAGCACCCAGCGGTTATGTCATCAAAGACAGACTAACTGAATTCGAGATTAAAAAGAATGAGATTACAACCGTAACGATCGGGAACGTCCGCTACTCTGGCGGAGGCGGCGGTGGAACGCCACCGGTAGACCCACCCAATCCACCAGTAGACCCGCCAAATCCTCCGGTAGATCCACCGAATCCACCGGTAGACCCGCCAAACCCACCGGTTGATCCGCCGAATCCGCCGGTAGACCCGGAGAAACCGGAAAAGCCTGAGAAACCAGGCAAGGACAAGCCGGACAGACCGGATCGGGACGAGCCTGAAGAGAAACCAGAAATACCGGGCGTTCCGTCCAAGCCGTCCAAGCCTGGCGAGCCTTCCATGCCGGAAGTGCCTGTCACGCCAACTCCGGTAGAACCAACACCGGAAAAACCTGTAGATCCAGCGCCGGTGACACCGGTAGATCCGGAGCCAACTACCCCAAGCCCGAGCGTGCCTACGAGTCCAACGAAGCCCGTTGAGAAAGTAGACAAGCCTGTCGGCTCGGTGAAAGTGCCAGAAGGCGGAACGGCAACCATCGGCAAACAGCCTAAGCATGGTACTGTCACAGTCGATCCGAGCGGCAAATGGGTATACACGCCTAACGGCGGTAAAAAACAAAAAGATTCGTTCTCGATTATTGTCAAAGATAAAGACGGCAATGAAGAGGAAATGCTGTATGAGGTAGATGGAGATGTTCCAACTGGCGGCATCCATCCGGACAAGGCAGCCAAAAAGGTCCTGCCGAAGACTGGAGAAGAGAGCCACCTCCCGCTTCAGTTGGCGGGAGCCGGCCTCATTGTTCTTGGAGCGTGGCTCTACAGAAGAACCCGTTCCATGCGCAACATGTAACGGAATTACGCACATTCAAACGGACATCAATAAACCATAAGCCTGCTTGGGGCTGTCTCGCAAGTAGTTGTACTGCTGGCGGGGCAGCCTCTTTTTATTTGCGGGAATGCTACGGCTTGAAGCATATGGATATGGAATCGCGCGGCCAATGCAATAAACAGGGCGACAAAGGAAAACCTATCCTCATGAAGGGGGATGGAATGATGGATGTAACAGAAAAGCTCTGGGCAGAGCTCGAAGAAGTGATCGATCCGGAAGTAGGTGTGAACATTGTCGATCTGGGCCTGGTATACGACATTGCGGTCGATGAGGAAAACAATGTGACTGTCACTATGACGTTGACCATTCCCGAATGCCCGCTTCGCGATATGATCGTCAGCAATGTGGAAGCCAAAGCCAAAAGCATTCCAGGGGTAGGGAACGTTCATGTCAACCTCGTTTTTGAGCCAAGATGGAGTCCGGCCCGAATGAATGACCGTGCGAGGGAAGAGATCAGAAATCGAAGGGCCCATGTGTAAGCGGCCGGGAAAAGTCTGAACAACAAGCTCCAAACAGCATGACAAAAAGCTCAAGCCTGACATACTTGAGCTTTTTGCCGCTTCACCAAAACGGGCGGTCCGATCAGGAGCCAACAGCAGCAGCGGATCAGTGAAACCCTGAAGATTTCTACACGCACCCTTTTTTGCACAGTGATATGCAAGATTGCTGGCCCGCGGAAGCAGCATAGAAAATAAATCGGGAATTCAAAGGAAAGAATAGACTTGTTCTTTCCCGTAAGTTACTCTATAACTTGAGTGCGCCCCGAAAAAACTGCACTCATGTAGAACGATGTTGCTAACCGATAGATGTACATCCTTTATGAATTCCCATTAGGGAGGACCCGATTTTATGTGTTGCATCGCATTCATGCGTACAAGGTAATGTAAGGTACAGAACATGTATAACCTGTCCATTTTTTTAGAAATGGTCCAGGTTTATTTGTGCTGTGCCTTTTTCATTCCCTACTACGAATGAATGAGGTGCTTTTTATGCCCAAAAATAGACGGACATCCAGGGGAAAATCCCGGATCTCCTCAAACTTCTCTGCACAACATTTGTTGATTAATAAACAATTGAGCAAAGACATGATCGACATGGCGAAGATAACGCCGAATGATACGGTAATAGACATCGGCGCCGGCAAAGGGGCGATAACATTCCCGTTGGCAAAAAGAGCGGCAAGAGTCATCGCTGTGGAGAACGATCCGGTTTTTGCCGAGAAGCTGCTCGATAAGATGCAAGGAGTAGCGAATATTCGGATGAACAGGCAAGATTTTTTACAGTTCAACCTTCCCAAAAGTCCGTTCAGTGTCGTGGCCAATATTCCATTCTCCATCACCACGCCGATACTCGGGAAGCTTCTGGACGACCCTGCTGTTCCGTTGCAAAGAGCCGTGCTCATCATGGAAAAAGGGGCGGCCAAACGGTTTACCAGTGTGCGGATTACGAATCCACGAATCCTGAAATGGCGGATGTGGTTTGATCTCAGGCTCGTCCGGACGGTATCGCCAGACCATTTCTCACCGCCGCCAAAGGTCGAGTCAGCAATAGTAACGATCTTCAGAAAGCAAAGTCCATTGGTTCCACTGCATGCTCATGCAAGGTTTATGGCGTTGGCCACTTATATCCTCCAGCAGCCGCAAGCGCCTGTCTTTGCGGCCTTACAGGGAGTTTTTACCCCTTCCCAAATCAAGCATGTGGTAAAAGCGTTGAGACTGGAGCGGAATCAAGCGGTGTCTTCTCTAAATGAGCAACAGTGGGGGGAGCTCTTTCACTCGATGCTCCGGTATGTTGACCCAAGCCGATGGCCGAAGGTGCCAAAGAAGAAGATGCCGAAGATTCCGAGGGCGAAGGCGCCAAAGATGCCAAAGCCAAAAATGCCAAAGATATCAAAGCCAAGGATGCTAAAAAACCCAAAACAAAAGAAATAATCTTTAAAACAAAGCAAGAAAAACAAGAAAAGCGATAGGGATGAAAAAGGAGAAAAACGCGAAAGTCTTTGGGACACCTACCTAGGCGAAATGGAAAAAGCGGAACACTCTTTTAAGAGTCCAACCTTTGAAAAGCACCGGGAACCGGCTGCTTTGGACGCGGTTCCGCTTTTGGAATGCAGCCGGCCAGTACAACCCTCGAGCAGGTGTCCCACCGTACTTTAAGCGGTTTTCTCCTTTTTCATCTCTCCACCCAAGCTCGAACAAAGTTTTCCTTACAAAACCGAAAGCAAAATGTAAGGTAGATCAATAGCTACTTGTCTGGAAACTGGTTACAGTTAATACAACGAGAAGCAAACCGACTGCCATTTGAGTTTCGGGAATAAGCTTGGGAGGAATAAATGTGAAAGCATCTGTACTTGAAGTCAGAGACGTTCAAAAAATATACGGAAATCGAGGAGAAAGTCAGTCGCATGCGTTGAAAGGAGTATCGCTGACTATCCAGGAAGGCGAATTTGTCGGAATCATGGGTCCTTCCGGCTCCGGAAAAACGACGCTGCTGAATGTCATTTCCACACTGGATCGCCCCACGGACGGATTCATTCAGATCGCCGGAACGGACATCACCCAGATGAAACAGAATCAGCTTGCGGACTTCCGTTCGCAAAAGCTGGGCTTCATTTTTCAGGACTTCAACCTGCTGGAAAACTTGACGGTGTATGAAAATATCGCCCTGCCCCTGTCGCTGCAAGGCGTCTCTTCGAGCGAGATTGCCCCCAAGGTGCACAAGGTGGCGCAAACGCTGGGGATTCAGGAGATATTGCAGAAGTACCCGGTCCAGATTTCCGGCGGACAGAAGCAGCGGGCTGCGGCCGCACGTGCGCTGGTGCATGATCCGGCCATTCTGCTGGCTGATGAGCCGACCGGTTCGCTTGACTCCAAAAACGCGAAAAGCTTGCTGGAGACGATGACCGATCTGAACGAGAACCACGGCGTGTCGATCATGATGGTCACGCACGACGCTTTCAGTGCAAGCTATTGCAGGCGCATTCTCTTTATTCAGGACGGAAAATTGTATACGGAAATTCACCGCACACAAGACCGTCAGCAATTCTTCAAGCAAATCCTGGATGTACTTGCCGAGCTGGGTGCATCGCATGATGTGCGCTAGGAGGGAATGCACATGCTGTTGAAGCTTTCGCTTTCAAGTATGCGAAAAATGATGAAGGACTATCTGGTTCTCCTGATCGGTCTGGTCATCTCGATTACGATCTTTTACATGTTCCAGACGCTGGCGCTGAATGGTGACTTTACGAAACAAAATTCGGTGATCAGCTCGATCCAGCTCGTTTTTAATGTAGGCTCTGTTTTGCTGGCGTTCATTACCTTCTTCTATATCTTTTACGCCAACTCGTTCTTGCTGTCGCTCAGACGCAAAGAACTCGGGATGTATATGATATTGGGCGCGAAGAAGAGGAAGATCAGCCAAATCCTGTTTTTGGAAACGCTTGTGCTCGGGATCATTTCCCTGGTCATCGGCACCATCGCGGGAGCAGGGCTGGCGAGCGGGGTAGGGAGCCTGCTGATGAAGCAGCTCGATATCTCGCTTGAAGGCTACCAGCCCTTCTATCTCCCTTCGATCATGATGACGTGCGGGTTCTTTTTGGTGCTCTTTCTGCTGACGTCATCGGTCAATGCAATCAAGCTGGCCCGTACGACAGAGCTGGACCTCATCCGGGCCGAACAGCAAAATGACAGGGTACAGCGAAAGGGCTTCGCTACGGTTCTGCTTGCACTGATCGGCCTTGCCGGACTCGCAGCAGGTTATTATGCGCTTGTCCATATGGAAGAGCTCAGGGAAATCGGACTCTTCATCGCGGCATCAGCTACCACCATTGGAACCTATTTGATTTTCATCACCCTGCTGCCGGTGTTTGTAAATGCGTTGAAAAAGAATCGGGTGTGGAATGAGCGTAAACTAAATGCTTTCACATTCGCGCAGCTTCGCTTTCGCGTAAACAACCTGACAAAGGTGCTCGGAACGGTAGCGATGCTGATCGCGCTCGGCGTTGGGGCAATGGCTGGGGGCATGGCTTTTCAGAAAAACGTGAGCCTGATGGCGGAAATGGGAAAAGTCTATGACGTCATTATTCACAAGCCTGTGCCTGCAGACTATGAAGCCTTGAAAGCAATGACGGTCGAGGAACAAAACACGTACCGATACAAGGTGGATGATGCGGGGATTTACTACCTGAAGGACGATTTGCTGGCGGATCCGCCGCTAATCAACACGATCGGATTGGAGGACTACGATCCGGACAACCGGGTCAAGCGCGTGTCAACGCCTCTCCCGTCCAAGGTGTACAGCGTGTATGATCATCCTGAGGAAAACCTGGGGCCGGACATCGAGTCGATGCCCCCTGACTGGCAGGAAGCGGTCACGGGCGAATTTATCAACAGCTACGAGATGATCAACGGCAAGGCAGTCCGCATCGTCGATCAAACGACGTATAGCGGTATCCAGGGAGAAGAGCGCTCGGTCGTGCTCGCCAAGGTGGATGACTTTTTAAAGTACAAGCAGGAGCTGAAAGAAATCGATGAGCGGCAAACCCGGTTGTATGCTGATGAGACTGGAGCCGAGGGTCCCCAGCTTTATTCGAAATACACCACATATGCCAGCCTCTATGCCTTTACGAGCGGGACGATGTTCATGGGCTTCTTCCTCGGAATTGCCTTTTTGGCGATGATGGCTAGCTGCCTGATGTTTAAAATCCTGTCCGGGGCTACCCGGGACAAAGACCGCTACAGCATGCTTCGCAAAATCGGAGTTCGCCAGGAATGGCTTGTCGGTTCGATTTACAAGGAGCTGTTCGTCGTCTTCGTGTTTCCTGCCCTGATCGGTCTGGTTCACGTTCTCGTAGGGATGAACATGTTCTCGTTTATCCTGGAAGAACCGTATGTGGGCATTTGGGTACCGATCAGCATTTTCCTGGTCATCTACACATTTTACTATTGGATTACGGTACAGCTTTACAAAGGAATTGTCCTGCCGAAAGAAGCATAAGCGAAAATCCCCCGATTTCCCGGGGGTTTTTTTATGGAGGGAAGCGGCCTACTGCCAAAGGCTCATTCCCTCCAACTCCCCGGTTTTATAAGCAATTTCCCTGATCTTTTCGACATCTGCAATGCGAATCGCACCGCGGTTGGAAAGCTCGATCAGCCCTTGCTGCCGCCATTTTTGCAAAATCTTGTTTACGGTAATGCGGGAGGTGTCGATGTAGCGGGCAAATGACGTTTGATCGATCGGGACGTTTTCATTTTCATGAACGGTGTATAGTCTGATCAAATAATGGGCCATCTGCTGTTCGACCGGACAGTCCTGGAATGCGATGATTTCAGCCAGCAGCCGAACCTTGTATATTTGCGAATTGGTAAAAAGGACGGCGGCCTGGGGGTGATCTTTGCATATATTGGACAGCGCTTCATCGGAGAAGAAGTACAAAACGGAAGGGGAGGTGGTGATGGCGGAAGTCACGTAGGGCCCTTTAAAGGCCCCGTGCTCGCCAGACAATCCGCCGGTTGGCACGTAGTCGATGGTGCGCTCGTGTCCGTTCGCGGATAAGAGGATGATTTTTAAACCGCCGCGATCCAGGTAGTAAAAACCGTTTCCCTGTTCGCCCTGGCGATAGACGGTGGCGTTCTTTTTATACTCCAGCTTTTGGCCATACATCAAAAACGGGGCCCATTTGTAGCGCAGATTGGTCATGGCGATCTCCTTTTCTCGTGATCTGCCTTGGACAGCGGAAGCTAGACAGTCAACGCCGTCTGGGTGTATCGATACGGATAGCGGAGCAATTCCGGTTTCTGGATGACAAAGGTCCGGTTTTTGATCTCGATAATTCCGCTTTCTTTCCACTGCTTCAGAATCTTGTAGACGGTGATCCGCGTCAGACCGGCACAGTCGGCCAGGTCTTGCTGGGTGAGTGGAACCTCGTAGTTCTTAAAATCGTCGCAAAGATTCAAAAGAAGGGAGGCGATCTGTTCTTCCGAAGTAAGCGCTTTCATGTTGATGGCAAAAAGGAGAATACGCAGTTTCTGGCTGACAGTTTGTGTGAACAGCGAGAGCAATTCAGGTTGAGCCTTGAGCATTTCTTGAAATTGGGCACAGGAGAAGTGGTAGACGACCGAGTTCTTTACGGCAACGGCTGTGGTGAAGTGCGTATGACGATCCATGGATTGGACGCCCATGATCTGGCCGGGAACGACGATGTTTAACAGACGGTCATTCCCTTTTGCCGTTGTGGAAATGATTTTTACGAGACCTTTATGGAGGTAGTAAAAACCTTCTCCCATCGTGCCTTGCTTGTATATGATCGTTTTTCCTTTACAAAATTGCCGGGTCCCGTACTTCAGGAACGATTCCCATTTCACATCGGTTTCAAACGGAGATACCATATCGAACACTCCTTACAATTGGAATTGTGGATGCTCGAAAAACGGGCTCGGTTGGCGGTTTCGACTACCCGGTCGGGGAGCTTGAGTGAATTTTTGACATCTGCTGGAGCAGGGTGGCTTCCTGGTTTACTTCCTGTATGGCCGAAGCCAGCTCTCTTATGCCTTCTGTCTGTCCCTGGGTCAGATTCTTCGAGTCCAGGACCATTTCCGAGATCGAGGCCATTTCTGCTTGGAGTGAAGAGAGGTTCTGAGAAATCTCTTTGGCAAAATCTCCGGACATCGTTGCCAAACGGCGCATTTCTCCGGCGACGATGTTGAAGCCTCTGCCGTGTTCGCCAGCCCGTGCGGCCTCAATCGAGGCATTCAGGCTGAGAATTTCGGACTGCTTGGCAATCTGCGAGATCGATTTCAATACGGTAAAAGTCGTTTTCAACTGCTCCAGCATCCCGGTCGTGACGGTATGCAGTTTTTCGCTCTGCAAGGATAAGACTTCAGAGCCTTTCTGCATTTCGATGGATTGTGCAGAAACCTCTTCCACGATCGACGACAAATGCCCGGCGATCTGTGTCAGCGTATTTTGTCGATCCAGGCCGACTCCAAAGACAAGGACACCGGCAATGATTCCATTTTCCTTGATGGGAAGTCCGCCGGCCAGATAGGCAATCCCGTATACGGAGGAATCCATGACTTTGCTGACGGGCATCCCTTGCTCCAGGATGTGCTTGGCAAGACTGCCCTCCTTGATCGGAGCGTGAGGAGACAAGCCAAACTGCAGGGTTTTTCCAGGAATATAGGTTATAAATTTTTCCCGATCCGTTACTCCCAGCGTAAAGTCTTCTTCAAAGCATAAGACCATTTTATGCATGAGAGAAGAAACGCGGACGACATTTTCCAACAGGCTCATTGCCTTCAAACCCCTTCACCAAAAACGTTTTCCGTATCGTTTTGCCACACCAATTCTAAATTTTCAGAACCTTCCACGAATATTATAGATGAAGAAAAATAGTATTTTCAATCTATGGAGCATGGACAAAACAAAAAAACAGAAATCATGTTAAATGGTTTACATTCAGATGCGATATCAAGCCGTTTTTTGTCAAAAAATGTGGTTGAAACGTTAAGCGCTTTACAATACTCCAGCTTCCCATTTAGTAAAATCATAGCACCGTCCTTTTTGCCTGAAACGGAAAGCGGGCACAAAATTATCGAAACATTCCGATATTGAATAGGGGGTAAGGGAACTATCCGGCGAAACGATCCGGCAGGTTAGACGAAAGCAGCTTGTTCAATGATTCATGAATGGGTTCGTACATGAAAAAATGGAGGGGTAGTCAATGAAAAAGGTAAAAAAATGGGGGGCATCCCTTTTGACGGCTTGTCTGATGATTGTCATGACTGCAGGCTGCGGCGGAAATGCGGCGCCAAGCGGTACTTCCAATCAGCCTGCGGCAGCAGGCGGCGACTCCAAGCCGAGCTACAACTTCAAGCTGGCCCATATTACGCCGCCTACACACACATGGCATTTGGCGGCGGAAAAGTTTAAAGAAGAGTTGGACAAGCGTTCCGGAGGCCGGATGAAGCTGGAGATATATCCGTCCAGCCAGTTGGGAACGGAAGCTGACATGGTTCAGCAAATCGGTGCCGGTTCGGTCGATTTCGGCTTGATTACAGCGGCCTATCTCAGCTCCAGGTCTCCTTCATTTTCTGCCTGGTTTACGCCTTATGCATTTCCTGATCTGAAGGCGGCAAATGAAGCCAGGCATACGGACGTAGCCAAAAAAATTCTCGCGACACTGGAGCAGCAGGGATTGGTGGGCCTTGATTATTTATTCGCCGGGCAGCGCGTGATGCTGTTTAAAGACAAAGAGGTACTGAAGCCGGAAGACATGGCGGGACTGAAGCTGCGGGTCACCCCGAGCCCTCCGCTGCAGGATTTTTACAAGTTTGCAGGCGCATCGACGGAAGGACTGCCGCTGCCCGAGGTGTATTCGGCCGTTCAAACCGGCGTGATCGACGGAATGGATATGGACCTCGATGCGACCATCACCAACAAATACTACGAAGTCGTGAAGTACGGGGCTGTGACCAATCATATGGTGTGGCCTGCGGTCGCGATGGTCAGCAAAGGGACGTTCGACAAGATGCCGGATGAGGACAAGCAGATTGTTCGCGACGCCATTGCCGCGGCGGCTGATTTTTCCGCAACGACCAGAGCGGGGCAGGAAGAAGAGTTCAAAAAAACGCTCAGTGACAAAGGAATGAAAATCTATGAGATCGATCCGGCTCTGTTTGGTCCCATCATGAAGGAGTTTGACCAAAAATACGGACCGACCAACCCGCTCATCCAAGAGTTTATCGATACATTCCGCAAATAGGCAGCCAAAGGGGAACAGACCATGAAAGCATTGAGCGACCTCATTTCTACGGTGGAAAAGTATTTAGCCATTGTCCTCATGTTTGCGATGGCTGTCATTGTTGCACTCGCAGTCGTGTTTCGCTACGTGCTGAATGCCCCCCTGTCATGGGCGGGGGAGGTGTCGATCTTTTTATTGATCTGGAGCAGTTTTATCGGCGGCAGCCTGGGACTGAAGTACAAGTCTCAGGCCGCCGTTACCATTGTCCTTGAGTACGCGACGGCGAAGGTAAAGAAAATGGCAGGCATCGCCGGGCATATTCTGATGCTCGTATTTCTCGCGGTGATGCTCTATTACAGCTATACATGGGTGCTGTCGCCAGGCGTTGCTTTTCAAAAGTCGACAGCCATCCTCCTCCCGATGTGGATTCCGTTCAGCGCGGTGCCGGTCGGCTTGACGTTTGCCGCCATCCATCTGTTGTCCAATCTGATCGAGCTGATCCGAGAGGAGGAATTCCGTTGACCACATTGGTAATCCTGCTGTTTCTGCTCTTTTTATTGATGGGCATCCCGATTTCCCTTGTCCTGGGCATGATCACGATCGTCTATTTCTTACTCATGGGGAACACAACACTGCTCACATCTACACCGATGCGGCTTTACTCCGGTCTGGAGAATTTCGGCTTGCTGGCGATCCCGCTGTTTATGCTTGCCGGGGAGCTGATGAACGGAGGCGGCATCACGACCAGGCTGGTCCAGTTCGCCAAGGTGTTCGTGGGGCATGTTCGCGGCGGGCTGGCTTATGTGACAGTTGTGTCGAACATGTTTCTGGCTTCGATTCTCGGATCGGCCAATGCGCAGGCTGCGATGATGAGCAAGGTGATGGTTCCGGAAATGGAAAAGGAGGGCTATGACCGGGAATTCTCCTCGGCCTTGACGCTGGCGTCGTCCATCGTCGCGCCGATTATCCCGCCGAGCATGATCTTTATTATTTACGGGACGCTGTCAGGGACCTCGATTGGCGGGCTGTTTATGGCGGGGATTGTTCCCGGCATTATTTACGGGATCGGCTTCACGGCTCTGATCGCCTATTTGGGGTATAAGAACAATTTTCCGAAGAGCAAACGCGCGTCGGGAAAAGAGATGCTGAGAAGTACGGTTCAAGTTTTGCCAGCGCTGCTGGTGCCCTTTATCATCATCTTCGGGATTTTGAGCGGGGCGTTCACGGCGACTGAATCGGCGGCGATTGCCTGTGTCGTCGCATTCCTTGTCGGCACGTTTTTGTACAAGGAGCTGCACGTAAAAAAGCTGCCGCAAATTTTGATCAATACCGTCATCAGCACGGCTACGGTCACCTTTTTGATCGCGATGGCCAACATTTTTGGCTGGATGATCGCTTTTGAGCAAATCCCTCAATTGATCGCGGGTACGATGCTTTCCGTGTCCGACAGTCCGTTTGTGTTTCTGCTGCTGGTCAATCTGCTGCTGCTCTTGCTCGGGATGATCCTGGACGGCATTGCCGCGCTGATTATTTTGGTGCCGGTGCTGATGCCGCTCGTCACTGCATTTCAGATCGATCCGATCCATTTTGGCGTGATCATCTGCATCAACCTGACGATCGGTCTGTTGACACCGCCGGTGGGTACGGGACTCTTTATCGTCTCCTCCATTGCGGAGGTCAAATTTGAGCGGCTTGTAAAAGCGACAATGCCGTTTTTGGTGATGGCGATTGCCATTTTGTTTGTGATCACCTATTGGGAAGATGCCGTCCTGTTCGTGCCGAAAATATTGGGCTTGTCCCAATAACCCCCCCTTTGTCAGGCTGATGCCAAGATTTTCATCTGCCCGCCAAAAAACGGTGAAAAACGTTAAATGCGCTACAATTTTCGAAAAAATTGGATATTATAATCCGTTTCAAGGTGAAAAAACAACATTGCCAGGGGAGGATTGTTTATGGGAATTCGTTCAGGTGCTGAATACATCAAAGGTTTGCAATCCCGGCAGCCGGAGATTTGGCTGCAGGGGCGCAGAGTGACAAGTGTGTACGATGAGGCGGTTTTCAAGCAGCCTATACTCGAAATCGCCAAGCTGTACGACATGCAGCATGACCCGGAGTATCAGGACAAGATCACGCACATTTGCGAGGAAACCGGTGAGAGAGTAAACAACGCCTTCCTCCCGGTAAAAAGCGCGGAGGATCTGGAAGCAAGGAGAAATCTGTATGAGGCGTACGCCAAGGCAACGTTCGGCCTGATGGGGAGAACGCCGGATTTTCTCAATATCGTTCTGACTTCCTTGTACAGCAATGCTTCGTTTCTGGAAAAGTACAACCCACAATGGGCGGAAAATGTAAAGAGCTACTACCGGTACATTCGCGACAATGACCTGTTCCTTACACATGCGATCATCAACCCGCAAAATGACCGGAGCAAGACCTCGCATGAACAGCAGGACATGTTTACGCATTTGGGTGCAGTCAGAGAGACACCGGAAGGGCTGATCGTCAGAGGGGCGAAAATGCTGGCCACGCTGGCGCCGATCACGGATGAAGTGATCATCTACTCGTTCCCCGGCTTCAAGCCTGGCGACGAGCGTTACGCGCTTGTGTTTGCCATCCCGATCGATACGCCGGGACTGCGCATCCTGTGCCGCGAGCCGATGCAGGACGGAAAGCGCTCCGTCTACGATCATCCGCTGGCGTCGCGGTTCGAGGAAAGCGATGCGGTGCTCGTCTTCCACGATGTGCTGGTTCCATGGGATCGCGTCTTTTTGTACAACAACGTGGAAGCGGCGAACGGGCTCTATCCGAAAACGGGAATCGCCCAGCAGCCGGCGCACCAGACCGGAGTGAGAGGGCTGATCAAGCTGCAGTTTGCCACGGAGGTGGCGGTCCGCCTGGCTGACTCCATCGGGGTAGACGTGTATCTGAACGTCCAAAATGACCTGGGAGAGCTGATTCAGTCCGTCGAGTGCATCCGGGCGCTGCTGCGGACAGCCGAGCGGGAGTGCGATGTGCTGCCTTCGGGTGAAATGATGCCAGGCTGGGTGCCGCTCGAGACGATTCGCGGACTGCTCCCGAAAATGTACCCGCGGGCGATCGAAGTGCTGCAAATCATCGGCGCAGGCGGATTGCTCATGTCTCCGACGGATGCCGATATGGTTCACCCGGAACTGGCCGAGGACATGGAGAAGTACTACGCCGGACGGGCGGGCATCTCCGGATCGGAGCGCGTCCGACTGTTCAAGCTGGCCTGGGATTTGTGCGGCGAAGCGTTCGGGCAGCGGCTGCTCCAGTACGAGCGCTATTACACGGGCGACCCGATCCGAAAAAGGGCGATTTTCTACAACAACTACAAACGCGAACGTTCTTTTTCCCTTGTGGATGACGCTCTCAGTGTGTTTGAGGGGAAAAAGACAGCGGAGTCGGTGCTTCCGGTCAAGCGGGCAAGCGGAGCTGACTAAGCGGCGAAAGCGGTAAAAGCGGCAAAAGCCGCAAAAGCCGCAAAAGCCGCAAAAGCCGCAAAAGCCGCAAAAGCCGCAAACGTAGTGTAAGTCTACCGAAAGAATCTGCCTGAAGGGAGGGTTTCCGGTGAAAGTGCTGGGTATATCCGGAACCATTATCGGAGCAAAGACGAGCATCCTCGTGCATAAAATCTTGGAAGAAGTGAAAAAGGAAGCCCCTGAGCTTGAGACAGAGCTGCTGGACCTGAGGGACTTCAAAATGTCGCTGTGTGATGGGCGAGATCCGTCCACCTATCCCGATGACACGAAAAAGGTAATTGATCTCGTAACGTCGGCTGATTGCTACATCATTGGAACGCCGATTTTCCAAGGGTCGCTGACCGGCGCCCTGAAAAACTTGTTTGACCACATTCCGCCGCAGGCGCTGCGCAACAAGGTGATGGGATTTGTCGCCAATGGCGGGACGTACCAGCATTACCTGGTGGTGGAGAACCAACTGAAGCCTATCGCAGGATATTTCCGGGCCTATGTGGCCCCGGGCTTCGTCTACGCCCACCCGGACCATTTCAATCAGCAAAACGAGATTGTGGACGAGGATGTTCTGAGCCGCATCAGCCATCTGGCAAAAGAAGTCGTACTGCTGCAAAAAGCGCTGAAGGGCGCGGCCGATCTGTCAGCGCAGCGGTAATCCGCTGAAAAGCAACCATCAAAAGCGAACGGGAGTGATTTGCATGAGCATCCTGGCACCGATAAATTTGGCGAAGTTCATTGAGGAGAACAAAGACCAGCTCAAGCCGCCGGTCAACAACAAGGTGATCTGGAAAGACGCCGAGCTGATGGTCATGCTGCTCGGCGGCCCCAACAAACGGCGCGACTTCCACGTGGACCCCTCGGAGGAGATTTTCTATCAGATCAAGGGCGACTGCTATGTGGAGATCATCAACTACGAGGGAAAACGCGAAGTAATTACGGTCAAGGAGGGAGAGATGCTCCTGCTTCCTCCCAACGTTCCGCATTCGCCGCACCGGGTAGCCGATACGATCGGGCTGGTCATCGAGCGAAACCGGGCGGAAGGAGAGCTGGAGGACTTCGTCTGGTTCTGCGACGAGTGCGACAGCGAAATGCATCGCGCCACCGTGCAGCTGACCAATATCGAGGTTCAGGTGAAAGAAGCGATTCACGGCTTCAACAGCAATCTGGAGCTGCGGACATGCAAAAATTGCGGGCACGTCATGCCTCCGGAAGCGAGTGAGTGGAAATGCGAGTAGACTTCCACACGCACATCATTCCGGAAGACCTCCCCAATCTGGCTGAGAAATTTCAAGGCGAGCGCTGGCCCGTCCTGCAGCGGACCTGCGCGTGCGGCGCCAACATCATGGTCGCGGGCAAAGTGTTCCGGGAAGTGACCGATCAGGTGTGGGACCCTGCCAAGCGGATTTCTGACATGGAGCGGGAAAAGGTCGACATGCAGGTCATCTCGCCGATTCCGGTCACGTTCTCCTACTGGGCCCCTGCTGAAGAAGCGGAGCTGATGGCCCGCATCCAAAACGATTTTATCGCGGACACGGTCAGGCAGCATCCCGAGCGCTTTCTCGGGCTTGGGACCGTGCCCCTGCAAAATGCGGAGATTGCGATTCGTGAAATGGACCGCTGCATGCATGAGCTCGGCCTCAAGGGGATCGAGATCGGTACGAATGTGAATGGCAACAACCTGGACGATCCGTCTCTGATTCCCTTCTTTGAAATGTGCGAGAAGTGGGAGGTGCCGCTGTTTGTCCACCCGTGGGAGACACTCGGCCGAGAGCGGATGCCGCGGCACAACCTGATGTATACGGTGGGGATGCCGAGCGAGACGGCCTTGGCTGCTGCCAGCCTGATTCTCGGCGGCGTGATGGAAAAATTCCCTCGGCTGAAGATTTGCTTTGCCCACGGCGGAGGGTCATTTCCTTACATTCTTCCCCGCCTGGACCAGGGCTGGAAGGTATGGCCGCATCTGAGGCTGACCGAGCAGCCGCCAAGCCACTACGCCAAGAGCTTTTATTTCGATTCGCTGAACTACGATCCGCTGAACATTCAATACATGGTGGACCGCTTTGGCGCCGACCGCATTTTGATGGGGTCGGACTACCCGTTCTTGCTGCGGGAAATTCCTCCGGGCGAGGTCATAGACAATGCGCTTTCGCTCACCGAGGAGCAGAAGCGGGCGATGCTGGGCGAAAACGCGCTGCGCTTCCTGAATATGAGCGAGGGCAGGTGAGAGGGAGATGACTACACATGCGGCTACACCGGAACAAAGATTGCAGGAATTGGGGCTATCGCTTCCGGCCCCACGGCAGGCAGCAGGAAACTACGTAGGCTGTGTCCGCGCAGGCAGCCTGTTGTTTACCGCCGGACAAGGGACAGATGAATACCGCGGCAAGCTCGGCGATGATGTGTCGGTGGAAACAGGCTACATGGCAGCCAGGCAATGCATGCTCAACCTGCTGGCTGTCGTCAAGGCGGAGATCGGCGAGCTGAGCCGCGTAAAGCGGGTGGTGAAAATCCTCGGGTTTGTCAACAGCGCCCCCGATTTTACGGATCAGCCCAAGGTCATGAACGGAGCGTCCGATCTGCTGGTGCAGATTTTCGGGGAGAAGGGGAGGCACGGGCGTTCCGCCGTCGGGATGGCCCAGCTTCCGCACAATAATGCGGTGGAAGTCGAAATGATTCTGGAAATCGAAGAGTAGGAGGCTTTCACATGAGTCAGACTACACAGGCAAATCAGCGAAAGTTGAAGGACGCAAAGCTGTTTATCGACGGAGCATACGTGGACGCGATCTCCGGGGAGACATTTGACACGCTCGATCCCGCGACCAATCTCAAGCTGGCCTCGGTGGCAAATGCGGGCGAAGAGGATGTGAGAAAGGCGATCGAGGTAGCCCAGCGCACGTTTGAAAGCGGCGTCTGGAGCAGGATGCCCGTCGAAGAAAGAGCGAAGATTCTCTGCAAAATGTCCGATCTCGTCATGGAGCGGGTGGAGGAATTGGCGCTGGTGGAGACGCTTGACGTCGGCAAGCCGATCAAGGAGAGCCGCGGCTTTGACATCCCCAGAGCCGCCTGGAATTTGCGCTTTTTCGCCGAAATGGCCAAGTATCTCGTACATGAACATTACGAAATGAACGGCTTCATGTCCTACGCCAAATACGCTCCCGCAGGCGTGACCAGCCTGATCATTCCGTGGAATCTGCCGTTTATGCAGATGACGTGGAAAGCGTCGGCTGCACTGGCGGCGGGCAATACGGTCATCGTCAAGCCCGCCTCCTATACGCCGCTGAGCGCGGTCATGATGGGCGAAATCGCCAACGAGGCAGGCTTGCCGCCGGGCGTTTTGAACATCCTGACGGGGCCGGGCGGAACAGTCGGCACCGCGATGACCACACACCCGCATGTCCGCCGGATATCGTTCGTCGGGGAGACCACGACAGGCAAAACCGTAATGCGGAACGCTGCTAGCCAGCTCATTCCCGTTTCGCTCGAATTGGGCGGAAAATCAGCCAACATCGTCTTTGCGGACGCAGATCTGGATGAGGCGGTGAAAGGGTCGATCGAGGCGATTTTCCGCAACCAGGGCGAAATTTGCCTGGCCGGATCGCGCCTCTTGGTCCAAAAGAGCATCTACGATCAATTCCTGGACAAATTTGTGCAGGCGGTGAAAAAAATCAAGGTTGGCAATCCGCTCGACCCGGATACCGACATGGGGGCGCTTGTCTCCCGCAGCCACCTGGCCACGGTGGATGAATACGTCCGGATCGGACTGTCAGAGGGAGCCAAGCTCGCTTTTGGCGGCAAGCGCATCACCAGTCTGGGGGACGGCAATTTTTACGAGCCGACCGTGCTCTACGATGTGGACAACAAAATGAGGGTAGCCCAAGAGGAGATTTTCGGTCCGGTCATCGTCATCATTCCGTTTGAAACAGAAGAAGAAGCCATCCAGATCGCCAATGACTCCATCTACGGGCTGGCCGGCGTCGTCTGGACGAACGACCTCAGACGCGCTCACCGCGTGGCGGATCAGGTGCAGTCCGGGCTGCTGTGGATCAACTGCTGGTATGTGCGCGATTTGCGAACGCCTTTTGGTGGAGCAAAAGCGAGCGGAATCGGCCGGGAAGGCGGACGGCACAGCTTCGAATTTTATACGGAAGCCAAGACGATCACGATGAAAAGATAGCGGTCGGAAACAACGTGCGGGAGGGATACGGCAATGGACGAGGAAAAAATCAAGCGGCTCGCCGACCATCTGGCGGAGGCGGAGAGAAGCGGCCTGGCTGTCGAGCCGATTACGAAAATAGAGCCGGAGATTTCGGTCGAAGACGCGTATCGCGTGCAGCTTTTGACCGTCGGGCGGAAAGTGAATGCGGGCGATGTGATTACGGGTAAAAAAATCGGTCTAACCTCGCTGGCGATGCAAACCCTGCTCGGGGTAGACCAGCCGGACTACGGTCATCTGCTTGACAGCATGGCTGTGGAAAATCACGGTCACATCTCCTGCAAAAAAGTGCTGCAGCCGAAGGTAGAGGCGGAAATCGCCTTCTTTCTGAAGCGCGACTTGAAAGGCCCGCGCGTGACGGCTCTCGATGTCATGCTGGCGACCGAATATGTGGTCCCAGCACTCGAAGTCGTGGACAGCCGCATCGCCGACTGGAAGATCAAGCTGGAGGACACCGTTGCGGACAATGCGTCCTCCGGCTTCTACGTATTGGGCGGGCGTCCGGTGAAGCCAGACCAGATCGACCTCGTCATGGCCGGCATGGTGCTGTACAAAAACGGCGAGGTTATGAATACGGGTGTGGGCGCGGCGGCATTGGGCAATCCGGCTGTATGCGTCGCCTGGCTCGCCAACAAACTGGCCGAATTCGATATTCCGCTCAAAGCGGGGGAAGTGATTCTATCCGGTGCTTTGTCTGCGGCCATCGCGGCGGAGCCGGGCGATTCGTTCCGCGCCAGGATTGCCCATCTGGGCGAAGTCGGTGTCCGGTTTACAAGCTAAGTGTCAAGGGAGGGAGAGCCATGTCCAGGAAAAAGGTTGCGATCCTCGGATCGGGGAACATCGGCACGGATTTGCTGATGAAGCTGGAGCGTTCCAAATATTTGGAGGTTACGGCGATGATCGGGATCGATCCCGACTCAGACGGACTGTTGCGCGCGAAAAAAGCGGGGTGCGAGGTGTTTGACGGAGGGCTGAAGCAGTTTTTGGACAATGCCCCGGAGCTTGCCGACATCGTTTTTGACGCGACTTCGGCGAAAGCGCATATCCGTCACGCCAAGGCGCTCAAGGAGGCCGGAAAGCTTGCCATCGACCTGACTCCGGCAGCAGTCGGCCCGTATGTCGTTCCAAGCGTCAATCTGGGAGAACATCTGCATGAATGCAATATCAATCTGATCACCTGCGGCGGGCAGGCCACGATCCCGATCGTCCATGCGATCCACCGGGTTTGCCCTGTCAGCTATGCGGAGATCGTCGCAGCCATCTCCAGCAAAAGCGCAGGTCCGGGCACCCGTGCCAATATCGACGAATTTACCGAAACGACCGCCCGCGGTCTGGAAGTGATTGGCGGGGCCAAGCAGGGCAAGGCGATCATCATTCTCAATCCGGCCGAGCCGCCGATCATGATGCGGGACACGGTGTACGCGCTGGTGGAGGGCGAGGTGGACGAACAGGCAATAACCGCTTCCATCGAGCAGACCGTTGCCTTTATTCAGTCATACGTGCCCGGCTATCGCCTCCGTACAGAGCCGCTGTTTGACGGCAACCGCATAACGGTGGTACTGGAGCTGGAAGGCGCGGGAGATTACCTGCCCAAATACGCAGGGAATCTGGACATCATGACTGCGACTGCGGTCAAAGTGGCGGAGGAATTCGCCAAGCCTCACGTCGGGGCGGCGTCTGTCTGAAAGGGAGGGAAGAGAAATGACTGATAAACGGGAGATTCTCGTCACCGAAGTAGCGCTTCGCGACGGAAGTCACGCGATCAACCACCAGTTTACCGTCGAGCAGGTCGTCCGTGTGGCTCGTGCGCTCGACGAAGCAAACGTGCCCTTTATCGAGGTCTCTCACGGAGACGGGCTGGCCGGTTCTTCTCTGCAATACGGCTTGTCGCGTACAAATGAGATGGAATTGATCGAAGCGGCCGTCTCCGTCTGCAAGCAGGCGACCATCGGCGTTTTGCTGCTGCCGGGGATCGGCACGATCAAGGATTTGAATGCCGCCGCCAAGCTTGGTGTAGGCATGGCACGGATTGCCACCCATTCCACCGAAGCGGACATTTCGGCACAGCACATCGCCCGTTCCAAGGAGCTGGGGCTTTTAACGGTCGGCTTTCTGATGATGGCCCATATGGCCCCGCCCGCCAAGCTGGCGGAGCAGGCAAAATTGATGGAAAGCTACGGAGCAGATGTCGTCTATATCGTCGATTCCGCAGGAGCGCTGCTCCCCGACCAGGTCGCGGAGCGAGTCCGGGCGCTCAAGGAAAGCCTGGAAGTCCCGGTCGGCTTTCACGCGCACAACAACCTGTCTCTGGCGATGGCCAATACGCTGGCCGCGATCAAGGAAGGCGCTACCCGCATCGACGGCAGTGTCCGCTGCCTTGGGGCCGGGGCAGGCAACACGCAGACAGAGGTGTTCGTTGCCGTGATGGAGCGGATGGGCATCCATACCGGAATCGATCTGTACAAAATGATGGACCTGGCGGAAGACATCGTGGCGCCTCTGATCCAGGTGCCCCAGGAGATTACGAGAAACTCGCTCGTGCTCGGCTATGCCGGCGTCTACTCCAGCTTCCGCCTGCATGCGGAACGGGCGGCAAAGCGCTTCGGGATCGATTCCCGCGACATTTTGATCGAGCTTGGAGCGCGAAAGGCTGTCGGCGGGCAGGAAGACATGATCATCGATGTCGCCGCCGAGATCGCGAAGCGACAGGCAGCGGTTGAAAGCAGATAGGAGGGAAGCGGCATGCTCGCGGAACAAGTATGCAGAGCGCTCGCGCAAAAGCTGGTCGACGCCGAGCTTGGCAAGCAGGAGATCGTGAAATTGACGGCAGAGTATCCCGAGCTGTCCGTTGAGGACGGCTACCTGATTCAGGAAGAGCTGATCAAGCTCAAGAACGAGCAGGGACACAGTGTACTGGCGCTGAAAATGGGCCTGACCAGCCAGGCCAAAATGAAGCAGATGAACGTGCATGAGCCGATCTGCGGCGTCATTTTCGATTATATGGCGATCGACAACGGCATTCTCCCATTGGGCGAGCTGATTCATCCAAAGGTGGAGGCGGAAATCGCGTTTGTTCTGGGCAAAGACATCGCGGGACCGGGCGTCACCGGAGCGCAGGTGCTGGCCGCGACGGAGTATGTGCTGCCGGCGCTGGAGATCATCGACAGCCGGTACAAAAACTTCGAGTTCACGCTTCCCGATGTCATCGCTGACAACACGTCGTCATCCCGGGTCTTTTTTGGCTCCCGCCTGAAAAGGCCGGACGAACTGGAGCTGGACCTCGTCGGAGTGACTCTCTCGATTAATGGACAGATGAAGGACTTGGGGGCGGGAGCCGCTGTACTTGGGCACCCGGCCCACTCTGTCGCGATGCTGGCCAATATGCTGGCAAGAAAAGGGGAGAAGCTCCGGGCGGGGCAGGTCATTTTATCCGGCGGCATTACAGGCGCACATCAGCTGTTTGCAGGTAACGTCGTATCCGCACACTGGGACGGACTGGGCGGTATTGATTTTGTGGTGAAAGAGTAAGCGCTTTGCCTGCTGCGGCGAAGCGGAATGGACACGAGTTTGCGCTGGTTTGGGCGGGCTCGTGTTTTTTGTTTTTTTCTGCGACTAGCCAGTGGCCCGTTCCGGCTCATCTGTATTTTCGTCTGCTTCTTTGCTGTCATTTATACTATAATAAAATGAAATTAGGAATAATGTACTAGGAGAGACAGATCGTGGCTTATATGGTACCGGAAACAATCCCAAGGGGAGCGACGGCTGGAGAGAGAATGTTATTTGAGTGCCTGAAAAACCATTTACCAAGTGATTATATCGTTTACTACGAACCGGAGATACGGGGAAGAAGGCCGGATTTTGTCATAATAGGGCCTGACCTTGGTCTTGTAGTTTTAGAAGTGAAAGATTACAAGAGCAACACCATCTATCAAATAAATCACGATGACTGGATACTGCACAAAGAGGGCGGTGGGATGGTCACAACGAAAAGTCCCTTAAAGCAAGCGAGGGACAATGCCCGTTTGCTTACTGATCACTTGAAAAAAGATCGGAATTTGCTACAGGACAACAGCTCATATTTAAAATTTTCCTACGGCTATGGTACGGTTTTTACCCGCTTAAAACAGGAGTATTTTTTGAAGCATAATCTTTATCATGTGATTGAACCACAGTTTGTTCTTTGCCAAGACGAGGTTGACCCTGATGAGGACGGATTTTCTCCTGAAATACTATTGGAGAAAATACGCGGGATGTTCACTGTTCGCAACACGAAGAGATATATATTGACCAATGAAGACATTCAGGCAATTCGTTTCCACCTGTTTCCCGAGGTTCGAATTGGTGCCGAGTTTACATCACCGGTTCGCCATCAGGACCAACTGCTTTTATCTCTGCACAATATCAAAACAATGGATTTGCATCAAGAGAACCTAGCAAAGCAGTTGGGAGATAAGCATCGTTTAATCCGCGGGGTCGCTGGCAGCGGCAAGACACTTGTCTTGGCTAGTCGAGCCAGGCTGCTTGCGAAAGCACATCCTGATTGGCGAATTCTCGTTCTCTGCTACGGGATTACATTGTCAAAAAGTTTAAAGCAAATGATTGAAAAAATGCTGAATGAACCGGAAGATCTGTATGAGATGATGAATGCCCCAGGAACTCCTTCCGCTGCCAATATAGAGGTTTACAATTTTCATGAATGGCTCACCCAGCATCTGAAGATGAGCGACACTGATATTCCCATCCTTTTGGAAAAGGCGCAGCGTAAAGAAGCGGTCCTTCCGATGTACGACGCAATATTAATCGACGAGGGGCAAGATTTTGAGCCTGATTGGCTGAAATTGTTGTGCCAATGTTTGAACCCGACCACGCAGTCTTTGTTGCTGGTAGAGGATCGCGCCCAATCTATTTTCAGGAGAAAAACGAGTTTGGCTCAAGATGTTGGCCTTGATTTTCGTGGGCGGTCAAAAATACTGACGATTAATTATCGAAATACGGCTCAAATCGTGCAATTTGCTTGGAACTTTTTTCAGGCACACTCCCATCTGCAGAACAAAGTAAAAAGCGGGACGACAGAAGGTGTGGAGATCATTCCTCCGCAGTCAACCAAAAGGAAAGGTCCAGAACCGTTCATTCAACGATTTCAAAACATTCAAGAAGAGATGAACTTTGTTTCCAAGTCCATTAACTTTCTAACACGAGAGAAAAATATACCGTATAGTGAAATTGCCATATTATACCGAGTGAAAAATACCCATCGAGTCTCCTATATTGATGAGATCAAAAACAGTCTGGAACAACACGGGCTGCCGTACACATGGGTTACAGAAAACGCCGAAACGAAAAGAAATTTCTCGCGTGAAGAAAACAAAGTGAAAATATCTACCATAGATAGTGCAAAAGGTCTCGATTTCCGAGCGGTTTTTATCGTGGCAGTCGAAAATATGCCATTCCCGCTGGAAGAAATAGAAGAACGAGAGGTTTCGCTGCTTTATATAGCCATGACCCGAGCTTTGGAATGGTTATTTTTAACATACAGTGGTCATTCAACCTTTACGCAATTTTTGGATGAAGTGGCGGCGAAAAAGAAGCTGTCAAACCCGAAGGTAAAAGAGCTAGGATAACGAAATGACCAGCCTCGGAGGTTCCTTTAATGAAAACGATCAAATCAACCAAACGAGCGGTCCGGCGTTTTCTGCTGGAGACGCAAATGCTGCTCGGCAGCCCGGAAGCGGAGAAGGGCACCTCATTTGACTCGGCACAAGTCCTGCAAGACCGCGTGCGAGACGCAATCCGGCGGCTCGAATGCGTGCAGATCGATCCGGTGAATGCCGTCCGCCCCAATCAACATCTGGTCTTGGCAGCGCGGATTCCCGGCTACCAACCAGAGGTCCTGGATGAGCTGCTTCGGGCCGGAGCTTTTTTCGAGTACCTGGCGAATGCCGCCTGCATCATTCCGATGGAGGATTACCCGATCTTTGAACCGACTCGCCAGCGGCTGCGCGAGCGCGTGCAGCCTCAGCTCGACCAGTTCAAAGCGATTGCGGACGGCGTCCTGCAAAAGCTGGGCGAGGAAGGCCCGCTGCCGTCCAAAGCATTTGAATCCGATCAGCGAGTTCATGGCTATTGGGACAATGTGAGCGCCAAAACAAAGGCGACGTCCCATGTCCTGAATCTGCTTTTGGATGCGGCGCATATAGCGGTCGTGGGGAGAGAAGGGAACCAGCGCCTGTTTGATCTGTCCAGCCGGATCGTTCCTGGCGAGCTTCAGGGCCGGAAGATGGAAAAAGGAGAGGCCCTAAGCGCGCTCCTGGACAAGTATTTCCGGGCGTACCGGGTATTCGAACCGAGCGATCCGCGGCTGGGCTGGCAGCGGCTGAGTGCGGGAGAACGGCGGGAGGCGATTGATCGGCGAATTCAAGCGGGTGAAGTGGTGCGAGTAGAGGTGGAGGGACTTGCCAAGCCGTATTTTATCCTCGCTTCTGACAGCGGCCGCCTCTGTTCTCACATCGAAGCAGAGCAGGACGGGATTGCCGATGACGACAAAGACATTTCCGTTTACTTCCTGCCGCCGTTGGACAATTTGTTATGGAGCCGCAAGCGGTTGGAAGACCTGTTTGCATTTGAGTACCGCTGGGAAATTTATACGCCGGCCGCAAAGCGAAAGTACGGTTATTACGCGATGCCGATACTGGCGGGGGACAGGCTGATCGGCCGCATGGACCCCCGGCTGGATAAAAAAAGCCGCCATTTGACGGTTCAATTGCTGCAAATCGAACCTCATGTAAAATTCACCGGACCACTGAAAAAACAGGTATTGAACGCTTTGCAGACTTTCGCCGTCAGCCATGGCGCAGATACCTTCTCCATTGAACAGACAAGGCTGAAATAGACAAGCGTCTCTTCGTCATGCATGCTTTCTCGCTCAAAAATAAAAAGGAACGGCTCTGCTCAAAACCGCAAACCAGCAATTAATTCCACAACAGGAAATAAAATCTGAAAAACCATGACAAATGTCATATCCTCAAGTTGACGTTTATGACTACAGTGAACAGGATGCGCTTTCTATAATGAAAGTAAGAAAAATTTGCGCCCTACGTTCCTGAACGTTTTCTAAGCGTCAAATCGAGGAGGCAATACGCAATGCACGAATCCAACATAGCTACTCTGAAAAAGAATGTCGCCCCCTATGAGAAGAACGATACGAAGTCGAGTATCAGACAGCTTTTCAACACCCTGGTTCCTTTTTTGTTGTTATGGTTCGCAGCGTATCAAAGCCTGGCCGTTTCGTATTGGCTGACGCTTCCTCTTTTGATTATCGCTGCCGGATTTGTGATTCGGACGTTCATTATCTTTCATGACTGTTGTCACCAGTCGTTCTTCAAGAATCGCCTGGCGAACGATATACTTGGCACCATTACAGGTGTGATCACGCTCTGTCCGTATGAGCAGTGGAAGCATAGTCATTCGATCCACCATGCGACGAGCAGCAACCTCGACAAACGGGGTGTCGGCGACATCTGGATTCTCACCGTCGAAGAATACCTGTCGTCCCCGCTGTGGCTCCGGATCGCTTATCGGATCTACCGCAATCCGTTTGTCATGTTTGGGCTCGGTCCGATCTACGTCTTCGTGCTCCAGTACCGTTTTAACCGCAAAGGAGCGAGAGCCAAGGAACGGATGAACACGTATTTGACCAATGTTGCCATCATCGCGCTGTATGCACTGATGATTTGGGCGGTGGGCTGGCAAGCGTTTCTGTTCATCCAAGGCCCGATCTTCTTCATCTCCGGCCTGCTCGGCATCTGGCTGTTTTACGTGCAGCATCAATTCGAGGATTCCTACTTTGAAAACGAGGAAGAGTGGAGCTACGTGAAAGCGGCCGTGGAGGGGAGCTCCTATTACAAGCTGCCCAAGCCATTGCAATGGATCACGGGAAACATCGGGTTTCACCACGTCCATCATTTAAGTCCGAAAGTTCCGAACTACAATCTGGAGAAGGCGCATAATGCCACGCCTCCGCTGCAAAAGGCCACAACGATTACACTTGCCACCAGCTTGAAATCGCTTCAGTTCCGGCTGTGGGATGAGCGCAACAAGGCGTTTGTCAGCTTTAAGGAGATCAAGGACTTGCTGGATAAAACAGGATCTGCTCCAGAGCCGTTGCCAAGAAGAAGTCCCAGTCTGGAAGGAAAATAAACCTGCGAAAACCTTTCTCTTCATATACACTTAATGTAGACAGTGTAGTGGAAAAGGTGGGCGATCATGCAGAAGTGGTATCAAATTCTTCACAAAAACACCGGTCTTAGCCCTTATGTGTGGGTCGTCTTTTATATCCTTCCGTTCTATTTCATCTTCCGCTCCTCCTCTACACTTGAGGTTGTGAGCGGAATTGTGATGATTCTCGTGTTCTTTGTCTGCTACGTGTTTTCGTTTCTCTCCAAGGGATGGCTGATCTACTTCTGGACGAGTGTGCAAATCATCATTTCCATCACGATGACGCTGCTGTTCGGCTATGTATATTTCTCGCTGTTCCTGGCGTTTTTTATCGGGAATATTCAGAACAAGGTCGGTTTTTATACGCTGTACTCGATTCATCTCGTCAGTACCGTGGTCACGATCAATCTCGGGTTTATCATGAAAAACGCGCAGATGATCAACCAGTTGCCGTTTGTGCTTGTCAGCATGATCGCCGTGATCCTCCTTCCCGTCACCACCTACAACCGGAACAAGCGGGAAAAGCTGGAGGGACAGCTGGAGGACGCCAATAAGCGGATATCGGAGCTGGTCAAGCTGGAGGAACGCCAGAGGATCGCACGCGATCTGCACGATACGCTTGGACAGAAGCTCTCTTTGATCGGGTTGAAATGCGATCTGGCGGGCAAGCTGATCAGCAAGGACCCGGACCGGGCGAAAGTTGAAATCAATGAAGTTCGCCAGACGGCGCGGATCGCATTGAAGGAAGTCAGGGAAATGGTAACCCAGATGCGCGGTACGCGGCTTGAGGAAGAGATGTTTCGCATCAAGCAGATTCTCGAAGCGGCCCAAATTGATTTTCAGCTAGAGGGCGACCCCAACTTGACGAAAACCTCCCTGATGACCGAGACGGTGCTCTCGATGTGCATAAAGGAGGCAGCGACGAATGTGGTAAAGCACAGCAGTGCGTCAGCCTGTTCGGTCGTAATCGAGCCATCGCGGACCGATCTGGTGGTCAAAGTGAAGGACGACGGGATCGGCATCGCCGACGAGTCGGCTTGCTACCGCGGAAACGGTCTGCGGGGCATGCGGGAGCGGCTCGAATTCGTAAACGGGAGCATGGAAATTGTTTCAGACGGCGGGACGACGATCGTCCTGCGTGTGCCAAACGTCTTCAAACAACCGGAAAAGGAGGCGGGGATATGATTCGGATCGTCATTGCCGAGGACCAGCGGATGCTGTTGGGTGCTCTTGCGTCCCTGCTCGATTTGGAAGAGGATATGAAGGTCGTTGGCAGAGCCAGCAATGGCGAGGACGCTGTGAAGCTCGTCCATCAGCATCAGCCGGATATTTGCATCATGGATATTGAGATGCCGGTGAAGAGCGGGCTGGATGCGGCGGAGGAGCTGAAGACATCCGGCTGCAAGGTCATGATCCTCACCACGTTTGCCAGAGCCGGATATTTTGAGCGTGCATTAAAAGCGGGAGCGGACGGCTATCTGCTGAAAGACAGTCCCAGCGAGGAGCTGGCCAGCTCGATCCGCAGCATCATGGCGGGCAGACGCATCTACGCGCCGGAGCTGATGGATGAGGCGTACGGTCAGGAAAATCCGTTGACCGAGCGTGAAAAGGAAGTCCTGCTGCTGATCGCCGACGGCAAAAATACGAAGCAAATCGCGAGCCAGTTGTACCTGACAACCGGGACGGTCCGCAATTACATCTCCGTCATCCTGGATAAGCTGGGGGTCAGCAACCGGATCGAAGCGATTATGCATTTCAAGGAGAAGGGCTGGTTTAAATAACCGGCCAAAGCGGATATTTCATGAATACGGTATGGACCAGACACCGGAGCGGGAGCCGGTGTCTTCTTTTTTGTGCGCCCAGCATGGGCGATAGCTATAGGGTGAAAGTCCCGAACGGGGGTTGGCTGTACCAACCGTTAGCTCAAGGCAAGGGTGTCGACCGCGAGGTCGAATCTGAAGGAAGCCGGCGGCAAAATCCCGACCTGAGGTACACGAACCCAATTTGAGGCTGTTGTATCCGGGCGAGTCTGCCAAACAAGACAAAGCCCCATACAGCCAAGGGATACAGTAGTAAACTTGGGCAGGTACATGGGATGAAAGTTATCGTTCTTACCTGGGGAGGTCTGCATGAAACGCCTTCAACTGTTGGTAACCGTCTCCGTAAGGAGACGCTGAACATGCAGAAGTCAGCAGAGGCCATAGTACCCGAGTAGAGGACGCTTGAATGGGGAAGGGCCGAACATCAAGTCAGCATGCGATCCATGTCTTTTGATACGGTACGTCGAAGCAGAATTCTGTCAAGGAACTACTTTTGAAGAGCAGGGGTGAAGCCCCGAGGGTACAAAAGAGGGCTGAGTATCGTACAGCAAGCACGGAGTCCGCATGTGCGAAGGAAGGAACATCATTATGGATTTGCTGGAAAAAGTCTTATCACGGGAAAACTTACGGATGGCACTCCAACGAGTGGAGGAAAACAAAGGTGTCGGTGGAGTCGATGGTGTTTCAACCGAACAACTACGCGATTATCTACGTGAACACTGGCAAGCCATCCGCGAGAAGATGGAAAGGGGAACCTATAGACCTTCACCTGTTCGCAGAGTCGAAATCCCGAAACCTGACGGTGGTGTAAGGTTATTAGGCATTCCCACCGTGGTAGACCGCTTTATTCAGCAGGCCATCCTCCAAGTGTTAACGCCGATCTTCGACCCCACCTTCTCGGAATCTAGCTATGGGTTCCGTCCAAAACGTAGCGCTCACATGGCAGTAAGGAAAGCGCAAGCGTATATCTCCGAAGGATATCGTTTCGTGGTGGACATCGATCTAGAGAAATTCTTTGATCGCGTAAATCATGATATTCTAATGAGCCGTGTGGCTCGAAAAGTTCAGGACAAGAGAATTTTAAGACTGATTCGTTCCTACTTGAATGCGGGGATCATGATAAATGGCGTCTGTACAACATCAAGTGAAGGAACACCGCAAGGTGGGCCGTTAAGCCCACTTTTGGCAAATATCCTACTTGATGATTTGGACAAGGAACTCGAAAAGAGAGGCCACCGTTTCTGCCGCTACGCAGACGATTGTAATATCTACGTGAAAACAAAACGGGCAGGGGAACGAGTAAAGAAGAGTATTCAAAACCACTTGGAGAAGGTACTAAGGCTAAAAGTAAATGAGGAGAAAAGCGCGATAGACCGACCATGGAAACGAAAATTCTTGGGCTTTAGTTTTACCTTTGCAAAACAGACAAGGATTCGCATCCACCCCAAATCCCTCCTCAAGCTAAAAGAGAAAATCCGCACGATCACGAATCCGGTGTGGAGCATCTCGATGGAGAAGCGGATTGAAAGAATAAATCAGTACCTCATGGGCTGGATTGGATATTTCGCCCTTGCAGACGCGAAGGGCATTCTACAATCCATTGAGGAATGGACAAGGCGCAGGCTCCGTCTTTGTTTGTGGATGCAGTGGAAACGCGTGAGAACCAGATATCGAGAACTTCGTTCTCTTGGCATATCTCACGTAAAAGCCATTGAAATTGCAAATACCCGCAAGGGTGCATGGCGTACCACAAAATCTCCGCATATACACAAAGCCCTCGGCATTGCCTACTGGCAACAACAAGGGCTGAAAAGCTTAGTGCAACGATATTCTCAAATTCGTCAAGCTTGGTGAACCGCCGTATACCGAACGGTACGTACGGTGGTGTGAGAGGACGGGGGTTAGTCGCCCCCTCCTACTCGATTGGCAAGGCGTCCATTGACAAAGAAAAAACGGTGGTTTACTATATCGTTAATGGATATATCCTGAATGGATGCATTGAAAATGGATATACGATAGGAGGTGCTTTCTTGTCCCGGAATAATACGTTTGCCACAGAGCAGCTTACCGACTCTGCTTACTATATCCTGTTGTCCCTGCTCACTCCCAGGCATGGTTACGGCATTATGAAATACGTGGAGGAGCTGACAGAGGGAGAGGTTACGATCGGACCGGCGACCCTGTATACGCTGATAAAAAAAATGCAGGAAGCAGGCTACATCGTTCTCGGCGAAGGCGAGGACGAACGGCGAAAAACCTACACTGCCACAGAAAAGGGAAGGACCATCATCGAAGGCGAGATCAACCGGCGTTCCAGGATGGTGGATCACGGGAAAGCAGCATGGAAATCAGCGACGGAGGGGATCAATCATGAATAGGACAGGCAAAACGCGCTACATGAGTTCGATGGGCCTCGCATTTGCCGAGGAAAAGGAAATGAAAAAGCTTGGCGAAATGGCTGAGCAGGGGTGGCTGCTTGAATCATTTGCCTTCTTGGGGTACAGGCTCCGGAAGGGTGAAGCGCAAAAACTGCAATACAGCCTGGACGTCCATGAACTCAAGCCGTCAGAACAGAACGAGTACTTTGAGATGTTCGAAGCGGGCGGCTGGTCCCACGTTTGCACGCAAGGGAAACTTCATATCTTTTCAGCGCCTCCCGGAACAGTGCCGATTTACTCGGATAAAAACACGATGTATGAAAAGTACAATCGGGTAATCGGTGTCTGGAGGATGCTCGCTGCGGTTTTCGTCATTTTCAGTATCGTTTTCCACCTGATCTACCGTCAGATTGTCGAAGCGCAGGGGATTACACTGTTGTCAAATGTGTTTCTCGTTCTGGCGACACTGTGCTTTGCTTTGGCTGTCCCTTCCCTGATGACATTTACGGCGTTTCTTGTCAGGCGCAGGAGATTCCGATAAAGCAGGCATTAAAGACACCAGACCGGTACGGTTTTTCTCCATACATGCTGATCGTGGTATTTTCATGGTAAGGCGGGGTATCCTACCAAATAATGTGTTTTTTCGGCAGACAGCAATGGCCACAATCTGGACGGAATATCAACCGCAGCCATCAGATCAGTCAAAGGAGCAAAAACATGAATCTGACACCTGAGCAGCGCGTTACTTTGCATGGCTTCAACAATCTCACCAAGTCGTTGAGCTTCAACATGTACGATATTTGCTATACAGAAACGAAAGAAGAGCGCGAAGCCTATCTGGCGTATATCGATGAGCAGTACAATGCCGACCGGCTAACGACGATTTTGAACAACGTAGCAGAGATTATCGGGGCCCACGTTTTGAATATCGCAAAACAGGATTATGTTCCCCAGGGAGCGAGTGTGACTTTTCTTGTATCGGAAGGCCCTGTCGTAGAAGTCCCTGAGGAGTCATTCGAGGAATCGCCGGGCCCCCTCCCTGAATCTGTCGTCATGTCGCTGGACAAGAGCCATATTACCGTTCATACGTACCCGGAGTACCACCCGGATGAGGGGATCAGCACATTTCGCGCCGATATTGACGTATCTACCTGTGGGGAAATCTCGCCGTTGAAGGCGCTCAACTATCTGATCCACTCGTTTGATACGGACATCATGACGATTGATTACCGCGTAAGAGGCTTTACGAGAGATATTTGCGGCCACAAGCTGTTTATTGATCACGACATCAGCTCGATCCAAAATTACATACCGGATGAAGTAAAAAGCTTGTACCACATGATCGACGTCAACGTGTACCAGGAGAATATTTTTCATACAAAATGCAAGCTGAAAAATTTTGACCTGAACAACTACCTGTTCGGACGGACAAAGGAGCAGTTGAGCGAGCGGCAACAGGAGGAAATAACCAATCGTTTGACAATCGAGATGGATGAGATTTTTTACGGAAAAAACATCCCGGCCAATGGAATATAAACTCATAAGTTAATCAGAAGAATGGATGAAAAACTCCCAGTCTGTTTTCAATCCGGTGATGGAGCAGGTTGGGAGTTTTCAGCGACGGCTGTACTTTTTCATGTTGCGTTGAGCCAGCACGATGTATTTGTCCAACTTCTGACTCAGTTCAATGACGGCTTCATCCTGAAGTCCCTTGTTTTTGACCAAATGAAGCAGTTGTTTTTTTAAGTCCTCAATGATTTTACTAATCTTTACTTCATCTGTTGTATCCATATCGTCACTCTTTACAGTTTTAGATTTGGAGGTTTTGCCTGTTTTCATCTCGCTAATTTGGTTAAACTTGCAACAAAATGAGACGTTTCTTTTCTGCGTGGCGAAATATGAGGAATGTCTCTTTCATTTTTTCATTGATACATCGAGCGGTCATAGGATCATCCCCTTTACAGAAATAAATGCATCTTCTTTGCCAGTATACAAGCCGTCGCACATTTATTTACAAAAATTGGAGATGGGTGATTGTTTACAATATTCGACGAGAATCTACAAGGGAGTAAATCAAAAAGGAACGCATTGACAAGCGTTCCGTAAAAAGATAGTTGAATGAATAACCTAGGTGCCGCCCAACAATCGGTACTACATTAGCATGAAGAGGGACAACAATTCTCGTCTACTTTCCCGGTTTCTACCCTATATATAAAAATAAAGTAAAACTCCCTCAGTTATTGGTACACCGAGGGAGTTTTACCTACATTCTACGGAACGTTCGACAATCGTTTCGTCTAAAAACTGTTTCGCATTAATAACCTGGGTCTGCTACATTTTTAACAATCGGTGCAGAATTGGCAGGAGGGGAAACGACAATTTTCCCCGCGGTGAACGAGCCTACCGTTACCATCAGGGCTAGAGATAAGAACATAGTCATCAGTGCTTTTTTCATTTCACTTTCCTCCCTACTTCCTAATTTTACCTGTAATACTATTATACACATTGCTTAGTTCCGTGACATATTGAATGTCAATAGATATGGAATTTTTCGAGAAAAAGGAGAAGATGTCATTTATGCATTTCATGATCTCCTCAAGCGCATGAATCTCTCCGTATGCTCGTAGGCTTTTGATGAAGCTTTCCATTCCTTCGGGAATCAATCCGGTTTGTACCTGGTAGGAGCCTTTTCTCTGGTAATATATCCCTAGTGACAAATGCTTGTAGGGTGTCTCTACTTTTCTTGGCAGTAGGTCCTTCTCTTTTTTTATTAACTCGGTGATTTTATCCAAGTTTCCGGTCTCTAAATAAATATCAAGCAACTCGTTCGCCATATGGATTCTGTTTTCTTGTGCCAGCTCCCACAAGTACGTTTTCAACATTGGGATCGCTTCGTCATACTCTTTCTTTCTTACCTTGGTAGCGGCACGATTGATCTTGGTCGAGTCGCTAACAAAGTCGTACTCAAATTTTTCAAATACATCCAGATGTTTTTCTACGGCATCAAATTGATCCAGGAAGTAGTAGGAGTTGATCATAGCCAGATAAGCTCTAGCTTTGAGCTCAGTATCATTCGTTTCCAGTGCAAGACCCGATTCGCATAATTTGATACATTGCTTGTATTTTTTGATTGCAAAGGCTTGGAGCGCCATTCTGAAGTAATAATTAATTTTTTGTTCTTTGGAAAGAAACTCAATATAATGTAATATCTCTTCTCCATCTTTATAGGATTCGTCCATGCGCTTCAGATCAAGGCGCTCGATCATATAGGTTTGCAGCAATCCCTTTGCAATAAATAGAGGGATTCCTCGTTCGCGAGAGTATCTCACAATCAATTTAAACAGCGCTAATTTCGAGTCAGTATCGGTAAGGGTATCAGCTAGATCGTACAGTTGCTCAATTGCAGTATTAGTATCTTCTAGAGGCGATTCGAGGAGTTTCAGAGCCACCTTTGAAATCAATGTCTGGTTCGAAAAACGAATGACCTCCAATAAAAGCTCACGTAGCACATCGACCCGCCGCTCTACTTCGATGTATTGCTCGACTATTTCCGGAAAGGGGATTCCCAGAACATTTGCAATGGGTTTGATCGTTCTGAGTTCAGGGCGTTTCGTGTCGCCCAATTCTATTTTTGAAATTACACCTTTGTGAACTCCGGATAGATTGGCAAGTTGTGTGATAGTCAGTTGTTCCCGTTCACGGTATCTCTTTATCATATCACCGATGGTCGTATAGTGAAGTACGCCTACACTGTCCCCCATGATACTTTCACCTTCCGATTATACCTTTTGATTTCCTGATTTTTCCCATTTATGAAAATAGCACATTTCTCATAATTTGTAAAATTTTATAAAGTTCTTTTATCCTATGCAAAGCCACAACTCCCTCAACGCTTGATCCACAATTTCGAAAAGTCTACCCAGCTGAACGACTCAATGGACAATCCTTTCAGTGCAGGGTGATAGCGTGCTTCTTTCTGCTTGTGAAAGCCGTACAGGAGCCAGTTTTCATCCCGGATCAGCTGCTCGATTCGGTCGATGATCCGTGCTCGCTCCGCTTCCTCAAGCAGCGCTTTGGCTTTTGCCAAGGAGGTTTCCGGGTAACGGGCCTGTTTGCTTTTTTCCGGCAAGAAGCTGTCGGCCGGTGCTGCATGGCGATAGTCGAACCACAATCACAAATAGCAAATGCATCTCCTCCCTTGTAAATCAATGGGGGAGTTTTTCCTTTAAGGAGTTCAATAAAGGTGAAAACAAAAGAAAACGTGAGAAATCACGAGAATGATAGAACTAAAACAGCAAAAAGAAGATATTTTAGTATATTATCGAATTAGCAATTTACCGTAATAAAGTATACACTCTTAAACGTGAAGCACTTAAAAATGTTTATAACTACTAAACACGGTCCATTATTCAGGGGGTATACAAGATGAAGAAAATAGGAGCACTGTGGCTGGCGTGCGGGATCATCCTCTCGCTGATCACCGGATGTTCCGGCGCCAATTCCGCCAATGGGGACGACAAGACGTTGGTGATCGGGATTGACGACAAGTTTGCGCCGATGGGTTTCCGCGATGAGAAAAACGAGATTGTCGGCTTTGATATTGATTACGCGCGGGCGGCAGCAGAAAAGATGGGCTACAAGGCGACCTTCCAGCCGATTGATTGGAATGCGAAGGAATCGGAGCTGAACAGCGGACGCATTGATCTGATCTGGAATGGATATACAATTACGGACGAGCGAAAACAAAAGGTGCTGTTCACCAAGCCTTATCTGAAAAATGCGCAGGTGGTAGCGGTTCTGGCGAAATCCGATATCAGCAGGCTGGACGACCTGACAGGGAAAAAGGTCGGCCTGCAGGCCCAGTCTTCTGCCGCCGATGCGCTGAATGCAAGCGCGATTAAGGACAAGCTGAACAGCGTCACGGAATTCAAAGACAATGTACTGGCGCTGAGCGATTTGAAGATCGGCCGCGTCGATGCGGTCGTCATCGACGAAGTGGTGGCGCGCTATTACATGTCCAAGGAAAAAGACACCTTCAAACTGCTGGATGAAAGCCTGGCGCCTGAAGAGTACGGAGTCGGCGTGAAAAAAGGAAACGAACAGCTGCTGGAGCAGCTTCAAAAAGCGCTCGATGCCATGAACCAGGACGGTACGGCGGCAAAGATTTCCGAGAAGTGGTTTGGCGAGGACAAGGTTTTAAAATAATAGGGAAACCGGATTGTTTTTCAAATCCGGTTTTGCCATTTGTACGAACGGAAGATTTCGCGCAGTCATGTTTCTTGAAGGGAAAAAGAAGGCGGGCTGCGTATCGCAAGGAGCCAATCAAAGATGAACATCGATTATCTAATCAATATTACGGTGCCGATGCTGGAAGGGGCACAGATGACGGTTTTGCTGTTCTTCATCGCGATCATCGCGTCTTTGCCGCTCGGCTTTGTACTGACGCTCATGGCAAACAGCAAGAGCAAGCCGCTTGCCTGGTTTGCCCACACGTATATATACGTGGTCAGAGGAACGCCGCTGCTGTTGCAACTGCTGTTCATCTGCTTCGGGCTGCCGATCATTCCCGTCATCGGCGACTACCTCGTCATGGATCGCTTCGTCGCCGCTTGTCTCGGCTTCATCCTGAACTACGCGGCCTATTTTGCCGAGATTTTCAGAGGCGGGCTGCTGGCGATTGACAAGGGGCAGTATGAGGCTGCCCAGGTGCTCGGCTTGAACAGATGGCAAACCACTACCAAGATTATTGTTCCGCAGATGGTTCGCGTCGCACTGCCGGCGATCGCCAACGAGTCGATTACGCTGGTCAAGGATACGGCGCTTTTGTATGCCGTGGCTGTGCCCGAGCTGCTCTATTTCGCGCAGACCGCCGTCAACCGCGACTTTACCATCGCTCCCTTTTTCATAGCCGGCATTATCTATTTGCTCATGGCTTTCGTATTGACACTGTTTTTCAAATCGCTGGAGCGACGGTTCAAATTTGAGTAAGGGACTGGAGACGAATGGGGATCATCGAAGTAACCAATTTGAAAAAATCATTCGGTACGCTGGATGTGCTGAAGGATGTTACCTTTGAGGTCGGCAAAGGCGAGGTCGTCGCTGTGATCGGTCCGTCCGGCTCGGGCAAGAGCACCATGCTCAGAAGCCTTGTGAACCTGGAGCAGGTGAACGGCGGGAGCATCGCTGTGGAAGGCGAGTACCTCGTAAAGGACGGCGTTTATGCAAATCCTCAGGGGATCAAGCGCATCACATCGAAAATGGGGATGGTATTTCAGCACTTTCACCTCTTTCCCCATCTGACGGTACAGGAGAATCTCGAGCTGGCTCCCCGGCTTGTGAGGGGAGAGCCGGCAGAAGAGAGTCGCCGCAAAAGGGATGAGCTCCTGCGGAAGGTAGGCCTGACCGACAAGAAAGAGGCGTATCCGGCCAAGCTGTCAGGCGGCCAAAAGCAGCGGGTGGCGATCGCCCGGGCGCTGATGATGAATCCGGCCATCATGTTGTTTGATGAGCCGACTTCCGCCCTCGATCCCGAGCTGACAGGCGAGGTGCTGCAGGTGATCAAGCAGTTGGCCGAGGAACGTATGACGATGGTCGTGGTCACGCACGAAATGGGCTTTGCCAAAGAGGTGGCGGACAAAATCGTCTTCATGGACAACGGCGAGATCGTCGAATCGGGCTCGCCGGACGAGCTGTTCCACAATGCCAAACACGAGCGGACAAAATCGTTCCTGCACCGGTCATTAAAGTAGCGGCTATTGTAAAATCCGCTCAATCTCAGGGCAACATGGCTGGAAATTTTACCCCGGAGATGGTAAAATTTCAGACATATGGCACAAGAACCTTGAGGTGAAAAGTAGATGGAGCAAAACGACAAATCGAGCGTTGCCGGAGCAGGAGAAGAAGTGAAAAAGGTAAGTCTGGCCGAAGCCGCAAAGCGCATGCTGGAGCAGAAGAAGCAAGCGCAGCAAGGTGCGAAAGGCCAACAGAAGCATCAAGCGGCGGGCAATCAAATGATGAAGAGCCAGCAAACAAAGAAAATCAGCAATCAGCGCAGAAAAATGGGCGTATAAGGAACAAAATAAAGTTTGACAAGGTCAGTTGGGAAACCAACTGGCTTTTTTATGCACAATTTCGGATTGCGAAACAAAAAAACGAGAAGAATTGAAAGGACTGGAAGGATTCACTAATGTGATAGAGAAGAATAGAAAATTGTCAAAACCTTTACACATTTCGAGGAAGAGAGGAACCTTCCATGAAATATAAAACGAAGCTGCTGATTGGCTTTGGCTTCTTGCTAGTGCTCATGCTGGTGCTTTTGGGCACCATTTCCAATGCGCTGACACACCTGACTCAAAACATCAATGAGATAGTCGATGACAGGTACATGAAGCTGAAAGCAGCCAATAATATGCAAAATCATGTCAACAACATGAGCAGACTGGTAGCCGGGATCGTCATCGATGAAACGCCGCAGAGCATTAATAAAGACAAGCGGGCTTTGGAAGAATCGATTAGCAAAGCGTCCGCCGCATTCGATGTCCTCACGCAAAAAACGGAACATGACCGTACAAAGGTATTGCTGAGCCAAATTGCTTCCGAATATCAAATCTATACGCAATTGTCCAGAAGGATCAGCGAGCTGGCAGAAGCCGGACAGAAAACAGAGGCGATCGCCCTGATCAACGCTGATATGAAAGGTCAGAAGGACGAGCTATTCCATATGATCGACAACGTAAAGGCCCTGCAGGAATCGCTCCTGGACGACGCTTACGACCGCTCCATGGAACAGTACGAGTTTATCAAAAAGCTATCCTTTTACCTGATGATCTTCGGACTGCTGTCGGGGAGCGCTGTAACGGCCTGGGTCATACGAGGGATCAGCAAAAATCTGACGGGAATCACTTCCATTATTTCGTCAGTCGGGTACAGGTCAACGGACAAGTTCCCGCGCATTCCCGTCACGAGTCGGGATGAGATCGGAGACATAGCCAGAGCTTTTAATGAAATGGCCCAGACGCTGGAAGAGCATGCCGAGCAGGAAAAAGAATTCACGTTGGCCATGCAGGAGCACAGCTGGCTGAAGACACAGCTCGCCGATATCACAGCCACCTATCAAGGCGTGCACGACATCAATAAGCTGGCGGAGCTGTTGATTCGGAAGATTACCCCCTTGGTCGGAGCGAGTTACGGCGTATTTTACATCAGGGAAGGACAGTCCGATCATTGGCGTTTTGTAAAGGCGGGCACTTTCGCGAGGGATTCACAAGAAATCGGGAGCCTTGCTTTTGAGGAAGGCGAAGGGCTGGTAGGGCAGTGCGCAGTGGAGAATAAGGTCATCCAGATCTCCAAGCTGCCGGAGCATTACGTGAAGATTTCATCCGGACTGGGCAGCTCGGCCCCCAGTTCGCTCATCCTGGTGCCGGTCTCACACGAAGGACAAGTGCTGGCTGTTCTCGAGCTCGCTTCGTTTCTCCCGTTTACGGAGCTGCAAAGAAATCTGCTGGAGGAAGTCGCCGGTACGATGGGAACCGCCATCAACAGTATTTTTGTTCACATGCAGGTCCGCAAGCTGCTGAAGGAGTCACAGACGTTGACAGAAGAGTTGCAAAGCCAGTCCGAGGAGCTGCAGCTGCAGCAGGAAGAGCTGCGCAGCATCAACGAAAAGCTGGAGGAACAGTACAAAAATTCCGAGTTGAAAGCCAGAGAGCTGGAGAAGGTGAAGGAAGAGCTGGAGAAGCAGGCCGAGCAGGTACAAAAGGCATCACGGTACAAGTCCGAATTCCTCGCCAACATGTCCCATGAGCTGCGAACGCCTTTAAACAGCCTGCTGATCCTGTCGCAAATCCTGTCCGAGAACAAGGAGAAAAACTTGACAGACAAGCAGGTGGAATATGCCACCACCATTTTTACCTCAGGGAAAAACCTGCTTACCTTGATCAACGAAATTCTGGACCTGACCAAGGTCGAATCGGGAAAAATGGAGATCAACAGAGGCGAGGTGTCGATCAAGTCGATTGCCATTTATGCCGAACGCGGTTTTCGGCCGCTCGCCATTCAAAAAGGACTCGGGTTTTCCGTAGAGATTGCTGACGATGTGCCAGACAAACTATGGGCCGATGAGCAGCGCCTGCAGCAAATCATCACCAACCTGCTGTCCAATGCGTTTAAATTTACGTCTCAAGGCGAGATTCGCCTCAAGCTATTACGGGAGGAAATCGACTACATTGCGTACGTCTCCATCGCGGTACAAGACACGGGAATCGGCATACCTGCGGAAAAACAGGAAATTATTTTTGAAGCGTTTCAACAAGCTGACGGTACCACCAGCCGCAAGTATGGAGGGACGGGGTTGGGACTTTCGATCAGCCGGGAGATGGCCAAGCTGTTGGGCGGCTTCATCCAGGTGGAGAGCGTCGAAGGGATGGGAAGCACGTTTACCCTGTATCTGCCGATTGAGGAGCAAATCAGTACCGGCTCCGACCCCTATTCCCTGCCGCCAGTCGCGGCGGGGATGACCGCGGCGGAGGATCAGCCGCCTGTCAGTGTTGATGGCGAAGGGCTGATCGGGAAAAAGGCACTGGTGGTCGACGATGACATGCGAAATATATTTGCGTTGACCGCCGCTTTGGAAGAGCGCAAAATGACGGTCATCTATGCGGAAAATGGAAGGGAAGGCATCCAGGCTCTGGAGGACAATCCCGACGTCGACATCGTGCTGATGGATATCATGATGCCGGAAATGGACGGGTATGAAGCTATCGAAGCGATCCGCAGAATGCCTTCGATGGAGAAGCTCCCGATCATCGCCCTGACAGCCAAGGCGATGAAGCACGACAGGGAAAGATGCATCGAAGCAGGGGCTTCCGACTACATCAGCAAGCCAGTTGAAATGGAACAGCTGATCTCGCTTATGCGAGTATGGCTGTACAGTCCAATGGAAGGAAAGGAGTGAGTATCCATTCTTGGCGAAAGTCATCCGGATCTGAAACCAGACGAATTTGAAGAATTGGAGAAGATCGAGATCAACCTGCTGCTGGAGGGAATATACCGTCAGTATGGATACGATTTCCGAAATTACAACTACTCATCGATCCGGCGCCGGATTTGGCACCGGATACGGATCGAACAAGTCCCCACGATCTCAGCCCTGCAAGAAAAGGTGCTGCATGACCCGAAGATGATGGATAAGCTGTTATCGGACTTTTCGATTAACGTCACGGAGATGTTTCGCGATCCGCTCTTTTTTCTCGCATTTCGGCAAAAAATTGTGCCTGAGCTGCGGAGACTTCCGTTTATTCGAATATGGCATGCTGGCTGCTCTACCGGACAAGAGGTTTTTTCGATGGCCATTCTGCTGCATGAAGAAGGACTGTTGCCGAAAACGAGGCTGTATGGAACCGACATCAATGAAAAGGTGCTGCAAAAAGCGAAAAAAGGCATCTTTCCGATACAAAAAATGCAGCAGTACACAAAAAACTATATGCGTGCCGGGGGGAAGCGGGCTTTTTCCGAATACTACAACGTGATCAATGGTTCCGTCCAGTTTAAGCCCTTTTTGATGGATAACATGGTATTTGCCCAGCACAATTTGGTTACGGACCGTTCCTTCAATGAGTTCCACGTCATTATTTGCCGCAATGTCATGATCTATTTCAATGAGACTCTTCAGAACCACGTTCACAAGTTATTTTATGAAAGCCTTTGCGCCAATGGTTTTCTCGGTCTTGGGGATAAGGAAGGAGTTGTATTTACAACCCATGCGAACTGCTACGAGGAAGTTTTCGGAACGGAAAAGCTTTATCGCAAATTGCCATGACCCTTTTGCAAGCATGCTTGTCAAGCAAAGTGAGGGAGCGGGGGAGCCGGAAGACAAGGTGAATATCCTGCTCGTGGATGATCGGAGAGAGAACTTGCTGTCGCTGGAGGCCGTGCTTGATTCTCCCAGGTATCATCTCATCTCTGTCCAGTCCGGAGAAGAGGCGCTTCGCTGGGTACTGAAGGAGGACTTTGCCTGCATCCTTCTCGATGTGCAGATGCCGGGGATAAACGGCTTTGAGACAGCGAAGCTGATCAAGCAGCGGGAGCTGTCGAGGCATATTCCCATCTTGTTCATCACGGCGATCAGCAAGGCGACCGAGCACGTCGTCCAAGGATACGAAGCAGGAGCGATTGACTACATTTTCAAGCCGTTTCACCCGGACACTTTGCGCATGAAGGTAGAAGGATTTATCCAATTGTACCGGAAGCAGAAGCAGATCGAGTACCAGCGGGAAATGCTCCGCATTCGCACGCTGGAGCTGCAGGAAGCGAACAAGAGCCACCAGCACACCATGCTGGAGCTGCAAAAAAGCGAAGCGCTTTCCCGGACGATCGTCGAAACGTCTGCCGACACCATTCTTACCTTTGATCAGGAGAGGATTGTTTTATCTGCAAACCCGATCATCGAGAGCATGTTTGGCTATCGGGTGGAGGAGGTTGTCGGAAAGCCGATCGGCCTTTTGCTATCCGCTCTCGGAGGGGCCGATGAGATTCCGGTAGACAATATCGTGGAAACTGTTGCCGGCAGGAAGGATAAAAGTGTCTTTCCGGTTGATGTGCAGATCAGGAAGGCGACGATTCAGCAGAAGCACGTCTACGTTTGTTCGATTCGGGATATTACGGAGAGAAAGCAGCTGGAGATTGAGCGGAAACAGCATTACCAGCACCTGGAGGCACTGGTGAGCGAACGGACACAGGAACTGGTGCTCTCGCAGGAGCTGTTTCAGAAGATTTTCCAGTCGAGCCCCTGTCTGATCGCGATCCGGTCATGCGAGGACCGCAGATATATCGATGTCAACAAGAGCTGGCTGGCTTACACCGGCTATGATTATCAGGAAGTAAAGAATGTCTCTGAAGACCGGCTCGTTTTGGCGGGGGACTTGCGCAAACGGGAGCGGGCCATCGATCTGGAGGACGCGATCCGAAACGAAAAAATTACGTACATGACAAGAACGGGTGACATCCGGGAAGGATTGTTGTCTACCGAGACGATCAAAATTCAGGGTGAACGGTGCATCCTTAGCGTGGTCACCGATATTACCGAGAGAGTCTATTTGGAAAAAGAGATCGCTCGCCTGGATCGCTTGCATCTGATCGGCGAGATGGCAGCCGGGATTGCCCACGAGATCCGCAATCCGATGACGACTGTCCGGGGATTTTTGCAGTTGGAAAAAGGAAATCAGGAGAAAGGGTCGCTCCAATACGTCGATATTATGATTACCGAGCTGGATCGTGCCAATACGATCATTACCGAATTTCTTACTCTCGCCAAAAACAAGACAAGCGATCTGAAAAAGCAGCATTTGTTCCATACGATTGAACCGCTGCTGCCGCTCGTTCAGGCGGAAGCGGCTCTGAGCGGAAAAAACATGCAGACGATGCTGGAGGATTGTCCCGAGCTTTATTTGGATGGCAAAGAAATTCGCCAGCTTTTCCTCAATCTGGCATTGAACGGGCTCGAAGCGATGGAGCGTGGCGGCACCTTGACCATCAAGACATATGTGCAGGGCAGAGAAGCTGTTTTGGAAGTCGCGGATCAAGGACCTGGAATCCCGGAAGACCTTTTGGACAAAATCTGGACTCCGTTCTTTACGACAAAGGCGGAAGGCACCGGCTTGGGGCTGGCTGTTTGCTACAGCATCGCAAACCGGCATCAGGCGCGAATTGATGTGGAGACAAGCAAAGAAGGCAGTACGTTTTATGTCCATTTTCCGATACCTGATTAATATACAGGCAAGGCCGGAAGAGACCGCTCCATTTGGCCCGACTGCCGCCATGGAGCGCTGCAATGCGGGCCGGGAGAGGCACACGTCCAATATGGTTTGCTTGTAGAGTAGAGAACTGAAACTTTCGGGCGACCGTATGGTCGCCTTGCTCATTTCAGCTCCCCCTCATCAAACCGTACGTGAGGTTTTCCCTCATACGGCTTTCCGATGTTCTTCTTTCTTTGGCATTCGGCTTACTTTATCCGGCTAATTTCAATAAACTACCCTGCGTGTTTTGTATGACCTTCAGCTTTCCGGCATGTTTATTCCGCTTGCTTCTTTTCTTGTTGCAGAAGATTGTAAGGCGTTCAATCACATACCAGTCTATCCGTCTTGCCCATCGTTTGGCGATGGGCGAGATGAAGTAGTAGTTCTTGAACCCCCTTAGCTTGCGATTTAGCCCTTTCACTAGCTCTTCTAGAGACAGAAACAGTTTGTTCCTTGGTGCAGTGTATTCCTTAATTTTACGTCTCATTTCCTTCATTGCTTTCTTAGCTGGTACATGAGACATAGCAAATACCTTGCTCCCCCCTTTGTTGAACACGGGGAATTTGCGATGGTGCAGCCCAAGAAAGTCAAACCCAGTGGAATTGTCCCAAATATTAACGAGTCTAGATTTCTCTTTACTGAGACTAAGCTCCAGCTTGTTTAGAATAGCCATCAGCACTTGAATGCTTTCCAATGCTTCTTGTTTGGTTCTGCACATGATAACGAAGTCATCCGCATAGCGGATAAGTGTGCCAAGATGGGAGAATTGATTTTCCCAAATGGTGTCCATGTAGTTTAGATAGATGTTTGAAAGAAGAGGCGAGATTACCCCTCCTTGCGGAGTTCCCAGTTCTGTTTCATGGAATTGATCATTTTCCATGACCCCAGCCTGCAGCCATTGTCGGATAAGTTTCAGAACACGTCTGTCGCTGATTCTCATTTCGACCAGTTTCATCAACTTCTCATGGTTGATGTTGTCGAAATACCCTTTAATGTCAACATCTACGACCCAATAACACCTCTTGCTTGCTTTGCGTATCTGTGCAATTGCCTGGTGAGCATTTCTTCCTGGCCGAAAGCCATAAGAACAGTCCCGAAAATCAGCTTCAAAGATCGGTTCAATGACTAGCTTAGTAGCCATTTGGACCACCCGATCCTTGATCGTCGGGATGCCGAGTGGACGTTTCTTGCCATCCGGTTTAGGGATGTAAGTTCGACGAACCGGATGTGGACGATACCGCTTTTCTTTTAAATCTAGATAGATCTCGTTAAGAAAACGGCTCTCCCCATACTCCTCCACAATCTGTGCGATGGATTGTCCGTCGATTCCTCCGCTCCCTTTATTTGCTTTTACTCTCCTCCAAGCTGTCGCTAGAATATCCGGGCGGTAGATTTTGTCATACAAGGCATGAAATCGCCGTTTTGAGTTTGCCTTGGCACAAAGATATAGGGTTGTCCAAAGTTGTCGAGCTTTTACATCGGTGTAGTTAGCAAGTTTACTTGCATTCACTCACTCTTACCTCCTTCGACCCGTGAACAAAGCAGGGCTCCTTCCCTCCATAAGGTTGTGTTGTCCTTATGTTCATCGGTACTATGAACCCCTCCGACTCCCTCTCTGCCATCCACCACTTCCCTTACGGTTATAGGTTTCCGTTTTACGCTCCTGACGGGGCGTGCAGAGTAGGGTCTCCCCAGTTCCGTTAACTACTTTCTCAACATACCGCTCCCCATACCCCGAGGGATTCATAGGTGCTGTATTCCAAGTTCTCCACACCGTCCTTGGCCTTCGCCCATATGAAACAAGCTCGGCTTCCCTTTGTCCACCTCTCGGTGGTCTTTCTTAACGAGGCTGCAGGATTCACTTTATGTTACGGCCTGCTGATTTGCTCGCACTCTTTCGAGTTACTTTGTCACAGGGCTTCAACCTTAGGATTTCTCCACCAGTTGCCTGTCAGCTACGAGGTGACTTGGCTCCTGCCTCGGTTGGACTTTCACCAACTAGCAATTAACGGCTTGCTGGGCACGCGCCATAGTGAAAAACCGTCCCACTCTAAAGTCTGGGACGGTTTTTTCGTCAGGTGGAACGTACTGGCATTTCGGACAGGGCTTGCTCTCGCAACACATGCTTCATGACTTTTCCCAGTCCGTTTTTAGGGAGGTCAGCGACAAACACCACCTCGGGGATTTTGTATTCCGCCAGCTTTTCCTTGCAAGCGCGAACGATGTCCGACTCCGTCAGCGGACTGTTTCCGCTTTTGATTACGTACGCCCGGGGCGCCTCGCCCATCGTCTCATGCGGGACTCCGATGACGGCCACTTCCATCACGCCCTCGATCTGGTGAATCACTTCTTCGATTTCAGCCGGGTATACATTGTCTCCCCCGTAGAGAATCATCTCCTTGTACCGTCCGGAGATGTACAAAAACCCGTTTTCGTCGAGTCTGCCGGCATCGCCCATACGTACCCAGCCGTCGATTAAAACCTTTTGTGTAGCTTCCGGATTGTTGAGATAGCCCTTGAAAATATAGGGGCTTTTCACCATCAGTTCTCCTGTTTGTCCCGGTGGCAGCTCTTCGCCTGTGTCGGGATGGACGATCTTCAGCTGGACGCCGGGAAAGAGCTTGCCCACGGATTCTGCCGTATCCAGCCCCATTTGCAAATTCCAGTGACTGACGAAGGATGCCTCCGTGCTTCCGTATCCTTGCCCCATCGGGATCCCCAGTTCGGCATAGCTCCGGATGAGCGAGGCAGGAACACGCGTGCCTCCCGATGCCACGTGGACAAGAGAGGAGAGGTCCCACGTATTTTGCCTGATCTCCTCCAGCAGATAGGTGTATACGGAAGGAAAGGCAAACATCGCGTTGATCTTTTCCTTTTCGATTGTCTTCAGGATCGAAACCGGAGCGTCGTCGTCGAGAAACACCATCGTATTTCCCAGGTAGACGTTGAACAGGATCATGGACGTACTGCTCATGTGAAAGAGCGGATGAACGGCCAGAAAGCGGAAGCCGGAACGCAGATCGGGATCAATGCACCGCAAATAAGCGTCGTAGCATCCGTGGGAAATCATGCAGCCCTTGGAAATCCCGGTCGTTCCCGAGGTGAACAGAATCAAAGCGAGATCTTCATCCGAAACGGGAACGGCAGGGGGCTCGGGAGGAGGAGAATTTTCAAAAATAGAAGCGAAAGCATCGGTCAGCTCGCCGCCTGCCTCGACAGCGATCGCAAACTCGATCATTCCTTTGACATGAGACAGAGAATGGGCAAATTCCTCGTCGTAAAATAAAACCTTGGGAGCTCCTGTCTGAATGATTCCTTCCATTTCGTAGGCGGTAAGTCGCCAGTTGATCGGCATCGCCACCGCTCCTGCCTGCAAGACGGCGAACAGAATCGTCGGGAAGGGGTGATTGTTTTTGCACAGGATTCCGACACGGTCTCCTTTTTGCACTCCAATCGATTGCAAATACATCGAAAGCTGGTTTACACGCTCAAAAAAAGCTTGATAAGTAAAACGTTTGTCGCCGGAAACGACTGCCTCCGCATCAGGCGTTCGCTCGGCACGATCGCGCAAATAAACGTGCAGGCCCCCCATTACGTAAACCTCCTGGCAGGAAAAATAGTGTGAGACTCTCTCCCCCAAGTATTTGCTTGAGTCAGCCTCGTTATAAATTCTTTCTATTTTATGATGGAATAACTTTATTAGAATGCGCATTGACGCCGAAAAATGGCGCATGTATAGTTACAATCATAATTCCTATATAACCTATATGAATTTATGGTTATAATTGCGACAGCTTCCAAGCGAAGACTCCTTTTTCGCGGGTCTCAGGCAAAGCATGGACGAAAAGAGGAAGGGTGGGTGTGACAGATGGGCGGTTCAAGTCAAATTCGTGTTCGCGTCGCCGCTCCCGGGGACCGGGAAGCAATTCAGAAGCTCTTGGTGGAAGCGTATGAAGAGTATGAGCACCTGTTGCCGGAAGGAAGATGGGAGGAGTATCGGGAAGAGCTGCGCGAGTCGGCGGCAGATGACCGTCCGCTCGCGCGCATCGTAGCCGAATACGATGGAGAGATCGTTGGCGCCGTGCAGTTGTACATGTCAGCCAAAGAGGCATATGGCTTGCCGGAGCTGCAGATCGACACCCCGATTATTCGCTATTTATCGGTTCTGCCAAAAGCGAGAGGAAAAGGGGTAGCCACTGAATTGATCAAGGAGAGCGTCAGGCGTTCGCGCAAGCTGGGTGCATCCGCACTGCATCTGCACACGACAGACATCATGGCATCTGCCATCAGCCTGTATGAACGCCTCGGTTTTGAGCGCGCTCCCGAAAAGGATATTCAAAGCGGTCCGACCTTGGTAAAAAGCTACCGGCTGCCCATAAAAGAGGCGAGTATTCTGTGATTCTGCAGGCATTCTGTAATTCCGAAGGCATTTGGTGATTCTGCAAGCTTTCTTTGCTTGTGCAGGCATACCTTGCATGATCACGTCAAACAAGCCTTTTTTTCCTTTGTGCATTACACAGCTTGCTCGCGCTGCTGCTTTTTTTCTTTTCGATCGCGCAAGAGCTGCCGAACGATCATGAAAATGGCAAACGGCGCGTAGAGAAAGCAGTTCAAAAGCCAATGCGAGTAGACAGCGAACGAAAAACCATCCGGCACTGACACACTGACGAGAGTCCAGAGAAGGCCGACAGTCAAACCGCCAAAGAGCACCAGCATGTCAACTAACGGGTCGAACCACCGGCTCGACTGCGTGAAGAACCTGATCACAAGCAATCCGATCAAAGTGAGAAACAAGACCAGGGTATCATCCGCTTTATCGCTAAAGACAGATTCGTCTACAACGCGCCAATCGATAAACCAATAACGGACCATCAACATTTGCAAAATCCCCAAGCCGATGAGAAAGCCGCGCATTCTCTTCCGGTTTTTTTTCTTTTTCTCCGCCTGCTGTTTCTGCTGCTCTTCTGTCAGGAACACGTTGTCGAGCTCTTTTGCTTCCGAGCCGATCCGAAACGGGAGGGTACCCTGGTATGGAGCTTTCGGTACCTCATCGATCCCTTCTTTTGTATAAGGAACAGCGCTCAATGCTTTATCTGTAACAAGGACCGGGACTTGATTGGCTTGAAACACGTTCACCCATTCGTCAAGCGTAGGCTGATCACCGATGGGAAAGCTGACCACTTCATGCTTCCTATCTGAACTGATGCCGCTTATCATGAGTTTGACGACCCGGTAAAAAACAACTTTGCCGCCGGGGCCAGTAGAGCGGGGGGTTGCCTTCACCGCATACTGATAATCCATCCCCAGCAAAACGTACTCCATCCCGGCAAACGGGAGAAAGATGGTCTGCTTCTCGTTCGTTTTTTGGTTGGAAAAAGACGTAAAGTACCCGTCCTCCCGCAGCTCCACGATCAACCGCTGCTGCGTATATTGAAGCAAATTTTTGTAGCAAAAACGCCCGAACCAGAAAACCCCCCCGCCGATAATGCCCAAGAACAGAAAAATAGACAGGTCGTCCTCGGTAAACAAGGCGATCAGGCTGAGTACGCAGAGGGGGACGGCAATAAGAAAGAGAAGGGAAATCATCACCTTATGTACGATGAGGGCCCATTTCGGAAGTTCATTGGTAAACAGGCGGTTTGTTTTTCGCTGCATTTCGATCAAGGAAATCACCTCTTTGTGACGACTTGCGAAAAAAAATCGGAAGTTCATGATAGGAGCCTGCAGCCCGCATTACCATGAAGTATACGGGTTTCTTCCAGCGAAAATCATCAATTTTTTCCTGAATCTGATGAAAATTGGGAAATAAGTAGCATGTTTGGTTCCATGTTGACACCCTTCGCGTTTTCTATCCATTTTTTTCAGCCATTTCAAGCAACAAAATCTTCCTTGGTGCGTCTACTAGATTGATAGATAAAACAGACAAGCTCGTATAGTACATATCGGGGAATTTTTTTGGCTGTTAGGAGGATTAGAAATTGAAGAAACAAGGCTTTCTCATGGGTTTGTTCGTACTGCTGTTAGGGCTTACGCCAGTCGTTGCAGCAGCTCAGCCGCAAACGGCGGCAGGCGCTTCCATCGCCGCGTCTGCAGCGGGCAATGTACAGCTGGGTCTGTCTGCAGCACCGCCTGACATCGTGAGCAATGGTTCTGTAGTAGCTCCAGCTCCTGCGATCAATGCTGGTTCTGGCGCTTCGGCGAACGGAACAAACACCGCACCAATCAACACAATAGGTCAGCAGCAAGAAATGCGTGCAGCATGGGTAAGCACGGTGTTCAACATCGATTGGCCGTCAAAAGCCGGCCTCCCTGTAGAGCAGCAAAAAGCGGAGTACATCCGCATGCTGGACGAGCTGAAGGCGACCGGTATGAACGCCATTATCGTCCAGGTAAGACCGGAGTCAGACGCGATCTACCCGTCCAAGCTCGTTCCATGGTCCAAGTGGCTGACTGGCACACAGGGGAAAGACCCCGGCTACGATCCGCTCGCGTTCATGATCGAAGAAACGCACAAGCGCGGCATGAAGTTCCACGCCTGGTTCAACCCGTTTCGGGCCAGCACTACGGTAGCAAAGGAAACCCTTGCGCCGCAGCATCCAGCCAGGCTCCATCCGAACTGGGTCGTCGCTCACAACAACTTGCTGATTTACAACCCGGGCATGCCGGAGGTTCGGCAGCATATCATCGACACCATTATGGAGGTCGTAAACAACTATAATATTGACGGCGTGCATCTGGACGATTATTTCTATCCGTACGGAAAAGAAGATTTCAAGGACGCCGCCACCTTTGCCGCCTACAACCAGGGGCGCTTTGCCACCAAAGGAGATTGGCGCCGCGATAACGTCAACGCTTTTGTCAGAGACCTGTATGCGTCGATCAAAAGCGTGAAGCCGCAGGTGGAGTTCGGAATCAGTCCGTTTGGCATTTGGCGCAATGCAAAAGATGATCCAACCGGCTCGGATACAAACGGTCAAAGCTCCTACGACAACCTGTATGCCGACGTCCGTACATGGATTCGCAGCGGCTGGCTTGATTACGTGGCTCCGCAGCTCTATTGGAGCATCGGCTACAAGCCGGCAGCCTATGACAAGCTGGTTCAATGGTGGTCTATGGAGACGAACGGTACGCCGGTCAAGCTCTACATCGGGCAAGGCGCGTACAAGGTCGGCACCAACACGACAGATTGGGCGTCGAGCAACGCCATCATCCAGCAGCTCAAGTTCAACAAAGCCTTCCCGCAAGTGCAGGGCAGCATTTTCTTCAGTGCAAAAACGCTGATGAAGGATACCGCCGGGATACGCTCCAGCCTGAAGCAATACTATTCGGCAGAGAATCAATAACCATTCGGGCTAGGATGCCGTAATCCAGGCCGGTCATACGGAAAAATGCAGAATAAATGCTTCTTGGCCGCAAACAGCGAATCGTACCGCTGCGCCAAGAAGCATTTTTCTATATAAGAAAGGGTACGTTGTTAAATCACGTTAACAAGAAAAGCGGATGAGGGGGAGCTGCTTAAATGAAAATAAGCAAACACAGTGCCGAACACTATATTTGGGGCGACAATTGCGATGGCTGGCATTTAGTGAAAGGCCAGGATCTAAGCGTTATCCACGAACGGATGCCGGCAAATACTTCCGAAGTGAAGCATTATCATGAAAAGTCCCGCCAATTTTTCTTTGTCCTGTCAGGCACAGCAACGATGATCGTTGGCGACAAGGAGTTTGTTCTCAATCAACAAGAGGGAATCGAGATTGCACCCCTGATTTCGCATCAAATGTGTAACAATTCAAACGAGGAAATTGAATTCTTGGTAATCTCGCAGCCAACCAGTAAAGGTGACAGGATCACAGTAGAGTAACGACAAGTATGGAAGCGCTGCATGAACCGCCTATCTAAATAAAGGGCGGTTTTCTTTTTGAGCAAAACGAACATGGCGAACAAACTTGTTCCTGAGTAGTAATGGAGCAGCTTATCTCTTACTGTTCATACGGCGGAAACCCGTTTTTTCAATCGGCTGGTGGCATGGTTCTGACACCGGAAGCAGCATTCCTTTCGTTTCCCGGATGGGCTCAAAAAAGCCCGTCCAACACGCTTTTTCCAACCATAAGCACTAAACATCAAACGAAGCGAAGAACAAAACCGCCTATCTGTGCCAATGTACTTTGTCACACATAGTAATATATGTTATGCTATACTCAGCAACTGATTGGAGGCGTGTGCGATTGGATGAAACCTTAAACAATAGCGATCTAGTCCGTGGAAGTATTGATACGATCATTTTGTCTGTGCTTCTGACGGGCGATAACTACGGCTATCAAATCATCAAGGAAATCTATAGAAAAAGCCAAAACCGGTTTGAGCTGAAGGAGCCGACCCTTTACTCAAGCCTGCGCCGCCTCGAAAAACAGAAAATGATCGAGTCCTATTGGGGAGAAGAAACGCAGGGAGGGCGCAGGAAGTACTACAGCATTACGGAGCTTGGCCGGGAGCTGTACCGCACCAATTGCGCGGAATGGGAGCTGGCCCGCAATCTGATCGATCGTCTGATTCGTGTGGAAAAGGATGTGGAAGAGCGATGAAAGAATTACGGGAATACGTAGACAGACTGTTCGCTGCCCATAAAGAGAGCAGAGAAACCCGTGAGCTGAAAGAGGAGATCATCAGCAATCTGGAAGCGAAGGTAGCAGACTTGATGGAAGAGGGACTGCCCTTTCCCGAAGCCTTTTCGCGTGCGACAAGAAGCTTGGATACCGTTGATTTTCTCGTGGACGGCAGCCAGCCGATCTATGTCAACCGCTACAAAGTCGAGCTTGCCCAGTCCGTGCTGCTTTACATGCTGGTCGTCTGGATTTTGTCGATACCGCTTCGGTTTACCCTGTCGGGCATGTGGTTCAACAATATGGCTACGATGGCGGTGCTGCTTTGCGGGGGCATCTACGTTGCGGGTTTGCTGAGAAAGAGCCACGATCTTCAGGCCGTCGCTGTCATGAACGTTGCCAGATTGGAAAAAACGAAGAAAGCGGCATGGATTGTATGGGGGCTGTATGCAGCAATCATGATCCTGTATACGACGGCGATCAAATTTGGCAGCCACCTCTGGTTTGGCCGCCCGATCAGTATCGACGGGCCGTATCAGTTTGGGCTTCTCATCGCGGATTATGCGCCTCCTTTCCTTCTGATTATCGTGCCGCTGATGTTTTGGAAGGCGTCCCATTTGGCGGAGAAATGCGAGGTGAAAGAGTGAGATGAAAAGCAAAAACGTATGGATTGTGATTCTTTTCCTCGTAGGCGCCGTTTCACTGACAATGGTAGAAGGCTACCTGAAGCCTGAAGCAGAAGCAAAGGAAGAGCAGTACAGAATGGAGCAGAAGAACCCTTTGACTCATGATTTTGAAAGTGTCCTGCCCTATAAACATAAATATATGGGGGACGCGGGCAATCTGGGCAACTTGAACTACCATCTTCCGCTTTCCGACATACCCAAGACCTTTCAGCTTTTTCCTGAGGAATACAAGGTGGAGCTTATTTTCGAACTGGACGCCGCCAACATTGATGAAAGGCTGCTCAAGCAAGCGCTGCTTTACAATGCGACAGCCAATTTTGTCCTCATCGACAACCTGCAAACGTATCAAATGAGCTTTACCGATGGTGCCTATTCCATCTCGAGAGATGCGGCAGAAAAATGGTACGGGGTTTCCTTTGCCGATCTTCAAGAGAAGGAAAAGTGGAACCAAATCGTACGAGATCCTTTGGCAGATGCAAGCTATGTGGAGCGCTTCTTTACGCAGGTTGTAAAGAAAGTGGAGTGAAGTTTCGAGAGGTCGTGATCTTTTGGTCGAAATGAAAAGTGAATGCACTCATAAAAAAAGTCGTACGCAACTGCTTTCATGTCGTGTACGGCTTTTTTACGATTCGAATTTTTAATGGTCAATATATGATTATTGTTCATTGTTTACTCGTAAAAGCTCCTAATCGGTTATACTATGCTGTTTGCTACGGTAACAATGGGTCATCAGAACATGTTTTTCAGAGTCCACTCATACTTTTTAAAAGTTTTCCCATCTTAGAGTAGAAAAACTTTACTGACTATTACAAAAGCAGGAGATGTTCGATGTTAAAAGGCAGATTTAGAGAAGTATTGTTTCGTTCTTTTTTCATGGGAGTGAAACTAATACAAGTTGGTGAATAAAAATAATTTTTTAAAGTTGTATAAGGGTTAAAAATCAAAAAATAAACTTGAAAAACCGATTTATTGTTGGTAAAATTTGTCTAATCACTTCCAATAGTTACCACTTAGGTAAAGGGGGCGAATGTCTTCTATAGTTCTCATAAAGGAGGTGTTTGAAATAGAGTAGATTTTTTATTATAACAAAAAAGAATCAAAGGAGGCTTAGTATTTATGAAAAAAAGTATCTTTATACTTATGGTTTTGACACTTGCTTTAAGTCCAGTTACGGTTTTTGCAAAAACTCAGAATGAATCTGAGGAAACAAAAATTAAATCAAAACTACAGGAGTATTTTGATTTAGAACTATCCTCTATTAAAGATAAAGACAAAGATGCTCTACAGGATTTGGGCAAATTGTTTAATAATGATGACATTATTAGCCGGAAATTCTTAGAGTATGAGATCAATCGTTCCGAATTTCTAATTAATTCTCATGAAGAGGATGGGACTGAAATTAGTAGCTTCAACAATAAAATTGACATCTTGTCAATTAGTATTAAGGATAAGGAAGCAAGCGTTGAGCTTTCTCTTAATCAAAGTATTGATTACAACTTTTTAAAAGAGCCATTCGAAAATGAAATAAATCATAAGGTGAAATTAGTTAAAGAAAATGACCAGTGGCTAATTTCACAAGATGATTATTCGGATAATTTAAAAGAATTGTTCGGCTTTGGAACAGATTTTAATAGTATTAGTAAGTTAGGAAATGAGGTGATGTCACAGGCTGAAGATGCGGATGTCCCTCAAACATGGGAGGAAAAAAGATTGAAAATTGAAGGAAACGTATCAGGACATAGGTCATCTGATAATGTATCAGTATTAGGTGTCCCAGGAGATAAGTGGGATAGATTTGACCAATCTGCCCGAGAGGATGCTGTTTATTATGCGAGAAAATATACAGATGCAACAAATTCAACATCAACAAAAAACTACTGTGAATGTCAACCAAAATGTTGACCACAGTGCTCATCAAAAAATTGACCACCATGGCAAAAATCAATCCACCCGTCGGGTGGGTAACTTTTTCATGATCACGATCTTTGAATGCTCTGTTTAAAGCGATAACTGTCCCCATTCATTGCAAAGATGTGGGCACGATGGGTAAGCCGATCAACCAGGGCTGACGTCATTTGCTCATCTTTGAAAATCTGTGTCCATTCCGTAAATTCCAGATTACTGGTAATGATCATGCTTCCTTTCTCATAGCGGGCCGCACAAAATTGGAATAATAACTCCGCCCCGGTCCGACTGAGAGGGACAAACCCGACTTCATCCAAAATAATCAAATCTGTTTTCAACCATTGCCTCTCTAGCTGGAGAATTCGCTTTTGGGACTGAGCTTCCATAAGCTCATTGCATATTTTAGCGGCAGTCCAAAACTGGACGGAATAGCCATGATGGCAAGCTTCCTTCCCGAGTGCAATGGAGAGATGAGTTTTGCCAGTGCCAGAGTTTCCGATAAACATGATGTTCTCTGTCTTTTCGATGTACTCACAGCGAGCCAGTTGAAGCAATTTGGGCTTGTTGAGAGACGGAATGGCTGAGAATTCAAATTGATCGATCGTTTTCATAGAAGGGAATTTGGCATGCTTGATGCGACTGGCGATTTGGTTAGCATCCCTTTGCTGAACTTCTTGCTCTAGTAGGGCTAAGAGGAACTCCTCGTAGGGAATTTGCCGTTCAGCAGCATCATGGGCAATTTCCTTATAGACACGTTTAATCGCAGGTAAGCGAAGGCGTTTCGCATAGGTTTCAAGCAAGAAACTCGTACTCAATGAACCACACTCCTTTTCTGTAACAAACGATTGTACTGGCTAAGATCTGGGGCCTTTACCTGAATACGTGGAACAGAGCTATCCTCCACCAACGAGAGTTGGGGTAGACGGTGTTCCGGCAATGTTCGCTGAAACAATAATTGCCTTACGGCATCATATTGGAACATCCCTTTTTGGCAGGCCTCCTCCAGTGCTTCTTCGACAAGAGAAGTATCGAATTCACGGTGCAAAAGCAAGAGTCGAACGAACTCCTTCATCCCTCCTGGTCGGTTGCGGCACTTGTCCAAGAACTTTTGGTAAATGGCGGGTAATCCTGCCTGATGCAATGGTCTAGCATAAAGAACTGCTCCTGGACGAATAAGAAGTAAATCCAGATAATGATCGTATTGCAAAATCTCCTTTCCCTTTTCCAAACACCGCTCATGCGTCGCAATCAGGCTTTTTCCGTGATACACCTCAACTTTTTCAGCAAACACTCGGCAAGTAAGCTGGGTCGATGCATAGGAAACGGGGACGGAATAGGCATTTTTCTCAATGTGGATCATGGATAGCGTATTGCTTTTCACGGGTACAACACGGAAACAATCCAATGGCCGTGGAGGCAATGGAAGCATGATAGGCAACTCTTGAGCAAATGCTTCTCCAACCGTTAGTGAAGACCTTGGAACGGTTGTATTCTCGTAAGAGATACATTTTTCGAGGAGGATTTGATTGAGCTCCTCCAGAGAAGAAACACTGGGTACAGGGGTAAAAAATTGCCTCTGAGCAAACTGTACGAGGTTTTCCACCTGGCCTTTTTGATGCCCTTTTCCGGGATCACAGAAATAGCTTTCAAACAGGTAGTGGGCACGTAGCTGAGTAAATCGCTCTTGTTCCTCGCGATTTTTACCCTCCAATACCTTCTTAACGGCTGTTGTCAGGTTGTCGTATGTGATGACTTGGGGAACAGCACCGAAAAATTCAAAAGCATCTACATGACCTTGGAGAAGAGCCTCTTGCTTCTGATGAGCAAATGTTTTGATAAAAATCTTTCTGCTGTATGTGCAACGCATACAAAAGACTTGAACCTTTACTTGTTTCCCTTGTAAATGAACCGTAACCTCACCCCAGTCAAATTGAGCAAAGCGCCCTGGCGGGAAATCGAGAGGGACAAATGCTTTAGGGGGAGAAACCCGCAACTCTCTGACGTAGCGTCGTACAGTAGATTCACCGCCGGTGAATCCATGTTCGTCAACGAGTCTCTGGTAAATGCGTTTGGCAGTATGACGCTGCTTCGGGGGAGCTTGTTCATCTTGATGCAGCCACTCCAAGATGATGGGCTTGACAGAATCAATGACTGGCTTTGGCTTCGGTTTTGAAAGCTGATACACAGGAATCTCAGAGGATTTCAAAGCCTTTCGTATCACTTGACGGGAATAGCCGGTCTCTCGAGAAATTTGGCGAATCGACTTTCCTAGCAGAATGTGTTGTTTCCTGATAAACTCGTAATTAGCCATCTGAAGCATTTCCTTTCCTCCTATATCTTGTGGTCCGACAACTTCAAGATACAGGAAAGAGGTGCTCAGGTGGTCAACTTTTTTATGAGCAATGTACCACTAGGTGGTCAATTATTAGATTAGCATTCACAAACTACAATAATAGTCAATTTAAAGCATATGGAGATACCGACTGTCAAAATTATGTTTCCCAAGCTATTTGGTATGGCTTAGGAGGCAGAGATAGCTCTTCTAAGGATTACCCAATGAGAAGAGATTGGTGGGCAAATACAAAAGGGGAAACAAATACTTGGAATTGGACAGGGACTAAGTATTTTTTCAATTGGATAACTTATAATGACGCTAATGAGGATTATGGAATACATGGACGGGAGTCAAAAAAACCAAACTTAATTGAAATTGGTGACTATATTTATGTACCAGGGCACGTGATGTTCGTTACACGGGTTGATGACGACAATGATAATTCGATAACTGACTATGAAGAAATTTATATTAGTGCTCATACAAATAACCAAAAGGATAAAAATCTAAAAGCACTCTATGGGGGAGCTTCTCCAGACAAATTAGGTATGAAATTCGTGTTTATTTACGGAAATAAGTGGAATGTAGAAGAGTATTAAACAATATATAGTGTCGAGGGTAACCTTGACACTATATATTGTTTAATTAGGGAGGCGCGAAACTGTGAAAAAAATGTACGGGATATTAGTATTGATTGTTCTACTTGGGGCTGTTTTTTATCTAGTGATCCCACGAGATAATAATACTACTGCTGCCACTCCTGCTTCTGTCGAAGCCGCAGATTCCGACAATGTAAATGATGAAATAACCCAAAGAATAATCCTGCAATATATGGATGAAGTGGATTCCATATTCTCTGAAATCCACGACGTTTTGCCAGCAGTCAAGCTTGCCGATAAAAAGAATGCTGAACAAGTAAATATTGCAAAAGAGTGGTTGCGAAAAAATGGTGAGGTAGTTAAAGACAATCAGATCGTGCTGAGCATTTCGGATGATGGTGAAGGGAGCGACCATAGTTTTCTAGTGGGGGCAAAACTTTACACAAAACAGTCAAAGACTCCGTTATCTATCAATGATGTTGGCATGGAAAGAATAAGCTACGGACAAATTATTTTAGTAAAAGAAAAAGACAAATGGGTAGTGAAAGAGTTCAAAAGGAAGTTTTGATAAAGTATCCCCAGCACCGCCGATTCTGGGCATTACAAGAGAAGAGTCTGTAAAATATTTTGTGTAAACTCTCAACCTCTAAACTACAATTAGGAGTAGAAAGGTTGGGAGATTTTTATGATGTCAAAAGAGCAGATCAAGCAGTGGATCAAAGAGAAAAACATGAAGTCAGTGGACGACGTACAGTCAGCGTTAAAGGATCTATTCGCAGACACAATCCAAGAAATGCTGGAAGCTGAAATCGAGTCTTCTCTTGGATACCCAAGCATGACATGAAAAACAAGCGGACAACCAACAGCCGCAATGGGTATAGCAAGAAAACCGTCCGTTCTGAGTACGGGGATGTCGACATCCAAGTCCCTCGAGATCGAGAGGGTGATTTTGAGCCAAACATTGTAAAGAAACATCAGTCCAACGTGACAGGGATCGAAGATCAAATTCTTGCCCTCTATGCCAAAGGCGTATCCACACGCGATATCCAAGACCATCTGCAGCAGCTCTATGGCATCGAAGTCTCACCAACGCTCATATCGAATGTAACCAATAAGATTGTACCGATGATCAAAGAGTGGCAAAATCGCCCCTTGCAAGCGGTTTATGCTGTTGTTTTCCTTGACGCCATTCACTTTAAGGTAAAACAGGACGGAGCTATCGTCAATAAAGCAGCCTATATGGTAATTGGTATTGACCTTGACGGTCATAAAGATGTGCTTGGGATCTGGATTGGGGAGAATGAATCGGCAAAATTCTGGCTGCATGTACTCAATGAACTGAAAAATCGTGGGGTCCAGGATATTCTTATTACAAGCGTCGATAACCTTCGTGGCTTTACAGAAGCCATTTCAGCATGTTATCCGAAAACGGAGATTCAGAAGTGTGTCATCCATCAAATCCGAAATTCCATCAAATATGTTTCCTATAAGGATCTCAAAAAGATCACGTCCGAGCTAAAACCCATCTATAAAGCTCCAACGGAGCAAGCCGCGTTGGAAGAGCTTGAGCAGTTTGAACAAACCTGGGGCAGTAAATATCCCTTGATGGTTCGTTCCTGGCGGAATAACTGGGACGAGATCGCCACTTTCTTTAAATATCCTCCCGAGATTCGAAAGCTGATCTATACAACTAACGTCATCGAGAGTTATCATCGACAGCTTCGAAAGGTGACAAAGGGAAAAGCCATGTTTCCCACAGACGATGCCCTTTTGAAGATGTTATATCTCGTAACCATGGATGTTCTGCGAAAATGGACGGGACGAGTCCAGAACTGGGGCCAGATTCTCTTACAGCTATCCGTTTTCTTTGAAGATCGGGTACAGCCGTACATCCGTTAACAAATGAAAGGCTTCATCCCCGAAGGGATTATCTTTCTCTCCACCAACGCGTCAAGGGTTCGCTTCGCCTCACGCCCTTGACTCTATTGGCTCCGAAAAAGATGTCCCAATTAGGGGGATGAAACCTGTTCATATATCGGTTGATTGAGTTTACACAAAAATCTTGACAGACCCCAAGAGAACGAACTAACCGGATCATTCAACTATTGTGCCGACCTTACATGGAAACGGGCATGATCAGCAAGCCATCATGCCCGTCTCTCCATGTAAAGTCTCATCAGTTATACCCGCGCTCACCGTACGGCTGAAGCTCTTCCAGCCATTTCTGCTCCAGCTTTTTCAACTCGTCGGCTTCATCAAAATAGCCCGTTTCTTTCTTTTTCAACACTTCCAGCACTTCAAAGACAAAGGCGTCCTCGCCGTACTCATTCCAATCCTTCTGGAGCTGTTTGTTAAAATGGCTGCCCGCCTTCAGTTGAAACTTTTTGCCGTTTATCGTTTTTAAGTTTTTCGTGCTCTCGATCAAAATTTTGTTGTTTTTAATGTTCTTGATCTGATAAACGCCTGCTTCCGTCTTGATTTCTTTAAATTGCTGCTTCAATTCCTCTTTGCGGTTCATGGGAAATACCTTCCTTTCTTTCTGTCGACTACTGCCATGCAGCGCCACAACGTGCACAGGGAGATCGTCATTTCTTCAGCCAATACTGGCTGCCATCTGCTTTGCGGTCCAAAAAACCGTAATCAACCAAATAACGTCGGACGGTTACATAATCGTCATAAACAGCCTTCAAAATTTCATTGACTTCCTTCTCGGTATAGGTGCGATCCGCCTCAAATCTGGTGGCAATTTGCCGGAGAACGACTGCCCGCTGCTTTTCCCTCAGTCTGAACGTCTTGAGAGGTCCGTCCGTGCCTTCGGGAAAGTATTTTTTCAAAATGGCCTGGCTTTCTTCCGCGGTTACGTTGTACCGATCATCCACCATGGTGGCGGTCTGATGCACGTCGATAAAAGCGGGAGCGTGCTTGTCCTTTTCCTTCAGCAGCTCCATCAATGCGAGGAATACCTTGGCCTGCCGCTCTTTCTCCTTCAGGACAAAACGGTGGTTGCGGATTGTGGAGGCGCTGCCGATGCCCAGCTCCTTTTGCACCTCGGCGTCGCTTTTACCCTGGTAAAACAGGTGAAGCAGGCTGTTTTGGTGCTCGGTCAGACCGGTCAGCTTTTTATCGAGCTTGATCAGGTAGTCAAACACCGATTGATGCGTTTTCCCAATATGATGGCGCACGTATCTTTCTGTTTCATACAAGACACCATCTTCCGGATAAATAATTCCCTTCTCAAAAGCCTTTCCGCAGAGCAGGCAAACAAAGCGATCCTCCTCTTGAACATATCCGCGCTTCAGCTCATCCAGTGACGCATTCCAAAAGCGTTCGGAAACAGTCATTAAATAAACACATCCTATTTTTCGTTTGTATTAATATAAACATTTTACTAAATCGTCTATTGTTTGTCGAGTGTCGGAAGTTGATTCCACCGGTTGCGCTGGTACCACAAGAATTTGGTACTGCTTTATTTTTGTTTGAGGAGATAAAATTTGTGAAGATACATCTGATGCGGAAATGGGTGGTGCTGGGATGAAGCTGTTGCTGCTGTTGTGCGGACCTGCTGTCATGATCTTGATTGGACTGCAGGGAGTGGGGAGCGTGCCGGTTACGTTTGTCCTTTTCTATAGCTGGCTCCTGCTGGTTCCTCTCGTGGACATGCTGCTGAGGAAGGAAAAGAAGCTTTCGCAAGCGATGAGAGACTGCGGGCTCGTGTTTAGACGGAAAAATATGTATAGTGGAATGAGTACGGGAATCTTCTTTTTTTTTGGCTATTCTTTTGGGAGGTTATTTCTTTCACTCGCATGTTTTCCATCGGGAGAAGCTGCAAAGCCTGCTGATCGAGTGGAATTTTTCAGGCGATCATCTCATATGGCTCATTTTGATTCTTTTATCGGTGAATCCCTTTCTGGAAGAGCTGTACTGGAGAGGGTACATATTTCATAGATTAGCAAATACATACAAACAGCATACAGCGATTTTCTTTACGGCATCGTTTTACACCTTGTATCACTTCCTGTCCGTCATTCCTTTGTTTGCCTGGCCGTATAACGTGTTTATGGTCGTTCCGGTATTTGCGGCGGGCTTGATCTGGGGATACATGCGGGCGAGAAGCGATGCTGTGGCAGGAGGGATCGTCAGCCATATTCTGGCCGATGGCGGCATTATGGCTGTTTATCTATTGTTTTTAACTTAGTTTTGCTGAAGCAAAAAGGAAGGAAAGAAGAGTAATGGACATTCGAAAGCCAACCGGGAACGAGCTTGCAGCGATTCTGGAGTTGTCTGTGCAAGCGCTGTTCGATGGAACCATCGGGAGAGCGAGACCGACAGAAGAGAAGGTCAGACAGCTGGTTGAGCCGCTGCTGGCCAAAGGAGGCTACTACCTCATCGCGACAGAGGAAGATCGGCTGATGGGCTGGGTTTTGCTCGGGACGAGCAGGGATCAGTTCACCGACATTCCGTTCGGATTTATCTACGAGCTGTATGTGATCGAGGAGTACCGGGGAAGGGGAATCTCCAAGCAGTTGATGGAGCGGGCGATCGAGCAGTTGAAAGAGGCGGGGTTGCCGGAGGTTCGCTTGAGCGTTTTTGTGGAAAACCACGCTGTCGGGCTTTATCGGAAGCTGGGCTTCACAGAAAGAAACGTCACGATGAGCATGCCGCTAAAATAGGCGGCGAAGTGGTCGGCGTACCACTCTTCGTGGCTGCGTTACAGCTCAAGATGTACTTGTCTGCATTGCCCGCAGGTAAAGAAAAACAGGCATGCAATTTCGCGCACGCCTGTTTTTTGTTGCCTGTTTGTAAGAAGGATCGCCAGCCGGGAGCAATATTGCCCGGAAAATGTGAGCCAATACCTGAGAGCCGATACCCGGGGGTCAATCAACAAAGGGTAAATCGCAAGCTGACAATCACAGAAGGCGCTGAATGTCCTCCAGGGCAAGGTCAGCCGACAAGATGCCGTTCCGGTAGTTGCCCGCCGAGGCTTCGCCGAGATGATATTCGTGCAGAGCATCGGTATCCTTGAGCATGTTGCCGGTCAGGATGCATACTGCTGTCTCGTCCTTGTCGATGATTTGCTGTGCGACCAGCTTGCGCAGTCCGGCTACAGTCGCAGCAGAGGCCGGCTCGCAGCCGATTCCGCTCTGGTCTACCTTCGCTTTGGCGTCGAGGATTTCCGCGTCGGTCACGGAGCAGGTCACGCCGTTTGTTTGCTCCAGCGTGCGGAGCGCTTTTTTCCAGCTTGGCGGATTTCCGATGTTGAGGGCGGAAGCGCGTGTATACGGGCTTGGCTCGGGAGTCAGCTCCTGCTTTCCGGCAGCCGCCATCTTGTGGAACGGGCTTGCCCCCTCAGCCTGGATCAGGGCTACTCTTGGCACCTTGTCGATCAAGCCGAGCGTTTTCAGATCGTGCAGCCCTTTGCCGAGTGCCGTTACATTGCTCAGCGCACCGCCGGGGATAACGACCCAGTCGGGCAGGCTCCACTTCAGATATTGCGAGATTTCGTAAATGATGCTCTTTTGCCCCTCGATGCGGAACGGGTTGATCGAGTTGCAAATGTACAGCTCCAGCTCCTTGCTGTACTGTTCATAAAAGCGGATGCCGTCGTCGTAGGTGCCGCTAAAGCTGATCACCTTTGCCCCATAGGCCAGTGTCTGCAGCACTTTGTTCAGCGAGATGTTCTTGTTCGGAACAAACACGTAGGATGAGCCCTGCGCAAGCGCGGCGTACATCGCCAGAGAGGAAGACGTGTTGCCTGTCGAAGTGCAAGTAAAGCGCTTATAGCCGAGCGAGCGCCCGTGCGAGACAGCCACGGTCATGCCGTTGTCTTTAAAGGAGCCGCTTGGATTCTCGCTCTGGGCCTTCAGCCAAATTTTGCGAATCCCTGTATAGGCTTGCAGCAGCTCGGAGGAATACAGCCCGGTATTTCCCTCGTATTTCGTCGTGATAAACTCTTCGGGAAGCTCGGGGAAAATCAGCTCCTTGTAGCGCCATACTCCGCTTGCGTAAGGGGTCATGCGTTCTGAAAGGCGTTCGTCAAAAACGCGCTTCAGTCGGTCGGCATCCAAGTCTTTCATATCGTGGACGATGTCGAACAAACCGCCGCATCCGCACTGATAATCGAACGCATCCAAAGCCACTTCCCGGCTACAATTCACGCATACCAGTTTCATTTGTTGCGAGATCCCTGACCAGACGCAGCAGGGCTCTCTCCACCTCTTTTCGGAATATATCTACAACTCTGTCTTGTCAATTACTATACGTCAAAGGGTCAAGTCCGGCAAACCCAGGAGATGGGCCATCAGGTAAAAAACGGATGAGCGATATGTTACAATAAGTGGAAGACTGCGCTTGCGAGGCTCATCGTCCTCATCATGAAAAAACGGAGGCAAAGCAAAAACGTGAAATTTCCTTCCAAGGTAGATATGTGGCTGGCTGTACTGATCGTGGGAACGATGCTGTTAGTCATTTTAGAGGGACTGCGGACCATGTTTGCAGGAGGCTTGATGAGCACGGGTGAAAGAGCAGTGCTCTTCATCGTTCATTTTGCCGTTCCCTGCTTTATCCTGTGGCTGTTCTCCTCCACGTACTACGTCATCGGGGACAAGGAGCTGCTCATCCGCTATGGCCCGTTTCGCCGAGCAGTTCCGCTGGACAGCATAAAAACAGTGCGAAAAACCTCCAATCCCGCTTCAAGTCCGGCTTTGCCCCTGAAACGGCTGGAAATCTCATACGGGAACGGCAGCATAGTCCTGATTTCACCGAAGGACCGGGATGCGTTTTTGACGGAGCTGCGCCGAAAATGCCCCGGGGCTTTCATTGAGTAAAGGGAGGAAAGAATGATGTTTTTCTATGACAAAACATTGCCGCTCAGTTGGGAAGAACATTCTGTTGCGGAAAAAGAAGGGTACAGCGTACGGGATATTTCCTACGACAGCCCCCACGGAGGGAAGGTTCCTGCATATTTGGTGACACCGGACGGAAGAGGGCAAACACCGCTCCCGGCTGTACTGTTTCTGCATCCGGGACAAGGGAACCGCTCTTCGTTTTTGCCGGAAGCGGAAAGACTTGCGGCCCAAGGGATCGTTTCTTTGTCGATTGACGCTCCGTTTTTACGGCAGGAGCTTTCCTCGGAGCTGTCTCAGGCGGAAAGAGCTGTGCAGCTCGTCGAGATGATGGTAAAAAAAGAGTTGTATATCCAAACCGTGGTCGATTTGCAGCGAGCGGTAGACCTTTTGACCAGCCTGGACATCGTCGATGCGGATCGGATCGGCTATGTCGGCCACAGCTATGGAGCGACCTGGGGCGGTGTCTTCGCAGGTGTGGAAAAGCGGGTCAAGGCCTTTGTCCTCATGGCTGGCTACTCCCGGTCCACAGTCTGGCACAGGACGAGCGGGCACCCGGTAGCCGATCTGGTCCGGCAAATTTTGCCCAAGGAGCGGTTTGAGCAGGTTTTTGCCGAGCTGGAAGCGCTGGATGCGGTCCATTACATAAAGAATGCGGCACCAGCTTCTGTCTTGTTTCAATTTGTGCACAATGATGAATTTATCGACAAGGAGCAGGCGGATCAGTATATCGCTGCCGCCAGCACTCCCCGAGAGGTCAAATGGTATGAGAGCGACCATCTTTTCACAGGCTGCGGGGAGGCCGAGGCCGATCGGAGAGACTGGCTGCTCAAACAGCTGGGGTAGACGCGACGAGACGCGACGAGAGTGCGTGCAGATAGAGGAGCCCAGTCCTGCTTCTTGTCTGAAAGACCTGAACAACCAGACAGCAAAAGGAGGAGTGTTTTTCACACTCCCCCTTTTTAAGAAGTCCGCAAATCAACCGAGTAGGCCCGCGCCGTCTTCTCCATATACGCATCCAATTGTTCAACTGCATTCATGACGGGCCCACCGTGGCATACTTCCAGACGGCGAGGGGCCAATTCCCTGACGATCGCGCTGCTTTGAATGGCCTCGCCCATATCAGCCGTGAACATCGGCATTGGTCTGTGAAGCTTTCCTTTCTTCGAGGTAAACAAATCGCCAGCCAACAGCACCTGGTCTTCTTCGTGAAAGTAGACGACGTGTCCGGGCGAATGCCCCGGGGTGAGATACGGCCGCAGACCGGCTACGGTCATTAACTGTCCATGCTCGTTCTCGCCGAGCGCTTGCGCGAGGCCGGGGGTTACATTTTTCTCCGCTTTCTTGCGGCGCGGATACGGAAGCTGGCCTTCCATGTACGGAATCTCCGTACGGTGAGCGTAGACAGGAATGGATCGGCGCTCCACGAGTGCCTTGACGGAACCGGTATGGTCGGAATGACCGTGAGTCAGGAGAATTCGCCGGAGAGGTCCCGCCCCCAACTGATCCACGACGTTTTCAATCCCTTTTGCCATAAACGGCATCCCCGCATCCACCAGCGTTACCCCTTCTTCATCCGCTACGGCCCATACGTGTACGGGAATCAGCATCCAGGAACGGATGCTCCAGATGTGCTCCGAGATTCTCTCCACTTTCATTTCGCAGCAGCCTCCTCATGTGCAATTTGCTTGCAGCCAGCCAGAGCGACCCGCAGAGCCAGCTCAAAGGTGGGAGCGAGTCTTTCCATCAGCATGTCAAACGTTTCGTCCGACTGGGAATACGTGCCGATCACGCCGTGCAGCGTGAAAAAATAGACGCGGGCATAGGCCCATGACTGCTCTTCTGTAAGGTGGGGCGGAAGGCAAGCGATCACGGCGTCTTTCAGCAGTCCAAACAATTGGTTTCGCAAATGCTGGAGTTCAAGCGAAGGCTCTTTTTCGTCCACGCGGGAGGACTTCGCCATGAAAAAAAGCGGATACATGCTTCGATTCAGCAAACAAAAACGAATGAAGCTGGTACTGACAGCCAAAAGTCTTTCGTCTGCTGAAAGCAAGTGATTTTGCACGCCCGCCTCCATTTCCGCAAACAAGGCTTGCAGAGGCTCCATAGCGAGGTGGTGGAGCAGTGCTTCTTTATCCTTGAAGTAAATATAGATCGTCGTATGTGAGCATCCCGCCGCTTTGGCGATTTCCCGCATGGTCACCGCGTCGTAGCCCCGCTCCGCGAAAAGCCTGCCCGCCGCTGTCAGTATCGATCGCTTGGTCTCCTCCGAACGCTGCTCCTGTTTGTTTGTCATATGATCACAATCCCTTTCGAAGTCCATTTCATAAGAGAAAGACAAAATTCATAACCAACGGTTACTAACCGATGGTTATAATGTAACCGATGGTTATATTTTTTGTCAAGCAGCTTTTGCCCAAAATATGGTTGGAGGATTTTTGTTCATATAAACGTGGGGATTCCCAAGAAAGACAAAGCTCGTGTGTGAAGTGTACAATATCGTATAGATAAGTATAGATAAGATACATAAGGCAGATAAGGCTGATAAGGACAGTGAACGAACCGCTGTAGTCGTTCTCGAAAAAATGGACAGGAGATTGGCTATGACCCAACAAGCACCCCGGATCGGCGTCGGCGCCGTCATCCTCGATTCAGACAACAGGCTTTTGCTCGTCTACAGAAACCGCGAACCGGAAAAAGGGACCTGGAGCATTCCGGGAGGGAAGGTAGATCCCTACGAACCGTTGGAGCAGACAGTGGTGCGGGAAATCAGAGAGGAAGTAGATTTGGACGTGCAGGTAGAGAGGCTGCTCTGCATGGCGGAAACGATTCGACCGGAGCGAGGCGAGCATTGGATTTCCGCTATCTATGTGACCCGCATCGTATCAGGAGAGGCGCGGAACAGGGAAGAGGGCGGAGCCATCGGGGCGATCGGCTGGTTTGCACTGGACGAGCTGCCGGAAAACCTGGCTTGCTTCACAGTGCCCGCGGTCGAGAAGCTGCTCGGGGAAGCGCGGTCTCAAGCTTAGCTGCAAATGGCGGCCCCCTTCTTGGCATCCTGCCGAATTGCACCTGGAGCAAAGCTGTCCGCTCGTATATGATAGGAATATAGTACTACTGGCAGTATGTGAAAATAATAGAAAAGGGAGCGGCAGAAATGACGGCAGGGACGATTGATGCAAATAAAGAGATTCTGCAGAAAATCTTTTCAGAGGATTTTTGGTTTGTCATTCCCGAGTACCAACGGTCTTACGTATGGCAAACAGACAATCTGACCGAACTGGTCGATGACCTCGTGTTTGCGTTTGAAAACAAACCGGACAATGATTACTTCCTGGGGTCGCTCGTACTGAAGCGGATCAAGGCGAGTTCCTATCCGGAGTACGAGGTGCTGGACGGGCAGCAGCGGCTGACCACTTTCTTTATCATGATGGCCGTACTGCGCGATTTGATCGGGAGTGATCAATTCAAGCAGACGCTGCAAAAGAAGATTTATCAGGAAGAGAACCTGCTGGAGAACGTTCCGGCCAGGATGAGAATTACATACAAAATCCGCGACAAGGTAGAAGACTTCATTCAATCGCATCTGATCGCCCACGGCGGAACAGCGAAGGAAGAAGAGCTGCAGGCCTTGCGGGAGAGCGAAAACGTCTCTTTGGAAAACATGGCGAATGCCACGCTCGTGCTTCGTGCCGAACTGCAGGACAAAATTGCGGCGGGGGACTTGCCCCAGTTCGTACGCTTCATTTTTAACAAGGCGTTGTTTATCTACGTCTCCACGGACAATACGGAAGATGCGTTTCGGATGTTTACAATCCTGAACAACCGGGGCATTCCCCTGACCAACGCGGACATTCTCAAATCGCAAAACATCGGGGCTCTCGCATCGGAAAAGGAAGTAAACAAATACGCCAAGGTCTGGGAAGAGATCGAAGGAAAGCACGGAGAAAATTTTGACCGCTTTCTCCAGTTCATCCGGACGATTCTGGTGCAGGAAAAAGCGCGCGCGAATCTGCTGGAAGAGTTCCACGACCACATTTATCACCCAAAAGCGCCGAAGCAGCCAAGCCTGAGGATGGGGAAAGACACGTTTGAACTGATTGAGCGATACAATGCGATTTACGAAGAGATCATCGAGCTGCAAGGCTCAAACCTGAGCAATGGCTACAAGAACCTCATCACTGTCATGCGGATCGGCCTTCGCTCGGAGGATTGGATACCGCCGCTCATGCACTACTATTCCAAATTCGGTGCCGCCGATCTGGAACGATTCCTGAAAAAGCTGGAGCATAAATTTACGGGCGACTGGGTGTGCGGAATCACACCGACGCTGCGTCTGGAAGCAATGAACAGCATTTTGAAGGCCATCGACAGCACCCCTGCGAATCAGGTGGAAGAGTTGTTCAAGAAAAAAGAGCTCTTCGAGATTGATGAGGATGAATTTGTCCGGAACATTGAAGGACATGTGTACAAAAAGCAGTTCGCCCGTCATCTGCTGCTGAAGCTCGAATACCTTTTGAGTGACAACACCGTGCATCTCTCCGGACACAGCTACATAACAGTGGAGCACGTGCTGCCGCAAAACCCGGCTGATTCGAGTCAGTGGAAACGGGATTTCACGGATGAAGAGAGAGAATATTGGACCAATCGCCTGGCCAATCTCGTACTCATCAGCCAGAAGAAAAACAGCGCGCTTGGCAATCACGATTTCGAGGACAAGAAGAAGCTGTATTTGCAAAAGAGGATCGACGCTTTCCACGCCAACAAGGTATTTATCGAGCAGCATGCAAAGTGGACGCCTGATGTATTGCGGGACAGACAAGCGAAAATCATCGACCTGCTGAAGAAGGCGGACTAGTTCGTTCTCGGCAGGAAAAGCACCCCTGTTACAAAGTGGTCAAGACCCCATTTAGTGGACAGTAAGAAAAAACCCGACCGTTAGACCGACAGCTGACGTCTGAATTCAACAGGCGTCAGCCTTTTTAATTTTCGTTGTGGTCGACTTTGGTTGTAGAATTGAATATATTCCTCAATTCGCCTTTGTGCCTCATCCACACTTCGGATATCATAAGGGTAGAGCCCTTCCGTTTTGAGATGCGAGAAGAAGCTCTCCATCGAGGCATTATCATAACAGTTGCCTCTCCGAGACATGCTGATTTGGGCGCCAACCTTCGGCAACATGTCGTGGTAAGCGTAGGACGTGTACTGGAATCCCTGATCGCTGTGAACGATCAGTCCAGTCACGTCTTTCGTCTTTTTAAAGGCTTTCTCAAAGGTCCGTAGGACCAACTGATTGTCGTTGCGAACTCCAATGTGGTAAGCCACAATCTCATTATTAAACAAATCCTTAATAGCAGACAGGTAGAGCCACGTATCCGCGACACGATACTGTGTGACATCGGTTACCCATTTTCGATTAGGTGCATCCGCTTTGAAATTCCGCTGCATCACATTCTCAGCGACTCGTCCACCTTCGGTTGAAGCATAGTGACCTCGATATTTGCGGCGTATTCGAGAACGGAGCTTCATTTCTTGCATCAGACGTAGTACCTTCTTATGGTTGACCCATACCCCGTGATCTCGTAAGAGAAACAGCTGGGTTTGTCGATACCCATATTTACCATCATACTTCTTATAAACTACTTTGATGAGGTCTTTCACGGGCTTGTCCCGGTCCGCTTGTTGCCGTTTCAAGTATGCATAGTATCCACTTCTTGAGACTCCAAACAGCTTGCAAAGTTCACTAGTCGTATACTCACCAGCTACTTGCTTGATCGCCTCATACTTATGGGCTGCACCTCCCGCATCCAGATTTTCAAACACTTTTTTAGCATCGAGTTCTCTCGTTTTAGCTTTTTAACATATCGATCTTGATCAACATATTCTTCACGTCTACCTCGTTGATCCATCAACCCAAATTCGCCTAACTGTTTATATTTTTTCATCCATACTTTAAGCCGGTGGCGGTCCGGAATCCCCAGATGCTCCATGATTCGACGGTATGTCCATCCTTCTTCGATATGCAGTCGTATGGCTTCCACCTTTAATTCGTGAGAATAACTTCTAAACGTTTGCCCCTTTTTCACCATAAAAAATGCACCCCTTAAATTTCATCGGATTTACCAGGGGTTTAATCCAATGTCCATTCTAAGGGGTGCACTTCAAAAGCTGGCAGGGGTGCTTTCTTTTAAGCCCCAAAATTGGATTTGAGTCATACCCCCTTATCTTGTTAAGCTGATATCAGAAGAACAGGGGGATATTTTTATGCAACGGAGACGCTATTCAATCGAGTTCAAACAACAATTGATCCAGGAAGCCCACGAAGTAGGAAACGCTAGCCAAGTAGCCAGACGGCATGGGATAGACCCTAAAATGCTGTATCGATGGATACGTGACTCCAAACACGCAGATTGGCAGAATACGTCTTCCGAAGCTAAAGCTGTAACAAGCTATACACCAAGTCCAGGAGAGTTTCGGGAACTGGAAACGGAGAATGATAAACTGAAGAAATTACTGGGAGAAAAGGACTTGGAAATCGCGATCCTTCGTGATCTTGTAAAAAAGGTGAACCCAGCTTATCGGACAAAATGGAAATAGCCGACAAGTGGATACAGCTGGGGTACACAGCCAAACTAGTGCTACGTATTGTCGGCATCCTGGAAGCAACCTACTATTACCGAAAAAACAAAGCCTCCCAAAAACCTCGCGTTTATCACGGAGGAAGACCTATACCCGGTTATTCGTTGTCAAAAGACGGACAACCTGTCAGTGACGAACAAATCAAAGAATGGCTATCCGAGTTGATTGCCGATGAAGAATCTGCTTATGGATATCGAAAGCTTACCGTCTGCCTACGGCGAGACCACCAACTGGTCATCAACAAGAAAAAGGTTTACCGCTTGCTGAAAGAAGAAGAACTCCTGCAACCACAACGACAAAAGAAAAGGAAACATCCTCGAAAGTTGGCAAACAACCGAGAGATTACCGCTCCGAATCAATTGTGGGAGATAGACGTAAAATACGGATTTATCGTAGGAGAACAGCGTTTCTTTTTCCTGATGAGTCTCATTGATGTCTATGATCGAGCGATCGTGGACTACCATTTCGGACTGACCTGCGAAGGAAAACATGCTGCTCAGATTCTCCAACGTGCTTTGTGGAAACGGCAGCAATTCAATTGTGATGATCGCCCTGTTATCCGTACGGATAACGGTCCACAGTTTATTAGCCATGCCTTTGAAGAAGCCTGTCAGCATTTCCAAACGGTGCATGAGCGAATTCCTCCAAAGACACCCAATAAAAACGCTCACATTGAGTCATTTCACAGTGTTTTGGAGAAAGAATGTTTGCAGCGGAATGAATTTCAGAGCTATCAAGAAGCCTATGAAATCGTGACAAACTATCTGCTCTTTTATAATCAGCGACGGATTCATGGAAGCTTGTACGATTTATCACCTGTAGAATTTGGTAAAGCCTTTGCCTTGCAACTCATTACACCATTTGTTGTGAAAGTGTAGTATGGCAAAGGATTGCAGAATGATCCCTACTTCAACCTAGCTGACAAGCAGGAAGGAAAACGTCTGGGGTCAAGTGATCTCCTTGACGCTAGGCGTTTTCCTTCCTAGACTCCTAGGTGGTTGAAGGAGGGAAGAAGCATATGAAAATGCGAGAATAAGGGAGAAAGACTCAAATTTTAAGGGGTTAAACCGCTTTTCCCATCATTTTCGAGGCGGCATGGTGGGGGCGAGGTTTGTGAGTCAGGCAAAAAACGAGTGTTGACATCGTGACTTACCGCCCATATAATTGGGTTACGATGGGAGTAAAGCAATGGAGCTTTACTGATGAATTTTCAGAGTATATGAAGAAGTATAAATTATGCGTACCGCTTTTATTTTTTTGCCTGATTGTAAGCGGTTCCAGTTTTGTCCCGCTTGTTCACAATTCACAAGTGTATACGAAAAAGCAAAGGCGCTTGGGTAATCTGCTACCAGATTACTAGGCGCCTTTATTGTTAATTTTTTCCATGCCTTTGCGAAGGAGGAGAACCATGAGGGAGAAAGCAAGCAGCCGCTGTCCAAGTCCGTGCGGCTTGCCGACGGAAGCCCCCGACAGCCGGGGAAGCCCGCAGGCAAATGGGGTGTCACGCTGGTTTAGGATCGTTTTATGCCTGACAGACGATAGAACGCGCGAGAAAAGGTGGGGTTGATACATGGACCAAATCGGCAGTTACGTCATTTACTTTATCATGATTTGTGCGGTGATCGGCGCAATCGCAGCGATCCGCAACAGTGATGAAGGGCTCGGCAAAGAATTTATGGAAGGTCTTCATTCCACCGGTTATATCTTCGTACCGGCAGCAGGTATCATGGCCTCAATTCCGTATATTTCCTGGTTTATCGACAAGGTCTGCGGGCCGATTTTCAACAAGATCGGAGCCGATCCGGCGCTTGCGGCCACCGCTATTTTGGCCAGCGATATGGGCGGTTACCAGTTGGCCAACGTGCTGAAAAGCTCCTATGAGGGCTGGATCATGGCGATGATCGTCGGATTCATGGCGGGAGCTACCATCGTGTTTTCCATTCCGATGGGCCTGGCGATGCTCGACAAACGGGATCACAAATACATGGCGCTTGGCGTGATGTCCGGGATTTTGACGGTTCCTATCGGCGCCTTTATCACCAGTGCTATCCTCGTAATGACGAATACCAAGGTGCGCGAAACAATCTCGACTGATGCGGAATCCACCTACGCCTTTGCCATCGGATACGGAAAAATTCTGATCAATCTGTCGCCGATCCTGGTGTTTGTGGTCGCCATTGCGCTCGGTCTGCGCTTCCTGCCCGACCTGATGATCAAGGCATTCATGATTTTCGGGAAGACGATGGATGCAGGCATCAAGCTCGTCCTCGTATTCTCGATCGTGGAATACTTCACAGGCGTCTTTTCCAAGGTATTTGGCTCCTGGGGCTTCGATCCGATCATTGCCGATCCGACCGATCAGTTCCGCGCCCTGGAAACGGCCGGTTATATCGGTATCATGCTGGCGGGTGCTTTCCCGATGGTGTACATGCTGCGGAAATACGCGGCGAAGCCTCTGCAGGCGATGGGCAACCGGATGGGCCTGAGCCCGACGGGAAGCGCCGGTTTGCTCGCGACGATCGCCAACATCCTGGCGATGTTCCGACTCGTTCGCTCCATGCCGCCAAAAGACAAGGTGATCAATATCGCGTTTGGGGTATGTGCGGCGTTCTTGCTGGGCGACCACCTGTCGTTCTCCGCCAACTTCCAGCCTACGATCATCCTGCCTCTGATTATCGGGAAATTCGGTGCCGGCGTGATCGCTATCGGTCTGGCCTACTGGCTGTCCGTGCCAAAAGCGCTGGAGCTGGAGAAACAGGATCGTGAAAAAGGTATTATCGGTCCAACGGAGTATCTCGAGGGACAAAAAGAGGCTGCCGCTGCGAAGGATGTTGCGGCGTCGTAAATAAAAGAACTTCCTTCCCCCTGCTATTCATCGAAAACTCACGCGGTTTTCATGAATCCAGGGGGATTTTTATTGCGTTTTTTCAAAAGGGCGCACTATGGCTGGCCAAATCGCTTGCAGCTCAGTCCAAAAAGTGGTATTTTATTATCGACATACTTGTAGGTCTAAAAATAAGGAGGATATCCATGTCTCCGCGAACAAAGGAACAATGTGAAGAGTTGCGGGAAAAGCGCATTCAACAGATCATGGAGGCTGCAGGACAGATCTATTTTGAGAAAGGCCTTCTCTTTGATATTCGCGACGTCGCCAAAAAAGCGGGACTCGGTTATGGCACTGTCTACCATTATTACAGCAACAAGAACAGTCTCGTCAGTGATTTGCTGGATAGAGGCTTTGAACTGTCGGAAGCTTTGACAAGCGCTTTCTTTTCTCGGCAAGAAAAGTCGGCGGAACTGCTGGATGAGTTCTGTGCCGGGCTTTTGCGGCTGTGGCTGGAGGCACCCGCAGCGTTTATCGTCTACAAATGGGCCGCGGAAAACTTCGTGGGAATGGAAGAGCAGCTTCGCCGCACAGCCAAACAGAGATTCGACGATACCCTGTATCAGCCTCTGCTGGAGTGTATCACGCAGATGCAGGTTCAGTCGGAAGCGCTCGCGACGGGGACCGATCCCGGCCGAATCGCCAATTTTATCATCGGCACCATGGTCGGATGCTTCGGCATCTCCATGTACCACAAGGATGCAGACTTTTCACCGGAGGGAGTGCTGCTGATGATCCGAAAGAGCGTAAGTGAGCGCCGCCTCTCAGAGAGCGGAGAGAGCAAAGGGAGGAGCCGGGCGTGATTTACTTGAAGTCTCGCGAAGAGATCGAGCAGATGAGACCGGCAGGCCGGATCGTGGCGACATGCCACAAGGAAATCGCCAAAAGAATCAAGCCGGGCGTCACTACGCAGGAGATCAACGATTTTGTCGAAAAGCTGATCAGGCAGCAAGGTGGAGGGACGTACACGGACGGTTACAACGGATTCCCGGCAGCGATCTGCGCATCGGTCAACGACGTCATTGCACACGGCTTCCCGAGCAGAAAGCCGCTTAAAAACGGGGATATCGTCAAAATCGACATCGTCGCCACGTACAACGGCTGGGTAGGAGATTCTTGCTGGTGCTATGCGGTGGGCGAGGTTTCCGACGAAGCGAAAAGATTGATGCGGGTGACCAAGGAATGCCTGTACAAAGGGATCGCGCAAGCTGTGCCGGGAAACCGGATCGGAGACGTGATGCACGCGGTTCAGAGTCATGCCGAGGAAAACGGGTATTCTGTCGTGCGTGATCTGCTGGCGCATGGAGTAGGCCGGGAGCTGCATGAGGAGCCCAACTACAATCACGTCGGAGTGCCAGGCAAAGGATTCCGGCTGAAAGAGGGAATGGTGCTAACCATCGAGCCGATGCTGAATGCAGGAACCCATCGGATGAAGATTGACGCGGACGGTTGGACAGCCCGGACGCTGGATGGCAAGCTGTCAGCCCAGTACGAGCATACGATTGCGATCACGAGCGACGGACCAATCGTGCTGACGGATCAAAACTAGATCAAAGCGAAAGCCTGCTGGCGAACGGATGCGATGGCGCATTGTCGTCCGGCAGGCCTTCTTTTGCATTTCAAAGCTATACCTTGTCATCGACAAAGGCTAAAATAGAGAGAAGTATTCATGCGTTTTTCGTATACGCCAGATTCGAGGAGGGCGTCCAGCGCCGCGGTGTCCGCCGGTTTTCCGCACAGGCGCTGCAACAACAGGAGGCGAAGCAGCTTGCTTTCACCAGGATTGGCTTTACATACAGACAAGTATCAAATAAACATGATGTATGCGCATTGGATCAATGGCACCCACAATCGCAAAGCGGTTTTCGAGGCGTTTTTTCGGAAGCTTCCGTTTGGAAACGGTTACGCCGTATTTGCGGGCTTGGAGCGGATCGTCAAATACGTGGAGGATCTTCGCTTTGAAGAAAGCGATCTGGATTATTTGCGCGAGCAGGAGGAAAATTACGATCCCGGCTTTCTCGAGGAGCTCCGCAATTTTCGCTTCACGGGGACGCTCCATTCTGTCAAGGAAGGTTCGCTGGTGTTTCCAAACGAGCCGTTGGTTCGCGTGGAAAGCAGAATTTTTGAAGCGCAGCTCATGGAGACAGCGCTGCTTAATTTTATGAACTACCAAACGCTCATTGCCACAAAGGCGTCGCGGATCCGTCAGGTAGCCAAAGACGATTTGCTGATGGAATTCGGCATCCGGCGCGCCCAGGAAGCGGACGCTGCGCTCTGGGGAACGAGGGCTGTCTATCTCGCCGGGTTTGACTCTACGTCAAACATGCTGGCAGGAAAGCTGTTTGGTATCCCGACGGCAGGGACGCATGCCCATTCCTGGGTCCAGTCGCACGAAAACGAGGAGGAGGCGTTCCGCCGTTATGCAGCCGCTCTGCCTGACCAAGTGACATTGCTGGTGGACACGTACGATACGCTGGGGAGCGGGGTGCCGCATGCGATCAATATCGGCCTGGAGATGCAGCGGCAGGGCAAACGGCTGCGGGCTGTTCGTCTCGACAGCGGCGATATTGCCTTTCTTTCAATCAAAACGCGGGAGATGCTCGATCAGGCAGGGCTTTCCGACGTGAAAATCGTCGCGTCCAATGATCTGGACGAGCATACGATCTTGAGCCTGAAGGTGCAGGGGGCGAGGGTCGACTCCTGGGGAGTGGGGACGCAGCTGATTACGGCAGCAGATCAGCCTACCTTGGGCGGTGTGTACAAGCTGGTCGCCCGAGAAGGTGACGACGGCGAGTACATCCCGACGATCAAAATATCGGCCAACCCGGAGAAAGTGACGACTCCGGGAGCGAAAGACATTTACCGGCTGATCGACAGAAGCACCGGAAAAGCGATCGCGGACTATCTCTGTTATCCGTCAGAGACGGACATCCAGGAGCAGGCGCCGATCAAGCTGTTTCACCCGAGCCACACGTACTTGAGCAAGCTGGTGGAAAACTACGTGGCCGAGCCGCTGCTCGTCCCTGTCTTTGTGGAAGGCAAGCGTGTGTATCAATTGCCTGATCTGGCAGAAATCCGCCGTCATCACAAGGAGCAGCTGCAGATGTTCTGGCCGGAGTACTTGCGGATGATGAATCCCGAGCATTACCGGATTCATCTGAGCGACCAGGTCTGGCTGACCAGAGCGAGCCTGATGCAGCGCTATATCGACAAAGGAAAATAAGTTCTTGTCATAGCGATGAAAGGGTCCGCATACACTTGTGAAAAAACTAGCGGGGTCTCGTCGGCAGGTTTTCATTGACAGATGGACAAGAATCGCAGATAATTCCAATGAACTAGATACGGTACCTTTAAATCAGTCCCGTGAGGCTGACAAGGTAAGTCGGAAATCCGCTGATGGCAGGCTGGGAATCTTTGTGTCCCTTTCTGTCGTTGTGGTGAAAGAGGCCTCTTGTCAGGAAATACGGCAGGAGGCCTCTTTTTGGTTGGGTGCCGGTCTACAAAATAACAACAGGGGTGGTACAGATGAGCACTTCATCCGTCGATAAGGAATATTCACTCGAAGCGGTTCCGAAATCGCAGCGCAGCAGTTTTTGGCACATTCTCGTCGTGATGCTCGGCTTTACGTTTTTCTCGGCCAGCATGTGGTCGGGCGGTCAGCTCGGGACGGGGCTTACCTTTACCCAGTTCGTACTGGCCGTACTTGCAGGAAATCTGATTCTTGGCATCTACACCGGGGCATTGGCGTATATGGCCGCTGATACGGGCCTGTCCACGCATCTTTTGGCCCGCTTTGCCTTCGGGGAAAAGGGCTCGTACCTCGCTTCGTTCATGCTGGCGGCGACGCAGATCGGCTGGTTCGGCGTAGGGGTAGCGATGTTTGCTTTGCCAGTCAACAAGGTGACGGGAATCGATACGCTTTTGCTGATCGTGGTGTTCGGTATTGTGATGACGGCTACTGTCTATTTCGGCATCAAGGCATTGGCCATACTGAGCTTTATCGCGTGTCCGTCCATTGCCGTACTGGGCATGATTTCGGTTACTGATGCAGCGAACTCTGTGGGGGGACTGCAGGGACTTTTGCAATATCAACCGGCGCAAGCGATTTCCATGGCGACAGCCCTGACGATCTGCGTCGGGTCTTTCATCAGCGGCGGAACGCTGACGCCGGACTTTACCCGCTTTGCCAACTCCAAGCGAAACAGCGTGATCGCGACTGTGATCGCCTTTTTCATCGGCAACTCGCTGATGTTCTTCTTCGGGGCGATCGGGGCCATCGCGACGGGACAGTCCGATGTTTCTGAAGTGATGTTCTTGCAGGGAATGATTCTGCCGGCCATTATCATTCTCGGTTTGAATATCTGGACGACCAACGACAATGCGCTCTACGCTTCAGGCCTTGGCCTGTCCAACATTACCAAAGTGAAAATCAAAAAAGTGGTCATTTTCAACGGCGTGGTCGGGACCGCCTTGGCTTGGTGGCTCTACAACAACTTCGTCGATTTCCTGACCTTCCTCGGCTCCACGCTGCCGCCGATCGGAGCCATTATTCTGGCGGATTACTTCTTCGTCAACCGGGAGAAGTACAAGCATTTTGAGACAGCAACATTTGCCAGCGTCAATGTAGTCGCAATCATTGCCTGGGTAGCGGGCGTCCTGCTCGCGACATTCGTGCCGGGGATTCCGCCGCTCAATGCAATCATCGGCTCGGCGCTGATCTATGTCGTCGTCATGCGAGCCATGGGAGCGCACCGTTCAGCGAATCTGACGGAAAACAGGTAAAATAAAGCAGACACAGAAGCAAGCGACAAAAATGAAGAGGTGAAAGATTGTGCTTATTACCAACGCAAAGCTTCGCGGACGCGAAGGGCTGTGGCAAATCGCCATCCGTGACGGCAAGATCGTCAAAATCGCCACGGAGATCACAGGTTTCGAAGGAAAAGTGGTGGATGCGGGTGGGGCGCTTGTTCTGCCGCCGTTCATCGAGCCGCACATCCATCTGGATACGACTTTGACAGCAGGAGAGCCTAGCTGGAATGTGAGCGGAACGCTGTTTGAAGGCATCCAACGCTGGTCGGAGCGCAAGCAGACGCTGACCAAGGAAGATGTCAAAGAGCGGGCCAAAACAGCGGTCAAATGGCAGGTGGCACAGGGGATTCAGCATGTTCGCACGCATGTGGACGTCACAGACCCCAGCCTGACCGCGCTGCACGCCATGCTGGAGGTTAAGGAGGAGATGGCTCCGTACGTCAATCTCCAGCTCGTCGCTTTCCCGCAGGAAGGCATTCTTTCCTACGCCAACGGAGCGGAGCTGCTGGAAGAGTCGCTTCGTCTCGGCGCTGACGTTGTCGGAGGAATCCCGCATTACGAATTTACCCGCGAATACGGCGTCGAATCCATGCGGCTCGCTTTTGGCCTGGCTGAGAAATACGACCGTCTCGTAGACATTCACTGCGACGAAATCGACGATGAGCAGTCCCGCTTCGTCGAGGTGGTAGCCGCCGAGGCACTCCGTCTGGGGATCGGGGAAAAGGTGACGGCTTCGCATACGACGGCCATGCATTCGTACAATGATGCCTATGCGTCGAAGCTGTTCCGTCTGCTCAAGCTGTCCGGCATCAACTTCGTGGCCAACCCGCTGGTCAACATCCACCTGCAGGGGCGGTTTGACAGCTATCCAAAACGCCGCGGCATCACGCGCGTGAAAGAGATGGTGCAGGAGGGCATCAACGTCTGCTTCGGCCATGACGACATTTTCGATCCGTGGTATCCGCTCGGTACCGGGAATATGCTGCAGGTGCTGTTCATGGGCATTCACGCCTGCCAGCTGATGGGCTACGAGCAAATCGCCGACTCGATTGATCTGATTACCGTCAACAGCGCGAAGACGCTGCATATCGAAGCGGAGTACGGCATCGAGGAAGGAAAGCCGGGCAATCTGATCATTCTCAACGCACAGGACGAATACGATGCGATTCGCCGCCAGGCTACCGTCCGTTACTCGATTCGGCACGGGAAGATCATCGCCGAGACGGAGCCGAGCCAGCCTGTTCTCCGGTTTGGAGATACGAGTGAAATCGTGACGTTTAAAAAATAGGAAAAGCAGTTTGCTTTTGCGCCAGAGAAACATGTTCTACGACAGATAAGCAGCCTGATGCGATCAAGCCGCTTATCTGTTATTTTTATTTTAGTTCGCTTTGAAAGCCGGCCTGGACGCGGACGTCTGCCGATGCTGTTGATACTCTAGACAATGAACGGATTGCCCGGTATCTGAATAGGGTCCATCGTATGTCTACAAGGGGGTGCTTGTATCCACCAATTACTCTTGCTTCAAAAAGCAATCGATTATATCGAAGATCATATTAAAGATGAAATCGATCCGGAAAAGCTGGCGGCGATGGCTGGATATTCGCCCTACCATTTTTATCGGATTTTTCACAAGCATACCGGTTTCACGATCATGGACTACGTTGTCAAAAGAAAGCTGCAATACGCGATGTATGAATTGGCGAACGGCGAAAAGATCATTCAAATCGCGATGGATTATGGCTTCGAGACCCATTCCGGCTTTACGAAGGCATTCAAGAAATGCTTTGGCAGCCCTCCAAGCTTATACAAGCTGCATTGTCCGCTATCGCTGCCGCAAAAATTAAATCTCTTAAGCCTCCATGAAAAAAATACAGGCGGAATCATTATGCAGCCGAAGATCGCGAAGCGGAGCGCGTTTTATGTAGCGGGTAAAGCGTTCGAAGGCGCTTTTGAAAATGTCCGTTATACGAGGGACGCCCCGGCATTTTGGCAGCAACGAGGGTTAACCGATGGCTCGATAGAACGGTTTCTCTATCAATTATTATCCCCTGAAAAGCATGGCGAGTACTGCATCAATATAAGCAACGAGCAGGACAAGGACCGATTTACGTATTTATTTGCCGTACACTACGATAACGATCGCCCTCTTCCAAAGGAACTGACGGCCTTTCTCATCCCGGAAACCACGTACGCAATCTTTCGGACGCCGCTCGTGGAACCCGCACAGTTCGTCCCCTCCATTAAAGGAACGTGGCAATACATCCTTGAAGATTGGCTGCCGCAATCGTCTTACGAAATAGATGAAGCCGGCTTTGATTTCGAATACTACGATGAACACTGCCATTACTGGGATTACGAAAAAATCTATATGGAAATCCATATTCCCATTATCGAAAAAGAAAGAGGGTGATCGATTCACCCTTTCCGTTTTTTCAAGAGCTTATGGTAGAAAACTAGGACAGGGGTCAACAGAATGGCGCTTGCCACAATGGCCGTCCTGATGGTAAAGCTCGAAGCGATATAGCCGATTACGGGTCCGCCGCTGATTTGCCCGATGGCGTCGACTTGCCCTTTGACGGAAAAGAAGGTCGCACGCGTGGACGAGTCGGGAATGATTTTATTTAACCAGATGTCCTCCAAAGGATGCATCACAGATCGCGTCACCTGGATGATGACGTAGAATGCGATTAAAACAGCGCCAAGCGAAGAGAACGCAAAACCGAGCAATGAGGCGATAATCACGCTGCTCCCGATAAACAGCGATACATAAATCAGGCGCAGATGCTGATGGATCGGGCTTCGACTTACAAAGTGCAGGATCACGTAGGAAATGAGCACGATGATGAGCTGAATGCTGCCAACTACCGCCACGAAACTACCATCCATTACGTCCGATAAATGGGATACGTTCAAAAACTGGGATATCCACAGCCGGTCGAATCCTTCACTATAAAATCCGACAAACAAGGCAATGAGAAATAGGATGCGGATGATCGCGCTTGTTTTCGTAAAATGAATGATCGTATTCATATTCCCCTTGATGCTCTGCCAACTCGATATTCGTTCCTCGCGATCCGCAGGTTTGAAATTTTCTTCTCTCATGGCAAAACTCAAAAATACAGCAAGCCCAATCATACAACTCCCGCCGATAACGATCGGCAGATTAACCATAAAAAAACCTGTGGCCATACTTAAAGGGATCGCGATGATTTCCCCAAGCCTGTTCGCTTTAGCCCCTTTCATAAAGGCAAGTGAAGCGCGATCCTCCCCTATTTCATCGGCAATCCAGGCTTGTTGCGAGCCGCTTGTACATGTATAGCCGAGCCCCCAAAGGACTTGGCTCAACAGCACGGGTATAAAATGCGGAAAGAGCCCCTCTACCAGAAAGCCAATGCCGATCAACGCATAGCCAATGATGATAGAAAGCTTCCGGCTTTTTAAATCTGAAACAACTCCCGTTGGAATCTCAAAAAGAAAAACGGATAGTTCCAATACCGTTCCAACGAGAACGAGCTGAAACGGATCGAGCTTCACGACTTGTACTTGATAGAGCAGATTCACCGTAAATACAAAGGTGAAAAATAGCTGTGACAGGAAACACGTATAGATGTATACGTGAAATGGATCTCTTGTTTGCAATGGCTTCATTTCTTTCCCTCCCGGCTTGATTATAGAGGGGGAGGAAAATGATTTCTGTTCCAAATTTGCGATCATGGGAGACATTGCCGGGACCGGCTTGGGATGTTTGACAATCTGGTTTTGATTGCGGAGGAATGGCGTGTGAGGGACGCAAACAGGAGGACGAATACGCTCTACATGGCAGGCACAGCATTAATATCTTTTGCCGTTATGTGAAAAAAGCGTCCTGACTTTGGCATAAATGCGCACGGGCAAGCTCGGAAATACAAAAGCCAGCTCTCCCGGCACGAGAGAAGGAATCTCTTCAGGCGTTTCAATGATATGTTCGATACCAAGCTTTTTCAGTGCGTCCGAATACTGCTTAGCGTCCGCCCAGCTAACGACGAAATAAAGTGATTTTTCCACGGAACAGACTCCTTTTTGCTCTGATGATAGGCTCGTCGTGACAATGAATGAATCCTCCCCCAAAAACAAGGGGAGGATTTGCATGTTAGCCCAAGTAATATTTGGCGGCCAGCAAACCTGCCACCACGAACCCGATGAAGATGACAAATATTTTCAAATCTTTTACGGTTCTCCGAATCATTTCGGCATCTTGTTTTGTATGTTTCATGTTCCGCTTTTCCCCTCTCTGGAATGTAATGCGTTCCAAAAGGGGAGCTGCCCACGAAGATCGACCCGTATCGGATCGGCATTAGCAAGGTCCATTTTAGCAGCGTCTGGATCACAAACAGGAATGTCACGAGCGGGGCGGCGTACGTTTGCTGCAAATTCCGCAACTGGTCCATGAACAGGGAGCCTTGCAGCTTTTGCTTCAAAAACTTGACCGTAAAATGAGGCCGGTAGCTGACAATCTGGACGGCTTCGCTTTTTACGGACGTGTACTTGGCCGTTGCATCGGAAGCAAATGTATCGGCTGGCGAGGGGGTCGCCGGGAACATGCACAAGCAAGCGATGATTATCGCGAGAATCCATTTATATATCAACCATTTTGAGCGGGGGGCCATTTTGTCTCCCTTCTAGCAAAAGATCATTACCCTCTATCATACGCAAAAAAAAGGGTGATTTCCAGATTGGAGCCACGCTGGCCTCATTTGGCAGGACTCTTTCCCGCATGCTTTCGGTGGAGCGTATTTTCAGAGCTTTCGGGCATGCATACCGCCGTCAGCAACATAGCAATCGGTAAGAAATCTGTGCAGGCATTTCAGGCTAGAATAAGGTTCTAAAAACGAAGCGGGAGGGCGGCAACGGTTCAAGAGAGTCCATGAAACAGGGCGCATTTGCCAAGGAGAGGAGAGCGATTGTGGAAAAACGCGAAGTGCAGCATACAGGAGGGACTTTCGGGAGCAGAGGCAATTTTGTCGTGGTCATGGTCATGATTCTGGGCGTGTTCGTAGCTATCTTGAACGAGACCCTGCTCAACGTTGCCTTGTCCAAAATCATGGCCGACATCGGCATTTCACCAAGCAAAGCGCAATGGCTGACGACCGGGTACTTGCTCGTGATCGGAGTCCTCATACCGATTACCGCCTATTTGCTCCAGCGGTTCACGACAAGGAGCCTGTTCATGTCGGCGATGGGCTTGTTCACAGTGGGAACATTCATCGCGGCGATCTCGCCAGGGTTCGCCTTGCTGGTAACCGGCAGGGTGCTGCAGGCTGCCGGGACTGGACTGTTGTTTCCTTTGCTGACCAATGTAGTATTTGCCATCGTCTCTATTGAAAAAAGAGGCTCAGCGATGGGGACCATCGGGATTGTAATCACCTTTGCCCCTGCGATCGGACCTACGCTGTCCGGCATCATCGTCGAGCATTTCAGTTGGAGGGTGCTTTTTTACGGTGTGCTGCCTATCGCTTTGTTTGTAATTGGCTTTGCCTATGCCAAGCTCAAGAATGTGACAGAGACGACGAATCCCAAAATTGACGTCATCTCTCTTCTTCTCTCGACCTTCGGATTCGGAGGGATTGTGTACGGTTTTAGCAGCGCTGGCGAAAGTCACGGGGGATGGACAGGCAATGGCGTCCTCATTCCGATTGTCACCGGGGCCGTTTCTTTGGGGCTGTTCGTATGGAGACAGCTCGTCATTCCGCAGCCGCTGCTGGATCTGAGGGCGTTTGGATACAAGGTATTCCGCATCTCGACGCTGATCATGATGATCGTCATGATGGCGATGTTCTCGGCGATGATGCTGCTGCCGATTTTTCTGCAAAACGCGCTGGGATACAGTCCGCTGGAAGCGGGTCTGGTCATGCTGCCCGGCGGAGTGGTGATGGGGATCATGTCTCCGATCACCGGACGGTTGTTTGATAAATTCGGCGCGAGGTGGCTGGCGGTCATCGGCTTGGCGCTGATCGGAAATACGCTCTGGCAATTTGCCATCATTACGCTGTCTACCTCTTACGGGATGATCATGCTGTTGAACACGCTGCTCATGCTGGGCATCTCCATGCTGATGATGCCCGTGATGACCAATGCCCTAAATGAACTGCCGCCGCCGCTATACCCCCACGGCACAGCGATTATCGGCACGCTCCAGCAGGTATCGGGTGCGGTCGGGACAGCGCTTCTCGTGACGGTCATGACGAATGGCTCCAAGCGGTTTCTGGAAAGTCCGTCAGGCGCGCAAAATGATGCTACGGGAAAAATCCTGGCTATGCTTGCCGGGATGAAAAGCGCGTTCCTGCTGGCATTCGCGCTGATTGCCGTCGCTTGGGCCTGCTCGCTGTTTCTCAGACGGGCAGCCGCACCGGAAAAAGAGCCAGGCGGGAAGCGAGTATCTGTGCACTGACGGCTGCGGATGTCTGAGTCTGATGAAAAGCGGACGGCGGAGAAATGAAAGCGATAGAGACGTACGCGGAAAAAATGCAAGCCAAAGCGAATGCCTGCCTAAGGCAGTACCCCCTGTAGTCCGTTTTCCTGCTATAGTAGAGACAGAACATTTTGAATGCAGGGAAAAGTGAAGCAGGAATCTTAAGTAGTCATGGCGAATTAGTCGGATTATTGTCTGACGACAGCGTTGTGACGGACTGAAAGGGGGAGAAACATGCCAATCAAATTGCCTGATGAGTTGCCGGCGACAGAGATATTGGAGAATGAAAACATCTTTGTGATGAAGGAGAGCAGGGCGTTTACCCAAGACATTCGCCCGCTGCGCATCGTCATTCTCAACCTGATGCCAGTGAAACAGACTACGGAGACCCAACTGCTCCGCCTTTTGGGGAATACCCCGCTGCAAGTGGAGGTCGTTTTGCTGCACCCGTCCAGCCATACCTCCAAGAACACGCCGGAAGAGCATCTGGCCACCTTCTACAAGACCTTTGAGGAAATCAGGCACGAGAAGTTTGACGGAATGGTTATTACCGGAGCGCCCGTGGAGCAGATGGATTTTTGCGAGGTGAACTACTGGGAGGAGCTGCAGCAAATTCTCGACTGGAAGATGGCCAACGTGACGTCGACACTGCATATTTGCTGGGGCGCACAGGCAGGGCTGTACCATCATTTCGGCGTTCCGAAGCATCCGCTTCCCGAGAAGCTGTTCGGCGTTTTTCCGCACACCTTGAACAAGCAGAATGTGAAGCTGTTCCGCGGGTTTGACAACGTATTCTACATTCCGCACTCCCGTCACACGGAGAATCGGCGGGAGGACATCGAGAAAGTGCCGGAGCTGGAGATATTGTCCGAATCGGAGGAGGCGGGTGTGTACATCGTTGCGACGAAAGACGGCAGGCAAATTTTCGTCACCGGACATTCCGAGTACGATCCGTGCACGCTGCGGGAAGAGTATGAACGTGATGTGAGCAAAGGCCTCGAGATTGCCATTCCCAGAAACTATTTCCCGGGGGATGACCCGAGCCTACCGCCAGTGGTCAGGTGGCGCGCTCATTCCAACCTGCTGTTTTCCAATTGGCTCAACTACTATGTGTATCAGGAAACGCCCTACGATTGGAATTCGATCAAATAAGGCTTGCCAACCATCCGCATTTGCCGGGTGGTTTTTTCTGCGGTCAAGAGAGGAAAAGACGCGGTCGGTCGGCTCAAAATCAAGTATGGGGAGGGATGGCGTGAGAGGCATTTTCAAAAAAATAAAAAGCGTCGCACCATTTGGAAATAACAGTTGACTTCATACAGGATGCCAGATAAACTCATTATTAACACCAATGGAGAAATTAAAAAAGCTATCCGACCGAAATAAAGCAAAAATCGTCTGCTCCTCGTGTTTGATCGGAGTATTATCCATCTTTAATCACACAATTTATAACACTGTTGGATAAATAAACCTTGAAACGCGAATATGTGGAAGAGGAGCATGTCCGTGATGAAAAAAATCGTAAAGCAGGACCAGGACGTCATCAAGCAGCACAACAAGCAGATGATCCTGGACATCATTAAAAAGCAGCGTCCGATTTCCCGGGCCGAACTGGCCAAGATCACCAAAATGAGCGCCACCTCCGTCGGCCGCTTTGTGAGCGAGCTGTGCGAGGAGGGCTTGGTGCAGGAGACGGATTTGACATCCTCGGGTGTCGGACGCAAGGCGGTCCAGCTGGACATCATAGCGGACGCCGTTTATACCGTGGGAGTCGAAATCGAAAAAAAGCGCATCAAATTCGGGATGATGGATTTCAGCGAAACGGTGGTAGAGCATCACCGCGTCGCTCACACGGCATTGGAGTCCTCGCCTGAGGAAACGGCAGCATTGATTGGCCGAGAGATTTCCGGCCTGATCAAGAAATGCAAGATTTCACCCGAGAAAGTCGTAGGCATCGGAATCGGTGTCCCTGGCGTGATCGATTACGAAAAAGGGATTGTCCAGTTTTCCAGTACGCTCGGTTGGAAAAACGTGCCGTTTGCAGCTCTGGTGGAACAAATCCTCGGGATCAAGACGGTGATCGACAACGACCTGAAAGTGAAAATCCTTTCTGAATACTTGTACGGTTCGGCCAAGGGGTCGACGAAGACGACCTTGATCGGGATCGGTACCGGTATCGGTTCGGCACTGATTATCGACGGGGAGATCTTCCGAGGAGGATCGAACAGTGCCGGGGAGCTTGGGCATACGACCCTGGACCCCAACGGCAATTTGTGTGAATGCGGCAAGCGCGGCTGCCTGCAGACCTATGTAGACGAAAACGCCCTCATCACCGAAGCGCGGCGCGTCAAGGAGATCACTGACATCGGTCAAGTGTTCGAAGCGGCGCGTGCCGACGAGCGCTGGGCCAGGGAGATCGTCTCTCGCACAGCCCTGTACATCGGGATTACGATCAACAATATCGTCTGCATGTACAACCCGGATACGGTGATTCTTAGCGGAGACTTGATCGAGAACTACACCGAAATCGTGGATTTGGTTCACGAGCACTGCGAGCAAGTGATCTGGGAGCCGTTCAAGGGAACCTTCCGCATCATCGCTTCGGAGCTGAAGGCAGAAGCCATCGTGATCGGCGCGGGCGCTCTGGCGCTGCAGCACTTCGCCCCGCTGGCCGGAGCCGATTTTGCCTAGGGCAGTCGGTTCCCTAAGGCAGTTGGCTACATGAGGCAGTCGGCCTGTTTCTCTCCTGCTGATCGTCTGGCTTTCTCCGCTTGAGAAAAGAGCCGTGCGATGCTGTTACTCGTGTATGAGACAGCGCTTCGTCATGAAAGTGAAAGCGCCGTCTTTATGCAAATATACTTCTGACACCAAAAATAGGGGGACAGATCAATGAAGAAGAAGTGGTCCACATCCTTGCTATGTCTACTGATGCTGGTCAGCCTCGTCGCCACGGGATGCAACTTCAGCGGCGATAAGGGATCGAGCAGTGCTCCCGGAGGAACAGCACCTGCGGCAGACGGTCAGCAAGCGAAAAAAGAAAGCGTTATCAACCTTTCCTTTGAAAACGAGATTAAAGACCTGAACCAGTTCTCTACCTCGGACAACATTTCGTTCTCCGTGCTGAACAACGTCAGTGAAGGTCTGTACCGCCTCGATGAGAAGCACGAGCCGCAGCCTGCATTGGCAAAAGGCGTGGAAGTCTCTCCAGACGGCTTGACCTATACATTTACCCTGCGTGACGGGATCAAGTGGAGCAACGGCGATCCGATCACCGCAGCCGACTTCAAATTCGCCTGGCTCGGAGCGATGAACCCGCAAACCTCCAAAGGCGGCTATGCTTTCATCCTGTCCGACTACATAAAGGGCGGCGCTGAATACGCATCCGGAAAAGGCAGCGCGGATGCTGTCGCAATCGATGCGAAAGACGACAAGACACTGGTGGTTACGCTGAACCAGCCGACACCGTACTTCCTGCGTCTGACTACCTTCATCCTGTACTTCCCGCTCAACGAGAAGTTTGTAACAGAGAAGGGCGCGGATTACGCACTGAAACCGGAAAACATGCTGTATGCAGGTCCGTACAAGCTGACCTCGTTTGACCCGGCTTCCGGAGCGACGCTCGTGAAAAACGAAAACTACTGGGACAATGCCAATGTAAAAGTGGAAAAAATCAACCTGAAGGTCATCAAGGAGCAAAGCACAGCGCTTAACGCTTACAAGGCAGGCGAGCTCGACCGCGTAATGCTCTCTTCTGCAGACGTTGACACCTTCAAAAACGACCCTGAGTATACGACAGACATCGAGTTCCGTACCAACTACATCCAGTTCAACACCAAAGGGGAAGGCACGTCTAACCTGAACATCCGCAAGGCTCTGCAGCTTGCCTATGATGCGACCATTTTGGAGCAAGTGATCTTAAACAACGGCTCCAAAGCGGCAACCGGCATGATTCCGGTCCAGATGAGCGGTGTCGACCACAAATCGTTCCGCGACCTGCAGGGCGATCTGATCAAGGCCGATGCGGCGAAAGCGAAAGAGTACTGGGAGCAAGGCGTGAAGGAATTGGGCAAAGCGCCGCAATTGAAGCTTCTGGTACCGGATGATTCCCTTTCCAAGGACCTGGGTACCTTCCTGCAAAGCGAATACAAGAAAAACCTCGGGATTGACGTAACGGTTGAAACGAAAACCGTAAAAGCACGCAACCAGCAAATGGACGAAGGCAACTACCAGTTCGGCGTGACCGGATGGGGAGCGGACTACGACGATGCGATGACGTACCTCGACCTGTGGGCGAACCATACGCCTTACCGCGGCAACTACGAAAATCCGAAGTACGATGAGCTGATCGCATCCGCGAAAAAAGAAGTCGATGAAACAAAACGGATCAACATGCTGCTGGAAGCAGAAAAAATCCTCCTGGCCGAAGACGCGGTAGTTTCTCCGCTGTTCTACAGAGGAAACTCCTTCCTGCAAAAGCCGCACGTGAAAAACCTGATTTTCCATCCGTACGGTTCCCCGGTGGAATACAAGTACGCAACTGTGGAATAACAGCTTGACTTGCGGGAAGAAGAGAAGCCCCTTCTCTTCTTCCTTATCTTTCTGCTACAGGAGGTGTACGCATGAAACGATATATCGGCATGCGGCTGGTGTATCTCTTCATCACCCTGTTTGTCATCACGACGGCTACATTTTTTCTGATGAAACAGCTTCCCGGTACGCCGTTTGACGAGGAAAAACTGAACAGACTGCCCGTAGAGGAGCGGCAGCTCTTGTACGCCAGCTACGGTTTGGATCAGCCGGTGTACGTTCAATATGTGCGCTACCTGGCGAACGTCGTTCAAGGCGATTTTGGTACTTCTTTTACCTATAAAAACATGCCCGTCAAAGACATTATCGCAAACCGGATCGGGCCATCCGCCCTGATCGGTCTGCAGGCGGTCGTACTCGGTTTGTCGATCGGCCTGATCTTGGGAATTATCGCAGCCTACCGGCATAATTCCGCCTGGGATTACTTCACGATGTTTATCGCCGTGCTGGGGGTCTCGGTCCCCAACTTCGTTCTGGCAGCACTCTTGCAATACTACGTCGGTCTCAAGTGGGGGCTGTTGCCTGTCGCTTTCTGGGACAGCTACGAAAACTCGATCCTGCCGTCCGTCGCACTCTCCGTGGGCGTAGTCGCGATCATTGCCAGATTTGCCCGCAATGAAATGCTGGAGGTACTGCAGCAGGACTACATTACGACGGCAAAGGCGAAGGGATTGACCAATATGGCAGTAGTCATGCGGCACGCCGTTCGCAACTCGCTGATTCCTGTCGTCACCATTTTAGGTCCGATCGTCGTCAATCTGTTGACCGGATCACTAGTTATCGAAAACATTTTTGGGGTACCCGGCATCGGAAGCCTGTTTGTGGATTCAATCAAAATGAACGACTATTCCACGATCATGGGTATCACCATTTTCTATAGCGCGTTTTACGTGTTCATCATGCTGATCGTCGATATGTTGTACAGCGTGATCGATCCGCGAATCCGTCTGGCTTCGGGAGGGGAGTGAGAACATGCAGCAGCAAGAAAAAGCGAGTCTGGACCATTTATTTCGACCCGCCAGCGTCAGCGCGAAAGAACCGGAAAAAATTTCACGGCCCCCTCTCACAGCCTTTCAGGACAGCTTTCGGAGGCTGCGGAAAAACCGGGCGGCCATCGTCAGTCTGATCATCCTGATCCTTTTGGGGGTGCTGGCCATCATCGGGCCGTGGATGACGTCCTATACGTATTACGATACCGACTACAGTGCAGTGTACAAGGCGCCGAACGCCGATCACTGGCTGGGGACGGACAAGTTCGGCCGCGATCAATGGGCCCGCATCTGGGAAGGCACCCGCATTTCGCTGTTGATCGCTGTGCTGGCAGCGGTGCTTGATCTGGTGATCGGTGTCGCGTACGGAGCCATCTCCGCCCTGATCGGCGGCAGAGTGGACAATGTCATGCAGCGGATCGTCGAGATCATCATCGGGATTCCGAGCCTGATCATCATCATTTTGCTGATGATGGTGATGGAGCCGGGGATCATGACGATCATGCTGGCGATGGTCATTACCGGATGGGTAAACATGGCCCGTCTGGTGCGTGCGCAAATCCTCAAGCTGAAGGAGCAGGAATATGTGCTCGCGGCTCGCTCCCTGGGAGCATCCAATACGCAAATTATTTTGAAGCATTTGATTCCCAACACGATCGGGATTATCGTGATCAATACGATGTTTACGATTCCGTCGGCGATCTTTACCGAGGCGTTTTTGAGCTTTATCGGCCTTGGCCTGCAAGAGCCGATGGCTTCACTGGGCGTGCTGATTCACGACGGATATCAGGCGATCAATACGCAGTACCATTTGCTCCTGTATCCGGCTATCGTGATCATCGCCATCATGGTTACCTTTAACATCCTGGGCGACGGTTTGCGGGACGCGCTTGACCCGAGAATGCGCAAATAGCATCATGACGAGGAGCGAAGCGACATGAACAAACTACTGGAAGTCAGGGATTTGGAAGTGTCCTTCTCGACGTATGTCGGGGAAGTGAAGGCGGTGCGCGGCGTCAGCCTGGAGCTTGACAAGGGAGAGACGCTCGCCATCGTGGGCGAATCCGGCTCAGGCAAGTCCGTCACCTCCAAAAGCCTGATGCGTCTTTTGCCCAGCCCGATGGCACGGATCAAGAACGGAGAAATCCTGTTCGAGGGCAGGGATGTGGCCAAGCTGTCGGAAAAGGAGATGCAGGACATTCGCGGCGCGGAAATCTCGATGATTTTCCAGGACCCGATGACCTCGCTCAATCCGACGATGACCGTCGGGAAGCAGATCGACGAAGTCATTTTGAAGCACCAAAAGGTAAGCAAGGCAGAGGCGGCAAAAAGGTCGGTCGAGCTGCTGGCGCTGGTCGGCATCCCGCAGCCGGAGACGCGGTACAAGCAGTATCCCCACCAGATGTCCGGGGGCATGCGGCAGCGTGTGGTGATCGCCATGGCGCTGGCCTGCAACCCGAAAATTCTGATCGCGGACGAGCCGACGACCGCACTCGACGTTACCATCCAGGCGCAAATTCTCGACCTGATGAGAGATTTGCAGGAAAAGACGGGGACGGCCATCATCCTGATTACCCATGATCTGGGGGTCGTCGCCAACATGGCCTCGCGCGTGGCGGTGATGTACGCGGGAAAAATCGTCGAGGTCGGCACGGTGGACGAAATCTTTTACCAGCCAAAGCACCCGTATACGATGGGACTCTTGGCCTCCATGCCCAAGCTGCACATGCAAGAGGAGCAGTTGATGGCGATTCCGGGTACGCCGCCGGACCTCTTGGACCCGCCGAAGGGCTGCGGATTCGCCTCGCGCTGTCCGTACGCGCTGGAGATCTGCCTGTCGTATCAGCCGGAGCACATGCGCTGCTCGGATACGCATCAGGCGGCTTGCTGGCTTTTGGATGAGCGGGCGCCGAAAATGGATGACACGGTCGGCTGGAGAGAACGAAGCTTGACCTGACAGATAAAGGGAACGAGACGGAAAAGGGTGAAGAGCATGGACTGGATGGATGAGGTACAACGGCGAAAAGAGGAGCTGCTGGAGGATTTGGGCGGCCTTTTGCGCATCCCGAGCACGTACGACCTGTCGACGGCAGGACCGGATCAGCCGATGGGGGCCGAGGTGGCGCGGGCGCTGAGCTATATGCTCGAGCTGTCCAGCCGGGAGGGCTTTCGCGTAAAAAATGAGGCGGGCTACTACGGCTACGCCGAGTACGGCCCGGGAGCGCCAGATGACGACTATATCGCCGTCCTCTGCCATCTGGATGTCGTACCGGCGACCGGAGAATGGACAAGCCCGCCGTATGAGCCGTCCATCCGCGACGGAAAGCTGTATGCGCGCGGCGCTATCGACGACAAGGGACCGACGCTGGCTGCTTTTTACGCGTTGAAAATCGTCAAGGAGTCCGGGCTTGCCCTCAAGCGGAACATCCGCCTCATTTTCGGGACCAATGAAGAAAATCAGTGCCGCTGCATCGAGCACTACAAGGTGATGGAGAAGAAGCCGCTGACCGGCTTTGCGCCCGATGCGGACTTCCCGATCGTCCATGCGGAGAAAGGGCAGATCAACACGAGAGTGGTTTTGCGGCAAATAGGGGCAAGCGCCTCGGCAAATGAAAACGACCGATCCGGGCTTTTCCTGGCATCGTTTTTTGCAGGCGGCGTTCCCAATATGGTGCCGGAAGCGGCCCGGGCCAGGGTAGCAGGTCCAGAGGAGAGGCTGGAGGCGCTGGCAGAGGAGTTTCGCTCCTATCTGGCTGCTTGCGGCCGCCCCGGACAGGTGCTGCTGGAAGACGGAGAAGCGAGCTTTCATTTGGAGGGCAAATCAGCCCACGGGATGGAGCCCGACCAAGGGATCAACGCGGGCCTTCTGCTGATTCATTTTCTCAAGGACTATTCGTTCCAGGAGGATGCGCAGCGCTTTTTGGCCTGCACGGATGCCTATCTGTTCGAGGATTGGCGGGGCCGGGCGCTGGGAATCGCCAGCGAGGACGAGATTACCGGTCCGCTGACAATCAACTCGGGGATCATCCAGTACGAGCCGGAGGGCGAGTCTTTCTTCCATATCAACCTCCGCTTCCCCGTCTGCGACGATGACAGCCGCATCCTGCCGCAGATCGAAAAGAGCGTCGGCAAGTACGGCTTCATCGTTGAGCCGCCGATCATCAAAAAGCCGCACCACGTAGACCGCTTGCATCCGGTCATCCAGGTGCTGCAGCGCGTCTATCGTGACGCCACGGGCGAAGAGCCCAAGCTGCTCTCCACCGGGGGAGGCACATATGCCGCCCACATTCCGAACGGCGTCGCTTTCGGACCGCTGTTCCCGGGCAAAGTGTCGCTTGCCCACCAGCCGGATGAGTTTATCGGGCTGGACGATCTCTTCAAGTCCGCCGCGATGTATGCGCGGGCAATGTATGAGTTGGCTAACGAGGATTTGTAAGTTGAGAGGGAATAGGTAAGGTAGTGAATATTGAAACCTTACTACCATATTGAAACGATAACTACCAAATTGAAATTTTTATTGTTATAGTCAACTTGCTGCAACTTTTTTAAGAATTGCATGTGATCCGACTATCTATCCGTAAAATGAGAGACTGTTCCGCGAGTAGAAATTTTCTATTTCGGAGCGGTCTTTTTTACAAGCATGTTAAATTTGTCATGTTCGTTTTCATCAACTGGTCAAAACCAGCCAAAGCATTTCTGATCCACCGCTCATGTATGGTAAGCTGGTAACAACGATACCTGCAAAAGGAGGAACAAACCATGCATAACAAGGTCATCCTGCTCGCTTCCGACCAATTCGGAAAAGGAGAGCCCGAGCTCGGAGAAATCGTGATGGAGACCTTTCTCGTACACGTCAAACAGGCAGAGCAAAAACCGGCCGCCATCTTCTGCATGAACCGCGGCGTCTTCAACCTGACAGAGCAATCGCTCGCCCATCTTCATTTAAAGGAGCTGGAGGAGCAGGGAGTCCCCGTGTACGGATGCAAGACCTGCGTGGAGCATTACGGGGTGGCGGACAAGCTGAAAGCGGGACAGATCGCGGGCATGAACCTCTTTGTCGAGCTGTCCGGCAAGCATGAAGTGTTCACCATCTCCTGATCGGAGCTATTGTCATGGACATCAAGCAGCTTCAGTACTTCGCCGAGGTGGCGAAGCAGAAAAGCTTTACCCGGGCGGCAGAGGTGCTCCATGTCTCGCAGCCGTCCATCAGCAAAATGCTCAAGAGCCTGGAGACGGAACTGGATGTTATCCTGCTCGACCGGACCGAGCGGAAAATCGAATTGACCGATGCCGGACAGCTCGTCTTTGAGTACGCCCAGCGAGTCCTGCAGATCATGGGCGACTTGACGGCTTCCATCGAAGAGCTGCGCCAGGTGGAGCGGGGATTCGTCAAGCTTGGCTTGCTGCCGACGGTAGGTGCGTTTCTGCTGCCGGCGGCTATTGCCGGCTTCAAAAAGCGCTACCCGCATATCGAGCTTGAAATGAGGGAGTACAGCGCGAGGCCATTGGAAGTACAGGTCGAGCAAGGCCATATCGACATCGGCTTGACCGTGCTGCCCGTGGACGAGGGACGCTTCGAGGCAATCCCGCTGCGGTCCGAGGAGATGGTCGCCATCGTGCACCAGGAGCACTGGCTGTACGGGAGAGAGAGCGTCGATCTGAAGGAGCTTGAAGACGAGTCATTCGTCTTGTTTACAGAGGAGTACGCGATGCATGACGTGGTCCGGCAAGCGTGCTTGCGGGCCGGCTTTGAGCCGAAGGTCGCCTACATGAGCTCGCTGTGGGATTTTGTCGGGGAGATGGTCGCCGCGCAGATGGGCATATCCCTCGTACCGCGGTCTGTGGCCGAGCGCCTGAACAAAGGCCGCCTTCACGTCGTCGCCCTTTCCTGGCCGCCCATCGATTGGACGTATGCGCTGATCTGCCGCAAAGATCGTTATTTGTCCCACGCCGCCCGGGCGTTTATCGGATTTGTCCGCGAGCACGCCTATGTATAACTTTTTTGCATAGATTTGATGATGTTTATATATTGTACGAATAGCAAGAGGGCCCCTTACAATGGTGCTATCAGTTAGCTGGCACCGGGGGTGGTCTCGATGAAAAAATGGCTGACGGCATTGCCGCAGATATTGATTTTGTTTGTGTTTGCCTGGCTGGGAAAAGTGGCAGCAGCGTTTTTCCAACTGCATATACCTGGCAGCCTGATCGGCCTTGGCCTGCTGTTCGCGGCTCTGCAATCGGGCCTGGTCCGCCTGAAATGGGTGGAAGCGGGAGCGGCTTTGCTGCTGTCCGAAATGATTCTGTTCTTTATCCCCTCGATTGCGGGCATTGTCCAATACCCGTGGATGCTGGGTGTAAAAGGGCTTCTCGTTTTGGCCGTGGTCGTCAGCGGAACGGCCTTGGTGATGATCTCCACAGGAGTTCTGGCCCAGCGGCTGTTCCGATGGAGCGGGGTGAGCGAGCAGCGTGATTCTGTGGAAAACCTGTAGCGTTGCTGTTACCCTCGCCTTGTATTGGGGAGCCAAGCGCATCAGCGCCAAAAAGGCGGGTCTGCTCTTTTCTCCGGCCATCCTGGCACCGCTGGGAATCGTCTTGCTCGTTTTGCTGTTCGATCTCCCCTTTGCAAGATACAAAGAAGCGACGTCGTTCTTTGCAGACATGCTCGACGTGGTGACGGTCGCCTTCGCGATCCCGCTCTATCGGAACTGGCCGATACTTGCGGCAAATTGGCGGATGATCGTCGGCAGCCTGGCGCTCGGCTCTCTGTCGGCTGTATTGGCCGGGGTGGTGAGCACCTTCTTCCTCGGATTGGGGAGTGAAGCCGCCGTCAGCGTCATTCCTCGCTCGATTACCATGCCGGTAGCGGTCAATCTATCGAAGGCGTTGGGCGGAGAGCCTGAGCTGACTGCAGCATTTGTCATGCTGACCAGCTTTGCCGGTGTCTTTCTGGGACCGAAAATCATCAAGCGCATGCGTCTCCGGCATCCGCTCGCCGTCGGGCTGATGTACGGGATGGGCGCCCATGCGCTCGGCATGGCAAAAGCGTTCGAGCGCGGTGATGTTGAGGGAAGCAGCGCCACGCTGGCGGTCATCGCCGGGGCGATGATCACGGTTGTTTGGGCGTACGTGTTTTTCCCTGTCGTGCAGTCGTGGTTGTTGTGAGGGATGGAAAAAGATAAGAGTAGTTAAGGATAGAGAGGCAAGGGGAAAGTTCTTGCTGCTCTATCTTTTTATTTTTTAGGATTGGAATGATAGTTTTCATTTCTATACTTTTGCTTTACTGAACTTGGGTAATAAAAGAAACCTTCAATTTACAAAACAAATGCACAAATGTTAATATTTGGGTGAAAACTGACTGTTAGAGAAATGGGAACAGTTTATTGGAAGGTGGCAGTCGTGAAGGAAAGTGTACATACACTTGAATTTGCAACCATCGGAGATGTCCTAAAAAAATATAGAAAACAGTCTAACTTAAGTATTTCACAACTAGCTAGATTGACGGGTGTTCACAAAGGAGTCATTGCAAAGATTGAAAACGGAAGTACCAGGCGTCCGGGATTAAAAATAACAATGCCCTTAGCTAAGGTATTGAATATTCCGACTGATAAGATTGTTGAACTCTATATTGAAATCGATAAACGTCCTGAGGTGTTATTTGGACTGCTTAATGAGGCAATTCGGTTGTTCAATGTTCCACTGGCCGCAAGAGTTGCTCAGCGGATTCTTGAGACACCTTATGAGGAAAGCTATTCCTTAATGGAACGACTGTACAACTTTGTTTCCTCTTTATCAGATCTAAGATTTCAGCTGCCGCTATACCACGTAATTATAAAGTATGCCAGAGAACGTGGAATGCAGCGGTTTCTGGCAAAAGGACTATTGAACAAATACCTGATAGAAAGAGATGATTTCAATCGATTAGAAGAGACCTATTACACCGGAGAAGAAATCTTGCACTATGTTGATTTTTTGAGTAATGAGGAAAAGGTAACCATTTATTACAAAATGGCTTTTCATGCTCATGCTATGAAAAAGTATGAAAAATGTATTGAGTTCGGAAAGATGGGACACGCCGCAGATCTTACACACAATGAGCTAAAAGAGCGAGTAGCCTTGGCAATCTGCAATTCATATATGTTCCTGGGAGATTATAGGGCTTTAGAACAACACCTTGATTTATTTGAAAAGCTAGATTACCGATTTATCATTGAACGGATTAAATTTTTTCGCGGGACTGTTTATTCAAGAACAGGCAAATATGAGGAAGCTATTCCCTTGTTAAGGGAATGTCTGGTTGAGACCGGTTTAACCCCTTAAAATTTGAGTCTTTCTCCCTTATTCTCGCATTTTCATATGCTTCTTCCCTCCTTCAACCACCTAGGAGTCTAGGAAGGAAAACGCCTAGCGTCAAGGAGATCACTTGACCCCAGACGTTTTCCTTCCTGCTTGTCAGCTAGGTTGAAGTAGGGATCATTCTGCAATCCTTTGCCATACTACACTTTCACAACAAATGGTGTAATGAGTTGCAAGGCAAAGGCTTTACCAAATTCTACAGGTGATAAATCGTACAAGCTTCCATGAATCCGTCGCTGATTATAAAAGAGCAGATAGTTTGTCACGATTTCATAGGCTTCTTGATAGCTCTGAAATTCATTCCGCTGCAAACATTCTTTCTCCAAAACACTGTGAAATGACTCAATGTGAGCGTTTTTATTGGGTGTCTTTGGAGGAATTCGCTCATGCACCGTTTGGAAATGCTGACAGGCTTCTTCAAAGGCATGGCTAATAAACTGTGGACCGTTATCCGTACGGATAACAGGGCGATCATCACAATTGAATTGCTGCCGTTTCCACAAAGCACGTTGGAGAATCTGAGCAGCATGTTTTCCTTCGCAGGTCAGTCCGAAATGGTAGTCCACGATCGCTCGATCATAGACATCAATGAGACTCATCAGGAAAAAGAAACGCTGTTCTCCTACGATAAATCCGTATTTTACGTCTATCTCCCACAATTGATTCGGAGCGGTAATCTCTCGGTTGTTTGCCAACTTTCGAGGATGTTTCCTTTTCTTTTGTCGTTGTGGTTGCAGGAGTTCTTCTTCTTTCAGCAAGCGGTAAACCTTTTTCTTGTTGATGACCAGTTGGTGGTCTCGCCGTAGGCAGACGGTAAGCTTTCGATATCCATAAGCAGATTCTTCATCGGCAATCAACTCGGATAGCCATTCTTTGATTTGTTCGTCACTGACAGGTTGTCCGTCTTTTGACAACGAATAACCGGGTATAGGTCTTCCTCCGTGATAAACGCGAGGTTTTTGGGAGGCTTTGTTTTTTCGGTAATAGTAGGTTGCTTCCAGGATGCCGACAATACGTAGCACTAGTTTGGCTGTGTACCCCAGCTGTATCCACTTGTCGGCTATTTCCATTTTGTCCGATAAGCTGGGTTCACCTTTTTTACAAGATCACGAAGGATCGCGATTTCCAAGTCCTTTTCTCCCAGTAATTTCTTCAGTTTATCATTCTCCGTTTCCAGTTCCCGAAACTCTCCTGGACTTGGTGTATAGCTTGTTACAGCTTTAGCTTCGGAAGACGTATTCTGCCAATCTGCGTGTTTGGAGTCACGTATCCATCGATACAGCATTTTAGGGTCTATCCCATGCCGTCTGGCTACTTGGCTAGCGTTTCCTACTTCGTGGGCTTCCTGGATCAATTGTTGTTTGAACTCGATTGAATAGCGTCTCCGTTGCATAAAAATATCCCCCTGTTCTTCTGATATCAGCTTAACAAGATAAGGGGGTATGACTCAAATCCAATTTTGGGGCTTAAAAGAGACCACAGAAGTTAACCGGATATTTAGACTCACCGAGTTATTTGATGCACTGTGCAAAGTGAGTGACCTTAATTCGATTAAAAGTTTTCTTGAGGAAGAGGAGAAAAAAATTCAGATTTTCGATAACGACCCCTATCAATATTCTGAGTTAGGGAGATTTTACAAGCTAAAAGGTAATTATTTCATGACGAATGGACTTATTGATGAAGGGATGGAAGCCTATATGCAAAGCATCTATTACTTTGAGAAGATCGGTGCCCTGAAATTAATAATGTAAGCATAGTGTTTCCCTATAAAAAATGGATACCCCTCTCGATTAGGAGATGGGGTATTTTTTTATCAATTAGACGAATTTTGTTGAATTTTGTAAAACGTCTATAATTATCCGATTGTTAAATAAATTTTGCGACAGAATTTATAATAAAAAACTAGGTATGTCCTAGAACCTATGAGAAGACTCCAATTTTGGGGGAATTGAAATTGGAACAGAATAAACTAATATTCCAAATAGAACAGTTACGAATGCAATTATGCAACCTTGCAAAGGAAAAAGGCATCTCCCATCATTCTGTAATTGAATTAAGTCAAGAACTTGATAACTACATTGTTCAATATGTTCGACAATATGGGGGGAGAAATTCAAAAGCTGGGGAGCAGTCATTATCTCGATCTTCCAGTTTACCGGATTAGATTTCTCTTTCCGTGACTTCTGCCTCTTCAGAATAAAGTTCCCATAGCTCAGAAAATCACGCTAAAAAATAGGAATCAGCTTCTTATTCCTGTATTTGTACATGTCAGGACTCGAGTCTGTCTCTTGACGCACTTCAAAGAAAAGGTCATCGGTTACGCGAACACTATCTGCCCCATGAAGTTGTTTATTCAGGTCAGTAAAAAGCAGATGTCCGTCTTCCATTCTGTACAAGGTTGTATGGAATGAGGTGGTTGCCACAAAAGAACCGATGATGATCTCATCTCCGTCAAGCTTCCCTTCATAAACCGTACCATTGTGATCACCCGAGCCTTATTATGCCGCATCTACGATTAACCAAACGAGCGGAATAAAGTCTAAAGTCCCTTCTATTCCAAACCTTGGCCGATAAGCCGCCAAAATTTGTAGTATAATCATTCAATATTTCAAATCTTCCACCAAGGTGATGAGACGATGGACATTCGTTCTTTCCAGATGACAGACTATGAGGCGGTAGTAGAGCTATGGATGCGTGCAGGGCTGACCCTGTCGCCCTCCGACAGCCGGGAAGCGATCGAAAAAAAGCTGCAGCGCGACCCGGAGCTGTTTCTGGTAGCCACCGAGCAAGACCAATTAATCGGTGCCGTCATGGGCGCTTTCGACGGTCGCCGGGGATGGGTCTACCACCTGGCCGTCGATCCGCAATGCCAGGGCAAGCAAATCGGACGCCTGCTGATGAACGAGCTGGAAGAGCGGATGCGGGCGGTCGGCTGCGATAAGATGAATTTATTGGTGGCCCAAGATAACGTGCGAGTCGGAGCGTTCTATCAAAAGCTAGGCTTCACCCGCGATGACGTATTTTTCATGGGAAAGTGGATCAATCGGCTGTCATAAACCTAGAAAACACCAAACGCTGTAGAGATGAAAAAGGGAGAAAACAGCGAAGGTCTTTGGGACACAATCCCAGGCAGGTCAGCCCCATGCGGTGTCCCACCGAACCTGAAGCGTTTTCTCCCTTTTTCATCTCCTCCACTGCAGCCGGAACTACGAACGTTTTTCCCAACGCCGAGCCAGAACAGTGATAATCCCGCCCAGCCTGCATACAGTGTAGCAATGCGTCAGGAAGGGGGAATATCAGGCGTGATCAGTATCGCAGGAATGCCAGTCGACCCGGCGGCATTGGCCAGCGAATGGCGTTTGAACAGCGTCCAGCGCGAGACTGTCGACAGAATGGCTCGGGCGGGGGAAGTGTTTGACTATCCAAATGCCGAATTGCTCCGCTACGAGCTCAGACTGCGCAATCAAATTGTCGTTTCCTCCCTGCAGCTGTTCCGGAGCGGCCTGGCTTTTGCCACCTTTGAGGAGACGAGATGCAACGAAAGGTTTTGGGTGCGGACGGATTACGGAGGGTGCATGCTCCGGCCCGAGGTGCCTCCGTCCATCGCTATCGAAGACATTTTCCGAAACGGCCATGCCTATGCGTTTGAATGCGCGACCGCAATGGTCATTATTTTGTATCACGCAGTTTTGCAGACGATTCGCAGGGCAGATTTTGACCAATTGTTCAGAGGCATTTTGCTTTATGACTGGAGGTATGATCAGGATCTTCGGCTGACTACAGAGCAAACGCGCACCTTTTTGCCAGGGGATATTCTCTACTTTGAAAATCCCGAGTACCGGCTGGATGAGCCGGAGTGGCAGGGGGAAAATGCCGTCGACTTGGGCAATGGCAGATATTTTGGGCATGGGATCGGTGTCGAAACCGCGGAGGGGATCCTCCATCATCTGAACGGCAAGCGCAGACCCGGAGCGACGAGACGCGCCCAACTGCTGAGCCAGGCGACGCGGCCTGGTTTTGCATACCTGGCTGCTTTTGAGGATACCGGGGGAATCCGCTTCATGTCTGGAAGCACGGAGACAGAAGCCGGGAAAATCAGGGCGGAGATCGGGTCGGCAGTATGGGAGCTGTGATGAAAGCCGTTACGAAAGCCGTTATGAAAGCCGTTATGAAAGCAGGCCGGTAGAGGTTTCTACTCTTCCCGGCCTGTTGTTGTTATGGGGCGCCTACCAGCGGCCGATGGCAAAACGGGACAGGTCATGGACCGCAGTTCCGCTGGTCAACAGCTGACTGGCAGCCTCTCCGACCGCGCTTGCAAACTTGAAGCCATGTCCGGAAAAACCGGCGGCAATGACGATGTGCGGGTACTCTGGATGCTTGTCGATGATGAAATCCTCGTCCGGAGTAAAGGTGTACAAGCATACCTTGCCTTGACGCAACGGCCCGGCTGCCTGCGGCATGAATTTTTCCAGAAACGAGCGGGTATCCGCTTCGTCGGAAGGACACGTCCCAAACGTGCGGTCGAGTTGATCGGGGTGCACCGGTTGGCCGCCGTCATGGCGCCCGATTTTGACACCAGCCCCGTCAAAGCTGGGGAAGCCGTAAAAGATCGAGTCCGGCAAATCAAAAATAAATGCGGGAAACCGGTCGGAACGGTACAGGCTCTCGTCTGCTTCAAACCAGGAGACCGTTTTTCGCGTAGGCGTCAGTGGCAGGGAAAGGCCGAGAGAAGTCAGTACATCCGGGTTCCATGCTCCGGCGCTGATCAGCAGCCTGTCGCAGGCGTAGGTGCCATGTTCGGTTGCGACCACCGCTCCATCTGGCGCCGCAGAAATTTCTTTTACCCGTTCGTTGACCAGAAGCTCTGCACCGTGGAGAAGCGCTTGCTGGCGATAGGCCCGGATGCAGTCTTCGCTGTAAAGGACACCGGAGGTAGGCTCGTAGCACCCGGTGAAATCGTCCGGCATGTGTATCCCCGGCCAACGCTTAGCTGCCTCTTTCGCGCTGAGAACCTCCAGCGGAAGCGAATAGCGCTCTGCACTCTTTTGCACATTTTGCACGAAGCGAGAGTCGCGAGGACCGCCGCTTAGTACGCCTGTCTGTACAAACAGGCGCTTTCCTGATGCCTCCTCCAGCTCCTTCCACAGCTCCATGGCCCGAATCGTCAATGGCACATACAGCTCGCCTTCTCCGTATGCATGACGGATGATGCGCGTGTCGCCGTGGTGGCTTCCCATCTGGTGCGGCGGGTCGCCGGCGTCGATCAGCAAGGTATGGACCCCTTGCCTGGCCAGGTAGTAGCCGGCTGCCATTCCCATGGAACCGGCCCCGACAATAATGACATCATAGTGTTTCACAGTGGCTTCCTCCTCTTCCCACAGTGCTGACTCATACTGTTTTTCAAACTATTATCCTACAGATGCATCGCGAGGTCGAGGCGGCATTGTTGGTACTTTCAGAAAGTTTTCTCCCTCTGGTTTCATTTGTAAAAAAATCGGGAAATACATAGCAAGCTAAACCAAAAAATTTAACCGAACGAAGCGGGTGGTTGCATGAAAATGACCATAGGGAAAAAATTAAGCGGGGCTTTTTCGATCTTGCTAGTCATCATGATCCTTTCCGGTTTTTTGGCCGTATACAAAATGCACAAGCTGAACGCGAAGGTTTCGGAGTTTACCGACGGCTGGATGCCCGGTCTGCAGGCGGTGCTGGAAATAAATGCCGCACTCCAGACGATCTACGCCTACGATCAAAGCCTGTATGCCACAGTAAATGCGGCCGACAAAGAGAAAATCGTCAAACAAATCGAAGAGCAGTTTCTCTATGTGGAGGAAAAAACCAAGGATTACGAAAAGACGGTTCAAACCAGTGAAGATGCTGAAATTTTTGGGAACCTGCAAAGAACCCTTGAGGTTTATAAGACGTTCAATAATCGCATTGTCGAGTCCGGGAAGGAAATAGACGTGTCCACCGTGGCTACGCCGGAGGATTTGAAGCGGTTGGAAGAGCTACGCCTGCAAGCCGACATGCTGTTCAAGGAACGGCAGCAATACGTGGATGAATTAAAGAAACGAAACAGCGAGGGGGCCAATCAAGCGGTCGCGGAAAGCTATCAGCTTTATCGGGACGGCATGCGGGATACACTGCTCCTGCTTGTCATCTCGCTCGCTGGCGGGATTCTTCTGGCGGTTGGTTTGACCAGAAATATCCGCAATCCGCTCGTTAAGCTGGTGGCAAACGTAAAAGAGGTGGCGTCTGGAAATTTGCGCGTGGAACCGTTGATCATCAAGAATCGGGACGAGTTTGCCAGCCTGACGCAGTCCTTTAATGAAATGACAGCCAGCTTGCAAACCTTGATCCGTCAGGTGAGCACGTCATCAGAGCAGGTGGCGGCATCTGCCGAGGAGTTGACGGCAAGCGCGGAACAAACGAGCAAGGCGACAGAACAAATTGCCGTGACCGTTCAGGAGGTAGCAGCAGGAACGGACAGGCAGGTCAGGAGCGTCGATGAAGGCTCCAGAGTGGTTCGTGAAATGACAGCCAGCATCCAGCATATCGCGGCCAATGCGCAGAGTGCGTCTTCTACAGCTGTTCAGGTGGCGGAGCTGGCAGGCGAAGGAAATCAGGCTATTCAAGCCGCGGTACAGCAAATGAGCGCCATTCACGATTCCATACGCAATCTGACGGGGGCTGTAGAAGGACTGGGCAAACATTCCCAAGAGATCGGCCACATTATCGAAGTGATTACGGGAATTGCAGAACAGACCAATCTATTGGCATTGAATGCGGCGATTGAGGCGGCCCGCGCCGGTGAGCACGGAAGAGGCTTTGCCGTCGTAGCGGACGAGGTCCGCAAGCTCGCCGAGCAGTCTTCCCAGTCGGCCGCACAGATTGCCAAGTTGATCAATACGATTCAGGAGGAGACCGTGCGGGCAGTCGATTCCATGCAGGCGGGGAATCGGGAAGTGCAGTCCGGCATCGCGGCCGTTCATCAGGCAGGAGAAACCTTCGGACAAATCCAGTACTCGATCCAGGACGTCACCGAGCAGATCCAGGATGTCTCCGCCGCAGTTCAGCAGGTGTCAGCCCATACCGATCAGGTAGTCGAAGTGATCAGCTTGATCGCCGAAGGATCCGACGTCACGGCAGACGGCACGCAAAATGTCTCGGCCGCTACGGAAGAGCAGCTGGCTTCCATGGAGGAGATAGCCGCTTCGGCGACATCGCTGTCCAAGCTGGCGGAGGAGCTGCAGGATACTGTCTCCGCATTTAAAATATAGCGCCAGTCGTTGGTTGAAGAGCTGGATGGATGCAGATTGCTGCATAGAACGCGAATAGTTTGGTGAATAGTTTGGTGTAAGGCTGTAGGGCGGTAAGTCTCTACGGCCTTTTTCATGTAAATCCGGATGATAACAGCTTGTTTCAAAAAACAACAGAAGGCGGAGCTCTTGCAGACAGGTACAATCGGCAAGATCTTCAAGTTTTTTTCGCAAACACTTGTAACCGAGAAGACGGAGGCATATAATAAGTTGTAACTGATAATGAAAATCATTGATAACGGCATGAATCAACACAGTGGAAGGATGGAACCGATGGGAACCGATTGGAATACAGCCGTACTTGAGCAGAAATACCGCATCTCGTTTGCCGATGAGATCAATGCTCCGCTTGTCTTTTCAGCCGAAGGTCTGCTTCGAAAAGAGACAAGCATGATGTTTCTGCGGCAGGTAGGAGAACAGATCGGATCTCCCGGCAGCGTTGTGACGGCATCCCTCTTCTTTAAACGGTTCCTCGCTCTGATGACCGGCGCTCTGCATGCCATGTCCCATGATTCGGTGGGCTTGCAGCTTTCTCTTGCCAATGTTGTGTTAACAGGAGAAAAAAGCTGGAGCATTCCGCGATTTGTCCTGCTTGATCAATCCGTCAGCAGACCGGAAGACGGAAGCCGCGCACAGTGGCGGGAGCAGGTCGTCCGCGAACTGTTTGCGGGTACGATCCAGCCATTGATTGCCGCGCTTTGTGCAGCTACTTCTGTTAAAGCCCATGTTCTGTGGGCCCACGCTTCGTACCTTGTGCATTTTTACTACAAGCGCTGGCAGGATGCGGCGGAGTCTGCAGAGCTCAAGAGGCAGATTGCCGACGACTATCACTACCTGACCAAAGCAGCCGATCCGTCCGTGTTTGGCCTGAAAAAAGGCCAGCCCCTCGACACTTCCTATACGATGATTCCCCATCCGTCGGGCAAGGGAGAGCCGATCCAGATCCGGCACCAATGCTGCTTCCAATACCGGCTGGAGGGCGGGCGATGCTGCTATACATGTCCGCACCTCAATGAAACCCAGCGCGTCGAGCAGATTCTCGCGCTCGGCCACTAAGCATTGCCACTACGATCATAAACAGTGCTGTCTGATGACGGCACTGTTTTTAGTTTTGTTCACTGATAGGTCCCCGACATGTATAAAATCGCGATTTCGTCGTATAAGTACAGGGATGGCAGTGCAGGACCTTGGCATATTCGCAAGTTTTTCCACGGACTTGTGCATCCGTGATATGATGTTGGAATCATCGTACTCGGCCCTGGGGGTATATTCATGGAACAACTGGTAGTGGGCAGTTTATTATCTGCATTGGCAACGGGAGCAGGCGCTCTTCCCATTCTTTTCTTTAAACAGGTTACCCATCGCTGGCGGGATATTTTATTGGCGTTTACAGCCGGAATCATGATGGCTGCTTCTACGTTCAGCCTGATCCCGCAGGCATTGGCAAATGAACGCTTGATCGTCGTCTGTCTCGGGGTGTTGACGGGAACCATCCTCTTGACGCTGCTTGAGAGCGTCATTCCGCACATCGATCTCGAACACACGCGGGCGAATATCTCGATGGACTCGCAGTCATTGCTCATTTTGTCGGCCATTACGCTGCATAACATTCCGGAGGGACTCTCCGTCGGCGTCAGTTATTCATCCGAACAGAGCGGCCTGGGCGGCCTGATCGCCTTTGCCATCGGCGTCCAGAATGCGCCGGAGGGCTTCCTCGTAGCCTTGTTTTTGATCAATCAGCGGGTCAGCCGCTTTAAAGCCTTTTTGCTCGCGACTCTGACGGGATCAGTCGAGATTGTGTCTTCGTTTGCCGGGTATTACCTGACGTCCTTCGTAGAGGGATTGGTGTCTTACGGACTGGCGTTTGCGGCCGGAGCGATGCTGTTTATCGTGTACAAGGAACTGATTCCCGAAAGCCACGGAGACGGCCATGAGCGCTCCGCTACCTTTTCTTTTATCGTCGGACTGCTCGTGATGATTTGCCTGATCAGATGGTTTGGATGAGGTTTTTCACAAAACTGTCCCGATTTTCCGCAACTTTCTCTCACAACCGACGGCAGAATTACCGAAACCATATATAGAGATATTTTTCGAACACGGTAGTTAGGGAGTGTCACAATGGAAAAATCGACCTTGCTCGGTATTGTATTAGGGATTATTGCAGTTGTCGTCGGGATGATCTTGAAACACGCGAGTCCGAGTGCCTTGCTGAATCCGGCAGCCTTCATGATTATTATCGTCGGTACGGTTGCGGCTCTGATGAACGCGTTTCCCCTTTCGGAAATCAAACGGATTCCTGCACTCTTCAAAATTTTGTTCACCGAACAGAAGCTGCCGTCCAAGCGGGAGCTGATCGACCAGTTTATGAACTGGGCTTCCATCGCTCGCCGCGAAGGCCTGCTGGCGCTGGAAAACACCTCGGACGAGATCGAGGACCCGTTTCTGAAAAACGGCATGAAAATGATCATCGACGGCGGAGAGCCGGAGTTTGTCCGGGACGTCTTGAATGAAGAGATTTACGCCATCGAAGAGCGGCACCAGTCCGGCGCACTGATCTTCAGCCAGGCGGGAAGCTACGCGCCGACGCTCGGGGTATTGGGTGCGGTAGTCGGCTTGATCGCCGCCCTGGGGAACCTGAGCGATATCGATGCTCTCGGCGTGTCGATTGCGGCGGCATTCGTGGCGACGCTGCTGGGGATTTTCACCGGGTACGTTTTGTGGCACCCGTTCGCGACCAAGCTGAAGCGCAAATCCAAGCGCGAGATCGAGATCAAAAAAATTATGGTGGAAGGACTCCTTTCCATTCAAGCGGGTGTTTCCCCTGCGGCTATCGAGCAGAAGCTCCTTGTCTACATTCCTTTGCAGGAACGTGCAGCAGTGAAGGAGGAGAAGAAGGAGGAGGAGGCCGCAGTAAATGGCTAAGCATTCCAAACGTCACGGCAATCATGAAGAGCACATGGATGAATCCTGGCTGATTCCTTACGCGGACCTGCTGACCTTGCTGCTGGCCCTGTTTATCGTATTGTTTGCCTCCAGCAAGATGGACGCGAAAAAATTCGACCAAATGGTTCGTTCCTTTGATGTGGCGCTGAATGGCGGGATCGGCGTGTTTAACCAGCCGAGCCCCGTGCCGCTCGACCCGTCGCTGCCCCAGCAGACCTTGCATATGGGCAAGGAGACGGACGACAAGGAAAAGACCGAGGAAGAAAAGAAGATGGAAGAGGCCATCCGCAAAGAGACGGAGGATCTGAAGAAGCTTCAGCAGCGCATGGAAGACTACATCAAGGCAAACAATCTGGGAGACAAGCTGCAGACTCAGCTGACGGACGAAGGCCTGCTGATTACGATTTTGGACAATGCCCTGTTCGATTCCGGAAAAGCAGACCTCAAGCCGGAGGCCCGCAAATTGGCCGCAGAGATGGCTTCCATGCTGGTGCCGCATCCGAAAAAGGTGACGGTTACCGGCCATACGGACAACGTTCCGATCCATCGTGCCGAATTTCCGTCCAACTGGGATCTCAGCGTGAAGCGCTCCGTCAACTTTTTGAAGGTCCTGCTCGAAAACAGCAATTTGGACCCGTCCAAGTTCAGCGCGACGGGGATGGGCGAGTACCATCCGGTGGCATCCAATGCGACACCGGAGGGAAGAGCGAAAAACAGGCGTGTTGAGGTGGCGATCCTGCGTGATCTGGCATCGCCGCCAAAGAGCAGCCCTCCGCCGGCGACCGAGTAGATGAAAACAAAAGACCAACTGGCTAAAGGACAGCGGTTTTTCGCCGCTGTTCTTTTTTCTTGAAGGGCTTGGCTGACCAGGCAGGAAGCCTTGACAATCAAAGAGGAAAAAGGAATAATACAGATGTATAACAAAGTAAATTAATCGGAATACTTTTAATAAAGAGGGGGAGTTCAGGTGAGATATGTAGAACGGTCGGTTCGGATTCCTTTTGACCAATATGAGCTGGCTGCCACTATTCATGAGCCTGAGCTGGTACGGAAAGACGACAGCCTTGCTGATACAACATTGTTGATATGTCACGGATTTGTGGGCAACCGGATTGGGGTGGACCGGCTCTTCGTCAAAGCGGCCCGCGATCTGGCAGTGTCTGGTCTGACAGTGGTCCGATTTGACTACGGCGGATGCGGGGAAAGCGAAGGAGATTACGGTGCCGGAGGACTGGAGCTTTTGGTCAGACAGACTCGTGAGGTGCTTGCTTATGTACGCTGCCGTGAGCAGGGCCGTGCTGCCCGCAGAGTTATTCTGCTGGGACACAGTTTGGGCGGAGCCGTTTCTGTCATTACGGCTTCATTGGAGCAGAACATCGACGGCTTGATCCTCTGGGCCCCTGTCCCGCGTCCGTTTGAGGATATTGTGCGGATTGTGGGCGAGCAAGGGTACGAGGAGGCTGTGCAATACGGCCGGACCGATCACCGGGGGTACTCCTTGCAGGAGACATTCTTCCAGTCGCTCCATGCCTACGACCCGTTGCAGCAAGCGGGTCAATTTGACGGTGATGTCCTGCTGCTTCACGGAAACAGGGACGAAGTCATCCCGCTGGACTCTCTCTTTCACTATGAACGCGAATTTCGTCTCCGCAAGAGCGGACACTGCGAGACGGAGATTATCGTACGGGGGGATCATACTTTTTCGGCGCAAGACGCCTACCAGCGGCTGGTCGGGAGAACGAGCAGCTGGCTGAGCGTATTTGCCGGAAGCGAAACCGTGGCGATATAAGCAAAGGGCCAGGGGTTTGGCTGAAGAGATTCTGCCTTGGCACAAAAGATTTTGGTACAAAAGAGGTTGACACAAAAGAGAAAGAGACAAAGATCGCAGGGAACGGTCTTTGTCTCTTTGTTTATAATCCTCTTTGTCTTCAGTACCAATCTGGAAAGAGCTTCTCTCTCGAGTGAGGTTACTCTTGTTTTTGTTCGAGCAGACCAAGCGCTCCCTGAGCCATCTCCATGTGTTCTTCTTTGCCCGTGTGCAAGGCGAACATGCCGATCAGTACCGGATAGGCGGCCCATTGCTCGGCGATATGCTCGCGCATGCGGGGCCACACTCGGCCGCCAAAAGCCTGGTACTGGTTCAACAAGACATCAAGTCCGCTTTCTCCAAACAGCGCGTAATAAATGGTGAAATCCGTTCCGGGGTTCGTCACTTCTGCTTCTGTCCAATCCAGAAGTCCCGTCACCTGATTACCCTCGTTTATCAGAATGTGCGGCGGGTGCAGGTCGCCATGAACCAGCGCGGAATGCTGAGGCCAGTAGCTATCGTCAGCTATCCATCTTTGCCACCTGTCCCACAGCGTATCAGACACTCCGATCTTGCGCTTGATGTCATCCATATTTTTAGCGAAGGTCTCTCGTGCTTCGGCTGGACTCTTCACGCGGATACCGGCAGAAGCCGCCAGATCATGGTCAACCCCATGCAGGGTGGCGAGTGCCTGGGCCAGAGAGCTGACAAAAGCGGCGGGCAGCGGGTCGTGCTCCATTTTCCAAGCGTATCCATTGGACACCGGATCTACCGTGGCAGCGGGAGTTCCCTCCAGCAACGGATAGGCGATCAGCTCAGACGTGTATACACGCCAGTTCGGAACGGCAACAGCCAGATGACGTTGGAGTAGCTGCAGAACCTTGTATTCATTATCCGCTCTGTCCATTACGTCGGGCCGTCTTGGCTTGCGTAAAACCCAAGGCTTGCCGTCTTCATCGGTTACGAATGCGACTTGAAAGTCCATGCCGGACTCATTGATCTCTACGCGACTCGGATCAATCCGAAGACCGTTGTTTTTGGCGATACGCAGCATATCAGCGACAACTGTTTCATGATTTGTTGGTTGAATGGGGTTCATAAGGGCGAGTCCTCCTTTTATTTTGCTCTTGTCTGGCAGTAAAACTTGCTCTCTTGGCTGCCCGAGAACTGCGCCAAAACGAAAAAACACAGGCTGCTGCTGCCTGTGTTTGGGATAATCGGAAGGGATGGGACAGCTGCAGGAGGAGTCGCTTGTTTACGGAAAGCGAAAAACACTCCTGACGGCTGACTGATTGGCCGAGATCAAATGAAATGAACAGTAACCACCGACAAGTGCGGTATGTTGACAGGCACGATTCCTCTGACGTCCACACCATCCCTACTGCGATGCGAGGTGCAAAAAAGCGATGAGGACACAAAGCGGCCTTCAAGACCAAAACCTGGAATTGTTCAATTATTCGATCATGCGTGTAGAAACAATGAGTACAAAGAGGAGGCTGCAAGGCCATCTCATTTTGCAACTTAGTTAGATTAGGTTACGAAAAATAGGCAGACCAATCCCGATTACCCTGCACACAGGCAGAGCCTTTGAGCACTATGATTTTTTAGTGGCGCAAAGTTCGCAAGCGGGAAAAATGGTCTAACACACGTAACCCTCCGTTCCTGTAAGATTGTTTAATTCTAACAGATTTTCGTTCCAGTTGCAATACTTGGAAAATGACGTCCATTATGTTCGTGCATAGGGAAAATATCATACAATTTTACTTGTGCATTGAGGAAGGCGGTGAGGTCATGTATGACAGGCTGACAGCTTGATCTCCTCGATGGAAGAGATGGAAAAGATCAAAAAAGGCCAGAAGCCCGTATTGGATCAATATATGCACTGCCGGTCCTGATATGATCGGGAGAAAGAAGCAGTACGCATTCCTTTTACTGACACAGGGTACAGATTTAATCCGTTACATGGAGGCATTTCGCAATCTGAAGCCGCTCGTAAATGTGATGTCTGGAGCTCAAGACCTGGACGTTGTTTTAGATGGTGTTTCAGAGGAAGAAATGACGGGGTTAGCCGCTGAAGTAGCCTTCCTTCTCCAGCCGTTCAGCCAATGGATAGATATGCTTGCGGAAAATGTATCCGTAAGCGGCCAAGATGATGCCGTAGGTCAGCCAGCTTCCAAGGGATAGCGCCGATAGGTACACGCCGTAGCCCTCGATGCCGAACCGGCTGATGAGCAGCGCCCGGATCCCGGCTTTGACAAAGACCGGTAGTCCCATAAGGAAGGTAAGCAACAAAAACCAGCGATATGCCTCCGGGTGTCGAAATAACCGCAGGCTGCTCTGAACGGGATAGCCTATGGAAGCAGCGACATCAACAGAAAAGAGCATAGCGGCGGGTTCTTTTTACTGCAATCGACAGAAAAAAGAACAGGCCGAGTGCTGCATCGGTGTATATATTGTTCCGCAGCAGCCATTCAGGGGAATCGGAAAGTAGGTCGAGGAAACGGGGGATAAGCAGTGTCGCGAGCAAAAAGACACCCGTAAACGTGAAGCGCCGGTCTTTGAACAGCACGTAAAGGCCATAGCAAAAGCCTGGCAGCCCTGACAAGAGAATCGCGCTGTAGTCCCCGAGGACAGGCCTGCCGTAAGACCACACGAGGAGAGGCAGCGCCAGAAAAAAAGCAGCTTCCAAAAAGACTCTTTTCATCTGTAACACTCCACTCCCGAAAAACAGCCTTGAAGCTACAGGATTTACCACATGATTATAGACAAGAAGCGATACCTATGCCAAGTGAAATCTCTCACTTAGCCGGGGTTTCGCTCTTTTTGATTTCCTCCAATAACCCCCGGCATCCAGCTTCCACTAGCTGATATACATACTCAAACCGTCCGGTATAATACGGGTCCTCGACGTCTCTCTCCGGCAAATGTGCGGCAAAGTCCATCAAGCGGTGGACATGCACTCCTGGAGGGGCCATCCGCTTTAGAGCGGCCAGATTTTCTTCATCCATGCAGACGATGTAGTCAAAGGTGGAAAAGTCGTCTTGGGTGATCTGACGAGCTTTCAGGCTTTCGTGGGCGATTCCTTTCCCGGACAGAACCTTGCGCGTACCGCTGTGGGGTGGCTCGCCTGCGTGCCAGCCCCCGATACCCGCCGAGTCGATGGAGATCTGGCCGCTCATCCCTTCCGACGCGACCATATGGCGAAAAACGGCTTCGGCCATCGGAGAGCGGCAGATGTTGCCCAGGCAAACAAATAGGACATGTGTCATGGCTGTTGCTCCTTTCCTTGCAAAACGTTCTCGAAACTTCTGTATGATAGAATACCATAGAGAGGGACAAAAAGAGAGGGACGGGAAGGTTATTGTGAAGTCATATGTGTACCGCATCCGCTTTATCGTGTCCGTCATCGCCGTTACCGTTCTGCCCATCATCGTGACAGGAGTTGTGCTGTTGAAAGCGGCGGAGCAGGCGCTCTTGCAGGAGAAGGAGAAAAAGCTGCTGGCGATCACAGAGCAGCTTGATTTTGCCCTGTCGCAAGATTTTGAAAACGTATTGCGTGAAGAGGGGCTGCAGAACGCCTCGCGCGAGCAGCAGATCGCAGCGCTGAACCGGAAGCTTGAGCAGCTAACCGATCAGATCGCAACCGCTCATCCGGGCATCGGTGTCGGCTATTATGCGAGGCGGCTGGACGCGATCATTACATACGGCCCCAGCCGGGAAATGGGCCAGCATGTGGGCATGCCCATCGCGCCGGATCATCCGGGAAGACAGGTGATGAGCCGGCGGTCAGCCGATGTTGTCGTCGGTCCGCAGGTGCGCGGCGAAATTATGAATGCGATGTATCCGATCGAACGGAACGGAGAGGTGATCGGCTACGCATGGGCAAATGAACTGATGCAAAGCATTGATATACAGCTCGCCGGAATGCGCCAAGGCATCTACTCCATCGTAGGGATTGGCTGTGTGATTGCAGCCGTAGCCAGCGGACTGATGATACACAGAGGCGAGATTATTTTGCAGGAAATCAAAGAAGGCTTGCGGCGGCTCAGTCTCGACCTTTCCTTTCGGATGAAACCGGCGAAGGGCGAACCGGGCGAGATATTCGAGGCGATCAACAAAATGGCAGGCGACCTGCAGGCGAGCCGCAGCCATACGGAAACGATCATTCACAGCATGGAGAGCGGTGTCATCGCACTGGACCACCGCGGCCGCGTCACGGCATGGAATGAAGCGGCGACCCGCATTACAGGGGTCAGTCTGGAACAGGCGATGGGCCGGGACTACGAGGATGTGTTTCGCGGAGAAGAGGAGATTTTGAAAGCGCTGTCCGATGCGCTTGGCGAGGGAAAAACGACACGGGATGCGGAATGGAGCCCTCGGGGCGCGGGCAGAGCCAGACTGTTCGTAAAAATCGGCACGTTTATCTGGAAGAGTCCGATGGAGCAGGTGCTTGGCGCGATCATTGTGATGGATGACCGAACCGAATGGAAACGGATGGAGTCGAGTCTGGCTCAGGCCAAAAGGCTGGCGGTGATCGGGGAGCTGGCGGCCAGCATTGCCCATGAAGTCCGCAACCCGCTCACCTCGATCAAGGCTTTTGCGCAAATCATCGAGGAGGAGCTGCCTGCTGGGCATGACAGTCGGGAATACACGGGGATCATCGTCGACGAGGTGGAACGGCTGAATCGGTTTGCCGATGAGCTGCTGCTCTTTTCCCGGCCCAATGAAGAGCATCATGTGCCCTCGCGTGTCGGAGAGGTGCTCGATCAGACGCTGCTGCTCATCGAGCGCCGCGCCGTCAGCCAAGGAGTCTTCTTGCAAAAGGTGTATCGGGATGCGCCTGCAACTGTTCTGGCTTCACCCGAGCTGCTCAAGCAGGTATTTCTCAATATTTTGATCAATGCCCTGCAAGCATTGAGGGACGGGGGACTGCTGCTGGTGGAGACAGAGGCAGTGGATGGACATGTTTGCATTCAGATCACCAACGAAGGACCGCCTATCGCGGAAGAGCATCTGTTGACCGTGTTTGAGCCGTTTTTTACGACCAAAAAGTCGGGAACCGGGCTCGGCCTTGCCATATCGCAACGGATCGTGCAGGCGTACGGCGGGCAAATTTTCGCCCGCAATGTGGACATGGGCGTGCAGTTCACTGTGGTGCTGCCCGCCAATAAGGAGGAGGCATTGCGATGAAAAAACGAGTGCTGCTGGTCGATGACGAAATCAATGTCCGAAAAGCGCTGACCACGGCGCTTCGGAAGGTGGGATATGAGACGAAAGAAGCATCCAGCGGAAGAGAAGCGCTGGAGCTTTTGAAAGACTTCCGCCCTGAAGTCATGCTGCTCGATTTGCGCATGCCGGAGCAGGACGGAATGGAGACATTACGGCGGCTCAGAGACATGCAGCAGATGGAAGACGCTTGTCCCAGCGTAGTGATGATGACGGCCTACGGCACGGCCAAGGACGTGATGGAAGCGATCAAGCTGGGCGCATTCGACTACGTGCAAAAGCCGTTCGATCTTGGACGGGTCAAACAAGTAGTGGCACAGGCGCTCCGCCAGCGGGAAAGCGACCAGGCCAACCGGCTGAGCGAGGCATCTCTCGACGAGCCGTGGGAGGGCCCCGGTCTGGTCGGTCTCAGCCCGGCCATGCAAGAGGTATACAAACTGGTCGGACGGGTGAGTATGACAAAGTCGACGGTCCTGATCCAGGGCGAGAGCGGCACAGGAAAAGAGCTGATTGCCCGAGCGATTCACAGCAACAGTCCGCGGGCAGGAAAGCCGCTGATCGCCGTCAATTGCGGCGCGATTCCGGAAAATTTGCTGGAGAGCGAGCTGTTTGGGTACGAGCGCGGCGCTTTTACAGGAGCGACGGGGCAGAAGCCGGGCATGGTCGAGCTGGCGGATGGCGGGACGCTGTTTTTGGATGAGGTCGGCGAGCTCAGTCCAAGCCTTCAGGTAAAACTGCTCAGAGTGCTCCAGGAGCGCACCTTCGTCAGGCTGGGCGGCATAGAGCCGGTATCCGTAGATGTGAGAATTATAGCCGCGACCAATCGCGATTTGCAGGAGCGTATCCGCCAGGGGCTGTTTCGTGAGGATTTGTACTACCGGCTGAATGTCGTTCCGATCCACATGCCTCCGCTGCGGGAGCGAAAAGAAGATATACCGCTGCTTGCTGAGCACTTTTTAGCCAAATACGGGCGGGAGATGGGCAAGGGGCCGTGCTATCTGTCAAAGGCTGCGATGGAGTCGCTGCTGTCCTATCATTGGCCGGGCAATGTCCGCCAATTGGAGAATACGATTGAGCGGGCATTGGTCATCGCGGGCGGCTCCGCTATTTTGCCTGAGCACGTCGAGGGTCCTTTGCAGGAAACAGAAACGGCAGAGACGGGCAGGATGGGGAGCATGCTCCGTTGGGAGGATCGGACGATGCGGGAAATTATCCAGGAGGTAGAGCGGGAGGCGATTGTCAGAGCGCTGCAAAAGGAGGGGGGAAACAAGCTGCAAACGGCGAAACGGCTGGGGATTTCCAGACGGGCGCTGTTGTACAAGCTGGAGATGTACGGATTGAACGGGACAGACGGTGTGCAAAATGGAGGCGAAGTGCGCAAAAAGTAGCCAGTTCGTTGTCAGATGCTTTATGAAAGCGCATACATGGCGTGGGGTTGGCTCTCTGAAAAGACTGGCACGCCAGTTGCATTCTCCTGACAAAGAAGTCATCAATCTTTTTTGGAGAGGAGAATGCCTTGTGTTTCAAGCGTTGACCAACGCCTCCGTCCGGATGGTGCAGCGTTATTTGCCTGACGCCTTTTTATTCGCGGTCATTCTTACTTTTCTCGTTTTTGTGGCAGGTATTGTCGTCAACGGAAAATCGCCTCTGGAAATGGTCAGCTTCTGGGGAGACGGCTTCTGGGGACTGCTCAGCTTCACCATGCAGATGGTGCTGATTCTGGTCACCGGACATACACTGGCCGAGACAGACATTTGCAAAAAGGGCCTGCGGGCAGTCGCTTCCATGGCCCAGACTCCGGGACGGGCGATTGTTCTCGTCACGCTGGTTTCCTGTATCGCCAACTGGATCAACTGGGGCTTCGGACTTGTCGTCAGCGCTCTGTTGGCCCGCGAGATCGCCAAGCGTGTGGAGAAAGTCGACTACCGCCTGCTGGTAGCCAGCGCATACGGCGGATTTGTCGTCTGGCATGGCGGCCTTGCCGGCTCGGTTCCGCTCACGGTAGCGACGGAAAAGCACAGCCTTCAGGATGTGATCGGCGTCATTCCTACGTCCGAAACGATGTTTTCCGCGATGAACCTGACCATTGTAATCGCGATCATGGTGATTTTGCCGCTGGTCAACCGACTGATGCTGCCAGCCGAGAAGGACAGAATCGTCTTCAAGGGCGCAGACCTGGGGCGTGAGGAAACGGCTGCCACTGCCGCTCCGGCAGCGGATGAAAACAGCCCGGCAGTAAAGATGGAGAACAGCCGCATCATTTCCTATCTGATTTCGGCCATCGGCTTTGTGTATCTGATCTCTTATTTTGTGGAAAAGGGCTTCAAGCTCAATCTCGACATCGTCAGCCTCGCCTTTTTGTTCCTGGGAATTTTCCTGCACGGGACGCCGCGCAAATTCCTCGATGCGATGGGAGAGGCGATCAAGACCACGACCGGGATTGTCGTGCAGTTTCCGTTTTACGCCGGCATTATCGGGATGATGACCGCTTCGGGACTGGCTGCAAGCATTTCCCAATGGTTCATCAGCATTTCGACTCCGACCACGTTCCCGCTCTTTACCTTCTGGAGCGCCGGTCTACTGAACGTGTTTATTCCTTCGGGCGGCGGCCAGTGGGCTGTACAAGGGCCGATCATGATGCCCGTAGCGACGGAGCTGGGCGTATCGCATGCCAAGGTAGCCATGGCCATCGCCTGGGGCGATGCATGGACCAACCTGATCCAGCCGTTCTGGGCGCTGCCCGTCCTCGCTCTGGCAGGACTCGGGGCAAGGGATATTATGGGTTATTGTCTGATGATGCTCTTCGTCACAGGAGCCATCATCAGCCTCGGATTTTTGCTATTCTAGTATCAACGTTTGAAAGAAAAATGCCGCAGGCGGCTGGAAGCTGAGCGATGCTCGTTTCCGCCGCCTGTTTTTTGAAGACAAGCCGTCTATTTGGTCAAAGTTCAATCGTCTTCGTCGCTATTGTTTTGCAAAATTCACTGTCGTGCTCCACAAACAGAATGGTAGGCGCGTATTCAAGCAGCAGCTCCTCGATTTGCATGCGGGAGATGACGTCGATAAAATTAAGCGGCTCATCCCAAATGTGCAAATGGACGTTCTCGGAAAGGCTTTTGGCGATCAGCACTTTCTTCTTTTGGCCGCCGCTGAAGGCTGCCATATCCTTTTCAAATTGATCCCGGGAAAAATCAAGCTTTCGCAGCAGGGATTTAAACAAGCTTTCGTCTATCCCGTTCATTCGGGCATAGTCCTTTAAATTGCCCTGCAAATGCGAGGTATCCTGGGAAACATAGGAGATTTTCAACTGGCTTCCCTTGTTGAACGTCCCCGTATAGTCGATGTTCTCGCCGCAAAGCAGTTTGAGAATGCTTGTTTTGCCGGAGCCGTTCTTGCCTGACAGGGCAATTCGCTCCCCTTGCTCAATCGTAAAGCTGACATCGCTGCACACCAGCTTTTTGCCATAGTATATCGAAACGTCTTTGAGCTCGGCAAGCTGGTTTTTATGATAGGGCAGCTGCGTTATTTTCAAGCTGTCTGCGGTCTCGATATTTTTCAGGAGCCTGCTCCTTTCCTCGATCGCAGCTTGCTGCCTCTGCTCAATTGCTTTTGAGCGTTTCATCATTTTGGCTGCCTTGTGGCCGATATACCCTTTATCCACCTTTGAACCGGAATTCCTAGTGCCGTTTTTCGTCTTTTCCACTTCATGGGACCAGATGCTCGTTCGTCTGGCGGCGTCGGACAAGCGCTTGATGTCTTTTTTCAGCTTTTCGTTTTCTGCAAGCTCAAAGTGATCCTGTCTCTTTTTATTTTCCCACCAATCGGAGAAGTTGCCTTTTTGAATATCGATGTTAGTCTTGTTGATGGAAAGGATGTGATCCACGCAGTTATCGAGAAATGCCCGGTCGTGGGACACCAGAATAAAACCGCTCTTTGTACCCAAATAGTCGCTGACCAGTTTTCTTGCAGCCATGTCCAGATGGTTGGTTGGTTCATCAATCAGCAAAAAGCTGTTTTCCTTGAGAAACAGAGCAGCCAATAGCACCTTCGTCTGTTCCCCGTTGGACAATGTGGCAAAGGGCCGGTACAATACATCCTCTGAAACCTGCAAAAGTGAAAGCTCGCGCATGAGCTGCCAGTTCTGATAGTCGGGAATCATCTCGTTGATGACATCGAGCGTATGATGTTCCTTGTTGTCGACGTGGAAAGGAAAGTATTCAAAGCTGACAGCGGCGGAAATGGTTCCGCTGTATTCATATTTTCCGAGCAGCAAGTTGAGAAAGGTCGTCTTGCCTCTGCCGTTTCTTCCCGTAAATCCCAATTTCCAATCGGTATCGATTTGGAAGCTTACGTTTTCAAATATGTGATCGAAGCTGCCGTCATGGGCAAACGTCAGGTTTGCCACTTTGATCAATGACATGGACATATCCCCCTGTATGGAAAATAGAAAAGCCGCAAGAAAGTTACCTTCTTGCAGCTCAAAAAACATACAGCAAATCCAACCCGCTTCGGAGTCGGATGAGGATATATGATTTGAGTGAAAAGATATCGTAACTTTCTTGCACATACGAAATAAAACATGCGAAACATGATTCGCTTTATTGTTTTCATTTCATAAGCAAGAAAAATTACATTCTTTTCAACTCCATATCAGTAAATTACATGTATCATATCATGCGCTTCTTTTCATTTCAACAAAAACGAAAGGGGTGATCGAGGCCGCCGTCCGGCACGCACAGCTCCCAACAGGAGTTATCCTCCAAATCAGCAAGTTGAAACGTCTGTTTTGTCTCCGCCAACAAAATATGCTCGGACCGGAAAATTTGTTGGATGAATCTGGATGGTCTGCTAATATACATAGAGAGACGGCAAACATAGGCGTACGGACATGGAATCAAATGATGGGGGTACAAAACCATGAGCCCTAGTGCAAAACCGCGGGTATTTGTCGGCTCCTCGGTCGAGGGGTTACCTCTGGCGCAAGCGATCCAGGCCAATCTCTCATACGTTGCACAGGTTACACTCTGGTCACAGGGCGTATTTGCCCTGAACCAAACGGCGCTTGCCAGTCTGCTGGAACATTTGGAATCAACCGATTTTGCCGTGTTTGTCTTTTCCCCCGACGATCAGGTTCGTCTGCGCGGAGAGGAGTGGACAACGGCTCGCGATAATGTATTGTTTGAGCTCGGGCTGTCCATGGGCAAGCTGGGACCGAACCGGGCCTTTTTTGTAAAGCCTCGCGGGATGACGATGTTCCGCATTCCCACCGATCTGTTCGGCATCCAGGCAGGAGACTACGAGGCCGACCGGGATGACGGGAATCTTTCTGCCGCGCTGGGCGTTTTCACGGGCGAGCTGGCCCGGATTATCAAAAAATGGGGACGCAGGCAAGAGATTCGTGATATTATTGAAAGAAAAGAGAGACTAGAGGCACAATTGCACTTTTTGTATTCACTGATTAAGTACAGCAAGCATACCGTGGAGACGAGAAATCATGTCAACCGGATTCTGGATAAAATGCTCGGCTCCTGTCACATCCCGGAGACGTTCAGTCCTTCGGCAGCCACGCTGTTTTCCCTGGTCGACCGTGAGCTTGTTCAGATCGGTCACGCCCGGGACGTCGATGAAGACCACCGCTTTCGCCTGGATCATAATGAACTCTTCCCGCAGAACCAGAACTGGATGGTAGCCGCATTTTTGTCCAATGAGTCAGTGATGGGCTGCAAGGGACAGTTTGGTCTGCTTGGCGAATACGAGTACATCATCTCCATCCCCATTGCGAAAACATACGTGATCACGTTCCATCTCGTAACACACACGCAGATAGCCGAGTCCGAGTACGATCACTTTCTCGAACAGTTTACGACAGTGAATAAGCCACTTCTTGATACATTCAATGTATTTCTGGAGAGGGGGGTGGAATTGTATGCTAGCCAACAACCATCCACGCAAAAGAGGTAAAACCATGCGATTGACATTGACAGGACACCCGTTTGGTCCAGACGAGACGGATGTGACATGGAAGCGCAAGAAAACAGTAGAGATCGCCGAAGTCGCTCGCGAGCAGTACGCCCAGGAGGCGGAGACCCTGCTGGACGAAGTGTTTCCCGAGGGACCGAGCGTCTTGAAATCAGCGGAAGGTGTACGGATTGTAGCGACGCGGAGAATCAACTTTGACGAACCGACTTTCGGCTGAGGACGAGGGAGCTCCCCTCGTTTTTTGTTGGCTGAAAGGCATGAATCCATCGCGGGTGCACGGTCATTGCGTGGTCCCGGAAAAAGAGAGACAGAATATACGGAAAGACAGAGAAAAAGCCGACAGCCCCAGAGGAGGGCGTCGGCTTTTTCAGCAATGTTGAATGATTGGCACTTATTTTATATGGTAACGCGATTGAACCATATCGTGGTCGCTGTTACACAGCGCTCATTTCCGGTTCTTCCTGTTTTTCGGCCTGCGGGCAGACCAGTTGTTTGATCGTGACCCGGGTGACGCGGTGGTTATCCATTTGAGCGACTGTGAACACGTGATCCTCAAGCTCGACGGACGCTCCGACGGCGATATCCTCTTCCAACTGGCTGTAGAGCCATCCTCCGACAGTATCGACGTCTTCGGAAACGAGCTCAAACGGCAAGTGGTCATTGAGTTCGCTCAGGAGCATTTTGCCTGCGACAGACAGGCCGTTTTCCAGCTTCTCAAGCTCAGGGCGTTCGTCGGTATCGAATTCGTCTTGAATGTCGCCGACGATTTCCTCCAAAATGTCCTCCATCGTCAACAGGCCGGCAGTGCCACCGTATTCATCGATGACGATCGCCATCTGCGAACGTTTTTTCTGCATCAGACGGAGCACATGGCTGATTTCCATCGATTCGGGAACAGTCAGCAAGGGACGAAGCATATCCTCCAGACGAGCGGTTTCATCCTGCAGGGCAGACAAGTAAAAGTCGGTCGCATGCACGAAACCGATCAGATTGTCCTTGTCCTCTGCGGCCACAGGGAAGCGGGTGTGACGCTCCGTGCTGATAATCTCCAGGTTTTCTTCAAACGTATTCGTCGTATATAGACACACCATATCGATCCGGGGGATCATGATCTCCCGTGCGAGGGTTTCCGAAAAATCAAATACGTGCTCCACGAGCGACAATTCTGTCTGATCGATATGGCCGCTCTGGTGGCTCTGGTTGACCAGCAAGCGAATCTCTTCTTCCGTATGGGCCGCTTCATGTTCGGATACCGGTTCCAGGCCTACCCATTTGAGCAGTCTGTTGGCGGTTCCGTTCAGCACCCAAATAGCCGGGTAAAGCAATTTATAGAAAAGCATCAATGGTGCAGCAACCCACAGCGAAGTTGTTTCTGCTTTTTGAATAGCGAGTGATTTCGGAGCGAGCTCACCGAGCACGATGTGCAGGAAGGTGATGATCGCAAACGCCACGCCGAAGGAAATCGTCGACACAAGGTAGGAAGGCAGCTGGTACGAACCGAGCAGCGGCTCCACGATCATGTGAGCGATCGCGGGTTCACCCACCCATCCGAGACCAAGCGATGCGAGCGTAATCCCTACCTGACAGGCAGACAAGTACGCGTCCAGCTTTTGTGTAACCTTCTGGGCAAAAGCGGCTCGCTTGTTCCCCTCGTTTACGAGCTGAGTCAAGCGTGTCTGCCGTACTTTGACGAGTGCGAATTCGGCGGCTACGAAAAAGCCATTCAACACAACCAGAAACAATACAAGCAGCAGGTTAAGCACTATCGGAATACTGTCCAAGCAAGAAGTCATCCTCTCTGGAATTATTTTGAATGTATACTACTATGGTACAGCCTTTTCCCTATTTGCTCAAAGGCGATTTCCGTCCATTGTGAGCAATTCACCCCCATTCCGACCGAAAAACGGCAGTAGGGTGTCCGGCTCACACGTTTTTGAGCGCTGGGGTGGCCAGAGAGGTCAAAACAGAGTTCTTTAGCCTCATCGAATCTGAAGCAGCTGCTGCGCGTAAACGAAAAAGACCGACAGAACGGCTGCCAATCCGAGATAGGCGGCCAGTACCTTCCACTTGGTAGAAGCGGGCGCCTCGTAATAGGTCGTCAGACGGTGCAGGAGCTCATCGATCTGGGCAATCCGTTCCCGGGCCTGTTTTTCGGCCTCGGTCAGCAGGCGGGAGGGAACAGGCTGCGTCCGTTCGTAGTCGTAGAATTCCATCGGTTCCCGCTCCCATTTGCGGAACAGCTCCCAGGTTTGTTCCGCGAACAATTTGTCCAGGCGTACCCGATCCTTGGCAAACCGTTTTTCGTCCTGCAAAAAGGGAATGGCAAAGCCTTCCGGTGCTTTCTTTTTAGCAGCCTCCAGATGTTTGGCGTTCAGGCTTTCCCGCGTTTCCCATGTCGATTCAAGCTGCGGCCAGCCGGCCATCGTCTCCAGCAGGGTGTGGAGCTTCTCTTTTTCGTATGCCAGCACCTGTTTTTTATACCCTTCCCGGGCGCGGTTCCACCAGGTAACCAGGCCGAGGATAAAGATAAAGACCATGATCGGTCCCGGTCTTGCAAACAGCATGGCTCCCAGTCCGATCAGTCCGATCAGCCAGATTTTTGTCGACAAGACGGAGACGATGCGTCCGCCGTCCAGCGGGGAGACCGGAAGCAGGTTGAACAGGTTCAACAGCGCCCCCAAATAAATCACCAATGCCCAAAACGGATCCTGTGTCCACCAGTACAGCGGCAGAGCGGGAAGAAAGGCTAGCATGCCTGCCAACGGCCCGCCGTAGGCCAGATACGCTTCGGTGCTCGCGTCCCGCGGATGATCCTTCATCGCAATAAAGGCACCGGCAAACGGAATAAAGACGGCCGGTGAGGTAGCAATTCCTTTTTGTCTCGCGGCAATCACATGGCCCATCTCATGGACAAAGATGAGGTAGACCAGCGCAGCGGCAAACTTCCAGCCGTAAAACATCGCATAAGCGCCGAGGCTGAGAGCCATCGACAAAAGCGTGGTTCCAAATTTGGAGAATTTCAACAAACCCAATACCCACTTGAGGTTGGTCAAGAGAAAAGCGCCGATGGCCAGCAGCGCCGACCTGGTTTTATTCATGCCATTTCCTCCTGTACGGTTTTCAAAGCTGCCCTCCGGGAAAAACGTGCATGTGCAAAAAGGAGGATAAGCAAAGTGCCGATCATCCTTTTCATACGTACAGAGCAGCGGAAAGTTTCCTATTCGTCCAGCAGACGAGGGTTGACAAAGGAGAAGCCGTACTCCCCGTATCTTCTGTCGTAGCGCAGCTCGCCGCCGTCAAAATACCAAAAATCGTTCGGGCGAATGACGAACCGCATCCCTTCTACTTCGAAAACAGCGTCGCCTGGCTCGACCTCGTCCTTTTCAATCGCGAAAAACAGGCCTCCTGTTCCCGGGCCTCCGGTGCGTACGTACAGCCGAAGTGTGTCTCCGGGACGAAAGTCGGCGTATTGCTGATAGGCGAGGGCGAATGCCGGTTGAATTTGCAGGTGAATACTCATGACGAGACTCCTCTCAAACATCTGTCTATCCGTCTAGTTTACCATTAGAAAACGCGGTTCCGCCAATTTCCGCCTGGAAAAAGGGAAAAACGCCGCTGGTGGTGGCGGCGTTTTCTTTGGTCCACGTTTGGACAGCTTCAAACGAATTCCTAATCTTTACCTTTGCTTACATCCAGTGTCGGGTGCATGAATCGGGCCCGATTGGGCGGAACGTCCTCAAGCAGCTCCCTGTTCTCCGTCGTGTTCCACCCGATGTCGTTGGTCGGATGGACCCAGCCGTCCCCAGCCATGACGGATGGGTCCGTGTCTGTGCTCCACTGGTTGAGCGGAGAATCCTCGGAGTTGTAGTAGCTGTCCCCGATGACCACACCGTGCTCGTTTACAAATGGCTTTTGCATGGTGCGGGAAGAGTCCTTGTAGTCGGGGGAGCTGATTTGATGGGGGAGCGTGCCGTCAAGGGACACGTCTTTTACCTCTTTGGAAGTATGATCAGCCATGCAGGTGCCCTCCTTGGTGGAGTTACCGGTTTTCTTTTAGTCTCTCTTGTGGTTCACTATTGATGGAGCCATCAGAACGAACGGCCTCCGACTGGGCTTTGGGACCGCGAATCTCGGCAGTTTTCCCGAAATCCTTAGCTTTGTTTCGTACCATTGTCTGCCCTCCTCTATTGTCACATGGGCTTAGTATGGCCCAATCGGGCAGATTCGATCATAGCATTGTGAAAGGAGCACGTATGTATGGCAAAGAAACAGCGCAAGCAAGAACGCCAGGCGCCGAAATTCGCCAAGGCGGAAACCCCTGAAAAAAACGGTGTGAACGTAAAGGAAATGTTGAGTGACGACGCGCTTGGAAAATTGAAGCAGCTGGAGCGCCAGATGAAGGAAGAACTGGAAAAAGCGGAGCAGGCAGCCGCCGAACGGAAGCGGCGTGAGCAAGAGGAGCGGGAGCGAAACAAAAGCTTTGGCGAGCTCCTGGAAGAGTATGAGAAAAAAGGCGGAGGCAAGTACAGCTGATGACCGAGGAAAAAAATCAGCGTGAAGGCCGGCCCGACACGTCAAAAAACGGCATGCTGAAGCGCCGGGAGCTTCACGTCAAGGACGATGCCGTCAAGGAGCGGGGCAGAGCAATCCTCTCCCGTCTGGGGAAGAAGAAAACATAAACAGGGATTTTTACTCCTCTTTTCCCATATAGCTAGTAGAAGGGGAAAGGGGGAATGACCGTGGGGACCATCCTGCTCTTTGTCAGTGTCATCTGTGTAACGGTGGGTACCTGGCGGTTGCTTCGCATCTACAAAGCGGGCAGACCCGGTGGAAAAGTGTTGTGGTGGGCGGTAGCCAGCTTCGGCATTACGCTGTTCTTTGTCCTGAAGCTCGTGGCGGATACCCCGACCTTGTCATGAGAAAGCTTTGATGGCCGATCCAGTCTTTGTGCCGGTTGAACGATGATACAGGTTGGCAGACGTAAAAAAGCAGCTGCTCAATCGTGAGGTGATTGATCAGCTGCTTTTCATGTTTGCAAGTAAAGTTAAAGTTTACTCGTAGCGCAGCGCCTCGATCGGATCAAGCTTGGCCGCTTTGTTTGCGGGGTACAATCCGAAAAAGATCCCGATGGCGCTGGAAAAGCCAAATGCGATGAAGATGCTGTTCCAGGACAACAGCGGCGGGAGCTGGGCGAAGTAAGAAACCAGCGCTGCGGCTCCGAGCCCGAGCAGTACCCCGATCAGGCCGCCGATCAGACAGACGATCAGCGATTCGATCAAAAACTGCATCAGGATATCCCGGCGGCGGGCCCCCAGTGCTTTGCGAATGCCGATTTCCCGCGTTCGTTCTGTAACGGAGACGAGCATGATGTTCATGACGCCGACTCCCCCTACGACCAGGGAAATGCCGGCGATGACGCTGAAAATAATCGTCAGCGTTCCGGTCAGCTGGTTGAACTGATTGACCTGCTCCTGCATGCTAAAGGAGCGGTAATGATTCTCCTTTTGATGCTTGCGGGACAAATATTGGGTAGCCTGCTTCATCGCGGCTTCGACCGACTCCTTGTCTTTTGCCTTTCCGATCAGCGTGCTGACAAAAGGCTCCTCTTGAAAACTCAGGTCGTAGCGGATCGGGATATAGGCGCCGCACGTTTGACTCATGTCAAAGCGGAACTTTTCTTCCTTGTAGGTGCCGATTACGACAAGCGAGTTGTCTCCCATCCGTACCCGCTGGCCGAGCGGGTTCATTTGTCCGAACAGCTTCCCTGCCAATTCATCCTCAAGCACGATGACGGCTCGAAGCTCCTTGTCGTCAGCTTCACTGAAGAAGCGTCCCTTGCTTATTTTTACCGTAGGCTGAATCTCCAGGTAGTGAGCGGTTGTCGAATAAATATTGACCCGCTCTTCCTTTTTCGGACCCTTCACGATCGAGTTGGATTGATTGTACGGGACGAGCCGCTCGATGTAGGGACTGATACGGCTCAAGGTTTCGGCGTCTTCCACCGTCAGGTCGTCATTGGAGTGCTCTTCCTTGCTCTCCCAATCGGTATAGATGTTAAAGCTGTTTTGCCCGAATTTCTCCATCTCGCTGGTGATGGCCCTCTGTCCGCCTTCGCCAAGCGTGTTAACGGCGATGACGGATGTGATCCCGATAATGATGCCGAGCATGGTCAGTCCGGAGCGCATTTTGTTGGCCCAGATGCCATCGATGGCGGTACGCAGCGCTTCCCAAAAATTCATGTCAGAATCACCTCATCGGACGGGACGGCGGTCAGGCGCTCTTCCACGCGCTCGTCCTTCATAATGACACCGTCCTTGAAGGTGACGATGCGCTCTGCATGCTGGGCGATATCCAGCTCGTGCGTAACGAGAATGATCGTTACACCCTGCTCATGCAGCTCCTGAAACATGGCCATGATCTCCGTACCGGAGCGGCTGTCCAGATTTCCCGTAGGTTCGTCTGCAAGCAAAATGGCTGGCCGGTTTACGAGCGCACGGGCAATTGCCACCCGCTGCTTCTGTCCGCCGGAGAGCTGTGTCGGCCTGTGGTTCATCCGCTCGCCCAACCCGACTCGCTTCAATGCTTCCATCGCCCGCTTTCTTCGTTCGGAGCGGCTGATGCCCGCGTACATCATCGGCAGTTCGACATTATGCAAGGAAGTGGAGCGAGGCAGCAGATTGAACGATTGAAACACAAAGCCGATTTTCTGGTTGCGGACGAGAGCAAGCTGCTGGTCGTTCTGCTTGCTGACCTCGATGCCGTCCAGCACGTAGGTTCCTGAATCCGGCCGGTCGAGACATCCGAGCATGTTCATGAAGGTTGATTTTCCGGAGCCGGACGGTCCCATGATGGCGACAAATTCCCCTTTTTCCACGGAGAGGTTTACCCCTCGCAATATGGGCAGTTCCGAATCGCCCGTCCTATATGTTTTCGTCAGGCCTTCCACGTAAAGCATGGGCCGACCTCCTTTTTTGCAAAGTAGTTACATTCCTGCCATGGGGGACGGGGTGACCGGCGCATTCTCCTGGATCGCATCCAGAGGACTCAGGATGATTTGCTCATTGCCGGTTAGTCCCGACTTGATCTGGGAGGAAAGCTCATTTTCCATGCCGACCTCGACGTTTACCTTCTTGGCCGTGCCATTGTCGGCTACCCAGACAAATGTGCTGCCGTCCGCCTCCTGTTGAATCGCTTCGATCGGCACCTGCATGGCATTGTCGATTTTCTCCGTCAGGATATTGATGTCGACGTGAAACCCGGGCTTGAGAGCCGAGACGTCGCCATCAGGCTGGAGAGTGACTTTGACGCGTGTTTTTTCACCTTGCCCGGAGCTGTTTTGCGTGGTTACGGCAATCGGGGAGATTCGCACCACTTTGGCATTCAGCTTCTGCTTTCCAAGAGAGCTGCCCTCGATGACTGCCGATTGACCGAGCTTTATTTTGCTTACGTCGGACTCGCTGATATCGGCCTGGATGAGCAGGTTGTTCAGGTTCGCGAGTGTAAAGATCTCCGTTCCTTTGTTTACGTACTGGCCGTTGTCTGCAGCCAGGCTGATGACGGTGCCGTTTTCGGGAGCGACCAACACGCTTTGGGTGCGCTCCTTCTCCAGTTGCGCCTTCTCCACCTGAAGCTTGTTGATTTGCGCTTGCAGAGAAGCGAGCTCCTCTTTGCGCGGTCCCTTTTGCTTCAATGCCAGCTGCTGCTTGGAGACGTTCAGTGACGAGAGCGTAGAATCGAGCTGGCTTTTTGCCTTGTCCACCTCTTGCTGCGTAGTGGCCCCGGATGCGAACAGCTGCTGCAGCCGATCGTATTCCTTTTGAGCGGCATCGTGCTCGCGCTGGGCTTGGGCGACCCGTTCTTTTTCCTGTGCCAGCTCTTCCGGTTCATTTCCTGCTTGCGCTTTGGACAGATTCGCTCGTGCCAGTTCAATCTGTGCGTCCAGCTCCAGGAGTCGGCTCTCTACGTCAGAGGTGTCAATCTTCCCGATAACCTGCCCTTTTTTAACGAGATCGCCTTCTTTGACGGAGAATTCACGCAGCGTCCCGTTCACATTTGCGTACACCCTGTATTTATCCTCCACGACTACACTGCCGGAGGTCAGGATGCGGCTTTCCAGCGCAGATGTGGCTACTGTCCCGATCTGGACAGGCATGCCCATCGCCTGACCGGGACTCAAAAGATTTACGCTAACGGTTCCGATCACCAGTACGGCGGCGACGGACCCGATCATCCACCATCGTTTTTTCATGTCTTCTAATCCCCTTGCCAAATAATGTATACCTTCTTTACGAAACTGTTTTACGGGGGGCAAGTAAAAAAGTAACAAGGTAACCTTTTTGTTCATGGAATGTTCACAATTTCACAAAACCATGGGAGCAGGGAGAAGTGAAGGAAAAATGGGGCGCTGTCTTTGTCGAACCCTTGCCCGGCCGAAGCGATAAGATGTAGGGAGCATAGCAGGATTTCCAAGGGAGGGAGCTATGAACCAGACGCTTCGTTTTGACTACTCCCATGCGTGCAAATTTTTCGAGCAGACAGATTTAGACCAGCTAGCTCCTGAAGTATTGCGCTCGCACATACAGCTCCATCAGGGGACGGGAGCAGGGAGCGAGCTTCGCGGCTGGCTGGACTTGCCGATCAAATGCGAGAAAAGTGAACGGGAACGTATCGTCCAGGCAGCGACGAGAATCCAGGAGAATTCGGATGTGCTCTTGGTCATCGGCATTGGCGGGTCGTATCTTGGAGCCAAGGCAGCGCTGGAGATGCTCGGGCATCACTTCACCAATCTTCTGCCTGCGGGCAAACGACGGGTACCGGAGATTTATTTTGTCGGCAACAACATCAGTCCGGTCTACCTCGCTCATCTTCTGGAGCTGCTGGAGGGAAAAGAAGTCTCTTTGAATGTCATTTCCAAATCGGGAACGACAATGGAACCGGCTATCGCTTTTCGCCTGTTTCGGAGCTGGATGGAGAAAAAGTACGGACGACCAAAAGCCCGCAGCCGGATTTACGCTACGACAGACAGAGCGAAGGGAGCGCTCCGCCAGCTTGCCGAGAGCGAGGGGTATGAGACCTTTGTCATTCCCGAGGATGTGGGCGGACGCTTTTCGATTCTTACTCCCGTCGGTCTTTTGCCGATCGCTGTCGGCGGAATCGATATGGATGAGCTGATGCAAGGAGCGGCAGATGCCAGAGAGCGGTTTTTGTCGCCGGTGCTGGCAGACAATCCTTGCTACCAATATGCCGCTGTCCGCAATATTCTGTATCGAAGGGGCAAGCTGATTGAAGTGCTGGTCGGCTACGAACCCCGGTTCCGTTTTTTCGCGGAATGGTGGAAGCAGCTCTTTGCCGAGTCGGAAGGGAAGGACAACAAGGGGATTTTTCCTGTATCCGCAGAGTATTCAACCGATCTCCACTCCATCGGCCAATATCTGCAAAGCGGAACACGGCACTTGTTTGAAACCGTCTTGACCGTGCATAAATCTGACGTTGACGTCACCATCGGAGACGACCCGGCCAATCTGGACGGCTTGCAGTATCTCTCTGGAAAAGGGATGGATTTCGTCCGCCAAAAGGTGCTGCAGGGAGCGATGCTGGCCCACGTAGATGGGGGTGTTCCGAATCTCGTAGTGGAAATTCCCCGGCTGACAGCGTATCATTTTGGTGAGCTGGTGTATTTTTTTGAAAAAGCCTGTGCGATCAGCGGCTACCTCTTGGGGGTCAATCCGTTTGACCAGCCCGGGGTAGAGGCCTACAAAGCCAACATGTTTGCATTGCTCGGGCGGCCCGGCTTTGAAAAAATGAAAGAAGAATTGGAAGCGAGAATTCGTGGAGACGACTAAAACCTACCTGACTGTAGCCGAAACATCCGAGTATCTGGAATTGCCGGAGACGTTCATTCTGGAAAAAATCCGCGAAGGGCGAATCCGTGCCGTTCACAACGGGGAAGAGTATCTGATCAACAAGGAGCAGTTTCAGCATCATCTGGAACAGATCCGAAAGCTCCGGGAGTTTGAGGATGAACAGAAGCATGAGCCGATCCCGGAGAGCTACGACGTGAAGGACGAAGATTAAGTTCAGCCCTTGTCAGATTTGCGGCCAGAGGACTATACTGAAGAAGACAACTGATAGAATGAAAAGTAACTGGGGGAGTCCATCTTGCTGGGCTGAGAGGACGGAAGCGATGACCGTCGACCCTTTGCACCTGATCCAGATCATGCTGGCGCAGGGAAGTGGTTACAGGCGGATATTTTTTCGCCCGTTGATGCGTTGGATGCGTGTTGTGCCCACCTTTTCCTGCCGGAGAGGGTGGGCTTTTCCATTTGATAAGGAGAGGAAGCAGCATGACCGACTGTTTACTTGTTGGCGGAGGCATCATCGGACTCAGTCTCGCCTATGAATTGTCCTGTAGAGGAATGGCCGTGACTGTAGTGGAGCAAGGAGAATGGGGAGGCCAGGCTTCATCGGCAGCAGCGGGAATGCTGGCGCCGCTGAAGGAATTTTCGCAGCCAGGGCCGATGCTGGAGCTGGGCATGAAGTCGCTGGAGCTCTATCCGAAATGGGCAGAGGAGCTGGAAGCGAGGACAGGCATTGACGTGCAGGCGTGCAAATCCGGACTGCTGACAGTAGCTCTTACCGAGCCGGAGTCGGGCGCGTTGCTGGAAAAATACAAGTGGCAAAAGGCATCGGGCTATGCGGTTGAGTGGATGACAGGGGAAGAGATGCGGAGAGTCGAGCCGCTCTTGACCGAGCAGGCGATCGCGGGGATCTACTCGCCTGAAGAAGGGCACATCAACAACCGCATGCTGCTGAATGCTCTGGTAGCCGCTTGCAAAAAAATGGGAGCGACGCTTCTTTCCGGCTCTGTTGTAACCGGAATGGCAAAAGAAGGGGGCAGGATCGTCGGTGTAGAAACGACCACGGGGCCTCTGCGAGCCGGGCATACCGTGATCGCATCTGGCGCATGGGCCGGGATTATGGCCGAATGGCTCCATTTTGCTGTGCCCGTCAGACCGGTACGCGGGCAGGTGGCATCGGTATCGTCCAGCGGAATCCCTTTGCGTACCGTCATCTTCGGCACATCCGGGTACATCACGCCCAAGCTGGATGGGAAGATCGTCCTTGGAGCGACCGAGGATGAAGCGGGCTTTCAGCGGCATGTCACGCTGAGCGGTCTTGCGAAAGTATTGGACGGTGTGATGCCGTATGTGCCCGCTCTGCATTCAGCAGCCTTCCAGCAGGCGTGGGCAGGCTTGCGTCCCGCTACAGCAGACAGCATGCCGCTGCTTGGACCCGTACCGGGATGGCAGGGCGTTTCCATTGCGGGCGGCCACTTTCGGAACGGCATTTTGCTTTCTCCGGTCACAGCAAAGGTGATGGCGGATTATGTGGAGAGCGGACGCGAAGATGCGCTGCAACCCTTTTTGCCATCCCGGTTCCTCGGGTCGACAACAAACAGATAAGGCTCATGGGTACGGCCTGATCGGAAAATGGGCTGGTCCCCTCTGGAAAATAGACACCTCCCCATAGGCTGGCGTATATGGTAATAAAGAAACACCAGAGGGGAGGAGTCAAATAGATGGAGGAGTCTAAGAAGCAATTGTTTCATGTTGACACTGCCGCTGTCAGCATGATCAAGGATATCCGCCATACGGTCCAAAACGTTTGCCAGGAGCATGCCCGGCAAAAGGTTCGGATCGAAGCGCTGGATGGACAGATATACGAAGGAGAGATCGTAGACTGGGACAACGACCACGTCTATCTGGAAGTCGAAGAAGAGGTGGATGACGACGAGGCGGAGGAAGTAGACTGGGATGGCTATGAGCTGGATGTAGAGCAAGTGTCCTACAGTTCCCCGTACGACCCGGCCGATCCCAATATGCGTCCGCCCTTTACAGCGGTCAGCCCATTTGCGAGCGGAGGGCCGAACGCCCGTCCGTATCCCGGAGTCAGCCCGTATACAGCAGTCAGTCCATATGCAACGGGACCCAATTCCCGACCGCATCCGGGGGTTAGTCCATATACAGCAGTCAGTCCATATGCAACGGGGCCCAACGCCCGACCGTATCCAGGGGTTAGCCCGTATACGGCGGTAAGCCCGTATGAAACAGGGCCCAACAGTCGTCCTTATCCTGGCGTAAGTCCGTATACAGCAGTCAGTCCATTCGCGACGGGACCGAACGCCCGTCCGTATCCCGGAATGATGCCTTATTCTGAGGTCAGCCCCTACACAGCTGTTTCTCCGGAAAGTGTCACAAGACCATTCCCTTTTGTACAGTCCTTTGTACAGTCTTTCATACAGCCGCCTGTACAGCCTTATTGCATACCGTGCGTTCCCTTGGTGGCGCCATTAGAAAGACCGACACGGGTAAGTCCGGCGGAAACGGAAAAACCGAAAGATCAAAGGGTCAGTCCGGCCGAGGATGTCCGCCCGGGTGTCAGTCCTTTCCCGCCATATCCACCGTACCCTCCGTACCCATTTCCTCCGTATCCGCCATTTCCGCCGTACAGACCGATCGCACCAGCTCCGCCGCCACCGCCGCCACCCGTACCATGTCCGCCCGTCGTAAAAACGTTGGAATCATCCTGCGTGGCACCGATTCCACGTCGCCGCTGCCGGAAAAGAGTCATTCCTTTGACGCTGTTCTCTCTGCTGTCCATCGCGCTGATCTAGGCGAGTGTACAGGTGTGGGCATCCAAGTGCAAAAAGCCTCCAGGCAAAGCCGCCTTGAGGCTTTTTTTGGTCCAACTGAGGCTGCGCCATAAAGCCTGGCAAAGCCAGGTTTTCCAAACGTCCTTCAATGACTACTTCTCCCCCATTTGTCACACACTAACGGCAAAATGTCGGAAAGGCAGGGATTGGATGCAAACCATTCAAAGCAGTTTGCCGGGAACGAGAGGGACGTATGGTTTTTTTCGGGAAGCTCTGGAGCCGGACGGCTTTACCTTGGCAAACTGGGATTACAATGCGGGTTATTTGGATAAAAAGCTGGACGAAGCGGGCATGGTCTTTCTGCGGATTCCCGTTCGGGTGCAGGAGGGCGAGCTGGACAGCGAAGACGCCTGGCTGGAGCTCGGAACGCCGTTTGTCCTGAAGCACGTCTACCGAGAGGGGATTGAATCGGACATCGGCTACTACTCTGCCGTTGCGTCTGCGGCCATGAATCAATTTCAGGAGCCGGTAGACAAGGATGCCGCAGTCGATGAGCACTGGATGCGAAAAGCGGAAGCCATGGTAAGGGAATTGGAAAGAAGATTTGCGTGAATCGCAGACATGCGGCGGGCCATCGACACGATTGGCCCGTTTTCTTGTTCGATGTGACGATTTCTCCAAGGGCCCGACGTTTTTTGTTGCTTCTGTCCGCATAGCAGGGAGAAGAAAGGTAATGTAAAATGGTGACAGATGAAAGCAAGTTTTCAAAGACAGGGAGTGTGGAGGACCGTGGCATGGTATCATTCGCTGCTTAGATGGTACTGGCGTCTCAGAAAGCCTCTGACACTGGGAGTGCGCATCATCGTGACAGACAGGGACAAGGGTGTACTGCTGGTTCGCCACACCTATGTCCAGGGATGGTACTTGCCAGGGGGAGGTGTCGAGCGAGGGGAATCATTTGCCGATGCGGCGAGACGCGAGCTGTGGGAAGAGTGCCGCGCAGAAGCAGAGTCGCTGTCGCTATGCCATTTGTATTACAGCGAAAGAGAAGGAAAACGGGATTACATTGCCCTTTTTCATGTCGGGGAATACCGTTTGCACGAACGCGACACGAGTGACCCCGAGGTAGAGGAAATGCGCTTTTTTACGTGGGATGGGCTTCCCGAGGAGCTGACGCCGGCGACAAAACGGCGGCTTCAGGAATTTTGCCGACAGCAATACACGACAGACCGATGGTAAAGCTGGAAAGAACATGCATCCCGGCATCAGCTGTGATATAGTGATAGCGAGCGTAGGCTAGTAACGACAAATCAAGATGAGGATATCCAAAGGGCCTTTTTGAAGAGGCTTTTTGTTCTATGTAAAGCGAGGGTTTGCACCATGAAAATAGCTACCGTACTGCGGAAAGATGATTATACAAGGGAAGTTTGCCGTCAATTGCGGGAAAAATTGCTGCAGCCGGACTGTCCATTTCGTTTCGTCGAAAGTCCCGAAGAAAAACCGGATATGGTGTTGTCCATCGGGGGTGACGGAACGCTTCTGGAGGCCGTCCACCAATACGGCTTTGAACCGGCCTATGTCGGCATTCATACCGGTCATTTGGGCTTTTACGCGGATTGGCACCCCGATGAGCTGGACGAATTCGTACAGGTGCTGACACAGCGTACGGAGCCGGTTATCGTCGAATATCCGACGGTTCAATGCCGGATTCATACCAAACAGGGCATCACCTATGACAAATGGGCGCTGAACGAATTGGTGATCCGCAATGCCTCGCTCTCTACGTTGGTTGCCTGTGTGTACATAAACGGGGATGAGTTTGAGACCTTTCGCGGAGACGGCCTGATCGTCTCGTCTCCGTCAGGCAGTACCGCCTACAACAAAGCAGTCAACGGGGCGCTGGTGCATCCTTCTATCGAGGCTATTCAGTTATCGGAGATTGCTTCTATCAACAATCAGGCTTATCGGACGGTAAACAGCTCGCTCGTCCTGCCCAATCATCACGAAGTAGAATTGATTGTCATGAACCCGGAGATCATGATTGGGCTGGACAGGGAGCAAGGGGTATGGAAAGACGTCCGCTCGATTACTTGTCGGGTAGGGGGAGAGAAAGTGAAGTTTGCCAGGTATAAGAAGCTCACCTTCTGGAGTCGGGTGAGAAAATCGTTTATCACCGGATAAAAAAAGAACGCTTGTGGGGAGGAGTATGGGGATGAAGAGAGTCGGGGCAGTAACGAACATTTTCCGTCATCCTGTCAAGGCGATGAAAGGCGAGCAGCTTCAGACCAGCCTGGTGGACAGATTCGGCTTGTACGGTGACAGAGGATATGCTTTTCTGGACGAATCCCGCAACGGAAAATACTTGAGTGCGGATATCATCCCCGGATTGCTCGGGTATTCAGCACGTCTGCTGGGCGAGTCTGGTGAAGACGCCTATCCCGAGGTGCGGATTCAAACGCCGAATGGGGCGGAGTACGGCTGGGAGGAAGCGCTGTTCGCTGATGTCGCGCGTACTGCCAATCGCCAGATCACGCCGTTGATGAGCACGCCGCAAGAAGGCGGGAAGAACTGGGAAGACCATATCCTGCTGGTGACGGACGCTTCCCTGAGGGAAATCGCCAGACTGATCGGCTGGGAAAGTATCGATCCGAGACGGTTCCGGGCCAATCTGGTAGTCGCATTGGACGAAGACCGTCCGTTTGCCGAGGACGAATGGATCGGCAAGCACTTGCAGATCAACGATGTTGTCCTGCAGGTAAACAAGCACTGTGAGCGCTGCCATTATGTCAACATCGATCCGGATACGCTCCAGATGAATCCGGCTGTATTAAAAACTTGCGTAAAACGGCATGACAATCATTTCGGGGTGTATGCGTCTGTCGTTCGACCGGGGCAAGTGACCGAAGGGGATGTTGTATTTTATGTCTAATCCATTGGAACGCGTGTCCCGTTTTGTAAAACAATATGATCCCGCTATCGAACCTCTGATCTTTCAGGAGAAGCTGAACACAACGGAGGAAGCAGCCCAGGCATTGGGTGTGGAGGCAGGCCAGATTGCCAAATCCATCCTGTTCCGCTGCAGTGACCGCTACGGATTGTTTGTGGCGGCAGGCGACGTGAGAATTCACCCCAAGCGGGTAAAAAAGTGTCTGGAAGGCGGTCAGCCGAAGATGGCTTCGCCTGATGAAGTAGCAGAGATAACCGGTTTTCAGGTGGGGGCGGTCTGCCCGTTTGCATTGCAAACAGAGGTGCCGGTGTTCGTCGACTCCTCTCTGGAGCGGTTTCCGGTCGTCTATACGGCTGCCGGGATTGCGGAATCGCTGCTGCCGGTCTCTTTTCAAGCTCTCGTCGAGATGACGGGAGCCCGGGTCATTGACGCTCAGTCTGCCGAGTAACAAGTGTATGTTTTAAGACGTTGAAAAGCAGAGGGACCTTCTCTCGTGTCTGGGTGTGAGACGAGAGCGGTCCCTCTTTTTAGCGCAATGCTTCATAGACCTGCCGCAAATCCGTATATCCGTTTTGGCGGGCTAGCGACAAGTAGATTCCCCAGAGCGAGGCTGCAGCGAACGCATCGCAGTAAGCATGATGCCGCCGGGAGATAACAATATTGTGTCTGGCGCATAAAGCGTCCAGCGATCCGTTGCCAATCACCTCGCCCGACAGCCGGATGAGCAGCATCGTGTCCAGCAAGCGATGGGTAAACTTCCGCCTGCTCGTCTTCCAGAGCGCCGCCCGCAAAAAATTGCGTTCGTGGCGAGAGTGATGGGCGACCAGCGGCCGGTCGCCGACGAATTGGAAGAAGCGAGTCAGCACGGTAGCCAAATCGGGTGCCGAACGCACCATCTCCTCGCGAATGCCGGTAAGCGAGGAGACGTGCGGCGGGATAGGACGGCAAGGGTCGATCAGACTGTAAAAAGAATCGCCCAGTACAAGCCGGTCACCTCGCATGGCAACGGCGCCGATAGACAAGATCGCATCACCGCGGTCAGGATCATAGCCAGTCGTCTCCAGATCCACCACGACGACCTCCAGATTGGCAAGCGGCAGATCAATACATTTGCGAGCGTGCTCTTGTTCTCTTTCCAAAAAACGCAGAAAGGCATGTGCCCCCAGATCTCCGCTGTTTTCCCACCAGGAAGCAACTCCCTTTCCCCAGGTTCGGCCGCTCAGGTGCCACAAGCGGCCGAGGCCATTCCATTTTGCCATGCAGGTGCCCCCCTATTGACGATAGACATCGAGCAGATTCTTCGTCTTCCCGTGCAGCTTCAAGGCCAGCTTCATCGCCCGGCGCAGCATCGCCAAAGTGTCCTGGGACAGCTCCCCCAATTTGACATAGCTGTTGCTGCCGTATTGCCCGTCTCTCCAATGCAAGGGGGTGATCAGCCGAAGTCCCATCAACAAGCGGAAGTGCTGTTCGACATCCCGGCAAAACGCTTCTGGCCAAATCCTGCGCGTACGCAGCGCAAGCAGTCTTTCCAGCGTTGAGGTGACGTAAATTCCATGGGCCAGGGAGAAATGGCGGACGCAATTGACGAAAGGCAGATAGACGCCCTCCTTTACATTGACGGCCCCCTGATACCGTCCGCTCTGATCAGGCGCCAGCCGTCCAAGCCAGGTGAGCGGGATGCGATGGTACAGCGTATTGCTCACCAGCCTTTCGATCAGAAGAGGATTGTTGGTAAGCAGGGTCCGGTAATAACCGGCAACGGTGGCGAAGGCGGAAGGCTCCCCCCAAATGACGCGCGCATCGCTGAAAAGAAGGAGATAGCGGGAATGTTCCCAGGTAGGGTGAGAGGCCCAGTGCTCCAGGCGCTCCATCCATTGCTCCGTACTTCCGCGCCAGCGGGCGGAGACACATGTGACATTCCCGTGGCAGGGGGGATAGCCTACCTGCTCCAGCCCCTGTACAATGACGGCTCCCAGAAGATGAAAATAGCCTTCGATATTTTCCCGTTCTTTTGTCGATAAGCCATGCGGCAATTGATAAACGAGTCCATTGTCCTGATCGCTTGCGACTGCCTGTTCACACCGGCCGCCGCTGCCGAATTGCAGATAGGCAAAGGGGACGGGCGGGGTACCTACGCCCATTTTTGCCAGCTGTCGGACGGCGAGGAGAACACCCTGCCGGATCAGACGCTCGTGGATGAGATTGACGAGTACGGCAAACGGAGCCAGCTCGGCAGCTCTCCGGATGCCCTCCAGCCGCGACGTTTCCAGCAGCTCCCCGCACAGGAGGGCAAGCTCGCGAAAAGTAGAGGCTTCGCTGATCCGGTGGACATCATCGGGTGAGAGAATGAGAGCCGTTTCGTTTGAAGGAGGAGATATGTTCTGCGGGAAGCAGCTCGGGATATCCGTATCCCCCGTGTTCGCTAAGGTCAAGACCGATCACCTCTTCTTCCTCGGTTACTCGCAGGCCGATAGTCGCTTTTAAGGCTGCCAGAATGACATACGAAACGATAAAGACGTACAAGAGGGACCCGACCAGACCAAGCGCCTGAACGCCGAGCTGGTGCCAGCCGCCGCCGTAAAACAGGCCGGGAGCGCCTACGCCTGCCTGTTCGACTAATTCGGGAGTGGCAAAGAATCCAGTGGACAATGTCCCCCAGATACCCGCCACGCCATGGACGGAAAAGGCGTAAACCGGATCGTCAATTCCTTTTCTGTCAAACCAGATTGCAGTAAAGTATGTCAGAATACCTGACACAGAACCGATGACTACGGCGGCCCAAGGCTCCACAAATGCGCAGGAAGCAGTAATCGCTACGAGTGCGGCGATGACGCCGTTCAGCATGGTCGGAATATCCGCCTTGCCCGTGACGGACCAGGCGATCGCCATGGCGGCAACAGCCCCGGCGGCAGCCCCGAGATTGGTCGTCAATGCGACATACGCAAAAAAGCCCGAGGTGCTGCCCAGTGTCGAGCCGGCGTTGAATCCAAACCAGCCGATCCAGAGGAGAATCACGCCAAGTACGGTGTACACCTGGTTGTGTCCGGGGATCGGGTTGGAGCTGCCGTCTCGGTTGTATTTGCCGATCCGCGGTTTCAGCAGGATGGTGGCCGCCAGAGCCGCAACGGCACCCTGGAGATGAACAACGGTAGACCCGGCAAAGTCCTGCATGCCGAGTTCTGCCAGCCAGCCGCCGCCCCATACCCAGTGGCCGATGACCGGATAAATGACAATGGTAAACAAAAAACTGAAAATGACGTAAATGGAGAGCTTTGCCCGCTCGGCAAAGCCGCCCCAGGCGATGGCCAGCGACACGGCTGCGAAAGCGAGCTGGAACAGAAAAAAGAGGGAGATGGGAATGTCGGCGGCAAAGGCATTGCTGAAGGAATCAGCAGCGTTTTCGCCGGAGGGATCGAAGAAAAATCCGCCAAGCCCGATAAATTCATTGCCGTTTCCGAAGGTAAGTCCAAAACCGAGGGCCCAAAACGCAAGCGTGCAAAGTCCGAAGGTGAGCACGGTTTTTCCTGCTACGTGGCCGGCATTTTTCATCCGGGTCGAGCCTGCCTCCAAAAGGGCGAAGCCGGCTTGCATCAAGATTACCAGTATGGCTGCGACCATGACCCATGTAGCATCAATCGCAGAGGCAAGAGAAGCGAATGTCGGTTCCATCCTTTCCACTCCTTTTATGTCAGTTTATCTGACATTGTATATTTGTGTCAGATTATATGACATAAGAAAAAAGAATGCAATCCGTTTTTTCTGAAAACTGCAAAAAGAAAACACCAGCCCCCGGCTCATGCCGAGAATGACTGGTGTTTGTCCTGTCTGGCCTTCCGCTCAAGTGCCAATCCGAGCGCACACATAATGGCCAGGAACAATCCGCTTGCGAAAAATAGCTCTTTGACGGGCCATGTTCCGAGCCACAGGGCCCCCATGCTGCTGGAGAGCATGGAAAATCCGGTGAACATCAGCATATTCAGCGCATAGATTTTGCCGGTGTTGGAATCGGCCGCCTTTGTTTGGATGGCGGTAACGGTGGGGATTCCGATCAAAGGTCCGCCAACGCCCGCGATGGCGGCTGCCAAAAAAGCGAGCCAATGGAGGGCGAGCCCCTGCGTCAGCAGAAGAAATCCGACCGCCTGAACAAGCCAACCGGCGATGATGACCAGCAGGTGGCGCTGATACTGGAGGCGGGCCATAAAGAGACTGCCCAGCAGATTTCCTATCCCGTAGAAGCCGATCAGGACTGCGAGCATACTGCTGTCGCCTTGCCCCATCTCGTTTGCGAGAAAAGGAAATCCTACGTTCCAGCACACCTGCCAGACGAGGAAGCCCATATTGCTGAATAGCAGGATAACGAACAACAAGCGATTGGTTTGAAGCTCTTTTAAGCCATATCCGATGTCGCGAATGTACTGCCCCGCAGATAAACGGCTCGTCACCGTTTCCTGACCGCTTCGCGGGATTTTCCCCAGGGCATAGAGGAAGCATGCGGACAGCAGATAAGCAAACGCATTGATAAAAAACAGGGTGGACAAGGGCACCCTCGCTGCAATTACACCGATCGTCATTGGCGCGGCGATACGCACGGTCCGGAAGGTGGTATCCAGGATGGCGTTGGAACTGCTTAATTGTTCAATAGGGACGATTGCCTTCAATGCGACCGTACGAGCTGGGTGGAACAGGCTGGAGAAAACACCGATCAAAAATTGGGCGGCCAGGAAAAAAGCGAACTGCTTGACGCCGAGTGCTGTCATGATTCCAACGAGGACAGCGACACTGATGCGGGCCAGGTCAGCTCCGACCATGAGCGAACGAGGATTGTATCTGTCCGCCAGTACGCCTCCGATTAAATAGAACAACAAGCCCGCTGCCATTTCAGGGATGGCCAGCAGACTCAGCGCTGTCCCTGATTGGGTGGCTTGCAGGAGATACCACAGCAAGGCAAAGCTGTAGCACTGGTCGCCGATATTGGCAGTCAGCTGAGCCAGCCACAGCAGCAGAAACGAACGGTTTTTCCACAATGCTGACGATTCCACACCCATCTCTCCGTCCTGCGAATATTCAGACAAAATATTTTTACCAGATCAGAATAGCAGGCAGCCTAGATAAAGTAAAGGAATATCCGCAGACGCTGCTCATCGCTTTTTATTCACGGTTCGCTTGCTGGGCATAGGTGGGTGAAGCCGCGTCTATACGGCGGTAATTTATGAAAAAGCAAAGGAGCCTGTTTGATAGCAGGCTTCTTTGCTTATGATCGGTTTATTCAGGTTCCGTCAGGCTCCTTCAGCCAGCAGTCCCTGCTACATGGGACGATTGTCGTTTGTACGATCCGCTTGATTATGCGCTTTGGAATGGCCCTGATTGTCTTCTGTATGCGTGTCGTCAGCTATTGTGCTGCTCGTCAAGCCCGTGACTGCCAAGCCTTTTTGGTTCAGGTTTTTCGCGCTTTTCCACTTTGCCATGTGGCACTCATTCCTTTCCGGGGTTCATCTCACTGTTACGTTTCCATCCCGATCACCTCGTTACTCAGCCACTTTTTGCCGCAATATCGCTCCCGCTTTACACAAGTAAGGTATACTAAGTCTATAAAATAACTTGTGGAACAACCGGGAAAGGAGGCCTCCGGGATGGATCACGAACGGGCTATTATCGTCGAGGGAAAAACAGACAGGGAAAGGCTCCGAAAAGTATTGGCGGAGCCGGTCCTGATCGTCTGTACGTACGGGTCATACAGCGCCGAAAAAGCTGCCCATCTGGAAGAGCAATTGGAAGAGGAAGAAGAGATCTACATCTTTACGGACGAGGATGACAGCGGCAAGAAATTGCGCTCCCAGTTGCAGGAGGATTTTCCGAATGCCACTCACCTGCATACCCAGGCACTTTACGCCCAGGTGGCGCACACTCCGCTGGACGTGCTGGCAAACATCCTCGAGCGGGCGGGCTTTTCGGTGGTTGGGGGAAATGAGGAAAGTGATTATGGGCGGGGATAACTTCAGTCGGGAACGGCAATAACAACAAGAGATGCTCTTGTTGGAGGTGTCGTAGTTTGCACAGCCTGGCGTCCTTTATAAACCGAATGAATGTGTTCGTCTGGTTGATCGGCATCTTTGCCGCTCACGCACTGCTGTATCTGTTTCTGGGAACGGCGACCTGGCTCGCTACCTCGCTGTTAGCCACGGCGTTTTACGGGATTGTCCTGCTTGTAGCCAAACTGGTCGCCAGCCGTTATGACGACAGGGAAGAAAGCAAATGAAGGAGTCGGTCGGCTTAGGGCCGGCTTTTTTCATGCCGTTTCGATGCCGTTTTTGATGCCGTTTTTGATGCCGTTTTTCAGGCCGCTTGATGAGGTTTCGATCCGTTGCAAGGCTGTGTGGCGGCGCTGCATGGCGGTCGGACAGACAGGTCGGACCCTGTTACACGGCCACCTGTCTGTCCGATCAATGTCCCATGAATTGCATGGCAAGGATGACGGCTCCCAGTATCCATACGTAGACGGCGAAGCCCTTCATCGAACCGTTGCTGATAATTTTCAGCATCCAGCGAATGGCTACATAGCCGGCAATTGCAGCAAATCCCGTTCCTACAATCATCGGTATGAGATCGATTGTTTCCAGTGGAGTTTTTATCAGCTTCACCGTTTGCAAACCCGATGCCCCCAAAATAGCCGGGAGCGACAGGAGAAACGAAAAACGGGCCGCATCCGCACGGGCAATCCCGCGCATCAGTGATCCTGCGATAGTCAGTCCGGAACGGGAGATGGCAGGCAAAATGGCGGCACCCTGCAGCGTTCCGATTATCAGGGCGTCGGCGTAGGTGATTTGTTCAAAGGTGCGGGTTCCTCTGCGCATGGATTCTACCGCCCACAGGATCGCTCCAGTAGCGAGGAACTCCCAGCCGATCGTCAAACCAGTCCGTGATATTTCTTCAAAGAAGTCCTCAAAAAGAAGACCGATGGCGGCCGTAGGAATCGTTCCGACGAACAGCAATCGTGCCAGCTTGCCGGTCGGATTCAATAAAACGTGTCGAACCTCGGACCAAAAGACGATCACCACCGCGATGAGGGTGCCAAAGTGAAGCATGGTATCAAACAGCAGCCCGGCTTCCTGCATATCAAACAGCATCCGGAACAAAACCAGGTGGCCTGTACTGGAAATCGGCAAAAATTCGGTTAAGCCCTGTACGATTCCGAGAAAAATATGCTCAAGCAAAACCAACATCGTCTGTTCGCTCCCATCCTTATACATGTACATTGTTGTTAGGGGGAAAAGGACAAAATACTGCCCCCTTGTACACCATATGTATGTGGGAAAAAGGGAGACTTGCCTCTTTTCACTGGATCGTGCTTGTCTGTTGTAAAAAGTTGTGGAATTTACCAAAGGAAAATAGGTATAGTTAGGGTGCACATGCACGGAAGCGAGGATAAACGAAAATGAACCAACGAAACCCAAGGAATCAAAGGAATCGTCCAGACCAGCGGAGTCAACGAAATAAACGGCCGCTGCGCGATTTGAGCGGCAGGCTGATCAGCTCAGCGGCAAAAAAGAAGGCCTACACGCCTCCCGCCGGATTGCAGGCAGGGATGCTCTTGACCATGACCGTGGAAAGGGAGATCGAGCCGGGTTACTTTCTGCGAGCCGGAGAAGATGAAGTGTTCCTCCACCGCAGAGAAGCGGAAGGAAGGCTCTCCATAGGCGACACAGCAGAGGTTTTTCTGTATCATGACCACGAGAATCGGCTGGCGGCCACCATGGACATGCCCTATGTAGGCTTGAATGAATACGGCTGGCTGGAAGTAGTGGATATTATGCCGCGGATGGGCGTATTTTTGGACAACGGCATCGAAAAGCACTTGCTCCTGTTCACAGATGATCTGCCCAAGCTGAAGGCGGAGTGGCCGCGGATCGGCGACAGGCTGCTGGTTACATTGAAGCGGGACAAGCTGGGGCGCCTTTTGGCCAAGCCGGTCACAGAGGAAGAAATCACCAAAATCTCGGTACCAGCGACGAGCGAGATGCACAATCAGTGGGTCGAGGGAACAGTCTACAAAGTAATTGCGGCCGGGGCGTTTTTATTCACCGAGGAAGAGCACGTCATGTTCATTCACAGGGACGAAATGACAGAACCCCTCCGCTTGGGCCAGTCCATCCGCTGCCGAGTCAGCTACGTTCGCGAAGACGGACGGATCAACGGATCGATGCGCGTTCGCAAAGAAGTGCAGTACGGAGAAGATGCCGACAAGCTGCTTCAGTATTTGAGCAATCGGGATGGCGCTATGCCGTACACAGATGATACGCCTGCCGATGTCATCAAGGAGAAGTTTGGCATGAGCAAATCCGCCTTCAAACGAGCGCTGGGAAAATTGATGAAAGAGCGGAGAGTAGAGCAGGCAAATGGATGGACGAGACTGGTGGACATCCCCACACCGCCTCATTCTTGAAAAACATATCTCACACGATACGGGCCCCCTTTCTAAAAAAGGAGCCCGTTTTTCTTTTGGAATCGCGGCGTTGCCTATTGCTGTATTTGCCAAGTCTCGATAGCTGAATCTGGACATAATAATGGTCCCGATTTCAAAAGCTAGGCATGGAGGAGTGGTGGTCGTACGCATGATTATCTTTCAGCTGGCGATTATTTTGCTCGCATCGAAAATAGCCGGTGATCTCGCTGCCAGAATCGGACAGCCATCGGTTCTCGGAAAGCTTCTGATCGGGATTATCCTCGGCCCTGCGGTTTTGGGCATCATCACAAGCACGGAAATTATCGATGAGCTCAGCGAAATCGGCGTTATTTTGCTTATGTTCCTCGCTGGGCTAGAGACGGATATCGAAGAGTTCAAGCGGACTGGCAAGGCATCCGCCTATGTGGGCGTTATCGGCATCATCGTCCCCCTCTCGCTGGGGTATGCAACCGGACTGTTTCTGGATATGTCGACCTTTGAAGCGATCTTTCTCGGACTGCTGCTCTCAGCGACAAGTGTGAGCATTTCCGTGCAAGCCCTTAAAGAGATGGACAAATTAAAGTCCAGGGAAGGCATGACCATTCTGGGTGCCGCTGTAATCGATGACGTTCTGGTGATTATCATCCTGGCGTTTCTCATGAGTGCGGCCGGAGGCGAAGTGAACCTGGGCATGCTGATTGCCAAAAAGGCAGGTTTTTTTGTGGTCGCCATTTTGTTGGGGTGGATCGCCGTTCCTTGGCTGTTAAGACGATTTGCCCCTCTCCGCGTGACAGAATCGGTGATTTCTGCAGGCTTGATCATCTGTTTTCTCTATGCCGCAATGGCCGAATACGCAGGTGTTGCAGATATTATTGGAGCTTATATCGCGGGAGTGGCGATCAGCCTGACCGATTTCAAGCATGAAGTGTTCGAAAAGGTGGAAACGATTGGTTACTCGGTATTCGTGCCTGTTTTCTTTACCTCTATCGGGATCGCGGTCGACTTCGAAGGACTTGGCAGCTACATAGGGGTCATTGCAGCGCTCAGCCTTTTGGCGATATTGACAAAGCTGCTTGGCTCGGCTGTCGGCGCCTTTTTTGCCGGATTTGACTGGAGAAGCTCATTTGGCATAGGCTCGGCGATGGTCTCCAGAGGCGAGGTGGCATTGATCATTGCCGCAATCGGACTGGAAAGCGGGCTATTGGCGGAGCAGTTGTTTCCGGTCATCGTGATCGTTGTGTTAGTAACAACGGTGGTAACCCCGCCGATGATGAAGGCGTTTTTCAAGGCATGAGAAAGTGAAGGCCGTAGAGAATGAAGCCCTGAGAGAATGCCGGGGTGATAAAAAACGGCTGCTGATGATCAAGCTTTGCCAGACCTGATCATTTATGCTCAACTTGATACGAAAAACGGGCCCCCTTTCTAAAAGAGGAGCCCGCTTTTCGTAAACATGCAGTTGGTTTATTCGCTTTTTAGGCAGATGCAGTAACCTGCTTTTCTTTACGCCCTTTGTAAATGGAATAAGCGAAGACTGCTGCCAGAAGAGCGAGACCGGCAATGTCCGTGGTCAATCCAGGAATAACAGCCAGAATGCCGCCGGCTGCTGCCAGGATGCGCTCCAACGGATTCAATTTGGACATCCAGAAACCGATAATTCCGGCACCGACACCAATCATGCCGAGTACAGAAGTAATCATTACCCAGAGCGATTCCATAAAGGTGGTATCAATCAACAGCAATTGCGGTGAGACGACGAAAATGTACGGAGCCATAAAGGCGGCGATCGCCAGCTTGGTCGATTGTACCCCGGTCTGCATCGGCTTTGATTTGGCTAAGCCGGCGGCGGCGAAGGCCGCTAAGGCGACAGGCGGCGTAATGTCCGCAACGATACCGAAGTAGAACGTAAACATGTGAGCGGCGAGATCGGGAACACCCATCTGGATCAAGGCAGGTGCTGCGATCGTCGACGTAATGATGTAGTTGGCTGTCGTTGGCGTACCCATACCAAGAATCAGCGAAGCGATCATCGTGAAGAACAGGGTCAGGAAGAGAATGCCGCCTGCCATATCAATCAGACCGTTTGCCAGTTTGAGACCGATACCGGTAAGGGTGACTGTACCTACGATGATTCCCGCACAAGCGGTAGCGGCAACTACCCCCAACGCCGTCCGGGCGCCGGAAGCGAAGGCTTCCAGAATATCGGAAATAGACATGCGTGTCTCTTTGCGGAAGGCGCCTACGACAACCGTAGAAGCAATCCCGATAATGGCGGACATCTCAGGTGAAACACCGCTCATCAAGGTAAAGATGATCACAAAAATCGGCAAAAGCAGGTAAATCCGTTTCAATACTTCTTTTTTATCGGGCAATTCCTCTTTTTTCAGCCCGCGCAAGCCGAGGCGTTTTGCTTCCAGGTGGGTCATGATCCAAACTCCGGTGAAGTAGAGAATGGCTGGAAGTGCAGCTGCTTTGGCAATTTCGAAGTAAGGCTTGTTCAAAAACTCGGACATCAGAAAGGCTGCCGCCCCCATGATTGGCGGCATGATCTGTCCGCCAGTAGATGAAGCGGCTTCGACGGCACCGGCGAATTCACTGCGGTAGCCGAGGCGTTTCATCATGGGAATCGTAAAGGACCCCGAAGTTACTACGTTTGCGACCGAGCTGCCGCTGATCGTTCCTTGCAGAGCGCTGGAGAAGACCGCCACTTTTGCCGGTCCGCCAATGCGGCGCCCAGCGACGACGAGGGCGAGATCGTTGAAGTATTGCCCTACGCCAGTCTTTTCAAGAAAAGCCCCAAACAGGATGAACAGAAAAATGAACGTAGATGATACGCCAAGCGGTGTGCCCAGAATCCCTTCCAGCGTAAAGAACGAGTGGCCGATGATCCGGTCGACATCGTTTCCGCGGTGTTCAAGGAAACCGGGCATATACGGACCGAAGTATGTGTACAGCAAAAACAGAGAGGCGATGATGGCGATCGGAAGTCCGACAACGCGGCGAGCAGCTTCCAGTACGAGTACGATGGCGATACCGCCGATTACCAGATCGAGCGTGGTAAAGTTCCCCGTACGTACGACCAGTCCCTCGTAATCGTATACCCAATAGAGAGGGAGGACAAAGGCGATGACTGCCAGCAGTATTCCGAAAATGCCAATCTTATGGTTATTTCTTTTCGTGCTGAGCGGATACAACAAGAAGATCAAACCCAGACCGAAGGCCAAGTGAATCGGACGGTGGATTTGCGGGGGCAGGGCATAAAAGATCGTACTGACTAGCTGATAAACCGTAAACAAAACCAACAGACAAAAGGTAATCCATTTCATCGGGCCGATGTAATTCCGTACGGCCGATTCCTTGTCGTACTGAGCAATTAGCTGGTCCATCTCTTGCTGACTCATATTTTGTGTGCTCAATCTAGTACCCTCCAATCTCATTCAAAATGGAACGCTTCTCCACCTGAATGGTAACGGCCGCTCCCGGCCTGTCGACGCTTGCGAGCGGTATTTCCCTTCCAGCGAAAAGCAGTGTATGATTAGCCCTCACCTGACCGATGAACAGGTGCAAGGCAGGGAAGGCGCGATTCATATTGACAACGCGAAACTGGCCGTCTTGGCTGATCAGCTTTTCTCCGGGAGCAAGTTCGCTTTCCATGCCAATGCCGTAATCCTGAAAAGACATTTCGGATAAAAGGATGTGCCCGTCTCGGATGAGGTAGGTCTCTACCACGGGCGTGCGGTGAATGGAATGAGTCCAACGTATGGAAAATGTGCCATTTTCTTCGATGCGGCCGCTCCAGATCGGCCGGTTTGTCTCCGTGTCGCGGATGACCAGAGACGGGAAGAAGGGGATGACAACCAGGGAAAGCACAGCGATGAGACACAGTAAGGAGAAAAGGCGGAACGACGTCCGCCCTTTCCCGGTTCCTACTTGCGTTTGCAGAAACATAGGGTAATTACTTTACGCCTTTTTCTTCAAAGAACTTCTTCGCGCCAGGGTGTACAGGCAAGCTCACGCCGGCAAGTCCTTCTTCAATGGTGATTTCTTTTGCCTTGGCATGGCCGAGCTTGTCAGTGTTTTCGAAGATCGCTTTGGTCGCTTTGTACACCAGATCTTCGCTCAGGTCAGCGCGAATAACGAGCATGGCTTTGACAGAAACAGTGTTGATCTCTTCCGGAACCGTTTGATACGTGTTGGCCGGAATTGTTGTTTTTACATAGAACGGATATTTTGCGATCAACGCATCGATCTTGTCTGCGTCAATCGGGATGATTTTTACGCCCTTGGTCGCAGCCAATTCGGTAATCGCAGCGGTTGGAGTTCCAGCAGTTTGGAATGCCGCATCCAGTTTGCCGTCCTGGATTGCTTTCGCAGAATCAGCGAAGGAGAGGCGCTGCAGTTGCAGATCGTCAAACTTCAGGTCATATGCTTCCAAAATTTGCTGTGCGTTCATCTCGGTACCGCTTCCAGGTGCGCCTACAGATACGCGTTTGCCTTTCAGGTCAGCTACACTTGCGATGTTGCTGTCGCTGGAAACAACAATTTGGATCGTCTCGTTATAGAGAGCACCCATCGCCTGGAATGCATCGATTTTGCCATCTTGCTGGAACATATTTTCGCCTTTGCTGGCGTAATCGGCGATGTCACTTTGTGTGAAAGCGATATCAGCTTTCTTGTCGCGAATGAGGCGGATGTTTTCAGCCGAAGCTCCAGTTGCTTGCGCCGTAGCGGTTACGCCGGCATTTTTGCCGATCAGGTCAGCCATACCGCCGCCCAGAGGATAGTAAGTTCCGCCGGTTCCGCCGGTTGCGATGATCAACTGGGAAGGATCGTTGCTTCCGCCACCGCTTCCGCCGGTGCTTCCACCATTGCCGCCTTGGGCGCTGTTTCCGCCACCGCCGCCACAGGCTGTGACCAAAGACATGGTCAGAAGCAGTGTCAGAGAAAGAAGGAGACTGCGTTTTTTCATGAAAATTCCCCCTTATTTAAAATATCTGTTCATTTCCTATAGTACCTCTTTTTCGCAAGAATACAATATTTATGCGAAGACAAAGGTACTACCATCAAGCAGTGTAAGCGCATACCTATAAAAAACTACAAAAAACTATACGAAAATATAGTAAAATAAATGTCGAAACCATTCGACAAAAGAAAGCGAACGATTATGAGAGAAAGCGTATACATTTTGCTGCTGATGCTGATAGCCGTCCCTATTGCCGGAGAACTGAAGTTTCACCCGTTTCAGGATGACTTTCGGATCAGCTTTGGAACGACGGCCTTTTTCTTTTTTTTGCTATGGTTGAGGAAAATCCCTTCCTATATAAGTGGGCCGCTTACGGGATGCATGGTCATCCTGTTTCGGCTGGGACTCGATTGGATCGCCGATGAGCCTTTTGACTTGCTCGCATCGTTCCAGATGCATCTTCCTGCTTTTTTCTTTTACGTCACTTTTTCGGTTATTTTTGCGCTGTTTCGCGTCAATCAGCTTCATCATGTTCCGTTAGCAGTCGGTTTGCTCGCTACTGTTGCCGAAATCGCCGCCAATTTGGTCGAGCTGGCTTTCCGCTCTCCGCAGTGGGATGCCGTTTTTCAGTGGGAAGTGATCAGCTCTGTCGCCGTAATCGCTCTGATCCGCAGCTTTTTCGTGCTGAGCTTCTTCAATATGATTCAGCTTCGGCAGGCCAAGTGGATGGAGGAGCAGCAGCGCACTCGAAATGAGCACATGCTCATGCTCGTTTCCAGTCTGTACGAGGAGTCCATTCATCTCAAAAAGACGCTCCAGGATGTGGAGGAGATCACCAGAGACTGCTATGAGCTCTATCGGGGACTAAAGGAAACGGACGGACAGGGAAAGGGCTACGCCAAGCAGGCGCTCCGGATTGCCGGACAGGTGCACGAAGTGAAAAAGGACAACCAGCGGATCTATGCAGGCCTCTCCAAGCTCATCTCGGACGAAAACGACCGGGATTACATGCCTCTGGGCGAACTGCTGAAAGTGATTGTGCGGGCAAACGAAAAGTACGCCAGGCTGCTCGGAAAGGATATCAGGCTGACCTATCGGGTGGATGTTCCTTTCCTCGCCTGCCATATATTTACGACATTGTCCCTTTTAAACAATCTGGCAGCAAACGCAGTGGAAGCGATCCGCGAGCGCGGTGCGATCGCCATCACTGTGACGCTGGAAGAAGGCCAGTTTCTTCTTTTTACAGTAAAGGATGATGGTCCCGGCATTACTCCGAAGAATCGGGAGCTTCTCTTCGTGCCCGGTTTTACGACCAAATACGACGTGTCAGGAAATCCTTCTACGGGAATCGGCCTTTGCTATGTCAAGGAAGTCGCGGATAACTTGCGGGGACAGGTGGAGCTGTTGGAAGGAACGGACGGGTACACAACGGTTTTTACGATCCGTTTGCCGGTTGCAAATCTGGTCCAGAAAGGTTGATAGCATGCGTTACTTCATCACGGATGACGATCAGGCGGTGCGTTCGATGCTCGCTCACATTATCGAAGATGCCGATCTGGGAATAATAGCGGGAGAAGCAGAAGACGGCTCGCAAATTGACGGAGATTTTTTGCGATTGAAACAGGTCGACATTCTCTTGATCGATCTTCTGATGCCGAACCGCGACGGGATTGAAACGATCCGGCAGTTGATCGGCTTCGAGGGGAGGATCGTCATGATCTCCCAGATCGAGTCGAAGGAAATGATCGCGGAGGCGTATTCGCTTGGAATCGAATACTACATTACAAAGCCGATCAACCGTCTGGAGGTTTTGAGCGTCTTGCAAAAAGTGCAGGAGAGGATCTTGCTGCAGCGTTCCATTGAAGGGATTCAACGCTCGCTCAGCGTGCTCCAGGGCGGTGCGGCAAGAGAGCCGCGAGAACAGCCGTTTACCGAGAAGACAATCCAGACACCTGGCAAGTTTTTGCTGACCGAGCTGGGCATGATCGGAGAGAGCGGAAGCAAGGACCTGCTGGAAATGCTCGATTATCTCCATCGTCAAGAAGGTATGCAAACAGGCGTTTACAAATTCCCTGCATTAAAAGAAATCTTTTTGGCTGTCGCGCAAAAAAAGCTGGGCGATCAGGCGAGCGGCTATGAACTGCAAAAGGAAGTAAAAGCGGCGGAGCAACGGGTACGCCGGGCGATTTACCAGGCGCTTTCCCATCTGGCCTCACTTGGACTGACTGACTACGCGAATCCGAAATTCGAGACCTACGCCTCCACTTTTTTTGATTTTACCGAAGTGCGCAAGCGGATGAGGGAGCTGGAAAACCAGATCGAGCCCGGCCCGTCGTCGACGAAAATCAACACAAAAAAGTTTATGCTGGTGCTTTATCTGGAAGCAAAGCGCTTGATGGGATAACAATAAAGAACGAGGCGGCGTAAGCGTCCAATCTTTTTGATCATGCCGGTATTTATGGTAAGATAGCACTATTAATAGAAAGAGAGCCTGCGCATGCCGATCAGGCAGCAAAGGCATGTGACACGGCGGAATCGCGCTGTCGGTTAGGAGGGAATTGCGTGAGGGAGCTACGACATCCGTGGCAATTGCTGTATCGGATGTATCGCCATGTGCAGCCGGTTTTGGAGCGGGAGTTTGACGCTTGGTATGGACGGGCCCAAAGAATTGAGGACCCGGAATTGCGCAAACAGGCGATGGCTAGCATGGAAAGCAAGAAGTTTCACTGTCAGGGAGGATGTGTTTACGCGGCACAGGTAGTACCTCACATCGAAGTGATTGTACCGCTAATCGTGGCCTACCAGACGATCAGCGACTATCTGGACAACCTGTGCGACCGGAGTACGTCGCTGGATCCCGTTGACTTCCGGCAGCTTCACGTATCCATGCAGGATGCGCTGACGCCGGGAGCGCCGCTGCAGGACTATTATCGATACCGGGACGAAAAGGACGATAGCGGTTTTCTCGCGGAGCTGGTTTTGGCTTGTCAGCGGTATACGGCACAACTGTCCGGCTATGAGAAAATCAAGCCGCATGTTCTGAGATTGTCTCGTCTATACAGCGATTTGCAAGTGTACAAGCATATTGCTCACGATCAGCGGGAAGCGCGGCTGCTCGCCTGGTGGGATGAGCACAAGGAAGAGAATTCCGAGCTGTACTGGCAGGAATTCGCTGCGGTAACGGGATCGACGATCAACATCTTTGCGCTGTTCTGCTTGGCGACGGACGAGGATGTCCCGGATGAGCAAATTCTTGCGATAAACGGGGCGTACTTTCCCTGGATCAGCGGCTTACATATTTTGCTTGATTACTTGATTGATATGGAAGAGGATCGGCTCGGCGGAGATTTGAATTTTGTCAGCTACTACACTTCCGAGCGGGAAGCTACCGAGCGGCTGCGGCATTTTATCAAGCAAGCAAAGGCAAGCGTAGACCGCTTGCCCAATCCGGATTTTCACCGTATGATCGTAGACGGACTGGTCGCCTTTTACCTGGTTGATCGCAAGGTAAACCGGAACCAGCCGCGCATATACACCATTGCCAGAGAACTGTTGAAACAGGCCAGGGGGTTGCCTTCAGTATTGTTCTACGTGAATAGTCTGCTCGTCAGGCGGTAGGGTCTCGGTTTTAACGCAAGTGCTTCCGCTTGTACGAAAAGCCATACCCCATCAGGGCGCAGGCACCGAGGATTCCTCCGATGACACCCAGCGGGCTGCGTTCACCGATAGCGACACCAACCCCGATGAAGCAGGCTGCTACGCCCAGAGCCAGCGTTAAGGTAACCCATTGATATCGATTCATCGGTCGTAACCTCCTATCTGTCAATGTTCCCATTATACCTTATTTTCCTTGAAAATGATTGAATTCCGTTAGCATGGAAGAAAGCAGCAAATCTTTACGTGAAGTGGTGGAGACTCGGATGGACAGCTTCTTACAAATAAAAAAAGGAAAGCAATTGTTCGAAGGCAGTGTCATCTATGAAGAAGGTGATTTGATCGAAGCCGTCTTCCCTGAGATTACAGAGGTAGTGGTGGGCGATCAGCTGCCATGTTTAATGACCGATAATTACGAGACAATCAGTAATTTTGAGGCGGTCGTTGTGGCGAAAGAGAAAAATCGCCTGTTTCTTTTCCATTCCCCGACTGTGATCGAATTTCGCGAACAAAGGCGTCGGTATCCCAGGTTCGACGTCGATATGAGTGGATGGATCAGGTATAAAGCGGACCCCGGACAGCATAGATTTTCTCTCCATACACAGAGGGTGGCCTTGATCAACCTGAGTCTGGGGGGACTGGCCCTGCGTGTGGACCGGCCAATCCCGCGCGAACAAACGATCACCTTTTCCACAGAACTGTACGGCCGCCATCGGGAAGACGGCGTGGTCCTGGCCGAGCTGCAGGTGATACACGAGAGAATGGAAGGGGGCTTTTACTTTTACGGCTGTAAAATCGTCCGTATTCAAGCGCGTTACTTCCATGCTCTGCGCAAGTATATCCTGCAGAGACAACTGGAAGAGCGACGCCATTTCTTTCCAGAATAAAATAAGCAGACGTCTGAATTGGTTCCTGGTGGACCAATTTTTTTGATTGTAACTCTTTCTCAACCCCAGCCTTGCAGGCTTTCGCTTTGTACCGATTTTCTTTTCCAAATGACTTTCTGCAGGAGGATGCCAGCTGCGCCGATGCCTCCGATGAGTATACCCGTCCACTGAAAGCTCAGGCTTACGCCCCATGTTTGAATGACGGCCCCGCCGAGCAGCGGCGCGACGATAAAAATAGAGCTGCTGAGCGAGTCGAGAATGCCGGTGACACGGCCGATCGTTTCCTTTGGCGTCTCTTTCTGCCGAAGGTAATTGGAGCCGACGGAGGCAAGACCTGTTCCAATCCCTCCGAGGAAAGCCGCCAGCAAGAGCCACGAGACCCCGCTTCCCGGCTGGTACAAGCCGGCCCACGTTACCATGACGCCGATCAAAAGCACGCCTCCGCCGAGGACCCAGCCGTACGAAACAATCTCTTTTAAGCGGGAAAGCCACATCACGGCAAACAAAGCTCCTACTCCAATCGCACTGATCATATAGCCCAAAAGCTCGGGCTGACCCGGTGCCTTTTCACGCAGGATGACGACAAACTGCGCGTCAACGAGCTGGATGGCCGTGAGCGAAACGAGAAAAAAGAGCGTACTAAAAAATAGCGTACGGTTGTGCAAAAGAATGCGCCAGCCCTCCAGCCAGGTCGCGATCCAGCTTGTATGTTCCGGGGTCTCTGCGGTGTTGGTTTCCCCCTGCGCAGACTCGCGTATGCTCCCGATCCCAAGCAAGCAGGCAGCAGAGCCCAAAAAGCTGAGCGCGTTGATCAGAAGGCAGACAGCAGGCGAGACAAAGGCGGCAGCGATCCCGCCCAAAAGCGGACCGATCAGCTTTCCCGACTGAAACACGCTCCCGTTCAGCGAAGCCGCCTGGAGCAGCTGGTCTTCAGAAACGACATGACGGGTAAGCGCCTGATGGGCTGGAGCATAAAAGATTTCAGCCGTCGAGCGGATCAGCACGATGCCGAGCAGCCACCAGGGGTTGGGCGCGAGGATCAACAGAAGAGTCAAACCAAATCGAATCAAGTCCGTGATGATCATCACCTTCAGCTTGCCGAAACGATCTGCGGCAATCCCGGCGAACTGGCTCAAAAAAACGCTGGGCAGCGCGTACGCCAGAGGCAGCAAGGCGAGTGTCATCGGTTCGGCTTTCCAGACGTAGCCGAGCAGCATGGACAGGGCGATGAAATCGAACCAATCGCCCAGCGTAGAAAGCCCGTAAGCGGCAAACATTTTGGCAAATACGCGGTTTTTCAAAAGCATCATGAACAATTCCCCCTTTTCCTTGACGTTAGAATAAGGGGGAATTGTCAGAGCAATATCAGAGATGGCGGGCAAAGACATCGACTAATTGACGCCGCAGAAGTGGAAATTGGTACTCTTCGCTTACCCGGGCCCACTCTTTTTTGTACTTCTGCTGCCAGACGCTGTCGACTGGGAAGGCTTGAAAGAAGCGGTCAATTTTGCGGACAGCAAAAAGGTAGTGGGGAATAAAGCGGGTCCGCTGCAAAATCTCGATGCCTTTATCCAAAGACAGCCGCCCCTGTTCAGGAAGACCCTGCAGATATTGCCACATGCCTTCTAAAATGACCAGCATTCCCTGCTCGCGCTGCATCGGTTTTGCAGCGAGCAAAGCGTTTGCTTGCGTAAAGGCTTCCTCTGCCCCGGCTACATCCTGCCGATCCAGCAGATAGCAGATGTGCTGAAACAGAAAGGTCAACGTATAGCTAGGCGACTGAATTCTGGCGACAATCTTCTCAACCTTTTGAATCTGGTCGGCAGCTTGCTGCCATTGCTTGGCCTCAACGAGGAGCGAGATCATGTTGATCTGAAGCTCTTCTTCCCACAAGCCTGGCAACTGCTGCTTGCCGTCAACGATCCGCTTGTAGAGGTCCAATACTTTTGCGGAGTCTTCCTCTGCAATGAAGTAGAGATGGGCCAAATAGAACAGCTTCTCGTTGAAGGGGAGGTCCGATGTGGTCAAAAACCACCGGAAATCCCCTGAGACAAAACGCAAATAAACAGCGTAGAACGGGTCCAGCTCAAACCCGAGCACGTCCTTGTTTGCCGACAGCGTTTGCATCGCAGCCCCCATCCCGAGACCGTGATACATCTCCAGCATGTGCCTGACATGTCCCGCGAATTCACGATTGTTCTCGAGCAGATTTTGCCCTTTCGGCTCTTTCCAGGTGAGCCGGTAGCCCATCCCCCGCACCGTCTCGATGGTCAACAGATGCCGCCACCCATGCAGTTTTTTGCGCAGACGATAAACGTGATCATCCACTGTCCGGTCCGTCGGCATCTCGTCTTGTCCCCATACCAGATCGAGCAGATCGCTGCGGCGGAAGACCTGATTGCGCCTCGTATAGAGAAAGCGCAGAAGCGCGTATTCCCTTGGCAAAAGGGCTATTCTCTCGCTATTTAGGCACACCTCATAAGCGTCATCGTAAAAATGGAGCGTCGCCACTTCAGAATCCCTCATCAATTCCGTATTTTTTCATTTTGTTGTACAGCGTTCCCCGGGAAAATCCCAAAAGAACCGCGGCCGCTTTTTTGTTCCCGTAAGTTCGTTCCAACGCAGCCAGAATCCGCTCCTTTTCACTACCGCCGGGCTCGAAGCCAGGGCGCGATGCGGCATATGACGCAGAAGCGATGGGATGAGTGTCTGCTGAAGAGAACCTCGGCTGTGGAATAACAGGCTGTTCGAGCTGCTGCATCCTGATCGAGGAGGGGAGCTGATCGTATAAGATCAAACCGTTTTCCTGCAGGATGGACAGCCGCTCGATCACGTTGCGCAGCTGCCGGATATTTCCCGGCCAGCTGTAGTCGTACAAGGCTTGCATCACCTCGGGGGAGACCCGTGGCACCGGATGTTCGTGAGCGATTGCATACTCATGCAGGAAGATCTGCACCAGCTCGGGAATATCCTCGCGCCGCTCGCGCAAGGAAGGGATTTCCAGCGTAAAGACGTTTAACCGGTAGTAAAGGTCTTCGCGGAAGAGCCCATCTGCGACCATTTTTTCCAGCTGCCGGTTGGTAGCGGCGACGATCCGGGTATTGACCGTGATCGGTTCCGTACCGCCGACGCGATAAAATTGACGTTCTTGCAGGGCGCGCAGCAGCTTCACCTGAAGCTCAAGCGGCAGTTCGCCAATCTCGTCGAGGAACAGCGTCCCTCCATGGGCCAGCTCCAGCTTCCCGGGCTTGCCCTTCTTTTCCGCACCTGTAAAAGCGCCGCCCTGATAGCCGAACAGCTCGCTCTCGAACAGCGCTGCGGGGATCGCGCCACAGTTGATCGCGATAAACGGTTTGTCTCTTCTGCGGCTGGCCTGGTGAATCGCCTGGGCGAACAGTTCTTTTCCTACGCCGCTTTCGCCGTTTATCAGGACGGTGGCATCCGTCTGCGCCACTTTGCGGGCAGCCTGTATCGCAGTCTGGATAGAGGCGGAGTGTCCTTTGATCGGAAAAAATGGATCGTCGGCAGGATGAAAGCGGCTCATCTCCTGCTGCAGGTTGTGCAGGTGGGCAGTCGTATGGGCAAGCTCCTCATTTAAGCGGACCAATTCGGTAATGTCCTGCTCGATCGAAATGGCGCCGATGATTTCGTTTTCCCGGCGGATGGGAGCGGCATTGATCAGCACATGGCGGTCTGGCCTCGGAACGTGGTAGAGGCGGTAGACGGTCTCCCCTTGCTTAAGGGCATCCAGCAGACGGATCGATTCGCTGGCAAAATGCACGTCCAGACGGGTCCCGACCACCTGACTCCGGTCGATTTCATAAATTTTTTCGGCGGCGGGGTTCCAATACTGGACGACATTATCGGTATCCACAATCGTGATCGCTTCACTCATCGTATCGAGCAAAGTTTTGAGCAGGATAGCCTGATTGCCTGCGATGGAGACGAAGGCTCCAAGCAAGCGCTTTGCTTCCACAAACCCGCTCACATGTCCCTCGTTGTTGACGGTGACAATGTCGGGCGCAAAGGCGCTGTCGTCGGCTTCAGCCAACAGTCTTTTTCCGGCATCAGCCATAGACATCGCTTCCGGCAAGATGAGCACGGGTGACTCCTGATCGTTTATCCGCAGCAGACCTACACCCGGCGTGATTCCCTCGCGTATACTGACCAGAGCAGGATCGATGGGCCTTGCCAGGCTGGAAATACGGGCATCCAATGAAAACAGCGGTTTCAAATCCTCACTTCCAATCCACACTAAGAGATAGGAAAACGGTTTCAATCTTTTCATGTACGTCTTATGTCGGATCTTGTCTAAGCAAAAGTGTACAACAATAAACACATTCTGTACATATGTGTAAAAATGGTGAACAACCAGGAAAGAAATTGTTGTTTTTTTTTCGAATTTGTGGTGTTGGCACGGTTTATGCTAATAAAATCTCGCAGATGTATTGTTGAGGAGGAGACAGATTTACGATGGAACAACTTATGAAGGACTTTTTCCTGTTCCTTTCCAAGAACAAAGCGTTGAATGCTGCTGCGAAAAAATGGGGGTTGCGGTTCGGAGCCAACCGTTTTGTTTCGGGTGAAACGATTGACGAGGCGATCAAGAAGGTCCGCGAATTGAATCAGAAAGGGCTTGTCTGCACGCTGGACCATTTGGGCGAGTTCGTATTCAGCACGGAAGAGGCAAATGAGTCGGCTGACTACTGCATCAAAACATTGGAAGCGATTCACAAGTCCGGTGTCGATTGCAACCTTTCTCTGAAAATGACGAGTCTCGGTCTGGATATCAGCCGCGAGCTGTGCATGACCAACATGCGCCGCATTCTCGATTATGCCAAGAACCACGGAAATATTTTTGTCCGGATCGATATGGAGGACTATGCCCATAAAAATATTACCCTGGAAATCCTGCACGAGCTTTTGCAGGATTACGACAACGTCGGAACTGTCATTCAGGCGTACCTGTACGATTCCGCTGCTGACATCGAGGGTGTAAAAGAGAAAAAGGTCAACCTGCGTCTCGTAAAAGGGGCGTACAAGGAATCGCCTGAGGTGGCGTTCCCGAACAAAGCCGATGTGGATGAGAACTACAAAAAAATCATCAAGCAGCACCTGCTGAATGGCTGCTATGCTGCTGTAGCCACTCACGATGACGCGATCATCGACTACGTGAAAAAGCTGGAAAAGGAATACAACATTCCGCGCACGCAATTTGAATTCCAGATGCTGTACGGCATCCGTGTGCAATCGCAGATCGATCTGGCGCGCGAAGGCTACAAGATGCGTGTATACGTGCCATACGGCAGCGACTGGTACGGCTATTTCATGCGCCGTCTGGCAGAACGCCCGGCTAACGTTGCTTTTGTCTTGAAAGGGATGTTCACGAAGTAATCGGACAGCTATCGTTGCTTTGCAAAAACGCACCCGTCTCCAAAAAAGGGGACAAAGGGTGCGTTTTTTGCCGTTTATGGCTGTTGCTGATAGGCTTCCATCGGCTGATGATACGGAACCTGCTGGTACACCAGCCCGAGTGTCGAGACAGCCTGCGGAGGTGCCATCGTGACGGCGTACCAGCCTTTTTTGACCATGTACTGCCACACTTCAAACGATTGATGGGAACACATCCGGAATGCATCCTCGAGGAAAATGCGCAGCTGCGGAGTCGTCGTCTCAAAGGCTGACCAGGCGTATTCCCGTCCTGCCCGCTTCAACGTCAGCAGATACGAGGTGGCAATCGCGCGGTCATCCAGTTGAGCAAGCTTTACTTGGGGCTGTATCGGCTGATATTGATGGCCGGGAGCAGGTGTGAAGGCTTGTCCTGTAATCGCCGGGACATTCAATTGATCGCGGGAGCCCATCTGCTGTGTGACAAATTCTACCTTCATGTTGTAGTCTTGTACATGAACCGAGTAATGGCGCTGAATCATCGAGCGCAGCTCCGGGTCCTGAGCCTGGTTGATGAACAAGGCCATGCTTTGGATCGAGTTGGTGCAGCTCATCAGCAGTTCGTTTAATTCGGCTGCTTCATGAGAGGCAAGGCGCATGCAAAATCTCTCCTTCTGGCAGTAGTCCGGCAAATGCCTGTCATAGTATGCCCAGTTGCTCCTGTTTCATTTTTCCAATGGATTGAAAAGAGAGGTGTAATCTACCCGTGAGCAGCCAAATCATTCAACTAAAGGCCCCCTATTCGTTTGAGCGGCTTTTAAGGCGGCTTGAGACCCATCCCGACCCGCAAATAAAGGTAGTCTTCGAGCAAAAATCGCTTCAGCGGGTATTTCGTGTAAACAACCGTCCCATTTTGGCCAGCATCCGTTTCACAGGCGAGCTGGACCATCCGAGCCTTTCCTGGGAGACAAGCGCGGCATTGAGTGCCGCCGAGGCAGCGGGGCTGGAGAAACACATCCGGCATATGTTCAGTGCAGATGTGGATCTGGCTCCACTCTACGCGCTTATGCAGGCAGATGCCAAACTGGCTCCGCTCGCAGAACGGTTTCGCGGACTGCGTTTTGTACTGGATGACGACCTGTTTCAATCGATGGTCAAGACGATTATCGGGCAGCAGATCAACCTCGCTTTTGCAGCGACATTGACCGAGAGGCTCTTGGAGCTTGCGGGTGAAAGCGTCCAGGATGCAGAGGGCACTCTCCACTATGCCTTTCCCGCCGCTGACCGGATTGCAGTCATGGAGCCGGAGGCACTGCGCCCCCTGCAGTTTAGCCAGAGAAAAGCGGAATACATCATCGATTTGGCACGAGCGGTCGTGAATGGCCGTGTAGACCTGGAGGGACTGTGGAAAATGGACGAGCAGGAAATTATGGCCACGCTTACCCCGCTTAGGGGGATTGGCAAGTGGACTGTCGAGTGCATGATGATGTTCGGCATGGGGCGGCCCGATCTGCTTCCTGTAGCAGATATCGGACTGAAAAACGGGATGCAGCTTGTTTACCAGTTGGAGGCAAGACCGGATGAAGCTGAAATGAGAAGGATCGGGGAGAGCTGGGCACCCTGGCGCAGCTATGTCTCCTTGTACGTATGGGAAACAGTCGGGGCTCTGAAGCGGAAAGAAGCCTGGTAATCACCAAATCGGTCAGTGAAGCAAAGCTTGCAAGCCGCTTGATCGGATGCAGGCTTTTTTGTTGATATGACAGCGTTTGTCCGTGTGTTGGAAAAAAATATATTTGAAAAAGATCTTAATACGTACTATAATCTGTGTTCAGTTACATTATAAAAAACTTTCGCAAAATTTAAAAACAAGAAAGGCAATTGGAGAGGAAAATATGAAAGAATTATCCAAAAAGGAAACCATATCGATAGGACTCATGCTATTTGCCTTGTTCTTCGGAGCGGGGAATATGATTTTTCCACCGGCATTGGGGCAATCCGCCGGGACAAATGTCTGGATTGCCATGCTCGGTTTTATCATAACCGGAGTGGGGCTGCCGCTGATGGGCGTGGTGGCTGTCAGCCTCGGCGGAGGGAGTCTGTCCGCACTGGCTGGCCGCGTTCATCCGGTATTTGGCGTACTGTTTACGGTTGTCGTCTACTTGGCGATCGGCCCGTTTCTGGCGCTTCCCCGCACAGGGACGGTTACGTTTGAAATGGGGGTATTGCCGTTTTTGCCCGAGTCGGTGAAAGGCAGTTGGGTACCGCTGTTTATCTGCACCGTGGTCTTCTTTGCCCTGACCTACTGGCTTTCCCTGCATCCGTCGAAATTGGTGGATCGCATCGGGAAAATTCTGACACCGGCGCTTCTGCTGATTATTGCGGTCATGTTTTTCCAGGGAGTGACACATCCGATCGGCGATGTGGGAGCACCTGCCGAAGCATATCAATCGACACCGTTTTTCAAAGGCTTTTTGGAAGGGTATTTGACCCTTGATGCGCTGGCTGCAATGGTCTTCGGAATCGTCGTCACGACTGCGATCAAGGAACTTGGCATCACTGACCGCGCGAAATTGTCTCTGTCTACGATCAAAGCCGGCATTATTGCGGCAACCGGCCTGGCCCTGGTTTATCTGGCGCTCGGCTACCTTGGCGCTACCAGCAAGACATTGGGTGCCTCGGACAACGGAGGGCAAATCCTGACTGCTGTCGTCCAATACTTGTTTGGCTCGATGGGATCTTTGCTGCTTGGCCTGGCTGTTACACTCGCCTGCATCACGACATCGGTCGGTCTGGTGACTGCCTGCAGCCGATTTTTCTCGGATCGCTTTCCGGTTGTATCTTACAAAACGATGGTCGCGGTCTTGTGCGTGTTCAGCACAGCCGTAGCCAATGTAGGGTTGACCCAGCTTATTGCCTTGTCCGTACCAGTGCTTGTTGCCATCTATCCGCTGGCAATCGTGCTGATGCTGCTGTCCTTTTTGCACCGGGTATTCAGAGGATATTCTTCGGTTTACATCGGGGCAATCGTCACTACTGCAGCTGTCAGCCTGACGGATGGACTGAAGCAGCTCGGCGTTCCGATGGACGCGATAACTGCGCTGTATAAACACCTGCCGCTTTACGCGGAGGGGATCGGTTGGCTTCTGCCAGCATTCGTCGGAGGAATGCTTGGCTACCTTTGGGGAAGCCTTCGCCAGGGAAGTACGAAACAGAAAACCATCTACTAGGAAAAAACAAACGGCACACCCTAATCGGGTGTGCCTGCTTTTTGCTTGGCAGCAGATTGTTGGAGATTGGAAAGCGCGACGCCCAAAAAGATAAAGACTGCGCCGGCGAAAAATCCAATGCCGAGATGTTCTCCAAGCAGAAGCCAGCCCAGAGCAGCGCCGACGATCGGCTGAACGAAGAAAAATCCAGCTCCGCTACCCGCCTGGAGCAGTTCAAAGCCTTTATTCCACAGGTAAAAGGCGCCTGCCGTAGAGATAATCCCGATATACAGGACACCGGCCCAGATTTTCCAGCTGAAATCCCAGGATACAGCTGTGACGGACAGCTCCCACACCATGACCGGACTGGTAAAGATGAGACCAAACAGAGCGACATACGTCGTTACCGCCAAAGAGGAGTAGCGCAAAGTCGCCTTTTTGCTCATGACCGTATACAGCCCCCAGCTCACCGCGGCGACCAGAAGAATGAGGTTGCCGAGCAGGGAAGATTGGGCGTCCGCCTCGTCGGGAAAACCGATCACAATCAGGACACCGATCGTAGCCAGCAGGATGCCCGCGAGCTGCAGCTTGTGGATGCGCTCTTTTAGCAGCCAGACGGCAAACAGCGCGATGAAGGCCGGGGAAGCAGCGGTAATCAGCGCTCCCATGTGCGCCGTCGAAAGCTTGGTCCCCAAAAATTGCGCGCCGATCGAAATTGTCACTCCGACAAACGCGATCGCCATGATCATGGGAAAATCCTGTTTGGCGATGAACTCGCGCCGTGCCACTACAAATACCCCCAACACGACGGAAGCAATGGCAAAACGGATAATCAAGAGCGTAAATGGCGGAATTTCTTCCAGCACTACCTTGCTTACCACATAGACGCCGCCCCAAATGGCTGCTGCCAAAGTCAGGCAAAGTGCTCCAAACAACTGCTGTTTCCACATCGCATTCATATCAACGTGCCCCTCCCGGAAAAATGGTACTGTTTCTTTTCCGTAGCCGGGGGGACGATTTCACACATTCCCTCTCCGACTAGGTGAGGAGAACGACGGGTACATCACATTCAAAACGCGGACGTGCGAGCATGGTTTCACCTCCTTTAAAGGACAAAGCTGTGCTGGGGAACGCGGTCAATCCGTAATTTGCTTGGCCAGGAGCAGGACAGGCTGGGTCAAGCGTCCGACGGGAGCCGTGACCTGGCGATACTGTTCAAAGCCGAGCTTTCCCCAAAAACGGAGAGTCTGCTCGTCCTCGGCAATTACGCCGAGATGGAGCTGTGAGCACCCTTGCTCTGCACAGTATTGCTCCAAAAGCGAGCAAGCCTCGCGACCAAAGCCTTGGCCTTGGCAATCCCGGTGAATGAGAAACAGGCCAATCCACCCTTTTCCCGGGGAAGGATGAGCTGTGGAGAAGTGAACAACCCCGATAATCTTCGGTTCCGGCTTGGCGGCGTGAGCGGTCTGTGCAGTTTCTGCGGTCTGAGCAGTCTCTACAGTCTTTACGATCATCCAATGGCCGGAAGGAATATCCAGCATCGCCTTGTACTCCTGCTCAAGCTCTGCCAGGCTAAGCGCGGCAGTTCCGTTTCGCCAAAGATTGTAGGCGGGGTGACTGTTGTACACTTCCAGCACAGCACCCAGGTCATCCGGGGTCATCTCCCGAAGCCATACATGTTTTCCTTGAAGCAAAAGACTCACCGTTTGCCTCCGTATTTGCGGATCAGCCCGATCTGGCCCGCGTGATACCCTGTATGGTAGATCAGCCGGCCCAACGCTTGCCGGGGGGATAATGTTCCGATCGGAGCTTCCACAGGGTGGTCCCAGGCTTCGCTGGGCAGTTGACGAAGTGATTCCAGCAAGTATGCATACGACTGTTCGCGGAATGCAAGCAGAGCGGAAAGGTCGGTAAATTGACCCTCATCCTTTACCGGTCCAATCGTGTCCAAGGTTACCGTATTTGGCAGCGGGCGGCCAAAAAACATCAGGCAAAAACGATACTCGACTTCTGCGATGTGCCGGATCAGGAACCCGACAGAATTGGAGCCGTCAGCCAGCTTCCAGACCAGCTCGCCCTCGGTGAGATTGGCGAGAGCATCCTGGTAGCGGGAGCGCGCCATCTGCAGTGCAGGCAGCAGCATTTGTTCAAACATCGGCATCTTCCCTTCCGTGTCCGTACTGTAAGCGTTTGTGTTAGCTCTATTATAGTGAAGACTGAAACAAAATACAGCCGCATCCTTCGGAATATTCCGAAATAGATTCCGAGTGAATGTTCACTCAGTTGTTTTGTTTCGGTATACTAGGGGAAAAGAAGGGAGCGATGAGTATGCAGCAGCACTTGTTTGATCTGGTTGTCCGTTCTACCGATATTGATTTTATCGGGCATGTAAACAACGCCAAGTACTTGGAATATATGGAGTGGGCGCGCTTTGACTGGATTTGCCAAAGGGGGTTTACACTAGACGAGCTGCAGCGCAGAGGACTGATGCCGGTAGTGGTGAACATCAATATCAACTACCGTAGGGAGCTTCGCATGCTTGAGCAGGTGCAGGTGCGGACGCGGGTGCTGGGGATCGGCGAGAAAAGCTATGTCATCCGGCACGAGCTGTACAAGGAGAAGGGGGAGCTTGCAGCCGATGCCGATGTGACGATGGTGATGATCGATGCGAAGACGCGCCGCTCGGTAGCGTTGCCGGAAGATTGGCTGGGCGAATTGGCAAAGGCTGCGGAGGGTGAGCAGGAGGGGTAAAAGCTTCTTCGCAGAGGAAAAAGGAAACGGCGATCCGGTACGGGCGAAATGGTAGAATGAAAGAAGCATACCAGGAAGCAAGGAGGCCGTATTTCCGTGAGTAAGAAAGAATACAAGCTGATCCTGTTTGACCTCGATGATACGCTGTTTGACTATTCGCAGAGCTGGGAGTCGGGGATGCGCCTGACCATCCGCGGGTCTGAATGAAGACGACTTTTTTTGCAAGCTGAAAACATACAGCGATGAGCTGTGGCCGGATTTCACGGAGAACCGGATTTCGCTGCGGGAGTATCGCCACCAACGGATGGAGAAGGCCACTGCCGACTTTGGACGTGCTGCGAAGCCGGAGGAGATGGATGATTTTCAGAATATGTTTATGTCGGCTTGCTTTGAGGTGATCGCGCCAGTTCCGGTTGTGGAGGAATGCTTGAGCAAGCTTGCCGAACGTTGCCGGCTCGGCATCGTGACAAACGGACCGGAGGATATGGCCTATACCAAGCTGGAGCGGCTCGGCCTGTCCAGGCTCTTTCCGAAAGAAACGATCGTCATCTCTGAAGTCGTCGGCTATCACAAACCGGATTGGCGGATTTTTTCAGCGGCATTGCGGCTTTTCGACGCCAAACCGGAAGAGACGCTGTTTGTCGGAGACAACTGGGAAGCTGACGTCGCCGGAGCGATTGAGGCAGGGATGGACGCAGTCTGGATCAATCCGGGCAAGCTTCAGCCGGCTACCGGCCACGTGCCGCTCGCTGTCGTGGAGCGGTTGGAACAGTTGGCGGACATCCTCACCTGAAATGTCACGAAAAAGGGGGCAGTGCCCCCTGGCTACTCCTCTAGGAAGCTACTCCATCCAAGAAGCTACTCCTCCAGGAAGATCCGCTCGAGCGAAGGCTCGTCCCCGCAGACGTGGTAAATATCGACTCCCGCATGGACGAAAGCGCGAATCAGCGCGGCCACCTTTCGTTTGTCATCGACCTCAAGGGAAAGAGCCTCCTCCCGCCATTCGAGGTGTTTGCCCAGTCCTTCCACAAACGAAACCAGTTCATACGGCTTGTCGGCCAACGCTGCATGGCGCACAGTAACGGTACGCCAACTGCGATGCTTGGCCTGCAGCTCGGAAAGACTGCCCGCTGCAGCAATCGTGCCTGCTTTCATGATCGCCATGCGGGTGCAGATTTTTTCGATCTCATGCAGATTGTGCGAGGTCATGAAGATCGTCCGTCCTTCTTTTTGCAAACGCAGCAGCAACTGCTGGATTTGAAGCGAGGACTCCACATCCACTCCAGAGGTAGGCTCGTCTAAAAACAGCAGCTCCGGGTCACCTAGGAGCGCTTGCGCAATGCCGAGCTTCTTTTTCATACCGAAGGAAAACGCCTTGGCCCTCTTCCCGGCATGCTCGGCCAATCCCACTTCTTCCAGGATGCGGTCGCACTCCTTCTTCGTGACGCGTATTCCTTTCACACGGCTCAGGTACAACAGATGATCTCTGGCCGTCAGTGAATCATAAAAGGTGGAGTAATCCGGCAGTACACCGATCCTGCGTTTCCACTCCGCGGTGTTTCCGTCTCCGTCAAACAGGCGAATGGTCCCCGAAGAGGGACGGACAATACCGGTCAGCATGTTGATAAAGGTGGATTTTCCGGCTCCGTTTTTTCCTAGAAAGCCGAAAATTTCATTTTGCTGTACGGTGAGCGACACGGAATTGACAATCGTTCGTTCCCCGAATCGCTTGGTTAACTGGACAGTCTCTATAAGCGGCATTTAAAAATCCCTCCTTTGAAACAGCAAGGCAGAGGCGGCGAGAAAGAGAAGCGCATAGAGCCAGATCACGCCGATGTACGCTTCGCCTTTTTCCAAATACGCATAAGGCAGCAAATAGCCGATCCACTTGGCGGCAGGCTGGCTGGAGGCAAGCGTCCAGATGCCGAGAATCGGGAGGAATAAACCGAGAATGATCCCCCCGAACATGGTGTAGCTGGGACGGGCGATCAGCACAGAAAGCAACAGGCACAACGAAACGCTGTACACCAGCATGGACATGCACTCCAGGAAGGTCTTCTCATCAAAAGTATGGACAGAGGCCAAGACTGTTCCAAAGGTGACCAGCATGCAGCACAGCCAGAAAAGCAGAACGCCGAAACATTTGCCCAGCACAATGCGGAAGCGGGAAGTGCGGGTGACTAAAAAACGGACGGTCCGACTGGATACTTCCCGGTTGATCATGTCATGCGATAATCCAAAGACAAACAAAGGGCCAAACAGCATGACCAAGGCAAAAACGCCGAGCGCATGGCCCTCTGTCAGCTCATGCTGGGAGATGAAGCCGGCGGCCTGGTTGACCAGATCGGACACCCAGTACGATACGCCGGCAATAAAAGCGATGGTGATCAGGGATTTGACGCTTCGAAACAGTCGGATAAATTCGTGAATGCAGATAGCCCACATGGTTTCCACTCTCCTTTCACCGTCAGTGTAAAGGAGCAACCTTATCAGCACCGAATGTCTGCCTTACCATTTCCTTAACGCTCGGTGTCAGCAGCCGTGGAAGGATGACAGGGAGGGGGGGCGGAGCGGAAAAATTGCAGCGTGTTGTGAAAAAAGCAAGCAGTGACCGTAGTTGCCCAGTAAACGTAAAGGACGCAGATCCCATGAGACCTGCGTTCCGAAAAGTGAAGCGATGCAGAGCTTCCATCGCCTTGGCCTGTTTTCCATGAGCCGGTAATGGCTGCTCCGTATTTTCCCGCCTAATCATCGCTTCTGGACGAATGATTGAGCAGTTTTGTCCCTTGGAATGTTCTCATGACCTCGGTTGCCATTTGCATGCCATTGAGAATGGTTCCAAGATCAATGTTTAGGTTCGGAAGCTGAAACAGCGACCGTCTTCGCGGCCTATTTTTCCGCTGCGTTTTCGACCACTCTTGATAATACTGATCGAACAGTTCGGGATTTCTTTGCAGCCTTCTCCTTGAAACCTTCTTTCCCTTTAGCCAATCCATAAATTCCGGTGAAAATGAGTCGCTTTTTTGGTTTGTTCGTCTAGCCAAATCTTCTTTTCACCTCGATTCGCAAATGAAAAAATGCAAAGAGAGAAAGCCTGTTCATTCTCCCTTTGCACACACTTTCTGCTCCAAAGGTCATCATCAATCACAATCGCAGCCTACGATGACCAGCAAGATGAACAGTACCAGGATGAGAGTAAAGTCGTCAGATCCGTTAAAGAGCCCCATTCTCCTCCCCCCTTTCAACAGTAACACTATATGTCCGCAGATTATTTTTGCTTGAGCGGGTGCCTGAAAAGAGGACAAAAGCAGAGTGGAATTTCAAAAGCGCCTTTCAAAACTGGTAGGAACAAAAAAGACACGGGCATGTTGGTTGCCGTGTCTCATGTGGCGAAAGCAGCAGGCGTCAGGGGGCGACTTGTTTTTTCATCAAGGGGAGTCGACGGTCCGGAAAAACAGTGGAAGGGATGTCGCCAATCCGAACAGCTCCCATCTTTTCATAAAAACCTTCTGCGTACGGATCGCTGTGGATGAGAAAATGGTCAATGCTGAGGGAGCGGGCGGTATCCATCAAGTGGTTCCACAACGCTTTTCCGACCCGCTTGCCGATGGCAGCAGGGTCTACGAACAGATCGCTAAGCTCTGCCCCGGTTTCGTCTACGGATAAACGGTAAAATCCCAGAATGTTTCCAGCCTCCTCGGCCAGAAACACATGGGAGGTCTGAAGAAACGCAGGGGTAATCGTCAACTCCTGCCGACATGCCTCCATAAAATCGTCATCGTAGCCCCAATATCCTTTTGAGCGAAATGCCAGGTCGCTGAGTGCAGGTGTTTCTTCCGGGCGGGGAGAACGAATAATCATGGCAGGACCTCCAATTTTCATCTATACAGAAAGTATACAATATTTCCCATAGTGAGGTGTAAGATGGAACGTGTGAAAGCGATCCTCGAAGAGCTGGGATTGGAGTATGAGCTGATTGAACACGAGCGTCCGGTTCGTTCGGCCAAGGAGGGAGCAGCTCTTTTCGGCATTGACATGGGGCAGACTGCACCGGTATTGATCGCAATAGCTGATGATTCACATGTCGCCCTGATTTTGTCGGGCAAGCGTGGGCGCATAAGTTTCCAGTCCCTCGCCGCTCAACTTGGCTACCAAAGCATAAGAATGACCCGGATGGATGAGGTAAAGGGATTGACCGGGTACGAGCCAGGCAGTATTCCGCTCATCGGGCACGGTTTGCCGGTCATTCTGGATGAAGAACTGTTCAACTACCCTGAAGTATATGGGGGATCAGGGCACCCAACGTGGACACTAAAGCTGACTCCACAAGCTCTTGAAAAGGGGAGCAATGTAATTGCAAGGCTTGCATAAAACGAAAAAACGCGAAAGCAGCTTTGAACTGCCTCCGCGTTTTTTGCATTCACACTATGCCATTTAGTGAATGTCACGTTTTTTAAACTGTCCGCCCCGTACATCGTGAATATTGCCAACTGCCAAAAATGCCGATGGATCGACTTCTTCAACGATCAACTTGAGCTTGGCTTCTTCCAGACGGGTAATAATGCAGAACACCACATTTTTATCATCCCCGGAATAACCGCCTTCGCCCTTCAAATAGGTAACGCTGCGGCCCAGGCGGGCGACGATGGCGTCACCGATATCTTTGTGGTTGTCGCTGATGATCCAGACTGATTTCGACCCTTGAAATCCTTCGATTGTCAAGTCGATCATTTTAAATGCGATGTAATAAGCCATCAGGGAGTACATGGCGCGATCGACGCCAAATACGAGTCCTGCGCTACCCAGGATGAACAGGTTAAAAAACATCACAATTTCACCGACAGAGAACGGAGTCTTTTTGTTGATCAAGATAGCCACAATCTCTGTTCCGTCCAAAGACCCGCCGTAACGAATCACCAGCCCCACACCAATGCCCAGGATGATTCCGCCAAAGACAGCAGCCAACAGGGGATCTTCGGTGACTCCTTTCACATCGTGAAGCAGGGAGCTCACAATCGACATCGTGCTGACTCCGAGCAGTGTGGAAATCGCAAAGGTTTTTCCGATCTGTTTGTAGCCAATTACGAGAAAAGGCAGGTTCAACAGAAATAAAAACATCCCCAACGGCAGTCCCGACAGATGCGCGATAATAATGGAGATACCGACTATTCCGCCATCAATAATATGATTGGGGACCAAAAAAATTTCCAGCCCAACAGAAAATAAGGCGGATCCGATCAGGATAAAGAGTATTCGCTTGATAAGTTTGGCAACAGACAGTTTTTGATGATGCGATGACTTTCCTTGCACACCTTCCAAAGGCAACTCCTCCCGGATGTCCAGATTTTCTCTTCGCTTTATTATACCATTTATTGTAGGCAACATTTTAGCTGCATGTAAAGTTCGGAATGTTCAAACTGTTGCAGGCAGTATACCCTCCGCCTGAGAAGAGGATATCCTGCCTGCAAGCTTGGCTTTACCAAACCCGGATTAGCTGACTGTTTTCCACCTGGCAAGCTCGGGAAGATGTTTTTGCAGCATCGCGCGGGCCGCATTTTCTTCCATGCCTTCTTCCTTTAAAAAGGGAACACAAATCTCGATCATTTGCTCCATCGTGATGTCAGGCTGCTTGAAGGCTCCTTCTTCGTAGCAGTAGAGGCAATACTCGCTGTTTTTGGAGCCGTCTTTTTCGGTTCCGAGGATGTGGGCATCCACCATGGGCATACTGCAGCTTTGGCAAAAGGTTTTCGTCATTGAACAACTGCCTCCTTTTATTGGGGATGTCTCCATGATAATGAAGCAAACCTGACAACTGTCTGTCATGTTTCGTCGCGTTTTTTTCCTCCAGCTTTTTGTTCTGCCGAGATGGAAGAACATGTCGGTGACGAACTGCCCGAATAGACGCTCCCGATCTCGTGAGCCAGCTTCTGAATGTTTTCCCGAAAAAAGAGCGGCTCTACGACTTCTACCCTGGGACCAAAGCTGAGGACAAACCCGTACAGCCAGTCGTCGAGGGGATAAGCTTCAGAGACCCAGCAATACCCTTGTTCGTCGATACGGATGTGATCGACGCCAAACATTTCTTCCACGATGGAACGGATCTGGGGAACGAACCGGAGGACGAGCTGGACGGTTTGCCCCGGTTTTCTCCATTCATTGTCCCATGGCAGCTCCTCCAGATTGATCGGTCTGCGTTGAAAGGCGTCTTCCAGCAGAACGGGCTCCTTCAGCCGTGACAGCCTGAATAGACGGAATTCGCACTTGTTTGTACAGTAAGCGTAAAGGTACCATTGGCGTCCTTTTAAAACGAGAGTGTGCGGCTCCACGATTCGCTCGGAAATCGTCCCGGAGACGTTGTGATAGGTAAAGGAGAGCAGGCTGGATGTCTGGATTGCGTGCTTGATCCGCGTGATCTTTTCTTTTTGCGGAGCATCTCCTCCCCATGGGCTGTAATCGATATAGATCTGCTCGGACATCATCTTGAACGCCTCGGACTGTGTGCTTTCCACTATGCCGCGAATCTTCCCGAGTACTACCTCAGCCCGTGCATCCCGGTAGGTCGAGGCAACGCTTTTCAGAGCCATCGTGACTGAGGCCAGCTCCTCCTGGGTCAAAATGTGCTGGTTGAGCCGGTAGTTTTCCATAATGCCGATGCCGCCATTGGCTCCCTGATAGCTGACAATCGGGATGCCTGCCTGATTGATCGCTTCGATATCCCGGTAAATCGTTCGGACAGATACCTCAAACATGTCGGCAAGCTCTTTGGCAGGTATACGCCTCCTCTGGATGAGGATCATCGTGATGGCAAGAAGTCTGTCCAGTTTCATCGTTCAGGCCCCCTTTCTACAGATTGCGGACCCGATACCTGTTGCATGGCTGACAGGTGAAACCGTTTACGAGCAATCCGCTTTTTCCAGTGAAACGAAGGATTGATACACTTTTCCGGGCTCTTCCCATTCCTGAAAGTCGCCATTGGTATACTCACTTATTGTTTTCCTCCAGAATAGTTGGGCAGGCACGTTGGAAGCCAACTGAACAACCTCCCAGTGGCCAGGGAACATGCGAAATACCTGGTGAGCAATGGCTTTGCCAATCCCGGACCTGCGATATTTCCGCATAATGAAAAATTCTGCAATGGAAAAATAACTGCTGCCCAAGTGATTCTCGTCTGCAATTTTTCTCACAAGCACAAACCCGGCCCATTTGCCCTCGGCCTGGATGAGAAACGGAAAGCGATCCGGTTCCGTCCAATAGTTGTCCAAATAAGGATATCCGTATCGGCCCTGTTCGTCCACATCCAAGTCCATATATTCACTAAAGTCGTGATTGTACAGCTCAAGCAAATTGCTTATAATTGATTTTTCTTCCAGAGCGGCTTTTTTTCATGTAAATTTCACAAGGTACCCCCGATATACGTTATCATTCTTTTGGTATTATAGGGACATTTTCGTAAGTTCTGCAAGAAACTTCCAAAAATTAGTGGAAACATCTGCTTTAAAAGAGAAAGTGGACAGAACCCGCGGCATAAGCTTACCTTGGCTTCGAAATCCGGTTTGCCATTTTAGCCAAACGACGAGAGGATGGGGCGGAGTAAGACCATAGAAAAGGAGAAAGGGTACAACAATGATTCGGAAGGTAATGACAGCATGGCTGGTATGTGTGCTTTTGTTTGCGTTCAGTCCATTCACGACACATTCCAGCGAGGGGCAGACATCTTTTCAAAATCCGTATTACAAAGCTGCGTGGGACGCAAAGGGACAACTCAGGATTACGGACGCTGGAGGCAAGGAGATTCTTCGTTCAGTCCAGTATGTGGCTGAGTACGGGGACATTTACAATCTGCTCGTTCCGCAGCTTCCCGCTGGGACCAGCAAAATCAAACTGGACGCGCCGCCAGCCATTCCGGTGGGAAGCATGATACAAATTCGCTCGGAATCGTTCGCGGGCAGGCTGAATGCGCCGCTCGTTCATCAGGCCAAGGTAACAAGCGTACAGGGAAATGAACTCGCCTTTTCGCCGCCGGTGTCAAAACCGATAGATACCAATATGTTTATTCGGCGGGAGCATACGATTGTCCGCCAGTATCAGAAGACAGCGGTGCTGACCGAGCAAAAGCCCGACGGCCTGCTCGTCAAGGTGATCGGAGATACTCCGGCTGCCCAGGTAGAAACGAATTACCTGCTGCGCCAAAACAGCCCGGTCGTCGATGTGGAAGTGAAGACTACATACAAGCGTCAAATACAGATTTTTCGCGAGGCGCTGACACTCAGCTTCGCGCCAAAGGTGTCAGAGGTCTATCGGAAAAACAGGAAGGTAGATACGCATTCTTTTCAAAAGCAATACTGGCTGGACCGGGAAGGCGTCCGGTTCGGGCAAGGAAAGCAGTCGGCTTTTCTGTACCACACCCCGCACGTATCGTCGCTGGAGTTGAACACGGTCCAAAATCAGCTGGTCGTCAATCTGGATCATATGGGAGATCACCGATACGTAGAGGAGACCGTAGGCAAGCAGGTCGGGAAGGTGAGACACGCCTCCGAATACAAGCCACAGGAACAGCGGATCAATACATTTTCGCTCATAGTCGGTTTTCAACCGTCACTGATGCCTCGGCTGATGAACCAGCCTCATGGGTTTCTCGCGACGCACGTCTGGACGGAGCATGCGGATGAACAGTCGCTGGCAAGCAACAGGGCGGCTTACTACGGCTCGGAGAAGATTGCGAGCCCGGATAAAGCAGTGGGTGGTTTTGTCAAATACAAGATACCTGTGACCAAAAGCGTCTTTTATTCGAACCCGTATTACCGTCTGCAGCAGCCGATGAATGTAGCGCTCCATGAGAACCAGGAATTCCTGCAGTTCTTGAAGGATTTGCACAAGCGCGGAATAGAAATCGGGCTGCACACGGCTTATCCGTTCGATTTGCACCTGTACCGGGATGTGGCGGAGAACATCCTGGCTTTTATGAAAAATGAGTTTCATAGCGTGACCTGGATTGATCATGGCTACGTAAAATACAGCTTTGGCTTTCAAGGCTTGGACATCAAAACTCCCTATTATATCGCCGATTTGTGGCAAAAGTACGACACCCGGTATTTCTGGCACTACAGCTCGGAGGACGTGACCAACGTCAACCAGGCATTTGACCTGTTGCAAACGAGAAATGGAGACAGCAGAAGAACGCCCCTGTATTGGGCCCATCCGACAGTGACAGGCCCGTTTTACTCATGGGCGGCAGCGATCGTTCCCGAAAATACGATGTATAGGTACAATGAACAAAATTTACTTCAATTAATCAATGATCGCGGTGTTTTTATCAGCCATGCCTATATCGCCAGAATCCCGCAAGGCAAGGCCGCGGGGAAAATTTTGAAACGGGATCAAAAAGGAGCGCTGGTCATCCAGCCAAGCTTTGATCAATTGCTGAAAAAGATGGCTTCTCTCCGCGATCAGCAAAAGCTCTATCTCACTACCGTGCGGGATTTGATGAAGTACTGGCTGGCGCTGGAGCAGGTGCGGATGGAGTACGATGCAAACGGTACGGTGCGGGTTTACAATGACGGACCCGCGAAAATATCCGGGCTTTCGATGGCTGTAAGAGGTGCGGAGGTGTACGTAAACGGGAAAAAGCCTCCGCAAAAGAAGGACCAGGGAGACCTGATCTTCTGGTTTGACCTGGAGCCCCATGCCCACGCCGTGATTGCGAGAAGTGCTGCGGCCAGCATGCCAAAAGCGGCCGGTACGACAACTCCGGCTAGCACGACAGCCCCGGCCAAAACAACACCTGCTGTGAACAGATGAGAAGGCAAGGCGCTTCCGACAAAGGCGCCAGTCACTCGTCAAACTGATTGGTTTCGGTCAAGACGCGCAAAAAGTCAAAATCAGGAACGAGATAGGAAGCCGGGAGACGGTGTGCAAACTCATTCCATCCGCCCTCATCCAAGCGGTGACGGAGGCGGAAGGCGAAGAGCTGCGCAACTGAATCCCGGCTTTTTTTCTTCTCCCCCGCAGGCGCAGCGACCCGGTGTTTCCTCTTCATCTGGAGGTAGAGCTGCTCGACCTGCTCGGCCCACTTGGCAGACGACCATTCGTTCATCCCGTAAGTCTTGGAGCTGTTTCGCAGATGACTTGCCAGCTCCGGGGTGTCCAAAAGCTGCAGAAGCCTCTCTGAAAGCTCCAGACTGTTGCCGGCTTCAAACAGCAAGCCCGTTTCGCCGTGTCGAACCATTTCCTGGATCACGCTGCTGTCACAAGCTACGATCGCTGTTCCAGCGACCTGTGCCTCCATAAGCGGAAGAGGGAAGTCGACAGCAGGTGCGGGCCACACGACAATATCCGTTTTCGCCAAGAGAGATGGCCAGTCTGTCCGTTCGCCGAGAAGCAGCACATGCCGAGTCAGGTCTTTTTCCCTGCAATACGCTTCAAGCTCCCCTCTCCACGGACCGTCTCCAACCATCCAGCACAAAAAATCGTCCCGCTGCTGCTTGAGCCTTGCCAGAGCGTCCAGCAGCGTAGCAGATCCGCTTTGAAAATCCAGTCCGGGCGGGCAGGCAATGATCTGCACACCTTTCTTTTTTTCGACGGGAGGATACGGTTCATATTGGAGCCATTGAAGAAAAGGGGTAAATTCCATTCCTCGATGGATCACGGCTGAATGCCCGTCCGGTATAAAAAACTCCTCCTGCCATACTTTTTTCAGCCATGCGCTGGGAACGATGGCCTGATCGCAGGAAGTGGCAGCCATGTACTCCTCGCAGGCGACATACCTCGCTTTCAGACTGTCCGGGGATGTGACTTCCGCCGCCACCGCCGGATCGTGCCGAAGCAGTCCGCCGCACTGATACAATAGCGGGACATGAGAAGGCTTTACCCGCCAAACAGCCCTTGTCGCCAGCGCGTCATGGGTATGGATCAGATCGTACTTCCCCAGATCAAAGAGGGACAGGATCAGCTCAAAGGTGTACCGTTCGATTTCTCTCCAGCGAATCCATGGATGGACATGGGGCAGATATTTTTGATAGTAACGAAATACTTCATCGTACACCCGCTCTTTGATTGGCGCTTTTGGGACGGATTGGCCTTGCAAATTCAGCGTCCATGGACCCGATCTTGTCTGGGAGATCAAATAGACGCGCTGCATGTCAGGATGGTGGCCCAGGACATCGACTTGATGCCCGCGCTGCTCCAGCTCTTTTTGCAGCAAGGAAAAAGGCGATGGGAGCTTGCCAGCTTGCGGAATTTGGCCATAGGTGGCAAACAGGATTTTCACACGTATCGCCTGCTTTCTTTTTGACTCTTCAGCGGAAATTTGCTGCTTTTTCGGTTTATGCAAATTTCCTTGCATATTTGTTACAGACCCGCTTTATTGTTCTGTCATACAACGCCCAGCAAACTCAAAAGCTTTTGCAGCGAATCCGGCGGGATCGTCAAGTCTTCCTTCCCCCGCAGCTCGTGCACCGATTCTGGAGATCGTCTGCCGCTGCCGATCAGGTAGGCATAGCGTAGCTGTGCGTGATTGCTCAATGCCCAGTAGATCGGATTCACATATCCGGGTGAAAACAGCTCGATCACGAGTGTCCCCGGTTTGCAAAAGACGATATTGGTCAGATTGGCTCCGTGAGGGGAAATGATGACATCGGCGGAGGCAAACAGACGTATTTGTTCGGACACGCTGTATTCGCTCGGAGTAATGGTGACAAAACCGTGAGACCCAAGCAGGCTGACAATCTGCTGTTCATTGGATACGCGCCGGTGAAATGCATCTGCCCGACTGACGTAAATACGCTTGTGGTTCAGGGCCCCCGATGGACCTGGACGGAAAGACTCGCTCGCTTCCTTGCTCGGCGCTGTCTGTCCAATGGAAGAGGGCAGCAGTTCCTTGCGCAAGAAATCGACAGCCCATTTGGGATAATGGGACGTATAGCCGATCAGCGACGGGATGACTGCTTGCTTTACCTGACAATGGCTGTCCGCTTGCGGTTGGAACCTTTTTCCGGCTGGAATGCCGAGCATGTTCAGCGTCTCATCCTGAAAGGGAAGGATCGGGATGGACATATAGTTAAAGACGTACCTGTCGATCGACAGGCCGCTTTTCCGGATCAAATCAAGCCGGGGCAGCACGTCCAGCATCCAGTGAAAATAGCTGTCGCTGGCGGTGTAGGTAAGTACTGCCCAGGTCTCATCATAATGCTGCGGGGCAGGCAGAGAGGATTGGCGAAAAACAGAATGCTGCTCCGGAGGCTCTGACGAATGCTCGACCGACACATCCCACACCAGCTTGTTTTCCGGCGTAACCACCGCTCCTTTTGTCCCCCAGAGCCGTCCGTCCGGGATGATCCCTACAAAGGGGCTGGGGTGGCTGGTAAACGGTTTTTCTCTAAATTCCCAGGGAGCAGGCTCATCCAGGCCAATGGGCAGCGCGAAGTCGCTCTCATGGTCGGCGTAATATTCCTGAAACAGCCCGTCCATGGATCGGCCTCTCGCCAGATGGTAGGCTACCCATTCCCCCATCGTTCGGTAGAAACCGTCTGGAGCGGGATGGCCATCGGTGATTTGGCTCATGAAACCGGCCCTCCTTTCAAAAAAACTCTTGATAGTGTATGTACAATCATTCGCGTCTGCATACGCAGTCATGGAGCCTGCCGAAAAAACATCTCCTGACCAGCGGCCGCTGTCTCGCGGTGCTTGAAAAGGGGAGATGGCGTCTGCTGTGGAAGTAGAAGAGACTGGGAATCAACCCGGCATATGCACGGTTGGTAAAAACCGGAGCGGACAAGGGAGGGGCTTGCCGTGGGCTTTCGAGGATCTGATTTTTTTGACGACGATTGCATTTTTCAAAACTATATGGCGCGGCGCGAAGGACAGGAGAATGCCAACGATACTTTGGAAAAACCGCTGATACGGGAAATGATGGGTGACGTGAGCGGCTTGTCGGTTTTGGATCTTGGCTGTGGCGACGCCCGGTTCGGCATCGAACTGCTGGAAGCGGGATGTGCGGACTATCTGGGGGTGGAAGGATCACACAACATGGTCGAAGCGGCAGCAGGAAATTTGCATGGCTATCCCGCAAAGGTGGTCCATTCCACCATCGAGGATTGGCCATTTCCTGCAGGCCGCTTTGATCTTGTGCTCTCCAGATTGGTGCTTCACTACATCGAAGATCTCGATTCGCTTTATTGCCGTATCCATCAAGCCTTGAAGCCGGGCGGGAGACTTCTTTTTTCTGTCGAACACCCCGTCATTACGTCTACGCTGCAGACAGCAGGGCAACGGACGAATTGGCTGGTCGATCAGTATTTTGTCAACGGACCGAGGCAGCAGCACTGGATGGGTGGAACAGTTTCCAAGTACCATCGTACGATCGAAGACTACTTCCTCGGGCTGCAGAAGGCCGGCTTTACTGTAGAACAGCTAAGGGAATCCCGGCCGCTCAGGGAAAACTTTCTTCATCAGGAGACGTATGAGCGGCGGATGAGAATCCCTTTGTTCTTGCTGCTTTCCGGGAGAAAGTGAAACCGGCATGCTGTCGTCATCGAGAAGGGAGAAATCCCGGCGGCATCTGAACAGAAGCAGAAGGAACGCTGATGAACAGAAAGAAAGCTGATCATCTAGAAAGAAAACGCCCGGCTGTGCGAGCGTAAGCGTAAAACGCCGCGCAGTCGGGCTAAAAAACGAGAAAAGATAGCTTTCCCCTTCGGCAAAGACATGCTTGGAAGAGGTGGAGCTATCTTTTCTTATCTTTCGTCAGGCAATCCGTCAAACGCTTTTCTTGTTTACGAGATCAAACGTATGATGCTGGCAGCGCGGGCAGCCGCGCATTTTTAGCATTTCAATCGTAGAAAAGCGCTGCTGAAAGCCGACCTGCACGCTTCCATTGCATTCCCTGCAGCGGTATGTCCGCATCGTCCTTTTCACCTCGCCGGTATACAGCGCATCGTCGAAGCCTCCTTTTATTTTGGGAGTTGTCTGCTCAGTCGTTTTCAGTACGATCATCTGGCCTCTGTTCCCGATCATCTCCGCCCCCTCGTATTCATTGAAATGCGGAATGATCTCGCTGACCATCAGCCCCATCCGGATAAACTCGCGCTGCATATCGAGCATAAAGCCAGGCGATTTATGGGCGAAGGACAGGAAGATAGGCAGTCCTGTCTTTTGCTTGAGCAAACTGATTCCCCGTGAAACGAAAAGGCTCATGCCTGGCAGCGTATAGGGCGGGTCGGTGAAAAAACAGCCAAATGTGCCGAGCTGCTTCTGGGACAGAGGCTTGCGGAGGTCTGCACGGTGACCGCTGATCGGCAGGCCTTCGCGCCAAGCGATGTCCGCGATGAACGCAAGGAACCGATCATCGATGTCGACGACGGTGATCCATGCCTTGTGCTGGACCGCTTCCGGGAACAAACGCTTGAGCAGCAGTCCGAGAGATACGCTCACCAGATCATCATCGCCGACGCACAGAATCCTGCTGCCGATGAGCGCATGATGTTTCAGGCAAAGAATCGCCCGCCTCAAGCTGGTCTCCGGCGTGCATTTGGACTGGTCAATCTCTACATTTACCTGCGGACGAGCAGGGAACCATTCGTAGAGACGAGACAGGATGTCGGCGAGCTCGGCCTTCCAATCGCAGTCCTCCAGCAGCTTGCGGTACAAATCCATGTCCAAACCGTCGAAGCCCCACTTTTGCCGAACGTATTCTGCCCCTTCTTCGGTGCAGCAAACTCCGCGATCCTGGCGAAGCGCGCCCAATTTGATCAGCTCCTTTTTGATTGCAGCCGTCACGGGAACAGGCAGCAGGAGCTTGCGAGCCAATTCTTTCGTAGAGATGCCGGGATTGACAAAAGACTCCAGCAGGAGCTGTTCGATCGCCTGTACACCTTCCTGCAGGGTTATGCGTTTGCTTGCGAGTTCTATATAATTTTTCAATCGGATCACTCTTTTCATCGTTATTTTTCAAAAAACAAACAGGCAGAAAATGAACACAGCGTCCATCTTCTGCCTGTTTGGGCATGTGTTGACGATACACGGATTCCAGGGAGCAGGGTACGACAAATAAACGCTCCTCCGGGACATGCGTGTAAACAAACAAAACCGCGCATAAGAGCACGGTCGTCTGCAGTCAACAAAGATATTGAATGGGATGGCCGGTTCTTAACTAATTGGGTATCCCCTCATGTTCCCAGCACAAATAGACCACGAAAAATGTGGGTTTTTTGCAAGGAAAGCAGGAAAACACCCTATCAAATTTGATTAGTTAAGAACCAACGCGGACATCAAGACATCCCCTTAATTTCAGTAAAGTTATTCATAGTATAGCTGGAAGCGGATGGAATTGCAAGGCTGCTTCCATTTTTTCCATATCGGCGGAAGCCCGGATTCGCATCAGAAGACAGTGGCAGGAATAGGCCTTATTTCCATGCACTCGATCCCTTTACACAAGAGGGAGATAAAGATAACGTAAAGGATGGGAGTTTTATATCGAACGATTATCGATCCTGTGGATCAACCCGAAGGAGCTACACAGATGAATGTTGATAAGAACACGGAAAACTCTTGGGCATCACCCGATCGAGAGGCAGGAGCGGGGAGAATTCTCATGGTTGTCTCTGTTCAGCCTGAAAAAGAAGCGGTCTTGCGCGGACTGGGCGGCGACAGCCGGTTTGACGTCCTGGTAGGGGGCGTCGGTTCCGTAGCGGCTGCTGCCAGGACGGCCAGAAGACTGGCAACAGCAGAGTCCGGTTACAGCCTGGTCATCTGCGCAGGAATCGCCGGCGGATTTGTCGGCCAGGCGGAGGTAGGCTCTCTGGTCGTGGCTGCCGAGATTATCGCGGCCGATCTCGGAGCCGAGACGCCGGATGGCTTTTGCAGCGTGGACGAGCTCGGCTTCGGCTCCGCCCGCGTGCAGGTCGAAGATAAGCTCGCATCCCGCCTGACCGAGGCCTTGCGGGCAGCGGGACTTCCCGTCTGTCACGGTCCGATCTTGACGTTGTCGACGGTAACGGGCACAGCGGCTACCGCCTCTGAGCTGAAGGCCAGAGTCCCGGAAGCAGCCGCCGAAGCGATGGAGGGATACGGCGTCGCAATAGCTGCAAAGGACAGCGGCCTGCCTGTCCTGGAAATCCGTTCAATCTCCAATGCGGTCGGTCCGCGAAACAAGGCGGCATGGCGTATGAAAGAGGCCTTTGAGGCGCTCGAAGCCGCATGCAAAGTAATTCGGGAGGTACTATGATGAAGATTGCGTTTTCTCCTTGCCCTAATGACACATTTGTTTTTCACGCCTGGGTGCACGGACTGGTTCCCGGCGCTCCAAAGCTGGATGTGATGTATGCAGACATTGACATTACCAACGGACTTGCGGCAAGCGGACAGGGGCCGGAAGTGCTGAAGGTTTCCTATGCGGCTCTTCCGTGGCTGCTCGATGACTATGCTCTTCTGCCATGCGGCGGGGCGCTTGGCCGGGGCTGTGGCCCGCTTGTTTTGACGAAAGGCAGTCTCGCTGGAACGAACGATCCGTCCGTGCTGTCGGGCAAACGCGTGGCTGTCCCTAGCGAACGCTCCACGGCGTATCTGCTGTTCCGCTTGTGGGCAGCCCAGAATGTACCCGGAGGCGTGGGCGAAATCGTGGTCATGCCGTTTCACGAAATCATGCCCGCCGTCCGCGATGGATTGATCGATGCGGGACTGGTGATTCACGAGGCCCGCTTTACGTATCAGACGTATGGGCTGACAATGCTCGCTGATATGGGAAGCTGGTGGGAGTCGGACACCGGCCTGCCGATTCCGCTCGGTGCGATCATTGCCCGCCGTTCGCTCGACCTGGACAAGCTGGCGGAGTGGACGCGGGCGTCTGTCGAGTACGCCTGGGCGCATCCCGAGGCATCTCAAGACTACGTGATGAGCCACGCACAAGAAATGGACCCTGAGGTAGCCAAAGCTCACATCAATCTGTATGTGAACAGCTTCACGGCAAATTTGGGAGAAGACGGCTATGCCGCGGTGACGGCGCTGTTGGGCCGCGCTGCCGAGGAAGGACTCGTACCGAAGTTCGATCTGGCGGCGCTGCGAGTATAAAAGCGATTGATGCAACAAGGAAGGCTGAAGCCTCTGTCATTTGTTCAAACGAACAAGTGCAGGGGCTTTCTTTTATGGAGCGTGCCCAGCAAGCCGTTAATTGCTAGTTGGTGAAAGTCCAACCGAGGCAGGAGCCAAGTCACCTCGTAGCTGACAGGCAACTGGTGGAGAAATCCTAAGGTTGAAGCCCTGTGACAAAGTAACTCGAAAGAGTGCGAGCAAATCAGCAGGCCGTAACATAAAGTGAATCCTGCAGCCTCGTTAAGAAAGACCACCGAGAGGTGGACAAAGGGAAGCCGAGCTTGTTTCATATGGGCGAAGGCCAAGGACGGTGTGGAGAACTTGGAATACAGCACCTATGAATCCCTCGGGGTATGGGGAGCGGTATGTTGAGAAAGTAGTTAACGGAACTGGGGAGACCCTACTCTGCACGCCCCGTCAGGAGCGTAAAACGGAAACCTATAACCGTAAGGGAAGTGGTGGATGGCAGAGAGGGAGTCGGAGGGGTTCATAGTACCGATGAACATAAGGACAACACAACCTTATGGAGGGAAGGAGCCCTGCTTTGTTCACGGGTCGAAGGAGGTAAGAGTGAGTGAATGCAAGTAAACTTGCTAACTACACCGATGTAAAAGCTCGACAACTTTGGACAACCCTATATCTTTGTGCCAAGGCAAACTCAAAACGGCGATTTCATGCCTTGTATGACAAAATCTACCGCCCGGATATTCTAGCGACAGCTTGGAGGAGAGTAAAAGCAAATAAAGGGAGCGGAGGAATCGACGGACAATCCATCGCACAGATTGTGGAGGAGTATGGGGAGAGCCGTTTTCTTAACGAGATCTATCTAGATTTAAAAGAAAAGCGGTATCGTCCACATCCGGTTCGTCGAACTTACATCCCTAAACCGGATGGCAAGAAACGTCCACTCGGCATCCCGACGATCAAGGATCGGGTGGTCCAAATGGCTACTAAGCTAGTCATTGAACCGATCTTTGAAGCTGATTTTCGGGACTGTTCTTATGGCTTTCGGCCAGGAAGAAATGCTCACCAGGCAATTGCACAGATACGCAAAGCAAGCAAGAGGTGTTATTGGGTCGTAGATGTTGACATTAAAGGGTATTTCGACAACATCAACCATGAGAAGTTGATGAAACTGGTCGAAATGAGAATCAGCGACAGACGTGTTCTGAAACTTATCCGACAATGGCTGCAGGCTGGGGTCATGGAAAATGATCAATTCCATGAAACAGAACTGGGAACTCCGCAAGGAGGGGTAATCTCGCCTCTTCTTTCAAACATCTATCTAAACTACATGGACACCATTTGGGAAAATCAATTCTCCCATCTTGGCACACTTATCCGCTATGCGGATGACTTCGTTATCATGTGCAGAACCAAACAAGAAGCATTGGAAAGCATTCAAGTGCTGATGGCTATTCTAAACAAGCTGGAGCTTAGTCTCAGTAAAGAGAAATCTAGACTCGTTAATATTTGGGACAATTCCACTGGGTTTGACTTTCTTGGGCTGCACCATCGCAAATTCCCCGTGTTCAACAAAGGGGGGAGCAAGGTATTTGCTATGTCTCATGTACCAGCTAAGAAAGCAATGAAGGAAATGAGACGTAAAATTAAGGAATACACTGCACCAAGGAACAAACTGTTTCTGTCTCTAGAAGAGCTAGTGAAAGGGCTAAATCGCAAGCTAAGGGGGTTCAAGAACTACTACTTCATCTCGCCCATCGCCAAACGATGGGCAAGACGGATAGACTGGTATGTGATTGAACGCCTTACAATCTTCTGCAACAAGAAAAGAAGCAAGCGGAATAAACATGCCGGAAAGCTGAAGGTCATACAAAACACGCAGGGTAGTTTATTGAAATTAGCCGGATAAAGTAAGCCGAATGCCAAAGAAAGAAGAACATCGGAAAGCCGTATGAGGGAAAACCTCACGTACGGTTTGATGAGGGGGAGCTGAAATGAGCAAGGCGACCATACGGTCGCCCGAAAGTTTCAGTTCTCTACTCTACAAAAAAGGGAAAGGTCGGAACTTGTCGAATACGGGAGAGGGATGAATAACGGTAGTGTGATCAACACCCAAAGTGATAGGCAAGCCGTTCGATCCATACGTGTGCACAGAAGAGGGATGAAGGGGAAGGCTGCTTATCTCTCGCGATGAGGTGACCGTGATGAACCGTTTTTTGATTGGCCAATACGCAGGTTTTGACGAGAAAAAATACAAGCGTGATTTCCGGGACGGCTTTTACGGAATCGAAGCGTGTCTGTTTTCCGCACCGGAGGATATCGCCAAACTGGTCGGGGAGTCAAAGCGCAGGGGCTTTCGGATCGGGGTGCACTTTCCGTTTCGCTCCGGCTTCTCCCCGCTGAGAGACGCGCTTTTCCTGTCTTCTGATGATGAAATTCGAGCCAACGCGTACGCCTATATCGAGAACGAGCTGGCGTATTTATACGCTTCGGTCCAGCCAGAATATGTGCTGTTTCATTACCCCAAACCGGTTATCTTGGACGACAGGGTAGATTGGGAAAAATGGCGCTTTTACGATTCGGCGGAATACATGTATGAAAGTGCCTGCAGCTTTGAAGAGACAGCGGCGAAAAGCGAGGAGCTGTTTCAGTGGCTCACGGAGAAAAGCGTACAGTACGGCTTCGTTCCGGTGCTTGAGTTCGACGCGCTCAATCGGTATGTGTACGAGGCCGATTTTTTGGAAAGCTTGCTCGTGCGCTATCCGGCCATCAAGCTATGCCTGGATACGGGACGGCTCTTTTTTCAGGAAAAGCTGGATCCGCATTTCCGGGCCAAAGAGGTCATCAAAAAGTACGCCAAATATGCAGCGACGATCCATCTATGGACGCTTCGGGTGAATGAAGAAGGGGATTTACAGCACTATCATTACCCCGTGCTCCCTGATCAGAATCCTGCGGACGGATGGGCTCCCATCGAAGAGTATTTGAACATCATCGCCGCAGAGAACGACAGCGTGCGAATCATGTTCGAGCACCGCTCTGACCTGATCGCTGATGAACAGTTGGAAAGCTGCTATGCATGGGTCGCAGGCATCATCGACAAATCCGCGGGCAAGGGAGCGGTAGTGGAAACGCTGCAAGAGCGGGAGGAAAGGGAGCAGTAGACGTGAAGAAAATTTTTTGGCTATTCCTGTGCATGTACCTAGCAGTTGGCCTTACCGGGTGTGAATCGGACAGCTCGCTGCCCAAAGCGGGAAAAGGCAATCTGGCGCAAAGCGAGCATTACCATGTGTACGGAGGCGACACGGAGGCAATGTACTACCGGCCGGTTGAATTCAATCAGGTGTTTCCGTATCTGCCTGAAAAGCTGAAGCAAAATGCAAAACTCATCGACCCGGGCAAGCTTCCTTTTCCGGTGGGAAAACAAAACGCTTATCTCGTCAGCTTTCAAAGTGGACAAGAAAGCGGACATTTGCATCAGGTGCAGTTCTCCTATTTAAAAGACAAGGACGAATACGGCAGATATGGCAACGAGTTCGTTATCGTCCGCATGACGGAAACAGCTTCCGATCCTTTTGTGGGGTTCGTCGGGCGCAAGTCAGGGACGGATGATATGGGAAACAGGATTGAAGTGGAGACCATTGGCGACGACAATATACGCCTGTACCATCACATCCTGCAAACAGGAGGCGGCTACGTGTACTCCTACTATGACTGGGATGAGCAGAAGCGCTCTGTCCAAATGGTGAAAACCATGGCAAATGAAATCGATTTCTACCACAACGGGGTCATGTATCAAATCGGTTATTTGGTGAACGGGAATCAGTTTGACGAAAATGTGCAGAAGCAGATGGTGGCGCTTGCCAAGGAATTGGTTGCGGACGAGGAAGGATAAAGGATAAAGAGGCGGAAACCTGGAGTATTCATTAGCAGGTTTTCGCCTCTTCTATTGCGGGACAGCCGCGAACACGCTGGGATTCTCGATCTGCTCGTTTTGCATGGAAAGCCAATACCTCCTGCCGCTTGGCTGGATTGTGAAAATGGCCCGTGCAGACAAACGTTACTTTTTCAAATGATCACGCAAAAATGCCAGCTGTTGTCTTCGCTGCTGTGCTGCCCCCTGACGAGCATGCCGAACGCAGCATAGCCGTGCAACGCCCAATTGACCACGTCATGGATGCCGCCGTCGAAGCACCAGTCATAGCCGTGATAGAGAATCAGCCCCGGATGTGCGCCCGCCTTGTCCGGAACGGCGAAATACCCCTGAATCCTTGCACCTCCAAATCCACGGTAGCTGAGCTGATACAAGCGAACACCGTCTGCGGGATATGTCAGCGGCGCAAGTTCATAGGTGAGCGGTTCCTGATCCAGAAGCGCTTTGGTGGCTTCCCAAAAGTCTGCAAAATCGTCTTTTCGCGTAAGCGCCGGACGGTATGTCTGCAATTGGTCCAATGGCAAATCATATGGCTGCATGAAAAGTTCCTCCTGTGATCTGCGATGAGTAGAGCAGCTTAGTGGGAATGTACGTTCTTAGTATAAGTGAAAAAAAAGCCCTTTCCACAATAAGGAAAGGGTGACGAACGTCAGCTCATATTTTTTGCTTTTTCCTTTCTCCAACGTCGAATCATATCATGGACTTGAGCCCCATTAATTAATGTAATATTTAGGGGACCTGCGATTTCTATTGCTGTCTTGGTAAAATGGCTTGTTGTGACAATCCAAGCGTCATAGCAACCGTACACCTGCTTGCCAGCCTTTAATCGCAGCACTATGTCATTTCCTACGTTCTTTTTCCAGCGTTTGCACTGTACGGCGATCTTGTAGCCTTTCTTATCTTGGAGAATCAAATCAACCTCGTTATCCCCTGAACCTCCAACCCTTTCTACTTGATACCCCTTGTCTCGGTAATAAGCTTCCATTAATCTTTCAAAGTCCGGTCCGGAAAGGGAATCAATATCTGCGGTTAACAACTCTTGATCCGAAAGTGGCTTACGAGATTGTTTTTCAGTTTTGTGATTTCTCTTGGTTAGTTCTTTCTTTGCCCCATTCTTTTTTTGCTTTGCTTTTCCTTGATTGTTTACCCTAGCTAACCAACTTCCAATGATTACAGACAAGACGAGACTAACGCCAATAGAACCGAAGAAAAATAGGTAGCCAAGATTATAGGCAAAGCAAATTGATGCCGAGGAAATAACGAGTATCCCCCGTATCAGGTTTTCAATATTCGTTAATTCTTTTTTTGACCATTTCGCCATAAGATGTCAGCCTTTCCGGTGCTACTGAACAAGTTAATCATCTGTCGTCAGGCACGATTTTTGAGGGTGAATTTGCAACTTGGATAGTTTGAACATCCAATAAATTTTCCGTATTTTCCATTCCGTTCAACTAATTCTCCGCCACAAGAGGGACACAGATTATTTTTTATACGTTGATTACGGATTTCATTTTCTTTTTGCAATGTTTTGGCGTGTTTTGTTCTCGCATCCTTATCCTGCAAATTATATACGGCGAGCTTCCGAACAATGGCTTCTCGATCTGCTTTCGAAAGGACGGGATCTTTGTACGAAAGGATATTTTTAACGAGTTGACTAGTATAAATGACTGTTGAAGAAACACTCACTTTCAGAGTAGCTCTGCCGCTAAATACTACGATGGGGATGTAACGGATGTTTTCAAACTCCGATAAGAGAGCTTTAAGTGCTTCCACATGTCCTTTGTTTTGCCAAATTGGATTGAATAGTCGTGCTTTCTTTTTATAAATGGTTTGTGTCCAATATTGGGAATTCTCCGTACCGGTGATCCAACCTTTATAGTTTTTTGTTTCAATCACAAAAATACCGTAAGCTGAAATGACAACGTGGTCGATTTGTGTTGTTTTTCCTTTTGTACCAGGAATGAGTAGATCATTAACGAGATAATATTCATTTGGATCGAGTTTTTTTAGGAGAAGTTGCACAGTTTTTTCTCCGACAAATCCTTTTACCGACGGATGCTTCAAAATAAAGGCGATGATCAGCAGAATTATCAGAAGCGTATAAGTAAACGCCATGTTTGTGCCTCCAAACTTTCATTGCGTCAATGGAAAGCTGCTAAAAAATCAAGGCTTCAATGGGAGCAACATTTGTTATCCCGGGAAATTAATAAGCTTGTATACCAAATTTCAGTAATTTTTTTGGAAAAACGTCATCTAGATTTTGAATATCTGCATCCGTCAGTTCGATAAGATGAAACCCATATTTTTGATAGATGTCCAACTTTGCTTTTTTTCTGTCGAGGTATTTTGGGTCATTTTCCATCCCCCAATATTCGATATAAACCTTTCCTATGGGGAGGTAGAAATCACAATACACATCCTCTTCGATCGGCAATTTTCGTTCGTAGGCATGGACGATTTCCGACATATACAACCAATTATCGATGATCATCTCCGCTTTCGAACGCACAAAATGGCCATCAGCGGTTCGATGCTTCGCTTCAAATTTTTCCCGAAAACTTACATCGTTTTGTTCCTGCACCTCGTCTTTTTCTTCCATAGGTTCACCAATCAATTGCTGAAAGGTTTCAACAAGACGCTTGTTTTTTAGGATGCTCTCCGGCCAGGTTACATAGGGGATTCCGGTTTTTTCGTACTCCAACTGCTTTCCGCCAATGCTTTTGCCTAAATTCGTTAATATCCATCCTTTCCTGTCTCTTTCTACCCATCCTAGTTCCGACAGAATCGGATTAATACGAAACTTGGAGATGTTAAAAATTTGACTCAATGCAGTGGCGTTTATAAATTTTGTCTCCGGTTTATGAAATGACTCTAGAAAATCCTTGTCTTCATGAATGTTTTCCGGCCATACAATCCAGGTTCCTCGTATAGAGTCCGATCTCAATTGTCCATCTTTCATTTTTCCTTTTTCCGTCAAACACCAAGTATCATTTTTTCTTTCAATCCAGCCCATTTTCATTAATAGAGAAAAAAGCTCACTGGTGGGAATGTTTATTAATTTTGAAAGAGCGGTTGTTGAAATGTACTTCGTATTACCCATTTCCTTCCTCCTGAAATACATCCCTGTAGTGCAGAGGGAATTATTGTTCATAAAAAAACTAGTTCAAATTACATGGTTCGTCAAAATAATACTAAAACCTTCATTATTTGGCAAAATAACTGTAAAGAAGTGGTTTTTTTAACCATAAAATTTCGTAACCTAGTACCTTTCATTGGTTCTACTTACTTAGGACTGATGGTATAAAAAGAAAAGGGACGCGGCCCGGTGGTCATTAGTATCGACCAAGGGTTCACGTCCTGCTATTTGTATGGGTTGCTTTGGAAGGCAATCACGGTAATGTCTCTTGTCTTTCTATTAGCGGCTATGCGCTTCTTCAGTTGCTGTCATCCTTATTCACAATCGCAAGGATCTGATGATCCTCCCATTTGCCGTTTATCTTCACGTTTTCCTTGGCGATGCCCTCCTTGTGGAATCCTGCCTTTTCCAATACCTTCATCGATCTGAGGTTGTGCGGCATGACGCCGGCCTCAATCCGGTGCAGCTTCAGCTCGTCGAAAGCATACGATACTACGAGACGGACGGCCTCTGTCGTATACCCTTTCCCATTGTGCTGCTGGTCGAGATAATAGCCGATCCAGCAGCTTTGCAAAGGGCCGCGTACGACCTCTGACAGAAATACGCTTCCGATCAATTCTCCTGATTTTAGCAAAAAAATGCCAAAGGAGTAATACTGATCGAGAGCCATCCTTTCATTGTTTTTGTTTATGCGGTCAAGCTGTCCTGCCAACGTGTAAAACTCCGGTTCGCGCAGAGCTGTGTAGGTTTGAAAAAAGTCCCGATTCCGCAGTTCCAGATCGAGCAGAGCTTCTGCATCTTCGGCTTCAAACGGTCGTACAAAAATCAGATTGCCTTTTCGTTTCATTTGGTCGGCCTCCCTTTTTCAAAGAAATAAAAAACACCACAGGTACTCCCTGTGATGCCGGACAGCAAAACGATGAAAACCACAGGGAAGCGACCCGTGGCGTTTTCTTTTGAGAAAATGCTAATCAAAGGATGACGAGTCGCATGTATATCCAATTTTGGACAGACCTCTCCCTTGGTTAGCTGCAGAAAAGAAAACGGCAGTCGAGTACCCGATGCCTTTGGACAACGACAGAAGCGATCTTTTTTTCATCAGCGGCACTCTCCTTTCGCGTTTTCTAAATTGTATGATAACAGGTAAAGCTTCTCGGCGCAAATGATGCTGCTTTCATAAAAGGGCGGCCGTAGTCAGTAACGTCTTGCTCAATAAAATGAGGCTGCAGCAGCAGAGAGTGTCTTGTCAAGCAGAAAATGACTGTAGCTTGACAGTCGAGCTTACGAACCGAACGCACAAAGAGGGAGCCTTCAACTGCCCGGGACGGATCGCTTGCTCGTCACATATTCCTCCTGAAGAATCCCCATATGGCAAATGTCATGCCAGCGACCATCTCGATAGAGACTCTGACGTGAGCGGCCCTCGTCCTTGAAACCAAGCCTTTCGTACAGTCTGATCGCTTTTTCGTTAAAGGAAAAAACACGCAAGGACACCCGGTGCAAATTCAATTCCAAAAAGGCGTAGTCGAGGAGGAACTGCAAGGCTTCCCTTCCATAGCCTTTGCCCCAACATTCCTTTTCTCCAATATCGATGATGCATTCCGCGTTGCGGTTTTTGTAATCCAGGTTGATCAGCGACGTAATCCCGACCGGTTTTCCCGATTCCTTGTCGACGATGATATAGCTCTTTCCGGAAGGCGACCCCAAGATCACCTGGTTTACAAACGAGGCTGTCTCCTCGAATGTAAACAGATCGAGAGTCGGACTGGTTGATTGCATGACAGCAAGGTCGTTTCTCCATGTATGATAGACGGCTGCATCATCGGGGGTCATTTTTCGCAGGCGAACTCTTGCGGATTCAAATAGCATCAGGCTTTCTTCCTTTCCTCTGTTTTATGAAGGGCTTGCTGTTTCTTCGACCGGGCAAAGCATTTCCTTCAGCGAAAACAAAAGCACATCGATTTGAGCGCTCACCCGCGTCTTTTCCGGGCCCAACTGAAAAGTGTCCAGCATCAAGCCATCGATGAACGAGATCAAATACAGAGCAATCGATTCGGCAGGCAGGCGGGGCTGAAGCTCCATCCGGGCTGTCCCCTTTTGGACAAAATCGACGATCGCTTCGGCCATACGCTGGTAGCGGTCCGTCAAATAGCGGCGGCTTTCATTTTCCGGTTGGCTGTGGATGGATAAAAAAAACTCCGAATTGGCCAGCAGCAGTGAGCGTTCGATGGCTTCGATCTCTTTTTGCTGTTTTTGTATCCAGCTGGTCAGTTGCTGCCAGGCTGTGGACGTATCGTCCGGATCGAAGAAGTGCAGTTCTTGTTCATCCTCGTGCCGCAGCAGCTCGCGGTAGACATGCTCGATGTTGTCGAAGTAGGCGTACAAGGCCCCTCGCGAAACTCCGGCTTCATCCATGATGTCTTGCATCGTTGTCCGGGTGTAGCCCTTTTTCATGAAGACTTGCTTGGCGGCACGGAGCAGTTCCAGTCTTTTTCGATTTTTATAGTCCTCGCTTACTCTTGGAGCCATAAGCACTCCTCCTTTCGCAGGGGATCATGTTTGTAAAAAGGGAAAAAACGCTTGTGCAAACAAAATATACACTAGTGTCGTTTTTTGTGATTATAAACGACACTGATGTCGTTTTTCAAGCGCAAGCTCTTTCTGCAACGGGAATCCCTAGGAAAGCTCGATCATAAGAGCAAGAAAAAGGATGAATGTGATGATCTTCCTTGGTAAAGTTGTTCATATCTGCTGCATCCTTGAGAGGTTTTGATTAAGAGCGAAGGCCGAGGTGCGACGTTTGCATGAGACTTCTCAAGAAGGCCGGGGTGCCGCGTTACATGAAACTTCCCAAGAAGGCCGGGGTGCCACGTCGCATGAAACTTCCCAAAAAGGCAGGAGTTGAACGATGACGAATCATATGAATCTCACATTTGACGAGAAGTGGGAAATTATTTTGGCCTGTGATCGCTCATATGACGGGTTATTTTATAACGCAGTCAAAACGACGAAAATATATTGCCGTCCGTCCTGTCGGTCGAAAAAGCCGAAAAAAGAAAACGTCGTCTTCTACCAAAGCATCGATGCTGTAGAAAAGGCAGGCTTTCGCTCGTGCAAAAGATGCCAGCCCGATGTCGAGCTTCTCCGCAGATCGAGTTGGTAACCGCGGTGAAGGCGTTATTAGTGGAGCATTATAAGCAAAAGCTTATTTTGCAGGATATAGCCAGGCACGTCGGCGTCAGTCCGCACTATTTGGAAAGACTGTTTAAACAGGCTACATCGGAAACTCCCCGCAGCTACTTGGAGAAAATCAGAGTAGACAAGGCGGCACATCTGCTTGCCAATACGAGGCTTACGAACCTCGAAGTCTGCTACGAAGTCGGTTTTCAAAGTCCGTCCAACTTCTACAAGGCATTTCGCCATGTCAAACAGTGTTCTCCGAACGAGTATCGCATGCTCGGGAGTTAGCACGTACTTTTATGTCTTTGCATAGTCAACGTCTTCGCGAGGGGGAACGATTATGAATTGGACCTGTCATGGATCTTCCATTGAACTCTTTCCGCCCAGGGAGTTCCATTTCGGCGAATGCCTCGTTTTTTTGGGCAGATCAGAGCTGGAGGTCCTGCATCAGATCAAAGACGGGTATTTGTACAAGCTGGTGAAAGTCGATCAAGAGCTTGTTCTCTTGAAAATCGGGTGTGCGGGTCAGACGATTCGCGTTGATTTTCCCTTGGGAACCCCGTCCGAGCAGGTGCGTGAAAAAGTGGCGGCGTACGTATGGGAATGGTTTGATTTGGAGCAAAATTTGAGCGGCTTTTATGAAATGGCCCGTCAGGACAAGGTATTGCATCAGCTTGTCCAAAACTATTACGGATTGCGGATCATTCGCATCCCCGATTTATTTGAAGCGCTCACGTGGGCGATTATCGGTCAGCAGATCAATCTGCCGTTTGCCTACACGTTGAAAAAGCGATTTGTTGAGCAGTTTGGAGAAAAGCTTGTTTACGAGGGGACAGTCTTTTGGTTGTATCCTGCCTTTGACAAGATCGCAGCTATTGACATCAATGAGCTGCGAAGCCTGCAATTTACGACCAGGAAGGCGGAATACATCATTGAGGTCGCGAAAGCGATGGCGACGGGACAAGTAACAAAAGAAAGCTTGCGGCACATGAATGATCGCCAGCATGTGCAGAAAACGCTGCTGGGCATTCGCGGAGTGGGGTTGTGGACGGCGGACTATGTCATGATGAAATGCTTTGCTGATCCGGCAGCCTTTCCCGTAGCGGACGTCGGACTGCAAAACGCATTGAAGTCCCGGCTCGGGTTGCAGCGCAAGCCTACCGTCGATGAAATCATGGACTTGGGAGCAAATTGGGAAGGGTGGCAAGCATACGCTACCTTTTATCTGTGGAGGTCTCTGTATGAGCAAGCTGTATAAACTGGATTACGATTCGCCGATTGGTGTGCTGGAGCTGATCAGTTCGGATGACAGTGTGCTTTCCATCATGTTTCGTGAGGGAGGCGAGCCGCGGTATGCAGCCAGCGATGATACCCCTCAGGTGTTGAAGGACTGCTATCGGCAGATGGAGGAGTATTTTCAAGGCGAACGCCGGGAGTTTACGTTTCCCTATACGCTAGACGGGACTGGCTTCCAAAAAACAGTGTGGGAGGCTTTGACCAGAATTCCCTATGCCCAAACGGTTGCGTATAAAGACATTGCAGCCGACATCGGAAATGAGAAGGCGATTCGGGCAGTGGGACATGCCAATAGCAAAAATACGATCAGCATCGTTGTGCCCTGCCATCGCGTGATTGGCTCGGACAGAAAGCTGACCGGATATGCGGGGGGAATATGGAGAAAGGAATGGCTGATTCAGCATGAAAAAACGTTTAGAACCGACCAGTGACACATACGATTCAATTAGGGCCCGTAACCGTTTTTTCCCCGATCCGCATTCCTTCCTCAATCACTCCCGGGCTATGGCGCATCGCAGCCAGTAGCTGCTGCGATGCTATGTGATGCACTGCAATAACGCAACCCGCTTTTGGAGCCCAATCATAAATGCCCATCTGCTTCTAAAAGTTCGTCGACTTCTTTTTTGCGGGCAGAATGCGGCCTTCCACTTTTTCATAAAACGAAAGCAATTGCTTGATAAAAGAGAGCTTCGGTACAGCCCAATAGCTGACCAGAGCGGCCAGCCAGCCGAAAAGCGCACCTGTTGCGACGTCAATCTGATAGTGGACGCCTACCATAATCCGGGAGAGGGACACGCAGATAGCGACTGCAAGCCAGAGCCACCCTTCCTTTTTGCGAACGAGCAGGAAGGATATGCAAATGGAGAAAAACAAGATCGTATGGTCGCTCGGAAAGGAATTGTCGATGTCGTGTTCAATCAGCTTATGGACGTCCGACAATACAGCAAACGGCTGGTTATGGAAGTAAAACTGCCCTGCCAACTTTCCGAGGATTTCAGCCAAAACAAAGGCTGCGACCGCCTGAATAACCATCATGCGGTTTTGATTCGATCTCGTGAACCAATACACGAGCATTCCCGCTGCCAAAACGTACATCATATATTCCGCAAAAAAGACGGCGATCGGATCCAGCGCGGCGTAATGCTTCCCCAAATCATTGATCCATCGAAACACTTCGATATGTAATTCCGCAAAGGACATGACTAGATTCCTCCTAAACTCATGCTTAATACGCAACTTTTAGGAAAACGCGTGCTCAGCAGTTTTCCTACCTAATAATTTACAGATGGAGCTTTGCTTGTGAAATCGAACTTTCTTACAAAACACCGCGTTAATCTTACATTTTTGTAAGTCACCCCACTTTTTCTCCCAAACATAGGTTCAATCGAAAATGATCGTGCGAAATGCAGGAAGAAAACAGGATAGGATACGCCTTGTATGGAAATGAAAGAGGAGATGATTGGGGGAAAATTCGAAAAAAGACGGGAGAAGGCGAAATGAACCAGAAAATCGTCGGGAAGACAAAATCAGTGGGGTTCCAAATTGGCGTAAGGAGAACGCTACCCGTCTCGCAGGAGAAAGCGTGGGAGCTTCTCACCTCGGCAGAAGGGCTGGAATCTTGGCTGGGAGCGGGCATCAGTGTCATGCTGCAGCCGGGGCAGAAATATTATTCTGAGGAAGGGACAGGTGAATTCCGGATTGTCAAACCGCTCCAGCAGCTCCGCCTTACTTGGCAGAAAGAAGGGTGGCAGCGGCCTTCTACTGTTCAGGTTCGCCTAATAGCGAAGGAGGCAAACAAGACGACAATCAGCTTTCATCAGGAGCACCTTGCAGACGAGAAGGTCAGAGAAGCGATGAAAGAACATTGGGAGGCTGTTTTGGACAGGATCAGGGAAAATATCTAACGCTTTTGCATGGGCAGTTTAAATTGACGGAAGGAGACATTTCACATGGAAAAAACGGTAGAAACGCGTCCGACCCGCTCCGAAGTGCCTGTCGAATTGACTTGGGATCTCCGGGATTTATTCGCGTCTGACGAAGCCTGGGAGGCTGAGCTGGCAGAAATCGAAAAAGCCGCAGCGGAAATGGCAGCGTACAAAGGGAAGCTGAAAGAAGGGGCGAGTGTCTTGCTCGCATGCTTGCAAGCCCAGGAACAGATTTCGATGAAGCTGATCAAGGCCTGGACTTTTGCCAGCCTGCGGCAATCAGCGGATGGAACAGACCCTGTCAATCAGGCGAACTCGTCCAAGCTTTCCGCAGTTCGGACAATGGTAAGCGCCGCCTTGTCTTTTATCGATTCCGAAATCCTTCGGCTGCCGGATGGAACAGTGGAAGCCTACATCCAGCAAGAAGCAGGGCTTGAGCCTTTCCGCCGAAGCCTGCATGAGCTTCTGGAGCAGAAAAGGCACAGGCTTTCCCCGGAAACGGAAGAAGCCCTCGCTGCACTCGGAGAAGTTCTGGAAGCGCCGTATCACATCTTCAGCATGAGCAAACTGACGGATATGCAGTTTTCCCCGGTAGAAGACGAGAAAGGGAATGAATTGCCCGTTTCGTTTGCCTTGTTTGAAACCCGTTATGAATTCTCGCCCGACGCCGAGCTGCGCAAAAAAGCGTACGACTCCTTTGTCCATACGCTGCAGCAGTACAAAAATACATTTGCCGCCGTCTACGCGACGGAAGTGAAAAAACAAGTGGCCCTCTCCCGTCTCAGAGGGTACGAATCGGTCACGGAAATGCTGCTGGAGCCGCAAAAGGTTTCGCTGGAGATGTACAACAATCAGCTCGATATCATTGTCAGCGAGCTTGCTCCACATATGCGCCGATACGCCCGACTCAAGAAAAGAGTGCTCGGCCTCGAGACCGTGCGCTTCTGCGACTTGAAAGCGCCGCTGGACCCGCATTATCATCCCTCGGTCTCCTACGAGGAAGCGAGCAAAATGATCCTGGATGCTTTGCAGGTAATGGGGCCGGAGTACCTTCAGATCATGGAACGGGGATTGACGGAACGATGGGTGGACCGCTCTGATAACATCGGCAAATCGACGGGGGCCTTCTGTTCGAGCCCGTACGGAGCCCATCCATACATCCTCATAACCTGGCAAAACACGATGCGCAATACGTTCACGCTGGCGCATGAGCTGGGGCATGCGGGTCATTTCTTCTTGGCGAACAAGAGCCAAAGAATCATGAATACCCGGCCGTCGCTCTATTTTATCGAAGCGCCGTCTACACTGAATGAGCTTCTCTTGGGACAGCATATGCTGGCAGGTACGAATGAAAGCCAAATGCGCCGCTGGATTGTGCTCCAACTGCTCGCGACGTACTACCACAACTTTGTTACCCACGCCCTCGAAGGGGAGTATCAGCGTCGCGTCTACCGCCTGGCAGAAAAGGGTGGAGCACTTACGGCGGCTTCGCTTTCCGAAATAAAAGGATCGGTTCTCTCCGATTTCTGGGGGGATGCTGTCGACTTGGACGAAGGCGCCCGCTTGACCTGGATGCGCCAGCCGCATTACTACAAGGGCCTTTATCCGTACACGTACTCTGCCGGATTGACAGCGTCTACGACTGTCGCCCAGATGATCCGGGAAGAAGGCCAGCCGGCCGTGGAAAGATGGCTGGACGTCCTGCGTGCAGGCGGAACGATGAAGCCGCTGGAACTGTTGCGGCATGCCGGTGTGGACATGTCGAACCCGGAGCCGATCCGTAAAGCTGTCGCTTACATCGGATCGCTTATCGACGAGCTGGAACGTTCCTTTGAATAGTGGCTAACAGGCATGGACGCAGGGGGCTCGTCCCCCTGTTTTTTAAGGCAGGAAAGTCGGGGGGGTTTCGTCGAACGTTCGAACAGATAGACTAGCAAAGATGTTTTTCCCTAAACCTTCCAGTTGCCTGCACTATACGGCCGAGCGACTATCGGACTGTAAATATCTTTTTGCTACGTAAGAAGATAAGAGCGTTTAAAATGAAGGAGCTTCGGATATAGTAGTAGATAAAAGAAGGAAAATTCGGATAACGAGGAGTTGTTTGATGATGGCAAAACGACTGATCCCCTATTTGATGATGGACGGAAATGCAAAGGAAGCGATTCAATTCTATCAAACTGCTTTGGGAGCGCAGTTGCTTTTCAGCCAGACCTTCGGTGAAATGCCGGAAAATCCGGAGTTCCCGATGCCGGCAGAGGCAAAGGACCGGGTAGCGCACGCAACAATCAAAGTTGGCGAATCCGAGTTGATGTTCTCCGATACGTTCCCGGGTCAGCCGCACAACGTTGGAAATCAAGTGACGATCTGCATTACAACCAACAGCCCGGAGGAAGCAAAGCAACTGTATGAAGCCTTGCAGCAGGGCGGTCAAGTCAACATGCCTCTGCAAGAAACGCATTTCAGTCCAGCCTACGGGATCGTCACGGACAAGTTCGGCGTGGTCTTCCAGGTATACGCGGAAAGTCACCACAGTTAACATTGTGCAGGTTAATTGAAAAAAGCGCATAGGGAATCCATAAAAAAGAACGGCCAGCTTCGCAGCTTTTTACAGTTGGCCGTTCTTTGTGTATGTTCCGAGCGGGCTTTGTCAGCTGTGCTTTGCCATTTTCTTTTTTTCGGAGTGAGAAGGAAGAAAGCTGTCAGAATGCCGACTGCCAAATTTGCGGCAGAACGATTATAATGGAAAAACTTAAACCATGTCATAAAGGCTGCTAGTGTCAATTACCCGGGCAAAGGTATCCTGCAATGATGCCATAAAAGTATCATGAACGGTTTTTGCAGGAATCACTGTATCGTTCCATACCAAATCCTTGGTGGCACACGCTTCACTGAGCAATATCACTTCATAGCCCAAACGATGCGCGGTTCTCACAGTCGAGTCAATACATATGTGGCTCATCATGCCACATATGACTAACCGCGTTACTTTCATCGACTCAAGATGTTTTTGCAATTCAGTTTGAAAAAAGCTGTCTGGCGTATGTTTCACAATCACTTTTTCGTCAGATTGGGGCTTTACGCGTTCATGAATGGTTATCCCGTGGGTATCGGGCAGAAAAAAGGCAGCCTCTTTCTCCAGAAGAATGCACTGAATATGGACAATAGGCAGATTCTTTTCGCGGAACAGCGACAATGCTTCTTCTGCGTGAGTTACCGCTTTATCGGGTTGGAATAATTCATTTCTCCCTCCTTTGAAATAATCATTTTGAATGTCTACCAATACCAACGCTGTATTCATGGTACATGGCTCCCTTCCGCAGGTTAAAGTTGTTTCTAAACAGCATTGTAATTTCAGTAAATGGAATGGTGAATTACCCACTTTTTTGTGGGTATGGGAAAGGATCTTTTGTGTCTGATATGATTACACAGAGGTGAGTTCCATGATCATTCGAGAGGTATGCACCTGCCCTTTGGAAATTGTTCACGACATTATAAAAGGGAAATGGAAAACAATGATCATCTATCAATTGAAAGACGGGAATATGTCTTTGGCTCAACTGGAGCGAGAAATCGACCAGATAACCCAAAAGATGTTGTTACAGCATTTAAGAGAACTCAAATCTTGTGGGATCGTCGATAAAATCAAAACGGAAGGGTATCCGTTGCATGTAGAGTACTTTCTTACTGAACGCGGGAGAAAGCTGTTGGACGCGGTACTGATCATGCAGGAGATCGGCATTGAATACATGGTGGAACGGGGGCAAACCGAACTTCTTGATCGCAAAGGCATCAGTTATAAGATTTGAAACATGAACTTTGTTCAATTTGAATGGATGTCTTGCTAAATGAATTTGCCCGTTTGCGCAATCATTCAAGTGAGTCTCAAACATGATGGTTAGTGGACAATCCACCGTCGACTGCTCCATCCTTCCAAACAAAAAGCCAGTCCAAACACGAAAAAAGTTTGAGACTGGCTTCATTTCATGAACGATCTTTACCACAAAACAACGCCACAGAGGGAACCTTCTGCGACGTGTTTAGCCACATCTCGAAAGGCAGCATCAAAATCCTTCTTCAACGCGGCAGCTTATTTATCCCTTACTCCCTCAACAGCCAACATATACATCGTTAAAGCTTGGGCATCCCGGATTATCCATTCCCGGTATTCGCTTTCCGCTGCTACATATTCCTCTTCCGTTATATATCCGTCTCTTTCCATCTGGACGCCTCTGCTTGAAGCGGTATCCGCCCAAATGCCAATTCTATTTTGGAAATCCGGGTCCGATCGCTTCATGACTTCATGTTGGGGCGTTATCGTGATTTCTTTGAGGCCGCTTGCTTGGAACAAATCTGAAAGGCGGTCGGCAATTCCGTTGTCCATTCCTGCATCGGAACGCCATTTCAAATATGCCGAGTAAAAGGCGAGCATACTCGCGGGCGGCTGCGGCTCCCATTGTATTTTTTCATGATTATAATCGGCAGCCACAATCCTTCCACCTATTTTTGCAGCCGATACCATTGATTTCAAAGCCTCTAGCGGATCAGACAGCCAGATCAAAACGCGAGCCGAGGCAACAATATCAAATTCCTGCTCACAGGCAAGCGTGTAAATGTCACCTGTTTCAAAAGTCAACCCCGGGGTATCGCCATGAGCTTTCCGGGCTTTTTCGATGAGGGCCGGATTGCTGTCGATTCCGACAACACGTCCACTCGGACCTACCGCTTCGGCGATTCCGCGTGTAATGGCTCCAGTACCGCAGCCAACATCAAGAACGGTCATTCCTTCCGTCAGGATTTGTGCAAGCCTTCTGTGGGATGTTGCCAATGACCGCGAATCTAAAACATTGGTCAGCTTTCCCGACAATTCCGCACGATTTCGAGCAGTATTTGTGTCCATGTGGAGTCCTCCGTGACCAATCAGATTTTTCCACTTATTCTACCCCTGCGAGTGGTATAGATAAAATATTAAACTTTTATTAATTCGATAGGTATTAACTATAGGTTTGCGAGAGAACTATCGTTTTTGCTGTCTGGAGATGACCAAGGAGGGTTGAGCGGAAACATATGATAATTTGCAGGGAGCCGTTGTCCCCCCTAATCCATAGTGCCTACAAGTTTTTTGTACTTTTGCTGGATGTAGCCTTTTCACCTAAATACTACCATTATGAAAAAGAGACGATTGCAGAAAAGGAATGTCCGGAGGAGTAAGGAGGGGCACTGGTGATTCGGAAGCACTATTTGTTATTGATTCTGGCAATGATTCTTTGCCTGCCGCTGGCCACGTATGCGGCAGACAAGCCAAAGCCAAACATGCTGCGTGCAGATGAGCGAAATGATGCGATTTCGGGCGGAACCAGAAGAGCTGGGGCACCTCCCGACGAACTGATGAGATTCAGGATCATGTACGCGACATATGCGGAAAGTATGTGGGACGGGCGGATACCGGGCCATTTGCACGGGGATGGGGACGACTTGGGCAGAGGCGGAAACAACCTAGGCAAGGGTGGAGACGACCTGGGCAAGGGTGGAGACGATCTAGGCCGAGGCGGAGACGACCTAGGCAAAGGCGGAGACGACCTAGGTGGAGACGGAGACAACCTGGGGAAAGGGGGAGACCCAGAGCACGGTACTCCGACCCATGAAAACACCCGCACTCCTTTTGACCCCACAGCCAGCGATCATGACCCAAAAAGCGGCGACTCCGATGGGAAAGGCAATGAGTTGAAAGCAAAAGAGGGTAAGCCAGGCTTTTGGGACTGGCTGATCGGCGGAGCCTCCGAAGCGCTCGACAAAGGCTTGGAGCTTTGGGAGTCCACCGTGGACAGCGTAAAGGAAACAGTGAGGGACGCCATTGACACCGTTGTAGATACTGTGAAGGACGTCGTAACTACCGTCGTAGACGCGGTCGTCGATGCAGGAAAATGGGTCGAGGACCACTGGGAGGTCGTGTTGGTCACGACAGCAGGTGTCGCCCTCACCGTGGGCGGCGTGTTCTTTCCGCCGCTGCTGCCGTTTGGCGTCTCGATCCTGGTCGGCGAAGGGATATCCGGTGTGATCGGGTACGCCTTTGGCATGCGCGGCGATGAACTGCTGCGGGAAATGGCGCTGGGCGGCGTACTGTCGGCAGCGGGCTTTGGGGCCGGCGCTTTAATTGGAAAGGCGGCTACGGCAGTCGCTCGCCTCAAACCGGTGGCAAATGCCCTTGGCAAAGCATCCGCTTTGACGAGCCGGGCTACCAGCGCTGTCCGGACCGCCGTTGGCAAAGGAGCGCAAGCGGCAGGGGCGGCAGCCAGATGGGTGCGGCAAACCTCGGTTGGCCGTGCCGCAGCCCGCTTGGGAACACAAGCAGCAAATGCGGTACGGTCGGCAACGAGCGCGGCAGGCAAGGCGGGGAATGCTCTTCGCAGCGCTCTGGCAAGCACAGCGAAGCAAGCAGGCGGCGCTCTGAGAGCTGTTGCAGCACGCATCGGGCAAACGCGCCTGGCCCAGAGCGCAGCGTCTGTAGCGAAGAATGTAAGAAGTGCCGCCAGCAGCGCAGGAAATGCTGTGAAAAACAGCAGTGTGTACCGGGCAGTGGCCAGCCTCGGACGAAATACGGGGAAAGGCATCGGGAAGCTGGCAAGCAACGTGGGAAGCGGCTTGCGTACCGTGGCGAAGACGACGGGCAGCAAAATGCAGTCCATCGTCCAGACCGTGAAAAAGACGGCACCTGTCCGGGCTGTCGCAGGGTTCACTCGAAAAGCGGGCACGCAAATCAGCCAGAGCTTCCGGCAAATCGGCAGTGCGATCTCCCGCAGTTTGGCAACGACAGTCCTGCGGAGCAAAACGGCGGGGGCTGGCGAAGGCTTTGCCGTCAGCGTGATGGATGACCGGGCGCGCGGGAAAAAGGTAGATTACCGCAAGGCGACGATTGCCGCGGCCATCGGGGCGCTGCTGGTGACCGGCGGATCGATTGGACTAAACAAAGCGTATTCTACCGGGCAGGAAACCGCGCAGGCTATGGTGAAGAGCAGTGCTGAGCAGGCCGAGGATAGTTTGGAGGGGATGCTGCGGGTCGAGCGGCAAGTTGATCTTGCCAAGATTGGAGCGAAAGCTCCTACGGGAGACAATATAAACAAGAATAATATCATTAAAGCGCTTGAGGGGACCACCACTCAGTCTACTAAAATTGCTCAGGCTATTAAAAATGGAGACATTAAAGTTAGCATACTTGGAGATGAGCTATTTGACAGGTATTTTGGGGAAGAATTGGCATTGGCAGTAGGTGATAATGTGAATGTCAATCAAAATGTTGACCACCGTGCTCATCAAAAAATTGACCACCATGGCAAAAATCAATCCACCCGTCGGGTGGGTAACTTTTTCATGATCACGATCTTTGAATGCTCTGCTTAAAGCGATAGCTGTCTCCATTCATTGCAAAGATATGGGCACGATGGGTAAGCCGATCAACCAGGGCTGACGTCATTTGCTCATCTTTGAAAATCTGTGTCCATTCCGTAAATTCCAGATTACTGGTAATGATCATGCTTCCTTTCTCATAGCGGGCCGCACAAAATTGGAATAATAACTCCGCCCCGGTCCGACTCAGAGGGACAAACCCGACTTCATCCAAAATAATCAAATCTGTTTTCAACCATTGCCTCTCTAGCTGGAGGATTCGCTTTTGGGACTGAGCTTCCATAAGCTCGTTACATATTTTAGCGGCAGTCCAAAACTGAACGGAATAGCCATGATGGCAAGCTTCCTTCCCGAGTGCAATGGAGAGATGAGTTTTGCCAGTGCCAGAGTTTCCGATAAACATGATGTTCTCTGCCTTTTCGATGTACTCACAACGAGCCAGTTGAAGCAATTTGGGCTTATTGAGGGACGGAATCGCCGAGAATTCAAATTGATCGAGCGTTTTCATAGAAGGGAATTTGGCGTGCTTGATGCGACTCGCGATTTGGTTAGCATCCCTTTGCTGAACTTCTTGCTCTAGTAGGGCTAAGAGGAACTCCTCGTAGGGAATTTGCCGTTCAGCAGCATCATGGGCGATTTCCTTATAGACACGTTTAATCGCAGGTAAGCGAAGGCGTTTCGCGTAGGTTTCAAGCAGGAAACTCGTACTCAATGAACCACACTCCTTTTCTGTAACAAACGATTGTACTGGCTAAGATCTGGGGCCTTTACCTGAATACGTGGAACAGAGCTATCCTCCGCCAACGAGAGTTGGGGCAAACGGTGTTCCGGCAATGTTCGCTGAAACAATAATTGCCTTACGGCATCATACTGGAACATCCCTTTTTGGCAGGCCTCCCCCAGTGCTTCTTCGACGAGAGAAGTATCGAATTCACGGTGCAAAAGCAAGAGTCGAACGAACTCCTTCATCCCTCCTGGTCGGTTACGGCACTTGTCCAAGAACTTTTGGTAAATGGCGGGTAATCCTGCCTGATGCAATGGTCTAGCATAAAGAACTGCTCCTGGGCGAATAAGAAGTAAATCCAGATAATGATCGTATTGCAAAATCTCCTTTCCTTTTTCCAAGCACCGCTCATGCGTCGCAATCAGGCTTTTTCCGTGATACACCTCAATTTTTTCAGCAAATACTCGGCAAATAAGTTGGGTCGATGCATAGGAAACCGGGACGGAATAGGCATTTTTTTCAATGTGGATCATGGATAGCGTATTGCTTTTCACGGGTACAACACGGAAACAATCCAATGGCCGTGGAGGCAATGGAAGCATGATGGGCAACTCTTGAACAAATGCTTCTCCAACCGTTAGGGAAGACCGGGGAACGGTTGTATTCTCGTAAGAGATACATTTTTCGAGGAGGATTTGATTTAGCTCCTCCAGAGAAGAAACACTAGGAACAGGTGCAAAAAATTGCCTCTGGGCAAACTGTACGAGGTTTTCCACTTGGCCTTTTTGATGCCCTTTTCCCGGATCACAGAAATAGCTTTCAAACAGGTAGTGGGCACGTAGCTGAATAAATCGCTCTTGTTCCTCGCGATTTTTGCCTTCCAATACCTTCTTAACGGCTGTTGTCAGGTTGTCGTATGTGATGACTTGGGGAACAGCACCGAAAAATTCAAAAGCATCTACATGACCTTGGAGAAGAGCCTCTTGCTTCTGATGAGCAAATGTCTTGATGAAAATCTTTCTGCTGTATGTGCAACGCATACAAAAGACTTGAACCTTCACTTGTTTCCCTTGTAAATGAACCGTAACCTCACCCCAGTCAAATTGGGCAAATCGCCCTGGCGGGAAATCAAGAGGGACAAATGCTTTAGGAGGAGAAACCCGCAACTCTCTGACGTAGCGTCGTACAGTAGATTCACCGCCGGTGAATCCATGTTCGTCAACGAGTCTCTGGTAAATACGTTTGGCAGTATGACGCTGCTTCGGGGGAGCCTGTTCATCTTGACGCAGCCATTCCAAGATGATGGGCTTGACAAAATCAATGACTGGCTTCGGCTTCGGTTTTGAAAGCTGGTATACAGGGATTTCCGTTGATGTCAAGGCTTTTCGTATCACTTGACGCGAGTAGCCAGTTTCGCGAGAAATTTGACGAATCGACTTCCCTAGCAGAAAGTGTTGTTTCCTGATAAACTCATAATTAGCCATCTGAAGCATTTCCTTTCCTCCTATATCTTGTTGTCTAGACAACTACAAGATACAGGAAAGAGGTGCTCAGGTGGTCAACTTTTTTATGAGCGATGTACCACTAGGTGGTCAATTATTAGATTAGCATTCACATGATAAGATATATCTTCGGAAAAGTTCGGGTAGCTTGTTAAGTGAAACAGTACATGAGGGAACGCATGCTCTTGATTTCAGAAATATGTATGGGTTTGAAGGAACGAAGACAGAATGGCAATGGGAAAAACGTGCATGGTTTTATGAACGTCAGTTCCAGAAAGCAACAGGTGGGAAAGTTGAGTTTGAGAAAATTGAAGACATGCTAATGCACATATATCTTAATTATAAAAATAAACCATATAATCCGTACGAGTAGGTGATAAAAATTGGATGAATTTGTTCGGAGTATGCTATTTTACCTAAAAAATGGTGAAAAATCCTCATTATTAGAAACAGCAGAAGAGAAGATAGGCAGTGATATGCTAAGAGGTGTCCTGCTTAATATTGTTAATTGGTTAAAATTAGAGTATAAAAGAGTGCATATATGGGATCGAAGAAGTATGCATTCCAAACCTCTTAGCCTTAATGAAAATTACCCATGGTGTAAAAACCTTGTAATTTTGGTTCAAGAAGATAAGTTGTTTGGGAAATATTTCGTTATTGAAAAAAATGGTCTTTACTATAGTTTTTTAGTTGATGAAGAAACCCGTAACATAGCTCGAAAAATAGCCTTCGAGGGTTATAATCCACCAAGAATGAGTTGAATAAATTCTTAAGTTCCAATTTTACTATCTTTATATTTGCTCGTTGGGAAAAATTTATCAGGAAGGAAAACCTAATAGAAATCAATTTTTATGAACTATAAATAAAGACAAATGTGTACTTGAAAATATGAGTTGGTGCTTTGCTGTACCGAATAAAACATTCTGTTATTATACCTTTAGGAAATTTGTGTAATTTTGAATGTGCAACTAGGAATAAAAGGCACGCTCTTTTTTGAAGTGACCCCAAAAATGTATTTTGCAACTCAAAAATGCAGAGTTTGGCGGCCAATTTATGCAGAACACTGCCAACATCAATACAAAAGAATTTAGGAAGACTTCATGCTGGATAGAGCATGGCGCAGTCGGTAGCTTTCTCCGGTAAACGCCAGAATATGGGCGTGGTGGACGAGGCGATCCACAAGGGCTGCCGTCAATCGCGTATCTCCAAACACCGTATTCCACTGCCCAAACTCCAAATTCGACGTCACAATCACACTGTTTCTCTCATAGCAGGCCGAGATAACATGAAACAACAGCTCAGCCCCCGTTTGGTGAAAGGGAACAAACCCAACCTCGTCCAAAATCAACAACTCACAGTCTGCCAGTTCTTTTTGAAACCGCATCAGTGCCCCATTCGCGTGTTTTTCCTGCAAGAGCGCAACCAGATCGGGAACACGGAAGAATCGAACGGCATATCCCCTTCGGCACGCCTCTACGCCAAGCGCTGTTGCCAGATGGGTCTTCCCCGTGCCCACTTTTCCCAGCATCAGCACATTTTCCTTGCGCTCCAAAAAACGTAGGTCGATCAATCCCTCCTTTGTACATGTTTCCGGTAAGGTGACTGCCTCAAAAGCGTAATCTTCCAGTGTCTTCAGTTGGGGAAACGCGGCTTTCTTTATCAGTCGCTTCAGCTTTGTCTCCTCCCGCCGTTGAATCTCCATCCGCAAGACTCCCAGCAAGAAGCTCTCCCGATCTTCAAACGGCACCTGTTCATAGGTTTCCATCACATGCGCCAAATGCAAAGTTTTGCACACCTTTGCCAGCTCTTCTCTCATTCCACCCTCACCCCCAGGATCCGGTCGTACTCATCCAGTATGGGTATCTGCCCGTGAAGGGCAGGGGGTGTATGCGACTCTGAAAACGGTTCCGGGCGGAAAACAGGGTGTTTTATCGCGTAAAGGGCATGCTCCAAGGCAACAGCCAGATGCTCTTGCTGATGCGACAATTCTCCCAGTACTTGCCCGATTTCCTTCAACGTATAGGTGTCGAGCAATCGATGGAGCAGGCGAATTCGTGCTTTTCGTGCATTCATGTCTTCCACCGTCAAAAACGTTTGGAGCGCCTGAGGCATCATATTGGTAAAGGAAGAATACATCACCGCCCGCGGGCGTTTTTCATATCTCTTCAATACCGCCTTCCAATCTACTGGAATGACTTTCTCCGTATAGGGACGAGGCAATGTCACAATCGGGGTGTATGTCCCGTCTGCCGTTAACACCTCCAGCACATCCCACTTGACTTTCACCAAAACCGGCTGCATGGCCCGACACTGCGGCAACGGGAAGAGAGCCGCGTCAAACGACAGCTCAGCGTATTTGTTCAGGTGGCACGTCTCCAGCCGGAAAATCTCCAGCGGTGTCGTCGGCAGCGTCAGCAGCTTGCATTTTTCTTGCTTCCACAACTCGGCAATGGTTTGCTTTTTCACATAGTGAGGGCGCTGCATATCCGCACGGGCAGCTTCCGCCAAATACGTCTCCAGTTGTTCCGGCGTATCGATAACCGGTGGCGGAACACACCAGTTCCGGCGTCCATACCCCACTTTGTTTTCCACATGGCCTTTCTCATGGCCGCTGTATGGATTGCAAAACAGGGGCTCAAAGCGGTAATGGGCGCAGAAACGCCGAAACGCTTCCGTACACTCTCGTTTTCCGCCTTGCTGGATGGACACAACAGCAGCGGACAAGTTGTCAAACCAAATCTTGCGAGGAACCCCTCCCATTTGCTGAAATAGCCGCCCTAAGGCCTCCAGAAAGCATTCCGTGTTTTCTTTCGGAACCGGGAACACAAAGGCGGCATTGCTGTACGGAAACGACAGGGTCAATACTTTCCGCTCCACCAGTTCTCCCGACTTGACCACGTACACCGTCCCAAAGTCAGCCTGGGCTTCCCCGCCTGGATGCTCCAAACGCTCAAAATGTTCGGCTCGTTCGGCTGCCATGGCTTTCTTCCGTTTGGAGACATATTCGGATACCGTTCGCTGCCCGCCAGGGAAGCCGTACTCATCCCGTAACCGCTGAAACATGCGGACGGCTGTATGGCGTTGCTTGCGTGGAAGACGCTCATCATCCTCCAGCCATGTGTCAATAATCTCTAAGTACGGTCCCAACACCGGATGGCGGCCTTTTCGCTTGCATACCGGTTCATTCCAATCGTCGCGATCCGCATATTTCTTGGCGGTTCGCCAATTCACCTGGACACGTTCCGCAATTTCCTGAATCGAACACCCTTCGACTTCCCGCAAAAATCGGATATACTGTTGTTGTGGCACTTTCAACATTCCTCTCACTCCCTCAGATTCTAGCCAAATCCAAGGGTAGATTTTGTAGGGGGATGTTGGCAAGTGCCTTTTTCATGGCCTCAGAATTGCGGTGGAACTCTGCAGTTTTCCGCCGCAATTCTCTGCACTTTTATCCTGCCATAAACACCCAAAAAGTTAGACAGTCATTTTAATTAAGCAGCAAGTAAGGTTTGAGTTCGGTATTGCACTGGACTCAAGCCTTTTAATTTTGCCTTGATTCGTTTGTTGTTGTAGTAATCGATGTATTTTGCTAACTCTTGTTTAAAATGTTCAATGTTTTCAAACTCCTGCATATATAAAAATTCCGATTTTAAGATACCAAAGAAGTTCTCCATTACAGCATTGTCATAACAGTTTCCTTTTCGTGACATACTCTGCGTAATGTTCTTTTCTTTTAATGCCTGTTGGTACTTGCTCATTTGGTAATGCCAGCCTTGATCCGAGTGAATAAGCAGCTCGTCTTCATCTGTTAGTCGTTTAAAAGCTTGGTCCAGCATCGTTGAAACAAGAGAATACCTTGGTTTTGAATCAATCGTATAGGCGACAATTTCTCCGTTAAATAAATCTAACATTGGCGATAAATAAAGCTTTTCGCCAAATAATTTAAACTCCGTAATATCCGTTACCCACTTCTGATTTGGCTTGTCTGCGTGGAAGTTGCGATCCAAAATATTCGGCGCCACCTTTCCAACTTCCCCTTTATAGGAGCGATATTTTTTCATCCGAACCATGCTTTTTAAGCCTAACTGTTTCATCAATCGCTGTACTTTTTTATGGTTTACCTGATGTCCTAGATTCTTGAGTTCATCCTTAATACGACGGTATCCGTAGCGTCCTTTATGTTCATGGTAAATCGCCTGAATTAATGTTTTTAATTCAGCATGTTTATCTGGACGGCTGAAAGTTTTTACATAGTAATAATACGTACTTCGTGGAATACCCGCGAGTTTAAGTAGCGCTTTTATAGGAAATTCGGTCCTTAGTTCAAATACTACTTGCGCTTTGTCTTGCTTTGTAATTTTTCCTTGCTTTGAACTAAGGCATTCAACTTTTTTAAGTAAGCATTCTCCATGCGTAAACGCTCTAATTCTTCCTGCAGTGCCTCGACTGATCCTTCAACAGGTGTTCCTTTCTTGTGTCTCTTCTTCATGGCTGGACGCCCCTTTTTCTTTGAAATGAGAGCGTCTATTCCTTGTGATTGAAATTGCATTCTCCATTTTCGAATCAATCCAGGAGAGGTGATTCGAAAAATGGCGGCTGTTTCATTCGGAGACGTCCCATAAGTATTCATATAATTGAGTACGTCTAGTTTAAACTGTACCGAGTAACTTGTATAGGATTTTACAAAGGCTTTTTCACCCTGATGCTCGTACTGCAACACCCAGTTTCTCACCATATAGTCAGATGCACTGTCAACGCCGGAATTAATTTGACCCACGAGCGCCGGTATAATTTTGACCCACCTGTGCGCCTGGTGTCGAATAGATTCCGGTTTTTAGTTTTTCTTTGAGCCGGTAGCTGTTCCCCCGGATGTTCACGACGTGGGAGTGATGCAATAAGCGGTCGAGAACAGCTGTAGCAAGAACGGGATCGCCCATGAGTTCGCCCCATTCGCCAAAGCTCTTGTTGCTAGTCAGAATCATGCTTCCTTTCTCGTAGCGTGCACAAACCAACTGAAAAAACAGGTTTGCAGCGAGCGGATCGAGGGGGAGGTAGCCCACCTCGTCCACGATGAGGATGCGTGGCCTGAGATATACCCTCATTCGTTTGTCCAGGCGATTCTCTTCATAAGCTTTTCGTAAATCGCCCACGAGCTGCGCGAGAGAGACGAAATACACAGGCAATCCTTGTCCAATGGCCTCCATAGCGATAGCAACGGCTAAATGCGTTTTCCCCACGCCGGGAGGCCCGAGAAACAACACGTTTTCTTGCCTCCCAACGAACGTCAGCGCAGCCAGTTCACGAATCAGTCGTTCATCAATCCCCGGTTGAAACGAGAAGTCGAATTCGTTGAGCGTACGCCGATAAGGGAGGTGAGACAGCTTCATGCGGACCTCTACATTTCGGCGCTGGCGATCCTGAATCTCAGCGTCCAGTAGATCATTGAGGAAAGAGAGATACGTGCTTTGGCTCCGGCTGGCAGCTTCCAGCTTGGCATCAAGCGATTGGGCGGCTTGACCCAAACCAAGTTCCTCCAGACGCTGGCGGGCTTGTTCGAGCTCAATCATGCGCCCACCTCCACAAGACGTTCATACACGTCCAACGGACGCACTTCCACGTCTTGTACAGGAATCTGAACGCCTTGCGGCTTTGGATAAGCATATCCCTGAGCTGTACTCAAATTCGTGTATTGGTCCTCACACATCACTAGCCTTCGGGATTGGTACTGCTTCTCGTGCCGGGCGATGAGCTGCTTCTCGCAGTATATTTCGACGAATCTGTTTACCTCTCGTACCTTTACTTCACGTCCGCTATACCGCCATGGAACGCCATAACGAACGCCGTCGTAGCTCACAAATCCGTCACGGCTTACTTTCCTCGGTTCAAACCGGTACTTTGCCCATCGTTCCGGAGACGGAAGCATACCGAGCTTCTCTTGTGCCAAGCGATCGATCGGTCTTTCCCCAGTTGTACCGTGGATACGACGGTTTTGCTCATCGCACCAGTGTCTGGCTTGGCGATTTAGGTCACCAAGATCGGTGAATGATCGCCCTGGCATGAAGTTCTGCTCGATGAACTGAACGCTTCTCTCGACCTTTCCTTTCGTTTGGGGACGTCGTACGCGGCAAACTTTGGGGATCAAGCCGATAGCCGCAGCAAAATCTTCAAACAACGGATGCCATCTCGGCTTTCGATCATCGCCCATGCCAAGAATAACGGTCTTCATTTGGTCGGTTAGCATGGTCTTTGGAACACCGCCGAAGTATTCCAAACCGTTCATCAAGCAGCGTAAGAAACTGTGGATGTCACAGCGCTTTGTAAATTCGATGTACATCGCTCGGGAGTAACCCAACACCATCGTAAAAACGGGGATTTTACGCACTTCACCGTTTAAATCGATGTACTCGCAAATCTTCCAGTCCACTTGGGCTTGGTGTCCGGCTTTTGTCTCATAGCGTTGCACCGCAGGTGCCTGTTTTGGAGGTCGACGGGGCTTCACATAGTCCTTGATGATCGTAATGCCCCCCGTGTAACCTCGCTCTTTCAAGAGACGCAGCAGCACTTCACAATTGAAAATTCCCTTTTCGAGGTATAGATCCAGCAAGGCTTTGAACGGATCGAGTTTTGAGACTCTCTTCTTACGCGGACGAGGTTCCGGAATTCCTTCTGCGCGGAGGTATTTTCGTATGGTATTACGGGAATGACCCGTTTCCCTTGTGATTTCGCGGATACTCTTGCCGCTCACTTGAAGTTCGTGTAATCTGATCACAGTCCCACTCCTTAGCATATGTCTCCCCTCTGAAGCTACTTTGGTCGGTAATTTCAGAGAGAGGTATTCTACAGGGGTGGGTCATTTTCATTCCGGCGAACCTGGGTCAATTTTAACCCGGCGGTGACATGCACCAATGGACGCTGCGATCGAAGCATAACTCTCCACACCTTCTAAGTATCGTTGAACCGCAGCTAACTTAACATCCCCACTAAATTTAGTAATAAAAAAACTGCACCCCCAACTGTTGAATATGTCCAACAATTGGGGTGCAGTTCATTTAACTTAACATCGTTACATCAACCAGGTCGATTATGGTCAGATACCACTATAATTGACCTGGTTTTGTTATATTAACTTTTCTTATTTTATCTCGGTCCAGACCGTGAAAAACACGGCACCCGTCCGGGCAATCGCAGGGTTCACGCGAAAAGCAGGCACGCAAATCAGCCAGGGCTTCCGGCAAATTGGCAGTGCGATCTCGCGGAGCTTGGCAACGACGGTCCTGCGGAGCAAAACGGCGGGGGCTGGCGAAGGCTTTGCGGTTAGCGTGATGGATGACCGGGCGCGCGGGGAAAAGGTGAATTACCGCAAAGCCGTGATTGCTGCGGCCATCGGGGCGCTGCTGGTGACCGGCGGATCGATTGGACTAAACAAAGCGTATTCTACCGGGCAGGAAACGGTACAGACTGTGGTGAAGAGTGGTGCTGAGCAGGCCGAGGATAGTCTGAAGGCTGTGCTGCGAGGTGAGGGAACGGGCGACCCTTACGATCTTCTGAGACAACATGGCGTACCGACGACCCTGACGGATGAAGAGATTGCGGCGGCAAAAGCTGTGGATTTGCGGATGGAGATGAAGGGAGAAAAATCCCCCAACGTAGGCACTGTAACACTTTGTAAATTAGAAAAAAGGTCCAACTCGCTTGCCAAATTAGAAAAAAGGTCCAACTCGCTTGCCATCAAGCGGGCTGGACCTTTTGAACTGATTAGCGGGAAGTCTGTAACGGCTCTCCCTGATACAGGTCGACTTGCAACGGGGCTGAGAGAAATTCCTGGGCTTTAGCTGTGAAGGCTTTGAAGTGATCGCTTTGATTGTGGGAAGCGACCGCGTCAGGGCTCTTCCAGACTTCGGCCATCAAGAAGGTATTCTCTTTTTCCGCGGATTGATAAAGGTTGTACGAGATGTTTCCAGCTTCCGCTCGGGAGGCTTCGATCAGCGGCTGGATTTCCTGCAAAAATGTCTCGGTCTTCTCCGGATTTACGTGCATGGTGGCGTGAATGATGATCATGGTGCGTTCATCCTCTCAGCGTGTCGTTTATTCGTTACTTCCAGGTTGCGACCTTGTCCACCGGTAAGCGGTAGGACGGGTGACCGCTATCGGCCGCTTTCCCGATGGAGATCAGCATGACGGGGAAGTAGCGCTTCGGATCGAGCCCGAAAGCTTCGGCAATCTTGTCTTTTTCGTATCCGCCGATCGGGTTCGTGTCATATCCGTGGGCGCGGGCGACCAGCATCAGCTGCATGGATACCAGGCCGCAGTCAATCAGGACGGTCTGCAGATTGACCTCGGGAGTCATGTTGGCGTAATACTGGGTGATGGATTCCATCAGTCTTTCTTTGACATCAGCCGGCATGTAGCCAAGCTCCACGGCTTTTCCGTAAATCTCCTCGGCATAGGCAAAGCTGTCGAGATCTCCAAAGACGGCAATCACGGCAGATGATGTTTCTACCTGGGTCTGGTTGAACCGGGCGAGGGGAGCAAGCTTCGCCTTCCCTTCAGGGCTGTCAATCACCAGGAAACGCCAAGGCTGCAAATTGACAGAGGAAGGAGCCATGTTGGCTTTCCTGAGAATTTCCGTCATTTCTTCGCGGCTGATTTTGACGGTGGGATCGTATCTTTTAATGGAACGGCGTCCGGTGACGATTTCTTGAAAATCGTTATTGAGTACTGAAGTGTTCATCTGTCATTCCCCTTCTGTGTAGTTTCGTATGTTGGATTGCATGCGCGCAAGCATCCGGGAAAGCTGCTGCTGTTCTTCCATGCTGAAATCCTGGAGCATTTGCGCCAGGAAACGCTCCATTTCCTTTCGGTAAAGGACGATTTCTTTCCGCCCATGATCCGTGAGGCGGACCAAAGTGACCCGGTTGTCGCTCGGGTTCATCCGGCGAGCGACAATGCCGTCGGCTTCCAGTTGCTTCAGATGCCGGGTAATTGCCGCACTGTCGATCTGCAATTCCTTTTGCAGAGCAGCCTGGCTGAATTCATCGGCATGGTAGAGCTGTTGAAGCAGCCGAAACCGGGACGGGCTGACACCTGTGCAATTTCCAAATTGGGCGCTTAGCAGGAGGTAGAGATTTTGAAGTTTATCAATAATGGAAGTTTCTTTTGAATCCGTCAACAAAACACCTCCCCGTAAACACGTGCAGCCAATCGTTGACCATGTCAATAGTTGACGCATCAAATAATAGTGCAGGCATAAATATTTGTCAACGGCAGAACGTGCCAGCTTTCCCTAATCTGGATAAATCGGTGTTGTATAAGATGGTTACTTGCTGTCACAGAAAATAAAGTGCGTGGCTGCTTCGGCTGATCTGTTGCATTTGTTACAAAGAAAATCTGTTCCCATGGCATTATTTTCACCGAACAGCTCACAGGAGATTACGGAAATCCAAAATAAAAACGACCATGATAGACCAAGGTCGTTTTTATTTTGTGCAATTCCCTGTTTAGCGTACCCATTGCGCAACTTCTTCGATAGGCCTGCGTGTTTTTTCGCGTGGTTCCTGGACACGGTAGCCGAAAGCCACCATGCATGCGATTCCAAAATGGCCGTCTTCCATGACGCCGATTTCACGCAGAACCTGCTCGACCTTATCCTTATCGAAGCCTTCAATCGGGCAGGAGTCGATGCCGATCTGAGCGGCGGCTGTCATCATATTGCCGAGAGCGATGTAGCACTGTCTGGAGGCCCACTCGAACATAGCCCTTTCATTATCGAGGAGATGGAAGTCATGCTCCAGGAAATTGTGATAAATCTCCCCTTTGCGCTGAACAACTTCCGGAGGCAGCTGCTGCACGTCCTTCATGATATGCTGGATGTATGGTGAATCCGCCAGCAGATCCTCCTTCGTCCGTCCCAGGATAATGACAAAATGGCTGGCTGTTGGAAGCGACCGCTGCGCTCCCCAGGTGACCGGCAGCAGCTTTTCACGTATGTCTTGGTTTTGCAGCACGACGAATTTCCAGGGCTCAAAACCGAAAGAGCTCGGAGACAAGCGTCCTGTTTCCAGTACAAAAGCGAAATCTTCCTCGGAAATTTTCCGTCCGGGATCGAACTCTTTGCAGGCGTGCCGGAAGCGATACGCCTCCAAAATCTGTTCTTTATTCATGCGATCATCCACTCCATTTCTGTTGAATATCCATCTTTTCACAGTCGATTATAAGAGTTATATTGGGTCTACGTAAGTACGCACATTTTTGATAGGTAGTATCAATTTTTATACCAGGGAGGAAGCAGGATGGGGAAGATGTCTATCGGATTAGGTCCTTCCAGCCAAGGATGTCCCGTTGAATTTACATTGAGCGTCATTGGGGGCAAGTGGAAAGGAATCCTGTTATATCATTTGATTGACGGGCCCAAAAGATTCAATGAGTTTCGGCGAATCTGCCCGAATATCACCCAGCGGATGCTTACGCTGCAGCTTCGCGAGCTTGAAGAGGATGGCATCATTCACCGGGAGGTCTATCAGCAGGTGCCTCCCAAGGTGGAATATTCCTTAACCGACTTAGGTCAAACGTTGACGCCGATCATTCTCCAGATGAAGCAGTGGGGGGAGCAAAACCGGGGGGCTGTAGCGGCTGAAAAGTGACAACTACAGCACTCCACATGTATGGAGGTTACAGGGAGTATCGTGTTCGAAAAGAGGAATGATATCGGCTCAAAGAAAACTTATCTTGCCTGACCATGCTTGTCAGTGAAGCTGGTTTACTATTAAGTTGCACAAAACTTTACCAAGGAGGGAATCACTTTGATGGAAGTGTTGATTTTTATAACGGATGGTTTTGCTGATTGGGAGGCAAGCTACGTCAGTTCAGAGCTGAACAAGCCAGAAACAGGATATCGTGTAAAGACGATCGCGATTGATCGGGAGCCCAAGGTTTCGATGGGGGGATTAACAGTCCTTCCTGATTACAGCGTAGGCGAATTCAATCCGAATCTCGATATCGCAATGTTGATCATCCCTGGTGGAACGGGATGGAGAGAAGCAAAGAATCAGCAAGCAAAAGTAATCGTTGACTATTGTGTGAGCAAGGATATTCCTGTCGCGGCGATCTGCGATGCGACCACTTTCTTGGGAAACCACGGATATTTGGATAATCATAAACATACAGGCAATACGTTGCCTTATTTGAAGCAAGGAGCTCCGAACTACAGAGGGGATCAGCATTATGTAGATGCGCAGTCTGTCCGTGACGAGAATCTCATCACTGCGAATGGGAGCGGTGCATTGGAGTTTTCAAGGCATATCCTGGAGAGGTTGGGTGTATTAGAAGGCGATGAATTGAATGAATGGTACGAAATATTTAAAAAGGGCTACTTCCCCTCATAATATTTACGATTGATAGGAAAGCACGAGAGCGTACACGGCTGAAGTGCTTTCCTATTTTTCAGCTCTCAAATCAGGCAAGCCTCACAGATGCCTCTACATGGCTTGAGTGTCGGTCACTGTAAATGAAGCCGAAAGAAGAGGGTGGGGGTGAATTTATGATGAATGTTCACCGAGCCATCAGCTTTATTGAGAGTGGTTCTGCATACTGCTTTCGGTTGCAAAAAACACTTCACCAAACTTACCCGTAAAGTTGTTAAGAACTAGGTCACTTCGTCATGGAGTTACTGCTGCAAGATTTGAATCAGGTTGCCGCATGTATCGTCGAAGACAGCTATTGTGACTTCGCCCATTTTTGTCGGTTCCATTGTAAACGTTACGCCTTTGGCGATTAATCGTTCGTACTCTTTTTGAATATCGGCAACGCCAAACATCGTTGCTGGAATGCCATCGGCTAATAACCTCTGTTGATACTCTTTGGCGGCAGGGTGGTTGTTCGGTTCGAGTACAAGCTCGGTACCGTCTTGTTCTTCGGCAGAAACAAGCGTTATCCATCTAAATTCTCCTGCGGGAACGTCATGCTTTTTTACAAAGCCCAGCTTTTCAGTATAAAACTCGAGTGCCTTGTCTTGGTCGTCTACGAATATGCTGGTGACAATGATTTTCATCATATTTTGCCTCCTTTGATATTTTGACGCTGGTTCCCCCTCTGCATTTTCCCGCCGATCCATCTCCGATTTTCTTGTTCTTTCTCACCAACAGCGATACCGCCTCCACATGCGCCGTATGCGGAAACATATCCACCGGCTGCACCTGCACCAGCTCATACTCGGCCAACAGCTTGGCAATATCCTTCGCCAGCGTAGACGGATTGCAGGATACATAAACAAGCTTCTTCGGCTGTACCTCCAGCAGCGAACGGATCAAAGCGTCGTCCAGCCCCGTTCGAGGCGGGTCCACCACGACGACGTCCGGCTTTATCCCTTGCTTGGCCCACTTGGGCATCAGCACCTCGGCGCGGCCTACATGAAACTGTACGTTCTGGGCCCGGTTGCGCTCGGCGTTTGTCCGGGCATCCTCCACCGCCTCGGGGATCAGCTCAATACCCCGAACCTCACGTGCATACGGGGCCAGCCAAAGCGAGATCGTTCCCGTCCCGCAGTATAAATCCAGCAAAAGCTCGCTGCCGGTCAGTCCGGCGGCTTTTTTTACTTCGTCGTACAGCTTGCGGGTCTGCTCCGGATTCAGCTGAAAAAAGGCCCGGGCCGACAGGTCAAACGAAAGCTCGCCCAGCTTTTCGGCGATGGACGGCCGCCCCCACAGCTCGCGGGTCGTATCGCCAAAGATGACCGAAGTCTTTTTCGGATTGACGTTCTGCACGATGCTGACCAGCTCAGGCAGGCGCGTCCGCAGCTCGAGGATGAGCTCCTTGACTCGCGGAATGTCAGGTGTGGCCGTCACAAGCGTCAGCTGCGTTTCACCGGTGGCAAACGCCACACGTGCCACCACCGTCCGGATCACGCCCGTCCGCTTCCGTTCATCGTAGACGGGGATTCCCAGTTCCTCGATGACCTTTTTTGCCGTGCGAACAATGATCGTAGTAGCTTCGTGCTGCACCTGGCAGGTCTCCAGGTCCACAAGCTGATGAGACCCGGTCTGATACAGTCCGGCCACCAGCTTTCCGTCCTGTCTGCCGACCTGAAACTGTGCCTTGTTGCGGTAGCCCCAAGGGTTGTCCATACCGATTGTCGGGGCTACCGGGGGATTTTCCAGACGGGCGTACTTTCGCAGCGATTCGATGACCAGCTCCTGTTTGGAGGCGAGCTGTGCCTGATAGTCCATATGCTGGAGGCTGCATCCGCCGCACTGTTCATACACGGGACAGGGCGGTTCGACGCGAGCCGGCGATTTTTCTACGACACGCAGCAGCTTGGCGACTGCGTATTTTTCCTTTACCTCGGTTACCTCTGCATGGACTACCTCACCTGGCAGCGCCTTTTCTACGAACACAATTTTTCGCTTGAAATAGCCGATGCCTTCTCCGTTGATGCCCAGACTTTTGATCGTCAGGGTCATCTGCTGGCCGACCGCGAGTTTTGCGTCCGGTTGTTTATCATTTCTGGGACGAGTGTTATTCTGATGCTTGCCAGGTGACTTCATGGGGTGCAGCTCTCCTTACTTTGTGATGATTCTATTATACCTTGTCTCAGCCCTCTGACCCAAGCTTGGCAAGCAGGCAGGGCAAGAATGGCTTTTTCCTCGGGAGGGAGGAAGCTGTTTCGTACTTATTTGATCCATTGCAGAAAAAAATGATGGAAATAGGGAGAAAGATAATGCCGGTTTATCCGTTATAGCTGATGAACAGACAAAAAGGCTAAAAACTGCGCAGTCACCTTTTTGGATGGGAGGATACCACATGCAGGAGGAATGGGAGCTGATCGAACAGCTTCGAAGGGGAAACAAACAGGCGTACACAGAGATTGTCGAGCGCTATAAAGGGAAAATCTACGCATTTCTGTACAGAATGATCGGCCACTCGCAGGATGCTCAGGACTTGACGCAGGAGGTATTTATCAAGGCGTATTGCAAAATTGGCGATTATCGGCCGGACTTCCGCTTTTCTGCCTGGCTGTTTCGGATTGCCGCCAATCATTGTCTGGATGAGCTGCGAAAGCGAAAGCGCCTGCCTGCGACAACAGCGGAAGAAAGCGAACTGGTTCATGAGAATACACCTGAACGAATTTTGCTGGCCAAAGAGCAACATGAAGTGCTGCACGAGAAACTGCTGGCACTGGAGGACGATCATCGGGTCATTTTGCTCCTTCGTTATGTAGAGCAGCTAAGCTACAAGGAAATTGCAGAAGTCCTGTCCATTCCGGTAACGACGGTGCAGATGCGGATTTTTCGGGCACATAAAAAATTGCGACAGTATATGATTCCCGTGAAAGGTGGTGGTCCTGTTGAGGTGCGTGAAGTCTAATCAACTGAAGGCATATCTGAGCGACGACCTGCCTCACTCGGAGAGCCTGCTGGTAGAACGTCATGTTGAAGAATGCAGCTATTGCCAAAGCGAGTTGGAAAAGATCGGAGGAGAACTGCGAGAGATCCGGGTTTTGGGGGACATCCCGCCGTTGCCGGATGCGTTCACGGAGGAAGTGGCAAACAAGCTTGCGCATCTTCCATTTCCCTTTCAGGCGCAGGATGAACGAATGCAGGTTGCCTTGAATAAACCAATCAATTGGAAGAAAAGGAGCATGGATATTATGAAGAAGACAGCGATTACCGTAGCCGGTCTTGCGGCTGCCGTTACATTCGGAACGATGGTTTCACCGACGTTTGCCAATTACGTAAACAGTTTGTTCAATACCGTAAATCAAGCGGACGGCGGCATGAAAAATGCGGCGGCCGAAGGCTACGTACAGGAAGTAGGCAAGAAAGTGACAGACAAAGGCATCACTGTAACTGTCAAGGAAGTGCTCGCCGATCCGACGCGTATCGCTTTGATCTTTGAAATGGTCGATAAAGATGGAAAGAAGCTTGACTTTAAGGCAGGCGAATACGGTGGGGAATTTACGCTTACGGACAATGCCGGGAAAGACCTGAATCCCGAGGGAGATGGCTGGAGATGGGGAAAATACGGGGATTACATGCTTATTAGCAAAAACCTGCGTGACGTATTCGACAGTGCAGAGAAGGTACCTGACGAGCTTACGGTTGGATTTGCGTTCAATAAAATCCGGGGCACCGAAGGATCATGGAAGCTGGATATCCCTATTGATATGAAGAAGGCAAAAGAAGTGGCAAAAACGATAGAGATCAATCAGGAGTACACATCCCCGCAGGGAGTCGTCATCAAGCTGGACAACATCATGACCGTGCCCAGCGCCAGTCTGCTCAGCCTGGAGACGCATTGGAACGAGCAGAGAAACAAGGAGTATTGGAAGCTGATCGAGGAGAAAGGCTGGAATGATGCGCCAGAGGAGCCAAGGAAGGAAATGCGGTTAACCCCTGGAGAGATTATGCAAGACTTTTTGACTAGCTATAATCTGGCGTATGAAATTCTCGACGAAAAGGGAAAGCGGATCGCCGGTCGGGATGATACGTTTTTCAAGACTTTGAACGGTATTGAAAAAAATAGCGTACACAGCATAAGTTCAGGAAGAGGAGAGGGCGATAGCCAAACAATGGAGTGGTGGCACGGATTTACACCGTTTACAGGCTATGAAAAGCTGACCTTCAAGCTCCATTCGATCTATCTGAATGAACCGGCTTCCTTCGAGGCCAAGATTGCCCTCGATGAATTGAACAAGCAGCCGGTGACGGTTGAAAACAGCGGAAGCACCTTTACCTTTAGCAAATTCCACCTGAAGACAACGGAAGAAGAGGAAAAGATCGGAGGGTACAAGTCGGAGGGGAAAGGCGGGATCATCGAGTTTGAGGCAACCCTGCCAAAGGACATCGTCTACATCACCGATTGGAAAGCAAAAGACGAGGCAGGCAACGTATACAGTGTGAGCATGGACCACAGCGACGGTGAGTACATCCGCGGCAAAGACGGACGCGTGCAGTTTAAAAGCGCTCTGTTCATAGACGGCTTGGAAAAGCAGCCGAAGGAGTTGACGATCAGCTACGGAATTCAGGAACACCAGTACCGCGACGTCAACTGGGAAGTACCCATCCAGCTTGACAAGTAAGGCAAGCTTTCGCTCTCTTTTTGCAAGAATAGGGCAGCGAAATTGCGGGGGGAGTTGTAAAATTTCTCCCCTCCCGCGTGAATATCAAATTTCGACGAAAAAGAGGGCGTGATGTCCCTCTTTTTTTGTTATTGTCCTTCCGCACCGGCACGCGAACTGCCTCCACCTGCTGTAATCCTCCTACTCCCCCCTAACGTTAAAACATCAGAAAGCATACTCGTTCAAGAGCCTCCCTAAAAATTTCCCTAAGATTTGAAAGAAAAGGATGAAAACGTTCGTTATACTTCATGAACACAGCCAAACAGTCTGCCAGTATCAGCCGCATGCCTGAGGAGCGGCGACGATAACCTGGATGCAAAAAGGGATCAGCCAATTTGTTATCGGAAGCCAGCGGGACAATGGCGTCTGGAACAGCGGCATTTCCGTTAGGGAAAATTTGCAGACCTGTTTTGGCAAAAAGGCAATCGCTGCGCAGCAAGCCTTTTGCATAGGAGGAAAAGAAAAACATGCAGGACGATAACGAGCTCGTTCGTCTGGTGCTAGGGGGAAACCAGCAAGCCTATGCACGACTTGTCGACAAGTATAAAGGAAAAATATTTGCCTACCTGTACCGGATGATTGGACAGAAGCAGGATGCCCAGGATTTGGCCCAGGAGGTTTTTACGAAGGCGTATTTCCAACTAGGCAAGTTTCAACAGGACCGCAATTTTTCAGCGTGGCTCTACCGTGTTGCTGCCAACCACTGTCTGGATGAACTCAGACGGCGGAAGCGCACCGTTAAAACCACTGGCGAAGAAGTGGAACTGATCGAAATGGAGACGCCGGAGGAAGCTTTCTTGCAAAAAGAGCAGAAACAGGTGCTTCTCCGCCGGATTATGGACTTGGAAGAGGAATACCGGTCAGTGTTCGTGCTGCGCTACATCGACCAGCTCAGCTACAAGGAGATCAGCGAGGCGCTGGCGCTTCCGATGACGACTGTCCAGATGCGGATTCACCGGGCGAAGAAGAAGCTGCGGGAGAGCTTGGAGAAAGGGGGGACTTCCTTGTATGAAATGTCACAAATCTGACCAGTTGAAGCCGTATTTCGACGGGAAGCTCTCCCCGCTGGAATCAGCCAGGCTGGAGCAGCATGTCGATCTATGCATCCCTTGTCAGGAAGAATTGGCTCACATCATGGAGGGTACGCCAGAAGCGGAAGAACTGCTGGCAGAGGAGCTGCTCTCTCCTCGTTTTACAGAGCTGGTCATGGAGGATATTGCCAGGCAAGAGAAAAGCAGGAACAAAAGAAAAACGTGGAAAAAAAGGAGCATGGATATTATGAAGAAGACAGCGATTGCCGTAGCCGGTCTTACGGCTGCCGTTACATTCGGAACGATGGTTTCGCCGACGTTTGCCAATTACGTAAACAGTTTGTTCAATACTGTTAAAGATGTGGACGGGGGCTTGAAACAAGCAGCGGTCGAGGGCTACGCCCAGCAAATCAACAAGCAGGTAACGGATAAAGGCTACACCGTGACCGTCAAGGAAGTGCTCGCCGATCCGACGCGCATAGCCCTGATCTTTGAGATTGTCGATAAGGATGGAAAGAAGCTGGATTTCAAGGCGGGCAATTACGAAGAGAGCTTTACGCTTACAGACAAGGCCGGCAACGACCTGAATCCCGAGGGAGATGGCTGGGCACGTGGGAAATACGGGGATTACATGCTTGTCAGACAGGATTTGTATGACATATTTGACTCAGTAGAGAAAGTGCCAGACGAGCTTAGGGTCGGCGTTGAGTTCAATAAAATCATGGACACCGAAGGCTCGTGGAAGCTCGATATTCCCATCGATATGAAAAAGGCAAAAGAAGTGGCGAAAACGGTAGTGATCAATCAGGAGTATACTTCGCCGCAGGGGGTCGTCATCAAGCTGGATAACATCATGACCGTTCCCAGCGCCAGTCTGCTTACCCTAGAGACGGCTTGGAACGAACAGAAAAACAAGGAGTATAGGAAGCTGATCGAGGAGAAAGGCTGGAATGATGCGCCTGAGGGGCCCAGGAAGGAAATGCGGTTAACTCCTGGAGAACTGATGCAGTACTACTTGACTGATTACGGTCTGGCCTATGAAATTCTTGACGAAAAGGGGAATCTGATCGCAGGTCGGGATGATACCATGTTCGAAACCTTGAACGGCATTAGAAAAAATGAGGTGCGCAACACCAGCAAAGGCAAAGGAAAAGGCGAAGGACAAGGAAGGGTGTGGTGGGACGGTTTTGCACCGTTTACAGGCCATGAAAAGCTGACCTTCAAGCTTCACTCGATTTATCTGAATGAACCGGCGTCCTTTGAGGCCAAGATTTCTCTCGATGAATTAAGCAAACAGCCGGTGACGGTTAAAAACAGCGGAAGCACCTTTACATTCAGCAAATTGAAGACGACGGAAGAAAAGGAGAGGTTCGGAAGGCACGAGTCTCGTGGCAAAGGCGGAATCATCGAGTTTGAAGCAACCCTGCCGAATGACATCGTATATATTACCGATTGGAAGGCAACAGACGACAAAGGCAACGTATACCGTATGAGCATGGACAACGGCGACGGAGAGTATACCCGCGACAAAGACGGACGCGTGCAAATCAAGAGTGCTCTATTCATAAGCGGCCTCGAGAAGCAGCCGAAGGAGCTGACCATCACCTACGGCATTCAGGAACGTCAGTACCGCGACCTCAATTGGGAAGTTCCCATCCAGCTTGACAAGTAATGCCAGCTTTCGTGCGCTCTCTCTTTTTGCTATAATAGGGCAGAGAAAATTGAGGGAGTTGTGACGGAGGATGCAAGAGCTGTTTGACAAAATGAAGGAATACTTGAATATGGACACGGAAATTTCCTTTGAAGAGTTTGACGGTTACTATAAAAAGGTGACAGCGTTCCTGAACGACAACTGGACCGGCCTGGGCGAGGACGACACCATGCATATGCTGTTCATCCTAGACAACCTGAAGTCCAACGGGGAAGACCGTTCCAAGCGCAAGACCAAGGAAGCCAAGAAGTACGCCAAAATGGCACAGCGCTGCGAAATCTGGGCGACCGCTCTGATCAATCGTCTGCGTGAAGCAGGCCTGACCGACGAAGAAATCGGCAAGCGCTACGAAACGATTTACGAAGCCGTATAAGCAAATTGTGAAGCCGCATAAGCAAATTGCGAAGCGGTGTAGGCAAGATGCAAAGCAGTGTAAGCAAATAGCAAGGCAGTGTAAGCAAACCGAGGGGAAACCCCGGAAGCAACTGAGCGCACAAGAAGGCGGAGGATGCGGCAAGCATTCTCCGCTTTTTTATAAAAAGCTGGTTGCGACCTCTAAGTTGAGCCCTTTTGAGTGGCTCCCTTTTGCTCGGACTCATGATAGACCTGTTCCCTTGAAATAAGCACATCCTATTGACAAAGAGCAGACAAAAATCTATAATTTTTAACTAATTTAAAATATTACGTAAGGACGAAAAGAAGCGTAGAAAAGGAAGAGTAGGAGCAAAGGCGACGCGCAGAGAGCCATCCCCCTGTGCTGAAAGGATGGACGTCAGCTTGCTGTGAAAATCACCTTGGAGCTGTGTTCTTGAAAGTTTCGCGGATGCGATCCGAGTAAAGGACAACGGAAGCCGCCACCGTTATCCGGCGGAGTCTCTAGATTTCACCGGAGACTCTCAAAGTCTGTTTTTCGCAAGGAAACAGAGAAGCTGAGTGGTACCGCGATGCCCTCGCCTCAGCCAGTCGTGCGCAATTTTTGCACAGCTGGCCGACGGCGGGGGCTTTCTTCTTTTCGAAAAAGAAACAGGGTGTGCACCAGGAGAGGAGCAAGACCATGAAAACAGTAAGTATGGAAGATATCATCGTTGCCAATCACGTACTGAAGGATGTGATCGCAAAAACGCCGCTGCAGCTAAACAAGCGGCTGTCGGAACGGTACGGCTGTCATGTGTATCTGAAACGAGAGGATTTGCAGGTAGTCCGTTCCTTCAAAATCAGAGGGGCGTACAATCTCATCCGCAATTTGTCCGACGAAGAACGCCAAAGGGGTGTCGTTTGCGCCAGCGCAGGCAACCATGCGCAGGGTGTGGCCTATTCCTGCCAACTGCTGCAGATTCGCGGCACGATTTTCATGCCGGCCACGACGCCCAGGCAGAAGGTAACACAGGTCAAGCTGTTTGGCGGAGACTACGTGGATGTTGTCTTGGGCGGAGACACGTTTGACGACTCGTTTGCGGAAGCCATGACATTTTGTCTGCAGGAAAGCATGACCTTCGTCCACCCGTTTGACGATCCGTACGTAGTGGCCGGACAGGGGACGGTAGGGGCAGAGATCATGAACGACATGGACGAGCCTGTCGATTATGTCTTCATGAGCATCGGCGGCGGAGGGCTTGCCGCAGGTGTGGGAACGTATGTAAAAGGAATCAGCCCGTCCTCGCGGATCATCGGCGTGGAGCCTGCGGGAGCGGCTTCTATGACAGAAGCGCTGGCCCACGATGATGTGGTTACGCTTGACGAAATCGACAAGTTCGTGGATGGAGCGGCGGTCAAGCAGGTGGGACAGCTTACGCGGGAAATATGCAAGGAAGTGCTGGACGACATCGTGCTTGTTCCGGAGGGGAAGGTCTGCACGTCTATTTTGGAGATGTACAATGAAAATGCCATCGTCGTGGAACCAGCCGGAGCCCTGCCGATTGCGGCTCTTGATCTGTACCGGGAGCAAATCCCAGGGAAAAACGTCGTCTGCATCATCAGCGGCGGCAACAACGATATCGACCGGATGCAGGAGATCAAGGAACGCTCGCTGTTGTATGAGGGGCTGAAGCACTACTTCATCATCAACTTCCCGCAGCGTGCCGGAGCCTTGCGCGAGTTCATCGACGGGGTACTGGGGCCGCATGACGATATCACCCGGTTTGAGTACACAAAAAAGAACAACAAGGACAACGGCCCTGCACTGGTCGGGATCGAACTGAAGTCTCAGGAGGATTACGAGCCCTTGATCGATCGGATGAAAAAGCACGGCATCCGCTATGTGGAAATTACCCATGATCCGTATCTGTTTAATCTGCTGATCTAGGCCCGGGATGCCTGAAATTATGGTACAAACAATTGTTGTAATACAGTAAGGAATAGTCAAAAAAGTGCTAATACAGAGAAAACAGGAGCAAACAGAAGCGAGAGCGAGCAAGTCTGTGATAATACAGCATAATGTTTTATAACAAAGTTTTATAAAACAAGTGCTGTTATAATACAATAACCTCAACGAACAAAATCGGGGGGTTATGGTCATGACGCCAATCACGACGTTCTTTCGCAATCTCGAATCGAAATGCTGCGCAGCTTGCGGCCAAACGATGGTCGAGCAGGCCGAGTCTTATATGACAGAGTGCTTTGCTTGCCAGGAAAAGGCCACACACGATGCATACCTGTATTATCACACAAAGAAATAGGCAGCCCCGCGATAGCATATGAGGAGCAACTGCCATGTATATAGAAAGAATTCAGCGCTTGCAAAGAAATGGATAGAGCAGCAGAGAAATGTCTCTGTCGACTCTATCCATCTTTTTTTCAAATCGGTTTGGGGAAGACAAGTCTTCTCGTTTTCGCTACCTTTTGTTCAAAACGACTTTTTCTGCCTGTTCCTTGACGTAATCGATCAAGCCGAGCTGAAAACCGCGATTTTCGAGCAGCCGTTTTGCTTCATACGTTCCCGAGTAATAAGCGAGTACGTGAGGATCAGTTTCCAGCACGTGGCGGCACGCTTCATCCTGCCACAGCTCCTGGTACCAGTCAGCCTGCTTGATCTTTTCGATAAGCTCTTCGTAGGGCGGCTCCGGCTTTTTCCACGGATTCAACCGGTGGAAAATTTCTGCCACGATCGCGACTACGACCAATATTCCGATTAAAAACATGCTAGAAGGCCCAGTTGCCGCCGCGGAACAGAGGCTCTCTCGTACCGTCGGCAGCAATACCGTCGATGTCCATTTCATCTGATCCAATCATGAAATCGACATGAGCCAGGCTGGTGTTGATGCCTCGCCTGTCCAGCTCCTCAGGCGACAGGCTGGTTCCTCCCTCGATGCAGACGGGGTAGGCATTCCCGATCGCGAGGTGGTTGGAGGCGTTTTCGTCAAAGAGCGTGGAGAAGAAGATCATATTTGACTGGGAAATCGGAGACTGATGCGGAACCAAGGCGACTTCCCCGAGATAATGGGAGCCTTCGTCCATCTCGATCAGCTGCTGCAATACTTCATAGCCCGTTTCCGCAGAGAAATCGACAATCCGACCGTTTTCAAAGGTGAGCGAAAAATTCTCGATCAGATTTCCGTTGTAGCTGAGCGGCTTCGTGCTGCGTACGACACCGGAAACGCCCGTCTTCTTCGGAGCGGTGAAAACCTCTTCTGTCGGCATATTGGCCATGAAGGGGACCCCTTTGGCGTTTACGCCGCCTCCGCCGATCCAGATGTGAGATGTCGGCAGTTCGATCGTCAGGTCGGTACCCGGCGCCTTGTAGTGCAGGGCGTGGTACTGCTTCGCATTGAGATATTCGACTCTTTGGTTCAGATTCTCCTGATGTTCTCTCCAGGCCTGAACCGGATCGTCCTGATCGACGCGGGTAGCGCGGAAAATGGCCTGCCAGAGCGCCACGATTCGCTGCTGCTCGGGAAGGTCGGGGAAGACCATCGCCGCCCAGGCAGGGTTCGGTGCGGCGATCACGGACCAGCTCACCTGATCGCTCATCGTATAGCTGCGGAATTTGTTTAACGCTTGACCGGCTGACTTTTTCGCGGCAGCCAGACGCTCGGGGTGAACGCCCTTCAACAGATTCGGATCGGAATCGATGATGCTGAGAAAGGCCGCCCCTTCTTCTGCCATCGTTTCCATCCCTTTTGCTTTCCACAGCGGATACTCATGAAAGGCCTCGTCCGGTGCGAGATCGTACTTCATCCGTGTCAGCTCGTCATCGCGCCATTCCATATGTACGTCTTTTGCCCCTGCTTCGTACGCTTTTCGTGCAATTTTTCGCACCAGATCGGCGGAGGAAAGGGAAGCGGTGATCACCAGAGTCTGTCCAGGCTGCACATTTACGCCGACTTTTACCGCCAATGACGCATACCGGTCCAGCATGGTATCGAATGCATTCATGAAAAAACCTCCTCACAACAACGGATTCTCTTTTTCAGGGATCGCAGTGATGAATGAGCTTATTATAACAGAGCGTAAAGCTGGCATGCTCTTGAACTTGAGACTTCGCTTGCAATGAAAAGAATTTAGGGGCACTCTATGGAGAAAGAGGTGCAAGGGAAAAGGAGGAGCGGACATGTTTCACCCGCTTGTTTTTGACAATATCAAAGTGGTGCTGGAAGGAGCCGTGTACGACAGGGACTTTGAAGGCAGCATCACGATTATCGGGCGTTCGGACACCATGGATCTGGCGACGTTCCACAGGCAGTTTCAGATCGATTTTCGGCTGGCAGACGAATTCGGGGAGGCAAAGGGTGTCTTCGCCCAGATGCAGCTGCGTACGTCGCTTGCCGATATTGCGGCCGAACAGCTGGAGCAGCCTTTGACAGAGCATATCGGCTGTACGATCTGCATCCATTTTTTCATGACAGTCACCGATGTGCAGCGGGAGACAGAAGCCGTAGCACAGATGCTGAATGATATCTGGGGGAATCGGCCGTACATAACGCAAACCATTAAAGCCAAGCTGGACGAGTATCAGCTCCACTGGCCGCCCAAACAGTACGAAAACCAGATCACACTCGACTTTCATCGCAAAATCGACGAGGGCAACATCGAGGATCTCCGCGGCTTGGTGGATCATACAATCGCATCGCTCACACAACTGCATGCCGTCCTTGCGAAAAGATCGTGAAGTAACTGTTTACAAGCAGAAAAACAGGCAGTATCATTTTGTTAACGCACTTTATTTTTAAGTTGACAAAATGGAGGCTATCATGAGAAACGAACGATTGAAATGGCTGGTGCTTTCGGCCATCTTTGCCGCTGTAACGGCTGTCTTTTCGCAAATTACGATTCCGCTGCCGCTTATTCCGATTACGGGTCAGACGCTGGCTGTCGGCTTTACCGCGACGATTCTGGGGAGCAGGTGGGGGACCGTAGCGATTCTCATCTACGTCCTGCTGGGTGCAGTAGGCCTTCCTGTATTCTCAGGTGCTAGCGGTGGACCACAGGTATTGGTGGACAAAACCGGCGGTTACATTTTTGGCTTTATTTTTACTGCTTTTGCCACTGGTCTCATTCTCGAAAAAACGCGTTTTACCTTTACATGGGCTCTGGTCGCCAATATTGTCGGCATGATTATTACGCTCATCTTCGGGTCGGTCCAGCTCAAGTACGTTCTGGACATTCCGTGGGACAAGGCTTTTGCCGGAGGAGCCGTACCATTCCTGCTGGTAGGTGTCGTCAAAGCCGTCCTGGCTGCCTGGATCGGCATCAAGGTGCGAGAGCGGCTCGTATCCTCAAATCTGCTTCAGGCACACAGCAGACCGCTATCCTGAAACAATCCAAATCGCTCGCCGAGTTCGGGCGATTTTTTTTATTGCCCGAATCCTTGTATCCACATTTTGATGGTTTACGGCAGTTCAGTCCATTGTCCGTGTCCTCGGTGGTTGCGAGACCTCCTCCGACAACAGCATCGACAGTCATTTCTCTCAGACATGGCACTCATGGTATAAACGGCCAGACTGGTTGGATACTACAAACAGTATTGGGAAAAACACGACTGAGAATGGGGGAATGATCGTGAATATAACCACCATACCTGGCCCAAAAGGACTGCCGATCTCGGGCAACCTGCTCGCCTTTCGCCGGGACCCGCTCCGCTTCCTGCGCGAAGCTGCGAAAGAACACGGCGATGTGGCCCACTTTCGCTTTGGCCCCTCGCGGCATGTGTATTTGATCAGCAATCCGGACATGATCAAGGAAATTCTGGTGAGCAAGCAGGCCCATTTTCGCAAAGGAAAAGGCTTGCAGGTCGCCCGGGCGGTCGTCGGTGACGGCATCCTCACCAGCGAAGGACAGAAGCACATACGCCAGCGCAGGCTGATGCAGCCGGCATTCCACCGCGAGCGGATCGCGACCTACGGCGAGTCCATGGTCCAGCAGGCGATAAGCTTGATGGATGACTGGAAAGCAGGAGATGTACGCGATGTGCATGAAGACATGATGAAAGTGACGCTGGCGATTATCACAGAGACGATGTTTGGCAAAGGTCTCAAGGAAGGCGCTGACCAGATCGCCCGGGCCATCGATGTGGGCCTGAAATACGTCTCGACGAAAGCGTCGTCCTTCATCGACATTCCGCTCACCGTTCCGACCTCAAGCAACCGGCAGTTCCGCGAGTCAGCCGAGCTGCTCGACAAGACGATTTACAACATCATCGAAGAGCGCCGCCGTGAAGGAGATCAGGGGCGCACTGACCTATTGGCGATGCTGCTGGCGGCAAGAGATGAGGATGACGGCAAAGGAATGACGGATGAGCAGGTAAGAGACGAAGTCATGACCATCTTTGTCGCAGGCCATGAGACGACAGCCAACACGATGTCCTGGATCTGGTATCTGCTGGCGACCAACCCTGAGGCGGAAAAAAAGCTCTGGGCCGAGCTGGACGCGGTGTTGGGAGGACGGCTGCCCACGGTAGAGGATATTCCGAATCTGAAGTATGTAAACCAGATTATCAGCGAAACGCTGCGCTTGTACCCGGCGGCTTGGACGATCAACCGGGAAGTCGCCGAAGAAGTAGAGATCGGGGGGCATACGTACAAGCCCGGAGATACGCTCATGATGAGCCAGTACGTCATGCACAGAAGCGAGAAGTACTACGACAGGCCGGAGGATTTCATCCCGGAACGGTTTGAGGGGGACTTGCTGAAGCGTATCCCGCAATACGCCTACTTTCCGTTTGGCGGAGGTCCGCGCATCTGTATCGGGAACAACTTTGCCCTGATGGAAGCCGCGCTGCTGCTCGCTACGTTCGCACAGAAGTATCGCTTTCAGCTCGCCGACCCGGGCAAGCCCGTGGAAGCGGAGCCGCTTGTCACCCTTCGCCCGAAAGGCGGTCTGATGATGAGGCTGGAGGCGCGGTCGCAATAACGAAAGGGCACAGAAAAAGACACGGACCATTGATGAACTGCACCCCAATTGTTGGACATATTCAACAGTTGGGGGTGCAGTTTTTTTATGACTAAATTTAGTGGGGATGTTAAGTTAGCTGCGGTTCAACGATACTTAGAAGGTGTGGAGAGTTATGCTTCGATCGCAGCGTCCATTGGTGCATCTGACTATATGGTGAGAAACTGGGTGTTGCAGTACGAGCATCAGGGTGAAAAAGCCTTTGTAAAATCCTATACAAGTTACTCGGTACAGTTTAAACTAGACGTACTCAATTATATGAATACTTATGGGACGTCTCCGAATGAAACAGCCGCCATTTTTCGAATCACCTCTCCTGGATTGATTCGAAAATGGAGAATGCAATTTCAATCACAAGGAATAGACGCTCTCATTTCAAAGAAAAAGGGGCGTCCAGCCATGAAGAAGAGACACAAGAAAGGAACACCTGTTGAAGGATCAGTCGAGGCACTGCAGGAAGAATTAGAGCGTTTACGCATGGAGAATGCTTACTTAAAAAAGTTGAATGCCTTAGTTCAAAGCAAGGAAAAATTACAAAGCAAGACAAAGCGCAAGTAGTATTTGAACTAAGGACCGAATTTCCTATAAAAGCGCTACTTAAACTCGCGGGTATTCCACGAAGTACGTATTATTACTATGTAAAAACTTTCAGCCGTCCAGATAAACATGCTGAATTAAAAACATTAATTCAGGCGATTTACCATGAACATAAAGGACGCTACGGATACCGTCGTATTAAGGATGAACTCAAGAATCTAGGACATCAGGTAAACCATAAAAAAGTACAGCGATTGATGAAACAGTTAGGCTTAAAAAGCATGGTTCGGATGAAAAAATATCGCTCCTATAAAGGGGAAGTTGGAAAGGTGGCGCCGAATATTTTGGATCGCAACTTCCACGCAGACAAGCCAAATCAGAAGTGGGTAACGGATATTACGGAGTTTAAATTATTTGGCGAAAAGCTTTATTTATCGCCAATGTTAGATTTATTTAACGGAGAAATTGTCGCCTATACGATTGATTCAAAACCAAGGTATTCTCTTGTTTCAACGATGCTGGACCAAGCTTTTAAACGACTAACAGATGAAGACGAGCTGCTTATTCACTCGGATCAAGGCTGGCATTACCAAATGAGCAAGTACCAACAGGCATTAAAAGAAAAGAACATTACGCAGAGTATGTCACGAAAAGGAAACTGTTATGACAATGCTGTAATGGAGAACTTCTTTGGTATCTTAAAATCGGAATTTTTATATATGCAGGAGTTTGAAAACATTGAACATTTTAAACAAGAGTTAGCAAAATACATCGATTACTACAACAACAAACGAATCAAGGCAAAATTAAAAGGCTTGAGTCCAGTGCAATACCGAACTCAAACCTTACTTGCTGCTTAATTAAAATGACTGTCTAACTTTTTGGGGTCACTTCATTGACGGTTCGTGTCTTTTTGCATAAAAAAAAGGCATCTGCCCACCATTTTTGCAATTTCCGCTAAGGTGTTAGATACCGAACTGGGGTTATTTATCACTGAAAGCAACATGCTATACAAGATAATCTACCAGACAATTATAAAGGATATATTAACTGAGAATAAATCTATATAAATTAAGATTGGAAAAAGGGGATCGTAAAGGAAAAAGAGCTCCCCCTCCCCAGCTCGCTGCTGACGGAAATCGAACCGCCGTGCCGCTGGACGATGCTTTGGCAGATCGTCAGGCCCAGGCCGGTTCCGCCATTGTTGCGATTGCGCGATTTTTCCGCGCGGTAAAACTTGGTGAAGATTTTGGTCAAATCCTCCTGCGAGATGCCTTCACCCTTGTCGATCACGGAAAAGAGCACATGCCCCTCCCGCTGGTCGCAGGTGAGCAGGATCGATCCGTTCGGCTTGTTGTAGTAAATGGCGTTGTTTAACAGATTTTCCAGTACGCGGCGGAGCTTGGTCTCGTCCGCCTCGATGTACAGATCATTGGAGATGCGCAGCTTCCACTGGAGTGTTAGTCCCGATTCCTTGATCTTGACCAGGTAGTCCTCAATGATTCCTTTTGCAAAGCTCTTGACGTGGATGCGGCTCAGGTTCAGCTTCAGCTCCGTACTTTGCTGGGTAAAGTCCTGCAGTTCGTCGAGCAGCTTGTCGAGATCGTCCGTCTTCTGTTCGATCTTTTTCATCTGCTTCTTGATCCGTTCCAGATCGGTTACCCGCCCTGAGGCGATGTAGGAGGCGTATCCTTTGATTGTTGTCAGCGGTGTCCGGAAATCGTGAGCGATCGCGGAAATCAGCTCGGATTGACGCTCTTCGGAAAACCGGAGCTGATCGACCATGTCGGAGAAGTAGCGAAACAGACGGCCAAATTCGTCTTCTGAATGGTACGTAAACGAAACCAGCCGTTTTCCTTCGCGAATTTCCTGCGTTACGCGGGACAGCTCGTTTACCGGCCGGTGAATCCAGCGGACGAAGAAGCCGAGCAGGACAAGTCCGACCAGGGCAATGCTCCCGTAGATGTACCAGAGCATCATGCTGACCCCTTTTGTTGCCATAATATCGGAGTCATCTGTGTAGAAGTAGATGATGGTTTCGCCTTTTTTCGGCGGTTCGTGTTGAAAATGGTATTCCGCCACAACCTTCAGATCGGTATTTTCCTTTTTTATTTTCCTCGGCGGATTTTTCAAATTGTATGCCTGGGATGTCTTGATGAAGATCGTGTTGCCGTTGGCGTCCTTGACTAACATTTTGTATACCAAATCCTCCGGCAACTGCTTTTCCAACTCGCTGCGGTCTGTCGGGTCCTTGAAATTGCTGGCGCTGAGCAGCTGATTGACGCGAACCTTTTCAGCCGTTTCCTTTTCATAGCGATATTGATTGTGGCGATCCGTTTTCAGTTGAACGACAATAATATCCTCGAAGACAAACTTGAAAACGAACAGGTTCAGCGCAATCAGTGCGAAGAACGAGAGGAACAGCTTGTTGCGGATGCTCATCTACACCTTCTCCCCGATGAAAACGTAACCCGTCCCCCACTGCGTTTTGATGTACTGCCGCTCCCGTTCCAGCTTTTCCCGCAAATTTTTGATATGAACCGTCACAGTATTGAGGGAGCCGTAGCCGTATCCCCATACCCGGTCGTAAATTTGTTCGCGGGTAAACACAATGCCGGCATTTTCGGCCAGAAAGGTGAGCAACTGAAATTCTTTGGTGGAAAGGTCAATTTTTTCTTCATTTACATACACCGAGTACGTTTCCTTGTGGATTTCCAGTCCTTTAAATTTCAAAACGGTAATGGAGGAGCCGGATGGGTCCTTTTCGCTGTGCTCTTCGGTATGCTTGCGAATCCGCTCGTACCTTCTCAGATGCGCCCGGATGCGGGCGAGCAGCTCTTCCGTGTCGAATGGCTTCGTGATATAGTCATCGGCGCCGATTTCAAAACCGACGACTTTGTCGACCGCTTTTCCTTTCGCACTGAGAAACAGGATCGGCAGGTCCGATTCGCGGCGAATTTGCGAGCACAGCTCATAGCCGCTCATATTCGGCATCATGATGTCCAAAAGAATCAAATTGGGCTTCAAGCCTTGCTTCAACAAAGTAAGGGCATGCTCCCCGCTCTCTGAAAAAGTGACCTCATACCCTTCGTTTTCCAAAATATCTTCAAGAAGCTCTATGATTTCCTGATTGTCGTCTACAAGCAAAATATGGTCTTTCACAGGTACTCCCCCAGTAACCTCAAATCTCCTGAATATTTGTATTCTCTCCTATCATAACACGGTTTGACTGGTGAAGGACAAAGAAACCAAACGTTACCAGCGTGTTCCGGCAGGAAAAAGGACATATAATGAAGAATAGCGGGTGTTACTTCCTATTGACACCAGGTACTAAATTTCGTCAGAAAAAGCCAGAGACCTAACGTCCCTGGCTTTCATTTTTGTGCTTGCACTTACTTGCTAGGCTGCGCTTCCGGCTGTTGTTCCGGCTGTGGCACTGTATGTGTCTCAACTGGTGTCTCAGCTGCAGCTGCTGCCTGCTGCCCAGGCTGTTGCTCTGGTTGAGCTGCCTCGGGCGCTTTCGCTTGTTGTTCTGGTTGTGCTTCAGGCAAGGAAGCCGCTTGTACCGCTTTCTTGGCTGGAGGAGTGTCGGTGGCTTTCGCCTGGAGTGCCGGAGCAGCGATTCGCTTGGCTCCTACATAGCGTTTGCTCCAGTAATAGGGGTCGCTCAATTTGGTATTGACGACGCCTCTGCCAGATTCCGAGTGCACAAACGTGTCATTGCCGATGTAGATTCCTACGTGGGAAATGCTTCTTCCATTCGTCTTGAAGAAGACGAGGTCGCCGGGCTGCAAATCTTTGCGGCTAACCGGTTGGCCGACTTGATACTGAGAAGAAGAATTGTGAGGCAAATCTACACCTAGCGCATCAAACACATAGCGTGTAAAACCGGAGCAGTCAAAGCCTTTTTTCGTGGTTCCGGAAGACTTGTAAGGGACACCGTACAGATCATTGACGACAGTCATCAGGGGGGTTCCCTCCTGAGCATGCGCCGCACCGGTACCCATTGCAAGCAATCCGGCAATAAGCAAAGAAACTACTGTCTTGCGCAAAAGATACTGCTCCTCTCCTGAGCCTACGAGGTTAGCTGAAGGGTTCGGTCGAAAGGAATGCCCTAGACTGCGAGAGCGCAGCCATTCACCCCAAAGATAGTGGGTCCCCCGTTTCCGCATAGCGGAACTCGGCTATTTTTCGATATTTTTTTACACGCACCTCCACACAATTCAACACTTGTCCCACTTTTCCTTTTTCTACCCTTGTTTGTTCACGATTTCGTCACAATATTTTGTCATAAGCTGTAACGTTTCGTCAGTACCGTGCAAACGACATTTTTCTTCTATATGTAATGGAAACCATGTGTCGGACTTTTCTTCTCCATGACGGCTCGCCCTGCGCCGGAAAAGGGCTGAATCCAATCAAGAGGGATCCTTGTCCGATTGGGGGACGACACTTTATCCGTCCAGGGACGGAGGCAAAAACCAACCGCTCGCCCGTTATGTCGAACACTCGCCCCGTCTAGAATAAAGGCATAAGGTTGACACACCAACAAATAGTCGATTGGAGGGAAGCATTTCATGAGTGAGCGGTCTGGCAAGGTGCTCCTTGGACTCGCATTGCTGCTGACCGGAGGGTTTGTCTTATTGGACCAACTCGGTATCGACGGCGGCGATTTCCTCGGTGTGCTGATCCCCGGGCTGATCATGTTATACGGAGCCCGTAAAGTGATTGGCAGCTCCGGTTCCCGCTTCTGGGGGATACTGGTCTTTCTGTTCGGGCTGTTAATGTTGATCGGCAAGCTGCATTTACTGTTCAATGTCGTACTGGCTATCGGAGTGATTTACCTCGGGTACCGCTTTATCCGCCGCAGTGACAAGACGCATGATTCCATGCCGACAGTATGGGAGCGGCAGTGGGCAAGGCAGGTATTGAAAGAGGATGCTCTGGACGGCTGGGAGCACAGAATGGCCAAGAAGCAACAACCTTGATATCGATGACAAGTGATGAAACAAACCTGAAAAGTGCAAGGTACATGACAATCAAATTTCTTGTGATATGATAAGGAGGACTAAAAAATGGGTATTTTTAAACGACTGCGTGACTTGACGGTGGCTTCTGTGAATGACGCTTTGGATTCAATGGAAGATCCGGTGGTTATGCTCAATCAGTACATGCGTGACATGGAAGTGGAGATCGGACAAGTAGAAGTGGCAGTAGCCAAGCAAGTGGCCCTGGAGAAGAAATTCCACCAGCAATGGGAAGAGGCAGTGGCGCTTGCGGAAAAACGCGATCGTCAAGTAAAGCTGGCGCTGACCGAAGGGGAAGACCTGCTCGCGCGCCGGGCTTTGGCCGACAAGAAGCAATACGAGCTGCGTGCCCAGGAATACGAAGCCCTTTATCTGACAGCATCGGAAGCCGCTCAGCAAATGCGCGAGAAGCTGACCGAGCTGAAAGAAGAATTTTATAAAATGAGAGCGAAAAAATTCACTCTGATGGCAAGAGCGCAAGTAGCGAAAACGCAAAAACAAGTGAACCATGCAATTGTCGGCATGGGCAATCAATCTGCCGGCAAAGGCTTTTCCCGGATGGAAGAAAAAGTGCTGCGGATGGAAGCGGAAGCCAATCTGAGCGGCCAGTGGCGCCAGACCAGCGCTGGTTTGGAGCAAGCTCTCGAGTCCCTTGAAAAGAATGATCTGGATGAGGAGCTGGCCCAAATCAAAGCGTCTTTGCAAAGCAAAAAGGATGCCGAGCCTGCGAAAGTTCAGGAGTAACGACAGGAATCAGGCATCTCGTGTAGAATAGGAAGTGGCAACCAGGCAGCCTGTCCAAGCAGGCTGCTTTTCCCCTAGGAGGTTCTATCCTTGGCAGACTTTATGGTCTTTTTACGTCGATTTTTTGCGGAGCCAGGACGTGTAGGAAGCATCATTCCCAGCTCTCGTTTTTTATGCGAAAAGATGCTGTGCAGCGTGGACTGGAATCAGTCTGACGTGATTATAGAACTGGGGCCTGGAACAGGCGCCTTTACGGAAAGCATTCTAAAGAAAAAAAGGCTCGATACCAAATACATTTTGGTGGAGAGAGATCCGTTGTTTCGCGAAATGCTGACTCGCCGATTTCCCGGCATCACGATGTGGGATGAGGCACTGAAGCTGCAAGAGTACATGAGTAAGGCCGGGATTGGCAAGGCTGATGCCATTATCTCCGGACTTCCGTTTGCCAACTTTCCCGCGGAATTGCGGACGGGGATCTTGGATGAAGTCCAGTCTGCCCTTGCTCCGGGTGGCCTGTTCATCACGTTTCAATACTCCCTCCAACTGAAAGCTGAGCTGCAGACGCGCTTTCAGCGGGTAGAAACCACATTTACGCCGTTGAATATTCCGCCTGCGTTTATTTATACTTGCCGTGACGGAAGTGTAGGAAATTAGCCGACATGGGGCGTAAGAGAGGAGACCTTTGTGAAATTGTCCCGCTTACAAAAAATGACGGTCGGTGTCTTGATCATTTTGACAGGAATTGGCCTTTTTCTTGACAGCTTGCATATAATCACGTTTGGCCTCTTTGATTTGTGGCCGATGGTTCTCGTGTATTTCGGCGTACAGATGTGGGGAAATCACAAGCGTGTTCGGGGAGGCCTGCTGGCCGGGCTCGGCATCATGATTGCTTTGGACATGTGGCTTCATATCGGCATGGATGATCTGTTCCAGCTTGTAATCCCGCTTTTGTTCATTTACTTTGGATTTCGGCTGATCCGTGGGCGTTCGGCTGACAAAGGAATCCGGCCGACAATACCGGAGGCTGCCGAAGCAGCCGATGCTGATCCGAATTTTGCTTCAGCGGAAGATACGGCAACAGGCAAACAATCAGGGCATTGGAGACAGAAAGCGGGATACCGCAATCCATTTGGAACGGAAAGAAGCAGATGGACTGCTTCATCCGCGGGCCCTGGCAGCATTTTGTCGCCCAAAGATTCCCGCAGTTCGCTGATCGGTGATTTTCACTTGACATCCGGCCGCTTTGAGCTAAGCCAGTTGCATATCTGGCACGGAGTCGGGAATGTTGTCATAGATCTGTCCCGGGCGATGCTGATGGATGATGAAGCGTTTCTGATAGTCGACGGTTGGGTGGGGGACGTCACTATTTACGTTCCGGTAGACATGCCAGTAGCCGTATCTGCGGAGGTGCGCATCGGCGATCTGGAAGTGTTTGGCCATAGGCAGGGGGGCATCAATCGCAGCGTGATGATCCGCTCCGAACAGTACGAACAGGAAGCGCAAAAAATCCATGTACAGATTTCGCTGCTCGTCGGCGATGTTAAAGTCAAGTACATTTAGGGGGTACTGACAAATGCGACGACAGCGGTTGGCAAGTATCCAATGGCAGTACGTGCGCTACGGTTTGCTGCTGGCCGTAGGAGCGGTTACCGCCTCCTTTTTGTGCAGTTTGATTCTGTATTTCGTGGTGGCCGGGGACCCGGACGTCACGAGATGGCTTGCGACCTACCTGCATCTCTATTTGCCGGAGAAGCTGGATTGGAAAACACAACTGGCCTCGTTTGCATTCGCGATCCTGACAGCAAGTGTCGTCGGGTTGGTCGGAGGCTACATTTTCGGGAATTTGCTGAAAAAGAGACTGCAGGTGCTTTGGGAGGCAGCCACCAGCCTGGGGCGCGGCATATTGTCTTCGCGCGTCCCTGAGCTGGGCGAGGACGAGATCGGTGAACTGGGCTGGCAGCTGAACCGTCTGGCGGCCCAGTGGGAAGAACAGGTCGCTTCCCTGCAACGGCTGTCCAATCACAACGCCGCTTTGGCGGAACAATTGAAGCATACAGCGGTCACCGAAGAGCGGCAGCGACTGGCCCGCGAGCTGCACGACGCGGTCAGCCAGCAGTTGTTTGCCATCGCGATGACCACTGCAGCCTTAAAAAGACTGATCGAAAAAAATCCGCAGCGAGCTGCCCAGCAGATCGAGCTGGTGGAAGAAATGGCCGCGGCTGCGCAGGCGGAGATGAGGGCGCTCCTGCTGCACCTCCGCCCGGCGACTTTGCAGAACAAGGCACTGAAGGAAGCCATTGAAGATCTGCTGGAAGAGCTGACCCGCAAAAATGCGATGGAAATTAGCTGGGAGATCGAAGAAGTGGACAACCTGCCGAGCGGAATCGAGGACCATCTGTTCCGCATTTTGCAGGAATCACTCTCCAACACGCTCCGGCATGCCCGTGCCAACCACATCGCGGTCAAGCTGTTTACGCTGAAGGGGCAAGTCAGGCTGCGCATCGTAGACGATGGCGTCGGCTTTGATCCGGAGGGAGAGAAGCTGACTTCGTACGGATTGAGAAGCATGCGGGAGCGGGTGGCAGAGCTCGGCGGCTCGCTGGATATTTACTCGGCAGTCGGAAAAGGGACGCAGATCGAGGTGCGCATCCCGATCATGCTGCAAGCGGAAATGGAAGGGAGAGAGCTGACATGATACGCGTATTGCTCGTGGACGATCATGAAATGGTGCGAATGGGATTGGCTGCTTATCTGTCTACTGAAGACGACATTGAAGTAGTAGCCGAAGCATCCAGCGGTGAAGAAGGAGTGAAGCTGGCTGTCGAGCTGCAGCCGGACGTGGTTTTGATGGACCTCGTGATGGAGGGGATCGGCGGCGTGGAAGCGACCAGGCGGGTACGTGAAACCTGCCCCGCTAGCAAAGTCATCGTCTTGACCAGCTTCATTGATGATGAAAAGGTATATCCCGTCATTGAGGCAGGAGCGTTCAGTTATCTCTTGAAAACCTCGCGTGCAGCCGAAATTGCCCGGGCGATCCGGGCGGCAGCCGCAGGCGAGCCGGTCCTGGAGTCTCGCGTCGCCGGCAAAATCATGGCCCGCTTCCGTCATGGACAAGAAGCGCAGCCGCATGAACAGTTGACGCCGCGCGAGCTGGAAGTATTGAAGCTGATCGGCCAAGGCAAGTCCAACCAGGAGATTGCGGACGAACTGATCATCGGCATCAAGACCGTAAAGACCCACGTCAGCAACATCCTGTCTAAGCTGGGCGTCGAGGACCGTACACAGGCGGCCATCTACGTACATACGCATCATCTGGACTAGCTGCTGCCCTGCTCCTCATTTCCATAGCTATCCCGTTTTCCGCTAATTCGGACTCACCCTCTGGGTGAGTCAGGTTGCAGACAAACTCCCTCGCTGAACGAACAGCAGAGGGAGTTTGTTTAATAATTTGATGAAAATACCGAAGGTGTTTTGATCGTTCACCTTTTGGCGACCTGATTTCCATAGCCAGGTCGCCATTTTTTTCAAGTTCATGGCAGCGAAAACAAGCATCGCCTGCATCGTGACCTTCTCCAGTCCTCGTAAGGTCGTCCAACGCATGCCATGCTTTTCCTTCATATCAGCGAATACACGTTCAATCGTTTCTTTCCGTTTGCTATAGATTTGTTTGTTTTCCTCGGTATGCCGGAGGTGGTCTACCTCTTCGAGGTAATCAGCCCAGATGTGGCGACTCACTCTCTTTGTGTAGTCTTTACTTTCCGTGCATTGTTTCAAGAACGGACAACTTCGGCAAACTTGAGAATTTGATCGATAGATACGGTACCCATCCTTGTTTGTTGTCTCATATGTTAAGATTTGCTCGTTCGGGCAGATGTAGCAGTCGAAATATTCATCATACACATATTCGTGCTTTTTAAAAAAACCTTCTTTGGTGCGTGGTCTTGTGTAGGGCATAACGGGGCGAATCTGGTCATCAAGGAGTGTTTTACTGATGTAAGGCGTCTTGTATCCCGAGTCCACTGCCACAGCTTGAGGCTGTGCAAACGTCTTTCGCACTTGATTCAAAACATCCTCAAAAACCTGACTGTCATGCACATTGCCTGGCGTTACCTTGGCACCAAGCACAAATCCATTTCGATCACATGCTGTATGAAAACTATAAGCAAATACACGTTCCTTTTCCCCTTTTACAAACAATCCGCAATCCGGGTCAGTTGTGCTGACTTTCACCTCCTTCTTCGAAGTTTCTGTCTTTTTTTCAAGGGGCTTCTTTCCATGTGCAATACGATCCTGATTGATTTCTTCGTCCAGCAGCTCTTGATATTTCTTCGCTTGTTCTTCAACGATTTCTTTCACGTATTTATGCTTATTCGCACTGGCTTTTACATGCGTAGCATCAATGAAAAGCACATCAGGCTTCACGAATCCATGATGAACCGCCTCCTCCAATATTCGAAGGAAGATCGACTCGAAGAGTTGAGTATCCCGAAAACGGCGAACATAGTTCTTGCCTAGGGTCGTGAAATGGGGAATGGGCTGACTGAAATCATAGCCAATAAACCACCGATAGGCAACATTGGTTTCGATCTCTTTAATCGTTTGTCGCATGGAACGAATTCCAAAAATATATTGGATGAAAGCAATTTTAACTAAGACTACAGGGTCAACACTGGGTCTGCCATTGTCATGACAGTAGAGGCTTTCCACCAAGTCATAGATGAACGAAAAGTCGATTGCATTTTCAATTTTTCTTACGAGATGATCTTCTGGCACCAACTCATCTAGCGAGAATGCAGATATCTGATAACGCCCTTCGGCCTCTTGCTTATTAAGCATAATGCCACCTCTAAAAAATAACTTTTGAAAACGTAACATGTTCTATATTCAACAAAAAAGCCTGCAGACCCTGTTCCTTACGGAACTTTGTCTACAGGCTGACTCACCCTCTGGGTGAGTTTTTTTGCTTGAATTTGGCAATCATAGAATGTAGATGATGCGGAAAGGAGAACGGGCTATGAGGCACAAACCGCGTACACGCTCCAGGGTGATGGCTGCCGATCAGGGTGTCGACATTGTCGGCGATGTCCATGCTTGTTACGACGAGTTTATAGAGCTCTTGCAGCGCTTGGGGTACGAACGTTGCCACGACGGGACCCACCGGCATCCTGAAGGCCGGAAGCTCCTTTCTCTCGGAGACATTACAAGCCGCGGGCCACAATCGATCAAGATGCTGCAGTTTTTCATCCGGCATGTGGCAGCGGGCCTGGCGGAGATGGTGGACAGCAACCACGGGTGGAAAATTGCCCGCTGGCTGGATGGACGCCCTGTCATGCTGGCGCACGGTGACGAGAAGGTAGCAGACGAGTTTCAAATATTCGAACGGGAGTACGGGGCCAGGAGGGCCGACCAATTAAAGGAGCAGAGCAGGAGACTCCTGTTTTCCTCCCCTTCGCACATGATGGTGCACTACCAGGGGCGGCTTGTCCTCGTAGCGGTTCACGCGGGGATACGCGATGATTACATCGGAAAAGAATCGCCTTCCATCCAAAGCTATTGTCGGTACGGAGATGTAGCCGGGACAGGGGCCGACGGGAGACCGATCCGCAGGGATTGGGCAGCCGAACGGGTAAAAGCCGAGCCGCTTATCGTCTGGGGACATGATCCTCGTCCCGAGCCGGAAAGAAAGAATGGCACGCTCAATATCGACCAGGGATGCGTGTTTGGAGGGATGCTTACCGCCTATCGCTTCCCGGAGGACGAGATTGTGAGCGTACCAGCACGTGAAAACTACTCAGGCTTGGCAGAAACGCCGTTGACACGCTATTTGGCCGAGTTTGGATGAGTCACACTCTCCAATCGGCTGAAGTTGACCCGGGTGAGGCGGCTGTCTCCCCCTGCTCCTTTGCCGGGGGGCTGCTTTGAGCGTTTCGCTTGCGGAGCAAGGTGACCTGCTGCATCGTATTTTTGGCAGTCGAGTGGATGCCGACAGCGGCCAGAGCAGCCGTCCCGCCTTCCAGCAAGGCAATCCGCCAGTCGAATCCGGGGCTGTAGATCCATTGATTGACCATGTAAAGACCGAGGATGAGCACCATGGCGACCCAACCGCGCAGCTTTTTTGGTATGCGGAGAAAATCCGACATGCTTGCAGCGGCGGCCAAAGCCAGCGCAATGATCAGACCGAGGTCAAAACCCATCAGAATCCCTCCTTGCTCAAGGTGTGCGCAATTTTTCGAACAGCCGTTTCAGGATGACCGCTTCCGCCCACAGAGGCAGCGGTTTATCCGGCTCATGGCGCCAATCTTCGTTTGTAAGCAAGCCTTCTTTAAACATCCAATCTATCGCTTCTTGCTTCCATTCAGGCACGTTTGCTCCTCCTCCGTCTCCTGGATTTGTCTGGGTTGGCGGCTTGTATGGACGGTTGGTGTATTCGCAAAAGGAACGGACCACGCCCTCTGCGAGCTCTCGCCAATCCCGGTCCAATTTTTCCGCATCCAGCGGATTGTCGGCGAAGCCGTATTCGATAATCACTGTCTCCACACTGCCGGTCTCCCGGTGCATGAAGTAGTAGTCTTTGCTCGGGTTGTTGGGGAGTGTGCGGGTAAAGATGCGGCGGCCCGGCATCCCTTCTGCTTCCAGGTCATCGAGGATCAGACGGGGAAATGTAGGGGAGGAGTAAATCGAGTAAATAACCTCCGCACCCCGTCCTCCACCGGCATTGACGTGGTTGGAGATACAATAGCGGGCACCGCTGTTTCTGACCAGAGTGGCGCGATCATCGCTCGTCAGGGTGGTATCGCCGGTTCGGGTGATGGCAACAGGAATGTTCAGGGTCTGAAATCTCGAGTATTGGTAAAGGGAAATCTGCAAATTTTTCTCTTTTTCTGTAAAGAGCTGATTGGAGCCGCCGCCCGGATCGATCCCGCCATGCCCCGGGTCTATCACCAAAATGGGGGTCATATAAAGTCACCTCCTGTTTCAGCATATGCGAAAAGGTGCGAACATGCCGAAGGACAGTTCGCTCATTTTCCCCGGGCGGCGATGTACAGAGCACGCAGTTGTGGTACAATAGGAGAGATTTAATTCCCAAAAGAGGATGGTAATGTATTGATGGCTTGGTACAACTGGGTAATCCCGATCGTGACATTGATTATCGGCCTTGCCGGAGGATTTTTCGGCGGCACGTACTATCTGCGCAAGCAGGTGGAAAATATGCAGATGGATGACAAACAATTACAAGCGATGGCTCGTTCCATGGGCGTTAACCTGAATCAAAAACAACTGAAGCAAATGAGCCGCAACATGAAAAACATGAAGATGCCTAAAAAGTTTGGCAAGTAATTGGCAAAGGGGATGTCGACATGGGTCCGACCCGTCTGCGTTATACGATGATCGGCTTCATTGTCGGCGTCGTCGTTGTTTATTTAAAAGGGCTTCCGATCAGTGAAGGAGTTCGCTTTGCTTTTCCTTTTTACGGAGCGGGGCTTGGTTTGTTGATTGACGGCATCATCTTGCGCCTAAAGCAGCGCAAGGGGAAAAATGAGTAGCCGTAAAAGAGCTGACAGGAGCATACGCAGTACAAAAAATGGATAGAGCAGCCAGAGATTTCTCGGCTGCCCTATCCATTTTTCAGCTTGTAAAGAACAACTCATAGACCATCTTGGTAATCAAGGTGATGGACACCAGCAAAAACAAGGGACGAACGTAGCGCACACCTGTTTTGATCGCAACACGGGCACCCAGCGTGGCCCCCAGGAGCATCGCCACACCCATGGTCAGCCCGGTAATGAAAATCACTTTGCCCTCCAGCATAAAGACCAGCAGAGCCGCGATGTTGCTGGCCAGGTTCAGGATGCGCCCATTGCCGGCGGCTATGACAAAATCATAGCCAAAGAGAAGAACCATCAGAAAGACGAAAAACGATCCGGTGCCGGGTCCGAAAAAGCCGTCGTAAAAGCCGATCAAAAACGTGACCGGAATCCCCAGACCGAGCGTAAACTTGGTGTATCCCTTAAACGTGGTGTTTTCGCCAAACCGCTTGTTCAGCAGGGTATAGACAAAAATTGCGGCCATCATGATGATGACCAGCACCTTGAGAAATTCTTGCGGGACAAACAGTACTGTTTTCGCCCCGAAATAGGCGCCCACAAGCGAAACGGGGAACAGGATCGCCATCAGTTTCTTGTCAAATTTACCCATGCGAATAAAGGTGACGGAGCTGGTGGCCGAGGAGATGGTGCCTGCCAGCTTGTTTGTTCCCAAAGCCAAATACGGCGGAATGCCAAGCCCAAGCAGTGCAGGGAGCGAAATTAAGCCTCCACCGCCCACGGTACTGTCGATAAAGGCAGCGACAAAACCAAAAAAGGCAAGAAACAGAATCGTTGATAAGTCCAAGTCCATAGAAGATCACCTTGCTTGTTGAATTGGGTTCATGAATAATCCAAGTCTAGCACGGCTTTTGTACATTGCAAGATACTATTTACTGATATAGGGGGATTTTGAAGATTACGATACTTAGCATACCGATTTGTTGTAAAAGTGAGCGGTTTGCATTATAATAAAAAGCGAGCTTGAACTACATACCATTGAGGAGGAATGTTATCATGGCACATCAACTTCCTGAACTGCCTTACGCACACAATGCGTTGGAGCCTCACATCGACGCGCAAACCATGGAGATCCACCACGGACGTCACCATGCTACTTATGTAAACAACCTGAACGCTGCATTGGAAGGCCACGCTGACCTGCAAGCGAAATCTGTAGAAGAGCTGATCAGCAACCTGGATGCATTGCCAGAAGCGATCCGCACTGCTGTACGCAACAACGGCGGCGGTCATGCGAACCACGCTCTGTTCTGGCAAATCCTGAGCCCGAACGGCGGCGGAGCACCTGCTGGAGCACTGGCAGATGCGATCAACGCAGCATTCGGCAGCTTTGACAACTTCAAAGCTGAATTCGCGAAAGCGGCAACTACCCGTTTCGGTTCCGGTTGGGCATGGCTGATCGTAGATGGCGGCAAATTGGCCATCACCTCCACTCCAAACCAAGACAGCCCGATCATGGAAGGCAAAACGCCAATCCTCGGTCTGGACGTTTGGGAGCATGCTTACTACCTGAAGTATCAAAACAAACGCCCTGACTACATCGGTGCATTCTGGAACGTTGTAAACTGGGACGAAGTCAGCAAGCGCTTTGAAGCTGCCCGCTAAGCGGAAATCAACGCGATAGCATTACTGCTTACGAACAAAAGGCATGTCGGACAAACCGGCATGCCTTTTTTGTTTGTTTCCTCGCCTTCGCAACGAAACGTCAACTGCCATCGTCTTAGCCATAGGAATAGAAAAAATAAGCGAAAAGGGTGGTTGATCACCGTGGATAAAATGTTGAAGCAGGTAGGGATTGCGCTGGGGCTATTGCTGGTGGTGGTGGGTTCAGTGGTTGCTGCGGGCAAAATGCTGCCAGGCGAGTCGCCGCAGGCAGAAAAGCAAATCGACATCGCAGGAACCGTCACCGCTGTCATCACCGGACCGATCGGGGGGCAGCCGGATCAATCAGCAGATCCGAGCGCGTCTGTATCGAGCAAGGACACTCCCAATGGTATCGATCCGGCTCAGCCGACCGGGATTGTCGCGATCATGGTTGAGGCGGATTCCCAAAGCGGCAAAACGCCCTATGATAAAGCCTCTGTCTCTCTCCGAAAGTCGCCGGAGCTGCTGAAAAAGCAAGGGGATTCGCTCGTGCCGGCGACATTGGATGACTTGCGGGAGGGAACCAGGGTGGAGGTTTCTTTCGACGGGCCTGTCGCCGAATCCTACCCCGTACAGGCGACCGCAGGGATGATCGTCATCGTGGAATAGAAAAGCAAATCAAACATGCCGGGACAGTTGATCGATTTGACACTTGGTCTCTGTCGGAGAGCGGCCTGCAAAGGAAAGGATAGAAAGTATGGAAGGAATGAGATATAATACTTACTAAAGGTAATTAAGTGTACAAAAGGAAGGTGTCTTGCACCATGAAAATGCCATCGCTTTTCCTCGCTCATGGAGCGCCGCTGCTTGCGATTGAGCGGAATCAATATACGGAAGCACTGAAGCAGCTGGCAGAGGAACTGCCTCGTCCGAGGGCCATCCTGATTTTTTCCGCCCACTGGGAGAGCCGCGTTCAGGCTGTCGGGACGACAAAGCTCAACGCTACCATCCACGATTTTGGCGGCTTTCCTCGTGAGTTGTATGAAATTCAGTACCCGGCCAAAGGCGATCCCGCTCTGGCTGCCGAGGCATTGCGCATTTTCGCAGAGAATAACATTCCGGCAACGGCCGAGCCGGTCCGCGGGCTGGATCACGGGGCATGGGTCGTCTTGCGGATGATGTACCCGGAAGCAGATATTCCAGTCGTCTCGCTCTCGGTCAATCCGCAGCTTTCAGCGGAAGAGCAGTATGCGATTGGCAAAGCCCTGCAAGCTTTCCGCGAGGACGGTGTCTTGATCATCGGCAGCGGAGGAACGGTACACAATTTTGCCTACATGAGTATGCGCTCCGATACGGAGGAGGGAGACGAGTGGGCCGTTGCGTTTGAAGAATGGCTGCGGGACAGGATCGAGGCTTGGGATCTGGAGTCCTTGTTCCGCTACGATACGCTTGCTCCGTATGCCCGGCAGGCTGTTCCTTTGCACGGAAGCGAGCATTTCGTTCCCCTGCTCTATGCGATGGGCGCTGCCGATGAAGACCGAACGGCAGCCAGGGAGCATATCAGCTTTCGCTATGGCAGCCTCAGCCATGTCATCTGGAAATTTGGGGCGAAATAAAAAAATCTCGAAAAACCGGTCACAAACTCGAGGGGTTTCTCGTTTCAAGTACGAACGAGAAATCACAAGAGAGAGGATCGATGGCAATGAAACCGAGAATGGAATATCGCAAGGCAAATCCCCAGGCTTTCCAAACAATGCTGCAAATGGAGAAATTCGTCCGCAGCAGCGGGTTGGACCACAAGCTTCTGGAGCTGGTGAAAACGCGGGCGTCCCAGTTGAACGGCTGCGCATACTGCCTTGACATGCACACTCGTGAAGCGAGAGAAAACGGCGAGACTGAGCAGCGCCTCTATCTGCTCAATGCCTGGAGAGAAGCGGATGTGTACACCGAAGCAGAGCGGGCGGCACTGGCTCTGACGGAAGCCGTTACGCTGATCGCAAAAGAGGGCGTTCCGGAAGCGGTGTTCCAGAACGTACAGAAGCATTTCAGCGAGGAGGAAACCGTCTCCCTGCTGATGGCTATCAACACGATCAACTCCTGGAACCGGTTGGCGATTGCTACCGGAATGAGCGCCCCTGCTGACTTGCCGGTACGGTAATGGATGAATCGCCCTACGCGATAGATGTTTATGAATGACAAAAAAGACACGCTGTCCTGCAGTGTGCGGCGACCGAGCTTACAGGTCGCGGCCCGCGGGGATCAGACGTGTCTTTTTGATGTAGAGGTGTTGTTTACACATCCATCTGCCGGGTACGGCCGGGATAAAAGGCATTCTTCTCCGGCAGCGGATTTCCTTTCGCGGTGATCGCATCGGGTTTGATCCGAAAAACGGCTGCGACGCTTCCCATCGAAGAGCGGTACTTCACTACATGCTGCAAGGAAAGCGGCTCCGGGTAGTAGCCGGGAACGTATTTGTCCAGCATGGCTTGCAGGGCATCGCGCATTTCTTCCGGCTCCTCGACCCGCTCCACCTTGCCGAAAACCATGGCACTCATGTAGGCTGTGTCGGTGAGAGCCGGCACCGGATCAGCGATCGTTCCGTATTCGTCGCAAACGCTAAAACAGACGCGGGCGTTTTTGGCGATCATCTCGACTTTTCTGCCGGAATCTGCTCCGTGAAAGTAGATATTGCCGTTTAGCCAGCTAAAATTCAGCGGAACGACATAAGGCTCTTCTCCGTCAGTCAGACCGAGGTGGCCGATCCTGGCTTGCGTGAGAAAGGCATCGATTTGGTCTTGATCAGTAACTGTGCGTTTGGAATAGCGGATGGGAAACAAAGGATCTCCTCCGTTCGATGTAGGATGTACGTCCATGATAGGAGGATTCTGACCTTTCGGAAAGGGTCAATTTATTCTTTTTGCATCGGGTCAGATTGGGCAAATAAAAAGCGCCTGCCCGAGAGCAAGCGCTTTGCTTGACGATTATCCCATTTGAATTTCTTTGTCCGGATCGAGCTTTTTGGCAAGCTGCTCTTCCCCGCGGTGAATCCAGCCCACGAACGAGTCGCGGATATTCATATCGTTATCCAAATAGACCACGGCTACGAACATATAATGGCTTTTTCCGGAATACCTGGCCCGATAACGCAGATCAAACCATCTTACTTCGTAGCCAAACGGCTGCTTTCTGGTCTCGACATGCGCATGACGCACAAAGGAAAGAAACGCCTGTACCTTCTTGTCAGTCTTGGCGACGGCAATCAGTTCATTCTCCGGCTTGATGGTGAAAACATCCAGGATACTGACCTCGCCGCCGTGGACTTCCCCGACGTACCAATGCTGATTTGTCTGGACGACAAACGTCCACTGATTCCAGGAGAGCGTAGGAATGACTGTGTAGGTTCCCGCTTTGCCGATGTATGCGCGAACCGCTTCGGTCGTTCGTTTGTTCACTTGCCAGCGCCAGAAGTAATACGGAATAAGCGACAGATACACCCATAAGAAAACATGTCCCGGATCAGCCCCCGCGCCCCACAGCATCAGGCCGGTCACATGGGCGGCGAAGATAAACGGATCGAAAATAAAAACGACATTCCAGGCGATCCACTTGTTGTGAAACGGATACAACCCTTTTGTTCCGTAGGCGTTAAACAGATCGACGAATACGTGGAGACAGACAGCGACAAAAATCCAGCCGAGCAGGTGCAGCCAATGAACTTGCGGGGAAATGGCCTGCACGAGGGCGAAGACCGCGGCTGTCCAGATAGACAGCGCCGGAATGGAGTGAGAGACTCCACGGTGGTGGCGGATGTAAGCGGCACTTCCTCGAATACGGGTGAATCCATCCAAGTCAGGTGCTTGTGAACCGATGACGGTTCCGATCATGACCGCCTCTGCCAATCCCGGTGTCGAAGCCACGACAGGATCAAGATGGGCGAGACCGGCCAAGCCGAAGCCCATTGCAAAGTGCGTTGCAGTATCCATGAGGTGCGGATGCTCCCTCCTTTTCGTTCGGGCAAAAATATGTTGCCGCATCAAACGCGGTAGCGCATCTTGAGAGTGCCTCCATTGAGGTTTCTTATCAGTTATTATAGCGTGTTAGATGGGAAAATTCCCTTTTCGGCTGAAAAAAAGTATCCTTGTTCCTTTGGAAATGGGCAGGTATGATGAAAGGGACCGGAAAGGAGAGGGGCAACGTGCTCATCGTTTTCATCGAATACAAAATCGAAGAATCCATGCGCGACCAGTATCTTCGCCTGTTGGCAGAAATGCCGGACAGAATCGGCGAGAAGGGAGCGCGTGAATACCGCTGCTGGGAAGGATATGACCAGCCCGGATTGTACGTCGAAGCCTTTCATGTAGAGAGTGTCGAACAATACGAAGCGATAAAAGCATGGCGACTTGCCGATCAGGACTTCTGCGCCTGTATAGCGGGAGGGGCAGCCAAATTGCACGTATGGGCGTTTCAGCCTGTCCAATTGGCGTGAGAAAAGGAGTTTGTGCAGACAAGTATGGCAGGAAAGCAAAAAAAAGCATTGACGTATACACTACCCGAGGAATTTCATGTTTTTGGATTCTCACGCGATCTGTTGGCCTGGTACGACGGCCAGAAGCGTGATCTCCCCTGGCGAATCAATCGGGACCCGTACCGGATCTGGGTTTCGGAAATCATGCTGCAGCAAACGAGAGTCGAAACGGTAAAACCGTATTACCAAAACTTTATGGAAAAGTTCCCGACCGTAGAGGCTTTGGCCGACGCACCTGAGGAAGAGGTGCTGAAGGCATGGGAAGGGCTGGGGTATTACTCGCGTGCCCGCAATTTGCAAAGCGCTGCCCGGGAGGTCAAGACCCGCTACGGCGGCGTCGTGCCGGACAAGCCCGAAGAAATCGCGACACTGAAAGGAATCGGTCCGTATACGGCGGGCGCGATTCTCAGTATCGCCTACGAAAAACCGGAGCCGGCCGTGGACGGCAATGTCATGCGCGTTTTTTCGCGTCTGCTGCTCATGACCGATGACATTGCCAAACCGGCAACGCGGATAAAAGTCGAGCATCTCGTCAGACAGGTCATACCCGAAGGCAGAGCGGGAGATTTCAATCAGGCGCTAATGGAGCTGGGCGCGCTTGTGTGTGTGCCGAGGACTCCGCAGTGCTTGACGTGCCCGGTGTTTGATTACTGTCTGGCCCGTCGCGAAGGCGTTCAGGAAGAACTGCCGGTAAAAGGCAAGGCGAAACCGCCGCGCCCCGTCAATCTGCAGGTAGCCGTTGTCCGGCACGGGGATCGCGTATTGATGAACAGGCGGCCGGAGCAGGGGCTGCTTGCCGGGATGTGGCAGTTTCCGATGGTGGAAACCGATGCAGACACGCCGTCAGTCAAGCAGCAAACACTGCTGGATGGCTTGAGCAGCCGTTTTGGCCAGGATGCGGAGGTGCTTGAGCCATTGATGGAGGTGCAGCATACGTTCTCGCATCTGCATTGGAACATGGAGGTATGGCTTTGCGACTGGATTGACGGAGGGGAGCTCCCTTCCGATGCCCGTTTTGTTACCCTGGAAGAGATCTCGTCCCTCGCGCTCCCTGTTGCCCATCAAAAAATTGTGGAAAAGCTAAAAAGCGACCGCTGATGGTCGCTTTTTTTCGCTATTTATGGCTTACCAGCGGCAGTATTCAGGGAACTGGGCCGCCTGAAGCAAGCGCTTCTCTTCCCATTCCCGGATGAATTGCTCCTGCTGGTAACGCGCCTCGACTTCCTCTGGAGACAATACACGCTTCTCGATGATAATGCTGAAGAAAATCATTGGAATATACATGGTGCTACCCCTCCTACAGGGACGAATATAGTCAGTCAGCCGCCTTCTATCGATTTGACTCCTGTGAATCTCATTTTCTGACGGCGAATTTTATTTCTCATCTGACATCCCTCCTTGGTTATCCTTTCAAAGTCTTACCCGCGAATCGCAAAATCAGGGTACTGGGCAGCTTGCATCGCTTGCGCGTCTGCGCGTTCTTGCAAGTAGCGTTCACAGTTGTACTCAGCCATGCGCTGTGCAGCGTTGTTACGCTCGATTTTGATCGTGAAGAACAAAAAGTTGACTACCATCTCGAATCACCTCCTCTCAAGGGGAAAATGGATATAAAAAGACCGCGGGCCAGGGCCTACGGTCTTTGTAACGAAGAAAATGGGAATCAAAAAGACCACAAGCTACAACGCCTGCGGTCTGGTATGCAACGAATAGGGTATGAGTAAGAAAGGCAGTTCTTACAATGCTACAATTCGTTCGTCCAGGAGGCGCTGTCATATGAAGTTTTGGAAACCAATGCTAGATCGAGTGCTGCGATAGTTACCATCATCATGTTGTTTGCCTCCTTCCTTAAAATGGTTGATAAAAATCGTACTCTTAGAATATGGCAAATTTTTCTCATTGTAAAGGACTTTTTGCCGAAAAAATAAAAGAAAATAAATTCTGACAACAAATTCAGCAATTTCAGTCAGATCAAATTTTTTATATATGCTTACAAAATATATGGAGGTAATTAGTATTTTTATCCAGTTTTTCATTTCAACGAAAAGGGTAGATAGAAGAGGACAAAAGAGACAAAGGGGCGTTCGCCATTGCGGAAGAGGAAGACATCGGTCAGAACGAAATTGATAGCGACATTTGCAGCGATACTGATGATCCCGACACTCGTACTGGGACTGCTATCGTATCAGAGCGCAAAGGAACAGCTCGCAGAGCAGCTGCTGAGCGCAGCTCACGAAAACGTGCGGCTGGTTGACGAGCTGCTTGAGCGAATGCTTACCGCACAAGAGCAGTCGATTCATTTCTTTGCCGAGACAACAGGGGAAAGTCAACTGGCACCCGGCCAGCTTGCCGCTCTGAAGCAACGATTAAAAAGCTTTCTTTCCACCCATAAGGAGGTGGGCGAGATATACATCGGGACAAAGACCGGCATTATGCTGATGGGATCGGATACGAAGCTGCCGGATGGATACGATCCGCGAACGAGGCCCTGGTATCAGGCGGCCATGGCAAATCCGAATGAGCCGATTATCATCGATCCGTATGTAGATGCGGCATCAGGCAGCATCGTCGTCGGTATTGCACAGGCTCTGACAGACCGCTCGGGTGTAATCGGGATGGATTTGCACCTCGGTACTTTGGAGGGGACTGTCAAGCAAGCGAAGATCGGCGAGACGGGATACGTCGCCATTTATGACAAAGCCCGCCGCATTCTCGTCCATCCTTCACTCAAGCCAGAGGAGGAAAACAAGGAGCCGTGGATGGACTCCTTGTATGCGGAAGAGACGGGGCGGTTTGATCTTGCCGACGCTGGTGAGTCGGCAGGTGCTGTTTATGTGACGAACCGTCAAACTGGCTGGAAGCTGATGGGGCTGATGTATCAGGCAGAGGCCGATCGGGTAGCCAGCCCGATTTTTCAGAAGACGCTGTGGATTACGGCAATGGCGCTGGCTCTCGGGAGCGTGCTCGTCTTTGTCATTTTAAGAAGGATGCTTGGCGCACTCAAGCGCTTGACTGCAGCAGCAGAACGCATGGGTCAGGGAGACATTTCCCAGCAGGTAACCGTTGAAGCCGAAGACGAATTCGGCAAGCTTGGCCACAGTTTTAACCACATGGCGCAATCGTTGCGAACATTGCTTGCCACGATCAAACATTCGGTAGAGCAATTGGCTTCGTCTGCAGAGGAGCTGTCAGCCAGTGCAGACCAGACGAGCAAGGCAACGGAGCAGATCGCCACGACGATCCAGGAGATGGCCGTCGGAGGGGACCAGCAGGTGCAGCACACACAGAAAAGCTCGGAAGCTTCGGAGCAGCTTGCACAAGGGATCGACCAAATTGCCAGCTATGCGAGCCAGGTGTCCTCTGCCGCCCGGCAAACAGCCCGGCTTGCCAGCGAGGGCGATCAATCGGTTCAGGAAGCTGTTCTGCAGATGAAAGCCTCCAATCAAAGCATTCAGGACTTGGCTGAAGTGATACAGAGCTTGGGCGGCCGTTCCCAGGCAATCGGCAGCATCGTGGAGCTGATCGCCAATATTGCCAAGCAAACGAACCTGCTCGCCTTGAACGCTGCGATTGAGGCGGCACGGGCAGGCGAGTCTGGACGCGGTTTTTCCGTCGTGGCTGATGAGGTCCGCAAACTGGCGGAACAGTCGTCGGATTCCGCCCAGCAAATCGCCATGCTGATCCAGTCAATCCAGTCAGAGACGCAAACAGCCGTCGAAGTGATGAAGCGAAGCCGTGAAGAGGTGACTGCCGGGATCGAGAAGGTTTCCATTGCTGGACAGTCCTTTGACCAAATCCGTATATCTGTCGGGGAAGTAGCAAAACAAATCGGCGAGGTTTCCGAAGCGACCCAGCGCATGTCCGCCCGTACCCGTCAGGTAAGCGAATCCATTCGCAGTATAGCGGAGCTGTCTCTACTCAGCTCGGAGGGTACACAAAGCGTGTCTGCAGCAGCGGAGGAACAGCTCGCATCCATGGAGGAAATCGCCTCGTCTGCGGTGGAACTGGAGAAAATGGCGGCTCATCTGCAGGAGCAGGTCGCCCGCTTTCAGACATAAAAAAGATGCAGGGCCGGGGATTCCTCGGCCTTTTCTGCTTGCTGCCAGCCGAAAAGCTTTAGCTGCTGCACGGGCCCCAGGTTTAGACCCAAAACATGAAAATCAAGCCGATCATTGCCGCGAGACTGAAAGCGACGATCGCAATAATGGCGCCGAGCTGTCGGTTCCTGGTTTTCACTGAAACTGACCTCCCTTCGTTTAGTCGTAAATGGGGGCAGAAGAATGATCCCAGCCTCCGCCGTCTCCGCCGACAGGACCTCGGGATTCCAGCTCTTTGATGATTTTGGCGTGCATGGAGGTTCCTTCTGCGTTCAGATAGGCAGCCAACTGCGACATCGAGTGGTGGTAGTAAAGCAATTCATTCAACTCCCAGTCGTCCAGCGATGTCATCGTTAATTCGGACAAATCTCGGCCAATATACATAGAAATACAGTCCCCTTTCCGCTCAAACCGTTCTTATCGTAGTATGGCTGACCTGACTCGTTTCCATCCCGGACGGAGCGGGCTTCTGTCGTTATGTCTTTTGACGGGTGGCAATTGCCAAAGCGGAGATGTATAATAAGTACGAAATATTTAGTACCTGATATTAATAGTTGGTGTAGCAGGAGGGTAACCTTATGAATACAACAAAAAAGGTGGCACTGGTGACAGGGGGAACGCGCGGGATCGGCAAAGCGATTGCATTGCAGCTCGCCGAACAGGGCTATGATCTCGTCTTGAACTATTTGCGGAACCGTTCCGCCGCCCGGGAAGCGGCAGCAGAGCTGGAGGCAAAAGGGGTTCGCGTCCATTTGGTCAAAGCCAATGTCGGGGATGTAGAAAAAATCAAAGAGCTGTTTGCGGAAATCGACCGTGAATTTGGCCGTCTCGATGTATTTGTGAACAATGCAGCCTCCGGGGTGCTGCGTCCTTTGATGGAGCTGGAGGAGAGCCACTGGGACTGGACGATGGATATCAACAGCAAAGCGCTTCTGTTCTGCGCCCAGGAAGCGGCGAAATTGATGATCAAGACCGGCGAAGGCGGAAAGATCGTCAGCCTTTCCAGCCTGGGTTCGATCCGGGTTCTGGACAATTATACTTCGGTGGGCGTATCCAAAGCGGCTGTCGAGGCGCTCACCCGCTATCTCGCAGTAGAATTGGCGCCGCACAACATTGTCGTAAACGCAGTGTCGGGCGGTGCGGTTGATACGGACGCGCTGCGCCATTTCCCTAACCGGGAGGAACTTCTCGCGGATTCTGCAAAGCGCACGCCTGCGGGACGGATCGTGGAACCGGAGGACCTGGCCAATGCGGTCATGTTCCTTCTTTCCGACAAAGCATCGATGGTTCGGGGACAAACCCTGATTGTCGATGGAGGCATTTCTCTGCTGACATAATTCAAAAAAAGCCAGAGGGGATCGGAAGGCAAGCAAGCCTCCACCCCTCTTTTGCATCTTCATACGGAGACAAACTTGTCCTTTTTGGTGTACAATAGAAAAAGAAGGCATCGAAGGAGGCAACTTATGCTGATTCGTCCGTTTCGGCTCGGTGACTATTCCGCAATTACTCGCATTTGGCAAGAAACCGGTTTGGAGGAACAAGAAGCAGAGTCGCTGAATGATCTGGCCAAGCAGCTTGCATGGGACAGCGATCTGGTAATGGTAGCAGAAAAAGAGGGTGAAGTGGTCGGTGTGGTTGTCGGTACCATTGACGGGACACGGGCTTATTTTTACCGTTTGGCAGTTCTCCCCCGCTTGCAGGGTGCAGGTATAGGCCGGAAACTGGTGGAGGCGATCGAGAAGCGCTTCAAACAGCGTGGGGTCAATCGCGTCCTGATTATGGTGAATCAAGGCAATCCTGAAGTACTTCCTTTTTATCATTCACTTGGCTATGAGATGCAAAAATATGTTACACTTTCCAAAAAGCTCTCTTCCTAAGGGAGGCTGTCCCCATTCAGATAGAGAAGAGAAGAAAGGGGAGGGTCATGTCGCCAGCTCCGGGCTCCATTATCCGCATTGAAAGCTATAAACACGACCACTCCCTGCATCGCATCTGGGATAAGACGACACTAATCCACACCAGTGATGCAGTAGTGATTGGCGGCAACGATCGAGTAAAAGTGACAGAGTCTGACGGCCGGGAGTGGCGTACACGTGAGCCGGCAATCTGCACGTTTGGTCGCGGGCAGTGGTTTAATACCATCGCCATGATTCGGGACGATGGGATTTACTACTATTGCAACATCGGTTCCCCGTTTAGCCTGAAGGGGAATCTCTTGAGCTACATCGATTACGATCTGGACGTAAAGGTGTTTCCCGATATGACGTACACGATTCTCGACGAAGAGGAGTTTCTCTTGCACGGCAAGCAGATGAATTATCCGCCTGTAGTCGTTGAGCGCGTACAAAGCGCATTGCGGGAGGTGCTGGAATGGGTGCGTCTGAGACGAGGCCCTTTTCAAAACGGATTTGTCCAACGCTGGTATGAGCGCTACCTTTTGGTGCGTGAGGACGAGGAATAATCCCTTTCCCGATTGACGGGGGAGGGATTTCCTTGTTTGGCGGCCTGCTTTCGGGTTTTCTATGAATGGCAAAAATAAAATCCGGCAGGTTTTCGATTAGACGGAGCATGTAAAAGGAGGAACGGGCTTTGAGTATCCGTCGCTACATGAAGTATGTAAAGCCGTATGCCAAGCAAATTATCGGGACGATTTTTATCGGCATCATCAAGTTTTCCATACCGTTGCTCCTGCCGCTGATCATCAAGTATGTAATCGATGATCTATTGCCCAGTCCGATGCCCCAGTCGGAAAAGCTGACACATCTGTTTTGGCTGATGGCAGGAGCGTTTCTCGTTTTTACTGTAATCCGCGCCCCTGTGGAATACTATCGTCAGTACTTTGCCCAATGGGTGTCCAGCCGCATTTTGTTTGACATCCGCAACCAGCTGTTTGATCACCTGCAGCGACTGTCGATGCGCTATTACAACAATCACAAGACGGGCGAGGTCATTTCGCGGGTCATAAACGACGTCGAGTCGACGAAGAGCTTTATCGATACGGGCTTGATGAATCTGTGGCTGGATCTGATCACCATCGGGATGACGCTCGGGGTGATGATTTACATGGACGCGGAGTTGACGGTAGTGTCCATCCTCGTTTTCCCGCTGTACGGATTTTCCGTCAAGTATTTCTACAAAAGGCTGCGTCAGTTGACGCGGGAAAGATCGGCAGCGCTGGCTCATCTGCAAGGCCATCTGCACGAGCGGATCAACGGGATGTCGATGATTCGGAGCTTTGCTCTCGAAGAGCATGAAAACAAACAGTTTGCCAAAGAGAACAATCATTTTCTGAAGAAGGCGCTGGCGCTGACACGCTGGAATGCGAATACGTTTGCCGTTGTCAACACGATTACGGATATCGCCCCGCTGCTCGTCATTTCTTATGCGGGCTATCAGGTCATCAACGGCACGATGTCGATCGGGACGCTGGTCGCTTTTTACGCATACCTGGACCGTCTCTATACACCGCTGCGCCGTCTCGTGAACTCCTCGACGACATTGACGCAAGCCGTGGCTTCGATGGACCGGATGTTTGAATTTATTGATGAATCCTATGATATTACGGACAAACCCGATGCTGGCGTGCTCCCCGTCAATCCGGAGACAGGCAGAATTCGCGGGGAGGTTCGCTTTGAAGACGTTTCGTTTCGCTATCGGGATGAAGGGCCGCTGGTGCTGGAAAAGATAAACCTGACGATTCGGCCTGGCGAAACAGTAGCCATCGTCGGGATGTCGGGGGGAGGCAAGTCTTCCTTGATCAGCCTGCTGCCCCGCTTCTGGGATGTGACGGAAGGGCGCATTACCGTTGACGGCGTCGACATTCGGGACGTCAAGCAGCAAAACCTGCGCAGCCATATCGGCATGGTGCTGCAGGACAATATTTTGTTCAGCGAATCGGCACGCATAAATATCATGATGGGCAATCCGGATGCAACGGAGGAAGCCGTGATCGAAGCGGCCAAGGCTGCCAATGCGCATGACTTTATCATGGACCTGCCGGAGGGCTATGACACGGAGCTTGGCGAGCGTGGTGTAAAGCTGTCCGGGGGGCAAAAGCAGCGGATCGCGATAGCCCGCGTCTTTTTGCGGGACCCGGGCATTCTCATCCTGGATGAAGCGACTTCGGCGCTCGATCTGGAGTCGGAGCATATGATCCAGGAGTCGCTCGCCCGCCTGACTAATGGACGGACGACAATCATTGTGGCGCACAGATTGTCGACGATCACCCACGCGGACAAGATCGTCGTGATGAAAGAAGGACGAATTGTGGAACAGGGTCGCCACGAAGAGCTGCTGGAGCAAAAAGGCGTGTATCACAATCTGTGGCACGTGCAGGATCTGGGCACTCCCGGCGAGCAGCAGCCGGCCTTGTAAGAAGGAGGGGGGAAGCGCCAATGGAATCTTGGCGACGCAACTTATACGTACTGTGCGGGGCTCTTTTTGTCGTGATGATGGGAATGAGCATGATCATGCCGTTTTTGCCGTTGTACATCCAACAGGATTTTGGCGTCGAAGACCCTCATGAAGTGACTGCCTGGGCAGGAGTCATTTTTGGCGCCAACTTTTTGACGGCTGGTCTCGTTTCTCCGATCTGGGGCAATCTGGCTGACAAGTACGGGCGCAAAATCATGATTTTGCGCTCCGGCTATTTCATGTCCATCATAATCGCAGCGACTGGCTTTGCCAACTCCCTGTGGATGCTGCTTGGCCTCAGGCTGTTGAACGGGATGGTTGGCGGTATTATCCCGGCGAGTACCGCCCTCGTCGCTTCTTCAACGCCGAAGGAGCAGATTGGCTGGGCTCAGGGACTTCTGCAATCCTTTATTACAGCAGGGTCCATCATGGGTCCGCTGTTTGGCGGGCTTTTGGAACCACGTATCGGGTTTCGGATGATATTTGTCGTTACAGGCTCCCTGCTTTTACTGGCTACACTCGTGATCACCTTTACGGTAAAAGAGACGTTCGTTCCGCCGGAAGAAAAGGAGCGGACCAGTCTGCGCGATGATTTTCGCATGATTTTTTCATCCAAGAAGCTCCCTGTTCTGTTTTTTGTGACGGTCATGATTCAGTTTGCTCTCTTTAGCATCATCCCCATCCTGCCAGTCTACATCGGTATTCTCTTGGGCAGTGCGGGCAACGTAGCCCTCTGGGCGGGGATCGTCCAAGCCGCGATGGGAACGGCAAATGTGCTGGCAGCTCCTCGTTTGGGCCGTTTTGGCGACCGATTCGGCTCGCAAAAAGTGCTTCTCGGCTGCTTGCTGGTTGCCGGACTGTTGTTCATCCCTCAAGGCTTTGTCACCGCCGTATGGCAATTGGTGCTGCTGCGCTTCCTTTTGGGCTTGTCGCTCGGAGGACTGCTCCCATCGGTCAATGCCTTGCTCCGCCGTGCCACCCCGACTCATATGGTCAGCCGGGTCTACGGATACAATAACAGCTTTGTCAGCATCGGAAGCATGCTGGGGCCGATGATCGGCGGCTTTATGGCGGGCTACGTGAGCATCAACGGCGTTTTCTGGATGACCAGTGCGTTTTTGCTCATCAATGCAGGCTGGGTATACTTCAGCTTTTTCCGGAAAAAGGAAGTCTTGCAGGAAGGGACCTGATCAAGTAAGATTGATTTACATAACACTGTTCGTGAAAGGAGTATTCCTCCATTGTAAACCTCTTGTCGGCTTGTTCACCCAAACAGAAGCTATCAAAAGCATAATTTGTTTGGAAGACCGACAGGAGGTTTATTTGTCATGTTCACAAAACGGTATTGGCTGCTGTTTTCCGGGCAGTCTTTGGCCAATCTTGGCGATGTATTTTACGTGGTGGCAGTCGTATCAGCCGTGTACGTCTCGACCCAATCGGCTCTTTACACGGGGGCTGTCCCGATTCTCTTTGTCGCGGCACAAACGCTCAGCGGATTGCTCGCGCCGCTGTTCTTCAGGCGGGTCACGCTGGCTGGGGCCTTGCTTGCTTCGCAAGGGTTGAAAACGATACTGCTCGGCCTGCTCGCGTTGTTTCTCAGTTATGCAAGTGCGGCGGACCAGCAGCTCGGTACGGGAAAATTGCTCCTTGTTTTTGGCTTTGTCTTTGCCAACGCCTTTTTGGACGGCTGGGCTTCCCCTGCGCGAAATGCCATGGTTCCGTCATTGGTGCCGCGCGACGGCCTGGTAAGGGCGAATGGACTGATGGCGACCTCTGACCAGACGCTGCAGTTTGCCGGTTGGGCGGCTGGCGGATTGCTGGTGGCTATGCTCGGATATGCGCATGTGCTGTGGGGAACGTTTTTTGCCTATGTGGCAGCTACGCTTGCGGTTTGGCCGCTTGGAAAAAGCGTCGACAAATCCACCGCCACCACACCCGACAACCCCGACAAAGCGTTGAAAGGCGCTGTGCAAGAGCATGATAACGCAGCCCAGTCCTGGACGACTGGCTGGCGTCTGATCACAAATCAGCGGCCGCTGCGGCTGCTCGTGCAGATGGAAGTGCTGGAAGGCTTGGCAGGAGCCGTCTGGATGGCCGCCATCCTGCTTCCTTACGTTCATACGGTACTTGAGAGAGGCGAAGAGTGGTGGGGATACATCAATGCTGCCTACATGCTGGGCTCGGTCGCTGGCGGAGCTGTAGTGCTGGCTTGCGCTGATCGCATGCGCACGCGGCTCCTGGCTGCTGTTCTGACAGGCACGCTGTTCTCCGGGCTGATCACGCTTTTGTTCGGTCTTGGCACATGGGCGTGGAGTGCGCTTCTTTTGTCCTTTGCCCTCGGCCCTTTTTACCAGCTCCAGCAGGTAGCCAAGCAAACGATGCTGCAGGAAGCGTCTCCGCCTGCTTCCCTGCCGCTCGTACTGTCAGCCAAGGGAACATTGGACTCGGTTACGTTTGGTTTATCCGTACTGATCATGGGGGGACTTGCCGATTTGGCCGGTGTCCGCTCCGTATATATACTCGCCTTTGTCCTGCTCGGCACATCGGCTGTTGTCGGAATAAAGCTGCGAAGAAATGGAGCATTTTCCGCTCAAGCCGAATGGAGTGAAAAATAGAAAAAGCTGAGGTGTTTGCCCCAGCTTTTTTTTAAGGGAGTGAGTCTGGATGACGGGAAAGACCAAAATACATGAGAGTCAGCCTGCAGGCAATCCCCCGATAGCTGATCAGCCTGTCAATCCGCTGCTGGAACAGGCCCAGGCAGCAGAAGGAGGGGGACCGCCAAAGCCAGTGGATATGCGCTCCATGCCGAAATGGCTGAGAGTCTTTGGCTATTCCTTTCTCGCTGCATTCTTTCTCCTTGTTCTCCTGCTACTTGTCTCCAGCGTGTTGACTTGATTGAACAATTGCTAATTGGCCCTTGTTGTAAAGGGCCTTTTCTTATTTCTCCGGATCGAGAAAACGGAGGATAGCCATCAGATCGAGATCCCCCATGCCTTCCTCCAGTGCGGTCCGGTAGCTGGCTGCTACAGACTCTGCCAGAGGGGAAGAGACTCCCGCTTCGCGTGCCAGGCGCAAATCTTTGGCCATGTGCTTCAAAGCGAAAGCAGCCGGATAGTCATCGGCCAAAATGGAAGCGGCCTTCCCGCGTATGAGCGGCGTTCCGACAGCGCTCTCGGAGATGATCGTCAGCATCTGTTCGGTAGTGATGCCCATTCCACGTGCGAACAGCAGCGTTTCCGCCACGCCCTGCACAGTAATGCCAAGCAGCAGATTGATCGCCAGCTTGGCCGAGGTTCCGGCTCCGTTCGGTCCGAGGTGAAGAGCCGTTTTTCCCAGCTTGTCCAGCATAGGCTTCGCTTGCTCAAAATCCTGCTGCTCTCCTCCTGCCATGATGACGAGCTTTCCTTCCTTTGCTGGCCCCACACTGCCGGAAACGGGTGCATCGAGAAAACGCAGACCGGCTCCCCGGCATTTCTGTGCGAGAAAACGGGAGGTCTCCGGCGAAACGGTGCTCATGTCCACAGCCAGCTTGCCCCGGACAGCGGCAGACAGCAATCCGCCAGCTCCTGTATAAATGGATCGAACGGCATCGTCGTCACTTACCATCGTAAAAATGATGTCGCAATTCTCTACTAATTTCTCCATCGACTCGGCGATGACAGCCCCAAGGCTCACAAGCGGCTTTGCCTTTGCGGGAGTCCGGTTCCATACACAAACGTCATACCCGGCCGCCAGCAGATTGCTCGCCATCGGAATGCCCATGTTGCCAAGTCCAATCCATCCGACTTTCATCACTGTTCTCCTTTGCGATCGATAATTTGTGCCTGTACTTTCTGTTTTAACAAGGCGTGCTTCTCGCTTGTCATTGCAAAAAGGTCGTCAAAAGCTTGCGGCAGCGTCCGCCCCAAAACAGCGAGACCTTCCTCGGTAATGCCGCCTTTTGTAGCGACTCTCTCAATGAGCTGGTCAAATCCAAGCTCCTGGCCTTTCAGCAACAGAGAGGTGCCGGCCAGTGTTTCTGTCAGCATCCGCCGTGCGGTATCAATCCCAAGCTCGGGGGATGTCCTCACCGCGGCTTGTGCGAAGGCTTCCAGTATGCCCGCGATCAGCCCGGGAGCGCTGCTTGTCAGGATTGTCGCGGTCTCGATGCTTTCCTCGGAAACCTCTTTAGCCGTGCCGAGTGCGTCGAGCAGGAGCCGCAGGCTATCTCGCTGCGTATCGTTCACCAGGCGGTTGCTTGCAAACAGGGACACCCCGCGGAGCTCTTCCGAGGTGACAGTCGGGATTACCTTGCTGACAGGGCCGCTATGTACCGTCTCCAGGTCTTGCAGGCTGACGCCGGCAGCTACGGAGACGAGATGCAGCCTTGCAGGGAGAGTCAGCTCCCGCAGGACGGGCAGCACATCGAGAGGCTTGGTACAAATGAACAGCATGTCTGCCTTGTCTGCTGTCTCCTGGGCGGTAGCGGCGAGCTCAAACGGATAAAGCCGCTGCAATTCCGCGGCCTTATCCCGGCTGCGGTTAAAGACGATCATATCGCTGGGGGAGACAACCCGGCTCCTGGACAGACCTTTGACGAGCATTTGCCCAATGTTTCCTAATCCGATAATTCCGATGACCATTTTGCTTCCCTTCCTTCCAATCCTATCCTAACAAATCGGGAATGAAAAAGGTACAGTCCCGAAAAAGGGAGCTGTACCTTGAGTGAATGATCGCAACGGTCAAAGCCTAACGCGTCATAGGCGTCAAGTCAAAGCAGTGGTTATTCCTCTCTCGTGTTGGTAAAGATCATGACGTACTTGACCAGTTCCAGAACAGAGATCAGAGCTGCCGCCACATAAGTGAGGGCTGCGGCACCGAGGACCTTGTTTACGCCGCTTTCTTCGTTGTTGCGGATGAAGCCCATTTTCACCATCATCGTTTTCGCGCGGCTGCTGGCGTTGAATTCCACCGGCAGTGTGATCAGCTGGAAGGCTACTGCTGCGGAGAAGAACAAAATCCCCAGAAGCAGCAGATTGGCAGCCTTGAAAAAGAAGCCGGCCAACAGCAGCAGAGGCGCAACGCCGGATACCAGGTTGACGACAGGGAAAATGCGATGGCGGGCAACCAGCATCGGATAGGACACCTTATGTTGGACCGCATGGCCTACCTCGTGGCAGGCGACCGAGATAGCGGATATCGAATTGCCCATATATACCGGATCGGACAGACGAACGACACGGGAAATCGGGTCGTAATGGTCGGTAAGCGTACCGGGAATGTGTTCGACAGGGACATTGGTCAAGCCGTTTTCGTCCAGCATTCGGCGGGCAGCCTCGGCCCCAGTCAGACCAGAGGATGCGGGCACATCCGCAAAGCGGTTGAAGGTCCCCTTCACGCGGAACTGGGCCCACAGCGAAAGACCAAAGGCAATGAAAATCAGGAAATCCATGGGGTGAAACAACAGCATGAAGTGATCACTCCTCATTTTCTCATAATGAATTTTTCCATGAATAAAAGCATCCATCTATTGTGCCCATTACCTACATCTACGATTATGGCGGGCGCTAGTTTCATTTTTCTGTGCAAAACATCCCTGCTTCTCCCGGGAGCGTGTTTCCCTGGCCGAGGCGAATGCCATTAGCTGCCTGACTGTCGGAAAATTGCTGTTGACCCTTGAAACATGCAAGACATGATCAGTTCATGATCGCATCTTTCCTTCTATTGTACAATCTCTGACTATCTTTGACAATATAAATGGACGTTTATATGTGCAAAAAAGAAAAACTCCTCCCTGGCAGGGGAAGAGTTGGGAATAAAGGGTTTGGCGGAGCGTCACTCGGTCGAGACAGACGGATCGGCCTGCTCTTTCTTTGGCGAAATCATCAGGAAGTTGTCCGCCGGATTCTCGATCAGCTTTTGGATGCGGCTGGCTGTTTCATATTGCTCGGTAGCGAGCAGCTCTTCCTTGTAAGCGGAAAGCAGCTCTTGAACATCGCTCGTCCCTTTGTCGTCGAGCTGATACAAAAACACTTTGGCTCCTTTGGCGATTCGGCGCTCCAATGCGTCGCGGCCAAAGCCGAGCTCCGGCTGAAGCCGCACGTAGACGACGCCTCCGGTCATCCCGGCGCAGATCCACGGCCCTGGATCACCGAGCACCACAGCTCGGCCGTTTGTCATGTATTCAAAGGCAAAGCCTTTCAGGTTGGCGCGAGCCCCGATGCCTCCAAGCTGGTCGCTGATCGGCTGGGTGATTTCGCCGCCAAAGACCACGTCGGCGCCAGAAAGGCGGATGCAGGCGCGGGAGTCGGCGTTGCCCTGGACGATAAAGAGCCCTTTTTGTGCCCCGTAGCAAAAGCTTTTGCCCACTGAGCCGTTGATGTAAGCGCCGTTCAATCCCTTTGCCTTAAGGATCGAGACGCGGCCGCCAAAGCTGGTTTTGCCTACCCCGTCCTGTGCGCCGCCCTGGACGCGGATGTTGACGCCCTGCGCATTGTAGGCAGCCAGACCGTTGCCCGGAACGCTGCCGTGGGTGAAGTGAAGCGACACCTCCGGCAGGGAGGCATAGCTTCCGTCCAGATGGTCTTTCACCCGTGCCCCCGACCAGCGGCTGCCGAGGACCCGCTGCCCGGAGAGAACGCTGCTGAAGGTTTCCTGGATGGGCCTATCCGCCTGATAATAGCGCCCCTGCGCCTCTCCTGCGTGGGCACCGGCAGCTACGAGCACACGGCTTTCCTCTTGTTCCGCGTCAACGCTTTCGGCAGTGCCAAACTGCGGGTGGAGCGCAAGCAAAGACGAAAGGTCGATCTTCTCCAGCAGACGGCTTTGCACCAATAGATCGGAGCGTCCGACCAGATCCTGTGTACGGCTAAAGCCGAGTGCGGCTGTAATCCGCCGGACCTCTTCGCCGAACAGGGTAAAGAAGTTTTTCAGGCCCTCCACCGCCATATCAAACTGGCGGGGAACAAAGCGGCGCAGACCTTTTTCATGCGCTTCTTCGAGCGAGTCAATCTGCGTGGCGATCCCGACATGGCATGTATCGAGGTGGCAGCCGCGGCAGGTTGTGCAGCCGACTGCGATCATAGCCAGTGTGCCGAATCCGATGCGGTTTGCCCCCAGCAGCATCAGCTTGACGACGTCAGCGGCGCTTTTCACGCCGCCGTCCGCCCACAGCTCCACCTTGTGGCGCAATCCCGCCTCCAGCAGTGCGTTGTGAGCGGCTTTGACGCCGATTTCCGCAGGGAGTCCCACGTGCTGCAAGGCGTGGACGCGGGCCGCTCCCGTACCACCGTCAAAACCGGAAAGCGTGATGAAATCTGCACCTGCTTTGGCGATCCCGACGGCAATCGTGCCGATATTGGGGACGATTGGCACTTTCACGCATACTTTTGCTTCGTGATTGGCTGTTTTCAGCTCGGTGATCATCTGCGCCAAATCTTCGATGGAGTAAATGTCATGGTTGTTGGACGGAGAGATCAAGTCAGAGCCGATCGTCGCATTGCGGGCAGCGGCGATTTTGGCTGTTACCTTGGAGCCGGGAAGGTGTCCCCCTTCGCCTGGCTTGGCGCCTTGGCCGATCTTGATCTCCAGGATGTCTGCCGCATTTGCCAGCTCGATATTGATGCCGAAACGGCCCGAAGCAACCTGGATTCCGCGTGTTTTCCGGTAGCGGCCGAGCATGTCTTTGATCTCGCCGCCTTCCCCGTTCATGCTGATCATATTCAGTTGTTCCGCTGCCTCGGCATAGGCGCGGAATGCCGTCTCGTTCTGTGAACCAAAGGACATGGAGGAGATCAGGAACGGCAGGGAATGGCTGCCTACGCTGAGATCCACCTGTTCCGCTTCGACCCTGCCCTGCTCCTGTCGAGCGTTCTTGTCAAAGGCGAAGTCGGTTGTATGGCGAATAGCGATCGGATTCTCCCGCTCGTTTTCCTCCAGCTTTTGCGCGTAGTCGGCGTAGGGAATGTCTCCCGCCGCGACCTGTCCGATCAGCTTCCACAGGCGCGGGAAGATGTGGAAGGTCTTGGCTTCACGGGCCGTCTCGCTTGCGTAATCGCGCGAGCGCTGGATACTGTCCGCTTCCAGGTCGGCAAAGGAAAGCCCCGACTCGGCCGATCCGCAGAAATTGATGATGGACAGGGCGGAAGCAAGCTCCTGGCGCAGACCGATAGAAGAAAACAATCGTCCGTATCCGCGCAGCTCGTGAATGCCGATGGTGGAAATTACTTTTTCCAGCCCTTTGTTCAACGCGCTGTACAAGTTTGTTGCCGATGTCACCCCATCCTTGGCAAAGGCTGTGGCGAACATCAAATACGGCGACACCGCGTCCGCACCGAAGCCGACTGCCAGAGCGAGATCGTGCAGCGAGCGGATCGAGCCGGAGCGCAGCACGAGAGAGGCGCGGCGGCGCAAATTGTCTCCGTCTTCGAGAAAAACGGCTTTCAGCGCCTGGTCAGAGGCTGCCACCGCCAGCAGCGGATCGATCCAGAACTTGTCGCTGCGATGCGTTTCCGTATCGTCCAGAACGACCAGCACTGCACCGTCCTGCACAGCTTGCACAACCGTCTGCTTTATTCTCTTCAGACCGCCTTCCAGCCCTTCCTCTTTGGAAAAAGAAGTGGACACCAGCGAAATGCTGGACGGGTGGTTATTCAAATAGTGGAGGACCTGCTCCAAGGAGAAGGTGCCCTGCTGCGCAGCGGCGGCCTGCAGCGACTGGCCTTCAAACAGTACGGGAGAAGGCAGCTCCAGGCGCAATCCGGGAACCGGCTTTGCCGAGAGCGGGACGCGCGAGCCGACGACGACGCGGGTAGAGAAGTGCTCCATTTCCCGGTCGCGGTCTATCGCCGGATTGGTGACGACTGCAACGCTCTCCTTGAGGTAATCGGCCAGGTTTTGCCGCTCCTTGGACAGAGCTCCGAGGGGGCCGTCATGTCCGAGGGAACGGATCGGCTCGACGCCGTTGGCAGACATCTGCTCGACCAACTGGATTTGCTCCCGGTCCCAGCCGAATGCGCTGTACACCGACGAGGCAGGGGGTTCTGCATCCGGCTCGGAGACGAGCGCATTTGCCTCATATGCGAAATAGAGATGCTGCCGCCAGCCATCCTTCTTGACCTTGCTCGTGAAACGGTCATGGACCAGTTGCTGCAGGCTGTGGTGAGGCACGACTTCCGCTTCCCGATCCGGGTGCAGAAGGACGCCCACCTTTTCGCCAGGGGCCAGGGACTTCGGCTCGGCCGTCATCTGGTGGACAGGGATGACTCCCTGCTCCGAGGAGAAGTAGTAGGAGGTTGCGCTTTCCACCATCCACAGCGGCCGCAGGCCAAGCGCGTCGACGCTGAACAGGCACTCATTTCCGTAGCGCGACACGATGCCGGCCGGACCTTGGGCAAAATGTCCCCAGGCCTGGCGCAGATAGGCATACAGGTCCTGCAGATGGACAGGCAGGTTTTTCATTTCGTGATGGATCGGAGGGAAGACAATTTCCATCGCTTCAAACAGGCTGAGTTCATAACGGTGGATGAAGGTTTCGACTGTCCGGTTGACATTTTGCGAATCGCTTCCACCGTCTACGAGCGGAACGCCGAGCAGGAGCGCCTCCTCCTCCAGCTTGCTGATGGTGTTGATCTCTCCGTTGTGGCCAAGCAGCGAAAACGGCTGGACACGGAAGAAGTTGGACAGGGTGTTGGTCGAGTAGCGATTGTGTCCGATCGTCACGGACGACGCGAAGCGATCATCAGCCAGATCGCGGAAATAGCGGGGCAGGATGGAGGCGGCGCCCATTACCTTGTACGCGGCAGTGTACGGACTGAGCGAAGCGACATGAACATGGTGAGCCGTCTCGATGGCGATCTGCAATTCAAACAGCCGCTGGGCATACGGGTAGCCAGTCAATTCCTCTTGGGAGGACAAGGCCAATTGCCAGAAAAGCGGTTCGTCGCGTTTGCCGTTTTTCCCGAGAGCGGCAGAGTCCACCTCTTGTACCCGCTCAAGCATAATGTCGATGGAATACTCGGCGAAAAGCTGCCGTACCTGCCTTTGAACCTCCTCAGGGTCATGACTGGCTTGAGGCACGAAGAGATGGGCCACTGCGAATCGTTTGTCGTAGGCAAAACCGCCGTCCAGCCCTGCCTGATGGAGGTATGTGGACCAGAGGGCACGAGGGATGTCCGTCAGGATGCCGCAGCCGTCTCCTTCCCCGTCGATAAATCCGGAACGATGCTCCATTTGAATCAGCGACCGGATGGTTTCATCCACGTTAGCTCGCGTAGGGGCTCCCGCTTTTTCGATGACACAGATGATTCCGCAGCTATCGTGCTCAATCCTGTGATAGTTTTGAAACGTTTCGATTGCTTCTCTTTGCAGGTAGTTTCTCATGGTTGCGGTCAGACGAACTGACCCTCCACCTCCTTTACCAATAGTCGGAAACTTCAAAATAGTAGTGCTAAGAATAACATGAATGAATGGAGTACACAATCGGGGTTTGGATAATCATGTAAATGTAAGCGTTTTAATTAGAATAAAATGTTTTTTCTCGATAAAAAATGTATTTTTATTCATGGAATATAGCGTTTTCAAAAGGAAAAAAGCATGCTCCGCGGCAGAGCATGCTTTTTGCGTTGCGGTATGAAATGCTAGCGGTCGTGGTCTTGCGTTTTGTGGTGCTCCGTCTTTCGCGGATTTTGAAAGCCGACGACTTCCATCATCTTGGAGCTCATTTTGGGGTCCAACGTTTTTTCCGGCGCTTGCGGGTAGGTTTTTTCCCCTTTGGACACGTAAAATCCCTCCTGCGGTGGTATGCTGTCCCGCTTAGTATGTGGAGGAAGCTGCGGTTTTCGTTCAGGAAAATCTTCCCCGGCAGGAGACCTATACAACCAAGATCGGGCTATTTCGCAAGTACCGGGCTATTCCCGCAAGCATCGGGCTATTCTCTCCGGCACCTGCCTATTCCCGCTGGCACCGCTGCGTTGTATGATACGGGGTTGAACCGCATGCTGCGACAGCAACATCTACGATCTTAGAGCTTGGCAAACGAGCGATCCACAGCCGCGATCGTGTCCCGAATATCCGCTTCTGTATGGGCGGTCGTGACAAACCACGCTTCGTACTTGGATGGTGCCAGGCAGATGCCTTCATCCAGCATGAGCCGGAAGAATCGGGCAAACAGTTCGCCATCTGCCGCCTGGGCCGTATCGTAGTCATATACCGGATGGTCCGTAAAGTATACGGCGAGCGCTCCTTTTACGCGGTTGACCTGCACCTTGATGCCGTGGGCGTCTGCCGATTTCCGAATTCCTGCCTCAAGCAAGGCTCCGAGGCGTTCGAATTCCTCGTATACGCCTGGCTGCTTAAGTACCTCCAGGCAGGCGATACCGGCGCGTATCGAGGCAGGATTACCGGCCATCGTCCCGGCCTGGTAAGCAGGGCCGAGCGGTGCCACCTGCTCCATGATCTCGCGTCGCCCGCCGTAAGCGCCGATAGGCAGTCCGCCGCCGATGATTTTTCCCAGAGCCGTCAAGTCCGGCTCAACGCCGAGCAGGTTTTGCGCGCCGCCGTAGCAGAAGCGGAAGGCCGTGATCACTTCATCGTAAACCACGAGCGCACCTGCCTCGTGGGCGATCTCGTTTACGCTTTCCAAAAAGCCCGGTTTCGGCGGGACGATCCCGAAATTGCCGACGATCGGTTCGACGAGCACGCACGCCGTCTCCGCTCCCCAGACGCGGATCGCCTCTCTGAACGCCTCCGTGTCGTTGAACGGTACGGTAATCACTTCGCTCGCGATGCTTTGCGGGATGCCCGCACTGTCGGGAATGCCCAGTGTGGATGGACCGGAACCCGCAGCGACCAGCACGAGATCGGAGTGGCCGTGATAGCAGCCGGCAAACTTGATTACCTTGACTCTGCCTGTATAGGCACGAGCCACGCGGATGCAGGTCATCACCGCTTCCGTCCCGGAGTTGTTGAAGCGAATCCGTTCCATCGACGGGATGGCTTCGCGAATCATCGTCGCAAATTTGATTTCCCAAGGAGTAGGGGTCCCGTACAGCGTCCCGTTTGCAGCCGCTTCCGAGATAGCTTTTGTGATATGCGGGTGGGCGTGGCCCGTGATGATCGGACCGTATGCAGCCAGGTAATCTATGTAGCGGTTTCCGTCGACATCCCAAAAATAGGCTCCCTGCGCGCGTTCCATCGTGACAGGAGCGCCGCCGCCGACAGCTTTGAAAGAGCGGGAGGGGCTGTTTACCCCGCCGAGGATGACGTCCATCGCCTGTTCATGCAGGCGGGCAGATTTTTCGCGGTTCATGTTCATTCCCTCTTTTCGTCCATAAGTCCATCCTCATCTTATCACACTTGAAGGTTGGCGTAATCGGCAGAGCTGCAGCTGGAACCGTATTTGGAAAAGTGATACAATTCAGCCTGTCAGCTTCCAAGCCAGCCTTTGATAACGACTTGTTCCGGCTTGGACGGATTGTAAAAACAAGAGCGGAAGGGAAGAGGGCGAATGAACGTCGAAGCGTTGTCCATACCCGGTTACAGCGGCAATAATGAGGATCGTTTTTTGATAAACACGGCTCAGCAGATATTTGCCGTGATTGACGGTGTTTCGTCTTTGGTGCCGTTTGTCACCAGGACCGGGCAGAGTGGAGGGGCAATGGCGGCCCGGATCGTTCACGATCATCTGGCGGCTGTCGGAAAAGACGCCGATTTGCCGTCTGTACTGCTCGCAGCCAACGAGCGCCTTCGGGATTATATGATCTCCGAAGAAATCGATTTGAGCCAAAAGGAAGCTTTGTGGGGTGCAGCCGCCGCCGTAGTGAAGCTCGATGGGACACACCTTCACTATGCCCAGACGGGAGACTGCATGATCTTTGCCGTGTATGCCGACGATTCGATCCGCGTCCTGACTCATCTGCAGGTAAATCACCTGGAAGCAGCCGCGATGGAAAAGTGGGAAGAAGGCATTCGCCAAGGCTTAAGCACAAGGGCTGAACTGATTGAAAGCGTTCGCGACATCCTCGTTCACAACCGCTATCAGGCAAATACGCCGGGAGGATACGGCGTGCTGAACGGCGAGCCGCTCAGCGGAGACTTTCTGGAGTACGGGAGGATCAACCGGATCGGCCTGAAGGCAGTGCTCCTGCTGACAGATGGACTGTTCTGGCCGGCCGCGCGCGGAGAAGGGAGCATCGGTTGGGAGAAAACGGTCTGTCCCATCCTGGAAAAAGGGCTGCAGGCGTATACAGATGAACTGGTCCAGTTGGAGAAAAGCGATCCGGAGTGCATCGCCTACCCGCGGTTCAAGCCTGCCGATGACAAAACCGGTGTCGTCATTTGCCTTCCCGAGAACGAGCCTGCGACTGAGCCGTATGGTCTTCCAAGGCTTTAGATTGAAGGTTGCAGTTGGCAGCACATTGATTTTTGCAGAAATCAGCCTGCTCATATACACTAAGCAGTGGAATCCTACTCAAAAGCGACAAAAGGGCGGTTAATCATGATTCAAGTCAACCATTTGCAAAAGGAGTTTCGCATTCATCAAGCCCGCGCCGGTCTGGGAGGCGCGTTTCGCGACCTGTTCAGCAGGGAATACAAGACGGTCAAAGCGGTCGACGACCTGTCCTTTTCCGTAGAAGAAGGGGAAATGTTCGCCCTGATCGGAGAAAATGGGGCAGGGAAGTCGACCACGATCAAAATGCTGACGGGCATCCTGAACCCGAGCGGCGGGGAGATCGTCATCAACGGCTTTGTCCCGCAAAAACAGCGGGAGGACTACGTGCGCTCCATCGGCGTCGTGTTTGGCCAGCGCTCGCAGCTTTGGTGGGACCTGTCCCCGCTGGAGTCCTTCCGTCTGCTGAAAAGCGTCTACAAGGTCGAAGAGCATGAAGGACAGCGCTGGCTCGACCGTTTGATCGAGGAGCTCGACATCGGTTCGTTCGTCAGCCAGCCTGTACGCAAGCTGAGCCTCGGCCAGCGGATGCGCTGTGAGGTGGCGGCGGCGCTGATCCACAAGCCTCGCCTGCTGTTTCTGGATGAACCTACGGTCGGTCTGGACGTACTCGTAAAGCAAAAGATTCGCGAGTTTTTGCGAAATTTAAACGATACCGAGCATATGACGATTCTGTTGACCACACATGATGTGACCGACATCGAAGCGCTGTGCAAAAGAGTGCTGGTCATGGACAAAGGCAAGCTTATTTTTGACGGGCTGCTCGAAAACCTGAAGGAAAAATGGGGAAATGGGACGGAAGTGGCCTTTCAGTTCAAAAAGCGGACGTCAGCCGAAGAGCTGCGGACGGTCCTCGGCGAGCTGCCCTGTGAGATCATTCGGGAAAACGACTTTGCTTTGCGCGTAAAAGTGTCGCGCAGCCAGGAAATGCTGCCGTTCGTCCTGTCCACCGTGATGGCCTCGTTTGACATCAGCGACGTCAAAATTATGGAAGCGAGCACGGAGGACATCGTCCGCAATATCTACTCTACAGACATCGAGGTAGTCAGCCATGGGTAAGCTTTACCTGGAACTGATCCGCATCCGCTTTCTGACCTTGCTGGCGTATCGCGTCAACTACTACAGCGGCATCATCATCTACGCGATCAACATCGGGGCGTACTACTTCCTCTGGGGGGCGATTTACGGCGGACAGCAGCAGCTCGGCGGTCTTTCGGTAGAGCAGATGACGGCGTATGTCGCCATCGCCTGGATGTCGCGGGCGTTTTATTTCAATAACATCGACATGGAGATGGCGCAGGAGGTCCGGGAGGGAAAAGTGGCGATCGAGATGATCCGCCCCTACAATTATCTCTCGGTCAAGACGGCGCAGGCATTCGGCGAAGGGATTTTCCGCATGCTGTTTTTCGCCGCGCCGGGCATTTTCCTGATCAGCCTGTTCATTCCGTTTCAATTCCCGAGCACGCCCGAAGCGTGGGGCATGTATCTGCTCAGCCTGATGTTCGCGTTTGTCATCAACACGCAGTTGAATCTGTTGACCGGTCTCGTTACCTTTTTCCTCTTCCGCAATGACGGGATGATGCGGGCCAAGCGGGTAGTCGTCGACCTTCTTTCCGGCCTGGTGCTGCCGATCAGCTTTTTCCCCGGCTGGGCCCAGACGCTGATGGGATATCTGCCGTTTCAGGCGATCAACTATTATCCCAGCGTCATCTTCACCGGGGCTATACCGGCGTCCCGCGCGTGGCAAATGATCGGATTCCAGGCGATTTGGGTCGCGGTCATTCTCATCCCGATCTTCGTCTTGTGGCGCAGAGCCCAGACCAAGCTGGTCGTGCAGGGAGGATAAGAAGCAATGGGTGAAATCAAGCATGTCTTGGGCATTTTTGCCACTTATTTGGGACAGTATTTCAAAACGCGTCTCGCGTACCGGACTGATTTTTTCGGGGAGCTCGTGTCCAATCTGATCAATGAGCTGATCAACCTCGTGTTTATCGTCGTCGTCTTTCAGCACGTGCCGCTGCTCAATGACTGGACGCGCGACGAGATTATTTTCATTTACGGCTTTTTCCTCATCCCGTACGCGCTGTTTTCGATGTTTTTCGGCTTCTGGGATTTCAACGAGCGGTACATTATTCGCGGAGAGATGGACCGCGTCCTGACCAGGCCGCTGCACAATCTCGCACAGGTCTGTCTTGAGTCGATCGCACCGGACCGGATTTTTGGCGTCATCACCGGTTTGATCATTATGGGCTATGCGGCTATTCAGCTGGATTTGTCCTTTACGTGGTACGACCCGTTCCTGTTTGTCGGTCTCGTCGTCAGCGGCATGCTGATCTATGGCGGGGTCTACACGGCCATTGCGGCCATCAGCTTTTTCTCCGATTCCCGGACAGGGATTTCGCCGATGATCTGGAATATTCAGCAGTATGGGCGTTACCCGGTCGACGTGTACAACAAGGTAATCCGGTTTGTGCTCACGTACGTGCTGCCCTTTGCCTTTGTCGGCGTGTATCCGGCGGCGTATTTTCTCCGCAAGGAAACGTGGTACGCGTATGCGGCGTTTACTCCCGTCGTGGGAATCGTCTTTTTCAGCATCGGACTGGTCGTCTGGAACTGGGGTGTGCGCAAATACAGCGGAGCAGGGTCGTAATCGGCTTGCTGCCTGACCCTCCTCCGTCTTGGGGGAGGGTTTTTGCATGCTTTTGTCGTATTGGGAAAAATTGCTTTCTTTCTACCTCGCTATGTTCCCCTGGCTGATCATGTTTGCTCCGCAAATGATAGCCGAAATTTGCGGCAGGTTTCCCAAAAGCGATGGGAGCTACGCAGGAGATTCGCAACGACCATAGCAGGGAACACTTCCAGCATTGTCAAATCCGAGTGCGGCACTGTATAATATCCATGTAAAATCACATACATTCCTTCGGGGCAGGGTGAAATTCCCGACCGGCGGTGATCGCGCCAAAAGCGCGTAAGCCCGCGAGCCTCCGCGATGCGAAAGCTTCCGGAGTGCAGGATCTGGTGCAAATCCAGAGCCGACAGTACAGTCTGGATGGGAGAAGGATGACGACAGTACGTACGCTGTGCGTGCTTGTTTGCTTGTGCATGGGTATTGCACGACGGGCTGGGTGCCGCTTTTCGGCCCTTCTGTTTACGTACCCTTTTTTAAGAGCACAGGTCTGTTTCGTTGTCTTTGCATGTGTGCCAAAGCCCTGAGGAGATGTTGTTTCTCAGGGCTTTTTGCTGTGCAAGGACCGAACGCGGGCACGTCCGGGTGTATGCTGTTGCCATTCCTCAAGAAGGAAGAAACCAATGAGGAGATGGTACAGATGAAAGGAACCGCGATTCCCACATCGCAAGCGACGCAGCGGCTGGTGACGATTCCCATGCTGGCGGCGGTCGCATTTGTCTTGCAGTACCTGGAATTTCAGGTGCCGCTCATGCCTACGTTTTTGAAGCTCGATTTCAGTACGCTGCCCGGATTGATCGGCGCCTTGCTCTACGGCCCAATGGCAGGCGTTATCGTCGAAGTGATGAAGAATGCGCTGCACATGCTGTTTAAAAATACGGACGGCCTTTTGATCGGCGAGCTGGCCAACGTAGTGGCGGGTGCGAGCTTCATCGTCGCAGCGGTTTGGCTGCAGCGGATGAAACAGGGGAAAATGAGCTTCATGGCCGGTCTTGCTATCGGTACTGTACTGATGACGGCTGTCATGGCGGTAGCCAACGCCTACTTCCTGCTGCCCGCCTATGCGGCTTTGTATCAGGTGTCGCTGGAGCAGCTGGTCGCGCAATTCCAGGCTGAGAGCGTATGGTCTTTGATCCTGTACGGCATCGTGCCGTTTAACCTGATAAAAGGAATCATGGTCTCCGTAGTCGCTTATCCGCTCTACGTGAAGCTGGCACCGAGACTCAGCCTTTATGCAAGAAATTGACATTGCCCGGCGGGTCTGCTACCATATTGCCCAAGAAACAGGCGAAAATGGCTGTGAAAGGACCCGCAGGTAGCGAATGTGGCGCAGAGAGTCGGCCCTTGGCTGAAAGGTCGATGCACGAATGCACCTGCTCCCCATCCTGGAGCTGCTGGCGACGAGCCATGCCGGATTCCCTCCGTTAACGGGTTAGAGCGGATCGCAGATGCTTGTGGCAGCAGCGGTCAATCAGGGTGGTACCGCGGGAGAGTTTCCCCCGTCCCTTTTTGGGATAGGGGTTTTTTGCGTTTTTGAAAAGAAGCTCATGAAGGAGTGAAGGGCATTGAAAGAAGGAAAAGCATTTGTCAAAGAAATCACGCCGCAGTCTGAAGACTTTTCGCGCTGGTACATCGACACGATCAAAAAAGCGGATCTGATGGATTATACGCCTGTGCGCGGCTGTATCGTTTTCAAGCCGGACGGATTTGAGCTGTGGGAGCGGATCCAGGAGGCGATGGACAAGCGGTTCAAGGAAACCGGCCACCGCAATGCCTATTTTCCGATGCTGATTCCCGAATCCTTTTTTCAGAAGGAAAAAGAGCACGTAGAAGGCTTCAACCCGGAACTGCCATGGGTTACGGAAGCTGCGGGGGAACAGTTGGAGGAGCGCCTTGCGCTGCGGCCGACCTCGGAGACGATGATCGGCCATATGTACAGTCAATGGATTCAAAGCTACAGAGATTTGCCGGTACTCATCAATCAGTGGGCAAATGTATTCCGCTGGGAAAAGCGGACGATGCCGTTCCTGCGCACCTCCGAATTTTTGTGGCAGGAGGGACACACCGCCCATGCCACAGAGGAGGAAGCCCGTCAGGAAACGATGCAGATGCTGGACATTTACGCCGAGGTCGTGGAGGAACTGCTCGCGATCCCGGTCTGGAAGGGGCAAAAGACGCCGAGCGAGAGGTTTGCTGGCGCTGTCGACACCTACTCCATCGAAGCGATGATGAAGGACGGCAAGGCCGTACAGGCCGGCACCTCGCACTATTTGGGAGAAAAATTTGCGCGGGGCTTCGAGATCAAGTACTTGGACCGCGACAATCAATTCAAATACGTGCATACGACATCCTGGGGGACCTCTACCCGCCTGATCGGCTCGATGATCATGGTGCACGGGGACGACCGGGGGCTGTCGCTGCCGCCTCGTGTAGCGCCTACGCAGGTCGTGATGATTCCGGTTGGACCGCCAAAGCTGCGTGAAAGGGTGATGGCAGCATTCGATCCGCTCTTTGATCAGTTGAAAGCGGCAGGCGTACGGGTCCGGGCTGACCTGCGCGAGGAGACTCCCGGCTGGAAATTCAACGAATGGGAGATGCGCGGCGTTCCGATCCGTCTGGAAATCGGTCCGCGCGATGTCGAGAACGGTCAGGTCATTCTGGCCCGCCGCGATACCGGGGAAAAGATCACGGCTCCGCTTGCGGATGCAGTAGAGGCGGTCGTAAACCTGCTTGAGGAAATCCAGCAAAACATGTACCAGCGGGCAGTCGAATTCCGCAATGCCCATTCGCATCTGGAGATCAACACGCTCGAAGAATTGAAGCAGCACGCGGAGACCGCCGAGAAAGAAAACGGCATCGCGGGTTGGGTGCTTGCGGGCTGGTGCGGCGACAATGGCTGCGAAGCAAAGGTAAAGGAAGAGACCAAGTTCACCTCCCGCAACATCCCGTTCGAGCCGCCTGCACAAAAATCCGCATGCATCTGCTGCGGCAAAGAGGCGATGCACACGGTCTGGTTTGCCCGGGCTTACTAAGGCAAGGCCATCAGGCCAAAATCAAACCCGACGAAAGAACGCTTACGGCCAAGCTAGACCAACAAATACGAAATGAAAAAGGGGGCGTCTTATTTTTGACGCCCCAATACCCATTCCGCAAACGCATCCGTATCCGTAAACTCGTAATCCGGTTCCGGCTGAAAGCCTCCCGTTTTTTGCGTGACCGGAAGCCAGGTGACTCCTACTGTCACCAGTCCGGCAGCCTTCCCGGCTATAATATCCGCGTTGCTGTCGCCGACGTAGATGGTCTGTTCGGGCGTTGCACCAAGCTGCTCCATCGCAAGCAAAATCCCCTCCGGATCGGGCTTCGGATTTGTCACCTCATCCCCGGCGATCACCACATCAAAATAAGGGGCAAGCCCCCACTCTTTCAGAGAGATATCTGCGCTTCGTCTGCCCTTTCCTGTGACAATCCCCATCGAAATGCCGGCTTGCTGCAAGCGGTCGAGCAGCCGGATCATTTCCGGCGGATTGGACACGCGCCGATGCTCGGCTGCGTAGAAGTCGTAAAAATGGGTCACGGCATCCGCCAATTGCTCGCTGGCAATCATGTTTTCCAGAATCCCCATCTCAGGCGGGCCAAACATCGCGACGATCTCCTGATCCGTGTAGTGGCGCTGAAGAAAGTGCTGAAAGGTAGAACGGAAGGAATTGAAGATCATCGGCAGCGTATCGGCTACGGTCCCGTCGAAATCGAATAGAATGGTGCGCATCGTAAGCCTCCTTGGTCAAAAATGGAGAAAACCATCACAGCGGATGGTTTTCATGGTTGTTTTTGCATACTGGTCAGCTTCAGCATACTGCTGCGATTTCTGATTGTTCGTTCAGTCTTATGCGAAGATGAGTTCTTTCATGCCTCGTTGTCTTCAAAGTCGTCGTCCTCGTCGTCTTCACTCGGGTCAGGAGGAGTAACGGGAAACAAGACATCAAAGAACTTAAACTTCCGTCGTCCGTTTTCATTTTTCAGTCCTTTGTACTTTTGGAGAAGGTCGCTAATCTCGGCAACCAATTCATTTCTTTCTTCTTGGCTTAAATAAAATTCAGTCAGGTTGTAAGCGAACGTATCCTTGTACTCCTTGCGCACATCCACGTCGCTGGCTACAAACCGGTTGAGCGTACGCACCAGATCCTTTTCCGTCGTGCGGAAAGGGGTAAACATGATATCGCTCAGCTGCTGTGCGTTTTCCTCGATCATCAGCCGCAGCTTCACCTGAATGACTTTGGCTACAGGCTCGTAGTACTTTTCCACGATCGAGCCTTTTACTCTCGTGTCTACCTGCTGCAACAAGCCTACGCGCACAAGTTCTTTCACATGATAGTGAAGACGGGCGGCGTTTTCCCCCAGCTCGGTTGCAATCTGCTTGGCTGTACGGGGCTCAAGATCCTCAAACAATTCCAAAATCTTTACACGTTCTGGTATAGCAAGGGATTTGAGGGCTTCCGGGTCTGTTACGTTAAAAAATTCTTTCATCGCCATTCTTCACCATCCAGCTACCTACGCAAATTTTATATTTCTTTATCATTACTATCCATCCATATTATCGTTTTCTGTGCAAAAGCGCAACGTGCAAGCGGATGAAGTAGCTGTAAGCTTGTGGTAAAATGAGACCAAATGAAAAGCAGTTTTTAGTGGAAGGACGGGATCAAAAATGGTCGCTGCAGGACAAGCTGCACCAGATTTTACCCTCAAGGCGAGCAACGGTCAGGAGCTTTCTCTGGCTGATTTTCGCGGGAAAAATGTGGTGCTCTATTTTTATCCAAAGGACATGACGCCGGGATGTACGACAGAAGCATGCGATTTCCGGGATTATCATCCCGATTTTGCCAAGCTGAATACGGTCGTACTGGGCATTAGCCCCGACGATGTGAAATCCCATGACAAGTTCGTCGCCAAACACGAACTGCCCTTTCCGCTGCTGGCCGACACCGACCATCAGATCGCGGAAGCATATGGCGTATGGGTCTTGAAAAAGATGTACGGGCGCGAGTACATGGGCATCGAGCGGACGACCTTTGTCATCGATGCGGAAGGAAACATCGCCAAGGTCTGGCCCAAGGTTAAGGTAAAAGGGCACGTCCAGGAGGTGCTCGCGTTTATCCGGGAAGAGCTGCACAGGCCGTAATCCGTTCCTCAATGGAGAGAACGGGGGACAACCAATAAATCAATGGGGGAACAAATAATGACTTTGTCCACTGCATATATGGTAGAAACGTTTTGCCAACTGGCCAACACGCCAAGCCCATCGGGAAATACGGGCAAGGTGATGTCCTGGGTGGCAGACGAGCTCGATCGACTGGGCGTCAACTATGTAAAAACCAACAAAGGAGCGGTACTGGCGACGCTGCCGGGCAAAAACAAGGAAAAGCATCGTCTGCTGACGGCTCACGTCGATACCTTGGGCGCGATGGTAAAGGAAATCAAGAGCAATGGCCGGCTGAAGCTCGCTTTGATCGGCGGCTTTGAATTCAATGCCATTGAGGGGGAGCACTGCACGATTGAGACAGACAGCGGCCGACTTGTTACCGGCACCATTTTGTCGACCAAGGCATCTGTACATGTGTATGGCCGGGAAGCTGGCAAAATGGAGCGCAACGAAAGCAACATGGAAGTCAGGCTGGACGAGAAAGTAAAAACAAAGGAAGACGTGGCTGCGCTTGGCATCAGCGTAGGCAATTTTGTCTCCTTTGACCCGCGTGTAACAGTTACCGAGAGCGGCTTTATCAAATCGCGCCATATCGACGACAAGGCGAGCGTAGCGATTTTGTTCGGGGTGCTCAAGCATATCGGAGAAAGCGGCATCGAGCTTCCGTATACGACGCATTTCCTGATCAGCAACAACGAGGAAATCGGTTATGGCGGCAATTCCAGCGTTCCGGCACAAGTGGTCGAATATCTGGCTGTCGACATGGGGGCGATCGGAGACGGACAGACGACAGATGAATACTGCGTGTCCATCTGTGCCAAGGATTCCTCCGGCCCTTACCATTACGGCTTGCGCAAGCATTTGGTGCGCCTGGCCGAGGAGCAGGGTCTCAACTACCAGGTCGATATTTATCCGTATTACGGCTCGGACGCCAGCGCGGCGCTGAGAGCCGGATACGACATCGTTCACGGCCTGATCGGTCCGGGCGTGGACGCTTCTCACTCCCATGAAAGAACACACAAAGAGGCGCTGGAGAATACGGGAAAACTGGTCCTGGCCTACATCCAGTCTGAAGAGCTGCAAGCATAGGAGGACTTTGCTATGAGTGATATGTACCGCTGGGCCGACTACTACGACTTGACACAGCGCGGCATGGCAGGTGACGTGGAGTTTTACCTCGATATGGCTCGTCATGCAGGTGGCGAGGTGCTGGATCTGGCATGCGGGACTGGCCGTACCAGCATACCGATGGCAGAAGCGGGTTTGTCCGTCACCGGGCTGGATTTGTCGTCCGAGATGCTGAAGCGAGCGCAGGAAAAGGCGGAAAAACACGGTGTAGCGGATCGCCTTCGGCTGATCCAGGGAGACATGCGCTCCTTTGATCTGCAAAAGACGTTTTCACTGATTATGATCCCGTTTCGCTCCTTTTTGCATCTGCTGCATATCCAGGAGCAGATGAAGGCGCTGGCTTGCATCCGAAAGCACCTGGCACCTGGAGGAAAGCTGGTTTTTAATGTGTTTGTGCCCAAAATCAGCCATTTGTATGAGGAGAGCGAAAAGATGTCGCTCCGCGGCACTTTCCGATTGGAAACGGGAGAAGAGGTTGCAATGTGGGACTACACACGCTACGACCATTTCCAGCAGCTATCCGAGGTGACTCGGACTTATGAACGGACTTCACCGGACGGTGTCGTGACCGAAAGAGTTGTCGGGCGATTTACGCTGCGCTACATCTTCCCCGCCGAGCTGCACCATTTGCTTCGGCTCAATGGGTTCAAGGTGACGCAGCGTTACGGCTCCTTTGACAAAAAGCCGTTCGATTCTTCCAGCAGCGAATTGATAGTAGTCGCCGAACTGCTTTCAAGGGAGCGAACTTCTTTCAAGCGACCGAACTGCTTTCAAGGGAGCGAATGGATAAAGCGCAAGCGGGATGTCCCCGTGTCGATTTCCGGGGAAATAAGAAGAATGGGGGACTGACGGTGAAAATTTATACAAAGTCAGGGGACAAGGGCGAAACGTCACTGGTGTTTGGCGTTCGCGTCCCGAAGTTTGCGGATCGCGTAGAAGCGTACGGAACATGTGACGAAGCCAATTCAAGCATTGGCCTTGCACTTTCTCTCCTGCCTGCCGGGGACGAATGGAAGGAACTTCGTCAAGTTTTTCACGTCATTCAAACCAAGCTGTTTCACATTGGAGCGGAGCTTGCCACCCCTGTGGGAAAACAGGTGGGATGGCCGATCCAGGAAGAGGATGTACTCTTTTTGGAAGGGGAAATCGACAAGCTTGACGCTGCTTTGCCTCAACTGACCAACTTTATTTTGCCGGGCGGGCATCCGGCTGCCGCCGCGTTTCACATAGCCCGCACCGTAGTCCGCAGGGCTGAGCGCAAGGCAGTAATGGTCGCAAACCAGGAAGAGGTAAACGCCGCTGTCGTGAAATATTTGAATCGCTTGTCCGATTATTTATTTGTCGTGGCGAGGTATGTCAATCGCGAGACAGGGCATGAAGAGCTTCAATTGCACGAATAGAGAAGGGCGGCGTGTACCTGTCCAGGCTTTCAATGCGGGCTTCCAGTCCGGGCTTCTGAACCAGTTTTCGAACCATGCTTTTGACCATACTTCAACTATACTTTCGACCGGGTTTCCGAAGTAGGCTTCGACCGAAGCTTTTGAACCAGGCTCCCGATCCAGACTTCTGAACCAAGCTTTTGCGCCGGGGTTCCGATTCCGGCTTGCTTTTCGGGCAGCGTTCTGCTCTAGTCCGATACAAAAATGATGGACGTCGCAGCATGCTTGTAACGTATATTCCGATGCAAATTCCGATGAGGCTGCTCTCTAATCCAGAGCAGCTTGCATCCCTTTTCTAAAGCCATGAAAGGGAACCAGACATTTCCCGAGGCAATCCATTTTTGAAAAGGAGGGATTCGTATGTTTCAGAAAGCGGACAAGTGCTTGCGGACGAATAAATTTACTGAACAGTTGGAATTTTACCGCAGATTGATGGGATTTGACGTTGAGCAGGTGGAGGGAGAGCAGCAGCTGACATTTTTGATTGCCCCTGGCGGTGAGCGGATTTTACTGGCGGGAACAGAGCAAAAAGACCTTTCTTTGTATTTGACGGAAGTGTTTGACCAGCCAATCCTTGGACAGAGCTTCTATCTTTCCGCACCTTCGTCATTTTATGAATATCGCGATCGGGTACTGGCTCAAAAGCAGCACAATGCGGAATGGGTAGAAACGGAATGGGGCTGGGAACGTCTCAGTGTGACTGATCCGGAAGGCTATGTGATCACATTCTGGGGCGGGCGGAATCTGAGTGACGGGCAGATCATAGCCTTTTACGACGAAGCCCCGACTCGTCTGAAGAAAGCGCTGGAGGGACTGAACGATCAGCAGCTTGACTTGTCCCGTGCTCCCGGAAAATGGTCGATTCGCCAAATCGTTTTACATATGGTAGACTCGGACGCAACCTCGCTGGCGATGGTGAAGTTCGCTCTGGCGGAGCCAGGGAGGGTATTTCACGGGAATGCTTACGACCCTGACGTATGGGCGGCCGGATTGGATTATGCCCATCGCAGCATACAAGCGGAGGTCGAGCTGTTTTGCGCGATCCGCTCTCATATCGGCGGCCTGTTGAAGCACCTGCCCGACGCGATGGACAGAACGGTCTCTCTGTCATCGGGACACATCGTATCCGTTCGCCAGCGGATCGAGCCGCTCATGGGACATGCTTTGCATCATATCGGGCAAATTCTTGAAACCCGGAAGGTTCATGGAGTATAAAAGGCCAGGTAATGAAAGGAACCAAAAGCGGTTAGAGATCTTGAAAAGGGGAGAGGAGCACGATGGCCAGCCTGCCCTCGGTTTAGTTCGGGGTGGCCGGCCGTATTTTATGTCTTCTCGGGCGGGAAGGAGGTTTGAACATCTCCGTTGATATTCCGCTAACATTTTAGCGCAAGTACGCTTTGATTCCTTGCAAAAAAGGAATTTTCTCTGTGTCAAATATGTCGTACAGCGATTCCGTATCCGAGCATGCGTTTCCTTCCAGCAGCATCGTCAGTTGGGTATTGGTGATCGGGAAGAAGGAGAAACCTTCCATCAGATTAATGACCGGCTTCATCAATCCCAGCGGAATATGCACTTTCCGTACTTTGCGCTTGCCGATGGCTTCGCCAATAGCGTCGAGAATCGCTCCATAGGAGACTGGTTCCGGTCCGCCCGTCTCGAAAATTCGTCCGACAGCAGATTCTCGGGAGAGAGCCTGGACAAATACATCTGCTACTGTCTGGCTGGCAACGGGCTGCAGGAGATAGGAGCCGTCTCCAATCACGGGGGTCACAGGCATACGGACAAGATCGGCCAGCATGTTGACGAATTCATCTCCCGGACCGAAGATCACGGAGGGACGGAAAATGACGTAAGGGATGCCGCTGCCCTTCACGAGCTGTTCTGCTTCGTATTTGCTCTGATGGTACCCGCTCGTCGCATTGGCTCTCGCTCCAAGCGCACTCATGTGAACAAAGCGCCGGATGCCTGCTTTCTTGGCGGCTTGCAAAACATTTCGGGTCCCCTCCACATGAATCCGGGGAAATGTAATGCCCTTTTGCTTTTGTTCACGGATAATGCCTACCAGATGGATAACGGCGTCGCAGCCAGCCATCGCCCGGGAAAGTGAATCGGGGTCGAACAGATCACCGGCGGCGACTCTAGCATTTTCACTTGCCTGGTTTTGCTTGCGCCATTTTTCCTCCGAACCGGGACGAACCAGGCAAACGACCTCATGTCCGTCTTCTGCCAGTTTTGCCAATATACCCTTTCCTACAAAGCCGGTACCGCCCGTCAGGAACACTTTCATCCATATCCCCCCTAAAGTAAAAAACTCCCAGGTTCCATTGTACACCAGATAGACAGCTTGCTCCATTGCTGATGCGCTCTCCCGGTGGATTGACAAAAGAGCGTATAATACTAATAGAAAGAGAGGAGGTCCAAGCTTTGGCTCAACGCAAAGTACCCGTAGATGACATTTTGGAAATACTTTACCAAACATACCCAGATGCTCACTGTGAGTTGAACTATACCTCGCCTTTTGAGCTGTTGATTGCGACGATCCTGTCAGCCCAGTGCACAGATAAACGGGTAAATGAGATTACTGCGCCCTTGTTTCAAAAACACAATAAACCGGAAGATTTTCTCCACATGACACAAGAGGAAATGGAGGAGCATATAAAAGGGCTGGGATTGTATAAAAATAAAAGTAAAAACATCCTGGAGACCTGCCGGATCCTTTACGAAAAGTACAACGGGGAGGTTCCGCAAAACCATGCGGAGCTGGAGGCGCTTCCCGGCGTAGGCAGAAAGACCGCCAATGTCGTTTTGTCCAACGCCTTTGGAGTTCCAGCCATCGCAGTCGATACACACGTGTTTCGGGTTGCCAATCGCCTCGGCTTGGCCAAAAGCGACAATGTGGACGAGGTGGAGCGTCAGCTCATGAAGCGGATCCCCAAGGAAAAGTGGTCGGATGCCCATCATTGGCTCATCTGGCATGGACGACGCATCTGTGCCGCTCGTACTCCACAGTGCAGCATCTGTCCTTTGAAGGACATGTGCAGGTACGCCCTGGCCGAAGAGAAGAAGGCGAAGTCATCGCGGACAAAAGAGACGGCGAAAACAGCTGCCACCGCCAAAAAAACGGCAGCATCGCAGGGCTGATGAATGTCTGAATCATCGATTCCGATTTCCGGTGAATGTATATTGACAGTTTTCCTTGATTAGAAGTACACTTAATTTAAAGTAATTCTAATCAAAGGGTTTGACAAACCATGTACATTCATCGTGCGAAAGACTGTGAGGTGTAGCACAATGTCACAGCGTGTAGAAAAAGCTGTTGAAATCCTAAAGAACACCGGGGTAAGGATGACACCTCAGCGTCATGCCATTCTATCCTATTTGTTGGGGACGATGACCCATCCGACAGCTGATGAGATTTACAAGGCTCTGGAGGGGAAATTCCCCAATATGAGCGTGGCGACTATTTACAATAACCTGCGCGTCTTTAAGGATGCGGGTCTGGTGCGCGAGCTTACCTACGGAGATGCGTCCAGCCGCTTTGACGCCAATGTGGAGGAAGATCACTACCACGCGATCTGTTCGGAATGCGGTTCGATCCGGGATTTCCACTACCCTTATCTCCGAGATGCCGAGGCTTCGGCCGCAAAAACCATTGGATTTCGTGTAACCGGACACCGGATGGAGGTATACGGGGTATGCGAAGATTGTCAAAAGAAGACGCATTGAGGAATGTGTCGCTCAAAGAACACCTTCTGCTTCCAACAGGCTTTCGTTGGAGAGAGGGTGTTTTTTTGTTGCGCTGAGATGTTTATGCAAATTAGGGCGAGACATGTAACCTTTTGGCGATTGCCACGTCATCTTTGAAGGAAGGTTTTAGCCATTTCCAGTTTCTCGAAGGTTGTGAATAGAGTGAACAGAAGGTACGATAAGAGGAATACAGCCGTCAATGCATGTTATACATATGGTCAAGTCAAGAAGCGGTTGAGCGGAGGGAGTAGTCGATGAGTCTGGAAGTAGCCTTGGATAGACGAGCGAGACGACGCAAGAGACGAAAGCGCAGGGCTCCGCTCCTTTTTTTGATGCTCCTGGTTTTGGCTGCCGGGTTTGGGTATTGGTATTTTGAACTGAAGCCGTCGAATGAACAGGTGTTGCCCTATTTAGGAAACGAACGTCCCATTGTCTTCGAGGGCGAGCCTTTTAAGCAGCCGTATGCAATGGAAGGCGATCAGATTTTGCTGCCGTTTGAATTTATTCAGGAGCGCCTCGACCCGCACATTCATTGGGAAGAGCCGACCAAGATGCTGATCATTACAACCAAGGACAAGGTTCTCCGCATGCAGAGCGGCCAATTGGTGGCCTATTTGAACAAGAAGCCGGTGGATTTGCAGGTGCCAGTCTCCATCATTGGCGGCCACCGCTACATCCCGCTTGCCCCTCTGGAAAAGCTGTATCCGTATGCCTTTACGCGGCATGAGACAAGCGGGGTGCTGCGCGTAGAGAAAAACGAGTACGAAATCCAGCAGGCACATGTACTAAAGGATGAAGAGAAGGTCCGGCTTCGTTTAGAGCCGACGCATCGTTCCCCTTATTTGGCAGAACTGCCGGGAGGAGCCGTAGTGGACGTGCTGGGACAAGAAGAGGAGTGGTACCAGGTCTTGTCCGCTGACGGCATATCCGGTTATTTGCCCAAGAAGGTCGTCGAGCAAGGGGATGTAAGAAAGGTCAATTTGGAACAGCCGGCAGAATCCTTGCCTGTTTTATGGACACCGAAAGGGAAAAAGGTCAATCTCACCTGGGAACAAGTCGTCAAGCGAAATCCGAATACGGCCGAGATCGGCAGCATGCCAGGCGTGAATGTCGTATCCCCGACCTGGTTTGAGCTAAGCGATGCCGAAGGAACACTGATTAACAAGGCTGATCCTGCGTACGTCCAATGGGCCCACAAGCGGGGTTATCAGGTGTGGGGGCTTGTAACCAACGGATTTAATCCGGATTGGACGCGGTCCGTTTTGTCCAGTTATGAAAAACGTGACAAGGTCATCTCCCAAATCCTTCACTACGCTTATCTGTACGATTTGGATGGGATCAATCTCGATTTTGAAAATGTCTACATCGAGGAAAAGGACAAGCTTGTCCAATTCGTTCGGGAGCTGACGCCATACCTTCATCAGCAGGGGCTGGTCGTCTCTGTGGATGTCACGATTAAATCGACCAGTGACATGTGGTCTCGCTTTTATGACCGGAAGGCTTTGGGCGAAGTCGTAGACTACATGGCTGTGATGACCTATGACGAGCACTGGGCATCGAGTCCGAAGGCCGGTTCCGTCGCTTCACTGCCGTGGACCGAAAACGGACTGAAGGGAGTCTTGGAAGAAGTGCCGGCGGAAAAGGTGCTGCTGGGCGTTCCATTCTATACGCGCTTGTGGAAAGAGGCCAAACAGCAGGATGGCAGCATTAAAGTAACGTCAAAGGCATTGTCGATGCCGACGGCTGAGAAATGGGTGCAAGAGAGGAAGCTGACGCCAAAACCGGATGAAGCAACCGGTCAGCTCTATGTTGAATACAAGGACCCGGCTGACGGAGCTGTCTACAAGATGTGGATGGAGGATGTCTCGTCGATGAAAAAGCGCATGGAGCTTGTAAAGAAATACGATCTCGCGGGGGTAGCCTCATGGCGGCGGGGCTATGAGCAGCCGGCTATCTGGGAAGCGATCGATGCAAGCTTGAATGCGGCGGAATAAGAGGAAAGCGGTGAAAAATGCGAAAAACCACCTGGATCACTTGACTGTGACGGGTGGTTTTTTGTGATGTTTTGTTTCGTGTCGAGCCCCTCAGGTGTGGTTTTGCTGAGGCTGTTCATCGTCCAGCTTTAAAGGCTGTCCACAAAACATACAAGCGTCTTCTTTTCCGAGCATCTTTGTTACCTTGTTACAGGAGGGGCATTCCACTTGCGGTGCCGAGGTGGAGACCATTCCGGAAATCATAAACATAACGGTCGCCCCCATAGTCAGCAAAAAACCGATGATTAAAAGGAGAGTCATAAATACATAAGAACCCTTCAACAAAGTTCCCAGGAAAGGGATAAAATCGAGATATCCCGCGAAAAACGCGTAGCCTGTATACATCGACAAAATGCCGATTCCCATGCTCCAGTTGCCCCAGGAACGCATTCTTTTAATTTTGCTTAGGCGGTCAGTTTTCTTCATTATCATTCCTCCTGGTTTCCAGTATAGCATACAAAGGAATTGTCTGTTGACAAGCAGGAAACAGACAGACCATGTAGAATCCATATGTTCAAACTACGGAGGAATGGAGGGAAGCACTTTGCTGAGAGAGGAGCACAAGCAATTTCTGCAGTCACTTCAACAGCGGCAGGAAGTTCAGGCAGTGCTTGTCTTGCCCGATCACGTAAAAGTCCCTCCCTTTTACGAGCGAGCCGGTTATCTGGTCGTGGTCAACGGCGCCCAGAATCAAGCGGGAGTCCGTCAGGTGATAACAGAAGAAAAAGTCATATGGGAACAGAAAGTAAGCGCATGGGAATTGGAGAAAGGGCTTGTTCAGGGACTTGATGAAAAGCTGGTCACATGGCTGCAGCGCGGAGAGGTTTTATGGGATAAAGATGATTTCATTTACCGTTTGCGCCAGCGGTTAAGCAAGCTTCCCGAATCTCTGCAGAAACGGATGCTTTTCAAAGAATATTCGCGTTTGCTGCACGCCTTTCAGGAAACAAGGGATTACCTTCAAGAAGGAATGGTCCTCGACGCCTACCACGCTTTATTGAAAGCCTTGTACGTATGGGCGAAATGGATTGTGTTTCGGGCGGGGGAGCAGCCGGAATCTGCGTTATGGACGCAGGTAAAGAATTTGGATCCTTCCGTTTATAAATTATACGAAGAACTGACACTAAACCACGAAGAGCTGGAAAAGAGAATTGAGCTCATTTTGCTGCCAATGGATTTTTTTCTTTCTTCTCGATTAAAGGAATCGGTTCGCTATTTATTAGAAGTGATGGAGACTCGGACGAGTCCGTGGAAGCTGCATGAATTGGCCGAACATACGGCGATAGGCGAATCCGGGATCGAGCTTTCTCTTCTTATAGAAAAGATGGTTCAACGCTCA
>NZ_CP144922.1:3765000-4667500 GCF_036700025.1 Brevibacillus borstelensis | reverse complement strand
GAGGTTTGGCACCTCGATGTCGGCTCATCGCATCCTGGGGCTGAAGTAGGTCCCAAGGGTTGGGCTGTTCGCCCATTAAAGCGGTACGCGAGCTGGGTTCAGAACGTCGTGAGACAGTTCGGTCCCTATCTGTCGCGGGCGCAGGAAGTTTGAGGAGAGCTGTCCTTAGTACGAGAGGACCGGGATGGACGCACCGCTGGTGCACCAGTTGTCACGCCAGTGGCACAGCTGGGTAGCTATGTGCGGAAGGGATAAGCGCTGAAAGCATCTAAGCGTGAAGCCCCCTCCAAGATGAGACTTCCCACAGCGTTAAGCTGGTAAGACCCCTCATAGACGATGAGGTTGATAGGTTCGGTGTGGAAGCGCGGCAACGCGTGGAGCTGACGAATACTAATCGGTCGAGGACTTATCCACACAAATCCTTTAGCACATATGCATATCCAGTTTTGAAGGCGCGAAGCTGCATGAATTGCGTTAGTGCCTTTATCATTGTTCCTCGGTAGCTCAGTTGGTAGAGCAATCGGCTGTTAACCGATCGGTCGGGGGTTCGAGTCCCTCCCGAGGAGCCATATGGATGGATGTCCGAGCGGCCGAAGGAGCACGATTGGAAATCGTGTAGACGGGGATAACTCGTCTCGTGGGTTCAAATCCCACTCCATCCGCCATCATGGCCCGTTGGTGAAGCGGTTTAACACAGCAGCCTTTCACGCTGTCATACAGGGGTTCGAATCCCCTACGGGTCACCATACAAGTGCTTCGCAAATTGTCGGGTAACATCCGGAGCTTTGCGAAGGATTCTGGAGGCTTAGCTCAGCTGGGAGAGCATCTGCCTTACAAGCAGAGGGTCGGCGGTTCGATCCCGTCAGCCTCCACCATATACTTCGTTCATAGGCATCGGCTACGGGGATCTCTCCGTACCGGTTCACCCTCATCGTCGCGGGATGGAGCAGTCTGGCAGCTCGTCGGGCTCATAACCCGAAGGTCGCAGGTTCAAATCCTGCTCCCGCAACCAAATTTTCTACTTGATCCTCGTTTGTACATACCATTGCTCAAGTAGATTGGCAGCAGTTTTTCAAGTGCAGCCAAATGTAATCTTATAATGCATGGAGCTGTGGTGAAGTTGGAGTTCACGCCGGTCTGTCACACCGGAGGTCGCGGGTTCGAGTCCCGTCAGCTCCGCCATTTTTGTTATAATGGCAAATATAATTTGGCTCGGTAGCTCAGTCGGTAGAGCAGAGGACTGAAAATCCTCGTGTCGGCGGTTCGATTCCGTCCCGAGCCACCATGTAGGGGCATAGTTTAACGGTAGAACGAAGGTCTCCAAAACCTTTGGTGTGGGTTCGATTCCTACTGCCCCTGCCAACTATGTGGCGGTCGTGGCGAAGTGGTTAACGCATCGGATTGTGGCTCCGACACTCGTGGGTTCGATTCCCATCGATCGCCCCATTTTCAATCACATATTGGGGCATAGCCAAGCGGTAAGGCAACGGACTTTGACTCCGTCATGCCTAGGTTCGAATCCTAGTGCCCCAGCCACTTTGCGGACGTAGCTCAATTGGTAGAGCGTCGCCTTGCCAAGGCGAAGGTCGCGGGTTCGAGCCCCGTCGTCCGCTCCATTGAAACCATAACAGAATTTTATTTATGAAGCATCATTTTGATGCATAATACGGAGGCATAGCCAAGTGGTAAGGCACGGGTCTGCAAAACCCTTATCCCCGGTTCAAATCCGGGTGCCTCCTCCATAGAACAGTGCCGGTATGGCGGAATTGGCAGACGCGCGCGACTCAAAATCGTGAGGGAAACCGTGGGGGTTCAAGTCCCTCTACCGGCACCATATGCTTGACCAAGGAGGAATCCATTATGGGTTCCTCTTTTTTATGTTTCATGATAACTATCACCTGATAACAAAACCTGCGGCAGAGCGGAAACCGTACACTCCGATACAAAAGTATTTTTACACACTTTACTTTGCGTAACGAAACAGCAAAGGGAACCGTCTTTAAAATGAATACGAAATAGGAAAAGAATGGGGTAACACATGGGGAAAGAAAAGAGAAGCGCGTTACGTTTCAAGAACCTGCTCATGGTTGGTTTGTCTCTCGCAGCAGTGGGATGTTCCACTGGGCCACAGGCAGCATTGCATACGGAAAAGCCTGGCGAGATTACCGCAGCTGCAGCAGCTATTTTGAATGATTCACCTGTTCAAAAGGAGGACGCAGCTGAAAAACTGCCCGCTTCGTTTATGATTGAAGCAGGCCAAGTATCGTTTCAAGGCAAAACTGGAGAGACGATCACATCGCTTCCGCTAAAAGTGATTAAGGCTGAATTTTACATCGATGGGGACCAGCCGCAGACTGTTGGGCCCAAAAAGCCATACCCGGTGATTCCATTATCGATTCCGCAATCAAGCAAGGATGAGCTTGGTGCGTATTGGATGGATGTGTTGGGGGGAGGAAGCGTATTTTTTATCGGACCGCGGGATTGGACCTTAGGGCAAGCTGGTATTGGCGCAAATGGATCGATTGGCATCGAACTGGTTAATCCGCATGATCCGAACCAGAAGCTCAACTACTCCGACAACGCCGGAGGATGCCAAGGATGCGCGATTACCTCGATTGGAACATACTTCCCGGACAAGGAGAAGTGGGCAGAGGAACAAGGATTTCCGATCTCTGCGAAAGTTGCATTTAAAGAAAGGACGCTGGTCTCCCCAACAACCGTACAATATCTCCTCGCCGATTCTCCAGACGGTTATCACATCTCTGGTGTGGCGCATCACCTTTCCCAAGAAGGAAGCCAGAGGTTTTTGAAAATGGAAATTTCCTGCCAAGCGGAACAAGCAAAAACGGCAAAAGATATTCTCGATTTATTTGTGACTACAGGTGCTTCAGCCGCTTCCTTGTTAGAATAAAGCCAAGCAAATGAGCATAATCGCCTTCCTGCAAAATGTGGTCGGGAGCAGATTCACAGATACACATTTCGTCCTCTTATGTTAAAATAACTAGGTCACGAAAAGGATTCCCTGACGCTCTTCAGTGAATGCTATCCTTATTGAAGGCATAGACAAAACGCACGCTTACCATGGCGTGCTTTCTCTTTTCTTTTGAAGGATCGTCGACGCCGTAAGAGTAGGATTCTGCGATGTGATTCAGCAGATGGGAATCGAGAGTAGAGGTGTGAGAAGTGGGATATGGGTTACATGAGAAGCCGCCATTTGGAACGACCATTCTGTCAGCTTTGCAATGGATGATCGTCACTGTCTCCAGCAGTGTCGCCGTACCGTTGGCGATTGGAGACATTTACGGACTTACCCCTGATGAGGTCGGCCTCCTGATGCAGCAGACCATGTTTTTCGTCGGACTGGCGTCCTTCCTGCAAGTATGGATCGGCCATCGATATCCGATGATCGAAGGGCCGGCAGGGCTATGGTGGGGAATCTTTATCATTTTGGCGCAAATCGGAACCAGTGTGGGTATCGCTCCGCGGGAAATCGGGCAGTCGTTCCAGCTTGGGCTGCTGTTGGCCGGTGCGATGTTCTTTTTGTTTGGCCTGCTCGGGTGGATCGGAAAAATCCAACGCTGGTTTACTCCTCTTGTTTCAGGCACATACATGGTGCTTCTGGCAGTGTCCTTATGCAGCAGCATCGTATCGGGCATGCTGGGTATTGGCTATCAGCACGCGAAAGAAGTAAGTCCCGGGATCGCCCTGGTTTCCGTATTAATCGTTGCTCTGGTCCTGATATTTTTGCGAACGAAGCGGTTTGCCAGCTTTGCCGTGCTGCTCGGGATGGCGGCCGGCTGGATCTTGTTTGCTGTGCTAGGCTGGACGGAACCGGTACGCCATACGGATCAATGGATCGTGATGCCAACCCTGTTTTTCTGGGGTGAACCGAGGTGGGACTGGGGCGTGGTGTTGACCAGTCTGTTGACAGGCTTCGTTCTGCTTACCAACCTGGTAACAAGCATGAATGTGATGGGCAAAGCAACCCAAACACCTCCGACAGTGAGCCAGTACAACCGTGGCGGGGTATTTACGGGCGTTTCCCACATGTTGTCCGGGGTATCCGGTGTTGTCGGAATGATTCCGCTTTCGATCGCCGCAGCAGTGATCGAAACGACCAAAATGGCAGCTCGTCTCCCGTTTTTGGTAGCGATGGCAGGGATGATGCTGATCGGCCTTTTGCCGGCCGTATCTCAGTTCCTGGCTGCATTGCCTACGCCTGTCGCATATGCTGGCATGTTTATTACCTACACGCAGCTCCTTGGCTTCGGCTTGAAGGACATCGCCTCCGTCAAGCTGGACACTCGGGCAATTACCGTGGCAGGCAGTTCAATCCTCGTCGGGATCGGCGTTATGTTCGTTCCGACGACAGCTTGGCAGCATCTTCCTTCCCTGGCCAGCTTCCTGTTTGGAAACGGATTACTGCTTGGCGTGTTGGTCAGCCTGGTTCTGGAGCATGTCGTGTTTCGGCAAAAACCAGAAGAAATAGCGGAAAAAGACGGCCAGTCCGAGTGACGAGCCGTCTTTTTCCTGAGAGTTGCGGGGAACATATCGTGGGATGTTGCTTCAGATCAGCCGGTGACGATGTACGAGGATGAAACGAGGCCTCCGTTGATTTCCGTGAACATTCTGGCTGTCGTCCCCATGATTTCCTCGCGCTCGGGAAGTGTAAGCTGTTCATGGAAAAAGATGACCTGCATCAGCTGCTTGCTTTCTTCGGAAACCGGGGTGCGCTTTGAGTCAACGATCGGACTGCCGAATGCCCCCAGCTCGTCGGCCAGAACCAATTTGCCTTCCATATGTACTTCTCTGCCGTTTAAGCCCTGGTAAACATCCGTGGCCTGTCCCAAGCGGCAGACGACGTCTCCCTGTATCTGTGCTTCATCATATATACCGTAAGGCAGGGCTTGCAGAATGGAGAAAAAATTGTTTACGTCGACAGCGCTGTTGATCCAAAAGAAGGCATTCCCTTGGAGGAGTCTGCGCAGCAGCGCTTCCGAGGAGGGGCGATAGCGGCCCGGATCTATGCCGAGGCGTTTAAATACCGAGCGCCAGTGCTGAACCCCTGCGATTTCCGTAATTTGCGAAAGCTCGTGCTCCAGACGCAGCGACTCCACAAATAGATTAATCCGTCCCTGAAGCATTTTTGGAGAAGTGCTTACGGTAACGTCTGTATAATGAATAACTCCCAGCGAAAACGAAGGAAGAATCCCGGCTACCTCTTTGGCAAGCCGTACCTTCATGGCGATCACTCCCTGCGTACAGCATTTTTTGGTAGTATAGCAAAAAAATTTTGTGATCGCGACTATCCTTCGATACAATAAGAAGAAGACAGGAGGGATTCCCTGACGATGCGTGAAGTTACGATATATACCGACGGAGCATGTTCCGGCAATCCCGGCCCAGGAGGCTGGGGAGCCGTGTTGATGTATGGTGAACATAAAAAGGAGATGTCCGGTGCCGAGCAGGGAACGACCAACAACCGGATGGAGCTGAAGGCCGCGATCGAGGCATTGTCCGTCCTCAAGGAGCCTTGCAAGGTCACTCTATATAGCGATAGCGCTTATTTGGTAAATTGCTTTCAGCAAGGCTGGTACAAGGGATGGCTGCGAAACGGATGGAAGAACAGCAAGAACCAGCCAGTGGAAAACCAGGATTTGTGGAAGGAATTGCTGCGGCTGATGGAGATTCATACCGTTCAGTACGTCAAGGTAAAAGGGCATGCAGACAATGAATGGAACAACCGCTGCGATGAGCTGGCAACAGGAGCGATCAAGAAGCTGTGAACGAGCGCCAATACTGGGAAGACACAAAGCAGGCCATCATCCGCTATGCCAAGGAAATGGGGATAGACAAGATCGGTTTTGCCAGCGCTGACCCGTTTCTCACCTTGAAGCAGCGTCTCGTAGAGCACCGGGAAAAAGGCTATGAATCCGGCTTTGAAGAGCCGGATTTGGACAAACGAACCGAGCCTTCGCTGAGTTTGGAAGGGGCTCGTTCCATCATCTCGATTGCACTGGCTTATCCATCCAAGCTGAAGAATCCGCCCAAGTCTGAGCCGGGGGCGTATCGAGGAATTATGTGCCGAGCAGCCTGGGGGACCGACTACCACCATGTCCTCCGGGAGAAGCTGGACAAGCTTGCTGATTACATCAGACAACTGGAGCCGCATGCCCGGCTTGAGTCCATGGTCGATACCGGAGCGCTTTCGGATCGGGCGGTCGCCGAAAGAGCCGGCCTCGGCTGGGGGGGAAAAAACTGTGCGCTCATTACCCCTGAATTCGGTTCTTGGGTTTATCTAGGCGAGATGCTGACCAATCTTCCGCTGCCACCGGATACACCGGTAGAAGAAGGCTGCGGCGACTGCAATCTTTGTGTGGAGGCGTGCCCGACCGGGGCGCTTGTTCAGGGAGGACAACTGGACTCGCAGAAATGCGTAGCCTTTTTGACACAGGTAAAGGGTTTTATTCCCGATCAGTACAGAAGCAAGATCGGCAATCGATTGTATGGCTGCGATACTTGCCAGACGGTTTGTCCCAAAAACCGGGGCCTGCATTTTGAGCATCATCCCGAGTTTCAGCCTGACCCGGAGCTGGCCAAACCATTGCTGCTGCCCCTGCTGCAGATGAGCAACAAGGAATTCAAGCAAAAGTTCGGCCACTCCTCCTCTTCATGGCGAGGGAAAAAGCCTATTCAGCGAAATGCGATTCTCGCCTTGGCTCACTTTCGGGATCAATCCGCTGTACCGGATCTGATCCGATTGATGCAAAGCGATCCGCGGGAAGTGATCAGAGGTACAGCGGCATGGGCTTTGGGGAAAATTGGCGGTGAAGCAGCAGCAGAGGCTCTTTACAAGGCAGCAGAACAGGAACAATCGGAAGAAGTTATGGCCGAGATTCGGAAAGGAATCTCGATGCTGCAGCAGCCCCCTTCTTTGCGGAAAGGGACTGTTTCCCGGGAAAAAACAGAAGAGATCAGTTAGCACACGTTTAGAGGAGAAGAAAAAACGGCAAGGGAGGAATGATAAAGTGGGACAAACGATAGGTTACACTACCATGGACTCACCGATCGGACCGTTGTTATTAGCTTCTACAAAGGAAGGGCTGTGCTATATTGAATTTGGAGACGAGGAATCCGCGCTTCCTCTGCTGCAGCGGTGGGCTCGCAAAACCTTTCTCGGCGCAAATCTGGAGAAAGATGCTACGTTGAATCAGGCTGTGCAAACTGAGCTGGAAGAGTATTTTGCCGGAAAGCGGACGCGGTTTGACGTTCCGATTCTACTGTTCGGGACCCCATTTCAAAAAGCTGTGTGGAATGAGCTTACCTGGATCGGGTATGGGGAAACAAGATCGTACAAGGAGATCGCTTTGGCCATCGGGCAGGCAAAAGCGGTCCGGGCGATTGGCGGGGCGAATAACCGCAACCCGATTCCGATCATCGTTCCTTGCCATCGGGTAATCGGTTCAAATGGAGCGCTTGTCGGTTACGGAGGCGGCTTATCCATTAAAGAGCAACTATTAGCTTTGGAAGGAGCAGGAAACCCCGCTCCTTCCATCGAATCAGCAAAAGCTATCCGCTAGTCCGGATAGCTTTTTTATTGGTTTTGCGAGCATCTGGAACATCGAGAATAGAAAGATCCAAGTGTGACTCGGCTTTCCGGCTGTTCCAAAAACAGCCGCGGAGGAGGGCTCCTGCTGGTATCTTTTTCTTCTGAATCAATGTGTCGGATCATATTTTATCAGCATGGAAGGCATGCATGAAATAAAAGGTATGTGGCAGGACGTACAGGTTTGTGACAAGACGCATTGGAGCCTGAGCCTGAAGAGACAACAGACGCCTGACGAGAGATACAGGCTACCTGACAGGACACACAGTAGCTTTACAGGCAGACAGTAGCTTTACAGGCAGACAGTAGCTTTACAGAACACACAGGAGCCCGGCAGGACACAAGGAGCCCGGAGGGACACAAGGAGCCCGCCAGGAGACACAGGAGCCCGCCAGGAGACACAGGAGCCCGGCAGGAGACACAGGAGCCTGACAGGACGCACAGGAGCCCGGCAGGACAGACTAGAAAGAGGGGAGGAAGTGCATTGGTGAACCGGCAGGATTCAGCGGCGGCTGTGAATCAAGAAGAATGGCAGCAGTTTCTAAAGGACTATCTGGATGACGTTCACCGCTACGGAGTTGATCAGGGTTACGAACGCATCTGGCCGTTTTGGAAAGAAGGGAAAATACGGGAATCGCTCTTTTGGAGACAGTGGCAGCGCTGGGAAGATCAGCTTCAGGAGAGAGGGGCGGTTACTACCGCTGTTCACGGGCGTGCCATCCCCCTCTTCTGGATGGAAAAGGGCAGAGAAATTCAGCTTTGCATGAGCTGGAACGTCCAGCGATGGTATACATTAAAGGGAGAGAGCAGAGTAGAGGAAGCAGAGAGAATTTTGCGTGTCATCCTGAACCGCGCAGACGGAGGATGGCATGTCGATCATATCGAAGAAATCAAAGGTGACGGAGCCTTGTCTGACGAAACGAAAGAAACGCTGTCAACTCTAGAAGAACCCGAGGATAATCTCCTCCCTACTCTTTTCGTGCACGGAGCAGGAGGATACAATTCGGGTCAGGCTATCGCGTATGCGGAGAGATACTGGAATACAGCCAATCCTGCCTATCCGCTCTTTACTGATAACTGTACGAACTTTATCTCGCAATGCTTGCATGCAGGCGGGATTCCGATGCTTTTTTCCCGGGAACAGGGGAAGGGCTGGTGGATGCGGGGCAGCGGAAAAGGTGCCAACTGGAGCTACAGCTGGACGGTGGCACATAGTTTATATTTGCTCTTAAAGTCTGGCCGGCCGCCGATGCGGGCAGTGGCAGTGCCCTCTGTCGAGCAGTTGGAGCCGGGAGATATCATCTGCTATGATTTTAACGGCGACGGACGATTCCAGCACAATACCATCGTCGTGGCAAAAGACGCGAACAACATGCCTCTGGTCAATGCAAATACAACCAACAGCCGCCTGCGTTACTGGGACTACCGCGATTCGACGGCCTATACCCCGCAAATCCGGTACGCTTTTTTTCGCATCCGTGGAACGTGATCGGATGCGGAGTCTGTTGGCTATCCATAAACAAGACAGGGCCTCTCTGTGCGAGAGGCCTTATTCATTTTGTCCGGCGCAAGAAGACGGTTTTTACAAAGGCAATGAGACGAATGGCGACGACAATTCCGGCTATCCACAAAAAATCGCCCGGAGTATGCGGTTCGCCTTTTATCGAATTCACATAGATGAGGGCGTGAAACACGACCAGGACAAATAACAGGAAATTGCTCATGTGGATGCGTTTCCAGCTGGAGCCGCCAAGCAGCTTCTCTGCATAGCGGGAAGACGTAATCCAGAGACAGAACAGGAGGATAAAAGCAATCAGACCCATGTAGTTGGCTATGCCGGTAAAAGTAAAATTGGGAGACAGTCCGCCGCCGTAGACACTGGCGTCCAGGAAGAAAAGACCGAGCCACCCTTTTGCGGTTATATCGCTTTGCAAAAAATGCAGCTGAGGCCCTTTTTCGAAAATAAACAGGACGAGTGCGACGTGGACCAGTGCACACACGCCGCCGATAATGCCCAAGTCTCTTCGGAGCAACAAAAGCTGGGGGGCAAAGCGCGCAAGCCACTGTTTGATTGGACCGAGCAGCAAAGTGAGGCTGATCAGCAGGAATGCCAAATATCCGGAAATCATACTCAGGGCTTCAGGCGTGCGGAAAAAAGAAAATTGCGGCCACTTGATCCAAAATACAGCAAGGAGAAAAAGCAGACTGACGATAAAGGCAAGGAAACGAAACAAACGCATTTGCAAGGCCACTCCCTTTCGGTGCGATACCCGTTTTCTTTTTGATGCAGGACACCTCTGATTTGTTACAGGAAGTGGCGTCTTCAAAAGAAATGTTCGTTACACGCTTGTTGGAAAGTGAAGGTTATTGCGATTGCAAGAGTGGGCGGATTTCCTCCTTCAGAATCGGCTGGATAGGAATGATCCGATAAGAAGATGATCTCCTAAGAGGATGAGATGAATAGCGGATTTTATGAAAAAGGGATGATAAGAAAAACTGGTTTTATGAAAAAGGCGATACGATAAAAAACGGATGAAGCGAATCAGTGTTAAACGCGGAGCCTGTTACAAAGCCATTCCAACGGGGCAAGCGGGTGGCCTTCCCTATGTCTGTTTATGTATAATAGAGGATGTTTGAAAGTCCGGTAACCAAGGAGATTTTTGATTATGCCGTTACACATCGTCCTTCATGAGCCGCTCATCCCTGCCAACACGGGAAATATTGCCCGTTCCTGTGCTGCTACGGGTGCGCATTTGCACTTGATTCATCCGCTCGGCTTTTCCACAGACGACCGCTATTTAAAGCGGGCAGGTCTTGATTACTGGTACGCGGTACAGGTGCATCACTACGATGATTTCGACCATTTCGTCCGCGAGCAGGGGGAAAACGCCGGTACGTTTTACTTCGTGGAAACGTGGGGAGAAAAGCTTTACACGGAGGTTTCCTTCCGTGATGGCGATTATATCATTTTGGGCAAGGAAACAACCGGTCTTCCGGAGGAGTTGACAGACCGATACCGGGAACAGACGATTCGCATTCCGATGAGCGGCGCCACCCGATCCGTCAATTTGTCCAATTGCGCTGCCATTGTCCTGTTTGAAGGGCTCAGACAGCTGGGCTTCCCCGGACTCAAATAACGAGCATGACCCGTAGCCTGACAATCATCCAAACAAGGGAGAGAACGTACATGAACACGACAACGATCCTATTTGACCTCGATGGAACACTGCTGGAAATGAGGACGGACCCGTTCGTAAAAGGATACCTGAAGGAACTGGGGCAGTATATGGGGGATAACTACGATAGTCAGGCGCTGCTCGGGATCATTTGGGAAGCGACCAAAACGATGATCATGAACCAGGACCCCGAAAAAACGAATGAGCAAGTCTTCATCGAATACTTTGCAGAGCACAGCCCTTGGTCAAAGGAAGAGCTGTGGCCGCTGTTCGACAAGTTTTATCAAGAAGTGTTCCCATCGCTCTCCCATCTGACGCATCCGTCCCCTTGGGCGAAAAAAATTATTGAAGCGGCAAAAGAGCAAGGGTATCGTGTAGCTGTCGCCACGAATCCGGTTTTTCCGCGTGATGCCATTCATAGCCGGTTGGCCTGGATTGAACTGTCTCCGGACGATTTTGAGCTGGTCACAGTCTACGAGGAGTCCCATTTTACCAAGCCGAATCCGGGCTACTTCCAGGAGATCTGCAGCAAGCTGGGAGTCAAGCCTGAGGAATGCGTCATGGTCGGCAACCACATGCAGGAAGATATGGTCGCCAGCAAAGTGGGGATGAAGACGTTCCTCGTGACAAATTGGCTGGAGGATCGCGGAGAGCCGCAATATCCAGTCGATCAACAGGGAACGCTCGAGGAGCTTTATACGGCGATCACGGAGCGGACAGGCCTGTTTGCCAAGTAATGCTGAAGGCAGCGATTTATACTGAAAGATTGAGCAGGTACCAGGTGCCTGCTCTTTTTGTGGTGGTTGGACCACCGCCATACTGCGCCGCAATTTAACTCAGAATTGGAGCACGTTCAGATTGCGCCGGCGACGTAGGTCGGAAGGGACGCATGTTCAGATCGCATGGCGAGAAAATCCGAGAGACACACGTACGGTTTTCACCCAGCGACGTACGCCGTAGGAGAAGCGCATGCTCAGATTGCGTATATTGCTGCTGCAGCAGACAAGCCACAATCTTTCATTGTTATCCCATCATTTTCACATAGTTCTTGGCTACTCTATTCCTGCACCAGGAAATCTGGAGATGGCAAGAGTGAAGGAGAGGGTTTTGATGAAAAAATGTGTGTCTTCCATTTTGTCATTGAGCCTGCTTTTGGGAGGCGTATCCGTTGTCAACGCAGCGGAAGTGCCATCCGTGGACAAGGCAGCTCATGCAAAAGCGAGCAAACCTGCAAACACCGGGAAACAGGCAAAGGCTGAAGCGCGCCAGCAGCATCTGGACAAAATCAAAGCGCTCGCAGAAAAATGGGGCATTGATACCACGAACATGACAGTCGAGCAAATGAAAGAGGCCTACAAAGCGAAGCGTGCGGAATTGAACGCGGAGAAATTGGCCAAGCTCAAGGAAAAGGCCCAAAAGTGGGGCATACAGCTCGATGGAAAGACGGCTAAAGAAGTGAAGGCAGCCGTAAAGGCAAAACAAGCGGAAAAGCACGAGCAGCAGCTGGCCAAGCTTGTGGAAAAGGCCGGAAAAGCGGGGGTAGAAACATCTGCTGGCCAGACTCCGAAGGAAATCAAACAGATGATCCAGGCCAAAAAGGCCGAAACCAAACAGCAGCGTCAAGCCAAACAGGCAGAGCATATTGCCAAGCTGCAGGAAAAGGCGGCTCAGCTGGGGACCGATGCAACTGGAAAAACAGCAAAAGAGCTGAAGGAAGCGATCAAAGCGAAAAAGGCCGAAATGAAAGCAGCGAATAAAGCCGAAAAAAAGGCTGAGAAGCAAGCAGAGAAGCAAGCGAGCAAAGAGGCAAAGCAAAAGGCGAAGCAAGAAGCAAGGCAACAGGAAAAACAAGCACCAAAACAAGCACCAAAACAAGCAGCTCAGCAACAGAATCAGGTGTAACAACCCTCGTAGTGGGTCTTGGGGAATGGAGTCATCGTGTTTCGATGGCTCCTTTGTTTCGATCAAAAGGATAAGGGAGCGAAGGCTTCGGCGAAAAGCTTGACCTATCCAAGTTTCGCGATCAAAAAAAAAAAAACAGGATGCCTGTCAAAGGCAGCCTGTTTTTTTCCTGGGAGCGATGTGAAAAGGAAAGCCTCAATTAAGCTTGGCCTTACAGATTCCAGGTCTTGTCTTCGTTATATCCTGCCGTCAGAATGAAAAACAGAAATGCGGCAAAGACCAATCCTACGATAAACGTACCCATGTTGGACTGCTCCTTTCGTTACCAAACTACTCCCATTATAACCTAGCCTTCCCTGTTTGCAAGGGAAATACGGAGAGCGCTTTCTGTCATTCTGATGAATTTTTTGGCGCCGTTTTCCAGAGGGAACGGGCAGCGATACAGGCCCATGCCAAAACGCTTATCCGATCATCAAGTTCGCTGAAACATGTGTCGTCTTCGCGCATACAGATAGGAAAAGACAGCAAAAATGTCGTGTCTTTGGTTGAGAGCAGCTTCGATAAGAATGCGTGGCCGCTGGCGGACATATACATGAAAGTACATGGTCGTTCGCGAAGAGAGAGGGCTTAAGAGGGAGGAGAGACGAGCATGGACATTTTAAAGCGCATCGCCGAGCATCGGGCCCGAGAAGAAAAGATGATGTGGAAAGGCACATTTGCTGAATATCTGGAACTGGTTCGTAAAAATCCGCAGATTGCCCAGACTGCTCACTCACGCGTCTATAATATGATCAAGAGTGCCGGCGTAGAGGAAAACGAGGACGATAGCCGCTCCTATCGTTTTTTTAGTCGGGAGATTTTTGGTCTGGATCGCGCGATTGAACGATTGGTGGAGGAATATTTTCACTCTGCCGCCCGCCGATTGGATGTACGCAAGCGGATTTTGCTATTGATGGGCCCGGTCAGCGGCGGGAAATCGACGATTGTGACGATGCTCAAAAAGGGATTGGAGGAGTATTCCCGGACAGATGAGGGAGCCGTTTATGCACTGGACGGATGCCCGATGCAGGAAGAGCCGCTCCATCTGATTCCGCATGAATTGAGACCGGAAATTGAGGAAGAGCTGGGGATCAAGATCGAAGGGGAATTGACTCCTTATAATCGCATGCGTCTGGAAACCGAGTTCGGAGGGCGTATTGAAGACTTCCCCGTCAGGCGAATCTTTTTCTCGGAGGCGGAGCGTGTCGGGATCGGAACCTTCAGTCCATCTGACCCCAAGTCTCAGGATATTGCTGATTTGACGGGAAGCATCGATTTTTCCACCATCACGAAATACGGCTCGGAATCGGACCCCCGCGCCTACCGCTTCGATGGCGAGCTGAACAAGGCCAACCGGGGCCTTATGGAATTCCAGGAAATGCTGAAGTGCGATGAAAAATTTCTTTGGCACCTGCTCTCGCTCACACAGGAAGGCAATTTCAAGGCTGGACGCTTTGCCTTGATTTCTGCCGATGAGCTAATCGTCGCGCATACGAACGAGTCAGAGTACAAAGCTTTTATTGCCAATAAAAAGAACGAAGCGCTGCAATCCCGCATCATCGTCATGCCGATCCCCTACAATTTGCGGGTGAGCGACGAGGAAAAAATATATGCAAAGCTGATCAAGCAGTCTGATCTGGGACACGTGCATATCGCTCCGCACGCGCTGCGGTCGGCGGCAACCTTCTCCATTTTGACCCGCCTGAAGGAGTCAAAGAAACAAGGAGCCGATCTGCTGAAAAAGATGCGTCTCTACGATGGCGAGTCGGTGGAGGGCTTCAAGGGTTCCGATCTGGACGAACTGAGAAACGAGCATGCTGACGAAGGGATGTCGGGCATCGATCCCCGCTACGTGATCAACCGTATCTCCAGCGCGCTGATCCGACGGGATACGGAGTGCATCAACGCGCTCGATATTCTGCGCGCGTTGAAGGAAGGCTTTGACCAGCATCCGTCCATCACCAAGGAGCAGCGGGAGCGTTATCTCAACTTTATTTCCATGGCTCGCAAGGAATACGACGAATTGGCCAAAAAAGAGGTTCAGAAGGCGTTCGTCTACAGCTACGAGGAGTCCGCCAAAACGCTGATGGACAATTACCTCGACAATGTGGAAGCCTACGCCAACATGAATAAGCTCCGCGACCCGGTCACCGGCGAGGAGATGGACCCGGATGAGCGCTTGATGCGTTCCATTGAAGAGCAGATCGGCATCTCGGAAAATGCGAAGCGGGCATTCCGTGAAGAAATTTTGATCCGGATTTCCGCGTACGCCCGCAAAGGAAAGCGATTTGACTACAGCACGCATGACCGGCTCCGCGAAGCGATCGAGAAAAAGCTGTTTACCGATTTGAAGGACGTCGTCAAAATTACGACCTCCAACAAAACGCCGGATGAACATCAATTGAAAAAGATCAATGAAGTAACGCGAAGGTTGATCGATGAGCATCACTATTGCCCTGTTTGTGCCAACGAGCTGCTGCGATATGTAGGCAGTCTGCTGAATAGGTAAAAGGGGGCACCCAAAGGGCACTTTTGGATCTGGCTTGACGATGAAGTAATTCGGCGCAGCTGCGCCAGTAGGAGGCACCCAAAGGGCACTTTGGATCTGGCTTGACGAAGGAGTAATTCGGCGCAGCTGCGCCAGTAGGAGGCACCCAAAGGGCACTTTGGATCTGGCTTGACGATGAAGTAATTCGGCGCAGCTGCGCCAGTAGGAGGGGACCCTATGGAGGATTCGGTACCGTTTGTCGTCTCCAGGGAAGACTGGTCGCTGCACCGCAAAGGGTACCAGGACCAAACCCGCCACCAGGAAAAGGTGAAGGAAGCGATCAAGAAGAACTTGCCTGACCTGGTCAGCGAAGAAAATATCATCATGTCAAACGGGCGTGACGTGATTAAAATTCCGATTCGCTCTCTGGATGAATACCGGCTGCGGTACAACTTCCAAAAAGGAAAGCATGCCGGGCAAGGAAAAGGGGACACCAAAGTAGGGGATGTCATTGCCAAGGACGGCGATCCCGCCCAAGGGGCCGGGAAGGGCCAGGGCGCCGGCGACCAGCCGGGCGTCGACTATTTCGAAGCGGAAATCACCGTGGAAGAGCTTGAGGAAATGCTCTTTTCGGAGCTGGAGCTGCCGAATCTCCAGCGCAAGGACGAAGACCAGATCGTGATCGAAGAGACGCGGTTTAACGACGTTCGCAAAAAAGGCTTGATGGGCAATATTGACAAAAAGCGGACATTGATCGCGGCGATTCGTCGCAATGCGCTGGCCGGGTACAGCGACATGGAGCTGGGGATCAGCGACGACGACCTGCGATTCAAAACGTGGGAGGAGATCATCAAGCCGCACTCCAATGCTGTGATCATTGCGATGATGGATACGTCGGGAAGTATGGGGGTTTTTGAAAAGTACATCGCCCGCAGCTTCTTTTTCTGGATGGTTCGCTTTCTGCGGACCAAGTACGAGAAGGTGGACATTGCTTTTATCGCCCATCATACAGATGCCAAGGAAGTGCCGGAAGAAGTGTTTTTCTCCAAGGGCGAAAGCGGGGGAACGATTTGTTCGTCGGCCTACAGAAAGGCGCTGGAAATCATCGACAGCCGCTACCCGCCCTCACAGTACAACATATATCCGTTTCACTTTTCCGACGGCGACAACCTGACTTCAGACAATGAACGCTGCGTCAAGCTGGTCAAGGAATTGATGGAGCGGTGCAATATGTTCGGGTATGGGGAGGTCAACCAATACAACAGGCACTCCACTTTGATGTCCGCTTATCGGCACATCAAGGACCCGAAGTTCATGCATTGCGTGATCAGGGAAAAAGGCGAGGTATACAAAGCGCTGCGGACGTTTTTTGGGAAGAAGGAAGAGATTGTGAGGTAGCGGGAGAAGTAATACGTCAAGGTATCCAAAGTAAATGCATCTCTGCAAGAGGTAATAAAAACGCCTTTTCTCAAATGGGGGGAGGCGTTTTTTCATGGGGAGCTGCTGTTTCGGCTCCCTTTTTCCCTGAACGGGTAGGCAGTCAACCTTCGATAGCAGACGCGGATTCCATGCTGTTGTATGCTTTGTTTTGCCCGTTGTACATGTCTTCTGATCCGTTGATAGAACGCTGTGTGCGATGAAAGTCGCCCGCACGGTGTAGGTTGTCATTACAGGTGGAAAGAACGAAGGTGAATCAAATGTGATTACTCACACTGTCATGTAATCCATCAACGGCCCTCGGGAAGTCCCGGCGGCATTTATTAACGCCAGGACGATGAGCCGGCCTCGAACCTGATCGGGGACGACGTTAAGCGATGACTGGACAAAAAAGAGCGGCAGCTAGGAGTAAGAATGACGTCCTAGAATGCCGTTTGTCCCGTTAAACGGTCGTTCTCGTCTGCATGAATGATGTATTTCTTGAGTGAATTATTCAATGTATTCGGCGAGGTTCTCCAGGCTAGACCTTAAACCAACGTCGTGATCTTCCTTTCGAATACCTTCAGGTACGTTCTCACATTGAATGGTAACAGCAGTGCCTTCTGGAACGGCTGCTAAAGTCCATGTCATGATCATCTCCCCTGAAAATTGGGGGTCGTCGGACTGAAAAATTACTGCTTGTACAATTCGCTCATCTGGGGTAAGCTCTAAAAATTTACCATTGACGACATCGGCATGTTCCGAGGTTTTACCACGGGTTGAATGGTCTTTATCGAGATAGGTTAGAGACATTTGATAAGATCCACCGACACGAGCCTCAAACTTTAAGATTTGGCCACTCATCCCCTTTGGGGGCAGCCACGAAATCAGAGCCACCGGGTCCACGAGGGCCTCATAGATTTTGCTTGGGGATGCCTTGATGATTCTCGAAGCAGTGTCGGTTCTCCTCTTGCTCGATGGGGTTGTCACTGCTTTCAACCTCCTTTTTTAGATGTCATGGTCAGTAAATTACTATGTGTAATATACTAGCACACTCATTGTGTTCTCATTTCTTTTGAATTGCTTAGTTTTCGTATGAGAGTATCGTGCCTGGCACATTTCGATTTCTTTATCCTGACCGTTCGTTTTGCAGCTTTTGATGAAATTTATCCCCAATATCTGGAAATTCCGGAGGCCGCGTCAGTGAACACGAAATATTCACATCGCTCCAAGAAGCAATAAAAACGCCTTTTCTCAATTCGAGAGAGGCGTTTTTACATGGAGAGAAATATACATCAACATCCATTCCGTTACTTGACTGTCAACCTAACATCCATCGTCTTGCTTCTATGCTGATTCCATGTTGCCAACGTTTCAAATGTGTAATCTGCTGTGCCGGGTATCTCGGCTTTCAACGTTGTGTCATTTGCCCAATCCAGCGAAATGATCGGGATTGTAAACTCCGGTGCAGTCAACATGCTGGCCAATTCGTTTTTGCTTTGAAATTCTGCCAAGGTAAATGGCTCTGTGCGAATCACCATGACACTGTTTCTGACAACCTCCGTCCCTTCATTTCTCCCCAATAGGACAGCTACATAGGTACCGTCGGGGGAAAAAATATGTCTCTGAAAAATGCTGCCGGAATGCAAGTGGATAACCTTCTGTTCATCGTTTTTAATCTGGACCAATGCGTGGTCACAAAGCTTTGCACCGCAGGAGTAGCGAATATCTGCGTAGATATCCCCGGATTTTGACGTGAATGAATGTGTCTGTACGCGTTTGAATTCAATTTCCCGCTCCGTTTGATCAACCTGATGGAGGTAGTCGTTGAGTGGGTTTTGGATGGTTGCCTGATTGAAAGGTTCACCAGCAACGGGAGCACAGCCTGAAATCAGCAGGAGAGCTAAGGACATTGTCAAACAGGATTGACGTATTTTTCTCATGAGCATAGCTCCCTTAGGTTTTTAAAACTTGTCGTTCAAGAGAGACCTATTGCTTCTTTGCTTTCCACAACTGCACCAGATTCAGACCATAATAAGAAATAAACAGGCCTAGAATAAAGAAAGCCATGACGATGCCGTAGTCATCGCCGGAAACCTCGTAACTGACAACAGTCCGTACTCCATACCTTATTGCCATGTAGGCTAAGACAAAGAGAAGCACAAACCCGTATCGCAGCCATTTGCTCTTATTTTGCATGCTCTCTTTTTTCAGCTTCATCAGATAGCGCAAGTATCCGACGATTATGCCAATAACGAATATCACGACAAACAGATAGCGCAGTGGGTGCACGTCGATAAAAGTTTTGGCAATGGTCGGTATGGCACACGCCAACAGGATCAACACGGCAATGATGTAAAAATTGATCGAGCGATTATTCAAGGGACAGAAAGCCTCCCATCAAAATTTTTTTAATCAGATGTAATAATACCATAAAATAGGAGTCATATGAACCTTGCCTGAATTTACATAAACAGTCCGAGGAACGACAGCAAGAAAAACTGGATTCTGCGCATCAGGTTGATTGCATTCTTCAGCAGAAGCGGACAGTCGCGGAGTGAATATTTTTCCCCTCCAATGGAAAATATGGCTAATAGCAAGTCAACAAAAAGTTTGGGGGGCTCTTCATGTTTAAAAAGATGAACGTTTTGGCACTGGCTTTGGTCCTGGCAGCAACTATGGGACTGACCGCTAACGCGGAAACCGGAGGCACAGGGAATGTAGGGGGAACCAATGCTCCCGGGAATATGACCGGAGCAGGTGGGCCCGGTAATGCGGGCGTCAATAATGTAAACCAGGGCACGTACAGAACAGCCGCTGCCGACAATGATACGGACTGGGGCTGGATTGGTTTGCTGGGCCTGGCTGGTCTTGCAGGCTTAATGGGCAGAAACAGAAATCGCGAACCTCAAAGATAGTAATAGGAACCTGCCTTGCAGCTATGAAAGCGCGCCTCTTAAAGCAGGCATTGGAGATCGCAAATGAAATCCAATGCTGCTTTAGGAGGTGTATTTTATTTTACGGTGCAGATTTGCTCCCGGACCGTGATCAGTTCAAACTGTGATGCCTGGCCGGAACCGGTGAGATAAAGAACAGCTTTTCCATTTTCTGGATAAATCAGGCAACGATTTTTTCAGTATTGTATTGATTTTACATTTTGATTACTATCGAACTATGAATGCAGGATGCGGATGTCTCTGCAGCTTGCTTTTAGAATAGTATAAAATCGCTTCGGTTCATGTCGAAGTGTGCATGCAATGTGAAGGAGGAGTGCAGAAGTGAATTCAAGTCCGGATATTGTCGAAGTCGCTTCGCTGATCGGAGAACCGTCCCGTGTAGCGATCCTGATCAGTCTGATCGGGGGAAAAGCATTGCCTGCCAGCGAATTGGCCCGCATAGCCCGAATTACTCCGCAGACAGCCAGCTCTCATCTTGCCAAGCTGGTAGAAGGCGGTCTTCTGAGCCAGGAGTCTTATGGGCGCCATCGTTATTACCGGCTCGCCAATCCCGAGGTGGCGCATGCACTGGAAGCGTTGCAAGCAATTGCCGTGCCGAAACCGGTACGCTCGCTGCGGGAATCGGACCAGATGAAGGCCTTGCAATACGCACGCACTTGCTACGATCACCTCGCGGGCAAGATCGGCGTGGCCTTGACGGACAGGCTTCTCGAATTGGGGTTGATCCAGGAGTCGGGAAAGGACTTTCTGTTGAGTGCAGAAGGCAAAGCAAAGCTGCAGGCCCTGGGGGTTGAGGTCGATCCTCCCCCAAAAAGCCGCCGCCATTTTGCCCGTCAATGCCTGGACTGGAGTGAACGCCGCCATCACGTAGCAGGAAGCTTGGGGGCTTCGCTGACCAAACGGCTGTTTGAGCTGGGCTGGATCGAGCGACTTCCGGATGGGCGGGCTGTTCGCGTGACGGCTGCAGGCATCAGCGGGCTGTCAGAAGAATTTGGATTGAAGCTCTAATGAAACAAGGAGAGAAGAGGCGGGTCATGCCTTGTATGCCAATTCCGGCGTTGTCAAAATGGAGCTGCTGAAGAGAGAGGTATGACGATAATAACTTTTGTCAATTCGTACACTTTTCGTAACTTACCTCCGATTTGGTTGTCAACCTGTATAGATATGGTAAGGTAAAATGAAGCATCTCAATAATTTGCTCTTGTATACCCGCCGGAGCATTCGTTTTGCGCTGGCGCATCCAATAAAAAGAATCGGTGATAAAACATGAGTACGGACGCATTTTCTGTGAAACAGGGGGAGCCAAAGGAGCTTTCACGGGAACAAACCGACAAACTGAAAGAGGTGGAGCGAGAGCTTGCCGATGTGAAGTACGCTCTCGACCAGTCCTCGATCGTTGCGATTACAGATCGCCGGGGAACGATTCTTCACGCGAATGATCAATTTTGCAAGATTTCCGGTTATTTGCGGGAGGAATTGATCGGCCAGGATCATCGCATCCTGAACGCGGGTTTTCACCCCAAGGAATTTTTCAAAGACATGTGGGCAACCATCGGATCGGGTGAGATCTGGCGCGGAGAGATTCAAAATCGGGCCAAGGACGGCTCGTTCTACTGGGTAGATACGACGATTGTTCCGTTTCTGGATGAAGAGGGCAAACCGTATCAGTACGTCTCCATTCGAAACGACATTACCGCACGCAAAAAAATGGAGGAGGAAGTCCGACAGAGTGAGGAAAAGTACCGGCTGATCACGGAGAATACGACTGACATGATCTCCGTGATTGATCGGGAAGGAAATTTTCTATACCTGTCCCCCTCGCATGAAACGGTGCTCGGCTACGATATCCGTAATGTCGGGGTCAACAATCTGCTCGCCTGGATCGAAGAAGAAGACCGCGAGATTATGGTCGAAGCCATTCAACATACGTTTTCGGCCCGAAAGAGCAGGCAGATTGAATACCGCCTCCGCACGTTCGAGCAGAAATGTATCTGGGTCGAAACGACGATCACTCCCGTAATGAGCGAGTCAGGAAATGTAAGAAAACTGGTTTTGGTTTGCCGTGAAATTACGGAGAGAAAGAAGTCGGAACAGACGATTCATCACCTGGCTTACCATGATACGTTGACTGACTTGCCGAATCGCAGACTGTTTGTGCAGTATCTCAGCAAGGAGCTGAACCAAGCCAAACGGATCGGCTCCAAGCTCGCAGTGCTGTTCCTGGATTTGGATCGATTGAAGGACATCAATGACACATGGGGGCACGACGTCGGCGATTTGATTTTGCTGGAGGCGTCGAAACGGCTGAAAAGCTGTACACGCAAGCATGACATGGTGGCCCGCCTGGGCGGTGACGAGTTCACGATTGTCCTGCCCAATATCACGGGGCGCGATGAGGTGGAAGGGATTGTCTTTCGACTGCAAAGCGAGCTGCGCAAGCCTCTGGAGGTAGCCGGTCAGAGCTTTACCTTGTCCATGAGCATCGGGATCGCCATGTTCCCGGAAGACGGGGAACAGACGGATGATCTCCTGAAGCGCTCGGACACTGCTCTCTACGTAGTGAAATCGAGGGGACGAAATGGGTACGAGTTCTTCGATCCGACGATGGAGGTTAAGACGCTGGAGCGAATTCTGATGGAAAATGAACTGCGCAAAGCGATAGCGCAGGAGCATTTTGAAATCTATTACCAGCCGAAAAAAGACTTGTCTACAGGGAAGCTGACCGGGATGGAGGCGCTCGTGCGCTGGATTCATCCTGAACTGGGTGTGATTCCGCCCAACCGCTTTATCCCGATCGCTGAAGAAACGGGTATGATTATCGAGCTTGGCGAATGGATTTTGCGCCGTGCCTGTCAGCAAAATAAACGCTGGCAGGAGGAAGGATTTCCTCCGCTAAAAGTATCGGTAAACCTGTCGGCCCGCCAGCTTCACCAGAAAAATCTGGTCGAGGTGATCGAAGCCATCCTTCAGGAAACAGGTCTTGATCCGCAGTGGCTGGAGCTGGAGATCACGGAAAGTGTACTGGTCAAATTGGAAGAAGCCATCACCATTTTGCATGCGATACGCGAATCAGGCGTTCAAATTTCCATTGATGATTTCGGTACAGGCTATAATTCATTTAGTTATATTAAACATTTGCCAATCGATACGATTAAAATCGATGCTTCATTTATTCAGGATATCCATCAAAATCAGGAAAGCCAGGCGATTGTGAAAGCCATCGTGACGATTGCGGAAAGCCTCAATCTCAACGTCATCGCCGAAGGTGTCGAGCTGCTCGATCAGGTAGCGGCGCTAAGCGAGAACGGGTGTGATCAAGGTCAGGGCTATTTGTTCAGCAAGCCTCTTCCGACGCGGGATTTTGAACATTACTTGCTTGCTGTTCAAAACAACTGACTGGCTCTTGGAAGGGACGCAGCGGACAGGATGGCTAAAGGGGGCGGAAGCGTAGGGAACGCAATCCTTTCGCGAGAGCATAGTTGGGCGCACCACCTCTTGGGCGCGACATAAGCTATGGTATAAACACCTATACCGTCTGGAGGTAGAAGGCATGTACGGATACCCCGTCAACTATGTTCATTGGCCCTTGCCTGTCCAGGATGGCGGAAGACGCAGGGCTGTTGATACAACAGATCGCTCGCTGGCTGCGGAAATCCTGCAGGCAGTCCATCGGGAGGAGAGGGCTGGAAATTTCTACACGCGCCTGGCAGAACTAGCCCCTACGGAAAATGTGAAAGTTTTGATTACGATCATCAAGGACGAACGGATCAAGCATCTGCAAAACTTTTCGCAGCTGTATTCTCGGTTGACCGGTCGAGAACCGCAGCTTTTGCGTGAGCCTGTCCCGGCCCCGGAGTCATTTCAACGAGGCGTAGAGCTGGCCATCCGCGACGAGCTGGAGGCGGTCGATTCTTATCGGGATATCGTTGAGCGAGCTACCGATCCCCGCATCAGAAGGGCTTTTCAGCGGGCAGCAGAGGATGAGCAGCGGCATTCCACCTGGTACGCCAATATTTTGCTTTCCCAGGGAAGCTCATAAAAAGATATTTTTCATAGTTCATGAGAGCCAAATCAGTTGCTGATTTGGTTTTTTGTTGCATATGCGCCGGATTTGTCCCACGTCCAGCAACAATTCACTGCAAGCGATTTCTGGTTGGCCCAATGCATTGTTGAAAAAAACGGAAGCTTGTTCAATGCTTATAAACAAAGGGATGTGAAGGGGGATGGAAGAGACTCCCAGGCAACCCTTTGTTGACAACAGCCCGAGAACTTTTTATAATCTGAGACATTCCCGAAATGCAAAGATGAACACCACATATCGCTTGGAAAAGGAAGAGTAAAAGAGGGCACTGACGCCCAGAGAGCCTGCCTGAATGCTGTGAAGGCGGCCGTCACCTCTCTTTGAAGCCGCCTTGGAGCTCTGCTTTTGAACCGTTCAGTAGAAAGCAGCGGACAGGACTCCGTTATCAGTCGCAAGTCTATGGAAGACTTCATGAGTCTGTTTTTCGTGAGGAAAACAGAAAGCTGAGTGGTACCGCGAACAGATCGCCTCAGCAACCGACAATCCGGATAAAGCCGGGTCGGTTGCCGGGGCGTTTTTTATTCACGGGCACACAACATGAATGGAATGGAGTGGAAAGGAAATGGATCGACAGAAGCAACGCGAGCTGCTGCGGCTCCTGGAAGAGGACAGCCGTCGCAGCGCCGAACAGATCGCCAGATTGATGGGAGTATCGCAGGCGGAGGTGGAAGAGGCAATCGCCGCGCTGGAAAACGAAAAAGTGATCGTGAAATACCCGGCGCTGATCAACTGGGAGCTGGTCGAGGACCATCCGTACGTCACGGCTATGATCGATGTCAAGGTAACGCCGAAGCGCGATGTCGGCTTTGACGAGGTGGCGGATCGCATCTGTCGCTTTCCTGAGGTCCAGGCTGTCTACCTGATGTCCGGAGCCAGCTACGATTTGTCTGTCGTGCTGGAGGGCAAAACGATGCGGGAAGTGGCTGCATTCGTTTCGCAGAAGCTGGCGACGATGGATTCGGTCGTATCGACAGCGACGCACTTTATTTTGAAAAGATACAAGCATGACGGCATCCAGTTTGAGGACCGGGATGAGGACCGCAGGATGGTGGTCACCCCATGAGTCAGCACACTGTGTTACGAAACCGCCTGTCGCAAACTGTTGCTTCGCTCAAGCCGTCCGGCATCCGCCGCTTCTTTGATCTGGCGGCTTCGATGGAGGGCGTCATCTCGCTCGGCGTAGGGGAGCCGGACTTTGTCACTCCTTGGCGTGTCCGGGAAGCATGCATCTCATCGCTGGAGCGGGGCTATACGGCCTACACGTCCAATGCCGGGCTGTTGGAGCTCAGAAAAGAAATTCACAAATACCTGGAGGAGCGCTTCTTTGTTTCGTATCATCCGGAGACAGAAATGCTGATCACTGTCGGGGCCAGTGAAGCGATTGACATCGCGCTGCGCGCCATCATCGACCCGGGCGACGAGGTGCTGGTGGTCGAGCCCTGCTACGTATCATACGAGCCGGTTATCCGGCTGGCTGGCGGGGAGCCTGTCTTCCTGCGGACGAACGCTGAGCAGCAATTCAAGCTGACGCCGGAGGAGCTGGAAGCCCACATCAGCCCGCGGACCAAAGCGATTATCTTCTGCTACCCGAACAACCCGACGGGCAGCACGATGACTGCCGAGGAGTGGAGCAAGCTGCTTCCGGTGATTGAAAAGCACGATCTGCTGGTCATCTCCGACGAGATTTACGCCGAGCTGACCTATGGAAGAATGCACGACAGCATCGCGGCTCTGCCGGGGATGAAGGACCGGACGATCTTGATTTCCGGCTTTTCCAAGGCATTTGCGATGACGGGATGGCGGCTCGGCTATGTCTGCGCTTCTCCCGACCTGCTTGCGGGGATGCTGAAAATCCATCAGTACACGATGCTGTGCGCGCCGGTAATGGCTCAAATGGCTGCCTTGGAAGCGCTGCGTCACGGACAGGCAGACATGGAGCGGATGGTGGAGAGCTACCGTCAGCGCCGCAATTTCGTCGTTCAAGGGTTTCAGGACATCGGCCTGGCCTGCCATGAGCCGGAGGGAGCCTTCTACGCGTTTCCTTCCATTCGCTCTACGGGCCTGGAGGCAGCCGAATTTGCCGAACGCCTGCTGATGGAGGAAAAGGTGGCAGTGGTGCCGGGTGATGTGTTTGGCGACTGCGGCAAGGGCCATATTCGCTGCTCCTATGCGACTTCGCTGGAACAGCTGCAAAAGGCGCTGGAGCGGATGGGACGTTTTGTCCAAAAGGTTTCTGCCAAATAAGATTGGCGTGCATGGAAAAAGGCCGGGAGCTGATCCCGGCCTTGCCTGTTGGATGGTGAGCACATCATTGCAGGAGAGCAGGAGAGCCGCCGCTTATGATTGCTCGTTGGTCAAATCCACTTTGTGCAGCGGAACGACCTTGGTTTTTTTCGTGTATTTGTAGCCCAGCCAGACGAGGATGAAGAGCGGCAGGCCGATGTACGATACAAGTGCGCCGCCCCAGTCGATCGTCTCGCCGGTAAAGGCGGTGTAGTTTTGGCCAAGCACGACGATGAGGCAGATGATGAAGGCGAGGATCGGTCCAAACGGGAACCATTTCGCCCGGTAAGGCAGTTGCTTCAGATCGTAGCCTTGTGCCAGATACGCCTTGCGGAAGCGGTAGTGGCTCACCGCAATCCCGAGCCAGGCGATAAAGCCGGACATCCCGGAAGCATTCAAGAGCCAGACGTAGACGGTGCCATCCCCGAACAGCGAGGACAGAAAGGCAAACATCCCGATAAGCGTTGTCAGCAGGAGGGCGTTGGTCGGCACGCCGCGGCTGTTCACTTTGGCAAAAAGCTTGGGAGCTCTTCCTTCTTTGGCGAGAACATACAGCATCCGCGTAGACGCGTACATCCCGGAGTTGCCCGCCGAGAGGACGGATGTCAAAATGACGGCGTTCATGACAGAAGCGGCAAAGGCAAACCCCGCTTTTTCAAACACCAGCGTGAACGGGCTGACTGCAATGTCCGTAATGTCGCTGTTTATGAGATTCGGATTGTCGTACGGGATCAGCATCCCGATGACGAAGATCGCAAAAATATAGAACAGCAGGATGCGCCAAAAGATTTGCTTGATGGCTTTCGGAATGTTGCGGGCCGGGTCCTCGCTCTCGCCTGCGGCAATCCCGACCAGCTCGGTTCCCTGGAAGGAAAAGCCGGCGATCATGAAGACGCCGAGCATCGCCATAAAGCCGCCGCTGAACGGCGCATCTCCCTTGGTAAAGTTGTGGAAGCCGACTGCTTCGCCGCCCATAATGCCAAAAATCATCAATACGCCGACGATGATAAAGATGATGACCGTACTTACTTTGATCAAGGAAAACCAATATTCGGATTCGCCGTATCCTTTTACTGATAACATATTTAAGCCAAACATAAGGACGAGGAAAAGCGCGCTCCAGAGAATGGACGGCGTGTCCGGGAACCAGTATTTCATGATGAGCGCACCGGCTGAAAGCTCGACGGCAATCGTGATCGCCCAGTTGTACCAGTAATTCCATCCGAGCGCGAAGCCGAGGGACGGATCGACAAATTTGGACGCATAAGTGCTGAAGGAGCCGGATACCGGCATGAACGCCGCCATCTCACCGAGGCTCGTCATCAGGAAAAAGACCATCAGGCTGATCGCTATATAGGCAACCAAAGCACCGCCCGGACCGGCAGAGTGAATGGAGCCGCCGCTCGCCAGGAAAAGTCCGGTACCGATCGATCCGCCGATGGCGATCATCGTCAAGTGACGGGCTTTCAATCCGCGTTGCAATTGATTGGAAGACATAAAATAAAAACACGACCTTTCTCTTGATTTGCGGGAAGGAAGGCCGGAAATAAAAATACCACCACAAGCCAAAAACGGCAAAAGGGCGGTATGATCCAATCCCCACCAAGCCTTCACGGAAGATAGCACACCACGCTTGCTCGGCTGGCAAACGTGACAGTTCTGTCCCTTGTCGGGTACAGCCCCAGCCTGTGTGTACAGAGAATACACGGCAGACTTCGGCAGCTTTTCCTTCTTCTGGAGTCATCAATCTTCTCTGGATCTCGTACAGAATAATATAAAAGCCGCGACCTCTATCCTCATCGTGTCTGATGAGGATAATTGCTATGAGATTATGTTATGGTTCAAGTATATGGGTTTTTCCTTTAAAATCAAGTGTGATTTTGTGGCAGTGAGGTCCGGGACATCGCGACGGTCTATTATTTTTGGTTTATCGAAGCTGGAGAAGGGTACGAAGGAAAAGAGGGCCATGCTCTGACAGTATGAAGATTATGGTGTGGATATGACAGCTAATGGGATCGCAGGCTGCAAAAAAATGTGTAACAGATGCTACAAAAACCATCTAGTCATCTGAGTCTTTATTCATGGTAAAATAGTACCATAATTAGGAATGTTAGATGTCTTCCCTTCAAAGACACTGCATAGCTCGAACGCAAATAAAGGAAAGAGGTGAGCCGTTTTCATGAAGCGGAGTCTGCATCGACTGTTTTTGATGTGCCTCGCATTTCTGATCTGCTTTACCGGTTTTTCGCTGGAATGGACAAGCAGTCCTGCTATGGCTGCGTCGGCGGTAAATCGCACGAACGATCCGTTAAACGGGGATTGGTCCAAGCCGTATGCCGTAAAGTACGATACGACAGAGGCCGATCTGATGGTCCGGGTCGGGGATATCGACAATCTGGGCGGAGGCTGGCCGAACGGCTACGATCCATTTTCGGGAAAAAGCACAGGGGCCCCATATCCGAAAGTAACTCACCAGCCGACCGATCCGGCAGGAACGGACCAGCTGATGGTGATCAGCTCCTTTCAATATCCGGATTTGCGGAACCCCAAAAATGATGCCAATGATCATGTGGCGGACGGCTATACCCGAAACAATTACAGCAAGACAGCCAATCCGGTCGTTCCCATCAAGGTAACCTTTGACACGAAAAACACCCCGATCGAAGGGGCCATTCTCCAGATGTTCATCAATGACTATCAGCCGCGGAAGTATCCGGGGCGGGTCAAATATACAGCCGAGCTGAACGGCGTCCGGGCGCCGTTTCTGGAGAACGTTATCAACTCGCTCAACCAGCATGGGCCGATCGGAAAGCTGATCAGCGTCCAAATTCCGGATGAATACCTGCCGCTCTTGAAGGACGGAAGCCTGACCATCCTTCTCGATGACAAGACGACGCGAAATCCGTACGGAGACGGCGCAGCCATCGATTTTGTCAAGCTGCTGATCAATCTCGGAGAGTACAAGCACACCGGTACGATCAAAGGCAAGGTTACGGATTCGGGCTCGCCTCCCAAGCCGCTCGCGGGTGCTGTCGTATCTGCCGGGGGAATTGTTTCGGCAGTGACGAATGCGAAAGGCGAGTACATCCTCCAGGATGTCCCCGCAGGTCTGGTCTCTGTGGAAGCGGCCAAGGACGGGTACATCCCGCAGCTCAAGCTGATTGAAAACTTTGAGGCAGGAGACACCGCTATACTGGACTTTCAGCTCGCCCCGCAGCCAAGCGACAACGCCTACCTGCAAAATCTGACGGTAAAAGGGGAGACACTGGTCCCGCTTGAGCCCGGCTTTGACAGGTCGCAAGGCAGCTATGACGTTCATTTGAACAGCCATGTCCAAACTGTTGCGATCACCCCCACGCTCGAAGACAGCAGGGCGAGCATGACCGTAAACGGAGAGGGTCATCAGAGCGGCCCCCCCAAGGTGATCCCGGTCAAGCCGGGTGCGACCAAGGTCACGATCGTCGTCACGGCGCAGGACGGAAAGACGAAACGCACATACGAGGTGACGGTCCATACGCCGCTCACATCGGTGGACCTCGCCCGTTCCCTGTCCGAATCGGCGATCAAGCTGGGGGAAACGAGTGTAATCCGCTACACGGTCACGCCCAAGTCCTTTTCGGCTGAAGGATTGGCCGACAAACCCGCCGGCAGAGCAACGGGGATTCGTCCGTTCTTTTTGCTGAATCAGCCGTTTGTCTACGGAAAAGTCTATGACATCGGTTATGAACTGGACAAAGTGAAGGTGAACGGAAAGGGGAATTCGAACAACGGCGGACTTGCTTTGGGTGGAAGAGGAAAAAGCCATTTTCTCAGTGTGATGAGATCGGGCTATAGCGGCGAAGTGTCTGTCAACCAACAGCTCACTACGGAACCGAGCGCAAAGCAGGATGACATTTTGGACACGCTGAAAGATTTGATCCGCTCGGGAGTCAAGGAAATCACCATTCCCCTGGTAGACGAAAGCCAGCTCGCCGATATGCTGAAGGGCCGCGATTCGGTCACGGTCAACGCCTTTGCCACTTTTGGTTTGTCTGTAGTCAACAACAGGGTAATCGCTAATTTTGCGGGCTATGGTCCGTTGCCGGAGACATTCGCCGTCACGGACGTTACGCTGACCGAGCCGTTCCCTGCGGAGGTGCCAATCGAGAGCATCGATAAGTCGTGGAGCAAGCGAAGCGACAATGGGACGCTGACGCTGAAGCTTCCGGACATCACCTACGAGCGCAAAGGGGATGTGTATCAGGCTGCGCCCGTTTCGTTTGGCATAACCGTGAAGCCGATCAGGACCGGCACGTACCTGCTGTCCGACTCGCAGCTGACGTACCGGGAAGGAAACGCGGTCAACAGCCGTTTCTTCAACAATTTGACACTGCAGGTGGATACGAATATTCCGCCAGTGACAGGACTGAAGGTCACCCCGGAAAAAGCCTCGATCCTCGTAGGGGAGACGGTCGGCTTGAAGGCCAGAATTACGCCTGACAACGCCGATCAAAGCGTGATCTGGACGTCTGCTGACAGCAAGGTCGCTACAGTCTCCTCCAACGGCATCGTCACGGGGGTGAAGCCAGGGCGTGCGGTCATTACCGCCAGAACACCGGACGGCAAATTCTCCTCCTCAAGTGAGATTACGGTAACGAGCAAGCCAGTCCTCGACCTTGCTGCGAACAATGGCTGGGATGCGATGTATCCGGAAAAAGCGGTTGTAACGGCGGAAGTCATCGATTTTCCAGAGTCGTTCCCGATGAAGCTGACAGTCAAGGTTGGCGGTGCTGAGCTCCCCGCCTCAGCGCTGTATGAAGCAAAGCCGTCTTCTTTGGGAGATGGGCGACAAAAGGTCACCTATACATTTGAAGTGGAAGCGGCTCGCAAGAAAAGCGGCGAGGAAATCGGCGAAGTGCTGAGAGTGGGGCCGACGCCTGTCCAGGCAGAGGCGAAAAACGCCAGCGGCAAATCGGCCGATCCTGTGAGCAATACCTTGCTGCTGAATCCCGTAACGGCATTTGCAGCGACACTGGAGCGAGAGGGTTCGCCATTGAATCAAAAGGGCAGCTTGAAGGCAGAGCCGACAACGCTGGTCATGGAAGACGTGAAGTTTTTCTGGATGCCCGGTGTCGACCTTTCGGAGGTGGGCGCATCCTCCCCGTGGGTTCCTTTTAATCTGGGCAACAAGGCGACCGGCATTCCCTTGAATCCCTCCGGTCCGACCACGCTTGTCGTCGGGATGTTTCAGGACTTTAACCGCGATGGAAACTATGCCCAACCGGATGGGACACCGGATGAAAATGAAATTGTCGTTCGCGAGGTGTCATTGGGACAACCTATCGTTCCGCCTGATTTTGAACTGAGCCAGGGCTTGACGCTGCCGGACAGCGCAAAAGTCATTGTCACCCCTGTCATGGATACCGTTGACGAGCATACGCAATGGTTTTACAGAGTAGGGACGGGCGAGTGGCAGTCTTTCCCGGTGGCTTTCGACAAGAACGACAAGGGGAAGGCAAGAGGAGAGTTTTTGGTCGATTACGTAAAAGTGAACGGCAAATACGTGGATACGCCGGTTGCTGTAAAGGCGGTAAATCCGCTGAATGGCGACATCCATTTGGGGATTCCCACCGTAAAAACGGCGATCATAGAAGTGCCCAAACCGGGAAGCGGCGGCGGTGGGGGTGACCCGGATTATGATGATTTGCCCAACCTTTACGTTAGAGTGAACAACGGTACAGCAGCTTTGGAAAACAGGGCTGTTCAAGTGGAGATCGGGTATTCGTTCCGAGCAGAGAAGGATCTGGAGCTGGCTGCAGCGAGATATGCGATTGGCGATTCCGATGGGGATGCGGACTTGCTGAGAGAAATCGTTGCGGGTAAAGGAACCAGTATTCTGAACGGGAAGCAAAACAAAATCGTCAAAAACCTGAAGACAAGCTCCGGTCAAAGTCAAACGTATCAGATCGCGATCTTTGTGAAGGTGAATATTTATCACTCTTTAACAGGCGAGCTATTGGAGAGCAGGCCGTATCAGAAGATCGAAACGGTCACCGTCAAAGCGAAAAACAACTTGAACTAGCAAAAAGAACCTGGAGCTGTGAAAGGCTTCAGGTTCTTTTTGGCTTGATAGGGTCGTTTCTATTTTTGGCCCGTACGGGGAGGGGCGAGACGAGGGGGAAGGCCGAAAAAGCCGAGCATCCCCGGACTCGCTCAGGATATCACTGAACGTTTACGGAACGAGCTCCACCTCGTCGGGGTGGGGACTGTACTGAAGATCGTACAGATCGACGAAGAACTCCTCGGCAACAGGCAGGCCGGGGGTCTCCTGCTCGAAAATCCTGCGGTTGAACTGAATGGCCAGACGGGAGGCGCGACGGTCGTCCTCGTTTCGTTTGGTGTTCAGCTCGATGTAGGAGGACGGGCCGCCAGTCGCAATGCCGCCCTGGATGCGGTTAAAGGAGGCAACCGAGTAGATTTCCATCGACTTTTCCGAATAGAGAAAGGCCGAGATGGGCGGAAGCGATTTCCACGCATCGACGCTGCTCGTATGATCGGTCTCCTCGGTGTAACGGGAGGTCAGGCTGATCTTGCCGGTTGCGACGATCGCCAGATTCTTGTCGTCCAGGTTGGTAATCTCCCGGATCAGCACATCGCCATCGACAAAAATGGTGCCGTTGATGCGGATGTCACCGACGATGTCCAGATTTCCTTTGATATAGATCGTTCCCTCAAAGGTGAAGGGCTCTCCGCTGTTTCTCTCGGAGGCGTCCGCATCCGGGATGAAGGAGCCCAGTCTGCCCATTTCAACCGTAGCCAAAGAATCCTCGTCCGAAGAGGCAGGTGCGATATACAGCTTGCGCACAGATCCCCCGGCCAATTCATCCCCGGTCAAGCGGGCGGTCAGGGATACGGCGGAGGAGCCGTCCAAGCCTTCCTTGCTGTCTTCGGCCAGAATCGCGATGGATTCGCTTCCGGTAGGAATGTCGATGAGGCGAAACCCTTCATTCAGATACGCGTAGTCCCCGCTGTGCTCTTCCAATTGAACGGACTCGTCTGCTGCTACTCTTTCTTCGTGCGAGCTTGCTTTTCCCTCACGTATCATTTGAGAGATGTATTGTTTCGTCGACTCTCCTCCAGGGAAGGACAGAGACCTGGCCGAATCGATTGTATTTTGCACGACGGGCGGCTCATAGCCGGGCTCGTACGGCCTGTCCGATGGCGCGGAGAGAAGCGTCTCTTTGCTGTCTTTGGGCAGCGTCTTGGGAGAAAAAAGCGACGCCAGGCTTTGCCGGTCAGAGATGAGTGCCTGGTCGGCTTCGTCTGCGAGCGTTGCAGCGGAAGGAGCCTCCTCCTCCAGTCTTTCAAGCTGATACAGTCCGCTTACCAGTCCGCCGGAACGATTCGCATTCTGTGAAAGCGACAGTACGCCTTCCAGATAAGGGAGGTTCTTTTCAAAAGAGCCTGATGTCCACTCGGCGCCTTGCCCATCGGGGGTCTCCTCGCTGTACCGGTAGTGTGTCGCAGTGACCACATGGTGAGCCGTCACATTGCCGATGATGTTGGAGCCGCCGAACAGGCGCAGCTCTCCGGGAGTGCTGACTGCATAATGAAACGGTGCGGCGATCGTGTTTATGTACACGGTAGAATCCAGGCGAACCCGGCTTTTCACTACGGACAGGTCTTCGCTTCCGCGAGCCGGAATGCCGATCACGGAGACCTTCAGCTTCAGCACGTATGGCTGTCCGGGATCTTTCTGCAAACGGATTTCGTCCAGAATGCGGTAACCGATGGCGAAGCCTTGGGCTGTCCCGTCCGGCAGGGGAGGGAGCATGGTTTGCTTGTAAGGGCCCTTCTCCCAGTCGGTGTCGTTCATTTCAGCGGCGATATTGCTTAGGACGTTCTTGATTTTTTCCTGGCCGCTCCCATCTTCCAGCGCTTGTGCAAGTTCCTCATCGTCAAAGGAAAGGTTTTGCTCGGCGTATTTTTGAAAGTAGGCCAGGCCCATGTCAGCCAGCATTTTCCCTTGAATCTCTACTTCGGAGAATACGTGCTGCCGGGAGCTTTGCGCGACGTAGCTGAGGATGGACAGCCCGAGCACCGTAAACAGCACGACGATAAACAGGACGATCAAGAGCGCGCTTCCGCGTTCGTTGTTGAGGCGGTTCATCTACTCACTCCTCTGCAGATTGGAGACGGCGAATTCCGTTTTGACCAGGCGAATGTAGCTGTTGACTTTGCCGGATGCTTCTGTTCGCTCCAGCTCGGCCCTGACCTCCTCCAGATTTGGAAACCTCATCTGCTGCCCGTCGCGGTCGACAACCCTTTCTCCGTACGGTGCGACCACCAGATAGAGAGACAAGGTCTTGTTGTCCGCCGAGGTCGAAAAGAGTCCGCGGACGAGATAACCCGGTTCAAAGCGAAATGACTTGACCAGCCCGTCTGAAGGATCAGAGGGAGTAAAGCGGTAGACATTTCGTTTTACAAAGGATTGCGTGCTGCCGGACTCGGCATCGGAAGAGTCTTGATCGGAAGGGACATAGACAGTCGAGCTGGTGAAAACGACAAGGCCAGTAGAGAACTGGGGCGATACGCCGATTTCTCGGGTGCCTTCTTCCGCGTCTATTGCTCCGTTACTCCCCGCTCCCGCTCCTCCCTGTTCGGCCAAAAGCAGCTCGCCGGCCTTTTTGCTCTGCATGATCTGGCGCAAAGTGTCCATTTCCTCGTTTTCGGAATCGAGTGAACCGCCGTCTTTTTCCAGTTCAAAATAAGTCGCTCCCTGCACAGTCCGCATCACTTCACCGATGGCAAAGTCAGCGACATTGCGCAGGTCGGTCTGTTCCCGCGTCTGGTTGAAGACCTGGACGCCTGAGACGTAGACAGAGGTTAACGGGATCAGGATGATCAGAAAGATGAACAGGGAGGCGAGCGTTTCCAGCAGCGTCATCCCCGATTGATCACGCAGGAGGCGAGAGATTCGAGTCCTCAGCTTCATGGCGTTGTTCCTCCTGTCCGGGGATCGGCGACGGCGGTCTGCAGCATGGCAAGCTGCTGTCCCTCGGGAGAAGTGACGCGAACTGTGATGAGGATCATCGTTTGATCGTCAAGCCTGTATCCGCCGTTGTGCTTGTCCAGAAAAGAAAGAGAGAGCTTTGGCTGATAGATTCGTTCGTTTACCTCCACATCGGGAAAGGAAATCTCCCTGTTTTTCAGGTGGTCGGTTAATGCCGCAAGCTTTGGATAAGTAAGCTTGTCGGAGGCATAGTCTCGGAGGGAATCATCCGGGAGCGCTGCAGTCTTCAAGTCTCCGTTCCCTGATCGCCAGCTTTCTGCCAGCTGCCTTGCCAGATTCATCGCAACCAGCTTGCTGTCCTCTTTTCCGGAAAGCTCCAGACCGCGCACGAGAAAATTGCTCAGCAATAGGAAAGCGATGGAGAGTATGACAATGGAAGCGAGCACTTCGATCAGCGTCATCCCGTTTTCATTTCTGCTTTGTTCCCACACGATCGCAATTCCTCCTTTCTTACTAATTCTCGTATTTCATGATAATCGGTTGAAAGCGTATTCCAATATGGATAAAAGGTGACATTTCGAGGGAGGGAGAATATTTTTCGACAAGATTTTAGAGGAGATGCATGAAACCTGTCGAAATTAAGTTATTGCATAAAAATGGATGCAACCAAAGAACTATGCTAATCTACTACTAATGTACTATGATCTACGCCTTTTGGCTATAAAACAGGTGATCCTATGCTTCTATCAGGTTTAAGCGGCTATTACATTGTGTACCTGCTTCTAACCCTTCTGTTGTACCTGCTGCTCCGTCGCCGCCTCTTTTCTCGTAAACGGCTGTCCGTGATGACAGCTTCCGGGGGTGCCTTCCTGCTCGGAGCGCTCCTGCCATTTTCCCTGTCTCTTTTCGGGAGGTTGGAAACGGCTGTTGCAACCATCCTGATCACGCTGCTCCTTTCCTATTTCATTGCGAGAGACTTTGCCAAAAATGACTTTACGGAAAACACCGGGATTCTCGCTGCTCAAGTATTTGCCGATACTGCTGCTCAGCAGGGGCTGCCTGGTGGCGGAAACGCTGCTGCTTCCAAAGATTTGACTGCTCCTGATCAGCGTGGAGAGCGGCTTTACTGGTATGAGCAGGGACAGAGCATAGCGTTCCAGGAGATTGCGGCTGCCATGGAGCAGGAAGCGGACGGCGTCGAGGCTGGGCGGTGGACCGAATCGGAGACTGCATTAGAGCCTGAATCAGAGCTTAAACCGTGGCCTGAACCGGAACGTAAACCGGCAGATGAATCTGAATGGGCCGAAAAACAGGAAAGCCCCGCTGAAGCGTTCCCGTACTACCACGCTGCTGATCCAGCTTTTGCGGAGTTTGGCAGCTTCGAAGACACGGGAATAGATACGAGAAGACAATCCGGTTTGAAAACGGATGATGCAGCGGATGAAACGAAAGCGGATTGCTTATCACCCTTGCCGTTCTTTGAGTTTGAGGAGGAGGACACGGGAAGCGGAAAGATAGAGAGGATAGCGAAGGCAGAGAAGATAGAGAAGATCGAGAAGATAGAAATGGCAGAGATAAAAGCAGGTTCTGAAATGACGGCAGAATCGGCGGAGCAGGACTTGGACGATTTCGGGTGGAGATTTTCGGATGAGCCGATAAACGCTGATTTCTTTTCGCAGGACGCAGATTCACCCGGAACGGAGCCGGGGGAGCCGCCGACGTCCCCTGATGGACAACGTTTTTGGGAGGAGCTCTCCCTGGTCGGGTCTTTGCATGATGAATCCGGCAGGCTGTTGAGCCGGTTCGAGGAAGAACTGGACCGTGTGGATGATCCTTCTTTGACAGGTGCCGGAACATTGACAGGCACTGGAACATCGCCGGGCCATGCCTCGGTAGCAAAGCATGAGCAGGACACATCAAATCGGAAGTGAGCGGGATCGTGTTGGAAAAAAAACAGTACAAGTTGTTTGGCGGGGCCTTTGCGCTCCTGCTTATCCAATCATGTGTGTTCGGGGCGGTCTCCCTGCTCGCCTCCGGCTTGTGGGACCAACCGGATTCGGAGGCGGGCGGGAGGCTGTCCGATGTACAGGTAGCCGGCCTTTCGCTAGCCGGGCTGACGATAGAAGAAGCGCGGGCCAGCGTGAAACGAAAGGTTGAGGACCTCTCCGGAATGCCCGCCGTGCTTACCCTCGAAGATCGCACCTATTTACTTGACAAGGAAAAGCTGGGATTGCGTTTCGAGGCAGAAGAGACGATCCGGCAAGCCGTTGAGCGCTCTCGCGATTCTGCGGGATTGACAGGATGGTTTCAGCGGCTGGCAGGGAAACAAGCGGACGGCACAGTACCGCTGGCCGTTCACTACGACCGCTCCGAGCTGGTTCGGCAGGTGGAGCGCATCGCCGGCGAAATTGACCGGAAAGCGGTCGCGGCTACACTCCGAATCGAAAACAATAAAGCAGTCGTGATACCGGATCAGGCTGGTTATCAGGTCGATGTGGAAGAGACTGTTTCGGCTGTCGAAACAGAGTTTCGCACCCTGCGCTACGGTCTGCGCATACCGATCAAGGCGAAAAAGGACGAGCCGGCAATCACACGAAAGGATCTGGAGAAAAGCGTGGATTTGCTGGGCGAGTGGAACGGGACGATTGGCACGGGGGGGCCTTCTCGCCTGGTGAACGTGAAAAGGGCTGCCGAACTGCTCAATGGCACCATCCTGATGCCGGACCAGGTGTTTTCCTTCAATGAAGCTGCCGGGCCGTTTACGACAGCAAAAGGCTACCAGCTTATAGATGAACGGCAGGCAATACCCGACGGCCTTGGCGGAAGCGCCGTACAGGTAGCCTCTGCGTTGTACGAAACGGCGCTCACCAGCTCTCTGAGCGTGGTGGAGCGGCACAGCGCGAAACGCCCGGTCGATTTTCAAAGGATCGGACTGGAAGCATTCGTAAACGGACGGGATATGGATTTGCGCTTGGCCAATCGAATGAAGACGCCGGTCTATATCCATGCAGCGGTTGAGCAGGGCCGTCTACGGGTCGCTCTCTACGGAAGCGGTCAGTCATTGGAGAAGGGCAAGCCGCAGCTCATGGCGGAAACGACCGAAACCTTTAGCCCCGGTACGATCGTTCGGGTAGACCGCGATATGAAACCGAATCAGGAGCGGATCGTGCGCGTCGGAGAAAAAGGGCTGCGGGCAAAGGTGTTCCTCTACGATCCGGGTTCGAATAAAAAGGTGCTCGTCTCGGACAACCTGTATCAGCCTGTCCCGAACGTGATCGCTGTCGGTCCGAGAGAAGTGGGAGCGGTCGGAACGAAAAGCCGGGAGGACGACTGGCCGACAGAAGCGGAAGCGGAGCCATGGGTCGGCAGCGAAGCGGAAGAGGAATTGCCGCCGGAAATCATCTACGGAAGCGTGAAGCCATACGGGGATAGCTACGCGCCTGCCGATACAGGCAGCAGCGCAAGACCTCCCGATATAGCCCCTTTGCCGGAAAACGCAGGGGCTGCCGTTCCTCAAGGCTCAGCTTCGGTTGGTGCGGGAGCAGCGGTAAAGGTCGAGAAAAACAACGGCGTCATTATTTTGCATGACGCGCCTGAGAGGTGACGGGCATGGGTAGGAAACGGCTGGGGGACATCCTCGTCGAAAGCGGCCTGATCAGCGAAGAGCAGCTGCAGGAGGCGCTGGTCGAGCAGAAAAAGTCGAAGCTGAAGCTGGGGGATCATTTGCTGCAGCAGGGCTACATTACGGAGCAGCAGCTGATCGAGATTTTGGAATTCCAGTTGGGAATCCCTCACGTCAGCCTGTATCGCGTCAAGATAGACCCGTCCTTGTCCAGCATCGTTTCGGAAGAGGTGGCGAAACGATATTCTCTCATTCCGTTGAAAAAAGAGGGAAACAAGCTGACCGTGGCGATGATCGATCCGCTCGACTACTTTGCGATCGATGAGCTGCGGCTCAGCACAGGCTTTGTCATCGAGCCGGTCATTGCTACCCGGGACGAGGTCCAGCGGGCGATTTCCCGGATGTACAGCATGCAGGGCTCGGTGAAGGAGCTGATGGAAAAGATCGAGGCGGACGAGATTGAAGAATCTCGCATCGTCGATGAAGATTCCCCGATCGTTCGCCTGGTCAACCAGATGTTTGAACAGGCAGTCCAACTGCGTGCCAGCGACATCCATATCGATCCGCAGGAGGACGGGGTCCGCATCCGCTATCGGGTAGACGGCGTCTTGCGGACCGAGCGCGTGCTGCCGCGCCACATGATCGGCATTTTGACAGCGCGGATCAAAATCATGTCCAACCTCAACATCGCGGAGCGGCGCACTCCCCAGGACGGCCGGATTCAGATGCATGTGGACTACAAGGAGATCGACGTTCGGGTATCGACACTTCCGACCATTTACGGCGAGAAAATCGTCATGCGCCTCCTGGATGTGTCCAATGCCTTGATCGAAATAGACAAGCTGGGCTTGACCAATCGAAATCTCTCCTATTTCCGGAATTTGATCAACCGGCCAAACGGCATCATGCTGGTGACGGGACCGACGGGAAGCGGGAAGACGACCACGCTGTACGCGGCACTCAACCACCTCAACCAGGAGGATGTCAATATCATTACGGTGGAAGACCCGGTCGAGTATCAGTTGGACGGAATCAATCAAGTGCACGTAAACGACGGAATCGGCATGAGCTTCGCATCCGTGCTGCGCTCCATCCTGCGTCAGGACCCGGATATTATCATGGTCGGGGAGATTCGCGACAAAGATACGGCCGAGATCGCGATCCGGGCAGCATTGACAGGGCATCAGGTGCTAAGCACGCTGCATACCAACGACGCCGTGAGCAGCGTTACGCGCTTGCTGGATATGGGCATTCCTCCGTTTTTGCTGGCTTCTTCGCTCAACGGAGTCGTAGCCCAGCGGCTCGTCCGGCGTATCTGCAAGGAATGCAAAAAAGAGATGCCGGCCACCGAGCAGGAAAAAGCGATCTTTTCCCAGCGCGGACTGCGCATTGAGACGATTTGGCGCGGCGTGGGATGCGGCAGTTGCAGCATGACAGGGTATCGCGGCAGGCTGGCGGTCCACGAAAGCTTCGTCATGGACGATGCGTTTCGGCAGATGATTATTCAGCGTCTCCCCGCTGTCGAATACAAGCGACACGCCGTAAAAAACGGGATGGTGCTGATGTTTGACGATGCCCTGTTGAAGGTGAGACAGGGATTGACTACCCTGGAAGAAATCTACCGGATCGCACTGCCGGAATAGTGGCCGGATCAATGCCAAGGAGGGTAAGAACGGATGGCTGGCGTCGAAATCAAAAAGCTGCTCAGATACGCTTTTGAAAAAAAGGCATCGGACCTGCATGTGACAGTAGGCACCTCTCCCGTATTCCGAATTGACGGGGAACTGCGCCGGCTCGACATTTCTCCGCTTGCGCCAAGCGACACCGAGGAAATGGCCAAGGAGCTGATCCCGCAGCATTTGTATCCGTCCTTTCTGGAAAAGGGAGAATTGGATTTCTCCTACGGACTGCCGGGCATCTCGCGTTTCCGCGTCAATGCGTACCACCAGCGCGGGTGCATCGGGCTTGTCGCCCGGGTCATTCCGACAGGCATCCCGTCACTGGAAGAGCTGGGACTGCCGGAGGTAATCCGGAAGCTTTGCCACAAGCCCCAAGGGTTACTGCTCGTTACAGGGCCGACGGGAAGCGGCAAGTCGACTACATTGGCGGCGATGATCGACTACATGAACAGGACGATGAGAAAGCATATCGTTACGCTGGAAGACCCGATCGAGTATTTGCACAAGCATCAGCTCTCCATGGTCAATCAGCGGGAGATCGGCTTTGATACCAAAGATTTTGCCAGCGGACTGCGGGCTTCGCTGCGGCAGGACCCTGACGTCATATTGGTCGGCGAGATGCGGGATCTGGAGACGATCTCGACAGCAGTCACAGCGGCGGAGACGGGACATTTGGTGCTCGCGACGCTGCATACAACCGATGCGCCCAAGACCATCGACCGGATTATCGATGTCTTTCCGGGCGACAAGCAATCCCAGATTCGGATGCAGTTGTCTTCCGTTCTGGTCGGGATCGTCTCGCAGCGCCTGTTTCCGAAGGTCGGGGGCGGCCGGGCAGTCGCCACTGAGATTCTCGTTCATACACATGCTGTCGCCAACCTGATACGCAGCGAGAAGAATCATCAAATCAAAAGCTTGATGCAGACGGGACGCGAACTGGGAATGCACACGATGGAAAGCTCCGTCAAAGAGCTAGTGGACAAGGGACAGATTACTCCCGAAGCCGCGCAACACTATTTGAATGAAAGGGCGCTAGAGTAGATGCCGACGTTTATTTACGAAGCGAAGGACCGCACAGGCAGGCGCAAGCGCGGGAAGATCGAGGCTGCCGCCAAGCCAGTCGCCATCGTTGAGCTGAAGCGTCAAGGGCTGGCCCCGCTTTCGATTGAACAGGAAGCGAAAGGCTTCCTGCAGCGCGAAATCCATTTCGGCAAGCCGGTGAAGTCGCAGGAGTTCGTCGTATTTCTGCGCCAGCTTGCCACCCTGATCGGGGCGGGGATCGGGATTGTCGATTCCGTCCATATTCTTGCCCAGCAAAGCGAGAGTAAAGTCTTGCGCAAGATACTGGAGGAGGTAGAAGCGGAGATTCGCAAGGGCGGACAGCTGTCTGAGGCGTTCGGCAAGCATCCGAAGGTCTTTGAAGCAATGTTTCTCAGCATGATTCGGGCCGGGGAAGCGTCGGGAAGTCTGGAAATCGTCCTGGACAGGCTTGCTACCTACTACGAAAAGTCGCACTACACGCGGGAAAAAATCAAGTCGGCGATGATGTACCCGATCACGGTCGGGATTTTGTCTATTGCCGTAACGATGTACCTTTTGATCAACATCGTGCCTACCTTTGTCTCGATGTTCGCCAGCTTTCACGCCGAGCTCCCTGCGATGACCCGGATGGTCATGGCAGCTAGTGAAAGTGTAGTTAGTTCTTGGTACCTATATGCTATAGGTATAATTGGCATATATTTTGTATTTCGCATTATTGTCAATACTTCTTATGGACGATATTTTGCGGATTATGCTACACTGAGATTGCCGATATTTGGCAAACTTATGCAGAAAGGCGCACTGGCCCGCATGAGCCGGACGTTGAGTACGCTGTTTTCCAGCTCGGTGCCGATTTTGCAAGCACTCACGATTGTAGAAGATGTCGTTGGCAACAAGATTATCAGTCAAGCCGTGCATGAATCAAAAACCAGCTTGCGCGAGGGCAGGCCGCTATCCGAGCCGCTGAAGCGGGCGTGGGTAATCCCGCCGCTCGTCTCACGCATGATCGCCATCGGAGAAGAGACCGGATCACTGGATCAGATGCTGGAAAAGGTAGCTGATTTCTACGAGGCGGAGGTGGACAGTGCCGTTGACAAAATCAAGTCGCTGATCGAACCATTGATGATCGTCCTGCTTGCGGCGATTGTGGGTACGATTGTACTCGCCATCATGATTCCGATGTTTGAAATTTTTGGTAAAGTACGCTAGGCATGAAGGATATTGTGGGGAGGAACTTATATGTTTACACGTTATTTGAAGGATCAACGAGGCCTTACGCTGGTCGAACTGCTCGCCGTTGTGGTGATTTTGGGGATTATTGCGGCGATTGCGATTCCGTCAGTAGGAAATATCATTGAAAATAGCCGCAAGGATGCGCACATCGCGAATGCGCAAATGTTGGCAAATGCGGCGAGAATGGCAGCTACTGCTGAAGGGAAAGCGACTGGGGATTATACCTTGGAAGAGTTGCAAAAAGAAGGATTTATTAGTGACATTCAGGTTCCAGGGGAAGATAAAACTTACGATGTTAAGAAAAGCGAAGTCACAATTACCGCTAAAGAGGACAATGATACAAAAATTACGAAGCAAGTAATTAAAGTAAAGTTGCAGGAAGGAGATAGGGTTTTTGTAGATGAAGATATTAGTGCCTTGGATCGAGACAAAGTATACCTTGATGGTAAAAAGTAAAAAATCAACTCAAGATTTATAAGAGAGTATATATCTATTGAGAAAACAAACGCTCGCCGAAGAAGCCTGTTTCCTGATGTACGACTTGTCCAGCCTGGCTCAGCAGAGCAGCGAGTCGCAGGAAACAGGAGCGTCACCTCTGAGTGACCCTGCCCCTAAAGCTGTCCGACTTTGACGCTCCCACCCGAATCGCCTCGGCGCGTACAGGCCCCGCTTCTATGCAGGGCGGAACCGGAGGGAGCCTGGAAACAGGCTTCTTCCACTACAGCCACGGCTACGAGCGCTTTTTAAAACACGGGCAACAAAATGAACCAATAAAAACTTCCTACATCCCAATGCGGTGCAGGAAGTTTTTTCCTGAATCAAAGCAAACTATACCCGTTCCACCAACTAGGAGAGAAGCCATGGAGTACCTGATCACGGCCGTCCTGTTTGTATTCGGCCTCGTATTCGGTTCATTTTTCAACGTCGTCGGTCTGCGAGTCCCGCAGGGGGAATCCATTGTCCAACCGCCGTCTCATTGCAAAAGCTGCGACACCAGGCTGCGTCCCCTCGATCTGATCCCTGTTCTTTCCTATTTGCTGAATAGGGGGGCATGCCGCTATTGTCGGACAAAAGTCTCGCTGCTTTATCCAGTCATGGAAAGCATCTGCGGTATCTCATTTGCCCTTGTCTATCTCACCTACGGCTGGAGCGCCGAGATGTTTATGGGTTTGCTGTTTGTCTCGCTGCTCGTCATTGTGAGCGTGGCTGACCTCGCCTATCGGCTTATCCCGGACAAGGTGACTCTGCCTGCGCTGGCTCTGTTTCTCATACTCCGGCTGCTCGTCCACCCGACACAGCCCTACTGGATGCACTTGATCGCCATGGCAGTCGGATTTGGCCTGTTCTTCCTGCTCACCGTACTGTCCCGCGGCGGTGTAGGGGGAGGCGACATCAAGCTGTTTGCCGTAGTGGGTCTGTTTCTGGGCCTGCCTTTGCTGGCGCTTTCCATCTTTTTGTCAGCTCTGTTGGGAACGCTGTTTGGCATCATACTTATGCTCTTTCGAGGGGCGGTGAGGAAAACGCAGGTGCCATTTGGACCATTCATCGCTGCCGGGTCACTGCTTGCCTATCTCAAAGGAGATGCGATCATCGGCTGGTATGTGGATGTGTTCTTCTGACAGCAAATGAAATAGCAATTTCCTTTTCCGCTAAGCAGCAGGTTGACCGGGAAGGTGTGTCGAAAAATAAGTGAGTGATAGAAGAAATGTGTCGAAAAATGAAGAATTTCGTCAAGTGGCAAGCTTCCTATAACACAATAATCATCGACAGGGCGAAAGCTTGCGCATGCATTAAGGAACCGGATTTCCCAAACACAGGAACTGGAATTGCATCAGCTCTGGGGCTGACAGAAAGGAAAAGAGGCGGATGAAACTGCGCATCCCTTTTATGACGAATCCCGTTCGTATCGGCATTGCCGTGGAAGAAGACGGGCTTCGCTTTACAGAAGCACGGCGAACGGACACAGGCGTGGAGATACGGCAGGCAGGTCTGATCCCGCTGGAGGAAGGAACCTTCGAGAACGGGCGGATCACGGATATCGAGCGGGTAAAAATACAGCTGACTCTAGCCAAGAAGGAGCTGCGGCTTTCCAAAAAGAAGGCGGTTCTCTCCGTTCCGACGTCAACCGTGGTGATTCGAAAAACCATTCAGCCCAAGCTGACGACGGACGATATTCGTTCTTTGCTCGAAATCGAGCTGGGGACGACCATTCACCTTCCTTTTGCAAGGCCCTATTTTGACTTTCACAAGATCAGAGAAGTGCCGCCGTCGCTGGAGATGGACGAGCTGGGAGAGTACAGCCTCGCGGAGGAGCCGCAGCCGGAGGATGAATACTTGGTGATTGCCGCTCCTGGTGATTTGATCGACCAATATATCGAATTGTTGAAAGTACTCGATATCGAAGTAACGGCTGTTGATATCGAACCGCTTGCTCTGTACCGGCTGCTGGAGGAGAGCGGGGAAGTCCACAAAACCGACTTCATGTTCCTGCAGCTCGGACGGCATTCGGTCAACGTCAGCATTTTTCAAAGCGATATTCCGGAGTTTTTGCGAAACATTCCGATCCATCTCGCCCATTATGAGCAGGCTTCCGCATCCGGGGGGACAGACGGTGCTGCTGCCGTCCATGCATTATTTGTAGCTGATCTGGTCAGGGAAGTCGACCGCGTGATCAACTTCTATCAGTTCAGCATGAAAAATGACGGGACCCGCATTCAGACGATCTATGTAACCGGTGAAGATGACGATTTGGAGCACACCATCCAGCTTCTTAAAAATCGCATGACGAGCTTTGAGATCGTTCCTCTGCCCATCCACCATATCCGCCTTCAGCATACGCAACCGCTGAATGTTCAGGCCTTTACGGCAGCGGCGGGACTAACCTTGAGAGGTTGACGCAAGTGGTAACCATTAACCTATTACCAAAAAAGAAAAAGGTTAGAGGCGGAGTCCTGTTGCTCTCCGCGACAGGGCTGCTTTGGCTTATCGGGGCGGCTTGGATGGGCTTTGCCTACTATGCCGATCAGGCAACGGTGGAAAGATTGCAGCAGGAAATCGCGCAGCAAAAACAAATGGTCCAGGCAGCGGAAAAGCGGATCGGCTTGAAAGCAAATACAGCGACTTTGCAAGACTATGTAGAGCTGTCGGAGAAGATGCAGCATCTGTTCTACCCGACAACGCTCCTGCTCGACAATTTTTCCGAAAACCTGCCGGAGATGGGCAAGCTGCTGAAAATCAGTTATGCCCTGGATGGCACGGTGCAGCTCACCGGCCGCTTTGAGCAATATGACGATGTGGCCGCCTATCTGCACAATTTGCTGGCTTCGCCATACGTACGGGAAGCGCAGATAAAAACAATCGCTTCTGTACCCGTGAAGTGGACCGGGCCGGTGGACGAGAAAGGCAGGCCCCTTTCGGAAGCGTTGAGTGCGGTGGGCGGAGACATCCTGCCCCGCTACACGGCTACATTTGAAGTGAAGGTACTCACCCTGGACCTGGGCGTGCTGAACAAGCAGCTTGCTGCACGTACACAAGAGCAGAAGAAGTAGGAGAGTGAACATGGCTGAGAAAACACGTCAATACCTGTTCTTGTTTGTTGCTTTGCTGTTTGCCCTGCTCGCTGTCTTCTACTATATCTATCTCACGCCGTTGCAGGCAAAAAAGAGCAAGCTAACGGTAGAACTGGCTCAGCTGCAAGCGACGGTGCAAGGGCTGAGCAGCAGGAATGCAGAGGAAAAGAAGGATGATGCCGTTTCCGAGGAAGCATTGGCAAAGGTAACGGAGGCAATCCCCGTCTCTCCCTATACAGATCAGCTCGTGAAGGATTTGGGCAAGCTCCAGACGATCAGCAAGGTCGAGATTCTTACGGCCAGCTTTGCCCAGCCAAAAGTGCTGTCGACGAAAGACATGGTGGAGCAGATCATTTCGAAAGAAGAGCAGGGGGCGGATACAGCGGCCGAAGAGTCAACTGGAGCCAAAGAGCCGAAAACAAACTCAGATACGGACAAAAAGGAAACAGGTACAGCGGAAGCAACAGGAATAGCATCTGAACCCAATGCCAAGGACCGCAGCGCTGCACTTGCCATGCCCACGGCAGACACGCTCAGGAGACTGCTGCCGGAAACCGCATTGGGAAGCGTGGAGATCACGCTTTCTGTAAAGGGAGGATACGATGAGCTGTACCTCTTCCTCAAGGAGGTACAGGGATTGTCCCGATATTTGCGGGTAGATGAATTCACTGTCGCTGCGGCGGAGAAGGATGAATTTACCGTCCCCAAAGACAGCAGGATGACGGCGACAATCAAGCTGACCAGCTATTACGCCCCTGAATTCAAGCAGGCAGTCGACAAGCTTCCGGCCGTTGAAGTAGAGGCTCCATCGGGCAAAGGCAACCCGTTTCAGTATGGAATCACACCGAAGCCCGGTGATCCGATCAATGAAAGCAAAGAAGGATCGCCTTACTAAAAGCAGAGGGCGATTTCCTTCATTTACGAATGAAAGCCGTTGCTGTCGCGAGCAACGGCTTTTCTTCATTTCTTAGTCTTTTCCTGCCGCTCCCGCACCAAGGCCAATAGCGCCAGAATGTCTCCGATTAATACAATCACAGCCGCCAATAAAGCAAGATCGTCAGCCGACAAACCTTCGGACTTTTGACTCATGGAATCGCCTCGCTCCGATGAACTTCCCTACAATGTATGAGGGCATAGCCGGGCGGGTTTGGGTTTTTGTCTAGGAAGCGGATTCTTAATCAAAAGACCTGCGTGCGGGCCAGGTGCCTTGCAGTTTGCGAATCTGCACAATCTGTCCGGTATGAAACGCATCGTGCATGATGATGCTGAATACGCTCAGCCCCAAAGGCTTTGAAGGCGACGGCTGATCGAAGGAGGTCTCCGGAATGGAAGCGAGCACGTCTCTCAGTTCATAGTGGAGAGTCTCCATCCGCTTGACGTCCGCTTGCCAGGCCTCCTCGTCCTCTGGTCCTCCGGATGGGGCAAAGGTGTCGTCGTTGGTGGAAGCTGTAGAAGGCTGTTCGGTACCCTTCAAACGGTGAAGCAGCCGTTCCTTGTAAAACAGCAAGTGGCTCAGATTCTCCCAAATGGTGTTGGCAGCTTCGCCAGGGGGCCGCCAGCTTGCTTCGGCTGCGGTGAGTCCTGCCAAGGCGTCTTTCAAGGGGGGATACCAATCTTCTTTGGCGAATGTACAATCCCACTCGTGCAACAGCAACTCCATACGGTTCATGCAAGTCCTCCTCATCTGGGAAAGAGTGATTGACGGCGGTATAATGAAGGTAGAATCTGGAGAAGAATACCGTCTGTAACTACTTAAATACATTTTGGTGGTTACAAACAATACCTTACCATATTTTGGCGAGTGGTTCAAGAGAGGAGAAAAAACTCCGTGGAGTGGATATGTCTTGATTTTATCAACAGCGATTGCAGAGACTGGCGAGGGTCCGGACAGCGGGATGACCGGCTTGGCAAGCCTGAATGGTGGCAGTATTTTTCGACGAAGTGGGAGCTGAAAGTCCCCCTTCCTACAGACCCTATGCTGCTCCAGAGCTTGAGAGAACTGCGGCAGCAGATGCGAAATGTCACGGAAGCGGTGGCAACAGGACAAGCACCTGATCCAAGCGATCTGGTCGGCATCAATCAGGTGCTTGCGGCTGTGCCTAGCTGCCGCCGCATCGTTCATCGGCCGGATGGCTTTCAAATAGAGGAGGTTGTACAAGGCGAAGAATGGGACCTGGTCATGGGGAAAATCGCACTTTCCTTCGCCGAGCTTCTGGCTGGTACCGATTTGCGGCGATTGAAGATCTGCGAAAACGCCAATTGCCTCTGGGTGTATTACGACGAGAGCCGCAACCGCTCCAGCCGTTGGTGCGACGATAAGGCGTGCGGCAACCTGATGAAAGTGCGGCGCTTTCGCGAGCGGCAAAAAAAGGAGAGGAAAGACACATAAATCCAGGAAGATCGGGAGAAAGGGAGAAGAAAAGAACATGACTGTCAGCAAACGGCACGAATTGAGGTTGGACGAGCTTGCCTGCGGGGATATTCCGGGGCTGATCGAGCTGTCTGCTTCGGTAGGCTGGGATTACCATGAAGCAGAGCTGGCAACCCTCATTGCTGCAGGGAGAGTATTCGGACACCGTGATGACCAGGGAAAAGTGTACTCAAGCGCCGCGATTGTTCCATACGGCGAAACGCTTGCCTCCATCGGCATGGTCATCGTTCATCCTGAATGCAGAGGGATGGGGCTGGGGAAACAAGTAACACAGGCTTGTATCGATGCCGCCTCGACTTCAGCGGATACAGCCCTGATGCTGATCGCCACACCGGAGGGAAAGCCGATGTACGAAAGCATGGGCTTTGTGTCCGTAGATTGCGTGCACAAATACTTATGCGAAGCGTACCAGCGGCATCGAGCATCGTTTGATACAGGAGATACATTTGTAGAGAAGCTGACCGGGGAACATCTGGAGCAAATCGTGGAGCTGGACAAGGCCGCAGTCGGCGCGGACCGCAGAAGATTTTTGATTCATCGCATCCAGCAGGCGCAAAATGGCGTCGTCTTGAAGCAGCAGGATGGAGCTGTCATTGGCTATGGCCTGTCTGTAGAGGGGCCGGTCAACCTGATTCTCGGCCCGATCGTCGCTTTTGACCTGCAGGGAGCGAAACAAATCGTGGAACAGCTTGCGAGTGGATATCAAGGCAAGCTGCGGATCGATGTACCGTCTGGACATGAAGAATTCCTGGTTTTTCTGGAGCAGTGCGGATTTCAAAAGGCGAGCCAGCCTCCGATCATGATCAGGAATGCGGAAAAGCTGCCGGAGAGGAACGGCCGCTTGTACGCAATTGCTGCACAGGCGTTCGGGTAGGGGAAAGGCTGGAAGCGGAAAAGCCGAAAAGCCGAAAAGCCGAAAAGCCGAAAAGCCGGAAAGCCGACATATCCTGACAGTCGGCAGAACCAAAAACCCAAAAACCCAAAAACCGGAACTCTTCCGGCAGGATACAAAAAACCACGCAGGTGCAATTCTCCCGCGTGGTTTCATTTTGTCATTCAACAGGTTCAACCGGAAGCTTCTTGTTCCGAACCTGCTTGCGACCGCAAAAGCGGTACGATGAAGAGCAGGCCGACAATGAACAGAAGCGCAGCCATCTCGAAAACAGAGACGAGTGAGAGCAGTTTTTTCAATGGACCCGCGATACTCATCGTCAAAACCATGGCTCCGGTGAAGAGAGGGCTCAGGATTCCCATCACGCGGCCGACAAAAGCGCCCTCGGTATGCTTCAAGATCATCGTATTGATCCCGATCTGAATGCAAGGCATAAACAGGCCGTTGAACAACTGGGCCGTCAACGTCAGCCAGAGGTTGGTCGATAAGCCCGCGATGCTCATGGCGACTGCATTGACCAGCATGCCGATGACCAACAGCTTTTGCGGAGAGGCTTTTTTGGCAACGGTCATGGTCAGCGCCCCCCCGACAATCATGCCGATCCCGTTGACTGTCATCAGCCATTTGAGGGATTCCATAGGCAAGCCCAATCGCTCCGTCACGAGAAAAATGCTCAGAGGCTGGATGAGTCCGATGCTTAGGCCCGCTGCCAAAAAGCATAAGCCCAGCTTTGTCAGAATGTTGCTTTTCAACACATAACGGATGCCGTCGACCATTTCCTGCCATAGAGTTGTCGGCGGCTGCCCGTTTTCCTCTACGTGGTCGGCGGGCAGCCGCACAAGAACGGCGCCGGAGAGCAGGAAAGCGACACCGGTCACCGCGATTGCTACACCGATCCCGAATGTCTGAAACACAAACGTCCCGAGGGCAGGGCCAAGGATCATGAAAATGGCAAAAAGCGTTTGATAGATGGACATACCCGCTTGCATCTGCTCGGCAGGAAGGTGCATTTTGAACAGCTTCATGCCGGACGGCTGCGAAAACTGGGACAAAATGGCCGAGATCAGCGTCGCGAAGAAGACCGCTTTCCAGGTTCCGAACACAAAAGCAAGCAGGACTCCGAAGATAGACAGCGCGCTTAAAATATCACACCAGACCATCGTTCGCTTGGGGCGCCAACGGTCAGCGAACGTCCCGCCAATAAAGGAAAAAATAAAGATCGGAGCGTATTCCGCCACGTAAATCATCGAGACAGCCAAAGGATCGCCGTTTGTTTGCTGCATGACAAACAGCAGAATCGCGAAGTTGCGGACCCATACGCCGATTTGCAAAAACAGCGCAGACAGCAGGATCGTTTGTATGACTTTATTGCGAAAGATTCCTTTTTCTCGCATAAAAAAACCTCCTCATCCAAGTTCCTGGACAGGAGGCGAAGAGATCGTGATCGCAAGGAAGACAAAACATAAGCCCAAAAACAGCTCAAAGGGGCTTCCTTCTATCCAAAGGAATGTGCCATGCTTCTGAGATTCTGGGAAGCAAGTTCACCCTTCAGGAGTGCATCCTCATACCGACAACAAAGCAAGCTGTCGACACCGAAAAAAGATGCATGCGACTATGAACATCCATACCAATCCTATCCAGAAACCGTTTCGTTTCCCACAGACATGGTTATTTTCAAACGGTTGTTTTCATGGAGACAGGATTAGATGTCCATTGTTCATAAGTCACCCTTCCGATTTCGTATGGGTTAGATATTATCACGCTGAAAAAGCGGAGTCAAGAAGGATTTAACAAATTTTCCGGACGTTTCCCAAAAAGACCTGCAAGCATGTTGCGCGCGGCCTTGAGCGCCATCTTCTCCCGGGTTTCCCTCGTGGCGCTGCCAATATGAGGGAGTGTGACCACGTGGGGCAAGGAAAGCAGCGGATTGTCTTTTGGCGTTGGCTCCATCTGGAAGACGTCCAGGCCGGCTCCGCCTATCCGGCGCTCCGTCAGAGAACGGATCAAGGCCTGTTCATCGACGACACGTCCCCGGGAGGTATTGATCAAAATGGCGTCGCTTTTCATCAGAGCCAGCTCGCGTTCTCCGATGAGGCCCTCTGTTTCCGGGGTCAATGGCGTCATCACCACCACGTAGTCGGACCGGGACAACAGATCGTCAAGCGAGGTGAACTGTACCCCCAGAGCTTTTTCCGCTTCCGGCTTGCGGGAGCGGTTGAAGTACAGAATGTTCATGTCAAAGCCTTTGGCTCGCCGGGCGACAGCTTCTCCGATCCTGCCCATCCCGACGATCCCGATGGTCGCGCCGTGCACGTCTTTTCCGAGCATCAGACTGGGGAGCCATTCATTCCATTGGCCGTTTTTCACAAACCGGTCAGCCTCCGGTACACGTCTGGCAGCCGCCATCAGCAGGGCAAAGGTCAGATCGGCGGTTGTCTCGGTCAAGACGTCCGGGGTATTCGTCGCGAGGATGCCGCGGGCTGTCAATGCGGGAAGGTCCAGATTGTCGTAACCGACCGCGATATTGCTGACGACCCGCAGACGGGGAGCCTTTTCCAGGACGGAGGCATTGATTTTGTGCCGGGAGTAGATCATCAACCCGTCGGCCCGCTGCAGACCGGCTGCAAACGATGCGTCGTCCAGCTTTTCCTCGATGTCGCGATAATCCACTTCGCAGCGCTCGCGTAGCAGGGCAAGCGCTGATTCAGCGATGCGGTGAGGGACAAAAACAAGCGGTTTTGTCATCTGTTTCGACTCCTCTCTAGGATCGCGCTGCCTTGACGATCTCGACGAATTGGCGCGCTGTTTGGGTCAGACTGTTCAGATACGCCTCGTCCACCGCTCCCTTGAAGCTGACGAGAGAGCTTCCTACGCCAACGGCGACCGCGCCGGCCTTGATATAGGAGGCTGCATTGGAGAGATCGACGCCTCCGGTCGGCATCAGCGGAATGTGCGGAAGCGGACCGTGCACGTCTTTCAAGTAGCCGGGGCCAAATACGTTGGCCGGAAATACTTTGATCACGTCTGCGCCGTGCTCATACGCCGTCAAAATCTCGGTCGGTGTCAGGGCGCCGGGAATGCTCACGACACCGTAGCGCTTGGCCATCTGGATCGTTTGCGGATTCACGGTCGGGGAAAAGATGAACTGGGCCCCGGCCATGATGGCGGCGCGGGCTGTTTCCGGGTCCAACACTGTTCCCGCACCGATAACCAGCTTGTCTCCGTACTCGCTGGCAACCTGTTCGATCAAAGAGAGCACTTTCGGCGTTTCCACCGTAATCTCCAGTGTAGTCACGCCCCCTTCGTAGAGCGCTTTTGCCACCGCCATGATCTTTTCCGGCTTGGCCCCGCGAATCACGGCTACCACACCACTGTCGAGGATTTTCTCTAGTTTGGTCATCTCATATTCTCCTTCCCATTATCGAAAACGAGCTTTTACCGCATCACTTCTTCGCCGGGCGATTCCACGAACCGTTTCAAATCGGAGCGTTCCGGCAGGCCTTCGACATCGCCGTTCACCATCGTGACGATGGCACCGACAGCATTGGCCCGTTTGACAGCTTCAGACAGCGAGAGCCCATCCAGCAGACCGGAGATAAATCCGGCCGCGAATCCGTCACCGGCACCGACGGGGTCAACCATCTGCTCGACATGAAAGCCGGGAATGTGCAGGTTTTCCTCTGGCGTAAAGTAGTGGGCTCCTTTTTCGCCCAGCTTCAAAACGACAATTTTGGCGCCAAGGCTGAGGAATCGCTCTCCCAGTTTGACAGGATCGGTTTCTCCAAAGAGAAACGTCCCTTCGGACAGTCCGGGCAAAATAATGTCGGACTGGGCGGCGATGGCAAGCAGCGTTTCGCGGGCCTGTTCTTCCGTCCACAGCTTTTTCCGCAGGTTCGGGTCGAAGACGACAGTCAATCCGCTTGCTTTTGCCATGCGAATCGCTTCAAACACCATCTCGCGGCACGATTCGCTCAGCGCAGGCGTGATCCCCGACACGAACAAATAGCGGGCTTGCGCGAGATAGGCTTCGTCGAGGTCGGCAGCGGTCATCCGGCTGGCAGCGGAGCCCTTGCGGTAGTAGTACACGTTGACATCGCTGGCGTTGCGGATTTCCTTGAAATAAAGGCCGGTAGGCGCATCGGGATCAAGGCGGACGCAGCTCGTGTCCACCCCTTCTCCCCGGACAAACGAGAGCATCGCTTTGCCCAGCTCATCGTTGCCTACCCTGCTGATCCAGCCGACAGAATGGCCGAGGCGGGCAAGCCCAATGGCAAAATTGGTTTCCGAGCCTCCAAATTTTCTCGTATAGGTGTGCGCATAGCGCATCAGTCCAGTGCTCTCCGGAGTAAACAGTACCATCGTTTCTCCAAAAGTGACTACGTCCATCATGATTTCCTCCAGGCTGCGTTATTGATGAGCGCGTTTTCTCTGCTGCCAAATGGCTTTTACGATCGGAGTGAGCAGGGTAATGACCGACAGCAGCAAAAGAATGAGCGGAATGGGCCGCGTATAAAAAATATCGTAGCTGCCGCTGGAAAGCGCTAGCGCTCTGCGGAACTGGCTTTCTGCCATCGGGCCGAGAATCAGAGCCAGCACGATCGGCGAAGCCGGGAAGTCGTGTTTTTGCATAAAGAAGCCGATCACACCCGCTACCGCCATGATCAACACATCAAAGAAGCTGTTGTTGATCGCATATGATCCGACAATGCATAGAACCAGGATGACTGGGGTCAAAATCTCTTTCGGAATTTGCACAACCTTGGCAAAGTAGCGAGCCGTGAACAATCCGAGCAAGCACATGACCACGTAGCAGATGATCATCCCGATAAACAGGGTGTAGACGAGGTCGCCGTTGTTTTTAAACAGAAGCGGACCTGGCTGCAGTCCCTGGACCATCAGAGCGCCGAGCATGACAGCAGTAACGGCATCTCCGGGAATTCCCAGTGTCAAAAGCGGCACCAGAGCGCCGCCGGTACATGCATTGGCACCTGATTCGCATGCGGCAACGCCAGCCATCCTGCTTTTGTCCGTAGGCTCTTTGTCTTTGTTGAACCGTTTCGTTTCGTTGTACGCCACGAAGGCTGCGATATCGGCGCCCGCTCCCGGAATAATTCCGATAAAGGTTCCAAGCCCGGTCGAACGGAGGATCGTCGGGATAATGCCGCGGAATTCGCCCCAGCTCGGTACGATTTTTTCGATTTTCACTTTGACCTTTTCTTTTACATTCATGTCAGAGAGCGACTTGAACGCCTCCGAGGCGGCGAATAGGCCGATCATGATCGGAATGAACGGGACGCCGTTCAAAAGCTGTTCGCTGCCGCCGGTGAAACGCGGGAAGCCGAGGATCGGATCAAGTCCGACCGTGGCGAGCAAAAGCCCGACCAGACCGGCAATCAGTCCTTTGACCAGCGATTTGCCGGAAATGCTGGCGATGATGCTAAGACCGAATACAGCCAGAGCAAAGGTCTCCGGTGCGCTGAATTCGAGAGCGATCGTAGCCAGAACAGGGGAGAGAAACATCAGGATGATGATGCTGATCGTGCCTCCGATAGAGGAGGAGAGAGTCGCGGCACCGAGTGCTTTTCCCGCCATCCCTTTTTGTGCCAGGGCATAGCCGTCCAAAGCGGTAGCCGCGGCTGCGGGAGTTCCTGGTGTTTTCAACAAAATCGCTGTAATCGAGCCGCCGTAGACGCCGCCGAAATATACGCCGGACAGCAGCAAAAGACCTGCGACAGGCTCCATTCCAAACGTCATCGGCAAGATCAGTGCGACTCCCATGGTGGCGGTGAGTCCGGGAAGAGCCCCTACCACGATCCCGATAATGACGCCGACGACAGCCATCAGCAGGGCAAAGGGGTCAGTCAGGATGTTCGTTAACCCGTTTACAAATAGATCAAACATGCGGTTCCCTCCTTATTCTCTACTCGAACAAGACGCCTGCAGGAAGGGGAACCTGCAGCACTGTTTCAAAGATGAGGTAGATAAACAGCGTAACCAGGACGGCTACGAGAATCGACGCAATCGGCTTCCGATAGCCGAACAGCCACATGAAACCGAGCAAAAACACTGGTGTCGCCAGATGGAAACCGCCGAGGTAGACGAGTGCCAAAAATACGAACATACAGACAAAACCAAGAATGGTCCGTCTCCAGGACGTAGGAGGCCCGGCTTCTTCGGCCGCCTGTCCGGGACGGAATGCGGCTGCGATCAGCACCAGCGACATCAGGATCAGGCCGCCGGCGATCAGGCGGGGAAAGAATCCGGGGCCGACATCTGTATCGCCGACCGACGGAAATTGCCCCGACGTGATCCAGACCGCTACGGACAAAAGAATGAGAGCAATACCGACAAACAGATCAGTCTTCTTCACGAGCTACCCTCCCTAAAACGGAGGACACGGGGAGTGCACTACAGCATCGCCCGTGTCCAGCGCTTCTTACTTTTTCAACCCCAGATCGGAGACGAGTTTCGTAAACAGCTCACTGTCTTTTTTCACAGCTTCTGAAAAGGCTGCATCGTCAGCATAGGATACGCCCAGGTTCATTTTTTCCAGTACATCTGTAAACGCCTTGTCTTCCGTTACTTTTTTCGCGGCGTCTTTCAATACGGTGACGACGTTGTCCGGTGTATCTTTCGGAACCGCGATTCCTCTCCATGTACCGATGGACAGATCGATTCCTTTTTCTTTCATCGTCGGTACGTCTTTGAACTTCGGCAGGCGCTCGTCAGCCATGACGGCCAGCATTTTCAGCTTGCCCGCTTCCACCTGTGCAGCTACTTCTGCCGGGCTGACGGAAACAGCTTCGATGTGCCCTCCGAGCAGAGCTGTCACAGCAGGATTGGCCCCGTCAAAAGGAATGTGGTTGAATTTGGTATCAATTTTCTGTTCCAGCGCGGTTGCAGCCAGATGCCAGATCGCGCCTGTACCGGAGTTTCCGATACGCACCTTGCCCGGGTTTTCCTTGGCGTAGGCGACAAATTCCTCGATCGTGTTCCAAGGAGCGTCTGCACTGACCGTAATGGCTGCCGGGTCCGCATTCAGGCGGGCAACCGGTTTGAAGTCATCCGGCTTGAAGGTGGCCAAACCGAGTGGAGGAAGCGTTGTCATTTCCACTGTGACCAGCGTCAGCTTGTAGCCGTCCGGCTTTGCCTTGGCTCCCTCGCTCATGCCTACGGCACCGCCGCCGCCTGTCTTGTTCACGACGCCGATGGATTGGGGCAGAACTTTGTTCGCAGAGTCCGCAAATGCCCGGGCGACTGCATCGGTTCCGCCGCCGGCTGCGTAAGGAACGATCAGTTCGATTTGCTTTTTCGGATAAGCTTCTGCCTCTCCTGCTGCTTGATCGCCAGAGGGAGCAGAGGAGTTGCCAGAACCGCATCCGACGAGAGATGCGATAAGAGCGGTAGCGGCGAGACCAGAGAAAATGCTTTTCAATTTCATGATGTCATCCTCCAATAATTAAGGAATGTGTTCATAGTGTTCCTTTGAAAGCAGTACATGGGCAGTGCGTAGACAATTTGTTTATAAGTCATTTGTTCCTTAATGCGGAACATTGTTCCTAAATACTGTGAAAAAAATTACCCTCGGAATCCAAGGTGTTTGGAAATTTCACGAGCGTAAAAGACGACGCGATCCATGCAAAACTTCACTTTCTCTTCATCCATGCGCATCGTTGGGCCGGATACGCTGAGACCGGCGACGGACTCGCCATTGTGGTTGAGAATGGGAGCTGCGACACAGTATATGCCGGGCTCATGCTCTTCTTTGTCAAGCGAGTAGCCTTTTTCTCGGATTTCCTGGAGATTCGCGAACAGATCATCGATCGTGGTGATCGTGTTTTCGGTAAACTTCTTCAGACCCTTCTGCTCGACGATTTTTCTGACGTCACTCTCCGGAATATGGGCAATGATCGCTTTTCCGACACCCGTGCAATGAACGGGGGCACGTTTGCCGATCAGCGAATACATGCGGATGGTGTAAGGGCTTTCAATTTTTTCAATATAGACCACTTCTCCATCCTCCAGCACGACCAAATGGGAGGTTTCGCCCGTTTCCTGCACCAGCCGGCTCATGATCGGGTTGGCAATTTTTCGTATTTCCAATGATTGTGATACGATCGACCCCAGTTCAATCAGCTTCAGACCGAGAAGATAACGCTCGCTAAGCGGGTCTTGTCTGACGAATCCCTGGTTTTTCAGGGAAGAGAGCAAGCGGTGTACAGTGCTTTTCGCGAGTTCCATCCGGTTGGATAATTCAGTAATACCCAAGCCGTCCACATTTTCCTTGAGCAGGTTTAAAATGTGCAAAGCTCTATCGACGGATTGAACCGAAGAGGTATCTCTTGGAGTCTTGATCTTTCTCCACCTCCTGATTGTTCCACAATGAGGAACAGTGTTCCTATTTCGTATTCTCTGAATTCATTATAAAAATAGTCGAATCTCATTGTCAATAAAAATCGAGAAAACGATTTCAATGAAAGTGCATACTACTGATAGGAAAAATGAGTCAATGCGAGAGGGGGGAACAGTGATGAGGAAAAACTTTATCCGCTACTTGATCTATGTATTTGTGGCCGTGGCTGTGCTGGTAGCGATTGCCGCCTGGTATCTCGATCCGTATCAGCCGGATGATGCCGCGATGCAGGCTATGCGTGACGGGGATGGCGTCAACGTAACTGAACGAGGGGGGCTGATCGTCTTTGAAGGCGGTGAAAATATTCCTCCCGGGATCATCCTGTATCCGGGCGGATTGGTCGGTCCGGAGAGCTATGCGCCTCTTGCCAGGCTGATGGCTATGTCCGGCCATCGGACCGTTATTGTGAAAATGCCGCTGAATCTTGCCTTTACCGGGGTTGACCGTGCGAATGATGTGCTGCTGGCTTATCCGGAGGAACCGTTCGTGATCGGCGGGCATTCACTCGGCGGGACGATGGCCTCACGGTATGCAGCCAGTCATCCCGAGCGTGTCTTGGGGACTTTTTTTCTGGCATCGTATCCCGATCAAAAAGGGAGCTTGAAGGAAAAAACCATTCCGGTGCTGTCTCTGATCGGATCAAGAGACGGTGTGGTGAACATCTCGGCCTATGAAATGGCCCGTCAGTATCTCCCTGACAATACGGTCTACTTGAAGATTCCCGGGGGCAATCATGCTCAATTCGGAAGCTATGGGGCCCAAAAAGGAGACCAGCCCGCCGCAATTCCCCCGGGAGACCAGTGGCAGCAGACCGCCGCTGTGCTGAAGGAATGGATGAAATCGACGGTCGCCGGATTGGATCGAAAATGAAATGACAGCCGTCTCATTGCCTGTCGATTCCGCGGTGTATCGCCGGCTCAGAGATGATCCCGGAAACCACCCCTGTAATGCGTATGTTTTCGGAGGGCAGGATCAGAGGCGGAAGATCGTTCGTGCAGGTAAAAACGCATTCTACCGGATTGACTTCTTTGGCAATACGAACGATATACTGTCCCTCTTGACGTACGAGGACGGGCCTGCCTGTGATCGGTTCCATGGAAAAATCAGAGATGAGCAGGGCATCTCCGCTGGAAATGCCGAGTCCGGCAAGACCGTCGTCCTGCATCAGCAAGGCAAAGCGGGCTACATGATAGCTCGCTGCGGCAATCCAGGGCATCAAGGAAAGCTCTTCGTCATCCAAAGACAAGTCAAAAAAGCGGGAGCTGTAAGCGTCTCCGGCCAAAAATACTTTTTTCATTCCGAACTCCTTTTTCCTTTTTATCGGTTTATTACCAATTGATGGGGTGGCCTTTTGCGTAAAGCCTGCCCAGCAAGCGGTCGAATCTTTTTTGGGCCAGGGCGAGAGGAACGCGAAAGATTCGGGCCAGCAAAAAGGGAGCCTCATAGCGGTTGCAGTTTTCCAGCAGTGGCACAAACATCGGAAACGGCATGAGCAGATGCTCGGCAAAGTGATTCGCTTGCGCTTCCTGCCAATGGATCATCGATGTGCTCCCTGTCGGCTGGATTCCTTCATGCAGCAGCAGATGTCCAAGCTCATGGGCGATTTTTTCCCGTCTCGAAGGCAGAGGGAGGCGCTCGTCTACAGCGATCACGTAGCGGTTGGGCAGATAGGGATGCGGATGCGCCCGACTGCGTCCGGTGATGTTCCACAGCTCGATCCCGTACGCTGCACAAAGCTCGGTCAGGTGAATCTCTTCCGGCTGCTTGATGTCATGAAGCTCCAATAAATCATAGACGCGCGACTCTAGCCAGGTCTGCGGCTCGAAGACGTCGGAGACTAGTGAGAACATGAGTGACGACCTCCTTGATTCGGGAACGTTTGTTCGTTTTTGTGGCGGAAAGAATGCCCCTGTTAAGAGGGGCTATTTTTATTTTTCTCTTTTTATTTTTTCCGTAATCGCATACAGGGATGGAGTGCGGGATTCTTTCACCTGATGAACCCGCATCTGTTTTTTCAAATCATACCAGTATCGGCGAATCTCTTTTTTCTCTTCTTCGGACGCTTCCAGATAACCGTCGAGAAAATAATAGTCATCCGGGTCGTCGATTTTTTCCTGCAGCAAATCCTCCAATGATCGGTTGTGGCTCTGGACCGCGGCAGCAGAGGAGGAAGCAAGCTCATCGTCCACGCGGCCAAGCAGCCAGTCTGTGGAGACCTGAAGGATGTCTGCCAGCTGCGCCAGCATCTCATTTGGCGGTGAACTGTGGTTGTTTTCGTAGTTGCTGATCGTGCCTTTGGTTGTCTGGACTTTTTCCGCCAGTTCTTCCTGCGTCAGTCCTTTTGCCTTGCGGGCTGTTCGTAAGCGCTGGGAGAGCATGAACGAACCAGTCCTTCCTGTTAGTGAGTACAACTATATTGTACATGATTGGAGATATTTAGGGAAGTGTGTATGAAAAAATTGTGTAAACTGTCTTGACTAACAAGATACTTGTACTTTATGATCGGATTGTCCTGTATGAATGTGGAAAAAGTACAAATATCCTGTAAGTGAGGAGTGAGATGATGGAAACATGGTTGGCATTTTCTACAGCAAAAGTAAATAGGCCAGCTACACAGCGGAGAGTGAAAAAAGCGCTCGATCTGGCGCGCGATTTTATTCGCATGGGATTTCATCCGGGGATCGAGGCACGGACGACTGCGGGCTGGCACACAACACCCTCTACGGTCACGAACAAGTTTCGCAGCAGCACAGAGGACGCAGCCGTCCGCAACGCGACGATCGAACAGGAGCGGCGGGAGTACGTCGAGCGAATCCTCGCAGCGGTCAATCGCCTGTCTTCCCGGGAACGGGAGCTGATCTGGACGCGCTGGTTTGACGGCGAGGACCGGACGGATATAGAGGCCTACATCATGCTGAATATGACGCATTCATCGTACTACCGGACCCGCAGCAGTGCGTTTCGCAAGCTGGCCGGGGGGCTTGGCATGGAAGTATATGACGAAGAGGAGAGTCCCGCGTGAAACGATTTCGAAACGGATGCGGCACACATGTTTTTCCTCTGCTTGTTACGATGGCAGTGTGACATTGTGTGAAAGGAGGGATGAGTGATGGAGGAATTGCATCTGGAGTCGATCTTGCAGCAGGGGCCGTTCGCGGCTCTTTTTGTTTGGCTCTTGTTTTATGCGATGAGAGCCAACCGGGAGCGGGAAAACCGCTTGCAAGACCTGCTGGACAAGTTCAGCGAAAAATACGACGTGATTATCGGCGAGCTGCGCGATATCAAAGAAAAGGTAGGTGAGTAACGTGAAACCAACACGCATAGGAAGGTGGAGGCGTCTGGCTGTTTGGGGGTGCCTGATCCTGGTGGTCATGACGATGCCCGGCTTTAGCCAGACGGCCCACGCGCATGAAATCATTGAATTGTTTCAGAGGAGCTACAATCCGAATCCTGAGCCGGAAAGCCCCGAAAGGACGCAACAAGCGCTTGATTACATTTCCAAGAGAAAAAAGGACAGGATGTCACACACAAGCGCTAGTGCGGCACGGCAGCCTCAAGCTGGTGCGGCTGCGGTCCGCGATACGTTTGAACCGAATGACGACTATCCGGAAGCCTACCCGGCAAAAAACGGGTATTCTTACTTGTCATTGCTTTCGACAGAGTCCGATTTCGATTATTACCGCTATGACTCCGGAACCTACTCCGGCATGTTGACGGTCAAGCTTACCGTCCCGAAAGACAAGAACTACGACCTGATCGTCATGGAAGGGACCAGCAAAAACGTCGGCTCAAGTCTCGGGCGCGAACCGGGGGCGGCGGAGAAGGTTGCCTTCGAGGCTAAAGCCGGGACAACGTATTATTTTGTCGTCTTCAGCATGGATCAGCACTTCAGCACGACGGACCGATACAACCTCATTGTCGGCAACCCGTCCGAGCTCGCATGGGGAACGCCGGTAGATATCGATGTTCCGGAAGGCGTGGTGCCGGGTTATCGGATTACGGCTCCGGCGACGGGAAATTTCCGCTTTTTCACATCTCCTTATGCGGGGACGGGATTGCCCAACGACACGCTGCTTTTGCTTTTCGAGGATGAGCTTATGCAAAAACTGTTGGGCGGAACTGACAATGCGTCAGAAGATACCGTCTTTTCAGAGCTTGACGTCAATCTGACAAAAGGCTTGACCTACTACCTGTACGTGGCTCCTTCGGCAAACGACGGCCAGGTCCACGCCAGGCTGACGGCTGCATCCAAGCCGAATGTGTCCGCAGAAGTCCCGATTCTGCACGAAACCGAAGCCAACGACGGCAGCGTGGCGGAGCAGCAGATCATCACACTGGAGGGAAGCGTATTTGCTCCAACTGTCTCCTCGCGCCGGGTCAGCTTCAACAACCTTCCGGAAGGCTTGGAGACCCAGGTGGTCAGACTGAACGATAAACAGCTGGCAATCCGTTTCAGCGGAAAAGCGCTCTCGCATGAAAACAAGGATTCCGGCGAAGCATCCGTGACTATCTACAAGGAGGCGATTGTCGGGGCTCTGGAGGATGTGACGACGAATCCGTTCTCCTTTGCGTTTACCGACACGCCTGCTGTCACCCTGCAGGCACCCAGGGATCTGGACGTCGCTGCCTCGCAGTATCAGCTCATAAAATTTACCCCGCCCGCGACGGGTACCTATGAGATTTACACCGACTATTTTCTGGGAAATCCCGCGGAGGGCACCAGCGATACGATCCTCTCGGTCTACGAGGACTACGAGCGGACCCGCCATCTGGCGACCAATGACGACGGCAAGAAGCCGCCCTTTTCCAGTGTCACCCTGCTTCTGAACGGAGGACAGAACTACTTCCTCAGCGTGTCAGGCTGGAACGGGAAAGCAGTTCACGCCAGGCTCGCTGTCCGCTACCTCGGCGTCGAGTACGTGTACAACGAAAAAGGGCTGCTTGTCCAGATGAAGCAGGACGGCAAAGTCCTCGTCGATTTCTACTACGACAATAACGGAAATTTGATACGAAAAGTCGTTCGCTAGAAGAACGAAAAGGAGGCAAACTATGAGACGAAACAAGTCAATCGGCATCGGCTTCAAGCTGCTTTTGTCGGCGGCTTTGCTGATTCCAAGCGTCGTTCAGGCCCAGGGGGCGGTGCAAAACGGGCTGCTCCATAGCGGCAAGGCGAATGCAGCCCCTGACGCAACGAAGCTGCCGAGCACAAAGGAATGGCTGGCGCAATTCACCAAGGCTGCCCAGGAGACAGCCGAAACGACGCTCGAACCGGCAGAAATTCCTTCCTATAAGGACGAGGAGATCAGGGCAATGGAGTGGGACCCGTTTGCCGCCGACGCGATCATCCGCATGAAGGCTGAGCTGGATCGCACCAGCCTGCAGGTAGCCGCCTGGTTTTATCCCCAGGTGGACCGGCTGCTGTCCCACAATGAAAAGGTAGAGAAGTACGGCTGGACCGATCGGGATGTGATGGCCAAGATCGCGAAGCTTCCGGCTGATGCGTACAACCGGCTGGCAAAGGAAGTTCCGGTTATCGCAGAGCACTACAGCAAGTGGAAAAGCGTGCAGGCAAAGCAGGCCGAACCGAAACAGCCGAAAGAAAAAATGGCCGTTTCAAAGCAAGAAAGCGAGACATCGACAACGAAAGCGGCAAACGCCGGGCTGCTCAGCTCCGACCTGCCGGATGCCGTGTACGATCCGACAGGGCTGACCTATCAATACAAGCGTTCGATTGATTCGCCGGTAGATGATGTCTACCGAACGTCCACTATCACGGAGACGGACCTGGTTCTCGAAGGCAAGCACGGGATGGATCTGAGGCTGGAGAGGACCTATTCGCAGTTTGATTCCATTGAACAGCGTTTCTACTACAGCACACGCGGCAACAAAACCAGTTATAACAACAATCATTGGGAAAAGTACAACATGCCGCTCGGTTGGAGACTGAACATCCCGATGGCTGAAGAAATGTACGAAGATGGAATCGCGTGCAACTACGTTGATAAGAATAATCCACCTTACGTATGCGGAAGAACATCCGGGAAATTTCGTTATGTTTTCACCCTGGATGATGGCACGGTGCTTGAATCTTCCTCACGCTCCGGTGAAGATTGGGTGAATTATCCCTACAAAGGAGCGTCGATGCATTTCTATTCCAAAGACCAAAATCCAACAAATGGCGTCAAGTCGATCGCTTGGGTCGATTACAACGGCTACCACTACAGCTTCACCAGGGAGGGCGTTTACGATCCTTCCCCTGTTGATGTCATCACCAAAAGGAATGCATACGGCGATACCATTGTCTACAAAATTCCGTATAACAATGATCCGATACAGATTACCGATAGCGTCGGACGGTATATCGAGTTAACGAGAAAAAGCCTGAAGGTGTATGCCGATACCTCCAAAAGCAAGCTGCTGAAGCATATCGAGTACGCATGGGGAACAGGCACGACTCCAGACCGTGTCATCGAGCACGATGTCAACGGAGGGGGAAGCAAGGTCATTGCCGAATACTCTTACCTTGATTCCGAAGTCTTTGGGAAAGCTGAGTTTAACCTTCGTCCCAACTACTATTTTTCCGCGCAGAATAAAGAGATTCCACTGGACTATAAAGGTATAGAGAGTTCCGAGTATCTGGATATGGACTGGAATGAGCGGGGGTACGTCAATTACGAGCTTCTCCATCAGGTGAAGTATCCGGTGGAAGGCTTGACCATGACCTATGCCTACAGCCCCTATTTCTCTAGCGCAACTGATTTTCTGAACCGAGGCGTTGTTCGGAATTATTACGATGAGGAAAAGCTGACCTATGTCACATACCATCCGGTCACTTCGGTAAATATCCGTTTTGCCAAGACACCACACCCAGACCGTCCGTCCACAGAAACGTATTTGAAAACGATCTACTATCCAATGACCAGTAAAGAGATTTGGAAAACGAAGAAAGACACCTCTGTTCGATTGAAAAATCAGACGATACGAGACGGAACGGTCGCAGTCTCCCGGATCGAACAGGATGGCTTGCCCAGCCAGGAAAAGACGTTTGCCGTCAATTCGGATAAAAACTTCTTGCTCCGTTCGGTCGAAACCTATATCGGTACGGGTGCAGACACAGACAGAATCGAAGGCCGCCTCAACTTGACCGCAGACGGAAACAAGTACAGCTACCACCCGGTATCGTACGTAAGCCATATGTATCGTGGCAGGGAAACCAAGCCCAGCTACTCCTACGAATTTTTGGGAAGGCCCGCTTCCATGACGAAAGACGCCGACGTGTATCAGTACCTGCTGGCGCCGGAAGCGAAGAATCTGGAACAGGTGAAAAACAGACTGGCCGACTACGCGCAGGTGACGGAATACAGATACAACAGTTACGGCGATCTGGTAAAGCTCGTCGATCCGAAAGGAAATACGACCAGCTGGACGTATTTGCCGCCCACAACATATTACTTGCGCCTGCTTTCGGAGATGAGCCGCACCGCCGCAGACAACCCGAAGCATTTTCACAAGGAATCGTTTACGTACAACAGCGACAAACTGCTTGAGGGAGAATCGGTCCTCGATTCCTACCCGGATGGTGCCGAAATCAAGACCGAGAGCGTCGGACGATTCTACACCTATCAGAACATGCGTATCTCCTCGATTCAGCATATGACGATCGGGCTGGACAATAAAAATTTGGTCCAGAACTTCCCTGCCTATGACCGGTACGGCCTGAACCCTACGGAAATCAACATGGAAGTAGAGACTTCCCCCGGCGTCAAAACAAAGCTGACGTACCGCTTCGCCTACGACGAGCTGGGCAGAGTCACACAGCGAACCTATCCGGATCAAAGCCAGGCCACCTACGAATACGACTTCCTCGGACGGCTGAAGCGTGAGCAGTTTGCCAATAAAGGAGAAACCCGCACGATCACCTACAGCTACGACGACGACAAACGCAAGGTGACGATGACCCTGCCGGACGGCACGAAGAGGTTCACCCATTTTACCCCGGGCGGCGAAGTCGAATACGAAGGACAGATCGGGACCAACGGCCAAATCCGTCCGCTGCAATACAACACGTATTCGCCGGATGGAGAGCGCTTGCTGTCCAGCGCCCCTTACGCTATGGACAACCGGGCGACCACGTATGTCTACAATAAAGACGGCACGCTTTGGAAAAAACAGGAGCCCATCGGCACGACGATCTACCTGCGGGCAAACACGTTCGTCGATTCGCTCAATAACCAATATCTGCCGGTAGAGACGATCAAAACCCTGGGGCCAAACGGCCTGGAAACGATCCAGTTTTACGATAGGCACGGCCAGCTGGAAAAAGAAGTAAACGAAGCGTGGGTAAGCGAACAAAAACGCACCACCGCCTATAGCTATAATGCATTCGGACAGCCCGCAAGCAAGACCGAGCAAGAAAAGGACGGGACAAAGCGAACTTGGTCGTACCGCTACAATCCAAGCGACAAGCTCGTCTATTTGCTCGACCCTGAAAAGAACGAATACCGCTACGGCTACGACCCATATGGCAATCTCGTGCAGGTAACGGAAAACAACACCCTGACGACCAAGTACCACTACAATGCGCTTTCCTGGAAAATCAGCGAAACGGACGTTCCATCCGGGGCGACGGAGACATTCGGCTACACCCCGAACGGCAAAGTATCGGTGTTCACGGACAAAGCGGGCAACCGCCACGAGTACGCGTACACGCCGTTTTACGAGCTGTCCGAGCTGACGACGAAAGACAAGGCCGGTACGGTGAAAAACCGGGAAACCAAAGAGTATTACCCGAATACGTCTTTGGTAAAGAAAGAAACCAACAGCAACGGACCAAACATCCAGTCCAGCAGCCCGCTATATCGCGAGTTGTTCTACACCTATGATCCGTTCCTGCGGATGAACAGCTTCACGGCGTTTGGCAGACTCTATCAGATTCGCCATACGGACGCCGACGACCAGATGGATCAGTTGATCTACCCTGGAAATACAGCGGTTTCCTTCGTCTACGATGACGCGATGCGGGTAAAAGAGGTGACGATTCCGGGATCGAATGGTTCCTCTCAAACTGTCCGCTATGACTACCAGCTCAGCGACGCGGGAGACACCTACACCCTGACCTATCCAAACGGCGTGAGCCTGATACGCAAGCGGGATTCGTTCGGCCAGGTCGACACGCTGAAGCACTTCAAGAGCGGCACGTCTGTATGGCAAGAGAAGAACAACTACTCTTTTGGCAACGTGACAAGCATTGAGCGAAACGGCACGACCTACCGCTACGAGTACGACAAAGTGGACCGCTTGACGAAGGAAAATGTGCCAGCGGGAGAGAATCGTTATTCGTATAACGGCCGAGGCAGCCGAATGACCTTTGAAGGCACGCTGCCGGCGATGCCAAGTACAGCCACCTACACCTTTGACGAGCGCAACCGCCTGAGAGGCGTCACCAATGAAAAGACGGGAGCCAAAGCGGAATATACGTACTATCCGGACGGCCTCCGTGCGACGAAGACAGCAGATGGCAGCGAAACCCGTTACGTCTACCTGAACGGCAGAGTCATCGAGGAGCTGGACAAAAACGGCCAGCTGAAAGCCCAGAATATTTGGGGGAATGAGCTGCTCTCCCGAAAGGACGTTGCGGCGAACAAGCGCGGCTACTATCTGTACAACAGCCACGGGGATGTCGTGAAGGTCGTTGGGGAGAACGGCGAGGAACTAAACCGCTACGAGTATGATACGTGGGGGAATCTCACGGCGAAAACGGAGGGGATGTCCAACCCGTTTACCTACAGCGGGGAGATCTTGGATGGCGAGACCGGGTTTTACTATCTGCGGGCGAGGTATTACGATCCGAGCATTGGGCGGTTTATCTCGGAGGATACGTATAAAGGGCAAGTGGATAATCCGCTGAGCTTGAACCGGTATACGTATGTGCATAATAATCCGCTACGATATATTGACTTTAGTGGGAATGTGATCACTGAGCCGTGGGGGAACGGCGGAATTCGGAAAGACTCAACAGGTATTTTGAGGACGAACGACGGTAAAGGTAATGTCTATTGGGAGTTTTATAGGAATGTTTCCGTTGATGAAGTCCCCGAGGAAATCAGATCGGAAGTTCACGGAAACACGCGGGAGCCAGAATGGTATGAAGATCCTTTTACCTACGTAGCTGGTGCTGGAGGAGTAGCAAAAGCTGTAGCTGGCAAAGTGGTAGGATCAGGAGCGAGAACCGTTGAGAAAGGGATAGTGAAAAAGCTTTTTGGATGTAATTGCTTTACAGCAGGAACAAAGGTTCAAACAGACGAAGGGGAGAAGAATATCGAAGACATTAAAGTCGGAGATAAGGTTCTCGCCAAGTCTGAATATGATTCGAATGGAGAATTGGCATACAAAGAAGTAACTGCTTTATACCGTAACCAACGTGATGATATTATTAAGTTGCATGTTGGGGAGCAAATCATCGAGACAACAGATAACCATCCGTTTTGGGTTGAAGGCAAAGGGTGGGTCTTCGCAGATGAACTTCAAGTGGGGGATAAACTCCAAAAAGCTGATGGAAGCAACCTGACGATTGACAACGTAGAGTTTGTTAAACTGGATAAGCCAGTAACGGTGTACAACTTTACTGTTGCTGACTACCATACGTACTATGTAACGGATTTGGGGATTTGGGTTCACAATACTGAATGTAATTTTTCAAAATGGAATAAGGGAAGTTTCGATAATGTAGAGGGTTCTGCTGAATATCATTTTAAGAAACACGGAAAGGAAGTAGGGGCGAAAGATCTGGCACAATATCTCAGGAAAGCTGAGGAATTTGCAAAAACCGCTAAAAAAGGTTCAACCAAAAGTTATGTTAATGGAGCAGTTGAGGGCACAATTCGATATAAAAAGAACGGTAAATATATCGATATTGCCCCGGATGGGACTATAGTTTCCTTTGGTAAGCAATAATGCATATTTGTCTCTTGAATGGAGGTGTTGGGATTTGAAAAGCGAAGAAATGCTGGAAAAAATATCCCGCCTGTATAATTTTCAATTAGTTAATCCCTTTCCGTATGAGGATACTAACAGGATAAAAATTGATTTTGAAAGTGAATTTGAATTACTTGAGGAAGAAAATTTAAACGCTGATTTTAATGATTATTGTACCTTAATTGTTGGAACGACAAGTTATATTCTAAAAGGTAATGTTGCTAATATCCCTAAGAAGCAAATTGAGTTTTTGAATGAGGATTTTTTCCAAAGATTTCCCCAATACAGTTTTATTAAAGCAAAATTGGAGAACTATCCTGACTTTCAAAACGAGTACATTATTCATGAAGAATTAAGAAAGATAATATTTGATTATTTACAGAGCAATTAACGAGTACCAATTAAATTATCAGACCTTGAAGGCAATCCTTCGAGGTCTTTTTTTACCCTACCCAGGTCTGATACTGATTTTGGAAAAGGGTTTTATGTTTTTTATGTTACAAAAATTTAGCAGCACGCTCAAGAATGGGCTTATGTTGGAGGTAGGTGCTCGTTTTTCGAGTTAAAGAATCTGAAATCAGAGCGCTCGCGGGTTTGATATTTACAAAATCAGAAAATTCGTGTGTTTATGGCAGACTAAAAATGTAGGTTTTGGCAGTTAATGTGAATGTCAATCAAAATGTTGACCACCGTGCTCATCAAAAAATTGACCACCATGGCAAAAATCAATCCACCCGTCGGGTGGGTAACTTTTTCATGATCACGATCTTTGAATGCTCTGCTTAAAGCGATAGCTGTCTCCATTCATTGCAAAGATATGGGCACGATGGGTAAGCCGATCAACCAGGGCTGACGTCATTTGCTCATCTTTGAAAATCTGTGTCCATTCCGTAAATTCCAGATTACTGGTAATGATCATGCTTCCTTTCTCATAGCGGGCCGCACAAAATTGGAATAATAACTCCGCCCCGGTCCGACTCAGAGGGACAAACCCGACTTCATCCAAAATAATCAAATCTGTTTTCAACCATTGCCTCTCTAGCTGGAGGATTCGCTTTTGGGACTGAGCTTCCATAAGCTCGTTACATATTTTAGCGGCAGTCCAAAACTGAACGGAATAGCCATGATGGCAAGCTTCCTTCCCGAGTGCAATGGAGAGATGAGTTTTGCCAGTGCCAGAGTTTCCGATAAACATGATGTTCTCTGCCTTTTCGATGTACTCACAACGAGCCAGTTGAAGCAATTTGGGCTTATTGAGGGACGGAATCGCCGAGAATTCAAATTGATCGAGCGTTTTCATAGAAGGGAATTTGGCGTGCTTGATGCGACTCGCGATTTGGTTAGCATCCCTTTGCTGAACTTCTTGCTCTAGTAGGGCTAAGAGGAACTCCTCGTAGGGAATTTGCCGTTCAGCAGCATCATGGGCGATTTCCTTATAGACACGTTTAATCGCAGGTAAGCGAAGGCGTTTCGCGTAGGTTTCAAGCAGGAAACTCGTACTCAATGAACCACACTCCTTTTCTGTAACAAACGATTGTACTGGCTAAGATCTGGGGCCTTTACCTGAATACGTGGAACAGAGCTATCCTCCGCCAACGAGAGTTGGGGCAAACGGTGTTCCGGCAATGTTCGCTGAAACAATAATTGCCTTACGGCATCATACTGGAACATCCCTTTTTGGCAGGCCTCCCCCAGTGCTTCTTCGACGAGAGAAGTATCGAATTCACGGTGCAAAAGCAAGAGTCGAACGAACTCCTTCATCCCTCCTGGTCGGTTACGGCACTTGTCCAAGAACTTTTGGTAAATGGCGGGTAATCCTGCCTGATGCAATGGTCTAGCATAAAGAACTGCTCCTGGGCGAATAAGAAGTAAATCCAGATAATGATCGTATTGCAAAATCTCCTTTCCTTTTTCCAAGCACCGCTCATGCGTCGCAATCAGGCTTTTTCCGTGATACACCTCAATTTTTTCAGCAAATACTCGGCAAATAAGTTGGGTCGATGCATAGGAAACCGGGACGGAATAGGCATTTTTTTCAATGTGGATCATGGATAGCGTATTGCTTTTCACGGGTACAACACGGAAACAATCCAATGGCCGTGGAGGCAATGGAAGCATGATGGGCAACTCTTGAACAAATGCTTCTCCAACCGTTAGGGAAGACCGGGGAACGGTTGTATTCTCGTAAGAGATACATTTTTCGAGGAGGATTTGATTTAGCTCCTCCAGAGAAGAAACACTAGGAACAGGTGCAAAAAATTGCCTCTGGGCAAACTGTACGAGGTTTTCCACTTGGCCTTTTTGATGCCCTTTTCCCGGATCACAGAAATAGCTTTCAAACAGGTAGTGGGCACGTAGCTGAATAAATCGCTCTTGTTCCTCGCGATTTTTGCCTTCCAATACCTTCTTAACGGCTGTTGTCAGGTTGTCGTATGTGATGACTTGGGGAACAGCACCGAAAAATTCAAAAGCATCTACATGACCTTGGAGAAGAGCCTCTTGCTTCTGATGAGCAAATGTCTTGATGAAAATCTTTCTGCTGTATGTGCAACGCATACAAAAGACTTGAACCTTCACTTGTTTCCCTTGTAAATGAACCGTAACCTCACCCCAGTCAAATTGGGCAAATCGCCCTGGCGGGAAATCAAGAGGGACAAATGCTTTAGGAGGAGAAACCCGCAACTCTCTGACGTAGCGTCGTACAGTAGATTCACCGCCGGTGAATCCATGTTCGTCAACGAGTCTCTGGTAAATACGTTTGGCAGTATGACGCTGCTTCGGGGGAGCCTGTTCATCTTGACGCAGCCATTCCAAGATGATGGGCTTGACAAAATCAATGACTGGCTTCGGCTTCGGTTTTGAAAGCTGGTATACAGGGATTTCCGTTGATGTCAAGGCTTTTCGTATCACTTGACGCGAGTAGCCAGTTTCGCGAGAAATTTGACGAATCGACTTCCCTAGCAGAAAGTGTTGTTTCCTGATAAACTCATAATTAGCCATCTGAAGCATTTCCTTTCCTCCTATATCTTGTTGTCTAGACAACTACAAGATACAGGAAAGAGGTGCTCAGGTGGTCAACTTTTTTATGAGCGATGTACCACTAGGTGGTCAATTATTAGATTAGCATTCACACAGTTAATTTATACAGACCCGTAGGGGCTTGCATAAATTAAAAAAACCACTTGCCAACGTCCCCTTCTCAAAATACACTCCCTGTTGGGCATTTCAGACGACGGGAGGTATAAAGTTAGGAGATGTTAGCAGTGGCAGAAATTAATTATATCAGGCATGAGGCAAATCGGTCGCACCTACCCCGACCAAAGCCGGGCCGCCTACGAGTACGACTTCCTCGGACGGCTCAAGCGCGAGCAGTTTGCCAATAAAGGAGAAACCCGCGCGATCACCTACAGCTACGATGACGGCCAACGCAAGGTGACAATGACCCTGCCGGACGGCACGAAGAGGTTCACCCATTTTACCCCGGGCGGCGAAGTCGAATACGAAGGACAGATCGGGACCAACGGCCAAATCCGTCCGCTGCAGTACAACACGTATTCGCCGGATGGAGAGCGCTTGCTGTCCAGTGCCCCCTACGCCATGGACAACCGGGCGACCACGTATGTCTACAATAAAGACGGCACGCTTTGGAAAAAACAGGAGCCCATCGGCACGACGATCTACCTGCGGGCAAACACGTTCGTCGATTCGCTCAATACCCAATATCTGCCGGTAGAGACGATCAAAACCCTGGGTCCAAACGGCCTGGAAACGATCCAGTTTTACGACAGGCACGGCCAGCTGGAAAAAGAAGTGAATGAGGCGTGGGTAAGCGGGCAAAAACGCACCACCGCCTATAGCTATAACGCATTCGGACAGCCCGCAAGCAAGTCCGAGCAGGAGAAGGACGGGACAAAACGAACTTGGTCGTATCGCTACAATCCAAGCGACAAGCTCGTCTATTTGCTCGACCCTGAAAAGAACGAATACCTCTACGGCTACGACCCATATGGCAATCTCGTGCAGGTAACGGAAAACAACACCCAGACGACCAAGTACCACTACAATGCCCTTTCCTGGAAAATCAGCGAAACGGACGTTCCATCCGGGGCGACGGAGACATTCGGCTACACCCCGAACGGCAAAGTTTCGGTGTTCACGGACAAAGCGGGCAACCGCCACGAGTACGCGTACACGCCGTTTTACGAGCTGTCCGAGCTGACGACAAAAGACACGGCCGGTACGGTGAAAAACCGGGAAACCAAAGAGTATTACCCGAATACGTCTTTGGTAAAGAAAGAAACCAACAGCAATGGCCCGAACATCCAGTCCACCAGCCCGCTGTATCGCGAGTTGTTCTACACCTACGATCCGTTTCTGCGGATGAACAGCTTCACGGCATTTGGCAGACTCTATCAGATTCGCCATACGGACGCCGACGACCAGATGGATCAGTTGATCTACCCTGGAAATACAGCGGTTTCGTACCGCTATGATGACGCTATGCGCTTGACAGAGGTTACCAGTCCGGGACTGGACGGCACCCCGAAGACCGTTCGCTACGCGTATGAGCTCAGCGACGCGGGAGACACCTACACCCTGACCTATCCAAACGGCGTGAGCCTGGTGCGCAAGCGGGATTCGTTCGGCCAGGTCGACACACTGAAGCATTTCAAGAGCGGCACGTCTGTATGGCAGGAGAAGAACAGCTACTCTTTCGGCAACGTGACGAGCATTGAGCGAAACGGCACGACCTACCGCTACGAGTACGACAAAGTGGACCGCTTGACGAAGGAAAATGTGCCAGTGGGAGAGAATCGTTATTCGTATAACGGCCGAGGAAGCCGAATGACCTTTGAAGGCACGCTGCCGGCGATGCCAAGCACAGCCACTTACACCTTTGACGAGCGCAACCGCCTGAGAGGCGTCACCAATGAAAAGACGGGAGCCAAAGCGGAATATACGTACTATCCGGACGGCCTCCGTGCGACGAAGACAGCAGATGGCAGCGAAACCCGTTACGTCTACCTGAACGGCAGAGTCATCGAGGAGCTGGACAAAAACGGCCAGCTGAAAGCCCAGAATATTTGGGGGAATGAGCTGCTCTCCCGAAAGGACGTTGCGGCGAACAAGCGCGGCTACTATCTGTACAACAGCCACGGGGATGTCGTGAAGGTCGTTGGGGAGAACGGCGAGGAACTAAACCGCTACGAGTATGATACGTGGGGGAATCTCACGGCGAAAACGGAGGGGATGTCCAACCCGTTTACCTACAGCGGGGAGATCTTGGACGGCGAGACCGGGTTTTACTATCTGCGGGCGAGGTATTATGACCCGACGGTGGGGCGGTTTATTTCGGAGGATACGTATAAAGGGCAAGTGGATAATCCGCTGAGTTTGAACCGGTATGCGTATACAGAGAATAATCCTTTAAGATATAAAGACCCAACAGGTCACTGGAAAGATGGAGACGGATATATTAAAGGCTCAACTAGAGATACTATTGCTTTTTGGACAGATGTTTGGGAAAAGGCAAATAAAGCTGGAGACAAACAACGTATGCAATTTGCTGAGACCCAAGCAGATAATGCAAGGACTGCATACTGGAGTAATTTAGGTGCTTCTATTGCAAAAGACCTTGAACTAAGACCCACCGCTGTGTTTTTTGCAGGAACTACTGCAACGATGCCAAGGTCTGGTTCTGGTTCAGTATCAGGTGGTGCAATAGGATGGGCGGGTGTTGTGGCAACAATATTGACTATTGCTACGCAGGACACCTCGACAATCACTACGACTTATAATTATAATGGACAGACCCTAATATTCCGTGATGGTTCGGGTACAAACACTAACCTGACCCCAAGACCAGTGGATACAACAGGATTATCATACTTTTTAGCACCAGGGTCTAACAAGTATACATTCACTTCTATAGATGCAGTAAACGCAACTGGAGTTTTAAAGGCTGTGGTTGACAACCCTGCCACTGGGCACGTCAGTGTCTTTGCAACAAACCCTGCCCACCACAAAGCGTGGATTGCATCAAGACCTGACGCAGAATCAAATCCTTATTATTTAACCATTGTGCTAAAATCTATCTCAATTAAGGGAAGGTAAAGAAAGGGGGGGAGAGAATGAACGAGAAGACTCTTATTACTAAACTAATTAATGGTAAGGGACAAAGTCAGGATGCGAATCTTTATGTCCGATTTAGAGAAAATGATACTGTTCATATGATTCTAATAGGAAAATCTCTGTATATTGAAAGCGAAGCAGGAACATATGTCCAGAGTCTGCTTGAGTTGATGACGAATTTACCAGAGAGTTATTCACTAAAGTTCTTAAATAGTGTACAAACCACAAATGGTAATTCCATCGAAATTGTAACGGTAGAGGAATACATCGTCGTTACCAGACAATACGACCTTGATGAACCTCAACTGAAATTCAAACTCGTATGTGAATACAGAGGTAAAACCTTTGAAGCCAATGCTGTTGAGGATTTCTCCATAGCATTACAAGCACTTCAAGACAAAATGGACGTATCCTTTAACATTTGTGCTTATTGCTCAAATGCTGATTTCAGGTCAACTGGTGGGGAAGACTTGAGACAGGGGTGGTTCTGTTTACGAGATGTATCAAATCGTCATCCTGATTTACCTTGGTTTCAGCGAGAATATGAATTTCAAGAAGCTTATTCAAACGTCAATGCTTTCCACTGGTGTCCAAGTTATATAAAAGCAGTGAATAGAATGTTATAAACGTGTTAGCAAAGAACCCCAACGAGTAATTAATGCTCGTCCAGGGGTTCTTTTTGTCCTTGTATTTGTAGTCCATAGAATAGGGAGGAAGAGTAATCATAAAAAATGATAATTGGGATATTCCCCTTGTGGTACCTCCTAGGGAATGAACAATCCTACTCGACTCCGAATAGAACGAATACCGCTACGGCTACGACCCATATGGCAATCTCGTGCAGGTAACGGAAAACAACACCCAGACGACCAAGTACCACTACAATGCCCTTTCCTGGAAAATCAGCGAAACGGACGTTCCATCCGGGGCGACGGAGACATTCGGCTACACCCCGAACGGCAAAGTTTCGGTGTTCACGGACAAAGCGGGCAACCGCCACGAGTACGCGTACACGCCGTTTTACGAGCTGTCCGAGCTGACGACAAAAGACACGGCCGGTACGGTGAAAAACCGGGAAACCAAAGAGTATTACCCGAATACGTCTTTGGTAAAGAAAGAAACCAACAGCAATGGCCCGAACATCCAGTCCACCAGCCCGCTGTATCGCGAGTTGTTCTACACCTACGATCCGTTTCTGCGGATGAACAGCTTCACGGCATTTGGCAGACTCTATCAGATTCGCCATACGGACGCCGACGACCAGATGGATCAGTTGATCTACCCTGGAAATACAGCGGTTTCGTACCGCTATGATGACGCTATGCGCTTGACAGAGGTTACCAGTCCGGGACTGGACGGCACCCCGAAGACCGTTCGCTACGCGTATGAGCTCAGCGACGCGGGAGACACCTACACCCTGACCTATCCAAACGGCGTGAGCCTGGTGCGCAAGCGGGATTCGTTCGGCCAGGTCGACACACTGAAGCATTTCAAGAGCGGCACGTCTGTATGGCAGGAGAAGAACAGCTACTCTTTCGGCAACGTGACGAGCATTGAGCGAAACGGCACGACCTACCGCTACGAGTACGACAAAGTGGACCGCTTGACGAAGGAAAATGTGCCAGTGGGAGAGAATCGTTATTCGTATAACGGCCGAGGCAGCCGAATGACCTTTGAAGGCACGCTGCCGGCGATGCCAAGTACAGCCACCTACACCTTTGACGAGCGCAACCGCCTGAGAGGCGTCACCAATGAAAAGACGGGAGCCAAGGCGGAATATACGTACTATCCGGATGGGCTCCGTGCAACGAAGACAGCAGATGGCGGCGAAACCCGCTACGTGTACCTGAACGGCAGAGTCATCGAGGAGCTGGACAAAAACGGCCAGCTGAAAGCCCAGAATATTTGGGGGAATGAGCTGCTCTCCCGAAAGGACGTTGCGGCGAACAAGCGCGGCTACTATCTGTACAACAGCCACGGGGATGTCGTGAAGGTCGTTGGGGAGAACGGCGAGGAACTAAACCGCTACGAGTATGATACGTGGGGGAATCTCACGGCGAAAACGGAGGGGATGTCCAACCCGTTTACCTATAGCGGGGAGATCTTGGATGGCGAGACCGGGTTCTACTATCTGCGGGCGAGGTACTACGACCCGACGGTGGGGCGGTTTATTTCGGAGGATACGTATAAGGGGCAAGTGGATAATCCGCTGAGTTTGAATCGGTATGCGTATGTTCATAATAATCCTCTTAAGTATGTTGACCCAACTGGTCATGATGTTGAGATAGGCGGTTCGGCTATTAACAAGCCAGAAGATCTCCTTCTTGATGACAGAAAAAGAGCGGCTTTACTAGATATCTACGAACGATATGGGTTAGAGGCCGTTCCCGAAATATATCGGGATCAGATTCAAATGTTTTCGGGTGACGTAATTCCAGGAGCAGCAGGTATAAAAATTGTTCGTAGTGCTGGTAAGTCTGTTATTACAGCTATTAATGGAACAAAAGTGGCTAAGCCTGTACATGAACTAAGTAAGAATCAAGCCGCTCATATCCTAACTAGACATTCAGCTAATAGCGTAAAAAATCAAATACAATACTGGCAAAAGAAGATGACTAATGAACAAATTGAGGCAATGCTAAGCAAGAGAACTTTCTTTAATAAAGAATGGACAGATGAAAAAATAATAAAAGCTTCCCAAATTGCTTTTAACCAACTACGCAATAAAGGAGTAACAGAAGGACTCCATACTGTTAAAGTTTTTGGAGAAGATATAAGAGTATTTTTAAAAAGTGGTAAGCTTGATTCAGCTTACGGAGTACACAAATACAAACTCTCAGATTTACTAGGAAAATAGGAGGAAGTGATATGTTCACAGTTAAATTTAAAGCGGTTGATGACTTTGATCAACTAAAACGACTTTCAGCTAAAGAATTTGATGAAAGTTTTAGAGATATCGAAGGGATCATCGAGTTAAATTTTAATGAGTACAAGTATGGGTATTTTTTTGAAGATTGTCCTTTTGGAGAAGAGCGCCTTGTACGATGGTTTAAGGATTTACTAGCTATTGCCATAAAAGCACAAGAATCTAATTATGTTGCTTATAAGATTCCTGAACACCCAAGTATATGGCTCGAATTTAAAGTTAAGGAGGATGAATTTTTAGTTAGCATTGTTGATGACATTCAACGAGATAGCATACTTGACTTGTTTATTAACCAACCATATAAGGAATTTCAGTATATTGATTGGAGTAACGTTTCTATCTCTAAAGAAGTATTTAAAAAGGAAATTGTTAATCAAGGTGAAAAACTGATTCATTTTATTGAGGTACTGAATCCACAAATATTAAAAAGCAATAGCATTAACGAATTATTGGTTTTAATGAACAAGGTTGCTTCAATCACATGAATTATTTAAAGGTCTCCCTTTAAAAATGGGATGAGAATGTAGATGTTAGGGCATTTGTGTAGTTCTAAAAAACAGTCTATGAGGAGTTAGTCCCTTATTTCTTCGGATCCAAACAGGGAAAGGGGAAATTAATTGATTATTACCCCAAACGAGTAATCCGCGCTCGTCTGGGGTTTTCTTTATTTGACCTCGCGAAAAAAAGAAAAGTGCTACAAGAGGTGAAGACAGTTTTTTAAATATTAGGTGTGAAGTATTGCACATCGCTCTTTTTTGTTACCCCTAATTGAAATTGATCAGTTGTTGATAAAATGAAGCGGAATTAATGGCATATCACATATACTACCACTTTGTTAATGTCCACATATGGAGGACGTAGCCAAAGAGTAAGCGCAGAGAAAGCTTTTCTTTTGGGTACTTGTAGCACCGTGTTGAAATAGAGATCTCCCCCATTGAAATACCTCCATGCAAAATCGCTAGTGTGTTGAAAGCCCGTGTCCGAATCGCTATGATCAGGGAAAGGAGGAGATGCAATGCCCGTGGATCGCCGAGAAGCCGAATTTCACGGCATCCGCTCGAAGTAGAGCCGTTTATAGCTCTTGTTTTCAAGGAGGTAAAACATGGATAAAATTTTACCGAAAGAAGCGGCGTTAAAGGTGAAACGGTTGCCTAAAGATACCATAGCGGCGGGTTATCGTCATACCGTCGTCCTTAAAGCGGACGGCACGGTGACGGCTGTGGGTGATAATAGATATGGCCAATGCGATGTAAGCGGCTGGTGCGACATGGTGGCGGTTGCGGCGGGTAATGCTCATACGGGCAATGCTCATACAATCAGGCTGAAAGCGGACGGTACGGTGGCGGCTGTGGGGTGGAATGAGCATGGCCAATGCAATGTAAGCGGCTGGCGCGATATTGTGGCGGTAGCGGCGGGTTGCGCTCATACGATCGGGCTTAAAACGGACGGCACGGTAGTTGCTGTGGGCAATAATCAATACGGTCAATGTGATGTAAGCGGTTGGCGTGACATCCGACTGCCCGGCAATTAGTTTTCTTTTACATATTGTCTGGTGGATTGCAGAATTGCATCTCGGTTATACACAACAACCGGGTATGGTTTTTGATCACTGCGGATAATTTCGGCCTTGCGTCTCGATAAGGCCCGTTTCACGGTCTCCCATACGAAACCAATCCAGACTCTGGTCTAGCTGCAATCGATGATATAGGGGGAATGCCAGTCCATAACGGCGTACAGGTACATCCAGCCGACCTTCATTGGATTTTCTTCTTTCGTAATTTTCAGTATGGTTCAACATTTTTCCTCAATTGTAAACTTTTTTCTGCTGGTCGTCATACATCAAGAAACTCCTTTTTTGCTAACAAGCTTCTATGTAGCAGGATAAAGTGCCCCTGAGTCCGATCCAAGGGCACCTTTCCCGAAAACACCTGCACCTACAACCTAGGACTCACCAGAATCTTCACCTGATTTTTCTCTTTCAACAAAGCCTCAAAGCCTTGCTCCACGACATCATCCAGCTTGATTCGCTGGGTAACCAGCTTCTCGGCAGGGAAGAACCCTTTTTCCATCAAGCTGATGACGGCCGGGAATACATCGCGATACCCGATGATGCCTGTCATGGTCCGCTCCTTCATGACGATGTGGTTCGGTTTGATAGGCGCTTCTCTTTCGAAAATGCTGACAATCATGATCTGTCCGCCGATTTTGGTCGACTCGATCGCCTGGGTGAGAACAGGAGGAACGCCGGTCACCTCGAAGGCGACGTCGGCTCCGCCGCCTGTCCGTTTGTGAATTTCTTGGACGACATCGCACTCTTTCGGATCGAGGACGATCGCGCCCAGCTCTGCTGCTTTGAGCTTGCGTTCCGGCGACAGCTCGACGGCGTAAATGTCCGAGGCCCCGGAAGCCTTCAGTGCTTCGATGACGAGCAAGCCGATCGGTCCGGTACCGAACACGACAGCCTTGTCTCCGACCTTCAACTGGCTGGAGCGGACAGCGTAAAGCGCGACAGCGGACGGTTCGACCAGAGCGCCTTGCTCATAAGAGACGCTGTCGGGAATTTTATGGACCATGTGCTCATCGACGGCTACGTATTCCGAAAACCCGCCGCCACCGCCGGCGAGGCCGAGGAAGCCCATTTTGTCGCAAAGGTTGTATTTGCCTTGCTTGCACGCCGGGCATGTCCCGCACGCGAAGACGGGCTCGACGACGACGCGGTCGCCTGCTTTGATGGAGGTGACACCTTCTCCGACCTCTACGACTTGTCCGGAAAATTCATGTCCCATTACAATAGGGGCTTTTTCGTTTGTCAGCGGGTGGGCGGTGCCTTCCGGGATGAAAATCGGGCCTGCCACATATTCGTGCAGGTCGCTTCCGCAAATGCCGCACCATTCCACTCTGATTTTGACTTTCCCTTTGAGCGCTTGAGGTTCCGTAATCGTTTCCAAACGCAAGTCTTTTACGCCATGCCAGCGCAACGCTTTCATATCTTCCATCTCCTTGTCAGTTCGGATCATAAAAATAGAGTCCAGCAAGAAAAATAGGAAACGTTTCCGAAAATTAATATGTCATAAGTTTGATACATTGTCAAAGTGCTTTTTGAATGAAAGTGTTGGAATAAAATACCTTCCTGAAAAGCTTGATCACGGATGCTTTTGCGTGCGTCGATCTTTTTTGCGGCAGGAGGGTCCGAGGCCCCGGTGTGCAGCCCGCCTCCCGTCATAGCATCGCCTCCTATGATATAATAGAACGAGGCGACTGACGTTGGTTCGTATCGCAGAAAACGATTCCAATAAGGAAGGGACATCTCTCTTGGCCACAAAGAAAAAAGTAACGATTGAAGATGTAGCAAAGAAGGCAGGGGTAGGGATTGCCACCGTATCCCGGGCCATTAACAATAGCGGCGGGATCAGCCCGAAAACAAAGGCGCTGATCCTGCAAATAATCGAAGAAATGGGCTTTGTTCCGAATACGTCAGCGCAAAGCCTGAAGGTGCGGCAAACGAATCAAATTGCTTTGGCCGTGCCGGATATCCGCAATGCAATCATTCCTGATATCGCCTGGTCTGTAGAGCAGACTGCCAAGCAGCACGGTTACCGTGTCGTGCAGATCAATACCTCCGGGAACGCCCGGGCCGAGCTGGAGATCGTGCGCGAGGTGAAAAAGCTGCATGTGGACGGGCTGATTATCATGCCGCTGGCTTATCCCAAAACGCTGGTCGACTTGATCAATAAAACAACCGTACCTGTCTCGATCATCAACTACGGAAAAAAGCTCGACGACAATGTGAAAGCGGATGTTGTCGGTCTGGCCAGCCAGGAAGGCCGCCTGGTCATGGAGCATCTGATCAAAATCGGGCGGACCCGGATCGCTTACGCGGGTGCTCCCAAGAACAAAATCGAGGAGCGTTACTTTGCCTATGAACAGTCTTTGCCGCAGGTCGATCCTTCCCTCGTCTATTTCGGCGAGGACTTCTCGTTTGAAACAGGCGTGCGTGCGGCTGATTACTTTTACAGCCTGAAACATATGCCGGATGCGATCTATGCGGTAAACGACATGGTGGCGATCGGGATCGTGAACCGGTTCAAGGAGCTGGGAGTTCGCGTCCCGGAGGATGTGGCGGTCGTGGGCATCGACAACAACCTGTGGACGACGGTCACAAGCCCGCAAATCAGCTCGGTGTCGATCATGGGGGGCGAAGTGGCTCGCCTGGCAACCGAGCTTTTGCTGAAGCGGATTCGCGACAACGGGGCCGGGGAATATGAACGCGTGCAGTTCGAGCCTCGGCTGATCGTGAGGGAGTCGAGCGTGGCTGTCATTCGCCAGTCTCCTTCGATCTCGTAAACGAAGCGGCGGGGCTGTACTGTACTGCCTTCGCATGAGCAGGCATGTCTCTGGGACAACGGCGAAAAACGTGTTACGATTTGCAAGTAGCATCATCCTGACGCGCTTAGCTGTTTTGCTTTTCGCAATGGAATGGCATTCGCGCCTGCAAAAAGCAGGCTAAAAACATGGCGAAGTCAGGTCGAAGCAATGATGGCAGCCTGCCATGCACATGCAGAAGGCAGCCATTTCGGACCGATTCATCTCCTATCCTATTAAAAGCACAGGTGAACAATATGCATATCTTATCAGTAGAAAACCTTTCCAAAGGCTACGGCGAGAAGGTCCTGTTCGACGGGATTTCCTTTCACATCGCGGAAGGCCAGCGGATTGGCCTGATCGGCGTTAACGGTACAGGCAAATCCTCGCTCCTGAAAATAATCGCGGGACTCGACACGGCAGACAGCGGGAAAGTAATCCACGCCAATCACTTCCGCGTCGAGTATCTGCCGCAAAACCCGAGCTTTGCGGAAAACTCCAGCGTCCTCGAACAAGTATTTTACGGCGACTCGCCGCTGATGCAGCTGCTGCGCGAATATGAGCAGGCGCTGGCGGAGCTGCAGGCAGATCCTGCCGATGAACAGAAACAGACCCGGATGCTCAGCCTGCAAGGCCGGATGGATACAGCGAACGCATGGGAGGCGAGCACGCTCGCAAAAACGATCCTGACGCAGCTCGGCATCCACGATTTTTCCCAGCAGGTCCAGGAGCTGTCCGGCGGGCAGCGCAAGCGGGTGGCGATGGCACGCGCGCTGATCCAGCCGGCGGACCTGCTCATCCTGGATGAGCCGACGAACCATATCGACAACGAAACGGTGGAGTGGCTGGAGGAATACCTTTCCCGCTACCAGGGAGCTCTTTTGCTTGTAACCCACGACCGCTACTTCCTGGACCGCGTCACGAACCGGATCTTTGAGCTTGACCGCGGCAAGCTTTACAGCTACGAGGGCAATTACGCGACCTTCTTGGAAAAAAAGGCGGAACGCGAAGAGAATGAAGCGGCTGCGGAGAGCAAACGGCAGAATCTGCTCAGACGGGAGCTGGCCTGGCTGCGCAGGGGGGCCAAGGCCCGCACGACCAAGCAGAAGGCTCGCGTCCAGCGGGCGGAAGAGCTGCGGGACAGACAGGTAGACGGACCGGCGGACAAGCTGGAAATGGCGTTGGGAGCGAGCCGCCTGGGGAAAAAGGTGCTGGAGATTGAGCACATTCGCAAAGGCTACGGCCCTAGGCAGCTCATCGACGATTTCAGCTACATCGTCCTGCCGCAAGACCGTGTCGGGATCATCGGTCCCAACGGCAGCGGAAAATCGACGCTGCTGAACATTCTGGCCGGCCGGCTTGCCCCTGATGCCGGAACGGTGGAAACGGGCCAGACCGTGAAGCTGGCCTATTACACGCAGGAAAACGTAGAGATGGATGAGAAGCTGCGGGTGATCGAGTACATCAAGGAAGCGGCGGAGGTCGTGCACACGAGTGACGGGGAAGTGATTACCGCTTCGCAAATGCTGGAGCGCTTTCTGTTTCCGCCGCATTTGCAGTGGACGCCGATCTCTCGCCTGTCCGGCGGGGAAAAGCGCCGCCTCTATCTGCTCCGCACGCTGATGGGAGAGCCCAACGTTCTCTTTTTGGACGAGCCGACGAACGATCTGGACATCCAGACGCTGAGCATTTTGGAAGACTATTTGGAGCAGTTCCCGGGGGCTGTCATTACCGTGTCCCACGACCGATATTTCCTCGACCGGACCGTGGACCATCTGTTTGCGTTTGAAGGCGAGGGGCGGATACGCCAGTTTACCGGAAACTACTCGGAGTACCTCGAGGTCCGGCGCAGAGAGCTGGAGCAGGAAGCTGCGGACAAGCGAAAAGCCGGGAAGGCGCAGGCGGAAGCCAAAGCGGCTGCAGCCGACGAGAAAAGCGCCTCCGGACGCGGAAACAACCGCACGCGCAAGCTCTCCTACAAGGACCAGAAGGAATGGGAGACAATCGAGGACAAGATCGCCGCGCTGGAGGCGAGAAGCGTGCAGCTCAAGCAGGAGATTGCCTCGGCAGGCAGCGATTACGGCAAAGTGGAGAAGCTGTACGCGGAAGAGCAGCAGGTTGCGGCAGACCTGGAGGCTGCGATCGAGCGCTGGGCCGAACTGTCCGCCTTGATCGAAGAGCTGGAACAAGGGAAATAACTGCCGATAACAGAAAAGAAACCCTTCCCGATTGCAGTATGGGAAGGGTTTTTGTCATATTTGGATAATTTTGATTCCGCTGATGATGATGAGAACCGAGATCGCATAGCGCAGGAAAACGGTGGGGACCTTGCAGGACAAGCGGCTTCCCAGCAAGACGCCGGGCACCGAGCCGAGCAGGAGCCAAAAGACAGTTGCCAAATGAACAGTGCCGAAGCTCATGTGCGCCAGACCAGCGGCCGTGGTCAGCAAAAAGGCATGGGCGATGTCGGTGCCGACTACTTCTTTGCCGGAGAGCTGAAAGAAATACATGAGTGCGATGGCAAAGAGCGAGCCGCTGCCGATGGACGTCAAGCCGACCAGAAAGCCGAGAAAAGCGCCGATGATGATGAGCGGGGTACGCTTTTCGCGCGTGCTCATGCTTTGCCATTTATTCCAGGAAGGACTTTTGCGGCTGAGCCAGCTTTTGGCCAGGATGGCCAGGGGGATCAGGATGAGGACAAAGCCGAGTATTTTTTTCAGGATGAGGTCTGCCCCTTGGACATGCTGGTGCACCCAGTTCATCAAATTCACGGCGATAATGCCGCTCGGGATGCTGCCGATCGCAAGGTAGAGCACGATGGGAAAGTGAACGGTTTTTTGCCGCCAATGCTGCCAGGTCCCGAAAATCTTGGTGATGGAGTTGTAGACCAGATCAGTTCCGACAGCGATAGCGGGCTGTATCCCCAGCAGGAGCAGGATCGGGGTCAATAGCGCGGCGCCCCCTACACCAGTCAGGCCGACCAGAAATCCCACCAGGAGGCCGACGACTGTCAAGTGAAAATCCATCAAGCAACCATCCTCTGTATTTCTAGTATGCATGCCTATCATCAGGATAAGCAGATGCCCGGATATCGTGCGCCTAAATTGGGCAGCGCCGCGCCTAATTCACTGTTTGATTGTTTGACAAATCACCCGTTTTCAACTACATATAATTCTATTATTATTAAGGATATCAAAATAATTGTGAAAAAGGGGAAGGCTATGGCGGAATATTTCACGGAACGTAAGGCTTTGCAAATGACTCTGGAGTCGCTATTGGAACAGCGGGCTTTGCTGCGCCGACAATATGTGGATCAAGACAAACAGCTCGGGCTTGACATCAAGCAGATTTTGGCGCGAGTAAGAGAGCTTGACCAAGCGGAAGGCAATGAAGAACCGCTGCTGGCGGAAGGAGCAGAGAACGGAACCGTCGGCATGAACGTGGAAGTGATGGAACGGCTGAAAGGGCGAAAAACGCATACCCGTCATGACTATGAAACTGTAGCCAATCATGTAGAAACAATCTTGCGGGAGATGTCGGCATTAACGTTGAATGAGCTCTGTGATGAGTTGAAAAGACGGAGCGGAGTCGAATTTGCCAGCCCGTACATTGGCATTCACAAGACGATCAAGCATTTGCCGCAGGTCAAGGTTCAAAAGGACGGAAGAAAACTTGTTTTTTCTTTGGCGACATAGACGGGCAGCAAAAAAGAGGGCAGTTGTGCATTCCGGCACAAAAGCCCTCTTTTCCTTTATCAGGAAATAAACTTCCTCTATTAGGAAATAAAACACACTTGCAGCAAGATTAGCCTTGGAAGGCTTTCAGCATCCACACATGCTTTTCGAGACTGGTCTGGATGGACAGGAGCATGTCTGCGGTGCCCTCATCGCCGAGTTCCTCCACTTTCTTGATGCCGTCTTTTAATTCATCGATTACAGTGGTAAAATCCTCGATCAGTGTTTGAACCATTTCTTCAGCAGTCTCGCGGTCGCTTGCTTCTTCGATGCTGGCGTCTCGAATGCACTCTCCCAATGTGGCAACGGGTTTTCCGTTACGGGCCAGGATGCGCTCAGCGAGAGTATCGATGTGTTCGGAAGCTTCGTTGTACAGCTCTTCGAATTTGTCGTGCAGGGTAAAGAATGCAGGTCCTTTGACATTCCAGTGGTAGTTTTGCAGCTTCATGCGCAGGATCGTCCAGTTGGCTACTTGTTTATTTAGTACAGAATACAGGTTTTCCATTGTTTATCCGCTCCTTATTTATAATAATTATTATCTGATACCTATTATAATATAAAAAACAGTATTGTCAACCGCCTTTCTCCTTTCCGCACGAAAGTTCTCAAGAACAGGAAACGAAGAAAGGTTGAGCCAATCATCAAGCGAATGATTGCGCGTCATTCTTGAATATGAGAAGCCGATTTCTCATTTCACTGTGCATTTCTGTATGAAAAGAAGGGAGATCGGGGGCATTTCTCTCTGTTTCGGCTGGCATTGTTCTTGCAACTTCTCCAAGGTGAAAAACCAAACCGGAAAGGATGAGGTGCATGGAACGCAAATCACGGGAAGAATCTCTTGAGCTTGCCAGTGAAATTCTTTCATTCATCGAAAGCGAGACACTGACAGTCGAACAGAAAAAGAAAATTGTAAGCGATTCGGTCGAGAACTTTACCAACCATGTGACCAAGGCTATACTTGCGCACCGCAAGTCTGTTTCGACCGACTATTCGGTCGTGGAGTGGGAAGATGAAGGAGCCATTTTCCGCGACACGATGGGGGATGAATACATTGATTGCCTGGGAGGCTACGGTGTATACCTGCTCGGCCACCGCCACCCGAAAGTGGTCAAGGCGGTAGAGGCCCAGTTGAAGCGCTACGCTCTGCACAGCCAAGAGATGGTGGACCCGCTGCGGGGCTATCTTTCCAAGCTGGTGGCGTACATTACACCAGGAGATTTGCAGCACTCCTACCTCGTAAACTGCGGTACCGAGGCAAACGAAATGGCCCTGAAGCTGGCGAGGCTGGCCACGGGGAAAAAATGCTTCATTTCAACGGAAAGAGGCTTCCACGGCAAGACGCTCTTTTCCCTTTCGGCGTCGGGGAAATCTACATTCCGCGAGCCGTACATGCCGCTCGTTCCCGGTTTTCAGCACGTTCCGTTCGGGGATGCGGACGCGGTGGAGCAGGCGATTCGCATGCTGATCGCTACTGGCGAAACGGTGGCTGGCGTGATCGTCGAACCGATCCAGGGAGAGGGCGGCGTGAATATTCCGCCGGATGACTACCTGCCGCGGCTGCGCCAAATCTGTGACAAATACGAGTGTCTGTTGATCGTTGACGAGGTGCAGACCGGCATGGGGCGGACCGGCACTCTGTTTGGCGTCGATCACTGGGATGTCGTACCGGATATCATGACACTGGGCAAAGCTTTCGGCGGTGGTGTCATGCCGATCGCTGCCATGGTCGCCAAGAAGAAATGGTGGGGAAAAATGGAGGAAAATCCGTTCCTGCTGGGCTCCTCCACCTTCGGCGGCAACCCGCTCTGCTGCGCGGGGGCTATCGCGGGCATTCACACGATTCTTGCCGACAACATCCCGCAGATGGCCAAGGAAAAGGGCGATTACATCATGCTGCGCCTGAACGAGATCAAGGAGCAGTACCCGGAGGTCATGGTCGACGTACGCGGACGGGGCCTGTTGATCGGGATGGAGTTCGCCACCAACAACCTTGGCTATACGCTGGCCAAAATGCTGTTCGGCAAGAAAATCCTCGTCGGCGGTACGATCAACAACGCGACGGTGATTCGCATCGAGCCGCCTGCAGTCATTTCGTACGAACAGATCGATTACGTGTTGGCTTGCATTGAAGAGGGGATCGCCCAGCTTTCCAAAGAAATGAAAGTGGCGCGGTAGTTTGGCAAAAAGGAAGGGAGCGGTTTATGGATGCTCCCTTCCTTTTTTCATTCGGTTGGCGGATCTTTATAGGCAGGAGAGCGGGGGCGTCGCAAGGAACTGTTAGAGCGGCAGACAATCGATAAAGATGCCAATAAAGAAGGAGCTGACCGTTATGGCGATGTCTCAATACTATAAAGATTTGAGAGAAGCGTTCGGGCCCGGCCTGATTTTCATGCCTTGCGTCGCTGCAATGATCCGCAATGAAAAAGATGAAATTCTGTTTGGACGCAAACATAACGAGGAGAATTGGGGCCTGATCGCCGGGGCGATCGAGATCGGAGAAACACCAGCGGAGGCCGTACGTAGGGAAGTGCTGGAGGAGACCGGTTTGGAGGTAAAGCCGGAGAGAATCATCGGAGTGTTTGGCGGGGAAAAGCACAGATTTACATACCCGAACGGACATCAGGTGGAATACTTGACGGTTGTTTTTGAGTGCGCGGTTGTCGGAGGCGCTCTTCACCCGGAAAACGACGAAATGTGCGAGCTCGGGTATTTTCAAGAAAACGGGATTCCTCCCCTCGCCAATTACTATCCGCGGGAGATCTTCCGAAAAGAAGAAGCAAAGCAAGCGATTTTCGAGTGAGGTTGACACACGGAAAATAACAAACGCCCCAGCCTTGGAAAGGTTATATCAAGGCTGGGCGTTTTGAAATGTGGTTCGGCCTTTAGACAATTGGCCGGGACGTTTCGCAATGTAGCACGGTCTGGGGCAATTAGCCGGGACGTTTCGCTATGTGGCACGGTCTGGGGCAATTAGCCGGGACGTTTCGCCATGCGGCACGGCCTCGGGCAATTAGCCGGGACGTTTCGCCATGCGGCACGGCCTCGGGCAATTGGTCGAGACGTTTCGCAATATGCCACGGCCTCGGGCAACTAATGTGCGAGGGCGGAGCAATTCGTATAGCGACACTGCCGCCAGCTCACTGCGAGCTTTTTACTTCGGACCAGATGCGGTCGTACAGTTTAACCGAATCGCCGATATCCTTCAGGCTTTCCACCCGCTTCATCTCTTCGGGCGGGGGATAGATGGCGATATTTTCCAGCGTCTCCTTGTCGATCAGCTTGCGGGCCTCGGTATTCGGATTGATATAGGGAAAATCCTTGGCGATTTCCGCGCTGATTTCCGGTTCGAGCAAGAAATTGATGAAGGCCTCCGCCGTTTTCTTGTGTTTCGCACCTGCAGGTATGACGAAGTTGTCAAATGTTATCATCAGTCCCTCTTTGGGCAGGACTGTCGTGATTTGCGGCTTTTCCCGCTGTGCCAGCGCGATTTCCGGTCCCCAGACGAGGGCGACGTTCACTTCGCCGTTGATCATCAGCGTCTTCGGGCTGTCGCTGTCAAAGGCCTTGATATTGGGCATCAGCTGGAGCATTTTTTGCTTGGCCTCCTCGAGGTGGGCAGGATCGGTGTCGTTGCCGGAGTAGCCCAGCGTTTTCAACACCATGCCGAGGATGAACCGCTGATCGTCCACCATCACGATCTGGCTCTTCAATTCGGGTTTCCACAGGTCCGCAAAGCTGGTGATGCTCGTCTTGATATTGTCGGGGTTGTAGGCGAGCGAGACCGTATTGCCCATGTAGGGGACGCTGTATTTGTTGCCGGGATCATGCTCTTTGTTTACGAGGTCGGGCTCCAGATTCTTGAAATTGGGAATATTGTTCAGATCGAGCGGCTCGATCAGTCCTTGATTGGCCATCGGCTGGATAAAATAGTCGCTCGCTACCGTCAGATCGTAAATGCCGCCCCCTGCGGAAACCTTGGCCAGCATCTCTTCATTGGAGGAAAACGTACTGTAGTTTACTTTTACCCCGTATCTCTCTTCAAATTTTTTGATGACCGAGTCGGGCAGGTACTCAGACCAGTTAAACACATTGAGTTCTTTGTCCAGACCGTTTTCTCCGCCTTGCGATGACGGCGTGGAGCTGCAGCCAGCCGCTGTCAGTGCGATCGTCAGAAAGCCGGCCGCCACTATTTTCCGAAAGCCTTGCTTCATATCAAATCCCCCTTTGTAATAATATGGAAACTCAAGAGCTGAGCGTTTGAACTACTCCTTGCGCATCCGGATGCGTTCGGCAAAGATGACGATAGCCAGTGTGACGACGAGCATCAAAGTAGACAGAGCGTTGATTTCCGGAGTCACGCCGAATTTGACCATGGAGAAAATCTTCAGGGGCAGCGTCGCGCTCGCAGGCCCTGCCACGAAAAAGCTGATGATCACGTCGTCAAGAGACAGCGTAAAAGCAAGCATCGCGCTGGCCAAAATGCCCGGAGCGATGACCGGCATCGTCACTTTGACAAACGTCTGCCAGGGCGTAGCCCCCAAATCCATCGCCGCCTCCTCGATGCTTTTGTCAAATCCGGCCAACCGGGCCCGCACCACGACAACGACGAAGGGAACGGAAAAGGTGATGTGCGCTGCGATCAGGGTGAAATAGCCGAGCGGCACCTTCAACTGGGCGAACAGCGCGAGCATCGAGATCCCCATGACGATTTCCGGGATGACGATGGGCAGGTACAGCATCGCGTCCAGAGCCGTTTTTCCGCGGAAGTGGTAGCGGTACATCCCGACGGCCGCCAGCGTGCCGATCATCGTCGCGGCCAGCGTGCTGATCAGCGCTACGATCAGAGAGGTCTTCATCGCTTCCAGCACGTCGCTGTTCTGCATCAGCTTTACGTACCAGTCGAAAGTAAAACCGGTCCAGACCGCATTCAGCTTGGATTGGTTAAAGGAATACAGAATCAAAATGGCAATGGGCATATACAAAAACAGGTAGATAAGCGAAGCGTAGAAAACGGAGAATTTGCGGCCGAGCGAGTAGCGCATCCTAGAGCAGCTCCTTTCCCTCTTTGTCTTTGGTGATCAGGATGTAGGCTGTGATAAACAACAGCGTCAGTCCCATCAGGATAATGGAGCTTGCCGAGCCGAATGGCCAGTCGCGGGCGGTGAGAAACTGATTTTTGATCAGGTTTCCGATCAGGACGGTCTTGCTTCCTCCCATCAGGTCCGGGATGAAAAAGAGGCCCAGGGACGGAATGAAGACGAGCAGGGAACCGGCCATGATCCCTGGCGCGGTGAGAGGCAGGGTCACCTTCCAGAAGGTATGGACGGGCTTGGCGCCCAAGTCCGAGGACGCCTCCAGCAGCGATTTGTCCAGCTTTTCGATCGAGGCGTACAGCGGCAGCACCATAAACGGCAGCATGGTGTAAACAAGCCCGATCAGAACGGCAGTCTCGTTGTACAGAAGCGGCAGGGGCTGACTGATGATCCCGAGCTGCATGAGGATTGTATTGATGACCCCTTCGGTCCGCAAAAGGACGATCCAGGCGTAGGTTCGGATGAGCGAGTTTGTCCAAAAGGGAACAATGATCAGCAGCATCAGAATGTTGCGGTAGTTGATCGGAGAGCGGGCGACGATATAGGCGAACGGATAGCCGAGAACGAGGCAAATCGCCGTCGTAAAAAAGGCCAGCACACAGGAAATCCACAAAATTTTAAAGTAGAGCGGGTCGAAAAAACGGACGTAGTTCTCCACTGTCAAAGGCAGTTCAATCCCGCCAAATGAGCTGCGGGTAAAGAAGCTGACGCCGAGAATCAAGATGAGCGGCAGCAGGAAAAGGGCACACATCCAGATCAGGATGGGCCCGATTGTCCAGGTCTTTCCGTAATCGCGGACAGGCCGGTTCGGGGTCGTGGCTGCAGGTCTGCTGGAGGTGGCGGAGCCGATTACAGGGGCCTTCATCGGGTTAACACCACCCCGTGCTCCGGCTGCCAGTTGACGAATAGTTCGTCGCCTTCGTTTACCGGCAGGAGCTGATCCGTTTTTTCCACGGCGACAAAGGGAATTCCCCCGGGCAAGGTGACGACAGTCCGCGTAATTCCGCCGCAGTAGATTCGCTCTGTCAATCGGCCGGGAAGCTGTACGAGCTGGTCAATCCCGGTTTCTACCGGTGCAAGACTGAGAGCCGATTTTTCCGGGCGGATCGCGACGGTCACCTTCTCATTCTCGGGAAGCTGCAGAGAAGCCGCGGCTACCTCCATGCCCCCGCAGTCAATCAGCATCCGGCGGGAATCCCGCAGTTTGACTGTTCCGGTCAACAGGTTGGTCTCGCCGATAAATTCCGCGACAAATCGCGTCGCAGGCCGGTCGTAGATGTCGGCAGGGGTGCCGACCTGTTCGAGGACACCCTTGTTCATAACCGCGATGCGGTCAGACATGGTCAACGCTTCTTCCTGGTCGTGCGTGACGAAGACAAACGTGACCCCGAGCTGCTTTTGCAGATGCTTCAGCTCGACCTGCATCTGCTTGCGCAGCTTTTGATCCAGGGCGCCCAGCGGCTCGTCGAGCAGCAGCACCTTTGGATTGTTTACCAGCGCCCGGGCGATGGCAATCCGCTGCCGCTGGCCGCCGCTCAGCTGCTCCGGCTTGCGGCTGGCGTACTCTTCCAATTGAACGAGGCGAAGAGCCTGTTTGACCCGCTGGTCGATCTCTTCCCTGGCGACTTTTTTGACACGCAAACCGAACGCTACGTTTTCGTAAGCGTTCAGGTGGGGGAAGAGGGCGTAGCTTTGAAAGACGGTGTTGACATCGCGGGAGTAGGCAGGCAAATCCTGTACGAACTCGCCATCCAGCTTTACCTTGCCGGATGTCGGATGTTCGAATCCGGCAATCATTCTGAGCGTAGTGGTTTTGCCGCAGCCGCTGGGGCCGAGCAAAGTGAGAAATTCACCCTTCTGGATGTGGAGGGACAGATCGTGTACGACTGTATGTTGACCAAAGCGTTTGATGACGTTTTGAAGCTCCACCATAGGACCTAGCATGGGAACCCCCCTCGTTTTTTCTTTTCGCACCTCTTGTTACAAGCAAAAATAATGCCAATTTTGAATATTCCAACATATAGGTCGATCAGACACGAAAAAAGAAGCAGAAGGCAGGAAAATCATCGCCCGTTGCTTCCTAGAAATTAGAATACTTTCTCATCATTGAGAAGTTTATGTCCCTCCAGTTTTCTGTATAGAGTCGCCAGGCCGATGTCCAGTTTTTCTGCCACCAGCTTTTTGGCTTCCAGAGAATATCCGTATTGCTGCAGCATGCTGTACAGGATTTGCCGCTCGTGGCGCTGGAGTCGCTCCTTCAACGGCTGATCGGCTTCGCCGGGACCGGTGATGCCGCTGACGCTGTGGTGCTGGCGGATGCGCACCGGAACGCTGTCCAGTCCGATGTACGGCGAGACCTCCATGTTGACGGCGTACTCGATGGCATTTTCCAGCTCGCGGACATTCCCGGGCCAGTGATAATGCATGAACAGTGCCCGAACCTCCGGGGTGAAATCGAGAATCGGGTGGCCTAAAAGCTCCCGGTACTTCGCCAGGAAGTGATCCATGAGCAGCGGGATGTCTTCTACCCGCTCGCGCAGAGGCGGCATGTGCAGGGGGATGACGTTCAGCCGGAAGTAGAGATCTTCGCGGAATTCACGGTTTCGCACCATTTCCTCGAGGTTTTTGTTCGTGGCGGAGATGACCCGGATGTTGACAGGGATTAGCTGGTTGGACCCGACCCGTTCGACCTGCTTGCTCTGCAGGACGTGGAGCAGCTTCACCTGGAGATGCAGCGGCAAATCGCCGATCTCGTCGAGAAAAATGGTGCCGCCGTCGGCCAGCTCGAACTTGCCCGCCTTGCCTTCCCGCTTGGCTCCGGTAAATGCGCCCGCCACATAGCCGAACAGCTCGCTTTCCAGCAGCGCCTCGGGAATCGCCCCGCAGTTGACGATAATGAACGGACCGTCCCGCCGGTTGCTTGCGGAGTGGATGGCGGCGGCTATCATGCCTTTGCCGGTGCCGCTCTCGCCGGTGATCAAAATGTTGGAGGTACCGCGTGCGACTTGCTCCGCCTGTTTGATCACGAGCGACTTGGAGCGGCTTTTGCCGATGATTTCCGAAAAGTACAGGTCCTTGTGCTCGTTGGTCAGGACGTAGGCGAGGCGACGCATGTCCGCCATCCGGCGAAACGAGGCGACAACCCCCGCTACCCGGTCGGCCACGCGGATGGGACGGGCTGTTACGATGAAGTGCATGTCATGCTCCCCGAGGCGGTAAATCTCCTCCTGCTCGACATAGCCGACGCCGGTTTCAAGCACTTGCAGCATCGGCGAGTCGGCCCAAATCGTTTGCAGGGGAGTGCCGATGAGCTCCTGTTTGTTCTTTTGAATAAGCTGCTGGGCCGTTTTGTTGCAATTGCTGATCAATCCGCGCTCGTCGATGGCGATAATGCCCTCATGGATGGATTCGATCAAGGTTTCCAACTGGGTGAACGTCTTCTTCCACTCGTTCCAGGCTTCCTGCTCGGCGATCTTGCCGGTGAGCAGCTCGGTCATCCGCTGCAAAAAGGTAAGGTACGGCAGCCGATTGTGGATGAGCAGCCTCCTCTGGGTTTCGGTGAAGGCGATCAGGCCGATCACGCCGATCACCTCGCCTTTGTAATGGATCGGCGTGCACAGCTCCGCCAGCTCTTCGGTGACCCCCTGCAGGACGGACGGATCGTAGGAGGGATCGCTGCGGGCGTCCTCGATGAAGAACGGCTGGTTGGTGGTCAGAACCCGGCCGTACAAATAGCCGGCGTTCACTTCGCCGCCCTCCTCCTTGGTGTTGATGCGGTCTTTGTACTTTCCCGTCCCGGCGATAATCGTCATCGTGTCATCGACGATCTCCGTCTCGATCTGCAAAGCGGCTGAGATGGCTTCGGCCACCTGCTGCGTGATCTCCTGGAATTCCCGCAATAAACTCATTTGCATTTCTCCTCCTGTCTGCAGGCAAAACAGTTGCAATACGAGGTCCCCAATCCTTGTAGACGGGGTTTTATTCACAAGACGGAAGCAGAAAAACAGATGCAAAACCCACTTCGACAACAGCAGATAGAATCCTCTCAATTTTGGGAATATTTATAATAAAAAACCGGGCGAGCACCCGGTTGCTTGATATTTACGTGCGAAAACGGTTCACCAGAACCTTTAGTTGTTCCGACAGCTCCGCTAGTGTGAGAGCCGAGGCGGTCACCTCCTGCATAGCAGCCGTTTGCTCCTCCGAGGCGGCCGAAACAGCCTGCGTCTTTTTCGCAGAAAGGCTGGCAATTTCGGCGATTCCTGACACGGCATCGAGAACGGATTCAGTCGTGCTCGACATGTTTTGGGCGCGTCCTGACACTTCCCGAATCATCTCAGTCAGCGAGAGGATCGACTGGCGAATTTCGGCGAAGGAAGCGCCGGCATTGTTGACGGTTTCGATTCCCTCGGCGACCTCGGCGCTGCCGGAGGCCATCGTCTGTACGGCCTGCTCCGCTTCAGCCTGAATGCTGACGATCAATCGCTCGATTTGTTCGGCTGAACGCGCAGACTGTTCGGCAAGCTTGCGCACCTCGTCCGCAACGACAGCAAATCCGCGCCCGTGTTCACCTGCCCGGGCTGCTTCAATCGCGGCATTCAAGGAAAGCAGGTTGGTCTGACCGGCGAGCTCTGTAATCACGTCGGTAATCTGCCCGATCTCCTGGGAGCGCTGCCCGAGCTCCTGCACGACAAGCGAAAGCTGGTTCATGGTATGGAAGATGTTCCCCATCTGCTTTACAGCTTGCTGGATCGCGATATCGCCTTCTTCGCTCTTTGCGCCGGTGTGGATGGCCGCGGCGGATATTTCCTCTGACTGCGCGGCGATCAACCGGGCATTCGAGGAAATATCCGTGATCGCCAGAAGGCGGTTATTTACTTTTTGCACCTGCTCCTCGGAGCCGATCGCGACTTCTGACACATGCTCCGCAATCTGGCGTGAGGCTTCGCTGATCTGTGCTGCGCTGGAAGAAAGATTTTCCGAGGAGGCGGCAACCTCACGCGAAGTCAGCGCGACGGTGTCGAGCAATTCTTTCAATTTGGCGCTCATGTGATTGTAGGAGACTGCGATCCGGCCGATTTCATCGCCAGATGGGTCGCTTAGTTTTCGGGTAAAATCGCCATTCCCGGCATTTTCCAGGACTTCCGTGATCGTGCCGAATCTTTTTTTCAGGCGGCGGGTAAACAAGAAGAACGCAGCTTGGACAATGAGCAGCACGACGATCAATGCCCCGGCAAAAATCGCCATAAACTTTTTCTGGGTGCTGTCGATCAACTCCTGGGAAGCGCCGACATACCAAATGCCGATGACCTTTCCGCTGCTGTCTGTAATCGGCTGATAGGCGGACTGGTAGCGATGGCCGACGACGTTTGCTTCTCCCAGGTAGATCTCGCCATTGGTCAGGACGGTCTGAATGACAACGTCCGATGCCTTTGTGCCGACTGCGCGCTGTCCGTCCTTCATGACATTGGTCGTGACCCGCGTATCGCCCAAAAAGATCGTGACCGTATCGCCGCCTGTCAATTTGCCGATCTCGTCTACCAGCTCGAAATTGTCGTTGATCCGCGTCTCCCCCTTGTAAAGGAACCCGTTCTGCACCGACCATGCTCCGGGAATTTTTTGATCCAGGTAACCATAGCCCAGCGCCAAATCCGACTTGGCCTTATTCAGAGCAGCAGTCTTGATGCCGCTCTCCAGCTGTGTTTGAGCCGTTATCAGGACAACGGCGGAAACCAGCAGCAGAGCGGCTACGAATAGCAAATTCATTTTCGCTCCGAGGGATAATTTGTTGAGAAATGGCATGTGACCGCTCCTTTCTTTGCTATCTTCGAAGTATATTGATAGTATCGAGAAACCGACAATAAAGTTAATTCTTTTTTTCTCTGTGAAAATATAATAGAGTTGAATATTTTGGGTAAAGGAATTGATCGCGTGCGGAAGAAATCGATAGCCGGAGTCATTCTGGCAGGAGGAAAAAGCAGCCGAATGGGCCAGCCCAAAGAGCTGTTGGCATGGCAGGGGAGTACGCTCATCCAATATTTGCGGCAGGAAGTGAACGCGGCTGGATTGCCCTGTCTGATCGTGTCCAATACGCCGGAAGCCCTGCAGAGGGAAGGGGAGAAGGGCCAGGGAGCGGAGGTAGCGGAAGCAGCGGTAGAGGTAGAGGTCACACGCGACCTGGTGCCGTCAGCGGGACCGATCAGCGGGATCGTCAGCGCGTTTCGTTTGCGCAGCGAGGAGGCATTGCTGGTGCTTTCTTGCGATTTGCCGTTTGCGGACCGGACACAGCTCGAACGTTTGATTCAATACGCTGGAGAGGTAAGCGAATGGGATGCGATTGTGGTAAAGGAGGAGCGGCTGCACCCGCTGTTTGCGCTGTACCACAGGAGGTCTCAGCCGAGGTGGGAGGAGGCGCTGCAAATGAAGCAGCATCGCTTGATGGAGGTGCTTCGCGGACTTCAAGTGGTGACGACTCCGCCCGGCTTGCTCGACCCTTGGGCGGCTTTTAATGCCAATACGCCGGAGGAATACCGCATCGCCCTGCAGGAAAAGCAAAAAAGAGAGACCGGGCAGCCGTAACGGCCCGGTCTTTCTCTTTACACAAAGCTCAAGCTGTCGGTACGATGACCCTATGAGGATTCGTGTACACGTTCATCCTGTCATTGCGGATAAAGCCGATCGCCGTAATGTTCAGCTCCTCCGCCAGCTGCAGGGCGAGGTCGGTCGGGGCCGATTTGGACAAAATGATGCCCGCTCCGATCTTTGCCGCCTTCAGCAAAACCTCTGAGGAGATCCGGCCGCTGAAGGTGAGAATTTTATCGGCGGTCGAAATATTTTCCCGCAGGCAGTACCCGTAGATCTTGTCCAGCGCATTGTGCCTGCCGATGTCGGAATACTGGAGCAGCACCTGGTCCGGCGTGCACAGCGCGGCGTTGTGCACGCCGCCCGTCTTGCGGTGAATGTCGGACGAGGCTTGCAGCACATTCATGAGCTGCAAGCATTGCTCCGGTGTGACGGTGACGCCGTCTTCAGCCGGTTTGGCAGTACGCGCGTCGCTGAAGAAATAAAACGACTGCCTGCTTTTGCCGCAGCAGGAGGTGATGCGGCGCTTGGAGTAAAAGCTCTGGGACAGCATGGTCTTCTGATGGGTGTCGACGTACGCGAACCCTTTTCCCTCGTCGATGGTGACTTGCTTGATGTCTGCATAGGAGCGGATCGCGCCTTCTGCGGCAAGAAAGCCGATTACCATTTCCTCCAGATCGGCGGGCGTGCAGACGATGGTGGCAAACTCCTCGTCCCCGAGAAAAATCGTCAACGGGTATTCGGTGACAACCTCGTCGTCTTCCCACTCGGACTTGCCCACCTGTACCTTCAGGACAGGGCGCGTAATTGTTTTGGACAAATCGGACATACTGGCCTTGGCCTCCTTTTGAACCGTTATATCAAAAAAAATTTAAGGAACGTATTGTAGAGTAAGCGCTCACATGGTAGTATACTATTTGAGGTTTTGGTTGTCACAGAATTTTCACCTTTTTACGAAACAGTTCACAAATTGACGTGGGATAGCGTACCTGTCGCCGGTTCTTTTGTCGGACTGCCTGTAAGTGAATACCAAACACTAGCTGTTGATGCTGAAGTAGCGACCCTGCTGATGATTAACTGTCGTGTTTCATCTTTTCGCCCATGTGCCGGTTTCCGGCTTCCAGTAGCGAGGATGGACCGGCAGTTTTTCTTGTTTTCGGGGCGTGCTTCGGTATCGCCTCTCAAGTTGATGATGAAGGAGATGAATTGGCATGCAGCAGAAAGTGAAAAACCGCTGGTTGATTGCAGCGGCTGCGGTGGGAATCCACCTCTCGATCGGTTCTGTTTACGCGTGGAGCGTATTCACCAAGCCGATCACCAGCCAATTTGGCTGGGAGCTGTCCAGTGTACAGCTGACGTTTAGCATCGCAATTTTGTTCCTGGGGCTGTCCGCGGCATTCCTCGGGCACTATGTGGAGAAGCACGGACCGCGCAAGGCAGGCATTCTTTCTTCAATCTTTTTTGGCGTAGGTATTACCGGTTCGGGTCTGGCCATCAGCATGGAAAGCCTGCCGCTTTTGTACATATGCTACGGCGTATTGGGCGGAATCGGACTGGGCGTCGGGTATATTACTCCGGTTTCCACGCTGGTCAAATGGTTCCCTGACCGCCGCGGTTTGGCAACAGGACTGGCGATCATGGGATTTGGCTTTGCATCGATGATTGCGGGACCGATTATTCAAGCACTGATCGAAAGCGTAGGAATCGCGAATACATTCTTTATTCTCGGCATCATTTATTTCGTCGTTATGTTTGCTTCCGCTCAATACCTGGCTCCGCCGCCACAAGGATGGGTGCCGGCAGGATATTCCGCACAAGCAAGCGAGGGACAAAAGCAGATCAAGAAGGACCTGTGCCAGCTGACCGCCAACGAAGCGGTGAAAACGCGCCGATTCTACTGGCTGTGGCTGATGCTTTTTATCAACGTGACCTGTGGTATCGCGATCATCTCGGTTGCGTCTCCGATGGCGCAAGAGATTGCCGGAATGTCTGTCGGCATGGCGGCAACCATGGTTGGCTTGAACGGCTTGTTCAACGGAGCCGGCCGCATCGGCTGGGCATCCCTGTCTGACTATATCGGCCGTGCCAATACCTACACCGCCTTCTTCGCGATCCAGATCGTCCTGTTCTTCCTTTTGCCGAATTTGACGATCCAGACGCTGTTCATGATCGCGATGTTCATCATCATGACCTGCTATGGCGGCGGCTTCTCCTCGATCCCGGCCTACATCGGCGACCTGTTCGGCACGAAGCAATTGGGCGCTATTCACGGCTACATCCTGACAGCATGGGCGGCAGCGGGACTGGCTGGTCCGATCTTTGCAGCCTGGGTACGTGAAAAGACTGGCAGCTACACCGGCACGCTGAGCGTATTTGTGGCAATGTTTGTGGTAGCTCTCGTCATCTCGCTGATCGTCCGTCTCGACATCAAAAAGCTGAAAGAAGAAGCGAAGCGCAAAGAAAACGCTGTTGAACTGGCTAGCTGATAAGTGGTAAAGTTTTAGGTAAGATCAATTAGTTAAAGGTGACTTGCATCGATGAATAAATATGAAGCTGAGTTCAGCAATCTGGTCAGAACCTTCCGAAAGCGACACATGGGCAAGGGACCGAGCAAAATCGTCACGACTTTTTGCAAAAATTGGGCGATTTGCGAGATGGAGGGGAACCTCTCTCCGGTAGAAAAGTTCATTGCGACTGCTGATGAAGGGAAACAGATGCTCCGTGCGGCCCGGACGGAAATGGTAAAGGAAATGTACCGGAAAAACCGTCCGATCGACATGGAGGCATTTCTAGGTGCGGCCCTCGTGGATTTATTCGTCGATATTGACATTGAACGCGATTTTGGGATGTCCATCTTCGTGTTTGACCAAGACATCGAAAAAAAGTTCAAAAACGAGCCGTAAGCCTGAGCGCAGCAGCGATCCTGTGAGCGTTTGGACAAGACGGAGTATCGCCTCACACACGCAAGGTACTTGGTAGCGCTCCTGCCGAAGAACCACTGTGGACATTCCTTTCGCTTTGATGGGACTGTTTCGCGGTGGTTATTTTCTTGCAAATAATGAAAACGCTTTTTTTCGGATGATGGATAGGAAGGAATACGATTGTTTCGGCGGAATAATCGTTAATAAAGAAAGGAGCGAGTGTCATGGGAAAGACGAAGCACAACGGTCCCATTAAGCTTGATACATCCTGGAAACCTTCTATGTGGGCATCTCTGGTTCCAATGGGACTTGGCAAGGTAAAGCCGCATCACATCCGAGATACGGTGAAGGTCATCTACGAGAATCGGGATAACCTCGCATACGCATACCGCATCCTGACGCAGGGAGTGTGCGACGGCTGTGCGCTCGGTGTCTCCGGCTTGTCCGATCAGACGCTGAAGGGCGCTCATCTGTGCACGACGCGCCTGAACGTGCTGCGGCTCAATACGATGCCCGCCATCGATCCGAAATGGCTTGAAAATGTAGAAGAAATGAGGAAGCTGTCCAGCGCAGATTTGCGCAAGCTGGGCCGCATCCCCTACCCGCTCTCCCGCAAGCCTGGTGAAAATCGCTTTGCCCGCATCAGTTGGAACGAAGCCTTAAACCGCATCGCCTCCAAGATCAGAGGCATTTCTCCCAAGCAGCTGGCGTTTTTTCTGACCTCCCGCGGCATAACCAACGAAGTGTACTATACGGCAGCAAAAGTGGCCCGTTTCCTCGGAACGAACAATATCGACAATTCCTCCCGAATCTGCCACTCTCCGAGCAAAACGGCATTGAAACGCTCACTGGGCATCGGAGCGTCCAGTTGCAACTATCAGGACTGGATCGGGACAGATGTGCTCGTCTTTTGGGGCTCGGTGCCAGCGAACAACCAGCCTGTATCCACCAAGTATATGTATGCGGCCAAGAAAGCGGGGACGAAGATCATCCTGATCAACCCGTACCGGGAGCCGGCGATGGAAAAGTACTGGATTCCGTCCATTCCCGACAGCGCTCTGTTCGGCACCAAAATCGTCGACGATTTTTATCAGGTCAATATAGGCGGCGACATCGCCTTTATGAACGGAGTCATGAAGATTTGGTTTGAGATGGAGGAGGCCGAGCGGGGAGCGGCGCTCGATCACGACTTTTTGGCCCATCATGCAAACGGACTGGATGAATTGAAGGCGCATGTCTTGGCTCAGGACTGGGCGGCGCTGGAGAAATCGGCGGGAACGAGCCGGGAGCGGATGAAGGAGTTCGCCGTCTTGCTGGCACGCGCGAAATCGGGAGTGTTCGTCTGGTCGATGGGCTTGACGCAGCACCGTTTTGGCACGGACAACATCTCCCAGGTGGCCAATCTGGCAATCCTGCGCGGCTTCATTGGACGGAAGCACTGCGGCGTGATGCCGATCCGCGGGCATTCCGGGGTACAGGGCTCGGGCGAGATGGGAGCCGACCCGTTCAGTCTGCCCGGAGGAGATTTTGATGAAAAAAGCTGGAGCCGGCTCGAGAAGATATGGGGCTTTTCGATTCCGAAGTGGCAGGGGGACATCGTCGGCGTCTCGCTGGAAAATGCTTTGCTCCCAAACGGCCACGAGCGGAAAACGAGGCTGTTTTACACCAGCGGAGGAAACTTTCTCGAGACGATGCCTGATCCTTCTTATATGAAAAAATGTCTGGAGAACGTCGAGCTGCGGGTGCATCAGGACATCATTTTCAACACTTCTACGCTGGTGGACGCCAAGGAGGAGGTCATCGTCCTGCCGGCGATGACCCGCTATGAACAGCCGGGGGGAGGCACCTCGACCAGTACGGAGCGGATGGTCTATTTCAGCGCCGAGGTAGAGGGGCCGCGGATCGGGGAGGCCCGGGCGGAATGGGAGATTTATGTCGATCTGGCTTGCCGTGTAGACCCCAAGCGAAAGCACTTGATCCAGTTTTCCAGCGCGCAGGAGATACGGGAGGAGATCGCCCTGGCCAATCCGAATTACGACGGCATCCAGCATCTCAAAAAGCGGGGCGATGTCTTCCAATGGGGAGGGGCGTGGTTGTGCGAGGACGGCGTCTGTCCGACTCCCGACGGGCGGGCCAATCTGATTCCGATCGAGCTGCCTGAGCTGCAGAGGCCGAATGGTCAATTTTTCGTCACGACCCGCAGAGGCAAGCAGTTCAATTCCATGGTATATAGTGAGAGAGACCCCTTTAACGACGCGGATCGCTACGACGTTCTGATCCATCCGGAAGATGCCAAAAGCTTGCATATTCGGGAGGGGGAGCCGATCGTCGTGTATAATCAGTTTGGAACGTTTCAGGGCAAGGCGAAGTATGCAGATACGCTTCAGGGAAATATCCAGGTGTATTGGCCAGAGGGGAATGTGCTCATTCCCAAAGGCGTTTACGAAAAGTACGCGGGCATTCCCGAATACAATACGACTGTGAAAGTGGAAAAAGCGGACCGATTTACAGCAGGCAAGGATTTGAAGTACGCGGAAAAGCGGGTGGAGGATCTGGAAGTGGACGTCGGCTAATCGGGCTTGCGATACGCGAGGCAGGGAACATCTAGGAGGAGGAACAAACCATGCGCTTTCAGCGACAAACGATCAGCGTGGAGGAAGCGGTCGGCAGGCTGCTGACCGACCTGGGCAGGCTGGAGGAAGAACAGGTCGACATATACGAATCATACGGACGCATTTTGGCCAGAGATATTACGGCTACGAGCGATCTGCCTCCATTTGACCGCTCCCCGTTGGACGGATTTGCCGTGAGGGCGGAGGATACAGCAGGTGCTACCGTGGAGCAGCCCGTCCCGCTGCAGGTAGTGGAAACGATTGCGGCCGGCGATGTACCGGCAAAGGAAGTGACACCGGGGACGGCGAGCCGGATCATGACCGGGGCGATGCTGCCGCCCGGGGCCAATGCAGTCATCATGTTCGAGCAGACAGAGCAGCCGGGTGAAATGTCGCGGGAGGTCAGAATCAAGCGCCAGCTTGCGCCGGGTGAAAACCTCTCGCGCCAGGGGGAGGAAATGCAGCAGGGCAGCGTTGTAGCCAAAGCGGGCGAGCGCATCAATGCAGGTACGCTTGCCATCCTGGCTACATTCGGCTACGCCCGGGTACCGGTGGTCCGCAAGCCCCGGGTCGGCCTGCTGTCGACCGGCACGGAACTTTTGGAGGTAGACGAGCCGCTCGTGCCGGGAAAAATTCGCAACAGCAATGCCATCATGCTGTCTGCCATGATCGCGGAGACAGGCGGGATACCGGTCCTGTTCGAAGGGCTTCCCGATGAATTGCCGCTCGCCAAGAAGCGCATCGGAGAGTGCCTGGAGCAGGTCGATTTGTTGGTCACGTCCGGAGGCGTTTCCGTGGGGGATTACGATGTCATGGCTTATCTGACAGACGAGCCGGATGTGAGCCTTTTGTTTAACAGAGTGGCGATCCGTCCCGGCAGTCCGACCACGGCGCTGCTCTACCAAGACAAGCTCATCTGCGCGCTTTCGGGCAACCCGGGCGCTTGTTTTCTGGGCGCTCACCTTTTCCTGCTCCCTGTTTTGCGGTCGCTTTTGGGTGAGGGCAAGGTCCAAACGAAGCGGATCAAAGCCTTTTTGGGCGAGACGTACGACAAGCCCTGCCCGTATCCCCGGTATTTGCGGGGGAAGTTGACGGAGGAAAAGGGAAGCTTGTACGTATGGCCTGATTGGAACGACAAAGCGGGAAACCTTTGCACCATGTCAAAAAGCGAATGCTTTGCCATTATTCCGCCGGGAGGCAGAGGCAAGCTGGCCGGAGAGGTCGTCGAGGTCATCTGTCATGTCATGCCGGGCTGGTCGAGGGAGGAGTGACGAATGGCAAGGGAAGCGGTCGTCCTGCAGATCGTGGGCTACTCCGATTCGGGCAAAACGACATTGATGGCCAAGCTGATCCCGCTTATCGAGGAGTCTGGCATTCGTGTAGGCGTCATCAAGCACGACGGCGGGCATGACTTTGAATGGGATCAGCCGGGCAAGGATACGTGGAAGTACAGAGAAGCGGGAGCCTCGCTGGTGACGATCACATCGCGGACAAAAACGGCGATGCTGGAGCAGCGGCCGCTGCCTTTGTCAGAGCTGATCGAGCGGATGGCAGCAGCAGGTGCCGAGCTGGTGCTGGTCGAAGGCTTCAAGCGGGAGAACTACCCGAAAATGGTCGTCCTGCGCCGTCCAGAGGATCAGCAGCTGCTCTCGCTCGTATCGGGTGTGGTCGCTGTGATCAGCTGGGATGCTTTTGCACATCCAGAGGTGCCTGTGTTTTCGGTGAATGACCGGGAGCGGGTCGCCCGGTTTGTGCTGGATTATTACGAGGCTGGAAAAAAAGGGACGGGCTGATTGCTACCTTTTACTACGGGCAATCCTTCGAATGAAAATGGGTTGCTGTACAAAAAGGCGTACTTAAAAAGCCGTTCTTAAAAAATCGTTTTCAAAAAGCCGTTGTCCTGCTACTTGGGAAAACGGCTTTTCTTTGTTTCATGCCGCCCGATCCCTGTCTCCCCGTAATCCAGTGGTGAGCGTTTACTAATGGATACAGCTTGCGCATCCGGAGGCACATTCTGACGTCAGGCGGATATGTTTGCTCCTTTATCAAATTTTTTCTTCCATCCCAAAATATTTTCTTCCTATAATATAGAGACAGCAAATGAAGACATCCTTGCTTCTACAAAATTTTGGAAATACTCTGCACATGGTGAAACCATTGGGTTACAATGACAGGGGGAGGGGTACATAATGACAAAGCAATTACCACAGCGTTGGGATTTGGATGTGTTTTTTCCAGGCGGAAGCGCCTCGGAAGCGTTTCGTACATTTTTGGGCCAACTGGAAGACGAGGTTGCCGCACTGCGCGCTCAGTTAACACAGAAAGGACTTTCCCTTTCTGAGCCGTCACCGTTTCAAGCCGTACTCGCTACCGTGCAAAGCATTGCGGTTCGCCTGAAAGAAGCGGGCGCGTTTATTTCCTGCCTGACAGCCCAGAACGTCCGGGACGAGCAGGCTACGCTTCTCGGGGGACGGGTCAAAAGTCTGTCCGCTGCGTTTGCCTCCGTTTTGACGACATGGGATGTTCACCTGCTGAACATTGACGAGCAATCATGGAATGCGATCCTGCAGCTGCCGGATGTGGAGCCGATCGCCTTTCCGTTGAACGAACGGCGCAGACGGGCTCAGGAAAAGCTGACTCCTGAACAGGAGATGCTGGCTACCGATCTGGCTGTCGACGGATATCATGCCTGGCAGGATTTGTCCAATGCAGTCGTAGGGCGCATGACGATTGAAGTGGAGATCGACGGGGAGACGAAACAACTGTCAGTCGGTCAAGCGGCCAATCTGATGAACCATCCGGATCGTTCCGTCCGCGCTCTCGTATTTGCCAAGTGGGAAGAAGCTTGGGCGAAAGAAGCAGAATTGTTTGCCAAAGCGATCAACCATTTGGCAGGCTTCCGTCTCGCGCTGTACCGCCATCGCGGCTGGGAATCCGTTCTGCGCGAGCCGCTTGACATCGGCAGAATGCAGGAAAAGACGCTCGATGCGATGTGGCAGGCGATCAACAACCGCAAGGACCGCCTGGTTGCGTACCTGGAGCGGAAAGCGAAGCTGCTCGGTGTGGAAAAAGTGAGCTGGTACGATGTGTCCGCACCGATCTCCAAAGAACATAAACAGGTTTCTTATGATGAAGCGGCTGCCTTTATCCTCGAGCAGTTCGGCCGTTTCCACCCGGCGATGGCTGAATTTTCCCGCCGTGCATTCGAGGAAGGCTGGATCGAGGCAGAGGATCGCGCAGGCAAACGTCCGGGGGGTTTCTGCACCAGCTTCCCGGTGAGAAACCAATCCCGCGTATTCATGACTTACGCTGGAACTGCGAAAAACGTATCGACCCTGGCGCACGAGCTCGGTCATGCTTATCATCAGCAGGTCATGAGCGGTTTGCCGCAATTGGCGCAAAATTACGCGATGAACGTGGCGGAGACGGCGTCCACCTTTGCGGAAATGATCGTCGCCGATGCGGCTGTGAAAAACGCTGCCAGCGACAAGGAACGCATCTCCCTTTTGGAGGACAAACTGCAGCAGACCGTCGCTTTCTTTATGAACATCCACGCTCGCTTCCTGTTCGAGACGCGTTTTTACGAGCAGCGGAAAAAAGGACTGGTCAGCGTCGGCGAGCTGAATCGCCTGATGGTCGAAGCGCAGAAAGAAGCCTACTGCGATGCGCTCTCCGAGTACGAGCCGCATTTCTGGGCGTCCAAGCTGCATTTCTATATCACCACCTATCCGTTCTACAATTTCCCGTACACCTTCGGCTATCTGTTCAGCCTGAGCGTATATGCACGCGCGCTGCAGGAAGGGCCCGGCTTTGCCGACATGTACGACGCCCTGCTGCGCGATACGGGGCGGATGACCGTCGAGGAGCTGGCTATGCGCCACCTGGGCGAGGACATTACGACTGTGGAGTTCTGGCAGACAGCCGTCGATCTGGCGGTAGCCGACATCGATGAATTCCTGCGGTTGACGGAAAAAGAGACGGTGTAGGAAACGTCCCAATAGCAAGATCCGGCCGGTGAATGGTCGGATCTTTTTTGGTGCGGAACGTTTTCCTTCGATGGGAAGGGCCAGCTTGAGCGTACAGAGACATCAAAAATGTCCTGCTGCCAAACCATTTTTTATCAAAAATAGGAGAAACAAATCATTTCCATATCCGTAAATATTGATATTCTGTTACGTGGAGGTGAAAAGGATGGCTCGACTGGAATACCGTCTGCTTGACGAGGAAAAGGATTATCCGGTTTTGTACTATTACGACGGGATTGACAAGGACGAGATTTCCTTGCGGTTTGCCTGCGATTACCTGGTCAAGGGTCACGTTGTGTTTGAAAAGACGTCCTGCGCGACTGAGCCGGGGTGCTACGTCATTTATGTCCGGTATTCTGCGGAGGAGCAGGCCGTGGACTACGTCGATACAGCGGCAGCACGCTGGGGCAGCATTCAGATTGAGTTGCGCGAGTACAAGGAAGGAACCAATGTATACCCGCTTATACATACGTACTCCTTCAAGGATGACGACGATGTTCTATTGCTGTTGCAAAGCGACTATATTACCTTGAACGGTCGCGAATGGGAAAAGACATCTGCAGAGGTGGATGAAGATCGGCGCGTGTATGTTTATTACGCACGGCCGTCAGCGTAGGAGGAAAGATGATGACACAAACCAAGACGGCTAAAGTAGTCGGACTGTTCGTGGCTGCGGCATTGACGATCAGCGGCTGCTCGTCGGGGGGCTATGACGACGATTGCTATGACGCGGACAATGATGGATATTGTGATGATGGCGGGGGCGGTTCGAGATCGAGCTCCTCTCACTATTACCATTCCAGCAGCAGTAAAGACAAGAGCAGCTCATCAGGCATCAGCAGCGGTTCCAAGGGCGGCATCGGCAGCTCCGGAACGTCCAGTTCGGGGTGAGAGATGACAGCGCCGCACAACATTGATCGGGAACGTTTATACGGTCCTCTGAGGACGGAAGGCGTGTTTACATGGGATTGGATGTACGGCGAAGAATACGCGTTGGCCGACATTCATCTGATCACAGGCTCCTTTCGCGAGGAACTGGCCTTGGCGACGAAGCAATTGGCCGTAATTTTCGCAAAAACGGTGCCCGTGCTGCAAAAGGCAGATGACTCTCTGTTGCTTGAGCTGGGTGTGCCGCAACCGGCACTGCGAGCTGTGCGAACCGCCATCCCGCAGATTCCTGCGACAGTCGTAGGCCGTTTCGACTTTGCCCAGACAGCAGAAGGGTTGAAAATGCTGGAGTACAACAGCGATACGCCAACGGGGATTGTGGAAGCCTTTTGCGTCAATGAGCACGTCTGCCATGCTTTTGGAGTAAATAACCCAAACCAGGGGATGGAGAAGAGATTTGCTCCGTCATTTCAGAACATACTGGAAGCTTACAAAGAACGGGGGTACCGGACGAAGCACATCTGGTTCAGCGCGCTTGACTGGCATGAAGAAGACAAAGGGACGACGCAATACCTTCTGGAAAAGTCCGGGTTGCCAGCCCGCTTTGCCGGACTCGAGCAGCTGCGCGTCTTTGAGGACCGGCTGTACGTGCTCGAGGGCGAGGACCTGACACCTGTTGACGTGCTATACCGGCTGCATGCCCTGGAAAAGCTCGCAGAGGAGAGAGACGAGGACGGCTACCCGACCGGCGAGCATGTGCTGCAGCTGATCGCAGATAAAAAGCTGGCGATTATCAATCCGCCTTCGGCCTTTTTGCTCCAGTCCAAGGCTGTTCAGGCCCTGATCTGGAATTTGCATGAAGCGGGCGAGTTTTTTTCGCAGGAAGAGCATGACATTGTTGCAACGTATATGCTGCCGACCTATTTTGAAAACCGGTTCGCGGGCGTTGCCGATTACGTCACCAAGCCTGTCTTTGGGCGGGAAGGAGGCGGGGTCGTGCTGTTCGATGCGGAAGGCAGCGTCGTAGAGAAGGACCAGGAGGAGTTTTACTGGGACCAGCAGATGATCTACCAAAAGCGCGTGGAGCTTCCCGTCGTTACGGTAAGAACATCTGAAGGACAACGCGAAGGGCGGCTGCTCTGGGGCTCGTTTTTGATTGGGGGAGAGGCATCCGCGATCATCGCCCGTGTCGGAGGGCCGATCACCAACAACATGTCCTACTATTTGCCGGTAGGCCTACAAGAATAAAGGAGGGAGAAGAGAGCGACATGGACTCACAAGTGGGGTATCTATTAAACTTTCTTTCTTATTTGGCTGTCACCATTCCCATTTTGGGAGTAGGTATTTTTGTATTTACTTTTACGACTCCGTACAAGGAATTTGAACTGATCAAGAATGGATCGCAGACAGACGATCCGAAAAAAATGGCTGCAGCCAAAGCGGCGGCCCATGATCTCGGGGGAAAAATCATCGGGCTTGCGATCGTGCTCGGATCTGCGGTTTACCATTCCGTAAACCTGCTGGACCTTTTGCTCTGGGGGATTGTCGGGGTCGTTTTTCAGGTTCTCGTCTTTTACCTGTTTGAATGGCTCACTCCATTTAAAGTCGTTTCGGAAATTCCAAACGGAAACGTATCAGTCGGCATCTTTGCTTCCCGCTTGAGCATTGCGGCGGGGCTGCTGCTGGCAGCGTTGATCAGCTACTAGTAAAGGAACCGTCAGGGTATATGCCCCGGCGGTTTTTTTGTCGCTCGTAAATCGGACAGCCCCTCGCTTTCTTAAAGAAACCTTTACCTTGCATTGATTCAGGAGTTACGAATGTTCCGTACAGTTGAGGGAGAGGGAGAAAGAGAAAGGAAATAGGGAGAGCGCTGTTGCAGGAGGCTATGCGTACAGCAAAAAACGTTTGGGAGGGATCGTCATGGATACGGGAAGTCATCTGTTGCTGGGAGTTACTTTGGGGGGCCTTGCCCACCTGAGTCCGGGCGTCGCGAGCGATCCGGTATTGGCGCAAGCGGTCATGGCTGCGACTGTGATTGGTTCAAATGCACCCGACTTTGACACGGTGGTCCGGGTCAAGGGACAGACAACCTACATCCGCTATCACCGGGGGGTTACGCATTCAATCCCGGCATTGTTCCTGTGGCCGGCCGTTATTTCCTTGCTGGTGTCTGCCGGTTACGGTTTGTGGGGTCATCTCTGGCTCTTGTATGGGTGGGCTTTGGCTGCGGTCATCCTCCACGTTTTTCTCGATATGCTGAATACGTACGGCGTCCAGTGCCTGCGTCCGTTGTCACAGCGCTGGGTCCACCTCGACATTCTGGCCATTTTCGAGCCGTTCCTGTTTGTGCTGCATGCGGGTGGGCTGGTATGGTGGATTTTCTTTCACGGAGAGCCGGGAACGATTTTCGCGATTGTCTATCTGGCATCATTTGGCTATATTGCCGTCCGGGCTTGCCAGCATCAGCTGCTGATTCGCCGTGTGAAAGGCCAGTTTGGCCTGGACGGGGTGTATCATGTGATCCCCAGCTTTCATCCGTTTTTCTGGAGGTTTGTCGTGGAAACGGACCGCCACTTCTATACGGGAAAAGTGGAGTATCAGCACATATATGTAGAGGAGGTTTACCTGAAGGAGCAGAGGAATGAGATTATTCGGGCCACGATGGGAGTCGACGGGGTCAGGGCCTTTCTCGGGTTTGCCCAGCGGGTCCATGTGACGTGGAAAGAGATTCACGACGGTTATGAAGTGACCTGGAGCGACGTGCGGTTCTGGTACGATCGCAAGCTTCCCTTTGGCGTGGATGTTCGTCTGGACCGGGAGCTAAACGTCGTTTCTCTGAAAATGGGCTGGCGGAAGAAAATGTGGAATCCGCCGTTTGTGTGACTTGGTGCACGGGAGCTGTCCCGTGTTTTTTTCCGTGTTGTTTCCATCCTCCTTGGCTAATTGCCGGAGCCTTTTTGTCATTGATTGATGTTTGTGAGGGAGAATGTGAAACTCCCAACCTGTTCGTTAAAAAAGGTTGGGAGTATTTATAGCTGGTTGGACGATTAATACGATGAATACCCGATCGAATGTTTTAAGGTAGCTACCGCTGTGTTGTACTGGTAGATGGATTCAACATGCCTTGTCTCCAGCTCCAACAATTCGCTCTCCTGCTGGGCCAACTCCGAAAGAGCCGCCTTCCCGTTGTGATAGTTTGACAGAACGGCGCGATAACGCTTCTCTGCCGATTTTCTGCTTTCAGCGCTTTCCTCCATAGCTTGTCTGGCCGCAACTGCTTTCTTGTAGCTTTCCGCGATTTCCTGATCCGCCTTTGCTTTTGCTCGCTGCAAAAGAAGCTCCGCTTTTTTTCCGTCGTTTCTAGCCATTTTGCCGAGGTATGTACTCAAAGCGGAATAATCTTTGAGGTAATCGATTTTTTCCTGGGCAAATGTTTTCTCGGCTATCGCTTTTACGATGTCCGGGCGTTTTTTGTACGCGGCTTTCTGGATTTCCTCAAGAACGGGCAGTTTGTCATTCGTCAAGTCATCGGCTGCCTCCAGCTTCCACTCTTTGGACGGATTCTCATTCAACAGTTCGTTTAGCTTGGCTAAAGCTTGTTTATGGTTGGTTTCGAGATTTTCGATGTTTTTTTGCGTTTCTTCACTTGGAGCGGAAGACCAGAATTGTCGCTTGATGCTTTTCTTTTGCAAGTCGAGCTGTGCTTTGCCAAACAGCGCGTCAAGGTAAGCTTTTTGCACTTGCAGGCGCAAAGTGTTTTCTTGTGCTTTCATCGCAGCCTGGCTATGGACGAGGTCCTTGCGTGCCTTCGCCATTTCCTCGTACTTCTTTTTTGCCTGATCAAGCGTTTTTATCGAGCCGCTCTTGATGGCGCCTTTTTCTTGCAAAGTCTGGCGTGTCTTGTAATAGGTTGAATCGGCATCAAGCCGCAGCATGGCCAGATCGATGCTGTTGTTTAGCGCTATGTCTTCAGCCTGAGCAAGCGTCAATGCTGCTGCTTTTGCCTGTTCAGTCTGGTTTCGTGTGAATGCCGCTGCCTCAGCCTGTTTTGTCTGGTTTACCGTTGACGGCGCTGCATCCGTCTGTTTAACCTCGCTAAGCGCTGCTTTGTCTGCGCTAGCTTGTTCGGCATGTGCAGCAAACGGAACACCAAGAGCGATGTGCGATCCCGACAGGAAAGCGGTGATCAAGGTTGTACTGTAAAGACGTTTGATAACTGTAGATTTCATATGAGACCTCCAAAGTAAATATATGATAACGATTATCATTATCAATATCGTGTTTAGTATATATTTTCCTGTTCACATTCGTCAACATGAAAAACGCACTCACATTTTAAAAATTAGCAGATAACCAGTCGCATCACGTCCTTGTAATGCCAGATGCAAAACGGGAAGGACGCCAGGGATCCAGTGCTCCTATTGACAAAAAACAAACAGGAGGGGTAAAGTTGAATCATCAAATAAATATTCGATGGTGATCGAATGAAAAATATGTATTCTATAGATATCGAATTCTCTCCTGTGTACGAATGTATAACCAGCTTTTATGCATACACCCATCAAAAGGAAGTGAAAAGCTATTTTCTCGAACCTGCCTGGAGAGAAAAAACAAAACAGCTGCTGCCAGCGTCCTTTGCTGCAGAACTGGAGGATGAGCGCTGGGAGGTGCTCCACCGGATCGTTCTTTTGGCTGCACAGTCACCCCGAAAGGAGACGGTCGGCGAATTCCTTGACTGGCTGGGCTCGCTGCCTGCCGGAGAGATGTATGAGCGGATGGCACCGTGGGTCGACTCTATTCCACTCAATTTGGGAGAAATTCGTGATCGCTCCTTGAGGCTTTTGTCTAGCTGGAATGAGCATTACTTTTCCCGTCAGGAGCAGGCTGTTTTGGCTTCTTTGAAAGAAAGCGCGGGATACTTGCGGGAGCGGGCAAAGAGCATCGAGGCGCCGTTCTTGATCGATGAAGCGACAAATGGCATCTGGATCGAGCCGACAGAGAGTCTCAAACGCGTCGTGCTTGTTCCTCAGGCTCACTGTACACCGACCACGATTCTTGACTTTTATCGCGGCATGGCGACGGTCTTGTACCCGGTCATTGACGGAGAAATTGTGAAACAAAACCCAGTGAGGCAGCTATTGGCGACTACCCAATGCCTGGCTGACGAGAAGCGCCTCCTCATCCTTCGTACGCTTGCCCAGAAAACATGCACATTGAGCGAATTGCAGGCAGCAGTCGGGCTCGCCAAAAGCACCGTTCATCACCATGTCACGGCTTTGCGCAGGGCAGGCCTGATCCGCGCCCACTACGCTGACAGTACAACGGTGCAGGGCTATAGCATACGGGACGCGGTCTTTGCCAAACTGCCTGACATGTTGTCGCAATACTTCTACGATGGAGGAAGCGAGCGATGAACAGGCTGAAAGAAGCGTGGGCCGCCCAACATCCCGTTGTCCATCTGCTGATGGCAGGCACCGTATTCGTCATGCTGACGCAGTCGATGAGCATGCCGTTTTTGGCGATTATGCTGAGCGAGACGACGTCGCTGTCGCCTGCAGAGATCGGCGTGATTATCGGTGCCGGTCCCTTGGCCGGAATGGTCGGAGGATTTCTGGGCGGCCTGCTGTCCGACTTGTTCGGTCGCAGAAAGCTGATGCTTCTGTCCATGCTTTTGATGGCAGTCGCTTTCGCCGGATTTGTCGTCACCAACGACCCGTTCATACTCCTTCTCAACAGTATTTTGAGGGGATTGGCCAGCGCCTTCTTCGGTACCGTATCCAAAGCGCTGATGGGAGATTTGACACCGGAGGACAAGCGGTTTCGCGTCTTCGCCAACCGGTATTTGGCGATCAACCTGGGCTTCTCCATCGGGCCGATGCTGGGGGCTTTTCTCGGAATCGCGGGCAGCGGCTTCACGTTTGTGCTGACTGCCATGACCTATTTGCTGTTCGCCATATTGCTCTCGTATGTTTGCAAAAAGTACCGGGTAGGGGACGCGCCCGGCCAGTTGGCGGAAAAACCGCAAGTTGCAAAGATGTGGCAGGTGCTTGGCCGCGATGTCGTCCTGCTGATGTTTGTGCTCGGAGGCGTACTCTTGGTTACGGTACATGGCCAGATGTCCGTCACACTCTCTCAGTATCTGCAGCAGAACATCAAGGAGGGCGTGGCTTTATTCAGCGTGATGATGAGCGTCAACGGAGTGACTGTTCTGCTGCTGCAGGCCCCTTTGACCAGATGGGCAGAGCGCTTAACGCTGTTTCGCCGGATGGTCGGGGGAGTGCTCTTGATGGCTGCAGGCGAGGTTGGCTTTGCCTTTTCCCAGGAATGGAGCTCATTCATCATTGCGATGATTGTATTTACTCTTGGTGAAATACTGATCGTTCCAGCAGAATACGCCCAGATCGATCAGATTTCTCCCGCACACATGAGGGGAACCTATTATGGAGCGCAAAGCTTTAGTGAGTTGGGCAATTTTTTGGGCCCGTGGGCCGGCGGCATGATTTTATCCTCTTATGGGGGACCGGTCATGTTCCTCGTCATGGCGGCACTCGCCGTCATCAGTCTCGTGTTTTACGGAGCGGGGCGCAGTCTTTACGAAAAGAAGCAACGCAGGTTGGCCAGTCCAGTATCTGCAGGTTGAGCCGGACGAACGATGCCAACGTGAGATATTGGTGTAATATCGTATGCAGTGCCAAATAGATTACGAACGCAGTACGGTATGCAGAGTCGAAGCAGAATCAGAGCCATATGCAGCACCGAATCCGTCACGAAAGCCCGGACTTTTTCTGTTCGGGTTTTTCCTGTTTGTCCGACAGGGAGCATAGAGTAGTAGAAAAAGAGAAAAGGAGGTCGCAAAGATGCAGAAACGGATGGAGGAAGACGACACAGCAGCCGTTTCTTGGGGAAAGGGGATCGAGCAGGCGTCGTTTCTATTTTTGCGGTTCGTAACCGGACTGGTTTTCTGGGCGCATGGCCTTGCGAAGCTGAAAAAGGGGATGGAGCCGGTCGGAGAATCGTTTGTCGGCTACGGTTTGCCGGAATGGCTGGCTTATCCTGTTCTGGCCGTGGAACTGCTCGGAGGAATGGCGTTGATCCTCGGTATCGCCACCCGCTATGCGGCATGGGCGCTGGCAGCCATCATGATCGGTGCCATTGTTACGGTAAAATGGCAAAACGGCTTGATAGGAAGCGGAGGCAAAAGCGGGTATGAGCTTGATCTGGTGCTGCTGGCGACAACTCTCTACCTGGGTGGTCGAAGGCAGAAGCCGCGGATAGCAACGGACTAATGAGTCGTTTTCTGGCAACAGCTTTTATCGTTTCAAAGGCTTCCCGACTGTTCTGCGACTTGGATTGGGATGTGCATGAAGACGCGAAAAAACCGCCAACGTGTAGCGGTTTTTATCGGTACATCGGCTGCTCCCACCATCCGAGCGAAACGATCAAATCGACAGCTTCTCCCTCCCCGGGAAAATAAAATAGCAGAGCTGTACCGGGACCCAGTATCCAATGGCCGGTTTTTTCGGCGGCGACGGATGAGCTGGGAGAGACGACCCGCGTAGCCGAGGCAGTGCCGTTCATGGGAAGCGGGCCGGTATCGTAGACGATCTGACCTTGGGGCTGTGGACAGGGGGAGAGCTGCACAAATCCGGGTGTGACGAACTGGGATACGGTAGGATTGCCGAGAGAAGCGGCTTTGCCGAACCAAAGCTGCGCTTCAGCCGGATAGGCGGCAGAGCGGTTCGTGATTACATACTCATTTACGAACAGATGGACTTCAGAGCGGAGCGGATTGACCAGCGCCGCCCTGGCAGAAGTGCCGCCCCCCGCAGTCAATGGCACGGTCTGGCCGAGGTAGTATTTGCATTGCATGGCCATCGCGGTCGGCAAGGGAATATCTACGTTTGCGTCAGGATGTTCTTCGGCCGTCTGCCCTGGATAAGGATAAAAGCCCATTTGCATATACATATCCGTCATGCCGTAAAAGTAAGGCGGCTGATGAGAAAACGGGTGTTTTGCCATCCGGTTCGCTCCTTCGGGGAAACTCACCTACAGGATATGGCAAAGGCCCGGGTGCCGTGCTAGGCATTTTCGCTGAAGATGTCAATTCCCCGTTTGCTCAAAATCGCGGCAGCCTGACGAACAGGGAGGCGCGGCAGTCCGAATTCTGTTGCAGAATGGAAAACGGCTTCTCCGTCGAAGAAGAAGCCGCATGGTGTAAAGACAATGAGTAGGTTAAGAAGCTGTTTTCCACGCCTGGATGGCAAGCAGCGCCCAGCCGACCAGGAAAAGCACGCCCCCGAACGGGGTAATCGCACCCAGCACCTTGATGTTGGTCAAGCTGAGGGCATAGAGACTGCCGGAAAACAGGACAATGCCGAAAAAGAAGCACCAGCCTGCCCAGGTCAATGTGGAGGAACCGGGGAAAAACTTGATGAGCAAGGCAACCGCGATCAAGGCGAGAGCATGTGTGGCCTGGTAGGTAACGCCGGTCTGAAAGACGCCCAGCAAATACTCATCCAGCTTTTGCTTCAAGCCATGGGCTGCAAACGCGCCGAGTGCAACGGACAAAAAACCGTTGATCGCGCCAAGCAATAAGAAGGTACGCAACGTATATCGCTCCTTTGAAGAGGAAATGGTCAATTCAACTGACTCGCTGCTTCTATTGTACCTTACAGGAAGAGCAATGCCCAATTGCAAATTGATGAACACGCCTTGTACTTCTGTCTAAACCGCTTGGCCACCTCTCGCATAGGGTGTAGTAAATCCAGCAGAAGTTAGAGCTGGGTGAACGGGAGGTGACGCACAGATGAACAAATGGCTCTCGCTTCTTGGCGGCTTGGTCGGAGGCTATGCTTTTCTGAAAACGCCTCTGGAAGGTTCCTTCCTCTCAGGCCTGGATCCCGTCGTGGATGGTCTGGGGATTATCACGATGCTGGTATTTTCCGCTGCACTTATTTATACGGGTGTACGCGACATGATCCAGAAGTAAATGCAACAAAATAGGATACGGATTTCAGTGACGATGGCGGCGTCCGGGGAAGGGACGCCTTTTTTCTGTGGGGGATGGGGAGGAGTTTTCTAATTTTTTTATTCTTACGATTGACAAAACTTAACAAAAAATAGATAATTGGATTTAATAGGAATATATAATAAAAACAGGTTATGATCACAATATTTTCCGTTTTTATAATTGAAAAAGAAAGATTCCTAGGTAGGCCGCGGTTACGCTTACCAAGTCAGAGGTGGCTATATATGAGGAAATATAAGTTGGTATTGTTGATAGGTGGATATATATCAGCATTTATTATAGGTGGATATACTTATGGAATTGTTACAAAAGCCCAAATGGTTAATGCTGGGGATGTTTTGACAGAGGAAAGCAGGGAAAAATTCCAAAGTATGACAAAGGAAATGGAAGAGAATTTCAAACCAGACAATTATGAAGAACTATTAAAAGGAAACGATAACATATTAACTGTTCCAGATACTATTCTAGGTCCACAGCAAGAGGATATCACTAAATCTATTTTTGGAAGACAAAAAAACTATATTTATAAAAACAAAACAAATGGAACTATTGTACTTCTAAGCATTAGTTCCCGCCTTGGATCTCAGCACCAACAGTGGCAGCATAGTATCTACTATAGCAATGCCAGATATAATTCGCTTGATAATGAACTTAAGGAATATTATTCCGATATTTATCCCTCTATTAATGTATATCAATATAGTTTTGAAAAAAAAGGATATAGCATAAGCTGTACACTTTTTGCTAATGCTGACTTTGATGAAGGTTCCAACTCTTTAGTAGATTTTGTAACTCAGTTAGATACTTTCTTAAATGGAAGTTTCTAAATATTAGAGAGAAAGGGAGAATTCAATTGTTTAAAGTAAAGAAAAAAGCAGTTCTCAGTAGTTTATTGTCTGTTACTTTTGCCTTGGGTATTTTCGCTTCTGGTACAAACGTATTCGCAAAAGATATTGATCGTGAAGTTGGGTCCTACTCAGTAGGACATCTAAACTACGATTCAGGAAGTAAGCTTCCAAGTTTTGAAAAATCAAATTCGGTACAACCTGCTTCCTCGACTATAGTATATAAGCAAGATGGATTTGTACGCGGTTCAATAAGAGCTAAACAAAATGGTTATGATAGGGAGTATTTTTTAGTTCATAAAGCTGACGTAGAAGTGGCAAGAGGGACAAAGATAAATTATAAATTCCTCCAAACTATAAAGAAGATCAATGAAACTTCGCATTCAATAGATACAGGAGCAAGAGTACAAGGAGGATACAAGTTTCTTACTGAAATAGAGGGGCACTTTGACTACAACTATGTGACCTCGGAAACAATTGAATACACTAAAGGTACGGAAACAAGTGTTTCAGTAGACGAAGTAGGTGATTATACTATTTATTTTTATGCTCAAGCTAAAAGATATGATGTTTATGGAAAGTGGTTGGGTTATACAATAGATGATCGTACTGAGCGACCATTAGACCGATATGTTGGTGAAGTTTATGAAGCTACAACTTATGAAACGATTAGGGCAAAAAAGAATAGATGAGTAATGAAACGATAATTACGTAAAATTTTTTTCTAACATTTTAATAGATCCAGCTTCGTATATAACCCGTAAGATAACCACTAAAAAAAGTGACCTCTTGCGGGTTATTTGTTTTTTAAAAAGATTGATGGTTATGCCGAGAAGAGTATCATTCAGAGTATAAAAATGTTATTACCGAATGAAGCAGGTTGGAGATCCAGATAACGAGATAAAATATTATCTTCGCGGACGGGACTGTAAAATATTCTGTGTAAACTCTCAAAACCTATTACAATAAGAGAAAGGTTGGTTTGAGAGGATGACACCTATGGCGAGATTTAGTAAGGAACAAGTGAAGGCGTTTGTGAAGGAAAACAACCTCAAGACGATGGACGATGTGCAGTCGGCACTGAAGGAACTGTTTGCAGAAACGCTGCAGTCGATGCTAGAGGCGGAGCTTGACACGGAACTCGGCTATGAAAAGCACGATGTGAAGCGAAAGAAAACAACAAACAGCCGTAACGGGAAGACAAAGAAGACGGTGACAAGCGAATACGGCGAGGTGGAGATCGCGGTGCCACGTGACCGTAATGGCGAATTTGAGCCCGTTATCGTGAAAAAGCATCAGTCTACCGTTACCGGCATTGAGGACCAAATTATCGCCATGTATGCCAAAGGTGTCAGCACACGGGATATTCAGGACCATCTGAACCATCTGTATGGAATTGACGTTTCTCCTACCATGATCTCCAATGTGACGAATAAGATCGTGCCACTCATCAAAGAATGGCAGAACCGACCGCTACAAAGCATCTATGCGGTTGTATTTATGGACGCCATTCACTACAAAGTCAAGCAAGACGGTGCTATTGTGAACAAAGCGGCTTATATGGTCATTGGCATTGATTTGGACGGCAACAAGGACGTATTAGGCATGTGGATTGGAGAGAATGAATCCTCAAAGTTCTGGCTGAGCGTACTGAACGACTTACGGAACCGTGGGGTTCAGGACATTCTCATCACCTGCGTGGATAACCTAACGGGCTTCTCTCAGGCCATCTCTGCCTGCTATCCGAATACGGAGATCCAAAAGTGCATCATTCATCAAATCCGCAACTCGACCCGTTATGTTTCTTACAAGGATCTTAAGAAAGTGACGGCGGATTTAAAGCCAATCTACAAAGCGGCAACAGAAGAGGCTGCCTTACTGGAATTGGATCGTTTTGAGGAAACATGGGGTAACAAATATCCCCTCATCGTTCGCTCTTGGCGTACCAACTGGGACGAGCTAGCTACTTTTTTCAAGTATCCACCAGAGATTCGTAAATTGATCTATACGACCAATATGATTGAGAGTTACCATCGGCAACTCCGAAAGGTGACGAAGGGCAAGAGCATTTTCCCCACCGATGAAGCCCTGCTCAAAATGCTCTATTTGGCTACCATGGACGTCACCAGGAAGTGGACTGGACGAGTGCAGAACTGGGGGCAAATGCTCCTCCAGCTCTCCGTTTTCTTCCCGGATCGGATCGGCCAATACTTACGCTAGTTTTTTATTCCAAAAGGGTTTACACAAAATACTGGACAGACCCCCATAAAAGATCAGATTTTCTTTCTCCTCTATAAATCCACCATGAAGGATATGATCCTGCGTGAGACCTTGTCCCATCTGAATATGACCCCATTCAAATGGCTTTCCTGTTACTCTTGGCAAGGAAGATTGTTTAAAGAGCAGATTGATTTTCCGTACTTCTCGTTGTTGTATCTCGTTTTCTAGTATTTTGAGTAAGTACTCTTCATTTGTAGTAGCTTCAACCTCATGGAAATGTTGCCGAACCCAACTCAACTTGAGACGCTTTGAATATTCTTTTATCAATGCATCCACTAGTGATGACCTCCCGTTCCCTTAAAAAATTCATTGTAATGGGCTAATCCTCTAGTGGCTGTTGGAACGGCAGGAACAAAACCTTTCGGTTGGATGGTATCCCTTTGTCCACGGCCATTCATGAGTTGATAATAGATCTGCTTAATAGAATCAACGGCTGGGTGACCATTCTCAGAGGCAAGCTGCAAAGCTTGCGTGGGTATTTTCATATCATCGTTTTTTAAAATGACGGATAGTAGCTGGAGAGCTTCTTGCTTCTCTGGGACCGTGCAATTCGAGAGATAGACTTGCCATTCGATTGGCAATTGTTCATAAAAACTTGTGTATTTAATAGCAGTTGGCCGTTTTGCCATCAATATCAAATATGGCTGCCAAATCACTGATTTTGGCTCTTTGCCATACAGCCTGGGATGCTGTACGATCAGCTCATATTCTTCAGTTAAAATATCGACTCGGTCAAATGAGATCTTTGCCAAAACCATACATTTGGCAAAACGGGGAGACGTTGAGTAGAGTTTATTTTCGACTCGGATATATCCGTATTTATCCGCTTTTACTCGTTCATATCGGATACAATCAAACTCTTTGGCAGGTAATTGAAGAAGGTGTTCCTTGTCTGCCAAATATAGTTCGGAAAGCATGGTTTCTTTCACATAATGAGGTCTCTCCCGATCTTTCTCGGCTTTTTTCCAAAGGGTTTCGTTTAGCTGATCAAGATTGTGTATCTGCAACTCAGGAAGCAGGAAGTTGTTGCGAACGTACTTGACCATCGCCTCTACGTGCCCTTTTTCATTGCCACTACCGGGATTGCAAAACTCGTATTCAAAGTCATAATGAAAAACGAAGTTTTGAAATTCCTCCGTCAGTTCACGCTGACCATTTGGCATGATCTTTTTCACCGCTGGTGATAAATTATCAAATCGAATGACCTTTGGAACTCCACCTATATAGTGAAAGATACGCTTTAATCCCTCCAGAAAGCATTCTCGATTCTGAGACTGGTGTATATCGCATAATAAAAGTACAGAAAATCGCAGCGTAAAAATGCAGAGCTAGCCTGCGTTTTACAAGGCGGAAAAATAAATAGGCACTTGCCAACATCACTCTATTAAGTCTACCTTGGTCTTTGTCCAGAAGAACCAGGGAGATGTGAGAGGAATGTTGAAAGTGCCACAGCAACAGTATATCAAATTTTTGTACGAGAATGAGGATTATTCAATCTCGGAGATTGCGAGAGCCATGGGAGTCAATTGGAGGACAGCCAAGAAATACGCCACAAAGGACGATTGGAATGAACCCGTTTGTCGGCGCAAGAGACGATATCCCGTTCTCGGTCCGTATCTTGACATCATTGATACTTGGTTAACGGAGGAGCAGGCGTTGCCCCGCAAACAGCGTTATACCGCGAAGCGAATCTTTGATCGTCTGCGTGATGAATACAGGTTTGAGGGCGGACGACGCACTGTTGAAGAATATGTAGCCAAACGCCGAAAAGAACTCAAGCTGGAACGTGCCGAAAGCTATGAACGACTCGAACACCCCGGCGGCGAGGCACAGGTTGATTTTGGTACAGCCTATGTTGGGCAACCAGGTCAACTCGTGGAGCGCAAAGTGCTGATTATGTCCTTCCCGTTTAGCAATGCGGCCTTCGCCTTTCCGGTTCGAAAGGAGAACACAGAGTGTTTTCTGGAGGCAATGAAGCGCATCTTTGAACGGATGGGAGGCGTTCCGAGGAAAATCTGGTTCGACAACTTGTCGGCGGCGGTGGTCTCGATTGGCCGTGATGGAAAGCGGTCATGCACCGATCAGTTCCTGCGGTTTGCTACCCACTACCGGTTCGACCCAGAATTCTGTAATCCCTATCGTGGTCACGAAAAGGGGCATGTGGAGAACAAGGTGGGGTACAGTCGGCGTAATTGGCTCGTACCACCACCGATTTGCGAAACGGATGCTGACCTTGAGACATACTTGGCCCAGGCAGCAGAGGCAGACATGGATCGTCCACACTATGCCAAGAAAGAGCGTATCGTCGACTTGTGGGAGCAAGAACGGAAGAAGCTTTTGGCTATGCCAACCGTTGCGTTTGAGGTTTTCAGGCTTGAACCGGCCCGCTTGAACAAATATAGGGAACTCCGGTTTGAAACAACCACATATCCACTACCGCAGTGCCGTGCGCTAGATCCCGTATTGCTCAAGGTGAAATGGGACGAGATCGAGGTTTTGTCGGGCGACGGAGAGTACCGACACCTGGGGACGTTGCCTCGCCCGTACACGGAAAAGGCAATCCCGATTGAGTGGACAGATGTGTTTGAGGGTTACCTGAGAAAGCCAAGGATGGTGATGTACTCCGATCTGGCGAGGTTCATGCCTGCTTCCGTCCGCAGATTCGTGCAAGTGGAGGATATCGATCTGAGGAAATCTCGTGTGGCTCTGATTCGTCGATTGTTAGATACACACCAGATGTCCGACATGGGTGCTGCACTCGATACACTGGCTGGGCATTTCGATCCTGACACAGTCCTTGAGCATGCGCTATATGCGATGAAACATCCTGAGTTTCACCCTAAGCCGTTTGCGGAGGCTCATACACCGATGGAGATTCACGGGCACACACCGGACCTCAGGCAATATGACGCCATTCTGGGGGTGAGCAGAGCATGAAACACGAATTGGTTACTGCATGCAAGAACCTCCACTTGGGGTATGTGATGGAAGCGTACGAGGCGATTGCGTTCAATGACCGCTCGCAATACCTGCTTGAAGTCCTCCAAGTGGAACTGCGGGGCCGAGAGATATCCAGGATTCGCAGACTCATGAAGAAAGCCCGGTTTCCACAGATGAAGACACTAGAGGATTATGATTTCGGAGCAGTCACCTTCCCAGCGCATTGCAGTCGTGAGCTCCTAACGGATCTGGCATTTCTCGAGCGGAAAGAGAACGTGATGATGCTGGGCAAAGTGGGAACAGGCAAGACCCACCTGGCAACGGCACTAGGCGTGGAGGCTTGCCGACGAGGGTACGAGGTACGATTCTTTCGGGTGCATGACCTTGTGGCCGCGTTACAGGACAAGTACCAATCCGGGACGCTTAGCCGTTTTCAGCGGGAGTTGCAGAAGGCTGAGTTACTCATCCTCGACGAAATGGGGTTTGTGCCCTTTCACAAAGACGGAGCTGAACTACTGTTTAACGTCATCTCCGAATGCTATGAGCAAAGGAGTGTGATTGTCACCTCTAACCTTGAGTTTGGCCAGTGGAACACGGTGTTTGGAGATGCCAGACTGACAGCAGCGCTCGTGGACCGACTCGTTCACCACGCACACGTCCTGGCTTTCACCGGCGAGAGCTACCGGCTACGAAATGCGCTATCCGGAGTGAGATCGTCATAATCTTCAGCGTTGGCCGTGCCTATGCACAAATCCGCAGCGATTCTCTGTATTTTTGACTTGCGAAAAACAACTGGAAAACTTGAAAGTAGAACGTGTTGCTATAAGGAAACGAGAGAACGAGGAATGGCAAGGTAACACTTTCTCCCTGATATTTGAATGGTGCTTCTCCAAAATCAACTTGAGCTGATCCAGGTCTCGTTTCCAATGGCAATGCCGCAGCATCACTTGTCTCCGCTAACTGGTGCTTACGTTGGGAAACATATTGTCTGACAGAGCGAGATGATCCTGTAAATTGGTATTCCTCCACTAATTGCGTGAACAAGCGTTGTGCTGTTCTTCGGAACTTCTTTTTCTTGTTCAAGTCCTCTTTGATCCATTGATCAAGAATAGGTTTAACGGGCTCCATGACTCTAGCTTTTCGAATTTGCTTGGGCTTTTCTTGTAGATTGAAATCATCCATTTCTGCATACTTCTGAACCGTCCTTGAATCACGATTCATTTGTTTGGCAATCTTGCTATAAGCTCGCCCTTTTTTGTTTGCCTCATGCCTGATATAATTAATTTCTGCCACTGCTAACATCTCCTAACTTTATACCTCCCGTCGTCTGTAATGCCCAACAGGAGTGTATTTTGATAAGGGGATGTTGGCAAGTGGTTTTTTAATTTATGCAGCCCCTACGGGTCTGCATAAATTAACTGCCATAACCTACATTTTTAGTCTGCCATAAACAGGTAGAGGCTCATCTCAAATGCTCTACATTGATGACGGACATCTTACTGGAAATGGACGGGTTGCGTCAATTAGGTCTGTCAAGATTTTCGAGTAAACTCAATCAACCTAAATATATGAAAAGGTTTCATCCCCCTAATAATTTTCTGATTTTTCTCTTCCAATTAGGGTCATAGGTTCGCTTTACCTACGCCTTTGACTCGATTGGTTCTAAGGGAGAACTTCTAATTAGGGAATGAAACCTTATATACTGGTATGTTTGATTTTACATAAATTTATTTACAGACCCTGAATCTTCGACCATTTTCCACGGAATGATATTCCTTCCCCCTGTTCAGAAGATAGAATCTGAAGTTGTAGTAAACAGATGATAAAATTCAAAATGAATGTTTATTGTTTATTTTACAATGCTTATCAAAGTAAACTGTACGATAGCTCAAAGTGTACTTCGAGAACTATTTGTGAATGCTAATCTAATAATTGACCACCTAGTGGTACATTGCTCATAAAAAAGTTGACCACCTGAGCACCTCTTTCCTGTATCTTGAAGTTGTCGGACCACAAGATATAGGAGGAAAGGAAATGCTTCAGATGGCTAATTACGAGTTTATCAGGAAACAACACATTCTGCTAGGAAAGTCGATTCGCCAAATTTCTCGAGAGACCGGCTATTCCCGTCAAGTGATACGAAAGGCTTTGAAATCCTCTGAGATTCCTGTGTATCAGCTTTCAAAACCGAAGCCAAAGCCAGTCATTGATTCTGTCAAGCCCATCATCTTGGAGTGGCTGCATCAAGATGAACAAGCTCCCCCGAAGCAGCGTCATACTGCCAAACGCATTTACCAGAGACTCGTTGACGAACATGGATTCACCGGCGGTGAATCTACTGTACGACGCTACGTCAGAGAGTTGCGGGTTTCTCCCCCTAAAGCATTTGTCCCTCTCGATTTCCCGCCAGGGCGCTTTGCTCAATTTGACTGGGGTGAGGTTACGGTTCATTTACAAGGGAAACAAGTAAAGGTTCAAGTCTTTTGTATGCGTTGCACATACAGCAGAAAGATTTTTATCAAAACATTTGCTCATCAGAAGCAAGAGGCTCTTCTCCAAGGTCATGTAGATGCTTTTGAATTTTTCGGTGCTGTTCCCCAAGTCATCACATACGACAACCTGACAACAGCCGTTAAGAAGGTATTGGAGGGTAAAAATCGCGAGGAACAAGAGCGATTTACTCAGCTACGTGCCCACTACCTGTTTGAAAGCTATTTCTGTGATCCCGGAAAAGGGCATCAAAAAGGCCAGGTGGAAAACCTCGTACAGTTTGCTCAGAGGCAATTTTTTACCCCTGTACCCAGTGTTTCTTCTCTGGAGGAGCTCAATCAAATCCTCCTCGAAAAATGTATCTCTTACGAGAATACAACCGTTCCAAGGTCTTCACTAACGGTTGGAGAAGCATTTGCTCAAGAGTTGCCTATCATGCTTCCATTGCCTCCACGGCCATTGGATTGTTTCCGTGTTGTACCCGTGAAAAGCAATACGCTATCCATGATCCACATTGAGAAAAATGCCTATTCCGTCCCCGTTTCCTATGCATCGACCCAGCTTACTTGCCGAGTGTTTGCTGAAAAAGTTGAGGTGTATCACGGAAAAAGCCTGATTGCGACGCATGAGCGGTGTTTGGAAAAGGGAAAGGAGATTTTGCAATACGATCATTATCTGGATTTACTTCTTATTCGTCCAGGAGCAGTTCTTTATGCTAGACCATTGCATCAGGCAGGATTACCCGCCATTTACCAAAAGTTCTTGGACAAGTGCCGCAACCGACCAGGAGGGATGAAGGAGTTCGTTCGACTCTTGCTTTTGCACCGTGAATTCGATACTTCTCTTGTCGAAGAAGCACTGGAGGAGGCCTGCCAAAAAGGGATGTTCCAATATGATGCCGTAAGGCAATTATTGTTTCAGCGAACATTGCCGGAACACCGTCTACCCCAACTCTCGTTGGTGGAGGATAGCTCTGTTCCACGTATTCAGGTAAAGGCCCCAGATCTTAGCCAGTACAATCGTTTGTTACAGAAAAGGAGTGTGGTTCATTGAGTACGAGTTTCTTGCTTGAAACCTATGCGAAACGCCTTCGCTTACCTGCGATTAAACGTGTCTATAAGGAAATTGCCCATGATGCTGCTGAACGGCAAATTCCCTACGAGGAGTTCCTCTTAGCCCTACTAGAGCAAGAAGTTCAGCAAAGGGATGCTAACCAAATCGCCAGTCGCATCAAGCATGCCAAATTCCCTTCTATGAAAACGATCGATCAATTTGAATTCTCAGCCATTCCGTCTCTCAACAAGCCCAAATTGCTTCAACTGGCTCGCTGTGAGTACATCGAAAAGACAGAGAACATCATGTTTATCGGAAACTCTGGCACTGGCAAAACTCATCTCTCCATTGCACTCGGGAAGGAAGCTTGCCATCATGGCTATTCCGTCCAGTTTTGGACTGCCGCTAAAATATGCAATGAGCTTATGGAAGCTCAGTCCCAAAAGCGAATTCTCCAGCTAGAGAGGCAATGGTTGAAAACAGATTTGATTATTTTGGATGAAGTCGGGTTTGTCCCTCTCAGTCGGACCGGGGCGGAGTTATTATTCCAATTTTGTGCGGCCCGCTATGAGAAAGGAAGCATGATCATTACCAGTAATCTGGAATTTACGGAATGGACACAGATTTTCAAAGATGAGCAAATGACGTCAGCCCTGGTTGATCGGCTTACCCATCGTGCCCACATCTTTGCAATGAATGGGGACAGTTATCGCTTTAAACAGAGCATTCAAAGATCGTGATCATGAAAAAGTTACCCACCCGACGGGTGGATTGATTTTTGCCATGGTGGTCAATTTTTTGATGAGCACTGTGGTCAACATTTTGGTTGACATTCACAACTATTTAATCTTTTGTTTTATTCGTCTTAATAAAATTACTTGACCACTAAATAAGAATACTAGAACGGCACATGAGCCAATTAACACAACCTCCGCCATTTGGCAGTACACCTCTCATTTCCTATAATTAACATAGATTTAAGAGAAGAAACCCTGATTGTATTGTTTCTACATTCACAAACTACGATGGAAATTGATCTTCGTCTTCACTATTTTCCTTCTTTTCTTTATTTGTTTTTAAGTGTAAGTCAAGAATATTTTTTACTCTAACTTGCAAGTCCACATGGTTACATGTGACTACTAGAACTAAAAAGCAGACGATAACGGCGAGCACATTTATCAAATCAGATGGTATCATAGTTGAATTTCTCCCTGGCGGATGGCTTCAATCATAGCGGCTTTCATTTCTTGAATAGATTCTTCTCTAGGTAATTTAATAAAGTTTGCAAGGTATTCCATATCAGGGAGTAGAAAGTCAATAACTTCCATCATAGCTTGGTTATCACCTGCCATTGCAAGTTTAAAAGTCATGTAAAAGGAGTCATTTTTTCTTTGAGTATTCGAAGGTATTTGTTTTTGCATTTGTTCACTCCTTGTCTCGAGATTTTTAATTTTTTTGCTACTTCTTCTTCTGTTTGTCCGTCGATGACAATACTACAAATGATAAAACGAGCTTTTTCTGGTATTTGAGAGAGTACTTCTTCGATATAGAGCTTTGAGACGGTATGAGAAGTGATATCTTCACCATATATTTCATCTATCATGCGAGTGTGGCGGTATACATTTCTTTTAGCAGAATATTGCAAGCGCCAAGCGACACGTTTTAAAAAATTTCGACATTCTTTTTTTATGATTTCATCTCTCAACAGTCTCACCTTCTTACCTTTTAAAATAAGCTGATGGAAATGTGGAAATGGCCAAGGGGGAGGAATATAGCCCTAGTCTAAGACTATCTATTAACAAGGAAATCCAATTGTTTAAATTGCAACCTTATTCCTAGGAAAACATAGGTTATTTTTTATTAATTTATATTAGATGTCGAAATTTGTAAAAATCACGAATGCTTACATAACGTAATTCGACAAATAAATTATTGATAAGTGTCTAACATGAGGTAAAAAAGGGAGGCGAATTATCATGATTGAACGTATGTATGAACATACCCAGCATGTTCCTAGGAATGTATTTTGAAAGGGTCGTTTAGTTTGCTGATCGTGGACGGATGGCGGATATTACCAGGGGTTATTCTGTATATTTCATTATAAAGGAGGTGGAAGTGATACTTTTTCAGGAGGACGATGGGATGAAATCTAAGTATTAGTTAGTAGGATGGGAATTTGTAGAAAAAAATAATTGTAAAAAAGCAACTTATTGATTCATTTTGCGTTTAATAATTAAGGAGGTAATTACCTATAGAGGAAAAAGGAGGAGGAACATGAGCTTCAAGCGAATTGTAGGGTGTCTGAGCATTCTCGTCTTACTCATGTGGAGTGTGACTGACAGTTCGTGCAGCTTTGCTTCAGAACATCCTGAACCTGTTATTGAGCATATGGTAACATTGGTAAAAAGTCCTGAGAAAATACTCGTTAGAGAAAGTTGGTATCATACACAAAGTAAGAATGAGCGCCATGACGAATTCGAATATTCCTTTGCTGACAGTGAAGAAATTGGGATGGGACGGACAATCGTAAAAGAGCAAGGGAAACAGATTTATAGGATTAGTAAAAAACAGGATAAAGTTACTGAGGATACCGGAACGGGACCGTATTATACAACAATATCTCCGGGCAAAACTTTGTTCCAATCCACGACAGATGCCTATCGGACAACGGATTGGACTTCGGCTGGTACTGTACAAATCGACGGGGAACGGGTGGAAAAAATGATAAGAGAAGTACGGGACCCAGTGGCCTCTTATACGGAAATTGTTTATTTGAAACAAACGACCGGCTTGCCTGTTGTTAAAGAGTATTACAAGGGTAGAGACTTAAAAAAACCGCTGATTGCGGAGGCGTTCTTTTTTGAAAAGGTAGACGATCCAGCAGGTGCCTTATTCACGATTCCGGATCCCCAAAAGCATAAACAAATTATCAAACATGTGACACAGATAACAAAAAGTTCAAATATTATTTCCTTTTCAAAAAGCTGGCAACATCCACAAAATGGCGATGAGCGGTATGAATTTTTTAATTATGACTTTTCATTCAAAGAGGGTGTAAGTCAGCAATGGATCGTAAATAAACAAGGAACGAAGTTTTTTCATAAGAGAAAGGAAGGAGGAGAAGTTACTGTAAATACGGAGAGGAAGCCAGGGAATTTTATTCCTGCAGGACTATCTTTGTTTCAAAATCAAGGCGGGAGGGAATGGGAATTTGTAGGAACTGTAAATTATAACAGGAAGATGACACAAGTGTACAAGCAAGTAGATACTGAACCAAAAGGCACTACCACGATATTCGCTTACGTTGATCGAAAAACAGGCCTTCCGATGAAGGAAGAGATATTTTGGACATATTGGGACGAAGAATATTATGCTATTCCTAAAAAAGAACCCCAATCTACTAGCATTTATTTTTTTGAGAACGTCCAAGATCCAACCGGAACGTTGTTCAGTATCCCTAAAAAATAAAAGACTGTGTATAAAATAATAACTGTACTTTGTACCTACGTAGATTTAATAAAAGGTTTCATCCCCGAAGGATGGTTCTCTCCCGAACATTAGTCGCAAGCCGCTTTAATTAGCGTCTGTGACTATATTGTGTCAAGGGAAGATATTCCGCTAAGGGGATGAAACCTTGTTAGATTTAAGCTACTTGGTGTGTTTTGCAAGTAGAAAATGCTCAGCTTTGCAGCCAAAATTGCCTAAGCACTTGCCAGCCGTTTGAAACTACAAAGGAATCCTATCCATTGCCTGTTTGAAGCGGAAACTCTCACCTGTGAATGAGAGGATATGAGCGTGGTGTACCAGACGATCAACGAGCGCCGACGTGAGCTTCGTGTCTCCAAACACCGATGTCCATTGGCCAAACTCCAGGTTAGATGTAACGATCACACTCTGTTGCTCATAGCAATCCGCAATCACGTTAAACAATAACTCAGAACCGGTTTGGCTGAACGGCACGTAGCCGACTTCATCGAGAATAAGTAAATCTATCTTTTTCAATTTCTCGCGAAATCGGCTGAGTGTTCCCGCCACAAATTTTTCCTGAAGTACAGAAACCAAATCGGAAGCCCGGTAGAACTGTACCGCCTTGCCCCGGCGGCAAGCCTCCACGCCCAGTGCCGTTGCCATATGGGTTTTCCCTGTGCCGACGGCACCCATTAAGAGTAAATTTTCTTTGCGTTCGAGCCAATCCAATTCCTGGAGCAGCTCCGGACTACTGCCACTAGGGAAAGAGATATGGTCATACACATACCCCTCGAAAGTCTTAATATGCGGGAACCCCGCCTGCTGAACAAGCTTACCTAACTTGGCACGGCGGCGGCCGTCCAGTTCCGCAACAAGGATTTGCTCCACAATGCTACGAATCTGCTCATTCTGTTGAACGGATACGTAGTCCACGACATGCGCCAATCGGAGTTGTCGGCACAAATCTCCCAATGCCGTCGGCATCTCAGCTCACCCCCACAAGTTGATCATAGCGTTGGAGAGAACCTTCTACGCGAGTTCCCGGAGGGGACAACGTCTCCTCCCACGTGACAGGGAGGTCACGACTGCCATATTTTACGCCTAGCACGGCCGTGATGCGCGTAATCGGTGTGTCTTGGCCTAGTAGAGCAATTACCTCTTGAATCTGTTCGATGGTGTAAATATCACACCAGTGCGACATTGCCTGAAGACGATCTTTTCGCTCTGTTAGATCCTTCACGGTTACATACCCTTGCAAGATCTCCGGTAGCATACGGAGAAACTGCGAGTGCGTTACACTACGTGGTTTCTTTTAAGCCCCAAAATTGGATTTGAGTCATACCCCCTTATCTTGTTAAGCTGATATCAGAAGAACAGGGGGATATTTTTATGCAACGGAGACGCTATTCAATCGAGTTCAAACAACAATTGATCCAGGAAGCCCACGAAGTAGGAAACGCTAGCCAAGTAGCCAGACGGCATGGGATAGACCCTAAAATGCTGTATCGATGGATACGTGACTCCAAACACGCAGATTGGCAGAATACGTCTTCCGAAGCTAAAGCTGTAACAAGCTATACACCAAGTCCAGGAGAGTTTCGGGAACTGGAAACGGAGAATGATAAACTGAAGAAATTACTGGGAGAAAAGGACTTGGAAATCGCGATCCTTCGTGATCTTGTAAAAAAGGTGAACCCAGCTTATCGGACAAAATGGAAATAGCCGACAAGTGGATACAGCTGGGGTACACAGCCAAACTAGTGCTACGTATTGTCGGCATCCTGGAAGCAACCTACTATTACCGAAAAAACAAAGCCTCCCAAAAACCTCGCGTTTATCACGGAGGAAGACCTATACCCGGTTATTCGTTGTCAAAAGACGGACAACCTGTCAGTGACGAACAAATCAAAGAATGGCTATCCGAGTTGATTGCCGATGAAGAATCTGCTTATGGATATCGAAAGCTTACCGTCTGCCTACGGCGAGACCACCAACTGGTCATCAACAAGAAAAAGGTTTACCGCTTGCTGAAAGAAGAAGAACTCCTGCAACCACAACGACAAAAGAAAAGGAAACATCCTCGAAAGTTGGCAAACAACCGAGAGATTACCGCTCCGAATCAATTGTGGGAGATAGACGTAAAATACGGATTTATCGTAGGAGAACAGCGTTTCTTTTTCCTGATGAGTCTCATTGATGTCTATGATCGAGCGATCGTGGACTACCATTTCGGACTGACCTGCGAAGGAAAACATGCTGCTCAGATTCTCCAACGTGCTTTGTGGAAACGGCAGCAATTCAATTGTGATGATCGCCCTGTTATCCGTACGGATAACGGTCCACAGTTTATTAGCCATGCCTTTGAAGAAGCCTGTCAGCATTTCCAAACGGTGCATGAGCGAATTCCTCCAAAGACACCCAATAAAAACGCTCACATTGAGTCATTTCACAGTGTTTTGGAGAAAGAATGTTTGCAGCGGAATGAATTTCAGAGCTATCAAGAAGCCTATGAAATCGTGACAAACTATCTGCTCTTTTATAATCAGCGACGGATTCATGGAAGCTTGTACGATTTATCACCTGTAGAATTTGGTAAAGCCTTTGCCTTGCAACTCATTACACCATTTGTTGTGAAAGTGTAGTATGGCAAAGGATTGCAGAATGATCCCTACTTCAACCTAGCTGACAAGCAGGAAGGAAAACGTCTGGGGTCAAGTGATCTCCTTGACGCTAGGCGTTTTCCTTCCTAGACTCCTAGGTGGTTGAAGGAGGGAAGAAGCATATGAAAATGCGAGAATAAGGGAGAAAGACTCAAATTTTAAGGGGTTAAACCGGTTTTTTCAGCCATCCAGCGCATACTTGTGACCACGGAATGTCTACATTTCGTCCCGTATAAGGTCTGGGTACTTCCCGAATTAGCTGGTGTTGGCCGTTTAGAATGACAAGGCGATCCCAAAACGTTTGGATCAGTACCTCACTGCCTGGCGTTGCCATCCCCAGCAACGGAACCGTCAATTCATCCTTCCGAATCTCTCCATACTTATTCACCACTGCAGCACCCAAGCGAAAAGCCTCAAATCCATGCTCCGGCAAGGTAAGCAATTTACGGCGATCATCCTCCCATAGATCTGCGATGCAACGATTTAGGGCATAATGCTGACGACCACGATCACGGCTAGCTTGCTCGGCGAAGTAGGCAACTAACTGTTCATGGCTTTCATAGATGGGAATCGGCACTGCCCAATTGCGCTTGGAGTACCCGCATTTGTTCTCCACGTGCCCCTTCTCATGACCACTGTATGGGTTGCAAAAGACAGCTTCAAACCGGTAGTGAGCGCAGAATCGCTGGAAGCCATCCGTTAATTGCCGTTCGCCCTGCTTCTCGATATGAACGACGGCAGCGGAGAGATTGTCAAACCAGATTCGCTGAGGAACACCTCCCATTTGTTCAAAGCACAGCTTCATCGCCTCCAAAAAGCATTCCTGATTCTCCGCTGGTGTCGGATAGACGAAAGCGGCATTGCTGTACGGAAAAGACATTACCAGCAGTTTGTATGTGACCAATCGATGATCTCGGCATACCTCAATGGTTGTAAAGTCCACTTGTGCCTCACCCGGTGGATGTTCAAGCCGTTCGTACGTTTTGGCACGGTCCAGTTCCATTTCACTTTTTCGTCTCTGCACATAGGCCAATACTGTACGTTGTCCACCTGTAAACTGATGCTCATCGCGCAAACGTTGGAAAATGCGCACACCTGTGTGTCGCTGCTTACGGGGGACCAAACGGTCCTCCTCTAACCAGGTATCGACGATCTCCATAAATGGACCCATGACAGGACTTCTGCCCTTTCGTTTTGTCATCGAGGCATTCCAATCGGTTTTATCGGCATATTTTTTGGCAGTCCGCCAGTGAACACCTACGCGTCCTGCAATCTCGTTTACCGAGCATCCTTCTACTTCGCGTAAAAACCTGATATAGTGTTGTTGAGGCATTTTCAGCATCCTTTCCATTCTCCTTCGCTAAGTTGTCCCAAACCTAACGGTAGGAGGAATTATTGATGCTGACAAGTGCCTTTTTTGTATTTGTTTTGAGCATTTTTACGCTGCAATATTAGGCATTTCTATTGTGCAATAAACAACTTGGTTTTATGAGATGTTTTCGAGATATTATTAGATACCATATATAAGCCACGAATGTCTTCGTTTTCGCCAAATATTTGGAGGCGGTATCTTAAATAGTGGATTAGTGTATTTTGCAACTCAAAAATGCAGAGTTTGGCGGCCAATTTATGCAGAACACTGCCAACATCAATACAAAAGAATTTAGGAAGACTTCATGCTGGATAGAGCATGGCGCAGTCGGTAGCTTTCTCCGGTAAACGCCAGAATATGGGCGTGGTGGACGAGGCGATCCACAAGGGCTGCCGTCAATCGCGTATCTCCAAACACCGTATTCCACTGCCCAAACTCCAAATTCGACGTCACAATCACACTGTTTCTCTCATAGCAGGCCGAGATAACATGAAACAACAGCTCAGCCCCCGTTTGGTGAAAGGGAACAAACCCAACCTCGTCCAAAATCAACAACTCACAGTCTGCCAGTTCTTTTTGAAACCGCATCAGTGCCCCATTCGCGTGTTTTTCCTGCAAGAGCGCAACCAGATCGGGAACACGGAAGAATCGAACGGCATATCCCCTTCGGCACGCCTCTACGCCAAGCGCTGTTGCCAGATGGGTCTTCCCCGTGCCCACTTTTCCCAGCATCAGCACATTTTCCTTGCGCTCCAAAAAACGTAGGTCGATCAATCCCTCCTTTGTACATGTTTCCGGTAAGGTGACTGCCTCAAAAGCGTAATCTTCCAGTGTCTTCAGTTGGGGAAACGCGGCTTTCTTTATCAGTCGCTTCAGCTTTGTCTCCTCCCGCCGTTGAATCTCCATCCGCAAGACTCCCAGCAAGAAGCTCTCCCGATCTTCAAACGGCACCTGTTCATAGGTTTCCATCACATGCGCCAAATGCAAAGTTTTGCACACCTTTGCCAGCTCTTCTCTCATTCCACCCTCACCCCCAGGATCCGGTCGTACTCATCCAGTATGGGTATCTGCCCGTGAAGGGCAGGGGGTGTATGCGACTCTGAAAACGGTTCCGGGCGGAAAACAGGGTGTTTTATCGCGTAAAGGGCATGCTCCAAGGCAACAGCCAGATGCTCTTGCTGATGCGACAATTCTCCCAGTACTTGCCCGATTTCCTTCAACGTATAGGTGTCGAGCAATCGATGGAGCAGGCGAATTCGTGCTTTTCGTGCATTCATGTCTTCCACCGTCAAAAACGTTTGGAGCGCCTGAGGCATCATATTGGTAAAGGAAGAATACATCACCGCCCGCGGGCGTTTTTCATATCTCTTCAATACCGCCTTCCAATCTACTGGAATGACTTTCTCCGTATAGGGACGAGGCAATGTCACAATCGGGGTGTATGTCCCGTCTGCCGTTAACACCTCCAGCACATCCCACTTGACTTTCACCAAAACCGGCTGCATGGCCCGACACTGCGGCAACGGGAAGAGAGCCGCGTCAAACGACAGCTCAGCGTATTTGTTCAGGTGGCACGTCTCCAGCCGGAAAATCTCCAGCGGTGTCGTCGGCAGCGTCAGCAGCTTGCATTTTTCTTGCTTCCACAACTCGGCAATGGTTTGCTTTTTCACATAGTGAGGGCGCTGCATATCCGCACGGGCAGCTTCCGCCAAATACGTCTCCAGTTGTTCCGGCGTATCGATAACCGGTGGCGGAACACACCAGTTCCGGCGTCCATACCCCACTTTGTTTTCCACATGGCCTTTCTCATGGCCGCTGTATGGATTGCAAAACAGGGGCTCAAAGCGGTAATGGGCGCAGAAACGCCGAAACGCTTCCGTACACTCTCGTTTTCCGCCTTGCTGGATGGACACAACAGCAGCGGACAAGTTGTCAAACCAAATCTTGCGAGGAACCCCTCCCATTTGCTGAAATAGCCGCCCTAAGGCCTCCAGAAAGCATTCCGTGTTTTCTTTCGGAACCGGGAACACAAAGGCGGCATTGCTGTACGGAAACGACAGGGTCAATACTTTCCGCTCCACCAGTTCTCCCGACTTGACCACGTACACCGTCCCAAAGTCAGCCTGGGCTTCCCCGCCTGGATGCTCCAAACGCTCAAAATGTTCGGCTCGTTCGGCTGCCATGGCTTTCTTCCGTTTGGAGACATATTCGGATACCGTTCGCTGCCCGCCAGGGAAGCCGTACTCATCCCGTAACCGCTGAAACATGCGGACGGCTGTATGGCGTTGCTTGCGTGGAAGACGCTCATCATCCTCCAGCCATGTGTCAATAATCTCTAAGTACGGTCCCAACACCGGATGGCGGCCTTTTCGCTTGCATACCGGTTCATTCCAATCGTCGCGATCCGCATATTTCTTGGCGGTTCGCCAATTCACCTGGACACGTTCCGCAATTTCCTGAATCGAACACCCTTCGACTTCCCGCAAAAATCGGATATACTGTTGTTGTGGCACTTTCAACATTCCTCTCACTCCCTCAGATTCTAGCCAAATCCAAGGGTAGATTTTGTAGGGGGATGTTGGCAAGTGCCTTTTTCATGGCCTCAGAATTGCGGTGGAACTCTGCAGTTTTCCGCCGCAATTCTCTGCACTTTTATCCTGCCATAAACAATTAGAGATTATTATCCAACAACGTTTTACCAATCTTTTCTTTTATCATAGAAATCTTTTATTTTTTTTATTAGACTATCGCCGTTTGATTTTTCAGAGAGAACACTTGAAAGTTGACCTGCATAAAAAGTAATAGGTGTACGCGAGTCAGGGTGGAGGAGTCTACTGAAACGTCGTTCACAATAATCGTAACGTTCAGCGTATGCGCTGTTAGAAAAATATTTATCGTTAATCTCCATTACGACTCCAATATCTGCGGTAGCATTAGCTTTTCTTCCACCAGCTACAGGATCACCATCCAGATCAACAATTTCGCCATCTTGATCCAAATATTCATTTGTAACTGAATCTAGAACAGCATTCACGTTTTCCTTTTCTGATGGTTGGAAGTAGTAGGAAGGCTGGATCAAGATGTAGTCGAAAATATTGGTTCTATTAGCGACAACACCCAGATTATGAATAATCTTTAGTTTGTTTTCATTAAATCCATAGTAAGGGCACCACATAAACTCATTTCCATAATGGTCATCTAAATCGCGAATATAGTACGATATGTCATTCATTAATCTGACGCTAGAATTGGACGTTGGTGAAGTTTCACTAATTTTTTCATAAACTGGATGTACAGTTTCCATCGAGTAATAAAAACCCCTAACGTCTTCCCAACGACCAATTGATTCAAGACTTTCTCGTACACCATCAATATAATTTCTGTAGTACTTGTACAGATGCCTTTCATAGTTGATCGTCCCATGTGTGGCCTCATAATGAGGTAGACCGACCCACACCCAAGGCTGAAAATCGGATTTTGCATATTCCCGGAAAAATGATTCTACTCCGTTAATGCAGAAATCAACGATACTGTTATTATGTCTGGTATCATCGTACCTAAACTTGTCACTTCCTAATCCCACTTCTAAAGTAATCGCATTCAAGCCGGTACCCTCGAGTTTATCAAGGTCTCTTGCACGAATGGGATCATACTGCCTGCCGATATATACTAGCAAATTTCGCATCGCCATTTAATTTTCCCCCTAGTTTTAAAGGTTTAAAAACGACTGTTAGGACCGGTCTTTCCTGTCGCTTCAACTAGCAAGGAAAAAATGACAACGAAAAAGCAACTACAACTCTAAATAATAATTTCGAAGCCTATTCTTTTCGTAAAACAACGAACGAATTACCCACACAAAAATTGCTCAGCAACCCTCATCTAATCCCAAGCACTCCCCATATACATAAGATAAGGACGGAAAGACTTGGGGGGACAACAATGACCAATGAAGAGCGCAAAGAACTTGAGCGTGCCATAGACGAAATTACGGAGATTGCCAAAGGCTTCGGCCTTGATTTTTACCCGATGCGGTACGAAATTTGCCCGGCGGACATCATTTACACGTTCGGCGCGTACGGGATGCCGACCCGTTTCTCGCACTGGAGCTTTGGAAAGTCCTTTTACAAAATGAAGCTGCAGTACGACCTCAACCTGAGCAAAATTTACGAGCTGGTGATCAACTCCAATCCGTGCTACGCCTTTCTTCTTGACGGCAACACCCTGATCCAAAACAAGCTGATCGTCGCCCACGTCCTGGCGCATTGCGACTTTTTCAAAAACAACGCCCGCTTCTCCAACACCAACCGGGACATGGTCGAGAGCATGGCAGCGAGCTCGGAGCGCATCCGCCAATACGAAATCGAGCACGGCAAGGAAGCGGTCGAATCCTTGCTCGATGCTTGCCTGGCCGTTCAGGAGCACATCGACCCGAGCCTCTTGCGTCCCAAGCTGAGATGGAAGCGGGAGGTAGAGGAGGCGGGGAATAAACCGGCAGCCAAAGCGGAGCGCAGCACCCCATACGACGATTTGTGGCGGCTGGACCGTGCAGAAGAGAAGACGGAGCCGGAGAAGCCGGCGCGCAAATTTCCGCCAGAACCGGAGAAAGACCTGCTGCTCTTTCTTATGGAGCATAGCCAGATTCTCGACGATTGGCAGCGTGATGTCCTGACGATCGTCCGGGATGAGATGCTCTATTTCTGGCCGCAGTTGGAGACGAAGATTATGAACGAAGGCTGGGCCTCCTACTGGCACATGCGGATTTTGCGCGAAATGGACCTGACCGAAGCGGAGACGATTGAATTTGCCAAGCTGCATTCCTCTGTCATTCAGCCTTCGCCGACGAGCATTAATCCGTATCATTTGGGGTTGAAAATTTTCGAAGACATTGAACGCCGCTGGGACAATCCGACCAAGGAGGAGCAGGAGCGTTTCGGACGGAAGCCGGGGCAGGGACGCGCCAAAATTTTTGAAGTCCGCGAGCTGGAGTCTGACATCAGCTTTATCCGCAACTACTTGACCAAGGATTTGGTCGGCAAGCTCGATCTGTACATGTTTGGCAAGCAGGGGAACGAGTGGGTCGTGACCGACAAGGCATGGGAGGATGTCCGGGATGGTCTCGCCGTTACCCGCGTCAATGGCGGCTTCCCGTATGTCATGGTCCACGACGGCGACTACCTGCGGGCTGGCGAGCTGTACCTGAAGCACCATTTTGAAGGACTGGAGCTGGATGTCAAATACGTGGAGAAGACGATTCCTTACATTTATCGCATGTGGGGGAAAAATGTCCATCTTGAAACGGTGATCGAGGATCGGCCTGTACAGTTTACGTATGACGGGAAAAAGGTGCATCGGCGGTTTTTGTAAGAGTACGGGAAGATCACAAGAACATTTTTTCACGGGAAAGCAAAAAGTGCAGACGGGGCGATCAGCCCCTTTTTTTGTTCCAGACAGAATGGACATCAGCCGCACTGCCATCCCATTGTTCTGCTCAAGCCGCAGCTACTGCTTTTTCGTTTAAAGAGAAGCACCTCGAACGCCATCTCCGCTTTTTGTTGCGCAAGCTTGTTTCATGATGCTGCTGACCTGAACAAAATGAATTTACGCTTGTAAAACTTGAAGTCGGCTGTTATATTTACATTTGTAAATAATAGTTTCCAATCGATAGGAGGTGAAGCATATGACCAACATTCCGAGAATATCCGAATCCGAGTGGGAAATCATGAAGGTGATTTGGAAGCAAAGTCCGCTCACCGCGGAGCAAATCGCAGCTCAACTGCCGGCCGAAATCGAATGGAGCGATCAGACGGTTCGCACCTTTCTGAACAGGCTAGTGAAAAAAAAGGCGATCGGATTCGAGAAGGCGGGTAGAAGCTATCTGTACTATCCGGCAGTTACCGAAAAAGAATGCGTCAAAGCGGAAAGCAAATCGTTTGTAAACAGAGTGTTTGGCGGAGCGGCAAAGCTGATGGTGACCAACTTTTTGGAAGAGGGCGATTGGTCCGAGAAGGAGATTGAGCAGCTGCAGAAGATACTTGAGGAAAAAAAGGGAGAAAAACGATAGCGACAGAAGGCGAAATGCCGGAGGCCATCGTTGAGGTACAAACACATGGAGATCCTATGCGACGTTTTTTTATGGTTTTTCGATTCCACACTAGCGGCGAGCGCAGTGGTCCTGCTGGTGATGGCCATTCAAAAATTGTTTCGGCATCGTCTGAGTCCCCGCCTTCAGCATGCGCTGTGGCTGCTCGTGTTGGTCAGACTGCTTTTGCCTGATTTGCCAAGCAGCCCGGCAAGCATATTTAATGTTGCCGCAACGATAAAAAATGCCGTTTCGATGATTCATGTGGAAGGCAGCAGCCTGTCCCATGACATTTCTCGAAACAGCGAAGAGAATAAAATACCACAAAACAATCATAGCACGGCTCTTGAAAAAAATCATGTGCAGCCTGTAGCGATCGCGCTGCAGGATGAAACGCAAGCACGTCAATTCTCGCAGGTTGGCTATCCGCTGGGAGTACAAGTCGTATCGGCGATCTGGTTTGCCGGGGCCATTGTGTTCATAGGCTATTTGTTTGCCTGCCTGTTCCGGTTGAGAAATCGACGCAAAACGCTCACGCCTGTAACAGACCCGCAGATCTTGTCTGTCATGGATGAATGTCAAAGGAAATTCGGTATAAAGAAGCCAATCCCGCTGTACACAGGGGACTATGCAAAAAGCCCGTTTATCGCCGGATTGATTCATCCGTGGATCTTCGTCCCGGAAGCGGTCGTGAAAGAGTTGGCCCCCTCCCAGCTACTACATATTTTGTCACACGAGCTGGCCCACTGCAAAAGAAAAGACATGTGGTGGAATACGCTCAGCAGCTTTGTCCTGGCGATTCACTGGATGAATCCGCTCGTGTGGATCTGTGTAAAAAGAATGAAAGCGGCCAGGGAGATCGCCTGCGATGCCTGCGTTCTGGAGGTTCTCGGAGAACAAGCAGCGACTCCTTATGGCTTGACGATGATTGAATGTTTGAAGCGGTTTGCGTCCAAATCCGCTCAGCCCCAACTGCTGTATTTTTGGGGTACGACCAACAAAAGCGAAATGACAAGGAGAATTACCATGATCAAAGCATATAAAAAGGGAACGTATAAATTGTCGGCTCTGGCGGTTGTCTGTGTAGCCGGTCTCGGTGTAGCGACATTAACAAACGCCGCCGCGCCTGCACCTGCTCCGGCAAGCAGCCCGGCAACCATTGCGGAAACGGGAAAAGAGCGCCTTCTGTTCGATTCTTCTCATCGGAGCTACGGCAGCTTGGAAAAGGCGGTAAAGGTATCGCCCACACCGTTCAAGGTGCCGGACTTGCCGGAGTTAAGCTTGGCCTATGTTACCTTGTATCTGGATGATCAAAAGCTGTCCAAAGTGGATATTGGTTTTAACAAATATGAAGGAAAGAGCCACTACTTATATGATATGGTGATTCTTCCTAGTGGAGCCGAGCATGATGATGCCTTGTTGGAAAATCAGCAATCCCCGGATATCAAGAAAGAAACGCTGAAGCTGAATGGAATGGACATTCTAAAGCTGACACGGGTATCGGACTCGCTGACCGCCTATTTTTGGGAGGACCAAGGCCTTCAATATAAGCTCAGAGAGTTTGATGTTTCTGATGAAGAAATGTTGAAAGTGATTTCCTCGATGAAATTCCCTGACCAAGACATGTTGAAGCAATATGAAAATCAGAAGGGTCAGTTCAAAACAAACGTCTATGACACAGAAGACTTGCGCTATGCGCAGGAGTTGCTCGGATTTACTCCGAAGCTTCCCATGCAATTTCTTGAAATCTTTGAAGCATCTGGAGCTTGGGCGTACTATCGAGATACGGACCGCACATCAATGGGCTTCTTCGTGGAGTTTGCAAGAACCAACAAACCTGGAAAATGGAAAAACAGCTTCTATTTTGATCAGGAAAAAGACACGAGCACGTATGAAGAGATTCAGAAGACGGGCACCTATTTTCACGAAATTATTAATGGCGAAAAAATTGGCTTGAAGACGACTCCTTTGCAAATAGAGGGGAAAAAAGTATTCCGCACAGAAAAATATAAAATAGATGGAAGGTTGAGCTCGCCGGATGAAGTTGACAATGTCAGTTATTTTTGGGTAGAGAACGATCTCGGCTACCAGGTAACCTTCCAGGAAGATCTTCCGCAGCAACAAGAAATTGTCGCTGAGTTGATCAAAGCAAAACCGGTAGATGCCAGCCAATGGAAATAAGTCTAAAGGGAATTGTGCAGATCTTTTGTGCAATTCCCTTTTTAACCGATATGTTGTTTCTCTATAGCGTAAAAACGTTTTTGGAAGATTTGTCGATAAGGAGCTGCCCAGTCAGCGCCGAAAAACGCAAAGAAGCGCCCTCCGGATCGGAGCGGCGCTTTTTGGCCAGATAGCGTGTAACCGATGTTGAAACGATCAAGAGAGCGAATCGAGATTTTTCATCATTTGCTGCAAGACGCGGTCAAAGACGATCAAATCCTCTTCCTTGATATTTTGCAGGGCGATAATTTCCAGATCGTCAGAGGTTTTCTGCCAGGTGGCGAGCATCTCTTTCGCCTGCGGAGTCAGGGAAACTTTGCGTGCCCGTTTATCCTCGCCTTCCTCGCGAATCACCCATCCCAGCTCCTCCAGCCGGGTCAGCGATCTGGTAATCGTGGGGGCTTCCACGTTTAAATAATTGCTGATATCGACCTGGGTCAAGGAGCCTCGCTGATGCAAACACCAGATAATCCCCCACTGTGAGCTGTACAATCCTTGGGTAGACAGCTTTTCATTCAATTTTTTGGTAAATTTCCTAGCCGCCTGGTTTATTTTGTGTCCATATATGTAGTTCAATGGTTATCCTCCTAAAGGTGTTTTTTAGCAGATGATCCTTTTCTTTCATAAGACGGAACACCAAGAGGTTGGTAACAAATTTTTTGCTTCCATCTGTTTATGATTTCCAAAAAACGGACTGCTCAGCGTCGCGATGAATCCGTTTTCAAATGTTTACCTAAGTAAATGCAACTACTATTCATCCTACTTGCAGAACGGCTTTAAGTAAATGTATCTTTTGTGAAAATTGTATGGAAATTTCATTTGGACAGCGTAGGGATTTCCAAGTTTGTTTTATTGGAAAATTCCAATAACACCTAAACGTTTGACAGATATTTTTCTTTGGAACTATCATGAACTAGGTAATAATTATCTAGTTAATTTTACACATCAAGGAGGAACTACTGTGGCAGATACAAACTCAAAACAGCCCAAAAGTAGCTCGCGGCGCGAATTCCTCAAGAATTCCGGGATCGCCCTCGGGGGGCTGGTGGTTGGAGGCGTACTGGGTGGTTCGTTGTTCGGAAGCAAGAAAGCGGAAGTAGAGAAGGTTGTCGAGAAATCGGTCAACTACAACCAGGCGCTGATGTTTTTCAATCAGGAGCAATTCCAATTGACGGAAGCGGCTTGCGAGCGCATTTTTCCGCAGGACGAGCACGGCCCCGGCGCAAAAGAGCTGGGCGTAGCCTTCTACATCGACCACCAGTTGGCCAGTCCATGGGGAATCAATGCAAAAGATTACATGACCGGTCCGTTCTACCCGGGAGAACCGACCCAAGGAATGCAAACCTCCCTGAAACGCGCGGAGATTTTCACATTGGGGCTGCAAGGGCTGGCTGACTACAGCAAAAAGAAATACAACAAACGCTTCACTGATTTGACCGAAGCAGAGCAAGACGAGACCTTGAAGGTTTTTGAGGCGGGCAAGGAGTATCAGCTTGCGGGAACTTCGACCACAGGGTTTTTTAGCCTTCTGCGCAGCATGACGATCGAGGGCGTTTACGCCGATCCGATGTACGGCGGCAACAAGGACATGCAGGGCTGGAAAATGCGCAATTATCCTGGCAACCAGATGAGTTTCGCCAAAGATATCGAGAAGGACGAATTTATGAAGATTGAGCCTAAAAGTCTTCATGACCACATGGGCCACTGATAACCAGGAAGGGATGACATAAATGAGCAAGAAGCTACCAAAGGTTCCCGTTGTGATCGTCGGTATGGGCTGGGCAGGCGGCATTATCGCTTCGGAACTGACGAAAGCCGGCGTGAAGGTTGTTGGATTGGAACGCGGAAAAGGCAGAAGCACCAGCGATTACTACATGGCTCATGACGAGCTCCGTTACGCGCTGCGCTATGAGATGATGCAGGACCTCTCCAAGGAAACCGTCACCTTCCGCAATAACGAAAAAATGCGGGCGCTCCCGATGCGGACGTACGGATCTTTCCTTTTGGGCGACGGTCTCGGCGGCGCAGGGTCTCACTGGAATGGGCAGTACGGACGCTTTCTGCCTTACGATTTCGAGATTCGCTCCAAAACGATCGAACGCTACGGCGAGAAAAAGATTCCAAAAGGAATGACGATTCAGGACTGGGGCATTACCTACGACGAGCTGGAGCCCTATTTCGACAAGTATGAAAAAATGGCGGGGATCTCGGGTGAAGCGGAGCAAAACCCGATGGTCGGAAAACGCTCCAACCCGTTCCCGACTCCTCCGATGAAGGTCACGCCTGGCATGAAGATGTTCATGGACGCTGCGAAAAAGCTGAATTATCACCCGTACGTCATTCCTTCGGCCAACCTGTCCGAGATGTACAAAAATCCGGACGGCATCGAGCGTGCCGCTTGTCAGTACTGTGCGTTCTGCGAGCGCTTCGGCTGCGAGTACGGCGCCAAAGCCGACCCGGTCGTAACCGTCATTCCAGTCGCCGAGAAAACAGGAAACCTGGATTTGCGCACGCATTCCAATGTGACCAAAATCCTGCATGACGGGAAAAAGGCAACCGGCGTGGTTTACGTCAACACCATTACCGGTGAAGAAATCGAGCAGCCTGCCGATCTCGTGGTCATGACCAGCTACGTGCTGAACAACGTCCGTCTGCTGCTCACATCCAAGCTGGGCAAACCGTACGATCCGGCATCCGGAAAAGGCGTGATCGGAAAGAACTACGCATACCAGGTAAACAGCGGGAAAGCGGTCGGCTTCTTCGACGACAAAGAGTTCAACACGTTCATGGGGGCGGGTGCGCTCGGCGCGGAGATCAGCGATTTCAACGGCGACAACTTTGACCACAGCAACTTGAACTTCCTGCACGGGGCCGGTATTCGCTTTACCCAGACTGGCGCAAGGCCGATTGCCACCAATCCGGTTCCAAAGGGCACGCCTTCCTGGGGCAAGGATTTTAAACAACAGTCGCTCAAGTATGCGAATTCGACGCTTACGCTGGCTTCCCAAGGGGCAAGCCTCCCGTGGCAGCACCACTACCTCGACCTCGATCCTACCTATAAGGATGCGTACGGAACTCCGCTTTTGCGGATCACCTTTGACTGGGAGGATCAGGACCGGGAATTGAACAAGTATCTGGCTGAGCGGGCCGGAGAGATCATGAAAGAAATGAATCCGACCAAAATGGAAGTCTCCAAAGAAATGAAATCGTACAACATCACCCCATACCAGTCCACGCACAATACGGGCGGTGTCATCATGGGGGCTGATCCGTCGACTTCCGCGGTAAACTCCTACCTGCAGATGTGGGATGCGGAGAACGTGTTTGTCGTAGGGGCTTCCGCATTCGCTCACAACGGCGGATACAACCCGACAGCTACGGTAGGGGCCCTATCCTACAGAGCAGCCGAAGGCATTTTGAAGTACATCAAGCAAGGCGGCTCCCTCGTCTAGTCTGAAATGCTGCCCGTTGCCTTTCATTTGGGGGTGTGTATGGAAAACAAACAAGAATTTGTTGGTCATCTGGCTGAGCTGCGAAAGAGATTGATTGTGGTCATTGTCGGCTTCTTTCTGTCACTGTGCATCGGCTTGTACATGTCCCCTGACATTTTGCTGTTTATCAAAGCGCAACCGGTGGCTGCCGATGTAGTCTGGAACGTATTTTCGTTTACGGACGGCATGTTTATCTATATGAAATGCGGCTTTCTGGTGGCGATCCTGCTGACGCTTCCGCTCGGGCTCTACCAGGCCTGGGCGTTCGTCAGGCCAGGCTTGTCCGATGACGAGGCGCGGAAGACGATCTGGTTTGTGCCGCTGTCGTGCTTTCTGTTTTTGTGCGGGATGGCGTTCAGCTATTTCGTCGCGTTTCCAATGATGGTGTCGTTCCTCTCGTCGGTGAACAAAAGCATCGGAGCGGTGGAAACGTACGGGATTGACCGCTACTTCGCCTTTATGTTCAACGTCATTTTTCCGTTGTCGGTCGCGTTTGAAATGCCGGCAGTCGTGCTGTTCCTGACGAGGATCGGGCTGATTACTCCCGCCCAACTGAAAGCCGTTCGCAAATATGTCTATCTGGGACTTGCCATCGTAGGCTCGATGATTTCTCCGCCTGATTTTGTCTCGCATTTGTCGGTCACGATTCCGCTCATTCTGTTATTCGAGCTAAGCGTCCTCATCTCAGGGTGGTATCATCGCAGATCAAGCGGTTTGCTCGTATCTGGGTCAAAGTCATAAAAAGGAGGTATGATCGATGTTCAACAGTATTGGCATCCCTGGATTAATCATTATTCTGGTCATTGCCCTGGTTGTATTCGGGCCATCCAAGCTGCCGCAATTGGGACGGGCGCTTGGGGATACCCTGCGCGAATTCCGCTCGTCGACCAAAGGCGTGGTCGATGACATCACCACCGAAGGCAAGACCGAAAACCAGCAGCAGCCTGAATCCAAGTAACACATGGCCGCTCAGGCCATATCAACATAAATCAATCTATCAGATGCAATGGAGGTAATTACAATGAACAAAAAAGCACTCACTTCTCTGATCCTCGCTTCTGCTGTAGCTCTTGCGCTGGCAGGCTGCGGAAACAGCCAATCCGACCAAGGCAGCGCTGCAAGCAATAACGCAGCAAGCACAGCTACTGCTGACGCAGGTGCGGCTCAATCCGCAGACGGCGTAAAAGAGATCAAGCTTTCCGCGACAAACTTCGAATTTGACCAAAAAGAAATTCATGTGAAAAAAGGCGATAAAATCAAGCTGACGCTGACCAATACAGAAGGCATGCACGGTGTAGCCATTCCTGATTTCAACGTAGACCTCAAAGGTGACGGAAGCGCCGAGTTTACTGCTGACAAAGCGGGCGAGTTTACATTCAACTGCTCTGTTATGTGCGGTGCCGGCCATGATACGATGACAGGAAAATTGATCGTCGAAGAATAAGCCCATCTTTCAACATAGTTTCGTGAAAAACCCAAGCGGACGTCCGAGAAGTCGGATCAGCTTGGGTTTTTTGTCGTTTTTCTGTCGCAGCCTGTTCGCAAACAGACGCAAAAATATTTGCAAAAGTCCAAAATAACGAAAATTGATTATTGAATAAAAAAAGGCGGATTTGTATAATTGCACATATGCTATTAAAATAAGGACCTATGGTCCGAATATGGAGACAAAAGGGGCGAAGGGCAACATGAACAATGGGGAACAAAAGAAGCATCCCAGAGCGTTAGAGCCTGTCACGCTGATCCTGACGATCGTCACGGCGATTCTCGGGGCGGCGATCGGGATGCAGTTGATCGTGACGTTGGGCATTACAGCCAATACAGCCATTATCGGGGCGCTCTTGGCCATGCTGATCGCGAGGGTACCGCTTACCTTTCTTCGCAAGATGCGCTCTGTCCATCGGCAAAATATCGTTCAGACCGCCATCTCGTCGGCGACATTCGGGGCTGCGAACAGCCTGCTCATTCCGATCGGGATTCCATATGTATTCGGGAAGCCGGAGCTGATCATGCCGATGCTGATCGGTGCGGCGCTGGCGATGTTCGTTGACGCCTTTCTGTTGTACAGGCTGTTTGATACGAAGGTCTTTCCCGCTTCGGGCACCTGGCCGGACGGACGCGCCACAGCGGAGTCGATCATTGCCGGCGACAAAGGCGGCAAACGTGCCGGATTGCTCGGTGTGGGGATTGCCGGCGGTGTAGTCGGCTCCATCCTGGGAGTGCCGATGTCTGCATTCGGTGTCGCCTTCATCGGAAACATCTGGGCACTGGCGATGTTCGGGATCGGTCTTTTGCTCAAGGGCTATTCCGGGACATTGCTTGGAATGGATTTGAAGGATTCGTATATACCGCATGGATTCATGATCGGAGCGGGAATTGTCGCCCTGATCCAGGTAAGCTTCGTCATCTTCAGGAAAAAGTCTCCGCAGCAAGGTTCAGGCGCAGAGGCGGAGCAAGCGCTGCAGGTGACCAAAGGGGAAAAGGAAACCTCGCGCACGCTTTTGACAGGGCTTTTGCTGTACATGGCGATTTCGGTCATTTTGGCAATCATTGGCGGATTGTTGACGCATATGTCGTTCGGAATGTTCCTATTGTTCATTATTTTCGCTGCTTTCGCCGCTTATTTGCACGAATTGATCGTCGGCATTTCCGCGATGCACTCCGGCTGGTTTCCGGCTTTTGCGGTGGCGCTGATCACCTTGATCCTCGGCATGCTGATCGGATTTCCGCCTGTCGCGCTGGCACTGCTCGTCGGCTTTAGTGCAGCTACGGGTCCCGCTTTTGCAGACATGGGCTACGACCTGAAGGCCGGTTATATTTTGCGCGGCAACGGCGCTGATCCCGAGTTTGAGAAAGAGGGCAGAAGACAGCAAATGACAGCCGGGATGATCGCTTTCGGCGTAGCTGTCCTCGTCGTCCTTTTCAGCTTTCACAGCCTGTTTTCGCAAAACCTCGTTCCGCCTGTCGATACCGTATACGTAGCGACGATTAACGCCGGGGTCTCTGGCGATGTGGCAGGTGAGCTGTTCCTCTGGGCGATTCCGGGCGCGATCCTGCAATTCCTCGGCGGGCCCAAGCGGCAGATGGGGATTTTGTTTGCGACGGGTTTGCTGCTTACGTATCCCGAGGCGGGCTGGGCGGTTCTCGCAGGTCTCTTGATTCGCGTCGTTATCCTGAAATGGAAAGGCCAAGAGGCGGATTCCTCGATGAATATCATGGCAGCCGGATTTATCGCGGGCGATGCTTTGTACAGCTTCTTCAGCTCCGTCTTTTCGATGAAAAAATAGAGGAAGGAAGGAGAAGGCAGATGGAAACGATTACGCTGGATGAACGCAAAATGGAGGCTGCTGTCTGGGGCGGCGCTGTCCTCGGAGGCGGAGGCGGAGGCCCGATCGAAGAAGGCATCCAGCTCGGCAGACTGGCCCTGGAGGTAGGCGAGCCGAAGCTGATTACGATAGATGAACTGCTAGATGACGAGTGGGTGGTGACGGTTTCTGCGGTGGGGGCACCTGCCGCAGCCGAGCAGTACGTCAAGCCGATGCACTATATCCGGGCCCTGCAGCTGCTGCTGGACAAGCTGGGCCGTCCGATCTCCGGGCTGATCACGAACGAAAACGGAGCGAGCACCACAGTCAATGGCTGGTTTCAGTCGGCTGTTACCGGACTGCCCGTTTTGGACGCGCCGTGCAACGGCAGAGCGCATCCGACAGGGAGCATGGGCTCGATGAATTTGACGGAGCTGGAAGGCTACGTCTCTACGCAGACGGCAGCAGGCGGATTGGGCAGCCGGTACATCGAGCTGTGCGCGTCCGGTTCCCTGGAGAACATGGCGCAAATGGTGCGCCGGGCATCTGTAGATGCGGGAGGCATGGTCGCCGTAGCCCGCAATCCCGTACAGGTGTCCTATGTGAAGCAAAACGGCTGTCCGGGAGCGATCCAGCAGGCGATCCGCATCGGCGAGACGATGCTGGCCCACACGGGAGAAAAGGCGATTGAAGCAGTGACCGAGCTCCTGCAGGGCAGAATCATCGAGGTCGGGACTGTTTCGAATTTTTCGTTGAATACGACAGGCGGATTTGATGTGGGCCGGGCCGACATTGGCAGTCTGGAGCTTACCTTTTGGAACGAGTACATGACACTTGAGTCAAATGGCGAGCGGCTGGCCACGTTCCCCGATCTGATCATGGCCTTTGATGCAGAAAGCGGACGCCCGCTGGAATCTGCCAAAATGGCAAATGGTCAAAAAGCGGCGGTCATCGCGGTGCCAAAGGAGCAGCTGCTGCTCAGCTCGACGATGCGAAACCGCAAACTGTTTGAACCTGTGGAAGAAGCGATTGGAAAACAGGTCATTTCGTACGTGTTTTCCTGAAAGGAGAAGGTAAGGCATGGCATTGAAACAGACACTCATTGTCTATGAGGTGATGGACAGTCTATACGCTTCCGGGGAGAAGATCAAGGAACTGTTCTCTTCTTACAGCGATGTTCAGGTTGCAGTAGATACGGTGCAAGGAGACAAAGGCAAAACGGATTTCGTGAAAATCCTGATTCCCGGGACAGAGGGAAAATCCCGGGGAGGCTCGGCTCCGACACTCGGCATCATTGGGCAGCTCGGCGGGATCGGGGCCCGTCCGAGCCGGATCGGCATGGTATCGGATGCGGATGGCGCGGTGGCAGCGGTCGCCAGCGGCTTGAAGCTGGCGGAGATGGCGAGAAACGGCGACAGGCTGAAAGGAGACGTGCTGGTGACGACGCACATCTGTCCGGATGCGCCTACCCAGCCGCATGATCCCGTTGATTTCATGGACTCCCCTGTCGATGATCCGACGATGAACCGCTACCAGGTATGTCCGGAGATGGACGCGATATTGTCCATCGACACGTCCAAAGGAAACAGGCTGATCAATATCAAAGGCTTTGCGCTCTCCCCGACAGTGAAGGAAGGGTACATTTTGCGCGTCAGCGAGGATTTGCTGCGGATCATGGAAATGACGTCGGGACAGCTTCCGGCCACCTTCCCGATCACGCTCCAGGACATAACGCCGTACGGAAACGGCGTGTATCATTTCAACAGCATCATGCAGCCGGCTGTCGCGACAAAGGCTCCCGTGGTCGGAGTCGCCATCACGGCACAATCTGCCGTACCCGGCTGCGGCACAGGGGCCAGCCACGAAGTAGACATCGCAGCCACCGCCCGGTTCGCCATCGAGGTAGCCAAGGAGTTTACGGCTGGCACTTGCAGCTTCTATGATCAGACGGAGTACGACCGCCTCGTCAGCCTGTACGGCTCGCTGGCGGTATTCCAGACGATGGGCAGCCAAGAGACGCCGGGAGAATCGTCATGACGATGAAAAAGCTGGGGCTCGTCACGATCGGACAAGCGCCGCGGATGGATGTCGGCCCCATTTTCCAAAAATACGTCGGAGGCCGGGCGGAAATCATGCAGGCAGGCGTACTCGACGGCATGACCAAAGCGGAGGCGGAAGCGGCCTTTTCACCGGAAAAGGGTGACTACGTCTTGACCAGCAAGCTCGTGACCGGAGAGTCTGTGGTAATGTCCCGGGAAAAGATCGCGCCTGTACTCCAGCGAAAACTGCATGAGCTGGAGGAAGCCGGGTGCAATCCGATTGTCGTCCTGTGCACCGGGACATTCGAGGGGCTTGCCGCAAACAACGCCTTGTTGATCGAGCCCGATGTCATCCTGCGCTCGACCTTGTCCGCGATGCTGAAAAACAAGAGACTCGGTGTGATCGTTCCTCTGCTGGAACAGCAGGATGCGCTCGAAGACGAATGGGGGAGCCTTGTGGATGCCGTCTACGCAGCGGCTTCTCCATATGCGGAGGGAGAGACGGAACTGATCCGCGCCGCAAAAGAGCTGGCTGATCAAAATGTGGATGCGATCCTGATGGACTGCATGGGCTATGTAGAAGCGTCCAAGGCGGTCGTAGAGGCCTATGCGAACCTGCCTGTCATCCTGTCAAACGCCTTGCTTGCCAAAATCGTATCGGAACTGTACTAGGAGGGTATCGGGATATGGACCGGCAATTGGTCGAAGTCAGCAAAAACATACTGGTGACAAGTCTGGCGCTCAAGCAGGAGGAAACGCTCCTGGTCGTCGCTGACCTGGAGAAAAAGGAGCTCGCGGAGGCGATTCAGAAGGCAGGTCTTGCGATCGGAGCAGAATCGCTCCTGATGGTGATGAAGGAGCGGAAAAAGGACGGGGAAGAGCCGCCGGCACCGATTGCGGAGGCGATGCGGGGAGCGGACGTCGTCGTTTGTGTGACGGAGTATTCCCTCACCCATACCGAAGCGAGAAAACGTGCAGCCGCGAGCGGCGCCCGTATCGCGACGATGCCGGGGATTACAGCCGACATGTTTCTTGTAGGAGCGATCACGGCGGACTACGGTCAGGTACAGGTGCTGACGGAGCAGGTGACACGGGTCCTGACAACTGGCCACACCGTACGGATCGAGAAGGACGGTCACTCGCTCAGCTTTTCCATCGCGGGCAGAGACGGGATTTCCAGTACGGGCGTGTACCGCAATCCCGGCGAGTCGGGCAATCTGCCTTCCGGGGAATCGTACATCGCACCTGTCGAGGGAACGGCATCGGGAAAAATCGTCGTAGACGGCTCGATTGCCGGTATCGGCAAGGTGAGCGGTCCTCTGCTCGTATCCGTTGACAAGGGACGGATCATCGATTTGGAAGGCCCTGATGCCGATCAGCTACTGGACATGCTGGGAGAGGGAGACGGCAGGCTGCTCGGGGAGTTCGGCATCGGCACCAATGACAAGGCGCGCATCACCGGAAATGTGCTCGAGGATGAAAAGGTATACGGCACGATTCACGTAGCCTTCGGCAGCAACCGGACGTTTGGCGGCACGATTTCAGCAGGTGTCCATATCGATCTGGTCGTCCACGAGCCGGACGTGTTCATCGACGAAGCGAAAATCCTTTCCAAAGGGAGGGTGACCATCCAGCCATGATCGGTATCATCCGGGTAATCACGACTGACGATGCGGACATTCTGAATGAGCACGGCAAGCTGATCGAGAGCAAGTACGGTGTCCAAACCGTATCCGCATGCATTCCCGATCAGCCGTACGGCATTTGCGACGAGGTGACGGAGCGGCAAGCAGTCCCGAAAATCGTCGCACTGGGTCAAAGGCTGGCCGCATCAGGCTGCCGGGTTTTGGTGATCAGCTGTGCGGATGATCCGGGAATCGATGCGCTGCGTCAGCAGGTGAGGGTGCCCGTGATCGGGGCGGGCAGTGCGGCGGCACTCCTTGCCAAAGGATACGGCGAGCCAGTCGGTTTGCTCGATATCGCTGCCGAACCGCCCCGGGTCATGAAGCGGATTTTAGGCAGGCAGCTCGCTTGGCATATATCTCCGCCAGGGGTGACCAATTCCGCAGAGGTCATGGCGCCCCACGGTCGGGAAGCAGCGCTGAACGCTGTACGGACGATGGTGAAAAACGGGGCAAAGACGATCGCGTTTGCGTGCACCGGGTATTCAACCATCGGCCTGGCACCGATCATTCGCAGGGAGTTTGGCGTGACCGTCATCGATCCAGTGGAGGCAGAAGGGCTTCTCGCCTGGTATATCGTCAAAAACAGTTGACAATTTTGGGCGGTCACAGCATCAGATGATATGGTCACAAGAGATGTCTGGCCTATAGTCGCTCAAGGTCAGCGAGCGGGCAGCACTCAGCACGAATCTTCCGTTTCTGGAAATATATATGGAAGCGAATGGCAATATCAGGACTCTTATACTATAATCGACATTGTATAAGGGAAGTGAGGCTGTGATACCGGTATGAGCTTGAAAACACTAGATAACGCTTTGGAAATTTTAAAATTTTTCACCGATGAAACCCCTGCCTGGGGTGTCCGCGAGCTGGCGAAAGAGCTGAATGTGAGCCATTCGATTGTTCATCGGGTTCTGGCCACCTATGAAAAGCACGGTTTTTTGGCGCAAAATCAGGTGACAAAAAAATATGTCCTGGGCATCAAATTTTGGGAGTACGGACAGCTTGTCCAGAAACGGCTGAAGCTCATTGACGCGATTCGGCCGATCATGCACCGGCTGTGCGAAGATACCGGCGAGTCGGTTATTTTGACGATATTGGAGGGAATCGAAGCGGTTGACATCGAGATCGTGGAGAGCCCGCAAAAGGTAAAATACGAGCTGACAGTGGGGAATCGAGCCCCTTTGTATGTCGGAGCTTCCAGCAAGGTGCTGATGGCCTATCTCCCGGAAGAAAAGCGGGCGGAAGTGATCGAACAAGGCTTGTCTCCCTATACAGACAATACAATCGTCGATCCGAACAAACTGATCGATGATTTGGACAACATCAAAAAGCAGGGATGGTGTTATTCCAGGGGAGAGTATTTCGAGGACACATTTGGCATCAGCATCCCGCTGTTCAACAAAGATCGGGAAATCGTCGCCTCCCTGTCCATCGCGGGTCCCAGCTACCGCATGCCCGAAGAAAAGGTACAGGAAGCGCTCCATATGCTCGAAAAAAGAGGGAAAGAAATTCAGGATTACCTGAGTCAAATAGAAGTTCATCAATTGTTTCAATAAGGCGAGTTACCCGCAATTGCTTCAAGGAAAGAAATCACCTGCAATTGTAAAAGGAAAGGGACGCATGCTCTTTATCCGCTTCTCGGCGAATAGAAGGCACGCGTCCCTTTTGCGTTCCCTGCTGATTATTCCTGGATAGCAGGGGTTATGTGTTTGTCTTTAGTGCGGCGATTCCATGAGACGGACAAAAACAGGCTGAACAGCAGCATGAAGGCTCCGAACAGGTACGGAAGATTGATGTGCACATCGAACAGGATACCGGCCAGAGAAGGACCGACGATATTCCCCAGGCTCATGTAGGCGTTGTTCATCCCTGCGACGAAGCCCTGCTCCTTGCCTGCCATTTTGGAGAGCAGCGTATTGATCGCGGGACGGAGGATCGATGTGAAAGTAAAGAAGATGAGGCACACCAGCATCACGTACCAGAAGTTTCCAGACAGCAGCATCAGCACCATAGTCACTGCGGAAACAAAAAAGCTGAGATTGATCAGCCGTTTTTCGCCGAAGCGGCGGAGCAGCTTGTCGATCAGAAGCGATTGAATGACAACGCCGATCAAAGCCCCGACTGTAATCAAAATGGAAATATCCTTTGGCGTATACCCGTATTTCTGATCGACGAACAGCCCGAAAATCGCCTCAAAGTTGGCCAGGCCAAACGTAAGGGTAAAGACCAGCACCAGGAGCACCAGATAAGGAGCTTTAAACGAATAGGCAAACTGCTTGAAAATGTTCTCCCGCTTTTTCTCTGAGCTGCGGGCTGCCAACTGGTCTTCCATTGACAAGGTTTCACGCAAAAACACGAAGGAAGCCAAGGTCGCAAAACAGGCGACAGCGGCAGACACATAAAACGGAACACGCAAGCCGTACTCGGCCAAAAACCCGCCGATCCCCGGCCCGATCACAAACCCGAGCGACATGGATGCTCCGAGGAGCCCCATCCCTTTTCCTCTTGCTTCCACACTCGTAATATCGGCGACGTAAGCCATCATGGAAGGGATCATGAACGCAGCGCCCATTCCCCCGATCAACCTTGACAGGTACAACAGCCACATCTGATCAGCGAGGGCAAAGATGAGCTGGGACAGTGCAAACGCGGCCAGCCCAATGACGATCATCCGCTTTCGGCCGTACTTGTCGGAAAACTCCCCGGCGATCGGTGAACAGATGAATTGGGTTAAGCCAAATGCGGCGACCAGATAGCCCAAGGCCGTACCGCTGGCCCCGAATTCCAGCATGAATTTTGGCAAAACCGGAATGATTAAGCCAATTCCAAGCATAGCAATGAACATGTTGACCATCAAGATGACGAGTGGCGCTTTTTGGATGCTCTGTTCTTTCATTCGATGGTTCTCTCCTCTCTCTCTGTTGCTCAATTTCTTTCAAAAACGCCACGGGACAGGAATCAGCATCCTTCCTGCTCGCAGAAAATAAGACCCATTATATAAAATCGGGGCATGGAAAGGCAACTGGGTCAAACTGTAAAATGTGCAAAATTTACAGTTTGCTGCTTTTGATGCAAAAATCCGCCTCCCATGGAAGAATTGTAGCAGCTATACCGTTAAGGATTGATGAAGATCGTGCAAAGATTTTGCGAGGGGAAAATGAAATGGGCAGTTTCAGGAAGCTTTTGCCTACGTTAGCGGCCAGGTGCCGCGGGTAAACGGGGAGCTCCCTTATACAGGAAAGGTTGGGGCAGAGGTCACGATTGAGCAAGCCCGCGAACTGGCGGAAATCTGTGTATTAAAAGGATTGAGCTGTCTGGAAGCCGAGCTCGGCAGTCTGGATAAAGTGGAGCAGGTATTGAAAGTGACCGGGTTTGTTCAGTCCGCTCCCGGCTTTTCGCAGCAGCCCAAAGTATTGGATGCCGCTTCAGAGCTGCTGCAAGCCATTTTTGGAGAAAAAGGACGGCATGCGCGCTCTGCAGTCGGTGTCGCTGAGCTGCCCGGGAATACACCGGTGGAAATCGAATTTGTGTTTGCAGTCAACGCAAATAAATGAAAGGAGAAGTGCCGATGATTCGACTGGAGCAAGTGAAGGAAGCGCGTCAACAAATCGCTGACGTCGTGCGAGTCACACCGCTCTTGAACTCCGAACAGCTCTCCCTGCGCTGCGGCAATGACATCTACTTGAAAGCGGAGCACTTGCAAAAGACAGGCTCGTTCAAAATTCGCGGAGCGACCAATAAGGTAAAGCAGGCTGTATCAGCAGGAGCCGCCTATGTGACGGCGGCATCCTCGGGCAATCACGGGCAGGCGGTGGCGTATATCGCGCAAAGGCTGGGGATTCCGGCGACGATTGTGGTACCTGAGGATGCTGCCCAGTGCAAGATCGACGCGATCCGGTCCTACCGGGGGGCGGTGGAGAAATACGGGTACACATCGGCAGAAAGGCTCCCGCGGGCAAAGGAGCTCGCAGCGAGCGAGAACGGCGTCTACATCCCCCCGTATGACGATCCTTCCATCATGGCCGGACAGGGAACCATTGGGCTGGAAATACTGGAACAGCTCAGCGACGTGGATGCGATCATCGTACCCATCGGCGGAGGCGGACTGATTTCCGGCATTTTGACTGCAGTAAAGGAATCCAGGCCAAAAGTCCGGGTGATCGGTGTGGAGCCGGCATTGGCAAACGATACATAGCTTTCGCTGAAGCAGCGAAGCATCGTGTCCGTCCCGGGCCCGAAAACAATTGCGGACGGCCTCAGGACGACGCAGCCGGGTGACCTTACCTTTCCAGTCCTGATGAAGCACCTCGATGATCTGGTCCTCGTCAGCGAGGAGGAAATCCGGCAGGCGTTGCGGTTTGTGCTGGAGCGCATGAAGCAGATGATCGAGCCGTCCAGCGCTACGACTGTGGCAGCAGCTATGTTCGGCAAGCTGCCATTCTCCGGCAAAAAAGTCGTGACGGTCATTTCCGGCGGCAATGTCGACGTCGATGGGCTTTACTTATTTTTGAAAGCGTAAAAGAGCCAAATACGAGGAAGCATTGAAAATTTTGACAGGCATGTGGCTTTTGGATCCTCCAAAAAATCCGCCTCTTTTCCAAATAATAGAGGTGGATTTTTCGTTTTTTTGCTATCTTAGCTTCACTGGAGGGATTTTTATATTCACACAGGCTATAATCAAGCGGACAATCTTTGACGAACTGAGCGATGAGCGGTTGGGATGGGCGTGTATTGAGCACGTCGTCGTGCCGTTGCGGGGCAAGCACCCGGATCACAAGGCTAGACCGATGCCCGTTTCCGGCGAATCTCGGAGGCGGGTTTTTTCATGTGTGCGTTTTTTGTAAGGGAATCTTAAGAATTTCTACGCAAAATTCCCGGTGTTTCTTCAGTAGAATACATAGAGTTCTTATCGCTTTGCTAAAAGAGGGAGAAGTCATGAATTCTACTATTTTAATCGTCGATGCTGAACGGGAATACGCGGAGTATATCGAGCTTTTCCTGAAAAACGAGAATTACAGCATTCACAAATGCGATACGGCCGAAGAGGCTCTTCGCTGTCTCGATTCTGTTCGGCCTGACCTTGCCATTATGGACGTCACGCTGCCGGGGATGGACGGATTCGCGCTCTGCCGACACATTCGGGAAACATCCTATTTTCCGATCATCATGCTGTCAGCGCGAGACGAGGAAATCGACCGAATCACCGCCTTGGCGCTCGGAGCGGATGACTATCTCACAAAGCCGTGCCGTCCGCTGGAGCTTGTCGCTCGCGTAAAAGCACAGCTTAGAAGATACACAACATACAATCGTGATCCACAGCAGGAGGATGACAAAATCGCTTTTGCGGGTCTTCTATTAAATAGAAACTCCCACGAATGCTTCTTGAACGGAAACCTTTTGCCACTCACGCCTACCGAATTTTCGATCCTCTGGCTCTTGAGTGAGAACAGAGGACAGGTGGTCAGCTCCGAGAAATTGTTCCAGGAGGTTTGGGGAGAAAAATACTACAGTCATAATACCAACACCGTCATGGTTCATATCAGGAATTTGCGTGAAAAGCTGAATGACTCGGCAGAAAGTCCGACGTATATCAAAACGGTACGGGGCGTTGGCTACAAAATGGATCCGTAAACGGACAGACAACAGCCGCATCTCTGTATGAGAAATACGGCAGTATTCAGCCTAAGATCAATTCATTTTGCTGCAAGCATACGCTTTTGCTTTTCTGCATGGGCTTTGGGAAGCTGGAAGATTCCCGAAGAAGCCAAAACGCCGACGATGACGAGAGCAGCCCCGATCATTTGAAAGAACGTTATCGGGGTTCCTGCGGCAAATGAAATGATCATCGTAACGACAGGAACAAGATTAAAAAACAGAGAAGTTTTCCCAGCCCCGATTTCTTTTACCCCTTGATTCCACCACAGATAGCCCAAAACGCTTGTAAAGACAGCCATAAAGGCAACCGCGCCCCAAGCGCCGACCGGAACATCCGGAAGAGGAACAGGGTTGGACGTAAACAAAGAAGCGACGATTAACCCAATCGCGCCGGCCGCCATCGTGTATGTTGTCGTAGACAGCGGAGTGGCGTCCTTTATAAAGCGGCGTCCAAGCACGGCATATAGCGTCCAGCAAAGGTTGCCTGCAAAAATAAGCAGATCTCCGACTGAAACCGACAAGGTGGCGATCGCCTCCAGCGAGCCCTGGGTAATGACGAGAAACACGCCGATAAAGGCAAAAGCGATGCCGACTGCCTGTCTTTTCACAATTTTATCCTTCAAGATCATCCGGGCGAAAATGGTCGTGAGCAAAGGATTCAATCCCATGATCAAGGCCGCGTTGACAGGTGACGTATATTTCATGCCGATAAAAAACAGAGCGTTGAATCCAAAGATCCCGACAATTCCAAGGACTGCATAGGCGATTGCATTTTTCTTGAGCAGGCTTTTGTTTACCCCTTCCGTCAAAAGCAAAATGACCAGCATGACCACGGCAGCCAAACCAAAACGCCACGCCGCCGCGGAGGAAGGCGCCAAGTATTCGACTGTGTATTTGGCGAGGTTGAAGGTGGCTCCTGTAAAAATAGAAAACCCGAGCAGCATCGCGTATATTTTCATAGGCTTCATTTGATGTTCACCCCTCACTCAGCATGGAATGGTAGGAGTCGAGCTTCGACTTTGTTGCCGCGATCACTTCTTCGAGCTCCTTCTTCTTCGCTTCCATATTCTCCAGATGCTTCGTTAAAATCTCGATGCGCCTGTTTAAGGATGGGGTAAGCTCCTTTATCGGCACATCCAGGTGAATCTTTTCCATGATACAGCCGTCTTTTACAAACTCATGGATTTCTTCCAGAGACATGCCGGTTTCCTTTACGCTCTTCAGGAACCACATGAAGCGGAGATCCGTTTCCGTGTAGCAGCGTCTCCCCGCGCTGTCTCGTTTGGGCGGGGGGAGCAACCCGATTTTTTCGTAATACCGCAATGTATACGAGCTGATGCCGCACTTTTCAGCAGCTTCCCGAATGGTGAACAAGATCATCATCCCTCTCTGTAGATGTAGAACTAGCCTACCTCTTAGAGGTAACTCTAAGTCAAGCAAAGAAATGCAGTTCAAAAACGATTGTTTGCCGCTGTCTGGTATCATAGATCGATTCATTATCCGATCAAAGGAAAACCCTGCTCTTTGGTTCCGGGAATCCGAAGCAGGGTTGGTCGTTTTTTCAGGCCTCTATTCCAGCTCACCTGTTCTGGAAACGTCATGATTCCGTAATGATTTCGTAAGGATTCCCTTAGGCAAAGTTAAAGGACGGCCTGTCTCGTTTCGCTACAATACAATTGCCTGCTTCCCGCAAGCCGGGGCACAGGCATTGTTGGAGGAGGGAGCGGGAACCGATGGAAAAGAAAAAAATAGCCATCCTGTTTGGCGGATGTTCCACAGAGTATGAAGTTTCTCTGCAATCCGCCTATGCAGTCATAAAACACGTCAATCAATCCCGGTACGAAACGGTTTTGATCGGAATCACGAGGCAGGGAGAATGGCTTCGGTATAACGGAAGCCTTGAACAGATTATGGATGATACTTGGAGCACAGACCCGGGCTGCGTGCATGCCGTTATTTCTCCAAGCAGGCATGTTCGGGGTGTGATCGAGTTTCATCGGGACGGAATAAAAGCGACCAGGATCGATGCCGCATTTCCCGTCCTGCATGGAAAAAACGGCGAAGACGGCACGATTCAAGGCTTGCTTGAACTGGCCGGAATCCCTGTCGTAGGATGCGGCACGCTCAGCTCGGCGCTGTGCATGGATAAAGACATGGCTCACAAAATCGCCATGCAGGCGGGAATCAAGGTGCCCCGTTCCATCGTCGTAAACGGCAAAATCAGCGAGGGAGAATTGCAACAGTTGGTCCGGGAGCTTTCTTATCCGTTGTTTGTCAAACCTGCGAGGGCAGGGTCATCGTTTGGCATCACCAAAGTCGAGCGAGAAGACGGCCTTTTCAAAGCGGCGGTGAACGCTCTGGAGTACGATCCAAAAGTCGTCATCGAGGAGGGCATCGACGGATTCGAAGTAGGCTGCGCCGTGATGGGAAATGAGGAACTGATTATCGGCGAAGTGGACGAAATCGAACTGTCGCAAGGGTTCTTTGACTACACCGAAAAATATACGCTCAAAACCTCCAAAATCCACATGCCGGCCAGAGTCGACGAGCAGACAGCCGAACGGATAAAGCATACAGCGGCTGCGATCTACAAGGCGCTGGACTGCCGCGGCTTTGCCAGAGTCGACATGTTTGTAACGCCGGGGGGAGAGCTTGTTTTTAATGAAGTGAATACCATCCCGGGCTTTACCGCCCACAGCCGTTATCCGAATATGCTCAAGGGCATTGGCATGTCGTTTGAGGAAATCGTAGACAAGCTGATAAGGATGGCGATCGAGGAATGAACACATTGATTTTGGAACAAGCCAATATGCATAAAGGCAGCCTGATCTTGATCAACAGAATGCACCCGGTTTTTGAAGAGCCTGCGGAAGACATGCTCATCCCCGCAGATCACAGGCACCCGGACATTTTGCTGGAACGAAGGGCGGCGGCGATGTACGCAGCGCTGATTCACTCGCTCGACGGCGGAGAGCGGATCGTCCCTGTCAGCGGCTATCGCACAAAAAAAGAACAGGAAACCATCTACACCGAGTCGATGCGGGAAAACGGCGATGAATTTACGCGAAAGTACGTAGCTTATCCGAACCACAGCGAGCACCAGACAGGGCTGGCGATTGACGTGGGCGAGCAGAAGGAAGAGATCGACTTTATCAGGCCGGACTTTCCCTATACCGGCATCTGTCAGGAGTTCCGGCTAAAAGCAGCGAGGTACGGGTTTATTGAACGCTACCCGCAAGGAAAAGAGGCCATTACAGGCATCGCCCACGAGCCCTGGCACTTCCGGTATGTCGGTTATCCGCATGCGGAGCTGATCCGGAAGCATCAGTTTACCCTGGAAGAGTATACGGAGTTTGTGAAAAGCTTCCCCTATGGGGGAGAGCACTTGTTGTTTGAAGCAGATGGACAAACAGCAGAAATTTTTTACGTACATGCCCTGTCTTCCCCGACAGTGCGGATTGACATTCCGAGCGGCGCCCGCTGCGAGGTGTCGGGAAATAACGTGGATGGATTCGTGGCAACGGTTTGGAGGAAGAACGGATGAAACAGGACGCGGGCTATGCGGGCATTGATACCTTTCGCATCATCGCAGCCTTTCTGGTTGTGGCCATCCACACGTACCCGCTCGTCTCCGTCAGCGAGACAGGGGACTTTATCTTGACGAGAATTTTGGGGCGGGTAGCCGTCCCGTTTTTCTTTATGGCAACGGGATTTTTTTTGCTGCCGCGATACATGGACGAGAAGCGTGGAGACGGGGGCAGCCTGGCCAAATTTTTTGTCAAGTCGTGCAAGCTGTATGGCATGGCGATCCTGCTTTTTCTCCCCGTAAACGTGTATGCCGGCTACTTTGAAACCACGCCGCTTTTGCCCAACCTGCTGAAGGATATTTTCTTCGATGGCACGTTTTATCATTTGTGGTACTTGCCGGCGACGATTCTGGGAGCAGGGCTCGTATATCTTCTGCTGCGAAGCTGCAAGACCGGCGTGGTGGCGTTGATTGCCGGGCTGCTTTACATGATCGGGCTCGGCGGGGACAGCTACTACGGCCTGACATCGCAGGTCCCGCTTTTTGCGCAGTTTTACGACGTGCTGTTCAGCTTCTCGGATTACACGCGAAACGGCTTGTTTTTTGCCCCGGTTTTTCTCTTGCTCGGCGGGCTGATCGCGCGGCAGACAAGCGGATTTGGCTTGAGAGAAAGCATGGGCGGACTTGCCGTTTCGCTCTTGCTTTTGCTCGCGGAAGGCTTGCTCTTGCACCATTTTTCTCTCCAGCGCCATGACAGCATGTACGTGATGCTGCTCCCCTGCATGTTTTTCCTGTTTCAATCCTTGCTTCTATGGAGGGGAAAAAGCAGCCGAAGCCTGCGGACCATTTCGATGATTGTCTACATCATTCACCCGCTGGCGATTATTGTCGTGCGCGGATTTGCCAAGATTGCGAAAATGCAGCCGCTTTTGATTGAAAATAGTATCGTCCACTATGTGGCGGTAGCCGCTCTGTCATTTGCGGGGGCTATCTTGCTCACCAAGCTGCTGCAGCGGAAGAGAGAAAGGAAGATCGTATGAAAAGCAGGGCGTGGGCGGAGATCAACTTGAACCATCTTCGCCACAATGCAAAGGTTTTAAAGAAGCTTTTGCCGCCGAAGTGCGAAGTGATGGCGGTCGTGAAAGCAAATGCATACGGGCACGGAGATGCGGTTGTCGCAAAGGAACTGAATCGAATCGGGATTTCTGCCTTTGCCGTGGCTGCCATCCGGGAGGGCGTACATCTGCGAAGACAGGGAATAACAGGAGAGATCCTCATCCTCGGTTATACTTCACCGGAGGAATTTGCGGATCTGGTCCGGTACGATTTGACGCAGACGGTCGTCGATTGCGAATACGGCAAGCTTTTGGATCAGTATGGACGCAAAATAAAGGTTCACGTAAAGATTGACACAGGGATGCACCGGCTCGGGGAGGACTATCAAAACGTACGCGGGATAGCCGGCATGTTTGCTTGCAAAAACTTGAGCGTGGAGGGCATCTTTACGCATCTTGGCATGGCCGATGATTCCAGCCCGGCGGGAATGAATTTCTCCCGCTTTCAGATCGACAATTTTTACAGCGTGCTGGCCCAGCTAAGGGATTGGGGATACGACCTGCCAAACGTACACATCCAGAGCAGCTACGGCGTGTTGAACTTTCCCGAGCTGCAGTGCGACTACGCCCGGATCGGCATTGCCTTGTACGGCGTGCTGAGTACGGCAGAGGATCAAACGAAGTTGTCCGTGGACCTGCGCCCGGTCCTCTCCTTGAAGGCGAGGGTAGCGCTCACAAAAGAGATCGGGGCGGGCGAGACCGTCGGGTATGGGTGCCGCTTTACCGCTCCTTACGACATGACAATCGCAGTCGTTTCCATCGGATATGCGGACGGCTTTCCCAGATGCTTGTCGTGCGGCGGCGGTTATGTGCTGGTGAAAGGGAAAAAGGCTCCTGTCATCGGCAGAATTTGCATGGACCAGCTCATGATCGATTGCAGCGGGATACCGGATGTCCGGCAAAATGACATCGTGACGCTGATCGGCGAGGACGGCACGGAGCGGATAACAGCGGAGCAGGTCGCAAAGCAGGCAGGAACGATTACGAATGAATTGTGCAGCAGGCTGGGAAATCGGCTTGAGCGCGTCTATGTGTCGGATTGACGGAAAACGGATCGTGGCAGGAAAAGACCCCGTCTGTCACATTTGCGCGGAGGCCGGGTTGTTGATTTTTGTTCATAATTGACGGCCGGCTTCCCAATCAAACTCCTCAAGAGTAAGATTTTGAAAATAATTTGAACAAAAAGTGAACAACAAGTGAAAAGTGTGTTACAATGTAAGTAACAATATTTCGAAAACACAAAGACAGGGGTCATGTGTTATGAATAACGGGATGAAAGCAGCAAACACACTCAAATGGTTCGCTTGGATCACTTTCTTCATCGGTGCACTTTTGTTCGTTACGCATGTAAGCGATTTCAGGGCGGAAAACTTCGGTCTGATGGCAGCGATCGGGTTTTTGATTGCAGCGTCGAATATTTTCCTGCTCAGCGTTGTATTTCGACTGCTTCATCTGGAACCGAACAGTTAAACCAGTATGACCAGACGGGCCAGGTCTATAATAAGGAAAGAACTCGAATCAAAACGATCCAACCGATAAAGCGGATGCTTGCCACAGCGGCAGCATCCGCTTTTTTTTAGTTTCACTGAAAACATGACCATTTTTGGCAGATCAAATCCAATGCAGGAGATCGATAACAATATTATGATCAACTCGTGAACCCTTCTTGAACACTTTGTAACAAAATAAAGACAGAATGTTGAACGGTGTCAAAAACCCACTGCGGAAAATCGTTCTGTCTGTTAGTATGTGAAGGCGAAGAAAAGTTTAATTCATGTGAACAAATTGGGGACGATCGTTTCCTTTTCTGTGGCGAACGAGGAAGGGGTAGAAGAAATGAACAGAGCGAAGACGTTTCGTCAGATGGGCTTCTGGTTAATGGCGATTATCGCCAGCGTCCTGTTGTCGGGATGCGGAAGCGATTACGTTGTCCTGAATCCGAAAGGGCCTGTCGCAGAGACGCAGTACAATCTCATTATGATTTCCGTGATATTGTGCGCGATCATCATCATTCCGGTTCTTGCGCTTACTGCTTTTATCGTCTATCGATATCGGGATACCAAGGACAATAAAGCGCCATACAAGCCGGATTGGGCACACAGTACAACCCTTGAGGTTATTTGGTGGGGTATTCCGGTCATCATTATTGCGATCCTGGGATATTTCACGGTGCGGGATACTTACGCGTTGAAAGAATCGCCGAATCAGGCTGTGAAGCCGATGACCATTCAGGTTACTTCTTTGAACTGGAAATGGATGTTTACTTATCCTGAACAAAACATCGCAACAGTGAACTATCTGGAAATTCCTGCTGGCGTACCTGTTCAATTTCAATTGTCGGCGGACGGTCCTATGAACTCCTTCTGGGTACCGGAGCTTGGCGGCCAGATTTATGCGATGTCCGGGATGGCGACCGAGCTGTACCTGCAAGCGGATAAGCCTGGCGAGTTCTATGGCAGAGGAGCCAACTTTACTGGAGAAGGGTTCGCTCATATGGAATTCAAGGTAGAGGCCAAACCGCAGGAAGAGTTTGACAAATGGGTGCAGCAGGTGAAGAACACGACACCTGTTATGACGAAGGAAGATTACGAAGAGTTGAGAAAGCCTGGCTTGACGGATAAAAAGACGTATTCTGCATTCCCTGAAGGGTTGTTTGAAGAAATCGTCATGAAACACAGCCATGGACATGACATGGACTATGTCATGAAAAAACCGATGCCTGCAACCGGGCAGGAATCGGGCAACAAGACAGATGAGGCTTCTTCGACAGAAACCCATCATCACAACCACTAGTTGAGAGGGAGGAGGAATACCAAGTGTGGGAAAACATAAAGGAGTTTGCATCCACGTTCTTTGTAACAGGTGATCCACTGATCTACGGCGCGGACGTTTCCATCGCACTCACCGTGGTCGCGATCGTCTTCGTTCTGACCAAGTATAAAAAATGGGGCTGGCTGTGGCGCGAATGGCTGACCACGGTCGACCATAAGCGAATCGGGATCATGTACCTGATCGCCTCTCTGCTGATGCTGTTCCGGGGCGGGGTTGACGCCATCCTGATGCGTCTGCAGCTGGCATTCCCGAATGTGGAGTTTTTGCACTCCGATCACTATAATGCCATCTTTACGACACACGGTACGATCATGATTTTGTTCATGGCGATGCCGATGATGTTCGGTTTGTTCAACATGGTCGTTCCGCTGCAGCTTGGCGCGCGGGACGTTGCCTATCCGTTTCTGAACGCAGTCAGCTTCTGGCTGTTCATGCTGGGTGCGATGCTGTTCAACCTGTCGTTCGTCATCGGGGGCTCCCCGGATGCCGGCTGGCTGTCTTACCCGCCGCTTTCGGAAAATGATTTCAGTCCGGGGCCGGGGCAGAACTTCTGGATATGGGGGATACAGATCTCCGGTATCGGTAGTTTGGCCACGGGGATTAACTTCATCGTGACCATTTTGAAAATGCGCGCTCCTGGCATGAAGTTGATGAAAATGCCGTTGTTTAGCTGGTCCGTACTGTCCAGTTGTATCATGATTATCTTTGCTTTCCCGATTTTGACCGTAACACTGGCGCTGCTGTTCCTCGACCGCTTTGCAGGTGCCCACTTCTTCACTATGGACGGCGGCGGTAATCCGATGATGTACCTCAACCTGATCTGGATGTGGGGTCACCCGGAAGTATACATCGTGGTCGTGCCGGCCTTCGGTATCTTCTCTGAGGTCGTGGCTACGTTCTCGAAGAAAACAGTCTTTGGCTACAAATCCATGGTGGCAGCCTTGATGACGATTGCGATCGCATCGTTCTTCACCTGGGCTCACCACTTCTTTACGATGGGTACGAGCGCAAGCGTTATCGCGTTCTTTGCGATATCGACGATGGTCATCGCGATTCCGACCGGGGTGAAGGTGTTCAACTGGCTGTTCACCATGTTCCGCGGACGGATTTCGTTCAAACAGCCGATGCTGTGGACGATCGCGTTTATTCCTTGCTTCCTCGTAGGGGGAGCAACCGGGGTTATGCTGGCTGTCGCTCCAGCGGACTATCAGTACCACAACAGCTACTTCTTGATTGCTCACTTCCACCAAGTGTTGATCGGTGGGGTTGTGTTCGGTTACCTGGCAGGTATCTACTACTGGTGGCCAAAACTGTTCGGCTTCAAGCTTGACGAGAAGCTCGGAAAATGGGGCTTCTGGTTCTGGAATATCGGTTTCTACGTTTGCTTCATGCCGCAATACGCGCTTGGTTTCATGGGTATGACCCGTCGCTATTACACGTATGGATGGGACCGCGGTTGGGCTGACCTCAACCTGATTTCCACCGTCGGGGCGTTCCTGATGGGGATCGGCTTCATCTTCCAAGTATGGCAGATCGTCTACAGCATCAAGCGCGGTGAACGCGACACAACAGGCGATCCGTGGAACGGACGCACGCTGGAATGGTCTATTCCGTCCCCGGCACCGTTTTACAACTTCGCCGTCGTTCCTGAGGTAAAAGAAGCGGACGACTGGTGGCATACAAAACAAGCGATGGCAAACGGCACCTATAAAAAAGAGCCTGTGCATCTGGAACCGATCCATATGCCGAAAAACTCGGGTATTCCGTTTATCATGTCCTGCTTCTGGTTCTTGGTCGGATTTGGCTTTACGTTCGGCTGGGTATGGATGGCCGTGATTGGATTTATTGGCGTGGCCCTGTCGATGTGGGCGCGTTCCTTCCAATATGATACGGATTATTACGTACCGGTGGATGAAGTGCGCAGCACGGAGGCTTCACTGGGGAGGGTTGTATAATGCAACAAGTGGCAAAACATCACGACCATAGTCACGGGCACGACCACGATCATGGTCATGAAGATCATGAGCAGCTCAAAGTACTTGGTTTCTGGATATTCGTTGTAACCGACTGTATCTTGTTTGGTACGCTGTTTGCCACCTATGCGGTGCTGATGCACAACTACGCTGGTGGCCCGACACCAAAGGAACTGTTTCAAATGCCGGGTGTCATCGCGGAAACCTTTATCCTGTTGACCAGCAGCTTCACCAGCGGTTTGGCTGTTCTGGCAATGAACAAAGGAAACGTGAAAAAGCTGATTGGCTGGCTGGTTGTAACAGCGCTGCTCGGCTTGGGCTTTATCGCGCTGGAGGTTACCGAATTTGTGCACATGGTGCATGAAGGTGCGACCATTTCCACCAGTGCGTTCCTCTCCGCGTTCTATACGCTGGTCGGTACGCACGGTCTGCACGTCTCGGTAGGTTTGTTCTGGATGGTGGCGATCATGATCCAGCTCGCCCGCCGCGGGATTACGCCGGTTACCCGCCGCAAAGTGACCAACCTGAGCTTGTACTGGCACTTCCTGGACGTCGTGTGGATCTTCCTGTTCACGGTCGTCTACCTGTTGGGGGTGATGTAGGATGCATCATGAAAACCATGACAACCACAATCATGGATCGCTCAAATCGTATGTGATCGGCTTTATCTTGTCGATTGTGCTGACCATTATCCCGCTCGTGCTGGTTATGAACCACATGCTTGAAAAAACGGCACTCGTGATCACGATCATGGTGATGGCCATCTTGCAATTTATTGTGCAGCTATTCTTCTTCATGCATATCAGAGAGGGAGAAAAGCCGCGATACAATGTGCAAACCCTGATCCTGGGGCTGGTGATCGTGTTTACGATCGTTGCCGGTTCTATCTGGATCATGACGTTCAACAAGTACTAAGGTTCGAAAGTGAACCAAGAGCATAGCAAAGCGCTTCCCGATTAAGGGGAGCGCTTTTTTGCATACGGAGAACGATTCATTTTAAAAGAAGGATTGGAAAGTGGCCGTAGTGGGGAGAAGCGTCTTATTTTTAAAGTAATTCGGGGAAGAAAAGGATGAAAAGCCCGGGACTTTTTCTTTGGATATTCCGACTGGATTGCGAATATGAATCTTACGTGATCTGGATGAACGACTGCAGATTGTCGGATGCAGTCAACCGGATGATCGGGTATAGACTAGCTATCGGGATGCATTGTCAACTGTATGAACATGTGCAAGCTAGAAGTCGGATGAAGCGTCACCTGCTTTGATAGGGAGCAAGTACGCCGTAAAGCAGCAGCTCGGACATTTCTTCCGTCAACTGCTCCGGCTGTTTCTCCCCGGTCACGATCCATCGCTCGGTCAACTGGTCAATCATGCCGACGATGCAGCAGGCGGCCACTTCGGGGACCAGCTCTTTGCGAATATGGCCGGCTTGCTGATTGTTCAGGATGTGGGCGCTCAATAGCGCGATTACTTTTTCCTTCATTTCTTTTGCGTCTGGAGACTCAAACCAGGCGATCCGGGTCAGTTCGGGCTCGGATTGCAGAAAGGCAAAGACGTCCCGCAGATTTTCTTTGATTTGCCTGGCTGCTTCTCCCGGAGCGAGCGACGCCACTTTTCCGGCTGATTGGGCGAGCGTTGCCAGCTTCATCCGAAAGCTGTCCACCAGCTCTGTAAAGATGGCTTCCTTGCTCGGAAAATAGAGATAAAAAGCAGCCTGGGTCAATCCGGCGGCTTTGACGATGTCGCTGACTTTGGTATGGTGGTAGCCTTTGCGGGCAAACTGGGCAGTCGCGGCAGCAAGCAGCCGCTGTCTGCTGGCCTCGCCTTTTGCGGTCCTGTTTCGTTCTTGTGTTTCCATCCTTGGTTCCCTCCCAAACAAAAGCGACGAGAAAAGTAACTTACCAGTTATTTTTATCACTACTGCGGAGCAGGCGTCAAGAATGGAGACTGCTGATGGTAAGATTGAAAAACCGCGGGCAAACTGTAAAAAATGGTTTCTATTTTTGTTACTTATTATATAATTAAGTTGATTAAAAGAAGTCCAGAAAGGGTGTGTTGACATTATGTACGATATCGCCATTATTGGAGCAGGTCCAGCCGGGGCAAGCGCAGCGCTTTTTGCAGCCAAGGCGGGAAAGAGCACTTTGCTTCTCGACAATGACAAAAGCATGACCAAACGGGCTTGGATTGAGAATCACTACGGAGTAGAGGGAATTACCGGACCGGACATGGTAGAGCTGGGGAAAAAGCAAGCGGCGCACTTCGGCGCTGAGCTGGTCGCTGCCCAAGTAACTGATATTTCCAAATCAGGCGATGGTTTTGTGATTGCCGCAGGAGAAAACGCGACATATGAAGCCAAGCATGTCATCCTCGCCACCGGCGTACTGGTCGAACTGGCGGAAAAAGCAGGCGTGGCGACAAAGCCTGGCACCGAACCCCGGATCAAAACAGTCATCGACGCAGATGCGGCAGGGAAGACCAACGTACCCGGATTTTGGGCTGCCGGGACATGCGCGGGAGCCAGCGTCCACACGATTATCACCGCAGGCGACGGAGCCAAGGTAGCGATCAATGTCATCAGCGAGCTGAACGGCGAGCGCTACGTCGACCACGATATATTGAAGACAAATTAATCAGCCATTTCTTGCTTCCCCAGGCACCTTTTTCTTGTATAATAGTTCTGAAGTCATTATTGATTTGGGCAGAACCATTTGCTACATAGATCAGGTTACTTACGGAGCTGAATACGAAATGAAAAAAGTCCTGGGGATTACATTGATGGTGGCCTTGCTTGGCCTCAATGCGTACATTTGGCCTGCGCTGATCAAGTCGGTATCGGCGGGGACAAAGGCAGCGGAGCCAAAGGCCGAATCTCGCGTGCAGGCGACAGCGGCAGGGACGGATTTTTCCAACCAAGACCCGAAAAAGACCGAGGTCGCTTTTCAGCAGTTCGCAGCTAGAGAAAATACCGCTGCTTCCCCTCAATTGCAATCTGCAGGGGCGGGGGAACAGAAGCAAACGGCCCAGTCGGCGGCCTCCAAGTCTCCGGCCAAGAAGGCCACTCAGACTGCAACTGCGAGAAAAAAGACGCAGCCGAAAAAACAGGCAGCAAAGAAAACACCGGCACCAAAGGTACAGACGCAGCAACAGCCGGAAGCTTCTCCTGGCTATAACGCTCCGTTTTACACGGACGAGGGCGTTTATGTAGTCGATTACGGCAGTCAGCGAAGCAATTGGGTCGAGCTCTCGGATGGGTCTATCATGCGCAAAAGCGATGGGGTGCGGACCTTTAATATGCCGTTCTCCAAAAATGTGTACACCGGAGAGATCAAGCCGATGGTGGAACCGATATCGGAAGCCGGATACAAAATGTATCAGAGCCAGCAGGCTGGCTTTCAACCGTCTGTAACTACGCATTACAGCAATCCCCGCTGATCGCCAGGCTGATGAGAATGACGGGTTAACCGCATCTCGGGGCCTGAGCGGTCCAGCGGTCTTCCTTTTACAGCGCCATGTCATGTGCGCTGTTTTTTTATCAATCTTTTCATAACAACTCGTTGGCCTGGATTACAATATAATTCGTGGGCAAGCATGGAAATAGGAGGGGTGCGGCGTGATTGCCAAAGAAAGCAAAACGGGATTTGTCGTAGCCGGGCTCCTGCTCGGTCTGCTGATGGCATCGATGGACAATACGATTGTGGCTACAGCCATGGGGACGATAGTGTCCGAGATGGGGGGAATGGACAAGTTCGTCTGGGTGACCTCCGCTTATATGGTAGCCACGATGGCGGGGATGCCGATCTTCGGAAAGCTGTCCGACATGTACGGACGCAAACGGTTTTACATTTTTGGCCTTGCCGTCTTTTTGCTGGGCTCCATCCTGTGCGGGACAGCGGGCAGCATGATCGAGCTGAGTGTATACCGGGCGATCCAGGGGATTGGCGGAGGCGCGCTGATGCCGATTGCCTTCACCATCATTTTTGATATTTTCCCGCCGGAAAAACGGGGAAAGATGACCGGACTGTTCGGAGCTGTCTTCGGTACATCCAGTGTCTTTGGTCCGCTGCTTGGAGCATACATAACGGAGTATTTCGGCTGGCATTGGGTCTTTTACATCAATGTGCCGATCGGGCTATTGTCCCTGCTTTTTATCAGTCTGCACTACAAGGAGTCGCTGGCGCACAACAAGCAAAGCATTGACTGGTGGGGTGCGATAACCCTGGTCGGTGCCGTCGTCAGCTTGATGTTTGCTCTGGAGCTTGGCGGCAATCAGTACGCATGGGATTCGGTTCAGATCATCGCGTTGTTCGCTGTGTTTGTGATCCTGTTTGCCGCCTTTATCGCGGTTGAGCGGAAGGCAGCGGAACCGATCATCTCGTTTGCCATGTTCAGAAAGCGTTTGTTTGCCGCGAGCAACGGCGTGGCGCTCCTGTACGGCTCGGCGTTTATCATTGCGACCATCTACATTCCGATCTTTATTCAAGGCGTATTTGGCGGGAGCGCGACCAACTCCGGCCTGCTGCTCACGCCGATGATGCTCGGCTCTGTTGCCGGCAGCCAGGTCGGAGGGCTGCTCACGACCAAGACGAGCTTCCGCAACATCATGCTGATCTCAGCCGTGTTTTTCGTTCCGGGGCTTCTTTTGCTCGGAACGCTCTCGCCGGAAACCTCGCGCGTCATGGTAACGATTTATATGATTCTTACCGGCTTTGGCGTCGGGTTCTCTTTTTCCGTCCTGGGGATGGCGGCGATTCACAATTTTGACATGCGGCAGCGAGGATCTGCCTCGTCGACCAACTCCTTTTTCCGTTCGCTCGGGATGACGCTGGGGATCACGATTTTTGGCATCATTCAGCGAAATTTGTTTGAGAGTGGCTTGAGCACTGCTCTTGCGGGAAATGGCGGTGCGATTCCAGGCGGGTCACTCTCCGATCCGAGAGCTATTCTATCGCCGGAGACAAGAGCACAAATTCCGGCTCCCGTTTTGGAAAAAATAACGGACACGCTGGCAAGCTCCATCGCCCATACCTTTCTTTGGGCGCTGGTCCCCGCCATTCTGGCCGTTCTGTTTATCCTGATGATGGGAAATGAGCGGGTGGCAGCTCCCGTTGGGCAGGCGAAGTCGCCCAAGCCTGCCGGGGATCGTACATAGTCGGGGGAGAGGCGAGATCTCCGCATGGAGACAGACGCATCACTCTTGTATTTATTCCTTCCGATTAAGCGATAAACGACGATAAACGACGGTAAAAAGCTCCGAGGCTGCAAGCTGGCCCCGGAGCTTTTTTGATCAGACGGACGTTGTTCTGGTGTCGAAGGAAACCTACGTAGCCCGTGCCCAAATCGCCAGGGAGACAGAGTTTCCAGGGTTGATAAACCGATGGGGCGACGAGCTGTTAAAACCGATGCTGTCGCCTTCGTACAGATGGTACTCGCGATCGGCGAGCAGCACCTTCAGCTCGCCCTTGAGAATGAAGCCGCACTCTTCTCCGGAGTGGGAAATCTGCTCCTGCTCCAGTGTCTCCCCGGGCTCGATTTCGATCAGCAGGAATTCGATTTTTCCGGCCTGTATGGGCGTGAGTACGTGATACTTGACGTGAGTGTTCTTCAACTGAATGATCTTGTGCTGATCGCGTCGGATGACAGGTTCTTCGTCATCCTTTGCCTTGAAAAAATGATTGATCGGTACATCGAGAGCGGAGCAGATTTTCCAAAACGTTCCTACGGTGGGATCGACCAGGCCGCGTTCGATTTGGGAAAGCAGGCTCATGCTGAGACCGGTCCGATTGGCAAGATTTTGCAGGGTCAGCTGTTTTTGTTTGCGGATTTCTCTAAGTTCCGCTCCGTTGAACATGGTATCGACCTTCTTTGCTATGCAAGCTAGTCTGTTGGCTCATGTGTTCTTCATTCATGCGTGAAGAGAGGCGTTTTCCTTGTGCAGGCTTGGAAGGGACGACAACAAGGTCTTCGTGTAGGCTTCCTGCGGATGCTTAAAAATGTCTTCAACGGTTCCCGTCTCCACAATTCTTCCCTTCTGCATGACGGCCATCCGGTCGCACATGTAGCGAATGACCGCCATGTTGTGCGAGATGAAGAGATAGGTGAGGCCCCGTTCGCGCTTTAACTCCTTCAATAAATTGAGGACATGCGCCTGAACGGAAACGTCCAGAGCCGAGGTGGGTTCGTCCAAGATAACGAACGTCGGATCGGTAATCAGGGCCCGTGCGATGGCGATTCGCTGGCGCTGGCCTCCGCTGAATTCGTGGGGATAGCGCGGCAGATGCTCCGGCTTGAGGCCTACCCGTGCGATCAGGGCGTGCAATCGTTCCGTGCTGCCCTTTTGCCTCCGTTCATCGGCAGGCAGGGCCCACAGCGGCTCGAGTATGATGTCTTGAACCTTCATCCGCGGATCGAGAGAGGACTGCGGGTCCTGAAAGACGATCTGCATCTCGCCAGGCTTCCTTCTGTTGAATTTTTTCCCGTTCCAAAGCGGACTTCCTTGGTACAGAAGGGACCCGGAAGTCGGGTATTCCAGTCCTGTTACCATTTTTCCCAGCGTGCTTTTGCCGGAACCGGATTCGCCAATCAGGCCAAACGTCTCACCGGGATAGATCGAAAAAGCGGCGTCAGAGACAGCGTGAAACAGTTGGCTTCCCTTCCCGTATTGCTTGCTGACGCCGGAAAGCTGCAGCAGTGCTTCCATATGTAATCACCTCACCCAGCAAGCGACTTGATGTGTACCTGTCGATGCGTCTCGCGAGCCCGGTACCGGCTCCAAAACAGGATGGTCCTCGCGGCAGAGCGGCAAGGCACGGTCGCAGCGCGGCGCGAAAACGCAGCCGGACGGCAAATTCCGCAGATCGGGAGACTCCCCCGGGATCGCATGCAGCGGCTGATCAGGGGAAGCGAGGTCTGGCAGGGCTCCGATCAGGGCGCGTGTGTACGGATGAACGGGATGAGCGAGTACTTCATCGGTCGTTCCCGTTTCAACCACTTCACCCGCATACATGACGACGACCCGCTGGCATACCTCGGCAACGACACCGAGATCGTGGGTGATCAGCATGATGGACGTGCCGCGTTTTTCAGCCAGCTCCTTCATCAGCTTGAGAATTTCATGCTGGATGGTCACGTCCAGCGCTGTAGTCGGCTCGTCGGCGATCAACAAGTCAGGTGGCGCCGACATCGCCAGCGCGATCACGACCCGCTGGCGCATGCCGCCGCTCAGTTCAAACGGGTACTTCCGTGCGACCAGCTCCGGCTCGTTGATCTTTACCTCCGCCAGGCTGAGGACGGCTTGCCGGTAAGCTTCCTTGTAGGCGATCTCACGGTGCCGGTGAATGACCTTGGCCAGTTGATCCCCGATCCGCATCGTCGGGTGGAGGGCCGTCATCGGCTCCTGGAAGATCATGCCGATCTGCTTGCCCCGAAGGGATTGCTGCTCCTTTTTGTGAAGCTGCAGGACGTTTCTTCCTTTATAAAGAATTTCTCCGTTTTTGATCGTCGCATTGTTATCCAGCAGCCCGAGAATGGTTAGCGCCGTAACCGACTTGCCCGAGCCGGATTCTCCCACGATGCCGACAATTTCCCCCTGGTCGATGGAAAAAGAGACGTGGTTCAGCGCTTTGACGGTCTGCTGCATCGAGGAAAATTCGACAGACAGGTCTTTGATTGTAAGAAGCATAGGTATCTCTCCCTATCGGTTGGCTTTCGGATCGAGGATGTCCCGAATGCCATCGCCGATCAGATTAAACCCGCACGAGGCGAGGAATAGGGCAAGCCCAGGGAAGGTGGGATACCACCAATAATCAAGCAGGTATTTCCAGCCGATACTGATCATCGCGCCCCATTCCGGCGTAGGAGGCTGAGCGCCCAGGCCGAGGAAGCCGAGTGTTGCGACGAGCAGGATGGCATCGCCGATATCCAGCGTGACCTGGATGATCACGGGGGAGACGGCATTGGGAATAATGTGGCGGGTAATGATCCGCCAGGGCTTGATGCCGAAGGTGACAGCCGCTTTGACATACAGCTTTTCCCGCAGAGCCAGTGTTTCCGCACGGGCCAGCCGGACGTAGACAGGTATCTTGATGATGGCAATGGCCAGCATGGCGTTCTGGAGGTTGGGGCCGAGAACAGCGGCCACCGCCATCGCCAGCACGAGCGAAGGAAACGCGAGGACGATATCCATCATCCGCATGATGATCTGGTCGACGCGGCCGCCGAAGTATCCGGAGATCGCCCCGATGACCGTTCCGACCAGACCCGCCGAGAGAACGACCGCTACGCCAACGCCGAGCGACAGGCGAGCGCCGTACAGAATGCGCGTAAAAATATCGCGTCCCACTTCATCTGTTCCGAACCAGTGAGCAGCGGACGGAGGGGAGAACCGCTCCGGGATATTGATCTTGGTCGGGTCATGCGGGGAGATGAGCGGCGCGCACACGGACAAGAGCAGCAGCATGACGAGCAGAAACAAGCCAAACAAGGTGAGCGGGCTCTGCCGGATCCGGAACCAAAAGGGGTTTACCTTACGGGACGGCTGGGCAGCAGTATCCGCTTTTGCCGATAGACTGGACATGGTGGCCCCTCCTATTCCTTGATTTGCGGGTCTAGTACGTAGTAAGTGAGGTCAACCAGCAGGTTGATCACGACGTACCCGAAAGATATGACAAAAGTGAAGCCCATCATCGCCGGGAAGTCGAGAAACGCAATCGAGTCGACGACGTATTTCCCCATGCCGGGCCAGCTGAAAATCGTTTCCGTCACGACTGCTCCGCCAAGCAGCGAGCCAAAGGAAAGACCTACGACGGTAATCGTCGGGATCAGCGCATTTCGCAAGGCGTAGCGGATCAAAAGGACAGGGCCGTGGATGCCGTTGGCCAGCGCGGTCCGAATGTAATCCTGTCCGAGTACCTCCAGCATGCTGGAGCGGACCTGGCGGGTGACGATTGCCAGCTGAGCAAATGCCAGCGTAAAGGCAGGCAGGATCAGATGCCACAAGCTGTTTTTAAATGCGGCCCAATTGCCCGTGAGCAGGCTGTCAAACAGGTAAAGGCCGGTAATTTTGGTCGGCGCCGGGACAGTCAGGTCCAGCCTGCCGCTGGATGGCAGCGCCCCGAGAAACTTGTAAAAGATCAGGATGCCGACGAGGCCGCTCCAGAACACGGGTGTAGAGATTCCCGCGATGGAGAAAAAGCGGCTGGAGTGGTCCCATCCAGTGTCCTTTTTCACGGCGGATAGGACGCCCAGCGGTATTCCGATGGCGATCGCGATAATAAAAGCGGTGATGGCCAGCTCCAGCGTTGCAGGGAAAAAGGCGATCAGATCATGGACGACAGGCTGCTGCGTGCGAATCGAGGTGCCAAAGTCACCTGCAAAAAGCCCTTTCATGTAGGTAAGATATTGGACCCAGACCGGCTGGTCCAGGCCCAATTGGCGACGAACTTCTTGCAGTGTTTCCTCACTGGCGCGCTGTCCCACCATCATCCGCGCCGGATCTCCCGGGATCACATGAGAGAGGAAAAAGGTGATCAATGTGACCCCGAGGAGCACCAGCACCAGCATGGCGAGACGTTTCAGGATGATCTGTTTCATGAGGAAAGCACTCCTTTATTCAAGGCGTTATTTAGACATCTCCGCCAGGTTGTAAATGCCCTCCAGCATCGGGTTGTAGACGAAGCCTTTGACGTTTTTGCTGACCGGCAGGAGGAAGTCCTTTTGATACAGATAAAGGTAAGGCGCTTCATCAATGACGATCTTCTGCGCTTCCTTGTACAGCTTCTCGCGCTCTGCCTTGTCGTTGATCGATGCGGCTTTGCGCACCAGCTCGTCCACTTTGTCGTTTTTATAGAAGGCGCGGTTTCCGGCCAGACCGAAGTTGACGGAGTCAAACCAGTAGTTCATGAACATGTACGGGTCGCCGAAGTCCGGGCTCCAAACGCCAAGAGCGAGGTCGAATTCGCCGGCGTCAATCATTTCGCGGGACGTGGCGTAGGCGATCTTTTTGAGATTGAGCTTTACCCCGATGTCGGCGAAAAATGCCTGCAGGGTGAGTGCTTCTGTCTCCCACCACGGTTTGTTGTCGGAATACAGCAGATCGAGGGTCAGGTTGGAGACGCCTGCTTCCGCCAGGAGCGCTTTGGCTTTTTCCACATCGCGCTTGTACTGATGGGCAGATTCATCATGCCCCCACAGACCTTTTGGAATTGGACCGCGCATTTGCGTAGCGTAGCCTTCCTGCACGGATTCGGTCAGGGCGTCATAGTCGATCGCGTAGCTTAACGCCTGGCGAACCTTCGGGTTTTTGAGCGCTTCGTTGCCTTTGGAGGAGTTTACGTACACGTAGTCGACGAACAGGCTCGGTTTTTGCAGGACTTCTACGTTGGGCAATTCTTTGACGGCTTTCAATTGTTCATTGGGGATGCCTTCGGCGATGTCAATCTCGCCCTGTTCCAACTGCAGGCGCTGAGCTGTCGCATCCGGAACGATTTTGAAGTATACGGTTTGGAATGCGGGTTTCACTGTGGAGTGCGGGTTGACGGTGAGCTTGAGATATTCGCCTTTTTTCCATTCTTCGAGCTTGTACGGGCCGCTGCCCATCGTGTTGTTTGCGAGGAAGTTTTGGCCCAGATCGCCGTTTTGTTCTTCTTCTTTTACCTTCGGATTGACGATGCCGCCGTAGTTGGCTGCGAGAGTCGAGAGGAATGGCGGGAAGTTTTTGGAGAGAACGAAGGTAACCTGTGTCGGCGAATCGACTTTGACTTCTTTGATCACGCTGTATACGTCAGCCGGGCCTTTCTTGATGGCGAGCGTGCGGTCGAAGGTGAACTTGACGGCTTCTGCCGTGACCGGAGTACCGTCGGCAAACTTATGTCCTTCTTCCAGTGTAAAGGTCCAGGTAAGGCCGTCTTCGCTCACTTTCCATTCCTTGGCGAGACCGGGCTTGACCTCTGTGGACTCCCCGTCGTATTCGACGAGACGTTCGTAGGTGGGATAAGTGATTTTCCATGCGGCGTTGTCAAAGGTGACGGCGGGATCGAGCGTGCCTTGATCCGCGTTGATCGCGACGAACAGTGTGTCTGCTGACGTCTTCGGTGCGGTCGGCTCGGTTTTTGCCGGCGATTCCGGCGAGTTGTTCTGAGCTTGAGGCTGGTTCGCCGGTGTGCCGCAAGCGGCAACGAGCATGGAAACAGCGAGAACCAGGCTGGTGAGGACGAATGACCATCTGCGCTTCAAAGAGATCAACCCCCAACATTTTGTTATAAATTTAATATATTTTTAATATATTGCAAAAATTGAGGTTATTCAACTATTTTCGCTATCAATTTCCAAGATTCCCCCGTACATGGCTTGTCCAGTAGTTTGCCGTGCCCAGGAAAGCGTGCCGTATTCGTAATGCCACCACTCTTTGGGGTAATTGACGAAACCGGCCTCGGTCATCAGGTGATACAGAAGACGTCTGTTGGCGCGGATCGTTTTCGCCTGTTCATCAGGGCTGAGAGCGTTTTCATAGAATCGGGTAGAGGCCCGTTCGCTGAAATCGTCAAACTCTGTTCCCATGTCGAGCCACCCATCGGGGCCTTCGATCGTCAGGTCTACTGCTCCACCGGACAAATGGGGCGATGGCTTTTGCACATCCTTGCTGGGGACGGCGACAAATTTGCTCAGTTCGGCCTGAAGCGCCTCGCCTTCTTCCCAGCCCTGCTTGAGCAGTGTTTGCTTGAATCTTTCATAGAGAGAGCTTTGCACCTGGTAGGAGCGCCAGCCGTCAAATACGACGAAGCGATAGCCGTCGGGCAAGCGTTCGGCTGCTTGGACCAGGCGGAGAGCGGCGCTTTTTCGCAAGTACGCTTCGGGAGTGGTTCCGTCGTAGCCTTGCTTGTAGTACATCGGCCAGACCGTAATTTTTTCGGACAAGCTGGAGAGGGGGAGCATCGCTTCGCCGCATTCTTCAAGGAGAGGCTGTACGTAGAGATGTGGCCGCTCCGGAGGAATCGGGAGATCCTGTTTCATCTGGACCACCTCCTGTTTGTGGATATGTTTTCCATCATCCTAGCAAAGAACAAAACTTTAGTAAACTGCATTTAATTTTCATTTGTTGAATAAAACTCGATGATCAGCTTGTTCTTTCTATCCGTGCCCACTTTTGTTATGATGATAGCAAGCGCCAGTCTTTGGCTGGCTGAACATTTCCATATCGCGCAAACAGGTCTTTGCTTCCTGCACGGTGCACGCCGCGGGAAGCGAAGTTAAAAGGGAAGTTTGGTGAAAATCCAACGCGGTCCCGCCACTGTAAGAGAGGAGTTTTCCTTCAAGGCATTTTGCCATCCACTGCCCCGGGTCGGGGACGGGAAGGAGAAGGAAAGCAGCGATTCTCGAGCCAGGAGACCTGCCTGTCTTGCCTGAGCACTGATTTCCTTCGGGTCAAAGGAAGAGGTGGATCGTTGTAGCGAACTGTCCGCGCTTTGTCTCCCTTTGTTTTCCAAAGGGAACAAGGCGTTTTTTTATACTTTTCGGAAGGTTGGCGTGTACTCCCCTGGAAAAGCAGGCGGCAGTTTCGCGTTTCACCCGGAGATTTGCCCGAGTGGCTTTGTATGTTCAAAAGGATTGCGCAGAACGAAGGAGGGGCTGTTGATGAGCAAGGCCGACAACAAGCGAGGGCTGCTGCTGGTCTATACAGGAGACGGAAAAGGCAAGACGACAGCGGCGTTAGGCTTGGCTGTACGTGCAACCGGCAGAGGAAAACGGGTTTTAATGATCCAGTTTATCAAGTCTCCGGAACGCACCTATGGCGAGAAGATTATTTTCGACCGTCTCGGAATCGAAATGGTGCAGATGGGCGTCGGCTTTACCTGGACCAAAACACCGGAGGAGCACCGCAGCGCCCTTGAAAAGGCGTGGAGCTTTGCCCGCGAAAAGGTGCTTGGCGGCGAGTACGATGTGGTGATCCTGGACGAATTGAACAATGCCCTGGCAATTGATCGTTTTCCGATTGACGATGTGCTCCCGCTGGCTGACGTGCTGGATACGGTCCAAAACAGGCCGCGCCACGTCCATCTGGTCATTACCGGCCGCAATGCGCAGCCCGCGATCATCGAGATGGCCGATCTTGTGACGGAGATGAAGCCGGTCAAGCACTACTATGACGAAGGCATTCCCGCTGTACTCGGAGTTGAGTACTGATGGGGCTGCTGGAGACCTACGGCCACGGCGGGGATCTGGTGACGGCTGCAGAGCGCTTTGGCGTATCGGCCGAGGCGTTCCTTGATTACAGCGCCAATATAAATCCGCTCGGTCCTCCGGCAAGGGTCCTGGAAGCGCTGGGGAGGTCGCTTACCGCCGTTATCCGCTATCCTGATCCCGGCCATCGAGCTTTCAAGCGGGCATTGGCTGCCCGGCTGCGTCTGCCGGAAGACGCCCTTTTGCCGGCAAATGGAGCGGCGGAAGCGATGGCGCTGGCCGTGCTCGCTCTGCAGCCGGAAAGCGCAGGTGTGGTGACGCCGTGCTTTTCCGAATATGCCCAACTTTCCCGCCAATTCGGCGCTCGCGTCGTGGAATGCGCGGGACGGGAAGAAAACGGCTTCAAGCCAGACGCGCGGGAGCTGTATCGGCTCTTTCGGGAGACGCAGCTCGTGTTCATCGGTTCTCCGAACAATCCGACCGGTCTATTGTATGAACCAGACGAGCTTTTGCAAATGGCCGAATGGACAAATGAAACCGGTACCCATTTGATTGTCGATGAAGCTTTTCTCGATTTTGCGGCTCGGGAGAAGCAGTTTACACTTGCGGATCGGCTAGGACATTTTCCGCGCGTCCTGTTGATACGCTCCATGACCAAAATGTTCGCTATCCCGGGGCTTCGGCTCGGTTATGCGATCGGTCACCCCGCACTGATCGAGAGGATGAGGAGCAAACAGGTGAGCTGGAGCGTCAACGGCTTGGCCTTGCTTGCGGGAGAGTTGTGTTTGCAGGAAGCGGATTATGAAGAAGAGACGAGGCGCCTCATCGCTGCAGAACGCCGCTTTTTGCTGGACGGACTGCAGTCGGGGCTGGGCTGGCAGGTATGGCCGGGAGAGGCCAACTTTTTGCTCGTTCGCTCCCCGGAATGGATAGACGCGACGGCGCTGCAGGAGGAAATGGGCAAACGGGGCATTCTGATCCGCAACTGCGCCATGTATCCGGGACTGACCGCCCGCGATTTTCGCATCGCCGTTCGCTCGCGGGCCGAGAATGAACGGCTGCTGTCTGCCTTTCATGATGTGATGGAAAAAAGGGGGGCGGTCTTGTGAGCCTTATTTTGGTCACAGGGGGCGTTCGGTCGGGAAAGAGCCGTTTTGCCGAGGAATTGGCCCGTGATGCCGCGCAGGACGTGTTGTACGTGGCGACAGGAAAAGCGTGGGACGATGAGATGGCCAGACGAATCGAGCTGCATCGGGAGCGCCGCCCTGATACGTGGGGATTGTGCGAGCTCGGCGGACGGCTGTCCGAATCGCTGGACGCGAGCAAAGGGTACAGTGTCGTCTTGCTCGATTGTCTCTCCACCTGGGTCAGCGGTCGCCTGATGGACATCCCGGAGCAGGCGTGGCGGGACGAATCCATTACAAAAGAGATTGTGGGAGAAGCAAAGGCGTGGCTGGATGCTGTCGCCCAAACGAATCAAACCGTGATTGCAGTAACGAGTGAAGTGGGTCTTGGCGGGGTAGCGATGTCGAGGCTGGGACGATGGTTTGCCGATATTTTGGGCGATGTGAATCAGCAAGCCGCGCGCCAGGCTGACACCGTCTATGCCGTGATCGCCGGGCTCCCCTGGAGGATGAAAGGATGAACGCATTTTTTCACGCGCTGACTTTTTTTACACGCATTCCCGTGCCGTGGCTGAAGCCGTCGGAAAAGGCTTGGCGTGACAGCGTCGCTTGGTATCCGGCTGTCGGGCTGGTGATCGGATGCGTGCTGTGGATCGTGCACGAGGCTGCATTATGGGCCTTTCCGCCGCTGATCGCCGCCGTTTTGACGTGCACGGCCTGGGTGTACATCACGGGAGGACTCCATCTGGACGGGTGGATGGACCTGGCGGATGGCCTCGGCAGCAGCCGTACGCAAGAACGCATGCTGGAGATTATGAAGGACAGCCGCTCGGGTGCCATGGCTGTCCTGGCTGCGATCCTGCTGCTCTTTTTGAAAACGGCAGGGATAACGGAACTGGCGGGTCTGCTGACAAATCCGCCAAACCAGGCAAGCTTGTCGGGTCTGTTAGCAGGTGGCCCAAGAGCGGAAGGGCTGACACTTTATAGCGGCTCTCTCCTGCTTGTCCTCATTCCATTTGCTGCCCGCGCTCATGTGCTGCTCGCGATACGCTGCTTCCCCAACGTTTCTTCCGACAACGGCGTCGGAAAAGGGATCGGTGCAGGGTTGCGGCTCTGGCATATTGTGGCGGCCTACGCAGCTGTCCTCGGACTTGGCTGGTGGATCGCCGGCATTCAGGCGATAGCGGCAGTCGCGGTGTCGCTTTTGTTCAGCCTCTGGTTCGCACGCGGCATCTGCCGCAGGCTCGGAGGACTGACGGGCGATTGCTACGGCGCGATCATTGAAAGCAGTGAAGCAGTGATGCTGCTTGTTGCGGCAGGGAGCTGGTGGACGTGAGATGGATCTGGATCAGGCACGGGGAGACAGAGGAAAATCGCGAAGGGCGCTATCTGGGACATACGGATGTGCCGCTGAATGACGCGGGGGTGGAGCAGGCGGCGCTTCTCGCCAGACAGCTCGGGCATGAACGCCCGGCCCATTTTTTTACCAGCGATTTGCTCCGCTGCGTGCAGACGGCTGATCGGCTGGCAGCGGTCTGGGGGATGAGTCCGATCCGGGTTCCTGAGCTTCGCGAGCTGTCTTTTGGCGAATGGGAGCGGCTCACCTACGAAGAACTGATGGTCAGAGAAAGCGTGCGGGCAAGCCGTTGGTACGACGATCCGTTCGGCATCGCGCCGCCGGGCGGAGAAACGCTGACGCAGCTGGGCGAACGAGTGAACCGCTGGTTGAGCGGCATGTGGAAAGAAATGAGAGATGCAAGCGGTTCAACGGAGCCGGATCACACGGTCGCATTGGTGACGCACGGTGGTGTCATCCGCTGGTTTCAGGCGGCCTGGCTGCACGGTGACCCCGGATTGTACTGGCACATGAAAGGACTCGGGCACGGTCAGGCTATGATCGTCGAGCATGTATCGGGGACGTGGAAGCCAGCATCGCACGCAATCGACATCAGGGAAGAGAGTGAAGCATAGATGACAACCGCTTTTCTCATCGTGGCGGCTTACGTGCTCGACCGCCTGGTTGGAGACCCGCGCAGTCTGCCGCATCCGGTAGTGATCATGGGGTGGTGTATTGCCCGCCTGGAGCGCGTCATCCGGCTGTCTGTCAAACAGGAGAAGGGCTTGAGGGCAGCCGGCTTGCTGTTTCCCCTCCTGATCGTCGGGGGCAGCTATGCGGTCGTCGCCGGACTTGTGTACGGCGCGGGGCTGATCCATCCCTGGCTGGCTATCGCGCTGGAAATCTGGCTGATCTCTACGACGATCGCGACCAAAGGCTTGGCGGATGCCGGATTGGAAATAGGCCGCTATCTGCTGGCCGGGGATCTGGCAATGGCCCGCCGTTCGCTATCGATGGTGGTCGGGCGGGACACGGGGCATCTGGGTGAGGCCGAGATCAGCCGCGGGGCTGTGGAGACGGTGGCGGAAAACATCGTCGATGCCATCGTGTCTCCGCTCTTTTACGCTGCGATCGGAGGCGCCCCGCTGGCGATGGCCTATCGGGCGGCGAACACGCTTGATTCCATGGTCGGCTACAAAAACGAGAAATACGTGAATCTCGGCTGGGCCTCCGCCCGCTTTGACGACGTGTTGAATTACATACCGGCCCGCCTCACTGCTCTGCTGTTGGTCGGGGCGAGCTGGCTGCAACGGCTGGACTGGCGCCGCTGCTACCGCATCATGCGGCGGGACGCCGGACTTCATCCCAGCCCCAACAGCGGTCTTCCGGAAGCGGCAGTCGCCGGGGCGCTGGGCGTTCAACTGGGCGGACTGAATTACTATCAGGGCGTGGCTTCTCACCGCGCCAAGCTGGGTGATCCGCTTCGGCCGCTGTGTGCAGGCGATATTGCGGCTACGGTGCGCTTGATGACAGTCACTTCGATCATGTGCACAGCCGGTCTGGCTGCTTTTGCTTATGTTCTGCATGGATGAACAGCGTTTTTCAAATAGAGGCAAAATAATGAAAGGGGGACTTTCTATGAGCGGCAAGCTGTTTGTGATCGGCTTCGGGCCGGGCAGCTTTGAGCATATTACCAAACGGGCGCGGGAAGCGATCGAAGAGAGTGACATCATCATCGGATATACCACTTATGTGGACCTGATCAGAGGGCTGTTGACCGATCAGGAGATCGTCAGCACCGGGATGACGGAGGAAGTGACGCGTGCGCGCGAAGCCGTTCGGCAGGCGGAAGCGGGCAAAAAGGTGGCCGTGATCTCCAGCGGCGATGCGGGCGTGTACGGCATGGCCGGACTCGTTTACGAGGTGCTCGTGGAAAAAGGCTGGACATCGGCGGAGGGCGTGGAGGTGGAGATCGTTCCGGGAATATCGGCGATCAACTCCTGCGGCACTCTGCTCGGCGCGCCCATCATGCACGATGCCTGCACGATCAGCCTGAGCGACCATCTCACGCCATGGGAGCTGATCGCCAAGCGGATCGACGCTGCGGGCATGGCCGATTTTGTCATCGCGCTGTACAACCCGCGCAGCGGGCGTCGCACCAGACAGATCGTCGAGGCACAGCGCATCCTGCTGCAGTACCGTTCCCCGGACACGCCGGTCGGGATCGTCAAGAGCGCCTATCGGGAGCGGGAGCATATCGTCATCACGACACTGGCAGAGATGCTGAACCATGACATCGGGATGCTGACGACGGTCATCATCGGGAACTCGTCCACATTTGTCTATGACGGCAAAATGATTACCCCGCGCGGCTATCAGCGGAAGTATACGCTTGCGACAGATGAGCAATCGCTGAAGCCCCATCAGCGGCTTCGCGTGGAAAACGAGCCGTGGTCGCTGGAGGCGGCTTCGCAAAACGCTGTGGAACAAGCGGCACCCGACGCAACTTCTTCACTTGTCGAACCACAGGTTGAAAAAGCGGACACAGCGAGCTTGCGGGCCACTCCCCAGCCAAAAGAGGAGACCGGCACATTGACGCCGTTTGACTGGGCGGCTCAGGCTTTGCAGGCAGTAAACGAATCCAGGGGGATCGAAACGGATGCTTCGCTCGTATCCTCCAGCCAGTCCCATCGCCCGGTCTTTGTCCCGGAAATGATTTTCGAGTGCGCGGTAAGTCCGGGCGTAGCCAACAAAAAGTTCACTCCGGCGCAGATGATGGCGCTTGCCCAGGCAGCCGGAGAAAAAGGGGAGCTGGAGTACACGCCGCACCACCAGATCATTTTGCGTGTTCCGACGAGCAACCCGGAGGAGGTAACTGCGCCGCTCCGCAACCTCGGTCTCATCTTGACTCCGGTCGGGGACGTCCTGCAGGTGAAGGCTTGCGACTTCTGCGACGGCGAGAAGAAGGACGCGATTCCGTACGCGGAGGAGATCCACCGCAAGCTGGGCGGACAGGAAATGCCAAAAGAGCTGAAGATCGGCGTAAACGGCTGCGGGATGGCCTGCTACGGGGCAGTTCAGGAAGACATCGGTCTCGTGTTCCGCAAGGGCAGGTTCGATCTGTTCCTCGGCGCCAAAACCGTGGGGAGAACGGCACATTCCGGCTTGCCGGTAGCGGAAGGCATCGAGCCGGAGGACATCGTTCCCTTGATCGAGCGGATTATTGACAGATACAAGCGGGAAGCATTCCCGAATGAAAGGTTCCACAAATTTTTCCAAAGGGTCGGCGAAATCGAGGGATACGTCTGGAGAGAGCCAGCCATTCCCAAAATTGAAAACGCTGTTTGCGGCGACTAGCCGCTAGATTCAAGCGCCAGCATATCCGGGGGTTTTGGTTTTGCAAAAGCAGCAAGGCCCCAAACCACGGGCCAGGCAGAAAAAATAACGGGGAGGAATCAGGATGGACGCGGTACTGTTTGTCGGACACGGGAGCAAGGATCCCGAAGGAAATGAAGAGGTAAGGCAGTTTGTGGCGTCGCTGATGCCGGAGATCGACGTTCCGATTCTGGAGACATGCTTTCTCGAATTTGAACGTCCCGATATGCTTCAGGGATTGGACGCCTGCGTAAAGCGGGGAGCCACTCGGGTAGCCGTCATCCCGATCATTCTGTTCTCGGCCGGGCACGCCAAGATTCACATTCCGGCGGCGATCGACGAAGCAAAAGCGAAATATCCGCATGTGCAATTTATTTACGGACGCCCAATAGGTATTCACGAAGAGGTCCTGAATATTTTGGCCACCCGCATGCAGGAAGCCGGCTTTGCATCCGGCGAGGAGCACGGGGACACAGCCGTTCTGATCATCGGACGCGGCAGCAGCGATGCGGACGCGAACAGCGACATCTACAAAATGTCCCGACTGTTCTGGGAACGCTGGAAGGCAAAGTGGGTGGAGACCGCTTTCATGGGTGTGACCTTCCCGCTGTACGAGGAAGGGATCGAGCGCTGCCTCAGGCTGGGGGCCCGCCGCGTCGTCGTCCTGCCGTACTTCCTGTTTACCGGCGTGCTGATCAAACGGATGGCCGACCAGCTTGAACAGTTCCGCGCTCGCTATCCAGAGGCTGAATTTACGCTGGCGGAGTACTTCGGCTTCCATCCGCTGCTCAAGGAAGTGCTGAAAGACCGGGTGGAAGAGGCGCTGCACGGCGAAGTCAAACTGAATTGCGATACTTGTCAGTACCGTCTGGCGGCGATGGAGCATATCGACCATCATCACCACCATCACGACGACGACCATGGGCATCATCACCATCATCACCATGGACACAGTCACGGTCACGCACATAGCCACGGTCACAGCCACGATCACGATCATGGGCACGGTCACGACCACAGCCACAGCCACGATCACGACCATGACCACGATCATGAACATAAACACGGACACAGCGACAATCACGCCCATGAGCATCACCCTGTAAAGAAATAAGGAGGGACGAGCGATGATTCTTGTATTGGCGGGAACCAGTGACGCCCGGGAGCTGGCTCTCTTGATCAAGGAAACCGGATATGACCTGCTTGCCACAGTCGTTACCGATAACGCGGCCAAAAGCATCGAGGAAGCGGGGCTGCCGGTGCAGGTAGGCCGTCTGACATCCGCCGACATCGAGGCGTTGATCCGTGAAAAAGGCTTTCAGGCGGTAGTGGACGCCAGCCACCCTTATGCCGAGGAAGCGTCGAAAAACGCGATGGCCGGAGCAGAGGCGGCGGGAGTTCCCTACATCCGGTACGAACGCGAAAGCGCCCAGTCGCCGGGGCACGAGAAGATCATCTTCGCCGAGGACTACGTCCAAGCCGCCGAGATAGCGGCAGAAAAGCGCGGTGTGATCATGCTGACGACCGGCAGCAAAACGTTGAAAATCTTTTCCGACCGGCTCTTGGGCTTGCCGGATACGACGCTGGTGGCTCGCATGCTTCCGCGCACCGACAACATGCAAAAATGCGAGGAGCTGGGCATCGAGCAAAAAAATATCGTCGCCATGCAGGGCCCTTTTTCCAAGGAGCTGAACAAGGCCCTCTATGACCACTACAAAGTGACGCTGATGATCACCAAGGAGAGCGGCAAAGTCGGCGCCTTTGACGAAAAGGTGGAAGCAGCGCTGGAAATGGGCATCGAGACGATTGTCATCGCCCGGCCCAAGATCGATTACGGCACCAAATTTTCCGACTTCGCCGGAGTGATCGGTCAGTTGAAGCAGCTGCTGCCCCTGCCGCAAGAAGCGTAACGGGCGGTTTTTCAGAGAAAATAGAGCGGAACGCTTGGCGAGATAAATTGAAACAAGCAAGTAAGCAAGGACGAATCGTTCGGCTTGGCCGAAATCTAACGGCTTGCTGCAGCCAAAGCCAAACCCCAATACAAAGGAGGAGCATACCATGGATTTTCGCACGGAATTCAAGCCTTTGACCGTACAACCGCAAGAAATCGAGGAAAAGAGCTTTCAAATCATCACCGAAGAGCTCGGAGAGCATCCTTTCACCGAAGAGCAGTACCCTGTCGTGCAGCGCGTCATCCACGCCTCGGCGGACTTTGACCTGGGGCGCAGTCTCGTATTCCACCCGGATGCGGTGAAAGCGGGCATTCAGGCGATCCGAAGCGGCAAGATTGTCGTGGCCGACGTCCAGATGGTTCAGGTCGGGATCAGCAAGAACCGGATCGAAAAATTCGGCGGCGAAGTGAAGGTGTACATCTCCGACAAGGATGTCATGGAGGAAGCGAAGCGCCTGAACACCACGCGCGCAATCATCTCCATTCGCAAAGCGGTCAAAGAAGCGGAGGGCGGCATTTTCGCGATCGGCAATGCGCCGACAGCGCTTCTGGAGCTGATCCGTCTGGTCAAAGAGGGAGAGGCGAAGCCGGGCCTGATCATCGGGATGCCAGTCGGCTTTGTGTCGGCGGCAGAGTCCAAGGAAGAGCTGGCCAAGCTGGATGTGCCTTTCATCACAAACATCGGGCGGAAAGGCGGGAGCCCTGTTACGGTGGCTGCGCTCAACGCACTCTCGCTGATGGCGGAACGGCAGGGATAATTCATGGCGGGGAAAGCGACTGCGGAGGAAAAGGAAGCAAAACCATTGCGTCACGGCTATACAACCGGTTCATGCGCCACGGCAGCCACCAAAGCGGCGCTGACCGCCCTGATCACGCAGCAAGAACAGCGCGAGGCGACGATCCGTCTGCCGATCGGACAGGACGTCAGCTTCCAGACGGAAAGCTGCGAGTTTGATGCCGTTTCCGCGACAGCAGGAATTATCAAGGACGGCGGGGATGACCCCGATGCGACCCACGGCGCTTTGATCGTCAGTACGGTGAGCTGGCTGGACGAACCGGGGATCGTGCTGGACGGCGGAATCGGCGTGGGCCGCGTCACCAAGCCGGGCCTGCCTGTCCCCATCGGTGAAGCTGCGATCAATCCGGTCCCGCGCAAAATGATCAGGGAGACCGCGCAGGCCGTCCTGGATGAGCACGGGATCGAGCGGGGGATCAAAATCGTCATTTCCGTACCGGCTGGCGAGGAAATCGCCAAAAAGACCTTGAACGGCCGGCTTGGCATCATCGGGGGCATCTCCATTCTGGGTACGCGCGGCATCGTCGTGCCGTTTTCCACGTCCGCCTACAAGGCCAGCGTCGCCCAGGCGATCAACGTCGCGCAGAAGATGGGCTGCCGCCACATCGTGCTTTCCACGGGAGGCAAAAGCGAGCAGTTTGGCATGACGCAGTATCCGGAGCTGCCCGAGGAAGCATTCGTGGAGATGGGCGATTTTGTCGGCTTTGCGCTCAAGCAATGCAAGCTCAAGGGCATCGAAAAGGTGACGCTGGTGGGCATGATGGGGAAATTCTCCAAGGTGGCGCAGGGCGTCATGATGGTCCATTCCAAAAGCGCTCCCGTCGACTTCGGCTTTCTGGCCCAGCTCGTCCGGGAGGCGGGTGCACCGGAAGCGTTGGTCGAGGAGGCGCGGGGAGCCAATACCGCTTCCCAGGTAGGGGACATGATGGCAGAATACCCCCTCTTTTTTGAAAAGCTGTGCGAAAGCTGCTCGCGGGCAGGACTTCGCGAGGTTGGCGGGGGCATGGAGATCGAGACCATGCTGATCACGATGAAAGGAACCCTGTTGGGGAAGGTGACGGTTCATGACACAGGCAATGAAGGTGATTGGAATCGGGGATGACGGTGCGCAAAGCCTGCTGCCGTTGTACCGGACGTGGATAGAGGAAAGCGAGCTGCTCGTGGGGGGAGAACGGCATCTCTCCTTTTTTCCCGATTATCCGGGGGAAAAGCTGGTTTTAAAAGGCGGCCTGACCGCCATGGTCGAGCAATTGCGCGAGGAGAAGCGGAAAACGGTCATCCTTGCCTCCGGGGACCCGCTGTTCTACGGAATCGGCAGCCTGCTCGCGAAAAAATTGCAGGTGGAGATTTATCCGCATCTCAGCTCGATCCAGCTTGCTTTTGCCAGGATGGGAGAGGCGTGGCAGGATGCCGCGTTTCTCAGCATTCACGGGCGCAGCATCAAGGGTCTGGCCCAGCGGATCGACGGCAAGGAAAAAGTGGCCCTCCTGACCGATCAGGAAAACAATCCGGCTGCGATTGCCCGCTACCTGCTCTCGTTTGGCATGAACGAGTACGACGCCTTCGTCGGGGAAAATCTCGGCAGCGCCGGGGAGCGGACAGGCTGGTACTCGCTGGAGGAGATGGCGGACGGGGGTTTCGCAGATCTGAACGTGGTCATTTTGCGCAAACGCAGACAGGGCCCGATATGGCCGCTCGGCATCGCCGATGAGCAATTTTCCCAGCGCAAGCCCGACAAGGGGCTGATCACGAAAAAGGAAGTGCGTATTCTGAGCATCGCGCAGCTGCAGCTCCACGCCAAAAGCATCGTGTGGGACATCGGCACCTGCACCGGTTCGGTGGCAATTGAGGCAGCACGCATCGCCCGCGAAGGGGAAGTGTACGCGGTCGAGAAAAATGCGGACGATCTGGCCAACTGCCGGGAAAACATGGCCAAGTTCCGCACCGATTTTACCGTTGTGCACGCCAAGGCTCCGGAAGGACTCGACCAGTTCCCCGACCCGGATGCGGTGTTTATCGGAGGGAGCGGCGGCGAGCTTCGCGAGCTGCTCGGCATTTGCTGCAGCCGGCTCAGGCCAAATGGCCGCATCGTGGTCAACGCCGCGACGATCGAGACGTTGTACGAAGCGACGCAGGCATTCGCTGCGGAAGGCTTTGAGACATCGGTTACGCTGGCGCAGCTTTCGCGCAGCAAGCCGATTTTGTCAATGACAAGGTTTGAGGGATTGAACCCGATTTATATCATTACCGCCTGGGCCAAGCAGGAGGACAAGCAAGGAGGAGACAGCCAGTGAGCACCATCGGAACACTGTACGGCATCGGAGTCGGTCCGGGAGACCCGGAATTGATCACGGTCAAGGCATTTCGCCTTTTGCAGCAATCGCCAGTCGTCGCCTATCCAAAGAAACGGATGGGCAGCAAAAGCTACGCGCACCAAATCGCGGAGCTGTACGTCAAGCCTTCGCCGGACAAGGAAATGCTCGGCCTCGTTTTTCCGATGACCAAGGACAAGGACATTTTGGAGCGGGAGTGGAACAACACTGCCGACATCGTCTGGGAGCGGCTTCGCGAAGGGAAGGATGTCGCCTTTGTCACAGAGGGAGACCCGCTGTTTTACAGCACATTCATTCACATGATGCGCGTCATGAAGGAGAAATACCCGGAGGTTCCGGTCGTGTCGGTGCCGGGCATTTCGTCCTTTCTCGGCGCGGCAGCCCGCCTCAATCTGCCGCTCGCGGACGGCGATGAACAGATCGGAATCATTCCGGCTACAGAAGACCGCGAAGCGATGCGCAAAGCGATTGAAGAGCACGACTGCGTCATTTTCCTGAAGGTAGCCAAAGTGCTGCCGATGATCATCGGGCTGCTCAAAGAGCTGGACTTGGTCGATCATGCCGCAGTGGCAACCAAAGTCACCTCCTCGGAGGAAATGATCTGGACCAATGTCCGCGAGCTGGAGCGGGCAGAGCTTGGCTATCTCACGCTGATGGTGGTGAAAAAGGGATGAAACTGTACATAGTTGGCGCAGGACCGGGAGACCCGGATTTGATCACGGTAAAAGGCTTGAAGCTGCTGCAATCGGCAGATGTCGTCCTGTACACGGATTCGCTTGTAAACGACGAGCTGGTCGCAAAGGCGAAGCCGGGGGCAGAAGTTTTGCAAAGCTCGGGGATGGCGCTGGAAGAGATGGTGGGACTGCTCGTCGACCGCATCCGCCAGGGAAAAACGGTCGTGCGTCTGCACACCGGCGATCCGTCCGTGTACGGAGCGACGATGGAACAAATCGCACTGCTGAAAGAAGCGGGCATTGAGGTGGAGATCGTCCCAGGCGTCAGCTCCGTCTTCGCGGCGGCAGCGGCAGTCGGAGCGGAACTGACTATCCCTGAGCTGACCCAGACGTTGATCCTGACCCGTGCAGAGGGACGGACGCCTGTGCCGGAGCGGGAAAAGCTGCGGGCGCTGGCTGAGCATCACTGCACCATCGCGCTTTTCCTGAGCGCGACGTTGACCAAAAAGGTGGTCCGCGAGCTGACGGAGGCAGGCTGGAGTCTGGATACGCCAGTCGCTGTGGTGCAGCGCGCAAGCTGGCCGGATCAGATCATCGTGCGGACGACGCTGAGGAACCTGGATGAGGATATGGGCAAGAACGGCATCCGCTCCCACGCGATGATTTTGGCCGGCTGGGCGCTGGACCCCGACATCCACGCCAAAAGCGAGCAGCATCGCTCCAAGCTGTACGATAAAACCTTTACGCACGGGTACAGAAAAGGTGTGAAAGAAGGATGAACATCGAGCTGACCGAAGGAGAAATCCCGGCGATCCGGCAGAGAGGCGAGTACGCCATCGTCGCCATCACCAAGCACGGCGTCGAGATGGCCCGCAACCTTCACCAGACCTTTCCCGGATGCGACCTGTACTACATGAGCAAGTTTGCCAAAGGAGACGAGGAAGCCAGAGGCATCCAGATGTTCAACAACAGCGTGCGGATGCTGTTTCCCGCTCTTTGGCCTGCTTACAAAGGACTGATTCTGATCATTTCCCTCGGGGCCGTGATCAGGATGATCGCCCCCATCTTGCAGGACAAAAAAACAGACCCCGGGGTCGTCGTCATAGACGACAGAGGAGAAAACGTGATCAGCGTGCTGTCGGGGCATCTGGGCGGCGCCAACGAGCTGGCCCGGGAAGTGGCTGCTGTACTGGGCGCAAATCCGGTCATCACCACGGCTTCCGACGTGCAGAAGACGATTCCCGTTGATCTGTTTGGCCGCCGCTTCGGCTGGGAGTGGGAGTCGGACGAAAAATTGACGCCGGTCAGCGCCTCGGTCGTCAACGAGGAAAAGGTCGCTGTCGTCGTAGAGTCGGGCGAGCGCAACTGGTGGATGCATGATACGCCGATGCCCCCGTCCATCCACGTGTTCGATACGATTTCGGAAGCGCTTGCTGCCGAGCCGCACGGCGCTTTGGTCGTCACCCACAGAATCCTGTCTTCGGAGGAAGAGGCCATTTTGGAAAACGGCGTTCTGTACAGGCCCAAGGTGATCGTGCTCGGGATGGGCTGCAACCGCGGCACCTCCGCCGATGAAATCGAGTCGGTGATCAAGGAAACGCTGGCTGAGCTTCGCTTCTCCATCAAGAGCGTAAAGGCTCTGGCCACGATCGAGCTGAAAAAGGATGAAGAGGGACTCATAGAGGTTTGCAGCAAATACGGCTGGCCGTTCGTCTGGTATTCCCCGGAGGAGCTGAACACGGTGAAGCTGGAGGAGCCGTCCGAGACCGTGTACAAGTTTACTGGCGCGTATGGCGTCAGCGAACCGGCCGCGAAGCTGTATGCGGGCGTCGACCAGCTCGTGCTGACGAAGAAAAAGTCGGGCAACGTGACCATTTCCGTCGCCCTGATGCCGTATGGCGGGGAGGGAAGACCATGAGCAAGAGCCGTCGTCTCGTCATTGCGGGTACGGGAAGCGGGGCGGGAAAAACGACCGTGACCATCGGCCTGATGGCCGCCCTGAAGCGCAAAGGCCATGTCGTACAGGGCTTCAAATGCGGACCAGACTACATCGATCCGACGTACCATACAGCCGTGACCGGGCGGGTTTCCCGCAATCTGGACAGCTGGATGCTGGATCATCATACGATGAAAGAAATCTTTGCCCGGGGCAGCCGGGGTGCCGACATTTCCATCATTGAAGGCGTCATGGGCATGTACGACGGCAAGGACCCGACAAATGACAAGGGGAGCACGGCGGAAATCAGTATCCTGACCCAATCTCCGGTCCTTTTGGTTATAGGTGCGCAGAGCATGGCCCGGAGTGCCGCGGCGATCGTCAAAGGCTTTCAAATGCTGAACCGGGAGGCCCGCATCGTCGGGGTAATCGCCAACAAGGTCGGCAGCGAAGGGCATTTCAAGATCGTCAAAACAGCGATCGAGCAGGAGTGCGGCGTCCCCGTCGTGGGCTATTTGAAGCGGGAGAGCGATCTGGAGATTCCGGAGCGTCACCTCGGCCTGGTGCCTTCCGTCGAGCGCGGCGAGCTGGCCCCGCTGTTTGAGAGGCTTGCCGACCTGATCGCGGAGACAGTCGACGTGGACCGCATTTGGGAGCTGGCCCAGGCTGAGGAGCTTGTGGTGGAGCCACGGATGTTTGGTTCCGTTTCCAGCCAATCCCCGCGGGTGAAGATCGCCGTCGCCAAAGACCCGGCGTTTCATTTCTACTATCCGGAGAATTTTGAATTGTTGGAAGCGTACGGAGCCCGGCTCCACTACTTTTCTCCGCTTGCCGGAGAGACTGTGCCGCCTGATGCCGACGGACTTTACATCGGCGGAGGCTTTCCGGAGGAGTTTGCCGCGGAGCTGTCGGAAAACACAGCCGTACTGGAATCGTTTCGGAATGCCATCCGCTCCGGCTTGCCTACGCTCGCTGAATGCGGCGGGTTCATGTATTTGACTGAGGCGATCGTGACGACCGACGGCAGCGTCTACCCGATGGCCGGTTTGATCCCGGGAAAGGTATCGATGCAAAAGCGCCTGGCTGCTCTCGGCTACCGCGAAGTCACCGGAAAAGCGGGCAACTTCCTGATCGGACCGGACGAGCAGGCGAAAGGGCATGAATTCCACTACTCGACTTTCGCAGCCGACGAGGAACTGCCGCATGCCTACGAAACAAAAGGGCTGCGCGGCACCAAGCCGGAAGGGTACGCACAAGACAATCTCGTCGCGGGCTACACCCACCTGCACTTTGCCTCCAATCCGGCATTGGCGAAGCGTTGGGTGGAGCGGTGCCTGGAGGTGAAGAGGCGTGGCTGATCATGGAGCTTTTGACCGCAGCGGAACTAAGTCTGCAGGCAGCGGCATGCCTGGCGCGAATGGAGCCGGAGTTGCAAACAGCGCAGCTCGCGAAACCGTTCAAACAGCGCCTGCCAGCCTCCCGGGGAACGCTCCGGCTCCGGCAAAGGAGAAAAAATCCCAAGCCCTGCCGCTGATGATCCAGGGAACCAGCTCCGACGCCGGGAAAAGCGTGATCGCGACAGCGTTTTGCCGCATTTTCGCCCAGGACGGATACCGGACAGCACCGTTCAAATCGCAAAACATGGCGCTCAATTCGTACGTGACCATAGACGGCAAGGAGATCGGACGGGCGCAGGGCGTTCAGGCCGAGGCGGCAGGCATCGCCGCCACGACAGATATGAATCCGATCCTGATCAAGCCAACCCGGGATGCGGAATCCCAGATCGTGGTCAACGGCGAGCCGTACGGCAACATGAAAGCGATGGCCTACCGGACCGAGTTTTACGACCAGGGCTTGCGCGTGATCGAAGACGCTTATCAAAGACTGGCCACATCCTATGACCGGATTGTCATCGAGGGAGCCGGCAGTCCCGCGGAAGTGAACCTCAATGACCGCGAGCTCGTCAACATGCGGGTCGCCCGGCTGGTGAATGCGCCGGTCATTCTCGTCGCCGACATCGAGCGCGGCGGGGTATTCGCCAGTCTCGTCGGAACGCTCCAGCTGCTGGAGCCGCAAGACCGCGAGCGGGTGATCGGAGTGATCATCAACCGGTTCCGCGGCGATCTGTCGCTCCTGCAGCCGGGGCTGGACTGGTTTGAACGCTATACAGGCAAGCCGGTGCTCGGCGTCGTTCCGTTTATTCCCGACCTGTGGATCGATGCGGAGGATTCGCTGATTCTGCACCGCTATCAGGGGCAGGCGGAAAAGACGAGGGAGATTGACATCGCGGTCATCCGCTATCCCCGCATCTCGAATTTTACCGACATCGATCCGTTTTTCGTGGAGCCGGATTGCCGCGTCCGCTTTGTCACCCGCACGGAAGAGCTGGGCGAGCCTGACCTGGTCATTTTGCCGGGGAGCAAGAATACACTGGAAGATTTGCTGTTTTTGAGAAAGACCGGGCTGGAGCAGTCGATTCTGGATTTGCACCGGGCTGGACGCAGCTTTTTGGCGGGAATTTGCGGCGGGTACCAGATGCTGGGGAGCGTGATTTACGATCCGGCAGGGGTGGAGTCTCCACTGAAATCAGCAGCCGGCATGGGGCTGATTCCGATGGAAACGACGATGGAGCAGCGCAAAACGACCGTTTTGTCGAGGGGAGTCGCCGCTTTTGCCGGAGAGAAGATCCCTCTGGATGGTTACGAAATTCACATGGGCCGCTCTGTTTTTACCGGACAGGCATCTCCATTTATCCGGTTGGAGGATCGCACGGACGGCTATTGCGATGAGGAGCGCCGTGTGCTTGGCACGTATTTTCACGGGTTGTTTCACAGCGATCCGCTTCGGATGCGCCTGCTCAATGCGCTTCGCAAAAGAAAGGGACTGGCTCCGATCACGGAGCGGCCTTCTTTCGTGGCGTTGAGAGAGCAAGGATTCGATTTGATCGCAGATACCGTCAGGAGCCATGTGCGTCTGGACATCATCGAAGAGCAGATGAGAGCTTTTCAGGGGAGTGAGTGCGTAAATGAACACAGCAGATTGGAAGAACAAGCTGGCACAGGTACAACCGCGAAATGAGGAGGCAGCGCAGCAGGCAAGCAGGCATGTGAATCAACTGACGAAGCCGCTCGGCAGCCTGGGCAGACTGGAGAGCTTGGCTGTGGAGCTGGCTGCGATGACAGGGGAGCCCTTTCCGGCGGTCACTCCGCCCGGCGTCCTTGTGTTTGCCGCCGATCATGGCGTGGCGGCAGAGGGGGTCTCTGCGTATCCGCAGGAAGTGACTGCACAGATGGTAGCCAATTTCGCACACGGAGGGGCAGCCATCAATGTATTTTCCAGGCAGATCGGCGCCCTGCTACACGTCGTCGATGTCGGCGTCGCAGTCGATGTGGATGCTCCCGGTGTTTGGACGAAGAAAGTTCGGCCCGGTACAGCCAGCTTTTTGCGCGAGCGGGCGATGACTCGCGAGGAAGCGGAGCAGTGCGTGCAGATAGGATTTGAAAGCGCCGAGGCGATCATCGACGAGGGGGCAAAGCTGTTGATCGTCGGTGAGATGGGCATCGGCAATACGACCGCCAGCAGCGCTCTGCTCGCTGCCTTGACGGGAGCGGAGCCGGATGAGCTGGTCGGACGCGGAACGGGAGTCTCCGACGAGAAATGGCAAAAGAAAAAAGCGGTGGTGAAAGAAGCGCTTTCCCTGCATCAGCCTGACGCGGGCGATCCGCTCGACGCGCTCTCCAAAGTAGGCGGCCTGGAGATCGGCTCGATGGCCGGAGCCATCCTTTGCGCGGCATCAAGACGAGTCCCGGTCCTGCTTGACGGCTTCATTTCGACCGTCGCTGCCTTGCTCGCCGTTCGCCTCTGCCCGGTTTCTGCCGAGTACCTTTTGGGCGGACATCGCTCACAGGAGCCGGGCCATGCGTTTGCTCTGCAAACACTTGGAAAGGAGCCGCTTGTGGACCTTGGCCTGAGGCTTGGGGAAGGCAGCGGAGCGGCGGTCGCGTTTCCGATCGTCGAGGCGGCGACGCGGATGCTGCGGGAGATGGCTACGTTTGATGAGGCGGGGGTGAGCAGCGAGTGAGCAAGACTGGCCGCGTTTACCTCGTAGGAGCGGGTCCCGGCGACCCGAAGCTGATTACCGTAAAAGGTCTGGAGTGCTTGCAGCAGGCAGATGTGGTGATTTACGACCGGCTGGCAAACCCGGCTCTGTTGGAGCACGCCCCGGACGATGCTGAGCGCATCTACTGCGGCAAGCTTCCGGACAACCACACGATGCGGCAGGAGGCGATCAACGCCTTGCTGGCAGAAAAGGCGCTGGAAGGCAAGACGGTCGTCCGGCTGAAGGGCGGCGATCCGTGCGTATTCGGCAGAGTGGGCGAGGAAGCGGAGCATCTGGCGCAGCTCGGCATTCCGTTCGAGATCGTTCCCGGCGTGACAGCGGGCATTGCTGTTCCGGCTTACGCGGGCATTCCGGTGACACATAGGGAGTACGGATCGTCATTTGCAGTGGTCACCGGGCATTTGCGCGAGGGCAGAGCGGAAACGGCGGAAGCAGAAGACGCACAGGACGCCGTCAGCGACAAGTGGCAGGCGCTGGCGAAAGGCATCGATACCGTAGCCTTTTACATGGGAGTGGGCAATCTCCCGTTCATCCGCAAACAGCTGATCGCCCACGGCCGCGCACCGGAAACGCCTGTCGCCGTGATCGCCTGGGGAACGATGCCCGAGCAGACGACTGTGACCGGCACGCTGGCTGACATCGAAGAACGGCTGGCGGCAGGTCCGCATATCTCCAACCCGGCGATTATTCTGGTGGGCGACGTCGTCAACATGCGAGAGAAGATCAACTGGTTTGAGCGGATGGAGTGAGGGATATGCGCCTCTATCCGATGATGGCCAAGCTGCAGGGGAAACGCTGCCTCGTCGTCGGCGGCGGTCAGGTGGCAGAGCGGAAGATCGGCAGTCTGCTCGCTGCCGGAGCGGATGTGGCCGTAGTGAGTCCGTCGTGCTCCCAAGCAGTTGAAGAATGGGCAGGGGCAGGTAGTCTTGTCCTGTTTCGCCGGCCGTTTTCTCCGGAAGACGTACGGGAAGCGGTGATCGTAATTGCGGCGACGAACGATCCGGCTGTCAATCTGGCCGTGTATCAAGCCTGCGGCTCTCACCAATGGGTGAACGTCGTCGACAGACCGGATTTGTGCAGCTTTACCGTTCCTTCCGTTGTCGAGCGGGGAGATTTGCAGATCGCCATCTCGACAGGCGGGCACAATCCGGGATTGGCCAAGAAGCTGCGCCGGCAGGTGGAGACGCAGTTCGGTCCCGAATACGTGGAATATACGGCGTTTCTTGGAGCGATGCGCAGCCGCGTGCTGGCTCTGTCGCTGGACGAAATGCGCAAGCGCGAGCTGCTCTCGGAATTGCTGGATGATCGCTTCCTGCACTGGACGAGAACAGGAGAGCGGGAGCGAAGGGACCTCGAGGCAGAGAAATTAATCGAACAAACGAGATGGACCGGCGCCTGAATGGCGGCCGGTTTTTTTATTGCAGGGACAGGAAACTTTTTACAGTCTGCTCCGTCTTCTCCAACAAGGGCTAGAAAATCCGCCATATTGTAAAGGAGAGACATTTTCATGAGAAGCCGATTCCTTGGATTTTGTTTGGCGTTCCTGTCGCTTTTCTTTTTGCAAGCATGCTCAGAAAAGAGCGAGGATACAAAGAGCATCTTGTACGAAAACACTACCCATCATTTTACGCTGCAGCTTCCAAAAAGCTGGGAAGGGAAATACGAGGTGACAGAGACGGAAAACCAGATCATCTTTTCCAGCAAAGCAAACCAGCCCGGCGGCATTCTGTGCGAAGTCAGAGTCTGGAGCCAGGAAGAATGGAAGCAGGACGGCGAGGAATTGACGACGGTCATTCACTTGGAGAAAATCGGCGAGACGGATGACAAGGTATACTCGTTCAGCACGCCGACCGATGTGCAATGGATTTTGGGCGATGCCGAGAAGGAGCGGGAATACCAGGCGATGTTTGCCGAGGTATCGGGGATCAAAGCGTCTTTTAAGATTAAGGAATAGCGGTGTGCAGAACATTTTTTTAGTTCGCTCTCGTTCTGTTGGCTGTCTGGTCCACGAAGAATCGCTGAAAACAAGCTTGGAGCGAAGAATGAATGAATAAAGAAGCATTATCATGAGAAATGTGAGATTTGTATGTTGCTAGTGAGATTAAGTAATGGTTAATACCCATCTATAGAGAATAAGTATTCTAAGAAAACACGGCGACCTTTCCCGGTGGAATACCGAATAGTGGTCGCCGTATATATTTTTCTACCAGTCTAATTGGCTGTATTTTAAACACATAAGTATGCTTGTCTACTAGCTTCTGTCTTGTATCCCAGAAATCAAAAACTTATTTTTAATAATCTGTGTGGACAAAAGTATAGTACCCGCCATTTGGAGACAGGCCCCAAGCATTTTTTTTCGATAGGAGACCATCCCAATTAGAATATTTATATAGTACTCCTTCAGTTTTCTTGAATCTGGGTACGAATGCGATATATCCTCTTTCTCCCAAAGCTAAGTTAAAGGTATAGTGATCAGTAGATGAATAGGTTTTTTGCCAAGTAAAGGAGGCTCCGGCAGAAATCGCGTCTTTTTCTGCACCTACAGAAGCGCTGAAAGAGTGACTGACTTGTGCTGATACAGTCTTACCAAGGGAACATCCACCAGTTGATGTGCATTTAATTCCATCAGTAACTTGTATCCAATCTCTACTCCACTCAGTTGAATTTGTGGTTTCAGTATAGGTGTAGTATTCGCGATAATCAGCTGCAGGATTTATCGTATTAGCTTTATTATTTGTAGGGATTGTTCTCTGGTTGTTTTGGGTGTGTAAATCCGTTGTATTAGATATATATTCCTCTTTGGTCATTGGTACTAAATAGCCACCAACCTCTTTTAGTGGGGTGATAAGCAGACCGGTTGATGGGTCGATAAAAGCATTTTCTCTGTTAATTTCTTGATAAGCTCTGTTTTCCTTACCACTTGCTGCTACTACTGAAGAAGATAAGACCAATAGACTTAGTGTGCAACTAATACCAAGAGACAAAAATTTCAGAATCTTTTTCATTTAATACCCTCATTTACCAATTTATTCAAATTATACTATTAAAAGTTAAAAAATGGAACAGCTATTTTTTGTCATTTGCGGATTCAACATAATAGTAGATCCCGCTATTTTTATCAATAGAAGGCTGGACCTTACTTCCGTTTTTAAGGCTGATTCTATTCTCGATAGTACTTGTAACTCCAAGGTAAACGTAGAAGGTTTTCTTTGATTGAGTATTAATTTCACATGTTATAGCAGGTGATGCGGTTTCATTCAGACGTTTTACTAATACAGGATCGTTCTCTCTATACCATGCGAATTGTCCATCTTTTTTGCTTAAACTTGCAACACCAACTATCGTTCCTTCGGGTACATTTTGCTTAAAAATAAGTAGTGTTTCGCCGTCTGTTTCTACTGTTGACAACAAATCACTTTCATTAATACTTTCTAGTTTAATACCATTTTGAATTGCGGCATCGGGTGAAGAAAACCACATTAAACTATCTTTACTACCTAATGAACAACCAGAAAGGATAACAAATATCATTAATACAAGCATCAAATACCTCATAATACTCTTCTCCCTTCTTCCAAAGTGTTGTGTCTGCGACTTTATTACAAAGCAGGAATGTATCAGTTTTTTACAATCGAATATAAAAACAGAAAATGGATGCAGCAAACATTCATCAGCAAAGACTCGTTTATACAATAGGCTCGGGAAGCTTCTTTATTCGCAGTCATTGGGGAAATAATGGCTAGTTAGAAATTCGGGAGGAGATAACGGGATTAACTGATTTTCAGATAGGGAATCAAATTGTTTTTTTAAAATATACCATTATAAAGTATGGAAAAAAAGGGTAAATTATGAATTCGCTTTAGTGTTATAAAATTATCAAATGTATGGATGAAAGCAGAATGCAAACGACTGGCCGGCCGGCAATGCGCCAAAGGACGTGCCGTGCGAATTGAACCCCGTGAGCCGCCTCGTTTTTGATGCAAATGGAAATGGAAATCGCAAAGCCTGTTACGAAAAAAACTGAATCCGCACGAGGCCGAGAACGACCCGGAAGTGTCACCGCCGGGTTAAAATTGACCCAGGTTCGCCGGAATGAAAATGACCCACCCCTGTAGAATACCTCTCTCTGAAATTACCGACCAAAGTAGCTTCAGAGGGGAGACATATGCTAAGGAGTGGGACTGTGATCAGATTACACGAACTTCAAGTGAGCGGCAAGAGTATCCGCGAAATCACAAGGGAAACGGGTCATTCCCGTAATACCATACGAAAATACCTCCGCGCAGAAGGAATTCCGGAACCTCGTCCGCGTAAGAAGAGAGTCTCAAAACTCGATCCGTTCAAAGCCTTGCTGGATCTATACCTCGAAAAGGGAATTTTCAATTGTGAAGTGCTGCTGCGTCTCTTGAAAGAGCGAGGTTACACGGGGGGCATTACGATCATCAAGGACTATGTGAAGCCCCGTCGACCTCCAAAACAGGCACCTGCGGTGCAACGCTATGAGACAAAAGCCGGACACCAAGCCCAAGTGGACTGGAAGATTTGCGAGTACATCGATTTAAACGGTGAAGTGCGTAAAATCCCCGTTTTTACGATGGTGTTGGGTTACTCCCGAGCGATGTACATCGAATTTACAAAGCGCTGTGACATCCACAGTTTCTTACGCTGCTTGATGAACGGTTTGGAATACTTCGGCGGTGTTCCAAAGACCATGCTAACCGACCAAATGAAGACCGTTATTCTTGGCATGGGCGATGATCGAAAGCCGAGATGGCATCCGTTGTTTGAAGATTTTGCTGCGGCTATCGGCTTGATCCCCAAAGTTTGCCGCGTACGACGTCCCCAAACGAAAGGAAAGGTCGAGAGAAGCGTTCAGTTCATCGAGCAGAACTTCATGCCAGGGCGATCATTCACCGATCTTGGTGACCTAAATCGCCAAGCCAGACACTGGTGCGATGAGCAAAACCGTCGTATCCACGGTACAACTGGGGAAAGACCGATCGATCGCTTGGCACAAGAGAAGCTCGGTATGCTTCCGTCTCCGGAACGATGGGCAAAGTACCGGTTTGAACCGAGGAAAGTAAGCCGTGACGGATTTGTGAGCTACGACGGCGTTCGTTATGGCGTTCCATGGCGGTATAGCGGACGTGAAGTAAAGGTACGAGAGGTAAACAGATTCGTCGAAATATACTGCGAGAAGCAGCTCATCGCCCGGCACGAGAAGCAGTACCAATCCCGAAGGCTAGTGATGTGTGAGGACCAATACACGAATTTGAGTACAGCTCAGGGATATGCTTATCCAAAGCCGCAAGGCGTTCAGATTCCTGTACAAGACGTGGAAGTGCGTCCGTTGGACGTGTATGAACGTCTTGTGGAGGTGGGCGCATGATTGAGCTCGAACAAGCCCGCCAGCGTCTGGAGGAACTTGGTTTGGGTCAAGCCGCCCAATCGCTTGATGCCAAGCTGGAAGCTGCCAGCCGGAGCCAAAGCACGTATCTCTCTTTCCTCAATGATCTACTGGACGCTGAGATTCAGGATCGCCAGCGCCGAAATGTAGAGGTCCGCATGAAGCTGTCTCACCTCCCTTATCGGCGTACGCTCAACGAATTCGACTTCTCGTTTCAACCGGGGATTGATGAACGACTGATTCGTGAACTGGCTGCGCTGACGTTCGTTGGGAGGCAAGAAAACGTGTTGTTTCTCGGGCCTCCCGGCGTGGGGAAAACGCATTTAGCCGTTGCTATCGCTATGGAGGCCATTGGACAAGGATTGCCTGTGTATTTCGTCTCTCTCGCGCAGCTCGTGGGCGATTTACGAAAAGCTTATGAAGAGAATCGCCTGGACAAACGAATGAGGGTATATCTCAGGCCACGCATCCTCATCGTGGACGAGGTGGGCTACCTCCCCCTCGATCCGCTCGCTGCAAACCTGTTTTTTCAGTTGGTTTGTGCACGCTACGAGAAAGGAAGCATGATTCTGACTAGCAACAAGAGCTTTGGCGAATGGGGCGAACTCATGGGCGATCCCGTTCTTGCTACAGCTGTTCTCGACCGCTTATTGCATCACTCCCACGTCGTGAACATCCGGGGGAACAGCTACCGGCTCAAAGAAAAACTAAAAACCGGAATCTATTCGACACCAGGCGCACAGGTGGGTCAAAATTATACCGGCGCTCGTGGGTCAAATTAATTCCGGCGTTGACAGGAAGATCGTTTTAAGCACAATCAAAGTGATTTTCTTGAGCAACTCATGCTCCCTCTCTTTTACATCCCCTACGGTGACACCGAGCAGGACGCGAGAAGGAGAAGCCAGCATAGAGTGGAAAGATGCCGTATTTTGTCTATAGGTAACCAGCTCGGGGGAAATGCCCAGCTGCGTGGCCGTTTGCGTCTGCAGCTTGATAAACATCGCATTAGAACCGGTGTTGCTTCTGGTCAAAAAGCGCCGCCCATCCCGCCGATCACCGAGGAGAAGAACATAAAGGCACCGCCAAACAAAGTGGCTGCGGCTTGGGCCAGCGTATCCGTCATTGAAGCGGCGGATAACATCCGTCGCACACCAAAAAGGTGTAAAGGAATACCTGGTCGTCACTCAAGGGAGGATGCGGGCCGTGCTTGGCGAATGCCTGCTCGATACGATTTTGGAAGAAGGGGATTCGCTCTACTTTGAGGCGGATATTCCCCACCGTTTTATCAATGTCGGGGACATGCCATTTAGCGATTATCCCGTAAATGACTCTACTAACAGCAGATCAGTCAGGCAGCAGAAGTCAGAGGTTTATATGAATCTTCTAAATAGATAGACAAATAAAAAGGGATACCCTATCCTGTACGAAGAATGCGTTTTTGGGGGTAAGCCTATGTCCACGATGACAAATCGGCAGCCGGATGAGGAGGCAGTTAGGCCAGAATCTGATGCGGTCAGCCCGGAATCGGTGGCAACTAGCCCGAAATCGACGGCAGACGGGCCGGAGTCGGCGACAGCCAAACGGCGGAAGGCGCTGCGAAAGCTGCTCTGGTTTGCCTTGTCTGTCCTCGCTTTTGTCCTCGTCTATTTTGGACTCGAAGCATATATGGACTATGGGGCTCGGGTCACCCTTGCGATTACGCTGGCCGTCATCGTGCTCTGGGTGCTGGAGCCGATCCCTTTTTCGATGACCGCCGTGCTGGTTCTGTTTTTGCTGCCGATCTCGGGAGCGGTTTCCACCGATTTGATCCTGTCTGGCTTTGCATCGCCTGCTATCTTTCTTATCGTTGCAGGCATGATGATTGCGAGCGGGGTCGAACAGACTCCGCTGGGCAAGCGGCTGGCGTATCAGCTGCTCTACTGGTTTGGCGAGAAAAAAGGAGGCGTGCTCGCCGGGATCATCCTCGTTCCCCAGGTCATGGCCTTTTTCATTCCCGCCGCTGCCGTGCGTACGGCGATGCTGTTGCCCATCGTTTTTTCCATCACGTCGATTCTCGGCGTAAAAGCGGGGGATGTCCGCGGCAAAAAGCTGATGATGGGCGTCGTGATCGGCTGCGGAATAAGCGGAACGGCTGTCCTGCCGGCAGCTCTTGGAAACGTGATTACGGTCGATTTGATCAACACCTATCTGCAGACACACGTGACCTATACGGACTGGCTCGTGCTCGCTTTGCCGATGTGGCTGATCATGATCCCGGCATCCTGGTGGGTGCTGTATCGCTCTTTTCCCGTGAAAGAGCCGATGCCCAGCGGATTGAAGGAAAAGATGAAAGAGTTGATCGCGGAGCTGGGACCGGTCAGCTCCAGGGAAAAACGGCTGATGGGCATCCTCGCAGGGGTCTGCGTCTTGTGGGCGCTGGAAGGCGTTCACGGGTGGCCTCCGGTCATTCCCGCCTTGATCGGAGCTGTTCTGATGGCGTGGCCGGGGATCAAGGTGGCGGACTGGGAGAAGATTCTCGATGTCAAATTTGCTCCGCTGGTGATGCTTGGCGTCACGCTGTCGCTGGGAAGGGCGCTGTACGAGACAGGTGTGACAGGTTACTTGTCCAAATGGATGGAATCCGATTTGACGCTGTACCTCTTTTCCAATCCCGCGCTGGCAGTGCTGACAGTGGCTGTGCTGACACAACTGATCCACAAGGTGACGTCAAATGTATCCACGGCGGTGATCGCCACCGTGCCTGTTGTGATGGCGTTGGCGGCCCACTCCCCCGATTCTCCGGCGCTGCTGCTCGCCTTTGTTGCCGGGCTTACCAGTCTGTACGGATTTATTCTGGTTGTCGAGACGATTCCGGGCGTGATGGTGCACGGGACAGGGTGGGTGACGCAGCAGGATTTCTTTGTACCCGGCTTTTGGCTGACACTCGTAACGACGGGCCTAACATTCCTGATGGCGCTGACCTGGTGGAAATGGCTCGGGTATTATTAGTTCAGATAGTCATAGTCACGGTAATTGCAAAAAAAGAGCGACTGATCTGCCGGCTGTTTTTTGGCGCCCTGCTGGCATCCAGTCGCTTTTTTGTCATGTTTTCCATTTGCTAGACAAGAAGAGGACCCTTCTCTCCGCTCCGAATCCCTGCTCCATGCCGGTTTCGCCGTGACCAAAATGACCAAAAAGAACAATAAGAACACAATATTTATAATGATTCCAAAATTTACTACAATATTTTTGGTAAACGCTTTCATGGCGGAAGGAAAAAGAGTAGGGGGTATTCTTATGAAAAAAAGATGGAAGGCTGCACTGGCAGGCTGTCTGTCTGTGCTGATGCTGACGGCTGCGGGCTGCGGCGGCGCAAAGACACAGGATGCATCGGCGTATACACCGGAAAAACCGTTGATCATCAAGTTTTCTCACGTTACGACGGCTGACAGCCCGAAAGGCAAGGCTGCTACCAGATTCGCCGAGCTGATGGCGGAAAAGACGGGCGGAAAAGTGAAGGTCGAGGTGTATCCGTCCTCCCAGCTCTACGGCGACAAGGACGAGATGGAAGCGCTGCAGGCGGGGAACGTTCATATCATCGCACCTTCCGCGACGAAGCTGGTCGGCTTCAATCCGGCTTTCCAGATCGTAGACATGCCGTTCCTGTTTAAAAACCACGACTCGGTGATCAAGTTCTGGGACGGAGAGCTGGGCAAAAAGCTGCTGGGCTCGCTGGAGAGCAAAAACATGCTGGGCCTGGCCATGTGGGAAAACGGGTTTAAGGTGTTTACCGCAAACAAGCCGCTGGCAAAGCCTGAGGACTTCAAAGGCCTGAAATTCCGGACGCAGGCAGGAAAGGTACTGGAAGCGCAGTTTAAAGCGCTCGGTTCCGGTGCAGCAACCATTCCTTTCGGTGAAACCTATACCGCCCTGCAGCAGGGAACCGTTGACGGCCAGGAAAACACCTGGAACAACATCGACACGCAAAAATACGTGGAAGTGCAGAAACATCTGCTCGTCTCCAACCACGGACGCCTCGACTACATCGTCCTGACAAACAAAAAATGGTACAGCGAGCTGCCGGAAGAGTTCCGCAAGGCGTTTGACGAATCCATGGCCGAAGCGACAAAATACGAGCGCGAGCTGGCTGTGCAGCTGGATAAAGAATCGGAGAACAACCTGAGAAACTCCGGCATGACGGTTGTCGAGCTGAGCGAGTCCGAGCGCGAGGCATTCGTAAAGCTGATGGAGCCGGTTTACAGCGAGTTTGCCGAGACGGTCGGAAAAGAGATCATCGACGGAGCCAGAAAGCTGTAATTCAGGGGAAAATGGAAAGCCAGGAAAGGCACCTGCCTAAAGGGAGCAAGGTGCCTTTCTCTTCCAACCAATGACCGGGGGAGGTAGATACAATGTCAAAATGGCGGGAGCGATATGCCACTTTCGAGGATTACCTTGCAGGGACACTGATTGTCATCGGTGTATCGCTGATCTTTTACGGAGTAGTTTGCCGGTATGTGTTTAACAGTCCCAAAGCGTGGATCGATGAAATCTCCACCTACTTTGTTGTCTGGGGAGCCTTGACAGGGTTTGCTGTCGCGCTCCGGGACGGCCATCACATCCAGGTCGACATTGTGTACGACCGCGTTTCTCCAGCCTTGCGAAAGGCGTTTGACGTGTTTTCAAATGCGCTTGGTGCCCTCTTTTGCCTTTGTTTTATCTTTTTTGGAGGAAAGCTGCTTTCGCTGTACTGGGTCACGCAGCAGCAATCGACTGACGTCGGAATTTATCTGTGGATCGTCTATCTCGTCATTCCGTTGAGCGGACTGATGCTCGGCTATCGCTTCGTGGAAAAACTCTTGGCCAGTCTGAAAAAAGAGGTGAAGATTGAGTGGAATGGATAGTATTTATCCTCTTTTTCCTGCTCCTGCTGCTGAGGGTGCCGGTCGCGATCGCCCTTGTTTTTTCCGCTTCGCTGGCGCTGCTGGACAGCGGCTTTAATCTGGATGTTCTGCCCCAGAAGATGTTCTCGGCACTGAATGTGGCGACTCTGATGGCGATTCCCGGGTTTATCCTGGCCGGGGTGCTGATGTCGCGCGGGGGGATTTCAAAAGCGTTGATCGATGCGCTGCGGGCATGGGTAGGCCATTATTCCGGCGGCTTGTCCGTCGTGACGATCCTGGCGTGCGCAGTGTTTGCCGCGATTTCCGGCTCCAGCCCGGCGACAGCTGCCGCCATCGGGGCGATCATGATCCCCGGGATGGTGGCAGCAGGCTACAGCAAGCGGTATTCGATGGGCCTCGTTGCCGCAGCCGGAACGCTTGGCATATTGATTCCGCCGTCGATTCCGCTGATCGTCTACGGGACTGTAGCGGAGGAATCGATCGGAAAGCTGTTTATGGCCGGTTTTGTGCCCGGACTGTTTTTGACTTTAGTACTGGTCATTGCCGCAATCATTTACGCGAAGGTGAAAAATTTTGGCCGTCTCCCCAAAGCGAGCTGGGAGGAGCGGATCAAGCTGAGCATAAGGGCGCTGCCTGCCGCCTTCCTGCCCTTTTTGATTCTCGGCACGATCTACATGGGCGTGGCCACTCCGACGGAAGCCTCTGTTGTCGCGTGTGTCTACTCCCTGATCATGGCGGTGTTCGTCTACCGCCAGATTTCCTGGAAGGACACGCAAGCCATCCTGCGGGAAACGGTGAATACGAGCGCGATGATCTTTTTCATCATCGCGGGCGCTACCGTGTTTGGCCTGTACCTGACCAACGCCCAGGTGCCGCAGGATATTGCGGCATGGATCATGGAGGGCGACGTCAACAAGTGGACATTCTTGATTGCATGCAACATCCTGTTCTTTATCATGGGGATGTTCCTTGAGCCGACATCGATTATTTTGATTACGCTGCCGATCTTCCTGCCGATCCTGCAGTTGCTTGGCATCGACGTCATTCATTTTGCCATTATCATGACGGTAAACATGGAGCTTGGCATGATCACGCCGCCGGTCGGACTCAACCTGTTCGTGGTGAGCGGCATCACCAGGGAAAAGCTCGAGGAAGTGGTAAAGGGCGTTATGCCTTTCATTGCCCTGATGGTGCTGGTACTGGTCATCATTATCATTTGGCCGTCCCTGTCGCTGTGGCTGCCGGTCCAGATGGCGAACTGAAGCTCTTGTCAAAAAAAGGAGAATCGAAGAGAGAGAACGAGAAAAACAGTCCCCAAGCGATGAGATGCTGCATCTTTCTCTCCCAGCAGAAAAAAGGGTGTTTGCTCACAAATCTCCTGTCTGCTATTCTTTAAAGCAAATCAAACATGCAAGCATTGTTTTCTAGGGTTCCGCAGCGAATCGCTGGTCTGGTCCGAGAGAAAACACACAGCGCTTCGCTGTGACACGGAGGGACAAAAGCCCGGGAGTATCGTTATGAATTGACGATATGCCCGGTTTTTTTTGTTTGCGCAAGGTCCGAGCGCTGAAAGCTGCATGTGAGGAGGGGAAGATGAGTGAATCGAGAGTGGACAAAGGTATTTTTTGCGGCATTTTTTGAGGTATTCTGGGTGATTGGCTTGAAGCATGCGTACAACGCCTGGACGTGGCTGGGAACGGCCGTCGCCATCTACATCAGCTTTTACATGATGATCATGGCGGGGAAAAAGCTGCCCGTAGGGACGGTTTACGCCGTGTTCGTCGGATTGGGTACAGCAGGCACCGTGTTTGCCGAGATCGCCTTCTTTGGCGAGCCGTTTAAGTGGGCAAAGATATTGCTGATTTTGCTGCTGCTGGCCGGTGTCGTAGGACTCAAGCTGGTCACCGATGACAAAAAGCGGCAACAGGAAGGAGCTGAGTCCTGATGGCATGGGTTTTTCTCGTATTGGCAGGCATCTTTGAAATGATCGGGGTGGCCATGATCAATAAAATGCACCGCGACCGAAATTGGCTGTCTACCGTCTACATGCTTCTCGGGTTTGGCGCCAGCTTTCTGTTTTTGTCTCTGGCCATGAAGACGTTGCCGATGGGGACTGCGTACGCAGTTTGGACCGGCATCGGAGCATCGGGCGGGGCCATCCTGGGCATGCTCCTTTATGGGGAGTCGAAAGACTGGCGGCGCATCCTGTTCATTTGCATGGTGCTGGGGGCCGCAATTGGACTCAAGGCGATTTCGTAAATCGCTGACAGCCTCAATCTCATCCACAAACACGGATACAGACAGTCACGACGGCGGATTGACGGTCAAGGCAAGATTTTTCAGACAAACAGCATCGACAAAATTCCGCATATTCCCTATAATGAACGGAAAAGACAGTCCCTATTTTGTAGGAGATGGTGACGATTTATTACGTACTTTCTTTCTTGATTTCGTTTGTGATCGTGTACTTGTTGATTCCGCCGCTGGGGAAATTGGCTTTCCGGCTCGATTTTGTGGACAAGCCGCGAAAGGATGTCGAGCGAAAAATTCATCGGGAGCCGATCCCGCTTACGGCCAGCTACGCGATTTATATCGGGTTTGCCGTGCCTTATGTGCTGTTTTCGGACGAAACCTTGGTTCAGACGATTGCCGTACTCGCGGGCGGCCTGCTGCTTCTGATCATTGGAACGGTTGACGATTGGTACAAGACGCAGGGCAAAGACTTCTCTGCTTTGCCAAAGCTGATTGTCCAGCTGTCAGCGGCTGTGCTTGTCTACGCGTCCGGCATCGCCTTTACAGGATTTTACAATCCGCTCAGTGGTGAGTACGTGCTGCTTCCGGTTTGGTTACAGTTTATTTTGACCATCCTCTGGATTTTTGGGGTGACGACGGTCATCAACTTCTCGGACGGCATGGATGGACTCGCCGGAGGGCTTTCCGCCATCTCGGCCGGAACGCTGTTTATTGTGGCTCTGGTAAAGGGGCAGAACACCTCTGCGATCATGGCTATCGTTCTGGTCGGAGTGGCAGTCGCCTACCTGCGCTACAACAAGCCGCCAGCCAAGGTGTTTATGGGGGATGCGGGAGCGACGTTTCTCGGGTTTATCCTCGGGGTCATCGCTTTGGATGGAGCCTTTAAGCAGGCGACGGTTCTCTCCTTGTTTATCCCGATCCTGGCGCTGGGAGTGCCGATTTTTGACAATCTGTTCGTGGTCACCAAGCGTTTTTTGCAAGGCAAGCCGATTTATCAAGCGGATGCCAGTCAGGCGCATTACCGCTTGCTGCGGACAGGGATGAATCAAAAACAGGTAGTGGCCTTTCTTTGCCTGATCAGTGTTTGCTTCAGCTTGACATCGATCATATTGCTGCTGCTGCAGGTATGAAAGCGCGGCGCTCGCAACGGACGGGGAGCAGAATCATGCAGACGATTCTGCTCTTTGTTTTGTTATGAGATGGCCATCAACAATTTTTAATAGAAGAACATTGACATTGATTCCCATCCGTGATAACTTACTCATGTGACAAAAAATTCCTTTCCGTTTGTTATGCGCAGGTCACGGCCTATCGTGGCGTGCGCTTTTCTCGTTTTCAGACAAAGCACATTGCGGTGGCGTGGTGTGCTTTTTTTGTTTTTTGACGCAGGACCAAAGAGAGGGGAGTGAAAAGCATGATCACGGTTATGCAAAAGCTCGGATGGTTTTTCAAGCAGGAATGGAAACGGTACACGCTTGCCATTTCGCTGCTTGTGATCACCAGCATTCTGGAGGTGGTTCCGCCCATGCTGGTGGGCAAGTCGATTGACTCGATTCAGCTCGGGGCGCTGACGTGGGCGGGGGTGACGCAAACGCTGCTGTTGCTCCTGGGCATTACCATCGTTACATACTGGATGAACTACGTGTGGTTTTACAAGCTGTTTGGAGGGGCGTTTACCATTGAGCGGCTGATGCGTTCACGGCTGATGCGGCACTTTTTGAAGATGACGCCCACTTTTTTTGAACGAAACCGAACGGGCGACCTGATGGCCCGCGCCACGAACGATCTGCAGGCAGTAGCGCAAACGGCCGGCATCGGGATTTTGACCTTGTTCGATTCCACCATTTGGATGGCGACGCTGCTCGTGACGATGGTCGCGTTCATTTCCTGGAAGCTGACGCTCGCTGCGATCCTGCCGCTGCCCATCATGGCGGTTTTGATCAGAATGTACGGCAAATGGATTCACTCGCGGTTTACGGCCGCTCAAAATGCGTTCGGCGAGATGAACGATGGTGTGCTGGAGACGATTTCGGGCATCCGGGTGATCCGTGCGTACGTCCAGGAGAGGGCGGCGGAGCGGCATTTCGCCGACGTCACAGGGGATGTTCTCCAAAAGAACCTGGCTGTCATCCGCATCGATGCGCTGTTTGAACCGACGATCAAAATACTGGTCGGCGTCAGCTACATGATCGGACTCGGCTACGGGGCACATCTCGTGTTTCATAATGAGCTGACAATCGGCGGGCTCGTTTCCTTCAACGTCTATCTGGGGATGCTGATCTGGCCGATGTTCGCGATCGGCGAATTGATCAACATCATGCAGCGGGGAAATGCCTCGCTCGACCGGGTAAACGAGACACTCAGCTACCAGCCTGATGTTCCCGAACCGACAGAGACGATACCGCTCGAGGCACCCGGACAGATTGCGTTTCACAACGTAACATTTCGTTATCCGACCTCGACTGTCGACAATTTGCAGCAGATCAGCTTCACGCTGGAGAGAGGGCAAACGCTGGGGATCGTCGGGCGAACAGGAAGCGGCAAAACAACGCTGGTCAAGCAGCTATTGCGCGAATATCCGCCTGGAGAAGGCAGCATCACAATCTCCGGGGTTCCGTTGGAGAAAATCGACATGGACCAGCTGAAATCATGGTACGGCTATGTCCCTCAGGAGCAGTTTTTGTTCTCGAGATCCGTAAAGAACAATATTTTGCTGGGCAACAGCGATGCGAGCGAGGAGGAGTTTGCCTATGCCCTGGCTGCTTCCGCATTCCAAAAGGATTTGCAGTACCTGCCCAAAGGAGTGGAAACGCTGGTCGGGGAAAAAGGCGTAGCGCTTTCCGGCGGCCAGAAACAGCGCGTTTCGATTGCCCGGGCACTCATTTCCGACCCGCACATCCTCATTCTGGACGATGCGATGTCGGCGGTCGACGGGCGCACAGAGGCGGAAATCATCGCCAATATCCGCAAGGCCAGAGCTGGCAAAACCACGCTGATTACGACACACCGGTTCTCGGCTGTACAGCATGCGGACCACATTTTGGTACTGGATGAAGGACGTGTCATCGAGGAAGGAACACATGATCAGCTCATGGCGTTGGGCGGCTGGTACAAGGAACAGTTCACACGCCAGCAGGTAGAAGAAAAACTGACAGGGAGCAGGTGAGGGAGATGGATGCGGAACTGTATGATTTGGAGATAGACCGGACCCCGGGCAATGTGGCCAAAACGGGCAAGCGGCTCGTTCGCTATGCGCTGCTTTTTAAATGGCAACTGCTCGCCGCGCTGCTGATGCTCGCCGTGGCGGTGGGAACAGATCTGGCAGGCCCCTTGATCGCCAAGCAGATGATCGATGTGCACATCTCCGGAATTGAGCAGCCCTGGTATGTGACAGAGCAGCAAGGTCCGTATGCGGTATCCTACGGCGGCAAGCTGTACAAACGCGCCGACCACTTTTCCGAGGGAGAGCCCCGCGGTGCGGAAGCAAGGGTGCTTCAGGTGCAGCAGGAATATTACTTTGTCGGCGAACCCGTGCTGCTTGACGGCGAAAGGACCATTACGCCGGAAGGGCAGCTCGCGATCACGAAGGGAACGGAAACCCGGACTTACGCGGCACAAAAGCTGGAAACGGGGGAGCTTTACCCGTTTTTTCAACCGGAAATGAGCGGTCTGATCCAGTTGTGCGTGTTCTACTTTGGCCTGCTGATCATTTCCGCTGCTTTCAGCTATGGCGAACGATACCTGCTTCAGGCTACCGCGAACCGGATTATCAGAAAAATGCGGATGGACGTGTTTGCCCACATCAACAAGCTGCCGATTCACTACTTCGACAATTTGCCGGCAGGAAAGGTCGTATCGCGGATTACAAACGACACCGAATCAACTCGCGATCTGTACGTTACCGTATTGGCCAACTTCTTCTCCGGTATCATTTATATGATCGGGGTATTCGCCGCCTTGTTCATGCTAAACAGCCAGCTTGCGGCCATTTGCCTGTTTATGGTTCCCCTTCTGGGCGTCTGGATCTACGTGTATCGTCGGTTCGCCAAGCGGTTCAACCAGGTGATTCGGGCGACCGTCAGCGAAATCAATGGAATGATCAACGAGACGATCCAGGGCATCACCATCATCAAGGCGTTTCGCACCGAGAAAAAGACGCAGCAGGATTTTGAAACGTACAATCTGAGGCATTTTACGTACAAAAGCAAGCTGCTCAGCCTGAATGCCATGACCGGTCACAATCTGGTCGGGGTTATTCGGAATATCGCCTTTATCGCCCTGATCTGGTATTTTGGCGGCATTTCCATCTCGGGGGTGGAAGGCGTCATTTCGCTCGGCGTGCTGTACGCCTTCGTCGATTACCTGAACCGGCTGTTCCAGCCCGTCGTACGCATCGTCAATCAGTTGCCGAATCTGGAGACGGCGCTAGTGTCGGCAGAGCGGGTATTCGTCCTGCTTGACGAGCAAGGGGAGGAAGTGTCGGATCAGAAAATCGAGCGATACAAAGGACACGTCAAGTTTGAGGACGTATGGTTTGCCTACAAGGACGACGAGTACGTTCTCAAAGACATTGCATTCGAAGCGAAGCCCGGACAGACCGTGGCGCTCGTCGGCCATACAGGTTCGGGGAAAAGCTCCATCCTCAATCTGCTGTTCCGCTTTTATGACGTGCAGCGCGGCCGGATCACGATAGACGGGGTCGATATTAAGGACGTCCCTCGCCAAACCTTGCGCGATCACATGGGAATCGTTTTGCAGGACCCGTTCCTGTTCACGGGCACGATCGCATCCAATGTCTCGCTCGGAGACGATTCGATTTCCAGGGAACAGGTGGAAAAGGTGTTGGCTGAAGTCGGCGGAGAGCGGGTATTGAAGCATTTGCCCAAAGGAATTGACGAGCCGGTGATCGAAAAGGGAAGCACCTTGTCGGCGGGGCAGCGGCAGCTGATCTCCTTTGCCCGGGCACTTGCCTTTAACCCGGCGATTCTCATACTGGATGAAGCCACCTCCAACATCGACACGGAGACGGAAGCGATAATCCAGGATGCGCTCGAAGTGGTGAAAAAGGGCCGGACGACGTTTATCATCGCGCATCGGCTCTCGACGATCAAAAACGCTGATCTGATTCTCGTATTGGACCGAGGCGAAATCGTCGAGCGGGGTGACCACGATACCCTGATGCAGCTTGGGGGCAAGTATTATCAGATGTATCAGCTTCAGCAGGGGGAGCAGGAGTTGACTGCGGTGGAGGCAGGCTCGCTGTCACCGCGAACCGTATAGCGACGCAATCGGCAAAGGACCGGACAATAAGCTGCCCGGTCCTTTGCCTGTTTTTGCGCATGAGAAGACTACCCGCAGTTCCGCAATAAGATGCGGGAACCAACCGTTTTGCTGCTCGCAAGGAGCAGTTCAGACTGCGATAATGACAGCGCTTTCGATTCTTGATTCCATAAATTGGGAATTACTTCAGGAAAGCGCTTGCCCTCTTTTCTGGCGATGCGGCGTCTTTTTGGTTTCGCATGCAGCTCTTCCAGCTCTTTCATAATGGCGGGGCCGATGACCGGAGCGAAAGCATCGTAGACCGACTTCATCGCCGCTTGCCATACCTCCGTTTCTTCCGCTGTCAGCTTGTGGATCTCCAGCGGCATTTTCTGGAGCTGGTTCCACTGCTGCTCGTTGATGGCGAGAGCTTGCTGGTTGCTGTACGCGGTCGTTTCCTTCAAGGCCTCCTGGATGATGGTTTGCGTTTCCGGCGGGAGATCTTCCCAAAACTGCTTGTTCATGATGACGGCATAGCCGAGATAGCCGTGATTGCTCAGCGTCATGTACCGCTGGACCTGATACAGTCTCCTCGTATAAATATTGGAGATCGTGTTTTCCTGGCCGTCCACCTGGCCGCTGGCGAGCTTTTGATACACGTCTGTAAACGGGGCCCCGTACCCTTTCGCCCCAAGCGCCTGAAACTGGGCTTCCAGCACCTTGCTCTGGATGATCCGGAAACGCTGTCCTTTGAAATCCTCCGGCCTGCGGATCGGCCGATTGCTCGTCATCTGCTTGAAGCCGTTGTTCCAGAAGGCCATTCCTTTCATGTCGAAAGGCTCCAGGCTTTCAAACAGCAGTCTTCCGATTTCCCCGTTGAAGGCCTCCTCCACATCCGTCTCGTCCCGAAAGGCAAATGGCAGATCGAGAACCGACCACTCGGGAATTTTGTCGGCAAGATTGGAAAAGGCGGGGGCGATCATCTGGATGTCGCCGTTTCGCAGGGCATCGTATTCCGTAATGTCGGAGTACAGGATGCCGTTTGGAAAGACCTGCACCTCGATACGTCCGTTGGATTTTTCTTTGACGAGCTGCGAAAAGCGCTCGACAGCGAGCCCCTTTGGCGTGTTTTCCGCGACAACGTGACTGAATTTGATAATCAGCCGATCCTGCAAGCCCTCCTGCTCCTCGTCATAGGCCAGTGGAGAAAAAGGCAGGTCGGTGCGAAACCCGATCAGGATCGCGCTCAAAAATCCGAGAACGACGACCAACGTAATGCTGAGAAATGATTTCATGAATGACACCTGCTTACTTTTTTGGTTGCCAATGCTTTTTCGATTTCAACCTCTCTTTTCTCGAGGACGTATGCGGCGGATACGATATAATGGTAACAGGTAACCCCATGGGAAAGGAAGAACCTCACTGTTTAAACAATTAAAAATTAAGGGAAAAATCACTCTTCTATCGGTCGGAATCGTTTTGTTCTCTCTGCTGATCGGCGGCATTATTCTTCTTGGAAGCATTATCCGCATGACGGAAAGTGAGCTGGGACAGCGCTTGATGACGACGGCCCGGACCGTGGCCCAAATCCAGTCCATCCAGAAAAGCATACAGGAGCCGGACGGCTGGAAAACCATTAATCCCGCCGTCCGCCGTATCCGGATCGTCAATGACGTCACCTATATCGTCGTATTGAACATGGACCGCATCCGCTTCTCTGACCCTCTGGAATCGAGGATCGGCACGGTTTTTCAGGACAAGCATGCGGAAGCTGCCTTTGCCGAGCACAGCTACCTGCAGAAGGTCGGGGGAGAAATGGGAACGGCCTTGCGGGCATATGTCCCGCTGATGGATTCGCAGCATCAGCAGGTCGGCGTCGTGATCGTCGGACATGTATTGCCCGGCATTTGGGAGATCATTTACCAACAGCGGGAGAACATCGTCATCACATTTCTCCTCTCGTTGTTTTTCGGGATTTGGGGATCGTATCTGCTCGCCCGCCACATCAAAAAACAGATGCTCAATCTGGAGCCCGAGGAAATCTCCCGCATCCTCGTCGAGCGGACCGCCGCGTTTCACGCCATGCGGGAAGGCGTGGTTGCGATCGACATTCAGGAGCGCATCACGATCTGCAATGACAAAGCCAAGCAAATTTTTCATATCGAGGGAGATGTGCTGGGAAAGCCGATTCGCAAAGTGATCCGCGATACAGCCCTGCCGGAGGTACTGGAGAAAAGGCAGAACTTTTTTGATCACGAGCTTCACGTCGGCAACGCTCTCTTGTGGTCCAACCGGTTTATGATCAAAGTGGACGAAAAGGTAGTCGGAGCGATGGCGATCTTTCAGGATAGAACGGAAGTCGCCCGGATGGCGGAGGAGCTGACCGGGGTCAGGGAATTTGTCGAGGCCCTCCGTGTTCAAAATCACGAGCATATGAACAGGCTGCATACGATCGCGGGACTGCTGCAGCTGGGCCAGCAGGAGAAAGCGCTGGAGTACCTGTTTGACATGAATGTCCAGCAGGAGGAGCTGACCTCCTTTTTAAGCGCGCGCATTGCAGATGACAACGTCGCAGGTCTTTTGATGGGAAAAGTAAGCAGGGGCAAGGAGCTGGGGATACGCGTCGTCATCGACAGGCGGAGCCACCTGGAGAGCTTTCCGCCCTATTTGGATCATCATAATTTCGTCTTGATTCTGGGAAATCTGATCGAAAACGCCTTTGATGCCCTGGAGCAGTCCGACAGGGAACACAAAGAGGTGTTCATCAGCATTGCGCAAGACGAGGAATCGTGCTCGCTGCTGGTCGATGACAACGGAATCGGGATGGACCATGACGTGCAGCAGCACATGCTGGAGCGGGGCTTTTCCAGCAAGCAAACGGAACATCGCGGATTGGGGCTGTACCTGGTCGATCAAATCGTAAAAAAAGGACGGGGCGAGCTGAGCTGCCAATCCCAGCCCGGTGAAGGGACGAGCTTTTTGATCACGTTCCCGATGAAGGAGGTGTAGCATAGAATGGAGAATCAAACGGCCATTCGCGTAGTAGTCATCGAGGACGACCCGATGGTGCAGGAGGTAAACCGGCAATTTATCGAGCGCGTTTCACCGTTCAAGGTCGAGGGGGTTGCCTCCAACGGGGTCGAAGGGGTGCAACTGGTCCAGGAACTGAATCCAGACCTCGTCATTATGGATGTATTCATGCCCGTCCAGGACGGCGTACGGACTCTTCAGGAGCTGCGGGCGTCCAATCAGGCGGTGGATGTGATTGTCATTACAGCGGCCAAGGACAAGCCGACCATTCAGACGATGCTCAGGAGCGGCGTTGTGGATTACATAATCAAGCCTTTTACGTTTGAGCGGATCAAGCAGGCATTGGAAAGCTACCGCTTGTATCGCAAGCAGTTGGAGGCGGACGGTACGGTCTCGCAGGAGGAAGTCGATCAGCTGCTGTTCCGGACAAGTATCGAGGGACGGAGTACAGACGCCGTGTCTGGTGTGGAAGGCGTTTCTTCTGGCGAAGCCTTTAGGGAAAAAGACCTGCCCAAAGGGTTGCACATGGATACATTGGAGAGAATCGCCCGTCAGCTTAGGGCCAACAAGACGCCGCTGTCTGCCGAAGAGGTGGCCGAGCGGGTAGGCATTGCCCGGGTGACGGCGAGGCGCTATCTGGAATTCCTGGAGAAGTCCGGACGCGTCAAAAGAGATGTGTCTTACGGCGGAGTAGGCCGGCCGACGAACCGCTACGTTTTGGCAGAGGCCGGGCAGAAGGCCTGAGCGAAACGAAGGAGAGTGTCAAACACCAATGATCGATTACAAAGATGTGCTGGGCTCGCTGTTCGACATCGTCCATATTACGGACGCGGAAGGAAAAACCTTGTACTGCTCCGAACGCTACGGGGAGTTTTTCGGGATCGATCCAGCCGAGATGATCGGCAAGCCAATCGAAGACTTTTACCGGCAGGGGTATTTTACTCCGATGATCACGATGAGAGTGATTCGGGAGCGAAAAAAGGTTCATACGATTCAGACTACACAGCAAAAACGCAAGCTGTATGTGGTCGGGACGCCCATCTTCGACCGTCAGGGGTGCCTGCTTGGCGTCGTGAATACCTCCACAGACATTACCGATCAGGAAAAGCTGCAGCAGGAATTGGAGGAAAACAAATATCTGGGCACCCTGTACCATATGGAAATCGCCAAACAGAACAGGCTGGCCGGCGGCGAAAACGGCCTGGTGTACAGAAGTCCGAGCATGCGGCAGGTGGCCTCTATGGCGGACAAGCTGTCACAGGTAGACTCCTCGGTCATCCTGCTCGGCGAATCCGGAGTGGGAAAAGGCGTTTTGGCAAAGTATATACATGAGCGCAGTCCGAGAAAAGACAGGCCTTTTGTTCACATCAACTGCGGCGCGATACCCGAGAGCCTGCTGGAATCAGAGCTGTTCGGCTACGAGAAGGGGGCTTTTACAGGGGCTGACAAGGACGGCAAGGCAGGGTTGATTGAGAAAGCAGACGGGGGCACGCTCTTTTTGGACGAGATCGGGGAGCTGCCGTTCAATCTTCAGGTGAAGCTGTTGAATGTCCTGCAGGAAAAAACGATCACCCCGATAGGCGGCACCAGCCCGAAAAAGGTTGACATCAAGCTGATCACAGCGACGAATAAAAACCTGAAGCAAATGGTGGATGAAGGGAAATTTCGCGAGGATCTGTATTACCGCATTCACGTCGTTCCGCTGGAAATACCGCCGCTGCGGGAGAGAAGAGAGGAAATTCCCGTATTGGTTCACTACTTTCTCAACCTGTTCGCCGACAAGTACGGTCTTCACCGCAAGCTCAGCGATCAGTGCCATCAGATCCTGGAGGAGTATGACTGGCCGGGGAATGTCCGCGAGCTTGAGAACGTGATGGAGCGGCTGGTCGTTACTTCTCACGATGTGCTGATCATGCCGGATCAAATTCCGCAATATATTTGTGAGGCAGCCAAAGGAGCGGGAAAAGGCATCAAGGTCGAGCGGATGCTTTCGATGCAGGAGGCGATCGAAGAAGTGGAAAAGCAGTTGCTGCAGCGTGCATACGACGTCCACAAGACGACCACCAAGGTGGCGAAAGCACTGGGGATCAGTCAGCCGAGCGCGAGCAGAAAACTGCGGAAGCACGCGATTCTTCCCTGAATCGATCCATGCAAATATGCATACCTGTCTGCTTTTCTTTTTTGCTTTATTGTGCCAAAGTCTATTCGATTGTGAATAATAGGGGAGTCGTTGGAAGCGCCGATGATCCTGGTACAGTTTTTGCAATATTTCAACACGAAAAAGCAGGAGGTATGTGATCTTGAGACGGCGAGCTTCGTTTCGACTCAGTTCCTTGCTTGTGCTGGCAGTATGTTTGGCCGGTTGCATGGGCAGCAGCAGCTCTGCACCGGCCGGGAGTCAGGCGCCGGGGGCGGCAGGCTCAGCTCAGCCATCGGTGCCCACCGGCGAATCGGCTTCTGCTGTGAATGAAACAATTTCTTCTGATAGTGAAATTGTTTTCGCCACCGGTGATTTGCAGGTACTCAGGATGAACATGGAGGAGCCGGCTACGCTCGACCCGACGTTTGCCGAGGACACTGTCTCCGGTGCTGTCATCCGCGCCATCTTTGACGGCCTGACAAGGCTGGATGAAGCGGGAAACCCGATCAATTCCATCGCGTCGGACATGAAGGTCTCGGATGATAAAACCACGTATACGTTTGCCTTGCGGGATGCGACGTGGAGCAACGGCGATCCGGTTACAGCCCATGACTTTGAGTTTGCCTGGAAGCACGCCCTGGACCCGAAGACAGGCTCGCAGGCAGCGTATCAGTTTTACAGCTTGAAAAACGCCCAGGCGTTTGCGGCAGGGAAGGCTGTGCGAGACGATGTGGGCGTGAAGGCGCTGGATGACAAAACCTTGCAGGTTGTGCTGGAGCACCCGATGCCCTTCTTTCCGACACTGGTCTCCTTTTTGATGCCGATCAATAAAAACGTGGCAGAATCAAACCCGGACTGGGCCAAGGACCCGAAAACACTGGTCGGGAACGGCCCGTTCAAGCTTGATACGTGGGAGCACAAGAACAAGCTGGTCCTCGTCAAGAATGACACCTATTGGGAGCGTGACGTCGTCAAGCTGGAGCGAATCGAATTCTCGATGATTTCCGATGCCAATACGGAGCTTGCCATGTTTGAGAACGGCGATTTGGACTGGGCAGGCGGGCCGATCAGCAGCTTGCCTGTGGATGCCGTGGAGCCGCTGCGTCGGGAGGGGAAGCTCGTCGCCAAACCGAAAGCGACGTCGTACTATATCCGCTTCAACGCCGAACGGCCGCCCTTTACCAATGCGAAGATACGCAAAGCGTTTGCCTATGCCATCAACCGAAAGGAAATCGCTGACAACATCGGGCAGGCAGGCCAGACGCCCTTGATGGGCATCACGCCGATCACCGCTTCGCTAAAGCCGGATGGTTTTTTCGCAGACAACCAGCCGGAGGAGGCGCGAAGACTGTTGGCCGAAGGGATGAAGGAGCTGGGCATCTCCAGGCTGCCAAGGATCAGCTACCTGTACAATACCAATGATCGCAACAGGGCGATTGCCGAAGCCCTGCAAGCTGTCTGGAAAAAGCAGCTGGGCGTGGATGTGAAGCTGGTGAACAAGGAAACGAAGGTATACCTCGACGACCAGGAGCAGGGCAATTTTGAGATTGCCCGCTCCAGTTGGACGGCTGACTACAATGATCCGGTCAATTTCCTGCAAAAATTTATCGAGAAGTACAGCTCCAGCAACATTACCCGCTGGCACAATCCGGTCTACACCGAGCTGATCAAAAAGTCGTATCGGGAGACAGCCGAGCAAAAACGAAGGCAAATCCTGCTGGAGGCCGAGGCGCTCCTGATGGAGGAGATGCCGCTGACCGGCATTTTCAGCGACGTCAATGCCTGGGTTCAGAGCGAAAAGGTAAAAGGGGTCCGCGTCGATCCGCTGAGCAAAATCGATTTCAAATGGGCCTATAAAGAATAGAATGCAAGACTCGCGCACGAGAAATTGTGGTATGGCCAAAAGCAGCAGTAGCAAAGCTTCGCATTGGAAGCGCGAAGCGGATGTCGTCTGCTGAAGCTGGCTCTATCCTCCCGGCGCGTGTCCATACTGAGAGGAGAAAACGGGATGAGAAAAGGAAAAGCACTGCAGGTCGGAGATACGATCGGGCTCACGGCACCGTCCAGTCCTGCCACCCCGGAGGTTTTGGCCAAGGCGCAGTCCGATCTGGAGGCGTTGGGGTTTCAGGTGAAAGTGGGCGAGAGCTGCCGTCAAACATACGGAGGCTATCTCGCAGGGCACCCACAGCTTCGCGCAGAGGAGATCAACTGCATGTTCGCCGATCCGGAGGTAGATGCGATCATGTGCCTGCGGGGCGGATACGGTACGCCGCAGCTTTTGCCCCTGCTTGACTACGATTGTATCGCTGCCAACCCCAAGCTGTTTATCGGCTACAGCGACATCACGGCCCTGCACACCGTGTTTATGCAGGAAGCGGGTCTTGCCACCCTGCACGGCCCGATGGCCTCTGCGGGAATTGCCAGCGAGCAGGACCCGTGGTCGCGCGATTATTTGCTCCGGGCGATGACCTGTCCCGATCCGCTAGGCGAGATCATCAATCCCGAGGGAGAGGAGATCAGTTGTCTGGTCGGCGGCGCGGCTTGCGGTCCGATCGTGGGCGGCAATCTTTCGCTGGTCGCAGCTTTGGCCGGTACGCCTTATCAATTGGACACGAGGGGCAAGCTGCTGTTTCTGGAGGACGTGGACGAAGAGCCGTACCGTATCGACAGAATGCTGATGCAATTGGCGCTTGCCGGAACCTTCGAGGATTGCGCCGGAATCATTATCGGTACGTGGGAAAACTGCGTTCCGAAAAAACGGGATGGCTTTTCCGTTCTCGATGTCTTCAAAAATATCGTCGTGCCTTATCGGAAGCCGACGATCTGGAATTTACAGGCCGGGCACGGCGCTTGCAATATCGCTTTGCCATTCGGCGTGCAGGCGCGATTGGATGCGGATGCGTGCAAACTGGTGATCGAAGAGGCTGTGACGAGATGACACTTGATCACCCATTCTGGAAGGTATAATCATTTGCTCGGGGCGAAAGACTACTAGTTGTCTGTAGATGTTTTCCTGAAGTGTAGACACTATCCACTACCCCGAAAGGATGAATGACAAATGAGCAACACCCTGCACGGCATTTTAAACAAGCAGATCGCCAACTGGTCCGTTCTGTACATAAAGCTGCACCACTATCACTGGTTCGTGAACGGGCCCCATTTCTTTACGCTCCACGCCAAATTTGAAGAGCTGTACAACGAAGCAGCCGGCTATGTGGACGAGTTGGCGGAGCGCCTCCTGGCGATCGGCGGAAAGCCCGTCTCAACGATGAAAGCCTGTCTGGAGGCGGCCAGCCTCGAGGAAGGCAAAGGGGGCGAGTCCGCCGAGCAAATGGTGCAAGCTGTGGTCGCCGACTTCCAAACAGTCATCCGCGAGCTGGAGGAGGGCATGTCTGTAGCAGAAAACGAAAATGACGAAGCCACCTCGGATATGCTTCTGGAAATAAGTTCCAGCCTGCAAAAGCATGTATGGATGCTCCAGGCGTTTCTCGGCAAATAGGAAACAAATGCAGGTATTCAAAACACGAACCGTATAACGCCAACAATACGATTGACCTAGCAGCCCGTCAGCCTACAAACGGCGGCGGGTTTTTCCCTTTCTCAGCAAGTCTTGCCAATCATGCTTTCACGCAATTCGGCAATCTTTACTGGGAACCATTGACCCTCAAGAAAAAAGCGAAATAAGCGAATGAAACCAGCTGCTGTAGAGATGAAAACGGGAGAAAATGCAAAGGTCTTTGGGACACATCCCAGGCACCAGGCCAAATACGGAACACTCCTTCAGCGTCCAACCTGATTTGCCTCCTGACTCATCCGCTTTTGGACGCGGTTCCGCTTTTGGCCTGGTGCCGGACAGTGCTGCCTCCAAGCAGTGTCCCACCGAACCTGAGTATTTTCTCCCGTTTTCATCTCTTCCACAAAAGCCTGTCCAACCGCCATTTTCTCCCAAGCAACATAGTTCCGCCAATCCGAACCGGCAAGCCAAAGTGCAAACGGATTGTTCCCAAGAGAAGACACAGGTGTTACACTATGGAAGGAATAAACGAGGAATAACGGCAAGACAGCATACCGAACGAAGAAAGGATGTACAACTCCGATGGCATCGCCTTATGTTACGTTCAGTCGCGAGCAGTGGAGAGGACTGCGGGCATCCACGCCGCTGACCATTTCCGATGAAGAACTGGCCTGTTTGCAGGGGTTGAATGAAAAACTGTCCCTGACGGAAGTAGCAGACATCTATCTACCGCTTTCCCGGCTGCTAAATCTGCATGTAGGAGCCACACAGGAGCTGTATCAGGCCACACATACATTTCTGGGGAATCTGGAAAAGAAAGTGCCGTTTATCATCGGCATCGCCGGCAGTGTTGCAGTAGGCAAGAGTACAACAGCCCGAATTTTGCAAACGCTTTTATCCCGTTGGCCCAATCACCCCAAGGTGGATTTGGTGACGACCGACGGTTTTCTCTATCCGAACCGCATTTTGGAAGAGCGCGGATTGATGAAGCGCAAGGGATTTCCCGAAAGCTACAACACCCGTCGTCTCGTTTCTTTTTTGTCTGACGTCAAATCGGGAGTTTCCGAAGTGGCTGCTCCTGTTTACTCCCATCTGGTCTATGACATCGTGCCGGACGAATGGCAGATCGTGCGGGAGCCGGATATTTTGATCGTCGAAGGACTGAACGTTTTGCAAACCCCGCTCGATGAAAATCAGCGGAGGCTGACGGAGGTATTCGTCTCCGATTTCTTTGACTTTTCCATTTACGTGGATGCGCAGGAGGACTTGATCAAGAAGTGGTACATTGACCGCTTCAAGCTGCTTCGCCAGACGGCTTTCTCCGACCCCGCGTCCTATTTTAAACGCTACGCCAGCTTGTCCGATACGGAAGCTACCCAGGTGGCGACCAGCATTTGGAATGAGATCAACGGTACCAACCTCCGAAAAAATATTTTGCCAACTCGCGGACGTGCCCGCCTCATTCTGGAAAAGGGCGAGGACCATATGATCCAGAAAGTCAAGCTGAGAAGGCTGTAATCTCCCGGTAGGAGTGATTGCGATGCAAATCGTGAGCGCCTGTTTGATCGGCTGTCGATGCCGCTATGATCAAGGGGCTTGCCTGGATGAAACGATTGAAAATCTGTTGAAAGAAGGCAAGGCGATTCCTGTATGCCCGGAGCAGCTTGGCGGTTTGCCTACGCCCCGTCCGCCGGCAGAGATCATCGGGGGAGACGGGTTTGACGTCTGGGAGGGCCGCGCCAAGGTTGTCGATAATACGGGCCGAGATGTCACGGAGGAATTCAAAGCAGGAGCCCTGCAGGCACTGCAGCTGGCCCGGACGGCAGGAGCCGTGTCGGCAATTCTGAAGGAAAACAGTCCATCCTGCGGCAGTTCAAACGTGTACGACGGTACGTTTACCGGACAGAAAAAAGCAGGCGTAGGGGTAACAGCGGCTCTGCTTATAAAAAACGGGATTGACGTTCGCTCTGAATTAAGCCGTTCCGAATAAACGACCCGATGCCTTTTGGGCATAGACAAAGAAGACCTGTTGATTGCTTATGTCAATCGACAGGTCATGTTTGCGTTTGCGATCCTTCCTACAATTGTTCAAGCAGCCGCCGCAGCTTCTTTTCCTGCTCCCGCCGCTTTTTCCTTATCGCGCGATCCTCTTCCTGCAGCGCTCGCAGCAAAGAGAAGCACATCAGGGTCAAAATAACCGCAAAGGGCAGCGCAGCGACGATAGATGCGGTCTGCAGTCCTTCCAGCCCGCCGCTTAACAGAAGGACGACAGCGGTAGAGGATTGGAGGATGCCCCAGGTTATTTTTACCGGATTGGACGGATCCAGCTTGCCGCCCGAGGAGAGCATCCCCAGGACGAATGTGGCGGAATCGGCCGAGGTAATGAAGAAAATGATAATCAAAAGGGTGGCGACCACCGACAGGATCATCCCCATCGGGAGCTGTTCCAGCGTAATGAAAAGAGCGCTGGAGACATCCTGCTTTACCGCGTTGCCGATGGGGGCGTGCTCGTAGATCTCCAGATGGAGCGCGGTTCCTCCGAAGACAGAAAACCAAATAAAACTGAGCACAGTCGGCACCAAAAGGACGCCGATAATAAACTCCTTGATCGTCCGGCCTTTGGATACCCGGGCAATAAATGTCCCGACAAAAGGTGCCCAGGCAATCCACCACGCCCAGTAGAACAGCGTCCAGTTGGCGATCCAGTTGCTTTCTGTAAAGGGCATGAGCCGCATGCTCATGGAGACGAGATTTTGCAAATAGCTTCCCAGCGTATTGGTAAAGTTGTCGAAGAGAAAGGCGGTCGGGCCAAAAATCAAAGTGAGCAGCAAAAGGGCCAAGGCCAATACCAGATTGGTATTGCTCAAGATTTTGATCCCTCTGTCCAGACCGGAGGTAGCAGACCACAGGTACAGGACGGTAATGACGGCAATAATCGTTATCTGGACAGTGATATTGCTCGGAATCTGGAAGAGGTGGCTCAATCCCCCGTTGATTTGCAGCGTTCCCAATCCGAGGGAGGTTGCGACTCCAAAAGCGGTCGCGATCACGGCGAGAATATCGATCAACTTGCCAATGGGACCGTTTACCCTGTCACCCAGGAGGGGGTAAAACGTCGAGGAGATCAAGCCTTTTGCGCCTTTGCGATACTGGAAGTAGGCCAGGGAAAGGGCGATGACGGCATAAATCCCCCAGGGATGAAGCCCCCAGTGAAAAAAAGCGTACCGCATGGCTGTACGGGCCGCCTCGGATGTTTCGGCTTCAACGCCGACGGGCGGGGAAAAATAGTGGGACACAGGCTCGGCGACGCCCCAAAAGACAAGCCCGATTCCCATACCAGCGCTAAACAGCATGGAAAACCAGGTAACCGCCGAATACTCCGGCTCGTCATCATCGTCCCCGAGCCGAATCTGGCCGTATTTGCTGAAGGCCAGGAAAATGCAAAAGACGAGGAAAAAGAAGGTAACCAGAAGATAAAACCAGCCAAAATTGGAAGTCGTAGCATGCAGGACATTGGTCGCTGTTTCTGTAAGCTGAGACGGTGAAAAAAAGCCCCAGAGAACAAACAGCAGCACCACCGCCAATGAGATGGCAAAGGTCATGGGAGCCCTCCTTTGTCGGACTTTGCGAGATGAAATGCAATGTCAGGAAGCCGAAATCGAAAATGGAAGATATCAGTGGTATAGAATCCCACGAACCGGGCTTGTTTATCCTCTGTGGCTAAAAAGAACCATCTCGTTTTCACATGCGGGCCGATTATTGCTCCGGAATCGGAGCAAACATCTCGATGAAATGGCGTGCTGCCTTGGAGAGATGGCGTTCCGTCTGCCAGACGATGGCGGACGACGAGGTGATCGAGGTGCCAGTGATCTCCAGACGGCTGATATTGGCGTTTCCCTGCGTCTCCCAAGCAGAGCGGGGGACGATCGCAGCGGCAACCCCGGCCCCGACCATACTGACGATCAGCGAGAGGTCAGGACATTCACAGATCACATGCGGAGTCACGCCCAGGCGGCCAAATTCCTTGACCAAAAGCTCATAGATGCCGAGTCCGGGCGTACTGGGCATGATCAAAGGGTGGTCAGCGATTTCCCGCATATGGATACTATCTTTTTGGGAGAGCGGAGAAGAAACGGGAACGATCAGGACAAACGTTTCCTCCAAAAGCGGGATTGTCGTACAATGCGCCAGCGAATGGGGGAGCCTGACGATGGCGACTTCGACCGTTCGCTGCTCCAGCCATTGGCTGAGAAGCTGTGTGTCTCCTTTCCACACCTTGTAGGTGATCAACGGATAGCGCTCCCGAAACTGGCGGATTTGCTCGGGCAAGCGGTAGGAGGAAAGGGCGCTCACGCCGACAGACAGAGTCCCGCGAACGCCTTCGCCCGTTTCCTTCACCTCGGATATGGCTTCCTCCATCTGGTGGACAAGATTTAATGCCTGCTTGTACAAGGTGACGCCCGCTTGTGTCAGCGCGATTTTTTTTCCAGAGCGCTCGATTAGCTCGACACCCAGCTCCTCTTCCATCTGCTTTAATTGCTGGCTGAGCGGTGGTTGGGCCATACGCAAGCGTCTGGCTGCTCCGGTGATTTGGCCTTCTTCTGCGATCGCGATAAAATAGCGCAATTGACGAATATCCATGAGTCTGCCTGCCTTTCATATGTAAAACGTATGATACGGAGATAAAACAAATATTTTTTATATCGATAGAGCTATGTTAGCATATGTTTCGGAAACTTACATGAGCAACAACAGAGAGAAAGAAGGGACATATGTGCGCAGTTTGTTGGAGAGGATATTTCATCTGCAAGCGAGTCAAACCACTGTAAAAAAAGAAATAATGGCCGGTTTTATCGCCTTTGTCACGATCGTGTATATCGTCGCAGTCAATTCCTCCGTTTTGGAGGATGCCGGCATCCCGCTCGAAGCCGGCATTCTGGCGACTGTGCTGACCGCCTTTATCGGATCGATCCTGATGGCTTTTTGGGCCAATGCCCCGATGATTTTGGTCCCTGGGATGGGGATCAACGCCTTGTTTACGTACACGCTGTGCAATACGATGGGCTTGCCATGGCAGGAAGCGCTGGCCGCTGTTTTTCTGTCGGGGGTCATCTTTGCCGCCATTGCCTTTACGGGAGCGGCAACCGTGCTGTCCAACGCCATTCCCGATTCGCTCAAGGAAGCGATTACGGTTGGAATCGGATTGTTTCTCACCTTTATCGGGCTGCAAAAAGGCGGCCTGGTCGTGACCAATCCCTCCACCTTTGTAGCGCTCGGTGACCTTTCCCATCCACAGGTATGGGTTACGCTTGCGACTCTGCTATTGACGCTTGTCTTGTTTGTCCGAAACGTCCCCGGAAACTTTTTGATCGGGATCGCCGCAGGTACAGGAATCGGCTGGCTTGCCGGATTGGTTCATCCGGGACAAGGCATGTCCGGGATTTCCTTTGATTCCTACGGTGAGGTGTTTGCCGCATTTTCGTTCTCGCACATCGCAACGCTTCCGTTCTGGGTGGCGACGTTCTCCTTGGCGATGGTGATCGTGTTTGAAAACATCGGCCTGGTTCACGGACATACGCAAATGGCAGGACAGCCCGAGAAGTTTCGCCGCAGTCTGCAGGCAAACGCAATTTCGTCCGCCTTGTCCGGCATCCTGGGCACCAGTCCGACGGTTTCGACCGTGGAGTCTGCTGCGGGAATCGCAGCGGGAGCTCGTACTGGACTAGCTTCTCTCGTCACGGGAGTGCTTTTCTTGCTGTCGCTGCTGTTCTTGCCGGCCATCAAGCTGATTCCGGACAGCGCGATCGCTCCGGTATTGATCATCATCGGGGCGTTGATGCTGCAAAACGTGCAGAACATCAATCTCCGCGATTTTTCCGAGGGATTTCCCGCTTTCCTCATCATTGCCCTGATTCCCCTGTCTTACAGCATCGTTGACGGGATTACCTTCGGATTCGTCGCTTATCCGCTGCTGAAGGTAGCATTGGGGAAAAGCAAGGAAGTGCCCGCGCTTTTGTACGTCGTTGCAGGGTTGTTTTTGCTCAATATGGTACTGCCGATGCTGACTTGATAGGCTGCTGCACGGCTGCTGTTAAAAACGTCTCGGACTTCCTGTGGAAAGCGAGACGTTTTTGCTTTCTTTGTAATTCTAAATATTTACATTATTTACAAAAACGATTATGGTAGAGAGAAGGGATTGAAATAAAAACAGGGATGTGGCAGAGCTATGAGAAAATCCTTAACTACAGGCTGCGCTATAGCGCTTTTGATTGTTCTCGCCGGACTTCTAAAAAACGATTACCAATGGATTATGACCTGGACATTCTATTCGGCTGCCATTCTGTTTACACTAGGTGCGCTAGTCAGCTTCTCTTCGCTTCAGTCAACCGCCGAGCCACCGGCCTATTTTCAACAGCCCCAGCAAGAGCACAAGGACAACAAGAGCAGGATCAGGTGGACATCTTTCTTCTTTCTTGCGGCATTGCCAAATTTGTTTGTATATGGCGCATTTTATTTCTTTTCAACGTAAAGGATAGGCCCCGGGCGAGAAGTGTAAGCTGCCCGGGTTATTTGTTGACAATGATAATCTTTATCAATTAAAATGAAGACACACCATATTTTTTCAATTGTGCGAAGAGGAGTGTGCTTCATGTTTATAGAAACGAAAACGATTACGGTCAAGGAAGGGACCTCCGATCTGGTCGTGAACCGGTTCAGCCAGGCGGGAGAGATTGAGAAGTCCGAAGGCTTCATCGATTTGAGCGTTCTGGTTAAAAAGGTGCGCAGAGGAGACGAGGAAGTAATCGTCATGATCCGCTGGGAATCGGAAGAAGCGTGGAAAAAGTGGGAAACGAGCGAAGCTCATCTGGAAGGCCACAGACAGAGCAGAGGCAAGCCCAAGCCGGAGCATGTGATCAGCGTCGCACACGGCGTCTACGATGTAAAAGCGGTCAAGAAAGCGTAAAACAGCGCGGGAGCCCGTTCAGGGAACACCCGCGTTTTTCTATGTCCTTTTCCTCCTCAAGCTTTGCCAAAACGATCCCAAAAGCCCCTCCATAAGCTGCAAGCTCCCAGAAGCCAAACATATCATGAAATGCTGCTGGGAAGAATAGGGTGTGCATCATAGAGCGATCGCAAAGGAGGGTCAACACCAGTGGACAGCATGTCAGTACGTATCGGAAGAGACTCCCTGGGAGAGGTGAGAATCCCTGCAGATGCCCTGTACGGCCCGCAGACACAGCGTGCAGTCGAAAATTTTCCTGTCAGCGGACTCAGGCTGCCGCGGGCTTTTATCCGTGCGCAGGGACTGATCAAGGCTTCCGCGGCTCATGCCAATATGACCTGCGGCCAGCTAGATGAACGGAAGGCCAGGGCCATCATCCAGGCGGCAGAGGAAGTGATCGAGGGAAAGTGGGACGGCCAGTTCGTCGTCGACGCTTTTCAGGCGGGGGCGGGAACCTCGCAAAACATGAACGCCAACGAAGTGATTGCCAACCGCGCGACCCAGCTTTTGGGCGGACAAATCGATCAGATGCTTGTGCACCCGAACGATGACGTCAATATGGCCCAATCTACCAATGACACGATACATGTCGCGATCAACATCGCCGGTGCAGAGCTGGTCCAGCACGAGCTCTTGCCTGCGTTGGACCGTACGGTAAAAGTGCTGTGGGCAAAGTCTGAGCAGTTTATGGGGATCATCAAGGCCGGGCGCACACATTTGCAGGATGCCGTCCCGATTCGCATGGGACAGGAATTTTCCGGCTACGCGCAAAGCTTTGCAAATGCACGTGAACGCATCCGGCAGACGGCTGAGCGGCTGTATGAGATCGGACTCGGCGGAAACGCTGTCGGCACCGGGATCAATGCCCACCCGCAGTATGCCGAGCTCGCCATCGAGGAAATTGCCAGACGAACCGGCCTGCCTTTTGCCCAGCCGCGCAACCGCTTTGCCTTTATGCAAAATACGGCTGCCGCTCTGGAGGTTCATTCTGCGTTAAAGGAGCTGGCCGTGCACGTCATCAAGGTGACCAGCGACCTGCGTCTGCTGAGCTCCGGTCCCCGCACCGGCCTGGCTGAGGTTCAATTGCCCGCGGTGCAGCCCGGCTCGTCGATCATGCCGGGCAAAGTCAACCCGGTGATGCTGGAGATGTCGTACATGGTGGCGGCACAAGTCATCGGCAATGACGCCACGATGACGGTGGCGGGATGCGGAAGCCAGCTGGAGATCAACGTCATGATGCCGGTGATCGGCTACAACCTGCTGCAATCCATCACGATCCTGAGCAATATGCTGGATGTGCTGCGGGAAAAATGTCTGGAAGGGCTGGAAGCAAACGAAGTCCAATGCGCCAAGTGGATGGAAGCGAGTCTTTCTCTGGTGACGGCGCTCAACCCGCTGATCGGTTACGACAAGGCAGCTGCTCTGGCCAAGCAAGCTTTTTCGGAAAACAAGACACTTGTGCAGGTTATCCGGGAAGCAGGGCTCTGGTCGCCGGACATTGAGGAGGCGCTAAGGCCGGAAAAAATGGTTTGATATTTTTTTTTCGTTTTCAAACATGCTCCATCAGCCTAGCGGGCGAATATCCTGACAGGGAAAAAGCGAAGGAGTCAGGATATATGAACGGATATTGGTGGGGACCGTATGGCTATGCCACTTATGCGCCGATTTGGCCTGTGGCGATGGACCGCCATGATGATCGGGCAGCTGTTGTGTTGCGGATGATTCAGGAAGGCATCTCAGGTGAGCGCAGCGACGAGCTTTTTTACGACTACCTGATCACTGTTGCGCCGACCCAGCAGGAGAAGGACGTCATCACCGGCATTCGCGATGACGAGCGGAAGCATCGGAGGCTTTTCCGGCAGCTGTATACCCAATTGGCAGGGCAGCGTCCCGGGATGAGCGAAGAGGGAGAGACGTTTCAGAGACCTGCCAGCTATCTGGAGGGAATTGAACAAGCGTTGCTGGGCGAATTAAAGGCTTTTGAAAAATATCGCACCATCTACCGGTATATACCGCAGCAGTACCGGGACACGATTTTTGAAATCATGACGGATGAGTTAAAACATGCCAGCTACTACAACTGGCTGTATGCCAAAAACAAGTGATGGCGTGTCTGAGGCGGCCAGCCGAGGAGGAGCCTTCGCAACAGGGGAGCACATACGGTTTGACCACGGCCATGCAACGACGAAACGGGCTGGTGGGAGAGCCGCAACGGAAGAAAGTCGGAGCTGGCGGTATCGTGCGATAGTGCTACAGTCATAGCCGTCTGAAGCCAGAACATGGCTTTAGGCGGTTTTTTGCTGGAAACAGGAGGAGTGTACAAATCTTTGCGTAAAATTTACATAACATTTAGACAAGTTCTATAGAATCAGGATAAGAACCGCAAAAACAATCAAGGAGGGAAGTACACGATGAATCCGTTGATGAGGAAGGGAAAACGGAGCTGGCGTCACCTGGTGCTGGCCGCAGTGCTCATGATTGCGACAGTGCTGCCGTTCGGACTTGCGCCAAAAGCCGAGGCCGCTGTCGCCGGGCACGTAGTGATCAGCGAGATTTACGGCGCTGGCGGGAACAGCGGGGCAACTTACCAGCACGATTACGTCGAGCTGTACAATCCGAGCGGACAAGCCGTTTCGCTGAACAACTGGTCCGTTCAGTACGCCGCTGCAGACAGGGAAAATTGGCTCGTAACGCCGTTGTCGGGCAGTATTTCCGCCCACAGCTACTACCTCGTCCGGCTGGCGAGCGGCGGAGCCAATGGAAGTGCCCTCCCCAGCGCTGATGCGACCGGCGGCACGAACATTTCCGCCACGCGAGGAAAAGTAGCGCTGGTCAGTCATGCGACAGCGCTTTCCGGCAATCCCGTGACTGATCTGGCCGTGATCGATTTTGTCGGCTACGGAACGGCAAATGCGCACGAGGGAGAAAGCCCGGCCCCCGCTCCTTCGGCTGCGAAAAGCATTGTCCGGAAAAGCAGCGAGTCCGGATTCGTGCCCGGGAAAGGCAGCGCCTGGGATACGGATCATAACGGCGCTGACTTTCTCGCCTGGGAGCCGCAGCCGCAGAACAGCCAGAGCTCCCCGGAAGAGCCGGGAGAAGGCGGCGGAGAGCCGGGAGGAGAGGTGCCGGAGGTCAAGCCGATCAGCGAGGTGCGGACGTCGTCTTCGGGAACGCTTGCATCCGTCCAGGGCATTGTCACTGCCGCTTTCGAAGCTGGCGGCAAGACGAACGTCTTTCTGCAGGACGAGACGGCGGGCATGCTGGTGCGTGCGGCGGGTCTCGGCAATATCGTTCGGATCGGCGATGAAGTCCGGGCAACCGGGAAAGTGAATGATTACTACGGGCTGCCGCAGATCGAGCCGGCCAGCACAAGCGATGTCGTGATCGTACAGGAGAACGCGGGCGTCCCCGAGCCGCAGGAGGTCATCTCGACAGACTTTAGCGCTGCAGCCGGGGAACAGTTCGAGGCCGAGCTGGTCACAATCAAAAATGTGACCGCAGGCGCAAGGGACAGCAAAGGGAATGTCACTTTGACCGATCCGCATGGGGCCTTCATTGCCAAGCCGTACGATGCTGCTCTGCTCAAGCCGGGGGCGTTTTACGAACGCTTGACCGGGGTCGTCACCTACGATTTTAACGAGTATAAGCTGGTCCCCCGCTTGGCCGAAGACGTGATCGGCGATGGTGGAAGCCAGCCGGACGCCCTGCGCATCCGCGACATTCAGGGCAAAGGGCACCGTTCTCCGTATGAGGGAGCAAACGTGTCCCGCGTGGAGGGCATAGTGACAGCAGTGGTAAACGGCAATTCGGGAACGGTCGGGTTCTACATGCAGGACCCTGAGCCGGACAACGACCCTCGCACTTCGGAAGGCATCTATGTCTACGAACCGGGTGCAAATGTCCGGGCGGGCGACAGAGTAGAGGTCAGCGGAGCGGTCAAGGAATACGTCAGCAAGAGCCGGGAAGCGACCGACCTGACGCTGACGGAAATCGACGCCGCTTCCGTAGCAGTCAAGGAGAGGGGCTTGCCGCTCCCTGCTCCGGTCGTTCTGGGCGAGGGCGATTATCCATACCCGAAAACGGTGATCGACAATGACAGCTTCTCCCTTTTTGATCCCGAAGAAGACGGCATCGACTTCTGGGAAAGCCTGGAGGGAATGCTCGTTCGGGTCGATCAGCCGCGCGTCGTAGGGGCGACCAAGACCTTTGCCAATCCGCCGAGTGTGGAATTCGTCATTCTCTCTGACAAGGCGAATCCCGATAAAGAACGCACTCCTGCCGGAGGTATCCCGATTGCGGCAGACAATTACAATCCCGAGCGAATTACCATTGCCGACAAGCTCGTTGCGGGAGCTCCCGAGGTCAAGGTGGGGGATGCGTTCGCCGGGCCGATCGTCGGGGTGATCGACTACAGCTTTGCCAACTTCAAGCTGTACAACACGGAGCCCCTGCCTGCCGTCGTAGACAGCGGCTACGAGCGGGAGGTGACCATGCTCGAGCCTGCCGAAGACCGCTTGAGCATCGCGACCTACAATATCGAGAACTTCTCTGCCCGGGACAATGCCGACAAGATAAACGGAATCGCGGAATCTATCGTTCACAATCTGAAGCAGCCTGACATCGTTGGCGTAGTGGAGATGCAGGACAACAACGGACCCGCAGACAACGGCGTGACAGACGCCAGCCAGTCGGGCCAGGCGCTGATCGACGCCATCGTGCGGGCAGGGGGAGCAGCATACCGCTACGTTGATATCGCTCCCGAGAATAAAAAGGACGGCGGACAACCGGGCGGCAATATTCGCGTCGGCTTCCTCTACAATCCAGACCGTGTCAGTCTGGCGGACCGGCCGGCGGGTGATGCGGTGACAGCGGTACAGGTCGAAGCCGAACAGGGGACAGCCCGCCTTTCCCACAATCCTGGACGCATCGACCCGCTCAACCCGGCCTTTCATGAAAGCCGCAAGCCGCTCGCTGCCGAATTTATTTTTGACGGCAAGCCGGTGTTTGTCATTGCCAACCACTTTAACTCAAAGGGCGGAGACGATGCTCTGTTTGGCGTGAGGCAGCCGCCTGTCCTGGTCAGCGAACAGCAGCGCGTCGAGATCGCCAAGGTCGTCAACGGCTTTGTCAAACAGATTTACGAGGCAGATCCCGAGGCAAACGTAGTCGTGCTGGGCGATTTCAACGATTTTCAATTCTCCCGTCCGCTGCAGGTGCTCCAAGGAGACGAACTGACCAACATGATAACCACGCTGCCTTTGAGCGAGCAGTACACGTACAACTATCAAGGCAACGCACAGGTGCTGGACCATATTCTCGTAAGCAACCATCTCGCCGAGAAAGCCAAGATCGACATCGTTCACATCAATGCCGACTTTACGAAAGAGGACGGACGGGTGAGTGATCATGATCCGGTGCTGGTGCAAATCAAGGTATCCGGTTCTGACACGAACCCCGGAGATGTCACGCTGGAGAAGCAAAAGGCGTTGAACAGGCAAGCGGCAAGGGAAATTCTCTCGGCTGCAGATGAGGAGAGCGTCCTCAGCCAGGCAGACCTTGCAGGAAAAAGCCTGCAAAAGCTGATTGGAGCGGAAAGCGTACAGGCTGAGGACAAATGGGCAGCTATCGAGGATACGATCCAGACCGTGCTGAAGGCAGTCGTCGAGCAAACAAAAAGAGGGATCGTCGACGAGAGCACGCTGTCGGCACTCACAGCGGACTTCCTGCAACGGGCTTTTGAGCCTGCCATTCGCTCAGGAGCCCTGACAGACGATGAAGCTGGCCAACAGGCGCTTGGGGCCTTGCAGGCTCTCCTGGAGACAGTCGTTCTGTCCATTGACGAGGATGAACGGACTGACGACCTGCTGGAACAACTGCAATCTGTTGCCGATACTTTGCTTGCAAAGGCCGGCGTCATTGCTGTGGAGCGGGGCGAGGAGCTGGATGCCGGGGACGAACAGGTGAAGCTTGTTCTCTTGGTACTGGAAGCCCTCGATAAGGCGTTCGATGACAGGGACGAAAAAGTCGGATTCGAGCCATCCTTGTCCATACAGGTGCTGAAAGCGGATGAGGAAAAAGACCAATCCGAAGCTGCGGTCACGCTCGGCAAAGAGGTGACGGAGCGATTGGCCGAGATCGAAGCGACCGCCCGTCTGGAGGACGCCAGCGGAGCATGGGTGCTGCTGTCAAAAGACGCGATCGACAGCTTCGAGGGCGAGCGTCTGGGCATTACAGTAGAGCCGTCTGATTCTCCCGAGGCCCCTGCAGCTTTCAAGGCGGCAAGCGAAGTATATACGTGGGAGCTTAAGGTAAACGGAGAGCCAGTCAAAAGCCTTGACGAAGGCGCCGCCATGCTGGGAATTCCCGTGAAAACGGAAGCCTCGCGGAATGTGAAGGTGTTTCTGTATGAGAATGAAAAATGGAAACCACTCACAGACAAAAGAGGCAATCCGGCAAGAGTAACCCTGACCCATGATGTCGCCGTATTTACGACGGAAAAGGCGGGACTTCTGGTGCTGGGAGAGGAGCAAAAAGAGCAGGAAAAGCCGCCGGTGGTGCGGGCCCTGATCGTCAAGGATCGCAACTACAAGCTGAAGCCCGGCGAGGAAGCACAGCTCCAGGTCACAGCCAATCTGGGCAATGGCGGAAAACACGATGTGACCAGAGACGCCCAGATCGAGTATGTATCGGATCATCCCGAGCTCGTCGCCGTCAGCGACGAAGGATTGATCCAGGTCTCGGATTCAGCCAAGGACAAGGACAAGGCCGTGATCACGATTACCTACGGGGGCAAGTCAGTCGATGTCCAGGTCAGTGTGAAAAAGAAATAGAGTGGGAAACGCAGAGGGTGTCCCAACGTCTCGCGCAGACGGAGGGGGACCCTTTTTGCTGTCAAAGAAGGCACAATGAACGACTACCTCAAACGCAAGACAATTTGGACAATTTTTGCGGAGTGTGATAGAAATGGGAGAGAAACGATTATACTGGAACATGGGAAAATGGAGGCGGAAACCAAGTGACGGATCATCACAATGAATCACACACCGAAACGGTTACACAAGTCATCGGCGCCATGCAAAATCAAATGGATGATTCCTCCACGACTCTGAACAAGCTGGCGAAAATCGCGATGTACAGCCCGTTCCATTTCGACCGCATGTTCAGATCGGTCACCGGCGTCCCGCCCCGTCAGTTTTTGGCTGCCCTCCGGATTGACCGGGCCAAGGAATACCTTGCGACGAGCGATTTGCCCATTACGGAAATCGGACAGCGGGTGGGGTACAGCAGCTTTGGCACGTTGTCCACCCGTTTTGCCAAGCTGGTCGGCATCTCGCCGCAAAAATTCCGCCAGCATATGGACGTCTGCAAGGAGCGTGTACGAAAGCACTACGAGAACGAAAGAGAAGCCGTTTGTCCGCCATCGCCTTCGGTCGGAATCAGCGGCAGTGTATGGGCCCCTGACAGCTTTGACGGCTTGATCTGTATCGGGCTTTTCGCCAAGCCCATTCCCATGGGTACGCCAAAAGCCTGCACGATGGTGTTTCAATCCGGCTCCTTTTGGCTGCCACCGGTTGCCGATGGGACCTACTACCTGCTGGCGGCGGCGTTCACTTGGGATGAACCGCTGATGGAGTATTTCCTTCCCCGCAACAATCTGCGCGGAAAAGCGGCGGGAGCCATTCGCGTGAAAGAAGGGCAGTTCTTTGGCGACACCCGGATTTTCCTGCGGCCGCCAAAGGCGTATGACCCACCCGTTCTCGTCTCTTTGCCCCTTTTGATCACGCGATTTTTGGACGAGGCCGAGCGTCTGCCAGACGACGGAAACAGACAAGAGGCCATCGGTGCAATCTGACTAGAGGACTTTAAATAAGCCCGTGAAAGACCTGCAGTTGTAGAGATGAAACGAAAGAGAAATAAGCAAAGGTCTTTGGGACACCTACCCAGGCGGAATGGAAAAAGCGGAACACGCACTTAGCGTCCAACCTCTGAGACACCCCCAGAAATCGCTGCTTTTGGACGCGTTCCGCTTTTGGAGTGGAGCCGGCCAGTCCACTCCCCCGGCAAGTGTCCCACTGTACCCTGAGCGTTTTCTCTTTCGTTTCATCTCCTCCCCGAAAGCCCGATCCAAGCGCTTTTTCTTCAAAGCCCGGCTAAAGCAAATTTCTTTAAACCCGACTGAGAAGCCTACTCTTTCGCTCTCTGCCAATACTCATAAGCATGAACCGCATTCCCCTTGTAAGAAGAATGCTCCTCCAAAAGCCCGGGAAGCATGTCTAGCTGCCGCCGCATTTCCGCTTTTCCCTCCTCGTGGAAAGAGACATAATTCCCCTCATGGCTTTCCTTCATCTCCACAGCGATGATCATCTCCTTGCCGAGTTCATTGGCAAACCGCAGCTCATCCTGGACAATGGCGGCAATCCCTCCTGCACCCTCGGCGCGGTCGCGGAAAGCCATCAGCGTGATGTGGTCGTGCTGCTCAATCATCCATTTGCTGAAAGACGTGTCGGGATCGCCTGGCACGTGAAAGCGGTCCAGCCAGACTGCAAGGTCGCTGCTGGTCACGAGGCTGCCGCCGCCTTCCTTGCTTTCGGACACGAACGCTTCGATATTGCTCATCCACTGCTTCAATACGCCCTCCGGATCTTCCCGCCAAAGGGGGAGGACGTACGGCTCGATGTCCAGATGAATGCCGCGGAACTGCTCTTCGGGTGCGGCACTCCTGTTGTACGCTTTTACGTAGCGGACCAGCCTCAGCATTCGTTCCCTGTTTGCCTCCAGCGCCCATACCGGGTGGCCGCCCATCGCGTGGACTTCGATACCCGCCGCTGCCGCTTTTCCTGCCAGTTCGCGGTATGCCTCGAAAGGCTGCTCCAGATCGAGCCGGACATACAACAGGTTGATGCCTTCCTGTTTGGCAAAGGAAACGATTTCATCCGCTTGGGTAATGGCTACATCCGCATGCCACACGTATGTACCGAGCAAAGGCTTGTCGTGAGGCAGCGGCTGGATAGGCGGTGTTTCTGTCTGGTTCAGACTCTGCCAGTAGCGGTAATCATGAACGGCTGTTCCGGCAAAAGAAGGGTGCTTGCTCAGTCGTTTCTCCACCAGGTCTAGCTGCCGCTCCATGACCTCAGGCCCTTCTTCGTAAAAGGAAGTGTGCCGCTGGCTGGGCATCTCCTTTACGTTTACCGCGACGAGAACCTGTTTTCCGAGCCGATCCGCTATGCCAAGCTCATCTGAGACCAGCGCCTCGATCCCGTTGGGTCCATCCACACTGTCTCGATAAGCCATCAAGGTAACGTGGTCGAATGTATCGATCATCCATTCGCTAAGAGTGGTGTCCGCAACCCCGGGTACAGGGATGTTGTCGAACCAAACGGCGAGATCTGTGCTTACTTCCAGCGCCGGATCGTTCCGGGCTTGCTCGACGAAAGCTTTCATGTTGGCCGTCCACTGCTTCAGCACCTCTGCTTGATCGGTGTTCCACTCGGGCAGGAGGTAGGGCTCGATGTCGAGGTGCACCCCATCGATTCGTTCTTTGGCGTCGGCCTCGCTGTTGTAGCGCGATACCCAATCCAGCAGGTCCAGCATGCGTCCGCGGTGGCTGGCAAGAGCCCAGGCGGGGTGTCCTCCCAAGGCGTGCACTTCGATACCGGCTGCATGCGCCTCTTGCAGAAACGGGCGATAGTAGTCGAACGGCTTTTGCCTTTCGATGCGAAGATAGATCGTGTTGATGCCGTTTTGCTTGGCAAATCCGAGAATGTCCTGCCGCTTGGCATCGATCAGCTCTGCTTGCCAAATCCACGTCGCTTTTTTGGTTTTGTCGGGAGAGGAAAAGCCGAAGAGAATACTCGCTGCTACACAGAGAAGCACGTACAAAAACCGGGACTGTCTCATCATTTTGTTCCTCCATCAAAAATGCGTAGTAGGCTGTCATCAGGTGAAGTTCTTGCCGTGTCGGCCGAAACGAATAAGAGTCTCGGCAACAAATTTTTACCATCGTAGTACAGGGAGGCAATGGCTCACAAGCACAGAAAAGACTAGTTTCTTGTGAAAAAGAACCCAAAGAGCAGACGGAACAAAAAAACAGGGCCGACCCTCCCGGATCGCCGCGACAGCAGTCACGGCGAAGGAAAAGAGGGGCAGCCCTGTATCTGAATGATTCAATCCGGTTGTCGTATACGGAAAATGGTCTATTACAGACGGGCCATGCCCATCGCTTTCTCTGCCTTGTACAGCATCTCGTTTGCCACATCTGCCGCTTTTTTGGCGCCAGCGGTGAGAATATCGTCCAGCTCCGGCGAACCAAACAGCTTGTGGAAGCGATCCTGGATCGGTTTCAGTGTTTCGACCACTACTTCGGCCAGTTCGGTTTTGAACGCTCCATATCCTTTGCCGTCATACATGGCTTCCAGCTCCTGAATCGATTTGCCGGAGCAGAGGGAGTAGATGGTCAAGAGGTTGGAAATTGCCGGTTTGTTCTCTTTGTCGAAGCGGATCGAGCCTTCGGAATCCGTCTGCGCCCGTTTCACCTTTTTGACGATGGTGTCGGGATCGTCCAGCATCGAGATGAAGCCGCCCTGGTTGGGGTCGGACTTGCTCATCTTTTTGGTGCCGTCCTGCAGCGACATGATGCGAGCGCCGACCTCGGCCACCCGAATGTCCGGAATTTTGAAGACTTCGCCGTAGCGGTTGTTGAAGCGGGCAGCCAGATCGCGGGTCAGCTCCAGATGCTGTTTTTGATCCTCGCCGACAGGGACAAAATCGGTGTTGTACAAGAGGATGTCGGCTGCCATCAACGGCGGATATGCCAACAGGCCGCCCGGGATCGATTCGCCCCGTCCCGAAGCTTTGTCCTTGAATTGTGTCATGCGCTCCAGCTCTCCGACGTAGGAGGTGCAGAGCATGATCCAGCCGAGCTTGGCATGAGCAGGAACCTCGGATTGAACAAACAGGGTGACCTTCTCAGGGTCCAGGCCGACAGCCAAATAGAGCGCGGCCAGACGGCGCACATTGTCCTTCAGTACGGCAGGCTCTTGCGGCACGGTGATCGCGTGCTGATCGACAATGCAGTAAAAACAGTTGAATTCATCCTGAAGCGGCACAAAGTGCTTCATCGCTCCAAGATAGTTGCCTAGCGTGAGGATGCCGCTGGGCTGAATGCCGGAAAAAATCGTTTTCATGTCAACATTTCTCTCCTTTCCAAAATGGGAACGAAAAATAAAAAAGGTCCATTCGTCCGAATAGGGACGAATGAACCGTGGTGCCACCCTTGTTATTCCGGGCAAACACAGACCGTGCTTGCGTGGAATCTCTTTACCCGTACCAGTGATACGGTGCCCGTTGTAACGTGTGGACTATTCACGCCAGAGCCTACTGCCGGTAAGCCCGGGTTCGGTCTGGAGCTCGGAAGCCCATTCAACATCCATTTGACACTGATTCGCACCAACCATCAGCTCTCTTAAGTCTCCTGTGATGTCTACTCTTCTTCCTCATCGCCGAGTTGTCATCCTTTGAGGAGTTATTTTACTCTCAACTGAAAAAAAAATCAACCGGATTATTGACAGCAAGATTCATCAGGTATAAAACTAACTCATAAGTTATATAACTCAAAAGTTAGTTTTAAGGAAGTAAAGGGGGAAAGGACATGATTGCGTGGCTTGATTCCATATGGGAGCTATCCGTTGTTTTATGGCTGCTGCCGATCGCTTTTATTTGCCACGATCTGGAGGAGATCATCACGGTAGAAAAATGGCTGGCCGGAAACAGGGAACGAGTGCTCAAGGTGCTTCCGCCCAAAGCAGCCCGTTTTTTAGAGCCGTCCCTGTCGATGAATACCGCGCAGTTTGCTGCCGCAGTGGCCTGTATCTTTCTCGTCATCTCCAGCGCTACGGTATTGGCAGTGACAACGCTGTCGACCGGAGCTTATTTGCCCTTTTACCTGGTGTGCGTGCATGTCATGTTCCTGCATGTCTTTACCCATGTGGGGCAGTCGATCCTTCTTGGCAGCTATACCCCCGGAGTTGTGACGGCGGTAGTGGTCATATTGCCGTACTCCTTGTACGCCTATTATCGCCTGCTGGCATCGGGAGCGGTCAGTTGGGAGCTGTTGTTTTCCACCCTGCCGTTTGTCCTTTTGATCATCCCGGTTTTGTTCTCGGCTCACTGGCTAGGCGAGCGTCTGGTGAAGCAATAAGCGATTATCAATATTCATTGTCCATTGTTTATTGTTCATTGGTCTTTGACTTGATTCCCTCTCAGCCGCAAATTTGCTATGGTAAGAGGAAGGATAAAAAGACTGCCAGCACGAAAGAGGGAGCTTACTTGAAGCTGCGTTTGGGGATCATGGGAGCCGATGATTCACTGGATATCATCCGTTCCGTCGTAAATGACTATGCCGAGATCGAATGCCTTCCCATCGTTTATTGGACGGAAGAGGAAATTTTTGACCTGCTCGAGCCTCATGTGGGCCAGGCGGACATGTGGCTGTTCTCCGGCCAGGTGCCGTATTCCATGGTAAAGGAATGGGGCAGGATCAAGACGCCGATGGCCTATGTTCCGCATATCGGCGCCAGCCTGTACCGGACACTGCTCCATATTTCTCACGAGAAAAGCATTACTGTCAGCGAGCTCAGCTTTGATACGTTTTCGTCTGACGAGTTTTCGCGTTTGCTGGAGGAGGCGGGTCTTTCCACTTCCCGAATCTGGCTGAAATCGTACGCGGGAGCGATTCATGCAAGCGAGCTGGCTGACTACCACGAGACGCTGTGGCGGGAAGGCAAGACGAAGGCGGCCGTCACTTGCCTGCGAACAGCCCAGATGGAACTGGAAAGACGCGGGGTGCCGGTTTACCGCGTATTGCCGACCCGCGCAGGCGTAGAGGCCGTCCTCAGTATGCTGCTGCGGACCTATGAAATGCTTCAGTTCAAGGATACGCAGATTGCCGTCCAGATGATGGAGATCGATTCGTTCAAAGGCTTGACCAGCGGAACATTTTCTACAGACGAGCTGTACAATCTGGAGATCAAATCGACGGAAAAGCTGCTGCGCTACGCAAAGCAGCTGCAAGGCTCCCTGAAGATTGCGGGGCCGGGCCGGTACGTCATTTTTACGACAAGAGGCATCCTGAGAGACTTTACCCGTGACTTTGTGGCGGCTCCCCGCCTGGAAGAGCTGTCGGGCATCCAGGACGAGATGGTCACCTGCGGCATCGGGATCGGCAAGACGGCCTACGAAGCGGAAATCCACGCAGGAACGGCGCTGCTCCACGCCAAGGAGAGCGGACCGGGCTCCTGGATGGTGTTCTTCGACGACAAGCGAATCGCCGGACCTCTGGGGAAAAGCGAGCAAATTACGTTTAGCGGCGCTTCCGGCCAGATCCAGGAGATCAGCCGGCAGACGTCGCTTAGCGTCCAGACGCTCAGCAAGCTTCAATCGATTTTGAAGAAGCGCGGCTCGGCCGAGATCAACGCGCATGAGCTGGCCATGCACATGCAGATCATGCCGCGCAGCGCCCGCCGCATCCTGATCGAGCTGGAGACGAAGGGTATTGCGACCGTCGTCGGTGAAGAGAGTCCGCATCCGCGAGGAAGGCCGCGAAAGGTGTATCGGATCGAGCTTTGAGAGAGAGTTTGAGCGTGTTTTTGAACAGGTCCTCACGAGACTTTCGGCGGAAAGTGGAAAGGGGGAACGAGGGTGGGCACGTGGAAGGGGAGCAAGTGGCGGCGTTTTGTCAGTTATTTGGCGTATTCGATTTTCTGCGGCATTCTTATTTTGCAGATGCTGCGTGTGCAAGTTCTTCTCCAGGAGCAGGTCAGAGTGACATTTAAGTCGATGCCGCTTCTTGTCTACTCTGCGTTTTTTCCTGTCATCATCGGGATATTGCTCGGGATACCCGGCTTTGTCCGCACCTGCAGACAGCCAGCGGCCTGGAGCTTTGACTGGGTGAAATTCATTGCTGTCGGAGTCCCGTCTCTGTACGGTTCGCTTTTTATCTGGCTGTATTTTTCTCCTGTCGGAAGCAATTTGCCATTTGCTTCCACCGTACTGGGCTTCGGCGGTTCGACTTTCCCGGCGATCTGCGGGATCGTTTTCGGCTATATACTTATCGGGTGTTTTCGGAAAGCGGAACGGAAGGATGCGAAGCAGAGCGCGCCAATCTCTTAAACAAAAAACAGATGCCATTTCCTGGAGGAACAAAACAGCGATTGACAACAGCCGAGAAATGGCATACTTTTAAATTAGATATTTAGATGATTGTCTAAATGTCTAATAACCAAGATTTTATGTTCCCAAAAAGGTCGTGGTTTTGTGAATGATACCTTTAAAGCGCTGGCTGACCCTACGCGCCGACAAATCATCCGGCTGTTGAAGGAGAGAGATATGACAGCAGGCGAAATCGCCGATCACTTTGCCATGACAAAGCCCAGCATCTCCCATCATCTCAGTTCATTGAAACAGGCGAAGCTGATTTTGGATGAGCGGCAGGGGCAGAACATCGTGTACTCCTTGAATACGACAGTTGTGCAGGATGTCATGGGCTGGTTTTTGGAGATTATTGGGGACCGGAAACCTGAGAAGGAGTGAAAGGCATGAATCAAGCGGTCAGTATCATGATCCTGTTGGTACCCATCCTCATCGGATTGTTTACGTACAAGGACTTGCCCGAACAGATGGTCATCCACTTTGGGCCGGGCGGGGAGCCGGACGGTTTTCAAAGCAAAGGAACGTTCTTTTTGACCTACATTCTGATCAGCATCGTGATTTTTGCAATCGTTGCATATACCCGCAAAATTGACCCGAAGAAGCAAAATTACGAGAAATTCGAGAAAGCGTACGGCATCATCCGGCTGCTCACCGTCCTGATTTTGAGTGCAGCCTTCAGCCATCTGCTGGCTTATAACCTCGGGATGCGGGCGATAGGCGCGGACGTATTTGCCAACCTGATCATCGGGGTCCTCTGGCTCGTGATCGGAAACTATCTGCCGCAGGTGAGAAGCAATTATTTCATTGGAATCAAAACGCCATGGACACTGGCGAGCGAAGAGGTGTGGCGCAAAACCCACCGGATGTCGGGGCCGCTCTGGGTAATTGCGGGACTGTTTGCGATCTTGTCGGCATTCCTCCCTGCCATGCGTGACGCGAGCTGGCCGCTGCTGGTCGTGATCGGCTTGTCCGTCGGGGTACCGGTCATTTACTCTTACATGGCGTATCGCAGGCTGGAGGGGACGAAGGGATGAAAAGTGGAAGCATGCACGGCTACCCCTCATACGGCAAAGCATATGTGCCCCTGTTTGTTGCCGGACTGATCGGCGTGATTGCACTCGTTCCCACATCTGTCAGGCAGCTTCAAAATGTGCCCGGATTGCCTGACATGCCGGTAGCGGTGCTGGCCGCTCTGTCCATGCTGCAGCCTCTGATCCTGCTGGCGATCTCGGTTGCTGTGGGAACATGGCTGGCTCCACGGGTCGGGCTGACATCGCTTGTCGCCGACAAGGCGACGAAAGGCGAGCCGTTTTGGAGCCGATTGCGTCCGCAGATGCCTGCTGCCATCGTTTTTGGCATCGCGGCAGCGGTCATTTTGCCTCTGCTCGACATTTTCTTTCAGCCGTGGCTGCCCGCAAGCCTTGCGGGCGGGGCGCCTCCGCGGGATCTCTCCTTTACCATCAGCGCCATGCTGTACGGAGGCATTACGGAAGAATTGCTGCTGCGCTGGGGCATGATGTCGCTCCTGGCGTGGCTCGGCTGGCGCCTGTTCCAGCGGGGGAGAGAGATTCCGGGAGCTGCGGTTATGGTCACCGCTATTGTCATAAGCGCTCTGCTGTTTGGCATCGGACATCTGGGAGCGGTGGCCGTCCTCGCTCCGCTTACGCCTATGCTGATCATCCGTACCATCCTGCTGAATGCCGTGGGCGGAATTCTTTTCGGCTGGCTGTTTTGGAAGCATAGCCTGGAAGCAGCCATGGTCGCCCACGCGGCGGCACATGTCGTGATGACGCTTATGGCGCTTGTGCTTGCTGCTCTAGGATGATTTTGCCTGCGGAAGGGCTGGGAGCGCTCGTGAAGAGCAGTCCCGGCTCTTTTTTTACTATGTCCAAACCGTTTTTCTTCCTCAGCCGTTTTCATCCCCTTCACCAAGGCCTGATTGACCGTTTTTTTAAACCACGACTGAAATCAAGAGGACCGCTTTTTCCTCAGTCGCCAGGAAGAACACGCAACACCGGAAAGGACTTCCAATAATCCCCAAAATATTTCCCTCTTTTCAAAATTGACAGACTATTATACAATTATGGACACAACCGTAAATCAACCGTTAATTGCGTAAAGAAAAAGGGGTGAAAGCGTATGATCAATCCGGACAGGCTGTGGGATCGGTTAATGCGTTTGAGTGACATCGGCAAACAAGAGTCGGGCGGCATTACCAGACTTTCTTTTACACCCGAAGAGAGAGCTGCAAAAGATCTCGTTCGCGGTTTTATGCTTGAGGCGGGGCTTGCCGTACGGGAGGACGAGGTAGGCAATTTGATCGGCAGAAAAGAAGGCGGCAATCCGGAAGCGCCTGTCGTCCTGGTCGGTTCGCACATCGATTCTGTGTTCAACGGCGGAAACTTCGACGGTCCGCTTGGCGTTTTGGCTGGCGTGGAAATCCTGCACGCGATGAACGAGCAAGGCATCGCCACCGAACATCCCATCGAAGTGATCGCCTTTACCGATGAAGAGGGGACCCGTTTCAGCTACGGCATGATCGGAAGCCGCGGCATCGCCGGTCTATTGGAGGGAAGCGAGCTGGAGCATTGCGACAAGGACGGCATCTCGATTGCCGAGGCGATGAGACAGAACGGTTTGGATCCCGATGCGATCGGCAAAGCCGCTCGTCCGAAGGGGAGCGTAAAGGCGTACGTCGAGCTGCATATCGAGCAGGGCAAGGTGCTGGAGAGCCGCAATCTGTCGGTCGGGGTGGTAAGCGGTGTAGCCGGTCCTTTGTGGGTGAAGTTCATCCTCGAGGGGGAAGCCGGGCACGCGGGAGCCACACCGATGACGCTTCGCCGCGATCCGCTGGCGGCGGCAGCAGAAATCATGCTGGCGATCGAGCAGGAGGCGGGCAAAACGGGAACAGCCGTCGGTACGGTAGGACAGCTGCAGGCATATCCCGGCGGCGTGAACATCATCCCGGGAAAAGTGGAGTTTTCGCTGGACCTTCGCGATGTGGATCAGGCGGTACTTGACCGCGTCGAAGCCGAAATTGTCAGAGTTGCCAAGCAAATATGCGAAAAGCGAGGCATTCAGCTCGCGATCGAACTGTTGCAGCGCATACCGCCGGTCATCTGCTCCGAAGAAATTCAGCAGGCTGCCAAAGACGCGTGCGAGTCGCTTGGCTTTGAACCGTTTACGATACCGAGCGGTGCCGGACATGATTGCATGCAGTTGACCGGCCTCTGTCCGGTTGGCATGATCTTTGCCCGTTCCCAAAAGGGCATCAGCCACAATCCGGCTGAATATACCACCAAGGAAGACTGTGCAGACGGAGCCAATGTGCTGTACCGCACGGTTCTCTCACTCGCCGGGAAGGCGTAGGAAAGCACGAATTTCATTAGGGAGGCGTATTTGAATGACGACGACAGCGACACTCAATCAAGAAGCGGAACAGCTCAAGGAGCAGGTAATCGCGTGGAGGCGTTATTTGCACCAAAATCCGGAGCTTTCGTTTCACGAGGAAAAAACGGCCCAGTTCGTCTACGACACGCTCGTTTCGTTCGGCAACCTGGACGTGACCAGACCGACCAAGACAAGCGTGATGGCGCGGCTGATCGGTTCACAGCCCGGGCGTGTTCTGGCGATGCGGGCCGACATGGATGCCCTGCCGATCACGGAGGAAAACACCTTTGCGTTTGTCTCCACGAATCCCGGCGTGATGCATGCTTGCGGTCACGACGGACATACGGCGATGCTGCTCGGCACGGCGAAAATTCTCTCAGGGATGAAAGACCGGATCAAAGGCGAGGTCCGCTTCCTGTTCCAGCACGCGGAGGAGCTTTTCCCCGGCGGGGCGGAGGAAATGGTGCAGGCAGGGGTCATGGACGGCGTGGACATGGTCATCGGGACCCATCTGTGGGCGCCAATGGAATTTGGCAAAGTGGGGATTTGCCCAGGTCCGATGATGGCCGCACCGGATACCTTCTACATTACCATCACCGGCAAGGGAGGGCACGCAGCACTGCCGCATCAGACGGTCGACAGCATTGCCATAGCGGCACAGGTGGTCACCAACCTGCAGCACATCGTCTCTCGCAATACCGATCCGCTGGACAATCTGGTCATTTCCGTCACCCAGTTTATCGGCGGAACGACACACAATGTCATCCCGGGATCGGTCAGCATTTGCGGCACTGTTCGCAGCTTTGACCAAAAGCTTCGCGATTCCGTTCCGGCTCTGATGGAACGCGTCGTCAAAGGAATTACCGAGGCCCACGGAGCCACCTATGAATTCAAATACGAATACGGCTATCGTCCTGTGATCAATGACGAGGAAGTGACCCGTCTGATGGAGAGCATCGTCACGGAGACGCTGGGAGAGGAATGGATCGACCACATGAAGCCGAACATGGGGGGAGAGGACTTTTCGGCATTCCAGCAAAAAGCTCCGGGCTGCTTCTTCTACGTAGGCGCAGGCAACCAGCAGAAGGGCATCGTCTATCCGCACCATCACCCGCGCTTCACGGTAGATGAAGATGCGCTGGAGGTAGGCGTGAAGATCTTCGTCAATGCCGCCCATAAAATCGTCATGGCATAGATTTGCATGAAAAAACCGAAGATTCCGAACGGTTGCAAATCGCAGGAATCGACAGACAAAGGGGGATCTGCTGCCCATGAAACTGATTCATCTATTAGCCTTGCTGCCGTTTATCGGAATACTCGGTTGCATCGGATTTGTCAATAAAGTAGAGCCTTACGTGCTCGGACTGCCCTTCCTTCTGTTTTGGATCGTCCTCTGGGTCGTCCTGACCTCTGTCATTATGGCGATCATCTACAAGCTGGACCCGGCGAACAAGAGAGGTGACTCCTAGATGAATGCAGCGTTGATGATCATTTTCGGATTCCTGGCATTGTCTCTCTTTCTCGGGATTCAGGCAAAACGCGGCAAGGATATGAACCTGGAGCAGTGGACCGTCGGGGGACGCGGCTTCGGAACGATATTTGTATTCCTGCTGATGGCGGGCGAGATTTACACCACCTTTACGTTCCTGGGCGGCAGCGGCTGGGCATATGGCAAAGGCGGGCCGACCTTCTACATTCTCGGCTATGGCTGTCTCGCCTATATCATGTCGTACTGGCTGCTGCCCGCCATCTGGCGCTACGCAAAAGAGAACAAGCTGATGTCGCAGTCCGACTTCTTTGTCAGCAAGTATAAAAGCCCGTACCTGGGTGTCCTCGTCTCAATCGTCGGGGTAGTGGCGCTCATCCCGTATCTGGTCCTCCAGCTAAAAGGCCTGGGGCTGATCGTGGCAGAGGCTTCTTACGGAAGCATCTCAAACACGGCGGCGATCTGGATCGGGACCATGGCTGTCACGGTATACGTGATGATCTCCGGAATCCACGGCTCGGCGTGGACCGCTGTGGTCAAAGACATCATGATTCTGTTTGTGGTTGTGTTCCTCGGTCTCTATCTGCCGTTCCACTACTATGGCGGCATCACCGAAATGTTTCAGGCTGTCGAAGCGGCCAAGCCAGGATTTGTCGCTCTGCCGGAAAAAGGCCTCAGTCCGTCCTGGTTTGTCTCTACTGTTCTGTTGACAGCGCTTGGTTTCTATATGTGGCCTCATACTTTCGGTTCGGTCTACTCTGCTCAAAATGAGAAGGTCTTCCGGAAAAACGCGATCGTCATGCCGCTTTACCAGTTGGTGCTGCTGTTCGTCTTCTTCGTAGGGTTTGCCGCGATCCTGCAGGTGCCCGGACTGGAAGGGGCGGATGGCGACATGTCACTCTTGCGCCTGTCTATCCAAACCTTCGATCCCTGGTTTGTCGGGGTGATCGGCGCGGCGGGGCTGTTGACAGCGATCGTGCCGGGGTCGATGATTCTGATGTCCTCGTCGACGCTGATTGCGAAAAACGTGTACAAGGTATTCGCACCGAAGACGACGGACGAACAGGTATCCAAGCTGGCCCGTTATCTGGTGCCTGTAGTCGCGCTCATCTCGCTTTACTTTACATTCAAGGGCGGAGATACGCTCGTCACCCTGCTGCTGATGGGCTACAGTCTCGTTACCCAGCTCTTCCCTGCGCTTCTGTTCAGCCTGTCCAAACGCAATTTTGTCAGCAAGCAGGGAGCGGCAGCCGGTATCATCGCCGGTGTGGCAACGGTTGCGATCGTCACGATCAGCGGCATCACGATCGGCACCCTCTTCCCATTCCTGCCGCAGTCCATTCAAGATCTGAACGTCGGCATTATCGCACTGGTCGTCAATCTTGCAGTGACGACGGTTGTGAGCCTCGCTACAAAAGGCAGCGCGAGGGCAAACGACGAGACTATCAACGCAGCGTAGACACTGGCTTTCCGAGACAAACAACAAAACAGGGCTGTTCCGATTGGAGATGACTGTACAATCGGAGCGGCCCTGTTTCTATGCGGGTCGGCAGCGATACGGAGGGACAAAAACAGCAAGAGGTTTTCGATTCAAAGCGACGAATCATACTGTGTCCGAAACAAGCGGTGCCAGATCGATTTTTTTCGCTGCTCGTCGCGGAGCTGGGCCAATTGCTGCTTGGCTTCGATGATGTCGCTCATGGCTTTCATCAAGCGGCGGTCGCGTTCCTTCAGACTATTGCGGATGTACGCTTCCTGCTTTTCCAAGCGTTCCATCAGCTCCATCTGAACTGCATCCTGATGCTGTACATGCTGGGCGAGAGAGTGGATTTTCTCTTCCAGCCGATCGACATGGGCGCTGGTCCGAAGAGCCAAAGCAGCGGATGTGCTCGCAGACAGTGCAGCCGAATGGTTTGACGGGAAAGGCGCAGAGCCGGCAGAGGGCACGACCGGGGGAACAAGGCTGAGCGAAGCGGCAGTTTCCCGCTTGGTCTGTTGAAAGGAAGTGCGTCCGGCTACGGTCCGCGCCGCTTCCTCGAGCGGCATCAGGTTTTCCTTTGTCAACTGATAAAACGAGCGCAGTGCGTCGACATCCGACTGTCTGTATTCCCGGCGGTTTTGACTGTCCCGCAAAAACCGGTACCCCTGCTGCTCCAGGAGCATGCTCCACTTTCGCAGCGTGCTGGCTCCGACTCCGAGAATTTCGGCCAGTTCACGTCCGGAGTAGGTTTTCTCCTTGGCAACCAGTTCGATCACGTTCTTCATATGACTTCCCTCCCGTTCTGACAAAAGTATTCCGAACATTGTGAAATGATTATGCTTGTACACTTCGCTGACACTAAGTAAACTCCTGTTTGCAAACGTACGACAAATTCTATCAGGGTTCGTCCCATAACCCATAAAGAGAGGAACGAAAGGATTCATGTCACGACTATTGATCCTCGGTGCGAGCGGTTATCTTGGTTCCAAGATCGTTGAAAACGGAAAAAAGCAAGGATGGGAAGTGACGGGGACGTGCTTTCAAAACCTCCATGCGCAGTACAGTCAGGTAGATTTGAGGGAAGAAAGCGCCTGTGCAGAGCTGCTCCGGCAAGCGAATCCTGATGTGGTGATATGGGCAGTGATGAGCGGAGAGAACGAAACTGCCCTGATTCAGAAGGGGCTGTCCGGAGTTCTCTCCCATATTTCGCCAGCGACAAGGCTGCTGTTCGTGTCGACTGATGGCGTTTTTGAAGGGGCTCAAGGGCCGTACCAGGAACGGGACGCTCCTTCCTTCTGGAACAGGGACAGCAGCTTGGCGGCTTATTGCAATGCCAAGCTTGCCGGCGAGGAGATGGTGAGGAGCGGCCATTTGGATCATGCTATCGTCAGATCAGGTCCCATTTACGGGCCGGATGCGGACGGGCGCTGGGACAATCGCGTGCGCCAGTTGACAGAGGCATGGGAAAAAGGGGAGCGGGTTGTCCGCAGCAGCAATGTCCTTCGCACGTTTATCCACGTGGATGATCTCGCGAACGCTTTGCTGGAGCTGGCCGGAAGCGAGTGGACGGGCACTTTGCATGTGGGACCGAGCAGCTTTGAGAGCTATTACACCTTTGCACAGAAGACAGCGCTTCGCTTTGGATACGACCCGGCCCTGGTAGAAGAAGACCAAATAAGTAGGGAAGACGCGGCAAACAAAGGGATCAAGCTCGACCTCAGGCTGGATACATCATTGGCCTGCCGCAGCTTGCATACGTCCTTTCGTTCTGTATAGTGCCGAACGTCCAGCAAGGCAGAGTAAACGGCCAAATGTCACCCGGGATCATTGCCAAAGGGTGGCTGCACATTTTGGAGAAAAATCCACGTTTGCTTTGGTTGAATGGCGTTGCATGTACATAGGATGCAGGTAAAGGAGGGATCAACCATGGCATTTCGTGATCAGGCCAAAAAGCTCGAAGGGGAAAAAGTGAAGGTCGATACAGTGAATGGCACCTTCGTCGGCAAACTGGTGGATGTGAAAAACTCTACCTTGATTCTGCGGGACAATGAAGGCAAGCGCGTTGTCATTCGGGACTCGAAAATCATCGCGCTCGTCGAATTGAAGGATCCCCATCACAAAGACAATCTCCTCTCGTAAGCCGGTAGTGTCAAACGCAAGCCGGCAAGGAATGGACTGGCTGCGAAAGCCGTGAAGGAACGGACTGGCTGTCGGCTCTCGCAGCCTTTTACATAATCGGACGGAAGAGCAAAAACATACGCGGAGGGCAGAAAAAACACTTGCGATAGCGCTTTTGAGATTGGATAATATTAGCAAAACACATACTATTCCGACTTGTAAGGTTGGGAAAATGGAGGGTCTCATGCGCATTATCGATCTTTCGCAAGTGCTCGAGTCAGGAATGCCCCAGTACCCGGGTCAGCAGGTTGCTGAGTTCAAGCAGGTTTCTCAAGTAGAGTCGGACGGGTTTCAGGTGACCGACTTTCACGCAGTCGTTCACGTTGGAACGCATTGCGATGCACCAGCCCATTTTATTCAAAATGGCGAGACCATCGAGGCAATCCCGCTGGAGCGTTTTGTCGGCGAAGCAGTGATCGTGGACGTCCACCTCGACGGACAGCGGGAAATGAGTCCGGCTGTTCTGGAAGGCGCGGACATTCGCCCGGGAGACATCGTTTTGTTCCGTACGGGCCTCAGCAAGCAGTGGGGGACGGATGCTTACGAAACCGACTACCCTTACTTCGGAGAAGAACTGGCCAAGGAGCTGGTGGAGCGCGGAGTTCGGGCAGTCGGGCTCGACTTCATCTCTCCCGACCCGATCGAGACTGAAAACTTCCCCGCTCACCACATTTTTCTCGGCAACAAGCTGGGGATCGTGGAAAACCTGAAAAACCTGGAGCAAATTGACCGCAAGCGCGTCTTCTTCGCGGCTGCGCCGCTCAAGATTAAAGGGAGCGACGGCGCTTTTACGAGAGCCTTTGCGGTTCTGTTTGACTGATTATTCAAATGTTTGAAACAACATGCGCCAACTGATTTGACATGGCTGACATTCCCACCTATCATCAGGAATGAATAGTAGATTGCGAAGAAGGAAGGGAATGCACATGTTGGAAATCCAGTATCACGGCCATTCTTGCATCCAACTGACCAGCGAAGGACATTCAATCATCATCGATCCGTTCATCACCGGAAACCCGCTTGCTGCCACGAAGCTGTCCGATATTCGGGTTCAGTACATTCTCTTGACGCACGGACACCAGGATCACATTTTGGACGCCGTAGAATTGGCGAAGCAAAATGACGCTACCATCGTCGCTACGTTTGAACTGGCCAACTACCTGGGATGGCAAGGTGCCAAGACGATGGCGTTAAACCTAGGAGGCTCCGCTTCCTTTCCGTTCGGTACAGTAAAAATGACCCAAGCCTTCCACAGCTCGGGCATGGTTTTTGAAGAAGATAAGCGTATCGTTTATTTGGGAATGCCGGGCGGCTTTATCGTCACGATGGGCGGAAAGACGGTTTATCATGCGGGCGATACCGGACTGTTTGGAGATATGAAGCTCCTCGGCGAGCGCCACGACATCGACGCAGCTTTCCTTCCGATCGGGGATGTGTTCACGATGGGACCGGAGGATGCCAAAACCGCGGCCGAGTGGGTAGGAGCCAAGTTCGTCGTGCCGATGCACTATGATACGTTCCCGCCGATCAAGCAGGACGGGAAGGCATTTGTCGACAGCCTGAAAGAAAAAGGAATCGACGGGGCCGCGCTGAAGCCGGGAGAGTCGACACGTCTGTAAGGCGTTACTTTCTCAAAAGATCGAGGAAGTTCTGTGCCGCCTTTGACAAGTAGTAGTCCTTCAGCCAAATGACGCCGGATGAAGCAGCCATCGTCGCATCCGCAATCTCGTACACCTGCAGATCATGCCCGGGGTGCATCCTGAGAACGACTTCCGGTACGATCGTCGCCCCAAAGCCGGAAGAAACCAATTGCAAGAGGACCGCGATATCCGAGCATTCGCCGAGGATGACAGGCTCCAATCGGCGCCGGGAGAATTCCTCGAGGATCAAGTGGTACACGCCGAGTCCTTCGATGCTGGGCAACAACAACGGATGATGGCAAATCTGCTCGTAGGTGATTGTCGCGGATGAGCCGGGAATGCGAGTGGAGCTGGCGAAGCGCAGCGGTTCCGTCTTTAGATGCAGGATCGAAAAGTCATTGAGTTCAAGCGGCAGCCTGATGATCGCCAGCTCAATGGCTTTTTCTTTTACCATTTTCAGAAGCTGATCGGATTCATTCTGCTGGATTTTGTACGTTACGTGGGGATAGCTTTCCTGAAACCGCTTCAACAGTATGGGCAATAGCTCGGAAGAGAGCGTGTTGACACCGATACTGAGTGTCCCTTTCGTGCCCTCGCCTACCTCTTTTACCTCGATCTCCGACTCTTCCACAAGGCTGGCAATTTTGACGGCGTGCTTGTACAGGATGCGTCCCGCCTCTGTCAGCTCCAGACCTCTGGCGTGCCTGACGACCAGGGCGACGCCCAGCTCTTTCTCCAAATTGATCAACTGCTGGCTAAGCGGCGGCTGCGCGAGATGAAGCCGCTTGGCAGCCGCAGAAATTTGTTTCTCCTCTGCAATGGCGATAAAGTAGCGAAGCTGTTTGATATCCACCGAGACTCCCCTTTCAATAATATATGGGAAAAGTAATTATTTATAATGAAAGTAATATTTTTCGTATATCAATTGCCATGATAGCATTAAGGAAGCGAACGAGCAAAGGGAGGGAAGGATTCATGATCCGTCTGGCTGTGACCTTCTTTTCTTCTTTATTGATACTGGCAGGCTGCGAGGAGCCTGCCAGCACAGGGGAAGTTCTGCAAGATGCACAGAATATGGCAAAGGAGAGTGTGCAAAAAGTGATGCAGGAAAAAATGGGCCAGGAGCTCATCAAGGCGGCGGAAAAAGGGGAAACGGCTGCGGTGCTGGAGCTGCTCAAAAAAGGTGCGGACATCAATGCTGCGGATGAAAAAGGACGGACGGCGGTGCTGGCAGCTACGCATGGCAATCACGCGGAAACGGTCAAAGCGCTCATCGAAGCCGGGGCCGATATTCATATCCGGGACAACCGCCTGGATAACGTGTTTTTGTATGCGGGGGCAGAGGGACTTCTGGATATCGTCAAGCTGGCCATTGATGCGGGTGCCGATCCGAAGCTCACCAACAGATACGGCGGGACAGCTCTGATCCCTGCGTCGGAAAGAGGGCATGTAGAAGTTGTACAGGAGCTGCTCGCCCGCTCTGGTGTAGATGTCAATCACGTGAACAATCTGGGCTGGACAGCGCTGATGGAAGCGATCGTGCTCAGCGACGGAGGAGAGGCCCATCAGCAGATCGTGCAGCTGCTGATCGATCACGGAGCCGACGTGAATATTCCCGACAAGGACGGGGTAACGCCGCTTGCCCATGCGAAAAAGCGCGGATACCGCGAAATCGAAGAGATGCTGATCAAAGCCGGAGGACGTTAAAATCCCGTTGGACAAATCGTGATGAAACGAAGGCACGTCTCATAAACTATGGCAAGAAGATCAGATGTCAAAGGATGGGATGTGCGGTGAAAATCGGTACCTCCGCGCTGTTGTTTTTCGCCCTCTATGCGATATACTCATGGGCAGGCTTTCTTTATCCGGAGGGTGGGGCCTGGTACGAGGCGCTTGCCAAACCGCCAGGCACTCCACCCGCCAGCGTCTTTCCCGTCGTGTGGGGAATCTTATATGCACTTATATCGTTATCGATTGTCCAATTGGCCAGAAGCCGGCAAATGGATGGAGAAACCCTGCTGCTGTTTTTTATCAACTGGGCAGTCGTTCAGGTGTTTACCTGGCTTTTCGTAGAGAAGCATCTGCTCTTGCCAGCGGCGGCAGACACCGTGCTTGTCGCTTATTCCACCTGGCTGCTGATCAAAATGATCCGGCCCCGCAAGCGGGCGGCGGCCTATCTGCTCATCCCCTATTTGCTGTGGGCATTGTACACGGTGTATCTGTCTTGGGGGGTCTTTTTGCTCAATCGATAGGTGGATGTTTCTCACCTTGTTTGAATATTGCATGGATGCTTGGAAGCATGGAAAACCGCCGCAACGATCAGTCGTTGCGGCGGTTTTTTCGCTTCAGTCGTACTTTTTCGCTTCAGTCGTACTTTTTTCCTTGGCTGCAAATGATTCCGCAGCAGTGGATAAATAGTAAGCAAGACCTGTCTGCTGTTCCTCAAGCATCTTTCGGTGAAAGTCGTCATCCAGGAAAAAGCGCGTTCGTGCCGCAAAATCGTCAGCGCTGGTCGCATGTCCGCTCTGATTCAAGAAGGCGATATGCTCGGAAATCAGCCTGTGTACACTCTCATCGTCAAATTTGACGCCCTTCGCCAGAAAATCCGCCATTCCATCCGTAAATCGCTTCGCTTCCCGCGCCATTTGGTTCATCGCCGGGACCTCGGACGAGTCGATGGAAGGAAGAGAAAAATCATAGGTCTCCTCCAAATACCGTTTTTGTTCGGCCAGTGCCTCCATCCACTCCTCTTCGTCACAAAACCCCTTGAACATCTCTGCCTGATTCATCTGTTCACCGTTCTCTGCATGTGAAATCGATTCGTCCAGCGTTTGAATGACTCTTTCCAGCCGTTGCTTGCGGGCGAGCAGAAGCTCCTTCTGACTGGCCAGAATGGACAGCCGATCAGGGGCGCCTTCGAGCAGTTGCTTGATTTTTTCCAGCGGGAAATCAAGCTCCTTGTAAAACAAAATATGCTGCAGACGCTCCAGCTCTTTTGTTCCATACAGGCGGTACCCCGCTTCGCTAATCTCACATGGCAGCAGCAGGCCGATGGAGTGATAGTGATGCAAAGTCTTTACCGTTACGTTTGACAGCGCGGCGATTTCTTTTACCGTGTAGAGCATTTTCATCCCACTCCTCTCTGTTCATAGCGTAAAGGCTCCTCCTAGGTCAGAGTCAAGACATTCTGAATACGGAAAAAAACGTTTGACTCTCCTGCTGCAGGAGGAGGTAGAGTGAATGCGACATTCACCTGCCAGATGGCAGCAAGGGGAGGAATATGAACATGCCGACTTTCGGAATGCTGCAGCGCAACCCGTTTATACGGATGGTCCTCATCGCAAACGTGTTTTCCCAGCTCGGAATATGGATACGAAATTTCGCCATCCTCTTTTATGTCATGGAGAGAACCGGCGGAGACGCTTTTGCCGTATCCATGATCTCGGTTGCCGAATACGCGCCCATCTTTCTTTTTTCGTTGATTGGCGGGGTGCTGGCGGATCGGTGGCGTCCGAAAAAGACGATCATTTGGTCTGAACTGGCAAGCGCCCTTTCAGTTGGCGTCGTGCTGCTTGCACTCGAATCAGGGATGTGGGCGGCTGTGTTTTTTGCGACATGCGGCTCCGCTGTCCTATCGCAAATCACGCAGCCTGCCGGGATGAAGCTGTTCAAGCTGCACGTGCCGGCCGAACAGGCCCAGGCTGGCATGTCGCTATTGCAAACCGTATTTTCCATCTTTATGGTTCTCGGGCCGATTCTCGGCACAATCGCGTATCAAGCTCTCGGAATCTACCTTTCTATCCTGCTGACGGGGATAGCCTTTCTTTTCTCGGCGTGTGCGATGGTTTTTATCCCGCCTGACAACCAGGCTGGCGCTGGCGAGAGGGGCATGCAGACATCGGTGATGCAAGACATGGTGGACGGTATCCGTTACGTCGCGGCGAAAAAAGTTCTCGTCTCCTTAAACCTGTGCTTCTTGGCAGTTGGACTCGGCGCCGGTTTGATATCTCCGCTCGGAATCTTTCTCGTCACGGAAAGACTGGGTTTGTCCGCACAGGATTTGCAATGGATGACAATCCCATACGGTGTCGGCGAAATCATCGGAGGGCTGTTGACCTTTCGCTTGGCCGCCAAGATAGCGCCTCAGCGATTTCTCATGCTTGGGCTGGCTGTGAATGCGGCTGGCATCATCCTGTCTGGCTTGTCTACTGTATTATGGCTGACGATGGCGGCCCAGTTTTTGATCGCGCTTCTGCAGCCTGCCATTTTCATCGGGAACAACGCTCTGGTCATGATGCACACCGAACAAGCATACATCGGCCGGGTTACCGGCATTCGGACGCCGCTGATGACCGGTTCGATGGTAGTGATGATGAGCGTATCCGGCATAGCAGCCAGGACGCTCCCGCTGGAACTCATCTATGGCGCGGCAGGGATATGCTTTCTGTTGGCAGCACTGATCGTTTTGCCGTTTTGCAAAGCGAGGCCTGCCACTGCAAATAGAGAAGATGGACGAGCAGCTTCAGCACCATGCCGATCCCGAGAATAACGACGGGAACAAGCAGATCATCGGAGTCAAACAAACGTCCGTGCAAAAGCAAAACCAAAAAACGGGATATCGAGAATAGCATGGCCCGAGCCGGTACCGTCGGGAGAGAGGAAAAGGGTGAGGCCATATATTAATACCGCCATCATAAATGAAAAAAGCCGTCCCGCGACAGGACGGCATTGTTTCGTTCTCTCGTTTTCCCCTACAGCCCTTCTACCAACCGGGCAGCCCGACTGGCGGCTTCCCGCTGAATCTCCTCCCAGGAGAGGGTCGTCAGTTGGTGCTGTCTCATCAGAATTTGTCCGTTTACGATAACGGTGTCGACGTCTGAGCCATTGACGCTGTAGGCAACTAGTGAAAACAGATTGTGAATGGGCTGCAGGTGCGGCTGATTCAAGTCGATCAGGATCAGGTCGGCCTTTTTCCCCGCTTCCAGCGTCCCAACCTCATGGTCGATGCCGAGCAGCTTGGCGCTCTCAATCGTCGCCATGCGGAGCGCTTCCTCTGCCGAAAGCTGAGTCGGATCGCCGTAGTCGAGCTTTTGCATCCAGGTGGCTGCCTTGATCTCGGCGAACATGTCGAGTGTCGTGGCGCTGCCCGCCCCGTCTGTGCCCATCCCGACCGTGATGCCTTGCCGCTTGAACTCCATGACTGGCGCGATGCCGCAGCCAAGCTTGAGGTTGCTCACCGGATTGTGGGCGACACCGCCGCGCATGCCGCGCAAATACCCGATATCCTTGCGGGTGAGATGGACGGCGTGGGCCAACAGGACGTGCGTATGCTCGAACATGCCGAGATGGTAGAGGTATTCGGTAGGGGTCTCGCCGTAATTTTCCCGAATCTTCACGGTCTCCTCCTTGGTTTCCGCGAGGTGGATGTGAAGCGGGATGCGCCGCTGACGCGCAAGCGCAATTACCTCGCGCAAAGGTTCAGGAGGGCAGGTATAGGGGGCATGCGGACCGAACATGGTGGTGATGCGGCCATCTCCGGCACCAGACCATTTTTCCACCAGATCGATTCCTTCCCTCATTCTCCTGCCTCCGTCATCCTGCAGGAACACCAGCCCGCGAGTGAGCGAGGCCCGCATGCCGCTTTCCACGACCGCATTCGCTACAGCATCCATGCAGACGTACATGTCGGCAAACGTGGTGGTGCCCGAGCGGATCATTTCCGCGATCGCCAGCTTCGTCCCCCAATAGACGTCTTCCTCCGTCATCCTCGCTTCGGCCGGAAGCATTTTTTTGTCCAGCCAATCCATCAGCTTCAGATCGTCGGAAAAGCCGCGCAGAAGCGACATCGCCCCGTGATTGTGGGCATTGACCAGACCGGGCATGACTGCCATGCCTTTGGCGCTGATCACTTGATCCGCGGGTTGGTCGATCATCGGGGCCACCATCGCGATTTTATCCCCTTCAATCAGCAGATCGCCGGTAAAGGCCTGCTCGCCTTCCTTCATGCTCAAAATGGTGCCTTCTTTAATCAAGATACGTTTCATTCCATTTCCTCCTTCGTCCATTCTGCGAGCTCAAGTGTAAGGGTTGACGCGGCGGAAAGGTCAAGAGTATCGGAAAAATCGGGTTTTTGCGCCGGATTAGCCGGCTGGGATAAAGCAGGGACAAATAGGGACAAAGCAGGAATAAACCAGGAGCAAACCAGGAAAAAAACGGGAGCAAACCAGGAGGAAAGGAGCGGAAAAGCAAAAGTAAGAGGAAGCAAAGCAGGAATAAAGCAAACCGGGAGGAAAGTAAGATGGAGTAAGGAACGGAAATTTTTGGCATTGGGGGCTGCGTTGATGAACATAAGGACAGGGGCAAAGACAAAAGTCGCACTGCTCGCGCTTGCGCTCGCCTTGATTCTGCCGACTGCTGCACACGGCCAGACTCAAGCAGGGCAGCCGCAAACTGCGGAAACGGTCTCTTTGCCCGAGGTGAAGACCTCCGTTATCGTCTCGCAAAATGGAGAAAGCAAGGCGCTAATTCTCAAGGGTGGGGACAAGTACGAAGTAAAGTGGCAAAACTCGCTGGAAAACGAATATCTCTCCAACGTGGTTACCGACGAACAAGGGATCATGTATGTGACCGGGGCGGACGGTTTTCTCTATCGTCTCGATCAAGAAGGAAAGCTGCTGGGCAAAAGCGATCTGTGGATGTACTGGGCCCATTATCTGGAGATGGGGCGTGACGGACTGCTGTACGTCATCTGGGACAACACGCTGGAGTACGAATGGGAAGCGCCCGGCTATGTGATTGTAGTGGATAAAACAGGAAAAGAGCTTCGGGCGATCGAGTTTCCATATATGCTCAGCCGCAGCTACCGGGATTTCGATGTGGCCAGTAACGGCACGTTCTTTTTGCTCACCGATCAAGGCGTTACGGCAGTGGACAAGGAAGGAAACGTACGCTGGAGCAACAAAGAAATTCTGAGTACAGTCCCATTGCAGGAGGGAGCACTGTTCCCAAGCGTGCACAGTATCGACTGGGTTGAGTCCAAGCGCACGCTGGTCGTCGGGTTGGACGGGCGAACGTTTATCGGGTTGGACGAAGCTGGCAAGATCAGGTGGAAAAGAGAAGGGCTCGACTGGGGAGACCAGTACTATTCGTCCGATGGTATCGTTTACGTACTGGGGGAAAAAGGACTTCACTTCTTTAACGCCGCCGACGGCAAGGATATCGCTGAGGCACCCGTAGATCATGACATCCTGTCCAAGCTGGGCATCCCGAATGATGGAACGGGCGGTTACTACATTCCCCTCAGCAATAACACCATAGGAAAAATAGACCGGACGGGAAAGGTGTTGTGGAGCTATCACACACCTGAGGGAGAGACAGGGTTCGTCAGTTGGGAACGATTTTCGGATGCAGAGGGAAATCTCTACTTTGCCGATTACGGCGGAAACTTGTACGGACTCGACAAGGATGGCAAGGAGAGGTTTATTCTGGTGCGAAACGATCCGGAGTTTGTTTTCAGCAAAGTCTGGCCCGGGAAAAACGGCGCGGTGCTCATGACTGCGGATGGCATGGGGATCATTTCGATCCAACAAAAAAGAAACTAGCATAGCGAAAAAATGTCCCTCTGCGTTTGATAAAGAGGGACATTTTTTGTTCGGTGCTGTAATATTATTTATTATCGACTAATTGACGATGGAAATAAAATTTCATACAATGTAGGTAAGATTTGGTAAAAGGTCGGTGTGAGGATGCTACATGGAGGTCTTGTCAGTTTGCAGGCCATTTTGGAGGACTTGAAGCCATCCGAACGGAAAGTGGCGGATTTTATTCTCGCCCATCCGGAAGAGGTGGTCAAGCTTTCGGTACAAAAGCTTGCGGAGTTGAGCGGTGTTTCGGAGGCGACGATTATCCGGCTGGCACGTTCTCTGAACATGAAGGGCTACCAGGAGTTGAAGCTGCGCATCGCCGGTGATCTGAATAAACAGACGGCGACGGGCAGCTATAAGGAAATCATGATGGAAGGCTCGGTAGAGTCGATCATGCAGGCGGTCAGTTGGAACAATATCCAGTCGATTCAGGATACGCTTTCCGTTCTGTCGGGAGAAGAGGTTGCCAGGGCCGTCGATGCGCTGGCGAAAGCCCGCAAGATTGACGTGTACGGAGTCGGCGCATCTGCCGTCATCGCCGCCGATATTCGGCAAAAGTTTTCCCGCATCAATCTGTGGTGCGAAGCATACTCCGATTTTCACGCGCAGCTGACCTCGGCAGTCACACTGTCCGAGAGGGACGTGGCCTTCGGCATTTCCTATTCGGGACAAACAGAGGACATCATCCAATCGCTCACGGAGGCCAGGCAGCAGGGCGCGACGATTATTACGCTGACAAAATTCGGTCCCTCGCCGGTCGCGGAGCTGGCCGATATCCGGCTGTTCACCAGCTCCGTGGAGAAAAGCATCCGCAGCGGGGCCATGGCGTCCCGCATTGCGCAGCTGAATGTGATTGATATTTTGTTTATTACCCTCGTCAGCAGACAGCAGGAAGAAGTGATTCCACTACTGGAAAAGACCCGGTTGGCTGTCAGCCGTACCAAGCGGTCGTGAGAAAAGGGGAGCAGAGGATGGAAGCGGTTGGACAATTGCTGCGGACGTGGGTGGAGGAAGGACTAGTGCCGGGCGCTGCCTTGCGCATTATGCGAAAAGGACGAGTAATCTATGCCGCCGATGTCGGCAAAACAAGCTGTACCCCGCAGGGGCGGCCCGTTTCAGCGGATACCTTGTTCGATTTGGCGTCTCTTACCAAGGTGACGTCGACGCTACCTGCCGTACTGCTTTTGCTGCAGGAAGGATTGCTTCACGAAAACGATCCGCTTTCCCGATACTTCCCTGATTGCCCGGAAGAAAAGCGGGAAATTACGATCGCCCAGTTGTTGACGCATACGTCCGGATTGCCCGCAGACCTTGCGGAGCGCAGGCGTGACGGCTCTATCGCGTTGCCGGACTTGCTCTATGAAATTCCGTTGGCACACGCCCCGGGAAAGCGCGTCGTCTACAGCGACATTGGCATGATCTGGCTGGGGCTGTTGATCGAGAAGATCACCCATGAGCCTTTTGACCAGTTTCTCGAGAAAAGGGTATGGACGCCGCTCCAGATGAGACAGACTTGTTTCCGTCCGTATGCCAAGTTTTTTCCGAATATTGCGTCTACAGAGTTTTGCCGTCTGACAAACCGGTACATTTCCGGTGAGGTTCATGACGAAAAAGCCTTTGTCATGGGCGGGGTAGCAGGCCACGCCGGCCTGTTCGCGACGGCGGATGACCTTTGCCGCTATGCACAGATGTGGATGACCGGCGCACCGCCGCTAATCTCCGGGGAAATCCGAAGCCAAGCGATCCGCAACCACACGGAAGGCAAGGGAGGAAACCGCGGGTACGGCTGGGAGATAAACGGTCATGAGGGCGGCAACAGTTGCGGCTCCGGCTTTTCTCCCTCCAGCTACGGGCATACGGGATTTACCGGAACGAGTCTCTGGATCGATCCGGAACAGGAGCTGGCAGTCGTCTTTTTGACCAATGCGGTTCATTTGGGACGGGACCACAGCCTGCGCAAGCTTCGTCCTGTTCTGCATGACGCAGTCACGGCTCAACTCAAAAAGAGCCTGACCTAATAAAGCCAAAGCAGTGGAAAAAAGGGGGATGAAAGAGGATGAGGAGGTACCGATCTCGCGCATTTGTTTCCGCTATGCTGACTGCTATGCTGGTGCTCGCCGGATGCAGCGGAGGGACGAATAGTTCGCCTGCCGGAGATGGACAGAGCGGGGGGCAGACCGGCAATCCAGGCAGCAGCGCTGGCGGCGGGGCTGAGCAAGTGACGTTATCCATGCACAGCTGGCGCGTGGAGGACGCTGAGGGCTACAAAAAAATCATTCAGGCTTTCGAAGCAGAGAATCCCGGCATCAAGATTGACTTCAAGCCGTTCAAGGCAACGGAGTACAACACCATACTCAACACTGCTCTGCAGAGCGACAGCGGCCCTGACATTTTGCAGCTTCGCCCGTACGCTCCCGGAATTTCTCTTGCCGAAGCAGGGCATCTGGAGCCGCTGGATCAACTGCCAGGCATCGAGAATTTCTCGAAGGACGTACTTGCAGCTTCTACCGGCAAAGATGGAAAAGTGTACGGCGTTCCCCTCTCACTCAACTCGACACAAATTTATTACAACAAGAAACTGTTTGAACAGAACGGTTTGAGTGAACCGAAGTCCTGGGACGAACTGATCAATACGGCCAAGACGCTGAAAGACAAAGGTGTGGTGCCATTTGCCTTCGGAGCCAAGGAAGGCTGGCTGCTCTCGCTTAGCCACGGCGTCATCGCTCCCGGAACGTACAATGGCAATGCTTTCGTAGGTAAAATCCTGAATGGAGAAGCTGACTTTACCAGCCCTGAATTCGTCAAATCCATTCAGCGCATGCAAGAGCTGGTTCCTTATTTCCCGGAAAATTTTGTTGGACTTGATTTGAATGACACCCGGACGATGTTCTTCACGGAGAAAGCCGCTATGTTCATTAACGGAAGCTTTGAGCTGGAAGGATTGCAGAAAATGAATCCCGATCTGCCGCTCGATTTCTTCCCGATGCCGACGGATGACGGAAAAACCGTTTTGACGACGTGGGTAGACGGTTCTTACGCGGTCAACGCAAAGTCCAAGCATAAAGCGGAAGCGCTCAAGTTTCTCGAGTTTATGGCCAGCAAGAAGTTCGGTGAGCTGTTTGCCAACGAATTCAAACGCATCAGTGCCATCCCCGGTGTAACGACAAGCGATCCGCTCGTCAACAAAATGGCGGAGCTGTCAGCCAGCAGCTCGACCCCTTACCTGATGGTGGTCCACTTTGCAGAAGGCAATCCGACGACCAAGCAAACGCTTGAAAACGCGCTGCAAGGCATGTACTTGAACAAATTGACACCGGAGCAGGTGAGCCAAGAGGTGCAGAAATCGGCGGCGAGCTGGTTCCCCACATTCAAAAAATAACAAAGAGAATGGATTCGGCCGGTAGAGGGGCTGGTCACTCAGCCCTTTGCCGCCGACATACAAGGGGTGGTCGTCATGGGCGTACCCGAGCGGGAGCATGTACAGCCAAAAAGGAAATCGAAGGCGCGCTGGCTGCTGCATCTGTTCCCTCTCCCTGCTTTCATTTTGTATACACTGTTCGTTGTCTATCCGATCCTTTCTGCCTTTACCTACAGCATGTACGAGTGGAAAGGGATAGCCCGGGGAGCGTTTGTCGGCCTGCAAAATTTCCTGACGCTGTTTCAGGTGGAGCCGTTTAACAAACTGTTCTGGAATGCCTTTGGACACAACGTCATCTATTTTCTCGTCGAGATGGTCGTCCAGAACGGAATTGCGTTTATCCTCGCCTTTCTGATTTATCGCAAAATTCGCGGAGCGGGCTTTCTCAAGATTGCGTACTTCATGCCGCAGCTGCTTTCCGTCATTGTGGTTGGGTTTTTGTGGAAATTGATCCTGAATCCGAACTACGGGGCGCTCAATACGTTCCTGGCAAAGCTGGGGCTGGAGGAGTGGGCCAAGCCATGGCTGGGGGACCCGGATACAGCACTGCTTGCGATTATATTGGTCAATTGCTGGTTCGGGATCGGCTTTGCCGTTCTGATCTTCCTCGCGGGCCTGCAATCCATCCCGGAGGAGCTGATCGAGGCGGCGAGGCTGGATGGAGCCAAGGGGATCACTATGCTGGGACGCATCATTTTGCCGCTGATGATGCCGTCGATCACGATCATGACCATTTTCACGTTTATTCAGGCGTTTGAAGCTTTTGAGCTGGTATATGCGATGCAAGGCTCGATGGGAGAGCCGTTCCACTCTACCGATACGCTCGCGGTCTACTTTTATCGGCTCGCCTTCAGCGGTTCGGGAGGAGCAGGGGATGTTTCCATCGGACTCGGCTCTGCACTTGCCGTCGTGCTGTTTTTCATCGTAGCCTCCGTATCGGCTTTCTCGCTCAGGGTGATGCGTAAGCGTGAAATCCAGCACTGATCCAGACAACCAGGAAGCAGGCCTTCGACTACAAAAAAGCGGCGTGATTCAAAGCGGCATGTAGCAGATATGCCGCCCAAAAGGAGGAGAGCGGCATGAGAGCTGGCATCGGCAGACGTTCCCTGCAGTATCTTTTTGCCTACCTTTTCGTACTGGTAGCCCTCTATCCCATCGTCCTCATGGTCAGCTCGTCTGTTAAAACAAATGCGGAGATTTTCACAAGTCCGCTGGCATTGCCGAAGACGTTCAGTCTGGACACGTACCGGAAGCTGTGGGAGGTCGTGCCCTTTGCCGATTTTCTAATGAACAGCGTCGTGGTCAGTGTCACATCCGTGCTTCTGATCACGGTCACGTCCGCCATGGCAGCTTTTTATCTGGCGCGTTTTTCGTACAGATGGACGGGATTGCTCTACTTCTTCTTTCTGCTCGGGCTGATGATTCCGATCAAGCTCGGGATCGTCCCGCTCTTTTTGCTGATGAAAAAGCTGGGGCTGCTCAATTCGCTCTGGTCGCTGATTTTGATCTATACGGCCAGCGGCATCCCGATCTCCGTGTTTATCTTGACAGGCTTTTTTCGGACGCTGCCTGTGGAGCTGGAGGAAGCGGCGAGGATCGACGGCTGCAATCACTTTCAGGTATTTTGGCGAGTCCTGCTGCCGCTCATCCGCCCCGCTTTGGGGACGGTCGTAATCATTAACTTTATTCATGCCTGGAACGACTTCTTTTTTCCGCTGATCTTTATTCAGGATGAAGCGCTGAAAACGATTCCGGTGGGGATGATGGTGCTGTTCGGCGAGTACGAGACGGACTGGAGTCTGCTGTTCGCAGGCTTGACCCTCTCTGCCTTGCCGATGATCGCGGTATTTTTGATGGCATCCAGGCAATTTATGGAAGGGTTGACGGCTGGTGCAGTTAAATAAGGCGCGACGTTTATTTATCGGAATGGATGGAGGTGGCAGCAAAACCAAGGCTGCGATCTGTGATGAAACGGGAGAGATTGTCGGTTTTGCCGTCGGAGAAGGTGCGAACCCGCTTTCCCGGCCCTGGCCGCAGGTCGAAAACACCTTGCGTCAGCTCATAGACGAACTGATCGTACAGGCTGGCGGTACGGCGGATGACGTGGAGGGGATCTTCCTCGGCATAGCGGGTGCTGACCGGCCAGAGGTAAAAGGCTGGATTGAGAGCGCATTCGGACCGTCGTGGGGAGGACGTCTCCACATCGACAATGACGCTGCAGGTGCCCTCTATTCCGGTACGTGGGGCGGGCCGGGTATCGTGTTGATTGCCGGTACCGGTTCGATCGCCTACGCGCTGACACCTGCGGGAGAGCGCCATCGGGTCGGCGGTTGGGGGTATCTTTTGGGGGATGAAGGCAGCGGCTATGATCTGGGCAGACAGGCGGTCATTGCTGTATTGCGGGCACTCGACGGCCGCGGGGCTCCGACGCTTTTGAGCGAGCTTTTGAATCGCCACTTTGGAATCGACCGGCCCGATCAATTGATCGCCCGCTTGTACGGCTCGCCAAACCCCCGCAAGGACCTGGCTGAAGCGAGCGTCCTGGCTGAGAAGGCGGCTGCATGCGGCGACGAAGCAGCGATTCGTTGCATCAACGAGGCTGCCCGCTCGCTTTTGGAGCTGGTCGAGACATGCCGGACGCGGACTTCCAGCAGCATGCCTGTCGTTCTGGCAGGCGGGCTGCTGGAGTCAGATACGATGCTGAGAAGACGACTTTTGGAAATGGCCCGCTTTGATGTAATCATTCCGCAGGCAACTCCCGTATCGGGATGCCTGGCTGCAGCTTTGCTGCGGGCCGGGCTGCCAATCGATGAGCAGATGAAAAAAAGACTTGCAGGGAAGCAAACAGAAGGAGCAGAGGAGGACGCCCATGGGTGAAAACTTGCATGAATTGACTACGGAAATGCGAAATGCAGCTAGTGAAGCGTTGGACCAGATGACCAGCCTGGAGATTGTGACACTGATGAACGAAGAGGACAAAAAAGTAGCGCATGCCGTCGAGCAGGTTTTGCCCCAGGTGGCCAGGGCAGTCGATTTGATTTCGCGTGCGCTGGAGGACGGAGGGCGACTCTTCTATTTTGGCGCCGGTACGAGCGGACGGTTGGGAGTCCTCGATGCTTCCGAATGCCCGCCGACGTTCGGCACAGATCCGCAGCTTGTCCGGGGCGTCATCGCCGGAGGGGTTGATGCGCTGGTGGAGGCGATCGAGGGAGCGGAGGATTCGGCAGAACTCGGAAAAGAAGACGTGATGCGCAGCGGTGTCCGCGCGGGTGATGTAGTGGTGGGCATAGCCGCCAGCGGAAGGACACCTTATGTCATCGGAGCACTGGAGGCAGCCAAAGCGAGACAGGCTGTGACGATCTCGCTGTCCTGCAATCCTACCCCCGACATCAGCCAGGGAGTCGACGTCTCGATCAACATCGTGGTCGGACCCGAGGTGGTGACCGGCTCAACGCGGTTAAAGGCAGGCACGGCCACAAAAATGGTGCTGAATATGCTGACGACAGCCAGCATGGTTCACCTCGGCAAGGTTTACGGCAATCTGATGGTAAATGTCCAGGCGACCAACCAGAAGCTCAGGGAGCGGGCCAAGCACATCGTCATGGAGGTGACGGGGGCCAGCTACGAGGAGGCGGAGCGGCATATCACGCTCGCAGGCGGAGACGCCCGGGTAGCGATCGTGATGAAGCAGACCGGACTTTCGGCAGAAGAAGCACGGGAGCGATTGAACCAGGCTGGCGGAAAGCTGCGGTTGGCCATGGAAAAAAGGTAGAGAGATAGTTATGAGTGAAATACAGGCTATGCGTTTGAGGCATCGATATCGGTGCCTCTTTTTTTCGTTCACTGTAAACGAAGCTGACCTGCCAGCGCATGTGCAAGTTGCGACTTGGGAGAAGATTTCGCAACGCAAACTGCATTAGGGATGGTAAGAACAGAGGGAATAGGGTAATATTGGTTGTACTTAGTAGAAGAAAAGGCGATAGGCTATTTCCAACAACCGGGGTAGCCGTTTTCTCGTCCCACGGGGGAAGGAACACGACAAATAGATGCATCGAACAGGCGGGAACACTCCTGGACACGGAAGTAAAAGGGAGGCAAAGGCAGATGACCGACTGGTCTCAAGCAAAAACTGTACTTACGGCTGGGTTTGCTCAAATTCCAAAAGGAACGACTCTGTATGAAGTATCTTCAGTAGTTGGCTGCGTGCTCATCATCGATGTAGAGAAGGAAGTCATTTGTGACGCCAGCTTTACCTTTGTGATGGATAAGACCAGCGATTTTTTAGCCGGCCTGCTTCGCGGCAGGTCGGTTGCAGGCGGGATGACGGAGATCACCCAGGTCGTTCAGGAGCGTTTTCTGGCGCCGGGACAAGGGGCTGTATTGCAGGCGATAAGGGCTGCGGTCGAACGCTTTCTGGAGACAAAAAGGCAGTCCTGATTCCGAATTCCTAGATTGCAATGAAAATTGATTGGATTGCCCGAGTGTACGAGGGGGTAGTGCATGGTAGAGAATACGTGGTCAAGGGAAGAGTCCGTAAAGCGATTGCTCGATCGGTACAACCAATGGCTAAACCATATCGAGTCTGTTGACCGGGAAGAAATATTCGCAATCTCTCGGGAACTGGGAGGGATATTGGGTGTTTCCGAACTGGAGCAGCACGAGCAGATTCTGGACAAAATAGTCAAACTAAATGAAAAAGTGGCACATTTGTCCTGGCTATCCGAGCATTTGAAAATACTGCATGACCTCAGCCACACGTTTTCCAGAACCTACGATGAGGAAGAGATACTCACGAAGGCCTTTGAGCTGGTTTCCCGTGTAATGAGGACGGATGCCTTTTTTATCGCGCTTTACGAAGAAGGCGACAGTGAAATTCAAATCCCGATCAGTATCGATTCAGGAGTCAATTACGGTCCGATCACGCTTCCTTACGGGGAAGGGATTATTTCCAAAGTGATTGCGACTCGTGAAACCGTACATCTCCGAACCTCCCGGGATGAAACAGTGGGCGCCTCTGCCGTTCGTTGGGGCAATCCCGAAAGCGACACAAATACGTGCATTTTTGTCCCCTTGATGCTGGGGAATCAGATGAAAGGCGTCATTTCCGCGCAATCGTATCGGGAGTTTGCCTACAAAAAAGAGCACGAGGAACTGCTGAAAATCATCGGCTCTCAAGTAGCCAGCGCGGTCGAGACAGCGAGGCTGTACGATCGGATGTACCAGATGTCCTTTCGGGATGATTTGACCGGAATCCTGAATTATCGGGCTTTTCACCGCGATCTGGAGAAGCTTCTGGAAGAGGGGCAGTCATCCGTAGCACTGATCATGCTGGATTCGGACCATTTGAAAGCAGTGAACGACCAATACGGTCATCACGTAGGAGACGAGTTGATCCGCTGTATCGCCGAGGCGCTGAAAGTGAACGCGGGAGCAGGGGAGAGCGTCTACCGATACGCCGGCGACGAATTCATGCTTCTCTCTCCCGATGCAACCCTGCGCGAAATGATGGACAAGGTGCTCGCCATCCGTGAATACCTGTACAAACACCCGCTGGTTTATCAAGGGCGGCTCATCCCGGCAACAGTGAGTGCCGGGATCGCGCTTTATCCCGATCATGCCGACAGCGCGGACGGATTGAAACGGGCCGCGGATGAGGCGCTGTACCGCTCCAAGAAAAGAGGGAAAAACTGTGCGACCGTTTACGGAGCGGGATAACTTATCTCCTGATCCAGGCAAACAAAAAGGTAAAGAGCGGCGACAGCCAGAGGAACAGGGCGTACGGCAAATAATCCAGTGTTGCCACATGCAGGGTGGAAGTGAAAAATGCACCGCTTACGCCCCATGGGATCAGGGGATTGATCAGCGTACCGCAATCCTCCAGCGTGCGGGAGAGCCTTACGCGAGAAATGCCTCTGGATTCGAAGGAATCACGAAACATCTGCCCCGGCAGCAGGATGGAAAGGTATTGCTCGCCAGTCAACCCGTTCACGAGTATGGAGGACGAGCCTGCCATGGTAATGATGCCGCCCTCGTGCCTGATTCGCTTGAGCAAGGAACCAAAGAGGGCATGAAAGACTCCGCTTCGCTGCAACAGACCGCCTAGCGAAAGGGCGATCAGAATCAACGACAGCGACCACGTCATCGACAACAGCCCGCCGCGGTTCACGATCGAGCCGACGATTTCATTTGAAAACTCGCCGTGGAATCCGTTCTGCATCACGGAAAGCCACGCAAGCGGCGAGTGTTCTCCCTGGAATATGGCTGCGGTAACAATTCCGCTGGCGATACCCGCGATCAGCGTGGGCAGGATCGGTTTGCGCCAGAGGGAGCACCCGATCACGACCACAGCGGGCAGCAGTGTAAAGACCGACAGCGAGAAGTGCTTCTCCAGCTCCGCCTGGATAAGCGCGATGTTGGACAGATTGACGGCGTCAGGCTGGCCCTGAAAGGCAAAAAAGACAGCCGTCAAGACAATCGCAGGTACCGTCGTTCGGGTCATGAAACGGACGTGCGACATCAGGGGAACACCGGCTACAGCCGCAGAAAAATTCGTCGTGTCGGACAACGGAGACATTTTGTCCCCGAAACAGGCCCCTGAAATGACGGCACCAGCCGTAACAAGCGGGTCCATCCCCAGTGCAGTGGCTACCCCCATCAACGCTACCCCGACCGTACTGACAGTCGTAAAGGAGCTTCCTGTGGCTGTTGAGACGAGAATGGTCAAAAACAGAGCGCTGATCGTAAAATACTCCGGCGAAATCAAAGAAATCCCGTAATACAAAATGGTCGGCACCGTCCCGCTCATCATCCAAACACCGATCAGGATGCCGATGAGAGACAGGATGAGCAGGGGGGCGACAGCTGACTGAACGCCTTTGATAATGCCCTCCTCCATCTCCTCCCACGTCACTCCGAAAAGGCGGATAAAAACCGCGGATGCTACGAGAGCGGTCAATAATGGCATATGAGGCTCTGCTTTTCCGAAAAACAGGGCGGGAAACAATATGGCAAAGACAACAAGCAAAACAGAGAGGCTCTGCCCAAAGGTGATCGATTTGTTCATGGCAATAACGACTCCTACTCGTCTGCACCGCCGCTTTTGTGCGGCTATGCTTTTGTGCTTTTTCGCTTTTTCGCGTTCAAGCGATAGGGGTACTTTAGCTTGAATGGTTGAATACGTCAATGCGTTCGGCAGTTTTCGCAATCGCAAAATAATTATGTAAACAGTATATTCGTCTAATTGGCAGAAAGTCTCGAATAAAGGAAACGAATTTGTCTGCAGATTGCAAACATAGCAATTCATAAGAAATGAAGCCAAAAGGCACATGCTAGAATAGGCCTATCTTGCCAAACCAACCGCAAAAAATAACGTAGAGGTGATTGTCGTGGGACTTCAAGCGAAAATGACGTTTGTGAATCTTCCAGTAAAGGATCTGAACAAATCCATCGACTTTTTTTCGAAAATCGGATTCGAATTCAATCCCCAGTACACAGATGAGAATGCTACCTGCATGATTATCAATGACAACACCTTTGTCATGCTGCTGGTCGAGAGCTTCTTCCAGACATTTACCAAAAAAGAGCTGTCCGATGCAACAAAAACGACGGAAGTGATTATGGCGTTATCGGCCCAGAGCAGGGAGCAGGTCGATGAGATTGTGAACAAAGCGCTGGAAGCAGGCGGAAAAGCTTCAAATGACCGCTTTGACCACGGCTTTATGTACGGCTGGAGCTTTCAGGATATGGACGGCCATCTGTGGGAAGTCATGTATATGGATCAAAGCGGCGGCGAAGCCGTTTAAGAAGCGAATAAGCTAAAAAAGCAAAAAAGCAAAGAAGCGAAGAAGCACGAGCACGCTATCGCCGGCAGCTTGGCGGGCCATTTCCACACGCAAATATGAACAGGTGCCGACTCGCACAAAAAGCCGCTTTCCCGGAATCCCGGAAAAGCGGCTTTTATTATTGACAATGGCTGCCAGCCAGGACGCAAAGCAATCGGATCAGGAAGAAAACTGCCCCTCCCGCTGCTGCAGGAACATCTTCCCGTACTCTCCGTGATCGTGGAATTGCGCATGCTCCACCTGGATCGTGGAGTGATTGATGCCGTACTTGTTCTTCAAAGTCTCATTCACTGCCAGGATAACGCAGAACGGCTGAATATCTTCGCGGACAAACACGTGGGCGGTAATCGAATAATGGTCAGTCGAAATTGCCCAAAGATGCATTTCGTGCACGTCCTCGACACCCTCCACCGCCGCTATGTCCTGGCGGATTTCTTCGAGGTCAAATTTTTCCGGAACGGATTCCATAATAATCAGGTACGATGCCCGGATGATCTTGGCTCCACCGGTAAAGATGATCGCGCCGATCACCATACTGATCAACGGGTCAAAAATGGTGAAGCCGGTAAAGTAAATGATGACGGCGGACAGGATAACCCCGACCGAGCTGAGCAAATCCCCGATGAAGTGCCACAGGGCGCTCTGGATGTTCAAATTTTCCTCTTCTTTCGAACTGCGGCTCAAGACGACGGTCAGGATGATGTTGACGACCAAGCCGATGGAGGCGATCGTCAGCATCAGCTTGAGATCCACGTCCTGCGGAGTGATCATCCGTTTGATCCCCTCGATGAAGATTCCTACCGCGATGACGGCGAGCGCCGCTCCGTTGAGAAAGGATGCGATGATTTCAAAACGAAGGTATCCAAAGGTATAGCGGCTGTTCGGTTTCCGCGAGGCCATGTAGATGGCTGTCATGCTCAGTCCCAGCGCCAGGACGTCCGAGATCATATGTGCGGAGTCCGACAGGAGCGCGAGCGAGTTGGAAAGCAGTCCGCCAACGATTTCAACGATGGTGAAGAACAGGGTAATGAACAGCGTAATCCACAGTGTCTTTTTGGACGTCTGCTGGTCTTTGACGTGATCGAGATGGTGATAATCCATGTTTTTCATCGGCATGTCTGTCTTCCTTTCATATATGAAGTGAGAAACAGTTTCATCCCCTGTAAAGCGCGAAAGCTGCCATCTAGTGGCAGCGTTCGTTACCTGGATTTTCATTTTGGGTGATTTTTGAACAGTTTCCTCCTTTAAAAAGTAATGCATCTTTTGGAAAGAAGCAAGAGCAATTTGCCCTTTATTTAAAATAATTACAAAAAGATATTGACTTTTATATTGTATTGGGTAAAATGATAACTGTTACTAGTTAATAATAATTATAAAATATGGATCGTGAGGTGAATGCGTGCATGTACGATGTAATCATCATCGGCGGTGGACCAGCAGGAGCATCTGCAGCGATTTATACGGCGCGCGGCAACTTAAAGACACTGGTGATCGACAAAGCACCCAATACGGGGGCCTTGGCGCTGACACATAAAATCGCCAACTACCCAGGGGCGGAAGGCGAGATGACGGGAAAAGAGCTGCTGGATATTATGCGCAGGCAGGCGGAGAGCTTCGGTGCGACATTCCTGCAAACAACGATTACCGCTGTGGATGTGGAGGATGAAGTCAAAAGCATCTACACCGCAGACGGCACATTCGAGGCTAAGGCCGTGATTGTGGCAACCGGCTCGAAAGGGCGCAACCGCATGCTCCCTGGCGAAGAAAAGCTGCTGGGCCGAGGCATCAGTACCTGCGCTACGTGCGACGGAGCTTTTTACCAAGGAAAAAGTGTTGCGGTGATCGGGGATTCCGAGGAAGCGCTGGAAGAGGCGCATGCACTGACCAAGTTTGCAGACAAGATTGTCTTCATCGTTCCCCGGGCTGAGCTCCAAGGGGTAGACGAAGTACCCGAGCTGCCCAAAACGGAATTTTTGTTCCGCACTCGTCCCGTGGAAATTGTCGGAGAGCAGTCTGTCGAAGGTGTTCAAATACGCCACGCAGATGGCAGGGAAGAGCTCGTCTCGGTGGACGGAGTGTTTATTTTCCTCTCGGGAAGCAAGCCCGGAACGGATTTCCTCGAAGATCAGGTACCGCTTGATGATGAAGGCTTCATGATCCTGGATGAATTTATGCAGTCCTCTGTGCCGGGAGTATTCGGCGCGGGCGAAGTTCGCAAAACGCCTGTCAAGCAAGCAGTGGTGGCAGCCGCTGACGGAGCGATCGCGGCCATGGCTGTCGACAGGTATATCAACAAACGGAGCAAGATCGTTCCCCAATACAAATAAAACCCTCGGCAAGGAGAGAGTGAACATGGCACAAGCAATCGTATATTCCAGCACAAACTGCGGTTTTTGCAAGCAGCTTAAAACGTATCTGGAAGAACAAAACATTTCCTATGATGAACGCAATATTGACGAGAATGAAGCCTACCGCGAAGAGCTGGCCCGTCTCGGAATGATGTCTGTTCCGTTGACACTGATCGGCGAAAAGCAGATTCTCGGCTTCAACCCGAATCGGATCAAGAAAGCGCTGGCTGCGCTTGAAGCAGCCGAATAATCAGGAACAGACATCTGTAAAAATGAGAGGAGCTGGACATCAATGAGCGATCGCGTACAACTGCAAGTAGGAAAAAAAGCACCTGATTTTAATATGGTGACCACAAAAAATCTGGAGACGCTGGAGGAGCGCGCGACTCTGGCGGATTACAAAGGGAAGTGGCTGATCCTGTTCTTCTGGCCGTTTGACTTTACCTTTGTATGCCCGACAGAAGTGACTTCCTTCAGCGACAGCATCGCGGAATTTGAGGATCTGGATTGCGAAGTACTGGGTGTATCTGTAGACAGCGTGCACACTCACCGCGCATGGATTCGCACCCCTCGCGACCAACAAGGCATCGGAGAGGTCAACTTTCCGCTTGCCAGCGACATCACCAAAAAGACTGCGGAAGCTTACGGCGTTCTGGATGAAGAGACCGGTGCCGCTCACCGCGGACTGTTTATCATCGATCCGGAAGGCATTCTCCGCTATCAGGTTGTTACCGACATGAACGTCGGCCGCAGCGTTGACGAAACGCTCCGCATCCTGCAGGCGCTGCAGGCTGGTGGCCTTTGCCCGGCAAACTGGAAGCCAGGCATGAAAACCCTGTAAGCAGTACCCATAGTAGCAAACCCCTGCCCGCTGACCGCCATCAGCGGGCTTTTGCTCTTTTTAGCTGGTAGGGTACAATGAGAGAAAGAAAAGCCGTCAGCGAGAATTACGAAGAGAAGAGGCGAGCTGCTTATGCGAGATGTACAAAACCGGTACCAGGGGTTGCCGCCGCGCACACCGGAGATGCTCTACAACATCGTCCGCAAATTTTACCGGGGAGCTGTGAACCACTACGATCTGATCCAGGAGAAGAAAGCGGATGTGAAGCGGGCGCTGGCAGAGTGGACAGGCGCAAAGGAGGATGAACGGCAACAGCGGCAGCAGGCGGTTAACGGGGCGTTGACGACGCTGTTTTTGGAGTTTCACTTCTATGTAACGTGCTGGCTGCAGATCGAAATGGCGCTCTACCGTCTGGCGAAAAACGATGAACGACACGCCCGGATCATGGAGCAGTTTCGGGGCGTGCTGGAAACCCATGTCAACGTCCGCCATTACCTTGAGCAGCCGGAAAAATGCGTAGATGCCCAATGGGAAGGCGATCCCAAAAATCGGCGACTGCCGGGAGCAGAACGGGATTTGTACCAGTTTGGAGAGATCCTTTTTACAGTGGACAATCAAAGCCTGGAGAGCTTGCATGCCCTGTACGAAGCGATTGCGGCAGTACGTGCCGAAAGCGAGTAGACGTAAAGCGCAAAAACAAGACCGTCGGACTTCGCATCCAGACGGTCTTGCTCGCTATAAGCGTAGTTTCATTTAGAAGCCAGCGAAATTATAACCGGCATAGGGGGCTTGCTGGCCTGCATTGAGAGCGCGTACTTCTTGCACGTTCGTGCCTGCGAAGCCTGGCTGGAACACAGCTTGTACACTGCCGCCAAACGGCGCTGCAAACGATTGCTGCGGCTGCGCCTGGAAGCCAAAGCCTGCACCGAACGAGGAGTAGCCTGGCTGATTCAGATGGCGTACTTCCTGAACGTTCGTACCAGCGAAGCCGGGAGAGAAGATGCTGCCGACATTGCCTGCTGCGGGTCCGGCAAAGCCTGTATAGGCATTGTTGAAGCCTCCGCCAAAGGAGGTGTTATTCCGGGCCTGCACTTCTTGTACATTCGTACCGGCAAAACCAGGAGAGAAGATTGATTGTGCCGATCCGGCGAATTGCTGCTGATAGCCAGCCTGGGCTTGCGGATAGCCAAATGCGGCTTGCTGATAGCCTGCGCCAGGACCAAAGGAAGCGAATCCGACTTGGTTCTGTTGACGTACCTCTTGGGCGTTCGTGCCGGCGAAGCCAGGTTGGAAAACAGCTTGTACCCCGCCAAAACCGCCTTGCACAGGAGCTCCGTATGTAGATGCTGCCGGAATTTGTCCACCGTTATTCAAGTAGCGGACCTCTTGTGCATTCGTACCGGCAAATCCGGGTTGAAAAACGGCGTTGGCAGAGCTGGAAAAAGGAGCTTGTTGGATCGGCAAGTAATTTTGAAAGGTCATTTTGACCACCTCCATTAACTATATTTTCCAATGTTTAGTAGCTGATTCATCCCCCCCTGTTAAAAGAGAATTCGGATTTGTGCTGTTTGTGAAAATATCTGCATAACAAAAAAACTCTCCCAAGGTACCGGTCAAAACGGTCAGCTTGGGAGAGTAAGGGCAGAAGGGCACTACCCCGCAGACACCTGCAAATCCTCGGGAGTCCATTGGCCGTATGCGAGCCATAGAGTAGGCTTGCCGGTAGGGCCGATACATGCTTTTGCCGGCGCAAATCCGAGACTGCGGAATAAAGCAAGGCTCGGTTCGTTGTCGATCGCGATCCTGACATAAAGCTTGGGCAGCAGCCTGCACATCCGGGAAGCCATCGCCTTGCCGATTCCGTGCCCTCGTCTCCGCCTGTCGACGACAAGGAACGAGTGGGCGAGCCCGCACTTGGAGACGGCGAACAAGCCGACCAGACGCTTTCCTTCGACAGCTGCAAGCAAGACGGCTTCCTGTCTTTTCAGTTTTTCCGGAGTCAGCTCTGCCAGCCAGTCGCGCGCCTCTGCCGTAATCCGGCGTTCACCCTCCAGCCTGACAAAGCGGAGCAGGGTAGCTTTGATTGATGTCAAGGCAATGGGGGACACCTTGATGATTTTCATTGTGTGCTACCCCGAAGCAAGCTCCCGATTGTTCTGGAGCCGGGAGACGTATTGCGAGTAGTGGATCAGATTGGAGAGCGAGGTCCGTCGGATCGTTGGTTCGTCAAATTTTTCCGGCTTTGCATTTGCTTCGAACAACCAAAGCTGCCCTTCCTTTGTCAGCCCCATATCCATCGACATTTCTGCAAGTCCCTCAATCGCATGATTCAAAGCGGAGGCAATGGTCAAGGCCGTCTCCTTTATTTTGCCTTCAATCTTGCCGGCATCCTCCTTGAAGATCGCTCGCAGGACGGTTCCCAGAGAGTGGATCGAGCCGCCGCGCGGGACGTGGGTCGTTATGCTCTGGATACCTGCCCGGCGAATGCCGATGCCAGTCACTCCCCATTCCCCTTTGCCGTTTTTTTGGACCAGAACGCGGACGTCAAATGGCTTTCTCAAGTAATGCGCCCGATGGATTCCCTGCTGCATGATGTAATGCTTGCCGCGTGTGTGCCCTTTTACATGCTTCCAAACACCTTCGAGAGTAGAAAACTGGCGTGTAACGGCTTTTTGCTCCTTGAGCCGCTGTACGAGCCAGTGGTCTCGTTTGTGCTCCACCCGCATGATTCCCTCTCCTGCTTTCCCCAGTACCGGCTTTAGATATACGAACCGATGCTGGTTGCAAAACAGACGGAAGCGTTGGAGAGAATCAAACTTCTTTGTCTCCGGAAGAAAAGGGGTTACTTCGGTATAATTGCTCAGCTTTTGAAACAGTTTTTGCTTATCGAAAAAGCAGCGGTTGAACAACGTCACATTTTGCAAGCTGTCGATCTGGTTCAATGTCGCCTGCACATCCGAGCGTTTTTCCGCTTTGCGTGAAGGAATGCGGTTATACACCACATGGGGAAAGGGAAGGTCTGCCTCCAGCCAGTGATCTTGTTGTTCGTCGTAGAGGAAGCCGCGGACGCTTTTTTTGTCCCAGTTGATGCTTTGCGGAGTGAAGACATACACGAGAGCACCGAGCTTTTTGCCGGAGAGAGCAATGTCTTTAAAGTTTTGTCGATTGCCAAAAAAATGTTGACCGTTTCCCACTGTCAAAATCCCGATCAACGGGCCCAGCTTCAGGGTGTCATTCACTGTTCTCCAGTTGATGCGGGTGCGAATGCGGCCTGGCTGCCGTTTGGGAAGGCCGAGGTACACGCGTTTGGGCGTATCAAACGCTCCCAGTCTGGAGTACAGCTGTTTGCGTCCGCGCAGGATATGAAGATTTTGACGCGGTAACTGCAAAAACCAACGGCCGCCGGGGAAGATGGTCAACCACCCGGAGCGCAGTTGAGGCATGGGTGTTCCTCCTTCCTGTACGGTGGTTTGGTCGTCTGTCAAAAGTTGGCGAGGTAGCAGCTGTAGTCGACCAGCAGGTTTCTCGACTCAATGTCCGCTTGTTTGAGCCGGGCATGCTTAAAGATGGAGCGTCCAGGCTTGGAGTTGGCCTCGAACATCCAAACATGTCCGTGCGTATCAATGCCCATATCCAGACCCAGCTCGCCGAGGTCCATCCCTTTTGCCTGTTCGATGGCAGTCGCCAACCGGATCGCTGCTTGCGAGACGCGTTCTTTCATCAGGCCTTTCTGCTTGCCGAACAAGTAGTTCAGCAACTCGTCTCCGGGGATTACCGTGCCGCCTGTACGGACATGCGTCGTCACACTGCCTGAACCGGCCACCTTTGCGGCCATGCAGGATACGACCCACTCATTTTGCAGATTTTTGTGGAGATGGACCCGGAAGTCAAAGGGACGGCCGTGGAATGTCAGCAGCGATATTCCCTGTTGGGCCAGGTAGGCGCTGGCTCGGCGCGTACGGAAGACATGCTGGTACAGTGCGGACAGGGTTGTGAAGCGCCGTTTCACATTTCCTCCCCCGTTGTGATAGGACACGTCATATCCTTTGCCGGGAGAGTGAACGATCTTGACGATGCCGTAGCCCAAGCTGCCGTTTTTCGGCTTGAGATAGACGATCGGGTACTTGCGCAGCAGCGAGCGGACAGTGGCTAAAGACGGGGAAGGGTACGTTTCGGGTATAAATTCGTTTACTTCCGGGTTGGGATAGAGGAGCTGGTGGACTCCCCATTTGTTGAAAAATCCTTGATTGAACATCGGCGTTGAATAATTGGCCAGCTTCAGCTTGAATTCCTGAACTGCTTCATGGCGCTCGGCTGACCGAGACGGTATCCGGTCGTAAACCACATCTGGAAGAGCAGTATTCATCTTTTTCCAGATGTATCCGCCTTGCTTGCTCGGCCGCAAAAACCAGGCATTCACGCGATTGGTCTCCCAGTCGACTTCATTTGGCGCAAAGATGAAGTAGAAGACGCCTTTTCCTTCCTGGGCCTGGAGCAGTTTTTGGAAAAATGATGTGCGCTGGCCAATCGGTTGGCGGGCGTTTTGTTTGAGGCCAGTGGTGACGATGCCGATTGCGGGACCAATCCGCAGGGTTTCTCCTTCCTTCTTCAACTGAATCAGACCACCGTGCGGGATGCCCAAATTTGTTTTCAGCATGCTGGTTACTTTGACGACATTGCCTTCTTGATTACGACGGTCTTGAAAAATGGTAGCCACCACTTCCCGTTTCCCCAGAGAAATCCTGATTTTTTGCCGTGGACGAAGCTGCAGCTTCGTAACAAGTGCAGACGGCAGGATAATGCCGGATAAATGGGGATAAGACAGGAAGCGGAGCCGCACTCTGATCGATTCCATGCTTATATTTACCTCCTACGCATGTTTCATAAGATAACGGGCGTAGCGGACCGGTTGAGTAATGGAATGAAGCCTTGCCTTGGGATCATCAATCATTCGGAAAACCGTACGCCCCGGCCTGCTGTTCACCTCGATGATCCAGATATTCCCTGACGTATCGATGCCGACGTCAATCCCAAGCTCGACAAGTCGGCCGTGTTCAAGCTCCAAAAAGGGAGGCAGTTCTGCTACTAACTGATCGAGCTGCATCTCAATTTTGCTTCTGGTCTTCTCGGAAAAGTGCTTGGCGAGAAAGATCGGCAGCGGGGCCGCCTTTCCTCCGCCGTGTAAATTGGACGTGATGCTTTGCTTGTTTCCCAGCCGTACGGCTTTTCCGGTCGTTTCCCATTCGCCGTTTCCATTTTTCTGTACCAGCACGCGGACATCAAACGGCGTGCCGTCTGGTGTATGCAGGGAGAGATAGGGCTGTACGAGAAACGTCCGTCCGCCGATAAATCCGGCCAAATAGGTGTTTAACCCATTCTGGGTGCGAATCGTTTTGGAGAAAGGCTGATTTTCCAGATTGCGGCCAGTGAGATGGTAGCTGTCTCCGGTCTGATCGATCCGCACCACACCGATTCCATGTGTGCCGGCAATCGGCTTGATGATGGCAGAGCCGTGCCGCTTGAGTGTCTGCTGGAGCTTGGGGAAGGAAAAGAGGCTTGTAGGCGGAAGCCATTTTGCAAGCAGAGGCGATTTTATCAGCATCTGATGCACCTGCCATTTTCCCGACAGCCCATGCCCCAAAAACGTGATGGATGGATCGTTTTGCAACTTCTCTACGAATGGTTTATAGTGGCGGTAGGAAGGACCAACAAAGCAGCGGTCATAGATATAGGCGGGCAACGGAAAGGTTCCGCTCCGCCAGCTGCCGTCGCGATATTCAAACCCTGTCACCGTGCGTGTGGAAAAATCCACCTGGCGCGGAGAAAAGACGAACACGCGGATACCGGCTTTGCGACCGATCAAGGTCAATTTTTTGTAATACCCTTTTTCGACAAAGGAAGAGCCGCGGCAAATCGTAATGATGCCCAGGCTTTTTTGGTTTGCCAACATAAGGTCACCCTCGTCTTGATTTCTTGCGTGCTTCTGATTTGCTTTTCCCTGACCGCGGGAAGCCGCTCAGGTAGGAGGAGTAGTCAAGCATCCGCAATACGGATGGTCGCACCCGTCTGGACGTTCCGTCTTCTCCGCCTTGCATCGGGAGGGAGTTTGTCGTCTTGGAAGGCTTGCTGTTCACTTCGAGCAGCCAGACGTGTCCGCGGACATCTACTCCCAGATCGATCCCAAGCTCCGCGTAATGGCCACTGAGCGATTGTTCCAGCAGCTGTGACAGCTTGAGTGCAACGCTGCGCAACGTTTGGACGGTCGGGCGCGCACTTGTCATCCAGGGACCGCATATCCGAAGAGCATAGGCGGGTGCAGCCATGGAGCCGCCGCGGGATACGTTGGATACGACCCGGTTCTGTCCCAGCCTGGCGACCATCGAAGTGATTCCCCAAGCACCCTGCCGGTCCTTTTGCACCAGCACTCGAAAATCGGTTGGACGCTGCTGGATGCCGATGAGGGAAAGCCCTTGCTGAAGCAAATATTTCTTGCCTTTGGTTTGCTGATACAGATGACGGTGCAGGTCGCTGATGCTTCCAAACTGTCTGGAGCCGCCGCCGGAGCGGCTTAGCTGATAGCCGCCACCTGTACGGCGAATGCGTACAATTCCCCGCCCCATGCTTCCGTTTACCGGTTTGGCATATACCGTCTTGTGGGACTGGAGCATGCTTTCCAAGTCTTGTTTGCTTTGATAGAGGATGGTGCGGGGCAGATGCTCGGAAGCACCCGGCTCGTTTTCCAGAGCGGTATGCACGTGCCACTTATTCAGAAACTGTTCATTAAAAAACGGGATATTTGCTTCCTTGCACCGCTGCATCCAGTCGCTCATCGCTTCGCTGCGCTCTCGCCGGCGAGATACCACGCGGTTGTAGATGCACTGCGGAAGCGGCAGAATCACTTGCCTCCATTGCCCATTTTGCCGTACCATACCCCTTACAATCCCGGTATTCCAATTGACGTCTTGCATCCGGAAGATGCAAACGATTCCCCCGCGTTTGCGGCAACTGTCGGCCACCTCATTGAAGAACGGGGTGAGTCCGCCAAAAGGGGATAAAGAGTACTGGGGATTGTACGCGGATACGAGAATGCCCAGATAGGGTCCAAAAACAAGACGCTGCTGGCTCGCTTGATAACGTACCAGCAGGGGAACTCCCTTGGGCAGATGAAGCATCTGGGCAAGAGACGGACGGATCAGGGAATTTCGGGCTTGCTGCAGGCCGCTTACTTTGGCCCTGGCAGTTTTGCTGCCAAACTGAACAGTGACCGAAGACGGTGTGAGATTCCATTTGCGCATGTGCGCCTGGGGCAGGTACAGGTCGGTGTCTGTTTTGGGTTCGTACGATTGCAAAATGACTGGAACATACGACATGGCAATCCCCTTCCCATCAGGCATGAAGTTGGTCTATTTTATGAGCAGGCACTTACTTTGGTTCCATGCGGAAAAGAGAGGTTGTTAATGTAGATGAACGTTTGGATGCTGGCAATAAACGTAATCGTGGGCTCCGCCATCGGCGGCATTACGAATGAACTGGCTATTCGCATGCTGTTTCGCCCCCATCGCCCATGGCGAATCGGCAGGTGGCAAGTGCCTTTTACGCCTGGGCTGATCCCGCGCAGACGGGATGAGATCGCGGTTCAGATGGGACGATTGGTCCAAGAGCATCTGTTGACCAAGGAGGGTGTGAAAAGGGCTCTCGCCCAAGCAGAAATGGAGCAAAATCTGAGCTTGTGGCTGGAGAAAGCGGCCCGGGGATGGATGGAGGACAGCCGCACCCTACACCAGTGGACACAGACTTTGTATCCGCAAGCAATCGATGAAAATGGGCGTATCAGCGAGCATATTCGCCTGCCGGTAAAACAGGCCTGGGAGAAGTGGCTTCAATCCCGGCTTGCCGAATATCGGGAAAAACCGCTGCGCCAGATGATTCCCGAAGCGGGGATGGCCAAGCTGGAAACGGCTTTGGAGGAAGTGAGCCGCCTCTTTCTGGAAAAGTCACGCGCCTATCTGCATTCCCCGGAGGGCCTGCAAACGCTGCAGCAGATGATTCGCGGACTCGTCGGCGGTGGCGGGGGGATGTTCGGCGGTCTGGTCAATATGTTCCTCGGAGATGAAAAGATCATCGGAAAGCTTCTGCCTGCGCTGGACGAGCTTTTGACCAATCCGGCCCTGGCCCGGAAAATATATGAGGTCCTGCGCGTAGAAGCCGACAAGCTGCTGGACAAGACAGTCGGAGATGTGGAGAATTGGATCGGGAGCGAGCAAATCCAGTCATGGTCGGATGCAGCCTTCTACAAATTGGAGGAGCAAGTGCTCCGCTGGGCAGACAAGCCTCTGTCTGAGTTGTTGGCCCCGCTCCGCGGGACAGTCACTACAGTGCTGATCCCCAAGGTATCCGGCTGGCTGGTAGAGACGCTTGAGAAAAACGTGGAAAAGCTGTTTGACAGGCTTCCGATCCGCGAGATCGTAACACGGCAGGTGGAAGGTTTCCCGATCGAGAGGATTGAAGAGATGGTTGTCGGCATTTCGGGACGGGAATTTCGCATGATTACGGTACTCGGATTCATCCTCGGAGGCATGATCGGGCTTGTGCAGGGCCTGTTATCCCTTTTGTTTGGGTAGTTTTGTCACATTGAAACGAAACTGTAAACGGCTTGTAATCATCCTGTAATATTCCAGGGGTAAGATAAAGACACGATGAAAACCCCCTTAATGATATACTTTCTGCCGGAGTAGCCGAAAAGCTACCCTTTTTTTTTGTCCGCTCATCGGGTATATTGTTCCAAGGAGATTGCGTGTATGGAGAAAGGGGAGGGGGGCACGAAACAGATGGCAACCAAACATGAACAAATCCTTCAATATATAGACAAGTTACCGATCGGGTCAAAAATTTCGGTGCGCCAAATCGCCAAAGATCTGGATGTCAGCGAGGGAACGGCTTACCGTGCCATCAAGGAAGCGGAGACACAAGGATATGTAAGCACGATTGAGCGTGTCGGGACGGTCCGGATCGAGAAAAAGCAAAAGGAAAACATTGAGCGGCTGACGTTTGCCGAAGTCGTCAACATCGTCGATGGCCACGTACTCGGGGGCCGGGAAGGACTGCACAAGACGCTGAACAAATTCGTCATCGGCGCCATGCAGCTGGAAGCGATGATGCGCTATATCGATGCGGGCAGCCTTCTTTTGGTCGGCAACCGCTATCAAGCACATAAAATCGCGCTGCAGCAAGGGGCTGCTGTCTTGATTACCGGCGGCTTCGATACAAGTGAAGAGGTAAAGCAGCTGGCGGACCGCCTGGCGCTGCCGATCATCTCGTCGAGCTACGACACATTTACAGTCGCCGCCATGATTAACCGGGCCATTTACGACAGGCTGATCAAAAAAGAGATCGTAATGGTCGAAGATATTTTGAAGCCGTTGGCAGAGACGCCGGTATTGCTGCCTACCGATCCGGTAGCCAAGTGGCATCAGTATACGGAGCTGTACCACGATACGCGTTTTCCGGTCGTGGACGAGCAGATGCGCTTGATCGGAATCGTGACGTCCAAGGACATCATCGGCCACGATCAAACGGCCTCTATCGACAAGGTGATGACGAAAAATCCGATTACCACTTCGCCGCGAGTCTCTGTTGCGTCTTCCGCCCATACGATGGTGTGGGAAGGAATCGAGCTGTTGCCGGTGGTGGACAATTACCGCAAGCTGGTCGGGGTGCTGAGCCGCAACGACGTGTTGAAAGCGCTCCAGTACACGGCCAAGCAGCCGCAGATGAGCGAGACCTTCCCCAATTTGATCATGTCCCATTTCCGCGAAGAGCGGCAGGGTGAGGATATCGTCTATACGGGAGAGGTTACGCCTCAAATGACCAACCATCTGGGGACAATCGCCAGCGGCATCATGACGACCGTGATCGCTGAGGTCGGCTGCAACCTGCTGCGCATCCACCGAAAAGGGGATATGGTGCCGGAAAACATCACCGTCTACTTCTTGAAGCCGGTTCAGATGGAGAGCCGGATTCACGTCCGTCCGCGTCTGCTCGACATCAGCCGGCGCTTCGGGAAAGTCGAAGTGTCCGTCTATCAAGGAGAGCAAATGGTAGGGCAGGCGATGGTGACTGCACAGATTATTGACCGGTAGGATCGAACCGAATAGATGAAACAAAAAGGAAGGGAGCCTACATGCTCGCCTTCCTTTTTTCTCGCAAATATTTATCTGGCGCTGCTGAGGAGGAAGTTGATGATGCCAACGAACACCAGAAAGCCGAAGAAACCGATCAGTCCATACCCCAGGTAGAGCAGTAAATGATTCGGTGATTGCTTGCGCATACAGTCCAAGCCCCCCTGCATAACAGTTTCGTTTTGCTATGTATTACGAACGAGAGTGGAAATCGTTTCCAAGAAAATAAAAAGGACAACCGTCGGCACAGCTCTCCGGTTGTCTGAAGCATAGAATGTCACACACGCCCATTATAGCGCAAGAAAAAAACGTTTAGCCAGAAAAAACGGATGGGAATAAAGGAAAAGCTTCCCGTTTTAAAAGGATAAGGCGCGCAAGCCCCAAAGCTTACAGCTCCACCATGGTCAGGAGCTTTTCTTCACTTCCGCCTGCCAGGCAGCCCGATAGCGGAGATAGTTGCGTGTGCCCAGGACCAGGTTGATCACTCCGACGAACAGGAGCAGCAAAGCGACAAAGATCCGAATCTTGTCCAGCTCATCAAAGGAAAATTGGTTCAACCCGAACAAGGTGACCAATACCCCGAGCGATATATTCATTTTGCCGAGCGTCATTCTGGAGACGAGCGGGTGAATGCCTCGCTGACGGGCTGTCACGCTGTAATAGACGCTGGCCACCAACGATGCGATCACGCCCGTCATATAGGTAGCAAACCACATAAATGGATTCATCCTCTCCTGGAATCTAGGATAATCCTACTAAAGTTTGCAAAACAGGTCAAATCGGGTATGGGAATGTTTGTTCTGGTTATACTTTGTGGTATAATTTTCTTGTACAATCCGGACAGCTTGCCAGGGGCAGCGAGCTCATCCCCACTTTGGAAGGAAGGGGGGTGATGCCATGACTGTATTCGAAGCCATCAGTCTTATGCTGTCTTTCGGTTCCCTGGTCGTTCTACTCGTCACCCATGATCTGAGCAACAAAAAGAAGTAGCTCGCACCTGACGGATCTTTTCGGCGAGCTACCTCTTTCCGGCGGGCCGCTCCTCTGCGGGCACCGATTGTACTTGACCGGAGCGCGGCAACGCTTCGGTCCTTTTCTTTCACTATACCTTCCGCACGCGTGATTGTAAAGGCAGGCCGCGCGGATGCGGGGTCTTTGACCGAAGCGTTTTTTATCGGGAACCACTTCGTTATAATGAAGAGAGAAAGAAAAAGAAGACGGGAAAGCAGGAAAGGGAGAATCGAGATGACCCCCTTTGTGCATTTGCATGTGCATACGGAATACAGTTTGCTCGACGGGGCGGCACGAGTGGAGAAGCTGGTGCAGCGAGCCGCAGAGCTGGGAATGAAAGCGTTGGCTGTGACGGACCATGCCAATTTGTATGCGGCTGTCCCCTTTTACAAGGCCTGTAAAGAAGCGGGGATCAAGCCGATCATCGGGATGGAGGTCTATGTAATAGAAGGAAACCTTCAGGATCGGGTTCGGAGTGCGCCGCCGCCCAGCCATCTGGTCTTGCTGGCAGAAAATCAGGAAGGGTACGCCAATCTTTTAAAGCTGGCCACAATCGCAGGCACGGATGGTCATTTTATTTTGCCCCGTTTGAATAAAGAGGCGCTGGCGAAGCATAGGCAAGGCTTGATCGCTCTTAGCGGCTGCAGGGAAGGAGAGGTGGCCAGAGCTCTGCTGTCTGGCGATGCGGAGGAGGCCAAACGGGCAGCTTTGTGGTACCGGGATGTATACGGCCCGCAGCATTTTTATCTGGAGCTGCAGGATCACGGGCTGGAGATCGAGCGCCGCCTCAATCAGCGCCTGCTCAGACTCGGTCATGAGCTGGGACTGCCGCTCGTGGTCACGAACAACGTCCATTACGTCTACCAAAAGCAGCACCGCGAGCATGATATTTTGCTGGCGATCGGACAGGGAAAAACGGTCGATGAAGAAAACCGTTTCCGCTACGAGACGGACCAGTACTATCTGAAAAGCGGCGAGGAGATGGCCAAGCTGTTTGCCCATGTGCCTGGTGCACTGGCCAATACGGTAGAGATTGCGGAGCGCTGCCAATGGGAATTGTCGTTTGGACAGCACATCCTGCCGAAATATCCGCTGGAGGAAGGACAGGATCCGACAGCATATTTGCGCGAGCTGTGCGAGCGGGGCTGCATCGAGCGTTACGGGACGATGACGGATGAAATCCGCGAACGGCTCGATCATGAGCTGTCCATCATTACCCGCACAGGCTTTACGGACTACTTTCTGATCGTGTGGGACTTCATGCGTTTTGCTCATGAAGCAGGAATCGCGACGGGACCGGGAAGGGGATCGGCGGCGGGCAGTCTGGTCGCCTACGCCCTCAAGATCACGAATGTCGACCCGATTGCGTTCAACCTCTTGTTTGAGCGGTTTCTCAATCCCGAGCGGGTCACGATGCCTGATATCGACATCGATTTTTCCGTGGAGCGGCGGGATGAAGTGATCCACTATGTAGCGGACAAATACGGACGTGACCGCGTTGCCCAGATCATTACCTTTGGAACGATGGCCGCCCGTGCAGCGGTCCGCGACACAGGCAGGGCGCTGGGCATGTCGCTGGCACTGGTAGACCGCGTGGCGAAAATGATCCCGCAGTCGCCGGGAATGACGATCGACAAAGCGTTCCAGCTCAATCCGGACCTCGGCAAGCTGTGTGCGGAAAATGTCCAGGCACGCCAGTTGATCGAGACGGCCAAGGGAGTAGAGGGGCTGCCGCGTCACGCCTCCACGCATGCGGCGGGAGTGGTTATTGCCCCTGAACCGTTGACTGCGTATGTCCCGCTGCAGACAGGCAGTGAAGGCTTGGCCCTGACACAGTTTCCGATGGAGGATTTGGAGGAAATCGGGCTGTTGAAAATGGATTTTCTCGGCCTGCGCAACCTTACCATTATTCAGGAAGCGCTTCGGCATTTGCGCCAGGCTGGCGTAGACGTGGACCTGGAGAACATTCCGCCGGACGATCCGAAGACATTCCAGATGCTCAGCCGCGGAGAGACGACCGGTGTCTTTCAGTTGGAGTCGACCGGCTTTCGCAATGTTTTGCGGGACCTGAAGCCGACCGGACTCGATGACATCATCGCCGTACTGGCGCTGTACCGTCCGGGGCCGATGGAGATTATCCCGCAGTACATCCGGGCCAAACACAAAGAGAGCTCCGTTCAGTATGCTCATCCCGATCTGGAGCCGATTCTGAGGGAAACGCATGGCTTCATGATCTACCAGGAGCAGATCATGCAGATTTCCTCCCGACTGGCTGGCTTTAGTCTGGGCGAAGCGGATATACTGCGGCGCGCCGTGGGCAAGAAAAAGCGGGAGCTGTTAAACGAGCAGCGGGAAAAGTTCGTCGCCGGCTGTATCCGCCAAGGCTACGGGGAGAAGTTTGGCCACGAGATTTACGATTTGATCGTCCGTTTTGCCGATTACGGATTCAATAAAGCCCATTCCGTCGCTTATGCGATGATTGCCTATCACATGGCCTATCTCAAGGCCAACTATCCGCTCGCGTTCATGGCTGCCCTCCTTTCGCTGTCCATCGGCAGCCAGACGAGAATTGCGGAGTACACGGAGGAGGCGCGCCGCCTGCATTTGCAGGTATTGCCGCCTGATGTAAATGAAAGCGAGGCTTACTTTACGGTCAGCCGCGATGCCATCCGCTTTGGCCTTGCAGCCGTCAAGAACGTCGGCTACGGAGCGATTGAATCGATTGTGCGGGAGCGGGCAAAACGGCCGTACCGCGACTTGTTTGACTTCTGTGCCCGGGTGGACGGACGACTGGTCAACAGGAGGGTCGTCGAATCATTGATCCTTTGCGGCGCGCTGGACTCGCTGCCGGGACACCGGAGCCAGTTGATGGTGCTCCTGGACGAGGCGATGGGCAAGGCGACAAGCAAGCGAAGCGAACGGGATGCCGACCAGCTCAACCTGTTTGCCGGAGACAGCGAAGCGGATTCCCTCCGTCAGCCGTCGGAATATCCGGAGGTGCCGCCTTTTTCCAGCAGCCAGCAGCTGAAGGAGGAGCGCGATCTGCTCGGCGTCTATCTGTCCGGCCATCCGCTGGATCAGTATTCGCATCTCTTCAACCGGCCGGAGGTGCACGCCGTATCGGCTCTGTCCGAATGTTCCCGGGAGCAGACCGTCAAGATCGTCGGCATGATTACGGAGGAAAAGCGCATCCAGACCAAAAAAGGGGAGCCGATGGCGTTTCTCATGCTAGAGGACAAGACAGCCCAGGTGGAGACCGTTGTCTTTCCAAAGGTGTATGCCAAATACGCGGAGCTGTTGAAAAAAGAGCAGGTCGTCGTAGCAGAGGCGCGGATCGATCATCAGGACGACATCGTGAAGCTGATTGCCAACCGCTTTTGGGATGCCGCCTCGCTGCCCAAGCCATCCATGGAACCCGTGTTGTTTGTCAAAATATCGGCAGAGCAGGAGCATGATTCGACGCTTCACAGCCTGCAGCGCCTTTTTGTCGAAAAAAGAGGTACGATTCCCGTCGTTCTGTACTACGAGGGGAAAAGACGGACAATTCGCCTTCCGGATGCCATTCGGGTAGAGGTGGACGAGTCATTTTTGGAGCAAGCGCGAGAAATTGTGGGACGTGACAGCGTAATTCAAAAAGAATTGCCCGTAAACGGGGGAGGATGACCAAAGTCCTCCCTTTTTTGCCGATTTCGAGAGGTTTACAGGAGAAACGGTTTTGCTATAATGAGAACATAATTTAAAAAAGTGGTCTGACCACTAAGCGCAGGTTCAGTATAGATAGCCCAAACATACATACAAATGAAGAATGGAGTGGTACTTGTGTCCAATTTACGAGAGGAAGCACTGGAACTTCACAGAAAACATCAGGGGAAACTGGAGGCTGTAACCAAGGTGCCGGTGCGCAATGCGCACGATCTGAGCCTGGCATATTCCCCAGGTGTTGCCGAGCCTTGCAAGGAGATTTTCGACGACCCGGCGAAAGTATACGAGTACACCATGAAGGGAAACCTCGTAGCCGTTGTCAGCGACGGTACAGCCGTACTCGGACTGGGCAATATCGGACCTGAGGCCGCTATGCCGGTTATGGAGGGCAAGGCGGTCCTGTTCAAGTCGTTCGCAGGCGTTGACGCGTTCCCGATCTGCCTGAATACAACCGACGTGGACAAAATCGTCGAAACTGTAAAAATGCTGGAGCCGACCTTTGGCGGGGTAAACCTGGAAGACATCGCGGCGCCTGCCTGCTTCGAGGTAGAAGAGCGCCTGAAGCGCGAGACCAATATCCCGATCTTCCACGATGACCAGCACGGTACGGCAATCGTTACTGCTGCCGGTCTGATCAATGCCCTGCGCGTTGTCGGCAAAAAGCTGGAAGAAATCCGTGTCGTAGCCAACGGGGCCGGGGCAGCGGGGATCGCCATCATCAAGCTTCTGTTGTCCATGGGCGTGAAGGAAGTCATCATGTGCGACACCAAAGGCATCGTGTACGAAGGCCGTACGTTCGGCATGAACCCGATCAAGGAAGAAATGGCGAAGATCACCAACCGCCAAAAGCTGGAAGGAAATCTGGCTGATGCGATGAAGGGCGCTGACGTATTCATCGGCGTTTCGGTAGCCGGCGCTGTCACGCCGGAAATGGTGAAATCGATGAACCGCGACGCGATCATCTTCGCGATGGCAAACCCGACTCCCGAGATCATGCCGGAAGAGGCGAAAGCGGCTGGGGCGGCTGTCGTCGGTACGGGCCGTTCCGACTTCCCGAACCAGGTAAACAACGTACTCGCATTCCCGGGCATTTTCCGCGGCGCGCTCGATACGCGCGCAACAGCAATCAACGAAGAGATGAAGCTGGCAGCCGTTTACGCCATCGCCGACCTCATCTCGGCCGAAGAGCTGTCTGCGGACAAGGTAATTCCGGCTCCGTTTGACCCGCGCGTGGCTCCACAGGTAGCTGCGGCCGTGGCAAAAGCGGCGATGGAGACAGGCGTAGCTCGCCTTTCCGTCGATCCGGAGGCGATCCGCCAAAAAACGGCGGCGCTGACAGCCATTTCCTATCAAAAAGCGTAAATTGCGGACGTCATGTGACTAACACCCTCCGGGACAAAGTGATCCTTGGAGGGTGCTTCACCGAAGGCAATCGGGGAGGAGGAGCGAAAGGATGCTTGATTCGCTACAGGAGAGAAAGGTATACGAAGGCATTCTCCTGCAAATCCATCAGATCGTTCAAGAAAAAAATTTGCGTCCTGGTGACAAGCTGCCCTCCGAGCGGGAGCTGTCCGAGCAGCTGGGTGCCGGCCGTTCGTCTGTACGCGAAGCGCTGCGGGCATTGGAACTGCTTGGCCTGATCGAAACCCGCAGGGGAGAAGGCACCTTTTTAAAGCATTACCGTCACAACCGCCTGATTGATATTCTCGGCTTTTTTATCCTCCGGGATTACAAAACGAAAAAAGATTTGATTGAGATGCGCCAGGTCCTGGAGCTGGATGCGGTTCGGATGGCTTGCCGCCGGGCTACCGCGAAGCACTTTGAAGAAATGGAGCGGATCCTCGCTGCGGCAGAGGAGCGGATCGAACAGGGAGAAATTCCGACTGAAGAGGATTACCAGTTCCACCGCGTAATCTGCCGCTCCAGCCGCAATTCCATCCTCCACCGGATTTGGGCGCCGCTTGTGGAATACAGCGATTCTGTCCGCAGTGAATCGCTCTCCCGTGAAGGACGGGCCAGATCAGCAGTAAACGAGCATCGTCAGATCATGGAAGCGATACGAGCAGGAGACGAGGAGCAGGCTGTAGAACGGATGAGAAAGCATCTGGAAAACTCCAAGCTCTGACTTCTCCCGGCCCGATTTGCGGCAGTTGCTGGGGCTGTGATATGATGATGCAGACCTGTATTGGACGATCAAGGAGGAAGCCACCATGTGGACGGTCATCTATATCGCTCCCAGCGAAAAAATCGCGGAACGGATACAGCAACGATTGACAGATGAAGGATTCCTGGTAAAGGTTCGCGAGGCGAAGGTCTCCAAACAGTACGAGATTCTCGTCCCCGAGAGCGAGGTACACGAAGTCCAGGAAGTACTCGGCACGATCCTTCACTGAAGGGAAAGGTGAGGTGTAACTGTGCTTAAGGATCTCTTTGGTAAAAAGCGCAAATTTGCTACAGTCCCCTCGGAAACAATATCGCGTGGAACTCCCCAGGCTGACGGCGCTGTCGAAGCCGTCACAAAAGGCAAGGAAGTTCCCGAGGGACTGATGAATAAGTGTCCGCATTGCGGAACGATTCACTACTCCAAGGACCTGGAGAAGAATCTCCGCGTTTGCAAGGGATGCCAGTTCCATTTTTCGATGTCGGCGCCGGAGCGCATTGCGGCATTGCTTGACGACGGCGTGCTGACCGAAGAATTCGACACGGATTTGGTGACAGCCAACCCGCTTGGCTTCCCAGGCTACCTGGAAAAAGTGGAAAAGGATATGGAAGCGACGAATCTGAAAGAGGCGATCATGACAGGCGAAGGGCTTCTGGATGGGCAGCGCGTCATTATCGGCGTAATGGATTCGCGTTTTCGCATGGCCAGCATGGGCTCGGTCGTCGGTGAAAAAATTACGAGGGCGATCGAACAGGCTGCAGAGCGCAAGCTCCCCTTTATCCTTTTTTCGGCTTCAGGCGGTGCGCGGATGCAGGAAGGCGTGCTCAGTCTGATGCAGATGGCGAAAACAAGCGCGGCATTGGCAAAGCTGGACCGGGAACGCCAGTTGTTCGTGTCTGTCCTGACCAACCCTACTTACGGGGGTGTCTCTGCCAGCTTTGCTTCCCTTGGCGATTACAATATTGCCGAGCCTGGAGCGATGATTGGCTTTGCCGGCAGACGCGTAATTGAGCAGACAATCCGTCAGGAGCTGCCAAAAGACTTTCAAACAGCCGAGTTCTTGCTGAATCACGGGCAACTCGATATGGTTGTGCATCGCAAGGACATGCGCTCGACGCTATCCAAGCTCGTTGAGATGCACACGATTCGGGAGGGAGTATAAAGATGGCGAACGAACTTCCCTTTGAAAAACCATTGGTGGAGTTGCAGGATAAAATCAAGGAATTGCGCAGGTTCACCGAAGAAAAAGGGATTGATTTTTCCGAAGAAGTAGCGCGGTTGGAGCAGAAGGCCAAGGATTTGGCCGAACAGATCTACGGAAGCCTGACGCCGTGGCAGCGCGTACAGCTCGCCCGTCACCCGGAGCGACCCACCACATTGGACTACATTGATCATATTTTTACTGATTTTCTGGAAGTGCACGGTGATCGTTTATTCGGAGACGACCTGGCGATTGTCGGGGGCATTGCCAAGCTGGACGGACGTCCGGTTACCATTGTCGGGCACCAAAAAGGCAAAGATACAAAGGACAACATCAAGCGCAATTTCGGTATGGCCCATCCCGAAGGCTACCGCAAAGCGCTCCGCATCATGCAGCAGGCCGACAAATTTGGCCGTCCGATCATCTGCTTCATCAACACCTCGGGGGCGTATCCGGGGAAAGCGGCGGAGGAGCGGGGGCAAAGCGAAGCGATTGCCCGCAACCTGTTGGAGATGGCGAGATTTCGCGTGCCGATCATCTGTGTCGTGATCGGTGAAGGCGGCAGCGGCGGAGCTTTGGCGATCGGAGTGGGGAACCGCGTCTATATGCTGGAGAATTCCTATTACTCCGTGATCGCACCGGAAAGCGCGGCGGCCATTCTGTGGAGAGATGCCAGTCTGGCGATGCGCGCGGCGGAAACGATGAAGATCACGGCTCCCGATCTGAAGGAGCTGGGAGTTATCGAGGACATCATCGAGGAGCCGTTTGGCGGCGCTCACCGCGATGTGATGCTGCAAGCTTCTCTCGTCAAGGCCAAGCTGCTGGAAGGGCTGAAACAGCTAGAACAGCTCAGTCCAGAAGAATTGATACAGGATCGTTACGAGAAATTTAAACAGATCGGTTCTTACGCCTCCCTCTAAAATGGGGGGCGCTTTTTGCTTTTTTCTGTCGATAAAATCTGATACAATCGTATTCGTAACCGGGACTTGTCAGATCTTTCTAAAAGTATAGCACATTGCTCCCGTGAGTGTAACAGATATGTCCTTGTGACTAATACAGCGTGTAAGAAAGGGAATATCGTACATACTGTTTTGGTTTCAAGGCATCCTAATGACGGAAAGAATGGATGAGGTGGTTTCCATGCAGAAAATTGCAGTTTTAACCAGCGGCGGGGATGCACCCGGCATGAACGCAGCCGTGCGCGCAGCAGTCAGGCGAGCCGCGTACCACGGGATTCAAATGTATGGCGTGTATCATGGCTACGAGGGTTTGATGTATGGCGATATACAGGAAATGACGCTGGGCTCGGTCGGTGATATCATCCACCGCGGCGGAACCATCCTCTATTCAGCGCGAAGTGAAGAATTCAAGACCGAAGTCGGGCAGCAAAAAGCGGTGGATCAACTGAACAGACGCGGAATCGAAGGATTGATCGTCATTGGCGGTGACGGTTCCTTCCGGGGGGCCCAGAAAATGTCCGAAAAGGGTGTCAGGACAATCGGTATTCCCGGCACAATCGACAACGATATCCCTTGCACGGACTTCACCATCGGTTTTGATACCGCATTGAATACAGTTGTCGAAGCCATTGACAAGATCAGGGACACAGCCACATCGCATGAGCGTACCTACATCATTGAAGTGATGGGCAGGGATGCCGGAGATATTGCCCTGTGGGCAGGTCTCGCAGCCGGGGCGGAGTCTATTTTGATCCCAGAAGCGGAGAATGATATCGAGGATATCGTAGAGCGGCTCGAATCGGGACACCGCCGCGGGAAAAAACATACGATCATCATCGTGGCAGAAGGCGTAGGCAGCGCGAATTATTACGCTGACGAGATCAAAAGGCTGACCGGCCTGGAGACGCGTGTAACCGTGCTTGGCCATATTCAGCGGGGAGGCTCGCCGACTGCATTTGACCGGATGCTCGCCAGCCGAATGGGAGCTGCAGCGGTCGATCTGCTGATCGAAGGAAAACGGGACCGCATGGTAGGCATTCGCAACAATGCGATCGTCGACGTCGATTTCCAGGAAGCACTTTCACAAAAGCATCAGCTTGACTTATCCATCTATCAATTGGCACGTACGCTCTCCATTTAATCGGGAGCACATAGCTTAGGAGGGACTTCTTGTGTTACGTAAAGCAAAAATCGTTTGTACCATTGGACCTGCCAGCGAATCAGTCGAGACGCTGAAAAAACTGATTCACGCAGGAATGAACGTAGCTCGGCTAAATTTTTCCCACGGCTCGCATGAAGAGCACGCCGCGCGCATCGTGAATATTCGCCGTGCGTGCGAGGAGACAGGCAAACAGGTAGCGATCCTGCTGGATACCAAAGGGCCGGAGATTCGGACAGGCACACTCGGTGTAGACTCTGTCGAGCTGGTCGAAGGGAATCGGATGATCCTGACGACAGAGGAAGTGGCAGGCACAGCCGAACGCGTCTCCATTACATATGCGGAGCTTCCCCGCGACGTAAAGGCTGGAGACACGATCCTGATCGACGACGGCTTGATCGGACTTTTTGTAGAAAAAGTAGAAGGCAACGAAATTGTGTGCGAGATCAAAAACGGCGGTACACTGAAGAGCAAAAAGGGTGTCAATGTGCCCGGCGTCAAGATCAATCTGCCGGGCATTACGGAGAAGGACGCACAGGATATTGTGTTCGGCATCGAGCAAGGCGTAGATTTTATCGCAGCTTCGTTTGTCCGCAAGGCATCGGACATTCTGGAAATCCGCGAGATTTTGGAGCGTCATCATGCCAAAATCGACATCATCGCCAAGATCGAGAACCAGGAAGGCGTAGACAATGTCGATGAAATTCTCGCTGTTGCCGACGGCTTGATGGTGGCGCGCGGCGACCTTGGCGTCGAGATTCCGGCAGAAGAAGTGCCGCTCGTACAGAAACAGCTGATCAAGAAATGCAACGATCTGGGGAAACCGGTGATTACCGCTACCCAAATGCTCGATTCCATGCAGCGGAACCCGCGTCCGACAAGGGCCGAGGCAAGCGATGTGGCGAACGCCATCTTTGACGGCACCGACGCGATCATGCTCTCCGGCGAAACGGCAGCAGGGAAGTATCCGGTCGAGTCTGTGGAGACGATGAACCGGATCGCGGTCAGAGCGGAACAAGAGCTGAACTACCGGGAAATTCTGTTTGCTCACGCGGTGCAAAAACAGGTGACGATCACGGACGCCATCAGCCAGGCGGTGTCAAATGCGGCGCTGGATCTGGACGCGGCAGCGGTGATTACGGCTACCGAAAGCGGACACACTGCCCGAATGGTGTCCAAATATCGTCCGAAGGCCCCGATCGTGGCGGTCACTCCGCATGAGAGCGTCATGCGCCGACTGGCCCTGGTCAACGGTGTGTATCCGGTGCTCGGAACAGTAGCCAATACAACGGATGAGATGCTGGAGCTGTCCGTGCAGAAATCACTGGAGGCCGGCTTCGTTCGCCACGGCGATTTGGTCGTGATTACGGCAGGCGTTCCGGTACGGGAGGTCGGAACCACCAATCTGATGAAAATCCACGTAATTGGCGACATTGTAGCGAAAGGGCAGGGAATCGGCCGCAAAATCGTGAGTGGCAAGGTTGTCGTTGCCCGTTCGGCTGCTGAAGCATTGGAAAAGACCGAAGCGGGGAGCGTTCTCGTGATGATCGGGACAGACTCCGATATGGTGCCTGCATTTGAAAAAGCGGGGGCAGTTATTACGGAAGAGGGAGGACTAACGTCCCATGCCGCAATCGTCGGGTTGAACCTCAACGTACCGGTCATCGTAGGCGTCAAAAAGGTTACGGACTTGCTGAAAGACGGTCAAACCGTGACTGTTGATGCAGAGCGTGGCCACATTTACACCGGACATGCACGCGTACTGTAGGAACTAGGCAAAAGTGTTTTCCATATAATGGGGAGAGGGTGCCGATATGTACCCTCTCTTTGTCGTGCTTGTTGTCTATCTTCCGCTGGTAGTCTATAGGAGAAAAGTATGGTTTGTTCGAGGCAGGAAGTGAGTATTTTGTGTCGCACGCTTGTCCAATTAGGAATATGTTCCTATCGGACGAGGGGTGCCAATCACAATTTTATCTGGTAAAATTGGATTTTCGCCTGCTCTTGATCGTCTGTCAGCAAAAGCTTGTCAAGTCCTGTTTTTTGCGGAAAACACAATATATTGTGTTGTCGAAAAATCTTTCGCACAATATATAGAAAAATCTATTGTGTTTTTGGGGGAAACATAGTTAACTAGAAAGAGAGATTGCAAGACAAGATGTGGGCACAAGCGCGTAGCTACGGACAGGTACATCGGACGTAGTTTGGCTATATCAGAAGGAGGAACCGAAATGCTGGCAACAGAAACAAGAACCCGTTTTCTGCGGGATGATTTCCTGAATCAATACCCGGATTTTCCGTTACATATGAACCCGTTGGGGCAATTTGTCTACTATCGCACCTACTCTCGGTTTATCCCTGAGCTCGGCAGACGCGAGACGTGGAAAGAAACCTGCCGTCGTTCGATCGACTACAATATGAAGCTGGCTTACCAGCATATGATTAAAATCGGACTCACCCCTGATCTGCGTGAATTGGAGACAGAGGCCGAGGGTCTGTTTGACAACATGTTCAACCTGAAGCAATTCCTGTCCGGACGCACACTTTGGGTTGGCGGCGCGGAAAATGGCGTAGCCGATCTGTATCCGCTGGCCAATTTCAACTGCTCCTTCCTGAACATCAAATCCTGGGAAGATTTGTGCGACCTCTTTTACCTGCTGCTGGTGGGAACAGGAGTGGGCTTCAAGTGCACAAAGCAAATGGCTGAAGGCTTGGCTCCGATCCGGACGAATGTCACTCTGCTTTCTTCCGAGTACAAGCCGCTGCCGATGCATCAGCGACTGGAGCGCTCCGAGCTGAAGGTGCTGGGGAACGGATACGCCAAAATTTACGTTGGCGACAGCAAGGAAGGCTGGGTCGAATCGCTCCGCCACTATCTGCATATTTTGACCGACCCTGCATATGAGCAAATTCATACTGTCAAGATTTCCTATAACAGCGTACGGCCAAAAGGCGAGCGCCTGAAGCGTTTTGGCGGAACTGCCAGCGGCCATGAACCGCTTCGCGAAATGTTCGAAGGCATCGACAAGGTGCTGAAAAACCAGATTGACGCTTCCCTTGATCCGATCGAAGTCGACGAGAAAGGCTACGGCAAGATTCGCCCGATCCACGTCCTCGATATCGGCAATCTGATCGGCGCAAACGTCGTTGTGGGCGGCGTTCGCCGTACGGCAGAGATCTTCCTGTTCGACCACGATGACTATGAGTGCCTGTTTGCCAAATACGGCATCAACGGCTTCTGGACAGAGCAGCAGATCGCCCATCACCAAAAAGTGGGAGAGCTGCTCGGCGACAAAAAGCCTTCCTGGTTTGACAACATCCAAAAGGTGGGCGACGGCCGTTTCGGTCTGGATCACCGCCGCATGTCCAACAACTCGATCGCGTTCAACCAAATGCCGAGCCGCGAGTTCCTGCATCTCGTATTCACGATGATGCAGCTGGAGGGCGAACCGGGCTTCGTCAATCTGGAGGAAGCCAACCGCCGCCGTCCGAATGCGGAAGGCCTCAATCCTTGCGCCGAAATCCTGCTGGACTCTTACGGCGTGTGCAACCTGACGACTGTCAACCTGGTCCAATTTGTAAAAGAGAGTCCGGACGGCTCCAAATACCTCGATCTGGACGGACTTCTGGATGCACAGCGCAAATCGGCACGTGCCGGCCTGCGCATGACTCTGGTGACGCTCGAATTGCCTCACTGGGATGTCGTTCAACAGCGCGACAGACTGCTGGGAACCTCTCTGACAGGCGTCAAGGATGCGATCGCATCGCTGGGATATACGGAGGAACAAGAAGTCGAGCTGCTCCGCCTGCTCGGCAATGCAGCCCGCGAAGAGGCCGACCGTTATGCATATGAGCTGCGAGTCAACTCGCCGCTGCTGGTGACAACAGTAAAGCCGGAAGGAACGCTCTCCCAGGTAGCTGGAGGCGTGTCCAGCGGTCTGCACTGGTCGCATTCTCCGTACTACATTCGCCGGATTCGGATCAATGCCGAAGATCCGTTGGCAAAAGCGGTTCAGACTTTGGGCTGGACGGTTCATCCCGAGGTGGGGACGCCTGGGGAAACCCATGAGGAGCGCATGGCTAATGCCCGTACGCTGGTAATCGATTTCCCGGTTGCTTCCGGTGCGCGCGAGACGAAAAATGAAGTAAACGCCAAACGCCAGTTTGACACCTACTTCCGTTTCCAAAAAGAGTACACGGAGCACAACTCGTCCAACACCATTACCGTCCGTCCAGAGGAGTGGGACGAGGTAGAGGAGATCGTCTACAGCAATTGGGACAACTTCGTCGGGGTATCCTTCCTGCAGCTGGACGGAGGAACCTATCAACTGGCGCCTTACGAAGCGTGCACGAAAGAACAGTACGAAGCGCTCAAGGCGAGCATGAAGCCGTTTGATCCGGCGATTCTGCAAATGTTCGAAAGAGGGGGAGACTCCGATCTTTCGACGGCAGATTCGTGCGAGACAGGGGCTTGCCCGATTCGTTAATCGCATACATGGATATGAAGAAACCGGAGCCAGAACGGCGCAATCGTTCTGCTCCGGTTTTTGCTATTGCGGTGCGGCTGTCGGTTCTTCCATCCGGTAGATCAGCTCATAGGGGGACAGCCGAAACATCTCCAAGCAGATAGAGCCTTTTGTCAGGGCGTCGAGCGTACGGCTGGCCAGTTGGGGACGGGTGATGTATTCATGCAGGTTTTCCTCTGTCAGTTTGACAAAACGGACATCTGTGGTCTCCTCCGATGTCTGCAAGCAGCCCCCGATGGCGACTCCGCGAAAGCCGACAGCGACGATGGCGCTGCTTACGTTGTGATAGACTCCGGTGATGCCCGTGAGCCGGGCTTCGATGCCGGATTCCTCTCTGATTTCCCTGATGACAGCATCCAGCAGACTCTCGCCGACCTCTACCTGTCCGCCGGGCAGCTCCCATGTATCCTGACGATTTCGGGCCTTCACCAGGAGGACCTCGCCGTCGTCGTTCGTGATATAGCCGAAAGCTGCCACGATGTGCTTGGGCGGGTTGTAGGTGCTGGCAGGAATCAGGAAGTCCTGTTTGCATGACAGGTACAACGGTTCGAGGCTGTTGCGCTTTTCTTGAGCCAGGCGATGCAGTTCGTCAGACTTGACAGCGTTCTCGATTCTTTCATACGCTTCCATGCTGTCGTACTCCCAGATGGCAGTCACTTCGTCGCCGCGCTCTGTCGACCATCGTCCGACCAGCCGGGCACCGTGCTTGAGCTGGGCAGGGAGCAGGTATTCTTGGAAAAATGACTGAAATGCCGCTTGTCTGGCTGGATCAATTTGATAGGTACGTCGGCGGTACAGCATTTGATCCCTTCTCTCTTTTTCTATTTTTTCCAACTGTATGATAGACGCAACAGTGCAAAAACCGTTTCCCGGATGGAGCCGCCGGGTTGGGAAAGAAGCGGAATGACGAAAGGGCGACGCCGATAATCGAGTCGGCAAAAGAAGTAGAAAAGGTGTTGTCTGTGATACAATAAGGATAGAAAGGGGCGATCGCGTTGAACTCGACTGTTTATACGCATCGGATACGTGTTCGGTACAGTGAAACGGACCAGATGGGAGTGGTCTACCATGCGAACTACCTCAATTGGTTTGAAGTGGGACGGACTGAATTTATTCGCGAGACTGGCGTGACCTATCGGAGTCTGGAGGAAAAGGGAATCCTTTTGCCCGTTACAGACGTCTCGTTATCGTATAAGCAGCCGGCACGGTACGATGACTGGGTGGAAATCAGGACGCAGCTGGAGGAGCTGTCTATGGTCCGATTGACGTTCGGTTATGAAATATACCGGGTGGCTGACGAACAACTGCTCGTTGCAGGCAAGACCAAGCATGCGTTTACAACGATGGAGATGAAGCCGATCCGGCTGGCCCGCGTGGTGCCGGAGGTATACGCGCTGCTGGAAGAGCGGTGTGCTGGGGGGAAATAGCCATGCTTTTTCGCATATTGCTTGTTCTGTTTATCGTCGTTCCCGCGGTAGAGCTCTGGGGGCTGATCGCGGTCGGAAAGGTGATCGGTCCATGGTATACGATCGCGCTGGTGATTTTGACCGGCTTTGTCGGAGCGTGGCTGGCCAAGCAGCAGGGGCTGCAGGTCATGCGGATGCTCCAGCTGCAGCTCTCCCGAGGCCAAATGCCTACAGAGACCCTGATTGACGGAGCGCTGGTGCTCTCAGGCGGGATTATGCTCTTGATGCCAGGCTTCTTTTCCGATGTTGTCGGAGTCATTTTCCTTGTTCCCTATACACGGATGATTATTCGCCACTTCATAAAAAGATGGCTGTGGTCGCTGATCTCTTCCGGGCGGGTTCATTTCTTCTTCCGGCGCTGACATCATAAAAACAAGCAAAAAAGGAGGCCGTCGCCTCCTTTTTCTTACGTTTCGGTCCCTTTGATGTACCTCCAAATATCGGTAAATACTTTCGCCTTTACAAGCGCGTTGATCAACACCAGGGAAACAGGCCCGATGATGAGGCCGAGAAATCCGAAAATCTGCAAGCCGACGAACAGAGCGACCAGCGTTAGCAGCGGGTCCAATCCGACGTTTTCGGCAACGACCTTTGGCTCGATAATCTGCCGGAATATCAGCACGACTCCGTACAGGATCGACAAGCCGATGACCAGACTGTAGTTCCCTTTGAAAAACAGGTAAATGATCCACGGGATAAATACCGTCCCTGTGCCAAGGTACGGCAGCAGATCAACGAGACCGGTAATCAGTCCGATCGTGACTGCGTATTCGACCCGCAGGATCAAAAGGCCGATGATGACGATGGCAGCTGTCAACGAAATCAACGTAAGCTGGGCTTTGAGGAAGCCGAACAAAGCGGCTTTCAGATCCTTGAAAATCTCGTCAAGCCGGTTGTTGACGCCGTTTGGGAGAAGCTTTCTGAAGCGCTCTTCCCACAGGAAGAAATCCTTGGCAATGAAAAATGCGCCGAGCAAGGAAATCACGAACACTGTCGCCAGGTTCGGCAGCGACACGAGGAAGTTTTTCAAGCCATCGAGAAACTGCACAATGAGCTGCTGTCCAGCTTGCGTAATCGATGTAATTCCCTGTCTGATCGTGTTGTCCAATTTATCCTTGTACGCAAGGTCCAGATGCGAGTAGAACCATTGAATCTGCTCATACAGGCCGGTCAGAAAATCCTGGGAAATCGTCCGCTGCAGGTATTGAGCAAGCTCGTTGGAAAATCCGGGAAGCTTTCTCGCCAATTCTCCAATCTCTACGACTGTCTCGGTGATGACGAGCGTGACGACGCCGCCGGAAATCGCGATTAAAAGAAGGAGGGCGATCGTTACGGACAGCCACCGGGGGAACTTGGCCTTTCTGGTCAAAAACGTCACAGGCCGATGAATGACAAGTGCGATGACTAAGGAGATTAGAAATGGGTACAGTAAAGGTGATGCGAATACAATGAGCTTGAAGCCGAGATAAATGACAAGGCAAACCCATAAAAACCGAATGATTTGAAAGAGGCGTTCAACCCAGTTATGCCGGTTCAATAGTACTCTCCTTTCTATCCACGGAGGAATAGAGAGATGGATTCGTTGTTTTCATAAATGTTTCCAGGCGGCTGTCCCTCCGATCAGCGTGAAAAAACGATCGTGACCGCTTTGTAACTATTATGCAGTATGCTGGTAGGTGCAAGCAAGCTTTGCCATATACACCGGCTTTTTTGCATCTTGTACATTTATCATTCACAAAATCGCAATAATCTTTTATAATTGTGTCGAATTATGGTTGGATTCTTTTTATAACCATGCAGCAGCAGGACCCGTGGGTCTCTCCTCCCTGAAATACGCGTTTTTTATAAAAGCGAATGATTATGTAAGCCGATTTGTCAATCATTCATGTGCGGAGGGTGGTCGTAAAAGGAACCACCAGGACAATTTCATATAGCTTAGAGTGGAAAAGGAGAGAGTTACATGACAGCTACTCGCGGACTTGAAGGCGTGGTCGCCGCTCAATCTTCGATCTGTTCGATTGTCGATGGGGTACTTTGCTATGGAGGTATCAACATCGACGAGCTCGCTGAAAACGCTACCTTTGAAGAGGTTGTGTACCTGCTCTGGCATGGAGCCCTACCGAAGCGCGATCAGCTGGATGCTTTGAAAAAGCAACTGGGCGAAAATGCTGCGGTACCGAAAGAGGTAATCGACAGCATTCGCGCCTATCCAAAAGGCGTACACCCGATGGCGGCGTTGCGCACAGCTGTCTCTTCGCTAGCGCTCTACGACGCAGAAGCGCAGGACATGACTCCTGAGGCCAATTACCGGAAATCGATTCGCCTGATGGCTCAAACCCCAACCCTGATCGCAGCGTATGCACGTATGCGCAAGGGACTGGAACCTGTCGCTCCGAATCCGTCTTACGGGATTGCAAAAAACTTCCTGTACATGCTGACTGGTGCAGAGCCTACCGAAACCGCAGAAAAAGCATTTGACGTAGCATTGATTCTGCATGCGGACCACGAGTTCAACGCTTCTACGTTCGCAGCGCGTGTGACTGTAGCGACCTTGACCGATATCTATTCCGGTATCGTTTCGGCGATCGGCACATTGAAGGGCCCTCTGCACGGCGGAGCCAACGAAGCTGTAGCAGCCATGCTGGCAGAAATCGGTTCCATGGACAATGTGGAATCCTACATCCGTCAAAAGCTGGACAACAAGGACAAAATCATGGGCTTCGGACACCGCGTGTACAAAGACGGAGACCCGCGCGCGAAATGGCTGAAGCAAATGTCCAAAGCGCTCACCGCTCAAATCGGACGTCCAGAGCTGTATGAGATGTCCGTCAAGGTGGAAGAAATGGTGACTGGCGAAAAAGGCCTCAAGCCAAACGTCGATTTCTATTCCGCTTCCGTTTACACCGCTCTCGGACTGGAAAGCGATCTGTTCACGCCGATTTTTGCGATTAGCCGAATGTCCGGCTGGACTGCGCATATCATGGAGCAGTACGAAAACAATCGCCTGATCCGTCCGCGCGCCGACTACACTGGACCGGTCAACCAGCACTACGTGCCAATCGACCGCCGCTAATGACCCTTGCTATTCCGATCGTGGAGGAGGCGGCACCATAGCGGGCCCACACTCCTAAGCACCTGCTTGAGAACTACCACCGAGTGTGGTAGTTCTCCTACGTCTGGAAATATTTTTCTACCATTATTTTCCATATACTGGAGGGATTTCTTGTGTTTAAAAACTTGTCGCAGCCAACTTCTGGCCAAAAGATCACAGTAGATAACGGCAAACTGGTAGTACCGAACAACCCGATCATCCCGTTCATCGAAGGGGACGGTACGGGTCCTGATATTTGGAATGCATCTGTTCGCGTGTTGGATGCAGCCGTAGAAAAAGCATACAAAGGCGAAAAGAAAATCGCTTGGTTCGAAGTATTCGCAGGTGAAAAATCCTTCAACCAATACGGCGAGTGGCTGCCTGAGGATACCCTCACTGCTGTTCGCGAATACCTGATCGCAATCAAAGGCCCTCTGACTACACCAGTCGGCGGCGGAATCCGTTCCATCAACGTGGCGCTGCGCCAGGAGCTCGATCTGTACGCTTGCGTACGTCCTGTTCAATACTTCGATGGCGTTCCTTCTCCGGTAAAACATCCTGAATTGACAGATATGGTGATCTTCCGCGAAAACACCGAGGACATCTACGCTGGCGTAGAGTGGGCTGAAGGTACACCGGAAGTGAAAAAAGTAATCGACTTCCTGCAAAACGAAATGGGCGTGAAGAAAATCCGCTTCCCGGAAACATCCGGTATCGGCATCAAGCCTGTTTCCAAAGAAGGTACCGAGCGTCTGGTTCGCGCAGCGATCAACTACGCGATCGACAACAAGCGCAAATCCGTAACCCTCGTACACAAAGGCAACATCATGAAATTCACCGAAGGCGCGTTCAAAAACTGGGGCTATGCAGTAGCTGAAGCCGAATTCGGCGACAAAGTATTCACATGGGCGCAATACGACCGCATCAAAGCAGAAGGCGGCGACGCTGACAAAGCGCAAAAAGAAGCAGAAGCAGCAGGCAAAATCATCGTAAAAGACGTGATTGCCGATGCATTCCTGCAGCAAATCCTGACTCGTCCGGCTGAGTACGACGTAGTAGCTACACTGAACCTGAACGGCGACTACATCTCCGACGCGCTGGCTGCACAAGTAGGCGGTATCGGTATCGCTCCTGGCGCAAACATCAACTACCTGACTGGACACGCAATCTTCGAAGCGACTCACGGTACTGCTCCGAAATATGCCGGTCTGGACAAAGTGAACCCGTCTTCCGTCATCCTCTCCGGCGAAATGATGCTCCGTCACCTGGGCTGGAACGAAGCGGCAGACCTGATCATCAACTCCATGGAAAAAACAATTTCCGCGAAAACCGTAACCTACGATTTCGCACGTCTGATGGAAGGCGCAACCGAGCTGAAATGCTCCGAGTTCGCTGACGCCCTGATCAAAAACATGTAAGTGTAAAGTACCGAGCAAAAAGGCTTTCTGGGACCATTAGCAAACCAACAAAAAGCAATGCTATGGAGGCGACCTTATATGGCATTCCAACGCAAAAAAATCGCAGTGATCGGCAGCGGCTTCACTGGTGCAACGACAGCATTCATTCTGGCTCAAAAAGAACTGGGAGATGTCGTGCTGGTAGACATTCCGCAACTGGAAAACCCGACAAAAGGGAAAGCGCTCGATATGATGGAATCTTCTCCGGTCCTCGGTTTTGACTCCAGCATCACGGGCACAGCGGACTATGCGGAAATCAAGGATGCTGACCTTGTCATCATCACGGCTGGGATTGCCCGCAAGCCAGGCATGTCCCGCGACGATCTGGTCAACACCAACGCAGGCATCATGCGCTCCGTTGCAGAGCAAGTGAAAACGCACGCTCCGAACTCCATCGTGTTGGTTCTGTCCAACCCGGTAGATGCGATGACCTACACGTTCTTCAAAACGTCCGGTTTCCCGAAAGAGCGCGTAATCGGCCAATCCGGCGTGCTGGATACAGCCCGTTTCCGCACCTTTGTAGCGATGGAACTGAACGTGTCCGTAGAAGACGTTACCGGCTTTGTATTGGGGGGCCACGGCGACGACATGGTCCCGTTGGTACGCTACTCCTATGCGGGCGGTATACCGCTGGAAACGCTGATTCCAAAGGATCGCCTGGACGCGATCGTCGAGCGTACCCGCAAAGGCGGCGGAGAGATCGTCAACCTGCTGGGCAACGGCTCCGCTTACTATGCGCCGGCTGCTTCTCTCGTTCAAATGGCAGAAGCCATTCTGAAGGACAAAAAACGCATTCTGCCTTCCATCGCTTATCTGGAAGGCGAGTACGGCTACAATGACATCTACCTCGGCGTGCCAACCCTGCTCGGCGGAAAAGGCATCGAGAAAGTCATCGAGCTGGAACTGACGGCGGAAGAAAAAGCCGCCCTCGACAAATCCGCCGACTCCGTGCGCAATGTCATGAAGGTTTTGCAATAACAAAGTCCCGCAATAGCTATTACTAGTGAAAGACGCTCCCAAGGGGGCGTCTTTTGATTTTTCCTGAAAAAAGTTAACAATGATTCATGCCTGCTCATCTTCGAATCGCTTTCACCCTTATGCTTCCTGTATCTGCTAAAAACACCCCCTCCAACCACTATGGCTGTAGAGATGAAACAGGAGAAAACGGCAAAGGTCTTTGGGACACTACCCAGGCACCAAAGCAAAAGCGGAACACGCTTTCAGCGTCCAACTCTGAGAGACATCAATGAACCTGCTGCTTTTGGACGCGGTTCCGCTTTTGCTTTGGCGCCGGACACCCCCCCGCCCCCAGCAAGTGTCCCACCGAACCTGCAGCAGTTTTCTCCTGTTTCATCTCCTCCACCACAGCCCCAACAACATCTTTACAAAAAAATTACTTGTCTTACCTAAGCTGGATTTGGCAGACTGGAACGTGAGAACACTAGAGAAGAGCCGAGGACGGCAGCGTAGGGGGGAAACATAATGACAAAGATTTTAGTGGTAGACGACGAGGCGTCTATCGTCAAATTGCTGCAATTCAACCTGGAAAAAGCCGGTTTTCAAGTAATAACTGCCTGTGACGGAAAGCAGGCCCTGGATATGGCTCGCACGGAGCAGCCTGATTTTATTATTCTCGACTGGATGCTGCCCAAGATGGAAGGCATGGACGTCTGCAAAACATTGCGCCAGGAGCGCAACAACACGCCGATCCTGATGCTGACAGCCAAAGACGATGAACTGGACAAAATCCTTGGTCTCGAGCTGGGGGCGGATGATTACTTGACGAAGCCTTTCAGCCCCAGAGAAGTGATCGCCCGGGTAAAAGCGATTCTTCGCCGTACCCAGACATCTTCCGAGGCAGCGGCCGCCCCGGACGAGGTAGTATTGCAATTTGGGGAAATCAGGATTTATCCGGAAAAATACGAAGTGTTTCGAGGCAGTGAGAAGGTGGAGCTGACGCCAAAGGAATTTGAACTGCTCCATTATCTCGCCAGCCATCACGGCAGAGTCCTGACTCGGGACCAATTGCTGAATGCCGTCTGGAATTACGACTTCATCGGCGACTCGCGGATCGTCGACGTGCATGTCAGCCATTTGCGCGAAAAGCTGGAGGAAGACACGAAAAGTCCCCGTTATATCAAAACCGTTCGCGGCCTAGGCTACAAGCTGGAAGGATGACAGGGGGACTGATTCCTTGACGCGATTTCGGATCAAACTCACCCTCACGATTCTCGGACTGATTTCTCTTGTCTTATTATTGATGGGCATGTATTTTGCCAAGGTTTTGGAGCGTTCCTACCTGGAGACGTTGAGCGAGCTTCTGACCCGCGAATCCAAGCTGGTAGCGCAGGCGGTCCGCCCGGAAGTGCTCAGTGACGAAATTACACTGGCCAAGAGGGTGGAACAGGTGGCTCCGGGAGAAGAGGTGCGGCTTACCTTGATAGACCGTACAGGCCGCGTGCTGTTTGACAATACGTATGAACAGGAGCGAATGGAGAACCACGCCGACCGTCCCGAGTTTTCGGCCGCGCTTCGCGGGGAGACGGGTATAGACAGACATTACAGCGAGACGCTGGGCTACGAAATGATGTATGTCGCGGTTCCGATCGTTGTCGAAGATCAAATTATCGGTTCGGTCCGCTCGGCGATGTCGATGCAGGATATTACCGACACGGTACACAATCTGTGGTACAGCCTGGTGACGGGATTGCTCGTTACCCTGGTGCTCGGCTCGATCGTCGTTTCCCGCATTTCTTACAACATCACGAGGCCGATCGAAGAAATTACGCGGGTAGCGAGAAACATCACGCAGCGCGAGTACGAGAGCCGCGTCAGGATCAAGGCAAAAGATGAGATCGGGCAGTTGGCAACCGCGATCAATTTCATGGCGTCCAGCCTTGAGCAGCAGATGTACGAAATCTCGGAAAATCAGCAGAGACTCTCGGGTGTGCTGACCAATATGACAAGCGGTGTCATTTTTATTTCGGAACAGCGCCGGATTATGCTGGTGAACCCGGCGGTAGAGCGGCTGTTGGGAACCTCGGCCAACGACTTGATCGGGAAGCTCCACATCGAAGCGGGGAAAAGCTTCGGACTAAGCCAGTATATCGACCGCTGTCTGGACCGCGGAGAAAAGTTCCGGCAGGAAGTGCATATTTACTATCCGCAGGAGCGCATCCTTGAGGTCAATTTTGCTCCCTACATCAACTTTAAAGGGGAAGCCAAAGGAGTCGTTGTCGTCCTGCACGACTTTACCGAGGTACGCCGTCTGGAGAAGATGCGGAGCGATTTCGTGGCGAACGTCTCGCATGAGCTGCGGACGCCGATCACATCCATCAAGGGCTTTACGGAAACACTGCTGGACGGAGCGATGCAGGACGAAGAGACGTGCCGCAATTTCCTGCAGATCATCTCTGATGAGAGCGAGAGACTGTATCGGATGATCCGGGACATTCTCGACCTCTCCAAAATCGAGCAGAAGCGAATTTCCTTGAATTTGGTGCAGGTCAATGTTCAGGACCTGATCAGCTCGACCGTTGCGCTCCTGCAAGACCAGGCGCAGCGCAAGCAAATCTCGATCACATTGCCCAAAGCAGAGCCGCGAATCACGCTCACGACCGACAAGGACTGTCTGCAGCAGATTATTTTAAATCTCGTGACCAACGCTGTCGTCTACACGCCGGAGGGCGGGGCTATTACGCTTGAGCTTCGTCAGGACAGCAGGCACGTGCAAATCCAGGTGACAGACACGGGCATCGGCATCCCGGAACAGGATTTGCCGCGGATCTTTGAAAGGTTTTATCGGGTCGATAAAGCGCGCAGCCGCGACTCGGGCGGCACGGGATTGGGCCTTGCCATCGTCAAGCATCTGGTAGAAAGCCTCCACGGGCAAATCACGGTGAAGAGCGTGGAAGGAAAGGGCAGCACCTTTACAGTGACACTGCCGATCGAATGGTAGAGAGCTTTTGAAACATTTACACAAAGATAACACTCCCTTTACTCCCGGTATACATTCCCCTTGTACCATGGTCGTGACAGACAAATGAGGGGGAAACAGGGTATGACGCGACATGCTTTCGAAGAACAGCTTGACGGCTTGCATCGCAAGCTGATGTCGATGGGGACGCTAGTAGAGGAAGCTATTCATAAATCGATCAAAAGCCTGGTCGAGCGTGACGTTCAACTGGCCGAGCAAGTCATCGCCAGCGACCACCTGATCAACGAGCTGGAGCACGAGATCGAGGTCGGCTGCTTTCAGATGATCGCTTTGCAACAGCCGGTCGGCGGAGACCTCCGGCGGCTGGGGACGATGCTCAAGCTGGTGACCGATTTGGAGCGGATGGGCGATCACGCGGTCTCGATTGCGAAGACTACGCGGAGGTTGATGGCCGAGCCGTATGTGAAGCCGCTGATCGATATTCCGTTGATGGCGGATCATGTCAAGGCGATGGTGCGGGACAGCCTGAATGCCTATATCGGGATTGACAAGCAGGCGGCAGAAGAGATTGCGGCCCGCGACGACATTGTCGACAAATTGTTTTCGACGATTTTCCGGGATCTCATCGACGTGATGACCAAGAACGGACAGTCGATCTCGCAGGGCACGCATCTGTTGCTGGTGGCACAGTATCTGGAACGGATCGCGGATCATGTGACCAACATCTGCGAGTGGATTATTTACATGAGCACCGGAAAAATGACCGATCTGAACAATTAGAATAGAAGACTCGGGAAGAAGGCCGCTGACTGCATCGCAGAGCGGCCTTTTTGCTTGCCTGCAAGCTGTTACTGAACGCCGGCACGTCCGTATTGGTACAATCGCCTAATGGGCGGCTGCTGCATACGATATCGGGAAGCTGATTTTGCTTTTAGTTCTACAGGAGGGATTGCCATGAGCGTCAACGAGCGTCATATTTATGCAGGCGGAAATACAGCGAGAGGGTATCGGTCTTTTTTGAACGCGATACTGACCGGGATCGATCGGCGCATTGTTCTTACTGGCGATGCAGAGGGACTCGCCAGCAGGTTAATCGAAAAAATCGGAGAACAGGCGATTCGACTTGGCCAGCGGGTCGAATGGATTCACTCTCCTTTTGTGAATGGAGCCTTTGATGGCGTAGTGATACCGGAGTGGAGTGCAGCAGTAGTTGACGGCGGATACCCGCGCCAGTTCAAGCCCGAGGGACCCGGCTTGATCGAGACCTATGTCAATTTGCAAGATGCTGTGGATAAACAAAAGCTTGCGTCTCATCGCGAAGAAATCGTTTCTTTGCTCGAGCGGATCGAGGCAAGCACGCTGGAGGCGCACCAAGCGTTTGCGGAAGCGCTGCGGATTCACGATGAATGGGAGGGTATCTTTATCGCCCACCTCGACCGGGAAAAGGCGAATCAGGTGGGCGACGAAGTGATCCGCCTGTTTTTCGGTGAGGATACAGCGGCGAAGAGAGCCCGAGTCCGACGGATGTATTTGGGAGCAGCCACTTCTGCGGGTCCGAAGGATTTCGTCCCCAACCTGACAGCGGAAGTATCGAAGCGGTATTTGATAAAAGGAAGGCCGGGATCGGGCAAATCCACGATCTTGAAGCGCCTGGTCGCAGAAGCGCAGAGACGGGGATTTGATGCGGAGGTATACCACTGCGGCCTGGACCCGAACAGCCTGGATATGGTGGTCCTGCCGGAACGGGGTCTCGCCATCTTTGACAGTACAGCCCCGCATGAATACTTTCCGGAGCGGGAAACCGATGAGGTCATCGACATGTACGAGAGGGCAATCCAGCCAGGGACGGATGAGCGGTATCAAAGTCAAATCGCCACCTTCCAGAAGCGTTACAAGGAGGCGACGAAAAGAGGCACTGCCTGCTTGAAGGCGGCAGAGGAATGCCGGATCCGCTTGTCTCTGATCTATCAGGAAGCGACAGACGAAAGAAAACTCGCAGAGCTTGAGGCAGCGATCTCCAGCCAACTGGGGTCTGACAGATAGCCTGCTTGAAACTGACAGCCAGTCGGCCAGAGAGGCCGACTGGAGAACGGACCATTCGCATGAAACCCGTTTGACTGCTCATACTATGCCAAGGAGGTGAGCAGCCGGATGGGTTTTTCTTTTGTCATGGCACTGATGCTTCTTGTGCATCCCTTGGACGCAACCGATTTCCTCCGGATCGTCTGGCAGGGAACCCCGATTGCCTATCTGGATCGCGCCGATTACACATTGCCGCTTTCGGGCGTCCCTTTGATAGACGAGGCGAGGCTGGATGAGGTGCGAAAAAGTGTTGCGGCTCAAGTCTATCGGGCACCGGTAGATGCCGCTATCAATGAGCGAGGGCAGATTATCGCTGAACAGAGAGGACAAGCTCTGGATGAAAAGGCCTTTTGGGGCCAGGTGTATGCCTACTTTTACGGAAACGGCCCGGCCCAGATCACCCCTGTCCTGCGCGATGTGCTTCCGCGTGTGGACCGCGCTTTGCTGGAGCAGGTGCGCAAGCGCAGGATCGGTCAATACACGACGTATTTTAATCCGCGAAACCACAATCGCTCTCATAACATACAGCTGGCTACGAAAGCGATCAACAACTATGTCGTTCTGCCGGGAGAAACGTTTTCTTTCAATAAAGTGGTGGGCAAGCGAACGAAAAGCAGAGGCTATCTCGAAGCGCCGATTATCGTCAGAGGAGAACTGTCGGAGGGGATTGGCGGCGGGATTTGCCAGGTTTCTTCGACTCTGTTCAATGCAGTTGACAAAGCTGGCCTACATATCGTGAAAAGGTATTCGCACAGCCGCAACGTGCCGTATGTTCCTCCAGGCAGGGATGCTACCGTAAGCTGGTATGGCCCCGATTTCGTCTTCCAGAACAAATACGCATATCCGATCCTGATCCGTGCTTATTCCGCGAATGGAAGCATGATGGTGACGATTCACTCATTCCCGGAGATTGAATACGAACCGAGAAATGTGCCAAGCGTACAGTTTCAGCTTCCGGAAGAAGAGCCAGCCGGTCCTGTTTCGCATAAGGGTACGACAGTTGTCAGTTCGCAGCTTCCAGTTTAAGACAGCACCTGCTCCAGGGGGCTGTCTTCCTCGTTTTTAAAGAAAAAAATGTTCAACAGAAGACAGTTTTATTCAAATGCAATTCAAAAAAAGGTTGTAATCATAAACGAAAACACGTATAGTATTTCGTGTGATAAAATTTCGTGTGCGAAATAAATTGATCAGAAGGGGGAAGCCATGAACAAGCCAGTGGTCATCCGCGACCTTTTAAAACGCCTGAACAAGACGATCAACATGATTGCTGCCAGAGAATTGGAGAAAGTCGGATTGACCTATCCGCAGTTGATGGTTTTGCGGCATCTTAAAGATGAAATGCTCACCATCGGCCAGATCAGCAAGGCTGTCGATCTGTCTTACAGTACGGTTTCAGGCATCATTGATCGGTTGGAGAGAGAGCAGCTGGTAGAACGTCTAAGAGATGAAAAAGATCGCCGCGTTGTCTGGATTCGCTCGACGGATAAAGTGAGGGAGCAATTCGAAAAACTGCCGATCTTTTCTGAAGCGTACTACAGTACACTGTTTAGCGACTTTTCTGATGCAGAGCTGGGGCAAATCGTTCGCGCCTTGGAGACTCTGATCACCAAACTAGAGAAAGAAAGCTGAGGAGAAACCATGAAGCGAAAAATCATTTTGTATGTCATCTTGCTCCTGGTGGTGGCAGCGGGAGGAGGCATCGGCTATTACTACTGGTATCAAGGCAGTCATTACGTTACTACCGAAGACGCACGAATCAGCGGAGACATTTACCGCGTTATGCCGCGTATTGCCGGAAAGCTCCAGAAGCTTTCCATTGCGGATGGCGATACGGTCGTTGCCGATCAAATCGTAGGGCAACAGGATACGACCAATCTGACGACCAATCTTCTGGAAAATGCTCTTCTTCGCGCACCCATTACAGGTACGGTGATCAAAACGCTGGCAAAGGAAGGGGAGGTTGTTTCCCCGGGTCAATCCATCGCCATGGTCGTTGACGAATCCAAGCTGTACGTTTCTGCCAATGTGGAGGAAACAGAGCTCAACCGGCTGAAACTGGGACAAAAAGTGGACATTGTGCTGGATGCCTATCCGAAAACCAAGCTGCTTGGACACTTGATCGAGATCGGCCAAGCGACAAACTCCACTTTTTCGTTGATGCCTGCTGTTAGCACAAGCGGCAACTTTACCAAAGTCACCCAGCGCATTCCGATCAAAATCGCGATCGACGATACCGCTGGGCTTCATCTGGCCGCCGGACTGAACGCAGAAATCAAAGTGCACGTGAAGGAGATGTAAAAACATGAATAAAGCGAGACAATGGAAGACGCTGGGTACCGTATTGGCAGCCGTTTCGCTGATTGCGGCTGGATGCAGTGAGCCGTCTTCAGCCGGACCATCAGAAAGCGCTCCGGTTGTAAAGGTATGGAAAGCGGACATGGCCGGAACCAGTGCGATCTCCAACGGTAAAATAGCAGCAGCTGATGAAATTCAAGTCGTCTCCAAGCTGTCCGGAAAAGTAGCACAGGTCAATGTAAAGGAAGGCTCTGTCGTAAAAAAAGGCGATATCCTCGTAACGCTGGAGGCGACAGATTACCTGGAGCAAATGAAGCAAGCCGAAGCCGCGATCGCGAGCGCACAAGCGCGGCTGCATGACACCCAGGCAGGAGCGCGGACACAAGAGCTGCAACGCCTGGCAAGCGGTGTGGAGCAGGCAAAAGCTACGCTGCAGGTGGCTGAAAATACAGCCAACCGGATGAAGGCGTTGTTTGACTCGGGCGCGATTTCCCAAGCCGAGTACGAAAAGACTACACTCGATCTGGAAAAGGCAAGGACAGCCCTCGACCAGGCACAGGCCCAATACGATTTGGCCAAGGAGGGACCTACCTCCAATACAATAGCAGCCCTGCAGGCTGAGGTGAGCCGCCTGCAATCCAGCCTGGAGCTGGCGAAAAACACTTATCAAAACACGATGATCCAATCGCCGATTTCCGGTATCGTCGCCAAGAAAAACATCGATCCGGGTGAAATGGCACAGCCGGGCGCGCCGCTCCTCGTACTGGTCAACATGGACCGGGTAAAAGTGGAAGCGAGCGTTCCGCAAGAGCAGATCAACCAGATCAAGGTAGGCGCCCCGGTCGATGTGAAGGTTAACAGTCTTGGCGGAAAGGTGCTGAAGGGAACCGTAGAGTTCGTCAGCCCGATCTCTGACGCCAACAGCAGCTCTTTCCCAATCAAAGTAACGGTAGACAATAAAGACGGCGAACTGCGCGCCGGCATGCTTGCCGAGGTGTACCTGCCGAATCAGGCAGAAGCATCCAACTCTTGGAAAGTGCCCGCTTCTTCTATCGTAACGAAAGACAATAAACATTACGTTTTCAAAGTAGACCAGGATGTCGTTCATCAGGTGGAAGTCTCTGTAGGAGAAACATCGGGCGAATGGACGAGTGTCACGCAAGGTGTGAACCAAAACGACCGTCTGGTGCTGACACCGACTGATTCATTGGCCGAAGGCAGCAAAGTAATCGTCAACTAGCGGAGGTGATAAAAATGGCGGAAGCAGCGACACAGCAAAAGGACGGCGGGAGTGGCGGAATGTGGATTACACTTCTGGCCATCCTCATGGGGACTTTCGTTGCTATCTTGAACAACAGTCTGATCAACGTCGCCTTGCCAACGCTGGTAAACGTATTCGGTTCAACCACTGATACGATCCAATGGGTATTGACGGGATACATGCTTGCCAACGCCGTTGTCATTCCCATGAGCGGTTCCCTCGGCGACAAATTCGGATACAAACGGGTCTTCCTGATCTCGCTGATCGCGTTTACGGCATCCTCCGTCTTGTGCGCGATGGCCTGGAGCGACACGAGTATGATCGCCTTCCGCATCATTCAAGGTCTGAGCGGGGGGTTGATCATGCCGATCGGGATGTCGATGATTTACATGATCGTCCCCCGGGAAAAAATCGGGATGGCGCTCGGTTTGTTCGGGATCGCTTCGATGGTGGCCCCTGCTGTAGGGCCGACGCTCGGCGGATATTTGATCCAATACCTCAACTGGCATTTTCTGTTCCTGGTCAGCGTCCCTGTGGGCATTTTCGCGATTATCATGAGCAGCGCCCTGTTGAAGGAAACGGAGAAGAAGCCTGATCTGAAGTTTGATTACCCGGGAGCGATTCTGTCGATCATCGCTTTTGGGACCCTGCTTCTGGCGCTCAGTAAAGGCCAGTCGGAAGGATGGAGCTCCTTCTTCATTGTCAGCCTGTTTTTCATCGCTTTTTCCAGTCTGGCTCTGTTCGTATGGGTGGAGCTTGGCAAGGAGCAGCCACTGCTTGATCTGAGTCTGTTTAAAATACCGGTGTTTACGCTCAGCGTGATCACTTCAAGCTTCGTCATGATGGGGATGATGGGCGGGATCTTCATGATGCCGATCTTCCTGCAAAACATCCAGGGCATGTCGGCGATGGATTCAGGCTTGCTGCTCATGCCCCAATCAATCGCGATGGCCATCATGATGCCGATCAGCGGGAAGCTGTTTGACAAATACGGAATCGGTCCGATTGCCCTGGTAGGTTTGACCGTCATGGGGATCACGACATTTGAGCTGCACAATCTGGAGGCGGATACGCCGCACCACTGGCTCAATACGATCCTGACGATTCGCGGTCTGGGAATCGGATTGTGCATGATGACACTGTCGACCGTAGGGATGAACGCCGTCCCCCGGATGATCGTAGGGAAAGCCTCGTCCTTGTCCAACGTGATCCGGCAGGTGATGAGCTCGTTCGGGATCGCGCTCTTGACGATGGTCATGACGACTCGGACGAACTTCCACTCTGCGACGATTTCCGAAAGCATTACCATCACATCTACGGCAGCTGCTGACTTTATCAGAGGCTTGACCGGCATGTTTACCCAGGCGGGCGTAGATGCGGCAACAGCGCAAGGCGGAGCCAGCTCCGTGCTGATGGGGATGATCATAAAGGAAGCAACCGTGCGCGGCATTGCCGACGCGATGCTGATTTCATCCATCCCCATTTTCTGCTCGATTCCGCTGATTTACTTCCTGCACAAAAAGCCGAAGAAACAAGGCGCCGCGGAAGAAAAGCAAAAAGCGGCAGCGTAATGGCTGGCATATTTCAAGAAGCGAGAGGTTGTTCTCAAAGCGTTTTTTCGTTTTGGGGACGCCTCTTTTTTTGTTCTTCTGCACCTCTTGGGCGTCTTTTATAACAAAAAAATATATTGTGATATTATATCTTTTAGATATAATGGAGGCAGATCAATCGATTAAGGAGGCCATAAGCTTGACCGAATTGTTCATACTAGGCGAATTGACGGGATCTCCGATGCATGGGTATTTGCTGCACACGATTTTGAACGGGATTATCGGACCTACGAGAAAAATCAGCTGGGGGGTGCTGTATCCGCTTATTCATAGCCTGGTTGCAGATGGGCTGATCGAGCAGGTCCCCGATGAACAGCAGGAAGGTGTCCGGCAGGGAAGAGGAAAGAAGAAAAAAATGTACAGAATAACGGAGGATGGCAGACGCCGCTTTTTTCAGCTAATGGAAGAACCGATTCCATACTCGCCGGATTATGAGCTGCATTTTTATACCAAGTTTTCAAATTTTGACATGATCAGCAGAGAACTGCAGTTCTTGATTTTGCACCAGTACAAGGATTACCTGCGGTTTGAGATCCGCCATGAAGAAGAACGGGTGGAGAATGTGAGCAAAGACGAAATGATGCCCGATGCGGAACGACACTACAATTTGATCTGGTTCCGGCATAGGTTGGACAAACTCCGTTTTGACGAAGAGTGGGTTCTACAATTAATCAATAACCTTCGTATGGAGGGGATTGAGCGTTAGTGAATGTATAGTGGTGGCGACGACGCAAATAGGTTGCGCCTGGAGCTGTGTACTTCATGATGAAAGGTGATGACTATGGCACGCGTTTTGTTCATCAACGGAGGTTCGGAAGGACATATCAATCCAACCCTCGGCGTTGTTCAAGAACTTATCCGTCGAGGCGAAGAAGTGGTTTACTTTACAGCGGAACAATATCGTGATCGCGTAGAGCCAACGGGCGCAGAGGTGATCACGTTCGATGGAAACAAATTTGTAGAAGCGTTCCTTGCCGGGGGACGAAATCCTTGGGCCCGAGTGGGCGGGCTATTGCGCACCGCCGACATCGTCATTCCCAGTCTCCTTACTCAAACAAAAGGAGACCATTTTGATTACCTCATTCATGACTCGATGTTCGGCTGTGGGCGTTTGCTTGCACAAATACTCGACCTGCCGGCAATCAGCTCATGTAGCAGTTTTGCAATGCAGCAAGATAGCTTTGACCGTCTGCAAGATAACCTCTCACGCAAATTTCCAGAGAACGATATTAGACGTTCGCAACAGGAGTATCAAGAGCTGCGGAGTCATGTGCAAGCGAAATACAATGTGCAAGTTGGTGCTGCCTATGAGATTTTCTGCAATCCCGCGCCAATGACTATCATTTATACGTCGAAGCTTTTTCAACCGGATAAAGAACAATTCGACGAGACATACAACTTTGTTGGACCGTCTATCGTGCCCCGCCCACACGATCAATTTGACTTCTCCCCGATAAATACAGAACACCTGATTTATATTTCACTTGGCACCGTAATCAATCGAGCCGTGGATTTTTACAAACTTTGTTTTGCGGCCTTCGCCGAAACGAAGTACACCGTGATCCTGTCTGTTGGCAGACAAACCGATCTATTGGATTTGGGAGACATTCCGGCAAATTTTATTGTTCAGAGCTACGTGCCGCAGCTCGAAGTACTGCAACGCGCCAAATTGTTTGTCACGCATGGCGGCATGAACAGCACGAGTGAAGGCCTTTATTACGGTGTGCCGCTGATTGTCCTTCCACAAAGTGCTGACCAGCCTTATTTGGCTCGAAGGGTAGCTGAACTCGGGGCAGGCATCCACCTAAATCCAGAAGGCTTAACCGCAGGAGATCTCAGAGAGGCGGCGGAACGGGTGTTTAAGGATGCGTCCATGCGAAAGGTATGTGCAGAAATTGGCGATTCGTTCCGAGCTGCGGGTGGGTATCGTCGAGCCGTCGAGGAAATCTTCGCGTACAAACGAAGAGCAGGATTACATCATTAATGAAAGATTTGTATAGGCTACGCTGGTACTACCCCTTGCTGTGGCCGGAAATAGGGTTAGGGCATTTTCCTGTCGCCTGTGCTTCCCAAGGTTTGCCTTGTGGAAAGAAAGGTGCCGAAAGCAGAAAATTGTGTTTTAATTATCATGATAAAAGATTTTGACTTGTACTTCATAAAAAGGGAGATGCATGACCTATGGCCCTACAGCTTGAGGTTTCATTAGCCACTGAAAAAAAGGAAAAGCCCGATTTCAACAAGCTGGGCTTTGGCCAGATTTTCACCGATCACATGTTTGTAATGGACTATAGCGAAGGGAAGGGCTGGCATGATCCGCGTATCGTGCCGTATGCACCGCTCACGCTTGATCCGGCAGCCATGGTGTTTCACTACGGCCAGTCCGTTTTCGAAGGGTTAAAAGCGTATCGGACCCGGGAAAACAACATCCTTCTGTTCCGTCCGGACAAAAACATGCACAGAATGAATGTGTCCAACGAGCGCATCGACATGCCGCAGATCGATGAAGCTTTCGTCCTGGAGGCATTGCGGGAACTGATCAAGATTGACCAGGACTGGATTCCGTCCGCGCCGGGCACTTCTCTATACATCCGTCCGTTCATGATTGCCACAGAGCCGTATTTGGGTGTCCGTCCTTCTCATTCCTACAAGCTCGTCATCATCCTCTCGCCGGTAGGGGCTTACTACGCTGGAGGCATGAAGCCTGTTAAAATCCACGTAGAAAGCAAGTACGTGCGGGCTGTCAGAGGCGGGACCGGGAACGCCAAAACAGCAGGCAACTACGCGGCCAGCTTGAAGGCGCAGTCTGAAGCCAAGGTTCTGGGCTACGAGCAAGTACTGTGGCTGGACGGCGTCGAAGGCAAGTACATTGAAGAAGTCGGCGCGATGAACGTCTTCTTCAAAGTCAAAGGGGAAATCTGGACGCCCGCATTAAACGGCAGCATTCTCGACGGCGTAACGAGAAATTCCGTACTCCAACTGCTCCGGGATTGGGGACTTCCCGTTCATGAAAAGCGCATCTCCATGGAGGAGCTGCAGCAGGCACACGCCAACGGCGAGCTGGAAGAAGCGTTCGGAACCGGTACCGCCGCTGTTATTTCCCCGATCGGAGAATTGAACTGGAACCAGCATCAAATGTTCATCAACGGTCAGGAAGTCGGCGAGCTGACGATGAAGCTGTACGACACGCTGACAGGCATTCAGTACGGCGAGGTTGAGGACAAGTTCGGTTGGACAGTGAAGGTTTTATAAAAAGAAGAAACACGGATTTGATCAATGGAATCTAGTGAAAAGCCGGTGGCACGGAAGCTCCATTTACTGGACTTTTGTGCCTTCTTTTTTCATGTATGGAATGGAAATCCTGGGGCTAGAAAGAAGAATAGTCTTACTGAACGCTGCCAGTTGAGTGGCAGTGGAGGAGAAAGCAGATGAAAATCGGTGTCGTATCAGATACTCACCTCCCCAAACGGGGACACACGCTCCCAAAGCCGCTAATCGAAGGACTGCGCGGAGTGGAGCTCATTATCCATGCCGGCGACTGGAATACCCTCCAGGTTTACGAGGAGCTAAGCGAGATCGCCCACGTCGTCGGAGTATGGGGCAATACAGACGATGATCAAGTCAAAGCCCGGCTGAACCGGGTAGAAATCGTGGAAGCAAAAGGAAAGCGGATCGGCGTCGTCCACGGGGACGGAAAAGGAAAGACGACCCCGCAAAGGGCCGTCGATACATTCTCCGGTCAAACGGTCGATCTGATTATTTTCGGCCACTCCCACATTCCGCTATGGGAAGAGAGGAACGGCATCCTGCTGTTCAACCCCGGTTCTCCGACAGACAAGCGAAAACAGCCGCTCTATACGTATGGCATCGTGGAAATCGGGGCTGAAATAACGGCCAGGCATGAAGCTTACGAACAAAAGTAGGCAGCGGTCAAGCGATCAGGAAAACACCTTGATGATCCAGTACACGATACGGCCGACGATGTAGCCGAGAAAGATCGTCCAGCCGATCTTGGCCCAGACGCTTAACCCTTTGACGTACTCACGCAAGCTTTTTCGGCGGGGAGGCAGTTGGTTCACCGGATTCCACTCCTTTGGATGTTTGATTGTTGCGGATAAACAGGTAGATACCGGCCAGAATGATCAGACCGCCGACATACTGCGGCATGGTGACGACCTCTCCGAGGATAAAATAAGCGAGAATGGCAGTTCCGATCGGCTCGCCGAGAATGCCCATGGAGATCGTCGTCGTGTTCAGCCACTTGATGATCCAGTTCAGGATCGAGTGGCCAAGCAAGGTAGGGAACAGCGCCAGGCAGAAGAACCACCCCCAATTCGCTGCAGAATAGCCCGTGAGCGAATACCCGAATGCCAGATCGTACGCCACCAGGATGACGCTCGTGATCGAGTAGACGACCAATGTATAGCTGAAGGAAGAAAGGTATTGGCGAATATACTGGGCGATCAGCCAGTAGCCGGTAACAGTAGCGGCTCCGGCCAAAGCGAGGATGTCTCCCCACAGGGCCATGCCCCCGACGCGAAAGTCGCCCCAGCCGATGACGAAGCTGCCGGCGATGGCGAGCAGGCCGCCTGTCAGCGCGAGCGGGCGCAGCTTTTCCCCAAAGAAGAAGTACCCGCCGATAAAGGCGAACAGCGGCTGCAAGGTTACCAGGACAGTCGAGCTGGCTACGGATGTATAGTTGAGCGATTCGAACCAGAGCAAAAAATGGCTGGCCAAAAATGCGCCGGACAGTGCGCAAAGCAACCACTGCTTTCGCGGCATTCGCACAATTTCCGCTATGGCTCCCCGATTCCAGAACAGCAGCGGAAGGGTCAAGACGACCGAGAAAACGAGTCGGTAGGTCGCAATGATCGGCGAAGGCGCGTCAGACAGCTTGACGAAAATGGCAGATGTCGATATCGCTAAAACTCCGAAAAATAAGGCCAAATACGGAGGAAATAAAGGCTTGTCTAACGGCTTGTTCATGGGAAGCACCTCTTGTCATAATCGCTCGCATGAATCTTATTGTACCTGCCTTGCGGAAAATTCACAATCGTTGTACGATGCCAGATCAAGGATAGAATGGCCGGGTGAGAGGCAATTCTAACACTATGAGAAAACGATGGCTGTTTTTGATGCTGAGCGCTTTCCTTCTTTTGCTGCCGGAGCCCGCTGCCGCAGTGCCGCTAACCAATGTCCAGGTCTTGATCGATGTGGGGCACGGAGGTGTGGATTCGGGAACATCTCACGGCACGATTTTCGAAAAAGAGATTAATCTGGAGGTGGGCAAACGCTTATATCGGATTTTGACCGAACAGGGGTACAGAGCAGTCCTCAATCGGGATCGGGACGTTGCCTTGAGCGATGAAAATCAATGGTTGAACAATCCCTCCAGACATATCCGCGATTTGGCCCAACGACGACAGTTGGCCAAAGAGATCAGGCCACAGTTGATGATCAGTCTGCATGTCAATTGGTCTTCCGACGGCAGAAGACGGGGACCGGTGGTCATTTACCAGCAAAATGAACAAAGCTACTGGCTCGCCTCCCTGCTTCAGGATGCGATGAATCAGATGGCGAAGACAAACAGCCGACCCGTAAAGGGAAGGACGTACTATCTGCTTCGCCACGACTATTGTCCGACTGTCATTGTGGAGATGGGGTTCATTAGCAATTACGCTGACCGCACCATGCTGACCAATCCCGAGCAGCAGGAAAAGCTGGCCCGGGTGATCAGCGACGCTGTTGGCGAATACCTACTCCTGACGGGCGAGCTCGCCGGAGATGGCAGCCGTGCATCAATGGGAGAGCAAAAGCGCACCTGGTGGGAACGTTTATGGCATCCCGTTCGAAATTAACATGGAAATCGTTACAAACGACGCCTCCTTCTGTATCCGCGGTATGTACTCGGACAGGACGGAGGCCGTCTTTTTTCCCGGAGGCCCTACGTGGCCGATCGCAATATGCACAGGTCCGGCTTTGCTGTCGATCCGTTTGCACAGCCGCTCCATCTGCCGGGTGATGTGCGACAAGGTGTAGACGTCATCCAGAAATATTCCGTTTTCCAGATAAGGAACGCCCAGCTCCTTTGCGATCTTTTGCGCCACGCTGCGTGCCGTGGTTTTGCTGTCCAGGTAAATGAGGCCGCGTTCCTTGCAAACCTGCAGGACAATTCGCATCACGCGCTCGTCTGCGGTCGCCTTGGAGCCCATGTGATTATTCATGCCGATTGCATGAGGAACGTCGTCAATCGCATTTTCCACACGCTTGCGAATCTCCTCGTTGCTCATTTTCGTGGTAATCCCCCCGGGCCCCATCCAGGACGCCTTTCCTTTCATCGGCTCCATGGGCAAATGGACAAACACATCATGCCCCTTTTCATGGGCAAGCTCCGCGTCCCGCTTGGTGCTCGGCAGAAAGGGCATGACAGCCACCGTCAAAGGCACGGGCAAAGCCAGGATCTCTTCTGTTCCCTCCATGTTGTTGCCAAAGTCATCGATGACAAACGCGACCTGATTGGCTTTTGGCCCAGAAATCGGCTTGAGCGGGGGACGTTCAATGACATCCTGAGCACTTGTCGTTCCCGCCAACATACTGATGGACACGATCATGCTTGCAATCGTGAACGCGAGTGCTTTTTGCAGGCTTCCCCGTTTATCGAGTGTCATGTGCATCGCCAGCCTTTCTTTTTCCTCTTAGTGTGTGTCAGCCAGCCGCCGATTACCCGACTTGCTTGGCAACACCTGAGCTTTGCCGTTATCCGACCCCTATGGTAAGATGAAGGATAGCGAAAAAAGTGAGAGGGTGCGGACAAAATGAGCCATTTGGTGTTGATAGACGGGAACAGTATCGCCAACCGGGCGTTTTACGCTTTGCCGCTTTTGTCCACATCAGCGGGATTGCACACAAATGCGGTACTGGGCTTTACCACCATGCTGCTCAAGGTGCTGGACGAAATGAAGCCGACCCATGTGCTGGTTGCGTTTGATGCGGGCAAGGTGGTGTTTCGCCACAGCGAGTTTGCCGAGTACAAGGGTGGCCGGAGCAAAACGCCTCCGGAATTGTCGGAGCAGTTCCCGCTGATACGCGAGCTGCTGGACGCATTTTCGATCCAGCGGTTTGAGCTGGAAGGGTATGAAGCGGATGACATCATCGGCACCCTGACGCTCCGAGCGGACGAAAACAATTGGAAAACGACGGTTATCACCGGGGACAAGGACATGCTGCAGCTTGTTTCCGACAACGTCTCGGTCGCCTTGACGCGCAAAGGCGTGAGCGAGATCGAGATGTACACACCACAGGAAATCTCCGAGAAATACGGCCTGAAGCCGCTGCAGATCATCGATCTGAAGGGACTGATGGGGGACAGCTCGGACAACATACCGGGCGTGCCCGGGGTGGGTGAAAAAACAGCGCTGAAGCTGCTGCACGAATACGGTTCGGTCGAATCGGTGCTGGAGAATATTGATAAGGTGTCGGGCAAAAAGCTGCAAGAAAACCTGCGGGAAAACGTCGACAAGGCCAAGCTGAGCAAGGCGTTGGCAACGATCATGCGCGACGCTCCGGTGGAAGTGGATGTGGAAGAGACCGCCTACGCCGGCTATACAGCCGATTCGGTTATTGAATTCTTTAAAAAAATGGAGTTCAAATCCCTTTTGCCCAAAGTAAAAGGAACAAGCAATGCGGTTGAGGGCGAGCAGCGGGATGCCGCTCCGTTTGCCTTCGATGTGGTCTACAGCGGGGATGCGGAACGCTTTGAGGACAAGCTGACCTCGCCGATGGCGGTCTGCGTGGAGATGGACGGAGAAAATTACCACCGAGCGCCGATTTTGGGCTTCGGTCTTGCTGCAAAAGGCGTTTCGCTCTACATTCCTTTTGATGTAGCCAAGGAATGGTCCGCTTTCCGCCAGTGGCTGGCAGATGAAACGAAGGAAAAGTGGGTATTTGACGGGAAGCGCGACACGGTCGGATTGGCATGGCACGGACTGGACATGGCCGGCATCGGCTTTGACATTTATTTGGCTTCTTACCTGCTCAATGCGGCAGAGAGCAGTCCGCAGGTGTCGGATATTGCCGTTCACTATGCGGATGTGCGGGTAATGCCGGACGAAGAGGTCTACGGCAAAGGAGCAAAGCGGCTCGTCCCGGAAACGGATGTACTGAGCGAACACGTGGCATTGAAGGCTGCCGCCATGTACCAGAGCGTACCGAAGATCAAAGAAGAGATGGGCGCAAGCAAGCTGGATGAATTGCTTGACCAGATGGAAGGACCGCTCAGCCTCGTTTTGGCCACGATGGAAAAACAGGGGGTCAAGGTAAACGAGCAGCGGCTGCAGCAAATGGGTGAAGAACTGGACGCCCAGCTGGAGAAGCTGACCGGACAAATCTATGAATTGGCCGGCACGTCTTTTAATATCAACTCGCCGAAGCAGCTGGGGGAAATCCTGTTCGACAAGCTGGCCCTTCCGGTGTTGAAAAAAACAAAGACGGGGCCGTCCACCAGCGCCGACGTTTTGGAAAAACTGGCCCCTTACCATCCGATCATTGAGTCGATCCTTCACTTCCGTCAGCTCGGCAAGCTGCGCTCGACGTATATCGAAGGGCTGACAAAGGAAATCCATCCAGGCACGGGCAAGGTTCACACCATTTTCAACCAGGCGACGACAGCGACTGGCCGCTTGTCCAGTACGGACCCCAACCTGCAGAACATCCCGATCCGTCTGGAGGAAGGACGGAAAATACGGGAGGCGTTTATCCCGTCCGAGGAAGGATGGTTCATGCTGGCGGCGGACTACTCCCAGATCGAGCTGCGGGTGCTGGCTCACATCTCGGGGGATGAGAATCTGATCGACGCTTTCCAAAAAGGAATGGACATTCACACGCGGACGGCGATGGATGTGTTTGACGTTTCCGAGGACGAGGTCACTTCTCTCATGCGGCGCCAAGCAAAGGCCGTCAACTTCGGTATTGTTTACGGCATCAGCGACTACGGCTTGTCTCAGAATTTGAATATTACCCGCAAAGAAGCCGGAGAGTTTATCGAGCGTTACTTCGCCGTTTTCTCCGGGGTCAAGCGATACATGGAAGACATCGTCAAGCAGGCCAAGGAAGACGGGTTCGTCACGACGCTGCTGAATCGCAGACGGTATCTCCCGGACATCAAGAGCAGCAACTTCAACCTGCGTTCCTTTGCAGAGCGGACAGCGATGAACACGCCGATCCAGGGTACGGCGGCTGACATTATCAAGCTGGCGATGATCCGCATGCAGGAGAGCTTGCAGGAAAAAGGCCTGAAGAGCCGCATGCTGCTTCAGGTGCATGACGAACTGATTTTTGAAGTGCCGACAGAGGAATTGGACATCATGCAGCAGCTCGTCCCCGATGTGATGGAAAACGCCCTGAAGCTGGAGGTTCCGCTGAAGGTGGATGTCAACTACGGGCGAAGCTGGTACGAAGCCAAGTAACGAGCAAGGAACGAACAAGGAACGAGGCGGAAGTGCCCAGGGCAACTAAAAGCCGGCAAGCCGAGGCCACTGCTGACACGGCAAGCCGGGTTCACTGCATAAGAGACAAGCTGTGCTTTTGCTTTGCGCAGGCATGACAAACAGACAACAGGAGGAGGGAGAGCCATGCCGGAATTGCCAGAGGTGGAGACGGTGGTGCGTACGCTGCGCCAACTCGTCTTGGGAAAAACAATCGGGAGCGTCAGCGTACTGCTGCCGCGAATCATCCGCAGACCGGACGATATGGAAGAGTTCAAAGCGATGCTCGTCGGGCAGACGATCCATGAGATCAAGCGTCGCGCCAAATTTATCCAGTTCATACTGGATCGGGACGTGCTGATCTCTCACCTGCGGATGGAGGGGCGCTACGGTCTTTACCGCTCGGATGAGCCCGTCGAAAAACATACACATGTGATCTTCCATTTTACCGATGGAACAGAGCTGCGGTATCGCGACGTCCGGCAGTTCGGGACGATGGATCTCTTTCCGCTCGGCAAGGAGACCGTAGAAGGTCCGCTTGCCAAGCTCGGTGTCGAGCCATTGGCAGAGGAGTTTACGCCAGAGGTGCTGCGCAGTCTGCTCAAGGGGCGGACAACAAAAATCAAGCCGCTTCTGCTGAACCAGGAATGTATCGTCGGTTTGGGGAATATTTATGTGGACGAGTCCCTCTTTCGGGCGCGGATACATCCCGAGCGTCCCGCCGGAAAGCTGACCGCCCAGCAGGTAGCGAAGCTGCACGAGGCGATTGTAGCCACGCTCTCCGAAGCTGTCGAGCAAGGAGGCAGTTCGGTCAAGTCTTACGTAAACGGACAAGGCGAGATGGGCATGTTCCAGCAATCGCTACTGGTTTACGGACGCAAGGGAGAGCCATGCGTAAACTGCGGTACGGAAATCATCCGCTTTGTCGTTGGCGGAAGGGGGACGCATATTTGTCCCGCTTGTCAAAAGACGGCGGTCACGCGAAAAAAAGGGGCTCAGCAGCCAAAAGGAGGGTGAGCGGATGATTCTTGGACTGACAGGAGGCATAGCCACTGGAAAAAGCACGGTTACGGCTATGCTTCGGGAGCAAGGAATACCTGTCATCGATGCGGATCAAATTGCCCGTGAAGTGGTTGAGCTGGGCAAACCGGCTTATGAAGCCATTGTTCGCCACTTCGGAAAAGAGATTTTGCTCCCAGGGGGACAGATCGATCGAAAAAAGCTGGGGGAAATTGTTTTCTCGGATGAAGCGGAGCGTCAAAAGCTGAATGCGATCGTTCACCCTGAAGTCCGCCGCGTCATGCGCGAGGAGGCGGAGGCAGCGGAGAAAAACGGCGCCAAGATTGTGTTTATGGACATTCCGCTGCTTTTTGAAAGCAAGCTGCAGCATATGGTGGACAAGATTGTCGTCGTCTACGCCCCCGCCCATCTGCAATTGGCCCGGATGATGGAACGCGACGAATTTGAGGAAGAACAGGCGCAAAAGCGTTTGCGTGCGCAATTGCCGATTGAGCAAAAACGGGCTGATGCCGACTTTGTCATCGACAATACCGGTTCACGGGAAGAGACCGAGAAACAAGTAATCCAGCTGCTGGGCCGGTTAAAGGCGGAAACGGCTCCATGAAAAGGAGCAAGCGAGCGGCAGTCTTTCTGTTTTTTTTGATGGCTGTTTTCTTCCTGATCAATTCACCGATTGTCTGGAAATGGATGTACCCGATCAAATACCAAAAGGAGATCCTGGAGGCGTCCAGCCGCTATCAGGTAGACCCGTACCTGATCTTGGCAGTGATCCGCTCCGAAAGCGGTTTTGAGACGGACAGAGTATCGAGGAAGGGCGCCATCGGACTGATGCAGGTGATGCCTGATACGGCGGAGTGGATCGCGGAACAAGCCGGTCTGGGGCCAGCGGATGAAAGGTATTTGTACGACCCGGTGACAAATATCAACATGGGCACGTGGTATCTCTCTTTTTTGGAGAAGCGGTATGAGGGAGACGTCGTGAAAGTGATCGCAGCCTACAATGCCGGACCGGGCAAGGTGAGCAGCTGGCTCATGCGGGAACAGTGGGACGGCAAGCGTGAGACGATCGAAGACATTCCGTTCGGGGAAACACGCCAGTACGTCCAGCGAGTCCTTTACTACCATGATCGATATCGGAGCATCTATACGGATCAATTGCAATAAGCCGCTCTCTTGTCAAAAGGAGAAGCGGCTTTTGCTTTTTGTCTCAAACGGAGGTTTAGCGAAATCGAGCGCGATCGATTATACTTAGTGTACTTTTACGAAACTGGGAAAGTGGGTATCGTATGCACAGGATCGGAGTCGTCGGGCCGCAGCCATCTGTGGAACGGATGATTGATATGGGCAAGGCATTTGAGAAGGACATGCGTTTTTATCCCTATCCCTACGAGAGGTTTCAAGAAACGCGCGAGCTGGTGAAGGCCAACGATCATCAGGTGGATGTATGGCTGTTCTCGGGGAAGCTGTCGTATATGATCGCCAGACAGGAGCTTGGCAGTGCGGAAAATATGGTGCATGTCCAGCATACGGAAGCGAGTCTCTACAAATGTTTTTTGATGATGGCAAAAGAACAGGGAAGATTTCTGGAGCGGGTCAGCATTGACGAGCTGGAAAAGACGCAGCTGGATTATGCGCTGCAGCAGCTGGAGATGGAGCATCGCGACGTTTACCTGAAAATTTACGACGTAGATACCAATCCGGAGGAGCTGCTCGACTTTCATTTGCAGATGTGGAGAGAAGGCAAAACGGACGGGGCCATCACCTGTTTCGAAGGGATTTACAGAGGTCTGAAAGCGGCGGGAGTGCCGGTTTACTGGTTTACCCCGACACGACTGGAGATTTTGCAAACGTTTCGGATCGTGGCCGAAAAAGTGCGGACCCTGTATTTCAAGGATACGCAGATCGGGGTCGAAATCATCGAGATCGAGCATTTTGACAGGGTCGCGGAGAAAGCGAAAAGCCCCTATCACCTGCAGCATCTGGAGCTGCGCCTGAAGGAAGCGCTGCTGCATTTGTGCGAAAAGCTCAACGGTTCGCTTTTGGAAAAAGGGAATGGACGCTACGTTGTGTTCAGCTCCCGGGGAGCGATTGAACGGGAGATTGACATTTTGCGTGAGACGATCAGGCAGTTGTCGCTCGTCTCGGAGTCGATGGTAGCGGTCGGCGTCGGATTTGGGGAGACGGTGTTTACAGCGGAAGTCAACGCTCGCCGCGCGATTGGGCAGTCAAAGGAAAAAGCCGAGCGGGGAATTGTCATCGTCCAGGAGGATGGCACCGTGATCGAAGCGGCTGGCCTGGAATCGGAGCTTGCGTATTCATACCGCATGCAGGACCAAGAGTTTCTGGAAAAGCTGAAGAAGGGAAATATCAGCGTCAGAACGTACAACAAGATCGAGGCATTGATCCGGAGAATGGGGTGGAGCGAGTTTACGACCAAGGATCTCGCACTGCACCTCCATCTGGACGAGCGGAATGCACGGAGAATTGTCGCATATTTATGCGAAGTGGACCTCGCGGAATGCATAGGCGAAGAATCAGTATCCACACGCGGAAGGCCGAGCAAAATCTATCGATTGAAATAAATGAACAAGCACCTGTCTCTTGTACCGCCCAAATAAAAAGGGCGGTTATTTTTTTCGTCATATGGAAAAAAATTCGTACATGATTTATATTTATTCAGTATTATGTTTTTTTAATCGAGGTGAAAAAAGTGTTGAAATACTCAAAGTATTCCTTATAATACTTATATCAGGGTATTTACCCTTAAATAACCCTAAAATTGATCGCTTGATGCCGGAAAGGAATGTTTCTATGAAAAAAGTACTTATCGTTCTGTTGTCTCTGCTTTTGGTCGTACTTGCCGCCGGGTGTTCTGGGGAAACTGCTGCACCGGGTCAGCAGGTCCCTTCCACCCTTGACCGGGTGAAAGAGAAAAAGAAGCTGGTCATCGGTACCGGTGTCGCCTATCTGCCGTTTGAAATGAAAGACAAGGATGGGAACTTTGTCGGTTATGACATCGACATGGGGAATGCCATCGGGAAGGCGCTGGGCGTAGAGGTAGAATTCAAGCAAATGAAATTCAGCGGGTTGATTCCGGCCCTGCAGACAGGTGACATCGATATGGCCATTGCCGCCATGACGATCCGCGGCGACCGCGCGCTGTCTGTCAGCTTCTCGGACCCTTACTATTCCACCGGACAAATCATCATGGTACCGAAAGCGGACAACGTGACAAAATCCTGGCAGGACCTCGATCAGCCAGGCAAAAAAATCGCCGTATCGCAAGGCACGACAGGAGCCCTTTTGGCTAAGCAAATTTTCAAGCAAGCCCAGGTCATGGACTTTGAAAACGTCGCTTCCGCTGCGCTGGCGCTGAATCAGGGACAAGCAGACGGGGTCGTGACAGAAGAAGTGGTGGTTCGCGAATACGAAGCGCAAAAAGACTACAGCGTCAAAGGCATCTATGACCTGATCTCTGCGGAAAATCTGGGGATTGCCGTTCAACTGAATGATTTTGCCACCTTGCAATGGCTGAATACATTCCTGGCTGCCTACAAAAACAGCCCGGAAGACAAGGCATCCATCGATAAATGGTTTAACTCTAGCGATTGGAGAAGCAATGTGGAGCAGAAGAAATAGGAGCACGGGTTTGTCCTCGCCGGGAAGAGCCGATCGTCTGGTTCTTCCCGCCTCTGTCTTATCAAGAAAAAATGTTGCAAGTGGGAGGGTGAGCATGTGAATTACCAGATGGACTGGAGCGTCATCACCGATAATTTCGACATTTTCATGGAAGGATTATTGGTTACCTTGAAAATCTCCGCGCTGTCGCTTGCGATCAGCATACCGATCGGGATCATAGCCGGTTTGTGCCGGATCTCCCGCAATCGTGTCCTCTCGTTTTTGGCGGCAAGCTATGTAGAGGTCATCCGGGGGATTCCGCTGTTGGTGCTGCTTCTGTGGATTTTCTTTGTTCTCGGCAAATTTATGAAGCTTGGATCGTTTTGGTCGGCGGTTATCGGTCTTGCGGTGTTCTCCGGCGCCTTCGTGGCGGAAATTGTACGGGCTGGAATTCAGTCTGTGCCGCGCGGGCAGATGGAAGCGGCCCGGTCTTCGGGGATGAATTACTTTCAGGCGATGAAGCTGATCATTTTGCCGCAGGCCTTGCGAAAGGTGCTGCCGCCGCTCGCTTCCCAATTCATCATCCTGATCAAAGATTCGTCGCTTGCCTCTGTCATCGCCGTCGTCGATCTCAGTCTGGTCGGACACAATCTGGTTGCGACGACATTCCGCGTACTGGAGGTATGGACGTTTATCGCCGCGGTGTACTTCGTCATTACATTCAGCCTTTCGCAGATCATTCGTTACTTTGAGCGGAAGTACCGCGTGCTGGAATAACTTTTGACAAGGAGAAGGAGGACTGCTTCATGATTTCCATCCGGAACGTCTCCAAAAGCTACGGGCAGGTAAAGGTCCTGCACGATATTGATCTGGAGATTCCGCAGTCGCAGGTGTTTGCCCTGATCGGACCGAGCGGAGCGGGGAAAAGTACGCTGATCCGCACGATCAATGCCCTGGAGGATATCCAGGAAGGGGAAATTTTGATCGACGGCGTCTCTGTCCATGACAAAAAAACGGATATCAACAAGCTTCGTGCCAACATCGGATTCGTCTTTCAGTCGTTCAACCTGTATCCGCATTTGACAGCTCTCGAGAATGTCACGATCGCTCCGGTCAATGTGAAAAGCACGAATAAAAAGGAAGCGGAAGAAAAAGGAAAGGAACTGCTGGCTTCTCTCGGGCTGGGGGACAAATTCGCCTCCTATCCGGGTCAGTTATCCGGTGGACAGCAGCAGCGCGTGGCGATTGCCAGAGCGCTGGCGATGGACCCGAAGGTCATGCTGTTCGACGAGCCCACATCGGCGCTCGATCCGGAAATGGTCAAGGAAGTGCTGGATGCCATCCGCAAGCTGGCATCGACGGGTATGACGATGGCCGTCGTGACCCACGAGATGGGCTTTGCCAAGGAAATATGCAATCAAATCGTCTTTATGGCGGAAGGAAAGATTGTTGAAGTGGCGGAGCCAAAGGAATTTTTCAGCAACCCGAAAACGGACCGGGCGCAAGACTTCCTGGCGAAGGTGCTCAACCACTGATCGAATGAACCAAAAGGAGAGAAGCAGGATGAAACTATGGGGCGGACGTTTTACCAAGCCGACGGACAAGCTGGTCGAGGAATTTACCGCTTCGATCGGCTTTGACCAAAAGATGGCGGCAGATGATATCCGTGGCTCGCTGGCCCATGTCAAGATGCTGGGCGCTTGCGGCATTATACCGCAGGAGGACGCTGACACGATCTCTGAAGGGCTGCGGGGCATTCTCCAGGATGTCCGGGAAGGACGGTTTGTGTTCTCCGTCGAAAACGAAGACGTCCACATGAACATTGAAAAAAAACTGATCGAACGGATTGGTCCCGTGGGCGGCAAGCTGCATACCGGCCGATCCAGGAACGACCAGGTGGCGACAGATATTCACCTCTATCTGCGCCGTGAAACGAAACAGATCATCGCGCTGGTGACAGAGCTGCTGCAAGCCTTGACGGATTCAGCGAGGGAGCATCAGGACGTGATTATTCCCGGCTACACTCATCTGCAGCGGGCCCAGCCAGTGCTCCTGGCCCATCACCTGCTCGCGTATTTCGGCATGTTTGCCCGCGATGCGGAAAGGCTGCAGGATGCGCTCAAACGGATTGACATCCTGCCGCTGGGAGCCGGGGCATTGGCCGGCACGACGTTTCCGATCGACCGGGAGCTCGTCGCCAAAGAACTGGGCTTTGCACGCATGTACGACAACTCGATGGATGCCGTGAGCGACAGGGATTTCGTCCTGGAATTCCTCGGAGCTTCCTCCATTTTGATGATGCACCTGTCCCGCTTCTGCGAAGAGATGGTGCTCTGGTCGTCCACCGAATTCGGCTTCGTCGAGCTGGACGACGCGTACTGCACAGGCTCCTCGATCATGCCGCAGAAGAAAAATCCCGATGTGGCCGAGCTCTTGCGCGGAAAAACCGGCAGAGTGTACGGCAATCTGTTCGGCCTTTTGACCGTGCTCAAAGGATTGCCGCTCACCTACAACAAGGATCTGCAGGAAGACAAGGAAGGCATGTTTGACACCGTAGAGACGGTAAAAGGAGCGCTGGCCCTGTTCGCGGGGATGGTCCGCACGATGGAAGTCCGCCGGGAGCGGCTCGCGCAGGCAGTCAAGGAGGATTTCTCCAACGCGACAGACCTGGCAGACTACCTGGTGCGAAAAGGCATGCCGTTCCGCCAGGCGCACGAGGTGATCGGAAAGCTGGTCTTGTATTGCATCACCCAGGGCAAATTCCTCGCCGACCTCACACTGGAGGAGTACCAGGAGCACAGCCCGCATTTTGAGCAGGACGTGTATGCAGCCATCGACGTGAGGACAGTGGTCGACGCCCGCGACGTCTTCGGCGGCACCGGCAGCAAGCGCGTGCAAGCGGCCATCGAGCGTGCCGACAAAGCCATCTCCGAGCTAAAGGACTGGGTGGACGAGGCCATGAAAGTCGAGCCGCTGGACTAAGCGGCGAAGAATTTTGAAACAATGAAAAAGAACAATGCAAAACACGGGTCGCCTACACAGGGGCCCGTGTTTTTTTATAAGCGATAACTTTTAACTTTTAATTTTAAGCACTCGACTGAATAAAATACGAGAGCTCAAGCGGTCAGGATTGCTGGCCAAGCGGCTTCCTTGCTTGCTGACAGTATTCACTGTCAGGAAATCTCCTGCAGAGCAATGCTATCCGGCAAACTCACGATTGCCGCCTACTATAGTTCACGTTATAAACTGCTTCTGTTTAGGACAAACCTTCTCCCCGCTTCATTCTTTGAGAAATGGGGTGATCATCTTTTAGTTCCAGCAAATCCCACAGGTTCCCGTACAGATCCTTAAATACCGCAACCATTCCATATGGTTGCTCTTTGGGTTCTCTCACAAATTCGATACCTCTGGAAACCATTTTATGATAATCTCTCCAAAAATCATCTGTATGCAAGAAGAGAAAAACTCTGCCGCCTGTCTGATTTCCGACAAAGGGCTCTTGTTCAGGCTTGGATGCCCTTGCAAGCAACAACGTCGTGCCAGCCGAACCGGGGGGAGATACTACGACCCACCGCTTATCTTGCTCTGGTTGGTAGATGTCCTCTACTAATGTGAAATTCAGCTTTTTCGTATAAAACTCGATTGCCTCATCATAATCCTTCACAACGAGAGCGATATGAACGATTGACTGTACCATGTTTGGAACGCCTCCAATTATTTTGACTTGCTTCAATCACACTTGCGAGCACATCCAAATGAATATGTTGAAGTATCTATGAAAGTAATTATCACATATCATTTCCTATCCAACACCTGATCTTCCAATAAACAATAGTAGATTCTTTTTTTTTTTGACTTTATCTTCTGCAATCGTGGAATCAACCGATAAGCGTCCCCAAACATAGCTGCCGTTGGCGAATCACCGCCAGCCAAATCCAGTTATTTGGGCAAACAGCAAACCACCATGATTCGCTCTCAAAAAAAGACGGCCAAAGAAAAAAGCTGTAGAGATGAAAAAGGGAGAAAACAGCGAAGGTCTTTGGGACACGACCCAGGCCGACTTCCAAAAGCGAAACACGTTTTTAGCGTCCAACCTCTGAGTTGCCCCCTGAATATACTGCTTTTGGACGCGGTTTCGCTTTTGGAAGCCGGCCGGACAGAGTAGCTTCCATGCAGTGTCCCACCGAACCTTGAGCCGTTTTCTCCCTTTTTCATCTCCTCCACTAAAGCCCCTCAATGAGTTTTTATAGGCCTCTCCAAATAGCCAAAAGCAGGCAAAAATCAGGCCGAAGAGAGGCCCGAAACCAGGGAACGTCAGGACAAATCAGCGGAAATTCAGGACAATCGCATCAGGCAAATCGTCCAAATATTTATTTTTCAGTAAAACACATTGATAATTGTGTCATACTTATTATAATAAGAGTAACGGATAAGTGTAACTCAATAAGGGAAGGGGTTTCTAAATATGACTATCAAAATAGGTATTAATGGTTTCGGCCGAATTGGGCGCATGGTATTTCGCCGCGCCGTTCAGGACCCCAACATCGAAATCGTCGCTATCAACGCAAGCTATCCGCCCGAAACACTCGCACACCTGTTGAAATACGACACCATTCATGGACGGTTTAACCATAAAGTGGAAGTACAAGACAACAAAATCATCGTAGACGGAAAACCGACCGTTGTCCTTTCTGACCGCGATCCGCTCAAGCTGCCTTGGGGAGAGCTCGGCGTGGAAATCGTGGTGGAAGCAACCGGAAAGTTCAAGGACCGCGAAGGGGCAGGCAAGCATCTTGCGAGCGGTGCGAAAAAAGTAGTGATCACAGCTCCCGCCAAAGAAGAAGACGCAACCATCGTTATGGGGGTCAACCACGATATTTACGATCATGAGAAGCACCACATCGTCTCCAACGCATCCTGCACGACCAACTGTCTGGCACCGGTTGCCAAGGTGCTGCATGAGGCATTTGGCATCGAGCAGGGCCTGATGACGACGGTACACTCCATCACCAACGACCAGGTAAACATCGACAATCCGCATAAAGACTTGCGCCGGGCTCGTGCAGCTGGTGAATCGATCATCCCTACAACGACTGGTGCAGCTCGTGCCGTAGGAAAAGTATTGCCAGAATTGAATGGCAAGCTGAACGGTTTTGCATTGCGCGTACCGACGCCAAACGTTTCCGTGGTCGATCTGGTGATCAATACCAAAAAGCAAGTCACTGTAGAGGAAGTAAACCGCGTGTTGCGTGAGGCGGCGGACGGCAGCATGAAGGGGTACATCGAATTTTGCGATGAGCCGCTCGTGTCCAGCGACTTCAACGGCAATGACCACTCTTCTATTATCGACGGTCTTTCCACTCTCGTAATGGGCACCAACCAAGTCAAAGTAATCGCCTGGTATGACAATGAGTGGGGCTACTCCTGCCGTGTAGTCGATTTGGTTCGCCACGTCTCCGAAGACCACAATCAGGCTCGCCAAGAGGCGAAGGCAGCAGTCGCAGCGAAGTAATGCAGAAGCTTAGAGAATGGAAACACAGAATCAATGAGCGGAATGAAACAATAAATTGCGAAAACCCCCAACTGCTTGGGGGTTTTTTGTGTACCATACTTACGCTCCCGTTACAAAAGCCACGCACAAAAAAGACGCAGATACAATTTCTGCGTCCTGTCTTCGAAATCACAACTCCTGGCAGAGGGAATTCCCAAGTAATGGAATTACGTCGTCTTGCTCTCCGACAATCCTCCGAGGGAGAAGAGCTGATCGTCCTCAAATCCGACGATAAACAGCTTGATATTCGTCTTCAGATCCAGATCATAGCTTGCCCGCACGTCATTCCCGCGCCCGTCCTTCAGGATTCGGACGGTCGGACGATGGCAGTACTCCGGATCGACGCGGCAGACGACGCCTACCTCGCCCGTGTTGAGCACCACGCTGCTTCCGATCGGAAAAATCGCGATGTGGCTGCGGAAGGCATTGATCAGCCGATGTTCAAACAAATGGCCGCCTGAGCCGAGGAGATATTCGAGAGCATCCTGCGGCATGTAGCGCTTGCGCCATGGACGCGGAGAAGTAAGCGAGTCGTAAATATCGCAAATGCCAACAATTTGTGCATATTCGTGAATATTCTTACCCTTTAGGCCCTGTGGATATCCGCTGCCGTCCAGCCGTTCGTGGTGCTGCAGGCAGACGTGCGCAGAGAGAAGTGAAATATCGTGCTGTTTGCGCAATATATTGAATCCCAGAATGCAGTGCTGTTTGGCAGCTTCCATTTCTTCCTGATTCCAGCGCTCGGTCTTTTTCAGCATCTCGGCGGGCAATTCCACCTTGCCAATATCGTGCAGCATTGCCCCAATCCCGAGCTCCATCAACTGATTGCGATTGTAGCCAAGCGACATTCCCACGGCGGTAGACAGCACCGCGACATTGACGGAATGATGGTACAGAGATGGGGAGTGAGTAGATATATTGGCCAGATGCATGACGATTTGTCTGTTTTGCATCAGGTCGTCCAAGATGGAGCCGAATGCTTGTTGAAAGTGCAGCCCCATTTCCTTGAGCGAAATTTTGCGGGCCAATTTATTGGAATTGGTGATCTGTTTGACGGTTTTCTCAATGGTTTCGACAGCAACCTGACGGGTCTCCGGACGAATGACATCCTCCACCACAATATCGGCCGTGCGCGGATCGTCTATGTACAGAGAGTCAATACCGGATCGCTGCAATCCCTGGATCAGGCGATCGGTAAGCGTCATTCCAACGCCGAGCAAAACCTTGCCGTCTTCCGTAAAGATCGTGCGTCCCACTTTCATCCCGGGTTGCACATGTCTGATTGAAACTAATCTCATACGAATCCCTCCAGCTTGTACCATTATTGTACTCCAATAGTCAGGTGCATGAAATAGGTAGAAGGATTGACTTGACTTTGGCTGTCAAATTGAGGGACACTATTAAAAGTATTGACAGTATTGGAGTTGATTTCGGATGCGATGTCCGTTTTGCGAGTATAACGGGACTAGAGTCCTAGATTCCCGCCCTTTTAACAATAACAAGTCAATCCGACGTCGACGCGAATGTGAAGAATGCGAGCGCCGTTTCACCACGTTTGAAGTGGTCGAGGAAACACCGCTGCTGATCATTAAAAAGGATGGAACACGAGAAGAGTTTAGCCGGGAGAAGGTACTGCGCGGGTTGGTCCGGGCATGCGAGAAACGGCCTGTCACGCTCGAAGTCTTGGAAAATGTGGTAAATGAGATTGAAAGAGAGCTCCGCAGCTGCGGTCAAGCCGAAATACCAAGCAAGGATGTCGGGGAGAAGGTCATGGAGCGTTTGTACCATGTGGATGAAGTGGCATATGTCCGCTTCGCCTCGGTCTACCGCCAGTTCAAAGACATCAATGTTTTCATGAAAGAACTGGAGGAGCTGCTGTCCCAGGCTCGCGGCAACACGGAATCATAAAAAGCCACTGCGGTCACCATAAATTTTTCTGGGTACTTAGTCTCAGGCGACAGGCGCTTCAGCCTCCGCCTTTTTTGGCATACAGACGAAAGGCAGCCCATATTCGACGGACCGAGACGGCATGCTTTGCAGCCGCTTCGGCTCCCGGCTTCCAGTCACTCTCGTATCTATCACCAGTCAGACATGCTATAATAGGAGAACCAGAATGGACAGGAAGGAACAAGATACATGCGCCGTCTCGTTTGGAACGAACTGATGCCCAAAGATCGTTGCGTGGTCCGAATGATGAGACCTCTCAGCTTCGCCGAGCTGGGCTACGTCACGCAGCTATATTTGCCGATCATCGGTTCAGATTCGTTTTCCCTCTATCAACTGCTCGTTCACGAGGTGCAGGAGGTAAGCGGGGCCGCAGCTGAAAGCACACACCGCAATCTGATGCTGATGAGCGGACTTACACTGGATCGACTGCTCTTGGCCCGTGAGCGGCTGGAAGCACTCGGCCTCGTCACAGTCCGGCGCAGGGAAAACCTGCAGCGAGACTACTTTTACGAGTACATGGTGAAGCCTCCGCTGACACCGAATGAATTTTTTGCGGATTACGTATTGTCGCTCATGTTGTTAAACAAGATTGAAAATATTCGTTACCAGCAGCTCAGACAAAAATATGCGGATCACTTGGGAGCGGCTTTGGATCAGGAATATACGATCACCGAAGATGTGACCAAGGATTTTCACGAAGTGTTTCAATCATTGAAAGCTTCCGAGCTGGAAGTGCATCGGGGCTCGGAGCGGGAGCAGTTCCTCTCGGAGATGGAAAAGAGCTATCCTCCCGCACCGATGCAGGCCGGGTTTGAGCCTGCCGTGGACCATCCGCTCAGCCTGTCTTCGCTGCGTCACTACCTTCCGGACAACGCCAAGTCCGACAAGGTGTTTTCCAAAGAAGGCGTCGAGGTTCTGTACAGGCTGCAACATTTCTACCAGCTGGACAGTTGGGGACTGGGCCAGGAGCTCAGAGACTGGACGCTGTACAAGCCGGACGGCTCGCTGGACAGCGAGGTGCTCCGCAAACGGCTGATTCAACGCTATACCGACGACAAGCTCGTGCGGATAGCGCCGAGCGCGGTTCCCGGTGAAGAGGAATGGGGGCCGGGCCAGCTTCCTCAGCCAGGCAGCGAAATGTTCGTCCGGGTCTGCCGCCAGCTCTCTCCGCTGACGCTGCTTGAAAAGGTCGTCGGAGGCCGCGTGAGCAAAGTATTTCTGGAGCGGGCGGAGAGCCTGCTGTTCAACGACGGGATGACGGTCGAGGTGGTCAATGCGCTGCTGCTCCATACGCTCAGCAGCATGCAGATGGAGCTGCCAAAGGCTTACATGGAGACAATCCGCGACAGCTGGAAGGCAAAGCGGATTACGACAGTGGACGAAGCCGTCCGCCAGATACTGGAGCGGGCCGACCAAAAGGCTCAGCATGCGGAGAAAACAAGACAAACAAAAACGGGCAAGGATACACCGGTCCGCCGAAATGGCCGCGCCGTTTTGCAGGACAAGCTGCCTGCCTCGGTAGAATGGCAGCTTTCCCAGGAGCAGCAGCGGGAACAAAGCGATCAGGAGACGCCACAAGCAAAGCCGGAGCGGGTCAAGACGATCGAGGATGATCCGGAACTGAAAAAGATGCTTGAATCCCTCAGGAAGCGGCAGAGAGGAGTGTAAAAAGGCAGATGGAATCAATCGGAGAATTTATGCAAGAGCTGGCCAAACGGACGCCTCGGCAGCTACTGACGCCTGACCAGCAGCTGGACAAAATGTTCCGTTCATCCGGGTACCTCCAGGCGTTTCAGCAGGCACATCCCGAGCTTGGCCGCGATGACTATCTCAAAGCGCTCTCCAGCGTCTATACAGCCGTAAAGGAGCAATACTGGTGCGAGCGCTGTCCAGGGCTGGAGAAATGCCCGAACCTGGTCAAGGGACACAGGAGCAAACTCGAAGTGACTCAAGGTTCCATCGTCAGTCCGATTACGCCATGTGAAAAGCAGCAAGTGTACGAGGAAGACCAGCGCCGCCGCCGGCTGATGCGCAGCTACTATATTTCAGAAGAGACGATGCAGGCCAGCTTTGAAAAACTGGAGCTGGATGCGGAGAATCGGGCCGCTGTCGCAGCGGGGATATTATTCAGCGAGCGGGCAGGAACAGGGGAAAAGCTGAAAGGCTTGTACCTGCACGGACCGTTTGGAGTCGGAAAAAGCTACCTGATGGGGGCGATTGCCCGCGAGCTTTCCGAACGGAACGTGCCTTCGCTGATGGTCTATGTGCCGGATTTCATCCGGGAGATGAAAGACTCGCTGGCTGACCATTCCCATTCGGCGAAGCTGGAGGTCTTGAAGGAAGTGCCCGTGCTCATCCTCGATGACATCGGGGCGGAAAACCTGACGCCATGGGTGAGAGACGAGATTATCGGCGTCATCTTGAACCATCGCGTCAACAATCACCTGCCTACCTTGTTTACTTCCAACTACTCGCTGGAAGAGCTGGAGGAGCACATGTCCATCTCCAACGGCAACCGGATCGAACGAACAAAGGCGGCTCGCGTCATGGAGCGAATCCGCCATTATGTCGATGTATATCCGATTATGCGAAAAAACCAGCGGATCGAAGGAAAATAGTCAAAACGGATGAGAGAGGTGCCATTTGGTGAGAGCCAGCACCTCTCTTGCTTTATGGTAAGGGCCGTACAGGACGTGGGATTTCACTCCGACGGGCGAAGCGTCTATTTCCATCGACTCGGCCATGTCGACCGCTCGCGCCAGGTGGTAATCGTGACTGACCACGAGAGCTTGCGACAGCCCGTGCTGCTGCATGATTTCCTTGCTGAAAAGCAGGTTTTCGTAGGTGTCCCGTGCTTGATGCTCCATGAAGATCCGATCCTCGGGCACCCCCTGTTCAACCAGATAGTTTCGCATGACGGCTGCTTCCGTGGACGTTTTCCCTTCGCCAAGCCCCCCCGTAACCAAGAGGTATGGTACATACCCCTCCCGATAAAGCTCCAGCGCCTGGTCCAGCCGCTCCCGCAGTCCCGGACTCGGACGGTCACCCCAGACGCCTGCACCGAGAACGATCGCCACATCCGCCTTTCGCGGCACAGCCTCCTGAATCGTGCGCTCGATTTTCCACAAAAGATATCCGGACCAGCAGCCCAAGATCACGATACAGGCAGCGAGGATTCGAAATATTCGCTGCTTTCGGCTCTTGCTGGGCTTTATGCGGGATGGATTCATTCGAACTGACCTTCCATCGTTATTTCCTGTTTGTACATTCATTTTTCCTCAAGCTCCTGTATCAATTATGTAGAATCGGCTGGACCAAAAGAATCGTCCGAACCAATGAAAAATGCCCAGCCCGCCCCGACGGCTGCTTTTTTTGCGGAAAAGGGTGCCTCCTGCGGACGCGGTACACGTTCGGTACTTCGGCACACGCTCGGAGCTGTATGGCTGCAGTCGGACCACAAGACACGTCATGGATTTGGTCGAGCAGCTTTTCAAGTATTAATGACGATTCTAGCTTGAAAAGCGTTACGGGAGCGCATGTTTTTCCGGGGAGTTTTTCCAAAGGCGGTTGCCTTGACACTATTCAGACACATTTTGGACACAATTAAAACGCAAGGCTCATGTAAAATTATTCCCTGGTGCCGATAACCATAAAAGGGACTTCAAAATACCAACGGGGGAGGAAAGTCATGAACTGGAGAAAACTGTTACTTGGGTTTCTCGCTCTGCTGCTCATATGTGGAGGCGGAACCGTGGGGACAGCATTGGCAGCGGATGAAATCTCACGTCTGGTCCTGTCCAAAAACGAATTAGCGATGGAGACCGGAGACACGATCTCGCTGTCAGTAACTGCGGTATATGTCTCAGGGAAGACAGAGGATGTCACGATAAAGACGGAATGGAATAGTGAAAACACAGGCGTAGCCACTGTCTACGCAGGAACGGTTACAGCCAAAGCGGTAGGGACATCTGTCATTACAGGTTCTTACATGGGAAAACAAGCGGTGGCTACAGCCACGGTCACCCAAAAGCTGAAAGCCTTGACAGTGGACAAGCAGTCGGTCGATATCAGGAAGGATAAATCCCAACAGTTGAAATTGACCGCTTCCTATAGTGATGGCAAAACGGAAGAGGTAACAGAAAAAGCGGACTGGGCGATCGACAATACATCGGTAGCCACTGTGACCAACGGACTGATCAAAGGTCATGGCTCGGGTACGGCTACGGTAACAGCCAAGTTCGGACGCCTGACCGTCGCCATCCCGGTCAGCGTGGAAATTGTCCGTCGTTTGGAGCCGGAAAAAACGCAAATTTCCTTGCTGAATGGCAAATTTGAAACGATTAAATTGACCGCCTTGTACCCGGATGGCTCGGTCGAAGAAGACGTCGCCGGTGTCGCAGAATGGTCCAGCGACAACGAAGCGGTAGCGGATGCGATCAAGGGGAAAATCACCGCATACGGGCCGGGTACAGCGGTCGTTACGGCCAAGTACGGTACAAAAACAGCTACTATCAAGGTAGATGTTGACTCGACTCGTACGCTGACAGTGAACAAGCAGGATCTGTTCATGCACGTTGGCGACGAGGAAACGCTTGAGCTCACGGCTCTCTACGCAGATGGCAACAAGGATACGGTAACAGAAACAGCGGAATGGAGCTCCGACAAGCCTGAGGTCGCTTCTGTCAGCAAAGGAAAAATCATTGCCCACGCATCAGGCGAAGCGGTCATTACTGCCAAATACGCAGAAAAAAGCGTGCAAATCCGGGTGGATGTAGAGGTGCCCCGCTATCTCGATCCGAAGCCTGCATACTTGCCAATGCGCTCTGGAAGCTCTGAGAAAATTACGCTGGAAGCAACCTTTGTCTCCGGGAAACCGGAAATCATTACCGACAAGGCAGAGTGGTCTTCTTCCAACAGTGACATCGCGTTCGTCAAGGACGGCGTTGTTTCTGCCTATAAAGCCGGATCAGCCACCATTACAGCCAAATACGGCGGAAAGCAAGTGACCATCCCGGTCGATGTAGACCTGCCGCAAAAGCTGACACTGGATGAAACCTCGCTGAATCTCCAAATCGGCGGTTCTGCAGACGTAAAGGCGACCGTCATTTATCCGGGCGGAGCCAATGAAGATGTAACCAAAAAGGCGGAATGGAAGAGCAGCGCGGATAATGTAGCGACTGTGCGCCAAGGTACGGTAATTGGCGTCGGCACTGGTGCGGCTACGATTACGGTCACCTATGCGAACCGCTCTGTCAGTCTGCCGGTGAACGTAGGTGTCATCCAAAGCATCGTCCCGAGCCAGAAGAAGCTGGTCATGAAGAATGGACAAAGCGAGACGATCAAGCTGACCGCTACCTACACGGATGGCGAAGAAAAGGATGTCACCGCCCAGGCTGTATGGAAAAGTGCCAATCCGGAAATTGCTGAAGTCGTGCTTGGCAAAGTAACGGCGATGGCTTCAGGAAAAACAACAGTTACGGCTGTCTTTGACGGCAAGACGATCTCCATTCCTGTCGAAGTCGATCAGGCCCAAACACTGAGCATTGAGCCTCGCATGCTGATCTTGACCGTCAACGAGTCGGCTGACATCGTTTTGACAGCAACAGACGCTTCCGGCACATCCCGCAAGGTTACGGATGACGCCGTATGGAAATCGAGCAATCCAAAGGTGGCGGATGTCGACAAAGGGCATGTCATTGGTTATGGCAGCGGACGCGCCACGATTACAGCCACTTACGGAGGCAAAAGCGTCACCGTGCCGGTCGAAGTCGGAATCGTGACGGCCCTGGAGGCAAACAAGCGATTTGTTTCACTGAAATCCGGTAAAAGCGTGCAAGTCGCGCTGACCGCCAAGTTCTCCGACGGCAGGACTTCGGACGTCAGTGCAGATGCCGAATGGAAGGTATCCGGCTACAAAGTCGCCGATGTGTCCAAAGGATTAATTACGGGCGTCGGCTACGGCAAGACGACCGTCACTGCCCGTTACAACGGAAAAACCGTTACCATTCCGGTCGAAGTGGATATGTTGAAGTATCTGAAAACCGATGTAGTTCAGATCGAAATGAAAAAAGGAGAGACCAAAAAGGTGAAGGCGATTGCCACCTATACGGATGGCACGGAAGAAGATGTAACCATACCGGCTCTCTGGACAACCTCCCGCCTGTTGACGGCCGACGTGAAGGACGGCATCATCAAGGCGACGGGTACAGGAAAGGCGACGATTACGGTCACGTATGGCGGCAAGCGTACACCGGTGGTCGTGATCGTGAAATAGCGAATGCAACAGAAAGAAAAAGTGCAACAGAAATAGCGTGTCTATCAGCAACGGGAACTCTGCGAATGTGCAGGGTTCTTTCGTTTGTTCGGACTTAAAGATCAGGTACAAATACCTAAATTTCGCATCGGTTATTGCCGATAAAAGAATGTGCAACAAATATATCTCCTGAACACTCAGGAGAACGGCCATCATTCTTTTAATCAGACAAAAGGAGACTGACAGCATGAAAAGGGGTTTCAAAGCAGGCAGTATCGTAATTACCGTATTTTCTCTCATTCTTTCAGCAGGGATAGGTCCCGCCTACGCAGCAGATTACGATACGGCGAAGCTTGTCTCTACGTACTCGTTTCCCCCTGTTTTTCTGGAGGTAATCGCAGATCAGACAGGAAGCATTACAGGTACGGTGGTGGTCGATACGCGATACGAGGCAGACGTGTCGCTCTTGTTTACCGATGAAAAAGGAAAGAATCGCAGGGAGATTCAGATTTGGAATGGAGGCAAAGAGAAGCTGGCTTCGGGCGTGACGACCAAAGCAAAGAACGGCAAGGAAAGAGTTCTCCATCCATCTGGACAAAGCATTGAAATCAATATCAAAACACTGACATTCACCATTCCGGCGAAGGCTTTGGATCTCGCCCCGGGCGAGTACACGGTAATCGTACGGGGACGCGATACCGCGTTTTTCGTACCGGACGTGACGAGAGAAGAGTACTCCAAGGAAAAGCAAATCGTGCTGCCTGATGCGGGAGCGGAGAAAGTCTTTCCTGGAGGAATCAAGGTCGACAAGGATGGCACCATCCAGATTACGATCAAGTCATCCGCTGTCTCCACGCGAGCCAAATGGGTGATGGTGATCATCGATGAGAATGGCGAGGAAGTAAAGCGCATCAGCATCAATCCAAAGAACCCGCAGATTTCACTTGGCAGCCTGAAGCTGACGAGCGGTGAATACACGATATATCTGGAAGTCACAGACGGCGGTGACGTTCTTCGCTCCGAATCGGCTGTGCTTGTCATACCGACAGCGGGAACGGCAGGAAGCGGCGCGGGTAATGTCGGTACAGGACCGGGAGCAGGTGTAGGAATAGTCACAGGAACTGCGGGCAACGGAGGATTTGTACCGAGCCTCAACTTCCCTGGACAAATCCGCCTGTCAAACGACGGCACCATTCAGATCCGTCTGGACCTTACCAGTGAGTACGCAAAGGCGAGATTTACGCTCCTCGTCTTGAATGAGGACGACAAGGTCGTCAAACGCATTCCGATCAACCTGAAAAATCCAACCATCTCCGGCAAAGGCCTGTCCCTTCCGGCAGGCGAATACGCGCTCGTTCTGGAAATGGTGAACGGCGGCAAAAAATCGTACTCCTCCAGCATTTCGTGGACGATCTCAACGAAAAGCAGCTCGACGTTTACGATTCCGAGCGGCGCCTCCTTTCCGGGCGGCATCAAAGTAAACAGCGATGGAACGATCAGCATCACCCTGGAGTGGAAAAGCTCGTACAGCAGTTATGAGTGGTATGTCGTCGTCTATGATGAGTACGGCAAGTCGGTGAAGCGCATTTCGCTGAATCCGAAGAATCCGGTCTTCTCCCTGCAAGGGCTGAACCTGCCGACAGGTGGATACACGATTGTGATCGAGGTGGAGGATACGGCCAGCGGTTCCTGGGCAACCTCTTTGCCGGCTTTTGTCACCGTCAACCAAACGAGGGATATCGTCATTTTCATCGACGGGGCGCTGCAAGTGTTCCAAATGCCTCCGGTCGAAATCGACGGTCGTACGCTGGTTCCTTTGCGTGCCATCTTTGAAGCGCTAGGGGCAAAGGTAGAATGGGACGAAGCGACCCAAACCGTAACGGCTACGAAAGACAACAACACGATTCAACTGACGATCGGGTCCAAGGTCGCGTATAAGAACGGAAAAAAGATCAATCTGGACGTCCCGGCCCAGCTCTTTAACGGAGACACGACGATGGTGCCGATCCGTTTTGTCAGCGAAGCGCTGGGAGCGAAGGTAGGCTGGGATGCTTACTCCAACTCGGTCGTGATCAGCAACGAATAGGCGAAGCGGGGGAAACCGTTTTTGTCCGCTGCCCGAAAAGACGGCAGAGCTTAACGTGATATTTCTTCCTTGATAAGTGTAGTAACTAGTCAATAAAAAGATTTGCGTTAGTCAATAAAAAATCCCTCTAGCTTTGGCGGACTGCAAACGAAAGAGCAGTCGCCGTATTGCCAGAGGGATTTTCTATTGAATGGGAATGCTCAGCGTTAAGAGACAGCAGCCCTGGCTTTCAGGTTTTTCCGCTCGACCCGGATTATATTCCACACAATGACAAGCAGAACGATCAGTTGCGGAATGGTGCCCTCCCAGCTACTGTACAAACCAAATGAAGGGGCGTCGATCAACAGATCAGACATATGCGCCGAAAGCTTCCCTGAAATCTGCAGGGCATGTATGCTCACGCCGATAAATTTAAACGCCAAATAGTAGAGCAATAGGCTCGCGACCAAAAAGAACGAGCGAATCGGAATGCGAGAGCTCATTTTGATCAGCGCGTACCCGATCACGGCCAGTAAAACGAGTGCGACCCCGATGCCGAACAGAAGGTCAGACATTTGAATAGAAGGCGCCATCCCGATGTAGAAAATGATCGTTTCTGCGCCTTCCCGCATTACAGCCAGAAAAGACGTCAAAGCCAATGACCAGAGCGCTCCTTTTGCCACCGATGCGCCAATCGATTTTTCCACGAACTGGTTCCAGGCGCGCAGATTGGACTTGCTGTGCAGCCACGCCCCGATCGTCACCATGAAGACAACGGCGATCAGACCGGTAACCCCTTCGATCAGCTCGCGGGAGTTGCCTGTGGACAGGTGGGACAAAAATACAGTCAGGACGAGCGCAAACGCTCCAGACACAACCACGCCTGCACCGGCGCCGGACCAGATCCATTTTCGCTTGTCGGCATTGCCCGTGCGGTTCAAAAACGTCAGCAGGGCAGCGATGACCAGGATAGCTTCCAAGCCTTCGCGGAACAGGATCACTCCGGCATCCCAAGCCGAGTAGGAAGCGGACTGGCTGTACGGCGCAAGCTCATCACGGAGCTCATTTAACAATGCATCCGCCTGCTCCAGCTTCGGAGGCTGGGAGAGCAGCAGGCTGGGGATGGAAACCATCCTGCTTTCAATCCGGTTGTACGCATCCTGCGACTTCGTCAAAACGACTCCCTCGACCGTTGGCCAGGCTACAATGAACTGGTCCATTTTGTCCGCTGCGTCTGTCGCCCGGCCGTTTTGCACGTCCGTTTGCACAGCGTTGAGCAGCTGAATCAGGTCGGAGATACTGTGAATCTCGCCCATAGCCCCCGTATCGCCGCTTGCTGCAGCAGATTTGCCGGCCAGATAGTCGTCCAGGACAAAGATCAATTCTTGCACCTTTTGCACGGCCTTTGCCTTGTCCGGCGGCTCTGTATTCAGCGCAATCCGCACGCCGGTGATTTTTACTTCGATCTTTCCGTAAAACTTGCCGTCCTCTTGGCGGATCAGGCTCTCTGCTTTGTACCATCCATTGACGAACGATTGGTAGCTGCTTTTGGCCTCTTCCCATTTCTCCGACTGGATTGCGGTCAGACTGTTTTGAATGAGCGGCAGGATTTTCTTGATGCTTTCATGCGCCTTTTCCTGCTTGCTCTCGCCGTCGAGGGAAGAGACGTACGTATCGATCGCTTTTGCCAAGGCAGACACGCTCGCATAAACGGCATCCGTATCGGGATTTGCTTGCGAGAGCTCTTGCTCGACAGCGGCAATGGCCTCCGTGACAGCCTTCGCCTCTGGACCGTTGCTCTTGGCCTCGCCCGCAATCGGGGCGGGGGCGTCCGGGGAATCCGTACTTGTGCCTGGCGTAGAATTACTGCTCGTACCAGGCGAGGAAGCTCCCTCAGCTTCCTTTGCAGCTGTTTCCGCCCAGAGCGTCTTCAGCTTGGAGATCGCGTCCTTCACTTGATCCAGATTTTTGTCTCCTGCTGAGATCAACGCATCGCTGACGAGGGAGATCAGCTGGTCTGACTGCTTGGCGGCGCCCGATTCGGGAGCGGCGAATGAGGAGGCCGGCAACACAAGCAGGAAGCATAGCAGCAGAATCGATATTGTGCGTTTCAAAAAGCCCACCTCCAACCTCACAGTAATGTATCTCCGATATACCCGCCCTGCCCGACGCCGGGCAGGCACGCGTACAGTCCGCTGCCGACGTGCACGATATACTCATTCAACCGGTCCTGGGCAGCGAGCTTTTGCTGCATCGGGACAAATTGCTTGCGCGGATCGCGGTTGTAGCAAATAAACAGCAGGCCTGCATCGAGCTGGCCGGTCTTAAGGTCAATGCCGTTCGAGTAGGAGTAGCCTCGACGCAGGATTTGCACCTTGCCCTCCATATGGGCAAGCGCCACGTGCGAGGCCGGGTCGATGAGCGGCCTTCCTTTGGCATCTTTTTTGCTGAAATCGAGCTTGGCGAATTCGTCCTTCTCCCCGATTGGTGCACCGGAATCGCGGTGGCGGCCAAAGGTCAGCTCCTGTTCGCCAAGCGAGGTGCGGTCCCACACTTCGATACGCATGCGAATCCGGCGGACGACCATGTAGCTGCCACCTGTCATCCAGGCCGGACCGTCAGTGGGGGGAACCCAGACGACCTCATCGGCAACGCTCGCATTTTTTACATCGGGGTTGTTCGTCCCGTCTTTAAAGCCGAGCAAATTGCGGGGAGTGGAGCCTTTCGGATCAGCCGCTCCTGTACGCTGGAAGCCTTGCTGGAGCCAGCGCAGGACAGCTTTCCCCCGGGCGATCCGGGCCAGGTTGCGTATTCCGTGAAAGGCGACCTGCGGATCGTTGGCGCATACCTGCACGACCACATCGCCATCCGACCAATCGTCGACCAGCGCGTCCCCTTTGAAGCGGGGCATGTCGATCAGTGCCTCCGGCCGTTTTCCAGCCAGGCCAAACCTCTGGTCAAAGAAGGAAGCGCCCACCCCGAATGTAAAGGTGAGCCGTGTCGGCAATAGCCCAATGGCCTCGCCCGTATCGGTAGGAGGGAGGAATGCATTCGTGCTTTCCTCCCCGACGCCCTGCCCCGCAGCCATCCGCGCACAGGCCTCTGTCCAGCTTTTGAACAGCTCCCGCACCGCTTGGACATCGGTCGTCGTCAGATCAAAAGCACCCATGCAAATAAAATCCTGCATGGGCGTCACAATGCCAGACTGATGCTTCCCGTAAAACGGAACGATGTCTTCGGAAGCAGATGGATGAGTATCGGGGGACCCAGATGCCGCTGTCTTGCTGTTCATCATCAGACTGCCCACGCCGCCGGCGCCGAGCAGCAGCCCGACGCCTCCTGCTCCGGCCAGCTTCAGCAAGTCGCGTCGGGTGTATGTTTTCCGGTCCTGATTGGAATCCATCCGTTACCCCTCCAACACCGTGCCGATTTTGGACAACGGCTCGGCTAAAGCGTCAATCGTTTGGCTCAGTTTTTTCGTTTCTTCCGGTTTCAGTTCCGTGTAGAGAACAAAATCGGTGCCTTTGCGGTACGGTGCAAGCGACTGGTCAAGCTCAGCAAAGCGGGTGTCGATTTCTTTCGCCAGGGCTGCATCTTTTTTCTCCAGTGTCGGCTTCAGGACCAGGTAAATTTCCTTGGCGCCTTCGACGTTGGCTGCGAAATCGTAAAGGTCGGTATGGGAGTAGCGCTCTTCCTCGCCGGTAACCTTGCTGGAGGAGACCTCGTTCAGCAGCTCGACAGCGCCGGTCACGAGCATCTGGGTGTCGATCTCGACGTGCTCTACTTTCACGCGGAGTTGTTTTACGTCCTGGAGCAGCTGGTCAGCCACTTTGTCCATGCCTTTGGTTGACTTGTCTACCCATAGTGCTTTCTCCAAACGGTGGAAGCCGCGCCATTCGCTATCCGGCACATCGCCTTCGCGAGCGTCGATCCACGGGTCGAAATCTCCGAGCGATTCGGCGATTGGCTCGATTCTTTCAAAGTACATGCGGGTAGGCGCATACAGCTTTTTGGCCGTTTCCAGATCGCCCGCCTTGACCGCTTTGACGAAAGCGTCGGTTTCTTTTACAAATTGATCCGTCTGGCTGATGACGAATTTGTGGTATTGCTCGATCGCTGCCTGGTCGGCTTCGTTTGAAGCGGCGGACTGGCTAGTTTGAGTGGTTTCACCGGCTTGACTAGTGCCGGCTACTGCGTCGGACTGCGATTGACCGGCCGCTGTGTCCGTTTTTTCGGCGGTTCCGGCTTGGCCGCAAGCGGCAAGCATCGCCGACAGGCTGAGAACTGCGAGGAATTTGGTAGGATTGGACTTGATGGACACGGGAGTTTTCCCCTTTCTGGTTGAGCGTTTTGTGTTTTGATTTTTGGTCAGTAAGTATGGGTTGAACGAATGAATAAGGAAGAGATAAAAGTTGGATATAAGTAATTGATAATGTTTATCATTATCAATGCTGTTGTTTATAGTAATAGGGGAGAGGGGAAATCGTCAACTGTTTTTTGTTGAGGGCAGGGAGTGAAAACGGGGGAGTGTTTCCGAGGGGGATGGGGGGGATAATGAAAGGCGGGGGTTAAACTTTTTAGGTTTGGAAAGCGAAATTTTTAGTTGCATCATAAATTTGGATGTGCTATACTCCTATTTGTAAGCGAGAGAAGTTCAGGAAAATATGGGGCATTAGCTCAGCTGGGAGAGCGCTACACTGGCAGTGTAGAGGTCAGCGGTTCGATCCCGCTATGCTCCACCATATATAGCAAGTAACGCAGCCAATCCCGGCTGCGTTTTTTGATTTCATGCCACCATCATTCTGAGCTTACTTTCAGACATAATTTCCCCAGGTAATGATTCGTGAGCGCGATATGTGCATCGCGTGCTTCTTCCAGCAAAAACGTGCGGCTGGTATGAACGGTTATTTGATCATTTTCAAGGTAATGATGCAATCGCCTAATAATGTCGGTATCCGGTTCGCCGTTATATCCAGATACGCTTATTCCGTCACGTGCCTGCAGCGCGGGGCGTATGCCATTGGGATATGCGACGCGTCCCCCCCTGCGAATACATTTCATCGCTGCATTGGCGGCCTCCCCGCCTGCGCAAAACAAGGCAGCATCGAAACCTTCAGGAGCGAACGTACTAGATGCCAAAGCAATATCCTCTGTACGGCCGTTCATCACCGCATCGATGCCGAGATTCTGTATCATCTCAACGCCGTCTTTACCTGAAGCAACGGCAAATACTCGTGCCCCTTTGCACTTCGCAAGCTGTACCGCCAAGTGGCCTACTCCTCCGCTGGCGCCAAAAATCATGATAGACTCTCCTTGTTTAAGCTCCAATACATCTTCAAGTCCACGCAGCGCAGTAATCCCCACTCCGGAGACCACCGCTGCTTCCTGAACGGTCATACCATTTGGAATCGGAGACACGTATTTGACATGAACAGATGCATACTCTGCATAGAATCCGCCTCGGGGATGAAGAAAGCCGGGGGCGTACACTTTATCGCCAATGTTGAATGCCAAAACCTTTTCGCCTGTTGCAGCCACAGTTCCAGCCCCTTCTGAACCTAATACATAAGGAAAACGGGGTTCTATGCCCAGCATTGACGCATACCCTCCTTGACGTTCAAATGTATCCCATTCTCCCACACCTGCGTATTCAACGCGAATCAGCACGTCCTCGGGTCCGATCTCGGGCAAATCAATCTTTTGCAGAACGAGTTCTTCAGGACCACCAAACCGATTAAGCACCGCAGCTTTCATCGTATCCATCTTATTAATCATAGCAACCTCCTCATTTGACCTGTGTTTTTGTTGCAATTGAAAGTGTACAAGAATACCATGACAATAACTGACATGTTTTATGGTGAGGAGTGAATGTTTATATCCAAGGCAAAGCTCTTATTCAACCTGATGATGTATGTCAATGCGAAGCGCTCCTTTACTGCTCAGGACGTTGCCTATGAATTCGATATTTCGGTGCGAACAGCACATAGGTATTTGTCAGAGTTGAGTGAAATGGGCGTCCCCCTCTATACCGAGCCTGGTCGAAACGGCGGTTATCGAGTGTTGAACAGCAGGCTGCTGCCACCCATTATCTTTGACGAGAATGAAGCCTTCTCCATTTTCTTTGCATTTCAATCACTACAATTCTATCAATCACTGCCCTTTGACATTGAGATCAAATCTGTTTCCGCAAAGCTGTATTCAAGCCTTCCGATTGATATAAAGAGAAAAATAGATCGGCTGGAGGGTGTGTTGTCCTTTTGGAATATAAAAAGAAGCGTTCCGTCACAATTTCTACAGGAAATTATCGAAGCTTCTGTAGAGAAGCAGAACCTGCAAATCGAATACGCGTCAAAAGAAAAGAATACGATCCGCGAAGTCTCCCCAATCGGTATCTATACGTACAATGGATTCTGGTATATGCCCGCCATTGATCTTGCCAATAACGAGGTAAAATTGTTTCGGACTGATCGGATTTTATCCTTGAAGGTTATGGAAAGGCATCAAGACCCGCAAGTCACTCTTCGTGAATGGTTGGACAGACACGCTGCCAAATCGCCAATGAATCCGCTCCGATTATACGTGGAGTTGACGAGGGAAGGACTGAGACAATGCCGGAGCCAGCCCTGGTTGGAGCCTGATATTGTGATGATGAATGAAGATCAAGGATACATTGACACTATGATTGATAAAAGTGAAGTCGAATTTGTATCCAGGTATTTTCTCCAGTTAGGTACTGCGGCAAAGGTTATCGAGCCGCGTGAAATGATTGACCGTATTTATTTCCTGTCACAAGAGCTGCTCAAGCACTATTCTGATAGGTAACGGTTGCTCCCGTTGCAGTCGCGGATCGTACCCAATCAGTTTTTTGGAGCAGTTGAATAAACCACTACGGGAGTGCGCCACACTGGGCAGTCAAGTGGTCGTCGGTTCGATCCCGGGTAGGTCCCATCTGGAGCCCACGCTCGGTGCTGCACCAAAATGCTCTTGTTCTTGATAACAAAGCAGGGCGGGGTTATAATTTTACAAAATTAGGCAGGAGGAGGCTTGTATATATGCTTAATCCAATCGTTAACATTGCATAGCAAAGGCTATTGCAATGAACAGCTACAAGGGTAGAAATCAGATGCGAACATAGCCTATGCTATTCCTAAAAATAAAACTTTTAGGAGAGCAAAATGAGCTATAAGAGAGCGATTCATATACTCCCGAATGACTTGCTTGAGATGGTGCAAGAGTATGTAGACGGTGAGTTTATCTATATCCCCAGAAAATCAGGCAAGAAAAAAGAATGGGGTCAAGTACATCTACCCGCACAGAATTACAGCAGCGAAATAGGCAGATTTATGAAGAGTATTTGGCGGGGAATAGTCTGCAACAATTAGCTGATAAATATTTTTTGTCTTTGAAAAGCATGCAAAGGATAATACGGGAACAAAGAAACATTCCTTGAGCATAGAATGAGCCAATGCAGTTTATCTACTGTATTGGCTCATTTTCTTTTACGAAAAGTCTTTGAGGTTTGGCTTTGCAGGACAGGATCATACAATGTAGGTAGACGAAATGCCAGACTGGGGGGACGTTTATGAAAAGGATTTGTGACAATCCGCCTTTTCTCTTTCCTATTTCATTCTGAATAGGAAGGATAACATTTTATGCAAATCGTAAACGTGGATATACAGTATCTATCTCCACCACCTGCAATCAAGTATTGCAAGAAATGTGGCAAAAAAACAGAGTATGTTTGTTCCGGATTATTTCGTGTAAATGCTCAACGCAAGTATTTAGATATATGGTTAATCTATAAATGTTCAAATTGCGATTCTACATGGAATATGACTATTTACTCCCGTATCAATCCCAAAAGCATTGCCTCCGAAATATTGGAGGGGTTCCATAGCAATAACGGAGAGCTTGTGGAGAAATATGCTATGGATACGGAGCTGATACAGAAAAACGGAGCTGAAGTTGGCCTTCCAAAGTACAAAATACGAGGGCCCGCTATTGATTTTTCCATGCCTATCGAATTACACATAAAAAGCCCCTATCCATCTCGGCTGAAAGTATCTGCTTTGTTACGGGAAATCTTGAATTTGTCTCAAAAGGCTTTTGAGCAAAGGATAACCTGTGAATGCTAATCTAATAATTGACCACCTAGTGGTACATCGCTCATAAAAAAGTTGACCACCTGAGCACCTCTTTCCTGTATCTTGTAGTTGTCTAGACAACAAGATATAGGAGGAAAGGAAATGCTTCAGATGGCTAATTATGAGTTTATCAGGAAACAACACTTTCTGCTAGGGAAGTCGATTCGTCAAATTTCTCGCGAAACTGGCTACTCGCGTCAAGTGATACGAAAAGCCTTGACATCAACGGAAATCCCTGTATACCAGCTTTCAAAACCGAAGCCGAAGCCAGTCATTGATTTTGTCAAGCCCATCATCTTGGAATGGCTGCGTCAAGATGAACAGGCTCCCCCGAAGCAGCGTCATACTGCCAAACGTATTTACCAGAGACTCGTTGACGAACATGGATTCACCGGCGGTGAATCTACTGTACGACGCTACGTCAGAGAGTTGCGGGTTTCTCCTCCTAAAGCATTTGTCCCTCTTGATTTCCCGCCAGGGCGATTTGCCCAATTTGACTGGGGTGAGGTTACGGTTCATTTACAAGGGAAACAAGTGAAGGTTCAAGTCTTTTGTATGCGTTGCACATACAGCAGAAAGATTTTCATCAAGACATTTGCTCATCAGAAGCAAGAGGCTCTTCTCCAAGGTCATGTAGATGCTTTTGAATTTTTCGGTGCTGTTCCCCAAGTCATCACATACGACAACCTGACAACAGCCGTTAAGAAGGTATTGGAAGGCAAAAATCGCGAGGAACAAGAGCGATTTATTCAGCTACGTGCCCACTACCTGTTTGAAAGCTATTTCTGTGATCCGGGAAAAGGGCATCAAAAAGGCCAAGTGGAAAACCTCGTACAGTTTGCCCAGAGGCAATTTTTTGCACCTGTTCCTAGTGTTTCTTCTCTGGAGGAGCTAAATCAAATCCTCCTCGAAAAATGTATCTCTTACGAGAATACAACCGTTCCCCGGTCTTCCCTAACGGTTGGAGAAGCATTTGTTCAAGAGTTGCCCATCATGCTTCCATTGCCTCCACGGCCATTGGATTGTTTCCGTGTTGTACCCGTGAAAAGCAATACGCTATCCATGATCCACATTGAAAAAAATGCCTATTCCGTCCCGGTTTCCTATGCATCGACCCAACTTATTTGCCGAGTATTTGCTGAAAAAATTGAGGTGTATCACGGAAAAAGCCTGATTGCGACGCATGAGCGGTGCTTGGAAAAAGGAAAGGAGATTTTGCAATACGATCATTATCTGGATTTACTTCTTATTCGCCCAGGAGCAGTTCTTTATGCTAGACCATTGCATCAGGCAGGATTACCCGCCATTTACCAAAAGTTCTTGGACAAGTGCCGTAACCGACCAGGAGGGATGAAGGAGTTCGTTCGACTCTTGCTTTTGCACCGTGAATTCGATACTTCTCTCGTCGAAGAAGCACTGGGGGAGGCCTGCCAAAAAGGGATGTTCCAGTATGATGCCGTAAGGCAATTATTGTTTCAGCGAACATTGCCGGAACACCGTTTGCCCCAACTCTCGTTGGCGGAGGATAGCTCTGTTCCACGTATTCAGGTAAAGGCCCCAGATCTTAGCCAGTACAATCGTTTGTTACAGAAAAGGAGTGTGGTTCATTGAGTACGAGTTTCCTGCTTGAAACCTACGCGAAACGCCTTCGCTTACCTGCGATTAAACGTGTCTATAAGGAAATCGCCCATGATGCTGCTGAACGGCAAATTCCCTACGAGGAGTTCCTCTTAGCCCTACTAGAGCAAGAAGTTCAGCAAAGGGATGCTAACCAAATCGCGAGTCGCATCAAGCACGCCAAATTCCCTTCTATGAAAACGCTCGATCAATTTGAATTCTCGGCGATTCCGTCCCTCAATAAGCCCAAATTGCTTCAACTGGCTCGTTGTGAGTACATCGAAAAGGCAGAGAACATCATGTTTATCGGAAACTCTGGCACTGGCAAAACTCATCTCTCCATTGCACTCGGGAAGGAAGCTTGCCATCATGGCTATTCCGTTCAGTTTTGGACTGCCGCTAAAATATGTAACGAGCTTATGGAAGCTCAGTCCCAAAAGCGAATCCTCCAGCTAGAGAGGCAATGGTTGAAAACAGATTTGATTATTTTGGATGAAGTCGGGTTTGTCCCTCTGAGTCGGACCGGGGCGGAGTTATTATTCCAATTTTGTGCGGCCCGCTATGAGAAAGGAAGCATGATCATTACCAGTAATCTGGAATTTACGGAATGGACACAGATTTTCAAAGATGAGCAAATGACGTCAGCCCTGGTTGATCGGCTTACCCATCGTGCCCATATCTTTGCAATGAATGGAGACAGCTATCGCTTTAAGCAGAGCATTCAAAGATCGTGATCATGAAAAAGTTACCCACCCGACGGGTGGATTGATTTTTGCCATGGTGGTCAATTTTTTGATGAGCACGGTGGTCAACATTTTGATTGACATTCACAATAACCAACGAGTCAATCCGAAGCGCTAGCGGGCTTGACTTAAAAAAATGCAGAATACAAACAGAAGTTGTTTTGATAATTGAGAACTGAAAGTCAACGGCGGTTTTGACAACAGGTATGTAGCCGCCGTTTTCCTTCTACACGGCAGAGATGCCGTTTTTTTGTTTATCTTTAAATGACGGAGTTCCGTCGAAGACGTTCACTGGCGGTTTCCGACATCGAACGTAAAAAATCGCACTCACAGCTTCGGAGTTTTGAAGCTGGAAAGAAATGCTGGTTCCCTGATAGTGAGGTGGTTAAAAAAGTCGTTATATGCGTTTGTGTGTATATACGCGATGGTGTATATTAAAAACATGAACACGACATCGATGCAACTAACATTAATTACGATCGCCGAGCCGAACCGTTTTAACATTGTCGAACTTTTAAAACAAGGACCGCGATCCGTAAGTGAAATCGTTCAGGCTCTCAACATCGGCCAACCGCAAGTGTCTCGCCATTTGCGTATTTTGAGCGAGGCTGGGTTGGTACGCGTCCGCAGCAAGGCCCAGCAGCGAATATATAGCCTTGAAGCCCGGCCGTTTCAGGAGCTGGATGAATGGTTCGATTCATTCAGCATCCTGTGGGAAGAACGACTCGACAATTTCGAAGACAATATGTTCGACTACGACTACAAAAGAAAGGAGAACGTATGACAGGGCTCAATAGCTTTACCGCGAATTGCTCTCGGAACTACCAGGCAACCTGGAACGAGTGCGTATCAACCGCCAATGCCAAACCCTGATCTTCAAGCGCTTGCGGCCGTTCTGCGAGGAGGCAAGCAGAAATTCACTTTCGGAAGGATGATAACATGAGCGAATCCAATCAGGAATATATCGTAATCTCGGCTGCAAGGGAAAACAATCTCAAGAACGTATCCTTGCGCATTCCCAAGCGGAAGATCACAATTTTCACCGGGGTATCCGGATCGGGCAAGTCATCAATCGTCTTCGATACGATTGCCGCAGAATCCACGCGTTTGCTAAATGAGAACTTCAGCATGTTCGTGCGTAATTTCCTGCCGCGCTATCCGCAGCCAGATGCGGATGCGATCGAGAACCTGAGCATGGCGGTTATTGTGGATCAGAAGCGGCTGGGCGGCGGTTCCCATTCCACAATGGGCACGATTACCGACATTTCTCCCATTCTTCGTCTTCTCTTCTCCCGAGTGGGTCAGCCCTATATTGGACAAGCGCACATGTTTTCATTTAACGATCCGCAGGGCATGTGTCCCGAGTGCAACGGAATCGGCCGCAGGCTGGGAGTAGACATGAGCAAGGCGCTGGACATGTCAAAGTCGTTGAATGAAGGGGCCATCCTGCTCCCTGACTATAAGGTGAACGGCTGGGAGTGGAATATGATCGTGCAATCGGGGGCCTTCGATCTCGATAAGAAACTGAGCGATTATTCGGAGGAGGAGCTGGAGCAGCTGCTGTACGCCAAGGCGAGGAAAGTGGAGATGGATTTCGCCGGGAAGGCAATGAATATTACAGTGGAGGGTGTCATCGAGAAGTTCACCAACAAGTACATCAAGCAGGATGTAAAGACGAAATCGGAGCGCACACAAAAAGCTGTTGCACCGTACATCACCGAAGGTACCTGCTCCAGCTGCCACGGCGCGAGACTCAGTCAGGCCGCGCTCAGTTGCAGGATCAATGGACGGAACATTGCGGAGCTGTCCTCCATGGAGGTCGGACAGCTCATCGGCGTCATACGGGAGATTGACGACGAGGTCGCCGCTCCGATCGTAAAATCGCTGACAGAGCGGTTGCAGCATTTGGTGGATATCGGACTTGACTACTTGACGCTGGACCGGGAGACGGATACATTGTCCGGCGGCGAGTCGCAGCGCGTCAAGATGGTGAAGCACCTGAGCGGCAGTCTTGTGGATGTCACTTACATCTTCGATGAGCCCAGCGTTGGCTTGCACCCCCGTGATGTACACCGGTTAAATGGGTTGCTTCAGAAGCTGCGCGACAAGGGGAATACCGTGATCGTCGTCGAGCATGATCCCGATGTGATCAAGGTGGCGGATCATATCGTCGATGTTGGACCATATGCCGGGAGCCGCGGCGGTACCATCGTGTATGAAGGAAGCTTCCAGGGGCTGCTCGAAGCAGATACGCTGACGGGCACCCATATGAAGCGGCCGCTCCTCCTGAAGCACGATTGCAGGCAGCCGTCCGGCAAGCTGTCCATAAAGAATGCCACACTGCACAACCTGCGAAATGTAAGTGTAGATATTCCAACGGGGGTGCTCACAGTCGTTACGGGTGTCGCCGGCTCGGGCAAGAGCACGCTGATTAACGAAGTATTCCTCAGCCAGCATCCGGATGCGATTGTCATCGACCAATCGGCGGTAGGAGTGTCAACACGCTCGAATCCCGCGACCTATACGGGCATTATGGATGATGTGCGCAAGGCGTTTGCTTCCGCGAACAAGGTGAGCCAAGGATTGTTCAGCTTCAACTCCAAGGGGGCTTGCGAGAACTGCCAAGGGCTGGGTGTTGTGTATACAGACCTCGCATTCCTCGACAGCGTGAAGCTGCCATGCGAAGTATGCGGAGGTAGACGATTCAAGGAAGAAGTGCTCGCGTACAAGCTGAACGGCAAGTCAATTGCAGAAGTGCTGGAGATGACTGTGGAGCAGGCATTGGATTTTTTTGAGCTAAAAGAGGTTGTTCGCAAGCTCCAGGCGATGAGTGATGTGGGGCTGAACTATATTACGCTCGGTCAGCCGCTCAGCACGCTTTCGGGAGGGGAATGCCAGCGTATCAAGCTGGCAAGCGAGCTGCATAAGAAAGGCAGCATTTATGTGATGGATGAGCCGACGACCGGACTACACATGTCAGATATCGGTCACATTCTGGGGATCATGAACCGTCTCGTGGATGCCGGCAATACGGTGATCGTCATCGAGCACAATCTCGATGTGATCAGCCAAGCGGATTGGATCATCGATATGGGACCGGACGGCGGCAGCAAGGGCGGGCAGGTGGTGTTCGAGGGCACCCCTTCGCAGATCATCCATGCAGAACAGTCGATCACGGGAAAATACTTGATGAAGGCATCTAATCCACTGCCGTAAAGCAAGTCTGTATATTTTCATGACGCGAATCTTGCCTGTAAAAACTGGAAAACGTTTAGTAAGAAGAAGAAGGAGCCGTGCTGTAACACGACTCCCTGGCACAGCAGACTGCTTCAAAGGCAGTCGGCTTCGGATCTGTGACCAAGAAATAGACCGCTTACCTTGGCGAGGGCGGTCTATTTCTTTTGGCTAATCGCAGCAATGATCGCGACAATCAGTGAGAGCAGTGCAATAAGAAGCGGACCAAAACCGATCATCCGTGTCAAAGCGTCTTTAACCCTAGCCGGTAGAAACGTTACACTGGCCGTGTAAAACATGAAAAGTTGTACGGTATATAAAAAAATAAAAGCCGATGTTCTTTAAGTAGAATATCGGCTATTGAACTTTTACGATCCACCAGCTTCAAAAATGCTATAAAAGCAGAGACCCATTGCGTTTCAGCATTTCCATTCTCCGTACCTACACAGCTTCCAACGTCAGCTCAATAAACTTTTGCACCGCAGGAGAAAGCGACTTTTTTGACTTGACGAGCAGATGCGAGTAAATGGGCTCAAATTGTTCGTTGTGTTCAAGAATATTCAATAATCCGTTTTCAACTTCATTTTTTACGGTGACATAGGGTAATACTGAAAAGCCCAAACCGCTCATCACACATTGCTTGATGGCCTCCAGGCTCCACAGTTCCATCGTTTGAAATGTCGGGATTTGATTCTGCACGAGATACGTCTCAAACATGGTGCGATAACTGCATCCATCTTCATTCGCAATAAAGTATTCGTCAGTCCCTTTATATTCATCAAAGTGCCGCTTTTTTTTGGACTGGCGATCAAAACGATCTCTTCCTTGTGCAATTGATGGTGGATGCAATGATCGATTTCCAATTTGGGCCAAACCATAAAAGCAATATCGACGAGTCCGCTCATCAAATCTTTTTGGTTTTGCCCGCAGGTGCCATTGCTTACGATGATCGTAACATCCGGATATTTCGTTGTATATTCCCTCAGAATGGGCCCCAAACGCGAAATCGTTAATGACTCCGGGGCAGCAATTTTTAGCTCTCCGCTTACTTTGTCATGGTTTTTCATCTGGGTTATGCGATGATACGTATCGAGCAATTCATCGGCCATGGGAATCAGTTCTTTTCCCAGGGAGGTCAGCTGCAGCTCTCTTCTGATGTAAGTAAATAATTCGCCGCCGATCTCCCTTTCCAACGCTTGTATATGAGAAGTAATGGTTGATTGCGTATAGCCCAATTTTTTGGCGGCATTCGTGTAGCTGCCGACATCGACAATGGTTCGAAACGTAAGAAAATGTCGTATATCCAAAAGGGTTGGCCTCCTCTTGTGTATTCAAAAAAATGATATTTGGTATTCGTGATTTCAATTTTACCGATAAATAGGCAGGTATTACAATGAATCACGTATTCTTTTGCAACTGATTAACGAGAGGAGAGATCAAGGAAATGAATCTTACCGCATTCCTTCTCTATATCATTATTACATCCATTACCCCGGGGCCAAGCAACCTGTTAGTGATGAACACGGCAAGAAGATATGGTTTCAAAGGATCTGCTCCCTTCAACATGGGAATAGTTTCAGGGTTTATTATGCTTGGGATAGGTACCTCGCTGCTGACGGCAAGTCTTTATCAGTGGATTCCCATGGCAGAACCATACTTGAAAGCAGCGGGTGCGGCGTACCTGTTGTATCTGGCATGGCAAATGGCATTTTCCAAGGGAGCCGAGGGTACGGACACGAATAGCCGGTCTTCTTTTTTTGCAGGCCTGCTTTTTCAGATTTTGAATGTAAAAAGCATCTTGTATTTCTTAACTGCCATGTCAACTTTCATTCTTCCCTATCACGACTCAAATGAAGCCAAGCTCTTTTTTATGTGCGTCACCATACTGATTGGCTGCGCAGCATTGCTATTGTGGGCCTTATGTGGTGCGGCTTTTAAAAAGGTATTTGCAAAATACGATAGGATCATAAATATGATCATGTGCTTGTTGCTCATCTATTCTGCGATAACCATTTTCTAAGAAAGAAGTGAGCTTTACCTTCTCCAGCGTTTATTACTGTGACCCGAACATGTCACGCATAAATGGGAAAATGTACAATAAAACGAGGGAAGGAGCCGTCCGGTAAGAAGACTTCCAGGCATAGTAGACCGTTTCAAAAGCGCTCGGCTTCGGAAGTTGCGATAGAAGAAATAGACCGTTTATCTTGGCGAGGGCGGTCTATTTCTATTGGTTAATCGTAGCAATGATAGCGTCAATCGGTGGGAGCATGAAACTCAACGCGACCTGATATGGGTTGCGTTTTTTGTGTGCAACTGGCAGTCGCATCGCTAGCGTTTTTATTGACTGGACATTCAGTCATAAAATAAACTATAGATGGAGATAATTCCAATCCAAAAAAGGAAAGGGGCTATTTCATGAATCTGAACCATAATTCGTATGGAAATGGACCGGCGATTGTCATGATTCACAGTGGGGGTGTCGACTCAAGAGAATGGTTGGAGCTCATCCCGCTGCTTGCCAACTTCCATCGGGTCGTCACCTTTGATGGTCGAGGCACCGGTCGTTCGCCAGCTCCTGAAGAACCGATGGACCTCGTTGCTGATTTGCTAGGACTGCTCGACCATTTGAAGCTGGATCGGGTTACGCTTGTCGGCCATTCCATAGGAGGCGAATTGGCCACCAATTTCACGCTCTCTTATCCGGAAAGAGTGGAACATCTGATTGTCATCGCGCCGTCTTTGACGGGATATCCTTACTCCAAAGTGTTTACGGATTGGATGGCCGAGATTAATTCGCTAGCTCCTGATATCGGTAAAATGGTGAAGTGTTCATTGGATGGTCCCAATTATCGAATTGTAATGGCAAGCGACTACCGTGACTTGCTTATTGAAATGCATACCCAATACATGACCCGCGTCTTTTCGGAGTGGCGGAGCTTTGAAGTGATTTGGCCACAGCCGCTTGCCATAGAGCGTTTGGAGCTGATTGCCCAGCCTACTCTGTTTATACACGGAACGGAAGAGTGGAGCGACATGCTCGGTGTGGCCAAGGAGTTTGAGCGAGTGTCTTCGATCGCTTTCGCCAAGGTGGAGGGAGCGGATCATATGTTGACATTGACGCACGCTGAGGACCTTGCCACGCATATTCATTCTTTTCTAAAATCGAAGGAGTGAATGATCCATGCCACGCAGCAGGGAAGAAAACGAACGAATTCGCCAACAGACCAAGAACAGTATAAGTACCGCAGCCATGGAGGTCTTCCTTGAACGGGGGTACCATGCTTCATCTGTCGAGGATATTGCCAAAAGAGCAGGCATCTCAAAGGGGCTGCTTTACAACTACTATCAGGGCAAAGAAGGCCTTTTGGCAGAAATCGTTCGAATTCGGACAGACGAGATAGCGAATGTCATCGAAACGGCGTCCGCGCTCCCTTCACCAAAAGATCAGTTGGCACATATTGTTGAAGGCGCGTTAAGCCACATTGTACAAAATCCGAAGGCGTACCGGTTTCTCCTTCATCTGCAGACGCAGCCTGAAGAGGATGCTGTGTTATCCAAATACAGCCAAATGTTAAACCAGGAAATGGCCAGGCAATTCGAAACCCAGTGTGCAATATTCGAGCGAATGGAAGTAGCGAATCCAGCACTCCGTTCCTTATACTTCTCCTCCGCGCTTCACGGTGTTATGCTGCTGATGACTGTGTACCCCGGCTATCCGGTTGAGGAAGTAAAGAAGCAGATTATCAAGGATTTCTGTCATGGTTAATCACCAAAAAAACCAAGTCCTGCTCTCAGGAACTTGGTTTTTGTCATCTTTAATATGAAAATTTATGGCATTTTTGTATGCCGTTTTTTGGACCCACGATTAAAATATAATACTACAAAGAAAAGTATAAGTCTATATTTTTTTGCGAAGTTCTCTACACTTATGAGTACATTCTTATTAAGAAAAGAGGGCGGCGTCTATGATCGAGAATCAGACGGAAATGGAAGAAAGAGAACATTTGGCCAACATCGTGTCCAAGCTGCAAAAAGCGCTGCAAACGATTGAGCAAAAGATCAGCAAGGCACATCATGAGATTATGGAATCCAAAAAATACCTTTGGGAGAACAGGTCCGAGCTTGACCCGGCGGAAACAGCAGCAAACAAGATCGACATCATGCTCACGATTGACCAGGGAGAGAAGGCTGTCGACAAAGAAAGAAGGCTTCGGAAACTAATAGAGTCCCCGTATTTCGGAAGAGTGGATTTCGTCCTTGACGGCCAGAGCAGAAGCGATTCCCACTACATCGGGGTCCATGCTTTCAGCGAAGAGGACAGCCAAAAGAACCTCATCTATGATTGGCGTTCCCCTGTCGCGAGCATGTTCTATGATTTTGAGGTAGGCAGAGCCTCTTACCCCTCTCCGGCAGGACAGGTTGAAGGGGAGGTCTGTTTGAAAAGACAATATAAGATCAAAGATGGCGTCATGCAATACATGATTGAAAGCTCGCTGAACATCAACGACGAAGTCCTGCAAAGAGAGCTCAGTCAGACATCCAACGAGAAGATGAAAAATATTGTCGCTACCATTCAAAAGGAACAAAACGTCATCATTCGCAATGAGCATTCCCATGAACTAATCATTCAAGGCGTTGCCGGATCAGGCAAAACCTCGGTCGCCCTTCACCGGGTCGCCTTTTTGCTGTACAGAAGCAAAGGGACGATCACTTCGCAGAATATATGGATTATCTCCCCGAATAAAGTGTTTTCCGACTATATTTCCAACATCCTCCCTGAGCTGGGGGAGGAGAAGATTATGGAGATCGGGATCGAAGAGATTGCGGAGAAAGAGCTTGACGGCGTATGCAAATTCGAGAGCTTCAGCCAGCAGGTGGCGGAGCTTGCAGCCTCGAACGACCAGTCTCTCATTGAACGCATCCAATATAAATCCGGCATAGAGATGGTAGAACGTCTGGATCAGTTTCTGGCCCATATGAGCGAGGCTTCCTTTGTCCCAGATGATATAGCATTCGACAACGTGCATATCGCAAAAGAAGACATCATGCGCGCTTATCGCGGTGCCGCAAACCTGCCAATCAAGCAAAGACTGGAGAAAACAGCGTCGATCATTGCGGCAAACGCAAGGGATGAAAATGGCGACAAGGCAACGGCAGCCACAGCAAAAAAAGTCAAAACGGCAATCAAGAAAATGTTTGCATCTCTGAATTTGCTTGTAATCTACAAGGATTTCTATGAATACATGGGAAGACCGGAATTGTTCAAGCTGAAAAAGCCAAAGATGCTGGAGTTTTCCGATGTTTTTCCTCTGGTCTATATGAAAATCCACCTGGAAGGAACAAAGGGCTTTGAGGAAGTGAAGCATTTGCTGGTGGATGAAATGCAGGATTATACACCCGTACAATACGCCGTTTTGTCCCGTTTGTTCACATGCAAAAAGACCATTCTGGGGGACTGCAATCAATCCGTGAATCCTTACTCCTCCTCTTCGATAACAGAGATCAAAAAGGTGTTTCCAAATGCGGAAACCGTTGAGTTGTTAAAGAGCTACCGCTCGACCGTGGAAATTATCAGGTTTGCCCAGCAAATCAACCCGAACAGCCGAATGATTCCGATCGAACGCCATGGCCCTTCCCCTGAGATCAAAAAGGCGAGTGACAGCAGCGCCGAGCTTGCACAGATCAAGAAAATCATCGCAAGCTTCCAGAAATCGGAGCAGCGTACTTTGGGCATCGTCTGCAAGTCGCAAAGCCAGGCGGAAAAGCTGTATCAAGAGATCGCGAGTAGTGGCGAAGCCGTCCATCTACTGGATTTTGGCAGCGATCAATTCCGTGAGGGGGTCATTGTCACGTCGTCACATTTGGCCAAAGGCCTTGAGTTTGATCAAGTGCTCGTGCCCTTTGTCGATGCGGAAAACTACAAGACAGACATGGACCGAAGCTTGCTGTATATCGCCTGCACAAGAGCCATGCATATGCTTACGCTTACTTATTCAGGAGAGGCTTCGCCATTTTTATTGCAGTTGGTGCAGTGAGGCGGTGAAGAAGTTAAGCAGGTAAGCGATGGAACGGTGAAATGGTGAAGCTAGCCGCTTTAAGACGCAACCACGCCCAGATGAGCGTGGTTTTTTGTGTGAAGCGTGCCCAGCAAGCCGTTAATTGCTAGTTGGTGAAAGTCCAACCGAGGCAGGAGCCAAGTCACCTCGTAGCTGACAGGCAACTGGTGGAGAAATCCTAAGGTTGAAGCCCTGTGACAAAGTAACTCGAAAGAGTGCGAGCAAATCAGCAGGCCGTAACATAAAGTGAATCCTGCAGCCTCGTTAAGAAAGACCACCGAGAGGTGGACAAAGGGAAGCCGAGCTTGTTTCATATGGGCGAAGGCCAAGGACGGTGTGGAGAACTTGGAATACAGCACCTATGAATCCCTCGGGGTATGGGGAGCGGTATGTTGAGAAAGTAGTTAACGGAACTGGGGAGACCCTACTCTGCACGCCCCGTCAGGAGCGTAAAACGGAAACCTATAACCGTAAGGGAAGTGGTGGATGGCAGAGAGGGAGTCGGAGGGGTTCATAGTACCGATGAACATAAGGACAACACAACCTTATGGAGGGAAGGAGCCCTGCTTTGTTCACGGGTCGAAGGAGGTAAGAGTGAGTGAATGCAAGTAAACTTGCTAACTACACCGATGTAAAAGCTCGACAACTTTGGACAACCCTATATCTTTGTGCCAAGGCAAACTCAAAACGGCGATTTCATGCCTTGTATGACAAAATCTACCGCCCGGATATTCTAGCGACAGCTTGGAGGAGAGTAAAAGCAAATAAAGGGAGCGGAGGAATCGACGGACAATCCATCGCACAGATTGTGGAGGAGTATGGGGAGAGCCGTTTTCTTAACGAGATCTATCTAGATTTAAAAGAAAAGCGGTATCGTCCACATCCGGTTCGTCGAACTTACATCCCTAAACCGGATGGCAAGAAACGTCCACTCGGCATCCCGACGATCAAGGATCGGGTGGTCCAAATGGCTACTAAGCTAGTCATTGAACCGATCTTTGAAGCTGATTTTCGGGACTGTTCTTATGGCTTTCGGCCAGGAAGAAATGCTCACCAGGCAATTGCACAGATACGCAAAGCAAGCAAGAGGTGTTATTGGGTCGTAGATGTTGACATTAAAGGGTATTTCGACAACATCAACCATGAGAAGTTGATGAAACTGGTCGAAATGAGAATCAGCGACAGACGTGTTCTGAAACTTATCCGACAATGGCTGCAGGCTGGGGTCATGGAAAATGATCAATTCCATGAAACAGAACTGGGAACTCCGCAAGGAGGGGTAATCTCGCCTCTTCTTTCAAACATCTATCTAAACTACATGGACACCATTTGGGAAAATCAATTCTCCCATCTTGGCACACTTATCCGCTATGCGGATGACTTCGTTATCATGTGCAGAACCAAACAAGAAGCATTGGAAAGCATTCAAGTGCTGATGGCTATTCTAAACAAGCTGGAGCTTAGTCTCAGTAAAGAGAAATCTAGACTCGTTAATATTTGGGACAATTCCACTGGGTTTGACTTTCTTGGGCTGCACCATCGCAAATTCCCCGTGTTCAACAAAGGGGGGAGCAAGGTATTTGCTATGTCTCATGTACCAGCTAAGAAAGCAATGAAGGAAATGAGACGTAAAATTAAGGAATACACTGCACCAAGGAACAAACTGTTTCTGTCTCTAGAAGAGCTAGTGAAAGGGCTAAATCGCAAGCTAAGGGGGTTCAAGAACTACTACTTCATCTCGCCCATCGCCAAACGATGGGCAAGACGGATAGACTGGTATGTGATTGAACGCCTTACAATCTTCTGCAACAAGAAAAGAAGCAAGCGGAATAAACATGCCGGAAAGCTGAAGGTCATACAAAACACGCAGGGTAGTTTATTGAAATTAGCCGGATAAAGTAAGCCGAATGCCAAAGAAAGAAGAACATCGGAAAGCCGTATGAGGGAAAACCTCACGTACGGTTTGATGAGGGGGAGCTGAAATGAGCAAGGCGACCATACGGTCGCCCGAAAGTTTCAGTTCTCTACTCTACAACGCGCTCAAGCAGGCAAGGCAGAGTACGTCCCATGCATATCTTCTCATCATATGAACGTCCCCATTTGACAATAATCCCCATCATCGAGTACACTCTTTTTATTCTGACTGTTCGGTATAAAAAAGAGTAAGGTGAAGTGAAACAATGCCCAAAGTAGGAATGGAACCAAAGCGTCGAGCAGAGGTCATCAACGCCACGCTCACCTGCATTAGCAAGCACGGGATTGATGGCATGACTTTTGAAAAGGTCGCGGAGTATGCCGGCTGCTCAAAAGGGGTGGTCACCTATTATTTCAAGAACAAGGATACGCTGACGATTGAAGCCTTTAAAGCATTTCTGGCGTATTTTGGTCTGAAAATTGAAGCAGAAATGGAAAGCACGATGACAGCCAAGGAAATGATTGACGTTACTCTGAAGCATATCCTCCCGACTTACCGTGATGACGAAGGGAAAAGCATGAATGTTTCTCAGTTGGATGGCATTGAAAAAATGTATATCCCATATGAAGACAAAGCCAAGCTTTTTTTGCAGTTTTTTTCAAAAGCCGCGCTGGATCGCAATTTGCAGGAAGTCGTATCCGAGAGCTATTCAAATGATCTTCATGGCATTGCCAAGATTTTTGATTACGGCAACAGAACGGGACATATGTCTGTAGAAGATCCCAAAAGCGCAGCGTATGGACTGCTGGCGATGGTAGTAGGTCTCAGCTTCTTTCGAGTGGCGGGCATTCCGACCGTAAATGGCGAAGACAACCGATACATTTGTGAGGAATACGTGAGAAGGCTTGCCAAGGAATAAGCAGTCAAAGCAAAACGAGGAGGAGATATATGAAAATAGCGAAAATCGAAGCAGGCGGGGCGGATGTTGCCATTGTGAGCAGCAGCGAGATCGTTATAGAGGATGTGCAGTCGGCATTGGATCTTATTGCAACTGTTCATTACGAGACAGGCTGCGATCGCATCATTCTAAACAAGTCTCTGGTAAGCGAAAGCTTTTTCGATTTGAAAACACGCCTGGCGGGCGAAATCCTGCAGAAGTTCATCAATTACCGCGTGAAGCTTGCCATCGTCGGAGATTTCTCTGTGTATTCAAGCAAGAGCTTAAAGGATTTCATCTATGAATCCAACAACGGAAAGGATATCTTTTTCCTGCCGACAGAAGAACAAGCGATTGAGAAGTTAAGCAGGCTGAAGTAGAAGACAGAGCGGGCGGAAGGGGGGTGTCAGTCAATCATGCGACATAGTCATGCTGAGTATCCGATGGTGAAAATTCCTCGGGGTCATATTCAATTAAGAGATGATCGCAAGAAAACGACATGGACGGTAAAAGTGAATTCGTTTTTGCTCGCAGCGGTTCCCGTGACGCATGAGCTATATTTCTCGATTATGCAAGAGACAGCCGGAGCTAATGACTCGCCTCAGACTCCCGTTGTAGAGGTCTCCTGGAATGATGCGGTATTATTTTGCAATTTGCTTTCTCAGCTATCGGGCCTGCAGGAATGTTACTCGATAAGTGATGATGGTGGGAGTGTCGTCTGCAACTGGGAGGCGGATGGTTATCGTCTTCCCACAGAAGCGGAATGGCAGTACGCATGCAAGGCAGGAGCTGCCGGGTATCGGTATGGAGAGCTTGATAAGATCGCATGGTATCGTGGAAATTCTGGCGGCATGGCTCGCGAGGTAGGAAGTAAGGCGCCAAATGCGTGGGGGCTCTATGATATGATCGGAAACGTGTGGGAATGGTGCTGGGATCTCTATGATGAGAATGTATACGGTTCCTACAGAATTTTCCGCGGTGGCAGTTGGGCAGAAGAGGCTAGAGGCTGCGGAGCGACATGCCGACGCCGCAGTCACCCTACGTTTCGCATTGATGACCTCGGTTTTCGTCTTGCCAGGTCCGTGTGAGGCGGCAAATGAAGTAACCCCTGCCTCTTACTAAGGGGGAGGGGTTGGTGGGCATGAAGCTGCATCAATAAATCTGGGATCGATTCCGTAAAACACCCAAGCAAATCCATTCCATCTATAACCGGAAAATTCGCCGTACTCTACTCGCGTTGGATAAAACCAAAACCTATCCCATTGATAAGCCACACAAAAGTGAACGCATATAAACAATCAACAATATAGGAAACAGCAGGTTTTGGAGGGATCGTTCCAGGCGGCGGTGAAGAAGGTCCTTGGACTGGATAAGCCATTTTTCTTACACTCCTTCCCAGTTCTCAGCAGCAGTATATTCCGGGAATGAAAAATAGACTCATGACAGGGTGAATAAAAGGACCTACATAATGGGTTTGGTTATTGGTCAAGCATGTAACAAACGGTAATTATAGAAAGTACGATGGGAGCTTCCCGAAAAAGCGATAAAAAACCCTCGGAATAACCCGAGGGCCGTTGATGGAGGGAAGTTATCTACAAATGATAAGCCACTTGCTGGATACTGTGCCGCCTTTACCGTCGTGAGCTGTAACGGTAATCGTTATCGTGCTTCCTACTGTTTGTTTTGGAAATCTCGCAGATAAATTGGTTGGATAAGCAGTAACAGAGACTGATGGATCATCCGATTCGGCTGTAAATGTAAGTTCATCTCCGTCGGGGTCCAAAAAAGCAGAGTAAGTTGGACCTAAAGTCCCCTCGGCGTATTGATTTATATAAGTTACTTCCAGGACTCCATTATGATCTTGAACGACAGGAGGTCGATTGCTATTCTCGACTTATCCCCTTCTCTTTGTGAGGGTTTCGTTCGAGCATACACCGTGCGGGCGACTTTCATCGCACACGGCGTTCCATCAACGGATAAGACAGATACTTTACAACGGGCAATTTAATCGTACAACGCATATTGCTTGATTTACAGTTTTTGTTGTCGACAAAAAACGTCGGCTTGTAACAACTCACGATTAAATGGAGAGGTTCTGAATACTCATGAACTGGCCAAAGACCGCGAGTTCGTCATTGGCGCAGGGAAGGAGGCGTGCGATGACACGAATCCTTGCTCAGTAGACCCCCTTTGAAGGCGGTCTGCTTTGGAATACGGTGAAAAACAGACCGTAACCCTTTGCAAGGACGGTCATTCCATTTGATTAAACCGCTGTGACCGTGGCAACAACCAGCGCCAGCAGCGCTACTATAGGCGCAAATTGATGAAGAATCGGTCATTGCTGAATTGTTTCATAGCGAATCCTGGTATATAATAGGGAACTAATTGATGAATCACTAACCAGTAAAAAGTGAGGAGAAATCCGATGTCGAAATCAGAGACGACTTCAGTGAATCGCAGGACGGAGATCATATCTGCAGCCATCGAGGTATTTGCAGAGATTGGATACTACAGGGCAACGACAGCACAAGTCGCGAAACGAGCCGAAATATCGCAGCCGTACATTTTTCGCTTTTTCTCGACCAAAGAAGCGTTGCTGCTTGCAGCATTGGAGGTATCCTGGATGCGGGTGATCGATTCCTTCCGCAAGGTCGTGGGGTCTGCGTCGCCGGAGCATCTGGAGACAGACCTGATCCAGGCTTATGATGAAATTTTGAATGCGTACCGGAATGAAATACTGCTTCAGATGCAGGCGCAGACGATTCAAGAAGACTCGATCCGCGAAGCGATGCGAAATGGATTCGGGGAGGTTCGCCGCATCGTATTGGAAGCCTTCCGTGCTGCCGGCATTCCAAATCCGGAAGAACGAACAATGCTGTTCCTGGCACGAGGGATGCTGTGCAACATCTCGACAGCGCTGAACATGCCCGAATTGAAGGAATTTTGAAGGGGGGGAAAGATTTTGCGAAAGTCGTGATTGACTGATCAATTACAACGTGATACATTGTCTTTAAGTTAGTGATTGATCAATTACAAATAACGAAATCGAATAGCTTGCTGATGATCAATTTAGCTAGTCCGATAGTTAGTGATTAATCGATAACAAAAGCAAATGAGGTGATCCCATTGGAAAAAGCGATTGTTGTAGGAGCAACTGGCGGTACAGGCGCTGCGATAACGGAAGAGCTAGTGAAACGGGGCATTCGTACGGTGGCTTTCGGAAGATCTTTGCAGAAGCTGGAGCGGCTGAGGGACAGACTCGGCAATCCGGAGAATCTCACGCTTGCGGCAGGGGATGCTTTTCGTCCGTATGACATCGTCAGGGCTGCGGAAGGTGCGGATGTCCTGTTTCATTGTGCGAATGTGCCGTATCACGAGATGGAGAGCAAGCTGCTTCCTCTCGGCGAATCGGTGATGGAGGCAGCGGGCCAGCTAAGCTTGAAGGTAGTCGCCATCGATGGCATTTATCCCTATGGCAGAAGACAGATGGAGCGGGTGACCGAGGATCATCCGAAGCAGCCTCATACGAGAAAAGGGAAGACAAGGCTTGCGTATGAGCAAATGCTGTTCGACAGCCGGTGGAAGCGGGCCAGGGTAATGATCGTCCGTTTGCCGGATTATTATGGTCCCACCGCGAACGAGGCTTCCTATCTGGGCTCTACGCTCGAAGCAATTGCGGCTGGCAGGATGGCTTTTTTCATCGGAAACATGCGTGTTCCCCGGGAGTACGTTTACTTGCCGGACGCGGCATTCATGATCGCGGAGCTGGCCGCCAAGGAAGAAGCCTATGGGGAGAATTGGAATATACCGGGGGCAGGCCTGATTTCGGGAAAGGAGATCGTGCGAATCGCCAGGCAGGCAAGCGGAAGCTCCAAACCGGTTATACCTCTCGGCAGAGGAGGGCTGGCATTGCTTGGGATGTTCGTACCGGTGATGAAGGAGGTAATCGAGATGCTCTATTTAACAGAAGAGCCGCTAGTCTTGAGTGGAGAAAAATACGAGAGCTTGATCGGTCCGATTCGGGCGACAGCTTTTGAAGAGGGTATCGGGAGAACGGTTCGTTTGCTGCAGGGAAGAAATGGGTCTCTGCAATAGTTATTGATTAATCACTAATGATCAGGTAGAACGAACCGTTAAGGGAAGGCTCTGCACTGACCTGGTAGAGAGCGGTGTATCGATCCCGCTATATCCTGCCATTTCTATCTTAAACGCAGCCGGATGTATGCTGCGTTTATTTATTTATCAATCTTTTTGGAGCTAAAGAAAAGCGGGGGTTCTTCCCATGGGCAAAGGTGGCTTTGGAAGACTAGAAAAGATAAAACAAAGGCTTGCAAATCTGTGTACAACAAGTTATATTACCATATAGTTAGATAATCTAATTATAGAGGTGGAGTCATGGTCAGGAAAAACAGTCATGACCATTTAGCGGATCAGTCCTTGCCCAAGTTAGGCGTTACGCCATATTTGGAGCTGATGGACAAAACTGCTTCCAGCAACACGGACCGGCATTCGGCACATCTGGGGCTGCTGTTGATGTGGCTCGGGGACAACGTTTTAGATGTGATGGACCTGGAATTGGCGCCCTTTAACATTACCGAGAGCAAATTCGATTTGCTGTTGCTGCTGACGCTTCACGATGGAAGGGAACTGATCACTCCCTCCGCAATCGCGGAGCGGCTTGGAATCCGTCGCGCCTCTGTGACAGCTTTATTGGATTGGCTGGAAAAGCGCAATTGGATAGCACGGGAGCAAAGCTCTTTGGATCGGCGTATGATTCATGTCAGCATTACACCCGAGGGACGGGAGTTGGTCGAAGGTGTTCTTCCCACCTTTTGGTCGGCATGCTCTTCGCTCGTCAGCGAGCTGGAGCCGGAGGAGCGCAGAGTATTGGAAAAGCTGCTGCTTAGGTTGAATGCTGCTATAGAAAGAAGGCTGGGAGTGGGAAGATAAATTTTTTTCTGCTAATGATTAGATTATCTAACTATATTCATGCATCAGTTTCAAAATCGAAAAAACGAAAAAGAGGTGCACCATGCGCAATTATTCCTTGATGACGGCCGTATTATGCTGGTCCGGGATGGTTGTTATGTCAAGTCTCTATGTGACGATTCCGCTTGTTTCCCTATTTGCAGAACAGTTTGGCGCTACCCTTACACAAGCCGCCGCAACAGGAAGCGTTTTTTCAATCGGTTTTGCGATTGGCTGCCTGATTTACGGTGCGCTGTCCGATAAATACGGACGAAAGCCAATCATCTTTGTCGGGCTTGTTGTATTGTCGCTGATTTCTTTGCTGCTCGGGACAGTGGATCGTTTTTCATGGGTGCTTGTCCTTCGAGGGCTGCAAGGGGCCGCTGCGGCCACATTTTCCCCGGTTGCTTTGGCCTACGCTGTAGAGATGTTTCCGGCAGACAAAAGGGTGACGACAATCGGGTTTATCAGCACAGGATTTCTGGTTGCCGGAATCGTCGGACAGGTGGCCAGCGGTTTGATCAGTCAGGCATACGGGTGGAACGCCGTATTTTATACCCTGGCAGCAGTTTACGCCGCTACCGCGATACTCGTTCAGTGGCTTCTGCCGAAGGGAGAAATTCAGCATCCTCATGCCAATATTTTGGAGCCGTTTCAGCATATCGGAAGACTGTTCAGGCAAAAAAATCTTGTATTGTGCTACCTTGTGGCTCTGGTATTGTTGATGTCTTTTGTGAGCATGTATACCGTGCTGGGAAATTACCTGAGCGGGCCTGATTTTGGGCTTGCCAGTCAGGAAATCCTGTACGTCCGGGCGATCGGTGTTTACGGCATGCTGATTTCCCCGCTCGCTGGAAAACTGGCGAAAAGATTCGGAGTCCGCACCGTATTGCGCTTCGCTCTGTTGCTGGCTGTTGCGGGGATAGCTCCCTTGGGAATGACAGACAATTTGCCGCTATTGATCGGGATGTCGCTTATTTTTGTCAGCGGAATCTCGTTGGCTGTTCCTTCGCTGATTTCTCTCGTTGGTCTGCTGGCAGGCAAATCGCGCGGCATTGCGGTCTCCGTTTATACCTTTGTCCTGTTTGCGGGAACAAGCCTGGGGCCGATTTTATCCATTTCATTTATGAAAACGGGCAGCTTCGCGGAGACATTTATCCTGCTTGCACTCGTTCTCGGCATTGGATTGGCGGCTGCCAGCCTGGTCCGCGAAGACATTCCGAAAGAAATGGATGCCGGGAAGTAATCACGTTCATGGACACATCCGGGCTTCAACCAATACTCCATCAAAATAATCTCAAGCGCTTGGAATTCCGAGCGTTTTTTGTTCTTTCCCGGGGCTGCTGCGGCATGGCATGAAAAATCCCTTATGTCTTCATATAGTGAACACGAAAAGACATGGGATTTGTATGTGGTAGTTCCCTTACTTTTTCCGAGAACGGCCACTGCGACAGATTCGTCGGCGGTTTTTAAGAAAATAAACACCGCCGCCATGCAGCGCCGCAACGTAGAGCCGGAAGAGGCGCGTGCATGGGATGTTGGCCGGGTTAAGAATGGAGATCGTCAGGGATTTCCAGGCCGGCCTTTTCGGCCTCCGCGATATGGTGTCTTGCCAGCGATTCATCCGTAAAGTCATCTTCGTTGCGGTATATTCTAGCCAATTCAATATGGGCATGTAGATATTCTCTATCCAGAGCGGCATGAAAATAGGTGATGGCCGCAGCAACATCCTTGCTTGTGCCCAGTCCCTGACTGAAACAAATCCCCAGGTTATAGGCTCCCACGTCGCTGCCCTCTGCATAATCCTTCTGGTAATAACCGAAGGCCTTTTCATACTCCCCTTTCAGGTCGTGCAAGTAGCCAAGCCAGCCGTTTTGCGGCGAGCCCAATTGCTCCGCCTGCTGGTAATGCCAGAGCGCCTTGTCGATATCTTGCGGCACCAGATGTCCTTCATAATACAAGGAGCCCATGTTGGTGTGGGCAAGCGCAAGGCCGTTGTCCGCAGCTTTGCCGAGCCAATACAACGCTTTTTCCATATCGGGTGCTGTCCCTACTCCGTTTTGATAGCAAATGCCCAGACCGTTCATGGCATACGCATTGCCTGCCTCAGCGCCCTTTTCGTACCAGAAAAAGGCCTTGTCGTCATCGAGATAGCCCTCTACGCTGTAATACATGTGAGCAAGATTGTTCATGGAGGGGGCATAGCCCTTTTCAGCGGCTATGGTATCGTACTGGATGGCTTTCTCATAATCGCCCGCGTCACAGGCAGCCAGGGCAAGATCATACAAATCCTCCGCCGATGTGTGTTCATCTGCTTCGCCATCATCGGCGATGGCCGCTTCTGCATAGGTTAGCAGGCGATTGCGCACGTTGGCATCAAAATAATAGTTGTAATCGATATCCTCGGCATCCTGCAGAACCAGAGTTTTATCAGCCATCGACACCCCGGACTCGTCTGCCACAAACACGTCAGGTCCTTTAAAAGCATAAGCGAAACCGCTAACAGGCGCTTTTCGTACCACAAGATCGAATTCGAATCCGCCGAGCCGGTTTTCAGGCGAATAGGCGATGCACCACAACCCGTTTCGCTTCAGGGCAAAAGCGTTTTCGTACAGCCAAAGAATGCTTTGGTAATCTTCCAATGGAAATAACCATGTCGGGCGATCGGGATCACCGTCAAACACGCCTTTTTGCCCGTCCTTTTGGGCCAGTACCAAATTGCTCGGCCGAGAATCGATATAGGCGTTCATATCAATCAGCGCATCAAATTCATAGGGGAGCAACAGGCTTTCCTGCCGCAAACCGAGAGCGCCATACTTTTTCCCTTTTCGCAGTACAAGCATATTGGGAAAGCTGGCTTGCCTGTTTATCTTCTCGAAGCCGGATGCGCAAATGGTGCCGTCCTTTTTGTATAAGGTGCTGTGGTTGGCATTCTTGTGCGGTTTTACGAGGAGAAGCCCCTCGCCGATGGATTCCACTGCTGACAACGGAAATTCACCGATATAGACAAAATGATCATTGAATATTTTCTTGTTTTTACGGCCTTTTACTGCTGTATGGTAAAATCCGTGCCCGTTCTCGAAAGCTTCGTCACATTCAAAATCGATGACGGTGGAGCCGCTCTGGTCCACGACTCCCCATTTCCCGTCTTTCTTTGCCGTGAAAAGTCCGCTGTAGTCCAGGGATTCCAATGCTTCATATTGTGCGGGGACGACTGTGTTGCCGTTGGGGTCGATCAGGCCGAATTGACCATTTCGTTTGACAATAGCCGATGTGGTGCCGTATTCAAAATCGTATGCGTCCTCCCAGACCAAGGGGATGGCGATCCTGCCTGATTTATGCACGTAGCCGAATTTGCCGCCCTGCGAGACCACGGCAAGATCCTCGGGACCAAAACCGTAAAACTCGTCAAATTGCGGATGAAGCAATACCTTTCCATCCTTGTCTTTCAGGCCCCATAAGCCATTTTCCTCATAAATCTCTACTTCCGGCTCTTCTTCATAGGGCTGCCAGATGTGTCCCCAGCCGTATTGGTAATTTTCATAGTTGAGCAGCTCGGCAAACGACGCAAAGCCGGGGCTCACGTCCATCAAGTCGGAATCGTTCAGCAGCGAGATGTCGTCGTTTTCCATTGCCTTTTTGATGATCTCATTGTTATGGGCAATATTGGCCAGCCAGACTTCGGCCTGTTCGGCATGCGGGGTGTCGTCCATATTGAATACGTCCCAGGCATCCAGGTGGAAATACGGGAGTTTCAGTTTGTCGAGGTAAGTGAAGAGATTGTTTTTGGCTTCAACAAAGGCTTCTTTGTTTGTGATCAGCATTTCCTGTTTTTCGAGAAAATCGTAAAAGCGCTTCAAGTTTTCGATACCCGGTTGGGCAGCATAATACAGGCCGGCATTATCGGGCTCTGTGTGATTGTTGTAATTGTTGCCGGCAACAAATCCGCCGTCGACCAGGAGCGGCTGCAATAAAAGAGGCATTTCATAGCCCCATTCCAGCATCATCCTGTCGGTGTCCTGCGCTTCGGAAGGGGTGCTGACATTGTATACATATACCCTGTGTGACATCCTTTGGTTTCTCCTTGTTTTTTCTAAATTCACGATAAACGCTAGATTATGCTAAATTTCCCTTTAGTATAGCACCAATAGATTATTAGCTCATATTTCAAAAGACCCATTCGCTCACAATACGATTGAGTCAATGCGAATACTTATATGAATATACAGAAAAATCAGATAAGGTGTTAACCGGATTACACTCAAGCGGCTGCACCTCTGATAGAATGATTCCATTAGGCTGGCAAGCTGGTGCTGCCGAGCGAATGCTTCAAAAGCGCTGGACAAAAGATCGGGAGGCGACTGCTATGGGTATGCGGATTGAACAGATTGACCCGAAAAAGACGGCCATTCTCGTCGTAGATATGCAAAATGATTTTATCGCACAAGGTGCGCCGCTTGAGACGCCGATGGGGCGCCGCATCCTGCCCACCTTGCTTCGCCTTCTTGCGTTTGCCCGGGAAACAGGAATGTCGGTGATCTATACGGCGCATGTTCATCGCGAGGATGGGTCAGACCTTGGCATGTTTGGCGAAATCTATCCGCCGATCGCTGAAGGGGCCTGTCTCATAGATGGCAGACCGGGTGCGGAAATTTATCCGGAGGTGGCGCCGCAGCCCCGTGAGCCGGTGATTAAAAAGCACCGCTACAGCGCGTTTTTCGGTACGGATCTGGACATCATTTTGAGGAGCAAGGGGATCGAGACGGTAGCCATAACCGGGGTAACGACGGAAAACTGCTGCCATTCCGCCGCCCGCGATGCGATGTACCTGGGGTATCGCGTCGCCTTTCTCTCCGATGCGACCGGAACGTATGACTATCCCGATACTGGGTTTGGCCAGGTCCCGGCAGAGGAAGTGCACCGCGTCACGCTCGCTCTGCTCAATGTGTCGACCGCTCATGTCATGACGGCGGAGGACTTTATGCATCGTGTGCAGCGAGGGTGAGGTCCGTCTTGCAAATTCATCTACCCATACAGAAACGGCAGAGATGCCGTTTTTTCTGTTATGCGGACAAAGAAAAATGTATCTGTATGGAAGGGGAAGCGTTGAAAGGATCGAATTGGAACTTATGTGTGATTGAGAGGCGATATAGACCGTTGGCAATTTGTGCTAAAGTTTGAGAGAGTGGCTCGAAAAAGTTCCATTGCTCGTTACCGCTGCGGAAACTGTATAGGTGAGCAGATGGATGGTTTGAGTCGAATATGATTTTTCTCAAGGAGGAGAGGGCTTTGCTTCCCGATGATATAAAGGAAAAGATCATAAAAAAGTACAACATTCCGGATCCAGAGCCTCCGAGAAATGTTCCCAAAGAGGATCGTCCCAAAAATGACAGCGAGTATCCCGGCATTACGGAATTTGTGATCGATCCTTATGTGGGTGCAGGCGTTTTGCGACTTGGGATGACACCGGCAGAAGTTCAAAAAGCATTGAATTTTAATCCGCGAAAATACCGACGGCTGCACGAGAAAGAAGATGATTATCGCATCTGCTTTGTCTACTACAAGGAGCCTGAGATTTGCAATGCGATCGAATTTTTTCCGCCGGCGTCTGTTCTGTTTCATGGAAAGAATCTCCTGGATTGCTCATTGAAAGAGGCAATGGAGTTCGTCAGGCAATATGATAGCGACTTGGAAATAGAGGCGGGGTTCATCTCACATAAGTACGGGTTCGGGGTTTATGCTGAATTTGGCATATATGAGCCAGAGAATCCGGTGGAGACCGTAATTGTTTTTGAAAAAGGCTATTACGATTGAAAAGGGGGAGGGTAAAAGAAAGAATGAAGGAGTTTTCAAGAACAAGAAAAATCCCATGTTCCTTCGCAGGTTAAACGCGAATCGACATGGGATTTCTTATGTGACAGCAAGCGTCCCAAAGTCTACTCAACCAACGCTTTGATCTTCGGAAACACCTTTAGAGCCGTCTTGTAAAACACATCCTCGTGATATTCGGCCGGAATCAGCTCCTGGACGAACTGAATGTACGGCTTCACCGGAGCAAGGGGCCAGTCGGTTCCAAACAAAAACTTGTCATAGTGGTCACAGTACGTGATCGCATGGCGCAAATGGGCGAAAAAGAGCGGGGAGTCCTTCAGCCGGGCGCAATTGGCGGCATCTCCTACCATCAAGCCGGAGAGATCAGCGAACATGTTGCGGTTTTTGTAAACGACTTCCGCCCCATCCAGCACCCACGGATCGCCGAAATGGGCCATCATAAAGGTAACCTCCCGATGCTTCACCGCCACCTCGTCCAACGTAAGCGGATGGGAGTACTTCAACAGCCCTCGCTCCGAATACGTATCGCCGGTGTGGAAGACGACAGGCACCTGATGCTTGGCCGCCAGCTCGTAGACCGGGTCATAGACGCTATCGTAGGCGTAGAAGGGATAGTAGCCCAGATAGATTTTGAGTCCGACCGCGTTTGGCTTTTGCAGGTCTGCTTCCAGCCTGGCCACGGCAGCTTGATCCAGCTTGAAAGGATTGATTCCTAGGCAGTACACGAGCTGCGGCGGGAGTTCTTCTGTCAAATCAAGACCCATTGGAGTGGCAGCCTCCGCATCGGGGAAGCCGTCCTGTTTTGTCTCCGTAAGCCCCATGCCGATCCCCAGTACCACTCCATTTTCCGCGTATTCCTGCAGGATGCCGGCGACAGAGTAATCAACCCCCGACTTTTCTGCCGCAGTCCGCTTGAACTCCTCGATATGGGACAAATGCATATGGGCATCAATGATTTTCATCGCGTGTCCTCCCTTGCTCGGAAAACCGGATTACCCGCAATGCAGACAGGGAATCGGACGGGATCTTCTTGTCTGCAAACACGAAAAAGACGGGCGGGGTAAAGGCAGTGCTGCCGCTCGGCAGGTTGAGTTCGCGCACGACCGAGGCGACGGCCACTTCCTTGTTGGCGTAGAGGCTCACATCTGCCGTATCCAGGTCGGTGACAATGTGCATCTGGTCGTTGCGCGAAGCGGAGCCGACGATATAATCGGAGATTTCGGCAACGGACAGTTCACCCTGCCCCAGCTTGTAGCACAGTTCCTCGCCATTTGCTCCTGCGGTTTTCAGCCAAATCTCTTCGTCTGTATCCTCTGTCCGCAAAAAGATCTCTGTCGACCATTCCTTGCCGGCAAAATACGTTCCGGTATTCTGCACGATCTCTACGGTATGGCAGAGGACAGGGACACCCGGCAGAAGCAGGTAATACTGATGACATGTCAGACCGCGATACTTTTCCTGCTTCTGCACATCGTAGCTCAGCTTGATGCCCTGCCAGACATTCTGCCTGTTATCAACCAGATGGACAAAGGAGGCCGTCCGCTCCTCCTTGATCAGGGAAAACGAGTTCAGCTCCGCGATGATATTGCCAATCCCGCCGGTCCACGGATTCCACCATGATTTGGGCCCGCGCTCCGGGAAGGAGGTAGCCAGCCATTCCTGGCCGTGGCTGGAAAGCGAGAAGAGTGACGGCGAGAACTCGGGAGCTGCCTTGATCCGCAGCGGGCCATTGTCGGCGATATAGACTTGCTGCCCTTTTTCTTCTGCCGTCTCCAGTAAAACCTTTCCTGGCCCAACCGGAAACACAACACTGCGCAAATGAGTCTCATGTGTCGCAAACCGCCCGTCTATGCGGACGAGCTCACAGGATTTTTCTGGTGCGGCAAAGGAGTAGCCGGATTCCGTCTTTTCCTCATCCTCCGCAAAGCGCTGCGCTTGTCCGCTATCTGGCATGCTCTCCAGCGAAGCAGTCAGTTCTCCATCGAGATACTGCTGCTTGTACTCTTTTACCTGTACTTCAAATTTATCGCTATCAGTAAAAGGATTGTGCTCGCTCACAACCAGCTCCAGATGATCGGTCAGGGACAAGTCCGCCGGCAATGCTTCTTTTCGTGCAAACGCACGGAATTCCTTCCAATCCGTAAAGCTCCCGCAGGTGATGTAGAAGGGGCCAAATGTCCTTTTGCCATGCGGCTCCAGTATGCCGAGACTGGTTTCCAGAGACATATGCCAGCCTTGAAGATCGATACGGTATTCTTCGGGCCAGCACATGCCCCAGGGGATATCGTTTCTTGAAAACAGCCAGTTCTCACTGATCAGCTCGCCGTCCCAATAGTCCATGTCGCTCCCGTACGATGCCGGTGTCTGGACATAGCGGCCTTGATACGGAAGGATCGGGCGGAAAATAGGATGGGCAAAGCCTTGGCTGAGCCACAGCTCCGTACCCAGCCTGTCTGCGGAGAGATTGGTCAGTTCCAATTCGTGAACAACCGTGCCGTCTCCGAAGAGGAGCGTCTTTCCGATCAACGCAATTTGAGGGAATGAGCCGGAGCGGTAAGCAGCGCAAAAGCCGATCGCTCCTTTTTCCACGATACATTCGACCTTCTCGGGACGTTTTTTGGAAAACTCGCTGGAATACGGCTTGCCGATCTTCGGATAGGTGAGATAGGTTGGCTCTCCGCCAGTGCCGCTGACAACGGTGATCTCGTTGTCTTCCTTGTTGAAGTAGAGCGCGTGGAGGCCGTGGTGCACCTGCCACGTCTGTTCCGTTTCCCCTGACAGCATGGCGCCCGGTCCTGTAAAGGCGGCACCGATTTTTTTGGAAAAAGAGACAGAGCCGCCATCCGCGAGCTTCGCCTCTACCTGCACATCGGCCTCGTAAAAGCCGTGCTCATAGAGGTCGGCTTCAAGCGGGAGAGAGACGCGTTCTTTGCCTTGCAGCCGGAGTGTATGGCGCTGCTGATTGATGCGGAGAAAGGAACAGGAGGGCAGTTCGAAGGAAAACTCTGCCTCTTCTTCAAAGCTGTTCTCCACATCCAAATAAAACTGTGCTGTCCGCCCCGGATAGGTGAGCCCGGGCACTTGCAGGGAAAGGGAAGCGGGAAACTTGGGGAGAATTCCCACCTGAAACAGTGCGGCCTTGCCGTTGATCAGGATGTGCGTACAGACATGGGGATGCGTACGCCAGACGCTTTGTTCTTCGGTGATCCCGCCGACAAAAAAGCTTGCCGACAGTGTCGTTTCCCCGGTAACTGCAAGCTCCTGCTGATAATCAAAGCGGATGTTTTCGTTGGGTGCTCCCTTCAAGGAAATCTGCAGCGGCTTGCCCGATTTGTTGACGATCCGGTAGTGAATCTGGTACTCCCGGCCAAAGACCAGCCTCGGTCCTTCAACCTCCGCAGACAGGAGATAGTCTTCTGTTTCGATGAGGCGCATGCCGCGGCCGAGCCGTTCAAACTCCACGCGCAGGCTCTTTTCGCCTTTTGCCCAGGAGTAGGTGAAATAGTCAAAGCCGTTTTCCTTTCTCCCGTCGGGTTCAACGACAATCTCCCGGGTGGAGTCCTGATACCAGTCGAGCTCCTCAAAATAGGGGGCGATTGCCTCTGTCCTTAGCACAGTGGGGATCATGTTCATGAGATGAGTGGTATCGTCCCGGTCTTCCCAGAAAAAGCCGAATTTTTTATACAGGGGTACAGCCTTCGTGTTTCCTGCCCACGTGTAGAGATCAAGTCGGGGCCAGCCGAGCTGGATCGTTTGCTCCAGCACGCGTGCAAGCAGCATGCGTCCCACTTTTTTTCCTTGGTAGTCAGGACGCACATTGAGCAGCGGGATATAGAGGGCACCCGTATCTTCCCGGTACTCGGCCAGGCTGCAGTAGCCAACGACCTTATCGCCATCCATCGCCAGGTAAACGGCAAGAGAATCAGAGCTTGCTTCTTCTTGCAGGATTTGTTCCGCCGTTGTAATCGAGTTTCCGCCCCCCCAGCTATCCCGGCTGGCGTTCCACATGTCAGCGACGGCTGCGGCCAGTTCGGGGCGGTAGGGAACGATAGAAATAGATTCCATGATTGACTGCACCTCGATAATTTTGGAATATTTGTCATCTTGCAAGAGAATACGTATGAGAGGATGGGGTGGTTTCGGGGTTCATCGATTTTGCTTTATCGGTGGCAGAGGGATACGGCTCCCCAACAACCTTTTAGCGAGGAGGTAAAGACGTGCAAGACGATTAGAACTACCCGGCAAACGAAATTGGACGTAAAGCCCGCAGCCTGAAAGAGGGCATCGTTCATTGTCGTCATTTTCCGGGAGCGCTCCGGCGCCCGTTTAGCCGCGATTGTCGAGCTGTATGCCGAAGGACAACTGCAGGTGTTCATGAGAAAAACGTTTCCGCTGGAACAAGCGGCCGATGCTCATCGAGAGGTGGAGAAAGGTCATGGACGAGGGAAAGTCGTGTTGGATGTCTCTTGATTGGACTGTATATATTAAAGCGCCCCTGGCTTTGGAAGAAGCAAGGGGCGCTTTGACGATTCTGCATTACGCGATTCTGCCAGCTTGTCAAACCTGTGTCTAGAAAGACTTCTGTCTACTTGGTGATCATCTGAAACGATCAGCTAGAGTACGTAAATCGTTTCCTTGGATAACCCGCCACGCAAATTAATCCAGGTACGACTCAGCGATCTTGACCAACTCTTCTTTGGTCACCGGATTGGATGTTTCGATATGGTAGCGGATCGTCTGGTTCGTGTTTGGCACGTCGTACACCCATTGAATATTTTTCCCCGTGCCAAAATCCGTGAAGATCATTTCTACCCCTTTTACCATTAGCTTTTCTTCCTTCAGGTCCCACTCTTTGTGAACGATAACCGTCTCTTTGCTGCTTGTTTTGGACATCGTAACCCGGATGTCTTTTCCTTGGTTGTTGTAGATGCTGAGGATTCTCCAGTAGTCCTTCGACAGCGCCACCGGCATCATGGCAAACTCTTTTTTGGACTCCTCGGCCTGCCTCTTCAGCTTTTTCGCAATGGCTGCCTCTTCTTCCGGGCTGAGAGGATTCACATAAGTCATAGGCTCAAAGTCGACTCTTGCACTTTCAAACTTGTATTTGCCTTCCAGGCTGTCTAAAATCTTGACGGATTGATCCTTCATTTTGTCTCGGAGCTTAGACACATCCGTAAAGGAAATGCCCTTGCTTTCGGTGTAAATTTTCATATCCGGAATGTCCGAAACGACATAAAAGAGACCGGCCGTGCCTTCTTGCAACACTTCGTCGGCGTATCCGCCGCTTTTCAGCGAGCGGATTTGTTCATCTTTGGAAGGACGAGTATAGCCTGATTCTTCCAATGTTTTTTTCTCATATACCACATTTCCCTGCTTGTTTTTCAAAGAGTGATAGTTGACTGCTGCAAAAGCCGAAGAGACTGTCAAAACCATTCCTGCCGCTACCAATAAACCCACTTTGTATTTCACGAAAAATCGCTCCTTTGTTTTTTGTTCGGCGTACAATTTCCCCATCACTTTTCCCGTCAAGTCTACATCGGGAATTCGTGGGTCATGAAAAAGTTCTCTCAAATCCTGATCCCTGTCCGATCTCATTTGGTCCCACTTCCTTTCCTTGGGCATAGTACTTGCGGAATTTCGCAGCCGAACGTTCGTATTTTTTTCGAAGAGTGGCGCTGCTTTGATTCAGAATGAGGCTGATTTCCTGATAGCTCTTTTCCTCTACACAGCGCAAAATCAACAGGTTCGCTCTTCCACCGACAATTTCGACATCGCCTTATGCACGGACTCGTCGAAATAATGGGCTTCGATTTGCTGATCCACGTGTTTGTTTTCTTTCTCGTCCCGATAAAAGAAGGGGAGATATTTCGCCAGTTTTCGCTTGCGAAACACATCGATGCACTGATGGTAGGCAATCTTGTACAGCCAGGCGCCAAACGGAATCTCGGGCCTGTATTTCTCCAAATAGCGATATGCCTTCAAAAATACTTCCTGGCCGCTGTCCTCGGCTTCGGAATGATGGCCCAGCATGTGATAGCAATAGAGAAAAATCGATTTTTGGTAGAGGTGCATAATCTTCTCGAACTTCTCGGTATCACCCTTCAATACGTCAGCGATGATCCCCTGTAGTTCAGCTTCATCCAAACCGCTCACCCCCTTTCATCCTAAACAACGAAGGAGCCACATCAAAATGTGACGGTTACCGAAAAAAATAAGAAATGGACGGACGGGAGCAGTCGTTCTCGCCCGTGAAATCAAAGTTGGCACCAGTTCAACATACAGGAAGCAGCAACAGGGCGGTCAACCTTTTTGTGGACAAGACAGCCAATGCCCAACTACAGTTACGCCCGGAACGTTCAAATCGATACGGGCATCCGCGAAATGCCAGTGCACGGGCAACAGCTTGCATGCAGGAACGACTCAAGATCGTCGGGAAATCCGGGGATAGGTTTCGGGGGGGTTGGAATTTTTTTCTATTGGGCGGTTTTGTGGTATACTAAAGAAAATTCACTGAATAGTCATTCATTTTTTACCTTGTACAAAAGGGGGGGCGAGTTCAATGGAAGCTGTGCTTCAAAAACAGAAGGTGAGCAGAAGGAAAAAAGCGGTCAAGATTGTTGTTGCCGCAGTGGTTGTTTTGCTTGTAATCAGCGCTGTTTTATTTGGAATCGCAAACGCATACATAGCAAGGTCGCTGCCGCAGATCGAAGGCGAGCTTTCCGTGGCGGGGCTTGCAGAATCGGTAACGGTCGCAAGAGATGAGCATGGCGTCCCGCATATTTACGCCAGCAACGAGCATGATTTATTCATGGCCCAAGGATATGTTACGGCACAGGACCGCCTGTTTCAAATGGACTTGAGCAGAAGGCAAGCATCCGGCGAGCTCAGCGAAGTCATTGGCGAGAAGGCTGTGGACCGCGATAAATACTTCCGGACGCTCGGATTGCGCAGAGCGGCAAAGCTCTCCCATGAGGTCTACTCGCAGGAAGCCAAGGATATCCTGCAATGGTATGCAGACGGGGTGAATGCCTACATCAGCGAGGCGAAGGCAAAGGGAGCCTTGCCCATCGAATTTGCACTTCTGGGCTATGAGCCAAAGGAATGGACGCCGCTCGACTCGCTGACCATCGGAAAATACATGGCCTATGATCTGGGCGGGCATTGGGAAGGGCAAGCGTTTCGCTATTACCTCCTGAACCATTTTCCGAAAGAGAAGGCGTACGATCTGTTCCCGAACGAGGAAAAAGCGGGGCCTCCGATCATTCCGCCCATCGGGGATGGAAAAGTAGATGTCGAGAAAAGCTTTGCCAAAGCGATCATTCCCCCTGAATTCAATGGGAGCAACAACTGGGTGGTTAGCGGCAAAAAAAGCGCGTCGGGCAAGCCGCTGTTGGCGGATGATCCGCACCTGTCCCTGGCGACGCCATCCATTTGGTACCAGACCCATCTGAAGGCTCCTTCGGTAAATGTGAGCGGTGTTATTTTTGCGGGAGTCCCGGGGATTATTCTGGGCCATAACGAGCATGTGGCCTGGGGAGTGACGAATACGGGACCGGATGTACAGGATTTGTATATCGAAAAAAGAAATCCGGAGCAGCCGAGCCAGTTTCTCTACATGGGGAAATGGGAGGAAGCACAGGTCATCGATGAGCCGATCCGGGTGAAGGACAAAGAGACGATCCCGTATCAGGTCACCATTACGAGACATGGGCCTGTTATTTCGGAGTTCGCCGAAGATAGCGGCAAAGATACCGTTTTCTCGTTGAAGTGGACGGCGCTGGAGCCATCCCGGGAGCTGGAAGCGGTTTTGCGGATGAATAAAGCGAAAAACTGGAACGAGTTTGAAAAGGCGCTGGAAGACTTCCACACGCCGACGCAAAATTTTGTATTTGCCGCACAGGATGGGACCATCGCCTACAAGGCAAACGGGAAAATTCCCATCCGCAAAAAGGGCAACAGCCTCGTCCCTGTTCCCGGGTGGACAGATGAATACGAGTGGACGGGGTACATCCCGTACGACCAGCTCCCCAAGACTGTGAATCCAAAGCAGGGCTTCATCTCCAGCGCGAATTACAAAGTCACGGATGACAGCTATCCGTACCACATCAGCAATGTCTGGGCACAGCCGTATCGTCAAATGAGAATACAGCAGGTGCTGCAGGCAAAGGAAAAGCTGACCGTGGAGGACATGCAAAAGCTGCAAATGGATCAAGCAAACCTGCAGGCTGATGAATTCGTGCCGATCTTTTTGGAGCATGTGAAAAAGGAGCCGCTCACGGAGAAAGAAAAGGCTGTTCTCGCTGTGCTGGAAACATGGAATTTCGTCGACGACAAAGATTTGGCTGCGCCTCTCGTATTTCATACGTGGATGCGACAAGTGGCGAATGTCCTGTTCAAGGAGCAAATACCGGACAGCATGAATGACTTGTTTGAAGGAAAGAGGCAAATCGTCGACGATCTGATCCGCAGAGCCCACACCGGCAAGCCGGGTCCTTGGGTACAGGAGAAGGGAGGGCTTTCCAAGGTGCTTCACGCTGCTTTGCAGGAAGCCATTGCGGAAATCGAAGCTGCCCACGGAACAAACAGCGAGAAATGGAAGTGGGGCGAGGCTCATCAAATGTCTTTTCTTCACCCCTTGTCCAGCGTGACCGGACTGAACTACCTCTTTAACTGGGCAAAACCGATCCCGGCAGGGGGGAGCGCCGTAACTGTCCAGGCCGCCAGCTACAATCAAAAGACGGGCCTCATCAACCACGGGGCATCCTGGCGGTTTGTCGTCGATACGAATGATTTGACAAAGGGGTATCATGTAGTCGGTCCCGGTCAGTCGGGACATGTAAAAAGCCCTTGGTACGACGATCAGTTTGGTGCATGGGTTGAGGGAGTGTACCATGCCACATCCATCGCGGACACACAGGAAACAGGCCATGTGCTAACGTTCCGGCCCAAGTAGATTGTTGTTAGGTCGGGCGAAGGAGGGTCCTCCTTATAGCCTATGCTCCCGAAATGCCTGCTTTACCCGCTCAATCTGGGAGAGGTGGTCATGGACATGCTGGACGCGCAATTCCAGCAGCTCTTTGAACGTGTACCGCACTCCATCGGGATATTGCCCGACCCGCTCAAGCTGCTCGGGAGTCAGATTTTCGAGAAGCGGCAGCATGCTGGCCCGCAGCATTTGGAACAGGAGCATATGCTGCTTGCGGTCCAATCGATCATATCCGAGGTTATCCGTCCAGGCTTCCTGATCAAATGACAGGAGAAGCGGTTCTTCCTCCGCCAAGACTTTTCTCAGCCGATGTGTCGCCAAGATTTCGGCATCTGCAACATGAATAAGAATCTGGTGGATGCTCCATTTGTCCGGTGCAGGTTGGAACCGCAACTCCTCCTCAGACAATCCTTCAACGGCTTCTCGCAGCAGCTCATGGTCTTGGCGGTACTCCTCGATCAACTTTTCCATCCGTTCCTCTCCTTCATCATAATTCGTGTGGCTGGTAGCCATTTCGAATATAATTCTTCGATATAGAGCAAGTACCTTCTGGGTTTTCACGAAATAAATGTAACCACGTTGTGGAAGACGTGGTTTTTTACTGAACGGACCTCATGGCAGGCCAGAAGGAAACTTTTCATGGGATCAGCCGTCTATTTAGTTGAAATTTGTACGAGGAGCAGAAAAAGCTGATGGGTAACATACGGATTCATCTCTGCACAGTGATGATTTTGCTAGTAGTAGCTGCAAGTGCTTGCGGCAACCCAATGGAATCCGAACCAACCTTACGGGTCGACGGGGATGGCCTTGAAAAAACGGTTCGCTCAGAAGGCTATGGCTTGCAAGCACGTTTGGAGCCGGAAGCAGAAGGCATCGCTGCGTATTCGTTCCCTGAACAGGCTGCACTCTTGTTCCAAGCGGTTGAGCTTACAGAACTCGAAAATGCAAAGCCTGCCCAGACATGGGAGCATGCCGGAACCATTCCATTCGGAAACGTAGCGGGAAGCCCGGCATTTTTGCAAGTGTTTAAAGAAACAAATCCGGTTGCCTCTTGCGGTTCCGATTACCAGGCTGTTGCTCTTCTTGAACATAAAGGAGAGACGTTCGGCTATCGGGAATGTTTTTCTGCCAGTCTGATTGAAGACGCCATTCAAAAGAAAAAGGCTTCCGTGGTCTTGTTGGAGAAAAACCATGCCGCTGCGGGCTCAAATTACGTGCTGCAGGGTGCAGCGGCATTAGCTGCAAACGGACCGGCCAGGATGGGTTATTTTTACTATGATAGTTCCCAAGACAAATGGTTCGCCTTTGAGGATTGGGGGAACCCGCGTCTTGCAGACCTGGACGGAGACGGAGCGGATGAACTGGTCAATCAGTTTGAAGGCTTGCACCTTCACTGGCCGGATGTAAACATATACCGCTGGAGGGGCAGCGTGCTTGAGAAGAGCGAATCGGTCAAGGCGGTGCTGCAGGTACCCCATTTTTCCTTGAGCTCTGCCATCGCAAACACGGAGAGCGGTCCGCATACAATCAAAGTCCAAGCTGCAATGGACAGCGAGTCCGTCCGTACGGAGTCGGCAACTTACAAATAGGAGAGCGGGAAGTTGCTGCGAATCGCCAGTGAATGACAGTATCCGTCGGCGTTACGCCAGTTTGGAGCCTAGCTGCCTTGCTTTCTCCAGCCATTTGGCCCGCTGCTTCTCCGATGAAGAGTTCACCGGGCTGATTTCGGTCACACGCACTGGCTTGATCCCGCAAAAATGCAAGATGTTTCGTTTCATCACGAGATGCCCGGCTTGTCTGTAGATCAAGCGATTGTACCAGGCAGGCGTATCCATAGTGACGATCAAACGCGCCGTTTTTCCGGTCAAGAGCTTATCCCATAATGGAGAATCTGTTCGGTATTTATACGCGAACCCGGGCAAAAAGACGCGGTCAAAAAATCCCTTCAGGATGGCAGGCATCGTTCCCCACCAAGTCGGGTAGACAATGACGAGATGGTTGGCCCAGCGGATCAATTCCTGCGCTTCCTGCAAGTCGCTTTCAAGCTCGGTTCTTTTCCGGTACCCATACTTCAAATTCGGATCAAACTCAATTTGGCTCAAGTCGATGGTCCGAATTTGTGCCGATGTGCTGGAGGCCCCTTCCATATAAGCATGGGACAAGGCAGAGCAAAAGCTTTCCGGATCGGGATGTCCGTTGATTACGAGAATATTCAACTTTCTGTATCCCCCTTTGTGCGTATTATGAAAAAATTGGCTGCCTCCGCGGTTTGCACACACTGCCGGGCGGGAGCAAAAACCGTAGCCTTCCGATGCGATTCATTCATTGTGATAGGATGGAAAGAAGGACTGTATTCAGTATAACGGATGAATTTCGGACACATAAATGATGCAAAGCGCATAAATGTTGTTGTTTTGCGCAAAAGGGAGGCTTGGACGTTGATGGATGACCAGGGATTTGCCATTTCCATGGTGTACCCGATCATGAAGACCATCGCGCAAAAAGGGTTCGATTTCGGGCAGTTTTGCCGTCACGTTTCTTTTGACATGGCGAAGCTGCAGGATGTGGACGCCCGCATAGACGAGAGCGAGCTGGTGCGGTTGATGAACGAAGCCGCCCGGTTTACGCAGGACGACTATTTCGGCCTGCATCAGGGAGAGCTTACGGACATCGCCGATATGGGCATTCTCGGCTATGTCATGATGCACTCCGATAGAATCGTCGATGCGCTGAAGGCTTATCAAAGGTACAACGTGATTCTTTGCAGCGGGTATAATCTGGATTGGGAGGAGCAGGGAGACGATGCGATCCTCCGGTTTTACAAGACAACCCCAACGCCGATGTCCCGCCAGTGCGTGGAGGATATGGTCAGCTCCTTGTATCATTTGATTGCCCGCATGAGCAACCGGTCCATTGCGATAAAGGAGCTGCAATTTGCCCATGCAGCTCCTGCGGATGACGGCCCGTACTTGTCCATATTCGGCGTAGAGCCGCGCTTTGACGGGCGGGAAAATGGGCTGCGCATGAGCAAGGAGGTTCTGCAATATCCGATCCTGTATTCAGATCCGCGATTGCGGAGAGCTTTTGAACCGATCGCAGAAGAAGTCAGAGAGAAGCTGCTCAGAGGAAGGGAATTTTCGGACCGTGTCTTCCAATGGATGATGGCGTGCATGCCTGCGTCTCTTCCGACTTTGCAGGAGACAGCAGCATCGTTTCAGATGAGTACGCGATCACTGCAAGCGAAGCTAAAGGAAGAGAGTACGTCTTATAATGAGTTGTCGGCTCGCGTTCGCAAGGAAATCGCGTTGGTTTATTTAAACAAGCACGAGTATTCCATCAGTCAGATTGCCTACTTGCTGCATTATACAGAGCCAAGCGCATTTCAAGCTGCATTTAAAAAATGGACGGGATTGACGCCGGGGCAGTACCGGGCTCAGAGAAGGCAAAAATCGGTATCCCTCGATACTGCTGAATTATGAGCATTGCCGCACATACAATCCCGGCGTCGATGAATCTATGATCAAAAGGAAGTGAATTCACATGCGAATGTATCTTCCTTTTCAAACACCTGCCGTGCAGCGCGAACTGCTCGATTTGCTGAAATGTTTGCATGCACAGGCAGCTGATTCCGACGATCTGCTGCAAACGAGTCTGCAATACATGTACGTCAGTCGCGGAATGGTTTCGATGAGCTCTTTGGCTGACTTGCTCGGATACAGTGACCGGAATATAAGACGAGGCTTTCAAAAAGAGCTGAGGGTCTGCCCAAAAGAGCTTTCAGACATCATCCGCTTTCAGAGCTTGCTGCGAGAGCTGAATAATGGATCGCAGTCCCATTTCGCTGACGTAGCTGTAAAATACGGTTATTACGATCAGGCGCACTTGATCAATCAATTTAAACGTTATTATGGATTGACTCCCAACCAGGTTTTCAAACAGGTAAAAAGCAAAGAAACGTGTCCGTTTTTTACTATAAAAAAGGGTGGCAACCGGCGATCATATGTGAAAAGTGAATAAAAAAATCAGCTCTGGGAGGACTGTTCAAGATGATGAAACCGCGAATTTCCGTTCTTACATTGGGGGTAGACGATCTGGAAAGATCGCTGACATTCTATCGCGACGGACTCGGTTTGCAGACACAGGGGATCATCGGTACAGAATTTGAACACGGCGCCGTTGCCTTTTTTGACCTGCAAGCCGGGCTCAAGCTCGCTATCTGGCAGCGGAAGGACATCGCCCATGAGGCGAAGGTTCCTTTGGCATCGCCAAGCTCAACCGAATTTACGATCGGTCACAATGTCGGCAGCAAAGAAGAAGTGGACAAGATCATGGAACTCGCCGAAAAGGCCGGGGCCGTGATAACAGACCCGGCGCATGAAGCCTTTTGGGGCGGATACTCCGGGCACTTCCTGGACCCGGACGGCCATTTGTGGGAGGTAGTCTGGAATCCGGCCTGGGAGATTGAGGGTTAACTTGCCGCTTGTATTCGGTGTATGGTCAGTGTAGGAGTACAGGATTGATCCTGCCGACATGCTGGAGCTTACAAACACATTCAAGCCACGTCAGCGGACGTGGTATTTTCTTTGAATGGAGTTGGCATCTAGCGTATGACAGCAATCCATAAGAAACCAGGAATGATTTGTTTTGCTACTATTTACGTATACAAGAGGCACGATCCTGGTTGCTGGGAAAGGGAGGATGGGAGAAGTCAGAGCAAAGCGGTAAGGAAGGTATTACGAATGGAAATGAAGCTTGATCGTAAAAACGCCCGAAAGTGGAAAATGAGGAAAGGAGAAATGACAGGATGAACAGCATTTCAAAAAGCCGGCTGTGGACGGCGCGAATCATGAGCGGACTTGTCATTTTGTTTATGCTCTTCGACAGTATTTTCAAATTTATTCAACCAGCTCCCGTAGTGGAAGGAACACTGCAGCTCGGATACGCCCAGCATCATCTTGCTGTGATTGGTACACTCGGACTCATCTCCACGATTCTTTACGCGATTCCTCGTACAGCTTTTTTGGGCGCGGTCCTGCTGACCGGCTATTTCGGGGGGGCCATCGCTACACACATTCGCATGGATGCTCCTCTTTTCAGCCATGTCCTGTTTCCGGTCTATCTTGCGGTGTTGGCTTGGGGAGCGATTTGTCTGAGAAACGAAAGGGCACGGAAACTCATTCCCCTGCAAAACAGAGAGGATTGAGAAGGATAAATACGCTTCCTTACACCGGCTGAACTGCCGGTGTTTTCGTTGGTTCCAAAGAGGGGCTGGGCATCGGCCTTTCAGAAGGTGTTTCTGATCGGTTCTCTTTTTGCCGTAGTGGCGTTTATCATTTGCTACTGCAGTTGAAAGGCCGCCTTCCAACGAAAGGAGAGAGTCGGGAGTGCTGCCGTACCTCAAACCGGTACAGAGCAAATTGTGATATAATATCCGTCTAAATCGCGCAAGGTGAATTCATTGTGTCCGGCAAACGGATTAAGATGGGGCTCTTCCTCAATCTTTGTTCCAAGCGATTGAGCTCTTTCCCATGCACGGTCGAAATCGTCAACCCGGAAAAAGAGCAACAGTCCGTTTCCAGGCTTTCCATGATCCGGACTCAGTAACGACGGATGCCCATGATCACCCCAATGATGCAGGCAAAGCAGGATGTTCCATCCGTATCAACAAGCTGATCAAATATGCCGTTGGAGTGGCTATTTTGGAAAGCGAGCAGCGATTGATACCACTGCGAACTGGCCTTCACATCATTCACTGCAATGATTGGTTCTGTACGCACCATTACCGGTTTGCACGTCCTCTCCTTCCAGATTAGGTTTAGGATAAGCCATAATACGGAATTTTTACAACCTTTTATCAGGAGAAACTAGAGATTGCACTAAGAGTGTAGCGGCGTCTTAAAAAGAGACGCCTCCATCGCGACAAGGATTTGGGATGGATGTACGGGATCGGTTTCACCGTTTGGACGGCCATCGGTGGAATATGCTGTACAGGGATATGAGCAAGATACCCCAAGCATAAAAAAGATTTGCCTGTTGACACAACTTTACGAATGTAATACAATTTCCAATAATTTAACAAGCAAATGGTTATGAGTAGAAGTAGTAGAAATGAAAAGATCTTTCAGAGAGCCGTTGGTCGGTGCGAAGCGGCAGTATCATTCATTTCGAACTCGTCTATGAACTGCTGCCTGACAATGTAGGGTAAGCCGGAGTTCCACCGTTACAAGGATAGATGGTGATGGCCATCGAATGAGCTCATTTCACAGGAAATGAAGTAGAGTGGTACCGCGGGGTCAACCTCGTCTCTATACGTAGAGACGGGGTTTTTTTGTTGGTTAAAGTCCGGGTTTAGCCGCCCCCGCTTGATATACAGAAAACAAGGAGTACTGGGGAGGAAGCACAGATGACAAGAAACATTATCGTATTGGATACCACTTTGCGCGACGGAGAACAAGTGCCGGGCGCCAAACTGAATGTCCACCAAAAAGTCGAGTTCGCACAGCAGTTGAAACGACTGCAGGTAGATATGATTGAAGCCGGTTTTCCCGCCTCGTCGCAGGGGGATTTTCAAGCGGTTCAGGAAATTGCCAAAAGCGTAGGGGACGCCGTCTCGATTACGGCACTGGCGCGCGCGGTCAAAAGCGATATCGACGCCGTGTACCATAGCATCAAGCTTGCGCAGGACCCGTTCATCCACATCGTGCTGGGTACCTCGAACATCCATGTGGACAAAAAATTTAACCGCTCCAAGGACGCCGTTCTGCAGATGGGGGTCGACGCGGTGAAATACGCCAAAACGCTGCTTCCGCGCGTGCAGTACTCGACAGAGGACGCATCCCGGTCGGATTTCGAATATTTGTGGAAAACGATTGAAGCCGTCGTCAAAGCAGGCGCTACCATCATCAACGTGCCGGACACGGTTGGATATGCGGTCCCGGAGGAATTCGGCGAGCTGATCCGCAAGATCAACGAACGGTTGAAAAATCTCAATGAGGACGTCATCCTGAGCGTCCATTGCCATAACGACCTGGGGATGGCTACGGCGAATACACTTGCTGCCGTGAAAAACGGGGCGGAAAAGGTCGAAGTGACCATTAACGGTTTGGGTGAACGAGCCGGGAATACATCACTTGAGGAAGTCGTGATGGGACTCAAGGTCCGGGAGAATTACTACAATTGCTCCACCAATATCAAAACGACAGAGCTGCTGCGAACATCCAAGCTGCTCACGTACCTGACTGGACTGGATGTACAGGTGAACAAAGCGATTACCGGGGAAAATGCCTTTGCTCACTCCTCCGGCATCCACCAGGACGGTTTGCTGAAGGATAAACAGGTGTATGAAATCATTTCGCCGGAAGACGTAGGGGCGGAGAGCATGGAACTGATTTTGACGGCCCGCTCCGGCCGCCATGCGTTTAAAAATGCGGTGGAAAGAATGGGCTTTGACACAGGCGATGCGGCTGACTTTGAGGCGCTGTTTGAAAAATTCCTCGCCTTGGCCGATTCGAAAAAAGAAGTGTACGACCACGACGTCTACTACCTGGTCACCAATCACCGCGCGCTTCAGCAGCAAAGCTGCGGTCAACTGTATGAGCTGGTATCCTTCCAGGTGATGACCAATGACCAGTATCCGACGGCCACTGTCAAGCTGAAAAAGGGCAACGAGGAATTTACAGACAGCGCGGTCGGCGACGGACCGATCGATGCTTTGTACAGTGTCATCAAATCGTTGGTGGGACTGGACGTGGAATTGAAGGATTACAAAATCAACAGCTTGTCCAGAGGGAAAGAAGCGATCGGGCGCGTCAATATTCGCATCGATCATCAAGGCAAAACGTACTCCGGACGGGCCATGGACACGGATATCATCAAGGCGAGCGCCATGGCTTTCCTCAACGGCATCAACGCCGTCCTGCTTGATGTGACGAATGAGAGCTTGAATCCGGTTGGGTAAGCTGGACAATCAAAAGCCCTTGGGAAACCAGGGGTTTTTGATTTGTTCCTTTTGCCATTCTTTTACATTCGCTTATAATGGGCAGTAGAGAAAAGAGCAAGGGGGCAGACATGTACAATCTTATCGGGAAAATCATTGGCTGCATCGTGATCATCGCTGGCCTGCTGTTTTTCGGTTTCATGGCGATGTTGTTTACAACGCTGCAAGGCGGAGTAAAATTTTATACGCCGCTTTCGGCAGTAGTAACGGCTGTGCTCATTCTGTTCGTTATTTTGCGAATGTTCACTCCAATCAAGCCGCGTATCCTTTATCGATCGCTGGCGGTCTGTTTTGGCCTGTGTCTCTTGGCCGTGGCAGGCTATGAGATCAACTACGCCTACCATAACAGTATCGAAACCGTTGGCGAGCAGGATGTAGATTTGGAGCAGTACCGCCCGTTTCAGCCATATACGAAAGCGGCAAAGCTGGAGGAGCCCTCGACCCTCAAGCTGGAATCCGGGCTGCCCAGAATTGACGGAGCGACAGCGTTTTATCCTTTATATGCCGCCTTTGTGCAGGCGGTTTATCCAGAGAAGCAGTACGATCTGTACGATGGCGAAGTGATGGTCAGCAAGACTCCGCAGGCATACGAAAATTTGATCGTAGGCAACGCAGATGTCATCTTTGCCTTTGCTCCCTCCGAATCGCAATTGGAGGAAGCCAAAAGGAAAGGCAAAGAGCTGAAGCTGACGCCGATTGGTCGGGAAGCCTTCGTCTTTTTCGTCAACGCGGAAAATCCCGTGAAAGGGCTGACGACCGGGCAAATCCAGGATATTTACTCGGGAAAGATCACCAACTGGAAGGAGGTAGGCGGCCCCAATGAAGCGATTCGCGCCTTCCAGCGGCCGGAGAACAGCGGAAGCCAAAGCATGCTGCAGAGGTTCATGGGAGACAAGGAGCTGATGACCCCTCCCCAGGAGGATGTGGTCCAAGGGATGGGGAGAATTATCGAGCAGACGGCGAACTACCGGAACTACAAGAACGCCATCGGCTATTCATTCCTCTATTTCGCGACCGAGATGGCAAGCAACGGCAATATTCGCCTGCTTGAGGTGGAGGGAGTAAAGCCGGAGAAAAGCACGATCAGCAGCAAGGAGTATCCGTTGACTGCCGAGTTCTACGCTGTGACAGCGGGCAGCGACAATCCGAACGTATCCAGGCTGATCGAGTGGATCCTGTCGCCACAAGGACAGTGGCTGGTGGAAAAGACCGGCTATGTGCCGATAGCGGATCCGGCTGTTCGATAGGCAAGCTGCAGGACCGGCCGCCAAGACTGGATTTGGATTGATAGGCGTGATACGAGCGTTCTGTCACTAAACCTCGTTGACACAAAAAGGGAGTATTGCTATAAAAAATAGTGGATAGCACTCAAGGCCAAAGAGTGCTAAAAAAGATTCGCTATCGCGATCGCTACATCGATGAACCAAGTTTCCGGGGAAGGGAGAATGTCCAATGGAAAAGAAGCAATTTCAGGCGGAATCCAAGCGGCTCTTGGAAATGATGATCAATTCCATTTACACGCAAAAAGAGATTTTTTTGCGCGAGCTGATTTCCAACGCGAGTGACGCGATCGACAAGATTTACTACAAAGCGCTGACTGACGAGAGCCTGGTCTTTGACAAAGACAGCTACTATATTAAGGTCATTGCCGACAAGAAAAACAGAACCTTGACCATCCGCGATACCGGTATCGGCATGACGAAGGAAGAGCTGGAAAATCACCTCGGCGTCATCGCCAAGAGCGGCTCTTTGGCGTTCAAAAAAGAGAACGAAACGAAAGACGGCCATGCGATCATCGGCCAATTCGGCGTCGGCTTTTATTCCGCATTTATGGTGGCGGATGTCGTGACGGTGATCAGCAAAGCGCTGAACGGCGACGGCGCATACAAGTGGGAGTCTTCCGGAGCGGACGGCTATACGATTGAGCCGTGCGAAAAGGAAACGGTCGGTACAGACGTCATCCTGAAGATCAAAGAAAACACGGAGGAAGAGAGCTTCGACGAGTTTTTGGAGGAGTACCGCCTGCGGGCGATCATCAAAAAATACTCCGACTTTATCCGTTATCCGATCAAGATGGATGTGACCGGAAGAAGACTGAAGGAAGGCAGCGACAACGAGTACGAGGAGTACCAGGAAGAACAGCGGATCAACAGCATGGTTCCGATCTGGAGAAAAAACAAGAGCGAGCTGACGGACGAAGACTACGAGAACTTCTACGCGGAAAAGCATTACGGCTTCGACAAGCCGCTCGCGCATGTCCATATCAACGCGGATGGCGCGGTGTCCTATCAGGCCATCCTGTTTATCCCGGAGAGCATTCCTTTCGACTATTACACCAGAGAATATGAAAAAGGCCTCGAACTGTATGCCAATGGCGTATTGATCATGAACAAATGCGCCGATCTGCTCCCGGACCATTTCAGCTTTGTCAAAGGAATGGTAGATTCGGAAAGCTTGTCTCTCAATATTTCCAGGGAGATGCTGCAGCATGACCGGCAGTTGAAGCTGATCGCGAAAAACATCGCCAGCAAAATCAAAAGCCAGCTGCAAAGTCTGCTGAAAAATGAAAGAGAAAAGTACGAGCAATTCTATAAATCGTTCGGCAGACAATTGAAATTCGGCGTTTACAGCGATTTTGGAAGCCATAAGGATGTCCTGCAAGATTTGCTCATGTTCTATTCGTCCAAGGAGAAAAAGCTGGTTACGCTCGATGAATATGTGGCGAGAATGCCGGAAGAACAGAAATACATCTACTACGCCTCCGGGGAATCGAATGAACGGCTTGAAAAGCTCCCGCAAACAGAGCTGGTGGCCGAAAAAGGCTATGAAATTTTGTATTTCACCGACGACATCGACGAGTTCGCCATCAAGATGCTGCAAAAGTATAAAGACAAGGAATTCCGTTCCGTATCGAGCGGCGACCTGGGCATCGAAGCGGATGATAGCCAAAGCGCCGACGAAGCCGAGAACAGCGAGAACAAAGAACTGTTCGACTATATGACCAGCCTGTTGGCGGGCAAAGTGAAAAAAGTAAAAGCATCCAAGAGATTGAAGAGTCACCCTGTCTGTTTGTCGACAGAAGGGGAAGTGACGATCGAAATGGAAAAAATCTTGAACGCCATGCCGAACAACCCCAATGTGAAGGCGGACAAAGTGCTGGAAATCAACGTTCAGCATGACGTGTTCCAATCGTTGAAAGACGCCTATGAAAAAGACAAGGAGAAGCTGAATCTGTATACGGCTCTCTTGTACAATCAAGCCCTTTTGATCGAAGGCCTGCCAGTTGAAGATCCGGTTGAATTTACAAATGATATTTGCAAAATCATGGTTTGATGAACGTGACGCAAAACGCTTGGGGTTCTGAAGTGGCCTCAAGCGTTTTTTCGTTTTCCCATTATCATTTTGTTATCATTGTTCATCTATTGATCGGGAATGCGCCCTGACCTATGATGTAGCTGTCGCGACGAAGGAGGAGCGCATGTACGGCCAGTAAACCGGCCGGCCAATGTCGGCCCTCTTCTGAGCGATCAGGAAAGGAATGCTATCATCATTCAATAAAGCAGGGTGAATGGACAGTGAAAAAACAGGTATGGACGATGGCTGCCTTCTTCTTCATCTTGGCTCTGGTTGGATGCAGCAAGCAGGAAGAAAACCCCGAGGATGTCGCGCAGGCGTATCTTTCCGACTGGCAGCAGCAGCATTTTTCAGAGATGTACGAACAATTGACGCCCGAGGCAAAAGCCGGGATGACTGCCGAACAATTCGCGCAGCGCTACGAGAAAATCTATGACGGGATCGAAGCAAAGAACCTTTCGATCGAGAAGATCTCCGTGGAGCAGCAGCCCGCTGGCAAAGACGAGGCGGAAAAAGCGGAAATGACCGTCCCTTATCACGTCAAAATGGACACGGTTGCCGGTCCGCTGGATTTCAACCATCAACTAAAGCTCAAAAAGACCGAGCTCGACAAGGAAACAAAGTGGCTGATCGAGTGGGAGCCCTCGCTTATTTTCCCGCAAATGGAAAAGGGAGATAAGGTGCGGGTGCAGACCATTAAAGCGGAGCGCGGCGAGATACTGGACAGACACGGAAACGGCTTGGCGCTAAACGGAGCAGCTCTGCAGCTTGGCATCATTCCGGGGAAGCTGGGGGAGTCCGCGGAAAAGAATAAAGCGGAACTGGCTGAGAAGCTGGGCATCAGCGTGGAGGAGATCGACAAAAAGCTGAGCGCTTCCTGGGTCAAGCCTGATTTATTTGTTCCCATCGCGTTTGCGGGGGAAGAAACCGCAGCGGAATACAGAAATGTCCCTTGGGTGAGTTTCCAGGATAAAAAACTGCGTGTCTATCCGTATGGCGAGGCTGCAGCGCACCTGACCGGATATATAGGCGAGATGAGTGCCGAGGAACTGAAGCGGCACAAGGATCGAGGCTATCGCATCGGCGATCAAATCGGAAAAGCCGGCTTGGAACAAGTATTCGAAGACCGATTGAGAGGAAAAAACGGAGCGGTTATCGCCGTTGCCGATGAAAAAGGCAAGCAAAAAGCGGTGATTGCCGAAACGAAGGCTGTTCCGGGGGAAACGATCAAGCTGACCATCGATGCAAGCCTGCAGCAGGCCATCTACGACGAGGTAAAGCAGGAGTCGGCATCTGTCGCGGCTATTCAGCCGAAGACGGGCGAAATTCTTGCTTTGTCGAGCAGCCCGTCATACGATCCGAATGCGTTCATACGCGGATTGTCCAGCCGTCAATACGAGCAGTGGCAGAACGATCCCCGGAATCCTTTTTTGAACCGGTTTTCAAAGGGGTATTCGCCCGGCTCCTCATTTAAAGTCGTCACGGCTGCGATCGGTCTGGATATAAATGCCATTGATCCCGGCGAAGAGAAACAAATCTCCGGGCTGACGTGGGCCAAAGACGGTTCGTGGGGCAACTATTTCGTCACGCGCGTCCATGCGGCGAAATCCGTCAATCTGCTGAAGTCTCTCATTTATTCGGACAACATATACTTCGCGCAGGCAGCACTGCAGATCGGTGCCGAAGCATTTGAAAAAGAGAGCGCCAAGTTCGGAATAGGCGAAGCATTGCCCATTCCCTATCCGTTTAGCAAGTCGCAGCTTTCGAACAGCGGCATCCAGAACGAAATTCTGCTTGCGGATACCGGCTACGGGCAGGGGGAAGTAAAGATGACCACGCTTCACGTCGCATTGGTTTATTCGGCACTCGTGAACGAAGGCAATATCCCTCGCCCCCTGCTGCTGGAAGATGGCAAGACAAAAGAGCCGGGCATCTGGAAGGAGCAAGCCATGACTCCCGAGACAGCGGCGCTATTGAGAAAAGACCTCATTCAAGCGGTCAGCAGCCCCGATGGAGTGGGACACGGCGCATATATTCCGGGGAAATCCATCGCCGGCAAGACCGGGACGGCAGAATTGAAACAGAGCAAAGACGCGGACGGCCAAGAAAACGGATGGTTTGTCGGATTTGATGCCGATGCTCCGGAGCTGCTGTTGTCCATGATGGTCGAAGATGTGAAAGGACGCGGAGGGAGCAGTGTCGTCACGAAGAAGGTCAAGCGTATCTTTCAGCAGGTGTTGAAGAATGCGTCGTAAAGCACAATTGTCGGGCAAGGGAAAGACTCGAACGTCAACAAGCAAGGACCGGTGAAGTGCACCGGTCCTTTGATGATGTCAAGCAGCAGCTATTTAGCAGCGGGAATGGGCTGGCGCCTGCGATTCTGTCTGTTGTGGCGGCAACAGCTTCAATATGTAACCTTTGCCTCTGATATTTTCAATAGTGACGGCGTGATTCGTTTTTTTGCGGATTCGGTAGAGAAGAGAATTGATTTCCTCCGAGCTGACGGAGGGAAGCAACGGGTCTGCCGGCCGCTCCGGCCATACATAGCGAATGATTTCGTCTTTGCCGACAAATTGCCGTTCCTTGCGCAACAAAAGCTCCAGACATCTGTATTCCTTTTCGGAAAAGTGAAAGCTGCGGCCATGAATCCAAATGATCTGTCTCACAGGGTCCTCCTCCAGAGGGGTACTGCCTTGCAGGAACAAGGGTTTAAAGTCCAATGTCTCTTCCAGATTTACCGGAGAAAAAACAAGAGCAACCATCCCCCTTGCAAATGAAATGCTGTCGGAGGCTGCGAGAATCGTCGGCACAAAGGGCATCAGCCGCTGCCCATTGACTTCTGTTCCATGCTTGCTGTCCAAATCCATAATATAGTAGTGATCGTTTTCAAAGGAAATCGATGCCTGTTTTCGAGAGACGTAGACGTTGTCAAATGCGATATCCGGTTCCCATGACCCATCTTTTCTTCCCAATAAGGTGCTGGATTGCAGAAGCCGAAAGGTTGATCCCCCGTCAAAAGGAAATCCGCGGATGACAACCAATTGTGACGGCAAACTCACAATGGATAACCTCCTTCTGATGATCAATGGATTTGCTTGTAAAAGTTATATTCTTTCATAGTACGACAGATCGTGATAGAATGTTTCATTGAGTTTTGTGAATCGGTATCCAATCGATTATGAAAGACGCCAGCATTCGCCTCCGCCCTGAGGCGGCTTTTTTGCTTCCGGACACTTTGGCCACAGCAGCCAACGTGGTTGCTATTCTTTGGTTGCATTTCCAAAAGGCTATCATGTAGCCCTTGCAATGCCATGAGGTATGCTGGTTATGTGTGCTGCCTTTCACAATCTTAGTCAAACATCACGGGAGCCTGTGGGGTTTCCGTGGCAGGGGGTCCTAGCTTTGCAGTCCAACATGAATTGCCCCAAACAACCATTAAATCGTGCGGCCTCCTCCAGATATATTTCGGTAAAGATGAAATTTTGGATCAGTCAATTGATTGCCGTTTCCTGGATGACCCTTTCAATTGTCCTGTCTTTGCCATGGGTCCATGATCTGGAGCAGTACATACCTTCGTTCGTCGCCATTGCCGTGATTGCGGGCATCTCTTACATACCGGGATATATGAATGCATTTATGATTGCCAGTCTGCTTGTGGATCGTCAACCGACCTTCAAGACGCTCGCTCCGAAAGAAGACATTACGATTGTGATCGCCTGCCGGAACGAGGAAAAAGGGATCGGAGAAACGCTCAACCAGATCGCCAAACAAGACCACGAGGGCAAGATAGACGTCATCGTAGTAGACAACGGCTCCATCGACCGAACGGCTGAAGTAGCGAAAGAGCTCGGCAAGCAGCTCGGCTTGGACATTCTGGTTGTTGAAGAGACCAGAGCCGGAAAGCATCACGCGCTGAACCGGGCCCTTCCTTTGGTGACGACCCGGTATGTCGTGACACTAGACGCCGATACGCTTCTGCATCCCCAAGCGATCCGCTATATCGTTGCCCGCATGCTGTCTGCGCCCGCAGATGTCAGTGCTGTGGCCGGAGCGGTGCTCGTTCGCAACAGCCGCGACAATTTCCTTTCAAAAATCCAGGAATGGGATTACTTTTTGGGTATTGCCAGCATCAAAAGATTACAAGGTTTATACCAAGGGACGCTTGTAGCACAGGGGGCCTTTTCCCTCTACGAAACGGATGCGATCCGAAATATCGGCGGGTGGCCGGATGCGATCGGAGAAGATATTGTGTTGACCTGGCGTTTGCTTGGCACCAACCAAAGAGTCTTCTTTGAACCGCTGGCCGTGGCTTTTACCGATGTTCCCACCACCTTCAAGCACTTTTTCAGACAGCGCAGCCGTTGGGCCAGAGGAATGATCGAGGCGTTGAAAGTGATAAAGCCGTGGCAGCAGCCGATTATGTTTGCCCGGTTCTTGACCGGCTACAACCTGCTCATGCCCTATCTCGATTTCGTGTACACGTTTTGCTGGCTTCCCGGCTTGGTCGCGGCCTTCTTTGGGCACTACTGGATTGTCGGACCGATTACCCTCCTCGTCCTGCCGTTGGCGCTTTTGCAAAATATGATTTTGTACCGCTACCAGAAATACGTCTTTCGCACTCTGGATCTGAAGATCAGACGGAACCGCTGGGGCTTTGTTGCATTTGTGCTTTGCTACCAGATGATCATGAGCCCGGTGTCTGTTTGCGGATATTTTCAGGAGTGTCTAAAGCTTGGCCGGGTCTGGAAATAGGTTTTTTTCCATTGAACAAAGCGAGTTTTTAAAGAAGAGAATCCGTTTTTCGACCTCACTTCTCGGTGAGGTTTTTTCTTTGCGAAAGTTAACTCTATTTCCACCTTTTGTTATAATCAATTCAACTCCTGACCACCCTTTTGAGGTTCCTTTGAAGCTTTTTGCCATTTTCAGACGTGTGCCTCTCCCGGCACACGTTGCGGCGCTGTATGGGGAGATCGGACCACATGCTGCTTGAAGGATTGGTGAAATGCTAGGAGCAAGGAAAAAAAGCCATTTCTTGATCACGGAGGCACACATATGGCGCAGCATTTTATCGCAAGCATTCCGGCCAGCTTTCTGTTTGTTTTTGGAGCCGCACTTTTCTATTTTCAAGATCGGTTCGTGGTGTTGCCGCTGGCGATGTTTACTTTCCCAACGGTACTTTTCCTGGGAATTCCCATGGCTATTGCGATTGACTGGTTGTTGAAGCCTATCGGCAATACGAAGCCTGTCAAGCGTTTTTTCATAGAAAGCCTGCTTTATGTAATCGCAGGTGTAGCCGCTACAGGGATTCTGTTTCTGATAGTGACGGGAAGATTTGTGCCATTTTCTTTCAAGTTCTATCTTTTGGGAGCATCTGCTTCGTATGTATACTTTTTGTGTCTATCGTTTGTCCGCTTAAAAGGTAGCAAAGCATCCTGTTCTAGCTAGATTTATAAAAGCGATGTTTGTCAGGAACAGTGAATAACAGGAGCAGGGCGTGCCAAGAAGAACGCATGTCGGGTGCTATATCCTTAAAGGAAACCTGCTGCTATCATTCTATGTTTATATCTTCTAACTTATGCGAGCCGCTCTCTCAATTTTTGATCAGGGAAGCCGGAGAACCTGTGAAGAATACTATCGGAAGAAGAATCTTTGACAGGGAAGTGAAGCGTATCAGAAAAACAGTCATTTTCTTGCTCGGCGTCGCTGCTGTCATGGTCATGTTTGTTTTCGGCCTGGGCAAAGAGAATCCGAAAGCAACGATAAAAGTAACAGTAGGCCATTTATCGAAAGAAGAGCAGGATGCGGCATCTGTCCCGGAAGCCAACAAAAAAGACCTCAGAAAACTTGAGGTCAGCGTACGGATCGATGACTCGAAAAGTGCAACGGACAGAAAGATCGAGCTTCCGTATCTGTCGACAGTAATCAAACAGTTCGACCAGTCGCGGGTGATTTCCACGAGTTCATTTGAACAAAACAATGTTGGCTCGGAGCCTTTTGCGATCTCGGAACAATCCGTCATCTTCGATGCGAGAGGATTGGATGAGGAGGCGATTCGGCGCATGTTTGAAACGTCATATGCGGTTGTAAGCTGGACATCAAAGGACAACGCAAAGACATACGACAGGTTCTCCATCGGAAATTTGCTGCATGTCCAGCAGGAACCGTAAATCCGATGCAACCAGGCGGAAGCTGCAAAAATGGTGATTTGAATGCATCAAAAAATAGCAGCTTGTTTTCCGCAAAAATAGCAGCTCTCTCTCTTCAAAATACTGACTCGCCTGCTGCATGGACAGGGGGCAAACGATAGCGTCTCGTGCCGCACGATCAGCGGAAAAAGGAAAAAGCGCCATGTTCGTTCGTCTCGATAATATCCCGCAATGCCTCTTCCAAATCGGTAAACCTGAATGAAAATCCCGCATCGAGCAGCTTTTTGGGGACGCAATTCCTCCCGGTCAAGGCAAGGCTGGGCTCTGTTCTCATGACCAGGTAGGCACCGAGCCATACCAATGGGGCCGGAGCAGGAGGAGCCCATCCCTTGTTCATGACCTTCCGCAATGTCTGCATGAATTCGCGGTTGGTCACAGGGGTGGGGCCGGTTGCGTTGTAGGTTCCCTGCAGTTGTTCGTTTTGGATCGCGGCGAAAATCATCTCGTTCAGATCATCGACGTGCAGCCAGCTAATGTATTGGTCGCCCGAGCCGACGGTGCCGCCGAGGTTGTATGTTACGAGGTTCATGAGCGGCTCTAGGGCGCCCCCGTTTTTCCCCAAGGCGAAGCCGATCCGCAGCAAAACTTTTCTCGTTTTTGGAAGCTCCACCGCAAAGAAGGCCTCCTCCCACCGTTTGCAAACCTCCACCGAAAAGCCTTCCCCGTGTGGAGCTTCTTCGTCGCAAAGCTGGCGGGTATCTCCAAAAATCGCAAGGGAGCCCGCCTGGACAAATACGGGAGGCGGATTTTTGCATGCCAGTATCGCATCTGTCAGTGCTTTGACAGAGGAAAGTCTGGACTGGATAATTTCCGCTTTATTTTTCTTGGTGTAGATACAATTGACGCTTTTTCCGGCAAAATTGACAACAGCTCGGCTGCCCTCGAGCTCGGCCGCCCATTCGCCGACTGCAGCCCCGTCCCAGGCAACGTACCTGGCATGCGGATTGTTTCCGGCGGCGCTGCGTGAGAGGATGACAGCTTCATAGCCTTTTTCTGATAGAAAGGAAGCGAACGCGTTCCCCAAAAAGCCGGAGCCGCCAGCGAGAATGATTTTATTGCTCACAGAATTCACCCTTCCATGGGTTGCGTTTTTGATCGGATATAACGCGAAGCGTCGTAACAGTTGTACATAGTTGAGTATACCAAAAATTGGATAGATGCGGGGGCAGAGGCTCATCTCCCTCCGTTTTTGGGTTTTGGAGGGGAGACGAGCAGTGAAGATTGGATTGGTAAGGCATTTTAAAGTGAAAAAAGATAATCCGGGAATGGCGTTGCTGAGCCAGAAGGAAGTGATGCAATGGTTTGCGGAATACGACGAGGCCGATGTCAAGACGGGGGAAGTAGACTTGGGGGGAATTTCCTGGACGAGATGCTACGCCAGCGATCTGCCGCGAGCAGTCAAAACGGCCGAGACCATCTACGACGGGGAGAATATCCGGACGGCAGCATTGAGAGAGATACCGATCTACCCGGTTTTTCGCGGGGAAGCCAAAATGCCCTTCTGGTGCTGGGCTTTCATACTCCGCGTGGCGTGGCTGTTGAATCATCCGTCCCAGCTTGAGGGAAAAAAAGCTGTGCAAGCGCGGATTTCAACGCTTTTGGACGATACCCTCTTAAAGGGCGGGGAAGATGTGCTGATCGTCGGTCACGCAGCTTTCATGCTGTTCATGCGAAAAGAGGTGAACAGAGGCTTTAGAGGTCCGGCGCTGCGGACAATCGCCAATGGACGCCTGTATGTGTTTGAAAAAGCGGAGGGATCAGAGATTGGCCTCTGATCCCTTGTAATGGTATTGCGGAAAAATGCGAACGCCGCTCATTCCACCGGAAACCAACCGGGTACACCGGCGATCATTCTCCAGAGGGAATCAGGTATGGCCAACCTGGCCTGATCATCCTTGGCAATCGTCGTCTTGATCTCGTCTTCTCGTCCATCGGCGATTTTTTCGATCCAGTCCGGCTCCATGATCAGTTCTCGGCCAAGGGCAATCAGCGGTATTCCTGTTTGCAAAGCACGAACGGCATCCTGTGCGGTGCGAATGGCACCTACACCCATGACGGGAACCAGATGGCCGACACGCTCATGGATGATCTGGATGCGCGGACGGTCATCGTCGATCCCGCGCCTTGGGACTGACCAGAAATCGTTGAGAGAAATGTGCAGGTAATCGAGCGGCTTTGCAGCCAGAGCCTCGGCAAAGGGCAATGTGTCCGCCATTGTAATACCGGATGTTTCCGCTTCCTCGGGGGAGAGCCGGTATCCGATGATGAAAGGCTCTTTGGCGTACTGGCGGACGACCCGATGGACTTCGTCTACGACCGCCAGCGGAAACGCCATTCGCTTTTCCAGCGTTCCGCCCCAGCGGTCCTTGCGCCTGTTGGAATGCGGCGAAAAGAACTGTTGAATCAGAAAGCCGTTCGCCCCGTGGATTTCCACTCCGTCAAATCCTGCCTTGATCGCCCGTCTCGTCGCTTCTCCGAAGGTGCGGATGATCTCGACAATCTCTTCCTCGCGCAATTCGCGCGGGACTACGGCCCCTTCTTTTTCCATGGGGACAGCGCTTGCGCTGACGACATCGCCATTGGAGGCAGGGCACTGCCGGCCACCGTGGACAATTTGCAGAATGGCTTTGGCGCCGTGCTCCTTGATCGTGGAAGCAAGCCGGGCTAGTCCGGGAATCATTTCATCGCGATCGGCTGCTGCTGAACCGGGGAACCCGCCTTGAGCGCTGACAGTCGTGGATGCAGTGATCACCATGCCGACTCCGCGAGAACGGCGGCTGTAGTAGCTCAAATCATCGTCGGAAACGGATCCATCCGCGTTGGCGGCGGAAATGGTCATCGGTGCCATGCTGATCCGGTTCTTCAGCTCTACGCCGCAAGGAAGAACAAAAGGTTCGAAAATCGGTTGGAATCTATCGTTCATAGCATAAATCTCCTTATCTGGATGATTCGATTATCGGTCTGTTCCTAGCAGTCTTAGTTATGATTATAACGGGGCTTCACTGACAGGGATTGTCAGTAAAGAGAACAAGCCCAGACTTTGCCACCAAGAAAAAGAAAAGAAACTGTTGTATAATACTGGATACTATCCCAAAACAGACAATTCATAAATGATAAGTAAAGAAAAAAGGAGAAAAACGAAATCATGTACCAAACCATTGCCAATGTAAGAGTGTGGGGGACCCCACTTGAAAATGCGGTATCGCAGGCCGTGACCTGCTCCAAATACGGCAATGTCGTCCAAGTATTGCTCATGGCGGACCACCACAAAGGATACTCGCAGCCTGTCGGAGGCGTTGTCGTCTACGACGGACAAATCTCTCCTTCCGGCGTCGGGTACGACATCGCCTGCGGAAACAAGGCCGTCCGTACCGACCTCCGCTATGAGGAAATCAAGACGAAAATCCCGCAAATCATGGATGAGATCGCCAAAACCATTTCCTTTGGAATCGGGCGGGTCAACAACGAGAAGGTCGATCACGATCTATTCGAAGAGGAAGATTGGTACGTGTACAAGCAGATCGGCAAACACGAGCACGACTCCCTGAAGGCTTTGGCCAAAAGCCAGCTCGGTACCGTGGGAAGCGGGAACCATTTCGTCGATCTGTTCGTGGAGGAAGCGACGGGAATGGTGTGGATCGCCAACCATTTCGGCAGTCGCGGGTTTGGACACAAGACAGCCAGCGGATTTTTGAATCTGGCGAATGGGCGAAAGTTTTCGGACAAGGCACCGGGCGAGAGCATGGATCAGCCGCCGACGCTGCTCGATTTGGACAGCGAGCTGGGCGAGATGTATTTCAAGGCGATGACGCTTGCGGGCAAATACGCGTATGCAGGCCGTGACTATGTGATCGATCAGGTTTTAGGCATTCTCGGTGCGGAAACAACTTTCGAGGTTCATAACCATCACAATTTCGCCTGGAAGGAAATACATGACGGCAAAGAGTACGTGGTCGTCAGAAAAGGGGCGACGCCATCAGCGCCGGGTCAGCTTGGCTTTATCGGGGGCAGCATGGGTGATTTGTCCGTCATCGTGAAAGGAAAGGATACACAGGAAAACAAGGAGGCCTTTTACAGCACAGTGCACGGAGCAGGTAGAATCATGAGCCGTACCGAGGCGGCCGGCAGGATGAATTGGACAACGCGCAAGCGCAGCGGCGGCAAAATTACCGTGGAGCAGATGAAGCGGGCGATCAGCGAGTTTGGCGTGGAGCTTCGCGGAGCGGGAACGGATGAGAGTCCGTTCGTATACAAAAAGCTGTCCGAGGTACTGCGGGCCCATGAGGAGACGGTAGAGGTTTTGCATGTATTGAAGCCCATCGGTGTTTGCATGGCGGGTGCGGATGAGTTTGATCCGTATAAGGATTGAGTGTTCGTAAGTGTAAAGCGTTGTAAAGCATCGGACTTAGGGGGAGCTGTAGGGCTGTCCCTCCTTTTACATTTGCAGCAATATGTAAGGAAGACGGCTGATCACGGCCCAAGGAGCCAATTGAAAAAGGGAAAAGAGCAAATTTTGTGAGAGCAAGGAAAGCAGAGGATGCAAAGGGGGATGGGACACCTGTTGAGCCGGGGAAAACGCGGGTTTGTGTCCGCGGCTTATCAAGGTGTCCCAAGCAGGACGCTCTAGCGCGTTACCAAGCTACGGTACCGGAGAGAAATCCTTTTATCGCGTTTCCTTGACTATCCGTTGTCGAAATATAATACCATTCCCCGCTTTTCCCCAACGCCTGCACCGTAGTGTTTTTCGTCAGCGACCCGTTGGCGCTTCCAGAGGCAGAAGGAATGGCAAAGACGTAAGCCTTGTCCACTTGCACGGTAACATTCTTCGGCTGAATCGATTCGTACTGGGTGATGACGGTTTTCGGAATGTAACCGATGCGTCCGTCGGCAAAATGATAAGTAATCCATCCTTCAACCGTCCCATGATCCTGGGCTATAGTTCCGTACTCTACCTGACCGATCATATAATCATCATGCTGAACAGGTTGAATGTAAACCATTGCTGATTTGACGGCGATGATTGGTATGATGACAGGGGCAGGTGCTGATGACTGTTGCGGAGCAGGCTTCGGGGTCGACTTTGGAGATGGTGGGCTGCTCTTGCCAGATGAGCTTGAGCTCGACCCTCCGCTATTGTGGTAATGATACTCTCCGTATCGGAGTCCCCACTTTTCACAGTTGGTTCGACAGGTGTGGCCTCCATTCGCATCCGTTCTGCCCGGATGGGCAAATGAAGCCGGAAGAATCGAGAACGCCAAGACTAGTAAAAGAAGAAAGATGATTCCCTTTTTCAAAGAATATACCCTCCTTTTTCCATTTCTTCTATTATAATAGATTGCCTGTGCTTTTTGGGGAAAGTTAGCGAAAATCCGATTATTGTTCGAGAAAGGGGCAGGGCCGACCCAATCTATGCTATGCTTATCTCGTGTAAACCATTTCCAGTGAAGGTCGCCCCAACATAAAAAGGAGGATGATTGAGATGGAAACGACGGCCACACCATGCCCCAAATGCTATGCAACGGAATGGGGAAAGGGAAAGCAAAGCGGGTATGCCTCCATAGCCCCCATGAACAAAATCTTTTCTACCAATTCTGCTGTGATCCATATCATTTGTACGAGCTGCGGATACATTCTGGAAAGCTATGTGGAAAAGCCGGCCAAGTTCCAGGAGTAGCACATGAAGCGGCTAATCAAAAAAGCCTCGCCAGGACCATGCCAAAGACCGAAAGCCAACATTTCTATCATATACCGGAGGGCTAATCATTGAAGAGAGTAGATGTCGCATATACGCTGTTATTTGACGAACAAAAAAATCAGGTGCTCTTGGTCTTCAATAAACGAGGAAGCTGGAGTCTGCCGGGAGGAGCAGTAGAGGCAGGGGAGACTTTGCGGGAAGCCGCCATCCGTGAAGCGCGGGAAGAGACCGGTTACGAGGTGAACGTGTCCAGAATCGTTGCCGTCAATGAAGCGTATATCGGAGATGAGCACGTCCACTTTATTACGTTTCGCGGCGAAATTCTTCAGCGCCCTGAGACGATTCCTTACGATTCTGAGATTTTGGAAGTCAAATGGGTGGATCTGGCTGAGGCGGATCGTTTGCTGCCTTACCATCCTGATGGTGTCTCCGCCCTGCTCCGTGGAGCAGGAGCTGACTATGTGATTCAAGAGGAACCGCAAGAGTAATCGAGCCAGGAACGATTGATTGTCGAAAAAGGTAAGCTTAACGCAATTGAATTGGCTCATCAGTCCGTGGATTTCGGCTAAGCCGTAAGCGTTTGAGAAAAAAGGGACATCCCCACCAGTGGAGATATCCCTTTCTTTTGTTGGTATGCATGAGCTTGTTGTGTTTCGCTACAGCTTGAACCGTCCGACGAGAGTCTGCAGACGGTCTGCCATCTGAGACAAGGACGTAGCGGAGGAGGCAATCTCCTCGATCGAAGCGAGCTGCTCTTCGGAAGCAGCCGAGGCTTCTTGCGTACGGGAAGCGGCTATTTCCGCCGAGCTGGTGATCGTTTTCATGGCAGACACCAATTGCTCGGCCGCGTCGGCTATTTGCTGCATGGCGCCGGTTACTTCCTGCATGCTTTGATCGACGGTCTGGACGGATTGTTCGATGTGGGCAAAGGAACGCCCCGCCTTGCTGACAGCGGCTAGCCCTTCTTCTACACCTGACGTTGTTTGGGCCATGGACTGCAGAGCTTGACTCGTCTCATCCATGACGGCGGCGATCAAGCGGGAGATTTGGGTGGCTGATTGGGCCGACTGCTCTGCCAGCTTCCGTACTTCATCTGCCACGACAGCAAAACCTCGTCCTTGTTCTCCTGCCCGCGCGGCTTCAATGGCGGCGTTGAGAGCCAGCAGGTTGGTCTGCTCGGCAATTCCGGTGATGACATCGAGAATGCTACCGATCTCCTGGGAGCGATCGCCGAGCCCTTGGATGACGTCTGCCAAATTGCGAACGGCAGAATGAATGTCATTCATCTTCTGCTCCGCATCCTGGATAACCGCTTCCCCGCTGCAAGCCTGCTCCGAAGCTTCTGCAGTAAGCGAAGAGACCCGCTCCGTGTTCTCTGAGACCAGATGAACGCGCTCTGACAAACGGGCAATGGTGGCGGACGCCTGTTCAACGCTTTGCGCCTGCTTGTCTACCCCGGATGCGACATCCTGCATGGTCAGGGAAATTTGCTCCGTCGCACCGCTCGTCTGACCGGCACTTGCCGTCAGTTGCTCCGCCGCCGCGGCTACTTGTTCGGAGCTGCTCGCTACCTCCTGCAAAAGCTCGCGCAGAGTATCCTGCATATGTTGGATCGTCTGTCCGAGCCGGCCGAATTCATCCCGAGTCTGAATGTGTACATTCTCCGTCAGGTCCCCCTGGCTGATTTTTTCGGCGACCTGCATCATCTTGTTCAAAGGAATCGTGATCGATCGGATAATCGCATAGACGAGGATGGCTCCCAGCGCGATCGAGAGGGCCATGACGAGCAGGGTACGGTACCAGATCGGCTGAACTGCTTGCTCGATCTCATGGGTATACATAATTCCTGCGATCTTCCAGCCTGTAAGAGAATTGGTTGCAAACAAGATGTCTGCAGCTTGTCCTTCGATAGTTGTACTGAAGAATCCTGTCGCTTGCTTTTGCAGCGCTGTGACCCAGGAATTGTCCGCTTCCGAACCGCTTTTTTCCGTCGGATGGACGATGTATTTCCCCGTTTGATCGATTAGAGTCGCATAGCCTTCATCTCCGATGCGAATCTCGGAGGTGAGCTTTTTCAAATTGTCGAGATCCAGATCAACGGCCACCACACCTGAGCCGTCCCGCAGACTTTGTGTAATCGTCACAACCATATCGCCCGTAGTAGCAGCGATGTAGGGAGCGGTGATCACCGCTTTTCCTTTTTGGGCCATTGCTTGCTGATACCAAGGTCTTGTGCGCGGATCGTAGCCGTCCGGCAGTTTTTTGCGGGGGGACTGAATCATGGAGCCGCTGTCCGTTCCCACATAGACGCTCACTAATTCAGGATGGAGGCTGTGGTACTGATCCAACCGGCTTCTGACCAGAGGACTGTCGTCTCCCGCAAAATCCTGCTTGTTGATGTGCGCAGAGAAATAATCCACATCACTTATTTTGGGGGAGATGGTATCGTGGATGAGGAGACTGAGCAGCTCCACGTCCTTTTGGGCACCGCGGAGAACCTCCTGCTCCATGTTTTGCTTGGCGCTTTGAAAGGAAAATCCGCCGATAGCCAGGCTTGGTATGATGAGAAGGAGGGCGAAGGATAGAATCAGCTTTGAGCGGACCGAAAATCCTCTGCGGTTTTTCATGGTGTCTGACATGCATGATTTCCCCTTTTGAGAACGAATTTTATATATAACAGATAAAAATCAACTAAATTAAAATAGCATAGCTTGGCAAACTTGGAAATGTATCGTGTCACTTTCTTTCTTTTCAGCTTATTCACTATTGTCAAACATAAAAACCTGCCCGTTTATCCTTCGATTCGGGCAGGTTCGAAAAAGCGGTGGGAGCAAAAGACTTTTTCTCTTACGATGAAGTGATCGTCCCTCCGTTTACGTGGAGGACTTGGCCGCTGACGTAGCTGGAATCGTCGGAAGCAAGATAGACGTAAGCCGGCGCCAGTTCAAACGGCTGGCCGGCCCGTTTCATCGGAGTGTCCAGGCCAAAGGACATGACTTGTTCTGCCGAAAAGCTGGAGGGAATCAGCGGTGTCCAGATCGGACCGGGGGCAACGGCGTTTACCCGGATGCCTTCACTGACCAATGACAACGAGAGGGAGCGGGTAAACGACACGATCGCACCTTTGGTCGAGGAGTAATCGATCAGCTCCTTTTGACCTTCATAGGCAGTGACCGAGGTCGTATTGATGATCGCACTTCCACGCTTCATGCAAGGCAGGGCTGCCTTCGTCATGTAAAAGAAAGAGAAAAGATTGGTGCGGAACGTGTTGTCCAATTGCTCGTCGGAGATGTCGAGAATGCTATTTTGCGGATACTGAACAGCGCAGTTATTGACAAGGATGTCAAGCCGACCGAATGTTTCGATGGTCTGGCCGATGACATCACGGGAAGTCCCCGGGTGACGCAGGTCTCCCGCGATGGACAGACAACGTCTGCCAAGCTCCTCGACACGCCGTTTTGTTTCGGCCGCATCCTCGTGCTCGTAAAGATAGGCAATGACAACATCCGCACCCTCTTTGGCAAAGGCGATGGCAACGGCCCGTCCGATACCGCTGTCTCCTCCGGTAATGACGGCTACCTTGTCCTGCAGTTTGCCTGATCCGATGTAGCCCGGGTTTTCGGCTATCGGCAAGGGAACCATCAAATACTCCAGACCAGGCTGACGCTCCTGGTGCTGAGGCGGAAATGCAATCGGCTTGGTCTCGCATTCGGTACGGAAGGAGTAATAGGGGTACATGGGAAACATGCGCATTCCTCCATTAGGCGTTTACCTTGACAATGTATTCCTGCCGGTGAGGGGTGTGCAGACGGAAATGTCTTTGGACAGAAGAAACGGTTTGCTTTTTGAAACGTCAATCACATAGAGGAAAGACGGGAGGAGAAAGTCCGATGCGGCAGCAATGTCACATTTGCAATGAATGGCTCGACCATAATCTTCAATGCAGTTGTACCCGGAAAACGGGGAATAGCCACTACAACAAGGACGACAGGCAATCCGGCTGCCCCAAATGCGGGGGTACATCCGCAACGGTCACGGAAATGTCCGCGACGGGAGGGACGCTGTCACGGGTGCTGAATATGCAGTACCAGCGCTTCGATGTGGTGAGCTGCAACGGCTGCGGCTACAGCGAGTTTTACCGCAAGGATGCGTCGCTTCCCCGGGATGTTCTCGACTTGTTTTTCGGCTAGGAACAGCAGGAGAACTCCGGTGGCGAATGGCGGCATTTTTTCAAACCTGTTAGACGAGGGGCGAAATGCGATTGACCTGATTCAAAATTAGCAGAATCGCGAGGAGATAAGGATGACGTTAGGCGGCTTCAAAAGCGGATTTCACGCGCAAAAGGTACCGCGCTCCGAGGCAAAATGGGAGCAGTTTTTAATCTGCAACCACGATTGTCCCGACATTATTCAGCTAGTTTCACATGTATCGGGAGAGGTTGAATTCGAGCTTTGCCTGATAGAAGCGGCACGGATGGGGAAGGTGCTGCTGGAGGCTGCGGGCGTTACTTGCGAAAATGCGAGCAGAACAGAGGAGAAGCACACATGAGGCTCATCCGAATGTCGCTCTGGATCGTTTTGGCAGGGTTTTTGGCAATCGTACTGTACCAATGGGTTTTCGGTTTCCAGAATCACATCGAGCTGACAATCCAAAACAAGAGTGGAGGCGTGGTGGAGGGAGCAGAGCTTCGCTTTTTTGACGGGGTGATCAGCGTTCCCAAGCTGGAGCCGGGGACATCCTTTCAAGCTGTCATCGACATCAGAGACAAGACTGGGGAGAGCAGCATTTCTTTTCACTATGCCGGTGAGAGTCAATTGCCTCCGAGCGGCGACAGCTCTACTCCTGCCGGGGAAGACAAAGGGATTACGCTGGCAGGGTACATAGAAGGCGGACAAAACAAGCTGTACAGGGGAAAGATCAAATTGACTCTCCTCCCCGATCGGCAGTCGGAGGTATCTGTAAAAAAACCGCTTCTGTCCATTCTGTAAAGGACCAAAGCATGCAGGAGGGTTCATGATGTGGATGGAGTGGGATCAACTTTTCAATCCCAAAACGTTCGATATGAAAGAGGAGCACTACATGGTAACGGATGGCGGGGAAAATGGTCCGGGATCGCAATCATTTTTGGGACAAAAGAGCGAGACGTGTTGAAAATCATGTATGGATAAGCCCAGCTTGGGGGCAGCTTATATGGGCATAAAAAAACGGAGCCGCACGTTGCGTCTCCGTTTTGGTCGTTTCAAGTAAAAGTGGGAAATTGAAATCATAGCACTCCTGTGTTACAATGAGGAGTGATTGCACTTCGCGATCAGAACAACAAAATATTATCCCAATAATATCTTATCACATGGAATCCCTTTTGTCAAACCCATCTTGGCAAAGAAAAAAGGAGCAGGAAAGGGGAACGCGCATGAGCATGTCGGACCAGAGCAGACACGAAGATCAAGGAAGACTGGAAGATCAGGTCAAAGGGCAGGAGGATCGAAAAGAAGCAGAGGACCGACAGGAAGAACAGAAGCGGGTGGAGCAGGTTGTAGGCGTGATCTCCCGGCGCATTGAATCTCTTGAACAGCATGTAAGCGATGTAAAGGAAGATATTGTCCACATCCGCAAGAACTTTTGGGAGGATGTGACCGTCAACTTCGACGATGCTATCGAAGCAGTCGAGACGTATGCCAGCATCAAGCAGCAGGCTGAGGTTCTCTCCGAGCGGGAGCGGCTGCACCGGCATGCGAGCAATCAGTTGAAAACGCTGGTTCGTTTGCAAAAATCTCCGTACTTTGGCCGCATTGATTTCCGCGAAGACGGGGAGAAGACTGCGGAAAGGATTTACCTCGGGATCGGCTCGCTTCTCGATGAAAATGAAGTGGAGTTTCTCGTGTACGATTGGCGTGCCCCTGTTTCCAGCCTGTACTACGACTATTCCCCAGGCCCGGCGCAATACGAAACGCCAAGCGGTCTGATCAGCGGCACCATGGAGCTGAAGCGGCAATATATCATCCGCGACGGCGTGCTTTGCTCGATGTTCGACACCGGCGTGACGATTGGCGACGAGCTGTTGCAGGAGGTGCTGGGCAAACAGGCCGACGGTCAGATGAAAAGCATCGTCGCCACCATCCAGAAGGAGCAGAACAAAATTATCCGCAACACAAGCAAACGGCTCCTGATCGTCCAGGGAGCAGCCGGAAGCGGGAAGACGTCTGCAGCGCTGCAGCGCGTCGCATATCTGCTCTACCGCTATCGGGGAACGCTCCGGTCCGAGCAGATCGTCCTGTTTTCCCCGAACCCGATGTTTAACAGCTACATTTCTACCGTTCTGCCCGAGCTGGGCGAGGAAAACATGCAGCAGACCACCTTTCAGGAATACGTGGAACACAGACTCGGCGATTGGTTCACGGTAGAAGATCCGTTCTCCCAGATGGAGTACATCTACACGGCAATGAACGAACCCGGATACAACGCCCGTGCGGAGGGAATCCGCTACAAGGCTGGCGGTGAATGGCTCCGGGTGATCGATGCATACGTCGAATCGCTCCGAAATGTAGGAATGTGCTTCCGGGACGTGAAATTCCGCGGGCGTACGCTGATTTCCGCGGACGCGATCAAAGAGCGATTTTACGAGATGGATTCTTCACTGCGCATCCCTAACCGGATGAGGCTGCTGGCGGAATGGCTCTTAAGTGAGCTGAAACGGCTCGGGAAAAAGGAAATAAACCGTGCCTGGGTGGATGAAGCCATTGAGCTATTGGATCGCGATGATTATCAGCGGGTGTACCAAGAGCTGAGAGGCAAGAAACAGTTTTCGGGAGAGACGTTCAACGATTTTGACCGGGAACGGGAGCTGCTCGCAGTGAAGGTCGTGCAGGAGCATTTTGCCCCGCTTCGCAGGGAAGTCAAGCAGCTGCGCTTCATCGATCTTGCGGCGCTGTACCGGCAGTTGGTTGAAGATCCGCAGCTCGTGCAATCTCTCACAGGCTCCCTGGAGCTTCCCGGGCACTGGCCGGAGATTTGCTCGCAGACTATGGCGTGCCTGGATGGCGGGAATCTGTTCTGGGAAGACGCCACTCCCTTTTTATATTTGAAGGAAAGGGTGGAAGGCTTTCAAACGAATACAGCAGTTCGGCATGTGTTCGTCGATGAAGCCCAGGACTACTCCCCGTTCCAGTTTGCCTTTATGAAACGGCTGTTTCCCCATGCCAAATTGACTGTGCTGGGTGATTTGAATCAGGCGATCTATGCCCATTCGACGAGCGGCCAGGATTTTGCCGGGCTTGCGACACTGTACGGCGAGGAACATACCGAGAAAATCATCCTGACCCGGAGCTATCGCTCTACGAGGCCCATCGTCCAGTTTACCAGTGCCATGCTTCGCGGCGACCATGCGATCGAACCGTTTAACCGCGACGGGAAAAAGCCGACACTGACGAGGGTGTCGGATCAGCAGGATTTGGCAGAAAAAGTCGCAGCCCGGATTGGCGAAATGACGGCAGCAGGTCATCGCACTATTGCCGTCATCTGCAAAACGGCTAAGGAGAGCCGGGAAGCGTATGAAGCGCTGCGCGAAAAGGTACCGGTTCGGCTGATTGACAAAGAAACCGTCTCTTTTGAAGAAGGCTTTCACATCATCCCGGCCTACCTCGCCAAAGGGGTAGAATTTGACGGCGTTATCATTTACAATGCTTCCCGGGCGCAATACGGCCGGGAAAGGGAGAGAAAGCTCTTTTACACGGCTTGCACCCGCGCCATGCACGAGCTGCATCTGTATTGTCTGGGTGAAAAGAGTCCGTTTTTGGCTGACGCTCCGGCAGATGCTTATGTTGAAGTGTAAAGAAGAGAGAAGGTTTGTTCGCAATCGGATGAGGTGATGAGATGAAGACACTGCCGATCGACTCGATCATGCCCAGCTTGCTGGAGACATTTCGCTCTCATGCCAGCGCGGTGCTGATCGCTTCACCCGGTGCAGGGAAAACCACGCGTGTGCCGCTGGCGTTTCTCGACGAGCCCTGGCTCGCCGGACGCCGGATTTTGATGCTGGAGCCTCGCCGGCTTGCCGCCCGCATGGCTGCCCGGTACATGGCAGCTTCCCGGGGAGAACGAGTGGGGGAGACAGTGGGGTATCGGGTCAGGATGGATAGCCGCGTAGGCCCGAAAACGCGGATCGAAGTCATTACCGAAGGGATACTGACACGCATGCTGCAGTCTGATCCGGCCTTGGAAGACGTGGGGATGGTCATTTTTGACGAGTATCATGAACGAAGTCTTCAGGCCGATCTGGGCCTAGCCCTTTGCCTTCAGTCCCGTGAGTTGCTGCGGGATGACCTGCGGATATTGGTCATGTCCGCAACGCTGGAGGCAGAGCCTGTGTCCGCCTTGCTGGACGGTGCTCCGATCCTGAGGAGCGAGGGGCGTTCTTTTCCTGTGGAAACCCATTATTTGGATACCCGCTGGGAAGGGCCGCTCGAACAAAAAGTGGTTCATACCATCCAGCATGCGCTAAAGCAGGAAGAAGGGGATATCCTGACGTTCCTGCCGGGAGCAGGAGAGATTCGCAGAGTGGAAGCCAGGCTGAAAGAGCTGGAGCTGGGCGGACAGGAGAACGCAGGCAAGCGTATTCGAATAGAACCGTTGTACGGAAATATGCCCTCGGCGGCACAGGATCGGGCGATTGCGCCGTGCCCGCCTGGTGAGCGGAAAATCGTGCTGGCTACGTCGATTGCGGAGACCAGTCTGACGGTGGAAGGTGTCAGGACGGTCATCGACAGCGGACTGATGCGAGTCCCGCGCTTTTCGCCGCGCACCGGACTGACCAAACTCGAGACCGTACGGGTGGCGAGGGCGTCGGCGGATCAGCGTCGGGGACGTGCGGGCAGGCTTGGACCGGGCACCTGTTACCGCTTGTGGACAAAGGAAGAGGAACGGCAATTGGAAGCGGCACGGACGCCGGAAATCAAGGAGGCGGATCTGACGGCGCTTGCGCTGGAATTGGCAGTCTGGGGCGTAGCCGATCCGTCTGAGCTCTCGTGGCTGGATATTCCTCCCGCTGCGGCATTCAGGCAGGCCCGCCAGCTTCTTGCCAGATTGGGGGCACTCGATGAGTCGGGGGCGGTGACCCCGCACGGCAAAAGAATGGTGGAAACGGGATTGCCTCCAAGACTGGCCCATATGATCCTCGTCGCAATCCCGCTTGGTCTGGGCGGGCTGGCTTGCGAGCTGGCCGCTTTGCTCGGCGAGCGGGATGTGCTTCGTGGCTTGCGGGCAGGCGAGGATGTCGATATCCGGACACGGGTTGAAGCGCTGCGTTTTGTTCAGGATGCAGGGTCAGATCAGGTGGAGGAATATGCGGGAATATCGCTCAATCGCTCGCTCTGCCGAAGCGTATGGGCCGAAGCGGAGCATTGGAAACATTCGTTTGGCATACAGCAGGAGGCTTCAGACACGGCAGCGTGCGGACTGCTGCTTGCGTATGCCTTTCCGGACCGGATCGCCCAGCGCAGGGAAAATGGCCGTTTTCTGCTGCAAAACGGGAGAGGTGCGGTTTTTACGAAAATACAGTCTCTCGCGAACGCCCCTTATCTGGTGGCAGCCGAATTGGATGACCAGGGAAGTGAAAGCACGATTTACTTGGCAGCGCCGATTGACGCGGAGCAGCTGGAAAAGTATTTTGCTGACCAGATGGAAAACGAGGCCCTCGTCTATTGGGAGGCAGGCCAGCAAAGCGTGAGGGCGCGAGTCCGCAAGCGCCTGGGAGCCATTGTGATTCAGGAAGCCCCTTTGCTAGAGCCCGACCCGGAAGATATATTGCATGCGCTTCTCTCCGGTATCTCATCGGAAGGATTGGAGCTGTTGCCCTGGACGAAACAAGCCCGGCAGTTGCAACAGCGTCTGCAATTCATGCACCGGCAGGAACAGGGGCAAAGTCAAGGGCAAGGAAAGTGGCCGGATGTATCGGACGAGGCGCTAAGGGAAACGCTTCCCGACTGGCTGGGCCCCCATTTGCACGGGATGAAAAAAGGTGCGGATCTGCAGCGCCTCTCCCTCGCAGATATCCTGCTTGGAATGATCTCGTGGGAGCAGAGAAGAGAGCTCGACAAAGAAGCGCCTACGCATATCGGCGTGCCCAGCGGCTCACGGATTCCGGTTGATTACAGCGACCCGGATGCGCCGGTCCTCTCTGTCCGGCTGCAGGAAATGTTCGGGTTGATGCAAACCCCTCGCATCTGCTACGGGCGTGTTCCGCTGACGCTGCACCTCCTGTCTCCGGCACATCGGCCGGTCCAGGTGACCAGAGACTTGGCAAGCTTTTGGCAGAATGCCTATTTTGATGTGAAAAAAGATTTAAAAGGGCGCTACCCCAAGCATTACTGGCCGGACGATCCCCTGGAAGCGATGCCGACGAGCAAGGTGCGGCCAAAACCGTCCGCGAAATGAACATTTGCCAGAGGCTGTTCTCCAAGCGTCAACAATTGCTTGGGGAACAGCCTCTTTTATGCGCTGTCTTTCACCCCCTGAAAGGGTATCCAGCAGCCGCCTGAGCGTTATGTAGTCCCGTCCGGCATCGCCAAGACGTTAAAGTACCGATTGAATCTTGGAATGCAGTCGGACAGTCCAACTCACCCGCAAGTGTCCCACCGAACCGCCTGCGTTTTTCTCCTTGTTCATCTTTTCCCCTAAAGCTCGAACCAAGGGTCATTTCAAATAAATCTTTCAGCCAATTTTTGGACATGCTATGTTCATGAGATGAGCACTATCAAGATGAGGTGTTTGACAGGAATGGCAAAAAATATTTCCTTCCATGCGACCTGGAGCGAGGCGTACCGGATGGCCCAATCGCTGCGAAACAGCAAGCTGCGGTATTCGGTCAGACAGACTCCCGGAAAAAGCAATCTGGCTTTCTTCTTTCCCGAGGTGAGTATCAGCCAGTACGTCTACCTCTGCATTTTATTTGGCACTCACCGGTAAGCAAACAAGCATTCAAAAGAGAGGGCTGTCCAGCGTTAACAAGGACTTTATGACGCATGGCACCCTCTATTTTCATCGTACAGACATTAAGCGGAGCATGGCAAAAGCCAGATGCGATGGAAGCTCCCTGCCTGGCAGAAATGCCGGCGACTCACGGAGAGAATGCCGAGAGCCTTTCTTAGCTTAAAAAATATGGTGAATGGCGAATTTTGTTTGCAGCACCGCTATAAAAATAGCATCTCAAGCAGGTAATGGATTACAAATGATTAAGAAAATCAGAGGAAGCGGATTTGGTTCAGCATGCGTGAATACTGTGATTCTGCAAGGTGAATGGCTCCTTTGTTTGCTGAACTTTTTTCCTAACACTTCGCACATTTGCCATTTTCTATCGTAAATTCAAAAGACGACACTTTTCGATATTCAAATTACATAGTACAATCTGTATAAGCGAACTTGGGGAGTTCGTAACTTTGCAGCAGCGGCTCGAAACTGTGCAGGAGAGCCGCTCTATTTTTTTACGCTTTCACTGGATGATCTAGGTGATATTTCCTATAAATTCGCATAGCATAATCAGGAATAAAGAACTATAATGAAGCTATGTTATTCACGTGAATAATTCAGTACTACCCTCAATTGCCTGGCGAAAGCCAGGATTTTTTCGTTTATACAAGGTTGAGATAAAAAAATCTCCCACTGTCTCGGATGCTACTCCGGTAACGGGGAGGCTGTGTCGATTGGAGGCAGCGCGGGAAAAAAGCGTCCGGCGATCAATGCCTCAATCAATTCGTCGGTAGAGAGAGAAATCGTCAGGCCGGGGTCAGGAATATCTACGCGGAACAAGCCTGTCTCATGTATAAAATGGAGCGAGCCAGTCGGCGAAATCGAATAGAGCAAAAGATTCTGGCTGGATTTTCTGGATATTTTGACAAATTCTCTCAAAATTGAATAGAGTTCGCCCCAGACCGGCAGGTAGGGCTTCTTTTTATGCCGGAGCAATATTTCGACAAGCTGCTGCTGCAAGCAAACGAGCAATTCTTGTTGTGGGCTGGCTATTTTCAGGGACATGTAGAGGGCAAACTCCTTTTTTTGAAACTATGGATTAGTGTAAAAGATTGATTGTCAAGTTGCAAGCGTGGAAGAGCAGTCGGCCTGCGAGCGCTTCGATTCCGTGCATGCCTCGCGCTTCTTCGGCTTAGTGCATACTTCTGGCAGCAATGAGTGATGGCATTCAATTGACGGTTTTTTCAGATTCGATTAGGATTAGGAGCGAGTAGAAATCGAGGTGAAAGCATGCACACAAAGAAAAAGATGCTGCTGGTGACGGGAGAGGGAACAGACCATATTCCGGCGCTGCGGCTCGCTTTAGGTTCACCTGACATAGAGCTGACGGGCATCGTCTTTGGCGGGCCCAGTCAAACAGAGGCGATGAATCAGACAAGACAAGTGCTGGAGTCGGCAGGACAGAGCGGCCTGTTGCTGGCGCAAGCGGACCAAGGGGCGGAACTGATTGTCCGGCAGGCAGACCTGCATAGAGGAGAGCTGATCCTGGTCACACTCGGTCCCCTGACAGAATTGGCCAAGGCCCTCCATATGGACAAGGAACTGGCGAAAAAGTTTGCGGCCGTTATTGTAAAGGGAGGCGCAATCCGCGTACCGGGAAATGTCACCCCGATTGCCGAAGCGAACATGCATGCCGATCCGGAGGCAGCCGCGCTCGTCCTGGCTTCCAAGCTGCCGCTCCTCCTCGTTCCGCTCGATGCGACCTATGCGCTACATATGCGGATGGATGGGGGAAACAGTCTGGATGCATGTGCGGCAATGATGGCAGCGATCCATCCGGAAATAGCAGAGAGGCAGACACTGAAGATCTCCGTCGACTGCCAGAGCACGCTTTCCCGCGGCGCCCTGATAGCAGATCTCCGGGCGATTCCGCGTGTCGGGATTGACACGGAGGTGTGCCTCGATATTCAGACGGAGCCAGTCGTCAAACGTGCTATGGAAGTCATGGGGACGGGGGACAAGCAATGAAAAAAATAATACTTGATGTAGATACAGGAATCGACGACGCTCTCGCCATTTCCTACGCCGTTCATTCACCGGCGCTGGAGGTTTTGGGAATCACCACGACCTTTGGAAACATTACGGTGGAGGAAGCGACGCGAAATACCGTGCAAATCCTGGAGCTTTTGGGATACAGCCAGATACCGGTCTATGCGGGAGCCAAGCGGCCGCTGTTCCGCGAGCTGAAGGAAAAAGCCAAGCTGTTTCACGGAGAAAACGGCTTGGGTAACATCGAGCTTCCGCCGCCGCAAACGCCTGTACAGAAGCAAGAGGCATCGGCATTCATGATCGAACAGGCGAGGAGACACCCTGGCAAGCTGACGATCGTTACCGTGGGCAGCATGACAAACCTCGCCAAGGCGATCAGGGACGAGCCGGAAATGACTGCGCTGGTGGAGCGGGTCGTCGTGATGGGCGGAGCCGTGACAGTGCCGGGTAATCGGACGCCGGTGGCGGAGGCAAATATTTGTGCGGACCCGGAGGCGGCAGAGCTGGTCTTTCAGTCCGGCATTCCGGTGACGATGGTCGGCCTCGATGTGACGATGCAGACGCTTTTGACCAGGGAGCATCTGGCCTTGTGGCGCGAAAAGGGGACGGATGTTTCCCGCTTGTTTGCCGACATGTGCGAATTTTACATGAATGCCTACGCGCAGGTAGGGAATGTCCGGGGATGCGGGCTTCACGACCCGCTGGCTGTCGGGGTCGTCATTGATCCGACCTTTGTGACTGCCGTTCCGATGCATGTCTCAGTGGATACATCCGGCGGACTGTCGGATGCGCGAACCATTGGCGACAGGCGGAAGCATCCGGCTGCCGCCGCCAATGTCGACGTTTGCCTGGAAGTTGACCATGAGCGGTTCGTCGAACACTTTTTGCAAAATGTTTTCTGATAGAAGATAAGTACACTGCGTGTGAATGCACATGGAAAGGTGAGGCCGATGCTGAAAGAGTTTAAAGAGTTTGCTTTAAAGGGGAACGTCGTTGATCTGGCAGTCGGGGTTGTGATCGGAGCTGCTTTTGGCAAGATCGTAACATCCTTGGTTAACGACATCATCATGCCGGCAGTAGGTTTGCTGCTTGGCAAAGTGGATTTTTCCAACTTGTTCATCAGTTTGGACAGCAGAGACTTTGCGACTCTGAAAGAAGCCAAAGATGCGGGGGTTGCCACGATCAATTACGGCTTGTTTCTCAATACCGTCATCGACTTTCTGATTATCGCGTTCTCCATCTTTATTGTCGTGAAGCAGGTGAATCGTTTCCGCAAAAAGAACGAACCGGAAAAACCGCCTGTGACTACGAAAGAATGCCCGTTCTGCATCTCTTCCATTCCGATCAAGGCGACCCGGTGCCCGCAGTGCACATCGCCTTTGACCGAAATCGAGGCAAAAGCGGCGCAAGGATAACGGTAGATAAACGATGAGAAAGCAAGACGGGCCAATAGCGCTATCGTCATTGCCGAGCTGGTCTCTCTTTTATCGAGAGGCCGGCTTTCTTTTTTTCAGGCGTGCACGTCTGGCCAAATACTGAGAGCGCAAACGCTTGATCAAACGGTAATACGTCTTGTCAGGCAGCTTCGCAAACAGGCCGTGAGAAGGAAAATCGAAATTCACTTCGATAATGGAGAGCCCGCCTTTTTTGTCTACTGCCCAATCAATCCCTATTTGAGACGAATGCTTGTATTTGTTAAAGTGGGAGCATACATGGTGACTCAATCGGATAAGCTCGCGTGTGACAGTGTTCACCTGCTCGCTTTTTACCGCCTGGGATTGTCGCAGTGCTTTGGGCACCGTGGTGACATAGCCGCCGCCCCGGGCGACATTGGTAATGACACTGTCAGGGCCGGCGACCTTTGCCAGCATGCCGGCGTATTGCCACTTCCCTGCCCCATTGCGCAGCATCATTACCCGGATGTCAAACGGCCGTCCATTTACCTCGGCCAGCGGAATCCCCTTTTGAATAATGTGCTTTCTATTGCCCACGCTCTGATTGACGATTGGTTTCAGTTCCCCCAGTGTCGAGGCGGTGACGGTCTGTCCGCGCTCCTTGACCCATGCATATCCGCTGTCGGTTTTCCATACCTTCATAATGCCTTTTCCCATATGTGTTGAACTCGGTTTGATGTAGACCGTATCGTACTTCTGAAGAAAGGAATCAAGCAGCGCCGGTTGGTACAAAGCCGTAGCAGGCAGATAGCCTCGAATGACCGGATGCCTGTCAAAAAATTTGTGCAGGCTCCACTTTGAAGAAGGAATCAAGCGTATGCCCTCCATTCATAGACAGTTCTCTTGATAGGATATACAGCAAGACCGGAAACTCCACTCTTTTTCTTGAAATATTATTTACTCTATTTCAATTGACCGTGGTAATTTTATTTCATATAATGAAAGCGATAACAGGATTGACTATTCCAAACATTCGTTAGAGAGGCAATTTCGTAAAGATAAGCAGGGTGAGAGTAGGTGAGATCATGAATCAAACTCCCAGGCTGCAAGACTATCGGAGCAGGAAGAAGCATGCGTTGATCGGATTGATGTCAGGGACTTCGCTGGATGGAGTCGATGCGGCGCTCGTGGAGATTCTGACGGACGACCGGGAAGAAATCGAGAGTGTGCGTCTGCAGAAATTTCATTATTTGCCGTATTCCGACGAGCTTCGCGAATGGGTAAAGAGCTTGTGCAGCGTTGATACAGCCCGTCTGGACAAATTGACGGCGGTACACTACGGACTTGCGGAATGGTACGCCCATGCTGTTCGCGAGCTTCTGAAAAAGGCGGATCTTTCCCCGGAGGCGATTGATGCAGTCTGCGTCCATGGGCAAACCGTCTGGCATATCGACAGGCCTGTGCCCTTTCCCGGGCCGGAGGGGATGACAAATGTCCGCGCTTCCCTGCAGATCGGCGAGCTGTCGACCTTGGCAGAGCGTACCGGAATCCCTGTAGTGGGGAATTTTCGGGCGAGGGATCTGGCAGCCGGAGGGGTGGGCGCTCCGCTCGTCCCCTATGCCGATTATGTGCTCTTCCGCCATTCGGAAAAAGGCCGCTTGCTGCAAAATATCGGGGGGATTGCCAATGTGACGGTACTTCCTGCCGGAGCGGCTATTCAGGAAGTGACAGCTTTTGATACCGGTCCGGGGAACATGGTGATCGACGAGATCATCCAGCTCCTGACGGACGGAAAACTTCGCTATGACGAGAGCGGAGCGATGGCGGCAGGCGGAACAGTGTCTTCCGAGCTGCTCTCGGGCTTGTTGTCTGACCCCTATTACCGGCTCGCACCGCCCAAAAGCACCGGGCGGGAAGTGTACGGCAAAGCATTTGCTGCCCGGTTGTGCAGTGATGCAAGGGCGCTCGGCCTCTCCGCAGAGGATATCGCAGCTACCGCAACGGCGCTCACGGCAGCTTCTATCGCGGATGCGTACCGCCATTTTGTGTTTCCCCATGCCCGTGTTCACGAGGTGATCGTGTCTGGAGGAGGAGCGCATAACAAGACGCTGCTTCGCATGCTCCGGGACGAACTGCCCGATGGTATCGCGCTGACGACAGCGCAGGCGTACGGGGTGCCGGACGATGCCAAGGAAGCAATCGCCTTCGCTGTATTGGGACATGAAACCTTGATGGGCCGCCCGAGCAATGTACCGTCGGTAACCGGCGCGAAACGGGCAGTCCCATTAGGCAATATCTGTTTGTATTAACCGAAACTCAGGGGGTAAAAAACGTGAAAAAGAGAGTGTTGGCAAGTTTTTTCCTTTCGCTGTCCCTTATGCTTTCAGCCTGTTCGGGAGGCGGGAGCGCACCTGCAGGCGATTCCAAGCCGCGGTCCGAGGGAGCATCCCAGACTGAAGGAAAATCGGAATTGATCGTCGCGGTCGATCAGGAGCCGGTCGGGTACGATCCGCACAAGGTGCCTGCGGCCTCCAGTGCACGCGTTTACTCATTGGTTTATGACAGCCTGACCAAGCTGGACGCCAATCTCGATCTCGTCCCGGGGCTGGCGGAATCATGGGAAACGGCTCCCGACGGAAAGAGCATTACCTTCCATCTGAGAAAGGGTGTCAAGTTCCACAACGGACAAGAGATGACCGCGGAGGACGTAAAGTACACCTTTGAGCGCATTTTGAATCCGGACACCGGTTCGATCGCCAAATCGTACTTCGCCAGTGTCGATACGATCGAGGTGCCGGACCCTGCAACAGTCGTCTTCAAGCTGAAAACCCCTGATGCGGCTTTCCTGACCAATGCGTCCGCGTCCTCGGCTTCCATCGTTCCGAAGGGATCGACTGATCTGACGAAGGAAGCCAATGGCACCGGACCGTTCATCCTGGAAAAAAGCGAGCCTGGACAGTATGTCCTGCTGAAGAAAAACCCGGACTACTTTAACAAGGAATTGCCAAAGGTAGACGCGATCAAGTTTCAGATCATGAAGGATGAGGCAGAGCGCATGGCTGCCATTCGCGCCGGCAAAATCGACATCAGCGCTGTATCGGCGGATTCGGCGAAGCTTCTCGAGGGCAAGCCGGGCATCCAGATCAAGAGCTACCAGTCTCTGGAGTACAGCTATCTCGGTATCAACGTGAAGAAAAAGCCTTTTGACGATCCGCGTGTCCGTCAGGCCATCAGTTATGCCGTAGACCGCAATCAAATCGTGCAAACCGTATGGAAGGGCGAGGCATCCGTGACCGGGCCGATCGCACCGGCACTGACCAGCTGGGCGCTTGATCCGTCCAGCTATCCAAGCTACACGCCGAATGTGGAAAAGGCAAAGCGGCTGCTTGCAGAAGCGGGGTATCCAAACGGCTTTGACACGGTCATTGAAACAGCTTCTACTTACCCGGACATGGTTGAGTCGGCGCAAATCATTCAGCAGCACTTAAAAGCGATTGGCATCAACGCGAAAATCAACCAACTGGAGTGGGGCAACTACATCGACACCTGGAAATCCAAAGATATGAACATGATGGTCGGCCGCAATACATCCGGCGTGGACTCCGACCGTTCGATGCGCTACTTCTTCTCGACTACAGGATCGGCGAACGTCTGGAATTACTCCAACCCGAAATACGATGAGCTCGTTCAAAAGGCGCTGGAGACGGTCGATGTGCAAGAACGCAAGAAATTGTATGACGAAGCGCAAAAGCTGCTGGTAGAAGACGCACCAAACCTGTTCCTGGCTTCTCCGAAAAACTTTTACGCGGTCCGCGACAACGTCGATTTTTCGCCGACGGCAGCGGGCGAATCCACCGCGTTGGTGAGAGCATCGGTGAAGAAGTAAGTGAGATAGGGAGGGAGTCGGGGAGACGATCTCCCCGATTTCTTCTTTTGTGGAGGGGTATCTATGGGAAGTTACCTGATCAAACGAATCATTAGCTTGATTCCCATCCTTGTCGGCATTTCGATCCTCGTTTTTACGATCCTCCATCTCGTTCCGGGCGATCCGGCGTCGATCATGCTCGGGACGGAAGCGACCCCGGAGGCAGTCGCCGTCCTGCGAGCGGAGATGGGGCTGGATAAACCGCTCATAAGCCAGTACCTGCACTGGGCCGGCGGACTTTTGCAAGGGGATTTCGGTGTTTCAGTGCACACCGGCGAAGAAATTTTGCCGCAGATTCTCAAGCGGTTCTTGATTACGCTGCAATTGACGATTATGGCGGTTGTGATCGGCTGGACCCTGGCCATTCCGTTCGGCATCCTGTCGGCGATTCGCTCTCACTCCAAAACGGACAAGGTGATTCGCATTTTGACCTTGCTCGGGATTTCGGTTCCCAACTTTGCCATCGGTACGCTTTTGCTGCTCGGCCTGTCGCTGTATTTCAACTGGTTTCCGCCGATCGATGTGGTCCACTTTTGGGATGATCCGGCAGAGGCATTCAAAGTGTTTATCCTCCCGGCGGTTACGATGGGAATCGTCGTCGCTGCCGGCGTGATGCGGATGACCCGTTCCGCCTTTATGGAAACGATGGACAAAGATTTCATCCGCACCGCTCGTGCCAAAGGAAACAGTCAATGGACCGTGGTAATGGGGCATGCGCTGCGAAATTCCTCCATCCCTATCGTTACGATTGCCGGTATGCAGATCGGCTACCTATTGGGCGGGTCGGTCATTGTCGAACAACTGTTTTCCATACCGGGACTGGGGCAGTATGTCCTGGATGGCATTTACCAGCGGGATTATCCTGTCGTACAGGGAGGCGTCCTGTTCGTCGCTTTGGTGTTCGTCTTGGTTAATCTGATCATCGACCTGATTTACACCTGGATTGATCCGCGAATCAAGTATTGACAAGGGGAATGCGACATGCGCACATTTCGAAGACGCTTTTTTGAGAACAAAACAGCAGTCGTCTGTCTGATCGTCCTGCTGCTGCTCGCTCTGGCCGCTGCCTTCGCTCCCGTATTGTCTCCATACGATCCGACGCAGATGTTTCAGGATCATCGCATGGAGGGCAGCTCCGGCGAATTTATTCTCGGCACGGATCAATTCGGCAGAGACATTATGAGCCGGATCATCTACGGAGCCAGAGTCTCGCTGATGGTGGGAATTTCCTCGGTGCTTGTCAGCGTCGCTTTTGGCACGCTGTTTGGATTGATCGCCGGTTACTTTGGCCGCTGGATTGACGGATTGGTGATGCGTGTAATGGACGTGCTGTTTGCTTTTCCGGAAATTTTGCTTGCTTTGGCGATCGTGGCCGCGCTTGGGCCAGGGGCCTTCAATACCATTTTGGCGATCGGAATTGTCAATATTCCGATCTTTACGCGAACGGTCCGGGGAGCAGTCCTATCGATCAAAAATCAGGAGTACGTGGAAAGCGCAAGGGCTATCGGCGCCAGTACGCCGCGCATTTTGTTTCTGGAAATTTTCCCGAATGTAACGGCACCGCTGCTGGTCCAGGCATCCCTCGCTATCTCGGGTGCGATTTTGACAGAATCGGCGCTCAGCTTTCTCGGTCTCGGCATTCAGCCGCCAGACCCTTCGTGGGGCGGAATGATCTCGGAAGCGCGCCGCTATATGGAGCTGGCGCCGGGAATGATCATCTGGCCGTGCGTGGCAATGACGATCACCATCCTTTCCTGCAATATGTTTGGGGACGCTGTGCGCGATATTCTCGACCCGCGCCACCGCGGCAAGTAACGGAGGGACGAAGATGAGTCACGATCAGCTCGAATCTGCCTTGCGAGAGCGTTTGAAACAAAATCTGGAATCGGGCATCAGCCAAGGGATTTTCCCGGGGGGAATAGCCACTCTTGCCAGAGACGGTCTTCCTGCCATAACCGTAGCGGTCGGGAAGACAGAGGGTGCACAGGACGAGCAGGAGCAGGCATTCGGCTCGGTAGAAGAGCCGAACATGACAAGCCCTGCTAGCTCTGCAAGCCCCGCAGATTCATCCAAGCACGGAGACGCGAAAAAAGACGGCATCGAGGTCGATGCCAACACCATGTATGACATGGCTTCGCTGACGAAGGTGATGGTTGCGCTGCCGCTCGTTCTTCTCAGCGTACAGGAAGGCAGGCTGTCGCTGACAGATTCCGTCACCCGCCATCTCCCGGAGCTGGAAGAGGGGACGGATGCAACAGCGAAGCGCAAGATCACGCTGCTGCATCTATTGACCCATACTTCCGGCCTCCCCGCTTGGCGCCCCTTTTTCCTCTATGCCCGCGGCGTCAAGGAGTACCTGCGGCTGATCGCGGCTGAGGCGATGACGGGGACGCCCGGCAAACAGGTCGTCTACAGCGATCTTGGCTTCATGCTGCTTGGCTTTATCCTGGAGCGGGCATGGGATGAGCCGCTAGATCAATTGGCCCAGCGGCTTATCTTTCAACCGAGCGGGATGACCCGTACCTGCTATCTGCCCTTGCAGCATGACGGCCTGGATGTGAGCGCAATCGCACCGACGGAGAACGGCAATGCATATGAGCAGGACATGGCAAGGCAGCAGTTGATCCAGGAGGAAGCGCTCGGACTGCCGTCCGCCCGTGAGCTGTCGGAGCGTCTGGCTTGCTTTGACTGGCGGAGAGGAATCATCCGGGGATCGGTGCATGACTGCAACGCATATCACGGCCTCGACGGCGTCAGCGGCCACGCCGGGCTGTTTTCCACCAGCGCGGATACGGAACGGTACATGCGCATCTGGACTTCAAACGAGTCGCCCGTGCGGATCGATCCCGTCCTGCGAGCCACGGCAGTCCGCTCCCATACGGGTGAGCTTGCACCGATGAGAGCGCTGGGGTGGGAAGCATCCGCGACGGGGGGCACGCTGGAGCAGATGGCTGCAGGCTGCACAGGCGGCGATGTCCTCTCCAGCCAAGCCTTTGGCCACACGGGATTTACCGGAACATCGATCTGGCGTGATCCGGCCAGAGGCGCGACGCTGATCATCCTGACAAACCGGGTCCATCCGACTGTCAGCAGCCTGATCGGTCCGTGGAGGCGCTCTGTCTGCAATCAGCTGTTTTCCCTAATCGGGACGGCAGGCTCATCCTGAGCAAAAGGAGGAAGAACAATGGCTGCCATGCTACACATCGATCAATTACGTACATCCTTTGCCCAATCGGGTAAGAGCCTGACGATCATCGACGGTGTCAGTCTGACTGTCCAAGCCGGAGAAACCGTGGGAATCGTCGGGGAATCCGGCTGCGGAAAAAGCGTCACCAGTCTGTCGATCATGCGCCTTTTGGGCAAAAATGCAGAAATGACCGGAAGCATACGCTTTGAAGGGAAGGAGCTTTTGACGCTGTCAGAAAAGGAAATGCAAAAGATCCGCGGCAACGAGATCGCGATGATCTTCCAGGAGCCGATGACGTCGCTCAATCCGCTCCAGACGATCGGAAAACAGATCGGCGAGCCGCTCCGGCGCCATCTCGGACTCTCCAAGCAAGCAGCAAAGGAGAGAGCGGTCCAGTTGCTCAGGGAAGTCGGGATTCCCCGCGCGGAAGAGATCGTCGGCGAGTACCCGCACCAGTTGTCCGGAGGGATGCGGCAGCGGGTGATGATTGCGATGGCGATGGCTTGCTCGCCCAAGCTGTTGATCGCCGATGAACCGACGACAGCGCTCGATGTAACCATCCAGGCGCAAATCCTTGAGCTGATGAAAAAGGTGAGGGCGGAAAACCATACTTCGATTGTGTTGATTACCCACGACCTGGGCGTCGTAGCCGAGATGTGCCATCGGGTCATCGTCATGTACGCCGGACAAATCGTGGAGGAAGCGGAAGTTACGAAGCTGTTCGAGGAGCCGAAGCACCCCTATACAAAAGGGCTGTTGAATTCCATGCCGAGCGTCAGTGTGGATGCGGAGCGGCTGGAGGCGATTCCGGGCTCGGTGCCGCTGCTGCACGAGATGCCGGCGGGCTGCCGTTTCGCTCCGCGCTGTTCCCACGTGATGGACATTTGCCGGGAACAAAACCCGCAGCTTCTTCCTGTCGAGGGCGGTCAAAAGTGCCGATGCTGGCTGTATCAGGAGGGGGATGAGCGATGACGAAGCCGCTCTTGGAAATCAAATCGCTGACGAAGCATTTTGTCAGCAAAAAAGGCTTTTTCGGACAAGAAAAAGTGGTCCGCGCGGTCGACGGCGTTGACTTGACGATCTATCCCGGCGAGACGGTCAGTATTGTCGGAGAGTCGGGATGCGGCAAATCAACGACCGGACGATGCATACTCCGGCTGATCGAACCGACCGCGGGGGAGGTTTTTTTCGAGGGACGGGATATTTGCAAGCTGAGCCCGGCTGACCTCAGAGGGGTGCGCCGCGATATGCAGCTGGTGTTCCAGGACCCGTTTGCCTCGCTCAACCCGCGCAAGACAGTCGGGCGGATTTTGGAAGACCCGCTGATCGTCCACGGAATCGGAACGGCCCAGGAGCGGCAAAAACGGGTAGAAGAAATCATCGAGATCGTCGGCTTGTCCAAGCAGCATCTCAGCCGCTTCCCGCATGAATTTTCCGGCGGGCAAAGGCAGCGGATCGGGATTGCCCGGGCTTTGATCCTGCGGCCAAAACTGATTGTCGCCGACGAGCCGGTATCCGCTCTCGACGTGTCCATTCAGGCGCAAATCCTCAATCTGATGCAGGATTTGCAAAAGGAATTTCAGTTGACCTATTTGTTTATTTCCCACGATTTGAGCGTTGTTCGGCATATATCGGACCGTGTGGCGGTCATGTATTTGGGCAGAGTGGTGGAAGTGGCTGACAAGGAGTCCTTGTACCGGAATCCTACTCACCCGTATACCCAGGCACTGCTGTCCGCTGTGCCGGTTCCCGATCCGAAAAGGGAGCTGCAGCGCATCATCCTGGAGGGAGACTTGCCCAGTCCGTCCAATCCGCCAGCCGGATGCACGTTTCACCCGCGCTGCCGATCCTGCATGGATGTGTGCAGAAGCGAAATCCCGCTGCTCAGACAAAAGGAAGAAGGGCATTGGGTCTCATGCCATCTGGAGTAAAAGACGCAAATAGGAGAGCAGGGGAGGAGCGAACGGGATGCTGGAGAACTTGAAAGAACTTGTGACAGAAGGAAAAAACGAAAGGACGAGGGACCTGGATCAACTGCCTGTGCGCGAAATTTTGCAGGTGATGAACGACGAGGACAAAAAGGTGCCCTACGCGGTTGAGGACGTCCTCGATCAAGTGGCGGACGCAGTTGAGATCATCGTCGATTCGCTGCAAAACGGGGGACGCCTGTTTTACTTTGGCGCCGGGACGAGCGGCCGTCTGGGCATCCTGGACGCGTCGGAGTGTCCGCCCACATTCGGTACGGACCCCGAGCTGATCCAGGGGGTTATCGCCGGAGGACCTTCGGCGATGATCAGGGCGGTAGAAGGAGCGGAAGACTCCGAGGAGCTCGGCGAGGAAGACATTCACAAATACAACGTGACAGGAAAAGATGTTGTTGTGGGCATAGCCGCCAGCGGCCGTACGCCTTATGTGATCGGAGCGCTCCGGGCAGCACAGACGATCGGAGCGAGGACGATTTCGCTGTCCTGCAATGAGACAGCGCTGATCGATGGCGGAGTCGATGTCTCCATCAATGTTGTTGTCGGGCCGGAGGTCGTAACCGGGTCTACCCGGCTCAAGGCAGGCTCAGCGCAAAAGCTGGTACTGAACATGCTGACGACAGCAACGATGATTCGGCTCGGGAAAGTATACGGCAACCTGATGGTCAACGTCCAGGCGACCAATCAAAAGCTGCGGGAGAGGGTCAAGCGAATCGTGATGGAGGTCACGGGTGTCACATACGAGGAAGCCGGACGGCTGGCCGAGTTGGCCAACGGAGACGCGAAAGCCGCCATTTTGATGAAGCTGACCGGATCGAACAGGGAAGAGGCGCTGCAGCTACTCGAACAGACCAATGGGAGAATTCGCGACGCCATCCGCCTGTACGGATAAGAGATGTAGTAGTCACCGTTGCCGAAAAATGTAACAGGAATGTGCTGTATACAATTGTTTTCGATAGATAGGAACCAAACCGGAGGGGAGACCGCTCCGGTTTTTTGCGTTTTCCAGGAAGAAGTTAGTTCAAAAATATTCAGTAGAGTTTAATCATAATGAAATTATAGAAAATAAATAAGAATACAAAAAACGCGGATTTTGTCAAAGTTATGCTATGATAACCTAGCGAAAAATATATAGATCAACCATGTAATTTTCAGTACCATCCAAAAGATACCAGAAAACAGTGTCGAAAGTGCAAAAAGGAATTTCTTTACATTGAGAAAAAAAACCCGTGTCTGCTACTATAATATTGTTACTTCGACAAATTTCGACAATTCCTTGTCGATTTTGTACTGATATATACACAATTACGAAAGGACAGCGAGGTGTCAGGATGAAACGATTCGGGTTAGCCATTCAAATTGTAATCGGTCTATTCCTTGGTATTCTGGTAGGTGCTATCTTTTACGGCAATCCTGCGGTGGCGAGCTACCTGCAGCCGATTGGCGACATCTTTATCCGGCTGATTAAAATGATCGTCGTTCCGATCGTCATCTCCACGTTGATCGTCGGGGTTGCTGGTGTGGGAGACATCAAAAAGCTGGGGAAGATCGGCGGAAAAACGATATTGTATTTTGAAATCGTTACCACGATTGCGATTATTGTCGGTCTTGTTGCAGCGAACCTGTTCCATCCCGGTGTCGGGGTTGACATGACGAATCTTGCCAAAACCGATATCCACCAATATGTGGAGACGGCTGAATCGACGCAAAGCCACAGCTTTGTTGATACCTTCGTCAATATCGTGCCGAAAAACGTATTCGAATCGATTGTCAAAGGCGATATGCTGGCGATTATCTTCTTCTCCGTCCTGTTTGGACTCGGGGTTGCCGCTGCCGGAGAAAAGGGTCAACCTGTTCTTCGATTCTTCCAGGGTGTGGCGGACGCCATGTTCTGGGTCGTCAACACAATCATGAAGTTCGCGCCGTTCGGTGTTTTCGCATTGATTGGCGTAACCGTTTCCAAATTCGGTCTGTCGTCCCTTGTTCCGCTCGGGAAGCTGGTCATTTTGGTACACCTGACGATGCTGTTCTTCATTGTGGTCGTTCTCGGTGTCATTGCACGCATGAGCGGGATTTCGATCTTTTCCATTATCAAGATCTTGAAGGACGAGCTTCTTCTGGCCTATTCTACGGCCAGTTCGGAGTCGGTGCTTCCGAAGATCATGGAAAAGATGGAGCGCCTTGGCTGTCCGAAAGCCATCACGTCATTCGTCATTCCGACGGGCTACTCGTTCAACCTGGACGGCTCCACGCTCTATCAGGCGCTGGCGGCTTTGTTTATCGCGCAGATGTATGGCATTCACATGCCGATCAGTGCGCAAATTACACTGATGCTGGTATTGATGGTCACCTCGAAGGGGATTGCGGGCGTGCCTGGAGTATCCTTCGTCGTGCTGCTTGCGACCCTTGGCTCTGTCGGCATTCCGCTTGAAGGTCTTGCCTTCATCGCGGGAATTGACCGTCTGCTGGACATGGCTCGCACAGTGGTCAACGTTGTCGGCAACTCTCTTGCCGCTGTCGTTATCTCCCGCTGGGAAGGGCAGTTTGACCAGGCAAAAGCAAAAGAATACATCCGTGAAGCCACATCCAAGGTGGCGTAAAACGGTCAAAGGGCCCCTCGCCGGAATCATCAGGCGAAAGGGCCCTTTTTTGTTGTATCATGAAGTGAGGACTACGCAGAAATTGACCGGAGAGAAGAGCAATTTTCGCGAAGCGCTCCAAAGGCCGCTAACGGTACGATAAAGACATTTGCCGGAGCACATCGGCAGGGAAGGCGGTCAAAGCGCATGACTGCGCAAACGAAGCTGTATTTTTTGTGTATGCGAAAAAAGCGAGAAATCCGAGTGCAGCAAACATGCAATAGGGAGGGTTGGAAATAACTGGCACATTGGAAGTCCCGCCTGCCTTGTGCCAGAGAACAAAAAGTCGGAAAAGAGGGATTTTTTTATGAAGGAACGCTACTCAGTTGGAATCATTGGTTCGGGAGTGATGGGGGAGCGTCTTATGCACGCAATGAATACCCATGAACGCTTCACGGTGGCGGCAGTTTGTGATGCCGCTTCGCAGCGTGCCCGAGAAGTGGCAGACCGCTTCGGCATCGCAGCTTGGCATACAGACCATCGGCTATTGCTCCGTGAAGCGGAGCTCGATCTTGTTTACATAGCAGTTCCACCTAAATTTCACCATCCGATTGGCTTGGACGTGCTTGCCGCAGGGAAGCATTTGCTGTGCGAAAAGCCCTTGGCGAACTCGGTTCAGGAAGGAAAAGAGATGCTGCGGGCGGCAACTGAGGCTGGTGTTATCCACGCCATGAATTTTCCGCTCTTCTATCGTCCGATTTTTTTCGAGCTGAAGCGGAGACTGGCGGAGATCGGAAGCGTGCGCAGGGTGGACATCGTCACTCATTTCCATCAGTGGCCGCGTCCTTGGCAGCAGACAGCATGGCTTTCCGGCCGGGAGCAGGGCGGCTTTGTCCGCGAAGTGCTGCCGCACTTTCTCCACCTGACCTATGCACTCTTGGGCCGCTGCGAAGTAGTTCGCTCTGATGTGGACTACCCGGAAAACCAGGAGCTATGTGAAACGGGTATTTCCGCGCTGCTTCGTCTCCCGGACGGAACGCCCGTCACGATTAATGGCCTCGCAGGCATCGCTCATGAGGAGCATTTGGCTTATACGGTCTACGGTACAAAAGGGACGCTGTCTGTGAAAAACTGGAGCACGCTGCTGGCAGGGGGGATGGGCCAGCCGCTGGAAGAAGTCCAGGTGCCGGATCAGGATCGCATGCACCTGCTGCTCGATGAGCTGGCGAATGCGCTGGATGGAAAAGAGGCGAGACTGATCGGCTTTGATACCGGACTCGTGGTCCAGGAAGCCTTGGAGGCCTTGCATGGAAAAGAATAAACCGCTCTATATGCGTGTTCCGGCCCGATAGATTGTCAGCCAGAGGCACATCACGCAGGATGAAAATGTCAAGTCCGAACGGATCGAAGCCCGGGCCGCGCAGTAGTTGAGAACGTCGGAGCGATGACACAGATTTGCATTTGCAGCCGGTTTTGGGAAGCTTGCCGGGATTGCAACGCAGGAAGCAAATTGTTCGATTGAGGTGAACAAAGTGAAGGAAGAAACGCTGGATATTTTTGACGAGAAAGGGCAATGGATCGGTACGGAAGCGCGCAGTGAAGTGCATCGGCTCGGACTGTGGCATCAGACGTTTCACTGTTGGATATACCGCCGGGAGAAAGAGCGGGTCTACCTGCTATTTCAAAAACGCCATCCTCAGAAGGACACCTCGCCAAACAAGCTGGATATCACTTCGGCGGGCCATCTGCTTGCCGGTGAAGGGCCGAGGGACGGCGTGCGTGAGCTGGAGGAAGAGCTGGGACTGGCTGTCTCGTATGAGAGCTTGCAGCATATTGGAGTCATACGGGATGTTTCCGGTGAGCCGGGCATTGTCGACAGGGAGATTTGCCACGTGTACGGATATGAATCCGACCAGCCCTTGGAAGCGTACCAGATCCAGCAGGAGGAGCTGACCGGCTTGCTCTGGATTCGGCTTGATGAGCTGATGAGATTGTTGAACGGCGAGATTTCTTCGGTTCGAGCGAGCGGATTCGTCTGCGACGAAGACGGAAGCGTCTCTGGAGTAAGCCAAGAGGTGGGGATGGCAGACCTGGTCGCTCATGAGAAAAGCTACTATCAGACAGTGTTCAAGGCGATCAGAAAACTGGCCGACACATCATAAAAACAGGCTGCACGGCAACATGAAGGGGCCCCGGTTTGTCTACCGGGATGCCCTTTTATCCATTCGGCTGCTCCAATAGCGAGCATTGTGAGAGTGGCAGCGGTTCGAGAGCGGGCGATACAAAGCCCGATTGTCTCTTTTTTCTTGCCAGAAGATGGAAGCATTCAGTAAAATATTTTTTATCAGATGTATCGCAACTGAAAAAAGGGAAGCGGGGGATGATGCCGGTGGAAGAAATCCGCGTATTGAAGCCTTCCGAAGCGGAGGGATTCGTCAGAATAGTCGGAATGGCATATCCGAGACAGGAAATGCAAGTGCCGGATATGAAGGAACGCTGGATCAATCGGATTCGCGAAAGCATGCAGGAGGATCCGGGGGTTTCTTTTGTCGGCTGTTTTCGCGACAACCGGATGGTCGGTGTGATGAAATGGTTCGATTTTCACATGAATGTTCATGGAAAACGGCTGCTCACCGGAGGGATCGGTACCGTTGCTGTTGACCTGCTGCACAAAAAGGAGAAAATAGCCAAATCGATGCTGCTCCATTTTTTGCGGGCATACCGTGATCGTGGCGTCAGTCTCGTCTCCCTTTATCCGTTCCGAGTCGATTTTTACAAACAGATGGGCTTCGGAGCCGGAACCAAAATGAATGAATACCGGGTTTCTCCTCTGGACCTGCCTGCCGGGAGCAAGCAGGACGTCATTGCTCTGTCCAAGGAGGACCGCGCTGATATCCTGGGGAGCTACAACCGCTATGCCGCGAAAACCCACGGGATGATCGAAAAGACGGCACGCGAGCTGGATGCCTTTCTGGATCGGCCGGAGCATATCGCCTTTGGCTGCCGAAAGGATGGACAGCTAAGCGGCTATCTGGTCCTGCAGTTTAAACAGGTCAGACAGGAAAATGCCAGCATCCACGATTTGCACGTCAAGGAGTTTATCTGTGAAACGCCGGAGGCCATGCGTGGACTTCTCGCCTTTTTGCGCAGCCAAGCCGACCAGGTCAGGCGCTGCATCTTTTATACCCAGGAAGAAGATTTTCACTTTCTGCTCGCCGATCCGGGAAACGGCTCTGACCGTCTGATCCCCTTCTACTATCATGAAAGCCATGCGTCCGGTGTCGGGCTGATGTATCGAATGATTGATGTAGCGGGTTATTTTCGTCAAATGGCGGATCACCGTATGGGAAGGGAAAGCTGCACGCTTACCTTTCATATTCGCGACAGCTTTCTGCCGGATAATGAAAAGAGTTATACCATCTGCTTTCGCGACGGGTTGCCCGGGCTACTTCCGGAAACGCCCGCACAAGCCGACGCGGAAGTATCACTCGATATCTCCGATTTTTCTTCGCTTGTCATGGGGGCAGTCCGCTTTCACAGCTTATACCAGTACGGGCTGGCCCATTTGTCGCGGCCCGAATACGTAGAGGTGATAGACCGGTTGTTTGCCGTCCCTTGCAAGCCACGCTGTACGACCGGTTTTTAGGTCGAATCAATTCTACCTTCTCTTCATATAGTGGCAGTAAAAGGGGAGGGGGTAGGTATTCCGTGTGGGGAGCTGTTCTCATATTTTTCATCTTCATGGTCTTGGTCTGGTGGGTGGTAGACCTCCTGTTCCGCTTTATGCGCAAAGACACGATCAAGTTTGATCAAAATCATTTATGGGAAAATTCTCCCATTACCAAGAAGGAAATGAACTACCCGGAGCAGAAAAAAGAATAAGGAAGGTTTTGCGGAAAATATCATAAGCGCCGTGTTCGCGGCGTTTTTTTCCATTTTTGCGTTTATTTCGCCAAAGTCACTCGCTAAACGGTGATCCCAAAGAAACAGGACCATATTCCTTAACATGAGGTGAAAACGGTGAATGGCGTCATCAATTGGCAACGAAGAGACTACTTTCGACTGCAGCTGGTTCCCCCGCTCTGTTCGCGCATGACAATCGTCATGGTAAAAGGAAAGACGATGAAGGTGGGGAGCGCAGATGTTTTGATCGAAGACATAGGAGGTGGCGGCCTTCGCTTTCTCTCTGATTTGAAATTGCCGGTAAATGATCAGTTGGTGCTTGAATTTGAAACAGAGGTATTTTCTCGGCAATTGAAAATGTACGGACATGTCGTTCGCAACAGCAATTGGAATGAAACGATCTATGAATACGCTGTCAAATTTACGATGGACGAGTGGGCCCACGCCGAGATCAATCGCATGGTCAATCTGCTGGCGATTCGCATGAGGCAAAAAAGCTCTTTGCCGAGCGGCTTGTTTTGGCAGGATGAGAAGCAAGCGTATTTTGCCAAAGCCGATTCAAGCGATCCGCAGGTTGTGTAATCCGTATATCTGAACAGACAAAAACCCCATCTGCAAGCGATGAGGTTTTTTGTTTTTAGCGGATACCTGAAGGCAGTGCCGGAGGAATGTAGTTCAAATGCTCGTCTGCGGTGATATAGTCAGTGTTTACCATCAGCAGCAGAAACCGTTTTCCCGATTCCGGGTCGCTGAGGATAATGTGATCTCTCCCTGCCGTTTCCAGAACACCGCGGAAAATTTTCGCATTCCACTGGGTATTGTTCTCAAAGGTTTGGTAAACCGTAATCACCTTTCCGCGGTTCAGGCGAAGGATGTTCTCAATGTAGGATTCTTCAACGACCTGACCGGGAGCCAGAGGCGTTCCGGGAATCAGACTTCCGCTTGGCTGCATGGGGACAGCTTGCTGTTGTCCCGGTTGAACCGGCTGCTGGCCCATCTGGTACGGAAAGGATGAAGAAGGATACATGTCCGTATAGGGGTAGGTGACATAAGGATTGTAAGGCATTTGTTGACTCATGATGAACTCTCTCCTTTTCTGGACTTGCAAGCACCATCAAGTACAATCAGAAAACACGGGGGCAATCCCTGGGGGAAGGGACGAAGAAGCAGTGGGCCTTGTAACGTCCCGAATTTCGCTGGTTATACCATTGCGCCGGACAGTTGCCGCTGGGTCGAAAAAACCACAATGCGTTTGAGGCGGGATGCGTGCGCTCTCCATTTACGACTCGTCTTGCCAGGCGGCGCTCCTTATCCCTGGCGCGCTGATAGAAGTAAGGTTTTTGTACAGCTTCATAACCTCCCGGTGACTGAAACACCATGTCCCGCATCGTTCGTATATTTCTAAAATCAAGACAATTGGCAAGAATGCGGTTCACGCCGACGTTTCCGACCATCAGCATGCCCAGTTCCCCTTCTCCCTCGGCTTCGGCACGGATCAGACGAGCCAACATGTCGACATCTCTGGAGTTTACCTTGATTACGGCCATCGCTTCACCTCCTCCAAAAAACTCACAATTACAATATATGGGGAGGTACATATTAGGTGAATGTCCATGAAATATTGCGAAAGAGACGAGGTATTTGGGGCCGCAAACAAAAAAACGCGTCCAGGAAGAGGGACAGCGCACTTTCCGGAGCGTTTTTGGTTCAAAGGCAAACACTTTTCAGCAGACAATCAAGCGGTTTTTTTTCTGCGTTTATTCCATACCAGCCAGGCGATAGCGACAACCGCACCGATGCCCAGCACGGCAATTTCCAGGTATTCGTCGAGCAATACTTTGGCGTGTTTTCCATAGAGGTGAAACAATATTCCGATGAGATAAAATTTGATACCCCGACCGAGAATGGCAAACAGCATAAGCTTCGTCAGCGAATAGTTAAAGACGCCGCTTAAAATGGTGAACACCTTGAAAGGGATGGGAGTAAAGGAACCAATCAATACGGCGGCATCTCCGTTTTTGTCGAACTGTTCGGTAGCCAGCTTTGTCCACTTTTCCGGCAGGATCTTTCTCAAGATCGGTTTGCCGAGCCACTTGCCCAGTATGTATCCGATCGGAGCGCCAAGGATAGAGCCGGTAAACGCGACCGTGGCATAGCGCAGGGCAGCGGCTGGATCGATCAGGCTCATCGCGATCTGCAAGAAAAAGGGAGGGACGGGTACGATAAACGAGTCCAAAAAAGAAAGTCCAAATAGCCCCCAGACTCCATATTGCATGAAAACTTGTGTAATTTGTTCAAACATGAGCGTCTCCTCAAGTCCTTGATTATCGTTTCATTATACAGGAAACGAAATCGTTTCTGTAGTTCTATATATGTCTTGTACAAAGGTATATGTCTCGTATTACGTTGGTCGGCGAAAAGAGTTACAGAAAAACATGGAAAATGCAGAAAGAAACTTGCTTCTATTTGCCAACAGAAAAGGACATACTGTTAGGGATTTGTGAAAAGGAGGAATTGGTCACATGCAACCTCACGCGTACGGAGCACATGAAGTGATGGAGCTGCACGAAGTTTTGAATGAGGCGGTCAATGCGATCAATACGGCCCAGCTGTATGCTCCTTATGTTCGCGACCCTGAACTGAGTCACCTGCTTGGCCATCAGCTGCAATTCATGCAAAATGAGTACAACAGCATGGTCCATACCGTCCACGGGCTGGGTGCGGGAGAGGCGCTGCCATACCGTCCTGCTTCAGCGATAGCGGCGGCACATGCAGTCATGGGCACGATGCAGTCCGGTCAAATGCCGCAAATGTACCCGCAAACGTATCCGCAAACACAACAGCCGAATGTTCATCCCAATCAGATGGACGATCGGGATGTTTCTTCGGCAATGCTGGGCCTGCACAAGTCAGGGGCAACATGCAAAATGGCGGCAGCGCTTGAGGCTGCCCATCCACAGCTCCGAAACATGCTGCTGCAGAGTGCTGTCAACTGCGCCAACCAGGCTTACGAGATGTGGGGCTATATGCAGCGAAAGGGATACTATCCATTCCTGACGATGCAGCCGACCGCCAATGCGCAATTGCTGCGCGGCTACCAACCGGCGTCCGAAGGGAGCCAGGGAGCGGGGCAGCAAATGACACCGCCTCCCGCGGCCATGCCTTCGCCTCAAAACGGGACGGTGATTACGAACGCGGTTGAGCCCGAGGGCCCTGCTTCGCAGCAGACCTCCGCCATCTCAGGCGTGTCCTACCCGAGCCCAACACTGCAGCGGCCAGCGAATGCAAGCCAAATTTTTTCCTCTCCCACGTACAGACAGGAGCATTACGGAGTGAGCGAGGAGACGCAGGTCGCGGCTGATGCCGAGGGAACTTTGACAGCGGAAGCCTACAGCAGTCTGTCTCAGCCGACCGACAACAGACAGGGGCGAAGCAGAAAAAAAGGAGCTTCAGATTCGACAATTGGGTAAAAAGTCTCTAGGAATTGTTGACGTTGGGAAAGATTGTCTACTACTATAAGGGTACAGACCATACAACGGGAGGTACCCAATGAAAACACTGGGATCGGGGAAAGTCATCTTTTTTGCACCAAATGGAACCACTCTTGAATTTAAGGGAGAAATCGACATACGAGGCGATCGTTTGGCCATTACGGAAATTATCTACTTCAACGGAAAGCCCAACGGAGCACGCGAGATGAACGTTCCCTTGGAGCAATCGGTTATTTATTGGGACCCTGAAGTGTATGAGGAGATCGGCTTTGAATAATTATTCGCAGCGCAACCCTGCCAAGAGGTAGGGTTGTTTTTTCTTGCTTTGAAAAGCGACCGCTGTCTTCGATGTGCAACCTTCCCTCTGTTTCCATCCGTTTAAAAGTATATCGCCTCAAGCAGGACATATACTGTAACTACATTGCGGATTGGGGAGATGGACGATGCAAACGTACGCCTTATATTTTGAAAATGTCCCTGCGCATTGTGATGCTTTTCGCTCGATCATCGATGAGATGAAGGAGCGGGTCAACACCGATCCGGTGCGCATTACATATGAAGAACGCGATCAGGGCGATTTCAGGATGTTTCGCTTTCAAAGCTGGTGTATGGAAGAATACGATGCGGAGACGATAGAATGGGCACGTGCATTTATCTCGCTGGCTGTAGCCGAGTGGGTCATTCGGGTCAAGGAACCGGAGGTCATGGAGGAAATAGCCGGCGACCTGATCGAGTCCGAGCAGCTTGAAGATGAGTGGCCTTACGTTATTCCGTTCGTCCAGCGGCTTTTTGCAGAAGGGGAAGAAGAAGCCGATCTTCTGCAAGCGACTACCCGGAAAGCAAGGATATACCGGAAAGTGCGGGACTACCTGGAGGACGAGCGCGAATTGAACGTACTCGGGTTTGTCCGCTTCCGTCTGCAGGAGCATTGGAATGAGTTGTTTGAGCTGATCGAAACCGGCCTTGACGATTATCTCGAAGACAGGCAGTATCAGGAGTTCGTTGACCTGCTGCGCTTTTTTATCGCCGATCAGGAAGCCAAGCAGGAAGTCGTTCACGTTGTTCCTAGTGTGGACAAACCTTTCCATCTCTATGATAAACACGGAGACCGAATCTGGCTGGACCATCTGGACGCCGTCATGTTTACGGATGAACAGAAATGCCGGGAAGAGGATTATCTGGTGAGCGCTCTGGTAGCGATTGCGCCGGAACGTATCGTTTTTCACATGGCGCAGGACAGGCCCGCATTGACACAGACCGTTCGCAGCATTTTTGAAAACCGGCTGATCACCTGCCATTCGTGTTCCCTGTGTCTGTCCGGCAGACGTGTACTTGACGTAAACAAACCAACTCCTTTATAATACGAAAAACAACCTAACACGGAAAATACAATGAGAAGGACATGGACGATACCCATGTTGCTCCAGAGAGGCGGGACACAGGCTGGAAGCCCGCTGCGTACACGTATCGATCTACCCCCTTCGAGTAGCCGCCGGGAAAGAGCTTCTTGCTCACAGTATCGGCGAGCCGGTTCAAACCGTTACGTTTTCGAGAGGTCTGGAATCGACCTGCTTTTGACCCGTTTATGGGCAGGGCATGTCTACAGGCCAGTAGGGTGGTACCGCGGGTTACAAGCACTCGTCCCTTCAGGGATGAGTGCTTTTTTATTTTCCCTAAACAAAGCAAATACGATGGAGAAAGGAAGTATGGATCGTGGCACAAATCAACGTTACATTCCCTGACGGCGCCGTTCGTCCGTATGACGCAGGCGTCACTGTCGAAGAGATCGCCGGTTCGATCAGCTCCAGTCTGAAGAAAAAGGCGGTTGCCGGTAAAGTAAACGGCAAGGTAGTCGATCTTTACACACCGATCGAGGAGGATGCGGCCGTTGAGATCGTTACGCTTGATTCCGCGGATGGTGTGGAAGTGTATCGTCACAGCACGGCCCACTTGCTCGCTCAGGCGATTAAACGCCTGTACGGGAAAGAGGTAAAGCTGGGCATCGGTCCGGTGATCGAAGACGGATTTTATTACGACATGGATATCCCGGTGGCACTCACCCCGGATGATCTGCCAAAAATCGAGGCGGAAATGGAAAAGATCATCAAGGAAGACTTGCCGATCCGCCGCAAAGAAGTAAGCCGTGACGAAGCAGTCGCGATCTTCAAGGAAATTAACGATCACCTGAAGCTGGAGTTGATTCGCGACCTTCCGGAAGATGCCACTATCACCATCTACGAGCAGGGTGAATTCTTCGACCTGTGCCGCGGACCGCACTTGCCGTCCACCGGTTTCATCAAAGCATTCAAGCTGATGAGTGTGGCTGGGGCGTACTGGCGCGGAAATTCGGATAACCAGGTTCTCCAGCGCGTATACGGCACGGCTTGGCCGAAGAAGGCGGAGCTGGATGAATATCTGCACTTTATCGAAGAAGCGAAAAAACGCGACCACCGCAAGCTGGGCAAGGAATTGGAGCTGTTCATGTTTTCCGAAGAAGCGCCAGGCATGCCGTTTTATCTGCCGAACGGCTTCACTGTCCGCAACGAGCTGGAGCAATTCTCCCGCCGCATGCAGCAGCTGGCCCACTACACGGAAGTGCGCTCTCCGTTTATTATGAACCAGCGCCTCTGGCTGCAGTCGGGCCACTGGGATCATTACCACGAGAATATGTACTTCTCCGAGGTAGACAATACCACTTATGCATTGAAGCCGATGAACTGTCCCGGCCACATGCTGATCTATAAAAACAAAATGCACTCCTACCGCGATCTGCCGATTCGCTACTCCGAATTCGGTCAGGTGCACCGCCACGAGTATTCCGGCGCACTGAACGGGATGCTTCGGGTACGGACCTTCTGTCAGGACGATGCCCACGTATTTGTTCGTCCGGACCAGATCGAGGGAGAGATCAAGAGCATGATCCGTTTGATCGACTCGATCTACAAAGTGTTCGGATTTGAGTACAGCGTAGCTCTTTCCACTCGTCCTGAGGATTCGATGGGTTCCGATGAGCTGTGGGAGATTGCCGAAACATCCTTGAGAAACGTGTTGGAAGAAGCGGGATTGCCGTACGAAATCAAGGAAGGAGACGGTGCGTTCTACGGACCGAAGATCGACTTCCAGATTACGGACGCGCTGAAACGCCGCCATCAGTGCGGTACGATCCAGCTCGACTTCCAAATGCCTGAGAAGTTTGACCTGTCATATGTCGGCCAAGACAACGAGAAGCATCGTCCGGTCGTATTGCACCGCGCCATGTACGGTTCGATGGAGCGCTTTATCGGTATCCTGATCGAGCACTATGCTGGCGCATTCCCGGTCTGGCTCGCTCCGGTTCAGGTTCGCCTGATGACGATCAATGAAGTGCATGTGGAATACGCGCAAAAGGTCAAGGAAAAAATGGAGCAAGCCGGCATTCGCGTGGAGCTTGATGCCCGCAATGAAAAAATCGGGTACAAAATCCGCGAGGCACAGGTGCAAAAAGTGCCTTACATGCTGGTTATCGGTGAAAACGAAGTCGCTCAAGGGACGCTGTCCGTCCGCAAGCGCGGCGTAGGCGACGAGGGCGGCATGAGCGTAGATGCCTTCCTCGACAAGATTAAAGCCGAGATTAGCGAAATGAAGTAAACCTGACAGACCGCTTGGGTCAGTACAGGGGAGAAACAAACAAGCTGTCCGTTTGAAATCGGAAATGAAAAAGGTGCTGTCCGCAAGAGCCGGGACAGCACCTTTTTTCATAAAGCGAACCCGGGACTGCAAACTCGGGATAGCGAACTCGGGCGACGAGCGATCCGGACCCCCTCTTGGAATGATCTGCAGACCAGGGCTTTTTTGCTCCCGACTGTCCGTTAATGTCCTACGTACTTGGCGTACAGTCTCCGGGCAGCTGCGATGTCATCTGTACCCTGGATGAGCACGCGTCCGTCCTGGAAAAAGACGAGCGTGCAGCCTTCCACATGAAAGCGGAGCAGAAACGGATTGGCTTCGACTCGTCCGAGGACGCGAAAGCGCTCGGCCATTCGGTCGAGATTGACAGAGAGGGGGCGCTGCGGGCTGATTTGGACCGTATCTCTGCCGCACAGCGCGGCAAACTCCTCAGCCCCTTCTTGCCACTCGAGACTGCTGAAGCTTCGCCCGACACAGGCGGGGCATGCAGGATTTCGGCCATTTGCGACATTCATCTGCATGAAGTCGTTTTCCCAGATGTCTAGCTGTTCCAGATGGGGATTCAGCATGTCATCCGCTCCGATGAGCAGTTTGAGCGCTTCCGTCGCCTGGTAGGATGCGACAATGTGAACAATAGGGCCGATCACGCCGACTGTATCGCATGTTTCTCCCCGTCCTGCGGGAGCGGTAGGAAATAGACAGCGAAAGCAGGGAGTGATGCCGGGGCGGATAACAGAGAACATTCCGCGCGCGCTTACAACGCCGCCGTAAACCCAGGGAATCGAATGCTTTACGGCTACGTCGTTGATCAGATAACGAATCTGAAAGTTATCTGTCCCGTCGAGAATGACATCCACATCGGAGAGCAGGGCTTCCGCATTGACCGGGCTGATGTCTGCGACGATTCCTTCGACAGCAATGTCAGCGTTGATGCGCCTCAGCTTGGCAGTTGCGGCGACCGCTTTTGGCAGATGCTGCCTGGCATCCGCTTCATCGTAGAGCATTTGCCGCTGGAGGTTGCTTTCCTCCACAAAATCCCTGTCGATCAGCCGCAGGTATCCGACGCCGGCTCTCGCCAAGTGATTGGCGAGGACGGTTCCCAGTGCTCCCATCCCGACGACTGCCGCTTTTTTCTGTTGCAGCATATTTTGTCCCGCACTGCCGATCGGGGCAAACAGCATCTGTCTGGAATAGCGCTGCATCCAATCCGGATTCATTATCCAGGCCCCCTTTTTTAGTAAATCATCCGGCCGCAGAGGAAGTCCTGCAGCTCGGGACTTTTCGGCCGGGTAAAAAACGCCTCCGTACTTCCGTTTTCAACGATCCGTCCCTTGTGGATAAACAAGCATTCGTCGGTCAACCGCCTTGCCTGCTGCAAATTGTGAGTCACGATCAGGATCGTGATGTCCCGCGTCTGTTGGATCGCTTTCAGCACTCGCTCGAAAATGGCGATGTGATAAGGGTCGAGGTTTGCAGTCGGTTCATCGAGAAAGAGCAGATCAGGCTGGTATACCAGCACCCTTGCCAGGGCGATCCGCTGCGCCTCTCCGCCCGATAGGGTATGCGCACGCTGCTTGGCCGTATGCCCCAGCTCGACCAGTTCCAGCGCTTCCGTGACGAGCGAACGGATCGCCGTCCGATCTGTTCCGCGATAACGCAGCCCCAGTGCTACATTGTCAAAGACGGTGGAGTCAAACATGGTTGGCTTTTGCGGGACGTAACCGATCCGCCGCTGCAGTGGCAAGCCTTTTGCGTGGGTGAGCGAAGAAAGGTCAACAACCGTGCCAAACACATCCATCCTGCCTGCAGCCGGCTGCTCCAACAGCGTCATCGCACGCAGCAAGGTGCTTTTGCCCGAACCGCTGGGACCGACGATGCCGTAGATTTTCCTATGTTCAAATACGGCTTTGTCTACACGCAATACGGTCTTTCCTCTGTAGGCGACTTCCAGGTCGCTGAGCTTGAGCTTGTTCATCCTGTCATCTCCGCCCGGTTTTTAATTGGTTCAGCACGCCGATAACCAAGAAGCTGTTGAACAAAAAGCTGATCAGCAAAAGGACCAATCCCATTTGCAGTCCTGCCGTGAAGTTGCCCATTCTCGTTTCGAGTATGATCGCTGTGGTCATAACCCGTGTATGGTGCTCGATATTACCGCCCACGAGCATGACGGCGCCAACTTCGGAAATCGCTCTGCCGTATGCGGCTGCTACGCCAGCCCAGATGCCTTTGCGCGCTTCCTTGACGATGGTAAAGACGAGCTGCAGAGGGCTGGCACCGAGACTTTTCGCGGTTTCCCAATAGGCCCTCTCCTTTGCCTGGACGGCAGACAGGCTTAATCCAGCCAGGATCGGAGTGACCAAGACGACCTGGGCAAGCATCATCGCCTCCGGAGTGAACAAAAGGCCGAGCGAACCGAGCGGCCCGTATCGGGAGAGCAATAAATAGACGATGACCCCGACCAACACCGGGGGAAGACCCATACAAGTGTAAATCAATACGATAACCAGCCGTTTTCCCGGGAAAGAATAAAGACCGAGACAGGCGCCGAGCGGAATGCCGATCAAAGAGCCGAGCAATATTGCAGTCGTTGTCACTTTGAGGGAGAGCCAGACAACCTCCCATACTTCAGGGGTCATGAGCATGAAGCAGAGCCCCTATCGTTTCTTGGCAGAAGGGACGAACAGCCCTTTTCCGTATTTGTCTTTCCCGAACTCGCCGATTATTTTTTGCCCCTCCTCGCCGGTGAAAAACTGGATAAATTGCATCGCTTCATCCGGTTTGGAAGTCGATTTTACTTTGATAATGCCGTATGGATTCAGCAAAGACTGATCTCCCTGCATGACGACCTGCAAATTCAGCTTGCGGGAGAGATAGGTGGCCTCATCTGTGAGCGTGTAGGCATTTTTCTCATCCGCCATTTGCAGGGTTGCCCCCATTCCTTGACCAGAGGAGAGGTACCAGTCGCCCTCGGGAGTGAGCTTCGCTTCCTTCCAGATGCTTTTCTCCTTCTTGTCCGTTCCCGAATCATCACCGCGAGAGATGAATGGAGCCTTCTTTTCCGCGATGAGGGCAAACGCTTCTGCTGCGGTTTTCGCTGTTTTTGCGCCGGCCGGATCATCAGCGGGACCTACGATGTAGAACTGGTTGTACATGACGTCATAGGCGTCTGTTCCGAATCCTTTGGATACGAATTCGTCCTCCGCCTTTCGGGAGTGCACGAGGAGCACGTCGGCATTGCCGTCCTCGCCCAGCTTGATCGCCTGTCCGGTTCCGACGGCGACGACCTTTACCTTGATGCCGCTCTTTTGCTCAAAGGCGGGCAGCATCACATCCAACAGGCCGGAATCTTGCGTGCTGGTCGTCGTGGCCAAAACGATCTCCTTGGCGGACGATTCCGACGGCTTCGATTCGGGAGCTGCCGGTTGCCGCGGCTCCGCAGCGGTGGCCTGCTGCTGATTTCCTGCCGGAGGCTGCTGCGAGCTTTGCGTTGCTGCCGATGGCTCCTGCGAGCAGGCGGCGAGAAGCAAAGAAAGAACGGCAGCGAAGAAAGAGACATAAAGACGCTTCAATCTAATCATCTCCCTATTGTTGAAATCATTTTTACATTCTGTCAATTATTTTTCCGGTTGAGGACACCCCGTAGCCTCCCATGGCGACGACCATTTGTTTAAAGCCCGGGTCGCGCAGCACCTCGAGCATGATGCGGAATCGCTCCTGATCGAGCAGTCTCGTAGGCAATACGAGATCGTACCGCTCTTCCTGCACAGGGAAAAAGTCTAGTCCAAGCCCGCGGGCGGCACTTTCGATTCCCAGTGCAGTGTCCGCGTCTCCCCGCAGGACAGCGGAAGCAAGCTCGTAGTGTGTGTTCATTTCCCGGTAGTAGCCGGGTACGCGATCGGCGGAGCGGCCGAGCTGGCGCAGCTTGAAGTCGAGCAGCACCCGAGTGCCTGAGCCTCGCTGACGGTTGACGATGCGGTGACGGCCCGAGAGAAACTCCTCCCAGCTGGTGATCATCCGCGGATTGCCCAGAGGCACGATAAACCCTTGCCAACGGGTGACGAGATTGACGACGGCCACCTCCTCGTTTGGCAGCAGAGAGCGGATATAGGGGAGGTTATACTCGCCGGTCGTCTGGTCCAGCAGGTGACAGCCGGCGATGTCCACGCGGCCTTTGTACAGCTCGATCAATCCGTCCATACTCCCGGAATAGACAGGGAACAGCGTTACCCCGCGTCTGGCGATCATACGGGTGAGCAGGTCGAGCGACAAGTCATGGCTGCCGGCAAAGTAAATCTCCTGCAGCGGGTGACCTCTTCGCAAAACGGCGGAGCGGTCATGGAGAGTCGGAAGCTCCTCCTCTGACGATTTGTGAGCGCGCATGAAATGGTCGAGATCAGTTCGGAGAATGCGCAGGGCTCGTCCGATTTTGGAAGCCGGCAATTCCTTGCGCTTGATCATCTCGTAAACGGTGTACTTGGACAGCTTTAATACTGCAGCGACCTCTTCCGGAGTGAGATACGCCCGATCCACCAGAATCCCCCTTCCGAGCACGTTAATTTGGTTTTGTTTGGTTTTGTTGGTAGCAGTTTGGTTCCGTTTTGTTTAAAACAAACATACTTGAGGAATGGTTCGCTTGGCAATACATCAGTCGAAAAAATAATCGAAAAATTGGTAATTTTGCCGATCCGCCGCAGTATTATAGGAAGGAAATCCTGCTCGATAGTCGAACTTAGAGAGGATAACGTTCAGATTCAACCATATGGAAAAAAAGGGGGAAGCATGCGATGAACCTGGGAGGTTTCAAAAACCGCGAGATCCTGGTCGACCTCTCTTCCGGTGCCGTGGATTATCGCCAGATCGACGAGGAGCTGGCGAGGAAGTACATCGGTGGACGCGGGCTTGGAGTGAAATACGTGTATGACAACGGTCCGCAGGTGGAACCGTTTTCTGCCGAGAACATCCTTTGTGTGATGACCGGACCGGTGACCGGATCGCGCTCGGCGATGAGCGGCCGTCTCTGTATGGTGACCAAGTCTCCGTTGACAGGTACGGTGACGGATTCCCACATGGGCGGATGGTCGGCTGCGCGGCTGAAGTGGGCGGGCATCGACAACGTCATTTTCAAAGGCAAAAGCGACAAACCAGTCTACCTGTACATCGAGAACGGACAGGGAGAGCTGCGCGATGCAAGCGACTTGTGGGGAAAGGGGACCCGCGCTACAGTAAAGGCGATGCAAGAGCGCTACGGCAAGGAAGACCTGAGTGTGATCTGCATCGGACAAGCGGGAGAGAATCTGGTTCGCTTTGCGGGGTTCATGAACGAAAACGACCGAGCGGCAGGGCGTGGGGGCACAGGGGCGGTAGCCGGCAGCAAGAATTTGAAGGCGATCGTCATCAAGGCGCCCCAAAAAGGAAACATGCCGCAGCCTGCACAGGATGAGGAGTACAAGAAAGCAAACCAGAAGGCGCTCAAAGCGATCATGGAAGGCGGTCTGACGGCTCCGAAAAAGGGCGGTCTCTCTGTATACGGCACGAACGTTTTGACCAGTATCATCAATGAAGTAGGCGCACTTCCGACGATGAATTCCAAATATTCGCACTGGGACGGAGCAGAGGGGCACAGCGGCGAGACGGTCAACGCTACGCTGCTCGTGGCGGACAATACCTGCCATGCCTGTCCGGTAGCCTGCAAAAAGGAAGTCGAAGTAAAGGAAGGCAAGTACAAAACCCGCGTCGAGAGCTTCGAGTACGAGTCCGGCTGGGCGCTTGGCGCCAACTGCGGAGTAAGCGACGCGGCGCCGATTTCCTTTTTGATCAATCTGTGCAACGAGCACGGCATGGACACGATTGAGCTGGGGAATACGCTGTCCTGTATGATGGAAGCGTACGAGAAGGGGCTGACGGAAGAGAGAATCGACTGGGGCGATGCAGACCGGATGATCGAGCTGACGGAAATGCTCGTCTTCCGGAAAGGGATCGGCGATGTGCTCGCAGAAGGAACCGCCCGAGCGGCGAAGCACTTCGGCGACGAAAACCTGGCGATGTGCGTCAAGGGTCAGGCCATTCCGGCGTATGATCCGCGCGGCATCCAGGGGATTGGACTCGGCTACGCGACCAGCAACAGGGGGGCTTGTCACCTGCGCGGGTACACGGTTGCCAGCGAAATTGCCGGTATCCCGATGCCGACAGACCGCCTGAAGCCGGAAGGCAAGGGAGAGCTGCTGAAGGTATTCCAGGACCTATTGGCCTTCTCCGACTCGATGAACATTTGCAAATTCTCCTCGTTCTCGGAAAATGCGGAGAACTACGCTGAGCAGTACGCGACGATGACCGGCGTTCAAGTAAACGCGGACGACGTCATGAAAATCGGCGAGCGCATCTACAATCTGGAGCGCCATTACAACAACCTGGCCGGATTCAATAAACGGGAGGACGACCACCTGCCCAAACGCTTTACGGAAGAGCCGGGAACAGGGAACAGTGCCGGCCATGTAAGCCGCATGGACGTCATGCTGGACGAATACTACCAGGTGCGCGGCTGGGTGGACGGCGTTGTGCCTGAAGCAAAACTGAAAGAGCTGGGCATTTCCTAGCAAGCAAGAAAAGGTGGAGCCTGGCATCCACCTTTTTCTGGCTATCTTTCTTTCTCGCCGGCTGTTTCCGGCCTGTCAACCGCCAACCCGGAGAACCTTGATCCGAAAGCGTTCCCACAGTCGGTCGAGCGTTCCCTGATCGTCAGCCTGAAAGCGGATAAACACGGCTTGCACCTTAAAGCGGGAGGTAATCGGTATGGTTTCCTCCCGCAACAATTCAGCTTGCCAACGTTCGCCTCGGACTGTGATCGGCAGCGTATCGCCGAGCGGCACTCCGCCGCACTCGGCGAGATAGGTGATCAGGTGAGAGAGAGGGATGCCGCGCAGCTCCACGGTTTGCTCAGCCATTTCAGCCTCCTGCTACCGGAGGGAACAGCGCAAACTGGTCATCCTCCTGCACGCGTGTCTCCAGCCCGTCTGCATGAATGACATTGCGCCCGTTGATAAAGACGTGGACAAATGGTTTGAGTGTTCGCTCCGGTGTGAAGACCTCCTCTTCCAACGCAGGAAACATCCTGATCAGCGTCTCGAGGATATCGATGACCCGATTGCCGTTGTCTGTAGGGACTTCTACCGTTTTTGCCTGACAAATTTCGCGGAAATTGGCGAATACCTTTACGATCATATCGGAATTTTCTCCTTTTTCTTGTAATTATAGTCGATCCTGTGATCAAGCTAAACGATTATTCCAAAGGGAGGCAGACATGAAATTCTTCCATGTAAAAACCGTGTCCGAGACGCTGCGCATCATCAACGAGCAATTCCAGCCCTGCCGGCCTCCCGTCGAGCTTCCCCTGATCGAAGTGTGCGGGATGGTGCTTGCCGAAGACGTCATCTCTGATGAGCAGGTGCCGCACTTTTCCCGCTCGACGGTAGACGGTTTTGCTGTTTGCGCCAAAGATACGTTTGGGGCCTCGGATTCATTGCCGGCGTTCCTGGACATAACAGGCCGGATCGAGATGGGCATGGCAGCGGATACTGCCCTGCATGAAGGACAGGCTCAGGCAATTCCGACAGGAGGGATGATCCCTGCCGGGGCTGACAGCGTCGTCATGATCGAGCATGTCGAAGAGGTTGGGGAGATGTTGAATGTCTTCCGGCAAGTTGCTCCAGGCGAAAATATCGTCCGGGCCGGCGACGACGTGGAGCGAGGAGAGCTGGTCATGGCTTGCGGGCATCGGCTCCGTCCACAGGATCTTGGCGTCCTGTCTGCGATCGGAAGGACATCGGTGCGTGTACACCCTCGGCCAATCGTCGGCATATTGTCCACCGGAGACGAGATCGTTCCTTCGGAAAAAAAGGAGCTTGCCCCGGGAGAAGTAAGGGACATCAACAGCGTCACCATCGGAGCGGCAGCCCGGCAATGCGGAGCAACGGTCCTGTACGGGGGAATCGTCAAAGATGATTACGATACCTTTGCCAAACGGGCAAGCGAATTGTTTCATAAAGTGGATTTTCTCATTTTGTCGGGCGGCAGCTCCGTCGGGACGAGGGACTACACCGTACAGGTGATGCAGTCTCTCGGTGATCCCGGCGTTCTGGTTCACGGTGTCGCGACCAAGCCCGGCAAGCCGACAATTCTGTCAAAAGCGGGAGAAAAACCGGTGATGGGCTTGCCCGGTCATCCGGTATCGGCGATGATTATGTTTCAACTCTTCGCTGTCCCCATACTGGAGAGACTCCAGGGGCTTCGCCCGGCTCAGACGGACCTGCGCCTGTCGGCAAAAATAGCGAGAAACGTCCCTTCCGCGGTTGGGCGGACGGATTACATTCGAGTCAAGCTGGAGGAGAGAGAGGACGGCTTGTGGGCTGTGCCCGTCTTTGGAAAGTCGGGCCTGATTTCCACGCTGGTCGAAAGCGAAGGGATCGTGGAGATTGCGGCAAATAAAGAAGGAATCGTAGAAGGCGAGTCTGTCAAAGTACATCTTTTCAAGAGCTGAAGCAAAAAAAGCAAGTCATAGAAGGGCGAAAGCGCAGGGATCAAACCAACGCTGAAACGTTCGCAGGAGGAGAAGTATGCGGAAAATCTACCTGGAAGACACCCCGCTTCGGGAAGCACAAGAGAAGATTGCGAAAAAAGTCCGCTTCGCGCCGCAGATCGAGTACATTCCGACGGCAAAAGCACTTGGCCGGGTTACCGCCGAGCCGATTTACGCCAAGGTTTCCATGCCCAATTACCACGCATCTGCGATGGACGGCATCGCCGTAAGGGCTGAGAAGACATTTGGGGCAGACGAGCAGCATCCCGTCAGGCTGAAGCGCGGGGAGGACTACGTAGAAGTAGATACCGGAGACCCGATTCCCGACGGATTCGACGCCGTCATCATGATCGAATATGTGCATCAGGTGGACGAGGAGACGATCGAGATTTTGGAGTCGGTCGCACCCTGGCAGCATATCCGTCCGATCGGTGAAGACGTTGTGATCGGCGAGGTCATCGTGCCGGCCCACCACAAGCTGCGGCCAGTCGATCTGGGAGCATTGCTCGCGGGCGGCAATGTCACGATTCCGGTCTACAAGAAGCCGAGAGTTGTCATCATTCCGACCGGATCGGAGCTGATCCCTCCTTCCGAGAAGGTAGCCGAAGGGGAGATCATCGAATTTAACGGAGCCGTTTTTGCCGCTTATTTGGAGGAGTGGGGGGCGGAGCCGGTCATTCACAGCATCGTTCCGGACGACTGCGGATTGATCAGGGAAGCGGTCAAATCGGCCGTGCAGGATGCGGACCTGGTGCTGTTGAATGCCGGTTCGTCAGCGGGCCGGGAGGATTTTACCGTCCATGTCGTGGAAGAGCTGGGGGAAGTGCTGACACATGGAGTAGCGACCCGTCCGGGAAAGCCGGTGGTAGTCGGGATTGTGGAAGGAAAACCCGTGATCGGGCTGCCGGGATATCCCGTTTCCGCCTACTTGAATCTGGAATGGTTTGCCCGTTCGCTCATTCATCGGTATTATGGAGTGATGGAGAACGAGCGTCAGAAGATTAAAGCGACAATCGGGCGACGCATCGTTTCCGTCATGGGAGCGGAAGACTTTATCCGCATGACGGTCGGCTGTATCGACGGCAGGTACATCGCCAATCCATTGACCCGCGCGGCGGGAGTCACCATGTCGATGGTACGGGCCGACGGGCTCTTGCGAATCTCCCCCGGCCATCTCGGATACGAGCAGGGAGAGACGGCGGAAATCGAGCTGTATCGGCCGCTCGAGCAGATTCATAACACGATCGTAGCTACCGGAAGCCATGATTTGTCCATGGACGTGCTCCATACCTTGCTTCGCCTGGCCCATCCGGATCGGTTCCTCGTCTCCTCCCATCTCGGCAGTATGGGAGGTATTCTGGCCATTCAAAAAGGGGAAGCCCATATCGCAGGTATCCACTTGTTCGATGAAGCGACAGGCACCTACAATCAGCCGTTTGTGGAAAAATATTTGCCCGGCAAGGACGTGGTGCTCATCCAGCTGGTCTACCGTCAGCAAGGCTGGATCGTCAAACCGGGAAATCCGCTGGGGATTGCTACGGTTCGCGACCTGGTAAGACCCGGCGTCACGTACATCAACCGCCAAAGGGGTGCGGGAACGAGGCTGCTGCTGGATTATTTGCTCAAGCAAGAGCGGATTGATCAAGCGGACATTTACGGCTATTCCCGTGAGGCAGTCTCCCATTTAAGTGTCGCCGCCGCGGTTGCCGGTGGAACTGCTGATGTCGGACTGGGCATTTATTCGGCGGCCAAAGCGATGGGACTCGATTTTATTCCGGTCGCCGAAGAGCGCTATGATCTGCTGATGAGCGGATCGTTCTACCGGAGCGAAGAGGGCGCACAGCTTTTGGAAATCATCCGTTCTCCGCAATTTGTTCAAGAAGTTGAGCGTTTAGGGGGCTACAATTGCCGCGATTCTGGCAGTATCATATATATATCGTCCCATCTGTCACCCACGTAAGCAAGCAGGGTAATGATGGCGAATGGGGAGTGGTCAGCGATGGAAAAGCAAGTGTTTGATTCACGAAAACGTCCTCTCCGCGATTTGCGCATATCTGTGACAGACAAATGTAATTTTCGCTGCCAATACTGCATGCCTGCTGAAATATTTGGCCCGGACTATCCGTTCTTGCCGCAGCACAAGCTGCTTACGTTTGAGGAAATTACACGGTTGACCGCCATTTTTACTTCGCTCGGTGTCGAGAAAATCCGCATTACAGGCGGAGAGCCATTGATGCGCAGGAATCTGGCGGACTTGATCAGGATGATTCGCGGGGTAGAGGGGGTCAAGGATATTGCGATGACCACCAATGGCTCGCTGCTGGCCAAGCACGCCAAGGAGCTGAAGCAGGCGGGACTCGACAGAGTGACAGTGAGTCTGGATTCTCTCGATGACGAGCGCTTTAGCAAGATAAACGGCCGAGGGTACCGCGTGGAGCAGATACTCGAAGGAATAGAGGCTGCGTCTGAAGCGGGACTTGGCGTGAAAATCAATATGGTCGTGCAGCGCGGAGTCAACGACCAGGATATCCTGCCGATGGCCCGGTATTTCCGGGAGAAAAAGCACATCCTGCGTTTTATCGAGTTCATGGATGTCGGCAACAGCAACGGCTGGAGGCTGGATCAGGTGGTGCCATCCAGGGAGATCGTCAGCATGATTCACAGCGAGATGCCTTTGGAAGCCGCTGATCCCAATTATTACGGAGAAGTCGCATCGAGGTACCGCTATGTCGGCGAGGAGGGGGAGATCGGCTTGATCTCTTCGGTCACCCAGGCGTTTTGCTCCACTTGTACGCGTGCCCGCTTGTCGGCGGAGGGCAAAATGTACAACTGTCTGTTTGCCTCGTCCGGCGAGGATTTGCGCGAGCCGCTGCGGGAAGGGAAGAGCGACGGGGAAATCCGGGAGCTGATCAGCTCGATCTGGCTTCGCCGGGATGACCGCTATTCCGAGGAGCGTCTCAAGAATACGCCGGGGATCGCCAAACGATCCAAGGTAGAGATGTCCCATATCGGTGGATAGTGAAAGTGAAGTCCCCCTTGACAAGACTTGCTTCACCCAGTATGATTATATGAGTATAAACACTTATACCTTCGAGAAAAAGCAGGAGCGCCCAGCTTCTCACCTGGTTCGACGTCATTTTGACTGTTGACAGGTCACTCGCAAAGCAATCTGTGAATCTGTTGTATTTGCTAGGTGAGATATGTGCGGGCGCATTAGCGTTCGCACATTTTTGTTCCTTCTCGAAAAAGACGGAGGTGGCAAGTATTAGCAAGGATCAACTGTTAGTGAACGAAGCGATTCGCGCCCGTGAAGTCCGTTTAATTGGATCGGACGGGAGCCAGTTGGGAGTCGTGCCCATCAGAGAAGCGCTGCGTATCGCGCAGGAAGCTGATCTCGATCTGGTGAACGTAGCTCCGACAGCCAAGCCGCCGGTTTGCCGTATCATGGACTACGGCAAGTTCAAGTACGAACAGGCAAAGAAGGAAAAGGAAGCGCGTCGCAACCAGAAGATCATCGAGTTGAAGGAAGTGCGTTTCTCTTCCAACATCGAGGAACACGATTTTCAAACGAAGCTTCGCAACGTCCGCAAGTTTTTGGAAGAACAGCACAAGGTGAAGTGCTCGATTCGTTTCCGTGGACGTGAAATCACTCACTCCGAGATCGGACAGCAAGTCTTGGAACGTGTTGCCACCCTTTGTGAAGATCTTGCAGCTCCAGAGCGCAAGCCTAAAATTGAAGGCCGCAGCATGATCATGATTTTGGCGCCGAAAGCGGAAAAGTAAAAGCCGAGGCCACACCGCCTCGAAACAGCAGTTTAGGACAGGAGGATTACCACCATGCCGAAAATGAAAACTCATAAAGGCGCTGCGAAGCGTTTCAAAAAGACTGGTTCCGGCCAACTGAAGCGCGACCACGCTTACACCAGCCACTTGTTTGCCAACAAATCCACCAAAGCGAAGCGCCACCTGCGCAAAGGCGCTCTGGTGTCCAAAGGCGACCAAAAACGCATCGAACAGCTGGTTACGTATCTGTAAACCGTATTCTCGAACCAACAAACACTATGATCAGCATGTGCTCCCTAAGCGCCTTGTGGAGGTTGGGTAAGCCGGCCAGCTTTCAGTCTGGCTTTCGCCCCGGCCGCTAGTCAATCAGGCCGCCGTGCTGGAATATCAGGAGGAATTTAGTATGCCAAGAGTAAAAGGTGGCATTGTATCACGCCGTCGTCATAAGAAAATCCTGAAGCTGGCGAAAGGATACTTCGGTTCCAAGCATCGCCTGTTTAAATCCGCGAACGCACAGGTAATGAAGTCCCTGATGTACGCGTATCGCGACCGTCGTCAGAAAAAACGTGATTTCCGCAAACTGTGGATCACTCGTATCAACGCGCAAGCTCGCCTCAACGGTCTGTCCTACAGCCGTCTGATGCATGGCCTGAAAGTGGCTGGCGTTGAAGTAAACCGCAAAATGCTTGCTGATCTGGCTGTGAATGACAAACTGGCATTCAACGAGCTGGCAACAGTTGCAAAAAGCAAACTGAACGCGTAAGACAATAAAACCGGTCGTCCCTTCGGGGATTGACCGGTTTTTTTATTTTTATCGAGTTAGCAAATCAGCCCCCGGCCCATCGCTTTGGCCACGGCCTGCGAGCGGTTATGCGCCTTTAGCTTCCTGACAGCGGATTTGATGCATAATGGACCAGGTTTTGGGAAATCGAAGAAGGACCGCCTGCATGCCTGCATAATCCGGCAAAACCAATGACGGTTGACGACGAGCAGATCGGCACGATCAGCAAAGGGTTCAACCCCTGTACATAACGAGAAGGATACTGGTGCATCGAATCGGACAAGGAGACAGTCGTCTGCTTTTCGCGAACGGCAGTAAGAACAGAGGGCAGTCGCCATACTTCGGCGCGAACGTCTCGCATCGAGTACGGCCCAAAATCGTCGTAGCCGAGAATGCCTTCGCCTGTTTGCTCGAGAACCGAGTAGTGAAAGATGGATGAGCCCTGAGACGGAAAAATCTCCAAAAAGCTTTTTGCAGCCAAAGTTAACCCTGGACGTACCGGAAGAGACCGTAATGGATGACTCCTGCTCAGCAAAGCAATACATACCGCGAAGGGGCAAACAAGATCGCGGTCGACATGTTCAAGGACGCGCTCGATCCATACAGCATGGAGATTTCTCAAGGCTTGCTGGATGTGCGCAAGGAGTACCTCCAGACTGCTCTCGACGAAATCAAGAAGTCTTACGGCTCCTATGACGAATACCTGGAGAAAGCGCTGGGGCTGACGAAGGAGAAGCGCAAAGCGATGCAGGATTTGCTTCTGGAAGGAACACCGAAGAAGCCTGAGGCTGCTCAGAAGAAATAAAGGGAAGCGCTGCGAGTGGACTTTTAAAAAGCTGCGGTGGGACTTTTGAAAAGCTGCAAGTGAACTCATGGTCTCCGAAAAGCAGCGAGTCGCGCTTAAAAAATAACAGATGGATGTCACAAGCAGCGAGACAGACGCCAAATAGCAGCGATTCGGACGCCGAAAATATGACTGTCTGCTCATATGCCGCTCGCTAAGACAAAAAGAAACCGCCGAGTTGCTTGCGAAAGTGAAGCGAACCGGCAGTTTCTTTTTTACACGCATTTTTCGACTGAAAGTCAGGCTCTACTCGGTAATTTTGATTTTCATCTCTACGATATTGATCGTCTTGTCATCTTTGTCTTTCACTTTGACCAGTTCACCCTTCAGCTTTTCGCCTTTTGTTCCGTAGGCTTCCTTCAAGGTTGGCCACGTCACCTCTTCAGGCTCATAGCGAATCAGGAAATAATACTCCTTGACCTTTTTGGGATGGGCGATTTGCAAGGTAAACGAGCCATCGGGCTTGACACGCGTAGAGTCCGTGTATCCGTAATGAATGTGCCCGGGAATATCGACATCCCCTTTGACAGTTGCCCCTTCCAACAGGTTGCTTTTTACCGAGACGTAGAGGTATTTTTCATCCTTGGTCACAGTCGGTTTGAACCAGACGGTCGGGTCCCCGTAATCGGAAGGTCTATCCCACTTCGGAGTCTCAAATGCGACGGCCGTTTTGAGTGGGGCATCATGGGCCACATGAGCGTAAGCAGCAGCGTAGTATGCCATCTCGGCAAAATTGCTGGACTGGTAGACGAATGGTCCGGCCAGCTTCTCCCCGCTATCTCCATAGACTTTCTTGAGGCGATCGCTTTGGTCGTAGGGATCAAAGGAAAGCTCCACATCCATCGTATTTTTGACATCCGGCTTTTTTACAGTCATCTCAAAGCTGCCGTCCCCGTTAACTTCTGTCTTTGCCTTGTATCCCCACATGTTGTAGCCCTTTGAGGTAACCTCCGCCTCCACGATGGCCCCAGGCAGCAGATTGCTGGTCCCTTTGATGACGAGTTCCTTCTCTTCGACGGTAACATTCCCCCCGAGACGCACCTCGGTCTGACCCTGATCGGTCGGAGCGTCTTCAGAGGACTGTCCAACCACTTCAAAGGGGACGGCTTCTCCGGGAGCTTTATTTGCTTCAGATGAGGATGTATCGGATGTTTTCGTATCCGATGAAGCCTCCTCGGTTTTTTGGGGGGCCTTCTCATCAGCCGGTTTGGCGTTTTGCGAACAAGCGGTGAGAGCGGCAATCAAGAGAATGGCCGTAAGCCATATGCCGATCACTTTCTTCATGCATAATCCTCCTAGGAAAAAAATCAGAACAACAGCATCGTACCATTTTTTTCTTCTTTGTACATGGAATTGGGAAAAAATGAGAATTTGGTACTGGTGCAATGGTCTTGGAAAGGATGGTATGCCTCACCGGGGGAACTCAGGCTTGAAACCTGCCGATGCATCCGTCTCCGGGAGGAAATAAAACCCATCTCCCGTCCGTTTCTGGCCTCCATGCAGATGCGTTACGATGAGAGCGTGAAAGAAAATCCTGGATAGGAGTGTTAGAACAGATGAAAAAGAACAAATGGATGATGTTGGGCCTTCTGGCAGTAGCGAGCTCGGCGATGCTGACGACAGGAGCCTTTGCCAAGGAGAGCGAAAATAAAGGAACATACGTGGTGCCGCCATCCTCGTTCCTGGGAAAAAGCACCGTATCTGACAGCAGCCAGTCTGAGGGGCAAGCGGCAGCGCAAGCCACAACATCACTGGCAACACCAGCCACAATGCCGGTGGTCAGCTTCTTTGCTCCCTACGAAAACGAAAACTCTGACAAGTAAATTCAAGAGCGCCGTCTGGATGAAAAAATCCGGCGGCGCTTTTTTGCTCTCCGGGAAAGTCGATCACTGACGGGAGAATTCACTGGCTGCCGGTGGGCAATTGTTTGCCGGGACGAATATCCACCCGCCTGCTTTCCTCATATGATGTGAGGTAAGCCTAGCAGGAAGGGAGAGTAAACGCATGACCCATCAACGCAGGTTTTCGGACGCGGAGCTGAATGTGACAGCTTACCGCCTGGAAACCAAGCACCCCCAGGATGTGCTCGCATGGGGAATCGAACAGTTTGGGACAGAGATTGTCCTGGCATCCAGCTTCGGTGCGGAAGACGTCGTCTTGATCGACATGCTGCACAAGCTGGCCCCGAAAACGCCAATCTTTTATCTCGACACAGGCAAACACTTTCCGGAAACGCTGTCGACGAGGGATCGCTTGCAAGAGCGTTATGGCATCTCATTCATTCAAAAGCTGCCAGCGCTCACTCTGGAAGAACAGGCGGAGAGATACGGCGACAAGCTCTGGGAAAGGGAACCGAATCTCTGCTGCAAGCTTCGGAAGGTAGAGCCGCTGCGAGAAATTCTTTCCACATATAGCGCATGGATTACAGGAATTCGGCGGGAGCAGGCCCCTACGCGGGCAAATGCGAAAAAGGTGGAGTGGGATGAAAAATTTCAGTTGGTCAAGCTGAACCCGTTGGCGGATTGGACTCAGGAAGACGTCTGGACGTACATCCGGTCCCACGATGTCGTCTACAACCCTCTGCATGATCGCCACTATCCGAGTATTGGATGCAGTGTTTGCACCCGGCCTGTAATGCCGGGAGAGGACCCCCGTGCTGGCAGGTGGAGCGGTTTTTCGAAAACAGAATGCGGACTGCATAAATAAGCAATGGGAGATGAGGATGATGAAACAGTGCAGCCTGCCCCACGGTGGCATTTTGATCAATCGACTCGTATCGCCGGAAAAAAGGTTGCCGCAGAAAGGAAGCCGCAAGGTCATAACGGTGGATCGCTGGACGCTGTCAGACATCGATTGTATTGCCATCGGAGCGTTTTCGCCGCTTACCGGCTTTCTCGAAGAAGCGGAGTACGAGTCTGTTGTCGAATCGATGCGTTTGCAAAACGGCACGGTCTGGTCGATTCCGGTCACCCTCGCCGTGGATGAGAGAACTGTGCGGGATGTCGGGATCGGGGACGAAGTGCTGCTGGCGGGGGAAGATGGTACGGTGTACGCAGTGCTGACGGTTAACAGCAAATACAAGCCTGATAAAAGACGAGAAGCCTTGCATGTATTCCGTACAAACGATCTGGAGCATCCCGGAGTAAAAAAGCTGTTTGAGAAGCCCGATCTGTACATTGGCGGTCCGATCGACGTCCTGAAAAGACCCATTCCCGCACTGTTTGCCGATACCTACTACACGCCGGCGGAGACGAGGGAAGCATTCAAGGAAAAGGGCTGGAAGACTGTCGTCGGGTTTCAGACACGCAATCCGGTCCACCGGGCCCATGAGTACATCCAAAAGACCGCTTTGGAAATCGTCGACGGCTTGTTTCTGAATCCGCTGATGGGGGAAACGAAGGCGGACGACGTGCCGGCTGTCGTCCGGATGGAGAGCTATCAGGTGCTGCTTGAGCATTACTATCCGCGGGACAGGGTGTTTTTGGCCTCTTTTCCGGCAGCGATGAGATATGCCGGGCCGAGAGAGGCGGTGTTTCATGCTTTGGTGCGGAAAAATTACGGCTGCACCCATTTCATCGTAGGGCGGGATCATGCCGGAGTCGGAGATTACTATGGAACCTATGATGCACAGCACATTTTCTCCGAGTTTTTGCCTGGGGAGCTGGGGATTCAACTGCTCTTTTTTGAACACAGCTTCTACTGCAAGGCATGCCAAGGAATGGCGACAGGCAAGACCTGCCCGCATGACAGCAAGCAGCATGTAAAGCTGTCCGGTACAAAGGTAAGGGAGCTGCTTCGCAACGGAGTGATGCCTCCAGCCGAATTTTCCCGACCCGAGGTAGCCAAGGTGCTGATCAGAGGGATGGCGGAGAAAAATGGGCTGAAAGCGTAAAGAGAGACCATGCCGAAAGTCCGGGAAAGCCCGGGCTTTTTTGCTGGGCAGGGATCGGAATCTCCTGACTCGTTTTTCGACGGAAAGCAGGATGGAGGGGGCTCTGGGCCGGAGAAAATGCAGCGGCAGCGCAAATTTTTTGAAAAGAATGTGAATCCGCTTACACGAAAAAACCGCACGGCGAAGCCGTTTTTGACTGAACATTCGTTCGGACAAAAGTCCGGCAAAATGTTTTTTATCTCGTTGACACCCCCTAGACGCGTGGCTATAATCAGACATAACACTTTATTTTCAGACAACAATGAAATATTGAAAATATTGATTCAAACCGGCTATGACAAGGATGGTGCCTGCCACTTCTTTTACAGAGAGCCCAGGATGATGAGAACTGGGCAAAGAATGCAGAGCATTGCTCGCCTTCGAGCCGCCTTACTGAAAGTCGCTGCCGCCATAGCGGCTAGTAGGTAGGGCCGATTGACACCCGTTACCGTGTCGCAGTCTTCAATCGACTGGCTGAGATCGGCTGACCGTGAGGCGCCGATGAAGTTGGGTGGTACCGCGAACCCTTTCGCCCCAAACAGACATGGCATACAAAACCGTGTCGGGGCGAAAGGGTTTTTCTATTAGCCAATAGGTTTTTTCAATACATGAAGAGACCGTGGGAGGAGGAGAGAAACATGAGTGTACAAACAGCCGAATTACAAGGAAAGAACGGCATGCCGCCGGTCAAGTTCGGTGAGGAGGTGACAGGGGCGGAGACGCTTCTGCGCAGCCTGATCCTGGAGCAAGTGGAGTACATTTTTGGCTATCCGGGCGGTGCGGTCCTGCCGATTTACGATTCTTTGTACGGCAGCTACTTCAAGCACATCCTGACCCGGCACGAGCAAGGCGCGATTCACGCAGCCGACGGCTATGCACGGGCGACAGGAAAGCCGGGCGTGGTCATCGCCACATCCGGGCCGGGGGCTACCAATCTCGTAACCGGGATTGCCACGGCGCAGATGGACTCCGTTCCGCTCGTTTGCATCACAGGCAACGTGGCTCAGCAACTGATCGGCACGGATGCGTTCCAGGAAGCCAACATCACGGGCATTACGATCCCGATCACGAAGCACAGCTACTTTGTGCGTGACGTCCGCGACATTCCGCGAGTCGTCAAAGAAGCGTTCCATATCGCAACGACAGGGCGCCCGGGACCGGTCCTGATCGACATTCCGAAAGACGTCAGCAATGCCAAGGCGCCGTTCTTCTATCCGGAAAAGGTGGAAATTCGCGGCTATCAAGCCGAGGTAGTGCCGAGCGACGAGGATGTCGAGGCTTTCGTTCAGGCGATTTCAAAGGCGAAGCGGCCCGTAATCATGGCAGGCGGCGGGATCATTTCCGCCGGAGCCGATCAGGAGCTGCGCGCTTTCGCCGAAGCGGCGCGGATTCCGGTCATCAACACCTTCATGGGGCTGGGCGGATTTCCAGGGGTACACGAGCTGTCTCTGGGAATGCCGGGAATGCACGGCTCCTACACAGCCAATCAGGCGCTGCTCAACGCTGACTGTGTCATCGGGCTCGGTGCCCGCTTCGACGACCGGATCACGATGGGGCGGACGAAGGAGTTTGCTCCGAAAGCCCGCATCGTCCACGTGGACATCGATCCGGCGGAGCTTGGCAAAAACGTCTCCACAGCCGTAAAGGTGACCGGAGATGTGAAGAGCACCTTGCAAAAGGCGCTGCCGCTCATCTCCCGGTGCGACTCCGAGGAGTGGATTGCGCAGCTGCACAAGTGGCAGGCAGAAAAGCCGTACAGCTACAAAAAGGATGGCGAGGTCTTGAAGCCGCAAGCGGTGATTGAACTGCTGTACCGCTCCACGAATGGAGAAGCGATTGTCACGACAGACGTCGGACAGCATCAGATGTGGACGGCACAGTACTACAAGTTCAAGCATACCCGCTCCTTCATCTCCTCGGGCGGTCTCGGCACGATGGGCTTCGGCTTCCCGGCCGCGATCGGCGCGCAGATTGCACATCCAGAGCGAACAGTTATCGCGGTGGTAGGGGATGGCGGCTTCCAGATGACCAACCAGGAGCTGGCAATTCTCGCCCAGTATCGCGTACCGGTCAAGGTCGCCATCATCAACAACCAGTGTCTCGGAATGGTTCGCCAGTGGCAGGAGCTGTTCTACGACAACCGCTACAGCCAGATCGATCTGACCTGCAGCCCGGACTTTGTCAAATTGGCAGAGGCTTACGGAGTAAAGGGCTTGCGGGCATCGACGCCAGAGGAGGCAGAAGCTGTCTGGGCCGAAGCACTCCGGCATGACGGTCCAGTCGTTGTGGATTTCCGCGTGGCCCAGGAAGAAAACGTCTATCCGATGGTTGCTGCCGGCAACACATTAGATCAAATGGTATTGGGGGACGACTAGATGCAGCGACATACGATTGCCGTACTCGTCAATGACCAACCCGGCGTGCTGACGCGTGTCGCCAATCTGTTTGGCCAGCGCGGCTTCAATATCGACAGCATCACTGTCGGCGGAAGCGAAGAGGCGGGGCTGTCCCGGATGATCATCACCACCGGGGGAGACGAGCAAAAAATCGATCAATTAATGAAGCAGCTCTATAAATTGATTGATGTGATCAATGTTACGAACCTCAGCGCAAACAGCTTTGTATCCAGGGAGCTGGCACTGATCAAAGTAAGTGCCAACCCGAGCCAGTTGGCCGAATTGAACGGGATTGTCGAGCCGTTCCGGGCCGCAATCGTCGATGTAGGTCCAAATTCGCTGATCGTCCAGGTAACAGGGGATACAGAAAAAATCGACGCCTTGCTCGTTCTTTTGCAAACCTACGGTATCATTGAGCTGACGCGTACCGGTTCCATGGCAATGGCACGCAGTGTTGTGCCTGTACCGGCCAACGTATAAACCAGCATATTCAGAATAATGATAACAACTAAACTTTTTTAGGGAGGCTATACACATGGTAACTATGTACTATGAAGCAGACGTAAACAAAGAGGCACTGAGAGGAAAAACGGTAGCAATTATCGGATACGGCAGCCAAGGCCACGCGCAAGCACAAAACCTGCGCGACAGCGGTTATAAAGTCATTGTCGGTCTTCGTGAAGGGAAATCCTGGGACCAAGCGGCAAAAGACGGCTTTGAAGTCGTATCGGTAGCGGAAGCGGCCAGCCGTGCAGATGTGGTGCAAATCCTCATGCCGGATGAGCGTCAGGCGCAAGTATACCGCGACGAGATCGCAGGCAATCTGAAAGCGGGCGCGACGCTTTGCTTCTCCCACGGCTTCAACATCCACTTCGGGCAAATCGTGCCTCCAGCAGACGTTGACGTGATCATGGTTGCTCCAAAGAGCCCGGGCCATCTCGTACGCCGCGTGTATCAAGAGGGCTTCGGCGTTCCAGGCCTGATCGCGGTATACCAGGATGCTTCCGGCAAAGCGAAGGAAACGGCACTGGCGTACGCAAGCGGCATCGGCTGCACCCGGGCGGGCGTCATCGAAACGTCCTTCCGCGAAGAGACCGAAACCGATCTGTTCGGTGAGCAGGCTGTACTGTGCGGCGGCGTGAGCGAGCTGGTAAAAGCGGGCTTCGATACACTGGTTGAAGCCGGATACGAGCCGGAAATCGCCTACTTCGAATGTCTGCATGAGCTGAAGCTGATCGTTGACCTGATGTACGAAGGCGGACTCGCCCGCATGCGCTACTCCATCAGCGACACAGCCGAATACGGCGACTACAGCACAGGCCGTCGCATCATCACGGACGAAACTCGCAAAGAGATGAAAAAAGTGCTTGCGGAAATCCAAGACGGCACATTCGCCCGCAACTGGATCTTGGAAAACCAGGCGAACCGCCCTGGCTTCAATGCTCGCCGCCGTCTGGAAGCAGAACACGGCATCGAGCAAGTGGGTGCGAAGCTGCGTGGCATGATGTCCTGGCTGAATAAATAAGAAAAAAAACAAAACAACAACTTTTGTGGAGGTGGAAAGTTCATGCGGACCATTGAGATTTTTGATACAACACTGCGCGACGGGGAGCAGTCTCCGGGCGTCAACATCAGCACGAACGAGAAGGTGGAGATCGCCCTACAACTAGAGAAGCTGGGCGTTACGAGAATTGAAGCGGGTTTTGCCGCTGCCTCCCCGGGCGACCAAAAGTCCGTGGCCGAAGTGGCAAAGCGCGTGAAAAATTCCACCATTGTCAGCCTGGCCCGCGCGGTCAAGGGCGATATGGATAAGGCATACGAAGCGCTGCGCCATGCGCAAAACGCCTGCCTCCACGTCTTTTTGGCGACATCGCCGATTCACCGCGAGCACAAGCTGCGCATGTCCAAGGAGCAGGTGCTGGAAAAAGCGGTGGAAGCAGTCACATACGCCAAGAAATACTTTACGGAAGTGCAGTTCTCCGCCGAGGATGCTGCCCGCACCGAGATCGATTTTCTGGCCGAAGTGGTAGAAGCTGTGATCAAAGCAGGCGCGACCACAGTCAACATCCCGGATACAGTCGGTTACATGACACCGTACCAGTACGGAAACATCTTCCGCGAGCTGCGCCAGCGCGTTCCCGGAGTGGAAGGAATCCGCCTGAGCTGTCACTGCCATGACGATTTGGGCATGGCGGTGGCAAACAGCCTCGCCGCAGTGGAAGCGGGCGCGACCCAAGTGGAAGGAACCATCAACGGTATCGGAGAGCGCGCAGGCAACGCAGCGTTGGAGGAAGTGGCTCTCGCCCTTGAGACTCGCAAGGATTTCTACGAGGCGACGACCAAGCTGAATCTGAAGGAAATCGCCCGGACCAGTCAGCTGGTCAGCCGTTTGACCGGGATGATCGTGCCTGGGAACAAGGCGGTCGTGGGGGCGAATGCGTTTGCCCACGAATCGGGAATTCACCAGGACGGCGTGCTCAAAGAGGCGACCACCTACGAAATTATTCGTCCGGAATCCGTCGGCTTCAAATCCAACAAGCTGGTGCTGGGCAAACACTCCGGCCGCCATGCTTTCAAAGAAAAGCTGGTGGAGCTTGGCTACCATCTGGAGCAGGAAGAGATCGACGCGGCTTTTGCTTCCTTCAAGGAATTGTGCGACAAGAAGAAAGAGATCAGCGACGATGACATTCTGGCTCTGGTTGACGGAAAAATGGTCCGCGGGACGGAAATGTACCGCCTCGAGTCCGTACAGCTTTCCTACGGCAACCTCTCCGTACCGACCGCGAGCGTAAGACTGGTGCGGGCAGATGGTTCGACATGCGAGGAGGCTGCATGCGGAAACGGTTCTGTTGATTCCATTTACAAGGCAATTGATCGGGCGACGGGTGAAGAGGTCAGTCTGACCGATTACAAAATTCTCTCGGTAACACAAGGCCAGGATGCCCTCGGAGAAGTGTTTGTCCGCTTGCAGCAGGGCGATCTTACGGTAACCGGCCGTGGCGTAAGCACGGACGTTCTGGAAGCGAGCGCCATTGCTTATGTGCGGGCCATCAACAAGATTCTGGAGCGTCGCGGAGAGGCCCTGGTAGCAGCGACGAGCTGAGCGTGTGACGAACGGTAAAGAGGATAGAGTGGAAGAGACCAAAGCGTACGGCAGACGGTAAAAATGATAGGAAACCGAACGCAGCCGGTAAAACGATTCGGTTGTATATGATGCCGGATATGAATCGGCTGCATGAAACCATATATAAATAGAAGAAAAACGATACGTGGAAGAGATCAACCATACTTGCATGAGACGATACTGAAAGAAAAGCGGGATGAAGATGAAAAAAAACTATCGCATCGCAGTCCTGCCCGGAGACGGAATCGGACCGGAAATCATGGAGGAAGCGGTCAAGGTTCTCTCTTTGGTGGCAGAACGTGAAGGAGTAACATTTGACTACAAATACGGACGCATCGGCGGTATCGCCATCGACACAGATGGAACACCGCTGCCAGCAGAAACCATCGCGATCTCAAAAGAAGCGGATGCGGTTATGCTGGGTGCCGTGGGCGGTCCCAAATGGGATCAAAATCCCGGCCATCTTCGTCCGGAAGCGGGGCTTCTCGGCATTCGCAAAGAGCTGGGCTTGTTTGCGAATATTCGGCCGGCGACCATGCATTCCTCGATGGTAGAGGCGTCCTCGCTCAAGCCGGAGGTCGTATCTGGCGTCGATCTGATCGTCGTCCGGGAGCTGACAGGCGGCATCTATTTCGGAGAGAAAAAACGCTACGACGGACCGAACGGCGAAGTGGCAGAAGACCAATGCATCTATCACGAGGCGGAGGTCGAGCGTATCGTCCGCGTCGCGTTTGATGTGGCCCGCAAGCGCCAAAAACGCCTCGTCTCGGTAGACAAGGCGAATGTTCTCGAAAGCTCCCGTCTCTGGCGGAAGGTAACAGAGCGGGTAGCGGCCGATTATCCGGACGTCGAGCTCTCCCATATGCTGGTAGACGCGTGCGCCATGCAGTTGGTCCGGGCTCCGAAGCAGTTTGATGTCATCGTGACAGAAAATATGTTTGGGGACATTTTGAGCGATCAGGCGGCCATGCTGACCGGTTCGATCGGTATGCTGGCATCGGCAAGCCTCGCTGAGGGAAGCTTTGGCCTGTACGAACCGGTTCACGGTTCGGCGCCTGACATCGCCGGACAAGGAATCGCCAATCCGTTGGCGACGATCCTGTCCGCAGCGATGATGCTCCGGCTCTCCTTTGGGATGGACAAAGCGGCAGATGATGTAGAGCGTGCTGTCTGGTCCGTACTGGAAGCGGGACACCGTACCGGAGACATCGCCGCAGACAGAAGCAAAGCGATTGGAACAAAAGAAATGGGCCGACTGGTGTGCGAAGCACTCTCCGGCTCCGCCGTTTCCAAGTAAAGAGAATACACGGGATCCTGTTTGCAAAGGTCGTTGTGCCGACAGCAAGCAGGGTCTTTTTTATGGCTCATATCACTGGAAGGGTAAACCCTTATTGTGAATGAACTCATTCTTGTAATATACTAAAGTCATTAACTCAATCTTTTGACAGATGTCGCCACGTGTTGCCGTGGCGGCCCAACAAAGCAGCATTAGAGGGGAGAACAGCGTGTCCTCGATCGGATTTCTGCTCAGTTTTCTTGCGGTCTTGATGTGTACAGTCGTTGCCGGTGTTGTGGCGAAGCGAGCTGTACGGCGCAGCAGCGATTTTAGCAATGCAGGGGGCTCCTTGTCAGCCGGGATGGTTGCCGGAGCCCTGGTAGGTGGATTCGTCGGCGGCACCTCTATCGTCGGAACGGGAGAGCTTGCCTTTCAGTACGGCTTGGCTTCGATCTGGTTTACGCTGGGCGGCGGGGTTGCGGTCATGCTGCTTGGGCTGTTTGCCAATCGCTTTATTCGGATGAGGGTGGAGACGCTGCCAGAGCTGGTCGGAGGGCAATACGGTCGCCGCTCGCAACTGGGAGCCAGCTTGTTTTTATCCTTGGGCATGTTTATCCAGGTGATCGCACAATTGCTGGCTGCCCTTCCGTTCGTCACTGTTTTCTGGAAAGGGCCGTTGGTTGTTATGGCGTTGATCCCGTCCTTTTTAATTTTTGCTTACGTGCTGGCTGGCGGTTTCATGGGAGCGAGCATCGTCGGGACGTTAAAAACAGCCATGCTTGTACTGCTGCTGGTCGGGACTGGCGCTTGGCTGTGGTGGCAAGTGAGCGGAGACAGCTACATCCGTTGGTGGGGCGAAGGGCGTTTCACTCTGACTGTGCCGGAAGCAGGCATAGGCTGGGCGCAGGGTGCAGCAATGATCGTCGGCATTTTTTCTACGCAGGCGTATCTTCAGCCCATTTTCGCGAGCCGCAGTGCCGCAGATGCCCGGACAGGCGCCGTGACAGCGGGAGTTGTCATCATTTTGATCGGTCTGGTGAGTGCATGGATCGGGATGTATATGCATGACACGCATCCGCAGCTTTCACCGCGCGAGGCCGTTCCCCAGTTCTTTCTGCTCCATTCCCCGACATGGCTGGCCGGTGGGGCATATGCCGTTATCCTGCTTTCTGTGGTGATGACAGGCGCCGCATTGACACTCAGCATCGCAACGATTCTCAATCGGGATGTCATCCAGAAATATACGGACCGCTTTCGCTCAGACAAAAAAAATCTGGCCCTCTCACGATTGTTGATCATCGTTGTAATTTTGATGGCTTACGCATTTGTCTGTCTGGATGAGCATGCACTCATTCTTCATTGGGCCTTCCTGGCGATGACGCTCAGAGGGGTCACGGTATTTTTCCCCGTGCTTTTCTTCCTGTTTCAGTTGACGCCGGTACATGAGCGCTATGGAGCAGTCGCGATTTGGGGCGCGCCGATTTTCGCACTGGTCTGGAGCTGGCTGCTGCTGCCTGTGACCGGTATCGATCCGCTCTATGTGAGTGGAGCGTGGAGCCTTGCCCTGTTGCTTGCCGGCTATTTATTGGCGCGAAAAACGACAACCCCGTCCATTCGGCCTCTGGGCTGAAGTGACGGGGCTGTTTTATTCGCTATCCAATCATGATTTTTCCTTTTGGATAGCGGTAGTATTCCTTTTGCTTTCGCTGGGCTAGTGCAAAGGCGATGGTAAGGGGGCCTAGCCTGCCTGCAAACATGGTCAGGATGATCAGGATCTTGCCGATCGGGGTCAGCAGCGGGGTAAGTCCCATCGAAAGCCCCGTTGTGGCAAATGCGGAGGTCACCTCGAACAGGATCATCAAAAATTCGGCACCCGCTTCGGTAATGGTGAGGATCATCGTTACGACGATGACGACAAGCATCCCGATGACGGTTACAGTCAGCGATTTATAGATGACATGGGGCAGCAATCTCTGGCGGAAAAAAATCACATCTTCCTTCCCTTTGATCTGGGCGATGACGGCTCCGATCAGGGTAGCGAAGGTCGTCGTCTTGATACCGCCTCCCGTAGACCCTGGAGAGGCCCCGATAAACATCAACAGGATGATGAGAAACAGGGAAGACTGCCGCATATCTCCGATGCTCAACGTGTTTGAGCCTGCCGTACGTGCCGTGACGGACTGATACAGGGAGCCGAGCACCTTCCCCAATGGCGAAAGCGGCTGAAGCGTCTTCGGATTGTTGTATTCCAGTATAAAAATCAGTCCGGTACCGATCAGGATCAGACAGGCAGTCGTGTACAAAACAACTTTTGTATGGAGCGACAATCGCTTTGTCTGACGGTATTCAAACACTTCGCTGACGACGATGAAGCCGATCCCGCCCAGAATGATCATGGCGCAGACGACCAACGTCACAACAGGGTCCGATACATAGCGTGTCAGGCTGGAGAAGTCGCCCATCAAGTCGAAGCCGGCGTTGTTAAAATTGGAGATGGCATGAAAAAAGCCGTAGTAAAAGGCTCTGCCGACCGGCATGTCAAAAGAAAAGCGCAGGGCCAGCAGCAATCCGCCGATAACCTCGGTGATAGCTGTAAAAATAATGATCAGCTTTGCCAGGCGCACAATCCCTTCAATCGAAACCTGGTTTAAGGATTCCTGCAGGAGAAGGCGCTCGCGCAAAGAAATTCGCTTGCGCATGATCAGAGCAAAAAAAGTGGCGATGGTCATGAAGCCGAGCCCGCCGACCTGGATCAAGCTCAAGATCACGAGCTGCCCGAACAAAGTAAATGTCGTGCCTGTATCCACGACGACCAATCCTGTTACGCATGTGGCGGACGTAGAGGTAAACAAGGCATCCAGCCAGGAAAGTCCCGCCCCGTCGATCGTCGCGACAGGCAGCGTGAGCAGAAAGGCACCAAGCAGAATGATAAGGGCAAAACCAAGGACAAGGGTTTTCGGGGGATCAAGGTAGAGCTTCTCTACAATTTTCCGTATCATTCGCGATCATCCTCGGTTCTCTCCGTTTGATTGGGCAAAAGGCTTTCGCTTAGTATGTCAGGAACCAATGTAAGTATAATAGACGAAAAGCAAGCGGTGAAGATGGATTTTTAACGAAGGAGCATGGCTCCCAGGCGCTGCAGCCAATACGTCAGCTCCCGCTTGTCCAGCGGAGCTAACGGAAAGCGAACGGCTGGCCGCCGGATCAGTCCCTCTGGTTCGTCAGGAAGGCGAAAGGACTTTCCTGCCGCAAGTTCAAGTCCCTCCTCGCGCAGGAGAGTAATTACCCGTTCTTCCTGTGCGGCAGCGTGCGGACTGGGCGTCCCCCACTCGATCCACGTATTGAGTCCGCCTTTTATCGGCAGCAGGCGGGCATGTGCCGGCAGTGCTTGCGGCTGTTCCTGAAGCAGGCATTGCCATCTGGCAAAAAAGAGAGAGCGTCTTTCCGCCAGATAAACTTCGGCAAACCACGGATCGTTCAGGAGGGAAACGGCCGCCTCCAAAATGAGCAAGGATGGCTCTGCACCTGTAAGGGAAACGAGCTGCCGCAAACGCTCACGCTCCTCCTCCGTAAGCTGGCTTGGAAGCACGAGCGCCCCTAGTTGAAGGTCGCGCCCAAGCGTTTTGGAAAAGGAATGAAGCGTATAGACGGGGACTGAGCGTCCTGTTTCCACTGCAAGCTGGTAAAGCGTGCGACTTGGTCTGCGAAACCACAAATCTCCGTGATGGTCGTTTTCCAAAAGCGTCACGCGATTTCTTTCCGCCCAGTCTAGCAAATACTCTTTTCGCTTGCGGGAATAGCTGATCCCGGTAGGAAAATGGTGATGCGGATTGATCAAAAGCCACCCGGGAGGAGCTGCTTTCGTGGCGGCCTCCAAAGCTTCTATATCGATGCCTTCCCTGTCCAGGGGGATCGCTTTTGCGGTGATGCCGCAGTGTTTCAGCATAGAGGAAAATACAGGGTAATGGTATTCTTCCACAAAGACGATATCTGTTTTCTGCATAAGCTGCTGAACAACGAAGGTAAATGCACTTGTACTGCGGTTAAACAATAGCAGACGCTCAGGTGCGGCAGGTATTCCCCGGCTGTTCAAATGTACGCAATAGGCGTCTGCAGCCTGTATTCTTCGGATTTTCTTTTGCCCCGCCTGTTCAGTCAGCACGTTTACGCTATCCGCAAAGGAAGAGCGCAGTCGTCGCAGCAAGTCGTCGCCTGGCGGGGGTGTAGAATCAGCCAATGAGAAGAGCGGAATATCAGCGAGAGGGAGCCGGTCGCTGCGTCGCATTTCCCTGGCTTTTGCGGTGAGGAAATACCCCTTTCCATGCAGGGCTTCTACCCATTCATGTTGGACCAGCAAATCGTACGCTTTTTTCACCGTTTCCAAAGAACAGCCGGTGATCGCCTTCATCTCGCGAAGCGAAATAAGCTGGTCTCCCTGGAGAAAGGCGCCGCGCAAGATGGCTGTTTGCAACTGTTCGAACAGTTGAACGTTAAGCGGTGTCTTGGAATGCTTGTGAAAGTGAAAGGAAAAGAAATGGCGATTTGGCATGTGAGTACCCACCTCGATGAAAGCAATGTCAACCTTCTATCGCCTCATTATAAAACAATCCCGATCCAGCAGGGAGTGAAACATGTAATCGAACGGTATTGCACGTGACTGGATAGGCCTGCCATGAAAATGGTATCATGGCTTCAGATAAAAGACGGGGGGCGGGACGGTTTTTCCTATGCCGTTTCCAGAGAGGATGAAATCATATGAGCACGAAGGAGCATAAGGCAAATGCCCCGAAGCAAGTGGGCTGCATGGTGATTACCGTTTCAGATACAAGGACCGAAGAGACGGACAAGAGCGGCCAATTGATGATGGAGCTGTTGCGGGAGGCTGGCCATCTTACTTTGCAATATCGCATCGTAAAGGACGAGCCTGCACAGGTGATCGCAGCCATCGAAGAAGGGGTGGCCGATCCGGCGGTTCAAGCGATTTTGCTAAATGGCGGGACAGGCATCTCTCCTCGGGACAATACATTTGAAGCCGTTTCGGGTCTTTTGGAAAAGGAGATTCCGGGCTTCGGCGAGTTGTTCCGCATGTTGAGCTACACGGAGGACATCGGCTCGGCAGCCATTCTCAGCAGAGCGGTCGCAGGAGTCAAACAGGGAAAGGCCATTTTTTCTACGCCAGGTTCTACAGGAGCAGTCCGCTTGGCGATGAATCGTTTGATCGTGCCGGAGCTTGGACATGTCATCCGGGAGCTGACCAAAAAAGGGTAGGACCAGTATCTGCATTTGCTGCCGGGCATGGCTTGTGATACTGTTACAGAAGGCAAAAAGTGCCTGTCCCCTGTGCGAAAGACAGGGGGAGATTTGTCCAAGAGGAGTACACGTACAGATGAAAATTTTATTGTCTACACTTAACGCCAAGTTCATACACTCTTCACTGGCCTTGCGTTATTTGCGCAGCTATACAAAGCCGACATTTCCCGATATTGAATTGGCCGAATACACGATAAACGATGTAACCCTGAATGTCGTCGGTGACATCTACAAGCGGCAGCCGGATATTGCCGCTTTTTCCTGTTACATCTGGAATATCCGCGAGACGATCGACGTGATCGCCAACTTGAAGAAAATCCGTCCCGACCTGCCCGTCATCGTCGGAGGTCCGGAAGTAAGCTATGATGCCGACCACTGGCTCAAGCAGCATCCGGAATTCGACGTGATCGTGCTGGGAGAAGGCGAGCAGACGTTTCTTGAATTGATGCAAGCCTATGATGAATCGTTTCGTACAGGAGAGCCTCCTCGCTTAAAGGACGTCGCGGGCATCGCCTATCGCGACGGAGAGCACGTCAGGTTTAGCGCTCCGCGTGCACAAATTGAGAACTTGGATTCCATCCCTTCCCCATTTGAAGAGGACCTGGACGAGTTGAACAATCGGGTCGTTTATTTCGAAGCGTCGCGCGGCTGTCCGTTCAAGTGCCAGTACTGTCTGTCCTCCATTGAAGACGGGGTCCGTTATTTTGGCCTTGAGCGAGTGAAGGCTGATTTATTGAGGCTTATTTCCCACGGGGTCAAAACGATTAAATTCGTCGACCGGACGTTTAACATCAACAAGAAGTACGCATTGGAGATCTTTCAGTTCCTGATTGACAATCACAATGGAACCGTGTTTCAGTTCGAGATCACGGCCGACATTCTGCGTGCCGACGTTCTCGACTTCCTGATTGAAAATGCGCCTCCGGGAATTTTCCGGTTTGAAATCGGCGTCCAGTCGACCAATGACGAGACAAACCGCCTCGTACAGCGGATTCAACGCTTTGATCGCCTGGCCAATACCGTTACCAAAATCAAGAATTCCAAAAAAATTGACCAGCATCTTGATTTGATTGCAGGACTCCCCGAAGAGGACTACGATTCGTTTCGCAAGACGTTCAACGATGTGTTCGCGCTTCGGCCGGAAGAGCTTCAGCTCGGTTTTCTGAAGATGCTGCGCGGTACTGGCGTCAGAGCGCGGGCAGCCAATCACGGCTATATTTACATGGACCAGGCACCGTACGAAATTCTCGGGAACAATGTACTCTCTTTTGGCGATATGCAGCGGATCAAGCGGGCAGAGGATATTCTGGAGAAGTACTGGAATGCGCATCGTATGGACAACACGCTGGAATGGCTTGTGACCCGCACCTTTGCCACACCTTTTGATTTCTTTCAGGAGTTTGGAGATTTTTGGGAAGAAAAAGGGTGGAGCCGGATCGGTCATCAGTTGGAGGATTTGTTTCTCCGTTTGCGCCTGTTTCTGGAGACTCGCGGGACAGAGCAGATGCAGCACATTCTCAGCCTGATGAAATACGATTACCTGCGGAATCAAAAGCATCGCCCGCGAAAACTCTGGTGGGATGACGTACTGGAAAAATCGGACCTGCAAGCGCTCTATCAGGTCGTCGCGGAAAAACGCGAGCAGCTGCGCGAAGATTTCGCCCGACATACCGCAACGGAGAAGGAGTATTTCAAGCACACCCTGCCTGCTCTTGTTTCCTTCGACATTGGGAAATGGGAGGAATCTGGTGAGCTTGTAGAAGGTTCGCATGTATTGGTTGTGTATTATCCCTATCAGGAAGGTCAGGATAATTCCTATACGGTGGTCAAGCAAGACGAGCTTTTGTCCATTCGGTAGATCATTTCTTGTTCAATAAATGATTTGTATTGATAAAAGCCTTGTTTAGATTGCAAAATAGTACAAGTAACTTTTGGGGCTGTGCATCCGTATAGGTAAAAGGGATATGAAATTGGAAATAGCGCCGACGGCCTAAACGAAACAGAGCCAAGCGGCGAGGATAGGGGATTTTTTGCGCCATGGAAATCAACCTGTTGATGTCGATAATCGAGCAATACGGCTATATTGCCATCTTCTTTTTGCTCTGGCTGGGGATCGTCGGATTGCCCATTCCAGACGAATTGGTGGTGGCCACGGGGGGATTTCTGGCTTCAATTAAACTGCTGGACCCGGTCTACGCCTTTTTGGCAGGCTATATCGGAGTAGCTTCGGGATTGACGATCGGATTTCTGCTCGGAAAATTCTTTGGCAAACCGATCCTGAAGTGGTTGTCCAAAACGGAAAAGATGAGGCATACGGTCCAGCGATCTACTGCTTTGCTGGAGAAGTACGGCACGCTGGCTCTTTGCTTCAGCTATTTGTTTCCTGTGGTTCGGCACGTGGTTCCGTATATCGTCGCAATGAGCGGAATGACCTTCCGACGCTATGCGATTTTGTCGTACCCGATCGGCTTATTATGGACGGCTGCGTTTTATGCGATTGGATACATTTTTGGACGCAATGTAGAAGGGATCATCACATTAATCCGCTCCTACGGTTTATATGGCCTTCTGGTGCTGGCGGTTCTGTTTGCTGCAGGTCTTCTCATTCGCCGGTTCATTGTTGCCAATCGCGCTTTTCGGGCAAAAGGAGAATAAAGATGAACAACCAGCATCATTTGGAAACGTATAAAAGGGTTCGCAATGCTCTGCTGGCGTGTACCTGGCTCATGATCGGGTACGGCTGGTGGAGCCAGCAGCTGCTCTGGCTGCTTGCGGGCATCATTCTTGTCAATGTGTACGCCTTCATGGTGACGGCAAACGACAAGCGCTGCGCCAAGCAGGGAAGGCTTCGCATACCCGAATCCGGGCTCCTGCTCGTCGCTGCATTGGGAGGGGCAGCAGGGACCTGGGCGGGTATGCTCTTTTTCCGCCACAAGACCAAGCACCTCTCTTTTACGATCCCTGTTCCGGTTTTTTTCATCATTCAGATGTATCTGCTTTTTCTAGCGATTCGCTATATCCTGAAATGGTCCGCCTTGTCGTAAAGGCGGTTTTTTTTGTTGTTCAACGGACGTTTTACCTGTTCCATCAGAATGAAAAGGAGAGTGTTCTATCCATTTTTGGGCACACTAACCACATCTGACGGTACAGGGGGGAGAGCGTTGAGCCAGTTTTGGAAAGCGTGGGAAAAGCGAAAAGCAAGTTTGCGGAATGCTGCCCTTACCCAACATGCCAACAAAAGCATGGAAAGCGTCCCTGATACGATCCTCTCCTCCAGTCTGGAAGAAAACCTCGCCCTGCTGGAGAAACAGCTCGGCAAAAGCGATGACTTGGTGGTACGGAGGTTTACTGTGAAAAACGGCACAGAGGCCGCTCTGCTATTCATAGATGGCATGGTGGACCGAGGTGTGGTCAGTGAGTATATCATACGGTTTATGGCTTCCACGAGTGTCACCTACGAAAAACCGGCTGTCAATGAGCTGGAATCTACAGACCGACTGCGGCAGGCGATTCGCAACATCCTATTTGGAAATGCCGTGCTTGTTCTGGATGGACAGAACAAGGTGTTTTTAAACAACACCAGGGGATGGGATCGACGTGGGGTGGAAGAGCCCAAAACGGAGTCTGTCGTACGTGGGCCGCGCGACGGCTTTGCAGAGACGCTTTGCGTTAATTCAGCGCTAATCCGGTCGCGGCTAAAAGACCCCAACCTGCGGCTCAAGCATTTTGTAGTAGGCCAACGGACACAGACGGATATTTACGTTACTTATATCGAGGGGATCGCTCATCAGCCCATCGTTCAGGAAATTTGCCGAAGGGTTGAAAACATCAACATCGACGCCATATTAGAGAGCGGCTATATCGAGCAGTTGATCCAGGACACCCGCTGGTCTCCTTTCCCGCAGATACAGAACACGGAAAGGCCGGACAAGGTGGTCGCCAACCTGCTGGAAGGAAAGGTGGCGATTCTGGTTGATGGCACTCCGTTTGCCCTAATCGCACCGGCTGTCTTCTCGCAGTTCTATCAGAGCCCGGAAGATTACTATGAACGCTTTTATATCGCAACCTTTATCAGGATGATTCGGGGAGTCAGCATGATTATCGCGCTGCTTATGCCGTCTCTTTACATCGCGTTCAGCTCGTTTCATCCGGAAATGATCCCTTCCCGGCTTGTTATAGCCATGGCTGCCGGACGCTCAACTGTGCCTTTTCCGTCTGTGATGGAGGCATTAATTATGGAGACGGCGATTGAGATTTTGCGGGAAGCAAGCGTACGTCTGCCTGGCCCCATTGGACCTACCATCGGAATCGTTGGAGCGCTTGTCGTCGGTGAAGCCGCCGTTTCGGCCGGCCTCGTCAGTCCGATCATGGTCATCATCGTCGCGCTGACCACGATCGGTTCCTTTGCAACCCCCAGCTATAGTGCCGCTATCGCCATTCGGATGCTGCGATTCCCGTTGATGCTATTGGCGGGGATGTTTGGCTTGTACGGGATTATGCTGTTTATCATCATTATCCTGATCCATCTTTCGTCCCTGAAGTCGTTTGGCGTGCCTTACTTGACACCGATCAGCCCGATTAATTTGGTCGCGATGAGGGACATGGTCATTCGCATGCCATTCAGGTGGCTGACAAGGCGCCCCACCATGTTCCATCCTCAGGACGAGATCCGCAAGGGGGGAGAGAAGTCATGAGCCAGCTTGGGAAAGATCCGCAGCACAATACGTTTTCCCTGTGGCAGATGACTTCGCTCATTACCAGCACGCTGATTGGCGTAGGTGTTCTGACATTGCCGAGAACAACCACTGAAAAGATGTTTGAAGCGGGCTGGATGGCTCCGATTTTGGGGTCGGTTCTGACGTTTTTTGCGATTTGGTTGATCGCGGTTTTAAGCAGACGTTTCCCTGGACTGACATTTATCCAGTACAGTCGGATTGTGTGGGGGGGACATGAGCAATCCCGTTTGGGGTTTTGGCTCAGCCTGCCATGGATTATGATGTTTCTCATTGCTCTCTTCGTGACCACGGCCATAACATCCCGTATTTTTGGTGAGGTGGTCGTTACAGCTGTATTGATGGATACGCCACTGGAGGTCATTATTGTCTCGATGTTCGTGTTGGCTGTGATTCTCTGCTTGCACGAGATCGATACCCTTGCCCGGGTCAATGAAATCCTGTTTCCGCTCATTTTGTTCCCGATTCTGTTTATTGCGCTTGCGTCCTTTCAAAAAGCGGAATGGAACAACATACTCCCACTGATCAGGGTGCCTTGGGAGACCATTATCACGGGGGCGTTTGAGACCAATTTTTCATTTCAAGGTTACGAGATCATGCTGATCTTTTTCGCTTTTGCACACGAAAATACGGGAAAAGTCAAAGCAGGGTTCTACGGTATCGGGATCTCTGTTTTTGTATACACATTGATCGTCCTCGCGGGGATCGTCGTTTTTGGCCATGAGGAATTGCAAAGGGTAACCTGGCCGACCTTGGAGCTCGTCAAGTCGACGCAAGTGCCCGGATTGATATTGGAACGGCTGGAATCGGCTTTTCTCGCTGTCTGGGTAGCGGCTGTTTTTACAACCGTAGCTAATGGATACTATGCAGTAATCTACGGCTTGCGCCAGCTTCTGAAGAAGGGAATGCTTTTCCAGCGGATTGCATCTATTGTTTTGATCTTTCCCCTTTTTTTCGTTGCGATTGGACCGCAGAACATCGTGGAGCTCTTTAAGATGACCTCTTTAATCGGATATACAATCGTCTGGATCAGCGTCGTCTCACCTTTGATCCACTGGCTGATCATGCTCTATCGCGACCGGGGAAGAAAAAGGGAAAAGGGAAGTGATGCGCATGGGTAAAGCCTGGGCTTCCCTATGCTGTTTATTACTCTTTATGACGCTTTTGACAGGCTGCTGGGATCGGCGCGAACTGGAGGAGAGAACATCCGTTATCGCGCTTGGCATCGACTTGGTCGAGGGCAGGCAGAACTTATATAAATTGACTGTACAAATTCCGATTCCGATCAAAATTGTCGGCAGCAGCGGGCAGGGAGGGGGAGGAAACAAGGACGCGGTAAAAATTATGAGTGTTACCGGGAAAACCGTAATTGATGCCGTCAACAATCTTCAGCAGCGTCTGAATCAGCGGATTTTCCTCGGGCATACGCGTGTGCTCGCTATCAGTGAAGACGTGGCCAGAAGAGGAATGGATGACATCATTGACAGCTTTCGGCGGGACCCTCAAATACGACGTCTGATGTGGCCTGTCGTCGTTCAAGGGAGAGCAGCCGATTTGCTGGAGATGAAACCCGGCTTGATCCAGATTCCCGTCGTGTTTTTAATGGATCTCATCGAAAATGGAACGAAAATGGGCACGATCCCTGACCAAACGATGGGCGAATACTTGATTCAGACGTCCAATGAGACCTTGCAGCCGATGCTAAACTATGTGCAGGCCTATAAGGATGACGTCAAATGGAAAGGGGTAGCTGTTTTTCGGGATCAAAAAATGGTCGGCTCGCTCAATGATATCCATACGTGGGCACTTTTGCAGCTGAGAGATGAGAAAAGGGGAGGAGATGTCATCGTACCGCTCCCGGGTAAGGGAGGAGGGTACATCTCCTTTCGTCCTCACTTCGTCAGAACGAAATTGGAAATGAAAGGATCGCATGCGACGGGACAGGATAACCATAGCGGACATGGCGTTGCGTACTTATGCGAGATACAGGGGGACATTATCGAAATGACCAAAAACGTTGAAGGGTCGCCGGAAGAGGTGATCGTGATGCTGCAGAAACTCATCAAAAAAGAAATGGAAAAACGGGCCAGGAAAATGCTTGATATCCTGCAGAAGCAGTACAACAGCGACATCCTCAAACTCGGTCTCGCCATGCGCGGCCATCATTATGCGGATTACTGGAGAAAGCATGACTGGTTCAAAGACTTCAAGCAATTCCCGATTGAGGTGAAATACACGATAAAGCTGCGGCGACTTGGCATGGAAATGCACTAAGTGAAAAGGGAGAGACCACGAAGTCCCTCCCTCTCTTCTCGATTAAATCGGACGGTCAGCCTGTTTCGGCAGATGCTCGGCAATCGTTTGCACCATTTCCTGACGGCTCGAGGCATCGCTGTTTTGCCACAGCACTTCGAACAACACGCCCAATCCCGGAAGCGTTTTTTCCTGACCGGTGGAAATGGCGTCACTGATGGTATCTTCGACGGCATTTGCGTCAGAGCCCTGCATTTTGTACATAATCGCCTGACGAAGGTTCAGAGAAGCGATGTTCATGACGGACGGACACCCCCTTTTTCGATATGGGTTGCCCCCCTAGTATTCGTCTTTCCAGGTAAGCTCATACCTGCTTTTGTAGCAGGGTAAATCCTTGTGTTATAATGCTTGGTATTCAACTATCCGAGGATGTCTTCTGCCAATGATGGGATGGGCTTTTTAACCCAACAGCAGGCAGGAATGAAGAAGGAGTGGAAGGAATGTCCAAGCAGTTCGCTATCATTGGCATGGGCAGGTTTGGATCAAGTGTAGCCCGCACCTTGTATGAAATGGAATACGAAGTGATGGGGATCGACGAGGATGAAGAGCGAATCAATGAAAATATTCAGTACGTGACCCATGCGGTTGCAGCCGATTCTACAGACGAGAGAGCGCTTCGCGAGATTGGCATCCGCAATTTTGATGTCGTCGTCGTCTCGATCGGAGCCGATATTCAGGCCAGCATCTTGACCGTGCTGATTCTAAAGGAAATGGGCGTCAAAAAGATCGTCGCCAAAGCGCAAAATGAAAGGCACGGACAGGTGCTCTACAAGGTAGGCGCGGATCGGGTCGTCTTCCCGGAGCGTGATATGGGGGTGCGAGTCGCACACAATCTGATCTCGGCCAATGTTCTTGATTTCATCGAGCTGGCTGAGGATTACAGCGTGGCGGAGGTCGTAGTGTCCTCGAAAATGGTGGGGAAAACCTTGCGCCAGCTGGACATCCGGGCACGCTATGAGGTAAACGTCATCGCAATTAAAAGCGGTGACAAGTTCAATATCGCCCCGAGTCCGGACGAGGTGATCCAGTTTGGCGACGTCCTCGTCGTGATCGGAAACAACAAGCATCTAAAAACATTTGAGGAGCAAGACTAAATGCGTCATGAAGTGATTTCGTCCGTACAAAATCCACTGGTCAAGCGATTGCACCAGCTCTTGAACCGGAAAGGGCGCGAGGAGCAGAACCGTTTTCTGGTGGAAGGCGCCCATCTCGTAGAAGAGGCGCTAAACAGCGGAGCACAGGTGGTTACCGTTCTCTACGATGAGAGTCGAGGGATTGATCCGGCTTGCCTGCGGGCGTTAGACGAGCGGGGGACAGACGTACAGGTGATCGCTGTGTCTTCTGCGGTTCTTGGCAAGTTGACAGAGACAAAATCTCCGCAGGGAATTGTCGCTGAGGTGAAAATAGATTCGGAAAACTGGGCAGAATGGATAGAAAGAGCATCGGAGCGGGATTACCTGCTGCTTGTTCTCGATGAAATCCAGGACCCGGGAAATCTCGGGACGATTCTGCGCACAGCCGAAGCCGCAGGGGTGGATGGCGTCGTTCTGGGCGAGGGTAGCGTCGATCTGTACAACGGAAAAGTCGTTCGTGCTACGATGGGAGCCCTGTTCCGCCTGCCCGTTTTTCTGCGTTCCCTGCCCGAGGCAATTCAGACTTTACAACAGCAGGGGGCCAACGTACTCGTCTCCTCGCTAAAAGAAAACAGCCTCGCCTATGACGAGGCTGATTATCGCGGAAAAGCGGTAATCGTGATCGGGAATGAAGGGCGGGGAGTTTCCGAGCAGGTGGCTCGTCTTGCTGACGGCTATGTACACATTCCTTTGTACGGACGGGCTGAATCGCTCAATGCGGCTGTTGCAGCCGGCATACTGGTGTACGAGGCCCAACGGAAGAGAATCGGTCAGGCCGTCAACTGATCTTCGCCGCTTGCTTCTGCTGTTTTGCTTTGTAATCTTCGCGAGCTTGCGCCCATTGGTCTTGGGCCATGCTGAGTATGCCCGTTTCAATCGTGCGATTTCTGTATTCCAGCGTACGCGAGAAATACTGGATCGCTTCGTCATACTGCTCAACGCGTCGCTTTAATTCGCCGATCAGGTACAGGACGCGAACTTCCGACATCTCTTTTTCGCCTTGTGTATAATCAGAATGGATGAAAGATTGCTCGTATTCATTTGCGGCGATGTGGAGGAAACGTTTTTCTTCCGCCTGGTTTTCCTGGAAACGGCAGAGCCAGGCCAGACGCAAATAAAGGCCAGCTTTGACGGAATGCACCTGATCGGTCAGCTCGGCTGCGTAAATCGCCAGTTTGTAAGCGGCCAATGCTGCTTCCAGACTGCGGATCCCCCCAAATTCCTTGGGCGTCCATTTTGCGGAAATCAGCTCGCCCACCAATTTTTTTTGCGAGGGAGTCAGGTGCTGCTTGAATTGGTCGCTAAAGGCAAGACCGCAGGACGGGCAGACATTGACCGTATAGAGGATCGGGTTCAGCGATTGCTCCTTGAAGTATGTACAAAAATCACTGTCGCGCTTCAACATGGAAAGAGAGCCGCTGCGGACTCGTTTTGATGTAAAGGTGGATTGGCAATGCAGGCAAGCTATTTTCTTGTCATAGAGAGCGGAAACCTGGTCGATCATGTCTGAAGTCCCCTTCCCAAAGAGGGTATTTCGTAGGAGCCGGGCCGAATCATCATGCAACATTTGTATAATTGAAAGTTAGCTTAGGTTGCGCTATAATTTTCCTACAACTGCATTATAACGCAAAGCGATGACAGAGACTAGTACGCAGGACCTATAGTTTTTCAGGGAGGAGATGCCGTTGACTGAAAGCATCCCACACTATAGCTGCCGAATTCACTCTCGAGCTGGCCCCTGAACAGTATTTTAGGAACAAAGTAGGGGGTAACCGGGGCAACCCGTTATCATGAACGAGTGAAGCAAAGCCGTATGGAGGGCTGGAGGACCAGGATCGTGTCTCCGCAGCCGTATGGCTCTGTTTAACAAGGGTGGTACCGCGAGTAATGACTCGTCCCTTTTTGGGGCGGGTCTTTCTTTTTTTACCAAAATCAGTAAAGGAGCGATATGACGTGCAAACGCGGTTACAGGAAATGAAACAGTCTGCCCTGGCCCAGATCAGCCAGGTCGCGGATGGGGCGCAGCTGCAAGAGCTGCGTGTAAAGTATCTTGGCAAAAAGGGGGAGCTGACAGAGCTCCTGAGAGGAATGGGAAGCCTGAGCCCGGAAGAGCGTCCTGTCGTAGGCCAATTGGTCAATGAGGTTCGCAGTGCATTGGAGGAAGCCTTTGCCGGCAAACAGGCAGCGCTGGAAGAGGCGCAGCTCGCAGCCAAGCTCGCCTCCCAGTCGGTGGACGTTACTCTGCCGGGACGCCCGATCCCGGCAGGTACAATGCATCCGCTCTCCCGCATCATCGAGGAGATCGAGGACATTTTCATCGGCCTTGGCTTTGACATTGCCGAGGGGCCGGAAGTAGAGCTGGATCACTTCAACTTCGAGATGCTCAATCTGCCCAAGGACCACCCGGCTCGCGACATGCAGGACTCGTTTTACGTGACGGAAGAGATTTTGATGCGGACTCATACATCGCCTGTACAGGCTCGCACGATGCTGAAAAAAGAGGGGAAAACACCCGTCAAGATTATTTGCCCGGGTAAAGTGTACCGCCGCGATGACGATGATGCGACCCACTCCCATCAATTCACGCAAATTGAAGGGCTCGTAGTCGACAAGGGAATCCGGATGAGCGATTTGAAAGGAACGCTGCTCACGTTTGCCCGTCAGATGTTCGGACCGAATCAGCAGGTCCGTCTGCGTCCCAGCTTCTTCCCGTTTACCGAGCCGAGCGCGGAAGTCGACCTGCAATGCTTCAAGTGCGGTGGAGAAGGCTGCCGCGTTTGCAAACAAACAGGCTGGATCGAAATTCTCGGCTCCGGCATGGTGCACCCGCGTGTTCTGGAGATGGCCGGCTATGATCCGCAGGAAGTCAGCGGATTCGCCTTTGGGATGGGTGTTGAGCGGATCGCCATGCTGAAATACGGCGTCGAAGACATTCGCCATTTCTATACAAATGACGTACGTTTCTTGAAACAATTTAACCGGTCCTAGAAAGGAGAGTCGAAAGAGTCATGAAGGTATCTTATCAGTGGTTATCGGAATACGTCGATCTGCATGACATCACACCTTACGAGCTGGCGGAGAAATTGACCCGCAGCGGAATCGAAGTGGATGCGGTCGAACCGTGCAATGCGGGAGTTTCCCAAGTTGTAGTCGGCTATGTAAAGGAAAAGAGCAAGCATCCGGATGCTGACCGGTTGAATGTATGCATCGTGGATGCAGGGCAGGGAGAGGATCTGCAGATCGTGTGCGGAGCTCCCAACGTCGCTCAGGGACAAAAGGTTCCCGTCGCTCTGATTGGAGCCAAGCTGCCTGGAGACCTGCATATCAAGCGCTCCAAGCTGCGCGGCGTAGAATCGCAGGGAATGATTTGCTCGGCGAAAGAATTGGGCCTCAATGACAAGCTGCTTGCCAAAGACCAGCAGGAAGGCATCATGGTTCTGCCTGAGGATGCAGAAGTAGGCATGGACGCCGTTTCCTATTTGGGCATGGACGATTACGTGCTGGAGCTGGGCTTGACGCCAAACCGCTCCGACTGTCTGAGCATGCTCGGTGTCGCCTATGAGGTGGCCGCCATTCTCGGCCGCGAAGTGATTCTTCCGGAGATTGCAGTCGTCGAAAATGGCGAAGACAATCCGGTTACAGTGGAGATTGAAGCAGAGGACGAGTGCTATCGTTACGTAGGACGCCATTTTACGAATGCCGTGATCAAAAGCTCTCCGCAATGGATGAAAAACCGTTTGATGGCAGCAGGTATCCGTCCGATCAACAACGTCGTGGACGTCACCAACTACGTTATGCTGGAGTACGGACAGCCGTTGCACGCATTTGACGCGGCGATGGTAAAAGACCGCTCCATCGTGGTCCGTCTCGCGGAAGAGGGTGAAAAACTGGTAACGCTGGACGATCAGGAGCGCGAGCTGGATAGTCAAACGCTGTTGATTGCCGATCGCGAAAAAGGACTGGCTATCGCAGGTGTCATGGGTGGAGCCAACTCTGAAATTACACCGGAAACCAAGGAAATTATCCTGGAGGCTGCCTGGTTCACGCCGCAGACAGTCCGCCGTACATCTCGCAAGCTGGGAATGCGGACAGAGGGCTGTGTCCGCTGGGAAAAGGGCGTCGACCAAGCGCGCGTGCAGGAGGCTGGAGAACGTGCAGCGTACCTCATCCAGCAGCTTTCCGGCGCTACGGTTTCCAAGGGCCAGGCTACAGCGACGGTCCGCGAGCCGAAGGCGGCCGTCGTATCGGTCACCTTGAGCAAAATCAATCAGCATCTGGGAACCGCTCTGTCCGCAGCGGATGTTACGCCAATCTTTGACCGCCTCCAGTTCCCTTATGAACAAAACGGCGAAGAATGGGCCGTTACCGTTCCGACGAGACGGGGGGATATCATGCTGCCGGAGGATCTGGTGGAGGAAGTAGCCCGCCTTTACGGGTATGACAACATTCCGACCACCCTTCCAGAAGGGATGACCACACAGGGTCAGTTGACATATGAGCAAAAAATTCGCCGGACGATCCGCCGTCATTTGATCGGAGCAGGCTTGAACGAAGCGATTTCATATGCCCTTCTCCACCCGGAAAAGGCAGAAGAGGTCGCCGGACTGCATGAGATCGCTGCCAAGCCGATCCCGCTTGCGATGCCGATGAGCGAAGAGCACAGTGTGCTTCGCATCAGCCTGATTCCAAGCCTGTTGCAGACCGTCTCCTACAACAAGAACAGACAGAATCACAATGTCTCCATTTTTGAGCTGGGACGCGTGTTCCTGAGCACGGAGGAAAAGCTGACACAGCTTCCGGAAGAGCGCCTTTACCTGGCCGGGGCACTCACTGGCCAATGGCTGCCGACGAACTGGATGGGACAGACGCAAGCGGTTGATTTTTACCTGCTGAAAGGTTTGGTGGAATCGCTGTTCGCAAGTCTTGGTATCACCGGCGTGGAATACCGCGCCCAAGCGAATCTGGCCGGGATGCATCCGGGCCGCACGGCAGAGGCATGGGTAGCTGACCGCCGTCTCGGATACTTCGGGCAGGTCCATCCTGCTACGGAAAAAGCGCATGATCTGGCTGAAACGTACGTCTTCCAGTTTGATGTGGAAGAGCTGACGAAGGCGGCTGCACCTGTGGGCCATTACAACCAGCTTCCGAAATACCCTGCTATTACGAGGGATCTGGCGCTGGTTGTCAACCGCGATCTGCCCGCGTATGCGCTGGAGTCCGTCATCTGCAAAGCCGCCGGAGACTTGCTGGAATCGCTGACGCTGTTTGATGTGTATACAGGTGAACGTATCGCAACCGACAAAAAGAGCATGGCCTTCTCCCTCGTATTCCGTCACTCTGACCGGACACTGCAGGACGAAGAGGTCCAGCAGGTGACGCAAGCCGTCGTCGAAGCGTTGCGGACAGAGACGGGTGCTGAGCTGCGGATGTAAGGAGAACTTGACGAAACCTGACATTTTCAGTAACCTAATCTGAGATACAATGGTACGGAAGTCTCAGAGCTGTTTTGGAGGAGGAAGCCTTCGTGCAAGGTGATGGTAAGAATCGGTTGACAGTAGATATATATGGTCAGCAGTATCGGCTCAGTGGAAAGGCAAGTGTGAACCATATGCGCATGGTAGCCGGATTCGTAGACGATAAAATGAATGAAATCGGAAAAGGCAACCATCGCCTGGACACGGCCAAAATTGCCGTACTTACCGCAGTAAACATCGCAGACGAATACTTCCGGTTGCGTACTGAGTACGAAGCGCTGTTGAAGATGCTTCAGGAGGATGCGAACGATCCATCATAGATGTTTGGAAAGAGGGGCTTTTTGCCTCTCTTTTCCCTATTGTCGCAAGCTTGACAATCACGAACGGAGAGGAGCGCGACTGATGAGCAAAGAAGCGTTGGTGGAGGCTGCAAGTCAGCTGACTCTGGAACAAAAGAACGAAAAGCTGGGAGAGATTCTTCGCGAGATGGGCAGTGTCCTGATCGCTTTTTCGGGCGGAGTGGACAGCACCTTTTTGCTGGCCCGCGCCGTTGAAGAATTGGGGGAGTCCGCGATTGCCGTCACAGCAGCATCGGAAACGTTCCCGACACGCGAATTTGAGGCCGCCAAGCAGCTGGCAAAGCAGCTCAAAGCCAGATTTGTCACGACTGAAATCCGCGAAATGGAAAACCCCAATTTTGTGGCAAATCCGGTCAACCGCTGCTTTTACTGCAAGGACGGATTGTATGAGCATTTAGGGGAATTGGCTGAAAAAAATGAATGGAATGCCGTTATTTGTGACGGCGCCAACATGGACGACTTGGGCGATTACCGCCCGGGGAGAGTAGCAGCCGTTCAACGGGGCGTGCGCAGTCCGCTGCAGGAAGCCGGACTTTACAAGGAAGAGCTTCGGCAGTTGTCAAAGCAAATGGGGCTGTCCACTTGGAACAAGCCGTCTTTTGCTTGCCTGTCTTCACGTGTTCCGTACGGTTCGCAGATTACACTGGAAAAAATCGATCAAATCGATCGGGCGGAGGGCTTCTTGATGAGCCTCGGTTTTCATCAGGTCAGGGTGCGCCACCACGAGACCATTGCACGAATCGAGATCAGTCCGGACGATTTTCCGCGCTTGCTGGAGCATCGGGAAAGCATTGACCGCGAGCTGCGGGCGATCGGGTTTCAGTACGTAACCCTCGATTTGTTCGGATACAAGACTGGCAGCATGAATGCCGTACTGCAAGCGGAAGTGAAACAGACCCATGGATGACTTGAGAAAAATTCTTCAAGAGCTGAAAGCAGGCACGATTGATGTCGAACATGCGCTAGAGCTTGTTCAAGGAAGCAGCCGTCTGGATTATGCGACCCTTGATCTTGATCGAAAGAAACGAACCGGTTTTCCCGAGGTCGTATACGCGGCAGGCAAAAGCGCAGAGCAACTCGTTGGAATATTTGCCCGATTGAGAGAGCACCAGGAATTGGTTCTGGCTACACGCGTCAGTGATGAGCAGGCGGAAGCGGTGCAAAAGCATTGGCCGGACGTTCGGTACGAAAGAGAGGGCAGGCTGCTGATCAGTACAAAAAGTCCGCTGAAGCCCGTCCGCGAAGGCTATGTAGCGATCGTGGCTGCCGGTACCTCCGATTGGCCAGTTGCGCAGGAAGCGGCTTGGACGGTGCGCTGCTTCGGCAGTGAAGCCAGAGTCATCGCAGACGTCGGTGTAGCGGGGATTCACCGTTTGTTTCAGCGGCTGGATGAGATTCGCGCTGCGGCTGTGATTGTCTGCATCGCAGGCATGGAGGGAGCATTGGCAAGCGTTCTGGCGGGACTCGTAGACAAACCGGTCATTGCCGTTCCCACCAGCGTCGGCTACGGAGCGAATTTTGGAGGTATGGCAGCCCTGCTGTCCATGCTGAATTCCTGTGCAAACGGCGTAGCTGTCGTCAATATTGACAATGGCTTTGGAGCCGGCTACCTGGCAGGAATGATCCACAGACAAACGGCGTCTTCATAAAACCGAAAGCAGAGCCAACCCGATGGTTGGCTCTTGCACTATACGAACTCAGGTTTCTTGCCTGTTTCCGGCGTCGCCATTGCGCAAATCCATATGTGTCTTGATCGGAATAAACAGGTCGATGATTCCGATCACGAGGGAAGCGAGCAGAGCCCCGAGGATGGTCACATAGAAGCCGGTAACGACAAATTGGGTCAGGTAAATCACGACTGCGCTTACAAGGAAACCAACAATCCCGCGATTGTATGGAGAGATGCGATCACCAAAGAATGCCTCAACTACCCATCCCAGCAGTGCGATAACTACTGCCGCAATGAGAGCGGTCCAGAAGTTGTTAACCGAAAAACCGGGTACGAGAAACCCGACGAACATCAGTACGACAGCAGCAACCACAAAACGGATAACGTGGCGTAAAATCGTCATACGTGTGATCCTCCTTTGCAGATGTTGATTCCTTCTCATTTTGGCTGATTTTAAAGGGAACTATGCCGTGGAAATCGCGTTAAATTATTCTTGCCGCAAGCTCCGTGATATAATACGAATGATTGGTTTTTTCCAAGCGATAAAGGAGGCACCACTTGTGGAACAACGGGTTTTAAAAACCTTGGAATACGAAAAGATCGTCGCGCTTTTAATGGAAAAGGCGACGTCCATATACGGGAGAGAAAAAGCGGAAGCGCTGCTGCCGTTCTTGCGGATCGAAGAAGTCCGGTCCGCGCAGCAGGCGACTAGCGAGGCAGTGACGGCGCTTCGGCTGAAGGGAAGTGTTCCGCTCGGAGGCATCCGCGACATTCGCGCACCAATTCAGCGGGCGCGTTTGAATGCCATGCTCGCTCCCATGGAATTGTTGGCAATAGCAGGAACGATCGGCGCTGGACGCCGTTTGCGCCATTTCCTGCTCGACCTTTGTGAAAATGAGCCGCTCCCGATGCTGCAGTTCCAGGCAGAACGGATTGAAGGGCTGCGCGAGATGGAGACGGAAATCAGGCGCTGTATCGATGACGACGGTGCGGTGGTTGACAGTGCGAGTCCGGAGCTTCGCCAGGTTCGGCAGGAAATCCGCCAATTGGAAGCACGCGTCAGAGAAAAGCTGGACCAGATGACGAGATCAAGCTCCTACCAAAAGATGCTGATGGAAAATATCGTGACAATCCGCGGCGACCGTTTTGTCATTCCGGTCAAACAGGAATATCGCCATGTATTTGGCGGGATTGTGCACGATCAATCGGCATCGGGCGCTACCTTGTTCATCGAGCCGGAAGCAGTCGTGACGATGAACAACAAGCTTCGCGAGCTTCGTCTTCGCGAGGAGCGGGAGGTAGAGCGCATCCTCTATACGCTGACAGAGCTTGTCGCGCAGTCCGTAGAGGAACTGAAGGAAAATATTGATGCATTGGCCGAGCTCGACTTTATGTTTGCCAAGGCTCAGCTCGCTGGAGCGATGAAGGCTGTATGCCCGAAACTCAATGACCGTGGGTACCTGCGCCTGAAAAAGGCCCGCCATCCGTTGATTCCCCATAATGCCGTCGTACCGGTTGATGTGGAGCTGGGCGGAGCTTACAGCGCAATTGTAGTGACTGGTCCCAATACAGGCGGGAAAACGGTATCGCTAAAGACAGTCGGACTTTTGTCGATCATGGCGATGGCAGGATTGCATATTCCTGCGGAGGAAGAGAGCGAGGTTACCGTATTCTCGTCTGTTTTCGCCGACATAGGAGACGAACAGTCAATCGAGCAGAGCCTCTCGACTTTCTCCAGTCACATGAAGAATATTATTCACATTCTCGCTTCGATGGATGAGCGGAGTCTTGTGTTATTTGACGAGCTGGGTGCAGGAACGGACCCGACCGAGGGTGCAGCTTTGGCGATGTCGATTATCGATCACGTCATCCAACGCGGAGCCCGGCTGATCGCCACTACGCACTACAGCGAGCTGAAGGCGTACGCCTATGACAGACCGGGCGTGATCAATGCGAGCGTTGAGTTTGATGTGGAGACGCTCAGGCCGACCTACAGACTTCTCATCGGTGTCCCGGGACGGTCGAACGCGTTTGCGATTGCCAAGCGGCTCGGCTTGCCAGAGGAAATCATCGAAATTGCCAAAGGCTCGATCAGCGAAGAGGACAATCAGGTCGAGAGCATGATCGCCTCCCTGGAGCGAAACCGCAAAACGGCTGAAGCGGAAAGGGAGACTGCCGAAGAGCTGCGGCGCGAAGCCGAACGTCTGCGCCAGCAGCTTGAAGAAGAGCGGGCTCGCTTCGCCGAAGAGAAGAACAAACGGCTGGAGGAAGCGGAGGAAGAAGCCCGCATCGCCGTTCAACTGGCAAAAGAGGAAGCCGAAGCCGTTATCCGCGAGCTGCGGAGCATGATGAAGGAAGGCGTCGAAATTAAAGAGCACCGTTTGATCGAGGCGAAAAAACGGCTGGGCAGCGCCGTCATGGAGCTTGAGAAGGAAAAGGTGAAAAAACCGGCAAAAGCGGTACGGGCCACGCAGGTCAAAGTCGGCGACGAAGTCATGGTAACAAGCTTTGGGCAAAAGGGAACTGTGTTGGAAAAGGTCGGGGGAGACGAGTTCCTCGTCCAGATCGGCATTATGAAAATGAAGGTCAAGCGGGACGACATGAACGTCCTCAATTCCATCAAAGCCCCTCAGCAAGCCGTGGAGTACACCGCTGTAAAGCGAAGCAAAGGCACTGCCAAGCTGGACCTCGACCTGCGTGGATACAATGTCGAGGACGGGATTCGGGAAATCGACCAGTTTCTGGACGAAGCGCTCTTGGCCGGCTTCCACTCTGTATCGATTATCCATGGACACGGCACAGGGATGCTGCGAAAAGGGGTGCACGAGTATTTGCGCCAGCACCGCAATGTGAAATCGTTTCGCTTAGGCGGTCAGGGTGAGGGCGGCGTCGGAGCAACGATCGTCGAGCTGAGATAACCCGGTGACGGGTTGAACGTCGGCTCTAGCCTGTCCTGATTTTCTTTTGTGCAGGGAGGTTCTGGATGGAACAGTTGTTACACAATCAGTATTTGGGGACGTTTGCCTACTATACCGTTACCGGGCTTGCGATGATCGTTTTTCTTTCCTTGTTTGAGCTTGTGACCCGGTATCAGGTGTGGCAGGAATTAAAACGGGGGAACCTCGCTGTCGCCATGGCTACTGGTGGAAAGATGTTCGGGATTGCCAATATTTTCAGCTATTCGATCCAGCACCATGACTCCATCGGGCAAGCGTTGATTTGGGGAACTTTCGGTTTTTTTCTCTTGCTGGGCAGCTATTTTATTTTTGAATTTATGACTCCAAGCTTCAATGTAGATGAAGAGATCGGCAATGACAACCGGGCGATCGGTTTTATTGCGATGGTGCTTTCTGTCGGTTTTTCCTTTGTTATCGGTGCCAGTTTGACGAGATAACGGGAGGCGAGAAGAATGGATCAGTCAGGGTGTGTGACAGTTACCGTCGTTCAGGGAGAAGAGCGCAGCCATCTGTCAGTGAGGACGGGGGAAAATTTGCTGTTGGCCATGGTGCGGGAGCGTTTTCCGGTAGATTTTGCCTGTACTACGGGAAAGTGCGCCACTTGCCGATTGCGAATGGAAATTCCCCCTGGTTCAGCAAGCGAACCCTCTCCTACAGAGCGGTATCGTTTGGGAGCGGACTTTGCAGCCGGACTGAGGCTGAGCTGTCAAGTGTATGTCACAGGCCCGCTGACCGTCTATTTGCCCACGAATGGCTAGGGACGTTTCCCGTTGAACCATTTGCCGATGGAGAGTATAATTAGACTTTGGCAGAATGTAACGAGTTAGGGGAAGAGGAGGCATGGCCTTGGAAACGCTGTACAAGGTCCTCATCGCATTATGTGTAGTGTTTATTGCGGCAGGGGTTTATTATCTGTCGTAGGCAATGCACTCAACCTATAACCAGAGAATATGAAAGAGGAGATACTCAATGACTCAGCCAGTACGCGTTGCTGTTGTCGGATTAGGGTTTGTCGGACTGCCGCTTGCGCTCACTTACGCCCTGAAAGGGGCACATGTCGTCGGTGTGGACGTCGTACCGCATGTAGTAGATGAGATTAACAAAGGGCATTCCCATCACCTGGAATCCTACCAAGGCAAAACTTTGGCGGAGATTCTGCGGGAGCAAATCGCCGCTGGCCGCTTTCGTGCGACCACTTCCTATGAAGAAGCTGCAGCCGAGGTTACGAATTATATCGTGACGGTCGGACTGCCGGTCTTCAATGGTGATCCTGACCTGGGACCGCTCAAAAACTGTGCGGAAACGCTCGGGAAAGTGTTGAAGAAGGGCGATTCGGTGATGATCCGAAGCACGGTCGTTCCGGGGACGACAGAAGAAGTGATCAAACCGATCCTGGAAGAAGCAAGCGGACTTCAAGCCGGAACGGATTTTTACCTGACATACTGCTCCGAACGCATTGCCGAAGGACGAGCTTTCGAGGAGTTCATTCATATGCCTCTGGTCCTCGGCGGGATCAACCCGGAGAGTGCAGAGAAGGGGAAACAGCTGCTTTCCGTGATCAGTGAAACGGAAATCACTATTTCTGATATTCGTGTGATTGAAACGGCGAAAGTCATTGAAAATATTCAGCGTGACGTGAACATCGCGATGGTTCAGGAATTTGCCCGTTTTGCCGAGTCTTTCGGGATCGACACGTTTGAGCTGATTCGCATCGCGAACACGCACAAGCGCGTGAACCTGCTGACACCGGGACCTGGAGTGGGCGGCTTCTGCCTTCCAAACGCACTGTACTACCTGCAGCCGAAAGCGAGAGAGCTGGGTGTTCCGCTCCCGCTCTTGCGGTTGGCCCGCACGACAAACGACAGTGTGCCTGGCGTTTTGGTGGACATGCTGGATAAAGCGCTGCAGAATGCCGGCAAAACATTGGCAGGGAGCCGTGTGACTGTGTTTGGACTGGCGATGAAGGACTTTTCCAACGATGACCGGGTAAGTCCGGTCCATGATCTGATTGCTGCATTGAAGGCCAAAGGAGTCGACGTTCGCTCCTACGACCCGGCCGTACCAAACCGCTACGACCACAAGAAAGAGACGGTCGAAGAAGCTGTTCGCGGAGCAGACGCCATCATGCTGACGGCTATCCAGAAGGAATTTGCCGAGCTGGATTGGGACAAAGTGATCAGTCTGATGAGTTCGTCTCCTGTTTTGTTTGATACCAAAAACCGCATCCCGCGCTCGCTTGACGAGCAGGTGACTGTAGTCCGAATCTAACCGAAGAAAGGTTCGGGTTTGCATGAAAAAGGCTCCGCCGGTTTCCAGCCGGCAGGAGCCTTTTTCATATCGAAGGTACTTGATAAGCCAAATTGGTTAGAAAAATTCTGCGCCAGATGCGAGATTGATCATAGCCCGCATCGTTTTGTAAAGGTCGTGCTGATCTTGCGGCGTGTAGGAAACGATCCCTTTTTCCGCATCGTAGCGTGCGCCTGGCACAATCGCCGCCATTTCGGCTTGTCCGGCATGCGAAAATTCAATCGAGAGCTCAAGCGGTTGAGCGAATTCCACGGGCTTTACTTGTGCTACTCGGGAAAGAGCCCGCTTGGTCTGGCGTTTTAATTCCGCTGTGGCCTCGTCACGGGAGAGGCAGAGAGCAGAGGTGCGGGAAACTGCTGTTTTTACGATAGCCGTACTGATTTCCGGGATGAGCTGTTTGGCTTCCTTTGCAATCAAGTCATCGCCGGAAACAAGACAGACCGGAACGCCATACATACCGGCATAGACGGCGTTGAAGCCAAACTCTCCTACGACCTGTCCGTTGATGTACATGTTGCGAACAACCCCGGACATCGTGTGGCTGAGTACGCCCGGGACGCCCTGACGTGTGTGGTAGCCGATGAAAAAAGCGGCGTCAAAGCTCTGGTCCAGGCCCTGCATCATGGAGTAATCGCGTGGTGAGCCGGCCAAAAGCTTCGCTTCGGGGTGCAGCGACTCCCAGAGGATGTTATTCATCGTATTGTGGCTGTCGGCTACAACGATCTCTGTAGCTCCCCACTCCAGCGCTGCTTCGATCACTGCATTGGCGTCTTCGGTCATGAATTGACGGCCTCGTGCATAGTTCATGCCTGAATCTGGATTGATATAAGATGTGTCGACAATACCGGAGATTCCTTCCATGTCTACGGAAAGAAACAGTTTCATAGCCATTCGCCGTCCTTTCTAGCAATTCTGAATCATTCTTTCTTATCAAAACAGATTGTTTCCATACAGGCAACAGAAAAATGGAAAAACGTTGCAAACAGTTGGACCAAAAGCGAATGGTAAAAGCAAGAAGGGAATGCTCGACACAAAAAACAGCAAGGGAATGCAGAACGGAAGTAAGAAGCGAATGCAAGGAACGAATGCACATGGCCAAAAAGCGAATGCACAGGCCCAAAACCGAAGTCAACGAAAAAAGCACGGGGCCCGCTAAAGCCAACGCCGTGCTTTTATCTGTAAATCGCATGGTTTTTTTGCCATAATCCCAGTGTTGCTTTGCTCGGCTGCCAGCAGCGTTTATGAAAGCAGACGACGGTACAGAGCCAGTGTTTGTTCAGCCATGTGCTGGATTGTAAAGGTCTGCTCCACTAAAGTCAGGGCATTGTGGACGAGCCGCTCCCGCAAATCCGGCGATTGCAAAATGGTTTTCATCGCTTCGGTCAATCCTGCCACGTCACCGGGCGATACGGCAAGACCGGTTTGTTTGTGTGTAACAAATTCTTTGACTCCGCCGACGTGGCTGGCTACGACAGGCACTTCAGAGGCCATCGCTTCGATGATCGTATACCCCAGTCCCTCGTACAAGGAAGAATGGACAAAGGCGTCACATGCATGCAGACACGCCGGGATATCCTGGCGGAACCCGCCGAAGCGGACCCTTTCTTCCAGACCGTGCTCACGGACTTTCGCCTCCAGGACGGCACGTTCCGGACCGTCTCCGACAAGGACCAGATAAGGGATCGGACCTTCCTGCATCTCCCTCGCCAATTGAGCAAATGCATCCACCAGAAGCGGGAGTCCTTTCACAGGCACAAATCTCGCGACCGTCCCGAACAAAAAGGCATCGGCTGGAATTCCCCATTCTGCTCGAAGGGAGGCCCGGTCTGACGCACGCAGATGTGTCTGTCTGTATGGAGAAAGGTCTGTTCCGTTGTAAATGACGCTGATTTGCTCTCGTGGAACGCCGTCCTTGTGCAAAATCTCCGCAATCGCCTCGCTGATCGCGATGTAGTGACGGTTCCATCGACGTGTACCTCGTTCCATCAAGGATACGAGCGCATAGGCCAGCGGATGGGCGTAGTCATAGCGAAGCGAGCTGTGTACGGTCGTCAGCAGTGTCGCTCCGCTTCCCCGGGAGGCCAGTCTGGAAAAGAAGTTGGCTTTTACGCCATGTGTATGTATGAGATGTGGCCCAAAGGAACGAAATACCTCTCGCAACGCCTGTAGAAGCCGTACGTCAAAACGCCCGAATCGGTCCAGGGCAATGACAGGCACACCTGCTTTGCGCAACTCGCTGGCAAACAGGGAGTCGTAAAAGCAGACGACGGCCGTCTCCACTTCATCCGCAGGAAGAGAAGACAATAAATTGAGGATATGCTGTTCCGCTCCGCCAAACTCTCCTCCGCCGATAACATGGAGGACTCGCAGTTTATTCATGACAACTCCACCCGAACCTTCGTAAAAAAAAGCTTCTCACCGAAGCTCTCTCGTATCAAAAACAGGAAAAATCCCGATCGTCCAATAAAAACAAAACCATTCTCACTATAGCAGATGACTGGTTTATTCGCAATAACACGGGACTTGTGGTATCTTGATGAAGGAGAAAAACGACGATACAAGGAAGGTTTGCTGATGAAAACTCACAGCGTGCTGCTCATATGCTATTATTTTCCGCCCATTGGCGGCGGAGGGGTGCCGCGGCCGTTAAAAATGGCGAAATACCTCGGAGAGTTCGGCTGGAATGTACATGTGCTGACAGTCGATCCCGTTTACCATGCGACATTGGACCCGTCCCTGCTGGCTCAACTTCCGGATGATGTGAAGATTCATCGGGCGAAGGAGTTGCAGATCTTGCCGCGAAGAGGCGGGGGAGCTTCTGCGGGACAGAAAGGTGCAGCAAAGGCGGCTGCGAGCACGGAACCGGCGGTGGTTCGAACCAGTCTGAAGAGCAAACTAAGGCAAGGCATTGTACAAATGTTGAAACAAGTAAAACCGTACCTGTTGATCCCTGACGACCAGATTTTGTGGCTCCCGCAGGCACTCAAGCTGGGCCGAGAGATTATGCGCCGGGAAAAAATAGACGCGATATTTTCGACGTCGGGCCCGGTGACCAATCATTTGATTGCCCAGAGGCTGGCCGAGGAGTTTGGATGCAAGTGGGTCGCCGATTTCCGCGATCCGTGGACACAAAATATGCATACCTCGGGAATCGCCTGGAGAGAGCGCCTGGAAGAGCGGATGGAAGAGAAGGTTATGGCAAGGGCGGATGCGATTACAACTGTGACAGCGACATTTGCCCAAAACTTCAAGGCAAAGCATGGACACCGTATACGGCGGATGGAGCTCATCTATAACGGGTTTGACCAGGCCGATTTTGAGGGATTGGTTCCACAGCATACCGTACCAGGGAAGTTTCATGCCGTTTATGCGGGCATTTTGTACCAGAAGCGAAATCCGCGCCTTTTGCTGAAAGCGATCCACGAGCTGATTGAGGAAGGGCAGGTTGACCGAAAAGACCTTTTGCTCAGTTTTGCCGGCGTATTCGACTATCCGGGTTATTCGGAAAATCGGGATTGCGTGGAAGCGTTGGGCCTCGGCGATATTGTCCGGGTATTGGGGAATCTGCCGCATAAAGAGGCGCTTGGTCTCATGAAAGGGGCGGACGCCCTTTTGCTCATCGGCGATGTCTCGCCCGATGCCGGAGCGTACATCCCGGGCAAGCTGTATGAATACATGGGAATCGGCAAGCCGATCCTGGCTCTGAACAAAGCCGGAGAAGCTACCGGAATCATCGAAACGTTCCACTTGGGACAAGTTGCCGACCCGGAGGACCAGGATGCGATGAAACAGGCATACCTCAAGCTGTATCAGGCATGGAAGGAACAAGGTGAGATCGATGCGGCTGACCGTGGCGTGGAGTTTGCCGAACGGGTCAAGCCTTACGAGAGACGCGAGCAAGCACGTCAACTGGCGCAGTTAATGAGTGAGCTGCTGGCCAAGTGACAAACAAGGATAGGATAAGACAAAATAAAATGACAGCCCCGTCCGACAACCTGGCGGGGCTGTACATCTTAAGAATTGACCGTTGCAGGGAAATCGTTGTATGTATGTTGTGCATCCTTTGCTTTGTGCAGGGAGCGGTTACGGGAGAGTGAGTGAAAACGAGCATATGATGGCAATTCAAGCATTAAGGGCTTATAACTTTTTCTATTTTTCGCTGTTGTCCATATTTATATCGTTTCTGCCGGTATATCTCGCATTTCGCGGCGTAAGTCCTGCGCAAATCGGAATATTGATCGGCATGGGATCGTTCATCGGAATATTGTCGCAACCATTTTGGGGCATGGTCAGCGACAGGCGCAAGACGATAAAAAGGGTGATCCTCGTAACGCTGGGCTTGTCTCTCGTCGTGGGATTCACCCTGCTCCAGTCTTCACAGCTGTGGCTGCTGTTTGTTTTGGTGGGAGCGATGTATTTCTTTATGCTTCCGACCGATCCGCTGACGGAGAGCTTGAATTACCGCGTAGCTGAGCAGCACGGCATCCACTTTGGATCGGTCAGGACCTTCGGCGCGATCGGGTATGCCTCTGCCTCGCTGATCATCGGTTTTACCGTGGACAGAATCGGGATGGAGAACCTTTTTTGGGTATACGCCGCGTATGGAGGGCTTGCCTATCTCCTGTGTCTCGTTGTTCCCGATGCACCTGTCAGCGGCAAGCGGCTTTCAGTGGCCGATCTTCGCCGGTTTCTCACCTATCCGGCGACTCTGCGCTTCTTTCTCCTGGTCCTGCTTGCGGCCATTCCTCATCGTACGAATGACAGCTTTCTCGGCGTATATGTACAGAGCTTGGGCGGAAATACGGGCATGGTAGGCTTGGCCTGGTTTGTGGCAGCGATCAGCGAGGTGGCCTTCTTCGCGCTGAGTCCGCGCCTGCTGCGAAACGGAAACGAGATCAAGATGATCACTCTGGCATCGGCCATCTACGCCATCCGGTATTTTCTTTGTGCAGCTTTCTCAGACCCGATGCTGGTGGTGTTTCTCCAGCTTATGCAAGGGATCACATTTGTCATTTTTTACACCGCCAGCATTCAGTACTTGTACCGGATTATCCCGGAGGAATGGAAGGCGACAGGACAGACGGTGCTTGCCGTTATTTTCTTCGGCATTTCCGGCATCATCGGGTCGTTTGGAGGCGGCTGGGTCTTTCAGCATTGGGGCGGAGCGGCGCTGTATCAGGTGATGGCGGTTTGCTCGGTGTTGGGTTGCTTGTATAGCGTGATGCTTTGGAAGAGACAACCGAGCGAGGGCACCCAATAGCTCTGGGGCTGTGGGCAAAAATGATGATCCGAAAGAGCGAGTGCAGTCATTCTCTTCGGTGCTGAAATAAATAGAGAGGCCGTGGCCCGAGCAGATATCTGCCTGGCCGCGGCCTCTTCCTTTAAGATGAAACGCTGATTTTCTTCCCGTGCGTTAATAGAGCAAGTACTTCTCGACTTCTTCTGGATCCTTAATTTCGATTCCAGAGTCATTGTATTTGAACATCTGGAAGAAGATTTGCTGGTCCATCGTGCCGCCTTCGGGCATCGGCAGGATGATCCAGGTTTCGTACTGATGGAGCAGGCGGTCATCCTTGCCGATCCAGAACGTCGTTTTAATGGTTGATTCCTTCAAAATATAATCCAGGTCGGGCCGATCTCCCAACTGCTTTTTCAAAGACTCAAAGAGCGGACTGTTGCTCTTTTCCAGCCACTCAGCTCCGGTTATCTTCAGCTGGAAGGGTACGCAGACGGTTCCGTACACCTTGTCGTCATTGAGCTGCACGGCTTGATCCAGGAACGGGAGCCAGTCGTCAAAGCCTTTGAGTACATCAAACTCGAGAGGCGTCTCCCGCGCCGTCATCCAGGCGTCTTTGACGCGAACATAGTTCTTGTCTCCGATGCGGTAGTACTGGTAGTCCTGACGGGCGATCCGGGCGTCCACGTTGTAACCGTCAGGGTTGCGGACAGCGCCGTTAAACATGCTGGTTGTCGTGCGGGCCATGATGTAGTTGATCACGTGTCCCTTGTACCAATATTTCTGTGCATTCGGATCGGTTTTTCCTTTTTCCAGCGCTGTCTGAAGCCATTCAGTCGCAGATTCCGTCTGTGCGGGAGTACTGTCCGTAGCCCCGTAATTGGTCAGCGCGAACGACTTTGGACCCGACTCATAGGTGCAGCCTGTCAACAGCGAAGCGGAAACGAGAGCAGACAGAGCAAGCAGCGCGGTGGTCCGTTTACGCATGGCGAACCCTCCTTACGATCCCGTATCCAATCAATCCGATGAACAAGAGACTGACGAGCGGAACGACTGGTACATTGTGGCGTTTGAATACGAGAATGCGGTGCTGGTCATAGATGGAAGCAACGATCTCGTTCGATTGGTCACCGTCGATGTCGCCGATTTGAATGTTGAGCAGAGGCATGTAAATGCGCCAGTTATGCTCCAATCCTTCCGGTGTATAGGTATAACCGGACAGATAGCGGGTCTTGTTCATGCTGACCCAGCTTTTCGCTTGAGCGATGAGCTCCGGTTGGTCTTCATTGCCCACTTTGGCATAGTTGGTAAAGCTGAAGCTTTCGTCGCCTTCCTGACTCGACCACAAAACGTCCCATTTTCCATCAGGCATCGCTTTCAGGATGTAAGACGGCTTGTTGCCGATCAGCAATTCATCCGCACCGTCATTGTCCACATCGGCCGGAATGAATCGGGCAGTCGCCAGTGCAGTCTCCTTGCGAGTCAATGTGTATGCTTCGACAGTCGTACCATCCGGCTCTACAGCCAATACACTCATGTGTTCGCCCATGATCATGAGACCCTCGCGTCCGTCCGGCAGCTTCATCGTGTCGAGAATTCTCGTTGCTTTCGTCGTAGCGGCAAAAGGCTTGCCTTCGTACGTACCGCTCAGCAAACCCTCACGGATGCTGAGATCCTTGAACTTCGTTCCCAAAGAGAGTCTGCCATCCATATTGCCGTTATTTTCGGCCAGCTTGTCCCCGATGTTTTGCAGGTCCAGCAAGAGGGCACGATACGGGGCGGTGCCGATCTGCAGCATGCCTTCCGCAAAGGATTGACGCTGAACATTTGGCACCAGCTGGTCATCTTTCATCGTATAGTACGGGAATCCCGGAAAATCTGATGGCAGTTTTTCTTTAACAGCTGTCAATGTTTCGGCCGGAATCTGATCATTTGGCATCCGAACCAGCTTGCCGTCCTGCCACTTCATCACGTACAGAGAGAGCGGCTCAGCCTGCAGGTGAAGCAGTTTGTCAGCCAGCGCCTTTTTCTCTTCCTCTGTCTCCGGTTTCGGCGCTTCTTCATCCGGGAGAGGAAGCTCATCGGCATTGCCGTACGTAATAATTTCCTGCTTGCCGTCGCCGTCTACGTCATGAAGGGCGATCGGGAAATAATCGACCCAGCTTCCGTTGTACAGGCGATCAGACTCGTATTTCACCGTAAAGTGACTGAGTGCGTACAGGTTATCGCGATAAAACGTCGTGTTTGCAATGACGGCGATCAGCACGAGTGCGCCGACGGCTTTCCAGCTCAGGCGTCCGTACCACTTCGCCAAAGCGGCAACCACGATGATCGCAACGGCGCCGCCAACGATGACTGCGACCATCGATTTGACATCAAGCTGGGTCAATGACCGATCCAGGAGCAGAAAGCCCAGCGAAAAGACGACAATCTGCCTGCGCTCGTCCGGATGCGGCAAATAGTAGCAGAGGGCGAGCAGCGGCAACAATATAACCAATGCGATCCAGGACAAGTCGAGGAACGCCGGCTTCACCAAAATATGATAGATCAGGAACAGGGCGATGGCGTACAAGGCCCAGTTCACTGCAGACAAAGCTCCATTTCGTTTCATGGGCGTAAGCTCACCACCTTTTCTCGTTCGTTTGATCGGCGTACAGCGCTACCAGGAAGCCGCCAAACAGCCAGAAGTAGAGTGACATGAACGGCACTTCGAAAATATTCTCCACGGTATTGTGGAGTACGACTGCGACAAGGCCTCCGAACAGTCCCAGGACCATGAAAAACTCAGGCTTGTTGACCAGGGAGCGGACCACGCGAGCCGCGTAGCGGAGGATCATGACGATCAGGCCGATCAGCATGCCGACCCCGATCAGGCCAAGCTCCGCAATGCTCTTGAACAAATAGCTGTCCGTGTAAATCGTTCCGAAGTGACGTGACCCGACGGCACCGCCATGGTGACCCAGACCGACGCCAAACAATGGTTCCAGCCTCATTTTGTCGTAGGCATCAACCCAACGCTTGAGTCGTCCGGCCTGTGCACTAGCTTCCATGTACTCCGGAGTAAACAGCGTGAAAATCCGGTTTTTGATCGTTCCGACGAGCGGTACGGATTCAGGCACCACGAAATAGAGAGCGAGAACTCCGACGATTCCGGCAAGGACCAGATAGCCAGCCCAGCGCTTCTTCCAAATGTAAAAGCAGGCAAACAGCGCGGCGGCCAGAGCGATCCACGCACCCCGCGATCCGGTCAGGACCAGCGCCAAAAGCGAAGACAGGGCGACGACGATCCAGAGCAGCCGTTCTTTTCCATTATCTACATACAGGGCAAGTCCGACAGAAATAGGTGCGATCAAGGCCATGTAACTGCCGAGAACGTTCGGGCTGGTGACGAATGAAAAGGCCCGGGTTGTGGTCGACTCGCCCTCCTGGACCCAGCCCATCGGCGTTTCCACACCCAATATCACCTGGGCGATCCCGTACAAACCTGTGATAAAACCGATCAGCGACAAAACCTTCAGCATATTGGCCATCTGCTGTCTGTCCGCCAGCAGATAAAAACCAATGAAAAAGGCGATCATGTACTGATAGACGGCGCGAAAGCCCTCGACACTCGCATCCCAGTTGGTCATATCGGTTACCATCAGGGCGATGCCAAAGACGATGAACGCGATAAACGGGTGCTTGATGGATGGCAGCTTGCGTGCGCCTTTGAAATAGGCGGCAAACGCAAACAGCAGGAGGACAATCAGTAGCCCCTCATCCCATAGCGATGATACGACAGGTATCGGCAAGAACTTGCGCAAGACGTAATCGATAAGGGGATAGGCCATAAGCAAAGACAACCACGTAATAGGGCGGCTCCCCCACTTCAACACAGTCTCTCTCATTTGTTTTTAAATCCTCCTACATTGGATTAACTCATCCATTATAATGAATTGACGTTCGTTGTCGCAAGGCGGCGGGGAAAGAGATTGGTAGGATTGAGAGAAATGCGATATGATAGCAGGTGTATTTGCCTGTTGCAGATGTATTTGGTCGCAGAGATGGGAGAATCGATTTTATGAGTTTGCTAAAAACAGCCTCGATGATTATCGTGCTGACATTGGTCGGCAGGCTTCTGGGCTTCTTTCGCAGCATTTACGTAAACAGCCTGTATGGAACGGATAAACTTACCGACGCCTTCAACACGGCGGCAACGATTCCGCTTGCCTTGTTTCTGGTCATACCTGGCGCGATTAACGCCGTACTCATCCCGACGATGCGGGGGATGCTGGAAAAAGAGGAGCGAACCGGTGAGCTTTACCACAAAATGCTGACGATTGTACTCGTCGTATTCACGCTGATCGCGGTGCTCGGCATTTTGTTTGCGGAGCCGATCGCGATGCTGCTGGGAACAAAAGGCGACACCCTGGCGCTCACGGCGGAAATGCTTCGCTGGATGTGGCCGTCGGCGATCTTTATCGGGCTGACGGGATTGTGGTCCAGCGTAAGCAACGCACACCAGCATTTTTTTACGCCGACGGTTTCCGCCGTAGCGAACGGAGCCGTGGTGATCGTGGGCATGTACTTGCTGGTGCCGCATTACGGCCCGGTAGGCCTTGCAATCGCGACGACACTCGGTTATCTCGCTGCCATGCTGCCGATGCTCGTCACGCTTAAGCAATTTGATTACAGTCACCGGCTCGCCTTTCACTGGAGAGAAGACCGCGCTTTGCGGGACATGGGCGAGCGCGTCATTCCGATCCTGATCGGGGCCGTCGTGGCCCAGGCGACTACGTTCCTGGAAAGAGGCTTTGCCAACGGCCTGGAAGGGGGCAAGCTCAGTGCGCTTGCCAACGCCAATCAGCTCGTCCAAATGCCGATGGCGATTTTCGTCGGCGCTTTTACACTGCCGCTGTTTCCGCTGCTTGCAAGCTTTGTGAAGCGGGGGGAGATGGACCAGATGAAAAGCACCCTGCAGAAGGGGCTGGCCTACCTGCTCATCCTGCTTTTGCCCGTCAGCGTCGGCTTTATTGTCTACGCCGAGCCGATTATCAGGCTGGCCTTTGAGAGAGGCGCTTTTGACGAGCGTTCCGTCATGCTGACGGCCTGGGCGCTCCCTTTCTACGGATTGGCTCTGTACGGACTGGCTGCCCGGGACCTGATCACGAGGGCGTTCTACGCTTTGGAAAATACGCGGACACCAGTGCTCATCGGCGTGGTCGGGATCGGCGTGTACGCTGTCGCCAACTACTTGCTGATTCCTGTGCTGGATCACGGAGGAATTGCCCTGGGAACGGCCATTTCCGCATTCAGCCAAGCGATTTTGCTGTTTATTTTGTTGTGGCGCAGGATCGGCGTTCTGGTACAGAAAAGCTTCCTGCTGACGGTCTTGAAAACGCTGGCTGGCTGCGTGGTCATGGCAGCAGTCTTGATCGGTGTGGACCCCTGGCTGTCAGCTATGCCGCTCTGGCTCTACATGCTGACAGGAATTGGCGGCGCTGTAGTCGTGTACTTTGCCGTCCTGACCATCCTGAGGGAGCCGCTCGTCTCGGAGTTGCTGCAGAAGGTCTTGAAAAGGCGGTCTACTCCGGCCGGGGGGACACAGTAAGCGGGCATTCCCGGATGGCGTATCTGGTTTTGCCAGACGGCGTTGGAGGGATGTGCTTCACGTATTCTAATCGGATACTGGCGTCACCCAAGGCAGAGCGTATGCCTTGGAGAACTTTTTCTTCGTCATCAGCCCGAAACCGCTCAGGGTGCTTGACCAGACGGAGCGTCAATCGGTCAGGCTCGTGCTGGACGAGCTGAAACGTCCGGAAGCTCTCCATATTGCGGATGATGTGATTGATAAAATGGCCGTGGACAAAGGAGCCCCGCATGGAAACGAACATATCGTCGACCCGGCCGTCGATTTCCTGAAGCACAGGATAATTGATGCCGCATGTGCAATTCTGTGACGAGAGTGCGAGCATATCGCCCAGTTGATAGCGCAGGCGCGGCATTACGCGATTGTGCAGGTCGGTCACCAGCAGTACGCCGACTTCCCCGACGGGCAAAGGCTCTCCGGCAACAGGGTCGACGACTTCCAGATAGCAGTTTTCGCTGAACGCATGCATGCTGCCAGCCGGACACTGGTAGGCGATGATCCCGCCGTCTCTCGCGCCGTATTCATTGACGACGGGAGCTTCAAATGCTTCTGTGATCACTGCGCGCTGGTGATCATGCAGCGTTTCTGCGGTAGAGACGACCGCCTTGAGGGGAAACCCCAGCCTGAGCCCGGCTTGCTGCATGAGTTCGGCGAACAAGGCAAGAGCGGAAGCGTAACCGTAAAGGTAGACGGGACGAAAGCGGCGGATTGTCCTCACATGCTCTTCGATTCGGGATTGGTCCAAATCGTAGGCGGGGATCATCAGCCTGTTTTTCAGCCAGCGCTCCTTTAGCTGGTAGCGGCGGGCGTCCTGGCGGTTCAGCTCGATCGGCGAGCCCCAGATCATCACGGAAGGGTCGCCGATCCGGATGCCGTACCATGACAATCCGAGCCAACGGGCAGCCTCGTAGCGTTCCACCGTAGGCCGGTCGAGGAAAAAACGGGTCGGCTCCCCGGTCGAGCCTCCTGTCCGGTTGGGGATCAGCTCACCCGGGTTGGCCCCTATCGTCAAATAACGGTCGGCCTGCTCCCGAAAACGGCTCTTCTCAAGCTGGGGTAGCCGCTGCAGGAATCGGGCTGGCTCCTCGCTATTCCCTGCCGCATGCCATTCCTCGGCAAACTCGGTATAGGCAGGGACGTGATGAACAGCGTGTTCCAGAAGCCGGCTCAGCTTGGCCGACTGGCGAGACTTTAGGTTTTCAACGGAGAGGGCTTGCGCCTCGCGCAGGTCATGCATATAGACACGTGTTCGATTTTGCTTGAAACGCTCCATTAGCGGCCATTGAACGTTTCGAATCAAAGAACCGGTCAGGGGCATAGGAAATCCTCCTTTTTCGGCAGATAATTCAAAGTTGTGCCTTGGTTTCTATTCCCTCAGTATTCCTGCCGAATTGGGACCCTATACCTGTTTGCCACTAGAGCCGATTGATAGTACGATAGAGAGTGGATTTCAACCTTTACCACGTTTGTACAAGGAGCTTCCCATGGTGAAAAATAGTTTTCTCGCCGGCGCCTTTATTTTGGCGATGGCGGGGATTTTGTCAAAAGTAATCGGCATGTTTTACCGCATCCCCTTGCAGGAGATCGTGGGAGACAACGGCCTCGGGCTTTATCAGGAGGTTTATCCGCTCTATTTGACCTTCCTGATCTTAGCCACCGCCGGCGTCCCTGTCGCTTTGTCCCGTGTGATCGCCGAAGCGCTGGCCGAGGGAAAGCAGGGGACGGTCAGCCAAATTCTCGCCCGCAGCATGGTGCTGATGGGCGGTATCGGTCTCGTCCTGTTTGCCATTTTGTACGTGAGCTCTCCGCTGATCGCCAGGATGATGGGGAATCCGCATCTGATCGAACCGATACGGGCGATTTCCCTCTCCCTGCTGTTCGTTCCGCTTATTGCGGTTCTTCGCGGGTTCTTTTACGGTCATCAAAAGATGATGTATGTAGGCCTGTCGCAGATCGTGGAGCAGTCGTTGCGGGTGGCGTTTATTTTGATCGCGTCCTTGTATCTGGTCTCCCTGGGGGAAGACACGGATACGGTGATTACCGGCGTCAATTTCGGCACGATGATCAGTACAATGCTCAGTCTTGTTTTTCTGGCGTTGCTTTTGTGGCTGCACAAGCGCAAGCAGCCGGGAACAATCGGCGGCGATTGGAAGCGGCTGGACTGGTGGTATGACCGGAAGTTCTTCCTGTCCATGTGGCGGATCGCCTGGCCGATCTGCATCAGCGCCCTGGTCATTCCGATCTTCAGCCTGGTAGACTCCTTTTTGGCGATCAATATTTTTCGCTACGTCTGGCAGGTAGACGGATTGACGGCTGATACCTGGTTCGGCATTTACAGCCGGGGCGGTCCGCTCCTGCAGCTCGCCAGCCTGTTCGGCTCGTCCATTGCCCTTTCGATTGTTCCTGCCATCGCAGAGGCGAAGCGTCAGGGAGACGAGGAACGCGTGCAAACCTTAACCAAGCTGTCGATGCGCTTCGCCTGGCTGATCGGTTTGCCCGCTGGTCTTGGGCTGACTGCGGTTGCCGAAGGCGCCAATCTCGCTCTGTACGGAGATGTGGAAGGGACGAAGGCGATGGCGATTCTCGGGGTCAGTGCGATCCCGCTCTCGCTCCTATTGGCGACCAATGGCATCCTGCAAGGCTTGGGCAAAGAAAAGCTGCCCGCGCTGAACCTCGTCTGGGGTGTGCTGATCAAAATCGCCGCGACGCTGTTGTTTACATCAATCATGGGAATGGAAGGCCTGTCCGTTTCCTGGCTGGTGGCTACGTCGATTGTGTGCCTGCTGAATATGCGGATCATCGCCCGCTACGTTCGGGTGGAGATCAACTGGAAGATCGATGCGCTGTACCCGCTCTTGGTGTCCAATCTGATGCTGCTTTTGGCTTGGGGGACGACAGAGGCTGTCGGGTATTTGCTTCACTGGAAAGCGCGTCTTCTGGGGGCAGCAGAGACCGTGGCTGGTGTCGGCGTCGGGCTGATCGTCTACCTCGGACTTTTGCTCATTATTCCGCTCATTCACGAGAAGGAACTGGAATGGCTGCCGGGCGGCAACAAGCTCCGCATGCTGATGAACGCTCTGCGCAAGAAACAGTCCTCTTCTTCAGATGCGCGGTAGTCAAAAAGAAGGCTCTTATCCTCACGGGATAAGAGCCTTTGTTGGTACAATGAGTTTCGTTTTCACGAACACATGAGGGGCCAGCACTGTTTTCCTGTCTTTTAACCATTTCAGGCCGCAGACTCAGCGATCCTTTTTGACGACCGGAATCCAGATTTCGCTTTTAAACGTGGGAGAGGCAATGTCCTTATTTTCATTCCACAGCATTTCCGGGCCTTCCGCGAGTTCATAGCTTGCGGACGGAAACCATTCGGAATAAATGCGGCCCCAGATGCTTTGGAGGGTGTCTGGAAACGGTCCGACAGACTCGAAGACAGCCCATGTGGATGCCGGTACCTCAAGCTGAGCCAGGTCATCGGGGCCATCCAGCGTCGTTGCCGCGCCGATGTAATGATCGAGCTCCCCGTGTTCCCGCCGCCCTTCGGAAAAATTCGTCGATGCGCTGATCAGGCCCTTTGGCTCGACAGTTGAAAGCTGCTTCAATAGCTGGATCTTGCTTTCATCCAGAGCTTCCCACATGGAGGCAATTTCCGGATTCACCCCGTTGTAAATCAAGGGAACCCTTTTCTTGTACCCGACGATACGAAATGCCTCTTTTTCCACGATGCGATAATTCATACTGCTTCCTCCTTTGATTGAAATATGAAAGGTCATCGGAGGATACGCTTTGAGCGAATGGCCGCTGTTTCTCGCTTCTGACGGCGTTACGCCATGCAAGCTTTGAAAGGCTCTGGTAAACGAGTCAGGCGAGCTGTACCCGTATTTGATCGCCACATCGATGATCCTGACGTTTTTGTCTGTGAGCTCAAAAGCTGCCAAGGTAAGGCGCCGGCGTCGAATATATTCCGACAGTGTAACGCCCGCGATAAAAGCAAACATCCTCGTAAAATGGTACCGGGAGCAGCAGGCCAGCCGGGCGACTTCAGCGAAATCAATATCCTCCGTCAGATTTTCCTCAATATAACGAAGGGCAGCATTCATTTTATCAAGCCAATCCATCTTTCATGACCTCCCATGGCTTAGAGGATAGCAAAAGCCGCCGGAACCCATCCGACAATTCGTGCACAAGTTTGCAGGGGGCGAGACTAATAGGGTCAAGATGACAAACGCAAAGCCCCGTCTTATAAAAAAAGCACGCGAGAATATATCTCGCGTGTACGGGGGGAAATCCCTGCTTTTTCCACAATGTTGCCCAGCGCGGGACCTATCCCTGCTTTCTGTACACACAGACGACCATCTTGACGAAAAACTCCCGGAAAAGCGGCAGTTTCGCCAGACCCGCGGTCACTTCCCGCAGCGGTACTTCGCGCTGGTAGACAGCAGGGTGGGAGACGCCTTGCTGGATTCGCCGGAAGCGCTTGATCGTCATCTGATTGATGTAGGCGATCGTATCGCTGCCATCCGGCTTTTTGCCAAAGCGGAAAGAGATCCGGTCTTGTCCGTCCGGCAAATCGCGGACCAGCTTCTTGTATGCGTCGATCAGCGCTTGCTCGGAGAAAAAGGCATGGACCCAGGGAATGCCGATCGCATCGGACAAATGGGCACCGTAGGGATGATAGTAAGGAGGAAAATTGATGTACAGATGGCCGCCGGGCTTGAGTACGCGGAAGCACTCTTCCAGCGTGAGCTCGGGCCGGTCTACGTGCTCCATCGCATCGTTCATGATAATCGTGTCAAAGGTATTGTCTGCAAAAGGCAGCTCGGCGGAGTCGGCTGTCATGAAGCGTACGCGGTCATCCAGCCCTTTTTCGCGGGCAAAGGCATTGCCTTCTTCCGCGTAGTGGGGCACGATGTCGATACCGATCATTTCTTTTGGTCCAAAGGTACCGTAATAGCAGGTCTTTCCGCCACCGCCGCAGCCGATGTCCAGTACGGTTTTATCGCGGAACATCTGGTCCTGGGTATGGTAGTCGAGAAAAAATTGGATCGTCTGCTCCCCTTTTTGAAACTGCCATTCGGTGTAGCTCATCTGCCCGTCATTGGCGAGATTGAACGGATGGACGGGAAGAGGAAATAATTTATTTAGTGAAAGCAACAGCTGAGAGGATAGGGACACGGAAAGTCCTCCTTTCGTGCATTCGGAAAAGAGCCCCGCAAAGACTGAACGTCCCGGCAGGGCCCGAATATTTATGAACGTCGCAAAGCTTTGAGCACCAGCTCGCTGCTTTTGGAAGCTTCCTGGGCGAGTATCCGGGAATGCTCTTTGATGATTTCCCTTTCCCGGTCGAGCTGCGAAATGCGCTCCTCCAGCAGGGGCAGCAGGAAGGATTCATCCAGCTGGGTAATGTGTCCGGCGCTCGGCATGCCTGCGCGTTCCACAAATCGGTCGATTTTCGGGTCGTAGGAAATACCGGTAAACGGCGTTTGCAGCATGCAGGCCAGAATCAACGAGTGCAGGCGCATGCCGACGACATAGTCACACTGTTTCAGCACGGACATGATATCGTGAAAGGTGACAGACGCGTCCAGAAGCTGTGCGCCAGCGCTACGCATCATCCCGATAATTTCGCGCGAAGGGGCGAGATCACTGGGAAAATGCATGGGCAAAAACAGCACGTTCCATCCTTTTTCAACGAACATGTCGGAAGCGCGGGCGATGACCTGTTTAAAGGCTTGCTCCTGCTTCCAGTCACGAACCGAGATCGCGACCAGCGGCTTTGTCAGATCGGGAAATAAACCGCGAAGCAGCTCTTGCCCCCGCTCGTCGGATACATCGCTTGGCGAGATTGTCATAGCTGGATCGGCCGTTACATATATCGGAGCTTTTGTCACCCCGCAGGCTTTGAAGTCGTCGCCCGACTCGTAGTCGCGAACCGTAATTACGTCGACGCGATTCACGACCCGTTTGATCAGGGTGCGGCTGATTCTCTTGAGGATCGGGCCAAACCCCTGGGCGTAAAAAACGACCGGCTTGCCCAGCATCTTGGCGATCGTCACGATGCCCAGATAGTAGAGAACGCTGCGGGGACTCGTGACGTCCTGCATCAGGGTTCCGCCACCCATCACCAGCATGTCGCTTTTCATCAACTCGCGCATGATGACAGGCAGGCTCCAGCGGTTGTACGCCGGGATACCAAACAGGGAGGTTGTCCGATCCGGCTGATTGGACAACACGGCCAGCGATATATTCGGTTGTTCCCGCCTGAGCGCGCTGATGATGCCGTACAGGACTACATCGTCTCCGGCATTGTTGAAACCGTAATACCCGGAGATGAGTATACGCGACATGGTGTGAACCTTCTTTCTATATCAAACGTACAGGAAAAACACATTCTCAAGTATAATCGAGTAAACAAGGGGAAGTAAAGCGGCCTTAGAACATATACAGAAAACCCATCGCAAACAGGCCGATCCCCAGGATAATCAAGCCTATCATCAAGACAAGCATCGTTTTGTTTTTCCGACGGCGGTAGAAAAATTCATCAAACATCTGAATACCTCCAGAGTGGATATGAGTCCATTATTGTATCATATCATTAAACTACCGTTTCTGGCTATTTGAAGAAGACAAGCGAAGCTGAAAAACGAGGAAGGAGCAAGCTTGAAAAAATGGAATCGACATGGCATAAGTACACCCTATTGGTAGACAGAGAAATGGAAGATTTGTTTGTGGGGGAGGTTTTGGAAAGTCCGTATACGCTTGGATGGGTTGAGCCGCAAATCGAGGTCTTGACCACGGAAAACGGGTATGATTACGCGGAAAACACCAATGGCCCGGTCATCGTCTATTTATTTGAACCGATTCAAGAGAGCGCGGCCGGACAAGTGGAGAAGCTCCAAGCCTATATCAGCCGTTGGGGAGAGGCCGTGCGACTTCAGCAGGTCGAACAGGTAGCCGAAGAAAACGATTCGTGGAAGGATGAATTCCGCGAGGTGCGCGTGGGAGACTGGTGGATTGCGCCGTCCTGGAATACGGCTGAAGAGGTGCTAAAAGCGGATCGCGTCCTTTGGATCGATCCGGGGGCAGCTTTTGGAACAGGCTATCACGGGACGACACAGGATATTTTGAGATTGCTGCAAAAATGGTCCCCGTCCGGCAAACGGGTACTGGACATCGGAGCAGGCTCGGGCATCCTTTCCCTTTTCTGTGTGAAAAACGGAGCCGAAATGCCGGTCTGGGCGGTGGATATCAACCAGCAGAGCGATTATCAGATTCGCGTCAACGCAGCAAACAATCAGCTTGGAGAACACGCCGTGAAAATCGTGATCGGTGATATCGCAGACCCTGGAGTAGAGGCGGAGCTGCCGGAAGAGGTAGATCTCATTTTGCTCAATATCGGCGGGGACGAGGACGTTTCCATCCTTCCTGTAGTGGACAGGCATCTCGCGCCTCGAGGGCATGTGATCCTCTCCGGGATCGTAGTATGGAACAGGGAAAAGGTCATTGCCGCCTATGAGCAGGCGGGCTATCGATGCATGGAAGAGTCGACCAGCGACGAGTGGGTGACTGTGATGATGGAGAAAATCGGTTAACAAACCGCCTGCGGCAAATATTCGTTCACGCTTGTAACAGGTCTGTGTCAAAATGGAGAAAGAAGGCCAGATCAACCGCAGTTGGCGGAGGAGGAGATGTCGGATGGATCAAGTAGTCATTGTGGCTGCCGGGCGTACACCTATCGGTACGTTTGGCGGTGCGCTGAAAGATGTAAGCGCTCGCAAGTTGGCGGAGACAGCCGTCAGAGGTGTCATCGACAAGGCAAGCATCGACCCGGCACTGATCAATGAAGTCATTTTCGGCAATTGTATCCAGCGCTCGGATGAGGCCAACATCGCCCGCGTGGCAGCCCTGGATGCCGGATTGGGAAAAGAAGTGACCGGATTTACGGTACAGCGCCAATGTGCGTCCGGGATGCAGGCAATCGCCAGTGGAGTGTCTCAAATCATGCTTGGCGAGGCGGAGGTCGTCATCGCAGGCGGAGTGGAGAGCATGAGCAACGCCCCGTATGTGCTGAAAAACGCCCGTTGGGGCAAGCGGCTGACACACGGAGAGATGACCGACTCCATGTGGGAGCTCCTGACCGACCCGCATCATGGCGTTTTAATGGGTGAAACAGTCGAGCGCCTGGTAGACCTTTACGGCATCACCCGGGAAGAGCAGGACGAAATCGCTCTGAGGAGCCAGCAGAACGCCATCCGCGCCATCGACGGGGGACTTTTTCAGGAGGAGATCATCCCTGTCCCGGTAAAAAAACGCGGGGAAACCGTACTCGTGGATACCGATGAGCATCCGAGACGAGAGGTGACGAGAGAAGGTCTGGCCAAGCTAAAGCCGAGCTTCCGTGAGAATGGTACGGTGACAGCGGGGAATGCATCAGGATTGAATGACGGTGCGTCCGCCGTGATCCTGATGAGTGAGCGCAGGGCAAGCGAAGCCGGACTTGCACCGCTCGGCCGCATCGTTTCCTATGCATGGGCCGGGGTGGAGCCGGATCTGATGGGTTATGGCCCTGTGCCAGCCGTCAAAAAAGCATTGGCGAAGGCAGGACTGACTCTGGCTGATATCGAGCTGATCGAGGTGAACGAAGCGTTTGCAGCACAGTATCTGGCAGTGGAAAAGCTGTTGGAGCTGCCGCGTACGATCACCAACGTAAACGGTAGCGGCATTTCCCTCGGTCATCCGGTCGGCTCCACAGGCTGCCGAATCGTTGTCACCCTCCTCCACGAGATGAAGCGCCGAGGGTCCAGGTACGGATTGGCTACCCTTTGCGTCGGTGGCGGCATGGGCATGGCGATGATTGTGGAAAGGCCATAAAAACAAGCGATTGCAGGTTTAAAAAACGAATCCCCTGTTAAAAATGGAAAGCAAGACCCCATCCAAGCACCGCGAAGATGGGGTTTTTTCGTACACGACAGCCTGCTGGAGCCATGAACGGCCCAGTTTGCCATTTGCGTCGTTTGCAGCGGCTTTTGCCGCAACGCAATTTCCATCTGCCAATACGCGTCTGTCGACCGTTCGGGATACGTCAAAGGGGGTTCGCACATGATCACTTTCTTTTCCTTCATCCGCAAGCACGGGAAGAAGCTTCTCCGCTACACGGTGTTCAGCCTGGCAGTTTTTCTGATCGCTTCCGTCGGATACAGCGCTTATCAGTTCAAGCAAATGACCAGAGGGTGGTATGCGCCGCTGGACACAAAACCGGGAGTAACCGTCGAACGGCCTGCTTCCGCTGTTGCCCCGCTTGAATTGCTAGCCGGGACGAAGCCGCTGAAGCCATTTGTCCTGCTCGTGATGGGGATCGACAGCCGGGACGGTGAACGGGCAAGGTCGGACACGATGATGCTGGCTGCGATTCACCCTGAAAAGCAGCGGGTCTATTTATTGTCGATCCCGCGAGACAGCTACACGGAGCTGCCGGGAAAAGGCTACGACAAGCTGAACCATGCCATGGCGTACGGAGGCCCCAAGCTGGTCGTGCAATCTTTGGAAAAGTTTCTCGACGTCAAGATCGACCGCTACGTGACCATTGACTTTGACGGCTTTCGAAAAGTGGTGGATGAGCTGGGCGGCGTGCCGATCCAGGTGAAAAAGCGAATGAAGTATACCGACCCAAGCGATGATACCCATATCGACCTTATGCCCGGCCTGCAAACGTTAAACGGCGATCAGGCGCTGGATTACGCCCGCTACCGCAAAAACGATCTGGGCAAAGAGGACAGCGACTACGAACGCATCGCCAGGCAGCAGGAGATCGTTCAGGCATTGGCGGAAAAGGGTACGTCCGCAGAAGCGTTTGCCAAGGCATTTACCCTGATGGAAATACTCGGCGAGCATGTGAAAACCGATTTGACGGAGAAAGAGATTGCTTCCCTGCTGCTCTCATACAGCGACCCGACGCCAAACGCAATCCAATCGGATACGCTGACCGGCTCCGATGAGCGGATCTGGCACAACGGCGTGCTGGGCTGGTACCACCTCGTTCCCAAGCAGGAACGGCAGCGGGTCAAACAAGCAATCCTCTCCGGGCTCGCTCCCTGACCACTGCCTAGAAGGGCGCCTGTAAAATGGAGAGAGGAGATGTATCTGATCAGTACAGAGGATACATCTCTTGTTATTTTTTCCGAGAATATGGTTGCGTTCTGTAAATTTTGTTGGAAAATTACTTATCTTTGGAATAGAATGGAGGTGGAAGAGGTTATGAATGTGGATCGTACGGGAGAGGTAAGGTCAATATGGGACTGGAGGGAATGCCCATGTCTATTGCCAAGCCTTGGATTGCTAGTTACCCGCCCGAAACCGCACCGTCACTGGAATACCCCCGTGTTCCGCTGACGTATTTTCTGGAGCAGGCGGCAGCAGATTTTCCCGAGAGAAATGCCCTTTTTTTTATGGGGAAACGGATTGCCTACCGTGAGCTGTTGACGATGTCCTACCAGTTCGCCAACGCTTTGATCAAGCGAGGCGTCAAAAAAGGAGACAGGGTGGCCATCATGCTTCCCAATTGCCCGCAGGCCGTAATTTCCTATTACGGAGCCTTATTCGCGGGGGCCACTGTCGTCATGACCAACCCGCTGTACACCGAGCGGGAGCTGATTCACCAGCTGCATGATTCAGGTGCCGAGACGATCATTGCATTGGACCTGTTGTACAAGCGCGTCGCCGGCGTAAGACCTTCCACGCCTTTAAAACGTCTGATTATTACGAGTATTGGCGACTTTTTGCCGACAGTGAAAAGATGGATATACCCATTCGTACAGAAAAAACAAGGCCACAATCCGCAAATCACCTATGGAAGCGATGTTGAGGCTTTTCTTTCTGTGTTGAAAGAAAGCGCTGTCACGCCTGTCTCTCCTGATATCGACCCGGAGCATGATCTGGCTTTGCTGCAGTACACCGGGGGAACGACAGGAGTAGCCAAAGGCGTCATGCTGACCCACAAAAATTTGATCGCCAACACGATTCAGTGCCAAGCTGTTCTGTATAAAACCAAGCGGGGAACGGAACGCATTCTGGGAGCGCTTCCCCTGTTTCACGTGTACGGGATGACAACCGTGATGAATCAAGGAATTTCAATCGCGGCAGAACTGATTCTCGTGCCGAAATTCAACGTCAAGGAGATCCTGAGCCTGATCGACAAGAAGAAGCCGACCCTTTTCCCCGGCGCCCCGACGATGTATATCGGCTTGATCAATCACCCGGATTTGCCCAAATACGATTTGAAGTCGATCGAGGCATGCGTCAGCGGCTCCGCGGCTTTGCCGGTGGAGGTGCAGACCCGGTTCGAAGAGCTGACCGGAGGAAAGCTGGTGGAAGGCTACGGATTGACAGAGGCGTCCCCTGTCACGCATTCCAATCCGATCTGGGGAAAAAGGAGGAACGGCAGCATCGGTTTGCCGTGGCCGGACACGGACTGTCGAATTATCGACCCTGCTACGGGAGAGGAGCTGCCGCAGGGAGAGATTGGCGAGCTGGCCGTCAAAGGACCGCAAGTCATGACAGGCTATTGGAACAGACCGGAGGAAACAGCGGCTGTCCTGCGCGACGGCTGGCTGTTGACGGGCGATATGGCCTATATGGACGAGGATGGGTATTTTTATATCGTCGATCGAAAAAAAGACATGATCATCGCGGGAGGATTCAACATTTATCCTCGCGAGGTGGAGGAAGTTTTGTTTGAGCACCCGGCGATACAGGAAGCGGCCGTCATCGGAGTGCCTGATCCTTACCGCGGGGAAACGGTGAAGGCTTTTGTCGTATTCAAAGAAGGACAGCAGGTTGCCGAAAGCGAGCTGGAACAGTACTGTCGCCAGCGCTTGGCTGCCTACAAAATACCCAGGCAATACGAGGTGCGTTCCGAACTGCCAAAAACGATCGTCGGCAAGGTTCTCCGCCGTCAACTCCAGGAGGAGGACAAAGCTCGGCGAGAGCAGCATGAACAGGAAAAAACAAGCTGACAGATTGGCGGTCTTCCGTGGAGGAAGGCCATTTCTTTTGGATTGACAGAATAGGGGAACTGTCATACACTAAATATGAATGAATAGTCATTCAGTTGCAATGACTTGTCTATCAATGTGGAGGGAATCATGGCGAAAAAAACGGGGGAAAAGTATCAAGCCATCATTGATGCGGCTGTTCGCGTCATCGCTCGGCAGGGCTATCACAACGCCCAGGTATCCAGAATTGCAAAAGAGGCGAAGGTAGCGGACGGAACGATCTACCTCTACTTTGAGAACAAGGATGACATCCTCATCTCGCTCTTCAACGAGAAGATGGGAGCATTTATCGAGGAAGGCCGAGGACGCCTGGCACAGGCAGAATCCATCGAACAAAAATTGTACATCCTTGTTCACACTCATCTGAGCCAATTATCGCGCGACCAGGAGCTGGCAAAAGTGACGCAGATCGAATTGCGTCAATCCAATCAGGAAATCAGCGAGGGCATCGGTGCGGTCATGAAGCAGTATTTCGACCTGATCGAAGAGTTGATCAGAGAAGGAATCGAAAAGGGTGTATTCCGTTCCGACCTCGATGTCCGGTTGGCTCGAAAAATGATTTTTGGCACGCTGGATGAAGTGACGACGTCCTGGGTCATGAAACAATGCAAGTACGACCTGCTTTCTCATGTCGATCCCATTCATAACCTCTTCCAATTTGGCTTGAAGGGCAAATGAGAAAGAAAACGCTTTTGTTGAGACAGTCCGTTTGTTACAATGGGAATAGCAAGACTGAGCGTTCGCTCAGATAGCAGCGCCCTTCATTTTTGGGAAAAGGAAGAGGGGGAGAGAGGATGTATTCTCATTGGAATGTCCATAAGGAAGACCGGATCGCGGTCGTTTCCGTGAACCGCCCGCCGGCCAACGCTCTCAGCCACGAGACGTTGAAGGAATTGGCAGCGCTCCTGGATGAACTGGAAAATGACGCGCTCGTAAAGGCGATTGTCGTTACCGGGGAAGGCCGCTTCTTTATCGCCGGCGCTGACATTAAAGAGTTTACCGAGCTTTCGCCGGCAGATGCGGAAGAAATGGCGAAGCGCGGCCAGAAGCTGTTTGACCGTCTGGAGAGCTTTCCCAAGCCGATTATAGCGGCCATCAACGGAGCCTGCCTCGGCGGCGGCCTCGAACTGGCCATGGCTTGCCACATCAGACTGGCTGCTCCGGAAGCGAAGCTGGGTCTGCCGGAGCTGAACCTCGGACTCATCCCGGGCTACGGCGGCACGCAAAGACTGCCCCGGCTGGTGGGACGAGGAAAAGCGACACAGATGATCCTCACCTCGGAGATGATCGGCGGCGAAGAAGCGCTGCGGATCGGACTGGTGGAGGCTGTGTACCCGCTCGATGAACTGCTCGCAAAAGCAAAGGAACTGGCTGCGGTCATCGCCCAAAAGAGCTCCGTCACGATGAAGCTCGCTTTGAACGCGATTCATACAGGAATGACAGACGGTCCCGTTGCCGGTATCGAACAGGAGGCAAAGCTGTTTGGCCAAGCATTCGGGACAGAGGACATAAAAGAAGGAGTTGCCGCTTTTCTGGAAAAGCGAAAGCCGCAATTCGCCGATCGCTAGAACCTACATGGAAGGCACGGTAAAGGGATTCGTTGCCCAGCGTTTCCGGGGGGGCACCAGGATGCAGCTCGCCGCAGCAGCATACGTGAGGCAGCAGCGTCACTATGAGGGAGGTATTCTTGTGAATATTCTGGTTGTCATGAAGCAAACGTTTGATACCGAGGAAAAAATCGTGATTCAAGACGGCAAAATCCAGGATGACGGCGTGGAGTTTATCATCAATCCATACGATGAATACGCCATTGAAGAAGCGATCAAGCTGAAGGAAGAGCACGGGGGCGAAGTGACCGTCGTCTCGGTAGGTCCGGATCGCGTGGAAAAAGAACTCCGTACCGCATTGGCAATGGGAGCGGACAAAGCCATTCTGGTGGATGACGAGTCGCTGTTCGGCGACGAGTATACGACGGCGAAGGTATTGGCCGCGGTAGCTCGCAAAACCGGCTACGACCTGATCCTGGGCGGACAAATGGCGGTCGACTCGGGAGCCGGACAAGGCGGTCCACGCCTTGCGGAGGAGCTGGGCATCAACCATGTGTCCACAGCGGTCAAGCTGGAGATCAACGGCAGCTCCGTTCGCGTGGAGCGCGACGTCGAAGGGGATACGGAAGTGGTGGAGACGAGCCTCCCAGTTCTGATCACGGCACAGCAAGGGCTGAACGAGCCTCGCTATCCTTCTCTCCCAGGCATCATGAAGGCCAAGAAAAAGCCTTTGGAGCGCCTGACTGCTGACGATCTTGGCCTTTCTGCCGCAGATGTTGCGCCGAAGACACAGGTTGTCGATCAGACACTGCCGCCGAAGAAGGAAGCAGGCCGCATCCTTGCCGGCGAAATCCCGGCACAAGTGTCCGAATTGGTGCAATTGCTGCGAAATGAAGCAAAAGTAATCTAAGCGAGAGGGAGAGATTCTGATGAAAAAAGTACTGGTAGTAGCAGAAGTACGTGACGGACAATTGCGCAATGTCTCTCTGGAAGCACTCGCCGCAGCAGGGATACTTGCAGAGGGAGGAGAAGTGGTCGCTGCACTGTTCGGGCCGAATACGGCTTCACATGCCGAAGCTCTCGGACACCATGGAGCGGGCACGGTCTATGTGGTTGATCACGCCGATCTGGCACAATACACATCAGATGCTTACAGCCAGGCGCTGAAGCAGTTGATCGAGTTTGTCGGTCCTGACGCAGTCGTCCTCGGACATACGGCGATCGGCCGTGACGTGGCTCCTCGCGTTTCTGCACGCCTTGGATGGGGACTGGTTTCGGATGTTACCGCGCTCGAAGCGGGTCCAGTTTTCGTCAGGCCGATTTACGCAGGGAAGGCGTTTCAAAAGCGCCGTTTTGAAGACGGAAAAATCATGGTTACGATCCGTCCGAACAACATCGCCGCAGGTACTGCCGACACAGGCAAAACCGCGACGGTCGTGCCATTTGAAGTCGAGATCAAAGACCTTCGTTCCATCGTGCGCGAAGTCGTTCGCAAAACGAGCGGAAAGGTCGACCTTTCAGAAGCGAAGATCATCGTCTCCGGCGGCCGCGGCGTAAAGAGCGCGGATGGCTTCCAGCCGCTCAATGAGCTGGCTGACGTGCTGGGAGCGGCGGTAGGAGCGTCCCGCGGGGCCTGCGATGCCGACTATTGCGATTACTCCATGCAGATCGGCCAGACCGGAAAAGTGGTGACGCCGGACCTGTACATCGCCTGCGGCATTTCCGGTGCGATTCAGCATTTGGCGGGAATGTCCAATTCCAAAGTCATTGTCGCGATCAACAAAGATCCGGAAGCGCCAATTTTCCAAGTAGCTGATTACGGTATCGTGGGAGACCTGTTTGAGGTCGTTCCGCTGCTGACTGCAGAATTTAAAAAGGTTTTGGTGTAACCCTTGGCTTACGAACATCTGCAGCCTTGCTTCCTCTGAAGCGAGGCTGTTTTTTGCGGAGGCAGCCCAAGAAGGCGATAGGGAACGGGCGCTTCGGACAAACTATACTTTGACATGTCAGAAAGTGTCGCCGCACGTAGTCTTTTTTTACGGGGGATGGTATACTGAGTGGCGTGTGGAACCTTTTTCCGTACCGAATTTAAGGAGGTAATATTCCATGGCTATCGTTAATGCAACCGATCAGACCTTTTCCCAGGAAGTAGAGCAAGGCGGAACTGTCCTGGTTGACTTCTGGGCTCCTTGGTGCGGCCCTTGCAAAATGATCGCACCTGTATTGGAGCAAATCGACAGCGAAGTAGGCAGCAAGCTCAAAATCGTGAAAGTAAACGTCGATGACAATCCGGAGTCTGCAGGCCGTTTTGGCGTCATGTCCATCCCTACCCTGATCGTATTCAAAGACGGTCAACCGGTAGATAAAGTGATCGGTTTCCAACCGAAGGAAGCCCTCATGGGAACTGTCGGCAAACACCTGTAAGCCTTGCAATACGGTCTATAAAAAGCAGCATTCGCCAATGGCGGGTGCTGCTTTTTTCGGCTTGGCCAAGGATGGATACGGTGCTTTTTCAAACGGATGGGGAGAGATTCCGTCGAGTTTTCACTGAAAACATGGTAACATGGAAGGACAACGTATGTTCCCTCAATCTGCTTTTTTCAGATGTGTGCGGGGGAATTCGGTGCGCATTTCAAATTTGAGCCAGTCACCTCGATGTACCGAGATTGCCATACATGGTTTTCCTGCAAAATCTTTTATGAAAGAAACGTGTGACAAATGAGCGGGAGGAGGAACTCAGGTGAAAATGACAAAGTTTCCACGTGAACAGAGAGAGCATGTGATCAACCAGGTTCAGTTGTATTTTCAGGATGAGCGGGGAGAAGAGCTGGGGCGTCTGGCCGCAGAGCAGATGCTTGATTTTTTTGTGAAAACCCTGGGTCCTGTCGTTTACAATCAGGCGGTTGAGGATTGCCGCAAGCTGATGCTGGAGCGGATGAGCGCTCTGGAGGATGATTTTTATACACTGGAACAACCGCTTGCCCAGCACCGCAGAAGCGGTCTATGAGAGTAGAGAGTACATGAAAGGGAGGGAGCAGCCGTGAACAGCTCCTTGAAAGACAAGCTGGCAGTCCTGCCGGATAAGCCGGGCTGCTACCTGATGAAGAACGAAGAGGGCGAAATTATTTACGTGGGCAAGGCCAAAGTGCTGAAAAACCGCGTTCGCTCCTATTTTACCGGAAGCCATGACGGCAAGACGCAGCTGTTGGTCAGCGAGATTGCCGATTTTGAATACATCGTCGTCTCTTCAGCGATCGAAGCGCTCATCCTGGAGTGCAATCTGATCAAAAAGCACAATCCGCGCTACAATGTCAAACTGATGGACGACAAGACGTACCCCTACATCAAGATCACCAACGAAGCGCAGCCGCGGCTGGAGATTACCCGCAAAGTGCTGAAGGACAAGGCACGTTACTTCGGTCCGTACGCGAACGCGGGCGCGGCTTCCGAGGTGAAAAAGCTGCTGGATCGACTCTACCCGCTGCGCAAGTGCAAAACGATGCCGAAGCAGGTCTGTCTCTACTACCATTTGGGACAATGTCTGGCGCCTTGTGTGTACGAGGTAGAGGCGGCGGAGAATCAGCGGCTGGTCGAGGAGATTGCCCGTTTTCTCGACGGCGGCCACGAGGAAATGAAAAAGCAGTTGACGGAGAAAATGCAGCAGGCGGCGGAGAATATGGAGTTTGAACGGGCCAAGGAGTACCGTGACCAGATCCGCAGCATCGAGGCGGTCATGGAGAAGCAAAAGGTGACCTTCACCGATACGGTCGACCGCGACATCATCGGATTTTCTGTAGAGAAAGGCTGGATGTGCGTCCAGGTTTTCTATATGAGGCAAGGCAAAATGATTGAGCGGGATACGACCTCTTTTCCTTACTACGGCGGCGAAAAAGAGGATTTCATGTCCTACGTCAGCCAGTTTTACTTTGACAAGCAGAATGCCCTCCCCCGGGAAATCCTGCTGCCGGAGGAAAGCGATCCGGAGCTGCTCGCCGAGTGGCTGGGCGTGAAGGTGCATGCGCCGAAGCGCGGCAAAAAGCGGGAGCTGGTGCAGATGGCCAGCGAGAATGCCCGCATCGCCCTGCAGGAGAAATTTGCGCTCATGTCCAAGGACGATGCCCGGACGATTCAGGCTGTGCACAATCTGGGCCATATTCTCGGGATCGGAACCCCGCACCGGATCGAAGCGTTTGACAACTCCAACATTCAGGGGACAGAGCCGGTCTCTGCGATGGTCGTGTTTACGGATGGACGCCCGGACAAAAAAGAGTACCGGAAATTCAAGATCAAAAGCGTCGAGGGGCCGGATGACTACGGCTCGATGCGCGAGGTAGTCCGGCGCCGGTACACGCGCCTGCTGAAGGAAAACCAGACGCTGCCCGACCTGATCGTAATTGACGGAGGCAAAGGACAGATCAGCGCTGCGATGGATGTGCTGGAAAATGAATTGGGGCTCTACATCCCGGTATGCGGTCTGGCCAAGGATGAAAAGCACAAGACTGCCCAGCTCCTCTACGGGAATCCGCCCGAGCCGGTCGAGCTGAAGCGGGACAGCTATGAGTTTTACCTGCTCCAGCGCGTGCAGGATGAGGTCCACCGATTTGCGATTACGTTTCACCGGCAGGCCCGGACAAAGACGATGCTCTCTTCCCAGTTGGACGACATTCCCGGCATCGGCGAAAAACGGCGCAAGCTTCTGTTCCAGCATTTTGGTTCGCTGAAAAAGATGAAAGAGGCGACTGTCGAGGATTTCAGGCAGCTCGGGATTGGCGACAAGCTGGCCCGGGAGATTATCGCCCATCTCAGGAAGATGTGAGCTGAGAAATTGTTCAAAATAATATTTGAACCGTTGCCTTTTGCGTGATATAATCCCTTTCAAACAGAATATGTAACCTCACTTCCCTTTATTGGAGTGAGGTAGAGGCGCGAAAACCATGAGTACCACCCTGAGATCGGGATCGTTGACGGGTAGCGGAAAGGGGGATTCGCCGAAGTACGGAGGGAAGACCCGCTTCCTTGCGTGCTGGGCCTGTGTTGAACAAATACAGGACTGTCATCCGAGCAATACCCCATTGCCGGATGGAGAGCTATCTCACGAGTCTGCTGCGTGTAGATGACAGGGGCTGTACTGTCATGCTTTGTGCCAGCGGCTTGCGTGGTCCAGGGAAGGAGGAACCGATATTGTCTATTACGTAGGCAACGGCAGGTATTTTCCTTGTCGTTGCCTTTTTTGATAAGGAAAAGACTCATGCAACGTTTCGTTTCGACAGAGAATATCCATAGAGACATTGGTCTATTCAAGGAAAAGGGAGAGAAGCCGCATGGGGTTGATCGTGCAGAAATACGGAGGGACCTCCGTTGGTAGCATTGAACGCATTTTTCGAGTAGCAGACCGGATTATTGAATATAAAAAAGCGGGCCATGATATGGTCATTGTCGTATCCGCGATGGGCAAGTCGACAGATGTGCTGGTGGATATGGCCAAACAAATTTCCGCCTACCCTTCGGAGCGCGAGATGGATATGCTCTTGGCGACAGGTGAACAGGTCTCCATCGCACTTTTGTCCATGGCTCTGCATCAGCGCGGCTATGACGCCATTTCTCTCACCGGCTGGCAGGCTGGTGTCACAACAGAAGCGATCCACAGCAAAGCGCGGATCACGGAAATCAAAACCGAGCGGATTCAAAAGGAACTGGCCCGGGGACGTGTCGTCATTGTGGCAGGGTTTCAAGGGGTCAGTGCCGAAGGAGAAATAACCACATTGGGACGAGGCGGTTCCGATACTTCTGCCGTAGCGCTTGCAGCCGGCCTGAATGCCGACAGATGCGAGATCTTTACGGATGTGGCCGGCGTGTATACGGCCGATCCGCGGGTCGTTCCGTCCGCGCAAAAGCTGGACAGTATCTCATATGACGAAATGCTGGAGCTGGCCAATCTGGGGGCCGGTGTTCTTCACCCGCGCTCTGTGGAAGCGGCCAAAACATACAAAGTGCGGCTCGTCGTCCGATCCAGTTTTACGGCTGAAGAAGGTACGTACGTAGAGGAGGTTGCCAATATGGAAACAGGAAGAGTAGTAAGCGGCGTGGCACATGATGAAGATGTGGCAAAACTGACGGTCGTGGGCATGCCTGCGCGAGTGGGAACCCTGTCCCGCCTCTTCAATACGCTGGCTGACAACCAGGTAAACGTAGACATCATTATCCAAAGCTCCTATGATGCGGACGTGACGAACATCTCGTTCACGGTGGCTGCCAGCGACCTGCCAAAAGCGCTGGAAACCCTCTCCTCCAATCAGGCAGGGCTTGGCTTTGAAAAAGTCGATCATGAAGAGGGCCTGACCAAGGTATCGATCGTCGGTGCCGGCATGGTGAACAATCCGGGGGTTGCCGCCGAGATGTTCCGCGTCTTGGCCGAGCAGGACATCACGATCAAAATGGTATCCACCTCCGACATCAAGGTTTCTTGCGTGATTCCCGCAGAACTTACGGAACTGGCAGTTCGCAGCTTGCATACGGCCTACGGCTTGGACGTAAGCGAAGAAGCCGTGGTGCACAGTTTGTAAGCACAACCACATACAAGAGTCGCCTCCCCCCTTTTCGTTGAAGAGGGGGGTTAAATATGACCGTCTGGCTGTTCATTGCAGCGAGGCGCATTTGATTCCATTTTCCTGTTTCTTCTATATAAATATAGGGAAGCTGATCCGGGACTTTTGTTCAGGTGATGGCACCAGAAGAATCACGCATTCAAACAGCCAAAGAGATCAAGACGCTCCCCTTCTCGGCCAGCTCCATTCGCACCTCCGGCTCCCTGCCCTGCCACCTGTTGACGGCTCCGGCAATGATTCCGCATTCCAGGGCCAGAGAGCGCAAAATTCGTTCAGGCGGCATGTATGAAAAAATCGTGTGCGTCAATCGATATCGATAATGACGCTCTCCCTCCTCCAGGACATCCAGCTTGCCGAGGCCCAGCCTGATAAAAGGCATGACGAGGCCCGCTGCGGACTGGATCGGAATCTGACGGCCAATGTCTTTTCCCAGCCAGTGGAGAATGGCTTGCTCGCTTTCTCCCAAAAGAGTGCTTGTCAGTTTTTCGCGAAGCAGATGATAGCCCAGGTAGGGCATGTGAATGCGTTCGATGTCGGTAATGACACGGGAGGGGAGCAGTGCCCCGAGTTGTTCCTGTTCTTTCACCGGGATGCCTCCTTTTCTAGCACAGGCGGCCGGTGCTTGTCCCTTTTTGCAAAGGTTTTGCACCGAGGCCTGCGAGAGAATGCGGTCTGGTTTGTTACTTGATATAGTAATATGAGAAAGAGAAGCGAGATATGACAGATTCATAGAAAATAGCAAATTTTTTTAGTCCATTCTAAAAATAGAATTAGTCTATTCATTGTCTTGACGCTCTATAAAGACAGGAGTACAATTGGTTTTGGTCAACGTTTTGCCCAACTTTTTTCCGTATTCCGACACAATTTGCCACGCCCAGGGAGAAAGTCGCCCTTCGATTATGTGTAACCATGGTGGCAATGGGTTAGGATAGTGGAGAAAAGCTCTATGAAAAGGACGCGACATATAATTGAAAGGGGGACCACTGTATGGCGAAAGGCCATAGCTTTTTGAGTCACAGGCTTCACTCATTACTCGGTTTGTTCCCAGTCGGGCTGTTTCTCTTGTTCCACTTGACAGCGAACTATCAGGCAACCCGAGGACCGGAAGCGTTCAATGAGGTCGTAGGATTGATTGAACATGTTCCGTTTTTGATTGTCTTGGAATTTGTCTTTATCTACATTCCCATCCTGTTCCACGCTGTGTATGGGATCTACATTGCTTTCCAAGCAAAGCACAACGTCGGCAGCTTCAGTCAATTCCGGAACCAGATGTTCCTGTGGCAGCGCCTGACAGGTATTATCACGCTCATCTTTATCGCATGGCACGTATTTGAGACACGTATTCCAAAAGCGATGGGTGCCGAAGTCAACTATGACATGATGGCCAATATCCTGAGCAGTCCTGTAATGATCATTTTCTACGCAATCGGGATTCTCAGCACCGTGTTCCACTTTTCCAACGGTATCTGGTCTTTCCTCGTTCACTGGGGAATCACTGTCGGCCCGCGTTCCCAACGCATTGCCACTTACGTAACCATGGGTATTTTCGTTATCGTTTCGTTCATCGGCTTAAGCGCGATGGCAGCGTTCATTCAATAGGGATAGGGGGACTCATACATGGCAAAAGGTAAACTGATCATTGTCGGTGGTGGCTTGGCCGGCTTGATGGCTACCATTAAAGCAGCAGAAAAAGGCGTTCCCGTCGAGTTGTTCTCCCTGGTTCCGGTAAAGCGATCCCACTCCGTATGTGCGCAGGGCGGTATCAACGGTGCCGTTAATACAAAAGGGGAAGGCGACTCCACCTGGGAACACTTTGACGACACCGTATACGGGGGAGACTTCCTGGCCAACCAGCCGCCTGTAAAAGCAATGTGTGACGCCGCTCCCGGCATCATCTACATGCTGGACCGGATGGGCGTCATGTTCAACCGTACACCAGAAGGACTTCTGGACTTCCGCCGTTTCGGGGGAACCAAGCATCACCGTACCGCTTTTGCTGGTGCGACAACCGGTCAGCAGCTCCTGTACGCTCTGGACGAGCAAGTTCGCCGTTTTGAAGCGGAAGGTCTTGTGACCAAGTACGAATATTGGGATTTCCTCGGTGTCGTGTTGGATGAGAAAGGCACCTGTAAGGGGATTACGGCACAAAACCTGCGCTCTGCAGAAATTCGCTCTTTCCGCGCAGATGCCGTCATTATGGCTACCGGTGGACCTGGTATCATCTTCGGTAAATCCACCAACTCCATCATCAATACGGGTACAGCAGCGTCTGCGGCTTATCAGCAGGGCGTCATTTACGCGAACGGCGAAATGATCCAAATTCACCCGACTGCGATTCCTGGCGACGACAAGCTGCGCCTGATGTCTGAATCCGCTCGTGGTGAGGGTGGCCGCGTCTGGACATACAAAGACGGAAAACCGTGGTACTTCCTTGAGGAAAAATACCCGGCGTACGGAAACCTCGTTCCGCGCGACATTGCGACCCGCGAAATCTTCCACGTCTGTGTAGACATGAAGCTGGGTATCAATGGCGAGAACATGGTATATCTGGACCTGTCTCACAAAGACCCGAAAGAGCTCGACGTAAAACTGGGCGGAATCATTGAGATCTACGAGAAGTTTGTCGGGGATGACCCGCGCAAAGTTCCGATGAAAATCTTCCCGGCTGTTCACTACTCGATGGGCGGCATGTGGGTAGACTACAACCAAATGACCAATATTCCTGGTCTGTTTGCTGCAGGTGAGTGCGATTACTCCCAGCACGGTGCAAACCGTTTGGGTGCGAACTCGCTTCTGTCCGCGATCTTTGGCGGAATGGTGGCTGGTCCGAAAGCGATCGAGTACATCAACGGTCTGGATGAGTCTGCCGACGATCTGTCTTCTGCGATCTTCGACAGCTATACCAAGCAAAACCAAGAGAAGTACGACAACATCCTCAAGATGGACGGCACTGAAAACGCATACCTCCTCCACAAGGAACTGGGTGAGTGGATGACCGATAACGTAACGGTAGTGCGCTACAATGACCGTCTGCAAAAAACGGATGAAAAAATTCAGGAACTGATGGAGCGCTACAAGAAGATCAACATCAACGATACGAGCAAATGGAGCAACTCCGGCGCATCCTTCACTCGTCACCTGTGGAACATGCTTGTGCTCGCCCGCGTGATCACGCTCGGCGCATTGAACCGCAACGAGAGCCGCGGCGCTCACTACAAGCCTGAATTCCCAGAGCGCGACGACGAGAACTTCATGAAAACAACGATGGCCAAGTACAATCCGGAGACGACTGCACCGGAAATTTACTACGAAGACGTGGATGTTTCCCTGATTCCGCCGCGTAAACGTGACTATACGTCTGACAAGAAGAAGAAGTAAGAGGGGAGGGAACTGATCATGGCAGAAAAGCTTATTCATCTGAAAATCACTCGTCAAGACAGCCCTAACAGCGCTCCGTATGTGGAAGAATTTAAAATCCCGTACCGTCCGAACATGAACGTGATCGGTGCGTTGATGGAGATTCAGCGCAACCCTGTAAACGCACAAGGACAAAAGACTTCCCCGGTCAACTGGGAGTCCAACTGTCTGGAGGAAGTGTGCGGCGCTTGTTCGATGGTGATTAACGGCAAGCCGCGTCAGGCATGTTCCGCTCTGATCGACAAGCTGGAGCAGCCAATCCGTCTTGAGCCGATGAGCACCTTCCCGGTTCAGCGCGACCTCTCTATCGACCGAAGCCGCATGTTTGACGCCCTGAAACGCGTCAAAGCATGGATTCCGATCGATGGTACCCACGATCTGGGACCAGGTCCGCGCATGCCTGAGGTAGAGCGCCAATGGGCTTATGAGCTGTCCAAGTGCATGACGTGCGGGGTTTGTCTGGAAGCATGCCCGAACGTCAACCAAAAATCCGACTTCATCGGTCCTTTCGCTATCTCGCAAGTGCGCTTGTTCAACCAGCATCCGACTGGTGCAATGAACAAGCATGAGCGTCTGGAAGCATTGATGGAGGACGGCGGTATCGGTGACTGCGGAAACTCGCAAAACTGCGTGCAGGCTTGCCCGAAAGGTATTCCGCTCACCACTTCGATCGCTCACATGAACAAAGAAACAACCAAATACGCTGTGAAACGCTTCTTCTTCTCGTAAGAAGAAACACAGCTTTCAAAAAGCGTGCATCCGCTCTGGGATGTACGCTTTTTTTTCAGGAAACCACCAGGGCTCTTCACACGTACTGAAAGAGAGGTGTATTTTTTGTACTTTGGAGGAATGGCCCTTGAAGCTGATAACCGTTGAAGAAGCGATCAAGAGAATAGAGCAGTGGACAGACATACCGTGTACGCATGAAGTCATAACGAGCGGCATCTATCGAAATAGCGAACAGAACCAGACGCCCTTCTATACAATGGAAGTGATGTGGAACAAAAGAGGAGAGCCGGAGCTGGATGAGGAAGGCCTGGTAAACAAAAATACGATACTCGCCGTGCTGGATGCGTGCACGGGAAAGCTGACTGCCTTCTATCGGTATGGCAGTGACCAGACGGCTGAGAATCTTGATGTAGAGGACATGGACGATGAGATGTACAGGAAGGTCTCGGGGCACATCATCCAATGGATAGAAAAGCTCGGATTGCCGATTGATCTGGGCGAGCTTGTAGTCCGGAAAAAGCGGTTATGCGGAGACAAATGGTACGAGCTCAGCTTTTCCCGGGCCCGCGCCGGCATTCCATTCCGAAGCTACCAGCAATTTGACATAAGGCTGGACGCAGATGATAATCAGCTTCTTCACCTGTATTGCAGATGGGATGACTGCGAGTTTGAAGAGGGCGAAGAACGGATATCGGACGGCAATCTTTTGGCAAAGCTCACGGAAGAACAATTGTCCCTGGGCTATCTTCCGGTCCTTTCGCTGGAAAAACCGTTCTATGTCTGCCATGAGCATGTCATTCACGCCAAAACGGGGGAACTTCTGTTTTCGGATGAAATCGTGGTGCTGGAGCGAATTGCATTGTATCAGAACGAAGCGGACGCAAAGCCAGTGAAATGGAACGAACAGCCGATTTGGACCAAGGACTACCGTGAGCTGCTGCGTCTTTCCGACCACGTGACAGAAGCAGAGATCGACGCGCCCCATCCGCTTTTCCCTGATCTTGCGATGGAGGAAAAAGAGCTTGCCAAGGAACTTGTCCGATCGTACTTATCCACCGCCTATGCTGACGATCCATTTGAGTACGTCTACACCCGCAAACCGGATCAGGAAGCTGTCGAGAGCTTCCCCCAAAATCGGGTAGTCGTCCACGTACATCGTATGATTCACGGCATACCGCTCTTGATGGGGGGAGGCATCCGTTTCTTTTTTGACCGAGATACATGGGAACTCGTTCAGATTATGGACGCTTTGGATTTCTGGCGGAGTGTCAAAGCGGGAGAAGGCGATCATGCCGAAGAGAAAGGAATAGCAGGAAACGACCATTTCCGGAAAGCTCTGCGAACCAGAGCGGAAGCCTGGGATGCGCTGAAGGGCAGAGTAACTGTCAAACTGAGATACATGTTTGATCCCCACTACCCGGACCCTAGCGGACGCGGCAGAAAGAAAGCGATTCCTGTCTACGTCATTGACTGTGACTGCATGTACGATGGTGAGTCCGGCGAGCTTGTCGAGCTGTAAAGAGGTATTGCTGAAACCCGGTGTACATACGATGGGAATTGATAAACGGCCCTTGCCGCGAGTTGGATGCTACCGGCTCTGCGACAGGGGCCTTGTTGTTGTAAATCGTCCCTATCACTGTTGTGTCTCCGGCTCCGGACGTCTGTTTGGCTTTTTTTCCTCACTCTTCTGTGTGGTGGACAGTTTGATGTTGCCGAGGAAAAGCGTGCAAATCGCTCCCAGCAGGACGAAGAGCAGCCCGTATCGGTACACATGGTGCAGGGATTCGACCATCGAGACTTTCAAGATGGGCAGCAGCGTTTGCTGGATGGCCGCAGGGATTTGGGACAGGGCCTCTGGACTAAGAAGCATCGAATACATCCCCTGTGGATTCGTCCTGATCATCGATTCAAAATGGACGACCATATCGTGGGCCTGAGGCGGCAGCTGCTCCAGATACGGTACCAAGCTTGCTGTAAGCAAATTGGTCGAATGATAGTTCATTACAGCACCGAGGATCGTCATCCCGAACGTCCCGCCAATTTGCCGGAAAAACTGACTGGAGGAAGTCACTACGCCAAGCTGAGATTTGGGAAAGGACTCCTGCAAGGCAATGGTAATCATCGGCATGACCAGCCCGATTCCCAACCCGAGCACGACCATATGCACCATCGTCGTATATTTTGTTGTCTCCATGCCCATCGTCGACAAAAGCCAAAAGCCGGCGCCCATCGCGACCATGCCAATAATCATCTGGAGCCGCACTCCCAAAAACTTGACGATTCTCCCGCCAAGCATGCTGGCAGCCATCATCGAGAGCATCATCGGCACCATGACGGTTCCGGATTCCGAGGGACTGATGCCTACGACACCTTGCATAAACAGCGGGACGAACATAATCGCGCCAAACATCCCGACCGACATCAGAAAGCCAATTCCGCTCAAAAGCGAAAAGGTTCGTTTTGAAACAGGCGCAGCGGCAGGATTGGCTCTTTTGTTCGGCCTTCGATCCATATGAATCCGGTAATGAAGGCGGCGGACAAGGCGAATAGAGAAAGAATCTGCCAAGAGAGCCAGGGGTAATTTTTGCCCCCGAAGGTAAGCGCCAGAAGGAGGCTGACGACTCCTCCGACCATCGTAAACATTCCCCAGATATCAAAGGTGACCGGACCCGTTTGCTGGCGGTTTTTAAGCGCAATGGCGATCAGGATGGTAGCCAGTACTCCGACCGGCATGTTGATGTAAAAAACCCAGCGCCAGTTGGATGCGTCTACAATCCAACCGCCCACCTGCGGACCGATGATCGAAGACAGACCGAATACAGCTCCAAACACCCCTTGCCATTTGGCCCGTTGTTCCCCTGTAAAAATGTCCCCGATAATAATCATCGCCATCGGCATCATAACGCCGCCGCCAATTCCCTGCACAGCGCGAAAAAAGATGAGCTGGGTCATGGACTGAGCCATACCGCAAAGCGCAGAGCCGAGCATGAAAATGATCAGGCCCGTTACATAAACCGTTTTCCGACCGATCAGATCGGCCATTTTGCCGGCGATAGGGACAACCGTAGTGGAGCTGAGCATGTAGGCGGTGGTCAGCCAGGTCATAATCCCCAGTCCCCCCAGCTCACCGACAATCCGCGGCATTGCTGTTCCCACAATCGTATTGTCAAGAGAGGCGAACAACATCGCGACGAGCAGGCCAGTAATCAACAATCCTCTATTTTTTTGCGTTTCCATTGTGTATCTCTCCTGTCCATAGGCGTACTGCGGATGCCACGGTCTTTTTCTTCCCAGTAGTATGCCCGCAGATCCCGCATTCTCGAGACAGGTGAAATCTCCCTTTTGAGAATAGGTGTCTGCTTTCCATGGAAGACTTATGGTATTCGGTGTTTTTTAGGAAGGGGGCAAACGATGAAGAAACAGGTCTTTTACATCGGGTTATCGTTGGTTTTGCTTCCGTCAACGACGGCGGGCACCTGGAGCGCAAAGGGCGACTTTCCTGAAGCCGTAGCCGCCATTACCAAGCAGCAGGTCTGGTCCGATTTGCGTCCTGACGACGGACAGACAAGTCCAGCTATGCAAAGCGCTATTCATGCTGGTACAGTCCAGTCTGCATCTGCAGATGAATGGACGCGTGCCGAACATGTGCTGATGGGGGAGCAGGTAGCGGATCCCCCCACTTCCAACCTGGATATGATCGAAGCGAAGAAGGCTTGGGAGGAGATCGGGGTCAAGGGAGAAGGCATGCTCATCTCCGTGATCGATACAGGAATTAACGGAAAGCATCCCGATTTGCCTGCCCCGCGGGACAAGCGTTCCGCACAGCAAAAATCAGGAGTAGCGAAAAAAGTAATACCCGGGTACAACTGGGCAGACCGCAATCAAATTACAGAGGATGTAGGCGAGTCCCAACACGGCATTCATGTGGCTGGCATTGTGGCTGCCAACGGAAAAATAAAAGGCGTTGCTCCTGAAGCACAGCTTTTGAGCCAAAAGGTTTTCAGCAATTACCAGGGGGAGGTCCCCGGGCTGAGCGAGTCTATTTTGTTTGCGATCAATGATTCCATCGCCAAAAAAGCGGATGTGATCAATCTCAGTCTGGGCTCGTCAGCAGGATATGTAGATGAAACCAATACCGAGCAGTATGCTGTCAAACGGGCTGTCGACAACGGAGTCATCGTCGTCGCCGCGGCAGGAAATGACGCCTACTTTGGCAGTGACAAGGTAAAGGCGCAGAATCCGGATGTCTCGATGATCGGCTCTCCGGGTCTCGCTCCTGACGCCTTCTCTGTTGCGTCTGTAAATGCGACCACGCTTGCCGGTCTCAGCTTCGCCGTCGAGGGAGTGCCGGGCCTCGAAAGGGTCGTGTATCTCCATGGGCACGCAGCCAGCGGACAAGCGTTGAATCCCGTGCAAGCCCTGATGAAGCAGTACGAACTGATGTACATGGGCAAAGGGAAAAAAGAGGATTACAACGTCTCGGTAAAAGGGAAAGTGGTCCTTCTGGAGAGAGGCGACATTTCCTTTGACGAGAAGCTGCGTTTGGCCAAGGAGAAAGGAGCGGCAGGGGCTGTGATCTACAACAATCAGCCGGGGCCGCTCATCATTTCCGCCGAGACCACCACTGCCTTGCCGGCTGTCTCGATTTTGAAGCAAACGGGGGAAATGCTGACGCAGGCGTTGAAAAAGGGAAAAAAAGTAAAAATCAACTTTGACGGTCAGTTCGCGCAAAATTCGATGCCGTATCCGGATGGGGGAACGGTTTCCGCCTTCACCTCCTGGGGACCGACGCCGGATTTGCAATTCAAGCCGGAGATTGCCGCCCCAGGCGGAGGCATTTTGTCGCTCGTCCGCGAAACCGATTATGCCGTCAAGAGCGGAACCTCCATGGCTACCCCTCATGTGGCAGGCGGGATGGCTCTTCTGAAGCAGGCCTACCAAAAACAGGGCTACCAGTTGTCCGGACGACAACTGGTTGAAACGATGAAGGCCGCGGCAATGAATACGGCGCAGCCGGTACTCGACCCGCGCAGTGCTGCAAGCACGGCAAGCGGCGGGACGACGGGTAAAGTGCCGTACAGTCCGCGCGTGCAAGGTGCGGGCGTGATGCAGATCGCCAAAGCGATTAAAACCCCGAGCATTATCACTGATGCCAAGGGGAAAGCTGGCGTATCGCTGGGCGAGGTTGGAGAAACGACGACGTTTTCCCTGTTTGTCGAGAACAAGTTCGGAAAAAAGCCGGTCACGTATCAGGTCAAGGATGAGTTCGGGGTCTTGACGGACAAGCGGCAGGACGGGATTAACATGCTTACCGATACAGCACTGCAGGGGGCCGCATTGCGATTTTCCGCTCAGCAGGTCACCGTTCAGCCCGGACAGCGGGCAGAAGTAAAGGTAACGCTGCACATTCCGAAAAACGCTCCCCGCAATATTTTTGCCGAGGGATATGTTGTTTTTCAGCCGACCGACTCCGAAATTCCTGTGCTGCGGGTGCCTTATTACGGGTTTTACGGAAAATGGGATGAACCGCGCGTAATGGATCAGCCGATGTGGGACCCGGGGAGCCAGGAGCACCGTACAGGCGTCAAGACGACCTGGTATCACGACAAGGAAAATGACAAGTGGAAATACCGCGATTACCTTGGTGTCACTGGCGTGAGCGAGGACGGACATGTACAGGTCGATCCGGCCAAGATTGCATTTTCGCCAAATGGAGACGGACACTATGATGTTGCAGCTCCTTCGATTACATTTTTGCGCAATGCCCGCCAAGTGACGGTGGATGTGGTGGACAGCGGAGGAACAATCATCCGGTCGCTGTCACGCGATGAGAAAATCAGCAAATTTGATCAATCAAAGCTGGGGACCCCTTATTACTATACGGAGCGGGAAGAATGGAGCTGGGACGGGAAAAAGTACAATCCCGAGAAGGGCGTTTATGAAACCGTCCCGGATGGAGCCTACCGATTCGTCGTCCGGGCCCGCATCGACAGCCGTCATGCCAATTGGCACACGCTGACTCTTCCGATTAAAGTAGACACAAAAGCCCCGGTCATCACTGCTTCCCTGTCCGGGAACAAAGTACATTGGAGCTCCCGCGACAAGGACATTCAAGGCTACCTGTTGTATGTAGGCGGGAAAAAAGTGGGCGGACCCTATTCTGCGAGCATAACCAGCACCATTGTCAGTCAGCCGGACAAACGGATTTCCCTGGTGGCGTATGACTATGCGGGAAATATGAGTGTTGTCAACATCAATGGAAAGAGCGATGTCACCCCTCCGTTTGTCCAGTTTCCCAATGACCTGTACACCTCGGTGCTGGTCACCCGTCAGCCTGAGGTAGCGGTCAACGGCAGGATTGCGGGTGAAGACATGCTGGACAGAGTGCGTCTGCAAATCAATAAAAATCCGGTCCAGGTCGAGACGGACGGTTCATTTAAAACCATCCTGAAGCTGCCGGAAGGGCTCAATTACGTTCCCTATCATGCCCAGGACATGCATGGGAACAGCAGACATTTTACGCAGCGGATCATCGTAGACACGACACCTCCGCAGCTTCAGCTGATCAACGACGGCAGCGAGACAATCTGGTTTGATGCAGGGACCAAACGAATGCTGGTACCCGTAAAGTTTGCGTATCGCGATCAGACATACAAAGGCCAGGTAAGCATCAACGGACAGATCGTCTCCAGTTGGGAGGAAGATCACCTGGAGAAAGCCGTGCAGAAAAACTTCACCCAGACGCTCCCCCTTCAGCACGGCGAAAACCGTATTTTGCTTGAGGGGAAAGACGCCGCGGGCAATGAGTCCTCTATGACGGTATACGCTTATGTGGATGCCCAGGCCGGTTCGCTCGTGATGCATCACGCCGAGCAGCGCTACACGTATCAGGCGAAGCCTTTGCCGGCGCCGGCACTGCATATAGAAGAGAAGAACAAAGAGGTATATGCGGGAGAAAGCATGCAGATTTCCGGGAGAGTGAATGCTCCGGGGACCGTACGGATGCATCTGGATTATGCAGACCAACATGTGTTCGTCGATGTGAATGACAGAGGAGAATTCCGTGCGCTTGTAAACAGCGTCAAGGAAGGCAAGCAGAAGCTGTCCGTAGTGGCAGTCGATGCCCTCGGGCGCGAAACAAAAGCAGAGATGGTCATCGTAGGGAAAAAGAGATAAGGGTGCCAGCCGGCATCCTTTTCTCTGTTTCGGGGTCTGAAATGTTTTGTGCAGGGAGGAGTGGACGTGTTTTATCATGGAATTGATTGGGTATATGTAAAAAAGGAATATCCGCTGCTTTCACCGCGAAGAAACGTGTCGCGAAAGCGCCCTGAGCAGCTCGCTGACAGGGTTCATCTGTTGCAGCAGTTTGGCGTGGAGCCCGTTCATTTGCTGGAGGAGGGGCCGGATTTTCCGGCAGAGCGCTGCATTAGAGAATGTCTGGCTTTTGGAGATACGGTCTTTGCTTTTAAGGAAGTAAGCAGCCCTTTGTGGCAGTTGAGCTGTCATGAAGTGGGAGTCGAGGTGCTTGACTTGCGCAAATGCAGTCTCATTTTCACAAGAGAAACTAGTGCTAATGTACAGGTTCTCTTTCCGGATGTACCTGTTTTATACACCGAAAGTCCTTAAATATTTTGGATAACGACTTGTCTCTGCCATTTTTCGACATTATAATGGGCCTCATGAGGAGAAATTCGTACGGGAAGGAAGGAAATGAAGATGAACGTCCAGTACCTCAATCCGTTTCTGGATTCGGCTTCCTTTGTGATTGAACAGCTTTGCAACGTGACGATCAAACGGGGAGAATTGGAGATGACAGAGTGGTACTATCGGGACGATCATACCTGGATCCGCATTGGAATGACCGGTCAATTGGAAGGCGACGTGTTTTTCGGCTTGCAAAACGACCTCGCCTTGCGTCTTGTATCAGCGATGATGGGGGGCTTCCCCGTTAATGAACTTGATGAAATCGGGAAAAGCGCTATATCGGAACTCGGGAATATGATCTCCGGCAACGCCAGCACAATGCTTTACAATCAAGGCGTAGTGATTGATATTACTCCGCCGCAGTTTATTCAGGCACAGGAGAATAGATGGGGTTCTCGGACCGCATATACAGTCCCGCTTGACTTAAGCGACATGGGCCGTATGGAAATCCAAGTCCTGGTAGGAAAGTAGGAAGGTGGGCGCTCTGCATTGGCAGAACGCCTTTTTTTCGGTTCGCGAAGGGTTGACGAATCTGTGCAAGAGTTGGAATAATAAAAAAAGATAAAATATTTTTGATTGTCTGGCCGTTTTTTTCCAGATCGTGTATTGTTTGAGATAGTAAGGGGGAATGAATGTTTGTCATATATTAGGCAGCTAATCGGGATGTTTTTCCTCGTTGTGATTGTCTGCGGCGGCCCGTACATGCTTTATGTTGAGAAAGAGGAAGTGCATTTTGCGCCGGAAAGAGTCGTCACATACACCGTCTATTTGCTTCAGCAGATAGGGGAAGGATCACTGGGTACTTATTACTCGGGAAATGATGAACGGAGCATTGCGGAGGATATCGTTCCTTTTGCGATCAACTCCTTTGAACTGATGTTTTACAGTGTATTGATCGCTGTTTTGGCAAGTTTGTTATTCGGGCTGTTCCTGCAGCGGTTTGCATTTGTTCGCTACTTTCAAAAACTATTGAATCTGCTCTCCACGATTCCTGACTTTGTACTGATATTTTTATCCATTTTGGCGGCGATTCAGTTTTACAAGTGGACGAATATTCGGATTATTACACTTTCCCCGACAAGTGACTCCAGCAACATGTGGTTCCCACTCACGATGCTGGCGATCGGTCCGACCATTTTCCTGATGAAGGTAATCAGTCTCAAATACGGGCAAATCGGCGGTGAGGACTACATCAAGACCGCTTTGGCAAAGGGGATGGGCATTTGGCATATTCTCGTTCACCATGTGTATAAAAATGTGAAGCCGTTTCTGCTGGCGGATCTGAAGAAGACCATCGCGATTACGGTGGCCAACTTGTTCATCGTGGAATATCTTCTAAATGTAGTGGGCTTGACCCGGTTCATTTTTTCCAAAAATGGCATTTATCAGTTTAACGCGGCCGTAATGGGTCTGATGGGCATTATATTGCTTTCCATATTGGTGTACCTGTTGATTCGGGCTATTTTGTATCTGTTTGAACGGATTGCTGTCTACAAATAAGCAGAGTGTAAAAAAGAGTGAGGTTTTGCCATGCAGAAGCGTCGAGTGAATGTATCCCTGTGGGTCGGAGCGGTGCTTGTGATGCTCCTGATCGTTCTCGGGATCATTGGCCCCTATATCGCTCCCTACGATCTGGAACATCAAGAAAAAGTGAGAAATGTCGAAGTGAATGGAAAGACCGTCATCATCTCCCCGCCGCTCTCCCCCTCAAGCGAGCACTGGCTTGGCACCGACAAATGGGGCTATGATCTGTTGACAAAGCTGCTTCACGGAGCGCCGTACACCGTGTTCGTCACGATGCTCGCCGCTGTCGCACGCCTCTTGATCGGTACGATCATCGGCCTTTATATCGGCATTCAGGACAAGCCGCAAAAGTGGTGGCTCTCGATCGAAAACGCCTGGGGATACATGCCTCTCTTTTTGCCGGTGTACTTTTTACTCGTTGGGCTGAATCGGAACTCGGAGCTGGCCATCGGCACCCTGGTGCTGTTGTTTATCGGCCTCGTCGCACTGCTTGGCGCCCCCAGCGTCGCGTCTTCGATCCGGCAAAAGACCGAACAGATCAAGGAAACGCAGTATGTGCTGGCTGCCGTCTCTCTCGGGGCCGGACGCGAGCAGATCATTTTTCGTCATGTCCTCCCGCAGCTAAAAGAACAGCTTGTCCTGATCGCCGTCACCGAGATGATTTCCATCATGGCCTTGATGGGGCTGCTCGGTATGTTTGATCTGTTTGTGGGCGGCACCTATGTCACCTACGATCCGGTCATTTATCACTCCGTTACGAACGAGTGGGCTGGTCTGCTCGGCTCGTACAGAGGGTTTGTCTACGGGAACAACGCCTGGATTTTTATGATCCCGCTGGCTGCTTTTATCATTGCCATCGGTTCCTTTTCGCTCCTGGCAAAGGGGCTTCGCGACCGGTTTCAGGAAACGTATCAACGGACACCGTTTATTTAGTTGGGAAAGGGGGCTTTCCCGGCGGAACCCATCGCCCATTTTTTGAATAGGATGTAAGGCAAAAGCCTAAAATCCCCGTAATTCCGGCACCACCACCCACCCCCCTACATAGGATAAGGTGACTCTGTAATCCCTCAACCTTGTTCCTGTAGAGCCCACAAGGAGGGGTGGCACGATTGAAGGGGAGCGACCAAACCAAGCCGTTGTTGACAAATCGAGAAAGAGAAGTATTTGAACTCTTGGTCCAGGATAAGACAACAAAAGAGATTGCCGGACAACTCTTCATCAGTGAAAAAACCGTACGCAATCACATCAGCAATGTCATGCAAAAATTAGGTGTCAAAGGTCGATCTCAAGCAGTAGTCGAACTCGTTCGACTTGGTGAGTTAGAGATTTGAACCCAGCCCACCCAGCCTCCCTTTTCTTCCCTTGCGATGGAAGGGAGGATTTTTTTTTGCCCAAATTCAGGAGAACAGGCTTTGCATCGTCCGAGTTTAGCCACTCTACGACCGGTGAATCAATTTTGGGTAGAGAAGTTACGGGGGGTGCCAAAATTCATTCAAACATCAAGGTCTTTTTTGGAAAATCCGGCCCCAACTTTACCGTCTCTGGTACGATTGCGCTTGTTCTAATGAGTTCTTCCTTCTCGGCGCTGCGAAGCGAGGCATGAGTAAGGCTGAAGCATATCTGGTTACGCTCGCCACCCGTACACCAAAAATTTTAAAACAAATGGCAAGTATGTAAACTTGTTTTTCATAATCTACTATTAAGGAGGTGATACCTATGAAATAATGATTGGCTATTTCTTTTGCAATCATGATGGTTATGTCTGTCTCAGGTGCTGCCTTTGCGGCTGAACCACAAGGTTGTTATGCACAACGTGTTTGCCAAGAAATTTATTATTTCTAAGCTGTATAGATGCTCCGTAAAGGAGTTTAAGGGTACTTTATGAACCTTTTTCTTTTTATTTATGCTGATCGGTTTCCGTCTCAAGAAATGGGAAGCAAGGTATTACCGTACAATTTTGCATTCATGGGCTGAAGTCAATGGAGCTCTCGGCAACTAGTTCTGCAGTTACCTGACTGATGGAGCTTCAACATACACTGTTGAACAATCGATTAACCACCCTTAGGTAAGCTTTAGCGGTCATTTTTTACGTCTGATTTCAAATGAATGTGGTTATGGTTGCAAACTATGGGGAGGAATAAGGAGCGTTAACAATACATTTCGGCTCTTTGAGGATAAAAAAACAACAATGCCGACATTCATGAAAAAAATGGAATGTCGATGTTGTTGGCAAAAGGCTTACGTAACGACAAACTCAATAATAATCGGTGTTGCGGGATCCAATACGTCTCCGCCGGGGATCGTTATCGCTGTGGTAGTAGCAGTGGAAGTATCAGCAGTTTGAATCACGGCATTAATGTACAGATTGTAGTAGGAATAAGAAGCTGGGAATGCTGTGGCCGCCGCACCTGTATCATCTGTGAAAGTGGTTGCTGCAATGGAAAACGTAGCCCCCGTTCCTGTACCCGCACCTGCTGTGCCTGAGAACCTTCTGCCTGCAATAAAGGGTTTTACGATTGGCATCTGGTATCACCTCCTTCGCTTTTAGCAAATGCAAGATTTTGGAAGTTTGTAAGTGCTAATCGACTCCGTTGAATTCCTCATTTTCAGGGGTGATTATAGCAGAGAATTTAACGATCTCAAGAATAATAGGAGTTCCTGAATAAATAGTGTCTCCTGTTCCAAGGAGTGTCAGTTCATTTTCACTGATCTCACTCAAACTGGACTCTTGCAAAATCCCGTTTACGAAGAGGCTGATGTAGCTGCTGGGACTTAGTCCTCTAAAACTTGTTGCCAAATTTCTCTGATTGTCCGTGAAATGGGTTGCGGCAATTGTAACTGTGCGGGTCAATTGAATATCTTCGGGTGCAATATAAAAATATCGGTATACTTCTGGAAGGATTGTTATGGTGCCTTCATATCCACCAGGTCCTTGAGGTCCTTGAGGTCCCTGAGGTCCTTGAGGTCCTTGAGGTCCTGGAAGTCCTGGAAGTCCTTGAAGTCCTTGAGGTCCCTGAGGTCCTGGAAGTCCACGGAATCCCTGGGGTCCTTGTGTTCCTTGGGGCCCAGGAGGCCCAGCAGGAGCGCGTACAATAATTTTGGGACGGGGACTGTAAAATATTCTGTGTAAACTCTCAAAACCTATTACAATAAGAGAAAGGTTGGTTTGAGAGGATGACACCTATGGCGAGATTTAGTAAGGAACAAGTGAAGGCGTTTGTGAAGGAAAACAACCTCAAGACGATGGACGATGTGCAGTCGGCACTGAAGGAACTGTTTGCAGAAACGCTGCAGTCGATGCTAGAGGCGGAGCTTGACACGGAACTCGGCTATGAAAAGCACGATGTGAAGCGAAAGAAAACAACAAACAGCCGTAACGGGAAGACAAAGAAGACGGTGACAAGCGAATACGGCGAGGTGGAGATCGCGGTGCCACGTGACCGTAATGGCGAATTTGAGCCCGTTATCGTGAAAAAGCATCAGTCTACCGTTACCGGCATTGAGGACCAAATTATCGCCATGTATGCCAAAGGTGTCAGCACACGGGATATTCAGGACCATCTGAACCATCTGTATGGAATTGACGTTTCTCCTACCATGATCTCCAATGTGACGAATAAGATCGTGCCACTCATCAAAGAATGGCAGAACCGACCGCTACAAAGCATCTATGCGGTTGTATTTATGGACGCCATTCACTACAAAGTCAAGCAAGACGGTGCTATTGTGAACAAAGCGGCTTATATGGTCATTGGCATTGATTTGGACGGCAACAAGGACGTATTAGGCATGTGGATTGGAGAGAATGAATCCTCAAAGTTCTGGCTGAGCGTACTGAACGACTTACGGAACCGTGGGGTTCAGGACATTCTCATCACCTGCGTGGATAACCTAACGGGCTTCTCTCAGGCCATCTCTGCCTGCTATCCGAATACGGAGATCCAAAAGTGCATCATTCATCAAATCCGCAACTCGACCCGTTATGTTTCTTACAAGGATCTTAAGAAAGTGACGGCGGATTTAAAGCCAATCTACAAAGCGGCAACAGAAGAGGCTGCCTTACTGGAATTGGATCGTTTTGAGGAAACATGGGGTAACAAATATCCCCTCATCGTTCGCTCTTGGCGTACCAACTGGGACGAGCTAGCTACTTTTTTCAAGTATCCACCAGAGATTCGTAAATTGATCTATACGACCAATATGATTGAGAGTTACCATCGGCAACTCCGAAAGGTGACGAAGGGCAAGAGCATTTTCCCCACCGATGAAGCCCTGCTCAAAATGCTCTATTTGGCTACCATGGACGTCACCAGGAAGTGGACTGGACGAGTGCAGAACTGGGGGCAAATGCTCCTCCAGCTCTCCGTTTTCTTCCCGGATCGGATCGGCCAATACTTACGCTAGTTTTTTATTCCAAAAGGGTTTACACAAAATACTGGACAGACCCTTGGGACGCGGACATTTAACCCAAACAATTTTTTGTTTTTTCTTCGGACACTTCTTCTTGCGAGGACGTAAGCACTTTATTTTTTTCCTGTTTCTTTTTTCAGCCCCTTTTGATCGTCGGCATAGCATGCAGACACCTCCACATCATGGCTTAACTTATGCTACGTTAATTTGCAACGTAAGTAGTTAGACTTATAGGGCCAAAGAGAACCAACTTAACCAAAAATAGGCAATAGAAAAGTCTGCTTCATCAGCAGACTGGACTGCGCCCCTCTTGATGGAAACTTTAAAAAAAGTGACCATCTTATAGGTCACTTCACTCATAACTGTGAATGTCAATCAAAATGTTGACCACCGTGCTCATCAAAAAATTGACCACCATGGCAAAAATCAATCCACCCGTCGGGTGGGTAACTTTTTCATGATCACGATCTTTGAATGCTCTGCTTAAAGCGATAGCTGTCTCCATTCATTGCAAAGATATGGGCACGATGGGTAAGCCGATCAACCAGGGCTGACGTCATTTGCTCATCTTTGAAAATCTGTGTCCATTCCGTAAATTCCAGATTACTGGTAATGATCATGCTTCCTTTCTCATAGCGGGCCGCACAAAATTGGAATAATAACTCCGCCCCGGTCCGACTCAGAGGGACAAACCCGACTTCATCCAAAATAATCAAATCTGTTTTCAACCATTGCCTCTCTAGCTGGAGGATTCGCTTTTGGGACTGAGCTTCCATAAGCTCGTTACATATTTTAGCGGCAGTCCAAAACTGAACGGAATAGCCATGATGGCAAGCTTCCTTCCCGAGTGCAATGGAGAGATGAGTTTTGCCAGTGCCAGAGTTTCCGATAAACATGATGTTCTCTGCCTTTTCGATGTACTCACAACGAGCCAGTTGAAGCAATTTGGGCTTATTGAGGGACGGAATCGCCGAGAATTCAAATTGATCGAGCGTTTTCATAGAAGGGAATTTGGCGTGCTTGATGCGACTCGCGATTTGGTTAGCATCCCTTTGCTGAACTTCTTGCTCTAGTAGGGCTAAGAGGAACTCCTCGTAGGGAATTTGCCGTTCAGCAGCATCATGGGCGATTTCCTTATAGACACGTTTAATCGCAGGTAAGCGAAGGCGTTTCGCGTAGGTTTCAAGCAGGAAACTCGTACTCAATGAACCACACTCCTTTTCTGTAACAAACGATTGTACTGGCTAAGATCTGGGGCCTTTACCTGAATACGTGGAACAGAGCTATCCTCCGCCAACGAGAGTTGGGGCAAACGGTGTTCCGGCAATGTTCGCTGAAACAATAATTGCCTTACGGCATCATACTGGAACATCCCTTTTTGGCAGGCCTCCCCCAGTGCTTCTTCGACGAGAGAAGTATCGAATTCACGGTGCAAAAGCAAGAGTCGAACGAACTCCTTCATCCCTCCTGGTCGGTTACGGCACTTGTCCAAGAACTTTTGGTAAATGGCGGGTAATCCTGCCTGATGCAATGGTCTAGCATAAAGAACTGCTCCTGGGCGAATAAGAAGTAAATCCAGATAATGATCGTATTGCAAAATCTCCTTTCCTTTTTCCAAGCACCGCTCATGCGTCGCAATCAGGCTTTTTCCGTGATACACCTCAATTTTTTCAGCAAATACTCGGCAAATAAGTTGGGTCGATGCATAGGAAACCGGGACGGAATAGGCATTTTTTTCAATGTGGATCATGGATAGCGTATTGCTTTTCACGGGTACAACACGGAAACAATCCAATGGCCGTGGAGGCAATGGAAGCATGATGGGCAACTCTTGAACAAATGCTTCTCCAACCGTTAGGGAAGACCGGGGAACGGTTGTATTCTCGTAAGAGATACATTTTTCGAGGAGGATTTGATTTAGCTCCTCCAGAGAAGAAACACTAGGAACAGGTGCAAAAAATTGCCTCTGGGCAAACTGTACGAGGTTTTCCACTTGGCCTTTTTGATGCCCTTTTCCCGGATCACAGAAATAGCTTTCAAACAGGTAGTGGGCACGTAGCTGAATAAATCGCTCTTGTTCCTCGCGATTTTTGCCTTCCAATACCTTCTTAACGGCTGTTGTCAGGTTGTCGTATGTGATGACTTGGGGAACAGCACCGAAAAATTCAAAAGCATCTACATGACCTTGGAGAAGAGCCTCTTGCTTCTGATGAGCAAATGTCTTGATGAAAATCTTTCTGCTGTATGTGCAACGCATACAAAAGACTTGAACCTTCACTTGTTTCCCTTGTAAATGAACCGTAACCTCACCCCAGTCAAATTGGGCAAATCGCCCTGGCGGGAAATCAAGAGGGACAAATGCTTTAGGAGGAGAAACCCGCAACTCTCTGACGTAGCGTCGTACAGTAGATTCACCGCCGGTGAATCCATGTTCGTCAACGAGTCTCTGGTAAATACGTTTGGCAGTATGACGCTGCTTCGGGGGAGCCTGTTCATCTTGACGCAGCCATTCCAAGATGATGGGCTTGACAAAATCAATGACTGGCTTCGGCTTCGGTTTTGAAAGCTGGTATACAGGGATTTCCGTTGATGTCAAGGCTTTTCGTATCACTTGACGCGAGTAGCCAGTTTCGCGAGAAATTTGACGAATCGACTTCCCTAGCAGAAAGTGTTGTTTCCTGATAAACTCATAATTAGCCATCTGAAGCATTTCCTTTCCTCCTATATCTTGTTGTCTAGACAACTACAAGATACAGGAAAGAGGTGCTCAGGTGGTCAACTTTTTTATGAGCGATGTACCACTAGGTGGTCAATTATTAGATTAGCATTCACACATAACAGAGCGGTATTAATAGATCGCCTTATGCTAAATAGACCGTTTTACATGATCCACTATTAAAAAATTCCACTCGGGAGTTTTCCGGTTCTCCGAATATTTAATACTTGTTGCAGTGTCAATCGTCTGCTTGTCATGATGATGGAGTTGGCTTCGAAATCGAATCCGATGATTCTTTCGACATCAGCTATACTTCTGCTGACGCGAATGATTCGAAAAGCACCTTTAAAATTATTTCTTGAGAATAAAACTAAAGTTGCACCTCTGCCATTTGAACGAAATCGTAAACTTTCCGGTTCATCAAAGATTCTTTCCACATTGCGGATTGCTACGTTGCCGCGGAAAACTCTGCTCCTTCCACGATAGTTTTCATCATCAAAAAGTGTTAGTCTTGGCAGACGAAGTTGGGTCTGAGGCATTGTTCCATTCCTCCCTAATTTTGAACTTCTGTAAACTATGCTCGGATGCAAGCAGGGGGGTGGACTGTTCTCACGCACGTCTTATAATTGGCTCTTGACCGACGGGCGAAAAACGACTCATGACAAGAGGCAAAAAGAAAAATCTGCTTATTCAGCAGATCCTGCATTCGCTTCGTTATTTTTGTTGGTTTTGTTGATAGATAAATGATCCTCTGGCTGCTCCGCGAGTTTGTATGGAAATTCTTGTCGGGAACCCTGGGGATGCAATACCAATTCTGGCTATGCTATATGGCTTTACGGAAAACTCTTTGATGCCATCCAAAATGAGAACAAAAGATCTCCGGCTGTTGTTGGAGATTGCGAATGTTCCGCCTACCCCTTTTGGAACAAAAAGTAAAAACTTTTTACCAGCACTCCGATAGCTAAACGACCCGGTAAAAGAAAATTTACTCATTTGACCCCACCACTCCTTCTGTTTTGTACAGATTATTCCGAGGAGCAGTTGATGCTTGGGGAGAAGTTGAGTGGAATTACCTATTTTTCTAGTAATGGGTATGACAAATAGGGGGATTGTCTCACTCATTTGTGAATGAGCAGCGGATCGACACAACGTATTTTTTTTGCAGCGAAGCACGTTTCTTTGAAACCAAAGATAGTAAATAGCTCATAAAACAGGCACTCCCGAATGAATAGGGAGTGCCTGTTGGCAATCAAATGTTATTTCCTGATGCGGTCACATAATTTGCTCTGGGCAGCACCAACTGCACCAACCGCGCCCGCAACACCGAAAACAACCGGTTATTTGAGTGGGATAATGCACCAAGCGAACATTTGCTTTCTTGATTGCCTTGCTTTTCGACTTTTTCTTTTTCAAGTGAACTTCCCTCCTTATAACGATCTAAAGTAGTGTACTACCAAAATCCCCCTTTTGATTGGACGAGAGTTTTCATGAATCGAAAATAGACGGAGGGATAAAGGCAGCGGGAATAAAAGGTTCATCTAGCGAATTTCTCGTTGACACAATACGATATATCGTATTAAACTCGACTTGTCACGCGATATATCGTATTGAAACAAATAAGGAGTGCCGATGTTGAAATTTTGTAATCAACGAAATCGATGGGGACATAATCATGAATGGAAAGGATTTGGAGGTTCACACATGGAAGGGGGGCGGTCGGAACCATACCTGAGACATCGTCATGGTGGATCCGGAGGTGGTTTTGGGGGGAGCGGTGAAGGTAAGCGGCGTTTTTTTGAACGAGGTGAGTTCAAATTCGCTTTACTCGAACTTCTATCAGAAGCTCCCATGCACGGATATCAGCTAATTAAGGCGATGGAAGAGAAAACCGGTGGTTTATACTCCCCGAGTCCGGGTTCCATTTACCCTAATTTGCAGCTGCTTGAAGAAATGGAGCTTGTCGTATCGAGCGAGGAAGATGGCAAAAAGCTGTATCATATTACGGATAAGGGCGGCGAGTATCTTCAGGAGAGAAGAACCCGGGCGGTACAGGAAAAGGATCGTTGGAATTGGCAAGGCAGCCACCGGGCAATTGAGAAGCGCGATGTAAAGAAGCTCATCGAAGATTGGCCAGATGTATTTACCCTGATGGTCAAAGCAGCCAGGATGGCACGGGAAACCCCTGACTCGAAACAGGCATCCCAGTTTAAGGAAATCATGATCAATCTTCACCATAGCCTATATGAGCTCGCGGCTTCGGATGAGGAGCCCAATAAAGTATCGGATGCTCCGCCTGATGACGATACCAAGGACAAAGGCTGACAGGGAGCTATCGGATGTCCTCGTCCTTCCTACATATCCATATTTTTCCAACAAGACTTGAGAAAACAAGAAGCTTGCCGAAACATATCCAAGGAGGAAAAAGATGAGTACACCTGAACAATGGAATGACATTGATCTTTATTTTAAAACGAAACTTCACACGTCCGATCCCGTACTGGATTCCATCCTAAAAGCAAATACGGAAGCGGGTCTGCCTGCTATAGATGTTGCTCCCAATCAAGGCAAATTGCTTTATTTGCTCGCAAAGCTCGCAGGGGCAAACAATATATTAGAACTGGGCACACTCGGAGGATACAGCAGTATATGGCTTGGACGTGCATTGCCGGAGGGAGGGCGTCTGGTCACACTTGAGCTTGATGAGCATCATGCCAAGGTTGCCGAAGAAAATATAAGAAAAGCAGGGTTGGAAAACAAAGTGGAAGTCATTGTCGGCCCAGCCCTTGATACCCTGCCAACTCTAAAAGAAAAAGGGTTCACCGCTTTCGATTTTATTTTTATCGACGCTGATAAACCAAACTACCCCCATTATTTGAAATGGGCGTTGAATTATTCAAGATCAGGAACCGTTATTATTGCAGACAACGTCGTTCGCAAGGGGCGTGTCATCGATCCCGAAGACGCAAGCGTCCAAGGTATCCGTCAATTCGTCGATTTGCTGTCCGAAGATACCCGAATAGATTCGACGGCAGTGCAAACAGTCGGCAGTAAAGGCTATGATGGCTTCATTCTTGGAATTGTGAAGTAAATGAAAGACGCAGCAATTTGGGGAAGACTGCTTGCTGTCACGGACACTGCCGAACGATATGAAAACGAAGTTCAGATTATTGGCGGTCGCCCCTTTGCAGAAATAAACGCAACTTTTTTTATGAATGGCAACAGATGCTAACTATTTTAATGCTAAAAGAATGAAGGAAATCAAAAGCGCCCCCAGAATGGCTGTAATGATAGCTGGGGGTATATATTTTTTGGGTTTATGAACAATGTATGCAATTGTATTGAGAAACATCAAGATGAAGATCGCCCCGATGAAAGCGATAAAGATTAACATAGAACCATCCTTTCGTAAGCCGATAATTCAAAAAAGTATTAAAGCTGGATCATCAACGCAGTCTTGCTTCCCAAGCCGATGATTCAAAAGGTTTAAAAAGGTGAATCATGAAATCAGTCCTGCTTCCGGAAAGAGAAGCAAGAGAAAAAGGTGAAAACGGGTAAATCACCCCAGCCCTTCGCAAGACCAGGCACGAGCCAATGACAAAAGCCAAAAGCCACAAAGGCCGCATGAAACGAAAACAAGATGGGCCCTCCTTGAATGGGGATGATCCTAAAATATATGACGAGCATTCGGGAAGGTTGTTGCGGGTGTGCAGACAATTAGTACGACTTGAATACAGCAACGAAAAAATTACGCTGCGCTTTTCCGGCGCAGCAATATCCAGCCTATAACCACTAGCAGCAAGGCGAACAGATCGTATGAAATGTCGTAAAGAGGCTGGCTGGGTCCCGGTTTGACATGGTGGACCTGCAAGATGTGGTGGTTGGTGATTCCTTCGATGAGATTAAATACGCCAGCCCCTACTAAGAAACAGCCCCAAAATTTGCTTGCCCCGACCTTGGGGTCTCCTTTCCACAGCAAAACACCGGAAATGAATATAAATAGCGTTACGATTAAATGAAAAAGGCCGTCGCTCATGATCTGGTGAAATCGATCCGTATGCATGTTCACACTATGCCACTGCAGTATTTGGTGAAAAACAATCCCATCGAGCATGCCGATCATGCCGACCCCAAACAAAAAGGCTCCTATACATGTTGTTTTCAAAAAACGGGCCTCCTCCCTCAATCGTCAATAACCATCTCACGTAGATAAAAGCTGATAAGCACTGCCCTTGCGGCAGCGCTTATCGACAAAACTAAGCATGTACGAGCTCGGGTGTCTGCAGATGAAGAGGCGGCGGCACTAACCAGCCTTTCTCTTTGCTGATCCGCAACAACCGTTGACCGAATTGAACCTTTGCCGAATGGAATTGCGAATACATCATGGCAATGTCTTCCCGAATGCATTGCCCGATGATCTGGCTGCACGCAACCAGTCCAGCGGCAAGATCATGTCCGACACCTGCAGCAATTTCAGGATCGTTAAAACGTGCACCCGCCGGAATACTTTCCAGTGATGCGACTGGACGCTCGGCTGGGGTAGGCGGAGGTGCAACTCCATTTGCTTTCAGCAGGTTTTCGACCTGCTGGATTTCTTGCTGCATCGCCCGTGTGAGATCTTCAAGAAAACCTTTTAGATCTTTGTCACCGGTGTGATTGATAAACGTTTGATACGTCACCAATAGGCCTTTTGAAGCCGAAAGATAACTCCATACTCCAAACACTTCACCATAGTGCATCGGTTCATCTTGTGGATTGCCACTCAGGATTCCCATTAATGCCCTCCCGGAATTCATTAAAGTTTTCAAGTCCATGTAGGGTCTCCTTGCTGGTTCTTTTAACCCGATGTTAGGGTGTGCCTAGGGACGAAGAGTTATGAAGGTAATTTTACACAATGTAGCGTAGTGCTTAACAGAAAAAAACCGTAAGGTCTTTTATAACAAATTGCTTCATTTTCCGATAAAAACGCGCTATTTTGGCAGAATTAAAGCATTGAGACAGTGAATGGAAATGAAGAATAGCACATAGGTTGCACTATTCTTCATCAATCTCAATGTCGACTGATTCATCTGAGATTCCGGCAAGCATTTTAGCTTCAGTTTCAAATGGCTCTATATCGATATCTAAAGACTTTTCCTTATACTGCTCATTCCATGGAACACCACAGGCTGCTGCGTGTCTTTTGGGATCGTAGGGGACACCTGTTTTCAGAACACTGTAGATAATCTTTGCAACTTTTCCAGACATATGTCCTATAGCTTTCATTTTTGGCATTTGACGTGCCAATAGGCGCTCGTAATATGCCGCAAACACATTAGGACCACCTCTTTGGGCAATAAGTATTAGAGCCATCTGAAACATGACCCTGCGTGTATCGCGAACACCACTGAACGTCTGGCGAGTGCCTTTTACAGAAGTCCCAGACTGCTTATTTTCGGCAGATACACCAAGGTATTTTTTAAATTCTTTATAGGTACTAAACCGATGAATGTCACCTATTACAGCAATGAGAGTACAAGCCCAATTATCACTCATGACAGGTAAAGAAAAGAGCAAATTGGTATATGGGTGTGGGGGAGTTCCTTTTTCAGCATTACCATGTAATAACTCATGGATGCTTGCGTCAATACTGCTTAAACTTTCTTCAATGCGCAAGGCTTCTTGGATAAGCCAACTTTGTCGATCGACAACATGGACCAATGGCAGAGCAACGGTGTTAGGTAAAACATGAGCTAATTCGCTGGCTGCCTTCTTTGCAATAGCTTTAGCACCGCATTTGGTTATTGCTTCTCGAAGTTCAATCTCGGAGAGACCCTTCATATCCAAAGCAGTTGGATACATTAACGCTAGGCGTAACACAGAAGGGCTTGAAAGCTTCTTAAATGCTCTTTTAAGGTCAGGGTGAGTGATTTGAAATAACTGTTGCACCTGGTTTTTCCTGCGTGTCAGGGTAGTGGTAAGTAACCAGCGATCACGCATGAGAGTACGGACGATAGACTGTGACATTGAGGCTGGACTCGCTAGTCGTACAGCTTTCATATCGGGGTGGAGCGATTTATGCCATCCCATATAGGCCATCGTTCTAGCATCAATAGCATCGGATTTCTCTTGAATACCAAGAGTCTCTTCCCGAAATTTTTTAACAGAGGCATTTTCAACCATATGAAGTGAGTAACCAGCTTTTAATAATACCTGTTGAAGAAGAAAGGAATAATGCCCACCTGTCGGCTCCATTAATACGAAAAAGTCGATTGGTTTTAATCCTAGATGCTCCTGTACATCTTGAAGGGCCTTCAAGAAATCAGAGATACCCAAACTATCGGCATCGAATTTCATTGTTTTGGCCCTTTTCCATTTTCCATCACGAAACTGTTCGGGAGTAATGCAGGTAGCCACATGAAAATCAGCTCCAATATCGACACCAACGTATATTGGATAAAAGAGTCTTACGAATTCTTTTTGCCCATCGGTTTGAGTGACACTAAAAGTCATTAACTGATCTTCCTTCATAAGTTATGTTCTCCTTTTATTAAGCAATATGTAATACACCTGACTATCCAAGTTACTGTGAGAGCTTCATTTGCCCAATGTAGCATGTCAGGATTATAGCGCCAGGTGATCTGTACCCAAATTGTCTCAAGAGGTCTAACGCAAGTTAGCCCCAAACGTTGAAGGGTTTCAATTGCTTTACTTTATATGGAGTACAATTTTCCGTTATATAGACTTTAAAAAACTTATACGTTACCTCTGAGAAAATTCCTGCTCTGGTTTAGTTAATTTTGGAAAACAAAAAAACCCGCCAAAGGACGGGTTAAACGCTGACATGGGTGCAGTGCCAATACACGTGGAGTGCCCCAGTGTTATATCAGAGGTCTGAAATCTATCAGCCCCAATCCTAATATGGTAGGTAAAACCATGAAAGGTCACTGCACAATATATATGATTCGCTAGTGAGCGAGTGTACTCCTGCAAGACCAATGTTCCCAAATAGTTAGTAGAGCTCTATCCATCAGGAGTGCCCACATTGTGTTCAGGAATACATTGGCAACGTAAAAGATTCGTTAGGAAATAGAGTTATTCCTGCAAAGGCCGATGTTCCCAAACATTACGCAGAGCTACAACCGAGGATGTGCCCACGTTTTGTTCAGAGATACATCGGTATCATTTAGTTTAATTCTGTGGAAAAGATATGAAAAGATTTTCTCGGTAGATTGCTTCGCAATCTACCTGCGACACCTCCCGTGTGGGCTACGCCCTCCAAAATACCCGCCTAAAAGGAGTGTCTGCACAATGAATTAAAGACTTACGCGTAAAAGCATGTAGTCCTTTGATCAAAGAACAAAACTAATCAAAACACTACAGTAATAGACAAGATGGCATAACAGGTTCGTTGTATATTTTGAGGGGACACAGTTCCGCCTATCGGGAGATTGTAAAAACCATTGACCTTCGGAATATTCTTGACAAAAAATATTTTTTATGTTATTGTAAAATATTTGACTTGTTTACAAAAAGATTAAAACCTTACATAATGTTCTTGGAGAAACATCTATCAAGAATATTTAGAAAGGTTGTACATTAGATGGATACTTTGCCTTGTCAAGGTTGCAAAGGTTTATGCTGCGGCCCTGTTCCCGTAACGGAGAGAGAATTGAAAAAAATTCAGAAGAAGGTTGCATCCATGCCGCGCAAGATACGCGAAGAGCTAGAAAATCAGCCGAGATTTTTCGGAACGTGCATTTTCTACGACCTGGATAAAGACCAATGTGGAATTCATGCTGTTCGGCCTGAAATTTGCCGTATGTTTGGCTTTCACAAAGACCTGGTCTGTTTCCGCAAGCCGGAGCTGGCTACAAAAGAAAAGGCAACGCTGAAGGAAGCTCCTGTAGGGTACCTGAGTATTGATATTACCTGGAAGAGCTTCCAATAAAACGCCAAAGAAAAGGGCATGCCCTCCGCATAAAATATCCGATTTACGACCAATACCTGTCTCCGAAAATCCGAGTACGCCCCTTTATTCAGGGGAATAGCTCTCGGAGGTGCCCAATAGCCCTTCGAGCTGGTCAACTGCCGATTTTAAATCAGGCCTTGACGCTCTGTTCGTCTCCGCCAATGTCTTAAGCTCACGATATCCTTCCGACAATCGAAAGAGGGGCTCGTTCGGGTTGTAGGTCCGCTGCGAAGCAGGTTCAGTCACGACGTGATTTGTCTGCATAAAAAACGATTGCGAGGAGACCGTCTCTACATTCCTGCTCACTTCCTGCAACAGCTCCTGCAGATGGGAAGGGATAATGTCGTTGTGCTTTTGAATATTTTTGATAATACTTGCTACATAATCTTTCTTTGTCATGGATCGGCAGCTCCCTTTCTCTTCGACTTTGCATTCATGCTTAATTTGTCCGGACGGCTTGCATTACATTCCTTTCGTTCGGAGCCAAACAGGAAGAGTATCGGGAGGAACAGCCAGCCCCGAAAAGGAGAACAGTACGTGAAAGAATCAGATTTATACGATCCAATCAAGCAATGGATGGAAGAGCGGGGATTTACGGTTTTTCCGGAGGTGGAATGCCGCCGGGCCGGTGGACGAGCCGATATCGTCGTGACCAGCGGCCCGCTCGTCGGCGTTGTGGAAATGAAGCAATCCCTTTCGCTGGATTTACTTGATCAGGCACTTCGCTGGCGCGGGTTTGCCAACTACATTTGGATCGCCATTCCATACCGGAAAAATGGCTACAGGCAGTTTGTAAACATGGTGCTGCGGGATTACGGGATCGGGGTCCTCTTTGTCAGCAAGCATGGAACTGTATGGACGGAGGGGAAGGCTCGGTTCATGCGTCGGACGGTCCCTCATTTGCAACAGTCCCTGACCGAACATCACCAGACTTCCGGGATAAAAGGCGGCCACAGCGGAGGCGGATACATCACTCCGTACCGGATCACCATCAACAAGGTCAAACACTTCTTGAAAAGGGCAGGAGACTGGTGCAGCATCAAGGAAATCCTGGACCATTGCGAAACGCATTATGCCAGTCCGCGTGCATCACTGGCGAAAGCGCTTCTGGAATATGAAGCGGGGTGGTGCGAGAGAAAGAAGGAGGCTGGAAAGCTGTATTTCCGTTTCCGGGACGTGGAGACAGCCCTTCCGGGAGGGACAAATCAAAAAGCAAACGGAGCTGTACCAAAAAAACATGCCGCAAAACATGCCGTAACGCTCTCTGAAAAGCAACTCAGCGTTTTGCTTGTTTTGACCAAAGATTGGCAGACCCCGACCAGGATTGCTAGGAAACTGCCGGGACTGCATCCCCATATCGTCGAAACGAAAGGCTCCCTTTACGTCAACCAACCGCTCAAGGCCTTGATTGCAAAAGGCTTGGCCGAGAAGCATCCGGAGCGCAAAGGACAGTATCGGCTAACCCCGACGGGTGAAGAGGTACGAGAGGATTTTGAGATGGAATAAGGAATACAATGTAAACAACTGCCCCCTCCAAAAAACACTGGATGGTTCAGAAGGGGGCAGCCCATCTATCACCGCGATCAATCTTTTCCTTCCCGAAAAACGATTTCTCTTATTTTCTCATCCAGCATGTGAAATGCTTTACGAAGCGCTGTTTTCGGGACTTGCGCGTACTGATCGCCGATTGACACTTCAAAAGAGCACAATCTCTCGTCGACTTTCTTTAGATGTGTAGTGAGCCCAACCCCTGTTTCCTCATAAATGGAAAGCAATACGGCCTCAAGCTGCTCTTTTGGCAAACGAACATGAACATGAAACATATTCGATACGGGAACGAGCGGCCTTGTTTCGACGGCGTGGCACTGATTGTAGAGCGAAGCGAGCTCTTTCGCTTCCTCGAAATACTGCTGGAAGCTATGCAATCGTTGATCGAAATAATAATCGGCACTGACGATATAAGGGTAAAGGCTGATTAAATCGCCGCCGTGGCGTCTCTTCCACACCTTTGCTTCCTTTGTAAAATCCTCTTCGCCTGCAAGAATGGCTCCTGCAATTCCCCCAATTCCTTTGTAAAAAGAAACATACACACTGTCAAAAAGCCGGCAAAGGTCAGCGGCCGATTTTTGGTAATAAGGCAGTATTTCAAAAAGGCGAGCGCCATCCAGATGCAGCTTGATTCCATTTGCGCGGCAATAGGCGGAAATGGCTTCAAGCTCTGTATATTCAGGCAATTCCCCGCCAATTTCACGCTGAGGCAGCTCAAGCAGCAAGCACGCGATATTCTCCTGCATCGTTAGAACATCTTCCAATCGAATCAATCTGTTCTCATCCGCAAGCAGGACTGGTTCGATCTGGTGCAACTTTTTCAACCCGTCTTCTTCATGAATTTCCAGATGGCATAAGGGATGATAGGCCACCTTATTCAGCCCTTTTTGCTCACACCAGATTCGCATGGCAATTTGCTGGGCCATGGTACCGCTCGGAAAAAATACGGCGGATTCTTTGCCTAAGTAGTCTGCCAGTTTCTTTTGAAAGTTTTCGATCACCGCGCCTGTACCATACGCATCGCTTTCTATATCCCCGTCCATTTCATTCAAGACAGTTTTCAGCACATGAAGATTTCTTTTTCCATGCCCAACCAGTGGATAAGCGGTCTGTTTATAGGCCGTCAGCAATTGGTTGTGCGGGTTCATATTTGCACCACTCCTTTTTACGGGAATCGCTTTATGGAAAAAATTATACATGAGGGATATCCAAAGGAATAACTTTTTGTCTGCTTGTTGCCAGATAGGGTTTCATTCCAGACGAGGAAAACGGGCTTTAACTCGAATGAAAGTGTGGGGCTGTCGTTCCCGCATCGACGATCATGCTGGGAACAGCGGAGAGGGTGAAAAGAATCTCGTGCAAATCGTTAAAGTGTAGTATTCTTAGTGTAATACTAAACATTAAAATCCGCTCCCACACAGGAGGTCTTCATGAACGTTTACCAACACATAACAGACTGTATCGGCAATACTCCAATGGTTCGCCTTAACCGGATCGTGCCCGGGGGTGCGGCAGATGTTTTTGTCAAATTGGAAATGTACAACCCTTCCCGCAGTGTGAAGGACCGGGCTGCCTACAACATGATCGCCACCGCCGAGGCAGAGGGGCTGATCAAGCCGGGAGACACGATCATTGAGCCGACGAGCGGCAACACGGGCATCGGACTGGCCATGAACGCGGCAGCGAAAGGGTACAAAGCGATCCTCGTCATGCCCGACAATATGTCCAAAGAGCGGATCAATCTGCTCAAGGCATACGGAGCAGAAGTCGTGCTCACGCCGAGCGAGCAGCGGATGCCGGGGGCGATCGCCAAAGCGTTGGAGCTGCAAAAAGAGATTCCCGGAAGCTTCATTCCCCATCAATTTGAAAACAAAGCGAACCCCGATATCCATCGTGTGACCACAGCCCGCGAGATTTACGAGCAGATGGAAGGACGGCTGGATGCCTTCATCGCCACAGCGGGAACAGGGGGCACGATCACGGGTACCGGGGAAGCGCTCAGAGAAAAGCTGCCACAGCTGTATATCGGGGTTGTGGAACCAAAAGGCTCGCCTGTCCTGTCCGGTGGAAAGCCGGGACCGCACAAGCTGGTGGGCACAAGCCCGGGCTTTGTGCCAAAAATCCTGAATACCGCGATCTACGACGAGATCATGCAGATCGCCGATGAAGACGCGCTGGAGAGCATGCGGGCGCTCGCCTCCAAAGAAGGCATCCTCGTGGGACCGTCTGCCGGAGCTGCCGTTTTTGCGGCGATCCGGGTGGCTGCTTGGCTCGGGGAGGGCAAACGTGTGGTTTGCATCGCACCGGATACGGGGGAACGCTATTTGAGCATGAATTTTTTCTAAAACGGAATCATCGCCGCTGGATGCTGTGTCGTTCAGCGGCTTTTCTGTGCTCACGGAGTTCGTTCGAGAAATCACTAGTCCAAGAGGAAAAGAGCCATTAGTCCAACATTTAGCTGACTATTGCAAAAATTGCACCAATCAATGGGGAAAGGAATCGTTCTTTACCGCAAGAAAACGGTTTCATATAATGAACTCGGGTTAGATCAATGTCGATCACAACGGGGGTGAAGAGAAAAAGAATGCTGCTGACATCGCGTTCCCAAGCACTTTTGAAGGTGATCCTGGACAGTTCCAACCCGCTGAAAATCCGCGAGGTTGCAAACGATTTTCAAGTGAGCGAGCGGACGATCAAATACGATCTGGAGAACATCAGGCAATGGCTGAAAGACCGCAACATTATTCTTCATTCCCAACCGAATAAAGGAATCTGGATCAGCGAAGCCGAGGAGGTCCTGCAAAAGCTGCGGCACAAGCTCAATGAGCACGGCAGCAAGGACGTCATCCTTCACCAAAAAGAGCGGGCCAAACATCTGGCGTTTATCCTGCTCCTGTCCGACGGCTACCAGCGTCTGAACGATTTGGCCGATCATGTGGGGGTGAGCCGCAATACCGTTATCGCCGATGTAAAAGAGACGGAGAAACTGCTCGACGGATTGCACCTGGAGCTGGTCTCCAAGCAGAGATACGGTATCCGGGTGGAAGGCAGCGAACGCCAGAAGCGCTATGCCCTCGAGTGTTTGACACATGATTTGCTGGATGGCAGCGTCATGTATCGTTTGGTCCAGGGGGTCCTGCCGGAGCATGGTCCCGGCACCGGAGCAGGGCCGCTTTTGGAAAGGTGGCTCATCAGTCCGCCGGAGCTGGATGAAATCATCAGGTTAACCAAGGGATTCGTGGCGAAGCTGGACAAAAGCCTGCCGGATCGGACGCTGATCAGTATCATGATCCGATTGTGTATGGTCGTCAACCGCGTCAAGAGAGGGCAAATCGTCTCGATGGACGAGGCAGATATGGCGGAAGCGGCTGGGTGGGGCAGTTATTCTCTGTACGCGCGGGCAGTGCGGGAGATGTGCGCGCGTTTGGGTATGGAAATGCCCGAGCATGAAATTGCCTATTCCTCTCTGCCGCTGCTCGAAGCGGAACAGGTGCACCTGAAGCGACGGACCAGCAGGCAGCCGTTGGACGTTTATGTGGCGACCCGGGAGCTGATCAAAAAGGTAGGGGAGATGGTACGAACGCCGCTGTGGGATGATCCGGAGCTCAGTGAACACCTTTTCGCCCATGTAAATGACCGCATGACCCGGTATATGCAAGGCGTCCTCTATCCCAATCCGTTGACCGAGGAGATTCGCCGTTCCTACGCGCGCATGTTTGATGCGGTAAAACGATCGTGTGAAGAAGTATTCTGGCCCTACGGGATTTATTTGATGGATGCGGACATCGCCTACCTCGTTCTGCATTTCCAGGCCGGCTACGACCGCTGGCAAGACAAGAAAAAAGCATGTGCGCTTGTCGTCTGCGGTACGGGGCGAGGGACGTCCCGGTTCCTGAAGACCCATCTGGAGAGCGAAGTGCGTTCCCTGAGGGTCGTCGGCCTTTGTTCCACCATGGAGGTAGAAAAGTATTTGGCTACTCGCAAAGTAGACGTGATCATCAGTGTGCTGCCAGTGAAAACGGAGGTGCCTGTGGTCATCGTGAATCCGCTGCCGACCCGTCAGGACATCAGCCGCATCCATGCCTGTCTGGAAGCGCTCGAGCTGGAGCCGGAAACAGACGGAGTGAGGAAAAGCTCAGCGAAGTCGCCACATACCTGGATGCCGATAGAGACAACGGAGATAAGTCCGCGGGATTTGCCATTGGTGGAGAGGCTTTCCCAGGATGTGATTGTAAAAGGATACGAGATCAGCTGCAAGCTGACGGAAGCCTTCCGCAGCCAACTGACGGAGCAGACGGCAAGCGGGCTTGTGCTCCATGTGCTGCTGATGGTAAACCGGCTGGCATTCGGTTCCTCCTATGACGAATGGGACGTACATGGCGGGGAAGAGAGCGCAGCGCATTCCGCTTGGCGCAGTCGCATCAACCAAATTATGCAGGAAGCGGGAATCATTGTTCCGCAAAGTGAAGTAACGGCCATCCTGCGTTATCTTGCGAAAAAGGAGGGGGGAGACGATGAGTGCTGATTTGCTGATTCGGAACGGGTGGGTGATCGATCCTTCCCAGAAGCTGAATGGATTATATGATATCGTCATTTCAGATGGACGCATCCTCGACGTCGAGAGGGCCGATGAGGGGCAGGCAAAAGAGCCTATTGGGGCGCGGGAAACGATAGATGCCGCCGGATGTTTTGTTACGCCGGGGCTGATCGACTTGCATGCTCATGTCATGCCTGAGAGCACGCAGCTGGGGGTTAGGGCTGATTCCGTTGGCATTGAGCAGGGAGTGACCACACTGGTCGACGCGGGCAGCGCCGGGGCATGGACATTCGACGCTTTCCTGAAGGAGGCGGTGGAGCCATCTGTCACACGTGTTTTGGCGTTTCTCAATATTTCAGGCGACGGCTTGTGCAAAGGCGGAGCCGAACTGTCCGACATGTCCAGACTGGCAGTGAAGGACGCGGTAACGCTCATTTCCGAGCAGCCGTCAATCCGCGGGATCAAGGCGAGGATGAGCGCGTCTGTGGTCAAAGCGAACGGCCTCGCTCCCTTGGTGGTGGCAAAGCAGGCTGCCCGAGAGGCCGGGGTGCCGCTGATGGTCCACATCGGCAATGCTCCGCCAGCCCTTTCCGATGTGCTCGGCCTGCTCGACAAGGGGGACGTGGTAACGCACGCGTTCCATGGAAAAAAAGGAGGCATCCTGGATGAACAGGGACAGCTTATCCCGGAAGCAGAGTCCGCTCTCGCCAGAGGAGTGCTGTTTGATGTCGGGCACGGCGAAGCCAGCTTCAGCTTTCGCACCATGCAGCAGGCAAAAGCGCTGGGAATCGCCCCTTACTCCATCAGCACGGACGTCCATGTGCGCAATCTGAACGGTCCTGTCCACAGCCTGACGCATACGATGAGCAAATTTCTCGCCCTGGGCTACACCTTGTATGACATAGTAGCGGCTTGCACTGCCGCCCCGGCCAAGGTTCTGGGGCTTGAGCGGGAGATCGGGACGCTAGCGCCTGGAGCCCATGCGGATGTCACAATCTTGAAAAAGGAACAGGTGCCCGCCGCTTTGACCGATTCGGAACAGGAAACGATTTTTGCCAAAGAAACCGTGTTTGCCCAACAGGTCATTTCATCAGGAAAGGTTTTGACATGCACATGATTGAGGAGATTGTGAGAGAAGTAGCAGGACCAGCAGATGAAAATATGTCGGAATATTCAGAATGCAAACGACTCATGCGAATGATTGAGTCGGAAATGCGGGAGAAAAAAATCGATATACCGCGTGATCGATGGCTGGCCATTTGCGCCCATCTGCTCGCTTTCGTCCGCCGGATGGCAAGCGGTGAAAAGCTGCCGCAGGTCGAAGCGGAATTGTTCGAGGAGATTCACCCAGAAATGTTGTCGCTGTCTAGCCGCGTCCTGTTTGGCGAGGAAACGTGCTCGCAGGAAGACGGAACGGAAGTGTTTCTGCTCGCTGTCCATTTTGAGGCGATACGAGCAAACCAGGGGAAATGAACACAAACCTGCAAACCATTGCACAAAGGGAGGCTGAAAGGATGACAAAAGTAAAGATCGTCATCGGAGATCGTTTGGGAAAGGGACAGAACATCGCCAAAGGTGTGGAGGCTGCCGGAGGGATCCCGATTGTTATTTCTGGGGTAGGGGCTGACATGAAAGTAGGAGATGTCATGAAGCAGGAAGAGGCCGATCTCGGCTTGTCGTTTTGCGGCAGCGGAGGAGCAGGCGCTTTGACGGCCAAGACAAAGTACGGCTATCCCGTCGAATATGGCCTGCGCTCTGTGGACGCGGGAATTACAGCCCTGCGCAGCGGCAAGAAAGTAATCGGTTTTGGCTTTATGGATACAGAGGAACTCGGCAGAAGAATGACCGAAGAATGCATAAAGCTGAGGGGGAAGTAAGCCATGTACAGAGAGAGGATCGAGAGCTTGCGGCTGACGGGCAGCGGGGATACGAAGGAAGGAGCATTTAACAAGATATTCGGACAGATCAAGCACGTCGTGGCCAGACAGACAAGTGATCTCGTCGTTCGTATCGAGCCGGTCCGCATCGAGGTCGTATCAGCAACAGAGAGCATGTACAAAGAGCGTCTGTTCGGCCTGTTTTTCCCGCGCACGCGAACGAGGTACGACATCACCGTAGATATCCAGGTGCGGCTGGGTGTGGTGGACGTGGCAAGCATTCCGTTTCAAACGCAGACAGAACAGACAGCAAGGCTGGGACAGGTGGCAAGTCAGCGATAGATAGTAAAGGGGGGAAGGTTCATGGTAACGATCATCATCGTTTTGAAGTCGATTGTCATTGGCGCATTGGTCGGCTTCGGCGTGGGGGCGGGTGCCGCTCGCATGTTTCACGCGCCGAACGTCCAGGGGATGGGGGCATTTCGCACGTTCGGAGAACTGAATGCTTGCGCCGGAGATCCGATTTCCCATTTTTCGTTCGGACTTGGCTTCTTGTTCAACTCATGGGCTTCCGTGGTCGGGGCGGGAGCTCTGACGCAGGACGTCGATCACCGGGTCATCCCGAACTGGGCGGCTGCGATCCTTCTTTGGAAAAACAAAAACGTCGAGGAAACGCTGCACAATCCGAAGCGGATGGCGTTCGCCGGAGCACTCGTCGGTGTCGTCGTTGTGACGCTGCTCAACTCGACGGCAACCGCCATTCCCCAATCGATGCAGTTGGTGGCGACAAAAGTGCTGGTCCCTGCCGCCAACTGGCTGATCAACCCGATCATGCCGATTGTTTTCTGGATGGCGGCCTTGGATGCGGGGAAGCGCACAGGAATCTGGGGCACCGTATTGGGCGGGATGTCCCACCTGGTCATGGGCAACGCCGTGCCTGGCATCGTGCTCGGTATCCTGATCGGAAAAGGGCTGGACGACAGCGGCTGGAACCGAATTACAAAAACGATGGTCGTGGCTGTCGCACTCTTGTTTGTTCTGAGCGGCTTCTTCCGTGCCTTTGATGTCGCTTTGTTGAAGAGTCTGCAAGTAGAAATTCCGCAATGGCTGGTTGAGCTTCACGAAACATTTGGATCGGCGGTGAAGAAATAATGAATGAGCTGCAAGCAAAAGGATTTTGGTATTCGGAATGGGCGTTTGCCCTCTTTGTCGCGTGCCTCTCGTCGGGAATCTTTGCCGGTACTCATCTGTATTACGTCTATCACGTAGGTGCTTTTAACGACATCGCGATTGTCGCCATGCTCGAGGCGGGTATCAAGGGAGGCGGATACGGAGCTGCGGCCGCGTTTGGCGCAAGCTTTCTGTTTGCCCGGATTTTGGAGGGGCCGCTGGTCGGCATCCTCGACATCGGCGGTTCTCTGCAAACAGGTATCGGAATCGGCGTTCCGGCGCTGATGCTGGGTGCCGGGTTTACTGCGCCACTGATTTCCTTTCCCTTGGCTTTGACGACGGGGGCGGTATTGGGGCTGGCGATTGGAACGGTAATTATTTTGATTCGCAAATTTACGATCAATTCGGTCAACTCTACCTTTGGAGCCGATGTCATGATGGGTGCAGGGAATGCCGCAGGACGCTATCTCGGTCCGCTCATCGTCATTTCCGCCATCATGGCCTCCATTCCGGTTGGAATCGGTGCAACGGCAGGAGCGGCCATCTTTTACTACTTCAATAAGCCGATCGCCGGAGGAGCGATCATCGGAGCCATGGTTCTCGGCGCGATTTTCCCCATTCCTACCCAGTAAACAGGGGGTCGGAAACAGAATCAGGAAGGACGGGATATGAGATATGGGCATCTATCAGCAGCTAGGGCTGAAGCAAGTCATCAATGCAAGCGGAAAAATGACGGCGCTAGGCGGAAGCGCCGTCCATCCGGAGGTAGCCCGGGCCATGGGTGAGGCGGCGATGGATTACGTAGAGATCAGCGAACTGATCGAAAAAGCGGGAAAGCTGATCGCGGAGGCTACCGGCGGCGAGGACGGCTGTCCGACGGCGGGAGCGGGAGCGGGGATCGCGATCAGCGTGGCGGCTGTCATCGCCGGTACCGATCTGCGTCTGATCGAACGTTTGCCAGACTCGGCAGGACTGAAAAACAAAATCATTTTGCAAAAAGGACACGCGGTGCATTTTGGAGCGTCGCTGCGGCAGATGGTTGCCCTCGGAGGGGGGCAGGCCATCGAAGCGGGTCATGCGAATCACGTGGAGGAAGCGCATTTGCGTGCGGAGATAGACGAGCAGACAGCGGCGCTTTTGTTCGTGCAATCCCATCATGCGGTGCAAAAAGGCATGCAGTCGCTTGAGACGATGATACAGCTCGGACGCGATCACAAGGTCCCGGTGATTGTCGATGCCGCTGCGGAAGAGGAATTGCGCCGCTATGTGGCGATGGGGGCCGATCTGGTCATATACAGTGGGGGGAAAGCAATTGGCGGACCGACATCGGGCTTTATCACCGGCCGCAAAGACCTGATCGAAGCGTGCCGGGCCCAGTATAAAGGCGTGGGGCGCGCCATGAAAACGGGCAAGGAGGCGATCGTCGGACTGCTCTCCGCGCTTGCCAGGTACAGTCAGGCAGCAGGCCATGGCGGAGAATGGCGTGATCGGGCGGAACGGCTCGCCCAGGAATTGAACCAGTTGTCCGGACTTTCAGCCAGTGTGGTCAAGGACGAAGCTGGCCGGGACATCTACAGGACACAAGTACGGATTGATGAACGCGAGTCGGGATTTTCGGCAAAGGAAGTGATCCGGCTCCTCGAAAAGGGCGATCCCGCCGTTTTCACGCGAAACCATTACGCCAATACGGGAGTGATTTTCCTCGATCCCCGCCCGCTCCATGAGGGACAGGAAAAGGTCATTGCCGCACGCTTCAAAGAGATATGGGACAACAGAAAGTGAGTGATAAGTCGTGACGATACATCCAGTCATCCGTTTAAACGTACTGGCCAAAGATGTGGACAATGCCAGACAGATCGTAGATGCGGCAGAGGGTCGCGTTTTGATCGGCATTATGGTCAAGGGTTACCCCTCCGTGGAGGCAGCTGCGGAAACGATCAGAGCATACCAGCAGGCAAGCATTCCCGTGTCTGTAGGACTTGGTGCAGGCGATCCAAGCCAGTGGAAAAAGGTCGCCGAGACCGCTGTGCTCACGAAGCCCGATCACGTCAATCAGGTTTTTCCTGCCGCCGGCTATACGTTGGGTGCCTTGCAGGCGGTTGACAGCCGGCACACGCTGGTCAATGCCCTGATAGCGCCGAGCGGCACGCCGGGAAAGGTCATTGTCGCAACTGGTCCGCTCAGCGGGCAGGCTCAAGACTTGGTATCCTGCGATGCCGCTGCCGCCATGCTTGCCGAGATCGGCGTTCATTCCGTCAAATTTTATCCGGTCTGCGGAACCGAAAAGCTGGAGGAAGTCAAAATGATGGCAAAAGCAGCCGTCCGCTACGGCATTCCCGTGTTCGAGCCGACGGGCGGGATTGATGAAAAATCGATCCGCCCCATCGTGGAAACCTGCCTGGAGCAAGGGGTAAAAGAGGTCATCCCGCACGTCTATACATCCATTGTGGATCAGGAGACGGGGCTGACGCGGCTCGATCAGGTGGAAGATTTGCTTGCCGCCTTGCCTGCCGTATAGCTTTTCAACGAATCGAGATAGGAGTGAAGCGAGATGAGAGAGAAGCAAGTCGTTGTTCAACTGCCCCAGGGCCTGCATGCCCGGCCGGCTACGCTGTTTGTAAAAACGGCCACTTCCTTTTCCAGTGAGATTGGTTTGATCAAGGGGGGCAAAAGCGCAAACGCCAAAAGCATCATCGGCGTGATGTCGCTTGCCGTGGCAAACGGGGAAACCGTGAAGCTGACCGCCGACGGTTCCGATGAGGAAGAAGCGTTGGATAAGCTGGCCGCCTTTCTGGAACAAGGAGCCGAGTAGTCATGGGAACCATACGCGTACATGGGATAGGCGCATCCGCCGGAATCGCGATCGCCAGGGCACAGGTGTGGAAAAAGCAGGACCAAAAAATCAGTCAGGAAGTAAGATCGCCTGAAGAGGAGCTGGCTCGTTTCAAAACAGCAAGCGAGCTGGCATTGAGCGGACTGGCGACATTATATGAAGAGACCAGGTTGCGTTTGGGACAGAAGGAAGCCGATATTTTTCAGGCCCATATGATGCTGCTGCAAGACCCGGAGCTGATCGGTCAAATCGAGGTGCTGCTGGCAGCAGGAAACATAAACGCGGAAGCGGCAGTGCAGAAAGTGACGGGCGAGCTCGTGAGTTTATTTGCATCACTGGAAGACGAGTACATGCGGGAGCGCGCGGCGGATATTCGGGATGTGGGCCAGCGTCTTCTGTCCTGTCTGCAACAAGTTGCCAGGGACCATCGCCAAGGAGCCGCACGGGAAGAGATAGGAACGCTTGATGCGGTCATCGTTGTCGCACATGACTTGTCTCCATCCGATACGGCCCAGCTTGATACCGGCCTGATCAAGGGCTTTGCCACACAAATCGGAGGCGGCACCTCGCATTCCGCGATTATGGCCCGTGCTCTTGGGATTCCGGCAGTCGTCGGCCTCGGACAGGCTTTGGAGCAGGTGGAGGATGGGGACCTGATCGTGCTGGATGGGACAGCAGGACTGCTTTGTCTGCGACCGGACGAGGAGGAGCTTTCGTCCTACGAACAAAAGCGCGCCGACTGGTTACGAGAGAAAAAGAGGCAGGCACGCTGGGCAGAGCTACCCACGGTAACCCAGGATGGACATCGTGTCGAATTGGGAGCAAACATCGGCCATCCGGATGAATGCCAGGCTGTGCAGCAGGTTGGCGGAGAGGGTATCGGACTGTTTCGCTCCGAGTTTTTGTTCATGAACAGGGCAAGTATGCCGGATGAAGAAGAGCAGTTCCAGGCGTATCGGCAGGTCGCGCAAGACATGAATGGTAAGCCTGTTGTCATCCGGACGCTGGATATCGGCGGCGACAAAGAGCTGCCGTATATGAACCTGCAAAGCGAGCTGAACCCGTTTCTCGGCTATCGCGCGATCCGGTTGTGTCTCGATCGGGAGGAATTGTTTCTTACCCAGCTGCGGGCGATTCTCCGCGCTTCGCACTACGGCTCCGTCAAGCTGATGTACCCGATGATCGCTACGCTGGAAGAATGGCGGGCGGCGAACCGGTTGCTGGCGGAGGCAAAAGAAACGCTTGCCCGAGCGGGGATTCCGTTTGACCCTGCCATTGAGGTAGGCTTGATGATCGAAGTGCCGGCAGCGGCCCTGGCCAGCGAGCTGTTTGCCCGGGACGCCGACTTTTTGTCGATCGGGACCAACGATCTGATCCAGTATACGCTCGCCTGCGACCGGATGAACGAACAAGTATCCGGCTTGTATCAGCCGTTTCATCCAGCCGTTCTGCGTCTGATCCGGCAGGTGATCGATGCCGCTCACCGATACGGCCGCCGTGTAAGCATGTGCGGTGAGATGGCCTCCGATCCCCTGGCTATCCCGCTGCTTCTGGGCATGGGTCTTGACGGGTTCAGCATGAGCGCATCGTCTGTGCTGGCTGCCCGTGAGCTGATCAATCAGCTGTCCTTCGAAGAGATGAAGGAGCTCGCGGAAGCCGCCCTGAAGCTGGAGGGTCAGGAGCAAGTCAAGGCGCTGCTCCTGGAAAGAACGCGGGTGCAGATAAACGCTTGACTTCATTCCGTACAAATCCAGGCCTCCTTTATGCCCCATGGGCAAAAGGAGGTTTTCTGTGTTCCTAAGTAGAAGGGCGAAGGGGAGAGATGCTAATGAGCTGTAAGACTTGCAAAGAGTTGCCCACAAGGGAAGAAGCTGGACGCCGATGCCGAAAGCCCGTAGACTAAGGGCAAGAAAGCACAGACGAAGCGGAAAGTGGAGGAGCCGGGATGCAGAATCGATTTGGCAAACAAGGAAAAGCGATCGTCATCGGCGCGGGGATCGGCGGCCTGTGTACAGCGATTGCCCTGGAGCAGATCGGCTGGGAGGCAGTCATCTATGAGCGTGCACGCGAATTGAAAGGGATCGGGGCCGGTATTGTTTTGGCCGCGAATGCGATGAAGGCGCTCGATAGGCTGGGAGCCGGAGAACGAGTCCGGGCATTGGGCGCCCCTGTCCGGACTGCGGAGATTCGCGACTGGACGGGTAGGCTGCTCGTCAGGCTGCCGGTGAGGGAGCAAGCGCAGAGATGCGGGGCGGACAGCTATATGATCCACCGCGCTGACCTCCAGCAGGCCTTGCTTGGGTGCATACGCAAGGAGTCGATCTGCCTGGGGCATTCGTTCAGCCGTTTTGAGACGGAAGAGAACGGGGTTCGGGCGTTTTTTGAAAACGGCGAGGCGGCTTGCGGCGATGTGCTGATCGGGGCGGACGGGATTCATTCGAACGTTCGAAAGCAGTTGTTTGGCGAAGAGCTGCTGCGATATTCCGGGTATACGGCTGTCCGGGGCATTGCTGTCTACAGGAATGAACGCTACCCCGTGGAGACGGGAGGCGGGTTTGAGGCGTGGGGAAAAGGGGTTCGGTTTGGTTTTTCGCACATTGGCCACGGGCGGATTCACTGGTTTGCGGCGATCAATGCGCCGGAGGGCGCGGAAAAGCGTTTTGCCGGAAACAAGGAAGACCTCCTGAAACGCTTTGAAGGCTGGTACGAACCAATACGCGAAGTGATCGCGGCCACAGATGTGTCTGCCATGCTATGGAACGACATCTATGACCGGAAGCCATTAAAGTCCTGGAGCGCGGGGAGGGTGACACTGGCCGGGGACGCGGCTCATCCGATGCTGCCGAATTTGGGACAGGGAGCTGGACAAGGGATGGAAGACGCGCTGGTGTTGGCCCGGTGCTTGTCTTTGTCCAAGTATCGGGAAAACGCCGCTAATTCTGCTGAAAACGCGGTAACTGCTTCAGGCATAGAGGCTGCATGCCAGCGATACGAGCTGCTGCGGCTCAAGCGCACCAAGGCGATTGTACGAGGCTCGCGCATGATAGGCAGGATTGTCCAGCTGGAAAATCCGTTGGCGCTCGCTGTTCGCAATCTTGCCATGAGGATGATTCCGGCTCGCCTGCAAAGCAAGCGGCTCGATTGGATCGTGGGGCATGAGGTATAACGTTGCAAAAAAAGAGGCCCTGCATTCAATATTTCGCTAGGGCCTCCGATCAGCTTGACTTGCGTTTGGAGAACGTATTTTCCGCTATTGATGCCGTTCCTGATAGTCGAGCAGAGCGGCGATGAATACTTGCCCGATGCGGACCATGGAGCGCTCGTCGACGTCAAATTTGGGGTGATGATGCGGATAGGTCGCCTGAATGTCCGGGTTTTGTCCGCCTACGTTGAAAAATGTACCGGGTCTTTCCTTGACGTAGTAGGCGAAGTCTTCGCCTCCCATGCCCGGCGGGACTTCCATGACTTCTTTGTCGCCCCAGATTTGTTTGGCGACATCAAATAGCGCTTGTGTCTCTTCGGGGTGGTTCCAGGTGGCCGGGTAGCCGCGCCGGTAGACGACCTCGCAGCTTGCGCCCGAAGCCTGGCAAGCGGCCTCCGCGATTTGGAAGATCGCTTTTTCGGCCATTTCCCGAACCTCTTCATTATATGTACGAACAGTTCCCTTCAGTTTTACGGAATCTGGAATGACGTTGAAAGCATCCCCGCCCTGGAAGGAACAGACGGACACGACGATTTGCTCCAGCGGATCTACTCGTCGGCTGGCTATGAGCTGCAGATTCATCACGATCTGGCTGCCGATGACGATCGGGTCGATGGCCTGATGGGGATGGGCAGCGTGACCGCCCTTGCCGGAGACGACAATCTCAAACTGATCGGATGCGGCGGAGACAAAACCGTTCCCGATCCCGACGACGCCGCAAGGAATGTCGGAAGCGACGTGGGCGCCATATACGACGTCCACCCCATCGAGACAGCCATCTGCCACCATGGCCTGCGCTCCTCCGGGAGGCAGCTCCTCTGCGAACTGGTGAATGAATACGACATTGCCCGGCAGCTCATCACGGACTTCACTCAATACCTGTGCGACACCGAGCAGGGCGGAGGTGTGAATGTCGTGGCCGCAGGCATGCATGACGCCAGGGACGCGGGATTTGTACGCAACCTCTTTTTCATCCTGGATCGGAAGGGCGTCAAAGTCGGCCCGCAAAGCAACCGTTTTCCCCGGTTTGCCGCCCCTGAGCAGCCCGACGACCCCCATGCCGCCAACGCCGGTACGTACCTCGATGCCGAGTGACGCCAGTCGATCTGCCACTTTTTTTGCCGTGTTTACTTCTTCATAAGAAAGCTCGGGGTACATGTGCAGGTCGCGCCGCAGGCTCACCATTTCCGGGTACAGCTCTTGAAGCCGGGCAAATAATTGTTCACGCATGCAATTCACTCCCATTCCATAGTTTTCAACGAACGCCGGGGCATGTAGAGATGAAGAAACACTTTTAGTATAGATAAATTTACCGAATTTTCGCAATATCACCTTATAAAGCATATGATTGCAAAGGGTAGCTGCCAGAAAAAATCAAGACCATCGGCAGGATGAACCATGCGTCTGACGAATGGGTTATGTAGGGAGATGGACCTGGGTAAAGCATGACGGGCCGTTTCTATTCCAGATCCGCGATTTGCGAAAAGGAGTGTTCAGATGTTGTCCTCTCGTGAAGTGGTGTTGCAATTGACAGATCAATTGGTGAAGGTAGAGAGTGTGGTCAACACGCCGGGAGAGATCGATGTCGCCCGAGCCTTGTATGAGCTGTTATCCTCGTTGCCCTATTTTCAGGAACATCCGGACAGACTGCTCCTTTCACGTACCGTAGACGATGAGGTAGAGCGGTACAATGTGCTTGCCTTCGTAAAGGGAACCAAGGCTGCTGACAGTCGAACCGTCATTTTGATGGGACACACCGATACGGTCGGCATCGAAGATTTTGGCCATTTGAAAGACAAGGCTTGCCATCCGCAGGAACTTATGAAAGCGCTTCGACAGGAATCGCTGCCACCTCTGGTAAAAGAACAGTTGGAGTCGGGCGAGTGGCATTTCGGGCGCGGTGTGCTGGATATGAAAAGCGGGGTGGCCAGCCATGTATATTTGCTGAAATATTACGCCGAGCACCCCGACGAGCTGGCGGGCAACCTGGTGCTGCTGGCTGAATGCGATGAAGAAGACAGTTCGCATGGAGTACTGTCCGGCATCAAAGACTTGAAACGCTGGAAGGAAGAGCATGGCTTCGAATATATTGCGCTGATCAATTCGGATTTTGTGGCGCCGCTTTATGAGGGAGACGAAAACCGTTATGTTTACAAGGGGACGATTGGCAAACTCCTGCCTTCCTTTTTCATCACGGGAGCGGAGACGCATGTAGGCTCCTGCTTTGAAGGCCTGGACCCGAATTTTCTCGCCGCCGAGCTGACGCGGCAGATCAGCTACAATCCGGAGCTGTGCGACGAGGCGTTGGGTGAGATCCCGGTACCGCCGGTTTCGTTGAAGCAAATGGATTTGAAGCCGACCTATACGGTTCAAACCGCGCTGTCAGCCTATGTGTACTACAACTTTTTCACCGTTTCCTGGTCGCCGAAGGAAGTGCTGGACAAGTTGAAGGAGCAGGCGGAGATTGCCTTTGCCAATGCGCTCTGTGTTTTGGAAGACCGCTACCGCCGTTACCGCGAGCGCTGCAATGAAGCGTATCAGCCGCTGCCGTGGAAGCCCCGGGTCATGATCTACGAGGAGATGCACCGGCAGCTGCTGGAGGAGCATGGGGAAAGATTCGCCCTTCATATGAAAGCCTTCAAAGAGGAGCTTATGCAAGACAAGACATTGGATACGAGAATGTTTGCCGCGAGAGTGGTAGAAGAAGAGTGGAGCTGGATGAGGGACAAAAGCCCGGCGATCATCCTGTTTTATTCCTCGCTGTATTCACCGCCGATCGATTTGAGCGGCAAAGACGAACGGGAGAGGCAGCTGCTGCGTGCATTGGAGGAGGCAGTCGAAGCCGTTCAACCGAACTATGCCCATCCGATCGTAGCAAAAAATTTCTTTCCTTATATTTGCGACATGAGCATGGTTTGCTTGCGTGATGACGAAGCAGGGATTCGCGCCGTAAGCGACAACAACCCGGGTTGGGGGACCAAGCACTATGTGAATTACGAAGACATCCGCGACCTCAATGTTCCTGCCATTAATATCGGCCCTTATGGGTATGACGCGCACAAAAAATACGAGCGGATGGAAATCGCGTTCTCGACTGAAATCGTTCCGCAGCTAACCGATCTGGTCATCCGCAAGCTGATCGGAAACGAAGTAAATATAGACACGTCCCTGCAGGTGTACTAGAATGAACGTGACCGAGACTGGAGACAAATGGCTGTAAGATAAGGGGATGCCATAGGGTCCGCAATGGGGTAGAGAACATGTTTGTAACCATATATAAAAAACCCCGTGTCATGCTGGTGTTATGGATAGCCGCGATTATACTGCTCGTGCTGACAGCCGTTAATGTGGCCGTTTCCTATCGAAACACGATGAAATCCGTGCACATCTCCCTCGCATCCAAAAGCATGCGGGAAGCAGCATATATTGCCGGGAAACTGGACGTATCGGCCTACAGGACGCTGTTGCGAGCGCCTGCAAGCAATCAAGCCGCCTTTGCCAGAATTCAGGAGCAGCTGCAAGCCGCTCGTGAGATGGCAGGTGCTTTGTACGTCTATACGATGCAAATCGATGATCGCCAAAAAATTGCCAAAACCGTTGTAACCGCCCACCCGCCCGATTCGCCGCTTTCGTTTCCGCCTGGACAAATTTGCAACGTGACGGAACAGCAAATCGGGCAGGTGAAACAGGGCTACAGCTACTATTCCGATGTCATCAAAGACCCGATTTATGGGGAGTACGTGTCGGCAGGGGCACCCATCTACGACGAAGCCGGACATGTGATCGGCATTCTCGGTGTGGATGTCAGCGCGGACAATATGTACAGCATCGGCCGGGAAGTGTTGCGCAGCAGCACATACACTTTTGTCTTTCATGCATTGTTTGTCGCGCTGCTGGCGGCAATTTTCCTCTTGCTGCAAAAATGGTACCGTCGCGAGCTGAAAGCGGCCGTCGGGGATACGGAGAGAACGTATCAGGACGAGATCCGTTCCGTGATTGCCTCGATGCGTTCGATCCGCCACGACTTTGTCAATCACATGCAGGTTCTGTACGGCTTGATCGAATGCAGGTATTACGACAAGGCGCATGAGTACATCAGGACCCTGATTCGGGAGGCCAAAGTACTCGATCTGTCCGTACGGATACAAAATCCGGCGTTGATGGTCTTGCTGCATACCAAATGGGAAAAGGCACGGACACGTCAAATTTTGATGCAATTGGAGGTCAGCCAGCACCCGTTTGACCAGATTCCTTCCGTTGATCTGATCAAGATTTTGTCCAATTTGCTGGACAATGCAATTGAGGCGGCCGAGGAGGCGGAAGGAGAAAAGCGAATCCGGCTGTGCTGCCAGGAGGATGATTCGGCGTACCGGTTTACGGTGGAAAATACCGGCCCCGAAATCCCGCCCCGTCAACTGACGGCGATCTTCCAGGAGGGGGTCAGCACGAAACGGCGCGATGGCGAGACGCCCAGAGGCATCGGTCTTTCGATCGTCCGGGAGGTCATAAGGAAGTACGCAGGAGAAATTGACGTCGAATCGGCGAACGGAGTCACGAGGTTTCAGGTTCGTTTGCCTGTGAAGAAGAGATGAATATTTCTAAGAAGCTGCCCCTTTTTAAGGGCAGCTTCTTTCGTCCCAATCACTCATCGCTGGACATAACGAAAAACTCCTTGCCGTAGCCGATCTTCTCCCAGAATTTTTGCGCTGAAGTGTTCTCCACATCGACAAGTACGGAAACGGCTGAGACCTCCTGGCGCTGAAACCAGTCATTCATTTCTGCCACAAGCGCTTTTGCCGTGTGCTGTCTGCGATATTCCGGCACAACGTATACTTCGTCGATTTGGCCGAGGAAGATGTCTTCGATCAAATCTTTTTTCAGAGAGGCAAGAGCATAGCCGATCAGTCTGGAAGCGCTGTCGAGCGCTACATACACCACGCCGAAACGGGATTGGGTGTATTGCACGAGCTGGTCATGGATACTCTCCTGTTCTTCGGCAGACAGTTCGCTTTCTGCTACTTCTTTGCAATTTTCATTCCACAGCTTGATGATGTCGGTAAAATGATCATGTGATGCTTGTTCGATACGGATAGTCATTTTCCATTCGTCTCCCTTCACAAATGAGCAATCAGACAGGAAATGTTTTCGTTAAACAAAATCGGATCTTTTCCAGTGCCATGTCAACCTGGCTGATTTCTCCGGCGTTGAACTTGTCCAGCACATCGTCCACTTGATGACAGGCAAACGCTCTTTTTATCCTGAGCACATCCTGCAAGCAGTCCCGTTCCAGATCATGGAGCTGCCGGTTTTTGAAATATCCTGCGGCAAATGCGCCAAAGTACAGATCTCCCGTCTCTTCGGAGTCATCATCCTTCCGGTCCGCTTCGTAGGCCAAGAACACTGCTTCACCGGCGAAGTGACAGAGAAAGACATCGTTTGCTGCAAGGTGAAAGTCAATGATGCTGCACAGGCTGCCGTCATCATCCACGAGCAGGTTATTCAGAGAAAAATCCCCTTGTACCGCTTCTGCGGGGAAATCTGGCCACAATATCTCCAGAAACGCCCGTTTTTTCTCGTATAACGCGTAAATCTCCTGCCACAAGCTTTGATTCGCTTCACTGGCTTGCACGGCTTTTTGGAGGGTGCAGACGTCTTGAGCGAGATCGTCAGTTGGGCCGAACATGCTCCACGGGCTGAAAGAAGTAAACGGAATGGCGTCTTCTGCGGAGAGGCGATGCATGGCTCCCAGCCATTCCCCCGCTTGCCGGATCAGGCCTGGATCAAGGCAATCCGCTTCCTTCCCTGGCATCCATTGTTCGACGGTAGCAAAAGCTTATTGACCGTCAAAAGACGGCTATAGTCCTTTTTTGCTGCATGGCAAACTTGCTCCCTTTTTAATGGTATTCACCATATTTGGCAATTTTTTAATCTGCCATAAATCGATACGAATGACAGGATGGAAAGTTACGTTTTTTGTAATGGTCTGGAATAAGAGGTCGGTCTGTCCGGCGCAGGAAGCTTTCTCGGCAGAAAAGATGCCAATAGGGGGCCAGCCGAACCGTCCAGATTCGGCTGGAAACGAGAAAAAGGCTTCGGGAGCGGGGCCATCGCTCGCAAAGCCTTTTTCTGGGCAGCCGGACGGGCCGGCTGTGGACGATCTGATTTGTTGATTGGCGATTCAGGCGTCGATAGTTGAAGCAGCGTCTGCAGTCGTCTTTTCGGAACCGGGACGGGTAATGGAAAAGACCGCACACCCCAGCGAAACCAGGACGAAGCAGGCGCCGACCCACGCGTTGTACTGAACCGAGGCTTTCTCGATCACGATGCCTCCGACAGCCGATCCAAGCGCGATCCCGACGTGCAGGACAGAGGTGTTCAACCCAAGCAGAATGTCGGCTGTCCGGGGAGAGGTCTGGATCAAGTAGTTCTGCTGGGCGGGTGAAATGGCCCAGCTCAGTGCGCTCCACACCACCATCACGATCAAAAATACGTAGAGCGATCCGGTGGTAAAGGGCAGGGATGCCATCACCAGCCCGAAGGCCGAAACGATGACGAGGATTGATTTGGGCGGCCCCCATTTATCGGAAATCCATCCGCCTACGCCCCCGCCCATGACTGCAGCGACGCCGAACAGCAGATAGACAAAACTGAGCCAGGCTCCTTCCAACTGCATCGTTTCCTGCAAAAAGGGAGTAAAGTACGCATACAGCGTCAAATGGCCGGTCAGCATCAGCATCGTAATCAACTGGGCGCTGACGATCTTCTCGCTTTTCAATGAAGCGAGCTGTTGCCGCAGCGGTATCGCCGGAGGCGTTTGAACATTGGGCAGCATAATGCTGAGGCAGAGCATCGCCACAAGGCTAAGTCCGGCGATGAGCCAAAACGGAGCACGCCAGCCAAATGCGTTGCCGAGTGTCATTCCCATCGGGACACCGAGCACCAAAGAGCCGCTGATCCCCATGAAGATGATGCCCAATGCCCGGCCCCGGTAGGCAGGCTCGACGATTTGCGTGGCGATTGAAATGGACAAGACGGTCAGCAGGGCCCCGCAGGAGGCGGAAAGAATCCGGGCGATGAGCAGGACCGAGTACACCGGACTGAGCGCGGCTAGCACATTGCTCAGAAAAAAGCCGAACAGGGCCAGCAAATAAAGGCGCTTGCGGGCAATTTTTCGTGTGACGTGCATTAGGATTGGCGCTGAAACGGCAAACGACAGGGAAAACACTGTAATCAACTGCCCGGCGGCGCTAAGCGGAATATTCAGGTCTGCGGTGATCAGATTCATCGTCCCGCCGATGATCAGCTCCACCGTCCCGACCACAAAGGTTGCAATAGCAAGAATAAAAACGCGAGGATTCACACAGAAGAGCTCCTTTCTGCACCTGAAAAAGGTTACCACCATGATGGTAACCTTTTTGGTCTGCGCATTCAAGAAAAAAATCATGGATGATGTTAGTAACGGAGCCGGATGAGCATGCGCCGTATCTCTTCGTCTCCAAAAAGCAGGTCGTAATGCTTTTGCGTAATGCGGGCCAATGCTACGTCATGGAAAAAGAAGTCGGCGAAGAATTTGACAAACGGCTGTGCTCTCGTCTGAATAGCTTGCCAGTTGCCGTTTTCTTCTCCGGCAAACATGATCTCCTCCTGATCCGCTACGATGAGCTGGAAGCGTTCCAATCCCTCGTGCTCGTCCGAAGGGATTAAGACGTGGACCCGTTTGAGGTTTGTCTGTATCTCTCCGACCACCAGCGCTTCCACTTCTACGCCTTCCCGTTCCTTTTCCTCGAGGAGAGGGATAAATCCGGCAAAATCGTCATTCCAGGCGGAGATGCGGATGGACTTGACGGCTCGCTGAATCAAGTGCTTGCTTTCAGCGCGTATGGAGGAGTCGACCTTGAGGTTCCAAATCCGGTCATCCCGTACCTGCTTGCTGGCCAAAGAGGTTTTGAGCCGCTCCACGTCGTGCTGAAATTGACTGGTCAGCTTGTCGATCAGGCTGTTTAGCGGCAGAGCGGTATACCATTTCTTTTTATCCGACACAGAATCGAGGACCAGGCCCTTGTCTACCAGACGGGTCAGCACTTCGTAAATTTTCGCTTTGGGAACGCCGGAATGCTTGACGATCATTGTGGCATCCATGGGAGACTCGCTTGCCGCGAGCGTCTCATATACTTTGCTTTCGTAATGGGAAAATCCGAATGTTTCCAACATGACAATGCCCTCCAACCGGTTTGATCCGTGCATAGAAGATATGCCTTCTATTATACACACTTTTTTCCGCAAGTCCGGTAATGTCACGAGGAGGGGGGAGCATCCGCTCCGCAAGTGCGCTCGTCCCGCAAAACGAATCCCGCAGAAATAGGAAAACCCCCTCATTATGAGGGGGAAAATTTTGGGGTGCGAGCATATTTACTGTGACAGCTTCGACTCCAGAGGCCCATTCAAAAAGCGCTTCGTCTCGGCAACGACCACACCGGAGAGTCCGATCAGGCCGATCAGGTTGGGCACTGCCATCAAGCCGTTCATGATGTCGGAGAGCGTCCAGACCAGATCGAGCTTCATCGTTGCTCCGACAGCGACCATGACTACCCAGACGAATCGGTAGTATTTGGCAGAGCCTTTGCCGAACAAATATTCAAAGCATTTCTCGCCGTAATACGCCCACCCGAGGATGGTGGAGTAGGCAAACAGGATGATGGCAACGGCCAGCACGTAGCTGCCGGCTTGACCGAAGACGCTTTGGAAGGCGTAGGTAGTCGCTTCCACGCCAGACATACCGGTGGACCAGGCTCCCGTAGTGACCAAAGCAAGCCCTGTGATCGTACAGACGAGAATCGTATCGATAAACGTTCCTGTCATGGAAACGAGCGCCTGCTTGGCCGGTTCGTCTGTTTTTGCCGCCGCGGCTGCGATCGGTGCGCTGCCCAGACCGGCCTCGTTGGAGAAGACACCCCGGGCAACCCCTTTTTGGATCGCCATGGCTACGGTCGCTCCCAAAAAGCCGCCTGCAGCCGAAGTGCCGTTAAACGCTCCGTGTACAATGTCTGCCAATGCCTGCGGTACTTGCCCCGCATGAAAGAGCACGACAATGATTCCGGCAACGATATAGAAAAGGGCCATAAACGGCACCATGACGCCGGTGACCTGTCCGATCTTTTTTACGCCGCCGAGGATGACAAAGGCGGTAAAGGCAGCCAGCACAATCCCCGTTGCGACCGGAGGGATCGAGAAGTTCAACTGTACCGCTTCAGCGACGGAATGGGACTGGACCATGTTTCCGATCCCGAAGGAAGCCATTGTTCCAAACAAGGCGAACAAAACAGCGAGCCATTTTTGCTTCAACCCTTTCTCCAAATAGTACATCGGTCCGCCGGAAAAAGTGCCGTCAGCCTGCCGGATGCGGTACTTGACAGCGAGAATCGCTTCGGCGTATTTCGTCGCCATCCCGAACAGAGCTGTGATCCACATCCAGAACAGAGCACCCGGTCCGCCGACCGCGACAGCCGTGGCCACCCCGGCGATATTTCCCATCCCGATCGTTGCCGCAAGCGCGGTCATCAGCGCCTGAAAGTGGTTGATGTCCCCAGCCGCTGTTTGCTCCTGCTGCTTCCCAAAAGCGAGGCGCAGCGCATACCACAGCTTTCTGAACTGCAGCCCTCGAAGGCGGATCGTCAGCATTACCCCAGTGCCGACGAGCAGTATCAGCGTAGGCAGTCCCCACACAAATCCATTCACCATTTCCAACCATTGCATAAGCATGTCCATCTCGGTTTCCCCCTTGCTGTTTTTGAAGAGAAAAAGAAAAAACATTTCACCCGAAAATGAAATGTTCTCTGGAGACGGTCGCAGGACGTACAAAATTACGTAAATAAGAATACAAAAAACCGGCGGCAAACCGCATTTGTTGATGGGCGCAGAAAAGTTTAGCAACATGTAAAATGTTCAACCTTCTGCAACACATAAAAAACTTCGTCATACGAAGAACGAATATCTTCGAGAGAACTGACAGCAAAGCTTTTTATCGACAAATTACTAACCGTTTTTGTATAAGTCCAAGCGTCCACTCTGTCCTTTTACCTGAGAGATTATTCGCCGCGGCGAATTTGCTCCTTCGGTGCCCAATCCTCTTTTTGAAAAAAGAGGGAGTCTCTCCAGAGGCTCGTCCCCATGCAGTTTTACTAGTTTCCTAGACCTGAGAGTTTCGGGAAGGTTCCCTTGCCCCTTCGGTAGACATCTGTCTTCTCCTGAATGGTTCATCCGAACGATATGTGATTTATAAATCAATTATAAGGAGCGAAGCGAGCTTGTCAATGGATTGAAAAAAATTGATCGATCCCCCGCTTCTGGCAGTTCTTGGTCTATTCGACAGCGCTGAGCAATACGTTATATCAATGATGAACATGCCGCCCGAAGCGTCGTGTCAAAAAGAGACAACCTGTGCAAGAGCTGCCATCGAAACGATGCCCCGCCGGGCTGCAAGGGGGGAGTTTTTCATGCTGCATATCGTCGCCTGTATCAAACAGGTGCCGGACACGAAGATCATCAAGATGAACCCGAAGACAAATACGATGGACCGTTCCAGCGCGCCTGCCATTTTGAATCCGTACGATGCGCATGCCGTGGAGGAAGCTGTCCGCTTGAAAAAAAGGTACGGGGGAACAGTTTCCGTCCTGACCATGGGGCCTCCGCCCGCTGTCAAAGCGATCCGGAAATGCATCGAGATCGGTGCGGATGAGGGGTACATGATTACCGACCGGGCCTTTGCCGGGGCAGATACGCTGGCCACCAGCTATGCGCTGACGAAAGCCCTCGAAAAAATCGCCAAGGAAAAGCCGATCGACCTGATCATCTGCGGAAAGATGACGATCGACGGGGATACGGGCCAGGTAGGACCGGGCATTGCCAGACGGCTCGACATCCCGCCTTTGACCAGCGTGAAAAAGGTGGTCGAGGTAAACAAGCAGCAAGGCTATGCCCTCGTCCACCGCAAGCTGGAGGACGGCTATGAAGTGATTCAGTCCGCTTTGCCCTGCCTGTTTTCGGTGGAAAAGGAAATCAACGAGGTACCCTATTCGCCGCTGCCCAACATGCTTCGCGCCGCACGCTACCAGCCCGTAATCTGGGCGGTCAGCGATCTGGAGGACGTCGACAGGACACTGCTGGGTCTCAAAGGCTCCCCGACGATTGTGGCCAAGGTCTGGCCTCCGGAAAAGCCAAAAGGCGGCGAAATGCTGGAGGGATCGGCACAGCAGCAGGTTGAGCGATTGATGGAAATTTTGCAGCAGAAACAAGAGCTCTTTGCAGGGAAGGAGGCACGGGCATGAATCTGGACGAGTACAAAGGCGTGTGGGTATTCCTCGAACACCAGGACGGGAAAATCGTGCCTGTCTCCCTGGAGCTTTTGGGAGCGGGGCGAAAGCTGGCAGACAAGCGGAGAGTACCCCTGGCCGGCATACTGATTGGAGAGGGAGTTCGGCAGTTGGCCGCGACCGCGTTTCACTACGGTGCCGATACGGTCTATCTCTACGATGATCCCGTTTTCCGGGATTACCGGACCGAATCGTACATGCGTGCAGTCATTGCTTGCGTAGAAAAGCACAAGCCGGAAACGATCCTGTACGGTGCGACCTCGACGGGCAAGGACCTCGCCAGCGCGGTTGCCACCGATCTGGAGACAGGGCTGACTGCGGATACGACGATGCTCGATGTGGATGAGGCGACAGGGCTTTTGGAAGCGAGCCGGCCCGCATTCGGCGGCAACATCATGGCCACGATTCTCTGCAAAAAGCACCGGCCGCAAATGGCCACGGTGCGGCCGAAGGTCATGAAAGCGCTCCCGATCGACACCAGCCGCAAAGGAGAGCTCATCGAGGAATCCATCCCGTTGCGGGAGGAAGACATTCGGACCAAGGTGCTGAAGATCGTCCGGGAAACGCAGACAAAAATCCGCCTGGACGAGGCTGACATTATCGTCGCAGGGGGCAAGGGGCTCGGCAGCAAGGAAGGCTTTCAGCTCATCCATCGCCTGGCCGAGGCGATCGGAGGCACTGTAGGGGCGAGCCGGGATGCCGTCGAGGCGGGATGGATCGATCACGCCCACCAGGTAGGCCAAACCGGGGTGACAGTCACGCCCAAGCTGTATGTTGCCATTGGCATTTCCGGAGCGATCCAGCATCTGGTCGGCATGCAGAACTCCGGCCTGATCATTGCCATCAACAAAGACCCGCAGGCGCCCATTTTCCAATCCTGTCATTACGGCATTGCCGGGGATGCATTCGAGATCGTTCCGATGCTGATCGACGCGCTCCAGGTGACGGCTGGCAAGGAGGTACAGTATGGCGGAAAAATTTGATGTCATTGTCGTGGGAGCGGGGCCGGCCGGTACGTCCTGCGCGTATACGCTGGCAAAGGCGGGTGTCAACGTCCTGCTCCTCGAGCGGGGCGAGTATCCGGGCTCCAAAAACGTGATGGGCGGCGTCTTGTACCGCAAAATGATGGAGGATATTATCCCCGGCTTCTACAAGGAAGCGCCAGTCGAACGGCCGATCGTGGAGCAGCGGTTCATGCTGCTCGATGAAAAATCCGCCGTCACCTTTAGCTACAAGGGCCTGGAGTGGGGAGAGGAGCCGTACAACAACTTCACCGTCCTTCGGGCGAAGTTTGACCAGTGGTTTGCAGAAAAGGCGGTTCAGCAGGGAGCCCTGCTCGTCAATGAAACGGTTGTGACTGAGTGTCTGGTTGAAAACGGGAAGGTCATCGGGGTGAGGACAGACCGCCCGGACGGCGATCTGTTTGCCGATGTGGTCGTGCTGGCTGACGGGGTAAACTCCCTTTTGGCCAAATCGCTCGGCTTTCACAAGGAGTTTCGCCCGGACGAGGTGGCGCTGGCGGTCATGGAAGTGCTCAAGCTCGACCGGAAAATCATCGAAGACCGCTTCAGCCTGGAGCAGGACCAGGGCTGCACGTTTGAAATCTTCGGCGACGCGACCAAAGGAATTCTCGGAACAGCCTGGCTCTACACCAACAAGGACAGCCTCAATATCGGCGTCGGCGCGATGCTGTCCGGCCTGATCAAGAACAAGATCAAGCCGCATCAGCTACTGGATTACGTCAAGAAGCACCCGATCATCCGGCCGTACATTCAGGGAACGGAGCAGCAGGAATACCTGGCGCATCTGATTCCGGAGGGAGGCTACCGCTCGATCCCGAAGGTCGTAGGCGATGGCGTGATTGTAGTGGGGGACGCGGCTCAACTGGTCAACGCGATTCACCGGGAAGGCTCCAATATGGCGATGACTTCAGGGGTGCTGGCGGCAGAGGCCATCCTCGAAGCTAAAGCTGCGGGAGACTTTTCGGCTTCCATGCTCGACTCTTACCGGCAGAGGCTGATGGACAGCTTCGTTGGACAGGACATGAAAAAATACAAGGATGCCACGCACCACTTTGAAAAGTACCCGCATTACTTCGAGAAGTACATTCCGCTCATGAACAGGGCCGCCAGCCAGATGTTCACCGTCGATGGCAGCTCCAAGTGGGAGAAGCAAAAGAAAATCTGGAGGGAGCTTGGCTCCGCCAAAGAAAAGTGGAAAATGGCCCGCGATCTGATGCAGGCTTGGAGGGTGATGAAGTGATGAAGGAACTGCCCAAAGGTCAATCGATCGAGGAAAAGCAGTACCTGGTCCGCTTCAAGGCGGATACGGAGTCGCACCTGCACGTATTGGATACGGATGTATGTGCCACAAAATGTCCCGACAAGCTGTGTACGATTTTTTGTCCGGCAGAAGTGTACAAGTGGGAAGAGGTGCGAATGCATGTGGGATACGAAGGGTGTCACGAATGCGGAAGCTGCCGGATCGGTTGTCCACATGAAAACATCAAATGGGTATACCCCAAAGGCGGACACGGCATCATCTTCAGATTGGGGTAACAGGCGATGGATGATGTTTAAAGTGGGCGAAGTCGTGACGTACGCGGGTGACGGGGCGAGGGGAATCATCCTGGACATAAAGGGAGAGCAGTATCTGGTCATGTGGGAGGATACATTCGTCAGCTTGGAGAAGGCCGAATGCCTGCGCAAAGAAGGAGCAACCGAATAACTGGGCCAATGGGTGCCCCTTTTTCCCCGGTGCTGGGGGAAAAGGGGTGCTTTTCATTTTTGTTAGAATTTTTTTAACCTATTTTAAACAAATTGTTCACCTATTAAGAAAAATAGGGTAACCTAATACTAATTGGTCGCAATCGATAGAACAGACTGAAGCGTAGGAATTAAGCGAAAATTCAACGTCCTTTGTCTTGTTTGAATAGTTGGCACGCCTCTTGCAATAACCAGTTTGCATAGCAAGTCCATATTTCAACACCAAAGGAGATTAGTCATGAACCTGGTAGCCAACGTATACCGGGGGGATGCGGTAGAAAGCACACACCTCGGTCATGTAGCTGTCGTCGATGCAAACGGAAACTTGCTTTATTCCTACGGTGATCCTCATCGCCAAACCTTCGCGCGTTCCAGCATGAAGCCGATCCAGGCGATTCCGGTCATTGAGACGGGAACAGCGGACAAGTTTGGACTGGAACCAGCCGATCTGTCTCTCTGCTGCGCTTCACACAGCGGCGAGCCGCGTCACCGCTCGCGGGCGATGGAAATGCTGATACGCGCCGGACAGCCGGAAGAAATGCTCCAATGTGGAACCCATGTGCCTCGCGACGAGGAAAGCTATAAGGAACTGATCCGTGCGGGCAAGCCATTGACCCCGATCTACAGCAACTGTTCCGGCAAGCATGCAGGGATGATCGCTACAGCTGTACACATGGGAGAAGAAGTAGCCACGTACCATCTGCCTGAGCACCCCGTGCAGCAGCGCATTTTGGATGCAGTTGTCGATCTGACTTCCTATCCAAAAGACAAAATCGTTCTGGGAACGGATGGTTGCGGCGTTCCTGTTCACCGCCTGCCACTGGCCCACTACGCCTGGGCGTACGCCAAAATGGCAAGGCCCGACGTGATCGAAAATCCGACTCGCCGTCAGGCGGTTGCCCGGATCACCGATGCGATGATTGCGCATCCGGAAATGGTCGGCGGCAATAACCGCTACTGTACCGATTTGATGACGGCCTTTGCCGGACGAGTGTTTGGCAAGGCAGGTGCAGAGTCCGTATACTGCCTGGGCGACCGTCAAACAGGCATCGGCATCGCTGTGAAGATCGAGGACGGTGGACCGCGCGCTATATACGCGGTGGTCAATGAAGTGCTTCGCCAGCTCGGCATCGGCACGGACGGTCCGCTTGAGAAGCTCGCAGAGTACACCAACCCGATCGTAAAGAACATGAGCGGAAAGGCAGTAGGCCGTATTGAAACTGCCTTTACCCTGCACGCAAGCAACACTCCACTGGGCGTGTAAAGGCTCGTTGCTTCCTGACAGCCGTTTACGCATATATACAACAAGCATAAAAAAGGGGGAAATCCTGCGATGAATTTGCGCAAAGGATGGAAAGTACTGAGCACTTCCGCTTTGCTGCTCTCGCTGGTGCTGACAGGCTGCAGCCAGTCAGCAGCACCGGCAGATCCAGGCAAGCAGCAAGCGGGGGAAACGGGAGGACAAGCAGACGCTTCGGCCAAGCTTCGGTTGAACCTGAAGACGGAGCCGCCTTCTCTCGATCCGCCGAAAGGGTTTGACAGCACCTCCAACGAAGTGCTGAACGCAACGATGGAGGGCCTTGCCCGCCTGGACAAGGATCACAAGCCGCAGCCGGCGATGGCCGAGAAGTGGGAAGTGAGCGAAGACGGAAAAACATACACCTTTACGCTTCGCGACAGCAAATGGTCCAATGGCGATCCGGTAACGGCGCAAGACTTTGAATACGCGTTCAAGCGCATCGTCGATCCGAAGAACGCATTCCCGTCCGCATTCCTGGCTTACTACATCGAGGGAGCCGAGGAGTTCAACAAGGGCGAAGGCACAGCCGACGGCGTAAAAGTCAAAGCAATCGATGAGAAGACACTGGAAGTAAAGCTGAAGTCTCCTGCGGGATTTTTCCTGCACATCCTGACTCAGCCAACCTTCTTCCCGGTTAACAAAAAAGTGGTAGAAAGCAATCCGAACTTTGCTGCGGAAGCATCTACTCTCGTGAGCAACGGACCGTTCAAAATCACCGAATGGGTACATGATCAATCCGTCAAAGTAGAAAAGAACGAAGGCTACTGGGATAAGGATTCCGTGAAATACGCGGGCATCGATTGGGTCATGGTAAACGACGAAAACACCCAATACCAAATGTACAAAACAGGCCAATTGGACATGATCCAAACCGTGCCAAACGATATGAAAAAGCAACTGATCGATTCTGGCGAAGCGAAAGTGGAACCGGAAGCATCCATCTACTACTACCGGATGAACGTCAAAATGGAGCCGTTCCAAAACGCAAACATCCGCAAGGCATTTGCACTGGCGATCGACCGTCAGGCTCTGATCGACAACGTGGCACAAGGAAAACAGCTTCCGGCACTGGCGCATATCCCGGTCGGCTTCCCTGAACCGGACGGCCGCGATTTCCGTGAAGTCGGCGGCGATTTCATCAAGGACAACGATGTAGAACAGGCAAAAGCGCTGTTGAAAAAAGGGATGGAAGAAGAAGGCTACACGACTCTTCCGCCGGTTACTTTGACGTACAACACAAGCGACGCCCACAAGCAGATCGCGCAAGTACTGCAAGAAATGTACAAGAAAAACCTGGGTGTTGATGTAAAGCTGGAGAACAAGGAATGGAAAGTGTTCCTGGCCGACCAGCGCGCCCGTCAATTGCAAATCTCCCGTTCCACCATCCCGGCTGATTACGGCGATCCGCTCAACTACCTGGAGCTGTTCGTGACCGATCATCCTGGCAACCGCATCAACTACAGCAACAAAGAGTACGATGCGCTGGTAGAAAAAATCCGCAATACGGCTGACGAAAAAGAACGCTTCCAGCTGATGCACGATGCCGAGAAGATGTTCATGGACGATATGCCGCTTGTGCCGATCTACTTTGGTACCAAAGTGTTCATGGATCAGCCGAATGTAAAAGGCATTATCCGTCACCCTGTTGGAACGCTTGACTTCAAGTGGGCCGAAATTTCGAAAAAATAGTACGATAGTGAGGACAAGGGCTTGCAATCCCGCCCTTGTCCTCACTATACATCTTGGAGCGGGTACTCATGGAAAAAAAGACTGTAACCTTTGTTGCGAAGATGGACGAATTTTTACAATCCGTGGTTAGTCAATGCCATGAATTGGGCATCTCGCAAGACTTTCATATCGAAGGTCGGCGGGTCGACCAGCTGCCTTACCGGCCGATTGCCGAAGGTTCACTGGTTGTACTCTCCACGAAAAGCATCTACGAACAGGTGGAGCCGTATTTGCCGCAAGACTCCAGGGCGATCGTGGCAAAGCGGATGCTGCCCTATCACAACCTGCGGGAAATGCTGGAGATACCAAGAGGTGTGAAGGTACTGCTCGTCAGCGATACGGCCGAGACGGTGGATGAAACGATGAGGCTTTTGATCGCATCGGGGATGGACTTTGAGCTGTATCCGTATTACCCCGGATCTGATTATCCGCTGGACATTGACATCGCCGTAACGCCGGGCGAGGCCGAGCATGTTCCTCCGACGATTCGCAAGGTCGTCGACATCGGCTTTCGGGTCATCGACTTGTCTACGTGGTTGGAGATTTACGCCCATTTTGACAACGGGAATTTCCAAAAGGTAACAGCCCGCACCATGCAGTCGCTCATTTACATCACGAAGCAGTTGAACAATGAAATTCTTCATGCCCGCCTGCTGCAAATGTATCTGGAGGGTATTGTCAACCGGATTGAAGACGCAGTCATCGCTTTGGACGAGCAAGAAGTCATCCGGTTTATCAATCAGAAAGCCATCGATACGCTTCATTTGCACGGACCGGGTGTCCAAGGGGAGAAAGCGGCCGTTTGTCTGCCGGAAGACTTTATGGAGACGGTTCGCGACTGCGACGAAAATGAAGAAGTGCTCGTGGACTGGGCAGGCCGGACTTACTTTTTCCGAAAAATGCACATCGTCATGGAAGGACGCTATCTGGGGAGTCTGCTGTTGTTTCGGAAGGCAGCGGAGATCGAAAAGATGGAGCACGACTACCGGTTGCGCTTGTACAGCAAAGGCTTGATCGCCAAGTACAGCTTTGACGAAATTTACGGCAAAAGCCAGTCCTTTCAACAGGTCATCCAGATCGCCAAAAAAATTGCCAGAAGCAATTCCACCGTGCTGCTGCTCGGCGAAACGGGAACAGGCAAGGAATTGCTGGCACAAGCCATTCACAATGCCTCCCCGCGAAAACGGGAGCCGTTCGTCGGCGTAAACTTTGCCGCGATTTCCGAATCGCTTCTGGAAAGCGAGCTCTTCGGCTACGAGGAGGGAGCTTTTACCGGGGCGAGAAAGGGCGGACACATCGGCTGGTTTGAATTGGCGCACAAAGGGACGATTTTTCTCGATGAAATCGGGGACGCAAGCGGAGCGATCCAAAATCGGCTGCTGCGGGTGCTGCAAGAGCGGCAGATCATGCGCGTAGGGGGCAACAAGGTAATCCCGATCGACATCCGGGTCATCGCCGCCACAAATCAGGATTTGCAGCAAATGGTCAAAGAGGGAAGGTTTCGGGCCGACTTGTATTACCGGCTCAATATTTTGCCGATTCATTTGCCGCCGCTGCGAAAACGGGCGGAAGATATTCCGTGGTTGGTAGACGCATTTATCCGTCGTTATTGTGTAGATTTGAGACGCCCTCCTTTTACCCTGTCGCGCGAAGCTTTGAACGCCATGCAGGCGTACGACTGGCCGGGAAATATCCGCGAGCTGGAAAATGTCGTGGAGTATTTGGCACACGTGGTGGAGGAAGAGGTTTACGCGTATCATCTGCCCTTTTTGCAGACTGCAGCCGTTGTCCCGTTGGAAGCAGATGGCTTGCAGCATGAATGTGAAGAAGTCTATCAGGCGTACGAAAAGCGCGGGTTTCTGCTCGAAATGACCGCCATTCTTCAAGAGCTGTCCACGGCAGGAGGCGGGAGATACGCACTTCAGGAGCAGCTGCGCGAGCGAGGAATCGACTTGACCACGCAGCAGCTGCGCTACCGTCTGAAAATGCTTCAGCAGGATGAATTGATCCGTGTCGGCAAGGGCCGGCAGGGCAGCAGTATCTCATCAAAGGGAGAAGCGTTTCTCGCCTTTTGCAAGTAAAGCTACCGGATAGGGAGGAATCGAGATGAGCGGAAACTGGAAAGAAGCGGCTGTAGCGCAGAAAGAGAGTTATCTGGACAAGCTGATTCCGTTTTTGTCAATCAACAGCATTGAGGATTTGACGACCGCATCTGAGGGCAAGCCGTTCGGCGAGGGTGTCGCTCAGGCGCTTGAATACTTGCTCAAGCTGGGCGAAGCGGACGGTTTTGCCACAAAAAATCTGGATGGCTACGCCGGATATGTGGAGTACGGCGAGGGCGAAGAGGAAATCGGCGTTCTCGTGCACGTCGACGTTGTAACGGTTGGCGAAGGATGGACGACGCCGCCGTTTGAGCCCGACATTCGGGACGGCAAAATTTACGCCCGGGGGGCAATTGATGACAAAGGGCCCGCATTGGCTGCGTATTTTGCCCTGAAGCTGTTGAAGGACTCCGGGCTCCCGATATCCAAACGGATTCGCCTCATTATCGGCACGGATGAAGAGAGTGGCTGGCTCTGCATGCAGCATTACACCAAGGTAGAAAAGCTGCCGGAGGTAGGCTTTTCCCCGGATGCATCCTTCCCTATGATTCACGCGGAAAAGGGACAGATCAATCCGACGCTGGCGATTGCGCCGCGCATTGCGTCTAATGACTCGTCGTCTTGGAATTTGCTCTCGTTTGCTTCTGGCGACCAGGGGAACAGCGTACCGGAAAAAGCGGTTGCCATCGTTTCTCTGCCGGCCGCCGCGGATAACGAACAAGCCATTCGGGATCTGCAAGAGAGCTTTCAAAAGCATCTTTTCGCACATGGAGCCACAGGAGAGGTGATTCCGGGCGGCGACGGTTCACTTCGCTTTTTTGCCAAAGGCTTGCCTGCCCACGGCATGGAGCCGTTCAAGGGAAAAAATGCGGGGACAATTATGGCAAGCTTCCTCAATCGCCTGCCGTTCGCCGGATCTGATCGAACTTTCCTGAATCTGTTGTCCGATGTTTTGCATGAGGACTACTACGGAGAAAAGCTCGGTCTTGCCTGCGCCGACGAAGCTACAGGGCGCTTGACCGTCAATGCCGGCATCCTGACCTATGACCGCAACGAAGGCGGCTCTGTCAGACTGAATATTCGCTACCCTGCGACGATTAATCCGGAAGAGTACGTTGAAAAACTGAAGGAACGGGCCCCGCAGCTGGACGTCACGATAGCCAGCCTGAGGACGTCGCGCTCCCATTACGTACCGAAGGATCATCCGGTCATCCAAACACTCTCCCGCGTCTACACCAATCATACGGGAGAGGAAGCGACACTGCTTTCGTCCGGCGGTGCAACCTATGCCAAATCGCTGAAAGCAGGAGTCGCATTCGGCCCTCTCTTCCCCGGAAAGAAATCGATGGCTCATCTCACCGATGAGTACGCAGAGATTGACGACTTGCTCAGGGCGATGGCTATCTACGCGGAAGCCATGTACGAACTGGCGAAATAACATCATGGAGGTTGAGCCATGTCCCATTACCTCGTAAAACGCGTTCTGATGATGCTGCTCACACTGTGGATCATCGTGACGCTGACGTTTTCTTTGATGCATGCCATACCTGGTGATCCGTTTGCTTCCGAATCGGATCAGCTCCCGGAACAAATTTTGGCCAACCTGCGCGCCAAATACAACCTCGATGAGCCGTTGCCCGTACAGTATGTGCTCTATTTGAAAAACCTCGTCATGCTTGACCTCGGTCCATCGATCAAGTCAGACACGCGCGGCGTAAACGATATGATCGCCGACGGATTTTCCGCTTCCGCTACCTTGGGGGCGCAAGCGATTGTCATTGCAATATTTTTCGGGATCACCTTTGGAATCATCGCAGCGCTGAACCGAAACAAATGGCTTGATTACGCTGCGATGGCGATAGCCGTCCTAGGCATTGCCATTCCGAGCTTTATCATGGCGCCGCTCCTGATCAACTTTTTTGCGATCAAGTTTCCGATCTTTCCGGTCGCAACGTGGGGCACCTGGATGCATACGGTTCTGCCGTCGCTCGCCTTGGCTTTCGGGCCGCTGGCGATCATCACCCGTTACATGCGGGCCAGCATGATCGAAGTGATGAACCAGAACTACATTCGCACCGCAGAAGCCAAAGGTGTTCCTACCTTTGCGCTTGTGGTCAAGCACGGCATTCGCAACGCGATCCTGCCGGTCGTCACCTTCTTGGGACCGCTTATCGCTTCGTTGATTACGGGAACGTTCGTGGTGGAGAAAATCTTCGCCGTTCCGGGCATCGGGAAATACTTTGTGGATGGAATCTTTAACCGCGACTACCCGGTAATTTTGGGAACGACGATTTTCTACAGCTCCATCCTGATCGTAACGATCTTCCTGATCGACTTGGCGTACACCCTGATTGACCCGAGAATTAAGCTGACGAACAAGGAGGGATAACCAGTGGCGATGGAACAACGTATCGATCCGCTGTTCCGACCGCTTTCCAAGCAGTCGGAAGCCCATGACATATCCATGCGCCCCAGTCTGACAAATGTTCAGCAAGTGGTGCGCAAACTCGTAAAAAACAAACTGGCCATGCTCGGTCTTGCGATCATCCTGCTGCTCGTGGTGATGGCAATCATCGGTCCCCATCTGGTGCCTTACAGCGCATCGGATCAAAGCCTGCTCACGAAAAACAAGCCGGTGTCGGCAGAGCACTGGTTCGGAACGGATGATCTCGGCCGGGACATGTTCGCCCGTACCTGGGCCGGAGCCCGCATCTCCCTCACGATTGGCGTAGTTGCCGCTCTGATCGATTTGATTATCGGCGTGACCGTCGGCGGTATTGCCGGTTACATGGCCGGCAGAGGAAAGCGGGGTGAGCGGATCGACACCATCATCATGCGTGTGATCGAGGTACTGTACGGGTTGCCGTATCTGCTCGTCGTCATTTTGCTGATGGTCGTGATGGAACCGGGGATGCTCACTATTATCATCGCGCTCTCGGCTACCGGCTGGACAGGGATGGCGCGGCTTGTGCGCGGTCAAATCCTCCAGTTGAAGAACCAGGAGTTCATCCTTGCCTCTCAAGTGCTGGGAGCCAAGTTTTCCCGAATTTTGTTTAAACATCTGATTCCCAATACGATCGGTGTCATCATCGTCAACCTGACCTTTACGATTCCGTCTGCGATTTTCGCGGAATCATTCCTCAGCTTCCTGGGCCTGGGCGTGCAAGCGCCGGACGCAAGCTGGGGAACCATGACCAACGATGCGATGGGGGTTATTTTGACAGGCGACTGGTGGCGGCTTTTCTTCCCTGGCCTGATGATTTCACTGACGATGTTTGCGTTTAACGTATTTGGAGACGGCTTGCAGGATGCACTTGATCCGCGTCTGCGCGAGTAGGACTGGAGGGAGGAACCGCGATGGAAAAACATCTGCTAACGATTGACAACCTGAAAGTGAACTTTAAGACATACGGCGGCGAAGTACAAGCTGTTCGTGGCGTATCCTTCCATGTGGACAAAGGGGAGACGCTGGCGATCGTCGGCGAGAGCGGCTGCGGAAAAAGCGTAACCGCCCAGGCGATCATGGGCTTGATTCCCAATCCTCCGGGCCGGATCGTGGACGGAAAGATCGTCTTTGAAGGAAGCGACATCACCCATCTGACGAAAAAAGAGTGGATGCAAATCCGCGGCTCCAAGATCGGGATGGTGTTCCAGGACCCGATGACTGCGCTCAATCCGACGATGAAGGTCGGAACGCAAATCGTCGAAGGATTTATCCGCAACCATCAGGTAACCCGCGAGGAAGCGCAAAAACGCGCGATTGAGATGCTGCGTCTCGTCGGGATTCCCGATCCGGAAAAACGGGTCGACCAGTATCCGCACCAATTCAGCGGCGGGATGCGCCAGCGTGTCGTCATCGCGATCGCACTGGCGTGCCAGCCCCAGCTTGTCATCGCAGACGAGCCGACGACAGCGCTGGACGTGACGATTCAAGCACAAATCCTCGACCTGCTGCGGCGTCTGCAGGAGGAGCAGGAGCTCTCTGTCGTCATCATTACCCATGATCTCGGCGTCGTGTCTGAAATCGCCCACCGCATGGTTGTCATGTACGCGGGGATCGTGGTGGAGACGGGAACGGTTGAAGACGTGTTTGCCGCGCCGCGCCACCCGTATACATGGGGTCTGATGCGTTCTCTGCCGCGAATTGACGGAGAGGAAAAGCAGCGGCTTGTCCCGATCGACGGAACGCCGCCGGACTTGTTCAACCCGCCGAAGGGCTGTCCTTTTGCAGCCCGCTGCGATTACGCCATGGAAATCTGCAATCAGCAAATGCCCGAGATCAGCACGTTCGAGCCGGGACATCAGGCAGCCTGCTGGTTGCATGATCCGCGTGCGCCGCGTATCGAGGAATTGGTTGCAGCAGGGAGGCAGGGAGAATGAAAGACAACTTGGTAGAAGTAAACAACCTGAAGAAGCACTTTCATATCGGAAACGGCCAGCTTTTGAAGGCGGTCGACGGCGTGACATTTTCCATCAGGCAGGGCGAGACGCTCGGCCTGGTGGGAGAGAGCGGCTGCGGAAAGTCTACGCTGGGGCGGACGATCATCCGTCTTTACGAAAATACGGACGGAGAAGTGCTGTACAAAGGAAAGAACGTCCATCGCCTGAAAGGGAAGGAAGCGGGCCAGTTCAACCGGGATGTACAGATGATCTTCCAGGACCCGCAGGCGAGTCTGAATCCGCGGATGACGGTGGAGGACATTATTGCAGAGGGACTGGACATCCACGGCCTCGCCAGGGGAATGCGCCGGGAGCGCGTTACCGAGCTGCTGCAGCTCGTCGGCCTGAGAAAGGAACACGCTTCCCGTTTTCCGCATGAATTCAGCGGCGGTCAGCGGCAGCGGATCGGCATCGCCAGGGCGCTTGCGGTGGAGCCTGAATTTATCATTGCGGACGAGCCGATTTCCGCCCTGGACGTTTCGATTCAGGCGCAGGTGGTCAATCTGCTGGAGGATTTGCAGGCGGAGCGCGGGCTTACTTATCTGTTCATTGCCCATGATCTGTCGATGGTGAAGCATATCTCGACGCGCATCGGCGTCATGTATTTGGGGAAAATGGTAGAGCTTGCAACCAGCAACGAATTGTACAAGCTGCCGCTGCATCCGTATACGCAGGCGCTGCTCTCCTCGGTGCCGGTGCCAGACCCGACCGTCAAGCGGGAGAGAATTATTTTGCAGGGAGACCTGCCAAGTCCGGCCAACCGCCCGAGCGGCTGCGGTTTCCGTACCCGCTGTCCGAAGGCGACCGAGCGCTGCGCGCTGGAAGAGCCTGTCTGGAAAGAAGCGGAGGCAGGCCACTGGGTAGCCTGCCACCTTTACGACTGATAGAGATAGAAGCAAGTCAGCACAACCGAAAACATCAGCAGGGCAGCCCCCGCCCATAATGACAGAGACGTGCAGATTCGGATCAGCGTCTCTGTCTTTTTTTGCAATACCGGGTCTTTTTCCTGAAACCAATCACTTTCCATGATTCTGGGCCGCTTGAAAAAAAGCAGCTTTACTTGCTTGAAGCCTTGGAGGAAGACAGTGAAAAAGCCGGAGCGAAGCACCAGAGAGATGCTGCCGAGAAGCAAGAAGAACAGTCCCGCCAGAAAGCTTTGGTTGATCAGCCCCAGGAGCGTCTGCGAAGAGAAGAGGAAGCCTGCGGCGAGTGCGAGCAGCAGCGCCGCGGGGAGCAGGTATGTAAGCCGTTTGCCCATGGTGTGATCCACGTCCTTTGTACAGTGAGGTTGAACGGATTCATTTTTCCATAATCCTATGATAACGTATTTTTCCGCTCTCTTGTGTCTAAACCTTTGGAAGCTTAGGAAACTTGTAAAAGCCTTTCATCAATATGATAGGCGGCGAGTGTGGAGGGCCAAACAAATATCCCCGTGCCGCTTGTTTGGCCGGGGATATTTTGATGAAGCAGTTTTTGGATAGGCTTTGGTTTCGACAGGTTTCCTTCGTCAAAATGGCTGCCAGCGCAGGTTTCTCGCTTGCCCAAAGCGCTCCTCTACATAGGGCCAGTTGACCAGCTTCCACCAGTTTTCCACGTAGTGGGCCCGGTCGTTCTTGTACCGCAAGAAATAGGAATGCTCCCAGACATCGAGGACGAGCAGCGGGATGACATCCCACTGCGACAGATTCTGGTGCTTTTCGGCCTGCAAAATCTCCAGGTGCTGTGCACGCGGGGACCAGACGAGAATAGCCCAGCCCGGCCCCTCCACTTTTTCGGCGGCCTGGGAGAAATGGGCTTGAAATGCGGCGAATGAGCCAAAATCGCGGGCGAGCTGTCGCGCAAGATCTCCTGTCGGCTCGCCGCCGCCCTCCGGACTCATTACGTTCCAAAAAATCGTATGGAGGTAATGTCCGGCTCCGTTGAAGGCCAGCTCCCGTTCCCAGTGGCGGACGAGCTCAAAGTCGTTTCTGGCGCGAGCTTCCGCAAGCTTACTCTCCGCCTTGTTGAGATCCTCTACGTACTTGCGATGCAGCTTGTCGTGATGGATGCGCATCGTCTCGGCATCGATATACGGCTCCAGTGCATCGTAGGCATAGGGAATCGGGGGCAATGTATGCTTGCCTATAGGTACAGGCCGAGCGATGGGTACCGGTGCCGGTTGGCGAGCAGGCGGGTACACCGACTGGCTGACTTCGGGCTCCTGTTTTTCGCGGTCCTGGATCAGACGCAGGAACTGGTGGAATTGCTGCTGTACAGCTTCTGCCTGTTGCATCAGCGCAGGAATGGCTGTTGCGGATTCTTCATTTTTAAGTGAATTCGCCCTGCGGCCTATTTGGCTAAAGGCTTCTTCAAATTTGTGCATATGCCTTTCCAGTTCGCGATTGAAGCGATGCTGGCGGCGGAGATGCTCAATCCATTGAATGCCCCACTGGCTCCAGTTGGACAGGTGTCGGGTATGCTCCTGCAATGGTTTTCCTCCTCGCTTGCAATCTCATCTACAAGGTATGACAGAAGCCCAGCGGATGTGCGGCATTCGCGGAGTACATGGTAAATATCCAGCGCATATGGTAGTAGCGAAAATAAAAGGAAGTGGTATGCTATTAGGTATGGACAACACAACAGGGGAGACACACCGATGAGCGACCATGAATCCATTGCAATCATTGATTCCGGAGTGGGGGGGCTGACTGTTGCCAAAGAAGTCATGCGGCAGTTGCCCGGTGAATCCATTCTCTATTTCGGCGATAATGCCCGCTGTCCTTATGGGTCCAGGACGCCGGAAGAAATACGTGCCTACAGTTTTCAGATGATTGAGTTTGTCTCGAAGTTTCCGATCAAGGCGCTCGTCATTGCCTGTAACACAGCGACAGCGGTGGTGCTGGAAGAAGCGAGGAGAAGGCTTCCGTTGCCGGTCATTGGGGTAATCGAGCCGGGGGCAAGGGCAGCGATCAGCGTAACGAAAACAAACCGGATTGGGGTGATCGGAACAGAAACCACGATCCGCACCAAAGCATATGAGCAGGCCGTCAAGCAGTTGAGACCCGATTCATGTGTAGTCGGACTTGCTTGTCCTGCCTTCGTGCCTCTGGTGGAGACGCATTGTCAGCATTCAGAGGAAGCGCAAAAAGAGGTGGAGCGGACCCTTGAGCCGTTGCAGGGTCTCGAACTGGACACCTTGATTCTCGGGTGCACGCACTATCCGCTGCTTGCGCCATTGATTCAGAAAGCCGTCGGATCGGGGGTTGCCCTCATCAGCTCGGCGGAGGAAACGGCACGCGAGGTAAGCCGGTTGCTGGGAGACGTCACGAACGGTTTGGCGCGGGGAAAAGAGCGACCTGCAGATCCTCCCAGACACTGCTTTTACACGAGCGGAAATGCGCTTTCCTTCCAGCGAATAGCGGAAGAATGGCTGGGCTTTCCGGTACAGGTTGAAAGCAGGTCGCTGGAAAAGCTGTATCAATCCTGAGTCGGCAAATAAACGCAGGAGGTTCTTTTTCGTCAGTCATTCTCTGATTGACGCGAAAGAACCTTCCTTTTTGCGGACAAACAACGCATAAACCCAAGCCATGCTCGTATACATGTTAGTACAAAGTGTCTGGAGGAGGCTGGATAACATGGAAATACGACGCATCGGCAAAATGACGGCCGTGATCGGGGTTAGCGCCCTGCTGCTTTCAGGGTGCGGATTGTTTGGGCCGGAAAAGGAAGCGACCAGCATCGACCCGCCCCCGTTGTCGGAAGTGGCGGTGGAGACGCCAGGTACCCAAACCCCCGCAGACGCTGCAGCCGGAGAGACAGTGGCGGCAACACAGGAATCGGTCGACCGAACCGTTTATCTGCTTGATAATAATGGATACGTCGTACCTGTATCGTTGACGCTGCCAAAGGTGGAAGGCATGGCAAAGCAGGTACTGACCTACATGGTGAAAGGCGGTCCGGTAGAGAGCATGCTGCCCAGCGGTTTTTCGGCCGTCCTGCCAAAAGGGACAGAGGTAAAGGGGCTTGTCATCAAGGAAGGTGTGGCTACGGTCGACTTTTCCAAGGAGTTTAAGAAGTACGACGAAAAGCAGGAAAAAAAGATTGTCGATGCGGTGACGCGGGCACTCACTGAGTTTGGCAACGTAAAATCGGTACAGATCTGGGTAAACGGCACGCCGCTCTCGGAAATGCCGGCAAGCAACACGCCAACCACGTACCTCGACCGCAATCAGGGAGTCAACGTGGAGCTCGGAGAGGGGGCGGTACCCGGGAAAACGTCCTCGGTCACCGTCTATTTTCAGGGGCAGCTCGATGACAAACGGACGTATTTTGTACCGGTGACGAGGCTGGTGCCAGAAACAGAGAACCTTGCCAAAGCAGCTGTAGAGGAATTGATCAAGGGACCAAAAGAAGGCTCGCCTCTTTTCAGCTCGCTGCTGCAGACGACCCGCGTTCTCGATGTTCGCCAGGAAAACGGGCTGGTCACTGTCAATCTGAGCGATGATATCCTGAAATACGATGACGGCAGGGAAGCGAGTCCGGAGGCTTTGGAATCGCTGGTGTTGTCGCTTTCCGACAGTACGGGAGCGAAAAATGTTCAGCTCATGGTGGAAGGCAAGCCGCTCAAGAGCGGAAGCTTTGATTTCAGCAAGCCGGTCAGCCGGTCCGTTCACATCAACCCGATCCAATATTAAGGAAGGATATCATTCCACGCCTCTGGTCCCGGCGTGGTTTTGCTTTTCCGAAAGTCGGCCGGCAAACTTTCAACGCACCTGCGCAAGTCAAACCCCGTGCAGAGTGGCAAGTGGTTTTGTCTCTCTGGTATAATGGGCGGAGTTGATGAAAGTACACTAGGAGGAACATGGAATGAGAAATGATGGCCGCACCCATGACCAACTGCGTCCTGTTAAGATTACGCGGAATTACATCAAGCACGCGGAAGGTTCTTGCCTGATCGAGGTGGGAGACACCAAAGTAATCTGCACGGCGACGCTGGAGGACCGCGTTCCGCCGTTCATGCGCGGTGGCGGCAAAGGATGGATTACAGCCGAATACGCCATGCTCCCCCGGGCTACGGAATCACGCAATGCCCGAGAGTCTTCCAAAGGGAAAGTGGCAGGGCGAACCATGGAAATCCAGCGTCTGATCGGTCGGGCACTGCGGTCTGTCGTTCAACTGGAAGCGATGGGTGAACGTACGATCTGGCTGGACTGCGACGTAATCCAGGCGGACGGAGGCACCCGGACAGCGTCGATTACCGGAGCCTACGTGGCGATGGTAGAAGCAATGTCAAAGCTCGTCGAAAACGGTACGTGGAAACAGTACCCGCTGACTGATTTTCTCGCAGCGACATCTGTCGGAATTATCGACGGGGAAGTCTTGCTTGATCTGAACTACAAGGAAGACTCGACAGCGACGGTCGATATGAACATCGTGATGACCGGGGAAGGAAAATTCGTCGAGCTGCAAGGCACCGGGGAAGAGGCTCCTTTTTCCGTAGAACAGCTGCAGGAGCTGCTTGCACTGGCGAAAAAGGGCATTGACCAGCTATTTGCCGCTCAAAGGGAGGCCTTGTCCGAGCTGACGCTCTCTTTTGAGAACAAAGGCGAAGGCGATCAGGAGAAAGAGGCGGAGGAAAATCATGTCTGAACCGAAAAAAGTCGTACTCGCTACGCGGAACAAAGGAAAAGTGAAGGAGTTTAACAAGCTCTTTGCAGAATTGGGATGGGAAGGAATCAGCCTGGATGCGTTCGAAGGCGTTCCGGAAGTGGTGGAGGACGGCGATACGTTTGAAGCCAACGCACTGAAAAAAGCTGTAACCATTTCTACATACTTGAACATGCCGGCAGTCGGTGACGATTCCGGTCTGGAGGTAGATGCGCTGGGCGGCCGTCCCGGCGTCTACTCCGCCCGGTACTCCGGCGAGAATGCGTCTGATGAAGCCAACTGGCGAAAACTGCTGGGCGAGCTGGCTGACGTGCCGGACGAGCAGAGGACGGCGAGATTTCGCTGCGTACTCGCCCTCGTGGAGCCGGGACGGGAGCCGGTAGTGGCAGCGGGCTCCTGCGAGGGTGTGATCGCCCGCGAACCAAAAGGCACCAATGGCTTCGGCTACGACCCGGTTTTTTATCTGCCGCAGCAAAAGAAAATGATGGCCGAGCTGACATCCGAGGAAAAAAATCAGATCAGCCACCGCGCCATGGCCATGCAGAATTTGCTGACGACCTTAAAGTCCGGCGAGTAATTCAGTGTACGCAAGGAGAGTGAGGAAAAGTGAGCATTCTCATCCTGAGCGATACCCATGGACTGGTCCGTGAAGTAAAGGAAGTAGTCGAAAGACACAAGGCGGAGATGGTCTTTCACTGCGGCGATTACTGCGTCGACCATCAGCGCGAGCCGTTTTCGGGCATGAAACTGGTCAAGGGAAATTGCGATTTCCCTTCGGACGTGCCGACTGAGAGGAAGACCTCCTGGAAGGGACTTACGATCCTCCAGACACATGGACATTTGTTTGGCGTGAAAAGCTCGCTGCTGCGCCTTCATTACCGAGCAGAGGAAACAGGGGCGAACGTAGTGCTGTTCGGTCATTCCCACGTGCCGGGATGCGCAGTTGAGCGCGACATCCTTTTTTTGAATCCGGGGAGCCTGCAGCTTCCGCGGGGGTATGATGTCCCGACGTATGCGATTTTGAAAAAAGTCGAGCAAAAAGAGTCGGCCGTGGTCGTTCAGGTAACCTACTACGACCACAAGGGCAAGGTAGCTCCGAAGCTGGGGGGAACTTTTTCCCTGCGGAGCTGACTTCTTGAAAAATGGAGAATATGTGCTATACTTGAATGGTTATAATGGCTAGAATTGCACCGCCCTGTCATCACGGTCCTTGCCAGACCCGACAGGCGTGTTTCTCTTGAATCAATCTAGGAGGGGAAGTTTACGTGGCAGCAAAATGGGAAAAGTTAGAGAATAACCAGGGAGTCCTGACGGTAGAAGTAGACGCTACGCAAGTAGATGCAGCACTTGACCAGGCGTTCAAAAAAGTTTCAAAAAAGGTTAATGTACCAGGCTTCCGCAAGGGAAAAGTACCGCGCAAAATGTTCGAAGCGCGTTTTGGCGTGGAATCTCTCTATCAGGATGCGCTTGATATCATTCTTCCAACCGCTTACGGACAAGCTGTTCGCGAAACGGGCATCGAGCCTGTGGACCGTCCGGAAGTAGACGTAGAACAAATGGAAAAAGGCAAAAGCCTGATCTTCAAGGCGACAGTTACTGTTAAGCCGGAAGTAAAACTGGGCGAATACAAAAACCTGACCATCGAGCCGAAAGAGTTCGCGGTAACTGACGAGGATGTAGACGCTGAACTGAAGCGCATGCAAGAGCGTCACGCCGAGCTGGTTGCTGTAGAAGAAGGCCAAGCTCAAAACGGCGATGTCGTAATGATCGACTTCGAAGGCTTCCAGGATGGAGTGGCATTTGAAGGCGGCAAAGCGGAAGACTATTCTCTGGAGCTCGGTTCCGGAACGTTCATCGCTGGTTTTGAAGAGCAGGTTGTCGGCATGAACATCGGCGAGGAAAAAGAGATCACCGTAACATTCCCGGAAGAGTACCACTCTCCGAACCTGGCTGGCAAAGAAGCTGTTTTCAAAGTGAAGCTGAACAGCCTGAAGCGCAAAAACCTGCCGGCATTGGACGACGAGTTTGCCAAGGACGTAAGCGAGTTCGATACATTGGACGAACTGAAAGCAGACTCCAAGAAAAAGCTGGAAGAGAAAGCTGCACAGGACAAGGAACAATACGTGCGCGAGCAGCTCGTTCTGAAAGCGGCTGAAAACGCTGAAATCGATATTCCAGAAGTCATGATCGAACACGAACTGGATCAAATGGTCAATGAGTTCGGACAACGCCTGCAATTCCAAGGTCTGACTCTGGATCTGTACTACCAATTCTCCGGCATGGATGAAAGCCAACTGCGTGATCAACTGCGCGCTGACGCTACTTCCCGTGTTCGCACTTCTCTGGTGCTGGAAGCAATCGGAAAAGCAGAAAACATCGAAGTCAGTGAAGAGGATGTAACTGCTGAGTTGGAAAAACTGTCTGGCGTTTACGGCCGTCCAGCTGACGAGCTTCGCAAAATTTTCACTGCGCAAGACGGACTGGCTGCACTGTACCGTGATGTGCAAACTCGCAAAACAGTCGATTTCCTGGTTGCAGAAAGCAAAGTTAGTGCATAATCTTAGGAAGACCGCATGATCGTTCGGGGGCGAATTTTCGTTCCCGAACCTTCGATACCAAGGCACGATACCCTCGTGCCTTGTTTTTCACCATCGCGTTTCTTTTTTGTATCCGTCCCGCCGTACAAGCGGGAAATGCTTCATCTGCAGCCGGCCGGCGGCCAAAAAACCGCCAGGGTAAGCTGCAATACCTCTTTTGCTGACAGAGGAGGAAATACATATGTTAATTCCAATGGTAATCGAACAGACCAATCGGGGAGAACGCGCATACGATATTTATTCGCGGCTCCTGAAGGACCGGATTATTTTTCTCGGCAGTGAAATTGACGATGAAGTGGCCAATGTCGTAGTCGCACAATTGCTTTTCTTGCAAGCAGAGGATCCGGAAAAAGACATCAGTCTCTACATAAACTCTCCAGGCGGTTCCGTGACTGCGGGACTTGCCATTTACGACACGATGCAATTTATCAAGCCCGATGTCTCCACTATTTGCGTCGGTATGGCTGCAAGCATGGGAGCCGTGCTTCTGACAGCAGGCGCAAAGGGAAAACGCTTCGCCCTGCCCAACAGTGAAGTGATGATTCACCAGCCACTGGGCGGAGTCCGCGGTCAAGCAGAGGACATTCGGATTCATACCGAATGGATTTTGAAAACAAAGAAGCAGCTGACCCAGATTTTGGCGGACCGGTCCGGTCAGCCTTATGAGCGCGTGGAAAAAGATAGCGATCGTGACAACTTTATGAGCGCAGAGGAAGCCAAAGCCTACGGATTGATCGATGCCATTATTGAACGGAAAAACTGACCCGGTGTGAGGTGATACGCGCATGTTTAAGTTTAATGATGATAAAGGACAGCTGAAATGCTCGTTCTGCGGAAAATCCCAGGAGCAGGTAAGGAAGCTCGTTGCTGGACCTGGCGTTTACATTTGTGATGAGTGCATCGAGCTGTGCAATGAAATCGTTCAGGAAGAGCTGGGTACCGAAGAAGAAATCGACATGAAAGAAATTCCGAAGCCGATGGAAATTCGCAACATCCTCGACGATTATGTGATCGGGCAGGACATGGCGAAAAAATCTCTCTCGGTTGCGGTTTACAACCACTATAAACGGATCAATTCCGGTGCCAAGATCGAGGATGTGGAGCTGCAAAAATCCAACATCCTGCTGATCGGACCGACGGGCAGCGGTAAAACGCTGCTGGCCCAAACACTGGCGCGGATTTTAAATGTTCCGTTTGCCATCGCTGATGCGACATCGCTGACCGAAGCGGGTTATGTGGGCGAAGATGTGGAAAACATTCTTCTGAAACTGATTCAGGCGGCAGATTACGATGTGGAAAAGGCCGAAAAAGGCATAATCTACATTGATGAGATCGATAAAGTCGCACGCAAATCGGAAAATCCGTCGATTACCCGCGACGTATCCGGTGAAGGTGTACAGCAGGCCCTGCTGAAGATTCTGGAAGGAACGGTTGCAAGTGTTCCGCCACAAGGCGGCCGCAAGCATCCGCATCAAGAGTTCATCCAGATCGATACCTCCAATATCCTGTTCATCTGCGGCGGTGCGTTTGACGGTGTTGAACAGATTATCAAGCGCCGTCTGGGCAAAAAAGTAATCGGCTTTGGCACAGATATGAACGAAGGCGTAAAAGGCGACCTCAAGCAAGGCGAGTACCTGAAGTACGTCTTGCCGGAGGATTTGTTGAAGTTTGGCTTGATCCCGGAATTCGTCGGCCGTCTGCCGGTTCTTGCCACGCTCGAACCGCTGGATGAAGAGACGCTGGTGAAAATTCTCACCGAGCCGAAAAATGCGTTGGTCAAACAGTTCCAGAAGCTGATGAGCCTTGATAACGTCGAGCTGGAGTTCGATGCAGGGGCATTGAGCCAGATCGCCAAGGAAGCGATCAAGCGCAATACGGGTGCGCGCGGACTTCGTGCCATCATCGAGCAGATCATGCTGGATATGATGTACGAGCTGCCGTCTCGTGAAGACGTGAGCAAATGCGTCATCACGGAAGAAACGGTTCGCGATAAAGTGAAGCCCCAGCTTTTGACAAAGGAAGGCCAGGAGCGAAAGCACGAGAGCGCCTGATTCATACTAATGCGCAGAAACCACCTCAACCCGAGGTGGTTTTTTTCGTCGGGGACGGACTTTTTTCTTTTTCACGGCCAAGTCCAGATCTAATCTCCAATCCGGCTTTCTGCATCACGGCAATAGACGGGACCTGCTCGTTTTTGAGTTTATGTCCCGCACTGCGAGGCAATACTACTCATTATAGTTCAAGAGACGCGAACGAAAGGCCGTTCTGGGATAGTAACGCCGATGAGTACGGACAGCCTGCTAAATAGTTGCCATGAGCATGGGAGGGACTGCGGATGAACTATACGACACTAGTCATTGCCTGCATTGAAGTGATTGTCGGGATTATCATAGGAACCTACTTTTGGAATTTGCTGCGAACCCAGCGGGCCAACAAGACCTCAACCGAAAAGGAATCGCGCAAAGATCTGGATCAGTTGCGCCGGATGCGCATGATTGCCTTGACCGAGCCGCTGTCAGAAAAAACACGGCCTGCTGCTATGGAAGAAATTGTCGGGCAGGAGGACGGCCTGAGAGCGCTGCGCGCAGCTCTGTGCGGTCCCAATCCGCAGCATGTGATCATTTACGGACCCCCGGGCGTTGGGAAGACGGCTGCTGCGCGGGTAGTATTGGAAGAAGCGAAGAAAAACAAGATGTCGCCTTTCAATTCGGAAGCCAAATTTGTCGAAATAGACGCCACGATTGCCCGTTTTGATGAGAGAGGCATCGCCGACCCGTTGATCGGCTCTGTCCACGATCCCATTTACCAGGGGGCGGGTGCCTTGGGCCAAGCCGGGGTGCCGCAGCCAAAGCCCGGAGCCGTGACCAAAGCGCATGGAGGCATACTGTTTTTGGATGAGATCGGGGAGCTTCACCCCGTTCAGATGAATAAGCTGCTGAAAGTATTGGAAGACCGAAAAGTCATGCTGGAGAGTGCCTACTACAGCGAAGAAAACACGCAGATTCCTTCGCATATACACGAAGTATTCAAGTACGGGCTCCCGGCTGATTTTCGCCTGGTCGGAGCAACGACGAGGATGCCGGAGGAATTGCCTGCCGCTCTTCGTTCCCGCTGTCTGGAAATCTTTTTCCGTCCGCTCAAACCGGCCGAGATCGGCAGCATCGTTCGTACGGCTGTTTCGAAAATGGACATGACGATGGAGGATGCCGCTGTACATGTGATTGAGCGGTACGCGACCAATGGACGGGAAGCGATCAATACAGTGCAGATCGCCGCAGGGATTGCCTTGACGGAGGAGAGAAAAGTTATACAGTCCTCCGATGTCGAATGGGTCGTTCATAGCAGTCAAAAGTCGCCGAGACAGGAAAAGCAGGTACACTCCACTCCGCAGGTCGGTTTGGTCAACGGTCTGGCCGTCTACGGACCGAATATGGGCAGCGTAATGGAACTGGAAGTAACTGCGACACGTGCAGCGATCGCAGGAAACGGACGCATCACGACGACCGGCCTCGCCGAAGAGGAGGAAATCGGCGGCAGAAGCAGAACGATCAGGCGCAAGTCCATGGCCAAGGGTTCGATCGACAACGTTCTGACAGTGCTGCACCGCTTGGGCATCCACCCTTACAATTACGATCTCCACATCAACTTCCCTGGCGGAGTGCCTGTAGATGGGCCATCTGCTGGTATCGCGATTACGACAGCCATCTATTCTGCGATCAAGGAAATCCCGGTAGATAATCTGCTGGCGATGACGGGGGAAGTCAGCATTCACGGAAAGGTGAAGCCTGTCGGCGGAGTAGTGGCCAAGGTGGAGGCTGCCCGCGCAGCAGGAGCGACGCGTGTGTTTATCCCGGAAGAGAACTGGCAAAGCCTGTTTTCCGACATGAAGGGGATCGAAGTCATTCCTGTTTCAACTGTGCAGCAGGTTTTGGAGCTGGCCTTTAAGGATCATGCCGAGCCGGAGGTTGAAAGTGCCGGATTTACGCTGCAGCTGCCTGCAGAAGACCTGGCGTCCTCGCCACTCTCCTTGTAAAGAAGGATCGCACCTTGAAATTAGACATCGGAATGTGTTTGCGCTACAATGGTAAGAAGCTTCGACTTTCTCCAAAAGAAGGGAGAAAGCAGCGTGTCTTGGTGACCAAAAACGGCTGTTCAGGAGCCGTTTTTGCTTGTATAAAAAAGGCGGTCCGACCAAGTCTTTCATTTTGGGCAAGCATGGTTAACCCGCTTTTTCACACAAAAACTGCAAGAGACTGTTCAGATCAAGGAGAGGTGCATAAGATTGGGCGATCGTTCCGGTAAACGAGAGATTCCGCTCCTCCCGCTGCGTGGGCTGCTTGTGTATCCATCGATGGTGCTGCATCTGGATGTCGGACGGGAAAAGTCTGTCCGTGCACTGGAGCAGGCCATGGTGGATGACAACAAGATTTTGCTTGCAACGCAGGAGGAAGTCCATATAGAAGAACCTGAGGCCGAACAAATTTACAATGTCGGCACCGTAGCCCGCGTCAAACAGATGCTGAAGCTCCCAAACGGGACCATCCGGGTGTTGGTCGAGGGATTGCAACGGGCCAAAATTGAAGAGTATGTTCGCCAGGAAGATTTCTTTCAGGTAACCATTACGTATCTGGAGGAGGAAAGCGGAGACGAAAACGAAGTGGAAGCGCTGATGCGCGCCGTACTCAACCACTTTGAGCAGTTCATCAAGCTTTCCAAGAAGGTATCTCCAGAGACGCTCAGCTCGGTTACAGATATTGAAGAACCAGGTCGTCTGGCGGATGTCATCGCCTCCCACCTGCCGCTGAAAATGCGCGACAAGCAGGAAATTCTGGAGACGACCAACATCAAGGAGCGCCTGAACATTCTCCTCGACATCTTAAACAACGAGCGAGAGGTTTTGGAGCTGGAGCGCAAGATCAGCGGCCGCGTCAAGAAACAGATGGAGCGGACGCAAAAGGAATACTACTTGCGCGAGCAAATGAAAGCGATCCAAAAGGAGCTCGGCGACCGCGACGGACGGCAGGGAGAAGTAGACGAGCTGCGTGCCCAGTTGGACAAATCGGACGCTCCTGAACGGATCAAGAACAAAATCGAAAAAGAGCTGGAACGTCTGGAAAAAATGCCGTCGACCTCCGCAGAAGGGTCCGTCATTCGCACGTACATCGATACGCTGCTGGCGCTCCCTTGGACGAGAAAAACGGTAGACAATCTGGACATCAAGCATGCGGAAGACATTTTGAACGAGGATCATTACGGTCTGGAAAAGCCAAAGGAACGGGTACTGGAGTATCTGGCCGTTCAGAAGCTGGTCAATTCCATGCGTGGCCCGATTCTGTGTCTGGTCGGACCTCCGGGGGTAGGGAAAACCTCATTGGCTCGTTCCATCGCCCGTGCGCTGGAGCGGGAATTCGTGCGGATCTCACTGGGCGGCGTGCGTGACGAAGCGGAAATTCGCGGCCATCGCCGGACCTATGTAGGTGCCCTGCCAGGCCGGATTATCCAGGGAATGAAACAGGCTGGCACAGTCAATCCGGTGTTCCTTCTCGATGAGATCGACAAGCTCGCTTCCGATTTCCGCGGCGATCCTGCTTCCGCTCTGCTGGAAGTGCTGGACCCGAATCAGAACGACAAGTTTAGCGACCACTACATCGAAGAGACGTACGATTTGACCAATGTCATGTTTATCACAACGGCCAACAGCCTGCATACAATTCCCCGACCGCTCCTGGACCGCATGGAGGTCATCTCCATTTCCGGCTATACCGAGCTGGAGAAGCTGAATATCATGCGCGGCTATCTGTTGCCGAAACAAATGCAGGACCACGGTCTTGGCAAGGATAAATTGCAAGTGCAGGAAGAAGCAATGCTAAAGATCATTCGTCAGTATACCCGTGAAGCCGGTGTGCGGAATCTGAATCGCGAGGCGGCCAATGTGTGTCGAAAGGCAGCCAAACTGATCGTTGCCGGCGACAAGAAGCGTGTGGTCGTAACGGCGAAGACAGTGGAAAGTCTTCTCGGCAAGCCGCGCTATCGCTATGGACTTGCTGAAAAAGAGGATCAGGTTGGCTCGGTTACGGGTCTCGCTTGGACCGAAGCGGGCGGCGACACGCTGAATGTTGAAGTAACGGTCTTGCCTGGAAAAGGGAAGCTTACTTTGACAGGCCAATTGGGGGATGTCATGAAGGAGTCCGCTCAGGCTGCATTCAGCTATATTCGCTCGCGGGCTGCCGAGTGGAACGTCGACCCCGATTTCCATGAAAAGAACGACATTCATATCCACGTTCCCGAGGGTGCGATACCAAAGGATGGTCCTTCCGCAGGCATTACGATGGCCACTGCTCTTGTATCGGCTCTGACCGGGATTCCGGTTCGGAAAGAGGTAGGGATGACCGGGGAGATCACACTGCGTGGCCGCGTCCTGCCCATCGGCGGGCTGAAGGAAAAGTCGCTTTCTGCACATCGCGCAGGTTTGACGACTGTCATTTTGCCAAAAGAAAACGAAAAAGACATTGACGATATTCCAGAGAGCGTACGGAAGGATTTGAAGTTTATCCCTGTCGAGCACCTGGATGAAGTGCTTCGCCACGCGCTCGTTAAAAAGACGGTTGGTGATCACGAATGAAGATTACCTCTGCCGAATTTATCACCAGCGCTGTCGGCCCCAATCAATATCCGACTGACGGCCTACCGGAGATTGCTCTGGTAGGTCGATCCAATGTCGGCAAATCCTCGCTGCTGAACAAAATGATGAATCGCAAAGGGCTTGCCAGAACCAGTCAAAAACCGGGTAAAACGCAAACCCTTAACTATTTTCAAGTCAACAAGCAGCTATACTTTGTCGATTTTCCCGGCTACGGCTATGCCAAAGTAGCCAAATCGATCAAAGGCCAATGGGGAAAAATGATCGAGACGTATCTGAAGCAGCGGAAGGAGCTGCGGTTCATCATCCAGCTGGTCGATATTCGCCATGCGCCAAGCAAGGACGATATCGCCATGTATGAATGGTGCAAGGAGATCGGCATTCCGACCGTTGTCGTCGCCACCAAGGGAGATAAAATTGCCCGTGGCCGCTGGCTGCAGCATACAAAAGTGATCCGCCAGCATCTGAATATGCGCGGAGACGATACGATCCTCATTTTCTCGTCCGAGACGGGACAAGGACGGGACGAATTATGGTCTGAGATCAAGCGGCGCCTCTATGAATACGAAGAGGCCAAGCGAGAACAGGCGAAAGAAGAGAAGGTTCCCTCCTCTACCGAACAGGCAGAAGGCAAGGCGCAATAGCAAGCTGGTATACGCCGGACGGGAGAGGAGGCCATTTTGTGACGTGTCACGAACGCTTTCCCATACGGGGTGTCATCGAAGGGTTCTATGGCAAGCCATGGACCCATGAAGAGCGCTTGGACATGATTGATTTTTTAGGCAAGCATCAGTTTAATGCGTACTTTTACGCTCCCAAGGACGATCCGTTTCTCCGGGAGAGGTGGCAGGAGTACCATCCTCCAGTTGAACGGGAGCAAATCGATCAACTCATCGCTGCAGCACATAAGGCGAAGCTGTCATTCTATTACTGTTTGAGTCCCGGCTTGAACATGGAGTACGCGAACCGCGCTCATGCCGATCAACTGCTGGATAAATACCGGTTTATGTACAAGAGGGGAGTCAGGCACTTCGCTCTCCAGTTTGACGATATTCCGCTGGCTCTCTTGCATGAAGTGGATACGAGGAAGTTTGGCACATTGGCGGAGGCTCATGCGGAAACGGCGTTGCAGCTGTACAAGCAGATGGCAAGCTGGCCGGAGCCTGTCAAATTGGTGCTGTGTCCGACGCAGTATTCCGGCATGGGAAATGAACCATACATTACGACACTGGGGCAGCTCTTGCCTGATGAGATCGATCTGTTTTGGACAGGAAGATTCGTCTGTTCCCCTTTTCTTACAGAAGGGGACGCTGTCCGCTTCCGGGAATACACAGGACATCGCCCGTTGTACTGGGACAACTACCCTGTAAATGACCTTGCAATGGCAAACGAGCTCCATATCGGTCCGTTGCGGCACAGAGATCCGGGTTTGGGCCGGCTTTCCGCAGGCTATGTGGCGAATGCGATGGAGTGGGCGGAGAGCTCCAAGATACCGCTGATCACGGTAGCGGATTACTTGAACGACCCGGAGGGCTACGATCCCGTTCAGTCGTGGAGGCGGGCAGTGGAGGAAGTGGCTGGAGCCGACGATGCGGAAGCTTTTCTCCGTTTTGCCGACAATGTGCAAAGCTCATTTTTGAACGAAACAGAGTCCCCAGCTCTGATGGAGACATTTATGCAGTTTCGTTTCCATTTTCTGTATGGAGACAAAAGGCAGGGTACCGAGGAGCTCAGGCGATTGTTCGCCGAGATGGAGGAAACAGCCAATCATCTGCTGACGGGTATGCAGAATCAGAAGCTGTCTGCAGAAATACGCCCATGGGTCGAAAAGTATTGGCACTGGGCCAAGGTAGGACAGACGGCAATTGCCTTGATCGATGCTGGCAGCAGTGGCAGGGTGCCACAAGCGGCCTATCATTTGCTCCGCCTGAAAAGATGGCTGAAGCGGACCGAAAGACTGCCGCAAAAGGTTTGCGGTCAGGTGATGCCCATCTTTGTCGAAGCGCTATTGCAGGAAGTAAAAAAGGCGACATAGAAATGAAAAGGAGCGGGGCTCTCGTACGTACGAGACAGACCCGCTCCTTTTTTTGTTCGATAGTTCGTTTCAGTCTTTGTTCCAATCAACAAATGCCGATCTCACGCTTTCCGAACTTTCTCAAGCCGAACTTCTGTTTTCTTCCTCGCTCTCGCGTCGGCTTCGCGATAGTTTTAGCCATTGGCCAATCGGAAGCTCAGCCAGGATCATTCCGAAGAAAATGAGCAAGCCCCCCAGGATTTGACGACCGGTAAGCACCTCATTGATCCACAGATAAGAGGTAAGGGCGGCAAATACGGGTTCGAGAGCAAAAATGAGTGCGACACGGGTAGAACTGGTCTGCTTTTGCAGAGCCGTCTGTGCGAGAAAGGCAAGCGCAGTCGCAAATATCGAGGTGATGAGCAGTCCTCGTGCGACTTCCGGAATCAAAAGAATCTCCAGATTAAATGCCCTGCTCCAGTCTTCAAACAAGAAGGTATAGACCCAACTGAGAACCGCTACTGTTGCCAACTGCACGATGGCGAGCGGCAAAGCCGAAAATTGCGGCGCGTACTTGCCGGTGACGACGATTTGCAGCGCAAAGCAGATCGCGCATCCAAATACAAGGAGGTCCCCGATGTTGAAGCTGAGCGTCTGGTTCAGGGTCAATAAATACAGACCAATCGCGGCCAGCAAGACGCCGACGATTGCCGCGGGTTTGATGCGGCTGCGCAGGATCAGAAAAGCGAAAAGAGGGACCAGCACAACGGACAGGCCGGTGATAAATCCGGCTTTGGACGGCGTTGTATACAACAGCCCTACTGTTTGCAGCCCATACCCGAGGCAAAGCCAAAACCCGATGATACAGCCGGCTTTGAGCAAGGCGCCGCTCCATGCCCTCCACTGGCTGCGAAAGAACAGGAGTTGTATCACGAGCAGGAACAGGGCGGCGATCGTAAAGCGAATGGCATTGAAAGCGTTCGGCGGCAGCGCTGAGATCGCTTGTTGGACGACGAGAAACGTCGCTCCCCAGACAAATGCGATCAAAAACAGGGTCACATCCGCCATCCACGGTTTTTTCAAAGGCATCTTCTCTCCTTCCACCATCATCAGATGATTCAAAACGTTCAAATGATCTTGCAAGCATGATAAGGGATAGAAAGCGGGAAAGCAAGGGAAAAACTTTGCCTGTGCCTTGCCTTTTTGACAAGGTGTCTGAAAATAAAGAAAACCCGGACTTGGCTTATCCGGTTAGAGGATGGGGATAGAGAAGGGACATTGTCGTCAGAAGCTTACCGAACACCCTGAAGCGGATTGCAAAACGGTTTCGTATGGGGCTGCCTTTCGACGAATATCGCGCGCTCTGTCGCCAAAGTGTCGGCCGTTAATAAACTTTTCACAATTACAACTGACCCGTTCAGGACATAATGATATAATGATAGTGCATTTATTAGAGAATTGACTGGCATGTATGACCGGGAGGACGCTATGGATATTCTTTTGCTGGGTCTTAACTACAAAACGGCACCTGTCGAAATTCGCGAGAAGTTTACTTTCAGCGACGACGGCACGTCTCGGGCTCTTTATCTCCTCTCCCAGACGAAGAGCATCGCGGAATGCGTGATCCTCGGGACTTGCAACCGCACGGAAATTTACGTGGTTTGCGATCAGCTGAACGTCGGTCGCGATTACACGCTTCGATTTTTGGCGGAATGGTTTGGTGTGAGCAAGGAATCTTTTAAGGAACATCTCTATATAAAAGGGAACGAACAAGCCATCGAGCACCTGTTCCGCGTCTCCTGCGGCATGGATTCGATGGTGGTGGGAGAAACGCAGATACTCGGTCAAGTGCGCGATGCTTTTACACAAGCGCAGCAGCAGGAGACGACCGGAACCGTATTCAATATGCTGTTTAAGCAGGCGATCACCTTTGCGAAAAGGGCGCATACAGAGACGGCCATCGGACAGAATGCTGTGTCTGTCAGCTACGCGGCGATCGAGCTGGGGAAAAAGATTTTCGGATCGTTTTCCGGCAAAGAAGTGCTGATCGTCGGAGCGGGAAAAATGAGCGAGCTGACTGCCAAACATCTGCATGCCAATGGTTCGGGACATGTTCGTGTAGCCAACCGGACACTGGAGCGGGCACAGCTGCTTGCCGAGAAATTCCAAGGGGACGCCTGTACGATGGAGCAGTTGTCATCGGCACTGCTCACAGCAGACATCGTCATCAGCTCGACGGGGGCGACGGGATACGTCATCACCAAGGAGCAGCTGCAGCCGATCATGAAGCAGCGCAGGCATCGCCCGCTGTTTATGATCGACATTGCGGTACCGCGGGATCTGGACCCGAGCCTGCACGATCTCGACAACGTATACCTGTACGACATCGACGATCTCGAAGGCATTGTCGCCAGCAACCTGGAAGAGCGTTCCAGAGAAGCGGAACGACTGGAAGGCATGATTGCCGAGGAGATTGTCGCCTTTACGACCTGGTACCAGACATTGGGCGTTTCTCCTCTGATTGCAGCCTTGCGTGAAAAAGCGTTTGATATTCACAGCGAAGGCATGCGCAAGATGGAGAACAAGCTAAGCGGCCTGACAGAAAAAGAGCTGCACATCATCCGCAAGACGACCAAAGGAATGATTAATCAGTTATTGCACGATCCGGTCGTTCGCCTAAAGGAGCTGGCAGCCAAGAAGGATGGCCCCGATGTGTTGGACATGTTCTCTACGATTTTTGCACTCGAAGAGATTCTGGAGCGGGCCGAGCGGGAAGCGAACTGGGAAAAAGAAAAAGCAAAGCAGACTTCCGCGCGTGAACAGGTGCTCGCATCCCGGATCCCTGAGTAGATACCGATACGGAAAGAGAGGAGAGAGTACATGGCCGATGCGAGATGGATCTATGATTTGACGATCTTTCTCTACGCTGCAAGTGTTCTCTTCTATTTCAACGACTTCTTGCAAAGCAACCGGAAAGTCAATCGACTGGCTTTCGGGTTGCTTGCTGTCGTTTGGGCCTTGCAAACTGCTTTTTTTGTCTCGCAAATGGCGGAAAAGGCATACTTCCCCGTCATTACTTTATTTGAGACTTTGTTCTTTTATTCGTGGGTGCTGGTTACGTTATCGCTTGTGATCAACTATTTTTTTCGCATAGATTTGCTGGTGTTTTTTACCAATGTGATCGGGTTTGTCGTGCTGGTTCTGTCCATGTTCTTGCCTGAGACGCCGCTGAACGCCGTATCCGGTCCATTGACGTCGGAGCTGCTTCTGGTTCACATCACGCTGGCGATGTTCAGCTATGGGGCTTTCTCGCTTTCCATGGTTTTCTCGGCCATGTATCTGCTGCAGCACAACATGCTGAAAGCGAAGCGTTGGACGCCGATGCTTCGCCGGCTGCCAAGTCTGGATGTGTTGGAGGGGTACGCGTACCGAATGAACATGCTGGGCGTCCCTATGCTGCTGCTGGCCATTTTGGTCGGCATCATTTGGGGAAAACTGGTACTGCCCGAAAAGTTTTGGCTGGATGCCAAGGTTGTATGGTCGCTCGTCGTCCTGGGCGTGTACTCGTTCGGGCTCTACAAACGGTACAGCGACACATGGCAAATGCGCAGTCTGGCGCTGTTTAATCTGGCGAGCTTCGGGCTGGTGTTGATCAATTTTCTGGCTACCGATTTTTCGAAATTTCATAACTGGCTATAATCGAGTGGCTATGTTAGGAGGCTACCATGAGAACATGGAAAGTAGGAACGCGCCGCAGCATGCTGGCGCTCACGCAGACGAACTGGGTCGTCGACCAATTGAAACAGCTTGATCAAAGCGCGTCATTTGAGCTTCACGAAATCGTGACGAAAGGGGATCGCATCCTGGACGTCACTTTATCCAAGGTCGGGGGCAAGGGACTGTTCGTAAAAGAGATCGAGCAGTCTCTGCTGGACAAAGAAACGGATCTAGCCGTCCACAGCCTGAAGGATATGCCGGCCGAGCTGCCGGAGGGGCTGGTCATCGGAGCGATTCCGAAACGTGTCGATCCTCGTGACGTGCTTCTTTCCAAAGACGGAAAGACGCTTGACGAGCTTCCGCATGGGGCTTTGGTAGGAACGAGCAGCTTGCGCCGTTCGGCTCAGCTGCTGGCGTACCGGCCCGACATCCAGATCGAATCCTTGCGCGGCAATATCGATACGCGCATCCGCAAGCTGAACGAAGGAAACTTCGACGCTATCGTCCTCGCGGCAGCCGGGTTGGAGCGGGTGAACTGGGATGGTACGATCAGCCAATTTTTGCCGGTGGAGATCAGCCTTCCTGCCGTCGGGCAAGGGGCGCTCGCGATCGAGTGCCGAGCTGATGACGAAGAGACATTGGCGCTGCTGAGCAAGTTTGATCATCCTGAAACTCGTCTTGCCGTGACGGCAGAGCGGAGCTTCTTGCATCGCCTGGAGGGCGGCTGCCAGGTGCCGATCGGCGCCTACGCGACCGTCTCCGACGGGGGTGGCAAGCAGCCTGTCATTACATTGACCGGTCTCGTCGCTACGCCGGATGGCAAGCGTGTGTTCAAGCGGACGGCTACGGGTGTTGACCCGCTTGCTCTCGGACGCGAAGTGGCTGACGTCCTGGCGGCAGAAGGGGCACAAGAGGTTCTGGAGCAGGTGAAAAGGGAGAGCCAGGCATGATTCACTCGGTTGAAGGCGGGCATGTGGGGCCGCTTGCCGGCATACGCATGATGGTGACCAGATCGCGGGGGCAGGCGAGGGAGCTGATCAGTCAGTTGGAAGCTCTGGGCGGGGAAGCGTATGCGTTTCCGCTATTGAAAATGGTGCCTCCGCAAGACAGCAGCCGTTTGGATGAAGCCTTATCCCGCATCGGCAGCTTTGACTGGGTCATGTTTACCAGCGTAAACGGGGTTCGCTTTTTTCTTGATCGGATGCGGCAGCTCGGAATCGGGATCGACAGGCTGACGGGGCACCTCGCTGCGGTCGGTCCCAAGACAGCGGCAGAGCTCGCTTTGCACGGGCTGAGAGCAGAGGTGATTCCTTCCGATTATGTGGCGGAGGGCATGCTCGCCAGTCTGAAAGATCGGCTTCAGCCCGGCGAGCGCGTGCTGCTGCCGCGGGCTGACATTGCCCGCAAAACCTTGCCGGAGGAGCTGCGCCGCATGGGCCTGGATGTCACGGAGGTGGATGTGTACCATACCGTGATCGATGCAAAGGACGCTCCGGAAGCGGCGGAGCGCCTGCGGAACGGCTTGATTGACGTTATCGCATTTACGAGCTCTTCGACCGTTTCGTATTTTATGGAAGCGATGGCCCCTTATGGGGGGAAGCAGCTGCTGGCGGGCGTAACCATTGCCTGCATCGGCCCGATCACGGCCGATACGGCAAGAGCGCACGGCTTGCAGGCAGATGTCGTCGCCCGCGAGTACACCGTCGAAGGCTTGCTGGAAGCATTGAAAGCATATTGGGGAGGGAATGGAAATGGCCATTTCATTTGATCGTCATCGCAGATTGCGTACAAGCGCGGGTATGCGCGATCTTGTTCGCGAAAACCATGTTCGTCTGGAAGATTTGATTTACCCGCTGTTTGTGGTGGAAGGAACGAATGTAAAAGAAGAGATTCCGTCCATGCCTGGCGTGTATCACTTTTCTCTCGACAGGCTGCGCGAAGAGCTGGACGAAATCGCTTCGCTGGGGATCAAATCGCTGATGATGTTCGGGGTGCCCGAGCACAAGGATGCCTGTGGTTCCGAGGCTTACAATGACAACGCGATCACACAGCAGGCGATCCGCCAGATCAAGGAAGCCTACCCGGATATGGTCGTGATCGCCGATACGTGCCTGTGCCAGTATACCGATCACGGGCATTGCGGCGTTTTGCACGAGGGAGAGATCGACAACGACGAGTCTCTGAAGCTTCTGGTAGCCACAGCTGTGTCTCAAGCGAAGGCGGGAGCCGATATAATCGCGCCTTCCAACATGATGGACGGGTTTGTCGCAGCGATTCGCGAAGGTTTGGACGAGGCTGGCTTCGTTCATGTTCCGATCATGTCCTACTCAGTCAAATACGCCTCCAGCTTTTACGGTCCATTCCGCGATGCAGCTCACTCCACGCCGAAATCGGGTGATCGCAAAACCTATCAGATGGACCCGGCCAATGCGCGGGAGGGGCTGCGGGAAGCGGCTTCCGACGTAGCCGAAGGAGCAGACTTTTTGATGGTGAAGCCAGGCCTCGCTTTTATGGACATGGTGCTGAGACTGCGGGAAAGCTTCGATTTGCCTCTCGTGGTGTACAACGTCAGCGCAGAGTATTCCATGGTCAAAGCAGCTTCTGCCAACGGCTGGATCAACGAACAGCAGATCGTGATGGAAACGCTCCTCGGCTTCAAACGCGCCGGGGCCGATCTGATCATTACCTATCATGCCAAAGACGTGGCAAAATGGCTGCGAGGTGAGTAGACAATGAAAATGGACAATTCGTCCCGCATGTTTGAAGAAGCCCAGCGCTACATACCGGGCGGCGTAAACAGCCCGGTGCGCGCTTTTAAAAGTGTCGGCGGAAACCCTGTCTACATCGCGAAAGGCGAAGGCTCGCGGATTACAGACGTCGACGGCAACAGCTACATCGATTTCATCGGCTCTTGGGGTCCGTTGATTTTGGGCCACGCTCATCCAAAGGTGCTGGCGGCCATTCAGGAAGCGGCTGTGCTGGGAACAAGCTTCGGCGCTCCAACCGAACGGGAAACGGAAATGGCCAAGCTGGTTTGTGAAATCGTACCGTCTGTCGAGGTTGTTCGCATGGTCAACTCCGGAACGGAAGCGACGATGAGCGCTCTGCGACTCGCCCGCGGTTATACGAAGCGCAATAAAATCATGAAGTTTGAAGGCTGCTATCATGGTCATGCCGACAGCCTGCTCATCAAGGCCGGCTCCGGGGTAGCTACGCTCGGCTTGCCTGACAGCCCAGGTGTGCCGGAAGCGACAGCAGTCAACACCATTACGGTCCCGTACAACGATCTGGAAAGCGTCAAGCTGGCATTTGAAAACTTCGGCGCTGACCTGGCTGCCGTGATCGTGGAACCGATCGCCGGAAACATGGGTGTTGTGCCGCCGCAGCCGGGCTTTTTGGAGGCGCTGCGTGAAATTACGCAGCAACACGGCACACTGCTGATTTTTGATGAAGTCATGACCGGCTTCCGTGTATCCCGTGGCGGGGCACAGGAGCTGTACGGCATCACTCCGGATCTGACGACCATGGGCAAGGTAATTGGCGGCGGACTTCCGGTCGGCGCTTATGGCGGCAAACGGGAGATCATGCAGCAAATCGCGCCGGCAGGACCGATCTATCAGGCAGGTACGCTTTCGGGCAACCCGCTGGCAATGGCGGCCGGACTGACCACCCTGCAGGAGCTGGGACAGCCGGGAGCCTATGAAAAACTGGAGGCGCTCTCTGCCCGCCTGGCGGAGGGACTTGCGGAAAATGCCCGCAAACTCGGTATTCCGCATACGCTGAACCGCGTTGGCTCCATGGTTTGCCTGTTCTTTACCGATACGCCTGTCGTCAATTACGACACGGCCAAGACTGCCGATCTGGACAAATTCTCTGCCTACTTCCGCTATTTGCTGGAGGAAGGCGTGATGATTCCGCCGTCCCAATTCGAGGGAATGTTCGTTTCCCTTGCTCATACGGAAGAGGATATCGAGCGGACAATCGACGCCAGCTACAAAGCGATGAAAAGGCTGTAAATAACAAAGAAAGTCCCCGGTTGGGAGAGTCCTGCAAAAGTCCACCTAATATCTGTAAACCGTAACCCTAGTGCCCTTAGGTACTGGGGTTTTAAGTATCGAGAATGTAGCTGTAGTGGGGAGAAGCATGTTTCCGATCTGCGCTCCGGTCTACGTCCTGCAAGGATGTGAAACTGTCCGCTCCACAGCGATCCCGGGGGAAGCGCAAAACGGCGCGCAGCTCCGGGGTTTACTCATAGATTGCGCTTCTGTTTCCCCGGGCTCGCTGTTCCGCTTGGCTGGACTCCGCCAGTCGCTCCGCCTGGAAACATGCTTCTCCTCCGAAACAGTAGGTTTTCAACAGGCTGAAACCCAATGCCCCTTCGACACTGGGTTTGTTGTACAATGAAAAGAAAACGAAAGAGTTGGAACCATTGCTACAGCCCTCTAAACAAATCACGGCATCCTTCCATGCCGAATTATATAAACTAATTCCCGCGGATCACCCTTTACGTAAAATCAATGAAATCGTAGATTTCACATTCATTCATGAGTTGGTTCGTTCCTCTTATTGTGAGCATTACGGAAGACCTGCTAACGAACCCGAACTCCTGTTTCGTCTATTGTTTTTACAAGTTCTCTACAATCTTTCGGATGAACGCATCATTCAGGAAACGCAGGTAAACCTCGCTTATAAGTGGTTTTTAGGTTTAAATCCAGAAGATCCCCTTCCTGACCCCTCTCAATTATCCCGCTTTCGTAATCATCGGTTAGGGGCCGGAGCCGTGGATGAGGTGCTTAAATCAGTTGTACGTCAGTGCATCGAAAAAGGACTTGTGAAGTCAAAGACGATCATCATGGATTCCACCCATACACTGGCAGCTTCACAAAAACAAAAGCCGCTTGAAGTACTGCGGGATGCGGCGAAGCGCTTATTCCGTGTTGTGGTGAAAAAGCATCCAAAACTCGAAAAGAAACTCCCACGGTTACCGGAGTTGAAGAAAGATCAAGAGGATGCTGAGAAGATCATGCTTCACTACTTGGCGGAACTTGGAGAGACTGTCGAGACTTTGTTACCCGATCATGAGGGTTCCATCTCGGAGAAGGTCAAGATCGCCAAGGCCATCGTGGAAGACGAACGTCTCCTCGCCAATAAAGGTATTATGTCGGCCATTGATCCAGATGCACGCTTTGGATGGAAGAGTAATACGAAATCCTTTTTTGGCTACAAAGAGCATATTGCCATGACCGAAGAAGAAATCATTACGGCTGTGGAGGTCACCGGAGGAAGTACGGATGACGGAAAACAATTCAAACAACTTTTGAACCAATCGCTTGACGTAGGAATAGAAGTACAAGAAGTGATTGCTGACACCGCATATTCGGGTAAAGATAACTTGGACGAGATGAAAGCCAAGAAGATTCAACCCGTCGTCCCACTAAACCCAATCGTACATAACGGAGGGCTAAGGCAAGAAGGTTTTGAGTACAACAAGGATGCAGACTTTGTTATTTGTCCGGCAGGACAACATAGTATCCGAAAGGCTGTCCAAGGAAGCAAGAGTGGCAAAAGTCGTTCTCTCGTTTTCTACTTCGATACGGAGAAATGTAAGACATGCCCACTTAGGGAAGGCTGTTTCAAACCAGGAGCGAAGAGCAAGACCTACTCCATCCGGATCGTGGCGGAAACCTACAAGGCGCAAATCGAGTTTGAAAACAGCGATACGTTCAAAGAACGTATTCGTCGCAGATCGATTATTGAGCACAAAAATGCTGAATTAAAAAGGTATCATGGGATGACCAAGGCCAAGTACCGTGGTCTCTTTCGTATGCGAATACAGGCAATACTTACGACTTTCGTCGTAAATGTAAAACGGATGATAAAATTGGCAGAAAAAATGCAGCCCGCCTCTTAAAGGAGAATGGGCTGCATTTTTCGTTAAAGTCCTTTTTTGTAAAAAATAGTGTGGGTTACCCGATCCGCAAACCTCAAAAGAGGTATTTTGCAGGCCTCTCGGTTGGGGACTTTTTTGTTTATGTTCGGGATTGGACGGGGCAAACAAGCTCTTTGGCTTTTTCAGGTCTTTTCATCATCTGCCGCAGCGTATCAGCGTTGATGAAAACAATCCCCAAAATTGTCGTAGCGGCCCCTGCGGCCATCGGCCAGGATACAGCTTCCCGGTACAGGATCGCCCCCAGGGCCATGGCGATGATCGGTGAAATGTAGAGCCAGGTGGAGGGAAACACCGGATTGGTTTTGGCGACCAGCCAGTAAAAAATCGTATGTCCGACCATCGAGCCGAACACGATCAAATACAAGAGCGAACCGATGGCGCTTGGGGCAAGCATTGTCTCGGGGTGAATCTTCTCCGTAAAAAGCGAAAGTACAAGCAGAGCGGTACCGCCGTAAATCATTTGGGCTGCATTCAGGGCGATCGGCGATGCGTCTGCAAAACGCTGGATGACGCGTTTCGAATACAGGGCGCCACTGGAATAAAACAGCTCTCCGATCAAAATAGCGACACACCCGAGCAGCCAGAACAGACTGACCGTGATCGAAACCTGCGGGAAGACGAGGAGTACGACACCGGCAAAGCCAAGCAGGCAGCCAAGCAGCGCTTTGCCCGTTACCCGCTCTCGCAGGACAGTCGCCTGAAGCAGCAATATCATGATCGGACCGGTCGCGGAAAGAATCGCTGCCGCTCCTGACGTGACATGCTGCTCCGCCCAATACAGCGTGGAAAACGTTCCGAATGTCAGACAAAGGCCGGTAATCCACATTTCCTTGTGCAAAAGCAAAGAAAAACGGGCTTGCTTTTTCCAGACCATCCAAATGAAAAGCAGGAGACCTGCGGCCAAAAAACGCAGGCCAGCCGAGAAAAAGGGAGGTGCTCCCGCATCGATCCCGATTTTGATCGCCAAAAACGTTGTTCCAAACACCAAGCACATCACGACATAATTGATGATGACCATAGTAACGCCTCCTTGGTATCATCATAAAAAGAGGTGAATAGAACAGTTTTCAAACAACAGAACAGATTCTGAAATGGTTGTATAAGATAAACATAAGGGCAAAGGAGGCAGGCAAGCATGGACGTCCGTTTTTCTTCAAGAGCAAGTACCCAAACGCTGTTTGCACAAGTGTATGAATACATCTGGACGCGAATCCAGCGCGGAGAGTGGAAGGAGCATGAAAAGCTCCCGTCCGTCCGCCTGCTGGCAGCCGAGCTGAACGTCCACCGCCTGACCGTATTCAAGGCGTATCAGTTGCTCAAGGAAGAAAAGAAAGTCTATGTCAAAGACAAGTCGGGCTACTATGTGCATCCCGGCGGTGCGATGCCATTGGACAATCTGGATTCGCCGATTGTCTCCTCCTATGTTCAAAAAAGCCATTTATCCGAAATTCACAAAGTGCCGGTCACTTATCAGTTTTCCTATGCGCTGATCGACCCCAACCTGTTGCCGAACCGGTTTTTTTCCGAATACGTAAAAGAGATTTTTGACTTGTATCCAAAGGTGCTCAGCTCCTATTCCACTGTGCAAGGAGATGAGGAGCTGCGGGAGGCGCTTTGCCGATACTTCATGCACAAGCACCGGTTTCACCTCTCGCCAGAGGACATCATGATTACGTCCGGCTCCCAGCAAGCCATAGACTTGCTCGCGCGGATGCTTGTCCAGCCGAGGGACGCTGTGTTGATTGAGCGTCCGACATACAGTGCGGCTATTGATATTTTCAGGCAGCTTGGCGCCCAGCTTATCCCCGTCGAGATTCATCCGAACGGCTATGATCTGGATCAGGTTGAAGCTTATATGAAGCGGTACAAGCCGCGTCTGTTTTACCTGAACCCGACCTATCACAACCCGACGGGCTACACCGTACCGGCCGAGCAGAGAAAGCAGCTTGTAGAGCTTGCCGAGCGGTATCGCTGTTTTGTGATCGAAGACGACCCGTTCCGTGACATGTATTTTGAGAGCGAACCGCCCCCGCCTCTCTTTTCTTACAGCGTGGAAGGCTACGTCGTGTATATCCGCAGCTTCAGCAAATACGTGGCGCCCGGATTGAGGATTGCCGCTGTTTGCCTTCATCCTTCGCTGGTGAGCCATTTCTTTACGGTCAAGTCGCTGGCGGATAATGGGAGCCCGCTGCTCAATCAGAAAATCTTCCTCCATTACTTTTCCTCCAGCCGCATGCAGCAGCATATTGAAAAGCTGCGAACCGCCCTGAATGTGCGAAAAACAATTATGGAAGAGGAGCTCTCCGCTACTGCCTGGAGATGGAACAGTCCTGCCGGCGGTCTGAACCTTTGGGTCAAGCTGCCGGAATCCCTTTCCATGGAGGCGCTGCTTGCCAAAAGCATCGAGCAGTCGATCTCGTTTGTACCGGGCTCTATATGCGATCCATTAAAGGAGACAAAGTCGTGGCTTCGTCTTAGCTACTCGTATATCAGTGAAAAGCAGCTTCGCGAGGGAACGAAGCTGCTTATCTCCATGGCCAGCGAGCTCGCCGGAACAGTCGAATGAAAGCACGAAAACTCCGCCAAGTCGACGGCGGAGTTTTTACTGCCCGCGGCTAAAAGAGTTTTCGCTGCTCTCTGAAACTATTCTTTTGAACTACTCTTTTAATACACTCCAATACTCATAGGAATGAATTGCGACTCCAGCAAAAGAAGGATGGCTTGCCAACAGTTCACTCAGCTTGCTTAGCTCGTCTTCCATCCGAGCGGTTCCCTCCTCATAAAAGCTGACAAAATTGCCTTCATTGCTCTCCTTTGTCTCTACAGCGACGATTACTTTTTTACCAAGTCGGTCCGCCATCTCCAGCTCTTGCGTGACGAGGGCCGAAATGCTGTTTGGGCCTTCCGCCCGATCGCGGTATGCCATGACTGTAACATGATCGTGCCTGGAGATGAGCCACTCGCTAATCGAGACAACAGGCTGATCGGGCAAGGCCGTCTTGTCCAGCCAAAAAGGAATGTCACAGCCAACCTGGAGGGACGGGTCCAGCTCTTTTGCCTTCGTCACGTAAGCATTCACATTGCCCATCCACTGCCGGATCACTTCATTTTGATCGCTTTTCCACTCGGGGAGTGTATACGGCTCGATATCGAGATGGATACCGGTTATGGCTGCATCCGTCTCCACCGTCTGGTTGTAGCGGCCTACCCAGTCTACGAGCGACAAAATTTCCGGGCGGTTTCGCTCCAGTCCCCAGCCGGATTTGCCGCCAAGTGCGTGTACTTCCATTCCGTTGGCGCGGGCTTTCTGGATAAAAGTGTGGTAATAGGAAGGTCTCAGCGAAGTGTCGATCTTCAGATACAGCAGGTTTACCCCTTTTGCCGCTGCAAACGCAACGATCTGATCAGGGGCTGACGCAGTCTGGTATGTTTGCCACAGCCAAGTGGCTTTTACCGGTTTTTCTCCCGACGAAAAGCCGGTCAGAAATAAAGCGGGGAACATGAGAAAGAAAAGTGCCGTACGCGAAAACTGCTTCATCGTGTATCCTCCTGATGTCATTGAGCACTGCCCTCAATAACGATATTCCTTACTCATATCGGTAGGGCTGGAAGAGTTGATAATAGCGAAGAAGGTTTCCAGGCAAAAAGGGGTCGAATTGACCAGGACCGTGAATGGGGCGGGGGACAGATCTGGGTAAAAGGAAAGGGAGACGCCCTGCAGGCATCGAGATAGAAGTTTAATGATAGTTTGTTCCAAAAAGAGGATGTCATGCAGATAAAAATAGCTGCCTTTCATGCTAAGATAGCAAAAAGGGAAATGCCAGCCAAATTGATAGAAAAGGAGCTGTGTGCGATGCAGGGAGTGATCGTTCAATTGCCGGAAATGTGGATGGTAGGCGCAAGCTTTACCGGTCCCTTTCAAAGCTTGGGAGTGGAAATGCCGAAGCTGTGGGACGTTTTTTCGCAGAGGGTGAACGAAATTGGCAATCTGAAATACCCGCTATGCTTTTACGGTGTCAGTGATGAACGCAAAGTCGGTTCCTATCAATTGTTCACGGAGTACATTTCCGTTGAAGTAGCAAAATTTGACCGCGTCCCGGAAGGAATGGTCGGATTTACGATTCCGGCAAGAAGCTACGCCCTGTTCACTCATCAGGGCCCCATGGACCAAGTTCAGTCAACGTATCATCGCGCTTTTGACTGGATAAAGCGCCAGGGGCTTGCGGTAGAGGAAAAGGCGCTTCGCCTTGAGCGCTACGATGAGCGATATCTCCCGCCCCGTCATGCTGCAGAGCGGGAAGAAAACGCCTATGACATCCTGATCCCGCTCGCTTAGCGGGAATTGTCCGAGCGAAGCGTGTCCGACGTAAAACGGCTGATGCCGGAGAAAACTTGCTGCAGTGTCTCCAAAGACACTGTCGTATCAAAAGGAATCTCCAGTGAATGATCGGCGTTCGGCACGATGTCCAACTCGATGTTGACGTGTTTGTCGCGAATCTGTTCGATCTTCTCGCTGTGGTAATAATGGTCCGCCGTGCCGGTCACCAGATACATGTTCTGCTTGCAGGCCAGCAAGCTCTCTGCAAATCCTTCCTGATTCAATAGCGGCGTGAGCAGGATAGCGGAAGCCTCGGAGGGAAGCATGGACTCGCCAAATCCGCTGACAATGGGGAGCGTGCCGATCGATTTACCGATAAACAGAAGCTGCTTGCGGGGCTGATCCGCCAGCACATGCCGGACGACGGCCTGTACGTCCTGGAGCATCAACGTCCCTCTTTTGCGGGGAGGCAGGCTCCAGAATTCTACCTGTATTGTAAACCTGGTTGGGAAAAAATGTTGGAAAAAATGGCGAGACTATAGAAAAAGGAGGAGAAGTAGATGAAAAAAGCGGTATTGCAAAATGGAGTCGAACTGGCTTACGAAGACAGGGGGACGGGAGACGCCGTCTGTCTCGTGCACGGCTTTTGCGGAAGCTCGGCATATTGGAAAAAGCTCTTCCCGAGACTGGAGAAATCAAGCAGGGTGCTTGCTCCCGACTTGCGCGGCCACGGAGGCAGTTCGGTTCCGGATGAAACGTACACCGTGGAGAAAATGGCAGAGGATCTTGCCTTTTTCATGGATGAGACCGGGATTGAAAAGATGACGCTCCTCGGACATTCCTTGGGCGGTTATGTCGCCTTGGCTTTTGCCGAGCGCTACCCCGACAGGCTGAGTGCGATGGGGCTGATCCATTCTACCGCGTTTCCCGATGATGAGCAGGCAAAGGAAAACCGGACCAAAGGAATGGAGAGCATCCGTCAAAACGGGATAGAGCCCTTTATCAAGGCGCTGGTTCCCAAGCTGTTCGCCCCTGGCGCTTTATCCCGTTATCCGGAAGAATGGGAGCGGGTCAAACAGGTCGGCCTGCAAACACCGCCAGACGGCGCGATCCGGACATTGGAAGCGATGCGGGAAAGAGCAGACCGGCAGCATGTCCTCAGAAAGCTTGCTTGTCCCGTCCTGCTTATCGCAGGGGAACAAGACCAGATCATTCCGGCAGACAAAACCTTTACAGCAGATGGGGCGAATGTCACTCGGGTACTGCTTGCGGAGGCTGGTCACATGGGAATGCTGGAAACCCCCGAGAAAATGGCTGATGCGATCAAGCAATTCCTGTCCAATATCTAGCAGGAAGCTGAACATCTATCCAGAAATATTTGCTATAATCAGAGATGTCCTATTTTTTATTTTTTACATAACGGGAGGAGAAGCGCGAATGAAAAAAGCACGTCGCATTACCCTGGCCGCTCTGGCAGCTGCCATCTGTTCGTCCCTGATGGCCGGATCGGTCCTGGCAGCACCGCTGCATCCGGTTCAGCACGTAGACTGGATGGTAAAGAAATCCATCGTATCTCCGGGAGCAAACGGTGATCTTGCCCTTGAGCGCAACGTGACTTTGGCGGAAGCAGTTGTCGTTTTTGCCAAACTGGGCGGAAGCAAAATTTCTGCTCCTGACAAAGGGGCGCATTGGTCTGCGCCTTACCTCGCTTGGGCAAAAACCAAGGGAGCAATTATGCAGGATGACTTCAAAAACCCGACACAAGTTCTTTCTTCGGCAAAATTGACAGAGGTCGCCAAAAAGCTGGGCTACACCATTGAAATGGAAAACAAGGCGCAAGTGACCCGCGGCGATTTCTTCCAGGCGCTCGGGGATGCGGCTACTACACACATTACGATCGCGCATACCAATGATACGCACGGACATATTACAGAAGATAAAAACTTGAAGGAATTCGGTTACGCCAAGATCGCCACGCTGCTGAAGGACTGGCGTGAGGAGAACGACAACTTCCTCCTGCTTGATGCGGGTGATACCTTCCAGGGCACCGTCTACGTCAACCAATTCCAAGGGGAGTCTGTCGTACCGATCCTCAATTACTTGGGCTACAACGTAATGGCGGCAGGGAACCACGAGTTTGATTTTGGCTATGAACAGCTGCTGAAGCTGCGCGACATGCTGAAGCACCCGGTTATTTCCGCAAACGTGTTCAAAGCGGATGGAAAAGAACTGCTCGTACCTACCTTCAAGGCGGAAATCGGCGGCAAAAAGTTTGCCTTCGTCGGTTTTGTAGCGGAGGATACACCGATCCTCACCCACCCGAACAACGTGAAAGGCCTTACCTTCAAAAACCCTGTAGAAGTGGCGAAGACCGTCGTGCCACAGCTGAAAAAAGAGGTTGACCATGTAATCGTCGTTTCCCACGTCGGCGTGGATGTTGACCGTGAGATCGCGAAAAACGTACCGGGCATCGATCTGATCGTCGGCGGACATTCCCATACGCCGCTGGAAAAGCCGGAGCTGGTGAACGGCACGTACATCGTACAGGACTGGGAGTACGGCAAGTCTCTCGGACGCGCAGACCTGTACTACCTCGGCAAGGAGCTGGTTGCGTTCAGCGGCGGTTTGAAAGCGTATGACGAAACCGTTCAAGCTGATCCTGAGGTAGAGAAAATGGTTCAAGAGATCGTCAAGAAAATCGACGAAGTCATGGACGTGGTCATCGCCAAGTCTGAGGTAGACCTTGATGGCGACAGAGCGCTGGTTCGCAAAAAGGAGACAAACGTAGGAAACCTGATCGCCGACATCATGCTGGAGCGCACGAAATCCATCCCGGGGCATGAAGCAGACGTTGCGCTGACCAACGCAGGCGGTATCCGTACACAGCTAAAGGCGGGCGACATCACGAAGAAAAATCTGTACACCCTGCTGCCATTCCCGAATACCCTGGTCGTGATCGAGGTGACCGGCGAAGAGCTGCGTCAAGCGCTGGAAAGCGGTGTAAGCAAGGTGGAGACGGGAGAGGGACGCTTCCCGCAAATCAGCGGCATGTCTTTTACCTACAATCCAAGCAAGCCTGCGGGTCAGCGCGTTGTCGAGGTAAAGGTAGGCGGTCAGCCGCTCGACCTGAAGAAGACGTACAAGGTCGCAACCAATGACTTCCTGGCAACAGGCGGAGACGGATATGAGAGCTTTAACAAACCTGCGTTCAATACAGGTCTGACTTTCTACAGCATTGTGGAAGAAGAGCTGATCAAACGCAAGACGGTTAATCCGAAAGTAGAAGGTCGCATCGTCGAAGTAAACGAATAGGATTTAATCATTGCATTCCGGCATATAAGGAAAGCGGATCATTCGGGCCCTGTTCCCTTTGAGGGAAGAGGGCCCTTTTTGCACAATTTTTACCCGTGTGCATTTATCTATTTTTATAAAGTACCTTGCATTGTATAATAGTGCTCTGGTAAGATCTAACATGGTGATGCTAAGTGAACGTTCAATTTAAAAAAGGTGTACTGGAACTTTGCGTACTGGTGCTTGTTGCCCAAAAAGACAGATATGGGTACGAACTGGTGGCCAGCATCTCAGAGAAATTTCACATCGCAGAAGGAACCGTTTATCCCCTGCTTCGCAGGTTGACCACGGAAGGCTTTTTTATTACTTACTTGGCCGAATCGCAGGAAGGCCCGCCGCGCAAGTACTATCAGCTCACCGATAAAGGGCGCAGATATATGAACGACCTCGTGCTGGAATGGAAAATATTTACGCGCGGGGTCAACCAGATTATCGAGGAGGGAATCGGTTTATGACGAGACGCGAATTTATGGATGAGCTTGACAGGCTTCTCCGCGAATTGCCCGACAAGGATCGCCTGGACATATTGGCAGACTATACCGAACATTTCTTGATCGGAGTGGACAGGGGGAAAAGCGAACAGGAGATTGCCGACAGTCTGGGCAGTCCAAAGGTTCTTGCCCGCGAGATATTAGCCGGATACCGCATTCATCAGGCACAATCGAACGCATCCATCAGTAATATGACGAGAGCTGTTTTGGCGACCGTCAGTTTGGGCTTTTTTAACCTTGTTTTCGTATTGGGCCCATTTGTCGGACTGATTGCTGTCCTTATCGGTTTGTTTGCCGTCGCTCTGGCATTGCTGCTTACACCGATTGGCTTGTTTTTGAAGTACGGAATTCCGGGAAACGCAGATGAGCAATATCTGGTTCTCTTCTCGGGGATGGCATCATTTGGTTTGGGCGGAATGCTTGCGATCGGGTTGGCCCGCTTGAGCCGATGGCTGTATCGGCAATTTTTGCGTTATCTGAACTTTAATGTCCGCATGATTAGGGGGAAATAGCATGAGAAGAATGATAAATGTCTTGTTCGTCTTTTTCTGTCTGTTGTTTCTCGTTGGAGCGATCGGATTTGTCTGGCAGTTCAAACTGAACCCCGACTTTAAGGGAGACACGGAGACAGTCAGTGAACTGCGTACAATCGACCAGCCTATCAAGGGTGTCGAAGTGGAAACGGACATCGCTGACGTCGTGTTGACTACGAGCAATTTGTCCAGTGCGACTGCAAGAATGGTCGGGGAGGTTGATAGAAAGCGATTGGACAAAATCAAGTTTACGACGGAAGTCACCCCTGACGGAATTCTGCAGGTAAGGATAAAGGAACCAACTGAAATGCAGTTCGGCTTTTTCTTTCATCAACGGGTAGACCTGGAGCTCCAGGTGATGATTCCGGAAGCGGTCTACGAAAAAATAGCCGTGAACAGCGGCACGGGAGACTTCCGTATCAATGCGATCAAAGCAAAGGAAGGAACGCTGAAAACGAGCACGGGCGATATCGAGTTGGCGGGGTTTGAAGGAGAAACACTCACCCTGAGAACAGATACAGGCGACATGGACATATCCTCCGTCAGTGCAAAAGTGGATGCCTTCAGCAGTACAGGTGATATCGATTCGCTGCAACTGAAAGACATGAAGCACGACGTAAATGTCCGAACGGATACAGGAGACATCACGGTATCCTTGTTAAAACTGCCCGAAGCAGTAAAGATGGAACTGGCTACGGATACGGGAGATATAAAAGCCGATTGGCCGGAAATGTCTTACTCGGAAAAAGGGGAGCAGAGAGTAGCGGGATCGGTAGGCACGGAAGGTCCGGCGCTGACTGTCAGCAGCTCAACAGGGGATATTCGTATTCGTCACTGAGCTTTTGGGAAACAATGGTACCAGGAGAACAGCGGTTGAAACGATAACGATTTTGACACAATCAATGCATTTTTTGTCGATTGCCGAGTGGTATCATAAGGATAAGGAATATTACCGTGTAAAGCGAGGTTTATTCATGACTGCAAAACCGTTTAACGATACGTTTTTAAAAGCTTGTCGCCAGGAACCGACAGATCATGTGCCGGTATGGTACATGCGCCAGGCGGGGCGTTATCAACCCGAATACCGGGCTATCCGTGCCAAGCACACATTTTTTGAAATGAACTATATACCCGAAGTTTGCGCGGAAGTAACCCGTCTGCCGGTTGAGCAGCTCGGGGTGGATGCTGCGATTCTTTTTGCTGACATTATGACTCCACTCAAGCCGATCGGGGTCGATGTAAACATTGAATCGGGGATCGGACCTGTCATTGCCAACCCGATTGGATCGCTCGAAGATGTCCATCGCCTGGGCGAGCTCGACCCGGATACGCACGTGCCATACATCATGGAAGCGATCAAAATTTTGCGCCAGCAGCTCTCTGTACCGCTGATCGGTTTTGCAGGAGCTCCGTTTACCCTTGCCAGCTACATGATCGAGGGAGGTCCTTCCAAGCATTATCACAAAACCAAATCGTTCATGTACACGCAGCCGGCAGCTTGGGAAAAGCTGATGGAGAAGCTGGGCACGTTGACCATTACATATCTGAAAGCGCAAATTGCCGCAGGCGCGCAAGCTGTCCAAGTATTTGACTCCTGGGTAGGCGCCCTGAACGATGAAGACTACCGGACATTTATCGCTCCGGTCATGAACCGCATCTTGCTGTCGCTGCGGGAGACGGGCGTGCCGACAATCTATTTCGGCGTAGGCTGTGGTCACCTGCTTGAGGAGTGGAACAAGCTGCCGGTCGATGTGGTCGGCCTCGACTGGCGGACTTCGATCACAAAAGCGCGTGAGCTGGGCGTCACCAAAACCTTGCAAGGAAATCTGGATCCTACACTGCTTTTGGCTCCTTGGGAAAAATTGGAGGCGAAAGCAAAGGAAATACTTGACGAGGGCACGCAGCAGCCCGGCTATATCTTTAACCTGGGTCATGGAGTGTTCCCAGACGCCAAAGTAGAAACCTTGCAAAAGCTGACCAGCTTCATTCACAGTTATCGCCGGAACGCGTAATACGGAGGTGCAACTTATGTCCAAGCAAAAGATCGGATTACTCCTGATGGCGTACGGAACACCGCGCAAGAAGGAAGAGATTGAACCCTATTACACGCATATTCGCCGGGGCCGCAAGCCTTCGCAGGAATTGCTGGACGATCTGACAGCCCGCTATGAAGCGGTGGGTGGCGTCAATCGCTTTGCCGAAATTACGGACGAGCAGGTACGCCAGCTTGAACAGGAGATGAACCGCCGTTTTCCGGATAAGGAATTTGTCGGCTATCTTGGTCTAAAGCACATCGCTCCTTTCGTGGAGGATGCAGTCGAGGCAATGCATCGCGATGGCATCGAAAAGGCGATCAGCTTGGTGCTGGCTCCCCACTATTCCAGCTACAGTGTAAAAGAATACAATGGCAGGGCAAAGGAACACGCAGCGAGCATCGGCGGCCCTGAAATCCATTCAGTGGAGAGCTGGTATACGGAGCCCGGGTTTATTTCCTATTGGAGCGATGCGATCAAGGATACGTTCAGATCGATGCCGGAAGCGCAACGAGACAAAGCCGTGGTGATTTTCTCTGCCCACAGTCTCCCGGAAAAAATCCTCCAATCGGGTGATCCGTATCCCCATCAGCTGGAGGAAACGGCTGCATTGATCGCAAAAGAAGCGGGCATTTCGCACTACGCTATCGGCTGGCAGAGTGCAGGCAATACACCCGAGCCATGGCTCGGACCGGACGTGCAGGATTTGACCCGCGACCTGCACAACGCTCATGGATACCAAACCTTCGTGTACTGCCCGGTCGGCTTCGTCGCAGAGCATCTGGAAGTGCTCTACGACAATGACATCGAATGCAAAGCGGTAACCGATGAACTCGGAGCCAATTACTACCGGCCCCCGATGCCGAATGCCAGACCTGCTTTTATCTCCTGTCTGGCTGATGTAATCGGGAAAAAGCTGCCGGCAATGGGGAAATAGCAAATGAGCGAAAAACAGCTGCATGTCACGATCGTAGGCGGCGGTATGACTGGACTTACGGCTGCCTACTACCTGCAGAAATGGACGCGGGAACAAGGATTGCCAGTCCGGTTCACATTGCTGGAAGCAAGCGACAGGACCGGCGGGAAGGTTCAGACCTGGAAGCACGAGGGATTTACCATTGAGCTGGGAGCAGACTCCTTTTTGGAACGAAAAACGAGCGCAACCGAGCTCATCAAAGATGTCGGCCTGGGTGATCGGCTGGTAAACAACAACGCGGGTCAGGCGTATATTCTGCATAAAAACGGTTTGTACACGATTCCGGAGGGAGCCGTGATGGGTGTACCGACCAAGCTGATGCCTTTTGCCATGACACCGCTTATCTCTCCGTTGGGCAAGCTCAGAGCGGCGGTAGATTTGATATTGCCGGGGGCGCAAACTGGCGAAGACGAGTCCGTTGGGAATTTTTTCCGTCGCCGGCTTGGAGATGAAGTCATCGAGAATGTAATCGAGCCTTTGATCTCCGGCGTTTACGGTGGCGATATCGACAAATTGAGTCTTCTCTCCACCTTTCCGCAATACGCCCAGATGGAACAGAAGCACCGCAGCCTCATTATGGCGATGAGGAATTCTCGCCCTAAGCAGAGCAAACAGTCCGAGGGACAGCCAAAGTCAAAGGGAATGTTCGTGAGCTTGACCAGCGGCTTGCAATCACTCGCTGATCGACTGGAAGAACTGCTGCCTGCTGACTCGGTCCGGAAAAGCACGGCTGTCAAGCGCTTGGAAAAGCGCCAGGACGGATATAGCGTCGAACTGGCTCATGGTGAGGTTTTTGATACCGACGCTGTTATTTTAGCGATCCCTCATCATTTGGCCAGGGAAGTTGTCAAGGAGCATGTCGATATACCGCCGATCAGCGGCGCCAAGCCTACGATTATGGCGACAGTCGCTCTCGCCTATCCCGAGCAAGGCGTAAGGATCGATAAAGAAGGGACAGGCTTTGTCGTCCCTCGCAAGGAAAAGTTTACGATCACGGCGTGCACGTGGACTCAGCGAAAGTGGCCGCATACGACGCCGAAAGGCAAGGCGCTTGTACGCTGCTACGTGGGCAAGCCGGGCGCCGAAGAGATTGTAGACCGTTCTGATGAAGAAATCGTCGACGTGGTCGTCCGCGATCTCCAGAAAGTCATGCAGATCGATGACCATCCCGAATTTTACAAGGTTACCCGTTGGAACAGGGGCTTGCCGTACTTGGTTGGTCACAAGCAATGGCTCAAAGGGGCCACCGCCAAGATGAAGGAGCATCTGCCCGGTGTATGGCTGACCGGCGGTTCCTACGGAGGTGTCGGGGTGCCGGACTGTATTGACCAGGCAAAACAGACTGTACAGGAATTATTGGAATATTGGACGCAAAAACCAGGGAGCTGATACCCTGGTTTTTTTACGTTGTACGATTCCCTCGGATTGGTTCTGATAAGTGCTGCCCTTGCTCCTTATGACGAAGAATCGAGATTTTCTTCCGCCGCAGCTTTTCTATTTTAGCGGTTGGACAGGCTTTGGTGGAGGAGATGAAAAAGGAGAAAACGGCTACAGGTTCGGTGGGACACTGCTGGGGGCTGTACTGTCCGGCTCCATTCCAAAAGCAAAACCGCGTCCAAAAGCAGTCTGCTCAGGGCAGCGTCTCAGAGTTGGACGCTGAAAACGTGTTTTGCTTTTTCCATTCCGCCTGGGTAGTGTCCCAAAGACCTTCGCCGTTTTCTCCTTTTTCATCTCTACAGCTACTGATAAAGGCTGCGAAAAACTACAGACAACCTGAACCCTCCCACATGCTTTGTAAAGCTCGCAGAAGCAGATCAGATCGCCAGAGAAGCCTGTTTCCAGTCGGAGCGACTAGCGAAGTCCCACCCAGCTCCGCAATGATCCCGAGGAAACAGAATCGCAACCTATGACTACACTTCAAAGCTGCGCGCCGTTTTGCGATTCCCTCGGGAGCATTGCGGAGCGGACAGTGTTCGCTTCCATGCGGAGCGTAGACCGGAGCGGAGAATGGAAACAGGCTTCTCTCCGCTACAGCAGCTTTAAACGGGGGGTTATTCCAACGTAACTGCCTACTACTCTCGGTTGAAAATCAAGGCGACTTCTTCCAAACCCAATTTTCCGGTGCTAAAAGGCTCGTCTGCCCCATATAGTGTAAAGAAATGTCCTGCACTTGAAAGGAGGAGCACGGATGGCGCTACAGGATGGACTGCTTTCGTTTGCCATCAAGGAAACCATTTTCCTCTCATCGGATAAAGCCGGAATAGACGAGTGGAGAGAATTGGAGTTGTTTCCTGATGTCGAGGTGCTGGAAACAGAGTCAGCGATCTCCATCACCGGTTGCCTGCAATTATTCGGGAAATACAAGCCGATCAAGGACACCTCTGAGACAGCTGGAGGCGGTACGGAATCCTTGGTTGAGGCGGTGACCTTTTCACCTTTTCGGCCGGGCGGGTCAGACGGGCAGCTGTACGGCCAGGAGGAACAACTGCACCACAGGATTCCGCTAAACATCACGATTCCTTTGAATCGAATCGCTGAAATAGAGGATATTTACGCAGTTGTCGACAGCTTTGATTACCAGCTTGATTCTCCCCATCAGGTGATGATAGAGGCTGATCTGAAAATCGCGGGCATCAAGTTTGCCGAGACCAATTATCAGACAGGACAACCTGCGGGCAATCCTGAACCAGTCTCCTATGGAGAAGTTCCCTCTAGCGGAGAGTGGCAATTTGCCCATGCTTCGCAAGATCAGTCAGAAGAACTTGCACAGCCTATCTCGCTAGAGGACATCGAGCGGAAGCTGGCGGAGCTGGAAAGTGAATTGCATCGGCAAATCCCGCTGGAGGAAGCACAGCAGACTCACGCAGTGCAACAGACCCACGCAGTGCAACAGACCCACGCAGTGCAACAGACCCACGGGGTGCAACAGACCCACGCGATGCAACAGACCCACGCGATGCAACAGACCCCAGCCGCACAGCAAAGCCCGAGCGGGTTTGCAGCGATGTTTGAAGCTTCTCAGCACAAGGGGACTTCAAACCGGACAGAAAATGAAAGTCTAGGATTTGGGGATGTAACCGAGGCGCTCACGGTCAAAGAACAAGGAAAAGGCTCCGATCGCGATAGCAGCCCCTCTATCGAACAGGTGTCATGGAATGAGCCTGAAGCGAATCCGGCGCTCTACGAAGGGATGGCCCCCGAGAAGAAGTTCGTATCGCATGTCGAGAGGCAATCCGAGGAAACGGCTTCCGAGCCGTCCTTGGAGCTGCGGAAGGTGGCAGAGTCGCAGGCGGCCCAACCGGTTCGCTTCCAACCGGAAAGAAAATTCGGGGATATAGCTCCCGAGCCGTCCTTGGAAGTGGGCAAAGTGGCAGAGTCACAGGCGGCTGAACCGGTTCATTCCCGACCGGAAAAGCAATCCGAAGAGACGCTGCCCGCACCGCCTTTGGAGTTGCGGGAGGTGGCAGACTCACAGTCGACCGAGACTCCTCGCACCCAACCGGAGGCTGTGCAAGAAGAAACCGTCGCGACGGGAGTCTCCGATGAAAGCAGGGAGGAAGCGCAAGCTGAGCCGGCCACAGCGGATGCGGATGAAGCCGCTGTAGAAGCAGCAGCACAGGAGACAGCAGACGAGGAGGCGGTAGAGGTCATTGCCCAGCAGCCTCAGGAGGCAGTGGAAGAGAAGGAAGTGCGTGTAGCGATATCGGGCAAACCGGCGCGTGAAGAAGGCGGCAAGGTAAATCTCACGTCGATCTTTTCGCAAGCGACCCGGGTGCAGCAAGAGGCCAAAATGGAAGAAGAGTCTTCTTCACAGGCGTCGCGAAAAGGTTCCTTTGAAGCAGATTCGGCTTCGATCGAGACGATGCACAATCTCACTTCCTTTGTCCGCAGCAAAGAGGAAAAGCAAAGCCGGCTAAAGTTGTGCATCATTCAACGCGACGAGACGCTGGAAACGATCTGTCAGCGTTATGCCATTCCTCAGTCTCGGATTCTGGAGGTAAACAACCTGCGTTCAGACCAGATCGTGGCCGGGCAAATACTCTATATTCCACAGTGAGGAGCGGGGGGCCGTGGAGAAAATCAATCTGTCCGAAGTGTGTCAACGGTATCGGGCAAGGGTAATCCACATCACCCCGCTGAACGATTGCCATCTGTTGGAGACAAACCGCGGTCCGAAAGAGCTGCGCATATGGCCACGGGTAGACATCATGCGTTGGTCGTTTGCATGGCGTGAACGAATGGTTCGCCAAGGTTTCCGCGATTTGGAGAGATTTATTCGGACGAAGGATTCAAAGCCGTATTTGGTGGTAGGCCAACGCGGAATTACGCTCACAGATCATCTTCGCCGCATCGAATCGATACCACTGGGAACGGATACCATGCGTCAATGCGGCAAGATCGTTGCGATGATGCATGAATCCCAGCGGGACGGCAGTATCTTTCACCCCGCCGATTTTTGGGAACGAGAACAGGCGAGAATGGCTGCGACAACGAGAAGGGTAAAAGATTTTTGGGAATCTCTCCGTTATCGCGGCAGACAATCAGGCAGGGATCATCGTTTTTATAGCTGGCTATTTCCGCCCCTTTTGGAGAGAATGGAGCGCTGCACCGACATGCTTTTGAGTACCAGGATCGATCAGAAAGAGCTCTTTGTCTCCCACGGCACTTTGCGCCCGGACAATTGGGGGCTGGTAAACGACAAGCTGTTTTTGCGCGGTTTTTTCCAGCCGGTTTTATCGGTCGCTCAGCGGGATACAGCCGGGTACCTGAGAGATCTGTTTGTCCGCCACGAGGATTTGTCACTGATCGAAGCGTTTTTAAGTGGTTACGAGGAAATTCGGCCGCTTGGTCAAACCGACTACACGCTCCTGTTGGCTTTCATGGCCTATCCAGAGGAAATATCGCATATGGTGCAGTCTAGCATTGAGGTGTATCGCGAGCCGGGAGAGGCGCGTTTGGCGCGAATCGAGCAGGCTGTCAACCGCCAGCAGATGGTTGATCAGCTCTTGAAATATATAGCCGAACGGGCCGAGGAAACGAGGAGTGAGTCAAAAGCATGAGTCGCTTTGACGATATCTTTCCGCTGTTTCAGGAATATGACATGTTCGCACAGACCGTTGACGTGGTGAAGGCCCCGAATGTGTACAAAGCGATCACTCCGTATGGATCGTTTATTTGCAAAAGGACACAAGCCGCTCCCCAGCGCTTGCATTTGGTCAGCGGAGTTCTCCGTCACCTGGAGCAAAAGGGGTGGGATGGGGCTGTCCCATTTTTTCATACAAAATACGACGAACCGTATGTTCTGCATGGTGAAGATACGTATTATCTAACCGCCTGGCAACCGGGGGCAGAGAAGTGGGAGGAAGAGCCGTTAGCCTGGGCGAAGCCAGCTGTAGAGCGCCTGGCAGAGCTTCATCACCTGACCCAGAACTTTCGTTTCGATGATCCGAGACAAGTGGAGCCATTGATCGATTCCTTGCTCCGCAGGTGGGACTCGATGCTGCATATGACGGAAAGAGCGGCTGAGGCGGCAGGACATCGTCTCTATCCTTCCCCGTTCGATGTCGTTTTTTTGGCCAACCACGCTTACGTCAAGGAGATGGCTCAAAGTGCGATCGGCTTGCTGCGGGACTGGCGTGAAAGGCATCGGACTCATGCTCATTTTCGCTTGTCGTTCATCCACGGTTCGCCACAGCCAGCCCACTTTTTGCCTGATCGTAACGGAAAAGTACGGATGCTGAACTTTGACCGGGCTGTGTTCGATACCCCGACCCGAGACTTGGCCATGTTCTACCGGACGTATTTTTACCTGGCCGGAGATGAGGCGGGTGCCAGTCAGCTTTACCGGCACTATTCAGAGATCTTTCCGCTGCGGCCGGAAGAAACGAATTTGCTTGCCGCTTTTCTGACTTATCCGGAAAGAATCATGCGAGATATCAGTACCTATTACAGCGAGAAAAATGAGTGGAGCGAATTGTACGCGGTCAAACGACTGGAGAAGGATATGGACCGTTTGATACGCCTGCAACGCTGGGTGCAGCAAGCTTTTTAGACACAAAAGACGTCTCACCAGGGAGAGTCCTGCAAAATACCTCTGTTGAGGTTTGCGGATCGGGTAACGCACAGTATTTTTTTTTACAAAAAAGGACTTTAACGAAAAATGCAGTCCATTCTCCTTTAAGAGACGGGCTGCATTTTTTCTGCCAATTTTATCATCCGTTTTACATTTACGACGAAAGCCGTAAGTATTGCCTGTATTCGCATACGAAAGAGACCACGGTACTTGGCCTTGGTCATCCCATGATACCTTTTTAATTCAGCATTTTTGTGCTCAATAATCGGTCTGCGACGAATACGTTCTTTGAACGTATCGCTGTTTTCAAACTCGATTTGCGCCTTGTAGGGTTCCGCCACGATCCGGATGGAGTAGGTCTTGCTCTTTGCTCCTGGTTTGAAACAGCCTTCCCTAAGTGGGCATGTCTTACATTTCTCCGTATCGAAGTAAAAAACGAGAGAACGACTTTTGCCACTCTGCTTGCTTCCTTGGACAGCCTTTCGGATACTATGTTGTCCTGCCGGACAAATAACAAAGTCTGCATCCTTGTTGTACTCAAAGCCCTCTTGCTTCAGTCCCCCATTATGTACGACGGGGTTTAGCGGGACGACAGGTTTAATCCCCTTGGATTTCATCTCGGCCAAGTTATCTTTACCCGAATATGCGGTGTCAGCAATCACTTCTTGTACTTCTATTCCCACGTCAAGCGATTGGTTCAAAAGTTCTTTGAATTGTTTTCCGTCATCCGTACTTCCTCCGGTGACCTCCACAGCCGTAATGATTTCTTCATCCGTCATGGCAATATGCTCTTTGTAGCCAAAAAAGGATTTCGTATTGCTCTTCCATCCAAAGCGGGCATCTGGATCAATGGCCGACATAATGCCTTTATTGGCCAGCAGACGCTCATCTTCCACGATGGCCTTGGCGACCTTGATCTTCTCCGAGATGGAACCCTCATGATCGGGTAACAAAGTCTCGACTGTCTCTCCAAGTTCCGCCAAGTAGTGAAGCATGATCTTCTCGGCACCCTCTTGATCCTTCTTCAACTCCGGTAACCTCGGGAGTTTCTTTTCAAGTTTTGGATGCTTTTTCACCACAATACGGAATAAGCGCTTCGCCGCATCTCGCAGTACTTCAAGAGGCTTTTGTTTTGGCGAAGCTGCCAGTGTATAAGTGGAATCCACGATGATCGTCTTTGATTTCACAAGTCCTTTTTCGATGCACTGACGTACAACCGATTTGAGTACCTCGTCTACGGCTCCGGCTCCTAACCGATGATTACGAAAGCGGGATAACTGAGAGGGGTCAGGAAGGGTATCTTCTGGATTTAAACCTAAAAACCACTTATAAGCGAGGTTTACCTGCGTTTCCTGAATGATGCGTTCATCCGAAAGATTGTAGAGAACCTGTAAAAACAGCAAGCGAAACAGGAGCTCCGGCTCGTTAGCTGGTCTTCCGTAATGCTCACAATAAGAAGAACGAACCAATTCATGAATGAACGTGAAATCGACGATTTCATTGATTTTACATAATGGGTGATCCACGGGAATCAGTTTATATAATTCGGCATGGAAGGATGCCGTGATTTGTTTAGAGGGCTGTAGCAATGGTTCCAACTCTTTCGTTTTCTTTTTATTGTACATCAAAACCCGGTGTCGAAGCGGCACTGGGTTTCAGCCTGTTGAAAACCTACTGTTTCGGAGGAGAAGCATGTTTCCAGGCGGAGCGACTAGCGGAGTCCAGCCGAGCGGAACAGCGAAGCCCGGGGAGACAGAAGCGCAATCCATGAGTAACCTTCGGAGCTGCGCGCCGTTTTGCGCTTCCCCCGGGATCGCTGTGGAGCGGACAGTTTCACATCCTTGCAGGACGTAGACCGGAGCGCAGATCGGAAACATGCTTCTCCCCACTACAGCTACATTCTCGATAATTGAAACCCCAGTACCTAAGGGCACTAGGGTTACGGTTTACAGATATTAGGTGGACTTTTGCAGGGCTCTCACCAGGTGGGGCGTTTTTTTGCGTACATGCACCAGCTATCAGAGCCATTCAAGAAGAATGGCGACGTACAGGATAGCCAGCAGTCCCAGCAGGATGACATCAAAGGATGTAGGAACGAATATCGTGCGAATAAATTGAAACACAATCAACGGAAGGAGAATTTGCCTGCAGCCGAATTTGATCCGCAAGTAAGTGGGGTGGTATTTCCAGCGAGACATCGCGATCACCTCTCAGCTCCAGTATATGCACAAGACGAAAGGCCAGTGTCTCCTTTCTCGAAACCCCCTGCTCGAAACGGAGCCGGATGCTGTATAATGAAAAAACCGACGTTTGGACCTGCCCTTACCGGGGAACAGAATGCAGAGGGGTAGCAGAGACATGCAAATGCAAAAAGGTGATCCGTAATGGTATGGAAAGCGTTGCTTTACGCGAGCGGCATAGGGGCAGGCGTATACATCATGCTTCTCTCCCGTCAATTGGTATCGATAAAGCGTTGGTACGACCTTTCGTTTTTACAAGGTGCCGGCTTGATCGCCTGGGGATTGTCACATCTGATGGTAAACCATCCCGACATTCTCATCCAGCAACTAAGCCTCCCCTTTGATATGCTGTATTACCTGTTTTTTCTCATGTCTATACATGCGTACCCATTGGCGCCGCATATCTACTATGACCGGTGGAAGAGTATTCTGGATGCAATGGCATTTGTAGCGGTTTACGGCGCGATGGCCCTTTGCTCATGGCTGTACCAAGAGGATGCGGGTATGATGATTGTCCTGCTGCACATCCTGAGCGGCATTCTGCTGCTGGCTCCGTGGACAACCGTTTTTCTGGCAAACGGGCTGGTACACGGTAAACAAGAAAAAGAATCGAAATTGTTGGTTGCGACTTTGCTGTTTACGGTGGCTGTCATGTTTCAACCGATCATGCCCACGGCGCTTTTTATGATCATGGGTTCACTGTCGCTTGGCATCTTGCTGTGGGCTCACATTCGTTTTCCACGCAACCCTTCAAAAGGGCGACTGATGAACGAATATGGCTATTTGCATGAACAGTTGAGGTTCAGCTTTCTTGACTCGAATTCCATGCAGGTATTGCTGTTTGTAGAGGTAGTCGCGATGTTTACCTGGCCCGATTCCCGCATCCATATAATCGGGATTGGAATTGGTGCCCTTATCACTGTTTTCAGATTATTCCTGACAAAAGGTTGGAATCAATCCTTGGTCCGTCAGATGATGGACACAGCAAGCAGTCTGGAGAAAAAATTTACCGAACATATGGATCAGATTCAACGAAAGAATGATCAACTCTCGCAAATCCTTGCCATCAAGCAAACCTATGAAAAAATTTTGCTGGCTAGCAATGAACAAAGCTTGCGCGAGGTCAGCTATGAAAATCTGCAGCAGGTGATCGAAGAGCTGGTGGATGCCTGGTTTTCCAAAATGGACAACCTCGTTTACTTGCGCATTTCTCTGGAATCGCAGGAAGGTGTAGTTTATTATGAAGTGGTCAGGGGAGATCCCAACCATCCCTATATCCAGAGAGACATATCGGAACAAATTGTGGTAGATGAACAGAGGGATACGCCGCTGGCACCCAGGTATGTAGTCATGCTGGCGAAAAGCACTACAGAGAGCGTGGAAGAACTTGAACTGGAGCAATCCTTTTTTCAATTGCTGGTCGTAAACGTGCGCGGACTGATCCTCAGATGCTTGCAGGAAAATCAGCTGCTGGAGCTGCGCTTGATGGAGCAGGAGATGGAACTGGCGCAAAAAATCCAGTTTTTGCTGATTCCCCGAGAACGGCTTGTCCTGCCCGGTCTTCAAGCCAAGGCTGTGTTCCTCCCTTATACCTATGTGGGCGGAGATTATGTGGACTACCTGATGCTCGATGAGCGCTTTACTTGCTTTGTGGTGGCCGACGTTTCGGGCCACGGCCTGCCAGCCAGCCTGATGACGACAGGAATCCGCAGCGCTGTCCGGGCCGTGACGCAAACCTATTGGAAACCTGAACTGATTTTGCATCAACTGAACAAATTGCTCTACGAAGATTTGAGCAAAACACGCTCGTTTATTACGATGCTGATCGCAGTCTACGATTCGGTAGACCACACATTATCGATCAGTCGTGCCGGGCACCCGCAGCCGTTCATATTGGACGGCTCCGGGGCAAGGCTCCTTCCATGCAGCGGCGGCCTGGGTCTGGGGTTGCTCCCGAATAGCGTCTACGTTTCAGACGAAGTACCCCTGGACCAAGACGGCATGCTGCTAGCCTATACAGACGGTTTGCTGGAGATGAGCAGAAAAGACTCCCAGCAATGCTTGCAAACGTGGTTGAAAGGATTTTCGAGCTTGCTAAGCGAGGAAAAGCGGTCGGGTGAAACCGACAGTATTGCGTTGGTGGAGAACTATGTCTGGGCGAGGACGAAAGAGGGTCTGCAGTCCGATGATATATCCCTGTTAATCCTGCGGTTTCAATCAGGTACGGAACAGGAGGAAAGGAAACGATGATGTTGTGTGAGGAGTGCCCGCAGAATCCTGCGTGTCAGAACTGTCTAGCTGCATTGCGGGCAGGAGCAGGACAAAAAGTGATACCTGCCCGCACAGTCAGGGTGAAGCTGGATTCCGGCGAAGTCGCATCGGCTGAACTCCGCGCTATCTGCCGGACCGCAATCGGTCTGTTCTGTCATGAACAAAAGCTGTCAGATCGGGTCGAAGTAGAATTGGCGTCCGACTTCCGGATTATTGGGAACGCTTTCCAAGGAATTCACGATGTTCCCTACTATGTGCTGGATATCGAAAAAGTGCTTCGCCGGGAAGAGGTTTTGGGGCGATTGCTCATGGAGGAATTCCTGCAATGGCATCATAGTGCGGAAAAGCAACCGACAGACATGCTGGCCGAGTTGAAAGAGCCAGAGGATGAACGGCACCGCCTCATCAAGGAAGAGCTGCAAAAGCTCTCTATCTTGCGTCAGGTGCAGAGCATTTACTTGTACGTAATGGAGAATGGAGACATAAGACCGATTGGAGCCCAGCGGACAGAAGAATTGATGGAAGGGGACATGAGGCGAGTAGCTCTAGAGGCCATAAAGAGCGGCACTTCTGTAAGGGAGCAGCTGGTCTCGTCCGATGGCAGCAAGATGTACGAAATGTATGCCTCCCCTCTGCCGGATCAGACCTGTGGACTGGCGTTGATCGATGTGACAGAGGCCATTGCCGAAGAGCGTCGGCGCCAGCAAAAAGAATGGGACATGTACAAGCAGGTCTTGGGGGCAGTCACCCAGGACAAGCTTGTTTTATTGACAGATGCGGAGTTGACGGTACTGGCCGAAGACGGACTGAAGCTGGCAACGGTGTTGATCCAGTCGGCGGAAGACCTGGCATTCCTCAGAACGGAGTGCAGGCGGATCATGGATGCGCTCCAGGTAGAGGAAAAGCGGAAGTTCCAGTATGTCGTGGCTGTCAATGAAGCGGCGACGAATACGTTGAAGCATGGCACCGGCGGGACCGTGACCATCCACCTCGCATCTGCGGAAAATACAGTACGTGTCATTGTACATGATCACGGGAACGGAATTCTCCTGGAGGAGCTGCCGAGAGCGACACTGCGACAAGGCTACTCGAGCAAGCATTCGCTGGGGGTTGGCTTTCACGCCATGCTCCAGTTTTGCGACCGGGTATGTCTGGGCACCTCTCCATCTGGTACGAGGTTGATTTTAGAGTGTATGATCGGTTAATTCCGATGTTTGGAAATAGAAAAACTTGGGTAACTTGATAACGGGGTAATTCGTTACATAAATAAAGAATGAAAGCGTGAGAGGAGTATGTGTGCATGGACTTCCAGGCAACAGAAACGAACGGACAGGCTACCCTTTACTTTGCCGGTGAATTGGACATGGCTGTAGGTGACAAGGTCGGCAATCTATTGCGCGAATACGGAGAAAGAAACGGCTCGGTTACGGTTGATTTTCGGGATGTGACGTTCGTCGATTCTTCCGGCATCGGCAATCTGTTTTTTACGACGAAAGATTTGCTCGCTTTGGGAAAGCGGGTAGAGATCATCAATGTACGCGAAGAAATAATGGACATCCTGCACGTCCTTGGATTTGCGGAAGCGCTCGGAATCACCGTGAATTAGCCAGGTGAAACCGGGTTTGACGGGCTGCACCTGGATTGTATATAATACGATTGACATGAAATGAAACAAAGTGATTGCTGTGAACGGGAAGAGTAGACCAGGACGCCTTGGCAGAGAGGAGAATCAGTAGCTGCGAGATTCTCTAAGGAAGGGATTGGTCGAAGGTCGCCCGGGAGTTGTTTCGGTGAATGCACATATTTTGTGCTGTAGCCGCGACCGGCTAACAACCGTTATCTTGTCAGAGTGAATGCGGCACTTCGGCAATGGATGCGAAGGCTTGCATTAACAAAGGTGGTACCGCGAAACAATCCTTTCGTCCTTTGGGATGGAAGGTTTTTTTATTTTCTTAAGGAGGCATTGCCATGTCGAATCAACAAGCGACCAATGACATTGATCAGCTGCTGCCGAAAAACTACGATCCAAAGGCAGCCGAATCCAAATGGTATCCGTACTGGATCGAAAAAGGCTTTTTCAAAGCAGAGAGAGACCCCCAGAAACGTCCGTTTACAATCGTTATCCCGCCGCCAAACGTAACGGGAAAGCTGCACCTGGGCCATGCCCTGGACACGACACTGCAGGACATCATCACCCGAACCAAGCGCATGCAGGGATACAGTGCGCTGTTTTTGCCGGGAATGGACCACGCCGGTATCGCGACGCAAGCTCGTGTAGAAGCGACGCTGCGCGAGGAAGGCATCTCCCGTCACGATCTGGGACGTGAAAAATTCCTCGAGAAGGTGTGGGAATGGAAGCACATCTACGCCGAGCATATTCGCGAGCAGTGGGAAAAGCTCGGTCTTGCCCTTGATTACTCGCGCGAGCGCTTTACGATGGACGAAGGACTTTCCCGTGCCGTTCGCGAGGTATTTGTACGTCTGTATGAAAAAGGACTCATTTACCGCGGCAATCGGATTATCAACTGGGACCCTGCTGCCCGCACGGCCCTGTCCGATATCGAGGTCATCTATAAAGAAGTAAAGGGCGCCCTGCATCACATGCGCTACCCATTGGCAGACGGAAGCGGCTACATCGAAGTGGCGACGACGCGTCCGGAAACCATGCTTGGTGATACGGCAGTAGCCGTTCATCCCGAAGACGAGCGTTACAAGCATCTGATCGGCAAAACCGTCATTCTGCCGATCGTTGGCCGGGAAATTCCGATCGTGGCAGATGACTATGTAGACCCTGAGTTTGGTTCCGGTGCCGTAAAAATTACACCGGCCCATGACCCGAACGACTTTGAGCTCGGTCAAAGACATCAGCTTCCGCAAATCGTCGTCATGGACGAATCAGGGACGATGAACGAAAATGCGGCTGGCTATAAAGGGCTGGACCGTTTTGAGTGCCGCAAGCAAATCATCAAGGACTTGACCGAACAAGGCGTCATGTTCAAGATCGAGGAGCACATCCATCAGGTTGGACACAGTGAACGCAGCGATGCCGTCGTTGAACCGTATCTGTCCACCCAGTGGTTTGTCAAAATGCAGCCCCTGGCAGATGCGGCGATTGCCAACGCGTACAGCGAGGACAGTGTCAAATTCGTGCCGGAGCGCTTCAAGACAAACTACCTGCGCTGGATCGAGAATATCCGCGATTGGTGCATCTCCCGCCAGCTCTGGTGGGGCCACCGGATTCCGGCCTGGTACTGCCAGGATTGCGGCGAGACCATCGTTTCCCGCGAAGATGCAGGTGAGTGCCCGCACTGCCACAGCCATCAGCTAGTGCAGGATCAGGACGTTCTCGACACCTGGTTCTCCTCGGCGCTCTGGCCATTCTCGACGCTGGGCTGGCCGGAAGAGACAGAGGATATGAAGTACTTCTATCCGACCAATGTACTGGTTACCGGCTACGATATCATCTTCTTCTGGGTAGCGCGGATGATTTTCAGCGGACTCGAATTTACCGGTAAAAATCCGTTTGACACCGTTTTGATTCACGGCATTATTCGGGACTCCGAAGGACGGAAAATGTCCAAGTCGCTGGGCAACGGGGTTGACCCGATGGAAGTAATCGAGAAGTACGGAGCGGACGCCCTGCGCTTTACGCTCGCAACGGGAAATTCGCCGGGTAACGACCAGCGTTTCTACTGGGAAAAAGTAGAGGCGAACCGCAACTTCGCCAACAAGATTTGGAATGCGTCCCGCTTTGCTTTGATGAATCTGACAGGGTTTGGCTACGAGGACATCGATCTTAGTGGAAACCTGTCCACACCGGACAAATGGGTTCTGTCCCGCCTGCAGGCGACGATCAAAGACGTTACCCGTCTCATGGATGCGTTTGAATTCGGCGAAGCTGGCCGCGTCCTGTACAACTTCATCTGGGATGACCTTTGCGACTGGTACATCGAAATGGCGAAGCTGCCGCTGTACGGCAATGACGAGGCAGCGAAAAAGACGACCCAATCCGTCCTGGTCACTGTACTCGATCAGACCTTGCGTCTCTTGCATCCGTTCATGCCTTACATGACCGAGGAAATTTGGCAAGCACTGCCGCATCAGGGAGAAAGCATCACGGTTGCAGCCTGGCCGACAGTAAATGAGCAATTGATTTTCCCGGACGCAGAGGCAGAAATGAATCTGCTCGTGGAAGTCATTCGCAGTGTCCGCAACATCCGGGCCGAAGTGAATGTGCCGATGTCCAAGAAAATCGAGCTCTTGATCAAGCCGGGCGATTCTCTCACGCTGGAACGTCTCCAACGCGGTGAAGAGTACCTGGTCCGTTTCTGCAATCCGGAGCGCCTGGAGATCAGCGAGCAGCTGAAGACACCGGACAAAGCGATGTCCGCAGTCGTGTCAGGCGCGGAGCTTTTCTTGCCGCTGGCGGGATTGATTGATCTGGACCAAGAAGTGAAGCGTCTGGAAAAAGAACTGGCGACGCTGCACGGAGAAGTCGAGCGAATCGAGAAAAAGCTGAACAATCCGGGCTTCATGGCTAAGGCTCCGGAAAAAGTAGTCGAAGAGGAACGGGCGAAGATGGCCGGTTACATGGAAAAACGCGAGAAAGTAATGGCCCGCCTATCTGAGCTAAAAGGCGAATGAACCGCCGTACCTTCGCATATTTTTGAGAATGGAGCAATGCGGCATGAATGCTGAAGGATTGGAAGGATACACAAAAGCGCTAGACTGGCTGCACGGACTGCTTCGGTTTGGCCAAAAGCCGGGACTGGAAAGAATGCAGTGGATGCTGGGGCAATTGGGGAATCCCGAGAGACGGCTTGCTTTTATTCACGTCGCCGGTACGAACGGGAAAGGCTCTACCTGCTCTTATCTGAGCCATATGCTGATGGAGGCCGGATACAGTGTAGGGATGTTCACTTCCCCGTACCTGATCGATTTCCGGGAAAGGATTCGATACAACGGGGCGATGATTCCGCAAGCCGATTTGGTCGAATTGGTGGAACAGGCAAGGGTTCTTGTGGAGCGCTGCGAAGCAGAATCAGGATTTGGCTCTCCTACCGAATTTGAAGTGATTACACTCATTGCCATCCTCTATTTTGCCAACGTGACAAGACCGGCAGTCGTGGTCTGGGAAACGGGCTTGGGCGGACGACTGGACTCGACCAATGTCGTTTTCCCGATCGCAACCGTCATTACGAACATAGGCATGGATCACATGGACGTACTCGGAAACAGCCTTCCCGAGATTGCCCGGGAAAAGGCGGGGATCATCAAGCCGGGGGTACCCGTCATCACTGGTGAAAGGCGGGCAGAAGTGCTCGCGGTCCTGCAGGAGGCCGCAGACAGGTCGCGAAGTACGCTGTATCGCATCGGTTCCCATTTTGATGCGGAGCAGCTGCAGGAGCGGATCGGTGAACAACAGATCCGCTACCGGAGCATTTTCCGGCGGGCCGAGTCAGAATACCGGCTGGCAATGAATGGCCCCCATCAGGCAGAAAACGCCGCGGTATCGCTGATGACCATCGACGTTCTGCGCAATTACCTGTCTTATCTCCTGGAGGAAGAAGAAATTGTGCGCGGACTGCAACAAACTCGCTGGCCTGGGCGTCTAGAGGTAGTCTCGCCAAGACCAATGGTCATGTTGGATGGGGCTCACAATCAGGAAGGAATCGAGGCGCTGGTTGCCAGCTTGAACCGGTTGACGACGCCAAATACCCGGCTGCATTTGCTGTTCTCCGGGTTGGCGGATAAGCCGCTGAAAAGGATGGCCGAAGCGCTGAGAGGATTGCAGACAAACGTAGAAACCGTTCGACTGACGAAGTTTGACTTCCCCCGCGCCGCGGAGACTGGTCAATTGCAAGAGGCATTTCTTGCGGGAGGCTGGGAAGCTGCACGCTTGGATATTGTCTCCGATTGGCGCCAGTTTCTCGCTTCTTGGGTGAAGGACAACCGAGCAGCAAACGGCGACGACTGGTTGGTTGTCTGCGGTTCGCTCTATTTCATCGCCCAAGTGCGCACATTCTTTCCCACTACTGTAGAAGAGGCAGGTGAATAGGGTGGATCAGGCCCAACACGTCCACTTTGTGGGCATAGGCGGATATGGCATGAGCGCCATCGCCCGCGTCTTGATCGACCTTGGCTACAAGGTAACCGGCTCCGATGTCGCAATGAACGACTTGGCCAAAAAACTAGTACAGCGTGGGGCTGTCGTGCATATTGGACACGACGCCAGTCACGTTGCAGGATGCGATAAGGTTGTATATTCCACCAGCATCTCCCCGGACAATCCGGAGGTGGTTGCGGCGGCGGAAAGAGGGATTCCGGTTTTGCACCGTTCCCAAATGCTGGCCAGTATTTTGAATGAGCGTACGGGTGTGGCTGTAGCTGGCGCACACGGTAAAACGACGACGACCTCGATGATTGCCCATGTGCTCGAGGAATGCGGTGTTGATCCGACGTTCATCATTGGCGGCGAGCTGATGAGCGCAGGAACCAACGCGAAAGCAGGCAAAAGCGACCTCGTCATTGCCGAAGCCGATGAAAGCGATGGCTCATTTCTAGAATACCGGCCGGTTTATGAAGTTGTAACCAATATCGAACCGGATCATCTGGAGCATTTTGACGGCGATTTTGCCAACCTGAAGCGTGCCTACGCCAAATTCCTGAGCCACTTGAAGCCGGGAGGAAAGGCTGTCCTTTGTTTGGATGACCCGCATATCCGGGAACTGATGGCAGACATGACGGGAGAGGCAATCACGTACTCCATTCAGCCTGCATATGTGGATCAGGCAGATTTCAGTGCCAGGGAGATCGTTTGCGGAGACAGGCGGACCAACTGCAAAATTTACCGCAAGGATGTCTTGCTGGGAGAGCTCGTGCTGTTTGTGCCGGGTAAACACAACATCGCCAACGCATTGGCGGCAGTTGTCGTATGCCTCGAGGCTGGTCTTGCGTTTGAACAGATCGCAGCCGCCTTTACCTCATTCAGCGGAGCCAAAAGGCGTTTCCAGATCATCGGGGATGCACAGGACATTTTGGTGGTAGATGACTACGCCCATCATCCGACAGAGATTATGGCGACCTTGAATGGCGCGCGGGCATCGGGCCGTCGCGTAATTGCGGTGTTTCAGCCGCAGCGCTATACCCGAACGTACTTTTTGATGGATGAGTTTAGCAAAGCCTTCGGGGAAGCAGATGAAGTCATTATTACAGACATCTATTCACCTGCGGGAGAAGCGCGGATCGAAGGCGTCACGGCAGAGGTGCTGGTTGAAAAAATCCGCACCAACAGCCATCCGCGCGCCCAGTACATTCCGACCAAGGAGCTCGTGCAGGATCATCTCGCGCGATCGCTCAAACCGGGCGACCTCGTGCTGACAATGGGTGCCGGGGACATCTGGAAGTCGGCGCACTGGCTGGCGGAAAAACTGGTGAAATAACGCGTGCAAATGAAAGCAAGACAGATATTCATGGGAGCCTGGACGACAGTCCGGGCTTTTTTTCTTGTCAAAAGGAGCAAAAATCCATATAATTAGTACCAGGTACTAATACTAAGTGATAAAGGGGTGGCTGCAATATGTCTTTGGAAAGAAAATCCTCAGCGAGAATAACGGCAATCGGGACGTATGTGCCTCAGCGGATTATGACCAATTCCGATCTGGAGGAAATGGTGGATACATCCAATGAATGGATTGTGCAGCGCACAGGAATCCATGAGCGAAGAATTGCAGCGGAAGATCAATACACGAGCGATTTGGCGATTGCTGCGGTAGAAAACCTGATGCAGACCTGGGGCAAGGACGTCTCCGATGTCGATCTGGTCCTGGTGTCGACGACGACGCCGGATTATCCGTTTCCCAGTGTAGCGAGCAAACTGCAGGCTCATTTCGGGATGACTCATGCGGGAGCGCTCGACCTGAATGCGACATGTGCCGGGTTTACTTATGCCCTGCATCTGGCTGATGGCATGATCAGCGCGGGTTTGCACCGCCGCATCCTTGTCGTGGCAGCAGAAACGATGTCGAAAGTTACAGACTACACGGATCGCACCACCTGCATTCTGTTTGGGGATGGTGCGGGCGCTATGCTGGTGGAAGCGGCCCCGGGCCACGGTTCGTTCCTCTCCGCAAACGTGGGGGCAAAAGGAGAAGGGGGCATTCACGTCTATCGATCAGGGCTGTCTAGCCGGATGGGTGACCACGAGCTTGCCGGGAACGGCTTGATCGTGCAAAACGGCAGAGAGGTGTACAAATGGGCCGTAACCACCGTTCCCAAAGGAATGCAGGCTGTCGTGGAGAAGGCAGGCAAAAGCCTGGATGATGTGGATTGGTTTATCCCGCACAGTGCCAATTTGCGGATGATCGAGTCGATTTGTGAGAAGAGCGGGTTTCCGATGGAAAAGACGCTCTACAGCCTGAAATATTATGGCAATACTTCTGCAGCGACGATCCCGCTAGCCTTGCATCTGGGCATCCGGGACGGGCGGGTGAAACCGGGAGATACGCTTTTGCTGTACGGCTTCGGCGGAGGGCTGGTGCACGCCGGGCTGCTGCTTTCCTGGAACCCGTAAACACGTCCGCCCCGAGAGTCATAACCTGTCCCTCCCAGACGTATGCTGATACAAAGTAGCCTGGGTGGAGGAGGCGTTTATCGTGAACGGGGAAAGAGACAAAAGCAAGGTTACGGTGAGGCTGAACGGGGAGCAGTGGAACGGGAAGAGAACGGAAAAGGAGAAAAAAGCAGAGCAGCCGATGCGGTGGAATTCGGTTCAAAGCCAGGCGCCTGTGGCAAAGCCGGTCCGAAACGAGGATGCTTGGTCACGGCTGGCCCAGCTTCGCGCCACGTCGCAGACGGAGCCGAAAGAGCCGCGACAAGACGTGATTCTGCCAGTGGATGAAGGTGGAAATGAGCACCACACTCCAGGTGGCAGAAGGCCCATCATTGTGCCAGATTGGGTGCGTGATCAAGGGTGGGCGAAAACCTTGCTGAGCACAGGAGGAGCAGTAGCCATCGGCTTGCTGTTTGGCTTGCTGGTTTTGACTGTATTCAACCAGGAGCAGGTAACGCAATCGTACCAAGCCGTTTTGAGCGATACCGTTCATACATTGACTGCACAGGAGCCGGAGCCGAAATCAGCGACAGACCCGGGAGCAGCTTTGACGAAGCCCGTCTCATCCCAGACACAGGCCCCGGGACAAGAGGTAAAATTGAAGCTGCCCGATGAAAAGCTGTTTGTCGCTCAGGCCGGTGCATTTCAGCCTGACGTGCCAAGAGAGGACGTAGTCATGCCGCTCAAGGATGCGGGACTTCCGCATCTTCTGTACAAGGGGAGCGATAAGCAGTACTTGTTTGCAGCAGGTTCTCCCAACAGGGATGCTGTACTGGGCTTTGCCAGCATATTGAAGCAAAAGGGCATCGATGTGTATGTAAAGGAAATGACCTTCCCGGGAATTGACAAGGCAGTCTCCCTGCAAGCGGCGACAACTGGCGAGAAGCTGCCGGATGTAAACGGGTTTTTGCAGAACGGATGGAAAATAGCCAAGACCCTGTCTCTTCAATCCGGTGCGGTTGTCAGCACGGCCCAGCCGCCTTTGTCAAAGGAAGAGGAGGCTCAGCTAAAAGAGCAGCACCGTCAGTTTTTGGAGGAGAGTCGATTGCTGCAGACCTCTGAGCAATGGCAGCCCATGATCAACGGCATGGTGAACGGGATTAATCAGGCGATGACCGCACAGGGGAAAATGGCAGAAGCAGCGGCGGCAAAGAAACAGGCCAGCGCAGAATCATATGCCTGGCAAGTACAGACTGGCGTGCTCTCCTTCTGGGAATCCTATTCCGACTGGGTAGCCCAGCTTCAAAAAAACAGCTAGCCTAACGAAGCCTGCTTATCGCTCATACGCCTCATGACGCTCCCTTTGCGGCAGATTATTGCTCCGACATAAAACATCAAAAGATAGACAAATGGACACGGGACTTGCGGCATATATTCTTGCTGGAAGTCTTTTCTTTTTATACAGTAAGTACCAGGAGCAATCAGGGATTGTTTCGAGTGGTCCCATTTGCTACACTTATGGTTGGCAAAAATAGATTCCCTTGCTAAAAAGGGAGTGGAGAATTGATGAAGGGGAAAGAAACGCTTACACTTGTTTTTCTTTTAATTTCCGGGTTGTTATGTGGAAGCATCCTGGGAGAAGTTTTGGGGCCATGGGTCCCTTTTCTGACGAAGAGCAAAGAGATAACATGGTCACCAGCAGCCGATTTAGAAATTTTGAAGTACGACTTGAACCTTCAGGTAAAACTAAATCTGGCTAGTATTGGAGGGCTTGCCCTCGCGTTCTGGATATATCGAAGAATGAAGTAGGTAGAGACGACATGAAAACCAGTACATCTCTCATTTTGGCATCCTCATCTCCTCGCCGTCGCGAACTCTTGAAGACAGTGGGCTTCGACTTCACGGTCATGACCAGTGACGTAGATGAATCCACGCAGGAGGGGCTGCTCCCCCACGAAGTAGTCGAACAATTGGCATACCGAAAAGCCAGGGCTGTGGCAGACAGAGTAGAGAAGGGTATTGTCTTGGGCTCCGATACGGTTGTGGTTTTGGATGACATCATTTTGGGCAAGCCTGCTGACGAAGAGGAGGCGTTTCAGATGCTTTCTTCTCTTCAAGGACGGGAGCACGTCGTATACAGCGGGGTTGCTCTGATCGATGCCGAAACCGGTCGCTCCGAAGTAAAGCACAGCAAGACACAAGTGCGGTTTCGAGCGCTGACCGATCGCGAGATTCACGCATACATTCGTACCAAAGAACCGATGGACAAGGCTGGTTCCTACGCCATTCAAGGTATAGGTGCAACCATGGTAGAAAGCATTACAGGCGACTATTTTACTGTAGTTGGCCTGCCTCTTTGTCTGACGGCCAACATGCTTTCCCGTTTCGGGATTTCCTTGTTGTAACGTAAGAAAACGCGGCAACGGCCACACAGCACTTGAAACGCCTTCATCGCCAGCCGTTACTCGCACAACCTTCCTATGGAAGCTGGAGGCGGTAAAAATTGGCGCAAAAAGAGTGTAACAAAATGCACATGAAAAACGTCCCTTACTATGACCGTCCAAGGGAAAGACTGCTTCGGGAGGGAGCGGCTTACCTTTCGGACACCGAGCTGATTGCCATTATGCTCCGTACGGGAAGAGAACAAGAGACGGTTTTTCAACTGGCGCAGCGCTTGTTGGCCACCTTCGGCGACATCGGCGAATTGGCCCAAGCCTCTCATGCTGAGCTGACAAGGATCAAGGGAGTAGGCACCGTCAAGGCGGTGGAATTGCAGGCTGCGTTCGAGCTGGGCAGAAGGGTTGCCCTTTCTTCCCCCGAAAAGCGCACAACGATTCGCTTGCCGCGTGACGTCGCCAAGCTGATGCTTCCGGAAATGAGGCACTTGACCCAAGAGCATTTTGTTTGCTTGTTTCTAAACACAAAAAATCACGTGATCGGAAAACAGACTATTTTTGTCGGGAGTCTCGACGCTTCGATCGTGCACCCCAGAGAAGTCTTCAAAGAAGCGATCAGGCGCAGCAGTGCTTCGGTCATCTGCTTGCATAATCATCCGAGCGGCGATCCTACACCCAGCAGGGAGGATATTGCCGTTACGCGGACACTGCAGGAGGCCGGTGAACTGATCGGCATTTCATTGCTCGATCATATCATCATCGGTGACGGCAGCTTTGTCAGCCTAAAGGAGCAGGGATATTTGTAATCCCCCTGTTTCGCTAATGACTTACAATACTTACTAGCATTTGGAACTTAGCGGAAGGAGTTTTTCTATGTTTGGTGGATTTTCTCGTGACATGGGGATTGACCTTGGCACTGCCAATACACTCGTTTATGCAAAAGGGAAAGGAATCGTCGTTCGTGAGCCGTCTGTCGTGGCGATCCGTACCGATACGAATACCATTGAGGCCGTCGGTAACGCGGCGAAAAACATGATCGGCCGTACACCGGGCAATATCGTCGCCGTTCGTCCGATGAAGGACGGTGTCATCGCCGATTTTGAAACAACCGCCACTATGATGCGATACTTTATTAATCAGGCGCAAAAGAACAAAGGGCTGTTCAGCCGCCGTCCAAATGTAATGGTGTGTGTTCCATCCGGGATCACAGCGGTTGAAAAGCGCGCTGTGGAAGATGCGACTACCCAAGCAGGTGCAAAAGCAGCATTCACGATCGAAGAACCTTTTGCCGCTGCCATCGGGGCTGATCTGCCTGTATGGGAGCCGACTGGCAGCATGGTTGTGGACATCGGCGGCGGTACGACTGAGGTTGCCATCATTTCGCTAGGCGGAATTGTCACTGCCCGCTCGATTCGTGTAGCAGGGGACGAGATGGACGAGGCGATCGTTCAATACATCAAACGGAAGTACAATCTGATGATTGGGGAGCGCAGCTCGGAGACACTGAAGCTGGAGATCGGTTCTGCCATTCCGCCGGAAGTAGTAGAGTCGGTAGAAATCCGCGGACGCGACCTCGTAACGGGATTGCCGAAGACGCTGAGCGTCAGCAGTACGGAGATCGCCGAAGCCCTGGCCGAGACGGTAGCGGCGATTGTGGAAGCTGTAAAAGTTACGTTGGAAAAAAGTCCGCCGGAGCTTGCTGCGGACATTATGGACAGAGGGATTGTACTGACCGGTGGCGGGGCCTTGCTCCGCAATTTGGATCGTCTTCTGAGCAAAGAAACCGGCATGCCGGTTCACGTTGCGGAAAACGCACTGGATTGTGTAGCGATCGGAACCGGCCGTGCGTTGGAGAACCTGCACTTGTTCAAGTCAAAGCACGGTATAACCTCTTCCCGACAAAAACGCGGTAGATAAACGGAGGTTGCGGCATGTCGTTTTTCGGGAATAAGCGACTGATCATTGTCCTTGTGGGCCTGGTTTTGCTCATTACGATCGTGGGTTTCACTTCCCGGGAACGGTCTAAACTCAGCTGGCCGGAAATGTTTTTGAAGGATACATTCAGCGTGGTGCAGGGCTTTTTTTATCGCCCTGCCCAGGCTGTTTCCGGCTTTTTTCAGGGAATTGGCGATGCGTATGATGTTTACGAGGAGAATCGTGCACTGAAAGCTGGTATGGACCAATACGCGAGAATGACAGCCGAATTGCACGACCTGCAAGCGGAAAATGAACGTTTGCGGTCCGCCCTGCAGGCGAAGGATAATCTGGTAAAATCATACGATCTCCGCTTCGCAGAGGTAGTGGCGCGAAATCCAGACACTTGGAACAATACGATTACGATTGACAAAGGATTAAAGCACGGAATCAAAAAAGATATGGCAGTGATGACAGCCAAAGGCTTGATCGGACGAGTACAGAGCGTAGCCAATTTCTCTTCGACAGTCGAGCTGTTGACCAGCTACGAGCGGCGAAACCACATATCTGCCTATATCCAGGTGAAGCTGCAGGCGGCCAACGGCACGACGTCCTATCAAACCGTAAGCGGCGTCATTGAAGAATACGATCCTCAGGAGCGTCTGTTGATCATGCGAAAAATTCCTTGGGGACAGAAAATTGAAGCAAAACAGCAGGTGGTGTCTTCCGGCCTGGGCGGGGTGATACCGCGAAATCTGCCGATCGGGTATATTGTCCGGGTAGAGCCGGATGATTACGGTTTGACGCAGACGGCCTACATCCAGCCCAGCGCAGACTTCTCCCAATTAAATGAAGTGATGGTGGTAGAACGGAGCTTTACCTTCACGCCTACAGGCGAATTGGTTCCCAACCAGCAGACACAGACACCACCCGCTCCGCCGGCTGCCGGGGGTGGACAATAATGTCTCGGTTATTGCTGACGTTGACGCTGCTGCTGTTGTTTGTTCTTGAGGGAACGGTTATACAGTTTGTGTCGCCTTCCGCATGGGGTCTGTCCTGGATGACAGTACCCCGATTTGCGCTTGTAGGTACCTTGCTCGTGTCCATGTTTCTGGGAAGGCGTGAGGGATTGTACTACGGCCTGGCCATCGGATTGCTCCACGATGTTCTTTATGGACAGGTTGTAGGACTGTACATGATGACGATGATGGTAGCCAGCTATTTCGCAGGGCTGATCGTCGTCTTGTTTCAGCGCGGCTTTGCGATGGTCTTCATCACATGCAGCCTGATCCTGTTTGGCCACGAATGGCTTTTGTACAGCACTCATCGGTTATTTGCGACTGCACCGCTGGATGTTCGCTGGATGTTAAATTGGCAAATCATACCGACAACGGTTCTCAATATCCTGTTTGGACTATTGATTTATCTCCCGATGAAGACCATCTGCAAGGCTGTCATCTCCAAACGGGAAGTGCCGCTGGAATAAATCATTGGTATGACGATTCACCCTGAGAGGAGGAGAAGGATCGTGGGTGAAACCCAGGAACAGAAATCGCATATTCCGGTACGGCTAAACATCTTGTTTATCATCGTGTTTCTGCTCTTTGCAGCTGTCATCCTCCGACTGGCCTACGTTCAGCTGGTTGAAGGGGAACAGTACCGGCACGAATTGGAGAAGTTCAGCATTCGAGAGCTGCCTATTCCTGCGCCCCGCGGTCGAATTCTGGATACGAACGGAGCCGTGCTCGTTTCCAATAAACCGGTATACACCGTTACGTATGTGGAAGAGGAAGGAAAGGACATTGATGAGGAACAGGTAGCCGACCGTTTGGCCCGAATCCTGACTGTAGACGCGGAAAAGATGGGCACGGATGAGGAATTGCTGAAAAAAACGATCGAGCTGAATTCCACATTGCCGGTTGCCTTCGGGCCGAAAGAAACGGAAGAGCTGATCAACAAGCTCATTCCCAAGCTTCAAAAGCTGCCAAAGGTAAGCGAAGTGGAAGGAAAGTCCGATGTGGATCTGGTAAAAACAGCGCTTTACGTGGGCTTGCGCGTACGATCTCCGTTCACCGATCAGGAGCGGAAGACGGTTCAGAACGCGCTGAAAGCAAAGATGAGTGCTCCAGGACAGTCGTCCGCGTTTGACGGGATGTCGGATACGGAGCTATTGAAGAGCGCCATTGCTGCCAATGTACCGTTGAAGCTGACGCTGGACAAGGACGACCGCAGCGATCTGGTCAAAGAGACAAAATACCAGCTGGAGAAGCTGCCGTCTCCGGCAGAGCTGGGCACGAAATCCGACATGGATTTACTGCGGTATGCTTCGCTGTTTGGCCTGGAAATCAATTTGAAGCTGAATGACCAGCAACGCCAGTTTCAATGGCACAAGCTGTCTCTGTTGAAAGAGATGCGCTCGTCCCACCTGCCAAGCTACATTCCCCGCCGTGTAAAGGTAAATATCACGGACAACGAGCGGTTCAAGATTGAAGAAAGGCTGTCTGAACTGCCGGGAATCTCCGTCGTTCTCGAGCCGGTCCGGGAAATTTTCCGGGATCCCGACGGTACTGGCTTTGCTACGCATATTCTCGGCTACACCAACGCGATCAAGCCGGAACAGCTAAAGGAATACCAGGCACAGGGCTACAATCCATTCGACCGAGTAGGCGTGACGGGTCTGGAGAGCTACTACGAACGCTACTTGCGGGGAAAAGACGGCGTTGAAGAGGTGCACGTCAATAAAAATTCGGAAACCGTGGAGAGAAATCCCCGGCGTCCCGCAGAGCCCGGTGACGATCTCGTTCTGTCGCTGGACTGGCGTTTCCAAAGCAAGGTAGAGGCGATTTTGAAGGAAGAAGTAGAGGCATTCAAGAAAAAACCGAGCACGCCGAAGGAATTCAAGGATGCCCATGTGCTGGTGATGAATCCGAATACAGGCGAAGTGCTGGCGATGGCCAGCTATCCTGATTACGATTTGAACCTTTACTATGACCGGAAAGAGTTCAACAAGAGATACGCGACAGAAATTCTCCCGAATGAATCAAATCGCTTCATTTATGCAGCTTATCCCCCGGCTTCTACGTATAAGCCGCTGTCGGTGATGATTGCGCTGCAGGAAGGGCTGACCACGCCAACTGAATCGATTAACGACCGAGGCGGATTAAAGGTCGGAACGTCGTACAAGCGGAACTGGAAGCCGGGAGGCCATGGGATTGTCAACGCCCGGCGTGCCCTGCAAGTATCAAATAACACGTACATGTACGAAATGGCCATTCGTTTGGCCAATCGGGCGAAGACACACTGGTCCGAGCAATTCTCCATTCTCGATTACTACAATGCCCAATTTGGCTTGGGCGTGAAAACAGGAATCGATCTGCCGGGAGAGCGAAAGGGAGTGGAAAACTCCAACTTGTTCTACGGAAACCTTGCAGACGCCATGATCGGCCAGTACGACCTGTTCACGCCGATGCAAATCGGACAATACGTCTCAACTATTGCCAACGGCGGCTATCGGATGCGTCCTCATCTGGTAAAAGAAATCCGCAGCGGTACGACTGATCCGAAACAACCCGGCCAAACGCTGACTGTAATTGAGCCACAGGTTCTGAACCGGGTGGAAATCGATCCCAAGTACATTAAAGTGGCGCAAGAAGGGATGCGAATGGTAACCCAGCCGGGAGGTACGGCTTATCGCACGTTTGCAGGCCTGCCGTTTACGGTCGCGGCCAAGACCGGTACCGCACAAACAGGCCAAAGAGCAGAAAACGCCGTTCTCGTCGGCTATGCACCTTATGAAAATCCCCAAGTCGTATTTGTCGTCGTTGCGCCAAACAGCTTGCGTGACGGGACTTCGAGTTCCGATGCTACCGGACCTGTTGCCCGTCGTTTGCTTGAAGCCTATAACGAGTTGAATCCAGGAGTTTTGACTCCGGCACCACCATCTGGAACTGCGACTACTACAACCGAGCGTTCACAAACAACGGCAACGGCAGCTACTGGATCCCAACAGTCTACCACCAGGTAGACGGGCTGCCGGGCTGCCGACCCGATTCGGCATTTTTTTCACGCAGAGCAGGAATCTTTTGTCATCATGGCGAATGGTATCGGTCGAGGTGAAACAGGTGACGACTGCAAAAAGCAAGGTCACGATCAAGGGGACAAAAGAGGGACTCGTTTTTTTCATGGACGATACCTGTTCCTTTGAAGAACTGCTGACCGACTTGCGTGAAAAAATAGAGCACAGCCATCAACAAATCCTGTCAGGCCCGCTTATTCGCGTTTCTCTCAAGCTGGGGAAGCGGTACTGCTCTCCTGAACAGCAGGAGCAGTTGACGGATATCATTCGGCAAAAAGGGAACCTTGTCATCCATACGATCGATGCGGATGTCATTAGCAAAGAAGAAGCGTTTGCCGAGCGCCTCAAATCAACGTTCTCCATTCAGGTGCATACGGTTCGCTCCGGACAGGTGCTGGAGTTTGAAGGAGACCTGCTGCTGTTGGGTGATGTCAATCCCGGTGGTACTGTTCGTGCTACCGGTAACATTTACATTCTGGGCAATCTTCGCGGCTATGTACACGCGGGATTCAAAGGAGATACACAGGCCATCATCGCCGCTGCGGTCATGGCTCCTACCCAACTGAGGATTGCGGATGTCATCAGCAAGCCGGGAGAAGAGTGGGCCAGTAGTTCGGGCGGCACCGAGTTCGCGTACCTGGAAGATGGGACGATGCTAGTAGCCAAGATGAACTATTTGCCCCGCATTCGTCCAGAGCTGGGAGAACGGAAACATTGAGACGACTAGGAGAGAATTTGCCGATTCGGGATACAGATGTGAAATGTGGTACTCGACGTAGTTGAAGGAGGAACGGATGTGGGTATTGGAATTGTCGTAACATCAGGAAAAGGCGGCGTGGGAAAGACGACCACCTCCGCCAATCTGGGAACGGCTCTTGCACTTTTGGGCCAAAAGGTATGCATGGTGGATACCGATATCGGGCTGCGCAACCTGGATGTGGTGATGGGTCTGGAGAACCGGATCATTTACGACTTGGTTGATGTCGCGGAAGGGTCCTGCCGTTTGCAGCAAGCCTTGATCAAAGACAAACGGTTCGAAAATCTGTCCTTGCTGCCGGCTGCACAGACAAAAGACAAATCGGCAGTTTCCCCCGAGCAGATGGAAGAAATTGTAACCCAGCTGAAGCGTGAATTCGATTATGTGGTCATTGATTGTCCGGCAGGCATTGAACAGGGCTTCCGCAATGCGGTCGCCGGGGCTGACCAGGCGATTGTGGTTACCACTCCGGAAAAAGCCGCTGTACGCGATGCGGACCGTATTATTGGGCTTTTGGAGCGGGAAAAAATGGGGATGCCCAAGCTGGTCATCAATCGCGTGCGCCCTCATTTGGTGAAAAATGGCGATATGCTGGATGTGGAAGATATTCTGGATTTGCTAGCCATTGACTTGGTGGGCGTTGTGCCAGATGATGATCATGTCATCAAATCTGCCAACCAAGGTGAGCCGGCGGTTATGAATCATGAGTCGCGTGCTGCCATTGCCTACCGCAACATTGCTCGCCGCCTGCTGGGTGAAGCGGTTCCATTGCAGCCTTTGGAACAAAAAGCAGGGGTGTTTCAAAAAGTCCGGAAATTCTTTGGTTTTAAATAAACCGATGATGGCACATAGATAAAGAACAGGAGCACTCCTGTTCTTTCCTTTCGTCTACACATCATGAACAGAGGCAAAAGCCCCGTCTGTTGACAGGGGAGAAAGGTTTTCTAGGAGGATAACCATGGACCTGGAAAAACGACATTTAAAACAGATAGACTGGGCTATTCTCGTCATTTTGCTTGGCTTGTGCGCATTCAGCTACATCGGGATCAGCGGGTCCGCCAAGGGCGTGGATGCTGCCATGAAACAAGTGCTTTGGTACTCGATCGGCTTTGTTGTCCTCGCCGTTACACTGCTGTTCGATTATCGGCTGTATCATTCTTTGGCATACGTTTTTTATGCGATCGGAATTATTCTGCTGATTGGTGTCTTTGAGACGAAGCCGATCAACAATGCGACCAGCTGGTACAATTTGGGGGTCATCCTATTTCAGCCTTCCGAACCGATGAAATTATTTACGATTCTCGCGGTGGCCAGGCTTTTGGCCAAACATGCGGAAGACAACAATCGGTTCTATTACTTTTATCAGCTCATTCCCGTAGGCTTGATCGTGGCCGTACCTTTGCTGCTCATTCTCGTGCAGCCCGACCTCGGAAGTGCGCTTGTCTACTGCGGAATTCTGGTCACCATGCTGATCGTAGGCGGAATCCGGCTCAAGCACGTCCTGTACTTGGGTACGCTGGTCGTCAGCTTTTTCGGAGCGATGGCGCTTATTTATATGTACAAGCAGCCGCTTTTCTTCAAGATCATCAAGCCATACCAGTGGGACAGGATCGTCTTTTGGCTGGATCCCGATCTGGAAGCGATGGGAAAAGGCTTTCAACTGAAACAGTCATTGATTGCCATCGGTTCCGGTCAATTGCTGGGCAAGGGAGTAAACACGCCGACGCAGGCAAGCTTCGGCTGGGTGCCAGTAGGGGAAAGCGACTTTATTTTCACCGTCATCGCCGAGAAGCTGGGCTTTGTCGGAGCGGGTCTGCTGATGATCCTGTTCTTTTTCCTGATTTACCGGATGATCCGGATCGCCATGGAGGCCAAAGATCCGTTTGGTTCGTACGTCGTCGCGGGCGTTGTAGGCATGCTTACCTTTCAGGTCTTTGAAAACATCGGAATGACGATTCAGCTTATGCCGATTACCGGTCTTCCGTTGCCATTTATCAGCTACGGAGGGAGCTCACTGCTCACGAATTTTCTGATTATGGGAGTCGTGCTCAATATCGGGATGCGCAAAGACAAGCTCAGATTTGATTAAAAAGAGTTGTTCACACACATTTCAAAATGCGTGACAATTTCATCCGAATGTGATACACTCAACCTAAGTTAACCATTTTTACTAGCTGTAGTGATTTGATGGATTGGTTGTGGGTCGTACCTTCGAAGAGAAGACACCACCATGTGGTCAAATCTCGCCAGGGTATGACTTTTTTCCATACTGAAGAAAACTTCTCTGTAAAAACAGGTTAACGGTACACTTTCTCGCCTCATGGGCGCAATGTTTAGGGAGGTTTGTTTCATGCAACAAGGTATCGTAAAATGGTTCAACGCGGAGAAAGGATACGGCTTCATCCAAGTAGAAGGCGGAGATGACGTATTCGTACACTACAGCGCAATCCAGACAGAAGGCTTCAAAACCCTGGAAGAAGGCCAAAAAGTAGAATTCGAAATCGTTCAAGGTAGCCGTGGTCCTCAAGCTGCCAACGTTGCAAAACTGTAAATATTGGCAGATACGAAAAGCAGTCTCTCGTTTGAGGGACTGCTTTTTTGCATGTATATGGACCCTCTGAAGCCTGCGAATATTGCCAGGAGACAAGTCATAAGATGTACCAAAGCTTGGCCTTCGGAGGGATGTACATGTTCGATAAAGTAGATGGTGTGAAAGAGAGAAGACGAGAGCGGGTAGAACGGATTCGCACCCAATCAAGAGACAGCTTCGCCCCGTTTGTGGATGACTGGAAGGACCCGATCGAGACGGATTCCGATTTGTTTCCGACGTCATCCCGCGGAGAAAAAGGAAGCTTTCCCTCGCTGCCGCCACAAGAAAAATGGAGCATGCAGATTGTTGCGTCCCTGCTGTTGATTGGTCTGGCCTATGTTTTGTTTCAATCATCGCTGCTGCCATCTTCCTGGAAAAACCAAGCGCGCGAAGTCATGACGCGCGATTTTAATTTTTCCGGTGTGGCGGGTTGGTACGAGGCCCGGTTTGGCTCCCTGCCGACCCTTTTGCCGTCGTTATCCGGTACAAAAGCCGTTCCCGCAAGCACGCCGCAGACCTTGAACGTCTGGAAATGGTCAGCGGACTGGAGAGTGGCTAAGCCCTTCGACCCGAAAAGCACAAAGGTCGTCCTGAGCACCGAAGGGGACGGGAATGTTGTGATGGGAGAGACAGGCTGGGTGACTTTCATCGGCGACAAGCCTGGGTACGGAAAGACAGTGGTTGTTCGGTTGGCGAAGGGGAGGGAGCTTTGGTTTGGCAACATGGAGACGGTCCAGGTAGCGGTCGACGATTTTCTCGGGGCAGGGCAGGTGGTGGGTGTCCCGAGAGCGGTCAATGAAACAGTACGGCATCTATACGTAGGACTGCAGGTGCAGGAGCAACCGAGCAACCCGCTGGAAGTGATCACCTTTGAATGATTGGCGCCTCTTTGGCATCCGTATTCGCATCCATCTGCTCTTTTGGTTCGTGATCGGCCTTTCAGTGGTCATGGGCTTGTTCACAGAAGTACTCTCTTTATTTATCATTGTCTGCATTCATGAGATGGGACATGTGGCTGTTGCCAGAGAGCTGGGATGGAGGGTTACGGAGGTGCAGTTGCTGCCGTTTGGCGGCGTGGCAACGATGGAAGAGGCGTATGCGACCGATCCCTTGGATGAAATCGTTGTGGCTCTTGCCGGCCCTTTTCTCAATGTCGTTATGATGGCGTTTTCTTGGGGCTGTTGGACACTGGGCCTATGGACAGAGGAGTGGGCCCGCTTTTTTCTGACGAGCAATCTGATCATCGCCGGCTTTAACCTCTTGCCGATCTGGCCTTTGGACGGAGGACGGATACTCCAGGCATTGCTATGCTGGTATCTTCCGTACCGGAAAGCGGCAGTTTCCTCAATAGCGGCAAGCACATTGCTTGCTGCCTTCATGCTGGGAATGGCCAGCCTCTCGCTGCAACTGAATGTTGCCATTGTCGCGGTCTATCTTCTGGCCATCAACATTCAGACATTTTTGCGCTTCCCCTATCAGTTCATCCGTTTCTTGATGGAAAAATACGTCCGCTCTGCAGAAGAGCAGGCTGTGCGTGCTTTGACAGTACCCCCGACCGCGACGGTAATCGAGGTATCCTACTTGTTATGCCGCGGCTATACCCATCTGGTCTACGTCAAAGGGACGGGGCTGTTGCCGGAGCAGCAGCTACTGCATGCGATGCTGTTTGAAAAGAAGCACGACACAGCTGTTGGCAAGCTGCTTTGAGCAAGCGGGCGTTTCTGCCGTCTGATCAGTCTTCTGCACGCCATTCCATCAGCCAGCAATTGCGTTTTTTCCCCTCGTGCCATTCATGCCGGGGAAGCAGCTTCACCTTGCGAAATCCGCACTTCTCGTAGCAGCGGATGGCTCGCCTGTTCCATGCTTGCGGGTCCATGATCACCCGGGTAGCATGCTTTTCCGTGCTGAGCGCTTGCACTACGCTTGAGACGAGACGGCTTCCAAGTCCCTTGTTCCAATACACCGGCTCGCCAATAAACTGGTCCATGCCGTAGATGGCTTCATCGGGGGAGTACCCGTATGCCAACTTGTCCTGGCTATCGACGGGGTAGTATTGTACGTAGCCGATTGGCTCCTCTCCGAAAAGTACAAGAAAACGGCTGACACCTTCATCGTCTTCCGGAAAAAAATTCGCACGGATCATCGCGTCGTCATGTGGCCGATCCCGCCCTTCATAATAAGTCAGCACACGCTCGTCATTCAGCCACACGCGCAAGTGAACGGCATCTTCCGGGGCAAGCTTGCGAATGCCCAGCTGCCTCTCTTCTCTCATCAGGGGCCCTCCTATTTTGCTGAATGTGATACCATCCTGGACGATCCTCCTTCCCTTTTCATTCCCGCGCAGCTATGCTAGATTACTTCTGAAGGAGCTGTCTTGGACGGATCATGAAAGATTACTCGATCGCTGCATGATTATCCTGCCGGCAAGCCGGAAAGTGTTTTGCTCAAAATGAGCAGGCCGGACGGGGGAATAATCAAGGGCATCGGCAAGGAGGCAGTCTGTTGAAAAGCGCGGGGATCAGTAATGCTGGTGGACAGCTGCGCATAGCGCTCATGAACAAGGGCAAGCTGGTGGAATGGCGAACCCAGGCGGAAGCGAGCGAGGCGCTGTCAGGGGATATTTATTACGGAAAAGTGGCCAAGGTAGTGCCGGGCATTCAATCGGCATTTATCGATATCGGGTATGATCAACAAGCGTTTTTGTATGTGGACGAAGCAGCTCCGATCTCTGGCAAAAAAGCAGGGCGTTCCATTAGTGCCTATGTGCGTGAAGGCGAGTCTCTGCTCGTTCAGGTGATCAAGGAAGGGACGGAAACGAAAGCTCCCCGAGTGACAGCGCGGGTCAGCCTGCAGGGGCGGCTGCTCGTCTATTTGCCGGCGGAAGGACTGGGCGCGGGTGAGGAGCCGGTGTCCGTTTCCCGCAAAATCAGGAACGAATGCGCACGGGAGCGGTTGACCACGCTCATGTCCTCGCTTTTGGAAAAGGGGGAGGGCGTGATTGTCCGTACCGAAGCGGCCGAAGCGGATGAAGAGCAGCTCAGGCGGGAATGGGCGTATTTGCGCGGCCGTTGGCGGGACGCTTGGCAAGCGGTGCAAGGCAAGAAGGCCCCGTGCCGTTTATTGCTGGACGACAGTCTCATCGAAGCGGCGCTGCGGGACTTTTTGGCCGATGGCGCAGAGGAAGTGATTGTTGAGGACGCGGCTCTTTTTCGCAAGGTTGGCAAGCTGATGGAAGCCATGTTCCCTGAAGAGCTGCCAAAGCTTCGCTGGCATCGGCAAAAGGAGCCGCTGTTTGCGCAGTGGGGTGTCAGAGAGCAGCTCGCTCTAGCGCTTCAAAGGCAAGTGCCTCTCGCAGGCGGCGGCAATATCGTGATCGACCGGACCGAAGCGCTGACCGTGATTGATGTCAATACCGGAGCTTTTTCGGGCAGAGGCGGACAGCAGCGCGAACAGGCAGTCACCGCGGCGAATCTGGAAGCGGCCGATGAGATTGCCCGCCAGCTTCGCTTGCGGGACATCGGAGGAATGATCATCGTTGATTTTATCAACATGCGCGAGGAAAAAAACCGGGAGCGCGTTTTCAAGGCTTTGGAGAGTGCACTAAAAGCCGATCCGGTACCGGTGTCCGTGCTGGGCATGACGTCCCTCGGTCTGGTGGAGATGACGAGAAAGCGGACGAGAGCAAGTCTGGCTGAACGTTTGACAGAGCCGTGTCCGTGCTGTGAAGGCGGCGGACGCATGCTGAAAATAGAGGAGTGCTTCCGATACCTCAGGGAAGATCTTGAAGCTCTGGCCAAAGTCCAGGATGCGGAGGCTGCTCTCGTGGAGCTGTCCGATCGGCTGTTTGAATACTGGCAGAATGGACAGGCAGACGGATCGGCATGGCCGGTCACTCTGTACGTCCGCAAGGCAGAAGAGCTGTCGGGCGGGCGCTATCGGATTTTATATGCCGGAAGTCGGCAAGAAGCGGAGCGGCTCTGGCTTTCTCATGCGAAAAATTCTTGACTGGGCGAATCACCGTATGGTATCCTAGTGGTTGTCATACAGTTATGCCTCGGCATACTGTAACCGCTCGGATCAGGTTCTCAAGTCGCCCTTCGCGGCGCACCTGCACAGGCGAGTCTGAGTATAGGAGGTGCACACAATGTACGCTATTATCGAAACCGGTGGAAAACAGTACAAAGTAGAAGAAGGAGCAGTTCTCTTCATCGAGAAACTGGCTGCTACTGAAGGTGACGTAGTTACTTTCGACAAAGTACTGTTTGTAAGCAAAGACGGCAAGGTTACAGCAGGAGCTCCTACTGTAGCTGGCGCAACGGTAACTGGTAAAGTAGAAAAACACGGTAAAGGCCAAAAAATTATCGTGTACAAATACAAATCCAAGAAAAACTACCGTCGCAAGCAAGGTCACCGTCAACCGTTCACCAAAGTTGTGATCGAAAAGATCAACGCGTAAGTGATCGGCCATGATTGAAGTGATCGTGAATCGAGCGCCGTACGGGATTAAAGAGGTGTGCATTTCCGGACATGCCAATGCGGCTGCCTATGGCTCGGACATTGTATGTTCTGCTGTATCAGCGATCAGTTTTGGCATTTTGAATGCAATTCACCCTCTGCTCGGCATCGTTCCTCAAGTTTCGCAGGCTCCAAAAGACGGCGGGTTTCTCCGCTGGAGCATTTCATCCTTGGAGGATGCAGAGCTCCACGAGAAACAGCAGCTACTGGCGGAGAGCATGGTCATATCCTTGCTGGCGGTTGCGGAGCAGTACGGATCATACGTTTCGGTACAAGATGACAAATGGCAAGGAGGTGCCTCACAATGAAAATGCTGTTTACTGTAGACCTTCAGTTCTTCGCCTCCAAAAAAGGGGTAGGTTCTACCAAGAACGGTCGCGATTCCATCTCCAAGCGCCTTGGCGTGAAACGCGGCGATGGTCAATTCGTAAAAGCCGGTAACATCCTCGTTCGCCAACGTGGTACGAAAATTTACCCAGGTGAAAACGTGATGAAAGGCGGCGACGATACTCTGTTTGCAACAGCAGACGGTGTTGTTCGCTTCAAGCGTCTGGGCCGCGATCGCAAACAAGTGGTGATCGAGCCGGTCGCTTCCCAAGCGTAAATACGGAAACGAAAAACCCAGCCTTGTTGCTGGGTTTTCTTTATGTCTACGTTTTCATGTGTTACAATAGGTACAAGAAAGAAATTCTTATCGGTTTGGGTGGGAAAAATGATAGACGAGCGGAAGCTGTTTACAGAGCAAACAGACGAACTGCTGACCGTATTAAATCGGCAGCGTCATGACTGGCTGAATCATGTTCAGGTACTGCTTGGCTATCTGCGTTTGGGCCGCCCTGAGGAAGGGGAAGCATACCTGAAGCGCGTCTCTGAACTCGCGATGCAGGAAAGTATGCTGGCCCGGCTAAACAGCTCGATGTTGTCCGTCTTCTTCTTGACCTTTAACGCGCTGAACAAAGACATGCTCATGGAAGTGGACGTGTGCAGCCATGTAGATTTGGCGTTGACGGTCCTGGATGAAAAGGCTTTGTTTGACACGGTGTCAGGTATTGTATGTACAGTGAATAAGCATTTGGAAAAAAATATGTTCGAACCAGCCAGCATGCAAATATCCTTGTTTAAAGGCGAGCGGGGGATTCACTTCCGGTTCGATCTGGCAGGGAAAATTCGTGCATCCGGAATGGTCGAACTGGAAAAACTGGTACGTGAAGGAATGCAGGGCCCGGTGATCGTCACCGAATGGATACATACAGATGAGGATTGGATACTGGAGCTGGTAGTTCCGGTTGCGGAAGGATAGAGGTGACATCATGTTTGTCGATCAAGCGAAAGTGTTTGTAAAAGGGGGGGACGGTGGAAACGGAGCCGTCTCTTTCCGCCGGGAAAAATACGTGCCGCTCGGCGGACCGGCTGGCGGTGATGGAGGGCGTGGCGGTGACGTCGTCTTTGTCGTTGACGAAGGACTGCGTACACTGGTCGATTTCAAATACCAGCGGCATTTCAAGGCGCCGCGCGGCGAGCATGGCCGCAACAAGGCGCAGCATGGAGCTGGTGCCGAGGATTTGATCGTCCGTGTACCCCCGGGAACAACGGTGGTGGACGATGATACGGGAGAGGTCATTGCGGATCTGGTGGAGCACGGCCAAAGGGCTGTAATCGCCAAAGGAGGACGTGGAGGCCGCGGAAACATGCGTTTTTCTACGCCAGCCAATCCGGCACCGCATATCTCCGAAAACGGCGAACCGGGACAGGAACGCTACATTACGCTGGAACTAAAGGTAATGGCCGATGTCGGGCTGGTTGGGTACCCTTCTGTAGGGAAATCCACCCTGCTTTCTTCTGTGACGGCAGCGAAACCGAAAATTGCCGAATATCACTTCACGACCATTACGCCCAATTTGGGTGTCGTGGACTTGGGTGAACGCAGCTTTGTCATGGCCGATTTGCCCGGTCTGATTGAAGGAGCCCACCAGGGTGTGGGACTAGGCCATCAATTCCTGCGGCATGTCGAGCGTACCCGATTGATCGTTCATGTCATTGACATGGCCGGAGTGGACGGCAGGGACCCTTATGAGGATTACATTCAGATCAACAAGGAATTAAAGCTGTACAACCTGCGGCTGGAAGAGCGTCATCAGATCGTCGCAGCGAACAAGATGGATTTGCCAGAGGCAAAGGAAAACCTGAAGCGCTTCAAGGAAAAACTTCCTGATGTGACAGTTTTCGAAATCTCGGCAGCCACTCGTCAAGGCGTTCGGGAATTGATGTACGCCGTGGCGGACTTGCTGGATACGCTGCCGGACAAGCTGACAGTCGAAGAGGTGGCAGAGGTCGAGGAGCGCGTCGTATTTCGTGCCGAGAAAGAACCTGATCCATTCTTCATTACCAAGGAAGAAGACGTATTTGTGGTCAGTGGAGAGAAAATCGAAAAGCTGGTGCGCATGACGAACCTGAACAGCTATGATTCGGTACAGCGTTTTGCCCGCATGATGCGGAATATGGGTGTTGATGACGCTTTGCGCAAGCATGGGGCGCGGGATAAAGATACCGTTCGGATCGGAGATTTTGAGTTTGAATTCGTGGAGTGATGAATGGTATGGCTGACGTAGTTTCCCTGGCGTCTTTTCTCGCTGACAATCGATTGCATCGCGGTGCCGTCCTGCAGATGATCCTTGCCAAGCAGCCGCAAGGGTCTCTGACAGTGATGGTCGAGCACGTTCAAGCAGGATACCTTATTGTGTCTTATTCGCAGGAAAAAGAGCAGCGCCCGCCGCTTGTCGGCTCCCGGGTTCGACTGCGCTGGGAAACAGATGCGACCGTTACTTCGCTGGATCTGGAAGTCATTCAGGAAGAGACAATCTGGCCGGTGAAAATGGCTCGACTGCTTCCGGTCGGGATTGAAATTTCCACAAAAGGTGAATTGAAATTACTCCAGCCCAACGTTACGGTAAAGATTCCGTATAAAGTAATGGGGGCCCGCCCTATCGAAGAGAAGGCAGAAGGGGTTCTGCTATACTTCTCACCTACCAGGCTCGTCATGAGTACGGAAGGATATGTCGCGGTCGGGGAGTTTCTGCACCTCTCCTTTGAGATCCCCTCGGTCAAGCAGGAGCTGGTGGCGATGGCCAAAGTCGTGGAAAAAACGTTTCAAGATGGAAAAGCCGTCGTGAAGCTGATCTTTACCGATATCGATGAAAAATACCACAAGGTCATTCGCGATTACTATCACCAACTGGCACAAACCGCTTCCTCCTGAGGAGCGGTATTTTTTTGAGCCGAAACCAAAGGGAATTACGCGTATAGCGGTCCTTTGTACATTTAGCCGCAGAGTCTTGCAAACCGTCATAGTGAAGAGAAAAGTATGCCCGGGACAAGGGCATACTTTTTTTGCGTTTAGATGATTTCGCTCAAGCGCTGTCTGTACTATCCATTGCCGCTCGGATCTTCTGTAATATGCGGCGATTGCGCCATCTTTTTCCCACGGAGGTTATCCCCGAATTGATCCAAGGAGCTTGGCTTGCCAGCGGGGTGGTTATTGCGACGTTCCGACTTGTCCGTTTTGCCTCGTCCTGCCATCCTGCTTCACCTCGCTTCGTACGTGATCCGTTTTAGTCTGCGCCAAGGGCCTAGTCTGCATGTACCTGTGAACCCGAGAACCGCTGGAATGAGAAAAATGTCGGATAAGGATTGTCAGATCAAAAGATATGGGCTATAATGTCCTCTATGTAAAAACAACTGTTTTTCTCAGGAGGACATAGCAAGTGAAGCGGGAAGAAAAGTTCTATCTGATACGGTCGGACATCCTGCCCGAGTCAATCGCCAAGACGATTGAAGCGAAAAAATTGCTGGATTCTGGCGAAGTCGATACGGTCAATGAGGCAGTAGAACGGGTCGGACTGAGCCGGAGCGCCTTTTACAAGTACAAGGACAGTATTTTTCCGTTCAACGCGATGATGAGTGAAAAAATTATGACGATCACCTTCGCGTTGGAGCACCGATCCGGCTTATTGTCAAAAGTCCTGCAATTCGTCGCAGACTTGGGCGGCAATGTACTGACGATTAACCAAACGATTCCGCTGCAGGGAATTGCCAATATCACCTTGTCCGTCGATATGGCGAACCTGAAGGTGCCGAGCACAGAGTTTCTGGAAGGGTTGCAAGAGATAAACGGCGTGCGAAGAGCGATGATTGTAGGTCGCGGATAAGTCGCCGAATTTGGGAGGAGTTCACATGGAGAAGCAAACGGTACGCGTAGGATTGATGGGGTTTGGAACGGTTGGAACAGGGGTAGTCCGGATTATTCAAGCCCACCAGGAGGATCTGCAAAAGCAGACTGGGCTTGGCATTGAAATCAGCAAAATTCTCGTGCAGAATGCGGAAAAATCCCGCAGCATCCCTTCGATGGAAAAAATCGTTACCACCGATGTTCACGATATATTGGATGACGAAGGCATTGATGTCGTGGTGGAAGTCATTGGCGGCATCTCGCAGGCTAAAGATTACATATTGGCTGCATTGGATCGTGGCAAGCACGTGGTCACGGCCAATAAGGATTTGATGGCGCTGCACGGAGGGGAAATCCTGCAAAAGGCTGAGGAAAAAGGCTGTGATGTCTTTTACGAAGCAAGCGTCGCGGGCGGCATTCCAATCTTGCGCGCATTGGTGGAAGGCTTCTCATCCGACCGAATTACCAAAATGATGGGAATTGTAAATGGAACGACGAATTACATCCTGAGCAAAATGAGCCAGGAAGGGGCCGATTACGCGGAAGTGCTCAAGGAGGCCCAAGCTTTGGGCTATGCGGAAGCAGACCCCACCTCCGATGTGGAAGGCTTTGACGCCGCCCGTAAAATGGCGATTTTGGCAACGCTCGGCTTCCGCGTTCCGATGAAGCTCGAAGACGTAGATGTAAAAGGGATCAGCCGCGTATCCAAAGAGGACATCGCCTACGGAAAAAAACTCGGCTACGAGGTGAAATTGCTCGGTTTGGCCCGTCGCGACGGAGAAGCCATCGAAGTAAGCGTACAGCCTACCATGGTGGCCAAAAGTCATCCGCTGGCATCGGTAAACGGTGTGTTCAACGCGGTTTACGTGCACGGGGAAGCGGTAGGCGAGACGATGTTTTACGGACCGGGTGCAGGCGAGCTGCCGACGGCAACAGCGGTAGTTTCCGACCTCGTGACAGTGGTGAAGAACATGAAGCTCGGTGTAAACGGCTGCGGCATGGTAGCTCCATACAAGGAGAAAATCCTGAAGGAAGACAGTCAAAAGCTGTCCAAGTACTTCCTCCGCATGGTAGTGGCAGACAAGCGGGGTGTACTTGCTCAGATCACACAGCTTTTAGCGGAGAAAAATATATCTCTCGAGCAAGTCGTTCAGCAGCCGTACAACAACGGTCAGCAGGCTGAAATCATCCTGGTGACTCACTCGGCGGCCAAAGGCGACATGGACGCGGTACTCACCTACATGGAAGAAATGGACATCGTTCATGAAATCAAAAGCTGCTACCGGGTAGAGGGAGGAGAATAAACATGGACCAGGCACCATCACCGAACATGATCAAACGGCACACCGGCATCCTGGAGAGGTACCGCAGCTTTTTGCCAGTGACGGAAAACACCCCGCTGATCAGTCTTCACGAGGGAAGCACGCCGCTCATTCATGCACCGAACCTGAGCGAGAGACTGGCCGTTGAGCTTCACTTTAAGTATGAAGGTCTCAATCCTACAGGCTCATTCAAGGATCGGGGCATGGTCATGGCAGTAGCCAAGGCTGTAGAAGAAGGCAGCCGCACCATCATGTGTGCTTCCACGGGAAATACGTCTGCCGCTGCCGCTGCTTATGCAGCCCGCGCTGGACTTCGCTGCATCGTATTGATACCAAATGGCAATATCGCCCTCGGAAAGCTGGCTCAGGCCATCGCGTATGGGGCGGAGGTTATCGCGATCGACGGCAACTTTGACGAAGCTCTGCAAATCGTCCGCGAAATTACCGCGTCAGAGCCGATTACGCTGGTGAACTCCGTCAATCCGTACCGGATCGAAGGACAAAAAACCGCGGCGTTTGAAATATGCGACGCGTTGGGAAAAGCGCCGGACATTCTCGCTATCCCTGTCGGGAATGCAGGAAATATAACCGCCTACTGGAAAGGCTTCAAAGAATATCGTGATTTCGGCTTGATCGACAGCCTGCCAAACATGTACGGTTTTCAAGCGGCCGGAGCGGCTCCGCTCGTACTGGGGGAAACCGTATCCAATCCGGAAACCATCGCTACGGCCATCCGTATCGGCAACCCGGCGAGCAAGGAAGGAGCGCTGCAGGCCGTTTCCGAGTCAAACGGTCTGGTGGACAGCGTGACGGACGACGAGATTCTGGAAGCGTACCAAATGCTGGCCAAGCATGAAGGCATCTTTTGCGAACCGGCTTCGGCTGCGTCGCTCGCGGGTATCATCAAGCTGCGCAGGCAAGGGAAGCTGTCGGATGGCGCACAGATTGCCTGTGTCTTGACCGGAAACGGTTTGAAGGATCCCAACATTGCTTTGAAGCTGGTCGGCGAAGAGCCGCGGTCGATCCCGGCCACCCGTGAAGCGGTGATGTCGTTCATTGCCGAGAAAGCAGGGATGGCATGATGGAAAGTCGTTCGCAAGTTCGGGTGAATGTACCCGCGAGTACGGCCAATATGGGCCCAGGCTTTGATACGATCGGCATGGCCTTTCAATTGTACTCCTCGGTGGAAATAGCGGTAGCTGAGACGACCGCAATCGAACTGATCGGACCTGAAATGCAAGGGCTGCCTGCCGACAAGAGCAATCTGCTGTATGAAGTAGCTGCCGGGCTGTTTCGCGAAGCAGGACAGTCCGCCCCGGAGCTGTATATCCGGGCCGCGAGCGATGCTCCGTTGACCAGGGGCTTAGGGAGCAGTGCGGCAGCCATCGCTGGTGCACTGGTGGCTGCCAACCACCTTTTAGGCGAGCCGTATACGCGTGACGAGCTGTTCCGGATGGGGACTTTGCTGGAGGGACACCCGGACAATATAGGGGCGTCTTTGTTTGGCGGAGTGGTAGTTGCTACCATGCCTGAAGAGAAGCATCAAGCCATTCCGTATGTTCGGCTCGATCCGCCCGACGAGCTCAAAACGTTGGCGATCATCCCGGATTTTCCGCTCTCCACGGAAAAAGCGCGAAATGTCCTACCCCAGATGTACAGCAAGCAGGATGTCATATATAATGTTGGTCATAGCAGTTTGCTTGTGGCCGCATTGGCGCAAGGCAGACTTGACCTGTTGAGCCAGGCGATGAAGGATCGGATGCATCAGCCTTATCGCGCCGAACTGGTACCCGGCTTGTCTGAAATACTGGAAGGAGCGGCTGAAAGCGGTGCTCTGGGTGCTACTCTTAGCGGTGCCGGCCCCACTATCCTCTGCTTTTATCAAACAGAGGAGGATTTGCACAACCTCAGCGGATTTATAGAATCTGTCATGAGCAAACATGGCGTTTCTTATCGAGCGATGCAGCTGAAACCGGATAAGCATGGCGCACAGGTGGTATTCGAAGAGAGATAAATACGGATAGGAGTACTGCCATGGAGAAGAAACTTGCTTTTCTTGGGCCGCACGGAACCTTCAGCGAGGAAGCCGCGTTGGCATTGACCGCCGGGCTGCAGATTCAACGTCTGCCGTATCCAAGCATTATTGACGTGATCGTCGCTGTTGACAAAGGCGAAGTCGACTACGGTGTCGTTCCGATTGAAAACACGATTGAGGGCACCGTGAATACAGCATTGGACTGGTTGATTCACGAAGTGGACCTGCCGATCATGGGGGAGCTGGCGCTGCCTATTTCCCAGCATCTATTGGTAGCCAAGCGGGAAGAGCAGCTGGAATTGTCCGCAATTGAACGAATATTGTCACACCCGCATGCGATCGCCCAATGCCATAATTTTATTCGGGAGCATCTGCCCCAGGCTGTGATCGAGTATACGAACAGCACGGCAAAAGCTGCGCAGACTGTCAGTGAGCATCCGGAAGAGCCATGGGCTGCGATTGGAACCCGTTTAAATCCGGAAATTTACCCACTTTCTTTCGCGTGGCAGGAGATTCAAGACTATTCCAACAACTATACCCGATTCCTGCTCATCGGCAAAGAGCCGTTGGATCTTCCCTCCTCCTCCAAAGAGAAGACTACCATCCTGGTGACACTGCCAGAGGATTTTCCCGGAGCGCTTTATCAGGTTTTGGCTGCCTTTGCGTGGCGCAAGATCAACTTGTCAAAGATTGAATCGCGTCCGACGAAAAAAGGGTTGGGCAGCTACTATTTTGTAATCGATATCGAACAAAAAATGGATGATGTGCTGCTGCCTGGAGCCTTTGCAGAAATTGAGGCGCTGGGCTGTCAAGTCAGACAGCTTGGCACGTATCCGTTTTACATGTACAAAGCCACCTGAGCAGGTGGCTTTTTTATTGTCCAAAAACCGGGTGACAAAGATGGGCGTCAACCCTTTTTTAACCGGGTGAGCAAAACGCCCATGGGTGCATACCATGGTAGGGAGTTTCCGAGAGGGAGGAGAAACAGTGAGAATCCATGTAGTTCAAAAAGGCGATACCATGTGGAAAATCGCAAAAAAATATGGAGTGGACTTTAAAGAACTGCTTCGCCTGAACAGTCAAATTAAAAATCCCGATCTCATCTACCCCGGCTTGAGGGTTAAAATTCCGTCAATGGGGATTCCAGTCCGTCCGCAGCAAAGCAGACCATTTTCATCAAGTGAATCTCCTCAGGCAAGTGAAAGTCAAATCTTTGGGGAAACGGAATCTCCCCGGGTAAAAGAGCGCCCGATCCAGCAGCCAGCCGAATCTCCCCTGGTAAAGGAACGGCCAATCCAAGAGCAAAAGGAGGCTCCGCTGCCGCAGCCAGCACCGCAGCCAGCACCACAGCCAGCACCGCAGCCAGCACCGCAGCCAGCGCCGCAACCAGCGCCGCAACCAGCACCGCAGCCGGTGCCGGAAGTGCCGGAGCGGATTGAGACACGCCCGATGGAGCCCTCGGAGGAAGAGCCGGAGATGGAAGAGGATATACCTGAGGACATTGATATTGAATCGGAAGAAGACTTTGACAGGGAAGAAAGCATGGAGATCGAATCCGAGATCGAAACACCTCAGGCACTCCCCTTTATCCCAGATAATAATATGCCACCTGCCCTCCCGCCACTGCCGCCTGCACAGCCTCGTCCGCCGCAGCGAGTCTCACCATTGGCCGAAGCTCCTGTCCTTCCACGTCCGATCATGCCGCCTACGCCGAAAAAGACCAGTCCACTGCCAACACCTAGGCCGAAGACGCAGGTAAGCCCGCTGCAGCAGCCCGAGCCGAAGACACAAGTGAGTCCGTTGCAGCAGCCGGAGCCGAAGACACAAGTGAGTCCGCTGCAACCGCCGCTGCCGAGGACACAAGCAAGTCCATTGCAGCCGCCGCTGCCGAAGACACAGGTAAGACCAGTGCAGCCGCCAATGCCGAGGACACAAGTCAGCCCGCTGCAGCCGACCGTGCCGCCGACACTAAAAGGCCAACAGCAGCCGTTCCGTCCCACTCCAAGAAGACCAATGCAACCGCCAACCCAGGTGAGCCCAGCGATACCACAGCAGCCTTACTACCCATATCAGCCGCCGCAGCCTTACCATGATTTTGTGAGACCATGCCCGCCGTGCGGCCAGCCACCGATTATCCCAATGCCGCAAGTGCAGGCAGAGGTACTCCCGGAAATGATGCCGTTTTGTCCACCCATGCCGTATCCGAATATGATGCCGCCAATGATCCCGCATGTAATGCCAGACTTTATGCCGAATATGATGCCAGATGCGATGCCAGACTTTATGCCGAATATGATGCCAGATGCGATGCCAGACTTTATGCCGAATATGATGCCAAATGCGATGCCAGACTTTATGCCGAATATGATGCCACATACGATGCCGGACTTCATGCCGAATATGATGCCACACGCAATGCCGGACTTTATGCCGGACCACTTGCCGAACATGATGCCGCCTGCTTACCCTTATTATCACTCGCCAGAGGAACCGTATGGAAGTTATCCCCGTTCTCGTAAACAGAGAAGAAGAAGAACGTATGTTGAATCCTCTTCCAGCTCATCTGGTCACAGAAGACGCAGGGGGGAGAGTCATCACATAACGCCCGATTCCGATGATTGCGGCCGCGGATACCAGCATATAGCTTACCAAGAGTCATATCCAGATTCCAAAGAGAAGCCGGCTCTCCCAGCACCGGAAGTGTGGCCTGATTGGGAAACGGGATATGACGAATCTTCTTCCTGATTCCCCGGACATGAACAAATCCATTGTTCCGTCTCTTGAAAAAGCATTCCGCTGCCGTATTTACGGGGTAAAACCTCGTCGGAACGTGAATTACCTGAAAACGGATCGGGGCCATTGGATTTTGAAAGGGTATAAACAGCGAGAGAAAGCAGAGTGGGTGACAAAGCTTTCAGAGATACTCCGGGATAAAGGATTTACCCATACCGTTAAGTACGTGTCTGACTATGAGGGAGAAAAGATTTTTCCCTTTCAGGGGAAGTACTATACGATTATGAATATGATCGATGGACGTGAATCGGATAACGCTTCTCTTTCCGATGTCAAGAGAGCGGCGATGACCCTCGCCAGATTTCACCAGGCCGCTCGTGATTTTCCGCTGGCGGAGCCATTTCCGTTTGATGGAAAGCCAGCGCTGATCGATAAATGGGAAAGCAGACTGGAGCATTTCGAAAAGATCACCTGGCATATCGAGCAGAAAGAACCGCAAAATCGGCTCGAACAGCTGATTTCAGAAATGGCGGAAGATGCAATTCGCGAAGGGCGAGGCACTCTCCAGGCTGCTTACAAATTGCCGCTGACAGCGGAGCTCTACGCGTCTATGGAACAAGGCACGCTAGCACACCGGGATGTGGCCAGCCACAATTTTTTGCTGACTCCCCGCGGCAGCTGCTACTTAATCGACCTCGATACAGTCGGGCAGGATATGCAGCTTGTTGACCTCGTCCAATTCATGGGGAGAATGCTGCTTCTTCAAGAATACCGAATGTCTTCCTTTATTGAAGCGATTGAGGCCTACTGCCGCATTCAGTATTTGAGCGACACGCAAATCTGGATGATCCACCAGCTGCTCGGTTACCCGGACAACTTGCTGCGTGAAGTAACGGGTGTTTACGGCAATCGCCCAGGTTATCATGTACGAGGAGTACTGCAGTTGGTACAGATGGAAGCCAGACTCCGCGAGGCGCGTCAAAGCTTCCTGCAATCGGGGGAACATCTCTTCCGTCATTCTCCATGGGGGGAGTATCATTTTGTCGGGTAAAGAAAAAAGCTGATGGTCTATGCCATCAGCTTTTTTCATGTCGAAGGTGCCGTATAAAAGCCGCTCCTGCTTATTTGGAACCTGCTTTGGAAAGATCGATGCTGAACTTCGCAAATCCGCTTTCCAAGGTGTTCAGGTATTTCAGATGAGGCATTTTTTCCGCGAATGGTTTTGCATCCGGAGAGGTGGTAAAGGTTACGTTTACCTTTTCTTTCACCGGAGCGAAGGACCAGTTGTTGTCCGCAGCCGGGTTGATTTCTTTTTGGCTAAGGATATAGTCGATCACGATTTGACGGTTTTCGTCAGGAGAGTCGATGACAATGGTGGTACCATCAGCGCCCGGGAATTTCCCGCCGTTATTCGCGCGGTAGTTGTTGGTGACGATGATGAATTTATCCTCCGGTTTGACTGGCTTTCCTTCGTATTGCAGGTTTTTAATGCGGTTTGCATTCGGATTGACCACTTTTCCTTCAAGGTCGAACTTGGACGGCTGGGTTACATCGATTTGATAGGTTACGCCGTCGATCACATCAAAGTTGTAAGTCGGGAATGCTTCATTGATGAGCGGTTGCTCTTCTGTTTTCTTCACGTCAATCTGGTTGAACTGACCGGCGGAGCGCTCCAGCCAATCCTTCAATTGGGCACCGTTGACCAGTACGCCTTTCAGCGTGTTCGGATAAATGTACAGGTCGGACACGTTTTTGATCGCGATCGTACCAGCAGGGATGTTCGTGTAGTAAGCGGCTCCGTTGCGGCCGCCTGCTTTAAACGGTGCACCCGCAGACAGGACAGGGATGTTTTCGTATTCCGTTCCTTTGATATTTTTCTCTACGAACCATTTCTGTGCATTGGTCACGATCTGGATGGACGGATCATCCTGTACCAAAGCGAAATAGCTGAAGATGGGGGAGGTTGTGGTACCTACCGAAGAGCGCACCCATGCGACCGTGTGATCGTGATCTTCCTTCACCGCTTCGACGATCTTCTGGTCTGCATCAGCAAGCGATTTTTTCTCTGTTTTGTCATAGATAGGCACCGCTTTGGTAGTAGCTTCAGCTACAGTCCATTTGCCATTTTCCTTTTTCAACGTGAGATCGATCACACCGAGATGGCTGCCCCAGAATCCGGGCATGACTGCCGGTTTTCCGTTGATCAGCCCTTTTTCGTTGTCTACGCCAGGGATGTTTTCAAAGCCGGCTCCCGGGAATACAGAGTGGGAGTGGCCGAACAGAACGGCGTCAATGCCGTCTACTTTGGTCAATTGGTAGCTGGCGTTCTCCAGGTCAGGGCCCGCTTCTACCGGTCCGATGCCCGAGTGAGGGATCGCGACGATCAGATCGGCACCCTTTTTCTTCATTTCCGGAACAAATTTTTTCGCAGTTTCCACGATGTCCTTGGCAATCACTTTGCCTTGCAGGTTCTCTTTATCCCAGTTCATGATTTGCGGAGGCACGAAACCGATCACGCCGACCTTGAGCTTCACGTCTTTGCCGGCCTCATCCTTGAAGGTGCGGTCCAGGATCAGGTAAGGCGTAAAGTAGTTTTTGTCGTTGTCAGGATTTTTGTCCTTGTCATCTACGTAAACGTTTGCATTTACATACGGGAATTTGGAGCCCTTCAGGCTGCGCTGGAGGTGTTCAAGCCCGAAGTTGAACTCATGGTTTCCGATATTCCCCGCATCGTAGTTCAACAGATTCATGGCTTTGTATACAGGGTGGGTTTGTCCATCTTTCAGCGGCTCAATCTTGGCTACATAATCACCAAGAGGATTGCCCTGGATCAGGTCGCCGTTGTCGAAAAGCATGGAGTTCTTTGCTTCGTCACGAGCTGCTTTGATCAGTGTTGCGGTTTTTGCCAGTCCGAATTCATCCGTCAGCTTGTCCTGGTAGTAGTCGTAGTTGACGATGTTGGTATGAAGGTCAGTCGTTTCCAGGAGACGCAGTTTAAGCGTAGCTTCCGCATTTGCGCTTACCGTATTGTACGGGAAGGACAGTACGCCGACAGCTAGAGATGCAGTCAGTAAACAACCGACAAGCTTGCCTGTGCTCACCTTTTTCATAAATTAGCATTCCTCCATTAATAAAGAAAAATATGACAATCACAGCCAGTTTATCATCGAATGAAAGGAAATGGTAGAAATTCCTTTGTGAATTTGTCGTAAAGATGGGAATGTTGGGGAATGAGGGTATGCTTTTCTTCCATTTCGGCCAAAATGGTAGGAAAACGAGGCAGAAGGGGTTCTATGGAAAAATGAGACGGCAGTGGATGATCTACACGTCGTGGGCTGCTGCTCTGGCAGCTGGTTTGGCAGGAGGCGTTTTGCTTGACAATATGTTTGGAAAACAGCAGGACGGACTGCTTTTTCTCAAATCGTCCGAAAGCGTAGGGGCGATGAGCAACAGCTATCAGGTCGTTCTGGCGAAAACGTATCTGTGCGGTGTCAAAAAAGAAGAAGTCTCCCAGATTCCGCGAAACGAGCTGGCGCAAACCTTGGCTGCGCATAATGGCTCGGAGATCGTGGCGGCCGAGGCGGACAAGCTGATTTTGTACAAGCGCGAGAACGATATTGCGCCCGAGTGCAAGGAGAACGGCCACTTCGGAATATCCAAGGACGGGATGCTAACGCTGTTCAACGGCTTGCCAGAGGAGGCGGAAGTCGTCCAGACGTTTTACCGGATTAATACGGAAAAAATGGAGGCAAGGCTGTCGAAAGAACAGGTGGCTTCACTCAAAAAAGGCATCCGCGTCCGCGACCTGGCTGAGTACAACAGCGTCCTGTCCACTTTTGGCGAGTTCCAGATCGGTGCAGGAAATGAGTAGAAGGCTTTCCCTTGCAACAAGGGGAGCCTTCTTTTTCTTCTGGGAGGAAATGCGGGAAGCTTATTCTGCTGTTATGCTGCAGATTCGCCACGGGTCAAGCGGAGACAAGCGGACCAGCGAAAAGGTCCACAGTTCTTTTTGTTCAGGTCCTTGCCGGTAAAAAAAGGAGACGCGAACAGGGATTTCGGCAGTAAGCGAGGCATCGTCATGCCACTGATCAAGCTCATTTTGCCGCTTGATGGAGTCGATGTTCTCCAAAAAAGGAGGCAGCGGGTATGGACCAGCCGCTACTTTGAGGGAAAAGAAGTCGTGCTCGTGCAAGGAGGTCAGAAAATAATCGACCAATTGCCGCGGGTCGGCTGTTTGAATGGCTTCGTACAGCTTTCCGGACGCTTTCAGTATCATCAAGCTGTGACCCGGATCCGGTTCGGTTTTTCGATGGGTGGAGCTTCCTTGAAAATGGATGCAGAAATGGCCAGGAAACTGGTTTCCCGGGATCCCTCCTGCTCCGTGAGGCATGCCGTGCATGGAAGCCGCGTAGTGCTTTCCGTTGACCCGGACCAGAATGGCCCGTCTCTTCCAGCTCCACTTCCCTTGATAAATCTGTTTCATGATCAGTGTGTCTTCACGGGTAAGGGGCTGCACATCGGCATGCCTGCTTCCTGCCCGCCGCTGTACGCGAAAGCTCTTGCCGGTCTCCAGATCAATCACAGTCGCATAGCTCATGCGCTTGAATTCTTGGCGAGCCTCGCTCCAGGGCGTCGGTCTTCCATAGTGCCTGGCTTCCAGCAGGGATACATATGAATCGAGTTGCCCGAACGTTTTCGGGGAGAGACGCACAGCCCTTTTTCGCTTCCGATCGTAGAACAGGCCGTCGAAGCCAAGCAGGTACGAATCCGCGCCAATTTGCACAGTAGCCCGTACAGGATAAGGCTCCTGGGCAGGATTGCCTGTCGGACTATGCGTGATTGCCCGAGCCAACCCGCTCTTCTGTTCAACGGCGAGCCGGGAAACAAAAGCGGCGTTTGGCGAGACGCTGACGCTGATGGTCATTTCGTTGCGTTTTTTGGCAGCAGCTGCGGCAGGCTGAGTAAAGGATAAAGCTAGGGATAAAAGCAAAAACAGCAGAGAACGAAGCAGGTTGGCCACCTCCAGGCGAGAAGCTTTTCCTTTTCTTGTCTTAGTTTGCGCCAGAGAGGATAAGAGTGTGCATCCATTGCAAGCGAGGCAGGGACAAATTTTTGCCATCATAACAAGAGGCATCTTTCCCCATACTGATGTCAAGCGGCGGTCAAGGAGGAGTCTTTCAGCATGTCTTCGATGCCGAGAGGAAGCTACAAAGACCAGTTCCATCAGCGTTTGTACGTTCAATTAAACCAGGGGCACAACAAGCTGAACTATCGTCAGATCAACCAGATCCAGGAACAGATGCGAAATGATGTGGATGAATATGCACACATGCAGCATGACGAGGCTGATGCGCTTGGAATGAACAAACACTAGCTGCCGCCGCAAAGTCCGCCCCAGACCGGGGCGGATTTTTTCGTGTGACGAATGCAGACCAAGATGGAAATGCACGTTCGCTTTTTCCGTCCTTTATGGTACAGTAAAAGACAGAAATCAAAACTACATGGAGTTGTGAGCCATGCACATCATCGGGATTGACCCCGGAATTGCGATTGTCGGCTTTGGGGTGATAGATAAACAAGGCAATCAGTTGAAGCCTGTTCAATACGGCAGCATCCAGACAGAGGCGGGCTTGTCGGTTCCGCTCAGACTCAGGCAAATCTTTGAGGCCATGCAAACCTTGCTCGATACATACAAACCGGATGAGATGGCAGTAGAAAAACTGTTCTTCAACAAAAATGTCACGACAGCCTTTACAGTAGGCCAGGCGCGGGGAGTCATCCTGCTTGCGGCCGAGTTGGCGGGTATCCCGGTATACGAATATACGCCGATGCAGGTAAAGCAGGCTGTTACCGGATACGGAGGAGCAGAGAAGAAGCAGATACAGGAGATGACCAAAATGCTGCTTCGATTGAAGGAAACGCCAAAACCGGACGACGTGGCCGATGCTTTGGGAATTGCCATTACCCATGCGCAATTTCGAACATTTATTTCCCTTGCGGAAGGAGTACGGAAATGATTGATTTTGTGGAGGGCACGCTTGCCTATCTGGATACTGACTTTGTCGTGGTGGAAGCGGGGGGGATCGGTTACCGCCTGTTTTGTCCAAACCCCTATCATTTTGTTCGGTTCGAGGGGGCGAGGACCAAGCTTTACACCCATCATCATGTTCGTGAGGATGCCATCCTGCTGTACGGCTTTCCTACGAGGGAGGAACGGGACCTGTTCCGCAAGCTGCTGGATGTCTCCGGGATCGGTCCCAAGGGCGGCCTTGCGATTCTGGCCGCAGCGACTCCTGAACAAATCGTCATGGCAGTCCAACAGGAAAATGTCGCTTATTTGACGAAATTCCCGGGGATTGGGAAGAAAACCGCCCAGCGGCTCATCCTCGATCTGAAGGATAAGCTCACCGCCTTTACACCTTCCGCCTTCCAGACAGTAGCTGCGACAGAGCTCAAGGCCGGGGAAACAGCCGCTTCTGCTCTGCAGGAGGCAGTGGATGCGCTTGAGGCGTTGGGCTATTCAGACCTGGAAATCCAAAAAGTGCGCGGAACGCTATCGGAAGCGGCCAAAAATGGCGCAGGGGTCGAGCAATTAATCAAACAGGGGCTTGCCTTGTTTATGAGGGGGTAGCGAAGTGGACCAGCGCATCATTACGACACAAATGAACTGGGAGGAGGATGCGGCAGAGCTCAGTCTTCGCCCTCGTTATTTGCATGAATATATTGGTCAACAACAAGCGAAAGATAATCTGAAGGTGTTTATCGAAGCGGCCAAGATGCGCAAAGAAGCGCTTGACCACGTATTGCTCTACGGGCCGCCGGGCTTGGGGAAAACGACGTTGTCACAGATTATCGCCAACGAGCTGGGTGTCAGCATCCGGACAACGTCAGGACCGGCGATTGAACGGCCGGGAGACTTGGCGGCAATCCTGACCAATCTTCAGGAAGGCGACGTGCTGTTTATCGATGAGATCCACCGCCTCAACAGAAGCGTGGAGGAGGTATTGTACCCGGCGATGGAGGACTTTGCGCTCGATATTATTATCGGGAAGGGGCCGAGTGCCCGCAGTGTCCGCCTGGATCTGCCTCCGTTTACGCTCGTGGGTGCGACCACACGTGCCGGGATGCTTTCCTCACCGCTGCGCGACCGTTTCGGGGTGGTAAACCGCCTGGAATTTTACACAGTGCCGGAATTGACGTTTATCGTCAGCCGGGCCGCCGATATCCTGCAGATCGGGATTCGCGAGGAGGGGGCCGCCGAGATTGCCAAGCGCTCACGTGGAACCCCGCGTGTGGCCAATCGCCTGTTAAAACGTGTCCGGGACTTTGCACAAGTACAAGGCGACGGCGTCGTGACGGCCCAGATCGCCAGGGAAGCGCTGGAGCGGCTGCAGGTGGACGCCTGCGGGCTGGATCATATCGATCACAAGCTGCTGCTCGCCATCATCGACAGATTTGATGGAGGACCGGTCGGCCTTGACACGATCGCCGCTACGATCGGGGAAGAAAGCCAAACGATTGAAGACGTCTGCGAGCCCTACCTGCTCCAGATCGGCTTCATGCAGCGAACGCCGAGAGGGCGCGTCGCCACACCAGCCGCCTATGAACATTTCGGTCGGGAGATGAAAAAAACATGAATCCGGTAGCCAAACTGCTCATCATCGGAGGGGCTGTACTGATTGTTGTTGGCCTTTTGTGGCAAATCGGGGGACGATTTTTGCCTTTGGGCCGTCTGCCTGGAGACATCGTGGTCGAAAAAGAGAATTTCAAGTTCTACTTTCCGGTCGTCACCTGCATTGTGATCAGTATCGTGCTAACATTGGCTTCCTATTTGTTTCGCTTGTTTAAATGAGGAATAGATGCGAAAAGCCCGCGTTCTCGTTGACGCGGGTTCATTGCTATGTGCAGATGCACGCATGACTTGCATCCGAGGACCTAAATTGTACAGTCTGGGCAGGAAATGGCCTGTTTTTGTCGAAAAACATGGGAGTTCATGCCAAAATTCGACTTTTCAACAATTCAGGTGAGAGGAAGGACAAGACGTCATGTGGAAGCGGAAGATTGGAAAAGTCCTTTCAGCGGGCCTGTTATCGGTTTCGCTACTGGCGGTGCAGATACCGGCCGATGCAGCCGGGGATACGATACGGGTTGCGCTGTTTATTGATAATGGACAGGGATACCGGGGAGTGGTTCCTTCGGTGACATTGACAGCGGCTGGCGGGTTGGAAGTATCCATGAGAACAAAAGACGGGGCTGCAAAACTGCCGGCCTTGACAGGAGATACAGCCAGGGTACGGGTAGATGAATATCATGTGCAGGCAATCGAAACAAGCGATCTCAACCGGGCTCAGCAGGTTGCTCAGCAACTGAGTCAGCGAAAGATAGACGCCGCCATCCAGCAAAGCGAGCAAGGCGGCAAACGGATGTACCAAGTAGTCAGCGGCACCTACGACACCTTGCAAGCGGCCTCGGCGCAAGCCAAGTCAATCGCGCAAGCTACGGGTCAGCAGCCGGTGGTAAAAGGGCCGATGCGAGTGGAAGCAGGGAGATTCGGCAGTTTGAAAGAAGCGCAGGACTGGCAAACCGCCCTGTCCTCTACCGGGATATCCGCCTATCCGGTCATTTTGCTCGATGGCGGCAAGCTGTCCTACGCCGTTTGGTTGGGGGACGAGGTAAGCAAAGATGCGGTGCAAAAGCTGGCGAATAAAGCCGCATCCGCATTTCCCGGGTTTTCCTATCAAGAGGCGGCCAGCAAGTCCTATGTCGTTCTGAAAAAAGACATGCTTGGCTCGGAAGCAGTCTGGAAATACGCTTTTTCTCCGCAGGCGTCACTGACTGTAAAGCCGGAGAAAGGGGGCTCCCAATCGCTAATCGAGGTGGAGGAGCGGGATGGCCGAAAGTATCGCGGGAAAATTGAACTCTCGGAATACAAAGGCAATATGGCGGTTGTCAACGAACTGCCGCTGGAGCAATATCTATACGGCGTAGTTGGCTCGGAGATGGCGCCGGGCTGGCCGTTGGAGGCTTTGAAAACACAGGCCGTCCTGGCTCGGACGAGAGCGGTCGGCCAGGGGAACAAGTACGGAATTGCGAACCTTTCTGATACAGTCTTTGAGCAGGCGTATTACGGATTTGACAAAGAGTCCAAAGACATCCGCAAAGCTGTGGACGAAACCGAAGGAGAGGTCATTACCTATAAAGGCAAGGTGGCCGAATCGCTCTTTTATTCCAATGCCGGAGGTTTGACCGCTGACGGCACGGAAGTATGGGGAAATGAGGTTCCTTACATTCGTTCGGTCATGAGCGATGATACGGAACCGTTGGAAAAGGCGGCATTATGGTACCAGGTTTCGCTCGGTGACGGGACCTTCGGGTTTATCCGCAGCGATCTCGTCCGGGAAACCGGCTTAACCAACGCACTGGGGCTGAAAGAGGCTGTCGTGACTGGTGACGGCATCAACCTGCGCTCCGGCCCGAGTACCGCTTATCACCGGGTGTTGACCTCCCTGTCCGCAGGGACAAGCGTTACAATCGTAACAGAAGAACCGGAGGAAAATGCCTACAGCTGGACACGGGGGCCTTACACGGCTGAAGAGGTGACCGCAATGATCAATGCCAGCCAGGACAAAAACAAAGGGCCGCGCATAAGCGGTGTCGTACAGACCTTGCGTGTTACAGAGCGCGGACCATCCGGCAGGGTGCTGGAAATGGAAGCCAACGGCCGCCCGCTGAAGGTCTCTTCCCCGGATGCCCACCGTTCCATTTTCCAGCAAGGCGGAGCAGCATTGAGAAGCACAAAGTTCGACGTGGAAGAGACGGGGACATTTACAGTGTTGGGCGCTGGCGGCAAAACTACTGCCTATCCCAAATACGGGAGCGTCATGGCGATTGGAGCCGATGGCTACGCTTCGTCTGCCAATGGATACAATGACCAGTTCCTCATTTTAAACGGTTCAAATGAGTGGCGGGTCGCGACAAAGCAGCAGATGTTCCTGTTCCGCGGGACCGGTTATGGACACGGTCTGGGCGTGTCCCAATACGGTGCCAAAGCGATGGCCGAGAGCGGGTATGACTATCGGCAAATCTTGCAACACTACTACCAAGACATTTCGATTGAACAGTACTAGAATAGATACGACAACTGACAAACGAGGAGTAAGAGCTTGTGGACGTACAACAATTTGACTTTGAGTTGCCTGAACGATTAATTGCCCAGCATCCGCTGGAGGATCGAACTGCTTCGCGCCTGCTCGTCATGAACAAGCGAACAGGAGAGCTGGCTCACCGTCAATTCACCCAATTGATCGACTACCTGAATCCGGGAGACGTGCTCGTTTTGAACGACAGTCGTGTCCTCCCTGCGCGCCTGATCGGGGAGAAGGCTGACACAGGTGCAAAAATAGAGGTCCTGCTGCTCAAATCGCTTGGAGAAGACCGCTGGGAAACGCTGGTCAAGCCGGGCAAGCGGGTGAAACCGGGCACGGAGGTTGTGTTCGGCAACGGGCAATTGCGCTGTGTGTGCGAGGACGTGACAGAGACGGGAGGCAGAATCGTCCGGTTTCATTACGAGGGAATCTTTTACGAGATCCTGGATCAGCTCGGTTCGATGCCGCTCCCGCCATACATCCACGCCCAACTGGACGACCAGGAGCGGTACCAGACAGTCTATGCCAAGGAGCGGGGTTCGGCAGCGGCTCCGACAGCAGGGCTGCATTTTACGGAAGCGTATCTAAAACGGCTGGAAGAAAAGGGAGTGCAAATCGCATACATTACGCTTCATGTCGGTTTAGGCACTTTTCGTCCGGTGACAGCCGATCTCGTGGAAGAACACGTCATGCATAGCGAGTACTACGAGATTCCGCAAAAAACTGCTGAAATCGTCAATGCCGCCAAGGCGGAAGGAAGGCGGGTGATCGCGGTCGGAACGACATCCTGCCGGACGCTCGAGACGGTCGGACAGGCTCATGACGGCAAGCTTGCTGCCGAATCGGGATGGACGGACATTTTTATTTACCCGGGCTACCGCTTCCGAATCATCGACGGTCTTTTGACCAACTTCCATTTGCCCAAATCAAGCCTTGTCATGCTGGTCAGCGCTTTGGCAGGACGGGATCATATCATGAACGCCTACCGGGCCGCTGTCAAAGAGGAGTATCGCTTCTTCAGCTTCGGCGATGCCATGCTGCTGATTTAAAACCGGGGAAAGCCCGGTTTTTCTTGTGCTCAGGAGCCAGTTTCTATATAATAGGAAGGAATTACATTCTTGAGGAGTGTACATAATTTGGCTGTCCGCTACGAACTAATCAAAACCTGCAAGCAAACGGGGGCCCGCCTCGGGAAGCTGCATACGCCGCATGGGACCATCGACACTCCTGTATTTATGCCGGTGGGTACACAAGCGACCGTAAAAACCATGAGTCCCGAGGAACTGAAAGAGCTCGGGGCCGGTATTATTCTCAGCAATACATACCATCTTTTCTTGCGTCCCGGACATGAAATTGTCAGGGAAGCAGGAGGATTGCACGGCTTTATGAACTGGGATCGCGCCATATTGACCGATTCGGGCGGTTTTCAGGTCTTTAGTCTGAGCAATTTGCGCAAGATTACGGAGGAAGGCGTCTCCTTCCGTTCCCATCTGAACGGAGAAAAGCTGTTTATCGGTCCGGAGGAGGCCACGCAGATTCAAAATGCCCTGGGTGCCGACATCTTCATGGCATTTGACGAATGTGCCCCGTATCCGGCCGAGTACGATTACGTGAAAAAATCAATGGAACGAACGAGCCGCTGGGCTGAGCGTTGTCTGAAAGCGCATACCCGCCCAAATGAGCAAGCCCTGTTCGGGATTGTGCAAGGCGGCATGTTCAAGGATCTGAGGGAGATAAGCGCTCGCGATCTCGTATCGATGGACTTTCCCGGGTACGCGATCGGGGGACTGAGTGTCGGTGAGCCGTTCCCGTTGATGTATGAGATTCTCGAGCATACGGTTCCGCTGCTGCCGACTGGCAAGGCTCGCTATCTGATGGGGGTAGGCTCACCTGATGCCCTGATCGAGGGAGCGATGAGAGGCATTGACATGTTCGACTGCGTTCTGCCTACGCGGATTGCGCGAAATGGGACATGCATGACGAGCCAGGGACGGCTTGTGATCCGCAATGCCAAGTATGCCCGGGACTTCGGGCCACTCGATCCGAATTGCAGCTGCTACACCTGCAAGAACTACACCCGCGCCTATATCCGTCATTTGGTGAAGGCAGAAGAGACGTTTGGCATCAGGCTGACTACGTATCACAATCTGCACTTCTTGGTGAACCTGATGAAAGAGGTTCGCCAGGCGATTGCCGAAGACCGCCTCGGCGATTTTCGAGACCAGTTTTTCGCTCAATATGGATTGAGTGAAGATAGATCTTTTTAAGGAGGACTCCCATGGAAGGTTTACAACAATTTTTACCCCTTATCATCATGTTTGTGATTTTTTATTTCCTGCTGATTCGTCCGCAGCAGAAGCGGCAAAAACAGCGTAATGCGATGCTTGCTTCCATCAAAAAAGGGGACAAGGTTGTGACAATCGGCGGTGTGCACGGAACGATTCAGGATATCTCTGACGACACCGTTACACTGCGTATCGCGCACAACGTACATGTCACTTTTGACCGCGGCGCCGTAAACAACGTGGTATCCAGCAGCAATGAGCCGGCTTCCGAGTCCAAGGAAGCGAAGGAAGAGTCGAAAGCATAGATGGCAAAGGAAAAAGAGGGTACTCCAAGTCCGTACAAGACGTGGAGCTGCCCTCTTTTTTGCGCCTTCGTTTGCATGCAAGCCATTTTACCGCTTCGAGGTGGAGTTGACCCCCATGATCCCGCCAAAGGATGCCAGCAGAAAAGCGCCAATCAGGTAGAAAAAGGTCCCCCATTGCATCGGGGCATCAAAACCGAGAAATCCGATCAGGATCACCAGCAGGAAATAAAAGAGTCCTGTCAGACCGCCATAATACCAGCCTTTGCCGCCGCAACGGCGTCCGGTGACGTATCCGCCGACCAAAAGCCCGATCGCATTGATCACATAAGTGAAATAGGGCAGGGAGCTTTCGCGTATGGATGTGAAAGAGAGAAGTAAGGCAGCCATCAAGGCGCCCAGCAAGACCAGACCAAGCGTGTACAAAAGACCAGCAAAGACTGAAGTGGAAGCACTCCGCAAGGATAACCCTCCTTACTCGTCACGTTTGTACCATCTATATGAAAGGCTTGACCCGGGTATTCATCTTCGCGTTGAACATCATGAAGAATTTTCGTAGAATGGATGAGGAACCAGACGGGGGTGAGAAAACATGATCAAAACTTATTTCTACAACCACTCGGAACAGAAGATGTTTCATGATGTGGACCTCAGCCAGAAAGACCAATTCCTGAAATCGCCGGAGGATCTGCTCTGGATCGATCTGTACGATGTGGGAAACAACGAGCTGCAGTATATCGCCAAAATTTTTGAGTTTCACCCGCTGGCTATTGAGGATTGCCTGCACGTAAGCCCACGTGCAAAGGTGGATAAATACGATGATTATTACTTCTTCGTGTTTCACGCTCTGCGATACAATGAAGAAAGCGACGACGAAATTACAACGGTAGAACTGAACGTGTTTCTCGGGCCCAACTATATCGTCACGATCCACAAGTCGCCGATGAATACGATTGGAAGGATCGCTTCGATCTGTCACCGCAATATTTCCTATTTGAATCGCGGTCCGGATTATTTGCTGTATGCCATTGTCGACGGGATTACCGATGAATATTTCCCGATTATGGATCGTATCAGCGTGCGTATTGACGAGTTGGAAGACGAAATTTTTGACCACCAGATGGAGGAGATCACGGAGGAGTTCCTGGCGCTGAAGCGGACAATTATTTTGATCCGCCGTGTGATTCTGCCGCAGAAACGAATTTTTGCCAATGTCAATGGGCGCTATTCGTTTGACATCTCCGAGGAAAACGTTCCGTTCTACACTGACCTGACTGACCACCTGGAGCGGATCGCAGACTCTACCGAGACATTTCGCGATTTGGTAAATGGTGCACTCGATACCTATTACACCATCATTAGCGCAAAAACAACCGAGACGATGCGGGTTTTGACCATTATCTCGACCATCATCCTGCCGCTGACCTTTATTACCGGCCTTTTCGGAATGAATACGTTCAGTTGGCTTGGTGAAGCGGCCGAGCCGTACATGCTGATTGTAGCTTTGACTGTCATGATTGCGATGACCTTTGTTATGCTGCACATTTTCCGCAAGCGAAAGTGGCTGTAGGGCATTAGCCAAATTTGGAGCTTATAGTTGATGAACCTCCCGCGGAGACTATAGACAAATCTCTGCGTGAGGGGGTCGACTTCCATGGAAGAATTGCCAACGGCGCTCATGCGCACCATGTTCTCGTATTTTTTCATTTTGGTTCTGCTTCGCCTGATGGGAAAACGGGAACTGGGGAAGCTCTCCGTATTCGATGTGGTCATCTCCATCATGCTGGCGGAGATGGCTGTCTTGTCTATTGAACAGATTGACAAACAGGCCAGTTTGTTCTATATACCGATGCTGTTGATTTGCTTGCTGGAGATCGTAATCTCCTGGCTTTCACTGAAGAGCAAAAAAGTCCGGGATGTCATAGACGGCTCTGCCGATCTGATTATCGAGAACGGAGAAATTCGCGAGGATGCCATGAGGAGAAATCGACTCAACTTTGACGATCTGATGGTGCATCTGCGGCAAAAAAATATCAAGAATCTGGCGGATGTCGAGTTTGCTGTGATGGAGCCGACCGGCCAAATGAGCGTTTTTCCCAAGCAGTCCAAGCACCCGTTGACCCGCGAGGACCTGAACTTGCCCGATCCGCTGCCAAAAGGCCCCGTAACCTTCACCGGACTGCCGATACCGCTTATTTTGGACGGCAAAGTACGTGTGGAAGCTCTGCGTAAAATCGGACAAAACGAGCTCTGGCTGAAGCGGGAGATTCGCAAATACGGGATCAAGGATATCCGGGATGTCTCATTTTGCAGTATCGACGAGCGGGGCATCATGTACCTGGATAAAAAAGACAAGCAGAAAAAACAGTAGCCGCCAACGCGTATGTCAGCGGCGTGGAAAAAAGACGGCCAGTTGTTCCCCGATCCACGGAATGCGGCGTACGTCCTGCTTCCCCAAAATCCGGAAAGCGACAAGCAGCAAAAGGTATAAAAGCATACTGGCCACTGAACAGATCAACAGCAGGCGGCCAACGGAAACGTCGGCAAACCAGTGCGAAGCCATGTAGGAGCCGGCGTAGCCCATCGCAAACATAGCCGTGACGATTTTGCCCATCTCTACAATGTCTACCGTAAACCCGATTTTCTTTACCAGGCTGGCAATGTGCAGAAATGTCACCAGTGTAATGCCGATATTAGTCGCAATGACAGCGCCGTGAATTCCAAACTCGGGTCTGGCTGTAAAGACAAACATCGCCACGGTCTTGACGACAGCTCCGATCAGTGTATTGCGAAACACGACGTGGGCAAAATCAAGTCCTTGCAGGGCGGCGGCCAGAGGCGCCTGAAAGAAGAGAAACACGGAAAACGGGGCCAATTCCTTCAGCAAGATGCCAACCTCCGATTGATGTTCACCGTAGAGCAGTCCGGAAAGAGGTTCGGCAAAAATAAACAGCAAGACAGTACAAGGTGCTCCGATCACCAGTGAAATCCGCATCGCTTGGTAGATGCGGCGATGCACGAGCGGAGCATTTTTTTGATAGGCGGCCTCTGCGACAGCAGGAACGAGCGACACGGACAAGGAATAGGTAAGAAAAGTGGGAAACAGCAGCAGCGGCACAGCCATTCCTGCAAACTGTCCGTACAAGCCGGTGGCGGCTGAGGTAGAGAGCCCGGCCAAGACGAGGGCAAACGGGACGATCATCGGCTCCATCACATAGGCGATCGAGCCGATCAGCTTGCTCATCGTAACAGGAAACGAAACGTGCAACAGTTGGCGCAAACTGTTTCGGCTGTTAACCATGGCTGCCAGGAGAGGGCGTTCCCATACCTGTGCGGCCGTTTTCTGTGTAGCCCGCCGATACTGCCAGAGGATGTACAAAAAGCCTGCTGCCTCGCCAAAGACGATGCTTCCTACCGCACCAGCGGCAGCATACTGAATCCCCAGCGGCATAAAAGAGATGGTCATGACGACGACCAGCGCCATGCGGCAAATTTGTTCGACCAATTGGGAAACAGCTGTAGGCGTCATGTTGTGCTTCCCTTGAAAATAGCCGCGCAACACCATGGAGATGCTTGAGATGGGAATGACCGGTATGGCAGCCAGCAAGACTACATGTGCTCGCGGATCCGTAAAAAAGAGGCGGGCGATCGGGCCGGAAAAGGCGAACAGAATGATGCACAACACCAGGCTGATCGCTCCGGTTACACCGAGTGCAAGCATGAGAAAGCGCCTGGATTGGCGGGAGTCGCTCGCCGCCTCCGTCTCGGCCACATGCTTTGCGATAGCAACCGGCATGCCGAAGGTCGTCAAGGTGATCAAGAAGTAGAGCAGCGGGACGACCATCTGGTACAGCCCCATCCCTTCCGCCCCGATTATGCGGGAGAGCACGATTCTGTTGGCGAAACCGAGCAATTTGGTGACGCCGCCGGCAATGATCAGGATAATGGTTCCGTATAAGAAAGACTGTCTCATGGCAGGCTCCTTTACCGCCGAAATTTCAAGAACAGTGTGCACTATAAGAATATGGACGTGCCGCCAGCGGCATGACTACTTTAAAGGGGGATTGCAGATGGAGATGCATCACTGGTATGCGCAGGTAGCCAGCCTATGCGAGAGCAAGGCAGAGGAATTCGGACTTCTGGGGTATGAAAATGTAGGGCCAAAGGACATCTGGGAGTGTGTAGTCAGCACGTACAAGCAGGAGCCGCCGCTGCATCAGCTGGTAAATGACATTTTGTCTTTAAAGCCGAATAAATACATGAATTACCTGATGGTGCAGATGTACAAAAATTCCTAATGAAACTTTTTTGCTGTCTATTCGTAGAGGGAGAAAGCAATGTGTAAGAGGTCCCGACACGGCAGTCCGTTCGGCGAACCCTTCATTGCGGATGTGCAAATAGGAACCTATTTGCTAAACGAGGGGTTGGTTACCATGGTTCCGCTTTCCTACAAAAATTGACACGTTTTTTCTTACTTCGCTATAATGGGCATATTGGTTTCGCGTCAACCGACGGAACCCTGGAAGGAAAGAGGGGTATTACTACATGATTAAATGGGGAAGATTCCTCCTGTTCCTGGTTATCGTGGGGGTATTGGCAACATTGATGACCACGACAACTACACAGGTGGCAGGCAAGATCACACTTGGTTTGGACTTGCAGGGCGGCTTTGAGATCCTCTACGTGGTAGAGCCGATGGAGGCTAACCAAAAGGTGGATATCGAGCTGTTGAAAGCGACCGCGCGTATGGTCGAGAAGCGGATCAACATCGGGGGAGTGGCGGAACCCGTCATTGAAACCGAGCTTCCCAACCGCCTTCGCGTAAAGATCGCGTCACAGGCTGCCGATCAGGACAAGCTTCGTGAATTGATCGGAAAACCGGCAGTACTGACGTTCCGCGATGAGCAGGGCAAGATTATTTTGAAGGGTAGCGACCTGGCTCCCGGCGGTGCAGGGGTTGGCTATGATGAACTGAAACGTCCAGTCGTCACCCTGAAGATCTCCGATCCGAAAAAGCTGGAACAAATCTCACGGGAAAATCTGCATAAACATATGGCGATTTACCTGGATGAGACGATGATGACCAATCCGGTTATTCAAACCGTCATTACAGGCGGCAGTGCACAAATCTCCGGCGACTACACAGTGGAATCGGCACAGGAAATGGCAGATTTGCTGAACTCCGGCGCAATGCCTGCGAAACTGGTTGAAAAGCAGGTTACTTCTGTAGGTGCGTCTCTCGGTAAGCTCGCTTTGCAAAAAACAATTAACGCCGGCTATGTAGGCGCGGCTTTGATCTTTGTCTTTATGCTTGTGGTGTATCGCCTTCCTGGCTTGGTTGCCAATATCATGCTGGCGACGTTTACCTATTTGAGTATCGTCGTGCTCGACTGGATGGATGCCACGCTCACCTTGCCTGGTATTGCCGGCTTTATTTTGTCCGTAGGGATGGCGGTCGACGCCAACATCATTACCTACGAGCGTATTCAAGAGGAGATTCGCACTGGCAAGACGATTTTGTCTGCATTCCGTGCGGGTGAACGCCGTTCATTGATTACCATTCTCGATGGACACGTTACGACGCTGATCGCTACCGGTGTTCTTTTCTACTTTGGTACAAGCTCCATCCAAGGCTTCGCGGTCGTGCTTGCGATGACGATTATCGTCAGCCTGCTGACCAACGTATTTGGCTCCCGTTTGCTTCTGGGGCTGCTCGTCCGAGCCAACTTGATTAAAAAGCCTGTTTGGTTCGGTGTAAAGGAGAGTGAAATCGGTGAGCTCTAAACGACAACACGAGGATGTCATCAAGTTTGACATCGTAAAGAATAGACGCAAATTTTACATGCTTTCCGCAACGATTTTGATCGTCGGTTTGATTTGCATGCTGGTTATGGGATTGAACCTCGGCGTAGACTTCAAATCCGGTACACGTCTGGATATTTACGTTGGCAAGGAATTCCAGACTGCCGACATCGAAACGCTTATTAAAGAAAACGTGCCCAACACCGTATTTACTCCAGTAACCAAATACGGAGACAAGCAGGATCAGGCGCAAACGCGTTTTGACCACACGATTCCGGCCGATCAATTGCAGAAGCTGGAGAGCGCATTGAAAGCGAAATACGGTGACCAGGTATCCAAGCAAGAGGCTACCGTTGACCCGAGCATCGCCAGAGAGCTGGTGCAAAAAGCGGCGATTGCCGTCGCCGTCGCCGGGATCGGCATTATCATTTACATCGCGATCCGGTTCCAGTTTCTCTTTGGGATCGCCTGCATCATCGGTCTGATCCACGACGTTTTCATCCCGATCGCGCTGTTTTCGGTATTCCGTCTGGAAGTGGACTTGACGTTTATCGCGGCGATTTTGACGATCGTCGGTTACTCGATTAACGATACGATCGTAATTTTTGACCGGATTCGGGAAAACCTAAGAACAATGAAGTCCAAAACGGTTGAGGATCTGGAGCATCTGGTCAACGTCTCCCTGTGGCAGACGATGCGCCGCTCCGTCTTTACGGTAGGGACAGTTTTCTTGACTGCAGTCGCCATTGCCGTATTGGGTAGCGAGAGCATTCGCAACTTCTCCCTGGCCTTGATCTTCGGTCTGGTGAGCGGTACGTACTCCTCCATCTTCGTGGCTGCACAAGTATGGGTTACCTTGAAAAAACGGGAATTGGCAAAAAAACGTCTTTCTCCGGCTCCAACAGAGAGCTGATTGAATGATACCGCGGGGAATCCCCCCGCGGTTTTTTACTCTCAAGACAAATCCCCATAACGGGAGGCAGTAGGGAATGGACAATCGTTTGGCGAAAGCCCAGTTTGGCGCGTGGGTCGGAATCATCGGCAACATTGCATTAGCTGCTGCCAAATTGGTCATCGGCATGGCTGCCAAGTCGCAAGCTCTCGTCGCTGACGCTGTACACTCTGCATCTGACGTCGTCGGATCGGTGGCTGTTCTGATCGGCCTGAAGGCGGCAGAACGCCCGCCTGACGAGGATCACCCGTACGGACACGGAAAAGCGGAATCGATCGCCGCGATTATCGTTTCGGTGCTGCTTGCAGTGGTCGGCTTTGAAATCGGGTCTGCATCGGTCAAGTCGCTTTTTTCGCCATTGGAGCCCCCTGGCTTCATCGCAGTCTGGGCGGCGGCAGGCTCTATGCTGGTTAAGGAATGGATGTTCCGCTACAAATACAAGCTGGGAAAAGAATTGAACAGCCCCTCCTTGATTGCCAATGCCTTTGAGCACCGATCCGATGTGTTTTCATCTTTTGCTGCATTGGTCGGCATCGGAGGAGCGATACTGGGTGGACGCTTCGATCTTCCCTGGCTGCTGTATCTCGATCCGATTGCCGGTATTTTTGTTTCCATCCTCGTTTTGAAAATGGCCTACGAGATCATGCGCGAGTCTATTCACAACGCGCTGGATCACGTTCTCCACGAAGACCAGACCGTCGAGCTGCGCCACGCCATCGAAGCGGTCGAGGGAGTGATGCGGATTGACTCGCTCCGCGCCAGAGAGCACGGCCATTATCAGATTGTCGATGTAAAGATCGGTGTCGACCCTCACATCACGGTGGAAGAAGGACACAGGATTGGGAAAGAAGTGAAGCAATCACTGCTCTCCCGCTTTCCCGATGTCCGCGATGTATTCATTCATGTAAATCCATACGATCCCGAGCCCGCAGACCGTACGGTAGGCATGAGAGAATAAAGCGCTTTCTGTTGTTGTCAGCCTCCCACACTTTCCTCTATAATGAATGAGGATTGGAGGAAGGCCTATGCTGAGAGCGAAAACACGCTGGCAACTGGCTGCGTACGATAATGAGCTGGCAGAGTTGATCGCCCGTGAGTGTGGTTTGGCTCCGCTGGTAGCCAAGCTTCTCGCGATTCGTGGAATCGATTCTCCCCAGCGTGCGAAAGAATTTCTGCAAGCGGGCCCCGAGCTCTTCCACGATCCGTTTGCCCTGTACGGGATGGAGAGCAGCGTGTATCGAATCCGTCAGGCCATCGAGCGCAAGGAACCGATCTGTATTTACGGAGATTACGATGCAGACGGGGTCAGCTCGACATCGCTCATGGTTCATTTGATGAGACGGATGGGCGCCGTGTTTGATTACTATATTCCCAACCGCTTCACGGAAGGATACGGCTTACATAAGGAGGCCATGTCTCAGATTCACGAGAGGGGCTTCAAGCTGATCATTACCGTCGATACCGGTATTAGTGCCGTGGAGCAAGTCGACTTTGCCAAACAACTCGGTCTGGACGTCATTGTGACGGACCACCATGAACCTCCGGAGGTTATCCCGGAGGCATTTGCCGTGATCAATCCGAAGCAGCCTGCATGCACTTATCCGTTTGACATGCTCGCAGGCGTGGGCGTCGCTTTCAAGCTGGCCCATGCATTGCTGGAGGAGCCGCCGCTCGATCTGGTTGATCTGGCTGCGCTCGGGACGATTGCCGACCTGGTGCCGCTGGTGGATGAGAACCGGATTTTGGCAAGACTCGGTCTGCAGCGCTTGAATCATACCCGCAATCCGGGTTTGCAGGCATTGATTAAAGTAAGCGGCTTGGCGGATGCCGAAAAGCTCACAGCCGGCCATGTCGGCTTTGCCTTGGGACCGAGACTGAATGCGGGAGGACGTCTGGAGACGGCAGAAGCGGCCGTGAAGCTCTTGACTACAGAGGATGGTCAGGAAGCGGAAGAGGCAGCCCAGCAGCTGGATGAGTTGAACCGGGAGCGGCAGGAGCTTGTCCAGAAAATGACCGATGAAGCCATCAGTATGGTCTTGGAAAAGTACCCTTTGGATGAAAACAGGGTGCTGGTCGTCGCCAAGGAAGGCTGGAATGTAGGGGTAGTCGGGATTGTGGCTTCACGACTGGTAGAAAAATTTTACCGACCGACAATCGTCCTCGGGATCGATCCGGAAAAAGGGACGGCAAAGGGCTCGGCGAGAAGCATTGCCGGCTTTGACATGTATGAGGCTTTGACAGCCTGCAAAGAGTGGCTTCCCCATTACGGCGGGCACACCATGGCAGCAGGGATGACACTGCCTGTGGATAACCTGGAGGCTTTTCGCAAACAGCTAAATAAACTGGCATTCGAATGGCTGACGGACGAAGATTTGATTCCGTTGACGAAAGTGGATGTCGCCCTGGAAATGCCGGAAATCACACTGGAGACTGCCGAACAATTGGAGCTGCTGGCCCCGTTCGGGATGGGCAATCCGACGCCGCTGGTGCTGGTAAACGATGTGGAGGCCTCGGGCATGCGCACGATCGGGCGGGACGATACCCACTTGAAGTGCTCGCTGGTGAAGGATGCCTGCCAGATCGATGCGATCGGCTTCAACTGGGCCCATATTGTTTCTCAGGTGACGCCGAAAGCACGTTACCAGGTGCTAGGCGAGATGTCGGTAAATGAATGGAACGGAAACCGGAAGCCGCAAATCACCATCCGGGATATCGCTGTGCCTCACCGTCAAATTTTTGATTGGCGCGGCTGCAGAGATAAGCTCGACAAGTGGCGGAAGCTGCAGGAGAGCAGCGAGACATTGACGATCATGTTTCGGCAGGAAAGCTACGAGGAGCTGTTCCCCGTCGCTGCGCTCGGAGGCAGCACAGACAGCTTTTTGTACCTCTCGCCGAACCACGCTGCCAATCCCGCCGCCAGATCGAATGTGATTCTCTACGATCTGCCCAAGACCCGCAGCGATCTCGCTGGTGCGGTGGCGTATCTGGAGCGGGCGGAGCGGATTTACTGTTTGTTCGGGGACCCTGACCTCGGACTTGAGCGGATCTCCTGTCCGGGCCGCGAACAATTTAAACTCGTCTATCAATTTTTCATGCAGGTTCCCCTGGTGCAGCGAATTCATCTGGATGCGATGGCACGCAGGTTGAAGCTGAAGCGGGATGTACTGGAAGGGATGCTCGCCGTATTCGCAGAGCTGGACTTCATTACAATGGAGGAAGGGGCCATCAGGCTCAACGCCCAAGCAGCGAAGCGTCCGCTCGACAGCTCCCGCCTGTATATGGAGTGGAAAGAAGAAAGCGAATTGGTAACGGAACTGCTGCTCTCTTCGTACGATTCACTGGTAACTCATTTTCAACAGCAGGTGGCAGCGACCACCGCGTAGGAGGAATTTTTTCATGGATTTTAAATCGTACATTCGCGTGATTCCTGATTATCCACAACCGGGTATTCGCTTCAAGGATATCACTACGTTGTTAAAGGACGGCCCAGCCTATAAAGCGGCGATTGAGGAATTGACCACTTTTGCCAAGGAAGTGAATGCCGAAGTGATCGCGGGTCCGGAAGCACGTGGTTTTGTCGTCGGTGCTCCGCTGTCGTATGCGCTTGGTGTCGGCTTTGTGCCGGTCCGCAAATCGGGCAAATTGCCGTACGAATCGATCAAGGCAGAGTATAACCTGGAGTATGGAAAGGATGCGCTCGCCGTTCACGTGGATGCGATCCAGCCCGGGCAGCGCGTGCTGATTGCCGACGATTTGCTGGCGACAGGAGGAACGATCACCTCGACGATTCAACTGATTGAGCAGCTGGGAGGAATCGTGGTAGGTGCAGCCTTCTTCATCGAGCTTTCCTATCTGGATGGCCGCCAAAGACTGGGTGACATTCCAGTCAAAACCCTTGTACAGTATTAAGCAAAGACGGGCGCAATGCCCGTTTTTTTGTTTTTTGGCCATCCTGCAAACTTTCCCTTGAGAATCACCTTTACATTACAATGGACATACAAGATAATAGGATAAATAGACAGTTTTCATCTTTTCCCCTTTGTGCAACAGTGAGGGGAGCACAAGCGGCACGTAATAACGTCAGCTTCTCCGTGAGCTTCCGATGAAGCTTTTTTTATACGATCGGACGTATCAAGATTGTTACCGGTTATCGGCATGAGCAGCGAAAAAGAGCGCACTCCTGCCCTATGCCGTACACCCGCACGTCCCGTACTTCGCAGGCTAAGGCTTCGCAAAAAAAGCTTGGCTCAGCCAGGTTTTCTAATGAGAGGATAAGGGAAGGAACTATGAGCACCGGCATTAATGAAGTACTCACAAAAGCAGGCAGTTACTTGTCCAAAGCGGACCTGGATCTGATTACGCGCGCGTACCAGCTGGCAGAGAAAGCCCATGAAGGCCAGGTGCGCAAATCGGGCGTTCCTTACATCATGCATCCCATTGCGGTTGCTGGCATTTTGGCAGAGCTGCACATGGATGCGGTAACGATTGCTGCCGGCTTTTTGCATGATGTAGTGGAAGACACCGAGGTTTCGCTCGAACATCTTCAGGGCGAATTTGGCCAAGAAGTAGCTTTGTTGGTTGACGGCGTGACCAAGCTCGATAAAATCAAATACAAGTCAAAGGAGGAGCAGCTGGCCGAGAATCACCGCAAGATGCTGGTCGCGATGGCCCAGGACATCCGTGTGATCATGATCAAGCTGGCTGACCGCCTCCACAACATGCGGACCCTCCGCCATATGTCAGAGGAGAAGCAGCGGGAAATTTCAGATGAAACACTGGAGATTTTTGCTCCACTGGCTCACCGCCTGGGGATCGCTTCCGTGAAATGGGAATTGGAAGACACATCGCTCCGCTATCTCAATCCACAGCAATACTACCGCATTGTCAATTTGATGCAGAAAAAGCGGACCGAACGGGAAGCCTACATCAACGAAGCTGCAGACACAATCAAGGATAAGCTGAAGGAACTGAACATCGAAGCCGAAATATCCGGCCGTCCCAAGCACATTTACAGCATCTACAAGAAGATGACGAAGCAAAACAAGCAGTTCAACGAGATTTACGATCTTCTCGCGCTTCGCATCATCGTCAATGACATTCGCGACTGCTACGCGGTTCTGGGGATCGTCCACACGCTCTGGAAGCCGATGCCCGGCCGTTTCAAGGATTATATCGCAATGCCGAAAGCAAACATGTACCAGTCGCTGCACACGACTGTCATCGGTCCGAAAGGCGAGCCGCTGGAAGTGCAGATTCGCACATGGGATATGCACCAGACGGCGGAGATCGGGATCGCAGCGCACTGGGCCTACAAGGAAGGCAGAAGTGTCGTCCAGGGCTCCTTTGCCGAGAAGCTCGGGAACCTGCGGGAGATTATTGAAGGGGGCTCCGAGGAGGCTCCAAACGCCCAGGAGTTTATGGAGTCCTTGAAACAGGATCTCTTCTCCGACACGGTGTTTGTCTTTACTCCAAAAGGGGACGTGGTCGAGCTTCCGAAAGGCTCTGTGCCGCTCGATTTCGCTTACCGCATCCACTCCGCCGTCGGCAACCGGACGATCGGGGCGAAGGTAAACGGCAAAATTGTGCCGCTCGACTATTCGCTGAAGACGGGCGACATCGTGGAAATTTTGACGTCCAAGCACTCGTACGGCCCGAGCCAGGACTGGCTGAAGATCGCCAAATCGGCTCACGCCCGAAACAAAATCAAGCAGTGGTTTAAAAAGGAAAAGCGGGAAGAGAATGTAGCCAAAGGACAGCAGATGGTCGAGGCCGAAATCAAGGCCAGAGGCTACGATCTCAAGGATGCAATGACCGATGCGAATTTGAAGGAAGCTGCAACCCGCTTCAACTTTCAGGGCCATGAGGACATGTTCGCCGCTGTGGGCTATGGCGGAATCACAGCCTCCCAGATCGTCACCAGGCTGATCGACAAGCTGCGCAAAGAGCGGGAGGAACAAAATCCGCCTGTGCCGGAATACAAGCCAGCTCCTGCGCAGTCAACAGGCCGCAGCGAGTCGGGCGTCAAGGTAAAGGGCGTCGACAATCTGCTGGTGCGGATTTCCCGCTGCTGTACGCCGGTCCCTGGGGATCAGATCATCGGGTTTATCACCAGGGGCAGAGGCGTTTCCGTTCACCGCAAGGACTGTCCCAACGTCCTGACGGAAGAGTGCATGGAACGGTTGATCGATGTGGAGTGGGATACCGACTTCAAGCATAACTACCATGTGGATATCGAGATTACCGGTCAGGATCGAAGCGGCCTGCTGAACGATGTTTTGCAGGTCGTGGCAGAGACGAAAACGAATATCTCTGCGGTCAGCGGCAAAGCAGACAAAAATCGGGTAGCCACCATTCACATGACGATTTCTATCAGCAATATCGATCACCTGCACAAAGTGGTCGAGCGCATCAAGCGCATCAAGGACATTTATTCCGTCCGACGGATTCTCAGCACCTGATCCCACAAGATCGGGTGTTCTTGTTTCGTTCTGGTGTAAGCAAAGGACAGTACCCAGCGCTACGGGCGAGCAATTTAGAAAGATACCATCGAGACAAGCCTTTGGTACTGCAAGATGAATGAACTGGAAGGAGTTTTTGCTGCTGTGCGAGTAGTAGTCCAACGTTCCCGCGAAGCAAGTGTCACCGTGGCAGGCGAAGTGGTCGGCCGTATTGACCACGGCCTTGTGCTTTTGGTCGGGATTACGCATGAGGATACAGAGAAAGACGTAGAGTTCATTGCCGACAAGATTGCCAACCTGCGCATTTTTGAAGACAGCGAAGAAAAAATGAACCATTCGGTGCTGGATACAGGCGGTCAAATCCTGTCTGTCTCCCAGTTCACCCTGTATGGCGATTGCCGCAAAGGCAGGCGCCCCAATTTCATGGCTGCCGCCCGTCCCGAAAAGGCCGAGCCGCTGTACGATCTGCTCAATGCCAAGCTGCGGGAAAAAGGCTTGATAGTAGAAACAGGCCGATTCGGAGCGATGATGGACGTGCGTCTCGTCAACGACGGTCCCGTTACGCTGATCGTGGAAACATAAACATCAGGTCGCTTTCGTGGATGGCCCTATCCACTTGACAGAGAAAAAGGAGTCGAGACATCTCGGCTCCTTTTCGTATTTTATTAGCCGCCTCTAGTAGCAGAAAGGAACCATGGCGGACACCGTTTTTATTTTACATGGAGTGAATCCTCCATTTCGCGGATCAGAAGCTCAACAGCGTCGACAACTGCTGCTTGCCTCAAGGCCGGGATCATATGTCCGGTATCCGGCAAAACGATCAAGCGCGAATGGCTAATCTCGCGATGGAGCCGGTACGCATGCAGGTCGGGCCTAAATGGATCCTTTTCGCCGCAAACAATGACTGTCGGGGTCTGTATCCGGGAATAATGCTGTTCCATGGCGGGAATAGTTTGCGCAAATGCGAGAATATCCTCGCGATTGGCACGCAATTGACTTGGACGAGACCATAGAGCATTCGCTATTTTCTGATAGCCGTCTGGAACTTTGTCCGGCGAGAACGTAGATTGCAGCATGGTTGAGGTCAGTTTTCTCGCCAGGGGAGGCAGTACCGTATGAGCGGCCAGGCTGCCTAAAAAGGGTACGCGCAGCAGTCGGCCGAGGAACAGGTCTATCGCTCCAGCGGGATATGCTTTTCCACCATATGCGCCGGGAGCGACCAGAACCGCTCCAGCAAGCTCGCCGGGGTAGTCCAGCATGTAGGCGAGAACGAGCGAGGCGCTCCAGGAATGCCCGACCAAAATAGGCTGTTTTGCTTCCAGTTTGCGCAAGGCTTCCTTGAGCAGTCGCGCCTGTACGCGGGGGGTCGCCCATTCGGTCTTTGGCCGTTCGCTGTACCCGTATCCTGGACGATCAAAGGCAATCGCCCGGAACCCGCGGGAAGCCGCTTCGCTGACAACGTTAGAAAAATCGCGGGAAGACAGGATGCCTCCATGGAGAAAAACGATCGGGCGACCGGTTCCTTTTGAGGTGAAATGGAGCCGGATATGTTCTGCCTCTACGTATTCTCCGGCCGGCGGGAAAGCTTTCCTTGTGGTGCGGTCGAGTCTTCGGTTGTGCACATACAAACAGAGGAGCAAGAGTAAAACAAAAGTAAAAGCGGTCAGAATAAACATCAGGTTCATATGGAAGCTCATAGATGAAAACCAACCTCCTTATATGAATTCTATATGGTGTGTTAATCACGTACTGATTGGTATGTTGATGGCATTAATGATCCCGTCTTTTTGCAAGGACGGGTTTTTCTTTTTCTTCTATTTGCCTTTATGCTGAATCCCTTGCCAGAGAAGTTGAGCAAGCTGTGATGTGATCGAAGGCAATTGGACACGCTTTGGATCGATAATCAACCCGAGAAGCAGACCGTTGATCAATGATTGAAACAGAATGGCGATTGCTTGCGGGTCAACGTCATCAGCAAGCAGTTGTTCCTTCTGCCACTCTTTTATCATCGCGGCAGTCCCCTCAATAATCTGGCCGTAGGCGGAACGAAGCGCATCGGCCACGAGTGGATCACGGGAAGCAGTGACGAAATCAAAAAAGAGCATGGGTGCGTGGGAATCCGGCTCGAAGCATTCGAATTGGGCTGCTAACATAGCTGCCAGACCCTTCACTGCGGCTATGCTGTTTCCGTTGCCAAACGCCATCCGACCTGTTTGCGGCAGGACTTTCAACTGTTGGCTTAACTGGTGTTCGCAAAGAGCCGCAAACAAGTCGCTTTTACTTGAGAAGTGCCAGTATACAGCGCCCTTGGTCATGCCAGCGTCTGCTGCTACCAGGTCCAGAGACGTCCCGGAAAACCCGTGCTTGGAGAATACGCGGGCTGCGGCATCCAAAATTTTCGTCCGCGTATCCGCAAGTGAAGATCCGCTGGCAGCTTGCTGCGCCTCCAGCCACTTCCTCATTTCCTGCTTGGAGCCGAAATGGCGTCGTACTGCCGTCCAATGTACGCCTGCAGCTTTCGCCACATCGGCAAAGCTGATCTTGTCGAAAGGACGTTTCTCACTCAGATGTAAAGCCGCTGCCCGTATTTGCTGACTCGATTTCATTGCTTGCACCTCAGTATAACGAAATATAATGCGGATTACATACCAAATAGTATGCGAATAGTATATGATTCCAAAAATGCAACGTCAAGCCTATAAAATAAACGAACCCTTGTCTTCACATTGGAAGACAAGGGTTTGACGGTTATCCTTCTTGTACGCTCTGCGATGAGAAGTACTGCAAAATCCCGTTAAAGAGGCCTTCTGCAGCTAAATCCTGCTGTTTCTCAGAGCGAAGCCGGAGCTCTTCATTGTAGTTGGAGAGGAAACCGATCTCCGCCAAAATCGAGGTTACAGGATTTTCTCTCAGAACGTAGTAGTTGCCGAAGCGGGACTGCAAGTCTTTGTAGGACGTCGCTTTCACGACTTCTGCTTGCACAAGGGAGGCCAGCTTGCTTGAATTCCCTTTGTTGTAATGGAAAATGATCGTTCCGTTCGTCGTTGAATTCGGATGCGTGTTGTGATGGATGCTGACAAATATGTCCGCGTTGTTCTGAATCGCCACATCAACACGCTGCTGGAGCGTCAGCTTCCGGTCGTCGCTGCGGGTCATGATCACTTTGGCCCCGGCAGCCTCCAATTTATTCCGCAATAGCAGGGCGACCTGAAGGTTCACGGTTTTTTCCAAAGTGGAGAAGCTGGAGCCGGTAGCGCCGTTGTCATTGCCGCCATGTCCCGGGTCGACAACGATCACCTTGCCGACCAGCGCGTTTGTTTTTACAACTGCCGGCGTTCCTGTCGCGGATACCAGCCAGCCGGCTACAAAGCCTGTGGAACCATCCGTGAATTTGAGCTCGAACCAGTCGCCCTCGCGCTTGATGATCGAGTATTTTTCACCCGGCTGTATCTGCTTGAGGATGGGGTGATTCGTTCCAGGGCCAGAACGGACATTCGTGTCCGGGTTGAGGACAGTGACATGCGGTCCCGGGGGAGCGGGCATGACAGGCTGTTGGACAGTTACGAGCCAGCCTGCGACCCAGCCAATTTTGCCGTCCGGCGTTTGCACCCGGTACCAGTCTTCTTTTTTCTCCAGCACCGTCAGGGTACTGCCCGCCTTCAGCGTACCGAGGACAGCGCTGGCTGTGCTCGACTCGGCCCGGAGATTTAACCCGTCGGTCTGTACGGTTGCTGTCTGCTTGGCAGGCTGCTGTGTATTCGTGCTTCCGTTGTTTGCCGGAGGCTGTACATCAGGTGGCTGCTGGTTCTGGTTGGCTGCTCCGCTGCCTGCGTTAGCCTGTCCGGTGCCAGGCTGGGTGGTTCCTTCCTCGGGAATCCACGCCTGTATGCCATCGTATGGAAACTGGATCCAGCCATTCTGCTTTTTCGTGACGGTAATGGTGTACCCGGAATGAAGCTGTCCGATGGCGGGCAATGAAAAATCCGGTGACGGGTAAATGTACGGATTGTATTCAAGCGTCAAAGAACTGCCCTGTGATCCTGCTTGTCCAGCCCCGGCAGAGCCGCCAGAATGGGCTGGCGCCGCAGGCGGATTTCCTCCGTCAGGAGTTGTGCTCGGCTGACCGGCTGGCTTTCCGGCATTGTGCTCAGTAACGAGCCAACCTGCGACCCAGCCCTTGGCGCTTGCAGACAGCTGAATTTGGACCCATTCGCCGCTGCGCTGCGTAACCGTGTATTTTTTGCCGGGATTAATCTTTTGGACGACAGAATAGTTTTGTCCCGGACCCGAGCGAACGTTTACATTGTCGGTAGTGCTCTCTACCTGCGGTGCGGTTGATTGAGCGCCACTCTGTGGGGCCGGTTTTGTGCTTGTGCCCGACTTTGTGACCAGCCAATTGGCCACCCAACCGGTTTTCCCGTTTGGCAGACGCACATGGATCCAATCGCCCTTTTCAGAGATGACAGGCAGTACCGTTTTGATCGGCAGGGTAGTGACTACCTGATCCTGTGTGCTGGGACCGGAACGAACGTTGAGATTATCGACCGTAACCTGGATGGTTCCAGCTGCAAAGGCGGCAGTGACAGGCAAGGTAACGGCACAGGCGACAGCAAGGAGTGTCCGCAGGAGATGTTGACGAAAACGCACGAATTTGACACCCTTTCCAGTTTTATAGATGTGAAGTACCGATTTTAGTGGAATTTACCAAAAGTACTCTTTCGTCCTCTCATTCTTCTTTTCCTGCTTTTTCCGACAAACTTCTTTATAAAATACCAAATTTTTATGGTTGAAATTGCTTTCTTCATAACCGGAAACAGCATCGTCAGCGATGGCCATTTCCGTGATGACCGGGCGTCCCTTATGCTTTTTTGCACTGCGGGCCATACTAGGATACAACCAGCACGGATGAGAGAAGGAGGCACGCAGATGAGGCAGTCCAACAAGGAAGCATTTGCGCAAGAGGCAAACAGACGGTTGTTCTCCGTCGATTTTCACGACTTTCTGGAAAAGGAATCGACATTGAACGACGTGGAGATGTCCAGGGAGTTTCACATCAGCATCAGAGATGTGCAGGAGCTCAGAAGAAAGCTGCGCCGGTGAACGAAATTCCGGGTGCTTTCGCCAGGTTGACCACGCTTTTTTTGTCGGATAAGATGAAGGGGCAGACTGAAAAGCAGGTGAACCCATGATTCAGGTGAAGTGTGAAGGACATCAATTCGAGCGGGAAATCGGTTTGATTCTCGCCTTGTTTTATGAAGACCCGGAAATTGTATATGTATCGGAATGGAAAGGCTCAGACAGCCTTCGCATCCGGCTTTCCCTGGAGGAGCGTGGAGATGGCGTCTGTGCCACAGGAGAATTGCATGCAGGAGACCGGCATGAAAAGCGGATGGTGGAGCGTCCGTACACGGTCCTGGAGGAAAAGGAACAGCGGAAAATCGCCAAGCGTGCTGTCAGCTATGTTTTGCTCCAACTTCTGGAAGAACTGACGGGCATCGAGCAAGGCTGGGGCGTGCTCACCGGCATCCGGCCTACCAAGCTGATGCATAGCCTGCTTTCGTCAGGAGCGGATTGGGAAGCCGTTCACCGCCGCTTGCAAAAGGACTACATGGTTCGGCCCCACAAGCTTTCCTTGCTTCAGGAGATCGTCGACAGGCAGTTGAAAGTCGTTCCTGATTTTTACCAGATCGACCGGGAGCTTTCTGTATACATCGGGATTCCGTTTTGCCCGACCAAGTGTGCGTACTGCACCTTTCCGGCATACGCCATCCGCAGCCATACAGCGTCAGTGAATCCTTTTCTGGAAGGGCTGCACTACGAGATCGAACGAATGGGCCAATGGCTCACGGAACGGGATATGCGGATCACCTCGATTTATTTTGGCGGAGGGACGCCGACGAGCATTACGGCAGATGACATGGATCAGTTGTTTCAGACGATGCATCGGACCTTTCCGCATATGGATGGCGTACGCGAGCTGACAGTGGAGGCAGGCAGGCCCGACACGATTACCCGTGAAAAGCTGGACGTGATGAAGCGGTGGGAGGTTGACCGCATCAGCATCAATCCGCAATCGTTCACCCAGGAAACGCTGCGGGCGATCGGACGTCATCATACGGTGGAGGAAACGATTGAGAAATACCATTTGGCGATGGAAATGGGTTTGACCAACATCAATATGGATTTGATCATCGGTTTGCCGGGTGAAGGGCTGAAGGAATGGGAGCACAGCCTGCGGGAAGTAGAAAAGCTGATGCCTACTTCCTTGACGGTTCACACCCTCTCATTCAAGCGGGCCTCCGAAATGACGCAGAACAAGGAGCGCTACCAGGTGGCCAGCCGGGAGGAAGTGAGCCGGATGATGGAGCTTGCTTCCCGTTGGACGAGGGAAAAAGGCTATCATCCCTACTACCTTTACCGCCAGAAAAACATCCTGGGCAATCTGGAAAATGTCGGCTACGCCCTTGAGGGACAGGAGAGCATCTACAACATCATGATCATGGAAGAGGCGCAGACCATCCTCGGACTCGGCTGCGGAGCCGTCTCCAAGCTGATGGCCCCCGGCAGCGGCAAGCTTGTCAGGTGGCCGAATCCAAAGGACCCGAAGACGTATAACGAGACGTACCGGACTTTGACCGAAGAGAAGCTCCGCGATCTCGACCAGGTGTACGGGGGAATGTCCACGCAAGCATCAGTGGAAAAGGCCGGAGCAGGCAAGTAAGGTGCGGCTGGTCAATTTGGCGCAGTCAAAAAAGTTTTATCCGGTGCCTGTTGACGCCTGATTCGCCGTTTGCTATGATTTGCATTAAGATTTTCAAAGGACCTTTTTTACAACGATCTAATGACGGGAACAAGTACCCAGGAAACGGATAGCCAGAGAGGAATTGCCGCGGCTGAGAGCATTTCCCTATGACGACTTGGTGAATGACATCCCCGAAGACCGCAGTGAACGAAGCGGCTTTTTGCCCTTTTTAGTAACTGGCAGGCGTAAGTCGGCGTTAACGACTGGAAAAGTGGGGCTCCGGTATGAGAAATGGAGTCCAAGCAGGGTGGCACCACGGGAGCAAAACCGATCTCTCGTCCCTGACATGTTTGCATCAAGCGGCATGTCAGAGGCGGGAGATTTTTTGTTTTGGTTTGAACTAGTTTCCGGCAGGAAGCAAAGATGGAGGGTTAACAGATGGCAAAGATTCAAATTCCTCGCGGCACGCAGGATATTATGCCAGGTACGGTTGAACTGTGGCATTACATCGAGGCCAAAGCGCGCGACTTGTGCAGACGGTTCAACTATCACGAGATCCGCACACCGCTGTTTGAAAGCACAGAGCTGTTCCAGCGCGGTGTCGGAGAAACGACGGACATCGTCGAGAAGGAAATGTACAACGTCTCCAATCCGCGCAGCGAGGACGCCTTGACGCTTCGCCCGGAGGGAACGGCTGGCGTAGTCCGCTCCTACGTGGAGAACAAGCTGTACGGCTCGCCCAATCAGCCGGTCAAGATGTACTACCTCGGGCCGATGTTCCGCCACGAGCGCCCGCAAGCTGGACGCTACCGGCAGTTCGTCCAGTTCGGAGCGGAAGCGATCGGCTCCAGCGATCCGGCGATTGACGCGGAAGTGATCGCTTTGGCGATGCGGCTCTATCAAGAGCTTGGGCTGACAGGACTGAGTGTCGAGCTCAACAGCGTGGGCACGCTGGAGGACCGGGCGAACCACCGCAAGCACCTGCTCGAACATCTGAACGGCGTGCGCGATCAGCTTTGCCCAGACTGTCAATCCCGGATTGACCGCAATCCGCTGCGTGTGCTCGACTGCAAAAACGAAACCTGCAAAACGCTGACAAAAGATGCTCCTTCTATTTTGGAGTATTTGAGCGATGAGTCTGCCGCGCATTTTGAAGCGGTCAAAGCGTACCTGACCGAGCTGGGAATCGCCTACACGGTAAACCCGCGCATGGTTCGCGGTCTCGACTACTACACCCAGACTGCCTTCGAGATCAAAATGGCAGAAATCGGTGCCGTAGAAACGCTCTGCGGCGGCGGACGCTACAACGGGCTGGTGGCAGAGCTCGGCGGCGACGACATGCCGGGAATCGGCTTTGCCCTCAGTATCGAGCGGCTTCTGCTCGCTCTCGAGAAGCAGGGGGTCCAACTGCCGGTGTCCGTCGGCATCGACTGCTTCGTGGCGATTCAGACGCCGGATGCGAAGTCGGCAGCCTTCCGCCTCGTCGACCGTCTGCGCAGCGCAGGTGTGGCGGCTGAGCTGGACTATCTCGACCGCAAGATGAAAGCGCAGTTGAAACAAGCGGACCGGCTGGCTGCGAGATTTACCGTCATTATTGGCGAGTCCGAGCTGGCCAGCGGAACAGCGGTTCTGAAAGAAATGGCCACTGGGGAGCAGCAGGAGATCAAGCTGGCTGAGCTGCCGGCTGTCATCGCAAGCCGCTTGGGATAAATACAAGATCGACATCAGAAAAATGAGTGGAGGAAATCAAAAATGAGTTGGCAATATCGTACCGTGCAATGTGGAGAGGTTGGACTTGAACAGGTAGGACAGGAAGTCATCCTGAACGGATGGGTGCAAAAGCGTCGCGACCTCGGCGGCGTTATCTTTATCGACTTCCGCGACAGAACAGGTATCCTCCAGATCGTTTTTAATCCGGAGCACAACAAGAACGCATGGGAAGTGGCAGACAAAGTACGCAGCGAGTACGTGCTGGCTGTAAAGGGGACCGTCGTCAAGCGCGCACCGGAGGCTGTCAATCCGAAGCTGAAAACGGGCGAAGTCGAAGTGATCGTGAGCGAAATCATCATCCTGAACGACGCCAAAACGCCTCCATTCCAAATCGAGGATGACATCGACGTAGATGAGCAGGTCCGCCTGAAATACCGTTACCTGGACCTTCGCCGACCGGAAATGCAGCGCTCCCTGATTCTCCGCAGCAAGGCAGCCAAAGCATTCCGCGATTTCCTCGACGAGAAGGGCTTTGTCGAAGTAGAAACACCGATGCTGACCAAGAGCACGCCGGAAGGAGCGCGTGAGTATCTGGTGCCGTCCCGCGTGCATCCAGGCGAATTCTTCGTGCTTCCGCAATCTCCGCAGTTGTTCAAGCAATTGCTGATGGTATCCGGCATGGAGCGCTACTACCAGATCGCCCGCTGCTTCCGTGACGAAGACTTGCGTGCGGACCGCCAGCCTGAATTCACCCAGGTGGACATCGAGACCTCGTTCCTGTCTATGGAAGAGCTGCTGCCGATGATGGAAGAAATGATTGCCCATGTATTCAAAACGACGATCGGCGTAGACGTGCCGAGACCATTCCCGCGTCTGACGTATGCGGAGGCGATGGCCCGTTACGGTTCCGACAAACCGGACGTACGCTTCGGCATGGAGCTGACCGATGTGTCCGACCTCGTCGCAACCAGCGATTTCAAAGTGTTTGCCAGCGTCGTCTCTGGCGGTGGCCAGGTAAAGGCGATCAACGCGAAAGGCTGCGGACATTACTCCCGCAAAGAAGCGGATGATCTCGGCAAGTTCGCGTCCCGCTACGGTGCAAAAGGCCTGGCGTGGATGGGCTTCAAGGACGGCGAAGTCAAAGGGCCGATCGCCAAGTTCTTTGGCGAAGCAGAAATCAACAGCCTGAAAGAACGACTGGCCGTAGAAGAGGGAGACCTGCTCCTGTTTGTGGCCGACAAGCCGAAAGTCGTGGCCGATGCCTTGGGCGCGCTTCGCTCCAAGCTGGGTGCCGAGCTTGGCCTGATCGACCACAGCCAGTTCGCCTTCCTCTGGGTCGTCGACTTCCCGCTGGTCGAGTGGGATGAGGAATCGCAGCGCTATCTGGCTCTGCACCATCCGTTCACCCGTCCAAAAGACGAAGATTTGCACCTGTTGGAAAGCGATCCTGGCCAAGTCCGGGCGCAGGCCTACGACATGGTGCTCAACGGCTACGAGCTGGGCGGCGGTTCGATGCGGATTTACAAGCGCGACGTACAGGAAAAAATGTTCCGTACACTCGGCCTGACCGAAGAAGAAGCAAAACAAAAGTTCGGCTTCCTGCTTGACGCATTCGACTTCGGTACGCCTCCTCACGGCGGGATCGCACTCGGTCTGGACCGCTTGATCATGCTGCTGGCCGGCCGCAGCAACCTGCGTGAAGTGATCGCGTTCCCGAAAACAGCGAGCGCAAGCGATCTGATGGTAGATGCGCCAGGTCCGGTGGACGACAAGCAGCTGGCTGAGCTGAACATCATGACGACGGTAAAAGACGAAGAAGCCGAATAAGCGGGCTTGCACAGTCGCATGAGCGTTTGATACATTGGTAATACTGATAAATAGCCCTGCGATGTACGTGACTTCCGATAGTTTTGAGCCACAAAGTCTTTTTAGGGAGTTTTTCGTCCGCAATCGCGAGGACATGCCTCCATCGAGTGGACGTCCGGGACGGTTGGGCAAGACACCCACCTGCGATGAGCAGGTTCAAAACTGTAGGAGCAGCACGGCATTTTGGGGCTCCTTTTTTGTCTGACATTCCTACTTTTCCGATTGCATATCGTTTATGCTCCTTCCAGTCGATAAACGGATTGGATTTGTTCCTCAAGAATTGTCATGCTTTGATCAGAAAGGTTGACGGTGGATGCTTCATCAATTTTCTCGTTGCGAATTGGCCTTCGGTCCCGAAGGTTTGGAAAAAATGAAAAACAGCACAGTAGCGGTACTCGGTGTAGGGGGTGTCGGTTCCTTCACGGTCGAAGCTTTGGCCCGCACCGGCGTAGGCAAGCTGGTACTGGTGGACAAGGACGTCGTCGACATTACCAATATCAATCGCCAAATTCATGCTACGCTCAATACGATCGGTCAAAAGAAAGCCGAACTGATGAAAGAGCGGATTGCCGCCATCAACCCGGCTTGCGAGGTTGTCACGCTGAACATGTTTTACAATGCGGAAACGGCCGATCAGCTGTTTGCCCATGAGCTTGATTACATCGTCGATGCGATGGATACGATGTCGGCCAAGCTGCACCTGATACTGGAAGCGAAACGACGCAACATTCCGATCATCTCCAGCATGGGAGCGGCCAACAAAATGGACCCGACAAAGTTTGAAGTGGCCGATATTTCCCAGACCAGCTACGATCCGATTGCCAAGGTAATCCGCCGCGAACTGAGAAAAAGCGGCATTTACAAGGGTGTAAAAGTGGTGTACTCCAAGGAGATCCCGGTGACCATCCGCACCGATGTCCGCGAACAGATCGTAACCGATCCGAATTCGCCGATCAGCAAAGTGCGTCAGCCCCCGGCCAGCAATGCATTTGTCCCTTCCGTAGCAGGACTTATTCTAGCGAGTGTTGTCGTCCGCGATCTGTTGGACTGGCAGCCGGCAAAAGGGTAGAGCGACATGGATCTGTTTTCATTTGCCCATGAAGCAAACGACAAGGGACAAAGCAAGCCGCTTGCTGCCCGGATGCGACCGCAGACGATCCGAGATGTGATCGGCCAGGAACATATTCTTGGAGAAGGGAAGCTGTTGCGCCGGGCGATTGAGGCTGACCAGGTTTCTTCGCTGATTTTTTACGGGCCGCCGGGAACAGGCAAAACGACCTTGGCCAAGGTGATTGCCCGCACGACACGGACGCATTTTGCCGAGCTGAATGCCGTAACGGCAGGGGTGGCTGACATTCGCAAAGTCGTCGACGAGGCGAAGGAACGGCTGGTTATGGGCGGCCAGCGGACAACGCTGTTCGTGGATGAGATCCATCGCTTCAATAAATCGCAGCAGGATGCCTTGCTTCCGTATGTGGAGGAGGGCACCATTACGCTAATTGGAGCGACGACGGAGAATCCGTTTTTCGAGGTAAATCCGGCACTGCTTTCGCGGTCGCAAATTTTCCAACTCCAGCCATTGACGCATGAACACCTTGAACAGGTGATACAGCGGGCTTTGACAGATGAAGAGAACGGCTTGGCGGAGCTGTATGTGGAGGTTGAGCCGGAGGCGAGGGATCACTTGATCCAATACGCCGAGGGCGATGCGCGCAGACTGCTCAACGCGCTGGAGCTGGCTGCAACGACAACGCCTCCCGGACCGGACGGACGCATCGTCATCACGCTCGATGTGGCCGTGGAGTCGATCCAGCGGCGTGCTGTTCGTTACGACAAAAGCGGTGACAACCATTACGACACGGCTTCTGCTTTCATCAAATCCATCCGCGGCTCTGATCCGGACGCGGCCCTGTATTGGCTTGCCCGGATGATCGACGCAGGGGAAGACCCGCGGTTTATCGCCCGCCGCCTGATTATATCGGCTTCCGAAGACATCGGAAATGCCGATCCGCAAGCAATTACCGTGGCCGTATCCTGTTTCCAGGCGCTGGAGCTGGTCGGCATGCCGGAGGGACGGATTCCTTTGGCCCAAGCGACGACCTATCTGGCGACAGCTCCAAAGAGCAATGCGGCGTACAACGGGATTAATCAGGCGCTAGAGACGATTCGGACAGACGGCCACAAGCCGGTTCCGATCCATCTGCGCGACTCCGCATACAAAGGGGCTTCCCGCCTCGGGCATGGAAAAGGATATTTGTATCCGCACAACTACCCTGGCGGCTATGTTGAGCAGCAATATTTGCCGGACGGGGTGGACTATGCATTTTACCGGCCGAAGCCGATCGGCTACGAACAGGAAATCGGCCGCCTGCAAAATGAGCGAAACAAGGTAACAGACGATTCGCAAAGCTGATATCGTATAAAAAACTCCCCCAAGGTACGGGGGAGCATCGCTTAGGTTCGCACATTTCCGCCCGGTTTGTTGGGCAGATCGCCGTTTTCATTTGGCTGCTTGCTCTGTTCGCTGGCGCCAAAACGAGCTTTGTGGGCAATGGTACCGGCCGGCTGGTCGTAAAGCGTATCGGAGGGATGGTTGCGCCCTCTCTCCGAGCGTTTGTTCGTTGCCATCGTGCATTCACCCCCTGGAAGCTAGTGTGTCCCCGACGAGCCGAGAAATGTAAGAGACGGGGAAACTGGTTTGCGGGGAATACTGCAGATAGAGGAGAGTTGTTACTGTGAAAATATCTACGAAAGGACGTTACGGCCTCACGATCATGATGGAGCTGGCCAACCGCTTTGGAGAGGGGCCGGTTTCGCTGAGAAGTATCGCCCAGCGCCACGATTTGTCTGAGCATTATCTGGAGCAGCTCGTCGCGCCGCTGCGCAACGCAGGATTGGTAAAAAGCATTCGCGGAGCGTACGGCGGCTACGTCTTGGCGAAACAGCCCGAGGAAATCTCTGCGGGAGACATCATCCGCGTTTTGGAGGGACCGATCAGCCCGGTCGAGTTTGCCGAGGAGGAAGACCCGGCCAAGCGCTACCTCTGGCTGCGTATCCGCGACAGCATTTCCGCAGTACTCGATTCCACATCCTTGCAGGATTTGATCAGTTATAAGGATGAAGGCCATTCTGACGGCTACATGTTCTATATATAGAAGGTGACATTAGTGCGAGAGCGAATCTATCTGGACCACGCTGCCACGACACCGGTACATCCCCGTGTGGTGGAAGCGATGCATCCATTTTTGACAGAAGTGTACGGAAATCCCTCGAGTGTCCACGGCTTTGGACGTGAAGCGAGACAAGCTCTGGAAGGAGCCCGCGATACGATCGCACGCTTCCTCGATGCCGATCCGCAGACCCTGGTCTTTACGAGCGGCGGCACGGAAGCGGACAATATGGCGATCATTGGCGGAGCGATGGCCCAGCGCGAGCGTGGCCGCCACGTCATCACGTCCAGCATCGAACACCATGCCGTTCTGCATGCTTGCGAGCATCTGGAACAGCTCGGCTTTGAAGTAACGTATCTCCCTGCGGACAAAACGGGCTTGATCAGCACAGACGAGCTGAAAAAAGCAGTACGGCCGGATACAATCCTCGTATCGATCATGTACGGCAACAATGAGGTCGGAACGATTCAGCCGATCGAAGAAATGGGAAGCTATCTACGCGAGCGCGAAATCGTTTTTCACACGGATGCCGTGCAGGCCGTGGGCGTTTTGCCGATCAGCGTCAGCAAGCTGCCTGTCGACATGCTGTCTGTTTCCGCCCATAAAATCAATGGCCCCAAAGGAGTCGGGGCGCTGTTCTTGGGACGCAAGGTGCCGTTTACCCCTTACCTGCACGGCGGCTCGCAGGAGCGCAAACGCAGGGCGGGTACGGAAAATCTGGCGAGTATCATCGGATTTGCCGAAGCGGCCAGGATCGCGCAGGAGGAAATGGAGGAGCGCGTAGCCAAGTACCGGCAGATGCGCACCACAATGCTCCAGTGCTGGCAGCAGGAAGGCATCTCTTTTGAGGTAAACGGGCATCCGGAAAAACACCTCCCGCATATTCTGAACGTAAGCTTTCCCGGTGTCCATACCGAAACGATGCTGATGAACCTCGATCTGGAGGGAGTGGCAGCCGCGAGCGGCTCCGCCTGTACGTCCGGCTCGCTGGAGCTGTCGCATGTGCTCGAAGCGATGTGCCTGGATGACCCTGTAGCCCAATCGGCGATTCGGTTCAGCTTCGGAATCACCAATACGGTTGAGGAAGCAGAGCGGGCTGCCCGGAAGGTGGCCCAGATCGTACATCGGCTGAAACGGTAACCGTTTACGAACGAGTGTGGCTCAACTGAAACGAAGAGTTGAACAGACGATAAAAACCAACGGTGCGTGTATCCGTTGGTTTTTTGCATGCTCTCTTGAGTTTCTTTTCATTTACAGGACAGACCAAAGAACAACAAGACCGATGCCGGCAGTGTACATCAGCGCTTCCCGCAGCTTTCCATGCTGCCGCCGCAGGAGGAGAAGCAGCGCGGCTTCTCCCAGAAAAGTGAGAAGCCAACCCAGGAGATAGACAAAAAGAGTCGGAATGCTGCTGACCATCACGGAAAACAGCCCAAGGCCGATCAGCCATTTGCATTGTCAATATCCGGCAAATGATTTCATTGTTTCTCTTCTTCACCAAATTGTGGATGGATTGGCAGCGGACAAACATGTAGAATAAGGCACTAGAACTGCTTTTCATGCCATGTTTCCGCCTGACACCCAAGAGGTTGCCGCCGCTTCCGAGCAGCAGACGGCCACGACAGAGGAAATGACAGCAGCTGCGGAGAAATTGGCTCAAATGGCGGAGCGGTTGTCAGAACAAGTAAATCGTTTTACAATCTAAACATCAGTATCGGCAGACCGTTTTGTCGACCCGTTGACGAACGGTTCCTGAATTGCGTAGACCCCGCCCGCGATGCTCCTGCTGCGGGTGGGTTTCTTTTCTGTATCAGCAGGTGTAAAACCAGTATGTCTTTCGAGGGGGCGCTATGATGTCGCAGGAAACACTCCCTTTGTTTGCTGAACCATTCGTTCGCGGCTATGTGGAACAAGAAATTTTTTACAATGAAGAAACGTGGTATGGAGTTATTCGTCTTAAAGTAGAGGAGACCTCGGAAGCGATCAAGGAGAATGACGTCGTTGTCGTGGGAAACTTCCCCCGTCCTCATCCGGAAGAGCTGTACACATTTTACGGAGAATGGAAAACACACCCCCGGTTTGGGCAGCAATTCGCGGCTTCCCGTTATGAGCGCGAAACGCCGAAAACGGTGGCTGGCGTAGAAAAGTATCTGGCCAGTGGCCTGTTCCAGGGAATTGGCAAAAAGATGGCCAAACGAATCGTAGAGCATCTGGGAGTCGACGCGTTGTCGATTATCGCTGACCGTCCCGAGTCGTTGGCGGAGGTGCCTGGGATATCGGAAGCACGTGCCAAGCAGATTTATGAATCGGTGATGGAACATCGTTCTTTGGAACAGGCTATGGTGTTTTTGTACGAGTTCGGGATCGGAGTGCAGCTCGCATTGCGCATCTACCAGACATACAAGCTGGAGACCTTGAAGGTGCTTTCGGAGGAGCCGTACCGGCTGATCGAGGATGTGCAGGGGATCGGTTTCAAACGTGCGGACGAGATCGCTCGTTCAACCGGGATCGCGGCATCCTCGGAGGAGCGGGTCCAGGCAGCAGCTATTTTTACGCTGCAGGAAGCTTCTTATGCCGAAGGCCACGTTTTTCTCCCGATCGAAGAGCTGTGTGAAAAAACGCTGCGCTTGCTTCATGAGTGCGGCGGACATGCCTTTACGCCGGAAGAGGTCAGACTGGCGATTGAAGCGCTGTTTGTCGCCTCCAAAGTGATGTGGGACGAGGAGCGGGTTTACTTGCCAAGCCTCTTTTTTGCCGAGGTCGGCTTGGCCAAGCGGCTTCGTTTTTTTGCCGACCGCGATGACTTTGCTTCCTTTCCGGTGTCTGAGCTGTACCAGGCCATGGGTGCAGTCGAAGAAGAGCTGGATATTACGTATGCACAGACGCAGCGGGATGCGATCGAACAGGCGATCACTTCTGGCTTGATGCTGCTGACAGGTGGGCCGGGTACAGGGAAGACTACTGTCATCCGGGGGATATGTCGTGTATTTGCACATCTGCATGGAATTTCCTTCGATCTGAAAAAATATGACGAAAGCAATCCTTTTCCCATCCTGCTGGCCGCGCCTACGGGCAGAGCGGCAAAGAGAATGGCGGAGACGACCGGGCTGCCCGCCATGACGCTTCACCGGCTGCTTGGCTGGAAAGGCGACAGCTTTGAACATGATGCCGAACACCAGATCCGTGGAAAGCTGTTGATCGTAGATGAGATGTCGATGGTGGACATTTGGCTTGCGAATCAATTGTTCAGAGCGCTGCCAAGCGACATGCAAATCATCATGGTTGGCGATCCGGACCAGCTTCCGTCTGTCGGCCCGGGGAACGTTTTGCAGGACATGATTCGTTCCGGGCTATTGCCGCGCGTACAGCTTACGGAGATTTATCGGCAAGCGGAAGAATCGTCGATTATTCGCCTCGCCCATGATGTGCGGAAAGGAATTGTCCCGTCCGATCTGCTGGATTCCTCCCCTGATCGCAGATTTTTCACAAGTTCGCCACAAGATGTAAACGAAGCTGTGAAACAAATTTGCTCGGGAGCCGTAAAGAAAGGATATACAGCAAAAGATGTACAAGTCCTCGCGCCCATGTACAAAGGAAATGCGGGTGTAAACCGGTTGAATGAAGAGCTCCAGGAGCTGTTTAATCCAAAGACCGGCCAAAAACGGGAAGTGACGTTTGGCGACACCGTATTTCGGACGGGGGACAAAGTGCTTCAACTTGTAAACAACGCCGAAGAACACGTGTTCAACGGTGATATGGGTGAGATTGTCGCCATTTTTTACCCAAATGAAAACGCAGAGAATGAAGAAATGATCGTCGTCTCCTTTGATGGCCGTGAAGTGATGTACAAGCGGTCTGCATACCATCAGCTGACGCTGGCCTACTGCTGCTCCGTTCATAAGTCGCAAGGCAGCGAGTTTCCAATCGTCGTCATGCCATTTGTAAAAAATTACCACAGGATGCTGCGACGGAAGCTGGTGTATACAGGAATAACGCGCAGTAAATCATTTCTCATCATGTGTGGAGAGCCGGAAGCGTTTCGTATCGCCGTCCAGACAGACGAAGAGGGCGTACGATACAGCTACCTGGAGGAACGCCTGAAACAAGGATGATGTTGGAACCTGTTTTGTCGCTGTATGGAACGATTCCATCCGCCCGATACTAAAGAGGCGGAAGGGGGAAATCCCATTATGCGCAAGGCATTGGATGTAGTGGGCATGCCGGTCGTCTGCCTGGATACAGGCGAAGAGATCGGTGTTATCCGTGACATTCTCTTTGACTCCGACAATTGGCAGGTCGCAGGAGTCTTGCTGAGCGAACAGGGCTGGCTGCAATCCGGCACCTATATTCCCCTGGGCCGCATTCATGCGGTAGGAGAGTCCTGTCTCACTGTTTCGGGCAAAGACGCAATTACCTCCTTGGATCAACTGGCCGCTTCGGAACCCACAGGTGTCCTGACAGGGAAGCTGAAACTGAAGGGGAAATCCGTGATTTCCGCTTCGGGGAACTTGCTCGGGCGATTGGAAGATGTTTACTTCTCTGCGGACTGGGAGAAAATTGTAGGGTACGAATTATCGAACGGTTGGCTGGCGGACGTTACTGAAGGACGTAAACGCCTGTCCGTTCCTCCGTCCGTCATTATTGGGGAAGAAAACCTGATCGTGCCGGATTAAGGTTCGCAGCCAGGCGTGAAAGGGAGGAAAAGATAGATGCGTGTGATTTGCCCGAACTGCAGTTCCAAAGACATAGGCAAAATTGGTACCAATCAATACTATTGCTGGAACTGCTTTATTGAAATGAGCGTAGCCAATGAGCAGATCGCTTCCGTTTACCAGGTGGAAGAAGACGGCTCACTGCATTCGCTCAATGATCTGTTTATCGAAGAACAGATCGTACCGACTCAGTTAAGCATGTAGACATCCAAAACCGGAGGTGTGTCGCGAATGATTGCTCGAAACCTGCTTGGCATTATAGCTGCAGGCGGCATCGTGGCTGCTGTCGGATATATGATGGCTCCGCGCCGCCGCAAACGTTTTGCGTTGAACATCAATCGTTGGCCGGTCTCCATGCGGGATGTAAGAAAAATGATGAAAACAAGCCAGAAGCTGATGCGAGTTTTTGCTCGTTAGCATGCTAGGCAAGCTATCAGCCGGACGCGATCAAGGTGCGTCCGGTTTTTTTGCATACACATAATGGAATGAAGATTATTTTAAAAGTATTGGTAAAATAACGATTAGTCCCATATAATGGCTACGCCAGTGCTTATGCTTCGTAAATTTTATAATTGAGCAGTTTTCTCTTCAAAAATCTATACCCATTTATCGATAGATGGATGAGACGGGGAGCGGGACGAATTTTGCCGCCAGCCGGAACAGAAGATGATCTGTCAGAATGCGTTGAGGAGGAAAAGATGGACACTGTAAACGAACAGATCCGCAAGCACTACCACACTTTGACCAACCAGCAAAAATTGGTTGCCAAGCTTATCCTGGACGAGCCAAAGCAAGTCGCGCTCCATCCGGCAAGGGTAATCGGCTCGCTTACGGGAACGAGCGAAACCACTGTCATCCGACTTTGCTATACATTAGGCTACTCCGGATATACCGCTTTGCAAAATGAGATTCGCGAGTTGATGCTGCTTTCGGGCAAACAAGACAAGCTGTTGGAGCAGTACTCAACAGACGTGGCAGGAGAGACTGATCTGGTCGCCTACCATATGGAGCAGGACATCGCCTATATTCGAAAGACTATGAACGCCTTGGATCCGGGGCAGTTTCAGCGAGCGGTGGAGCTGATTGTGAAAGCGAAAAAGCTGATTGTCGTCGGGTTCCGCAGCTCACACGGACCCGCTACCTGGCTTGCTTCCACGCTAAACGTGGTAAAGGGAAACACATACCTGTATCGAGGGCAGATTGATGATGCCAATTACTTGATCACGGAAGTGGATGCCAAAAGTCTGGTGATTGCTTTTTCATTCCCCCGCTATACGTCAGAGACGATCATTTTTTCCACGGCAGCCAAGGACAAGGGAGCAAAAATACTGGCGATTACCGACGATGAGCTGTCTCCGATCGGACCGATTGCTGATGTGCTGATCAAAGCAAGCACTCCTTCGCCTACAGCGTTAAAAGGAATGGCTACGATTTTTTCTTTGTTGAACGTATTGGTCAGCGGCGTTGTCCAGGCAGACCGGAACAACGTACAGCGGCGAATCAAGCAGTACGACGAGAGCATCCAGCAGTTTTATCCGTTTTTTGAGACTTCATAGATGATGAAAGACTGGGGGCAAGTAAACGACGGGATATGATCAAACAAAGAAGGCTTCGCCAACTGGCGAAGCCTGTTTCTTGTTTACGATTGTTCGGCCATCCGTTTTTGCGCCTGATTTTTCATCCGGCCAATCAGCAGGACGCCAACAACGATTACGGCAATCAATGCCCATTTCAGGATCGGGTATTCGACAAAGAAGCCCTTCAGGAATGGCTCGCCTGTAATCATGCTTCCCGCAGTGTAGGCAAGTACGGCTGATCCGATGTAAATCACGGCAGGGTAGCGGTCCATGACCTTCAGCACGAGTGTGCTGCCCCAGACCATGACGGGAACACTGATGATCAAGCCCAGTACCACCAACAGAAAGCTTCCGTGTGCTGCCCCGGCAACTGCAATCACATTGTCCAGTCCCATGACAGCGTCAGCGACGACAATCGTCCAAATGGCCGCACCCAGGCTGGAGCCTGCTTTGACTGTTTCATGTCCTCCGTCTTGTACAAGCAGCTTCATGGCGATCCAGATCAGCATCAAACCGCCGACGAGCAAAAGACCCGGAATTTGTAACAGCCAGACCACAGCCAGAGTCGCCGCTGCCCGAATGACAACCGCCCCGACGGTTCCCCAGATGATCGCTTTCTTTTGCTGATGGGCAGGCAAATTGCGAGCAGCCATCCCGATAACGATAGCGTTATCTCCCGCCAGCACAAGATCGATGACAATGATGGCAAGCAGCGCAGACCAGAATGCAGGTGTAAACAACATCTCCATGTTTCTCCAACCTCCTTTTTTGTGGATGTCTCTAAAGGCCGCTGCTCCAAATCTGCTTGACACTTTTTATGTAGTCTGTGTCACGATGAGGAAAACAAAACGACCTTTACCCTAACAGGCAAAGGTCGAAAAAAACAGAAAAGACCCTTACCTAATCAGGCAAAGGTCTTGCTTACAACGAACGTGACGTTGCCAACAAAGCCGGGGAAAAAATTCCCGTAATGACGACTTTGCTGCGAAAAAGCTACTCCCCTTTGGAGAATATCCATTTGTGTTTATATCGTACACCTGCTACTCAAGATGTGTCAATAAGCAACTGTCACCCATGTACATGTTTTTTTCAAATTGACACATGCTAATCCATACGAAATTTGCGTAGAGGAGGTCACAGCCGTGGAAGGACTTCGCAACAGCCGCCTGTTTGCCGCTGCGATTTGGCTGATCGTACTGCTGATCATCGGCAACTTGCTCTGGCTGCTGCGCCCTGTGATTAGCGCCTGGTACCATCTGCTGACAGAAATTCTCCTGCCTTTTATCGTAGGGCTGTTGATCGCTTATTTGCTGCATCCTATCGTCCAGTTGCTGGAGAGGCGCAGGGTACCGAGGCTGATGGCAGTGCTGTTGATCTATGCTTCGTTCGTACTGATCATCGCTATCGCAGTCGTCAACGCCATCCCCATTTTTACGACGCAGTTGATCGAGCTCTCCGACGATATTCCCAGACTGACCGAATGGTATCACAAATGGATGAGTGAATGGGAGTCGCACAAATACTTTTTGCCGGACAGCATTTCACATGGCGTGGACCGGGTCATCATCCAGTCACAGGAGAAAATGTCCCACTCGATTACGCAGTTTGTGAACAACGCCCGCAATACGCTCGGAAAGCTGCTTGCCTATGCGGTCGTGCCGTTTATCGCTTTTTATTTGTTGAAGGACATGAAAGATCTTCACCGGACGGGAATCGCGATCATACCGGCCCGCTACCGCAAACAGGTGCTTGCCGTATTGCGAGATGTCAACGAGTCATTGGGGAATTACATACACGGTCAGATGATCGTCGCGCTCATCGTGGGACTGTGCGCGTATATCGGGTACTGGATTATCGGAATGCCGTATCCGTTCGTGCTGGCCTCTTTCGTCTGCCTGACCAACGTCATTCCCTATATCGGCCCGATCATCGGCGCAGCCCCTGCCGTCGTCGTTTCGCTGACCATATCGTTCAAGATGACCTTGCTGGTCTTGGCCGTAAATGGGGTCATCCAGATTCTGGAGGGAAATATTCTTTCGCCCAATGTCGTCGGCCGCTCCCTGCAATTGCATCCGCTGCTTATCATCCTCGCACTACTAACCGGGGAGGCAATCGGCGGGATTATCGGCTTGATCGTGGCTGTCCCGGTCTTGGCAGTCTGCAAGGTGGTCATAAGCCGGATCGCTCTGATCATGCATGAAAGTTGACAGCAATCGGTAAAAAAATTTATAATACGGACAATGAAGAGTAACGGGGATAACCCCGCAGATCGATGAAGGAACGAGTACGTTGCAGCCCTTCTACAGAGAGGACACTCCGCAGGTTGAGAGAGTGGCCAGAAGAAGAGCGACGGAAGGCTACTCCCAAGACCGGGAAAAAACCGGCGGCCAGGCACCGTTACGGCCTTAATCGAGCGACAGGCATGGATGCGCAGAATCACGATGCCTGTAAGCAGGGTGGTACCGCGAGACAAGTTCTCGTCCCTGAGGGGATGGGGACTTTTTTATTTTCATACTTCATCATAATAGGAGGGCAGTTTTTATGAAGAAGCTGACAGGTAATCAAATTCGCAAAATGTTTCTTGATTTTTTCGTGCAAAAGGGCCATCGCATCGAACCGAGTGCGCCCCTGGTGCCGGTGGACGATCCATCCCTGCTTTGGATCAACAGCGGCGTAGCCACACTCAAAAAATATTTTGACGGCCGCATCATTCCTGAGAATCCACGCATCACCAACGCGCAAAAATCGATTCGCACCAACGACATCGAAAACGTAGGACGCACTGCGCGCCACCATACCTTCTTTGAAATGATGGGGAACTTCTCCATCGGCGATTACTTCAAGGAAGAATCGATTCACTGGGCATGGGAGTTCCTCACAAGCAAGGAATGGATCGGCTTTGATCCGGAGAAGCTCTCCGTCACCATTCACCCGGAGGACGAGGAAGCGTACGAAATCTGGCACAAGCAGATCGGCATTCCTGCAGAGCGGATTATCCGGCTGGAAGGAAACTTCTGGGATATCGGGGAAGGCCCGAGTGGTCCCAACACAGAGATTTTCTACGATCGGGGCGAGCGCTTCGGCAATGACCCGAATGATCCGGAGCTGTACCCGGGCGGCGAAAACGAGCGCTACCTGGAGGTGTGGAACCTCGTATTCTCCCAGTTCAACCACAATCCGGACGGCACCTACACGCCACTGCCGAAGAAAAACATCGATACCGGCATGGGCCTGGAGCGGATGGCTTCGATCATTCAGGAAGTGGACAACAACTACGAGACAGACCTGCTGTTCCCGCTGATTGAAGCAGCCAGCCGCATTTCCGGCGTAGCCTATAAACAAGACCCTGAACTGGATGTGGCCCTGAAAGTCATCGCCGACCATTCGCGTACGGTCACATTCGCTATCGGCGACGGCGCCCTGCCGTCCAACGAGGGCCGCGGCTATGTCATCCGCCGCTTGCTTCGCCGTGCAGTACGGATGGGCAAAAAGCTGGGCATCGAGCAGCCGTTCCTGTACCGTCTGACAGAAACAGTCGGCAGCATGATGGGCGAGTTTTATCCGGAAGTGGTGGAGAAGCGCGCTTTCATCGAAAAAGTTATTCGCGCCGAGGAAGAGCGTTTCCACGAAACCTTGAACGATGGACTTGCTATCTTGTCCGAGATGGTAAAAGCCGCGAAAGCAGAAGGCAAAAGCCAGCTTTCCGGGCCTGAAGTGTTCAAGATGTACGATACGTATGGCTTCCCGGTCGACCTCACCGAAGATTTCGCGGGTGAGCAAGGTCTGTCCGTGGACCGCGACGGCTTTGAACAAGCGATGGAGGAACAGCGCCAGCGCGCCCGCGATGCCCGTCAGGACGTGGACAGCATGCAGATCCAGGGAGGTCCGCTTTCCGATTTGACGGTTACGAGCGAATTTGTTGGGTATACTGAATTGGTAGCGACTGGTAAAGTCGAAGCGATTGTGTCAGCAAATCAATTGGTTGATCAAGCGGAGGAAGGACAAACAGTTCAGGTCATCCTGAGTCGCACTCCTTTCTATGCGGAAAGCGGCGGTCAGGTCAACGATGAAGGCGAACTCATCTCCGACAGCGTCAAAGCACGAGTCAGCGACGTGCAAAAAGGGCCGATGGGTCAAAACATCCATACGGTGACGGTGGAAGCGGGCACACTTCGCGTTGGTGACGAGGTCCGGGCCGAGGTAAACCGTGAAGCCCGTCTCGACATCACGAAGAACCATACTGCTACTCACCTGCTCCATCAGGCGCTGAAAGACGTATTGGGAACGCATGTCAATCAGGCAGGCTCGCTGGTGGCTCCGGAACGGCTTCGTTTCGACTTTACACACATCAGCGCGATCACCCCTGAGGAGCTCGAGCAGATCGAAAAGATCGTCAACGAAAAAGTTTGGGCCAATCTGGCTGTCGAGATTTCGAATCGCTCGTTGACCGAAGCGAAGGCAATGGGTGCAATGGCCTTGTTCGGCGAAAAATACGGCGATATCGTTCGTGTCGTCAAAGTGGGCGAGTACAGCCTTGAGCTGTGCGGCGGATGCCATGTTGCCAACACGGCAGAGATCGGTCTGTTCAAGATTTTGAGCGAAAGCGGCATCGGAGCGGGTACGCGCCGGATCGAAGCGGTGACCGGACGCGGCGCTTACCAATTCCTGAACGAACAGCTCGGCATTTTGAAGGAAGTGGCGCAAACACTGAAGGCCCCGCTGCTGGCAGAAGCACCTGCCCGTGTAGAGAGTCTCCAGCAGCAACTCAAGGACGTACAACGCGAAAATGAATCCCTCCGCGCCAAGCTTGGAAACATCGAAGCGGCTTCCTTGACCGACAAGCTCCAGCAGGTAAACGGCGTGCAGGTGCTGGCGGCACGTGTATCTGCATCCGATATGGATAACCTGCGCGGTATGGTCGATGAGCTGAAAAACAAGCTCGGGTCAGCCGTAATCGTGCTCGGTTCCGTCGATGGAGAAAAGGTCAACCTCGTTACAGGGGTGACCAAGGACCTGATGGATCAAGGCTTGCATGCCGGCAAAATTATTAAAGAAGTAGCGACTCGTTGCGGTGGCGGCGGCGGCGGACGTCCAGATATGGCCCAGGCTGGCGGCAAAGACCCGTCCAAGCTGCAGGAAGCGCTTGAGTTGGTATATGAGCTGGTAAAAGGACAGTTGGCGGCGAAGTAATACCGCCTCTGTCCGTCAACTTTCGCCAACTTTTGTGGAAAAGTGCAGAAACAACAAGGAAATGAGTGTGTTCGAAGCGAAGTACACAAGGAATGGCAAAGCAACCAGCGGAAGAGTCTCAATGAATCGAGGTGTTGATCGTGAGTTCGATGGATAAAACCATGAAGTTCACGGTGCCCAAAGAGAATAAGTCAGAGGAAGTGCGGGAAACCTTGACGGAGGTGTATCAGGCCCTGCAGGAAAAGGGGTACAACCCGATTACACAGATTGTCGGCTACCTGCTGTCCGGAGACCCGGCTTTCATCCCCCGCCACAACAATGCTAGAAGTTTGATCGGAAAAATTGAGCGTGACCGGATTATCGAAGAGCTGGTAACCGTTTATTTGGTCGATCGGGATAAGTAATCATCCCTGTTGCCAAAAGGTGGTCGGCAAAAACGCAACACCCCGTTGTACCGCGGTATTCGCATATCCCGTGTGTCGTACAATTGGCTTCGCCCACATGCGGGCGAAGCCGGAGTTATCTAATCAGAACAGCGTAAGTAGGCGAGTCGGATGAAACGGATTATGGGTTTGGATGTCGGGGACAAAACGATCGGGGTCGCCGTCAGTGATGAGCTGGGCTGGACGGCCCAAGGCGTGGAAACGATCAGACGGCAGTCAAGAGAGAAGGACTTTGCCCGCCTCGATGAGTGGATCGCCCAGTATGACGTGGGTGAAATCGTCGTAGGTTTGCCAAAGAACATGAATGGCACCATTGGCCCGCGAGGCGAGATTTGCCAAGCTTTTGCCAGCAAGCTCGAAGCACATACGTCTTTGCCCGTCCACCTGTGGGATGAGCGTCTGACGACCATGGCCGCTGAGCGCATGCTGATTTCCGCCGATGTCAGCCGGCAAAAAAGAAAAAAAGTAATCGACAAAATGGCGGCCGTATTAATCCTGCAGGGTTATTTGGACGCGAAATCGAGGTGACGAGCATGAGTGAAGAGTTGTTTGAGGAGTTTGAAGTAGGCGATGTGATTGCGCTGACCGAGGAAGGAAGCGACGATCCTCGCGATTTCCGCATTATGTATATCTTTGACATCGAGGATCGTTCGTATCTGGTCCTGGTCCCTGTCGATCAAGAGGAAGAAGAAGAGTACGAGGTTCACTTCCTCCGCTACGAAGGCACGGATATGCTCCAGCCGATCGAAGACGACGAAGAGTGGGAGCAGGTAGAAGCGACATTCGAGACCCTGATCACCGATCTGGAGAAGGAAGATCTGTAGGAAATCTGAAAAGCTCCAGGAGAGAACGAGAGGGATAATTTCCCTCTCGTTTCAGGTTGCAGACAAACTCCCTCGCTGAACGAACAGCAGAGGGAGTTTGTTTAATAATTTGATGAAAATACCGAAGGTGTTTTGATCGTTCACCTTTTGGCGACCTGATTTCCATAGCCAGGTCGCCATTTTTTTCAAGTTCATGGCAGCGAAAACAAGCATCGCCTGCATCGTGACCTTCTCCAGTCCTCGTAAGGTCGTCCAACGCATGCCATGCTTTTCCTTCATATCAGCGAATACACGTTCAATCGTTTCTTTCCGTTTGCTATAGATTTGTTTGTTTTCCTCGGTATGCCGGAGGTGGTCTACCTCTTCGAGGTAATCAGCCCAGATGTGGCGACTCACTCTCTTTGTGTAGTCTTTACTTTCCGTGCATTGTTTCAAGAACGGACAACTTCGGCAAACTTGAGAATTTGATCGATAGATACGGTACCCATCCTTGTTTGTTGTCTCATATGTTAAGATTTGCTCGTTCGGGCAGATGTAGCAGTCGAAATATTCATCATACACATATTCGTGCTTTTTAAAAAAACCTTCTTTGGTGCGTGGTCTTGTGTAGGGCATAACGGGGCGAATCTGGTCATCAAGGAGTGTTTTACTGATGTAAGGCGTCTTGTATCCCGAGTCCACTGCCACAGCTTGAGGCTGTGCAAACGTCTTTCGCACTTGATTCAAAACATCCTCAAAAACCTGACTGTCATGCACATTGCCTGGCGTTACCTTGGCACCAAGCACAAATCCATTTCGATCACATGCTGTATGAAAACTATAAGCAAATACACGTTCCTTTTCCCCTTTTACAAACAATCCGCAATCCGGGTCAGTTGTGCTGACTTTCACCTCCTTCTTCGAAGTTTCTGTCTTTTTTTCAAGGGGCTTCTTTCCATGTGCAATACGATCCTGATTGATTTCTTCGTCCAGCAGCTCTTGATATTTCTTCGCTTGTTCTTCAACGATTTCTTTCACGTATTTATGCTTATTCGCACTGGCTTTTACATGCGTAGCATCAATGAAAAGCACATCAGGCTTCACGAATCCATGATGAACCGCCTCCTCCAATATTCGAAGGAAGATCGACTCGAAGAGTTGAGTATCCCGAAAACGGCGAACATAGTTCTTGCCTAGGGTCGTGAAATGGGGAATGGGCTGACTGAAATCATAGCCAATAAACCACCGATAGGCAACATTGGTTTCGATCTCTTTAATCGTTTGTCGCATGGAACGAATTCCAAAAATATATTGGATGAAAGCAATTTTAACTAAGACTACAGGGTCAACACTGGGTCTGCCATTGTCATGACAGTAAAGGCTTTCCACCAAGTCATAGATGAACGAAAAGTCGATTGCATTTTCAATTTTTCTTACGAGATGATCTTCTGGCACCAACTCATCTAGCGAGAATGCAGATATCTGATAACGCCCTTCGGCCTCTTGCTTATTAAGCATAATGCCACCTCTAAAAAATAACTTTTGAAAACGTAACATGTTCTATATTCAACAAAAAAGCCTGCAGACCCTGTTCCTTACGGAACTTTGTCTACAGGCTGGAACGAGAGGGATAATTTCCCTCTCGTTTTTTTATGAAGCGTGCCCAGCAAGCCGTTAATTGCTAGTTGGTGAAAGTCCAACCGAGGCAGGAGCCAAGTCACCTCGTAGCTGACAGGCAACTGGTGGAGAAATCCTAAGGTTGAAGCCCTGTGACAAAGTAACTCGAAAGAGTGCGAGCAAATCAGCAGGCCGTAACATAAAGTGAATCCTGCAGCCTCGTTAAGAAAGACCACCGAGAGGTGGACAAAGGGAAGCCGAGCTTGTTTCATATGGGCGAAGGCCAAGGACGGTGTGGAGAACTTGGAATACAGCACCTATGAATCCCTCGGGGTATGGGGAGCGGTATGTTGAGAAAGTAGTTAACGGAACTGGGGAGACCCTACTCTGCACGCCCCGTCAGGAGCGTAAAACGGAAACCTATAACCGTAAGGGAAGTGGTGGATGGCAGAGAGGGAGTCGGAGGGGTTCATAGTACCGATGAACATAAGGACAACACAACCTTATGGAGGGAAGGAGCCCTGCTTTGTTCACGGGTCGAAGGAGGTAAGAGTGAGTGAATGCAAGTAAACTTGCTAACTACACCGATGTAAAAGCTCGACAACTTTGGACAACCCTATATCTTTGTGCCAAGGCAAACTCAAAACGGCGATTTCATGCCTTGTATGACAAAATCTACCGCCCGGATATTCTAGCGACAGCTTGGAGGAGAGTAAAAGCAAATAAAGGGAGCGGAGGAATCGACGGACAATCCATCGCACAGATTGTGGAGGAGTATGGGGAGAGCCGTTTTCTTAACGAGATCTATCTAGATTTAAAAGAAAAGCGGTATCGTCCACATCCGGTTCGTCGAACTTACATCCCTAAACCGGATGGCAAGAAACGTCCACTCGGCATCCCGACGATCAAGGATCGGGTGGTCCAAATGGCTACTAAGCTAGTCATTGAACCGATCTTTGAAGCTGATTTTCGGGACTGTTCTTATGGCTTTCGGCCAGGAAGAAATGCTCACCAGGCAATTGCACAGATACGCAAAGCAAGCAAGAGGTGTTATTGGGTCGTAGATGTTGACATTAAAGGGTATTTCGACAACATCAACCATGAGAAGTTGATGAAACTGGTCGAAATGAGAATCAGCGACAGACGTGTTCTGAAACTTATCCGACAATGGCTGCAGGCTGGGGTCATGGAAAATGATCAATTCCATGAAACAGAACTGGGAACTCCGCAAGGAGGGGTAATCTCGCCTCTTCTTTCAAACATCTATCTAAACTACATGGACACCATTTGGGAAAATCAATTCTCCCATCTTGGCACACTTATCCGCTATGCGGATGACTTCGTTATCATGTGCAGAACCAAACAAGAAGCATTGGAAAGCATTCAAGTGCTGATGGCTATTCTAAACAAGCTGGAGCTTAGTCTCAGTAAAGAGAAATCTAGACTCGTTAATATTTGGGACAATTCCACTGGGTTTGACTTTCTTGGGCTGCACCATCGCAAATTCCCCGTGTTCAACAAAGGGGGGAGCAAGGTATTTGCTATGTCTCATGTACCAGCTAAGAAAGCAATGAAGGAAATGAGACGTAAAATTAAGGAATACACTGCACCAAGGAACAAACTGTTTCTGTCTCTAGAAGAGCTAGTGAAAGGGCTAAATCGCAAGCTAAGGGGGTTCAAGAACTACTACTTCATCTCGCCCATCGCCAAACGATGGGCAAGACGGATAGACTGGTATGTGATTGAACGCCTTACAATCTTCTGCAACAAGAAAAGAAGCAAGCGGAATAAACATGCCGGAAAGCTGAAGGTCATACAAAACACGCAGGGTAGTTTATTGAAATTAGCCGGATAAAGTAAGCCGAATGCCAAAGAAAGAAGAACATCGGAAAGCCGTATGAGGGAAAACCTCACGTACGGTTTGATGAGGGGGAGCTGAAATGAGCAAGGCGACCATACGGTCGCCCGAAAGTTTCAGTTCTCTACTCTACACCATATCTATTGTTTGCGAATTGCCGGCTGGTTCTCATCCAAACGGTAGATCAGCCTGCCCTCTGCATCATAGGCCAGAAGAACGGCGGCTGCTTTCTCGTCCTTTCCAAATACACGGGCAAAGTGATACAAGCCTTTGATCGGCTGCATCGATTGCTTGACCCCGTCACTCCATTCGACGGTTAGCGTGCGGATTCGCGGGTCATTGACTTGGTCGACAGCGTAGCTGTACCAGATGTCATCCTCCCGCTGTCCGCCCCAGCTCATTTTTAGGATTTCGTTCGGGTCAAAGGTATACCCACCGCCTCCGCCGCTGTTTCGCCAGAGAACGCCGAACGGCCGGTCCATGAAAAAATGGTGGTAAAGCTCATGCTCTTCATCGTAAAAAAGGACAGAGTACATGCTTCCTGTTTGAATCATGGATACCACCTCGATGGTATCGGAAGGTAAGGCCATTCCTTCAAGGGTCTGCCGAACAGCGGTTTTTGGCGACCACGGGCTTGGGTAGTAAAGCGGAAACAGGATCATCACGGATACGGCAATAATCAACCAGCGGATCAAGCGGTTTCTGCGTTCCCGCATTAGCAAGCGCTCTTGCATTATTCCATCCCTCCTTTGGCCAGGGGAACGGTAAAGGAGAAGGATTGGCCGTAGCTTTCGGCATATATGCGGATGGATTGCAGATCGGATGGAGCTTCTTTTATCAGGTAGTACCCTTTGGAAACAAACCAACTGATCGATTGTCCCCCTGATCTAACGTCTAGATCTTGACCCGTATCGGAAGCAATATTTACAAAGCTGGGAAGACTGGCCGATCCAGAACCGCGGCTCGTCATATAAACCTTCAGCGTGCTCCCGTCGTACCTGACTCCGTCCACCGTCAATTCCCGGTTATAATACGTTTGGGAGATGCCGGGACCTGGATAGAACGTGCCCTCCTTTTTGGCAGAACGTATTTCATCTGCGTTGGCAAACAGCACCGTGAACGAGGCGATCAAGAGAAGAAGGACTTGCCCCCCGAGACAAATAACCAAGAACCATTCCAGAAAGGTGAAAAAGCGTTTCATCCTGCAAAATTCCTTCCTAATTATTTGTTTATTTCTTCCATTCTTATTAGGGGAAATCCTGCTTTTTTCCCGGAAAATGCTTCTGCTCAGGAGTTGATGACAAGGTAGACATGCCTTCGGTATAATGAAACAGATAATGGGCGGTTACCTTTTACCCGATCGCCCGAGTGTGGCTTGCCGCAGAAATGGAGAAAGGCGCCACCAAGAAGGAGGACTCTTTTAGTGAATCCTATGTCAATCAAACACGACGACCAATCGAATTGGCCGCCAGTGCAAAAGCGGAGAAGGGGAGGCCGTTTTTTCCGTACAGTCGTCATCTTATTCCTGCTGGTGCTGCTCGGTACAGCAGGATTGATCTACTACGTGTATCAGGGCTTGCAGCCAGTGGCCGGAGAAGCCGTTATAAAAGAAGTGCAAATTCCGTCCGGTTCATCCGTAAAACAGATTGGCCGCATTTTGCATGAGAATGGATTGATACGGAATCCCGATCTTTTCGCATACTATGTCAAGTACAAAGGGACAGGCTCCCGCTTGCAGGCCGGAGACTATCAGTTCCAGACAGGGCAAACGATCGATCAGATGCTGCAAGCGATGGAAGAGGGAAAAACCGTCGTCAATGCGATGCGCTTTACGATCCCGGAAGGCTGGAATGTAGAACAGATCGCTGATCACCTGGCCGAGAAAGGCTTGGTAGACAAAGCAAAGTTTCTGCAGGAGGTAAACCAGGGCAGCTTCCCCGAGTTTCCGTTCGTCGCTGCGATACCGCAAAAGGAAGGGCGCAAGCATCGCCTGGAGGGGTACCTGTTTCCGGAAACCTATGAGATCAAGAAGGAAGCCGATGAGCACGAGATTATTTCCAGGATGCTGGCCCAGTTCCAGAAAGAGTGGAAGCCGGAATGGACACAGCAGCTCACGAAGCGAAAAATGACCATCGATGAGGCGGTTACCCTCGCTTCCATTATCGAAAGAGAGGTCGTCGTCGACAAGGAGCGTCCGATCGTAGCCGGCGTATACTACAACCGGATGCGGGAAGGCTGGCTTCTGCAGGCGGACGCCACTGTCCAATTCGTGCTCGGAAAGCAGCGGGACAGAATTACGTATGACGACTTGAAGGTAGAAAGTCCGTACAATACGTATCTGCACCCAGGCCTGCCTCCCGGTCCGATCGCCAATCCGGGCAGAGCGTCGCTCGCTGCTGCCGTATCGCCGGAGAGCCATGATTACTTTTTCTATGTCACGAAAAAGGACGGCACCTCGGAGCATTACTTCTCCAAAACGCTGGCAGAGCACAACGCACTGGATAAAAAGAGCCGGGGAAAATAGCAGCGTATTCTGCTATTGCAATGGCTTTGTGATATAATAATTCGGTTGTAAAAAAGGGGGTGACGTGATGATAACCAATCCTGCGATCGACGAATATGTATCGGGACTGGTTCCCCCGCGTTCTCCATTGCTGCAGCGCATGGAAGCAGAGGCGCAGGCAGAAGGCATACCGATTGTGCAGTTGCCTACTGCCCAGGTGATGCGGTCTTATCTGCAGCTTCACCGCCCGGAGCAAATCCTCGAAGTCGGAACGGCGATCGGGTATTCGACGATCTGGATGGCCGAAGCGGCACCGCAAGCGCGGATTGTGACGATGGACATCGACGAGGAAAGACTGCATAGAGCGAGAGCGAACTTGAGCGAGGCAGGCGTTGCAGACCGGGTAGAGGTTCTTCTCAAAGACGCTACGACCGGCCTTCCGGATTCGTATCATTTCGATTGTCTGTTTATCGATGCGGCAAAGGGACAGTACCGTGCGTTTCTGGACCTGTATCTGCCGCTGCTGCGGCCGGGCGGCATGGTGCTGACAGACAATGTCTTGTTCCGCGGTCTTGTTGCCACTCCGGAGGAAGCCGGGAAAAGACTGCGTCCCATGGTGGACAAGCTGATTGGCTTTAATCACTATCTGGCCCAGCATCCCGACCTGGAAACTGCGTTTATCCCTGTCGGAGACGGTCTGGCTGTCAGTTTTAAAAAAAGATAACAAGCGACAAAGATAACCTCGAACAAAACTGTTGAAGAGGGCTGCATGAGGAAGGGGATATGAATCATGGGTCACCCCGTTGTGATTGGGGTAGCTGGGGGCAGCGGTTCCGGCAAAACTACAGTAGCAAGAGAATTGTACCGACAATTTCAAAATGACAGCGTCACGATGATTGAGCAGGATTCGTACTACAAGGATCAGAGCCACTTGAGCCTGGAGGAGCGGGTGCTCACCAATTATGACCATCCGTTTGCGTTTGACAATGACCTCCTGCTGGCCCAGTTGCAAGAGTTGATCGAAGGCAGAGCAATCGAAAAGCCCATCTACGACTTCAAGGTGCACAACCGCAAGCAGGAAACGGTACGGGTCGAACCGAAGGATGTCATCATTTTGGAAGGCATGCTGATTTTGGAGGACCCCCGGATTCGCGAGCTGATGGACATCAAGGTATTTGTCGATACGGATGCCGATGTGCGGATTGTCCGCAGAATCGTACGGGATATCGAAGAGAGGGGCCGCTCTCTCGAGTCTGTCGTGAGCCAGTATCTGGAGGTTGTCCGCCCGATGCATCTGCAATTTATCGAGCCTACAAAGCGGTACGCTGATGTGATCGTCCCTGAAGGCGGATACAACCGGGTAGCCCTTGATTTATTGTCGACGAAAATACGCGATATCCTGCTGGAAAAGCAGCAGGTGGCAAATCGCTGAAAACGAATGTCGGAAACGAAAACGACGTGCAGAACACGCCCATCATGAGGCGTGTTTTTTGTTTCCGCCGCCTTCATTCGGGACATACTGGATGGAAAAGGCTGGAGGGATGAGGGATGCAGCTGGAGCGGAGGATGAAAAGAAGACAATTCATTTTGTTGCTGGGAATGACTGTTCTATGGCTCGGCCTCGTCGCGAGGCTGTGGTGGATTCAGGTGGGGGCGGCTCACCGCTTTACAAAGAGAGGCATCGATCTGGTGAAAAACGCGGTGAAACAGAGGCAACAGAGCATCGTCCTTCACAGCGGCAGGGGAGATATCCTGGATCGAAACGGCTACCGGTTCACAGGAGAAGAGCAGCTGGCGCTGATCCTGTTTCCACTGGCCCGCGGCAGCTTGAAAGGGACCGACGGATTAAAACAGGTCGCTTCGATTGCAGGTGTGAGCGAAGAGCAGCTGAATGACCTGATGAAAAACGCCAAGACTCCTGTGATGCTGAGAGATACGTCCAAACGCCTGGTGGCGCTTTCGGAAAAGCAGGCGGAGAGGATCAACAAGCTGGCGATCCCGGGGATTGTCTCATTGGCAGTAACGGAACGGTATCGGAGCGAAGAGGTTGCCAAACATGTGATCGGATATATCCACCGGAACCCGGAGCTGGTCCAATCGCTCTACCCGGATGAATGGAAGCAAGGGAAGAAAAATGCCGAGACTACGGTAGGGGCATCGGGTCTTGAAAGGAGCTTTGACAGGTTTTTGCAAGGAATCGAGCCATCTGTCCTGTCTTATTACGTGGATGGAGAAGGGAACCCGCTGCGAGGTCTGGATATCCGCTATACGAGTCAGCAAAACGAGTACTACCCGCTTTCGCTGCTTTCGACACTGGATGCCCAGATGCAGCGGAGCGTGGAGCGGATTATCGACCAGCGAGGCCTGAACGTAGGTTCAGTAGTCGTTCTGGACGTCTCCACTGGCGATGTTCTGGCGATGGCGAGCCGCCCCGCCTACGATCAGTCCAGGGTGGAGGCAGAGAAAGGGGATTGGCAAAATCGTGCGGTCAAGCAGCTTCCGCCGGGCTCGGTTTTTAAAACCGTAGTGGCTGCCGCCGCTCTTTCGGAGGGGATCATCTCGCCGACGGAACGGTTTCACTGCAGCGGCAGCTACGGCAAATACGGATTTTCCTGCTGGAAAAAGGAAGGTCACGGATCGCTGACAATGGACGAGGCATTTGCCCACTCTTGCAATATCGCGTTTGCAGAGATCGCCAAGCGGGTAGGCGGGGAAAAGCTGGAGGAGTATGCCCGGCGATTGGGATTGCTGACACAGGTAGGGGATCGTACAGCTCATCTGTTCAAACTGGAAGGCTTTCGCCAAATAGACGGCGAGGAAAAAGGGCGGGTCTATTTGGATGACGTGTCGCGAAAAGACGAAGGCGTATTGATTCAGACAGCAATCGGACAGCGAGATGTCCGAATGACCCCGCTGCAGATTGCCAATATGATGGCGACGATCGCCCGTGGGGGACAGCCGGGCCAGGCAAGGCTTGTACAGGAAATCACGTATAAAAACGGCCAATCGTTTTTTCGGTTTCCCGTTCAGTCCCTGGACGAAGCGGGAATTGATTATGTGACTGCCAAAAAGCTGAGAACACTATTGAGACTTGTGGTCACGAGCGGTACGGGGAAGCTTTTGAACAACAGCTCATGGCCGATTGCCGGCAAAAGCGGAACGGCTCAGACGGGAGCCGGGCATAACGAGAGAAACCATTTGTGGTTTGCTGGCTACGCTCCGGCTGACAACCCGCGCTATGCCATTTGTGTTGTTGCCGAAAATCAGCCGGTGTCGACCGGAAACAGGGCTATGGAGATTTTTCAAGACGTTGTTGAAGAAATTGCCGGTCGATCACTCTGAGATCCTTTACCTCGGAAAGGGTATCGCCAAGACTGTAGGCTCTGCCCTGCAACTGATTGCGCTTGTTTAGACCGACGATCAGCATGAAAGGGGAAGTGGACATGTATACAGACTGTGATGCCTTTTCCCAAATGGTCCGTCGATCCCCTTTGCTCGGGGACAATCGGCGAACCGTATGGCTGTGCCAATCTCCAATGTATTGCCACGGTCTGCGTCTTCGCTGTTTTCTCACCAGGTTGCGCAAATGCTGGTCGTCAAACATGATCGAGTGGGGCTGATGAATGGCTTTGGGACCAGGTCCGCTGGCATAGGTCACAAGCCATTCTTCTCTATCCTCGCTTATCGGATACCCCATCAGGACGCCGCCCGTCTCCAGATAGGGGTTTTTTCGTACGGCTTGCTCAATCTGCCGCCATACCTTTGGTGTGAGATACAATGAAGCCATTGCAGGAAAACCTCCTTCGCTGCAAATCCGATGCTTTTTATAAAGGCCGCCTCCTATCATATGACGAGATCAAGTCAGGTGACCCGGGTCAATTACCCATGTAAGGCAAAAAAAGGGTTGTAAGTCAAAAGGCGCTTTTCCTATAATTTAGAAAAAGAGTGTTGCAGGAAAGGTTTTGATCCTATGCCATTGGCTTCTGTTAATCTCTTGTTGGTTGGATGCGTCCTCGAAAAGGATTTGTATTCGCATAGCGGGATCCTCCTGCTGCAAAAAGGAACGGTTCTCACGGAAACGCATGTACAGCTTTTTCGCAAACAGCGGATCAATCATGTGCATATTACGGATCGCACCTGGTCCGAGGGGAACGGTGAAGAAATTTCTAATCAGCTGATGGATTTAGGGACGGATCAGGAAAGCGTGGCATTTTATTTGGAAGCGATGGAAGATACGCGCCGCTTGTTCGAAAGCGTTGAGCTGGAGCGAATGCCTCGGCTGGAGGAATTTACAGAAGCATTTCACAAAGTCGCCAATTGCACCAAAAAGCGAATGGGACTGTTTCGCTCCCTGTATGTACTTGAGGGAGCTGACAGCTATACATACCGCCATTCCATAAACGTCGGCATTCTCTCAACCTTGATAGCCCAGCTCCTCAAGTGGGACGACGAGCGCGTCAAGATCATGGGAGCTGCTGGCTTTTTGCACGATATCGGAAAAATGAAGGTTCCCAAAGAGATTTTGCTCAAGCCGGGGAAATTGACGGACGAAGAATTTGCCCAGATGAAGCAGCACACCGTCTATGGCTATGAGCTGATCAACGAGATGGAAGGATGCTGTGAAACTCTCTTGCTTTGTGCTCTGCTTCACCATGAGCGGCTGGACGGCTCCGGCTATCCGGAAGGAAGGACCAAGGAGAATATTCCGATTGAATGCCAGGTGCTTGCCGTTGCCGACATGTTTGACGCGATCTGTTCAGACCGTGTGTACAAGACCCGCACATCGCCCTTTGAAGCGGCCCAACTTCTGTGGAAATCGGCCTGTGAGGGGCTGCTCAACATTGAAATTGTTACCGTGTTTGTCCGCTACATTGCGCAGCTGTACGTCGGGGCCAGGGCAAGGCTGAATGACGGGGAAGAGGTCGAAATCATTCTCATTCATCAAGATGAACCGATGAGGCCGTTGGTCCGCAGGAAAAAGGAATTTGTTGATCTGCGAAACCACCGTTCGCTCACCATTGAAAAAATGATTGTATAGGCATTCGCCAGCAAGGAGGCGCTCTTTTTGAAAGAGCGTCTTTTTTCTATGGGGCGTGCCCAGCAAGCCGTTAATTGCTAGTTGGTGAAAGTCCAACCGAGGCAGGAGCCAAGTCACCTCGTAGCTGACAGGCAACTGGTGGAGAAATCCTAAGGTTGAAGCCCTGTGACAAAGTAACTCGAAAGAGTGCGAGCAAATCAGCAGGCCGTAACATAAAGTGAATCCTGCAGCCTCGTTAAGAAAGACCACCGAGAGGTGGACAAAGGGAAGCCGAGCTTGTTTCATATGGGCGAAGGCCAAGGACGGTGTGGAGAACTTGGAATACAGCACCTATGAATCCCTCGGGGTATGGGGAGCGGTATGTTGAGAAAGTAGTTAACGGAACTGGGGAGACCCTACTCTGCACGCCCCGTCAGGAGCGTAAAACGGAAACCTATAACCGTAAGGGAAGTGGTGGATGGCAGAGAGGGAGTCGGAGGGGTTCATAGTACCGATGAACATAAGGACAACACAACCTTATGGAGGGAAGGAGCCCTGCTTTGTTCACGGGTCGAAGGAGGTAAGAGTGAGTGAATGCAAGTAAACTTGCTAACTACACCGATGTAAAAGCTCGACAACTTTGGACAACCCTATATCTTTGTGCCAAGGCAAACTCAAAACGGCGATTTCATGCCTTGTATGACAAAATCTACCGCCCGGATATTCTAGCGACAGCTTGGAGGAGAGTAAAAGCAAATAAAGGGAGCGGAGGAATCGACGGACAATCCATCGCACAGATTGTGGAGGAGTATGGGGAGAGCCGTTTTCTTAACGAGATCTATCTAGATTTAAAAGAAAAGCGGTATCGTCCACATCCGGTTCGTCGAACTTACATCCCTAAACCGGATGGCAAGAAACGTCCACTCGGCATCCCGACGATCAAGGATCGGGTGGTCCAAATGGCTACTAAGCTAGTCATTGAACCGATCTTTGAAGCTGATTTTCGGGACTGTTCTTATGGCTTTCGGCCAGGAAGAAATGCTCACCAGGCAATTGCACAGATACGCAAAGCAAGCAAGAGGTGTTATTGGGTCGTAGATGTTGACATTAAAGGGTATTTCGACAACATCAACCATGAGAAGTTGATGAAACTGGTCGAAATGAGAATCAGCGACAGACGTGTTCTGAAACTTATCCGACAATGGCTGCAGGCTGGGGTCATGGAAAATGATCAATTCCATGAAACAGAACTGGGAACTCCGCAAGGAGGGGTAATCTCGCCTCTTCTTTCAAACATCTATCTAAACTACATGGACACCATTTGGGAAAATCAATTCTCCCATCTTGGCACACTTATCCGCTATGCGGATGACTTCGTTATCATGTGCAGAACCAAACAAGAAGCATTGGAAAGCATTCAAGTGCTGATGGCTATTCTAAACAAGCTGGAGCTTAGTCTCAGTAAAGAGAAATCTAGACTCGTTAATATTTGGGACAATTCCACTGGGTTTGACTTTCTTGGGCTGCACCATCGCAAATTCCCCGTGTTCAACAAAGGGGGGAGCAAGGTATTTGCTATGTCTCATGTACCAGCTAAGAAAGCAATGAAGGATATGAGACGTAAAATTAAGGAATACACTGCACCAAGGAACAAACTGTTTCTGTCTCTAGAAGAGCTAGTGAAAGGGCTAAATCGCAAGCTAAGGGGGTTCAAGAACTACTACTTCATCTCGCCCATCGCCAAACGATGGGCAAGACGGATAGACTGGTATGTGATTGAACGCCTTACAATCTTCTGCAACAAGAAAAGAAGCAAGCGGAATAAACATGCCGGAAAGCTGAAGGTCATACAAAACACGCAGGGTAGTTTATTGAAATTAGCCGGATAAAGTAAGCCGAATGCCAAAGAAAGAAGAACATCGGAAAGCCGTATGAGGGAAAACCTCACGTACGGTTTGATGAGGGGGAGCTGAAATGAGCAAGGCGACCATACGGTCGCCCGAAAGTTTCAGTTCTCTACTCTACATCGACCTTTTTTCATTGTTATGGCAAAATGGTATAGTATGTCTATACGTAGACAGAACACAGAGTTCTGACAGGGGAATGCAAGGAGGCAAACATGATACGATACGCGGCACCAGAGGACGCAAGTTGGGCGGCCCCTCTGATCTATGAAGCAATCGGGGATATTGCCCACACATTGACCGGAGCGGATAAACAGGATGAGGCCATTAAAGTCATGGAGCAGTTTTTCCGGGAAAAACAGAACCGGATCAGCCATGAAAATTGCATGATCGCCGTAGCCGAAGGGAAACCGGCAGGCCTTTTGATCAGCTATCACGGGAGCAGAACCGAGGAGCTGGACAGGCCATTTGCCAAGCGCTTGGAACAACTAACCGGAACAGCTCCCATCATCGTCAAAGAAGCACGCTCAGACGAATATTATCTCGATACGCTTGTCGTCGACCCGAATTATCGGGGAAAAGGCATTGGCACGCGGCTTTTGGCCAGTTTTGAAGAGGAAGCGATACGGCAGGGGTATGAACGGACAGCCCTGCTGGTGGAAAAAGACAATGTTCGCGCACGCCAGTTATACGAGCATATCGGGTATCAGACGGATGGCTCGTTGATGGTCAGCGGGCATTTGTACGATCATATGGTCAAAATGCTGGCAGTCCCGATCTAGGACGTTCATGCAAAGGACGTGGCCCCCGATTTTCCTGCAGGATCACGGGGGCTTTGTTTTATCTATCAATATATTGGTACTATCTTCCTTGTGAAAATTATGATAATTGGGTACTATGGAGTAGGGGTTTATCTTGCATGATATACGGAGGATGATGAATTTGTCGCTGTCTATTCGCAACAAGTTATTGCTGGGATTCTTGGGTATCGTGCTCATGTTTGGGATTACAAATGGCGTTGCTTATTTATTTATCAAGCAGCTCAATGATTCCTATGCGGAACTGCTTGGCAAACGGGTCCAGGTTTTGGAAAATGCAAAAGAAATCCAAAACAGTGCTTCACGGGAAATTTCCACGCTACGGGCCGTTCTGTTGGCCGAAGCGAATTCGGCCGGTACTATGGACGAAGCGATTGAAACTCTGGATGCCACGATCAAATCGACTGTTGAATTGGTTTCTACGGAGGAAGAAAAAACACTTTTGGAAAGCCTGCAGCGTTTGAATGACCAGTATAAGGAAAAGGCTGTCCAAGTCGAAAAGCTGATCGGCACCAATGATTGGGAGAACGCAAAGCGGGTCGCTCTCAACGATGCCATGCCAGTCTCCCGCGAAATCAGAAATTTGGCAAATTTGCTCGTGGACAATGAAAAGAAGCTGATGGAAGCGGAGACCTTGCAAAACAGCGAGCTGGTTGAGCAGATACGCAATACAATCAAGATCATCAGCTTGGTCGCCATTGCCTCAGCGATCGTCGTCGGCTTTTGGCTCTCCCGCCATATTTCCAAGCCGATCGTTCAGTTGACCGCTGCGGCAGAGCGGGTCGCAGCCGGCGATTTGACAGTTGCGATCGGGCGCGTCAAAAATCGTGACGAATTGGGCAAACTGGCGCAGGCCTTTGGGCAGATGGTGAAAAATCTCCGCACGCTGGTGACGGAAGTAGTGGGCAATGCGCAGCAGGTCGCCGCTTCATCCGAGCAGCTTACTGCCAGTGCAGAGCAGACCACTCAGGCGACCAACCAGATCGCGTCTGCTATTCAGGGAGTCGCTCATGGAGCGGAGGTACAGGGCCGCAGCGTAGAAGACAGTGTCCGTCTCATTACCGAGATGAATTTGGGCGTCCAGCGGGTAGCACAAACAGCAGCGAACGTAGCCGAGGTTTCCGTCGAGACGTCGAAAGAAACCGAGCGCGGCAATGAAATGATTCACAGGGTTATCGACCAGATGCAGACGATCAGCGATGCCGTCGGGCAAACTGACCAAGTGGTCAAGAGGCTGGAGCAAAGATCCAAGCAAATCGATGAGATCATCCAGGTCATTACCGGCATCTCCGATCAGACCAACCTGCTTGCTCTGAACGCCGCGATTGAAGCGGCACGAGCGGGAGAGCACGGTAGAGGCTTTGCAGTCGTGGCAGATGAAGTGCGCAAACTGGCCGAGCAGTCCAAGAACTCTGCCGAGCAAATCGCCAATCTGATCCGTGAGATTCAATCTGATACGTCCCATGCCGTTGCTGCCATGGAACAAGGACAGAAGGAAGTAGCCGCAGGCAGGGAGATTGTCGAAGAGACAGGAGCAGGCTTCCAGCGCATTTTCCACGCAGTCGAGCAAACCTCTGCGCAAATTCAGGAAGTGACCGCAGTCGCCGAGGAGATGACCGCCAGCTCCGAACAAATCAAGGCGTCTATCGAGGAGATGGCCCGAATTGCGGAGGAGTCGGCAGCCAATTCGCAAAATGTCGCATCCGTTTCCGAAGAACAGCTCGCCTCCATGCAGGAAATTGCGGCGTCTGCCGGGGCGTTGGAGAAAATGGCAGAGGAGCTGCGAACGCTGGTCTCGAGGTTTCGGGTGTCGTAGCATTCAAAGGCAGAAGGCCGCATCAGGCTAAGCGAAAAGCCTGAAGGCGTATATAGAGTACCACCAGGAGAGGACACTCGCGATACGCGCGAAGGGTCCTCTCTTTTTGTTCAGCCGCATCCATCGTTCATAACCGAATTTCACAGCCGGCCCAAAATGTCCATCCAGAACAGGTAACCGAACTGAGGGACATTGGTGAAAAGAAGAACTAGTCGGTAGGCCCCACAATGAGAAGAAACTCCCTCACAAGACCTGGTAGTATGGAACGAACCTGGGGATCTATGAGGAGGCACAGAGGCAGGATATGGTAGAATGATAGAAGCGCGCTGCGGCATATGTCATAGATGTGCCGACGCGAATAAAAAAGGAAGTAAAGGGGTCGCCGTACAAGTGAAAAAGAAACATGTGGTCATCATCGCTGCTTTACTGATACTGATAGCGGCCGGCTTTGCCGTATGGTCTTTTACCGCGGTTCGGCTCGCGGAGGGGTACGTGTACGAAGAGGAGAACCGGGTCCTGCACGCCAAGGTCATTCCGGGAAAAGAGAACGTAACCGTAGAACTACAGGAAGCGAAGGTTGAGACGATCGACGATCTCCCGGCAGTGACAAACACCACCTATATTTTTACAGGCTCTTTGGAAGAGGGGAAATTGTCACTGACTACACAACAGGGGCAAGCCGTTGCCGCAGCAGTGACGCCGGACGAGCTCGTCTTCCATGGGCAATGGCTGGAGCAGTATGAACCGGAAACGAAGCTTGTGGCGACACAAACAACGGCCTACAATGAAAAACTTGTGGCTTTGAATCAGCGGGTCAGCGAGAGAGCGGAGGATATCAAAAAGCAGCGGGCCGAGCAAAAAGCGAAGGAAGCGGCGGAATTGGCAAAAAAAGTGGAGCAGCTGACAAAGCTGGAGGCGGATATCGCTGAAAATGTGAAGTATTTGTCCGATTTGAACGTTTCCGAGGATCAGGCCATTTACGAACAGCACCTCGCAGATTTGCAGGCGCTCTCGGAGGAAATAGCGGCTTTGGGTCAAGACACAGGCATGTCAGAGGTAAAGTCATCCATGGTGGCCAGCATGAGCGCAGTTATGGATGGTATCCATGTGCTCGATGCAAGCATAGGGCAAAAGGCCAAGTCGATCAGCAATATTATCGAAATTATGCAAGGCGATTTGAATCAGGCTGAGGTATTGTGGAGTCAGGTAAAAGAGCAGATCGCCGACAAAGAAAACCGCACGAAAAAGTACAACGAAGTGGCTCAAGCCGGAAAGGAAGCGCTCGGGAAAGCAAAACAGGAGCTGGCGGCAGCGAATAAAATCTTAAACGGCTACAAGAGCAAGGCCGAGGGATACTACCGCAAGGCGACGGCGAATTGACGCATTCGATCCAGAAAGAGACGTCAGCTCTATGGATTAACCGGTTATCGGTGGAATTAAGAAATGACAAGCAGTGGCAAAAAGGAAGAGACACAGAAAGCAGACAGTACTGACAAGCAGGCTTATTTTGTCTTTCCTTACGATTCCGACAAGAAGACAAGACAAACCGATAATCCCAAGTAGCAAGGGAACCAAAATAAACCATATATTCTCGATGATGATGATATTCTCACCATGTCTGAACATGCGTATCCTCCTTTGCACAGTGACTCATCAGTGCTTGGCGAAGAAAGTGTCGTAGGTGCAAGCAAAGTGGAAACGATCATTTTTCCCTGCGGTTTCCCTGTACATGCACGAGTAGGCAATCGCCCACATAAGGATAGAAATAAGCGCATATCCTTCGTGGGAGGTGGCAAGCGTGTCCAGCATCTTTGCGGCGCTTTCTCTGTTTATCAAGGAAATCATGCTGTTCGTGGCCTACGTCAAAAACAATGCTTTTCCCCAACCGCTGCCTGACACGGAAGAGGAAAAGTACCTCCGGCTGATGGCCAAAGGCGACCCGATCGCCCGGAATAAGCTCATTGAGCACAACCTGCGGCTGGTTGCCCACATTGTGAAAAAATTTGAAAACACCGGCGAGGACAGCGAAGACCTCATTTCCATCGGAACGATTGGGCTGATCAAGGCCATCGAGAGCTACCAGGTGGATAAGGGGACAAAGCTGGCGACGTATGCAGCGCGGTGCATTGAAAACGAGATATTAATGTCAAAGGAGAGCCTAAGCTCTCCTTTGTTTGTTATGTGCTTTGAATCTTTGGGAACTATTCATTACGCACTGCCTCTGTGAGTTCCTCCATAATTGAAGCAATCTCTTTTTCTCTGTCGTAGATGATGCTTTCACGACCAACTCCAACATAACAACTTTCTGTAGATATTCTTTTTCGTCAAAATGATATGTGGTGAGAATTTCTTCGCCTTTCTCACAAAAAACGAGTTCAGCTTTTGTTCCTTTTTTCCACTTGGAGAAATTTATCTGGCTGTAATCTGGATCGACAGCGTTCTCAATTAATTCCGATGGCCAAGGGGAGCTGGAAAGAAAAGCGTGGCATTTTGATTGCATTCTTGGGACCGGATGATGACGCCACCGATTTCCTACCGGCGGAACTTCCGAAAAGCCGGTTGAAGGGACAACGAACCAGCCTTAACCGGCGCTCGTGTGTTTTGCAAGTAGAAAATGCTCAGCTTTGCAGCCAAAATTGCCTAAGCACTTGCCAGCCGTTTGAAACTACAAAGGAATCCTATCCATTGCCTGTTTGAAGCGGAAACTCTCACCTGTGAATGAGAGGATATGAGCGTGGTGTACCAGACGATCAACGAGCGCCGACGTGAGCTTCGTGTCTCCAAACACCGATGTCCATTGGCCAAACTCCAGGTTAGATGTAACGATCACACTCTGTTGCTCATAGCAATCCGCAATCACGTTAAACAATAACTCAGAACCGGTTTGGCTGAACGGCACGTAGCCGACTTCATCGAGAATAAGTAAATCTATCTTTTTCAATTTCTCGCGAAATCGGCTGAGTGTTCCCGCCACAAATTTTTCCTGAAGTACAGAAACCAAATCGGAAGCCCGGTAGAACTGTACCGCCTTGCCCCGGCGGCAAGCCTCCACGCCCAGTGCCGTTGCCATATGGGTTTTCCCTGTGCCGACGGCACCCATTAAGAGTAAATTTTCTTTGCGTTCGAGCCAATCCAATTCCTGGAGCAGCTCCGGACTACTGCCACTAGGGAAAGAGATATGGTCATACACATACCCCTCGAAAGTCTTAATATGCGGGAACCCCGCCTGCTGAACAAGCTTACCTAACTTGGCACGGCGGCGGCCGTCCAGTTCCGCAACAAGGATTTGCTCCACAATGCTACGAATCTGCTCATTCTGTTGAACGGATACGTAGTCCACGACATGCGCCAATCGGAGTTGTCGGCACAAATCTCCCAATGCCGTCGGCATCTCAGCTCACCCCCACAAGTTGATCATAGCGTTGGAGAGAACCTTCTACGCGAGTTCCCGGAGGGGACAACGTCTCCTCCCACGTGACAGGGAGGTCACGACTGCCATATTTTACGCCTAGCACGGCCGTGATGCGCGTAATCGGTGTGTCTTGGCCTAGTAGAGCAATTACCTCTTGAATCTGTTCGATGGTGTAAATATCACACCAGTGCGACATTGCCTGAAGACGATCTTTTCGCTCTGTTAGATCCTTCACGGTTACATACCCTTGCAAGATCTCCGGTAGCATACGGAGAAACTGCGAGTGCGTTACACTACGTGGTTTTTTCAGCCATCCAGCGCATACTTGTGACCACGGAATGTCTACATTTCGTCCCGTATAAGGTCTGGGTACTTCCCGAATTAGCTGGTGTTGGCCGTTTAGAATGACAAGGCGATCCCAAAACGTTTGGATCAGTACCTCACTGCCTGGCGTTGCCATCCCCAGCAACGGAACCGTCAATTCATCCTTCCGAATCTCTCCATACTTATTCACCACTGCAGCACCCAAGCGAAAAGCCTCAAATCCATGCTCCGGCAAGGTAAGCAATTTACGGCGATCATCCTCCCATAGATCTGCGATGCAACGATTTAGGGCATAATGCTGACGACCACGATCACGGCTAGCTTGCTCGGCGAAGTAGGCAACTAACTGTTCATGGCTTTCATAGATGGGAATCGGCACTGCCCAATTGCGCTTGGAGTACCCGCATTTGTTCTCCACGTGCCCCTTCTCATGACCACTGTATGGGTTGCAAAAGACAGCTTCAAACCGGTAGTGAGCGCAGAATCGCTGGAAGCCATCCGTTAATTGCCGTTCGCCCTGCTTCTCGATATGAACGACGGCAGCGGAGAGATTGTCAAACCAGATTCGCTGAGGAACACCTCCCATTTGTTCAAAGCACAGCTTCATCGCCTCCAAAAAGCATTCCTGATTCTCCGCTGGTGTCGGATAGACGAAAGCGGCATTGCTGTACGGAAAAGACATTACCAGCAGTTTGTATGTGACCAATCGATGATCTCGGCATACCTCAATGGTTGTAAAGTCCACTTGTGCCTCACCCGGTGGATGTTCAAGCCGTTCGTACGTTTTGGCACGGTCCAGTTCCATTTCACTTTTTCGTCTCTGCACATAGGCCAATACTGTACGTTGTCCACCTGTAAACTGATGCTCATCGCGCAAACGTTGGAAAATGCGCACACCTGTGTGTCGCTGCTTACGGGGGACCAAACGGTCCTCCTCTAACCAGGTATCGACGATCTCCATAAATGGACCCATGACAGGACTTCTGCCCTTTCGTTTTGTCATCGAGGCATTCCAATCGGTTTTATCGGCATATTTTTTGGCAGTCCGCCAGTGAACACCTACGCGTCCTGCAATCTCGTTTACCGAGCATCCTTCTACTTCGCGTAAAAACCTGATATAGTGTTGTTGAGGCATTTTCAGCATCCTTTCCATTCTCCTTCGCTAAGTTGTCCCAAACCTAACGGTAGGAGGAATTATTGATGCTGACAAGTGCCTTTTTTGTATTTGTTTTGAGCATTTTTACGCTGCAATATTAGGCATTTCTATTGTGCAATAAACAGCTCGCTGGTCGAGGTTCCGCGAAGCGGGAGAAGTACCTTGAGCGACTACTACGCTCCGCGCTTGGCGGACATGAACCCGAATGAGGAGGGACAGCAGCATGCGAACTGAAGCACTAAATGGTCTGAAAAAAGGCGATATAGTCGAGCACGCAAATCAAATTGCCATCGGAGCAAGTGGAAGCACTTGAATCATGGAATTGTCGATGATATCTCGTTATCGGGAAAGTCGGTGTATGTTCGATGATTTGGGGAAGATGGGAAGTCATTTCACTGGGCGAAATACGATCATTGTCTAATTGTTAAGCGTGGATTGAAAGGCTGATTTAAAAAAATCGGTAATTAAAGAAAGCTTGTTGTTATGTTAATGGAGGAGTTAGACAATGTTTGATCACCAAGTGCTTGTACGTGGATATGATCATGAAGAACGCGATTTCCAAACTTCCATGTCAATGTCCATCCATCACTTCCGTCCTTGTCATAACCGATTAGTTCTCTTTGACCCCATGTTTGGGTACCGGTTGGGATCAACCAGAACAGCACTGTTTCAGTATTGTTGGCTTTAACAAAAATGGTCATCTCATCAACGCCTTTTGGCACTCTCCACCAGTTACCTATCTTAGGTAAATCAGTTGAGACGTGTAATATTTCAGCATGCTTTTGAAATGTAACTATTTGGTCAGGTGCAACTTTATTGGGGAAAATGAGTGCCAGGATAATACTGCTCAGAACTAACATGAACGATCACCTCGAAAAAAGTTTCCCCAACCATGATATTTAACAAAATGTAGCGTAGTGCTTAACAGAAAAAAACCGTAAGGTCTTTTATAACAAATTGCTTCATTTTCCGATAAAAACGCGCTATTTTGGCAGAATTAAAGCATTGAGACAGTGAATGGAAATGAAGAATAGCACATAGGTTGCACTATTCTTCATCAATCTCAATGTCGACTGATTCATCTGAGATTCCGGCAAGCATTTTAGCTTCAGTTTCAAATGGCTCTATATCGATATCTAAAGACTTTTCCTTATACTGCTCATTCCATGGAACACCACAGGCTGCTGCGTGTCTTTTGGGATCGTAGGGGACACCTGTTTTCAGAACACTGTAGATAATCTTTGCAACTTTTCCAGACATATGTCCTATAGCTTTCATTTTTGGCATTTGACGTGCCAATAGGCGCTCGTAATATGCCGCAAACACATTAGGACCACCTCTTTGGGCAATAAGTATTAGAGCCATCTGAAACATGACCCTGCGTGTATCGCGAACACCACTGAACGTCTGGCGAGTGCCTTTTACAGAAGTCCCAGACTGCTTATTTTCGGCAGATACACCAAGGTATTTTTTAAATTCTTTATAGGTACTAAACCGATGAATGTCACCTATTACAGCAATGAGAGTACAAGCCCAATTATCACTCATGACAGGTAAAGAAAAGAGCAAATTGGTATATGGGTGTGGGGGAGTTCCTTTTTCAGCATTACCATGTAATAACTCATGGATGCTTGCGTCAATACTGCTTAAACTTTCTTCAATGCGCAAGGCTTCTTGGATAAGCCAACTTTGTCGATCGACAACATGGACCAATGGCAGAGCAACGGTGTTAGGTAAAACATGAGCTAATTCGCTGGCTGCCTTCTTTGCAATAGCTTTAGCACCGCATTTGGTTATTGCTTCTCGAAGTTCAATCTCGGAGAGACCCTTCATATCCAAAGCAGTTGGATACATTAACGCTAGGCGTAACACAGAAGGGCTTGAAAGCTTCTTAAATGCTCTTTTAAGGTCAGGGTGAGTGATTTGAAATAACTGTTGCACCTGGTTTTTCCTGCGTGTCAGGGTAGTGGTAAGTAACCAGCGATCACGCATGAGAGTACGGACGATAGACTGTGACATTGAGGCTGGACTCGCTAGTCGTACAGCTTTCATATCGGGGTGGAGCGATTTATGCCATCCCATATAGGCCATCGTTCTAGCATCAATAGCATCGGATTTCTCTTGAATACCAAGAGTCTCTTCCCGAAATTTTTTAACAGAGGCATTTTCAACCATATGAAGTGAGTAACCAGCTTTTAATAATACCTGTTGAAGAAGAAAGGAATAATGCCCACCTGTCGGCTCCATTAATACGAAAAAGTCGATTGGTTTTAATCCTAGATGCTCCTGTACATCTTGAAGGGCCTTCAAGAAATCAGAGATACCCAAACTATCGGCATCGAATTTCATTGTTTTGGCCCTTTTCCATTTTCCATCACGAAACTGTTCGGGAGTAATGCAGGTAGCCACATGAAAATCAGCTCCAATATCGACACCAACGTATATTGGATAAAAGAGTCTTACGAATTCTTTTTGCCCATCGGTTTGAGTGACACTAAAAGTCATTAACTGATCTTCCTTCATAAGTTATGTTCTCCTTTTATTAAGCAATATGTAATACACCTGACTATCCAAGTTACTGTGAGAGCTTCATTTGCCCAATGTAGCATGTCAGGATTATAGCGCCAGGTGATCTGTACCCAAATTGTCTCAAGAGGTCTAACGCAAGTTAGCCCCAAACGTTGAAGGGTTTCAATTGCTTTACTTTATATGGAGTACAATTTTCCGTTATATAGACTTTAAAAAACTTATACGTTACCTCTGAGAAAATTCCTGCTCTGGTTTAGTTAATTTTGGAAAACAAAAAAACCCGCCAAAGGACGGGTTAAACGCTGACATGGGTGCAGTGCCAATACACGTGGAGTGCCCCAGTGTTATATCAGAGGTCTGAAATCTATCAGCCCCAATCCTAATATGGTAGGTAAAACCATGAAAGGTCACTGCACAATATATATGATTCGCTAGTGAGCGAGTGTACTCCTGCAAGACCAATGTTCCCAAATAGTTAGTAGAGCTCTATCCATCAGGAGTGCCCACATTGTGTTCAGGAATACATTGGCAACGTAAAAGATTCGTTAGGAAATAGAGTTATTCCTGCAAAGGCCGATGTTCCCAAACATTACGCAGAGCTACAACCGAGGATGTGCCCACGTTTTGTTCAGAGATACATCGGTATCATTTAGTTTAATTCTGTGGAAAAGATATGAAAAGATTTTCTCGGTAGATTGCTTCGCAATCTACCTGCGACACCTCCCGTGTGGGCTACGCCCTCCAAAATACCCGCCTAAAAGGAGTGTCTGCACAATGAATTAAAGACTTACGCGTAAAAGCATGTAGTCCTTTGATCAAAGAACAAAACTAATCAAAACACTACAGTAACATTACTTGTGGAAAGAGGTGGAGAAATGTCCAAGCTGATCGGCATTATTAAAAGTGGCTCTGGTACGGTTCACGCGGTTACGGACAAAAGATCGCCAAAAGCGTTGTGCGGTTATAGGCACGGAATGAAAGGGAACTTTGCTTGGTCGGGTAGGTCACGGGTAACGTGCGAAAAATGCAAAGTGAAAATTCCAGAAGACGTGATCGAATAACAGGAGGGGAACGGGATGCAAGGACGTGAGATCAAGTTACGGATATAGGATAAAATTAACAATCTCATGCTGCAGTGGAAGCATCTGGTGAATGCTCCTGATCTGTCAGAGTTTCTGATCCACAACGTAGAAGATGGTCATTATTCGACCTTGATGCAATTCACCGGCTTGTGCGACAAGAACGGCAAGGAGATTTATGAGGGAGATGTATGTCTGCTGTTCAACAAAGGTAGCGATCTGTTTGGGGAAGAGCCGGTGGTTGTTGAATGGATCGGCGAAGATGAAACTGGATACGGGATTGGTTGGGGGGTATTCCCGAGTATGTTTGAATACGTAGTCATCGGCAACATCTATGAAAACCCGGAGCTGCTGGAGGTGGGGAAGTGATGGAACGAGATGCAGAAAAGGACCTACAGATGTGTGACCTAGCTACTCCAGGGCCGTGGTTTAGAAACGGGGAAAAATGGTGCTCAGAAGTCACAACAGACTTAAATTCAGGGGCAGAGAGTTGGGGTTGCCAACTGTGGTATAGAGACGATTCTAGTATGGTACAACTGGCTTAACAACGCCGAGTCGCTGTTCAAAATAAACAAGAGCAAGCGGAAGAGGGAATTGATCAACTCTTTCCACGGCTATAGCATTCAGAGACAAAAAACGAATTGAAAGCAAGGCAGATCGAGCGGGCTTTACAGTATTCACTGGATGAAACAGAAAGAAAAATCATTAAAGAAAAGTACCTAGTCCGGTCAGAGTAAATGACATCAACGTATACCTGGACTTAGGGCTGACAAAGGATCAGTATTACATTAAAAAGAATGAAGCAATATTTCAAATCGCGACGGCACTCCGCATCATTTGAGTGCCGTTTCTTATTTTCCCGACAAAAACCCGACAAAAAGCAGGACAAAATAGGGACAAAAAAATCATGGACGTTTTTTCCATACGGGATCGGTAACCTTGAATTAAGAGCAAGGAACCAGAGCTAAATGCGAGAGACGGCTCCTGCCCCTCGCCCCCTGTCCAGTATCACTCATCTTTTTGAAGTAAAAGTTAGATTATTGAAAGAAGTGAAATTCCAATTATATGAATTGTTTCTAGAAATAGGTTGACATTAATTCAAAAATATGGTAATTTTCATTATAATGTGGACAGTACACAATAATATTTGTTGTAGGAGGACTTGCTGTGTATAAAAAAAGCATGAAAAAATTTTTTGTACTAGGGGTTGCAGCAGTTTCTTTGTCAATTTTGGCAACTGTAAGTAGTCCATCACACGCTGCTTCAACAACTGTAACTTTAGGAGTAAAAAAAGTCACTCAAGCAGCAGAGTTATGGTGCTGGGCAGCATCTTCAGTATCTGTATTAGATTATTTTGGTATTAAAGTTACTCAATCCGATTTTGTTGAATATGTAAAAGGTGAGGTTTCGAATAAATCGGGAAATATTAGTGAAGTCATGGATGGACTCGATCATTATGGGCTTCAAAGTTATCGAGAGAATAACTCATTAACTTTTAAGGAGACGGTAAGGGAAATAAACAATGATATACCTGTATTAGCACGCATAAAATGGAAAACGGGAAATACAGCTATTGGTCATATGGTTGTTATTGATGGCTACACAAACAGCTCAACTAAATATCTAAGGTATATGGATCCTGATAAAGGTGAATATTCTATTATGACTTATGACAGATTTGTAGATAGCTCGGGTCAAGAGTGGACCCATACCATATATGGATTCGAGGAAAATTAATTGAGGAGGTAAAACATGAAGAAGATTACATTTGCGGTTTTGGGAATAGCAACTCTTGCTGTAATGTTTTCGTTTTCTGCTGTCGGGGCAATTAATGAAGGGAAAAAGGATGCCTTTAATGCATATAAAAAATTCGAGTCAGCAGGCAATAATAAAACTAAAACACCCCAAAAAAATAATGTGAACGAATCTCATTTGTCTGATTATTCAATCGACAGTGCTCATTTACCTGATTCAGAAGCAATAAAATCTTTTAAAGGCTCTAGTATTACTGATTTACTAGTACCTTCAGATGAAAAACTGTGGTTTATTATGGAGGGAGATAAAGCTAAAGGCATAGTTATAGCAACGGATACTGAGCCAATTCAAGCAGGTCTCGAAAAAACAGGGCCGGAATTGTATGAAATGTACAAGGATATCATTCAGGAGTATGGTAAAGATGTTCAAGTGAAATATTTGGACTACGCAGGTGGTTTTATTTTTGTAGCGGTTGATCCAAATGGAAATGAAGGTATATGGCTCGAAGAACGAGCAGCGAAGCTACTTGATCTTAGTCCCGGAACCAAGTACAGTTCTGAACAAGTTCTTGAAAGTATCAACGATGGGCTAAACTCTAGCGACGAGGATGTCTCTGACGATGACTCGCTAGGGGGAGGAAAATAAGAAAGAAAAGGGACAGCGATATGCTGTCCTCAGGCTGTTGTTTTTCGCAAGTCAAAAATACAGAGAATCGCTGCGGATTTGTGCATAGGCACGGCCAACGCTGAAGATTATGACGATCTCACTCCGGATAGCGCATTTCGTAGCCGGTAGCTCTCGCCGGTGAAAGCCAGGACGTGTGCGTGGTGAACGAGTCGGTCCACGAGCGCTGCTGTCAGTCTGGCATCTCCAAACACCGTGTTCCACTGGCCAAACTCAAGGTTAGAGGTGACAATCACACTCCTTTGCTCATAGCATTCGGAGATGACGTTAAACAGTAGTTCAGCTCCGTCTTTGTGAAAGGGCACAAACCCCATTTCGTCGAGGATGAGTAACTCAGCCTTCTGCAACTCCCGCTGAAAACGGCTAAGCGTCCCGGATTGGTACTTGTCCTGTAACGCGGCCACAAGGTCATGCACCCGAAAGAATCGTACCTCGTACCCTCGTCGGCAAGCCTCCACGCCTAGTGCCGTTGCCAGGTGGGTCTTGCCTGTTCCCACTTTGCCCAGCATCATCACGTTCTCTTTCCGCTCGAGAAATGCCAGATCCGTTAGGAGCTCACGACTGCAATGCGCTGGGAAGGTGACTGCTCCGAAATCATAATCCTCTAGTGTCTTCATCTGTGGAAACCGGGCTTTCTTCATGAGTCTGCGAATCCTGGATATCTCTCGGCCCCGCAGTTCCACTTGGAGGACTTCAAGCAGGTATTGCGAGCGGTCATTGAACGCAATCGCCTCGTACGCTTCCATCACATACCCCAAGTGGAGGTTCTTGCATGCAGTAACCAATTCGTGTTTCATGCTCTGCTCACCCCCAGAATGGCGTCATATTGCCTGAGGTCCGGTGTGTGCCCGTGAATCTCCATCGGTGTATGAGCCTCCGCAAACGGCTTAGGGTGAAACTCAGGATGTTTCATCGCATATAGCGCATGCTCAAGGACTGTGTCAGGATCGAAATGCCCAGCCAGTGTATCGAGTGCAGCACCCATGTCGGACATCTGGTGTGTATCTAACAATCGACGAATCAGAGCCACACGAGATTTCCTCAGATCGATATCCTCCACTTGCACGAATCTGCGGACGGAAGCAGGCATGAACCTCGCCAGATCGGAGTACATCACCATCCTTGGCTTTCTCAGGTAACCCTCAAACACATCTGTCCACTCAATCGGGATTGCCTTTTCCGTGTACGGGCGAGGCAACGTCCCCAGGTGTCGGTACTCTCCGTCGCCCGACAAAACCTCGATCTCGTCCCATTTCACCTTGAGCAATACGGGATCTAGCGCACGGCACTGCGGTAGTGGATATGTGGTTGTTTCAAACCGGAGTTCCCTATATTTGTTCAAGCGGGCCGGTTCAAGCCTGAAAACCTCAAACGCAACGGTTGGCATAGCCAAAAGCTTCTTCCGTTCTTGCTCCCACAAGTCGACGATACGCTCTTTCTTGGCATAGTGTGGACGATCCATGTCTGCCTCTGCTGCCTGGGCCAAGTATGTCTCAAGGTCAGCATCCGTTTCGCAAATCGGTGGTGGTACGAGCCAATTACGCCGACTGTACCCCACCTTGTTCTCCACATGCCCCTTTTCGTGACCACGATAGGGATTACAGAATTCTGGGTCGAACCGGTAGTGGGTAGCAAACCGCAGGAACTGATCGGTGCATGACCGCTTTCCATCACGGCCAATCGAGACCACCGCCGCCGACAAGTTGTCGAACCAGATTTTCCTCGGAACGCCTCCCATCCGTTCAAAGATGCGCTTCATTGCCTCCAGAAAACACTCTGTGTTCTCCTTTCGAACCGGAAAGGCGAAGGCCGCATTGCTAAACGGGAAGGACATAATCAGCACTTTGCGCTCCACGAGTTGACCTGGTTGCCCAACATAGGCTGTACCAAAATCAACCTGTGCCTCGCCGCCGGGGTGTTCGAGTCGTTCATAGCTTTCGGCACGTTCCAGCTTGAGTTCTTTTCGGCGTTTGGCTACATATTCTTCAACAGTGCGTCGTCCGCCCTCAAACCTGTATTCATCACGCAGACGATCAAAGATTCGCTTCGCGGTATAACGCTGTTTGCGGGGCAACGCCTGCTCCTCCGTTAACCAAGTATCAATGATGTCAAGATACGGACCGAGAACGGGATATCGTCTCTTGCGCCGACAAACGGGTTCATTCCAATCGTCCTTTGTGGCGTATTTCTTGGCTGTCCTCCAATTGACTCCCATGGCTCTCGCAATCTCCGAGATTGAATAATCCTCATTCTCGTACAAAAATTTGATATACTGTTGCTGTGGCACTTTCAACATTCCTCTCACATCTCCCTGGTTCTTCTGGACAAAGACCAAGGTAGACTTAATAGAGTGATGTTGGCAAGTGCCTATTTATTTTTCCGCCTTGTAAAACGCAGGCTAGCTCTGCATTTTTACGCTGCGATTTTCTGTACTTTTATTATGCGATATACAGCTGTCGAGAAACCCCACAATATGTTGGAGTTTCTTCTTTCATAACAATAAAATTGAGCACGAAGTGCTGGAAGTCTTAGATAGCACCACACCTAACATGCCTTTGCAAGGTGGAGTGCTATCTTTTTTATATTTTGAACGGTTGCTGTCAGCAACGCTTGCTCTTGGACATTTTCACGTCCGCGCAACCTACAATAGCGAAGTCCATGCAGTTCTTTGGCATCTGCAAAACTTCGCTCTATCGTTTGGTATCTCAACCTGTATAGGTATTTTCCTGACTTACTTAAGCGGTTCTGTCGAACCCATTCTTTACTCTCTTCCCATACATGCCTGGTTATCACCTTTTGGTGATTTTTTGACCGTGTACACATAGTGAGCATCGGACATGCCTTACATATTTCTTTATTTGACTTATACATTCTGTATCCGTTACGGTCAGTTGTCGAATAAGCAAGCTCATGTTTTTGGGGGCAAATATAGACATTCTTTTCGGGATCATATTTAAACCGCCATTTGGCGATAAGGCCTTTAACAGGTGAAAAAGCTCGATGGCCAATGACGGCAAAGATATTTAGATCGTGCAGAGCCTTGCAGATTGGAGTAGTTAAATAGCCAGCATCCAATGCAACGGCTTCAATGGTATCTGTAAACCCAAACTTCTCAATTTGGTGTTGTAGCCGATCTACATAAGGAACAGAATCATGAACGTTACCCGCAGTCACGTGTACATCAGTTATGATATTGTACTTATGATCGACTGTCCGATGATCGAGATAGAAAAAGCCTTCAGGCTTTCCGTCACGAACCATGTAACCACTGTCCGGATCAGTAGTACTCACCTTGATTTCCTTTTCTTCCTTCACATCCTCTCTAGGCTTCAATCCTTTTTTCCGTGTGCTTCACGGTCTTCATTAATGGCTGCTTCTAAATCACTAAGGTAGGCTCGACTAGATTTTTCAATAACATGCTTCTTAAATTTACGTTTGTTCGCATTTGCTTTCAGATGAGTGGAATCACTTATCAAAACACGTCCGCCAACCATGCGATGTTGGATAGCAAGGCGAACGATTTCATCAAAAATCTCTTGGAAAACATTTGTGTTTTTAAAACGAGTTCGACGATTCCAACTGATGGTAGTGTGGTCTGGAACTCGATCTGTTAGTGAAAGGCCAAGAAACCAGCGGTAAGCAATATTCGTCTGAATTTCCTTTTCGAGTTGTCTTTCTGACCGGATACCGTAAAGGTATCCAATGAAAATCATTTTAAATAAAACCACCGGATCAATGGCTGGTCTACCGTTATCTTCACAATAGTATTGGCGTACTTTTTCTCGGATGAAAGAGAAGTCTACATGCTTTTGAATAACTCGTAGCAAATGGTCCTCCGGGACCAACTCATCAAGGCATACAAATTCATATTGCATTTGTTGCTTTTTTTCATTAGAGGAAAGCACAATAATCACCCGCCAGTAAATGTAATTACAAGAATATTATAACACATTAACGCGGTGTCGTCATAAAATACAGGGAAATAAAAATGGCTGTCGACTTTCTCGACAGCCTGGGGACAGCGATATGCTGTCCTTTTTTATCATTGAAATTTAAATAAAGAAAGTAACAATTTCAAATTAGATTATACATTTCCGCACATCAATTGAAGCAATGGTTATGATCATGTAATGCGCCAGTTTGTTGACTCAGATACGTGAGAAATATTTTACACCGAGGAAGTGCTGCGGCGTTCGGATGAGATAGTAAAAGTATTTCGTCCAGTCGGCCGCAGCTCAAAATTCGTAAAGATCAAAGCCAGCCAGAAGGCAAAGCGACGGCTCAGGAAGCTGTCACTCGCCGAGGCTGGCTTTTTGTTGAAGATCACGCCGTATGCTAGTGAGGGAACCAATCTCCTTGAGGGCGATAACGAGCGCGGCCAGAGAGGTGTACCGCTTACGGTAAAGGACCTTGCCTGCATCGCAGACTGTTCCTATCCGACCGCCCGCAAGATCGTCCGGGCGTTCATCGCTGAGCGAATTCTTCGGCGCGTGGAGATCGACGGCAGGACAGCGCTTGCGATCAATCCACTTTATTCGTTCAACGGCAAGTCAGCTGAAACATCGCTCCTGCAACTCTTCAAATGGGAGATCACGGAAGCTGGGGAGGACCCGAATTCCGAATAGGGGGTCGCCAGAAGCAGACAGGCCTTAAAGCCTTGACGCTCTAAGCACAACCGTTGTTTTTTGCGGTGATACAAAACGTATACTTTTTCAGGTAAATAGTAGTCGTTTCGCATCACTCAAAAAGTTGCCACCAGCCCACCTGTATCAAGGCTTACAGCGATTTTGGCGCTGGCAATATTCTTTATTCTTATATCTATCGCCACTAAGAAGAGAAATCCAGCTTGGACTTACGAAAAATACCTGTTTCGATGATCAACCTGAACCCGTACAATCCAAGGATTGAACTGCAGCCGGGCGACCTGGAATATGAAAAACTGAAATACTCCATCGAAGAATTTGGGTATGTAGAACCGATCGTGTGGAATGAACGAACCGGGAATCTCGTTGGAGGTCATCAACAGTTCAAAATCCTTGTCCACGAGCAGGGAGCCACCGAGGTAGAGGTATCAATCAAACGCACCCCCGAATCCTTTGATTTCAATTGGCTCCGTCGCCGTTCCCTTCTCGATGTAAACCCGGACGCTCTTCGATAAAGCCTCTTTTATTTACTGGGGGCTTTTTTCTATATGACGACTTTTGACAAGCAGTATATGCATACCCTCTGATCAGGGAGGGATGAACGATGCATGTAAGAATCATACCCGGAAGTACGACTGACAAGGCTCGTTCTGACTGCTACCGATATCTGCTGAGAAAGTACAGAAAGGAGAAGCTGGATGGTCGGGATTTACGCGCGAGTAAGCACCGAGGAACAAGCAAAAAGCGGCTTCAGCCTTGATGACCAGATCAGGGAATGTCGGAAGAAGGCGGGAACGCTTGACGTTGTTGAGTATGTAGACGATATGTCAGGTGAATTTCTGGACCGTCCCGCCCTCACGAAATTACGACAAGATGTAAAAGATGGCGTTATAACAAAAATCATCTGCCTCGATCCAGACAGATTATCACGAAAACTCATGAACCAGCTGCTTATTACTGACGAATTCGATAAGCGTGGGATTGAGCTCGTTTTTGTAAACGGGGAATATGCCAAGACACCGGAGGGACAACTATTTTATAGCATGCGTGGAGCGATCGCGGAGTTTGAAAAAGCAAAAATAAATGAACGGATGAGCCGTGGCAGAAGAGAGAAGGCAAGGCAAGGTCGTGTCCTGCGTGATTTTCAGATATATGGATACAGCTATGACCCGGAAAAAGAACAAATGATTGTAAATGAAGGGGAAGCGGCAGTTGTCAGATTGATTTTTGACCTCTTTACGCAGCCAAACGAATTGGTACAAGGTATGAATGGGATTGCCAAGTATCTAACGGAAAAAGGCATTCCAACCAAACGCGGGGCCAGAGTGTGGCATCGCCAGGTTGTCCGTCAATTGCTGATGAACGAAGCGTATATCGGGAGGTTTTATCAGAATCGTTGGAATACGGAAGGCATGCTCGGAAACAAATTCCGGAATTCCGAAGAAAAAGTTCGGATGCGTCAACGTCCGCAAGAAGAGTGGATACAACTGAGCTGCCCTGCCATTATCGATGAAGTAAAGTTTGAGCATGCACAAAAGCTTTTGAAAGAGTCAAGAAGGCGTTGGGCGGGCAGGAGTCTAAATCAGTATTTGCTGAGTGGATTGCTTCGTTGCGGAGACTGCGGCAACACGATGACCGGCCGGAAATCTAAAAATTGGGGGAAGCATGTCTTCGAATACACCGATGTAAAAAACACCGCTGGTGCCCAAAATCATGGATGTGGCCGAAAAATTAAGTGTGAGGAACTGGATGAAGAAGTCTGGGAAACGGTTCGATCTTGGCTGGACAATCCAGATGAGATTGCTGCTGCCGTCGAAGAAAGAAGCGAGGCACCTTACGAATTGGCAGAGGTAGAACGGCTGCAAAAGGAGCTGGAGAAAACGAGGAATGGCCGAAAGCGGTTATTAAAACTGTTTTCTTCAGGCGAAGAGGACTTGGGCGAAGAGGAGATCCGTCAAGAGCTGCGTGATCTAAAAGCGAGGGAAGAAAGGCTGCTTCAACAGCTCACAGAACTCGAAGAGCAAGCCCAGCGTATGAAGGAAAGTGGCTACAACCGAGATTTACTCCAAGAAGCGGCAAAGTATTATCTGTCCAAAAAACCGGATGAACTTACATTTGAGGATAAGCGAGAACTCATTCGTCATGTAGTAAGAGAGATACGGGTATACGAAAATAACATCGAGCTCTACACCTTCTGATGCGCCACTATTGACATTAGAATCGAAATCCTCATGCATCTTCGCAGCCTGAAAAAAACCAAGAAAGATGTCTCTTTGCACGATCCGATCGGTACGGACAAAGAGGGCAACGAGATCACGCTGATCGACGTCCTGGGCACGGAAACAGACGAGGTCGTGGATGCTGTCCAGCTAAAGCTGGAGTCGAATAAGATTTACCAGCACATTCACATTCTCGATGAACGCGAAAAAGAAGTGATAATCGGCAGGTTTGGCCTGGATCAGGACAAAGAAAAAACGCAAAGGGAAATCGCACGCGAGCTTGGCATTTCCCGTTCTTACGTCTCCCGGATCGAAAAGCGGGCGCTGATGAAGCTGTTTAATGAGTTTTACCGGACAAAACAGGCACAGAATAGATAGCACTTACCGTGTGTCAGGTATGTGCTGTCATCCGCGAGAAGGACATTTTATGAAAGTGTCCTTCTCGCGTTTTTTGATTTCTATACAAATTCAGAACATCCGTACTGGCGACAGAACAAATTACATATCATAGAAAACCCATGTTAGGAAACGCTAAAGGTACGCTATTTAGTGGGAGGTTTTCTTTTGCGTACCATAGTACTAGTCGTGTCTCTGGTTCTTTTCGCCACAGGCTGCAATCCGCAAGCCAATCAAAATCAACAGGCAAAAACAAAATCCGCGGCAGAAGATCCTCTGTGCAAGCCGACGCCGGTTCGTTTCTTTGACAAGGAACAGAAAGCCAAGTCCATTACGGAACAAGTACATGGAATCGATAAAGCTGTCGCTGTTCACATCGACAAGGAGCTGGACGTCGCCATTGAAGTAAGCAACTTTAATCGCTTCCGATTGGAGTCGATCGAAAAAGAAGTCGGGGAGAAATTAAAAAAGGAGTTTCCCGATTCTGCGATCCATGTTACCTCAGACAAGAAGCTTATCGATGAATTGCAGAAACTGAGTGACACCCCATGGTCCAGTGAACAGGAGAAAGCCTGCAAGCAAAAGAAAAAGCTCAAGCAAATTGAGAAAGAGATGAAAGGGTAGAGAAAGCAATCATTTATCAGACAGCGCTCTCTTTTCACAGCGAAAAGGGCCGCTTTTTTTATGTTCTTTTCAATGATGATTTACCATAAAGTGGATTTTGAGCATTCCTTTTTAATAACGAGTGAGAGCGTTTTCAAGCTAAGCAGACAAGCATCTGATTTGACTTAATTGTTTCAAAATGATACCCTTTTTATGTATACATAATATAAGAAAATTATTATGCGTTTATTTGTTTTTTAATCCTGGATGATGAGAGCGAGGCAAACGTCGCAAGGACAGGGACACTGAACAAAAATCTGGAAAGGAGGTGCACGCATTGAATAGAAAAGCGAGTCGCAGGGGCATCCCGTTTTTCATTTTTAGCGTGCTAATCCTTATCGTCTTTGCATCCGCTCCCTTGTATAATGCAGACGCTCAGTCCATGGAAGAAGATTCTCCGCAAATTTCCGCGAATCCGTACGAAAAGCATTTCGTTCATTTCCGCAAGGCATCTCCGATCAAGTTTCAATATGCGCCTATCAGAGAAGCATTGTTGATCCTTGTGCTGCCGCTGCTTTTCCTTCGCGCTACTCCTATACCTCGGTTTACGTATCGGACTTTCATTCCCATTAAAATGAAAAGTCTCTTTCTGATGCCTATTAAATTCACCTCGACGTTTTTTCTCCCAAACACCTCCCGATAGCTCGACAGCTATGATTTTTTTAGCCTGTCTGGCACGGACCACACCATTGAATAAAAATTGTATAAAAATCCCTGAATCGTTCGAATAAAGGATGAAAATAAATTTTGCCAAGGTCGTTTAGTAAATAAATTCTCTCGATTGTGAAATAAATCACAATGTAGTTGACAGGAATGTTGTTGGCAAAAAGGAAGCGACTCCTATTTTTTGTTGTGGGCAACAATGAGGAACTTACTCGGCAGAACAAAACGATGATACAAGAACTTACTCGGAGGCAGAACACTGCGTTAGCCTGAATGGAAAAACGACGCGAAAGCGTGCACAGTCGGCTTTGTTGTTCACGAAAAACAGATAAGGGAGTTGCGACTGCCAAAATACTAAGTGTACAGATGGGATTTCTTTGTTATGGCCAAAAACGAACTTGGAGGTATTTTTCATGAATGTACGTGAAACTCATTTGCCGGGAATCGGGAAAAAATTTCAACTGGATACCCAAAGCGGAGATAAGCTTGTAGTTGTGATTCACGATAACGGAAGGCGCGAACTGTACCATTTTGACCAGGATGATCCTGAGAGCAGCGTCTCGATGGTGGCGCTCGATGACGAAGAGGCGCGACAGGTTGCCGGCATTATTGGCGGGATGGCGTATAAACCGAAGGCGCTCGAGTCGATTGACATCAGCCTTGACGATCTGGTGATCGAGTGGCACAAAATCGAAGCCAGCGCAAAGTGCATCGGGAAAAAGATCGGAGAACTGGAGATTCGCCAGAAAACGGGAGCCTCCATCATCGCTGTCGTAGAAAAAGACCATACGAAGCATATCAATCCAGGACCCGATTATGTCTTCACTGCCAACTCGACGCTCATCGTCGCAGGGGAGAGGCAGCATCTCAAAGCTTTAAAGGCGTATTTGCTCGGTGGACGCGATTAGCGTACTCCTTTTCCCAGTCTGGAAAGCAATCAAGAGAAATTCCATTTGCATGCATTCCACTGATTTTCGGATGCAAAAAAGATGGAAGCTGTGCATCAGCAACTCATGAAAAAGACTGAAAAAGGAGGAACATATGGATACCGTAATATTTGAGATAGGGCTTGCCCTTGCTTTAATTTCAATCGTCGGCTTGATCTCCACAAAGCTGCGCTTCTCGGTCATACCATTTTACATTTTGATAGGGATGGCGGTAGGACCGCACGCACCTCATTTTGGAATCCTTGATTTGCGATTTATTGAAAGCTCGGAGTTTATCGAGTTCATGGGCCGTCTTGGCGTGCTCTTCCTGTTGTTTTACCTGGGCCTGGAGTTTTCCGTAAGTCGCCTGATCAAGTCGGGAAAATCAATCCTCGTCGGCGGTATTTTTTACGTCGCGCTCAATTTTGTATCTGGCTTGCTGCTTGGATGGATGATGGACTTGCCGTTAAAGGAAACGCTGGTGGTCGCGGGAATCATGACCAGCTCTTCCACAGCGATCGTAGCCAAGGTTCTCGTTGATCTGAAACGGACAGCCAACCCGGAGACGGAGATTATCATGGGCATGATCATGTTTGACGATCTGTTCATCGCCGTACACATGTCCATATTGTCCGGCCTGGTCTTGAGCGGAGCTACCTCATTTACAGGTGTTTTGATGACTTCGTTATCGGCGCTGCTCTTCATTTTGTTCTTCCTGATCGCGGGAAGATACGTTATCAAGTATGTAGATCGCTTGTTCGACATCAAATCGACCGAACTGTTTCTCATCCTCGTGTTTACGGCTCTGTTCCTGGTGGCGGGTTTTTCCGAAACGCTGCACGTGGCAGAGGCGATCGGGGCGCTTTTGGTGGGGCTTGTGCTGGCGGATTCCAAGCATGTCAAGCGAATCGAGCATCTGGTTTTGCCGTTCCGGGATTTTTTCGGTGCGATCTTCTTCTTTGGCTTCGGGCTGACAATTGATCCGATGTCGCTTGGAGGAGCAGTGTGGATCACGATCGTGGCTGTTGTCCTCACGCTTGTGGCAAATATTTTCGCAGGCATGATGGGGGGACGCTCGGCAGGTATATCCAAGCGGGCTTCCTTCAATATCGGGTTTACGCTCGCATCACGCGGCGAGTTTTCCATTATCATGGCAAACATCGGGAAGGCAGGAGGCCTGGACCCGGTCGTTCAGTCCTTCGCTGTGCTGTATGTTCTGATCCTGGCTGTTCTGGGACCACTATTGACCAAAGAATCAAAAACCATCTACAACTTCTGGGAAAAAGTGTCGGGGAATTTCAGCAGGCGAAAACAGCAGGGCGATGGAACAGGTTGATCGTACCATTGGGTTGAAAAAAGCAAGGGGCAGGTATCTGTATGATCGATACCTGCCCCTTTTATTGTTCGTAAAAGAGCTTAGCCGTGTTGCAGCAATTCCTTCAGTTTTTTCAAATGATCCCGTTCGCCGGCCACAACGAGCTGCGTATCCGCCATGAATACGTGCTCGGGACCCGGGTTGATCTGTTTTTTCTTTTCCCGATCAATGACGGCGATAATCGTGACACCGGTCTTTTGCCGGACATCTACTTCTCCTATCGTTTTGCCGATGCATGCAGCCCCAGAAGGAATTTTGAACCATTCGATAACCAGATCGTTCAGGGAGAGATTCACGGTCTCCAGCGCTTTCGGCTTGTAGCTCATGCCGCCGAGAATTCCCGCTGCCTGCATGGCTTCATCGTCTTCAAGCGTAATGGTTGATGTGCACTCATCCGGATCACCGGCATCGAAGAAGTACAATTCTCTTCTGCCGCTGTCATGGATGACAACAACCAGCTTTTCTCCCATTCGGGTCTCCATTTGAAATTTACGTCCGATTCCTGGCAAATCGGATTCCCAAATGTTCAAAATGGCAACCTCCTTTTTTGTACGTAAGTTGCCCCTATTATACAGGAGGAAGGCCCAAGATGCTAGAAAGTCTGGGAACCGCTTGCAGGATTTTCCTGGCTGGGCTGGGCGAAACGGATTGTCTGTAGAAGCGTGTCAAATGCCCCTGTCTGATTATGACTGATCCGGTTCGTTCCATTTATTTGTCAGATTCGGACGCTTGTACGTAGCGAGCTTGTCAAGAAGTTTTACAGGCTCGCTGTCGACGATCAGCAATTCCTTATGGGTAGCAGGCATGAAGCCGGCTGCGACGGCAGTCTCGACGAGCTGAATCAGCGGGGAGTAGTAATCATCGACGTTCAAGACACCTACCGGCTTTTCATGAATGCCTATTTGTCCCCAGCAGAGCGCTTCGAACAGCTCCTCAAAGGTTCCATAGCCGCCGGGCAGGGCGATGAACGCATCAGAGAGCTCAGACATTTTTGCCTTACGCTCATGCATATTTTCCACTTGATAAAATTGGGTCAACCCGCTGTGGGCCATTTCTCCGCGGAACAACCCGCGAGGCATGACCCCGATCGCGGCTCCTCCGGCTTCCAGGACGGCGTTTGCTGTGCTTCCCATCAGACCCATGTTGGACCCGCCGTATACGAGCTCCAAACCCCGTTTGGCCAATTCCATTCCCAATTCCTTTGCCTTCTCGGTATAAACGGGTTTGGTGCCGGGATTGGAGCCAGCATAGACACAAATTCGTTTCATTGCTCTTCCTCCTTCGCTAAAGACGGCAGTTGACCGGACTTTTGCCAAGGTATAGTATACAGGTGAATCTTGGAAGAAGGAAGGATAGATCGATGAATCTGGATCATTTTCAAAAATGGGTCAATGATTTTTACGGAGAACGCGGCTGGACAAAGTACGGGCCCTTTATCCGGGTCGGTTTTTTAATGGAAGAAGTGGGCGAACTGGCACGTGCTGTACGGACGACGGAGATCGGAAGAGACCGGCCGGATGAAGGGGATCGTTCTGTTGAAGAAATTCGTGCCGAGCTGATCGAGGAGATGGGTGATGTACTGGGGAATCTGGTTCTGCTTGCCGAGCAGTACGGTGTGGGGCCAGAGGAGATCATGAAAGCGCATCAGGAAAAGCTGGTTAAGCGATTTGGCGAAATGGCTGAGAAAAAGTAGGCTGAAGACGGCAACAGAGGAAGGCATCCCATTCTGCCTTCCTTTGGCTGTTTACTTGCCTGGCGATATCGGTTTTTTCGAGAACTTCTTTTGATAATAGACACTCATGCCGACAATAACCGGGGTTATCACGATTGTAGGGAAAAACCAGATGATCGGATTTACACTCTCCAGATGAAGCAGACGGGGCGCTCCAAACACGGTGAAGGCGGTAATCGTTGCGATACAACAGCCCATCATGCCCGACATGTGCTGAAAAAACCAGTGCATTTTTGTAGCAGGCGGGCGAAGCCAATACTTGAGCTGAGTGCCGCCGAGAAATACGCCGACGAGCGGAAACCAGTTGAGCAGCGGCGAGTCGATCAGATAACCGTAGCCCCCGATAAAAAAGCTGGAGATGAAAAGCAGGCCGGGAAACAGCAAATCCCACGGGTTGCGGTGAGCAGAAACGCGTTTTTTAAATCGCAGCACCCGCATGCCGTACCAGGCCGTCGCCGAGCTGAGCAGGGAGATATAGATCAAAAACCAGGCAAAAGAGACCGAAGCCAAGGTCCGGTCCGGGTCAAAGCCGATGCGCCACACCCCCATATAGAGGGCGGACACAGCGACGGCGGCCATGGAGATGACGTACACCCAGCCGACGCGGTTATGCGCCTTTCCTCCTTTTTTCGTAACGATCGGAATCCAGAAGACAACTAACGCAAGAAAGCCTGCAATGATATGAATAATCCTGAATAATTCAAATCCCGCCATAATGAATCCTCCCTTAGGTGTTGGGCTTCGTCAGTTCGCGCTTCATCAGCTCATAGTAGTCCGCAATCGCTTCTTCCATTTCATCCGGACTGATGACGCTTCTGACGCGAAGTCCATACGAATACGTGATAAACCGCCGGACTGCTTTGCGAGCGTCGATGTGTTCAGGGATGACACCAGCCTCTTTTCCAAGCTCGATCCACTTGATCGAGTTCTCCTCTGAATGACGGTACACGTCCTCCAGGATGCTTCTTACAGATGCTTGGTCCTGTTGACTGAGCAAATACAAGAAAATAGGAGTAGTCACGTCATCCGGATTGGCAAAAGGCCGGACACTGGCAGCGATGACTTCCATCGGATGATGCAAATCTTTTTTCGCGTACGCCGTTTGATAAAAGCTGTCGCTCAATGATTCCAGCTTGTTCTTGAGGATGAGACCGAACAGCTCATCCTTGCTTCGCACATAGTGGTAAATGGCTCCCTTGGAGAGCCCGGACCGGTTCATAATCTCCTGCAGCGTTGTTTTTTTGCAGCCTTTTTCCCGAATGCACGCTGCGGTCGTTTCCAGCAGGAGACGAAAGCTGGGGGAATCGTTGGCTCGCGATATCATCAACAGATCATCCTTTCGAGGGGAAGAAAAAATTCCCTGGAAGTGTTACATGTTAAAGTATACAAACCGACGGTCGGTCTGTAAAGAGGGAAGTAAAAAAGATCTTCGGACAAAAGGCTTTCATACACCGCTTTCCGAAGATCTCGCGATTGAGTGTGGAGATGGAATTTGGACGGTTCCGCTGACCGTGCTACTGCTCACTTTCTTTGCCCGGCATCTGCTCCAGGAAGACCGATTTCACGCTCTCGCGCATTTTCTTTTCGCAGAGCACGTACAAAATGTCTCCTGCTTTAAGTGTAGTCGAGCCTTGCGGAGTGATCAACTTTGTTTGGCGGATGACGGCTGTGATCAAGGTGTTCTCCGGAAGTGTGAGAGACTGCAGGTCCTGTCCTTCGGCACGGGTACCGGCCTTTACCTCGATTTCCATCATTTCCGAGTTTGTCTTGCCGATCGAGACCAGCTCCAGGCTGTGCGGAATCACCGGCTTTTGTGCACTGGTGAGCCCCCATCTCTGAGCGAGCGGGGAGAGCGTCGCACCCTGAATCAGAGCCGATGTCAACACGACGAAGAAGACGACGTTAAAGAAGAGAATCCCATTGTCCAGTCCAGCGAGCAACGGGTACGTGGCCAGAACGATCGGAACGGCTCCACGCAAGCCCGCCCAGGAAATAAACATCTTTTCTTTTAGCGAATAGCGAGTGAGGGCGGTACTGATGAAAACGCCGATCGGTCTGGCAACAAACATGAGCAGTGCAGAGAGAGCAAGCCCCTGCCACGCGATCACCAGCAGATCGTCCGGGAAGCTGAGTAACCCCAGCAGAATAAACATCAGGATTTGCATCATCCAGGCGAAGCCTTCGTTAAAGCGGAAGATCGAATGGCGATAGGTCAAATCGGAATTGCCCACAACCATAGCCATGACGTACACCGCGAGCAGGCCGCTGCCGTGAAGCAGCGCAGTTCCGCTGTAAGTAAGCACGGCGAGGGATAAGGCGAGCACGGGATAAAGCCCTGACGAATCCAGATTGATCCGGTTGATCGCCCAGACCGAGATTTTTCCCAGGAGCAATCCCATCACGAGGCCAAAGCCCATTTGCCAGATCAGGGAAAGGATCATCGTAAAGAAGCTGGCTTCGGGCTCCTGGATCATTTGGATGAACGAGACGGTCAAAAAAACGGCCATCGGATCGTTTGTTCCCGACTCTGCCTCCAAAAGCGAGGTAATCCGCTCTTTGATGTTCTTGTTTCCAAGCACGGCAAATACGGCGGCGGCGTCCGTAGAACCGACGATAGCGCCAAACAGCAGCCCCTCGAGCCAGGAGAGCTGGAGAATGAATACGGCAAATACGCCAATAACCAGCGTGGTCAAGACAACTCCCAGCGTAGCCAGCGATAAAGACGGAGCAATCACGGGGCGCACTTTGCTCCACTTTGTCTGCATGCCGCCCTCAAAAAGAATGACGATCAGCGCCATTATGCCGAAGAGCTGGGTCAGGGCGGCGTTGTCAAAATAAATGATTTGATTGAGGAACATGCCGACGGCGATAAAGAATACGAGAGAGGGCAAGCCGATCCGGGAGGAAAACTTCGTGGTCAGAACACCGACAACCAAAAGGATGGCAAAGAGCAAAATAATGCTGTCTGTCGTAAATTCCAAAGAGCCACCTACTTTCTGAGAATCTGGAAGACTGTCTATGTAAAAGAGCTGGATTCGTCCTGGGAGGGGCTGGCCTGACGCCTGGCTTGGAGAGTTGCTTTTCGGCGGCAAAGTGGAAAAGCCAACCATCTTTTATTGTAACGCAAACAAGTATTGTTTGTAACAGTTTTCTCAAGCAATGAACATTTACACAGATTTTTGCGCCTCCGCGAACCGGACGGCGTGGCTTCCCCGGCACAAGTTGCGGCTCTGCTTAGCAGGGCTGTTTTGATTTAAAGGGACAGGCGTCGTGGGACAGATGGGATAATGTTGTTTCCGGCTGGGGAGTGTAAATGTTAACCATACACAAATACTGCCTGATCGAAACATCGCGGAGGGGAACACAACGTGCCGGTAAAACGAAAGTCTCTATTGCTAGCGCTCAGCTTCGTACTGATGCTCAGCGCGATAGCTGCATGCGCCAAGCCGCACATCCAACAAGAATTGCCTTTGTCTGGAGAAAATCGGTCTGCTGACAGCCGTCCCAAGGTGATCATGCTGCTCGTCGATTCGCTCCAATCGGCTGCGATAGACCGATTGATGCAAGCAAACAAGCTGCCGGCAATCGGCTTTTTGATCAAGAACGGGGTGTACAAGCGAGATGTAATCAGCTCATTCCCGACGATGTCCGTCACCATAGACAGTTCCATGTTGACCGGAACGTATCCGGATGAGCACAATATCCCTGGCCTACTATGGTTTCACCCTTCTGAGAGAAGGATCGTCAACTACGGTGACGGGCAAAGAGCGGTATGGCAGCAGGGGCCAGTTAATTTGCTGACAGACACCTTGATGAACTTAAACCAGGTTCATCTCTCAAAGCGGGTTCGCACTCTCCACGAGGAGCTGCACCAGGCCGGATTTACTTCCGCTTCCATTAACGGCTTGATTTATCGGGGGAATGTTCCCCATCAGCTTGTCTTCCCGAACGAATTGCTTCGCTTGGTGATGGGCAGCAGCCGGGTGAATGTGATGGGACCGAATCTGCTTGGATTTGGCGCCTTGTCAAAGGTGAGTCCGGCACCGTTGCCGACGGGGCCCGCCCATGCTTATGGATTTCATGACGAATACACGCTTCAAAGCCTTCTTCAGCTCATAAAAGAAGGAACACTTCCTGATGTGACTTTTGCCTACTTTCCGGATTTGGACGGAAAACTGCATAAAAAAGGCCCTGCGGATGTATCAGGGGTGCTGGAGGTGGACGAACGGCTGCAGCGGCTGCTGAACGCATTCGGCGATTGGGAACGTGCGCTCCGTGATCACGTATTTATTTTGCTGGGGGACAGCGGCGTTACCGCGACAGTGGCGGAGAAAAAAACGGCAGTTATCGATCTGGACGAGCTGATGCAGGCCCGAGGTTACCGCAACACACCGCTGGGGAGGACAGCCGCTCCTGACGATGATGTGGCAATTGCGGTGAACGGGCGGATGTGCTACGTCTACTCCTTGTCCCAGCGTGCCCCGCTCGCAGCGCTGGTGTCTCTGTTTGCAAGCGATCCGCGGATTGATTTGGTCGCGTGGAAGGAGCAAGGGTGGATTTATGTGAGGCGGGGAGGTTCGGAGCGGTGGCTTCGCTACAGGGAGGGGCAGGCGTACCGGGACGAATTCGGGAAGTTGTGGGATGTGGAGGGCGATTGGTCCGTGCTCGGTCTTGCGGTCCACGGAAAAGAGCGGAGAATCGGGTCGCCAGAATACCCGGATGCGTTTTCCAGACTGAAGGGTTCGCTCGATTCTCACCAGGGAGAATTTCTCGTAGCTACTGCAATGCCGGGAACGGAGCTTCATGTGAACCGGTCCCCGAATCATCCGGGCGGAGGCAATCACGGTTCTTTGCACCGCGAAGACTCTCTGGCCCCGATGATCGTGACGGGGAAGGGCAGGCTTCCCTCGTTGCCGGAGCGCCAAGTAGAAATAAAGTCATTTGTTCTCTCCTTGATCCAGATCCAGAGGAAATGGTAGAGAATAGCCGACTGCGGAACTGCTTGGCTGGTTAGAGGTCTATACGGGCTGTCCCGAACGCTCATAGGATAGTTACGCGGAAGTGGACCTGGAAACCAAAGGAGAGATGCCCATTGAGGCGTTTGGGTGGAAAAAGGGCAAAAGCCAAACAGCCTGTGCAGCTTCATCTGCCAGTCGTCGCGGTTACAGGGAGTGCTGGCAAAACCACGACCAAAGAGATGATCGCATCCATCCTGAGTACGCAATTTACGATCTACAAGTCTAGAGGGAACCGAAATTATTTGGGGAACTTGAAGGCTCATGCCCAGCAGATTGGACCCGAGCATCAGGTCGCAGTTCTCGAATACGGGTTGCTGTACAAAGGCGATCTCACCCGCCATTGCCGAATCATTCAGCCTGGGTACGCTGTGATTACGAACATCGGTTCTGCGCATGTCGGCAATGTCGGGAGCGATATACGCGCGCTGGCGATGGCAAAGTCCGAATTGATACGTGCGATGGATCCAAAGGGAAAAGTGTTTCTCAATGTGGACTGCTCGTATTCTCGCGAATTCACACAGCAGCCTTTTCGTGGAAGGTTCCAGGGGGAATTTTTCACCATCGGTATCAAGCACCAAGCGGATTATCAGGCGAGCGGCCTCAAGCGGGAGGGGGACGGCATCCGCTTTCATTGTTCGATCGATGGAGAGCGATTTCCGTTTTTTGTCCCGGTCAGAGGTGAGCATAATGTCTCCAATGCGCTGCTTGCCATCGCAGTCAGTCATCAACTGGGAGTTCCCGTCTCAGGGATCGAAAAAGGGTTGCGGCAATTCCAGCCGCAGAACCGAAGATTGACACCATGAATGTCGGACCCAATGTCAATGTGATCGACGACACATACAGTTCCAATCCACAGGCGGTAAAAGCGGCATTGGATGTTTTGGAGGAGCTTGAAACCGGGCACCAGGATCGCGATCCTTGGCAGTATGCTGGAAATGGGCAGGTACACAGTTCCAGGACATTCTTTTGTCGGGAAGTATGCTTGCAGAAAACAAGTAGATTATTTGTATGCTTTAGGCAAGCATGCCCGTTATATCGCTGCAGGTGCGATTCGGGCAGGTTTTCCGCCCGAGAGGGTAATCCTTTGCAGAAGCAAAAAACAGCTGCATCGAATGCTGCATGAGCACATTCGTCCGGATACTTCTTTTTTGGTGAAAGGCTCTCACCGCCTGCGAATGAACCGGACGGTCGATTTTTTGTGCAGAAAAGCCTCCGCGATTTCCGAGCAAAACGGATAAGAATAGCTGCGCGAACCACTCCCCCTCGAATGTTGCTCGAGGCTGGTTCGCTTTGTTTTGTGTTGCTATATATACAGGAAAAATAGGGCTATTGTCCTCGGACTATGTAATCAAATCCACTGTTGGAAAGATTTACAGCCTTATCGGCTGCGCCCTTTTTGCTTTAAACTGGTTGCGTACCCAATCTGTTGGGAAAACACAGCTAGGAGGAGAATGCGAGTGACGAAACGAGATTGGATACAGAAGTCTACGGTTGCCGTCATGCTTGGTACATCCCTGCTGATGTTCGCAGAAAATGGACAAGCAGCCGCAGCGTCTGATGATTCGCAACTTTCCGGCAAAGCGGAGCAGGTAGCGGCCTTGGCCCAATCGCTTTTGGGAAAGGATTACAAATATGGAGCGGAAGGCCCGACTCAGTTCGGTTCTGCAGGTTTGGCCACGTACATATTTGGAAAAGTAGGCGTAACCATTGAGGACACCATCGCTGAATTGTATCGTTCCGGAAAAACAGTGAGCAAGGATCAGGTAAAAGCGGGCGACCTGCTGTTTTTCTCCAGCAAGGGGACCGGCAATCCCAATTTTATGGGGATCTATGTCGGGAATGACCGGTTCATCTATTCCTCGCAAGGCGAAGACGAGGTCGTGGAAAAACGTCTGTCCGCCTATACAGGCAAACTGGTTGGGGTGCGTTCCTTTTTGACGGATGGGACAGGCACAAGTAATCCAGCCCCTGTGAAACCACCAGTGAACAATGATGCCGAGTCCAAAGGAGACAAGGTGATCGAGGCTGGAAAAAAATATTTGGGGACACCGTATCAATACGGCTCTACCCGCTCCAATAAAGATACGATGGACTGCTCAGAATTTACGATGTGGGCGTACCGGGATGGTCTGGGAATCGACATGGGACGAGGCGGTGCCCGTTCGCAAGCGAATTATGTGAAGCAGCACGGTCACTATACCTATGACATGAAACAGTTGAAGAAAGGGGATCTCGTCTTTTTCATGAGCTATCGCGGCTGGAAAGAGTCGGATTACAAAGGAGTCGATCCCCTCAAGCAAAGCATTACCCACGTAGGCATCTACATGGGAGATGACAAGCTGTTGCAAACGTTTTCCAAAGAATCGGGCGGTGTGAAAATAACCAACTTTTCTGATACCCACTGGGAATACCGCTTTATCATGGGCGGGCGTCCGTATTAATCGCACGTCGAGTAAGTCAGAGCAAGCATCAAATGAACATCCGAAATAGCCATCACCAGGGCGGTTGCAGTGCAACCGCTCTTTTTATTTCCCCTTAAAACAGAAAGCAAGGACATGAGCCAGACGGCAGTCGCGGAAAAATGGATGATTGACCAGCGGCATTCGCGCATGCCTTTCTGCCTTTTTCTGCATTTCTATATAGGGAAACTTGTAGGAGGTGTAACGATCATGAGTTTTCCGTTTCCCCCTGGCAGTGGTGGTTTTCCCCCCGGCAGCAGCAGTCAGCCGCCTGGAAGCAGCGCATTCCCTCCCGGAGGCTTCCCGCCCCCGCCATCTGTACCGCCGCCTAGCAGGATACCGAGCGCTCCTCGTTCCTTCGGGCAGCAGTTCCGCGTAGACCGCGGATCGTTCCGAGGATGCTTGTTCCGCTTTACGTTCGTCTGGCTGCGCAACGGCCGGTCGTTCTGGTTTTATCCCGTTTTCGTCAGCCGCACCACAGTTGCAGGCTATCGATGGAACGGCTTCACATGGCAATACTTCGGCTTAGCTTTAAATCGGATTGTATCCTTTACTTGCTTTTAAAATGAGAACATGAGAGCCGCTGCGAAAGCGGCTCTTTTTTTAGGGGAAAACCATAAACCGCGGTCCTTCCCTGTCGGGTGGCCGCGGTTCTGTCGTGTATTGTGAAGGCAATCGCACAGTACGGAAAAGGGATTGCTGTTATTTTCAACGTTACCAGTCGACAAAACGAATCGAGCGGACAATGACCTCCTGCGTCCCCATGGGCATTTCCAGACGGACCGGCTCATTGACAGGATTCATCAGCAGTTGTCGACCTATAGGCGATAGGAACGAGATTCGTCCCAGATCGGGGTCAGTATGTTCCGGAAAGCAGATCGTCAGGGACTCTTCCAACCCGTCATCCACGTATTGCAAAGCAACTTGCGATCCGATCACCACTTTGGGCAATAGGGAAGTCTCTTGATCTTTCGTTTCCTTCAGCAGTGTTTCCACAGTAGAAACATATTGGTCCAGCCACTGATTGGCTTTTTGGCGTTCGTTGTGTTTACCGGCAAAATGAAGATCTAAAAAAGGAATGCGTTGTTCGTCAAAGAAAACCAACTGCTCCACCAAACGGCGGTGCATGGAATTAGGCAGGGTACTACGGTTCATCGTATTCATCTCCTGTTCGTATTGGAATGAACCAACGGTCAGCAAAGTCTGCGAGTCGCCACGGTGTTCGCCTCATTTTCATGCATAATCCCCCCATATAATAAAAGGTGGCCCCTTGCTCCATATGCAGGGGACCATACTTTCATTTTACCTAAATCCTAGAAAAAAACAACATCGTTTCCAGTTGGCACAGGCGCCTTGAAAAAGCAGACACAACAAAATATCCCCCGGTGTCCTTGGCGGATACGGGGGATTCCAATGAGTCTATGGAGATCGCGTTGCTATCGTCATGAGGATTATTGAAGAAAGGCTGGAGCAGCTTCTTTCATTTCGATGGATTGGGCCAAGCGAGCCTTTTCGGCCTCGGTGATGAGTCCGAGGCGCCATAGAGCGATGCCCTTCAATCCATGGCGTTTGGCCAGACCGACCTTGCTGTCAATTGACTGCTCGTCTTCGCTGGCTGCTGAAATTCCGAGCAGCAGCTTTTCCTTTGGCACGTGTGCCAGTGCCATCGTGATTGCTTCATTTACTTTACCCATCGGCTCGGGACGCTTTTCGTCCTCGTACGCGTAGGCCATCAATACGAGCTCATCGGCCACCTTGCCAAGAGAGGCGTAGTCATACCCCTGATAGGAGCTGTTGAGGGGATGAAGTACGAGCGAAAGCAAAATGCCTGACTCATGCAAAGGTTTCGCCAACAACTGAACGAACTCGGTAAATTGCTGGCGGGCCAATGCGATATCGCCGCTCAGTCCAAGACCTTCGAAGTCTAGTGACACACCGGCAAACCCTTTTTCCTTGGCAAGCGAGACAATTTCAGCTATCGCACGCTCACGCAGACCGGGTTCAGACAGCAGGCGCGTCAGCTCTCCGGTGCCGTCTGTGGCAAACACCATGAGAGAGGGAGCCGTCCCTTGTTCTTTGGTGGCTTCGATGATCTTCTCGGGAGTGATGTCATTTGCCGGCTTCGGCCAATAAAAATCCTTCCCCTCAAGGGTAAGCTGAGCATTGCCGTCGATCCGGGCCCAACCAAACGCGACTGCATCAAACGCCGGGATATACTGCCGCTGCGAATAAGATGAAATCGCGTAAAACGCCGTGGTATGCAGCTTCTGGCGCGGTGAAGCAATCGAAACGGTCCGTGTGGCAGGCTCCCAGTTTACTTGCGCACCGAATTGCGTGCTGAAAAACTGCAGGGGGATCAAGGTGTGCCCGTTTTGCTCAAAGGGGGCGACGGGGAGCTGCGTGGCCACGCCGTTCACCATAACCTGCGGATTATCCAGCTGCATTTGTATGTGCTTCCCGTCCTTGTCCGCCGTAATCGTTCGCGTTTTGCCGTCCCACTGTACGTCAATTCCCAACGCTTGCGCGATTACACGGAAGGGAACCATGGTTCTGCCCTCAACAAGTCTGGGTTCAGCGGCAAAGGTCAGCGGATACCCATCCAGCAATATCGTGGGGGCGGACGGAACTGTCGCGGCTTCGGCAGAAGGTACCAGTCCGTTCAACATGCCAAAACAGGCGAGTGCAAGCAAAAATGATCGTTTGTTCTTTTTCATCGTATCCTCTCCCAACTTCTCTCTACTCGATTCTTATATCAGTCCATGGACATTTCTGCAAGATGAAAGTTTCTGTGGATATGTAAAAATATTGAGAAAACGGAAAAGCGGCCGGGCTGCCCAAGCCGTAAAAAACCCCGCTCATACTAGTGGGCGGGGCTTGTCGCAAACATTCGAATGGCAAGGCTTATTGTACGGTTACCGAGAATTCCTTATGGTCATGGATCTCTCCCTTTTCCACATGCACCTTGACGGTGTACGTACCCGAAGCAGGGAAAGCGGCGTTTGCCGTCGTGTATTCGCCAGGCTGTTTTTCGCTGGCATCCACATACTGGTGCTTCTCTTCGCCTTCGCGCCAGATTTCAAATTTGACCGCAGCTTCCGTCAAAGCCTGGTTGTCCTTTTGCACATGAACCGTCAAGGAAGCAGCTTCATTTGCTTTGATTGACTCAGCCGGCTGAAAGTGCATATTGACAACGGCACCGTGATGGTGTTCCTCTGACCCGTGAGAGCTGCCGTGTTCATGCGCAGCCGAATGTTCCGGCTGGGAAGCCTGATCGTGCTCGTGCGCTGCATGAGAGCCGTCAGCTTGATCAGCGGCGCCTTTTACCGTAAAGGTCTGTGTTTGCATATTGTGAAAATCGCGGGCTGTCACGTGGTACATCACGTTGTATGCTCCTGGCTCGGCAAACGTTTTTTGGGCGGTGTAGACTCCTTCTTTTTGGAGTGTCGCCGGGATGGTTTCGTGCTGTTCCTGTCCATCCTTCCAGATTTCGAATTCCGTTTCCCTGGCATCGTCGACAGGAGCACCGTCTTGGGTCACTTTTATCGAGAAGGTTACCGCTTCATTGGCTACGACCTCCTGCGGCTCAATCGTCAAGGCTACCTCAATAGGAGACCCAGAGGGGAGGGCATTCTCTTCTTTGCTGCAGCCCGCGCCCACGATCAGGGCGAGCGAGGCAATCACTGTCCATATATGTCGTTTCACTTGTACATCCTCACTTTCTGTCATCACAATTACGAGAAACCCCTGCTTTTGTCAAATTGCATCAAAAAGCGGACGGTTTCTTTTCGCTGGGGCAAGTATCCTGCCCGGCGGTGTGAAAAGTCTTTTCCTGCTCCCACAACATTATAGGCAAAAAGGGGGAGAAAAAGATGACTCAAACGGGCTATTTCCCTGTTGATTTACAAGAGTGTTCACATAAACGCCACCTTTTTTATGCGAGAACAGGAAAGCCTCCCGTAAATTGGGAGGCTGCAAGTCATTTTTTCTGTTCCTGAAACCATTGTTTCAATTCATCGGCTGTCTGTTCGCCGACCAGACGAGATACTTCTTTTCCATCTTTGTAGTGGACGAGAGTAGGGGTGTACTCAATGGCAAACGCATCCCAGCTGGATGCAAATTCGAGCAGGTTGTGCTTCTTGACATCCACTTTCAGCTCATCGGCAACCGGAACCAGGACGGGTGTCGTTCGCTGGCAGTGTTCGCAAGTCGGACTGTAGTAGTAAATGAACAGCTCTTCTTTCCCTTCCAGCTTTGCTTTCAATTCGTCAGGGAGAATTTGATTTCCGTAATTGGGGTCATCCAATTGAGCGATCGTAGCCGGATTCAGATTTGTTTTGCCGAAAGGATTTCCTTCTGCAGCTTGCTTGTTGGCCATATCCGAATACACGACGGCTCCGATCAGAAATACAGCAGCGATGACGGATAGGATAATGATCTTTTTCATGCTTTACTTCTCCTTCCCATTGGTACGAATGAAAATAAGCAGTACGGTAATCAAAAGAAAAGCGATGAGCGCCAGGAACGGAATGGTGATAAAGCCTAGCCAGTTGATGTAGTCCGTGTTGCACGGGATGATTCCGCACGCGTTGCCGAGCTCATGCAGAGCGGGGACCTTCTGTACCAGATAGTGATAGAGTGAAATGGCTCCCCCGATAATAGACAGAGGCAGGGCATATCGCGCAATTCCGTAATCTTTTTTTGCGGAAGCGATCCCGAGCAAAAGGACCAGCGGATACATAAAAATTCGTTGGTACCAGCACAGTTCGCACGGAATGTACTTCAGCACTTCCGAGAAGAACAAGCTGCCCCCGGTTGCGACCAGGGAAACCACCCAGGCTGCAAAGAGCGCTTGCTCCACTATACTCTCTCGTCTCATATCAACACCTCGCCCATTATCTTACCATAATTACATAAAGGAAGTGACTTATGTTAAGTAACAACTTGTGAACGCTGTTTGAACTTGCCTGTTTTCACCCACGTTCACATATCGTTCAACCCTGGCCCCTCAAAGATAGCCCTGTTGAGTCATACTCAATCCAGCGGACGAGCCATATACTGAGACTGGATATCAAAGGAAAAACAATCGATCGGGAGGAACTCAACCATGAAAAAACGAATGACGCTTATTCCTGCTCTCGCTTTGGCGTGCCTGCTCGCTGTACCGGCATCGGCACATGACGGCTGGTCGCAAACCAATACACCGATTGTCTCGGCTGGCGAGGTTTCGTACGTAGAGTTGCTGTTCGGAAACCACTCCAACCATCATGGCAGCTATCGCATCGAGGGCAAGTGGAGTACCGATTCTACCAAAGTATACGTTACCTCTCCGAATGGAAGCAAAGCAGATATTACCACGACTCTCTTTTATACGGGAGAAGAGAAAGAAGTGACAGAGCCGGGGAAAAACAACTATTACGTAGCTTCTTTTTCCGCTTCCACCCCGGGTGCATACATCGTGTCCGTGGAAGGAGACAGTCTCTTTCAAAATGCCGAGGTCTCCAGCCGGACATTGCGCAGTGCTAAATCCTTCGTCGCCGTCAGCGATATCCCTTCTTTGGAAAGAGTAAAAGAGCTGAAGGGCTTCAGCCGTCCGGTCAGCCTGGATCGGGCGGAGCTGGTGCCGCAGTTCAACCCGGCAGCGGTTACACCTGATCAGAAGGTGTCTGTTCAACTGCTGCTAAAAGGGAAGCCGCTTGCAAACTCGGAAATTACCCTGATCCGCCGCAGCACCAGTGATGCGGCCATCTACAAGACAGATGCAAATGGCACGATTGCCTTTACGACTGGCCCGGCTGACTATTATCTGCTCCGGGCGAAACCGGCTACCGATGAAAAAGTGGCAGGTCAATACGATACAACCAATTACGAGGCAACCATGACCTTTTCCGTCCAGAACGGGAAGTTTTCCCTCCCGGCGCAAAAGGCGAAGGGTGCGCAGCCGCTCGTCTATATCAACGGCAAGCTGACTGACGTGTCCGGGCTGACATCGGCTGACGGGAAGACGACTGTACCAGCTACATTCGTGAAAACGGCTTTGAATCCTGCTTATCAGGGAACCGGCCAGGTGGATTTGCGGAAAGCCGCAATGGAAGCAGGAGCGACAGTCGAAGTATTGGCACCGATCGGCACTTTGCCGGAAGCGATTGTCATCACGAAGAAATAAGCAGCGATAGCCAATCGGAAAAAGCCGTCGAAAGTTTTTCGGCGGCTTTCTAGTCGTCTTCTCTGCCGGAAGCTATTTCTCGGCGGCGAAAGGGCTTGGCAAATGGAAAGGGGAACAACGTATGAAAAGATGGCTCCTTTACTTCTGTCTGTGTGTATGCATGGTGTGCAGTGTTCCGTCATTTGTGTACGCTCATGCCAATGTGGATCAATCCTCGCCACAGCAGGAGTCAGAGCTGCAAACCTCGCCGAAGGAGATACGGATATCCTTCACGGAGGAAATCAATGCAAATGTGAGCTCGCTCGTTTTGAAAACAGAGCAGGGAGAGGTCGTACCGGGTACGTTTCGGGCAGAGGGAAAAAAGACGCTCGTGATGCCGGTCTCTTCCTTGAAAAACGGTATATACCGTGTGGAATGGCAAGTGTTGTCGGTAGATACTCATGTTACGGAAGGCTCGTTCCGATTCGCTGTAGGAGTACCGCTGCCCAAACATCGTCCGGCTGATACGGTCTCCCTGGACGGGGACGAGACGACTGAAGCTGCTGTTCCGCCGCCCACTGCTCTTCCGGCACAGGAACAGGAAGCTTTGAATCAGTCAAAAAACGGACCGGCTAAACAAAACGAGAGCGCTTCGGCAGCGACGGAAAAAACAAAAGGCTCAAAAAGTGAAGAGAAGGCCGCTCCTTACGCCGATTCAAAGGCTGCCAGCCCGCAACAAGAAGTGAAAAAAGCTCCCGTTGACAGCCAAGATGCCAGGCAATCGCAAAATACAGGATCTTCACAGCTTGCAGCCCCGGGTACAGCAGGGCAGTCCTCTTCAGCGGAAGCGGATAAAAACTCCGTAAAAGCGGAACAGACATCTCCCGCCGACGAAGCCGGTCAAGCCCCATCGGTGTCCATTTCGGGGGTTCAGGCAAATAACGGACAGCAGCCTTCCGTAACCGTTGGAAAAGGAAATGGCTCCTCGGATGCCCAGGTTACAAAAGGGGAAAGCGGCGTAGAAATTGTCGCCGACAAGTTTGCCTCCCCGGAAGACCATAACCACGAGGCTCATGAGGCATGGAACAGATGGCTGCGGATGGCAGATGTGCTCGTTGCGGGAGGCTTAGGCATTTTGGTGTTTCTCTCCAGGTGGGAAGGGTTTGTCCGGGCCATCGACACCAAGTGGCTCCACAGCAGAAAGGTCAAGCTGATCATCTGGCTGGCCATGCTCTTTTTTGCGGTGAGCGGTGCCGTAAGAATCTGCCTTTTGGCTGACATGCTTCGCTTGCCGGGAGGCTTTGGGGAAAACATGCTGACGCTGCTTCGTGAAACGATGACAGGCACGATCGGATGGATTCGGCCCCTGCTCTGCTTCCTGCTTCTTCTGGCAGTGCGCTATACGGCTCATTTCCGGTGGGGAAGTACGATAGCAGTCATCGCCCTGTTTTGCACGTTCCCATTGACGGGTCACGCCATGGCAGGACAGGAGAGATTTGCTTCGATGACCTCTGACGTTCTCCATATGGCGGCGGCAGTCATCTGGATGGGGGGCTTGTCTGGATTGACGGTATTGTCATTCCGGCTCGCCATGAATCCCGATGGGCTGATTGCCATGCACAAATTGATGAGCCAATTCGCCCAGTTGGCACTGTATTCGGTCGCAGTCATTTCCGGGACAGGCATTGTCCTCGGGCTGCTCCGCTTCTCACAGCTCCAGCAGCTGGCGACCACTTCGTACGGGCTCATCCTGACCGCCAAGATCGGCGCGTTTTTGCTGGCGCTACTCATCGCCGCATTCCATCGCGGACGGGTAATGCCCAGACTGACCGTGCTTTCCGGATTGCAGGAAAAAGACGCTCTCCGCTTGGCGAAGAAGCTGTCCTGGACGCTGCGCCTTGAGCTCATCATTGTCTTGGCGGCCTTGATATTGGCGGGTCTGCTCTCGGCAACTCCCCCGCCGATCATTCGTTAAGTGAGGCGTACCCGGGGAGCCGATTGCAGACCTCTGAGCGGAACATAAACATACCGGAGGGAAGGCCAGTTGACGAGGAGAATGCCGCCTTGCGGGGACGCCGCTCCGCCGTCGATGCCGATCAGGTTCCCGTGGTGCCAAGGGCCCTGTCCGGTATACCCGGGAAGCCTGGGGACGGGCGTGTGACCGAAGATAACCATTTCTTCTCCCCTGTAATGATCGTAGAACGGCTCTCGAATCCAGAGGAGGTCCTCGGGACGTTGTTTGGAAAGGGGGATGCCCGGCCGAATGCCTGCGTGCACGAGCAGCGGCGGCTGCCCTCCGGTGGATTCATTGGCAGGCAGCATTTGGTAGAGAGGCAGCGATTCGAGAGTGGGGAGCAAGTACGTGTAACGGGCAAGAATATCTTCGCGCGCTGCGTTTTGCGTTTCGACGGGGGGGACTTCGCCAAGAAAGGCGCGGCGCAATGCCTGTCGCCCCAAAAACGAGCGCACGGTGGCATCTCCGCCATTCATCAGCAAATACAAAGTGGGATCCATATTCCCCTTCAGCCAGTCCTCGAACATCTGCTCATGATTTCCCTTGAGCAAGAAAATCTGCTCCGGATAAGCATTCTTCAGACTGAGCAAATACTCCAGTACCTCTTTTGATTGGGGGCCGCGGTCGACCATGTCTCCGATTACGTAGAGGCTGTCTTGGCGTTCCGGGGAAAAGGAAACCCGCTGCAAGGCTTCGCGAAGCGCTTGATACTGACCGTGGATGTCTGAGACGAGATAGATGTTCATCTTGACTGCTCCTCCCCGTGTACTTTGTCGTTGACTTCCTATAAAATATGAACAATTGTATGCATTCGTGAGAGGAGGGGAAGGCTTTGGACGAATTGAACAAGCTGCTCAAGGATGCCCGCCACGCCATCGTTTTCACGGGAGCCGGGATGTCAACGGAAAGCGGACTGCCTGATTTCCGTTCTGCACGGACGGGATGGTGGCAGGGAAAAGACCCGGCAAGACTCGCCAGCACAGATGCTCTTCGCAACAATCGGGAGGAATTTGTCTCTTTTTACCGGATGAGAGTGGAAGGGCTTCTGTCGTGTAAGCCTCACCAGGTGTGATTTTGGCCGAATGGGAACGGCGGGGACAGATCAAGGGGATCATTACGCAAAATGTGGACGGCTTTCATCAGCGTGCCGGCAGCCGGCGTGTTGCGGAGCTCCACGGGACACTAGCCACGCTTACCTGCATGCGCTGTACAAACAAATACGAGTCTGCCCGCTATTTGGATCAGGGGGGGACCGCGTGCGAGTGCGGCGGGTTTTTGCGTCCTTCTGTCGTGCTGTTTGGAGAATCGCTTCCGGAAGCCGCCTTTGCACAAGCGGTGGAATGGACAGAGCGGGCAGACCTGTTCCTTGTACTGGGCTCATCGCTTGCCGTAAGTCCGGCCAACTGGTTTCCAGAGCAGGCGAAAGCAAGAGGGGCGAAGCTGGTCATTATCAATCGGGATGCTACCCATCTCGACGGTATTGCCGATCTGTTGATACAAGATGCGCCGATTGGCGACGTTTTGCGGAAGGCTGAAATCGAGTGGAAACATTAAAATTTCCTCTTGATTTTTAGCCTTCTTTTTACTAGAATAATTTTTGTAAAACGGCTGGGTATTATTTTACCAGGCAGAAAAAGAGAAACTGTCTTGAACCTGCCCCTATAGTTAAACGGTATAACAGATCACTCGTAATGATCAGTTCGTGGTTCGATTCCGCGTGGGGGCATCATTTTTCATCAAATGCTCGCCATATCGACGTTTTTATCCGATACATAATCGCCTCTTTCATTGTCTTTTACGGGCAAATGGAAGGGGCTTTTTCTATTTCGTTTGCAGGGAAACGCAAATAGTGTTAATTTGGCCTCTGATCGAAGGGTTGATCGGCATGTAAAAAAATGCCACAACAGGACAAACGAAAATGAGTTGCTACTGGCATGGAAAATTTTGTCCAATCATAGTGCGATCGTTTGTGAATTGGTCCGCAACGGAAAAGAGGAGTCTCATTTTGTAGGTATTGCAAAGTAAACGGAAGATACAGAGCATTGGTGTAAGAAGCTATTCATGAATGAAACAGAGAGCAAAACTAATACAAAAGTCCCGTCAAAATTATCATGCCTATAGCTCGATATCGCAGCTTTTTTCATATATTCGATGCCCCGGCACTCTCCGATACAGAAATGAAACAAATAAGGAGCGTGTTTGCCCGTGATTCGTCCTTCCTTCTATTTTAAAGTACCGTGGAGAAAGGCCGCTGCTTTTCGGCGCGAGCTGGCCAAGATACCCGATTCCATCCCGCACATCGTCACGTCTTTTCCGAGCGGCGAAATTGCATTTATGTTCCCGGACCTCCCTGTACATCAATATATCCGCGTAGTACGTATTTTTGGGGAGAACGGAATCCCTTTGGTGATATCAGAAAACGAGTGCATGATATAACCGCGAATTGGTTTGTAGCAGGAGCTAAAAGGAATAGGTATAGGCCCCCGGACGAATGCATGGACGGGGGATTTTTTGGTGCGCCCAGCATGGGCGATAGCTATAGGGTGAAAGTCCCGAACGGGGGTTGGCTGTACCAACCGTTAGCTCAAGGCAAGGGTGTCGACCGCGAGGTCGAATCTGAAGGAAGCCGGCGGCAAAATCCCGACCTGAGGTACACGAACCCAATTTGAGGCTGTTGTATCCGGGCGAGTCTGCCAAACAAGACAAAGCCCCATACAGCCAAGGGATACAGTAGTAAACTTGGGCAGGTACATGGGATGAAAGTTATCGTTCTTACCTGGGGAGGTCTGCATGAAACGCCTTCAACTGTTGGTAACCGTCTCCGTAAGGAGACGCTGAACATGCAGAAGTCAGCAGAGGCCATAGTACCCGAGTAGAGGACGCTTGAATGGGGAAGGGCCGAACATCAAGTCAGCATGCGATCCATGTCTTTTGATACGGTACGTCGAAGCAGAATTCTGTCAAGGAACTACTTTTGAAGAGCAGGGGTGAAGCCCCGAGGGTACAAAAGAGGGCTGAGTATCGTACAGCAAGCACGGAGTCCGCATGTGCGAAGGAAGGAACATCATTATGGATTTGCTGGAAAAAGTCTTATCACGGGAAAACTTACGGATGGCACTCCAACGAGTGGAGGAAAACAAAGGTGTCGGTGGAGTCGATGGTGTTTCAACCGAACAACTACGCGATTATCTACGTGAACACTGGCAAGCCATCCGCGAGAAGATGGAAAGGGGAACCTATAGACCTTCACCTGTTCGCAGAGTCGAAATCCCGAAACCTGACGGTGGTGTAAGGTTATTAGGCATTCCCACCGTGGTAGACCGCTTTATTCAGCAGGCCATCCTCCAAGTGTTAACGCCGATCTTCGACCCCACCTTCTCGGAATCTAGCTATGGGTTCCGTCCAAAACGTAGCGCTCACATGGCAGTAAGGAAAGCGCAAGCGTATATTTCCGAAGGATATCGTTTCGTGGTGGACATCGATCTAGAGAAATTCTTTGATCGCGTAAATCATGATATTCTAATGAGCCGTGTGGCTCGAAAAGTTCAGGACAAGAGAATTTTAAGACTGATTCGTTCCTACTTGAATGCGGGGATCATGATAAATGGCGTCTGTACAACACCAAGTGAAGGAACACCGCAAGGTGGGCCGTTAAGCCCACTTTTGGCAAATATCCTACTTGATGATTTGGACAAGGAACTCGAAAAGAGAGGCCACCGTTTCTGCCGCTACGCAGACGATTGTAACATCTACGTGAAAACAAAACGGGCAGGGGAACGAGTAAAGAAGAGTATTCAAAACCACTTGGAGAAGGTACTAAGGCTAAAAGTAAATGAGGAGAAAAGCGCGATAGACCGACCATGGAAACGAAAATTCTTGGGCTTTAGTTTTACCTTTGCAAAACAGACAAGGATTCGCATCCACCCCAAATCCCTCCTCAAGCTAAAAGAGAAAATCCGCACGATCACGAATCCGGTGTGGAGCATCTCGATGGAGAAGCGGATTGAAAGAATAAATCAGTACCTCATGGGCTGGATTGGATATTTCGCCCTTGCAGACGCGAAGGGCATTCTACAATCCATTGAGGAATGGACAAGGCGCAGGCTCCGTCTTTGTTTGTGGATGCAGTGGAAACGCGTGAGAACCAGATATCGAGAACTTCGTTCTCTTGGCATATCTCACGTAAAAGCCATTGAAATTGCAAATACCCGCAAGGGTGCATGGCGTACCACAAAGTCTCCGCATATACACAAAGCCCTCGGCATTGCCTACTGGCAACAACAAGGGCTGAAAAGCTTAGTGCAACGATATTCTCAAATTCGTCAAGCTTGGTGAACCGCCGTATACCGAACGGTACGTACGGTGGTGTGAGAGGACGGGGGTTAGTCGCCCCCTCCTACTCGATTGGAACAGAAAAAAAGCCTGACCAATCATTGGTCAGGTGAAAAATGAAAAAGCGTCTACTACCTTTATCGTCAGAAGGGTAGGTCTTTTTTACTGTTTTCCTGTAACTTTTGTAAAAAATTTTAAAAAAGCCCATCTTTAATAACGGGAGCAAGGGTCTATAATCCTATTTTCAAAAGAGTTGATGGGTTGACACACCATTCGCCTATGTTATAATCAAAAACATCCAATCATCCTACGTTTGGTGGTGAGTGAGAATTATGAAATTAAAACAGGCAGGGAGAATGACACTGGTGGAGCAGGTTGTAGCACAGATCTATTCCCTGATCCAGTCAGGGGACTGGCCGGTTGGCACGCGAATTCCGCCAGAGCCGGAGCTGGTCAATCAGTTGGGGGTCAGCCGCAACACGGTACGGGAAGCCGTCAGGGCCTTGGTGCATACAGGTATGCTGGAAACAAGACAGGGAGACGGCACCTATGTTTGCTCTTCCAGTGAACTGGGTGCCGCTCTGCAGCGTCGTTTTCAGCGCTCTGCCTTGACAGAAACGCTGGAGGTGCGTTCTGCACTGGAGCAGGATGCCGCCCGCCTTGCTGCGCTCAGGAGAACGCCGGAAGACGTGGAAGCCATGAAGACCTGGTTGACAGCAAGCGAGGTAGCCGATAACGCCCAGACCTATATTGAAGCAGACGTGCAGCTTCACATGTCTATCGTAAAAGCAGCGCACAACAGCATCCTGTTGGAGCTTTATGAGCACATGACTGAGTCGATCCAGCAGTCCATTGGAGAGACGGTAGACAAAGTGGTTTTCTCGGCTGCGTCCAAGCGACTCGCCCTGCATAAAAAAATCCACAGAGAGCTGATAGATGCGATTGTCGCGGGCAGACCGGAAGAGGCAATACTCGCTGTCCGGGCTCATATTGAAGCAGCGCAGCAGGCTTTCGAGGATCAAGAACGGGGAGATGCAAAATGAATACAGATCAAGCTTTATCCCGTGAAGGAGCACGGGCCGGCATATGGCTGCTCGCCTTCGGGATTATACTTGTTGCCACCAATCTGCGGGCACCGATAACGGCTGTCGGTCCTATCATTGGGGAGATACGCGATCATACCGGCATTAGCAATACGGTCGCCGGTCTGCTGACCACCCTGCCGCTGCTCGCGTTTGCCCTGCTTTCACCGCTCGCCCCGAAAATATCGCGGCGGTTCGGGATGGAACAGACGATTATGTACAGCCTGCTTGTCCTGCTGACAGGAATCGTTCTCCGCTCCCTCCACTCGGTCTGGCTGCTTTTTATCGGGGCCGCCTTGCTCGGCTTGGCTATCGCTCTCGGCAATGTGCTGATCCCAAGCTTGATCAAGCGGGATTTTCCGCAAAAGGTAGGAGTGATGACCGGTGCTTACTCCATGGCGATGAATTTGTTCGCTGCCATCGCTTCGGGGGTGAGCATCCCGATTGCTCACGGTCTTTCGTTCGGGTGGCAAGGCTCGCTCATCTGCTGGGCCATTTTGGCTTTTATCGCATTGGCCGTATGGGTGCCACAGTTGCGCAAAAACGCACAAACGGCAGTTTCGGTTAGAGCGGGTTCGACTGCAGGGGCAATTTGGAAATCTCCGCTTGCGTGGAAAGTGACACTGTTTATGGGGCTGCAGTCCTTGGTGTTTTATGTGGGGATAGCATGGATTCCGCAGATTCTTCAGGATCAAGGTGTAAGTCCTTCTGCTGCGGGGTGGATGCTGTTCCTGATGCAATTCGCCAGTCTGCCTGGCAGCTTCCTGATGCCGGTGCTTGCAGGGAGAGTATCCAATCAGCGTCTGCTCGTAGCCATTACGACAGGATGCATGTTCATAGGGTACGCGGGTTTGCTGGCTGGAAATACGGTGCTCATGCCGCTCTGGATTATTCTGATCGGTATCGCTGGCGGCTGCAGCTTCAGCTTGGCAGTCATGTTTTTCTCGCTGCGTACACGCAGTGCGGCCGAAGCGGCTGAGCTGTCCGGGATGGCCCAATCGGTCGGGTACTTGCTGGCTGCGCTCGGCCCGACTCTTTTTGGCTTTATCCATGACGTGACACAAGGCTGGACGATGCCGCTCTTCCTGCTGCTCATCGTAGCCTTCTTGCTATTCCTGGTCGGCTTGGGGGCTGGCAAGAATGTGTATCTCACCTCCGCCGAAAAAAGCGCGGCTTCCTGACCGCAGCAAGAGAAGCGAATGCAAGTAGCAAAGCTGCGCCAATATCAAGAAACAGGAAAGCATGGTCCGCATGCCGTCTGCAAGGACTTCGGTCCGAAGCAGTCTCGTATGTGACCATGCTTTCTGTCATTTGACGGACTTTTCTTCGTTGTCTGCTTGTGTGTCTTGATTGCCCGGGAACACCTCGTTTTCCCATTTGGTCATGAAATAACCGGACAAAAGAAATGAGCCGATGATGCCCGCGGCGATGAGTACACCAGTCATCTTCTTAATCCGGATACCTCTCGCCCTCGCCCTGGAACAGCTCGCGAACTTTGGAATGGGTCCTGGCAGGCAAATGTGGCAAGACAATCGCCAGCTGGCCTTCACTGAGATCGAGCGGGCTGCCGGGAGATTCGACAGCGTGCGGAATATTCATGGCTTCCAACGCCCGTGTATAGACAGCGGCATCATCCCAACTGGTTACGTAGTAGACCGATTTGTTTTCCAACATCATCACACTCCTCATCAGCTAGTATATGCCGGAGGGGGGAGCAACTATTAAGTTGCCTTTTTGCGGAAGAACACAACCGTTTTCGTAAGGTTCACGGTTTCACCAGTACGCCCGGCAAAAAACAGATAAACGAAAACCCGCCGTTGATTCGCGGCGGGTTTTCATCAGGTCAGATCATGTCGTATCCGGTCATCTCTTTAGGGCAGGGCAATGGGCAATTCCATTCTCCGGCTTCCGTCCTTGGGACTGGACTCAAACAAAACCAGAGTCAAGGTCGAATTGGGTTGGTCTTTTTTTACCTTGACTGTGAATTCAAAATCTCCCCATTCAGGAGCCCCTGCCGAGGTTTGGACGTTTCCTTTGGTCAGCTCGTTGTGACCGTCCTCCACTACATATTGAAAGTTGCCTTCGAACACGCGGGCCTTACCTTTTATCGTAAAGGTGTCTTCGCCCGTTTTTTCTACAGAGGCCACATGGAAACTATCGTTTTTGTTTGTTTCGTCATTTTTATCTTGGTCGTCTGTTGGCTGAGTCGAAGTGCCAGGCTGCGGTGTTTCCGGTTGAGCGGGATCAGAAGGCTGCTGTGCCGGTTGTTCTGTGGCAGGGGGTTGAGCCGGTGTGCCAGTCGAAGGCGTTTCTTTGGAAGAAGTACAGCCTTGCAGCAACACGGCTATCAGTAGGATTGACAGAAGTTTCTTCATGTTTACCCTCCAGTTGTGTCATTGAAAAATCTGTTGTCACTATAGGACGAAGTAGACAAGTTATCCGTTACATTATAATTGTTTTGTAAAAAAGAGAAAACCATCCATTCTTCGCTAAGTTCATCAAGAAGAGTGGCAGGTGCTGTCAAATGACAAAAAAATAGCTCCCTGCGTGAGGGAGCCAAGACTTCGCCGCATCCATTATAGCACAGCAGATCGCGAAGCGAAATCTGATGGGCGAACATGTCGCATTCCAGCATATATCGCATCTACTCATCCGGCGTTCGATCGAGGAAGAGACGGGTAACAGTCGTGGAATCGCCGTTGTTTACCTCTTGCTCAGATGCTTTTTCTTCCAACTGATCATGTGTGTTCATTCCCGGAGCGACGGATGGCTCCGCTTCCGGACGGGTCTTGTGAGAATCCATGGATGCTCCCTCCTTCTTCCTTAGAATGACAAGAAGGAAGAGGGGTTATTCGGGAATCAGGAAGAGGGCTAAAGATTAACCGGAGGAAGGCATGCTTTTCCCGCATTTGGGACAAAAGCGGTACTCGGCTTCGACTGGTTCTCCGCAGTAGGGGCAAAAACGTCCAGTATTCTGCTCCGATACAGAGGATGTAGAGCTGAAATGGCGGTGTAACGGGTCGCCTTCTTCTCTGGAATCCGTAATGTCAAACAAGGACATTCGCTCTTTGCCTGTCGCGTTTTTGTAATGGTAGACGGCTTGTGCGATTCCCATCCCGATAAATAAAAGGCCAAAGGCAGGGAAGATTATGCCTACTACGGGAAAAGGGGAGTCCTGCGTGATGACAAATGCCATGATGGTCCAAAATATACCGAAGATTACGGCGAAAATGCTTCCAGCTGCCCCCATGGCGGAAGGGCCGCGGCCGGGTTTTATACTTTTCAAAGGATTCACCACCTTTACTGCATACCACTATCATAAAAAAATCAAGGCGGGCTGTCACGCTTCTGTATGGATGCTCAAACCATGCCTTCACGAAAAGTCTGGATAGCGGAGACCATCCCGGTAAAACAATGAGCGTACCCAAACGTAAACCCGCAGAGGAATGGAGGGAAAGACAATTGCCAGTTTGCCTTCCTCGAGCACAGGAAGGTCAAGCGGGGACTGTATCGAGTAGGGAATCCCCTCTTGATCCAGTTGATATTTATACTGCTGGGCTTCGAGCCAACTGACCGGGTAGTAAAACGATTTTTCCATGAACTGCGCTTTCTCCATGAACGGCCAACTCCTTTTTCGAAGTCACTTCCGTAAGTGTAACGGATTAAAATGAGATAAAAAAAGATCACTGCACCCATTTTTGAGGGAAAGTGCTCTTTTTTTCTGTTTTGAAGGGGTTGCTCCCTGAATGAGATTGCAAGCTGGTTCGGCTACGGCAAATCAATGAGCATAAAGAAAGTATCCGCAGGTGCTGTGAGTGAAAGCTTGGGCGTCTCGGTTAGTCTGGCTGGATCTCGCTTCTGGAGTGTGGCCTCTTCGTTTAGTTGCAGTTGTCCTTGCCTTTTCATACTATCCGTTGAATGCGCGGTGGTCCTCACCTGGAATACGTATAGAGTAGAGTGAGTTAATTACTTTTGTAGAGTGAGGGCAAGTGTCCGGCAAAGAAGGAATGGACTTTTTCGATAGGGAATTGTTCAGGAAGGACAAATCGTTGAAGGAGGACCCGAGTAAATGTCGCAGACGCATCTGCATTTTGATATGCACATCGGCCGACAAAAGCCGGAGAACATCATGAACCGGCAGGCGGCTTGTCCCTTCTGCTTTCCGGATGAGCTGGACGGTATTCTGGAGCAAAGAGGAGAAATGATCTGGCTAAAAAACAAATACCCGGTTTTGCAGGATGCCACTCAAACGCTGGTGATCGAGACGAGTCAATGTGACAGCGAACTGTCCGTCTATGAAAAGGACCACCTGTATGCCCTGTTTGCATTTGGCGTGGAAAAATGGCTGGAGATGACGGAGAGCGGCTCCTATCGCTCTGTACTGTTTTTTAAAAACCATGGCCCTTATTCCGGGGGGAGCATCCGCCACCCGCATATGCAAATCGTCGGGTTGAAACATTACGATTACCTGAAAGATGTGGAGGGAGAGCATTTCGAGGGGATTGTCATCGATCAGGATGCGGGGGTTACGTGCAATCTCTCGACGAAGCCGCGCGCGGGATTTTTTGAATACAATGTGATTTTGTCTGAGTCGGGAAGCTTAAACAGGATGGCGGACTATATCCAAATTTTGACACATTGGATCCTTCATCACGTAAACCGCATCTGCCAAAGCTACAATTTGTTTTTTTACCAATGGGACGGGCAGATAATCGTCAAGGTTGTCCCGCGCTTTGTCGCTTCGCCGCTCTATGTCGGCTATGGCATTCCTCAGGTGGGAAACAATCTGGAGGAGGTCGTGCAGGAGCTGCGGCGCCACTATTTTTAGGAACGAAAGGGAGAGTATGAATGACAGCCTTTACATATGTCACCAAAGCAAAACCGACAGCCGAGGAATTGGACCATATCCGGGGATTGGCAGCAGTCTGCAATGGCTTCGAACAGATCAATCTGAAGCTGAATTTCGACATGCTGGAAAAGCGTCCGGGTACCGACACCAACGATTTTTTTTGCTATGACCGCGGGAAGCTCGTCGGATACGGAGGGCTGCACGTTTTCCATCAGGGAGAAGCGGAGGCAACCGGCGTGGTGCACCCCGATTACCGGGGAAAGGGGATATTCCGGCATTTGCAGTGGCTGATGGAAGAAGAATGCCGGTTGCGCAAAATTCCAGAGCTGTTGTTTATTGTCCAGCGCGGGTCCAAAACAGGAAAAGGGTATATGGAGAAAGTGGCTGCGCGGTATGAGTATTCCGAGTATTGGATGGAGCGGGAGGAGTCAGGCGAAGAATTGCCGAAACAGGATGGGCGAATTCAGCTCAGGGCTTCAACCCCAGACGATAAGGAGATTTTGATTCAACTTAGCATGGCAGGGTTTCAGTTGGAGGAGACACTCGCCAGAGAGATGTTCGAGCATATGGGACAAGACCCTGCCCAGACCAATTATTTGATCACGCATGACCAAAACGAGCCGATTGGCAGGATTAGCGTTTCCCGTCAGCCGAAGCATGCCTTTATCTACGGGTTTGCCGTTCACCCTGATCATCAGCGAAAAGGGTATGGTAAAGAAGCGTTGGCAAAAACAATTGCCCTGTTGTCTGACGAGGGCTTTCCCAAAATGATCCTGGAGGTAGCCACGGAAAACAGCAATGCCCTGTCTCTCTATGAGTCTTGCGGATTCCGGGTCAAATCGGCCAATGATTACTACAGGTTCCCGCTGCACTTCAAAAATGGCATGGACGCCGCGGACATGGTACCATAGCGGTACGAGAGAATAGGCAACAAAAGGAGTGACTCGGCATGAAACTGTTGTCGATAGAACCGACACCCAGTCCAAATGTCATGAAGCTGAATGTGGACGAGCGCTTGCCTGACGGCGTTCAGCGGGTATACAACAAGCAGTCCGGGGCGCAAATGCCGGAATTGGTGAAGCAGCTGCTGGCGATTGAAGGCGTGACCTCTATTTTTCATACGGCTGATTTCTATGCCTTGGAACGAAAATCGCAAGCAGACTGGCAGCAAATTTTGACCCATGCCCGGGAGGTTTTCGGAGCGGGGGCGGAGACCTCCATGCCAGCCTGGACGAATGAAGAGTCCGGGGAAGCGTGGGGAGAAGCGCAGGTGTACATCCAGATGTTCCGCGGCATTCCCATGCAGGTAAAAGTAACGATGGGAACCGAGCAGATACGCGCCGCCTTGCCCGAACGATTCGGAGCGGCGGCCATGAAGGCGGGTTCCGCTTCACCGAATGTAATCATGGAGCGCAAATGGGTAGAGCAAGACGTTCGCTACGGCGATTTGCGCGAGATCGGGGAAGAAGTGGCCAGCGAGGTGGATGCGGCGTATCCGCCAGAACGGGTGGAAGAGCTTGTTCAACAGGCGCTGCAGCTTGGAGTGGGAGAAGCCCCGCCCCAGCCCGAGCGGGTCAAGAAAGTCGTCACGCTGGAGATGCTCGATGATCCTGATTGGCAAAAGCGGTATGCTGCGCTGGATCGCATGGAGCCGACTGCCGAAGATTTGCCTGTTCTGAGAAAGGCGCTTCATGACGAAAAGGGCTCCATCCGTCGGCTGGCAGTCGTCTACCTGGGAATGGTGGGAGGCGATGAGGTGTTTCCTTTGCTCTACGAAGCGCTCCGTGACCCCTCTGTATCTGTTCGCAGGACGGCAGGAGATACTTTGTCCGATCTGGGGGACCCGAGAGCAAGTGAAGCGATGTGCGAAGCCCTGAAGGACCCGAACAAGCTCGTACGCTGGCGTGCAGCCCGTTTCCTGTACGAGGTAGGCGACGACTCGGCGCTGGAAGCTCTGCGGGCGGCCCAGGACGATCCGGAATTTGAGGTTCGTCTGCAAATTCAAATGGCTGTTGAGCGCATCGAGCGCGGAGAAGCGGCGAGCGGTACAGTTTGGCAGCAGATGACGAGAAGAAACGAACAACAAGGCTCCTGAGACGAGAACTTGAATTTTTACCCCTGTCGATCACTACGGAACGATGAGTGCAGGCAGGGGTAATTGTCATGCTTTTATGGTCATAATAAGATAGGTTGACAGGAAACAGAAGGAAGAGCGAGGGGAAACGGAAAAGCCAAAAAATGGTATCATCAGTATAACAATAGACACAGTTCATTTATGGTTGACTTCTACCTTGTACATCCCTTATCCTATAGGATGATTGAGGTTTCATACATCGTGAGTATGTAAGGGAGATTGTTATGACAACGAACCACTATGACGTCGTCATCGTTGGCGGGGGGCTCGCCGGTCTTTCTGCTGCAGCCTATCTGTCTTCCAAGGGCAAAAAGGTAGCGCTTCTTGAGCGCGGAGCCCTGGGCGGCCGTGCCGTCACGCTGAAGATCAAAGGCTTTAACTTTAACTTCGGTGCACATGCCATTTACGGGCGTGACACATCGGTTTTGAAAACGTTTGAAAAAGAATTGGGTTTGAACATTGATTGGCAGGATTTCAATCCGAATAAAGCCCGTTATGATTTGGGGGACGATTTGACAGCGGTTCCCGCAAATGTGCAGGGATTGTTCCGTACGAAGCTGGTCAAGGGATTTGACAAAGTTCTGTTTACCTTTGAAATCTTGAAAACCATGTTGAAAATGGAGACGGGTCACCCGCACCTGTCGATCCAGAAGTGGATGGAGAAGCAAAATGTAAGTGAGGAAGTAAAGGAAATGATGCTGACATTGGCATCCTCCAACTTCTTTACCCGTGAGCCGGAAAAAATTCCGTCTGATGTGTTCTTCACCTACTATCGTCGGATCTTTACGACGAATAAGCCGGTTGCCTACATCGGAGGCGGGTGGCAGGCGTTGATCGAGGAATTTGTCCGTGTCATCGAAGCCAACAACGGCACGATCATGACCAAAACAAAGGTCGAATCCTTCCGTGTCGAAAATGACAAAGTGGTTGCCGCTGTCACGCCGGAAGCTGAATTTACCGGAGATGAATTCATCAGCTGCATCCCTCCAAAAGAAATGACAAAGGTGTTTAAGGATACAAAGCTGGAGCATGCTATCGCACAGTATGCAACATACGAGCCGACGGTTGTCGTCGTGTATGATATCGGTCTCAAGCAGCGTATCGATGTCCCTTACACCTATATTTATGACAAGCAAAACAACATTTTTATTACGGATATTTCGTATTACGACAAGACCTGCGTCCCAGAGGGCGGACAGCTACTGCAGGCGACCGCCTATCTGCGTCAGTCCGAAGTCGGCGTGAAAGAAGTCGTCGAGCAGCGCAAGCAAGAGATTGAACAACTGTACGACAAGCACTTCCCAGGCTGGCGGGAGGAACTCGTGGTGCCCCGCGTTTCCACCCGTGCCGTCGTCCAGGAAATCAAGTGGACGATGAACCAGGAGGCGCTGCCAATCAGCTTGCCAGATTACCGCAACCTGTTTTTTGCGGGTGACTGGTGTGAAGGCCAAGGACAATTGTCCGAGCTGTCTTTCTCCAGCGCGTACGAAGTAAGCAAGCTGATCCTTTCCAAATAGAGACAGCATCGATGCCCATTAAGGCGTTTTTCCTGCAAAGGAAGGACGCCTTTTCCTTTGTCTATATAGAATAAGCATATCCAGAATATTCCGTTTTGACAGCGGGGCTTTCGGATGCTATGTTGAGGATGTCCAGAGACTACAAAAAGGAGCCACCAAGATGGACATCTGTCCTGCCGCCGCAAGAAAGGGCGAAAAAGTCAGAGTAATCGGAATGGGAGTTGTACTTTACGGCTTCCTCAGTTATATCACCGACTATATTCCGATAGCAGGCAGCAGTTTGCGGCCGGCCATCGTCATTCTTACGATTATAGGAGCCTGCTTTGGCCCGCTGACAGGCTTCCTGTTCGGTGCCTTGGGAACTCTCCTGTCAGATGTTCTCTCCGGGCAATTGTGGATGAGCTGGATTATTGGCAATGGCGTCATCGGGCTGTTCTCGGGCTTTGCCTATTTACATAAGGAATTTGATCTGAGGAATGGAAAAGTTTCGCTTAGCCATTACGTCTGGATGGCATTGTGGGGAATCGCGGGCAATCTGATCGGTCTCGTCGGAGCTGCAGGAATGGACATCCTGACAGGGAAACCGGATGTCTCTATTTTTTACTGGGCAGTTGTACCTGCAGGAGTCAATTCACTTTGGATCGTGTTGATGGGTCTTCCGATCGTCACTGCAATCGTCAAGCGGAAGGCAGCGAACTTCAGTGCAAACGGGTGAATGGAGCTCATAAGGGACCGAATGCATGGACCCTAGGTATGGGACCCGAACGTACAGGACCCGACTGTATGAGCAAGGCCCGTCCAAAACAACGGACAGGCCTTTTTTCTACTTCGTATACAGATCGTATACCATCCGGCCGATTTGCGCCATCACGTCATTGGCTGCGACGGTCTCGATATTTTTGGATAACAAGCAGATCGTCACTGCCCGGTTGCCGATGTACATCACTCCGATGTCATGAGTCGTTCGAGTGACTGTCCCTGTTTTATTGGCCAGCTCCCATTTCGGCAGCATGCCGATCACATCGCCGTCCGGATCAGGCAGGTGATAGGGGATGCGGTCGCGATGCTGCTGTCTTTTCATGATGTTGATCATGTGGAGGCAACTGTTGTACGAGATGATTTTTCCTGTAGCCAAATGGCGAAGGTGGCTGCCAAGATCTTCCGCGGTCACCTCATTGTAGCCTTCCAGCTCCGCAGGGACGATCATCAGCTTGTTGTGAAACTGGCTGTTGACCATTCCTGTTTTGTTCATGACAGAACGGATCGCCTCAGCCCCGACAAGATCGATGAGCATATTGGTTGCCGTGTTGTCACTCTGAATGATCATCAGGGTTGTCAGATCGTAAATGCTCCACTTTGTGCCTGGCGTCATATGCTGCAGAATGCCTGCTCCGCCGACCTGATCCTCTTGTCTGAGAGTCAGTTTGTCTTCGAGAGCAAACTTGCCTGCGTAGGCTTCAGCAAACACAGCGGCCATGATCGGGACTTTGATTACGCTGGCGGCGTAAAAGCGGTCATCATGACCCTTGCCCCAGATTTCGTTTGTCTGTAAATCTTCGAGGTAGATTCCCCACTGCCCGCCACTCTTCTCAAGCAATGTGCTGAGAGCATTTTCCAATGACGCTAACATCATGACCAGCTCCTTTATCACTTTACATAGTTGTAGACAAAATTTTCGTAAGATAATATTATTTAATCATGCATCGTATAATCAAGAAAAAAAGTTTCAAGAGGGGGTTTTCCATGAAAGCGCTTCAAAAGATGTCGCTCTGTTTTGTGATGCTAAGCAGTCTGGCCTTTGCGGGCTGTGGGGGACAAGCGAGTCAGCCTGCAGAACAAAAGCCTGCGGAGACACCGGCAGCACAAGAACAAGCAGCAGCACCACAGGAGATGCGGATCAACCTGAATACGGGAGAACCAAATACAATCGATCCGGGCTTGGCTGAGGACATTCCTTCCATGTCGATTACCCGCGCCGCTTTTGACGGTTTGCTTCGTCTTGACGTAGACGGCAAGATCAAGGAATCGGTCGCGGAAAAATACGAGGTTTCCCCGGATGGCCTGACCTACACCTTCCATCTGCGTGATTCAAAATGGTCCAACGGCGACCCTGTGACGGCCCATGACTTCGAGTACGCCTGGAAGCGCGTTCTCAACCCCGAGACAGCATCCGGTTACGCCTATCAGATGTACTACCTGAAAAACGGCGAGGCGTACAATGCCAAAAAGGCAAAAGCGGAGGATGTTGGCGTCAAAGCTGCGGATGAGAAAACATTGGTAGTCACCCTGGAAAACCCGGCTCCGTTTTTCCCGCAGCTTGTGGCCTCCGTCACCTACTTTCCTGTAAACAAAAAAGTTGTCGAGGGCAACAAGGATTGGGCGGCAAAACCTGAAACCTACATAGGGAATGGGCCGTTCGTCCTCAAGAAGTGGGAGCACAAATCTTTGATCGAATTGGAAAAAAATGAAAACTATTGGGATAAAGATCGTGTGAAGCTGTCCAAGCTGACCGTCAACATGATCGAGGACGCCAATACCGAACTGGCGATGTTTGAAAAGGGCGAGCTCGACTGGGCGGGTTCTCCGCTGGGCGACCTGCCGCTCGACGCGCTCGATTCCTTGAAGGACTCCGGCAAAATGCAGTCGCAGGCGACCGCTGGAACGTACTGGTACATCTTCAACACGACGAAGCCTCCGTTCAACAACAAGCACATTCGTCAGGCGTTCGCTTACGCCGTTAACCGCCAGGAAATTGCCGACAGCGTCGTTCCGTACAAGAGCACGCCTGCCCTGGGCATCCTGCCTCCGACGATGGCCTTCAAACCGGAAGGCTACTTTAAGGACAACGATGTTGAAAAGGCAAAAGAACTGTTGGCACAGGGCATGAAGGAGCTCGGTATCAGCGAGCTGCCTGAGTTGACCCTCGCCTACAATACGACAGAAGTGAACCAACGCATTGCGACGGTTATTCAGGATCAGTGGAGAAAAGCGTTCGGCATCGAAGTGAAGCTGGTAAACAAAGAGAACAAGGTTCACCGTGAACAGATGAAAGCGGGCAACTTCGATATCGGCCGGGCGAGCTGGATTGGCGACTTTAACGATCCGATCAACTTCCTGGAAGTGTTCAAAGGCGGTCTGAACACGTCCAAATGGGAACACAAGGAGTTCCTTGATATGCTGGCTAAGTCCGCCACAGAAGGAGACGAAGCCAAACGCAACGTGAGCCTGAAGAGGGCCGATGCCATTGTAATGGATGAAATGCCCGCCTTGCCGATCTACTACTTCACGTACACATGGGTAAAGCAGGACAGTGTAAAAGATGTCGTCATTGACGCATTGGGCTTCATCGACTTCAAATACGCATCGAATGAAAAGAAATAGCAGGGAGTGACTTTCGTGCAACCGATTATTGGCGTGGCATGTACCAAGATGTTCTTTCCAAACAACAACCTTGATCAGTATTTCTATGTCGGCTCCGGATATGTGGACGGCGTAGCCCGTACTGGCGGCGTTCCGTACATTTTTCCGCTCTTGACAGTGAAGGATGCTCCTTTTCGGGCCATGATTGAATCGCTGGACGGTTTGATCCTGACGGGTGGAGATGATCCGGCACCGCATTTGTACGGGGAAGAGCCGTTGCAAGGTTTGGGTGAGGTAGAGTACGAGAGGGACCTGGCAGAGCTGGAAGTGATCAGACTGGCGCTGGAAATGAAAAAGCCTATCCTCGGTATTTGCCGCGGCATGCAGATTCTCAATGTGGCCGCAGGCGGAACTTTGATACAGGATATTCCGAGTCAGGTGCCGGGCGCGTTCCAGCACGCTCAAAAAGGTTCCCGCCAATACGGAGCGCACAAAGTGACACTGCAACCAGGCGTCGTCGCAGAGGCGCTGGGCAAAACAGAGATTCTCGTCAATACTTCCCACCATCAGGCGGTGAAAGACGTAGCTCCCGGGTTTCGGGCGACAGGAGTCGCGGCTGACGGGGTGATTGAGGCTATCGAGAGCCTCGACGGGCTGCATGTAGGGCTGCAATGGCATCCAGAGCGGATGTGGGCCCATGATGACAATATGCTGAAAATAGCGGAAGCCTTTGTGGGCAAATGCAAGCAATTGAAAATGCAATCGCTGTAAAAAAGGACCGCTCTCCCATTTTATGGGGGGCGGTCCTTTTTGTCTGGTATACTGGAGTGGGGGTGTCGCGATGCTGACAGTCGGAACGAAAGCGCCTTTGTTTGCTGCCGAGAGCACAAAGGGGCGGATCGACCTTCAAACGTTTATCGGAAAGAAAAAAATAGTCCTCATTTTTTATCCGGGAGATGACACGCCTGTCTGCACAAAGCAGCTATGCGCGATCCGCGATCGGTACAGTGATCTGGAAGCGGCTGATGCGGTTGTTATCGGAATCAATCCGGCCGACCTGACGAGCCACCGGGCTTTTTCAGGCAAGTTCGGATACGATTTTCCCTTGATTGCCGACGGGGACCATGCCATACGAAAAGCATACGGGGTAGGAAAGGTTCTCGGATTTTTATTCCAACAACGGATTGTATACATCATTGATAAGCACGGAATGATTGCCTATGCGAGAAAAGGAAATCCTGCAGTAACGGAACTGCTCCAGGTTGTGAACAATATCCCGTAAACGATCACAGCGATAATGAACAACACGAATAGTAGCCAGGATAGAGGGAACGCCGTTCGGATAGAGTAAAAGCCACTCGGATCGAGCAAAGCTACTCCCGTTAACACCGAACCGCTGACAATTAAGGGAGCAAGGCAGGAAGGAACGCATGCTTGCAACCGGTCAAAGAAGCGGCGATAATAGGGATGAGAATGTATGTTTGGTGGTCATATCGATGAAAAAAATTTTACATGTCGATATCGATGCGTTTTTTGCCAGTGTAGAACAGCTCGACAGGCCCGAATATCGCGGCCTGCCGGTTATTGTAGGCGGCATGAGCAATCGGGGAGTTGTCTCGACGTGCAGCTATGAAGCCAGAAAATATGGTGTTCGTTCGGCGATGCCGGTCGCATTGGCGCGGAAAAAATGTCCTCAGGGGATTTTTCTGCCTGTCCGCTACGAGCGGTACGTGGAGAAGTCGGCAGAGATTCGTGCCATCTTTTCCTCCTTTACGGACCGCTATCAGACAGTTGGGCTCGACGAAGCGTATCTCGACGTATCCGGATATGAAAATGCCGTTCCGATCGCCAAGGAGATCAAACGGCGGATTCGCCGGGAAACCGGTCTTACTTGCAGTGTCGGTCTTTCCTATAATATGTCACTCGCCAAAATTGCCAGTGATCTGAAGAAGCCGGATGCATTCGTGGTGATTCGTCCCGAGCAATCGCTTGATGTTCTCCGGAATTTGCCGATCGGAACACTGCACGGTGTCGGTAAAAAAACGCAGGAGCTTCTTGCGAAAAAAGAAATTCGCACGGTTGAGGATTTTTGGCGGCTTTCCTTGGAGGAAGCTGTGAATATGCTGGGGAAACTTGGTCATGCTTTGTATTTTCGAGCACGCGGAGAGGACGACAGGGAAATCGTAACAGAGCGCTCGCCCAAGTCTTTAAGCAGGGAGACGACACTCGCCTATGATTTGTACCAGCGTGACGAGATCGCCTCGGTAGCCTTCTCGCTTTTGCAGGAGGTTGAGCAGGATATACAAGATGAGGGTGTCATCCCCCGGACGATCACGCTGAAAATCAAGTTTGCTGATTTTACGATCAGAAGCAAGCAGCGGAAAAAAGAGTACGGTGCAGCATGGAGAGATCTGTTGGAAGAACTCCTGGATGCCTTTGATTATAGCCCGGGTGTCCGGCTGGTCGGCGTCGGTTTTTCCAATTTTGCATCGCCCGATGAAGAAAGGTACGAGCAACTCAGCCTGTTTTCATGGAATATGCAATGGTGAGGTTCAGTCGAGAGGAGAATACAAAATGACAGGCGTAAACCGGTTTCATTGCTGCGCCACCTGCGTTCACTTTCGCGTGGAAAAGGAAGCAGGCGGCATTGTCTATCGATGCTCTCGACTCACCTACGAGACCAAACCTACCTATCAATTTCAATGCTGGGAGCCGAAAGAGCAGGTACAGCGGTTGATACAAAGAGAAACGAGAGCCTGAGTTTCTAGCAAAATACGCGAATGATAGGGGAGAAACGTGGCTTCGGGTCAGACAGGTTCGCCATAGTATGTACCATCCTTTGATTGAAAGGGGGTACGAGACATGGCAAAAGCGGCATATAACTTCGGAAAGTGGCCGAAAAAAGGGAAAAGCAAGGTTTTCATCGCGCAAGCTGCAAAAGCCAAATCCCAATTCGGAAATGCAGCAGCGATTAACCAGGCGGATGCAAGCATTTTCCACATCAAGGTCAAGGGAGCGGCGAATGGCCCTCTGTAAGGAGTAGGAAGTAGATTCGTACCGGTACATCTATTCCTGAAGGAGGTGCTTACCTATGCAACGGAACAATGTCAGGACGTACTCGTACAAAGTGGGCAAGAATACCGTCATTGTTGTCAAAATCACGCAGGCGGCAACAGCAAAATCACGTACGGGAAATGCTTTGGCGGCGAATCAGGCCGATGTCACCATTCTTGCAAAAAAACGGCGCAACAACCGGGTTTGACCAATTCGCAGCAGCAAAACGAGAAGGGGCCGCGGGCCTCTTCTTTTTCTTTTGCAAGGGAGTGGCTGATTATGGTATAGTAGGTGCCGAAATCGCGGTTCTCGTACACACTGCTTGGAGGTGCCCCGTGTTTCTTGAAAAGCTGATGCCAGATCAGTACGTGGAGTCGATCCACCATATTGATATAGATCAACTGCGGGAGAAGAAAATCAAGGCTGTCATTACGGATCTGGACAACACTCTGGTGGAGTGGGACAGGCCGTATGCAACGCCGGAAGTGGAACAATGGTTGAAGCGTTTGCGCGATGAAGGGATTCAGGTAACCGTTGTATCCAATAATAACCGCGAGAGGGTAGACAAGTTTTGCACGCCTCTGGGTGTGCGATTTATCTCTGCGGCCCGCAAACCGACCAACCGGGCATTTATGCAAGCGATTGCCGAGATGAACGTAAAGATTCAGGAGACGGTCGTCATCGGTGATCAGTTGTTTACCGATGTGCTGGGCGGCAACCGGCTTGGATTTCATACGATCCTCGTCGTTCCGGTAGCCCAGACGGATGGTTTTTGGACGCGGTTCAACCGCAGGATGGAGCGTATGGCTCTTTATTGGATGCGTAGAAAGGGAATGATTTCGTGGAAGACAAAAGCATGATGGAGCAAAGCTTGGGGACATGTGCAGGATGCGGCATCGCGATCCAGACAGAGGATCAAAAGCGGCCGGGATACGCTCCTGCTTCCGCGCTCAAGCGCGAGACAGTGATTTGCCAACGCTGTTTCCGGATTAAACATTATAATGAAGTAGCTCCTGTAGGAATGGGAGATGACGATTTTCTCCGAATCCTGGATGGGATCGGATCGACGCAAAGTCTCGTCGTCATGGTTGTCGACATTTTTGATTTCCATGGCTCCTGGCTGCGGGGATTGCCTCGTTTTGTCGGGAACAACCCGATATTGCTGGTGGGCAACAAAGTGGATCTTTTGCCCCAAAATATCAATTTGAATCGCGTCCGCAACTGGATGCAGCACGAAGCCAAGGAACGCGGACTCAGGCCGGCCGATGTCGTATTGGTAAGTGCCCAAAAAGGATTGCACATCGATGAGCTTTTGGGACGTATCGGGGAACTGCGCAAGGGACGGGACGTCTACATCGTCGGTGTGACGAATGTCGGCAAATCCACGTTGATCAACCGCATTCTGCACGATTACGGATCGGCTGATCTGGAAATTACGACATCACCGTTTCCGGGGACGACACTGGACAAGATTGAGATTCCATTGGAGGACGGCCGTTCTATTTTCGATACGCCAGGAATTATCAACCGGGATCAGATCGGCCATATGGTGACACCGCAAGACTTGCGGAAAATTACGCCGACCTCTCGAATCAATCCAAAAGTGTATCAATTAAACGATGGCCAGTCCCTCTTCCTCGGCGGTTTGGCCCGGATTGATTTTGTACGCGGCACGCGACAGCCGTTTGTTGTGTATGTAACGAACGATATATACATCCACCGCACGAAGCTGGAGAATGCCGATGAAGTGTTTCAGAAGCACCACGGGGAAATGCTCGCTCCGCCGACAGGCCGTGAAGCCGCAGAACAGCTGCCCGCTTTTGTCAAACATTCGTTTAAAATTCGTCCAACGGGCACAACGGACCTGGTCATTTCGGGTTTGGGCTGGGTGAGCCTTCAGGGTAAAGAAGAGGCATCCGTCGTCGTACACGCTCCGAAGGGCGTCAGTGTAGGCATGCGAAAAGCGTTGATCTGACGCGTTTTGGCTGTCTTGCCATAAGCTAGATAGAGAGAGCAGAGGGGAAGGAACGGCTTCATGATAACAAGCAAAACACATCTGGTTGGTTTGTTCGGTCATCCGGTCTCGCATTCGCAATCGCCGCTCATGCACAACGCCGCTTTTGCAGAAGCGGGATTGGACTATGTATACATGGCTTTTGATGTGGCTCCCGAGCGTCTGTCTGAAGCGGTGGCAGGGATTCGATCACTTGGAATAAAGGGTGTAAATGTGACGATCCCGCACAAGGTGGCGATCATGCCCATGCTTGATGAAATCGATCCGCTTGCAGCGCGCATTGGTGCCGTGAACACAGTAGTAAACCGCGATGGCTATTTGGTCGGCTACAACACAGATGGTCTGGGGTACGTACGCTCACTGGTGGAAACGACAGGGATTACGCTGGAACAACAGACAGTCACCATGCTCGGAGCTGGCGGCGCTGCCCGTGCAGTCGCTTTTACGCTGGCGGAGCGAGGGGTGAAGGAGATCCGGATTATCAACCGTTCCCGCGAAAGGGCGACGCTTTTGGCGGAACACGTAGGAACGATTGTCCCTACGGCTGTCATCGACCCGGCCGAAGGCAAGGAAGCCATTGAGGATGCGAGCCTGCTGATCAACACCACGTCCATCGGCATGTATCCGCAAGTGGATGAGATGCCGGTGCAAGAGGAATGGCTCCATGCCGGACTGATCGTAAGCGACCTGATCTACAACCCTCTGGAGACGCGTCTGTTAAAAGCGGCGAGCTCCCGAGGCGCTCAGGTTCATTCCGGTATCGGCATGTTTGTCAATCAGGGCGCACTCGCTTTCGAATTATGGACAGGAGAAGCGGCTCCAACTGAGACGATGCGGGAAATTGTCCTGCAGCAGCTAAGCAAAGCGACCTGAAGCACGCTGCACAGATAAATAATGGAAGAATCAGTCGTGCGTCTGCAAATGAGTTAAAATAAAGAAAGCGCACTTCAAGAACAACAGATATACACAAAAGGAGATATGTACATGCTGACCGGCAAGCAAAAACGGTTTTTACGGGCACAAGCCCATCACCTTACCCCGATTTTTCAGGTGGGCAAAGGCGGCGTCAATGAAAACATGACGAATCAAATCAAAGAGGCGCTGGAGGTCCGCGAACTCATCAAGGTGGCCATTCTGCAAAACAATCTGGACGACAAGCATGAAGTAGCCGAAGCTCTGGCGGCGGGAGCAGAAGCGGAGCTGGTGCAGCTCATTGGCCATACGGTCGTGCTGTACAAGGAGTCCAGGGAGAACAAAACAATCAAACTGCCATAACCGATGGGACAGTCAAAAATCCAAATCGGAATCATGGGAGGCACATTTGATCCCATCCATGCCGGTCACCTTCTGGCCGCTGAGCAAGCAAGGGAACAAGCGGGGCTGGATGAGGTCTGGTTTATGCCGGCACATATTCCGCCGCACAAGGAACGGGCAGGATTGACCCCAGCCGGCGATCGGCTGCGGATGGTAGAGCTTGCTGTGGCGGATCACCCTGCCTTTCGGGCAATCGACATAGAGCTCAAACGTGGCGGTCCATCCTATACCTACGACACGATGCGAAGTCTCGTTGAGATGTATCCGGATTGCCAGTTTTCTTTTATCATTGGCGGAGATATGGTAAAAACACTTCGGCAATGGTATCGGATAGACGACTTGGTCAAAATGGTGCGGTTCATCGGCCTTTCGCGTCCAGGGGCCGAGCTGATAGAAAGTGAATATCGGGATTTTGTGACCTTGGTGGAGATGCCGGCGTGGGATTTGTCTTCGACACTGATCCGGGAAAAAGCAGCCCGGGGCAAGAGCATTCGTTACCTCGTACCCCCGGCTGTCGAGCGTTATATAAAGGAGTACGGACTATATGAGTTGGTTGAATGATCGGGAAGCGCTTCTCAGCCAAGTCCGCGCCCAAATGCACGAGAAGCGGTATCAGCATACGCTGGGCGTGGCCGAAACTGCCAGACAGCTGGCGCTTCAGTATGGGGCAGACCCCGATAAAGCCGAACTGGCGGGTTTTTTGCACGACTACTGCAAATGCTGGCCGGTTGAAAGGATGCGTGACGTTCTCATTCGTCACGATCTCCCCGCCGACCTTTTGAACGGGGACAAGGAGCTGTGGCATTCATTTGCCGGAGCAATCGTCATCCAGACGGAGATGAATGTCTCCGACCCGGACATCATCCAGGCCGTTCGCTACCATACAACGGGCCGGGTCGGGATGACGCTGTTAGAAAAAATCGTTTGTGTGGCAGACTATATAGAACCAAACCGAATCTTTCCCGGTGTTGAAACGATTCGCAGCTTGGCGTCGCAAGATCTGGATAAAGCTTTGGCGCAAGCTCTCGGCAGTACGATTCAACATTTGATCCAGCAGAAAAAAACGGTGTATCCATTGACACTGTTGGCATATAACGATCTCGTATCCGGACTGGATACATAAGGAGGAGTTTCATGGTTAAAACAGTAGAAGCCCTGGCAAGACTGGTGGCAAAGGCGGCAGAGGACAAGAAGGCGGAAAATCTGATCATCATGGACATCAGCAAGCTGTCCGTCATTGCGGATTATTTCATGATTTGCCACGGGAACAATGAACGGCAAGTACAAGCAATCGTTTCCGAGATCCGTGATCAGGCTCACAAGAACGGTTACAAGGTACGCGGCATTGAGGGAGCAGACGAAGGACGCTGGGTGCTTGTCGACCTGGAGGATGTCGTCATCCACGTATTCCATCGCGAAGACCGCGAGTTTTACAATCTCGAGCGGCTGTGGGCCGAAGCCCCTATCGTCCAATTTGGAGAGGAAGGCTGAGGTAAATGGCGTACGGGCAAATGGCGGCTGTCTACGACAGGCTGATGACCGACTCCCCTTACGATCAGTGGCTCGATTGGGCAGAGGGTGTCTGGACCAGGAAAGGGAAGCCGCGTCAAGTCATTGACCTCGGCTGCGGGACCGGAAGCATCGCCATTCCCCTGGCAAAAAGAGGGTATCAGGTGACAGGAGTTGATCTGTCTGCTGACATGCTTGCAGTAGCGTACGACAAGATGAGGCGGGAGCAGGCCCAAGTCAAATGGGTCGAACAGGACATGCGCGAACTGGCATTGCCCAAGACAGACAGTGTCTTGTCCTTTTGCGACTCGATCAGCTACTTGACGGAAGAAGAGGACGTGAAACGGACATTTTCTCTCGTCTTCGAGCATCTGCATCCAGGCGGGACCTTTTTGTTCGACGTGCACAGTCCATACAAAATCCTGCACGGTTTTGGAGACCAGACCTTTACTCTGGCCGAAGAGGAAGTTTCGTACATTTGGCAATGTTTCTGCGATCCGCTGCGGCTCGAGGTAGCGCATGAACTGACCTTTTTTCTGCGGCAGGAAAACGGCTTGTACGAACGTATCGAGGAAGTGCATGAGCAGAGGGCGTATCAGCCATATGAGCTTGCTCGCTGGCTGATGGAGACCGGCTTTGTCGATGTGGAAATAACGGCCGATTTTAGCGGCCAGCCACCGCAAGAGACGAGTGAGCGTTTGTTTTTCTCGGCTTGCCGTCCGCGAGATTGACAGCATTGGCATTGATTGTCTATAATCGAAAGTACAACCACAAACAAGGAATGCGTTGATGAGGAGTAGTACGAAAGTGAAACGGCAAAAGAGAGTTGACGGCAGGTGAAAGTCAACCCGTCCCTTTCCGAACTCGCCTCGAAGCACTCTGCCTGAAGACCGTCCAGTAGGAGCGGTTGCGTAAGGGGGAGCGTCTATCCACGATACGGATTTTTCAAGCGGGTGAGCTTATGATTGCAAGCATCAGGACTTCTGCTTTCTGTGAAGCAAAGCGATGATCGGTGTGCCGTCTGTTCACCAATGTGGGTGGTACCGCGGGAGCGTATATAATCCTCTCGTCCCTTTTCGTTTCGCGATTGGGGGCGGGAGGTTTTTATTTTTTATTGAAGTGGCCCTCTTCTTCTTAATGGGCGAAGCATTTGTTTGTTTTCATGAATCTACGATAGGAGTGCAAATCATGGCTTACAATCATCAGGAAATCGAAAAGAAATGGCAGACGTATTGGGAAGAGAATAAAACCTTTAAAACGCTGGATGATCCGAGCAAGAAGAAGTTTTATGCTCTCGACATGTTCCCGTATCCATCCGGAGCAGGCCTTCACGTAGGACACCCGGAAGGCTATACCGCGACGGATATTTTGTCCCGGATGAAACGGATGCAAGGCTACAATGTCCTGCACCCGATGGGATGGGATGCGTTCGGGCTGCCTGCTGAGCAATATGCGCTGGACACGGGCAACGACCCGGCAGAGTTTACGGAGCGCAACATCAATACGTTCCGCCGTCAAATTAAATCTCTTGGTTTTTCTTACGATTGGGACCGTGAAATCAATACAACCGATCCTGCTTATTACAAATGGACACAGTGGATTTTTACCAAGCTGTATGAGCATGGCCTGGCGTATATCGACGAAGTTGCCGTGAACTGGTGCCCAGCATTGGGAACAGTTCTGGCCAACGAAGAGGTAATTGACGGGAAAAGTGAGCGCGGAGGACATCCGGTAGAACGCCGTCCGATGAAACAGTGGGTACTGAAAATCACCAAGTATGCTGATCGTCTGCTGGAAGATTTGGAGGAGCTTGATTGGCCGGAAAGCATCAAAGAAATGCAGCGCAACTGGATTGGCCGCTCTGAAGGCGCTGAGGTTGTCTTTTCCGTTGACGGCCACGACGAGACCTTCACTGTCTTCACGACCCGCCCGGACACTTTGTACGGCGCTACCTTCGCAGTGCTTGCTCCGGAGCACAAGCTGGTGGAGAAAATTACAACACCGGAACAAAAGCAGGCAGTTGAAGACTACCTGGAGCAAGCCAAACGGAAAAGCGATTTGGAGCGTACAGACCTGGCCAAGGAAAAAACGGGCGTGTTTACAGGTGCGTACGCAATCAATCCGGTAAATGGAGAAAAACTGCCGATCTGGATTGCCGACTACGTCCTGATCAGTTACGGTACCGGTTCTGTAATGGCTGTTCCCGCTCACGATGAGCGCGACTATGAATTTGCGCAAGCATACAATCTGCCGATCAAGGAAGTAATCCGCGGCGGAGATGTATCCAAGCAAGCGTATACGGGCGATGGGGAGCACATCAACTCCGGCTTCCTGGATGGATTGAACAAGGAACAGGCAATCAGCAAAATGATTGAATGGCTGGAGGAGAACAACAAAGGAAAACGAAAAGTAACCTTCCGCCTGCGCGATTGGCTGTTTAGCCGCCAGCGTTATTGGGGAGAGCCGATTCCGATCATCCACCTGGAGGACGGAACGATGAAGGTAGTGCCGGAAGCAGAGCTGCCGGTCGTCCTGCCGAAGACGAAGGAAATCAAGCCTTCCGGAACAGGCGAGTCGCCGCTGGCCAACATCAGCGAGTGGGTGAACATCGTCGATCCGGAAACGGGGATGAAAGCCCGTCGGGAAACCAATACGATGCCACAGTGGGCAGGTAGCTGCTGGTACTTCCTGCGCTTTATCGACCCACACAACGACAAGGCATTTGCCGATCCGGAAAAGCTGAAGGAATGGCTCCCGATCGACATTTACATCGGCGGTGCGGAACACGCGGTTCTTCATCTGCTGTATGCTCGTTTCTGGCACAAATTCCTCTACGATATCGGCGTTGTGCCGACGAAGGAGCCGTTCCAGAAGCTGTTCAACCAGGGCATGATTCTGGGTGAAAACAACGAGAAGATGAGCAAATCCAAAGGCAATGTCGTCAACCCGGACGAAATCGTTCACAGCCACGGTGCCGACACATTGCGCCTGTACGAAATGTTCATGGGTCCGCTCGACGCCTCTATCGCTTGGTCGACAAAAGGGCTCGACGGCGCACGCCGCTTCCTTGACCGCGTCTGGAGATTGTACGTAGATGACAATGGCGCGCTGAACACGAAAATCTCTCCAAAGGCTGACCTGCAACCGCTTGAGCGGGTGTATCATCAGACTGTGAAAAAAGTGACGGAGGATTACGAGAACCTTCGTTTCAATACCGGTATTTCGCAGCTGATGGTCTTCATCAATGAAGCGTACCGCGCTGAAGCTCTGCCAAAAACCTACATGGAAGGCTTCGTGAAGATGTTGGCTCCGATTGCTCCTCACATTTGTGAAGAGCTGTGGGAAAAACTGGGCCACAAGGAAACACTGTCCTACGAGCCATGGCCAGAATATGATGAGTCCAAGCTGATAGAGGATGAAGTGGAGATCGTCCTGCAAATTAACGGTAAAAACCGGGAAAAACTGCTCATTCCAGCTGATGCGACCAAAGAGCAAATGGAAGAAATGGCTGGAAACAATGAGACGATCAAAGAGCTGATCGAAGGCAAGACAATCGTCAAAGTAATTGCAGTACCAGGAAAACTGGTAAATATCGTCGTTCGTTAAGAAAGTGCCAAGGAAGAGGAACGGAGCCATTCAAAAGGCTTCGTTCCTTTTTCTATGCTTCAAGACGAAGGGAGGCCGTTGCCATTGGCTGGCGGTACCGTTCGCAACTGGATTTTCACCATTTCCACGTCTTCTGCAAATTTGGAATGGGTGCGTCGGAATACCTCGCGAAAAACGCCGGGAATGCCGTTCTGAAGGGCTATAAGACCTTCGCCTGTAATCCCTCCGGGTACACAAACACGCTTTTCGAGAGCCTGGAAGGAGAACATCTCCTTTTTAAACAACTCCCCCATTCCAATGATCATTTGCATGGCCAAATGGGAGGCAGCTTCTTCCGAAATGCCGGTCTCTTCCATAGCGTCATTAATCATATGGCGAAGAATGTAGCTGACAAAAGCCGGGCCGCAGCTGGTAATATCGGAGGCCACCCGCAAAAATGGCTCTGGCACCTCTACCGGTTGACTGATGCTAGAAAAGAGATGAAGGATCTTGTCACGCCACTCGGGGGTAATGCGCATGCCGAATTCGCATAAACTGACGCCGCTGCCTGCGGCATTGGTAATGCTGGGGACCACTCTGGCAACCGGGCAGGGAACGAGCGACTCCAAATGCTCCAATGAAACAGGGCTCGTGATGGTGATTAAAAGATGATCCGAAGTCAACCAATCGCGGAGTTCAACAAGGACCTTGCTGTATTCAGACGGCTTGATGCACAGCAGCAGCACGGCGGCTTCCTTTGCCACTTGGGCATTGCTCGTGGCGACGACCAGACCGGGGTGACGGTCGGCAATTTTTTCTGCTTTGGCGACCGTCCGGTTGTAAGCGATAAATTGGCTGGGAGACAAGGCTTTGGCCGCAATCAGGGCATCGATCAATAGACTGCCCATGCTGCCCGTTCCAACAATGCCGATCCTTTCCATAGGAATTTCCTCCCTCTACTCATTCTCCCCCCATTCTATGAGATGACGAGCCCGTTCATGCTCCTTCTTACTGGATGCGGATCTGATCCTTCATCCGCTCGTAGATTTTCGCCCCGATCCCGCTGATTTGCTTGAGCTCATCCGGAGAGCGGAATCCTCCCTTTTTTGTTCTGTATTCCAAAATGGCCTTTGCGCGAGATTCACCGACACCTGGCAGCGTCATCAATTCCTCCAGGGTGGCCGTATTCACATTGACCCCCTTGCCGGCGGCGGAAGGAGAGGCGCTTCCGGAGCTTGAGCCCGAAGCGGAAGCGGAGGCAGAGGGGGAGACGGCGGAAGCCACATCTTGTTGTGAACAAGCAGAGGCGGCTCCTTTTACAGGAATGAGAATGGCGCTTCCGTCAGTCAATTTTTCCGCAAGATTGATTCGTTCCACGTCTCCGTCGGGAAGTGTTCCTCCTGCTTTTTCGATCGCGTCCGCCACTCTTGCTCCCGGCTCCAAAGCATAAAGCCCGGGGTGCTTTACTTTTCCTTTGACATCTACATAGAGGAGAGGAGGGGAAGCGCCAGTCCTCCCGCTGCCTTTGGAGGAAGCACTTGCTGAAGGAGCACCGCCAGAAGAAACGCTCCCTGAAGAGGTGCCGCCTAAAGAGACACCTTCTGACGAAGCACCAGCACCCGATAACGCCGTGTATGGACTGCCTGCCCGGTTCACCCCCATTTCTGATACAACTCCGCCTTGCTGTTGGGGATTGGAGACGGCAGCAGGCAGTAACGACTCGGATGAAGCAAGCGTTATATCCGATTCGTTGGCCGACGCCACCTCCTGAAACGGACTGCCCGCGTGCACCGTATTTTGTTGTGCTCTGTAGATCCAAAAACTTACTCCTGCAAAGACAACCGCGAGACTTATGAGTATGTACCGGCGATAGCGCTCCCACAAGTCATACAGCATGTAAACACCTCCGTGATATGCAGGCATATTTGATGGACTGCCTGCATCTACAGGCATCCTACGAAATGACAGCGGGAGTACGCAAATTTTTTGAAAAATGCAGCCAGTATCGGAAAAATGAAGCGAGTATCGGAAAATTGGAGCGATTATAGGAAAAATGCTGCGAGTATAGGAAAGCTAAGGGAGAATTCCCGGGAAAAAGAAAAAGGCCCGCCCGTCATACGACGAGCGAAGCCTGTAATGATTTTGAATACGCTGCGACTGCAGCAGCGAAAGCGGGTGTTACTTGCAAGCCTTTCGCTTAGCCAATCCGCCTCAGTCTGTTAGCCGATCCTCTCCAGAGAGTCCTTTTTTCGGCGAATCTCCACACTCGGACTGACGTAAGGGCCAAACTGATGCTTTTGCTCAATAAAGATCTGATGCCACAGCATGAAGATCAGGATGGTCCAGATTTTTCGGCTGTAGTCGGCATGGCCCTCGCGATGTTCATCGAGCATATAGAGAACGTACGCCTTGTTGATCAGATGATCTACCTTGGACTCAAAAATAAGCTCCTTGGCCCATTTGTAGAATTCATTTTTCAGCCAGTGACGGGTAGGGACTGGGAAGCCCAGCTTCTTCCTCGTCTTGATTTCCGGAGGCAGGAAGTCTTTCATGGCTTCGCGAAGAACATGCTTCGTCGTGCCGTTGGCAATTTTGTATTTGGTCGGGATGGTAGCCGCAAATTCAAATACTTTTGTATCGATGAAAGGCACGCGCAGCTCCAATGAGTTGGCCATTGTCATCTTGTCTGCCTTCATCAAAATGTTGCCGCGCAGCCAGGTATGGATGTCCAGATACTGCATCTTGGTCACATCGTCAAGTGATTGCGCACGCTTGTAAATTTCCTCCGTGACCGACCATGGGGTCCGATATGACTCCGAGTGCAGGATATCCTGTGTGACCACGCGTTCCTTCATTTCTTCACTGAAGATCAGGGCATTTCCAAAAAAGCGTTCTTCTACCGTTTTGGAGCCGCGGATCAGGAAGTTTTTCCCTTTCACCTGATCAGGCAGTTTCTCTGCCAAAAAACGGACGGAGCTTCTCATCCAGTCGGGCATATGAGAGAACATGCGCAGGGAATGTGGCTCCCGGTAGATGTTGTAACCCCCGAAAAACTCGTCTGCCCCTTCGCCGGAGAGAACGACTGTCACGTGTTCGCTGGCCATTTGAGCTACGAAATAAAGCAGGATCGCCGAAGGATCGGCTACGGGCTCATCCTGATGCCAGACGAGTCTGGGCAACTCGTCCATGTAACGCTGGGCGTTTACCACCAGCTCGTGGTGTTCGGTTCCCAAAAATTGTGCGGTCCTGCGGGCGTAGTCCAGCTCGCTGTATCCAGGGATGTCGGAACCGACAGAAAAGGTTTTGACATCCTCGAAAGTCCGCAGCATGGCGACGATACTGCTGGAATCCACTCCGCTGGACAAAAACGCGCCGCGGGGTACTTCACTGATCCGGTGTTTGTCAACAGACTCCAGCATGATGCTGCGGGTGCCTTCGACAAAGTAAGAAAAAGGCTTGCTCTCATCTGGCTTGAATTCCACGTCCCAATAACGTTCCAACTGAATCCGGTCGTTCTGGATGATGAAGAAATGAGCAGGCGGGATGCGGTAGATGCCCTGGTACATCGTTTCCGGGTCAGGTACGTATTGGAATGTCAAATAATGGTAAAAGCCGGTTGGATTTACTTCTCTTTTGACACCGGGGAGCTCCAACAGACTTTTGATTTCACTTGCAACAGCAATCGAATCCTCTGTCTCAACATAATAGAGAGGCTTGATCCCGAATTGATCGCGCGCTCCGAACAGGCGTTTATTGCGTGAATCATAAATCGTGAAGCCAAACATGCCCCGCAAATGCTTGGGCGCGTCGGTTCCGACTTCCTCGTACAGATGCAGGATCGTTTCGATGTCGGAATCCGTATGGAATACGTGACCGCACTCCTTCAACCATTGCTGCAATTCTTTGTAGTTGTAGATTTCGCCGTTGCCGATGATCCAAATGTCTCGTGTTTCGTTAAACAGCGGCTGATGGCCGCCTTCCACGTCAATGATGCTTAAACGACGAAAGCCCAGTGCGATGTTGTCTTCCAGATGAAAACCGTCATCGTCTGGACCGCGGTGCAGGATAACACGGGTCATGGCGCCAATCGTCTCTTGCAGGACGGGCGCTTGCCGCTTGTTGTAGAGTGATACGATTCCACACATATGAAATGACTCTTCCTCTCACTCAGATTGCTCTAGCTAACTCTATCACGGATTGACGGTCAAAGCAATCTTTCCAATTGCCCAAGAAGCTGTGCCAGCCGTGGCAACAGACGCTTTTCTATGAAAGGAAGGGCGACAGTCAGGCAGCTTTTGCCCTCACAAAAAGCAGGGTCTTTTTTTTGTCCCGGAGAAGCGGTGTACACTGGTTGCTCCGATGCTTGATCCGGGAGGGGGATATCTTGACTGCTTTTGGGGCTAGTCTATCGTATCTGGCAGGGGTACTTGCCGGAGCTTATTTGTCGATTGCCTGGCTGTTTCTCTTTGCAGGGCTGCTTGCTGCAGTGTGCGTGTTTATTCCCAAGGAGGCTGGAAAGAAGCTGAGCCTCGTCAGTCTGATCTGTATTGGCAGCGGATTTTATTTTCATGTCTATGATAGCATGCATCAATCCTATTTGCGTGTCCCGGCTGCGGAGGAATCGCTGATCCATTTTCGCGGAGAGATTGCGACACCTGTCAAGCGTGACGGCGATTCGGCACGTTTTTTTCTTCTGGTTGAGAGCGTCGGGGTCAGCAGGGAACAAATGGAGGATTTGCCCGGCGCAGAGCGGATTGCGTTTCGGGTTGGATTAGAGCAAGAGCAGGAGGCAATGGCCATCGAGCAATGGCTTCCGGGTGACCGGATTGCGGGCAAGATGCTGTTGAGCTTGCCCGCAGGAGCCCGCAATCCGCACGCATTTGACTACGCGCGCTACCTGAGATGGCAGGGAGTTTACGTCACAGGTGAGGCGGAATATGGGGAGCTCGTCAGGGGAGAGGCCAGGACCGGGGTGATGAGGCTGTTCCATCAATGGCAAAACGATGCCAAGGAACGGCTGGACCGCGTATTCAGAGACGACGAAACGTCCGGCTATATGAGCTCGCTATTGCTGGGGGTAACTGACGGCGTTTCCCCGGAGACGCAGGAAATGTACGCCAATCTGGGGATCAGCCATGTTCTGGCGATTTCCGGCCTGCATGTTACGCTCGTCAGCGGCATGTTCCTGTGGGGGATCGAACGTCTTGGCGTTCCGCGAAAAACAGCGCTTGTTTGCACGATCGGGATGCTCGCAGGGTATGTGCTTCTGGTCGGAGCCAGCGCTTCTGCCGTGCGTGCCGGGATCATGGGAGGCATCGGCCTGTTGTACCAGGCGATGAGCCGGAAAATGGATGGAAAAGAACTGTGGGGCTGGGCCTTGATCGGTATGCTGACTGTCAATCCGTATCAACTGTGGCATATCGGCTTTCAACTTTCCTTTGCCGTCACGCTCGGCTTGCTCGTTTACGTCCCGATCAGCCTGGCGTGCATACGGTTTGGACCTTCCTGGCTGCGGGCAAGTCTAGGCGTCACCTTTGCCGCACAAGCTGTTTCGTTTCCTTTCCTGCTCTATCACTTTCATCAGTCACACTCTGTATCCTGGCTGGTCAATCTCGTCGCCGTCCCAATCCTATCCCTCGTAGTGCTTCCCGCAGGGTATGCAGCATTGCTCGGCAGCTTGCTTCATCCTGCTCTGGCCGTGCTGCCATCAGGTTTGGCATCGTGGATACTGGAGTGGCTGCACGATCCCTTATTTCGACTCCATCAGACAAATGTTCCGTTTTCTTATTGGCCGCATCCGGATTTGTGGTGGATGATTGCCTATGCCGTCTTTTTGGTTTTGCTCCCGATATTATGGAAAAACGGCTACCATCGGCGCAGGGATTTTTGGCTCTACGTAGCGGTCTATTTTCTCTTGCTCATCCTAGCCAGGCAGCCGTTTTCAGGGACTGAAGAAGTACGAATTACCTTCCTGGATGTAGGGCAAGGGGATTCTATCGTTGTCGAGATTGGTAAAAAGAAGGTATACTTAATTGATGCGGGAGGGACACCTGTGTACCGGAACAGGGACTCCTGGAGGAAAAAACGCGATCCGTTTGAGGTAGGTAAAGATATCGTATCCCCGTTTTTACGGGCAAGGGGAATAGAACGGATCGACTATGTGGTGATGACGCACGGGGATCACGACCACATCGGAGGGATGGGAGCACTCGTATCGCGCTTTTCGATTGGTGCCGTACTAGTAAATGGCTCATCTCCCCGTGAAGAAGAAGAGAGCCTGATTGCGCGTTTCCGCGAGCGCCGTATCCCGGTACTGACAGGGAGGCCTGATCTAGCCTGGACGGATGGTCCGGGGGTGGAGTGGGTTTGGCTTCATCCTGATGGGAGCGGCACACAGACGGGCAACGATGCATCTGTTGTGCTCCAGCTTACCGCGTACGGTAAGACCGTACTCTTCACCGGTGATCTGGAGGAAAGAGGGGAAAATCAACTGCTGGCGGGGAAGCTGTCTCCGTCTGTAGATGTTTTGAAAGTAGGCCATCACGGCAGTCGCACATCCACTACTGCCGATTTTCTGGCTGCCATACAACCGAAAAACGCCGTCATTTCTGCCGGACAAAAAAACCGCTACGGGCATCCCTCGCCTGCGGTACTAACAAGATTACATGAAGCGGGTGCAAAGGTATTTCGAACCGATTTGCAGGGAGCGATCACACTCGTGATCCGGAAAGACTCCATCTATTGGGAGACGCAAATTTCCGATACATAAATACTTGCAACCTTTTTTAACAGCGCCCCGTCTGTAGGAGGGAGAGGAGAATATGGGAGAAGCAGAGTTAATCAGGAAAGCGCAATCCGGGGATCATGAAGCGCTTGTAGAGCTCCTCCGCACAATTGAGACCTCTGTCTACCGTAGCGCCTTTTACATCCTTGGCAATGAACAGGATGCTCTCGATGCCGCACAAGAAGCATTGATCAGGATTTATCGTAAAATAGATACGTACCAGGAGAAGGCGAAATTTTCCACATGGGTACAGCGGGTCGTGAGCAATGTCTGCATGGATAAATTTCGCGCGAAGAAAGAGACGGTCTCGATTGACGAGCACGAGTTAATCATTCCTGATCGTAACAACGTGGAAGACGAAATCCTTCTCAACAGTTTGTCGCAAGATATAAAAGCGGCAATTGGAAAATTGCCAAAGCAGTATCGCATGGTAGTCGTCCTGCGCTATCTGGAGGACTTCTCTTATCAGGAGATTGCCGAAGCGCTGGAATTGCCGCTAAACACTGTCAAATCGTACTTGTTTCGGGCCAGACAACAGCTTCAAGAGCTGTTGCACGACTACGAGAAAGGGGGGATAGGTTGATGACCGACGAAGAAATTTGGGAATGCATGCAGCGGGATCTGGATGGAGATCTCTCACCGGAAGAGAAGCGGCAGCTTCATGACTTACTCCTAAAGAAGCCAAGCATGCAGCTCATGTATGACCGTTTGAAAAAAGTATCCGAGCAGTTGGAACAGCTTCCCCCTGTGACACCGAGGTTTAGTATTGTCGACACGATTTTGCCGCAGCTGGAGTCCGAGAAGGTCCGGCCAGCTGCCGCAGCCGGCTCGGAAAAGGAGATTTTGCCGAAGCTGGAGCCAAAGCAGTTGACAGCGAAAACATCACCCGTGCATGAGCGGCGAAAGTGGAACCGCGTCACCCTGTGGACGGCGCGGATCGGAAGCGGTGTTGTTGCTGCCAGTTTGTTGATCGGCCTTGTAGTAATGGGGAATCCCGCAAGTTCCCCGGATGAAGACGAATACCGGCAAGGAACGTCGGTCCAGCCTCCAGAAGAGGTCCAACCGGCTGTAGTGGGGCCGCCCACTCCCCCTCCCAGCAATAATCCATCTCAACCTATCGTACCTGAGGAGGAGAAGGAGCAGTCCCAGAAAGAACAACCGGTTAAACGACAGACTCCAAAACAAAAGACAACGCCAGTAAAACAACAGCAGAAACAGGTTCCAGCAAAAACGCAAAAGCCTGATCCAAACGTGCCCAAGCCCCCACCGAAGCCGGCCGTGAAAGGTCAGGACGAGAAGCCTGCCTTTCCGTACGGTGTAGCAGTACCGGATGAAGAAGAGAAGAAGAAGGAAAAAGAAAAAAAGGAAAAAGAAAAGGAAAAGCAGGACAAGAAGAAAGATGACGACGATGATCAAGATGATCGTCAAGACAAGGACAAAGACGATGAGGATTGACTAGGAATCCCTCGTGTCGAAAGCAAATGATGACAAGTGTACTGGCACCGATCCGGCAAGGGATGCGTATAGTAAAGTATCAAGCACCCCCTGCTTACCGTTTCGGGAGGAGGTATCCCGGGGCTTCTCCCCAAAACGTTTACATAGAGGTGCCAACGGAAGAAAACCGTGACCTGATGGGTTGCGGTTTTTTCGTTTGCAGGTGCACGTCTATGCTATAATTACACCGAATACGACCTTAGGGGGGGACATCATGCCGCTTCTTTCGGCAATTCGGGAGATCAGACAAAAACAGTTCGCTCCGATTTATGTACTTTACGGACCCGAGTCCTTTCTCGCTGAGGAATTCATGACTCTAGCAAAGCGGGAAATGATCGATCCGGCATACGCGGATTTGAACCTGAGCGTGTACGACTGTACGGAAACCCCGCTGTCTCACATATTGCAGGATGCGGAGACGCTGCCTTTTCTGGGGGAGCATCGCCTGGTTATCGCCAAGCAAGCGTATTTTTTGACAGGCAGCAAGCCGCAGACGAAGCACGAGAGCGATCCGAATGTCCTGATTCCTTATCTGGAGCAACCTCCGTCATATACGACACTGATTCTGTACACGGATGCAGATAAACTGGACGAACGAAAAAAACTGGTGAAAAGCTTGCAGCAAAAAGCGAGGGTAATCCCGTTTCCGCACCTGCGAGATTCGGATTTGTACGCATGGATCGAGCGTCAAGCCCAGAAATACGAAACCAGTATGGAGAGATCGCTCGCAGCCAAGCTGGCGGAGCGGATCGGCGGAGATTTGCGCCTGCTTGACAAAGAGCTGGAAAAAATGTCTTTGTACGTTGGCGGGAAGGGCGGCGTGATTACAGACGAAGTGATCGAGAAGCTGGCCTCTCGGACATTGGAGCAAGACGTTTTTGCCCTGATCGAACAGATCGCCGCAGGCAGGCTGGACAAGGGGCTGCGCATGCTGTACGACTGTTTGAAGACGGGAGAAGAGCCGATTCGTCTGCTCGCGCTGATGGCCAGACAATTTCGTCTGTTGCTGCATGTCCGGCAATGGGCGCCCAAGGGCTATTCGCAACAGCAGTTGGCCGGGATGCTGAAGGTTCATCCATATGCAGTGAAGAAGGCGGGAGAACAGGCCCGCTATTTTTCAGAAGAGGCGCTTCGCAAGCTTCTTGCCATTTTGGCGGAAGAGGATTTCCGGATGAAGTCGGGACAGGTGGACAAGCGGCTGGCTCTGGAGCTGTTTATGACGCGCGTATTTGAGGAAAGGATGAAAGCCAAGCGGTCCTGACCGTTTGGCTTTTTGTCCGTCCAGGACGCTGCCTTTCTGTTTGCTAGAGAAAGGCGTCGCTTCAGAAGAAAAAACGAGCTTCAGAACAGCGATGCGACAAATTTTGTAGAGTAGAGAACTGAAACTTTCGGGCGACCGTATGGTCGCCTTGCTCATTTCAGCTCCCCCTCATCAAACCGTACGTGAGGTTTTCCCTCATACGGCTTTCCGATGTTCTTCTTTCTTTGGCATTCGGCTTACTTTATCCGGCTAATTTCAATAAACTACCCTGCGTGTTTTGTATGACCTTCAGCTTTCCGGCATGTTTATTCCGCTTGCTTCTTTTCTTGTTGCAGAAGATTGTAAGGCGTTCAATCACATACCAGTCTATCCGTCTTGCCCATCGTTTGGCGATGGGCGAGATGAAGTAGTAGTTCTTGAACCCCCTTAGCTTGCGATTTAGCCCTTTCACTAGCTCTTCTAGAGACAGAAACAGTTTGTTCCTTGGTGCAGTGTATTCCTTAATTTTACGTCTCATTTCCTTCATTGCTTTCTTAGCTGGTACATGAGACATAGCAAATACCTTGCTCCCCCCTTTGTTGAACACGGGGAATTTGCGATGGTGCAGCCCAAGAAAGTCAAACCCAGTGGAATTGTCCCAAATATTAACGAGTCTAGATTTCTCTTTACTGAGACTAAGCTCCAGCTTGTTTAGAATAGCCATCAGCACTTGAATGCTTTCCAATGCTTCTTGTTTGGTTCTGCACATGATAACGAAGTCATCCGCATAGCGGATAAGTGTGCCAAGATGGGAGAATTGATTTTCCCAAATGGTGTCCATGTAGTTTAGATAGATGTTTGAAAGAAGAGGCGAGATTACCCCTCCTTGCGGAGTTCCCAGTTCTGTTTCATGGAATTGATCATTTTCCATGACCCCAGCCTGCAGCCATTGTCGGATAAGTTTCAGAACACGTCTGTCGCTGATTCTCATTTCGACCAGTTTCATCAACTTCTCATGGTTGATGTTGTCGAAATACCCTTTAATGTCAACATCTACGACCCAATAACACCTCTTGCTTGCTTTGCGTATCTGTGCAATTGCCTGGTGAGCATTTCTTCCTGGCCGAAAGCCATAAGAACAGTCCCGAAAATCAGCTTCAAAGATCGGTTCAATGACTAGCTTAGTAGCCATTTGGACCACCCGATCCTTGATCGTCGGGATGCCGAGTGGACGTTTCTTGCCATCCGGTTTAGGGATGTAAGTTCGACGAACCGGATGTGGACGATACCGCTTTTCTTTTAAATCTAGATAGATCTCGTTAAGAAAACGGCTCTCCCCATACTCCTCCACAATCTGTGCGATGGATTGTCCGTCGATTCCTCCGCTCCCTTTATTTGCTTTTACTCTCCTCCAAGCTGTCGCTAGAATATCCGGGCGGTAGATTTTGTCATACAAGGCATGAAATCGCCGTTTTGAGTTTGCCTTGGCACAAAGATATAGGGTTGTCCAAAGTTGTCGAGCTTTTACATCGGTGTAGTTAGCAAGTTTACTTGCATTCACTCACTCTTACCTCCTTCGACCCGTGAACAAAGCAGGGCTCCTTCCCTCCATAAGGTTGTGTTGTCCTTATGTTCATCGGTACTATGAACCCCTCCGACTCCCTCTCTGCCATCCACCACTTCCCTTACGGTTATAGGTTTCCGTTTTACGCTCCTGACGGGGCGTGCAGAGTAGGGTCTCCCCAGTTCCGTTAACTACTTTCTCAACATACCGCTCCCCATACCCCGAGGGATTCATAGGTGCTGTATTCCAAGTTCTCCACACCGTCCTTGGCCTTCGCCCATATGAAACAAGCTCGGCTTCCCTTTGTCCACCTCTCGGTGGTCTTTCTTAACGAGGCTGCAGGATTCACTTTATGTTACGGCCTGCTGATTTGCTCGCACTCTTTCGAGTTACTTTGTCACAGGGCTTCAACCTTAGGATTTCTCCACCAGTTGCCTGTCAGCTACGAGGTGACTTGGCTCCTGCCTCGGTTGGACTTTCACCAACTAGCAATTAACGGCTTGCTGGGCACGCTTCAAACAAAAAACCCGTGAACGAAATGTTCGCGGGTTTTTCCGGTTCAACGTTACGCTACAGGAGCAGACAGAACGTTGAGCTTTTTCATCAAGCGAGACTTTTGACGGTTTGCTGCGTTTTTATGAATGAGACCTTTCGTAGCGGCCTTGTCCAGCTTTTTCACAGCCACCAGAAGAGTGGATTTCGCCAAATCTACATCTTGAGCAGCTACCGCTTTCTCAAAGTTTTTCACAGCAGTACGCAGATCGGACTTTTGAGAAGCACGTTGTGCGCGGCGCTTTTCGATTTGCTTGGTGCGTTTAATCGCGGATTTAATGTTTGGCATGTGTGTCACCTCCTTAGACGACCATGGGCGTGCAATACATACAACAAAACATATTCTAGCATGCAGTTCACCCATTTGCAAGAAAGGATTCGGAATAAAAAATGATGATTCAAGCAAGCTAGTAGCAGGAACAAAATGGGGAAAGGAAGTGTCACGGTGATGGAACACAATATCGACTTGTCAAGGTACGCTATACGAACAGACCTTGCTCTGGAGGCACATGAGCTGGTACAAGAGCAGCAGAGCGCTTCCGATGTCATGCCGGGAGTGCGGATTGAAACGGATGACAGCGAGCGGGGAATCAAGGTTACCCGTCTGCAGGTGGAAACCGAGGAGGCGGGGAGAACTATCGGGAAACTGCCAGGCCACTATATCACCATCGAAGTGCCAAAGCTGCGGGACAACGATACAGCGGTCGAAGAGCAGGTCGCGCGGCGCTTTACAAAAGAGTTTGCCGCTTTTCTTGAACGCCTGGGGATTACGGAGGACAAAAAGGCGCTCGTCGTCGGTTTGGGAAACTGGAATGTGACGCCGGACGCTCTGGGACCAATGGTCGTGGAGAACCTCCTGGTGACTCGCCATCTGTTTACGCTTGCACCAGAGTCGGTAGAGGAAGGGTATCGGGAGGTAAGCGCCTTGTCCCCAGGGGTACTCGGCATTACCGGCATCGAGACGAGTGAAATTGTTTTCGGCGTGGTGGAAAAGAGCAAGCCTGACTTCGTCATATGCATTGACGCCTTGGCCTCGCGGGCGCTCCATCGGGTAAATACCACGATCCAGATCTCCGATACCGGTATTCATCCGGGATCAGGCGTCGGCAACAAGCGGAAGGCAATCGACAAACAGACGCTTGGTGTTCCGGTAATCGCGATCGGTGTTCCGACAGTCGTTTTTGCCTCGACGATTGTGAACGATGCGATTACGTATCTGCTCGGCCATTTCGGTCAATCCATGAAGGAGAGCAGCCGGGCATTCAACAAGCTGGCGATGAGCTCGCTCCCCGAGCGGAAGGAACCGTACACCGAGGAGGACCTGCCGGACATGGAGTCGAGGAAGACCTTTATGGGATTGGTAGGCTCGCTTCCCGAACAAGAGAAGCAGCAACTGATCCATGAAGTTCTGCGCCCGCTTGGTCAGGATTTGGTAGTTACGCCAAAAGAGGTAGACGATTTTATCGAGGGGGTCGCCAACGTGATCGCGACCGGTTTGAATCGTGCTCTTCACCGTGCTGTGGACGGTCAAAACAGTGCCGCATATACGCATTGAGGGAGCGTAAACGGCGAACACAAGCGGAGCAGACAAGTCCCAACCTCCGCAAAAAAACGCAAGCAAAACACAATTGAGAGAAAAGCTAGGAAGGGGTTCTATCGTCTCTATGACGCTCATAGGCTAAAGCATAGACAAGCGGTCGACGAGCAGGTCGTCTTGGATTGTCAACGCCGCAGCATGAGGAGGAGACAGATGGCACCCCTGATACAACGTCAATTTATTATCCTTTCCATACTTACCGCCTTTCTCTTTGTAGTGACTGGACTGATGTCCCTCGGCGGAAATCGCGTCATGATCGTCTCGACTGCGGTTCAACAGGCAGCCGCCCACGTGTCCAGCTTGCACATGCTGAAATGGATGGGCCAGGAGATTCCTGCCCTGACTGATACTGTACACGCCTCGACAGACAGAGGGGCAAACAGCGTGACTGGCTTCATGTTTCAGCTTGCGACAAGCATCAATCCGGGCGATTTGCGCAGCTTGCTGGGCCGAGAGATCCCCGGATTGTTGACAGGGGAAGCTCCGCGTTTTGGCAATGAGGGAGAGGGAACGGCGCTCGCCGAACATTATGCCGAGTACCCGCCTGCTCCAAAGCAGGTGATCGATGCATCTCCTCCCGCTGCCAACGTGGAGCCGGCCGTAGAAGCGACTGCCCCGGCAGCAGAAGACAATAAAAAAGATCCTGCAGCAAGACCTACGACAGGCAACAAAAAAATCGTCTATGTGTACCACTCCCACAACCGCGAGTCATGGCTGAGCGAGACAAAGCAGGTCGGGACATCCGTCAATCATCCAAAACGAAATATTTCACTGGTAGGAGAGCATCTCGCCGAAAAGCTGAACGACCTCGGGATCGGGGCAGATGTAAATCGGGATGACATTTATCAGCGTTTGCTGGACAAAGGCAGAGACTATACGCATTCTTACGCAGAATCCCTGCAAGCGATACGGACAGCAACCGAAAAAAACCGGGAGCTCCACTATTTCTTCGACCTTCATCGCGATACGCTTCCGCGAAAGGAAACGACCGTCACCATCAAGGGAAAAACGTATGCAAGAACGCTGTTCGTCGTCGGCAAACGCAACAAAAACTACGAGAAAAACGAAGCCTTTGCCGACGCTCTTCATCAGATTATGGAGAAGAAGTATCCGGGATTGTCGCGCGGCAAGCTGGAAAAAGGGGCAAAAACTGATCACGGCGAGTATAATCAGTCCATTTCACCGGGAAGTCTGTTAATAGAGATCGGAGGCACGGAAAATACGCTGCAGGAGTCGCTCAATACGGCAGAAGCGATCGCAGACGTATTCGCGGAGTACTATTGGCAGGCGGAGAAGGTAACGAAGCCCGAAACAGGGCCGCCCGCGAAAGGGTGAGTGGGAATGAATGTGACGGTAAAGCTGACAGGACTTTTATTCGTCCTGCTGATCGGAGTGGTGCTGGGCTTGCAAACGGCGGAGCGCGGCATCCAGAAGGTGAGCGGAATGCCGGAGCAGCCGCCGCAAACCTTTTCCATCAAAAAGATAGATAACGGGAAAATGGAAATCGCCGTGATGGGCAAGCAAGTCCAGACAGCGCCCGGTCAGGTGGTCAACTACATGAGCAATGCAGGGCAATCCTTGGGTCAGATCGTAAAAGACGGCGCTCGGGGCGCGATCGAGTGGCTAGCCAGTATTTTTGACCCATAAGAGTAGTTTACGGACAAACAGATTGGCGAAAAAGCAAGAGGATGCAAACAAGCCCGCCATGCGGGCTTTTCTTCATTTGGTTCCGTTATAGGTAATATTTAATATGTTTAGCCTAATTGTAATTTTCTAAATTTAATATGTTGCCAAAAAATTGGATTAATGGCATAATGTTGACAGTTAGTCATCTTGTCCCATGGAATATAAAGGTTAGAGAGGTGCACCTGCATGTCACAGCCAGTATTGGAAATCGAAAACTTGCAAACGCACTTTTTTACAGACCGCGGGCAAATACCGGCGGTCGATGGTGTCACCATTACCGTAAACAAGGGAGAAGTGCTCGGGATCGTCGGCGAGTCCGGGTGCGGAAAAAGCGTAACCTCCCTGTCTGTCATGAAACTGGTTCCCAACCCCCCGGGAAAGATTGTCGGAGGCTCCATCAAATTTAAAGGGGAGGACCTCGTGTTGGCCAGCGAAAAGCGGATGAGAGAGATTCGCGGAAACGAAATCGCGATGATTTTTCAGGAGCCGATGACCTCGCTCAACCCTGTTTATACGATAGGCGACCAGATCGGGGAAGCCATTCGCTTGCATATGAAAGTGGGCAAAAAAGAAGCGCTCGGGCGCGCTGTAGAGATGCTGAAAAAAGTAGGCATTCCGAGGGCGGAAGGAATTGTCCGCGAATATCCGCACCAGCTTTCGGGCGGGATGCGCCAGAGGGTCATGATCGCGATGGCGATGGCCTGCAATCCGGAGCTTTTGATCGCGGACGAACCAACGACAGCGCTTGACGTGACGATCCAGGCTCAGATCCTCGATTTGATGAGGCATGTGAATAAAGAGTCGGGAACGGCTATTTTGCTGATTACACATGACCTGGGCGTGGTAGCGGAAATGTGTCATCGCGTTGTCGTCATGTACGCGGGCAATGTGGTGGAGGAGGGCGATGTTCGGACGATCCTGAAAGAACCGAAGCATCCATACACCATCGGCCTGCTGAACTCCTTGCCCAAGCTGGAAGTATCGCAGGAACGGCTTTATTCCATCCCCGGAAACGTCCCGATACCCGGCTCGATACAGATGGGGTGCAGGTTCTCGCCGCGGTGCGAACAGGCAGACGACAAGTGCCGGACGCAGATGCCGGAGCTGAAGACAGTGGGAGCCAATCATCGTGCCCGCTGCTGGATGACGTAAATAAATCCCGAAAGGAGCATGCAGGTGGCTGAAGATCTGCTCATCGTCAAGAATCTGAAGAAATACTACCCGATCACAGGCGGCGTATTCGGGAAAGAGGTAGGCGTCGTCAAAGCCGTAGATGACGTCTCGTTTACCGTGAAGAGAGGGGAGACGTTTGGGCTGGTAGGAGAGAGCGGATGCGGGAAATCGACGACGGGCCGTTCCCTTTTGCGGCTGATCGAGCCCACCTCTGGAGAAGTGGTGTTCGACGGGACCGACATCATCGGCTTGCAGGGAGAAGCGCTGCGCAAGATGCGGCGCAATATGCAAATTGTTTTTCAGGATCCGTTCGCTTCTCTCAATCCTCGTCATAATATTGAAAAGATTCTGGAGGAGCCTTTGCGGGTGCACGGGATCGGTTCTCCGGCTGAACGAAAAGAGCGCGTCAGGGAGCTGCTTGAAGTGGTTGGTCTCTCCAGCTACCATGCGACGCGATATCCCCATCAGTTCAGCGGCGGCCAGCGGCAGCGGATCGGCATCGCCCGGGCTCTGATGCTCAATCCCAAGCTGATCGTGGCAGACGAGCCCGTTTCAGCCCTGGATGTTTCGATTCAGTCCCAGGTGCTCAATCTGATGCAGGATTTGCAGAGAGACTTGGGGTTGACCTATTTGTTTATCGCCCACGACCTGAGTGTCGTCCGGCATATCAGCGACCGTGTCGGAGTCATGTATTTGGGCAGGCTGGTAGAGCTTAGCCGGAGCGAGGAGCTTTACCGCCAGCCGCTGCATCCGTACACCCGAGCGCTTCTTTCAGCAGTACCTTCTCCCGATCCGGATGCGGTACGGGAGCGTATCATCCTGCAGGGAGATGTACCCAGTCCGTCCAACCCCCCGACAGGATGCACCTTCCACACGCGATGCCCGCATGTAACAGACGAATGCCGACAGGTTCGTCCGGACTTTCGGGACGTCGGCGGTGGCCACTTCGTAGCGTGCCATCTGTACAACGCATGACGCTGCCTCGCGAATTCCTTTCAAAGGGGGGATGCAAGACAACGTTGAGTGAGAAAAGCAGAGAAGAGATGTGCGGAAAATGGAAAAGGGGGAATTCATCCATGAAGAAGAAGGTTCTTACTGCAGCGATGACGAGCCTGCTCGCACTCTCCATGGTCCTTGCAGGGTGCTCAAGCTCGCAACCGGCTCAACAGCCGAGCGACCAGGGACAAGCGCAGCAGCAGACGCCGCCAGCAGAGCCCGCAAAGAACGAGCCGAAGCAGCTGATTATTGGACGTGGGGCTGACACGAAAAGTCTGGATCCGATCCGGGAAACGGATGGCGAAACATTCAGGGTGACTGAAAACATTTATGAAACGCTCGTGAGCTATGAGGATACAAACACGACGGTTATACCCGGACTGGCCGAGAGCTGGGAAATTTCCGAGGACGGCTTGACCTACACCTTCAAGCTTCGCCAGGGCGTAAAGTTCCATGATGGTACGGACTTCAATGCGGAAGCAGTCAAGTTCAACTTCGACCGCTGGATGGACAAGAGCAACAAATACCACAATCCAGAGGGATTCCCCTACTATAATGACATGTTTGGGGGATACAAAGGCGATCCTGATCACGTAATCAAAGAGATCAAGGTTGTGGACGCACACACGATTCAATTCGTTTTGAACAGGACCCAAGCCCCGTTCCTGGCAAACCTGGGCATGTCGCCGTTTGCCATCGCTTCGCCAAAAGCGATTGAAGGAGGCAAGCTGGGAGATGAGCCTGTAGGTACCGGGCCATTCAAGTTTGCGGGTTGGAAGCGCAATGACATCATCACCCTGGAGAAAAACCCGGACTACTGGAACAAGGGGTATCCGAAGCTGGACAAAGTCATCTTCAAGGTCATTCCGGAAAATACAGCGCGTCTGACAGCGCTGACGTCCGGAGAGATCGATCTGATGGATGGACTGAATCCGGACGATGCGGAAGCGGTAAAAGAAAACAAGGACCTGCAGCTGCTCCTGCGTCCATCGATGAACGTCGGTTACCTCGCGTTCAATACGGAGAAAAAGCCGTTTGACAATCCAAAGGTGCGTCAAGCGATCAGCCACGCGATCAACAAGCCCGAGATGGTGAAAGCATTCTACAGCGGCCTTGGCGAACCGGCTACCAACCCGATGCCGCCAAGTCTTTGGGGTTACAACGACCAGATCAAGGACCGCGAATACAACCTGGATCAAGCGAAAAAGCTGTTAGCGGAAGCTGGATACCCGAATGGCTTCAAGGTGCAGTTCATGGCCATGCCTGTTCCTCGTCCGTATATCCCGGACGGCAAAAAGATGGCAGAGGCGATTCAGCAGGATTTAAAGAAAATCGGCATCGAAACGGAAATCGTGACGATGGAGTGGGCTACGTATCTCGAAAAGACAAGGTTAGGCGAGTACGAGATGTGTCTGCTTGGCTGGAACGGCGACAACGGCGACCCGGACAACTTCCTGTACACGCTGCTCGACAAGAATACCATTAACGGAAACAATATTCCTCGCTACTCCAATGAAGAGGTTCATCAGCTTCTTTTGAAAGCGCAGTCCACGTCTGACCAGAAAGAGCGTGAAACCCTGTACAAAAAGGCGCAGGAGCTGATCTTTAACGACGCGCCTCTCGTTCCGATCGCTCACTCTACACCGCCGATTGCGGCCAAAGCGGGTGTTACCGGCTATCAGCCGCATCCAAAAGGCAGCGAGAGCGTAGAAAAAGTAGACATTCAGTAAAGTGTGGCAAGGGTAAGAAGAACCCTTTCTTCTTGCCCTTCTCTTTTATGTTCAACGATGGACGACGCAAGGAAAGCGAGGAGATGGCATTGCTGGCCTACACCATTAGAAGATTGTTGATGCTGATCCCAGTGTTACTAGGAATGTCGCTAATTGTTTTTGCTATTATTCACGCCATCCCGGGGGACCCGGCACTGACGATTTTGGGAGAGAAGGCAAGTCCGCAGGCTCTTGCGGATTTGCGGGAACAGCTGGGGCTGAACAACCCTTGGTATATGCAATACTTTCATTACTTGGGGAATCTTCTAAAAGGGGATTTGGGAGTCTCCTTGCACTCCAAAGCGCCAATTACCGTAGAAATGGGCCCGTACTTGGCGGCGACGATTGAGTTGACTTTGGTGAGTATGCTGTTCGCAGTTTTTATCGGAGTGAATGCGGGAATCATCTCTGCTTGGAAACAGAACTCGTGGTTTGACTACACTTGCATGCTGATCGCTTTAATTGGAGTCTCCATGCCGGTATTCTGGCTGGGCTTGATGGAACAATGGGTATTTGCCCAGGAATTGAAGTGGCTGCCTTCTATTGGACGTGACAATCCGCGTGATCCAGTAGCTGAGATTACGCATTTTTATATAATTGATTCGATTCTTGCAGGTCGTTCGGATCATTTTCGAGATGTGGTGGAGCACTTGATTCTTCCGGGAATCGCGCTGGGAACGATTCCGATGGCGATTATTGCACGGATAACCCGTTCCAGCATGCTCGAAGTAATGCGGTCCGACTATATTCGGACGGCAAGGGCAAAAGGGCTTGGCCAGTTTTTTGTCGTGTACAAGCACGCCCTGAAAAATGCGTTGATTCCCGTACTGACGATTGTGGGGGTGCAAGTAGGCCTCCTGATCGGGGGGGCGGTATTAACCGAGACGATTTTCGGGTGGCCGGGTGTTGGGAGATACATCTATACGGCAATCGGAAACCGCGATTATCCCGTTATTCAGTCAGGAATTTTGGTCATCGCAACGATTTTTGTTCTGATTAACCTGGTGGTCGACCTCCTGTACGCTTACGTCGATCCGCGCATCAAATATCGCTGAGGAGGCAGTAAGATGGCAGAAACCCATGTGCAAACGGTACCAGTCAAGCAGATAAATGAGCCGATCTCCTCTCCGTGGCGCGATGCTTGGAGGATCCTGCGCAAGAACAAGATGGCCATTCTCGGATTCTGCATCATTCTTTTCTTCGTCTTGCTCGCAATCCTGGCACCGTTTATCACCCCGTACGAATACGACAAAGGAGAACTGGTTGATAAAAACCTGCCTCCCTCTGCTGAACACTGGTTTGGTACGGACTACAACGGGCGGGACGTCTTTACCCGTGTGATTTACGGCGCGCAGATCTCACTGCGAGTAGGGCTGTTTGCCGTGATCGGGTCCATCGTTGCCGGGACCTTCCTCGGCCTGTTAGCCGGCTACTACGGCAAATGGATCGATACGCTCATTTCGCGGTTGTTTGATATTATGCTTGCGTTTCCCAGCATTCTGTTGGCGATTGCGATTGTAGCTATACTCGGTCCATCTCTGGAGAATGCCTTGCTTGCGATTGCGATCGTGAATGTGCCCACCTATGGACGTCTTGTCCGTTCGCGGGTGCTTAGTCTGAAGGAAGAAGAATACGTGATGGCCGCCAGGGCGATCGGATCAAAGCATTCACATATTATCGTTCAGCATATTCTCCCTAACAGTTTGGCTCCGATCATCGTGACGGGAACACTTGGAATTGCGACCGCGATCATTGAAGCGGCAGCCTTGGGCTTTCTCGGCTTGGGAGCGCAAGCGCCTCAGCCGGAGTGGGGGTTGATGCTCTCCGACTCCCGCCAGTATATTCAAAAAGCGCCGTGGACAGTTATTTTCCCGGGCTTGTCCATCATGCTGACTGTACTTGGCTTTAACCTGATCGGAGACGGGCTGCGCGATGCGCTGGATCCGCGGATGAAAAACTAGGAGCAGCAATCGTTTTTGTGGTTGGCAGACGATGCTACCATGAGCACGGTAACGAAAAACCCCGAAATAAGCGAGGCTTGATTCGGGGTTTTTTCCTATCGGCGAACCTGACGCTTAGGCCCGGATAAGCGTTGACTCAGTATACAGACGCCGGCGACGGTGATAAAGGGCAGGGAGCCATACCGGTTTGTGTAATCCCGTATCGTTGTTATGTTATCCCGTAGGACAATCAGACCGAAGAACCGGGGAGAGAACCGATAAATTCTCTGCAAAGGCGACTCAAAGACGAGGCAGCGCGAGTCACGATCTGGTGCTTTACGCCAGGGACAGCAACCAGTTTGGCTTTGGGCAGATGTTTTTCCAGAAGCTCGCCGTACGGATGCATGTGCTTGTCCTGCTGGCCGTATACGAGCAGCACAGGCTGCTTGATCTCATGCAACCGCTCTGTACAGCGATAGTGATGTCCGATCCTGTACAGGTGATGAAGAGTTTTGGCGTCCGTACGGCTGGCATGCTTTATCCACTGTTCTTTATCTGCCTGCTTGTCCAGGTGTGAGGAAGCCGTCGAGCGGGCTAGCAAGCTCACTCCTCCCAGCTTGGCAATGGCTTCGGCCAAATAAAAGCGGGAGTGCAGGTACAGCTCATTCACCTCGGAAAAACCGCTGATAAGTACAAGGCCCGCGATGGAATCTGGATGGCGCAGGCACCAATCCAGTGCGAGAGAAGCACCTTGGGAATAGCCCATTACGACGACTCGTTTATGTCCAAGAGCATGAATCATCTCCTCCAGCGTCTCGCTAAGATCGGCCATCGTAAAGGGGACAAAGAGCGGTTCACTCGCTCCGTGACCGGGAAGATCAGGCAGGATGAGTTGAAAGTGCTCGGCCAACCCGTGCAAACGGGAAAAGTTGATCATCCCGATGCCAGGTGCATGGATACATACAAGCGGCTGGCCGCTGCCGTAAAGCTGAACAGCCAGCCTGGAGCTATTTGCAGTTGGAACGATTGTATTTTCGCTCATTTTTCATTCACCTCCCCTTTATCCTGTCCTTACCTGTGCATAGTTTTTTCGTCCGTTCGCTTCTTTTTTTGGCAAGGAAATGGTATCCTCGCAGTATGATACCCAAAGAAAGGCGGTTGACCCGTTTGTATCAAGAACGCATTCAGCGCATTCTTGCTTATTTGCAAAAGCAAGGGATAGACGCTGCTTTGATTACACTGCCTAAGCACGTTTACTACCTGACAGGCTTTTTGACCGAGCCGCACGAACGTTTCATGGGCCTGGTTATTCCGGCCGCTGGAGAACCTTCCTTGATCGTTCCGGCACTGGACCGGGAAGCAGCCGCAGAAGCGTCAGGCATCAAACAAATCTTGACCCATACGGATACCGATAACCCGTATGAAGTGTTGAAACAAGCGCTTCCTTCCGGATTAAACAAGCTCGGGCTGGAAAAAAGCCATATGACCCTAGATCGTTTCGAAACGATGAGTGCACTCGTCTCTGCCGGAAGCTATGTCGATATCGAAGAGCCTCTCAGAGAGATGCGCCTGATCAAGACAGCCGATGAAGTGGCAAGGATCAAACACGCTGTCAAGCTGGTCGAAGACGCTCTTGATGAAACTGTGAAAAAAGTAAAGCCGGGTGTGACCGAGACGGAGTTAGTTGCCGAGCTGGAATACCAGATGAAGCGCCTCGGAGCGGAGGGACCTTCTTTCGCTTCGATGGTGTTGGCCGGTGAAAAGTCGGCGCTTCCTCATGGCAATCCGGGAGACCGGGACGTACGGGAAGGCGAACTGCTGCTGTTTGATATTGGCGTTTCCGCTGATGGCTACGTATCTGATATTACCCGCACTTTTGCGGTTGGAGATATCAGCGATCAGCTTCGGGACATCTACGCGACCGTTCTGGCAGCGAACGAAGCGGCTATCGCAGAGGTCCGTCCGGGCGTAACCTTCGCCCATCTCGATCAAACGGCGCGCGGTGTGATTGAAGCCAAAGGATACGGAGAGTACTTTATGCACCGTCTTGGCCACGGACTCGGCATGGATGTTCATGAGTACCCGTCCGTCCATGGGCAAAACCAGGAGGAGCTGCGTCCAGGCATGGTCTTTACCATCGAACCGGGTGTCTATGTTCCCGGGGTAGGCGGCGTACGCATTGAAGACGACGTGCTCGTCACGGAGGATGGATGCGAAGTGCTGACCCGCTATCCGAAAGAATTAACGGTAATCGGAAAAGGCTGATGCAACGGCGGAATCCCGATACGATCGGGAGGATCTCACGCAATCGCCGATCAACTGAATACATACGCTTTATGGTGTGAACCGGGTAGTCTCTTGTACCCGGCCACTTAAAAGGGAAGTTCGGTGAAAATCCGACGCGGTCCCGCCACTGTAAAGGGGAGTGTCCTTGCTGGTATCCACTGTTTCGCGGTCTAAACGCGAGATGGGAAGGGAGCAAGGCGTGATGATCCCAAGCCAGGAGACCTGCCAGAAAGCATACACGATCGACCCACGAGGATGGGGACAGTGTGACGAAGAAACGGCGCCAGACGCTATTGGTCTATCCTTTTGCCGTGTTTCTTTTGTCCGCTGCCCACAAAGGCATTCCCCGGCAAGATCGGAGGATGTCTTTTCTTTTTGAAATACAGGGGTAAGCAAGTACGATGAAACGCGAATGACAAAAGGAGGAAATAAGGATGAGAGCTTTCAACAAACGTCTTGGCTTTTTGTTTTTCGCCGGGGTTGCAGTTGTCCTGGCACTATCCGGATGCGGGGGAGCCGAGTCGAATTCGGCTGCAAACACTGTTGCCCCGACAAATGGCTCAACGCAATCAGCAGGAGGCGGAGAATCTGCAAATGCGGCGAATTCGACAAGTTCCTTGTCTCCTGTAACAATCGAAAACAATGGAAGAACCCTCACCTTTGCTGAAGCGCCGAGGAGAGCCGTATCACTCAGTCAGCATACTACCGAAATCATGCTCGCTCTGGGACTGGAAGACAAAATGGTCGGGACTGCTTATCTTGATGATCAGATTTTGCCTGAGCTTCAGGAGGCATATGCGAAGATTCCGGTGCTGTCCAAGCAGTATCCGTCAAAAGAAGTCCTCCTTGCCGCTGAACCGGACTTTGTGTACGCTGGCTGGAAGAGCGCCTTTACCGACAAAGCGGTCGGGACTGTCGAGGATTTGGAGAAAATGGGCGTTCACGCTTATTTGCAGCAATCTTCCAATATGACAGCACCGGGTCTTGAGGATGTGTACGCCGACATCCAAAATATCGGGCGCATTTTCCGAGTCGAACCAAAAGCGAATGAACTGATCGAGAAGATGAAAACGGAGATCAGGCAAATCAGCGATCACATCAAAGACGTGGCACGGCCGATTCCTGTGTTTGTCTATGACAGCGGAGAGGACAAGCCGTACACAGCTGCCAATAACTACATGACCAGGTTGATTGCGCTGGCAGGAGGCAAGAACATTTTCGACGATGTCCCGAAAGGATGGACAAGCGTAAGCTGGGAAGAGGTAGTCGCCCGCAAGCCGGAAGTGATCGTCATCGTTGATTACGGAGACAAAACCGTTGAACAAAAACGAAATCTGCTTTTGACAAAAAACGAATTGGCTGATCTGCCGGCCATTAAAAACAAGCGTATCGTCGTGCTGCCGCTCTCCGCAGCGGCTGAAGGAATTCGGGCGCCGTTCGCACTAAAAACTCTCGCGGAAGGACTTTATCCGGAGAAATTTTAACGGCAGGACCAATTCATTCCACGTTGGTTAGACCGGTCGATTTTTCCGAAGGAGTGAGAGTTGTGAAACGTACGATACTGGAGAGCTCGGCCGCCACGGATAGCCCCGGACGAAGGGTGATGAAAATCGCCAAGAGAGATATCAGGAGTTTCAGGGGCTGGTTTGCCTCAGTTCTGTTCGTGTTGATTCTGGTGTTGATCGCCAGTGCGACCCTGGCAGTCATGCTGGGCTCAGTGTCGATTCGGCCCGGCACGATCTGGAAAATTGCTTTTTCCCATATTCCGTTGATAGGAGAATGGATACAGGCGGATTGGTCAAAATCGGAAGAAACGATTATTTGGCAGATTCGCTTTCCGCGTGTCTTGCTTGCGGCAATCGTTGGCGCGGGCTTGTCAGTGGTCGGGGTGACCATACAGGCACTTGTAAGAAATTCGTTGGCGGATCCGTATTTGCTCGGGGTTTCCTCAGGTGCATCGGTAGGAGCGACACTGACAATTCTTTTCGGAGCATTCAGTCTATACGGACAGTATTCCCTGACCATTGGGGCTTTTACCGGATCGCTCCTGGCGATTGTCCTTGTTTTTGCGCTTTCGCGGCTTGGAGGGCAAAACTCGACCGTGCGCTTGTTGATGTCCGGCATTGCTGTTTCGGCTGTACTCTCGGCGATCACCAGCCTGATTATCTTTTCAGCTCCTAACGAGCATGGCATCCGTACAGTTTTGTTCTGGATGCAAGGTAGCCTCGCGGGAGCCAAATGGGAGTACCTGACCATTCCGGGCGTTGTGGTAGTGGCCGGGATGTTCGTGCTGATGACTTATTATCGCTCGCTCAATGCGATCATGATGGGAGAGGAAACCGCGAGGACGCTGGGAGTGAATACCGAACATTTCCGAAAAATGCTGCTCGTTATGACCGCGCTGCTCACAGGGGTCATCGTCTCGATCAGCGGGGCAATCGGCTTTGTCGGACTGATGATGCCGCATATTGTCCGCATCATTGTCGGCACCGATCACCGCCGCGTGCTTCCAGTCAGTGCGCTGCTGGGAGCAAGCTTTCTGATCTGGGCCGATGTCGTGGCCAGACTGGCATTCGCTCCTGAGGAATTGCCCATCGGTATCATTACATCGCTGTGCGGAGGGCCATTCTTTATTTGGCTCATGCTTCGAAGCTCGTATTCGTTTGGGGGTGGCGGAAGATGAATCTCATCGCCGAGCAAGTATCCGTCATGTTGGATGGAAAGGAAATCCTTGATCACGTCGACCTGCAGGCTAAGCCGGGAACATTCGTCGGCCTGATCGGTCCGAATGGAAGCGGAAAGTCGACTTTGCTAAAGAGCATTTACCGGGTCAGGAAGCCGGATGCGGGTCTTGTTACAGTAGATGGAGAAGACATCTATCAACTGTCGCCTCGGCAAACAGCGCAGCGAATGGCAGTTGTTCGTCAGGAAGGCACAGTTGAATTCGATTTCACCGTTAGAGAAATTGTTTTGATGGGCCGTTCTGCACATAAACGATTATTTCAGTCAGATACGGAAGAAGACTTTTCGCTCGTGGAAAGGGCGCTGGCTCGAACGGGTATGCAAGCCTTCGCAGAGCGCAGCTTTTTGTCCTTGTCCGGCGGCGAAAAACAGAGGGTATTAATCGCGCGGGCATTGGTGCAAGAGGCGAAGCTTCTTGTTTTGGACGAGCCGACGAACCATCTCGACATTCGCTACCAACTGCAAATTATGGACCTCCTGAAATCGCTCCGTCTGACCGTCCTCGCAGCGCTGCATGACCTGAATATTGCGGCGACATACTGCGACCGGATCTATGTGATCCAAGAAGGGCGGATTGCAGCCGCCGGCACACCGGAACAAGTGCTGAATCCCGAAATGCTCCGGGAAGTGTTCGGTGTCGAAACAGAAGTGTATGTTCATCCGAAGACAGGAAAGAAGCACATCGTATTTTTCTCCGGTATGGAAATGAGCGAGCAGCGGAAGGATGCGGAGGTGTCAACGGCCCTATGAGTGTTTATTCCTGCAAAGTATGCGGTTTTCGCTATGATGAGTGGCTCGGCGACAGTAAAAATGGCGTGCCGCCGGGGATTCCTTTTCAGCGTTTGACAGGCTCGGTTTGCTCTACCTGCGGCCTGTCGGGCGGAAGGCACGAGCGGCTCCCCAGTCCACCTTACAAAGGGCTGGAAGCAGCGTACTACGACCAGTTTGCGGGAAAGGCGGGCATACTTTTCTACCGCGGCTGGATACAAGCCTTCGACCGTCAGCCCGCAGTTCTGGAGCTGGGAGTAGGAACGGGAAGAATCGCCCTGGAATTGGCCAGGCAGGGTATTTCTGTCTGCGGGATCGATAACAGTCCCGACATGCTCGGGCTAGCGGAAAAGAAGAAGCGGCGGTTGGGGAAAGGCAGAGAACACCTGCTGGAGCTCATGGAACAAGAAGCGCTTCATTTGCAACTGGATCGCACCTTTACTCATGTGCTTTTGACCGAGGGGTTTCTCCAGCACTTTACGCTCCGCTCGGAACAAAGGCGGCTTCTACAGTTGATCAAGGAGCATCTAACCGAGGACGGTCTGGTAGCGATTGACCTCCTCTTGCCCCCTGCAGGTGAAAATTGGCAAACGGAACAGCGAAAATGGGTGTTTCCCGACAAGATGGTCTACCAACAGGTTCGGGGAGAAACGTCTTACGCACGCCAGCGATTCCGCTACTCTCTTGCCTATGCGACCTTTATCGACAGCGTGGAGCAGCCGCGCTACCGGGTGGACCGGGAAATGGCGCTGATGCTCCCGGGGGAGCTGGTCTTGCTGCTGGAGTCGGAGCAATTGGAGGTAACGGCGATGCACGAAAACTACATCATCGACTACCCGGCAGGCTATATCCATTCGGTTGAAGGTCTGTCTCTTGTCCATACTGTTCCATCATCGCCGGCGAGAGGCGACTATGATTTGGAAAAGTGGACGGAGGGCGGGTACCCATTTGCGGGCTTAAACGTGAGGACCAACGCGGATGTCTCGCGAATGACTCTGTTTGCTCGGAAAAAAACCTGTAACAAATAGCGGCTTCTTGCATCTAACAAGGTGAAACAGGAAGGAGGGCGCGTCTTCGTGGATAAGCTTCAGCAGACGCCAGAGGCTTCTTTGGATCGGCTCATGCAGGAATACGGGACGCGTGTCCTGCGACTGGTCACCTTGATGGTGAAGGACCGTGACCTGGCCGAAGACATTACGCAGGACGTATTTTTGAAGGTCTACCGCAACCTTTCCGGCTTTCGCGGAGAGAGCAGCATCCATACCTGGATCTACCGGATCGCCGTCAACGAATGCAAGGGCTATTTGCGGTCGTGGACGTTTCGAAATCTGTTTCCGCAAGCGTGGATACAAAAAAATGGCGAGGCGTCGACCGAAAATATCGTGCTGCAGCGAGCTGCCCGGGATGAGCTGGTCCGGCTTGTCTTGCTGCTTCCGCCACTCTATCGCCAGGCGGTAGCTCTCCACTATTATGGGGAAATGTCCATTGCGGAAGTGGCTGAGGTGCTAGGTGTGACCGAAGGGACTGTTCGGACGAGGCTTCATCGGGCGAGACAGCTGTTGAAAAAGGAAATGAATACCGGGGAGGGATGGGAATGGAACGAGACCAATGGCTGAAAGGATTGAAAGAGCGAGCCGATCGCAGCGTACTCCATGACGTCGTGTTCTCCCCGGAAATGGAAGAGAATATACGGCGAACGATCAAGCAGGAGGCAGGGCGAAAAAAAAGGACCTTTCCCCCGGGGCGATGGGGCCTTTGGGCCTCGGCAGCAGCCGCTGTCCTGCTGCTTGCTCTCGTAGGCACTGCGATAACCGGTGTAGGGCCGGGAGAACAAGCCCGGCAACCCGTTCAAGAGAAGCCTTGGCTACCCGCTACTATTGTGAATCCGCCCGATTTGTGGAAACCGTCGCCACGTTCAGATATACACAGCGAAAATCAGGTTTTCAGCTACCTCGGGGAGAAGCCTGTCCGCATCATGACAGATGAATTTGGGCTGTACGAGGATCAGGCACAGCGGATTTCATTTCTGTTGAACGGTTCATTTGGAAAAGAGGTGGAGCTGGTCGCCTACAGTACGGAGGGCAAGCGCATCAAGCTTGGTTCTTATGAAGTTCTGGGACCCCAGTATGATGCGGATGGCCATTTTTCGTCCAGCATTGCCCTTCCCGATCCGGGTGTCTGGAAGCTGCAGGTGCTCTCGGGCAGCGAGCATTTTGGGCAAGTGTTTGTTCAGGTCGAAAAAGGTGTCTCCCCCGAAAATCGGGAGTTTGTCACTCCGCTGATCACCGCGTATTTGCAAACGGCCCAGGGAAACCTGAGCTGGCTGGGAGCAGATCGCGATGTCCATATTGAACTGATCGGGGTAGAAACGCAAGCTCCGGAAAAGCGGCGTGTCTATGCTTGGGTAAGGATTGAAGGCAAGGCAGAGGAGGGGTCTCCGGGATTAAGCTGCCCGATGGTCCTGGACATCGCCTACGAACAGAAGAACGGCAAAGGCGGCGCCTACCGGGTAATCAGCCACAGTATGCCAGAGGACGGAAGCCGCTATCAACCAAGTCTAAAGAAGCTGTTTCCCGAGAAATATTTGCAGCGGTTAAGTGAAGGGAAGAAGCCTTAGCATTATACGCCGTACCTGCTTCAAATCCTGGTTCGGATCGGTCCTCGAAAAATCGTGGGAACCGCCTTATTCTCAATTGTTGCTCGCATAACCGCGCTTTGATATAATTGACGTTAGTGTATTTTTTCGGAACGCGGTCTGAAGGTGGACCAACAGGCGACGTTCAGATGGCGTGGGAGGGAACTGACAACACATGGATCGCCGTGAAAGACAAAAACGCATTCGCAATTTTTCCATTATCGCCCATATCGACCACGGGAAGTCAACCTTGGCTGACCGCATCCTGGAATTGACAGGAGCATTGTCAGAACGGGAGATGGAAGCGCAGTTTCTGGACTCGATGGATCTGGAAAGAGAGCGCGGCATTACGATCAAGCTGAATGCCGTGCAGTTAAAGTATAAAGCAGACGACGGGGAAGAGTATATTTTGCATTTGATCGACACCCCCGGACACGTCGACTTTACCTATGAAGTATCCCGCAGCCTTGCCGCTTGCGAAGGCGCCCTCTTGGTCGTCGACGCTGCCCAAGGCATCGAAGCGCAGACATTGGCCAACGTCTATCTGGCGCTGGACAACAATCTGGAGATTATTCCGGTAATCAACAAGATTGACCTGCCGAGCGCGGAACCAGAGCGGGTCAAACAGGAAGTAGAGGACGTCATTGGCCTGGATGCAAGCGAAGCCTGTCTGACTTCGGCAAAAGCAGGGATCGGGATCAAAGATGTGCTGGAGGCTGTCGTGCAAAAGGTGCCGGCTCCGGAAGGGGACCCCGACGCACCTCTGCAAGCTTTGATTTTTGACTCTTACTTTGATCCGTACCGCGGCGTAATCGCTTCCGTGAGGGTTGTAAACGGTACGCTGCGCAAAGGCATGAAAATCAAAATGATGGCGACAGGCAAAACCTTCGATGTAACCGAAGTGGGAGCATCGATGCCGCGTCAGACCCCGGTCGACGAACTGACTGTGGGTGATGTAGGGTATGTCGCCGCTTCGATCAAAACGGTAGGAGACACGAGGGTCGGTGATACGATTACCGACGCAGCTCGCCCGACGGCAGAACCGCTGCCAGGCTACCGGAAAATCAATCCAATGGTGTTCTGCGGTCTGTACCCGATCGACACCAGCGATTACAATGACTTGCGCGAGGCTTTGGAAAAGCTTCAGCTAAACGACGCGTCCCTGCAGTTCGAGCCGGAGACATCCCAGGCGCTTGGCTTCGGATTCCGTTGCGGATTCCTCGGTCTCTTGCATATGGAGATCATTCAGGAGCGGATTGAGCGGGAATTCAACATCGATCTGATCACGACCGCACCGAGCGTAATTTACCGGGTGACCATGACCAATGGCGAGGTCATCGAGATCGACAACCCGTCGAAAATGCCGGAAGTGCAGAAGATCGAAATGATCGAAGAGCCGTATGTGTCGGCTACCGTAATGGTGCCGAAGGATTACGTGGGCGATGTCATGCAGTTGTGCCAGGGCAAGCGCGGAGAATTTCTCGACATGCAGTACATGGGAGAAAATCGCGTGCAGCTGAAGTACGACATGCCGCTCTCGGAGATCGTGTACGACTTCTTTGATCTGCTGAAGTCAGGAACCAAAGGCTACGCCTCCTTTGACTATGAATTGGCAGGCTACAAGCCGTCCAAGCTTGTGAAAATGGACATTCTGTTGAACGGAGAAGTCGTGGATGCCCTGTCGTTTATCGTCCACCGCGACAGTGCCTACAACCGTGGCCGCATCATCTGCGAAAAGCTGAAGGAATTGATCCCGAGACAGCAATTCGAGGTGCCGATCCAGGCTGCGATCGGACACAAGGTTGTCGCGCGGGAGACGATCAGCGCCCTGCGCAAAAACGTCCTGGCCAAATGCTACGGCGGGGACATCAGCCGGAAGCGCAAACTCCTGGAAAAGCAAAAAGAAGGGAAAAAGCGCATGAAATCCGTCGGTTCCGTCGAGGTGCCGCAAGAAGCGTTCATGGCTGTTCTCCGGATGGACGACAAGAAATAGGCCGAAACAAACCGGTCTGCAGTTTGCAGATGTTGCAGAATACTAGACCTGACGGTGATGTCAGGTCTTTTGACTTTTCCAATAAAGGAGGGGAAGAATCTTGGCGCCCCAATCTGTTTATATCCACATTCCCTTTTGCACGAATAAATGCTATTACTGCGATTTCAACTCGTTTGTCACCAACAATCCGCAGCTGATTTGGGACTATCTGGACGCACTGGAAAAAGAGATGGAGCTGACCTTTGCCAAATGGCCGGTCCAACAAGTAAAAACGATTTTCGTCGGAGGCGGGACCCCGACGTTTCTCGATCAGGCGCAAATGCGCAGATTCCTCGAGATGGTTGAGAAGCATCTGGGACGGTATGCAGCGCCGGAACTGGAATTTTCGATGGAAGCAAATCCAGGGACGACGGACAAAGAGAAGCTGCGGTTGATGCGGGAGCTGGGAGTGAATCGGCTCAGCTTCGGGGTGCAATCGTTTGATGAAAGCCTGTTGAAGCGTTTGGGACGGATTCACGACGTGGGGCAGGTGTATCAGAGCATCGATAATGCCGTTGCGGCAGGGTTTGACAATTTGACGATTGATCTGATGTTCGGCTTGCCTGATCAAACAGAAGAGATATTCAGGGACACCCTGCAAAAAGCATTTCAATTGCCCACAACCCACTTCTCTGCATATAGTCTGAAAGTGGAGGAGAATACGCTCTTTCATACCTTGTACCAAAAGGATCAGCTGCCGCTTCCATCCGAAGAGACAGAGCTGAATATGTACCTGCTGCTGATCGAGGAAATGGAACGCCACGGCTATCATCAATACGAGATCAGCAACTTTGCCAGGCCAGGATTTGAAAGCAGGCACAACAAGACATACTGGCTTAATGAGGAGTATTACGGTTTGGGAGCGGGCGCGCACGGCTATGTCGATCATGAACGGCATGTCAATGCAGGGCCGCTGGCGATCTATTTGCAAATGTGCCGGGAAGGGTTGCCGCGTGTCGAACAGTTCGCGGTTTCGCCGAAAGAAGCGATGGAGGACCACATGATCATGGGGCTCAGGCTGCGCGAGGGCATCGATGCGGAACAGTTCAGCCGCCGTTTCGGAAAGACCATCATGGAAGAATACGGCCGTATCATAGAAGAAGAAGTAGCAAAAGGAATGCTCGAATGGAGTGACGGGCGGCTGCGCCTGACTCGCACGGCATTGCCGCTTGGGAATGAGGTATTCGCCCGCTTTTTGGGCGATTAGGCAGACAGGAAAAAGGGAAGTCGTTTCTGGGAAAACATTGACAAATTCCTCCCGTATTGATAACTTAATAAATAGATTTAGCACTCGATACATCTGAGTGCTAACAACAGGGAGGCGAAGGCAGCATGTTATCGGACCGCCAACGATTGATTCTCAATGCGATTGTCGATAATTACATTCATTCGGCCGAACCTGTAGGCTCCCGAACCATTTCCAAAAAAGATGGCATCGGCTTTAGTTCGGCGACGATTCGCAACGAAATGGCCGACTTGGAAGAGCTGGGGTATCTGGAACAGCCGCATACCTCGGCGGGAAGGGTGCCCTCCACCAAAGGGTATCGCTTTTACGTAGACAACCTGATCCAGCCGCATTTATTGAACGACCTGGAATTGGGAAAGCTGAAGCAGCTGTTTGCCGAGCGTATTCATCACTTTGAACAGGTGATCGAATACACCGCTCAAATTCTTTCTCATGTGACCAACTACACGGCTATCGTGCTCGGTCCGGAGATCTTTGAGCATCGGCTGAAACATATTCAAATCGTTCCCTTGAACGAAGAACAGGCAGTAGCCATCGTGGTGACCAATACTGGTCGTGTGGAAAACAAGCTGATCGATCTGCCAAAGGGCGTCCGGCCGCAGGAGATTGAAAAGCTGGTCAACATCTTGAACACCAAGCTGTCTGATGTTCCGCTGTGGCAGCTGCGGCAGCGCCTTTATCAGGAAATAGCAGGCGAGATGAGACGTCACGTAGAGCAGTACGAAGAGATGCTGCATATCCTGGAAGACTCTTTGACCCGGGAAGAAAAAGAACGCGTCTATTTGCGCGGAGCGACCAAGATCATGAACCAGCCGGAGTTTCGCGATGTCGATAAGGTGAAGGATATTCTTGAGCTTCTGGAGCGAAATGACCAGCTGATTCATTTGTTCGGAGCGCCCGCGGAAGGGCTGACTGTCCGGATCGGGCAGGAAAATCAGTTGGATGCCATCAAGCAGTGCAGCATCATTACGACATCCTATTCTTTGGGCGGAAAGCCTGTGGGGATGGTTGGAATACTTGGGCCTACCCGAATGGAATACAGCAAAGTCATCACCGTGTTGAATTACCTGGCGGAAGGTCTCTCGCAAATGCTGACATCAGAATTTGAGAAATAGGAATATGGGAACGTCTCGGCCGTAGTGCCTCGGCGGTCACAGGAGGTATTTGAATCTTGAACGATGAAAAAATGACCCAGGATGTTTCACCAGACAACGCAGCAGAAGAGACGACTGACAAAGCGGAGCAAACCGTCGATCCTGCTTCCGAGCAAGCGGAACAGATCGATTGGCAGCAGGAAGCGGAGCGCTGGAGAGCGCAGGCAGAAGAGAACAACAACCGCCTGTTGAGAGCGATGGCAGACATGGAAAACATGCGGCGCCGCCTGAGAAAAGAACAAGAGGATCTGGCGAAGTACGCCTCGCAAAAAGTGGTGGAGGAGCTGCTGCCTGTACTGGACAACTTTGAAAGGGCGCTTTCTGCCGACAAAGAGGCGATGACTGTCGAATCGCTTTTGACTGGTGTCGATATGGTGTACCGCCAGATGGTTCAAGTATTTGAAAAGGAAGGACTTGCACCCATTCCGGCGAAGGGACAGCCTTTTGATCCCCATGTTCACCAGGCGGTCATGCAAACGGAGGATCCTGAGTACGGATCCGGCGTGGTTGTTGAAGAGCTGCAAAAAGGCTATCAATTCAAGGACCGTGTCATTCGACCTGCCATGGTGAAAGTGAACGCCTAGCCGATTTTCTTTTTTTAGCGTCATACAGCAAGCATGAATAACTAGTGAGTGAAGTCGTGAGGAGGATTTTACAGTATGAGTCGTGTAATCGGTATTGACTTGGGAACAACAAACTCTTGCGTAGCAGTTATGGAGGGCGGCGAGCCTGTCGTTATCCCCAATCCCGAAGGCAACCGTACCACACCTTCCGTAGTTGCTTTCAAAAATGGCGAGCGTATCGTAGGTGAAGCGGCGAAACGCCAGGCGATCACCAATCCAGACAACACCGTCATGTCAGTCAAGCGTTACATGGGGACAAACCACAAGGTGACACTGGAAGGAAAAGAGTATACGCCGCAGGAAGTATCGGCGATGATTTTGCAAAAGCTGAAAGCCGACGCGGAAGCGTACCTCGGTGAAACGGTCACCAAGGCAGTTATTACGGTTCCAGCCTACTTCAACGACAGCCAGCGCCAAGCGACCAAGGACGCCGGCAAAATCGCCGGTTTGGAAGTTCTGCGGATCGTGAACGAGCCGACTGCGGCTGCACTGGCATACGGAATGGAAAAGACGGAAGACCAGACTGTCCTCGTATACGACCTGGGCGGCGGTACGTTTGACGTTTCGATTCTTGAGCTTTCAGAGGGCTTCTTCGAAGTAAAAGCAACTTCCGGCGACAACAAGCTCGGTGGTGACGATTTTGACCAGGTGATTATCGATTACCTCGTGAGCGAGTTCAAGAAGGAGCACGGTATCGATCTGTCCAAAGACCGCATGGCTCTGCAACGTCTGAAGGATGCTGCGGAAAAAGCGAAAAAGGACCTCTCCGGCGTTTTGACGACCACGATCTCTCTGCCGTTCATCACAGCAGACGCAACTGGTCCGAAACACTTGGAACTCAACCTGACCCGTGCGAAATTCGAAGAGCTTTCCGCTCACCTCGTGGAACGCACGATGGGCCCAACCCGTCAGGCGCTGCAGGATGCGGGTCTTTCCGCAAACGAAATTGACCGCGTTATCCTCGTAGGGGGCTCTACCCGGATTCCGGCCGTACAGGAAGCGATCAAGAAGTTTACCGGCAAAGAACCGCACAAAGGTGTCAACCCGGATGAAGTCGTCGCACTGGGTGCTGCCGTGCAAGCGGGCGTTCTGACCGGTGACGTGACAGACGTTGTTCTGCTTGACGTAACCCCGCTGTCTCTCGGTATTGAAACGCTGGGCGGCGTATTTACGAAGCTGATTGAGCGCAATACGACGATTCCGACCAGCAAATCGCAGGTGTTCTCTACGGCTGCCGACAACCAGACATCCGTGGAAATCCACGTGCTGCAAGGGGAGCGCCAAATGGCGGCAGACAACAAAACACTCGGCCGCTTCACGCTCTCCGATATCCCGCCGGCTCCTCGCGGCATCCCGCAAATCGAAGTATCCTTCGATATCGACGCCAACGGCATCGTAAACGTTCGCGCGAAGGATATGGGTACCGGCAAAGAGCAGCGCATTACGATCACCTCCAACTCCGGTCTGTCCGATGAAGAGATTGAACGCATGGTAAAAGAGGCCGAATTGAACGCCGAGGCCGACAAACAGCGCAAAGAAGCGGTAGAAGTCCGCAATGAAGCCGACCAGCTCGTGTTCACTACCGAGAAAACCTTGAAGGAAGTAGAAGGCAAGGTAGATCAGGCTGAAATCGATAAAGCGAATGAAGCCAAGGATAAGGTGAAAAAGGCACTCGAAGGTGGAAACCTGGACGAGATCAAGACAGCCAAGGACGAACTGTCCCAGATCATTCAGCAAATCTCCGTGAAACTGTATGAGCAGGCTGCACAAGCAGCTCAGGCCGCACAGGGAGCCAGTGCCCAGGATGCATCCGGCGATGCGAAAAAAGAGAATGTCGTAGACGCTGACTACGAGGTTGTCGACGACAAGAAGTAAGCGAATGATAGCGAGAAAAGAAGTCAAAGTCACGGAACGCTGACTTTGACTTTTTTTCGAGTCTGTCACATGCTATGATAACAGTTGACTGTCATGGGAGTGATTCAGGAGATGAAACGGGATTATTACGAGGTACTGGGAGTCTCCAAGGATGCGGATACCGAGGAAATCAAGAAGGCGTACCGCAAACTGGCTCGCAAGTACCACCCCGATGTGAATAAAGAGGCGGATGCCGAAGCGAAGTTCAAGGAAGTAAAGGAAGCGTACGACGTTCTGTCCGATTCGCAAGCTCGCGCCCAGTATGACCGCTTTGGCCACCAGGACCCGAATCAGGGCTTCGGCGGCGGTGGATTTGGCGGCTTCGACGCGAACAATATGGGCGGCTTTGGCGACATCTTCGACATGTTCTTTGGCGGCGGCAGACGTGCCAATCCAAATGCTCCGCGCAAAGGCTCGGACCTGCAGTTTGGGCTGTCCATCGATTTTACGGAGGCCGTTTTCGGAAAAGAGACAGATGTTGAGATTCCGAAAGAAGCCGAGTGCGATACTTGTCACGGCTCCGGAGCCAAACCGGGTTCCGGCGTTGAAACCTGCCATACGTGCAAGGGGACGGGTCAGCAGGAAGTGGCCGCGAATACGCCGTTTGGACGGATCGTCAACCGGCGCGTTTGTCCGACCTGCGAGGGCAAAGGGAAGGTCGTCAAAGAGAAATGCACCTCCTGCAAAGGCGCAGGTCGGGTCAAGATTCGCCGCAAAATTCACCTCAACATACCGGCCGGTGTGGATGACGGTGCCCAGCTTCGCGTTTCCGGCGAGGGAGAGCCGGGCTTCAACGGGGGGCCTCCGGGAGACTTGTACGTCGTCTTACGGGTAAAAGCGCACGAGTTTTTTGAACGTGAAGGGAACGATATTTACTGCGAGGTGCCGATTACCTTTGCCCAAGCGGCACTGGGAGACGAGATCGAGGTACCGACTGTTGACGGTCGTGTCAAGCTGAAGATCCCGGCTGGTACACAATCGGAGACCTTTTTCCGCCTGCGCGGGAAGGGTGTGCCGTTCTTGCGCGGAAACGGCCGCGGGGATCAGCATGTAAAGGCGCGCGTCGTCACGCCAAAAAAGCTGACAGACAGGCAAAAAGAACTGCTCCGGGAGTTTGCGGAGCTGTCGGGCGAGTCGCCTGGACATCCGGCATCGGAAGACAACGAGAGCTTTTTTGAAAGAATGAAACGCGCATTTCGCGGAGAGTAGTTTTGCCCAAGGAAAAGAGTAAATGGGGAGTTGGTAGTTCATGAAATGGTCTGAAGTTAGTATCCATACTACAGCGGAGGCAGTAGATGCAGTGTCCAATCTTCTATACGAGATGGGAGCCAACGGGGTTGTGATCGAAGACCCGGAGGTGCTGCATCGCGATTGGGATACCCCATTTGGTGAGATCTACCAGCTATCCCCGGATGATTTTCCGGCCGAGGGCGTATTCGTCAAAGCGTATCTGGCGGCAGACAGCAGTACGCTCGGAGATATGCTGAGCGAGTTGAAACAGCAGCTGGACGAGTTGACAGGTTATGGCTTGGATATCGGAAAGGGCACGATTGCCGTAAACGATGTTCACGAAGACGAGTGGGCCCACGCCTGGAAAAAGTACTATAAGCCGGTGCATGTTTCCGATCGCATGACGATCAAGCCGGTTTGGGAAGAGTATCAGCAAAAGAGTCCGGATGAAGTCATCATCGAGATGGACCCGGGAATGGCTTTTGGAACGGGTACACACCCTACCACCATTCTTTGCCTGCGGGCCTTGGAAAAATATCTGCAGCCGGGGGACCGCGTATTTGACGTCGGGACCGGTACGGCTATTCTCAGCATCGCAGCGGTCAAATTGGGTGCTGAGCACGTTTTGGCTATGGACTTGGATGAGGTGGCTGTCCGTTCCGCACAGGCCAATACGGAGCTGAACGGAGTCGATGAGAAAATTACGGTCAGACAGAACAACCTGCTGGAAGGCGTCGATGGACCGGTAGACCTCGTCGTCGCCAACATTTTGGCTGAGATCATCGTTCGTTTTACAGATGACGTCTACCGCGTACTCAAGCCGGAGGGAACGTTCATTGCCTCAGGCATCATCGAAGCCAAAGCGCAAGAAGTGAAAAACGCGATGGCTGCATCCGGTTTGGAGATCGTGGAAACCATTTTCATTGATGATTGGGTAGCCATTACAGCAAAAAAAAGATAAAATAGTGAGGTTAGCGGGATGCAAAGATATTTTGTCGAGCCGCACCTGTTCTCCGAACGAGAGGTCACCATTACAGGCGATGACGTTCATCATATCGTAAATGTGATGCGGGCAAAAAGCGGCGAGGAGATCATCGTCAGCGATGGAGCAGGACGTTCCGCGATTGTTCGCATCGATTCCTTGTCCGGCAAGGAAGTAGTGGCAACTGTTGTGGAGCTGCTTCGCGAACAGCGGGAGCTCCCGGTGCAGATCACGATTGGACAGGGTTTGCCAAAAGGTGAAAAGATGGAGTGGGTCCTGCAAAAGGGAACGGAATTGGGAGCGTTCGCTTTTTTTCCTTTTTCCTCCGAGCGGACCATCGTCAAGCTGGACGCCAAGAAAGAGGCGAAGAAGCTGGACCGCTGGCGCAAGATTGTCAAGGAAGCGGCGGAACAGTCGCATCGCAGTATCTTGCCGGAGCTGCTGGCACCAGTCACGTTCAGACAGATCGTGGAGGAATCATCGCGCTACACCCGTGCGGTGATTGCATACGAAAAAGAAGGCGGTACAACACTGCATGAGGTTTTGCCGGCACTGATGCCGGGCGACTCGCTGCTGGTCCTGATCGGACCGGAGGGAGGTTTTTCCCCGGAGGAAGTAGCAGCGGCTGAAGCTGCCGGAATCCGGTCCATTTCCCTTGGTCCCCGTATCTTGCGGACGGAAACAGCTTGCCAATACGTGCTGGCGGCGGCATCTTATCAGTTTGAGCGTACCTTGGGCCAATCATAAAAAATTTCAATCGTTTATGGATAGAGTGAAAGGAGGAGGCGCAATGTCTACGGTTGCTTTCCACACATTGGGTTGTAAAGTGAACAGCTACGAGACGGAAGCGATCTGGCAGCTGTTTAAAAACAGTGGCTACGAGCGGGTTGATTTTGAACAGGATGAGGCAGACGTTTACGTTATCAATACATGTACAGTTACCAACACCGGAGACAAGAAGAGCCGTCAGGTCATTCGCCGTGCGATCCGCCGCAATCCTGACGCCATTGTCGCTGTTACCGGTTGCTATGCGCAAACCTCCCCGAGCGAAATCGCTCAAATTCCGGGAGTAGACATCATTGTCGGAACTCAGGGGCGCGAGAAGCTGATCGAGTATGTGGATCAGATCCGTTCTGAGCGCAAGCCGATCAACGCAGTAGCAAACATCATGAAAGCGCGCGAATTCGAGGAGTTGGACGTACCCAACTTTACCGACCGCACGCGGGCTTCGCTGAAAATTCAGGAGGGCTGCAACAACTTTTGCACCTTCTGCATTATTCCATGGGCGCGGGGCCTGATGCGTTCCCGCAAACCGGAAAGTGTCCTTGAGCAAGCGAGACAGCTGGTTGCGGCGGGGTACCTGGAGATCGTTTTGACCGGTATCCACACAGGCGGCTACGGGGAAGATCTGGAAGATTACAACCTGGCCAAGCTGCTTGTCGACCTGCATCAGGTAGAAGGCTTGAAGCGCATCCGCATCAGTTCGATTGAAGCGAGCCAAATCACGGATGAAGTGATCGACGTAATCAATCATTCAGACCGCGTCGTGCGCCATCTGCACGTACCGCTTCAGGCCGGCGACGATGACGTGTTGAAACGGATGCGCCGGAAATACACCACGGCAGAGTTTTATGAAAAAATGGTCAAGGTTCGCGAGGCGCTGCCTGGCGTTGCTTTGACAACAGACGTGATTGTCGGCTTCCCAGGTGAGACGGACGAGCAATTCCGCAATGGATACGAGTTCATTCAAAAGATCGGCTTTGCCGAGCTGCATGTGTTCCCGTACTCGATGCGGACAGGTACTCCAGCGGCACGGATGACCGATCAAATTCCGGAAGAAATCAAGCACGAGCGCGTAACCCAGCTTCTGGGGCTGAACCGAGAGCTGACGCTTCAATACGCCCAGCAATTTGTCGGAGAGGTCCTGGAGGTTATTCCTGAGCGTCCTTACAAAGAAGCGCCCGAAAGCGGCCTCTTGATGGGGTATTCGGACAATTATCTCAATCTCGTTTTCCCTGGCGATGAATCCATGATCGGCAAGATTTGCAAGGTACGGCTGGATGAAGCAGGCTCTGAATACTGCAAAGGCACGTTTGTCCGTGTTCTGGACACACCGATCCCGATGCAGTTGAAGGAACACGTGGGATGAAGGAAATCTCTGCTGGCGGCGTCGTCTACCAAGCAACAGACAGCAACCTGCTGATCATGCTGATAGAAGATCGCTACGGAAAAGTTACACTCGCCAAAGGGAAGCAGGAACTAGGGGAAACGATTGAGGAAACAGCTCTCCGCGAGGTACTGGAGGAGACTGGGGTGAGAGGGCGTCTGGGAGAAAAGCTGGACACCATCTATTACGACTACCATCATCCTGTCACGGGAGAACTGGTCAATAAAGAGGTCCACTATTATCTGGTAGAAGCGTATTCTACCGAGATCGTTGTTCAGGAGGAAGAGATCAACGCCGTCCACTGGCATTCTCCGGATGAAGCATGGGCGCTGCAGCAAAAGCGCGGGTACCGGAACAACGATAAAGTGCTTCGCCTAGCTTTGCACCATTTCGGGATTGAGGTGTAAGAATATGAAATTGAACAAGTATATCGACCATACCCTGTTAAAGCCTGATGCGACCGCTGCGATGATTGACAAGCTGTGCGCGGAAGCAAGAGAACATGATTTTGCCTCGGTTTGCGTAAATCCTTACTGGGTCAAACGCTCTGCCGAACTGCTGGCGGGAACGGATGTAAAGGTGTGCACGGTCATCGGATTCCCTCTCGGGGCAAACTCGACGGCAGCCAAGGCAGCGGAAACCCGCGATGCGATTGCGAACGGTGCGACGGAAGTTGACATGGTCCTGAATATCGGTGCACTCAAATCAGGTGATCCTGAGGCCGTCAAGCAGGATGTAGCCGCCGTGAAGGAGGCTTGTGGCGATGTACTCCTGAAAGTGATCCTGGAAACGGGGCTTTTGACCGAGGAAGAAAAAGTAACGGCTTGCAAACTGTGCGTCGAAGCAGGAGCAGATTACGTAAAGACTTCTACCGGTTTTGGTCCGGGCGGCGCGACTGTCGAAGATATCGCACTTATGCGGAAAACGGTCGGGCCCGAAGTAGGTGTAAAAGCTTCCGGCGGTGTCCGTGATCGTGCTGCAGCACTTGCCATGATCGAAGCAGGAGCCACTCGCATCGGCGCCAGCTCCGGTATCGCGATTGTAAACGGTGGGGAAGCAGCGGGAAGCGGCTACTAAACAACGGAAAGCCTGACCGTTTGATGGTCAGGCTTTTTTATTCTTTTACGAGGCTGCTGCAGTCTGTTTTCTGTTATACTTTTGCAACAGATGTCACCATCTAACGGAATTTCAGCCCGGCAAGGCGTGTTTGCCCTAAGCCGGGCACAGTTGTTTGTCATAGGGAGATCAGATAAGGAGAGAGGAGAGCGAGTTTTCGTGAAGACCATCAAAGGCATCATTTTGCTGCTCGCCTTTTATGGGATCGGAACGATGGCGAGCCAGTGGCTTCACATTCCACTGCCGGGAAACCTTCTGGGAATGCTCCTGCTGACGCTTGCCCTGATCATCGGGGTTGTCAAGCTGGATTGGGTAGAAGAAGCAAGTCATTTGCTGATTCGCCATATGATGCTGTTTTTTGTGCCGATTCTGGTAGGAGTCGCATCCTATTTACAGACAGTAGCGCAAAATCCGCTGCCGCTGATTTTGGCGATGGTGCTGGGGCCCGCTTTTGTCATGATTGTATCCGGGAAGGTGATCCAATGGTATCTGGATCGGAAACGGGAAAAGACGGCTGCTCCGACCCCGGCAGAAGCAGAGAGGAGGTCGCTGGATGCTTAGTCCATTGCTTGCGATAATCGTAACGCTGGCGGCCTATAAGATGGCGATGTATGCCGCTGCGCGTTTTCCTATTATCCAGCCCGTTTTGGTGGCATCGGTTTGCGCCTGGTTTATCTGGTGGGTCATCAATGGCGACTGGGATGCTTATCGGCTGGGGGGAGACTGGATTTCCTTCTGGGTAGGCCCGGCCACAGTGGCGCTTGCTGTTCCCCTGGCCAAACAGATACGCGAATTTGCCCACATCTGGCGGGGCGTGCTGCTTGGCGTCGGGGCTGGCTGCGCAGTCGCGATACTCACTGTCTTTGGAGTGGGCTTGCTGTTTGGAACGGATGATGTGCTGACAAAAAGCATGCTGACCAAATCGGTCACGACACCGATCGCGGTTGAGCTGAGCAAAAACATCGGCGGAGTCCCCGCATTGGCCGCATTCTTTACAGCGCTGACCGGGATTGTCGGCATCGCTTTTGCCCGTCCGCTGCTTGCGCTAGTCGGGGTAAAAGATGACTGGGCGATCGGTATTGCCGTCGGAACGAGTGCGCATGCGATCGGAACGGCGAGTCTGAACCGCGTTTCCCAAGTCCAGACCGCTGCCTCCAGTGTAGCGATGATTATGGCCGGAGTTGTCACCGCCATTTATTTAATTCCTTTCTCACTCTGAATTTTCGGAGATACGTGTTTACGTCCTTTTTTTGTCAGGGACCATCCACCTGACGAACGCAGCAATTTGACGAGTAAAGGGCAGGGCAACCAGCGAGCAGATGACATTGAAGATCGTCTGCGAGTGAGCGATCTGCATCGAAGGACTATCCGTTAAAAATGCGCTGACCAGGGCAAGCTGAGAAAGAAACGGCAAAAACAGGAGAGCACCGGCAACGTTGAACAAGGTATGGCACCACGCCACCTGTCTGGACGCCGCATTTGTTCCAAAGCTCGCGATCACTGCGGTAAAGCACGTGCCGATGTTGGCACCCAGCACAATTGCCAAGGCCGTTTCCATCGAAAGAATGTGATGGGACATCAGCCCCATCGTGATCGCAGTGGTAGCCGAGCTGCTGTGGATCAACGCCGTGAAAATCGTACCCGTGAGTAAACCGAGCCAGATGGAATGGCTGCTTTCCAGGAACAAGGCGCGAAACGTATCGGATTGTTGGAGCGGTCCGGCCATGACCTGCATCGTGTCAATGCCGAGAAATATCAAGCCAAAGCCAGCTACGACCAGCCCGATACAGCGCGGCAGCCGGCGCGGCAGAAGCCACATGGCCACACCTACCAGCAGCATCGGTACGGCAAAAGACTCGAGGCGAAGGGCAATCAATTCGGTCGTTACGGTCGTCCCTACGTTCGTTCCGAGAATGATTCCCACAGTCTGGGCAAAGCCGATCATGCCTGCGTGCGTAAGTCCGATGGTCAAGACGGTTACCGCGCTGGAGCTCTGCAGGACAAAGGTGGAAAGCAGCCCCACCCAAAAGCTGTGCACAGGAGTACGGGTAAAACGGGCTAGCCAATCAGCCATGCGTTTGCCGGCCAGATTCTGAAAGCCGGTTCGCATGGCGTACATACCCAATAGAAAAAAGCTCAGTCCAAACGTAAAGGGAGCGAGGACAGCACCGATCACAAGCGATCCTCCTTACCTGTCGGGTTATATATTACGCTATGCCTGTACCGAGACGAGCATGACAAGGAGGATCACCAAGTGGCACAAGTGAAGCTTCATCAACACAGGAAAAAACGGCTGGAAACGGGGCATCCGTGGATTTTTCAGTCAGAGGTTATGGAAATTGCAGGAGAGGTCGAACCGGGGGATATAGTAGAAGTGACGAACCACAAAGGTCACTTTTTGGCAAAAGGATATATCAACCCCTCCTCGCAAATGATCGTGCGCATTCTCAGCTACGACCCGCAGGAAACGATCGACTATTCTTTTTTCCTGCGCCGGATCAGACAAGCTGCCGAGTTTCGTACCCGATTTGTGGATAATCCGCGGGCCTGCCGGGTGATTTATGGAGAAGCAGACTTTTTGCCAGGATTGATCGTCGATCGCTACGAAGACATTTTGGTCGTCCAAATTCTTTCGCTCGGGATGGAAATGCGCCGGGAATGGATTCGGGATGCATTGGTTGAGGTATTTGCGCCGACGGGCATCTATTTGCGAAATGACGTGCCTGTCCGTGAGCTGGAGGGCCTGACCCAAAGCAAAGAAGTGATGTATGGCAAATGTCCGCGGGAAGTGACGATCGAAGAGAATGGATTAAAGTATGTAGTCGATATCGTAGAGGGACAAAAAACCGGATTTTTCTACGACCAACGGGAAAATCGTGCGGCAATCGCTCCTCTGATGAAAGGCTGGGGAGAGGCTCACGGAATTACGATGCAGGAAGTGGACGTAGATGGGGAAAAGATGCTTATCCCTGTAGACCGCAGGGGGAAAATCGTCAAAAATCCGTTTTGGGATGGAGCGGAAGTGCTGGAGTGCTTTACCCATACCGGTTCCTTTACGTTGAACGCCTGCAAGCACGGTGCGAAAAAAGTGACGGCCCTCGATATTTCCGAACTTGCGATTGAGACAGCCAGACGGAATGTCGCATTGAACGGTTTCCTGCATCGTGTCGATTTTGTCACAGCCAATGCCTTCGACTATTTGCGGGAGAGCGTAGAGGCCAAGCGTTCATGGGACGTCGTAATTTTGGACCCGCCAGCGTTTGCGAAGTCACGGGGAGCGGTTAAGGGTGCCTGCCGCGGGTACAAAGACATCAATCTGCATGGGATGAAGCTGGTGAGGCCGGGAGGGTTTCTGGTGACCGCATCGTGCTCCTATCACATGTCTCCCGAGCTCTTTTTGGAAACGATTCAAGAAGCGGCGGTGGATGCGAAGAAAATTTTGCGGCTGATCGAATGGCGGGGAGCGGGAAAAGACCATCCGCAAATCAGCGGCGCAGAAGAAGCCCATTACTTGAAATTCGCCATTTTTGAAGTGCGCGATCGAAAATAGCCATGCGGTAGGCAACAAAAAAGAGCGGGAGCGTATGTCCCGTTCTTTTTAGCGTTAAAAGCAGAACCTCAAGACGAGGAAGCTTGCTTTTCAAAGATAAGTTCAAAGTACATGGCGGCACCCTCGCCGCCTGTTGCCGGAGCGAAAATCTGTACTAATCTCCAGCCCTGTCTGGCGTGCTCGGCTACAATCGCCTGATAATCCTGCTTGGGACGGCGGCGGAAAGGGGACAACTCGACGCGGACGAACTTGTATTCAAACATGGCACGACCTCCCTGCGGCTATTTCTCTATCAATCTATACGTATCTCTAGCTGGCAAAGTTGCAAGAAGAGTGCCTACTCCAGTGCCTGTTTTTCCGCCAGCGCGCTCCTGAGAAGCTCGAGGGCGCGTTTCAGACCGAGCTCCCTGCCGAGCAGAACTTGTCCTTCTGCCGGGGTTGAAGCGCGAATCTCCGTGATATTTTCCAGTTCGTGTACGAGCAGATGCTCCAGTATATACAACTGGACCAACCCGATTTCCCGTTCGCTTCGCCGATCTCTCTCCTTGTATTTTTCAAGCGCCAGACTTTCCTCGACGAACTTGTCGATATCGTCCTGCAGAAAATGGGCGGCCGTGCAAATAATCTCCTGGAATTCCTCTGTTTTGGAGGGGATCACTCGCATCACATGCCCGACATGAGCCAGTAAAAATCGATTCAGAACGATGCTGTTGCGGGTGTACTCGTTGTGCAAAAGGGAGTACTCGCCTAAAAACATGCCCGTCTCCCGATTGTAGCTGTGGAGCAGCGTAAACATGCGGCAGTAGTTGCAAAAAAGCAGATAATCCCTCATGGACATACCTCCCGTAAAGGATTCTCCATGTCTGTTTGGTTACAGAATATGAGGAGCAATGTCAGGCGGTGCTTTCGTGACGTCCCTTGTATTTGAGAGGGGGATTGTGTATGCTGGATGATGGATTAGCCTTGTGAGTAGAAGAAAATAGGGCGTTTGCATACCATGGGAGAGAATGAGATACGGGTAGGCTCTCTGCCCGCGCAGAGGCGAAAGGAGCAAAGGTTCATGGGGAACAAAATACGACTTGGAATCATCTACGGAGGAAAGTCCTCGGAACATGAAGTTTCGCTGCGAACCGCCATGTCTATTATGAAGGCGGTTGATGCTGATAAATATGAGATCATGCCGGTCTACGTACAATTGGACGGCAGCTGGGTAAAAGGAGCGACGCTGTCCGGACAATTGCCGGAAGCGGTTGATTCGCTGCGCTTGTCGGACGGAGGCAGTCAGCAGCCAGAAGATTCAGCGGAAGGGCAGCTTGTAGCCGCCGTTCGTCCAGCATCCGTCTTTTCGATCGGGCAGGAAATTGACGTGATTTTTCCCGTCGTACATGGACCAAACGGGGAAGACGGGACGATTCAGGGGTTGCTTGAGCTGGCAAATATCCCTTATGTAGGTGCCGGAGTGATGGCATCTGCGGTAGGGATGGACAAATGGATGATGAAAAACGTGTTTGCCCAGGCCGGTTTGCCTCAAGTAAACTATGTTGGCGTGCTGCGTTCCGAGTGGGAACAAAAGCAGGAAGAGACTATCAGGCAGATCGAAGAGAAGCTGGGCTACCCTTGTTTTGTGAAGCCGGCCAATATGGGTTCCAGTGTGGGAGTCAGCAAAGCGAAGGACCGCGATCAACTGATCGAAGCGATGAACCTGGCAGCCAGGTTTGACCGCCGTCTGGTCGTGGAGGAGGCTGTAAAGGCACGCGAACTGGAGATCGGCGTGCTCGGCAATGAGGAGCTGCTTACCTCTGCGGTAGGTGAAGTCATTGCAGCCAAAGAATTTTACGATTACGAAGCAAAATACAAGGGTGCGGGTACAGAACTTCAGATACCGGCGGAGGTGCCCGCTCATGTGGCCGAGCGGATGGCAGAAATGGCGAAAACGGCATTCCGCGCCTTGGACGGTTCGGGCCTATCCCGGGTTGACTTCTTCTGGGACGAAGCCAATGATCGCCTGTACATCAACGAAGTGAACACAATGCCCGGATTTACGCCATTCAGCATGTATCCGTTGCTGTTCCAGGAGTCCGGTATCAGCTACAGCGAACTGATCGACAGACTGGTCACGCTCGGTCTGGAGCGGCATGCGGACAAACAACGAAATATCGTGGATGCCGAAGAATTGGAATAGCAGGCAGTCACATCAATAGACAAGCATGAAAAAGAGCGCGACAGGCGCTCTTTTTATGTTCTGCCGACCAGAGAAGGCCGTTGCCAGATCTTTTTGCAGTGGAAGTGAAACAAACAGGGAAGTAGGGCGTCTATAAAAGAGCTGGAAAAACGATACACATAACGAGAAAGGAAGTCACTCTGCCATGAAGCGATTATTGCTTACTTATTTGACAATGGCATTACTGCTCGGCGGTTCGATTCCCGCGGCCTCGGCCGTTCAGCCATCCCCCAAACCCCAGGAGCCGCCAACAGAAATTTACAAAATAAGCGGTGACGGCAGAGCAATCAAGGCTGTAGGTCAGATGCCGGCGATGCACAGAGCCGCTATTTCCCCATCGGGCCGCTACGTTTACGGGGAGAAAATCGGCTTTTCGAAACAGGATGCAACCGTCCCGTATCTCTACGACTTGCAGACAAAAAAGCTGGTGAAGCTCCCCGGCTTCGCCAAGTGGTCTCCCCGCAAAGATCTGTTGTATATGCTGGAAAACGAACAGTTGGTGCTGTTCGAGCCTGCAACAGGGAAAAAGAAGGTTCTGGTGCACGCATCCGCTGCGTATCCGATCACAGACTTCCTGGTTGCACCTGATGAAGAATATCTCGCTTTTATCCGAAAGGACCTGAAAGGCACAGATGAGCAGGTGCGGTATCACTTGTATCTGCAGCATGTTCCCACTCTGAAAATGAAAATAAATGACCGGTTTGCGATGACTCCCAGCTACAGCCGGGATGTTCAAAGCCTGTACTGGATGCCGACATCGCGCAAGCTGTTTTATAAAACGAACGCCGCCTACAAGGAGCTCGACCTTCCGACCGGGCTCAAATACGAGCACAAGCTAAGTGCTTTTCCGTCGTATTCCAGTGACATGAAGTACAAGTATGTCAGAACACAGAACGAGGAGTATTTCCTTGATCTTCAAACAGGCAAAAAAGTAATGCAGCAAAAACAGTCCCATCTGCCGATCATGGAGCAATTCATCGACAAGATTGTCTGGTCGCCGAAAGGGCATGCTTTCGCAGCGGAATGGTTTTTCCGCCCCTCCAATGCCCAGGACAGCTACATGATGATCCGCTATCAAAAGGAGCCGAGCAGCTTTCTCTATCCTTTCGGAGGAATCGGAGAGAATAAATGGAGTCCCTACTTGTCTGCCATTGACAATATCCGGGTAATCGGATGGTCGCAAGACGGAAAATCTGTCTATGTTGCTGACCTGGCCTCTATGTATTACTCCGCGTTTTCGCCTGACAAACTCAATGAATACCGACATGTTGTCGAACAGTAGAGTTGTATAGTTGATACAGAAAAAGCCCCATTCCGGGGCTTTCAGCCTGTAGACAAAGTTCCGTAAGGAACAGGGTCTGCAGGCTTTTTTGTTGAATATAGAACATGTTACGTTTTCAAAAGTTATTTTTTAGAGGTGGCATTATGCTTAATAAGCAAGAGGCCGAAGGGCGTTATCAGATATCTGCATTCTCGCTAGATGAGTTGGTGCCAGAAGATCATCTCGTAAGAAAAATTGAAAATGCAATCGACTTTTCGTTCATCTATGACTTGGTGGAAAGCCTCTACTGTCATGACAATGGCAGACCCAGTGTTGACCCTGTAGTCTTAGTTAAAATTGCTTTCATCCAATATATTTTTGGAATTCGTTCCATGCGACAAACGATTAAAGAGATCGAAACCAATGTTGCCTATCGGTGGTTTATTGGCTATGATTTCAGTCAGCCCATTCCCCATTTCACGACCCTAGGCAAGAACTATGTTCGCCGTTTTCGGGATACTCAACTCTTCGAGTCGATCTTCCTTCGAATATTGGAGGAGGCGGTTCATCATGGATTCGTGAAGCCTGATGTGCTTTTCATTGATGCTACGCATGTAAAAGCCAGTGCGAATAAGCATAAATACGTGAAAGAAATCGTTGAAGAACAAGCGAAGAAATATCAAGAGCTGCTGGACGAAGAAATCAATCAGGATCGTATTGCACATGGAAAGAAGCCCCTTGAAAAAAAGACAGAAACTTCGAAGAAGGAGGTGAAAGTCAGCACAACTGACCCGGATTGCGGATTGTTTGTAAAAGGGGAAAAGGAACGTGTATTTGCTTATAGTTTTCATACAGCATGTGATCGAAATGGATTTGTGCTTGGTGCCAAGGTAACGCCAGGCAATGTGCATGACAGTCAGGTTTTTGAGGATGTTTTGAATCAAGTGCGAAAGACGTTTGCACAGCCTCAAGCTGTGGCAGTGGACTCGGGATACAAGACGCCTTACATCAGTAAAACACTCCTTGATGACCAGATTCGCCCCGTTATGCCCTACACAAGACCACGCACCAAAGAAGGTTTTTTTAAAAAGCACGAATATGTGTATGATGAATATTTCGACTGCTACATCTGCCCGAACGAGCAAATCTTAACATATGAGACAACAAACAAGGATGGGTACCGTATCTATCGATCAAATTCTCAAGTTTGCCGAAGTTGTCCGTTCTTGAAACAATGCACGGAAAGTAAAGACTACACAAAGAGAGTGAGTCGCCACATCTGGGCTGATTACCTCGAAGAGGTAGACCACCTCCGGCATACCGAGGAAAACAAACAAATCTATAGCAAACGGAAAGAAACGATTGAACGTGTATTCGCTGATATGAAGGAAAAGCATGGCATGCGTTGGACGACCTTACGAGGACTGGAGAAGGTCACGATGCAGGCGATGCTTGTTTTCGCTGCCATGAACTTGAAAAAAATGGCGACCTGGCTATGGAAATCAGGTCGCCAAAAGGTGAACGATCAAAACACCTTCGGTATTTTCATCAAATTATTAAACAAACTCCCTCTGCTGTTCGTTCAGCGAGGGAGTTTGTCTGCAACCTGAAAGCCCCATTCCGGGGCTTTTTTTATCCTTGTCGCTTCTCGATTTCCTCCAGGAGCGTCCACAGCTCCATTCCGCGCGAGGCCTTGAACAAAAAGGCATGCGAGCTGTCGCAGAGGGAAGCCAGCAAATCCGCAGCTTCTTCCTTCGCAGCGAAGAAGCGCTTCTCGCCTTCGTATGCCTCGTACAGGGGACGGGCCAGCTCTCCGATGGCTACCAGCAGCGAGAACCGGTCGCGCAGCTTGCTGGCAAAACGGCCAACCTGTGCATGCATCTCTCCGCTGTCCGGACCAAGCTCGTACATTTCCCCCAATACCAATACTTTCGTGCGATCTGGCAGGATGTCAGCAAAGGTGGAGACAGCCGCTTCCATCGATGTGGGGCTGGCATTGTAGGCATCGCTGATATAAACCGCGCCGGTGACGGAATTTTTCCGTTCAAAGCGCATGGCGGACAGCTTTACAGCGGCCAAAGCCCGGATAATCTCCTCGTCGGTCATTCCAAAATGGCGTGCGATCGCTACAGCAGGCAGCGCGTTCAACACATTGTGGCTTCCGAAAAGCGGGAGGAATGCGGAAAAACGGTCTCCTCCCCGAAAACAGACGTCAAATGCCATGCCGTTCTCTTCCGCCGTTATGCGTTCCGCCCAAATATCCGCCGGACCCTCGACCGAGTAGGTGAGAACCTTGCCAGGGTACAAATGAGCGATTTTGCGCAAGTATTCATTGTCGCCGTTTAACAGAACAAAGCCGTCGGGATCCGTATGGGGCAGCAGCTCTGCCTTGGCCAGCGCGATTTTTTCCCGGGAACCGAAAAATTCCAGATGGGATTCACCGATGTACGTGATGACACTGATGCGAGGCTTTACTAAAGAGGCGAGCAGATCAATCTCTCCGGCATGATTCATGCCGAGCTCCAGAACGGCGGCCTGATGGCTGTCCGCAAGCTGCAGCAGGGAATACGGCACACCCAGGTGGTTGTTCAGATTTTTATACGTTTTATGGATCGAGAGCTTGCTTTCCAGAACGTGCGAGACGATATCCTTTGTCGTCGTTTTGCCTATGCTGCCTGTAACGGCAACCATCGGAATCGGAAAGAGCCTGCGATAATTTTTGGCCAGCTTCTGAAAGGCGCGAAGCGTATCGTTGACCAGGATCAGTCCAAAGCCTTCCGGCAGATTCTCCGGGATTTTTTGCTGATTGGAGATGATGGCAGCCTGTGCTCCCCTTTCAACCGCTTGCAGGAGGTAATCGTGTCCGTCTCGTACACCTTGAATCGCTACAAACAGTGCGCCAGCATCCAACTGCCGCGTGTCAAAATGAACAGAGGTCAGAGCGAGGGCGGGATCACCTGACAAAACCAGACCTTCTGCCATGACGGCGATCTGTTCCAGTTTCATTGGCTTCATGTAAACAATCTCCTTTTTGCGTGCATAATGTCCCCATTTCCGCGGGGATCGAAACGTCTCGACATTTTTCCCGTGCTCAACGGCGACCGCACGCTTTGATGATACGTTTGTCTCTGATGAGAAATTCATGGCAGCGCAGCGTTCGCTGTTGACCACGGACGGTATAGAAAAAAGATGCGGACTATACCGGGGAAAACTACGAAGCCATGCTACCATTCCTGTCCTGACACCGCAAGGCTTTTTTGTCCGCATAACCGACCTTTTGGCGGGCGGACATTGCATTTCCCGGAGGAACTCGGCTATCATAATACTAGTTTGGAGGAAGGCCTCGGCATCTTACCAATACATACAGCTTCTGAAATGAGAATATGTGCGGGCAGGAGGAGATTTCCCCGATGGAAAAAAGCATTTTTTCGCGTATCATGGATAAAGAAATTCCAGCCAGGTTTGAATATGAAGATGACAGGGTGATCGTGATTCACGACATCGCACCCAAAGCGAAGGTCCACCTCCTGATCATTCCGAGAAAGCCGATTCCTACGTTGATGGATGCAAAGGAAGAGGATTTGCCGCTGATTGCTCATATTCACAAGGTTGCACAGCATCTTGCGGAAAAATTGAAGCTGGACGGATTCCGTCTCGTAAACAACTGCGGAAAATCAGCCGGACAGGAAGTTTTCCATATTCACTATCACTTTATGGCAGGTTTCCAAGAATAAGTTGGAAAGAAAGGTTGACCTGCCTTGGTTTTCTGTCCTATAATGAAGTGTGACAGTCTGTTGGTAACAGGTGTCCCACGGTTTTAGCGGAGGGAGGGAAGACAGATGGCAGAAATTCGAGTCAAGAAAAACGAGTCTTTGGATAGCGCACTTCGCCGCTTCAAGCGTGAGAGCGCCAAATCTGGGGTGATGGCGGAACTGCGTAAACGTCGCCACTTTGAAAAGCCAAGCATTAAGCGCAAGAAAAAATCCGAAGCAGCTCGTAAGCGCAAGTATTAATTGACGGAGGGCCCATCATGAGTGTAATGGAGCGACTCAATCAAGATATGAAGCAAGCGATGAAGGACAAAGCTGCGCTAAAACTCTCTGTTATTCGCATGGTGAAAGCTGCGTTCCAGAACGAAGAGATTAACAAAGGTAGACAGTTGTCTGAAGACGAAGAGCTGACCATCTTGACCCGTGAGTTAAAACAGCGCCGTGAATCCCTCCATGAGTTTGAAAAAGGCGGCCGTTTGGATCTGGCCGAAAAAACACGAGAAGAAATTGAAGTGCTTTCAGCTTATTTGCCTGTACAACTGAGTGAAAACGAAGTTCGTGAGATTGTCCGGGAAGCGATTGCTTCCACCGGTGCCTCTTCCAAAAAGGAGATGGGCAAGGTAATGGGCGTCATCATGCCAAAAGTAAAGGGAAAAGCTGACGGTACACTCGTGCAAAAGATAGTATCTGAGGAACTACCAACGTAAAAAAGGAACAACCTCATATAGATACGACAGAAAAACTCAGTCTTCAAACGACTGGGTTTTTCTTTTTTTGCAGCGAAAAGCTTCCAGAAGCGGGATATTTTGCGTGAAAATGCCGATCCTGACAATGAACAAAGGAAAAATGAAACGATTAGGGATGTATTCCGTATACCCTTAGTAGCTGACATCTGAGGCAATCGAAGAAAGGAGGTATATGGGATGCGTTCAATGAGGCGTACGGTGAACCCTCTGCGGCTATTACTGTCAGTCATTTGCATTGCTGTAGCGATTTTGGGTTTTACCACCGGACATTTGGCCGATGCCAAAACTTATCACAAGGCTTACTGGATCCCTGTGGAGCATGAGATCGAGCAAGGCTTGGGAAGTTTCCTAAAAAGAGCGTTCGCCGAAGCGGAAAGCCAGCAGGCCGACCTGATTGTCCTGCACATCAACACGCCGGGCGGCGAGATCGGAGCTGCCGATTCGATCGGGCAGCTGATCAGGCAATCCCCGGTTCACGTAGTCGCCTATATCGACAATCAGGCTTTCTCTGCGGGAACCTATATAGCCCTGAATGCAAACGAGATTGTGATGACGCCCGGCAGCAGCATCGGGGCAGCCACTCCAATCGATCTGGCAGGAAATGCGGCGGACGTGAAGCTCATTTCCGGCTGGTCTGAAAAAATGGCCCAAGCAGCAGCGCTGAACGGGCGAAACGAAGAGGTAGCCCGTGCAATGGTAGAGATCGACAAAGAGTATCCCGGGCTGAAAGGCAAGGGGACCGTCCTCTCGCTCGGGGCAGAACGGGCCAAAGAGCTCGGATATGCCGATCAGGTGGTGTCGGGCAAAGCAGAATTGCTTTCGTACCTGGGTGTTCAGGCGGACAGCCTGCAGACCATCGAGCCTACAGTGGGAGAGCGTGTCGCCCGTGTCGTTACAAGTCCGGTCGTCATGAGTCTGCTGCTGATTGTCGGCCTGGTCGGAATCGTCGTTGAATTGTTTGCGCCAGGCTTTGGTGTGGCGGGGACGATATCGCTGTGTGCCTTTGGCCTGTACTTCTTCGGGCATTACGTGGCAGGTTTTGCCACCTGGCTGCACATCGCCCTGTTCGTCCTCGGTATTTTGCTGATGATCATGGAAATCTTTTTGCCGGGCGGAATTGTGGGAGCCATTGGTTTTATCAGTATCGTCACCGGTTTGATCATGGCGGCTTACGACACGCAGCAAGGGCTTGCGTCTTTGGGTATTGCCGTTCTGGTCACGGTTATCGTCATGCTCATTCTCATCAAGAAGTATGGGATAAAAGGCCTTTTCAGCAAGTTTATCCTAGGTGAGGTTCAGCGAAACGAAGCGGGATACGTCGCCCCGAAAGACCAGCGCGATTTGTTGAACAAAAACGGTGTGGCACTGACGCCGCTTCGTCCGGCCGGTGTCGTGAAGATTGATGGCAAGCGGATTGACGCAGTCAGCGCAGGCGGATTTATCGCCGCTGGTTCGCAAATAGTCGTGAGCCAAGTTGAGGGAACTCGGGTAGTCGTTCAGGAAATCGATCAAAAGGAGTAGATTGTACATGTTGGAAAGCGGATTAATTCCTCTTATTTTTATGGTGGCAGTGGCAATTGTTGTCCTGTCCATCTTCTTCTCGTTCGTCCCGGTCATGCTCTGGATATCTGCATTGGCGTCCGGCGTTCGGATCGGGATCATTACACTGGTGGCTATGCGCCTGCGCCGGGTTATCCCGTCGCGGATCGTCAATCCGTTGATCAAGGCAAGAAAAGCAGGGCTTGAGCTGGACACCAATCAACTGGAGAGTCACTATCTCGCCGGCGGTAACGTAGACCGCGTTGTTGATGCCCTGGTTGCCGCGCAGCGTGCGGATATTCCGCTTGGCTTCGAGCGTGCGGCCGCGATTGACCTGGCTGGCCGCGACGTGCTTCAAGCGGTCCAAATGAGCGTCAATCCGAAGGTAATCGAAACGCCAATCGTAGCTGCGATGGCCAAGAACGGTATTGAAGTGAAAGCGAAAGCAAAGGTAACCGTGCGTGCCAATATCGACCGACTCGTCGGGGGTGCAGGCGAAGAGACGATCATTGCTCGTGTAGGAGAAGGAATTGTGACGACAATCGGTTCTTCCGAGGCGCATAAAGACGTGCTGGAGAATCCGGACAGAATTTCCCAAACGGTATTGAACAAAGGGTTGGACGCTGGTACCGCTTTTGAAATCCTGTCCATCGACATTGCAGATGTAGATGTAGGGAAAAACATCGGGGCACAGCTTCAGACCGATCAGGCAGAGGCGGACAAACGCATTGCCCAGGCAAAAGCCGAAGAGCGCCGCGCGATGGCTGTCGCAACCGAACAGGAAATGAAAGCCCGCGTAGAAGAGATGAAAGCAAAAGTAGTGGAAGCGGAAGCGCAAGTGCCACTCGCTTTGTCCGAGGCTTTGAAAAGCGGCAAAATGGGCGTAATGGATTACTACAACCTGCAAAATATTTCAGCGGATACCCAGATGCGTCAATCATTCGGTCATGCGGGTGAAAAACAGAAACCGATTACCCCGCCGGATGACAAGAAGTAGAGGCCGGGATCATGGACGATCTCCTGGAGCTCTTATTTGATCTGCTGGGTTGGGCAATTCCGCTGATCGGCAAGTTCTGGTTTGTCATACTGGGCTACTTGGGCTATAAGCTGTTAGGTCTGAAAGGAAATAAAAAGCCGAATCAAAAACCCGCTCCCCGCCCGGTGCTTACACCAGCGGATGGCGGCGGATGGCCGTGGGAGCAAGAGCAGGAAGAAAGGCGGACCGTCACATCGCTTGAGCCTCGACCTGAAGCGGCACCTGCTATGGAAAGCAGCGTACAGACTGAGGGGTGGCAAGAGTCGGAGCATTTGGTGACGCTGGAAACCGCTGCTGAGGCAGAACGTCCGCTGGAGAGAAAAGAGTCTGCAAGCGCTCCTGCAGTTTCGCGTGAGGAAGAGCAGCACGATACGTTCGATCCTCGGGAAGGGATGAAGTGGGCGATGATTTATGGCCCACCTCGAGCGCGCACTCCCCATCTTCCAGCGAGAAGAAGCTTGTAAACCTGTTTTGGCCGCAGGGGCTGTCCTGTAAAGCAGAAGAGACTGCATGCAGGGCAGCTCTTCTTTTTTCCATAGAAGGCTTCCCTTTGGTAGATTTCGCTGTCGAAAGATATCGAATAACACTACTTGTGTCGATTGCATCCATCTCCTATTCTTAAAGAAGGAAAAGAATTACAATATTTAGAAAAGATAAGGGGTAGAAAAGGATGAATCCACAGGCATTGGAAGGGATGAGCCGATTTCGACAGAAAGTGATTCGGCTGGTGATTTATGAAAAAAAATCCATCTACGAGACAGCAATCGCCTGCGGTTGTACGGCTGAAAAAGTAAAGCGTGTACTGAAAAAGTGGAAAGCGGCCTCGCGATCCTCGAAGGGTTCCAAACAACCCGTTCATCAAGGATGATAGAACTAGCCTGCTCCTCCTCGCATGGAGTGACGGGCTTTTTTTATTTTGGCTGCCTTTGGGTCCTCTCGCCTATCGTTTCGTTTGTGACATGAAGTTTTCTGCATGTTCCTCCGGCTATGCCGCATACGGTTATAAGAGAAGAATTGCGGGCACGATGCTGTCTTGTCTTTGACGATTTTCTTTCTCCATACTCCATAGATGCGTCAGCGAAAGGGGGGGCTTACTCATGAGGCGATGGAGCCGCCGGTTGCGTAATCTGGCAGTAGGAGTGCTGGATTTGCCGCAGGATGTGGTTCTCGAAGTCCCGCGCATCACCATGATTGGTCATTTGCAGATGTATATTGAAAACCACCGCGGAGTTCTCCACTTCAGTGAGAAGGAGCTCCGTTTACTGTTAACCAACGGTCAACTGATTGTGACGGGAGAGCAACTGGTCATCCGCGCCATTTTACCCGAAGAAGTGCTATTGGAAGGCAGGATCGGCGGGGTGAAATTTCTCGAGAAAACGTAAGTCGGACTCGCAGGAAGGATGGGGGGCCACCGATGAGCCAGTGGTCTGCCATTCCCGGCGGGGATGAGGGTGAATACGCGAGGAAAGTGGGGACTAGCATGCGCAATGGACTGCAGGAATGGATGAACGGACATATCACGATTACGGTCCGTGGCAAACGTTTTGAAAGGTTCCTCAACATGGCAGTGCGACAGGGAATACAGGTATGGAACATTCGCAGGGTCGGTACAGAGGTCAGCAGTTGTGATATCCTGCTTCAGGATTACTTTCGCTTGCGGCCGCTTTTAAAGGAGACGGGCTGCCGGGTGCATGTGCAAAAGCGGGAGGGATTTCCGTTTTGGCTGTTTCGTTTGCGGAAAAAAGCGGGTTTTATCACGGGTGTCGCTTTGTTTTTCTTCGGATTGTACATGCTCTCCTCATTCGTTTGGCAAATAGAGGTAGTGGGGACCAAAAAGCTCCATCCGGAAATGGTGGCCAAGGCAGCAGAACAAGTAGGGATTAAAGAAGGGGTATGGAAGGCCAAACTAAAAGAACCGCAGGAAATACGGCGGGAGATGATGAAGCTGATTCCGCAAGCCTCCTGGATATGGGTGAACATCCAGGGAACGAAGGCGATCATCCAGGTGGTCGAGAAGGAGGAACAGGAGTTGCCTGATCCGATCGGGCCACGCCATCTGGTGGCAAAGAAGCGGGCGGTCATTTCCACCATTTTGCCAGAGGCAGGCAAGAAAGCGGTGACGGTCAATCAGGTTGTCAATAAAGGACAAATCCTCATTTCAGGGATCATCGGGAATGATCAACGGCAAAAGGCAGTGGCAGCCAAAGGGACTGTAAAAGGAGAAGTCTGGTATATCAGCAACGTCTCCGTTCCGCTAACCCGTTCCCAATACCGCTACACGGGGGAAAAGCAAGAACACCAGTACTTGCTGGTCGGGCCATACGCGCTGCAGATTTGGCCGTGGCAAATCGAGCCATTTGCAAAAGCGGAGTCCTCCGAAGAAAGGTATTCGCCTTCGATAGCCGGGTTCTCGATTCCCATCGGCTGGAAGACCGTTACGCATGCGGAGGTAGAGCCGGTCGCGCAGGAGCTCAGCCAAGAGGAGGCAATCGCTTTGGCCCAACAGATCGCACGCGAGGATATCTTGCAAAAAGCGGGAGCGGATGCGGCCATTCGAGACGAAAAAGTTTTGCACGTCAAGAGAGAGAATGGTAAAGTTTACTTGAGCATTCATTTTTCTGTCATCGAAGATATTGCTGAGGAACAGCCGATTGTGGCCTCGCCGCCCTCGCCTGATCCAGCTCCCTAACATATGATTACTGCTGCAAGGAGATGGAAGCCTGTTGCACGTACAAGAAGAGGTAAAAATCCCGTTTGCTGATGCATCTGAAGCACTACTGTTGTTTGGACCCCACGATGCGTATCTAAAAATCATTGAAGAAAAAACAACTGCAAAAATCATTTCCCGAAGTGGTGAGGTCCTCATCGCTGGTGACAAGGCAGAGGTGGATAAGCTGTCTCGCTTGTTTTCCGTTTTGCTTCAGCTGATCCGCAGAGGCATCCCCCTTTCTGAGCGTGACGTATCGTACGCGCTGCAATTTCTCGAAAATGGAGAGGTTGAACAGCTGCTCCATGTCTACGAGGAGGAAGTGGCTCGGACGCAGAAAGGAAAACTGATTCGCGCCAAGACACTGGGACAGCGCCATTATTTATCCGAAATGAAACGGCATGATATCGTGTTTGGCATCGGACCGGCGGGTACCGGAAAAACGTATCTGGCGGTTGTGATGGCAGTCAGCGCTCTTAAAAATGGACGAGTCAAACGGATCGTCCTGACACGGCCTGCGGTAGAAGCAGGGGAAAGTCTCGGTTTTTTGCCTGGCGACCTGCAGGAAAAGGTAGATCCTTATCTGCGTCCGCTGTACGATGCACTGTACGACATGCTGGGTGTAGAGCAGGTGGCAAAAATGATGGAGCGGGGACTGATCGAGGTGGCGCCTCTTGCGTATATGCGCGGCCGCACGCTGGAGGACAGCTTTGTCATTCTCGATGAGGCCCAGAACACCACTCCGGAGCAGATGAAAATGTTTTTGACCCGTCTTGGATTCGGCTCCAAGATGGTGATTACGGGTGACGTGACACAGATCGACCTGCCGAAGGGCAAAAAGTCCGGATTGCGAGAGGCTGAGCGGATTCTCGGCCCTATCCCGGACGTCGCCTTTATCCGCTTCCAGGAGACGGATGTCGTACGTCACAGCCTGGTTCAAAAAATTATCGAGGCGTACGCCAAAGACGAAGTAGAACACAGCACCAGGTAAAGGAGACAAGCATTCGTGTTATCTGTAGAAGTCCTTCACGAAGAAATCGAACCGATTGGCGAGCAGCTCGAAGCCCTTATCGTCCGCTGTCTGCAGGAAGCAGCAGAGCGGGAAGAAGTCAGCGGAGAAGTGGTCGTCACATTGGTTAACAATGAACGCATACACGAGCTGAACCGCGAGTACAGGAATGTCGATCGTCCAACAGATGTTCTGTCTTTCGCCATGAACGAGGCGGGAGAAGGCGAAATGGACATTTTTATCGACGAAGAAGAGCTTGACCAATTTCCCAACATGCTTGGCGACATCATCATTTCGTTGCCAAAGGCTGAGGAGCAAGCCCGGGATTACGGTCATTCACTGGAGCGGGAGCTGGGCTTTTTGGCCGTCCATGGCTTTCTCCATCTCCTCGGGTATGACCATCAAACCGAGCAGGAAGAAAAAGAAATGTTTTCCCGTCAAGAGGAAGTACTGCAGAAAATTGGCTTGACGAGGTAGGCGATATACCTTGCGTGCATGGAGCAGCTTTATTCGCAGCTTTTCGTACGCCTTTGCAGGAATTGCCCATACCGTGAAGACTCAGCGAAACATGCGCATTCACGTCGCAGCAGCCATCGTGGCGCTGGTGATGGCGTGGTGGTTGGAGATTTCCCGCAACGATGTTTTGCTGGTCTTTTTTTCTATCGCGCTCGTCTTTTCATTAGAGCTGATGAACACGGCAATCGAGGCAACAGTGGATCTCGCTTCACCCGAGAGACACGAAAAGGCAAAAGCAGCCAAGGATGCGGCTGCCGGATCTGTACTGGTTGCGGCCGTATTGTCTGTCATCGTCGGATTGTACGTCTTTGGTCCTCCTATCCTACAAAAATTGTCCGCATGGCTACCAGCGTGAAAGGAGCATGACTGCAGTGTGGCAACGAGTATTCGCTGGCTTCATGGTATTGCTTCCGTTGTTTGTAACCGTCTACTTGTTGCAGTTGGTTTTTTTCATGGTGGATCGCGCTGTCGGGGGATGGCTGACAGAACTGATGCTGACAACCGGACTGGCCTCCAGGCAGGGGGAGCTCGTCTGGTTTCTTGGCGTCCCTTTTCATGGCCACATCCCGGTCATCGGGGTTTTGCTGCTGCTATTGATCCTGCTATTGATCGGGGGGATTGCCCGTACACCGGTCGGAAGGCATGTCTTTTCCATGGTGGAGCGGCTGTTCGGGTTCATTCCGGTCGCACGAGGCGTGTATTCTACGGTTCAGCAGGTGTCCCAAGCGCTGGTGCATGAACGCTCCAGCTTCAAGCAGGTGGTGCTGGTGGAATATCCGCGTAAGGGAGTGTACACGGTCGGATTTTTAACAGGAGAGTCGCAGGGCGGGGCCTTGGAGTTTACGGGCAAGGAATACGTAAACGTGTTTTTGCCCAAATCGCCCAATCCGACCAATGGCTGGCTTGCCCTGGTTCCGCGAAGTGAGGTAACATTTCTGGACATGTCGATCGAAGATGGGTTAAAATTTGTCATCTCGGGCGGTGTTGTTCCGCCAAAAGAGCGGCTTAGCGAGCCCACCGCATTGATTCAACCAGAGGAGTCGTAAAACGGTGCAAGAAGTATGTGTTTGAAGTCGAAAATAAGAAAAACGCCTCAGCGTTTTTCACAGAACAGAGAGTGATGAATATGGATAAACAAGCGCTTTTGGCGCAGGCAAAAGAAGCTAGACAACGGGCCTATGTACCTTATTCCAAGTTTCCTGTGGGCGCAGCGCTCCTGGCGGAAAGCGGCAAGGTATATCTCGGCTGCAACATTGAAAACGCGGCGTTTCCCCTCTGCAACTGTGCGGAGAGAACAGCTTTGTTCAAGGCTTTTTCCGAGGGAGACAAACAATACAAGGCGATTGCCGTCGTAGCCGATACGCCGGATCCCGTCTCGCCGTGCGGTGCCTGCCGCCAGGTCATGGCCGAATTATGCCCGCCTGACATGCCTGTCATTCTGTCCAATCTGAATGGAGATGTCTTGGAGACAACCGTATCAGCCCTGCTGCCAGGGGCGTTCACCAAGGAGGATTTACGTGGATAACCGCAAGACCAAATCATCGTTCAAATCGGGGTTTGTCTCGATCGTGGGCAGACCAAACGTCGGCAAGTCAACCTTGCTCAATCACATTGTTGGCCAAAAAATTGCCATCATGTCAAACAAGCCGCAAACGACGCGCAATAAAATTACGGCCGTATATACGACAGAAGAAGGCCAAGTCATCTTCCTGGATACCCCGGGCATTCACAAGCCGAAATCAAAGCTGGGCGACTACATGGTCTCGGTGGCGGAAAACACCTTGAATGAAGTCGACCTGGTGCTCTTTGTGATTGACGCGACAGAAAAACGCGGGGCGGGCGACGAGTACATTATCGATCGCCTCAAACAGGTGAAGACACCGGTTTTTTTAGTCATCAACAAAATTGACAAGGTCCATCCGGAAGCCCTGCTGCCGATTATTGACGAGTACCGGCAGTTGTACGAGTTCAAAGCGATCATTCCGATCTCCGCAATGGAGGGGAATAATACGGGATCTCTCGTACAGGCCATCTTTGATGAAATGGAAGAGGGACCGATGTTTTACCCGGCCGACCAGGTGACGGACCATCCTGAGCGATTCGTCATGGCTGAATTGATTCGCGAAAAAGTGCTCCATCTGACGCGCGAAGAGATTCCCCATTCGATTGCCGTCACGATCGAAGAAGTGAAGCGGGGAGAAAACGGCAAAACGCTGTATATCTATGCAGCAATCTATGTAGAGCGCGATTCGCAGAAGGGCATTTTGATCGGCGAAAAAGGCAAGATGCTCAAGGAAATCGGCAAACGCGCACGGGTGGATATCGAGCGGCTGCTGGGTGACAAGGTGTTTTTGGAATTGTGGATCAAGGTCAAAAAGGATTGGCGCAACCAGGAAAGAATGCTGCGAAACTTTGGCTTCTACAACGAGGAATAAGACGTTTTTGCTTGCGGCAAGCGGCTTGGCGATCGAAGGTAATTTTTCCAAGGCATAGAATAACGGGCACAGGTGAATCTAAGTAAGGAAGTGGATTTAGCCGAAAACAGAAAGGATGTTGCTCCATGCTCAACGAGTTTTCTTGGAGTTATTTCGCTTCAACCGGTGATATCCATGCTTATCTCCTCTACAGAGAGCACCTTCAAACGTCAGGAGCCAGTGAGGAGGCCCCGTTTGATCTCGCCCAGGATGAATTGGGTGACACACACGCATGCTTGTAAAATGGGAAGGTATCGTCATCCGAAGCGTGGACTATGGCGAGTCCAGCAAAGTGGTGACCCTGTTTACCCGGGAGCGCGGCAAGGTAGCGATCATGGCTCGAGGCGCCAAGAAGGCCAAGAGCCGGTTGAGCGCCGTCTCCCAGCTCTTTACCCACGGATACTATCTCTGTAAAACGGGACCCGGAAGCGGTATGGCCGATCTCTCGCAGGGAGAGATCGTTGACTCGTTTCGGGATCTGCGGCAGGATTTGATGTCTACGGCTTATGCCGCTTACATAGCAGAACTGTTGGACCGGCTGACAGAAGACGGAGAAGGAAATCCTTTTTTGTTTCAGTTGTTGCACCAGCTCTTTCGCCACCTCGACGAAGGACGGGACCCGGAGATTCTTTGCCGCATATTCGAAACCAAAATGCTTCAGGTAGCCGGAATCACTCCACGCTTGACAGCTTGCGCCAACTGCGGCGAGCAGCGTGAGCCTTATGTCATCAGCGTCTCGCAGGGAGGCTTGCTGTGCCCTGCTTGTGCAGCCGGCGATGCCTATGCGATTGCTGTGACTCCGTCGGTCTGGAAGCTGCTCAGGCTGTTCCAGGTTTTTGATCTGGAGCGTCTGGGGGACATCGAGGTAAAGCCGACGACCAGAAGCCAGCTCAAGCATGTGCTCAGAAGCTTCATGGATGAGCACCTTGATTTGCGGCTCAAGAGCAGAGCCTTCCTGGATCAGATGGAACGAATGCCGCTCGCCGGGAGCGATTGACATTCCGAACACTTTTCGCTATCATAAAAACCAATTCAAATACGTTGCGGTGAAAGAAAGGAGTAGTCGGCCGCTGGTTTTTTCGGATGGACCTGCAAAAGGGATGTGCGGGTGGTCTGACAAAGCGAACCGGGGAGGGTGAAAGCCCGGTAACCAAGCTGACGAAGGGCATTCTGGAGCAACGCTTTTTTCGGAAAGAGGACGATGCGTCGGCGTGTCGTCAAGTAGGGTGGAACCGCGGGAAATCCTCTCGTCCCTACACTGTTGGGCAACAGTGTAGGCGGCGGGAGGTTTTTTATTTTGTCCCTACAGGCTGGCCCGAAAAAAACAGGGAGGTACAAGTCCATGAGCATGACGTTTCAAGACATCATTTTGACACTGCAGAATTATTGGGCAAAGCAAAACTGCCTGGTCGTTCAACCGTATGATGTGGAAAAAGGGGCGGGCACACTGAATCCGATGACATTCCTGCGCTCGATCGGCCCGGAGCCGTGGAATGTGGCGTACGTAGAGCCATCCCGTCGCCCGGCTGACGGCCGCTACGGGGAAAACCCGAACCGCTTGTACCAGCATCATCAATTTCAAGTGATTATGAAGCCGTCTCCGGACAACATTCAGGAGCTGTATCTGGAGAGCCTTCGCCAGTTGGGAATCAACCCGCTCGAGCACGACATCCGCTTTGTCGAGGACAACTGGGAGCACCCGGGTCTCGGTGCGTGGGGACTGGGCTGGGAAGTGTGGCTGGACGGTATGGAGATTACCCAGTTCACGTACTTCCAGCAAGTAGGCGGACTGGAGTGCAAGCCAGTCGCAGTCGAGCTTACGTACGGCCTGGAACGCCTTGCCTCCTACATCCAGGAGAAGGAGAACGTCTTTGACCTGGAATGGGTGAACGGCGTTACCTACGGTGACGTGTTCCTGCAGCCGGAGTATGAGCATTCCAAATACACGTTCGAGCTGTCTGACGTGGACATGCTGTTCAACCTGTACAATACGTACGAAGCCGAAGCCAAACGGTTGATGAAAGAACATCTTGTATTCCCTGCGTATGACTACGTGCTGAAATGCTCCCACACCTTTAACCTGCTCGATGCCAGAGGCGCCATCAGCGTGACGGAGAGAACCGGTTACATTGCCAGGGTGCGCAATTTGTCCCGTGAAGTAGCCCAGACCTACCTGGCTGAGCGCGAGCGCCTCGGTTTCCCTATGCTGAAACACGCGGCTGACAGCAAGGAAGGAGTGAGCACAAATGAGTAAACGAGATTTTCTTTTGGAGATTGGTACGGAAGAGATGCCTGCCCGCTTTATTGCCGGAGCAGCGGCGCAATTGCGCGAAAAAGTCGAGAATTGGCTGGAGGGCCAGCGCATCCCATACGACAAGATCGATTCTTATGAAACGCCTCGCCGCCTCGCTTTGTTGATCCACGGCCTTGCAGAAAAGCAGCCGGATAAAGACGAGGAAGCAAAAGGGCCGGCAAAAAAGATCGCTGTAGATGAAGCGGGCAACTGGACCAAAGCGGCACAGGGCTTCGCACGCAGCAACGGTGTCGATACAGAGCAGCTGTACTTCAAGGAAGTAAACGGTGCAGAGTACGTCCATGCACGGAGATTGGAAGCAGGAAAAGAAACGGTCAGCCTGCTGCCAGCGCTTGCGGATGTCATTACGTCCATGAACTTTCCAAAGAACATGCGCTGGGGTGCCCATGACCTGAAGTTCGTTCGGCCGATCCGCTGGCTCGTTGCCCTTTTTGGTGCAGAGCTGGTTGAGATGGAAATTGCCGGCGTAAAGACAGGCAATGTGACCCGTGGCCATCGTTTCCTGGGCAGCCAGGCAGTGAGCCTGCAAGCGCCTGCCGAATATGCGAGCCGATTGGCGGAGGAGCATGTCATTGTCAGTGCAGAAGAGCGCCGCTCTCTGATCGTCGAACAAATCCGCCGTTTGGAAAAAGAAAACGGCTGGCGGATTCCGATGGACGAAGGACTGCTTGACGAGGTTGTGCATCTCGTCGAATATCCGACAGCTCTGTTCGGTACCTTTGAACGGGATTTTCTCTCTATACCGCGCGAGGTATTGGTTACATCCATGCGGGAGCATCAGCGCTATTTCCCGGTGGAGGATGCCAGCGGCCAGCTGCTGAATCACTTTGTTACGGTTCGCAACGGCGACAGCCATGCGCTGGAGAATGTGGCCAAAGGAAATGAAAAAGTTCTCCGGGCCCGTCTGTCCGATGCGCGCTTCTTTTACGAGGAAGACCAGAAGCTCTCGATTGACAGTTGTCTGAAGCGTTTGGAGACGATTGTTTTCCATGAAGAGCTGGGGACCATCGGCGACAAAGTGCGCCGCGTCCGCAAGACAGCAGCCCTGATCGCTGAAAAGCTGGGCATCACCGCAGAGGAAGCTCGCCAGGTGGACCGTATCGCCGAGATTGCCAAGTTTGACCTCGTCACCAATATGGTCGGCGAATTCCCTGAACTGCAAGGCGTGATGGGTGAGGATTACGCCCGCAAGGCTGGCGAAAGCGAAACGGTAGCGCACGGTGTGTTTGAGCACTATCTCCCGCGTTTCTCCGGAGACCAGCTGCCCGTGTCCGCACCCGGAGCGATTGCGAGTATTGCCGACAAGCTGGATACGATCGTCGGCTGCTTCTCGATCGGCATTGTCCCGACCGGTTCCCAAGACCCGTACGGATTGCGCCGGATGGCTGCCGGTATCGTGGCCATTCTGCTTGATCGGAACTGGACCCTCTCACTCGATGAGCTGTGGGATGCTGCGCTTTCTTCGTACAACGAACAAGGCGTGTCCAAACGCACGAGTGACGAAGTGAAACAGGACCTCAAGGACTTCTTCGCACTGCGCCTGAAAAATGTACTGCAGGAAGAAGGCGTCCGTTACGACGTGATCGATGCTGTTCTGTCCGCAGATTTGAATGTGCTGCCTGTACTTTTGCAAAAAGCAAAAGCACTGATGAACGCCGTGCAGTCCGAAGCGTTCAAGTTTACCGTGGAGCAGTTTAACCGCGTAAACAATCTGGCCCAAAAGGCAGAAGCGGACGCGGTTTCCGAGAGCCTATTTGCAGAAGACGTAGAACGGGCTCTGCATCAAACGTACGTGTCCGTAGCTCAGGAAGTAAGCGGGCTGGATGATCAAAAGCGCGTACTGGAGACACTGTCTACTCTCCGTGAACCGATCCAGGCATTTTTTGACAAGGTGATGGTCATGGCGGAAGATCAGGCGGTTCGCCAAAACCGTTTGGGCCTGTTGCTGCGCCTGTCCCGCCTGATTTACGGGTACGCTGATTTCTCCAAGCTTGTGTTTGCCTGATTATAACCATACAGATTCGCCTCCGCCAGCACTCGCGGGGGCGACCTTTTTTCCCTTGGAAAGAAGGAATATCTCGTCGAATAGAGTAATACTAGGGGTAGTAACCAGACAGAACCGGGGTGATTGGTCATCGAGCTTACCAAACGACAAGAGCACATCATACAGATCGTGAAGGATGAGGGGCCGATTACCGGTGAGCAGATCGCGGAGCGGCTGAATCTGACCCGGGCTACTCTTCGCCCAGACTTATCCATCCTAACGATGTCAGGTTATTTAGAAGCCAGACCTCGCGTCGGTTATTTTTATGCGGGCAGACCGGCTGGCTCGATCATTAGTGAACGGCTTCACAAGCTTCTCGTCAAAGACTACAAGGCGATGCCCATCGTCGTATCTGAATCGGCTTCTGCCTACGATGCAATCGTGACCCTTTTTCTGGAGGACGTAGGCACTCTTTTTGTGGTCAACCAAAAAGGCTTCCTGGCCGGTGTACTCTCGCGCAAGGACCTGCTTCGAGCCTCGCTCGGAAACAAGACCCTTGAGGATGTGCCCGTCGGGATCATCATGACCAGGATGCCCAATATTGTCACCTGCGGGCCTGAAGAGACGCTTTACGCGGCGGCGAAGAAACTGATCGACTTCCAAATCGACTCGCTGCCAGTAGTTCGTCCCGGACAGGGAGAGGACAGCAAGCATTGGGAGCTATTGGGAAGAGTGACGAAAACGACGATTGCCAAGGCATTTGTCGAATTGGGCAGCGAGCCGAAAGTGTAGGAGGAGAAGCGATACAATGGATCAAAGAGGACAGCTTATTTATGTGGTTTCAGACTCTATCGGCGAAACGGCGGAACTGGTCGTGCGCGCAGTAGCCAGCCAGTTTGACCGCTTTTCCATCGATGTACACAAGTATCCATACATAGAGGACAAAGAATCAATCGATGAAATTATCGCCTCTGCAAAAGAGATGAATGCGATGGTCGTGTTTACCCTCGTCGTGCCAGAGCTGAAAACGTATATCGTCGAGCAGGCGCAAAAGCACGGCATCCGTACGATTGATGTAATGGGACCGCTGCTGACAACGCTGCAGGAGATGCTGCATGAACCGCCTACCGGAAAACCGGGTTTGGTCAGGCGGCTGGACGAAGAGTATTTCCGCAAGGTGGACGCTATCGAGTTCGCGGTCAAATACGATGACGGCCGCGATCCCCGCGGGCTGCTGCGTGCGGATGTCGTGCTGATCGGGGTGTCCCGTACGTCCAAGACACCGCTCTCGATGTATTTGGCGAACAAGCGCTTGAAGGTGGCAAATGTGCCGTTGGTTCCAGAAGTGGAACCGCCGGAAGAGCTGTTTCAGCTCCCGCCCGAACGCTGCATCGGACTTACCATCAATCCCGAGCAGTTGAACGGCATCCGCACGGAGAGGCTGAAGGCTCTCGGTCTTACCGCACAAGCCAATTACGCCAATCTGGACAGAATCAACGAAGAACTGGCGTATTCGCAGAAAATCATTCAACGTGTCGGCTGCCCTGTCATCGATGTCTCCAACAAAGCGGTAGAGGAAACAGCCAATATCATTTTGGAAATCATCCGCAAGAATAATCTTCGAAAAGAACATAGGTCTTAAGAAGGGTTTTGACGTTTTTTGTAGAATAAAAGAGAATTGCCTCCTTTTCAAAGGAGCGCTCGGAAGGCGTTTACCGCCTGCGAAAATGTGGAAAAGTAGAAAAGAAGAAAAGAGTAGCGTTTTCAAGAAGGAAAATGACGAATTTTGACGAACTAAATAACCTCATTGCGTAATTTATAAAAAAGGTGGAAAGACATGGCTGGTCCCAATTCAGCTGATTTTGTGAACCAAGTCCGTGCCGCTGTTGACATCGTAGATGTAGTAGGAGAGTATGTACAGCTGCGAAAAAGCGGTCGCGCTTTTCTAGGCTTGTGTCCGTTCCACTCGGAAAAGACACCCTCCTTTAATGTCAATGCGGAGCGACAATTTTTTCATTGCTTTGGTTGTGGGGCAGGCGGAGATGTCTTTTCCTTTTTAATGAAGCTGGAGCAATTGACATTTCCCGAAGCCGTCCACAGGCTTGCTGAACGTGCCGGGATCGCGGTGCCCCAGGCGCAAGAGGAGGAAGAAGCGGCTCCGGAAAAAAAGGCCAAGCAGATTATGCTTGAGGCCCATCAGCTCGTAGCTAAGCTCTACCATTACGTCCTTACGGAAACGCCGTATGGCCATGAGGCGATGAAGTATTTGCAAAAGCGGGGAATATCACGGCAGACGATCGATGAATACGGGATCGGTTTTGCCCCGGACTCTTGGAACTTCGTCACTTCATTTTTGCAAAATCGACGTTTCTCGTTGGACCTGATGGTTGAAGCAGGGTTGCTTGCAAAAAGTGAAGCCGGCAAGATTTTCGACCGGTTTCGCGGGCGCGTTATTTTTCCGATCCACGATTCACAGGGAAAAGTAATCGCTTTTGGTGGGAGAGCATTGGACCCATCAGCGCCTGCCAAGTACCTAAACAGTCCGGAAAGTCCACTCTTCAGCAAGAGTACAACACTATTCAACCTTCATCGCGCTCGCCCATATATCCGGAAGCGAAAACAAGCGTTGCTCTTCGAAGGATATGTGGATGTGATTTCAGTATGGCAAGCAGGCTTTCCCCAAGGGATTGCTACTTTGGGAACGGCTTTGACCGAGCAGCAGGCGAGAATGATCCGGCGCAATGCTGAGTCGGTTGTGCTTCTCTTTGATGGAGACGCTGCCGGTCAAGAGGCGACTGCGAAAGCGATCAACATTCTGCAGGAAGCGGGGGTCGTTGTCCGCATCGCTCCCTTGCCGCCCGGTACAGATCCTGACGATTACATTCGACAGCACGGAGCAGAAGCATTTTCTCAGCAGGTATTACTTCAGGCGATGCCTGTCACGGCTTTTCGTCTGAAACATTTGCGTGACAAGCACGTAATACAGGATGAGACCGATCAGAAGCAATTCATCGAAAAGGCGATTGAACTCGTAAACGAGCTGGACAGTCCGGTTGAACGGGACTTGTATTTGCGGCAATTGGCGGAAGAACACTCCCTGACCCTTGAAGCGATCAAGTGGGAGTCACGAAGGCTTTACAAACAGCAAAAAAGTGACAGACAAAGGGATAAAGTAACGCCAGCATGGAATAATAGTATAAATAATGGCAAAGTTACGCTCGCAAAAACACTGCCCCCCGCTTACCATACAGCCGAACGCATGCTGCTGGGCTATATGATGCGCAATCGGCATATCGCGGATCGGGTTCAGGCTGAGTGTACCGGTTCGTTCCAAGTAGATGAACACGATGCATTGGCAGCCTATTTATACGCATATTTCGCAGAAGGACATCAGGAAGATCCTGGACAGTTTATACATTACCTGCAAGACGAACCGTTAAAGCAATTAGCCTCGGGATTGGCCATGATGGAGTGCAGAGACGACGTATCTGATCAAGAGATCGGGGACTACATCAAGCAAGTAAATCACTACCCGAAGCGCACCGAGCTGGAGCAGCTGCGTGAAGAACTACGAACTCTTCACATGAAGGCATCTGCAGCGGACAGCGAGGAAGCGCGTAGAGAACTGGAAATTCAAGCTGCCGTCGTAGGGATGAAGATTCTTGAATTGGAAAATGCTTTAAAAGAAGGGTAGCATCAGATCATTCCCGGGGAAGGAGGGATAGTAGATGAACAAACAAAACATCACTTCAGACATGGAAGCAGCGTCCATTGAACAAGTGAAGGAACAACTGGTCGAATTAGGCAAGAAACGCGGTGCGCTGTCGTATAAAGAAATCATTGATCGCATTTCGGGATTTGAGCAGGATTCCGACCAGATGGATGAGTTCTTTGAATATCTGGGCGATCAAGGAATCGAGGTCAACAATGACAGCGAGGACGACGAAGAAGTGGACGATATGATCATGAAGGATGAGGAAAACGAGGAGTTCGAATTCGACGATCTCTCCGTGCCGCCCGGTATCAAGATCAACGACCCTGTGCGAATGTATTTGAAGGAAATTGGCCGTGTTCCTCTACTCTCCGCTGAAGAGGAGATTAAGCTGGCAAATCGCATTGAACAGGGTGATGAAGAAGCAAAACGTCGTCTGGCTGAGGCCAACCTGCGTCTGGTGGTATCCATTGCCAAGCGTTATGTTGGAAGAGGCATGCTGTTCCTCGACTTGATCCAGGAAGGCAACATGGGCTTGATCAAAGCCGTGGAAAAGTTTGATTATCGAAAAGGCTTCAAGTTCAGTACGTATGCGACCTGGTGGATTCGTCAAGCGATTACCCGCGCTATTGCCGATCAGGCAAGAACCATTCGCATTCCGGTGCACATGGTAGAAACGATCAACAAACTGATTCGCGTTTCCCGCCAGTTGCTGCAGGAGCTGGGACGTGAGCCAATGCCGGAAGAAATCGCGGAAAAAATGGATTTGACGCCTGAAAAGGTACGTGAAATCATGAAAATTGCTCAGGAGCCGGTATCGTTGGAAACACCGATTGGTGAGGAAGACGATTCCCATTTGGGTGATTTTATCGAAGATCAGGACGCGCTGGAGCCTTCCGATGCAGCTGCCTATGAGCTGTTGAAAGAGCAGCTTGAGGATGTATTGGATACGCTGACGGATCGGGAAGAAAACGTACTGCGCCTGCGCTTTGGTCTTGATGACGGGCGTACGCGGACACTGGAAGAAGTAGGGAAAGTGTTCGGCGTTACGCGTGAGCGCATCAGACAAATTGAGGCAAAGGCACTTCGCAAACTTCGTCATCCGAGTCGCAGCAAACGCTTAAAAGATTTTCTGGAATAACCGATATAGGAAATATGTGGCCTACGTTAGCCTGCGTAGGCTTTTCTTTTTCCGATCTCAGGCCAACCCGTCAAGACAAAGGAGGGTCTCGCGTTGGACGACCAGCGCAAGCGTGTCATCATTTCCGAAATCGAAAACTGGCGGCGCAATCATTTGCTGCCCGAACATTACTGCATTTTCTTGTTAAATTTGTATACGGAAGGAGACAGGCCGCAATCGTCAGAGATGGCAAGAAAGGGCAGCGGCGGAAGTATTGCCTCTGGCTATGGGCAAGTTGCAGCGACGTCACAGGGAGCTGTAGCAAGAGGGACGAAAGCAACGGCCCCGTATGTATCAGGAAGTGCTGCTCCCATATCAGGTAAAATGATTCTGTCCTGGCTGATTGGCGCTTTTTTGATCGCTGGGATCATCTTACTTGCTTTTCATTTTAACCGTTTTACCCCCCTAATGCAAATTGCCATCTTTGCCTGTTTCTCGTTAATTTGCTATATACTGGCATTCGCTTTTAGGAAATCATCGCCACTTGTCACGCATTTGCTATTGGGACTATCCTTTGTAGTACTGCTTTTAGGCGGTTTTTATATGATTCACGAGTTGGGCGGCCCGCTATCGGTCATGCTGATCTATTTGTCAATTATTTCCATACTGCTGTGCATCAGCGCATTTTTGTTCGGGTTTCCCTATCTTCTGTACTGCGGGGTTTTGGCCCTGGCTCTCGTATATGGAGTAGCGACGGTGGACCGGGTAGGGGACGGGTATACATGGTGGAGATCAGAGCTGTATTGGGTACCGATCGCCGGTCTGATGGTCGGATTAGGCTTCCTCGTACACCAGAACTACCCAAAATGGGCAGGCGTTTTTGCGATTTGCGGCATGATTGCTTTCTTTGGAGCAGAGGTGCAATCTCTTTATATTCCGACAGCCCGGCAGGATCTGATCCAAATGCTGTTGTTTATCAAGGTATTTCTCAGCTCCGCTTTCTTCTTTTTTACCCGCGGGTACTGGTATCAATGGCTTCGTTTATAGAGGGCTCCTGCAGGGGCCTTTTCCCTTTTCTGCGCATTCTTGCTACAATAGACGTGGAGTGGAGTAAATCATCGGGGTGAGAGTTTTGAATAAAAAAATGTGGGTGCTGACAGGGATTCTTCTGGCGGCGGTTTTCTTCGGATTTGAAGCATTCGCGATGGTCGTAAGCATGAAGACATACAACATAGGTTACATACTGGGAGGAGCTTCATTCTTTGGAGCGATATTGATGGGAGCACGCAATGAATAGGCGTGCTTTCTTATTTAAGAAGTTGTCGTATTTTTTTGAAAAGGCGTACACAGAGCAAAGGAATATGGTGTATAATGGAATTGCAAACTGAACAAACGCTCAGTCGGAATTATCCATCTATGTCCAAGCAAATGAAAAAACGCTTTCAAGGGGGCGGATCAATGATGAATTTTGATTTGAATACCGAACAGCTGATGCTGAGAGACATGGTTCGGTCATTTGCCGAGGAAGTGGTTGCGCCGGGGGCAGATGAACGCGATCGGACGAAGGCTTTCCCAACTGATATTTTCGAGAAAATGGCGGACTTGAGCCTGATGGGCCTTCCTTTCCCCGAAGAATACGGCGGTGCAGGGGCTGACAGCATCAGTTTTGCGATTGTCGTGGAAGAGCTGAGCCGGGTTTGCGCTTCGACCGGTATCACCTACTCCGCTCATATTTCCTTGGGTGGTGCGCCGCTCGCCATGTTCGGGAGCGAGCAGCAAAAGCAGGAGTACCTGACAAAAATATGCAGCGGTGAAAGCCTGGGCGCATTTGGTTTGACGGAGCCGAATGCGGGATCGGATGCTGGCGGGACGAAAACCACGGCCGTTCTGGATGGAAACGAGTGGATCATAAACGGCGCCAAATGCTTTATTACGAATGCTTCCTATGCCAAGTTTCTCGCATTGACTGCTGTAACGGATAAAGCAAAGGGAACACGGGGGATCACGGCGTTTATCGTTCCCACTGACGCACCGGGCTTCACCGTATTGAACAATTACGAGAAGCTGGGCTTGAACAGCTCCAACACGACCGAGCTCATTTTGGAAAATGTGCGGATACCGAAAGACCATGTGCTCGGACGTGAAGGGGAAGGCTTCAAGCAATTCCTGATTACATTGGATGGCGGACGCATCGGTATAGGTGCGATGGCGGTCGGAATTGCGCAGGCAGCCTATGAAAAAGCGCTTCAATACGCAAATCAGCGCACTGCATTTGGCCAATCGATTTCCCGTTTTCAGGCGATTCAGCACAAGCTGGCAGACATGGCCATGCAGATTGAGCTGGCTCGGAACATGGTTTACAAAGCAGCCTGGCTGAAGGATAACCAGCGCAAGTTCACCAAAGAGGCGGCCATGGCCAAGCTGTATGCTTCGGAAGTCGCCATGTCCGCGACCCATCAGTCCATCCAGATTCACGGCGGATACGGCTATATGAAGGAGTATCAGGTCGAGCGCTTTTTCCGCGACGCCCGTTTGCTTGAGATCGGGGAAGGAACGTCTGAAATTCTCCGCAATGTCATTGCACGTGAAATCGGCTGTTAACACGCAAAAATTTTGCCTCGTCTTGACAAAAGACGGGGCTTTTCGCGTTTTTTTGCATTGGGAAAATAGGAACAAATAGGGTAGAATAAAGGCATTGGAAGGAGAAAGAGCTTATGACAACATGGATGATATCCAGGCGATTGCAAACGATTGCCCGTTTTTGCCCGAAGGGAGCCCGCGTTGCCGACATCGGATCGGACCACGCGTTATTGGCTTCTTATTTGATTAGGGAAGAAATTGCTTCGTTTGTCGTGGCAGGCGAGCTGAATGAAGGTCCCTACCAGGCAGCGCTGAAACAAATACATACGATACAAGCCGAGGACAAGGCATCAGTCCGCAAAGGCGACGGCCTGTCTGTCCTGAAACCGGGTGAAGTGGATGTCGTCTGCATCGCCGGAATGGGCGGACAGCTGATCGTTTCCATTCTATCTGCGGGTGCAGACAAGCTTGAGGGCGTCAGCCGACTGATTCTCCAGCCGAATGTCGGGGAGGAGCATGTGCGCCGCTGGTTTGTGGAAAACAATTGGCAGCTCTCTGCGGAAACAATCATGGAGGAAGACGGGATCATTTATGAAATTCTGGTAGCAGACAAGGGAGACGGAATGATCCCATATCGAAACAAGGACCGTTCACCTGAGGAATTGCTGCGCATCGGTCCCTTTCTTTGGGAAGAAAAGTCGCCCGTCCTGGCAAAAAAGTGGATGAGCGAACGTGAGAAGTGGACGAAGGTGCTGGAGCAGCTCAGTCGCTCGGACAAACAAGAGGCGGCCGTACGTGCGGCGCAGATTAAAGAAGAACTCGAATGGATCAATGAGGTGATAGCATGTTTGCCCACGGACAAACCGTAATTCAATATGTGGAAAAGCTCGCACCCAAAGCGATGGCTCTGGAGGGTGACAAGATTGGACTGCATGTAGGGACCTTGCAAAAGCAGGTAAAAAAGGTAATGGTGGCGCTGGATGTTTTGGAATCTGTCGTAGATGAGGCCATCGCAGAGGGTGTAGACCTGATCGTCGCCCACCACGCAGTCATCTACCGGCCGCTGAAGCATCTGAGGACGGATATGGCTGCCGGAAAATTGTATGAAAAACTGCTCAAGCACGATATCGCCGTTTATACCGCCCATACGAATCTGGATGTAGCCGCAGGAGGCATGAATGACTGGCTGGCAGAAGCCATCGGACTCGAAAATGTGGAGATGCTTGACGTGAACTATCGCGAGACGCTGAAAAAGCTGGTCGTCTACGTTCCACAGTCCCATCGGGATGCGGTATTCCAGACCATTACCGAGGCTGGTGCAGGCTGGGTCGGCAATTACAGCCACTGCACCTTCCAGGCAGAAGGCACGGGAACATTCCTGCCGAGAGAGGGCACCGATCCGCATATCGGCAAACAGGGCGAACTGGAGAAAGTGGAAGAGGTTCGGATCGAAACGGTCGTGTCGTCCTCAAGGCAAACCAGCGTGATCAAAGCGATGCTGGCTGCCCATCCGTATGAAGAGGTCGCCTATGATCTGATTCCTTTGGACAACACCGGCCAGGCCCTGGGAATCGGACGCATCGGAAAGCTGCCCGAAACGGTTACGCTGCAGGAGCTGGCGCTGCAAATCAAAGAGCGCTTTTCGTTGCAGGGGCTTCGCGTCATTGGCGATTTGCATGCGCCTGTCAGAAAAGTAGCCGTTGTAGGAGGAGACGGCAGCTCGTATGTCTCCAAGGCTGTTTTTCGCGGTGCGGACGTCTTTGTGACAGGGGACATCGGATATCATACGGCCCATGATGCGCTGGCAGAGGGCTTGTTCATTATCGACGCCGGCCACAACATTGAAAAAATCATGAAAGAGAAGCTGGCAGCCTTTTTGCGTGATCGGCTTCAGGAAAATGGATACGGGACAGAGGTTATTGCTTCTCGTGTACATACAGATCCGTATCAGTTTTTATAAAAATTCGATGTGGAGATAAATACCGATCCCATCAGGGGGCCCGACTTGCTCCCTGGCTAGATGGCGCAGCGGCGGTCTCGTTGCTCATACAAGCCTATGCAAGCCAAACTGGTGTAGGGGGATTTTCGTGCAAAAAAAGAGTAAAGTATTAACCTGCGCACTGCTTGTCTGCAGCTTGCTCGTACCCTCGGCTGCAAGTGCTGCAAGCTCGTACATGCCGTATTCAGATATCAGCAAGCACTGGGCGAAATCGTCGATTATCAGAGGGGCGCAGTACGGCCTTTTTGCTTCCGGTGGTTCGATCGAGCGGTTTTATCCCAACCGCGAGCTGACGCGGGCAGAGTTTGTCGCCTTGATGGACAGGGTTTTCGTTGTCGGACAGCAGCACTTGTACCCGCTCACTTTTCTGTCGGAGCATGATGAGTTTGGAAAGGGAGAGGGTTTTGACGAGCCGTATCTTCCATATAAGGACGTCGACCGGCTGACATGGATGTACGGCCCGACATTGCGAATGTCGGTTCTGTTGGAGCGCTTGTATGGTCCTGGTGCGATCCAGGAGATTTTCCCGGGCCAGCTTTTTTCGCCTAATCAGCCAATCACCCGTGAAGAAGCGGCCAAACTGCTCGCCATTTATACAATGGAGACGGACCAACAGAAGGCGTGGAACATGGTCAATGAGTGGGGATGGCTCACAGGCAGACCGTCAGACAAATTAAAACGTGGAGAGGCAGCGGTTGTTTTTGACCGTCTGGTGCAGTTCTTGCAGAGAGATGTAATGCTGCCGCTGCTCGATTATGACGGCCAGAAGTTTCCGATGGTTCCGGAGGTTCAGGATATGTTCCCGCTGTTTGCCCCTTACACGGATCAGGTGACGGGGGACGATCAAATATACGTCAACGCTGCGGAAGCGATCCGGTTTCATGAAGATTCCGAGGAGACCTTCCGCGCTTTGCGCAAGCTGGCGGAAGGGACCTTTGACAATAAAGTGGGTGTGCACTATTACCTTAGCTGGGACCCTGACACCGAGATTGCAGATAATCTGGAGCATGCCTTCAAGGCGATCGACGCCTACTTCGATGATCGGATCGTTTTGCCCGACACCCTGCAGCTGTTAGTCGCCAATGTATATGACATGGCTTTGCAGACAGGTTCGACAGACCCGAAAATGTACGAGAAGATTCTCGAACGCCTCAACGGCTACGAGCAGAAAATCAGGAAAAATACGAAAGAGTCGGAAGCGCTGGCTATCTACCAAGCGGCGTTGGAAGTGAAGGTTGGCCATATGGACAAAGCCCTGGAGATATATCGTGCGTTCGCTCCTCATCACCAGGAAGCTTTGAAAAACCTGGTCTACTATCTCGTTCAAAACGAGCAGTTGTCAGAAGCGGAGGCGTTTCTTGCAGGACTGCAACCCAAAAAGACAGAAGTGGAAATCATCCAGCTTACTCGTCTCCTCCAGCAGGAATTGGCTATCGACTTGGAGCAAGCATCCATTGTGCGGGATCTGAGCTTTACGATGGGCCGCATGGAGAATTTGAAGGGATACAAGGCGGAAGGCGAAGCTGTTCTGAGGGGCTTTCTGGTGAAATATACGGAAGAGGTAGACCGTCTGAGCAAAGCTAGACATGCGACGGGAATTTATCAATCACCGCAAAAGCTGGTGCTCGACAAATGGGAAAGTTATACGGATACAGAAAAGAACATCAAGTATGAACGCAATTTTGATTCCGAAAGCTGGGAGCCTTCCAGGGTTGACCAGCAGGAATTCATGTCAGATTATGTGGCCGGTATGAGTGTCAAGGACCGGGCTCGTATCCTTGGGGCCAGATATTACAAGCAATCATTTGGAGAATACGACATCATCACCGAATGGATACCAGGCGACAAAATCGTGGAGGCTGCCCAAAACGTATCGCTCAATCACGGGAAGATCAAGAGCGTACCGGTCTACATGAACAAGTACTACATTGACAGTGACTCCGATCTGTTGGTGAAGCACGTTTGGCGTTATGAAGAAGTGTATAATACGCAAGAATACGTCGCCTACGCGGGAGAGGAAACGTACAAGACCCAGGTCGATGTACGGGTTTCCATTCCGCGAGAGGTCGTGAAAGGGGCAGCGCGATGAAGCGGATCTTCTCGTGGGTAATAGCAGCTTTACTTGTATTTGGAGTTTCTTCAGTCCATGCTGCCGATGGACCGTTTGCGGAAACAGCAGAGGTCTACCATCAAGTGCTGGACAATCATTTGAGCAGGCCCAGCGAAAAGCAGCTTGTCCAAGGCGCTCTTGAGGGAATTAAGAAGCTGGCGGAAAAAGAGAGCAACTTGTCTTTGCAGTATTCTGCTGAGGACGACACGCTAGAAGAATTGGAGCGGCGCCTGTCGGAGTGGAAGGATAAGGCGAAGCTCGATGCTTCCACGTTAAACCGTTTGGCAATCGAGGGGATGCTGTCAACCCTGGACGACCCTCACACGATGTTTTTTACAAAAGATGATCTGGAGCTTTTTCAAGCAGGTGTTGAAAATCAGCTAGTCGGCTTTGGCTTCCGTATGCGTTTTCAGAATGGGTTGATGCTGATCAGAGAGATCATTCCGAATTCGCCTGCCGCAGCCTCCGGGTTGAAAAAAGGAGATCAGCTATTGGCAGTAGATGGAGCTTCGCTGAAAGGCAAAAACGCCGAAGAAGCATATCTGATGCTCAGAGGGGAAGAAGGCACAGAAGCGGTTTTGACAGTGTTTCGGCCAGGAGAAAATCGGGAGCTTCAGGTGAAGCTCAAGCGCGCGGCGATTACTGTTCCTGAAGTGGAAGGGGGTCTCTTCCAAGACGGGAGGATTGGCTATATCGGTCTGGAGACATTCGGTTCGGAAGCAGCCGTCCAATTCCATGACAAACTCGACCAGATTACGAAGCAATCGCCTTCATTAAAAGGCTTGCTGGTAGATTTGCGCGACAATGGCGGCGGATACTTGTCGAGCGCTCGGGATATTGCCAGCTTGTTTATGGAAGAAGGACTCTTGATGTATACGACCAATCGCAATGGCGTAGAAGTGCAGACGTGGGTGCGAAATGGCCGGGATGTCAACTATCCTGTCCGCATTCTCGTCAATGAAGGGACTGCTTCCGCTTCAGAGCTGCTCGCCGGGGCTCTGCGGGATAACGGCATCGCCAAGCTGGTCGGCACCAAGACGTTCGGAAAGGGCAGCGCTCAGCAGATTATTCCCCTTTCAGAGGGAGATGCGCTGAAAATCACTTTGCATGAGTATTTTACGCCGAAGCATACAAAGGTGAATCACGTCGGGCTGGAACCGGATGTCAAAGAGGAAGACTATGCGGCACAAGTCGTAAGAGCTCTCCACTCGATCGGCGTAAACAGCTTTCAGCTGGAAGCAGAGGATGGAGACACTGTTGTGAATGGGATTGCTTTTGCTGCTGTTGACCCTCTGTTTAAGAAAGATGAACAGGGAAAATGGCTTATCCGTGCAAAAGTTCTCTCCAGTGTAATCGGCGATGAGTCGCTAGGTGCAAACGATTACGTAGACATCACGCCATATCTGCAAAAGTATCCGACTTTGCGGTTGGCGACTGACAAGGATGCTCCTGTATTAACGTATCAAGTGTCGGGAAGGT
>NZ_CP144922.1:1980000-3757500 GCF_036700025.1 Brevibacillus borstelensis | reverse complement strand
GACGGTTTGCTAAACCGTTAGTACGCGTAAGCGTAGCGAGGGTTCGAATCCCTCACTCTCCGCCATATCCGCATGGCGGTGTAGCTCAGCTGGCTAGAGCGTTCGGTTCATACCCGAAAGGTCGGGGGTTCGAGCCCCTCCGCCGCTACCATAGGGGTATAGTTTAAAGGTAGAACGAAGGTCTCCAAAACCTTTGGTGTGGGTTCAATTCCTACTGCCCCTGCCAAATGGATTTGGTTTTGTACATGGCGGTCGTGGCGAAGTGGTTAACGCACCGGATTGTGGCTCCGGCACTCGTGGGTTCAAGTCCCATCGATCGCCCCAATATGGGAGTATAGCCAAGTGGTAAGGCACGGGTCTGCAAAACCTTCACCCCCGGTTCAAATCCGGGTACTCCCTCCATATCACGTCCCAGTAGCTCAGCAGGATAGAGCAACGGCCTTCTAAGCCGTCGGTCGGGAGTTCGAATCTCTCCTGGGACGCCATCCGTTTTAAATCCCGTCATATCAACGTTTGTCAGACGTGAATGGTTCCGTCAGGCCCTCCGAAAGGTCAACGGTCCTACGGTCTGCGAACAGGGAGAAAGCGGGAACCGTTCGATAACACACCGTCAGAACGTAAACCTCCTACGGACTAGAAAATTAGTCCACGGGAGGTTTTTTGTTATGTCCACGGATAAACGCGCAGGCCGCAAGTTGATTCGCGGCCAACGTTCAACAACGGTCCAGGAGCGCAGGTCCTACGGGCTCGATGACGCTTTTCAACTGTTCTACAACGTTAAGAAGGCGGAGGGCATGCGAGAGCGCACGCTCGCCGACTACAAGGCCCACTGGCGCTATTTTCGCGAGTGGATCGACGAGAATTACCCCAACGCGGAACTAGGCGATATAACGCCGTCTATTGCGCGAGAATACTACATCTATATGGCGAATGGCCGGACCAAATACGAGGGAGTAGAGGGGCGCGAAATCGTTGGACAAGCTCTATCGCCGACAACCGTCGCAATCCGTTTGCGAACGTTACGGACGATGTTTAATTTTTGGGCGCGCGAGAGAATGGTCGACATTAATCCGGTCGCCAACTTGAAGCCACCGAAAGAGGACGAGGACGAAATTCAAGCGTTCACCGACGATCAGTTGCGCCTTTTACTCGCGGCTCCTGATACGGGAACATTCGCAGGTTTCCGGGACCGCACGCTCTATATGCTGCTCGCGGATACCGGCCTTCGCATACAAGAAGCGCTTGCGTTAACGCCCGAGCATCTTGACGTGAAATCGCGCTGCATCCATTTGCCTGCCGCGATGAACAAGAATCGCAAGCCGCGCATTGTGCCGGTCTCGGCCGAAGTCATGCGGTTACTCTTCGAGCTCATGACGGAGAACCGCGCTTTCTTCCCGGACGCGGAACGAATCTTTATTACGGCATATGGCGAACCGTTAACGGGGGATACCGTCAGGAAGCGGTTGACGCGATACGGGGAGCAGGCGGGGATCGCGGATCAGGTGCGGGTTTCGCCGCACACCTTTCGTCACTACTTCTGCAAGACATACCTTCTTAACGGAGGCGATTTGTTCACGCTACAACGCATCGTTGGGCACGCGGACATATCAACAACGCGGAAGTATATTCAAATGGATGACGAAAATGTCCGGGCGCAACATGCACAATTTTCACCAATCATGCGGCTTCGCGCCGGTAAAAGACGCTAGCTCTTTTGAGCTGGCGTTATTTTTTTTTTGTCCAAAAGTGCGCGAGATTGTTCGAACATATCGGTAACCTAATTGAGCTCGAAAATATTTCAAATAGAGTTGTACAATTCTCTGATTAGTGCGTTAAGAAGAGTAAAAGCAGAAAAGGGAGGCGATAACTTGTCCGCCGAACATAACCTCGTATCCATCGAAACACAGTCGGAATATTCCGTCACGACCGGACGTCGCGAGACGCGCATCTTCGTGAAGATGTACGTCGACGCGGTACACTCCGGACTCCTCGCGGACATTGGCGACGAGAACTGGCGGACGCTCTGCGTGATCGCGGCGTTCATGGACGAGCGCGGCGAGTGCTATCCGACGCAAGAGTTGATCGCGCACAGGCTCGGAGTCAGCCGGGAGACGGCGGGGCGGCGGATTAAGCGGCTGCTCGCGTATAGGTGGCAGGGCCGGGAGGTGATTCGCGCGATAAAGGAGCGTGACGAGGGCGGGCGGTGGCGGACGACGCGGTATACGGTGCTTCCGATCAGCCAACTGGCGATATTTGGCGGAGAGGGCGTAGCCACGTGACGTACATCTAACATGGATGAGTGCCGCATGGCGCGAGCGTCACAATAACTATAACTAATCTTTTTAACAATAACTAATCTTTAACAAGATAAAAGATATCGCTCACTACTCGTTCGCGAGGTCAGTCATATAAAAGATATGGTCGCGCGATAGATAAAAGATACGCGAGAAAGGGGAGGTAATGATGAATGTACAAGCCAAGCAAGAGGCCGCGCTCTCCAACGATCTAAATGTAATCACGGCTGAGATCAACGCCTACAAGAGAGTCGCGGGCGAGGCTATCTTCGAGATCGGCAGAAGATTGAAGCATGTAAAGGAGAACGACTTGGCGCATGGTGAGTGGGAAAGGTGGTTGCGGTCAGTTGACATCGTGCCGAGAACAGCGCAGGCGATGATTCAGGCATACGAACAGTTTGGAAATGCGCAGACGTCTGCGTGTTTGGGAGTCGGAAAAATCTTCGAGATGCTCGCGCTCCCACCCGACATCGACCGCGCCGAGTTCGTCTCTACCGCGCACACCATCCCGTCCACTGGCGAAACCAAAACGGTCGACTCGATGACCGTCCGCGAGCTTCGCGAAGTCAAGGCGGAGTTGAAACGCGAGCGCGAGGCGCGGCAACGGGCGGAAGAATCGGCGCAAGTCCTCCGCGATACGCTCGAATCCATCGCGGAACAGTCGCAACCATTCCGCGAAGTACGGGCTGGCACGGAGATAGGCGGCAGATCGCTCGAATTCTCCGCAGCGGTGCGTGATTTCATCAAGAAATACGCGTATCTCACGCATTATGACGCGGAGTTTGCGGCGATGAACGAGTTGACCGCGAAAGAGTACGATTCGGCGGTCGACGCCATGTACGATTTCTTGGACGCGTTGTCCAAGCAACTTCCGGCAAGACGCGGCAAAAAGCCCGTAATTATAAACGTCAGTTAAATCAGAGGAGGAATTGATATGTTGAGCTTGAGAGCGGCAGGAAATGGAAAAAAGCTGGGAATGTTCCTTGATAACACACCTGAAAACCGCGAGAAAATGATGTTGATTACGAACGCGCTCGTAAACGGCGATCTGACGGAAATCCACACTCTTAATGGGATCGCTAAGCAAGTTGAAACGCATCTTTCTTACGTGTCCGAAAAATTCGAGTGGCTTGTACAAGAGAACTTGCAGATGAAGGAAATCATCACTGCTCTAGCAAGGAAGTTGGAAGAATACCAGGCACCACCAATTACCGATGTGACCAAGAAGGTAGTCGTGCCTAAACGAAAGCCCGGCCGTCCGTCAGATGAGCAAATAAATCTGTGGAGAGAGCAGTACACCAAACTGATTCTTCTTCATCGAAAATACGCAATAATTAGAGGGGTCAATGTGCTTGATTCTCAGGCGATGGCTGCTTTTTGGGGAACGATTTACGGAGAGTTCGCAGATGAGTATGAGTATTACCCAAGCCGAGACTCGTCCCACCCGAGGTTCGGAAGCAAGCATAAGACCAAGTTGATGACTGTCATTTTGGACGGAGTAGGTGAGGAACTGATAGATTTTTTAAATAACAAGACATCTGCATCTAAGCCAGACGTGGTTCTTCGCCTGAACCCGGCATTTGCCGCCCATTAAACCGAAAGGAGCCCGCCACCATGCGAATCCGCACCGGAACCTGGCGCACCCTATCCCGCGCCACTAAGCTGCGCCTTCTCTACGCATTTGCCGTAAATAACACGAAAGGAGTACGATAGCATGCCGTGCAAACTATGCGTCGAACGCGGTAAGCCGTGGTCAGGCGACGAACCGCGCTGTGCATTCGAAAGGGAAACGTTCTCGCCCGATAACTGGAATTGCGCGACAATGAACGCTCTGCGCAATATTGCGGAGATACAGAGACACACGCACAGAGACGATATGGGTCCGTGCTCCATCGGATTCGTCCCGTTCGAAGGCGACGACACCGGATACATCGTAATGACGTGGTACAAGAATCGCGGACGCACCGGAAACGCCATCGTCATGCGCGATAGTCAGATGCGGACGCTCACGTACCAAGACGCCCGCGACGCGTTAGCTTATAACGAAAATACACGCTCGTAGACGAACGGGAAGGCCGTTTCTAGCCACGTTCTCATACGAGGTAGGTATTCGGTAGCCACCGAAAAATAACGTCAAATAACGCTATCTACACGGCGATAACGAGGAGGTAACGAAATGGACGGTAACCTCACGCTAGACGAATTGTACGCGGCCGCCAACGAAATGTGCCGCAAGTGGTGGGGCGTTGACTATACGGGAACGATCCGGTTGACTAACGTAAATTGGCGGAGAAGAGAGGCGTGCTTCGCTCATACCACGGACAAGCGCGTGCAGGAAATTCGTATGAGTCGGAAGGTAAACGCGAGATTCACGCGAGAATACGTACTCGGCAACCTGCTTCATGAACTCGTACATTGGCGGCTATTCACGCAAGGAATCCCGCACATGGACGATGATCCCGAATTTGTCCGCGAATGTATCCGAGTGGGCGCGCCGTTCAGCCATACCAAAAAGGCGCAGTATGCCGCGAAACTACACGGAGGTGCAGCGAATCATGGCGCAAATCATACGCTTTCCCAACGCTAGTGCCATTAGCGATAGTATTCGCGACATAACCGAACTGGAAGCGTCCGGCCGGGCGGTTTCGTTCATTGGCGCGGTAAATCTCGCTGACGGTTCGGTCGCGACCGTGTGGGCGAACGCCGATGGGGGCGAGCGGATGGAGTTGATCGGACATCTGCAGGCCGACGTAATGATGTCGATGGTGGAGGCGAATCTGGAATGACGATTACGCAAAAGGAACTCGTCGCGATCCGCGAGCGTGCGGAGAGGGCGACGCCGGGGCCGTGGGCGCTCGATTACGATGACGAGTCGCGCAGGCCGTGCGTTGAGGCCGTAACTGTTCCGTCGTGGGGCGGTGGAGTTATCGTGGCTGACTGCGCGCATGACGTGGACGCCGAGTTCATCACGCACGCCCGCGAGGACATTCCGAAATTGCTCGCGGAGATTGAGCGGCTGCGCCGACTGGTGTGGGTTATGAATGACGAAGGTGAGTATCGCTTTGGATACACGGAGTGGTACGACTTTCATGAAGGCGTAAATGAACGATTGGAGGGGATGCGGAATGAGTAGACGAGACCTGCACGCCGACCTAGCGATATGCAACGCGGCTACAGCGGGCCCTTGGCGGACGTCACCTGACGGTCGATACTCGCTCGATATCGTCAGCATCCCGGAGCAGGTCGTGATTTGTTCCACGGACAGCTTCGGTGATGGGGCGCACGATGCCCGTTTCATCGCCGAAGCCCGCACCGGATGGCCTCACGCTATTGGGCGCGCCCTTGAAGCTGAACGAGAAGCGGACGCGCTTCGAGTGAGGGCGCTGGCGGCCGAGCGTAAGCTGGCGGAAGCCGAATCGGAAGTCGAGCGGTTGCGCGGGGTTCTCGAATACTTCGCGGTCAGCCCGATATTTCGCTTCGTGGAGTCCCCGCATTCCTTGCGTCAAATGGCGCAAATGGCGTTGAGAAAGGAGGCGACCACCGATGACCAAGCGCAAATCGACCGCTGAACTTATCGCGAAGCTGAACGCGCGGATCGCGGAACTGGAGGACCATAACGCTCGTATGAAAACAGCGCTTGAATGCAATGGAGCCATATTGAAGCAGGTCGGCGAAAAGATGGGCGAACTTGAATCCGAAGTAGAAAGATTACGCCGCGCAGCTAATGAGGCGCTTCGCGAACGAGCGATTTACGCCTCGAGCGTAATGAACATGTTCCGGAAGGAGCGGTACGTGATTTGGACTGACATTGACGGAAACGAGATTCACGAAGCGTCCAATGACGGAGGTAAGACGTGGGGAAGGGTGATCGCGGATGCAAAAGAGTCCACGGACTAAACTCCCGCCCGCGAAAGCTTGGCGTGAACGGGACATCGCCGATTGGAACGCGCTTTCGTTCACGGAATACCTCCGCGACCGCCACCGCGAGCTTTACGGAATCCCCTACGTGCCCGGACGCGGCGGATGGCGGCGGGAACAAGGCGAGATAAAGCGGATGGTGACCGAGCACGGTCCGGAGGTGGTGCGCCGGTTTGTCGACGGGTGCTTCCGGGAGTACCGACCGACGCGCGATTATCCTGGCGTGAACTTCACGTTCATGTACGCGTATATGAGGGGGCGGGTGCTACCGAAGGTGCTGGCGGAGGAGAAGCGGGTTGAAGAGCGTAAGTTATACGAAGTTAACGCGGCAAACGAAATGACAGCGGAAGAATTGGTCGATTGGCTGTGATTGAACGCAATGTGTAGGGAGATAAGAGGGGGTCGCCTTGAGGGAAATGCTAAGGTTTCTTTTTAAGACACTGGAGGACATAATGACAGGCCTATTGGTAGCGCTGGTGATCTTCATGTTCGCAATCATGGAGGCTGGCGGCAATCCAATCGCCCTCCCAGTCCTGATATGGAGGGCAATAAAGAGCTGGATACTGGGTGTCCCGATGGATTGGTCGCCAGTCGAGTTTTACTAAATAGTTATTCAGATAAGAGGGAGGTGCGTTAGATGATCGGTTGGAACGATTTTGGTGGAAAGAGATTCACAATAATGGTCATTATTCTGTATCCGTTCCTGCTCTTAAGGTATTGGTTTATCTTACTTCGTTGTTCTGTAAAAGGACATGAGTTGGTGAAGTACCCATCCTTTAATTTTTGCAGACGTTGCAATAGGTACTTCTTCAAAAATAATTAACCACAATAGTTACTCTGATAAGACCGTGTGATTTTCCCCTTCTGATGTACATTACTCTACGGAGGTGATCGCGTTTGACGCAAAGCACTAACGCTTCACATTGTATCCTACGCGAACCCTGCCGCTCGTCCACCGATCCGGCCGCCTGCACCCGCCTCTGCCCGCACTTCATCGCCGTCCACGGCGCCAGCGGAACGGGCGGACGCGTAGCAGCCGCGAGCATCCCGGCCGACTACCGACAGGTCACGGTCGCATCCTCGGTCGCACGCGCCGACCAACCGAAGGCGTACGCGATAGTGGATGCGTACGTGGCGACGTTCGAACGCCAATTCGACGAATCGCCGCAGACCGACCGTATCAAGTCGCTATACCTGTATTCGCGCGAACCCGGCACGGGAAAGACGACGACGGCCGCCGCGATTGCCAACGCGTATCTCATCACGCATTATATCGGCAGCCTTCAGCGGAATAGGCGTCCGCTTGAGCGACCGGTATATTTCCTCGACGTGAACGAGTGGCAGACGCAATTTAACGCATTCAACCGGCCACGTGTGCCGGACCATATCGCGGAGCCAGCGTCGGCATCGTACTATCGCGCGATGGATGCGGCCAAGGCGGCCCCGTTCGCGGTGCTCGACGATATTGGCGTACGGGATGCGACGGAGGCGTTCCGTGGCGATCTGCACGCGATCATTAACGCGCGGGTTACGTCGCGCCTGCCGACCGTATACACTTCGAACGTGTCGATCGAGGAGCTCGCGCAAGTGTTTGACGCTCGGTTGGCGGATCGGGTCCGGGATCAATGCGCGGTGGTTCCGTTTGTTGGCGAATCAAAAAGGGGGATGCGGAAGTGATACGCTTTTTGATGCGTCAAGTAATGTCAATTCTCAATACCCTTGCGCTCGGATTACTCGTATTAGAGTTCGTCATTATTTACGCTGGGGGAAATCCGATAGCATTGCCGGTATTAATTTGGCGCGGATTGATTTCGCTATTAACAGGTAGTCCGATGGATTGGTCGCCAATACCGATACATTGAGGAGGAATCGCGATGACACAACCGAAACGCACCCGTGGCCGCACACAAAAGCGCGGATTGTCAGTGGAGGAGTTCGCGTACTGCGACGCGCAGATCAATGAGTACGACAAGGCGTTGGAGGATCGTTTCTATCGCGGAAGATTGAGCGAAGGGCGTTACGCTTTCTGCGAAATGAAGCTGACGGAATGGTACGACACTCTGCTGGTTCGCGGGGGTGTGACGGAATGAGGCGATTGCTGACGTGGTATCACGGCTGGCAATTGCGGAGGGCTGCGCGGATGGAAGCGAGAGCACGACGTTTGTGGGACCGGCATTATCTCGCGTGGTATTTGACGAGGAAGTAGTTCGAATGGCGGAATTTTTTGTCGAATGTTGCAAAAATGTACCAACGGAAGTACAATGTACTTGTACAAAAAAGAGAACAAACGTTCCGTAAAGTATGATCATTTTGTTAACGTACATTAACGGAGGTGAGTACGAATGGCATACGGAGAATCGCTCCTATCGAAAGTCCTCGACGTAAACGACCCGGCCGCCCTCATCCGCCATGACATCCGCGAGGACCATTTCCTCACGGAGCCTGAGCGCCAGGCCTACCGGTTTATCCGCGACTATGCAGAAGCGAACGGCCAGGCCCCGGACTATCGAACGGTCGCGGCCGAGGTTGCGGGCTTTACGTACAGGCCGGACGTGGCCGATTCGTTCGAGTGGCTGGCGCGGAAGGTCAAGGAGGGCGCGGCCAAATACCGGCAGCACGCGTTTTTCACCAGCCGGGAGTTCAGCGAGAAATATACGACCATGAAGCCGGAGGAGTTCGCGGAGTGGGTCCGAGGGAAACTCGGTGAGATCGAAGCCGGGACCGCCAGCCGAACGAAGGTGGGCACGGACATCAAACGGGATACGGCGGCCTTCCTCGACGAATACCGCAAGCGCAAAGAGGGGCGCTCGTTCAAGATATGGCGGAGCAAGTTTCCGACCATTAACCGCGAGATTGGCGGCTACCTGTCCGGTAGTATGTATACGTGGTACGCGCGGTCAGGCCGAGGCAAGTCCGTTATCACAGCGGAGGAAGTTATCGAAGCCGCGTTCCAAGGCGCAATCGTTCTCGCGTGGATCATGGAAATGTCGCGTTATGAGTGGATGGCGCGCGCCTATACGTCGATCTCCGCACGCCTTGGCGTTTGTGACGCCGAGATAGATGGCGTGATTCAGAAAGCTGGCTTCGATAATCTGGCGTTATTGCGCGGTCAGCTTGCGGAAGAGTTCGAGGACGCATTCAAGGCGTTTCTGGCGCGTGTGGCCGAAGAAATGCCGGGGACAGTCATCATCCGGTCCGTAGACGACCAGGACTTTGACTCGCGGAAGGTGCGCGACCTAGAGGCGGACATTGTTGCAACCGGTGCCGATGTCGTGCTGGTCGATCCGTTCTACTACATGGACTACGAAACGAATACGAGCAAAACAACGGGCGGTGACGCGGCGGAAACGTCGAAGAAATTGCGTAGGTTGGCGGGCAAGTATGGAACGGTCCTCCACGTCATTACGCAGGCTGACGAGGTGAAGGACGAAAAGAACGACGACGGACACCGCGAGCTACGTCCGCCACAACGCGCCGAGATCAAGAAGACGAAGGCCGTCCTCGAAGACGCGACGAACGTGCTCGGGATTGATACGGTCGCGACAGACGGGCTTGGCGTTATCGAGATCGGGAAGGGTCGGAACGGCGGCGAGGGGACTACGGTCGAACTCGTGTATCTACCGAACTACGGAATCGTTCGTGAGATGGAGACGGGTGCGGAAGCTGCAGAACAGTTTTCAGTAACTTTCTAGGAAATTTATGCTTGCAAGTGATTCATTTGTGGTGTAATATTGAACCAAGCAGAAGGAGGTGTCTTATGGGCTCGAATGTCAGGCAGACTATTCGGCATCTGATGTCAAACGCCGAAGGGACCGGGAAACAAGTAAGATTTTCGATCTCCGTCGATGAAATTGATGACAGAAAGCTTGAGTTCATAGCGAAAAAGTTAAAGTTATCAAAGTCTAAGCTTGTGTCAACGTTACTGAAAGCCGCTATCGACGACATCGAGGGCGAGATGGGCTTAGACAAGGCCGACAGCAACTCGGCGTATGCCAGAGCCATAGGGGAGGGAGAGGAGATAAACCTCGATGATTACAAGGTCTGATGTAGTTAAGGAGCTACTCGGAGACTTTGTGTGGACCCGCGCCACCTGGACGGAGGACAAGCTAGTCGCCGCGAGCCCTTTCCGCTATGACCGAACGCCCTCGTTCTATGTATGGCTCCGGGACAATCCGGTAGCCAACGCAAGGGCCGGATACTGGCAGGATTATGGCGCGTCCGATCCGGAGTACCAGCGCGGCGGCATCGTCAAACTCCTCGCTTTCCTCCGCAATGAAACGGAAGAGGAGACGCGTGAGTATCTTCGGGACAATTACGGTTACGGCGGTGAGCTATCGGCTAATCCCGACGAACTTACGCTTGACTTATCGCTGACCTTGCGGCCGCCAGCCGAACCGTACAAACCGCTGGACGCCGTCATCCTGGACGAGTACAACGTGCATTATCCGTACCTTTCCTCTCGCGGAATATCCGAGGAGGTGCAACGGATGTTCGGCACCGGCTTTTCACCACGCCAGCGCGCCGTAACCATCCCGTGGTTCAACGCGGATGGCACGCTAGGCAACGTCAAGTACCGAAAAATTACGGAAAAAACGTTCTGGTACGAAAAGGGCGGCCGTCCGATCCGTGAGATGGTGTACGGACTACATATCGTTTATGAGCGAGCGATCAGGCGACTTGTCCTCGTGGAGGCGGAGATTGACGCGATGTACCTATGGACGGCCGGAGTGCCAGCGGTTGCTGTCGGTGGGAGCGCGTTTAGCGATGCGAAGGCGGAGTTGCTACGGAAGAGTCCGGTGGAGGAGCTTCTTGTCGCTACGGACAATGACGAAGCTGGCGAGCGGTTGAAGGCGCAGGTGGTCGAAAAGATGGCGGGGTATTGCGAATTGTTTGACGTGGAGATACCGCGAGAATACAAGGACATGAACGAGGTGAAATCGGTAGAGGGGGTGAGGCGTATCGTAGAGGGTGCGAAGCCTTGGAAGATGTTTCCGGTTTTGTCGCAATAAGTCGACATTATTCGGGAGGATGCTTCAACAATGTTTGGTAAAATTGAAATACGGTCATTACTCTTTAAAGAGTAATTAAGCCGGTGAGTAGGAAATAAAACCTACTCTTTTCGGTGCCGTACTCGCTTTCTTTCAGATGGCTTGACTGGAATCCATTCGTAGAGGTCGTCTATTGGGATTTGCAGTGCGTGTGCAACGGTCTTTGCGTTTGCGAGTGACATCTTTTTTACGTCGTTTGCCCAATCAGAGACTTGCGATGGAGGCATGTTGAGCTTTTCGCAAAGCTCTTGTTGCGTCATCTTTGCCTCCCGTAACCTTCGAGCGAGTAGGCACCTACCGACTTTAAAAGACATCGGGGCACCTCATGTTATTAATTTTGCTTAATGCTCACAACTTCCTCGATAGGGACATTCAGGTAACAGCAAACCTTGTCGATAGTATCCATGGTGACGCTCTGGTTCTTTTTAAATTTTGCAACCGTGGCAGGTGCGAGCTTGCATTCTCTGACAAGATCGATCAGAAGTAAGTTCTTTCGCTTAATGGTCCTAAAGAGGGGATCGTAACTAATCAATCGCAATCCCTCCGGTAGATATTAAGTTATCCATATTCACAGATGTGTATTTTTGGAATATACTTCTATTATACTAGAGAAAATAAAATAGTTTCAAAATAAAATTCAAAAATCAATGTACACTTTTAAAAGACGAGCGTTATAAGAAGTATACAGCAAAAAAGGCGGTGTTCCGGTGAGTAAAGAAAAACTAAATAGTTTGGCAGTCAGGTACCTCGAAACAAAGGCTGAATCAGTACTCGAAGATTTGTATAAAGGGGTGTGTGCTGCCTGGAATGTAGGCAGGCACGAGCCGGACGAGCATTCAATCTTTAACGAGGTGTTCTGGAGAGTTATCCTTCGGTTCAATGGCGGCGATTTCGTCAACCTTCTCAGTTTTAGTTTTAAGAACGCTAGGATTGACTTAGCTAGACGAAGAAGCGTACGTCGACGGAGGGAGGTCGCGATTAACTCTAGTTACGAAGATGAACACGATAGCTCCTTAGAGGCGAAGTACCTAGCCGCAGATTATTGCTTAGAACAAGAGGTGATAGCAAAGATATGTAAAAAGAAAGAAGCCGATAAGATAGCACTCATCGACTTCCTCCTCGAATCAGCCAAGATTCATTTAGACTCAACGATGACGGCAATCATCGAAGAGTTTCCGCGACATAAAAATCTCTATTCGCTCGGCAAAGCGTTAGGATTATCGCGGAATGCAGTAGACCGGAAGATAAGGTCATTGGGTCGCCACTACGACGGCAATCGTTTTGGCGACGCACAGGATTACCTAGCGGTCTAGATTGAGCTCTGGGATTACGGTACTTAGGCGTTGTGCCGTAATTCCTTCCTCACCCATAAGTATAACCAACGTTGATAAACATAATCAACCGTTGACGTTTTTTTCCAAATTGGATAACCACACTTACTAGTCTAAAAGTTTGGCACCACTTTGTCAAGCGTATTTGTGACGCCAATTTACACCAATACAACGAAATGAACGGAGGCACTACGATGCTATACGATATTATACGCAATTTGAACACGGAAGTTTCACGCATTTTCGACGATAACGGACGCACTATCTACGATTACGACGGCGGATTCGAGCCGTACGAGGACCCGGCCGACTACGTCTCGGTTAAGGCGGTGAGGATCGGATGAAAACGCTGGCTTCCGTACTTAACGGTAGGCGCTTATGTGTGACCGATCATGCTGCGGAAGAAGCCGTCAAAGATTTCGGAATCGAACCGTCTCGGGCGGCTAGTTGGGTCGCGGAAACGGCCAGGAAGGCAATGTTCATCAGCGGTAGGGTAATGGGGTTTGACCGGAAGCACAGCGACATGTACGGTTACAACCGTATCTGCTTTATAGTAAGGGCGAACGAGAAAGCCGTTACAATTGTTACGGTGTACCCTGCCCGGCCGGGAGCAACATTGCGCGACCGAGTAGAGAATCTCTTAGCAAGAGAGTTACGAAAGGTTGAGAGTGCCGAAACGAAACTGCGTCGACGAAACGAACGAATTAAGGCGGAATTTAACGTAGAGATCGCGATCCTAAAATTGAAGATGCTCCGCGCCAGGTCGGAAGCGACCCGCCTCGCGTGCCAAGCGCGAATCAACGCGATTAACGAATACTTCACGCAACTTGACGCGGACCTACTCGCGGTCAAGCACGAAAAACGAGCGGTCGCGAAAACGGTAGCGGCGTATCTGTAAAAAGGAGGAGCGAGTATATGTTGGTTATTTGGTTGATGACCTACTTACTGATCGGATTGGCATTTGCGCGGATCGACGTTGATACAGACGGGTTCAAGCGCAAATTGACAGAGTCTCCAGTGGAGAAAAAGGAACTACTAGCAAAAGTGTACTTTCCCGTCTGCATCCTACTGTGGCCTGTTCGAGTCGTAGCAGTTATCGTACGGATTTTTGTGGGCGAGAAAAAATAAAAGCCCCGCCGCCTGTGTTAGCGCAGCAGGGTTAAGGCCACCAGGACGGTCTGGATCAAGTCCAGCACCCCGGTGTCGCGCAGTTGGCGTAGCCATTTCATACGCGAACACCTCCTCTCTCGCCTTTCGGCGGCAGTCCGGGAGGTTCCCAGATCGCGGAGGAGCATGTACCTCATTAGATAATACAAAAATTTCCACCATATTACAATAGTTCCCGGCGCTTTGTGCGTCGGCAAGGCGGTACCAACGGTATGGAAGCGACCTGGCTATATCGGCTATGGCCCCCGGCTGTACGGCGAATAGCTGGCGATCCGCTTCCGGTTAGTACCGTCTCGCGGACGCGGGAGATTCCGGTGTCCGAACGATCAATAACGAAAGGAGCGCGATGTAACGATGAGCCAACGAACGGGCCGAAACGGCCAAAACCGCAGGAGCCGCCGCCCCGACCGCCAGCCGCCGCAGTTCAAGATGTTCCAGGTGTTCCGCGTAAATGGCGTGCCGGACGGGCCGCTCGGCGACCGTCTGATGACGTGGATGTTGCGCGATTATAGCTGACGAGTTTAACGCATTTGACGAAGGTAACGAAAACAGTACGTAAAGGGAGCGATGTTGTACGATGAGTATTTTTACGAAGCGCGGTAGTGAAGCAGTAGCGTCCGCAACGGCAGAAAAAGACGGAGGCGGTAGCGCCCTGGTTGCGTTCCCGTCCGGTACGACGCTCAAGGTGCGCGTGAAGTCTGCCGAGGATTCCGCCGAATATTACGGCTACTCGATTTTCAAAAAGGTAAATACGTTCGTCCCCGAAAAGCCAGCGGAACGTAACGCGAAAGGGTTCATTACCGGAAATCCGACGGTATGGGACCGTGCGGCCGAGTATTATTACGGGCTCGCGAAACAGGCGCGCGAAGCCGGGGACGAGGCGGCCGCCAAGGAATACTCGGATGCCGCGTACCTCTTCAAAGGGAAACCGCGCTATCTGATGGGCTTCGGATCGCTCGAAACCGGCGAGGACATCGTGGTCGACCTGTCCGCCAAGCAAGCGAAAACGATCATCGCCGCCATCCAGAAGTACGCGAAGAAACTCGACAAGATCGCGTTCGAGCTGTCCAAGTCCGGTTCCTCTACGGACACGACCGTCACGCTCACGCCGATCCTCGACATGGACGAAGACCTGACGGATGCCGAGCGCGCCAACTTCGCCAAGTGCGGCGAGAGAGCGTTCGATTTCGCCCTGTTCGAAGACTGCCTCTATATCGCGGACGAGACGGAGCAGATCAAGAACCTCGTCGTGGCCGGATTTGACATCGGAATCCTCGGTCTGTCGCTCGGCGCAAACGCCACCGCGCAACCGGACGCCGCCAGCGAAAGCACATCGCAATCTGACGATGACATGCCGCAGTTTTAACGGAAGGGAGGCGGTCGCATGGCGCACGAGCGCAGAATCACGCTGGCAATAAACGCAGCCAAGGCGGAGGACCTCCCGGAAACGGCGCAGCATATCGCGTCGTTCCTGGGCACGGTCGATCCCATGCGTGAGTATGACGTGGACATTACGGTCGCGGTGAACGCGGCGGTCGGCGGCGATCCTTCGTCAACGCAGGCGATAGGGTTCGCGTATGACCCGGAAGATTACGAGAAGGAGGCGACCGAATGGCGTCAGAAACGGGAACCATCGGAACGCACGCGGAACTAATCGCCATGACTGCGTTACTGGCGGCAGGCTACGAGGTGGCCGAGCCGGTCGCGGCGGAATCGTACGATCTTGTCGCAAAGGAGCCGGGTACGGGCGAGTGGCGGACGTTCCAGGTCAAGACGTTGCGATACCGCGATGACAAGGGCGGCGACGGCGGCTACTACGTACTGAACGGAACGCGGAATAACGGTGTGGCGTACGGGCCGCCCGACGTCGACTTCATGGTCGGCGTGGCGGGTGACGTGTGCTATCTCGTGCCGTGTACGGGGCAGAGCGAGTATTGGGCGGCTGCGGGCGTGATAGACGAGAAGTGGCGGAAGCTGACCGTAAATATGAACGAAGCGGAGGCGGTTTAGTAATGGCGAAGATTCATACGATTGATGGCGTGCAGTATCGTGAGGTTGCGCGTGACGCGAAGGTTGGCGATTTCCTCCTATTCGAAGAGGCTCCGTATAGCTTTCTAACTTCCGGTAAGGTGTACAAAGTTACCGGAATTGACTCGTACGGTGACCCGGAGATTATTGACGATGAAGGCGATAAAATCCTTATCGAAGAAGAATACGTCGTCCTCGAACAGGTAGGTGCCGCCGACCTGTACGCGCTTGAATCCGAACTGGCCGCGATGAAAGCGAAGGTGGCCGAAATGGAGGCGCAACTGGCGGCGGCCAGAGACGCGGCGTTCGACCAATTTTCGGCTGGCGAGAAAGTACGTTTGGTAAGCGGTGGGGGGGAGCGTACCCGTTACTCGGTTTCGAAAATGGACGGGTATATACCGTGATGAATCCGAAACATACTGGTCATTCAGACGGAACGAAAGTCCAACTCGTTACCGACTACGGAAAGGTAGGTTTCGCGAATCCCGACCAACTCGTGAAGGCAATCGAAGAGGCCCAACCGTTGAAGGTCGGGGATTATGCGAAGGTCGTTGAACCGACCGCAGGATTCAGCGCCAAGGGGCAGATCGTAAAAATCACGAAAGTTGACGATTCAGATATTCCGTATAATACCCAGGGAATGGACGGCAAATACACGGGATGGTACGAAGCAACCGACCTGGTCCGCGCCACCGACGAAGAAGTTGCGGAGGCCAAACGAAAACTCGAAGAGAAACGCAGACTTCACGAACTCGAAGCGAAATGGCACGCAATCGGACGTAAGGTGGGCGAGTTTAAGAGGGGCGATGTTGTTAAAACGCTGCAAGAAGTCGGAGGGCACCCGGTAGGCACAATCGGAGTAATAGCCAAGTGGGAACCAGATCATTCTCACCTCATCGAAGCTAACGGAGAAACGTATTTTCACATGGCACTTGAGCTTATCGCACCCGTCGAGTCCGTCGTCAACCTGCACGGCGGTGACGTAGCTTGAACGTAACCCTCCGTTTGAACCTCCGTTCCCCGACGGCGGAGGCCGAAGAGGTCTCTAAACGGGTGGAGGCGGCAGCCGAGCGGAAGCAGGCGGCAAAGGCGGCAGAAACCGCCGAGCAGGCGTGGGAACGGATTCTTTCGATGAAAAACTCGCCCACCGATCAGGAGCGTTTACTCGCGGTCAAACACGCCATGGAGTCGGGTAAAATAGGCGGTTACCCGACCGACGGCAAGCGGTTTAGCAAGGCGGAGGCGCTCCGGTTATGGGCGGAGTTGAACGAGCGGCAGAAGGCGGACAAGTTGGCGGAGATGGTACGGAACACTCCGCCTCACTACCGCCTGGTGACCGACGTCGCATCGTTGGAGCACATGGTTCGCGCGATTGAGGCGGCCGACATTATCGCGGTCGACTGCGAAACGTTCGGCGAAGACGACGGAGCACTTGATCCGTGGCGCGGCAAGATGGCGGGGTTTAGCGTATCGACACGTGACGAGAGCTTCTATGTACCGTTAAATCACGTTGAGAAGGCGCTGGACGATGCGTACGTGATCGATAAGATGCGCGAGGTACTTCCGAACGCCAAGATCGTCATGCACAACGCCCCGTTCGATTGCAAGTGGTTTTACGTCAAGTACGGGCTCGACATCATTGACGCTCTCCACGCAGACACCCGAATCATGGCGATGGCGCTCGACGAGAACCGGAACCACCGGTTGAAAGACTTATGCGCGGATTGGCTCAAATTGCCGGGCGATAACTTCGACCAGCTTTTCGGAAAGACGCCGTTCAACGAGATTCCGCTGAATGTGGCGCTCGTGTACGCGGCTGGCGATACGGAAAAGACGCTCAAGCTCTACGATTGGATACGCGGATGGTACGCAAAGCGCGAAGACCTCCGGCAGATCGAGCGGCTTGTATTCGATATTGAAATGCCGGTGTGCCGACAGTTCATCCGGTCGGATTTGCGGGGTATCCGGTTTGACGTGGAGATGGCGTATGAGTTGGACGCAAAGTTCGCGGAAGAGGAGGCGCAACTTGAGGCGGAGATTTACCGGCACCTTGGCGAGAAGATCAATTTGAACTCTCCGATCCAACTCTCGAAAAAGCTGTACGGGGACTTGCGGCTGCCTGACCACGATAAGGGCTCGACGGGTGTCCGGACGCTCAAGCGGATCAAGAAGAACCATCCGGTCATACCGTTAATTCTTGATTATCGCGCGGTCGGTAAGTTGCGGCAGGCGTTCACGTCAAAATTGCCGCATAACGTGAAGGCGGACGGCAAAATCCACCCGTGGCACAATACGTGGGGCGCGGCGACCGGCAGGTTTACGTGTAGCAATCCGAACACGCAGCAGATTCCGGCCAAGAGACCGGAGATTCGCCACCTGTTCCTCGCGACCGGTCCCGACCGTATCCTCGTGTCCATTGACTACTCGCAGATTGAGCTCCGCGTCCTGGCGCACATGGCGAACGAGCCCGTCCTTATTGAAGCGTTCGAGGCTGGCCGCGACATCCACTCGACCACGGCCGCGCTAATTAGTAACGGGAAGTATACGTACGGTGACGTGGAGCGCGAAAAGGATACGGACGGTCACGAATGTCAAAAGCTCCGCAAGCAAGCGAAGATCGTCAACTTCGGTATTGTGTACGGCATGGGCGCGGGTAAACTGGCGGACACGCTCGAAATCACGAAGGCGGAAGCGCAAAAGATCATCGACGACTATTTCCGTGGGTACCCCGGAATCAAACGCTACATGGACGTGCAGCACGCCCGCGTCATGAAGGACGGATTCGTGACGGGAATCTTCGGACGGAAACGCCGCCTGCATACGGAGGTCAAGTCGGAGGAGAGATTCCGCGTGTTCGGTGCGCAGCGGCAGGCCGGTAACTTTCCGATCCAGGAGAGCGCGGGCTCCATTCTCAAGAAGGCTATCGTAGACTTGGCGGACGTGTTGCCGCGATATGACGCTCATATTCTCCTACAGGTACATGACGAGTTGCTATTCGATTGCCCGCGCGATATTACGCAGGAGGCGCTCGACCATATCCGGACGACGATGGAGAACGCGGTTAAATTACGCTGTCCAGTCCGATGCGACGTCGAGTTAAATCCGGAGCGTTGGATGAAAAAAGTAGACGAACGTGAATGGTTCGATAACGAGGAGGACGATGCCTTATCTCACAATTAGCCACGGATTTCCTGACGATGCTCGACCGCTGGCATTCCGCGCCCGAAGTTTGGGACAACGATCTCGACGCGCTCATCCACGAACAGAACGCGCAAGCCCTCCGCAAGCGCCCGTTCTTCAACTTCCGCGCGCAGCCGTATTTCTCGCCGTCGTCCGTTAACAGTTGCCCACGCGAACTCTACGTCAAACTGCTCGGAGCCAAGCGCGATGTCCAACCGAAGCCGCCGCATCAAGGCCGCTGGACACGGTTGGGAACGGCAATTGGCGATATGATTCAACGCGATCTCCTGTTCATCGAGCGCCATTACGAGCGGACATTTGGCGAGGCGCCCCCGTTCACGGTCGAGCGGACGGCGGACGGGCTCCCAATGTGGGAGAACTTCGCGCAGAAACTCCATATCGTCGAGCACGGCGGCCACCGGTTCGCCCTCTACGGGAAGCCAGACGGAATCCTCCGTTATAAGGACGGGCGTCGCGTCGGCCTCGAAATCAAGTCGAAGCAGACGACCGCGAGCAAGACCGGCTCCATGCGCGAGGCCGAAGGCAAGCACGTCGCGCAGACGGTCGGCTACTCGGAAATGTACGGCACAGCGGCGGAGCCCCTCGACGACTACCTGATCGTCTACGTTAATGCCGCGAAAAAATCATGGGCGATGACGGAGGAGGAATACGCGAAGAGTCCGGACCTGACCGCCTTCCACGTCACGATCACGCAAGATGATCGGATGGCGCTGCTCGACGAGTTGGCTGGCGTTGTGCGTGCGGTCAAGGACGGAACACCCCCGAAACTCGACCTCGACCTGTGGACGTTCAATTCGTACAAGACCGCGTGCGCCCTCTCGTTATCGGACGAGGAGTTTGCGGAGATTGGCGGTCAGGTGCGGGCGATGCTAAAATCGCGGCTGCCGGAATGGCGCAAGCAGCAATACTACGACGCGTACGAGTTTATCAAGAGCGTGCGCGAGAAGGGGGCGGCGTAATGCCGCAGGTATCCGCCGAGTTCATCGACCGCGCGGAAGAAATCGAAGAGAAATACGACGAACTCCGAACGTCCGTCCGCGTCGCCACCGACGACCTCCGCCAGCTTGCCGCAACGCTCCACACGGAAGATCACGATAGCATTTACGATGCACTCGTGGACATTGCGAAGGCGCTCGAACGGGACGCGGGGATATACCGAAGGGAGGCGGAATAGTGAGCGAAATCTATACGTTCATTGACATGGAAACGACCGGGCTCGATTACGAGACGGATCAAATTATCGAGATCGCGGCGGTCAGGACGGACCTGACTCGCGAGTACGGACGGCTACAAACGTTCGTTCATCTCAATCATGGGCGAGAGCTTTCGGAAGAAATAACGAAATTGACCGGAATCACAGCGGAAGATTTGCTTGGCGGCATCCATCCGCACGACATGTCGGTCATGATCGATTTCTTCGCGGGAACTGATTCTACGTTCGTCGCACACAACGCACCGTTTGATCTTGCGTTCCTCGCCGAGTTCGAGACTTGGCCGCAACGATTCGTCTGCACCCGTGCCCTCGCCAAACTCGTCGAGCCGACCGAATCCGCATCGCTCGCAGCCGTATGCGCCCGTCACGGCATCGACCTGACCGGACACCACCGCGCGATGAACGATGTGCTCGCGACTATCGAAGTGTTTCGTAAGCTGGCGCCAATTGCGGAGGCTCGCGGGATCGAGTACCGGAATGTGGTCGTAAACTCACCGGAACGGCCGCTGACGTTCGTTCCGTTTAACGCGAAAGTCGTGGAGGTGTCCGCCAATCGCGAAGGATGACGTATACATCGGACTCGACCTCTCGCTCGCCAGCCCGGGATTCGCCGCCGTCTCCGTCCGCAACCGCAAGCCACGCCTGCTCGCGGCAACACACGTTAAGACGGGCACGGACGAGAATTACGCGCAGCGGTACGAGGCGATCGAGGCGTTCACGACGCTGTTCATCCGCGAGCAATTGCGGGCGGGGCCGGTGCGGGCGGTCGTTCGCGAATCGTTCCCGCCATCCCGTAACGCCCGCCTGCCGCAGACGATCTACGGCGCGTGGGCGGCGGTGGATCGCGGACTGCACAAGTATGGCGTTGAGGTCGCGGACGTGATTTCGCCGACCGACGTAAAAAAACGCATAGCCGGTAGCGGCAAGGCGGAAAAGGCGGACGTGGCGGAGGGCGTGCGGAAGTTGCTCGGGCTGGCGGAGGATTACCGTTTCGCGACCGATGATGAGAGCGATGCGGCGGCGGTGATTCTCGCATGGCTTATCGGACAAAACTTGATTGACGGAAAGGTGGCGGAGTGATGCGTACATTTCTCGCAGGACTCGCGATTGTCGCCGTAACCATCGCGTTATGGTTCGCGTGCGTTTCAATCACGGCGTGGCTCGTATCGACGCTCGTCTCGTTCCTGTTCGCGGTCAATTTCGGATTCTGGCAGGCGTTCGCGTCCGTCGTGCTGCTCGGTGTAATCAGCCGGATAGCATTTAGCGGACTGAACCGGAGGGCAGCGCAATGAAGGCGTTAATGCTGGCGGTTACGTTGTGGTGGCAGACGCTATTCGAGCGCGACGATGACGGACCATTTCCGCCGGGAGCGCCCGCCACGCCGTGACCCGCCCACATGACGACTGGTCGGCCCCGTTCGCCGTCCGCAATCTCCGGTATCTGCGCGAGGAACTGGTGGAAGTGGAGCGGATGATACCGGAGGCGAGGCGGAGGTACTTCGACTTGGTGACGCGCAGGCACGCGCTGATCGACGCGATTAACGATAACGAACGCTATATACGCGAAGGAGACGATGCGAACGAATGATTACGCAACTATTGACGGACGAATTTATCGGAAAATATCCGGATGCCCCGCCGCACATGAACGAGTTGGCTCAATTCGTGTACTACCGAACGTACTCGCGATGGCTGCCGGATAAGGGGCGGCGCGAGAACTGGCGCGAGACTTGCCGGAGGGCGGTCGAGTATAACGTGGGGCTTGCCGCCAAGCATTACGATAAAATCGGATTCGCGGTGCCGTACGAGGAACTGCGGGCGGAGGCGGAAGCGCTGTTCGATAACATGTTCAATCTCCGCCAGTTCTTGAGCGGACGGACGATGTGGGTTGGCGGCGCAGAAGGCGGAGTCGCGGAGAAATATCCACTGGCGAACTTCAACTGCTCGTTCGTGAATATCCGTTCGTGGGCGGACATGGGCGATCTGTTCTATTTGCTACTCGTCGGCACCGGCGTCGGCTTCAAGTGTACGCGAGAGATGGCGGCAGGACTCGCTCCGATCCGCACAAATGTGACGCTGATTAACGCACCGTATGAGCCGGTACCGAAGGAGCGCCGCCTGGAACGGACGAAGATCACCGAGCTCGATAACGGATACGCGAAAATCTACGTCGGTGACTCGAAAGAGGGGTGGGTCGAGGCCCTGCGCTACTACTTCGACGTCCTGACGGAGCCACGTTACGAACACGTCCATACCGTCAAAATCTCATACAACTCCGTCCGACCGAAGGGTGAGCGCCTGAATACGTTCGGAGGCACGGCGTCGGGTCACGAACCACTCGCGGAGATGTTCGCGGGCATCGACCGCGTACTAAAAAACGAGATTGATCCGACGTTAGAGCCATTAGAACCCGCATACCCGGACAAATACGGAATACTCGCGGTTCGTTACGAAGACCGTGACTTTACTGGCTACCACCGCGTCCGTCCGATCCACGTGCTCGATATCGGAAACCTCATCGGCGCGAACGTAGTGGTCGGTGGCGTGCGCAGGACAGCTGAAATCTTCCTGTTCGACGCGGACGATTACGAGTGTCTGCTCGCCAAGTACGGAATTAACGGGATTTGGACGGAGGAGCAGCTCGCACAACACCGGAAGGTTCGCGACATGCTCGAAGAGCGCGGAATTTGTCCGGACTGGATGTACGATATAAACGTAGTCGGAGACGGGCGCTGGGGACTCGACCATCGCCGGATGAGTAACAACTCGATTGCGTTCGAGGCGAAGCCGGACCGTGAGACGTTAAACCTCGTATTTGAGATCATGAAGGGCGAGGGCGAGCCGGGATTCATCAACCTCGAAGAAGCGCGGAGAAGGCGTCCAAACGCGGAAGGGCTTAACCCATGTGCGGAAATACTCCTCGACTCATACGGAGTCTGCAACTTGACCACGGTTAACCTGATGCAATTCGTCCGCGACCGAGAGGGCGGCGCAAAATACCTCGACATCCCCGCGCTCGTTGACGCGCAACGCCGTTCCGCCCGCGCTGGCCTCCGCATGACGCTCGTTACGCTCGAAATTCCGCATTGGGACGCGGTTCAGCAGCGCGATAGACTGCTCGGTACGTCGCTAACCGGCGTCAAGGATGCGGTAGCCGCCGCCGGGCTCTCCGAACGCCAAGAGCGCGATCTCATCGAATTGCTCGGCGCAGTCGCACGCGAAGAGGCGGACAAATACGCGAAGGAACTCCGTGTCAATGCGCCACTCCTCGTAACGACGGTCAAACCGGAAGGCACGCTGTCGCAGGTCGCGGGCGGAGTATCGTCCGGACTCCATTGGTCGCACTCGCCGTATTACATCCGCCGCATCCGCATCAACGCGGCCGACCCGTTGGCGCGCGCCGTGATCGATCTCGGATGGCCGGTCCATCCCGAAGTGGGAACGCCAGGCGAAACGGAAGAAGAACGGATGGCGAACGCGCGAACGCTCGTCATTGACTTCCCGGTAGCGTCCGGCGCAACGCGAACGAAAGATGACGTGAGCGCAGCGGAACAGTTCGAGACGTACTTCCGGTTCCAGCGGTATTACACCGAGCACAACTCGTCGAACACGATTACGGTGCGCCCGCATGAATGGCCGGAGGTCGAACGGATCGTGTACGATAACTGGGACAATTTCGTTGGCGTATCGTTCCTGGCGCTCGACGGCGGAACGTATCAGCTCGCACCGTACGAGGCGATTACGAAAGATCAATACGAGGAGTTGAAGGCGCGGATGCGACCGTTTGATCCTGCGGTGCTGCAACGGTATGAGGGCGATCTAGCAACGTACGAGAAGGCGCAAGAGGAAGTCTCCGCGATGACGTGCGAGGGCGGGGCTTGCGCGATTAGATAAGGCGGGCGCCACCCGGCGCTCACCGGCTTCGGCCGTAATCATAACGGAGGTGGTTGCGTTGACGGTCAAAGAGTTAATTGAAGCGTTAAGCAATTTACCGCAAGATGCCAGCGTTTTCGTATGGGAAAGCTACGACGCTGGATGTATGACGACAGACATTGATATAAGAATGGACGACGGGGACGTTCTTTTAGAAAAGCGATAAGGAGGCGAAACCGTGTTTGAAATAGCGAAAACCGTCGCGTTCTGGATTGTGTTTGCGGTTGGAATTGGCGGAATCGGCTGGCTCGGATTTTATGTATACGACCAGTTGTTCACCTACGCGATGTCATATTTCGAAATCAAGCGCGATCTCATCGAGTTCATGTGGAACAAGCGCTCTAAAAGGCAGGGGGCCGAAGCGAATGTCAGACGAAGAGGCCGCGGAATTAAAACGTCAGTACACTCGCAATTAAACCGGGAGCGCCCCACGCGCTCCTACCGGCTCCGGCCGAAACATTAACGGAGGTGGTAACGTGGAAATTTTGAATACGTACACACAAGCGATAGGAGATTTGTCTGGTCTCGTGGTTGCTGCAGTTATGCTTACGCTCTGTCTCGGTTTACTTGCGTGGGGTTTTTTCGTCGAGAAAAAGCGCGTACGAGGCACGATTTGCGGGGCAATCAGCGCTTTATCTGCGACTTTCGTTATCGCTATAAGCTACGCATGTTTCTCCGGTTCACTTGACGAAACCTATCACGAAGTCCAGATCACCGACATGTCCAAGTTCGACACGTCGAAGTACCAAATCGTCGGACAGCGCGGAAAGATTTTCGTTGTGAAAGAGATCGGACAGTAACGTGGTTTCAACGACAAGAACGGGATACCATCAAGTGTATCAAACGTTTTCGTGCGTTTTTAAGCGAAACTTACCATCACTAATCCACGAGTCTGAGTGCGACATTAGGGATACCGCGAAGAAAACGTACGATACGTTCACTGTCGCGCTTGAATCTATCACGAAGATCGGCCTGTTTTCCTATCTTCTCATCTGGCGTGTAGAGTACCTAGAAAAGATACAACTTTAAGGAGGCACGCCAATGTCGTACGGCCTAACGCAAGAACAACGCGATCTCATCGAGAAATTACGCGGAGGCGATCGCTTTCAACAAGCGGGTGCAAACGTGCTGGAACGTTACCACCAAACATTCCGCAGACTTGCGGAAATCGAACGGAGGGAGCTTATGCGTAATCTACCGGTAAAAGTAAAACGGATGCACCCCGACGCGGTGATCCCGCAATACGCGACGGCGGGAGCGGCTGGCTTCGATCTTGTGGCGGTTGAGGACGTGGTCATCGCGCCGGGCGAAACGGTGAAGGTCCGCACGGGCCTCGCGTTTGAACTGCCGCCTGGCTACGAGTTGCAGATTCGGCCGCGCTCGGGGGTTAGCGCGAAGACGAAACTGCGGGTGGCGAACGCGCCGGGTACGGTAGACGCTGACTTTCGCGGCGAGGTTTGCGTACTCATAGAGAACACGGAAGAAGATGATGACTCACAAGACCCGTGGACGAACTACCTGCGCACCGTAAACGGAAGTGAGATTAGCGATGATGACCAATACCCATTCGGATCATATATCGTCCGCAAATACGACCGCATCGCGCAGGGAATTATTGCGGAAGTTCCGAGAGCGTCCTTTATCGTAACAGACGAATTGACAGAGACAGAGAGAGGTGAAGGCTCGTTTGGGTCAACCGGAGTGTCCTGAGTTTGTGTATCAAGAGAAATATACCCCACCAAAACGAACCTCACATTTAAAATCCATAAAGTACGTAATCGATGAGAACGGCTGTTGGATTTGCACGAGTCATGCTAAACCGAAGCATCGCGGAGGTTACCCTGTTATAACGAGAAACGGGAAATTCTATCGATTAAGCCGATATATCTACGAACAAGAACACGGAGAGATACCCGAGGGAATGTATATCATGCACCTCTGCGACAACCCAGAATGTATTAACCCTAACCATCTTCAAGCTGGTACCCCAAAAGATAACACTCAGGATATGATTCGAAAGGGTCGTAAACCCGTAGGAGAGCGTGTTCCATCGGCAAAATTAACGGAGAACGACGTTAGAGAAATCCTAAAAGACACTCGCCCCTATACTCACATCGCCCTAGATTACGGTGTTTCGAAGAAGGCTATACAACAGATCAAACACAGAAGAACGTGGAAACACGTAAAGGAGGCGCGCTAATGGCCGAAACGCAAATGTCCGTGACGTTGATCGCGCATACGAAACTAAGCGAAGACTTCGCGACTCAAAACGAGATCGATGCGCTGCGGTATAATTTTACGGTTAACGGCAAGCACCTTGAAGCTACCGACGGCCAAATCGTTGCTCTTACCGCGATCCGTACTTGCTACAGCGCGGGTAAACCATCGGAAATCTTCGAAAAAGAGGGCGATAAGTATTTCCGTCAATCCGCGTCAGACGGCGAGGATGGCACGGAAGCCGACCGGTTGTTCCGCCACATCACGCGCAGCGGCCACACGTCAACGCTCGAACACATCACGTACACGTTCGCGATTGAAGGCGTCAGCCGCGCGCTCCTGGCGCAACTCACACGTCACCGCGTTGGATTCTCGTTCAGCGTACAGAGCCAGCGGTATGTGCGGTTCGGCAGCGACGATAAGACGGGCGGGTTCGATTACGTGGTGCCGCCGAGTGTCACGGAGGATAAGCAAGTAAGCGAAATGCTCACCGCGAAGGATGCGTTCATGCAAGCGATGATGTTTATCCAGGCCGCGTACGATCAATTGCGTGCTGCCGGAGTCCCCGCCGAAGACGCCCGTATGGTCCTTCCGAACGCCGCCGCAACCAACCTGACGATGACGGCGAACCTCCGTGCGCTGCTCGATTTCTACGGTAAACGGCGCAAGGGGCGCGGAGCTCAGTGGGAGATCGCGGAACTGGCGGAACAACTCCGTGCGGCAGTCGTCGCGGTCGATCCGTGGACGGAACCGTATTTTGACGCGGTTTAACAAGAGATAACAGTTGTTAAATGGGGAGGGAAAATCAATATGACTGATGTATTGGCAAACCGCAGCGCGAAAGATCGGAGAAAGCTGGACTACTACCCAACGCCGCCAGAAGTAACACATGCGTTGATGCAGTTTTTAGAACTCCCTAAATCCAATAACGTATGGGAATGCGCGTGCGGCGAGGGTCATATGGCGAAAGTGATCGCAGAGTACGGACATCGTGTAGTATCAACCGATATTCGCGAAACGGGATACGGAATAGGCGGCAGGGACTTTCTACTTGAGGACAAGCTGCTGGCTCCGGTAATCATAACAAACCCACCCTTTCAGGAGTCCGAAGCGTTCATCCGGCATGCTATCGGTATGGGGGCAGAGGTAGTGGCAATGCTGCTCAAGTCACAATATTGGCACGCAGCCAAACGAGCCAAGCTGTTTGCAGATCACCCACCAACGTGGGTCCTGCCTCTGACATGGCGGCCAGACTTCCTTTTTGGCAAGAAGGGCGGCGCGCCAACGATGGAAGTCCTTTGGACGGTTTGGATTAAAGGGCAAACCGATACGAGGTACCGAGTACTGGCAAAGCCAGTTTAACAAAATGTTTACGAAAGGAGCGCGCAACCATCGCAACCATCACGCTAATCCACGCATTGCTCACCGCATTCTCGGTCGCAACGTCCGTCCCACTGGCGGAAACGTACGAAGTGACCGCGTACACATCCGGGCCGGAATCAACCGGTAAGGCGCCCGGCCATCCCGCATACGGAATCACGGCATCGGGCGCACGAGTCCGCGAAGGCGTAACCGCCGCCTGCCCGCCGGAGCTCCCGTTCGGGACGCGCGTCCTCATTGCGGGCGTTGGTGAGCGAACGTGCCTCGACCGTGGTGGCGCGATCAAAGGGCGTAGGCTCGACGTGTATATCGCGGACCGTTCGGAGGCGCTCCGGTTCGGTCGGAAGAAGGCGTTAGTGTCCGTAAAATTGCCGTAGGGTGCGCGGAACAGTCGAGGGCAAACGGTAATCTCTATGATAGCGCCAACGAGCGCAAATAAAAAAAATCGGAGGTTGATCGGGTAATGGCGAAACAAACGAATGTGACGGTATTGACGGATGAAAACGGTGTGCAGCGTGAGTATAACGAAGTGAAGCGTAGGGCTGACGTTGGGGAACGGATTAAGATTGTGGATTGGATTCCGAGCGCGCACCTTGTCGCGGCAGATGTTCGAAAAGGCGAGGTTCTAACGGTCAAATCAGTGAAGGAGGACCGCGTTCAGGCCGTTCAGGAGCGATATATTGCGGCCTCGCCAATTCCAGCAGAGTACGTTGTCCTCGAACCGACCTCGACCGTCATCGTCGACGGCGTGCGGTACCGCGAAGAGAAACGGAAGGCGCGCGTTGGTGAGCGTGTGTTGATCGTCAATCCCAGCACGACAGACGGCAAATACGATAAAGGGGACGTTCTTACTATCGTGCGTTACGGATTGGTCGGTCTTCCTGTTTCAAACGTCGGTAGAACCGTTCTCGAGAAAGAGTACGTCGTCCTTACGCCAGTCGCCGAACCATCCGCCCCAATCACGATAACCATCCCGGCCATTCACGTAACCGTTGCGTCAATGGACGACGCAGTACAGGCGGTTGCGGACGCGGTGAAGGCGGAAATTAGTAAGCTCGCGGTCGCGCATCCGAAATCGAAGTCGGCGCAGGAATTGCGCGATGAGATCGTGGAACGGGCGAAGGCGGATGTGGCGGAACTGACTGCGATTGGTACGGATGAGGACGTTTTGCTCGAAGGGTCCGCGAACGTACGCGGTGACTTCTATAGAGTTGACTTCGTAGTGAACCGCGATAAACGGACTGTTGTCGCATTGGTACGTCCAACTAACGGCTACCGTACGTTTACGAAAGGCGGCGTGACGCTGTTTAAGGGGATCGCAAAATGTGCGCCCGGCGACGTATTCAACTCGCACATCGGACGCGCAATCGCGTTGCGCCGAGCGCTTGGACTCGAGGTGCCAACGGAATATACGAGCGCGCCGCAGCCGACGGAGATTCGCATTGGGGACGTTGTAGAAAGTAAACTGACCGGAAAGACGTTCGTTACAGGGAATCGCGCGCCGCACCGTGATGACGAAGGCTACGGAATCGGATACAAAACGACTTGCGGAAAATGGTTCGGAGTGAACCAAGTCAAAGTAATCGACGACTCACGCGAGGAGGTGTCCGCCTAATGTCCGTTAAAATCGCGCTAACCGGCCGGATGCGCTCCGGCAAGGACGCCGTGGCCGCCCACCTAACGCAACAATACGGATTCGTCCGGTTCGCATTCGGTGACGGCATCCGTAAGGTCTGCCGTGAGTTGTTTCCGGATCAGTTCGCTAATGACCGAAAGCCCCGCGCGCTTTTGCAAGGCGTGGGGCAGGCGATGCGGGCGTTCGATCCGGACGTGTGGATCAACGCGACCATGCGGAAAATAGGCGATCACATCGCGCTAGAAAACGATCTAGCCGATTATGACCGCGCCATCGGTGAGTCGGTTAATCCTATTCGAATCGTAATCACAGACGTTAGGCAGCCGAACGAAGTCGCACGCCTCCGCGCGGAAGGCTTCGTCATCATCCGCGTAAACGCCTCGGACGAGACGCGAATCCAGCGCATGATCGACGCGGGCGACACGTTCGATGACGATACGCTCACGCACGAAACCGAGCAGCACGTCGATTCGTTCGCGGTCGATTACGAGATCGACAATAACGGGAGCCTGGCGGAATTGTATGCGCAGGTGGATGAGATCATGGCGGACATATCGCGGAAGGAGGCGGTTTAGTGGCGGAAAAGAAATTGCTCGGAAGTCTCGAATTGAATCGGATTTATCAGATCGATTGTCTTGAGGGCGTGAAACTGATCCCCGACAACTCCATTGATCTAATTATCGCGGACCCACCTTATACTAACGTCGTAAATGCTGAGTGGGACAGAACGAACCCGTTTACAGAAGAGCTTGTTCGAGAGTTCTATCGTGTGTGCAAAGACTCAGCAAGCATTTATGTATGGTGTGGGATCGGGGAGAAATCGCAGAGTCTCCTTGATTTTATCCCTAAACTCAATACAAAGTTCTACTTCAAGGACGTGATCACTTGGAAAAAACAACGAGGCTTGGGGACTAGGAAGGGTTGGTTATATACTCGCGAAGAGCTTCTGTGGTACGTGAAAGATAACAAAAAGTTCAAGTGGATTCAGGAGTTTCAATACAGTGACGAAAAGAGAGGTAAGAACAGCTACGGCTACAAACTAACTAACGGAAAGAGAGCTGACGAGTACATCAAAAGCGAGTACAAGCGCCTTGCTAATGTTTGGACAGACATTTCTGAGGCGACCTTTAACACAAGTAAAAACAATCTTGCTAGTAAGCATCTTACGCCTAAACCAGAAAAGGCAGCGGAGCGTTTGGTTAAGGTTCACACTCATCCTGGTGACATCGTTCTAGTTCCTTTCTGCGGATCGGGCACAGAGTGCGTGGCCGCATCCCGGCTCAATCGCAATTTCATCTCGTTCGAAATCTCTCGCGAGTACATCGAGATCGCTAACAAACGTCTGGAAGCCGTACATTCCGAGGAGGCCACCGAGTGATCCGCTCTCGCGGCGCAAATGTCTCCGCCACCACCGACGACCTCCGCTATTGGTACGAAATGGGCTACTTTTACGGCCGCCTCGACGCGCTTAACGGAAAACCATACGATGATCGGACGCCGTTAGAACGCATAGAGACGGCTACGCCTTCGCCTGATTCTTCCGTTTCCTCTTCGGGAGCAGTTCGATTATCTCGTCAGGACTATCGAGGCCAACGTGCCTGAACGCGTACCAATTGTTTGAGCGTTCGATATAAACGTATTTTCCGATCCTAACGTTATGCTTACGAATGAACCCGCGAACAGACGCGTAGTAACGATTGCCGTCGAAGGAGGCCGGACTCACCTCGTCGCCGACGTTGACTTCGCCGGGCCGCGCGATTCCGATGTTGCCCGTGTCCGGGTCGTACGCAACGTGACACTTGAACGGTTGACCCGACACAATTCCGAGTTTCTCGCGCATGACGGCGTTGAGATAAAGGCGCCCGAATTTATCGACGGTAATGGCGGGCAGCTCGTCGCCCGCGCGAAAGTTATACGGTATAAACGGCATAAGACGGACACTCTCCGATCATCTAACGATTATCTGCCATTATACGCGAAAAAACGCAGGTCATGCAAGCACGATAAGCGCGACATTTAGCGCATGGAACACGAAATATGACGAATGGGGGCGGTTTGACTGGCTCATATTCCGAATCACGTATTTCAGCCTCTTCCATTTGTAGATTCCGAAGTGGCTAGATTTGTGCCCGATGGCGGTAACTGGAAGGATGTACCCTACGAATTACTACCAGACAGGTTAAGGAAGATTCGCGATAATCTCACAAAGTATAAGTCCCCGGCTTTTTACTCAAGAGCTGAATGGGATGGACCGGCCGGGACTATTAGCGCGACTATGAACCCAACACATTGTCAAGCGCTTCCTCCAGTTTCTTATATCGAAAGGAGCGAGTACATGACGTTTGACGTAACACCACAACTCCCGTCCAATGACATAACTGTCGCGGAACTATTCGCAGGGGGCGGTCTAATGGCGGTCGGCCTACGTGCTGCCGGTTACAATCTCGTATGGGCCAACGACTTCGATAAGAACGCGGTGAAAGCCTATCGCCATAACCTCGGCGACCATATCGTACACGGCGACATTACCGCGATTGATCCCGCTGACATTCCGGACACTGACGTAATTGCTGGCGGCCCGCCTTGTCAGGACTACAGCGTCGCGGGAACCGGCGCGGGCGAAAACGGGGAGCGCGGCAAGCTCGTGTGGGCGTACCTGCGGATTATCGAGGCCAAGCGGCCGAAAGCGTTCATATTCGAGAACGTAAAGGGTCTGATAACGAAGAAGCACCGCCCGACGTTCGACGCGTTGCTCGCGAAGTTCGAGGAAATCGGCTACCGCGTGTCCTGGCGGCTGATCAACGCCTGGGACTACGGCGTAGCGCAGAAGAGGGAACGCGTGTTTATCGTCGGCATCCGCGCTGATCTAGGATTTGCGTTTGAGTTTCCGGAACCGCGACCGGAGGACTACCGGACGCAAGTGCTGCGCGATGTGATCGGGGATTTGCCGGAGCCATCCGACACGTGCGGAAAAAACGTGAAGAAGGTGGAACGTGTCGCGGACATGAACGAGCCGGGGCCGACGGTGACGACACAGTTCCGTTGTCAGACGGTGGAGATTACGAATCACACCGGAGGCGTCCCCGCGAAAGAGTATCCCGGACACACCGCATCCGCTCTCGATGAGCCAGCAAAGGCAATAGTCGCTGGCGTTCACGGCGTGCCGGGCGGCGCGAATTGTTTCTATCCGCCGAACCACGTACAAACGCGGGCAACAACGGTGAAACCGCGTCAACGTTTGTCCAATCAACGCGGGTACGTTGCCGATATGGACGGACCGGGCCGCACCGTCAATACCTGCCGATTGGATCACGCGGAAATTCACCCGCAAGCGCCACGCCGTTTCACCGTCCGCGAGTGCCTCCGCATCCAATCCGTGCCGGACTGGTACGTGCTGCCGGACGACCTTTCGTTATCCGCGCAATATCGGATCGTCGGCAACGGGGTGGCGTCGAGAGTGGCGTATCTGCTCGGAATTGCCCTGGCGGAACAACTCCGCTCAAGCGTAATAGGCGAACGCTTGAGAACGGAGGTGAGCGCGTAATGGGCGTCTGTCGCGTGGACACAACGAAAGGCCACCGCGAACTAGCGGTCAAGTACGCGTTAAACGACCGGGAGGGCGTCGACGCGCTCCTCTCGGACGTGCACCGGTTGGGCGCGCGTCGGTTCGAACGCGGCGATTACGCGGCGTGCGACGTCCTGATCGACCTTGCCAGCGCGATCGAGGCGGCCGGGTTAACGCCGCGCCAACGGGAGGCCTTGCGCTTGTATTACGTCGAGGACCTGACGTTAGAGGACGTGGGCGCACGGATGGGCCTCGAAAGCGGACGGAAGCGCGCGAGTCGGCTCGTTATTACCGGGTTGAATCGGATTGCGGCGGTTTACAGCCGGTGGAATTATGGCGAGTTGACGCGGAACGAAATGTGGGAACGGGAAACAACCGATGGGGAGGCAATCGTTTGAAACATATCGTGATGTACTCGGGAGGAATCGGAAGTTGGGCGGCAGCAAAACGCGTTATCCAGGCGCACGGTAAGGAGAACGTCATCCTCCTGTTTACAGATACGCTAATTGAGGATGAGGGCCTGTATCGCTTCCTAGACGAGACGTCTGCTGAAATGGGCGTGGAACTCGTCCGGATTGCTGACGGGCGTACTCCGTGGGAGGTCTATCGAGACGAGCGTTTTCTCGGAAACTCCCGACTAGCACCGTGCTCGCATGAACTAAAACAAAAACCGGCGCGAAAGTGGATCGAGGAACATTTTGCTCCGGATGAATGCGTCCTATATCTCGGCATCGACTGGACTGAATCGCACCGGATCGCAGCACCAACAAAGAATTGGCTACCGTATACGGTCAAGTTCCCGATGGCCGAGGAGCCTTACGTGACGAAAGACGAGATGTTGACGGAGCTAGAGCGATTAGGGATAAGGCGTCCGCGACTGTATGAGATGGGCTTTGTACACAACAATTGCGGCGGATTCTGCTGTCGCGCCGGACAGGGCCACTTCGCGAACCTACTCAAACAGTTGCCGGACAGGTTCGCTCAGTGCGAAGCCAACGAGGAGGCCATCCGCCAATACCTCGGAAAGGACGTAACCATCTTGAAGAAGACGCGAAAAGGCGTAACTGGTCCGTATTCTCTTCGCGAACTACGCGAAGACATCGAACGGAAGAATCCGGTCGACATGCAAGATATCGGCGGGTGCGGGTGCTTCGTTAATTACGACGAATCCGGGGAGGCGTCCGAATGAACAACCGCAAAAAACACTTTCGCGGCAATCCCGATTACAAAGCGGCCTTTTCCGCAGCCGTCACGGAGCTAATTGCATCCAACCGCGCCAATCCCATTCCGCGACATGAGCGAATGCGAATCATCGGAGCCCTGACGGACGAATACGTCGCCTCAACGGGCGAACGACCGGACGCGGCCGAGTTGGAACGGTTGGCGGATGCGGTACTGTACGAGGAGTTGACGGACCCGTCCGTTTGGAAAGCGAAACACGCGGAATACCCGTTCTTTAGCGAGATTCAGATCGAGCGCCGGACGAACCGCGACGATCGCGAAGAGGCCGCCAGTCTCGAAGCCACGGACGGCAAGTGCTACCGCAAGCCTGCGCGAAGAAAACGGAGCCCGAAAGAGAATGCGTTCATGGATCGTACGGTGAAATCGCGGAACAAGCAACGGCGCGAACAGTATCGTAAGGACACGCGTCCGGGCGAAGTCGTTTCGTATAACATACGAGAACTAACGACTATTCCCGATATTTTTGCGCTATAAAGGTGAGAATTCCGCAAGAGGACGCGCCGATGAACCGTTAGGGGAGGCGCGTAGTTCATACAGCGCCGGTCGGCTACGGCCTACTGGCGCAAAATTACCGTACCTTAGCGGAGCAATCCGCCGGTCACCACACGTATGCGACCGTCAGCGCACGGGCCGTAGCGCCCCGCGCAACTGAGCGCAAACTGACGGAGTCTTTGATCCCGGCTTTCCGCGCTGTTGAGCCGCAAGCACCAATCAATGGCGCTTAACTTACGCAAGCATAACGAAGGACATCGGTCGCGCACCGGTGTTTTTCTTTTTGTTTACGTTAGGGCGCGGATTCCTAGCGCCAAATAAACGATAAAGGAGCGTTATGACATGGCGGAAAATCCGCGCGAGTCGAACGAACTAATCGAATCCCTGGCTGCGCTTGAACACGAACAGTGGATAGCGTGGTCAAAAGCGGTAGCCCCCGAAGTTTCCGAAGACCGTCGAAAGAGATGGGAAACGTATTGGGTGCCGTATAACGATTTGGACGAGGACGTTAAAGAGAAAGACCGCGAATGGGCGCGGAAGGTAGCCGAGATTATCGCGCCTGACAACGGCGGCCTTAACGCGCCAACAACCGGAGTCGGTCCCGGACGAGACATCACGCTCCGCCTCAACGTAGACGTATCGGACGCGCTAACGGGATTGAAGGCGCTACGACGCGAAGCTGATGCGGCAGTGCGCGCGTTGAAGGCGTTGGAGGAGGCGGCAAGGCGGGGAATCATCGGTAGCACATCGGAATGGGACCGATATATCGCGGCCGTACGCGAGATAACCGGTAAATACTACCGCGAGCGCGACATTAATCTCCGCGTGTTTGACGCGGTATATAATGCGCTGCACAACCGCACAAACTCCACGATACAATACGAACGCTGTGAGGGCGCGACGACTAGCGCAGTTGCAGCGGTCAAGACGTTTGAATCGGCGATGTTGGTCGTTCCATACCGGGAGGTCAAGGAGTATATCGCGCGCGAACTCGATATGCCGCATGTATGTACGGATGAAGAGGCGCGGCGAGGCGGTCTATTCCGTGGCGTGTCCGTGGTTATCTTCGACGAGGGCGCGAATCTCGTTGATCTACCGAAAAACGCGTGCTATGTACGGCTGGTTGCGCGAGAATAACGCAGGCTAAACGAGGGCTCCTGACCTAACGGTTGGGGGCTTTATTTAGGTTGCGTTGTCCTTACGCTAAACGGGCGCTAGACATGCGCAGTCGAACGCGAGATATCCCCGACACTCGCTGCGCCCGTGCTTTTATCATTGTCGGGAAAATATCGTGAAGGGGAGCGATTGGATGAAGTATTTTGCGGTACTCTACAAGGGGACAATTATCGATATTGTGACGGAAGATGACTCCGTCGAGCAATTGTCGGTTACGTACGACAATAAAACGTGGTTTGATACGGTAGAAGTAACCGAATCCACTGCGCTAGAGATCGCGGGAATCCTACGCCTGGAGGTGACCGCGAATGAGTAACGAAAGCCGACGCGACTTAACGTGGGCGCGAAAGCTGATCGAGCGGAAAACGCAGACGCAGGAACGGTACGATGGCGTCACCTTCACGAAAGACGAAGCCGGGCGCGACGTCATGATCGTTCCGACCGACACGCACGTCGTCCGGTCCAAACGCCAGATAGAGGCGGCAGCGCGTAAGGAAATCGCCGAGAAGGGTCGCTCACCCGAGTTTACGTTCGCCCACATGGATAATATACAGGAAGTTATCGAGAAGGTATCCGATAAGCATTGCGGGTACCTTTTGTATTTGCAATGCTACGTTAACTACGACGCAATACTGGAAAATCCGGATAATACCGCGATGACCAAAGCGGACATGATGCGGACGCTGCGCTTGAAGGATACGGCGTTCAACGAGTTCCTCCGCGAAATGATTACGCACGAAATCATACACGAAGACAAAACGGCGGCAGACGTTAGGTACCGGTTGAATCCGCGCTATCACTTCCAGGGGAAGACCGAGAATACGAACGTTGTCAAATCGTTTGTCGCGCGTGTTAAGGCGCTGTATAACGAGGTAAATGCGAAAGACCTCGGTTTCATCTACAAGCTGCTCCCGTTTGTTCACCTCGAAACGAATACGATATGCGCGAATCCATACGAGAAGGAAGTCGAGCAGACCATTCCGATGAGCAAAGCGGACATTGCTGTACTGGCTGGCGTAGATGAAAAGACGGTCTACCGCAAGCTGCGGAAATTAAAATTCGGCGATCAATGCGTGTTCGCGGAAGTAACGCACGGGAACGCGAAGTACTACAAGATCAACCCGTTTGTATTCTACCGGAAGAATGGCGTACCCGATCCGACACTTCGCGAGATGTTCAGTATTCGGAATAACTTTCGGGGGCACAAACGGTAGGCCCCCGAATTTGTGAACAAAACTATCGGGCATTTTGCGAGGAAAATCGGGCATCTATCGGGCATTTTGCGAGGCTCAAAAAACGGCCTTCCGCCTTACAGCCGCAAGGGTTTTGACGTTTTAGGGGGTCAAATTTATTCTTAGTCTTTAAGAGGACAAACGCAGAAGAAACGTACCAATCGGCTAACGCCGAGTGCACGGCTGACGCCTTGCACCATCATCTATTCTTCGCGAAGAAGTTACAAGTAAAATATTACGCGGTAAAGGATAGCTGACACCGAGACGGCGAGAGCCGGATCGGGCGCAAGGCCGAAGGCCGGGCGCAAGGTATTTCCTCTTTAGCATACTCGAAGAAGTATATACGAACATGATCCGCGCGGCGCCGCACCGGTTCCGCGCTTTTCTATTTTACGAGAGGAGGTCGGATGGTCCCGATGGCTAGAGAGTTAACGCCCGAGCAAAAAGTGGCGATTGGTTACTTGTCGCAACCTAAGCGTGGCGGCAAAACGATGGATGAGATCGCTAAAGAGTGCAAGGTATCGCGCCAAACTTTGTATGACTGGATGAGGCAGCCGGATTTCGATGCGGAATTGAGGCGACAAACTGCGCGGAATGTTAGCAAACTTGTTCCGGACGTATTGGACGCGATGTATGAAACGAGTCTCGTTGATAAGAATGCTGCGGCCGCGAAACTAATCCTGCAGGTGGCCGGTATGTTAACGGATAAACTCGAAGTGGAGACGAAGAAAACAACGGAGGTTCCAGATTTAGAGGAACTTAAACGAATGGTCGCGGAAATGGACGATGTAAAGTAGCGTGATTTTACGGTCATATAATGTAGGAATTCGCGAGAAATAGGTTTACGTTACTTTACATTTTGCGCAATTTCGTCCGCTGCATGCTTCTGACGCGCGACCCCCCTCCGAAAATTTTCGGGGCCAAACGAAAAGGGCCCGTCATTGAGCCCTTACGTTGATATATCGGTATAGTGTCGTCTTGCTGAGACCGGTCGCTTCCGTTATCTGCTCAATAGTGTACCGTTTGCTCGCGTACATGTCGAGCGCGAGGGCGATCTTATCCGCGCTCTTTGACGGGCGGCCGCCCTTTCTACCGCGCGCTCTGGCTGCTTCCAGACCGGCGTGCGTGCGTTCTACGATGATGTCTCGTTCTAACTCGGCTATGCTCGCCATCATACGGAAGAAGAACCGTCCCATTGCCGTGGATGTGTCGATGTTGTCGCGGATCGAAACGAAGTCGACGCCGACATTCTCGAATCGCTCGGCCAGTTCGATCAAGTGTTTCGTTGAGCGTGATATTCGATCCAGTTTGTACACGACAACCTTATCGCCTGGGCGGAGAACCTTTAGAAGCTCCTCTAGTTCCGGGCGTTCTTTCGTTTTACCGGTCATCTTTTCGTGGTATATCCGGTCGACACCGTACTTGTTCAACGCGTCGATTTGCGCGTCGAGGTTCTGGTCCTGTGTACTAACGCGGGCATAGCCGAAGATCATCGCGATCGCCTCCGTTTCCTTTATGTTCCAATCGTACCATAAACGGTGTCGTCGTTCAATATCGGGAATTTGATTTTGGAACGGGTTATGGGATGGGAAGAATGCGATAAAACCGTTGGGCAAGCGCGACGCTGTGCGGTTTCCCATAAACGACCGTTTTCGGAACGGTTGGGGCCACCACCCCCGGCACCCCCTCTTTGCCCCGGCGACAGGCGCCGGAAAAATCCGCGCATCAAAAATTAACTTTGACTTTATTACGCTAAAGAAAGGAGCGGTGTCCCATCGCGTGGGTAAACGGTAAATGGATCGGACGTGACGCGCGCCAGGAAATGATCGATACCCTGCGGTTGGGTCGCGATAAACTCCGCAAGAAACTCGAAGCGGGCACGATAACGGCGGACGAAGCCGTCCGACTCCGCGATTGGATTACGGAAATCAAACGTCTCGAACGTATTCACCGCGCCGAGGTCGACCTCCTCTACTTCGCGTACGAATATTTCGGTGAAATGTACAACCCGGACAACTCCGGTAACTGGATTCCGTGTCCTATCGAAGAGGCTCCGGCCTTCCACCACGAACTATGCGACGTTATGAGCGCGGTATCCACCCGAGATTTCAACGCGAAAATCGGATGGGCCGCGCCACGTTCGCACGCCAAATCGTCGTATCTGTCGAAGGCGTTCCCGTTGCACGAGATCGTGTTCCGCAAGCGTCAGTACATCATTATCATCTCCGAGACGCCAGCGGTCGCGACGTCAAACCTCGACTGGCTCGCGAATCAGTTGAAATCGAACGCGAAACTCCGCGAGGATTTTGGTCCGTTGCTCCACCCGAAGCAGCAGGTGAATCCGAAGGATAACACGTCCGAGTTCATCGCGTGGGAAGCACGAGATAACGATGAGCAGCGGCTCCTGACGCTCGTACAGGCGGCATCTACCGGACAGGCGCTTCGCGGTCGGAACTGGAACGGATACCGTCCGGACTTGATTATATGCGACGACCTAGAGTCGAAGAAGAATACGAATACGGCCGAACTCCGCCAAGAGATGCGTGACTGGTTTACGCAGACGGTCATGCCGTTGGGCGACCCGGCCGGAAAGAAGACCGCTATCGTATTCATGGGAACGATGGTTCACGCGGAGTCGCTCTTGCGGTACGTACTGGATCGTGCCGACTTCAAATCGCGCTTGTTCAAAGCGTTAATTGACGAGCCGGAGCGGATGGACCTGTGGGAGAAGTGCCGCGACATCTATCTCAACGCGGAAAACCCTAACCGAGCGGACGATGCGGAGGCATATTACCACGCAAACAAGGCAGAAATGGATCGCGGTGCTTCCGTACTGTGGCCGGACGTTCAGCCGTTGTGGAAACTGATGAAATGGAAGTGGGACAACGGCTCGAAGGCGTTCTCGACCGAGTATCAGAACACGCCAATCGACGAAGAATCGCAGATATTTGTGCCGGACAAATTCCGCTATTACGACGAGTCGGACTTGATCGGTCTATCACTCGAAGTTTACGCGTTTTGGGACATTGCGTTCGGGAAATCGAAGCGGGCGGACTATAACGCCATTGTTTCGGTAGGTCGCGACAGGAAAACCGGCATCCTCTACGTACTGGACGCGTGGGCCAAGAGGTGCCCGGCGCACGTAGCGTTGGAGGAGGCGGTCGAGAAGATCAGGGAGTTCGGTCACCGGTCGTTTGGCGTTGAAACCGTCCAAGCGCAGCACGACCTCTACCGTCAATTACAGGAGCGGTTAGGTCGCGAACGGATTTACGGAACGCGCCTAAAGCCTATTATCTCGCGCAAGAAAAAAGAGGAGCGGATCGAATCGCTTGAGCCGTTGGTCGAAAACGGCTTTTTGCGTTTTAACCGTAGCCACCGATTGCTTATCGAACAACTCGAACATTTCCCCGGAGGTACGTACGATGACCTGCCGGACGCACTTGCGGGAGCGGTCGATTTAGCAGGCGGAACACGACCGAAACGACGCGCCTTCTACACGAAACCAAACGGACTATAACGGAGGTGGAACGACTGTTTACGATAGGGGAATACTTCCCGCCGCTAGAACACGAAAAGCGGATCAAGCGTTACCGCGACAATAAAAAGCTGGCGCAGGGACTTCATCACGACGTTTTCGAGCGAGTTCATAACCGATTATCGAAAACGCAGCGTGATCTTATCTATATCTCCGCGAATCTTCCGGGCGTTATCGCTAAGAAGAGCGCGGATTTTTTGTTCGGAGAAACGCCGACCATTTCCGCAGGTAAAGAGAGTTCGGCAGAGCAAGCTGCAATCGAGCGATTGATCGAGGAGAACGACCTCCACATTACGAACTACGAGGCGGCACTCGGCAACTCCTATCGCGGGGACACGTTTTACAAGATCAAGTGGGCGCAGACCTGGCGCGGACAGCTTCCGGAAACGGTCGATCCGTTCCGTCCAGTTATCGAGGTGCAGGACGCAAGTTACGTTTTTCCGGAAACATTGCCAGGGAACAAGAAGCGTATCGTTGCGTATCACATCGCGATCCCTATTCCGGTAGGTGACGAGCGTAACCTTGAATGGATTCTGCGAGTGGAGTCGCATTATCCCGGCAAGATCGTAAAGCGGCAGTTCCGTATGACGGCGTTAAATACGGACGTGGATAGCGAAGTCGTGTCATGGAAGATTTACGCGGAAGTCACGGAGGCGCGGGAAGAAGTTGAAACGGGTGTTCCGTATCCGCTAGTCGTTCACGTGCCGAATTTCGCGTTCGATGATTCATGGGAAGGCGTAGACGACTTGACCGAGCATATTTCGCTTTTTGACGAGATCAACAATCGCTTGAGTCAGATCGCGGTTATCCTCGATAAGCACGCGGACCCTGCAATCGCGATTCCTTCCGGATTGATGGAGGTCGACGAGAACGGAAGGCCGTTTTTCCACGTTGGCTCGATGAAAGTGTTCGAGGTTGACGGCAAGGAAGATGCCCCACCGAAGTACATCACCTGGGATGGTCAACTAGAGGCCGCTTTCAAGGAATTGGAGCGCTTGATTGACTTACTACTGACTGCTGCTGAACTACCGGCCGTAGCTCTCGGCAAAGACAATTCGGGCACAAGCGGGGCCTCCGGTCTCTCGATCAAGTGGCGGATGAATAGTCTGCTCGCGAAGATTAATCGCAAGCGCCAGTATTACGACAAGGGGCTAAAGAACGTCCTTTACATCGCTCAGTTATTGGAACACGCCCAATCGCCAAATAAACTCGATTACAAGCCGACATGGCCGAAAATCAACTTCAAGGACGGACTGCCGGACGATGACATGGAGATGGCGAACATCATGAGCGTAAGGACAGGCGGAAAGGCAACTATTAGCCAACGTACGGCGATCAAGATTCTCGATGGACTGACGGACGAGCAGGTCGAGGAAGAATTGAAACGGATCACGGCGGAAGAAGAGTTCGTCGACTCGTCCGTTTTTAATGAGCCGGGAGGTGGCGCGAATGAAACGGATTAAGGCCGTAGCCATCGCGTTATCCCTCGCGATTGTCTTATGGTACAACGCAAAGGCGGGGCGGTGACCGCTAGTGCGCGAAATCCCCCGTCCGGATTACGAATACGAAATCGCCCACCTCGTCTCCGCCTATAAACGCGCCGTCTCCGACATCCTCCGTGAACTCGAACGGCTGGACCTGACGGACATATCGCGTGCCCAAGCGCAAGCGGCACTCGCGGAGGTCGCCCGTATCCTCGCGTCTTTGAACGAAGAATCAGCGGCGTGGGTCGCGGCGAACATCCCGAAGGCGGCGACGGACGGAGTGGCAGCGGCAATCTTCGCGCTAGGTGTCGCGGAAACGTTCGAGGAGGCCCGTTCAATAGCGAAATTTAACCGCATGAATAGAGCGATGGTTGACGCAGTGATCGCGGACACGCAGGCGGATTTGCTCGCGGTAACACAAAACGTCGAGCGCAAGGTCCGCGCGGCTGTCCGGCAAGTCACCGCTGATTCGATGCGTGCGAACATGGCGCGAGGTGTTAACGGGCGGCGTACTATCAGTCGCGATATTCTCGATGGACTGCGGAAGAAACTCGGTGACTCCGTGAATACCGGGATCGTTGACGCGGCTGGTAGGCGATGGAGGCCGGAAGTTTACGTTGATATGGTGACGCGAACGAAGACGATGGAGGCACACATGGAGGCGACGATCAACGAGGGCGTGGCACGCGAGGCGTTTTACGGCGTGATCTCGCGACATGGGGCGACGGACGCCTGCCGGAATTGGGAAGGCAAGGTCGTAAAGTTAGTCCCGGACGCTCCCGGCAATTACCCGTATCTCGGAGATTTGCGGGGCGGACGTGAAATCTTTCACCCGAATTGCAAACACGTAGTAACGCCGGTGAGGAAACCGGTCGAGTAGGCGTGTCCTGGCGTAAGACGTTAAAAGACGCAAATACCGAGGCGTAGCTCGTTAAAAACGAATGGAGGTATCGAGATGACTGTAACAAAGTCGATTAAATTCCGTTTCCCTATGGACATTCAATATTTCGCGGAAGATTCCGAAACGTCTGCGGAGACGGTAAACACCGAAACACAAACGGAAACGACCGAGAAGCCCGAAATTATGATTCCGAAAACACGGTTCGATGAGGTAAATACGAAGTTTAAGGATGTTCAGCGCCAGCTTGAAGAGTTGCTAAAAGAGAAGCAGGATCGCGAAAAGGCGGAAGCTGAGAAGCGCGGCGAATACGAGCGACTCTACCAAGATACTACAAAGCAGGCCGAGGAGTTCAAGACAAAGGCAGAGACTACCGAGCAACGGGTACAGCAGCTTGAAAGCGTCATTTCTCAATTACTGGATGCGAAGCTCGAAAATATTCCCGAGGATTTCCGCGACTTGATTCCCGCAAACTTTACGGTCGAGCAAAAGTTGGAATGGATCGCGACCGCAGAGAAAAAAGGTCTGTTCGCGAAAAAAACGCAGCAACAAATTGGCGACGACACGAACGCGCCAGATAAACAAAAGGTTGATCTCAACAGTTTAAATCCCATGCAGTTGTTTATGGCCGGATACGGCTCTAAATAAGACGCCTTGATTGGCGTCTTTTTATTTTCTATCAAACCTAAAGGAGAGATTTAACTATGGCATTGACTCTTACCGAAGCAGCGAAACTCTCGCAAGATACCCTGCAACGCGGAGTAATCGAAACGTTCGCACGCACATCTTCTTTCTTGGAAATGCTTCCGCAGATGGAGATTAGCGGGAACGCGTACGCGTATAACGTTGAGGGCGCGCTGCCTGGCGTTGGTTTTCGTGACGTTAATGAAGGATACGTAGCATCTGAGGGCGTAATCAACCCGGCGTCCGAACGCCTGTACATCGCGGGTGGCGACGTTGACGTTGACCGCTTTATCATCCAGACTCGCTCCAACGTGAACGAGGTTCGCGCGATCCATACGGACATGAAAGCGAAAGCCCTTGCGCTGGCTATCACGAACCAATACTTTAACGGAGACCAGGCCGTTAATGCGAAAGGGTTCGACGGCTTGAAAAAGCGTTTGACCGGAAATCAAGTAATTTCCGCCGGAGCTGACGGCGCAGAACTCACTATCACGATGCTCGATGAATTGATCGACGCGGTAGAGGGCGAGCCTGACGCACTGTTCGTTTCCAAGGCGATGCGTCGCGAAATTAAGCGCGTGATTCAGGGACACAACGGCTACAGCGAGTCGCAGTATGATGCGTTCGGCCGTCCGGTCATGACTTACGGCGGAATCCCGATCCGCGTTATCGAGACGGACAATATCGGTAACGAGATCATCGGGTTTAACGAGACACAAGGAACCGCCTCTAACACCGGTTCTATTTACGCGGTGAAATTCGGTGCGGAGCAATATGTGTCCGGACTCCAAAACGGGGGCGTAAGCGTTCGTGACCTGGGTGAATTGGATGAAAAGCCGGTATTCCGTACGCGTATCGAATGGTATGCGGGGATGGCCGTATTTCACCCGAGAGCGGCTGCACGCTTGAAGGGCGTACTCAAAAAGGCGTAATAAACGGTAGATAACGGGCGGTCCTTATGATCGCCCCTATTATTTTCGGAGGTGGTTACGATCTACACGATTAAAACGCCGAACGCGCAGTACAACGGCATTACCGAAGGCGTTCCGTTCGTGAACGGAGTCGCCGAAGTGAAGGACGAAGCGACGCGAAATGTACTCGTAAACAACTACGGATATATTGACGCGACCGGTGATACGCCCGAACCCAAAACGGAGGAACCCGCCCCGGCCCCGAAGGCCCCGCGCAAATCCTCCGGCAAATAACCGCCTGACGGCGGAATCTACGGAGGTGACCGCGAATGGCGGTGAATGTAACGGACGCGAACGCTTATATCGCGGAGTGGGTCGTAGATAACGAGGACTGGACGGACGCGGACGATGCGAAAAAACAACGGATACTAAACGTCGCCTCTCGTACGCTCTCCGTCAAGTACCCGACCTACGTGATACCGGACGCGGCCGTGTACGAAACAGCGGCAGCGTTCGCGACCGCGTTCAACGATACGATGGTGCAGGCACAGCGCGGCGTCCAATCGTTCTCGCTGTCCGGCGTCGCCTCGTTCAACTTCCGTGAGGCCGCGCGTGATCTTGTCGATTTGATCCCGCAGGCGGCGCTCGATTTGATTGCGGAGGAAAACCCGGACATGCCGAAACCGGCGAAACGGCGCGTAGGGTGGACCGTCCTATGACGCGGGGTGTTGCGGCATGGCGTTAATTCCGTTGAAGAACACCGTTACGATTACGCCAGCGACCGGCGGCACCGACGAATGGGACCGTCCGATTCCGGGCACGCCGTACCAATTGCGTTGCCGCATCCAGGAGGGCACGAAGTTGGTCCGGTCGGCAAGTGGTGCAGGCGGCGTACACGGCGTCACCGCGCAAGAGGTCGTTTCGGTCGCGCAAATCTACTTCGATAAGATTCCGGTTGATCCCGCCACGGGAAGTGCGCTCGGACTTACGGACACCATTACGTTCACGGACGAAACGGGAGCCGCCCGTACCTATACGCCCATATCAATCGAGATCAAACGGGGCTTGAACGGTAAGGCGATCCTGACGGTCGTAAACGTGTGAGGAGGCGAAGAAATGGCGCTTGAACTAACGGTAGATTTCGCGAAGTTCCGGCAGGCGCTCGAAAAGGCGCCCGAGACGGTCTTCCGCGCAGCCAAACGCGGCATGCACGACGCCCTGGACGAATGGCGGCAGGAAGCGACCGACATAGCTCCGCTGGACAAAGGGACACTCCGGCGCGGAATTGATACGCGGATTGACGGAGACGGCCTCGATATGGTCGGTGAGGTTAGCGCCGTCGCTATCGAGGATTCCGGACGCGGGCGGTTCAATTACGCCTATTACCTGCACGAAGTAAAAGGCGCGATCCAGAATCCGACCACGCCCGGCACCGAAGCGAAGTTTCTCGAGATTCCCGCCAAAAAGTACGGAAAGAAGTGGGCGCGCGACATCGAGAACGAGATCAAGGTGGAGCTCAAAAAGGACGGATGGTGACGGCCGATGGCGCTTATGAACGAACTCGCGTCCGTCGGCTCGTACGTCAAGTCCGCCCTGCCGTCAAACGCGCAACTCAAGTACGAGGTGCCGACGCAACCGACGAAGGACAACGTAGTGGTACGCATGCTCACGACGGATACCGAGTCGGAGACGGCGTACCACTATCGTGTTGATCGTACGTACCAGGTCGTGATCTACGGCGCCGATTCGCCGACCGTCATCGAACGGATGGACGCGGTATCACGTAAGATCAACGATAGGACGACGCTGATTCCGATTGCGGGGAATCTCCGGTATATCCGGACGAACGGCTTCGGGTACGGGGCGGCGTTTCGGACGGAGAGCGGGCTATGGGCGTGCGCGGGCGTGTTGCAGACGGAGGTGCGCGAGGCGCGGACGCAAGAGCAATACGACAAGATCATGCACGTTTATCCGCGCTATGAATTGCGGATTCCGGTCGGGTGAAAGCCCGGCCTTTTTATTTTCTAGCGAGGAGTGATTCGTAGATGGCTCAAGGCGGATCGTGGAGTCCGACTGACCTGCCGATTGAACCCGGTCTATACATTAACTTCGTAGAGGCTGCGGCGGCTGCGATCAAGGGCGGAGCGCGAGGTATCGTCGCCATCCCGTTACTCAAGTACGGGGCTAACGCGGCGGTCAAGCAGTTTTACACGGTAAGCAAGGAGAAAGAGGCGCAGGACCTGTTCGGTGCGGACAACATCGCGTCTATCCGGCTTGTCCTTATGGGCGGCGCGAAAGAAGTGCTCGTCTATACGATGCCTGCCGATCCTCAACCGACCGACTACGTAGACATGCGCGATGCTTTCGATTCGCGTCCGTTCAACGTGTTCGTTTTCGACCAGGAGGCGGACGCGTCCGAACAAGACCTGACGAAAGCATGGGTCGAACGGAACCGGACGGAGGGTAAGCATTTTATGTTTGTGGCGGGTGGATCGGCGGACGAAGACGCAGACCCAGCGCAAGGGAACGCGCGATCAGCACGTTTGAAGCACGATTATATCGCGAACCTGATCGTCGGCGGAACGTTGAGTGGAAAAACGTACACGTCCGCAGAATACGCGCCTTACCTCGCGGGCCTTATCGCTGGGACGGCGATCAACAAGTCGATCACGTACGCGCAGGTGGCGCTCAACGACGTTAACAAGCGCTTGACGCCGACGCAGGTACGCGATGCACTCAAGGCGGGGTCGCTCATTCTGATTAACGACGGCGAAAAGGTCAAGGTCGTTCAGGGCCTCGTAACTTCCGGTAAGAAAATCCGAGTGATTCGCGCTCGGCAGGCGATTGCGACCGACATTACGCAGACGGCGGCGGACGCTTACATTGGCAAGATCGATAATAACCCGGACGGGCAGGCGGCGCTCATCTCCGCGATCAAGGCGTACCTTGAGCGGCTGGAGGCGAGCAACGTCCTGATGGGGCCGGTTGTAATGCTCGATCCCGAATATGACTCCGTGGGCGATTCGGTGTACCTGCTGATCTCGTTCGCGCACGTCGATTCTATCGAGCGGATTTTCCTGACAGTTAACGTATAAAGGGCGGTGAAGATAGATGGCACCACTTGATTCTACACGAACCATAAACGGTAAATTCGGCGAAATCTGGATGGACGGACAGTGGTTGAGCAACTTCCATACCGCTGAAGCTACCGCCGACCTCCAGTACGAAAAGATTAAACGGTCCGGCAAACGTGCCGACGGTAACAAGGTCGTGGGCATTGAGTATTCCGGTACAATTTCCGGCTACAAAATCACCTCTGACTTAGCGAGGGCTGTCGCGCAAGTTACTGACGATCGCAAAGGCGCGTTCGTGTGCGAGTTGGTCATGAAACTCGACGATCCAGAGGCGTATGGTTACGAACGCGTACGCTTAAAGGGCGTTCAGTTCACTAAAATTGACATCATGAAATTCGAACACGGTTCGATGGTTGAGCAAGAGTGGCCATTCGTGTTTGACGGCGTCGAGTGGCTCGATGCGATTACGGCTGAATAATTCTGGCGGCTTCGGCCGCCTTTCGCTTTCCTTTCGAAAACAACCCTATGGAGGATGAGATAGATGGACGATTTGCTGCGAGCGCTGCTTGATCGGGATACAAAACCGGAGAAAGATGTTGAGGTAAAAGGTCTCGGTACAATCCGAGTTCGTGCCTTGAACGACGACGAGATTAAGAAAATTACGGAACGCGCAACTTTTGGAAAGAAAGTTGACGAGGAAAAGCAGACGCTCCTGCTCATTAAAGAAGGGACCCCTTATGTCGACTGGTCCAACGGCGAGTTGCTCGCTAAGTTTCAAACGGATGACCCGTTGACCGTCATTAAAAAGGCTTTACTGCCCGGAGAAAAAGTCAAGTTGGTAAACGAAATCATGGCCATTTCCGGCTTCGATCAAGAAGACCTCATCGCTAAGGCAAAAAACTCATAAAGGGCGGGGGCGAGGCGTTGTTAATCCACGCGATCTTTCAACGCCACGGCATTCCGCCACACGAAGTATACAACGCTCCTAGAGGATCGAGGGCGTTCATGTACGCCAGCATGTTACTTGCGTTTGAGGAAGAAGAGGAAGCACGTCAGCAGGCGGAAAGGAGGTAACGAATGGCGTACGATCTTGTCGCGCGCTTGCGTCTTGTCGACAACATGACCGCGCCCCTTCGTCGGGCTACTAATCAGATGTCGGTAGCCGGTCGCGTCGGCCGATCGTCCTTTGGCGGAGTATCTGCGGCACTAGGGGCGGTTGCTGCGGGCTTAGGCGTAGTCACAACGGCAGCAGCTGGGGTAGCTGCCGCCTTCGCCTCCGTGAACAAAGCGATGGACTTCGAGGCGCAATTGTCCAGCATTAAGGCGCTGACCGGCGCAAGCAGTGCGGAAATGGGGCAGATGTCGAAGCTGGCATTGGATATGGGCGCACAAACGAAGTACAGCGCGCTCGAAGCCGCGCAAGGTATCGAGGAGTTGTTAAAATCCGGTCTGACGCCTGCGCAAGTCCGTGCGGGCGGATTGGAAGCAGCGTTAAACCTCGCGACGGCTGGCGGACTCGGCCTAGCGGATGCCGCCGAGATCATGTCGACCGCGTTAAATGCGTTTAAACGAGACGCCATGACAGCCGCGCAGGCTTCGGACATTCTCGCGGGAACAGCGAACGCCTCCGCGACAAGCGTTCAGGAACTCCGGTACTCACTCGCGATGGTGTCTGCGGTCGCAGCGGGCGTTGGTATGTCGTTCAAGGACACGAATACCGCGCTCGGTCTGTTCGCGAACAACGGGTTAAAAGGGTCGGACGCCGGTACGTCGTTGAAAACAATGCTGTCGAACTTGCAGCCGACGACGAAAGAGCAGATCGCCCTGTTTAAGAAGCTCGGACTGATGACGCAATCGGGAGCGAACGCGTTCTTCGACGCGAAAGGCAAACTGAAAAGCCTCGAACAAATCGCAGGAATCTTGCGTAAGTCACTCAGCGGCTTAACGGATCAACAACGTATGATGGCGCTCGAAACGATGTTCGGTGCGGATGCTATCCGGGCGGCGACGATCTTGTTCAACGAGGGAGCGGCAGGTGTTCGGAACTTCCAAGCGGAAATGACGAAAGTGTCTGCGCTCGACGTTGCGAAAGAGAAGATGAATAACGCGAAAGGCGCTATCGAGCAGTTTAAGGGCGCGATGGAGACACTGGTTATTTCCGCCCTTACTCCGTTAATGCCTATGATTAAAAACCTTGCGCTGTCAGCGGCTGATTTAACCGAGAAGTTGAATAAGTGGCTCGGGAGCAAGCAGGCGCAGGAGTGGGGAAGCACGCTTATAAACGTACTGTCCGTGGTCGGTCCGTTGGTGGGCGGTCTTACTGCCGGATGGTTGGCTTACAGAACGGCTGTGCTAGGGATCACGGCAGCACAAGCAGCATTAAACATCGTGATGATGGCAAACCCCATCGGACTTGTCATTGCAGGAATCGGGTTGCTTGTTGGTGCAGGCTACCTCCTTGTGAAGCATTGGGACACGGTAAAACAGTCCGCGAGCGACTTATGGGTTGCGCTCAAGAACGCGTTTGCAACGGGCGTAAACTGGGTCATCGGCCATCTCAACCGCATGATTAGCGCGATGAACAACGTGCTCCAACACGTAGGTATTACGATTCCTCAAATACCGGAAATGGCGATGGACTACTCCGTACAACAACGGAAGATGACCGAGTTCCGCCAAGCGCGAAATTTCGATATTGACGGGTCGCATGCGGGCGGTCTTTCGTACGTGCCCTATGACGGATACGTGGCGCGTCTGCACAAAGGAGAGCGCGTGCTAACGTCCGGCGAAAACGAGAGGTATTCTAGCGGTGGTGGCGGAGTTACTATCGCAAAACTTGCGGATCAAATCGTCGTGCGAGAAGAGGCGGACATTGATCGGTTCGCGCGAGCGCTTGCGAGAGAGATAAGCAGAGCCGGAGGACAAACGGCGTGAAACCTTTTAAATTCGCCTTCGTATTGCTAAAATATAGAAAATGACAGCGGAGGCGATGCTTTGTGTTCTTCGGACAAAAACAGGCTGAACTCGAAATAAACGACCTTCTGTTTGAGGGTGAAGAAATTGTTGGACACTATAAGTTAGTCCAAGATTTCATCTGCCTCACAAATAAGCGAGTAATCTTTGTTGATAAGGCAATCTCATCAAATAAACGAGCGATCATTTCAATCCCTTACGATAATGTCGAGTCCGTAGAAATGGAGCGGGGGAAAATACTCTCGATCGGCCATGAGTTTACAATTGTTACGAAAAAGAGAGAGTACGACATTCACCTTGCAAAAGACGTCGATCCAAACGAGTTCTATCGTACTCTTACAAAACATATTTGCACGTGAAGGCTAAACAACGGAGGTGGCGAGACTTAAAGGCTCTATGGGAAAACGTAAAGGTATTGAGATAGTGATTGTTAATATAGATGGCGAGGAAGTTGAATGTAAGCCTTGTAAGAATCGTCACGGAAAGAGAGTAGGGGGTGATCTTTCTGTCCAACATTCAATTCTGGCTAAGTTATAACAACGGCGCGGAGATACTTCAACTCCCAGTAAATCCGCCTTCCGTGTCCGTATCATCCTCGCACGGCTATGAGGAAGTCAACGTCCTGCAACTAGGCGAATACACCGTTATTGGTGACGCCAACTTGCGGGACTTTTCTTTTTCCTCGTTCTTCCCGCGCGATTACAACCCGTCCTATTGCGAGTACGAGGCGATACCCGCGCCCTGGTCCGCCGTCGAAACGCTCGAACGCTGGATGAAGTCGCGCCGCCCCATCCGCCTGACCATCACGGGCACACCGATTAACGTCGCGGTCACGATCCGTTCGTTCAATTACGAGCCAGAGCGCGCCGGTAACCCCGGCGACATCTACTTCGACCTTACACTGAAAGAGTACGTGTTCGTCGATGTGAATAAGGTCGAGATTACCGGGAACAAGGCGAAAGTCAGCACGCAAGCAACTCGACCGAACACGCGCGAAGTCCCGTCAACCTACACGGTAAAGCCCGGCGATAACCTGACGAAGATCGCGCTCCGGTACGGTAAGAAATGGCCGGAGATTTACGCGAAAAACAAGTCCGTTATCGGACCGGACCCTAACCGTATTTATCCGGGACAAAAGTTGGTGCTCGCATGAATATCGAAGTATTGTACGAGGGGACCCCGTTACCCGTCCAATCCGTAACGTGGTCGGGCGACATTACGCAGGCGGCGCGTAAGCTCGACGTATCGCTCGTCAACACAACGGACGGTCGGACGCAGGCCCGGCGGATTGAACACGGAAAAGAGCTCCGGCTCCTGTACGATGGGCGCGAGCTATTCCGCGGCCCGGTCTTCGCGTTCGATATTGACGCGCGCGGCCGAATGAGCGTGACGGCTTACGACGAGAACACGTACCTGACGCGCAACCAGGATACGCGCATCTTCCGTAATATGACCGCGAGTGCGATCGTCAAGCGGTTGTGCGCGGACTTCGGGATTCCGACGGGGACGATCGCGAACACCGGTTACGTGATGCCGAAGTTGATCCTCCGCGACAAATCGTTGTGGGAAATGATGATAACGGCGCTTACCTACACGCGAAAGCAGACGGGTAGGCGCTATTTTATTACCTCGCGCGAAGGCCGGTTGCAACTCCTCGAGCGCAAGGAACAGATCGTCCGGTGGGTGCTCGAAAATGGCCGGAACATCATCGACGCGTCCTACGCGCAGTCCATCGAGGACATGCGGACGCAGGTTAAGGTGATCGGCGGCGACCCGGACAAGAAACCGATTATCGCGGTAGTGAAGGACGACGCGCTCATAAAACGGTTCGGCATCATGCAGCACCTCGAAAACGTAGACCCGGACATGACGGCCTCGCAGGTGCAGCAGCGCGCCAAACAACTTCTCGCGGAACTCGGCACAATCGACGATACCGCCCGTGTTGACGCGCTCGGCAACCCGGACGTGACCGCAGGCACCGCGATCTATGTCCGTGAGTCCATGACGGGACTGGTCGGCGGATTCTACGTTTCAACCGATTCGCACACGTTTAGCGGCGGCACACACCGGATGTCGCTGACGTTGAGCGCTACGGACGACCTGCCCGTTATGGAATACGAGGAGCCGCCGGAAGAAAAACGGAAGCGACGGAAAGGAGCGGACGACAAAGTTGACCTCATCCTCAACGCGAAAGGTATCGGATAGGATCGAAGGCTCCGGCGCGAGCCAACTCGTTCAGATCATCCGCCAGATCGGCTATAACAACTACGACCGGTTCGAGCTCGCCACGGTCGTCTCCCCGCCGCCCGACCTCCGCATCCGTATCGATAATATGGCGCTGGACCTCGAAGCGGACGACCTCGTAGTGACCGAACACTTAACGCGACACAAACGCATCGTAACGATCAAGCACGAGCAGGACACGGAACGCGACGTTGGCGACACGGAACCGAAGCCGCGCGATAACGATAGCACCGGGTCGCTCGCGTGGACATATTCGTACGTTGAACTCCAGTTCGAAGACGTGCTAAAGGCGGGCGACCGCGTGCTCGTTGCGTCCATGAATGACGGGCAATCCTACGTAATCTTAGACCGGGTGGTGACGTACAATGGCGCTGAGTCCACTTAAACCACCGGAAGAACGCGCGGTCGAAGTCGCGCCCACACCGCAGCCCTCGCGGACTTACGCGCTTGACTTCGAAACGGGCGAGATCGGCGGTATTATCGACGGCGAGGCCGCGATCCGGCAGGCGATTCGCAAGGCGATTATGACGGCCAGGTTCCGGTATCCGATATACGGGTACGAACATCTATACGGAGCAGAAATCGAAGACCTCATCGGTCAAGACCTGCCGATCGAACTCCTCAACGCAGAAATGCCGCGCTTGATCCAGGAAGCGCTTTTGGTCGATGACCGGATTACTGACGTATACAACTTTAAGATCACACGCGAAGGAGACGGTCTGTACGTCTCTTTTTTCGTTGATACGGCGGACGGCACAACAATCACGGAGGAGGTGACGGTATAGCGGTGGCTTACGAAGATCAAACGAAAGATGTGATACACCAGCGGATGCTCGACGCGAGCCCTGCGGACATCGACAAGCGGCCCGGCTCGGTCACGTACGACTTAACGGGACCCGCCGCAGTCGAGTTTGAGACAGCGTACATGGAGTTGGACGTGACGCTCGACCGGGGAATGCCGGACACCGCGACCGGCGAATACCTCGAACGCGTGGCGGCCGCCCTCGGACTTGAACGGAAGCCTGCCGTTAAAGCGACCGGCGAAGTCACGTTCTCGGGCGTGGATGGCTCGGTCATTGACGCGGGAACCGAAGTGTGGACGGACAGTCTCGAACCGATCTATTTCGTCACAAAAGCGGCTGTGACGATCACGAACGGAAGGGCAACGGTGGCAGCGGAGGCCAAGGTCGGCGGCAAGAACGGTAACGTCGCGGCAGGCGCGATCAAACTGACGACCGGCAACCTGACCGGAGTAACGGCGGTCACCAACGAAAAGCCGTTCGCTGGCGGTGTTGACGAGGAAACGGACGAGGCGCTCCGCGAACGCTACTTCGACCGCGCCCGCCGTCCGATCACGTCAGGCAACGCGAACCATTACCGTGCGTGGGCGATGGAGGTCGCCGGAATCGGTGAGGCCCGCATTTATCCGTTATGGGCCGGGAACGGAACGGTCAAGGTCGTGGTCATTGACGGCAACAAGCGCGCGCCCACCCCGGCGAAAGTGGCGGAGGTCGCGGCCCATATCGAGGCCGTCCGGCCCATTGGCGCTACGGTAACGGTTGCGGCTGCGACCGAGCTACCGATCAACGTAACCGCGACACTCACGGTAAAGCCCGGAACCTCTATCGCAACGGTGACGAGCGCGGTGCGGGCGAGCTTGTCCGCGTACCTGACGGCCATTGCGTTTAAGGAGACGGTGATCCGTATCTCGCGGATTGCGAACATGATTCTCGACGTGGACGGCGTGATCGACTACGCGAACCTCAAGGTGAACGGCAGCACCGGAAATCTAACGGTTCCTGACGGTTCAGTCGCGATCATGGGGACGGTGACGTTTACGTGATGGAACGCGATATTAGACAGGATATGCACGATTACCTGCCGGACTATTACGCCGAGTCCGTGGTGGTCGCGAATCTGATGGACGTTGAGGCGGCGGAGTTTGAGCGGCTGCACGTGGCGATTCGGGACGTGACCGACCAGTATTCGCCTGAGACGGCAACATGGTCGCTCGACCGGTGGGAGGCGATCTTCGGACTCACGCAGAACAAGTACGCGCCCTTAACGTGGGATGTGCTGGAAGAAAACGTTGCAACGTTCGATGAACTCGAAAAGTATACGTGGAACGAACTGGACGTCGCGCCGTTCGTAAGGCAACCGGACGTTGATCGTAGGTCCGCGATCAAAGCGAGGATGCGCGGGACCGGGACGGCTACGAAAGAGATGATTCGGAGCGTGGTCGAGTCGTACACGAACGGGACCGTGGAGATCACGGAACATAACGACCGGTACGCGATCACGATTAAATTCGTCAGTAACGTGGGGATTCCGCCGAACTACGAATCGGCGAAAGCGGCCGTGCTCGAAATCATTCCGGCGCACATTGGCGTGGAGTTTACGAACGAGTACTCGTTGTGGCAGGACGTTCGGAAAACAACATGGGGCAACCTTGCTAATTACACCTGGGGAGATGTGAAAGGAGGACTGTGGAATGCCTAATCTAACACCGCGACTTGGGCTGAAAAAACCACTACCGGCCGAGTGGGCAGATATATCTATCCTTAATGAAAACTATGACACGCTTGACAGTGTAATCACCACACTTGGAAGCGATAACCGATCAACCAACTTTCGCAAGGCATTAGACTTCCCGATCGATACACGGTCATTGGCACTCACATATACAACTGGGCGCCTCACGAAAGTAGAGGAAAAAGACGGATCGACCGTAGTGAAAACAACAACAATCGGATATGACACGAACGGGCGAGCAAATAAAATTACGGAATCCGCAGGAGGCAAGACCGTGACCACAACGTTAATCTACAACACGGACGGTACTCTCGGCTCTGTCACAAAGGCGGTGAGTTAACGGTGGATTCAGTAGGATATGCATTAGCGAGACAAGTTGAGCCGTACCGTTGGCAGCGCGTCATGGGGATTCCAAATAATGACAGTTTTACGACTGCGGAAATCATCGGGGATAAAGCCTATGTGCTCAGCCCTAACTACACGCAGGTATATGATTTCGCAAATGCGAGATGGGATCAGGAGCCTCCGATGCCTGCGGAGCGTAAACGGTATAACTTTGCTACTTGCTTAGTTGGATCGAAAATTTACGTCATCGGCGGCCTTTTGTCGTCTGGAGTATACGGCGCAGTACGCTACGTGGACATATACGACACGGTGCAGAAAAAGTGGACTACTGGTCCTGATTCTCCACCAGTGACTCCCGAAAATCTTGGATTACATCAGGCTGCTTGTGCATCTGTAAACAACTCTGTTTATCTTTTCGGAGGAAGGTGGTCGGGCAGTTCAGGGAATAGCGATGCCGTCTACGCCTTGGACCTAACGTCAGGAACATGGTCGCAAAAAGGAACGATGCCGATCACTTTGGCTAACATGGGAATCGCTCAATATGACGGGCAAATTTACCTTTTTGGTGGTTTTCTAAGTTATGGTAGCAACGGACGTAATGATTCGAACAACATCTATTTGTATAACCCAGCGAATAATTCCTGGACCACGAAAAGGACAATGAACAGCGCCAGGACAGGCTGTAGGGCGGTAGTTTTCAACGATAAAGTTTACATTCTTGGAGGAGAAGGGACGGTCCTAGTAGAGGAGTACGCTCCTTCAACGAATGCACTTTCTATCAAGCAAGGTCCGACCGAGATTTTCACTAACTTTGGAGCGGTAAAGTATGGCGAAGCTATTTATGTGTTTAAGGGTGGTTACGTTTCATCATATAACTCTGCCGGAACCAGCCTTGATACGCTGATGGCATGGCTAGCAACGTGATAAGGGGGAAAAACGATGAGTTCGAGTCAAACGCCCAACCTCGGGCTACACATATGGTCGGGATCGGACAAACCGAGTCGAACGGAGTTCAACGAAAATTTCGAGCGTTTGGATGCACTCGAAGCGTCCGATATCGCTTTATCCAGCTCACAATTTACGGAAACAAATGTCCAGGCAGCGCTCGAAGGTTTAAAGTCGTCTGTCAGTAGTGGAAAAGCGTCACTCATTCCCGTCATTACTGGCAAGGGTGGTACGGTGCCTGGGAGTGACCCGCGATCTTTTGCGGAGATAGCGCAAGGCATCCAAAGTATTCCGGCCGGACTGGACACCTCTGATGCTACAGCGGTGGCAGCCGATCTACTCTCAGGAAAAACAGCATACGTAAAAGGTAGCAAAGTAACCGGAACTATGGTAAATCGCGGCGCTGGCGGCATAGTTACACCGGGCACCACGGACCAAACGAAAGCTGCCGGTTATTATTCAAGCGCGATCACGGTCAAAGGTGATCCGAACCTAATTGCGGCTAACATACTGGCGGGAAAGTCCATATTCGGAGTGGCGGGGGCGGTGACTGCAGGTAAGAAATGGGCAACTGGAACGGCTACAATAGATTCAAATTATATGGCGACAGTTTCAGGTTTATCATTTGTCCCTGGTCTTGTACTGACTAAACTAAACGGCTCCGTAGGTTCTTCCTACCCAACACAATCAGCACGCACGACAGCGGCATTTGGTACTAATAATGGATTTGGTTTTGACTTTGCTGCCTACCCGTCAAATAGCTACGGTACGCATTCTGATATAACATTTACAGCAGATGGATTTATTTGTAATGATTACAGAGGGAGTTCAGCCGTGGGCAAGACTGTATATTGGATTGCTTTTGAATAGAGGCGGTGATTATTTTGAGTGTGCAAATCGGAAGAAAAATTTACTACGAAAAATCAACCGGAAACGTCATCGTTAACACTGGCGAGCGCTCCGGTGCCGTTCGCGAAACAACGGTCGACGAAGACTTCGCGAGCTATGCGGCCCTTGCCGAACGTGTCCGCGATACTGTCGATTATATCCAGCTCGAATACGGGCAGTACGCGCAAGATTTCGCGGAGTGCAACGGATACCGGGTTAATCCCGAAACCCGTACGCTGGAGTTTTCGTACCCCGACCCGAACCAGCCGGAGGAGCCGCCGGTGTATCGGAAATCCCTTGCGGAAGAAAACGCGGCCCTCCGCCATCAACTCGCGGACACCAACCGCGATCTCCAAGTCATCGCGGAATACGTATTTGGCGCCTAATAACGAAAGGAGACGGTAACATGTCGGTGAACAACACACTCGTACGAATTTATGCGCGTAACATTTACCTGTACGGCACCGAGCGTTTCACGGCGCGCGACGGATTTAACGGAATCCCGGAAGCCTACCACGGTCCAGTAAAGGCGAACGCGGCCTCTACGTTTACGCGCCCGCAGATCGATAACGCTTTTGCGTACGGCTACATCAACCAAACGGAATATGACGAGACAGCGGCGCTCATCCCTACGGGCGCTTAATTTATTTGCGGAGGTGCCCGATGGGAGAGCACGATATCGTATCGGTGTTGCAGGACGTGCGCGAGCGGATGGTTCGCGTCGAGGAAAAGGTCGACCACCTTACGCGGGACCGTGAACGGACGGAGAAAGCGTACGAGGTTGCGCGTGACGCCTACGCATTGTCAAACGAAAACGCCCGTGCCATCGCCGAGATCAAAGCGGACGACCGGCGAAAGTGGGGCGTCATTATCGGGATGGGGACGAGTTTTATCGGCTCCGTCCTGATTTATTTTCTAACGAGGTGACGCGGATGAAAACGTTCCTCAACGATAGGGACGGCGTGAGCGAGCGCGACTATCTCCTACTCGCGGCCACGACCGTCTTTTTCGTTTTCGTCGTGATCGGACTGATTCTCGTATTGCTCGGCCGCCCAATCGACGCCATGTACATTGCGCTGCTCGATATGGTGGCGCCGGTCCTCATGACGATAACGGGTGGCGTGTTCGGTGTTCGCGCGGTCCAGGAGTTCCGCAAGAAAAAGTCGGACACGGCCGAAGAGGAGGCGGAGGATTATGACGCGCGAGTTTAACGTAGTCGACGAAATGCTTGCGCCATATCGCGTTACAAGTCCGTACGGCCCGCGCAAGGACCCGTTTACCGGGGCGCCCGTTTTTCACACCGGCATTGATCTCGTGAAGGGACACCTTGCGCCGATCCACGCGTTTACGGACGGGGTCGTCACTCACGCGAAGATGGGCGTGGCGGGCACGGGCTATGGCGGATTTGGCGTAGTCGTCGCGGTGCAGGACCGGAATGGGGCGACGCACCTGTACGCGCATCTGCACGACGCCGCCGTCCGGGTGGGCCAGCGTGTAAAGCGCGGAGACGTGGTGGGGCGGCAGGGGAGTACCGGCCGGTCGACCGGCTCGCACCTGCATTACGAGGTGAGGCGGAAAGGATACGGGACGCACACGGACCCTATCGCGTACTTGCGCGAGTACTGCCCGGCCGTTAAGGAGCCGGTGGTTGCAGCCGAAATAGCGAAGAAAGCGGAGGAGGACGTTATGAAGGCGATTGAAGCGTGGAAACTGGAACTCGCGGATAAGGCGATCGATAATCTCGCGGTCAAGAAGGATGCGACCGGAAAGTCGCTCTTGCAGAATGCGGACGAGTGGAAAGCGCGCCTCCGCAAAGAGCCGCAGAAGGTGCTCGAGGATATGCCGTGGCTGCTATTTGTCATGGTCGACCGTGCAACAAACGGAGGTGGGAAGTAATGAACGAAACATTGAAACGCAAACTCTCGTCGCGCAAGCTCTGGCTCGCCGTGGCCGGGTTTGTCACGTCCATTCTCGTCCTGTTCGGGACCGACGCGGGAACGATCGAGAATGTGACCGCGATGATTACGGCATTTGGATCGGTCGCAGCGTATATCCTCGCGGAAGGATACGTTGACGGCAAGCGGGAGGACGCGGAATAACGAACGCCCTGGTGACGCGGTCGCTCTGTTACGGAGTGACTACGTTACCGGGGCGTTATTTTTTTTTGTCCCAAACGGTCATGTTACGCTCTAACGGAAAGGAGCGTATTCCACCGTGAACCCATCGTTTTATTACGTAGTTACCTGGCGCGAGGCCACCGCCATCCACCGCCAGCTCATCGAAATCGGCGCGTCATACCGGATCCAGCCGCAGGAAGACGGAAGCCTCGCGTTCGTGTTTCCGGACATGCCCGTCCGCCTCTACGGTCAGATTCGCGAAATATTTGGCGAAGATGGGCGGGAGAATGACGCGAATGGGCGGAGGTTCCGGTTGGTGTCCGATTGGGAAGCGAAGTGGATTCGCGTGGAGAATGTCGTGAGCGTGACGAAGTGACTGCGTTACAAATCGCAAAATTTTTGGGCGAACGCGCATAAATCCGCCTGACTCCGAATACGCTCTAGCGTAGCGCGTAGGCGCAAGCGAGCGGTTGCCCATCGTATGCATAACGGCCCTGGTACGGAATTTCTCCGCGCCGGGGCCGCTTTTTTTGTGTGTACGTGCATAAGTCACGGAGTCACCGCGTATCGTTACGTCAAGTGGCGAAAGGAGGGCGGCCAAGTGATCGCAGGTAAACGGATCGGACTCACGCCAGACGACGACACGCGAGCGAAACTGATACGGCTCGCGATAGCATGCGGCAAGCATCCGACGACGATGGCGCTGGACCTCGTGCGCCTATGCGTCAACACACCGAATATCATCGACCACGTACAGCGGATACATGGCGCCGAGGAGCGTTATCGCGTCCGGTACAGGGTCGAGGGAAAGGCGGTGATTTACGAGTGAAATCGGGCAGGGAACGGGAAACGTGTGCTACTTCAAAACATCCACAATGATTTTCAGCGCAAGCAGTCCGGTTCCTCCGGCAACAAGCGCGTAACCAGCGTATACGAGTAACGGCATTGTGCGACCTCCTGACGATGGTATTACGCGTAGTATCGACAAACGAGGGGAGAGATATACCGTGTTTTATTCGGTCAGTTTGCCGCGATTTGGGCGTGAGAAAGTCGAGGTGATACCATGGCGCGATTTTTTCGACGGGATGGGGAGCGCACTGACAACGCGACAAAAACGAACGATACGCGCTCTCCTGGCGGGTGCGGCGGCAGCGCACGTATTACGTTTGGAGCACGTGGAGGCGGCGGGCGGGATTGCCGAGCGGATCGTCCGGGCGTTCGACCCGATAATAGACCTGACGCAAGGGCTCGCGTACCCCATATCGTTTCTGATGATAACCGGCGGATTTCTGCTGATCATGGTCGGACAGCGCTCGAAGGGTCTCGCAATGATGAAGTGGGCGGCGGTCGGCTACATCGGGATTCAGTTTGCACCCGCGATCATGCAGATATTGGTGAGCGTAGGCAAAGCGATGGTGGCGCGCTAATCCACCTGCGGATAACGCCGGACGCACGCGTAAGCAACGAGGCGGTCGAACAGCTCGCGCAAACACTTTGCGTTTACCAATCGCCACTTGAGCGGTGGGACTCCGCCAGCCGCCGGATAGCCCGCGCCCCGTTCGTATCGTTCGAAACCGCGCTGCGGCGGCAGGGGACGTCGTTTACCGTAACGGTCCGCCGCGATTACGAATCGCTCGCGCGTAAAGCGATAGAGTCGACGTGGCCGCACGTAACGGTGGCGGAGGTGGCGGACCCGTTCGGGGAGCGCCCGGCACTGACGGCGACTCTCGGCCTCCACTATCATTACATGTTCGCAATCCGTGTGGATCGGCGCGAAGTCTCGTTCCTGGCGTCGCTCCTCGAAACGGTGCGCGCAATGGAGGCGGACGATGCCGTATACGTGCAGACGCTTTCGGTCCCGGCCGAACGCGATTGGTACGAAGGGGCGGCGCAGGCTTACGAACGGTTTAAGGCGGGCGAGATGCCGCAAAAGCTTGCGCTGAATAAGCGGACGGTCGGGCGGACTGCGCTCAAACTCGCGACGAAGACGGTGCTCGGCGCAATCTCCGTCGTGACCGAACTTATGACGGGCGAGGAGCCGGAACCGATAAATATTGACGGAGGCGAGCGTGCGGCCATCCTCCGCGACGGCAAACTCCGGTCGGAAACGCTCGCCAAGACGCGGGGCGACGCTTATGACGTTGAGGTGCGGGTCGGCGTCGTCTGCGCGGATACGGCGCGAGCACGCGCACTCATGCGGATGGTCACGATGGCATTCCGGGAGCTCGACGGCGACAATCACTTCGTCGCGACCGAGACGGGGGCCGACCGGGCATGGCGCAAGATGCGTGAGAGGACGTTGGGGCTCCGCCTACAGCGCGATTACCTGTCGATAGCGGAGGTGTCCCGCCTGTTCCTGTTACCGACGCGGCCGTTACAGGAGCGCTATGGGATCGACGCGATCAAGCAGCTTGAGACGGGTGTCCCTGCGGAAATATCGGAGGGCGGCATGCGGTTCGGCACCGTGAAACATAAGGGCGCAGAGATTCCCGTATACATGTCGACGAGCGACCACGATGAGTTATGCCTGCCGCGCGTGATCATTGGCGGAATGGGTAGCGGAAAGACTACGGCGGGCGCGAACCTGATCGTGGAAGCCGTCCGTAATGGTTTCGGCGGGCTGGCGATCGATCCCGCGAAGGGGCAGATTGGCGACATGGTGGCGACCGCGTTACCGAGTGACCGCGTAACCCGGATACGCATTGACGGCGTGACTCCGTTCGCGCTAGATTTTTGCGAGATCGCCCGGTCGCCGCGCGCCAAGAACCGCCTCGCCAACGCGATTATCTCGTTCTTTAACACGGCGACCGACGAGGCCGGGGCGCAGACGGCCCGATACCTGCGTGCCGCGATCATGGCGATGCGGACGGCGCGGCTGGCGGAAATCATTCGGATATTCGAGGATGACGAGTATCGGGCGGAGTGTATCGCGGAAATGGGCGCGGGGATGCACCGGACAACGCTCGAGGACTTCGGGCGGATGACGGACGGCAAGCGGGCGCAAGTATTGGCTCCGATTTACAACCGGCTCGACACGATCCTGGGCGACGAGTACCTCGCGGAATGCTTCGCGTCCGACAATTCACTCGATATGGTCGGGTTGACCAGCGAGAGGCGAGCGGTCGTTATCGATGTGCCGAAGTCCGCGTTAGGACCGGAAGGCGTCGACCTCATCGTGAACCTCCTGACGGTCAAACTGGACCTGGCGATGACATTGCGGGAGGAGGCCGATCAATTTCCGTTTTTCATCGTATATGACGAGCCGCATCAGTTCCTCCGGAGTGCTCGCGCGTGGAAGGCGGCGGCGGTCGAATCGCGGAAATGGCGGTATGCGTACGCGTGGCTGTTCCATTCGTGGGAGCAAATACCGGGCGACCTAGCGGAGATCATCCGGAGTGCCGGACCGCACTATTCCGTGTTCCGCGCGAGCAAGAAGACGTTCCGGGAGCTCGCCGAGGAGCTGGCGCCGTTTACCGTGGAGGATTACGTGAAGATGCCGAGGTATCACGCGCTGAACGTGCTTCGCGTAGGGGAGGCGCAGCATGCCGTGGTGATGGCGAAAATGAGTGGGCCAGTTTGATACATATATAATAGGAAGAAACTCGTCTAACGGTGTCGAACGTTTGACACATTAGTTCATTAGCGGTATACTTCGGAAGTGTAATAGCTAGTCCGTGGGACTGCGTTATGACCGTGTGTCACCGTCGAATGAACGAAACAGGCAGCCGCAAGGAAACGGGAACGAACGGATACGTCCGATACCTTCTAAGCCGTCGGTCGGGAGTTCGAATCTCTCCTGGGACGCCATCTCTTAAAAGAAAACCTCCCGTAGACTTTTTTTAAGTCCATGGGAGGTTTTTTGACGTCAACTTCCGCTATGGGTCTCGCAAAGATGAGTGTTCTACGGATGCCGTTTCTGTCGGATGATGAAACACCCAGACATCCGGGCGAAACGAGGAAGAAGAAAACGAACGAAGAAACGAACAAACGATGCGTGCCTTCCGAAAGAGGGGACAGTTGGTGGGTATTCAATCGACAAAAGGATTGTAATTGTATAGTCCGCCAAAATACCGCTTATCTGCGATCTGAGTGGCCTCGGATTTCTCTTTCTCAAGAGATGCTCTGATTTCATCCCAATATTCAGGTGTTGCATCGGACAAGTCTACATTCATTTTCTCCCCGATCAGGTTACGGATTAGCTGCCAATCGTCGGGGTGCTCGTATTTCTTGACCCCGCCTCCAATTAACCTGATGTCATGCAAGGTACGTTTGATGTCATCCGGAATCATGGATTACCTCCATAAAGAACAAATGTACACTCAGTTTGACCTGAAAGGGTCATTTATATCCAAAAGAGTAGGTCTTTTTCCATCGACGGAAGCTGGAGCAGACGGCAGCTAGATCAGAGAGCAGCTGGATCAGCCAAAGATACTGGCCGTTACAAAAGCCACTGACGACATGCCAGTGGCTTGAAAAGGTCATTCATTCATTATTTGACAGAGTAGGAGTAGATGCTAACGCCGCCGTCATCCCATACTTTGAGCGTTACATATCCAGGCTTCTGGAACTGAAACGTAAGCTTTCTGCCATCGAATACTACGTTTCCGACCAGGTTGGCTCCTTCTGTGAACTCATAGTCATTGCCGTATTTTGTATCCCAGTTGCCAACATACACGACTCTACGAGAAGCTTCAGTCACTGCTTGATTAGTTGAATCTACGGATACTTTTGCAAATGTCGGAGTGATGCTGCTGCCAAGAACAAAAACAAAAGCGAAAGCCCCAGCACTCAATTTTTTCCACATAAGCGATTCCTCCCAGAAAATTGTATTTTTCTTACATTTTTATAATATAACTGTTATCTAATAATTGTATATATTAGGAAATTACTATTTTTGTTTTTCCAATTGTTATAAAGAGTCTCAGATTTTGAAAAAGTTAGAATCGCTCCTGCTACTTCATTACTTTTACGGTCAGGAAGATTATTCAGTGAATGAGTCGAATACATGTCGAAATTTCGACATTCCTGTCGGTTCCAGTTGTTTTATTGGTAGGGCTGTCGTTTTGTAAGAGCAAGCAGAAGTAGTACGAAGAATTAGGATTCGTGTCGAAAACACATTAGTATAAAGAGAAACGAGGAGTATCAAAATTCCTATTGACTCGAAAACTACAACCGTGTATACTTCGTAATTGTGAGTGAATCTGCAGGAATCATTCGGGACCATAAGTCACCTTCAAGTATGATGAAAAGGCTTATATGAGGTATTCGGAGATCAGCAAAGCGCTCTTGCTTTTAAAGCCAGTAGGTCGGGAATGCGCATCTTCCTAGGGCTTTCTATTATCAACCTGCGGTCGTGGTGGAATTGGCAGACACACCATCTTGAGGGGGTGGCGGGGCGACCCGTGCGAGTTCGAGTCTCGCCGACCGCATTATGTTCTGAAGCGGGAGAAATCCTGCAATCTGGCCCGTTGGTGAAGCGGTTTAACACAGCAGCCTTTCACGCTGTCATTCAGGGGTTCGAATCCCCTACGGGTCACCACTTTTTTGGCATACGGGTTTTAGACTAAGCCTTTTCCGAAGGCTTTTTTTTCTGCTTACTGGCATGGATTCGAATAGAACCGAATAAAGGTGGGAATGGTGATAGAAGTGCCTCTTTTTTTTCCCACTTTTGGGTCATTGCGATATACTGAATTTTGAGGTACACTCCCAATTGAGAGAGAGAGAAGAGTAAAAATTTGGAAAAACACTGCCTGAATCAAGAAAAAAATAAGATTTAGGTCGAGGAGAAGAATCCATGAGTGAATTGAAAGAGATCATTGAGGGACTGTTCATCGGATTTACTAGTACGGTAGGTGTAGTAAGTACGTACCAGACACTTGTTTCATGTGCGGGCTTGTTCCGTAAAAAGGAGCAGGTTACACATGAGCCACAAAAGACATTTGCCGTCCTGGTTGCAGCACACAATGAGAGCGCCGTAATTGCGCCGCTTATCGAGAATTTGAAGAAGCTGGATTATCCGCGCGAGATGTACGATATTTTTGTTATCTGTGACAACTGTACGGATAATACAGCCGAGATCGCACGTCAGCATGGAGCCTATGCTTGTGAGCGTTTTGACACGTCGAAGCGAGGCAAAGGATTCGGGATTGAATGGATGCTGGAAAACCTGTGGGCAAGGCCTAAGCAATATGATGCCGTCGTGATGTTTGACGCTGACAACCTGGTAGAAAAGAACTTTTTACGTGTCATGAATGACCGCTTGTGTAAAGGAGCACGGGTCATCCAAGGATACCTTGACTCCAAAAATCCATTTGATTCGTGGATTACGCTTTCATACGCTGTGACTTACTGGTTCACAAACCGCATGTGGCAATTGGCACGTCACAATCTGGGACTTCCAAACACTTTGGGAGGAACAGGGCTTTGCATTGAAAGCAACTTGTTAAAAGAGATGGGCTGGGGAGCTACCAGCTTGACGGAAGACCTGGAGTTTGCCACCCGCTGTATTGAGCGGGGGATCTACCCGACATGGGCCCATGATACAAAGGTGTGGGATGAGAAGCCGATCGACTTGAAAGCTTCTATGCGCCAGCGCTTGCGCTGGATGCAGGGTCATTACGATGTGGCCGGCCGCTATATCGGTTCGGTGCTGAAGAATGGCCTGCTCAAACGTAAACTAGGCATGCTTGATGCGGCATTTTACCTGTTTCAGCCGATGTATGTGCTGATGGTAACGATGATGTCGATCCTGTTCCTGGGCCGCTTTTTGGAGATCGAGATGCTCATGCCGGCGGCAACCATATTGCCAACCTGGCTTGTTTATGGCTCGACAGCAGTCTTCTACATGCTGCCGCTTCTTGCGCTCTATCTTGATAAAGTGCCGTGGAAAGGGTACTTTGGGCTATTGCTGCTGCCTTTCTTCTTCCTGACATGGCTGCCGATCATGTTTTATGCATTTTTTACAAAGAAGAACCAAGTGTGGAGCCACACATCGCATACTCGTGCGATACGCATCGAAGAGATTCAACAATAGCACAGCGTAAATGTAAAACCACAGGGAAAACGTACCCTGTGGTTTCCTGTATTGCGCTTCCCCTCTCGACCTATCTGTCTGGTATAATGGAGAAGTCGCATCTGAAACACTTTATGCAAAAGAACCGCGGTTATGGTATCGCGAAACGTATATAATGAGTTGTTGGACAGTTTCTCAGGAGGCTACGGGCAGGACTGTGGACGAGGTTTCAACCGAGAGTGGATTCGAAGAGCATGGCCGCCAAGAAGGGAGATAGGATGATGAATATGCAAATAAAACCGTTGGACACCCCGCAACTGTGGGGCGACAAACGTTATCATACATGGAACTACCATCTCCGCCAAACATTTCAGGAGAAGGTGTTTAAAGTGCCGTTGGATGGGGGGTTCAGTTGTCCGAACCGGGATGGCAGCGTCGCAACGGGAGGCTGCACGTTTTGCAGTGCCAGGGGATCGGGAGACTTTGCCGGGGATCGACGGATGGATCTGGAAAGGCAGTTCCATGACGTGAAAAACAGAATGCATCAAAAATGGCCGGAAGCGAAGTACCTTGGTTTCTTTCAGGCATATACCAATACCTATGCTCCCGTGGAAGAGCTGCGCGAGATGTATGAGGTCGTACTGAAACAGGAGGGAGTCGTCGGACTTTCAATCGCCACACGCCCTGACTGTTTGCCGGATGACGTTGTCGAATATTTGGCCGAGCTGAATGAACGAACGTATTTATGGGTAGAGCTCGGCTTGCAGACCATCCATGAACGGACCGCACAATTGATTAACCGTGCGCACGATTATCAGTGCTACCTGGACGGCGTGGAAAAGCTGCGGAAGCATAACATCCGCGTCTGCTCGCATATTATCTACGGTTTGCCAGGCGAAACGCACGAAGACATGATGGAGACGGCCAAAGCTGTGGCCAATCTGGATGTCCAGGGCATTAAAATCCACCTGCTGCATTTGCTGCGCAAGACTCCGATGGTCAAACAGTATGAGGCTGGCCTGCTGGAATTTTTGACACAGGAGGAATACACCAAGCTGGTGGCCGACACACTGGAGATTTTGCCGCCGGAGATGATCGTGCACCGTGTCACCGGAGATGGACCGCCTGATCTTCTCATCGGTCCGATGTGGAGCCGTAAAAAATGGGAAGTGTTGAACGGAATTGATGCCGAGCTCGTTCGCAGAAACAGTTGGCAAGGGAAGTTTCATACACCGTGTTCTCGATAAGAAAGAGGGCGTCCTCAACCGTCTCTGGCGGTTGGCGGGGCGCCCTCTTTTCGTCTCATGGTTTGTGCAGGGCTTTTCTCGCTCTGCCCGGGTAATTGGTGATGATGCCGTCAACGTTCATTTTGGCGGCATCACGTATGCCGGCAGTTGAATTAATGGTCCAGCCGACGACGCGAAATCCGTTCTCTTTTGCCTTGCTGACCAACGCGGAAGTCAATTGATCTTTGGGTACGTGCAATTCGTCGACGCGATACCGGCTCCCGACCTCCCAAGGGTTATGGAGCGGCCCGATATACAGCAAGGCGGTCGTCTGATTGGGATCAAGCTCTTTGACAGCAAGCAGACTGTCAAAATTAAAAGAGGAGATAACTGTGCGGCTCGTCAAATCGTATTGTCGGATCAGCCCGATCACGTATTCCTCCAGTTGGGGTTGGGCAAAGAAGAAGTTTTTGAGCTCGATGCAAAAACGCAGTTTCGTCGGGGCAAATGTGTGGAGCACCTCGCGCAAAGTAGGGATTCGGATGTGCTTTTGGCGTGATGGAACGGCCTTGTCAGCGCGAAATTTTTTCAGCTCTTCCCATGTATGCTGCCGCACGGTTCCACGTCCGTTGGTGGTCCTCTCGAGGTGGTGGTCATGAATCACGACCACCTTGTCATCCTTGCTCAACTGAACATCCAGCTCAATCCCGTCTGCGCGACGTCGCACAGCGGCGCGAAAAGCCTCCATCGTATTTTCCGGATAGCGGCCGGAAGCACCGCGGTGAGCGTAGATCAGTGGTGTCAAGAGAGCTTCCTCCTTCCGTTCGGTCCTGCACAAGTGGTCCTATTACATACATATGTATTGCGCCCCTCGCTACTACCAGAAGAGAGGGGCGCAATGGTATTTACGTACATGAGCAAAGCACGATAACGAGCAAAATGAACAGGACCAGTATAAGGGTACTGTTGTTGTTCCGGCTGCAGCTCATCTGATTCTCTCCTCTCGGCAGTCTAGCGTACTTTATCCTATGTCTGCCTGTCGTGATTGGCACTCGCCAAATACCTACGCAGTTTTGTACAGTCTGGAGGATGAATGATCTGAGCGACATGATACAATAGCAGCAAGAGAAACAACGGGAGGGGCGGTTAGTCATGCTTGATGTGTCTGCGATGATTTCAACAGGAGATCTGGTTATTGATCACCGGAACAAACGGGTGAAAGTACATGTTTATGACCCGGAAGCCATTACTGACTTGCACGGGAAAATGATCGAATGCGCCCAACAGTCTGAAGCGACAAAGTTGATTGTGTACGCAAAACGAAAGGATGTGCCGGCCTGGCTTTCACTCGGCTACCGCCAGGAAGGAGTGATCGACGGTTTTTTTCAGGGAGAAAACGCGTACATGCTCGCCAGCTTTTTGACAGAGGAGCGGGCCACCTCCATGCACCATCTTGCCGAGGAGGAGATCCTGCAGCTCAGCTTGTCCAAGCGCCCGGAGACAAAAACGCTGCCGGTAGGGTACAGCTTGCGCGAGGCAACCGAAGAAGATGCCGAGGAGCTTGCCAGTCTGTATAAGACGGTGTTTGCTACTTATCCGACCCCCATGGATGATCCAGAATACGTTCGAAAGACGATGAGGGAATCAACCTACTATATCGTCGCTGAGCATGATGGACGGATCGCCTGTGCGGCCTCGGCGGAAGTGACAGAGCGTTTCGGTTCGGCGGAATTGACGGACTGTGCCACGCATCCGGACCACGCGGGGAAAGGGCTGCTTCAGCCGATCTTTACGGCGCTGGAAGAAAAGATGAACGGGCAGGGCATTTATTACTTGTACACCCTGACCCGCGCCCAATCGGCTGGAATGAATATTACAGCGGCAAAACACGGCTATGCTTATCGAGGCCGTTTGATAAACAACTGTACGATCTTTTCCGGCTATGAAGACATGAATATATGGGTGAAATCGTTGCGCCCGACCCGGGAGTAGCCTTTCCGCGTTCCTTACTCCGGCGGAAAGAGCTGTTCCTGCAGCCGGCGCGCCATCAGCGCCAGTTGCAGCTGCCATCGCTGGTGGGCGTCGTCCAAATCACAGCCTGTTTTCTCTCTGATTTGCGCCAGCCGGTATGTGAGCGTGTGCCGGTGAATATATAGAGCCTGAGACGTTTGTAAACCATTTCCGTTATGCATAAGGTACATGTCCAGCGTCTCGAGGAGCTGCTGCTTATGCTTCTGATCGTAGCGCAGCAGAGGCTCCAGAAACGGCTTCCAGATCGCCTCAAGCATTTCGGCTTTGTGATGGTACGGAAAGAGAAACTGATAGCCTTGCATCTGCTGGTACGACAGCAGAGCGGGAGAACGCACCAGCAGCGGGTAGGCCTGCAGGGCAAAGAGCGCTTCTTGCACGGCTTCGTCCAGTTCGGTCAGGCGTCCGCGTGGGGAGCTCAGTCCAATTCGCAGGTCGTGCTCGCGATGAAGCCTGTCCCAACGGGCAGCGAACTGTTCCAGCAAAGCAAGACTGGTCTGGTCATGCGGCATGATGAAAAACAAAGAGTGTGGTCTCTCCCGCAGCAGATAGGGGCGATTGTGCGAGTCAAACAATCGCTTCATGAGTGTTATGCAGGCCTGATGAAGCTCAAAGGAAGAGCGGTCGACAGAGGCCTCTACCTGCACGGCCGCGACAAAGTGAGCACCGGACAACGGATAGCCGAGCATGCGGCAGCGGCTCTCCAGTTCGGCAGGAGCCAGTTCTGTGCCGCTGAGCAGTTCTTCCACGAAATCTCCTTTTAGTCTCCATTCCGTCGCTGCTACCGCGTTTTCTTTGATATATTCCATCGCGCAAAGCGTAGCGGCATGCTGCAGCGCTACATCATCCAGATCTTTCCACTCTTCCCTCGGCTTGGCCAATCGCAGTGTCCCGAACTTCTCGCGATGGGCCCGAATTTCAACCGTATGGATCTGCTCTTTTTCCTGGTCCTTGCCGCTTCGATCGGCCTGCTGTCCAGCGTCCCCTTCGTGATTGCCGTAAACCTTGAATCCGAGCGCGTCTGTCAAAGAAACGCGGCCGCCTGTCAGTGACGCCAGCTTCTCCACGATTGCCCGGAGTCCGCCTTTGGAGAGGGCGGCTTCAATCATCTGACGGTGTATGGCTTGCGAATAGGCGAGCGTTTCGAATTGCCGATTGACGATAGGTTGTAGGATTGCTTTGGTAATCGTTGAAAAGTTCATTTCAACGGGAATTTCGATAAGCGGCAGGTGGTGGCGGTCGGCCATCTCGATCAAATCAACAGGGATTTCCCGCAAATAAAAGCCGGTATGAAAGGCGATGCCGCTAAGTTTTTGCTTGGCCAGCGCCGGGATGAGGGAGGCCCTGCGCTTCGCGTCTTCGGCCAGACCAAAGCCGGTCGTGATCAAAAACTCGCCTTCCTGCAGACGTCCTACGTCCTCCAATACCTCTACAATTGTCACCCAGCGGATGGGATTGTCCAAGCCCTCTGCGCCACCGACCAAACGAGTTTGAACCATGTCAGGGAGCTGCAGCGCTTCGCGTATGGTGATCGTCATTTTTTTCGAACCCCCTACGAATCTCTTATACAAAATGTATAAAACATTCCGTCTCTTTGTCACGCTTTTTCTTCCAGGCAGTCGAATGGCACCGTCATGCTCATTCGCTACGATAAGGGAAGAGAGAAGGAGAGGTGGCTAGCATGCAGAGAAGTTATGTCATAAAGCCTGAGCTTGGCAAAGAGTATCCCCGGGTTTCCCATGGCAAAGGGATTTACCTGTACGATACGTCGGGCAAACGATACATCGATGGTTGTTCCGGTGCGGTAACGGCCAGCATCGGCCACGGCGTCGAGGAAATTGCCGAAGCGATGGCGGAGCAAGCACGCAAGGTCTCTTTTGCGTACCGTTCGCACTTTAGCAGCGAGGCAGTCGAAGAGCTGGGCGCCAAGCTTGCCGAATGGGCTCCGGGCGAGCTCAATTGGAGCTTTTTCGTCAACAGCGGCTCCGAGGCGACGGAGACGGCGCAGAAGATCGCGATTCAATACTGGCAGGAGCAGGGAAGACCGTCGAAGACGAGAATGATCTCCCGCTGGATGAGCTATCACGGCATTACGATGGGGGCGCTGTCGATGTCCGGGCATGTGCTGCGCCGCAAGCGGTTCGTTCCGCTGTTGGCTGATTATCCGGCCATCTCGCCGCCGTATCCGTACCGCAGACCGGATGGCATGTCCCTGGAGCAGTACGCGAGGCTTTGTGCTGATGAGCTGGAGACGGCCATTTTGCGGGTCGGTCCGGAGCAGGTAGCGGCTTTTATCGCCGAACCGGTCATCGGCGCTTCTGGCGGCGCTGTCGTGCCTCCTGACGGCTACTTCCAGCGCATTCGGGAGATTTGCGACAAATACGACGTCCTGTTTATTGCCGACGAGGTCATGACGGGGGTGGGAAGGACGGGCGAGAAGTTCGGGATTGACCACTGGAGCGTCAAGCCTGACCTGATAACGCTCGGCAAGGGGATGAGCGCGGGCTACACGCCGATGGCAGCAGCGATGGCCACGGAAAAGATCATCGATACGATTACACGCGGCTCCGGTCTGATCATGGCCGGACACACGTACAGCGCGAACCCGCAGTCCGCAGCCGTTTCGCTCGCCGTGCTTCGCTACGTGGAAGCGCACAACCTGGTCGAGAAGGCAGCTGTACAGGGAGCCTACCTGCTCAGAAAACTGCGGGAGCTGGCGGACGAGTCTCCGCTTATCGGAGAAGCGCGCGGTCTCGGGCTGTTGTGCGGTCTGGAGTTCGTCAAAGACAAACGGACCAAGGAGCCGTTCCCGCTTTCCAGGGGAGTTGCAGCGCGGGTCATTTCCCGGGCGTTCGAAAACGGCCTGCTCGTCTATCCGGCGACAGGAGGATTGGAAGGCGTAGCGGGCGACTCGGTCATCCTTTCGCCGCCGCTGACGATTACGACAGAGGAAATTGACGAGCTTGTAGACTTGCTGAAAAAGTCCGTTCAGCGTGTACAGGAAGAAATGAGACAGGAAATGCAACTGACCTGATCCAGGGGAGGAGGACACATGGCGAACCAGTTTGACAAGGTAATCACAGTCGAAGAAGCACTCGCCCATTTTCATGACGGAATGACGCTGATAGCGGGAGGCTTTGGCGGGGTAGGCAATCCACCTACCCTGATCCAGGGCATTCTCGACAAAGGAATCAAAGACATCACGCTGATCAGCAACGATACGGCATTCCCACATATCGGCGTAGGAAAGCTGGTGACAGAGCGGCGGGTCAAGAAAGTGATCGCTTCGCATATCGGCTCCAATCCGAATGCCGGGGCGCAAATGACTGCTGGAGAGCTGGAGGTGGAATTTTGTCCGCAGGGCATCCTCGCAGAGCGTGTACGCGCTGGCGGAGTGGGTCTGGGCGGAATTTTATCCGATATCGGCATCGGCACCATTGCGGAAAAAGGCAAGGAAAAGGTGTTGGTGGGGGGCAAGGAATATTTGCTTGAAACGCCCTTGACTGCGCAGGTAGCCATCGTACATGCGAAAAAGGCGGACCGCTTCGGCAATCTCGTCTACGACACCAGTGCCCGCAATTTCAATCCATTGGTAGCAATGGCGGGCGATATCACGATCGTCGAAGCTGACGAAATCGTGGAGATCGGAGCGCTTGATCCGGAAGAGATCGTCACACCTGGCGTCTTCGTCAACTACATCGTGAAAAGCGAGGGGGTGAACTGGCAATGGGCGTGGGAGAAGTAAAAGAAACGGAAAGCTTTCGTGAGAAGATCGCGCGGAGAGCGGCGCAGGAGATCGAGGACGGCATGATCATCAATCTGGGAATCGGCATTCCCACGTTGGTTGCAGACTTCATTCCAAAGGACAAAAAGGTTCTGTTTCACGCGGAAAACGGCATCCTCGGCACGGGTCCGAGCCCCGCTCCGGGAGAAGAAAATCCGATGCTGTGCAATGCCGGCGGCTTTCCCGTCACACTGGCGACCGGCGCTTCCTTTTTTGACAGCGCCACCGCTTTTGCCATCATTCGCAGGGGTCTGCTGGACATGACCATTCTCGGCGTTCTGGAGGTCAGCGAGCGCGGAGACATCGCCAACTGGATCGTGCCCGGGAAGCGCGTGCCCGGCATGGGCGGCGCGATGGAGCTGGCGCAGAAGGCAAAGAAGGTCATGGTGTTGACGACGCATCTGGACAAAAACGGGAGGTCGAAGATTGTGCGTGAATGCTCCCTCCCTTTGACTGCCGTAGGCGCAGCCCATCTGATCATCACCGATATGGCAGTGATGGAGGTTCGGGAGGATGGCTTGTATTTGAAAGAAGTCATGCACCCCTATACGGTGGCGGACGTGATCGGAGCCACAGAAGCGGAACTGAAAATGGACGAAGAGGTCAGAGTTTTCCGATAAAGGAGGATACCGATGACAAACTGGCAAGCGCTGATACGGGAGCAGATCGAGAAGGAACGGGCTGCCGCAACGCAACTTCTGCAGGAGTGGGTTCGCGAGCCGAGTGTTCAGGGAGAAGAGCGTTCCATCCAGGAAAAAATCGCGCAAAGACTGCACGCCATGGGAATGGAAGTGGATCTTTGGGTGATGGGAGGAGAGGAGCTGCTGAAGCATCCCTATTTTGTATCGCCGAGAAGCGAATTTTCAGGCAGTCCGAATGTCGTCGGCGTCTGGAAGGGAACCGGCGGCGGCCGCTCGATCATCTTGAACGGACACGTGGACGTGGTGCCTGCCGGAGACCCTGCGCAATGGTCACACGATCCGTTTAGCGGCGAGATCGAGGAGGGGAAACTGTACGGGCGCGGCTCCACCGACATGAAGGGCGGCAACCTCTCCTCGCTGCTGGCGATTCAGGTCCTGCAAGCGCTGGGCATCCGGCTGAAGGGAGACGTCATCTTTCAAAGCGTCGTGGAGGAGGAGAGCGGCGGAGCGGGGACACTCGCTGCAATCCTACGCGGATACAAAGCGGATGCGGCATTGATTCCGGAGCCGACCAACATGAAGATCTTCCCCAAGCAGCAAGGCTCGATGTGGTTCAGATTGACGGTGAAAGGCCGCTCTGCACACGGAGGCACACGCTACGAAGGAGTCAGCGCCATCGAGAAAAGCATGCAGGTCGTCACCGCGATCAGCAAGCTGGAAAAAGAGCGCAATGATCGAATCGTCGACCCGCTTTACGCAAAGCTGCCGATCCCGATCCCGATCAACCTCGGCGTGATTGAGGGTGGAAAATGGCCGTCTTCCGTAGCCGATCTCGTCAAGCTGGAGGGACGGATGGGGGTAGCCCCGGGCGAGAAGATGGAAGCTGCGAAACGAGAAATGGAAGAAGCTCTCGCAGCGCTTGCCCATGACGACCCGTGGTTCGCGGAGCATCCGGTTGAATTGGAGTGGTTCGGGGCCCGCTGGGTGCCTGGTGACGTGGGTGAAGATCATCCATTGATGGAGATTTTGCAGGATCAATTCCTCAAGGTAACCGGTGAGCGGGCGGTCGTGGAGGCATCGCCATGGGGAACGGATGGCGGGCTGCTGACAACCTTGGCCGATACTCCTGCGATTATCGTAGGCCCGGGTACAACGGCAGTCGCCCATTATCCGAATGAATCCGTCGAGCTGGATGAAGTATTCCGCTGCGCGGAGATATTTGCCCTGACGCTTATGGAGTGGTGCGGCTACGAAACAAAATGATGTGGTCTTGATAAAGAGAAAAGGGATGAAGGGAGCAGATCAAAAATGGATTCGACGACTACAAAGTACATTCAGATCAAAACACAGATTCCGGGACCAAAGGCTCAGGAGCTTCTGGCACGAAAGGAAAGCCATGTGCCGCGCGGTCCGTTCAACACCTTGCCGACCTTTGTCCAGAAGGCGGAAGGAGCGCTTCTGACTGATGTCGACGGAAATACGTTTATCGATTTTGCCGGAGCCATCGGGACGATCAATGCCGGCCACTGCCCGCCTGCGGTGGTGGAAGCCCTGAAGGAACAGCTTGATCAGTATATCCATACCTGCTTTCACGTCATGATGTACGAGCCGTACGTCAAACTGGCCGAGACTTTGAACAGAATCACGCCAGGGACGCATGCAAAGAAAACATTCTTCCTTAACAGCGGTGCGGAAGCTGTGGAAAATGCGGTCAAAATCGCCAGAAAGTACACGGGGCGAAAAGCGATTATTTCGTTTGAACGCGGCTTCCATGGCCGTACCTTGCTGGCGATGTCACTTACGAGCAAAGTGCGTCCGTACAAATACCAGTTCGGCCCGTTTGCTCCCGATGTGTATAAGATGAGCTATCCGTACTACTACCGTGCAATGCCGGGAACGACTCCGGAAGAATGCGACGAACAAGTGCTGAGACGCTTCGAAGACTTCTTCCTGGGTGAAGTGCCTGCGGATGAAGTCGCGGCCGTCATTATGGAGCCAGTTCAGGGCGAGGGCGGATTCGTGGTACCGTCCAAGCGTTTTGTCCAAGGGGTAAAAGCAATCTGCGAGAAGCACGGCATCCTGTTCATCGCCGATGAAGTCCAGACGGGTTTTGGCCGCACAGGCAAAATGTTTGCGATGGAGCATTTCGGCGTAGAGCCTGATTTGATTGTCATGTCCAAATCGCTTGGGGCCGGGCTGCCGATCAGTGCAGTTACTGGCCGGGCTGAGATCATGGATGCTCCCAATCCAGGGGAGATCGGCGGAACATATGGAGGCAGTCCGCTCGGGTGTATCGCCGCTCTGAAGGTGATCGAAATGATGGAGCAGGAAGGCTTCATGGACAGAGCCAACCAGATCGGAACCAGGATTTTGCAGTGCTTCGAAGGCTTCAAGCAACGCTTTGAACAGGTAGGAGATGCGCGCGGCATTGGAGCGATGTGTGCTATCGAAATCGTCAAAGACAAATCAGGCAAAGAGCCAGACAAGGAATTGACGGCAAAAATTGCGCAAGCCTGCTGCCAGCGCGGGTTGGTCGTACTCACGGCCGGTCTTTACAGCAATGTCATCCGGATTCTCTCTCCGCTCGTGATTGACGACGAACAATTGGAGGAAGGTTTGGGTGTGATGGAGAAAGTGTTAGAGGAACTGTGTACGCCTTCACAAGCATAAAGGAATGGCTAGAATAGCGCGGACTGAAAGACGTATATCGGGAAAACTCATAGGAGAGTCGATGAGAGGGAGGCTGGATGGATGAAAAAAGCGTGCTACATTGGCGGGCAGTGGGTGGAGGCCAAAAACTACGCGCCGCTCTACGCTCCCTACAGCGGGGAACAGATAGCGGAAATCGCGCAGGCTGACGCCGAACTGGTAGAAAAGGCGATTTCCGCAGCTCAGGAGGCTTCGATGGTAATGCGGCGCATGCCTGCTTATCAGCGTGCGGCTATCCTGGAGAAAATTTCATTCATCATGGACGAACGGCTGGAGGAGGCTGCCAAAATTATTGCGCTGGAGGCAGGCAAGCCGATCAAAACCGCTCGCGGCGAAGTGATCCGTACAATACAGACTTACAAATTCGCTGCGGAGGAAGCAAAAAGGATTCACGGCGAAACACTGCCGCTGGATGCCGCCATCGGAGGAGAAGGGCGCCTTGCATACACCGTGCGTGAGCCTTTGGGCGTGATTGGCGCGATCACTCCTTTCAATTTCCCGATGAATCTGGTCGCCCATAAAGTTGGTCCGGCATTGGCTGCAGGGAACACCGTCGTGCTCAAGCCGGCATCCCAGACGCCTCTCTCCGCATATTTTCTGGCGGAGGTTGCCGAGCAGGCCGGAGTGCCAGCGGGAGCACTAAATGTTGTGACCGGCAGCGGAGCAACAGTAGGCGATCTCCTCGTGACAGACCCGAGGGTGAAAGCACTGACCTTTACCGGCAGCCCGGCTGTCGGCATCGACATCCGCAATCGGGCCGGACTCAAGCGGGTTACGTTGGAGCTGGGCTCCAATTCTGCCGTCATCATCGATAAAGGGGTAAATCTCGACGAGGTCATCCCGCGCTGTATTTTTGGCGCATTTGCGTACTCCGGACAGGTATGCATCTCCGTACAGCGGATTTATGTGGTCAGGGATGAATACGAGACATTCGTGGAGCGCTTTGTGGCGGAGACCAAAAAGCTGGTCGGCGGCGACTCTCTGTCCGAGGAAGCAGACTACTCCGCGATGATTTCTCCGAAGGAAACGGATCGGGCCTTGGCCTGGATCGAGGAAGCCAGGGAGAGAGGCGCCAGGGTAGAATGCGGAGGAAAAGCAGATGGACGGGTGCTGCAGCCTACCGTATTGACAGGAGTTCCGGCAGACGCCAAACTGTCTTGCCAGGAGGTATTCGGACCGGTCGTCCTGATCAATCCGGTGGACTCTGTAGAGGAGGCGATTGAGTTCGTAAACGATTCTCGTTTCGGCCTTCAAGCCGGACTCTACACGCAAAACCTGTCACTCGCACTGAAAGCGGCAGATGAGCTGCATGTTGGCGGCGTCATGATTAACGATATCCCGACCTTCCGCGTCGACCATATGCCTTACGGCGGTGTCAAGGAAAGCGGCATGGGCCGGGAAGGAATCAAATACGCGATCGAAGAGCTAACGGAGTTAAAGCTGGTTGTCGTGAAGCGATAGGTTTCAGGAAGAGAAAGCTGCTGTCAAAGGCAATTGACAGCTGTTTTGAGGCCGGTACAGGAAACGAGCTTCCCCGTTTGGAGGAAGCTCGTTTTTGTAAAAAACGGTTGCTTTCAGGGGAATGAGTATGTTATAGTATAACTTGTTCAACCATGCGGAGGGATACCGAAGTGGTCATAACGGGGCGGTCTTGAAAACCGTTAGGCGGCAACGTCACGGGGGTTCGAATCCCTCTCCCTCCGCCATAAGAAAGCACTGCGAACAGGTCTTGCACCTGTTTTTTCTTTTTTTCAGATACCCCATCTATTCAAAACCGCTTGACGGGAGAAGGTCGTCAAGCGGTTTCCTTTATGATCGCTTCATGGAAGCTTCTTCTTTTTTCAATTGCGCATCGAGAACAAAATTTCCAAACGGGATCAAAGACGCGACAAACGCGCCGAGCGCCCGCAGGATCGACCACCGGTTTGCGAAAAAGACATGGGCGAGTGCCAGCATGAACAATACGAAAAACACGCCATGCAAGGAACCGGCAATCGTCACAGCTTTTGGCATCTCCAGAAAATATTTCAGTGGCATGGCAATTCCAAGCAGGACGAGGTACGAAATTCCTTCGATGAGGCCGATAAAACGAAGACGGCCAAGGGGCGTTTTTAGCAAGGGGAACACCTCCAGTGAGTAAAGAACCAGTCTCCACTTATTCTATCGAGTTAAAGGGCATGTATCAATGGAACATAGGCAATTTTGAAATTTTTGCGATACATTTATGGCAAAAACCAAAACTTTCTTCCGTAGCCATCGACTTCATATCGCATGGTATGTACCCTTTGATATATTCTGTAGGTAAGCACTCAGACTAAACTTCTTGGGGGCTGCGGCGACTTACTAATGCAGATCGGGTCGCCGCATTTTTTTTGATTGGAGTAGGCAGGTTAACGGACCGGATTGAAACCATGCAAATATGGAAAGCGGGAGTTGTCGCGCTCGGGCAAAAAGAATTTGTCCAAGGTGCGGCTTGTTTCCGTTTACTAATATATCCCGGTTGAGTATATACTCGAATATATACTATACTATAGATACAACCTCATAACCTTGAGTTCTTCTCCCTGACTGATTTCGAGTCAGGGGTTTTTTACATTGCATGGATATATCGGGAAAGAATAATGATTCTATTTTTCTGAATATTCATTGTATAATAGAGGCAGGAAAAATGACGGAGGGATGTCCATGAAAGATATTCAGCGGGCGAGAAGGAATACGCTGGGAGATATTTTGCGCAGAAGCCGAGGCAGATTTCCGCAGAAGATTGCATTGCGCTTTGGGAACGAGGCGCTTACATACGAACAACTGGACATCCTGGCCAATCAGGCAGCGCATATGATTTTGGCGTCTGGACTGCAAAAGGGAGACAGGGCAGCTGTGCTCTCCCGCAATTCAATGGATTTTGTCATTCTCAACTTTGCCCTCGCCAGGGCGGGAGTGATTATGGTCCCGATCAATTACATGCTGAACGCTGACGACGTGGCCTTTATTCTGGGACATGCCGATGTGAAAGCGATCTTTGCCTCCCAGGAATTCCATCCAGTCGCCGACGAGGCGATTCGCCGATCAGGCTGTTCTCCGGTCCTGAGATGCTCGATCTCCGAAAAAACAGAGCAGGCAAATGACTGGGGCCATTTCCGTACGCAGCTCGCCCAATCGAGTACAGAGGAGCCGGAGCTGGAACTGGAGGATGACGATGTTGTGCATATTCTCTACACCAGCGGGACGGAATCCAGGCCAAAAGGAGTCATGCTGACGCATAAGAGTGTGCTGACAGAATACGTCAGTACGATTATCGACGGTGGAATGACCGAAGACGATGTCGCTATCCACGCTCTCCCGCTTTTCCATAGCGCCCAGCTGCATTGCTTCCTGGGGCCGTACGTCTACCTCGGTGCGAGCGGAATTATTTTGGAGCAGGCACAGCCTGCGCTCCTGCTGAAAACTGTCGAGGAGTACAAGGCGACACAGCTCTTTTGCCCCCCGACCGTCTGGATCGCCCTGCTCCGTTCTCCTGAATTTGCGGAGCGGGACTTGTCTTCATTAAAAAAATGCTACTACGGAGCAGCAATCATGCCTGTCGAAATCTTGAAAGAGCTGGGGCGGAGGCTCCCGAACGCGCAGTTCTGGAATTTTTACGGCCAGACAGAGGTAGCCCCGCTCGCTACTGTCCTAAAGCCCGCGGATCAAATCCGCAAAGCTGGCTCCGCCGGCAGACCGTCTCTGAATGTGGAAACGAGGATTGTCGACGATTCCGGCCAGGATGTGCCCCGCGGTACGGTGGGGGAGATCGTACACCGAACCAGCCATGCTATGCTGGGGTACTTCCGCGATGAAGAAAAAACGTCCGCAGCCTTTCAGGGAGGCTGGTTCCACAGCGGTGACCTCGGCGTCATGGACGAGGAAGGATATATTACTGTCGTTGACCGAAAAAAGGATATGATCAAATCGGGTGGAGAAAACGTCGCAAGCAGGGAGGTAGAAGAGGTGATCTACCAGCACCCGCTTGTTTCTGAAGTAGCCGTGATCGGAATCCCTGATCCATACTGGATCGAGGCGGTCGCCGCAGTCGTCGTTCCCAAAGCGGGAGAAGCCTTGACTGCCAAAGAGCTGCTTGACTTTTGCAAAGCCAGACTGTCTGCGTTTAAAGCTCCGAAGCATATCGTCCTGGCAGAAAACCTCCCGCGCAATCCAAGCGGAAAAATACTAAAACGGGAACTGCGGGCAAAGTACGAGAGTCTGGCCTCGCAGCAGAGCTAAAAAAGGCAGCCTTGTCAAAACGGATAAAGAATGCGAAAAAACCGCTTGATCGATCAGGCGGTTTTTCCCATGATTTTACGGTTCTACTTTCAGGCCTTCGAGCCAATCAGCGTAGCAGGAACTGCAAAGCAGCTCGTTCTTTTCCTCTGTCCCTTGAAAGAACGTGATGAGATGTGCCGTTTCGGATTCGTGCTCACAATAGTAGCAGGTGTAGCTCACCAGATGTTCCTCCCCATGTAGATGATCGTCAATGATATTGTTGCCGGAATAAAAACAACCAACTCACGAATGAGTTGGTTGTCGAGTCGCCATTATTTCACAGTGGCTACTGTGGATTTCTCTGCATGGATTGTTTCAAAGCGGTAACCATGTTCTTTGAGGAACTGGATTACGGCTGGAAGGGACTTGGCCGTTGCGCTCTTGGTCGCGGCGTCGTGCATCAGTACGACAATTTCTTTCTGATTTCTTACCTGCGCCTTTATATTTGCCAAGGCCGTTTCTGGCGTATACTTGCTGCTGCGGGCATCCCCGTTTGTGATATTCCAGTCAATAAACGTATAGCCGCGTTTGGCAGCCTCCGTTTTGATGGCACTCATCACCGTATGCTGGTTATTGTAGAGCGCTGCGTTCTGGTAGGTCTTGCTGACGGTATTGGTGCTGCCGCCTGGGTACCGAAAGACAGTCGGCTTGATTCCTGTTGCCTTTTCGATCAGTTGATTGCCTTTTTCCAGATCGGCGAAAAAGGAGGAGAGATCTTTATAAATCGTGCGATAGTTGTGGGAGTATGTGTGTCCTCCTACGACATGCCCTTCGGCAATCGCCCGTTTCAAGATCGCTTCGTGTCCCGGCACGCTTTTCCCTACGACGAAAAAGGTCGCCTTGACGTCATGGGCCTTGAGGATGTCCAGCACCTCAGTTGTAATTGGAGAAGGACCGTCATCAAATGTCAGATACGCCACTTTTTCCTGCGTCTGACTGCCGCCCGGCTTAGCTGGCGTCTGGTCGGTTGACGGAACTGAAGGTACGGCGGGTTTTGCCACCGGCTTCGGTTGTCCCGCCACAGACGGTTGTTTAGACTCGGGCAGTCCTGCCGATCCGCCAGACCCTGGAGTTGGCGTTGCTGTCGCAGTGCTGTTGTTTGATTGGTTCGGCAAAGGCGTTTGCGCGGCTGGCTTCGTCTGGGCTGTCGGCTTCGTCTGCGATTGTGAGCTGGCTGGACCTGGCTTGCCGGGAGCAGCAGGTTTTGCCTGTGAAATGCCCTTCTTTGATTGAATGGGCTGAACAGGAACGTAAGGCTGGTCATTGTAGATCAAATAGTTGCTGCGAAGCTTGCGAAATGCTTCCAGATCTTTTGCATACTTCTCCTCAATCTGTTTGGGGGACAGCCCCTGCTCCAGGTACTGGCCGATTTTGTTTGTTCCCATCACCAGATCAAACATCACTTTTGTCTTTCCGCTCTTCGGAACCTTGAAATGATTCAATTGATGAGCGTAGGCCAAAGCGTAAATCCCCGTTTTGGCCGGATTGAACAGATGAGGATTGGTGATCTGGAGCCGGACGCCGCCTTTTGAATCTTTCTTCTCGGGGAGAAAAACGACACCAGGCAGCAGCGCTCCGTTTAACAGATCAGCGTATTTGCCCGAATCGATCCCTTCGCCGCCGATCCAGCGGAAATTGTCAGCCTGGACGATTCCGGTTCCTTCTCCCAGGCCGGTTGCCATATAACCGAATACAGCAGCCAGATCCGGTATTCGCGGAGAGCTCGGAATCCAGTGCAGTCCGGTATCCTGGAACAGCATTTGACGCGTATAACCTTTCATGGGGATAACGGTCAGGTTTGCGTCGATGTTGCGGTTGAAAAATTGCGCCAGCTCGCCGATTGTCATCCCGTGTGCCATCGGGAGGGTGTCCACACCGACAAATGAGCGGTAGGCAGATTCCAGAACGGGCCCTTCGACAATGGTTCCGCCAACAGGATTGGGCCGGTCCAGTACGATGATCGGTTTGCCCTGCTCCTTTGCCGCCGTCATGCAGTATTGGAGAGTGGATATGTACGTATAGGTACGGGCTCCAATATCCTGCAAGTCGACCAGCAAAAGATCAATGCCAGCGAGCATTTGCTTTGTGGGCTTTCTTGTCGAACCATAGAGGCTGTAGACAGGAATGCCGTAGACGGGATGCTGGTAGGAGGCAACGTATTTGCCGGCCGGTGTTTTCCCGTCCAGACCGTGCTCCGGTGTGTACAAAGCCGCCAGTGTCACCGATTTGTCCCGGCGAAGCAGGTCGATCGTGCTGATTCCTTGACTGCTTACACCTGTTTGATTTGTGACAAGGCCGACTTTTTTTCCTTTGATGACATGGTGAAATTGGTCGAATAGCACGTCGCTTCCGAGCAGAACCGCAGAAGTGTTCGCAAAGCTTCCACCAGGAGGAATGAGGGTTAAAATCAGGACAAGAATGAGGAAGGGGATAAATCGTTTCATAGCTTCGGCCTCTTTCGGGAAAAATGTCGTCGATGTATGTTCATTGTAGCGTGTTTTTGTAGCAAATTGGTTTCATTTTTGTAACAATTTGAAAATAGGAAAGAAGTCGGAGGCAAGAAGTCACCTATCACGTGTGGGAAGCATCTCCATGTGGCCCGAATACCGCCATGGAGCTTAGAATATAATCACAAGCCGATCGCGTTCCCCGATCAAAAACCGCTGATCAAAGACAGCCGGGCACTGGTACCGCTTCGTCCGATCGCGGAAGGCTTAGGCTTTGACGTAGACTGGAACAGTCAGACAAGAACGGGTTTGATTCAAAAGGGTGACGCCCAAATTAAACTGATTGTTTCCCGGAAGATTGCAAAGCGTAACGGCGAGATCATCAGCTTGGATGTGCCCGCCCAAATCGTCAACCAGCGGACGATGGTTCCGGTTCGCTTCATTGCCGAAGCTCTATCCTACGACGTGAATTGGGATGGAAGTAACCAGACCGTTCTGATCAAAGACAAAGCAGAAGAGGGTAAAGCGCCAGCCAGCCTGGTCACATCGCCGGAAAGGAAGCAGGAGTAAAATCCGGTTGCACAAAAGCCTGCTGGCAGCAAAGAAGGAAAGCTGATTGATGCGAGCTACGAAGTCCAGATCCAATCAGACGGGACATTTTTGTTTGAATGGACGGAGAAGATAACGGCTGAAGAATATACGCTACTAGCTGAAAAAGGCGATGAAAAGCAGACCGTGGAAGGAACATTCGTCATCCTGAATTAGAAAAAAGAAGCAGTTTTCTCATCGAGTAAGAATACCTCCGGCTCCTCACACTAGGGAGTGAGGAGGTGTTTTTCTTTGAAACGATGGGGTTCAGCGCTTTGTGCACTGTTGCTTGCCGGAGTCGTCGGGTCAGGCTGTACACCGAATAAGGAACAAGGCGGAGAAGACTATCACGGAGAGCCTGCCAAGTATGATGCTTACGGGATCAATATAAAAAATGACAACGTCGGTACAGACAAGGGACCGGCTGCGATGCTTGTCCAAAAGAACAGGCATCACCGCGAGCCGGATCTCGTCCGGACTCTGGAGGCACAAGCGGAAAGAATTCCGGGTGTCGTCGACATCAAGGTACTTGCGTATAAGGATAATTTGTTGATCGGGGTGCTTCCTGATGGTGCAACGAAACCCGACAGTATTGATCCTACGCCATCGGTGCTCTATACGCCGGGCAAGCCTGCACGTATCGATAACGGGCATACGGACCGCCTCCAGCAGCGTGTAGCGGGAGTGATGCGCAGCAGACTCCAGGCGCAGACACGCTACAACATCATGTACGTTTCAACCAATCCGGCTGTTTATCAGCGCATTGCTGACATCCACCAGCGCGTCGTACGGGGAGAACGTGTTCCAGAAGACGAATTCCAAACGCTGTTAAACGACATCGGCTATACGACAAAAGGGTTCAATCTGGTTGATTGACACACGATGAATGATTTGGACGTAAAAGACCACCTGACCGCCGGGTGGCTTTTGTCATGGACGGGAGGGAGGATTTTGGCCAGGCTCATGGAACTATATCTTGGATGATGTGATCGGTGAGGAGTGTACGAACGATGAATGCATCCAGGGTGAGCCTGACCAGGATAACCCCTCCGAGACTGGGGCCTTACGTGTTTCACAGATTGTCATTGGCGAGGAAGCTCAGGCTGATGAAGCACAAAGCTCTGTCTGTGATCCATGGAGGTGCGGGGTACGGAAAAACGACAGCAGTGGCTGCATTTTTTGATCATGGCAACAAAGAGGCGTGCTGGTATCGGATTGGCGAGAAGGATGGCGAGCTGCCCGTTTTTCTGTTACATCTGGTGGAGAGCATACGAATGGTTCATCCGGCTTTCGGCGATTCTTTTTTGCAGGCAGTGAGGGCTTCGGGCACACAGCCCGGAGACGATTCAACGGAATCGATTGCTGACCTGTTTATTCGCGCATGCATGGAAGTCAAGGGCGAGCTCCTATTGATTCTGGATGATTTTCACAATGTTCACTCCAAAGTGACAGTGGACAACTGGATGCAATATTTTTTGCAGAACATGCCGCAGAACGTTCGGGTAGTCATACTGACCAGAACCCGGCCGGACTGGCCATTTTTGAATGTCATGTCCGCACGCGGCGATGGGATGGAGCTGACGGTATCCGACCTCGCTTTTTCCCGTGAAGAGATGGAGACATTTTTTCTGGACGAATACGACATCGCCTTGTCAAAGGACGATAGCGAGCGGATTGCAAACATAACCAAAGGGTGGGCGGCTGCTGTCCGAACGATTGGAGAAACATTGGCAATGGGCGTCCACACAGTGGGCAGCGCTTCCGAATCCTCGCGATTTCTGCCATTCTTGGAAACAGAGGTATGGGACAAGCAGGAGCAGGAGCTTCAGACGTTTTTAATGAGGTCCTCCGTTTTTGAGAGCTTTGAGGCGGAAGACATCCGCCAGGTATTCGGTGAACAGGCTGCTCATCTGCTTGCAGAAACACTTCGGCGCAACCTTTTTTTGCTGAGGGAAGACAATGTCTATGCGTATCATCCGCTGCTGCGGCGTCTACTGATCAGCAAATTGGCGGGACATCCGGAGGAATACATACACATGCACAGAGCTGCTGCTGCCTTGTACAAGCGAAAAGGAGACGTGCAGCAAGGCTTTGAACATTTGCGCTTGATCGAGGCGTGGGACGAGCTCGGAGAATGGCTTTGTCAAGCGGCAAACCCGCTGCTTCAGACAGGCAAGCTGGACCAGCTGTCACAGTGGCTGCAGCTTCTGCCGGACGAGGTAAAAGAGCGTTATTATGTTCTCTGGCTGTATCAGGCTGAGATCGAGCGGTACCGCTGCCTGTACCCGAAGGCCTTTCTGTCTTATCAGCGATTCCTCTCGCTGTGCGAGGAAAAGGGGGATATTATCGGTCAGTGCCGAGGGCTGGAAGGACTCGCCCGGGTCCATCTGGACAGTGTCCAAAGCGTGAAGGCAGAGGAACTGCTGAAGCTTGCGATTCGTCTGCTTGAGCCTGCAGACCATGAGCTGGCTCCACGGCTTTATCGCTTGCTCGCGGAGATTTATACCAACAGGGGAGACTCGCAGCAGGCTGCCGATTGGTACCGGCGGAGCCAGGAATGGGAGCAGCGGACGGAGGTCGAGCTGGAATCCCGCCTGCTGTTCCGGACGGGCAGGCTTCAGTCGGCGATCCAGCTCCTGGAGAGCGAGTGGAAGTCGGAGCAGGTAAACCAGCCTGCATTGATGAGATCCTACCGGGAAACCTCCCTGCTGCTGGCCTTTGTATACGGCTTGAACGGCGAATGGGAAAAGGGGCTCAGAGCAGCAGAGTACGCGATCCAACAAGGAAAAGAAGCGCACTCCCCGTTCGTGGAGGCAAATGGATACGTGCGCAAGGCGACGGCGGCTTTGGTCAGTCAACAAATGCCCTATGACCAAATTCGTCAGTTGTACCAACTGGGTCTGCAAATGATGGAGGACCTGCAGTCGACGCGAGGAAAATCGGAGACGCTCCTTGGGCTGACTCTTCTCTACGGGCGGGAATCGAATCTGGATATGGCGCTTTCTTACGGGCAGCGGGGACTCCAGGAAACAGAGGCGATGCGTGATGACTGGCTGAACAGCTTGGTGCGACTCGCAATCGGCATCGCGTATGCCTCCTGCGGGCAGGACAAGCAGGCGGAAGAGTGGATTCGCGATTGCGAGGAGCGCTTAAGCCGTTGTGGAGATAGCTTTGGGGTCGCGATCTGTCATTTATGGCTCAGTTTTTTTGCCTATCGCCAGAAAAATTGGCCTGCTTTTATCCCGGCCGTGACTCAGGCGCTGACCGCGATCCAGGCGGGGGAATACCATTTCCTGCTGCAGCGGCCGACGATGTTTACTCCGCATGATGTCCAGCAGCTGATGCCGGTACTGATCGAGGCTCAGAGGCGCCAGGTTTCTCCCGATTACGTCTCGCAGCTTCTGACTGACCTGGGCCTGCAGAACGTCACTTTTCATCCCGGCTATACCTTGCGAATCCAGACGCTCGGTCAGTTTCGTGTCTGGCTTGGCGAACGGGAGCTGGGGGAAAAGTCTTGGCAGCGCGGAAAGGCAAAGCAGCTATTTCAGCTTCTCCTGACGAAAAGGCAGCATCTGCTGGCCAGAGAAGAGATCGTCGCGACCCTCTGGGGAGAAAGTGACGAAGAGACCGCCGCCCGTGACTTCAAGGTTGCTTTGAACGCACTGAACAAAGCCCTCGAGCCGAATCGGGAAGCCAGAGCGAGCGCTTTTTTCATCCAGCGTCACGGCAGCTCTTACGGCTTTAACCTGGCCTCGGGCTTTCAGATCGATGCGGAGGAGTTCGACCGTTACGTAACACTCGGGCTGGAGGCGAGTGTCGCTTCTCAAGCGATTGTCTTATTGGAAAAAGGGCTGTCTTTTTACAAGGGGGAGTACATGCCGGATTGTCGGTACGATGATTGGTGTGTAGCGGAAAGAGAAAGGCTGCAGCTGCTTTTCCTGCGAGGGGCAGAGCGCCTGGCCAAACTGCTGTTGGACTCGAAGCGGATAGACGAAGCGATCCGCTGGTGCGAATCGATCCTGATGGCTGACGACTGCTGGGAGGAGGCATACCGGCTCCTCATGCTGGCCTACTATCGGCAAAACAACCGGGCACAGGCCATCCGCATCTACGACAAATGCGTGGCAAACCTGCAAAAGCAGCTCGGCGTGCAGCCGATGCCGCAGACTGTGGATACGTACCGTTTTATTATGGAAGGCTAAGACCGCAAACTGATGCGGTCTTTTTTTATGCCTGCATTTTACGAGCGCTTCGATGGAAGCTTTTTTCATCGGACCTATTGACGAAATCAGGAAAACGACGTAAACTACTTTTTGTACTGACCAGTCAGTTCAAAAAAACAAACGGGAGGCTGAGGAGGGATGGCACGTTCGAAGAAAGATCAGATTGTGGAAGCAGCGTTGACTGCCTTTGCTCAATACGGATACAGCGATACGACGATGGATGCGATTGCCGATGTGGCTGCGGTGGCGAAAGGGACGCTGTACTACCATTTTTCAACGAAGGAAGAGCTGTTTCTGTACGTGATTGAAAAAGGCGTGAAGATGCTGATCGATTCCGTGGACAGCGTGATGCAGCGAGAGGATTTGTCAATGGATCAACGCGTGCTGTGCGTTCTGGATGAGCATCTTCGCTTCTTTTCCGAGCATCGGGAGCTTTGTCTTCTCTTGTTGAGCTTCTTTACCGGAGACCAGCAGCGGGATGAAATGATCGGGAAGCTGCTGTCCGGCTATTTCATGGCCATGGAGGCCTATGTTGCCGAGCTGCAGCAGGAAGGCTTTGTCAGACCGGATATTGAGGTCCGTACAATGGTCTCCTCGCTGTTCGGCATGGCTGGTTTTACGATGCTGCGGAAGCAGTTCCGCAAAGAGACGGGAATTACGGATTCAGACCGAAGGACGCTTCATATGTTGCTGTCCGGAGTCTTGATGAAAGGGTAAAGCAATCAAAAGGCTGATGAATCATGCAGCCGAGCACGACACATGCAAAGAGAGAATGGAAAAGAGGAGAATGAACGATGAATAAACGAGCGTGGATAGGAGTAACCGGTTTTGTCGTCTGCATTGCTGTACTGGGGGCATACCTGATGGGACCGGGTGCAGGTAGCGTGGCTGGTCAGCGCTCCAAGCAAGTCGCCGGGGTTGTCGAAGGAACATCCGTGGATCTTTCCTTTAAAATGGGGGGCTCCATCGCAGATATCATGGTCAAGGAAGGCGACGAGGTAAAGGCTGGACAACTGGTCGCGACCTTGAACAACGAAGAGCTGCTGGCAAAGCGCGAGCAGGCGCAAGCTGCCTACCATCTGGCACAGGTAAAGCTGGAACAGGCAAAGAAAGGCGTCGGAATAACGGATACTTCCAGCAACGCGCAGGTAAACCAGGCTTTGGCCGTGGTCAATGCTGCCAAGGCGCAGTATGAAGCGAACAAGAACGGCGCCCGCTCAGAAGAAGTGTCCCAGCTGAAAGCCAAGCAGCAAGCGGCGCAAACGGCCAAGCAAATTGCGGAGACGCAGCTCCAACGGATGAAAAAGCTTCTCGAAGAAGGGGCTGTCCCGCAGGTGAAGGTCGACGAAGCGCAGATGGATTACGAAAAGGCGGTTGCGGAGCAGAAGGCAGTTGAGGAGCAGTTGAAAATGGCCCAGTCCGGCTCGCGCAAGGAGCAGCTCGATGCAGCCAAGGCGCAGTGGGAGCAGGCGCAGGCCGCCTACGATCAAGCTGTCGCTGCACGCGGACAGGTCGGCCTTAAAGAACTGGACGTAAAGTCGGCTGAAGCGGGAGTACAGCAAGCGAAGGGAGCTTTGGAAGAGGTAGAAGCGTATCTGAACAACACCAAGCTGACTGCCCCTGTCGACGGCGTCGTCAAATCGGTAGCTGTGCAGAAGGGTGAGCTGGTTTCGCAAGGCTTCACTGTTTTGACGATCCAGACGAAGCAAGACAACTACGTGAAATTTTACGTGGATGAATACGAGATTGCCGGAATCAAAGCCGGGGATACGGTCAACCTGTTCGTGCCTTCATTGAATCGTGAAACCGAAGCGCGTGTAGTCAATGTAGCGCCTGCGGCCGATTTCGCGGTGAAAAAAGCGACACAGGAGCTGGGCGATCGCGATATCCGCGCATTCCAGGTCAAAATGGAAATTCACGATCCAGAAATTCTGCCGGGCCTCAGCGTAGAATGGAAGCTCGAAGGGGCTGGTGAGCGTGAGTAACCTGTCCCGGCTGTTTTGGGAAGAATGGCGTCGCATTTTTACAAACAAGACGATTGTGACGGTAATGTTTGCCGTACCGGTGATTTACCTGACTTTGTTCGGATTTTTGTACAGCGAGAAAAAAGTGACGGAAATTCCGACGGTCGTGGTCGACGCCGATCAGACAGAGCTGAGCAGGGAGCTGTCGCGCGCTTTCGATGCCGACCAGACATTCCGCGTCACCCATATCGTCAACACAGAAACACAAGCGATGGACCTGATTGACCAAGGCAAAGCGGCAGTAGCTGTGATCATTCCGGATCACTTGGAGATGGACGTCAAAGCCGGACGGGACGCCAGTGTACTTACGGTTATCGACGGCAGCAACATGATGATCTCCAATACCGCTGTCCGCGCTGCCAATACAGTCACGAAGACGGTCTCTGCGGGTGTGACCTTGAAAAAGCTGGAAGCGCATGGCGGCTGGGGCGAGGAAGGGATGAAGCTGTACACCGGGATCGACTACCGCTATCGCGTCCTGTACAATCCGACCTTCAGCTATATGTCGTTCATGGTTTTTGGTTTGGCTGGAACCGTCATGCAGCAGGTTCTGTTCCTCGGGATTGCCCTCTCAGTCACCCAGCAAAAAGAAGCGGGGACATGGAGGGAGACGCTGGCTGAGAATTCCTTCTGGGCGATCGCAATCAGCAAGCTGCTGCCGTACTTTCTGGTTGCGACCTTCAACCTCGTGCTGACCTTTGCGATCCTGCTGAAAGGCTTTGGCATCCCGTATTACGGCAGTACGGCACATTTGCTGCTGATCGGCACCGCTTTTAACCTCGCCGTGCTGGCCATCGGTTTTGCGATCTCGTTTTACTCGAAGGACCAGCTGCAAGCTACACAGGCAGCCATGATGATTGCAGTACCGTCCTTCATGCTCTCGGGGTACACCTGGCCGCTGATGTCCATGCCGCCGGTGATTGCGGCGATCGGAAAGTCACTGCCGCTGACGTATTTTCTCGATGGAGTTCGGGAAGTTTTGACGAAAGGCCACGGGCTTTCCCACATTACGTATCAAGTGTCCGTTCTTCTGTTCATGACGCTGCTGGGCTTGTTTGCAGCCTACCTGACCTATCTAGTCCAAAGCAAAAAAGCGGCAGCTGCCGCCCCTGAAACGACAAACGCATAGGCAGGATTTGCAGAAAAGAAATCCTTGTGTTGCAAAGAACCTATCCAGTATACTTATCAAAAAAAAGCAGATTCTTTCAACGCGAGGGGGACATTATGTCAGTGACTCATCTGAAGCAATTGTGCGAAGAGACGTACACGAAGTTGAAAAGAGTAAGCATGGATCTGGAGCGCTTTTTAAATCAAGTCACCTTGATGGGGCTGGTCAATCAGTCCGGTGATCCGGAGGAGTACGAGGCTTACTACCGCAACTACCTTTCCGACTTGCGCCATTTGCTGGTGTACTGTGAGAACGCGTACGAGCGGCTGGGAGTTGCTCTCCGCCGGGCGAGGTTCAATGAAGAGTATGCCGAAGAAGTCCTGTACCAGGTGTATCATTCCTGTATCAACAACTTCTACTACCCCAAAGGAGAAGTATACGACGAGGATGGCCGTTATTCGTACACAGACCATGATGCCATTATCTTCCGCAAAGAAGTAACCCCTGAGCTCAAGCAACTGACGATTTCGCTTTGCAAGGTTTTTGAGCAAATGCGTGATGACCTGCATTATTACGAGACGGATTACATTACGAAAAAACGGATGCAAAAAGTATAAAAAAGAAAGTAGACCCTTCCGACAGGTTCACATTCGACCTGCTGAAGGGTCTTTTTGCTTACACTTCCACGGGCTGGAGGGTATTTTTGAGAAGATGCTCCACCTCGTCCAGCATGGCACGGCGAGCAGCCTCGCTTACGTAAGGAACAGCCGCAAAGTTGTGGTACAGTGTCTTGTATCCCATCATGCTGAGCGTTCCGTCCGCCATCTGTTTTTTCATGACCTGATCCATTCCGCTTGCCCGCATGTCATGCTCAGACTCGCGAGTCGTCGTCATGACAAGGGCTTGCTTGCCGTTGAGCAGACCGACAGGCCCTTTTTCCTCATAGCGAAAGGCGAAGCCGTTTGTAAACACCCTGTCAAAATACCCCTTCATAATGGCTGGCGGAGACCACCACCATACAGGGAAGATCATGACCAGCAGATCCGCGTCTGTAATTTGCTGCTGTTCTTCTGCAATATCCGCACTGACATGTCCTTCCTCCACACGGTGCATGTCTTCGCCGCGAAAAACAGGCTGGAAATCTTGTTGATACAGATCGCGGACAGTATAGGAGATTCCTTCCCGGTCCAGAGTTTGCTTGGTCCTCTCCAGTATTTCGTGGCAAAAGCTTGTATGACCCTCATGAGCAAAAACGATGTACGCCTTCAATGCCATTCCTCCTGCTGTCGTCAGGTGCAGTGCGCCAGTTTTCTCTTGGCCAGGCTGTTATTCTTACTCAAACCCTTGCCGCAGACGCAGGAAAAACTTGTTGAGCAGGCCGCCGATGGTTTCGGGCTTCTCTTCTCTCATTTCCTGAGCGGCGGGCTTCAAGCTTCTGATCGCGGTATTGACGTTGATCAGACCGTATCCGTACAGTTTGTCTTTGCCCGGAGGCCCGAGGTCGTCCGCCGAAGAGCGAATGACTTCCATCACTTCGGTGTTTTTCATACCCGGACGGACAGAGCGGAGGAGCGAGGCCAACGCGGTGACGTGCGGACACGCCATTGAGGTGCCGGAAAGCACAGCGTAGTCGCTATAGATATAGGTACTGGGAATGTCTACACCGGGCGCAGCGACATCGACTTGAGCGCCAAAATTGGAAAAGTCGGCCCGTTCCCGATTGTGGTCAACAGCCGCTACAGACAGGACTTCCTTGTAAGAAGCGGGGTAACTGGGCTGTTCGCTGGCGTCATTGCCGGATGCGGCGACGAGGACGACATTTCGTTCAAAAGCGTATCGACAAGCCTCCTGCAGCGCGGCAGACGGGGTGTAGTTGCCGACACTCAGATTAATCACGTCGGCTCCATGGTCAGTAGCCCAGTATATGCCTTGGGCGATGTCAAATGCGGAGCCGGAGCCGTCCGCCCCGATTGCCTTGATCGGCATGAGCTTGCTGTTCCAGGACATCCCGGCAATCCCGTCAGCATTGTTTGTCCGGGCGGCGATTACTCCTGCCACATGGGTGCCGTGGCCGTTGTCGTCTTCAGGCGTATTGTTGTCTTCCAGCACATTGTAGCCTTCTACCAGCTTGTCCTGAAACTCGGGGTGCGTCATATCAATTCCCGTGTCAACGATGGCGACAACCACCTTGTTGCTGCCCCTGGTGATATTCCAGCTGTCCTCCATCCCGATCATCGGCAGATTCCACTGGTATTCCCGGTAGTAGGTATCGTTTGGAACGCGGTTTGGCAGCAGCAGATAGTTGGGCTCCGCATAGACGGAGTCGGGATGTTCGGCCAGCTTCTTCATCAAGTCTTTGGTCGAAAGCGAGCGAGATTTGATAATCATGGCTTGGCCGTAATCGCGTTTCACTTTTCCATCCAAGGAGGCGAGCAGCTTGTCGATCGTTTTCTGATCGGGGCGAGGGTGGAACCGCACGACAACTTCGTGTTCGACATAGTGACTCTTATCCTGTTCATTGTGGTGCAAGGTTTTGATATGGGCGCTCTTCTCCAAGTCTCGACGGACGTCTCGCACTTGTTCGATATAGTTGATCCTCGGGATGCTGGTGTTGACCGAGGTAAGGCGGGGGTGAGGCTCGCGCATTTCCTGATTCTGGTGCCAGGTCAGTGGGATGACCGCCAGGCCGACCAACGCGAGGGCTACGAAAATCGGGGGCAAGGCTCGCAAAAAAACTCACTCCCTCCATGCTTTTATAGATATAGCGTGTGCACGGAAGGAGTGATTATGAAGAAAAAAAGCTGACAGTTTATAGAAAGTCCTCTTTTTGTTTGCAAAAACGATCCAGCGGGCAAGCTCGTCCAACTGACCGGGATCAGATCAGCTTTAGCTGGCGAAGACCGTGGAAAATGCCGTCTGCATCCACATGCCGTGTGACCAGATTTGCCAACGGCTTTACATCTTCATGGGCATTCCCCATCGCGACGCCCATCCCTACAAAGGAAAGCATTTCCTTGTCATTCAATCCATCGCCAAAGGCAACCGCATCCTCAGGTGCCAGACCGTAATGGCGCAGCACTGCTTCAATGCCTCTAGCCTTGGAGCCGTTGGGCGGCAAGACATCGAGAACATTCGGATGCCAACGGATGAATGTGACCGGATGAGCTCGCTCCAGATATTCTTTTGCTTCCGTTTCCTTGCAGTACAAAAATGCTTGATAGATCGGCGTCTGCTCCCAGTATCGCTCATGGTAGCCAGGGGGAGACAGCTGTAAATAATGAAAAGAATCGATGACGTCCGGGTGGTCAGCCTTGTTTGCATAGCAAGTGTCAGCTCCCAAAAAAACCATCGGGTGCTGATTCGATTCTGCATGTGCTTCCAGAGCTTCCAGGGTAGCCGTGCTCATCGGCGTATGGTGAATACGTTTTCCCTCGACAACGACATAGGAGCCGTTGAAACTGACAAAGGTGTCGATATCCAATTCATCTGCGATCGGGGCCAGGTGGTAAGGGGCTCGTCCGGTTGCGATCGCGACGCGCACACCGTTCGCTTTCAACCTGCGGATAGCGGCTTTTGTATCCGGGGGAATGGTGTGCGCTGTGTTCAGCAAAGTGCCGTCAATGTCAAAAAAGACGATTTTGTATGGCATTCTCTCTCTTCCTCTCCAATACGCAGCATGCGCAATCTCGTTGTCTGCTTCCATTTGCGGACATAATAAAGAAAAGGAATGCCGGCGGGGACATTCCTTTTGCCACTCAAACCTAGAATACCGCCAATTCTGTCTCGCTGTCAAATACGTGGCACTTGGACAAATCCATGCCCAGCTTGACAGACATGCGCGGTTTAAAGCCTTCGCGGGCATCGACGCGGGCAACCATCTGGGTTTCGCCCACGTTGGTAAAGTAAACATACAGCTCCGATCCCATATTTTCCACTACATCAATGACAGCCTCGATGGAACTGTCAAACGGATTGGCTTCAATAAATTGATTGTCGCTGTATATATCCTCCGGACGGATGCCAAAGGTGACCTCTTTGTTGACATAGCCGCGCTCTTTCAAAAGCTTGGCTTTGTCCTCAGGGAAGCTGACATGGATGTGGGGGGCGTCGAAAACGAGGCGGCCCTCCTTTTCAGTAATGCGTCCTTTGATAAAATTCATCGCAGGAGAACCGATAAAGCTGGCGACAAATTGATTGACAGGGTAGTTGTATATGTCTGTGGGGGTAGCCACTTGCTGGATCAGGCCATCCTTCATCACGACGATCCGGTCGCCCATGGTCATCGCTTCAGTCTGGTCATGGGTAACGTAAATAATGGTCGTATTGAGCCGTTGGTGCAGCTTCAGGATTTCCGTGCGCATCTGCACCCGCAGCTTGGCGTCAAGGTTGGACAACGGCTCGTCCATCAAAAACACCTGCGGCTCGCGGACGATCGCGCGTCCCAGTGCGACACGCTGGCGCTGCCCGCCGGAAAGCGCTTTCGGCTTGCGGTCCAAAAGGTGGGAAATGTCGAGGATCCGAGCGGCTTCCTGTATCCGTTTGTCAATTTCCGCTTTGGAAAATTTGCGCAGCTTCAAACCAAAGGCCATGTTTTCGTACACGTTCATATGAGGGTAGAGGGCGTAGCTTTGAAAGACCATGGCGATGTCCCGGTCTTTTGGTGCGACATCATTGACACGCCGGTCCCCGATGTACAGGTCGCCCTCCGATATCTCCTCCAGGCCCGCAATCATCCGCAGAGTTGTAGATTTCCCGCAGCCGGATGGTCCGACGAGAACAAGGAATTCCCTGTCTTCGATTTCAAGATGAAAATCATTAACAGCAATGACATTGTTTCCGAATTTTTTGTAAATGTGCTGCAAGCTAACTTTAGCCACGAACGGCACCTCCCCGGAATATACATGCTGTCTGATACGTATGGTATCCATATCGTACCAGCAACAGAAAGAGGTGCTCTATGGTCAAATTGCACGAATTGTTTGGTTATTTTTGACGAAAGAGCAGAAGAAGCTGCAGCAGAACGGCTTCGGTGAACTGCCGCGGGTCCAGTCCGGTCTGTTCGGTAAGCTTGTCCAACCGGTACAGCAGCGTATTTCGGTGGAGAAAAAGCTGCCGGGCTGTCTCGCTGACATTCAGGTGCCTGGCAAAAAACGTTTCCAGCGTCTCAACCTGCTCCGCATTCAACTGAGGCAGAGGGATCATCTCTTCGATGGCCTTTTGCAGAGACTCCGTTGTCTCCGGGCCAAGCATCATCACCCAGCGCTCCAGCGGAAATTGGCGTACGCTGGCAACCATTGTTTTTGGCCGGAATTTACGCAAGGCACTGGACAGGGTTAAAGCCCGCGTCAGAGCGTCCCCCAGCTGTGGCGGCTGCCCGACTGGCTCGCCGACGATAACCCGCACATTTTCCATGCATTCCGTCGAGATCAGGTCATGCAAGCCGGATGCCCACTCCAAGCCCGTTTCCTCGTCGAGCTTTGAGCCAAGAGCAGACAAAGGGACTGCCAGCAACAGGTAGGGGAAAGGCAGGGGAAACTGGGAGAGGGAAGCCCCCTTGAAAAAGTCCGGCAGGATCGGAGCAAGGGAATGCCATGAAAAGCCTTCCCGGCACTGCTCCAGCAAAAAAGGAACCCGCGGCTCTTGCCAATGCAGTTGTTTTGCCAACCCGGCAGGAGGGGGAGTAGGCGCTCCCAAAGCGATCTCGTGTAACCAGTTCGCAAGCTGTGACTGGTCCGAGGCGGCCTGCAGCTTCTCCGAAAACATGAGGGAGAGGAGCGCTCGCGGAACGCCTTCCCACGCTGTGCTCGGAATCATCACGATGCTGCATTGGCCGCTCGAGCTTGCTTGGGCGACGATCTCCCAGCCTTCCTCTTCCAGTCGCAGCGACTCCGCCCTGATCTGTTCTACGGTACCGCACAAATAGGAAATAGGCAGGTTTGTCGCCTGCCGGATTTTATCGACTTCGTATTTCCAATCGTTCATCTCCGCACCCCGTCTTTTTATCCGTTGGCCTCATTATACCTTAATCGAGAGCCAGGGTGGGAGCAGCTTCTGCTGCAGGTACCTTCTTTACAGCTTGGATGTCCTCTGCCGCATGCACCGTCTCAGAATTCACTTCGTGAGACTGAGCCAGGGCGAAATACGATGCAGGCGCGAGGGTGTGCAAAGCGATCTCGGGACGCGAGCGCAGGCGAATGTTCAACCCGGTCTGTCCCACGCCCTCGCTGATGTAGAAGGGACGGCCGTCGAACTGATGCAAGCCTTTCACCATGTTGAGCTTTGGCAGTTTCCCCATCTTTGCCAAATGGTATGGCTTGGGCCAGTGAATCTGCCCGCCATGAAAATGGCCTGCGAGCAAATAGTCGTACGGATAGTCCTTCATTTCCAGGACGAGGTTGGGGTCATGCGTCAATACAAGTCGCAGTCCCTCTTCGGGAACGCCGTTGAACGCCTTTTTCAGATCGCTGTGGCGGGTAGCGTAGTCGTCAACTCCGATAATGTGCAGCGGTTGGCCATACGCATTTACCGTTACGTGCTCGTTGATCAGGACCTTGCAGCCGATCCGTCTCAGCTCCGCTATTAGCTGGGCCAGTTTTGGAGAGGAGAGGACATAGTCGTGGTTGCCCAGAACAACGTAAGTGCCGAGACGGGGCTGAAGCGACATGACGGTTTCCACGTAGCGGACGGCTTTGGGGATATTTTTCTCGCGATCGAGCAGGTCCCCTGTGATCGCGATCAAGTCGACGTTGCGAGCAGCATAGTCACGGGCGATCTGCTCCGCTTTGATCGAAAGGTTTTCCATATGCAAATCCGAAAGGTGCAAAATGGAAAGCGGCAAATGCCGTTCTGCGTTTGGCACTCGTTCCGACTGTTTCAGTGCAATATCGACAAATGTGGTGTTTACTTTAAACGTATTGCGGTAGGCACGGGCAAAGAGGACAGCAATCAGCAAAAAAAAGAAAATCCAGGTCATCCCGGATCTCACCTCCGCATTATGATTTGTACGTCTATTATACCGGATAAAAGATTCGATAGGGGAAGTAGGTTTTTGGTAGGAGGAATTTGTCAAGAAGTGAAGAAATATTATGAAAGTTGAAAGAAAAAGATCCTTCAGCCACACAAGGAGAGTGAGAGGTATGAAAGTGGAAATGATTCCAACTACGGAAGGACAAAGCAACCTGACGAATTATGAGGAAGCATATGCCAACTTTGATTGGTCCGAAGTGGAAAAGCAGTTTACCTGGTACGAAACGGGAAAGGTAAACATGGCTTACGAAGCACTTGATCGACATCTTTTGACAGAACGTAGGGATAAAACAGCTCTGTTGTTCAGCGACGCAACGAGAAATGAAAGCTATACGTTTGCCCAGTTGAGCGAGTTGTCCAACAAATTCGGGAATGTGCTGCGCAATCTGGGGATTAAAAAGGGAGACCGCGTATTCGTCTTTATGCCGCGTTCCCCGGAATTGTATGTAAGCTTTTTTGGCATTTTGAAGCTCGGCGCTATCGTCGGGCCGCTCTTTGAAGCTTTTATGGAGGCTGCCGTCCGTGACCGCTTGGAGGACAGTGAAGCAGTCGCCATCGTCACGACTCCAGCCTTGCTGCCTCGCATTCCTGTAAAAGACCTGCCACATCTGAAGCACGTGATCGTAGTAGGGGCGGATGACTCGCTGGGTGAAGGGCTGATCAGCTTTGAAAAAGCGATGAGCGAAGCTTCCTCCGACCTGGAGATCGAATGGGTCGACCGGGAAGACGGCATGATTCTGCACTACACCTCCGGTTCTACAGGGAAGCCGAAAGGGGTCCTGCATGTACACAACGCGATGATTCAGCATCTGCAGACAGGCAAATGGATTCTCGATTTTCAGGAGGGAGACATCTACTGGTGTGCAGCGGACCCAGGCTGGGTAACGGGAACCGCTTACGGCATTTTCTCCCCATGGCTGAACGGCGTCACCAACGTCGTGCGGGGTGGACGATTTACGCCGGAGGCTTGGTACAAGACAATCGAGCAGTACAAGGTGTCGATTTGGTACAGCGCGCCTACAGCTTTCCGCATGATGATGGGTGCGGGCGATGAGCTCGTCAAGCAGTTTGACCTGTCGTCCCTGCGGCACGTCCTGAGCGTCGGCGAGCCGCTCAATCCGGAAGTCGTTCATTGGGGAATGCGGGTCTTCCAGAGACGGATTCACGACAACTGGTGGATGACCGAGACAGGCGGACAAATCATCTCCAACTACCGCTGCATGCCGATCAAGCCTGGTTCGATGGGCAAGCCGTTCCCGGGCATCTACGCGGCGATTCTCGATGATCACGGAAATGAACTGCCGCCCAATCGCATGGGGAATCTGGCCGTCCGCGCCGGCTGGCCGTCAATGATGCGGCAAATCTGGAAAAACCCGGCCAAGTATGAGGAGTATTTCCGCTTTCCGGGCTGGTATGTATCCGGCGACTCTGCTTACAAAGACGAGGATGGCTATTTCTGGTTCCAGGGCCGGGTAGACGATGTAATCAACACCTCCGGCGAACGGGTCGGTCCGTTTGAAGTAGAGAGCAAGCTGGTGGAGCATCCGGCGGTTGCTGAAGCAGGCGTGATCGGCAAGCCCGATCCGGTGCGTGGGGAAATTATTAAAGCGTTCATTTCGCTGCGGGCCGGCTACGAGCCAAGCGAGGAATTGATGGAAGAAATCCGCAAGTTTGTAAAAGAAGGGCTGGCTGCGCATGCGGCCCCGAGAGAAATCGAGTTCCGCGACAAACTGCCGAAAACCCGCTCCGGCAAAATCATGCGCCGAGTGCTGAAGGCTTGGGAGCTTGGACTTCCAACCGGCGATCTGTCCACGCTGGAAGATTAAGAAGCGCAAGCTTGCCTGCATCGCCCGACAATACGAAAAAACTCCTGACAATCGCGTCAGGAGTTTTTTGCTTTCCAGTTTTTTGCGATCCGTGGAAAGAAGGACTCAGGAAGTAGCTTTTGGATTATCGTGATGATGACTACGGCTGTGACCAGGAGCAGAGCCGTGGTCATCATGATCGGAGGGTGCGTGGCTGTGAACATGTCCGTGATTGTAGCCGTGTTCGTGGTTGTGTTCGCGATCATGTCTGTGATCGTGCTTGTGCCCGTGATTGTCCCCATGATCATGCCCGTGAACATTTGCCCATGGCTGCTTTTTCTGGTGGTTGTCGCCGTGATTTTCGCAAGCCAGCTCTGCGTGTCTGATCGAGGAGTTTTCCACCTGGATCGTCGTATGCGGAATGCCAAATTCATCGTGCAAAATGCGGATGGCTTCATTCAAGATCGGGTAGCTTGGCAAGCTGTCGTGAACGGTCAAGTGGCAGGTGAGCGAATCAAAGCCTGACGTGACTGTCCAGACGTGAAGATCATGGACCTCTTGAACGCCGCTTATTTGCTCCAAGCGTTCTTTTATTTTTCTCGTGTCAATCCGTGATGGGACTGCCTCCATTAAAATGTTGACCGATTCTTTTGTGACGCGCCAGGCGCTGAACATGATCAGGACAGCTACGATGATGCTGATCAGCGGGTCGGCCAAATACCAGTCAAACCACATCATCAAAAGGCCGCCGATAATGGCCCCGACAGAACCGAGCAGGTCGCCGAGCACATGCAAGAAGGCACTGCGAACGTTGACGTTATTTTTATAGTCGCCCCGCATCAGTACGAACGCAGCGGCGATATTGGCGAAAAGGCCGATGGCGGCGATCGCAACCATGGTGCCGCTGGCCACCTCAGGCGGATCCCACAGCCGCTGGTAGGCCTCCCACAGGATGACAAGCGAGATGACGACCAGTGTCACCCCGTTGACTAGAGCAGCGAGGATTTCAAATCGGTGCAGACCGTACGTTCTTTCGGCAGAAGGCGGGCGGGAAGCCATGATGAATGCAAGCAGGCTTAACAACAGAGCCATTGCGTCACTTAGCATGTGACCGGCATCTGACAGGAGGGCAAGGCTGTTGGTCATGAATCCGCCGATTACCTCGACGACAAGAAAGACGGTGATGATGGACAGGGCAATTCCGAGAGCGCGTTTGCTTGCGCCCTTTCCATGGTGATGGTGCGAGTGGTCGTGGGAATCGCCGTGGTGGTGATGGAAACCCATAAGATACGCCTCCTCTGTCAATGAGAATGAAAGCATTGAAATTAGTAATTGCATATCCGATCGATCAAGTACGCCGCGTCCAAGCCAACTCCCCCGAGCAAGGCAGAAGAGCGGCGATACTGCCAGGGCAGCCCCAGAAAATAAATGCCTTTTACGGGCGAAACTCCACGAGTATGCAGGGGTTGACCCTTGGGATCGAGAACTCCCGGAACTTTTATCCAATCGTAGCGGGAATAAAAGCCTGTACTCCATATCACATTGGCTATGTCAGTGCGGCTGCCGTCTGCAAAAACTGCGGTTCGTCCCGACAAAGCGACGGTGCGTTCCTTTAGCTGGAGAGTTCCGGCCTTTTCCCATTTGCGCAGTTCACGCCTGTAGCCAAAGATCGGGTCTGGTTTTGATTGTAGCCATTTTCCCAAGCTTGAGGTTATCGGTGCCGTCAACAGGCCTGTAGCCTGAAAGTACCAGAACATGGGCTTCCCGAACAGGGAACGGGGAAGGAACATCCTCTTTTGCCCCATGGAGAGGTAAACGGTTCGATGGGAAGCAAGCTCTGCGGCGATTTGCGCACCGGAATTGCCGGAGCCGACGACGAGCACCGGCCCGTCTTGAAGCTGCGTTTCGTTTTTATAGTGAGCTGTATGGAGCTGCACAATATCATCGGCTGCCTGCGTATGCATCAGCGGAATGTTCGGAACCTGAAAGGGCCCGGTTGCAATGACGATCTGTCGGGCGCTATAAGTGCCGTCCGAGGTTTCCACGCGATAACCCAAGCCGGTTGGGATTAGGGTCTGTACTTCCGTATCGAGCTGAATCGGGAGAGAATGATGCGCAGCATACCGCTCCAGATAGTCGGCAACCTCATCCTTTGCAGGAAGGCCGCTCCGTTCGCCGGGAAAAGGAAGTCCGGGAAGATCGCTTTGTTTGCGCGGGGTGAACGGCACCAACGAATCATAACGCTCTCTCCATACATCCCCAATCCGCTTATGTTTGTCTATCAGGAGGCAGGATATTCCTTTTTTGACCAAGTAGTATCCCATCGCCAAACCGGCTTGGCCGGCTCCTACGACGATAACCTCGTATGTTTTCATGCAAAAACCTCGTTTCTTAGGGGAAAGCTCCCATTTTAAAGGTTCCAGATGAAGTACCGCATGCTGTTAGGAAAAGTATACCAAAAACAAAACAATAATCAAGCATATATTTGAATGATGAGAATAAAAAAATGGCCGCCAGGTTTCAGCGGCCCAGCAAAAGCTTATCCAGCGACTGATTGAGCAGCGGGGAACCGATAGGCGCGATGACGCGTAAGGTCGCCTCGATGCTTGACGTAGAGTGGTCCCCATGCAGGGTTGGCATCGTGCATCTCCTTGAGCAAGGCGAGCATGCCGGCAAAAATCGCTTCGATGTTTGCGTTTTTCTCCAGAGAAGCAGTGACGGAAGCCGCCACGACATGCGCGGCATACATCCCTGAAACGTAGCATTCATGCAGCTTTGACTCTGAGTGGATATGTGCCCGGATTTGGCTTGCGATGCGCTCATCTTCGTTATGCCAGTTCTGGATTTGTCCGAGTGAATGCTGTTCGAGGCTATTGAGACGTGATTCTGTTATCGCTTGAGCGACGACAGCAGCAGATTTCCGGGCAGTTTTGGCATCGACTGTCTGCCTTCCGAGCTGGATGGTAGTCAAATCCTTGTCGGTCTCGGCGGAAATCGCCTCTGCCCACGCTTCCGCCTGGTCAAATTGAAGCAGGCGAACGGTTTCGGCAGCAAGATAGCCGCGCAAAATATCGGCAGGATGGGAATCGTACTCAGGCCCCGTGTTTCGCAAGGTCGGCGTCCCGTTCCATGCACCGTTCAGCCCCCGGAAATAGCCGATCAGGCCGATACCGGCTGCGGGTCCCATGTTGAGGATTCCCAGTACATCGGAAGCGGTCTCATCCACTCGTTGCGACCAATAATTGGCCAATCCCAAGGTGAAATTTTGCTTCAACAATTGCTCGCGAATTTTTTGCGCCAGTTCTTTCAATAGGCCTGTGTCTGCGTGAAGAATGTCATGCCCCGCGGTTTCGTGGCTCAGCGCAGACCATCCGAGCAGGCCCCGTTTGGCATGAGAGGGCGGGAGATTGACAATGCCTGTTTCAAGGCCAAAGTGAGAGGCGGCCGCAATGGTCCACGTATAAGGACCGTATTCAGGCCGTCCCCACTTGACCAGCGGAGCTGTCACACTGAGGTCGGGAGGCTTGATTCCATTTCGGTCGGATGCACTTAGAAAGCCGTCATACAAGTCGCTGACCACTTCCTGGAAGGCATCGGTAGCGCGGTCTTCATAGCCTTCTCCGTTTTGGAGAATGGCCTGTGCGATGTCGAGCAGCAAACCGGCAGCCTGCTCCCGGTTGGGATCGCGGCGAAGCAGCTCGGCAAAGCCTTTTTCGGAAAGCTCGTCCAGTGCCTTGATGAAGGGCTGGTAGACGCGATCCTGATAGAGTGGCGGGAGCTTTTCCCGTGCGGCGACTAATCGAGTATACAGCTGTTGAAAGTCCGTAGGGTCTTCAGGTCCTCGGTTGTTGTCCAAGGCTGCCTCCATCACGTCTTTAATGCACAGATCCATATTCCCGATATCCGGTTGATTCATAGATGACGCCTCCTTTTGTCAAGAGTTTGCTCTAGACCAGTCAGCAACGTCAAACGGTGAATCTATATCGTGGGAAAAGCCGACCACCTCCTTTCCATGCAGTACACGGTAATCTGAAAACATAAAAGTGGAAGAAGACTGGCGTGAATGACAAGAAAGTTGTTGGCGGGATGATGGAAGTGCCCGGAGCAGGGGGAGAAAGGGGAAGGGCTCCGGGATATCAGGTCAGTTTTGTCTTCGTTCGGCTGCATGCTCAACGCCAGAGAGAATCAGATGGCGGACATGATCATCATCGAGGGAGTAGTAGACCAGCTTGCCCTCTTTCCGGTAACGAGCCAGCCCCATATTGCGCAAGAGGCGCAGATGGTGAGAGGTATTGGCGATCGTACCCTCTATCACGTTTGCTACATCACAGACGCATAGCTCCCCTTCGAGGGCGAGGGCGTATATTATTTTCGCTCTCGTATCGTCAGCAAGCGCTTTAAAGATGGTCGCTACGCCGTCGGTTTCCTGCATGCGCGGCTTCAAACGGTTTACCTTGGCTTCATCGACACTTTGCATTTCACATATGTGGGCGTCTTTTCCGAGCGTATCATCAGATGGCACGTCATCACCTCCCTGTTTAGGTATTATAAAACGGATTGAGCTGGAAAAAAAGTACAGGTATGCAATTCGTGCAAGCAATCTCTTTTTTACATTTCCCAATAGGTGGAATTGTTGTAAAGAATGCATATAATGAGTAAGGACAAGCAATTTTGAAGCTGGATTGGAGGAACGAGCTGTGCTGGCAAAGATACGGGGGCTGTCTCTGGAAATCATGGGGGCTCTTTTGTTGGGAACGTTTGTCGTCTTGTTGCTGGGCAGAGGTGGAAGTGGCGAGTCCGGCTTGCTTGGCTTTCTTCAATCCCCGAGCTTGCTTGATGTAAAAACACTTTTTCTCAGCATTCTTCTGGAAGCCATCCCGTTTGTATTGTTGGGAGTTTTCTTTTCCGCCTTTATTCAGACGTTTGTATCGGAAGAGCAGGTAAGGCGCTGGACGCCTCGGCATCCGCTTGCGGCGATTCCTTTTGCGGGCCTTTTGGGAATCCTTTTTCCCGTCTGCGAGTGTGCGATCATTCCGGTCGTCCGGCGATTGATTCAAAAAGGGATGCCGGTTCATGTGGGCATTGTCTTCCTGCTGGCAGGGCCTGTCGTCAACCCGGTCGTATTTACATCGACGGTGGTTGCTTTTCAACGCTTTCCTGATCTGGCCTACTACCGGGTCTTGGCCGCTTTTCTCGTCGCCGTGATCACCGGTGTGCTGATATTTTTGACCGTCAAAAAGAATCCGCTCCGGATCGGTGTGGAGCAAGAGATTCGCCATGAGACGGCACATGCGGAAGCGGTCGGCGGCAAGCTCGGTGCTACGCTGAACCACGCGGTCGACGAATTTTTTGATATGGGCAAATACTTGCTGTTTGGCGCCCTGATCAGCTCAGTACTGCAAGTCTGGATCAGTCGGGAGACGTTGCTGTCTATCGGACAAACACCGTTTACTTCCCATTTGGTCATGATGGGCATGGCGTATGTGTTCTCGCTCTGTTCGGAAGCGGATGCCTTTATCGCGGCTTCCTTCGCAAATACGTTTCATGCCAGCTCGCTGTTGGCTTTTCTAGTCTACGGGCCGATGCTTGACTTGAAAAGCACAATGATGCTGTTTGGCTCGTTTCGATTCGGCTTTGTCGTCAAGCTGCTATTGACTGTGACGCTGCTGGTGCTTGCCGTCACATTGCTCATACCAGTGTAGGGGGGAGACAGATGGATGCGAATGCTGTAAAACGTCATTATTGGGTGCGCAGCTTTCTGTTGGCCGGATTTACGGTGCTGCTCGCGGAGTTGATCTGGTCGGGAAGCCTCAGTCAGTATCTGGCTCCGCGCCTGCATATGCTGAGCTATGTCACGCTCGGGGTTTTTTGCCTGCTTACGATTGCCAGTATCCGCCAGGCTGTCATTGGACCTACAGCCTATGAGTGTGACTGCGAGGACGCCCACAAGCTCCCTCGCAACCGCTGGATTTCGATTGTTGTGTACTCCTTGTTTGCTTTGCCGCTCTTGATGGGGTTTGTGATGCCGGACAAGATTCTCGGCAGCTCTTTGGCGGAAAAGCGGGGTGTTACGCTCTTGACAGGGGAAAGCCATTGGGTAAAGAAAGTCACCGTTGCTGCGCCTTTATCAGAGGAAGGTGCAGGAGGGGAGAGCGGAAGCGGTCGGTTGCCGGAGTCGTCCGGAACAGGCCAGAAAGCGAATGCCGCTGCAATTACAGGAGAAGCTGGGGATGCATCCAGCTCTAGGCAGGAGGTGGAAGTCGTCCCGATTGACTCGAATTCATCCGGAACAAACAGCATCGAGTCGAAAAATACGGACACAGGTCACGCTTCTGGCAATACAGCCGCAACAGACGAGGAACTACGCGCCTTGTTCAATCCTGAACAATTTGGCGGTTTTTATACCGATTTGGCAGTCAAGATGTACAAACAACCGGTAATTCTGCTGGATGACAAGCTGTTTCTCGACGGCTTGACGACGATGGATTTGTTCTCCAAGGAATTTGCCGGCAAAGAAGTGCAAACAATGGGCTTTGTGTACCGGGAGGCAGGATTTTCACCGGAGCAATTCGTCGTCGCCCGGTTCTCTGTTTCTTGCTGCACGGCAGATGCGACAGTCTTTGGCATTCTGGTCGAAGTGCCGGAGGCCAGCAAGTGGAAAACGGACAGCTGGGTGCAGGTTCGGGGAAAGCTGGAGTTGAGAAAAGTAAACGAGTACGACATGCTCGTGTTGAAGGCATCGAAGGTAGAAAAGGTAGAGGCGCCGAAGGACCCGTATGTCTATTACAATTTTGAAACGGCTCCCTCGCCTTGATCAAACTAGTTAACGCACCGAAGCGGGGAGCTTTTGCCGAAAAGAAAAAAGAAGCTGACGGTATCTGCCGTCAGCTATTTTTATGGCCCTAGACTTTGGGTAACTCAAGAAGTGGTTACACCAAAAAACATAGGCTCTTCCGAAAACAGGTCAGCGTTTCGGGGAACTGAATGAGAAAAGTCATGGGAACGACAACGACTCAATTCCCGGATCAATTGGTGCCCAAGCGCATCCTGCGGCGGGCCAGCATCCGGATAACCATCCCGTGGCGCGGCGAGAAGAGGAACGCCAGCAAAAACAAAAGACCGGAGACGGCTGTCATCGATCCGGCGATCGAGCTGTCCATCCAGGAGGCGAGCAGATAGCCAAATACCGAGCAGAGAACGCCAACCCCCATACTGATAAAAAGCATGACGTGCAGCTTTTCCGTCAATAGGTATGCCGTCGCGCTGGGCACGACCAGCATCGCCACTACCAGGATGGCCCCTACGCTCTCAAACGCTGCCACGGTTGTAAAGGAGACCAGTGTCATCAGCAGGTAGTGGAAAAATACGACGGGAATGCCGATCGCGGCAGCAAGGGCGGGATCAAAGCTGCACAGCTTGAACTGCTTGAAGAAAAGGCCGACAAGCAGCAGGCTGAGCAGAAACACACCGCCAATTCCCCAAGCGGCACGCGGGCCCATGTCGATTCCGCCCCACTGCCATGTATCCCACGGGACATAAGCGATTTCTCCGTACAGGACGCAGTCCAGATCGAGATCGACCTGCGCGGTGTACAAGGAGACTAGCACGACGCCTACAGAAAACAGAGCGGTAAACGTTACGCCAATGGCAGCGTCCGCTTTCACGCCGTTTTGACTGAGAAGCTGCACGATAAAGACGGTCAACAGGCCGACGACAGCAGCACCGATCAGCATCGGCAAAATATCGCGGCTCCCGCTCAGCAAAAAGGCAATCACAATGCCGGGAAGGATCGAGTGGCTGATCGCATCCCCGAGCATCGCCATTCTGCGAAGGATCAGAAAGCAGCCCAGAAAACCGCATGAAGCAGCGACCAATGCCCCGGTCAAAATGATCCAGAACGTATTCATAGTGACAATCCTCCCTGCTCGCGGGCGTACAAGCGGCTTATGGCCTGTGTGCCTTCCGTCAGCTTCGGCGTCAAATCATACGCTTCGAGCTGGGCCAGCATCTTCTCCAGCATTTCTTCAGTCAACTGCGGTGCCAGCTCTTCCTGAGATTGATCAATGTGAACGTGATGATACTCATTTTGGTTCATGTGGTACAGGTCCCACAGCCTTTGGTTCAGCACAAGCAGATAGGAGTTTTTCAACCCATCCGGTGTAAACGTCCAGGTTGAACTTCCATCCGCCTTGGCACGTTCGGCCACGATTTTTTGCCGAACCATCTCTGCCAAAGCGCTTTTCACCTGGGACAAGCTTTTTCCGCTTTTCAAAGCGAGCTCGGCCGAACCGATTCCGAGGTAGACACCTCCCGGACGAGAGCTGCCTGCTTGCTCCTCCAAACACTCGTACAAGGCCTGCTGAACATCCTCGATCAGAACCTTGCGCCGCAGCTTGAAAAAACGGAAAAGACGCGCCAGCACCCCTCTGCGGGGAGAGAACAGGATCGAAAGGACAAAAAAGCAGGTTGCGGAAAGGACGATAGTCGGGCCGGTAGGCAGGTTTTCCTGCTGGGTGCTGATCAATGTACCAAGCACGCCGCTAAGCGCACCGAATACTCCCGACAACACGACCATTCTGCTCAGCTTATCCGTCCAGTATCGAGCGGTCACGGCAGGGGCGATCAACATGGCGGCGACGAGGACGACTCCGACTGCCTGCAAGCCGATCACGACTGACATCAGCAGCATCAGCATGAGCAATCCGTCCAAGAGGCCCATCGGATAGCCAAGGCCGCGGCCAAATCCCGGGTCAAAGGAAAGCAGGGTGAACTCCTTGAAGAGGATCGCCGTCAGCCCGATCAGTACACTGGCCACGATCATGATCGTCACCACATCGCTTTTCACCAACGAAGCAGCTTGCCCGAACAAAAATTTGTCAAGACCGCTCTGATTTCCGCTGGCGCTGTGCTGGATGAACGTCAAAAGCACGATGCCGATGCCGAAAAAAACGGACAGGACGATGGCCAGTGAAGTATCCTCCTTGATCCGGCTGTAGCGGGAGATGGCCGTAATGCTGTAGCTGGCCAACAAACCGGCTACTCCGGCTCCGATGAGAAACAGTCCGATCGATTTGGAGCCAGTCAAAAGAAAGATCATGCATACACCGGGCAACGCGGCGTGGGCAAGAGCATCGCCGACGAGCGAACGCCCCCGCAGAAAGGCAAAGCAGCCGAGAATCCCGCTGCTTGTGCCGAGCAGGATGCATCCCATCAAAACCCATTGCGTATTGGGGTCTTGAAGGGCGAGAAGGAGATTCATGTTGCATCCGCCTCCCCGGACGTTTTGTCGTTGGTGAGGAGAACCTGGGTCCCCAGCACTTGCAAGCGGCCGCCATACGTTTTTTGCAGGTTTTCAGCCGTGAAGATCTCTTTGACGGGACCTGCGGCGATCACGCGTCTGTTCAACAGGATGACCCAGTCAAAGTACTCATCGACCGTCTGGAGGTCGTGATGGACGACCAGAACGGTTTTTTGCTGTTTTTTCAGATCGTTCAGAAGCTGAATGATAGCCCTCTCGGTGGCAGCATCAACGCCTGCGAACGGTTCGTCCATGAAGTAGAGCTGGGCTTCCTGGGCAAGAGCGCGGGCGAGGAAAACCCGCTGCTGCTGGCCGCCGGACAATTGGCTGATCTGGCGGTCGGCATAATCCGCCATTCCCACTTTTTTCAGGCAATCCAGGGCAAACTGCCGGTCAGCTTTGCCGGGACGCCGGAACCACCCCAATCGTCCGTATCTTCCCATCAAGACTACGTCGAGAGCGTCTGTAGGAAAATCCCAGTCTACCGACTCGCGTTGGGGGACGTAGCCCACCGATCTGCGCTGCTGGGAAAACGGCTTTCCATACACCTCCGCAGTGCCCGAAGCGGTCGGAATCAAGCCTTGAACCGCTTTGATAAACGTAGACTTTCCCGCTCCATTTGGTCCGATGATGCCGATCAGTTTTCCTTCCGGGACCGAAAGATTTACATTACGCAGTACCGGCTTTTTCTGATAGGCGACGGTCATATCGCGTACCAGCAGAGGTACAGCTCCAGTCTGGCTGCTCATCTGTCTTCCTCCTTTAGAAAAGTTAGTTTATTTTAAAGCGTTCACAATCGTATCGACGTTGTGGCGAACCATCCCGATGTAGTTGCCCTCCGGTGTGCCGGGCTCTCCCATGGCGTCCGAAAACAGCTCGCCGCCAATGGCTACAGTGTGATTTTTCGCAGCTGCACCTTGCACTACTGCTTCGATAGAGCGCTTGGGAACGGACGATTCCACAAAGACGGCTTTGATTTTGCGTTCAACCAGCGTATCTACAAGCGTCTGCACATCCTTCAGGCCATACTCGGAAGCGGTGCTGATTCCTTGCAGCCCCATCACCTCTACGTCATAGCCGCGACCGAAGTATTGGAAAGCGTCGTGCGCCGTGACCAAAACGCGCTGTTCTTTCGGGATCGAGCCGAGCTGCTCCCGTGCGTAATCATCAAGTTCTTTCAACTCTTGCAAATATCGCTCCGCGTTGGCCTGATAGCTCGATGCGTGAGCAGCGTCAAACGCGGCGAGATCGTCCCGTACCTGCTCGACAGCCTTCATCCATAGCGAGACGTCAAACCAGACGTGCGGGTCGGGGCTTTCAGGAGCAGCAGGGTCAGCCAGCAGATGCTCCCTTGTCAAACTGGCGGTAACCGCTTTTACCGGCTTCTTCGCACTCATTTTCTCGAAGATTTCGACCATTTTCCCCTCGAGATGCAGCCCGGAGTAGAAGATGATATCGGCCTGGTCAATCCGCTTGATATCTCCTTCGGACGCTTTGTACAGGTGAGGATCGACCCCGGCGCCCATCAATTGTGTCACCTCGACATGTTCGCCGCCCACTTCTTTTACAATATCGGCGACCATGCCTGTCGTTGCCGTGACTTTCCAGACAGTCTCACCAGCAGCCGGCTTTGTTGCCGGCTCCTCCTTTGTCCCGCAGCCGGTCAATAGAAAAGCAGCTGTCAAGACAGAGTAAAACGTTCCTTTCAGCACTCTTTGATATGTAGTCTTAGCACTCAAAAGTTGTCCCTCCTCAAATATTTTATCCTTAGACATAAATGTTTCCCTCGTGCAACTTTAACACAAAAAAATGGCACAGCGCAACACTATTTTCTCAGGACAAAAATGTTTCGCTTGTACAAGTTTTTTGATCCTGGAATACACGTGCTGTTGCTGTAACCATAATACACACGCAAGGGACAGCAGAGCGTGCCCGCTGGCCCTATCGCTTTCACCTGGCTGGGCAGCTAACGCTCGTCGCTTTGCCTGAGCATCAGATGATGCCTTACGGCGTAGGCTGCGAGCTGGACGCGATTGACCAGTTGCAGCTTTTCAAGAATGTTCTTGATGTGATTTTTTACGGTATTTTCTGCGATGATCAGGGCGTCGCTGATTTCCCGGTTTGTTTTGCCTGCGCCGACGTACATCACGATTTCGCGTTCGCGCGGAGTCAACACGTCGGGGACAGGCTCATTCATGCTTTCTTCCTGCCGGAAGCGGGTAAACAAGCGCGCGGCCATTTCTCTTGAGAGCTCGCTGTCTTCACCGAGAAGGGCGTGCAAATAGGTGATCCAGTCGTCCGGCTCCAGGTTTTTCAAAAGATAGCCTTGGGCCCCAAATTGTATGGCTGTGATCAGATCTCCCACATCATCAGAGATGCTGAGAATGACAACTTTTATATGCGGGTATGCCTTTTTTACCTCTCGCGTTGCCTCCAGACCAGTCCAACGCGGCATGTTGATATCCATCAGCACCAGGTCCGGCTGCAGTGCTCCGCACATTTGATAGGCTTCTTCGCCATTGGTCGCTTCACCGATGACGTAAAAGGAAGGGTCTTGCTCCAGGAGACTGCGGATAGCCAGCCTCGCCATATGGTGATCATCTGCAATCAGAACGCGGTACGCATTCACGCTTTGTTACCTCCTCGATCGAACACCAGGCGGATGGAAGTGCCGCCCTCCGTTCTCTGTGTAATTTCGATAGTGGAGCCCAGCTGCTTGGCTCGTTCCCGAACCATTTTAAGGCCGTATTTTTTCGCTTCATGCTCGTCCAGGCTGATTCCGATGCCGTCGTCTTCGACAGACAGACACCAATTGTCTGCACGTAACGCTTTTAATGTCAGCCAAGCGTGTCTGGCCCCTGCATGCTTTTGAATATTGGCAAAGGTCTCTTGGACAATGCCAAATAGCTGAACTTCTTCGGCAGGGGAAAAGAAGCCGTCAGGCACTTCGATCTGGTGAGTGACATCAACGCCGGAGAGGGCGCTCCACTGTGCCAGCCAGTTTTCCAGCCGCTGGGTCAGGCTGCTGCCTTCTTCGGGGAGAGAGCGCAGGTTGAAAATGGCGTGGCGTACGTCATTGTCAATCGCGGAGACTGCAGCGCGGGCGTCCTCCAATTGGCCCTGCTTCAGCTTGACGTTGAGGAAGAACAGTGATTGGGCAATACCGTCATGCAGCTCTCTGGCCAGCCGTTCCCGCTCTTCGTAGACGGCGCGGCGAGCTTGTTCCTCCACGATCCGGGCATTCATCCGGTCAATCTTGCGGAACATCCAGGTAGCGAAGAGAAAGGAGAGCAGCAGAGTCAATATTGTGATGTAGACATTGCCTGTTTCCATGGATAAATAAGGCAGCAAAAAGTCGTGGCGTACAAATTCAAAACCGCCGATGACGATTGGCGGGAGCAGTACAGTCAACCAGTATAAGACACGGTACGTCATAGTTACATCCCTTTCCTTTGACCAGATGGTACATTCCCAGTATACCGGAGGAGACGGGCTGATGATATACTCATAACAGAAGACAGAGAGGATAGGAGGAGCAGACGTGAACCGACTTGCAAAAGCGATGACAATCGCAGGATCGGACAGCGGAGGAGGAGCGGGGATTCAGGCTGATCTGAAAACCTTCCACCAATTCGGCGTTTACGGGACAAGCGCTATCACAGCGGTTACCGTGCAAAATACATTGGGTGTAACAGGCGTGTATCCGCTGCCGACGGAAGCGGTAGCCCAGCAGATGCATGAAGTGCTCCGGGATATCGGGACGGACGCAGCGAAGACAGGGATGCTGTTTAACGCGGAGATCATTGAAGCAGTCTCCCGGGAAATCAGCCATTTTGACGTAAAAAAGCTGGTCGTAGACCCGGTCATGATCGCCAAGGGGGGAGCGAAGCTGCTGCAGGATGAGGCGATTGCGGCCCTCAAGCGCTTTTTGCTTCCACTGGCAGAGGTCATCACTCCCAACCTGCCGGAAGCCGAGTTCTTGAGCGGGCTGCGCATCGAAACCCCGGAGCAAATGCGCGAAGCGGCTAGAGCGATCCACCAGATGGGCCCGCGCCATGTGATGATGAAAGGGGGCCATCTTCAAGGGGATGCCATCGTGGATATCCTCTATGACGGCCGGGATTTTTTTGAAATGGAGCATGAACGGGTACCGACCCGTCATACGCATGGGACAGGCTGCACGTTTTCGGCGGCGCTTACTGCCGAGCTGGCGAAAGGCACGCCGCTCGTCGAAGCGGTGGACCGGGCCAACCGGTTTATCGTGGAAGCGATCAGAACGGCACCGCAGATCGGCGGCGGTCATGGGCCGACCAATCACTGGGCGGCTGTGAAATAAAAACAACGGATTTTGCAACAATTGGCAGGGGAAACAAAGCAAGAAAGCCCGCAGCAAAACCTAGATGCAAGAGGGTGCATCGGGGTCCTGCTGCGGGCATTTTGTGCTGGTGCAAAAGGTTCCCAACTGTTGCTTTACTTTATCTCGATCGGAATGGACAGATCCCCCTTCAATCTGGTCGGGTAGTAGTTGAGCGTAAATTTGTACGTGCTGGGGGTGCCCTTGCGAGCCGGTTCCGTACGCTTGAACAAGACGCCATATCTTTGAATGGTTTCGGTTTCTGATGGGGTGGAAGTCCCTTGGACAAATTCGTATCGATTTCCCAGATCGTCTGTCAGCTCTGAAATGTGCGAGCCGTACTTGTGGAAGTCCTGCTCATCGACGCGAAGGTGATAGTCCATGCCGACTACGTCATCATTCTGCCTAAGCGCTTCCAGCGATAGCCTGTCATCCGGCGCTTTCAATAGCACCTTGTTCTTTGCGTCGATTACCACGACCAGCTTGTCTTTGTCCAATGCCTGGATGCCGCTTGCTTTCAGATAGAGTTGCTGAGGAGTGTCGAAATAGTTGCTCTCCAGATGGTAGATCACCTCGAACTCGCCATTTTTATGGGAAGGAATGCCATTCCCCCAAAAAGCAAAGGTTTGTCCCTTTTCATCCACCAGCCGCAAATTGTCGAAACCGAAGATGTGCTTTGTATTTTCGGGAGCGAACCGAACCGTGACTTCCGCCTGGGTAGGGTAAACGGCGACCTGCGAAACCGTCAGTTTTTGTCCGTCGACAGTAATCGTCTGGTTGACCGGGTATATTTTTTCTTTCAGGTCGGCATACCTGGACTTGTCGATGGGGACAGTTACGCTGATCGGAGTATCCATTGGCAGGGCATCCACGTAGATCGTTGCCTTTACAACCAGATGATCCGGGAGCGGCAGACTTTCATCCGTCGGGTATATCTCAATCGCTTCCTGCGCATGGCTGACAGGTTTAAAGCTCCCGCTGGACAGCGAGTAGCTGAGCGGTATTTGGTTGCCCTTGTCATCCGTAATATCGATGCCCTCCAATCGAACGACATGCCCTGGTTCCCTGTGCCTGATCGTATACAGCAGCAGCATCCGCCTTTGATCCCCGATTACCCGATCAATCGTGAAGCTGACGTTATCCGCTTCCGCAAATGCGCCGATTTCTTGTGCCAGCCCGTGCTTCGCAGCCCTTTCCAAGCCTTTCTTCGCCTGGACCAAATTTACGATCGGCTCCATTCCGGGAATATCGCTCACATAAGCCGCGAAGGCGGGGGAGAGGCGGATCGTGAACAACAAGCCCGCAACAAGGGAGCACGCGGCAATGAGCGACCAGCGGATGCGCCATATACGCTGATGCTTCCGCAACTGCCCCTTTGCTTGGGTCATACCGGCCAGAATAAAGGCGTCTGCCTCCGGAGGAGCCTGAGTCTTTTCGTACTGTACCTTCTTCTCTGTTAATTGTTGCTCGATCCGATCCTCGCCGGGGCGCGATTCCGACTCTTCTCCTGAGAAAAAAGCGTCCGTTTCTTCGCGTCGATTCATCATCTCACCAACCTTTTCCCAAATCTTTGCGCAACGCGCCCAACGCCTTGTGAAGCCATGTCTTGATCGTTCCCTCGGGATGGTCGAGCAGGGCGGCGATTTCGCGTATGGTCAAGTCTTCGAAGTACTTTAAAATAATAACCTGCCGATGCATGCCAGTCAGCCGGGAAATCGCGTCTTCCAGCTCAAGCCGCAGGTCGGTTGTATCCGTGTCATCCCGAATTGGCGCATCGCTGCCCATATCACTTGCCAGCGACCGTTTTTTTCGTTTTTGCTCATCCACACAGACATGGATCATGATCCTCGTCAGCCACGTGGAGACATAGGCCGGCTGCTTGAGCTTGGGCAGCTTGAGATAAGCACGGCATGTGACTTCCTGCATAGCCTCCAGGGCGTCGGTTTCATTGCGAAAGAAAGCGTATGCGACTCTGTACAGCTTTTCTTTATGTGTCTGCATCAGTTTGTAAAAGGCGTCATCATCCCCCTGCTGGGCAGACGAGACGAGTTGTTCCAGATTCACGCTCACCCCTCCTTCTTATTAGACGGCGACGGGGAAGAAACGGTTTTCAAAATCGCATTTTTCTCCTTGTCTGGGGGGAACCGGACGCCTTCTTTTCGCTTATCGTATCGTATAGCACCTAGAGAGGACGGTCAAAACGGGGATGTGGATCAAATGGGTGACGATTCATGAGTCGTACGGTTTGCCAAGAATGGCGAATGAGTGCAGGCACTACTTGGAAATGAAGGGCATTCGTGTCCGCCTCTTGTCACGGAAAACGCAGCGAACGGGGCACGTCTATGTGCTGCAGGTACCCGAGAAGCAGAGGGATCAGGCGTTGGAGTGGCTTCACCAGTTTAAAAACCGCCTGTAGCTGATCATCAGGACAGCGACAGCCATTTTCCTCCATCGAACCCCTCGCTCGGGTTCGGAGATACTATCTCTGGGGGGATCGACATGGCGACGACGCTTACAGAAAAACCGGAAACAGTTGCGAATAAAGAGTCAAAGCTGTTTCTGCCTGATTTTGTTTTCTTCGAGCCCGACGCACTCCATTATCCGTTAGGGAAAGAGCTTTATCAGCGGTATCAGGAGCAGGGCATCCCGATCCGAATGACGACCAGCCACAACCAGGTCCGCGGGATTCCCGGAGAAACGGACGTGGAGCAGTATCGCAATGCGAAGCGGACGCTGGTCGTGGGCGTGCGCAAGACGCTCAAATTCGAGCAGTCCAAGCCGTCTGCCGAATACGCCATCCCGCTGGCTACAGGATGTGCCGCGCACTGCCATTACTGTTATTTGAACACAAATATCGGCACAAAGCCGTATATCCGCGTATATGTCAATACAGACGACATACTCCGGCAGGCGGAAGCCTACATTCGCGAACGGGAGCCGGAAATTACCCGGTTTGAGGCGGCTTGCACCTCGGACCCGGTCAGTATCGAGCATATCACCGGAAATTTGCGGAGAGCGATTGAGTTCATGGGGAAGCAGCCGCTGGGACGGCTTCGTTTCGTAACCAAGTTCCATCACGTGGACTCCCTGCTGGACGCCGCCCACAACAAACACACCCGCTTTCGCTTCAGCATGAACGCTGATTACGTCATCAAGCACTTTGAACCGGGGACTTCCACATTCGCCCAGCGCCTGGAAGCGGCGGGAAAAGTGGCCAAAGCGGGGTATCCGCTCGGCTTCATTCTCGCGCCGCTGTACTGGTTTGAGGGATGGGAAGAAGGATATACCGAGTTGCTGGAACGTCTGCGGGAACAGCTGGTGCCGGAGGCGATGGAAGACCTTACGTTCGAACTGATCCAGCACCGCTTCACCAAGGTGGCCAAGAAGCTGATCCTGCAGCGCTATCCGAAGACAAAGCTGGAAATGAACGAGGAAGAGCGCAAGTACAAATGGGGCAAATACGGGAAAGGCAAATACGTTTATCCGGACGTGCAGGCAAAAGCGCTCCGTGAGCATTTGGAAAAGGAAATCACCCGCCTTTTCCCGCAAGCGAAAATCGAGTATTTTACGTGAGAACGAGATGAACAAAAAAATTTTTGATCGATAGACCGTAAAACAATGAACCGCCAGCCCCCATGCTGAGCGGTTTTCTTGGTCGAACGGATTCCTGCGGACAACAGCCAAGCTGCGAGCACATTTCGGAGAGGAAGACTTGTCGTAATCAGGTGCAAATGTTCTGCGCAAAGCCTCAAGCGGCACAGTTTTCTGCGCCTGACATTATCCGAATCTTTTCGACAAAATTGACATGTCCATGCTACAATATGGAGGCTCTCATATCTGGGAAAGGATTTGTTGTGACAATTATGAAGCCCGTATTTGTAACTATCGAGGGACCGATTGGCATTGGCAAAACGTCGCTGTCCCGTGAACTCAGCAAAGCCTTTGATCTGAAACTGCTGGAAGAGATCGTGTATGAAAATCCGTTTCTGGGAAAGTTTTATGAAAACATTGCCGAATGGAGCTTTCAGCTGGAGATGTTTTTTCTTTGCAACCGGTACAAGCAATTGCAGGATTTGCACCGGGACTATCTGAAACAGGGGATATCGGCAGTGGCAGATTACAATATTTTTAAAAACACCATTTTTGCCAAGCGGACATTGGATGAGGAGAACCTGCCCAAGTATCTGAAGATTTATGATATCCTTACGGAAGGCTTGCCACAGGCGAATCTGGTCATCTACATGACAGCATCGATCGATACGGTGATGAAGCGTATCGAGATGCGCGATCGCGATGTGGAACGCAAAATGGATGTAGGCTATATGAAAAATCTGATCGCTGATTACAATGAATTTATGGAAGCGTTTGAAAGACGCCATCCAGATACGCCCGTAATCAAGTTTCAGTGCGACGAGCTTGATTTTGTACATAAGCCGGAAGATCTGCAGCATGTTCTGAAGCAAATCGAACCATATATCCGTTCGCTCCAGGGGGCTTAATCTTTCCATGCGCACGGCCTGATCATTTTAGAAGGAGTTACGTTCATGTCTGGGTTTAAAAACAGTGATTTGAGAGAAAAGTACGGGATACCTAGCAACGCTGTCATTACGATCGGGGGAACGGTAGGTGTCGGAAAGTCCACCTTTACATATGCTTTGGCCGATCTGCTCGGCTTTCGGGTATCCGTGGAAAAAGTGGACAACAACCCGTATCTGGGGAAATTTTATGAAGATCTGTCCCGCTGGGGCTTCCATCTGCAGGTATTTTTCCTCGCAGAGCGGTTTAAAGAGCAAAAGCGGATGTTTGAATACGGGGGCGGTTTTGTGCAGGATCGCTCTATTTACGAGGACACCGGCATTTTCGCCAGGATGCTGTACGAGCAAGGGCACATGACGGAAGAGGATTACCAAACGTATACGCAACTGTTCGAAGCGATGGTCATGACTCCGTATTTTCCGCACCCGGACATCCTGATCTATTTGAAAGGAAGCTTTGACGACATTCTGGACCGCGTCCAGGAACGCGGCCGTCCGATGGAGCAGCAGACGCCGACCGATTACTGGCTGGATTTGTACAACCGCTATGAAAAGTGGATCTCCTCGTTTTCGACCTGTCCGGTTCTTCGGATCAACATCAATGAATACGACGTCGTAGAAGATTCGTCTTCCGTCGAAGTTGTACTGTCCCGGGTAGCAGAAAAAATCAGACTCGGGCGGTCCTTCCACCGCTAATGCCATGCCCCTTTGATGATAGGAACTCTCGTCAGCAAAGGGGCTTTTATCTGATCGGACACAAAGGTTTATGATATCATGGAGAAAAGCGTGTTTATTCAGGGGGCGTTCAAGTGAAGCGGTGGATGCTGATTGTTACCCTCGGATCGGTTTGCCTGGCTTCCATCTGGATTATTACTGCCTTCTACCGGTCGCAAATGATGGAGAAAACGTTGAATTCCGTCACGGCCGGAGAAACGTATGCCTTTGAGCAAGCTTTTCAGCGATTATTGATTGGACAGCAAGACGATCAGGCCAGCTTTCGGATAGCCGAGTTTGAACGAGGCAAGATGCCAAAACAGCCGATTCAACTTGGACTGCATAAAAAAGAAGCCTTTATACATATTGATGTGACAACGAACCAATCCTTGGAGGCAGCGGAAAGCTTCCTTTCCCAAGTGGAGCTTATCGGCGATGTGAAGTACAGCACGTCCGTCCGCGAGGTGTCACGAGGCAATTATCAATTGACGATGACCTTTTCGGAAATCAAAGACGAGTTCGGGTTTCGTTTTGGGAATATTCCGACGATCACTCTCCGAAGAATGGCCCCCCTTGCTCTTACCATTCAGCCCGGCAAGGCAGAGGGAGCGGTGCTCATGCTTCCGGAGAGCAGAGAATCCCGATCCTTGTACATAACGGAAGGATTGGGAACGATTCTGCTGCGATTTTCAGAGCCTATGATCAGGAAGGAAGAAGCGGGACGGTCAGTCAACGGCTACCCGGCAGTCTGGCTGGATGATCGGACGATGTCTCTTGATGTGCGAAGGGTCAATCGGGCGGCGCTGGACTTGACGCAATTCCATTCGCAAAGCGGGAACTATCTGCCCGAAGAGTATCGCTATGTGGCATTATACAAAAAACAGCCGTTGTCCTGGCTCTCCTACCCTGACAGCGAGGTGGTCGGCTTTAGTCCCTATGACTCCTTTTACGACCGATTGATACTCTCTCCTGACCGCGAAAGCTATCTCGGCGTGATTGACAGAGGGCGAAGCAAGAGCAGACGGGGAGATAGACAGGTTGCCCTCGTTTTGGAGCAGAGAGGACGTGATCCGCTATTGATCGAGCCGATGCTGGAAGGCAGCGGACTCTCCCATGCGACAATCGATTGGCTGGATGCAGGGAGATTTCTCTATGTCGAAGAGAAGCTTGGAACAGTGTATCATTTGGCTACGGGAGAAAAAACGCCGCTTTTCGATGAGACGTCGACCGGGTCGATTGCGCTGGAAATGGCTGTAGACGATGTGGATGGCTATCTCTATATCGTGCTCGTGCGTCCAGCAGGCGACAAAAATTTGTATCGGGTGGAAAAACGAACGTATCGCCTCCATGATCTCGTACTGGAGAAAACGGAGTCGTTGGGAGAGGCATTGCTTCACCCTCGGGAGAAGCTGCCAGCCTTTCCGATCAGGGTACGAAAAGACGGCATTTATTACACAATACCGGGTCCTACGGAAAACAAAACCGTCTTTGTATCGCGCAAGGGCAAATCCTGGACGGCCGAAGGCGAGGTTGTCTGGGCCAATGACCACAGCCAGGCTGTCTTAAAGCGAAAGAGTGACGAGGAAGCCGGGACGTATACATGGTGGCAAATCGGAGGGAGACAGCGGGAGCTGCATGTGACCCGTGCGGAAGTGATGCCGTTTGGACCGTATCTTGTAACGAATGACGGTTTGCGGTATCAAATCTGGGATGATCGAAGGAAGCGTTGGGAACCGCTCGATTTGGCCGAGGGTGACATCCGATTGTCCGCGGCAGAGGGCAATGCTGTGTATTCGCGCCAGCGGTGAAGAGGGCTGCCCTTCCTGCACATTTCTGTCGCGGAAAACGGCTTCTGATCAAAATAGGCTGTGGTATAATAGGTGCATCTTGGAAGGAAAAAGGAGCACAGACATGGCAGAAGAATGGTTTGAACGAAGCTTTCGCGAGGACTACGTGTTGGTGTACAAACACAGGGATGACGCGTCAGCTGATAAAGAGATAGCCAACCTCCTGGAGCGTTTGCCCATCAAGCGATCCGGAAGAGTTCTTGATCTTTGTTGCGGGAGCGGACGTCATTCGCGTGCACTGGCCCGACGCGGGTATGAAGTTGTCGGGGTAGATTTATCAAACGTCCTGCTTCAGCTCGCCAATGAGCAAAAGATTCTCCCTAATCTGCATTTTTACCAATATGACATGCGACATATACCGTTTCGGGAAGAGTTCGATATCGTGGTCAATCTGTTTACCAGCTTCGGGTATTTCTCTTCGGACGAGGAAAATGCGCAGGTCGTTCAAAACATGGCCCTTGCCCTGAAATCGGGGGGAGAGGTGGTCATTGACTACTTGAATCCCGCGTTTGTAGAGGCCAATCTCGTACCGCACTCCGAAAAGGAAGTCGGCGGACTGCTGATCGAGGAGGAGCGGTGGCTGGAAGCAGGATTTGTGAAGAAGCGGATCGTCGTTAAGGATAAAGGCGCAGCGGAAACGAGAGTCTACCAGGAGCAGGTCCGCCTCTTTACGGTTGAGGAGATGACCGCAATGCTGCAGAAAGCTGGCTTTGTCAACATTCAGACGTTTGGCAATTACCAGTTTGAACCGTATCAAGCGGCTGACTCGCCTCGGATGATCTTTTTCGCAGTCAAAAAATAGGACGTCGCGGATAAGCGTGACTAACCCGCTATCAAGGTGAATATGATGGTGAAAACGATGTCATTCATCGATGATGGGGGTGCGCTGAGTGAGCAAGCTTTCGCTGGAACAAGTGAAGTTGTATTTGAACAAAGTGCCCGGCTGGAGACTGATGGAGGATCGGATGGCGCTGTCCCGTACGTATCAGTGCCGCGATTTCTCCACTGCCGTCAGCTTTGTCAATCGTGTAGCGGAATTGCTTGACCAGGATAGTCACCATGTCGAAATCCTGATTCGTCAATCGACAGTGACCTTTACGGTGACGACGAGAGAAGCGCACGGTTTGACCGGGAAAGACTTTGCCCTGGCACAGACGATCAGCAAGGTAAGCTGAAGAGGGGATTCCCGCCTTGTTCGGACGAGGCGGCTTTTTTTGTGCAAGCGCATCTGTCTGTTATCATAGAGGAAAAAGAACAAAGTGGAGGGATTTTTCCATGGACATCCATAAACACGATCAACTTCTCGGCTTGATCGAAGAGCATTATGCCAAAGGACAGATTCAGGCGCAATTTACACAGTGGGACTCGGACAGCGAAGATGAAGAGGTGACTCAGCTGCAAGGCACACTTGCCTCGTGGAAGCTGACGGACAACGAATTTGGAGAGAAGGATTTGCTGATCGTCCTGGAGTCCGATACAGAAGGAACCGTAGAAATTTTGATGGAGATCCCTGCGGATGAAGACAATCTGGCGGTATTTGCCGAGGGGCGTCTCTCTATCTTCGGAACGGAAGCGGAGCTCATCTTGTCCAAATGAATGGCAGAGGTCTCTATCGCTACCTGGGTACACCGGAAAAGATGAATGAACGAGAGGTGTACGCCTGCAAAAAGTACATCAGGAAGCATCGCGCTGCGATGAAACAAATGGGAAAGGTTCTGCTCGATCTGCCGGCGCTCTTGACGCCATTTCACTTGGATTGCGAAAATTGCCGTCTCGTTCACCGGGAGACTTGCTGTGAAGGCGGACAACCCTATGCCGTAGAAAACCAGCAGGCCGATCTGCTGGAGCGGGAATCGGGTGCGATCGCAAGCCAATTCTGGAGCGAGCGGGAGCAGCGAGGATGGGCTGCCGAAGGGATCTGGGACAAACACTATGGTCTGGGCACGATCCGGATGGACCACGGGAACTGCCTGTTCTATAAAGAGATGAACGGAAGGTACGGGTGCTCCATTCACGCATACGCCGAGAAGTCGGGAGTGGATGTTGTTTCACTCAAGCCGTTTAGCTGCCAGCTTTACCCTTTAGAGGTCATTGATACGGGCGAAATAATACTTCTGACCGCTTTGACCGAGGAAACGGCTTCTTTCTCCAGATGGGGCACCGATTATTTGGAGCATTTCTACTGTGCAAGCATAGAACGGCGGAAAGCAGCAGTACATTTGGATGAGAATCTGTTTTCGCTAACGGGCTATAAGCCGGCCTATTTATGGAATCTGCCGTTGCTGCATGCGCTGCTGGGCCCGGATACAGCCCAGTCGCTGGAGCTCTTGGGATACATCAGCGAGCAGGAAAATCTCGTCACATAGGGGCAAGAGCAATTCCCCGCGTATGTTTCCGAGAGTTTTTGAACATCCTCTAGTAACGATGTGGTATGATGGCTAGGTCAGATAAGTAGATTGGCAAAGGAGCAACAGTGATGAACGCGAAGACGACAAAAGAATCCCGTACGATTCAGGCTTCCCTCGTACAACCTTCAGACACCAACTTTCACGGCACGATGTTTGGAGGGAAAATGATGGCCTATATTGACGAAGTGGCTGCCATTGCGGCGATGAGGCATTCCCGCCGTCCCGTTGTCACGGCGTCGATTGATTCGATCGATTTTCTTACTCCCGTAAAAATGGGCCATTCCATCTGTCTGGAAGCGATCATCTCCTCCACGGGAAAAACATCGATGGAGGTATTTGTTAAAATCATCTCGGAAAATTTGCGAACAGGGGAGCGAACCTTGACCGCTACCTCTTTTCTCACGTTCGTAGCGCTCGGTGAAGACGGCAAGCCGACTCCAGTACCGCCCATCATCCCGGAAACCGACGAGGAACGCTATCTGTTTGAAACGGCAGAGGAGCGCAAAAACATGCGCAAAGAGCGGAAACGGAGCACGGAAGCATTTGTCAGCCAATTAAATATTACAAAGAATATATAAGGTTAAAACAAGAAGAGGCGATGCCATAAGGCATGCCTCTTTTTCAGTCCAAAAAGCGTGCTCGTATTTCGGCTGTGGGGAGCAGACATACGGTCGACCGGCCGAACCAGCGATAGCGGTTGCGAGCGATGAACCGATACAGTCTATCCCTGACAAGCCTTGGGAAGAAAAAGCCGATCGCTGAGAAAATCGGCCAGGCTCCGCGCAAAAGCCGGCCAACGCGCAGGATTGCATCAGAATAGACGTACACGGTTCCCTGGTCGATCAGTACGACAGATGACAGGTCGTGAGTCGCCAGTCCATACTGCTCCAGCAAGCTTTGGCCTGTCTCTGACTGCAGTGAGGCGAAGTGAATCCGCCCCGCCGGATCACGCGGGATGATAAAGCGGACAGCGCCGTTGCAGAAATTGCAGACGCCGTCGAATAACAGGATTGTGTCTGGATGGGAAGCAGTAGACATGGCGGACGCCTCCTGTTGAGCATGAAATCTGGCAATGTTACCTCCATCATAACAGGAAGGTCCGCCGGGTCAAGGGAGGAAAACGTTGAAGCAATCAAATTTCAGGGACGAGACAGCCGCTTGCCAAGAGCTCTGCCGCTTTTGCCATGTCCACATGCATTTCCCGGTCTTCGGAGAGTGGCGGTATGACCTCACGAAGCTTGGCATAAGCTTTCTCCGTGCCGATTCCCAATTTTCCTTTGCCAAATTCGATTGCTTGCGCAGCCGCCAAATATTCGATGGCGAGTACCTTCATGGAGTTGGCGATGACGGTTCTCAGCTTGCGGGCCGCCGTCGTTCCCATGCTTACGTGATCCTCCTGATTGGCAGAGGAAGGGATAGAATCGACGGAAGCCGGATGGCACAGCACCTTGTTCTCCGAAACGATAGAAGCAGCGGCATATTGCGTGATCATAAATCCGGAATGCAGGCCGCCTTTTTCCGTTAAAAAACCGGGGAGTCCGCTTAATTGCGGGTTGACCAGACGCTCGGTCCGCCGCTCGGAAATATTGGCAAGCTCAGCTATTGCTATGGCCAAAAAGTCGGCTGCCAATGCCATCGGCTGACCGTGGAAATTCCCTCCGGAAATAACATCGCCGGTCTCGGAGAAGAGAATGGGATTGTCGGTTACACTGTTGCACTCTCTGGTTACAGCAGCACGTACATACTCCCAGGCATCGCGTGTAGCGCCATGCACCTGCGGGACGCATCGGAGGCTGTAGGCATCTTGCACGCGGAGCTCCCCTTGCGCTGTCGTCCGTTCGCTTCCTGCGAGATGGGCAAGCAGCTTGCGAGCAGATTCCTGTTGGCCGGGATGGGCGCGGACGAGGTGAAGCTGTGGATCAAACGCTTTTGGAATCCCGTGCAACGCTTCCACGGTCATGGCGGCGATGACATCGGCATTTTCGATCAGCGCATGAGCATCAGCCACAGCCAGGCAAAGGAGAGCGGTCATCGCCTGCGTACCGTTGATCAATGCCAGACCTTCTTTTGCCTCCAGCCGAATAGGGGATAAGCCAGCGCTCTCCAAGGCGGCTTTGCCGGGCATTCTTGTGCCGTTTACCTCCGCTTCTCCTTTCCCGAGCATGACGAGCACCATATGGGAGAGGGGAGCCAGATCGCCGCTTGCTCCCAGAGAGCCCTGCTGCGGGATGATCGGATGGACGCCGCGGTTGCACATTTCGATCAGCAGGTTGATCGTCTCTTCCCGGATGCCGGAGTATCCCTTGGCCAGTGCATTGATCCGCAGGGCCATCATCGCACGGACCACCTCGGTCGGATAGGGATCGCCCATTCCACACGCATGGCTCATGATCAGATTTTCCTGCAACTGGCTGACGTCTTCTTGAGGAATCACTACGTCGGAGAACTTGCCAAAACCAGTCGTAATCCCATAAACGACCTGTTGGTTTTGAACCATTTGTTCAACCATCGAGCGGGATTTGCGGATTTTTTCAACGGCTTCCGGCGTCAGTTCGATCTGCTCGAATTTCCTGGCAATGGCAGCTACTTGTTCAATGGTCAGCTTATGTCCGTCCAGACGGATAGAAATTGTGCGTTGATTCATGAGTATTTTCCTCCTTTAGCATAGCAGAGGACAAAAAGGAAGAGGGGCTAGGATTGTTATCCTAGCCCCTCTTCCCATGCGGGTATGAAATTAACAAAACGAGTAAGCGTCAAGTTCTGCATTTTTTTCCCCGCTTCCGTCTGCTTATTATTCAGATGATTTTTTCTATTCCCTATTGTAATACTAGTTTATGAGCTGTCAAGTGAAAACGTTATCATCCGTATCATATTCTTTCACCCGGCAGAATGCGTTTTCCTGCCCAAACCAAAAAAGGGCGCTTATTTTTTTGAAATATGGGCAAGTGCGGTTTCTCTAGACGGGTGAATGTCATACCATGTACTGTGCTATTTCACTAGAAAGGACGTGTGAGTTTGGAAAGACGCCGAAATATGCCACCTATGCCTCCAGCGTTGCCGATGCCTTCACGCAGGCCCAAAGAGATGCCCAAACCTTCACCGAATTTGCCGTCGCCAAATGTATCACCAAACATTCCATCACCGAACCTGTCTCCGATCATGCCGTCGCCAAATATGCCATCGCGAAACGTGCCATCACCGAATCTATCGCCGAATATGCCATCGCCAAATATGCCGTATCGGGCGGTGCCAAGACCAAACAGGCCTTATCGGATGATGCCATCGCCAAACATGCCGTCACCGAACATGCCAAGACCAAACAGGCCGCATCGGATGATGCCATCGCCGAACATGCCGTCTCCGAATATGCCATCACCGAACATGCCATCACCAAACAGACCTTTCCCGAAAAGACCGTCAAACCGCAGACCGCCAGCTCCGCCGAGGAGAAGGGAACGCAGACCAAAGTCCGGGGCTCATGCAGACCTCGAAATGCTCCTGTTCAAGTACAGAATGCATATGGAGCGTATGCATCACTACAAGCAAAAATGTGAACAGTACCGTCATCACCGCAAAAAATACAATACGTACTACCGCTTTTACGATCATCATAAAAAGAGAATGCGCTACTACTACGACAGCTGCTATCCGCAGCATGACTCAGGGAGCAGTTCCTCCGGCTGCGGTTGTTCTGGCAGCGGTTCCTCCGATTATGGATCCTCCGGCTACAGTTCCTCCAAATACGGTTCCTCCAGATATGGAAGGTCAGGACATGGTTCCTCTTCCTCCGCATGCAATTGTGGCGGACCATGTTGTCAATAACAGCATACGCAATGACGCTGCTTGCTGTGAGCAGCGTCATTTTTTTATGCATAAGCCTGCGGGCAGAGGTTGTTGCTTTCTCAAACAGGCAGACCTTCGGGTGAAATGCCCGCCTTTTGCATGTCCCGCCGCAATGTGCGAAGAGCGTCATCTTTATTTTTGCATTCGAGCATCACATCGATGTCGTAGTCGCTGAGCTTTGTGACCCATTCGATGAACTTCACCGGATCGATCTTATCTGCATGGGAACGAAAATCGCTTTCCGATTTTGGAGAGGAAAAGTGCATCTTCGGAGTTCGCGTGCCCCACGTTTTGAGTATTCGGGGAATGTATTCAAACAGATCTTCGCCATTGTTGAGACAGTCGTGGTGATGGACATCCAGTACCATCGGGATGCCAATCCGCTCACAGAGTGTCAGCACGTCGATCATGGAAAAGGAGGTGTCATCATTCTCTACGACCAGCCTGCGCTTTACGTTCTCTGGGAGCAGCTCGAACTGATCGGCGAAGCGTCGAAGCGAGGCTTCTTTGTCGTTGTAGACACCGCCTACATGGGTAACCAGGACGGAGTTGTCGTCGAGGCCCATCAGATCGAAAACGCGGGCATGGTAGGAGAAATCCGCAATCGTTGCTTTCAGCACTTTCGGATTGTCTGAATTCAAAATGCTGTAGTGGCCAGGATGCGAGGTCATGCGGATGCCGTGCTTTTTTATATAGGCACCGGCCTTGTCGAAATCCCAGCTAAACTCCTTGGCCCAATCCCAATCCTCCGTAACCTTGTGGGTGGCCAGCGGCACGAACTCGGAAGGGAGCCGGTAGAGAAAAATACGATTCTCTACATTGTAAGCAAGCAGGTCCATCAGGTTAAAAAAGTTGGTTTGCAAAACTTGCCTCAGCTTTTTTAGTCTCGCATCCGGCGAGAGCTTTTGAACCTGAGCTACCGTCGTTTTCTTATTGGGATTGTTCGGGCTGTCCAGACGGATGCATGCATACCCAAGTCGTATCATCCGGAACCCTCCATTTCGGTTTAGGCTTACTCCTAGTATTTCCCCGAAACGAGCTTGCGGGCGTGCATGAGCGTTTCCTTTTGGTGGGAAGCTAACAGCGATATTCCATCAGGAGGAGACGACCATGGAGCATTATTTAGCGGAACAGTATCGAGAAGGTCTGCAGGCATTTGGCCAAATGATGCCGGACGCACTGCAGGCGTATAACGATTTCACCAGCAAGTGTTTTTCTTCCGGTACGCTGTCTTCCAAGCAGAAACACCTGGCAGCCTTGGCGATTGCCTTGTACGCCGGAAATGAACACTGCATCGTGTTTCACCTGGAAGCGTTGTTGGAAGAAGGCGTATCCAAGCAGGAAATCGCGGAAACGGTCGCAGTTGCAGGGGCGTTTGGCGGAGGAACGACACTCTCTCACGGTGTCATTTTGATCCAGGAAGTAATGGAGGAAAAGAATCAGGGGATTCAGTAAACATCCCTTTGCAGCCCTTCCTGGTATTTGGGGAAGGGCTGCTTTTTCTTATATTGCGATAGGGAGGAAAAAGCTATAAGATGAGGAAGTCATTTCATCCGTGCTCGAGGGGTATTTATGAATACGTTATCACAATCGTACAGCATTGGTTTAGTCATCCTGTCCTATTTTATCGCTGTTTTGGCTTCCTACACGGCATTGGATCTCGGTGGACGCGTCAGTCATTCTCGGGGAAACATTCAGAGAATTTGGCTAATGGCCGGAGCAGGCGCGATGGGATTGGGAATCTGGGCAATGCATTTTATCGCAATGCTTGCTCTGCATCTGTCGATTCATGTTGATTACGATTTCTGGATCGTTTTGATTTCCATCCTATTTGCGATGTGCGCATCAGGTATCGCCTTGCATGTGGTCAGCAGCAAACACATGTCCAAAAAACGGCTGGCAATCGGCTCGCTGTTCATGGGAACAGGGATAGCCTTGATGCACTACGTCGGGATGAGCGCGATGAGGTTGGATGCGCAAATCGTTTACGATCCGGTTTTGTTCGCGATCTCCATCCTCGTTGCTGTCCTCGTATCTGCTGTTGCGCTGATGATTACGTATCGTTTGCGAAAAGCAGGAGACGTCCGCGGAATAGGACTGAAAATACTGGCTGGCATGGTGATGGGGGCGGCAGTTGCTGGAATGCACTACACAGGTATGCTAGCCACCTCGTTTGTAACGCATGGCAATCATCATCCGTCGCCATCCTCGGCTGTCAGCACGATCTGGCTGGCTTATGCGATCGGGATAGCAACTCTGATCATACTCGGGATTACGCTGTTATCGGTATATGTAGAAAAGCTCTTGATGACCAAGACATTGCGGATGATGGAGAGCGACCAGCGGTACAAATCGTTGTTCGAGTACAACCGGGATGGTGTCATATCGTATGGTGTGAACGGCCAATTGATTGGCATGAATCCTGCTGCCAAGGAGCTGACGGGCAGGGAATTGCTTTCGCTTTCAGACTTCGTGGACATGTGTGACCAAGCGGATGCGGAGATGATTCGGAAACATTTTTTGCAGGCCGTTCTCGGAGGAGCCAATACATACGAGGTAAAGCTGTATCCCGAGCCGGAAAAGCAAGTCATCCTGCATATGACCAATGTTCCCATTATCATAGACGGAGAGGCGGCAGGCGTGTTTTTTATTGCCCGCGATGTAACCGAGCAAAGGCAGGCTGAATCCAAAATCAATTACCTGGCTTACCACGATGCATTGACGGGTTTGCCCAACCGGCGATTTATCGAAGAACAGCTTGAAAAAGCGATCCGGAATGCAAAGAATCGTGAACAGACTGTCACTGTGATGTTTCTCGACTTGGACCGCTTTAAGCTGATCAATGACTCTTTGGGACATGACTTTGGCGATCTGCTTTTGCGAGAAGCGACGCATCGGATCGTCAACTGCGTCGGAGAATCGGGTATCGTAGGGCGACTCGGCGGCGATGAATTTATTGTCTTGATGCCGGAGGTGCCAGAGAGCGAGCTGATACAGATGGCGGATCAATTGATCCGGATCATCGAGCAGCCCTTTTTGATCGAGGGGCATGAGCTGTATATTACGACCAGTATCGGAATCTCGCGCTTTCCAGAGGACGGGAATGACTATCAGACATTGATGAAGACGGCAGATACTGCCATGTACTCGGCCAAGGAACGAGGCAAAAACGCCTATCACAAATACTCGGCCCATATGCAGAAGGCGGCATCGGAGAGGATGTACCTGCAAAACGAACTGAATCGCGCTTTGGTTCGCAACGAATTGCTGGTCTATTACCAGCCGCAAGTCAATGTCACAAACAAGAAATTGTCAGGTATGGAGGCGCTCGTCAGATGGAATCATCCGAAGCGTGGCGTTATTCCTCCCGGATCAGTTTATTACGATTGCAGAAGAAACGGGGCTGATTGTTCCAATAGGGGAATGGGTCCTGCGGACAGCGTGCAAACAAAACAGAGAATGGCAGGAAATGGGGTATGCGCCGGTTCGCGTTGCCGTCAATTTGTCCGCCCGTCAATTTTTAAAAAAGGATTTTGTTCAGACAGTTGAGAGAATTTTGCGGGAGACCGGCATGCAACCCGAATATTTAGAGCTGGAAGTAACAGAAAGTACGATGATCGACGTGCAGCGGGCGACGCAAACCCTCTATGATTTGAAAAAACTGGGAGTGCACATTGCAATCGATGATTTCGGGACAGGCTACAGCTCTCTCTCCTACCTGAAAGATTTTCCGTTGGACAGGCTGAAAATCGATCGCTCCTTTATTCGTGACCTGAAAAAAAGTCCAGGCAATAGAGCAATCGTCGCGACGATCATCTCGATGGCCAAAAATCTGGATTTGCACGTAATCGCTGAAGGGGTAGAGACTTCAGACGAGCTCGATTTTTTGCAGGAGCAGATGTGTGAGGAGGTACAAGGATTTTTCTTCAGCCATCCGCTGACAAAGGAAGATATGGAAAGCTATTTGAAAGAAAAGTTCTCGAAGCCTGGTATCAGCTAGATGCCAGGCTCAGGCTGTCGAGAAAGTCGACAGCCATTTTTATTTCCCTGTATTTTGTGACGACACCGCGTTAATGTGTTATAATATTCTTGTAATTACATTTACTGGCGGGTGATTATTGTGCTTTCCTCTAATGAAAAAAAGCAACAAATGCAATATGAATTTGTATGCCTTGATGAGTTGGTCCCGGAGGACCATTTGCTACGAGTTATTCAAAAGCATGTAGACTTCTCTTTCATCCGAGAAAAAGTACGCCAATACTATTGTGAAGATAACGGTAGACCAGCCATTGATCCGGTGGTTTTATTTAAAATGATTTTCATTGGATACCTTTACGGTATCCGGTCAGAAAGACAACTCGAAAAGGAAATTCAGACGAATATTGCTTACCGCTGGTTTCTTGGCCTTTCACTAACAGATCGAGTTCCAGACCACACTACCATCAGTTGGAATCGTCGAACTCGTTTTAAAAACACAAATGTTTTCCAAGAGATTTTTGATGAAATCGTTCGCCTTGCTATCCAACATCGCATGGTTGGCGGACGTGTTTTGATAAGTGATTCCACTCATCTGAAAGCAAATGCGAACAAACGTAAATTTAAGAAGCATGTTATTGAAAAATCTAGTCGAGCCTACCTTAGTGATTTAGAAGCAGCCATTAATGAAGACCGTGAAGCACACGGAAAAAAGGATTGAAGCCTAGAGAGGATGTGAAGGAAGAAAAGGAAATCAAGGTGAGTACTACTGATCCGGACAGTGGTTACATGGTTCGTGACGGAAAGCCTGAAGGCTTTTTCTATCTCGATCATCGGACAGTCGATCATAAGTACAATATCATAACTGATGTACACGTGACTGCGGGTAACGTTCATGATTCTGTTCCTTATGTAGATCGGCTACAACACCAAATTGAGAAGTTTGGGTTTACAGATACCATTGAAGCCGTTGCATTGGATGCTGGCTATTTAACTACTCCAATCTGCAAGGCTCTGCACGATCTAAATATCTTTGCCGTCATTGGCCATCGAGCTTTTTCACCTGTTAAAGGCCTTATCGCCAAATGGCGGTTTAAATATGATCCCGAAAAGAATGTCTATATTTGCCCCCAAAAACATGAGCTTGCTTATTCGACAACTGACCGTAACGGATACAGAATGTATAAGTCAAATAAAGAAATATGTAAGGCATGTCCGATGCTCACTATGTGTACACGGTCAAAAAATCACCAAAAGGTGATAACCAGGCATGTATGGGAAGAGAGTAAAGAATGGGTTCGACAGAACCGCTTAAGTAAGTCAGGAAAATACCTATACAGGTTGAGATACCAAACGATAGAGCGAAGTTTTGCAGATGCCAAAGAACTGCATGGACTTCGCTATTGTAGGTTGCGCGGACGTGAAAATGTCCAAGAGCAAGCGTTGCTGACAGCAACCGTTCAAAATATAAAAAAGATAGCACTCCACCTTGCAAAGGCATGTTAGGTGTGGTGCTATCTAAGACTTCCAGCACTTCGTGCTCAATTTTATTGTTATGAAAGAAGAAACTCCAACATATTGTGGGGTTTCTCGACAGCCTGAGCCTGGTATCAGCTAGATGCCAGGCTATTTTTATGCCAGTTCGCTTTTCTGAGAATTTGACAATATCGTGTAGGTTATTGTCGAAATTTGGTATTTTTGTGAAGATAGGTTATGTTCGGGAGGAAAGAGGGAATAGGAAAAAAGAAACAGTCAAGCTGTCGGCCCATCTGATGATCGAGACCATATACACAGATTATGTTCGAGAGAGAAAGGAGGGGGAGCATGAAAGGTGACCAGAAATGGCCGGGTGGGTTCGAGACGGGCCGGAAATCGATCAGCACGATCCGGCAGGATGAGGAGCTATTATATCTCGTAGCGATTGCTTTTGAAACAGCGCCAAATCCACTTCTTTTAACCAATGCGAATGGAACGGTCTTGCTCGTCAATCAAGCTTTTTGTGAGGTGACAGGCTTCTCCAAAGAAGAGATCGTAGGAAAAAATCCGCGTCTTTTAAGCTCCGGGCGTCATCATCCGCATTTTTATCAAAGAATGTGGGACAAATTGACCAAAGAAGGAGAATTTCAAGGCGAGATCTGGAATCGGCGCAAGACTGGCGAGCTGTTTCTTGAATACATCAGCATACGTGCCGTTCGTGGGGAGAATGGCGACATTCAGTACTATACGGCGGCTTTCAGTGATATTACGGAACAGAAGAAGCACCAGGAAAAAATCAAGTACTATGCGTATCATGACTACCTGACCGGACTGCCGAATCGATTGCTGTTTCAGCAGAAAGTAGAGGAACAGATCAGAGTGGCTCAGAAGGAGCATACTTTTTTCGCGCTGCTCTTTCTCGATTTAAACGGCTTTAAACACGTTAACGACACATTCGGGCATGATGTAGGGGACCAATTAATCCAAGCAGTCGCCAAACGTCTTCAGGGTCATTTTCAGGAGGGAGTAACGGTCTCCCGGATGGCAGGGGATGAGTTTAACATTTTGCTTCCGAACCTTTCTTCAAAGCGGGAAGCAGAAAAAGTGGCAGATGATCTCATTCGCTTACTCGAGTCGCCCTTTATCATTGATCAGACCGAGATTGCGGTTTCGGGCAGTACCGGAATCAGTATATACCCGGATGACGGGGGTGACCTGAAAGCACTGCTTAAACGGGCAGACTTTTCGATGTATCAGGAAAAGGGGAAAAGAAAGTAGTCTTTTTTCACGGATGTGAAACGTGAACAGGAATCGCAAGTATAGCGCAGGTTTGGTATTGGGGTGAAGGTATGCAACAACAGGTAAAGAAATCGGCCGATGTATGGCCAGTTGATATTGAGAGGAAGACGATGGTGTATGCCGTTCTGGCTATCGCCTTGTTTATACTGGTTTCCCTGGTGGAGATACCTTTTTCTATGACGATGACGTCTGAAGAAGTTCAATCGTTGTACCGCATGCTCGAGTTTTTCAGCATTATGGTGGCCATTTCGATTGCGTTTCAGGGATGGATGCTGTTTCCAGTGACGATGTCCCGTCATCGCCTTTTGATCGGCGCCCTGTTCCTGGTTGTCGGCGTGTTGGATTTGCAGCACACGATCAATTACCAAGGGCTGTCTTTTTTTGGAGGCGAAAGCTCCGTTCAGAAAGCGACGTGGTGTTGGGTTTTGTCCCGTTTCATTTGTTCAATCTTTATCCTCGTCATTTTATCGACCAAGGACAAGGAGATCAGCGTATATCAAAGAAAGCCCGTATTCAGCTTCGTGATTCTGCTTCTCATTCTCATTTTTACATGGCTCGGCACGCAATCGGAGCGCCTGCCGCTTCTTATCACAGAGCAGCAGGAAGTGACTTTGCTGAAGGCAGGAATGGAATATGCAGCTTCGTTCTTCAACCTCGCCGGGGCCGTTCTTTTTGCGCTGCTTTATCGCCGAGACAAAAACCCGACTATGCTGAGATTTGCCACTGCCTCTGTTTATCTCATGCTCGGCGGTCTCGTCTTCACCCAGAATCAGACTGGAGATGACTGGTATACCATCATGGGGCATGTATTCAAATTTTGCGGGTACTACACCATTATGAAGGCGATCTATGTCTCCACGATCGAAGAGCCCTTTCGCCGCCGTCGCGAGGCAGAGCTCGCATTGAGCAAAAGTGAAAAGCAGTTGAAAACGATCACGAACACGCTTGGAGAAGGAGTCATCGTCGTCGACCGCGCGGGCAGCATCACATTTGTCAATCCGGAGGCGGAACGCTTGCTGTCCTGGATGAAGGAAGAGTTGCTCGGCCGGGATATTCGCTGGATTGCCCAGTACAAGCCACCCTGCGACGGAGCGGTTGCATACGAGACAAGTCCCATTTTGCAGGTACTCGCAAACGGAAAGAAACGGCGTGTAGAAGACGCGATGTTTTTCCGAAAAGACCGCTCTTCCTTTCCTGTGGCCTATATCACCTCTCCCATTATCGAGGACAATCAGGTGATCGGAGCTGTAACGGCCTTTCGGGACATCACGGACAGCAAAAAAGCGGAGGAGACCATTGAGAAGCTCGCTTTCTTCGACAACATTACCGACCTGCCAAACCGTTTTTTGCTGGAGAAGCAGTTGGCTGAAGCGATTAGAGAGGCTCGGGAGAAAAAAATGCTGGGCGCGGTTTTGTTTGTGGATCTTGACCGGTTTAAAACAATTAACGATTCCTTGGGTCACGGGATCGGAGATGAGCTGCTGAAAAGCGCTGCCGAGCGGATTCAGAAGTGCATAGAAGGAAAGTATAGCGTTGCCCGTTTTGGCGGAGATGAATTTGTCATCATGCTTTCAGAAATAGACCATGTCAATACAGTCATGCGCATATCCTCATCGCTTATCGCAGAGATGTCCCAGCCTTTTTTCATCAATGGGCATGAACTGTTTACGACGGTCAGCATCGGGGTTAGTCTTTTTCCAAAGGACGGGACAGATCCCCAAACGCTGATCAAGCTTGCCGATGTTGCGATGTACAAAGCAAAGCGTCTTGGCGGCAATCACTACCAATTGTACAAAGAAGAGATGAATACCCTTACCCCGGAGCGCCTCGCCTTGGAAAATGCCCTTCACCATGCATTGGAACGCAACGAGCTCGAGCTCTACTACCAGCCGCAGATTGAGACAAAAACGGGCAGGATTGTAGGGATGGAGGCGTTGATCCGCTGGAATCATCCGGAGCAGGGAGTGATTTCTCCGGGAGTGTTTATCCCGCTGGCCGAGGAAACGGGATTGATTATTCCGATTGGGGAGTGGGTTCTGGAGACGGCTTGCCGGCAAAATAAAAGCTGGCAGGAAGCGGGGGCGCCCAAGGTCCGCGTGGCTGTCAATCTATCGGCGGCACAGTTTTATCAGGAAGAGATCGTAGACAAGGTAAAGAGCGTTTTGGAAACGAGCGGCCTTGCTGCGGAATGCCTTGAGCTGGAAATTACGGAGAGCATTGCAATGCACAGCGTCGACCGCGTCATTGAGACCTTCCGGGAGTTGCATAAGGTAGGCATTCAAGTATCCATGGATGATTTTGGAACAGGCTATTCATCGCTCAGTTACCTCAAACATTTCCCGATCAAGCGTTTGAAGATCGACCAGTCGTTTATCCGGGGAATCCCGAGCCGAGCAGATGATGCGGCGATCGCTTCCTCGATTATCGTGATGGCGCACAGCCTGGGGCTGCAGGTGCTGGGAGAAGGGGTGGAAACGGAGGAACAGCGGCAGTTCCTTGCAGAGCGAGGGTGTGACGAAATGCAGGGATATCTGTTCAGCAAGCCGGTGCCGGCCAAGCAGGCGGAGGAACTTTTGAAGAAGCAGACTGTCGTGAACAATTGAACTCGTGCCATTTTTCTGAACTCCATGTATACTCGTAGTAATCGTTTCAATTGGAGTATAGGGAGGAGTGAGGGGACATGCTAGATCAATTCGTCATCGATATCAGCGATGTTTCCTGGCAGAGAGAAGAGAAACATATTTTGCGCCATATTCATTGGCAGGTAAAAAAAGGGGAGCACTGGTGTCTGGTCGGCCAAAATGGTTCAGGTAAAACGAGCCTGCTCAATCTTATTTGCGGCTATACTTGGCCGACAAAGGGGCAAGTGTCTGTATTGGGTCACCGATACGGCGAAGTGGACCTGCGCGACATGCGCAAATCAATCGGCTGGGTCAGTTCCTCGCTGATGTCTCAACTGCATGAGAATGAGACTGCCGAGAGGGTGGTGTTGAGCGGACGCGAGGCTACGATCGGGCTGTACACAAAACCGTCGGCAGAGGATATTGACCGGGCCGATGCCTTGCTGAAGGAGTTTGGCTGCGGGCATTTGCGTCATTCGCCATTTCGGACACTATCCCAAGGGGAGCGGCAAAAAGTCCTGATTGCCCGTGCTTTGATGGCTTCTCCGCGACTGCTGATTCTGGACGAGCCTTGTACAGGCCTGGATCTGCTGGCACGGGAACAGCTTTTGTCCATGATCGCACGGGTCGCCGAGCAGCCGGACGGTCCCACTTTACTGTATGTGACCCACCATATCGAGGAAATTCTGCCATGCTTTACTCATACCCTGCTGTTAAAGGCAGGGCAGGTCGTGCGAGCTGGACAATCATTGGATGTATTGACAAAAGAAGTACTGAGCGGTTTCTTTGGCGTTCCTTTGGAGCTTCGCGAGGTTAGCGGACGGGTGTGGGTGAGTCTGGGTGAAGCTTCGCCTGCCAGGTAAGCGCGACTTTTCAGCCACACCCTCGGGCATTCGTGTATAATAAGATTAGGAATATACTCTTGGAAGGAGAGGAGAGATGGTAGCTTGACGAACGTAACGGAACAAATCGCCGAGTCCACGTGGGCGATCCTGACCTATGAAGAAGCGTGGAAAAGCTATATCAACAGCTATGTGATTGCGAAAGACGATGCGTTTGTGCTGGTGGACTCCCATCTTCGCAAGCACCGCCCCTACTTCCAGCAGGCACTTGTGGAGATCGGAGTCAAACCGGAGCAGATTGCCTATGTATACTTCACGCATTGTCATGCTGACCATATCGGAAACGCCGATCTTTTCCCCTCACGGCATAATTGGATTCATCTCGAAGACTACTATGAGCTAGACGATTTTTCCCAGACTTTTTTCGGTCATACGTTCACGGGGACTGGAGGAGACCTGCCGTGTCTTCGATTTCGGCAGCTTCCCTTCCATACGGAGGGATCTGTCGCCTTCTTTGATCCGGATACGAAAATTTGCTTTATCGGGGATCACATCCACTTCGGCAGTACGCCATGGGAACAACTTGTCGACTACGGCACGCTGCAGCGTGACGCTTGCAGGCAATTCATCCAGCGATGCAAGGACGAGGAACCGGAAAAGGCCGCAGGCTTTGCGGAAGGATTGGAAATTCTGCTGGACTGGCCGATTGAGTATTTGGCTACAGGGCATGGCCCGATCCTGCGCGGCGACATTGCCCCTTTTTTTCAGGAATTGATCGGGATTGTTCGGGGATAACAAAATGGCATGGAAATAAAGAAGAACCGCGCAACGGCAAACGTTGGTACGGTTCTTCTTTTTCGATGACGCCTATCACTAGTTATCCAGCTTGTGTGGAAGCTTTCGTCCATTCTTCCAGACGCTTCTCCAGTTCTGCGCGATTCAGGCAAAGTGAAAGGCCGGATTTTGTCATGAGCTGATGCAAATGAGTAATTGCTCTCTCGTAGTTGCCTTTGGCTGCTTCGATTTCGGCCAGGCAGAGGAGCTTCCATTCTCGGGTTGAACGCTTTCCTGGTATCAGGCTGTAGGCTTCGATCGCGCTCTCGATCTCACCCAGCCGGGCGTGTGAGCAGGCAATCAATCCAAGCGAGTCGGTCATGCCTTGATCCCGCTGATAGACGCGAAAAGCGATTTCCAGCGCTTCCGAGTACTTGCCGCTCGTAAAGTAGACAAAGGCAAGGTTGTAAAAGAGGTAATGCACCATTGCCTGATTAAACAGGGACGGGCGTTCCTTGCATACATTCAGGCCCTGTACAATATATTTCTCTGCCAATTCATAGTTTCCCGACAGGATTTCCAATGTTGACTTATCCAGCATGGCGACCGTCCGCGTGCGATTGCGCCGATAGGAAGCGTCTAGCCAGCGCTTGCGTCTTTCCGGATTTTGCCTGAAAAAATGTCCGATGTATTGGTAGCGAAACGGCCAGTGCAGTCGCAAAAAGGCTACTACCAGCACGACGGCCACGCCTGAAAGCGTCGATGTCAGATTTAGGTCCAAATATTCCAAGCGGGTGACACCCTCTCTCTGCTGTGTCTCTTTTTTATCTTAGCACAGAATGGACAGCCTTGACAGATGGTTGCTTCTATTTGGACAACATCAGTGTGTTCGTTTCGGTCAGGGTTTGCAGGCTGTTTGCCTTCACCTGATCTCGTGAGATCGTGTACAGCGTATCGCCGATGTAGACGATCCGCTCTACGTTTTTTGCGCTGTCGTACCAATCCTGGCCGGCTTTTTTCATATCGTCGGAATTCAGATGGGTAATGGTCCCGCGCAAGACAAATCCATCCTGCTCATTCAGCCTGTAAACATAGGCTCCTTGAAAAGAGAAGCTTCCGTAAGCGCGAATATCTTTTTCCGCCTTTTGCTCCGCTGTCAGCTCGTGAACCGACACAGGGAAGGCCAAAAGCTGTTTCTCCTTGGAGAACAGCAGCGCTTTGTGATCATACAGCAGCTCGGAATCCGTTCCGCGATCCCCGATGACTGTCTGGAATTTCTCCACCGGCTTGCTCACATCCGTGACATCGAATAAAGCCAGCTTCATTCCTTGGTAAAAAGCGGTCTCTTTGTCGGCCACGGCGTCTTTGCCAAATCCGATGATATGGTTTTCATCATACGGGTGCAGGTAGTCGCTGTAGCCGGGAATTTTCAGAGCGCCCAAAATTTTGGGTGAATCCGGCTGTTTGACATCGATTACAAACAGCGGGTCCACTTGTTTAAAGGTAACCATATAGGCTCTGTCCCCCATAAACCGCACAGAATAGATTCTTTCGCCAGGGGCGATTCCTTCCAGCTTTCCTATTGCTTGCAATTGTGAGTCGAGCACATACAGGTTGTTTTTGGAGGTATTCTCGTCTGTTCGCCACATGTCTCCCGAGGTTGTCGCGATACGCAGATAGCCGTTGTGCTCATCTAGGGAAAACTGATTCAGCATGCGGCCCGGAACAGTCCCTTTTCCCGTATAGGCAAGATTTCCGTTTTTCATGGAAAAGCGGTAGAGAGACGTTTCGCTCTTCATGATTGGAACGGGGCCGCCGGCGATCAGCGATTTCTTTGCTTTGCCCGCTGACTCCACCTCTTGCTGAGTGACTGCCACGTACAGGTTATTCGGTGAAGCGTAGACATTTTCGCCTGAGCCCAGATACGTATGGATGGAAGCGGCTTGCTTGGGGTTATCGAGATTGGCTCCCGCGACGATCAGGTAGCCAGGCTGAATCGCTTCAGGAAAGTAGCGAATCGCCGAGTAGCCGATCGTCTTGTAATCATCCCCTTGTGCTGTATCCCGGTAACGCGGTCCGGGGACTTCCTGAGACTGGTTGGAGAGCGCATACCAATCAATCCCCTTGTTGGTCACCAGATAGAAGCTGGAGCCGATCTTCCGGGAGGACACGTAGTAGCCGTCTGCTTCCAGTGCTCTGGTCAAACGGGGAGAGTGCTTATCCGAGATGTCGTAGATGAGCGCCTGCACCATTGTATTCGAGTGGCCGTGCATGAACCGTTTTTCATTGGTTATGATATGGTCGCGCACGGCTTTCGGACGCGATTGTCCGATCACAATCAGCCGCTTTTCATCGATGTACATGTCCTGCGGGGAGAATTCATCGCCGGAAAAGCTCAATCTGCTGACGAGCTCCATGCTTGTTGCGGGTTTTGCCCGAATGATCCGCACTTCTTCGGGGGTCGCCTGATACAAATACGTCCCGTCCGTTTTGACAATATCCGCTTCGTCGACTCCCTGTACCTGAACGTTGGTAGAGGAGTAGGAAGAGGAATCCGGGGTTGGAGCCGCTGCCGTTTTTGCCTTGAGCACCGGTGCTCCCTCCATCGCCGGTACGGCTTCCATCGCTTCTGTCTCAGTTACCCCATACTGGATGCCGTGGCCTTTTTCATAATCTTTCAACAGCTTCTTTAGCTTCTCGTAGGAACCGACGACCGGAAGAGGCTGGTCGGCCCCCTTTGGCAGTGCTGATTGATCGGTAGGTGTGGATTCTTTTGCAGAAGCGACAGCCACTTTCGCTGAAGCCGCCGCTTCCTTTTCCCCCAGGCTCTCGAAACTCATCCAAACAGGTACAGCAGCTATGGCGATTACGCCTGCCAACATTCCACTCATCCATTTTTTCATTTGAATACGCCCCTTATCATTCGTTCCGGCAAACCGGCAGAACCAGTTTTTTCTATCCTTTAGACGGAGGGTGGGGGGAAATGTTTCACACCCCGGGAAGCACATTCTACGGACGAAAGCGAAGCAGTGTGATATAATGAGAGGCGGTTTAGGATATCGATACTACAGATGGTTAAAAAGGAGCGACAAAGATGGATACATTGAAGCAAAGCATCCTGGAGCTGATTACCGAAACCTCGACGAACCTGCCTCCGGACGTGCGCCGCGCCATCAACGACGCGAAAGCAAAAGAAGACATGGGCACACGCGCTGCTCTGTCATTGTCAACCATTGCAAAAAATATCAAGATGGCGGAAGACAACGTTTCCCCCATTTGCCAGGATACTGGAATGCCGACCTTTGAAATCAAGACCCCGGTCGGCGTAAATCAGCTCGTTATCAAAAAAGCGATTTATGAAGCCGTCGTGGAAGCGACGAAAACCGGAAAACTGCGCCCTAATTCTGTAGATTCGCTCACTGGTGCGAACAGCGGGGACAACCTGGGACCGGGAACGCCCGTCATTCACTTTGAGCAGTGGGAAGAAGACGAAATCGAAATCAAGCTGATCCTCAAGGGCGGCGGGTGTGAAAACAAGAATATCCAGTACTCCCTCCCCTGTGAGCTCGAAGGCCTCGGAAAAGCAGGCCGCGATCTTGACGGCATTCGCAAGTGCATCCTGCACTCGGTTTACCAGGCGCAAGGACAAGGCTGCAGTGCCGGCTTCATCGGAGTGGGCATCGGTGGCGACCGGACGTCCGGCTATGCGCTGGCCAAGCACCAGCTGTTCCGTCGCGTCGACGATGTGAACGAAATTCCCGAGCTGGCCGAGCTGGAGAAATACATCATGGAAAAAGCCAACGAGCTCGGTATCGGTACGATGGGCTTCGGAGGCGTTTCCACGCTGCTCGGCTGCAAAATCGGCGTTGAAAACAGATTGCCAGCCAGCTTTTTCGTATCTGTAGCCTACAACTGCTGGGCGTTCCGCCGTCAAGGTGTCCGCCTCAATGCAGAAACGGGCGAAATCATTCGTTACCTGTACAAGGATGAGCCGGTTGCCATGAACCTCGATGCGGAAACCGACCAGCCAAAGGCAGAGCGTCGTGAGGTTGTGCTTCAGGCACCAATCACCGAGGAGCAAATTCGCAGCCTGAAGGTAGGGGATGTCGTCATCATCAACGGTATCATGCATACCGGACGCGATGCCCTGCACAAATACCTGATGGATCACGATTGCCCGGTTGACCTGAATGGCGGCGTCATTTACCACTGCGGTCCTGTTATGCTGAAAGACGAGCAAGGCGAGTGGCACGTAAAAGCAGCCGGACCGACAACATCTATCCGCGAGGAGCCTTACCAGGGCGATATCCTCAAGAAATTTGGCATTCGGGCTGTCATCGGAAAAGGCGGCATGGGCGCAAAAACGCTGAAGGCGCTGGGAGAGCACGGTGCTGTATACCTCAACGCGATCGGGGGAGCAGCTCAGTATTATGCAGACTGTATTGAAAAGGTTGAAGGTGTCGACTTTATGGAATTCGGTATTCCAGAAGCGATGTGGCACCTTCGCGTGAAAGGCTTTGCTGCCATCGTTACGATGGACTCCCATGGAAACAGCCTGCATGCAGATGTAGAAAAGAGCTCGATGGAAAAACTGGCACAGTTCGCGGAGCCTGTTTTTAAATAAAAAGAATACGAGTATGGGACAAAAAGTCACCAGCAGTGGAAACGCTGCCGGTGACTTTTTTGCTGGATTAGGAACCGTGTAGAAAGGAAGTGACAGCGTACACAGACGGAACTGGTGCTTTTTGAAATGTATGCCCGGTTCAAATCTGTGTAAATTCCATATTCTGTATCAGTACCTATGATCAGCAGAAAGGAACATTTACCGAATGAGGTGGAAATATGCAGGGCGCATGAAGAGAGAAACGAGAAAAAAAGTCTGGAAAGTTCGCGATAAACGAGGAAACATCGGTTTTTTTAAGTATCCATACAAAAGGACTAAAAAAAGCAGGAAGCATCGCCAAATGATCGTGAACGAATACCTTGCGAATTCCCTTGCAAAAAGCCTGGGATTTCCGGTAGCAAACTTTAAACCGGCCATGGTGTCAGGCCCCGACAGAAGGAAGGTGAGGGGCTATATTTCAAGGCGTGTGAACGCAAAAGAAGTCATCACGTGGGAGCGGGCAAAAAAAGAGGTGAAATACTGTCCGGAGTGGTTTGTGAACGATATCAAGCGTTTGGCTCAAGTGATCGTGTTTGACGCATGGATATTGAACAAGGACCGCACGAGTGTCAATCTCGTACTCTATCGGGACAGTACGAAGGAAAAGTACAACTGGTATTTAATCGACCATGGGAGCGCACTGCTTGGCTCGCCTACCAATTCTCCATTTGCTCGTGTGAAGGGATTCAAGCACCCTCAGTTAAAAAAAAGCATGAGAATTCCCACTGGCATGAAGAAGGTTGTTTTAAGCAACAGGTCGGCTGTAGACGAAATGGTAAATAGAATTCAAGGGCTGCCTGAAGCGGAGATTACTCGTGCCATCGACACTGTTCCCAAACAGCTCGCGTTGACGAAACGAAAAAAGGAATTTCTGCGAAGATTATTGCAATATCGTCAAAAATGCATAGATTTGATCATGCTGGATATTCTCGATCAAATCAAGCAGAACAAACCTGGTTTGCTGTAACCCTGTGGCTCTCTGAATGTTTTAATGCGTAAGAGCCTGTCACGGCGAATGACGTAGGTGTTTGACCAATCTTGGGAAAATGGGTGATCGCTTATTTCACAGGCAGGCGGGCGGGCATAGGTTAATAACGAATCAAATACAAAAAGGAGTGGTTTACGTGAACTACGTAGTCCAACCCGGGGATACATTAAATGCGATTGCCGCCCGCTTCGGGGTTCCCGTACAGGAACTGATTCGAGTGAACAACATCCCCGCCCCGTACTACATCTATATCGGTCAAACGATCTGGGTGCCCGTTCGACAGCCGGGTCCGCCTCAACCGCCGCGCGACGATGTAGATCGCCGTATCCGCCGTCTCAATGAGCGCATGGACCGTGCCGAGCGCAATATTCGTGAACTGGATCGGCGCGTCGATCGTCTCGAAACACGGGTAACTCGTCTGGAGGCACGGCCGCGTCCACGCACGTAATCTTTTTCAAGCCCGCCCGGGGTTAGCCTCGGGCCCTCTCTTTTCTTTCCGGTTGCCCGATGGCACCCCTGGCAAAATCGACAATTATGCTTGAACTCCTGTGGAGTGAAGGCTACGATTAAGAGAATAAAGTCAGGGGGGAAACAGATGAAGTGGAATGTTGCCTTGCTGCAGATGGATATTGCTTTTGGACAGCCGGAAAAAAATGTAGAGGCGATTCGGAATTTTGTCAATCAACTCCAATCGTCAGACGAAAGACCGGATGTGGTCCTCTTGCCGGAGTTGTGGGATACAGGCTATGATTTGAAGCGGCTGGATGAAATCGCTGATAAAAACGGCGAGCGAGCCAAGCAATTGCTGAGCGATGCGGCAGAAAAGCTGCAGGCCCATGTAATCGGCGGTTCCGTCGCGGAAAACAGGGATGGTCGGATGTACAATACAACGTTTGTGTTTGATCGCAGCGGGAAGCTTGCAGGCAGCTATTCAAAGGCGCATTTGTTTCGACTGATGGAAGAGGAAAAGTTTCTTGCCGCCGGAGATCGCCCAGGCGTTTACATATTGGATGGTCAGCCAGTCAGTTCCGTCATTTGCTATGACATTCGCTTTCCGGAGTGGGTGCGGGTGCATGCTTTGCAAGGAGCACGGGCTCTGTTTGTTTGTGCCCAATGGCCCCATCCCCGGCTTCATCACTGGCGCCAGCTTTTGATTTCACGCGCGATTGAGAATCAGATGTACGTCATCGCCTGCAACCGCGTCGGGGAGGGCGACGGAAATACATTTTGCGGGCATTCCATGGTGATTAACCCCTGGGGGGAAATTATCGCCGAAGGCATGCAGCAGGAAGAGATCATCAGGGCGGAGATTGACCTCACCCTCGTAGATGAAGTGAGAAGCCGAATTCCTGTAATTGCTGATCGCCGTCCGGACCTGTATCGCCTCTAGAATTTCTCAAAAAATGGGCGGATGGACCGGCGTTTCCCTCTCTCCGTTGACGCCCGTATCGCATACGGTGGTAGGAGAGGAACAGAGGAGGTGCGGTCATGTTTCGGCTGAATGGAAAAAACGTTCGTCACCATTTTGACGGTGTATACGGAAAAGTGGTGCAGGTACGGGAGCTGATCGAGGTCCTGGACCAAATGTTTGATTCGTTTCACAAAGTAAACAACATCAGCCGCTCCATGCTTGGGCCGAGAAAATCAAGCGTCAAGCAGTTAGATCGGCTTCGCTGAAACGAATAACCGGATGATGAAAAACAGCAGAACCGCATCTGCATACGATGCGGTTCTTTCTTTTTGGTCAGGTTATTTGCGGGGAAGCTGCTCCATCGCCATTCGAACCAATTCCTTTACCATGCCCCCGCCCAGCTGACCGCCGATACGCCCAGCATCATGAGCGGACAACTGGCCGTTGTATCCGTTTTGCAAAGGGACATTCAGCTCCTGGGCAACCTCAAATTTCGCCTGCTCGGGTTGATTGACACCGGCCACCCTGGCCTTCAACTGGTCCAGTCCTGCCTGTGCTTGCGGTACGAGAGGACGTCTTCTACGCCTGCTCATGCAAATCACCTCACAGGTAGTTTGCCCATTAAATCAGCGCTTTTCTCTCTTTAAAGTTTTCATTTGCATAGTAGGTGTTGGCAACCAGCAGGTTGGGGCCGGCACAAGAGGCAGCCGGACAGTAGCAGTTGATGTTTTGGTTCAGCGGGTGCTCCTGCCAGCGGCTGAACATGGTATCCAAACGGTCGGTCTGGATGTTGCCCAAAGGAGCGACATCTCCGAAATCAGTGACGATGACGTCTCCGGTAAAGACGTTTACGTTTAGTCTGTTTCGGCCGTCCGGATCGTTGCGTACCGTTACGTTTTTGGCCTCCCGCAGCTTCAGGATCAGCTCTCTGTCCGCCTCCAATGGACTGCAGGCAAAGAACGGCAAGGTGCCAAAGAGCATCCACAAATTCTCATTGCGGATTTCCAGCATGTGTGCAACAGCTTGACGAAGCTCATCCAAAGTCAAAACATCCAGTTCACGTGCGAAATCGCTGGCGTACATGGGATGCACTTCGTGACGGAGGCAGCCCATTTCCTGAATCTGCTTGTGAAGGACATCCAATTTCTGGTATGTTCGGGGGTTTAGCATTGTTTCGGCAGAGACAAAAACGCCGGCGTCGGCAAGCTTCTGCGCATTGGACCACATCGTGGCAAACTGCTGTTCAGCCTGTTTGGAAGAAACCATCTGCCTGCTTTTTGCGTAAACAATGGTACGGAACTCTTCGGGCGTCGCCCAGTTCCAGGACATGTGCATCACATCTATGTAAGGCAATATCATTTCATACCTGGAAAATGGCATCGACAGATTGGAGTTGATCTGGGTGCGAAGGCCTCTGTCCGTCGCGTAGCGAAGCAGCGGGAGAATGATTTCCTTGACGGTGCGCTCGCTGTACATTGGTTCTCCGCCTGTTATACTGATAGTAGCGAGGTCCTGCGCTTCATCCAGACGATTCAGGATGGTCTGGATCGGCAGGGCAGGATCGTCTTTGAAACGAAGGGTGTCACCAACTGCACAATGCTCGCAGCGGAGGTTGCACAGGTTGGTAACCGTAAACTCGACACTTGTCAGCTTGTAGGCAGGCGGCGTCGCATGAAAAAGCGGCTCCCACGGGTCGTGCTGAGGTGTAAGCGGTGTAGTTGGTACCATACGGATCATGGATTGACCCCTCCTTCATTCTGCGTACATTCCTCTAATTATACTGATGATGGAACGGAAGGAGAATAGATAAAACATGATTATGGGGATTTCTTTTGCTCGCGGTGTCCTGTTTCATGATCGGAACGTCCTGGCTTGTGCGGAAGTCAAAAACGGTGTGATTGAAGTATGGGCCGAGAAAATCAGCCTGCGTACGATCGGCAAGCTGTGGGTGCGGATCTTTTTCTCTTTCCCTTGGTACTACCAACTGTTGCATCTGGGTCTTGTCTTGTATGTGCTCGCGGCGCTGGTCTACCCGGAAGCAGCTGTAGTCGATCCGTGGTGGGCAGCCATTTATGTGGCCGGTTTCCACTTCGTGTTTCCACGTGAATTGAAAAAATTTCACGGTGCCGAGCATAAAGTCTTCAGCTACAGAGGAGAGAAGCGGCTGGAGTCGTGGGAGGAAATCGCCCGGGCGGACATCGTGAACGCCGGGTGCTCAACGAACCTCGTCGTCTGTTTTTTTGCCGGATTTCTTCTGGCCATTCCGTTCGTTCCGCTCGCTTTTGGCGTAGCTGCCGGATGTGCGGGAATTTTTATCGGGATGGTAGGGGATAAGCTGCTGCGAAAATATTGCGGCTTCCTGTACCGCATTTCGGCTTTCTTCCAGCGGTACTTGACCACCAAAGAACCAAACCGCCTCCATCTGGAGACAGCCATCCGCTCCTATCGCCAATTTGAGTACATTCGCAGCAAGGAATTGCAAGCAACCGAGGCAGCATAAGAAAAAACCGCTCTCCATCATCATCTGGAGAGCGGTTGTTCTTCCAATTTGCGGTAAATCTTGCCCTTGTCCACGTAAGACTGGCGGATGCGCCGAAGCTCCTTGAAGTCGTCTTCCGTGAGCTCGCGCTTGATTTTGGCGGGCGAGCCGATGACGAGAGTGCGAGGAGGGACCTTCATACCCGGTGGGACGAGCGCTCCCGCTCCAACCATTGCTTGCTCGCCGATCTCCGCTCCATCCATCACGATAGAGCCCATGCCGATCAAGGCGCCGCGGCGAATCACGCAACTGTGCAGAACGACATTGTGTCCGATCGTCACTTCGTCTTCCACGATCAACGGGTTTCCCGGACTTTGATGCAGCGTGCTGTTGTCCTGCACGCTTACCCTGCGCCCGATGACGGTGGGAGCAATATCTCCGCGGATGACGGTATTGTACCAGATCGACGTATCCTCTCCAATCGTAACATCGCCGGAGATGACGACGCCTTTTGCAAGAAAGACAGACTCATGAATGCGGGGGACGTGATTCTCAAAAGGTAACAGCAGCATCGAAATCTCTCCTGTCTTGGGGTATGGCTTGCAAATGACATCCCATATTGTACTACAACGCTGCTGCATTAACAATTTCCAGTGCTTCCAGCGGCTTTCGGTTGACCGGGAAACACAGATATGGTACATTATTTATTGCTGATTCATACGAGTGGGCAAGGAATGCGGGTAGTCGCTGCCGCGGCCTTTATGGTCGGCGGTAGAGGAAAGTCCAGGCTCGCCCAGACTGAGATGTCTGGAGTGTTCGTACCTGGTGCAAACCAGGGCAGCGAGGCATTTGCTTCGCTGACGGCGTGGAAAGGGTTCTCTTCCAGAGACCCGAGTACGCTGAAAGTGCCACAGAAACGTAGCTTCCCTGGCGACAGGGGAGATGGAACGCGGTAAACCCTGCGAGCGAGAAACCCAAATTTGGTAGGGGAACCGTCCCGAAGGAACTGAACGGAGGGACGGATGGCATCTCGGATGCCATAGATAGATGACTACCGCTCTTGGTGCGAGGAGCAGATCCGTTTGCAGCACGGGAGAGACAGAACCTGGCTTACAGCATTCCTTGCTTATCACGAAACAACGAAAACCGTCTGAGTTCATTCAGACGGTTTTTTTGGCATTTGCGCTAATTTACGAAGAAATGGTGATGTTGTACTCTCTCATCCACAGGTCAATCGATGCCAGGTAGGCAAACATCTGCGGGCTGCCCATCAGTTGGCCGAAATAGGGTTTTCCCGAGGCCTGAGCTTCTGACATCGCGAAGGCTTTGACCCGGGTTTGGTCAATGACTTGATGCAATGGCGAGGAGCTGTCCTCCAGCACGTTCAAGAGCCAGGAGCGCGTTGCTTTCGTATAGGCCGGGTTATGTGTTTTCGGGTATGGACTTTTTTTGCGGTACAGCACTTCTTCCGGAACGATTCCTTCCAGTGCCTTTCTGAGAATCCCTTTTTCGCGATTACCCCAGTTTTTTAGCTCCCAAGGAATATTCCAGACGTATTGCATCAGTCGATGGTCGCAAAACGGAACCCTCGCCTCCAGGCTTGCCTTCATGCTCATTCGGTCTTTCCGATCCAGCAGGGTATTCATAAACCAGGTGAGATTCAGATAAAACAGCTCCCGTCTTCTAGCCGCAAGCGGGTTTTCGCCAGGCAAGCGGGGCACCTCGTCGAGCGTCTCCTCGTAGCGTTGGGCTACATATTCCTCGGGCCTGATCCAGTCTCTCATCTCGGCGGAAAGCCAGCCGGCACGCTCCCGGGTAGCTTGCGCCCAGGGAAAGGTATTCGCGCCAAGCAGCTCTTCCCGATGGAACCACGGATAGCCCCCGAACATTTCGTCGGCGCATTCTCCCGACAAGACGACAGTTGTCTCTTTCTTGATTTCCCGGCAGAACAGATAGAGAGAGGAGTCGACATCGGCCATCCCCGGAAGATCACGGGCGAAAAGTGCGGTATGCAGGGCGCTGACCAATTCAGGGGTATCGAATTCGAGGGTGTGGTGAACGGTGCCGAACCGTTCGGAGATCAAGCGGACGAAAGGAGCGTCATCGGTCGGCTGGAAGTCGCTTTGCTGGAAATGAGAAGCGTTGTTCACATAATCGATGGAGTAGGTATGGAGAGCGCCTCGGCCTTCCTCCTGAAACACAGCTGCAGCGACCGCCGTGATTGCGCTGGAATCAAGACCGCCGGACAGCAGTGTGGCGATCGGGACATCCGAGACAAGCTGCCGTTTGATCGAGTCGGCCAAAAGCTGGCGCACGGTGGCAGCCGTCTGTTCGACATCATCCTCGTGAGGCTGGCTCTCCAGGCTCCAGTAGCGCCTGATCGAAACGCCTTCGCGAGAAATGGTCAAATGGCAGCCAGGCCGCAGCTCATGGACGTCATGAAAGACGCCATGCCCAGGGGTGCGCGAGGGTCCGAGCACAAAAATTTCTGCCAGCCCTTCCCGCGACAAGACGGGTTTTACCAAAGGATTAGCCAATAAAGCTTTCAACTCCGATGCGAATAAAAAAGCGGTTCCCCTTTTCGCGTAAAAGAGCGGTTTTACCCCTAGACGGTCACGCGCCAAAAACATCTGTTGCCTCTGCTCATCCCAAACAGCGAAGGCGAATATGCCATTGAGCTTGTGCACGCAGTCTGCTTCCCATTCGATATAAGCGGCGAGCAGAACCTCTGTATCCGAGTGGGAGCGAAAAGAATGGCCGCGGGCAATCAGCTCCCGTCGAATATCTTCCGTGTTGTACAGCTCCCCATTGTAAACGAGCGTATACGCCCGCCCATTTTGCTGTCGTGACATAGGCTGACGGCCACCGGCAGGGTCGACGACGACCAGACGGCGATGGCCGAAGGCCGCATGCTTGGAGTCTGCCCACCAATATCCTTCTTCATCCGGTCCCCGATCCGTTAAAGTCCGCGTCATTGCTTGCAAAACAGCGTGTTCTTGGGTAAGATCCTTCTCCCAATCGATCCAGCCGGTAATTCCGCACATTCGTCTTCACCCTTCCTGCTGTAGAAAATTTAGGCAAAAGCTATCATATGCAAATCACCCGTCCCGTTTGTCTGTCCCGGCAGGGAAAGCGGGGGAAAAAGCGGAATTGTTAGAATATGCCTATTTATGACTTTTTTCGGAGGTAGGGGCCTTGGAGCATTTGACGCTGCTGTTGATCGAGAGGATGGGCATCCTGCTTACCATCGCCTTTATCCTGACGAGAATTCCGCTGTTTCGCCAATTACTCGACCGCGAGCTGCAATTGTGGACGTCGGTGGCGTACTCTTTGTTATTCGGGCTGTTTGGCATTGCAGGCACGTATGCGGGAGTGGTCGTCCACGAGGAGACGTACAACCCGGCTTTCTGGATCTTTCCGCTTCAGTCAAGTGAAGTGATCGCAAACTCAACGCTTGTCGGTGTCGTGATTGGCGGCCTTCTCGGAGGGCCGTTCGTGGGACTGGGGGCCGGACTGATCGCGGGCTGCCATTTGTTCAGCTTGGGTGGCCTTGGCGCCTGGGCGTTTGGCTTGTCCAGCCCGATTACGGGCCTTCTGGCCGGATATGTTGCCCGCTTTTTCTCGCAAGAGCGCGTAATTTCTCCGTCCAAAGCGCTGTTCATCGGAATGTTTGCCCCGATCATACAGATGTCGCTTTTGCTCATATTGGCTCAGCCTCCCGAGCTCGTCCGCACGGTTGTGAATATTATCGGCATCCCCATGGTGCTTACCAATAGCATTTCCATCGCCATTTTCACGACGATGATCCGCGTCGCTCTCCGCGAAGAAGAACGCTCTGCCGCGATGGAGGCGGAGAGGGCATTCACGATTGCCGAGCGCATCCTGCCCCATCTGAAGATGGGCTTGACTCCCCAGACGGCCCAATCCGTAGCCTATATCCTGCTCAGAGAGGCGAAGGCCAGCGCAGTCGCCGTGACAGACAGAGAGCAGCTGCTAGCCCACGTAGGCGCCGGTTCGGACCACCATGTAGCCGGGGAGCCGATACGCAGTGAGCTGGCCCGCCGCGTCATCTACACCGGAGGGATACAGACGAGTCTTTCCCGCGAGCATCTTCCGTGCGAGCGAAACAATTGTCCGCTGCAGGCAGCCATTGTCGTCCCGATCCGAGAAGGAGAGAGCGTCGTCGGGCTGATCAAGCTGTATTTCAAGCGGCCGCAGCAGATCGGCAAAATTCAGGGGGCGCTGGCTAAAGGTCTGGGAAACCTGTTGTCCAACCAATTGACGCTGACCCTCGCAGAGAAGATGAAGGGGTTAATGAAGGACGCAGAGCTGCGAATGCTTCAGGCTCAAATTCATCCCCATTTCCTGTTTAATACATTAAACTCGATCGTTACGCTGATTCGGATCAACCCCGATCTCGCCCGCCACATGACGATTCAGCTGGGGGTTTTCATGCGGCTCAACCTGAAAATGACCTCGACGCCGCTCGTATCCGTCGGGCAGGAGCTGCAGCACCTGAATGCGTATCTGGAAATTATCAGCATACGCTTTGCAGAGCAATTTACGGTTTCGCGCGAGGTAGAGCCGGGTGTGGAGCAGGCGTTGATTCCGTTCGGCACCTTGCAGCCGTTGGTGGAGAACAGCATCCAGCACGGCCTTAGCGGAAAGCCGAGCGGCGGACGTATCGCCATTGCGGTCAGAGAGGAGAGTGACTGCATCTCCGTCGTGGTCGAGGACAATGGTGCAGGCGTTCCGGAGCCGCTTCTGGACAAGCTGGGAAATACGCCGCTTGAGAGCAAAGACGGCAACGGCATCGGCGTATACAATGTCAACCAGCGTTTAATCAGCCTTCTCGGTCCGGAATCGAAGCTCCATTTTTCCAACCTGCCGGAAGGAGGCTGCCGCATCCAGTTTGCAATTCCACATAGACGAGGAGAAGATGCCTGATGCAGATCCGAATCATGATCGCAGAGGATGAAAGGCTGGCGAGGGAGGAGCTGGTCTATTTGCTGGAGCAGGAGGCCGATGTGGAGGTACTGCCCTGTGCGACAAATGGCCGCGAGCTTCTGCAGTTGGTAGAGGAATACGAACCGGACGTGGTGTTTCTCGACATCAAAATGCCGGAGCTGGAGGGGGACCAGGCCGCGCGCATGTTGGCCGCCCGCAAGAAACGGCCTCTGCTCGTATTTTCCACTGCACATGAAGACTACGCTGTCGAAGCGTTCAAGCTGAATGCGGTCGATTACCTGTTAAAGCCGACAGAACCGCAGCGGCTGAAAGAAACACTGCAACGGTTGAGGAAACGGCTTTCGGAAACGGCTCCGCCATCTGCTTTGCCGAATCCCTCGAAGGTAGCGAAGATGATCATCGAGGACAACAACCGTTTGGTGGTGATCGATCCCAGCACCGTGATGTACGCTGTCCGGGATGAGCGAGTCGTTCAAATCTGGACGGAGTCGGAAGTGTATACGACGCGCATGACATTGCAGCAGTTGGAGGAAAAGCTCCAGGCTTACCCGTTCTTTCGGACGCATAAAAGCTACCTGGTAAACCTGCAGTATGTAAGCGAGCTTCAGCCGTGGTTCAACGGCGCGTACAATCTGATCCTGAAAGGGCCCAATCCGGTTCGGCTTCCCGTCTCCCGGACCGCAGCAAAAGATCTGCTGAAACGCCTGGAAGGGTAGAGCTTGACTTTGATCCCGTATTTTTTGCTTTTGACGCGCTACTTTTTGCATGTCGCGCGCAAATGTAAACAATATTGGGAATTTTTTTGTAAAATAAGGAAGCGCTTTCAATGGCGCGGTTACACATTCTTGACAAGGGGAGATTCCACAATGGGAAATACAAGCTCGACAGCGAAGGCCATGTCTGAGAAGCAGACGTCTGTCCAGTACACGTCTATCATCCGGTCGGCGACGTTTCAGGAGCTGCTTAGACGAAAAAAAGCATTCATCGTACCCTACTCCATTTTCTTTTTCTTGTTCTACTTTACTCTTCCCATCATGACCTCCTACTTTCAAGTGTTGAACAAACCCGCCTTCGGGGCGATTACCTGGGCCTGGGTATTTGCCTTCTGCCAATTTATCATGACCTGGGGACTGTGCATCATCTATTCCAGGAAATCGCGGCAGTTTGATGAGCTGGTAGAGAAGATCAAGCAAGAGACGGGAGGCAAAAGCGCATGAATGTAATGGCATTTTTACTCTTTTTGGCAATTGTTGTGTTAACGCTTGTTATTACGTATTACGCCTCCAAACGGACCAATAGCACTAGCGAGTTTTACACGGCGGGAGGAGGACTGACCGGTTGGCAGAACGGCCTTGCCATCGCCGGCGATTACATGTCCGCGGCCTCTTTCCTCGGGATCGCCGGAATGATTGCTCTCTCCGGCTTTGACGGCTTCTTTTACAGTATCGGCTTTCTCGTCGCTTATCTCGTCGTGCTGTACATCGTAGCCGAGCCGCTGCGCAATCTCGGAAAGTACACGATGGCGGACATGATTGCGGCCCGGTTTGAAAACAAGCAGGTCCGCGGAGTAGCGGCTCTGAACTCCATCGCGATCTCCATTTTTTACATGATCGCCCAGTTGGTAGGGGCCGGCGCCCTGATCAAATTGCTGCTCGGTCTCGACTACACGACCTCTGTTCTGATCGTAGGCGTTCTGATGACGGTTTACGTCGTGTTTGGCGGCATGACGGCAACCTCCTGGGTGCAGATCGTCAAGGCGGTTCTGCTGATGGCCGGTACCTTCATTATTTCCGTAATGGTGTTTGCCAAGTTTGACTTCAGCGTGACGCAGATGTTCGAGCAAATGAAAACGGCAACGCCGCTGGGCGAAAAGTTCCTGAATCCGGGGAACAAGTTCAAGGACGGCCTCGATACGATTTCGCTCAATCTGGCGCTCGTTCTCGGTACTGCCGGACTGCCGCACATTTTGATGAGGTTCTTTACGGTAAAGGACGCCCCGACGGCGCGGAAATCTGTTGTGTACGCCACCTGGATTATCGGCTTGTTCTACGTCATGACGATTTTCCTCGGATTCGGCGCAGCCGCATTTGTCGGGGCGGACAAGATGGACCCTGCCGGAAACATGGGAGCGCCGTTGCTGGCCCAATTCCTAGGGGGCAATTTCCTCTTTGCGTTTGTGTCTGCCGTCGCCTTCGCTACCATTCTGGCGGTAGTGGCTGGTCTCGTACTCACGGCTGCATCAGCGTTTGCCCATGATTTTTACGGCCATGTCATTCGCCAGGGGAAGGCTACGGAAAGAGAGCAGATGGTCATGGCCAAATGGGCCTCTGTCGGCGTTTCGGTCATCTCGATCCTGCTTGCCCTGTTCGCGCAGAAGCTGAATGTCGCTTTCCTCGTTGCTCTTGCCTTTGCGGTAGCCGCCAGCGCAAATTTGCCGGTTATTATCTACACGATCTTCTGGCGTCGATTCAATACGACCGGGGCTGTTGTCGGTATGCTGGTAGGCTTGTTCAGCTCGCTGATCCTCGTTTTCCTCAGCCCGAACATCTGGAATCCGGAGGCGGGCAAGGCCATTCTGGTCGGAGAAGCTCTGTTTCCTCTCTCGAATCCGGGGATCGTCTCGATTCCGCTCGGTTTCCTTGCAGCCTGGCTGGGTACCTACTTCTCGAAGACCAAAGACGATGCGAAATACGATGAAATTGTTGTCAAAGCGAATACCGGGATGAAGGAATCCGCGTAGTCTCTGTACAATTGTAAAAGCAACGGAAAGGTGTCGGGGGAGGCTCCGGCATCTTTCCTATGAAACGGGGGAGCGGCGATATGTCATCGGTCATCTTTTTTTGCAGCGTCATTATCGGCACGCTGTTCATCACGTATTCAGCGGCGAGCCGAACATTCAATACGAGAGAGTTCTACGCTGCGGGAAACCGGATGACCGGGCTTCAGAACGGGGTGGCCATCGCCGGAGATTACATGAGTGCCGCTTCGTTTTTAGGAATCGCCGGGACGATAGCAATGTACGGTTTTGACGGCTTTCTTTATGCGATCGGCTTCTTTGTGTCGTATTTGGTCATGCTGTTTTTGATCGCGGAACCGCTGCACAATCTGGGCAAATATACGCTGGCGGATGCGATTTCCGTCCGGTTTGAGAGCAAATGGCTGAGGGGTGCGATTGCCGCCGTCACGCTTCTGATCACCGTCTTTTACATGATTGCGCAATTGGTCGGTGCGGGGGCGCTGATCCACTACCTGCTCGGCATTGATTACGCTGCTGCGGTGATGGTCGTGGGAACACTGATGACCATCTACGTCGTATTTGGCGGGATGGAGGCTACCTCGTGGGTGCAAATCATCAAAGCGATTCTGCTGTTGACGGGGACGCTGATCATCTGCCTGATCGTCCTGTCGCGCTTTCACTGGAGTCTGGCGGAGCTGTTTGTATATGTCGGCGAAGCGACACCGATGAAAGAGCGCTTTTTGCACCCGGGAAACAAATTCAACCAGCCGCTGGACATCCTTTCGCTCAATCTGGCTCTCATATTGGGGACAGCCGGACTGCCGCATATCATCGTCAGGCTGTTTACCGTAAAAGATGCCCCCACGACGAGACAATCCATCATTACGGCGACATGGGTGATGGGTGCGTTTTACCTGATGACGATTTTGCTCGGTTTCGGGGCATCTGCTTTTATCGGATGGGAGTTTATCCAGGACGCCGGATTCGGAGGAAATCTGACGGTGACGATGCTTGCGGAAGCGCTTGGCGGAGAATTTTTGATGGCTTACATCTCGGCCGTGGCTTTTGCGACGATTCTCGCGGTGGTCACAGGTCTTGTGCTGTCGGCCTCATCGGCGTTTGCCCACGATTTGTACAGCCATATCATTCGCAATGGGATGGCTTCGGAACGGGAACAGGTATGGGTCGCCAAATTATCCTCGGTGGGAGTAGGAGTGATTTCCATCTGGCTTGCGATTGGCGCGCAAAAAATGAATGTTGCGATTCTCGTGGCGCTGACTTTTGCTGTGGCGGCATCGGCCAACTTTCCCCTGATCTTCTTTACCATCTACTGGCGCCGTTTCACCCTACAGGGAGCGTTGACCGGGATTGTCACAGGGGCACTGTCCGCCCTCATCCTCGTTTGTCTCGGGCCGTCGGTCATGGACCCCGAAAGCGGCATGATTCTCGCCGAACCGCTGTTTCCTCTCGCCAATCCCGGCGTGGTTTCGATCCCTCTCGGATTTTTCGGAGCCATCGTCGGTTCGCTTGCAAGCAGACCGGCTCCCGGCGCGTCCGATCACTACGATGCGGTATTGTTTCAGGCACACACCGGCACGCGGCAGGGACTGCGTCACAGCGTGGCAGCGAAAAGCGAATAATCTGCTGCAATCCGGCCCACCCTATAGGTCAGGGGGGAAGCGATATGAGTACGGACAAAGAGACTCGGACATCTGCCGAGGTGGATGTCTACGAGCAGGCCCGGATTTCCTTGGTAGGATTGATCCAGGAGCTGTGCGAGGCGCTGGATGAGACCGATGCGGAGGCATACAAGCGAAAAGGCTATGAGATGATCGGCCAGTATTACAAGACGCCCGTACATACTGGTGAATTGACTCTCACCTGTGCCGCTGTTCTCGAAGATATTTTGCACAAGCTGGAAATGACCCAGCAGGGCGACCAGGTAACGATGGTCAGAGGCCCTTACAGTATTATGAAGATGGATGATCATGAAAAGAGTTAAAAGACCCGTCTGGCGGGTCTTTTTTGCTTGCTGCATGAAAGTTTTCTTGTCTACCGGATGGTTATTTCATGGTAAGATAGGTGGGAATAGCAGCAGGGGAGCAGGCAGGAGGAAGACCCCATGAAATATGTCAACATCGATCAGGTAGAACCGGGCGATGTCCTGGGCAGAAGCATTTATACGAGCGACGGTCTGACCTTGTTGCAGGCCAACGTACAGCTAACCGTTGGAATGATCAATAAATTGCGCCGTTTTGGCGTTACGATGGTAAGCCTCAAGGACCCAAACCTGCAGGACGTGAACACGGAAGAGGTTTTAAGCGAATCGACGAGAAAAGACGCCATCCGCAATTTGTCCGCGGCGATCCAGTGCATTCAGGCAGGAAAAGGAATCGATGTGCGCGGAGTCCAAAAATCCGTCAACAATATCGTGGATGAGACCTTGCGAAACCGGCGAGTTTTGTTAAACCTGGGTGAAATTCGCACGAATGACAATGCCCTGTACATACACTCCCTGAATGTTTGCATGATGGCTGTCGTCATGGGGGTTGGACTTGGATATTCCGTCAACCAGCTAAAGGAGCTGGCGATCGGCTCTTTGCTCCATGACATCGGGAAGGTCGTCAAAGAGGAGGGAGACGCTTCGCCCTACAAGCAAAACAGTATCGAGAATCACCATACGTGGACGGGATTTAACCTGCTGCGCAAAAAGCACGAGATGAGCATCGTTTCTGCTCATATCGCCCTTCAGCACCATGAGTGGGTAGATGGCAGCGGCATACCCAGAGGTCTGATGAGCCACGAAATCCATGAGTTCGGGAAAATCGTCGCGATCTGCAACGCATACGACAATTTCATCTCTCCTTTTTCTGAAGAAGAGGAGACGCTCCCGCCTTATGAAGCTTGCGAGCGCATCATGGGACTGGCGGAAAAAAGGTTTGACCACCAGATGGTCATTCAGTTTTTGCGGACAATTGCCATGTATCCGACAGGTACATCCCTGAAGCTGAGCACAGGCGAGGTAGGGATCGTGATTGATCAAAACAGGGGATTGCCCTCGCGACCAGTGGTTCGAATCATTCGCAAGGACAGAGTTGCCAATGAGCGAGTGGGGGACGACCACGAGATTCGGGATGTCGACTTGAGCGAAGAGACGACGATATTTATTACTGGCATATTAGAATAAGGCGAACAGACAGAAATCAGGGAAAAGTTTGCCTGATATAGGGGAGTTTCCCTACATACACCATCCTTTGTTTTTCCTAGAATGAAGTCAGAAAAGGGCGGACACGATTGCCTGATGACGAGGAAAAGGATGGTGCACAATGTCGATTCTGGTGCCGGTAGATGCTACTCCACAGTCTTTGCAAGCTGTAAAGTTTGCATTGGCTTTTACGAACGGAAATAACGAACTCTCTCTCTTGCATGTCATTCCACCGTTTTCATCCAGATTTGCTGTCAATCAGTTGGGAAACAAGACTGTGCAAGAATTTCAGCTGGATGAAGCGAAAGAGGACCTGAAAGAAATCGTGGAGCTGGTCGAGCAGGCAAAGGTTCCGTACAAACTGAATATTCAGTTTGGAGAACCGCACGAGGCAATTGTGGAAGCAGCTCGCGAAGGCCATACGGCTGTCGTCATGGGGACACACGGATATGGCCGGATGACCGGTTATTTGATGCAAAGCGTCAGCTATCCAACAATCCACGATGTGGAGATTCCCGTATTTTTAGTGCCCGAGGCGGCGAAGATCAACGACAAGTGGAAAACGGTACTGATCGCAGTCGACGGCTCCGACCACGCCATGAAGGCAGCGCAGCAAGCCATCCGGATGGGCAAAGAGGATGGCACCCGGTTTGTTCTTCTGACCGCGGTGATTCCTCCGGTCGCTTACGCAGGCGTTTACGGGATTGGCTGGGAGGATACAGCAACACTGGAATCGTGGGGGAAACAGACGATCCGTCCATACGAGGAGCTGTTTGAGCAAGCACAGGTCCCTTACGAGAGCAAAGTGTTGATCGGAGACCCGGCTACGCTGATCAAGGAAGTTGCCCAAGAGACAGAAGCAGATGTAATCGTCCTCGGCCACCACGGCATGAGCGGCATTGCCGGAACGCTGATGGGCAGTGTCACCTTCAAGGTGATTTACCGGACGAAAACGCCTCTATCGGTCGTGAAATAAAGGAAATACAGGGTAATCCTACCAAAGGGAAGGCTGTACGGATTGAAGACTACCCATCGAGCAGCGGCTAATGAAACCTGTTTGCTCGATGGGAGCATTTCATATCCCGGACAGTCTGTTTTTATTGTTGGCGTTACAACTGCTCGGTTTCAAGAGACTGCTGGTGTTTCGGTTTCGAGAGCGGATGTTGTTGTTCTTGGTTTGATTGTGATTGTGGCGGTTCTGCCTCCATAATTTTGTTGACCCCGAGGGAGCCAAGCAGCAGGAAGAAGCCTGACAGGCAGAAGACCGTGATCAGAGAGGTCAACTCCATGAGCGGGCCGGCCACAAACGAACTGATCATTACCAGTGCCACAAAGAGCGGTGTCATGGTGCCATTCACACGCCCCACGTACTCTTCGGCTACCAAATGAATCATCTTCATGCTGAGTACAATTTGCAAAAATGCCAGCAGCACTCCGGAAAGCAGGCGCATCGTCCCAGTCAGCGGAGCAGAGGTGGAAAGTGCCTCAACGACAACCGAGACGGCAAAAAAGACAATGGCGCCGTGAATGACCAGCTTTCCGTTTAACTGCCTGTGCAGGGCGGAGGCGAGGATGCCTCCGAGCAGCATGCCGACACCCTCCAGAGCCGTAAACCACTGGATGGATTCTTTCGGAAGCTGCAGGCGGTCTGTCACGAGAAAGACCTCCAGCGGATTGATCAGACCCGAGCCGAGTCCAAGCATGGCAAACAGCCACACAATCCCCCTAAGATGCGAGTGGTGCCTGACGTAGCGAATGCCGTCCTTGATCTCAGCCAGAAGCGAGGTTTTTTCATGAGAGTCACTAACGGAAGAAGCGCGCTTTGACGAGGGCAAACCCAAGAGCATGAACGCGGACAAGAGAAACAAGAGGGCCATCGCAAACAAGGAGACATAGACGCCGGAAGCCTCATAGACAAACGTCCCCACGATCGGGCCAAAAAGGATAAACAGCGACCCCATGCTTTGGGAAACAGAGATGGCGGAACCTACCTGTTCTTCCGGAACGTGTATCTTAAAGACTTTGGCGGAAGCGGGCTGTGAGAATTGGGAAACGACAGCGGAGACAAAGGTAGCGAAAAAAACAGCGGACCAATAGCCTTTCCAAAGCAGTACGGCAATCACGCAGACGGAGAGCGAGCTGAGGAGATTGGCGGAAATCATGGTCCGCTTCGGGTCCCAGCGGTCTGCCAGTGCCCCGCCGATCACGGAGAACAACAAAATGGGAACATACTCGATAGCAGTCAGCAGCGAGACGGCGGTCGGGTTGTTGCCGCTGATTTCCATGACGAAGAAGAGCAGCGCCATGTTTCGGATCCAGATGCCGATGTTTTCCAGCAAATCGGTAGAAAAGACGATGAGAAAGACGCGATTGCGCCAAAGCTCCTTCATTCAGGTTCCTCCTAACTTTTGCAAACCGAACGGTCGGTCTAATGATAGCCGAAAAAAAGGGGCTATTTTTTCCCCGTCCCCTTTATGAACACATCAATAGACTTTCGCATGTACGTATGAAGCTGGTCCGGGTGGTCGTAGTATGCTGCGCTGCATACCCCGCTGAGAAAGCCGTCCAGAAGATAGGCCAGGGCCGCCGGATCGTCTGCTTCAAACTCGCCTGCCTCAATGCCCTTTTCAAAAATGGGGATGTAGACTTGATGGGCTGTTTTTGTCAGATTGATGACCTGCTCCAGAATTTCGGGTTCAGCCAGCTTGCTGCCGCTGAACTCCTCGGCAGCCTTTTTCAACGGGTGATTTAAAAAATCATCTACGAAAAAGTCAGCCAATGCATACAGCTTCTCCGTCGCTGTGGGGTAGGGAGCGGAGTACCTTGCCCATTTCTCTTCCCATTCCTGCTGATTCTTTTCCAGCAGATAGAGAAACAATTGCTCCTTGTTTTTGAAATGGTAGTAGAGACTTCCTTTGCTTGCGTCTGCTGCAAGGCAAATGTCCTCGATGGAAGTTGCGGCATACCCCTTTTGGGCGAATAGTTCTGTTGCTTTTTCGGCGATATGTTGCTTTGTCTTTTCGCCTTCGAGACGGCGGCGTGTCATGGCGGATACTCCTTTTTCTAGACTGAACGTTCGGTATAGATTAAAGGTAAAACAACTTCGCGGATTTGGCAAGGGAAATACATCTTTTTCGTTTCCATGCGAAGTCAAAGTCAACATTTCCCGCTGCACTCACTATTTGATGTCGTAAGCCATGCAGATGACCAGTCCCAGCTTTTCGGTCATCCGTTCTTCATAGACGCGGAATCCGCATTTTTCATAAAACGGGACTACCCCTCGGTTTTTATCCAACACGCCCAGATGAAGGGACGTGTAGCCGTTTTCTTTATACCATGCAATCAAGGTGTCCAGAAAATGCTGAGCGTATCCTTTTCCCTGGTGGTCCTTGTGCAGCATGATGAGCCCGAGCCATGGATTGCCATCGCGAGGATTTCGCAGGATGAATTGGGCAATGCCGACGAGATCGCGGGTGGAGCGGGAACGGAGCAAGATGCTGTAGGAGTCTTCCATCGCCAGATTCTCGGCGTGGTCCGATTCCACTGTTTGGACAGTGACTTCCCGCTTGCCGTACGCATACTCCATGTAATCGGGGTTGGAATTGTAGACGGAGAGCAGCTCATCGAAATCGCTCTCCTCTACGGGAAAGTAAAGCAGGTGCTGGCTCGAAGCAGGAAATGGAGACGGCATCGGGTACCTCCTGAAACATTTTGATAGGATTTGAAGATGGATATTAATCGAAATAAAATGAAATGTCAATCTTGCAAATACTGCTCAAAATAAGGACCTCAGCCCAAGTCATTTCTTGCAGGGGAAAAGAAACGAAAATGATAGATGATCCAACAGGCAGGCGCATGACAAACCGGGTCCCGTAGAGGACAGCAGACTGAAAAAAACAAAGGTGGGGGAAACTGCAACTAATCAGCAGAGGGAAGGAGATGCTACATGTTTGTCGGTTGTCACGTCAGTATCAGAAACGGATACGCAGGAGCGGCAAAGGCAGCAATGGCGATCGGAGCGAACTGCTTTCAGTACTTCCCGAAGAATCCAAGGAGCATGGGCGTAAAAACCTTTGATGCCAAAGATGCAGCTTCGTGCAGGCGCTTTGCAAAGGAACACGGCATGCTATCCATCAGTCATACGTCGTATCCGACAAATCTTGCAGTGGAAGAGGAGGAGCTATACGAGCGGACTGTCGAACACCTCCGCAATGATCTGGAGATAGCGGAAGCATGCGGTTCACTCGGTGTAGTCGTTCACTTCGGGCACAGCAAGGGTGGCGACCCGCTCGAGGGATACAAGCGGATGATCCGGCTTTTGGATGAGCTGCTCTGCGATTGGCGGGGAGAGGCGAAAATACTGCTTGAAAACAATGCAGGGCAGGGAACCCGGATGGGGACGACCATCGAAGAGCTGGTGCAGGTGCGTTCCTTGCTCGCGTCACCTGACCGGGTGGGTTTTTGTCTGGACACCTGTCACGCTTTTGCCAGCGGGCTGTGGCGGGGACACGATTGGGACGAGGTTTGCGCTCACATGCGAAACGCGGGGTATTTTTCATCACTTGTCGCTGTTCATTTGAACGATTCCGTTTATCCGAGCGGCTCCTTCCGCGACAGACATGCTCCTATCGGCAAGGGTGAGATCGGGTTGGAGGCGTTCGCAGCATTCCTGCAAACTCCTGAGCTAGCGGACATCCCGTTCATTTTGGAAACCCCGGCACCGGCGGATGGAGGTCACCAGGAGGAAATTTCGCTGGTTCGCCGGCTGGCAGAGCAGAGAGATGGAGTCTTCGGTGTGGAAAAAGGAGCGACCCGTGTGGTAGAGTGAGGAATGAAGAGTTGTGTGTCGAACCAAGGAGGAACATACGTGAAAAGACGAGTGAAAGTAACAATCGAAGATTTTTCTTCCCTGCAGGAAAACCTGAACAATCCCGAAGAGCTCGCCCTCTACCAGGGAGCCAACGGACATACATACGATGCGGAAATTGAGCACGATGGCTATGCCATCATTGATGTAACCGAGGATGACTATATCGAGCTTGCCCCCGGCGAATATCAGATCATGATCGAAGAGTGGACCAAGGCAGGGAATATCGGAGACTGCACACTGGAAACCAAATCCGACCCGGCCGATGACAAGGCGATGCTGTACCGCCTCGTGGATGCGTCCGGAAATGAAAAGGAACAGCCGGTGTCGCTCTCCAAACAAGTCGTCGAGCTTCTGGGCAAGACTTGGTTTGGGAAAAATGCAAAGAAAGAAGAATAAAAAAGCAGCGCTGGCCGATCAAAGACATGTACTGTTAAAAGGGGCGGGTACGTTTACAAGTTCCGGACCAGCCCCGCGACAAGACTCCTGACAAGCCGGATGGAAGGCTAGCACCGGATGGAAGGCCGGCAATCGAAAAAAAACCGCCGACGCATTGCATGGGACTGATCCCATAATGCATCGGCGGTTTTGCTTGTTTTCTTACATTTCTTCCGGTGCTGCGAGTCCGAGAATGCGGAGCCCTTCCTTCAAGACCGTAACAACAGCCGCTACGAGCTGGAGACGCGCATTTTTCACAGCGTCCTCCTCGGCCAGGATGCGGACGTTTGCGTAGAACTTGTTGAAGGCCTGCGCGAGGTCGATCACGTACTTCCCGATTTGCGAAGGATCAAAGCCGTTGGCAGCGCGGTCTATCACTTCCGGGAATGCATTCAGAAGCGTAACGACTGCCCAGGCTTCCTTGCTGTCCAGCGCATCCTGAGGCAAGCTTACCGCTGCGGACGGTACATAGCCGCCTTTTCTCAGCAGGGAGCAAGCACGTGCGTGCGTGTATTGGACGTAAGGACCGGTTTCGCCTTCAAAGGTGAGCATCTCTTCCCAGGAGAAATTGATGTCATTGAGACGATAGTTTTTCAAGTCGTGGAAGATGACGGCCCCGACGCCAACCTGGCGGGCGACTTCTTCCTTGTTGGCGAGACCAGGATTCTTTTCCTCGATCACTTTCTTGACGTCTTCGATCGCCTGGGACAGCACTTCTTCCAGCAGGACGACCTTGCCCTTGCGCGTGGACATTTTCTTGCCGTCCTTCAGCATCATACCAAACGGAATGTGATGCATTTCCTTTGCCCACTCAAAGCCCATTTTCTCCAGTACCTTGTAGAGCTGTTGGAAGTGAAGGCGTTGCTCGTTTCCGACGACATAGAGCGCTTTGGCGAAGTCGTAGGTTTCATGGCGGTAGAGGGCAGCAGCAAGGTCACGCGTCGCGTACAGCGTGGCGCCGTCCGATTTTTTGATCAGGCTTGGCGGCATGTCGTATTCATCCAGCGTCACGACCATGGCGCCGTCCGATTCCGTCAGCAGGCCTTTTTCCTCCAGCATGGCGACGACGCGATCCATCTTGTCGTTGTAAAATGCTTCGCCGTGTGTCGAGTCAAAGGAAACGTTCATCAGATCGTAAATCTTCATGAACTCCTTCAGAGATTCATCGCGGAACCACTGCCACAGGTGGAGCGCTTCTGCGTCTCCGTCCTCCAGCTTTTTAAACCACTCGCGCCCTTGATCCTCCAAAGACGGATCGTTCTCCGCTTCTTCGTGGAAGCGCACATAGAGGCTGAGCAGTTCTTTGATCGGCTCCGCTTTTACTTTTGCCTCGTCGCCCCACAGGCGATACGCCACGATCAGCTTGCCGAACTGCGTGCCCCAGTCGCCCAGATGGTTGATGCGGACCGGCTGGTAACCGTGTTTTTCCATGATGTTGGCAATCGCGTTTCCGATCACGGTAGAGCGCAGATGCCCCATGGAAAACGGCTTGGCAATGTTGGGAGAAGAAAGATCGATCGGAACCTTCCGCCCTTTGCCCATGTCGCGGCTGCCGTAAGCGGCTCCTGCGGAGAGGATGGTGCCTACTACCTCTGCTGCGACACTTTGCTGATCGAGAAAAATATTGACGTACGGGCCAACTGCCTGGACTTCGCGAACCGGCGTACCCGAGATAAGCGGGGCAAGCTCGGCTGCAATCACAGGAGGCGCTTTGCGAAGTGCCTTTGCCAGTTGAAAGCAAGGGAAGGCGATATCGCCCATGGCCGGATTCGGAGGCGTCTCCAGCATGTTGCGCACTTGCTCGGCCCCCAGCGTATCTACGCCTTGCTTGGAAAGGGCTGCAGAAATCATCTCAGCCACTTGATGCTTGTAACTCATAGCGATGCAAACTCCCTTCATCATGAAAAATAAAAAAACCTCTGCGTCTCTGATTGATCAAGAGACGAGAGGTATTCTCCCGCGGTGCCACTCTTTTTGCCATGCAGCCTTTACACTTCGGGCAGCACAGCCGCTTTGTTCTGCGATAACGGGCAGACCCGGCTGCCTTACTTGCTCCAGAGATAAACCGGGCAATCAGACAGCATCTCCGAGGTGCGATTCCTGCCGCCATCCTGCACCGGGCTTACACCATCCCCGGCTCGCTTGGGCATTTTGACGGAGTACTTTCCTCATCATCGATCCTTTATGATTCATCCATTATAGCGAAAAGGATGCGGCTTTCGCAACTCAATCATCCGCTTTTTTTATGATCGCATCGAGATCGCGAAACAGGTCGCGGGTCAGCGATTCTTTGTCTTCGGCAGCATTCCATTGCTGCTTGAACTGCTGCAGCTTCTCGAGCAGAGCCAACTCCGCCTCCGCGTCCTTTTCCAGATCGTGATTTTCACTCGGGTCGAATGGCATCAACCGCTCATCCGTGCCGCTGCGAAGATAGGCGGTTTTCCAGTTGTCCGGAAACTGATAAGCCTGCTCTCCGAACAGAATCGCGAGAACATCGTCCGATTCAAGCGGCAGGAAGTGGTCGAATTCGTCGCGCCTGCCCCCTTCGGACAGATTGATATGTGTAAAGGAATACCGGAGATAGTGTTGGCCATTTTCGCTGTCTTTCACGACAGAATATGTCTCGAAGTCGGTTTGTTCCAGTTCTTTTACCGTTTCGATACGCGATAGGAATTCGTGCTTGTCACAAGGGTGTAGTGGATCCAAAGCGTTTCGCTCCTTTGCTTGGCTTCGACCTCATCATAGCAAAAGGGGCATGGATTGACAATGAGCGGGGACAGCGGGCGGACTGGAGCTGGAACACTAGTCGATCGGTATGTAAATTTTTATTTTCATTTGATCCGGGTACACGGACTGGCGGACATCGGTTATTTCAAAATCAGGTCCTTCTCTTCGCTCGTAGTTGGAATTCGGAAGCCAGGTGCCGTAAATATAGGTTCTTGTATTTTGGACAGAGTCAATCACCCTGAATTCGGCGTATTTCCCTGCCGGAAGCAGACAGTGGACAAAGCCATCCTCCAGCTCGCCATCCAAGTTTTTTACTTCTTCGCCGACGATGAACGTAAAGTCGCCGTTATCCTGGAAATCGCACTAAATGCCGTATGCCATGTCAGGGGCGGCTTTGTTGGGAATCCGCATATAGTGTCCATTCCTTCCGAAATCGGCATAGAAGCGGGGAATGTCCTCAAAGTAGCGTTCGTTGTTCAGATTTGTCTTGTAGGCGTACCCGACGATGGCAATGCTGTTTAATTGCACAATGTTTGGTTTGTTCATGCTTATTTCTCCCTTTGCTCGTTTTTGATCATCCAAAAAATCCAGCTTCTTTTGCAGGGAAATAGGTATGTTCGCCTTTCGGAACTTGGCCGGGGTGATGCCGAAAGTAGCTTCAAAAGCACGGGTAAACGCCTCCTGGGAGCCGTACTGGCAGGCGATAGCCAGATCAAGGATGCTTGTTTGCGTCTGTTTCAACAAAACGGCGGCCTCGCTCAGCCTTCTTTTTCGTATGTACTCGTGAACCGAAAAACCGGAGATCGCTTGAAACAGCCGTTGAAAATGAAAGGCGGAAAAACAGGCTTCCGCGGCAATATCCGCGATATTCACCTCCTCTTGAAGATGCTTTTCGATAAATTCGATTGCGCATTGAATCCGCTCGTAGTGATCCATACCTGCCTCCATTTCCCAGATGTGCTACTCCTATTGTACAGCCGGGAAGACGATGTTTTTTGATAATCTGTGCCGATTTGGCAAGTGATTGCTTGATTTCTTCAAAGTGCACCTGTTGGACAAGAAAAAAGAAGCCTGGATTCCAGGCCCCTTTTTCAAGCAGCTGCTTAGCAGTCGTTATTGCACCCTACGATGACCAGCAGGATAAACAGAACGAGCACTAGGGCGAAGCTGTCACCGAAGATATTGTTTCCGCAGTAGGATGTACTCATGTCGTTTTCCTCCTTTCCGATATGCTTTAGTCTATACACGGGAGTCATGAAGAGTGTGGGCGATTGACTATATGGGGCAAATATGGGCGCCGGACTTGCGTGGATACGGACAATTTCTTCATTGACGCGGGGGAGGGGGGGGTGTTAAGATACTTTCAAACCTTGCAATTACTGGAACGAATCGAATAAAAAAGCGACATCTCTTATCCAGAGAGGCAGAGGGACTGGCCCGATGAAGCCTCGGCAACCGGAATTTTCAGGTGCCAATTCCAGCAAAGCCGTGTGCTTTGAAAGATGAGAGGATGCGTCAGGCGTATCGTATTCGCGGACAAATCCTCTTCTGCACACAGAAGAGGTTTTTTGTTTATCTGAGATGATCTGCTTTGAGAAAAGGAGTCTGCCATGAAACCGAATTTTCGCGAACAGCTTTACCGAAAAATTCTGATACTGGACGGCGCGATGGGAACAATGCTGCAGCAAGCCAACCTGACTGCCGAGGACTTCGGCGGAGAGGAATACGACGGCTGTAACGAGCTGTTGAACCTGACCCGGCCGGACGTCATTCGCTCGATCCATGAAAAGTACCTGGAGGCGGGTGCCGATATTATCGAGACGAATACATTTGGCGCTACGTCCATCGTCCTGGCCGAGTATGACGTGGCGGAAAAGGACCTGGAGATCAACATCGCCGCTGCCAAAATCGCTCGCGAGGCCGCAGATGCCTATTCCACGCCTGAGTGGCCTCGCTTTGTGGCAGGGGCGATGGGCCCGACGACCAAGACGCTTTCTTTGACGGGCGGGGTCACCTTTGACGAGCTGGTCGAGTCGTATTACCGCCAGGCAAAAGGGCTTTTGATCGGGGGAGCGGATGTGCTGCTTCTGGAAACCTCGCAGGATACGCTGAACGTAAAAGCGGGCGGCATCGGCATACGCAAGGCTTTTGATGAGCTGGGGACGGAAGTGCCGGTCATGCTTTCGGGGACGATTGAGCCGATGGGCACGACGCTGGCGGGACAAAACATCGAAGCGTTCTACGTCTCGCTTGAGCACCTCAAGCCTGTCAGCATCGGGCTGAACTGTGCGACCGGTCCCGAGTTCATGCGCGACCATATCCGCACGCTATCCGGTCTTGCAGACTGTGCCGTGAGCTGTTATCCCAATGCCGGTCTCCCGGACGAGAACGGCCACTATCACGAAACTCCGCAAGGGCTGGCGGCAAAAGTCAAGGCATTTGCCGAGCAAGGATGGCTCAATGTGGCGGGCGGATGCTGCGGAACCACGCCCGACCACATCCGGGCGATGGCCGAAGCCTTGAAAGACTGCAAGCCGCGTGCCCGGCAAGAGCATGCAGTCAGCGCCGTGTCCGGGATCGATGTCGTCTACGTGGAACAGGACAACCGCCCGCTGCTGGTCGGGGAGCGCACGAACGTCATCGGGTCCAAGAAATTTCGCGATCTGATCGCAGCCGGACAATACGAGGAGGCTTCCGATATCGCAAGGGCACAGGTGAAGCGGGGGGCTCATGTCATCGATATTTGTCTGGCCGACCCGGACCGCGACGAGTACGGCGATATGGAAAAATTCCTTCAATATATTGTGAAAAAAGTAAAGGCGCCTCTCATGATCGATTCCACGGATGCGCGCGTCATGGAGCTGGGGTTGAAATATTCCCAAGGGAAAGCGATTCTCAACTCGATCAACCTCGAAGACGGGCTCGAACGGTTCGAGCAAGTCGTGCCCTTGATCCACAGATACGGGGCCGCAGTTGTCGTCGGAACTATCGACGAGACCGGCATGGCTGTCACCGCCGAGCGAAAGCTGGAAGTGGCAAAACGCTCCTATGACCTTTTGGTAAACCGGTTTGGCGTCAATCCGCGGGACATCATCTTCGACCCGCTCGTGTTTCCTGTCGGTACAGGAGACGAACAGTACATCGGCTCTGCCAAGGCGACAGTAGAAGGCATTCGCCTGATCAAAGAAGCGATGCCCGAGTGCAAGACCATTCTCGGCGTCAGCAACGTGTCGTTTGGTCTTCCGGCCGCAGGTCGGGAAGTGCTGAATGCCGTTTTCCTCTACCATACGACAGTCGCTGGTCTCGATTATGCCATCGTCAATACGGAGAAGCTGGAGCGCTATGCTTCCATCCCTGAAGAAGAGAGAAAGCTGGCTGAAGCTCTTTTGTTCGAGACAAAGGACGAAACGCTTGCCTCCTTTACCGATTTTTACCGGCAAAAGAAAAAGGAAGCCAAAGTCGAGGTGTCCTCGCTTCCACTGGAAGAGAGACTCGCGCGGTATGTCGTCGAAGGCTCCAAAGACGGACTGGTAGAAGATTTGAAGCTTGCTTTGGAAAAATACGCGCCGCTGGAAATTATCAACGGGCCGCTGATGACCGGGATGGAAGAAGTGGGCCGCCTGTTCAACAGCAACCAACTGATCGTGGCCGAAGTACTACAGAGCGCCGAAGTAATGAAAGCATCCGTTTCATTCCTGGAGCCGTTTATGGAAAAAACGGAGTCGGCGGCAAAAGGGAAGATTTTGCTGGCCACCGTAAAAGGCGACGTCCACGATATCGGAAAAAACCTGGTAGAGATCATCCTTTCCAACAACGGCTATGAAGTCGTCAATCTGGGGATCAAGGTTCCGCCGGAGCAGCTGATCGCCGCTTGCCGCGAAGAGAAGCCGGATGCGATCGGTCTGTCCGGTCTGTTGGTCAAATCGGCCCAGCAAATGGTCATTACCGCGCAGGATTTGCGCGAGGCTGGCATCGACGTGCCGCTGATGGTAGGCGGAGCGGCACTGACACGTAAATTTACGTCCAACCGGATTGCACCCGAATACAAAGGAATCGTTCTGTACGCCAAGGATGCAATGGACGGGCTGGAGCTGTTTAATCGACTGCAGGACCCGGAAGCAAGAGAAAAGCTCCGGGCCGAGCAGCAGGAGGCAATCGAGGCTGCGGCTTCTGCCCAGGCCCCGCCCGAAGTTGAAAAACCGTCCAAACCGAAGCGTTCCGCCGTCAGCCGCACACAGCCGATCTACCTCCCGCCCGATTGTGAACGGCATGTGCTCCGCAACTATCCGCTGAGCCATCTCCGGCCGTATCTCAATTTGCGGATGCTGCTCGGAAAGCATCTCGGCGTTCGCGGAAATGTAGACAAATTGCTGGAGAGCGGAGACGAGAAGGTGACGGAGCTTCACGATCTGGTGCAGGAGCTGCTTGCGGAAGCAGTACAGGCAGGCTCGATAACAGCAAACGGGATCTATCAGTTCTTCCCCGCACAGGCGAATGGAGACGAGATCTTGATCTACGACGCCAAGGATCATTCGCGGGTCTTGGAACGCTTCCAGTTCCCGCGCCAGCCAGAGGAGCCGTACCTTTGTCTGTCGGACTTCCTGCGGCCCGTGGAAAGCGGCGAAATGGACTATGTCGGATTCCTGGCGGTCACGGCGGGCAGCGGCATTCGAGAACAATCGGAACGTTTGAAACAAAAGGGCGACTATCTCCGATCCCACGTCTTGCAGGCGCTGGCGCTGGAGCTGGCCGAGGCATTTGCCGAGCGGGTCCATCACGTGATGCGGGATAGCTGGGGCTTCCCGGACCCTGCGGAAATGACGATGCTGGAGAGATTCGGCGCGCGTTATCAGGGCATCCGCGTTTCTTTCGGATACCCGGCATGCCCCAACCTCGAAGATCAGGCCCAGTTATTCCGCCTGCTGCGGCCGGAGGACATCGGCATTCAGTTGACGGAAGGCTTCATGATGGAACCGGAGGCCTCTGTAACAGCGATGGTGTTTTCTCATCCGGAAGCGCGGTATTTCAATGCGGGCCCATCCGTTTTTGAATTGTAAGGTCGAGATGTTATGGAGAGAAGGGATGGATTTTGTCAGCGAATAAAAAAGATTTGCGCGCATATTTGCAAGACAATCTGCTGATCGGGGATGGGGCGATGGCGACGCAGTTGTACCGGACAGGTGTGCCGGTCGGCGTCAGCTTCGAAGAGCTGTGCCTCTCCAACCCCCAGCTCGTGCATGATGTGCACAAGGCGTATTACGACGCCGGTGCGCGGCTTTTGGAAACAAACACATTCGGTGCCAATCGGGATGCGTTGTCCCGTTATGGCCTGGAGCATAAAGTAACGCGGATCAACCGGGCTGCTGTGGCGATTGCCCGCGAAGCAGCGAAGGAAGATGCCTTTGTGGTCGGCAGCATTGGCTCGATTCTGGCGGGGCGGGTCCGACAGAAGGCGATGGATGAGTTCCGCGACCAGTTCGAAGAGCAAGCAATTGCCCTGATTCATGCAGGTGTCGACGGCCTGATTCTGGAGACGTTCCTCGATGTCGAGGAGCTGCTGCTGGCAATCGACGTCATCCGGCCGCTGACAGATCAGCCGCTGATCTGCCAACTGGCAACGCTGGAGGTGGGCCGTACACGCGATGGCTACACCCTGACAGAGGCGTTCTCGCTGCTTCAAAAGGCTGGAGCTGACATCGTCGGTTTGAACTGTCGCTTGGGTCCGGCCGAAATCCTGCGTTCATACGAGCGGGTCCAGGTGCCGGAGGGGGCGCTTCTTTCCGCGTTTCCCAATGCGGGACGGCTCGGCTTGACCGATGGAGAGTACGCGTATAAGTCTTCGCCGGAGTATTTTGCGGAAAGCGCAAAGCGGCTCAGAGAACAAGGCGTCCGTCTCTTGGGGGGCTGCTGCGGTACGACGCCGGAGCACGTCAAGGCGATGGCCGACGCTCTGCATGGACTCGCACCGCAGGTGAGGGTGAATCCTTCGGAGACGGAAAATGAACGGCCCTCCCTGTCGTCTTACAATGTCAGGGACAGACAAAAGCCCAGCATCGTCGAGCGAGTGAAAACAGGTACGACGATTATCGTCGAGTTCGACCCGCCGAAGGACCTCGATACCGAGGGCTTCCTGCAAGGGTGCTGTGAATTGCACAAGGCCGGGGCCGATTCGATAACGCTGGCCGACAACTCGCTGGCCAATGTGCGGATGAGCAATATGGCGCTCGGCGCGATCATGAAAAGCCAGTACGGGATGGATCCGCTGATTCACATCGCCTGTCGCGACCGCAACCTGATCGGGCAGCAATCGCATCTGATGGGCTTGCACGCTCTCGGCATTGACCAGGTTCTTGTCGTGACCGGGGACCCGTCCCGGTTCGGGGATTTGCCAGGGGCCAGCTCGGTGTTCGATGTCACGTCATTTGATCTGATCCGCATGGTGAAGCAGCTGAATGAAGGCATATCCTTCTCGGGACGTCCGCTGAAACAGAAGGCGCAGTTTATCGTGGGCGCAGCCTTCAACCCGAATGTTCGCCAGATCGACGCGGCGATCAAACGGTTGGAGAAAAAAGTGGAGGCCGGTGCCGATTTTATCATGACGCAGCCTGTCTACGATGCGGAAGCGATCCGGCTTGTCTACGAATCGACGAAGCACATCAACATCCCGGTCTTCATCGGCATCATGCCGCTGACCAGCCAGCGGAATGCCGAGTTCCTGCACAATGAAGTGCCGGGGATCAAGCTCTCGGACGAAGCGCTGGCGCGCATGCGCAAGGTGCAAGGCGAGGAGGCCAGACAAGAGGGGATCAAGATGGCAAAAGAATTGCTCGACGCAGCGATCCCGATCTTCAATGGCATCTATCTGATTACGCCGTTCAACTATTACGCAATGAGTGTAGAGCTGATCCAGTACGTACGGCAAAAGAGCAGCCTGCTGCAAGCTTCTGCCCAGGCCTGACAGGCAGCATGCAATGTAATAAGGAGCCCTTGTTTGGCGGACCGATCATTTCGGCATTCGACAGCAAGGGTTCTGCTTTTGTCAGAGGGGAAAAAAACACAGACGGTTTATCGAGGCAGGTTTCTTGGAATCGCGTGCTGCCGGTAACAGGACGGGCGTAAAAGGTAAAGGAAAAAGCGACGCTTGCGGAGAAGATAGGTTAAAAAATAATGGCAAAAACGGTGGTCTCATGGCTAAAAAAGGTCCAACCAAAATCCATATTATCGGCTCTGTCGGAAGCGGAAAAACAACTTTGGCACGATTGCTTTCAGCCAAACTGGATGTTCCGTTTTACGAATTGGACAACGTTGTCTGGAAGCGGTTCAAAACGGGAGATGTAAGAAGAACGGACGAGGAAAGAGACGAGCTTCTGGGCGAGATCACAAGCGCGGACGTTTGGATTGTCGAAGGCGTACACCATAAATGGGTACACCCCAAGCTTTGAGCGGGCCGATTTGATTATCTTTTTAGATACAAGCTATCGCACAAGGACTTTTCGGATCATCAAAAGGTTTGTCCGGCAAAAGCTTGGGCTGGAGCGGGCAAACTACAAGCCTACTTTCCGGATTTTTCGCAACATGTTTGTCTGGAATGCCCATTTTGAGAACGAGAGCAAGCCGGAAATTGAAAAAATGTTGGATCGATACAGCGAAAAATTGGTCGTTCTGAAGGATAACAGCGAGATGGAGAAATACTTTGGCACAAAGCAGTAATTACTGATGATCATGCAGGTGAGAGACGATGCGAACCAATATCATTTTCGCTAGACATGCCCATTCCGATTATACGCCGGAGGAGCGGACAAGACCGTTGTCGGAAAAAGGCTTGCGCGATGCCCAAACAGTGAGTGAGCTGTTAAAAAAAGAGAATATTCACCACGTGCTTTCAAGTCCATACCGGCGAGCCATTCAAACAGTTGAAGGGATTGCCGTAAGCCTTGAGAAGGAAATCGTGATCGAGGAAGACTTCAAGGAGAGAGTGTTGAGCGAGAAACCCGTGGAGGATTTTCATGCTGCGATCACGCGAGTTTGGGAAGACGAGGGGTTTTCCTGGGATGGAGGGGAGTCCAATAAAGCGGCGCAGGATCGCGGAGTAAAGGCCATTAAACGAGTTTTACGCAGGCTAAAAGGGAAAAATATCGTAATCGGCACCCATGGCAATCTCATGGTGTTGATTATGAATGGTTTTGACAGCCGCTACGGTTTTGATTTTTGGAAACAGCTCGATATGCCGGATATATACAAGCTGTCCTTTGACGGATCAGAGCTGAAAGAGGTCACCAGGCTGTGGAGACGCAAAGACAGTGTTGACATTTGGAATTCGTTGTAGCTATAATGATTACAACGGAAGGATGAAACAAAATGAAAATCAGCAGTCGATTCAGCATTGCTGTCCACATCCTGTCTTTGCTGGCAATCGCCAAGGATGCACATGGAACTTCCGAATGGATTGCAGGGAGTGTAAATACAAACCCTGTAACGATTCGCAGGATATTGGGACAGCTAAAAAAAGCGGGATTGGTCAATGTCCGCGCCGGAACTGGCGGAGCTTACTTGTTGAAAGGTCTGGATGAAATCAGTTTGCTGGATGTCTTTCGAGCGGTTGACGTAGTTGAGGAAGACCAGCTCTTTCACCTGCATGAGCAGCCAAACCCGGATTGTCCGGTCGGAGCGAACATACAAGCCGTCCTGCAGCTCATATTTACCCGCGCCCAAAATGTAATGGAGCAGTTCCTGGCAGATATAACGGTGGACGAGGTAGTGAATCAGCTCACGCAAAAGATAAAGAGCGGTGCTAAATGATTTTTTTTTAGACTGGTTGTAATGTTGTGGTTTACAACGTTACAACGATGCATTCATCCTTCCTTTCGTTTCGACCGGATGGTATTGCTGATGGCAAATCCTCATCCGCAACAATCATTTTTTTATGGTTACGCTAATAAAAAATGGTAGGAGGAAATCATAATGAAAATCGGAGTAATCGGTGCCACAGGGAAAGCGGGGAGCCTCATTGCGAAAGAAGCGATTGAAAGAGGCCATGAGGTTACGGCAATCGTGAGAAATGCATCCAAGCTGACAGCGCCAAAGACGGCCGTCTTGGAGAAAGATGTTTTTCAATTGACTGCAGAGGACCTGAAAGCTTTTGATGTGGTGGTAAATGCATTCGGTGCAGCGCCGGGCAGTGAGCATCTCCATGTTGAAGCAGGCAGAGTATTGATCGAAGCGTTGAAAGCTGTCCCATCTACAAGACTGATCGTTGTCGGCGGAGCAGGAAGCCTGTTCGTCGACGAGGCAAAGACAACACGTGTCATGGAAACGCCGGACTTTCCGAAGGAGTATCTGGCGACCGCGCAAAACCAAGGAAAGAACCTGGAGGACTTGCAGCAATCTACGGGCATCCAATGGACGTTTATCAGTCCATCCGCCTTTTTTGATCCGCAAGGGAAGAGAACCGGAGCTTACCAAAAAGGAAAAGATCATCTTTTGGTGAATGCGAAAGGGCAAAGCTATGTAAGCTATGCGGACTTTGCGATTGCAGTACTGGATGAAATCGAGAATCCGCAGCATCGAAACGAGCGTTTTACGGTTTCGTCCGAATCAGAGTGATTCGCAGCCGCGAAACCAAAGTCAACTAAATCGAAGAAAACCGCTTGGAGGTATCGCACATGAAAGTAGTTGCTCTCGTAGGAAGCATTCGCAAGGAATCCTTCAACCTGAAGCTCGCCAAATTTATGCAAAAACGCTACCACGGCCGTCTGGAGATCGAAATTTTGCCGATCCGGGATCTCCCGCATTACGACCAGGATATCGAGAATGATCCGCCTGAAGCCGTAAAGGAATTCAAAAGCAAGGTTGCCGCTGCCGATGCGGTACTATGGGTAACGCCGGAATACAATTACTCCATCCCGGGTGTACTTAAGAATGCCATTGACTGGCTGTCGCGCGTGGATAAGGTCATGATCGGGAAACCTTCCATGGTCGCAGGCTCATCGATGGGCATGCTTGGCTCAGTCCGCGCCCAGCAGCATTTGCGCGATATTTTGTTCTCTCCAGGCGTCTCATCTCCGATCATGCCTGGGAATGAAGTCTACATCGGCGCTGTCCATGAAAAATTTGATGAAGCCGGTCATTTGAACCACGAGCCGACCATCGCCTTTCTGGATCAAGTTGTCGACAACTTTATTGCGTGGTATAAACAATTGCCATCCAATAAATAAATCTGCCCAAGAGGTTGACTGTGCCGGATACGGAAGGAAAAAACGATAACAAATTTTGGTAAAAAAAACGCCCGCTTCTCTGAACCGCATTCCCATTGTTGGTCTGATCCAAACCATTGGGGCAACGTTCAGAACCGGGCGTTTTTTTCAAACGCACGAAAAGCGCCTGACGCTCCGGGCGCTTTGCTGCATTCCGGTTTATCGGAACGGATGCCAGCCTTTTTCCTGCAAAAAGAGGCTCAGTTCGGAAAACATGGCCAGTCGTTCTTCGCGGCTAAATGATGCGTTGGCGCCGCTGGTAGAGGGAATGACGAACACCCAGCTTCCGGGCCAGTCCTCTGTGCCAAAATAACGGTCAGGTTGAAGTCCCAGGGGAACAGGCTCCTTCTTTTTGCCGGTGGCGTGCCGAAAGGCCGTAATTCCGTTGAAACAGACCACCCGGGGACGATAAACGCCAACCATGTGGACGAATTGCTCCGCCCCGGTGTTGAAATCCGCGTCCGTTAGATCGCTGGAGGAGCGGGTGGGCCGGGAAACGAGATCGGTGATGCCATAGCCGAAATCAAGCAGGCACGCGGTTTCCTCCGGCTTCAACTGCCGGGGAGTCAATCCTCCCTCGTAAAGTCCGCGCCAAAACAGGTTGGCGGGGTTGGCATAATGAAAGCCGGCCGTAGCAGAGACTCTGCCAGGATTGATTCCACAAAAAAGGACGGTCAAATCCCGCCGGATATAGGTGGGGAGCCATTTCTCCGTAAAGGGAAGCATGTGTGCCACTCCTTTGATACGATTTGCGTAATCGCGGTGACAGGTTGCTCCTCCATTATACGTGATACCTGCTGTTGCCTAAAAGCGGGGGTGCTGCTGGTTTCCTTCGGGAAGAGCAAAAAAAAAGCTGCCCGGAAGGCAGCACGGCTATGGCTATATTCAACACATTGATAAAATGATATGCATCTCTAATGCAGGCAGAAACTCCCTTTTATCAAGGTGAGTGTTGAACACCCCGATGCCGCTTCCGTCTTGGTTGGGTATTACAGCTGCGGATAAGGAAGCAGCTCCTCGTGATGAGCAGGCACGAATTGCTCCATCTCGTTCTTTACATATTGCTTCCGCTCGAACGGTGCCGTCTCTTCGTCGGCAACCATGCCCCACAGCCACTGTGAAAAGGTTGTTGTCATTGTGGACCCCTCGCTTACTCGAATGGTTTACACTTTCATCATAGACCAAATGTATGTGGAAATTGTTGGCGGATTGTGAAGGTGCGGTGAAGAATCCATGGCACAACTGTGAACGAAAAAGCGCCTCTCCCGAAGGAAAGGCGCTTTTTCTGCTTAGAGCTTGTAGATCTCAGAGTATTTCTTCTCCAGGTAGTTCATCAGGTAGGTGGCATTGGTGCCTTCGCCCGTAATTGCCTTGACGATTTCACCCGGGCTCTTCATCTTTCCGTATTGGTGAATATTTTCTTTCAGCCATTGACGGATCGGTTCGAATTGGCCGCTGGCGATCAAATCGTTGTAGCCGCTGATTTGTTCTTGCATAACATGGGCAAACTGGGCAGCATATACATTGCCCAGCGAGTAGGTTGGGAAATAGCCGAAGCTGCCGCCGGACCAGTGTACATCCTGCAGCACGCCGACTTTGTCCGATTCCGGAACAATGCCCAGATACTCTTTCATCTTTTCGTTCCAAATCGTTGGCAGGTCGCCTACTTCAATCGTTTGGTTGATCAGGCCTTTTTCGATTTCATAGCGGATCATCACATGCAGGTTGTAGGTAAGCTCATCTGCTTCGGTCCGGATGAAGGAAGGCGTCACCTGATTGATGGCGCGGTAAAATTGCTCGACGCTGACCCCTGCGAACTGGTTCGGGAACGCTTTTTGCAAGTCACCGTAAAAATGCTGCCAGAACGGCAGACTGCGCCCGACCATGTTCTCCCAATAGCGGGACTGGGATTCGTGGATGCCCATGGAAGTGCCGTCGCACAGCGTCGTGCCCAGCAGGCGCGGATCGATATTTTGCTCGTACATCGCGTGGCCCGCTTCATGGATACAGCTGAACAGAGCGGAACTGAAGTCATTTGGGTCAAAGCGGGTCGTAATCCGGACATCACCGGGATTGAACGATGTACAGAAGGGGTGAACACTGCGGTCCATCCGGCCTGCCTGGAAGTCATACCCGATCTTTTCCAGGATAAAGCGGCTGAAAGCCTCCTGTTCTGCCTCCGGAAAATGCTTGGTCAAAAACGAAGTGTCGGGCTTGTCCGGGGAGTCAGCGATCGCAGCCACCAGCTTCACTGTTTTTTCCCGCAGCGTAGCGAAGATCGGGTCGAGCTGATCTACAGTCATCCCCGGCTCAAACAGGTCGAGAAGCGTGTTGTATTTGTTCTTGCCGTCATGTCCCCAGTAGTCGATGAACTCCAGTTGGAAGTTGACGATTTTTTCCAGGTAAGGACGGAACATGGCAAAGTCGCTCTTGGCCCGCGCCTCTTCCCAGACGGTTTCGGCCTGAGAAGTGAGGACGACGTATTCCTCATAGCGGTCGGCAGGAATTTTTTTGTTCCGTTCAAAATCCTTTTTGCAATCGAGAACGGTCGCGCGGGTCACATCGTCCAGCGTCTCCAGCACTTGCGGGTCGCTCAGCGCTTCCAAATGCTCTTCCATTTCTTTGGAGGTGGCCAGCCGGAACTGCTCTCCTGCGAGCATGCCGATCACTTCTGAGCGCGCATCCATTCCTTTTTTCGGCGCCTGCGTGCTTTTGTCCCAATAGAGGACGGAGATAGCCTGATTGTAGCTCGCCATTTTCTTCACGTACGCGCGAAAGGCAGCCGAACGGTTTTCGTTTGTGGACATGGGTTACCTCCTAACCATATGTACATACAGTCAAAAAATTTTTACAACTAACATTATACCTGTTTGTAAAAAAAATACTAGGTGGATGACGGGTGCATTTGCCGTTATAATCGTAACAGTGAAAGATGACAGAGACGCAAGCGACAGGAGAATGAAAATGAGTCAAGTGAACCCCCAATGGGAACAAGAAATTGCAAAACGGCGTACCTTTGCGATTATCTCCCACCCGGACGCGGGTAAAACGACCATGACGGAAAAGCTGCTGTACTTCGGCGGAGCAATCCGCGAGGCAGGCATGGTAAAAGGGAGAAAAAACTCCAAGCACGCCACTTCCGACTGGATGGAGATCGAGAAGAAGCGGGGTATCTCCGTAACGTCCAGTGCGATGGACTTCGAATACAAGGGACATCATATCAACATTTTGGACACGCCGGGTCACCAGGACTTCAGTGAGGATACGTATCGTACGCTGACAGCAGCGGATGCGGCGGTGATGATCATCGACGTGGCCAAAGGGGTCGAGGCGCAAACCATCAAGCTTTTCAAGGTGTGCCGGATGCGCGGCATCCCGATCTTTACCTTTATCAACAAGCTGGACCGCCACGGGAAAGACCCGTTTGAGCTGCTGGAGGAAATCGAACGCGTACTGGGCATTCGCTCGTACCCGATGAACTGGCCGATCGGGATGGGGAATTACTTCAGCGGCGTGTACGACCGTGCGAAGTCCCGCGTTGAATTGTATCAAAGCGGCTCCGAGCACCAGGAGATCAGCTTTTTCGAAGTAAGCGGGGCGGACGACCCGATGATCGGAGAGCGCGTCGGTCAGGACCTGTGGCAGCAGCTTCAGGATGAAATCTCTCTGCTTGACGTAGCGGGAGACGATTTTGACATGGAATTGATCAACAAGGGCGAATTGACGCCTGTGTTTTTCGGAAGCGCGATCAACAATTTTGGCGTGCAGACATTCCTGGACAACTTCCTGCAAATGGCTCCGCCGCCTTCGCCGAAGAAGAGCAACATCGGCTTGATCGAGCCGAGCCAGCGTCCGTTCTCCGGCTTTATCTTCAAAATCCAGGCCAACATGAACCCGGCCCACCGCGACCGCGTCGCCTTTTTGCGCATCTGCTCGGGCCGTTTTGAGCGGGGCATGACGGTCAAGCACGTCCGTCTTGGCAAAGACATCAAGCTGGCTCAGCCGGTCCAGTTTATGGCCCAGGACAGGGAAATCGTCGAGGAGTCCTATGCAGGTGACGTCATCGGCCTGTTTGACCCGGGCATTTTCCAGATCGGCGATACGCTGTGTGTCGGCCAGCCGCTGGAGTACGAAGAAATGCCGCACTTCTCGCCTGAGTTTTTCTCCCGCGTGATGGTGAAAGACGCGATGAAGCACAAGCAATTCCAGAAAGGCATCATGCAGCTTACCGAAGAGGGAACGGTCCAGCTCTTCCGCACCTATCCGATGGAGGACCTGATTCTCGGGGTAGTAGGCGTGCTGCAGTTTGAAGTCCTGGAATACCGCCTGAAAGCCGAGTACGGGGTAGATATTATGCTCACACGGATGCCTTATCAGATCGCGCGCTGGCTGGAGGGTGAGAAGGCGGCTTTGGATGCCCTCAAGAACAAGACGGTTACAGACCGCTACGGACGTCCGGTCATGCTGTTCGAAAGCGAATACCAGCTCCGCATGGCGATCGAAAAATACTCCAACATCAGGTTTCATGAAAGCTCGCTGGGATTAAAATCCCAGGCTTGAGCCAGCAAACGGCATGAAGCTCAAAGAGGGTCTCACAGCATCGGCTTGAGGCCCTCTTTTTTGTACGGATGCCGACGATTTCTCTGCAAAAAGTGACCTGGAGGGTGAGTGCTGCGTATATCAACGGGAGAACATCGCCTGCATGCGTTTCTTTTGCAAGAACGGGAAGGAGAGCTTTTTCATGTTTGGACGCAAGTGGCGCACCACACTCGCCGCCATCTTTTTATTTTTTCTGGCGTGGATCATGAACGCCCGGTTTCCCCATGAAGTTCAATTGGTGGATAATTTGTTTCAAATCTTCGGCGTCCCGGCGTGGTCAAACGGAACATCGGGTTTGCACTATGCCGCTTTTTTGCCACTAAGCATGATGGCTTTGGCATACGCCATGATGGTCTACGTAACCAAGCGGCCAGGGATCATGCTGCTTGTTTTGCTGCTTGCCGTTGGCCTGTTGCCGAAGCAGCAGGAGCTGGTGAGGTGGTACCAGCGGAACTTTGCGGACGGGATTTACATGCTGGAGTACAAGGAAGAGCGGTCTGGCTGCACAGCGAAAACGTCAGCCGAAGGGGTACGCAACGGAACGTGTGTGGTTGTGCTGCAAAATCACGGAGAACAGCCAGCCCGGTTTGAAATCAGCGTATACGGTCCTTCTGGGCGAAAAAGAGCGGCGGTTCTAACCGGGTACCCGGTTGAAGTGAAGAGCCGGGAAAACGTGCGGCTGGAGCTTCCCGTCGAGCCGGGCGGACAGGGGGATATCGTCTACGAAGAATGGGGCGCGCCGAGAATCACGATTTCGAGCGCCGGAAAACGCCGGGATCTGTAGAAGGACAAAGGTTTGGCCGCATTTGACAGCTTGGAGACTCACCTCTTTTGGAGAGTCTCTTTCTATTAGGACGACTCCTGACATATACATGGGACAAAAAGGCCGGAGGGAGTGGGCAGTCATTGCGGATGCTTTTGTTTGTGATCCTGTTTCTCGTCTCCTTTGACATGCATGCGCAGACGCCGCTATTGGCACCGTACATGCATGTTCTGGGAGCTTCAGCGGCGATGATCGGTTTTGTCCTCGGGGCCTATGGCATCAGCAATCTGACAGGCAATCTGATCGCCGGGCCGTTTTTGGACCGTTTTCCGAAAAAGTGGTTTATCGCTATTTCCCTGATCCTCTCCGGGTTTATTTTGACCGGACAAGGGATCGTGACCAAAACTGAGGCATTCCTTGTTCTGAGACTGTTGCTTGGTTTTCTCATGGCGTTTGTCTCGCCGGCCTGCTTTGCCATGCTCGGAGAAACCGGACGGACGCGGGCCGAGCAGGGCGAGCTGATGGCGAAGAACGGGATGGTGCTGACGGCGGCCGCAGTCGTTTCGCCGGCCGTCGGGAGCTTTCTGGGTGTGCAGTTTGGCTATGGGCCTTCTTTTGTCATCCTGGGTGCAATCATGTGGGTGGCGGGTATATTTGCCCTGCTCGTACTGCCGGGAGGGCGGAAAAAAGCGGGGGAAGAGGGGCAAATGATTCGCCCTGCCTCCCCCAAGCTGACTGCTGTTCTGGAGAACCGCGATTTGTATTTGGCCTTTCTCGGCGGCTTTGCCGTGATGTACGCCCAAGGTACGATCATTTATGAAATTCCGCTCTATATCCAAAGAGAAAATTTGTCTATTTCCGTCACGGGGATCTTATTTAGCCTGAAAGGTCTTGGCTCCATGGCTACCTTGAGCCAGTTCTGGCTGGCGCGAATAGCGCCGGAGGAGCGGACGCTCGTCGGGCTCGGCCTGCTTAGCGTGATGATGTACATTTTTGCAATCGGTTTGGACCTTTCCTTGCATATATCGATGTTTTTGCTCGGATCCTGCGTTGGCTTGCTGTTTCCGGCGCTGTCCACGATATTGACCGTGCATGCGCCGCGGGAGCTGTACGGCAGCGCGTTCAGCATCTATTCCGCCGTGCTTTCCGCAGGGGCGATCCTGGCTCCCATCGTGGCAGGGCTGATCGGCAACTGGAACCACTCGTTTTTCATCGTCTTTTTTGTGACGGGAGGTGCGCTAGTCCTGGGCGGCTTCCACCGAATCGTCATGAGAGGAGCGCCCAACTAGCCGTTCCTTGACGTGCTTCAGCTCGGCCACGATGATAAAGCTGACGATGACCAGCAAAAACCAGGAGCTGATTTTGCTCAGGTGCACCAGCTGCCAGCCCTCGTTTTGGTTGGGATAGCGCCACGCTCCGAAAAAGGTGGCGATATTTTCGGCAATCCAGATGAAAAAGCCGATCAGGATGTAGGCCAGAGGCACCGGCATCCACAGCCGTTCCCGGTCCACGCGAAAGTAGACACGGCTCTTCCAGAACAGAAGAAAAATGGCGGCCGTCAATACCCAGCGGATATCCCAAATGTAATGATGGGTAAAGAAGTTGAGGTAGATGGCTGCTCCTAAAGGCACGACAAAACGGTGGCGCGGCCAGCTCTCAAGAGAGACATCCAGTCTGCGCCACGCCTGGCAGAGGTAGCTCGCAACGCTGGCGTACATGAATCCGCTGTAGAGCGGGACGCCGAAGATCTTCGAGTAGGCCGCTTCCGGGTACGACCAGGAGCCCATATGCACCTTGAAAATTTCCAGGGCGAGACCGATCAGGTGAAAAACCGTAATCACCTTCAACTCGTCTTTCGTTTCCAAACCGCTTTTGATCATGAAGATTTGAAAAGCGAGACACAGCAGCAGCAGCAGGTCGTACCGCGGGATGCCGGGAACCTCGACCAGCTTGGACAATGCCAGAGAGCCGAAGATAAAGACGGGAAACAGGCAGGACATCGCCTCCTGGTATGTAAAGTGAAACAGCAAACGGAAGAAGCGGTTCACGAAGTATATTCCTCCTCGGGTGCAGCTCGATTTTTAGAAAGCAAGGGAAAATCCTATCATGGCAACCTGTATTACGCAGGAAGCGAATCTTTGGTTTCTCTGCGTCGAATTTTTTGCAGCTCTTCTCCTGAACAAAAGGGAGCCAGACAGGAAACCCGTTTCATTTCATGATATCTGTCAAAAAGTGCAGATGGCTATGGTAAACTAAATGGAAACATGGCAATCTGCAAGGAGATCGACAAAAATGAAGCTGGTATCCTGGAATGTAAACGGCCTGCGGGCTTGCATGAATAAAGGCTTTCTAGACTATTTCAAGGAAGCCGATGCGGATATATTTTGTATTCAGGAAACAAAATTGCAGGAGGGGCAAATTTGCCTGGAGCTGGACGAAGAGTACTCCCAGTATTGGAATTACGCTGAAAAGAAAGGGTACTCCGGCACGGCTGTCTTTACAAAAATCAAACCGCTTTCGGTCCGGTACGGCATCGAAGAGGATTGGGAACCGGAAGGACGGATCATCACGCTCGAGTTTGAAGGCTTCTATCTCGTGAATGTCTACACTCCCAATGCGCGGCGCGATTTGTCCAGGCTGGATTACCGTCTGGAGTGGGAGGAGCGTTTTCGGAGCTACCTTCAGCAGTTGGACGCCATCAAGCCGGTGATTGTCTGCGGAGATATGAATGTCGCTCATCAGGAGATCGATTTGAAAAACGCGAAATCCAACCGGAACAACTCCGGCTTTACCCCGGAAGAAAGAGAAAAAATGACCCGGCTTTTGGATGCCGGGTTTATCGATACCTTCCGTCATTTTTATCCGGAGCAAACGGGCGCCTATACCTGGTGGTCGTACATGCCAAAGGTGAGAGAGCGGAATATCGGGTGGCGCATCGACTACTTCCTGGCATCCGCCCGGCTTGCGCCCTTTCTGCTTGATGCTGGCATCGATTCCGAGGTGATGGGCAGCGACCACTGTCCGGTCGTCTTGATGATGCAAGATGGAGCAGCGCTTACTTCGCTCGCCGGTTCCGCATAGCCGCCAGCACCTTGAGCGTTCCGTTTGCTCCTTGGGCATACTCCGCGTATTGCGGGGACTCCATCGGGATCAGCGCCATTTTTCCAGCTTCGTTGAAATGAATGCCCCATCCGAATTTTTTGGGAAGGGCAGAGGCTCTCATACACGCTTTTGGTTTGCTGAAGAATTCGGCTCGAATCTCGCCGCCCCGCTCAGCCAGTTCTGTTTGCGGGAAATTTTGGTGGCGGACGTACACCTCGAAGAGGAGCTCCTCCTGGGTATAGTAGTAGGGAGCCCCGGAAATCAGCTCGTATTCGATGCCGTGCTTGCTTTTGCCCGTTTTCTTTTCCGGCGGAATGATTCCCGTGATCACAGGGCAGTCAGGGGCGACGGTAATGAAGGTGTTGAAATAGTTCCAGTCCATGTGAGCCTCCTCCCTGAAAGACAGGTAATGTTATCCTTTATTATACATGTCTCTGTTGACAATCAGTGTTCGTTCATGCAAAAACTGTTGCTCAAAAAGGAGCACCCTGGACAAACGGCAAACCTCCAAGTCCCAAAAAACGGGTTTGGAGGTTTGCTTTCGTTGTCGGCTGTTTACAGCGTTGTCGAATGTGCAGGTTCTGGCCGGTTTCGCGGTGCGCGAGCCTTCACTTTTCCTTGAATGGACAGATAGGTGCAAATTCTCAGCAGCTTTTCGACCGGGCCGGAAGAAAAGCGTTGCAAATACCATTCGCTTGCAAACAACTGCAGCGCATAGAGAGCAAAGGCAAGAACGCAGCCTGCCGCTACTCCCATTTTCCCAAACCAACCAAGGCCATAGCCGTAAAAGATAGTCGTACAGACCACGGTTTGGACCAGGTAATTCGTCAGAGACAATTTGCCGACCGCCTGAAAACGCTGCATCCAGCTAGAACTGCTTCGTTTGCTGTAGAGCCAAGCGAACGAGAACAGATAGCCGAGGGCAAGCAAATTGGCTCCAATCATTTCGCCCGCAGCAGCCCATCCTTGTTCGGGAAACAGGTGGGGAAGCACTTTCAGACAGAATCCGACAGGCAAGAAGAGCAGAGCGTTCCTCGCATACAGCCGCTGTTCTTCCTCAGGCTTCCGAAACAGGTCCTTTTTCGCTGCGTACATGCCAAACAGAAACATCGGCGCGGTCAGAAAAGGCGCCAGTAGCAGGAGAAAGACAAGATAGAGGGAGTCCTCCTCTGATATCGGCGAAGCAGTGCTCCTGTGGTGCCTAATCTCCGAATAGGTGCCTGTTCCATAGACGACAATGGTTTCTTTGATATACTCCTGAGAGATCTCCATACTGCCTGGTTGCCTGGAGGGGGAGTTGGATTCTCCCGGCACAAGCCCCAGCAAGCCAAACACGAGCAGAAGAGACGTTCCCCAGATCAGCAGGGTTTTTGGTTTTCGGTTCATGAACATGAGCAGAAAGAAACCGACGAGTCCGTAGAATGCCAAAATATCGGACTCCGTCATAAATTCGGAATGGAGAACCCCGATTCCAAACAAGAGCAAAAAGCGTCTGCACAACGTCCATCCCGGTTTTCTGCCAGAAGCTGCAAGGCTCTCTTTCATTTTGATCATCCCGTAGCCAAACAGGAAGGTGAAAATCGGCATGAAGCTTTTTTCCACCACGATGCCGAGTATCGTTCGGACAGAAGCATCAAAACCCGACAATGAGTAAAACTGCATGTCATCCTTGCCCCATATTCCATATTGAAAAATGAGCATATTCGCCAGCAAGATCCCCAGCAGGCAGAGTCCACGGGCTGCGTCGACGAGACCTGCCCTTTTTCGTTGTTCCATTTTTATCACCTCGCAAGCAAGTGTAACTGGGCGGCTTAAAGGCTCGCTAAAGCGGAGCTTATTTTTTCCTTAACGATTCTTGTAGTTGTTTAGCTGGAATTAAGCTTGCTTTGGTACAATCTTGTTCGGAGGGATTGTCATGCAACAAGCGCGGATACTCATCGTCGACGACGAGAAATCGATTACGCAGATGATCGAAATGGTTCTAAAGAAAGAAGGATTTCGGCATATTTACAAGGCTTATTCGGCCAGGGAAGCCCTTGAGCTTCTGAAAAGACAAGAAATGGATATCATCCTGCTCGATGTGATGCTTCCGGATCAGTCGGGGTTTGAGCTTTGTCCCAAAATCAGGGATATTTCGCGAGCCCATATCATCTTTTTGACAGCGAGAACGTCGGATTTGGACGTTTTGACAGGTTTTGCAATCGGTGGAGACGACTATGTCACCAAGCCGTTTAATCCGCTCGAAATTGCTGCAAGAATCAAGGCCAGAGTACGGCGGGACTCGATTCTGGCAAGCTCCCAGGGAAAACAGGAGGAGCGCAGGCGGCATGACTTTGGACGCTTTGTGCTGGACGAGTCTGCGGGAGAGCTGTGGGTACAGGGAAAAATGGTTCCCTGTCCCGCCCAGGTGTACCAGTTGCTGCTTTTTTTATGCAAAAATCCGAATGTGGTGTACTCCAAATCGCAGCTGTATGAAGCGGTCTGGGGAATCGATGGCGTCGGTGACGACAATACGGTGATGGTCCACATCCGAAAGATCAGGGAACGGATCGAGGCGGACCCGGGCCATCCGCAGCTTCTGCTTACAGTGCGCGGTCTCGGGTATAAGCTCGTCAGGGGGATCGCGCCATGAGCAGCTTGCGTCGAAGGCTGGCCGCTCATTTTGCGACACAGTTCTTTTTTATCTGGCTGTTTGTTCTGGTGACGATGACCGCCCTGTTATTGCTGCTGCTGCAATACCTTGTCAATCAGGACTTGAAAAAAACCTTTCCGAACGGCGCTTTGGAGAATATCGTGACGGAAGCGAAGGCGGAACCGGGACAGGGCCAGATCGAGATACCGGTATGGTGGCGAAATCAGCTCGCCGAGTCCGGGTATTTTTTGCAGATTGTAAATGAAAAAGGCAAGGTCATTTATGCCTTTGGCAGCGGACCGGCCAGGGAGTCTTACACGGTAACCGAATTGTTGGGGATGACGGAAACAGGGCGTTTCCAAACCTTTCGCGTAACAACCTCCCTGGATCAGTCGAGAGCGCTGCGGCCTGAACCGCTGCTCTTTATGCTGGGAACGGATGACAGCAATTCGGAACGTTTGAAAACGTGGGTTGAGAGCTACGCCGAGAAAGGCAAGCTGCGGCCCCAGGCGATCCCTGAGCTTGAACGGCAGCTGGACATGAGCCGCGAGTATGTGCAGGTCATAGATGCACGAGGCAAGATCATTCAGTCAATTGGCAGCGCCGATCAAAAAGAGTCTTACCAACCGCTTGAATTGATCGCAATCCGCTCTGAGCCGGGAAGCTATTCCACAGACGTCTACACGCACTATGATCAAGCATCCGAGAATCTTTGGATTTTGCATGCAGAAAAGAAAGGCACAGGCTATTCCGATCAGCCGATCATGTCCGACGTCATCCTGGTGCTTACCGTAGCGGGAGGGGCTTTGCTGGTCATGGCGCTTGCTTTGGCCGCGTGGCATGGCGTCCGTTACAGTCAGCCGCTGCTGTTGTTTACGGACTGGTTTGAGCGAATGGGACAAGGTCGGTACGATGAAGCGTTGACTGAAAAAGAACGGAAAAAGGTATTTCGCAGAGACGGTTCCATCCGCATGCGCTATCGGCTGTACAAGGAAGTGATCGGCGGATTTTACGAGATGGCGGAGCGATTGGCTGCCACGGAGAAAGAGCGGAGCAGACTGGAAAAGACCCGGGAGGAATGGATGACAGGCATTTCGCACGATCTCAGGACGCCACTGTCAACGATCCAGGGGTTTGGGCATCTTCTGGAAAGCGGGCAGTATACGTGGACAGACGAAGAGCTGCAAGGCATGGGGAAAATGATCCGGGAAAAGGGAGATTACATGCTCGCTTTGCTGCAGGACTTTTCACTTGCCTTCCAATTGAAAAACCAGGCGCTCAGCTTTCCGGTTGGCAAGCTGGAGATCAACGAGTTTGTGCGGAGAACCGTGCTCAGGTATGTGAATGATGTGACGCTTGCCCACGTCTCTTTTGCCTTTGAGAGCAGTCCGGATGCTATCTTCATCAAATCCGACGCCAAGTGGCTGCAACGCGTTCTGGACAATCTGATTTGGAACGGGATCAAGCACAATCCCCCAGGGGTCGCCATCACCCTCAAGACGTGGCGGGATGAACGGGAAGCGTTCATCGCCGTAGAGGACAACGGCGTAGGGTTTGACGAGGAAACAAAGCACAACCTGTTTGAAAGATACTACCGGGGAACGGCGACCGAAGACGGGACAGACGGGACCGGCCTTGGCATGAACATCGCCAAAGCGATCGTGCTTGCGCATAAAGGGAAAATTGACGTGGAATCCCAGGTTGGGCAAGGGACGCGTATTGTGTTGCGATTCCCGCTGGAAGAAACGCCAATGCTGCCGGAAAAATAGAAGCGAGGCCGAAACTACCCTGAGAAAGGGCTTTCGGCCTCTTTTACCGGCTATTCATCTCCCGTAGCAACAGGATTGTTCTCATACGATACCCAATCGCTCCAGCTTCCGGCATACAGCTTCGCATCCGGCCGTCCCGCCGCGTGCAGCGCCAGCAGGTTGGTGCACGCTGTCACGCCGGAGCCGCAGTACACGATGATCTCTTTCCCTTCAAACACTTCAAACCGGCGTTTCAGCGCTTCTTCGGGGAGCATGCGGCCATCGGCTGACAAACTGTCTTTGTAAAAATAATGCAGAGCCCCCGGGATGTGACCCGCTTTCGGATCGAGCGTCTCCATTTCGCCGCGATAACGCTCTCCTGCTCGGGAGTCTAGGAGTGCCGTTTCCTTGCTGCGGGTTTCGACTCCCTTGCAGTCGACAAGCATGCTCGTCTGAATCCGCGGTACAAATGTCCGAGGCTTCGGTACGGGTATCTCGCTTGTGACGGGATATCCTGCGTTTTTCCAGGCAGCAAAGCCGCCGTCCAGTACAGCGACCTTGTCATGCCCGGCGTAGCGGAGGAGCCACCAGAGGCGCCCGGCCATAGACATTTCCTGGTCGTCGTAGGCGATCACCGTCACCTCCTGATCGATGCCGGAGCGAGAGAACAGGGAGGCGAGCTGTTCTTCGCCTGGGATAGGATGACGCCCGCCGTGCTGTTCTTTCGGTCCGGAGAGATCGCGGTTCAGATGAAAGTACAGGGCGCCGGGAATATGCTCCTCGCGGTATTGCTCTTCGCCCAGTTCAGGGTTGTTCAGAGCAAAACGGCAATCTGCTACCAGAATATTCGGATCGTTTGCATGATCGCGAAGCCATTGCGGAGTAACGAGTGCTTGCATATGTCTCCCTCTTTCTTTTTTCCTTCATCATAGCAGATGGGTCTTTTCTTCGGTACAATGTTTGTTGAACATATTGGACAGCTTTTTCAGGAGCAGGACACAGCCGTTTCGTACATGGCTGCGTCCTTTTTTTGTTTGCTAGCGCAAAGGGAGAATGATATTCCAAACAGAAAAACATTGACTTTTATAGACAATAAAATAAAATGTTTATCAAATAACAAACTTTAACTAAAAGTGTTTGTTTGTTAAAAGAACAACTTGGAGGGAGAAAAATGCAAATGCCAACGACTGCAGAACATAGGGCTGTTATCGTATCGGAAAACTATGATCGGATTGACGGCCGACTCGCCCGAAATACGGATGCAAAAGCCCTTTCGTTGGGGTTGTCACAACAGAACGAGAGAGGGAAGGCCGGTATTTTGGCCAAGGTATGGAGACACACGGGAGAAGAATGGTCAGAGCAATCGGAGGAGCTGCCGCTTCATCGCGTTCTTGATTTGTCCATTCTCGTCTGCCGGTCCCTTGAGCATTTTCGCGAAGCATACAGATTTGAGCATTTATACGATCCGCAAAAGCCCGTCATCGACCGGATTGGCTTGCAAGGGGACGCCATGAACGTGGCGATTTGCACAGACAATGAGAGGATTCATGAAGATATCAAGCAGTTCAGTCTGGCGCTGAGCCAGGACGATGAAATGATCGGCGAACGTCTCCGGATGTTGTCAAAAATTTTAAAGGATATGGGATACTGACATGTTGGCGAATCCATATGTACGAACGGTTATCCTCTCCCGCGTGCTGCTGCAGCTGGGAATTTGGATCAGGAATTATGCCGTGCTTCTTTATGTCACCGACCTGACAAAAAATGATCCCGTTTACGTATCGCTGATTGCGGTTGCGGAATTCGCTCCGATCTTTTCGTTTGGCCTTATTGGGGGGACCTTTGCCGACCGCTGGCGGCCGAAGCGGACGATGGTCTGGAGCGATCTTGTTTCAGCCTTGTCCGTCGGAGCTGTGATGCTTGTCCTCATGAACGGCGGGTGGATTCCGCTGCTCATCGGCACATTTATTTCTGCGAGCCTGTCCCAATTTTCTCAGCCTTCGGCGATGAAGCTGTACAAGCGGCATGTGCCGGCTGAACAACTGCAGGGCGTGATGGCGATGTCCCAAACGCTTGTCGCTGTCTTTATGGTTTTGGGACCGGTCATCGGCACGTTTATTTTCATCCAGTTTGGACTGCAAGCCTCTCTGATTTTGACGGCCGTTCTGTTCCTGGGCTCTTCCCTTGTATTGGCGACGCTTCCCAGTGACACGGACGAGCCGAACTCTGGCGATACCGGCAGCTTTAAAAAGGAGTTGCAGGCCGGACTTCGCTATATCGCCTCCAATCAATCCCTGCGGACACTCTGCCTGACTTTCTCGGCTGTCGGGTTGGCTTCAGGACTGACGCAACCGCTTCAAATCTTCCTAGTCATCGAGAATTTGGGACAGGACAAACAATTTTTGCAGTGGTTGGTAATGACCAATGGGGCAGCCATGCTGGCAGGCGGAGCTGTCATCGTCGGGATAGCCAAAAAGGTGAAGCCGCAGCTGCTGCTCATGGTAGGCTTGCTTGTCACGGCCGTATGTACGATCGGATTGGGCGCTTCTACGAAAATGGGGATGACGATTGTTCTATTGGTGATCAGCGGGTTGTTTTTCCCTTGTATTCAAGGAGGAATTCAGACGCTTATTGTCCGCAATACGGAAGGGGCATTTATTGGCCGGGTATCCGGAACGATCACGCCTGTTTTTATGGGAATGATGGTGATCGGCATGTTCGTATCCGGCTATCTGAAGGATGCGTTTTCCTTGTTTGCGGTATATGTGGCGAGCGGTGTCTTGATTATGATCGGCGCCTCAATGCTGCTCCCCCTCATAGCCCAGAAAAGGAGCTTGGATGAGAGGAGACCCGCATCATGACGATTGGAGGAAAAATGGGATGACTGCATATGGAGAATGTGTTTTGTCACCAGAAAGACAGCTGACCGATGCAGAAAAAAAGCTGATTTGGAAAAAGGCATGGACTCATAAGGTCAGCGAAGAAGAACGTCGCATCACGAATGAAGTAAAGCGCAACTGGAATCGCGGGGAAATGAAAATCGCCAACATATTGTTGGAAGGGGACGCCGGTTCAGGCAAGACACAACTGGCCAAAGCATTATCGGCGAATTTCGGGCTGCCGTATACGAAAGTGACCTGTTTTGCCGATATGGATAAATCGGATATTATCGGCGCTATTTTTACGGTGATTTCCACGGAACGTTTAGACGAAATGGAGCCTTGGGAGCAAACGGCACTGCAGGCATTGTATGAAAGCGACGGCTTTCAAAGCGCAACGGAAGTTTTGACAGACGCGCTGGGGATTCCGCAGGAACAGGCAGCCTTGAAGATGAAGCAATTGCTGAGGCTGGCAGCGGAAAAAACGGATGGAGAAGCGGTGGAGTACCGATTTTACCCTTCGGAGATCGTCAGAGCCTATCAAAACGGGTACCTGCTGGAAATCCAGGAACCAAACGTGATTCGCGATGCTGCGGTGTTGATGGCATTAAACTCTGCCCTGGAGCTGGATGGCAGCATCAATCTGCCCACCGGGGTCATACACAGGCATCCCGATTTCATCGCGGTGATCACAACGAATCGCAGTTATGCGGGAACCAGACCGTTAAACGAAGCGCTGCGCGACAGGGTTCAGCATGCGGAAAAGATGGACCTGCCGACCAAAGAGGTCATGATCGAACGCGTAATGGCCAAAACCGGATTCCACGATGAAAAGGTGTTGGATACTTTAGCGGAAATCATTATGATTCTGGACAAAACCGCCAGAGCCAATGCGATCAAAGGCGTAGCGGGCATGCGTTCCTTCTTCTACTGGGTAGATGCGATTGCCGGAGGAGCTTTGGCGAAAGAATCCCTTTATCATAAGGTCATCTACAAGATCACAACCGATCCGGAAGAGATACTCATTCTGGAAGAGGCTCTGCTCAATCATGGTTTGCTTGCCAGTTTGGAAGAAGCCCGGATCGAACGTAAAAAAAAAAAAAACGGAAATCTGACGATGCGATAGAGATCAGGACATGGGGAGATATAGACGAGAGCGGTTTTGACACCGACAGCCATGCCGCGGAAAAGGGAATCGCATTGAAAAAATCTGCCGATAGTGACAAGAGCTCCTCGCGTGTCACAGACGATTCCGCCCATATCGAACGTACAGGTTTGGGCGACGATGGCTCTCCCACATATCATCAGACAAATCCTGAATCAATGTCAGAGGTTGAGAAACAAAAGGAACGCGATTTCCGCAAAAAGCTGAATCAAGACGCAAGAGCGGTGGTTTCCGATTCCATTCATAAAAAAGTAAAGCTCATTGTGCACCGTCCAGACTACGATCAGGAAGACCAGCAGGAATATGTCCGGCTCAGCAAGGAGCTCATGCCGACCGTGAAGGAAATTGCGAGAAAGACGCTTCCGTACTTGGAGCATGAGGTGTCCTCCGACTTTGCACGGAACCGTTGCTACGGCAGCAAATTTCAAGCAGAAAGCGTCGCTTACAGGGATTACAGGTATTTTGCCAAGAAACGGCCTCCAACAGAATCCCCTTCACTTGTCGTTGGTATCAGGGTCGATGAATCCGCATCCATGTCAGCTTTTGGGAGATTGGAAGCAGCCAAGCGCGCTGTCATCGCGGTATATGAATTTTGTCAGCTTTGCGATATTCCCGTATTGATCTACGGCGATACTGCGGATGTTTCCAAGCTGGAACAAATGTCGATTTTCGCATACACCGATTTTGATAAAAGGGATGCGCATGACCGATACAGGCTTATGAGGATTCGTGCGAGAAGCAATAACCGCGATGGAATGGCCCTGAGAATAATGGCCGAACGATTGGCCGTCTCGCCGCAACAGACAAAGCTGTTGATCAGCATAAGCGACGGTCAGCCCAAAGCAATGGATGAGTATACCGGAAGCTATGCGGTTGCTGACATGAAGCAGACAATCGAGGAATACGAACGGAAGGGAGTCATTTTTCTTGCGGCCGCAATCGGGCAAGACAAGGATGTGATTAGTGACATCTACGGAAAGGAAAGATTTTTGGATATTGCCAATTTGCATGAGTTTCCTGCAAAGTTGGTTCGGATTATTGCCCGTCATTTGTGATGACAGATGGCCCCATTTCAAATGAAAGGACCCTGCAGCCATTGCAGGGTCCTGATTTCATAAGGAAAGCGAATCAAGCAAAACAAATCGAACAGCATCTGCGTATAATAGCAGGCAAACATCTACGGTGCACGGGATCAACCAATTACCGCGTTTGCCAGCCTAGCTGCTGAAAAAACCGCTACGGCTGGAATGCTTCCGGCGGTAGTACGAATGGCCGTAAGACTTATGTCCGCGCCCGAAGAGGCCGCGATGACGGTAGTCGCTGCTGCTGTAGCGCTTGTACCCGCGATGTCCTCCTTTGAACAAAAAGCCTGCTCCTTTTTTGAGGAGGGCGAAAACAACGGCCACCACGATGACGATCAGCAGCAGGCCGATTCCGAGAATCGCTAACAGTACGGACATACACATCGTCTCCTTAGTAGAGCGGGATATCTACGTTTACGGCAGACCGGGCAAATGGTTTCAAGCTTTGGGTCGTCTACGAGCCCATGTGCAGGTACTTTTCGTATGGGGAGTAGTCGATTTGTTTTTTCTTGAGATGGTCGATTAAAAATTTGTGGTCCCGCTTTGGCGTCGCGAGTATGTAGCCTTTTACGATCAGATCCAGATCGATCGACGTCGCTTTCTCATCCAGGGCAAGCTTGCCGATTTTGGCAGCGATGCTGCGCCTGGCCACATCCCGAAACAGTTGAGGGACGGGTTCTACCAGTTCATTCAGGAGAGCCAGTCCGTCCTCCGTCCACATGGAGCGGGTTTGCTCGATATAGTAGTCCTGCCAGTCGAGTTCCGATTTGCCGTCCTGCTTGGGCATCGATTTCAGGAACTTGCGGAACATGAAGAAACCGCCGATTCCCATGAGCGAGACCAGGACAACCGTCCAGCCGACGATAAATACGGAGAATCCTGTGGACAATTGCGTCATGTTTGTACACCTCGTTCCAATCAATTACACTGGAAAAAGCCCTATCTAGAGAAGTGTATCGCATTTTTGCCTTTCCAACAAATCTTTTTGCATAAAAAGTCAAAGGCGCTGTTTGCTCTTCCCAAGTATGCATACTATTTAGTATGATTAGAATGAATCTCAGAAGGGGTTGACGCTCATGTTCAAGCTTGGACAACGTGTCGTCATCGTTGCTGACTCCTTTGAACAAGGTATGCCAATCGGAGAATACGGGTATCTCATCGGCAGAGACCGCAATCCGGACAGCGCATTTTCCTGGATTGTCCGTATTCCCAAGATCGATAAGCAGTACGCCGTAGTGGAGGATGACATCGCTCTGGAGGAGACTCTGCTGGAACAGGAAGCAGATCGTATCCAGAAAGAGGCCCTGCTTGACTTCGCATTGGCAACACGCAACGAAGCCCTGTTCCGTCAACTGATGGGTATTCAGGACGAAGCAGCGGAAAATGGCGAACCAGTGAAAGAATCAATGGAAGAATTTATCCGGAAAGTGAATATAAAAGCCTGGATTTAGGAACGGGAGACGAAGGAAGCGGGCGGTTTTCTATTACGGGAAATCGTTCGTTCTCTTTTGGGGAGATGCTCCTGTAGCTCCTTTGACCAAAAGAAAGAGAGGCTGTTTCATGTCAGAATTTGTGACCTTTACGAATGAGTTTGGCCAGACTGTGCAAATGTCGCGTGAGGACTATCAAAAGAAAGTGATTCCGCAAAATTTGGACAAGTACTGGGAGGACAAGGAAAAGCTGCGTGACTTTGCGATGGAGCTGGTCCGCGACAAGTTTCCCGTGCAGGCTGCCATTGCCGCTGACCGGCTGCTGGAATTGTACGGTCCGATTGAGTCCGCGCTCATTTTTCGGGCTGTCGTGCACATGCAGGCAGGGGAATACGATCGGGCCAAGAAAATGCTGCTCGACTGTCTCGAGCGTTTTCCGTCTTCAGGTACGGCTTGTACCAATCTGGCCAAGCTCTACGCCCTGGAAGGGGAGGAGGCAAGGGCCTTTGAGACGCTGGAAGCGGGACTGTTCAAAGATCCGAACCAGGAAAACGGCTTGAATATGTACGTGGAAAGCTTTTTGCAATTCAACAAGCGGGACGAGCTGCGCAAGCGCCTGGAAGCCCTTATGGCCAAAGAGGGGGCTTGGCGTCCCCATCTTCACATGGCCCGTTTGGCGATGACAGAGGAAAATCTTTTGAAGGCGATGCAGTGGTACAAGGAAGCGATCCAGCGGGCACCGGAAAAGGAAGAGGTCATCATGACGGTAACGGGAGAGCTGGGGCAAGCCGGGTACGTGTACCAGCTGATTCAGATTTGCGAGGAGTATTGGTCGCCTGAGGAGATTGCCTACCCGTTTACGGGCTTCAACTATGCCAATGCACTGCTGTCCACAGACCAAAAGGAAAAAGCGATCGCCGTCTTGCGCGAAATGCAGCAGCACATATCTGAGCAGTACAAGCCGATGATCGACCACTTTATCGCGAGGATACCCGGAGCTGACGAGGTGGAAGCGGCGATGAAGAAAAGCAGCCAGAGCGAACAGCCAGAGGAAGCGGGAAAAAAGAGCAAGTGGAAGTTCTGGCGATAGAGAAGCAGACAATGCGCCCGTGCCTGTGCCGGGCGCTTTCTGTTGGCACGGCGCCGACGCCGATGAACAGGATGATTGGAAAAATGATTGGTCCAAAAACGGATACAAATGACGACATATACGGCCCCTTCCATCTGTTGTTTGCATCAGTATAATCTGGATTTTATGATAGGTAAATTCTATTAAAACCATAATTATTATAGAAACTACCTATAACAGAGATGAAGTCGCTCGCTTTTTCTTCTGCCCATGTAAAAAACGGCGCTGCCCGCGATTTTCGCAAGCAACGCCGCTTTGCTGCCATCTATTTGAACTGGCTGGTGAGTCTCCTCTCGAGAAGCGCGACACCTTGATACATGAGTGTTGCGACGACTGCGATGATCGCGAGAGCCACCATGACCAGAGTAAAATTGAATACCTGGAAGCCGTAAATAATCAAGTAGCCGAGCCCCATTTTCGAGACGAGAAATTCACCGACGATCACCCCTACCCAGGAGAGGCCGACATTCACCTTCAAGGTTGAGAGGATGGCGGGGATGGTCGAGGGGAGAATTACCATGCGGAAAATCTGCCGCTTGTTCCCTCCGAGCGTTTGAACGACCTTGACGTAATTTTGGTTGACTTCCTTGAAGCTGGTGTAAATGACGATGGTCGTGATAATCACTGAGATCGCGCAGCCCATCGCGATAATGGACAACAGGCCGGGACCGAGGAAGACGATGAACACCGGGCCTAGCGCTACTTTAGGCATGCTGTTCAACACGACCAGATAAGGGTCAAGAACCCGTGAGAGGAATGGCGACCACCAGATGAGCGTGGCCAGCAGTGTTCCCAGCAGCGTCCCCAAGAGAAAGCCCACGACGGTCTCCCAGACGGTCATTCCGATATGGGGAAGGAGTCTGCCGTCCAGCAGTTGTGCCCAAAACAGCTCCCACATCTTGGAGGGATAGCTGAAAATGAGCACGTTGATGGCATTGATGCGGGCCAGCCACTCCCAGACACCGACAAAAACGACGAAGATCGACAACTGGGTTAAAAGAATCAGATTTCGTTCTTTCGCTTTCTGTTTGATGTGATCCCGGTGGATCGCTTCAATTTCCTTTGGTTGCATCGGAGACCACCTCCATCTCTTTCCAGACTTGATGGAACAGGTCCTGAAATCCAGGCAGGTTGCGGGCATCAAAGGGAAGTGCGCTGCGGATTTCTGCCGGGACAGCGACTTCACTGTTGATGCGTCCGGGATTGCGGGCAAGGATGTAGATACGGTCTCCCATCGCGATTGACTCCGACAGATCGTGTGTCACGAGGATGGCAGTCTTTTTGTGACGGCGCAAGGCCGAAAAAATCAGGTCCTCCAGCTTCAGCTTGGTCTGGTAGTCGAGTGCCGAGAACGGTTCGTCAAGCAGCAGAATATCAGGCTGACAGGCGAGTGTCCGCACGAGCGCCACCCGTTGACGCATGCCGCCGGAAAGCTGTGCAGGGTAAGAGTGGCGCACATCGGCCAGCTCCATCTCAGCCAGCAGATGCAGAGCGTAATCCTCTGTTTCTTTATTTCGGATTCCCTGAATGTCCAGACCGAGAAATACGTTTTCTTCGATCGTCCGCCAGTTGAACAGATAATCCTGCTGCAGCATGTATCCTACCTGGCGAGAGGTCCCCTGCACGCTGGCGCCTTCGATCAGCACCTTGCCGGCAGTAGGCTTCTCCAGACCGGCTATCAGCGAAAGCAGCGTCGTTTTTCCGCATCCACTGGGGCCGACCAGACAGATGAACTCGCCTTCCTCCACGCGCAGGTTGATGTCCCTGACCGCCATGAACGCCCTGGAAGTCGATACGTAGAGATGCGTGACGTGGCGTAGCTCAATCTTGGCCGGCGTAGAAAGAAGCTGGTTCATGTTTTTTACTTCCCTTCTTTAGCGGTTTTGGCAAAGGTGGTATTGACGAGCTTGGCGTAATCCATACGCTGCTTCAATTCACCTGCTGAGTCCATAATGTCCTGAAGCTGATTCCATTCGGTTTCGTCCAGGATCGGATCTGTCGCAAAGGAGCCTTGCTCCAGATAGCGCTTGATCGAGCTCTCCAGAATTTCCGGCTTGATGTCCTGGAAGTAGGGAGCGATTACCTCAGCTATCTCTTTTGGAGAGTGGGACGCTACCCATTGTTGCCCTTTATAGATTGCATTGGTAAACTTTTGAATAGCGGTTTGATGCTTGTCGAGGTAGCTTTGCTTTGTCATAAAGACCGTGTACGGCACAGTGCCGCTCTCCTTGCCGAACGATGCAACGACATGGCCGATCCCGTTCAGTTCAAACTGCGAGGCTTCGGGCTCGAACAACTGCACGAATTCGCCGGTTCCGGAGGCAAAGGCAGAAGCGACGTTTTTAAACTCGATATTTTGGATGAGCTCCAGATCCGCATGCGGATCAATCTTGTTCTTTTTCAGTACATACTCGCCGACCATTTGAGGCATCCCACCCTTGCGCTGGCCGAGGAAGACGCTGCCCTTCAATTGGTCAAACGAAAAGTTGTCGATTTTCTTGCGCGACACCAGGAATGTGCCGTCGGTCTGGGTCAACTGCGCAAAATTTATCACCGGATCTTGAGCACCCTGCTGGGCGACATAAATACTCGTTTCCGAGCCGACCAGGGCCACGTCGATCCCGTCCGATAGCAGCGCTGTCATGGTTTTGTCTCCGCCCCACGTCGTGCTCAGCTCTACTTCGAGACCCTCTTCTTTAAAGAAGCCCTTTTCGAGCGCAACGTATTGCGGCGCGTAAAACAGGGAACGGGTCACTTCGCCGATTCGGATTTTTTCTGTGCCCCCGGAGCAGCCGCTTATGATCGCGGTCAGTGCCAGGGAGGCAGCCAGACCCAATGAAAGTAAACGCTTCATCCTCAACCCTCCTGTCAGGTGGTTACCTGAACGATTGACAAATTTTCAACGGTTCGATAGGAACCAACGCCAACGGTACCTATCGGGTAAAGTCGCCGGCTGGGCTACAGAGCTCTGTTGCACCGTCGGCATGGATAAAACCTGTGCTTCGCAGCGAAGCTCCGCCAATAAACCTGGCGATGCCAAGTTTTTAATAACGTATGCGCCCAGAGAAAAAAGGGTGAATGCCCAATAGGCGGACAGGCACCGAAAGAAAAGAGAATAAAGGAGAACGTGAACAGACATGCAAGTGACGTTTTTAGGTACAGGTTCGGGTGCCCCTTCCACCAGAAGAAATGTAAGCGGAATCGCCCTCAGTTTTGACCAGAGCGCAAAATGGTGGCTGTTTGACTGCGGGGAAGGAACACAGCACCAAATCCTTCGCTCGCGGCTAAAGCTCAGTCAGCTTGAGAAAATCTTTATTACCCACCTTCACGGGGACCATTTATACGGGCTGATCGGTCTGCTCGCCAGCCGTTCGTTGCGAAATGACAGTGCTGCGTCGGTAGAGCTGTACGGTCCTCCAGGAGTGGAGCGATATGTCAAGGCCGTGATGGATGTTAGCCCCGTGCATCTGCATTATCAGCTCCATATCAAGATCATCGAAGAGGGAACGATTTTTGAGGACGGGGACTTTACCGTCGCCTGCAGGAAGGTTCAGCACCGGGTGCCAGCCTATGCCTATGCTGTTCACGAAAAGGAAAAGCCGGGTCCCTTTTTGGTAGAGCGGGCGAAAGCAGCCGGTATTCCGGCCGGGCCGCTGTACGCTGCTCTGAAACGGGGAGAACAGGTCATGCTTCCGGATGGACGAGTCGTCGACGGAAAAGATTTTGTCGGACCTTCCCAAAAGGGCAGGGCAGTTGTGTTCAGTGGAGATACGGAGCCCTGCGAAGCGGTCAAGGAGCTGGCCAGGAATGCCGACCTGCTCGTACACGAAGCAACCTATGCGTTTGCTGACAAGGAATTGGCGGTGAGGAGCGGTCACTCGACTGCCCGTGAGGTGGCTCAGCTTGCCAAGGAGGCTGGCGTAAAGAGCCTGTGTCTGACCCATTTCAGTCCTCGGTATGAAAATGAGGATGGCGATCTGACGATGGAGGATCTGCTCAGAGAAGCCCAGGAGATCTTTCCCGAGACGGCCCTTGCCAGCGATTTTGCCTCATTCTCCGTAAAACGGGAGAGAAACACAGTGGGAGAAATGGAGAAACCCTGCTATAATGAATGATCATCGCAAGAAAGAAGGGAAACCATGAAACGGGTAACCTTTGCTTCTGCACAGGAGCTGAAGGAATACTGTCTAGAGCAGGAGCTGTCGCTGGTAGTCGAGTACCGGGACGATCAGAACAAGCAGCGCCAGGTTATCTTGTCAGGCGAGAGGCTGGAAGAGGCCGGCATGTATTTGGACCGGCCAAAAGCTGAAGCTTATTTTCGAAAGGACGGCGTCTTTCACGAAGTCATTGCCGGGTGGCAGGATGGCGGATAGCGAATCACGGATTTTCTGACCCGCGAAGAAAGCAGATATCGGGAGAGGAAAGGTGAGCTGAGGTGTCCGGTATACGGATGGGCGGCCCCATCGTGGTTCGTTACGCCATGTTTGTGCTTGGATTGTTTATTGGTGCTTTTGGATGCGTACTGATGATCAAAGCCAATCTGGGGGTATCCCCCTGGGATGTGTTTCACATCGGTTTGCAAAAAACATTTGGGTTGACCATCGGACTCTGGTCGCAAATCGTCGGTGTCATTGTCATTTTCCTGTCGTTTGTATTGGCGAAAATCAAACCGACGTTTGGCATGTTTTTAAATATGATCTGCTTCGGACTCTTTTTGGATATGTTCCTGTGGATGAACATCATCCCTGAGGTCGAAGGAATCGTCCAGCGTGTCTTGATGCTGCTGACCGGACTCCTGGTGTCAGCCGTAGGGATCGGGATGTACCTTTCGCCGCGGCTGGGAGCAGGACCACGGGACAGCTTCATGCTGGCGATGAATGAACGGATGGGATGGAGTATCCAAAGAGTCCGGTTGATTATCGAAGTGAGCGTTCTGCTGGCGGGAGCTGCTCTCGGTGGACCGGTATCGGTAGGGACCGTTCTCGTGGCTGTACTGACGGGACCGCTGATTCAACGGACGATTCCGTTCTGGCAGCAGGTGATGCAAAAGCCATATGGTATGGCAGAGCCGCTGCACCGCAAGGCAAGCTAGACCAAGAGAGAATACGCACAACTGTCAAAAGATGAGGGATATGCGGGTAACGTGATTGGGCAATAGTCCAATCACGTTTTTTGTTATGTACATACCATATGAGTAGTTTGTCGACAAAGGAGGGTGAATGGATTGAGTCTGTTCAAAGGCAACTTTGACGATTTCTCTTTGGTTCTTGTCCTCTTCGTGTTGCTGGCTATTGTCGGTTGTTCGTGCGACGACTAACGGACAGGGAACATTCGGTTCGGGTCAGAACCAAAAAGGAGAGCAGCTCATGCTCTCCTTTTTGGATTCCTTTTTCCTAGAGACCTGGCAACCGTTCCTTTACCTGCTTGCGGACTTTGGAAATCTGTTTGTCTGACAGCTTGATGCCCACCGCTTTGCTTACTTTTTTAATCAGTTTCTTCAGCTTTTTGTCATCCTTGAAATCTTTCTTTTTGTACCCTTTTGCCAGTGACTTGACGTCGCTCATGCTCAGTTTCTTCTTGCTTTTTTTATTCAATTTCTTCAACAAATCTTTTGTTTTGGCCATCGGGTTTCGTCACTCCCTTTCCCATTTGTCTGCTAGAAGGCAAAACCGCCCCATTTGCAGTCATATGGCAGCCAAGACAAAGATGTATGGACAAAAGCGGATACATGGACGCCCAATTTTTTTCGTCTGTGTATATACCCAACCCACCCACTCCGCGAATACATAAGATGATGCAGACATTTGTCACGATAGGAGGAAAAAGTGGGTTGAAAATCATCTCTTTTCATCCAAAGCAGCCGTTCCCCAAGATTTTGTCCGAGTTGCAGGAGAGGGTGTCCCGCCTCTCAGTAAAACAGCCGTGGAACTGCTATCATGATTTGTCCTGTCTTTGCGTCAGGCAGGATATGTTCGAGCTGTTTGAGGAAGAGTTCCGCAAATACAATCCCCATGTTGAAGAGAATGCCACAGTCACCGTGCACGCAGAAGACGAGGCGCACGGTGAAGACGAAGTGCCATGGGGAGTCAAGTACATCGGTGCCGAACGCATGTGGAGAAAGGGCAGGGGAAATGGAGTCAAGATTGCTGTAATTGATACAGGCATCGCCCGGGACCATTTTGAATTAAAGGATCGGGTCAAGGGCGGCGTCAATCTGGTGGGAGGAAAGCGGAACGGCCATGGTACCCATGTAGCGGGTATCATTGTGGCGGAGATGAACCATACAGGGATCGTCGGGGTTTCTCCGGAAGCGGACCTGTATGACGTGAAAGCCTTTCGCGAGGATGGAACGGCTTCATTATCCGATATTATCAGAGCCTTGAACTGGTCGATTGAAAACGAGATGGATATTGTCAATATGAGTTTTGGAATGGGACAGTACAGCGAAGCATTGGCCCGGATGGTCAAGAAAGCATCGAAGCGGGGGATTGTCATGGTCGCTTCTGCCGGGAACAACGGAGGAGAGGTGGAGTACCCGGCCAGGTACCCTGGAGTGATTGGAGTAGGTGCGATTGACCGAAACGGCAATCTGGCAGACTTCAGTGCACGGGGAAAAGGGATGAACATGAAGGCGCCAGGCGTGGAAATCTTGTCGACATGGCCGGGGGACAGCTTCCGTACACTGAACGGGACCTCGATGGCTGCACCGCATGTCACCGGCATGCTTGCGTTAAAGCTCGCCCGCAAGAAAAAAAGCAGGGTGCAGGCGGCAGGCAGCTAAGGGGATTTTTGAAAACGTGACAGCAAAAAAAAAAGAAACCGGGTCGCATAGAGTACGGATGCAGCCCGGTTTCTTTGTGTGCCCGCCCGGATTTACCCATGAATCTTGGTGTCGTAGTCTTGCTGTACGCGGAACCATATATTAAGATCGTTAATGATACTCGCTATTTCGTGGATTTCCGAGTTCAGCTGACAGGAGCGGGGGAAATCCTCTTCGACATCCAACTGTGTCTGTTTTTCTATGATCATCGCTTCCAGCTTGATGATGCGATCCGGGATCGTGGAACGGATTTCTTCCCACTCCATCAGGATGTCTGCCCTTTCACCTGGCGAATACTCTTCCCAGTCGTGCTGAAGGGCGGGAAGACGAATACCCATCCGTTCATCGTAGACAAATTCGTAACGCAAAGGTACATTCACTCCTCTCACGTCCATCGTATCAAAAAAGGAGAAGGGGGGAAAGTGTGAAAAGAGGTGCAGGCATATGAAAGAAAAGCGGGTGCTGATCGATGCCGACGCTTGTCCCCGTCAAGCCTTGGCTATAGCCAGAACGCTATGTGCGGAAAGGGGCTGGCGATGCATCACCTTTGCCAGCTTCAATCATCAATTGACCGGTGCCGATCACGTCACAGTCGATGCCGGACCACAAGCCGTTGATATGAAACTGGCCAATGAAGCAGAGCGAGGAGACATCGTAGTCACGCAAGATATCGGCCTTGCCGCATTGATTTTGGGAAAGCGCGCAAAGGCGGTTTCACCGCATGGAACAATATTTCATTCAGAGCGAATTGCCTTCCACCTGGAAGAGCGCAATGAAAAAGCCCGGTATCGCAGAGGCGGCGGGCGTACAAGAGGTCCAGCCGCCAGAAGCGCCCAGGATGACGAGCGTTTTGCGGAAGCGCTGAGAGCGCTGATGGACGATGGGGGGGAGATTGGATGAAACAGAACAGTTCAAAATATTTGTGGGGCGCAGCCGTCTTTTTTCTTATTGCAGCTGCTCTTGTCTCCGTTTATTTCCAGGATGGTTTCGGAGCGTTTGACCAGGCAGGTTTCGCATTGGCAAAGGAGGCGCGCTCTGATGAGCTGACGATAGTGCTGACAGTGTTGACGGGTTTGGGAGGGACCAAGGCGATCGTCGCGCTTAGCGGACTTCTCGTCCTGTGGCTGTACTGGAGAGGCTACCGCCGTGAAGCGGTCATCGTGGCGATTGTCATGCTGGGGGCGGCCTGTATGAATGAGGGGATGAAAAATTCGTTTGCGAGGGAACGTCCAGTCGGACATAATCTGATTGCCAGACCGGATTCGTATTCCTTTCCCAGTGCCCATGCCATGGTCAGTTCGGTTTATTATGCGATCCTGGCGTCGCTGCTGCCGCTTATGATCCCTCGGAGTTGGGCCAAATGGGCAGCGCCGCTGCTTTATCTGTTGATTGTCGCCATTATTGCAAGTCGTGTCTATCTGGGAGTTCATTTTCCGAGCGATGTGACGACCGGTGCTTGTTTCGCGGCAGGCTGGTACTTTTTGTTCCGATTTGCACGTGCAAAATGGGGAGAGGCGGGCAAAGCATCGTACTACCCGACGTTTGCCTCCTCGCAAAAGTGAGCTTCCGAGAGACTTGCTTAAATGGAATAGCCGAATTCTTTCATCAGGCTCAGCCATTTTTCCACGCTGGGCTTGTTTTTTTTGTCCTTTGGCAGCACGATGTATGCCGAGCGCTTCGGCGGCTTGCTGCCGACAATCACCATTTCCTTGAGCGTCCCGGCAGCGAGGTCGGCTTTCACCGTAGAACGGGTAAGCAGACTGACGCCAAGACCTTCCTTGACCAGATCGATCGCCAGCTCCGCTTTGTCCACATGCAATTTGGGGACGTAGTTGCGAGGCAGAGTCTGACGAATCCATTCGTCAAACGGAGGGCCCCAGTTGACGTACAAGAGCGGCAAATTCCGAAGCTCCCGGGCGTCTATGTGAGTCGCCGCCGTCACAGAGTCGCCAGCCTTGCAGACGAGAACGATCTCGTCTTCCCATGTGGGGATCACCTCGAAATTGGGCAGGGAAGGCGGGATATAGACAATGCCGATCTGGATCATGTTATCAAGCAAATATTGGATGACATCGGAGGAGTGCCCGGTTTTGGTGCTGATGGCAATTTGCGGATAGCGATAGTGGTACTCCTTCAAGATCGGTTCCAGGGTCGATGTCCAGATGGCATTGAGGCTGCCGATGGAAAGGTAGTCTTCATAGGGCTGCAGAGAAGCTACTTCGCTCAACGCTTCATTTGCCAGCTTGAGAATGCGTTCGGCATAGGGGAGCAAGGTAAGGCCGGCCTGAGTGATCTCGACGCTTCTCTTGTCCCTCGTAAACAGAGGTTTGCCTACTTTTTCTTCCAATTGCTTGATGCGCATCGTTACCGTGGACTGGACCAGATGCAGCATTTCGGCAGCCTTGGTAAAGTTCTTGGTTTGGGCGAGTGTATAAAAAGCCCGCAGTTGTTCAAAATCCATTCACTTCTTCCCTCTTATCTAGAGAATTGATAACTCTATACAAAAAGAATCGTTTCTCAAATTATACCTTGCTTTGTAAGCTGAAGGTATCTTTATTTGCTGGACCGGAAAACAGGAGAGTGAGTGGTTGAAATGAATCGGGAGATATGGAGAGAAACCCCGGTCTCCGTCAAGCTGCTGCTGGGAACTTCTTTCATGATGAATCTGGGCTTTTATGCGTTGATTCCTTACCTGACTCTGCATCTGACGGGCAGCATCGGCTGGACGGTTGCCATGGCTGGACTGGTGCTGAGTGTACGGCAATTTTCGCAACAGGGCTTTGCCTTTTTGGGCGGGGTCGTAGCCGATAAATTCGGCTACAAGGGAACCATGGTACTGGGACTGTGGATACGGGCCATCGGCTTTGCCATGTTTGCGTTCTGTACGGAAACGTGGCATTTTTTTGTCGCAGCGATTTTGTCGGGGCTGGGAGGCTCTTTGTTTGATCCTGCAGGTTCTGCCGCCTTTGCAGTCCTTACGCCAGAATCGATTCGCAAAGAAGTATTTTCGCTGCGAAACGTATTGACCAATATCGGGATCGTCGGGTCGCAAATTGTCGGTACGGCGTTGGCTACCGTTGACTTTACGTATTTGTCGCTGTTTGCCGGCGGGATGTTTGCCGCAAACGGGCTGCTCGTGCTGTTTTTCCTGCAGCCGATCGCCGCGAAAAATACGACTCACAGCATCTGGAGCAGTATGTCCCACGTCATCAAGGATAGCCGTTTCGTGCGCTACACCATGATCCTGATGGGGTATTACTATTTGAATATGCAGTTGTTTCTCACCATCCCGCAATTGGTGGAGGATGTGACACATCAAAAGGCCGATGTAGGGATCGTGCTGTCCGCGATTTCTCTTTCCGTCATTTTGCTGCAGATGAAGGTGACGAAGTGGCTCGAAGGGTATACGCAGCGCTTTACGCTGATCGGCATCGGGACACTGGTAATGGGTGCCGGGTTGTTTTTGCTCGCCTTTGCTGATAACCTATGGATGTTAATCATCAATGCCTTTCTGTACGCGCTAGGTACCATGATCGCCGTACCTAACCTGGTGGAAGTGGTTCCTCGCTTGGCGCCTCGGGAGCATGTCGGCGCCTACTATGGATTTAACGGATATGCTCTCGCAATTGGCGGGTCTTTCGGGCAGCTTCTCGGGGGCTGGGTATATGATACTTCCCGCCAGTTGGGAGCCCCATGGCTGCCGTGGACGATTTGTCTGGTGGTCGGCATCGGAGTCGCTTGGCAAATGTACCGGATGGAACATGCCGTACAGACGGACGAAAGCGGAAAGAGCTGTACAAAAGTGGCACGTTCATAAAATTGTATAGAAGTTGAAACATTTTCCATTTGTCATTCGTATATAACGGTAGAGATGGTTGGCAATAGAGAAATGGAGGGAATCGCAAATGGAAGACATGAATAAGGTTAAACGCATGCTGCTGGTAGCCAGTTCCCTTGGGTTTGCCGTCTTTGCCATGGTGGTCATAACTGAAATCGTTCGTTTGTCGATGTAAACGTAAATGACGAAAAGCTTGCGGCTGTGGGTGGCCGCAAGCTTTTCTTTTTGGTGCGCCCAGCATGGGCGATAGCTATAGGGTGAAAGTCCCGAACGGGGGTTGGCTGTACCAACCGTTAGCTCAAGGCAAGGGTGTCGACCGCGAGGTCGAATCTGAAGGAAGCCGGCGGCAAAATCCCGACCTGAGGTACACGAACCCAATTTGAGGCTGTTGTATCCGGGCGAGTCTGCCAAACAAGACAAAGCCCCATACAGCCAAGGGATACAGTAGTAAACTTGGGCAGGTACATGGGATGAAAGTTATCGTTCTTACCTGGGGAGGTCTGCATGAAACGCCTTCAACTGTTGGTAACCGTCTCCGTAAGGAGACGCTGAACATGCAGAAGTCAGCAGAGGCCATAGTACCCGAGTAGAGGACGCTTGAATGGGGAAGGGCCGAACATCAAGTCAGCATGCGATCCATGTCTTTTGATACGGTACGTCGAAGCAGAATTCTGTCAAGGAACTACTTTTGAAGAGCAGGGGTGAAGCCCCGAGGGTACAAAAGAGGGCTGAGTATCGTACAGCAAGCACGGAGTCCGCATGTGCGAAGGAAGGAACATCATTATGGATTTGCTGGAAAAAGTCTTATCACGGGAAAACTTACGGATGGCACTCCAACGAGTGGAGGAAAACAAAGGTGTCGGTGGAGTCGATGGTGTTTCAACCGAACAACTACGCGATTATCTACGTGAACACTGGCAAGCCATCCGCGAGAAGATGGAAAGGGGAACCTATAGACCTTCACCTGTTCGCAGAGTCGAAATCCCGAAACCTGACGGTGGTGTAAGGTTATTAGGCATTCCCACCGTGGTAGACCGCTTTATTCAGCAGGCCATCCTCCAAGTGTTAACGCCGATCTTCGACCCCACCTTCTCGGAATCTAGCTATGGGTTCCGTCCAAAACGTAGCGCTCACATGGCAGTAAGGAAAGCGCAAGCGTATATTTCCGAAGGATATCGTTTCGTGGTGGACATCGATCTAGAGAAATTCTTTGATCGCGTAAATCATGATATTCTAATGAGCCGTGTGGCTCGAAAAGTTCAGGACAAGAGAATTTTAAGACTGATTCGTTCCTACTTGAATGCGGGGATCATGATAAATGGCGTCTGTACAACACCAAGTGAAGGAACACCGCAAGGTGGGCCGTTAAGCCCACTTTTGGCAAATATCCTACTTGATGATTTGGACAAGGAACTCGAAAAGAGAGGCCACCGTTTCTGCCGCTACGCAGACGATTGTAACATCTACGTGAAAACAAAACGGGCAGGGGAACGAGTAAAGAAGAGTATTCAAAACCACTTGGAGAAGGTACTAAGGCTAAAAGTAAATGAGGAGAAAAGCGCGATAGACCGACCATGGAAACGAAAATTCTTGGGCTTTAGTTTTACCTTTGCAAAACAGACAAGGATTCGCATCCACCCCAAATCCCTCCTCAAGCTAAAAGAGAAAATCCGCACGATCACGAATCCGGTGTGGAGCATCTCGATGGAGAAGCGGATTGAAAGAATAAATCAGTACCTCATGGGCTGGATTGGATATTTCGCCCTTGCAGACGCGAAGGGCATTCTACAATCCATTGAGGAATGGACAAGGCGCAGGCTCCGTCTTTGTTTGTGGATGCAGTGGAAACGCGTGAGAACCAGATATCGAGAACTTCGTTCTCTTGGCATATCTCACGTAAAAGCCATTGAAATTGCAAATACCCGCAAGGGTGCATGGCGTACCACAAAGTCTCCGCATATACACAAAGCCCTCGGCATTGCCTACTGGCAACAACAAGGGCTGAAAAGCTTAGTGCAACGATATTCTCAAATTCGTCAAGCTTGGTGAACCGCCGTATACCGAACGGTACGTACGGTGGTGTGAGAGGACGGGGGTTAGTCGCCCCCTCCTACTCGATTTCCGGACGATCAGGCCGCATTTCCATTCGGTTCCGATGAGTTTCCGGATTTATTTTTAAAGTACAGCTGATAAATCAGAATTGCGATGAGCACGAACGGCACCCCTCCATAAAGGGCAATCCGCTGACTCGGGTCGAATGCGAGACTGACCAGAACGGCAATGTTCAGCACGAGGGCGAGCAATGGCAAGAACGGATACAGAGGAGTCTTGAATTTCAAATCTTCCAGTTTCCCGCCATTTCTCAGGTATTGACGGCGGAAAGCGAGCTGGGAAGCGGAGAGCGAAATCCAGCCGACCTGCGCACCCAGTCCGGCAACCGAGAGCAGCACCATAAAGACGGTCTCTTCTGCAAAGAAACCAGACAGCAGAGAGAGCAGAGAAATGGCAAAGGTGATCAAAAGCGCGTTCATCGGAATGCCTTTGCGGTTTGTCATGCCCAGCTTTTTGCTCGCCATGCCGCTGTGGGAGAGAGAGTAGAGCATCCGCGTGGCGGCATAAAGTCCTGAGTTGGCAACGGACAAAAGGGCTGTGAGCACAACGAAGTTCATGATGTCGGCGGCGTAAGGAATGCCGATGCTATCAAATACAGCTACGAATGGACTTTCAACAACACCAGCCTGCTGGTAAGGGATCAAGCCGGCCAGGATGAAGATAGCGAGAACGAAGAAGACCAAAGTTCTCCAGACCGTTGTGCGAATGGATTTGGGAATGGTTTTCTCCGGATCTTTGCTCTCTCCTGCAGCAATCCCGATCAGCTCTGTTCCCTGGAAGGAAAAGTTGACGGTAATCATGGTCAAAAGCAAGCCGGTAATTCCGTTTGGCAACAGCGGACTGTTCACGTAGTTTGAAAACATGGGGGCGGGCTGGCCGTTTTTCATCTCGATCAGACCGAACATCGCTGCGCCGCCAAGAATGATGAACAGGATGATAGCGCTTACTTTAATACTCGAAAACCAGAACTCGCTTTCTCCGAATGCTCGCGCGGAAAGCGCATTCAGAAGAAACAGAACGACACCAAAAATGGCACACCACAGCCATACCGGGGACTCCGGAAACCAGCGCTGCATCATGAGCCCCGAGGACAAGAGCTCAAGAGCCACCGTAACCGCCCACCCAAACCAATACAGCCAGCCGACAGCGAATCCCAGCGACGGGCTCACAAACTTCGTCATGTACGTTTGAAACGAACCGGCTACAGGCATGGCGACTGAGAGCTCGCCAAGACAGAGCATGGTCAGATACATGATGAAACCGCCGACCAAATAAGAGATAATCGTGCCGATCGGACCTGCCTGCCCGATCGTATAACCCGAGCCAAGAAACAAACCGGTTCCGATTACTCCGCCGAGAGAGATCATGAAGAGATGGCGACTGTTCATGGACCGCTTTAATTTGTGTTGTTGATCGTTCGTAGATGCCATGTAACCCTCTCCTTAACGTGAATGCACAACTTGTGATCATAAACTGTGTGTATATTCCCTATGCAAATGGTGTGCCAAAGTCGGAATTGTGGAACGGTTGTTTATTATGGGACAAAAAAGAGGTTTTGTGCAAAAAAAATAGGCGTTCCGTGCAAAAAAAGCAGGCAAACGCCAAAAAAATTTGCACTTCACACTGGCTTAACCCCCAACTTGCGAAGGCGGTATTGCAGGCTTTGTCTGCTGATTTGCAAATCCTTGGCTGCACGGGAAATATTGCCGTTGTTCTTCTCAACGACTTTCTGAATATAGTACGTTTCGAACTCCTGCATTTTTTGTTTCAAAGGAGAGATTTCGTCCGATACGGGTAGTACTGTTATCTTTTCCTTTATGGGTGCAGATGTGCGGCGTAAAAAATGGTAAGGAAGCAGCTCGGAGGTAATAACGGTTTCGTCTACCATCAGATTCATCGCACCTTCGATAACGTGCTGAAGCTCCCTGACGTTTCCGGGCCAGTCGTGTCCCATGAAAAACGCCAGCACGTCTTCACTTACACCTTCGACGCTCATTTGGAACAGGTGATTGTACTTGTCGATAAAATGCTGGATCAAAAGCGGAATATCTTCTCTCCGTTCACGCAGGGGTGGAATAAAAAGCGTTACCACCCCGAGGCGGTAATACAGATCCTTTCGCAAGCGCTGATGGGATATGGCTTCTACCGGGTCTTCATTCATCGCGGCTACGATTCGTACGTCGATGGACCTGTCTTTTGTGTCCCCGATGCGCCGGATGGACTTTTCCTGCAAGGCCCGCAACAGTTTTGCCTGCAGGGGCATACTAAGCGAGTTGATCTCGTCCAGGAACAAGGTACCGCCTTCTGCTTGTTCGAACAGGCCGGGTCTCTCCACTGCTCCGGTAAATGCGCCACGGGCAGTTCCAAAGAGGAGTCCTTCGATCAAGGAATCAGGCAGGGCAGCACAGTTCTGTGAAATGAAGGGAGCCGAGGCGCGGAGACTTGCATTGTGAATGCTCTGGACAAAGAGCTCTTTGCCAGCTCCCGTTTCCCCTACGACCAATACAGAGGAAGAGGTCCTTGCCGCACGCTTGGCATTTACCACAACCTCCAGAATAGCGGGACTTACACCGATAATTTTGTCAAAGGTGTAGCGCGCGCCGTTCTTTTCCCACAGATTTTCACGGATCAGCCGCTCCATTTTTGTCACATCGTTCGCAAGCTCCATTGCGCCGATGAGTTCTCCATCCTTGAGGATCGGGAACGTGTTGTTTATCGTCGTGATCTCCTGACCTTTGTCGTTGAAGTACGTCTGTCTCACGTTGCGGACGCTTTTGCCGGTACGCAAACAAGTAAGCAGCGTGCTTTCCTGGCCGGGAGGGAACTGAAACACTTCGTCCAGTGGCTTGTTGAGAACGTCTCGCTTGCTCATCGATTCCATCTCAGTCATTTTGCGATTGTATACGATCGTGGTACCCGATGCGTCGATTACGTGGATACCTTCATTGACACTGTCCAAAATGGATTCAAAGACATGTAGGGTATGGTCGGGTAAGTTCAGCTTTTGCCCGGATGACATCCAAAATGCACCTGCCTGTTGGTATGGTATGAGGTACATCATAACATAGGATGGAAAAGGTGCAAAATAATTATGCGCTAATATGGACAAAAGAAGGATATGATGCAAACTTTTTTTGCTCTGTGGGAATGCCCTTCCCGCTGAAACCAAGGATTTGTACAGGCTCAAACAGTTGGCATCATTCTTGAATAAAAGAGAGACATCGCATAATCAAGGAGGCAATGAACATATGAACAAGTCAAACCGGGTCATTGATCAAACAGAAAAATTCGGTGCTCACAACTATCATCCGCTTCCGATCGTTATTTCCAAGGCAGAAGGCGTTTGGGTAGAAGATCCCGAAGGCAACAAATACCTGGACATGCTGAGCGCATACTCGGCTCTGAACCAGGGGCATCGCCATCCGCGCATCATCAAGGCGCTGAAGGATCAGGCTGACAAAGTGACGCTGACTTCCCGGGCTTTCTACAATGATCAGCTTGGCAACTTTTATGAGAAGCTTGCTGAAATGACCGGCAAGGATATGATTTTGCCGATGAACACCGGAGCAGAAGCGGTGGAAACGGCGCTCAAGGCTGTTCGCCGTTGGGCATATGACGTCAAAAAAGTGCCGGATAACCAGGCTGAAATTATCGTGTGCGAGGGCAACTTCCACGGGCGTACAGTTACGATCACCTCCTTCTCTTCCGATCCTGGCTACCAGCGTGGGTTTGGTCCATTTACCCCAGGCTTTAAGATTATCCCGTACGGTGACATCGAAGCGCTGAAACAGGCGATTACGCCGAACACGGCAGCGTTCATGCTGGAGCCAATCCAGGGGGAAGCCGGCATCATCATTCCGCCGCAAGGCTATCTCAAGCAGGCGTATGAGCTGTGCAAGGCCAACAATGTGCTGCTCGTCTGCGACGAAATCCAAACGGGCTTTGGCCGTACAGGCAAGCTGTTTGCGTCTGATTGGGAAGACGTGAAGCCGGATATGTACATTATGGGGAAAGCGCTCGGAGGCGGTGTGTTCCCGATTTCGGCTGTAGCGGCAGACCGTGAAGTTCTGGGCGTCTTTGAACCTGGTTCCCACGGTTCGACCTTTGGCGGCAATCCGCTCGGCTGTGCTGTCGCCGTAGCGGCCATGGACGTCCTGGTTGACGAAAAGCTGGTGGAACGCTCCCAAGAGCTGGGTGAGTACTTCCTCGGAAAATTGAAGGAGATCAAAAACCCGTTGATCAAAGAAATTCGCGGACGCGGTCTGTTTATTGGACTGGAGCTGGAAACGGCTGCTCGCCCGTATTGTGAAAAGCTGAAAGAACTGGGGCTGCTGTGCAAGGAAACGCATGAGACTACAATCCGCTTTGCACCGCCTTTGGTTATTACGAAGGAAGATCTGGATTGGGCGATCGAACGGATCAAGCAAGTCTTGCAAGTAACGGAAACAGCAAATGTATAAGTGATCTCTTCCAAAAAAGTGGACTATCTCCTTTAGCGGGGATGGTCCTTTTTATGGTCAGTCGGACAAATCTCCACTCAAGCAAGGGAAAAAGCAGGTTAATCGTTCGACAAATTGCGACAACATGTGGATAAAAGCGCAGGGAGAATCCACATGGACAACCCTGCCTTTTTGTCAGTTGCACACAGTTTGCCCACAGCTTACCCACATGATATCCCCATTGCCTGTGGATATCAGAACGATTGTTCGCGCCTGTTTCTTCTGCTACAATGGGTTCAGGTTAAGGGATGGAGGTGACAAGCGTGAAATACTTGAGTGACCAAATGCTGATAGAAGTATATCATCGTGCCGTCGACCTTCAACTGGACCCAGCTTTTATTGAACTGCTCAGTGCAGAGATAAAGAGAAGAGACATCGGTATCGCGCAGGTAGTGAGCGCGTAAACGGGCTAACCTAGATGTACAAAAAATTATGCAAAAAGCCATCCGCAGCTTCGGATGGCTTTTTTGTATGCTTACTGTCCGGTTTCAGCGACAAATTCAAAGGCAGTAATTCCTGTTACCGGCGCTTCTTTGGCCAGCAGTGTTTCTGGGAGGAAAAAGTAGACAGGACCATCCGTCCGTATAGGCTTGCCGTCCTTTGAAAACTGCAGGATGGCCCGTCTGGCTTCGCTGAGCGGAAGGAGGATAGGCTCTCCTGTCTCCCGGTAGATCCGTACATGGGTCACTTCGGGATGGGGAGCAGCGTTGTCGATGAACGGCGCAAGCCGGATTCCGTAGTCACCCTGGAGAGCCTTCCGTTCCTCGATCAAGCTCTTTCGCTCCGACGGCAAGGCTGTACCTTCCCGAAGCTCCTTGTCCCATTGGGCACCGGTTCCTTCCAGGTACTTTTTCTGATTGCCTGTATCGTTATCTTCCTCACCCGTATAGGTGCCAAGATCAAACTTGCGGTCGTCAAAAATCCATACGCTCGGGTCGAGTGTTATGGGGAAGGAAACGGCTCCCTTGAATACGATTACCTCTGACATGATACATTCCTCCGTCTGTTTAGCGTCTCGGTAACATTGTAACCCGCGGCAAAGGATGTGGCAAACGAGCCGCCCGTGCATTTTTGCAAAAAGCGTTTTTCTGAATAGCAAAAATTCGCTTCTGCGTCTTGCTCCCAAGCAAAAAACAGCATCGCTTTTGACAATGAGGCTCTGACTTCTTACAATGGGGGCAGCAGAATTCCATTCTATTCACGCAAGAGGCGATCTACATGGACAAAATGGACCATATCAACATTCAGCAAGTGCTTGAACAGACGGTGCAGGAGACCGTCAGCGAAGCGGAAAAAGGCGAGGTAGCTTCGTACATACCGGAGCTGGCCAGACAGGACAAGAGGCGGCTGGGCATCAGTGTGTGCCTCAAAGACGGGACGCTGCTTTCGGCCGGGGATGCCCATCTTCCTTTTACCTTGCAGAGCATCTCCAAGATTTTTTCACTCATGGTTGCGCTGTGCGAGCATGGAGAGCGATATGTCTTTGAACGTGTGGGCAAAGAGCCGACAGGCGACCCGTTCAATTCGATTATCAAGCTGGAGACCATCAAGCCGCACAAGCCGTTAAACCCGATGATCAACGCCGGAGCCATCGCTGTTGCAGGCATGATTCCCGGAGCAACTGTGGAAGAACGGCTGGAGAAGATCATGCGGCTGCTTAGAAAAATGACAGGCAATCCCGAGCTCCGTGTCAATTACGACGTATATCAGTCCGAAAAGCAGACCGCTGATCGGAACCGCGCCCTCGCCTATTTTTTGAAGGAGAGCAAGATTCTTTCCGGGGACGTGGAAGAAACTCTCGATCTGTATTTTCGGCATTGCTCGATCGAGGTCACGACCGTGGAGGTGGCACGGCTTGCTGCCATTTTGGCTGCGGACGGCTACGACATTGTGAGCGGCGAGCAGCTGCTTCCCCGTGAAGTGGCGAGAATTTGCAAAACCTTCATGGTCACATGCGGCATGTACAACGCTTCCGGAGAGTTTGCCATCGACGTCGGCATCCCTGCAAAAAGCGGTGTAGCCGGAGGGATTATGGCTTCAGTGCCGCAGCGTATGGGACTTGGCGTATTTGGTCCCGCTTTGGATGAAAAGGGGAACTCGGTAGCGGGGGTCAAGCTGCTGCAAAGGCTCTCCGATATGTGGGATTTGAGCATTTTTTAGTCAAATCGAAAGCGTTCGTGCGTATATACTTACAGTTGCCAAATCGTCTCCCCTTTTCAAATGGCCCAGAATAACGTACTATGTAAGGTAAGGATGGTGGCAAACGGAGGGATAGGTTTTGACAGAAATTAAGATTCCCGATCTGGAACAAAAAGCGCTAGCATTACTGCGAGCAGATGCGGACAAGATCTACAAGCTCATAGACGTACAGATGGAAAACCTGACCATGCCGCAGTGCCCGCTGTATGAAGAGGTGCTTGACACCCAGATGTTCGGGCTTTCGCGTGAAGTGGAGTTCGCCGTCCGTTTGGGACTGATTGACGAAGAGATCGGTCGTGAAATAATGGGTTCGTTGGAAAGAAAACTGGCTGATCTTCACGAACTGTACAATCAGAAGGGGTAAAGGCGAGAGAATGGAAACGTTCCTCGCTTTTCTATTGTGATCGAGTTTTACAAGGGCATAAAAAAATACTTGCTTTTTCACTCTCACTGCTTTAGATTAAATAATAACTTTTGAAGAGCAAAAGCGTCGACGGAGACTAGTAAGCGAACCAGCAGCTTGCCAGGGAGAAACTGCCATGGACTGAAAGCAGTTTTAAAGCATGCCTCGCCGAATTCACTCCTGAGCTGTCCTTTGAACGGTTTCGATGCCCAGTAGAAGGAAAACCGGGTCATTCCCGTTACCAATGAACAAAGTGAGGCATGCAAGTAAAAGGGCTCTTGACTTTTTTTCCTTTACACGCTTGTCTAATCAGGGTGGTACCGCGAGCAACTCGTCCCTTTTAGGGGGCGGGTTTTTTTGTTCTCGCTTGCCTTGAACAAATGAATACGGCAAAAGCGAAGATGGAGACCAGTAAGCGGCCAAGCGGCTTGACAGGGAGAAGCGACCAGAGACTGAGAGTCGTTTCCAGGCATGCCCCGCTGAATTCACTCTTGAGCTGTCCTCTGAAAGGAAGGCGCCCCTAGTAGGAGGGAACCGGGTCATTCCCGTTATCAATGAAATGAGCGAGGCTGACAAAGCCTAACCAGGGTGGTACCGCGAGCACAACACTCGTCCCTTTTTGGGGATGGGTGTTTTCTTTTTTACAGGCTAGTGGAAAGTTAGAAAGAGGTGGATAGGGCATGAAGCAAACAGAGCAATGGACGACCAGACTTGGATTTATTCTGGCGGCAGCGGGTTCGGCGATCGGACTCGGGGCGATCTGGAAATTTCCCTACGTAGTCGGAACGAGTGGTGGCGGAGCATTTTTTCTGCTGTTCCTCGTATTTACACTCGCAATCGGTCTTCCGCTATTGTTGGGTGAATTCGTGATTGGACGCAGCACACAGCAAGAGGCAATTTCGGCTTACAAAACTCTCGCACCGGGAAGCGCATGGCATTGGATCGGCAGATTGGGCGTGGCGACTTGCTTCTTGCTGCTCTCGTTTTACAGTGTGGTAGGCGGCTGGATTCTCACTTATATGTATCGCGGCTTGACGGGACAACTGACAGGCATGCCGTACGATCAATTGTTTGGCAGTGTCATTGCCAGCCCGATCGGATCTGTCGGCGCTCAATTTGTATTCATGCTGATCACGATGTGGGTCGTGGCTCGCGGGGTGCAGGCCGGGATCGAATCGGCGAACAAGTATTTAATGCCGGCACTGTTTTTACTGTTCCTTGTCCTGATGTTCCGTTCACTCACACTGGATGGAGCAGGCAAAGGCGTCGCGTTTTTCCTGATGCCTGATTTTTCCCGGCTGACGGCGGATTCTGTGCTGTATGCGATGGGTCAATCGTTCTTCTCTCTCAGTGTCGGGGTTTCTGTGATGGTTACGTACAGCTCCTATCTGGGCAAACAGGAAAATCTGGTGCGCTCCGCAGGCTCGATCGTCGGGCTGAATCTGATGGTTTCCTTGTTTGCCGGTCTGGCTATTTTTCCTGCCGTTTTTTCCCTGGGCATGGAGCCGACGGAAGGACCGGGACTGCTGTTTATCGTTTTGCCTTCTGTCTTTGAGCACGTGCCGTTTGGCAATCTGTTTCTGCTCATATTTATGGCGTTGTTCCTGTTTGCTACACTGACCTCCGCATTTTCGATGCTGGAGATAATCGTAGCGTCGCTTTCCAGGGGCAAACTAGAAAACAGGAAGCGCTATTCGTGGATTATCGGGATGCTTATTTTTCTGGCAGGAATTCCGTCTGCCTTGTCCTTTGGAGTCTGGTCAGAGGTGACCGTTTTTGGGAAGCCCATCTTTGATGCGGCCGATTTTTTGGTAAGTAATGTCTTGATGCCGCTGGGTGCATTGCTGATTGCCGTATTTGTGCCGCTCAAGCTGAAACGGGAGCTGCTTGTCAGAGAATTGCAGGTGTCCACAGAGTGGGGGAGACGCGCTTTTATCATCTGGCTGATGCTGCTGAAATACATTGCACCGATTGCCATTTTCATCGTATTTTTGAGCACACTGGGCGTTTTTTAGGAAGAAGAAACATAGAACCGGCAGGTACTGGTTCTGCATAAAAAAGAAGGGCGCAGCGATGGAAATACACGCTGCGCCCTTTTTTATGGATCAAGCAAAGAAAAAGGCGGTTCCGAGGATGATATAGACAGCCAGCAAAAGGACGCCTTCAAACCAGTTGGTCGCACCGTCTTTGGTGATGGAGATGGTAATAAAAGTCGCGACACCAATGGCGGCAAGTTCAAATGTGGTGAAGACGATATCCATCGGACGGCCCAGGAGCAAGCTGACCAATACGAGCGTAGGGGCCACGAACAAGGCAATTTGCAGGCTGGAGCCGACTGCGATCTCGACAGCTGCGCCGATTCGTCCTTTCATCGCCAGCAGCAGGGCAGCGCTGTGCTCCGCTGCATTGCCGATAATGGCGATGACAAACGCCCCGACGAACAGCTCCGACCAACCAAGTGTTTCGGAGACGTGCTGAACACTGTGGACAAGCCACTCGGAGACGACGGCCACAAAAAAGGTCGAGATCGCCAGCATCAGGATCGACACACCTTTTGACCAGGCTGCTTCACTGTCATGAGATTCAATGTCGGACAGGAAGTCGCGGTGCGTGACCATGGAGAAGATCAGCCAGAGAAGGTAGGCCACGATCAGAATAACCGCGATCACCGTGCTCAAGGTCCCGATCTCAACAGGCGGGAGCTCCTTCATAAAGACGGCCGGAATAAACAGGGCGGCGATCGCGAGCATCATCAGGGATGCATTGTGCCCGGCCAGCCTGCCGTTAAAGGTTTGCTCCTTGTACTTCAATCCCCCCAAAAACACGCTCAATCCGAGTACCAACAGCATATTCCCGATGATGGCGCCCGTAATGGACGCCTTCACCATATCGAACAGGCCTTCCTTCACCAGGAAGAAAGCGATAATCAGCTCGGCTGCATTGCCAAACGTCGCATTCAAAAACCCGCCAACGCGATCCCCTGCATAATGTGCAACACTTTCTGTCGATTTTCCCAACCAAGCAGCCAAAAAAATGATAGCCAAGGAAGCAGTTGCAAATTTAAAAAATTCATTTTCAGTGAAATAATGGGCGTATCCCGCCAGTAGCAGGCTCGCGCCGACAATCGTGAAAAACAGCCGTTGGTTCATAGGCTCACCTCATGATGTTAAGTTTGTTGCGTTTTCCCGTTTTTTACCATAAATCAAAATTCGTCTTTAAGTGTAACCGAACTTTTGAAGGATGTCATCATTATTTTGAACGAATCCTGGAGAATAAAATCACCGTTTTTTTGCTCACACTATTCGGTGAGACATCTTAGGAGGTGCTTCTATTGGCAAAACCGTATCTCTGTCCTACATGTAAATCAAATCGGATGAGATTTACTGTCATTGAACAAACTCCGCGCTATGTCCGACTTGACCCCCAATCCGGGGAGCTGGTCGCGGAATTATCCAGAGATGAGCTGGACACCTTCCATCAGCCCTATAAGGGTGAGTCCTACATGATTCAATGCGGGATTTGCGGGACGACCGAGCAGGAAGAGCGATTTATTAAAATGGCGGAACACATGCAGGGGCAGCGTTCGTAGCTGGCGCAAATCTAGACTGCTTGAGCAATGAAAGAGGCACGGTACCCACCGTGCCTGCTTTTGTCTCTAGCGGCAAAAGATGTGTTTGCCGATTTTTTTGATCTGTGGGCGACTCCAAATCCAGGCAGATGTGGCCGTATCCGGATTAAAGTAATAGATGGCGCCTCCAGTCGGGTCCCAACCATTGAGCGCGTCTTGTACCGCTTTTTTTGCTGTTTCGTTAGGGGTTAGCCAGATCTGTCCGTCTGCTACGGCGGTAAACGCCCGCGGTTCGAAGATGACGCCAGCAGGTGAATTCGGGAAAGCCGGATTGCGGGTTCGGTTCAGGATGACGGCGGCAACGGCGACTTGACCGACGTACGGCTCTCCGCGCGCTTCGCCATGGACAGCATTGGCCATCAGGCGAATATCGTTGTCTGTAATGCCCTTGCTCCGGTAGCTGGTGTTCTTTGGGGCAGACGGCGCGGGAGCTGCAGGAGACGGTTCGACACCCAGCTCTTCAGCGGTCGGCCGATAGCCGGTTGTGGCATTGTAGAGCTTCAGCTTTGTCTTTGGCCCTAAAATGCCGTCTACCTTTAACCCGAATTCGTACTGAAAGTTGCGCAGGGCCCAATAGCTGCGCCAGGAAAACACGCCATCGACCTTTCCTGTATAAAAGCCCAGGTATTTCAAGCGTCCCTGCATCTCTCTTACATCTTTTCCGGTAGCGCCGACGCGAACCTCTTGATTGCTGAAAGCATCTGTCCGTACCGGGGAGATCATAACAGAGGCTGTCACTGTCAAAGCAAGGGCCAAAAGGCAAAGCAGCCATTTTACAGGCTGTTTCATTCACGTTCCTCCTTTATTTCTCCTGATCTATTCACTAGGTTTTCCCGAAAAGGCTGGATACGAGTTAGTAAAATACTGGAGATTTTGCCACACTAGAAGTATCAAGGACAGGAGGTGCTTCATGCAGGTCGCCCAATATGTAACGGAGCAGCTGCGCATGTGGGGAGTCAAACACATTTACGGGGTGGTGGGTGATGCCATACTGCCGTGGCTGGATGTCATCGGGAAACAGAAAGACATCCGTTATATCGCATGCAGACATGAATCAGCAGCAGCCATGATGGCAGCGGCGGAAGCAAAATGGACCGGCAAGCCGGCGGTTTGTACTGCGACCAGCGGCCCGGGGACACTGAATTTATTGAATGGACTGGCGGATGCGTATGCGGATCACGCTCCGGTTCTCGCTATCACGGGTCAGGTGGAGACGCACAAATTGGGAGGACCGTACAAGCAATATGTGCCGCAGGAAGACTTGCTTCGCCCGCTCTGCTTGTACTCTACGACCGTTGCCCACCCGGATGCCATCGGCAACGTGCTTCACCGCGCATACGTAACAGCCGGCAGTCAAAAAGGTGTCGCACATCTCGCCATCTGCAAGGATATTTTTTCACGCACGACGGTATGGCCGTTAGTAGAGACCTTGCCGCGACTGCGAACTGGCGTGGGAGTGGACAGGGGAGAGGTGGAGCATGCGGCAGAGCTGCTGCTTCAAGCGAAAAAACCGGTCATTCTGATGGGGACGGGAAGCCGTGAATCCGCCAATCTATGTCTCCAGATGGCTGAGAAAATAGGCGCAGCCTTGCTGCTTACTTTAGGTGCCAAAGGAACGGTGGATGAGGCTTATCCGCTTGTTCTGGGAGGCTTGGGCGAGGGCGGCAGCAGGGCGGGACTCGAGGCATTGGCACAAGCAGATTTGCTCGTAGCGCTGGGAGCGAGCTGGTTTCCGCGCTCCTTTATTCCGGCAGGTTTGCCGGTCGTACAGGTCGATCACAATCCGATAACTGTCCATGCCCATCCTCGACTGTTTCCTGTCACAGCAGAGCTAGGCGATGTGCTCCCCCTGTGGCTGCGCCGCCTGGAAGGAAAGTCGCCCGATTCCGGTTGGATTCAACAGGTGAAACGGTGGCACGCTTCTTTTTGGCAGGAGACAGAGCAGTTGGTCGATCAAGGAACAGACGAGCTGATCAAGCCGGAAACACTCATGCATGCCTTGTCCCAGGTTGTTGATGACAATGCCATCATCGCCCTGGATACAGGAGAACACTCCATCTGGTTCAACCGTGCGTTCCGTGGGACTGCACAATTCCCGATTTTCTCTGGAAAATGGCGGACGATGGGTTATGGCTTGCCGGCCGCGATTGCAGCCAAGCTGAACAATCCGGACCGTCAAGTAGTCGCGATCATCGGAGACGGAGGGTTGCAAATGACGGCTGGTGAGCTGATGACAGCCGCAGCCCATAATCTCTCGTTCCCGCTGATTGTCGTAAACAATAAGACGCTGGGACTGGAAGAGTGGAAAATGGTTCAGACCGGACTTGCCCCATTTGGCACTCGACTGGAAAACCCCGACTTTGTGAAATGGGCCGAGGCTTGCGGAATCGAAGGGCGCCGCGTAAGTGCCGTTCATGAACTTTTGCCTGCGCTGAAAGAGTCGATGAAATCGCAAAACATGATTCTGCTCGACATTCAGTGCACTCTCCCGACACTAACGGAGAGAAAACGAGAAATCCCCTTTCAAGCCCAAGCTACAAATGTTTATAATGAAAGAAAAGTCTGAGAATCAGGCAGTCAGACAGTCAACACATAAGTAAGAAGGGTAAAGGGAGCAGGGAGGAGGGCGAGTATGGAGAGCATGCGCGGTGAGATTCGGGTAGCGGACCAAGTAGTGGCAGTCATTGCTGGAGTTGTAGCGGCTGACATTTCCGGTGTCTCGGTGCGCTCCGGTGGATTTTATCAAGATTTAGCCAAAAAGTTCGGCGGCAGCGGCAAAGGCATTTATGTCGTCGTCACAGATGGTGCTGTCACCATCGAGTTGCGGGTATCGATCAAGTATGGCATGCAGATTCACGAGGTATGCCGCCAGCTTCAGGAGAAAGTAAAGGAGACGGTGGAGTCCTTGACAGGTCTGTTTGTGGAGGCGGTAAACGTACATGTGGATGGAATTGAGATGTAGCAAAGAGGACCTGCAGAGACGGCAGGTCCTTTTCCATTCGTTTCGATCAGCGGTTTGCGTACAATTGCTTTTGCCCTTGTTCTGTCAGCTTTTGCCGACTCACTTCACGGGACACGCTCAGAAGGATCCCCGTGGATACCAGGGTCATTAGCAGGGAAGATCCGCCGTAGCTGATAAAGGGCAAGGTGACGCCAGTCAGAGGGATGAAGGACGTTACGCCACCGATGTTTACAAACGCCTGTATTCCGATCATGCTGACGATTCCGATTCCGACCAGGCTGGCGAAGGTATCATGCACTTTCAGACAGATGTGGATTCCCCGCAAGATGAACAGCAGGTACACGAGCAAGAACAGGCTTGTCCCGAAAAAGCCGAGCTCTTCGGAAATGATCGCAAAAATAAAATCTGTATGCGCTTCAGGCAAATACAAATATTTCTGTATGCTTTTGCCAAATCCGGTACCGGTCAGCCCTCCGTGGGCAATGGCAATGAGCGATTGCTTGATATGGTATCCCGTACCTAGAGGGTCGCTCCAAGGATCGAGAAAAGAAGTCAGCCGGTTCCAGGCGTGGTCCTTCTTCTTGACATAAGCGAATACGGCAAGAGAAGTGACCGGAAACCCGATCATAAACAGATGGCCAATCCGCGCACCGCCGCAAATCATGACGACGATCGCCGTGCCGAGCAGGATCGCTGCCGATCCCATGTCAGGCTGTACCATGATCAGGATAAAAAATGCGCCGGTGACAACGAGCGGGGGCATAAGGCCCTTTTTCAAATCCCGGAAGCCATCGCCTTTTTTGGAGATAATCGCTGCCAAGTACAGAATCAGGCCCAATTTGGCAAACTCAGCCGGCTGCAAATTGACTGACCCGAAACTAAACCAGGACCGCGCCCCTTTCGCATCGTTACCAATACCTGGAATGATAACGAGCAGCAGCGACAGAAAACTGACAAAGACTATTAACAGAAAGTTCCGTTTGTAGAAAGAAAACGGTATGTTCATCGTGATCAGCATTCCGAATATGCCCAGAAGCAGCCACATCGCTTGCCTTTTCACGAAATACAGTTCGTCGCCGCCGCAAATTTTGCAGCCGTTGGATGTAAAGCTTGTCAGGGCATATATCGAGCTTGAGCTCAACACCATTGTGATGCCAAAACCTACCAAGAGAGCGGTTAACAACAGCAACAAAAAGTCGGGGACTCCCCGTGTTTTCATGAGAGAAACCTCCCCCTTGACGTGAAACAGAGAGGGGATGCCTCTCTGTTCTTAGGACGCAAATAGCTGGATGCAGTTGGATTAATAAGCAGAAAGCTTCTCGTTCAATACCTGCAGCTTGCGTTTTGCTGTCTGTACGACCGAATCCGGAATCGGGGAATCGTAATCCAATCCATGAGGGAACAAGTGTCTGCCCATGTAAGGGTCCTCGAGCTTCAAAACAGCGTGGCTGTCTTCCAGTTTTCCCTCGATTGCATTGGCTTCGATTCGCAGATAGTAGTTGTTGCCTTTATCTTTCAGTTGATAATCGTATGTAGCGTGTTTGTAATCCCAAGCTCCGCGAACAAACCCCAGGTCACTCATGTAATGATCCAGATCGGCGAGCATGACTTCCTTGTTGCCGATTCCTGTGTCCTTGATAACCATTGATTTTCCTCCTACAAATGGTAAGTTATTCACTACACTATATTAGTCTGTTTTCGGAAAGAGCGCAATGGATAAGTCGTGTCTCTGGCAGGATGCCACTTTTCCCAATTTATGGTATACTAGGTAACTACAATAGGTGAGCTCCACAAGGGTGGTCGGTTCATCCCCGTTTTGGAAAGGGGGTGATAGCATGACAGTATATGAAGCACTAAGTCTGATGGTAGCGTTCGGGACCTTAGTCTTAATGCTGTCAACCAGTAAAAAGAAGTAGACCTCCCTTGAGCCTGACAGCCGGGAGGTCGACACCGAGAAGTGAGAGCCGCCCCCCAAATGGGGAACAACTATTGTATCCATCGACCGTATGGGTGCTGGTCCACCCTGCGGTCTTTTTTTGAAAAGCTCTCGGTGTGCGATGCCTTCGCAGACACCACCCTACCATCTTACCACACCGCTTGGAGACTTTCCTAGTCGGAATTCGGGGCGGCTCGTCCAACACGCATGAAACCTTTTTTGCCCGGACAAACTACAATTGTTATCAGCAAAAAGGAGGAGAGAAAGATGGCAAAAGTGGAAAATCGGACGCTGCGTGAAATTATGACAAAAGATGTGGCAACAGTGACCCTTAAAGATAATGTCTATGAAGTGGCTTGCAAGATGCGTGACTGGAATGTCGGCGTCATCCCCGTTGTCGATGAGAAAGATGACGTGATCGGCGTGATTACAGACCGTGACATCGTAATTCGCGGCTTGGCGGAAAAACGCGAGGGCTCCGCTGCCGTTGAAAACGTAATGACCCGCGATATTATTATGGGTCAACCAGGAATGACTGTCGACGAGGCAGCCAAAATTATGGCCAAGCACCAAATCCGCCGTCTGCCTGTCGTAGAGAACGGAAAGCTGGTCGGCATCGTCGCGCTCGGAGATATGGCTGTCCGCCAAGTGCATCATGACGAAGCGTCCGAAGCCCTCTCCCAAATCTCCGAACCGCTCGGCAATGTGTGATTCCCAACAGATACACTGACGGAAATAAAGGGAAAAGAAAGAGGCTGTCACTGGCGGCAGCCTCTTTTTTTGGTGCGCCCAGCATGGGCGATAGCTATAGGGTGAAAGTCCCGAACGGGGGTTGGCTGTACCAACCGTTAGCTCAAGGCAAGGGTGTCGACCGCGAGGTCGAATCTGAAGGAAGCCGGCGGCAAAATCCCGACCTGAGGTACACGAACCCAATTTGAGGCTGTTGTATCCGGGCGAGTCTGCCAAACAAGACAAAGCCCCATACAGCCAAGGGATACAGTAGTAAACTTGGGCAGGTACATGGGATGAAAGTTATCGTTCTTACCTGGGGAGGTCTGCATGAAACGCCTTCAACTGTTGGTAACCGTCTCCGTAAGGAGACGCTGAACATGCAGAAGTCAGCAGAGGCCATAGTACCCGAGTAGAGGACGCTTGAATGGGGAAGGGCCGAACATCAAGTCAGCATGCGATCCATGTCTTTTGATACGGTACGTCGAAGCAGAATTCTGTCAAGGAACTACTTTTGAAGAGCAGGGGTGAAGCCCCGAGGGTACAAAAGAGGGCTGAGTATCGTACAGCAAGCACGGAGTCCGCATGTGCGAAGGAAGGAACATCATTATGGATTTGCTGGAAAAAGTCTTATCACGGGAAAACTTACGGATGGCACTCCAACGAGTGGAGGAAAACAAAGGTGTCGGTGGAGTCGATGGTGTTTCAACCGAACAACTACGCGATTATCTACGTGAACACTGGCAAGCCATCCGCGAGAAGATGGAAAGGGGAACCTATAGACCTTCACCTGTTCGCAGAGTCGAAATCCCGAAACCTGACGGTGGTGTAAGGTTATTAGGCATTCCCACCGTGGTAGACCGCTTTATTCAGCAGGCCATCCTCCAAGTGTTAACGCCGATCTTCGACCCCACCTTCTCGGAATCTAGCTATGGGTTCCGTCCAAAACGTAGCGCTCACATGGCAGTAAGGAAAGCGCAAGCGTATATCTCCGAAGGATATCGTTTCGTGGTGGACATCGATCTAGAGAAATTCTTTGATCGCGTAAATCATGATATTCTAATGAGCCGTGTGGCTCGAAAAGTTCAGGACAAGAGAATTTTAAGACTGATTCGTTCCTACTTGAATGCGGGGATCATGATAAATGGCGTCTGTACAACATCAAGTGAAGGAACACCGCAAGGTGGGCCGTTAAGCCCACTTTTGGCAAATATCCTACTTGATGATTTGGACAAGGAACTCGAAAAGAGAGGCCACCGTTTCTGCCGCTACGCAGACGATTGTAATATCTACGTGAAAACAAAACGGGCAGGGGAACGAGTAAAGAAGAGTATTCAAAACCACTTGGAGAAGGTACTAAGGCTAAAAGTAAATGAGGAGAAAAGCGCGATAGACCGACCATGGAAACGAAAATTCTTGGGCTTTAGTTTTACCTTTGCAAAACAGACAAGGATTCGCATCCACCCCAAATCCCTCCTCAAGCTAAAAGAGAAAATCCGCACGATCACGAATCCGGTGTGGAGCATCTCGATGGAGAAGCGGATTGAAAGAATAAATCAGTACCTCATGGGCTGGATTGGATATTTCGCCCTTGCAGACGCGAAGGGCATTCTACAATCCATTGAGGAATGGACAAGGCGCAGGCTCCGTCTTTGTTTGTGGATGCAGTGGAAACGCGTGAGAACCAGATATCGAGAACTTCGTTCTCTTGGCATATCTCACGTAAAAGCCATTGAAATTGCAAATACCCGCAAGGGTGCATGGCGTACCACAAAGTCTCCGCATATACACAAAGCCCTCGGCATTGCCTACTGGCAACAACAAGGGCTGAAAAGCTTAGTGCAACGATATTCTCAAATTCGTCAAGCTTGGTGAACCGCCGTATACCGAACGGTACGTACGGTGGTGTGAGAGGACGGGGGTTAGTCGCCCCCTCCTACTCGATTTCAGATAAGAACCCTTTACTCTTCCGTTGCGGAAAGGTTTACAATGAGAGGAGAAAGCATGAGAGGAAGAAGAACGTGCAGATCAAGGAAATGGCTGAACGCTTGCAAATCACAGCCCGGGCAATCCGTTTCTATGAGGAAAAAGGGCTGATTTCGCCAAAAAAGGCAGAGCATTCGGGCTACCGCTTATTTTCCGAAGAGGATGTATGGAGGCTTCAGACGATTATCACCTTGAGAGAAGTGGGCATGCCGATCGAAGACATTCGGGAACTGCTGAATCGGATTGACAAAGAAGAAGAGAGCTTGCTTCATTACTTGGAGATCCAACGTTCCTGCATGTATGACCGGTGGATCGAGCTTAGCAGAGTCATTCAAACGACCGAGCAGATGATTGGCCGTATCAAGCAACAGAAAGGAATCGATCCGGCAGCCTTGTTCGAATTGGCTGAGGGGAACAAACGGCTGCGCCAGATAAGAAACAACTGGGTGGATCGGTGGAATTTCAACCAGATTGCGGATTATTACGATATATCGGTAAACGAGAATAAACAGGGCTTTTACCCTTATGAAGACTATGAGCTTGTACTGCAGGAAGTCGTCCATGCAACTGCTCCCTGCCCGGATGAGGTTGGTTTGGACGCAGGAACAGGGACGGGCAACCTGGCAAAGCTGTTTCGGGAAAAAGGAGTACAAATGAGCGCGTTTGATCAAGCTCCCCAGATGCTCAAGCAGTGCCAAAAGAAAAACCCGGGCATGGAAATGGTCAAGACCCCATTTAGTGGACAGTAAGAAAAAACCCGACCGTTAGACCGACAGCTGACGTCTGAATTCAACAGGCGTCAGCCTTTTTAATTTTCGTTGTGGTCGACTTTGGTTGTAGAATTGAATATATTCCTCAATTCGCCTTTGTGCCTCATCCACACTTCGGATATCATAAGGGTAGAGCCCTTCCGTTTTGAGATGCGAGAAGAAGCTCTCCATCGAGGCATTATCATAACAGTTGCCTCTCAGAGACATGCTGATTTGGGCGCCAACCTTCGGCAACATGTCGTGGTAAGCGTAGGACGTGTACTGGAATCCCTGATCGCTGTGAACGATCAGTCCAGTCACGTCTTTCGTCTTTTTAAAGGCTTTCTCAAAGGTCCGTAGGACCAACTGATTGTCGTTGCGAACTCCAATGTGGTAAGCCACAATCTCATTATTAAACAAATCCTTAATAGCAGACAGGTAGAGCCACGTATCCGCGACACGATACTGTGTGACATCGGTTACCCATTTTCGATTAGGTGCATCCGCTTTGAAATTCCGCTGCATCACATTCTCAGCGACTCGTCCACCTTCGGTTGAAGCATAGTGACCTCGATATTTGCGGCGTATTCGAGAACGGAGCTTCATTTCTTGCATCAGACGTAGTACCTTCTTATGGTTGACCCATACCCCGTGATCTCGTAAGAGAAACAGCTGGGTTTGTCGATACCCATATTTACCATCATACTTCTTATAAACTACTTTGATGAGGTCTTTCACGGGCTTGTCCCGGTCCGCTTGTTGCCGTTTCAAGTATGCATAGTATCCACTTCTTGAGACTCCAAACAGCTTGCAAAGTTCACTAGTCGTATACTCACCAGCTACTTGCTTGATCGCCTCATACTTATGGGCTGCACCTCCCGCATCCAGATTTTCAAACACTTTTTTAGCATCGAGTTCTCTCGTTTTAGCTTTTTAACATATCGATCTTGATCAACATATTCTTCACGTCTACCTCGTTGATCCATCAACCCAAATTCGCCTAACTGTTTATATTTTTTCATCCATACTTTAAGCCGGTGGCGGTCCGGAATCCCCAGATGCTCCATGATTCGACGGTATGTCCATCCTTCTTCGATATGCAGTCGTATGGCTTCCACCTTTAATTCGTGAGAATAACTTCTAAACGTTTGCCCCTTTTTCACCATAAAAAATGCACCCCTTAAATTTCATCGGATTTACCAGGGGTTTAATCCAATGTCCATTCTAAGGGGTGCACTTCAGAAACAAAGCTGGGCACTTTTTTTGCCTTTCCCTATTTTGGCGGCATGTTTGACTTCGTCGTCACCAGCTTTGCACTCCATCATTTGACTGATGATCAGAAGACGCTTGCTCTGGCTGAATGCAAGCGGGTATTGAAGCCAGGGGGGCGCCTGGTGATAGCCGACTCGATGTTTGCCGACGAGGAGCATAGAGCTTTGCACATTCGGGCGCTTCTTCAGGCCGGACGAAAGGAGGCCGTAGCAGAGATCGAGGATGAATACTACGCGGATCGCAGCAAGCTGGTGCAAAATTTGCAAGAGCTTGGTTTTAGGGTCCAGGCCCGGCAATTGACCACCTATGTCCATTTAATCGAAGCAAAGCTGATGTGAGTCGGCCTTCGCGACGCCATGCCAAGCTTCGCAATTGCAGGCCATCCTCTGCAACTTTTGGGCTCATCCCCGCTGACATCCGCCCTTTCTGCTGCATAGGCTGTAACGAGAAGGAAAGGGGGACCTCTGCTATGGGGTTGTTCGATAATTTTTTTGACCGGGATAATGATGAGCTTCTGTGGATCATCATCGTTGTAGTGGTACTGCTTTTCTTGTTTAACAGCGAACGCGACTGACAAAAAAGAATAGGTCTCGTTGCAGTTTGACGAGAAGAACAAAACGACCTTGGAGACAGGTCGTTTTTTGTTTGAAGCGTGCCCAGCAAGCCGTTAATTGCTAGTTGGTGAAAGTCCAACCGAGGCAGGAGCCAAGTCACCTCGTAGCTGACAGGCAACTGGTGGAGAAATCCTAAGGTTGAAGCCCTGTGACAAAGTAACTCGAAAGAGTGCGAGCAAATCAGCAGGCCGTAACATAAAGTGAATCCTGCAGCCTCGTTAAGAAAGACCACCGAGAGGTGGACAAAGGGAAGCCGAGCTTGTTTCATATGGGCGAAGGCCAAGGACGGTGTGGAGAACTTGGAATACAGCACCTATGAATCCCTCGGGGTATGGGGAGCGGTATGTTGAGAAAGTAGTTAACGGAACTGGGGAGACCCTACTCTGCACGCCCCGTCAGGAGCGTAAAACGGAAACCTATAACCGTAAGGGAAGTGGTGGATGGCAGAGAGGGAGTCGGAGGGGTTCATAGTACCGATGAACATAAGGACAACACAACCTTATGGAGGGAAGGAGCCCTGCTTTGTTCACGGGTCGAAGGAGGTAAGAGTGAGTGAATGCAAGTAAACTTGCTAACTACACCGATGTAAAAGCTCGACAACTTTGGACAACCCTATATCTTTGTGCCAAGGCAAACTCAAAACGGCGATTTCATGCCTTGTATGACAAAATCTACCGCCCGGATATTCTAGCGACAGCTTGGAGGAGAGTAAAAGCAAATAAAGGGAGCGGAGGAATCGACGGACAATCCATCGCACAGATTGTGGAGGAGTATGGGGAGAGCCGTTTTCTTAACGAGATCTATCTAGATTTAAAAGAAAAGCGGTATCGTCCACATCCGGTTCGTCGAACTTACATCCCTAAACCGGATGGCAAGAAACGTCCACTCGGCATCCCGACGATCAAGGATCGGGTGGTCCAAATGGCTACTAAGCTAGTCATTGAACCGATCTTTGAAGCTGATTTTCGGGACTGTTCTTATGGCTTTCGGCCAGGAAGAAATGCTCACCAGGCAATTGCACAGATACGCAAAGCAAGCAAGAGGTGTTATTGGGTCGTAGATGTTGACATTAAAGGGTATTTCGACAACATCAACCATGAGAAGTTGATGAAACTGGTCGAAATGAGAATCAGCGACAGACGTGTTCTGAAACTTATCCGACAATGGCTGCAGGCTGGGGTCATGGAAAATGATCAATTCCATGAAACAGAACTGGGAACTCCGCAAGGAGGGGTAATCTCGCCTCTTGGGACTGTAAAATATTCTGTGTAAACTCTCAAAACCTATTACAATAAGAGAAAGGTTGGTTTGAGAGGATGACACCTATGGCGAGATTTAGTAAGGAACAAGTGAAGGCGTTTGTGAAGGAAAACAACCTCAAGACGATGGACGATGTGCAGTCGGCACTGAAGGAACTGTTTGCAGAAACGCTGCAGTCGATGCTAGAGGCGGAGCTTGACACGGAACTCGGCTATGAAAAGCACGATGTGAAGCGAAAGAAAACAACAAACAGCCGTAACGGGAAGACAAAGAAGACGGTGACAAGCGAATACGGCGAGGTGGAGATCGCGGTGCCACGTGACCGTAATGGCGAATTTGAGCCCGTTATCGTGAAAAAGCATCAGTCTACCGTTACCGGCATTGAGGACCAAATTATCGCCATGTATGCCAAAGGTGTCAGCACACGGGATATTCAGGACCATCTGAACCATCTGTATGGAATTGACGTTTCTCCTACCATGATCTCCAATGTGACGAATAAGATCGTGCCACTCATCAAAGAATGGCAGAACCGACCGCTACAAAGCATCTATGCGGTTGTATTTATGGACGCCATTCACTACAAAGTCAAGCAAGACGGTGCTATTGTGAACAAAGCGGCTTATATGGTCATTGGCATTGATTTGGACGGCAACAAGGACGTATTAGGCATGTGGATTGGAGAGAATGAATCCTCAAAGTTCTGGCTGAGCGTACTGAACGACTTACGGAACCGTGGGGTTCAGGACATTCTCATCACCTGCGTGGATAACCTAACGGGCTTCTCTCAGGCCATCTCTGCCTGCTATCCGAATACGGAGATCCAAAAGTGCATCATTCATCAAATCCGCAACTCGACCCGTTATGTTTCTTACAAGGATCTTAAGAAAGTGACGGCGGATTTAAAGCCAATCTACAAAGCGGCAACAGAAGAGGCTGCCTTACTGGAATTGGATCGTTTTGAGGAAACATGGGGTAACAAATATCCCCTCATCGTTCGCTCTTGGCGTACCAACTGGGACGAGCTAGCTACTTTTTTCAAGTATCCACCAGAGATTCGTAAATTGATCTATACGACCAATATGATTGAGAGTTACCATCGGCAACTCCGAAAGGTGACGAAGGGCAAGAGCATTTTCCCCACCGATGAAGCCCTGCTCAAAATGCTCTATTTGGCTACCATGGACGTCACCAGGAAGTGGACTGGACGAGTGCAGAACTGGGGGCAAATGCTCCTCCAGCTCTCCGTTTTCTTCCCGGATCGGATCGGCCAATACTTACGCTAGTTTTTTATTCCAAAAGGGTTTACACAAAATACTGGACAGACCCCGCCTCTTCTTTCAAACATCTATCTAAACTACATGGACACCATTTGGGAAAATCAATTCTCCCATCTTGGCACACTTATCCGCTATGCGGATGACTTCGTTATCATGTGCAGAACCAAACAAGAAGCATTGGAAAGCATTCAAGTGCTGATGGCTATTCTAAACAAGCTGGAGCTTAGTCTCAGTAAAGAGAAATCTAGACTCGTTAATATTTGGGACAATTCCACTGGGTTTGACTTTCTTGGGCTGCACCATCGCAAATTCCCCGTGTTCAACAAAGGGGGGAGCAAGGTATTTGCTATGTCTCATGTACCAGCTAAGAAAGCAATGAAGGAAATGAGACGTAAAATTAAGGAATACACTGCACCAAGGAACAAACTGTTTCTGTCTCTAGAAGAGCTAGTGAAAGGGCTAAATCGCAAGCTAAGGGGGTTCAAGAACTACTACTTCATCTCGCCCATCGCCAAACGATGGGCAAGACGGATAGACTGGTATGTGATTGAACGCCTTACAATCTTCTGCAACAAGAAAAGAAGCAAGCGGAATAAACATGCCGGAAAGCTGAAGGTCATACAAAACACGCAGGGTAGTTTATTGAAATTAGCCGGATAAAGTAAGCCGAATGCCAAAGAAAGAAGAACATCGGAAAGCCGTATGAGGGAAAACCTCACGTACGGTTTGATGAGGGGGAGCTGAAATGAGCAAGGCGACCATACGGTCGCCCCAGGTTGCAGACAAACTCCCTCGCTGAACGAACAGCAGAGGGAGTTTGTTTAATAATTTGATGAAAATACCGAAGGTGTTTTGATCGTTCACCTTTTGGCGACCTGATTTCCATAGCCAGGTCGCCATTTTTTTCAAGTTCATGGCAGCGAAAACAAGCATCGCCTGCATCGTGACCTTCTCCAGTCCTCGTAAGGTCGTCCAACGCATGCCATGCTTTTCCTTCATATCAGCGAATACACGTTCAATCGTTTCTTTCCGTTTGCTATAGATTTGTTTGTTTTCCTCGGTATGCCGGAGGTGGTCTACCTCTTCGAGGTAATCAGCCCAGATGTGGCGACTCACTCTCTTTGTGTAGTCTTTACTTTCCGTGCATTGTTTCAAGAACGGACAACTTCGGCAAACTTGAGAATTTGATCGATAGATACGGTACCCATCCTTGTTTGTTGTCTCATATGTTAAGATTTGCTCGTTCGGGCAGATGTAGCAGTCGAAATATTCATCATACACATATTCGTGCTTTTTAAAAAAACCTTCTTTGGTGCGTGGTCTTGTGTAGGGCATAACGGGGCGAATCTGGTCATCAAGGAGTGTTTTACTGATGTAAGGCGTCTTGTATCCCGAGTCCACTGCCACAGCTTGAGGCTGTGCAAACGTCTTTCGCACTTGATTCAAAACATCCTCAAAAACCTGACTGTCATGCACATTGCCTGGCGTTACCTTGGCACCAAGCACAAATCCATTTCGATCACATGCTGTATGAAAACTATAAGCAAATACACGTTCCTTTTCCCCTTTTACAAACAATCCGCAATCCGGGTCAGTTGTGCTGACTTTCACCTCCTTCTTCGAAGTTTCTGTCTTTTTTTCAAGGGGCTTCTTTCCATGTGCAATACGATCCTGATTGATTTCTTCGTCCAGCAGCTCTTGATATTTCTTCGCTTGTTCTTCAACGATTTCTTTCACGTATTTATGCTTATTCGCACTGGCTTTTACATGCGTAGCATCAATGAAAAGCACATCAGGCTTCACGAATCCATGATGAACCGCCTCCTCCAATATTCGAAGGAAGATCGACTCGAAGAGTTGAGTATCCCGAAAACGGCGAACATAGTTCTTGCCTAGGGTCGTGAAATGGGGAATGGGCTGACTGAAATCATAGCCAATAAACCACCGATAGGCAACATTGGTTTCGATCTCTTTAATCGTTTGTCGCATGGAACGAATTCCAAAAATATATTGGATGAAAGCAATTTTAACTAAGACTACAGGGTCAACACTGGGTCTGCCATTGTCATGACAGTAGAGGCTTTCCACCAAGTCATAGATGAACGAAAAGTCGATTGCATTTTCAATTTTTCTTACGAGATGATCTTCTGGCACCAACTCATCTAGCGAGAATGCAGATATCTGATAACGCCCTTCGGCCTCTTGCTTATTAAGCATAATGCCACCTCTAAAAAATAACTTTTGAAAACGTAACATGTTCTATATTCAACAAAAAAGCCTGCAGACCCTGTTCCTTACGGAACTTTGTCTACAGGCTGAGGCGACCATACGGTCGCCCGAAAGTTTCAGTTCTCTACTCTACGATTTTTTGACATATGCACATATGTTCGCAATCTATGATTGACCACTCTTCGGGCTTCCGGTACGCTGGTAAGCAGCATCAGAGAAAAGGAGATGGCAAGATCATGAAACGTCTGAGCGCCTGGCTCGTTATCATGGCGTGCCTTTTGTACGCATGTGCAGCGCCAGAAGGGCCAAAGCCGAACGGCGAAATGACAACTACCGTAAAACGGGTAGTGGACGGCGATACTTTCGAAATCGCAACCGGGGAAAAGGTGCGCCTGATCGGGGTGGATACACCCGAAACGGTAAAGCCCAACCATCCCGTAGAGCCTTATGGAAAAGAAGCAAGCAACTTTACGAAAGAACTGCTTACAGGCCAAGAGGTGCGCCTTGTTTTTGACGTGGAGCCGCATGACCGATACAAACGGTTGCTCGCCTATGTCTATTTAATGGATGGCACGTTCGTCAATGAAAAATTGGTAAAAGAAGGCTATGCCAGAATTATGACGATCCCCCCGAATGTAGCCAAAGCGGACGTGTTTCTCGAAGCAGAGCGGGAAGCGCGGGAACACAATCGAGGGCTTTGGGGATTGGAACTGTCAAACGGAAAAGCGGAATCCAAAAACGGAAATGCAACATCGAAAAACGGTGCCAATTCCTCCAAGGACAAGGCTTCTGAATCGAAAGATAAGGCTTCCGATTCCAATGAAAAGACTGGACAACCCAAAAACAGTGCCGGCGAAACGAACAACCAGAATACCGAACAAGCGGAAACACCCCCTGCAGGAAAGCTGATTAAAGGAAACATCAATTCCAAAGGGGATAAAATCTATCATGTGCCTGGGTCGCGAAATTACGACCAGACCAAGGCGGAAGTCTGGTTTGCAACAGAAGAGGAAGCGCAAGCAGCGGGCTATCGTGCGCCAAAGCGCTGACCATCAGGAATACGGCAACGCAGGTTAGGGAAAAATGGGGATGATTGTCTCTGAAAGGAGTGTCCCCATGAAAAAAGAAAAATCCATGCGTCTGGTTTATCGCCTGCTGCTCCTGATTGGTGTCGTCGCCGTGATCGAGTTTGCCCTCTACGGCACGCGAGATGCGGAGACGGGAGGAGTCAAACAAGCGGCGGAACAGCCCGAGAAGGCCCCTACGCTAGAGGTGACGCACAGTCTGCAGAAAAACGACCTCCACCTGAAGATGAAGGTGACAGGCTTCACGTATTCAATCGAGAATATGGGCAAGGAAAACCGGCCTGGCGAGGGCCATATTCACATCTATCTGGATGGGAAAAAAGTCGCCAAAGCGTTTGAAGACAATTATATCGTAAAAAATATTCCCAGCGGCTCGCATGACGTCGTCGTAGAGCTGGCGCATAACAATCACGAGTCATACGGCATCAAGCAAGAGTTCCGGGTTGAGGTAAAGCCCTAGAGGAAGGCGCAAATAATCGGGCACAAAAGCAGAAAGCCGACATCCGGCACTGGCGCTGGATCGTCGGCTTTTCTATTCTCGTTATTCCTAAAAACTAGCGGAACAATACGGTTACTTGTGCTTGCTTGTCTGGGACAGAAACGACCAAGGTCGGATAGCTGATGACCTGCGTCGCCATGGAACCGGCAGCAGGCTTTTGCTCGCGGACATGGATGACATACCCGTGTGTCCCTTTGCGTTCCACCTTGTCAGCAACCAATCGGTACCCGCCTGTAGGACGTTTTCCGGCACCGATGACGACATACGTTTTTTGATCGGCGCGGACGACAGAGTGACCGCCGTTTTTCCGAACCGAACGAAGCGCATCCTGTACCGCTGGCGGATACGGGGCCGATACGCTTTGCAATTCATCTGCGCCTACCACAGCAGCTTGTGTTGGGGTAGGATGATCTATATGGAACGGTTGGCCTGTCAATGACAAAGATGCAGCCAAAAGTAAACTGTACCATGCGTGTAACACAGGCATCCCTCCTAGATGTAGTTTTATCAATTGAGCAAACGAGGTGAACGGCGTGCGCATCCTGCAGGGTGTCGAGTTTCTTTCACAAACAACCCAAGAGCATATGCTAGAAGAGCATGCCAAACGTTTCGGCATCAAGGACGGTCGGACATTGACTGACCTGTTGACCGATCCGCTCTTTATCGATACATACTGGAAACAAGCCGACGATAGCGAAAAAAAGGTAATCCGTCTTTTTGTCACTACTGCGGCAAGAGGATTTTTGCGTAAAAAAGACTGGGAAAAGATCGTTTTGCATCAGGGGCGAATACTGTCGGTCGGGTTAAATAAGCTTCGCCGACTCGGATTCATTCTCACCGTCCGAAAAATGTGGGGTGAGATCGGCTACATGATGCCGAAGGAAGTGAGAGAAAGGCTTACCCTTTGTCTCATCACCGAACGTCATTGTACGCCTGCTCCTGCAAAGACGCTCCCTTATTATATAACGGCAGGCAGGGGGATACATCTGGATCTTTTTGGCGTCCTCTCCTTTTTACGGGAAACGGATGTTCCTCTGACCGTGAAGGGCAGTATTCACCGGCGAATTCTCCAGAAAATGACGCCGCTGCTTACACTTTCCGATGAACATGTCGAGGGATGGGCAAGCTATTCGATCCCCGAATCAAAGGAAGGTGAAATGGCGCTTGCGGTCGTGATCGACTTGGCGATCCGGCTTGGATTGATTCGCGCCCGGGGAGGTCAGCTTGTCCTGGAGAAGCTAAGCGTTGCCAAGTGGCTGGAAAAAGGCCAGGAGGCAAGGTGGAACGAGCTTTTTCAACTGATTGCGGAGGAGTATTTGCCGCATGACAGCTGGTGGGATGGACTGCTTGTACTGATGATGGAGAGTAAATCCGACGAATGGCATAGTATAAATGATCAGATCAAGACATTAGCTGACACAGGCTTCCGCGTTCCGGATGATGCTGCCAGCTTGGCAGTAACCAGATGGCTCCACCTGCTGCTCGGTTTCGGTTGGCTGCATATGGGAACGACAGCCGAGGGAGAGGTGTACTGGCGTTGGAACAGCCTGCCTCGCCTGGCGATTGAGGAGCGCTGGTTTATCGATCCTGCAGGAGTCTTGACGATACCGCCGCTCGTTCCGCTGAAAGCTGTGTGGGAGGTCAGCAGGTTTTGCCCGCTGGTCTTCACCGGGGATTTGATTCAAGGCGAGCTGCAGGCAAAGCCGCTGCAGTCCTATCTGGCGGCTGGGGGAAAAGAAGAAGATGCCATGGACATCCTGCAGCAGTATTGCGCTCATCCACTGCCTGAATCGATCGGGCAGATGATCCGGCAGTGGGGAAGGGAGGCCCGTCAGATTCAGTTCGAACCGATGGTCAGGGTCCGTACTGCACATCCCGGGATTTTGGAGGAGCTGAAGACCCTTGAACAGTTTCGTCCTTTCCTCGGATTCCCAATTTCCTCGACCGATTTTCTGATCGCACCGGAGCAGGAAAAGGAAGTAACCGCGCTGTTGCGAAAATACGGATACACTCCGTATATGCCCAAAAAATCTACAGAAGATCAGGCTGCTCGCAGTCATGCCGCGGAAGGGGGGCCTGACGGGCTATTCACGATCCCCCGCCCTTGGGATGGGTTTGCTGTTGAAAATACCTTCCCGGATAGCCTGGAGGGCATGCATCAGCTTTCTTCGTTGCCGAAGATGTGGACCCAGCATTTTCAATCATACCACCCGCAGACGATGCGCACGCTGCTGCAGCGGGCATCCGAGCTGGGATTGGAGATCGAAGCGGAGATGCAGGACAAAAAGGTAAGGGCGGGAATTCCGCGCCAAGTATCGATTGAAATGGGTTATTGGTATGTTTTTCTGGAAGTGGGAAACAAAAAACAAAGATGCCGTCTGGACGACATTCATCGGGTGCGCATTGTACTGCCCGAATATCTGTACTAGCCCGCTTGCTTCGTGGTACAATAAGAGGCGACTTATGTATAAACAAAGGAGGTCTCGATGATGGAAGCGTTGAAAACAGTGGATATGACTGAGCTCATTATCCATTCGCATGAGCTGTCGACGATGATCAACCAGTCCCGCGAGGTCTCAGAATATATCCTTGCCAAACAGGCCATGGAGGCAGACGAGGAAGCGCAAAGGCTGCTCGCCCTGTTTGAGCGGAAAAAAGACCAGTACGAGGATGTGCAGCGGTTCGGGAAATATCATCCCGATTACGATCAAATATCGAAAGAAATCCGGCAGTTGAAGCGTTCGATCGAAATGCTGGATTCTGTCCAGGCATTCAAACGAGCAGAGGACAGCCTTGACCAGCTTTTGTACGAGGTCAGCCGAACCATCGCGGATTCCGTGTCGAGCTCGATTAAAGTGCCCAGCAATAATCCGTTTCTGGAAGCGAAGAGCAGCGGTTGCGGCGGCGGCGGAAGCTGCGGCTGCAGCATCAAGAAACATTCATGACCATTTAGAGCGCAAGAGGTAGCAATCGTCACACAAATTTCCGCAGCAAAATTTCTTGTCCTCGGGAATGAGAAAACGAAATCGGAAGACCCGCTCCATACCCGCCGTCCGGACATACGTACATTCTGGGTGTATGATTGTCCCGGATGCAATTCGCTCCCCCGCCTCCGTCAAATAATCGCCAAGCTGCGGAGGAGGGAGCGGACTGGTTACATACAAAAAGCGGTTGCCGGCGTATTCGCGAAAGTAGGCATGAAGGACGACACCCTCATCTCGAAGCAAGCAAACAAGTTGAGCATAAAGCTGATCGATAAGCATGTGATGATCTACCTCCGTTTTACATGGAGCCGATACATCCTATTCTACCTTGCAAGGAAAGGAGCACGACGACCGTTATGAGAGAAAGACGTCTGGGAGTTGCGGTATGGGTAAAAAACCCGCGTGCTGCCAAGAATTTACGCAAATTTGGAACCATTCATTACATCTCCAAGCGGTTAAATTACGTCTCGATGTATGTGGATGCCGACCAAATCGACGACATCATCCGCACGATGGAACGGCTTCATTTTGTGACGAAGATCGAGCGTTCCCATCGTCACGAGATTCCGATTGAATACAACAATGCCAAGCCAGACAAGGCGAAGGAATACGATTATAAGCAAGAGAAGCATCAGTTGATGGCCCTGGCCGATACCCTTCTGGGGGAAGACAGTTTGCAGCCGGCAGGAGCCTCGACAGAATCAGTGCACTAAGCTGCCACATTTCGGCAGCTTTTTTGCTTTTGCTGGACCCCCGTACGTGATATGCTAAACAATAGATACAACCCTGTAATGATGCGAATGTTTGCGCTTTCATTGGCATCAAATAGAGAGAAAAGGGAAGGGCGGGTGCGTGATGATACGTTTGGATATTAACTGCGACCTGGCAGAAGGATACGGTCGGGGACGCCAAGCTGAAGATTTGGGGATCATGAAGTGGATAACGTCCGTGAACATTGCATGCGGACTTCATGCCGGAGATCCTCATATTATTGCCAGGACCGTAGAGGCGGCGATTCGGAACGGAGTCAAGATCGGTGCCCATCCAGGCTATCCGGATGTTCAGGGCTTTGGCCGCCGTTCGATGAATCTGTCTGTACGAGAAGTATACGAGCTGGTTCTGTATCAAGTGTCTGCTCTCGACGGAGTCAGCCGCGCGCTTGGCGGGGAGCTTCACCACGTAAAACTTCACGGGGCGCTCTACAACGAAGCGGCGGAAAGCCCGGAGCTGGCCGAGGCGGTGGCTCGTGCTGTTTCTGATATTAATGAAGAACTGATTTTGTACGCCCTGTCGGGAAGTGCTCTGGTCGAAGCTGGTCTGGAATACGGCCTCCAGGTGGCAGAAGAAGTATTTGCTGATCGAGCGTATTTGCCAAATGGACGACTGGCGCCGCGTGAATTGGAAGGCAGTGTGCTGATCAGCAAAGAAGAGCAGATGGAGCAGACCAGGCAACTGGTTCTGAATCAAAAGGTGCAGACGGTCGATGGAACGAGCATCGCATTGGCCGCGGATACGCTGTGTGTGCACTGCGAGAGTCCGGACGTGCTCCAATTTTTGATCGAACTGCATCGTTGGGCCAAACAAAACGATGTGAAGCTGGAAGCGATCACCCCACGCTAACATAAAGAAGCTCAGAATTGGAAAAAGCAAAGCCATGCCTGCTCTGTGCCGTCTTAGGACGGCTGGGGCTGGCATGGCTTTTTTAATCGAGGCTCCAGTGGCCGTCTCTATTGGTCAGGATGAGATCACCCAGCCGTTCCGCTTCGTCCCGGTCGTGGGTCACCAAAAGAAAGGGGATGCGCCACTTTTCGTGAATGCGCAGCAATTCTGCCTGACACTGGCGTCTCGTATCCGCGTCCAGGGCTGATAGCGGCTCATCCAACAACAAAATATCGGGCTTGGTCGCGAGCGCTCTGACCAAGGCCACTCTTTGCTTCTGTCCGCCCGACAATTGATGGGGATATTTTTGCAGGAGATGGTCAATCCCTACCGACTGCAGCAGCTCCTCTACTTGCCCCTGAGCATCCCGCTGCATGCCGTAGCGGATATTTTTTTCCACCGTCATATGCGGAAAGAGGGCGTAATCCTGAAACAGGTAGCCGACATTCCGCTTCTGTACAGGCAGCTTGATGTTGTCTTTGTGATCGAAAAAAAGACGGTCAGCCAGCCGGATCGTTCCATACTCGGGGTGAGCAAGCCCGGCTATGCAATTCAGGATCGTTGTTTTTCCCGAGCCCGACGGTCCGAACAAGACGATAATCTCATCCTTTACCGCAAACCGGGCGGACAACTGAAATTCCGGCAGACTTTTTTGAAAGTCGACTTGCAGCATGTTCCATCCCTCTCTCCTCACTTCGTGTTGGCAAAACGGCGCATGCTTCGGCGGCTCCACCAATTCAGCCAGACGGTTGTCCCCATACCAAGCGCGACGATGACGATCACCCAGAACATGGCCTTGTCCATCTGTCCGGCTTCAACCGCAAAGTAAATCGCTACCGGGATCGTGTCTGTTTTTCCCGGGATGTAGCCGGCCAGCATCAGCGTCGCTCCGAATTCACCCAAGCCTCTGGCAAAAGAAAGGACAAGCCCCGCCAGCAGACCGGGCCAGGCGAGGGGGAAGGAGATGGTCCAAAAGACGCGCCATTCCGAGGAGCCCATCGTCCGTGCTGCATCCTCAAACCGGCGATCAATTCCTGTAAAGGCAGCCTGGGCACTCTGATACATCAACGGAAACGAAACGACAATAGATGCGATCACAGCTCCGGTGAGGGTAAACACAATCTGTATCCCGAACATGTCGTAGAGCAGCTGGCCGAGAAAGCCGTTTTTTCCAAAAGCGAGCAAGAGTCCAAAACCGACAACGGTCGGCGGGAGGACGATCGGCAGCAAAATGAGCGATTCCAGAAAATGTTTTCCCCAGAACTCCTTTTGCGTCAGAAGCCGTGCCATCAACAAACCAACAACAAACACAACAGAAGTGGAGATGGCGGTCACTTTTAGGGAGAGAAGCAAGGGTGTCAGATTGGAATCCACGTACCGTCCATCTCCTTTAGCTGAATCCGCATGATCTATTATTGAAACCCGTATTTCTGCAAAATCTCTTTTCCTTTTTCACTGCTCAGGTAAGCGATGAATGCTTTGGCAAGATCAGCATGCTCCGTAGAGGAAGTGATTGCACCCGGGTAGACAATCGGCTTGTGCCATTCCTCATTTGCTTTGGCCGCAACCTTGACTTTTTCCGAGATGGCGGCGTCGCTGGCATACACGATACCGGCTTCGGCGTTCCCCGACTCGACGAAGGTCAGCACCTGGCGGACGTCGCTTCCGAATACGAGCCGGTCTGCAAGAGGCTCCCAGAGCTTCAGATGCTCCAGCGCTTCCTTTGCATAGCGTCCGGCTGGTACGCTATCCGGCTGTCCGACTGCCAGATGTTTGATCTCGTCCTTGGTCAGGTCCTCGAAGGAGCCCACAGAAAGCGTACTTTCTTTTCCAACCACGAGAACCAACGCATTTTTGGCGAAATCGGTGCGGCTGTCTTTCTGTATCAATTGTTTCTCTTCCAGCTTGTCCATGTCCTTCTTGCTGGCGGAAAGAAAGACATCGGTCGGGGCTCCTTGTTCGATCTGGGTAGCCAGCTTGCCAGAGCTGCCCAGCACGTATGTAAGGGTTACACCGGGATGCTCCTGCTCAAACAGCGGCTTGATCTCGTTTAAGGCGTCCGTCAAGCTAGCGGCTGCAGAGACCATCAACTCGATTTGGAGCGGTTTTTCTGCCGGCTGGGAAGCGGTATCCGGCTGTTGACTTTGCGGCTGAGCGGTCTGTGTCGAACAGCCGGCCGCCATAAGCAAGAGAATAGCAAATAGCAGAGTCGAGAGATATTTCCTAAATTGCGGGTACATAAAAGAACCTCCAATTCATATTTGGTTATAATTAAATATAACTAGTTATAACTAGATTATATGGAATTGAACTGGATAATCAATTGCGAATTTCAAAAAGTTAAAGGAAAATAGAAAGAACGACGATAGGAATAAGAGGGAGTTCGAGCGATGAAATACGGGAGGCAAGCATGACTCACGATAATTCATATACGACAGAAGAAATAGCCAAGCTGCTGCGGATATCCAAATTGACCGTCTATGATTTGATCAAAAAAGGAGAGCTTCCGGCCTACCGGGTAGGCAGACAAATGCGCGTGGACGCGTCTGATCTGGAAGCCTACAAGCAACGGGCCAAAGGGGAATACCGGAGTGTACATCCATACCCGCACCAGTCGGCAAGCACTCCGGCAGGCACGACCTCCCACGTTCCGACTCAGCACGGGCAGGCGACACGTTCTGTCATTATCAGCGGGCAGGACGTCAGTCTGGACATGCTGGCCAATCATTTGGAAAGGAATGGAGACAGCATTAGGCCGCTCCGCTCCTACGTGGGAAGCATCAACAGCTTGTGGGCCATGTACAGAGGAGAGGCGGACATCGTCAGCACCCACCTGTTCGATGGAGACACGGGAGAATACAACATCCCGTATGTACGGAGAATGCTGATCGGTCACAGGTACCTCGTTATCAATTTGCTTTCGCGCTGGGCCGGTTTTTACGTCCAGCCAGGCAACCCGAAAAAGCTGTCTGTCTGGGAGGATTTCCGCCGAGCCGGGGTTCGCATGGTCAATCGGGAGAAGGGCTCGGGGATTCGGACCTTGATCGAAGAACAATTCCGTCTCCACGGCATCGCCGGTCATGAGGTAGCAGGGTATGAACGGGAGGAAGGGAATCATCTTGCTGTTGCCGGGGCTGTCGCAAGGGGAGAAGCGGACATTGGCGTTGGCATTGAAAAAGCCGGGCAGCTCGTCGGGGTCGATTTTTTGCCTGTCATTCAGGAACGATATGATCTGGTCATGCTAAAGACAGATGAAAACAAAGCGCTGATTCGACAGGTGCGTGAAACCCTGCTCTCCGAAGAATTTCAAAATGAATTGGCTGCGATTGGAGGCTATGATCTGGCTTCCACCGGAAAGATTATGTACGAGACTTGGTGAGAAGCGGGCGCGCTAGCTGGAATCGATTGTCTACGATTTCTGCACAGTTCTGCAAATTTCTACTCAGTTGAATTGTTATTTGATACAATAGCAGGATAAAAATAGACGCTTGTCGCTCAAAAGTTGGGGGCTGGCATGAAACCTTTGCATAAAACAAGCTTGTTGATTTGTTTAGCCATATTGATCCCGTTTGCCTCGGCAGCAGTGGTTCTCAATTGGCAGACGATTGCCACCTGGATCTCCGCTCTGGAAAAACCGGAGGTAAGGCCGGAGACCGGTGTAGACCCGTTTTCCTATGATCCTCCGATTCCGTCACTCGTGAAGGATTTGAAGCCTCATTACCGGATACGAGCCGAGCTTCATACATCGGAAGCGAAAATCAAGGGGACCGTTACTCTTGATTTTGACAACCCGGGAACGAAGGATCTCCGATTATTCATCTACGATTATAAGTGGAGCCCGATGTCGATAACCTCGATTCGATACAAGGACAAGTCCTTGCCATTTAACAGGCGCCAGGCGGTTGTCCAATTCGCAAATCCGCTGGGGCAGGAGAAGAGAGGCACGCTCACCATCCAGTTTGAAAACTCTGTTCCGCGCCGCGGTACAAGATTTGGGGTAAAGGACGACATTTGGACGCTGACCACCTGGTATCCGATGCTGGGTGCTCAGAATCAAAGCGGGCAGTGGTACGAGCCTCCGCAGCGTATCGACTTCGGAGATCCGTTTGTCTATCATTACGGCGATTACGACATTTCATTCATATCTCCGCAAGGCTACAAGTGGGTAAGCACGGTCGGGATCGGCGAATCCAAGCCGCTGGAAGGAAACAGGCAGGAAGTGCATTACAACGGGAAAAAGCTGCTTAACTTTGCCTTGGTAGGCAGCCCGCTGTACCAGATCGAGACAGTCACGTTTGCGCCGAATCTCACCGTCGATATTGCCTCGATCGACAAACGCAACATCGCTCGGATCAAGAATATCGCGGAAACGGTCATTCCGACCTATACGGAATGGTACGGTCCGCTGCCGTACCAGCGCGTCTCGATCGCCGAGACGAGTACGGGAACGACCTACGCCATGGAATACGCCAACATGGCAATCTTTAAAAGGGACCTGCAAAGAAACAGCTTGATCGAGCACTGGCTGCCCCATGAGATTGCCCATCTCTGGTGGTACAACAGTGTAGCAACATTGGAGGCCCGCTACGGCTGGCTTGACGAAGGACTCGTCGAACGCAGTGTTGTCCACTATCAGCAGGCGCGGTACGGCGATTCGCAAGCGGAATCCTTGCTTGCTGATTACAGAAAAGACGTCGAGAGGCTCTCTCAGCGCTTTCCATACGGCAAGCTGGGGAAAGAGCTTCATCAATTTACGACTCAGGACGAATTTCATTGGACCTGGTATTCCAGAGGAGCGCTCCTGTATGAAAACCTTCGTCAGCAAGTGGGGGATGACGCGTACAAACGCTTCTTGCAGCGGGTACAGCGCTCCTATCACGGCAGCGTGATCGGTCCTGAGCATCTGGATCAGGCTTTGGGACAGGTTCTGCAAGGGGAAGCCCGCTATTTCGTTCCCAATATTGAAAAGCACAACAACGAGCCGTTTGCGCCCGTAACCTTGGTTCCTTATGTGACCACGGTCGTAAATGGCGTGAGCTTCTACCCGCAGGTCCCTTCGCGCATAACGGACCAAACTGCGTACTTGCCGCTCCGCGATGTTGCCGAAGAGCTCGGTTACAAAGTCAACTGGTCGGAGGAAAAGGCAGCGATTGAAGTAAAGGGGTACGGACGAACCATCTGGATCAAGGAAAAAAGTACATACGCCGAGCTGGACGGAAGAAAAGTGGAGTTCGGGAAACGGATGATCGAAATCGAAGGACGAACATTGGCGCCGCTTGCCTTTTTTGATCAGGTACTGGGCAGCGAAGCCGAATTGGACGAAAAGTCCAGGACGGTAAAATTGCGGTTTCCATCCGGAAAAACAGGTGGAGGGAGGTAGGCCATGCGAAACAATCTGATTCTTGTCGGTTTTATGGGGACGGGCAAGACGACTGTAGGAGCCGCTCTGTCGGAGGAGCTGGGCATGATTCATCGGGATCTGGACGAGGCGATTGTAGAGCGCGCGGGTTGTACGATTCCGCAGCTCTTTGAACAAAAGGGAGAGGCATTTTTTCGCGACATGGAGGCGGCTGTGCTCGCCGATCTCCTGAAGCAGCATGGTTTGGTGCTGACGACCGGAGGAGGGGCCGTTCTGCGGGCGGAAAATGTGCAGCGAATGCTCGAGGGAGGGCTGGTCGTCGCCCTGTCCGCGACAGAAGAAGAGCTGGTGCGGAGACTGGAGCGGGATCAAAACCGACCGCTTTTGGCCGGGGGAGTAGCACAGCGGGTAAAAGCATTGCTTGAGCAGCGCAAGGACTCATACACATTCGCACCGGTTCAGATCGATACGACTGGAAAAGAGGTAGCTGAGATTGTAGCTGAAATCCGCCTGGCGATGGTTGAAAAGGGTCTCATCGGGAAAGACTAGGGAAAGGAAGCGCTCTTCTGTTAGTACGGGGCGATCCGCGCGTACGAAGGAGGCACGTGCGATGTCGTTTCAAGAATACCTGAAATTTTTGACCCGCCTGTTTGTCCAGTACGTGGAAACGCCGAAAACGGAGCGGAAGATGAAAAAGGCTCCGCGCGAGTCTTGGTCTGCCCGCTGGTTTGGGGCGATTCCGATGTCCATCAAGCTTCTGTGGCGCAAGTAACCATCCAAACGGAGGTAGCAAAATGGCGAGAGTTGCTGTGGAAGGTTCCCTTACCCAAATTTCCAAGATGCTTCGTGACAATGGGTATCAGGTCGTCGAACTGGGTAACTGGCAAAATACAGTGGATGCCGTCGTCATTACAGGTCAGGATGTCAATGTGCTGAATGACCAGAGCAAGACGATTACTGGCGCCCCTGTGATCAATGCGTCGGGCATGACCCCGCAGGAAGTATTTCATGCGGTACACGTCAGATTGTCTCCTACCGAACATCACTGATGATCGGGGCGGGTCTGCGATTTTTCCAAACAGGCCTCCTCGGGAAAAATGTTGAAAGCTCTCTGCGAATGATTCGACAGAGAGCTTTTTCGTTTGCAGACATTTACTTTTGAATATGAAATTTTCCCACCTTGCTCGCATAGGCGTATGGGAGAAAACGCAATCCCTCGTCCCAGACGCCGATGTACGGTTTTTGCCCATTCCACACATGCAAAGACCCGACAGAGAAAGGGGAGAGCACCTCGGAGTGGTACAAGCTGACTGCCAACGTAATGTCCTTCGCGTTCTTTTGCCACAAATCTTCCCATGTTACGGTCTTGCCGGGAGTGGGAGCATAGACAAGGGGAGTAAACCAGCTGATATTGTCAAACGGATTCACTGCTTCAGCGTGAATGACACGGGTAGCCACGAGTTTCTGTCCAGGAGCAGCCAAATCCTGCTCCTGCAAGCTTTGAATGACGGATTCCTCAGTACGAGTCGTGCTTAGATACCGCTCACCCGTCTTGGCATCGACAACTTGCTTTTCTTTTGGCAGCGAGACCAGCCAGTGCGAGGCAAAGCCGTCGTACACCGGCTCGGCGGCAACTTCACGCGGGGCAAATGTATCGTCGAATAAAATGTACTCGCCTAGCCCGTACTCGAGCAGGACGAACGTTGGATTGCCTTCCGTCGAAGGAACTTCTCCCACGACCATGTACCCCACCTGCTTGCTGCCTTGCGTCAAGCTGACCAGCCACTGATGTTGATTGGCACCGAGCGTTTGGACGTCGATGCGGGCATTCCTCCAGTCGGCAAACTGGGGATCTTGTCCGACTATGCTATTTTTCCATTCTCCGATTTGTGTTTGAAAACGTTGATCCCATTGCCCTTCTTCCGCCAAGACGGTTGTCTGTCCGGGCAAGCAAAGGGCCAGTGCGACAAGCAATGCGCACAGAGAGCGGGAAACGGAGGTTTTTCCAGTCACAGTCAAGCACCACCTTTGTGGAAAGGCTTTCTATGGTACCTATTGTAACCAGAATGGGAGAAAAGATTTGTTGGTTATTGTCTCTTGCCGTTCGTATTTTCTCGCTGTCCTTTTACATTTTTCGCCCGTTGCCGTGCGGAGGGGCTGAGGGCGGAGCGGATTGCAGATAAAAAAGGCCGCCATTGATGAACTGAACCGATATTCTCGGCTCGTATTGCCAGCGCATCTCTTCCATGCGACGCCGCTTTTCCTCCTCGGGTGTACTGGCCACCCATTCGGTCTGGTCGATCTTCTCGCGGGGCGTCTCTTGAAAGCTGTTGGCCCGCAAAAAGTCGAGAATTCTTCCGCCTGCCGAGCGATGCTCCTCCAATGACGGACTGACCGCTTGAATCGCAGTCGTTTGGCGTTCGGTTTCCTGTTCCAGGAGAAGGTTCAGGGAGCCATTTGGCTCGGCTGCAGCACTCTCAACATTATCTGCTGCGCTGCTTGCTGAACCTGTTGATTTCCCGGAGTGCCCGTCTTGCAGCTCGTCCCCGCCCTTATCAGCTTCGTTGGCAGCCTCATTCCCATCATCAGCCGTTCGGCGTTGCCTCTCCTCCAGCTCCCGGTAATACGCCTCCAGGATTTGCAGCTCTTCTTCCAGTCGCTGTTTCGCTGCTGCCGCCCATGTCTGGTCTTCCTGAGCCAGAATGCGGCGGATCTCTGCTTCCATCATCGCAAACGCCTGGCTGATCGTAATGCGGCGGTCAAGCGTATAGTGATAATCCGGGATGGAGGGGGCAAGTTGACGCTGCAGCAGGAACGGATAAAAGTCCCGTACGATGTGCGGCTGGTGTAAATTCACCCCGAAATGCAGGATGAGATCACGCTTTTTGTCGCAAATAAATGAGACCTTCCAATTCACCCCAAGCCAGGGGACCAGCGGCACCGATTGGCGGGAAGAGGCTTGAGCGCGGGTTTGCGGCAGCGTTTCGTACATGCAGACAAAGCTGCCGTGTTTGCGCGTCGACTGAAAAATCTGCTGCAGACGAGCTGCGCCCAAATGCAAATGCTCCGCCCGCCTGTCGTCCGGCATGCGGTCTGGATCGAAGCAAAAAGTCAGCACCAGCGGCTGGTAGGGCAGGTTCATCTTTTCGACCCAGCTCCAGTAGAAAGGGCGGTTTCCGATATCCTTGTCTACCTCGACCGGCAGTTTGACAGTCAGAAAATCTGGATGTGTCTCCATGATGTGTGAAGAAAAGGCGGACAAGTACTGCTCCACATACTTGCGGACTCGCTGCTGGTTCATCGTTCTATCCCTCCCGAGACTGCAGGTTGCAAGATGAGCTTACTGTTCGGCTGTTTCCGGCAGCGGCTCCTTGGTTTTCCTGGCCAACCGCATGGCACGGATGGCTTGGCCCATGTTGTCCAGCTTGAGAGCCATCTCTTTCTCCGACGAAGAGTCCATGATGATGCTGATCAGATTTTCCTCCAGGGATTGCTTGAGGTTCAGCCGTTCGACGATGTCATCGAGCTCGCCGATCACCATTTCAAACAGGTCGATTTTTTCATAGAGGAGCTGGAGGATATGCTCTTCGATGGTGCCTACTGTAGACAAATTGTAGATGTGTACGTCCCGCTGCTGGCCCAAGCGATGGACCCGGCCGATCCGCTGCTCGACCCGCATCGGATTCCAGGGCATGTCATAATTGATGACCTGATTGCAGAACTGCAGGTTGATCCCCTCGCCGCCGGCTTCCGTGGCGATCAATACCTGTGCGCGATTTTGAAACAGCTCGGTCATCCAGTCCTTTTTGCTCCGTTTGAATCCTCCGCGAAACGGAACAGAGGTGATGCCGTGATCGTGCAAGTATTTTTGCAAGTAGTTTTGCGTGGCCCGGTACTCGGTAAAGATGATGACCTTGTCGTTGATTTGCTGAATGAGCTCGACTGCCTTGGCAGCTTTGGAATGTGACTCGATTTTCTTGATCATCTCGACGAGCTCCATGATTTCCGCGCGGACAGGGGAGTCTTCTGCTGCCCGTTGATGCATGTTGTAGAGCGTGAGAAAGGCGGCTTCCCGGCTGGAGCAAACCTCGCGCTGCAGCGTGATCAACGCAAGCGAGTTATAGCCGCCCGATCCGGTGTGATACTGTTCTTTGACGAAGCGCGTTACGCCCTGATACAACGCGGCTTCCTCGGGGGAAAGCTCGATCGGAATGGACTGGACGCGTCTGCTGGTGAAATGCACGCCTCCGTCGCTGCGTCTGTTCCGGATCATCACTTTGTCCAGTTCGGTCTTGAGCTGCTCATTGTTTTTTGCCTGCCGCTTGCCTTCCACATAGGTTGTGGAGAAGCTGGACGTGTGTCCGAGATGGCCGGGCTTTAAGAGGTTGATCAGATTGTAGAGCTCATCCATCTCGTTCTGGATCGGAGTAGCGGTCAGCAGCAGGCAGTATTTTTTGCGAATCTCCTTGACGAACTGGTAGTTGCGCGTTTTTTTGTTTTTCAGCTTATGGGCTTCGTCAATGATCAGCATGTCGTAATCGATGTCCAGGACGTGACGGCGGTGGGGATCGCGTTTGGCTGTATCGATCGAGGCAACCACGACGTCGTATTGCCGCCACATATACTCCTTCTTTTGGGCGACAGCGGGTATGCCGAATTTTTGATTCAATTCTTTCGTCCACTGGATTACGAGCGATGCCGGCACGAGGATAAGTATTTTTTTCGCCAGCCCGCGGATCATGTACTCTTTCATGATCAGCCCGGCTTCGATTGTTTTGCCCAGGCCCACCTCGTCAGCGAGAATGGCCCTGCCGCGCATTTCGTTCAAAACGCGCTCCGCCGTCTGCAGCTGATGAGGAAACGGTTGGAGCGTAGGCAGGTATTGCAAGCACTGAAGCTGGTCAAACTCGCGGATAGCCATCGCCTCTTCGGCTTCCAAAGTAAGCTGGAACAGCTCCCATTTGTCCCAGGGGCCGTCCTGCTTCATTCGTTCATTTAGCAAATCCATCCAATCGGTATCGAAGGAAACGGGAACGTTCGGCATATGACTACCTCCGCTTTGGGGTTTTGTCATGAAAATGCTATATCGTAAATCAAAGGTGAACGTTATTCTTTTTGATCAAAAAATTTGTTAGTGATTTTCCAAGTTAATTCGCAATTTGCATATTTTCAAGAATGCGCTCACGTGGTAGGATAAAGAAGGAGTTCATTCAACTAGTATGGAATGTATTTGGAACATTTATGTATCACCCAGTATCCACCGCGAATGAAAGTAGCAGGGAGAGACTGCTTGTAAGGCAGCGCCGAAGGAGCAAGCCGGGTATGGTGAATCTCTCAGGCAAAAGTACCTCTACTGGACGCATCTCTGGAGAGAGCTTCTTCGGGAGCCACCAAAGGGGAAACTTGCAAGCGATGCCAAAGGAACGGCTCGCATCAAGCGAGGCAACTCTCAGGTACCAAGGACAGAGGAGGAGAAATGGGCGCCTTATTTGGCGTATTCATTTCTCTTGTTCTGTCCTTTTTTGCATGAAAAAAACAGGAGGTGCCCGAAATGACGACACTGAAACGCACGCCGCTGTTCCCTGTCTATGAAAAATACGGGGCCAAAACGATTGATTTCGGCGGATGGGATTTGCCCGTGCAATTTTCCAGTATCACGCAGGAGCATGAAGCAGTGCGGACGAAAGCAGGCTTGTTTGACGTCTCTCATATGGGAGAGGTTGAGGTAAAAGGGGAGGGAGCCTATCTCTACCTGCAACGCCTTACAACCAACGATCTTTCCAAGCTGGAAGCAGGGCAAGCGCAATACAGCGTGTTCTGCTATCCGGACGGGGGCACGGTGGACGACCTTCTTGTCTACAAATACGCCGACGATCACTACCTCTTGGTGATTAACGCGGGAAATATCGACAAGGACTACGCATGGATGCAGGAGCATCTGAGCGAGGGTGTACAGATCGAGAATATCTCACCGCAAACAGCACAGCTGGCGATCCAGGGGCCGCTTGCCGAATCGATCCTGCAAAAGCTGACCGACACGAACCTGACGGAAATCGGTGTTTTCCGTTTCAAGCGGAATGTCGTGATCGACGGCATTGCGACTCTCGTTTCGCGCACCGGCTATACCGGAGAAGACGGATTTGAGATCTACCTGGACAGCGACAAAGCGATTCAGCTATGGGACCGCCTCCTCGAGGTCGGCAAGCCGGAAGGGCTGGTACCATGCGGCCTCGGCGCCAGGGACACGCTTCGTTTTGAAGCGAAGCTGCCGCTCTACGGTCAAGAGCTCGGCAAAGACATCTCGCCGATCGAAGCGGGTATCGGCTTTGCAGTAAAGGTAGACAAAGAAGTGCCGTTCATCGGACAGGAAGCCCTCAAGGCGCAAAAGGAAAACGGCGCTCCCCGCAAGCTCGTTGGGATTGAAATGATCGACCGCGGCATCCCGCGTACGCATTACCCTGTTTTTGTCGGGGAAGAGCAGATCGGCGAGGTTACGACGGGCACTCAGTCTCCGACGTTGAAAAAGAATGTGGGACTCGCGCTGATCAAATCCGAGTATGCAGCTGTAGGCACCGAACTGGAAGTAGAAATTCGCGGCAAGCGGCTGAAGGCTGTCGTGGCAGCCACACCGTTCTACAAACGTCCCAAAAAGTAAACCAACCAATCCAAGATCCGATAAACAAGGAGGACAACGTTCGTGAAATACCGTTACCTGCCTCAAACCGATCAGGATAAACGCGAGATGTTGGACACCCTGGGCATTTCCCGGGTGGAAGAGCTGTTCGCGGATATTCCGGAAGAAGTTCGTTTCAAAGGTTCCCTGCAAATTCCCGAGGCTCTGTCCGAACCGGAGCTGGTCAAATATTTTTCCGGTCTTGCTAATAAAAACGCCAACTTCAGTACGCATGCAAACTTCCTGGGAGCGGGTGTGTACCAGCATCATATCCCGAGTGTCGTCAACCACATGCTGCTGCGGGGCGAATTTTTTACCGCATACACCCCGTATCAGCCGGAAATCAGCCAAGGGGAGCTGCAGGCTATTTTTGAGTTTCAGACGATGGTATGCGAAATGACGGGCATGGAAGTGGCCAACTCCTCGATGTACGACGGCGCTACTTCTTTGGCAGAGGCAGCAATGATGGCGGCAGGCCACACGAACAAGAGCAAGGTCGTGGTTTCCCGTTCCGTCCATCCGGAAGCGCGGAGCGTGCTGAAAACATACGCGTACGGCCAAGGCGTAGAGGTCGTGGAAGCAGACCTGAAGGACAATGGAACCGACACGGCAGCACTGGACGCGCTTGTTGACGACCAGACGGCAGCTGTCATCGTTCAATACCCGAACTTTTTCGGTCAAGTAGAAGACCTGTCCTCCATTGAGCCGATTGCACATGGAAAAGGAGCGCTTCTGATCGTTTCCTCCAATCCGCTCTCGCTCGGCGTGCTGGAAGCGCCGGGACGTTTGGGCGCAGACATCGTTGTTGGCGATATGCAGCCATTCGGAATTTTCGCTTCATTCGGTGGACCGCACTGCGGGTATTTGGCCACCACCTCCAAGCTGATGCGCAAAATGCCCGGCCGGATCGTCGGACAGACGAAAGACGAAAACGGCAAGCGCGGATTCGTTTTGACCCTGCAAGCGCGCGAGCAGCACATTCGCCGCGAAAAAGCGACATCCAACATCTGTTCCAACCAGGCTCTCCTGGCTCTCGCGGCCTCTATCGCGATGAGCGCGTACGGAAAGCAGGGCGTACAGGAAATCGCCATGCTCAACCTGCAGAAAGCTCATTACGCCAAGCAAGCATTGGCAGCAAAAGGACTTGAGATCGTAGGCAGCGCACCTACCTTCAATGAATTTGTAGTGAAATTGAATAAACCGGTAGCGGAAGTAAACAAGAAGCTGCTGAAAAAAGGGATTATCGGCGGCTACGACCTTGGAATCGATTATCCCGAGCTTTCCGCCCATATGCTGCTTGCCGTAACGGAACTCCGAACAAAAGCAGAAATCGACGATCTCGCGCAGGAATTGGAGGCGATCACCCGTGCATAACGACAAAGAAAAAGCGTTGATCTTTGAATTGAGCAAGCCTGGTCGCGTAGGGTACAATCTCCCGGCGCTTGATGTGCCGGAGGTAGAGGTAACCGATTTGCTGCCGAAGCACTTGATTCGCGAAACCCCAGCAGAACTGCCGGAAGTGTCCGAACTGCAGCTAGTTCGTCACTACACGGAGCTGTCCCGCAGAAATCACGGGATTGACAACGGCTTTTATCCGCTCGGCTCCTGCACCATGAAATACAATCCGAAAATCAATGAAGACGTTGCCCGTTACGCGGGCTTTGCCCAAACCCATCCGTACCAGCCGGAAGAATCTGTGCAAGGCGCGCTGGAACTGATGTATAACCTGCAAAACGAGCTGGCGGAGATCACGGGCATGGATGCCGTCACTTTGCAGCCGGCAGCAGGGGCAGCAGGCGAATGGACGGGACTATTGATGATCCGCGCTTACCATGAAAGCCGCGGCGAAAAAGGGCGGACCAAGGTAATCGTACCGAACTCCGCACACGGAACGAATCCGGCTTCCGCTGCTGTAGCGGGCTTGGAGACAGTTACGATTCCGTCCGACGACCGCGGGCTGGTAGACATCGAAGCTTTGCGCCAGGCAGTAGGACCGGACACGGCGGCATTGATGCTGACCAATCCGAACACGCTTGGATTGTTTGAAGAGGACATCGTCGAGATGGCAAAGATTGTACACGAAGCTGGCGGCCTTCTCTACTACGACGGCGCCAACGCCAACGCCATCCTGGGCATCGCTCGTCCCGGCGACATGGGCTTTGACGTCGTTCACCTCAATTTGCACAAGACCTTTACCGGCCCTCATGGCGGCGGCGGTCCCGGTGCCGGCCCTGTCGGTGTGAAAAAGATTCTGGAACCGTTCATGCCAGCTCCAATCGTAGGCAAAAAGGCAGATGGCACTTTCTTCTGGGACAACGACCGTCCGCAATCGATCGGCCGCGTAAAAGGGTACCATGGCAACTTCGGCATTCTCGTTCGCGCGTATGCCTATATTCGCTCCATGGGACCAGAAGGTCTGTTGCAGGTTTCGCAAAATGCGGTGCTGAACGCAAACTACATGATGCGCAAGCTTGCAGAAGCCTACGAGCTTCCCTATGACCGTGTTTGCAAGCATGAGTTTGTCCTGTCCGGCGTTCGCCAGAAGAAGCTGGGCGTGCGGACGCTGGATATTGCAAAACGCTTGCTTGATTTCGGGTTCCATCCGCCGACTGTCTACTTCCCGCTGATCGTAGACGAGTGCCTGATGATCGAACCGACAGAGACTGAATCCAAAGAAACACTCGATGAGTTTATTGACGTAATGCTGCAGATCGCTCGCGAGTGCGAAGAAACACCGGAACTCGTGCAGGAGGCTCCTCATACGACAATCGTGAAGCGTCTGGATGAAGCCACTGCTGCACGCAAGCCGGTACTCCGCTACCAGCCGGAATAAGAACGCAGACGAGGCTGCCGAATGTTTCGGCGGCCTTTTTGCATGCCGCATTGTTGCCGTTTCATCATCGGGAGAAGTACAATGGAGAGGGTGAGAGGAGGACATGCGCAGCATGGAAAAATGGCGATTTATCGTGACCGAGGGGATGTCCCCGGCAATGAATATGGCAGTAGATGAAGCAATCCTGCAGCTTCACAGCGAGGGCAAGGTTCCTCCAACCGTCCGGTTTTACACATGGAACCCGGCAACCTTGTCGATTGGGTATTTTCAAAAAGCGGCAAAGGAAATCAATTTGGAGCTTGTTCAAGAAAAGGGCATCGGTTTTGTGAGGCGTGCTACGGGAGGAAGGGCTGTCCTGCACGACCAGGAGCTGACTTACAGTGTTGTCGTGTCGGAAAGCCACCCCGAGATGCCTTCCAGTGTCACCGAGGCGTACAAGGTGATCAGTCTGGGACTGCTACACGGTTTTCAAAACCTCGGCCTGGATGCGGAAATGGTTTCACTGGCAAGCGAAGAAGAAAAAGAAAAGTACAGCTCGCCGGGATCGTCCGCCTGCTTTGATTCCCCCTCCTGGTACGAATTGGTGGTGGAAGGGAAAAAGGTGGCAGGCAGTGCGCAGACCAGGCAAAAGGGCGTCATCCTTCAGCACGGCTCCATTTTGCTGGATATGGATGTCGAGCTGCTGTTCTCCTTGCTTCACTTCTCCTCAGACAGGCTAAAGGAACGCATGATGGAGAGCTTCCGGAAAAAAGCGGTGACGATCAACGAGGTGAGCAATAGACCGGTATCGCTTCAGGAAGCGATGGAGGCATTTCGCGACGGCTTTGCCACAGGCTTGAAGGTAGAGCTCGTAAAAGGCGAATTGACTCCAGAGGAGAGGGCGCTCGCCGAAGAGCTGGCCGCTTCGCGCTACTCGACCGACGAATGGAACCTCCGCCGATAGTTCAATATGCGAAAGGTAAGTGGATAAACAAAGAAGGCTCTCTAGGAGCGAAACTCCTGTGAGAGCCATTTTTTCGGATTAGACCAATGCGTTTGCGTAAATATGTTCTTCAAACAGCTGTTGCAGCTTTTCCACGACGGGTCCGATCTTTCCGCCGCCTACAGCCTGGCCTTCGACAGAGATAATGGGCATAACCTCGACAGTTGTCCCTGTCGCAAAGACTTCATCCGCCTGCTTCAGGAAGTCGACAGTAAACGGCTCCTCATGAACGATAATGCCGTTTGCTTTCGCGAGGGCGATGACGTCCAGCCGGGTAATGCCGTTCAGAATCAGGTGGTTGGCGGGATGCGTGTACAGCTCGTTGTCTTTTACGACAAACACGTTGGCTGCGCTGCACTCAGTGACGATGCCGCTGCGGTGCAGGATCGACTCCTGGGCGCCGGCGTCTTTGGCGTACTGCTTGACCATGACAGCGCCAAGCAGGTTCAACGTTTTGATGTCGCAGCGGAGCCAGCGAATATCCTCGACCAGCTGAGCGCTCAGTCCCTTTTTCATATCGGCCAGCGGGCGTTCCTTGCGGCGGACAAAGCCCATGATCACAGGGCGAATGCCTTTTGGTATATCGTGTACACGTGGAGACACACCGCGGGTCACCTGCAGGTACAGGGTGGCATCGTCTGCGGATGTAATGTTGTTTTTCGCAAGCAGCTCATGCGCAATCGCCGACAGTTCTTCTGCCGTCCACGGCAGGTCGAGCATGATCTCGCGAGCGCTGCGGAACAGCCTGGTCAAATGACCTTCCCATTGATACATTTTCCCTTTGTAAATGCGAACCACTTCGTAAACACCGTCACCAAAATTGTAGCCGCGGTCTTCCGGGTGAACAGTCAGCTCGTCTGTGCCGACCCATTTGCCATCCACGTAAAGCATGGTGAATCCTCCTTCTTCAGTTACGCAAATATTATGTCTTTTTTCGTTTGAACCTGCCAGTTGCAAACGTACAGCCCCCGCCGCCTTTTCCTGAAATCAGCGTCGAGTGATGTATGAGACAACCTTAACAAATACTGGGTCGAGGGTCAATTTCAAAATGAATGGAGGGGAAACTTGTCACACTTCGGTTGCTTGCTGTCGTCAGATGGCGCCACGTATCTTTATTTGACGGACTATTCTGACTAGACGTTTTCCTGAATTGCCGCCCATAATAAAAAGAGGCCATTTGGAAAGGGGAATGGGATGAGAGCCGAAATGAAATGGTTGATCACTGTCTTCATCGCATGGGGATCGTTGATGTTCTTCCCAGGTCCGGCGGGTGCGGAAGCCGGAGGGCAAGCGGACACGGATCGCCTCCTCGAACACGTGGAAAAACTGTCGACAGCCCCGCGAATTCCAGCAACAGAATCGGAGTTTCGCGCCGTAGTTTACATAGAAGAGTGGCTCCGCATTTTCGGTTATCAGACAAAGCTGCTGCCTTTCTCCTATTACGTTTATACGGAACCCAAACAGATCTCCTTGCAGGTCCCCGAGATCCGCGGGAAGACATGGGCCCCCAGAAGCGTTTTGTTCGGGCCGGCAGGAGAGGCGACGGGAGCAGTTCTCGACGTCGGTACAGGGACACAACAGGATTTCGCGAGAGCCGATATCGAGGGCAAGATCGTCTTCGTACGTCCGGGGGGAATGTCAGAGGCGGAAAAAGTGCGTCACGCAGCGGCGGCGGGGGCCAAAGGGATCATTTTGACGCAGGGAGCAAATGCACCAAGGCCATCTCTCGGGGGACCGCTTGATATGCATGTACCCGTACTGGCCGTCTCACCAGCCGAGGGAGAGCAGCTCGGACAGCTGCTGCAAAAAGGGGAGAAACTGACAGCCACCTTGAAGGTGTCGGGCGCTTCGATCATCAAGAAAACGTCCTACAATCTCACTGCGGAGTTGAAACCCAATAACGGGAACACCGGACAGATTGTGCTGGTGGCTGCCCATCACGACGCTTCCTTCGCCGCGCGGGAGGAAAATGATGCTTCAGGAATCGCTGTGCTGCTGGAAACGGCACGCCTGCTGACTGCGCAACAGCGAGATACCGAAGTGCGTTTTGTCAGCCTTGGCGCCGCCTCTGACGGAGGGCGGGGGCTCGACGATTATGTGCGGTCTCTGACGGATGCAGAGAGAACCAAAATAGCGGCATTTTTGTATCTCGGCAATGTGAGGCAGCAAGACGGTGAACTGGCGGTGTACACCTCAAATGGCAAGCGCAATCTGGCAGCAGATCTGCTGGACGCAAAAGGAGCCGGCTTTTCCTCTGCCGCTCCGCAAGAGGTGCTGAGCCGGTTGGGTCGAATCGCTCAAGCTAACATCCCAAATGCGGTGCAGATCGTACGTGTTGCAGCTTCACAGAGCGGGAAAAACGTTCCTGAAAAAAAGAGCGATGGCGAGAAACTGACAGACGCGGTCCGTACCGTGGTCGATGCGATTACAACGATGACAGATCCGGGGTCGGGTCCTTATCCATTGCCAGACTCCCGTTGAAAAAAGCATATGGGAAACAAGCAGCAGCCTTCTGCCCCCTGCAGAAGGTTTTTTTGTCTAAGAATGTCATGATCTGTCGATTAGTAAAGAATGGTAAGAAGCGCTGCAAGGGAGTATAATTTTTACGAATAATTTGACAAAAGAATAAATCGTGCAGAATGGAATGCCTTACAACCTCATCATCTCGACCTACAAGCTATCATTTACGAGATCTAAGTCATGGAGGTATGGATGAAACGAACTGGTATCCAACTCGTTGTCGTGTATGGGTTCGCATCTCTTGCTTGGCTGGCGCTAACTGCTGCATGGCTTGTCCATCATACGGAAGGCATTCAATATTGGGGATTGGCTGTGCTTTGGACAGGTTTTGTTGTAGGCACATATTTTTTCATCAGATCGTGCGTTCGTTCCATCCGTCAATCAGAACAGGACGTCCAGATGAAATCAAAGGATCGGACTGCAGAGGGCGGAGACAAAGAAGGAGTCAGCATGCATTGGGACGACCTGGCCTCAAAGGATTTGCTTGAATCCTTTATGAGGCAAACGCCAGACGCTATCTCCATGCTGGACGTTCACGGAAATGTTTTTCGCGTAAATGAGGCTTCGGAAATGATTTTTGGATACACGGAAGAAGAATTGATCGGAGCACCGATGCCATTTGTCCCGGAATATTTGAAAGAAGAAGTCGATTACTATCACCGGCAGGTGCTCGCTGGAAAGAGAATCATCGGACTTGAGACAGTCCGCTACCACAAGGACGGACGGCTTCTTCACATATCGCTGTCGATGAGTCCGATTTATTCGGATAACGGGCAGGTGATCGGCATTGCAGGGAGCGCCCGAGACATTACCGAGCAAAAGAAAGTAGAGCAGCGTTTGAGGCAAAAGGAAGCGAAGTATCGTCTGATCACGGAAAATATGACGGATATGATTTGCATTTATCAGCCGGACGGTACAGTCGCGTACGCTTCGCCTTCACATGAAGCTGTCCTGGGATACCCGAACGAGAGGTACAAGGAGTTGTACAGACGGTTTGAGCTTGTACATCCTGACGACTTGGAAATGGTCAGGAAAGCCTTTCGAAATATACAGACACAGAACGAGATGATTACCCTTGAATATCGTTTCAAACACAAGCTGGGGCACTGGGTTCATCTGGAGACGAGAACGAAGCCGATTGTCGACGAGTCTGGCCGGCTGTTGGGCGCATTGATGGTAACGCGGGATATATCGGAAAACAAGCGGGCTGAAGAGCTGCTTCGCCAGTCGGACAAGCTTTCGGTCATCGGCAAACTGGCGGCTGGCATCGCTCACGAGATACGCAATCCGTTGACCGCTTTACGAGGCTTTATCCAGTTGATGCAGTCTACTGCGGAGGACAAGCGCTACGGGGAAATCATGCTTGCGGAGATGGACCGGATCAATGGCATCGTCAGCGAGCTTTTGATGCTGGCCAAGCCGCAGGCTGTCAAATATCAGGCGCGAGACATCAGAGACATTATCAGAAACGTGCTCTCTCTGTTGGATAGTCAGGCGATTCTCAACGACATCCAGATTCACACACATTTTGACAAGGAACTTCCCTTGATCTCCTGCGAAGATAATCAGCTAAAGCAGGTATTGATCAACCTCTGCAAAAACGCGATTGAATCGATGCCAGAGGGAGGCGACCTGCATGTGGAAGCGAAATCGCTGTCAGATGGGACGGTCAAGGTACGAATCCGCGATACGGGTTATGGCATCGAGTCTGCACGGATACCAAAGCTGGGGGAACCCTTTTTCACCACGAAGGAGAACGGAACGGGACTTGGCTTGATGGTATCATACAAGATTATCGAGGAGCATGGCGGCAGCATCAAGATACACAGCGAGCCGATGCAAGGTACGATGGTGGAGGTTATCTTGCCGGCCTTATCATCTGTCCCCATTTTTCCATTAAAAGATGAAGCCCTGGATGCAGTCTGATCCAGGGCTTTACGTTTTGCTCATTTTCCAGCATAGCCAAACGACCAGGAAAAGTCCGGAGTAGGTGAGGGCGCTTGCAATCACATATCCGACGCTTGGCCAGGCGACTCCAAGGAAAGCGAAGATGGAAACGGCGATCATCATGACAACGAACAAGGCGGTCAGGCTGATGTCGTAACGCAAGGCTACAGGTGAAGCGAGGGCGTAAACGGTGATTGCCAGCACGATTCCGGAGTAGCCGAGAACTGCAAGGGCATGGATCCATTGTCCGCCTGGCCAGATAGATGCAAGCACGGTCTGGAGCGGCAGCGAAGAGGAGTGGATATCATGCCAGTAGCCGAGCAAGATCCCCTGCATCAGCAATGTGGTGAAGAAAAAGAGAAGACTGCCGAGGACAACGCCGTGTGAAATGAAGTGTGCACGGGATGCCCGTGAAGCCAATGGAAGGCAAATGACCAAGATCGAAATGAAGTGAAGCGAAAAATAATAGAGGGAATGAACCAACCACTGGAGGTTTAATTGATAGCCAAGGGATGGAACATCGATATGCCTCTGCTCGATGTAGGCGGATGCGATCATGAGAAGTCCGATCCCAAGAAAAATAGTTACGCCGCGAATGAATACCGGCCAGCCTTTTCCCAACAGAAACACGGCCACAAGGACAGGGACGAGTGCAAAAGCCCAGGCGGTGTTGCCGTTGTTTAAAAGTAGTGCCATTTCTCCAAGCGAAGTACCTGCCCAGGCCAGCAGGAGCAAATGCAGCAGCACAGACAAGCCAGGTGCTGCCTTTTCGCCGAACCAGTAACAGAGCAAATCATGAAGCGAACGAAAACCGAGATGATGACTGAGAGTCAGGATTCGGTAGCTGAGCCACCCCAAGCCCCCACTGACCAATAAGATTCCCAGTATGCCCCATGAGCCGAAATATGCAAAAAAACGCAGGCCGTCAGCCCCTCCCAAGTATGTCCCGCCAAGTGCAGCAGCTGCAAATAGAACGGCGATTCGCCAGGAACCTCTGTCCATGAGCATCATCCTTTTCCCAACCTTGGTACAAGTGTATGTGGAAAGGGGGCTTGTTCAGAACATCAAGCAATTTAATAAACATAACTATTTACTAAGTGTGATAAATGGGATATACTAACAGTAATCAGCTATAATAGGGTATGAGGTGAAAAATAATGAAAATTCTCGGCATTTCTGGAAGCATGAATCCCGATTCTACCACAAAAAAAGCAGTGGCGATCGTACTTGCCGCAGCACAAAAAGCTGGGGCTGATACGGAGCTGATCCATCTGGCGGAATGGCCGATGCCCATTTATGATGTGAGAGATGATTTCTCCACCTATCCGGAAACTGTCCATCGCTTCGTTCGCAAGGTAACGGAAGCGGACGGGTTGATTATCGCTTCTCCCGAGTATCACGGCACCATCAGTGGAGCGTTAAAGAATGCGCTCGATTTCTTGGAAGGACGTTATCTGCGGGATAAACCGGTCGCTGTCCTGGGTGTAGCCGGGGGCAGCATGGGGGCGACTAACACGGTAAACACGCTGCATTTGATTATGAGAAATTTGCACGCCTGGGCACTGCCGGCAAGTCCTAGTGTTCCGAATGCATACAGCGCTTTTGATGCCGATGGAAAACTGAAAGATCCGCGTCTTCAGGAGCGATTGGAGACCTTGGGCGGTCAACTCGTGCAGACCGTAAATCTAAAGAGTGCGGAAAAACAGCTAAAATAGAGTTTTTCCTTGCAACTCATCCTCAATCCACGGTATGATAAATCTACGTGCTTTTTTTGCCATGCCGAAATACCGTTTGGAAACGAGGGATACATATGCCAACTCCCAGCATGGAAGACTATTTGGAACGTATTTACAGCTTAATCGAGGAAAAAGGATATGCTCGTGTCTCCGATATCGCGGAAGCGTTGGAGGTGCATCCCTCTTCTGTCACGAAAATGGTTCAAAAGCTTGATAAAGACAAGTACCTCGTCTATGAGAAATATCGCGGTCTGATTCTTACGCCAAAGGGTAAGAAAATCGGAAAACGGCTTGTCGATCGCCACAGTCTCCTGGAGGAGTTCATGCGTTTGATCGGCGTAGACGAAGAACATATTTATAAAGATGTGGAAGGAATCGAACACCATCTGAGCTGGGAGTCAATCTCGTGCTTTGAGTATCTGGTCCGCTACTTTCAGGAGGATCCGAAGCGTGTCGAGGATCTTCGCCGGATCCAGCAGGAAGAGGAACAAAAAGAAGAAGAGTTGTCCTAGAAACGCAGGCCTTCGGGCTTGCGTTTTTTCTGTGAACGAACAGTCGAAATCCGGTGATGACTTACGGATGTGTTCAAGGTATCGCCAAATAGCGCATGCATAACCAGCTTTCGAATCGCATTCGACAAGCACTTCGTCTATATATTGGTAAAAGGGGGGCAGTGAAGGTCCGAGGAGGAATCAGGATGAAGGCGGATGCAGTGTTTGAAGGAGGCGGAGTAAAGGGCATAGCCTTTATTGGCGCCTTGCAGGTGATGGAAGAGCACGGCTTTGTCTGGGAAAGGTTGGCGGGGACTTCGGCCGGGTCCATCGTGGCGGCATTGCTCAGTGCCGGCTACACAAGCAGGGAATTGCGTCCCATTTTTGAAAAGCTGGACTACTTGTTTTTTCTTGAACGGAGAGGATTGGGACGTCTGCCGATAGTCGGACCCTTATACGAATTGCTATTCCGTGAAGGGATATACCGGACTGACAGGCTGGAGAGATTTATCGATGATTTGCTTCGCCAAAAGGGGATTCGGACCTTTGGAGACTTGCCAAAGGATAAGCTCCGCATCATCGCTTCTGACATTACGGGCGGAAAGATGCTGATATTGCCGGAGGACTTGAGCCATTTCGATATTGTCCCCGAACGATTTTCCATCGCACGCGCTGTTCGCATGTCGTCATCGATCCCCTTCTTTTTTCAGCCGACCCGTTTGACCAAAGACGGTGAAGTCCATTTGATCGTGGATGGAGCGCTTTTGAGCAATTATCCGGTCTGGCTGTTCGATGTGCCGGGGGTTCCCCTCTGGCCGACCATCGGCTTCCGGCTCCATGACAGCAAGGTGGATCGGGAGGCCTACCGGATCAGGGGATTGTTTTCATTCTCCAAGCAGTTGATCGCTACTATGCTGGATGCCCATGACCGGCTTTACGTCGATCGGGCCCAAGCTCTCCGCACCGTGTTCATCAATACATTGGGAGTGCGGACGACGCAGTTCCAGCTCTCAAAAGAACTTCGGAATCGACTGTACGAGTCCGGACTGCAATCCGCAACCCGCTTTTTGGAACAGTGGAGCTTTGAACAATACGTAGAGGTATTCCAAAAAGGTACACCCCCGACAGACAAAACAGGCTACCTTGTATAGGCAGCCTGTTTTCTTTATTGCGAAATATGATTATGAGGATCTTGGTCGCCTTGATTTTCCTTCGATTTGCCTTTGTTTCCGTCAATCACCCGGAACGGATGGTTTCGCCTTGCCTGTTGTGCATTCTTTTTCAGGGGAGCTCTCGAAACCGGCGTTTTCGGTTTTGCCTGTTTTTGCTGCTTGGGAGCTCCGGGAAGGAATTTGCCGCTCCTCAAATAGTTTCTGACCACCACGAACAAAAGGACAGACAAACCGATGATGACCAAGGTTTGCAGAGGCTTCTCAATGATCCGATTCAACAGACCGTATACAGCAAACAACAAGATGATCAAGATGATTGGGGGAATCCGGGGAAACATAGCGCCTCACCTCATCGTTATCTAAATGCTTAACCGGCAGAAACCAACCCTGGATTGGTCATCTCATGGTCGCGTTCGCGCATTTTGTTAAATGCGGCAATCGCCACCTCCACCTGGCTGTCATCAGGTTCCCGTGTTGTGATTTTTTGCAGCCACAACCCCGGATAACCGAGAAACCGCAGTACGGGCGTGTCACGCAATTTGTTGGTAAATTGCAGGACCTCATAGGATACACCGAGTACAACGGGCAGGAGCACGATCCGCTGAACCACTCGCTCCCATAAGCTGTCATACGAGAAGAATGAATAGATCACGACACCGATGATCACGGTGAAGATCAAAAAGCTGCTTCCGCAACGGTAGTGCAGGGTGGAAAATTTTTGCACATTCTCTACGGTTAAGTCTACCCCTGATTCATAGGCGTTAATCACCTTATGCTCAGCTCCGTGGTATTGGAACAGCCGTTTAATGAGCGGAGCCTGCGCGATCGCGGTGATATAGCCCAGGAGCAGAATCAGCTTGATTACGCCTTCCAAGATGTTTTGGGCGTATTGATTGGTGATCCACTTCCCGAACAGAAAATCGGCGAGGAACACGGGTACCAGGGTGAATACAAATTTCCCGAATAGAAACGACAAAATACCCACGACGGCCACACCCAAAATCATCTGCAGTCTGGATGGACCAGCCGAAACCTCTTCATCTGATTCCATGCTGTATCGGTCGGAGGCGAAGTTAAGGTGCTTTGCTCCGTTGGCGCTTGCTTCAATCAGGCCGACGATTCCCCGCAGGAAAGGAATTTTCTTCAGTGCCTTGACCCACGGGATCTCGTTCCGCGGAGCTTCGAAGTATTCAATCTCTTGGTTTTTTCTGCGTATCGCTGTGACGGTTACCTGCTTACCGCCAAACATGACGCCTTCTATGACGGCTTGACCGCCGTAGCTAGGTACGTTTTGTTGCGCCAATCCTATCACCATCCTTATTACATATTCTAACGGAAACGGAGCGCGGAGGCTACTGGCAGTTCCAATCCCCGTCAAAATGTCAACCGTAAGTGAAAATAATAGGTTCGGCACATACTAGATACGGGGTGATGACGATGGGTTTGACAAAGACAAGAGGGCACCTGCGGGGCAGGTTTACAGAGGAAAGAAGAACTGCCCGTGCCGATGTGCCTGGCAAAGCGAAGACGCTGCCTTTTGCAAAGCTGGTTGAAATTGCTTTTTGGGGAACGGTATTTTGGGGAATCGTCAGGCTGGCTGCACACTTTCTCAATTTTACGCCTTACGGTTTGGGAGCCTATGCCCGTCCCTTTCTCTGGGAGGCAGATGAGGACTCCTGGTCTGCCACTGGCCTGGGAGTGATCCTGCTGTTTTTTGAAAGTGTGATCGCAGTGTTTTTCTACTCTCTGCTGTTCCAAAGGAGCAAAATGTGGTGGAGCGGCTTGCTCTACGGCCTGATGCTGTTAGTAGTGGCAGGTTTCTTCTTTCGCATGGGCAATTGGGACGTGGCGACGCTTGCCACGGAAGCGGCCTGGTTTCTCTCCTTCGGGATGTTCGTGGGCATGACCATCACGCTGGAGAGCCATGACGAGGCTTGAAGCTATTCAAGCTCTTCTCCCTTATGGTAAAATTATTCTCTAGTAAAAATGTTTTTACAAAAAGGGAAGCGGAAGTGTCATAAGGGAGGAATGAACCGTGCTATCCGTCCTGTTGCTCAATGGCCCCAACCTCAACCTGCTGGGGCAAAGGGAGCCCGATGTGTATGGAAGAGAGACACTTCAAGACGTTGTCGCTCGGCTCGAAAAGGTCATGGAAGAGTGGAACGGTCGCCTCGAGCATTGCCAGTCCAATCATGAAGGCGTTCTCATCGATGCCATTCACCGGGCAAAAGGCGTGCATGACGGCATCATCATCAATCCGGGTGCATTTACGCATTACAGCTATGCGATTCGGGATGCGATCTCAGCCGTGGAATTGCCGACGATTGAAGTCCATATTTCCAATGTACACGCGCGCGAATCATTCCGGCACCATTCAGTCATTGCTCCTGTTGTTATCGGTCAAATCGTCGGTCTTGGCATCGACGGTTATGAGTGGGCGCTGAGATCGCTGGCAAACAAAATCGGCAAGAAATGAACGGAACCGGGCAAGTGAGCCGGTCTGTTCGGGAAGCGACAGATCGGTTGAACGGCAGACAAAGAAAGGGAGAGGAAAATGAACAATCGCTTGAGCAAATTGCGCGATGCCTTGGCACAGATCGGGGCTGACGCACTGATTACGGAAGAAACGGTGAACCGTCGTTATCTGAGCGGTTTTACCGGCTCGACGGGATGGGTTATCGTCACCGAAAAAGAAGCGTTTTTGGTAACGGATTTCCGCTATGTCGATCAAGCCCAGGAGGAGTGCCCGCACTTTACCGTGGTCAACAATGAGCGCAAGCCTCTGGAAGCGATCGCGCAAGTCCTGAAAAAGGCCGGCGTCAAACGGCTTGCTTTTGAAAGCAGCCTGTCTTTCGGAACCTATTCCAATTGGAGCAAGAGCTTTGAAGGTGTCGAGCTGGTTCCGACCAGCGGCTTTATGGAAAAGCTGCGGATGTACAAGGAAGAGTCCGAAGTGCAGGTGATCAGACAGGCGGTGAAAATCGCCGAAGATGCCTTTGAGCACATTCTCGGATATATCAGGCCTGGCGTGACGGAAATCGAAGTGGCGCTGGAGCTGGAGTTTTTCATGAGAAGACAGGGGGCGTCTGCTTCCGCGTTTGACATTATCGTCGCTTCAGGCCACCGCGGTGCGCTGCCGCATGGAAGAGCGAGCGAAAAGGTGATTGCAGCCGGTGAAATGGTGACGCTCGATTTTGGCGCGGCCTATCAGGGCTACAACTCCGATATTACCCGGACGGTCTCTGTCGGGGAGCCCCATCCTCGCATGAAAGAAATTTACGAGATTGTCCTCAAGGCTCAGATCGCTGGTGTCGAAGCGTTAAGACCGGGAATTTCGGGTAAAGAAGCCGATGCGGTTACCCGCGATATCATCACGGCTGCCGGCTATGGAGATGCGTACGGACACAGTGCGGGACATGGCCTTGGCATGGACGTTCACGAACTGCCAAACTTGTCGACTGCAAGTCCGTTTATCCTTGAGCCGGGAATGCTGGTCACGATGGAACCAGGCATTTACATCAGCGGCTTGGGCGGCGTTCGGATCGAGGACGACGTATTGATTACGGCGGATGGTCATGATGTCTTGACCCAATCCACGAAAGAGTTGCTCATTTTGCCCGTCTAATTTATACTATTTGTGTTATTTGTTGATTTGGGAGGACTAACATGATCTCTGTTAATGATTTTCGTACCGGCCTGACCATCGAAGTGGATGGCAATATCTACCAAGTGCTCGAATTCCAACACGTGAAACCAGGAAAAGGTGCAGCCTTTGTTCGTTCCAAACTGCGCAACCTGCGTAACGGCAACGTGGCAGAGATGACGTTCCGCGGCGGTGAAAAAGTAAGTCCTGCCCGCATCGAAACCTCTACCATGCAATATCTGTATGCCAGCGGCGATGAGCATACCTTTATGAACACAGAAACGTATGAGCAGCTCACCTTTACAAGCAAGCAGATCGAGCGCGAGCTTAACTTCCTGAAAGAAAACATGAACGTGCAAATCATGCAGTACAACGGCGAAACCCTCGGGGTGCAATTGCCGAATACAGTTGAACTGACTGTTACTGAATGTGAGCCGGGCGTAAAAGGAGATACTGCCTCCAACGTTACGAAAAAAGCAACCCTGGAAACGGGTTTTGTGGTAAACGTGCCTCTTTTCGTAGAACAAGGAGACAAGTTGATCATCGATACGCGTACCGAAGCATACGTATCTCGCGCATAAAGACGAGAGAACGAATAGCGAGCGACGGAAACGAGCCGTACCTGCCATGGGTACGGCTCTTTCCGTTTCTCTTGGGAACCTTGCGTCAAGACGAAGCGTCCGCCGCTCAGCGTCCGCCAAACCATTCCCACAGCTTCAAGACAAAGGCGGTAATGCCGGCGGCCATTAGCGGGCCGACGGGAATTCCGCGCAAAAAGACAATTCCAATGATCGACCCAATGACCAAACCAACGATGATGGACGGCTCAGTTCGAAGCAAATCGAGTCCCTTTCCGTTCATCCAGGTGGCGATTGCCCCTCCGGCGAGTGCCATCATTCCGATCACCGTCGTGAAGAGCGGAGTAATGTCACGCCACGATATTTTTTCGCTGGCGAACGGAACAAGTACGGAGATCGTCAAAAACAAAAGACCCAGCTCAAGCCCCCGCCGCTCAACTACAGGAAACAGGCGTTCGAGTGCGGTCAGCTTCAAAACAAGCAGAATGCTCGCTGCAGTCGCAATAATTGGCGATCGCCCGATCAAGCCTATGACGATCAAGATGACAAGCATGATTTCCCCTGATACCATCGGCATCAAAACCCCTGTCCACGTCCCTAGTCTTCTTTCACTTTATGAGACAAGGTGGGGAAGTATTCGCTTCTCTCGTACAATCGGGACCAGGCGATAGTGGTCAATCTGTGCACAAAAGGCAAGATCATCGGCAAAATGATGCTGGACCAGTCTTCTGCCCGTCGTCGTGTGGGGCAAAAGCTGCGGCAATCGGTCCGACAGATGCAAATAGCTGGCCCGGAGCGCTTCTCCCAAATCGCAGAGTTGAACCTGCGGCTGCAGCAGCTTTGCTCTGTGAATCATGAGGCCAGCAGCCAGACCGTCTTCGAGAGCAAATTCGGATCGTGTTCCGGCGCAGTACAGGGTGATGTCCAGACGTTTTGACAGTGCGTACTGGATACAAGCGGTTGCGTTGAGAAAACAGCCGATCAACAGGGAGGAGGCACGTTCCGCTTTTTGGATCGCACGTGTTCCATTCGTGGTAGTGAGGATAAGAACGCTCCCTTTTTGCGAGTGGCCAGCCAGTTCGGTAGGAGAGTTGTTGTAGTCGAAGTCAGGGATTTTCCGACAATGTCTTTCACCGGCAAGAAAGCAGTTTTCTGTCCGCAGCGCGTTGGCCTGCCCGATGGTCTCTACGGGAACGACAACCGAAAAGCCGGTTCCCAGCGCGGTCACGATCGAACTAGACGCACGCAGTACATCGATGACGATGACGACGCGGTTGCCGATCTGATCGTAGCGAATTTCTTCAACGGTGGGAACGACATCTATTCGCACGTAGCGGCCCTCCTTTCGGCCATCATCGCGGCAGTGTCACCCCTCAGCCCCCTTCGCAGCGTCTCGACGGCTAATACGTCGGCACCAGCAATATTCCCGAGATTTACACTGGCGCCCAGCGTCTGAATCAAGGCGACCTGCTGTTCCTTTTGGGGAGCTTCCCAGATTAGCCGGTCTGCCAGGGAGCCGGCGGCCTTATGAATATCCAGCAAAAAGCTGGTCTCCACTTTTCCTTTCCCATCAAATACGCCTACCGTCCCACTCTCGCGGGCTTCTACGATCACGTAGCTGGCGCCTGCTAGAAGATCAGCCTCCAGTGTACGCAGCAGCTCGTCTTGCTCGGCACGGAAATCTGCCGATTTTTTGCCAAATTCCGAGTAGACGATCAGCCCGGCATCTGCCGCCGTACTGATCGCCCTTTTTCTGAGGTCGGCGGGGAGGGGGAAGGTTCCGTCGGAGATTTCGACCGCATTAAACCCGATTGCTTTCACTTGTTCGATATATGCCTCCAGAGTGGATTGGCAAAGGGCAATTTCAAAAAGGGTTCCGCCTGGCATGATGTGCAGATTCCATGTTTTGGCCTCTTCCACTTTTTGTTGCAGAAATTTGCCGGGGTAGAGGACGGATGTACCAAAGCCCAGCTTGTAAATGTCGATGTAAGGGGCAGCCAGCTCCATCAGGTCGTAAAATGCTGCGCGACCCATTCCTTTATCGATGACCATGGTTAATCCGGTCGCGCGTGGTTTGGGTTGTCTTCGCCGGGACGGGTCCGACCATCCATCGGGCCAGAAGGGAAGATCGCGGTTAAACATGGCTGTTTTCCTCATTTCTTCTAGGCGTTTGCTTTTAGTCTATGTGCGGGTGAGGTTGGGAGTGAGCCGCAAGCCTATAGGCGATTGCCCAGCTTTCAGTGATGAATCTGCCCGGGACGAGCATAGAGTGATAGGGAGGAGGGCGAGGAGTGATGTGGGAAAAAGCGATCATAGGGATGGCTACACTAAGAGTGATGTCTGGTACCATTGAAGTGCTGGCGGCCCTGTTTATTTTAAAAGTAAACGAGGTGGAGAAGGCGCTGCTGATCAATTCGGGACTTGCCATTGTAGGTCCGCTTGTACTGCTGTCGACTACGACAATCGGACTGATCGGCATGTCGGACCGGATCAGCTTCGCAAAAATCATGTGGATATTTGCGGGCATCGTCTGTATATTCATCGGGGTCAGAAAATGACGGATACGATTTGGCATTAGTAACCCTCCCGACTTTCGGGAACAATAGCGAAAGTAAACGGATAAAGGAGGGTTCCTCGTGCTTGAATCATTGGCTAATCGAATTTCGTATCTGCGCGGCTTGGCAGATGGGTTGGACCTGACACAGAACAGCAATGAGGGAAAGGTACTGTCGGAAGTAATTGAGGTACTGGACGAAATGTACGGTCAGTTCAGGGAATTGCACGCCAGGATCGAGGAAACCGAAGATTACGTAGAGGCAATTGACGATGATCTCGACGATGTGGAGTTGTACCTTTTCGGCGATGAGGATGATCTGTACGAGATGGTGGATGACTGTGACGAAGACGACGACAGCGTCCTCTATGATAAATTTGCGGATCAGGACGACGAGGATGCCTCCACTTACGAGCTGGATTCTGACGACAATGTGATAGCCTCTTATGAAATCGAGTGTCCCTCGTGCCATGAGATCATGTTCTTTCAAGAGGGGGAGGATGATGAAGGGTACCATCATTACATCATCGAACCCTATCCGCAGGACAGGCAATATGAACCGATCAATGCCACCTGAAAAACATCGAGCGAACAAATGGTGAACTGGCTTTCATCCGGACCGACCGGTATGGAAGCCGGTTTTTTTGTTTGAGAAATGATTGCGTTGATACGCGTAGTACTCGTGCGGTTCCCGCGACTTTCGCTAGCAAGCGTTTCTCTGGCGTTTTCTTGGCATAAAACTCGTCCAGACCCGCATAGGATGGAGGTAAGTCGACGTGGACAAAGGCTGAAGTGTCAAAGACACGAAGGAGGGATAAGTCGTGAACGAGATCATGGCGATTTTGCCGGCGACCATCCGCAGCATTCTGACTGCATTGCCCTCCGCCGTCAGAGAGCATCTGGAGGAAATCCGCCTACGGCAAAATCAGCCGCTGGAAATAAGATTTGGGCAGCAGTCGAGCTACGTGACAGCCGCAGGACAGCTGACAGCCAATGCCAGACAAGGGTGGACCTTCACTGAAGAACAGTCGGTCAAGCTGTTGAACCTGGTCAGCCAGCACTCTCTGTACACTCTGGAAGAAGAGCTGAAACGCGGCTACATCACTGTTACAGGGGGACACCGGATCGGCATTGCCGGCAAGGTCGTCCTGGAACGGGGAGAAGTAAAAGGGATTCGCGACGTTACCAGCTTTAACATCCGGATCGCTCGCGAGAAAAAAGGGACGGCACAGAAGGTCCTGCCCTATCTGTTCGAAAACGGACGAATCCTGAATGCCCTGATCATCTCGCCTCCACAGTGCGGAAAAACAACGCTCCTGCGAGATATTGCCCGCTCCATCAGCTATGGGAACGAATGGTCCTCCAGCCGCAAAGTGGGCATTGTGGACGAGCGTTCCGAGCTTGCCGGCTGCTTGAACGGTGTTCCGCAGCGGGATGTCGGCCCGAGAACGGACGTGCTGGATGCTTGCCCAAAAGCAGCAGGAATGATGATGCTGATCCGTTCGATGTCACCCGATGTCCTGATCGTGGATGAGGTGGGGCGGCCGGAAGACGGCGAAGCCGTATGGGAAGCCGTCCATGCCGGTGTTTCCGTAATCTGTTCTGCGCACGGCGCAGAGATCGAAGAGGTGGCGAGGCGTCCGGCACTGGGAAAATTGATTCAAAGCGGCGTCTTCTCCCGCTATTTTGTTCTGAGCCGCTCGAAGGGCGTAGGGACGATTCAAGGCGTCTACGACCGGAGTCTCGAACCGGTCGATAAGGGGGAGGTCGCATGGTTAAGCTGATCGGAGCCGTGCTGATCCTGTTCTCGGCTTCCATGGTAGGGTGGCAAATTGGTCGGTTTTATGCGTATCGTCCCGTGCAGCTTAGAGCCCTTCTCGTAGGGCTGCAGATGCTGGAGACGGAGATCGTGTACGGCCTGACCCCGTTGCAGCCTGCCCTGCTCAAAGTGGGAAACCGGCTGCCGACAGAGATTGGACAGCTGTTCCAGACTGCTGCGGGCAGCCTTCGCGAGGAGCGGGCACAGAACGCCGACGAAGCGCTCAGACTGGCCATCGATAGACACTGGCAGCAAACGTCGCTTCGCAAGCAAGAGCGGGATGTGTTGACCAGTCTGGGACAGGTGCTCGGATCATCTGATCGGGAAGACCAGCAAAAGCATTTGCGTCTCGCCGTTACACACCTTCGCGGGTTGGAGGAAGAGGCGCGAGCGGAACAAAACAGGTACGAGAAAATGTACAAAAGCCTCGGCTTCCTGTGCGGGTTGTTGGTCGTCATCCTGATGTTCTAAAGGCGAGGTGTTCACTGTGGATTTTGATTTGACACCTGTTTTTCAGATCGGGGCGGTGGGATTTATTACAGCCATTCTGCACACGGTTCTGAAGCAGGCTGGCAAGGAGGACATCGCACACTGGGCGACGCTGGTGGGGTTTATCATCGTGCTGTACATGGTAGCTCACTATGTCGGCGACCTGTTTTCCGAGGTAAAACGCGTCTTCCTGTTTAATTGAGGAGGGAAGGCGAATGGAGATCGTACAAATCGTCGGACTGGGATTGGTGGCTACGATTCTCGCGCTGGTCATCAAGGAACAAAAACCGATGTTCGCCTACCTGCTGGCCATCGCGAGCGGCGTTGTCATCTTTTACTTTCTGATCGGTAAAATAGCGGAGGTCATCAGGATTCTGGAGCGTCTGGCGGTACAAGCTGACCTCAATCTCGTATTTTTGGAAACCATCTTGAAAATCATCGGAATTGCCTATATCGCTGAATTCGGGGCACAAATGACCAGAGACGCCGGTCAGGGAGCCATCGCTTCCAAAATCGAGCTGGCTGGGAAAGTGTTGATTCTGATCATGGCCGTTCCGATCATTCAGATCATTATCGAAACGGTCATAGACCTGTTGCCGGCGTAGTTGGGGGAGGGGTGCAAGTGACTCGTGCGGGCTGGTCGCTCTTCTTGTTTCTGCTGTTTGTCTTCCTGCCGTCAACCTCTCTCTCGGCTGCCGTGACGACACCAGCACCTTCTGTCGATTACCTGATCAAGCAGCAGGTAGACGATTTGCAGGTTGACCGGGTCGAAAGGTTTTGGACAGAGCTGCAGCGCGATTACAAAGGGTATCTTCCTGATCTGCAGGCTCCCGGTTTTCTCCAGTTGTTGATGCAGCAGGGGGACTTTAGTCTCTCCGGGTTTCTCAAGGGCTTCGGCAAATTTGTTTTCCATGAAATTTTGATGAATGGCAAACTGCTCAGCTCGATCATCATTATTACGGTTTTTGCCATGATTCTGGAGACGATGCAAAACGCCTTTGAACGCAACGCCGTGACGACGGTAGCCTATTCGATTGCCTATCTCGTGCTGATGGTGCTCGCCATTAACAGCTTCCATGTGGCCATCACGTACGCCAAAGAAGCGATCAGCGACATGTCCGACTTTATGCTGGCCATGATTCCTCTGGTCATCGCTCTGCTCGCTTCTGTAGGAAATTTGGCGTCAGCGACGATGTTTCACCCGCTCATCATCTTTCTCATCAATACCAGCGGGATACTCATTTCCTACGTCATATTTCCGCTCCTGTTTCTGTCCGCCATGCTGTCGATCGCAAGCCTCTTTTCGGAAAGATACCAGGTCACGCAGCTTGCTTCCCTCTTGCGCAATATTGCAATGGGAGCGCTCGGGTCCTTTCTTACCATATTTCTGGCGATCATCTCCATCCAGGGGGCTACGTCGGCAGTAGCTGACGGGGTAACCCTGAGGACGGCCAAATACATTACCGGCAATTTCATCCCGATTGTCGGCAGGATGTTCTCAGATGCGGCAGACACAGTGCTCAATGCTTCTCTTCTGGTCAAGAACGCAGTCGGATTGGCAGGGGTCCTGATTCTGCTCCTCCTGTGCGCATTCCCGGCCCTCAAGATCCTGATTTTGGCCATGATCTACAATCTTTCCTCCGCCGTCCTGCAGCCTTTGGGCAATAGTCCGATCATCGCGGCACTCGGAGCGATCGGGAAAAATCTAATCTTTGTCTTTGCGGCTTTGGCCACGGTAGGGCTGATGTTCTTTTTGGCCATCACCATTATCATTGCGGCGGGCAATATCTCCATGATGGTTCGGTAGGTGAAGCAGATGACATGGCTTACGCTCTGGCTGAAAAAGATCATCTTACTTGTTCTCCTGGCTGCGTTCCTCGACCTCATTTTGCCCAATACCAGCATGCAGCGCTACGTCAAAATGGTGATGGGACTGATTATTTTGATGACGATCATCTCCCCTGTGTTCGCCCTGTTTCAGCTCTCTCAGGATGATCTGGCGCTTAAGCTGGACCGCTACCAGGAGCAGATGAACCGGCCCTCCGACACCGAGTGGAAGCGCATCGCCGAGAGGCTGGCCGGAAAGCAGGAAAAGCAAATAGACGCCTACGTGCAAAGTCAGGTGGAGGCATCCATTCGAACGAAGCTCAAGGAGGATCACGGAGTGGAGGTAACGGCAGTCAAGGTTCTGTTGGACAACAAGAATGCAGACCAGGCAAAATTGCAGCGCATCGAGGTAGCGATCGCCCCAGAAGGGAGCAGCGGGGAAACAGCAAGCGCGATCAAGCCGGTCGAACCGATCGAACCGATACGCATCGAGGTAAACAGTCAAAGCCAGGGGCAAGAAGAAAAGGAGCTGCCGGCTGCTGCAAAGCAGAAAGATGCCTTGTCCAAACGGATTGCCAGTGATCTGGCAGCGCAATGGGGCTTAAGCGAGGATATGGTAGTCGTTACCAGGGATCAGGACAAGATTGAGAAGCGGTGACATGCAGTCGTTCAAGGTGAGGTGAGCAGGGGTGTTTGGGAAGCTGAAGCAATGGTTGGCCGCAGATTCAGATAAAAAGAAGCTGAAGCCGATCCACTATTTTATCGTCATATTGGGAATCGGGATGGCCATCATGATTTTGACCGATTTCCTGAATGTTGAACGCGATCAGCCGATGGGTTTCGGGATTGGAGGCAATGAACCGACCGGACCGCCTGGAACCGAACAGTCGGCGCCGGTGCTCGGAGGAGCCAATCCGCCCGACATCATCGCAGAATACGAAAACATGTATCAAACGCAGCTGAAGGAAATATTGGCCAGCGTAGTCGGTGTGGGAGAGGTTGAAGTCATGGTCAATCTGGATTCGACGCCGGAGCTGGTCGTCGGGAAAAACACCAATACCCGTTCCTCTACCAATCAGGAAACGGACAAGGAGCGAGCCACGCGGAATCAAAATGACCAATCCCGCGATGAACAAGTGGTCGTGGTCCAGGGAGGCAAACAGGATCAGCCCGTTATCCTCAAAACGCTAAAGCCAAAGGTAAGAGGGGTTTTGGTGGTGGCAAAAGGCGCCGACAACATACAAGTCAAAGCGTGGATCACCGAAGCGGTTCAAAAAGTATTGGATGTGCCTGCCTACAAAATTTCGATATTGCCTAAAAAAGGTTAGGAGGTAATGACAAATGATGCTTCGCAAGCAAACGGTATGGTTGTTGACAATGCTGGCCGTGATGGTGGTCCTCTCGGGCTACTATTTGGTCAAAGGGCCGGACAGTCAAGTGTCGACGCTGGGGCAGCAACAGTTGCAGCAGCTGCAGCCTGAGCAGGACTCGCTTTCTGGTGTCGTGGTTGAGAGCAAACAGACAGAGACGCCAGCCACTGACGCAGCTCCTGTCGAGGGCAAGCCAAAAACGGAACCTGCGGCAGCAGATACGGCAAATGCCAACAAGGAGCAGCAGACAGATACCAAGGAAACGGCGACGCTGGCTGATACCCCGAGCGAAATTTTCACCGGGTACAAAATGAAGCGGGAAGCCCAACTCCAGCAGCAAAAAGACGAGCAGATGAGCATCATGGGCAGCCCGGATGCGACCCCGCAGGCAGTAGCAGAGGCGAAAGCGAAGTACGAAGAGCTCTCTACGATGGAGAGCGCCACAATGGCCGTAGAAGAAATGCTGAAAACAAGCGGCTACAAAGACGCTGTCGTGTTCACGCAAAATGACAAGGTGACAGTAATCGTGCAAAAAGACAAACTGGGCGCAGATGAAGTGGTGGACATCATCTCCAATGTAAAACAGCATCTGAACGTCCCGGCAACCAATATCACCGTACAATTCAAAGCTTCCTGACGAGGTACTAAGGATCATTGAAAACGGGCATGCTGGTAAGGGTTTCTCCTCGTTTTTCGCTGGAAATGAGGGGAAATCCTTTCTTGACGTTGGGGTGGTGACAAGCTACCATGATTGTTAGACCTCGATACATACCATACTCCCTGGTTATCTTTCGAAATGAAGGAGTGCTTACCTGTGTTCAAAATTCATGAAATCCGTGAAATTATCAAGTTGATTGATCAGTCGTCCATTAACGAATTCGAGCTTGAAATCGATGGAGCAAAGGTAACAATGAAAAAATCGGCCGGGGAAACCGTCTACGTTTCGCAACCGGTCGTACAGGCTCCAGTGGCTCCGGTCGCCCAAGCAGCGGCTCCCGTAGCAGCTGCACCGGCAGTGGCAGAAGCTCCTGCGGCGCCGGTTGAGGCTCCGAAGCCGGCAGCAGCAGCCGTAGATGAGTCGAACCTGCACAAAATCGTGTCCCCGATGGTGGGAACATTCTACCGTTCCCCTGAGCCGGGCAAGCCTGCCTACGTCCAAGCGGGCGACAAGGTGACCCCGAACAAGGTTGTTTGCATCGTGGAAGCGATGAAGCTGTTCAACGAGATCGAGGCAGAAGTATCCGGGGAGATCGTGAAAGTGCTGGTTGAGGATGGTCAGCTGGTGGAATACGGCCAGCCGCTGTTTTTGGTGAAGCCAGAATAGGTTGGAGGAGAGCGTAATGTTTCAAAAAGTATTGATTGCCAACCGGGGCGAAATTGCTGTCCGTGTCATTCGCGCCTGCCGCGAGTTGGGCATTCGTACGGTAGCTGTGTACTCCGAAGCAGATCGCGAAGCGCTGCACGTAAAATTGGCTGACGAAGCTTACTGCATTGGACCCACAGCATCGAAAGAAAGCTACCTCAACATTGCGAGCATCATGAGTGTAGCCACCAAGGTTGGGGCAGACGCCATCCATCCCGGCTACGGGTTTTTGGCAGAGAACGCCGACTTTGCCGAGATTTGTGCCGCTTGCAACATCACATTTATCGGGCCTGACCCGGAGGCCATCGTCAAGATGGGCGATAAATCCACCGCCAAGGATACGATGAAATCAGCCGGTGTACCGACTGTTCCGGGAACAGATGGCCTTGTCGAGGATATCGCCGATGCGATCAAGACGGCCAATGAAATCGGCTATCCGGTGATGGTAAAGGCAACCGCCGGCGGCGGAGGCCGCGGGATGCGCGTTGCTGTAGACGATGAGGATCTGGAAAAGGCGATCCGTCAAGCGCAAAACGAGGCGAAAACTGCCTTTGGCAACCCGGGCGTTTATCTCGAAAAATTCGTCGAAGGACCGCGCCACGTCGAAATTCAGATCATGGCAGATAAGCACGGCAATGTCGTGTATTTGGGTGAGCGCGACTGTTCCATTCAGCGACGCCATCAAAAATTGATTGAGGAAGCGCCATCTCCCGCCCTGAGCGAGGAACTGCGGAGAGAGATGGGGGAAGCGGCCGTAGCTGCAGCCAAAGCGGTAAATTACCACGGCGCAGGAACGGTTGAATTCCTTTTGGACAAACACGGGAAGTTCTACTTTATGGAGATGAACACCCGCATTCAGGTTGAACATCCGGTGACAGAGCTTGTAACCGGATTTGATTTGATTAAAGAACAGCTCACGGTAGCTGCAGGCCAGCCGCTGTCGTTTACACAGGACGACATCAAGCTGAATGGCTGGGCCATCGAATGCCGGATCAATGCGGAAAATCCGGTCAAGAATTTCATGCCATCCCCTGGGAAAATCACGACGTATCTCGCTCCGGGCGGATTCGGTGTGCGCGTCGACAGCGCCGCTTATACCGGCTATGTCATCCCGCCTTATTACGACTCGATGATCGCGAAGCTGATCGTCTGGGGCAAAGACCGCACGGAAGCGATCGAACGCATGAAGCGGGCGCTCGGCGAGTTTGTCGTGGAGGGTGTGCACACGACGATTCCGTTCCATCTCAAGGTGCTTGACCACGAAGTGTTCGCCAGCGGTCAGTTTGACACGAAATTCCTGGAGATTCATGAACTGAATCTGGACGAAGCTTGATTTGTAAAAGTGGAAGCTGCTTGTTATAATGGGTTACAAAACCATAGGGAGGTGCGAAGCGTGGAAGAGTTTACACCGGATCTAGAAAGAACAGAGCTTGGTAAGGTGCAGATCGCTCCCGAAGTCCTGGAAGTAATCGCCGGTATGGCTGCCTCTGAGGTAGAGGGTGTAGCACAAATGAGCGGTGGTTTCGTAGGTGAGATTGTCGAACGGCTCGGCCGTAAAAATATAGCTCGCGGCGTACGCGTAGAGGTAGGCTCGCGCGAAGCGGCAGTTGATGTATCGATTATCGTAAAATATGGACACCGTATCCCGGATGTCGCTCGAAATATTCAAGATAGTGTGCGCAACGCCATCGAAAGCATGACGGGTCTGTCGGTCGTGGAAGTAAACGTACATATTGTGGACGTAGAGCTGAAGCCCGAAGAAAAAGCGCCGGCTGCCGTGGAAGATTTCCAGCGCGTCCGCTAGTTCATCAGCAAGTTTGGATGCCCCCTATGCCTCAGGGGGCATTTTTCCTCATCTAAGAGTAACGGCCTCCTTGTTACCTTTGCACCAAAGGAGAGATGCTTGTGAATTTGTTTGACCGCTTTATCCTGACTTTGTACAGTTTTGCGCTGATCGTCCTCTCTGTCGGCGTGATCGGAGCCTCGAGCGGACTGATCCCAGCTGAATACATACGCCCCTATTTAGAGCAGCTGCTTGGCGGTTTCCAGCCTGCCTATCTGATCACGGCGGTGATTTTTTTAATTGTCAGCTTGCGGTTCTTTTTCAGTTCTTTCCGCCGCTCCAAGAAACCGAAAACGGAGAAGGGCATTCGCCAGCGCAGCGACTTGGGTGAAGTAAACATAACCCTGCAAACCATTCAGACAATCGCCGAGAGGGCGGCCAGAAGAGTGAAGGGGGTCCGCGATTTAAAGACTGTCGTACGGGCGCTGGAAAGCGGAAACACGATCACAGTCCGCGTCTCTGTCGACGGAGAGACGCCCTTGCCGGAGCTGACCCAGAAGCTGCAGACCGATATCAAGGAGCAGGTGGAGGGTATTGCCGGCGTCATCATCTCCGAGGTGGCGGTCGTTGTGACGGAAGTAGCCCAGCATGAGAATTACGCGGCTCGCAAACGAGTGGAATAGTAGGTGAAAGTCATGATATGGGAGTTGTTGTGGGAACACAAGGGGAAACTACTGGGGGTAGCCGCCGGACTTTTTTTCGGCATCATCTACCTTCTCGTCGGTTTTTGGGATACACTGGTGTTTGTCGTCTTTGTCTCCACCGGTTATTACATTGGACGCAAACTGGATCACAAAGAGGATTTGCGCGAAATTCTTGATCGTATCCTCCCTGGGAAGTTTCGCTAAGCGGGGCAGGGACCTCAATTTTATGAGTAGGTGAACGTGATGAAACGTAGGACAGCACGAGAAAAAGCAGTTCAATGCTTGTTTCAGATCGACATGGCAGATGTAAGTATGGAAGCTGCCCTCGAACTGGTTATGGAAGATAGCGAAGAAGACGCCTCTTACCTTCATTTTCTGGTAAAGGGCGTACTTGATCGTCTGCAAGAGATCGATGCCGAGATCCAAAAATATCTTCGCGGCTGGCGTCTGGAGCGAATCGCCAATGTAGACCGGGCCATCCTTCGTCTTGCATTTTTTGAAATCATGTTTGAAGAGGACATTCCGGATAAAGTGGCGTTGAATGAGGCGATCGAGATTGCCAAACTGTTCAGCGACGAACAATCTTATCGGTATATTAACGGCGTTTTGTCCAGTTATTTGAAAGCTCGCCAAACTGCGAACGCGTAGAGATGGGTGAAGCAGCATGACAAAGGTATTGTTGGGAATTGATACGAGCAACTACCGGACATCGTTGTGCTTGGCAGCGGAAGACGGCCGGATTGTGGCAGAAGCGAAACGACTTCTTCGAGTAAAAGAAGGCAAGCGTGGTCTGCAGCAATCAGAAGCCGTCTTTCAGCATGTGATGAACCTCCCCGAGCTGAGCAATGAGATGAGATGGACCGAATACGATATCGTTGCCGTCTGTGCAAGCGAAAAGCCGCGTCCGGTGGATGGCTCGTACATGCCGGTGTTTAAAGTGGGGGAAGGCTTGGCGAAGTCACTGTCAGCCTACATGAAGGTACCCGCCTTTTTGACGACTCATCAGGAGGGGCATATCGCAGCGGGCGAGTATACCGCAGCAGAGCGGCCGCGTGAAAACCGGTTTCTCGCGGTTCATTTGTCTGGGGGAACGAGCGAACTGCTCTTGTGCGAAAGAAAGGAAGACGGATACCAGATCGAGAAAGTGGGCGGAACGACAGATCTGCACGCAGGTCAACTGGTTGATCGGATCGGCGTGGCGCTGGGGATGTCTTTCCCGGCCGGACCACAGTTGGAAAAGCTCGCCTTGCAGGCGTCCGGAGATTTTCGCGTCTCCTCCTCAGTGCAGGGGAAATCATTCAGCTTCTCTGGACCGGAAGCGGCACTGTTGCGGGCGATTGAGGGCGGAAGCGTACCGGCCGCAGAGATTGCCAGGGCGACGGAGCAATGTATAGCAAGCACGCTGGAAAAAGTGCTCCGTCATGCCGTAGAGGAGGGTCTTCCTCGGGAAATTCTGATCGTTGGCGGTGTAGCGGCAAATCAGTACATACGAGAGCGGTTGACCAAGCGTTTGGAACATCCTGCCGTCAAGGCGCGCTTGTACTTTTGCGATCCAGTCTATTCTGGAGACAATGCGTACGGAGTGGCCATGTTGGGCTGGCAAAAACTAAAACACGAACATTAAACAATTATTAACTTTATAAAATTCGGCTTTACATCATCTCCTTGAATCGGTACACTTAACGTAGTGATCCAAACGAAGGAGGGTTCTTCGCCATGGCAGCAACTATTTTGTATGGCAAGGAAATTGCAAAAGATATTCGGGAACAATTGGCTGGCGAAGTTGCAGAACTGAAGCAAAATGGAATCGTGCCGGGATTGACCGTCGTTCTTGTGGGAGATGATCCCGCTTCGCATTCCTATGTCAGAGGGAAAGCTCGCGGTTGTGAAGAAGTGGGAATCCGCTCGGAAATCATTTATAAGGACGTATCCATCACCGAAAAGGAATTGTTGGAGATCGTCTATCAATTGAATGAAAATCCGAACGTTCACGGCATTTTGGTACAGTTGCCGCTTCCGGCTCATATCTCTGAAAAGGCAGTCATCGAGGCGATAAGTTCGGAAAAAGACGTCGACGGGTTCCACCCGGTCAATGTCGGGAACATGATGATCGGATACGATTCTTTGCTGCCTTGTACAGCCAACGGTGTAGTCGAGCTGATCAAGCGCACTGGCATGACGATCGAAGGCAAACACGCAGTCGTCATCGGCCGCAGCAACATCGTCGGAAAACCGGTATCGTATTTATTGCAGCGAGAAAATGCGACGGTGACGATGTGCCACTCGCGGACTGTTGATTTGCCGTCCTACACACGTCAGGCAGATATTTTGATCGTCGCGGCCGGCAAGGCGCACATGATCGGAAAAGAGGACGTGAAACCGGGAGCAGTGGTGATTGACGTCGGGGTAAACCGCATTGAGAGCGGCAAGCTCGTCGGAGATGTCCGCTTTGATGAAGTAAAGGAAGTAGCGAGCTACCTCACACCCGTTCCGGGCGGTGTCGGTCCGATGACGATTACAATGCTGCTGAAAAATACAATTGAAGCGGCCAGAAATCTCGCCAGGTAGTTTCTGCAGACGATTACAGGTACAGCTACCACGAAGCATGCAGAAAAAACGGTTCAGGCGAGCGATTTTTGCGTCCGTGATGAAACTTACCAAAACGGGAGGTACGCATGACGAGTCGTCAAATTTTTTCAGTCAGCGACCTGAACCGCTGCATTAAGCAGGTGTTGGAGCAGGATGTCCGCTTGCAGGACATTTGGGTGCGCGGTGAAATCTCCAACTTTGTTCATCATACAAGCGGTCACATGTACTTTACCTTAAAGGACAGCCAGTCGCGGGTCAAGGTGGTCATGTTCGCCGGCTACAATCGTTTTCTTCGCTTTCTGCCCAAGGATGGAACCAAGGTGATCGTGCGCGGTTCCATTTCTGCCTATGAACGGGACGGCGCTTATCAATTTTATGCCAAGGAAATGCAGCCGGACGGAATCGGTTCTCTTTATCTTGCCTTTGAGCAATTAAAAGCAAAGCTTGCGGGAGAAGGGTTGTTTGCCGCAGAGAGAAAACGTCCGCTGCCAGCCTTTCCGAGAAGAGTCGGGGTAGTCACGTCGCCTACCGGAGCGGCCATCCGCGACATTTGCACGACGATCAGGCGCCGCTATCCACAGGCGGAAATCGTCTTGTCCCCGGCTGTCGTCCAAGGGACAGAAGCGCCTGCTTCCATCGTTGCAGCGATTCGGATTATGAACAGTCAGCCAGACATCGATGTTCTCATCGTCGGACGTGGAGGCGGGTCGATCGAGGAGCTGTGGGCGTTTAACGAGGAGCAGGTCGCCCGTGCCATTGCAGCTTCCTCGATTCCCGTCATTTCCGCAGTCGGGCATGAAACCGATGTCACAATCGCCGATTTTGTAGCAGATGTTCGCGCTGCGACGCCTACAGCGGCAGCCGAGCTTGCTGTTCCCCATTACCTCGAATGGCTGGAGCGGGTGAAGCAGCTGGACACCCGGATGAGTCGAGCGCTGCATGGACGGCTGGCCTCGGAGCGAAAGCGTCTGGAGGGACTTGCCCAATCCTATGCGATGCGGCGACCACAGAGACGGGTGGAAGAAGCGCAGCAACGGCTCGATGAGGTTTCCCTGCGGCTGGGTCAAGCGGTCAAACACCTGATGAAAGGACGCAGGGATCGGTACAATCAGCTGTCCGATCGGGTCAGGCGGTATCGGCTTACAGATGTGGTCGAACGACAGAAAAAGGCGATTGGGCTGAGCCGTGCCCGGCTTGACGAGTTGATGAAGCAGCGTCTGGTCAAGAGCAGGATGTCTTTTGCTTCATCCGTTGCGCAGCTGGATGCATTAAGCCCGCTGAAAGTCATGCAGCGCGGATTTTCGCTCGTGTACGCTTCCGGACAACTGGTAAAATCGGTTGAGCAATTTGCTCCAGGCGAAGAACTCATGTTACGATTAAAGGATGGAAGTGCTACTGCACGCGTGGAACAGATTTACCGGGAGGAGAAGCGAGATGGCACGGAAAAAGACGGACCAAGAGGCTGACATTCAGTTTGAAGAAGCGATGAAACGGCTTGAAGAAGTGGTGAATCGGCTGGAGGAAGGCGAGATTCCTCTGGAGGAAGCGATCCAGCTTTATCAGGAAGGCGTTACGCTCTCCCGAATCTGCAGTCAAAAGCTGGATGCGATCGAAGCCAAAATCACACAGCTGATCGAAGAAGACGGCCAGCTGAAGCAAAAGCCGTTTCGTGTGGAGGGTGAAATCTGATGGCCGTATCCCTCCAATCCTATCTGGAAGAAAAGACAAGCTTCATCGAGCAGCATCTGACATCGCTGTTGGAGCGGGAGGGTGTTCCGGCTACACTGTACGAATCCATGGCGTATTCGCTGATGGCAGGGGGAAAACGCCTGCGCCCGATGCTGGTCCTGGCCGTTCTGGAAGCCCTGGACAAGCCTGTGGAGCGCGGCATCCCCTATGCGGCTGCTTTGGAAATGATACATACGTATTCGCTCATTCACGATGATTTGCCTGCGATGGACGATGACGATCTGAGGAGAGGCAAACCGACCAATCACAAAGTGTTCGGCGAAGCAACGGCAATCCTGGCCGGCGACGCCTTGCTGACGCGCGCCTTCGGATTGGTTGCCGAGCGGTACCTGAACCATCCCGACGTAAAGTCGGAGACGGTGGTAAGACTGGTTGCGGAGCTTGGAAAACGGGCGGGAGCAACCGGCATGGTCGGCGGCCAGATGGCTGATATTGAGGGCGAAGGCAAACAGCTGAGTCTGGCTGAACTGGAGTACATCCACAAGCATAAGACAGGTGATTTGCTGATTGCTGCGCTGCGGGGCGGCGGCTATTTGGCGGAAGCGACAGAGAAGCAGATGGATGCTTTGACCCAATACGGAAGAAATATCGGACTGGCCTTCCAAATCCAGGACGATATTTTGAATGTAGAAGGAGATTCCTCCCAGCTCGGCAAAGCCGTCGGAAGCGATGCGGATCGGCAAAAGGCTACCTATCCGGCGCTGATCGGCATGGACGAATCAAAGGCGCGTTTGCTGCAGCTTGTCGCCGAAGCCAAGCAAGTGTTGAGAAGCGCTGGAATGGATCACTCGGCCCTCATGCCACTGGCTGATTACGTCATGGAACGGAAAAAGTAAAAGACGCGGAGCAGTTGCTTCCGCGTCTTTTTTTCGTCATTAGATTGACAAGGTTGTTACACCTACAAAGCCTTGTCATCCACGCCGTCCAACCATTTTTTGATATCCCCGATCACGGAAGACACACAGCCGTCCTCAAACGGCGAATCCAGCTTCGCTACTTTTACCAGCTCGGTAAACGACTTGCTGCCGCCCTCCTTGCAAAGGGTAAGGTAATCGTCCCACGCCTCTGCCGGATTATGCTGGGCCCGCTTCCAGAATTGGAAGGCGCAGATTTGCGCAAGCGTATAATCGATGTAATAGAAGGGGTCCATGAAAATATGGCCCTGCTGTTGCCAGTACCCTCCGTTTTCGAGGAAATCATTGTCTTCATAATTGAGATGAGGCAGATACTTGCGCTCGATTTCGCGCCATGTCTGTTTCCGCTGCGCGGGAGTCATATCCGGATTTTCATAGATGGCGTGCTGGAATTCGTCAACCGTTACGCCGTAAGGGATGAACTGAAGCGCATCGGCGAGATGGGAAAACTTGTACTTTTCCGTATCTTCCTGAAAAAACAGCTCCATCCACGGCCAGGTCAAAAACTCCATGCTCATGGAGTGAATTTCACAAGCCTCATAGGTAGGGAAATGGTACTCCGGAACGGCGAAGTCCCTGCTCATGTAAACCTGAAAAGCGTGTCCGGCCTCGTGTGTCAAGACATCGATGTCGCCGGAAGTGCCGTTGAAATTGGCAAAGATATAAGGGAGTCGGTATTGGCTGATGTACGTGCAATAACCGCCTGTCGCTTTGCCCTTCTTGCTCAACAGATCCATGCAATCGTTCTCAAGCATGAAAGAGTAGAACTCCCCGGTTTCCTTGGAAAGCTCATTGTACATTCGCTTGCCGTTTTCCACGATCCATTCGGGAGAGCCCTTGGGCGTAGGATTTCCGGTAGCGAACTGGAACGGCTTGTCATAGTAGCGCAAAGTCTCCACGCCAATTCTTTCACGCTGTCTTTCATACAAGCTGCTGGCGACAGGAACGATATGCTCCAGCACCTGTTTGCGGAAGACGGCCACCATTTCTGCATTGTAATCCGTCCGATTCAGACGGGCATAGGCCAGCTCTGTAAAGCTTTGATAGCCGAGCTTGCGGGCGATTCGGGTACGCACCTTCACAAGCTCGTCATAGATGCGATCAAGCTCTTCGCCATGCTCGCGGAAAAAGCTGTAGCGAGCCTCGTGCGCTCTCTTTCTCATCTGCCGGTCGATAGATGTCTGGAACGGGATCAATTGCGGCAGTGTCCGCTCTTCGCCCTCGAACTGAATGCGGGCCGAAGCGATCAAAGCCATGTATTGGCTGCTTAGCCGGTTTTCCTCCTGCAAGTCGAGAACGACCTCGGGAGAAAAGGTGCGAATCTTGGTTTCGGCGATGCGGAAGAGCTGCGCTCCCCATTTGGCCTCCAGCTCCTTGCGGAAACGGGACTGGACAATCGCCTCATAATACTTTGTCACCAATCCTTGATACTGTGGTCCTGCTTCATCCCAATAATCCTGTTCGTCCTTGTAAAACGAATCGGTTGTGTCGATCGTGTGTCTGATGTGAGAAATTTCACGTGCAGACTCTACCTCCTGACGGATCTCCTGGATGCGGAGCATCGCCTCGTCTTGCTCCTGCCAGGTGGACGCCCGCTGGAAGGCAGCAAGCTGCTCTTCAAATCGGGCTTCGATCGCTGCCAGCGGGATGCGTTCATAGTTGATTTGTGAAAAAGGTACTGCTGTGCTCATGGACGAAACCCTCCCATAAAAGGTTTGATGGATTGATTTTATTTTACCAGAAGCTGGACGCGATTTCTCTTGAAAACAGATGAAAGTGGAGTTTTTATGAAGAAACCGTTATAATGAAGCAAGCTAAATGAACCAAGGTTGTCCGAAAGTGATTCGGATTGCAGCATACCCAATGACCCAAGAATGAGTGAAAGTGAGGAATAGTAATGCTGCTAACTAGCATCAACAATCCTCAAGATCTGAAGAAATGCTCATTGCCTGAGCTATACGCACTGGCAGACGAGATCCGACAGTTCCTTGTGGAAAACCTGTCCAAAACGGGCGGCCATCTGGCACCTAATCTTGGTGTAGTGGAATTGACGCTCGCCCTACACTATGTATTTAACAGCCCGGTAGATAAGTTGATTTGGGACGTAGGACATCAAGCCTATGTACATAAAATTTTGACGGGCCGGCGCGAAATGTTTCCGACGCTTCGCCAGTATAAAGGATTGTGCGGCTTTCCGAAAATGTGCGAAAGCCCGCATGACGTCTGGGAAACAGGGCACAGCAGTACGTCCCTGTCCGCCGCTATGGGAATGGCAACCGCACGCGATTTGAAAAAGGAAAAGAACCACGTCGTGGCGATCATCGGCGACGGTGCCCTGACTGGCGGTATGGCGCTGGAAGCGATGAACCACATCGGCCATGAAGGCAAAAATGTCATCGTTGTGCTCAACGACAATGAAATGTCCATCGCGCCAAACGTGGGTGCCCTGCACAATTATTTGGGCAAATTGCGCTCCGCGACCAATTACAAACGAGCAAAGGAAGAGCTTGAGCATTTGCTGAAATCGATTCCGGCGGTAGGCGGAAGGCTTGCCCATATGGCGGAGCGATTCAAGGACAGCATGAAGTATTTGCTCGTCTCCGGCATCTTGTTTGAGGAACTGGGCTTTACCTATATCGGTCCGATTGATGGACACAACATGGAGCTCATGCTCGACACCCTGAAAACGGCGAAACAGACGAAGGGGCCGGTGCTGATCCATGCCATCACCAAAAAAGGCAAAGGCTACGCGCCTGCAGAAGCGGATTCGGTCAAATGGCACGGTATCGGCACGTACAAAATCGAGTCTGGCGATACCCCGAAATCGGCACCTATGTATACGAAGGTGTTCGCGGACACGATGATCAGTCTGGCCGAAGAGGACGAGCGGATCGTGGCGGTAACACCGGCTATGCCCGCGGGCTCCGGTCTGATCCCGTTTGGCGAGCGCTTCCCGGATCGGCTGTTTGACGTAGGGATTGCAGAGCAGCACGCATGCACGTTTGCCGCAGGCTTGGCAACACAAGGCTTGAAGCCTGTCTTCGCGGTTTACTCGACATTCCTGCAGCGGGCCTACGACCAGTTGATTCACGACGTGGCCCGGCAAAAGCTGAACGTGATCTTTGCCGTTGACCGGGCAGGCCTGGTCGGTGCTGACGGGGAGACGCATCAGGGCGTGTATGACATCGCATTTATGAGGGCCATCCCGAATATGGTCATCATGGCGCCGAAGGATGAAAACGAGCTGCGCCATATGATGAAAACGGCGGTCGCGTACGAGGACGGTCCGATATCCTTCCGCTATCCCCGCCTAAGCGTCCGAGGCGTAAAGATCGATGACGAGATGAAGCCGCTTCCGATCGGAAAGGCTGAAATCGTCCGCGAAGGAAGAGACGTCGCGATCCTGTCATTTGGTCATATTTTCGAAATCGCGGAACACGCGGTGGAACAGCTCAGCCGCGAAGGGATCCATCCGATGCTGGTAAATGCCCGCTTCTGCAAGCCGCTTGATGCGGAGCTGCTGACCAGGCTGGCACGGGAAGGCTATGACCTCATTACAGTTGAGGAAGGCTCCGAGATGGGCGGCTTTGGAAGTGCTGTCCGCGAGTTTTTGGCTGAAGCGGGGTACCATCATATCCGAGTCAAAACAATAGGCGTTCCCGACTATTTCGTCGAGCATGGCAGCGTGAAAGAACAACGGCTGGAGGTCGGATTGACGGCTGAGCAAATCGTCGCCTGTGTCCGCGCATTTTTGCCCGTATCGAAAGGCGTTGTCGAGGCATGAAAAAGGAACGGCTGGACGTTCTGCTGGTAGAACGCGGATTGTATGACACCAGAGAAAAGGCAAAAGCGGCAGTAATGGCCGGTCTCGTACAGGTGAAAGGGGAGCGGTGCGACAAGCCGGGCACCAAATTTCCCGAGGATATTGCCATCACGGTAAAGGGCGAGGTTCACCCGTATGTGAGCCGCGGCGGATTAAAGCTGGAAAAAGCATTGAACATATTCGACCTCGTCATAGACGGCAAAGTCATGATGGATATCGGTTCCTCAACAGGCGGATTTACGGATTGCGCACTGCAAAATGGCGCGAGAAAAGTGTATGCGATTGATGTTGGCTACAATCAGCTCGCCTGGTCGCTGAGGAAGGACGAGCGGGTCGTGGTGATGGAACGAACGAATTTCCGTCACATGGACCCCGACAGCTTTGAAGATGAGCGGCCGGAAGTCGCTTCCATTGATGTGTCCTTCATTTCGTTGAAACTGATATTGCCGGTCTTGTATCGTTTTTTGGAACAAGGCGGCGACGTCGTTGCCCTCGTAAAGCCACAGTTCGAGGCAGGCAAGGAAAACGTCGGGAAAAACGGCATTGTTCGTGACCCGGACATTCACGAGGCTGTGTTGATCGACATTGGACAAGCCGCGATGCAAATCGGCTTTTCGTTGCACGGTCTTTCTTACTCGCCCATTACCGGAGGAGAAGGAAACATCGAGTTTTTGCTGCACGCAAAAAAGGCAGGCGGAGGCTTCGCTTCGGAGGAATGGCTGAAAAAGGTGAGTGAGACTGTGGCTATCGCTCACCGCGAATTGAAGTGAAAGTAGGACAAAAAGCCTCGATGCGGGAAGTCGAGGCTTTTTTTGTATGCATGAAAAGTTGTATACTTGTATAAGGATTTCCAACCGACGAAGTTTTGGGGTGGGCCATGTTGAAGACGTTTGGTATCGTAGCGAATAAAGGAAAACCTGAGGCCCGCATTGTGGCCAGAGAATTGGTATATTTGCTGGAGGAAAAAGGAGCCAGAGTCCTTCTGGATGAACAGATGGCTTCTTACGTAGGCAGAGGGGATATCGGGACAAGCCTGGAAGCGATCGGCTCTGAAGCTCAGCTTTTGTGTGTCCTGGGCGGAGACGGCACCTTGCTTGGCATCGCGCGCCGCTTGGCAGGACGCTCCTTGCCGATTTTGGGCATCAATCTGGGAACGCTCGGGTTTCTCTCGGAAGCCGACCCGGAGCATTTGCCCCACGCCGTCGACAATCTGCTTTCTGGACAATACTACATTGAAGAACGCTCCATGCTGGAGGCAGAGCTGGTCCGAAACAAATCCACGCTTGCCCGCTATACGGCGATGAATGACATCGGGATTGCCAAAGGGTCGTTCTGCCGCATTATTCAATGTGCGGTTTATTTGGACGATGTGTATGTGGCAACCTTCAGCGGCGATGGGGTGATCGTATCGAGTCCGACAGGCTCTACAGCGTATTCTCTATCTGCCGGCGGTCCGATTGTGGCGCCGAATGTCGATATGCTGCTGCTGACGCCTGTAGCGCCGCATTCTTTGACTGCCCGCCCGATGGTGCTATCGCCCAATCAGGTTATTCGGATTGAGGTGGATGCCATTCATCACGAAATGGGCTTGTCTATAGATGGGCAATTCGGATACAAGCTGGAGGGTGGCGATCAGATTTTCATCCGCAAGTCGCCATATGTGACCCCATTGGTCAAATGGAAAAAAGGCGGCTTTTTTGAAACAATTCGCACCAAATTACAAGGGGAATGGGAGTAATCGCATGAATAAAGGACAAAGGCATATTCGCATTCGTGAAATTATCGGAAATAACGAGGTGGAGACGCAGGATGAGTTGGTAGACCGTTTGCGCGAAGCGGGTTTTAACGTGACCCAGGCGACAGTCTCCCGAGACATCAAGGAGCTTCATCTGGTGAAGGTTCCGTTGCCGGATGGCCGCTACAAATACTCGCTCCCTGTCGAGCAGAAGTTCAATCCGATCCAGAAGCTGCGCCGCATGCTGGTTGATTCGTTTGTCAGCATGGATCACGCCGATCACTTTATCCTGCTGAAGACGCTGTCCGGGCATGCCAATGCAGTAGCGGAGCTGATCGACAATTTGCCTTGGGAAGAAATCATGGGCACCATCAGCGGCGACAATACCATTTTGATTATTTGCCGCTCCAAGGAAAACTCTGAAGAAGTGACCAAGCGGCTCATGGAAATGCTGTAAGGAGTGGGGAAACAGTATGCTGCTGGAGCTTTCCATACGCAATTTTGCGATCATCAAATCCGTAACCATTTCTTTTCAAAAAGGCTTAAACATTTTGACCGGGGAGACCGGTGCGGGAAAATCGATTATTATTGATGCGCTCGGCCTGCTGCTGGGAGGCCGGGCCTCGACTGATTTTGTCCGGTACGGGGAAACGCGGGCAGAAGTCGAGGGTCTGTTTGAGCTGCCCAGCGGCCATCCGGCCTTTTCGGTTTGCGAGAGCTTCGGTGTTCAGGTAGAGCAGGACAACACGCTTGTCGTCAGGCGCGATATTTCCAGTCAGGGAAAAAGCATCATCCGCATCAACGGACAGCTTGTCACCCTTGCCATGCTCAGGGAGCTGGGCCCCTGGCTGGTGACCGTCCACGGACAGCATGACACTCATATGCTGATGCAGGCGGACAAGCACATACACTGGCTCGATTCCTACGGCGAAAAAGAAATGGGATCGGCCAAACAGGAGTATGCACAGTTGTTTGGCCTCTATTCAAAGACGAGACAGGATCTGGAACGGATGTCCAAAAACGAACGGGAGCTCGTTCAGCGGATCGATCTGCTGCAATACCAGTTAAACGAAATCGAGGCAGCATCCCTGGCGCCCGGAGAGGACGAAAAGCTGCTTCAGCAGAGAAAGAAATGGATGAACATTGAGAAGGTATTTGCAGGCATCCAGGACGCCTACCGGGCCCTGCACGGCGACCAGCGCGGAAGCGAGTGGCTTGGACATGCCATGAGCGAGCTGGAACGAATTGTCTCCTATGATGATCAGTTGGGACCGATACTCGAGACGGTCCAAAGCGCATACTATCAGGTAGAAGATGCAGTGCACCAGCTCAGACAGCTCTCCGACCGGCTCGATTTTGAACCGGAGCAGCTTCAGGAAGTAGAGAGAAGGCTGGATTTGATCCAGACGCTGAAGAGAAAATACGGGAAAAATGTAGACGATATTCTGGAATATGCGGCAACGATTCAGGATGAATTGGACGAAATGCATCATTACGATGACCGTCTGCAGCAACTGGAAAAACGGCTGGTTGAGCTGGCTGCCGATCTCGCCGTCGAGGCACTGGAGCTGTCCATGATCCGCCGCAGCTGTGCAGAAAGGCTTGCCAAGGAAATTGAGCAGCAGCTTCGCGAATTACATATGGAGCGCGCCCGCTTCGCCATCGATGTCCGGCAAATTCCCGATGAAAACGGGGTGGAAATCGAGGGAGCCAAATGGCGCGTCGATGCCAACGGAATCGATACCGTCGAGTTTTTAATTTCGCCCAATCCGGGAGAGCCGCTGCGCCCTTTGGCCAAAATCGCTTCCGGCGGTGAGCTTTCGCGGGTCATGCTGGCGATCAAGACGATTTTGGCCGGTACCGACCAGGTGCAGACCTTGATTTTCGACGAGGTCGATACAGGGGTAAGCGGAAGGGCTGCCCAAGCCATTGCTGAAAAGCTTGCACGTGTCGCGCTCCAGCGTCAGGTGTTGTGCATCACACACCTTCCGCAGGTAGCTTCTCTCGCGGATGCCCATTTCCTGATTCAAAAGGAGATGAGCGAGAACGAAACAATGACGCTCGTTCACAGCTTACGCGAGGAGGAGCGGGTCACCGAGCTGGCCCGCATGCTGAGCGGAGCCGAGGTTACAGCAAAAACAGAAGAGCACGCGCGCGAGATGATCACGCTCGGGCGACAACGAAAAGCTGCCAAGTAACCGGGCAGCTTTTTTGTTTGCTGTTGTACCGAATGCGGAGCGTTTCAGGTAAGGTTTACGCAGCAAATAGCAATTGATACACCCATTGACAGCTCCCTGTCCACCGAGGTTTTCAGTGCTGTATTCTTGCGACTGGTGTTAGATTTTCCTGACATAATCCATTGCCGCGCAGGCAATAGTATAACTACACAAGGTGGAGGTGTTATCTGTAGGTGTAGGTAGGGAACGGTAGGAGTGATTGCTGGTGATCCGTCACAACAGAAGAAAATGGATGGGAAGTCTCCTTCTCCTTATCACGGCGCTTGTCGTGAGTTCCACCCCGTTCCACGACCTGTCTTCTTTTCCCCATGAATTACGCCTGATGGAAGGCTCCTTGAAGCAACTGCGCGTCTCTATGCCCGTCATGGGTACGTTGGTCAACAGCAACCCGGAAATTCTGCATGTCAATGGAACGGAAGCCCGGGAAGTTTCTGTGGATCTGAGTCAGCCAGTTTCGGTAGAACCGAAGAGGGCGGGAGAAGCCAATTTGCAGGTAAAGTGGCGCAACATCCCGCTGAAAGCGGTCAAGGTAAATGTGCTGCCTGATTTGCGGGTGATTCCGGGCGGTCAGTCTATCGGCGTCAAATTGCAGACTGCTGGCGTTCTTGTCGTTGGTCATCATCTGGTTGACACAGGAAAAGAAAAAGTCTCACCAGGGGAACAAGCGGGTGTACATGTCGGGGACAGTATCATTAAAATGAATGACTTGTACATCAATGACATGAACGATGTCAAAAAGCTGGTAAGTGAAGCCGGCGAAAAGCAGACACCTTTGCAGCTCCTCATCGTCCGGGGCAAAGAGAAAGTAAATGTGACGCTGAGGCCTGCTAAAGACAAGAAGGATGAGGAGTACCGGATGGGTTTATACATTCGTGATTCGGCTGCAGGTGTCGGTACGCTTACTTTTTACGAGCCGAATTCGAAAGCTTACGGAGCATTGGGCCATGTCATCTCCGACGTGGACACTGGACAGGCCATTGTTGTCGGCGACGGTCAAATCGTACGGGCGAGTGTGACCTCGATTGAAAAAGGGCAGAGCGGGAATCCTGGAGAAAAGTTTGCCCGTTTTTACAATGAAAGCGAAGTGTTGGGCAACATTACGAAAAATTCGCCGTTTGGCATATTCGGGAAAATGAACGAGGAGCCAAAAAGAAGCTTTTATCCCGAGCCCATTCCCATCGCTCTGGCCGAACAGGTAAAAGAGGGACCAGCCAAAATCCTTACCGTGGTAGAAGGTCAAAAGGTAGAAGAGTACTCCATTGAGATCGTGAATGTCGTGAAGCAGCATTTCCCTGCCACGAAAGGCATGATCATCAAGGTGACAGATAAGCGATTGCTCGAAAAAACCGGTGGGATCGTACAGGGAATGAGCGGAAGCCCGATTATCCAGGATGGAAAGATGGTCGGTGCGGTTACCCATGTATTTGTGAATGATCCGACCTCCGGCTATGGTTGCTATATCGAATGGATGCTGCAGGATGCAGGATTGCAGGTTCGTCCGGGACAGCAATCCAAACCGTCCGGAAGTGCAGCGTAAGCAAAGACGAGGTCGTCTCGCCAAAAGGTGAGCCGGCCTTTCACTTTTTGAGCAAAACGTGGAAATCATTGTCGAAATATCGGAAAAATCATTCAATCTTTCGTCATTGGCAGGAATGCCACTGGCATTGTCGAATTATTTTTGGAGTGAAAAGATGGTATGGGCATATGTTGAGGGATTCATTACTTCTGAGAATACTTCCACCTTTTTTCCCAAACAGACCGTTGATTGTAAGGAGGAACGACCTTGAGCAAGATTGAAGTGTTGTTGGCGGATGACAATCGGGAATTTGTGAACCTGCTGGAAGAGTACATAAGCAGCCAGCATGATATGAACGTGATCGGTGTGGCGTATAACGGAAATGATGTCATTCGCCTGCTCCAAGAACGCATTCCGGATGTCCTTATTTTGGATATTATCATGCCTCATCTGGATGGATTGGCCGTATTGGAACAAATCCAAGCCATGAGACTCACTCCTCAACCAAAAATTATTATGCTGACGGCATTCGGGCAAGAGGAAATCACCAAAAAGGCAGTCGAATTGGGGGCCGCCTATTACATCCTGAAGCCTTTTGACATGGAGGTCTTGGCACAGCGAATCCGTCAGATGACGAATAGCAAGCCTTCAAGCTCTTTTGTGACCGCTGTCAAGTCGCAAAACCCATTGCAGATCAGAGGGCGCAATCTTGACGCCAGCATCACCAGCATTATCCACGAGATCGGGGTTCCAGCGCATATTAAAGGATATCTGTATCTGCGGGAAGCGATCACGATGGTGTACAACGACGTGGAATTGCTGGGGTCCATCACGAAAGTGCTGTACCCTGATATCGCCAAGAAGTTTAATACGACTGCAAGCCGTGTAGAGCGTGCCATCCGTCATGCGATCGAGGTGGCCTGGTCCCGCGGAAATCTGGATTCCATCTCCAGCCTGTTCGGCTATACGATTTCCAACACCAAGGCGAAGCCGACGAATAGTGAATTTATCGCCATGGTGGCGGACAAGCTGCGGATTGAGGCGAAGATCTCATAATTGCGATATTACAAAAGGTAATGACCGCAAGCCTTCCGCTGTTTGGCGCAACTTTTATGTTGAGCATTGCGAGGATTCCGCTAAACCGTTACCGGGAAATGTATGGTATTTGATGGCGTGCCGACCGGAAGGCTTTGCGCGATTGAAGACCCCGTATGGGTGTCCGTAACGTACGAAGGCATATCTGTGGCCTTGCAGTACAAACGGACCTGATACGGGGCTTTTTATCGAACTTGGGGCGATTGCATGCTATTTCGTCTTTCTTAAAGAAAGGGCGAGGAAGATGACAGCCAATGAAAGACAGAACCAAGAAAAAACAAGTAGAAAAGTTTGTATTTACCAACTGCTTACTATGATAAACCAGTTTTCAGCGATTAAGTTTTTCAAGTACCTGTGTTTTTAAATAGCTGTACTGTTTATCATTGGTATCACAGAATGCTTCCTCTCGATTGGAAGGAATGTCTTGGTAGTGAGGTATTTCAGAAAATTGAGATTCTGTAAAATCACAACGTATTCCGTCAATTTTGTTGTAATAATGCCATCCTTCAGGGGTTTTCGTTTTCAAGATTTCTCCACCAAAAAGATCGTTTACAACCAGTGCAGTTACTCCACATTGTCCATTGGCAGGGTTTTGGGAGGACCATTTTGAACTAGATTCAATCGACCAAACCTTTAGGAATATTTTTGATAAATCGCTAAAACGTTCTTCAATAAGCACAGTAGATTCTCCTTCACAGTGTAAATGGTCCGCGCAATCCCAATATAACACATTGTGTATCGTGTCGATCCAAATCTTAAGATTTACTGTTCTGGAGGATGAGAGTAAAGGCGTAAGCCAAGACTATCCCACTTTCTGGAGGTTCCACATGAGACTGGCTGTCCTGTCAGATACACATGGAAATGCAATTGCTTTTGAAGCCGTTATCCAAGACTTAAACAGTCAAAGCCCCGATGCCATCGTATTTCTCGGAGATATCGTCATGCGGGGACCTCAGCCAAGCGAATGTATACACATGATAAGGTCATTGGAGCCTCTAGCCGTTATTCGCGGAAATTATGACGATATGTTTACCCGATTCCCAGCACCTGGGTGGGTCCCAAGCAACGACAAGGAAGAGCTGGTCTTGCGGGCCTACGAGTACGACTGTAAACGGATTGCGCACGATGATCAGGAATGGTTGGCAAACCTTCCTGTGGAGCGAGCCTGGACATTTGAAGACGTCCCTACGGAGATGTATCATGCTGGACCCGATTCGCTGGTCAATGTCGTCTATCCGTGGGCAAGCCTGGATGAAATGGACATATTAAACCGGAGTGAGCATACCAGGCTTGTCCTGTTTGGACATGTACACCATGCGTATGCGCGTCAGGGAAAGGGAAGATTGATCGTCAATTGCGGGAGTGTCGGCCTGCCGTTTGATGGCGATAATCGAGCAAGCTACGCCATTGTGGACTTTAACAAAAGGGACATTGCCGTTCAACTCAGAAGAGTTGCCTACGACATCGAAAAAGCGCTTGCCACCGCAAAAGCATTGAAAATGCCGGACGTGGAAGCGTATGAATACGCTCTCAGATTGGCTCGTTATCCGTACAACGATTATAAGAAATTGATACAAACGGCTTCATCATGAATGAAAGTGATTTTCTTACAGCAGATGGCGATCGTGCAAAAAAACGGCTGAACGAATGAAGAATGAAAAGGGAATATCCTTCGAGCAATCGGGATGAATATGCTCAATACAGTTGCACACCGGGAAGAACCATGTAAAATAAAAATGAGAAAAACGGGAAAGGCAGGTGCCGACCAGTGAACATCATTGACGAAATTCTGGCGCATAACCGGGCATTTATCGAGAACAAGGAATACGAGAAATATCAGACAACGAAATTCCCTGACAAGCGATTAGTCGTGCTGTCCTGCATGGATACCCGGCTGGAAGAATTGCTTCCAAAGGCAATGAATTTGCGAAACGGCGATTTCAAGCACGTAAAAAGTGCGGGAGCTGTCGTTTCTCATCCGTTCGGCAGTATCATGCGGAGTATTTTGGTTGCGATCTACGAGCTGAACGCTGAAGAAGTGGTCGTGGTAGGTCACTACGATTGCGGGATGAGCGTGATCAATGCCGACAATATGATGGCGAAAATGAAAGCAAGAGGGATCACAGAGGAAACCTTCAATATCATCAAACATTCTGGCTTCCGCCTGCACTCCTGGCTGCGCGGCTTTGACCACGTGGAGGATAGTGTGAAACAAAGTGTGGAAGTGATTAAAAACCATCCGCTGCTGCCAAAAGAGGTTCCGGTTCACGGCCTCTTGATCGATCCGGTTACAGGCAGACTGGATCGGGTAGTAGATGGATATGAACTGGCAACCCCGGTTAAGTAATTCCAACGCTTCGCATGTTACGCGCAGAACCTTTATGCAAAAAGCGGCACGCTGGTTTTTTGGGGCAATTGGGCTGGGAATAGCGACGACTGGTTACGCCTATGGTGTAGAGAGACACAGGCTCGAGGTAGTCAGTCAACCGGTTGCCATTCCGGATCTTCCGGAGCAATGGAAGGGCGTGCGTATCGTTCATTTCAGCGATTTGCATTTGGGACACTACCTGGGCGTTGAAGAACTTGAAAAGGTTGTTGACCGGATTAATGAACAACAGCCGGATCTGATCTGTTTTACCGGAGATTTGGTAGACAAAAGCACTAGATTGCTGTCTACCGCGATCCCGATCCTGGCTCGGCTGCACGCGCCTCTCGGCAAATTTGCTGTTCTCGGAAATCACGATTGGCGATACGGAGAACAGGGAATCGTCCGTCAAGCTCTTCTGGATTCAGGATTTTCGGTTCTGATCAATGAGCACATCAAGCTACAAAAAGAAGGCGACGCACTTTTTGTAGCGGGGATGGACAACGTGCTGCACGGCGTTCCCGATCCGCGGAAGGCTCTGGACGGAATAGCTGAGGGAGATACGGTGATTTTGCTCGTCCACGAGCCTGATTTCGCGGAAGAAGCAGCCAAGCACCCTTTTGCCCTGCAGCTTTCCGGCCACAGCCATGGCGGGCAGGTGAGGCTGCCGCTCCTGGGACATGTCATTACGCCCCCCATGGGACAAAAATTTGTGCAGGGACTGCAACACGCGGGAGATGGCAAGCTGCCGGTGTATATCAATCGGGGAATCGGTACGACGATATTGCCGGTAAGACTTTTCTGCCGGCCGGAAATTACTGTACTCACTCTTGTTTAATAGACTTGCTTGATCCATTGGACGAATGGCATGAATGCCTCGTCCTCTTTTTTTGCATGCAGATAAGCAATTAGCGTGGGGCGGGTAAATTCGCCGTGAGAGATATCGAGTGCAGCAAGTCTGCCTGCACGCACCTCATCCTGAACCGTCCGCTCGGGAAGCATCGTCACGCCCAACTGCTGCTGCACCATTTTGATGACGGCGCTAAAGCTGTCCAGCTCCATAATCACATTGGGAAAGACGCCATGCTGAGCGAGGAACCGATCGACGCGCTGGCGAAAAGGAGCGCTTTGACTGCCAAATGCGATGACGGGCTCCGAACCCCAGCGCCCAAATCCGGGAAATGTGTCCGCCCATGGATGTTCGGGTGAGGTGACCAGCATGACGCGATCGCTCGGCAAAAATTCCTGGTGTATGTGGGGATGGTAGACTTCGTGGCCGAGGAAGGCGATGTCTGCCGTACCAGTCAACAGGGAAGAGATGGATTCCTCGTAGAGGGTAGAGCGGACGTAGCAGGTAAAATGCGGATGCTCCTTGCGATACTGCCCGAGCAGGCGGGGCAGTTCGTAGGAGGCAAACGCTTTTCCGGCAACTACGGTGAGGGACTGACGTTCTTCGCGATGAGTCGAAAAGGCGCGAAGCTGTTCCACTACGGTCGCGGCAACAGGCAACAGGCGTCGTCCTTCAGCTGTCAGGCTTACCCCGGTGCTTGTACGGGTGAACAAGGGAGTTCCTACCTGTCTCTCCAATTGCTTCAGCCTGTGCGTTACCGTAGACTGCGCCAAAAAGAGTGCGTGGGCTGCTCGATTCAGCGAGCCGTGCCGGGCAATTGCCAAAAAAATCTCCAGACTGTCCAGATCCATACGGCTTCCTCCCGCAGAATGATTGGTTATCTGATTTCTCGATAACCTGCTATCGATATTCTATAACAAATGGCTGAAAAAAGGGAATATTATGGATGCAGGAGGTGGTCTTCGTGGAGAAAGAAGCGAAAATCAAGCGACAAGTCCAAGAGCAGTTCGGCAAAAACGCCAATGCCTATGTAACGAGCGAGACGCACGCAAAAGGGGAGGATCTTCCGCTCATCATCGAATGGACGCAGCCTCAACCGGAATGGGTGGTGCTGGATGTCGCGACTGGGGGAGGACATGTAGCCAAGACATTGGCTCCTCACTGCAAATGGGTAGTTGCTACCGATCTGACTGGACCGATGCTGGAAGCAGCGAGGGCGGCTCATCAAGCAGCGGGGTTGAGAAACATCGGCTATACGGTGGCTGACGCCGAACGCCTGCCTTTTCTCGCGGACTCCTTTGACGCTGTCTTGTGCCGAATTGCCGCCCATCACTTTCCCAACCCGGGAGCTTTTGTCCAGGAGGCAGCACGTGTACTTCGACCCGGCGGCGTGTTTGTCTTCATAGATAATATCGTTCCCGATTCAGAGGAAATAAGCAGCTTCATCAACCGTTTTGAGGCGATGCGAGACCCGAGTCACGTCCGCTGTCTCTCCCGCACGGAATGGATCAGCCTGGTGGAACAAGCAGGTCTGTCGGTCCAAAGGGAGCGGCAGCGAAAAAAACGGTTTTCCTTTCCCGAGTGGGTAGCACGGACGTCTGAATCGCGGGAGCAGGAAAAAGCCGTTGAACAGTTGCTCATACATGCTTCCAAGGACATTCACGACTATATGGGTGTGACGTTAATCGATGGGCGCGTAGCCGGGCATGAGATCGATGAATGGATGGCAGTCTGCAAAAAGGAAGTCTAAGGAAAAACGAGGAGAGATGCGAGATGCACACATGGTTGGGATTGGATCATGTACAATTGGCAGCGCCGGTCGGATGTGAGGAAGAGGCGCGAAGCTTTTTCAGCGGGATATTGGGAATGAAAGAGGTGCCCAAGCCGGAAGCACTGCGCAAACGGGGAGGGGTCTGGTTTCAATGCGGGCCGCAGACCATTCACATCGGGGCAGAGGAGGGGTTCACCCCAGCGAAAAAAGCGCATCCGGCCTTCCTTGTAAAAAATATCGAGGGATTGCGCCATCGTTTGCTCGAGGCGGGGGTGACGATAAAGCAGGGAGAAGAAATTCCGGGTGTCATTCGCTTTTTTGCAGATGATCCCTTCGGCAACAGGCTGGAGTTTATGGAGGTGACGACAGAATGAGCATTGATTTCCATGCATCCGAAAATCGAAGCTCGTATATCGGCCGTTCAGCCGACAAAGGCTGGCTGAAAGCGATGGCGGAAATCGTCAACCCTGTCGGCAAGAACGTGATCGATATCGGTTGTGGCGGCGGCATTTATACGGCAGGCTGGGCTGAGCTGGGAGCAGAGCGCGTCATGGGAGTCGACTTTTCTCAAGTCATGCTGGAAACCGCACGGGAGAACACCGCTCATTTGCCTCAAGTCTCCTTTCATTGGGGGGATGCTTGTCAGACTGGTCTTGCCGCCGGCTGTGCAGATATTGTCTTCGCCCGTGCCTTGATCCACCACCTGGACAGTGTAGACAGCTTTGTGGCCGAGGTGAACCGGATTTTGGCGCCGGGGGGGATGTGCATCATTCAGGATCGGACGATGGATGATGTATCCGTCCCCGGGTCGACAGAGCATTTGCGAGGGTATTTCTTTGAAGCGTTTCCCCGTCTGCTGCAGAAGGAGGAAAAGCGCCGCCCGTCTTTGACCGAGGTGCAAGCAGCTTTGAAAAATGCGGGCTTCTTCTCTGTACATACAAGCCAGATGTGGGAGATTCGGAAGAGATACAGCACTTGGACGGAGCTGGAAAGCGATCTTCGAAAAAGGACTGGACGCTCGATCCTCCACGAGCTGAATGATGACGAACTGGAAAAGCTCATCTCCTTCGTCAAAGAGAAGCTGGGCGGTCTGCTGCCGATCGTCGAACAGGATCGCTGGACCATTTGGAGGGGAGTAAAGGGATAAATGGCATAATTGTGAAATCGTCTGTCACAATTCCTGATTCGACTTGTATACGTCTGGGGTATTCTATATAATGAAGGTGCTATTCTCTTCCCGTACGTTTTACTTTTTGCCAAAGGAGTTGTGTAGTTCATGAAAGTAACTCTGTTTGATTTTCTCATGTTCGTGTTCACGTTCTTCATCGCGATGGGTGTTTTCCGTTCGATCCGGGCGAAAAATAAATTCGCGGTTGGCTTTGGAATCATTGCCCTCGCCGTATTCCTCTTTGCAGATGGCTTGATCATTTACTTTGCAACGAAAGGCGCGTAAAGCCGGAGGATACATATGTTCAAGAGACTGTGCGCATGCTCGCACAGTCTCTTTTTCATTTTCTGGAAAAACCTGCATGGCCATCCTCCATTTTTCGCATAATAAGGATGGAGGTGGGACAGGTGGGCAAGCAGCGATGGCCTCACAGGTTTTCATACGTCGGGAAGATTGCGGCAGACCGGAAAACGAAGAACCTTTGCAACCGGATCAATCCTTCAGACATTGCTGTCGTCGATCACCCGGATATGGATGAGATTGCCGCTCTGGCACTTGTGAGAGCGAATGTGCGAGCCGTCATAAACCTCTCACCGTTTTTGACAGGGACATACCCGGCTGAAGGCGCCAGACGCCTGTTGGAGGCTGGCATCCCTCTCTATGAAACAGCCAGCGCAGACAAAAGCATATTGGATCAAGCAGATGGCAGACCCGGGGCTGTATGGAAAGAACAACTGTGGGTTTGCTCTGACAAGGGCTGGTTTCGTCAAGCTGAGCTGAGACGGCTGACCACAAAGGAGATCGGCCAGCGATGGCAAGAAGCAAATGAGCGATTGGATGACGTCCTGTCCGCTTTTATCGACAATACGTTGAGATACGCGAGTGCAGAAAAAGAGTGGTTTTTGCGCCCGCTGAAAAAACTCCCGCTGCGTACGAGGCTTTCTGACCGCCATGTCGTCGTGGTCGTCAGAGGCCGGCATTATCGGGAAGATTTGCGGATGCTTTCCTCTTACATTCGCGATTACAATCCTGTTTTGATTGCGGTGGACGGGGGAGCGGATGCTTTGCTGGAAAACGGCTACATCCCCGATATGATCGTAGGGGATATGGATAGTGTCACAGATCAAGCATTGCTGTCAGGTGCAGAGATAGTCGTGCACGCTTTTCAAGACGGGCAGGCTCCCGGGAAGGCAAGAGTGGAGAGGCTGGGGATCAGCTGCCATTTGCTGCCCGCGCCGGGGACGAGCGAAGACATTGCCATGCTGCTCGCCTTTGAGGAAAAAGCCAAATTGATTGTTACGATCGGTACACATTCCACGATGATCGATTTTCTCGAAAAAGGGAGAAAGGGCATGGCGAGCACGCTGCTGGTAAGGACCAAAATCGGTTCCAGGCTGATCGATGCCAAAGGCGTCAGCCAATTGTATCAGCCGCGCTGGTCATGGAATTGGACCGGGTGGCTGGTAGCGGCCACACTCGTGCCGGTCATGGCGGTTCTCTCGCTTCATCCCATCACCCGGCATGTCATGCAGTTGTGGTGGATGCAGTGGAGGAGCTGGGCATTTTTAGGAGGGTAGGCATGATTCCTTTTCGTCATCACCTGATTTCGCTTGTGGCCGTATTCTTTAGTCTCGGGATTGGCATTTTGCTCGGAGGAATGACAGGCCACTCGTGGTTTTCCGTCGAGGAGCAGGCTGTGCTCAGCAAAATGGAGACGAGGTATAGCCAGGCTCTCAAAAGCAACAATGAACTGAAGCAGCAGTTAAATCGGCTTTTGATCGAGATGGAGCGAAACAATGAAGAGGCTGCCCATCTGATGGCAGTCCGTTACGCTGACGCCATGCAGGGCAACAAGGTGTATGTCTGGCAGTCCCCGGAGCTCCAAATCGGCAGACTACTGCGGTTGTTTGAGCAGGTCGGCGTTGAGATCGTTCCGTACGGTCAAGGCAGTGTTCCGTTGGATGGACCGATTCTCGCGCTGGGGAAAACGAAGCCAGACTGGTTGGAACAGCTTCCGGGCGAATGCCGCTGGTTATTTGTGGACAAGGTGCCAGAGACCTTCTCCCAGCAATGGGGGCTGTTGGATCGGGTGCAAAAACTGATGGCGGAGATGAGAGTGGAACGTGAAAAGAGTTAGTGTCATCGTCCCGGCTTACAATGAGGCAGAGTGGATTGTCCCGACTCTGGCGGCGATACGGCAGCGCCTTGTTTGCGACGAGGTGATCGTTGTCGATGACGGGAGCGCGGATCAGACTGCGTTACTGGCCGAGGAGTGGGCAGACCGCGTCATCCGGCATCCGGTCAATCTGGGAAAAGGGGCGGCTCTGCAAACCGGCTGGAGACAGTCCAGCGGCGAGGTGCTTTTGTTTTTGGACGGAGATTTGAAAGAGAGCGCGGGGGAAGCCAACCTGCTGCTTGCCCCGGTCATAAACGATGAATGCGACATGGCTGTCGCCGTGCTGCCGGCGCTGCGGCGGAAGGTCGGCTTGGGCCTGGCAAAGGGATTGGCCCGAGGGGGGATACGGGCACTCACCGGATTTTCTTCGGAGGCGCCGCTATCCGGTCAACGGGCAGTGAAACGACAGGTGCTGGAACGCATTGGCCAATTGGAAGGAGGCTTTGGAATCGAAGTGGGACTGACCATCGAAGCGCTCCGCTGCGGGTACCGCTTGACCGAAGTTCCTGTACCTTTTACGCACCGGCAGACGGAAAATGATTGGACAGGCTATCGGCATCGGGGAAAGGAATTCGTCGAAATCGGAAAGGCATTGGGGAGAAAATGGTGGGAGGGAGTGCGTTGGACACGAACCTGACAAGCGCCTGGGTCCTGGGAGTGGCAGGGCCTTTTTTGTTGCACCGGTTCTATTTTCGCGCCGCATGGGAAAAGCTGCATAATGCCGCTATCACCAGAACCAACTACAGAGGCGAACAAGTGGTTACGGCTGGAGGAGTGATACTGGCTGGGTATGCGGGATTAATCCAATTTGCCCTGTTGGCCTGGGGAGCGGCTTCGGGCTGGAGCTACCAAATGCTTGAATCCGGGCTGCTGCTTTTCTTCGGATCTCTCGCCGTGGCATTATGCGGCTGGCTTGACGACTGTTCGGCAGATAAAGCGCCGAAAGGCTTTCGCGGGCATCTGGGGGTTCTCTGGCGGGAACGGCGAATGACGAGCGGCATGTGGAAGGCATTCGGGGGAGGCGGGACCGCTTTGGCCGTCAGCCTGTTCCTTTTTACCGGCATACCGGGGATTATCGTCGGAACCGGTCTTTTGGCGCTTTCCCCCAACCTGTTAAACCTGTTTGACGTCAGGCCAGCCCGGGCGATTAAGGTGTTTTGGCTTTTGATCGCCGCAGCTGCCTTGTGCATGCCGATGTCCGCGGCTGCTGCAGCTTGCTGGATCTGGATATTGCCGGTCTTGACCGCAAGTGTCCTCTTGTTTCCGTACGATGCACAGGCTTGCTTGATGCAAGGGGACACGGGAGCCAATTATCTCGGGTTTGTTGCGGGCTTTGCGCTCGTGACAAGCGTTCCGTTCGGTGGACAGCTGGCGCTTTTGCTATTTTTCGCAGGGCTGCACCTTTTGGCCGAGTTCGTTTCGTTTTCCCGGGTGATCGAAAACACGCGCTGGCTCAATCGATTGGATGAGTGGGGAAGATCTGCGGAGACAAAATAAAAAAAACGGGAAGCATACCCGGTTTCTGACGTTTGGTCTGTTGCTCGATCATATCCTAATCTTCTTCCGGCTCACGCTTCATAAACCGGGGTTGGACGCGGTTGCGCTTGCGGTCGTGATGCAGGACAAAGCCGGCGATGAACAGGACCGGAACGACAAACAACAACACGCCCAAGACGAACTGTCCCCAGAGAAATCCGGTCTCCGATGATACCGAGTAGAAAAATGCATCGCGGATGAGCTTTATCCCAAACATGGCGATCAGTGCCGGGACGACCATGATCAACAGAGCTACCAGTTTCTGACCGATCAAGGGTGTTTCTCCCCTTTCCATCATGCTACCTTTCCATCATATCGGATGGGTAGCTCCTTGTCCAACATCTCCTGTGCATTCCAGCCGGGTTGAGTTACAATGGAAACAGTTTGATTCACTGGAAAGAGGGATTGTTTGCATGCACAAGCTGCTCATCGTTGGAGCCGGCCAGGGAGGAACAGCGCTCTTGAAAATGCTTAGCAATATGGAGCGGATGAAAATCGTGGCCGTCGTGGATGAGCGGGCGGATGCGCCAGGACTTGTCCTCGCCCGCTCTTTGGGAATTGAAGTGGGAACTGACTTTCGTCCGTATTTGTCGAGCGACATCGACGTGATACTGGAGGCGACCGGAGACTCTGCGGCATTCGAAGAAATTTTGCGTCTCAAACAGGAAAAAACGGTGTTAATCCCCGGAACATTTACAGCTATCATCATGAAATTGATAAGTGAACGGGACGAATTGATTGCAGCCTTGACGCAAAACCAGCGCGAGCGGGAAATCATGCTGAACTCTACCCATGACGCGATCATCGCGGTCAACAGGGAAGGGATCGTCACTCTTTTCAACAGAGCGGCAGAACGCCTGATGGGCATTGAAGCCCACGCTGTATTGGGAACGGCAGTTTCCGAGCGCATACCCAATACCCGATTACATATTGTATTAGAGACGGGACAGCCAGAGTTGAACCAGGAGCAGATCCTGCCGAATCAGACGCGGATCATCACCAACCGGGTACCTGTTCGAAACGAACGGGGCGAGGTGGCGGGAGCAGTCGCGATCTTCCGGGATATTACCGATATCATGGCGCTGGCCGAGGAAGTAACCGATCTGAAGGAATTGAAAAGCATGCTTCAGGCGATCATCAATTCTTCGGATGAGGCCATTTCCGTTGTGGATGCAAAAGGAAACGGCCTTTTGATCAACCCGGCGTACACGCGGATTACCGGTTTGACTCATCAGGACGTGATCGGCAAGCCAGCCACTGTCGACATTTCCGAAGGCGACAGCATGCACATGCAGGTGCTGAAAACAAAGAAGCCTGTGCGCGGCGTACATATGAAGCTGGGACCGAAGAGCAGAGACGTGGTGGTAAACGTCGCTCCAGTCATGGTAGACGGAGAATTAAAGGGAAGCGTCGGGGTCATCCATGACGTCTCGGAGATTAAGCGTTTGACCGAAGAACTGGAGACGGCCCACCGGATCATCAGGACGCTGGAAGCGAAGTACAGCTTTGAAGACATCATCGGGTACAGCGAGCCGATGCAGGCGGCGCTCGAGCAAGCGCAAAAAGCGGCATTGACACCTGCCACAGTGCTGCTGCGCGGCGAATCCGGCACGGGCAAGGAGCTGTTTGCCCACGCCATCCACAATGCGAGCAGCCGCAAGTATAAACAGTTTATTCGCGTCAACTGCGCAGCCATTTCCGAGAATCTTTTGGAAAGCGAGCTGTTCGGATACGAAGAGGGCGCATTTACCGGAGCCAAACGAGGCGGCAAGCGCGGATTGTTCGAGGAGGCCAGCGGCGGGACCATTTTCCTTGATGAGATCGGCGAGCTGTCGATGAGCATGCAGGTAAAGCTGCTGCGCGTTCTCCAGGAGCGGGAAGTAGTCAGGGTTGGTGGTACGAAGGCGGTTGAAATCGATGTGAGGGTCATCGCGGCTACACATGTCAATTTGGAATCTGCGATTTCGTCCGGCCGTTTTCGCGAGGATTTGTACTACCGGCTTCATGTCGTCCCCATTTACATACCGCCGCTCCGTCAGCGATTGGAGGACATCCAGCCGCTGGCCAAGCATCTGGTGCGAAAATACAACCAGGAATACGGAAGAAATGTGGAGGACATCGCGGCAGGCACTTTGCAAATGCTGCTTGCCTACCAGTGGCCGGGCAACGTCAGGGAGCTGGAAAATGTGCTGGGGCGGGCCATGATCCACATGAAGTTCGGCGAGCGAGTCATTCTGCCAGAGCACTTGCCCCCCTTGGAGAGAAGGAGCGTACAGTCCGCCGCTTTGACACCGCATTTGCAGATGGAACAGGCTTCCGGCAAGACATTGAAGGAAGCGATGGATGAAGCGGAGCGGGCACATATTTTGCGAGAGCTTGCCGCAGCAAAGGGAAACCGGACGCTGGCGGCGAAGAGGCTCGGGATTTCGATCCGCAGTCTTTACTACAAGCTGGACAAGTGCGGCATATCTGATGAACAGCCGTAATGAACAATAAGTGCAGGCGAATATCCGTGATCAAATTGTGAGCAATCGGGCTGAACAGAGACATAACTGCAATTTTTTGCATGCAAAACATTGCTTGATCCTGCAAAAATGTGCAGAATAGAGGGCAGGCCCAAAAAACAACTGTAGAAAAATGAAGCGCTTTCAAACTGGGGATTTTTTGGCATGATAATTGCAACGTGGTACATTGCTGGGAAATTCTCCAATAGGAGACCTCAGACAAGCAGCACGATCGACGCAAATGAACAAACTAGGGAGGTTTCTTCATGAACATCTTTGACTACATGCAAAAGTACGACTACGAACAGCTTGTTTTTTGCCAGGATGAGAATTCCGGACTGAAAGCAATCATCTGCATTCACGATACAACATTGGGGCCTGCATTGGGCGGCACCCGCATGTGGCCGTACAAAACGGAAGAGGAAGCGATTATCGACGTGCTCCGCTTGGCTCGCGGCATGACCTATAAAAATGCCGGAGCCGGCCTGAACATCGGCGGCGGAAAAGCGGTCATCATCGGCGATCCGCGCAAAGACAAGAGCGAAGAGCTGTTCCGTGCCTTTGGCCGTTACATTCAAGGCTTGAATGGCCGCTACATTACAGCCGAAGACGTAGGTACGACTGTTGCCGATATGGATATGATCCACCTTGAGACTGATTATGTAACAGGCGTATCTCCAGCCTTTGGCTCCAGCGGCAACCCTTCTCCTGTGACTGCCTACGGCGTGTACCGCGGGATGAAAGCCGCTGCCAAGCTCGCGTATGGCAGCGACGACCTGTCTGGCCGCGTAGTAGCGGTTCAGGGCGTGGGGAACGTAGCCTACAACCTCTGCCGCCATCTGCACGAAGAAGGCGCACACCTGATTGTTACCGACATCAATGAAGAAAACGTAAACCGCGCTGTCAACGATTTTGGCGCCAAAGCAGTAGGCGTGGACGAAATTTTCGGCGTGGACTGCGATATTTTCTCTCCATGCGCCCTGGGAGCCATCGTCAACGACGACACGATCCCGCTTTTGAAGGCGAAAGTAATTGCAGGAGCGGCCAACAATCAGTTGAAAGAAGAAAGACATGGCGATATGATTCATGAGATGGGCATCATCTACGCACCCGATTACATCATCAATGCCGGCGGCGTGATCAATGTAGCCGACGAGCTGCAAGGCTACAACCGCGAGCGCGCACTGAAAAAGGTAGAGACGATTTACGACAACATCCTGAAAGTATTTGAAATCGCTGAACGCGACGGGGTGCCTTCCTACAAAGCGGCAGACCGCATGGCCGAAGAACGCATCGCCAGCCTGGCCAAATCGCGCAGCACCTTTTTGCAAAATGGAAAATCGGTTTACCATCGGTAAGCTGATCGTATAAAAAGTACTTATTTCCGGGGCCGCACCTGCTCGCAAAGCAGGCGGTTCCGGTATACATAACCTACTTGTACCTGTTATTATGATCTAGTCATATGAGCAGCCATTTACTGATCGTCCAGCAAGCCACTGACGGTCATGGCGCGTTCACAAGCAATGCAGTTTGCCATCAGAGGGGGAAGAAAAACATGTCGCAGGAATATGATCTCGTCGTGTTGGGAGGAGGAACGGGCGGCTACGTAGCAGCAATCCGTGCCTCACAGCTGGGAATGAAGGTAGCTGTCGTGGAAAAGGGCAAAATGGGTGGCACCTGCCTTCATCGCGGCTGCATTCCCTCCAAGGCGCTGCTTAGAAGTGCGGAAGTATTTGCTACGCTGAAAGAGGGAGACAAATACGGAGTCACGGCTGAAAAGATCGGCCTTGATTTTGCGCGCGTTCAAGCTCGCAAAGAGGGAATCGTCGAGCAATTGCACAAAGGCATCCAGTATTTGATGAAAAAAGGCAACATTACGGTAATCGAGGGATTTGGCCGCGTCATGGGTCCCTCTATCTTTTCGCCGCAGGCAGGCGCAGTCCGGATCGAAACGCCGTCTGGCGAACAGGAAATGCTGGTGCCGCGCTTTTTGCTTCTCGCTACCGGTTCGAGACCCCGTACGCTTCCAGGGCTGACGATCGACGGAAAGCAAGTTGTGACCAGCGACGAAGCGCTGCAATGGGAGCAGCTGCCCTCTTCGGTGGCCATTGTCGGCGGTGGTGTCATCGGGATCGAATGGGCCTCGATGCTGAATGATTTCGGCGTTGAGGTCACAGTCGTCGAGTACGCAGACAGGATTTTGCCGACCGAAGATGAGGAAATCAGCAAGGAAATGGCACGTCTGCTGAAGAAACGGAAAATAAACATCGTGACAGGAGCCAGGGTGCTGCCGGAATCACTGGAAACATCAGAGGGAAAGGTAGCCATTCAAGCTGAAACCGCAGGCGGCGTGCAGAGCTTTTCTGCCGAAAAACTGCTCGTGTCCGTTGGCAGACAGGCCAACGTGGAAAATATCGGCCTGGAAGCGACAGAAATCAAGGTGGAAAACGGCTTTATCAGCGTGAACGAATACTTCCAGACCGCCGAGTCCCATATTTACGCGATCGGCGATGTGATCGGCGGTCTGCAGCTCGCTCATGTGGCATCGCACGAAGGGATTCTCGCCGTCGAGCACATGGCAGGTCTAGCTGTCGAGCCGCTTGATTACACCAAGGTGCCGAAATGCACGTACGGCAGGCCCGAAGTTGCGAATGTCGGCTTGACCGAGGCGGAGGCCCGCAGTCAGGGCTTTGACGTAAAAGTGGGCAAATTCAGTTTCAAGCCGCTCGGAAAAGCGCTGGTGCACGGTGAAAACGACGGCTTTGTCAAAATCATAGCCGATGCGAAGACAAACGATTTGCTCGGCGTGCACATGATCGGTCCGCATGTCACCGACATGATTTCCGAGGCCGGGCTGGCACGCGTGCTGGACGCGACGCCATGGGAAATCGGACATACCATACATCCCCATCCGACTTTGTCGGAAGCCATCATGGAGGCTGCTTTGGCAGTAGACGGAAAGGCAATTCACAGCTAGCGAAAATGATAAGGAGGGTATCCGAACATGACAAGCAAACGGCATGAAGAAGTAGGCTTGACTGACGCGCAAGTGCTGGAAATGTATTATTACATGCTGCTGGCTCGCAAAATCGATGAGCGTCAGTGGCTGTTGAACCGGGCGGGAAAAGTGCCATTCGTCATTTCCTGCCAGGGGCAGGAGGCTGCACAGGTTGGCGCTGCGTTTGCGCTGGAAAAAGGGAAGGACTACCTGTGTCCTTACTACCGTGATCTCGGATTAGTCCTGGTATTTGGTCAATCAGCAAGAGATTGCATGCTTTCCGCATTTGCCAAAGCCGAGGACCCGAACAGCGGCGGCCGGCAGATGCCAGGTCACTTCGGTGGCAAAAAATGGAATATCCTGACAGGCTCGAGCCCTGTGACCACGCAGGTACCTCATGCAGTCGGAATCGCACTGGCCGGCAAAATGCAAAAGAAAGACCACGTTGTCTACACCTCGTTCGGAGAAGGCTCCAGCAACCAGGGGGATTTTCACGAAGGAGCAAACTTTGCGGGTGTGCACAAGCTTCCCGTCATCTTTTTCTGTGAGAATAACAAATACGCCATTTCCGTTCCGCTGAAAAAGCAGTTGGGCTGCGAAAGTGTGGCTGACCGTGCGATCGGCTACGGCTTCCCTGGTGTCAGCGTCGACGGCAATGATCCGATCGAGGTCTACCGCGTCACGAAGGAAGCGGTGGAGCGAGCTCGTTCCGGCCAGGGCCCGACTCTGATCGAAGCAGTCATGTACCGTCTGGTCCCTCATTCCAGCGATGACGATGATCGCACCTATCGCACGCGGGAAGAAGTGGAAGAAGCGAAGAAAAAGGACCCGATCCTCGTATTTGGCAACTATCTGAAAGAGGTAGGACTTCTCGATGATGCCAAGGAACAGGAGCTGCTGTCCCGTGTTCAGAAGGAAGTCGACGAGGCTACAGATTATGCCGAACAGGCGCCTTATCCGACACCTGAATCTACGCTTACCCACGTATACGGGGAATAAGGGGGAATCCAAATGGCAGTCATCTCATTTATTGATGCGATCACTATGGCGATGCGTGAGGAAATGCGCCGCGATCCGGGTGTGTTTGTCCTGGGGGAAGACGTCGGCGTTCGGGGTGGCGTCTTTCGGGCCACAGTGGGACTGATCGAGGAATTCGGCGAAGAACGCGTGATTGACACGCCGCTCGCCGAGTCGGCAATTGTCGGTGTTGGAATTGGCGCTGCCGCATACGGGATGCGTCCGATCGCCGAAATTCAGTTTGCTGATTTTATCATGCCTGCTGTCAACCAGATCGTCAGCGAAGCGGCGAAAATGCGCTACCGCTCCAATGGCGACTGGACCTGCCCGATTACCATCCGCGCTCCATTTGGAGGCGGGGTGCACGGTGCACTGTACCATTCCCAATCGGTGGAAGCGATGTTTACGAATGTACCCGGGCTAAAGGTAGTGGCGCCTTCTACGCCGTACGATGCAAAAGGCCTGCTGAAGGCGGCCATCCGCGATAACGATCCCGTCCTCTTTTTCGAGCACAAGCGCTGCTATCGCTTGATAAAAGGAGAAGTGCCGGAAGAAGATTACGTGCTGCCGATCGGCAAGGCGGATGTCAAACGGGAAGGAACGGACATTACAGTCATCTCCTACGGCCTGACGCTGCATTTTTGCTTGCAGGCCGCTGAAAAGCTGGCTCAGGAAGGCATCAGCGCGCATGTACTCGACTTGCGGACACTGTACCCGCTCGACAAGGAAGCTATCGTCGAAGCCGCTTCCAAGACCGGAAAAGTATTGATTGTTCACGAGGACAACAAAGAGGGCGGCGTAGGCGGTGAAGTGGCTGCGATCATTGCGGAGCATTGCCTGTTTGACCTCGATGCTCCGATCAAACGTCTGTGCGGTCCTGATGTGCCGGCCATGCCATACAGTCCGCCAATGGAAAAATACTTTATGTTGAATCCGGACAAAGTGCTGGAAGCAATGCGGGACCTGGCCCACTTTTAAAACCAAGGAGGACCATCGAACATGGCGACAAAAGTGCTAATGCCCCAACTGGGAGAAAGTGTGACAGAGGGCACCATTACCAAGTGGCTGGTGAAAGTGGGAGATCAGGTCAAAAAATACGATCCGCTTGCTGAAGTCTCCACGGACAAGGTAAATGCGGAAGTGCCTTCCACGGTTGCCGGCCGCGTGACGGAGATCGTTGTGCCCGAAGGTGACACGGTTGCGATCGGTACCTTGATCTTGTACATCGAAGAAGAGGGGGGAGGGGCCGATCAGCCACAAAATACCCCCGCTGTCAACAGTGCTGACACCAGCCAGCAGGCAAAAACGGTTCCTGCTCAAGCGGCAGAAGGCAGGGCGGCTGTTTCGGCCAATCTGGCGGCCAATGCTGCTCCAGCTGCAGCAGGGCAGGCTGTTTCCGGAGTAGGTCCGGACACGAACGGTCAACAGGCCCAGCGCGGAAAACAACGCTTTTCCCCAGCCGTGATGAGGCTTGCCCAGGAGCATGGAATTGATCTGTCCCGCGTGCAGGGAACGGGGATGGAAGGGCGCGTGACGCGCAAGGATATTCAAGCGATCATTGACAACGGCGGACAGCCGGCTGCGGCAGCCCCAGAGGCAGCGCCGGTTGTGAATACGCCAGTAGGGGTGCCGACTTCCGCGGCAGTGGGGCAAAGCCCGCAGCCCGTCCAGGCAGCAGCAAGGGAAGTTCCCGCAGCCGCAGGCGATCAGATCATCCCGGTCACGCCCATTCGCAAGACGATCGCAAACCGCATGGTGCAGAGCAAACACGAGGCACCCCATGCGTGGACGATGGTAGAAGTAGACGTGACCAAGCTCGTCGCTTTCCGCAATCAGGTAAAAGACGAATTTAAACGCAAAGAAGGAGTAAACCTCACCTTCCTGCCGTTCTTTATCAAGGCGGTAGTCGAAGCGCTGAAGGAGTACCCGATGATCAATTCCACCTGGGCTGGGGATAAAATCATCGTCAAGAAAAACATCAACATCTCGATCGCCGTGGCGACAGAGGATGCTCTGTTCGTTCCGGTCATCAAGGACGCGGATCAGAAGTCGATTCTCGGCATCGCCAAGTCGATCGAAGATTTGGCGGCGAAGACGAGGGCAGGCAAATTGTCCGTAGATGACATGTCCGGAGGGACGTTTACGGTAAACAATACGGGCTCGTTTGGCTCGGTCCTGTCGATGCCGATCATCAATTCGCCGCAGGCGGCGATCCTCAGCGTCGAGTCGATCGTGAAGCGGCCTGTCGTGATCGATGACATGATTGCCGTCCGCTCGATGGTGAACCTGTGCCTCTCGCTGGATCACCGGGTTCTCGACGGACTGGTGTGCGGCCGTTTCCTGCAAAGCGTCAAGCAAAAGCTGGAGGCGATCGGGCCGGATACAAAGCTGTACTGATCGACAAAAACAACGCTGTGCCAGCAGCAGGAGGGATGGACTTCTCTCTTGCTGCTGGCTTTTTATTTTTTCGTGTAACTGCTTTGTAACCTTTTGCCATGTTGCTTCGTCATACCATATGAATGCTGTCATGCCTATCATTTTTATGCGAATAGATTCCCTCTATTTCGTAAATATGGTAAACTGATAGCGTTTCGACAAGAAAAGTTTGATCGATTTCAAGAGAAGTATGGGAGGAAGAACATGGAGAAGAGCAAAAAAGCACTTCCAATTATGCTGGCTACAGCCTTGGCAACGACGCCGTTTGTCATCGCTCCGCAGTCCGCTAGTGCAATCACCGATATCTCGATTGATCCAGACGATGACGAGGAAGGTGCGGACAGCAAATATACGATTGACTTTACGATTGAAAAAGCTTTGGATTCCGGAGACAAAATTTATATCACGTTCCCAAAAGGCTTTGATGTCGACAGCAGCATGGACGAAGACGATATCGATGCTGATTTTGAAGTGAAAAGCGTTAGTGTCAGCGGGAGAGAAATTACAATCAAGGTCGACGAAGAACTTAGTAAAGGCTCGGACCTAAGGATAAAAATCACGGACGGAATTACGAACCCCGATAAAAAGGGTACATACTCTATCGACATCAGCACTTCGGCTGAGAGCGAAGAGTCTGAGGATGTGAAAATTACAAGTGGAAGCAGCAGTAGCAAAGGAAGCTCCGATGACTACTCTGTCGATATCGACGACAAAACCGAAAAGAAAGAAACCGAGTATGAAATCGGTCCAATCAAGCTGAAAGACAAATTGACCAAAGGCGACTATATCACTGTTACGTTCCCAAGCTCGGATATGCTGCCAAGCAAGATTTCCAAGGATGACATCGATATTAATGAATACACACCTGATTCTGTAAGCGTCTCCGGCAAAAAAGTAGAGATCAAGGTTCCGTCTAAAGCAGACGGAAAAAAAGAACTGACGCTTAAGTTTTACAAAAGCGCACGAATCACTAACCCATCTGCTGGCGATAAATATACCATTGATGTGAAATGGGATGGAACAACCTATACATCTAAGAAGTTTGACATTAAAAAATCTGGTTCTTCTTCCAGCTCCTCCACTGCGAGTGATTTTACTGTATCCCTTTCTGACAGTTCAGCAGGTGCTCGCACCAGCTTCAGCTTCGAAGCTGACTTCGGAAAGACAGAATTGAAGGCGGACAGTGATGTCATTATCGAGTTCCCATCGTCTGGTATGATTCCAGGGTATTTGAATCCAGATGATTTCAAAATCAACGGAAAGACGCCTAAAAGAGTCGGTTTTGCCGGAAACAGTATTGCATTGACTGCGCCGTCCAACTTTTCTTCCAGCAAAAATGTAAAAGTAGATATCGACTACAACGCTTGGATTACCAACCCGAAAGCTGCGGGCGATTATACGCTCAAGATGACGGTTGACGGCAAAACGGCAACGTCCAAAACGTTCCGGATCAATGGTGCAGGGGCGGTAACGCCGACACCAACGCCAACTCCAACGCCAACGACACCTGGCACTCCTGCACCGGCAAACAACAGCACGGCAACAATCACCTTGACCAACACAGCGGTAGGGAAGCAAACTGGCGTCAACATCGCCGTGAAAGCATTTGGCGCTCCGCTGGTGAAACAGCGCGATTTCATTGAAGTCGTATTCCCGGTTGGGTACAAGGTGCCAGCATACATCGCACCGGCAAGCGTTTCTGTAAACGGCGTTGCCGCCAGCTTTGTTGCCGTTCGCGGACAAAACGTGCTGGTTTACCCGGCTCAAGACATCGCTGCAGGAACTGGAGCCAACATCGTGATCGGGGCAGCAGCCAACATCGTGAACCCTGCGGCGAAAAACACGTACACGATCAATGTCTTCAGCTCTGAGGAAAAAGGCTTGCTGTTTGGACGTGCAGTTGGAGTGGGCGTGCCTCAACCGGCGCAGCCAGCTCAACCGGCTCCGCAGCAGCCGCAACAGCCGCAGACAGCAGTCCCGGCGAACGCTGCACTGTTTAAAGTAAACAACAAATCGTTTACGTTGCATGGAAAAGTATATCCGTTGCAGGAAGCTCCTTATCTGGCGAACGGAAATACAACAATGGTGCCAGCTCAGTTCTTCAAGGAAGCCATGGCGTTGACTACCCAATGGAACAACCAGACGGTAGCGATCATTAAAGGCAGAACAGTGGTCCGTTTTACAGTTGACTCCAACAAGGCATACGTAGGAAGTCAGGAATTTACCCTGCCAGCGCCAGTTGCGTTGAAAAACGGAATGCCGATGGTTCCGATCCGCTTTGTAACCGACAATCTGGGCTACAAAGTAGGCTGGGATGCCAAAACATCCAGCGTATTCGTCTATCAATGAACAGCAAAAAACCCTTCCCGGTCGGGAGGGGTTTTTCTTATGATGAACCGTCTGGCTGCCCAGAGGGCCTCTGATCATCGGAAGTAAAAGAACGTTGGAACCACGAGAGCGGCAATCATAATAAAGACCATGATTTTTACCAGTGTTGAATGTTTCGGCATATCGAACCTCCTGAATAGCGCGATTGAAAAATTTACTGCACGAAAAGTGGAAATTGTCGCGTTATTGTGTAACTCGCTGTGCTAGAATTATTGGAAGGAGGAGAAGTTCCTTCCTTCGTTTAGACGATCGGTCATTACATGGAAAACGAGGTGTTTGCAGGTGACTACTAAAGATTGTACCGAACTGTACCGAAAGTGGCAACAAGAGCTGAATGAACGGCTGGCCAAGTCGCCCGAAAGAAAACAGCAGTTTGCCACCTCGTCCGCGATCGAGATCGATCCGCTGTATGTGCCGGATCAGATCGATGATGCTTATATGGAAAATGTCGGATTCCCGGGAGAGTATCCGTATACGCGGGGCGTTCAACCCAATATGTATCGAGGAAGACTGTGGACGATGCGGCAATACGCCGGCTTTGGTTCTGCCGAGGAAACGAATAAGCGGTTCCGCTATCTTCTTGAACAGGGGCAGACCGGGCTGAGCGTTGCCTTTGACCTGCCGACACAGATCGGCTACGACTCGGATGACCCGATGGCAACAGGCGAAGTCGGGAAGGTCGGTGTAGCCATCGATTCGCTGGAGGACATGGAAGTGCTGCTGAACGGCATACCGCTCGACAAGGTAAGCACCTCGATGACGATCAATGCACCAGCATCTGTTTTGCTTGCCATGTATATCGTAGTAGGAGAAAAACAGGGCGTACCGGCAGAGAAGCTGTCAGGTACGATTCAAAATGACATATTGAAGGAATACATTGCCCGGGGCACATATATTTTTCCGCCGCAGCCGTCCATGCGTTTGATTACGGACATCTTTGCCTACTGTGCAGAGAACGTGCCCAAATGGAACACCATTTCCATCAGCGGCTATCACATTCGGGAAGCCGGGTCGACTGCCGTTCAGGAAGTCGCGTTTACGATCGCGGACGGCATCGCATACGTGGAAGCTGCGCTCCAGGCCGGTCTCGACATTGACCGTTTTGCTCCACAGCTATCGTTTTTCTTCAACGGACACAATCACTTTTTCGAAGAGATTGCCAAATTCCGTGCAGCCCGGAGAATGTGGGCTCGCTTGATGAAAGAGAGATACGGAGCAAAAAATCCGAAGTCGTGGCAATTTCGCGTTCATACCCAAACGGGCGGTTCCACGCTGACGGCGCAGCAGCCTGACAATAACATCGTTCGCGTCACCCTGCAGGCACTGGCAGCAGTCCTTGGCGGCACGCAAAGCCTGCATACGAATTCCCGCGACGAGGCGCTCGCCTTGCCGACGGAAGAATCTGCCCGTATCGCGCTTCGGACACAACAGATCATCGCGTTTGAAAGCGGAGTAACGGATACAGTCGACCCTATGGCGGGTTCCTACTTTGTGGAGTATTTGACAGACCAGATAGAGGCCAAAGCTCTTTCCTACTTGGAGAAAATCGAGCAAATGGGAGGCGCTGTAGCTGCTGTGGAAGCGGGCTATATGCAGCGGGAGATTCACAAGCAAGCCTATGAAACGCAGCGAAAAATAGAATCCGGCGAGGAAAAGGTAGTGGGAATGAACTGCTTTCAGCTTGAAAACGAGCCACAGCCGGAGCTGCTTCGCGTAGACCCTGAGCTTGGCAGGAAACAAAAAGAGCGGCTAGATGCACTGCGGGCAAAAAGGAATCAGCAATCAGTTGAACAAACGCTCAATCAGTTGCGCGAAGCAGCACAGGGCAAAGACAACCTGATGCCGTACATTATCGAATGCGTCCGCCATTATGCCACGATTGGAGAGGTCTGCGGCGTATTGCGAAGCGTATTTGGCGAGTACCGGGCGGTTTAGTCAGCAAACAGGAAGGTTCTAGTGACAAGGGGGAGCTATTGATGGAACAGAGGATTCGCGTACTGGTTGCCAAACCAGGGCTCGACGGACACGATCGGGGTGCATTGGTAGTGGCGCAGGCCCTTCGCGACGAAGGGATGGAAGTAGTGTACACGGGGCTCCGTCAGACACCGGCCCAGATCGCCGCAGCTGCGATACAGGAGGATGTCGATTGCGTGGGACTCTCCTGTCTTTCAGGGGCTCACAATGAGCTCTTTCCAGAGGTTGTCCGTCTGCTCAGGGAACAGGGAGCGGATGACATCTTGGTCGTTGGGGGAGGCGTAATTCCACAGGAAGATATCCCCTACTTGAAAGAACACGGAGTAGCGGAAGTTTTCACGCCAGGCACGCCTACCAGTGTGACCGCTGACTTTATCCGTGCCCATGTGAAAAGAAAGCAGTTGACCTTTCAAAAAGCCCCGAAAAAGATTGCCCATATCGGCATAGCTGTGAAAAATCTCGATAAGGCTCTGCCATTTTACACCGAGCAGCTTGGGCTTAACCTGCTCGGGACAGAAGCGGTGGAGAGCGAGCAGGTTCGTGTCGCTTTCCTCGGGGTCGGAGAAAGCCGGATCGAACTGTTGGAGCCGATGAGTGCGGACAGTCCGATCGCCAAATTTATTGACAAGCGCGGCGAAGGCATTCACCATATCGCCTTTGATGTCGAGAACGTGGCGGAGCGTCTGCACCATTTGCAGGCAAACGGCATTCCGCTTATAAATGAAGTGCCCAAGCCGGGAGCGCATGGCGCGCAAATCGCCTTTATCCATCCAAAGGCGGCTGGCGGAGTTCTGTTCGAATTGTGTGAGTATCCGGATACATCTGCAGGTAAGGAGGAAGGCAACGATGAGTGAAGCGATGTTCGAAAAAATCGACGAGATGTACGAGCGAAAACGGAAAGTCGAGATGGGCGGCGGAGACGAGCGCATCGCTGCCCAGCACAATCGCGGCAAGCTGACGGCACGGGAGCGTATCTCGCTTCTGCTCGATCCGGACACGTTTGTCGAGCTGCAGCCATTTGTCAAACACCGGGCGACCAACTTCGGGATGGACAAACTCGACGCTCCAGGCGAAGGGGTAGTGACAGGCTACGGCAAAATCAACGGCCGGCTCGTCTATCTGTTCGCCCAGGACTTTACGGTTTTTGGTGGAGCGCTTGGGGAAATGCATGCCAAAAAAATCGCCAACATTATGGATCTCGCGGCCAAAAACGGCGCACCTGTCATTGGTCTTAACGACTCAGGCGGGGCGCGGATTCAGGAGGGGGTCGTCTCCCTCGACGGTTACGGGCATATCTTCTACCGGAACTCGATCTATTCAGGCGTGATTCCGCAAATCTCCGTCATTCTGGGACCTTGCGCGGGCGGGGCAGTCTATTCCCCGGCGATTACCGATTTCGTTTTTATGGTGGAAAAGACGTCACAGATGTTTATTACGGGACCGAAAGTCATTGAAACGGTAACGGGCGAAAAAATATCCAGCGAAGATCTGGGCGGCGCTTCTGTCCACTCTGCCATCAGTGGAAACGCGCATTTTACCGCCGCAACAGAAGAAGAGGTGTTGCTGCAAGTGCGCAACCTGCTGAGCTTCCTGCCGCAAAATTACCGGGAAGAACCGCCGGTAAAAGCATATAGCGGGGATGAGGGGGACTGGCTGGAAGAGCTGATCGACCTGGTCCCGGTAGCGGGCACCAAGGTGTATGACGTAAAAAAAGTGCTGGAAAAGATTGTGGATCATGGAGAGTTTTTAGAAGTACAGCCGGATTTCGCCCGCAATATCGTGGTCGGCTTTGGGCGTATCGACGGACAAAGCGTGGGGCTGATCGCCAACCAGCCAAAGGTGATGGCAGGCGGTTTGGATATCGACTCATCCGACAAGCTGGCACGGTTTATCCGGACATGTGACTGCTACAACATTCCGTTGATTACATTCGTCGATGTGACCGGCTTTTTCCCCGGCATTAACCAGGAACACGGCGGGATCATCAGGCATGGTGCAAAAATATTGTTTGCTTACTCCGAGGCGACAGTGCCGAAAATCAGTGTCATTACGCGAAAAGCGTACGGCGGTGCTTACGTGGCCCTCAATTCCAAGGCCATCGGTGCAGACGTCGTCTATGCCTGGCCGAATGCCGAGATCGCGGTCATGGGCCCGGAAGGAGCGGCCAACGTGATCTTTGCCCGCGACATCGAACAGAGCGCTGATCCGGTGGCTACCCGCCAGGCCAAGATTGCCGAGTATCGCGAGCGCTTTGCCAATCCGTATGTGGCAGCAGAAAACGGAATGGTGGATGACGTGATCGATCCGCGGGAAACCCGCAAATATTTAAAACGGTCGCTGGAAATGCTGAGAAACAAAGAAGAGCGCCGTCCTTCCAAGAAACACGGAAATATCCCCCTGTAAACAAGCAGAAAAAGGCTGGCACGACATGGTAGAAAAAATTTTTTTGCTGTATACTTGTAACAGGTAGACAATGCTATCATCTGGCATTTTCATTAGACAAGCCCCGCGGGTTGCCGTATTGGCCCTGCGGGGGCTTTATTCGGGAGGAATTGTCGTGATCAACCAGGAGCGATTGCTAAACGAGTTTTTGGAGCTCGTTCAAATCGACAGTGAAACCAAAAACGAAGCGCAAATCAACAAAGTGCTGAAGGACAAGCTGATTGAAATGGGCTTCACCGTTGAGGAAGACGACGCAGCGGCCAAGACGGGCCACGGCGGAAACAACCTCATTGCCACGCTGGAGGGAAATGCCAAAGGTCCGGCTATTCTGTTCAGCAGCCACATGGATACGGTCGTTCCAGGCAACGGCGTCAAACCGCAAGTTCGTGACGGCTACGTCTACTCCGACGGGACTACGATTTTGGGTGCGGACGACAAAGCCGGGATCGCAGCGATTTTTGAAGCGATTCGGACACTGAAGGAAAAAAATCTGCCGCATCCGACTATCCAGGTTGTCCTGACTGTCGGTGAAGAATCCGGTCTCGTCGGTTCACGCGCCATGGATTCCAGCCTGCTGAAGGCCGAGATGGGCTTCATCCTCGATTCGGAAGGTCCGGTCGGAGCGATTACGGTAGCAGGGGCTGGACAGTATCGTATCGTGACCAAAATTCACGGAAAAGCCGCTCACGCAGGGGTAAATCCGGAAGACGGAATCAGTGCGATCACGATTGCCAGCAAAGCCATTTCCCGCATGTCCCTGGGTCGCATTGACGCCGATACGACGGCCAATATCGGCCGATTTGAAGGCGGCAAGGCATACAACATCGTGACGGACTATGTAGAGGTATGGTCGGAAGCGCGCAGCCTTGTAATGGATAAGCTGGAGGCGCAGGTAAAAAGCATGACTACCGCTTTTGAAGAGGCAGCTGCGGAAATGGGCGGGAAGTGCGAAAACGATGTCATTTTTATGTATCACGGCTACAAGTTTAATGAAGAAACGCCTGTTGTTCAAAAAGCGATTGGCGCAGTGAAGCGCATCGGCCGCAATCCCGAGCTGGTATCGAGCGGTGGCGGCAGCGACGGCAACGTCTTTAACGGCTACAACATCCCGAGCGTAAACTTTGCGATCGGCTACGAAGACATCCATACCAAGAACGAGCGGATGCCGATTGCTGAGCTCAACAAAGCGTCCGAACTCGTGTTGGCGGTTATTGCAGAAGTTCTTGAGTAAAGCGAAAACGATACAATTAAAATGAAGAAGCACAACGCGAAGTGCCGGGTCTTCCATGGGGAGACCTGGTTCTTTTTTTTGCCTGATTCCCATAATTTATCAAAAAGGTACTGGTCTTTGCCGAATTGGTGTTTTGATCAAGGAAGCTGGCGAAAGCGGGGGGATGTGCAGTGCTTCGCCTGGAATCGGGGGTTGTGAAGCAGGTTCTGCTCAAAAGACAAGGCATGCAGGTTCTGGAGGTTTTTTTGCCTGAAACCAGCCAAACCGAACACGCTATTTCATACTCGCAGGAGCATTACGAGGAAGGCGAGGAGCTCCTGATAAATACGACAGCCATTCGACTCCAATTGGGTACGGGAGGGTATCACATTGTAGTAGGAAAATCGGCAGAGAAAAATCCGGTCGATGTATATCCGAGCACGTGGGGCCACGTCATGAAAATGCGGTATGCTCCGTGGCAATTAGCTGTGGATAGCGTGGAAGAGCAGCATAGCCCCTATCACGCGCTGTTCAACAATGAACAGGTCTCATTGGAGGGGACCCCTGTATTGATCGGAGAGCTTCACAGTCTGCTGCCGGCAGTGGCGTCAGCAATCAATCAAACCGACTCAGACCTGAGAGTTGTCTATGTCATGCCCGATGCGGCTTCATTGCCAATCGGCTTGAGCCAACAGGCAGACCATTTAAAGCGGAAAGGGCTGCTTGGCAGCACGGTCACGACCGGACATGCGTGGGGCGGAGATTTGGAAACCGTTTCGATTCACAACGGTTTATTAGCTGCCCGTCACGTAGCACAAGCTGACATCATTCTATGCATCTTGGGGCCCGGTGTGGCAGGGACGGCCACTACATTCGGCTTTTCAGGAATGCAGTTGGCTGAAGTAATGCATGCTGTCAGCCTGCTTGGAGGCGTCCCGTTTTTTATACCGCGCATCAGTTTTTCCGACCCTAGGGAGCGGCATCTGGGCGTAAGCCATCACACGATTACGGTGCTGAAGAGGTTTGCGCTTCGTCCAGCCATCGTACCCGTCCCCGTATGGGATGACGAACGCGATAGCCGTATCGCGAGGCAAATGGACGGCATCTGCCAACAGACAGACCATCTTGTCCTGCGTGCAGCCGCACCAGCAGAGGAAGAATTGGATGAGCTGGAGCGCATGTATGACCTGCACTTTTCCACGATGGGCCGAGGCTGGCGGCAAGACCCGGCACCGTTTCAGACAGCTGCTTTGGCCGGGGTGCTTGCGGCAAAGAGCATTCCCTACATAAAAGACAGCATTAGCGACGCGACGAATTGCTGCGTCGGGCGAGATATTCTTGCAAGGTTAGGTCTTTTTTTGACCAGGAGCGGAGTGTAGCGCGAATTTCCCACGCTTTTCCTACCATCCGAATCTGCTTTTCGTCCACATAGGTTTTCATCCTCTCTCTCCTCCTATACAATATGGATTGGACAAGTGTCTTGCTCAAAGCATATGGAGAGACATTCCTGTTTAGAACCAGCCAAACGCAAAGGGTGATGAACCGATGAAGGATACACAGCATTTGTACGAGAAAACGATTTCCAGCCAGACGATTTATGAAGGCAAGGTCATTACGTTGAAAGTGGATGAAGTGCTGCTGCCCAACGGCCATACAGCGAAGCGGGAGATTGTCACCCATCAGGGGGCCGTTGCCGTTATGGCTTTGACCGATGAAGGAAAATTGGTAGCGGTCCGCCAGTTCCGCAAGCCGCTGGAGCAAGTGATCGTCGAGCTTCCTGCTGGAAAGCTTGAGCCCGGCGAGGAGCCGCTTGCATGTGCCAAGCGCGAATTGCAGGAGGAGACGGGGTACCAGGCCAAAGATTATACCCTTCTCAGTTCTTTTTACACCTCTCCAGGGTTTGCCAATGAAATTCTCCACCTCTACCTGGCAACCGGACTGACAAAGGGAGAGAGTCAACCCGATGAAGACGAGTTTGTAGAGGTTTTGGAGCTTACATTGGAAGAGGCCCACGAGCTTCATCGACTCGGGGAGATTCGGGATGCAAAAACAGTAGCGGCATTGTTCGCGTGGGAAAATCGGTTGTTGCATGGCAAAAAATAAGCAGAGCGCGCTGCCGGAGTTTTTTTGTGACATGCATATCCACGTCGGGGGGACATGGACCGGAAAGCCCGTCAAAATCACGGCTTCGCGGCAAATGACTTTGACGAGAATCCTGGAAGAGGCGTCGGAGCGAAAAGGCATGGACATGATCGGGATTATCGACGCCCATTCGCCGGAGGTGCAGGAGGAGCTCCAGCATCTCATCGACCAAGGACATGCAGCAGAGCACAAGGATGGAGGCGTGCTGTACAAACAGACCATGCTGATCCTAGGCTGTGAGGTGGAGATCAAGGAGACAGCCAGAGGAGAAGCGCATTTTCTCTGCTATCTGCCCGATCTGGCAAGGATGAGGCTGTTTACGAAATGGCTTTCCCAGCGCTGCAAAAATGTGCAGCTCAGCTCGCAGCGCATTCGTACGACATTGCGGGAGCTGCAGCAGGTGATTGCCGATTGGGGCGGAGTCGTTGTTCCCGCACATATTTTCACCCCGCATAAAGGCTTATACGGAAGCTGTACGGATTCGCTGGCTGAATTGATGGATCCGAGCCTGATTTATGCGGTGGAATTGGGGCTTAGCGCCAATTCGGAAATGGCGGATCGCTTGCTGGAGCTGCATGAAAAGACGTTTTTGACCAATTCCGATGCACATTCCTTGGCGAAAATCGGCAGGGAGTACCAATCCATTGCACTGGGTGAACGCTCGTTCCTGGAATGGGTGAAGGCGCTGCGCAGGGAAGAAGGGCGCGGGGTCAGCGTAAACTATGGCCTTCATCCCCAGCTCGGGAAGTACCATCAGACTGCCTGTCAATCGTGCCAATCGACACAGCCGGCGAACGAGCAGGGACGCTGTCCGCAATGCGGATTCAAGCGTGTGGTTCGAGGTGTATACGACCGGATCGCCCAACTGGCAGATGCGCCTGCAGGAGTGCATCCTCCGTTTCGGCCGCCGTATATAGAGCAGGTCCCGCTGGAGTTTATCCCTGGAGTAGGTCCGAAGCTGCGGGAAAAACTCTATGAGCGCTTTGGAACGGAAATGTCCATCTTGCATCGGACAAGGCAGGAGGAGCTCGCGAGCATTACAGGAGACCGTATTGCAGAGCTGATCGTTTTGGCCAGAGAGGGGCGGCTGGTGGTAAAAGCAGGTGGGGCCGGCACGTATGGCAAGATCCTCCCTTTGCGCGAGGACAAGTCATAGGCGACAGCCCGTCCGCATAAGCTGTATAAGAATCAGCGAAGCGGGAGGCGAGCTGCTGTGCGGTCGCGAATTGGACAAACAATCCACGTATATGCGAAAGAGCACCAATCACTCTACTGGTTTACGATCGTTCTGTTTACGATGGGAATTATTTTTGGCGCGGTTATCGTCAATTCACTGCCGCTCGCGCAAAGGCAAGAGCTGTTCGGATTTCTCCAGTTTTTTTTCAGCAGTATCGGGGAAAAGGGCATTCCCGAACCGAACATGCATTTTCAGCAGTCGTTCGGCTACTATGCAAAAACAGTCGGGATCATGTGGGTGCTGGGGTTGTCCATAATCGGCCTGCCGATGATTTTGCTCCTTCTGTTTTTAAAAGGCGTAGTCATCGGCTTTACGGTCGGTTTTCTCGTCAACCAGCTGCAATGGCAAGGAGTCACCTTTGCGCTGATGGGCGTATTGCCGCAAAATCTGTTGGTTGTTCCGGCCTTGATGATCGTGGGAGTAAGCGGGATTTCTTTTTCACTCAGGTTGATCAGAACGAGGTTGTTATCCAAACGAGATGTGATCATGCCTCATTTCATGGGGTATTCCTTGCTCGTGCTTGCGATGCTGGCGGTTCTGACGATTGCGGCGATGTTTGAAACCTTTGTCTCGCCGAAGCTGATGCAGATCGTGCTCAATCAATAATTATTCTCAAGTAAGAACTTATGTATTTGACTTCTAGGATGCCCCTCTACTATAATAGGAGCAGGTTTCATGTGAGCGGGGAGGGGCAAGCATGTTGGAAGAAAAGTTAGAGAAGATCAAGCAGCAACTTCATTCCCAAAACTATAAACTGACGCCACAACGTGAAGCCACTGTTCGCGTGTTGCTGGAGAACGAGGAAGATCATCTGAGTGCGGAAGACGTCTATCTGCTCGTGAAAGAAAAAGCCCCTGAAATAGGCTTGGCTACGGTCTATCGTACGCTGGAATTGCTGAGTGAGTTGAAGATCATCCACAAGATGAACTTTGGAGACGGAGTCGCCAGGTACGACCTGCGTGACGATAATTCTGAGTATCACCATCATCACTTGATCTGCAACAACTGTGGCTCGGTAGATGAAATTTTTGAGGACCTCCTTGTATCCGCAGAAGAAAAGGTAAAGAATGTTTACAACTTTTATATTACCGATCACCGCCTGTCATTCTACGGCATTTGCAGCCGCTGTATCGACAAGGTCAACGTGGAGGACTTCAAGTAAAAAACTTCTCTTTCAAAAGGAGAAGTTTTTCTTGTTTTGACGCTTTTGGCTGTTAGAGATTCACTTCGGGAGGCATCATAAGGAAAGTGAATGCCAAGTGAAGGAGGCGGCAAAAGCGTGATTATTGGAGTCCCAAAAGAGCTGAAGAACAACGAAAACAGGGTAGGATTGACCCCGGCAGGCGTAAGCGCCTACAGGCAGGCGGGACATCGGGTACTCGTGGAGACACTGGCTGGAGCGGGCTCTGGCTTTTTTGATGAGGACTATCTCGCGGCCGGTGCGGAAATCTTCAGCAGCGCCAGGGAAGTTTGGCAGCATGCAGAGATGATCTGCAAGGTAAAGGAACCGTTGCCGGAGGAATACGCATATTTTCGGGAAAATCTGATCCTGTTTACATATTTGCATCTCGCACCGGAAAGAGAGCTGACAGCAGAGCTGTGCGCCAAAAAAGTGGTGGCGATCGCTTATGAAACGATCCAGACCGATGACGGGTCGCTGCCGCTGCTCATGCCGATGAGCGAGGTGGCAGGACGGATGTCTGTACAGATCGGCGCCCAATTTTTGGAGAAGCCTCACGGCGGAAAGGGCATCCTTTTGGGAGGGGTGCCAGGTGTTCCGCCGGCGCACGTAGTCATTGTCGGTGGCGGCATTGTCGGGACGAATGCGGCCAGAATGGCTGTCGGAATGGGGGCAAGGGTAACGCTGCTTGATATTCATGCAGGCAGGCTGCGTGAGCTGGATGACCTGTTCCGGGGGCGTCTGCATACGCTCATGTCCAATCACTACAATATTGCCGAGGCTGTACAATCAGCGGACCTTTTGATCGGTGCGGTCCTGATTCCGGGAGCAAGGGCTCCCAAACTGGTCACGGAGGAAATGGTAAAATCGATGGCTCCCGGTTCCGTCATCGTGGATGTGGCGATTGACCAGGGGGGATCGATCGAGACAATCGACCGGATTACGACCCACAGCGATCCGACCTACGTAAAGCATGGAGTCGTCCATTATGCGGTTGCCAACATGCCTGGAGCGGTTCCCCGCACCTCAACCATCGCCTTGACCAATGTCACCATTCCCTACGGGCTGATGATTGCCAACAAAGGGTACCGCACTGCTATCGCCCAAAGCCGGGCGCTCGCTCGCGGGGTCAATGTGCTCAACGGCCACGTCGTGTATGAAGCAGTAGCCAGATCCTTGAACGTTCCCTTTGTACCGCTTGACGACGTCCTCCAAGACCTTCCCACATAAGCGGGCTGAATGGATTTTTCAATGGCGCATATATATGGAAGGAACGATAACAGGGAGGAAGTCGGCACATGCGAATACCGGTTCGACGATTCATGGAGATCTTGCGCTTTTTTCTCCTGTTTGTCACCTGCACATTGATTTCGTACGGGATTATCTCTCTGCTTACCGATAAACTGTGGTCCGGGAACCAATACCGGGAGCCAAACGGCAATGCGGTAAAAGTCGTGAAGCTCGTCAATACATCTGCTCCAAAGGATTTGGACGGATATATGGCGAGGCTGCAGCTGTTCTATCTGACAGGGGAATAGAGGGGCATTTTTCCTCCAAAAAAGAGGACTTTTCCTTTTCGTGTGGAAAGCAATACGAGATACTTTTCACCTGAAGGGGACAACTTCATGGACATGCTGATTGATCATTTTATCCATTTTCTTTCCGTCGAAAAGGGGCTTTCACCAAATACACTGGAATCATATCAACGGGATATGGTTGCCTATACCAACTATCTGCGGGAGCAGGGAATCACCCGGATAGAAGACTCTACCCGGACACAGATCATCGGGTATTTGATGAGTTTGCAGGAAAAAGGCAGGGCTACGGCGACACTTTCCCGTAATATGGCTTCGATACGGGCCTTTTATCAATTTCTCGTACGCGACAAGTTTATCGACAAAGACCCGTCGATCCATTTGGAAACGCCTAAAATTGAAAAAAGGCTGCCCAAGGTATTATCGGTGGAAGAGGTGGAGCGTCTGCTCGACAGCCCGCCCATGAATCATCCCGCAGGTCTACGCGACAAAGCGATGCTGGAGCTTCTGTACGCGACAGGCATCCGCGTGTCGGAATTGGTGAATCTCAGCGTCTTGGATGTGAATCTGGAGATGGGGTTTGTCAAATGCATGGGCAAAGGGTCAAAGGAACGCATCATCCCGCTCGGTTCGGTCGCCATTCAAATGGTACGGCATTATTTGCAGGCAGGGCGGCCCCGGCTTGTAAAAGAGCAGGGGGAGACTGCGCTGTTCCTGAACCATGTGGGCAAGCAGATTACCAGGCAGGGCTTTTGGAAAATTATTAAGCGATATGCGCAAAAAGCAAATGTCAGAGCAGAAATTACTCCGCATACCCTGCGCCATTCCTTTGCCACGCATCTGCTCGAGAACGGTGCAGATCTCCGTTCCGTGCAGGAAATGCTCGGCCATGCAGACATTTCTACGACCCAGATTTACACGCACGTGACCAGAACCCGGATTAAGGATATTTACGCAAAAACCCACCCGAGAGCATAGTCTCTCTTTTTTTCCTCGTCAGACGTCTGACGACTATCCTTACACCTGGGTGCATTCTTCATACTTACTTGTAGGAGGCGGTTTTTTTGCCACGTTTTTCTCGTGTTTTCTTGATTGTGATGGACAGCGTCGGGATCGGCGAATTGCCTGACGCCCCCCGTTTTCAAGACGAGGGTGCCCATACGCTCGGCCATATTGCCGAACGAGTAGAAGGCTTTGCTCTTCCGCATTTGCAAGCACTGGGCCTGGGGAATATCGCTCCTTTGGCCAATGTCCCTGCTGCGCAGCAGCCAAAAGCCCATTATGGGAAAATGAATGAAGTTTCTATCGGAAAGGACACAACGACAGGGCATTGGGAAATTATGGGTCTGCACGTATCCACACCGTTCCGCACATACCCGGATGGTTTTCCGACCGAGCTGATCCACGAGTTCGAAGAGAGGATCGGACGCAAGGTGCTGGGCAACAAGGTCGCTTCCGGCACAGACATTCTCGATGAGCTGGGCGAAGAGCATATGCGGACTGGCAACGTCATTGTCTACACTTCTGCGGACAGTGTGTTCCAGGTGGCAGCCCACGAGGAAGTGGTCCCGCTGGAAGAATTGTATCGCATCTGTCAGGTTGCCCGGGAGCTGACTTTGCGTGACGAGTTTGCCGTCACCCGCGTCATCGCCCGCCCGTTCGTAGGCCAGCCCGGCTCCTTTGTCCGTACAGCCAATCGGCATGATTACTCCGTTAAGCCGTTCGCGCCGACAGTGATGAACCGGCTCCAGGATGCGGGACTGGCTTCTATTGCGATCGGTAAAATCAGTGATATTTACGCAGATGAAGGGGTTACGAAAGCGATTCGGACCAAGGACAATATGGATGGGGTCGATCAATTGCTGGGTACGATGAAAGAGTCGTTTACCGGCCTCAGCTTCGTAAACCTGGTCGACTTCGATGCGAAATTCGGACATCGCCGCGATCCGGAAGGGTATGGCAAGGCGCTGATGGAATTTGACGCACGCATCCCTGAGCTTATCTCTTCCCTGAGTGAGGAAGATCTGCTGATCATCACTGCCGATCACGGAAATGATCCGGTTCATCACGGAACCGACCATACGCGCGAATACGTTCCGCTGCTCGTTTACCACAAAGGGATAGCCACAGGCAGCCATTTGGGCATTCGCAGCACATTTGCCGACATCGGCGCAACCATCGCGGACAATTTTGGCGTCCAGCCGCCAGCCATTGGGGAAAGCTTTCTTTCCAAACTGTAAATGCGGGCATGCAATACGCAATCATTTCGATAGTATGAGAGGAGTTTGACAGATGACAACATATCAAGACGCAATCCGCTACATCGAACCAAAGCTGAGCGAGAAGCCTACCATTGGGCTTGTTCTCGGGTCTGGTCTGGGCGTACTGGCAGACGAGATCGAAAATCCGGTGATCATTCCGTATCATGAGATTCCTGGCTTCACGGTTTCTACCGTCGTCGGACACAAAGGCCAGCTTGTCATCGGCAAGCTGCAGGGCAAACAAGTGGTCGCGATGCAGGGCCGCTTCCATTACTACGAGGGACACGGGCTTGATGCGGTCGTCTTCCCGATCCGCGTCATGAAAATGCTCGGTGTTGAAACGATTATTGTTACGAATGCCGCAGGGGGCATTAATGAAAACTACCAGCCCGGAAACCTGATGCTGATTGCCGATCATATCAATATGACGTTCCGCAACCCGCTCATCGGACCAAACGACGAGCAATTGGGAGCGCGCTTCCCGGATATGTCAGAGGCGTATTCGAAGGCGCTGCGCGGATTGGCAAAAGAGGTAGCTGCCGAGCAAGGCATCGAGCTTCAGGAAGGGGTCTATGTCGGACTGCTCGGCCCATCCTACGAGACTCCGGCAGAAATCCGCATGCTGCGCATTCTCGGCGGAGATGCGGTCGGAATGTCGACAGTACCGGAAGTGATTGTGGCGAAACACATGAAAATGAACGTTCTCGGCATCTCCTGCATCAGCAACATGGCTGCCGGAATTCTGGAGCAACCGCTGTCTCACGAGGAAGTCATGGAAACGACGGAAAAAGTGAAAGCGCAGTTCCTGTCGCTGGTTAACGGCATTGTCGCAAAGCTGTAAGAGCGGTGGAAAGGAGGGTATGTTCATGCTTCATACCCTTCTTTCCTGTTGCTCCCTGGGCTTGGGGAAAGACTGTCTACGAGGTGAATAATCATGCGCATGGTCGATATCATTGCGAAAAAAAGAGATGGCCTGGAGCTTTCCAGCGAGGAAATTCAATTCCTGGTTAGCGGTTATACAGACGGAAGCATTCCGGATTATCAGATGTCCGCTTGGGCGATGGCAGTCCTGCTGCGCGGCATGACTCCGCGTGAAACGGGCGACCTGACGCTGGCTATGGCGGGTTCGGGCGAGCAGCTTGATTTGTCCTCTCTGAAAGGAATCAAAGTTGACAAGCACAGTACAGGCGGCGTTGGTGATAAAACGACGCTTGTTGTGGCTCCTCTCGTTGCCGCGGCCGGGATTCCCGTTGCCAAAATGTCAGGACGAGGCCTGGGGCACTCCGGAGGGACGATTGACAAGCTGGAGTCGTTTGCCGGCTTCCAGGTGGAACGGACGAGAGAACAATTTTTGCAGCAAGTACGGGAAATCGGCGTATCGGTGATCGGCCAATCGGGGAATCTGACCCCGGCAGACAAGAAGCTATATGCCTTGCGGGACGTGACCGCAACGGTAGAAGCGGTTCCGCTGATCGCGAGCTCCATCATGTCCAAAAAAATAGCGGCCGGGGCCGATGCGATCCTGCTGGACGTAAAGGTCGGCAAAGGCGCTTTCATGAAGACGCTGGAACAGGCGGAAACGCTTGCATCAGCCATGGTCCAAATCGGCACGCAGGTAGGAAGAAGGACGGTCGCAGTCATCAGTGATATGAATCAACCTCTCGGCTTTGCTGTGGGCAACGCATTAGAGGTCAAAGAAGCGATTGACACACTCGCTGGAAGAGGACCGAAGGATTTGACCGAGCTGGCGCTTGCGATCGGAGCGCATATGCTCGTACTCGGCGAGCTCGTGGCAGACGTCGAAGAGGGCCGAAAGCGCCTGGAAGAGATTATGGACAGCGGGAAAGCCGTGGAAAAGCTCGCCCAGATGATCGAGGCCCAGGGTGGTAACAAAGAGGATGTATACAACCCTGACCGACTGCCCAAGGCGTCTTTGACAGCCGAGGTGAAAGCGAGCCAGGACGGTTATATCTCTGCAATTGATGCGGAGACAGTCGGGCATGCGTCGGTAGTGTTGGGGGCGGGCAGACTGACCAAGGAAATGCCGATTGATCTGGCTGTCGGCATCGTGCTGGCCAAGAAGCGGGGCGATCAAGTGCGCAAGGGCGATGTACTGGCTACCGTACATGCCAATGACGAGATATTGCTCAAGCAAGCGGTAGAAGAGTTGAAAGGCGCATATACTTATGATAGCGAGTCATTGATCGATCAACCATTAATTTACAAAATCATAACCGAATAGGTTTCCTGTAAAACAAATAACGTCGGACGAAATGTCCGGCGTTTGTTCTCCAGGAGATTTGCTGAAAACGCTTTCCCAAACTTTGGAAAATCGAGTGAAGACACTGGTTTATGCGCATTTCGAAGAGCAGGCCTCGAAAAAAGGCATCGTTCGGAAATAAATATGCTAGCATTCGATAAAAAATACGTCTTTCTCGATAAATTTTTATTGATTAATCAACTGAATTGCGGTTCAATAGAGTAAAAGATAGTAAGTGTGAAATGTTAAAAAATTATTTATTGTTCGGATTCACTTTATAATTTTTTATAATTCTACTTGTCAAATTTCGTTGACACCGCTATCATTTCGGATTATGTTTAAAGTGACAGGCAAATTGTAAAAGATTTTTGCGAATTTCGTAAAAAACCAATGGAGGTTCTTAAAAAATCGTATTTATGAAAAAGCTAGACCATGTTGATATGCAGATCTTGCAAATTTTACAAGAAGACGGCAGACGAGCATACACCGATATTGCTCATCAACTTGGCTTGAGCGAAGGGACCATCCGTTCACGGATTACACGCCTGTTACAAGATGGAGTGTTTCAGTTTGTTATTCACCCTGACCCAGAAAAGCTGGGCTTACATGTACAGGCGATCATCGGATTGACCACCAAGCTCGGGCTGCAAAACAGCGTCGCTGAGGAACTGAGCAAATTTCCGGAGGTACGCTTTGTAGGTGCATTCAGCGGTAAGCACGACTTGATCATTCAAGCGTGTTTCCATAATAATGAAGAATTGATCACCTTTGTCAACGAACGTCTCTCACAATGTGAAGGAATTCTGGCGGCGGATGTGTCGCTGGAGCTAAAACAATATAAAGATTCCTTCTCGTTCGTTCGTGATGAAGATGTGGCCATATAAGGAAAGGGGTTGGTAAGCGCCGGTAACAAAGAGGGAAAAAACGGTTTTTTCTTTCCTAATTTTCTGAAAACATACAAAAAAAGAAACAGACAAAAAAGACAATGACATTGGGGGTTATTGCGTTGAAAAAAAGCGTATTTGCTCTTGTCAGTTCCGTTGCCGTTCTCGGTACAGCATTGGCTGGTTGCGGTGGAGGCCAACAGGCTACTACCACAGAACAGAAGCCGGCTGAGAACACAGGCCAGACCCAACAGCCAGCAGCGGCGCCTGCGGAGAAAAAGCCACAAGTGCTGAAACTGAATCTCCATTCGGAACCACCAACGGCAGATCCGGGACTCTCCGAAGATACGACATCTGCCGCGATTATCCGCGCTACCTTTGACGGTCTCACCCGCATCGGTCCGGATAACAAGCCGCAGCCGTCTGTGGCTGAAAGCTACGAGCTTTCCGAGGACATGTTGACGTATACGTTCAAGCTGCGTGATACCAAATGGGCAAACGGTGAACCGTTGACGGCACATGACTTCGAATACGCATGGAAACGCGCTTTGGATCCAAATACGGCATCCAACTACGCTTATCAGCTATACTATGTAAAGAATGGTGAAGCCTACAACAAAGGCAAAGCAAGCCGCGACGAAGTCGGTGTGAAAGCACTTGACGACAAAACATTGGAAGTAAAACTGGAAAACCCGACTCCATTCTTCCTGGAGCTGACTGCATTCCCAACCTATTTCCCTGTTAACAAAGCCCTCCTTGAATCCAATCCGAAGTGGGCAGGGGAAGCAAAGACTCACTTGGGCAACGGCCCCTTCAAGATGGAGAGCTGGGAGCATAAGAGCAAGCTAGTGCTCGTCAAAAACGAAAATTACTGGGACAAAGATTCTGTAAAACTTGATCGCATCGAGTTTGCCATGGTAGAAGACGAGAACACCGAGCTGTCCATGTTTGAAAACGGCGAAATCGATTGGGCTGGTGCTCCGACAAGCGCATTGCCGACGGATGCCATCCCGGCTCTGAAAGAGCAGAACAAAATTACGACTCAGCCAATCGCGGGTACGTACTGGTATAAATTCAACGTAGAAAAACCGCCGTTTAATAATGTGAAAATTCGCAAGGCGTTCGCGTATGCTATCGATCGTCAGTCCCTGATTGACAATATCCTGCAAACTGGCCAAATTCCTGCCACAGGTGCAGTCCCGCCGTCCATGGCGCTGAAACCTGATGGCTACTTCAAGGACAATGATGTTGAAACAGCGAAAAAGCTGTTGGAAGAAGGCATGAAGGAGCTCGGCATTTCCAAGCTTCCGCCAATCACTCTGTCCTACAATACGTCTGAGGCCCACCAAAAAATCGCTGCGGCGATTCAAGACCAGTGGAAGAAAAATCTCGGCGTAGAAGTGAAGCTGGAAAACAAAGAATGGAAAGTCTACCTCGAAGACATGCACCAAGGAAACTTCCAGGTTGGCCGTATGGGATGGCTGGGTGACTTTAACGACCCTATCAACTTCCTCGAGCTGTACAGAGACAAGGATGGCGGAAACAACGACACGCGTTGGGAGCATCCAAAGTACAAGGAACTGTTGATCAAATCCAACACGGAAAGCGATCCGGAAGCACGCAAGAAGATTCTGGCAGAAGCGGAGCAAATCCTCATGGATGAAATGCCGATCATGCCGATCTACTTCTATACAAACTCCTGGGTGCAAAAGGAAAACGTCAAAGGCGTCGTAATCGGCGGTCTGGGCGATGTCGACTGGAAATGGGCTTCGGTAGAGTAATTTTGTTTTCCGCATTGGCATAAAGGAAATCGGTTTGCAGAGATAGGGTATATGGTCGTCCATATACCTTATCTTATGCCGACCGTTCCGATATATATAAAGATGGCGCATAGCCAACAGAAAAAGAGAGAGAAATCCGCAAGAGATTCGAACAACGGGGAATTATTTACACAGTCGATTTTTGCACTGGATCCAGAATGCTGCAGTGTAAAGATGGGACGTGAAAGCAAAAAAATTGTAAGGGGGTAAGTTTGTTGATCCGTTATCTTGGTAAGCGTATCATCTTCATGATTCTTTCGCTTTTCTTGATCGTAACGGCCACCTTCTTCATTATGAAAGCGGTGCCGGGCGGTCCATTCACTTCCGAAAAGAACGTACCAGATGAAATCAAGGCAGCTCTGGAAGCAAAGTACAAATTGAACCTGCCGCTCCACGAGCAGTATCTGGACTATCTGAAGGGTGTCATTACGTGGGATTTGGGCCCATCCTTTGTTGAGAAGTCTTCCACAGTAAATGACATGATCAGCCGGGGCTTCCCCGTATCCGCCCATTTAGGAGCACAGGCCTTGCTGCTCGCGATCTTCGGAGGGATCACGCTAGGCGTTGTCGCAGCGCTCAAGCACAATAAATGGCAGGACTACTCAGCCATGCTTATCGCCGTTCTCGGCCTGTCCGTCCCTGGATTTATTTTGGCATCATTTTATCAATATTTCTTTGCAATCAAATGGGGCATCTTTCCCATTGCAAAGTGGGAAGGTTTTGAATATACCGTACTGCCTTCCTTGGCTCTCGCCGCGATGCCGATCGCTTTCATCGCCCGTCTGACTCGTTCCAACATGCTGGAGGTTCTCGGGCAAGACTACATCAAAACGGCTAAAGCCAAAGGCTTGAATACAGTGACGATTACTGTCAAACACGCTATTCGCAACGCTCTTCTGCCTGTTATTACTTATCTCGGGCCGCTGCTTGCAAACATCCTCACCGGTGCATTCGTAATCGAGCGAATCTTCGGTATCCCTGGTTTGGGTCGCGAGTTCGTTATCTCGATTACAAACCGTGACTACACCGTTATTATGGGGACCACGGTGTTCTATGCGATCATTCTGGTTGTAGGAATTTTGCTGGTTGATATCGCTTATACGCTGGTTGACCCGCGGATCAAGCTAAGCGATGCAGGAAGGGAGTAATGATACATGCAACTGACGAAAGAGCATTTTGAGCCGATTTCTGTCGACCTTCGCCAGGCAGAATCCATTAAGCGCCCGAGCCTTTCCTTCTGGGCGGACGTATGGCGCCGATTGAAAATGAACAAGGTAGCGATGGCGTCCCTTGTCTTTATCTTGATTTTGGTCGCTTGTGCGATCCTGATTCCGATCCTTAGCTCCAATGACTATTTTACGACTGATTTGGCAGGTAAGAACAAAAAACCTTCTGCTGAACACTGGTTTGGTACCGATGACCTGGGTCGCGACGTCTTCGTCCGCGTATGGTACGGGGCACGCATTTCTTTGGAAGTAGGCTTCGCCGCAGCGTTTATCGACCTGATCATCGGCGTAATTTGGGGCGGTCTTGCTGGTTTCTACGGCGGTAAAGTCGATGAAATCATGATGCGTATTGCCGATATTCTGTATGCGATTCCTTATCTTCTGGTGGTTATTTTGCTCATGGTCGTCTTAGAGCCCGGGGTCGGGACGATTATTATCGCCTTAACGATAACGGGCTGGATTGGGATGGCGCGGATCGTCCGCGGTCAGATTCTCCAGTTGAAAGCGCAGGAGTTTGTATTGGCAGCCCGCTCTCTCGGTGCTGACAACAACCGTCTGATCTTCAAACACTTGATCCCGAACGCTTTGGGTCCGATCATCGTAACGCTCAGCTTGACTGTTCCATCTGCCATTTTTGCCGAGTCGTTCCTCTCCTTTATTGGTCTTGGGGTATCCGCTCCGGTAGCATCTTGGGGAACGATGTCCAACGAAGGTTTGTCGGCGATGAAATACTACCCGTGGCGCTTGATGTTCCCGGCTCTGTTCATCTCGATAACGATGTTGGCATTTAACTTGCTTGGCGACGGTCTGCGTGACGCCGTAGACCCACGCTTGCGGAAATAGGAGGGATCACAGTCATGGAAGAACGCATTCTCGAAGTAAAAGACCTGCACGTCTCCTTCCATACCTATGCGGGGGAAGTCAAAGCTGTACGCGGCGTCAATTTTCACGTGAAGCGCGGAGAAGCTGTTGCGATCGTAGGGGAGTCCGGCTGCGGCAAGTCTGTAACCGCCCAAACCTTGATGAAGCTTATCCCGATGCCGCCAGGCGAGATCAAAAAAGGCGAAATTCTCTTTAACGGAGTCAACCTTGTCAATAAATCAAACAAGGAAATGGAATCTATCCGCGGTAAAGATATCGGGATGATTTTCCAGGACCCGATGACTTCATTGAACCCGACTTTAACGATCGGCAACCAGATCATGGAGGGTTTGATCAAGCACCAGAACATGTCGCGTTCCGATGCCCGCAATCGTGCCATCGAACTGCTGACGTTGGTAGGAATTCCGCAACCGGAAAAACGTGTCGATCAATATCCGCACGAATTCTCCGGCGGGATGCGCCAGCGTGCGATGATTGCGATCGCGCTGGCTTGCTCTCCGCAGCTTCTGATCGCTGACGAGCCGACAACAGCGCTCGACGTGACGATTCAGGCGCAAATTCTGGATCTGATGAAAGAGCTGCAAAAGAAAATGAATACGTCGATTATCCTGATTACGCATGACCTTGGCGTCGTGGCTGAAATGTGCGATCGCGTCATCGTTATGTACGCAGGCAAGGTAATCGAGACCGGTACCGTAGACGATATCTTCTACAACCCGCAGCACCCTTACACAAAAGGCCTGCTGCGCTCGGTACCTCGACTGGACCTGAACCGCGACGAACCGCTCACTCCGATCTTTGGTACGCCGCCGGATCTGCTTCGTCCGCCGGTTGGATGCGGCTTTACCGCGCGTTGTGAATCAGCGATGCGCGTCTGCCAGGAGTACGATCCTGAATTGAATGACATTAGCTCGACACAGCGGGCTGCTTGCTGGCTCCAGCACCCGTTGGCACAGAATCGCGCAGGATCGTAAGAGGGGGGAGAAGACAAGTGGATAATCGTGATACATTGTTAGAAGTTCGCAACCTGAAAAAATTCTTCAAAATCGGCGACAATACGTTGAAAGCCGTGAACGACATTTCGTTCGAGATCAAGCGTGGAGAAACTCTCGGTGTGGTAGGCGAGTCCGGCTGCGGAAAATCGACAGCCGGGCGGACCATTCTCCGCTTGTATGATGCTACCGCAGGGGACGTCTTGTTTGAAGGCAAAAGCATCATGAAGCTGAACAACCAAGAGATGAAAGCCATGCGCCGCAACATGCAGATGATCTTCCAGGACCCGTATGCTTCCTTGAACCCGCGGATGACAGTCGGGGATATTATCGGAGAAGCTCTGGATATCCACGGTCTTGCCGCCGGACAAAAGCGCAAAGAGCGTATCCAGGAGCTGCTTTCGCTGGTCAGCTTGAATCCGGAGCATATGAACCGCTTTCCGCATGAGTTTTCCGGTGGTCAACGCCAGCGGATTGGTATTGCCCGTGCACTGGCGGTAGAGCCCAAGTTCATCGTTTGTGACGAACCGATCTCTGCCCTCGACGTTTCCGTACAAGCGCAGGTCGTAAACCTCCTGGAGCAGCTGCAGGAAAAAATGGGCCTTACCTACATGTTTATTGCCCACGATTTGTCGATGGTTAAATACATTTCCGACCGTGTAGCAGTTATGTACCTCGGAAAAATGGTAGAGCTTGCAGAGAGTGACAAGCTGTATGAAAAGCCGCTTCACCCATATACACAAGCGCTTCTGTCTGCTATCCCGATTCCTGATCCAGAGGTAGAGCGCCAGCGTGAGCGCATCGTTCTGCAAGGCGATGTTCCAAGTCCGATGAATCCTCCGAGCGGTTGCCACTTCCGCACGCGTTGCCCGAAAGCAATGCCTGAATGTGCTGCAGCTGAGCCCGTATGGAAAGAAGTAGAGCCTGGTCATTTCGCTGCCTGCCATTTGTACAACTAGATTACAGCGACAGGATTTCCACCATATGGGGAATCCTGTCTTTCCATCATGCGAGATACTGTGGCCTCCGCGAATGGATGGGGGAATCGCCCCATTCTTTGCGTCCGGGGCCTCTTTTCATTTTTCCATCTGAGTATTCAGGACGTCAAAAGAGAGAAGGGGGTAGTTACCATGCGGATATTCCGATTGCCGCGTTTTCGCCCAAAAAATCTGTCAGCACCGCAAAAGCTGGCTGACGTGGTTGGCAGTCTCAACAAGCAACTGCAGGGTTCCATGGCCAAAAAAATGATTACCTTTGGAATTATTCTTGTTATCGTGATCATTGGTGCATTGCAATACATAGCACTTTCTTTTTCCAAAAGCACGTTGATTGACATTACTTCCAACCAGGCGAAAATGCTGGCGGAGCAGTATGCCGAAAGCATGGAAGACTGGATCGATGACCTGAAAAGCTCGTCTCTGGAGACAGCGGCCAAAAGGGTCATGACCACGGATCTGGAGCCGCTCATTATGGAGCAGTTCCGGCTCTTGCGTCAAAGCCATAAAGAGGTCTCAAAAATATATTTGGTTGATCCCGGCACAGGCAAATCGTTGTATTCGTTGACCGGCAAAAATGAGATCGACTTCAAGCAGAAGCAATATGTGCAAAATGCGCTCTCTTCTGGGGGACCTGTTTTTTCTGATGAGGAAGTCGTACTTGGGGCGGAAAGAAGCTTCATTTACTTGGCTACTCCGGTAGGGGAGAAGAATAAAGACACCTCCCGCCTTCTCGTGGTTGGTTTTCAGATCGACCCAATCGTAAAAAAGGCACAAGAAATTCCATTCATGCAAAACGGCTATGCGTATGTCGTTCGCAAGGATGGGTTGGTCGTTGCCCACAAGGACTCGGCGCAAAACAACAAGCTGTCGCTGGCAGAAAATGGGGATTATACAGAATTGCTTGCATTGGTGCAAAACGGCACAAGCCAGAGTCTGGAATATGAAGCGGATGGCGTGGATTCGTTTGCAGCCGTCGCTCCCATCGCCTCGCTGGGCTGGGCGCTTGTCCTGACGACAGCTTCCTCGGAGGTTTATGGCGAGTTGAATGGCATGGGAATTACATTCGGGCTGATCAGTATTCCCATCATCGCTGTGGCCGCCTTTTCCATCTGGTGGTTTGCACAGCGGATTCGCAAATCGCTCCTGGCGATCGCGCAAGACATGGAGAAAATCGGGTCCGGCCGTTTTGACGTGCAGGTGCAGGTAAAAGGAAAAGACGAGATTGCCATGGTCGGGCACAAGATGAACGAAATGGCGGGCGAGCTCAGAAAGCTCGTATCCCTTGTCCAGGGACAAGCGAATCGCCTGAACATCGCGGCGGAAGAGCTGAATCAATCGGCTCAGGAAAACACCGGCTCCATTCATTTTATTACGGAGAATATCTCTTCGATTTCCGAGAGAGTTTCGCAGCAGACAAAAGAGGTGCTTTCCGCTGCCACGACCGTTTCAGAAATTTCCCAAGGCGTCGAGCAGGTGGCGATTGCGGCAGAATCGACGACCAGGGCGACGAGTCGCACTTTTGAGCGAGCCCAGGACGGCATGAAGCTGGTCGAAAACGTCATCTCTACCGTCAGACAAGCAAATGGTGAAGTAGAGCGTACGGCCCAGCAAATGCATGGATTGCGAGAGCGGGCCAGACAGATCACAAGCATTGTCGAGATGATCAGCAGCATCGCCTCCCAGACGAACCTGCTTGCCTTAAATGCGGCAATTGAAGCTGCGAGAGCGGGCGAGGCCGGCAGAGGCTTCTCTGTTGTAGCCACCGAAGTGAGGAAATTGGCAGAGGAGAGCAGCTCCTTTTCTGAGCGGATCGCGTCGATCGCGCACTCGATCAACGACGAAGCCATGGATATGAGCAAGCATATGGATGAGATCGTTGCCATGGTCAGCACCGGTCTCCAGTCCGTCGAGACCGTAGGTACGGCCTTCCAGCATATCGTATCCGATATTCAATCTGCTGCAGAGCAGAGCGAATCCATGTCAGCCGCTTCTGAGGAGATGGCAGCAGGCAATCAGGTTGTCACAAGCTCGATGCAGCGTCTTTCCGAAGTATCGGATGAAATCAATCAATCACTGAGCGGTGTCGTGGCGACTGTCGACGAACAGCTGCAGTCCATTGCGCGAATCAGTGAAAATGTAGAAGAATTGAAAAAGCTTGCGGATGATTTGTCGGAAAATGTAAGCAAGTTTAAGATCTAGATGGGTAAAACACGTGAAACTCCCTCTGTTGTCAATTCGGAGGGAGTTTTTTTGCTGCTTACGGAGGCAGTTTTAATCTAACAAGGCAGCTTTTAATCGAACAAAGGCAGTTTTGTTTTTGAGAAGTAGCTGCCCCGGTTCGGCACGATTTTCTCTCAATCATATTTTTCAGAGTGCGAAAACCCCGTTTTTTTCTGTGAATATTTTCCTTTCTGTTTGGTGAGAATAGAACCATGAATGGAGGGAAGAGTTTGCTATGAAAAGGAGTCTGTATCTGAGCTTATGCTTCATCTTGTGCGTTGCGTTCTTTTCTCCGATAGCGACGGCAGCCAAGGAAAACACGCCGGCGAAAGACGGACAGATGAATTTTGCACCGCATGCAACCTCCGCCATATTGATGGAAGCGGATACGGGAACCGTCTTGTTCGAAAAAAACGCAAGCGAAAAGCTGCCTCCTGCTAGTATTACCAAGGTCATGACACTTCTATTGATCATGGAAGCGCTGGAGCGCGGAGAAATCAAGCTGACGGACAAGGTTCGTACGAGCGAACGAGCTGCATCCATGGGTGGTTCGCAGATTTTTCTCCAGCCTGGCGAGGAAATGACGGTAGAAGACATGATCAAGGGGATCGCGATTGCCTCGGGGAATGACGCTTCCGTCGCAATGGCCGAGCATTTGGCGGGAACGGAAGAAGCGTTCGTAGCCAAAATGAATGAGCGGGCCAAGCAGCTTGGAATGAAGCAAACGCATTTCGTCAATTCCAACGGGTTGCCTGCACCGGAGCATGTCTCCTCCGCATTGGACATTGCAATTATGTCCCGCGAACTTTTGAAACATGAAGCGATTACCAAATATACAGGAATTTATCAGGACTATTTGCGAAAAGAAACGTCCAACCCGTTCTGGTTGGTGAATACGAACCGGCTCGTTCGCTTTTATGAAGGCGTAGATGGTCTGAAAACAGGCTATACAAGCGAAGCCAAATACTGTTTGACGGCTACGGCCAAACGAAATAACATGAGGGTCATTGCCGTCGTTATGGGCGAGCCCGATACAAAAACGAGAAACGCCGAAGTGTCGACACTGTTCAATTACGCTTTTGCTCATTATCAGGTAGCTCCCTTGTACAAAAAAGGGGAGGTTGTGCAAGGCTTGAGCGTGGACAAAGGAAGACAGCCAACGGTTAACGCGGTCACGCCGCACGCTGTCAGCCTGTTGATGAAGCGCGGGGAGTCTGCCGACCAATATGACCGCGAAGTCGTGTTGCAGTCTGACATCAGCGCTCCGCTCGATAAGAACCAAGTGATCGGACATATTTTTATCCGCACGAAAGACGGCAAGGAAGTAAACCGGATCGACCTGTTCCCGGAACAAACGGTCGACAAAGCAGGCATGTGGGAGATTCTCAAGCGGACAACGAGAAACGTATTGATTAGCTATTAACCTGACAGCGAGAACGCGAAAAGAATCGAGTTGCCTCGAATTGTACCATGTGGCCGCTCGATTTTTTTGTTCTTTTGTCGGCTGGCAGGAAATGGAACAGAGAGAGAAGAAATGAGAGTGTACTACGGGATGAAGGAGTGTTTCAGCCATGAGTCTACGCATCATCATGGAAACAAAACAGGACGTCTTGGTTGTCCGTTTGCAAGGAGAACTGGACCATCATACAGCAGAGGAATTGCGCGGGAAAGTAGACGACCTTTTGCGCCAATCGTCTATTCGCCATATCGTGCTCAGCCTGGCAGAGCTCTCATTTATGGACAGCTCCGGCATTGGAGTCATCCTGGGGCGGTACAAGCAGATTTCGGCTCGCTCCGGTGAAATGGTGGTGTGCTCGATCAATCCAACCATCTACCGGATTTTCGAGATGTCCGGGCTGTTTAAGGTGATCAAGTTTCGCGAGAACGAAGCGGAAGCACTGCACGTATTGGGGGTGGCGTAATGATGGCCAAACGCAATTTTATGAGCGTGGCGTTTGCTGCCGTAAGTCAGAATGAAGCGTTCGCCCGTGTCGCGGTTGCCTCGTTCATCTCTCAGCTTGACATCTCGGTTGAGGAACTGGAAGAGATCAAGACCGTTGTTTCGGAAGCAGTGACCAATTCCATCATCCACGGGTACGACGAAAACCCGGATGGTGTTGTCCGCATCTCGGTCAGCATCGATGAGGGTGTCGTGGAATTGGTAGTGGAGGATGAAGGCAAGGGAATCGAGGACGTCGACCAGGCAATGCAGCCGCTGTTCACCAGCAAGCCCGAGCTGGAGCGTTCGGGAATGGGCTTTACGATTATGGAAAATTTTATGGACTCGCTTGAAGTGGCAACTGCTGTCGGGAAAGGGACGACTGTCCGCCTGACAAAACGCCTTTCCTTTGCCAAAGCATTACAGAATTAGGAGTAGTGCCTATGGGTGCCGATATTAAAAACGCCAGTCAGCCGTTTCTTACCAACGACCAAGTAAAAGAACTGATTGCCCAGAGCCAGGATGGGGATGCACAAGCGCGAGAGCTGCTTGTAAACAGCAATATTCGGCTTGTCTGGTCAGTTGTTCAGCGTTTCATCAATCGTGGTTATGAAGCCGACGACCTGTTTCAGATCGGGTGTATCGGACTTTTGAAAGCCGTGGACAAGTTCGACCTGAATTACGATGTGAAGTTCTCCACGTATGCCGTTCCCATGATCATCGGTGAGATACAGCGCTTTTTGCGGGACGACGGCACTGTAAAAGTAAGCAGGTCGCTAAAGGAAACCGCAAACAGGGTAAGGCGGGCGAAAGACGAGCTGTACAAGCAGTTCGGACGGGCTCCTACGATCTCTGAAGTGGCGGAAGCGGTAGGAATTACACCGGAGGAAGTGGTGTTTGCCCAGGAGGCAAGCAGGGCCCCTTCGTCGATCCATGAAACTGTATTTGAAAATGATGGCGATCCGATTACACTGATTGACCAGATCGCAGATGAAAGTGTCAACAAATGGTTTGAAAAAATCGCGCTGAAGGATGCAATCAGCCGTTTGACAGAAAGAGAACAGCTGATTGTCTACTTGCGCTATTACAAGGATCAGACCCAATCAGAGGTGGCTGAGCGGCTGGGTATATCTCAGGTCCAGGTGTCCCGGTTGGAAAAGCGAATCCTGCAAACGATCAAAGACCAGATTGAGCATTAGCTCAGCCTGGTCTTTTCTTATGTGCATGGCTTTTGTCCACACGCACATACTAGCAGGACATAGTCTTTGAAAGGAGGGGGAGCAGATGAACCAGCCGCTGTTTCTCAAGCTGCGCAAACGGTTGGCTGTCAAGCCGAACGCGACGATTACGCTGGGAGATATTTGCCAGCTGTATTGGGATGGCGACCGTGAAAAAGCATTGGCCCGTCTGCCTGTCTATCAGGTGAAACCTGCTGATGGAAACCTCATTATCATTGATATTATGCAGGTCATCAAACAAATCCGGCGCGTGCACCCCGAGCTGGCATTGGAGGTACAGGGCGCGGCTCATATTGTCGTAGAAGTTTTGAACCCTCGCAAAAAGGCAAATCTCCTCATGGTTACACTGGTATGGGTCCTGCTCTTCGTCGGTGCCGGTCTTGCGATTATGAACTTCCACACGGACGTCAGCATGCTGCAGGTCCATCAGCGCATCCACTATTTGATCACCGGACAGGCAAGCGACCAGCCCCTTTGGTTGCAAATCCCTTATTCCATCGGGATTGGTCTGGGGATGATCCTGTTTTTCAACCATATTTTTCAGAAGCGAATCAACGAAGAACCCAGTCCGTTGGAGGTTGAGCTGTTCTTGTACCAGCAAAATCTCGATCAGTATTACATTCAGCATGAAAATAAGGAGAATGAGCGGATCAAGCCATGAGCAGCTTGTGGCAGCATATCTTGCTGGCAATCATCGGACTGGGTGGAGGGCTCGCTGTAGGCAGCGGGTTCGTTGCTTTTATTACGGTTCTGGACATTATCCCCCGGCTGGCTCAGCTCACCAACGCGCATCGCTACATACGAGCATTGGAATGGTCACTGGTTAGCGGCGCTCTGTTTTTTACGCTGGCCGATTTTTTTCAATGGGTGGCCGCATTGCCTATCTTGTTTACTTCTATCTACGGCGTATTTGCAGGTGTCTTCGTAGGCACATTGGCCGCCGGACTGACCGAAGCACTCAACGTCTTTCCGATCTTGGCAAAAAGGCTCAACATGGACTCGAAATTGATTTTCTTGTTGATGGCGATGGTTCTCGGGAAAATCATCGGATCTCTTCTTCAGTGGTGGCTGAAGCTTTGACCCGCCGACTGGTAAATTCAGCCATTCATAGAATGGAGACGAGGAGACAAGATATGGATATGTGAGTATGTTGACCAGACAGGACGAGTGGGAGGAACAAAGATGGCGACAAAATCGAAGTCCAATGGTTCGAATCAAATGACGAAGCAGCTCTATCAGCAGCAGGCGGCGAAGTACCAGCCAAAACGGAACGTCCTGCTCAATTCGATACGCGCTTTTTGGGTTGGGGGGGCCATCTGTCTGCTGGGCCAGGTGCTGCAAAACATCTATATCAACTTCTTCGGATTTTCGGAAAAGGCTGCGAGCAATCCTACCGTTGCCACGCTCATTTTCCTCTCTGTGCTTCTGACCGGACTAGGCATTTACGACAATATTGGACAGTACGCAGGTGCGGGCTCAGCGGTACCTGTCACCGGATTCGCCAACTCGATCGCTTCTGCAGCGATTGAGCATCGAAGCGAAGGATTCGTTCTTGGAGTAGGAGGAAATATGTTTAAGCTGGCCGGCTCCGTCATTGTTTTTGGCGTGGTCGCCGCTTTCATAGCCGGCGTGTTGAAAACGGTTTGGAAGATGATCGTGTGAGGGGAGCTGCTATGAATAATGGATCCAGCGATTTTCGGGTAAGCCGGCAGACCTGGCACTTCCCGAATGACGTCCGCATTCTATCAACAGCCACTGCTGTCGGACCAAAAGAAGGGGAGGGACCTCTCGGAGCCTTGTTCGACAAGGTCTACGACGATATGTATGCCGGACAGGACTCGTGGGAGAACGCGGAAAGACAGCTGCTGGAGGATGCCGTTAATCTTGCTTTGGACAAAGCGAATCTGAGCGGACAGGACATTGACGTGTTTTTCGCCGGGGATTTGCTGAACCAAAACATTACGACCAGCTTTACTGCCGAGAAGGTGTCGATTCCGCTCATGGGCATGTACGGGGCTTGCTCGACTTCGATGCTCACCCTGGCCAATGCCGCTGCCCAGATCAACGCCGGGTATGCGAATAAAGCATTAGCCGCTTGCAGCAGCCACAATGCGACAGCCGAGCGGCAATACCGTTATCCAACCGAGTACGGCGGACAGAAGCCGCCATCGGCACAATGGACGGTGACAGGAGCGGGTGCTGCCGTTGTCGGTACTGGCGGGAGCGGGCCGCGGATTACGTACGCCACGATCGGCAAAGTCGTCGATATGGGGATTAAAGACCCATTTGACATGGGATCGGCGATGGCGCCTGCTGCAGCATCTACCTTGCAGACACATTTCAAGGATACCGGCCGCAATCCGAATGATTACGATTTGATTGTAACAGGAGATCTCGCAGCCGTCGGATTTCCCATCCTCAAGGACCTGATGAAAATGGATGGGTACGATTTGGACCGGGTTTACAACGACTGCGGTCTGATGGTGTACTCGCCGGATCAGGAGGTTTTTGCCGGCGGCAGCGGATGTGCCAGCAGTGCAGTAGTGACGTACAGCTATATCATGGACCAGTTGAACAAAGGAAAGCTAAACAAGGTTTTGGTATGTGCAACTGGTGCATTGCTAAGCCCGGTCAGCTATCAGCAGGGCAACTCCATTCCCTGCATAGCCCATGCGGTTTCGATAGAAGGAGGAGGAAGCTGATGGAATATGTGATCGCCTTTGTTGTTGGCGGATTGATTTGCGTGATCGGTCAGTTGTTGCTGGACGTGGCGAAGCTGACCCCCGCCCACGTGATGAGCACGCTGGTCGTCGCCGGGGTTGCGCTCGATTTTATTGGCGTCTATGACAAGTTGATTGATTTTGCCGGTGCGGGAGCGACTGTTCCGATCACCAGCTTCGGCCATTCCCTATACCATGGCGCCATATCGGAAGCGGAGCAGCACGGCCTGATCGGAGTCGTTACGGGAATCTTTGAAGTTACGAGTGCGGGCATCTCCGCCGCTATCGCGTTCGGGTTCCTGGCGTCGCTAGTCTTTAAACCAAAGGGATGATCCCCCCGTGAAGAGGAAGGGGAGAGGTGCATGCCAGAAAAGCGACGGAAGGTCATTCTGATCACAGACGGTGATCATGTAGCGCAAAGAGTGGTAGAAATGATAGCCAGAAAGATTGGGGGACGAGCGGTTTCGTTGTCGGCGGGGAATCCGACGCCGCTGAGCGGAAGCCAAATGGTCGAGCTGATCAAAATGACGCCGCAAGACCCCGTTCTGATCATGTTTGACGACAACGGAGACAGGGGTCGGGGCCGCGGAGAGCAGGCAATCGAATACGTTGTCAAACATCCCGATATCGAAGTGCTGGGTGCGATTGCAGTGGCATCCAATACAAAGTGGGTGAACGGGGCTGCGGTCAAGGTTTCCGTGGACAACCTCGGCCGGATTGTCAATGAGGCTGTTGACAAACACGGTTATGCGGAAACAGAGCTGGAGAACCGAATCTACGGAGATACCGTCGATATCCTGAACAAGCTTAATGTGCCCAATATCATCGGAATCGGCGATATTGGAAAAATGCAAGGGAGGGACAGCTTGCGCAATGGTTGCCCGATTACCATGGCTGCAGTGAATTGGATATTGGAAAGGAGCGGGTTCCATGCCGGAAACCAAGAGTGAGAAGAAGCGGCTGATCGTGGAAGATCTGGATGAAAACAAGGAATACCTAAACGACAAGCTTGGCATTGGAGTTAGCTTTGACGTCGGGGTTCACGAATTTACAGTTGGCCGGACTCGCATTTTGTTGTACTACATCAATGGCTTTGCGAGCGACAACATCATTACGCAGGTTCTCCGGGATTTGAATGACTTGCGGGAGAGAGAGCTGCCTGCCGATGTTTTTGAGCACTTGTACCACAGATATATTCCTTACTTTCAAATGGCCAAGGTGGCAACGGCAAATGAGTTCATCGATAAACTGCTCGTCGGTCAGGTCGGACTCGTCATCGAAGGTTCACACAATGCCATCATCATGGACGCAAAAGTGTTGCCGACACGCTCGCCAGAGGAGCCGGATACGGAACGGATTGTACGCGGTGCGCATGACGGTTTTACCGAAACGCTTGTGCTCAACACCGTACTGACACGCAGGCGTATCCGGGATGAACGCTTGCGGTTTGAGATCATGCAAATCGGAGAAAGGACAAAAACGGATGTAGCCATCGCCTATATCAAGGGTGTGGCCAATACAGAGCTGATTGATAAATTAAAACACCGGCTGCAAAATATCCAGATTGACGGCATCCCGATGGCCGAGAAGACGGTGGAAGAGTTCATCATCGGCAAGACCTTTAATCCGTTTCCGCTCGTACGCTATACGGAGAGGCCGGATGTGGCCGCCGTCCATTTGCTGGAAGGGCATGTGCTGATCTACGTGGATACCTCGCCGAGTGTCATGATTACACCGGCCACGTATTTTCACCATGTACAGCACGCAGAAGAATACAGACAGACCCCCGTCGTTGGAGCGTACCTTCGCTGGGTGCGTTTCTTTGGCATCTTTGCTTCGGTATTTTTGCTCCCCGTCTGGCTGTTGTTGGCCATGCATCCATCGCTCATCCCCGAACCGCTGCATTTCATCGGGATCAAGGACAAAGGGAGCATACCGCTGCTGGCACAATTTTTGATGGCGGAGGTTGGACTTGATCTGATGAGGATGGCTGCCATCCATACGCCTTCCCCTCTGTCAATCGCGATGGGTCTGCTGGCTGCGATCTTGGTCGGGGATGTCGCCATCGACGTCGGGCTGTTTGCCCCTGAAGTCATTTTGTACCTGGCCGTCGCAGCTGTCGGTATGTTCGCGACTCCCAGCTACGAGCTGAGCTTGGCAAATCGGCTGGTACGGATATTCTTGATCCTGATGGTCGGATTTTTCTCGACTGCGGGTCTGATGATCGGCTTGCTTGTCGTTCTCATCGGTCTCGCTGTGACACGCTCTCTCGATACGCCGTATCTGTGGCCGTTCATTCCCTTCAACTTTAAAGCCATGAAGGATATCTTGGTGAGGATGGCTGTCCCGATGAAAAACAGACGGCCGAGCATTGTCCGTTCACCCAACTCTTCCCGGCAATAAATATTCTGACAATGAAGGCTTCACCCATTGTCAAATGCGCTTTATTATAGTAAATTGATTGATAAGCCAAAGCAGGTAGAGGTGGCAACTGTAAGGTCATACAGTTGCCTTTCTATATAGAGAAGCGGCGCTACACGAACATTTATCCAGCAGCGTATCGGGGAGGATTTGGGGATGTATCTACACGGAACTAGTCGAGTCAATGAGAAGGGCCACTTGGAAATTGGAGGTTGCGACGTCACGGATTTGGCTGCTGAGTATGGAACGCCTTTATACGTGTACGATGAAGCGCTGATTCGCAGCAAGTGTCGAGCCTTCGTGGACGCTTTTCGCGAATCGGGATTTTCATTTCAAGTAGCATACGCCAGCAAAGCGTTTTGTACGATGGCGATGTGCAAGCTGATTGAAGAGGAAGGGCTGTCCCTTGACGTCGTGTCGGGGGGAGAATTGTTCACGGCTCTCCAGGCTGGCTTCCCAGTGGAGCGTATCCACTTTCATGGCAATAACAAGTCCATAGAAGAAATAGAGATGGCTCTGGATGCCCGGATCGGCTGCTTTGTCGTTGACAACTTTTATGAGCTTTCGCTGCTGGCCCAGCTCGGCGAGGAAAGACAGGAGAAGGTAGCTGTACTGCTGCGCGTGACGCCAGGCGTAGAGGCGCATACGCATGAGTACATCTCCACTGGGCAGCAGGATTCGAAATTCGGGTTTGACGTAAAGAGCGGGCAGGCTTTGGAAGCGATCCGCCAGGCGAACGAAAGCAAGTGGCTGCATCTGCTCGGTGTCCACAGCCATATCGGTTCGCAGATTTTTGAAACAGACGGATTTTTGGTCGCGATCAAACGTTTGGTGGAATTGCTTGAAGAGGCCAAAGAAAAATTCGGTTTTATTTCCCAAGTGCTGAATGTCGGCGGCGGGTTTGGCATTCGTTATGTAGAAGGCGATACACCGCTGGCGCCGGGCGATTATGTCAAAGCGATCACGGCTGCGGTTCGGGCCGAGCTTTCCGACCGGCAAATGCCGCTGCCTGAGCTGTGGATTGAGCCGGGCCGAAGCATTATCGGCGATGCAGGAACCACTTTGTATCACATCGGGTCCCAAAAGGAAATTCCCAATGTTCGCAAGTACGTCGCTGTCAATGGCGGGATGACCGACAACCTGAGACCGGCTCTCTACCAGGCCCAGTATGAAGCAGCAATTGCCAATCGGATGAACGAGGCTGACACGGAAACGGTCTCCATCGCGGGAAAGTGCTGCGAAACCGGCGACATGCTCATCAGGGACATTGCCTTGCCTCGAGCGAAAGCCGGCGACATTTTGGCTGTCAGCAGCACAGGCGCATACGGCTACGCCATGTCCAACAATTACAATCGCATTCCGCGCCCCGCCGTTGTCTTTGTTCATGACGGTACGGCGGAACTGGTCGTAAAACGAGAAACATTTGCCGATGTGGTAAGTCAGGACTTACTGCCCAAAGGCTCGAAAGTGTTGCGCTAACTTACATCAGACCAAGACCTTCCCTGCTGTACAGGGGAAGGTCTTTTCTATTCGTCCTCTGATCCATTCGTTCTCAAGACTGCTGCATTTATAAAATGTTCATTAACTCTTTACATGGCCTTAAGAGTCCCTTGTCATAATGAGGGGGCGAGGAGGCAAGAGCCATGATGTGGTCTAAATTGCGAAAGCGATTCCGCCGATTTTCCGTCTTCGCTCTGGACAAACGTCGAACGATCACGTCGATGATTGCCGAGGAAGTGGGCAACGGTGCGACGGTCGTCCTGTTTTACGTAGACATCGTCAAATTGACGGACATCGAAAATCGCTATGGGGATTTGATCGCGAAAAGAGTGCTGCATATATTTGAGCGGACGCTGCCCACGGTCTGCCAGGATGTACTGGAGATCAAGGGGCGGGTATTAGCCATTCAAAAGCTGTGGGGAGACGATTTTGCCATCTATGTTTCCTTTCCGAAAGGCTCCCATGAGGAGGAATGCCGGCTTCTCTCGATCAGCTTTCAGGAGCAGGCCGAATTGCAGCTCAATCGGCATGTGAGCTTTGTCAACCGGGAGGACCTGCGGGTGCATATCGGCTATGCGGCATTTCCTGGCCAGGACGTCGTCAAAGAGATGTACACGTCTGTCAAGCATGCCGTCCACATGGCGAAATACGGGATTTCTTCTGAGAAGTATACATTCGTGACACAGTACCACAAGCTGCTGCAGGATGAAGACATTCACACGCAGTTCATGCCGATCGTCGACCTGCGGGACGGCATGCCGCTCGGGTGGGAGGCTTTGGCCAGAGGACCGGAGAACACGCCTTTTTTCTCTCCCGCTGCCTTGTTTGGCTATGCCGAGGAGACGGATACCGTGTTTCGGCTGGAGCATATTTGCAGGAAGCGGGCATTGGAGCATCTCCGATATCTAAAGCCGCACCAAAAGATGTTTATCAACATTGATCCGAGAGCGATTGACGACCCGTATTTATTGCGCGGGGACCTGATCAAGCTGCTGGAGCAGACCAAGCTGAATCCGCATAATATCGTACTTGAGATTACCGAGCGGCATGCCATCAGCAATTACAGCGTCTTTCGCAAAATTATCGAGGAATACCGGAAAAAGGGGTATCTGGTGGCGGTCGACGACGCCGGAGCGGGCTATTCCAGTCTGGAATCCATCACCGAAATCTATCCCGATTTCATCAAGCTGGATATGTCGCTCATCCGCAATATTGACGTCGATCCGATCAAACAGGCGCTGCTGGAAACGATTGTGCAATTCGCTGAAAAGGTGAAGTGCAAAATCATCGCCGAAGGCATCGAGACGGAACGGGAGCTGGAGTCGCTGATGGAGCTGGGGGTTACATACGGACAAGGCTTCTATCTCGGATCTCCGGCAAAAGGGATGGCACACATCTCGGGCCAGGCCATGAATTTTCTTCGCCGTGTCCGCGAAGCAAGCGCCAAAACAGATCGGGAGCCGCGAATTCACGCCCCCGTCATGACTGACATTGTGACCAAGACGATCTGTGTGGGAAAACAGACAAAAGTGCGTCAGGTCCATCAAATCTTTGAACAGAACCAGCGAATCGAAAGTGTCGTCGTGCTGGAAGAAGGCAAACCGATCGGGCTGGTGATGCGATTTCAGCTCTATCAAATTTTGGGAGGGCAATACGGGATCGCACTTTACTATGAACGGCCGATTTCGCAAATCATGAATACGAATCCGCTCACGGTCAAAAAAGACGACCAGATAGATGAGGTGTCCAAAAGGGCAATGGCCCGGGATGCCTATCACCTCTACGACGTCGTGGTGATCACCGGTGACAATGGGGAATACATCGGAATTATTACGGTTCAGAGCTTGCTTGATAAAATGGCGTCCATCAAGCTCGAGATGGCCAGCTCTGCCAATCCGTTGACAGGGCTGCCGGGAAACGTCCAGATCGAACGGGAGCTGCAGGCGAGGATCAAAAGAAGCGAGCAGCAGGTCGTCATTTACTGTGATCTGGACAGGTTCAAATGGTTCAATGATCGCTACGGGTTTGAAGTGGGCGATCAAATTATCGTGAGAACGGCCAGAATGTTAAAGGAAGCGGTGCAGCACTATGGCAATGAGCGCGATTTTCTCGGACACATCGGCGGGGATGATTTCATCGTCATGACAACGCCAAATTGTCTGGATGCGATGACTGCTTTCATAATCCAGGCGTTTTCATCCTATTTCTTAGATATTTATCACAGGCGCAATCTCACAGACGCGAATGGACTGTCGATGTCGATGGCAGGTGTGCGGCTTTCACCAGGACGATTTGGCAGTGTCGAGGAGCTCGCCCAGCAAGCCGCTGCGATGAAAAAAATCGCCAAAAGCATTCCGGGAACCGTATTTGTCGCCGACAAAGCGGAGGAGCACGGGGTCAGTTTTTCTGACGCAGTCCAGGAGTGTTAAGGCATTCTGTCGGATATTCGAACTGCTTGCTTGTCCGCGGTGTGTCAGGGAAATAAGCGTGTCACTGCGCTCGGGGCATTGCACCTTTGATCTACTGTTTTCCTTTTTTGTCTGATTCGCGTATAATCGTAGTCGTACATATTTCGAGACTGAAAGGGGTCCTTACATATGAGCAAGTATGCAACAATCGAATTGGAAAACGGCGGAACCGTAAAGCTGGAGCTGTTTGAAAAGGAAGCGCCCGGCACGGTAGCCAACTTTGAAAAATTGTCCAAAGAGGGTTTCTATAACGGCCTGACGTTCCACCGCGTAATCCCTGGCTTCGTTGCCCAAGGCGGCTGCCCGCATGGCACTGGTACTGGCGGCCCTGGCTACACCATCAAATGCGAAACCAAAGGAAACCCGCACAAACACGTTCGCGGCGCTCTGTCCATGGCTCACGCAGGCAAGGACACCGGCGGCAGCCAGTTCTTCATCTGCTACGATGCTTTCCCGCATCTGGACGGGGTTCACACCGTTTTCGGACAAGTGGTGGAAGGCATGGAGCACGTAGACAAAATCAAGCAGGGCGACAAAATGAAGGAAGTAACGATTTCTGAATAAAAAACGCCGAATGTGGCACAAAACCCGCGAATCGATGACGCGGGTTTTTTTATGAAGACCGGCCAGCAGAATATACCGAGGCTGCAATCAACCAAGAAGACCGAATCAAGGATTGACATATATTGGCGGTTTGTGATAAATAGTAGTTATAAGTCAAACTACTAACGGAGCAATCATGGAAGAAATCTACAGAGAACTGCAAAAACTGAACTTTTCCTTGTACGAGTGCAAAGCTTATGTCGGCTTGCTGCAAGGGTCGCCGATTACCGGATACGAGCTTAGCAAGCGCACCGGAGTGCCCCGTTCGATGATTTATGAGGTGCTCGGCAAGCTGCTGGACAGAGAGGCCGTTCACACCGTTCCTTCCGATCCGGTCAAATACGCTCCAGTCCCTGCCAAGGAGTTGATTGGCCGTCTGCGAAAAGGCATGGAAGAGACGCTCGATTACCTGGAGCAGGCCTTGGAATCTGTAGGAAATACGACGGAAATGGACGTGATCTGGCATATTCGAGGCAAGCAGGCAGTGTTAAACGAGATGCTGGCCGTTATGGAGCGAAGCAAGCAGGAATGCTGGCTGTCGGTCTGGGAGCAGCAGTACGAGGCTTTACTTCCTTGCGTGCAGACACTGCTGAAGCGGGGCGTTTCGGTTTACTCGATCCTGTTCGGCAGCGAGGATAAACGCTTGGGGAGTACCTTCCACCACAATTATATGCCGCCAGAAGTGGTTGAGGAGCGGATGGGCGGAAGACTGACGATCGCGGCTCGGGACGGAGAAGAAGTGGTCATTGCCCACTTTTCGGAAAAGGGCGTGGCATGGGCTGTCAAAACGACCGATCCTGCACTCGTTCAGGTTGCAGTCGAGTACATCAGGCATGACATCATGATCGAAGAGCTGACGAGAGAATTTGGCTCTGAAAAACTGGAAAAGCTTTGGCGCAGCAATCGGATTTTGTCCGAGGTAGTGACCGGCAAGCGGTTCATGGAAGAGTGAACCGTTTTTTACCGGCACTATATTAGTCGTTAGTATACTAACTTCATAAACAGGAGGAAACAGAAATGACCCAGACATTGTTTTTGGAGGACAGCTACAATCAGGAATGCACCGTTTTGATTAAACGGGTAGACGGCGAAAAAGTCATTTTGGATCAGACCATCTTTTATCCGACTGGCGGGGGCCAGGAATGCGATACAGGTGTATTGATGCAAAATGGGCACGCATATGAAGTCTATCAGGTCAAAAAGGAAGCTGGCCAAATCGTTCATTACGTAAAGGGTGCCGAGACGCTGAACGAAGGAGAGGCAGTAGTAAAGATCGACTGGCAGCGCCGGTACGGGTTGATGCGGCATCACAGTCTGCTGCATGTGCTCGGAGCGGTCGTTTATGAAAAATACGGCGCTCTTTGCACCGGAAACCAAATATATCCCGAGCGTGCGCGCATTGATTTCAACCAATTGCAGGACTTGTCCTCAGAAGAGGTGGAGGAGATTGTCAGAGAAGCGAACCGCATCATTGCCGAAGATCATCTGATCACGTACCGGACTGTCAGCAGGGAGGAGGCCGAGGCGACTTCCGGCATGATCAAAACGATGATCAGCCTGCTGCCTCCAGCCGTCCGTGAGGTGCGGCTTGTGGCGATCGGCTCAATCGATGAGCAGGCTTGCGGGGGCACGCATGTAAAGCGAACGAGTGAAATCGGGTCATTGGTGATCACCGATATAAAAAGCAAAGGGAAAAACAACAAGCGGATGGAAGTAAGGGCCGTGCTGCCGGCCGCGGTGGAAAGCTGATGAACGAGCAACAACAGATGGCCTCGTGGAAGCAAGGAATCCGGGATTCCGTCCCCGTCGGCATGAGCTTTCTGGTCTTTGGCGGGATATTCGGCATGCTGGCTCTGCAGACTGGCATGAGCACAGCAGAAAGCGTATGGATGTCCTTTTTTGTACATGCGGGCTCGTCGCAATTTGCGGTTCTGCCCATGCTGGTGGAAGGGGCTGGCTTTTGGACGATGGTCATGGTCACCTTTTTCATGAATTCGAGGCATTTTCTTATGGCGATGTCTCTGGCTCCCTACTATTCCAGGCAAAACAAAAGATTTGCCGATCTCATCGCGTTTTTCCTGTCAGACGAACAGTATGCGATCACCTACAACCGGATTCAGCAGTACGGCTTCGACAAGTCCTACATTTTATCCGTAAGCCTTTTTCTGCATTTGTTCTGGGCGCTGGGTACATGGCTGGGCAGCTTGTTCGGGTACTTGCTGCCGGACCCGCAAAGGTTTGGGCTTGAGTACAGCTTCACCGCCATGTTTCTTGCGCTGTCAGTCGGCATGCTGTCTTCGCCAATCCGCGTAGCGATTTTCCTCGGCTGCGGTGCTGTGGCCTGTCTTTTGAGCATGGCCTCAACCAGCGGCCTGCATGTCCTGGGAGCCGGACTGCTCGCATTTGCAGTCGGATTTATCCGAAAGCCCGCAGACGGAGGCAAGGGAGCGCAAGGAGAGGAGCGAAAAGCGGGATGAACGGCGATTTGCGTATGTTTTTGCTAATCCTGGCGATGGGCATCGTGACTTATTTTACGCGCAGGGCGTTTCTTACTTTGCCGGAGTCTTTTTTCACTGCGCGGCTTAAAAACGGCCTGGACATGATTCCGCTGGGCATATTCGCTGCTTTGATTTTTCCCTCCCTGTTTGTCAAGGGAGGGGAGTGGACCTTTAATCCGTTGTATGCGGGAGCAAGCGTCATTTGTGTACTTGTCATGATCCGCTGGAAAAATGTGTTCCTCGGCTTCGGGATCAGTCTTTTTCTCGTGCTTCTCGTCAAATTCCTGGCGCCAGTCTCGGCTTGATTCCTTCTCCTCCGCGAACAGACAGGCTTGTAAGCCCGGCGCTCTGCTGGTATGCTAGAAGATAGCCTTTTTACGGAGGAGAACGGAATGGACTTTGGGAATTTGTTTCACTTTGATTGGGAGACGGTGCCCTTTCGCCTGATTGCATTTGTCATCGCCTTTACGTTGCATGAATGGGCACACGCCTTTGTCGCCTGGAAACTGGGAGACGACACCGCGAAACAAATGGGGCGTCTTACGCTAAACCCTGTTCCGCACATCGATCCCTTCGGATTGATTTTGATCTTGTTCGGTCCTTTTGGCTGGGCCAAGCCCGTACCGTTCAATCCGATTAACTTTCGCGGCAACAAACGGCTGGGGATCGTCTATGTTGCAGCGGCGGGACCGCTCGTGAACTTTATTTTGGCCGTCTTTTTCATGGTCATTTTCGTCGTGGTGATGCAATCCGGCGTACTGCTGGACATGAGCGACAAAATGAGCCTCGCCATCAGATTGACGCTCGTCAACTGTGTGGTCATCAACTGCGCGCTGTTTGTATTTAACCTGCTGCCGATCCACCCGCTGGACGGGTCGAAGATCGTCCGGTTTTTATCGCCGCGCCGGTGGGACAGCTTCTTTTACAAATGGGAGATTTACGGCCCGTGGCTGTTGCTGTTGTTAATTTTCTTGCCTGCGATCAGGGGGCTGATCCTGGGAGTGCCGCTGGAATTAGCCCTGAAGAGCGTGGAAGAAATTGCTTTTTCAATTTTAGCGCTGTTCTAGTCAAGAAACGAGGGAGAAGTCGTGTCTTACAGCATCAAACTTGATTCCTTTGAAGGGCCGCTTGACCTCCTCTTGCATCTGATCGACAAGGCGGAAGTGGATATTTACGACATTCCCATCGCGGAGATCACCGAGCAGTACTTGGCGACGATCGACACGATGCAAGAGCTTCAGCTGGACGTGGCCAGCGAGTTCGTGGTAATGGCAGCGACGCTGTTGTCGATCAAGAGCAAGATGCTATTGCCGCGCAAGGAAGAGCATGTCTTCCAGCCTCATCTGGATATGGAAATGGAAGAGATCGATCCCCGCGAAGAGCTCGTTCAGCGACTGCTTGAGTACAAGCGATATAAAATGCTGGCGGAGAATTTGCGTGAGATGGAAGTAGGCCGCAACCAGGTGTTCACCCGTCCGGCGGAAAATTTGGCCCCCTATGTGCGCGAAGAGGAAAATACGGTGAAGGACGTAACGCTGTACGATCTGCTTCACGCCTTGGAGAAGCTGGTAAAAAGGGTAACCCAGACAGACCCGGTGGCCAAAGTATCCCGTGATGAAATTTCGATCAAGGACAGGATGCAGGAAATCCGCCAATTGTTGAAGGTTGGCGGAGGGATGGTTCGTTTCTTTCAGTTGTTTTCAGCGAATGCCACGCGCACGGAAATCGTCACGACATTTCTCGCCTTGCTGGAGCTGATGAAGTCCAAGCACATTACATGCGTACAAACCAAGCTGTTTCATGACATCATGATCTGTGAACAATCGAAAGAAGGGGGCCTTTAGCTGATGGATTACGACAAGCTGAAAGGCGTCATTGAGGGGCTGCTGTTCATTTCGGGCGATGAGGGAATCGACGCCAAGCAAATTAGCGAAATCGTCGAAGTGCCCGAAGAGACGATTGTCGATCTGATCGAGGATATGAAGGCGGATTTTCGCCGAGCCGGGCGAGGGATCCAAATTGTCGAGGTAGCCAGAGCGTATCAATTGACGACACTGCCTGAGCATGTTCCCTACTTTGAACGACTCGCTACTTCCCCCAGTCAGTCGACCCTTTCCCAGGCAGCCTTGGAGACGCTGGCAATCGTGGCCTACAGACAGCCGATTACGCGTTCGGAAATCGAGGAAATTCGCGGGGTAAAATGCGAGAAGGCGCTGAATACGCTGCTCTCCAAGCAGTTGATCCGGGAGGCTGGCAGAGCCGAAGGCGTAGGGCGTCCCATCTTGTATGCCACGACGAAAGAATTTCTCGAGCATTTCGGGCTGCGCGAACTGAGCGATTTGCCGGAACCGCCGGTCAGTTTAAATATTGAAGAAGCGAGAATGGAGGCTGCAGCACTCTTTGGCAGCCCGGAAGAACCCGTAAACGACTAGCTTCGTCCAGGACAGATTCGGTACTATTGAATAACTCGTCCCCATATACTGGTACAAACACTGGTATCGCAAAATGGGGAGGACGTTATGAACGTACGGAAATATCTGTCCGGCGCGCTCGTCGTTTTTCTTTTTTTCCTGCTAGGGACGCCGAATGTCGCAAGTGTGAAAGCCGCATCCAAAGCACCCGGAATCTCAGCGGAAGCGGCAGCCCTGATCGATGTAGCCAGCGGTCGGATTCTGTATTCCAAAAACGGTTCGAAAAAAATGAGGATTGCCAGCTTGACGAAGACGATGACAGCCATTGTTGCGATTGAAAACGGCCGGTTGGAGGATATCGTGAGCGTGCCGAAGGAAGCTGTCGGCGTGGAGGGCTCCTCGATTTATTTGAAAAATGGCGAGAAGCTGACGCTGGAGGAACTGCTGTACGGACTGATGCTTCGCTCCGGAAATGACGCAGCGGTTACTGTAGCCCATCACATTGGCGGTTCGGTGCCCGGTTTTGTCTACCTGATGAACGAGAAAGCGGCCATGATCGGGATGAGTCACACCAATTTCACCAATCCGCATGGACTTGATGACAGCAACATGCACTACTCTACAGCGGAAGACATGGCAAAGCTGTCCGCCTATGCGCTGAAAAATCCCGTCTTTCGGCAGATCGTTTCCACGAAAGTAAAAAACATCTCCTGGGAAGGCGAGGAGTACGACCGCCGGCTGCAAAACAAGAACAAATTGCTCCATCTGTACCAGGGCGCAGACGGCGTGAAGACAGGCTATACCAAGCTGGCGAAAAGATGTCTCGCATCCTCGGCGACCAGAGACGGAAGGCAGTTGGCAACGATTACGCTCAATGCACCGGATGACTGGAATGATTCGATGGCGTTGATGGATTGGGGCTTTCAGCAGTTTTCCAATGTCACCGTGGTAGAAAAAGGGGAGATCGTGGAGACAGCGTTGTCCGACAGGGGCCAGGGGATCAGGCTGGCGGCGCTCAACGAATGGATTTATCCGCTGCGAAAAGAGGAAACCGCACAGATCAAGAAAAAGGTTGTCTTGACCGAGAAGCAGGTCAGCCAAGCGGTCGCGGGGAGTCATGCCGGCTTTTTGCAAATATTTATCGGCGACCGGCAGATCGGGCAGGTTCCGCTCGCGGTTCTGGGCGACTCGCCGACCATGGCGAAAAGCGGCCATCATCCAACCTTCTGGGAGAGGGTATGGAAGATCATCGCAGGGGGAATGTGGAGTGCTTAACTACATCTGGCTTGCCTTGATCGTGATCAGTATCGTCGTTGGTGCGCTCAACGGCCGGATCGAAGCGGTGAACCAGGCGGCTTTCGAGGGTGCCAAGACGGGGGTGACCGTCTGCTTTGGCCTGTTGAGTGTCCTGGCGTTCTGGATGGGGATGATGCGGATAGCGGAGAAGAGCGGCCTTTTGGAAGGGCTGGCCAGGCTGCTTTCGCCCATTATCAGCCGCCTGTTTCCCGACGTGCCGAAAGGCCATCCGGCGATGGGATACATTCTGTCCAATATGAGCGCCAACCTGCTGGGGCTGGGAAATGCCGCTACTCCCATGGGACTGAAGGCGATGGAAGAGCTTCAGAAGCTGAACCCTGACAAGCAGAAGGCCACTCCTGCCATGTGTACGCTGCTTGCGATTAATACCGCCAGTATTACGCTGATACCGACGACGATGATTGCCATTCGCATGCAATACGGCTCAGCCAATCCTGTAGAAATTGTCGGCACGACCTTGCTTGCATCCTTTGGCGCTACTGTTGTCGCCCTCACACTCGACCGCCTGTACCGCTACCGTCACGAACGCAAAACAAGATAAGGGGGCGCAGCCATGTACCAATGGATTTCCATGATCTCTCTGTGGGCTATCCCGGTCATGATCGCCTTTATTTTGGTTTATGGCTGGAGCAGGAGCGTTCCTGTATATGAGACGTTTGTAGACGGGGCAAAGGGGGGCCTGACCACCACAGTCCGGATATTGCCCCACTTGGTTGCGATGATGGTAGCTGTCACGATGTTTCGCGAGTCGGGTGCGCTGGAATGGCTGCTCTCCCTGATGTCGCCGCTGCTGGAGCTGCTGCATGTCCCGGAGGAAATCGTCCCGCTCGCCTTGCTTCGTCCGATTACCGGGACAGGATCGCTTGCCGTAGCGACGGATATGATTGCACAGTACGGCCCGGACTCATTTTTGGGAAGATTGGCAGCGACTATGCAAGGAAGTACAGATACGACCCTGTATGTGCTGACTGTCTATTTCGGAGCGGTGGGCATTCGCAATTCCGCTTATGCTCTGCGCGTGGGTCTATGGTCCGACCTGGCCGGGGTCATTTTTTCTTTGGTGATCGTATCCTACGTGTTTGGATAAAATGCTTCGCTGCACGCTGATGTATCCGTGTTTTGTCTGATTAAAAGAAAAGCCAAACACTCTGAAGGCTGCAGAGCGTTTGGCTTTTTTCGTCCTGGATGATCAAGCGAGGTGACATGCGGTTAACTGCGCTGATTGACCGTTTTTGCTATATCGACAAGCTTCTTCATCGTCCGTACGACCTGCTGAAGCTCGTCGAGATCGACCTTTGAATAGTAGCTATTGATGAGTCGCATATCGATCGACTCAAGTACCTTTTTATACTGCTCACCCTCTGCGGTCAGCTTGAGAAAAAACTCGCGCTTGTTCGCGGGATTGGGCTGGCGGTATATCAGCTGGCGGCTTTCCAGCTTCGAGATGACCTGGCTGACTGCGCTTTTGGAGATGTTGAAGCTGTTGGCCAGCTCATTGGAGGTGATCTCGTCCCTTTGAATGATTTGCAGCATGATAATCTCCTGCTGCGCAGTCAGCTTATACTGATCCAGCTCTTTGGTATCGTTTAAAATCAAGGCGTTAAACTCGTCAATCGCCTTGTGCAATTCGGTTGTTACCTGCTGATATTGCTCGAACATCCGCAACACTCCTGAGAAAAGTAGAATGAACGGCATAAGTGAAGAACATAACCATCCTTATTATTGTAACGATAAGGTCATGGTTCGTACAGGCTTTCCATTGAAACATCATCAGCAACGAAGACAATGCGACGTGGCGGTCATTGCTTGCTGCCCCAGCCTGCAGCGACAGTAGGACTGGTCGGCACCGGCTGTTGCAATCGGTTTATGAAAACAACTGCGAGAGCGGTAACTGCCTGAACGGCAGGGTAGACAAACCAGATCCCGTCTACTCCAAACCATTTCGGGAACAGCCATAGAAACGGAGGGACGAGAAGCAATCCCTGGCTGGCAATGATCACTAGCGATTTTTTTATTTGTCCAATAGACTGGAAATATTCGGCGTAAACCAGGTTGTATCCGAGAAACAGGTACGCCAGAAAGAACATGCCTATCCCTTTTACCGTAAGAGTAAAGAGCTCTTCAGACTGGACGTCGAACAAATTGACGAGCGGGCCGGCAAATACAAATCCGCAGCAGACGGCGACAACTCCGGCAACCAAGGCGGTCTGCACACCGAGCCTCAGGCTTTTTTTCAGCCTTCCGAAAAGACCTGCTCCAAAATGGAAGCTGGCGATCGGCTGCAGCGCTGCGCCAATGCCCAGGAACAACAGAACCATGACGGCGTGGATGTAGTTCACGATCGCGTAGGAAGCGACACCAGTTTCACCCATCGCTTTCATGAAAGCGATGTTGAACCCGATGGTCACGATTGCTGTCGACGCTTCAGCGACAAAGCTGGGAAATCCGATGCTCAGGATGTCTTTGAAGATTTTCGGCTGCAAGCGGAAGGCAACGACGCGCAGAGTGCTGCTCCTTCTGAGAAAATGGGTCAGCAAGACGAGAAAGCCGACTGCCGCAGACAGGACCGTAGCAGCCGCCGCCCCTTTCACACCCATGCCCCAAATGAAAATGAACACATAGTTGAACAAAATGTTCAGGATCGCTGTGACGATCAATGAAGCCATCGAAAGAGTCGGGTTTCCGTCATTGCGGACAAAGACACTCAAGATATTTTCCAGTACGTAGACAAAGCCAAAGGCCAGGAGCACAGTCAAATAATCCCGAACGTAGGGAAGGATGACTTCGTTTGCTCCGAACAGATAGGCAATCTCATCGAGCTTCCATAGACAAAGGGCGGTAATGGAAGCTACGAGGAAAACAGCAAGTGCTATGGCGTGAGAAAAGATCGTTCTCGCTTGCTTGATTTCATTTTGTCCCAGAGCGATCGAGTACATGGTAGCCCCGCCCATCCCGATCCAGAGTGAGATGGAGAGAAAGATAGAGAAAGCGGGGACCGCGATATTGACCCCGGCCAAACCGTTAGGTCCCACACCGTGCCCGACAAAGATGCCATCGACGACGATATTGATCGACATCAGCAGCATGCCGAGGACAGAGGGAATCAAATACGAAATGAAAAGCTTTCTGATAGGTGTTTCTCGCAATTTTACGCTAGTATCTGTCATGATAAACAAGCTCCTGCTTCTATATGGTTAAGTTAACTTAACTAAACTCTAATATGTTTATGTCTCGTTGTCAACCCACTTGAAGAAACTTGCAAACCAGCAGGGAGATTTTCCGTTGTTCTTGTCCACACTGGTAAGAATGGGTATGATGTTGTAGAGGTGATTCGACATGGAACGTTTACAGAAGGTGCTGGCAAATGCAGGAGTTGCCTCTCGTCGACATTGCGAGGAGCTGATCGTCCAAGGCAGGGTTCAAGTCAACGGTCAGATCGTGAAGGAACTGGGGACACGGGTTGATCCGGATAATGACAAGATCAAGGTCGATGGAAAGCTGGTGCATCTCGAAAGGAAGATATACGTCTTGCTGTACAAGCCCACCGGCTACATCACCAGCGTCTCGGATCCGCAGGGAAGACGGGTCGTGGTCGATTTGCTAAAAGGAATCAAAGAGCGCGTCTATCCAGTCGGGCGTCTCGATTACGATACGTCAGGTCTGCTGCTCTTGACGAACGACGGAGAAATGGCTCATATGCTCACCCATCCCTCCTATGAGATGGACAAAGTGTACAGGGCATGGGTCAAAGGGGTTCCTGCCAGAGAGAAAGTGAGCCAGCTCGAGAGCGGGATCAGGCTGGAGGACGGAATGACCGCGCCGGCACAGGCCAAGCTGCTGAAAACAACTTCGGCTCGTGACCGTTCACTGCTGGAGCTCACCATCCACGAAGGACGAAATCGGCAGGTGCGCCGGATGTGCGAAGCGATAGGCCATCCGGTATTGAGTCTGGAGCGCATCCAGTTGGGTTTTTTGACATTGGAGGGCTTGCAGCCGAGGCAGTATCGGCCGCTTACTTCTGCTGAGGTAGAGAAAATAAAGAGCGGACTTTCGGCGGGTCCAAAAAGAAGGAAACGGCATCGTTAAGCCGTTTTTTGCGACGTTCAAAATCTGTTCATATGTTGTAGGCTGTCAGAAAAAAAAGCAAGGCTATAATAGAAGGGAAATATGGGTAACAAACGAGAGTTGCATACCGCCGAACCGTTTATCTGGTTACCCAAAAGATGCAGGATGGGAGCTAGGGCAGAATGGACAAAAAGAATCGTACATACATCAGGGTGGCGATCCTGGGTGTTTTGCTGGCGGCGCTCGTCTTCGCCGTTTATACCAGTTTCGTCAAGGACCCCAATGCAGTCAAAGTAGGGAAGGAAGCCCCCAACTTCAGCCTGGAGCAGTTGAACGGCCCGGCTGTCACGTTGTCGGATTTCAGAGGAAAAGGCGTCATCCTCAACTTCTGGGGTACCTGGTGCGAACCATGCAAAAAAGAGATGCCAGATCTTCAGAAGCAGTATGAGGCTTACAAGGACAAAGGCTTGGTCATCCTCGGGGTGAATATCGGAGAATCTCCTGTTACAGTTGAGCCGTTTACGAAGCAATTCGGGATTACGTTCCCGATCCTGATGGATAAGCAATCGGAGATTACCAAGCTCTATCGAATCGTTCCAATTCCCAGCACATTTTTCATCGACCCGGATGGAAAGGTGCAGGAAATCTTTTTGGGACCGCTCAACGAGGACATGATTACACAAAAAGTGGCAAAAATCTTGCCTAAGTGAGGAGCAATATGGATCAGATAAAATGCGAATGCGGTCATGCCAATCCGGTCGGAACCATGCTCTGCGAGTCGTGCGGCAGGCCGCTGGAATTGGAGATCAAAGGAGAAGCATCGTTCCCGGACATGCGCTATGAAGGGATGGCTCGCCGTTCACAGACGTACTCCCGGACCATCATCGACCGTATCTGGAACTACTTCTCCTCGGTAAAGGTTGCTATCGGCATTATCGTTATTATTTTAGTCGCTTCGGCAATTGGAACCGTTTTCCCCCAACAGCAATATATTCCTGTTCCGGTTCCGACAGAGCCGGACGTCGCGAGGTTTTACACCGAAACATACGGAAAGCTGGGAACGATCTACTATACCCTGGGCTTCCACAATATGTACTCATCCTGGTGGTACGTCACGCTCTTGGTAGCGCTGGGTACGTCGCTTGTGATCTGCAGTCTGGACCGGGTTATCCCTTTGTACAAGGCGCTGAGCAAACCGCGCGTCAATCAGCACAAGTCCTTTTTGAAAGGACAGAAATTTTACGGCGAAGCCGAATTGCCTGCAGAAACAGACTCCGCCGCATTGGTGGAAGCCGCTTCGGCAGCATTGCGGAAAAAGGGATACCGGATATTCCAAAACGATCAAGCGATGATGGCGGAAAAAGGCCGTTTCAGCCGATGGGGCCCGTACATCAACCACATCGGTCTGATCATCTTCTTGCTTGGTGTGCTGCTTCGGAATGTCCCGGGCTTCTATCTGGACGAATTCGTCTGGGTACGCGAAGGGCAGACCATAGCGATCCCGGACACGCCGTACTACGTCAAAAATGTTCAGTATCACACAGAGTACTGGAAAGAGGAGGAAATGGCTCAGGAGCTGGATCTCAAAGGCGGAGCCGTCGTAAAGAGTTACCAGACAGACGCCATCCTCTACCTCAACAAAAATGCTGATCTGCCAGGGGCCAACCCGGATCTGGTCGAGATCAAAAGCGGTCCGATCATCGTCAACCACCCGATGGAACACGAAGGACTGGCCCTTTATCAAACTGGCGTTCAGGAAATGCAGCTGGGAGCCTTGAATTTTGTTCTGGTCGACAAAAAGGCCGGCAACAAGGAGATCGGACCGATCAAGCTGGATCTCTACAATGTCCCGGCTGAGCAACAGGTCGCAGATGGTGTCAAGGTTCGCGTCCTGGATTACTTCCCTGACTTTGTGATGGGAAAAGACGGGAAGCCGGCGACCCAGACGAATTTGCCGAAAAACCCGATGTTTGCGCTCGAAGTTGTCTCGGAGGCGGACAACGCTTCAGAAAAGCTGGTCTATCTGAGCGGATCGATTATTACGGAAAAAGACGACTCCCGCTATACACTTGAAATAAAAATGCCGGATCTGATCGACATCAGCGGTTTGATGGTTCGCAAGGACAAGGCTGTTCCGCTCATCTATTTCGGCTCCTTTATCTTCATGATCGGCGTGGCGATGGGATTCTTTTGGCAGCACCGACGCATCTGGCTCCAGTTCCATGGCACCAGAGTCATGTTGGCCGGACATACCAACAAGAACTGGTACGGTTTGAAACAGGAGGCGGGGGCGATGATCGAGCAAGCCAAACTGCCGATTGCGATCGAAGATAAATCAAAAGCGTAAACAGCTTTGAGGAGGTTTTTAGACGTGCAGCTTGTACAATTAAGTGATTGGTTGCTGGATATTGCTTTCGTGCTGTACGTGTTGGCGTCCATCGTTTTTGTCGTAGCCATGACGGGGAAAAATTGGGCGGGACGCGATCCCAAGCAGCATGAATTAAAATACGGCCGGATCGCCTATTGGCTGGCGCTCATCGGCTTTATCGCCCAGACCGGGTACGTCATTTTCCGTTGGATCGCAGGGGGCCACAGCCCGACGAGCAACATGTTTGAATTTATGGCCTTCCTGGATTACTGTATTATCCTTGCGTATCTGATTATTTATCGTATTTACAAGCTTACCGTGATCGGCGCGTTCGTTCTGCCGCTCGGTGTTATCATGCTTGCTTATTCCTACGTTTTTCCAAAGGAAATCACGCCTTTGATTCCTGCTCTGCAAAGCTACTGGCTGCATATTCACGTGACGACGGCAGCTTTGGGAGAAGGGATTCTCGCTGTCGGCTTTGCCGCAGGCTTGATGTATCTGGTGCGTACGGTACCGCAAGAAGCGGCTACCAAAAGCACGCGCTGGCTTGAAATTGTTCTGGCAGTCGTCATGATGCTGGTGGGCTTTATCGGTATGGAATCTACTTTTTCGCGCCTGGATCACAAAACAGTATTCGAATTGCCAAAAGAACAATTGAACTTTCAGGGTGAAATGGAGAAAATGAAGGTAGAGTATACGCTGCCTGCAATCGTCGCTCCGGAAGGATCGAAGATTATCCAGGCAGGTCCCATGACACCGCTGTTTACAGCTCCGAGCTGGATGGAAGGAAAAGACGCGGCTCGAAAGCTCAACACGATGATCTGGTCCGTGATTTCCGGTTTGGTTTTGTACGGGGGATTGCGCTTGATCCTGCGCAAACGGTTGGGGGCGGCTATGCAGCCAGCCGTCAAAGACATTGACCCCGAGTTGATCGATGAGATCAGCTACCGGGCGATCAGTATCGGATACCCCGTATTTACGCTGGGCGCCTTGATCTTCGCGATGATCTGGGCAGAAGAAGCCTGGGGACGCTTCTGGGGCTGGGACCCTAAAGAGGTATGGGCGCTGATCGTATGGCTGTTCTACAGCGCATACCTGCATTTGCGCTTGTCGCGGGGATGGATCGGGGCGAAATCCGCCTGGATGTCTGTCATCGGATTTGTCATCATTTTAATAACGCTTGTCGTCGTCAATCTGGTGATTGCCGGATTGCATTCTTACGCAGGCGTGTAAGGGAAAACTGGATGTCTAAAAAGCTGGTTTTGATGCCAGCTTTTTAGACTATCATCCGGTTGTTGAAACAGATCGAATTTAAAGGGAGCCACGAGGTGATCTTATGGAAAAAACAGCAAGCATTTTGGTCGTTGACGACGAGGAGCGCATTCGTCGCCTGCTGAGAATGTATTTGGAGCGCGAATCTTTTCTGATTGACGAGGCCGATAACGGCGAACAGGCATTGGAGATGGCTTTGACATCCGATTACGATATTATTTTGCTTGATCTGATGCTGCCTGGGATGGATGGAATTGAAGTATGCCAAAAGATCCGCGAGCGAAAAGCGACGCCGATCATCATGCTTACGGCAAAAGGCGAGGAAACGAATCGCGTTCACGGCTTCGAGGCTGGCGTAGATGACTATGTGATCAAACCGTTCAGCCCGCGTGAAGTCGTTTATCGTGTAAAAGCGATCCTCCGCCGTTCTTCAGCAACGGCTTATCTCAAGACAGAGACCTATAACAGCCACTCCGTTCTCGTTTTTCCGGAGCTGACGATTGATCACGACGCGCATAAGGTGATTGCAAGCGGACAGGAGGTCAGCTTGACACCAAAGGAATACGAGCTGCTGCATTATTTGGCGCTTTCACCCGACAAGGTGTTCACTCGCGAAGAGCTGCTGAAAGACGTCTGGCACTACGAGTTTTTTGGCGATTTGCGCACAGTGGACACGCATATCAAACGGCTTCGGGAAAAACTGAACCGCGTGTCGCCGGCAGCCGCACAGATGATCGCGACGGTCTGGGGCGTCGGCTACAAGCTTGAGGTGCCAAAGTAAGTGGATATTGTTCGCAGCGTAGTTGGAAAACTATGGATGACCATCATCGCGCTTTTCGCTCTCGTACTGACGCTGTTCAGTCTGATGATCGTACAGTCCTTTGACAGCTTTTACTTTCAACGACAAACGAAAAATTTGCAAAACGTGGCAGAAGGCCTCTCGCAAACCTTGTCGGCCTATACCGATAAAACGACGGCTCTCTCAGTAGCAGCCAGCTTTTCCGCCGTGCATCGCACCGGACTGATCATGGTGGACGAAAAAGGGAAGCCGATCGGGGCGAGCGAGGGAAACGATTTTTCGTTTATCCCTGTTGAGCAGCTGCTGGAAGCGCCGGAGCTGAAGCTGGGCGAAGCGCTGCAGGGCAAGCACCATACGCCTGAACGAATTATCTTTTCGCACAATCCGGCGGACCGAAATGGAGCCGTGCAGCTATTGGCTGTGGCTGTTCCGATCGAGCTGTCGAAGGACAAGCAGGGCGCACTTGTTATGTATCAGGCGATTGAAGATTTTGACGATACCGTGAAGGAAGTCAGAAAGCTGATATTCGTAGTAGGCGTGATCGGTTTTATTTCGACAACGGTCTTTGCCTTCTTCCTGTCTTCGCGGATTACCTTTCCGCTTCGGCAGATGAAAGAGACAGCCCACCGCATCGCGGAAGGCGACTTCCATGCCGAAATCCCCATCCGCACGAACGACGAGATCGGGGAGTTGGCGGCTTCTTTCAACAGCATGGCTAGTCATCTGAACAAGCTGGTCGACGCCTTGTCCAAGGAAAAGGAACAGCTCGCAAGTGTTTTGAGGAGCATGGTTGACGGTGTCATCATGATCGACGAGCAAGGAAAAATTGCCGTTACGAACCCTCCGGCCGAGCACTTTTTGCGGGACTGGACTTATGAGCATCCAGACGAGCCTATCCCATTGTTCCCGTTCTATCAAATGGTTGTACAGACAGGGCAGGAAGTGACAGATGAAATCCCGGCACAGGGGCGAATCTGGTCACTGGTGATGATTCCGCTCACGGATCGCGAGCAAATCCGCGGGGCGGTTGCCGTCGTCCGCGAGGTGACCCGTGAGCGCAAGCTGGACAAGATGCGCAATGACTTCGTGGCCAATGTTTCACATGAGCTGCGAACGCCGCTGTCGATGCTTCAAGGGTATAGCGAAGCGATCGTGGATGACATCGCCGCTACCCCCGAGGAGCACAAGGAACTGGCACAGATCATTTACGACGAGTCCGTACGCATGACCAAGCTGGTAAATGAGCTTCTCAATCTGGCAAGGATGGAGGCCGGCCATGTGGAGGTCTCGCTGGAAAAGGTCGAGGTCAGCCCGTATCTGGAACGGATTCAGCGCAAGTTTGTCAATCTGGCCAGGGAGCAAAAGATTCACCTCCTCCTGGAAATCAACACATCTGTCACGAGCATCTGGATCGATCCGGACAAAATGGAGCAGGTGCTGACCAATTTGATCGACAACGCGATCCGCCATACCCCGGAGAACGGTAATGTCACGTTGCGGGCGCGCGGCGATCGGACACTCCTCCTGGAAGTAAACGATACAGGCAGCGGCATTCCCCAGGAAGACCTTCCGTTTGTCTTCGAACGCTTTTACAAGGCAGACAAGGCTCGCACCCGGGGAAAAGCCGGGGGGACGGGTCTGGGCCTGGCAATCGCCAAGAACATTGTCGAGGCGCACGGAGGCACGATTGGCGTACAGAGCAAGCTGGGAGAAGGGACGACCTTTACGATAGCCCTGCCTGACAAACAGAAACAGAAATAATTTAGAGGAGTGAGAGAGAATGATCAAAACCATCCTGTTTGATGTAGACGGTGTTATGTTGAGCGAAGAGCGCTATTTTGACGCCTCGGCGTTAACCGTGTGGGAATTTCTGCACAGCCCTCTCTATCTCGGGTTGAGCGGCGATATCTTTACCGCTTCACCGGAAGAAAAAGACATCCGCCGCGTCCGCGAACTCGTTTTTGCGAATGACGAAGTGCTCAATTTCATCAAGTCGCGAGGGATCAACTCCAACTGGGATATGGTCTACTTGACTGTTGCCTACCAGATCATCAGACTCTGTGAGCGGCTGAAAGCGGAATTGGGCCAAAAGGTCACCGATCTTTTGACTGGACAAATCAATCGTGCAGAGCTGGCGCGTCTGGCTGAATGGGCGAAAGAGTACGCTCCGGACTTTGCGATCGAGTATGCGAAGTTTACTACCGACTTTTCCCGCGGGAATGCCCAGAAGGCGGAAATGCTCCTGTATCTCAACCAGATCGCCCGCGAACGGTGTGGTGTCGTCACCAACGTCTTTTCCAGAAACAGCGACCTCTGGCAGCTCTGCCAGGAGACCTTTCAGGAGTGGTACCTGGGTGATGACCGTATCGCGGCTTCGATTGGCCGTGAAACGATGCAGCCCGGCAAGAAAGGCTTTCTGAATGATGAAATCCCGATTGTCAGCCCGGAAGAGATGATTCAGCTGTTCCGGACACTAAAAGAGAAGGGCTACACATTGGGAATCGGCACAGGCCGTCCGTCTATCGAAACGCACGTGCCGCTGGGAGAGCTGAAGCTGCTGGAGTGGTTTGATCCCAACCGTGTCGTGACGGCGACACATGTGCTGGAAGCAGAAAAGGAATCACCGGCCCACGCGCCTTTGTCCAAGCCGCATCCATTCTGCTATGTAAAAGGACTGCTCGGCCTGGATACGCCAAACAGCGAAGTTCATAGCTTTGCACTGCCTGTTCCAAACGGGGACGAAGTGTTGATCGTCGGAGATTCCCCCGCAGATATGCTGGCTGCACAGGCGATGGGATGCCGTTTTGCTGCAACACTGACAGGTTTGTCCGGAAAGGCGGCACGGAGCAAATTCGAAAGCGCAAAAGCGGACTATATTTTAGACGATGTTCGCGACATTCTCTCGATTCTTGAATAATGGCAAGTGTTTGGCTCCGTCAGCAGTGGTTGGCGGGGCTTTTTAAATGAGGATCAGGGGCTGTTAGGGTCATTTCCAGCCGTCTCCCAGCTTGCGTCGCGGCGCTGCATGGATGCAGTCAGACAGTAAAAAAAGGTTGCTTGGGACTCATCGCAAGCGATGACGAATGCGTGAAAAAATAAAAAAAGCCGGGTCGCAGAGAACCGGCTTTTCGTATGCTTTCAATCAATTGCTTTCAATTAATAGTGAAATTCGTTGATTACTTCCATTGAAGAGATTCCAGACAGCGGAAGCGGAAGGCTTGTACGAGGAAAGGAATAACCGCATCCTTACGCACGATCACTTCGTAAGAGCCGCCTTGACGGGAGTAGAAAAAGGCATCGGTATAGTCCTTGTTGTCCTCAAAATAGGAGCGAACCTGCTTCAGACGATTGCGCATGTCTTCGGACTTCACTTCGATGGAGAAGGTAACATCGTTTTCATTTTCCGTTTCCTGAATCTCGATCAGGGACTGATCAAACGTATATGCAACCATACCCGATCCTCCTTATTAGAAAAAGTAGCGCAGGAAAATGTATGCGTGCGACAGGATGATGGACATGATCATCAGCGGAAAAGCGACCTTCAGGAAGCCGACGAAACTGATGTGATGTCCTTCCTTGGCCGCCAAGCCGGCCACAATCACGTTTGCACTCGCGCCAATCAGCGTACCGTTGCCGCCGAGACACGCACCCAATGCCAGGCTCCACCAGAGCGGCTCCAGATTGGTAATTCCCAGTGCGCCCATCTCCTTGATCATCGGAATCATCGTGGCGACAAACGGGATATTGTCGACGAACGCCGATGCAATCGCACTCAACCAGAGGATCAAAAACGAAGTCTTCATGGCATCTCCGCCAGTCAGGTTGATCGCTTCTGCGGCCAGCTTCGCGATTACGCCTGTTTCCACCAATCCGGAGACGAGTACGAACAGACCTACGAAGAAGAAGATGGTTGTCCATTCCACTTTGCTGATAGCCTCTTCCAAATAGTGCTCACCAGTGATGAGCAGGAGCAGGAAGGCGCCGGTAAGGGCAATCGTTGCGGATTCGAGATGCAGCATTCCGTGGAGCATGAAGCCGACAATCGTAAGTCCAAGGACGGTGAGCGATTTTTTGAGCAGCTTGGAGTCTGTGATCTCATCCAGCTCATTGAGGCTCATAATTTTTGTTTTCAGTTCCGGCGTCGTCTTGAGATCCTTTCGATAGATCAGAGCAAAACAGAAAACGGTTACAATCATAATGACGATAACGACTGGAGCCAGGTTTGTCAGAAACGCCATGAAATCCAGCTCAGGCACAGAGCTTCCGATCATGATGTTCGGTGGGTCGCCGATCAGCGTTGCCGTTCCTCCGACGTTCGAGGCAATGATCTCCGAGATCAGATAGGGGAGAGGATTGACCTGCAGTTGTCTTGCAATGCTGAATGTGACCGGTACGATCAGCAGAACAGTCGTCACGTTGTCGAGGAAAGCAGATGCGGCTGCTGTAATGAGACTCAGATAGATCAGGATACGCAGGGGATCTCCCTTCGCGGCCTTGGCAGCACGAATCGCCATGTACTTGAACACGCCTGTTTGCGCTGTAATGGCGACAAGGATCATCATGCCGATCAAAAGGCCGAGGGTGTTGAAATCAATGTGATGCACGGCCTGCTCCTGATCGATGACGCCAAACAGGATCATCAGGATTCCGCCAAACATGGCGACAATGGTACGGTGAAGCTTTTCGCTGATAATGAAGGCATATGTAACCAAAAAGATGCCGATTGCGATTATCGCTTGTGTGGCCATAAGAATCTCCTCTCGGTGAATGGATTAGTCTGGATATAATTATAACGATAACTTTAATATGGGTAAAGGAAGAGCCTGGTCAATAGACCAGGCCGTGTGGATGGAAAAGCAAGCATAAGGCGGCTACAGCTCGATTTGGGTCACACTCTTCACTTCAGCAAGTTCGCCCATTGTGTCCAACAGTTCGGCGGTAATCGGTTTATCCACAGACAGCATCATGATCGCATCGCCGCCCATGTCACGGCGTCCTACCTGCATCGTGGCGATGTTGACGCCGTTTTCACCGAGGATGGAACCGACGCGCCCGATGACACCGGGACGGTCGTTGTGGTGAATGTAGAGCAGGTAGCCTTCTGGAGCCACGTCGATGGCAAACTCGTCGATTTTCACGATGCGCGCTCCGTAACCGTTGAGCCGGGTGCCGGCGACCTTGCGCGACTGCTGAGTCGTTTTGAGCGTAACGGTCAACAGATTGGTAAAACCTTTGTTCTGAGCCGCTTTTTGTTCGGTGACGGTGATATCGCGAACCTTTGCGAGCAGAGGCGCGTTTACGAAATTGACCTCCTCGCCCAGGTGGAACGAAAGCACGCCTTTCACGACTGTCCGGGTGAGTGGAGCAGTGTCGACGTCGGTCAATTCTCCACTGTACGTAATGGCTATTTCCTGAACAGAACCAACCGTTACTTGAGCCAGGAAATGACCCAGTTTTTCGCCCAAGGTGAAGTAAGGCTGGAGGCGCTCCATTACATGAGGCGGCATGGAAGGCAGGTTGACCGCATTTTTAAACGGCTCGCCGCGAAGCACCTTCAAAATTTCCCCCGATACGTCGACAGCGACGTTTTCCTGCGCCTCGACAGTGGATGCTCCCAAGTGTGGCGTTACGACTACCTGGGGCAGTCCGATCAGCGGGTTGTCGACAGGCGGCTCCACTTCAAATACGTCAAGCGCGGCTCCGGCTACTTTTCCTGTCAGGATCGCTTCGTAGAGTGCTTTTTCGTCGATAATGCCGCCACGTGCGCAGTTGATCAGGCGAACGCCATTCTTCATTTTGGCAAATTCTCTGCTGCTGATCAGGTAGCGCGTTTCCTTTGTCAGCGGAGTGTGGACGGTAATGAAATCAGCCTGGCGGCAAATTTCGTCCACCGTTGCGTTGGCAACACCCAGCTTTTGGGCACGCTCCTCAGTCAGAAATGGATCGTAACCGAGCACGGTCATCCCGAACGCTTTTGCCCTTTTGGCTACCTCGGTCCCGATACGTCCCATGCCGATGACACCCAGCACTTTGTTGTTCAGTTCAACACCTTGGAAGCTTTTCCGATCCCACGTGCCGTCAGCCAGTTTTCGGTAGGCTTGCGGAATATTGCGGGCGACAGCCATGAGCATGGCAAAAGAGTGTTCCGCAGTAGAGATCGTATTTCCGTCTGGTGCGTTGATGACGACGACACCGGCTTCCGTAGCTGCATTGACATCAATATTATCCACACCGACACCGGCGCGTCCGACAGCCTTCAGGCGTTTGCCGGCTGCCAGCACTTCTGCTGTGACCTGTGTCTGGCTGCGAACGAGCAGCGCATCGTAATCTCCGATGACCGTTAGCAGGTCGGTAGGGGAGAGGCTTGTGTTGCGGACAACTTCTACATCTGGTGCGTCCAACAGCTGTTGGATGCCGTATTCGCTGAGCGGATCCGTAATCAATACTTTATACATGAGTAAGGAGCACCTCCTGGGCAGCTTTTACACCGGCTCCCAATTCTGCGGGAGCGCCGATTTGGCGAAGCGACAATTCAATGGCGGCAACGATCTGAAGGACATCAAGCGGTTCGCAATAACCCATATGGCCGATGCGGAAGATCTTTCCTTTCAGATGCTGCTGACCGCCGGCAATTACGATGTTGTGATGATTTTTCAGCACCTTTCTCAACTGCTCGGGGTCGAATGCATCCTGCGGATGGCAAGAAGTAACGGTAGCGGCAGCGAATTCATCCTGGGCCATCAATGGGATGTTCAGCGCACGCATCGCTGCACGGGTCATATCACGCATGAGCTCGTGACGTTTGATGATCGCCGGCAATCCCTCTTCCTCGAGCATATTGCATACCTCTGCCAGGCCAAAAACGAGCGAGACGGCTGGTGTGTACGGAGTTGTTTTGTCAGCGAAGCTCTTCCGGTACGCTTTGAGATCCAGGTAAAAGGCGAGTGGCTTTTTCCTGTCAATCACTTCCCATGCCCGCTTGCTCGCTGCCAGAAAAGCAAGTCCCGTAGGCAGCATGAATGCCTTTTGCGAGCCGGTAACCACGATGTCTACGCCCCATTCGTCCATTTCGCAAGCGACCGCGCCAAGGCAGCTGACTGCATCGACGATAAAGAGGGCATCGGATTTTTCGCGAACGACTTGTGCAAGCTCGCGGATTGGATTTTGTACCCCTGTTGAGGTTTCGCAATATGTTGCAAATACCGCTTGCACAGACGGTTTATCCGCCAGGAACGTCGCCAGCTTTTCTGCTGTGACAGCCTCGCCCCAAGGAACCTCCAGGCGATGCACCACGATGCCGTATCGCTCGCAAATTTTGGCAAAACGCTCGCCGAATGCGCCGCTGACCAGTACGGCGGCCTCTTCGCCAGGCTGAAGCGTATTCACCACGCTCATTTCCAGTGCGCTCGTACCGCTGCCGGCCAGGATAAAGACGTCTCCCGATGTCCCGAAGTAGGGACGCAGCCGCTCTGCCGTACTGGCAAACAAATCGGAAAATTGTCCGCTGCGATGGCCGATCATCGGCTGATTCATCGCTTGTTGGACACGGGGCGGGATCGGGGTAGGACCTGGTATTCTCAAAATCATTTTGTCTGCAAACATGGTTTCTCTCCTCCTTGGTTATCGATCTGTGAGTGGAAAGTAAGCAACATGACGGTTCGAGCATCGAAGATCGCCATGAAAATAGCAAATCGAAAGTGCAGGCAAACATTTGCTGAATGCAAAAAAGCCTCCCGTTCCCACACTGCTCCCAGCTTGGAAACAGTGAGGGACGAGAGGCTATGCTTCGCGGTGCCACCCTCATTTGTCCTTCTTCTCGCAAAGAAAGACCTTGGCAGGTACAAGACCTGAGAGATAACGGATCTACCGTTCGCGCCTACTGCGATACCCGGGATATCGGTTCAGCGCAACAACTCGGAAGTGCTCATCCTAGTGCGGAACCACCGATTCGCAGCTACCATCGGCTCTCTGAGGGTTTCCGGGCTAGGCCTATCTTCGTCACCGTTGTTGAAGTATTCGCTAAGATTTGTATCTACGATAACACGGGTAATTATAGTCGTCAAGCACAAAAAACAGAAAAAAAGAACATTGATACAAAAAAACAATATATAGTTCGTGAAATATAGGGGTTTTACCAAAAGGGATTAATGAAAATAACCTAAAACCGAACGTTAAGTAATAAGTTTCCTATAAAATGGGTTTTTGCGCGGAAAATGTTCGGGTTTTGCTTGATCGAATGCCCATTGAAGAAAAATGCCCTTTACCGTCAGCTCACAGAAGGGTACAGGGCATTTTTCTCAAGTGCTTACGAAAGGAAGTGATGCAGGGGAGAGTGGTTACATGTTGGTCAGCGTATCCGTCAGAACAGGTACGATTTGTTTTTTCCGTGACACGACGCCTTTCAGTACCGCCTGATTATCAACAAGGCTGACGTTGTATGCCTTTTCTACCGCATTCGAAGCGCGTCCAAGAGCAAGGCCGATGGAATCGTTGTTCAAAATATCGGTTACCACGAACAGGAACAAATCCAGGCCCTTGTCGGAAATAATTGCAGAAAGTGCTTCTTCCAGCTCCGCTTTGCGTGCCAGAACGTCGTTCACATCGACTGCATTTACCTGAGCAATTTCCACCTTGTAGCTGCCCATCTGGAATTCCTTCGAGTCAAGAGAGATCAGCTGGGCGATCGATTTCGTACTCAAATCGGCACCGGCTTTCAGCATATCCAGGCCGTACGCATTCAGATCGACTCCGGCAATCTCCGCCAATTCATGGGCTGCCGCTACGTCCTGCTCCGTGCAAGTAGGGGATTTCAACAGCAGCGTATCGGAAATAATCGCAGACAGCATCAGCCCAGCCATTGTCTTCGAAATTTCAACGCCGTGTTCCTTGTACAGCTTTTTCAGGATGGTCGTTGTGCAGCCGACTGGTTCGGCCCGGTAATACAGAGGATTGCTCGTTTCAAAGTTGGCGATGCGATGGTGGTCGATGACTTCGACTACTTGGACCTTATCAATGTCGTTTGCACTTTGCTGGCGCTCGTTATGGTCTACCAGGATGACCTCGTTTGCTTCGTTTGCCACAGTCTCGACCAGGCGGGGGGCATCTACTTTGAACGTATCCAGCACAAATTGCGTTTCGCTGCTGATCTCGCCCAGGCGAACGGGCTCCACATCTGCACCCAGCTTGGTTTTGAGATCCGCATATACGATTGCAGAACAAATGGAATCAGTGTCCGGATTTTTATGTCCGAAAATAAGTGTTTTTCCCATTCTAATGCTCCTTCGTTGTTTTTGGCGAGAAAATTATACCATGAAAAGGGGGAGAAATGCGATGAAAATGAAAAAACCCCCCACAGCTGAAGAGCGGTGAGCGGTTTTTTGTGAGCTGGGAATCTTACTCTTCCACTTTAATGGAATCAGTAGGGCATCCTTCAGCCGCGTCGCGAACGTCGTCAAAAAGGATTTCCGGAATCTCAGCACTATTGGTGTTATCGTCGATCTTGTTGAAAGCAAGGCCTTCGTCATCGTAATCGAAAACGTCAGGAGCCGTTGCGCCACAAGCACCGCAAGCGATACAGGTTTCTTTATCTACCCATGTGGTCATCGTGGTTTCACCTCCCATACCTGATGGTACGTCCACTGTCATAACTCATTGTATGCTCTGTCTGGAAAGATTTCAAGAATGAATCGTATCTAAAAATGTACGACTATCGATAAAGCGGTATCTCAGGTGCCTTCAGGCTGCTGTAATGCTTGCCTTGTACCTCTTTAAAATCTCCGCTGTGCACCGCATCAGTCGCTGTCAACAGGCGAACTGCGGCGTCAACGTCTTTTATACCCAAGTTCTTGGCATCGTCAGAACCAAACAGCAAGTCGAGACGAGCGGTCAAATCCTCCGGGCTGTAGCTCTCCCATTTTTTATGGGCGCTGATGGAATGAGCCGCGATGTACGTCTTGTAGTGGAACGGCAACTGCTTCCATTGGTCTGCGCTCACATTGGCTGGGACGTCTTTTGGGAGCGTCTGCTTTGTAACGTACGCCGACTCCCAAACGGCCAATGAATGGTAGAACTGCTCGCTTCCCTTGAACCAGCCGTCCAAGGACAGCCGAGAAGAGATTGCAGCCGGAGAGAGAGCATTACTATTCTGATCGGAGAGCAATTGCTTCATACCATCCAAATAAGCCCGCACCCCAGTATTAAATTGGCTGTGTGCCTGAACGAGAAGAGGAGAGGTTGGCAAGGGAACTTCTTTGTCCAACTGTTTGCCAGTCTGCTTTGCGGCTTCGACCAGTTGCTCCAACGCATCCTTTTGCGCGGACTTGTCCAGATTCGGCCAAGCTGCCATCTTCTCAAAATGCGCTCGTTTCAATTCCTGCACAGGAGCATAAACGGCGTAGTAAAAACGGATAAAGTCCTGTTCGCTGTACAGCTTTTGCTCGCGCAACTGGCGTTCCCGTTCTGCTTCCAGCTTCTGCTGTTCGAGAACGGCTGCTTGCTGTGCTTCAATCTTTGATTTCATATAGTAGGCACCGAAAAAAAATCCGCCAACAAAGCAAGCAAGTGTTATGATGATCATGTAGGCAAAGATAAATTCTGACTTCGACAGACGCTTGTTCATACAATCCTCCACAGTTGTTGGTACGATTAAGGGATGAGTCTCGTGTTGGCAGCAGGAGAGCAATCATACACGGGTCTGTATCCCGATATGGAAAAGGAGTACCCATGAGCAGTTCAACTCTTCATGATCGGGAATGGGCTTTCATACGTTCGCTGACCATTACAGGGATGCTTCCCTTGGCAGGCGAGCGGACGGTTCAGGCCCTTTATTACATATTGCGTGGCAGAAAAGCAAACCAGACCCTGCAGGACGTTCATTTATACAGCCTTTATCCGTATTATCGGATGTTTCCCCGTCTTTTGAAAGAGGATTGGGAGAAAATTGTTTATAAATTGCAGGAGGAGTCTTTGCTGATCCCGATGCAGAGGGCGGAAAGTGGAAGAAAACCGTCATTTGTCTTGACGGAAAAAGCTCTTCAAATCGCGTCCGAAAGCGAAAGAGAGTACAACTTTTCGTACTGGTTTGAACCCTTTACCGCCGCAGATATCGCCGAGCAGATTGATTTGTTTTGGCTGCGGCTGCATCTGATCGTTCAGACGGTTTCCCACTTATTGGAAGGCGATCTTTCCTTTCAGCCGATCGTCCAGGAAAAACGCACCCAGCGCTGGGTAAAAGAGTGTCTGGCGGACAAGGAGCGGCGGGCTCGCTGGACAGAAGGCTTGGCACAGGAGCTGTTCTGTTCCATGTCTCCGCTTTCTGAGTCCGTCCAGGAAATGATCTTCCAGCGTTTTTCGGGCGTTTCCCAGTCGGGACTCACGCTGTCACAACTGAGTTTGCGAAAACGGGAAGCTCCAGCTTATATTCACATGCAGATTCGCTGCGGGCTGGCTCGGATGATCCGTACGATTCAGGACAATCGCGCTGAGTTCCCCCTGCTGTCTGCTTTGCTGAAAAATGAGGGGGGAAAAGACCCGCGTCTGACTGAAAGCGCATCTTTGACATACGTATTGGCCAAACAGGGAAGCAGCATCGAGCAGATTGCCAATAGGCGGGGCATCAAGCCGGGTACGGTCGAAGACCACCTGGTGGAAATCGCTTTGCGCTGCCCGGAGTGGGACGGCTCGCGATATCTTTCAGCTGAACTGGCAGAAGAAATTGTCAAAATCAGTGAGCGGCTTGGGACGAGCAGGTTGAGACTCATTAAAGACCAGCTCGGCCCGGGCGTTTCGTATCTGCAAATCCGACTGGCGCTGGCAAGAAAGAAAGGAGGAGAAGAAGATGCAAAAAGAGACGCTTGACCTAAGACTCGGGGATCTTCTGAAGCGTCATTTCGGCTACTCCTCTTTTCGTCCGGGACAGTGGGAAATCATCGAGCGGATTCTCCGAGGCGAAAACGTGCTGGGACTGATGGCTACGGGGGGAGGCAAGTCCGTGACATATCAGCTTCCTGCGCTTTATTTGCCAGGGACGGCAGTCGTCGTTTCCCCGCTAATCTCTTTGATGACCGATCAGGTGCAGCAGCTTCGCGGGAAGAGAAAAATCCCCGCTGCGTACATCAATAGCACTATGGAGCCTGCAGAGACGCGGGAGCGCCTGTTTGAAATCAGCCGCGGAGCGTACAAGCTCATTTATGTATCACCGGAAAAATTGCAAAATTCCGCAGTTCAAAAAGCGCTGGTCCGCGCTGGCGTATCTATGCTCGCGATTGATGAAGCCCATTGCATTTCGCAGTGGGGCCATGATTTTCGCACTGATTATTTGCGTCTGCCACAGGTGGTCCAAAGCTTGGGATCGCCTCCTGTGCTGGCAGTGACGGCAACGGCGACGCCAGGGGTGAAAGCGGAGATTTGCGATCTCTTTGACATCAAGCAGGAAAATGTCATTACCCAGCCGCTCAATCGGGAAAATATCGCCATAGACGTCATCCTGGCTGAGTCCGAAGCGGATCGCAGACAGATGGTAAAAAAATCCATAGACGAATTGCAAGGACCGGGAATCGTTTATTGCAGTACCCGGCAAACAGTGGAACTGCTCGTTGCGGAGTATCAGCTTTCCGGGAAAAAAAGTGTGCATGGCTATCACGGCGGGATGAGAAGCATGGAGAGAATGGTTGTGCAAACGCAGTTTTTGCGGGGGGAGCTCGATGCCATCATAGCTACCAATGCGTTTGGCATGGGAATCGACAAATCCGATATCCGCTTTGTTCTGCACTATCACTTTCCGCCAAGTCTGGAAGCCTATGCGCAGGAAATCGGCAGAGTCGGAAGGGATGGAAAAGCAGGCTATGCCGGGCTTTACTACGTCCCGGAAGACAGGCTGATTCACACCCATCTGCAGGAGAAGGAGTATCCCACCACGGAGCAGGCGCTTCGGTTTTTGCAAGGGCTTTCCCAGGCAGGGACCAAGCCCATCTCCGAGCTTGCGATGCATGACATCCCGGAAGAGAAGGCAGCTCTCTTATTTTTCTATGCAGAGCTAGCGGGGATCGTCAGTGACGTGGCAGCGGGACGAGAAGAATACCGCTATGAACTGAGTGATGCCTCGCAGATGGGGAACCTCGCCGAAAAAGCATCCCAAATGATCGAAGCGATGGAAAAGCCGAAATGGCTAAAGCGTCAAAAACTGTTGGAAATGCTTCGCTGGCTCGAAGGGAACGAATGCTATCGGATGCGATTAAATAGATACTTTGGCGAGCTCGATCATACTTCATCGGCTGCCTGCTGCAGTCATTGCGGGTTGGACAGATCCGCCTATTTGGACAAGTCCGGATCGCGAACGGAAAGAACAGAGAAAAACGCATGGAATCTGAGGAAGGCATTGGAAAAGCTTTTGCCGAATAAAAAGGGAGGAAGCATCTTTTGAAGCGCGTGCACCATGGTCTGGACGATGCGACATTGCGATTTAATCTCTGGCTGACACAAGTCGTCGTCATTGGTGTGGCCCTGATCGGCAGCCTCTTTGTCCACGGATGGGCAGACACGCTTTCCCTGTTTCGCTTTCCAGGCATCGGGTCGTTGATGTGGGCGATAGGGGTTGCTGCTGTCGTCGTCGGGTCAAGCATTGGCATGGACCGTTTTTTGCCTCCTCGCTGGCAGGACGACGGGAGTATCAATGAACGCATTTTTTCCGGGCTCTCTATCGGCGGCACGTTCGTTCTCTGCTGCGTCATTGGCATTGGCGAGGAATGGCTGTTTCGCGGTGTCGTCCAGCCGGTTATCGGCAATGTGTGGACGAGCGTTCTTTTTACGCTGGTTCACGTCCGCTATTTGTCCAAACCATTGCTTGTCGGGAGTGTATTTGTCACCAGCTGGCTGTTGGGGTGGCTGATGGAGACGAGCGGTTCCCTGCTTCCGTCCATTCTGGCCCACATCGTCATTGACCTTTTGTTGGCCTTCTATATTCAACATGGATATTCCCGTGAGAGGAGGAACCTGGAGTGACACCAAACGAGAACAAAAAACAGCCCGAGAGCATAGAAAGCTTTGAGTACGGAGCAAACGCTCAGCATGGAGGCTTGCCCCCCAGGAGAACAAAGCACAAGCAGGCCGGTCAGGTGAAGATGCCAGCCTTTTCTTACAGGACCATCCTGCAATCAGGGCTTGCTGTCTTTGGAACTTTGTTTTTGATTCTGATCGGATTCGAATTGTACAAGGCGTCACAAGCAGTGCCAGGTGCCGTTTCCTTTGTAGAGAGTTCGCAGGGAACAGAATCTTCGCAAGCAGAGAGGGGGCCAGTCGAAGCCTCAGCAGAGGGAGCGGTACATCCACAGGCAGATACGGCGTCGGGCCAAGACTCGTCAACCCCTGGGCAACAGCAAAATGCGGAAAACCAGTCGCCTGGATCACAAAAGCTCGGTTCTGCCTCCCAGTCTCCTTCTGCGAGCCAAGCGGAGACCAATGCTGTTGCGGGAGGAGAAAAACAAGCAGAGAAGGCTGCTTCGGAAGCCCATCAGGGAAGCGGCAGCAGTTCCCCGGCGACCAAACCGGAAGACAAGCCTGCCGCTGTGGAAAAGCAACAGGCTTCTTCGCCGCAATCCGAAGTAAAACAGCATAAAGTGAAAAAAGGGGAGACGCTGTTTCAGCTTTCCCGGATGTACTACGGCCATAACAGCGGGGTAAAGAAAATTGCAAGTTACAACGGGATCAGCGCGGAAGCACAGCTTTTGGAAGGGCAAATCGTACAAATTCCGCTTTCCCGGTAATGAGCCGGGGATGTCTGGGGAAAAATAACGGAAACCAGACAGACGAGGTGGAATGACCATTGACATTTGACACCGTGATAATTGGCGGCGGGATCGCTGGCTGGCAGGCTGCCATTCAATTGAGCCGAAGCCTGCGAAAGGTAGCGGTGATCGATGACGGTGGCGGGCGTTCGTCTGCGGCCAAGAGGTATCGAAACCTGTTGGGCTTTCCCGCCGGAATCAGTGGCGACGAATTGCGGCAGGCAGGACGGACGCATGCGATGCGCTATGGAGCGGAGTACTTCGAGGATGAAGTGGTCTCCCTTGTTCAGGATGCTGATCAGCTCTTTCGCGTAGAAACGAGACGTACGCGTAGTACAATCCGGGGGCGCACAATCGTGCTGGCAACGGGAATCGCAGACCCGTTCCCTGATATCGACGGATTGCACGAGTGCCTCGGCATCTCGGCTTTCATCTGTCCTGATTGTGACGGGTATGAAACCGTCGGCAAGCAAACAGGGGTGATCGGCCGGGCAAGGCAGGCAGTTCAGATGGCAAATGCGCTTTCTTATTATACGGACAAGCTGCAGCTTTTCATCTCGAGCACGGAGGAAGAAACAGCGGACATTGACAGCGCCAAGAACTCTTCGTACCCCTGTTGCTTTGAACCGGTAGTGTCGCTTGAACATCAAGCCGGTGAAGTGCGGTGCTTGCATTTGGCAACCGGAGAGCAGGTCGAGCTGTCCAGAGTTTTTCTCGCATTCCCAGGAGCACGTGCACAATCCCATTTGCTGCGGGCGTTTCCGGTTGAGATGAATGAGAAAGGGCATGCAATCGTGAATCCCCGCACGAAAGAGACAAGCTATCCCGGCATTTGGGCGATCGGTGACGTTGCTGCCCATTCTCAGCAGGTAGCCATCGCTATGGGGGATGGTTCCCAGGCGGCCATTTGGATACATAAACGGTTGCTACAACAAGATTAGGTGTAGACGGATTGCATTTTGACAGGTGCAATCTTTTTTCATGGGTTGATAGGCACAAGTGAATAGGAACGCCATATAATTTGATAGCAAGTATGGTATTGAGGAGGATGGGGGAGAAGTGACGGCGTACCTGAAGGATTTGATAGCCGGCGTTCTTGCCTGGTGGTCTATGAATGGCGCTTACAAATTGTTTCCCGTCAAGGAGCTGGCTGCACGCGGCTTGGGAGAAGGGATGACATTACTGTTGTTTAAGCCCATCGAATTGATCATCTCTGTTTCCTTGTTTTTAATTGCTTCGCTCCTGTGGGGAAAACCATTTGTAGGCCATTTTCTCCGGTTGACGCAGCGGCCTCTCTCCATGGACAGCTTCTTGCATCTGATGATGTGCGGGTATTTCTCGCTGATTGCCTACATCCAGTATGTGAAGATGCCCGGCCCGACAGCTGTACTGCTCATCTTTCTCTTGTTGTTTTCAATAATCAAGCTCATACGGCGAAGGGCACTCTATACGGAAATCACTCAACTGACGCGAAAGAAATGAGTGCGAAAATCTTTCCTGGGAAAGCGCAGGAAGCGACATCCCCCAACCTTGCAAAGGTGACAGTTCGCTAGCTTTCGACACGGTCAAAGTGTTCTCCCCGATTGAAAAGACAGGTAGAGCGCTATGTACTTGTCCATAAATGTGATATGATATAGGTATGACCGAAATGTAGGAAATTGGGTCATCCGCTGCCAGGTATTCGTCGGAAAATGCGGAGAACTCTTACAGGCTTTCATTCATAATTTGTAGTACGACTGGATGGCGAGGAGGGGACGGTCATGCGTGTTGAACGCCTTGGTCAAGACAAGATACGAATCTTTCTCACGTTCGACGATTTGTCGGAACGAGGAATCGAAAAAGAGGACATGTGGCGTGACATTCCCAAAGTTCATGAACTGTTCAACGATATGATGGAGCAGGCTTACCAGGAACTTGGTTTCGAGGTGTCGGGTCCTGTCGCCGTTGAAGTGTTTGCCTTGCCAGCTCAGGGGATGGTCGTAATCGTAACTCGCGGAAAAACAGGCTCAAAGACTGAAAAAGATGAGGAAGAGTACGACGAGGACGATGTGTACGAACTCGAGGTCACACTCGAGGAAAGCGATCTTGTCATTTATTCTTTCCGCGACTTTGAGCACCTGGTTGAAGCCGCTCATCGTATAAACGCATTCCTGATCAACGGAGGCGCAGCTTATTTCTATCAAGGGAAATACTATTTGGTACTGGAAGAGCTCGACCTGGATCAGGACCGCTACCAGAAAATGATTGCGATCCTCTCGGAATATGGAGAGGCGACGCCAACGACCGTATACGTTTTGGAGGAATACGGGAAAGTGGTTGTCGCAGATGATGCTGTCAAGGAAATATGCAGGCACTTTACCTAACGAACTTCCGCATATACGCGTGAAAACAGCACCTAGTTGCGCAACTAGGTGCTTTTCCTGTTTTCATCAAAATGTAGGCTTCTACGTCGTTATGCCGCTGAAAAGGTCTGTTTCCTTTTCCTCTACAGAGGTTTCCCGGGGACGGTCGCCGACGAGAATGAAGTGATTGACTGTACGAACATAAGTCGTATCGCCCTGCAGGACGCCAGGGAAGACACGGCTGACGGACAGGTGCTGTGTCCGGTGGGCGGCCAGTGCTTGGGCTACCTGCGGTACATAAGCAGGCGCGGAAATAATCGTAGTGATGCTGTCGATCGGATCGGTATAGGGAGGTGACGCTATGCCGAAATTCTGGTCCGCAGCATGAGTAACATAATACAGTTTCTGGGTAACTGAGCCGGCAGGCAAGGCTTGAACCGCGCTCGTAGTTGCGGCTGATATCGCCTGATGGTCCGGATGGCCGGAGATGCCATGCGGAGCAAATGTAATGACGACCTGTGGCTTGATCCGCTCAATCGCTTCATTGATCTTCTGCTCTAGCTCCGCCGGAGGGATATTCGATAGTTCTTTGTCTCGGTAGCCCATGAATTCCACACGGGAAATGCCGAGGATGGAAGCAGCCTTTCGCAATTCGGCTTCCCGTACCGCCGGCAGCTCCTCCATCGTGCAGATGGGCGGATCTCCGGGCTTGCCTGCCTCTCCTCGGGTTGCGCACAAAAGATGTATGGATACATCGGGCTGGGATGCGTACTTGCAGATCGTGACGCCAGAGGTAAACGTTTCGTCATCGGGGTGAGCAAAAACGAACAAGATTCTTTTCTCTTTCATGATGAACCTCCGTTAGGCAGCATGGGGTGATAATCTATATTATGGCACAGAAAATCGGTTTTGACAGTCGGGGAAGTGCAGCAAAGGTAATGTTTTTCCAATAAAATGGGCAAGCTAACGACACGTCTGAAAGGAGGAGCAGCCTCCCTTGAATTTGCTGTCAGGACAGGCTTTCAAGCATATTTACCTGCTGAATAAACTGCTGAAAAAAACGTGCCGGGTCTAGCCCGAAAGTGCCTATTCCGCATGAAAAGGGAATTTTCATCTTCTCATCCCTGATACAAGCGTGTATACTTAACGATGGGTTTACCGACAACTATTTTGAGGTGAATAAGTAATGGGTAATCACGAAGTGGTAACCGAAAACACCCAAGGGAAAAAAGAACAACAAGAAAGCATGAACTTGCTGCATTCGACCCAAACGGTGATCAAAGAGGCACTGGAAAAGCTAGGTTACCAGGAAGCAATGTACGAACTCTTGAAGGAGCCGTTGCGCGTTCTGACCGTACGTATTCCGGTTCGCATGGACAACGGAGAAGTTAAGGTCTTTACAGGTTATCGCTCACAGCATAATGATGCAGTGGGTCCTGCCAAGGGGGGCATTCGTTTCCACCCGGAAGTTACAGAAGATGAAGTTAAAGCGCTTTCTATTTGGATGAGTTTGAAAGCGGGTATCGTCGACCTGCCATATGGTGGCGGTAAAGGCGGTATCATTTGTGACCCGCGTGAAATGTCGTTCCGCGAACTGGAGCGCCTGAGCCGCGGGTACGTCCGCGCGATCAGCCAAATCGTAGGCCCGACAAAAGACATTCCAGCACCAGACGTGTTCACCAACTCGCAAATTATGGCCTGGATGATGGACGAGTACAGCCGCATCCGCGAGTTTGATTCGCCAGGTTTCATTACAGGAAAACCGATTGCGCTGGGCGGTTCCCACGGCCGCGAAACAGCTACCGCCAAGGGTGTAACTATTTGCATCCGCGAAGCTGCAAAACGCCGCGGCATTCAACTGGAAGGAGCTCGCGTAGTCGTTCAAGGCTTCGGTAACGCAGGAAGCTACCTGTCCAAATTCATGCACGATGCAGGTGCAAAAGTCGTCGGTATTTCTGATGCTTACGGTGCCCTGTACGATCCGAACGGTCTTGATATCGACTATCTCCTCGACCGTCGCGATTCTTTCGGTACTGTTACAAAGCTGTTCAACAACACCATTTCCAATAAAGAATTGCTGGAACTGGAATGCGATATTCTCGTTCCTGCTGCGATTGAAAACCAAATCACGGCTGAAAATGCGCACAACATCAAAGCGCAGATCGTGGTGGAAGCAGCAAACGGACCAACCACACTCGAAGCTACAAAAATTCTCACAGAGCGCGGCATTCTGCTGGTACCAGACGTATTGGCGAGCTCTGGCGGGGTAACGGTTTCCTACTTCGAGTGGGTGCAAAACAACCAGGGCTACTACTGGTCCGAAGAAGAAGTTATTGATAAGCTGGAAAAAGTTCTCGTAAAAGCGTTTGAGAATGTATACTCCCTCGCTCAAACACGCCGCATCGACATGCGTCTGGCCGCCTACATGGTGGGTGTACGCAAAATGGCAGAAGCTTCCCGCTTCCGCGGTTGGGTATAAGACAGGCTTTGTTCCGAAAAAAAAACCTCCTTGCGTATGCAGCAAGGAGGTTTCTTTATTGCTCGAACAATTGTTGAAGCTCTTGAAAGTCGCGGGTTTGCTGCAGGGCGACCATCAATTTCAGGCGTGCCTTCTGGCCATTCAAGCCATTTGAAAACAAGACGCCCATTTCCTTGAGCTGGCGGCCGCCGCCGGCGTAATCGTAGACATCCTGGACTTGGCCGTTGTAGCAGCGCGAGACGAGGACGATCGGGATTTTCTTGTCCAGCAGCTCTTGCAGGACAGGGACGATCGCGGGTGGCAGGTTTCCAAGCCCGAATGCCTCCAGAACAAGACCGTCAACCGGCTGCTCCAGCAAAAAGCCAAGCCAGCGAGGGTCCATCCCGGAAACAGCCTTCAGCAGCGGCACATCGGCCTGGGCGCTGGCGATCGGGTAGTATTCCCTGACCAGTGGAGCATGATGGTAACTGACGCTTTTTTTGGAAATAGTCCCGATCGGACCGTATTGCGGCGATTGAAAGGTAGCGACATTGCTGGTGTGGGTCTTGGTTACATGTCTGGCTGCGTGAATCTCATCGTTAAACACGACCAGTACACCTTTGTTCCTGCTCTGGGGATCAGCGGCAGTTCGTACGGAGGAGATCAGGTTTACAGGTCCGTCAGCTCCCAGCTCATTGCTGCTCCGCATGGCGCCGGTCACAACGACTGGCACGGTCACAGGCAAGGTTAGGTCGAGGAAATAAGCGGTTTCTTCCAATGTATCGGTTCCATGGGTGACCACGACCCCGTCATAGCCGTGCTGGCTCAACTCGTGTTGAATGAAAAGGCGAAGCTCATTCATAATCGCAGGAGTGATATGGGGACTTGGCAGATTGATGTGATTGATCATGGTTACATCGGCGTACCGATCCAAAAAAGGCAAAATTTTTTCGACAGCGTGATCTTCCAGAGGCTTGACTCCTTCTGATTCGTCGACGGACATGGCGATGGTGCCGCCTGTGTTAATGACTAAAATTTTCTTTTGCATAAAGTCTCTCTCCTGTAGCGGTTTTCAAGTAACCATTATTCATGGTACGATGAATAATAGTCTTGTGTAAAGGAGCAATACTCAGATGCTTGCTGTCATTGGGGCCGCTATCGCCCCCGGTATCGCCATCCTGAGTTATTTTTATCTCCGTGACAATTTGGAGCCCGAGCCGATATCCATGGTGATTCGGACCTTTATTTTCGGGGTTCTCTTAGTCTTTCCCGTGATGGTCCTGCAGCATATTATGCAGACCGAGTGGAACTGGCGAAGTGAGCTGTTTGCGAGTATTTTCCAGTCAGCGGTGGTAGAAGAATTTTTTAAATGGATGGTCCTGTATTTCACTGTCTATAAACACGTGGAGTTTGATGAGCCTTATGACGGAATTGTGTATGCGGTAGCCGTTTCCCTTGGGTTTGCCACATTGGAAAACTTTATTTACCTGATCATTAATGGGGTGGATATTGCCTTTTGGCGCGCTTTTTTGCCCGTTTCCAGTCACGCGCTGTTCGGCGTGTGGATGGGGTATTATTTAGGGAAAGCCAAGTTTTCGGGAAAAGCAAACCTGGAGCTGAGACGTTTGTTTGTCTCCCTTGCATTGCCGATCATTTTGCACGCGTTGTACAATTCCATCTTTTTGACGACAGAGCACTGGATTTGGATCATAGTTCCCTTTATGCTGCTTCTATGGTGGCAAGGGCTGAAAAAAGTGCAGAGGGCCCACGATTTCGGTTCTAAAACACTAACTTCCCGTCCACAATAAGTAGCGAGGAGGAGAAGAGACGTGTCTAGGAACCAACGAACGAAAGTGACGATTCGCTGCAATGAATGCGGAGAAAAGTTTACGCTCCGGGGACGGCGAGAGCCCAGCGGAGAAGTGGAGACCGGCTTTAAACAATGTCTTTGCAACAACGACAGACATTTCAGCATTCAGGAACAACCATAGTCTTTGCCCTAATCGAATAGCGTTAGCTTCGACGAGATCGCGGAGCAGAGAAGAATCGGCCATGATGCCGGTTCTTTTTTTCTGCCCGGAAAGGTGGATTCGTGAATAAACATTTCTAGCTCCACTAACACTATGCAAAGATTGCATGATATGTCAAGGAGGATGTGTACCGTGGGAACGAAGCTGATCGCAGGGGTACTGGCAGTGCTGGCTGCAGTTGCCGGGTACTGGATTTATTCAGACGAACCGGATAAACAGGTGGCGACTGCACAGGAAGTGGAAGTCGCTGCACCGGCAAAAGGAAAGGCGCAGGCAAAGACGCAAAGCTTCCATCCCTCCCGCTTGTCGGACAATGAGCTGAAGATGATGGCCAATGCTGTTTACGGTGAAGCCAGGGGAGAGCCGTATGAGGGGCAAGTAGCGATTGCGGCAGTCATTTTGAATCGGGTGGAAAGCCCTTCGTTTCCCGATACACCCTCCGGTGTCATTTTTGAGCCAAGAGCATTTACGGCCGTTGCAGACGGGCAAATCTGGCTGACTCCAAATGCCCAGGCGAAAAAAGCTGTCCGGGATGCCTTGAACGGCTGGGACCCGACAGGGGGCTGCACGTATTACTTCAATCCGGCGACCGCTACTTCAAAATGGATTTGGAGCCGACCGCAGGTAAAAAGAATCGGCAGACATATATTTTGTCGTTAACTAGTGAAGGGGGGACTATCACAACATGGTATATGGAGCAATTGCACGTGTTGCTTTGCCCGTTGCTCTCGTTGGCTTGGTAGGAGCGGGCATGTGGGGCTATCAGGAGCACAACGAAAAAAACTCGGTGCTGATCAAGGCCGAAAACCAGTATCAACGCGCATTCCATGACTTGAACCACCATATCGACAAGCTTCATGACGAACTGGGGAAATCTCTCGTAATCAACTCGCGGAGTCAGATGACCCCATCTTTGACAAACGTGTGGCGACTTGCTTATGCAGCTCAATCCGATGTCGGCCAATTGCCGCTGACACTGATGCCGTTCAACAATACAGAGGAATTTTTGGCCAAGGTAGCTGACTTTTCATACAGGGTAGCCGTGCGCGACCTGGACAAAAATCCGCTCACTAATCAGGAATATCAAACGTTAAAGAGCTTGTACAACAATTCCAAAAGCATTCAAAAGCAGCTTCAGCACGTACAGACGAAGGTGATCGACAAACGGTTGCGCTGGATGGATGTGGAGACCGCTCTTGCATCTGATGACAAAAAGACGGACAACACCATTATTGACGGTTTCCGAACGATTGAAAAGAAGGTACAGGAATTTCCGGAAGTAGACTGGGGCGTAGGCATCAAGAGCCTGGACAAGAAAAAGCAGCAGCGGATCAAAGGAATTGACGGAAACCCGGTTTCCAAGGAGGAGGCGCAAAAAATCGCTCTGTCCTTTACCGGTTTAGACCCGGCCAATACAAAGGTAGAGGTCGACGATAACGGCAAGGCGGAAACGTATTCGGCGTACAGCGTTCGCTTAACCTCCCCCCAGTCGCCGACACCTATTTACATGGATGTGACGAAGCGCGGCGGCAAGGTAGCATGGTTGATGAACGAACGGGATGTAGGGGAACAGCGGATGTCCATGGAGCAAGCGGAAGCGAGCGCCAAGAAATTTTTGGAGGCGCATGGCTTTTCGAATATGGTCGTAGCGGAAAAAGACGGTTATGAGGGCATGGCCGTTATGACCTTTGTCCCCGAGCAAGATGGCGTCCGCATCTATCCCGATGCAGTTGCGGTGAAAACGGCTTTGGACAATGGCACAGTAGTCAGCTTCAATTCGACCGAATATCTGTTTAACCACAAGCAGCGAATCCTTTCCAAGCCGAAAGTGACAGCTGAGCAAGCAAAGAAAAAAGTGAATCCCAGCGTAAAAGTCACCGACCAGCGGCTGGCGCTCATTGAAGGAAAAAACGATGGAAATGAAGTGCTGTGCTGGGAGCTGGCCTGCAGCTTTGAAGGGAATTCGTACATGGTCTACATCAATGCAATGACCGGCGAAGAGGAAGAAATTGTGAAAATGACCACAGGACAAGAAAGCAAAGCTACAGAATAGATGCTTCTTCAAAGGGAAAGCCGGCTGGCGACGGTTTTCCCTATTTGCCGTTTATTGGGCCCCCGGGTTATAATGGAAGGCATGAGGAGAAAAAGGGGGAAAAGCATGATCATGTTGCTGCCTAGAATCGGACAAACACTCCGCCTTAACCTCGTCGATGCCTGGGATGAGAACCGCGATCATACATTAAAAACAAGAGTTGCAGACCTTCGGGACGACACGGCAGTAATCGAGCTTCCCATTAGCGAGAAGACCGGAAGAACCGCCCCGCTGTTGACTGGTACTGAATGCGATGTGTGGTACATCGGAGAAGACGGCTCCCGCTATGAGTTTCGCTCAACGATCATCGGCAGGCAAACGGAAAACATTCCGGTCCTGCTAATGAGTCTCCCAAGTAAAGATGCGGTCATTCGGAATCAAAGGCGCAATTACCTCCGTATTCAAACGGCTGTAGAGATTGCAGTGAAAATGGACGATCCGCTGAGACAGTACCATTTTCTCGCTCGGACAGTCGACTTGAGTGGAGGCGGCCTCTCCTTTACATGCGAGGACAACATGCGCTTGCAGGAGAAGGATAGTCTGGAGATATGGCTGTCGCTGCCCAGCAAGGCAGGTCAGGTGCATCACGCTTTTGCCCTTGGAGAAATTGTGCGGCAAAAGCCTGCAGATGAAAAGGGGAAGCATCAATGGGTGTCAGTGAAATTCACGAAAATCAACGAATCCGATCGGGCAAAGATCGTTCGTACATGCTACGAGAGACAGTTGGAAATGAGAAAAAAAGGCGTACTGGAATAACAACTGCTGAAGGGTGATACCGGATGGCTGAAGACTTCGACCAGCAATTTGACCGTTTATCCAGGCGAGTAGAAAGAGCAATGGTCCTGCTTATTTTCGTCTGCGCAGCTTTGCTCATAGCTGGTGAACTGCTGCTTGCGGTTGATCCGCTGCGAGTCTTCCTGTTGGAAACAGAACGTCTGGAAGGCGTGTCGCATATTCCTTAAGGGTTTGCGCATGCTTCCATACTATGGTACTATTATAGACAACATAGAGAGTTGAGAAAGTTATGAAAGGGCTTCGACAGAAGCTTTTCTTGTTTTTGTATCTTTCCGGCACTCATACATAGCGGGTGAGAAACAGAATGAACATTGCAATAGACGGCCCAGCAGGAGCGGGGAAAAGCACCGTAGCCAAGATGGTTGCAGAACAGCTCGGCTACCTGTACATCGACACCGGCTCTATGTACCGGGCCTTGGCCTGGGCTGCCCAAGAGCACCAGATTGAAATAGAAGACGAGCAAGCCGTCTCCGAATTGTTGAAAAACAACGTTATTCACTTGAAGCGAGACTCTGCGCAGCAGCGCGTTTATTGGAATGACGAGGATATTACCGATCGAATCCGGACACCGCAGGTAAGTCAATACGCTTCTGTCGTAGCCAGCTATGGTGCGGTCAGAGAGCAAATGCTCGTTTTGCAGCGGCAACTGGCTCAGGTAGGCAATGTCGTCATGGATGGGCGGGACATTGGCACGCATGTGCTGCCCGATGCGGAAGTAAAGATCTTTTTGACCGCATCCATCCGTGAGCGGGCAGAGCGAAGATTGAAGGAATTGCAGCAAAAAGGGCATCAAACGGATCTGGCCGAGCTGGAAGCGGAGATCGCGCAGCGAGATAAACGCGATATGGAGCGGGAGGTTGCTCCGCTGCGACAGGCAGAGGATGCCGTTCTGTTGGATACGACAGGCATGACCATTCCGCAGGTTGTCGATCGGATCCTACAAATTTGCAAGCGATCGGGTGAGTAAGAACGTGAGTTACTATCGTGTATTTCGGGGCTTTTTCCGCTTTATATTTTCTACATTTTACCGTTGGCAAGTAATCGGTGCCGAACATATACCTAAGGAAGGCCCTGTAATTCTTTGCTGCAACCACCTCTCCTTGTGGGATCCGCCGTTGCTGGGCAGCGGGATCGACAGACAGGTGCATTTCATGGCAAAGGAAGAGCTGTTCCGGATCCCCGTCATTTCGTTTCTGATCACCAAATTCGGCGCCTTCCCCGTGAAAAGGGGAGCTGGCGACCGCGGAGCGATCCGCGCGACTCTCAAATTGCTGGAAGAGGGAAAAATCTTTGGAATTTTCCCGGAAGGAACTCGCAGCAAAACGGGAGAGTTGGGCGCCGGTATGCCCGGCGTCTCCATGTTTGCCCTCAAATCTGATGCTGCAGTCATACCAGTGGCCATCATCGGTCCATACAAGTTGTTCCGGCCGGTCAAGATCGTCTACGGACAGCCGATTGACCTCTCGGCTTTGCGGGAGAGAAAAACGGACTCCGAAACGTTGCGTGAGACGACTGACCTGATCATGAGCCATATCCAATCGCTGCTGGATCAACATCGATTCTCGCGCAAGGCGGAATAGAAACAGCAAAGGGTAGAATACTAACTTTGCTGGAACTTCCTGGCTTGTCAGCTAACTGTCAGCCATTTGGCGTCAGTTGCAAATATACATGTTCCCGGTTCTTATACAGTGGAGGTTTAAAAAGGAGGAGTAACCGGCTGGATGACAGTCTGTTTCCTGCAATCATGCAAAATTTTGGTTGCCTCGCTTTTTAAACAGCCTCTAAATAGACGCTTGGGACTTGATGGTATCGAAGGAGGTTTTACTCATGATGGAAGAAAGCAACGTAAGCCTGACGGATGCAACAGTGATTTCCGTGGGTGATGTAGTTAAGGCTACGGTTACCAAGGTGGAGGAAAAACAGGCATTGGTAGACGTCGGCTACAAATACGACGGGCTGATTCCGATCAGCGAACTTTCTCCGCTGCACGTGGAAAAGGTGTCCGATGTCGTTTCGGTAGGGGACACGTTCGAGGTAAAGGTAATCAAGCTCAACGATGAAAAAGAAGAACTGGTTGTCTCCAAAAAGGCTGTTGCCATGGAAACTTCTTGGAGCGATCTGGAGCAAAAAATGGCTTCTGGCGAAGTAATTGAAGCCGTTGTAAAGGAAATCGTCAAAGGCGGTCTCGTCGTAGATGTAGGGGTGCGCGGTTTTATCCCTGCCTCCATGGTTGAGCGTCACTTTGTTGAAGATTTCAGCGAGTACAAGGGCAAAAACCTTCGCTTGAAGGTTGTCGAAATGGATAAAGAAAAGAATAAGGTAATCCTCTCCCATAAAGCGGTTTTGGAGGACGAGGCGAAACAGCAGAAGAGCGCTGTTTTGGATCAACTGCAGCCCGGTCAGGTACTGGAAGGTACCGTGCAGCGAATGACTGATTTTGGCGTATTCGTTGACATCGGCGGAGTTGACGGACTGGTACACGTATCCGAGTTGGCCTGGAACCGTGTCGACAAGCCTTCTGATGTCGTCAAAGAAGGCGACAAAGTAAAGGTGAAGGTTCTGAAGGTTGACAAGGAAAACGAACGGATCAGCCTCAGCATCAAGGAAACGCAGCCAGGACCTTGGGCAGAAGCCGCTGAGAAATTCAAAGCTGGCGATGTGGTCGCCGGTACGGTAAAACGCCTCGTCTCCTTTGGAGCATTTGTAGAAGTGGCGCCAGGGATCGAAGGCCTCGTCCATATCTCCCAAATCGCGAACCGACGGGTAGCGACTCCAGGTGAGGTGCTGAAGGAAGGCCAAGAGGTTCAGGTGAAAATCCTGGATGTGGTGCCGAAAGAGCAGCGCATCAGTCTCAGCATTCGTGCCGTTGAAGAAGATCGTGTAGAGCAGGCAGAGCGTGCGAGCAAGCGCGAACAGCAGCAGTTCCAGCAAGAGAACAATCAACCTTTGGGTGTGACGCTGGGAGAACTGTTTGGAGACCTGAAAGATAAACTGAAGTAAGAATAAAAGGGGATGCGCATAGGCGTGTCCCTTTTTCTGTAGATACGGAGGTAATCCATGGATCGTTCGCGTCGGAAAATGGACCATATACAATTTGCATTAGAAACGAGAGAGGAAGAAAGCAGTATCTGGGATGACATATCCTTTGCGCCAAATAGTTTACCGAATATGTCTTATGGTAACTGCAATCTTGCTGCATCACTGCCTCCCCTCCAGCTTTCTTCTCCCCTGCTGATAAATGCCATGACCGGGGGTGCTCCTGCGGTCACCGCAATCAATCAGAAGCTTGCGGTCATCGCCCGCGAAAGAGGGTTGGCGATGGCAGTGGGGTCACAAATGGCGGCGTTGCGCGATCCTGCCGTCAGAGAAAGCTACCAGGTTGTCCGGCGCGAAAATCCGAAAGGGATGGTGTTTGCCAACCTGGGTGCGGAAGCAACTGTTGAACAAGCAGTACAAGCAGTGGAGATGATTGAAGCAAATGGCCTTCAGATTCACCTCAATGTCATGCAAGAACTCCTGATGCCGGAAGGAGACCGTGACTTCCGAGGTTATCTCGATAACATCAGGCGCATCAAGGAGCACGTTGGGGTCCCGGTGAGCGTAAAGGAAGTAGGGTTTGGCATGTCTGCAGAAAGCATGGAAAAACTCGCAGATGCCGGTATCACCCTCCTGGATGTAGGGGGCAGGGGAGGTACCAACTTTGCCAAAGTTGAGAACAGACGCCATCACACGCCGATGTTCATGTTCGAGGATTGGGGCTTTACAACACCGGAGAGTCTGTTGGAATCGGCCGAGCTTCAATCAAGGGGAATCACTTTTATTGCCTCGGGAGGCATTCGTCATGGGCTTGACGCTGTCAAAGCCATTGCTCTGGGAGCGTCCGCCGTTGGCATGGCCGGTTCTTTTTTGCGTCTTGTTCAGACGGTTTCCATAGAGGAGTGCCTGGCGACCGTCGACCTCTGGCATCATCAGATCCGCGTGGCCATGACAGCACTGGGAGCAGCCTCGATCAACGAACTGCAGCAGGTGACGGTAATGATCACAGGCAGAACGGCAGAGCGTTCGCCTGCGCGGAATAGCGCCTGAAAAATATGCGAGGAAAAGACTGGGCAAGCGAGATTCCTGATTCATGAAAGGATGAAAAATGAGGCATACTTGGGGAAGACAACCGCATCTAGAGGGAGATGGACATGAACGATGGAACGCTAGCGATCCTCATCCAGTGGTGCTTCCTCTGTCTGATATGGATGGGTGTCTGCGACGGAGTTTTTCACCGCTGGGGGATCAAGAGAGCTGGTGCGTTGGCTGTAGTGACCCTTTTTCTCGTCTGCACGTTCGTCAGCTGGCAGCTCTCCTTTTTTCCGGCTATTCGCGTAAGCGTCAGTGGAGCGATCCTGCCCTTTCTGTGCGCCGGTTGGCTGTATTCGAACCAGCAGCACGGGCGGAAGAGAATCTACGTGATCATCGGCGGATGTATCGGGATAGCGCTGTTTTGGTTTCGCTGGCTGCTCTTTACAGATCCGGTGCTCGCCGTCTGGGATGTAAGGTGGATGGTGCCTGTATGTGCTGTTTTTGCCGCTTTGACAGTGAGTCGTTCAAGCCTAACCCAGATGTTCTTGCTGCTCCTCTCCTTGCCTCTAAGCGATTTGCTGTATTCGCTTTATGAGTGGAAGCTGACTGGCTCCTGTCAAATTGGCAAAGAGTATGCGCACGATTTGTTGTGGAGCGCAATTTCCTTGTGGGGAGTATGCGCCGGCGGCTGGGCGATGGCGAGAATGCTCTTCCGGTTTGGGGGGAGGAAGACTTCCAATTCAGACACGAACAGGTGATGCTCATTGTTTCAAGAACTGCTCTCCAATGAATATGTAATTCCGCTCTCGCTTGGCTTTGGATTCGGGATCGTTTGCCGCATATACCTGTTGCAAACGGATTATCGGCAGTACCCCACCTATCCGCACGGCAAGATTATACACGTTTCTCTGGGAGTCATTGCTTCTGCTCTCGGCGCTCTTGCAGTTCCCTCGCTGCTAAAGCAGGATTATACGGCGGTAACCTTTTTAACGGTTGCTGCCCAGCAGTTTCGCGATGTGCGCAACATGGAACGCACTACTTTGACGGAGATCGACAAGAGGGAGCTGATCCCCCGCGGAGGTCCCTATATCGAAGGTATTGCGATGGTGTTCGAGGGAAGAAACTATTTGGTTATCTTCACTTCCCTGCTGACGACCTTTGCAACGGTCCTGTTCGACTGGTGGGGCGGTGTTTTGGCGGGTATCGGTACTTTGCTGGTCTCCCGGTGGCTGAAATCAGGCAAGAACTTGTCCCATATCGTCGATGTCGTTCCCGCGGAGGTGCGAGTCGACGGAAAGGATTTGTATGTCGGCGATATCTATATCATGAACGTCGGACTTCGAGATGCACAGGACGTCATCAAGAAGCAGGGGCTGGGATTTATCCTTGTACCGAAAGACGCGAATGCCAGCGTTACGATTGCGCACCCGGGCCAGCGCCAGGCTATTTTGCATGACGTTGCTGTTCAGATGGGCCTGTTCACGGACGAGGGAGAGCCATCCCTGACCCCTTTAATCAAGAGAGATTTGGCTAGTGGTCGGCTGGGCGTATTTTTGCTGCCGCAGGTCATGGATCAGGAGCGGGCAAAAATCGTCATTGAGTCTGTGCCGATTTTGGAAAGCGTGTTCCGAAAGCCGCTGGAATCGCCTGCTGCGGCGGAGGGAGGCGCTCATGGCGGGTAAGATCATGGCCATCGTTACGATGAAGAAAGAGCAAGTAGCAGGCGGAGCCCCCATTTTCGCAGTAGAGGACAAGGAAAGTCTGCAGAAGACAGCCTTTGTTCTGGAAAAAATTTTGGATGCGATGGTCCACGAATTGAATGATGATACCCTGGTCATTGTGAGTCACAAGTAGTGTGTGGTATGATTGTCTAGTTAAAAACAGATACGAGAGAGAGTGTTGTCAACTATGGGATTGCCAGTGGTAGCCATTGTGGGGAGACCCAACGTGGGCAAATCCACGATATTTAATCGATTGGTCGGTGAACGTATTGCCATTGTAGAGGACAAGCCAGGCGTTACCCGGGACCGTTTGTACGGGAAAGGGGAATGGCTGGATCAATATTTTCACGTGATTGACACGGGAGGTATTGAGTTCGGCGAGACCGACGAGATTTTGACGCAAATGCGCCATCAGGCGGAGCTTGCCATCGATGAGGCGGACGTCATCATCATGATCGCAGACAGCCGTACTGGTGCGACAGACGCCGATCTGGAGCTTGCGCGCATGCTGAACCGCACGGGAAAACCCGTCGTATTGGCCGTAAATAAGGTAGACAATCCGGAGATGCGAGCGGAGATTTACGATTTCTATACGTTGGGGCTTGGAGAGCCGTTTCCCGTATCCGGCAGCCATGGTTTGGGACTCGGAGACGTGCTGGAGGAAGTGGTCCGTCATTTCCCTGCAAAAGAGGAAGAAGATCAGGCCGACGACGTCATCCGCGTCTCGATCATCGGGCGCCCGAATGTGGGCAAGTCTTCTTTGACGAACGCCATTCTCGGTGAAGAACGCGTCATTGTCAGCGATGTTGCCGGAACTACGCGGGATGCGATTGATACTCCGTTCGAACGCGACGGACAGCAGTATGTGCTTGTGGATACGGCAGGTATGCGCAAGCGCGGAAAAGTGTACGAGACCACGGAAAAATACAGTGTGATGCGCGCTATGCGTGCCATTGAGGAATCTGACGTGGTATTGGTCGTTTTGAACGGGGAAGAAGGAATCATTGAGCAGGACAAAAAGATTGCCGGATATGCCCATGAAGCGGGACGTGCCGTCATTATCATCGTGAACAAATGGGATGCGCTCGAAAAAGACGACAAAACGATGAATCGCTTTACCGAGCTGATCCGCGAAGAGTTTAAATACCTCGACTACGCTCCGATCCTGTATGTGTCGGCGAAGACGAAGCAACGTGTTCACACCATCCTGCCAAAGGTAAACCAAGTGGCGGAAGCCCATTCGATGCGGGTGCCTACATCGGTTCTCAATGACCTGATTACCGATGCGACAATCATGACGCCGCCGCCTTCAGACCGCGAGAAACGCCTTAAAATCAACTATGCGACACAGGCGACGGTCAAACCGCCTACTTTCATCCTATTTGTCAACGATCCGGAACTCATGCATTTCTCCTATGAGCGTTACATAGAAAACAAAATACGAGAAGCGTTTGTCTTTGAGGGAACGCCGATTCGTATCTGGACGCGCAAAAAAACATAGGGAGAGGAAACGACCATGGTGTATTTGTCCTTGCTGATCAGCTATTTGATCGGATCAGTCAGCTTCAGTTACCTCATTGCCAAAAAAATCGCGGGTATCGATATACGTTCTCACGGCAGCGGCAATGCCGGCGCTACCAACACGCTGCGTGTCCTGGGGAAAGGACCCGCTGTCACCGTGCTGGTATTGGATGCTTTGAAAGGTCTGGCCGCAATGGGACTTACCCATTTGTTGACTGATGGGAATGCACTGGCGTACGCTTTGTCCGGTTTGTTTGCCATCATTGGACACAATTGGCCTGTCTTTTTCGGATTCCGCGGAGGAAAGGGGATTGCCACAACCGTTGGGGTGGCATTCGGCTTTTCTCCGCTTGCCTTTCTGATTTCGGGCATTATTACGATTATTGTTATTGCGATTACGCGATACGTTTCCCTTGGTTCACTCGTGTTGGTGACGATGCTTCCAATTTTTCTATACGTATTTGCCAAGGAACCTGCCTTTATATGGGTGAGTACCGTACTCGCCATTTTCGCTTACATTCGTCATTACAGTAATATCCGAAATCTTCTCTCAGGCAAGGAACGAAGGCTGGGGGAATCTGCCCAGCGCCCGTTTAAGTAAGTTCCGAAACAATGTGTAGTGTGGAGGGGGAACTATTGAGTTTACAAGTTGCAGTCATAGGTGCGGGAAGTTGGGGAACGGCGCTGGCATCCGTTTTTGCATACAACGGCCATCAGGTCACTTTGTGGATGCGGGATGCAAAGCTGGCTGAGAAAGTAAATACGTTGCACGTAAACGAAAAGTATTTGCCGGAGGCTCGGTTGTCCCCGCAAATCGTCGCGACGACAGACATGAAGGAAGCGGTGCAAGGGAAGCCAGTCGTCCTGCTGGCTGTTCCGTCGCATGCCATGCGGCAGGTAACGCGTGAGCTGGTGCCTTACCTGGAACCAGACGTACTGCTGATTCATGCGACCAAAGGCTTTGAGATGGAAACGCTCAAACGGATGTCGGAGGTGATCGGTGAAGAAGTGCCGGCATCGATCGCCAGCGGACTGGTCGTGCTGAGCGGCCCCAGCCATGCCGAGGAAGTGATTCTTCGCTCTCCGACGACAGTAGTGGTAGCGTCTGCTTCAGATGAAAAGATGCTGCGAGCCCAAGACCTGTTGATGAACAACTATTTCCGCGTGTACACCAATCCGGATATGGTCGGGGCAGAAATTGCGGGGGCGCTCAAAAACATCATTGCGCTCGGAGCGGGGATGTCCGATGGACTGGGGTTCGGAGACAATGCAAAAGCCGCATTGCTGACGCGGGGCTTGGCGGAAATCACGAGGCTGGGCATCCAGCTCGGAGCAATGCCGCTTACCTTTGCCGGTCTTGCCGGAATTGGCGATCTTGTAGTTACGTGCACGAGCAAGCACAGCCGAAATTGGCGGGCAGGCTATTTGCTTGGACAAGGAAAGCCGCTTGACCAGGTGTTGGAACAAATGGGGATGGTCGTGGAAGGCGTCCGGACAACCAACGCTGCCTATGCGCTGGCGGGACGGGAAAATGTCAGCATGCCCATCACGGACGTTTTATACCGGATCTTGTTTGAAGGAACCTCCCCCCGGCAAGGAGTGGAGGAATTGATGGGACGCGGGCGCACACGTGAAAACGAATACCTCGGCCCATACAGTATCTAAGTCGATTCGCTCACCTTTTTAGGCTCCTGCACATACGTTAATGGTGTAATCCAAATGTTGCAAGGAGGGCTTTGAGCGATGAGCAATAGTATTTCTCGCCGTTTTTTGGAGAGGTTGCAAAAACAGGCTTCAGATAAAGTCGATGAAGGGAAATTGCGCTCGCTGGCCGGTCAATTCCAGCGCAGCGACTTTGAGGATGAAACCAAGCTGCGTCAAATCATTCGCTCGCTTGCAGCGCTGAGTGGGAAGACTTTGAATGAAGAGCGGGAAGACAAGATCGTGGAAATGTTCCGCAATCAGGAGATCAGCCTAAACGACATCCAGTCCCTTACAAAACTATTGCGCTCGTAGAGAAATGGGCGGTTATGACCGTTGCATGCTTGACAAAATGTCATACAGTATGACTAGGAACAATCATGGCTCTACAGGGACATGGCTGGTCTGCAGGATCAAGAAAAAAAAGAGGGAGATTATCCCTCTTTTTTTCGTTTTGCTGCGCCGTTTGTCGACTGGCTCAGCAGGTTTTGAACGAGAGGAGATTGCAAAAGCCCCAGAAGCTGTCCGATATCTATGTTTGCCAAAGGGTTTGATCCGCTGTTTTCTGCTTCGTCCCGCACGGTTTCAGGTTCCTGGCTGCTCTCTGCGGTTTGTTTTTTGGAAACGGGCCTGTCTGCGGGTCTTTCCACAGATTTTTCTGTGGCGTTTCCTTTGGCGCTGCGCTTGCCAATCGATTCAAACATCTCCATGGCACCGTAAAGCGTATCCATGGTTTCTTCGACTTGGCGGATCGTGCTGCTGATCCCCTTGATATTGGTGCGCATCTTTGATACGGATGTCCGGAGATCGACTGGCTGCACCACTTTCTTTGGCGTCACAGCCAAAGAAACATCGGTTATTTGATCGCTTAGCTTTTTACTCGGTATGGGGGCATAAGGATTGCGCCATTTTTTCGTACTCATCTGTATCCCTCCATTGGGCGGATTCATCAAAATAGTCTATGCGGGCGTCTAGTGCATGGTTCAGATGAAAAAGCGTGGAATACGGGAAGTATGGTATAATAAAGCAAAACTTAAAGAGAAAAGGATGCTGTCAAGACAATGCCTATCGATCCGATGACCAAGATGAACATCTCTTTGGTTGCGATTGCGCTGATGTTCATCTGTAATTTTTTGATGATTTTTGCACGAAAGACCGCAAACAACCTGGTTCGCTTCTTGTTGAAGACGTTTGCTTTTCTCATGCTATTGGTCACCTTCGTCATGATCATCATCGTTATATTTGCCTAAGGGGAGTGGCAGAAGTTGAAGGAATTGACATTACATACGCGCTCCGGCACGCACCAGCTGCCTCTTGTGATGGGAAAAACAATCGTCGCTATCGCAAAGGAGCATAAGCTGAGCTGGGGCTATGCTTGCGAGCGGGGGATATGCGCGCAATGCCGAACGCATGTTGAGGCAGGCGCGGAACACTTGAATGAGATTACGGATGCGGAAAAGCTTCGTCTGAGAAAAGCGGAGCGGGCCGAAGGGTATCGGCTCGGTTGTCAAATCAAAGTGATTCACGAGGGCAATGTTACTCTGGCTCACCGTCCGTATTGACGGGAGAGTGGTGAAATGGCAAAAATTACGTTTCTGCCTGCGGGCAAGTCGATAAAAGCGAGGCCGGGGCAATCGATTACGAGCGTAGCGAAGGCGGCAAGAGTCGTCATTCCGCAGCGATGCGGGGGACATGCGTCCTGTCTCATGTGCCGGGTAGTTGTGGAAAGCGGGCAACTCAGTGAGCCGAGTACGCTGGAAAAGCGGAAAATGCCTGAAGCGGACCTTGGCAAAGGCATCCGGCTTGCCTGTCAGGCAAAGGTGATGGGGACCGATTGTTCCGTCCGGATTCCGGAGAGCAAATGGAAATCGGTCGTTCAGGCGGCGCTGGAGAGACAGCGCCTGGAGGAAGAAGAATGGTAGCTAGAGGAGTAGCGAGAGATGTTGCGTAAAATGAGAAACACAGGACTGTTGACAGCGCTGCTGGTGATGATCGCGGCACTGCTAGGCGGCTGTATGTATCCCGAGGAAAAAAAGCTGGAAAACCAGATCCCTAGCGAATTTTACCTGGAAGCGACCCAAAAGGCTGTCGAGCAGTTCCAGAAGGACACAGGGGTGCTTCCGATTGCTACAAAGGACATCAACACGCCGATCTTCGAAAAGTATGAGATCGATTTTCGGAAGCTGATGCCCAAATATTTGCCTGACGTACCTGCCAACGCGTTTGAAAAGGGCGGTATTTATATGTACACCCTGATCGATGTCGAGACAAAACCGACAGTGAGATTGATCCATCTCGGATCGGTGAGCAAGGTGGCGGACATCCAGGCTGCCGTCATCCGTTATCAACGAAATTACGAAAAGCTGCCGATTAAGGCAGACATCGGCAACGGTTACTATTCCATTGATTTTTCAAAGCTGAGCATGAAGGAAGTGCAGGTTCCGGGCACAGCAGGCAATTACCTGTTGCCACTGGTGATGAACGAAAAAGGAGAAGTAGGGATCGATTATGCGGCGGACATTGCGACGGTCCTGCGGAATTCAAAGGCGGAGGTCCCCAAGGCTACGGATCCGAGATACGTCATGGCTAGAAAATCTATGTTTGTCCCGGCAAAATCATTCCCCTACGAAATGGTCAATGGGGAACCGAAATTGCTCAAATTGAATAATTGAAATGATCGGGGCAGCTCAAGTTGAGCTGCTTTTTTTTGTTCTACGGAACTGATTCTCACATATATTTGTATTGTCCAAGATTCTAGTACGAGATTCACGGGAAAATGCTGGCGGTCAGGGATAATTCGGAAAAACGGTCATAGTGTAACAATAGACAAATAGAAGGAGGTCATCGATGGTGGAACGAGTCGATATCTTTAAAGACATTGCCGAACGGACGGGCGGGGATATCTACCTGGGGGTAGTTGGCCCGGTTCGCACGGGAAAATCGACCTTTATCAAAAGGTTTATGGAACAGGTCGTCATCCCCAACATTCACTCGGAGGCGGAACGTATTCGGGCGACAGATGAATTGCCTCAGAGCGCTTCCGGGCGAACAATCATGACTACGGAGCCGAAATTCGTTCCGAACCAAGCCGTCCAGGTAGACGTTACAGAAGGGCTCAGCATCAACGTTCGCCTCGTTGACTGCGTCGGCTATACGGTTCAAGGAGCCAAGGGCTTCGAGGACGACAACGGACCGCGCATGGTGCATACCCCTTGGTATGAGGAGCCGGTACCGTTCGAGGAAGCGGCCGAAGTGGGGACGCGAAAAGTAATCCAGGAGCACTCCACGATCGGTATCGTCGTCACAACGGATGGCAGTATCGCGGAGATCCCGAGGGCCGGTTATATCGAAGCGGAGGAGCGAGTCATCAACGAGTTGAAAGAAGTGGGGAAACCCTTTGTCATTATCGTCAACTCGACTCGGCCGCGCTCGGATGAAACTCAGAACCTGCGATTGGACTTGCAGGAGAAATACGATGTGCCTGTTGTGGCGTTGTCCGTCGATCACATGTCTGAGCAGGAAATATTGATGCTCATGAGAGAAGTGCTGTTTGAATTCCCTGTACATGAAGTAAACGTGAACCTGCCCAGTTGGGTGATGGTACTGGAAAATGGACACTGGCTGCGTCAAAACTACGAGGAAGCCGTCAGAGACACTGTACAGGACATCCGGCGCTTGCGCGATGTCGACAGGGTCGTAGGGTTCTTTAATGAATATGACTTTGTCGAGCGGGCTTCGCTTGCCGGTATGCATATGGGGCAGGGTATCGCTGAAATCGATCTGTATGCGCCGGATGAACTGTACGATCGGATTTTGATGGAGATCGTTGGTGTAGAGATAAACGGAAAAGACCACCTCTTGACGATTATGCAGGATTTCGCACATGCAAAACGCGAGTATGACCAGGTTGCCGAGGCGCTTCACATGGTTCGTACCACAGGCTACGGCATAGCGGCACCGTCCTTGCATGAGATGACCTTGGACGAACCTGAACTTATCCGACAGGGACCTCGCTTCGGTGTGAGGCTAAAAGCGACGGCTCCGTCGATTCACATGATTCGCGTTGATGTTGAATCGGAGTTTGCGCCGATCATCGGAACGGAAAAACAGAGTGAAGAGCTGGTCCGTTACCTGATGCAAGATTTTGATAAAGATCCGCTCTCCATCTGGAATTCGGATATATTCGGGCGTTCGCTCCATTCGATCGTCCGCGAAGGAATTCAGGCGAAAATCACCATGATGCCGGACAACGCACGCTACAAGCTGCAGGAAACACTCGGTCGCATCATCAACGAGGGCTCGGGCGGACTGATTGCTATTATCTTGTGAAAATAGGTATAAAGAACCAGAATATAGACAGGCAAAGGAGGCTCCCGGCATGACGGGAAGCCTTTTTTTCTTGGATTTCGTTTAAATTCGACATCAGGGGGCTTGAATTTACAAGAATGGTGTATTACTATAAGCTTGTCAGAGCGGTAAAAACACCCAATCGCGTATAAAACGCAGGGTTTCGGTAAAGAAAAGTAATACCTACGACTCAACCGTCATTGAGGGGAGGTGAACAATATGAACAAAACAGAACTGATCGCAAAAGTGGCTGAGACCACCGAGCTCACAAAGAAAGATGCAACGAAAGCTGTTGACGCGGTTCTCGATGCAATCGCTGAAGCGTTGAAAGACGGTGATAAAGTCCAACTGATCGGCTTCGGTAACTTCGAAGTTCGCGAGCGCGCGGCTCGTAAAGGTCGTAACCCGCAAACTGGTGAAGAAATCGAAATCGCATCCAGCAAAGTCCCTGCCTTCAAACCTGGCAAACAACTCAAGGACTCTATCAAGTAATAACGTCTGCTAAAGTTTCACTTACATAAAATCCACATTGAATAAATGTGGATTTTTTTACGTTTTATGCCTTTTTCGGTCAAAGTGTTTCTCAAGCACAGTTCGTTTTGTCTTTTCTGGGCTAATGTGGTAAGATGGGCTTGTTTCGCTGTGTGAGGAGGAGGTACGAGAATGAACGTCGATTTGGAAAAGATTCAGACTGCCGTTCGAATGATACTCGAAGCGATCGGTGAAAATCCGGACCGGGAAGGTCTGCTGGATACACCGAAGCGCGTAGCGAAGATGTACGCAGAGGCATTCGAAGGCCTTGGCATAGATGAAGAGAAGTATTTTGAGACGGTTTTCAGCGAAGACCATGAGGAAATGGTGCTTGTAAAGGATATTCCGTTTTACTCCATGTGCGAACACCACCTGGTTCCGTTTTTTGGCAAGGCGCATGTTGCCTATATTCCCCGCGGAGGTCGTGTCGTAGGATTGAGCAAGCTGGCTCGCGCCGTCGAGACTGTCGCTCGCAGGCCGCAGCTTCAGGAGCGCATTACGGCTCATGTAGCGGATGCGATCGTTCGCAAGCTGGACCCTCACGGAGTAGTTGTCGTCGTCGAAGCTGAGCATATGTGCATGACGATGCGCGGAGTGAAAAAGCCAGGCTCCAAAACAGTCACCTCGGCTGTACGAGGAATCTTTGCAAATGACCCCGCGGCACGGGCAGAGGTATTCAGTCTGATCAAGTAGACGGATGCTGAACGGAAATTTTTTCTTGACAGTGTAATTAAAATTTTGTATAGTGATGATGTACAGTCGGGATGTGGCGCAGCCCGGTAGCGCGCACCCTTGGGGTGGGTGAGGTCCAGGGTTCAAATCCCTGCATTCCGACCATTCGTCAAAATCAGCGTCTTCACGCTTGATGCAGGTAACCAAGGTGCACAGCAGCGGCCCGTCGCCGCTTGAGATTATCTGTTGGAGTGAACGAGTGTACACACCGCGAAATAGAACGCTTCTCATTGATCAGTTCCGATCAATAGAGAGGTGTTTTTTGTTTTCGAGAAAGACAAATACATCGGAACATAGAAACCGGAACATAGAAACGAAAGCGACTCCTGGATTCTGGTATAATCAGAATCAAAGGGGGAGAGGAATGCATGCGTTTCAAAACAAGCTGTTCAAACTGCAATCATGCAGGCGGGTATAATATCCACCACTTGGTGGAGGAGGTAGACGACTTATGGTGCCTTGCTTGTGAAAAGTGCGGGAATCGATTGCTCACCTTTTCTCCCGAGGCGCGACAGCAGATTATCCGCGGCATTCAGTTAACGGAAAGCTATGTGCCTGATACTATCGATGCTTACCGTCATATCGGTGTTGACCCACTGCCCTCCAGAGTTCGGTTTGGCGTCATTGCCTCCGAGGAAAATGAGGAGTAGGCCATCCAGGCAGTTAAAATGTTATTGGCACCAACCAGATCCAAAGTCAAAAGTAGTAGCATTCTGGTACGCTTCGGTCATTTCCCTCGCAGGAAGCCGAGTATGCCATTGAAAGAGAAAGGCTGTATACGTTGCCGTGAAAAACCTACTGAGCCCACGGAAATTCCGGGAGCCTGATCATTGTTGAGTGTAAACACTCTCCAATATTCAGGCTCCTTTTATGTTTTTATTAGGGCTGCAAAATGGGTTGAAAATTGATCCCCCATCAGCCCTAATAAACCGAAGGAGTGACGGAAGTGGGAGAGGTTTTTGGCAATCGGAATTTTCGGAGGTTGTTCTTTTCAAATTTATTTTCAGGATTTGGTCAGGGGATGACCATGATTGGGATCTCCTGGCATTTGGTTGAGTCGACAGGCTCAGCCAGCTTGCTTGGCTCTGCGATGCTTATCTCTTCAATATTGACGCTTCTCATCGGACCGTATTCAGGTACACTGATTGACCGCTTTTCGCGCAAGGCGATATTGCAAGTCGAACAGCTGGGAGGCTCTACTGTTTTAGCGCTTTTGACAGTATGGGGATTTTTCGGTGCCTACCATGAGTGGATGATGGTCCTCATTTTTTTGGCATCCACGTTTATGCTCCATATTCACGAACCGGCACAGGCTGCCTTCGTACAGGAAGCATTTGACCAAAAGCATTACAAGTCGATCAACTCCTTGCTGGAGATGGAAAACCAATCTGCTCTGGTCCTGGCTGGAGCATTTTCCGGGCTGCTTTTGGAGAGCTTTGGGTTGCAGGCGGTATTGCTGATTAACTCATTGACGTACTTGCTTGCCTTTCTGATGCAGTGGGGAATGGAGTATGCGTTTTCCACGGAACAACAGAAAGCAACGGCCCCTCGAACATCTTGGATGATGCAATTTCACCAAAGCTGGGTCTATATCAACGAAAGACGTGGTTTTCTGATTTTTGGCGTCTCGGCTCTGATGCCATTTCTAGCCGTGATGCTGGCAAATCTTCTGAACCCTATCTTTGTGAGCCAAGCATTGCAGAGCGATGTAAGGATCTATTCACTTGGGGAGGTTACCTATTCGATTGGAGCAGTGGTGGCAGGAGTGCTGGTTGTCTTGCTTTGCCGAAAATTCGGCGCATTTCCGTATATGGTTTTTACCTACGTGCTGATGGCGATCGCTCTTGTTTTGACAGTTGCCATGCCGAAAGCCTGGGTCTTTGTACTGCTATCTGCCCTATTAGGCTGGTGCAATGTCTCGACCCGGCTTATCCGGCAAACTTTGTATATGGAGCTGGTGCCAAATCGATTTATGGGGAGGGTAATCAGCTTCTTCAGATCGGTCGGTACGTTGATGAGGCTGCTGCTGCTCGCTTTGTTCACCGTCATGCTTGATTACACCGGGGCAGCGGCAGGTTACCTCGTACTTGCTGGCCTATTGCTGATGGCGGCGCTAGGAATAGCCTTTTCTATGGGCAAATTGATGCGGTCGGCAGCCGGTTTGGATAAAGTCAGCAGTGAGCAAGAGCGGGGAGGCAAAACCAAGCAAGTACAATAGGCAAAAGCAGTGATGCCCGCTCATCTGAGTTGAATGAGTCTTCAAGGTGATTTTCTGATTGCATTCAAGGCGGGGTATCGTATTGCTGTAAAAAGAGCTCTGTTCAAAAAACCTAGCCCGTCCGCACTTTTTCATATTATGGCGGGCTGGTTTTTTTCTTGCGAAGGTGAGTAAATGTATGATAAAATAAGTCCTGAAAGCGTGGAATGTCAAGTTCAAAAACTTTCAAGTTTGCTGTGATTGGATATTTCCGAATATACGCTTGAATGATTTTCGGGATGTGGCGCAGCCCGGTAGCGCGCACCCTTGGGGTGGGTGAGGTCCAGGGTTCAAATCCCTGCATTCCGACCATACACACAGCGAGCAGCTCGTTGTGAAAAGAAGCCTCTGATTGTGTATCGATCAGTCAGGCTTCTTTTTTTCTGTCAGCCAAAATGCCTCTTGGCTTCCTTATTTTTCTTCCCTATAATATGATAGAAGAATGACAAGCAGAAAGGTTGTTCACTGATGAAGATGTCACTGCCTATCCAACCCTATCTGTCGGCAATGAACAGGTATGATCTGAGCGAAAGCGAGCCTGCTTCTTATGTGCCTTCAGCAGAGATGCCTTTTTCTGAAGTGCTTCAAGCGGAACTAGCAAATGGTCAAAGGGTTATTCGGGCCGAGCAGATATTGGCCGAGCTAGACGGATCAACAGACTGGGATTTTACTGATGCTTCTGATACATATACAACCGGATCGAGCAGTCAAACACCGCAGAACGTGCAGGGAATATTGGACAAAATTAGCCGAGTCGCCCGTTCGTACGGCGTCGATGAAAATCTGGTTCGGGAGGTCGTTCGCGCAGAATCGAACTTCAATCCCAACGCAGTCTCTCGTGCTGGAGCCAAAGGCTTGATGCAGCTGATGGATGCCACGGCCAAGTCCTTGCATGTGCGAAACGTCTATAATCCGGACGACAATTTGGCCGGGGGAACAAAGTACTTGCGCGGCCTGCTTGACCGTTACGATGGCAACGTGAAGGTCGCTCTGGCTGCCTACAATGCCGGCCCCGGACGGATCAGCCGCCTGGGCATTGATACGGATGATGAGCTAGAGCAAAAGTACGAGCTTCTTCCACAGGAGACCCAGAGGTATGTTGACAAGATCATGAAACGCTTGGAACCAGGCGGGACATCCTAGAAACGAAAAACTACGGAAATTGCCAGTTAGGAGGAACTTAGGTGGCACAAACACCGAATGGGCAGCAAGAATATTTTGTGGTGAAGGCAAAAGAAAACGGGGTCCACGTGATCGGTTTGACAAGAGGCTCCGATACCCGTTTCCATCATACGGAGAAATTGGACAAGGGCGAGGTCATGCTGGCCCAGTTTACCGAGCACACCTCCGCGATCAAGGTAAGAGGAAAAGCCGTGATCTATACGCATCACGGGATTATCGATACGTCGGATGAAAAGCAGGCATAGCCTGCTTTTTTTATTTGTACAATGGTGGTGAGGAGGGATGTCTATGCCGCGCAGACTGTTTGTCGCCATCGCTATGTCCGCGTTCCTGGCCGCCATGTTGTCATGGGTTCCGACATTGTCCTGGAAACAGGAGGATGTGCCTGCTTTTCAAGCCGCCAGACCAGTAGAGCTGAGTGAACAAAATGTAGTGGATTTATTTACATTCATGACGACTCATTATAATATTAAGCGTGTAAAATGGGAAAATCCGTCGGTTTTTGTCGATCTGGCGGTGAGTCCAAAAGACCGGATAGATGCAAATCGGGTGTTTCATGATTTTTACGCAGTAACGTACGATCTCTTTCGATTGACCGGCAATGTGGAGCATGTATATTTTCGGCTGCTGGAAAAAGAAGAGGTAGAGAACACGAGCAAACTGCTTGTAGCCATCGAAGCGAATCGTCCGGATCGAGCAGCCTACTTCGTCTCACCGACGGATGTGGAGGATTATGAGACGCACGTCAAGACAAGATTCCCGGTGCGGGTAGAGCCTTATTTTTACGAGAGAGTTAGTCCTTGACGGGTGAAGTATGGTATGATGGTAGGGATGGTATTTTGCCGACACTCGGTAAAAGCATGAAACCGAACGGAACAGGTAATGACCAGGTTGTGGAGGAGGACGCATGAGCAAAGAAAAAAACCCATTCATCGACGAGATCCGTGCCATTATCGATCAGATCTACCAGCGAATATCCATTTCCTATGTGGAACAATACGTAGACGTACCGGCCATAGCTGAGAATCGGCTAGCGCTGTTGTACCTCTTTTTATTGAACCGGGGAATAGGCAAGGAACGCGCACGGACGTTCTCAATTACAACCGGCCTCATGCAATTAGGATTGGACATGCATGAAACTGTCAAAAATGCTTATGGCGATACACTTGTGGAAGAACGGAACAGGCAATTAACGGTTTTGGCAGGCGATTATTACAGCAGCCGTTACTACCAGTTGCTCGCTCATGCCGGTGAAGTAGAAGCCATTCGCGTCTTGGCGGATGCGATTCAGCATGTAAACGAGGCCAAGATGAAGCTTTATTTGGCAGATAAAGAGGGAAAATTGTCCTCCGAAGCGTATTTGGAGCTGCGAACTGTCATTGATACGGGCTTGTACGTCGCGATGGTTGACAAGTATGCCGAATCGGAGGAAGAACGCCGCTTCTGGACGTCGCTCCTAAAGGACACGTCAACGGTGGAAAGCATGATAAACGAATGGGAACAATTAAAGTGGCAAGACCAGGTTCCTGCCGGCTTTGCCCGTTTTTTGCTGCAAAAACCAGGGGCGACACTAGCCCAGGTACTGGCCGGGATTGAAACAAAAGCGACTGAACTGATCAACATGTGCGAACAGCTATTGCGTACCCTTCATCAGACTGAAGCCCAGGACGTGCTCGTTTGGTTTACATCTCGATATTCCCACCGCGTGAATCGTCTGAAACGGGTTATTGAGGAGATGTGATGGAAGTGAACGAGATGCAGATGAGAGAAAAAGCACAGCACGTGCACAGCGTGTTTGAAAGCATCGCGCAAGAGTACGACAAGATGAACAATGTCATCAGCTTTGGCAGCCACGTTGCCTGGCGCAACTATACGATGAAGCGAATGAATATCCAACCGGGCCAAACGGCGATTGATGTGGCTTGCGGCACGGGTGACTGGACGATCGCATTAGCGGATGCCGTTGGCAAGGATGGTCGTGTCGTCGGACTTGATTTCAGCCAGAATATGCTGGATGTAGGCGCATACAAGGTTGCGCAGAGGGGCGTGGGCGGAATCGTGCAACTGGTAAACGGTGACGCCATGAAGCTGCCGTACGAGGATAACTCCTTTGACTTTGCAACGATTGGCTTTGCGCTGCGGAACGTCCCTGATATCCAAACCGTGTTGAAAGAAATGGCTCGAGTGGTCAAGCCTGGGGGCAAAGTCGTGTCGTTGGAGGTGTCCAAGCCTCCTTTTTATCCGTATCGCCAGCTTTTCTATTTGTATTTCTACAAAATCTTGCCATTGATTGCGAAATGGACAGTTAACAAGTATGAGGAGTACGCCTGGCTGCCACAGTCACTGACGAATTTTCCCGATAGCCGAGAGCTTGCCCGCATGTTTCAGCAGGCAGGCCTTGACCCGGTTGAGGTGAAATTGTTCATGGGTGGAGTGGCTGCACTGCATATCGGGACCAAGCCCTGATCAATCATCGGGTATCTCTTCAGTGGATAGGAAGTGTATTTTGTGAGTCTCCGTAAATTAAAAATTATTTTGGAAATGATTAAATTCGAGCACTCTATTTTTGCGTTGCCGTTTGCTTTTATGGGTGCCGTATTGGGTAATATTGTAGTAGAGCAAACGTGGCCGACCTGGATGGAAATTTTATGGGTGACTGTCGCGATGGTAGGGGCACGAAGCGCGGCCATGTCGCTCAATCGGTTGATTGACCGGTTCATCGATGCGAAGAACCCGCGAACCGCGAACAGGGCGATCCCTGCCGGTTTGATCTCGATAGTAGAAGTTGTCGTCTTCATCGTCGTGTCTTTTGCTGTGTTGTTCTTTGCTGCCTTCCAGTTGAATTCACTTGCGGTAAAATTGTTGCCTTTAGCTGTTTTTGTACTCATTCTGTACTCCTATACGAAGCGCTTTACCTGGCTCTGCCATTTTGTGCTGGGTGTAGCGATCGGGTTTGGGCCTCTGGGCGGTTGGGTGGCAACGACAGGGCAGGTAGACGGCACCGGTCTTCTGCTGTTTATCAGCGTGCTGTTCTGGACAGCCGGCTTTGATATTATGTACGCTTGTCAGGACGCGGACTTTGACCGCAAGGAAGGTTTGTACTCCATGCCAAGCCGGTTTGGCATCAGCAAAGCGCTGCTGATTGCCAGAGGCTGCCACGTGATTACGTTCTTCGGCCTTTTGTCGCTGTACATGATCGCAGATTTGTCCATTTGGTTCCTGGTCGGCGTTTTGATCTCCGGGGCCATTCTGCTGTACGAACACAGCTTGGTGAAGCCGACGGATTTGTCCAAGCTTGACGTCGCCTTTTTCAATATGAACGGAATACTCAGCATGGTTATGTTTACTTTTACCATGCTTGATCTGGTGATATCATGAGTACACAAGCATGGGCTGTTGGAATCACAGGTGCTAGTGGTGCGATTTATGGCGTGAGACTGGTTCAGGAGCTCTTGAAGAGCGGGCATACCGTGCACTTGATGGTGACGGAGGCAGGCTGGCAGGTGTTTCATGACGAACTGGACTGGAATACGGAAAACCGCGAAGGACTATTGGCGGAAAAGCTTCAGCAGGATTTTCCCGGAGAGCTTCGTTACTGGGGCTTGCGCGATTTTAATTGTCCCGCTGCGAGCGGATCGTACCGCTGCGAGGGGATGATTGTTGTGCCTTGTTCGATGGGAACTCTTTCCGGCATTGCGCACGGTGCCTCAGGCAACCTGCTTGAGCGTGTCGCAGATGTCATGTTGAAAGAAGGACGAAAGCTCGTACTCGTTCCCAGAGAAACGCCTTTGAACGCGATCCAGCTGGAGAACATGCTGCGATTGAGCAGGCTCGGTGTCAAGATATTGCCGGCCATGCCTGGTTTTTATCAAAAACCGCAGACGATGGATGACCTAGTCAATTTTGTCGTAGGCAAAGCATTGGACGCACTCGATGTGCCGCACGCTTTGTTTCGGCGCTGGGGGGAATAAGAATATGCAAAAGTCCTTGCGCATTGGACAAATCCTATACACCAACACCTTCCCTGTCACATTTCATTTTGACCAAGCCCGTTTTGAAGATCGGATTTCGTTTATCCGGCAGGTTCCTGCCCAGTTAAACGAGGCGATGGCCCGCGGCGAGATCGACCTTGGACCAATCTCTTCTTTCAGCTACGCAGAGCATGCGAAGGATTACCTGGTACTGCCGGACCTGTCCGTCAGCGCCAAAGGCCCAGTCGGCTCGATCTTTCTGTTCAGCAAAAAGCCGATCGAAGAGCTGAATGAGGCGCGAATTGCCTTGACCAATACGTCAGCTACTTCCATCAATTTGTTGAAAGTGATTCTGCAAAAGTTTTACGGGCTGCAAGTCTCTTACTCGATGCAAGCACCTGTACTTGAAGAAATGATGCTTGGTGCCGATGCGGCTCTCCTGATTGGAGACGATGCGATCAGGGCGATACGCCAGCGTGTTCCCTATATGATTTACGATCTAGGCGAACTTTGGTATCGCTTCACCGGATATTCCATGACCTTTGCTTTGTGGACAGTCCGCAAGGCGATTCTGGCCGAACATGCCGAATTGCTCAGCGAGGTGCACAATGCCTTTTTGGAGAGCAAACAGAAACATCTAAGCAATCCTGAACCGTTGATCGAGTACGTACATCAGCATTATGGCGGAGAAAAGGCTGATTGGCGCCAATACTTTCAAGGTCTGCAGCACGTTTTTGGCGATGAGCAAAGAACGGGGCTGGAGTACTACTATCGCTGCGCGGCGGAGCAGGGACTGCTTCCGGGACCGGTTACTGTGGAATTGTGGGAGAAGTCCGGACGGCAAAAACTACGTTGAACGAAAATAGGTGGAGCGGATGAACCTAGTCGATATATACTTTGAGATGAAAAAAGATGTGGAGTACATCGAAAATCAGTTGGAGCTGTCCATCGATACGGGAGTGCGGGAGCTGTATCAGTCGTCCACGCACCTGCTGAAGGCGGGAGGGAAGCGCATCCGTCCCGTATTTGTGTTGCTTGGTGGAAAGTGGGGGTCCTATGACGTGACCCGGCTCAAGTACGTGGCAGTTCCGCTCGAACTGATTCATATGGCCACGCTTGTGCACGACGATGTTGTCGACAATGCGGACAAGCGTAGAGGCCGGGATACGGTCAAAACAAAATGGGACAACAAAGTAGCGATGTACACCGGCGATTACATTCTTGCCCGGGCGCTGTCGATTGTGACGGAGCTGAAGATTCCTCAGCTCCACCAGATTTTGGCCAACGCGATCGTCGAAATGGTCAAGGGAGAGATCGAGCAGGTGCGGGCTCTGCACAGCTGGGATCAAAATTTCCGTATGTACCTGCGCAGAATCAAGCGCAAGACCGCTCTCTTGATCGCGATCAGCTGCCAGATGGGGGCGATTGCGAGCGGAGCGACAGAGGATCTCGTCCGCAGGATGTACTGGTACGGCTACAATGTCGGGATGGCTTTTCAAATCACGGATGACATCCTTGACTTTACCGGTACGGAAAAGCAATTGGGCAAGCCTGCGGGAAGCGATTTGCGCCAGGGCAACATTACCCTTCCCGCGATGTACACGGCTCATCACGGCATTGCTCGGGAACAGTTTCAAAAATGGATTCGGGAGGATACCTTCTGGAACCATGTGGACGAGGCGATCCAGCTGGTGAGAAAAGACGAAGGCATCGCTTTTTCGCAGAGGCTGGCGGAGCGCTATATCGCCAGAGCGCGCAGCATTATCGCCGACCTGCCGAACAATTCAACGAAAAAATCGCTGATCGGTGTGGCCGATTTTATTATCGATCGCAAATTTTAGCGTTTTTTGCTGAGGAGCAGGTTGATTGCCCCTCTATCTTTTGATAAAATTTCTGATGGTGTGTGAAATACCAATACATAGCTATACTGGAGGCAACCTTACGATGGAAAAAACGTTTCTGATGGTAAAACCTGATGGCGTACAACGCAACCTGATCGGAGAGATCGTTTCCCGCTTCGAGAAAAAAGGCTTCCAACTCGTTGGAGCAAAGCTGATGAATGTTAGCCGCGAGCTGGCTGAACAGCACTATGCTGAGCATAAAGAGCGCCCGTTCTTTGGTGAACTGGTTGACTTCATTACCTCCGGACCTGTATTCGCGATGGTATGGCAAGGCAACAACGTGATTTCCACCGCTCGTTCCATGATGGGCAAAACCAACCCTGCAGACGCTGCATCCGGAACAATCCGCGGCGACTTCGCAACTTCCGTTGGCATGAACATCATCCACGGTTCCGACTCTCCAGAAAGCGCTGAGCGCGAAATCGCTCTGTGGTTTGGCCAAGGAGAAGTTCTTTCCTACGAAAAGACGATCCAACGCTGGATCTAAGCTCTTGAACAAAGAGCAATCACGCAGATGGATAAAGACTCCGCTAAGGGGTCTTTTTCTTTTATTCGCGAATCTGCAACAAAATTCGGCAGGATTTTGTCAAAAAAACGCGAATCGCATGAGTAAGTCGTCGAAAGGGGATTTCGAAGTATGGAAGACAAGGATTTTCTCCAGTTCATCGCCAGCGTAAAAAAAATGACAGGAATTGACCTCGCACTCTACAAGGAAGCACAGATGAAACGGCGGCTTACTTCGCTCCGCTTGAAACGGGGTTATACGACATTCGCTCAGTACTTCGAGGCGATCGCAAAAGACAAAGAGCTGTTTTACGAGTTTCTCGATCGCATGACGATCAACGTGTCGGAGTTTTTTCGCAATCCGGGGCGTTGGGAAGTGCTTGAAAATAAGATCTTGCCCAGGCTGGTACGTCAGTCTCCGCGTCTGAAATGTTGGAGTGCCGCATGTTCGACGGGAGAAGAGCCTTACACACTGTCGCTCTTGCTGCTGCGCCATCGCTGGGACGCTTCGGTGCTGGCATCGGATATTGACGAAGGAGCGATCGCAAAAGCAAAGCAAGGGGTTTATACAGAAAGAGCCTTGCAGGATTGTCCAAAAGATTTGCTGGACAAATATTTTCAAAAGGACAGCTTGAGCTACCGCATTTCAGATGAAGTAAAAAAACGCGTGAATTTCCGCAAGCACAACCTTCTGGCCGATACGTTCGAATCCGGGTTTGACCTGATCATTTGCCGCAATGTGATGATCTACTTTACGGAAGAGGCCAAGCATGAGCTTTACCACAAATTCAGCCGTGCCCTAAAGCCTGGCGGCGTCCTGTTCGTCGGCAGCACGGAGCAGATTTTTCAGCCGCAGCAGTACCAGTTTGAAACAGAGGATACATTCTTTTACCGAAAATTAGGGTAAAAGGAGCCGAGCGGGTATATCCATGCTGTTTTTTCCCAACACTATGAATAACAAGCCGATAGGGAGGAAGCAGATGGATAAGCATAAGGTCATCGAGGCATATCGAAGAGGCTTGATCACTCTCCAGGAGTGCGGTCAAATTCTTGGTGCGGAAAAAACGCAGGTGGATGACCTCGTCCGCGCAGATCATAGCCGGCGTTCGGTTCCTTCGAATCCTTTGTTTTTGGCTGATTATTACTAAACTGGACGTGACAGCAGACGCTTCTCCGAAAAGAGAAGCGTTCAGGTTGCAGACAAACTCCCTCGCTGAACGAACAGCAGAGGGAGTTTGTTTAATAATTTGATGAAAATACCGAAGGTGTTTTGATCGTTCACCTTTTGGCGACCTGATTTCCATAGCCAGGTCGCCATTTTTTTCAAGTTCATGGCAGCGAAAACAAGCATCGCCTGCATCGTGACCTTCTCCAGTCCTCGTAAGGTCGTCCAACGCATGCCATGCTTTTCCTTCATATCAGCGAATACACGTTCAATCGTTTCTTTCCGTTTGCTATAGATTTGTTTGTTTTCCTCGGTATGCCGGAGGTGGTCTACCTCTTCGAGGTAATCAGCCCAGATGTGGCGACTCACTCTCTTTGTGTAGTCTTTACTTTCCGTGCATTGTTTCAAGAACGGACAACTTCGGCAAACTTGAGAATTTGATCGATAGATACGGTACCCATCCTTGTTTGTTGTCTCATATGTTAAGATTTGCTCGTTCGGGCAGATGTAGCAGTCGAAATATTCATCATACACATATTCGTGCTTTTTAAAAAAACCTTCTTTGGTGCGTGGTCTTGTGTAGGGCATAACGGGGCGAATCTGGTCATCAAGGAGTGTTTTACTGATGTAAGGCGTCTTGTATCCCGAGTCCACTGCCACAGCTTGAGGCTGTGCAAACGTCTTTCGCACTTGATTCAAAACATCCTCAAAAACCTGACTGTCATGCACATTGCCTGGCGTTACCTTGGCACCAAGCACAAATCCATTTCGATCACATGCTGTATGAAAACTATAAGCAAATACACGTTCCTTTTCCCCTTTTACAAACAATCCGCAATCCGGGTCAGTTGTGCTGACTTTCACCTCCTTCTTCGAAGTTTCTGTCTTTTTTTCAAGGGGCTTCTTTCCATGTGCAATACGATCCTGATTGATTTCTTCGTCCAGCAGCTCTTGATATTTCTTCGCTTGTTCTTCAACGATTTCTTTCACGTATTTATGCTTATTCGCACTGGCTTTTACATGCGTAGCATCAATGAAAAGCACATCAGGCTTCACGAATCCATGATGAACCGCCTCCTCCAATATTCGAAGGAAGATCGACTCGAAGAGTTGAGTATCCCGAAAACGGCGAACATAGTTCTTGCCTAGGGTCGTGAAATGGGGAATGGGCTGACTGAAATCATAGCCAATAAACCACCGATAGGCAACATTGGTTTCGATCTCTTTAATCGTTTGTCGCATGGAACGAATTCCAAAAATATATTGGATGAAAGCAATTTTAACTAAGACTACAGGGTCAACACTGGGTCTGCCATTGTCATGACAGTAGAGGCTTTCCACCAAGTCATAGATGAACGAAAAGTCGATTGCATTTTCAATTTTTCTTACGAGATGATCTTCTGGCACCAACTCATCTAGCGAGAATGCAGATATCTGATAACGCCCTTCGGCCTCTTGCTTATTAAGCATAATGCCACCTCTAAAAAATAACTTTTGAAAACGTAACATGTTCTATATTCAACAAAAAAGCCTGCAGACCCTGTTCCTTACGGAACTTTGTCTACAGGCTGGACGCTTCTCCGAAAAGAGAAGCGTTTTGTCTAGATTCAGAAAGTTTCCCACTTTTGTATTTCCTCGGGGTAATAGGTATGATATTATAACGCTTAAAAGTGATAAAGGACAGCGCCCCCGTTCGGGAAAAGAAAGTGCTGCCTGGAGGATGGAGGAAGCGAGAGATGCGTTATTTGACAGCAGGGGAATCGCACGGGCCGCAATTGACGGCGATAATCGAAGGGATTCCAAGCAACCTGCCGTTCTCTGTCGAGGCGATCAATGAACAATTGGCGAGACGGCAAAAAGGTCACGGTCGAGGCCGAAGAATGCAAATTGAAAAGGACCAGGTGAAGGTACTCTCCGGTGTCAGACACGGTTATACAACCGGGGCTCCGATCACGCTGGTCGTCGAAAATAAAGACTGGGCCCACTGGCAGGGCATCATGAGTGTCGAGCCGGTCGAGGGTGCTGAAGAAAAACGCCGTGTTTCCCGGCCGCGCCCTGGTCATGCAGACCTGAATGGAGCGATCAAGTACCATCAGCGCGATATGCGCAATATTCTGGAGCGGTCCAGCGCCCGTGAGACGACGATTCGTGTCGCTGTCGGGGCGGTAGCCAGACAATTGCTGGAGGCGTTCGGCATTCGCGTTGGCGGACAGGTGCTGCAGATCGGCAATGTCGTTGCCAAAAGAATCGATCTTCCTCTGGAAGAGCTGATTGCCCGCACGGAAGAATCCCCTGTTCGCTGTCTCGATGAGGAGGCTGCACAGCTGATGATGGCTGCGATCGATCAGGCGAAGCAGGACGGAGATTCGCTGGGCGGAATCGTCGAGGTGATCGTCGATGGCGTTCCGGTCGGCCTGGGCAGCCATGTTCAATGGGATCGAAAGCTCGATGGCCGTTTGGCGCAGGCAGTCATGAGCATCCAGGCGTTCAAAGGCGTCGAAATCGGGATCGGATTCGAAGCAGCAGGACGGCCGGGATCGCAGGTTCATGATGAAATCGTCTGGAGCGAAGAGACCGGATACAGCCGAAAATCCAATCGGGCAGGGGGGCTGGAAGGCGGCATGACGACCGGAATGCCTGTCGTGGTGCGTGGCGTCATGAAGCCGATTCCGACCCTGTACAAGCCGTTGATGAGCGTTGACATTGATAGCCGCGAAGCGTTTTCAGCCAGCATCGAGCGCTCCGACAGCTGCGCGGTCCCGGCCGCGAGCGTAGTGGCTGAAGCAGTGGTCGCTTGGGAAATCGCGTCGGCGATGTGCGAGAAGTTCCCATCCGATTCGCTCGATGACATGCTGGAAAACGTCCGCCAATACCGTGCTTATACGGAGAAATTCTGATGAATAGAGAAATCTTGCGAGTAGAACTGGGCGAACGCTCGTATCCGATCGTCATCGGCGACGGCCTCTTGCAGCAGGCGGGGCCCATGCTGCGGGAGGCGGGGCTGGCCCCGACGTCCAAGTTATTCGTGGTTACGGATGAAAACGTGGCACTGCTTTATCAGCAAACGCTGAAAACCGCCTTGGAAGCGGAGGGATACGCTGTCCATTCCTTTGTGATTGCGTCCGGAGAGCAGTCAAAAAGCCTCGCCGTGTATGAAGCAGTGATGACCGCAGCGATTTCTGCCGGATTGGACCGCAAATCGGCTGTCCTCGCCCTTGGCGGCGGGGTAGTAGGTGATTTGGCAGGCTTTGTCGCTGCGACTTACATGCGCGGCATCGCTTTTGTCCAAGTGCCGACAACACTTTTGGCGCACGACAGCTCTGTCGGAGGAAAGGTAGCGATCAACCATCCCCTCGGGAAAAATCTGATCGGCGCCTTTCACCAGCCGCGGCTCGTTCTATACGACACATCCACAATCCGCTCATTGCCGGAGAGGGAACGTGCTGCCGGTTTTGCGGAGGTGCTCAAGCACGGTTTGATTGCCGACGAGACGTTTGTTTCCTGGCTGGAGGCAAACGCAGAAAAGCTTTGGCAGCTAGATTCTGAATTGTTGAGCAAAGCGATTTATCGCGGCTGTGAAGTGAAGGCGAACATCGTTTCGGCAGATGAAACCGAGCAGAACCAGCGGGCGCTGCTTAATCTGGGGCATACGTTCGGGCATGCCTTTGAAGCCCTCTGCGAGTATTCGACGCTCAATCACGGTGAAGCGATCTCAATCGGGATGTGCCTCGCAGCGAAGGTGGCGGAGCGCATGGGGATTGCGCAGGCAGGCGTTCACAATCGTACCCGGGGGCTTCTGCGGCAGTATCAATTGCCGACAGAATGGCCGCACAAGCTCGATCCGGCAAAGGTGTTGGAAGTGATGAAGCGCGATAAAAAGGCTGTCGGCGGCAAACTGGCGCTTGTTTTGCCGCGGGCTATCGGCGCCGTAGAATTGTTTTCTCAGGTAGACGAAGAACTTATCTTGTCAGTCATGAATGAAGAATCGGGGGCGTAAGAGAAAATGGGAGTGCGAGGAATACGAGGAGCCATTACGATAGAAAAAGATACGAAAGAGGAGATTGTCTCTTCTACCAAGCTGTTGCTTGAAGAAATGGTCAAGCGAAATCACGTTTTACCAGATGACATCGCCAGCATCTTAATCACGACGACTGAGGATGTAAAGGCGGCATTTCCTGCCCAAGCAGCCAGGCAGATCGAGGGCTGGCAATACGTTCCGTTGATGTGTGCCAGAGAGATACCGGTGCCGGGAAGCCTGCCTTCCTGTATCCGTGTCATGATGCTGGTCAACACCGATAAAGCAGCAGCCGAAATCGAGCACGTCTTTATGCGGGATGCCGTAAAATTGCGGCCGGATTTGGTAAAGTAGATTGACATCATGGGCACCCTCTTTTAGTATAGTAAAAAACGAGGGTGCCTCGTTTTACCGGTAACAAGCAAAACCGGCAGAGTAGAGATTGAGCAGAGTTGAGTGAAGAAGAGTTAGGCTGAGGAGAGAAGAGCAAGCTGGGATTGTGCATGCATACACAATCAATCCAGGGATCCTCCTGGTTTTTTTATTCTCCCCCTATCTCTTCCTCTAACACGCAGGTGTCAAAAGAGGAAGAGGATCAAGAGCCGTGGCGGGATCTGCCCATGCCCCGGGACAGAATCGGCCAGTGCACGCCCTGTGCATCGATAGCAGACAGCATACGAGGAAAAGGCGCACAATTTCGACGACTTGTGCTCGGGTTTCCTTTTGCTCTGCTTGCGAAGGCTTCTTCCCCCTATACTCTTTTGGCACCTCGACAAAAGAGGTGAGAGTATTCATGTTTACCCCATCCTTGACAGAAGTCCAGTCACTGGCGAAGTCATACTCGCTGATTCCGGTTCGTATGACACTGCTGGCTGACCAAGAAACCCCCATCCGCTTGTATCAGAAGATTCGTACACCCCATTCTTTCCTGTTGGAAAGTGTGGAGGGAGGCTCCCGCTGGGCCCGCTACTCGTTCATCGGGCTCAATCCGTTTCAGACCGTCGAAGCAACCGGCAACCTGATTGCGGTCAAGAAACGAAACGGAGAGCAGTTTACGCTCGAAGGGAACCCAGTCCATTACCTGCGTGAGGAAATGGAGCGCTACAAGAGTCCGAAGCTAAGTCATTTTCCCCGTCTCAGCGGCGGAGCCGTCGGATTTTTTGGCTATAACACCCTGCATTACTTCGAACAATTGCCGCGCCATCGGCAAGACAGCCTGGAGCTGCCGGATATGCGCTTCTTGTTTGCCGACGAGATCATCGCTTTTGATCACTTGAAACAGGAGATCCAGCTGATCGTCAACCTCCACGTGGAGACGGATGACACCCCGGAGCGCATCAGTGAAAAGTATGCGGCAGTATGCAGCAGACTGGAGGAGCTGGCCGTCCGGGTGACAGCCCCGGGACAAGATGGGAATCAACGGCTTCCGTTGGGGGAAGTGCCGGCACGGAAAATAGCGGTTGAGAGCAACATGAGCCGCGAAGCTTACGAGAAGATGGTGGAAGCAGCGAAGTCGTATATTGCCGCAGGGGATATTTTCCAGGTGGTGCTCTCCCAGCGCTTCCGGGCTGCGACAGAGGTTGATCCGTTTTCCGTCTACAGAGTGCTGCGGACGCTAAATCCATCCCCGTACATGTACGTTCTGCAGTACGATCAGGAAACGATCGTCGGCACTTCTCCGGAGCTTTTGGTGAGGGTAGAGAACGGCAAGGTGGAAATGCGCCCGATCGCCGGTACGCGAAAGAGGGGCAGCTCTGCCGAGGAAGACGCCAGGCTGGCGGAAGACCTGTTGAATGACCCAAAAGAGCGGGCTGAACATTACATGCTGCTGGATCTTGGGAGAAATGACGTGGGCAGAGTGTCGCGCTACGGCAGCGTTCAGGTCGAAGAAGCACTTGTTATCGAAAACTATTCACATGTCATGCACATGGTCTCTCACGTAACGGGACAGCTGCGCGAGGACGCCCATCCCTTCGACGCTTTGCTGTCAGCCTTTCCGGCCGGAACGGTCTCGGGTGCGCCCAAGCTCAGGGCTATGGAAATTATCGCTGAATTGGAGCCGGATTCCCGCCATCTGTACGCCGGGGCAATTGGGTACCTGGCGTTTGACGGGACGATGGATACGTGCATTACAATCCGGACGCTGCTGTTCCAGGGAGGATACGCCTACGTCCAGGCAGGTGCAGGGATCGTAGCCGATTCCGATCCGGCGGCAGAGTACCAGGAATCCGTGAACAAGGCGGCGGCGATGCTGGCGGCTTTGGAAAAGGCAGAGCAGCTTTTCGCCCGGAAGGAGGAGCCGATATGCTGAAGAAAGCGTTGGAAAAAATCATTGGCGGATGCGATCTGGACCGAGTGCAAGCGGAAGCAGCCATGGGTGAGATCATGGATGGCAAAGCGACGGCGGCACAGATCGGTGCTTTTATGGCGGGCATGCGGATGAAAGGGGAAAGCGTCGAAGAAATCATCGGATTTGCAAAAGCGATGAGAGACCGAGCGGTGCAATTTCCTCTTGATGTCCCTGGCATGGTCGATACATGCGGTACCGGCGGAGACGGCAGCCACACCTTCAACATCTCGACAGCAGCGGCTATTGTGGCGGCCAGTGCAGGCGTGCCGATTGCCAAGCACGGGAACCGGGCCGTATCGAGCAAAAGCGGGAGCGCCGATGTGCTTGAGGCGTTAGGCGTGCCAATTACCCTTTCCCCGGAAGATGCAGCCGATTGCTTGCGAGCGACGAACCTTTGCTTTTTGTTCGCTCCGCTCTACCATCAGGCGATGAAGCATGCAGCCGGCCCGCGCAAAGAGCTGGCGGTCAGGACCGTTTTCAATCTGCTCGGCCCGCTGACCAACCCGGCGCGCGCAAAGTACCAGCTGCTCGGTATATATGACGCCAAGCTATTGCATACCGTTGCTGAAGTATTGCGTGAATTGGGTGTCGAGCGGGCGCTGGTCGTGGCTGGCGCGGATGGTCTCGACGAGCTGACAGTGACGGGGACCAGTTATATCTCCGAGCTTCGCGACGGCATCATTACCAATTACGAAATCGAGCCGGAGCAATTCGGACTAAAGCGATATTCCCTGGATGCCCTGCGGGGCGGGGACGCCAAGGAAAATGCGAAAATCATAGAGGACATCTACAACGGGAAGCGAGGCGCAGCCCGCGACATCGTACTCCTGAATGCGGGAGCAATCCTCTATCTTTCCGGCAGAGTCAGCAGTATCGGCCACGGTGTCATAACCGCTGCCGAATTGATCGACGATGGCATTGTGAAGGAAAAATTGGAACAATTTCGGCAAGTGGCAGGAGGGCTGATTCATGCTTCTTAAAATTGTGGAGAGAAAACGGGAGGAAGTGGCGCAGCTTCGGGCCGCCACCAGCATGGCAAAGCTGCTGCAGGAGGCAAAGGAAATGCAGCCGGCCAAGGGCTTCGGGAAAGCTTTGCTGCACAGCAGCCGCCCTGTCAGTGTGATTGCCGAGGTGAAAAAGGCTTCGCCGTCAAAAGGATTGATCCGGCCCGATTTTGATCCGGTAGCCATTGCCCAAAGCTATGCTGCTGCCGAAGTTGAATGCATGTCGGTGCTGACCGATACTCCTTTTTTTCAGGGAAGCAAAGCGTATCTGAAGGACATCAGAAAGGCCGTTTCCCAGCCTTTGCTGCGCAAGGATTTTATGATCGACCCACTGCAGGTAGTCGAAGCGAGAGCCTGCGGTGCCGATTGCATTTTGTTGATCGCTGCTATTCTTGATGGGCCACAGCTAAAGGAGCTGGCCGAGACGGCAACGGAGCTTGGCATGGACTATCTGATCGAGGTTCATGACAGGCGGGAGCTGGAATCGGTATTCCAAGTTGTCACACCGACTCTTTTGGGCATCAACAACCGTAATTTGCATACGTTTCAGACCGATCTGGCTGCTACCAGCGAGCTTGCGGCTCTGGTGCCTGCCGGGATTCCGATCATCAGCGAAAGCGGGATAAACAGCGTGGACTGCGTAGCTTATGTCCAAGAAGCCGGGGCGCGTGCGATTCTGGTAGGGGAGCATTTCATGCGCCAGAAGAACGTCACTCAGGCCGTGCTTGATCTGGTCGGGAAAAAAGCGGAGAACAGCGAGCAGGTGAGGTTATGACGAAGATCAAGATTTGCGGCATTAAACGAGCGGAGACACTTGCATGTCTCACAGCATTGGCTGTCGATTACGTCGGATTTGTTTTTGCGCAAAGCAGGCGTCAAGTGACGGCTGAACAAGCTGGAGCCATAATGAACGCAGTGCCGGGTCATCCACCTGCTGTCGGGGTGTTTGTAGATCCGACACTGGCCGAACTGGAAGAGGTTCTGGAACAGGCCGAACTTTCCGTGATCCAGCTCCACGGCCGTGAAACCCCAGATTTTTGCCAGCAAGTACAGGAACGCTTCTCCTTGCCGGTCTGGAAAGCAATGGCGGTGGGAAGCGACAACGGCGCTCATGCAGGGGCAGAACAGATAGAAGCGTACCTTGGCGTGACAAATGCCCTGCTGTTTGATACGTATGATCCGGCGCTGGCAGGAGGGACGGGGAAACGCTTTTCCTGGGAGCAAATCCCGCTTCTGCAACAATCGGCGTCGCCGCTCCCCTGTATTATTGCTGGCGGGATTCACGCAGAAAACGTCGGCGAGCTGATCAGGAATTACCGGCCGTCCGTGATTGACGTTTCGAGCGGTGTGGAAACAGAGGGAGAAAAGGACGAACAGAAAATACGAGAATTTGTCGGAAGGGTGAGAGAGGCATGACAACGACGGAAACGCAGGCAAAGCAAGTACCTGATCAGTACGGACGGTTTGGGGCTTTTGGGGGGAAATACGTTCCGGAGACGCTGATGAACGCTCTGGCTGAGCTGGAGGCAGCATTTGCCGATGCGCAGGCTGATCCGGCTTTCCGCAAAGAGCTGGGCGATTTGCTGCGCGAATATGCCGGCAGACCGACTCCGCTCACTTACGCCGATAAACTGACCGAACATCTCGGCGGTGCCCGGATTTATTTAAAACGCGAGGATTTGAACCATACCGGCGCCCACAAGCTCAACAACGCCTTGGGTCAAGGGCTGCTGGCCAAACGGATGGGCAAGACCTCCATTATCGCAGAGACGGGCGCTGGCCAGCACGGCGTTGCCAGTGCAACGGTAGCAGCGAAGCTGGGCTTGTCCTGCAAAGTGTTTATGGGAACGGAAGATATCAAGCGGCAAGCGCTGAACGTCTTTCGGATGAAGATGCTGGGAGCCGAAGTGATTCCGGCAGAATCGGGCTCGCGGACACTGAAGGATGCCACCAATGAAGCGATCCGATACTGGGTGTCCCATGTGGATCAAACCTTTTATGTCATCGGTTCGGTCGTCGGCCCGCATCCGTATCCTTACATGGTCCGGGAGTTTCAAAAAATCATCGGCGAAGAGACACGTGCACAAATACGGGAGATGCTCGGACGGCTTCCGGACGAAGTGATTGCCTGCGTCGGCGGAGGGAGCAACGCCATCGGGATGTTCTATCCGTTCATCCAGGACGATGCCGTTTCGTTGCGCGGAGTGGAAGCGGCAGGACACGGCATCCAGACAGACAAGCATGCCGCGACGCTCAGTCTCGGCAGGCCGGGTGTCATCCACGGGGCCATGACCTATCTATTGCAGGATGAGTACGGCCAGGTACAAGAGGCGCATTCGATTTCCGCCGGACTTGATTATCCGGGCGTAGGTCCGGAGCATTCGTACTTGAAAGATACGGGACGGGTGCATTACACGTCGGTTACGGATGACGAAGCTTTGCAGGCGGTAGAGCTGTTGTGCCGTACAGAGGGCATCATTCCTGCACTGGAGAGCGCCCATGCCGTAGCGGAAGCAATCAAGCGGGCGCCGCACATGTCCTCTGACCAGGTCCTGGTCATTTGTCTGTCGGGAAGAGGAGACAAAGACGTGGAAACGATTCAGCATGCATTGGAGACGAGAGCAGCAGGAGGGGAAGCAAAATGAGCCAGAGAGAAAATCGAATTGATCGCCTGTTTGCCGACCGTACACGCAAACGGTTCATCCCTTTTTTGACCGTGGGAGACCCTAGCCTGGAGGCTACATTCCAACTGGCGCACGGCCTTGTAGAAGCGGGGGCAGACCTTTTGGAGCTCGGCGTTCCCTACTCCGATCCGCTGGCAGATGGACCTACGATACAAAGAGCCTCGCAAAGGGCACTGGCCAACGGAGTGACGATCAAGGACGCGCTTGAACTGGTGGAGCGTCTGCGTCAATCCGGGATGGAGACGCCGCTCGTGCTCTTCACCTACATCAACCCGGTCCTGCAATACGGGATCGATCGCCTGTTCGCTGATTTGGCGGCGAAGGGAGCTGACGGGATCGTCATTCCCGATTTGCCCGTGGAGGAGAATGCCCCTGCAGTAAAAGCGGCTACGGCGCATGGACTCCACGTCATTTCACTGGTCGCTCCAACCTCGGAGGAACGCGTTCGAACAATTGGCGAGCAGGCCACCGGCTTTCTATACTGCGTCTCTTCGCTTGGCGTGACCGGCGCGAGAGCCAGCTTGAGCGAGGATTTGGCTGACTTCCTGCAGCGGGTCCGCTCTTCGACAAAGGCACCTACGGCCGTCGGTTTCGGCATTTCTACGCCGGAGCAGGTAAAGGCAGTTGCTCCTCACACGGACGGGATCATTGTCGGCAGCGCCATCGTGATGGAAATCGAGCGTCAGCGCGAGCTGTTGGCGGATCCAGATCGGGTAGAGGAAGGTGTCGAAAGAATAAAAACCTTTGTACATCAGCTGACGAGTGCGCTACAATAAGGGGAAAAATGTGACTGGAGTGAAGTGTGGATGCGACCCAAGCAGCGTATTCTCAGCGCCCCGGTTTACCAGCCGGGAAAGCCGATCGATGATGTGAAAAGAGAGTTCGGCTTGACAGAAGTTATCAAACTGGCGTCCAACGAAAATCCTTACGGCTGTTCACCCAAGGCCAAAGAAGCGATTGCAGCGCAGTTGGATTCGCTCGCACTCTACCCGGACGGAGCAAGTCTCCAGCTTCGCTGGGATCTGGCAGACTTCCTCGGTGTAAAGCCAGAGCAGCTGATGTTTGGAAACGGATCGGATGAGATTGTTCTGATGATTTCCCGGGCTTATCTGGAACCGGGAACCAATACGGTAATGGCAACTCCGACGTTTTCCCAATACCGTTCCAACGCAATGGTGGAGGGTGCCGAGCTGATCGAGGTGCCGCTGAAAGACGGCGTTCACGATCTGGAGGCCATGGCGTCCGCGATCAACGGGCAGACGAGGGTAGTCTGGGTGTGCAACCCGAACAATCCGTCCGGAACGATTGTCGGCACGTCCGAGCTGGAGGCGTTTCTGAAGAAGGTGCCAAAAGACGTCCTCGTTGTGATGGATGAAGCGTACTACGAGTATGTCGTGGACGAAGCGTATCCGCAGACCATCCCGATGCTCGCACAGTATCCAAACCTGATCATTCTTCGCACTTTCTCCAAGATTTACGGTCTGGCTACGCTGCGTGTCGGCTATGGTATCGCATCCGAAGAGATCATCAGCCATTTGGACCACGTCCGCGAACCGTTCAACACCAGCTCGCTTGGCCAGGCTGCCGCTCGCGCTGCGTTGAAAGACCAGGAGTTCGTCAAGGAATGCAGCAGACGAAACCGGGAAGGCTTGAAGCAGCTCACAGACCGGTTTGACGAGTGGGGATTGTCCTACTACCCGTCTCAAACGAACTTCGTCCTGGTCAATCTGAACCTCGATTCCGATGAAGTGTTCAAACAACTTCTGCAGCAGGGAATCATCGTTCGCTCCGGCAAGGCGCTCGGCTTTCCGGGATATCAGCGCATCACAGTGGGAACGGCAGAGCAAAACGAAAAGGTATTGCAGGCTTTGGCCAATATCGTCGTGGGAGCAGGAAAATAAATGCAAGAATGCCGGTGTTCAGCATCCGGCATTTTTGTCTAGACATACACAGAGAGGATAGAGTGTGGAGATGAAGACCACCATCGCAATTATCGGGGTCGGTTTGATCGGCGGGTCCATCGCGCTTTCGCTGCGCCAGGACCCGCAGGTGAGTGTCGTCGGCTTCGACGTGCGCCAGGAGTGCCTGGACAAGGCGCTTACTTCCGGTGTCATACACGCCGGAACGACTGATCTGCAGACCGCCGTCAGAGAAGCAAACATTATTTTTATCGCTGCACCGGTGGAGCAAATTTACGCTACATTGGACAGGCTTCCGTCCTTGTCCCTGCAGCCGGGAGTCATCGTCACGGATGTGGGGAGCACAAAATCCGGCATTGTCCGCTACGCACGGGAGAAAATGCCAAGAGAAGTCACCTTCATCGGCGGGCACCCGATGGCGGGATCGCACAAGTCGGGGGTCGAGGCGGCGTCTGACCGGCTGTTTGAAAATGCCTATTACGTGTTGACTCCGGCATCTGATGTTCCGGAGGATCAGGTGGAGAAATTGGCCAGCTTGCTTGCTTTGACACGAGCCAAAGTGATTCGCATGGACCCGGATGAACACGATCAGGTTGTCGGTTCGGTCAGCCACTTCCCGCATATTTTGGCGTCGGCTCTGGTGAATCTCGTCGCCAGCTACGACGACAGCAATCCGTGGCACCATCGCTTGGCTGCTGGCGGCTTTCGCGACATTACGAGGATCGCATCAAGCAACCCGAGGATGTGGCGGGATGTTCTGCTGAACAACAGGGAGCACCTCCTGCGCATTGCCGAGGATTGGGCGAAAGCGCTGGATAATGTCATGGGGCTTGTAAAAGAAGGAGATGCCGAACAGATCGAGCATTTCTTCCGGACCGCCCGAGATTTCCGAGACGGCCTTCCCGAAAGAAAAAAGGGAGCAATGCCTCCGCTGTACGACTTGTATATCGATATCCCGGACCATCCGGGGGAAATCGGCCGGATTACGACTTTGCTTGGCGCGAAAAACATCAACATCACCAATCTCCAGATTCGGGAAACCCGCGAAGATATACTCGGTGTCCTGCGGATAACGTTTCGCAGTCAGCTCGAATTGGAAAAGGGCGAAGAGCTGCTCTGTTACTTCGGATATAACGTATACAGACGGGAGTAGTTTGCTCATACGATCCCGCTTTGGGGGATAGACGCTTTGCTGTGCGAATGCACGTGCGTGGACAGAATATAGCTACGATACGTAGAAATACAGAGAAAAAAGGGGAGAGTCACTGTGCTGCGCGTTCAACGAGCAAGTCAGATCAACGGAACCGTTCGAGTACCAGGAGATAAATCGATTTCCCATCGCGCCGTCATGTTTGGCGCGCTGGCAGAAGGAACAACAAGTATTGAAGGCTTCCTCCCGGGTGCCGATTGTTTGAGCACGATCAGCTGTTTTCGCAAGATGGGCATAGAGATTGAGCAGGACAAGGACCGGGTCACCGTTCACGGCCAGGGCTGGTACGGACTGCAGGAGCCTTCCCAGCACCTCGACGTAGGAAACTCCGGTACGACCATTCGGTTGATGGCCGGCATTCTCGCTACCCAACCGTTTCACAGTGTGATGGAAGGGGACGAATCCATCGCGAAACGCCCGATGCGCAGAGTAATCGGACCGCTCCGCCAGATGGGGGCAAAAATCGATGGGCGAAAGGATGGGGAATACACGCCGCTCTCCATACGTGGAGGGGAGCTGCAAGGGATATCGTATCAATCCCCTGTGGCCAGTGCCCAAATCAAATCGGCGATTTTGCTCGCCGGCATGCAGGCAAACGGCGTTACGAGTGTGACCGAGCCGCATCTATCCCGAGATCACACGGAGAGAATGCTGCAAGCGTTCGGCGTCAAGCTCGTCCGCGACGGCTTGACCGTTTCAATTGAAGGCGGGCAGAAATTGAAGGGGAGAGCCATTCAGGTCCCAGGAGACATTTCCTCTGCAGCCTACATGATTGCGGCAGTGATGATGGTGCCGGGCAGCTCTCTGCTGATCGAAAATGTGGGGATCAACCCAAGCCGCACCGGAATTTTGGATGTCGTAGACAGAATGGGCGGAAAAATTGAGCGGATCAACGAACGAGTGGTCAATGAAGAGCCGGTCGCAGACCTGCTCGTGACCTATTCCGAGCTGCAAGGAATCGAGATCAGCGGCGACATCATCCCCCGGCTGATCGATGAAATCCCCGTTATTGCTGTAATGGCGACGCAAGCTGGCGGACGCACCGTCATCAAGGACGCGGAGGAGTTAAAAGTAAAAGAAACGGACAGAATTGCCACTGTTGTGAGCGAACTGTCAAAGCTGGGAGCAAAGATCATCGCGACGGAGGATGGCATGATTATCGAGGGACCAACTCCGCTGAAGGGTGCAGTCATCGACAGCTTTGGCGATCATCGGATCGGAATGGCCATGGCGATCGCAGGGCTGGCAGCAGAAGGGGAAACGCTGATCGAGAATGACGACGCCATTTTGGTTTCATTCCCTGGCTTTCCTGACGTTCTCCAGAGCATCAGTAAATAGCGAAACGATGAAACAACGAGACGAACCCGTGCTGATCGCGGGTTCGTTTTTTGACTAGTGAAGACGGGATAAGCCTCGAAAAGAATGGACAGAAAAATAGGTAAAAAGTGTTTGACAAGCGCTTACATTCAGATATAATAAAGGTACAGTATGGTTTCTCTCCACTCCTATCCAATATAATAAAGCACAGATGTGCTGCCGCCGTTTGAATGCGCTTACATTGACGGTGGCTTTTTTTTTTGTCCTTTTTTCCTCCACCCATGCATATGCTCGTACTGGAAGAGCGTCCATCTGCGGATGGAGGAGGGACGAGCTATGGCAATGAACGAACTGGTTATTCGAAATGGAACTGTTGTAACCGCGAGCGGTATTGTCGAAGCAGACATTTGGATAGAGGACGGGAAAATCAAACGGGTGGCCAAGGATCTGTTACGGGTGTACAGAGATACCGACCAGCCGCTTGAAGAGTGGGATGCCTCCGGAATGTACATTTTGCCGGGCTTTCTTGCCTTGCTCGATAAATCCTATGCGAAAATCAGAAGCTTGGAAGAATATCTGCATGCCGTCCGTTCTTTGGCAGCAAACGGCTACACCTGCATGACCGATGTGCTGCACGTAGATCCTTGGAAAAAATCCGATCAATGGCGGTATCAGGCTGCCATTCATTTCAACAATGTCATCGACTATACGATGGTGGTGGAGGTCTCCGCCAGCCAAATGGCGCATGGACTGGTTCGGCAGCTTTGCTTGGAAGGATACAGGTCGATCAGGGTGACCGTTCGCAAGCAGGAAGAAATTAACCGTCTGGAATGGGAAACGTTTTCCCCGATACTTACGTCTTATAGGGTGCTACTAACTTTGCACATACCGGACGATTCCGCTATTTCACGGGAGGAAAAGCGAAATATGCACAGGCAATGGCTCAGGCGCTGCCGCTTCTGGCAGATTCGCACATGGGTCAAGGCCGATTGGGCACAGGCTTTGGAGTCATTTGATGATTTCTACCATGTGTATCAAGTAAAGGGGATGACCGCAGATCATGCGCTCCGTTTTCTGGCCGAGCATCCTTTCCGCTCGCTTTCCGTAATGGCTTCGCTGGACAGCGTCCAGGTAGATCTGAGGCGTACGAAGTGGCTGGATGCGGAATTGCTCCGCTTACTCGTCAAGCTCTGTTCGACAAATACCGCCAAGGCATTGGGGCTTTACCCACGCAAAGGGTGCATCATTCCCGGTGCTGACGCAGATCTTTTATTCGTGAAAAAAGAACAATGGTTGACAAAATTTGATCTTTACACTATTCTCAATTTTAGCGAAATCCGCCTTCCAACATCTGTTATGTCGAACGGAAAGTGGATTTTTGCCGAGCAGCAATTTGCCGCAAACATAGGCATGGGACGATGCCATCTGGACATCAAGCCATACAATTTTGTCATGTGACCCCAGATTTGGGGGTTTTTTCGTAAAGGATTCCGGGTACCTGACGAGAAAAAGATTTGTCAGGTCAGCGCAACTTTTTACATCCCTGGCAGTCTAAACATACAAAGACTGCGGAGGGATCGGAATCGCAAGGAGGTAATCCTGATCATGACCGATTCCCAGCTTATCCGCGAAATAAAAGAAGGTAATCTCGAATGCTATGCCGAGTTGATACGTCGGTATGAAAAAAAGATTCTTGCATTTATCACGCATCTGCTCCGTCAGGCACATCTGGAGCATGTGGCAGAGGATTTATGCCAGGAGACTTTTTACAAGGCGTACAAGAGCATTCATTCGTTCCGTGATGTAGAAGCGACCTTTTCTACCTGGCTCTACACCATAGCCCGCAATTCCGTATTGAGCGAGCTGCGCAAGAGCCGGAATTCGGATGTGTATCTCGAAGATACTTTGCAGGTGCCGTTGGCTTCGTTTGAACGCTTGCCGGAGCAAGTGCTGCTTCGCAACGAGCGGGAGCATCTCGTTCGCCAGGCGATTAACAATTTGCCTGAAAAACAGCGCTCCGCCCTGATTTTGCGGGAATACGAGCAAATGGACTACAATGAGATAGCCGTGATCCTCGATTTGACAGTGAGTTCAGTGAAATCTTTGCTGTTTCGAGCGCGGCAGAGCATCAAGACTCAATTGGAAGCCTACATCCTGGACCCTCATTTGGATGAAGCTGAAGGGATGAATCGATGATGAGATGTGAAGATGTGCAAGATAAGTTGCCGGATTACGCAGATGGACAACTGCCCGATGTAACGCGGCGGCGTGTCGATCATCATTTGGCTGCATGTTCTTCCTGTCGCTCAGATTACGAACTGTGGAAGGACAGCAGCGAGTGGATGGAGACTGACAAAGAGCGGTACCATTCCATTGCGCCCACCAAGTCGATCGTGGATGCGGTCATGGCGCGTATTCTGTCAGAAGAGAAGTGGGCGATTCCGTTTGGCCGAAAGGTGTTTTCGGTTACAGCGAGAATGCGTCGCATCGGTGCGTGCGCCGCTGTCGTTTTGTTGATGCTTTGTACGTTTACGTTGTATGTAAACACAAGCAATGCAGAACAGGCAAACTCTCTTTTGATCGGCGGCGAGGTTTTGGCGATGGGCAAACAGGCGCAAGTCGTGACCTCCTCCATGCAGACCGAAGACGGTACATATATCGTCGAATCGGATCAGTTAGTCTCTGAAGGACAGCCGCTTGCCAATGCGACGGCCTCTATTGTACCGATGGACGGAAAGCAGGGAGCCAGCGAGTATGAAAGCCCAAATTACGCCGTCGTCCTCAGTGTGTTTGGCATTTTGGTAACCGTTTTGACAATGAGCTGGTTTACGCGGGCTTAATGGTTTATCTTTATAGTATCGTCCTATTTGGGAAGACCGTCTTCGGACGGTCTTTTGCAGCTTGTTTTGATATAAAGCTTGTACATAAGAAATGCCACCCTATAGATGAGGTGAACAAAAATGACGAAACAGTGGCTGTATGTGATCGACGAAGCGATCAAGCGGATTGAGAACGATGAAGTGGAGCTAGGGCTGCAAGCGCTCCAAAAGGTTCAGGAGCATGGCAAGGATTTGCCGGAAGTGATGCTGTATCTGGCGGAGGTGTGGTATCGATTGGGCCATCTGGATGAAGCGGCGGAATTGCTTGCAGAGGTCATGAAGGCAAATCCTGAGCTTGATCCGCCGCTGCGACGGGAGTGCCAGCTGCTCCTTGTGGAAATTGCGCTGGATGGGAACGATTTTGAAGCGGCGCAGCACATCTTGTACGAATTGAAGGAGTCCGGCTATGAGAACCTGCGGCTGGACCTATTGCTGACTGATCTGTACGCCATGCAAGGGCTGGATGAGGTCGCCATCAAGTACCTGGAACAGGCGCGCCAGAAGGAACCTGACAACAAGGAAATTCTCACGGCGCTTGGGAACATGTACTTCCAGATCGGCAAAGATGATGAAGCGATGAAAGCGCTGGAACAGGCCGGGGAGCAAAGTGTGGAGCTGCTCCTCTCGAAGTCCCGCGTTCTGGCTCAGAATGGAGACTTTGAGCAGGCTTATCATCTGTACCAGCATGCTCTCGAACAGGAGCAAAGCGCAGAGATTCTGTACGGCTGTGCCCTGATGGCTTTTCATACGGGCAATGTCGAAGAGGCAGCTGATTATGTGGGAAGATTGCTCGCGCTGGATGAAGAGTACGTCGCCGGGTATCCGTTGGCGGCTGACATTTTCCTCTCCATGGGGAAAACGGAAAAATCGATCGAAGCGCTTGAGCAATACGTGGAGCTGTCGGGCTTCGATCTCGATCAAATCCGCAGGCTGGTCGCCCTGTTGACGCAATCCGGACGCTATGAGGACGCAAAAGAATACCAGAAGCTGCTCGATGCTTGGAATGTAGACGAAGAGTAAATGCGGGCAAATTGCTTGTTTCCTAGGGAAGTCACTATTGTGGCTTCCTGTTTATTTTGCCGGAAATTGGACAAGAATGGTGGGTAACAAAAGCCTTCGTTAAGGAAGGGATGCCCAGATGAACTTGGCAGAGATTTTAGTCTACACCGACATCCGGCAGCTCAATCAGATGGCCGACCATTACGGCTGTGAATGCAATCCTCACTCAAAAAACGAATTGATCACTACGTTGCTGGCCAACTTGCGCCATAAGCAGACAATCTCCCGCGAGATCGAACAGCTGTCGCCGGAAGAGACGCATTTTTTTCTGCTCCTGTTCTTGGACAAGCGCACGGAGATGTCTCTGGAGGACCTTCTCGCAAAGGCCGGCGTAGCTTTGGATGCGAAGAAGGAAGGCAAGCAGGAGGAGGCCCGCAAATACGTAGCGAAAGCGATGAAGCGCGGCTGGATTTTTCCGGCAAAAAGCAGGACGATCGGACAGTACCAGGTGCCGCTGGACATCAGAGAGCCGCTTCTTCACACTTGGCTGCAAAAATGGCAGAAGGACGAAAATGCATTCGTTTTGGAGCCGGATGCGTATCGGGATGAAGGCACGGCCCTTGTTGACGATATCATGCAATTTTTGCGATTTCTTCAGCGGGAGCCCGTCCCATTGACTGCAGAAGGCGGGATGTACAAACGGTATCAGCAGCAGGTGCTTCAATTTTTGCAGGTGAAGGAGGAGCCGCTCACGCCGGAGCGCTGGCGCTTTGGCTACGGTCTGCATTTTGATCTGTATCCGGACAGGTTTTCTCTCATCTACGATTTTTGCTACTACCAGAGGTGGATCGAAGAGATTCCGGGTCAGGTATCACTCACGGAAGCGGGCAATGAACAATTGCAGAAACCGTATAGTGACGCATTGTATCACGAAGTCATCCGCTTCTGGATGAGGCTGTACAAGCGTGCCATACCGAATCTGCCCATGCTCGTCCAACTGATACCGATGATGGCAGCAAGCGGCTGGGTCACCCAGACGGCTCTTGCGAGAAGTCTTCTTCCCTGGATTCGCGCTTTTTACTATGATGATCCGAACAATATTCTGGTGAATCGGATTTTAAAAATGATGGTTCACCTTGGCTTGATTCGCGTCGGCCAGTCGGGTGAAGAGTGGATTTACTCCGGGACGTACGCCAGCCAATCTTGGCTTCGCAAATACAATGGATTCACAGAATCTACCATTTTATTGAAGTGAGGGATGTGCATGGAGTGGCCAAATTTTTATTCGAATACATATGGAACGAACAATCAGCAAGTATCCGGTTTGCTTTCCGAAATGCTGATCGACGAGCAAGTGCGGCTGTACCGGAAGAGAACGCTGTACCAGGAAATTGACGAAGCTTTAGCGGAAAAGGACAAGGAGCGCTTCCTCGTCTTGACGAACGAGCTGCGTGAAATCATGGCTTACGAAGCCACGTAGTTTGGGAAAGGACAATTGCTAGAGCTGCGGATTTCGTGATACGCTAGTCTCCAGAAAAAAACAGGAAAGAGGAGACGGCATATGCAATGGAACATACAGGAAATGGAAAAGTGGGAGGAGTTGCAGCCCTTCGTGGATACTGCGCTGCTCCCTCTTTATTTGTACCGTCCGGACACAAAGCTCGTGGATCATGTGATGAGAACGAGTTATCTGTTAAATGTGGCAGCCTCGATTGAGCAGAAGTTGAAGGGGAGAGTGCTTCTGTTTCCACTCTGCTACCAATTTGGGCACGAACCGATCCCGCAGCAGTTTCCCGAGGGCTTTCAGCATTGCATCCTGCTTCAGTTCAGCGGAGATGATATCAAGCTGCTCGGTCAAGAAGCGCGCAGGCTGACAGTTGGCGATGAGGACCTCGATTCCCCCCTCCGGTTCGAGGTTACGGTCGACATTTTGACTCAGGAAGTCATCCGCATGTGGCAGGAGAAATAGAGGCATTAATGCTTGATATTTTTGGAGACACTAGGAAAATCAGAGAAGCAATATGCCATATTTGACAAAATGGTAACAATCTCTTCTACTTGCGCGATTGCCATGCGGCATGTCTATTGGACATTCTTGACATCTTTTTAGGCGTTAGCTATGATTGGGATTGACCTAGTGTATATGTATTGAAAACGCCATCGTTGTGCGATTCTACAGGATAAGGAGGGAAAAAGAGATGGGCGATAACAGAGAAATTTCCAGGCGAACATTTCTAAACTACGCACTTATGGGAACTGGCGGGTTCCTTGCTGCGGGTATGATCACACCTATGATCCGTTTTGCGGTCGACCCCTTGCTCAAGGGCCATGCGGGTGGAGATACAGTAGCTGTTGGTAGTGTCGATGATTTTGGTCCAGAGCCAAAGCTTGTGGAATTTAAGGTACATACCAAGGACGGTTGGTATGAATCCGAATCGACCTTGTCTGCATGGGTAACCAAGAATGAGAAGGGTGAGATTCTCGCTCTGTCCCCAATCTGTAAGCACTTGGGTTGCACGGTCAACTGGAATACCGACCCGAATCATCCAAACGAGTATTTCTGCCCGTGCCACCTTGGACGCTATGACATTGAAGGGGCACACATTCTGGGTACACCGCCGACAGCATCCCTCGATGAATACGAGACGGAAGTAAAAGACGGCAAGCTCTATCTGGGCAAACTGAAACCAAATCCACGTCCGGGGGTGAGTGGCTAACATGTTGCAAAAAATGTATGACTGGGTCGATGAACGCTTAAACATTACTCCGATGTGGCGGGATTTGGCCGACCATGAAGTACCGGAGCACGTAAACCCTGCTCACCATTTCTCTGCATTTGTTTACTGCTTTGGTGGCCTTACGTTCTTTATTACAGTCATTCAAATTCTGTCTGGTATGTTCTTGACCATGTACTATGTACCAGATATTATCAACGCGTACGAATCGGTAAAATACCTGCAGAACGAAGTAGCCTTTGGCGTAATCGTTCGCGGTATGCACCACTGGGGAGCCAGCTTGGTGATCGTAATGATGTTCCTACATACATTGCGCGTATTCTTTACCGGTTCCTACAAGCGTCCACGCGAACTGAACTGGGTAGTGGGCGTTCTGATCTTTTTCGTAATGCTCGGCCTCGGTTTCACCGGTTACCTGCTTCCTTGGGATAACACTGCGTACTTCGCAACAAAGGTAGGTCTGGAGATCGCAAACTCTGTTCCCCTGATCGGACCTTATTTGAAGACGCTGCTGACCGGTGGGGACATCGTAGGGGCGACGACGCTTTCTCGCTTCTTCGCGATTCACGTGTTCTTCCTCCCAGGCGCACTGCTTGGACTGTTGGGAGCTCACTTCGTTATGATTCGGGTGCAAGGTATTTCGGGCCCACTATAAGTTTTCGATACTAAGGAGGTATTAGCATGGCAAAACAGGACAAAGATGCTACCTTCGTCGGAGACTCCCGAATATCGGCGAAGCGCATCCCGAATATTGCCCCATCTTATTCGGATTTTCCGGGAAAATCCGAGCCGTTTTGGCCGAACTTCCTGCTGAAAGAATGGATGGTCGCAGCTGTTTGTTTGGTCGGTTTCCTGGTGTTAACGGTTTCACACCCATCGCCTTTGACCGATCTGGCAAACCCGAACGACACTTCGTTCATCCCGCTGCCTGACTGGTACTTCTTGTTCCTGTACCAATTGCTCAAGTATCCTTGGGCTGCAGGGGACTGGGTCGTCCTCGGAACAGTTGTCATCCCAGGTATTGCGTTCGGTGCTTTGATGCTGGCACCTTGGCTGGACACTGGTAAAGACCGCCGTCCGTCTCGTCGTCCTGTTGCGACAGGCCTGATGCTGACAGCGTTGGTTGGTATCTTTTACCTGACTTGGGCAGCTGACCATGAGCACTCTCTGAACCATGCCTCCAGCAAGGGCGGAAGCGGCGGACACGGCGGTGGCTCCGGCGCTGCTGCTCCTGCAGCACCAGCCGACCCAAGCTTCAAGCCAGATCCTCTCTGGACAGCACAAACGGGTTGCATGGGTTGCCACGGCAAAAACATGGAAGGCGCACTCGGACCGAATCTGCAAAAGATCGGTAGCCAGCTCGACGCTGCACAGATTGCAGAAGTCATCAAGAACGGTAAAGGACAGATGCCTGGCGGCCTGATTCAGGACGAGGCAGAGATCCAAAAACTTGCAGAGTACCTGGCATCCTTGAAATAAGCCTATAAAGAAAAAGCTGACTGTCGTTCGGTCAGCTTTTTCTTTAGCGGCGAACATAGCGGGAGACGATTTTCATGAGCTTGTTATGGGAGTGGTTTTGGCAGTCATTAGGGAAAAGGTGGTTTCTCTGGACCCTGTTTGTCGTAAACTTGCTAGGAACCATTTATGGATTCATCTGGTACGGCAATCAATTAGCTGACACACCGGCGTATCTTCGCTTGTTCGTCCCGGACAGCCCGACAGGCAGTGGTTTGTTTACCCTGGTGTTGCTAACGTATTTGCTCGGACGCCACATTCCTGTTTTGGAAGCCCTCGCTGGCATTACCAATTTTAAATACGGCATATGGGCGGTAGCGATTATCATTGCCGGCTGGATGATGGGGAATCCCATTCGCGGAACCGATATTATGCTGTTGGTTTCTCATACAGGAATGGCCGCCGAGTCCGTGTTGTATGCTCGTTTTTATAAATTGAGCTGGCTTCCTGTAGGAATTGCTGCACTATGGACATTGAACAATGATTTCCTCGATTATGTGATGGATATTCATCCGTGGCTGCCTGCCGTGCTCGATCCCTATACGGGTATCATCGGTTTTTGTACAGTGCTTCTCAGTATCGTTTCGATCTCGATTATTTGGTTTGCCAATATGCGATTCGGCAGAAACAAGGTCTAAACATGTCCTCCTTTCCATAGGTTGTACTAAGGGAAGGAGGGTTTTTGTGTGAAGAAGAACATCCGGTTCCTGCTGTTCTTCCTGGTGATCGGCTTGCTCTTATCGTGGCCGATTCATTCATTACTGACGAACCTTGAGCGGCCGGCGGAGGAAAAGCAGCTTGCCGCATTGGATGACATAGCTCACCAGATGTTGGACGCAGCACGAAAAGGGGACCTGGAGTCGGCCCGGCAGCGGGTCCGGATGCTGGCAGAGCAGTTCCCTCATCTGCAGCTGCCGGAAACGCTGAGAATCGAAAGCTTGAATGCGGTCACGCAATCAATTCTTGCTGCCAGGAACGGCTTGAACAACACGGCGCTCGATGAGCAGCAACTGCTGGAGCATGCTACTCGTGTACGAGTCGTTATCGACGCGCTGACACATGATCATCAGCCGATGTGGAGGGGCTATTACACGTCCGTTTCTGCACAGCTGCAGGATTTGTTGGAATCTGCGGTCAAGCGTGATTACGCTCATTTTCGCGAACAATTCGAAGAAAACTCTCGGTTGTATCACGTGATCAGACCAGCGATGACGATCCATCTTCCCGAACAACAGCTAAAGAAAATCGATTCGGCATATGACGCCATCTCCAAGGAAATGAGGAACAGCAAAATCGAATGGAATCAAATCCGGAGCGCTCTGCGGGAACTGCAAACCAGCATGCAGGAAGCTTTTATCGGCGAAGACAAGAGCACGATTGCCTACCTGATCAGCAGCGAATCGCCATTTGGTTTGATTTTCAGCATCGTAGCGGCTGTTTTGATGACCTTGGCCTACGTAGCGTGGAAAAAGTATCAGGGACAGTTCCGGACGGTATCGTAGCATAGCGTGGAGGAGATAGATGTTGAAGCTAACCGCCTTATGCCTGTCCTCTTTTTCTTCTTATTAGGCTTTTATACTTTCCCGAAAAAAACACCTCGAGATGAAAAAATCCCGAGGTGTTTTCCCGTTGATTGGCTTAAATCGTTAACTCCGTATAGGCTGCTTGTTTTCGTCCAATGTAAAGCCTTCGCCAAGCACCTCATGAACATCATTGACGATCACAAACGCGTGAGGATCGATGCCCTGTACGATGCTTTTGTAGCGCATTACCTCATTTCGGCTAACGACGACATAGACGACTTGCTTTTCTGCGCCGGAGAATGCCCCTTTTCCCGCCAAAAGTGTTACGCCGCGGCCAAGGTCAAGAATTTGTTTGGCAATGTCGTCTGCGTGATCGGAAATGATGGTGAGCGCTTTTCCGGCATACGCTCCATCCTGAAAAAAGTCGATCACTCGCGCAGCGATAAATACCGCCACCAGCGTGTACATCGCGCTTTCCACATTCAAATAGACAAGGGATGCTCCGATGACGAGAATATCTCCGAAAAAGAGTGTACGTCCCATGCTAATTCCCATGTATTTTTGCAGCAATCGGGCAATGATGTCGACTCCACCCGTCGTTCCGTCGTATCGGAAAATGATCCCCAGTCCGACACCTACAGCAACCCCGGCAAACAGGGAGGCGAGCAGGCGGTCCTGCATCGGCATCGGGTAGACACCTTCAAACAAGGAGAGAAAAACGGATAACGAGACAGTTCCCAAAATGGTATAGATGAAAGCAGTCCGCCCCAAAACCTTCCAGCCGAGGATGAACAGGGGAATGTTCAGCAAGAAAAACACAATACCTTGGTCGACGCTCGGGAAAAGCAGCTTGATCAAGATACTGATCCCTGTGATTCCGCCTTCTGCCAGGTTATTGGGAATATTAAAGGCGTTAATGCCAAACCCCATGATGGCAGAACCAATGATGATGGCAATAATGCTTGTCAACCGAATTTTCATAAAGTCCTCCTTAAACTGGCGAAACTGCCTCGAATAAGCATCCATGCGCAGCCAGATCCCGTGCCCTTCGGGTGCCTCCTTAAACTGGCGAAACTGCCTCGAATAAGCATCCATGCGCAGCCAGATCCCGTGCCCTTCGGGTGCCTCCTTCATACTGGCGAAACTTTGTTTATCATACCTAGTTGCTTTGATGTATACGACAGCCATTATAATTGAAGGCTGATGGAAATGTCCATATGCTGCCAGTCGCAGCGTATTGAGATTTGGCAAACGGCCCTGTTTCGGTTACGATAAAGGCAATGGCAAATCAAGGCTGCAAAAGGAGTGACCCGATGACTCAGCGCAAAACCCTGGAGGAAATCCAGCAAGAAGTAGATCAATACATATCACAGTTTAAAGAAGGTTATTTTTCCCCCTTGGCAATGATGGCCCGAATGACAGAAGAAGTGGGCGAGCTGGCAAGGGAGATCAATCATTTTTACGGCGAAAAGCCAAAGAAAAAGGATGAGGGCGAAAAAACGGTCGAAGAGGAGCTGGGTGATGTTTTCTTTATTGTGCTCTGTTTTGCCAATTCGCTCGGCATCGACCTGCAAGAGGCATTTGACCGTATCATGCATAAGTTCAACACACGGGATAAAGACCGGTGGACAAGAATAGAGGAGACGGAAGAATGATGGAAAAACAGATTCGTATCGCGGTTGCAGGAGCGCAAGGCCGAATGGGACAAGAAGTCGTCAAAATGCTTGGCGAGGATCAGGAGCTGGTCTATACTGGAGCATTGGACACGAGGGTGAGTGATGAAGTAATTGAGCGGCAGCTGGCAGAGATGAAGCCGGATGTGCTGGTTGACTTCACGACTCCGCATACGGTTTATCGGCATATGGAGCTGTGCTTGCGTCACAATGTAAGACCGGTTGTCGGGACGACCGGGCTTACTCCGGAGCAATTGGAAGACTTGACGGCCCGCTATAAAGAAGCGGGGCTTGGAGCCATTATTGCCCCGAACTTTGCGATCGGGGCCATTTTGTGCATGAAATTCGCGGCGATGGCAGCAAAATACATGCCGCATGTGGAAATTATCGAGCTTCACCACGATAAAAAGCTGGATGCACCAAGCGGAACCGCATTGAAAACAGCAGAAATGATCGCTGCTGTCCGGGAGAACATGAAGCAAGGGCATCCGGAAGAGAAAGAAACAATCGCTGGAGCCAGGGGTGCTGACTACGATGGTTTTCGCATCCACAGCGTTCGTTTGCCGGGGATGGTGGCTCATCAGGAAGTGCTGTTTGGAGCGACTGGTCAGACTCTTTCGATTCGGCACGATTCGATCAACCGCGAATCGTTCATGCCTGGCGTGAACATGGCCATTAAAGCCGTGATGAACCTCAATCAATTGGTCTATGGACTGGAGCATTTGATCGACTAGGTTGCATTTTTAAACGATCGTTTAATTCCTACTGACAAGGGAGAGGTCTGATTGAAAATCGCATTGATTGCCCATGACCGGATGAAAGAAGAGATTGTAAACCTATCCATGGCGTACGAAGGCATTTTATCTGAACACGAGCTGTATGCAACCGGTACGACAGGTCTTCGGATCATGGAGGCGACCTCCTTGACCCTGACTCGTTTCCTTTCCGGACCGCTTGGTGGTGACCAACAGATTGGGGCCATGATCGCACGGAATGAAATGGATCTGATCATCTTCCTGCGCGACCCGCTGACGGCTCAGCCTCATGAGCCGGATATTATCGCTTTGCTGAGACTTTGCGACGTGCACAAAATCCCGTTTGCCACCAATCTGGGAACGGCTGAGGTCTTATTGAAAGCTCTGGAACGCGGTGAGCTTAGCTGGCGGGAAATTGTTCACAAGGAGTGAAACGCATGGATCGTGTAGATATCCTGGCAATCGGAGCGCATCCCGATGACGTGGAAATAGGCGCCGCAGGAACCTTGCTGCTCGCCACAAAACGAGGAGAGCGTGTCGGAATCCTGGACTTGACCTATGCAGAGCTCTCTTCCAATGGGACCGTAGAGCGCAGGCAGCAGGAAGCAGCGGCGGCAGACCGGGCTTTAGGGGGAATTACAAGGTACAATTTCGGGTTGCCTGACCGCGGCCTGGAAGCTGTAAAGGAAGAGGCTATCAGCCGGACGGTCGATTTGATTCGGCAGATCAAACCGCGCGTTGTGCTCGCTCCTTATTGGAAGGACCGGCATCCCGATCACGAAAGCGTGAGCAGAATCGTCCGCGAAGCCGTGTTTTCCGCGGGAATCCGCAAGTACCCGGCTGGCCTGTCGCTTCCTGCTTATCGTCCGGAAAAACTGTTGTACTACTTTATCAATACGACCGTGACACCAAATGTCGTTGTAGACATTACATCTGTCTACAAAGAAAAAATGGATGTGCTGCGCTGTTACCGGAGCCAATTTGAACGTGAAGAGGGGACAGTCGCTACCCCGTTGAATAACGGCTATCTGGAATCAGTGGAATACCGGGAGCGGTTATTCGGACAGCAGTCTGGTGTTATGTATGCCGAAGGGTTTGTCAGCGCCACACCCTATGTGCTGGATCGTTTGTAAACAGAGGTGAAATCAAGAATGAACATCGGAATTACCTGCTATCCGTCACTGGGAGGTTCTGGCGTTGTGGCGACAGAGCTGGGGAAGCTTCTTGCCGAACGCGGGCATCAGGTGCATTTCATTACATCAAGCATGCCGTTTCGCCTCGGGAAGTTTCACCCCAACATTTTTTATCACGAGGTAGAGGTCAGTCATTACGACGTCTTCAAATATCCGCCCTATGATCTGACGCTGGCGAACCGCATGGCACAAGTGGCAAAGAACGAGAAGCTGGACGTTCTGCATGTTCACTACGCCGTACCGCATGCTCTCTGTGCCTATCTGGCCAAACAGATGGTGGGCGAGCAGCTTAAAATCGTCACGACTTTGCACGGGACCGATATCACGGTGCTCGGTTACGATTCGAGCTTGAGCAGCCTGATCCGCTTTGGGATCGAACAAAGCGACATGGTCACGGCGGTATCCCATGATTTGATACGCCAGACAAAAGAATTGCTTCACGTGGAGAAAGACATTGTCCCTGTGTATAACTTCGTCGACAAGCGCCGGTACTACCCCAAGGAAGTAAGCGAAATCAAGCGGGTATTTGCCCCGAACGGCGAGAAAATTATCATGCATATTTCCAACTTCCGACCGGTCAAGCGTTCACAGGACGTGATTGAAGTCTTCGCAAGGGTCCGGGATCAGATGCCGGCAAAGCTGCTGTTGATCGGAGAAGGGCCTGATCTGAGCATGGTACGCCAGAAAATCGTTGAAAAAGGCCTGGAGGGAGACGTTCATTTCCTCGGGAAGCAGGAGGATGTTGCCGAAGTCATCTCGATGGCGGATGTGATGCTGCTTCCTTCCGAAAAAGAGAGCTTTGGACTCGTAGCCTTGGAAGCGATGGCATGTGGCGTACCTGTGGTCGCTACACTGGCTGGCGGCTTGCCGGAAGTCGTGTTGGACGGCGTGTGCGGGTTTCTCCGCCCAATCGGAGATGTGGCTGGAATGGCTGAACAGACGCTGCGTTTACTGCAGGATGAAGAATTGTACGCCCGCTTTTCCCGGAGCAGCATCGAGCGCTCATGTGAAACATTTTGTCACGACAAGATCGCTTCGGAGTACGAGTCGCTCTATCTGCAATTAATCAATCAATCTTGATTTATGGACGGAACGGACCGGACTGCTTTTTGCAAGCTGAAACAGCTTCGAAATCATAATAAATAAACCCATGAGAAATTTCATCAACTACGCCTCCTACTAACCAGGGCGGACGAAAACGGAGTGTAACGTGTGGGAAAGAAACAGGCAGAAATCATTTTGAAAATACTGGAGGAAAACGGGTACGAGGCTTATTTCGTCGGCGGTTGCGTCCGTGACTGGCTGCTGAATAGACCTGTGCATGATATAGACATATGTACCAATGCCCATCCAGGCGACGTGATGCGCTTGTTCCCCGACCATGTGCCGACAGGACTCAAGCATGGGACTGTTTCTGTCAAGCTGGACGGCTCGCTCTATGAAGTGACGACCTATCGCACTGAAGGAAGGTATGAAGATTTTCGCAGGCCGAGCGAAGTCAGTTTTGTCTCGGAGCTGCGAATCGATTTGGAGCGAAGGGACTTTACGATGAATGCCATTGCCATGGATCGGAATGGCTGTTTGAAAGACCCCCTTCAGGGCAAGGCTGATCTGGAAAACGGTCTGATTCGCGCGGTAGGCATACCGGTTCAACGCTTTCGGGAGGATGCGCTTCGTATTTTGCGGGCTGTTCGCTTTGCCGCACAATTACACTTTCAGATCGAGCCCGCAACTCTTGCAGCCATGAGCGAAACCTCTTTTCTGCTGTCCCATATCGCGATGGAGCGAGTTCGTGATGAACTGCATAAAATCATGGACAGTCCAGCGCCGGAGGTAGGGGCAAGGCTTTTGGCGGAGACGGCAGCACTGCACACATCACCTTTGCTGCAGCGCCTTTTCTCGGTGAGACAGGAGTATGTCTCGCGATTGCCTTTCCTTGCGAACCTTCCGCAAAAATGGGCATTGCTGATGTATGCGGCCGGGCTTGACCCCGATCAGGCAAGAGGCGTTTGCCATGAGCTGAAGCTGTCAAAACGGGAGACAGAAGCGGTCTGTTCCTTTGTCCAGCATATTACGCAATTGAAGCCGAAATGGGATGAACCAACTGTGATCGACTGGAGGCCCCTGCTCTTGCAAACGGGTTTGCCGTTCTGTCTGGAGCTGTCGAATCTTCTTGAGGCCGTATGGAAAAACATGCCGGCTCTTGATTTGAAAAAATCATTGGAAGATACCTGCGAAAAAATGCCTGTCAAATCGGTGCAGGAATTGGCCTTGAACGGAAAGCAACTGTATACGTTGCTGGACAAAAAGCCCGGCCAATGGGTACAGCACATGCTGCAGCATCTGTGGGAGCAGACGGCATTTTACGGTTTGGCGAATACGCCGGAGGCATTGCTTGAGGAAGCGAAGAAAGAGGTTGCCCGTCATGAATATTAAGCAAGAGATTATCAAGGCATTTCATGAAAAACCCGGGGAGTTCATCTCCGGGGAGGAGCTGAGTCAGACCTGTGGATGCTCGCGTACAGCGATCTGGAAGCATATCGAGGAGCTGCGCAAGGACGGGTATGAGTTTGAGGCTCTGCGGAAATCAGGCTATCGCTTGATCGCTGCACCCGACCGCCTTTCAGCGGAGGAGATCAGAGCCGGACTCAGCACCTATCGGATCGGCCAGCAGGTTCTGGCGTATGACACCGTTCTCTCGACGCAGCCATTGGCGCACGAGGCTGCCGCCAAAGGTGCGCCTGAGGGAACACTAGTGATCGCGGAGCAGCAAACGGGCGGAAAGGGACGACTTGGCCGCCCCTGGCATTCTCCGAGGGGGACCGGTATCTGGATGAGTCTGATCATCAGACCCGAAATTCCGCTGCCCAAAACTCCGCAAATGACGCTGTTGACCGCGGTAGCGTTGGCCAAGACGATGTGGGAAGAAACCGGCGTTGACATCAAAATAAAGTGGCCCAATGATCTTTTTATCGGCGACAAGAAGGTCAGCGGAGTTTTGACGGAATTGAATGCAGAGTCGGACCGCGTCAACTACCTGGTGATCGGAATGGGGATCAACGCCAATCTCGAGCAAAAGGACGTCCCGCCGGAGCTGTCCTCGATCGCGACTTCCCTTCGCATCGAATCGGGCAAGCCGATCAAGCGGGTCGCTTTCATCCAGCGCTTTTGCGAGAATTTTGAGCGGGAATACGATCACTATTTGCGGGAGGGCTTTGAGCGGGTCAAATCGGAATGGGAGCAGCACTCCTATACGATCGGCAAATGGATTACCGTGAGCACGATTCAGCATACGCTCGAAGGAAGGGCGATTGGCCTGGACGAGGAAGGCGTGCTGATCCTGGAAGACGCTACTGGAAAGAGGCACAAGGTGTACTCGGCAGACGTCAATTATGGTGCAAATTCCTGATTCTTTTGATATACTCCATGAGTGGAGGCTGTATCGGGTTTCCGACCGGCACTCCCGTATGTGGGGTTTTTCTTTTCATTCTGTGTAATGCTATGGACAACAATCTGCTCAGAGCCTGTGTGGACCGAGACAGAAGGAATCCGGCGACATTGATGATGTTGCCAGGTATTTGCGTGGACAACCTTCTCCCTTTATCGGCGAGAAGGTTTTTTTGTTTCCGTACTGGTCTCACGGGAAAGGGCGCATGTAGAGGTGGGAGAGAGATGACAAACAACCTGGCGCCGATCACAACGTCTGATCTGCGCGCAAAAAAACATGCGGGCGAACCAATCGCCATGATTACCGCTTACGATTTTCCCTCAGCCAAGCTGGTGGAAGAGGCCGGGGCCGAAATGATCCTTGTCGGTGATTCACTCGGCATGGTCGTACTCGGATACGACTCGACGCTGCCAGTGACAATGGATGACATGCTGCACCATACCAAAGCTGTGACCAGAGCGGCCAAGAGAGCGTTCGTCGTGGCGGATTTGCCGTTTCTCAGCTATCACGGTACCGTAGAAGAAGGCGTGAAAAATGCGGGCAGGCTCTTGCAGGAAGGGTTGGCAAAGGCCGTCAAAATGGAGGGGGGCACCGAACTTGTTCCGCTCGTAAAACGTTGCGTGCAGGCGGGCATACCCGTGATGGGTCATATCGGCTTGACCCCCCAGGCTGTTCATCAATTAGGCGGCTACAAGGTCCAGGGAAGGGATCTGGAAGCGGCGCGCCGGCTGATGGACGAGGCGGAAGCATTGCAGGAGGCAGGCATTTTCTCCCTCGTGCTGGAATGTGTGCCGGAAGAGGTGGCAGCGCTTATTTCCGCCAAACTGGACATTCCGGTTATCGGCATCGGCGCTGGCAGTTCTTGCGATGGACAAGTCCTCGTTTTTCATGACCTGGTGGGGTATGCGTCGCAATTGCAGCCGAAGTTCGTGAAACGGTACGCGGATGTCGGCACTTCCATCCGGGACGCAGTGCGTGATTATGTATCCGAAGTAAAGGAACGCCGTTTCCCTGCTCCGGAACATGTCTTTCATGCCAAAGAAGAAATGGTTTCGAAGCTGTACGGAGGAGGGGGATTACGGTCATGATGCAGACCATGCAGCAAGTAGTGACGATTGCCGAGCTGCGGCAGCATCTGAAAGAAGCTCGTCGTCAGGGAAAACGGGTTGGGCTCGTACCGACGATGGGTTACTTGCATGAGGGACACCTCAGTTTGGTGAATGAAGCAAAAAAACACTGTGAGATCGTCGTAATGAGCATTTTCGTCAATCCGCTGCAGTTTGGGCCAAACGAGGATTTTGACCGTTATCCTCGCGATATGGAGCGGGATTTGAAGATGGCGGCGTCTGCCGGTGTTGACTTTGTGTTCTCGCCCAGTGTAGGGGAAATGTACCCGCAGCAAGTAAAAACAAACGTCTCTGTCTCAGGCGTCTCGGAACCGCTCTGCGGCCGCTCCCGTCCCGGTCATTTTGACGGTGTGGCAACAGTCGTTTTGAAGCTGTTCCAGATCGTGCAGCCCGATTACGCCTTTTTTGGACAAAAGGATGCGCAGCAGGTTGCTGTTGTGGAGCAGATGGTACGGGATCTTTCCGTGCCTGTGACCATCATCCCTTGCCCGATTGTCCGCGAAGCAGACGGCGTGGCGATGAGCTCGCGAAATGTTTATCTCAGCGCCGAAGAACGAAAACAGGCTGCTGTCTTGTACCGCAGCCTGCAGCTAGCCGAAAAGAAAGTGGCGAGCGGAGCAGACCTCGATAGCGTCCGGGATGAGATGATCCGTACCATCGAGGCCGAGCCGCTGGCGGACATCGATTATGTAGAGCTGTTGCGATACCCTGATTTGACAAAGCCAGAAGCACCGGAAAAGGGAGACCGGGTATTGATCGCCCTGGCTGTGCGATTTGGCAAAACACGCTTGATTGACAACGTGATTGTGACAGTTTGATGCAGGAAAAGGAGGATTCCCCTTTGTTTCGTACGATGATGAAAGCAAAGATTCACCGGGCAACGGTAACGGAAGCGAATCTGAATTACGTAGGAAGTATTACGATTGACAAGGACATTCTCGATGCCTTGGACATCTTGCCGAATGAAAAAGTGCAGATTGTCAACAACAACAACGGAGCTCGTCTGGAGACGTACGTGATCGAGGGAGAACCGGGAAGCGGCGTTATTTGCCTGAATGGAGCGGCAGCCCGGTTGGTGCAGCCCGGCGATATCGTCATCATCATTTCCTATGCGCTGGTAAGCGATGAAGAAGCCCGCAGCCACAAACCGCGGGTTGCGATCATGGATGAGCACAATAAAATTGCACAGCTTCTCGCCGAGGAAGTACACGCCACCGTCTATTAATCGGGAGAATCTGCATAGAGCCCCATCCCTTGTGAAACAATGAGACTACACACGCCTCACAGGGGGTGGCTTTTTTTTGAAGCTGGAAGAATGGTTTGATACATTGCAAACAAAAGCGGAAACAATTGAACAAAGGTGGCCGGCGGCTTCCGAGCATGAAAAGCTTCAGCTTGCTGATCAGTTGTTTCAGCTTCGCCAGGTAAGCGACAGAGTCGTCGATCTGTGGCTGCAGTTTGAAGAGAAGCTGTCTGCTGCAATTCGGCAGATTAAAAAGATGGAAGGCCAGGATGATGAGCAGGAAGAAGCTTTTGGCGAGCCTCTTGCTGGACAATCGTATACATCACAGGACAAGCCGAAGACCGAGGGGAAACAGCCAAAAGCAGATCAAAACGCTTCCACATCTGCGTGGAAGGATTTGCAATCCGCTTTGACAGACGGCGCGACTACGGCCGAAGAGCAGTCCTTGGCACAAGCAGCTTCCCAGCAAAAGCAGGGTCACCTCGAGTTGCATCGGGAATATGAGCATATGTTTCGGAAAGGAGAGGGCTTTTACCACCTCCGGATGTACCAGGATGCCAAACGCTGTTTTGCCGAGCTGGTAGACCAGTCTCCGGACTGGGAAAGCGGGCGGTTGTATTACGGGTACAGTCTCTTGTTTTGCGGTGAAAAGGAAACGGCGCTGCGGGAATTTCGCCTCCTTAGCAGATCGGCCAGCTCCCCTGCGGTCACGGCGATCAGCTATAATGCCATCGGATGCATCCTGGCCGAAGAACGGCAGTGGCTGGAAGCTGCCCAAGCGTTCAAGGAAGCCGTTTCGATCAAGCCCGATCACCGGGATGCCTGGTTTAACTTGGCGCTGTGCTATCTGGAAGACGGATACATCCACGAGGCCATGGAGACGATCGAGAAGGTGCTCGATGAAGGAGAACAGGATTGGGAAGCGCAGATGCTTTGGCTGCGGGCAGCCCGTCTGCTGCAAATGAGCGACCCGGCAGCGGAGCTGGCGCCGCCTGGCGGACTTAGGCTGCCCAACCGCAATCTTGACAGCGCGACGCTGCAGGAGATGGCCTCCCTCTATGAATCGTTGGGGAATTACCACCGGGCACAGATCTGCTATCACTTCCTGACCGAGCGTTATCCGCAAGACGGCCATGCTTGGCATGGGCTGGCCTGGAACACGTGGCTCATCGCCGGAACGCGCCGCGCTTTGACATTGATGAAAAAGGCGATCGCCCTGGCCCCCGATCAGCTCGACTTTACCTTTAGCTATGGCTGGATGCTGTTATTTGACGGCAAAATCGAAGAGGCATTGGCAGCCTTCCGGTTCATTTTGCTGAAGCAGCGGGATCATCGCCTTGCCCAATCGGGAATGATCACGGCCTATGAATGGATGGGGGATATTTTGGCGGCCAAACAACTGGCAAAGCCGTTTACCGAAGACCAGGATCCATACGTCCGATCACTCGGATACTACCACCTGGGGCGGATCGCCTTGGCAGAGGAAAACTGGCGACTGGCCGAACAATATTTCCGCCGGGTATTGCCGCACAGCGATCACTTCAGGGAAATACCGTTTTATCTGCAAATGTGCGCAGGCAAGCTGGGGGAACACGTAGCCGAGAGCGAACTTTTGCATCCTTGATCAGGGAGCAGGAAATTTCCCGGTCTTTGCCGAAGTGTTAGGGAAGCGGACACGATACGGGCCGCGCAAGTACGAGGTGACCATAGCTTGAATCGTTTCATCGTAGTAGACTTCGAAACCACGGGGAGCCATCCCAGACAGGGAGACAGCATCATTCAGATCGGTGCCGTTACGATTGACGACGGACATATTACCGAGTCATTTTCCACCCTGATCAATCCGGGACAGGCGATTCCCCCTTTTATTAAGCAATTGACTGGCATTACCGACGAGATGGTAGCGGATGCGCCAACAATGGAGGAGGTCCTGCCGCGATTCCTTCGCATGCTGGAAGGACGGGCATTCGTCGCGCATAATGCCAGCTTCGATCTTCAGTTTTTGCAAGAAGCCCTGCTGAGCCAGGGCTATTATACGTTTGACGGATATGTACTGGACACGGTCGAGCTCTCTCGTTTCCTGTTGCCGATGCAAGGCAGCTATCGGTTGGGAGAATTGGCTGATGACCTGCACATTGAACATGATCGTCCGCACCAGGCGGACAGTGACGCTTTGGCTACGGCCCAGCTGTTTTTGCATCTGCTGGACATTATAAATGAGCTGCCTCTGGTGACCATCCAACGCCTGCAGATGCTGGTCTCTTCTTTTCGTTCCGATATTTCGGAGCTCTTGCGGTTCTTTGAGATGAAAAAATGGGGATCGATGGACCAGTTGGATACGCTCGGGCGGGACGCTGACGGGATGTCAGACCCGGACGATTCCGAAAAATGGGATGTGTACAGGCAGCTTGCTCTGCGCAAAAAGCCGGAACGCCTCAAAGCTTCTCTGAAAAGGGAAGAAAGCCCAGGCTTGCCGGCCACTTCTTCGTTTGAGGACATGATCGAACAGATGATTGGGGAAGAAGCCGCATTTTCCCGCAACCTTGCGGGGTACCAGCGGAGGGAGGCCCAAGAATCGATGATGCGGGCCATTTTTGACTCGATGGAGAAGGGATCTCACTTGCTAGTGGAAGCGGGGACCGGCACCGGCAAATCTCTCGCGTATTTGCTGCCGGCCATCCTCTGGTCGAAGCAGCGGCGCGAGCCTGTCGTCATCAGTACGAATACGATTCAGCTCCAGGAGCAGCTGTTTCACAAAGAAATCCCCGCGCTGCAGCAGTCGCTCCCGTTCTCCTTCCGGGCTTCCACGCTCAAGGGGAGAGGGAACTACCTCTGTCTGCGAAAATTTGAACAGAGTCTGGAAGAGTCCATGGAAGGCAGCAGCCAGGAGCTCCGGCTGGTGAAAGGCCAAATGGTGACCTGGCTGACCCAGACCGAGACCGGGGATGTCGAAGAATTAAGCATGCCGTCAACCGGCCAGTTGTACTGGCAGCAGGTGAAAAGCGATACGGATTCATGTCTTCACCGGAATTGTCCATGGTTTAGCCGCTGCTATTACTTTCAGGCGCGGGAAAGAGCCGCCGAAGCAGATGTTCTCATCGTCAATCACGCATTGCTCGTCAGCGATCTGCAGGCTGAGAAAAGAATCCTGCCTGCTCATGACATCACGATCATTGACGAGGCCCATCATTTGGAGAGTGTGGCAACCCACCATCTGGGCAAGCAATTTTCGACGGCCCAGCTCTTGTTTTTGCTGGAGCGAGCCAATCCGGAGGAGGGCAGCTATCTCCACCGTTTTGCCGAGCAGCTCTTGGCTTGGCCAGGAAATGAGAAGGCAGCGGCTGTCAATTCGGTGCGGGCAAGCATGAATGAGCATTTTCTCCGGCTCAAGGAAAAGGCCCAGCAACTGACGCAGTTGTTGTATCAGTGGGCGGCAGACCGAGGAGAAGAGACCTCCGATACCGGAAGAGATACGGTCCGTTACCAGACGCTGTCTTTTTCCGGCAAGCACGAGCGAATCCGAAAAACGGCCCGGCGGGTAATCGAATCGATGTCGATCTACGCGTCTGACCTGGAATCGCTTTTGTCTTCCATGCCATCCGGCGAAAAGCCGTCTTTTGAACTGCAAAGTCTTCATACCGATGCTGCAGGCTTGCTGAAGGAGTGGCAAGAAGGGATGGAAATGGTTCACTTCTTTCTCCTGGAGCCGGATGATGAGTATGTGTGCTGGATGGAAATCGAGTCTCGCACCCCGAAAAAGCAAGTGTACTTTCATGCTGCGCCGCTGCAAGTGGCAACACGCTTGGCGGAACCGCTTTTTGACGAGCGCAGAAGCGTGATTCTCACCTCGGCGACGCTGACAGTCAAAGACAGCTTTTCATATATTCTGGAAAGGATGGGGCTCGACCGGCTGCCAGAGGAGCGCGTCCGAACACTCCAGCTGCCGTCTCCGTTCTGTTATGAAAAGCAAGGGCTCCTGCTGATTCCATCCGATCTGCCTACATTGGGCAAAGAGAGCGAGCAGCAGTACCTCGAGGCCGTGATTCAGGGATGCGTGGATGCCATCAGGGCAGCAGGCGGCCGGACAATGATCCTGTTCACCTCCTATTCGATGCTGCGTGTGGTGTACCAAGGCTTGAAGGAACAACTGGACAACGAGCCTTATACACTGCTCGGACACGGAATCGACAGCAACAACCGGACAAAGCTGGTGCGCATGTTCCAGAGAGAAACAAACAGCGTTCTCCTGGGGACGAGCAGCTTCTGGGAAGGGGTAGATATCCAGGGCGAGGCATTGAGCTGTCTGGTGATTGTACGCCTTCCGTTTACTCCGCCGAACCACCCGATTTATCAGGCGAGGGCAGAGCAGGTAAAAGAGCAGGGCAAAAACGCGTTTATGTCGATCGCTTTGCCTCAGGCTGTCATCCAATTCAAACAAGGGGTCGGAAGACTGATCCGCCACCAGGACGATCGCGGTGTAGTTGTCGTGCTTGATACACGCATCGTGGAATCCCGCTACGGACGCTCGTTTCTCAAATCGCTCCCACCTTTCGATACGAGAACAGGCCCCTGGACAACCCTGCGCGAAGACATCGCTCCGTTTCTTCGGGGCATGCAATCCCTGTCTGATTCATAAAATGAATCAATAGTCTCACAGGGATATAGGTGATAAAATAAATGCTGTGGAAAGCGGGAAGAGCTTGGCTGTTGGTGTTGGCTGTCACAATGCTTTTGATACCCGGCTGCTCGATCGACAACCACTTGCAAAAGGCGGTAAAAGTAGAAGATCCGTTCGCAAGTGAAGACGAGAGTGAATTCATCGGGCTTGTCATCCACTATCTGGAGCTGCCGCACGGGGAAGCAACCTTGATTCGATTGCCGAATGGAAAAAACATGCTCGTTGATACCGGAAGCGCTGAGGATTGGCCCCGCTTGTTTGCGGCGCTGACCGAACGGAAAATTACCCGGTTGGATTACGTGGTCTTGACAAATGATTTGCCGGGGCACGCAGGGGGCTTCGCTTTTCTTGTGGAGCGGGTGCTTGTAGAGAACGTCATTTTGCCCCGTCCGATTGAGTCTTCGATTCGCAACGCGGCCCCGCTCAAAGCAGCAAAAAAGGCAGTGACTGTTACTGACGGAGAAGCAATCAGACTGGACGAAGACGTGATGCTCCAGGTCCTGCACCCGAGTGAACCGCTGTTCCTGTCTCCGCAAGACAACTCCCTTGTCTTTCAATTGCGGCATGACAAGTTGTCTTTTCTCTTCGCCAGTGCGATGAATGAAAAGGCCGAGGAGAGGCTGCTTGAGAAACACGCAGATCAATTGAAAGCAGCGGTTTTGAAGGTTGCTGCTCAAGGCAGCAATCAGGCTTCCTCGCAGCCATTTTTGAGCAAGGTGGATCCGCAAGTGGCGGTCATTTTAACCGGAAAGCCGAGAGAAAAGCTAAAGGATGGCCAGGAAGAAGTGCTGGAGCGGCTCGGCGAATCCTGGGCTGAGACCTACATTACCAGTCAGAACGGAACCATCACGATCCTCTCCAATGGAAAGGATTATCGCGTTTTGAAAAGAAAAAAGTAAGGAGGATCGACCGTACGTGGCCAAAAGTGAAAAGATTTCGGAAGCGGTTGTGCGCCGGTTGCCGATTTATCTGCGCTACCTAAGCTATCTGCAGCAAGTGGGCGTGACGACGGTGTCCTCCCAGCAGATGGGCAAAAATCTCGACGTCAACCCTGCCCAAATCAGAAAAGATCTCTCTTCCTTTGGGGATTTCGGCAAAAAGGGCATCGGCTATGACGTGAACTATTTGGTAGAAAAAATCCGTCAGATCTTAAAATTGAGCGAGGAAATTCGCGTGGCGCTGATCGGGGCCGGGCATCTGGGACACGCCATTAGCAATTACAATGCGCAGGTAGAGGATTACATGCGGATTGCGGCTATCTTTGACAATGACCCGGCCAAATGCGGAAAAGTGCTCGCGGGAATCACCATTCAGCCACTGGAAGAGCTGATTCAGACCGTGAAAGAGCAGAAAATTCGTCTTGCCATCCTAACAGTGCCAGCAGCGGCGGCCCAGTCGGTCGCCAACCTGCTGTTTGAGGCCGGGATTGAAGGGATTTTGAATTTTGCTCCCACCACGATTCGCACCGAACGCGATGTCAGGATCCACTATGCCGATGTGACATCCAGTTTGCAGAGCCTTGCTTATTACTTGACGTAAGAATGGAGTGTAACGATGAAAAAGACCATATTGACCCATGCAACGGTAATTACCGCAAATGACCAAAATGAAGTGATTCAGGACGGAGCTGTCGGATTTGAAGGAGCGGGTATTACGTACGTCGGTCCGACCCCCGATGATCTCTCCGGCTATGACGAAGTGATTGATCTGAAAGGGGATTATGTGCTGCCAGGCTTCATCAATACACACGGGCACGCAGGAATGTCGCTGCTCCGCGGTTATGCGGATGACTTGCCGCTCCAGCAGTGGCTCGAAGACAAAATGTGGCCGCTGGAGGCACAATTCACGTCCGAGCATGTGAAATGGGGCACATACATATCCCTTATCGAAATGATTCGGACCGGTACGACGACATTCGTCGATATGTATGATCATATGGATGAAGTGGCAAAAGCCGTGCAAGCGTCCGGGATGAGAGCGCGTCTCTGCCGCGGAATGATCGGCCTTTGCTCCGAGGAAGAGCGTCAGGCAAAGCTGCGGGATGCCGTTTCTTTCGCCCGTGAATGGCATAACCAGGCGGATGGACGCGTGACCGTCATGATGGCTCCACATGCTCCGTACACTTGCCCGCCGGAATTTATCACACAAATTGTGGAAAAAGCGGAGGAGCTGTCTCTGCCGATCCATATCCACATGTCGGAGACGGAGTGGGAAGTTGGTCAGAATGTAAAGGATTATGGGGTTCGCCCGGTTGCTCACCTGGAAAAGCTGGGTGTCTTCAATCGTCCAACTTTGCTCGCCCACGCCGTTCACCTCACGGATGAAGAGATCGACGTCTTGGCAAACTATCACGTGAAGGTATCGCATAATATCGTCAGCAACCTGAAGCTGGCAAGTGGAGTGGCGCCAGTACCGAAAATGCTGGCAAAAGGGATTCACGTTTCCCTCGGAACAGACAGCAGCGCGAGCAACAACAACCTCAACCTGTTTGAGGAGCTGAAGCTGGCTGCCATTTTGCACAAGGGCGTAAACAACGACCCCGTCGCAGTTCCAGCCGAGGAAGCGCTGCGCATGGCAACCCGTTATGGCGCAGAGGGCGTATTCCAGCCGGATACACTCGGAACGATCGAGACTGGGAAACAAGCGGATTTGATTGTGCTTGACAGTCATCAGGCGCATTTCCATCCGGCTCATGATCCCGTGTCCCATGTCGTGTACGCAGCAAATGGCCGCGATGTTAAGGATACGATTGTGGCCGGTTCTTTCCTGATGCGCAACAGAGAGCTTCTCACCGTCGACGAGGAGCGCGTTATTTTTGAAGCCAACCGGATGTTTCAGCAATTGAAGCGATAAGGGAAAAGGCTCCTGTCATGGGGGACAGGAGAAAGGTTGTAGGTGTAGGTAGAGGGATTTTGATTGGTCACCATGCCGACTTATTTTCGCCATACTTCCGCAAGCGAGGTATGGCGAAATTCCAGTGGGGATGAGTGAGACGATGCTCTTAGAGGTGAAGACAATGCTGCCCAGGAGACGCGATAATCCTGCAGCATAGACCCTAAGAGGTCAGGAGATGTCGTTTGGTTTGACAGCTTCACGCGCTCACCTCCTCGGGGTGTATCTGTAGTATGGCCCAGGTGCCGGGTCGTATGTTTAGCAAGTTTTCCGTCCTGTTCTAAAACCTTCCCAGAATTCATACGCATAAGGAAAAAGGGACAGGGGTGAACGGACTTGTATATTAAGCCCAAACAGCTCTGGTGGCTTCCGTCATTATTTCTCGTCCTGTTTGCCTTGGGCACCTTGCTTGGAGAACTTCACAATCGTCTGGATATAAAAGAAGCGCATGTAATCTCGACGACACAGCGAGAAGAGGCAGACCGGGCGATCGTTGCCAGTTTGCTGGATCAGGTAACCAAAGATACGGAGCGGCCATTCTCCGTTTTCGTAAAGGATTACGTTCTGAGCGGAAAGTACAAGGGTGAAAATTTTCAGCTGGCCGGGGAAATAGCCGGACATCGCTTTGAACTGCAAAAAGAAGCGGAACAGGTCAATGTCACGATTGACGGAGAAATTCAAGACCACCAGGCTTTGCCATACTCGCTATATACGCCCCAGCAGCATGCGGCTATCTTGAAAAGCAAGCTGGGGCGGGTTGCGCCGCTTCCGGTCGCAGATGGTTCCGGTCAGGGCTGGCAAGGCTATCGTCTCAGCGTGCCTTCTACAGAGGTGACCGATCTGTTGTCCATGTGGCTCGGACCATCTTTTCCGATCAAGGATATGACTCAGCGTCTGGCCAATCAGATTGCAGTCGAGTACCAATTATGGTACGATGGACCGACGCGTGAATTGCGGCAATTGGAGATCTATTTGCAAATGGAGACAGCTGCGGGACTCAAGCAGGATCAGCTTCGCTTTCGGTTGTAATGTAAGGGGATAAAGGAGTTTTACCGGTGTATGTAAAAATCGTTACAGGAGTAATCGCCGTTATTCTTGTGCTCGTTCTGGGCTCGGCCTATCATCTGGGCGCAACCGTTGTGGGGAAGCAGGATGATTTTGAGGCCCAGGTACGGCAATGGGTCCAGGAGCGGACAACAGTCGCGCAGATCGATTCCATAGACGAGTATCGCGGGAATCAATCCTATGCGGTAGTGCTGGGAAAAAACCAGGCGGGCACCCCTGTGGTGGTCTGGTTGACGGCCGAAACAGTCGCATTTGATTCTTTGGAAAAAGCCGTTACCCGTGAAAGCGTGGAAGCGGCCGTTAAAAAAGGATTTCCAGATGGAGCGATTCGCCATATCGTTCCGGGTATTGACGAAAAGAATCGCTTTTGGGAAGTAACGTTGCAGGACCAACAGGGCCGTTTTCATTATTTGCACTACGATCTGTTTACAGGTGCCCTGCTTACCTCTTACGTCGTTTCTCCCAAAATAGTCAGATAGCCCTTCCATTTTCGGAAGGGCTTTTTTCATTTCCATCCAACAACTGTAAGCAAAAAATAATATATCAGTATGATATACTAAAACCGTTGACAAAAAGAGAAAAAGTTGATAGACCATAGCATTCTGAGATAGTTTGGGGGGAAAACTGTGCAAATGCGCAAAGGGGCAATCGGACTCTCACTGCTGGCGACCCTGCTGCTATTGTTCGGCGGTTGGTTTTTATATCAGAAAATAGAGGTCGAAGAGCCTATCCGCACCCAGATCGGACAATTGCAGTCGGCAGAGCTGGCTCATCTACACGTGGGAAAAGATCACATCCAAATAGATTTGAATGTAACGCATCCGGAGCTGTTCCCGCAGGAATATCGCAAGCTGATGCAGCAAGCAAAAGAAATGGCAGGGGGCAAAGAGATTCAGGTCACTCTTGGCAACCAGTCAAAAGAGCTGGAAAAGGTATGGATGAACGGCTTGTTTTCGTTCACGGAAGCCGTTGATTTGCATCAGTACAGCCGGATTCCGCAATTGGTGGGCGAATGGAAAACAGCTTATCAATTAGACCAAGCGATGGCGCAGATGGATGCAGAGCATGTATACGTATACCTGAAGCGAGGGGCAGACGACTATTACGCGATCGTCCCTCGTTCGTCCGGAAGCGAGGTGGCAGTTCGTGGGTAAGGAAATCGTCTGCGGAGCAATACCGGCCATACTGGTGTTTCTCTGGTTTTTAGGCATCAATGTAACGCCCCTTCTCGTCTTTGGTGTCGTTCTGCTCGCCCTTTATTTTTTGGTCGTCCGACAAAGCCAAGGAAATGTATCGTTCGGTGGCAAAGGCAAGCAAACGAAAAATGTGGTTCCCAAGTCGAATGTTCAGTTTGCGGAGATCGGGGGCCAGGAAAGAGCCAAAAACGAACTGAAGGAAGCACTTGATTTTTTGAAGCACAAGGATCAAATCGCCCAGTACGGCATCCGTCCATTGAAAGGCGTGCTGTTAACAGGACCGCCGGGGACAGGGAAGACACTGATGGCGAAGGCGGCGGCAAACTACACGAATTCCGCTTTTGTCGCAGCGTCCGGTTCCCAATTTGTGGAGATGTACGTGGGTGTCGGAGCCCAGCGTGTCCGTGATCTGTTCAAGGAAGTCAAGGCATTGGCTGAAAAGAACGGTCAGGACAGCGGCATCATTTTCATCGACGAGATCGATGTGATCGGCGGAAAGCGTGACGGACAGCAGCAGCGAGAGTACGATCAGACGCTGAACCAGCTGTTGACCGAGATGGATGGCATTGGAACGAGCGAAAAACCGCGCATCTTGATGATTGCGGCAACGAACCGGAAGGACATGCTGGACTCGGCGCTGCTGCGTCCGGGACGCTTCGACCGTCATATCAGTGTCGATTTGCCTGACAAGACGGCGCGGGAGCAAATCTTGGTGATTCATACGGCCAATAAACCGCTCGCACCCGATGTTTCCCTGGAGCAAGTCGCTCAGGAGACATTTGGCTTTTCAGGTGCCCAGCTTGAAAGCGTAGCCAATGAAGCAGCCATTTACGCAATGCGCGAGAAAAGCCCGCAAATTGAAGCGCGTCATTTTGCCTTTGCCGTAGACAAAGTCATGATGGGAGAAAAAGTAGACCGGGAAGCTTCGGCTGAAGAGAAAAAGCGTGTGGCTTTGCACGAATTGGGCCATGCTATCGTAAGTGAAACCGTACGTCCCGGTTCAGTCTCCCAGGTGACGCTTAGCCCTCGCGGCAAAGCATTGGGATACGTCCGGCAAAATCCGATGGAAGACCGGTACTTGTACACGAAGGAAGCCTTGGAAAAGCAGATTATGGTATGCTTGGGCGGGGCCGTGGCTGAGGAAATCTACTACGGCGGCCGCAGCACAGGCTCCAAGAACGACTTCGAGCAGGCGCTGAATATGGCACAGGAGATCGTGCAGAGCGGCATGTCCGGATTGGGCATCGTTCACCTGCAGTACGTGGCCAAGGAACGGGTTCACGACGAGGTGGAGCGCATACTCGAAGACCTTCTGGAGAAAACCCGCACGCTGTTAAACAAGTACGACTCTGTTTTTCAAGAGGGTCTTCATACGTTGCTTCAAGCGGAGGTTTTGCATGGCGATGCTTTTCGCAGCTTGCTTGCCTCTGTATCCACCCCTGAAAAGGAGCTGGCGGTATAACGCCGGCTTCTTTTTTTTCTTTGCATTATTTTATATTGACGGTGCCCAATGAGCGGTCTGGTGAATATCCTACAGAAGGACATGGACGATTTCAGGAGGGAAGAATATACCATGGCGAAGGTGAACCGTCGAAAAGTAAGCAAACCGTTGGGGAAAAGGTCAGATAGGCTGGAACTCCCTTTGCTGCACAACGATATTGACGTGGACTGGCTCGAGGATTTGGAGTCAGACCGGCAGTTGGCCAGCGGGGGACAAGAGTCATTTACTGTATCAAGCGTGAAAAAGGAGCCTGTCAGTGTCAATCCGCCTCTGCAAAAAATCCCGAAACAGCAAGTCAATTCAAACCAGACGACTTTTTCCAAAGTCCTCAAGGAACGTCGGGATGAGACGAACAATTCGGTGGTCTATACGGATGATTTGACCGACCAGGCTGTCACTGCCGAAAAAATCGCCAATCGGGCAGTTGACGCTTCCAAAATCAAACCGGGAACGATCGACAACAATTTGCTGAAAGATTACGCTGTGGACAGTTCCAAGCTGGCAGACAGGGCAGTAACGTCGAACAAGATTGCACCTGAAGCAATCCAATCCACACATATCGGCAAGAATGTGATCGGTGGCGACATGCTCCAGGACCGTTCCATTTCGGGCGACAAGCTGCAAAACAACAGCATTACGTCTGAGAAGCTTGCCGACAAGACGATTGACGCAATCAAATTTGCTGAAAGTTCCATTCAGACGAAGCACATCCAGGAGCAGGCCATCACGACAGAGCTCATCCAGGATCAAGCGATTACCGCAGAGAAAATCACATCCAAAAAGGAAATTTGGCCAACTACATTATCAACTCTGTCAAATTGGAAGACAACGCTGTCAGCAATGAAAAAATTCGCGATGGAGCAGTCACCGGCAGCAAAATCGACGAGGATGCCATTGAGTCGCACCATATCAAACGCGGTGCGATCCAGCACGAACATTTGAATGACAGAGCCGTTGACGCCAGCAATATCATGCCGGGCAGCATCCAGGACCAACATCTGGCTTCCTTCAGTGTCCAATCACAGCACTTGTCGCCAGAGTCGGTTACGGGCCAAAAAGTGGCACCTTATGCCATCACAACCGAACACCTTGATGAGAACAGCGTGACCTCAACCAAACTGGCTAAAGAGTCGGTAGCCAGTGTTCATTTGCAACCATCCGTCATTCAAACGGCCCATCTCCAGGACAACAGTGTCACACATAAGAAAATAGGCGATGCCCAGGTCACGACCGCAAAGCTTGCTGACAAGGCAGTGAATGCCGACAAGTTGGCCCCGCGTTCCGTGAACAGCCACCACATAAACGAGGGAACGATCGATGCAAAGCATTTGGCTGACGGTTCGATCACCAAGGATAAACTGGCGAAGGGCGTGATCGATGCCACCCATTTGGGTGAACGGGTTGTCAGCAATATTCATTTGAAGGACAATATTGTGCAAACGCATAATTTGGCCGACCACGTCATTACGACCTCCAAGCTTGCGGCAGAATCCGTGTCGACCGACAAAGTGACGGAGCTGAGCATAACGACGACCAAACTGGCTGACGGCGCCATCACCTCCGCGAAACTGGCCAGCGAATCGGTCAAAGCAAGACATCTCTCCCGAAATATCGTTACAGAGGAGAAGCTGGCCGACAAAGCTATACAGTCAAGGCATCTGACGAATAACGCCGTTCAAACCGAGCACTTGCAAAATCAAGCAGTCACGTCTGAAAAGCTTGCACCCAGCAGTGTAACGCGGGAAAAACTGGTTGCTCGCAGCGTGGACGGCACCAGGCTTGAGCTGCAGTCGGTAACAGGTGGCCATGTGGAGAAAAACACCCTGAGCGGAGAGCATCTCATCGCTGGCGCTATTACGTCCGACCATCTGGCTCCAGGGAGCGTACATGGCATTCACATTGCCAACAAAGCCGTCGACTCGCAGCATCTAAAACCGCTTTCCATTACGACAGAGAAGCTTGGCGAGGAAGCAGTCGTTACTTCGAAAATAGCGATACGCAGCGTAACCGGAGAAAAGATCAGCCTGTTTGCGATCTCGACTGATCACATCGAGGATCGGTCGATCACGAGGGACAAAATTACGCCAGGAGCGATCAGAGCAGAACACCTCCTGGATAATTCTATCGGCAGCGAGCAGTTGATGGAAAGAAGTGTAGGCGCCAAACATCTGAAGACCGAAAGCGTAGCAGGCGAACATATCGTCGACGGAGCGATCACGGCTAACCATCTGGCGGACGGCACGGTTACAATGGATAAACTGGCGTTTGTTCCGGTGGAGACCAGCAGGCCGCAAGGGGTCACTTTGCAGCAATTCGGGTTCCTTTCCTTCCGGATCCCTGCCAGCAAAAAGTCAGTTGACGTAACGATACGGCTCGACGCTCCGTTCGCAAATGCCGACTATTGTCTGGTGGCAATGACAAACCGGATGGGCTGCCATGTTTCCTTTAAATACGGCAATCGGACTTCTGCAGTAGTCACTGTGTTTCGAAATCGCTCCGGACAAGAGGAAAAAGGAGTGATTCAGTGGATTGCAGTCGGAGAGAAAGGTGGCACCATCACCGGTGAGATGAGGGAATATTTCGAGCAGGAGCTGGAGGAGAATGATCTGCTCGAAGCACTCGAAGAGGATGGCGAGATCGCACAGGAAGAGTTAAGTGCAGAAGATAAGGACGAGGAAGAGAATGCCGTCCTGTATGTGCATGATGATGGCGAGCATGAGTCAAACGGGGACGCTGATCAGGAATTTGCAGATGAGGATGCCATCGAGTCCAGGAGGGCAGCGCAAAGACATCGGAACAAGGGCCGCAATCGGGAGGAATTAACCATTAGCGAAGAGATTGATGAGGATTACGAAGACTAAATCGAAGCGCAGCCATTCAGAGTGTGGGCAACAGACCGTCAACTCTTTGCGTGGCTGTTGACGAATAGGAGTGTCGGACAGATATACAGGCAAAGGCCAGGCTCCCGGCGGAGCAGGGCCTTTTATTTTGGTGCGCCCAGCATGGGCGATAGCTATAGGGTGAAAGTCCCGAACGGGGGTTGGCTGTACCAACCGTTAGCTCAAGGCAAGGGTGTCGACCGCGAGGTCGAATCTGAAGGAAGCCGGCGGCAAAATCCCGACCTGAGGTACACGAACCCAATTTGAGGCTGTTGTATCCGGGCGAGTCTGCCAAACAAGACAAAGCCCCATACAGCCAAGGGATACAGTAGTAAACTTGGGCAGGTACATGGGATGAAAGTTATCGTTCTTACCTGGGGAGGTCTGCATGAAACGCCTTCAACTGTTGGTAACCGTCTCCGTAAGGAGACGCTGAACATGCAGAAGTCAGCAGAGGCCATAGTACCCGAGTAGAGGACGCTTGAATGGGGAAGGGCCGAACATCAAGTCAGCATGCGATCCATGTCTTTTGATACGGTACGTCGAAGCAGAATTCTGTCAAGGAACTACTTTTGAAGAGCAGGGGTGAAGCCCCGAGGGTACAAAAGAGGGCTGAGTATCGTACAGCAAGCACGGAGTCCGCATGTGCGAAGGAAGGAACATCATTATGGATTTGCTGGAAAAAGTCTTATCACGGGAAAACTTACGGATGGCACTCCAACGAGTGGAGGAAAACAAAGGTGTCGGTGGAGTCGATGGTGTTTCAACCGAACAACTACGCGATTATCTACGTGAACACTGGCAAGCCATCCGCGAGAAGATGGAAAGGGGAACCTATAGACCTTCACCTGTTCGCAGAGTCGAAATCCCGAAACCTGACGGTGGTGTAAGGTTATTAGGCATTCCCACCGTGGTAGACCGCTTTATTCAGCAGGCCATCCTCCAAGTGTTAACGCCGATCTTCGACCCCACCTTCTCGGAATCTAGCTATGGGTTCCGTCCAAAACGTAGCGCTCACATGGCAGTAAGGAAAGCGCAAGCGTATATCTCCGAAGGATATCGTTTCGTGGTGGACATCGATCTAGAGAAATTCTTTGATCGCGTAAATCATGATATTCTAATGAGCCGTGTGGCTCGAAAAGTTCAGGACAAGAGAATTTTAAGACTGATTCGTTCCTACTTGAATGCGGGGATCATGATAAATGGCGTCTGTACAACATCAAGTGAAGGAACACCGCAAGGTGGGCCGTTAAGCCCACTTTTGGCAAATATCCTACTTGATGATTTGGACAAGGAACTCGAAAAGAGAGGCCACCGTTTCTGCCGCTACGCAGACGATTGTAATATCTACGTGAAAACAAAACGGGCAGGGGAACGAGTAAAGAAGAGTATTCAAAACCACTTGGAGAAGGTACTAAGGCTAAAAGTAAATGAGGAGAAAAGCGCGATAGACCGACCATGGAAACGAAAATTCTTGGGCTTTAGTTTTACCTTTGCAAAACAGACAAGGATTCGCATCCACCCCAAATCCCTCCTCAAGCTAAAAGAGAAAATCCGCACGATCACGAATCCGGTGTGGAGCATCTCGATGGAGAAGCGGATTGAAAGAATAAATCAGTACCTCATGGGCTGGATTGGATATTTCGCCCTTGCAGACGCGAAGGGCATTCTACAATCCATTGAGGAATGGACAAGGCGCAGGCTCCGTCTTTGTTTGTGGATGCAGTGGAAACGCGTGAGAACCAGATATCGAGAACTTCGTTCTCTTGGCATATCTCACGTAAAAGCCATTGAAATTGCAAATACCCGCAAGGGTGCATGGCGTACCACAAAATCTCCGCATATACACAAAGCCCTCGGCATTGCCTACTGGCAACAACAAGGGCTGAAAAGCTTAGTGCAACGATATTCTCAAATTCGTCAAGCTTGGTGAACCGCCGTATACCGAACGGTACGTACGGTGGTGTGAGAGGACGGGGGTTAGTCGCCCCCTCCTACTCGATTATAATGGAGTCCGGTTTTTTGCTTTGATGAAGGGCTATAAAGTTGTCATAAAAATATTATGGTAAACTAACAGGCGCAGACTCTCATTGAATTCAACTACGCTGAATAGTATAATTGATTCGATATCAAGTAGTATGGATTTTGTGTTGCAATGGCAAATGGAGGGAAACAAGCCGATGATGACGACCATTGCCCAGTTGGGGCAGCATGTGGGACAAGAAGTACGATTGGGCTGTTGGCTTTTTAACAAGCGCAGCAGTGGAAAAATACAATTTTTGCAGCTGCGCGACGGCTCCGGATTCATTCAGGGAGTAGTCGTCAAAGCAGAAGTATCGGAAGACGTATGGGAAGCAGCATCGCAATTGACACAGGAGAGCTCTTTGTACATAAACGGCATCGTTCGGGCAGATGACCGTGCGCCGAGCGGCTATGAATTGACCGTGACCGGCATTGAAATTATTCAAATCTCCCACGATTACCCGATTTCGCTGAAGGAGCACGGGGTTGACTTCCTGATGGACCACCGCCACCTGTGGCTGAGAAGCCCTCGCCAGAGAGCGGTTATGTCGATCCGTTCCGAAGTGATTCGTGCGGTAAACGAATATTTTCACCAAAACGGCTTTTACAAAGTAGATCCGCCGATTTTGACTCCTACCTCTGCGGAGGGGACGACAAACCTCTTCCATACGAAGTATTTTGACGAGGACGCCTATCTTTCCCAATCCGGCCAGTTGTACATGGAAGCTGCTGCGATGGCTCTGGGACGGGTATACTCCTTTGGTCCGACCTTCCGTGCCGAAAAATCCAAAACGCGCCGTCACCTGATCGAGTTTTGGATGATCGAGCCCGAGATGGCCTTCGTCGATCACGAAGAAAACCTGCGCATTCAAGAAGAGTTTGTGTCTCATGTCGTACAGTCTGTTTTGAAAAACTGCCAGCGCGAGCTGAAAACACTGGAGCGCGACACGACCAAGCTGCAAAATGTCGTCGGACCGTTCCCGCGGATTTCTTATGATGACGCGATCAAACTGCTTCAGGAAAAAGGAAGCGAGATCAAATGGGGCGATGATTTCGGCGCTCCTGACGAGACGGCGATTGCCGAGCATTTTGACAAACCGGTATTCATTACCCACTACCCGACAGAAATCAAGGCGTTCTATATGAAGCCAGATCCGAACAGACCAGAGGTTGTCCTCTGTGCCGATCTGATCGCACCGGAGGGATATGGGGAAATCATTGGCGGAAGCCAGCGTATTGACGATCCTGTCCTTTTGGAAGAGCGGTTCAAAGAACATGAACTGTCTGAAGAAGCGTATAAATGGTATCTCGATCTGCGCAAATACGGGACTGTGCCTCACTCCGGATTTGGTTTGGGACTGGAGCGCACAATCGCCTGGATTTGCGGTTTGGACCACGTCCGCGAAACGATTCCGTTCCCGCGCATGCTTTATCGCCTCTACCCGTAACCCGCTGCTTTTTTGGCGGTTACACGCTCAGTATCTTACACCCTGCTGCCGGAGGGCGGCAGGGTATTTACGTTCTTCAAACCAACGCGAACAGCACGCCAGCATGCAATCATGGCGATGAGGTGAAAATGTCTCATGGAATCACAACTATTACAGATTTTGCAAGAAGGAGCCACATCGATTTCCAACCTCCTTTTAAAAATGTACAAGCAAACGTCGCTCTCTGATGAAGAAATGATTCTCATTATCCATTTGTTATCCTTTCAGCAAGAGGGAAATCGCTTTCCGACGATTCAGGAGCTGGAGGATCGGATGTCGATGTCATCAACCAGACTGATCCAGACATTGCAAAAGCTTTTGAAGGAAGAATGGATCAGCATTGACGAATACATCGATCCCGAGACAGGGATGCGTCATGAGCTGTACAATCTGACTCCCTTGTATCGCAAGCTTTATCAAAGCTGGCGGGAGCAGCGCAGCGTATCCCGGATGATTGACCCGGTGGTAGAGCCTTTTGCCGAAATGGCCAGTACATTGGAAGGCGAGCAGACGGGATTGTACACCCGCTTTGAACAGGCGTTTGGCCGTCCGCTATCGCCGTTTGAGCTGGAGACGATCCACATCTGGACCAATCAGGACGGTTATTCGGATGAACTGATTCTGACAGCATTGCGGGAGGCAGCTACGGTCGGCAAGCTGCACATCCGCTATATCGACCGAATTCTTTTGGAATGGCAAAAGCAAAAGATAACAAGCGTCGAAGAAGCAAGGCACTATAGTCTCCGTTTCAGGCGCCATACGCCTATAAGCGATCAGCGTCAGCCGCTGTGAGGAAATCCCTCGCAGCGGTTTTTTCTTTTCCCCTGTACATGTACCTATTTGGGATCTTGTTCATACCATAAAAAGAGCGAAAGCTGTCGGAATGATTGACTTGGTCAAGCGAATCTTGATGTCGGATTGGTCTGGAGGTCATGAAGCATGGAAAAGCGAAAAAAAGGTGAGACCACACATTGGATTATGCCGGGAGTGTTTTCTGGCGAATTCGTGGTGGATGAAGCTGTTGAACGCGTTCAATTGAAAAAACTGGGAGACCAACGGGACGCCGCGGAAGCGCTGTGGAAAGAGAGGGCGGAAGAAATTCAAAAAGAGCTTGCGGCTCTCAAAGAAGCGGTGTCACGCTGGGAAGAACGGTTTAAGGTGCTGCAGGAAGAGCAGAAGCGCGAGCGAGAGTACCTGTACCAGGTCGTTCTTTCTTTAAAACAGGAGTGGGAGCGGGAGCGAAATGAAAATCGCCATCATTAGTCCCGGCCCCTTCTCTGTGCCGCCGGTCAAGGGCAGCTCAGTAGAGCATGATATCGATGAAGTGAGCAAGATGTTTGGGCCGGAGCATCAAGTGACCATCTACACGCGAACGTGCCCGACCTACCCTCGTTCGAGCTTTGAAGAGGGGAGAGACATTATCCGTTTTCCTTATAAGGGTCCCGGCCCTTATCTCAAGCGAATCATCGGCGATTTGAAAAGACGAAGTCCCGACGTGATCCTGGTGGAGAATCGCCCCAATTTCGTGCCTGCTTTGCGGAGAAAATTTCCATCAGTTCCGATCTATGTGAATATGCACTCTCACGTATACGCCGCCAAATGGTTTATCAGTCCGGAGAAAATGAGACAAATCGTACGGCTCGCAGATGGGTTTATCACCAACAGTGAATATCTGCGTCAGCATTTTATAGAAAAGCATCGTATCCCCCCAGACAAAGTCCATGCGGTTCACCTGGGGGTAGACGTGACGCCTTATCAGCTAGCAAAAATCAATTTCGGAGTAAGAAATTTGCGGCGGAAGCTGGGACTCAGACATGATGATCGGATCATGTTCTACGCAGGCAGGCTGATGAGGGCAAAAGGCGTCCACGTCCTGCTCAAGGCATTCCGGAAGGTGTGCGAACAGGATCCAAAGGCCAAGCTCATCATCGTGGGAGGAACTGGCTATGGAAGCAATCGGATGAACCCGTATGTCCGGTATTTGCACCAGCTGGCGAAACCACTGGGCGACCGGGTGAAATTTGTGAACTTTATCCCGAGCCAGGAGATGCCCCTGTACTACCAGATCGGCGATATTGTGGCAACGCCTTCCGTCTGGCAAGAGCCGTTTTGCCGGGTCAACCTGGAAGCGATGGCATCCGGAAAGCCGGTGATTACGACACCGAGAGGCGGGATCGGGGAGGTCGTCACACACGAGGACTCGGGTTACGTGATCTCTCCCAAGGAATGGGAAAAGGAACTGCCCAGGATTTGGGATGAGCTGTGGAGCATTCCTCACCTGCGAAATCAGATGGGAAAACGCGCATTGGTCCGGGCGAAGCAATTTTCTTGGTACGCCACAGCCCAAGGCTATTTACAGGCTTTTGAAAAGGGGGCTGACAAACGCGCAAGAGTCGCAGCAGCATACAAAAAGGTCGGATAAATCGGGCGCGAATCAGACTGGGTGGTCGCCCTTTCTGCCCCGGTTGTGGACTTCTGCCCTGTCCAGATACGGCGGGACGCATACCTTATAAGTATCGCTAGAAGCACAACTGGGGAGTGATTTTTGTGAAAGGGTTAATCTTATGCGCCGGACGTGGCACGAGACTCCATCCATTTTCCTATTCGCAACCAAAAACCCTCCTCCCTGTGGCTAATCAACCGGTTCTATTCTACTGCATTCGCAAGCTGATTGAAGTGGGTGTCCGTGACATCGGAATCGTCATTCACCCTTCCCAAGTGCAGATTTCAGGATACGTAGGCGATGGTAGTCAATTTGGGGCTACCATTACCTATATCGAGCAGGAATCGCCGCTTGGGATTGCTCATGCAGTGAATATTTCACAGCCATTCCTCCAAGACGAACCGTTTATCCTTTTGTTAGGCGATAACTTGCTTATGGATTCCTTGCACAATCTCGTTCGCAGATTCCAGGACAATCGTGCAGACGGAATCGTCATGCTGAGCGAGGTAGAAAAGCCGCAGGACTACGGGATCGCAGAGGTACACGAGGGGCGTCTTATCTCCGTGGTGGAAAAACCTGTTGTGCCAAAAAGCAATCTCGCAGTGATTGGTGCTTACTTATTTACAAGGCCGATCTTTGAGGCGATCGCCTCGCTGAGCCCTTCTTCTCGCGGAGAGTACGAGATTACGGATGCGATCCAGACGATGATCGATCGTGGATCTTTCATTGCGCATACGACAACAAACGGGAAATACACCGACGTAGGGACGATAGAGCGTTGGCTGGAGGCGAATCGGTGGATGCTTTCCCGGGAGTTGGGAGAAAAATTGGCAATCGGAGAGGGCAGCGTCGTACAACATTGCGAGATTGTCGGTCCGGTTTTAATAGGGAAAGGATGTCATATCGAGAACTGTCGGCTAGGGCCGTACGTTTCCATTCAGGATGGTGTCCAGATATCGAATTGTACGCACATCGAGAACAGTATTTTATTGGAAAACAGCTCTATTCATGATGTGTCATGGCAAATGAAAGACAGTGTCTTCGGACGCGAGTCTTTTTTCAAAGGAAGCAGTGATCGAAAAGCCAGTATGTTTATTTTGAGTGACAAATCCTCCATCCAGCTTCCCTCTACGGGAGGTGACAGTGAATGACCAATCCAACTCCGTTGTTTACCGTAGTGATTCCCGCTTACAATCGCGCCAAATACATTCGCAAAGCAATTTCCAGTGTCATGAAGCAGACGTGCAAGGACTGGAAGCTGCTGATCATGGATGATGCGTCGACAGACAAAACAAGACATAAGGTAGAACGCTATCTGTTCAATCCAAACGTTCAATATTACCGGATGGAAGAGAACTCGGGCATCTCCAAAGTGATGAACAAGGCTTTGACAATGGTTGATACGCCTTTTCTGGTTCAGCTTGATTCTGATGACTGGCTTCCGAAACGCTCCCTTGCGATCTTGAAAAAGCATATCCTGCGCGACAAGAAGAACAAGCGCGCACTCTTCTATGGAAACGTCAAAATCTGGCGTGTGAGAAGAGGCAAGTACGTCAATCCATTTTTGGTCAAACACAAGCAGTTCAACACGAAATATCAATTTCTCAAATACAACCATTGGATGGTGGCTCCCCGCTGTTACCGCGTTTCGGCCCTGCAAAAGGTGGGGGGCTGGGATACTTCCGACAAGTATGAAGGCAGGATCATGGAGGACAGAAGGATTATCCTCCGCCTGATCGAGCGGTATCGGGTGAAGTGGATTAATCGAAAGCTGTACAATCGGACCAAACACAGAGGCCAGTTGACAGACAACAAGATGAAGCGGAAGCGCAACGAGCTGCGCAGAAAAACGTTCCGGTATTATCTGAAACGCTGGGGCAACAAGTACAAGGCCGTATACGGTTATAAGAACGGGTACTTGATTATCAAGCGATTGAAAAAGAAAAAGGGAAGGAGGAGACGGCGGCGATGAGAAAGGTGCTCATTACAGGCTGTGCTGGATTTATCGGGTCCCATTTGACTCAGCGCCTGCTGCAGGAGGGTCATCATGTCGTCGGAGTCGACGGTTTTATCGACAACTATGATGTGGCCTGTAAATTACGCAATCTCTCGCTGATCGGTCAACATTCCCTGTTTACGTTTCACTCGGCCCTGCTATCGGAAAAGCGCTGGGAGGAATGGCTGGATGAGGTTGATCTGGTATTCCATCTGGCTGCTCTTCCCGGCGTCCGTACCAGTTGGGGGAAGGCATTTTCCGACTATCTGGCACACAACCTGCTTGCAACACAAGAATTGCTCGATGCCTGTACGCGTCTAAAGACTGCTCCAAAGGTGATCATTTCCTCCTCGTCCTCTGTGTACGGAACGATGCGGGAAGGAATGACCGATGAGCAATCCCCCATTCATCCGATTTCCCCTTACGGCGTCACCAAGGCGGCCATGGAGCAGATTTGTCGTGTCTACGTCGAGGCGTACGGTCTTCCTGTCGTCATGCTGCGATACTTTACCGTCTACGGCCCGAGACAGCGGCCGGATATGGCTTTTCACCGATTTTTCAAGCAATTGCTGCGCGGTGAGCCGATAACCGTTTACGGGGACGGTCTTCAGAGCCGCGATTTTACATTTGTCTCGGATGCGGTCGAGGCCAATCTGCTGGCGGAAAAATACGCTGGACCAGGCGACGTGTACAACATTGGCGGGGACAGGGAAATCAAGCTGATGGAAGTGCTGGAGCTGATGGGCCAACTGACCTCTACAGTACCGGCTGTTGTGCATTTGCCTGCGATCGCGGGAGATTCCCGGCGAACAAGCGCCGACATCCGATTGGCCCAATCCAAACTCGGCTACCACCCGAAGGTGAAACTGGAAGAGGGATTGCGATTGCAGCTGGAAGATATTCGAGCCCAGATAAAAGGGTAAAACGGGAGGTTTGACATGCAACGGGTACTAGTCTACCGCCGCAAGTTTCTCCCTAAAAGCGAAACGTTTATTTATGAGCAATTGATCGGACACAAGCGCGTACAGACTGCCGTATTGGCCCGGCAAAAGCACTTTAACCGAAAGCAGTTTCCGTATTCCCCCGTATATGTGAAAAAGCGGTTCAAGGGACTTGCCCAGTGGTTGAAAAAAAAGAAATTCGGCTGTTTGCACGCCAGGTTCGGTCCGGCTGGAGTGGAAATACTTCCCTATGCCCGCAAGGCAAAGCTGCCGTTGATCACCTCCTTTCACGGCTTCGATGCAACGAAGCGCGTCAGGGAAAGCAGCGCCTACCGCCGTCAATTAAAAAAGCTGTTTCGCAAAGGAACAGCTTTTACCGTCGTCAGCGACCATATGAAAAAACGTCTCGTTCGGCTCGGTTGTCCGAAACACAAGATCACTTTGATTCGCTCCGGCATTGACTTCAATAAATTCCCGATGCTACCGCAGCATCCTGTAAAAAATGGGGCTTTTCGTCTTTTGAGCGTCGGCCGTCTGACGGAGAAGAAGGGGATGGATACGCTGATCAAAGCGTTTTCCCGTGTGGTGCGTCAATACCCGAACGCGACGCTGACGATTGTCGGAGACGGCGAAGAGAAACAAAAGCTGCGGCGGATGATTAAAAAGCGAAAACTCGGCGGGAGCGTCAAGCTTCGCGGCGCGATGCCCCATCGGGAGGTCCAGCGGGAGCTGGCGAACTGCCATCTTTTCGTGATCGCATGCAAGACAGCCAAAAACGGCAATCAAGAGGGGATTCCCAATGTTTTGATGGAAGCGATGGCAAGCGGACGTCCGGTCATCTCGACCTATCATGCCGGTATTCCGGAATTGGTTGAGCACGAGGTTACCGGTTATCTGGTGCCGGAAAAGTCCCCCGGCCGTTTGGCAAAGATGATTCAGCATGTGTTGGGCCGAACGGATGAGTGGCCAGCCATTGCCGCAAGGGCCAGAGCCAAGGTAGAAAGCAATCACGACATTCAAAAACAGCGCGCCAGGCTGGAAGATTTATATGTGAGCGTGCTGAAAAAACGATGAGGTGAAGGAATGAATGTAGCCGTCATTGGAACGGGTTATGTCGGATTAAACACGGCTGTTTCCCTTGCCTTGCACGGTCATCGAGTCGTCGGAATCGACGTGGACGAAGAAAAAGTAAAGCAATTAAAGCAGCGACACTGCCCCATCTATGAGCCGGGGCTGGAAGAGGCCATGCGATCCGTGATGGATCAGGGGAATCTTCACTTTGACCATACATTGAATGGGGAAGCCAAGGAAGCGGACATTTTGTTTATCTGCGTGGGGACCCCTGAATCGGCAGACGGTTCGGCTGATCTCGGGTATCTGTTTGCCGTGGTAGAAGATGTGAGGGCCGTGTACGCCAGCAATCCGGTGAGACGAGGAGTCGTCATCAAAAGCACAGTACCGGTGGGGACGGGAGACCGGGTGGCGGAGCTTCTCGGAGATTGCAAGGAGCTCCACGTCATTTCGAATCCGGAGTTTTTGCGCGAGGGAAGTGCCCTGCAGGATGCCTTGAACCCGTCGCGCATCGTGATCGGAGCAGAGTCGGCGGCAGCGTTTTCCTTGATGGATGAACTCTACGAAGGCTATTCTTGCCCTATGGTAAAAACGACCCGCCGAACTGCCGAGCTGATCAAGTACGCGTCCAATGCGTTTCTTGCCACACGCATTTCCTTCATGAACGAATTGGCCCGGCTCAGTACGGTATTGGGCACGGACATCGAGACGGTCGCACGCGGGATGGGGCTGGACAGCCGGATCGGCCCCGAGTTTTTGCGAGCCGGGATCGGTTATGGCGGATCATGCTTTCCGAAAGACACCATAGCCCTCTTGCAAGTGGGAAAAAGAAACGGAGTGAAATTGAGCATTCTCGAACAGGTGCGAGAAGTAAACCGCACACAGCCGGAATGGTGCGTTCAGCTTATCCGTGAACAATTGGGCGGCTTGCATGGGAAACGGGTTGCCGTTTTGGGGCTGTCTTTTAAGCCGGATACGGACGACATCCGTGAATCGCGGTCACTCCCTATCATCAAGCAGCTGCTGCACGAAGGGGCAATCGTTTCCGCGTATGACCCGATCGCTATGGAAACGGTGGCAAAGCTGTATCCACAGGTCAGCTATGCAGACGACATCTACGATGCGCTGACTGGTGCAGATGCAGCATTGCTCGCTACGGAATGGAAGGAATGCGTGAACCTCGATTGGCAAAAAGCAAAAGCCGTGATGGCCAAACCGGTGCTATTCGACGGAAGGAATGCCTGGCCGTCGGAACTCGTCAAGCAGTACGGTTTTGCCTATCAGGGAGTAGGGAGAAGCTGACTTTTCCTCCATGGAAAGTCGGCTTCTTGCTCGTATATTGATTTGAACCCGGTGCAAGAATACGCTACGATAATACATATGGATTGTTTTGCCACCCGAAACGAATGCGAGGAGTGAGTGATATTGAATAAAAGCAAAACGTTGCCAAAGCGCAATGAGGTGCCTGCGGAATTCAAATGGCGTTTGGAAGATATGTACGCGAGCGACAGCGATTGGGAAAAAGACGTGCAAACAGTGAAGCAACTGGCCGAGAGAATCGCTACCCAAAAAGGCAAGCTGGGCAGCTCCGGACAACAGTTGCTCGAAACGCTGCGCCTCCAGGATGAACTGCTGAAGACGCTTGACCAGGTATACGTTTACGCCCGGATGCGCCGCGACGAGGACAATACGAACAGCACCTACCAGGCGCTGACGGATCGGGCGACGACGCTCAGTACGCAAGTATACGGAGCCATTTCGTACATACAGCCGGAGATTTTGGGCATTCCGCAAGAAGAGCTGGAGAAATGGCTGAAAGAAGTGCCAGGTCTCGAGCATTACCGCATTCTTCTGGAGGAAATCACGCGGTTCAAACCGCATACGCTTTCGGCTGAAGAAGAGGCGATTATGGCCAATGTAAGCGAGCTTGCTTCCGCGCCCTCCAAAATTTACGGCATGCTGAACAATGCAGACATCAAATTTCCGATGATCACGGATGAAAACGGGGAAGAAGTCGAACTGACCAAAGGCCGCTATGTGCAGTTTATGGAAAGCAAGGACCGCCGCGTCCGCCGTGAAGCGTTCGAGGCTCTGTATGCCACATACGGGAAGCATCGCAATACGATTGCAGCCTCCCTCACGTCCGCAGTCAAGGCTGACGTGTTTTACGCCCGCACGCGCAAGTACCCGTCGGCCATTTACGCGGCCCTGTTTGCCGACAACGTCGATCTGTCCGTCTACGACAACCTCATTTCTACGATTCGCGAGCATCTGCCGCTCATGCATCGCTACATCGCGCTGAGAAAGAAAATGCTGGCGGTAGATGAGCTGCACATGTACGATTTGTATGTTCCCATTGTCCCTGAGGTTGATATGAAGATCCCGTACGAGCAAGCCGTGGAGACGATCAAGGAAGCGCTCAAGCCGCTCGGAGATGAGTACGGCAGCGTGCTGGCTGAAGGGTTTTCAAATGGCTGGGTCGATGTCTACGAAAACGAAGGAAAGACGAGCGGAGCGTACTCCTGGGGTGCGTACACATCTCACCCGTACGTCCTGATGAACTACCAGGACAACGTCAACAACATGTTTACGCTAGCCCACGAAATGGGGCATGCCCTGCACAGCTACTACTCCCATAAGGAACAGCCGTACACCTATTCGGACTACAAGATTTTTGTCGCAGAGGTGGCTTCCACGCTGAATGAAGCTCTGCTCATGGACCATCTGCTGGAAACGACGACTGACAAGCAGCAGCGGATGTATTTGCTCAACTACTACCTGGAGCAGTTCCGCGGGACTGTGTTCCGGCAGACGATGTTTGCCGAATTTGAAAAGCTCGTGCATGCCAAGACAGAGCAGGGAGAACCGCTTACCGCAGACAGCTTGAGCGAATTGTACAGAGAGCTGAATGTCGCCTACCACGGTTCAGATATGATCGTTGACAAGGAAATCGATCTGGAATGGGCGAGAATTCCTCACTTCTATCGCAACTTTTACGTCTATAAGTACGCTACCGGCTTCTCGGCAGCGACCTCCCTCGCCAAGCAAATTCTTGAGGAGGGCAAGCCCGCTGTAGACCGCTATCTGCAATTCCTCAAAAGCGGAAGCTCCGACTATCCGCTGGAATTGTTGAAGAAAGCTGGCGTGGACATGACGTCTCCGGAACCAATCCGCGAAGCGTTGGCTGTGTTCGCAAAGAGACTGGAAGAGATGGAACAGCTCATCGGCCAAGCATAACCGCTATTAGGCAGCAAAAACGATAAACGAGTGTAAAACCAGGGAATTGTCCCTGGTTTTTTTATTTCTTAACGCGAAACGACACAAATCAGACACATTTTTGGAGAGAAGAGGTAATTTTTCAAGTATCTATTTCGTAATGACTGAAGGGGAAAGGATACCAGAGCCCCTCCGTCTCAAGGCGGAGACGAAGTTCCATCCGCTGGCTGTTTTGAAAAGGATGGAAAAACTGGCACAATACCCTTGGGAATGATTGTTACGATTTGGAGGAATTTTCGTGAAGAGACGCGCATCCATTCTACTGGCCATCGTTGTACTAACGACCGCCGGGTGCGGGCCGGGAGCTTCCGAACCGGCAGCACAGCAAGAAACAAAAGCAAAAGTAGTCGAAGTATTTACCGTCAGGAAGTCGACAGACCCCGTACTGTTGACGACGACGGGGTTGGTGGAAGCCAAAAGAGAGGCGATTCTGCAGTTCGGCACTTCAGGAACCGTTTCTTCACTTCCAGTTGGCAAGGGGAGCAAAGTTTCGCAAGGCCAGTTGCTGGCCAGCCTCGATACCCGCTATTACCAGAAAGAAGTGGAAGCGGCTGCCGGCCAGGTGGAAGAAGCAAATGCCCGCAAGGTAAAAACACTGAAAGGCGCATCGGAAGAATCCATTCAAAAACAGCGGCTGCAGGTCCAAAGCTCCCAGCAGGATTTTGACAAAGCCAGCCAGGATGTCCTGCTGGGAGAAAAGCTGTTCGCCGGAGGAGCCATTTCCCAAAGTGAGCTTGACGATCGTCGACGGGCCAAAGACCAGGCGCAAATACAATTGCAGAACGACAAGCTCGCTCTGGAAGAGCTCCTGCGTGGCGCAGAGCCGGAGGATGTGATTGTCGCCAATGCCTCCATCAAGCAGGCTGCGGGGCAAGTAGAACGGGCGAAAAAGACGCTTAATGATACAAAAATTGTCGCTCCGTTCGCAGGCATGGTTGTGGATGTTTCCAAGCAAGTCGGGGAGCTGGCATCTCCGGGCGAGCAAGTGATTCAGATCGTCGACCTGTCCGATGTGAAAGTCACGCTGGATGTCGCGAACGACGTCATCGGCCAGTACCAGGAAAACGCGAAAGTCCAGGTCGTGGGAGAGGACGGCAAAAAAAGTGAAGGAACGATCAGCTTTGTATCACCTGTCGTTGACAAACAGACGGGAAAATACCGTGTCGAGGTAACTGTGCCCAACCCGCAAGGCCAATGGAAGGGCGGAATGGTGGCAACGGTTGAAATTCCCCGCAAGCTGAACGGCTTTCTCGTACCGCTTGAAAGCGTCGGGGTCTCCCAATCCGAGTATTACGTCATGGCTGTTGAAAATGGATTGACCGTTAAGCGGCCGGTCAAAACGGGCCAGATGGTGGGAGATCGGATCGAGGTGCTGTCGGGAGTCAATGATGGCGACCAGCTTCTGCGCTCCGGCATCACGTTCTATGTAGAAGGGCAAAAAGTGGAGGCGAAAGGGGAATAGGCATGGAAAAGATTATTCTCTTTTTGCTGAAACGGCGGCTGATTGTCTATCTGTTCACCTTTCTCATCACTATTGCCGGTCTCGGCGCCTTGTTTAGCTTTAATATCGAGCTCGTACCGAAAACCAATTTGCCGCAGATCTCCGTCCGGATATCCGGCGGGTCGCTGCCTCCTGAAGAAATGGAGGAAAAGATCACCAAGAAGGTCGAGCAGGAGATCAAGTCAATGGCAGGCGTGAAAGAATACTCCTCGACAACAGGCACCGGCTCGGTCACAATCCGGGTTACCGCCGAGGAAGGGGAAGGAGAACGCGTCAAGCAGGACGTTCAAAACGCCGTTAACAGGCTTCGCAATAATTTTCCTAAAAACGTAGATACCGTCAATGTCATGCAAGACAACCTGGGTGACGAGATGTTGATTGAATACGCCATGGTCGGAGCAGAACCGAAGGCGATGCTCAGTTTGGCAAAAACATCAATCAAGGATCGGATCGAGGATGTTCCCGGGGTAAAGGAAGTCGAAGTATCGGATCGAAGCTTTGAAAACAAGATTACGGTCACGTTGCGACCAGAGCGCTTGGCTGCTTATCACGCCACTCCGTCGGGGGTAATTGACCAGCTCCAGGCAACCAACTGGAAGCAAGCGGTGGGGACCCTCGAAAATACCGGGTTCGATACAGTCGTAATGATTGACAACTCGTACACGACAGCTCAGGAATTGAGTCAACTTGCGATCGATACACCAAAAGGAACCGTTACGTTGGACCAATTGGCGATAATCGATGACATGCGCGGAAAAGTAAAGGACTTCGTCGCCTTGACGGATGGACAGGTGTTTGTAAACCTCAGCGTCAAACGTGCGGAAGGCAGCGACTTGATCTCCACGCAGGCAAAAGTGGAAGAGGTTGTCAAACAAATCAACGCCGAAGCAAACGGGCAGTATCAGCTAAAGGTGATGATCGAAGCTGTCTCCTATATCGATCACGCTGTCACCAATTTGAGCCGTGATGTGATCATCGGCGGTGCTCTGGCCATTTTGGTCTTGCTCGTTTTTCTGCGCAATTGGCGGGTGACATTGGTGATCGCCACGACCCTGCCCTTGTCGGCCATGATGACCTTTATCGCGATGAAGGCAGGCGGCTACAATATCGATATGATCAGCTTGCTCTCGCTCAGCTTGTCCGTAGGTCTGATCGTCGATGCCGCGATCGTGGTTCTGGAATCCATTTATCAGTTTCGGGAAAAAGGGGAGCCCATCACCCAGGCGATTGTAAAAGGGACTCGCGAGGTCATGACTCCCGTGTTTACCTCCCAGCTGACGATCATTGTCGTATTTTTGCCGCTCGTGCTGGCGGATTTTGAAAGCTGGCTCAAGCCGATTTTAGGTGCCATCGCTTTTACGGTTACGGCTGCAATCACAGCTTCGACATTGGCCGCGTTCTTCTTTGTTCCTGTCTTCTCTGACCGTTTCCTCAAGAACGACAAGAAGGTATCTTTGGAAGGAGAAGGCAAGGAGCACTTCATTGTCCGGGCGTTTACGAATCTGTTGAGAAAAGCGCTGCGTCACCGGATCAAGACGATCATGCTTGCCGTGAGCCTGTTTGTCGGTTCCTTTTTCTTGATGCCGTTCATGAAGATGGGGCAGGGCATCAATCCAAATGAAAATATGGTGTTCGCTTCGATCACCATGCCGACAGGCTCGACGCTGGAGAACACCCAGAGAGCCGCTCTGGACGCGGAAACAACGCTTCGCGAGCTGCCGGACGTCAAGGATGTCTTCTTTTTCGCAAGCAAAGAAAACGCAGAGCTGTTTTTGATGCTGAAAGGAAAAAAAGAGAGACAGCAAGGGAAAGACGAGCTGACTCTGGAGATAAATGAGCGGCTTCAAGCGATTCAGGGAATCGAGAGCATTACCACCTCTTTTGGCAGCCAGGGAGGAGCTGCACCGGTACAGCTCGATATTACCGGAGAGGACATGGAGAAAATGCGTCAAATCGCAGGCGAAGTGGAAGGCATGCTTGCGACGATACCAGGCGTCTCCAATATCCGCAATGACTTTAAAGAAGGCAAAGAAAAAGTCACTCTGCTCCCGAAGCAGGAGGCGTTGGCCCGGATGCAGGTCGATCATCGCTCGCTTCTGCAGCAGATCAGCATGTTGATCGGGGATCAGCCGGTGACGACCATTACGACAGATGGCATTGAAGTAGATGTGGTAGCCAAAATGCCGGAGGGCTGGCTAAAGCATCCGGAGCAGCTCAATCAGATCATGATCACGTCCAAAACAGGCGCAGAGGTGCCTTTGGGCGATCTGGTAGAATGGCGCTACAGCAAATCGCCGGTTACGATCACGCATGAAAAAGGCGAGCGGATCGTCACTGTCTCCGCGGAGCTGCTGGGCAGCGACCTGGGTACGGTCGGCCGGCAGATCAACGAAAAGCTTCCGCAGCTTGCCGTCCCGGCAGGGTATCAAGTGGAGATTGCCGGCAAACTGAAGGAGCAAAGCTCTACCATGACCCAAGGTCTCTTTGTCTTCCTCGGTGTGATCGCGCTGATTTACGTGATCATGGTGGCCCAGTTCGGCCGCATGTCTCAACCGTTCATTATTATGCTGACGATTCCGATGGCCTTAGTCGGTGTGATTCTCGGGTTCGTGCTGACCCAGCGCGTCTTTGGGGAGATGGCCATGATCGGGATGATCATGCTGGTCGGTATCGTAGTGTCCAACGCCATCCTGCTCATTGACCGGATCAATCTGCTTCGCGAGCGGGGAATGGAATTGGGAGAAGCGATCGTCCAAGGGACAAAAGACAGGGTGCGTCCAGTTATCATGACCAAGCTGACTGCCATCCTCGGCATGCTGCCGATGGGGCTGGCAGTAGCGGAGGGCTCCGATCTGGAAGCGCCGCTTGCCACAGCGGTCATATCCGGTTTGGTCTTCCATACGATCGTGACACTCGTATTGGTGCCGGTGCTCTACTCGCTGTTCGAGAACGCGAAAGCGCGGCGCCTGGCTCGCAAGCAGACTCGTGAGGCCAAACGCTTGGCCAAACGACTGTCCAAGGCAGAAATACAGCCGACGGACATTTAGCTGCTTGGATGTGAAAAAGAAATGGATGTAAAAAAGAAACGAATAACAGTGAAGAAGCGGAGCGACAGTTCCGCTTCTTTTCTTCTTTTCGGAAGTACAGTTCCTGCGTTTCCTGTACTAGGCGTTTGTCAGATATTTCTGTAGAATGAAGAAAGAAAATGGCAGCATGCCAAATTGTAGCTGGGAGGGGAAAGGTTTCATGGATCTTCATTTGCAAGGAAAGACAGCGATTGTTTTGGCTTCGACGAAAGGTTTGGGAAAAGCGACAGCGCTTTGTCTTGCCGCTGAAGGCGCCCATGTTGCGATTTGCGGGCGGGATGAAGCAGCATTATCCGCTACATACGAAGAAATTCGGGAGGCCACCGGAAAAGAAGCGCTGGCGGTCGTCGCCGACGTGACCAAATCGGAGGACATCGAGCACCTGGTCAAGGAGACAGTCGCCCGCTTTGGAACGGTGGACATACTGATCAACAACGCAGGCGGCCCTGCAGCAGGCACGTTTGATCAAATGACTGATGAGCATTGGCAGGCCGCTTTTGAATTGAACCTGCTCAGCTTTGTTCGCGCAATCAGAGCCGTTTTGCCGCATATGCGCCAGCAGAAATTCGGCAGGATCGTCAATTTCGCCTCCTCGTCGTTTAAACAGCCGTTGGAGAATTTGATCCTGTCCAACACCTTTCGCACGGGAGTCCTCGGCTTGGCCAAAAGCTTGGCATCCGAGCTTGGGCCGGACGGTATTCTCATCAATACGATCGGCCCTGGCCGCATTGCCACCGACCGTGTCGCTTCCCTGGATAAGCTGCGGGCGCAGTCACTTGAGATTGATCCGGAAGACGTAAAAAAGAGCATGGAAGCGATGATCCCGCTGGGACGCTACGGCGATCCCGAAGAATTCGCGCGGATGGCAACGTTCCTCGCTTCTCCCGCCAACAGCTATGTGACGGGTCAAGCGTTTCTCGTAGACGGAGGTTTGGTAAAAGCGATTTGATAGTCATTTGGTAGTAGGAATTTTGTGAAAAAGGGGAATCCGAATGAGTAAAGAGAGCTCTTTCGATATTGTTTCCAAAGTAGATCTGGCAGAAGTGACGAATGCGATCCATACCGCTTTGAAAGAGATTGAGACGCGCTTTGATTTCAAAGGGAGCAAAAGCAGCATCAGTTTGGAGAAAGAAGAGATCGTTCTCATCTCTGATGACGAGTTCAAGCTCGGCCAGGTCAAAGATATTCTCATCGGCAAGCTGGTGAAGCGCAATGTTCCGGTGAAAAATCTCGAGTACGGAAAAATGGAACCGGCGGCAGGGGGGACGGTTCGGCAGCGTGTCAAGCTTGTGCAGGGCATCGACAAGGACAATGCCAAGAAGATCGCCAGCATTATCAAAGAAACGGGCGTAAAGGTAAAGTCCCAGATTCAGGATGACCAGGTCCGCGTCGTCGGAAAAAGCAAGGACGAGCTTCAACTGGTGATCGCTGCGATTCGCAAGGCGGATCTGCCTATCGAGGTGCAATTTATCAATTACCGCTAAAAGTTTCGCTTCTATCTCTCTTTCTTTCTGCGTATGCATGTACTAATTGGTGGTGACAAGCATTTGCGAAAGGGAGAGTAGAATATGAAGGTCTTTATCGTCAGTTTGCGAAACCTTATTTTGGGCGGCATTGTATTTCTGATCGTACTGGTTGCCGGCATTGTACTGTTGGTGAAGGACCCGCTTAATGTCTCTGATTCCTACAGGATGCAAGATCCCGGTATCCCTGCTTCTGCTATGCCCATAACCCAGCCTGCAGGTACAGAAAAACCATCGCTCAATCTGGATATCCAGGTAGAGGGGAACACAGCGGAAGTTTCGCTCCTGACGCAGAACTTCCAATTCGTGGATGATAAAGGGGAGCTGGAACCGCAGGCGGTTTTTGGCCAAGGCCACGCTCATCTCTATCTGAACGGAGAAGCCAAGGGAATGATTTATCAGCCGGAATTTCTGCTGAAAAAACTCCCCAAAGGCACGCACGAGCTCCGGGTAGAGCTGAATTACAGCAATCACTTGCCCTACAAGATCGAAGCAGTCAAAACATTCGAGGTCAAATAAGGGAGCGTTCCGCCAGGGGACGCTTTTCTTTTTGCGCCCGAGAAGGAATAAGCTGGGAGGAGAGCGAATCAAATGAAAAATAATGAGGAATAGTCAGAAAAAATGAATGGAGGGCTATGAATGCTGCGTTCCATCACGATTGGCGACTTGTTGGATGAGACGGCAGGACGGTTCCCGCAAAAGGATGCCGTCGTCTACCCAGAGAAGGGGCTCCGTTACTCCTACGCCCAGTTTCAGGAGATTTGCAATCAGGCTGCCAGAGGCTTTCTTTCACTCGGGATCAACAGAGGGGAGAATATTGCGATCTGGGCGACGAATGTCCCGGAGTGGGTAATCTCTCAATTTGCGACGGCGAAAATAGGCGGCGTCCTGGTGACGGTAAACACCAGCTATCGGGTGCACGAGCTGGAGTATCTCCTGCATCAATCAGAGGCCACCACCTTGCTTTTGATCGATTCGTACCGAGATGCCAGCTATCTGGAAATGATCAAGGAAATATGTCCGGAGCTGGATCACTGCAAGCCAGGGGAGCTGCGGTCGGAACGCCTGCCCCATCTGCGAAACGTCATTTATTTGGGCGAGGAGCGCCAGCCGGGCATGTTCCTGTGGAGCGATATTCTGAGTCTCGGAGCCGAAGCCTCCGACGAGGAAAGGATAGCCCGCCAGCAGTCGCTTCATCCCGATGACGTGATCAATATGCAGTACACCTCGGGAACGACAGGTTTTCCGAAGGGCGTCATGCTGTCTCACGTCAATATTGTCAATAATGCGATCAAGGTGGCGGAATGCCAGCGGCTGGATGAAACAGACCGTATCTGCATTCCCGTGCCTTTTTTCCACTGCTTCGGCTGCGTGATGGGAACGCTTGCGAGCGTAGCGACTGGAGCGACGATGGTTCCTGTCATCGCGTTTGATCCGGAAATCGTGCTGGATGTCGTAGAGCAGGAGCGGTGTACGGCGTTGTACGGGGTTCCGACGATGTTTATCGCCGAACTGAATCATCCTTCTTTTCCCGGGCGCGACTTGAGCTCGCTTCGCACCGGCATCATGGCTGGCTCGCCATGTCCCATCGAGGTGATGAAAAATGTGGTAGAGAAAATGGGAATCCGCGAAATTACGATTGCCTATGGACAGACGGAATCTTCGCCGGTCATTACACAGACGAGGCCGGATGATTCCATCGAGCGTCGCGTTACGACAGTCGGGCGGGCCCATGATGAAGTAGAGGTCAAAATCATCGACCCGGTCACCGGAGAAACTGTGCCGCCCGGTGTGCAGGGAGAGCTTTGCACGAGGGGCTATTTGGTGATGAAGGGGTATTACAACATGCCCGAGCATACCGCAAAAGCGATCGACCACGAGGGCTGGCTGCATACGGGAGATTTGGCTACCGTGGATGAAGACGGATACTATCGGATCACGGGCCGGTTAAAGGATATGATTATCCGCGGAGGGGAAAACATCTACCCGCGGGAAATCGAGGAGTTCCTGTACACACATCCAAAGGTGCTGGATGTGCAGGTTGTCGGGGTCCCGGACGCCAAGTACGGAGAGCAGGTGTTGGCCTGCATCAAGGTGAAGCCGGGAGAAGAATTGACGGAGGAAGAGCTGCTCGCCTACTGCGAAGGGAAGATAGCCCGTTTCAAGGTGCCGCGCTATATCCAGTTTGTGTCGGAATACCCGATGACGGCGTCAGGCAAGATTCAGAAGTATAAGCTGCGTGAACAGGCGATTTCCGCATTCGGTCTGGAAACGGAGGACGGGATCGAGACTGCCTGACGGGGAAGGGGAGCGGACTTTACTTTCTCGCAAGACTCTTCTATGATGATGATGGTAAAAAACAGCGAAGGCAAGGAGTATCCTTTGCCTTCGCACTGTTTTTTTGCGCGATTATGCGCGTTTTTTCGCTTCGTATGCAGCAATCTTGTCTTCGTACTGAAGCGTGATGCCGATATCGTCAAGACCGTTCAGCAAGCAGTAACGGCGGTAGGAGTCCACCTCGAACGGATAGGACAGGCCGTCGCTATCCTTGACCACTTGCTCCTGCAGGTCGATTGTCAGTTCGTAGTTGTCCTTGCTTTGCGCACGGGAGAACAGCTCTTGCACTTGCTCTTCACTCAGTTTGATCGGCAAAATGCCGTTCTTGAAGCAGTTGTTGTAGAAAATATCAGCAAACGACGGCGCGATGACAACGCGGAAGCCGTAGTCGAGCAAAGCCCAGGGGGCATGTTCCCGGGAAGAGCCGCAGCCGAAGTTGTTCCGGGCCAAAAGCACGGTAGAGTTTGCGTATTTCGGTTGATTGAGCACAAAAGAATCAATAGGCTGGCCGTCAGCAGTAAAGCGCCATTCGTAGAAGAGGAATTGGCCAAAGCCAGTGCGTTCGATGCGCTTCAGAAATTGCTTCGGAATGATCGCGTCTGTATCCACGTTTACACGATCGAGCGGTGCTACCAGTCCTGTATGGATGACAAATGGGTTCATTGGAATACCTCCTTGTTCACGCCTTCACGCTTCCATTCGCGTACGTCTACGAAGTGGCCGGCAATCGCCGCAGCGGCAGCCATTTCCGGACTGACCAGATGGGTACGGCCGCCGCGTCCCTGACGACCCTCGAAGTTGCGGTTGGAGGTGGAAGCGCAGCGCTCGCCTTCTTGCAAAATGTCCGGGTTCATCGCAAGACACATGGAGCAGCCGGATTCGCGCCATTCAAAGCCAGCTTCTTGAAAAATCAGGTGGAGTCCTTCTTGCTCGGCTGCCTGCTTGACGGCCTGGGAGCCGGGGACGACCATCGCGTGTACGTGGGAAGAGACTTTGCGGCCTTTTGCCACTTCAGCTGCACGGCGCAGGTCTTCAATACGGCCGTTCGTACAGGAACCGATAAAGACGCGGTCGATCTTGATCTCACTCATCGGAGTCCCAGGCGTCAGCCCCATGTAGGAGAGGGCGTCCTGAGCAGCCTTGCGCTGTGCTGCCGTCTCAAAAGAATCAGGATGCGGCACTGTGCTGGTGATGTCTGTACCCATTCCCGGGCTGGTTCCCCAAGTGACCTGCGGGGCGATTTGGCTCGCGTCGATTTCTACATAGTGGTCGTAAGTCGCTCCCGGATCTGTGCAGAGCTGTTTCCACTGTTCGACTGCAGCCAGGAAATCTTCTCCCTGCGGTACGTGGCGCTTGCCCTTCAGATAGGCAAAAGTGGTTTCGTCAGGAGCGATCAGACCAGCGCGGGCACCGGCCTCAATAGACATATTGCATACAGTCATGCGCTCTTCCATCGTCAGCTTGCGAATGGCATCGCCGGTGTATTCGATGACGTATCCGGTCGCGAAGTCTGTTCCGTATTTTGCGATGATGGCCAAAATTAAGTCTTTTGCGCTTACTCCATACGGCAGATCGCCCACTACACGGACTTCAAGCGTTTTCGGTTTGGACTGCTGCAGGCATTGCGTGGCCAGCACGTGCTCTACTTCGCTGGTGCCAATCCCGAAAGCGAGTGCGCCAAACGCGCCGTGCGTGGAGGTATGGCTGTCGCCGCACACGATCGTTTTTCCCGGGTGTGTCAGGCCAAGCTCGGGACCGATGACGTGCACAATCCCTTGATCAGGGCTGTTCAGGTCGGCGAGCGTAATTCCGAATTCTTTGCAGTTTGCGGTCAGCGTCTCCATTTGCTGACGAGAGATCGGATCTTTGACATTGAAGCGGTCCGCTGTCGGGACGTTGTGGTCCATCGTAGCGAATGTCAGATCCGGGCGGCGGACTTTTCGTCCGGCGAGGCGGAGACCCTCGAAAGCTTGGGGCGAAGTCACTTCGTGTACGAGGTGCAGGTCGATATACAAAAGACTTGGTTTGCCGGCTTCCTCATGGATTACATGAGAGTCCCAGATTTTCTCAAACATAGTGCGAGGTTTCATAAGGGTAATCCTCCTTCGTTCAAAACTCTTATCAAGGTTGTATCATGGCAATAGAAATAGTTCAAAGATATAATTATTATGAGATGGATAGTTTTTGCCTATTGGGAGGTCCTCATGGAGTTACGACAGATTCGTTATGTGCTCGCAGTCGCGGAAGAACGGAGCTTTTCACGCGCTGCCAGCCGTTTGCATTTGGCACAGCCTTCGCTTAGCCAGCAAATCGCCAAATTGGAAAAAATACTGGGAGTTCCCCTGTTTCACCGCCTGCCTCAGCACGTAGAGCTGACCGATGCCGGACAGAGGTTTGTCCAGGTTGCCCAAACATTGGTCGACATGGCGGAGGGCCTGGAGAGGGAAATGCGCTCCTATGCTGTAGGAGAGAGCGGGAAGCTGCTGGTCGGCAGCCTGCCGATTACGGGGGCGTATGTCTTGCCGAGAGTCATTCCCGATTTTACCCGCCAGTTTCCCGGCGTAGAGCTTCAATTGATTGAAGAAACCTCCAGCCATCTCGAGCATTTGCTCGTACGGGGAAAGATAGATATCAGTCTGCTGACGATGCCGATCACTGATCCTACACTGGAGACGATACCGGCGATTCACGAAGAGATATTTCTCGCCGTCCCGCCGCAGCATCCGATCGCAGGGCAAAAGGAAGTGGATCTGGCAGAGCTTGCGGGACAGCCGTTTATCCTGCTGAAGGAAGGTCAAGGTTTTCGCACGATTTCGCTCAGGCTTTGCGAAGAGGCGGGATTCCGCCCGCGAATCGTCTTTGAAAGCACCAACATCCAGACGGTACAGTCGCTCGTAGCAGCGGGCATGGGACTTTCTTTTGCGCCACGGATGATTTCGCTCGCTCCCGGAACGACCGAGCATCCTGTTTACGTGCGGTTGGCGAGAAGGCCGTTTCGCACGCTCGTCGTGGCATACCGCAAGGACCGACCGTTGTCCCGACCGGCGGAAGCCTTTGTGAAATGCCTGGTTGAACAAAAAAACCATTTTTAAACGACACTTCACGCTTCCAGAAAAAAGACAAACATGTTTAGCTGTGCTACACTATAGCCAGATAAAACCAGAGGAGGGCAAGTTCGATGAAAGAAATCAAGACAGAAGCTGAATTTCAAGAACAAATTGCTCAGGAAAAACCGGTTGTCGTGAAATTTTATACGGATTGGTGCCCGGATTGCCATCGAATCGATCCGTTCATGCCTGCTGTCGAAGAGGCGTATAAGGACAAGCTGGATATGGTAGCAATCAATCGGGATACATTGCCAGAGCTGTCACAGCAGCTGGAGGTGTTTGGCATCCCGAGCTTTATCGCGTTCTCCAAAGGAAAAGAACTCGTCAGATTCGTAAGCAAGCTCGGCAAGAGCCGCGAAGAGATCGAGCATTTCCTCGATCGGGCGATTCAGGTGAGCGAGACGCTGGAATAACCGAGACGAAGAGATCGGCTGTGGGGGATAACCTCTGATGATAGCAATGAAAAAACAAGGAGAATGGCTGATCGGGACGATCCCCGATGAAGTCGACGGACTTGGAATCGGCAGCTTGCTCCGGGAACACTGGAAGTGGCCGAAAAAGCAGGTTCATCTGCTTTTTCAGCATAAAGAGGTTTGGCTGGAAGGAAATCCGGCTGCCCAACACGTCAAGGTAGCGGCCGGGCAGGAAATCAAGGTCAGGGCCTGTGCGCCGGAACCTTTTGGTCTGGACCCCTCGCCTGAAAAGCTGCAGGTACTGTATGAAGACGATCATCTGCTGATCGTAAACAAGCCGGCAGGGATGCTGCTGCACCCGACGGAGAAATTCCATAAAAAAACGTTGGATCATCTTGTCGCCGGCCATTTTGAACGGACTGGCGTCGCGGCGCGTGTCCGCCATGTTCATCGGCTTGATCAGGAGACGTCAGGGGTTGTGATGTACGCCAAGCATGCACTCGCCTCTGCTCTATTGGACGAACATCTGCGCGAGCGAAAAATCAAGCGGCACTACATTGCCTATGTTCACGGGAGGCTGTCAAAGGAAAGCGGCACGATCTCCGAGCCGATCGGGAAGGATCGCTTTTACTCCAACCGCAGGAGAGTGACTCCCACCGGGGATGCTGCAGTCACTCACTATCGGGTAACAGAGCGCTTCGAAACGGCGACAAAGCTGGAATGCGAGCTGGAGACGGGACGAACCCATCAGATACGGGTCCATCTCAGCTATGTGGGCTTTCCGTTGATCGGAGATACGCTCTATGGCGGAAAGGAAATGTTCGTGAAACGGCAAGCGCTGCATGCAGCAATTCTCAGGTTTTCCCATCCGTTCGGAATGGAGACGCTCGAAGTATCTGCAGCCCTGCCGCCCGACCTGCAGCAGCTGGAGTCCAGGCTTCGTCATTCGCCAATGCAAGGGTAGCTGAATAAACTGCCAGGGAAGGAAGCAGAAAGGGTGTTGAGATGAAACGACCCATTATTGGCATACTGACCTGGCGGGAGGGCAAGTCTTTTGCAGAACCGAGCTATTTTCGCAAAATGATTCGGGCAGGGGAGGAGCTCGGGTGTACCGTGTTTTTGTTCTCGCCCCCGGACGTATCGGCAAACGGAAAGCAAATTCGCGGATTCATCCCTGCGGCTCGCGGCTGGCAGGCGCGAATCTTTCCCCGACCGGATGCCGTGATCGACCGGTATCGCTACACGCCGACAGACGCTTTCAAACGGTATGTGGCATTCCGCCGAACAAGCGACCTGTTGTATACAAACAATCGGCTCGCGAACAAGTGGAAGGTTCACGAGGTACTGGTGAAAGACAGCCGGATGCACCGGTGGCTGCCGGAAACGGTTCTGTACAATCGGCTTAACTTGCAGAAAATGTTGGCGCGCCACCCGTTGCTCTATGTGAAGCCGGCAAATGGAACGGGCGGACGCAATATCCTCAGTGTCGAAAAGACCTCGCAGGGCTACCATCTGCTGGGAAGGGATAAGCAGCGGGCCAAGGTGTCCATGGTGATCAAGCAGCTGGAGTCTGTCCAAGCCAGAGTGAAAAGCTGGGCAACCCGCGACAAGTACATCGTACAGCAAGGGCTTTATCTTAATCTGGTACCCGGCAGGGCTGTCGACATGAGGCTTCTGATCCAGAAAAACGGAGAGGGCTTGTGGAGCATTACAGGCGCGGGGATGCGGGTCGGCGGAGCGAAGAGCGCCACCTCCAATCTCCACGGCGGCGGCAGGGCGGTTCCCGTAAAGTCGTTCCTTGCAGCTACATTTGGCGAGCAAAAGACGAATGAAATTATACGAGATTGTGAGCAGCTAGCGTACCAGACAGTCGAGACGCTGGAAAATCACTTTGGGCGCATGATGGAGATGGGATTGGACATCGGGATCGATGTCAAGGGACGCGCATGGTTGATTGAGGTAAATCCGAAGCCGGGAAGAGAAATCTTCCGCGAAATGGGCATGCTTGGCCAATACAAGGACGCAATCAAAAGACCGATCCAGTACGCCATGCATCTAGCAAAGACCCAGTCGGGAAAAAGAGCGGCAACCAACTGACAAAGCGGCGCGATCACAGCGCCGTTTTTCCATTGAATAGCGTCCCTGGCTATGAGGAGCGTCCTTGGGTATGAGAGCATCGGCAAAAGGGAGAACGACTGTCCGGTGCTTGCTTCTGTTTCTCGCAAAAAATGGGGCGTGGAATCGTATTTTTGTAACAAACAGGCCTCTTATTCGTAATTGATAACAGAACGTGCAGCTTAGATTCGCTTTTGACCAGCAAGCTTTCGAAAAGATGATTTAGCCGCGCTCCCTTTTGGACAGAATGGGAAAGAAGGAGTTGATCGACATGGAGCAGCTGATCCAATTGGCAACAGATTACTGGCCGATCGCGGTAGGCGCTGTACTGGTTATTGTGATCCTGCAAATGATTGTGAAGAGTTTGTTTCGGATCGTCTCAGTCGTGGTCGCGATCGGTGTCATACTCGTACTCGTTTTTGAGTTTTCCCCCGAACAGGTGATCGATATGGGGCGGTCTGCCGTTCAGACGACGCAGGGCGCCTTGGAGAAGACCGTCGTTCCGTTGCTGGAGAAGGAGCTGAAGGATGCGGCGATCACGTTCCACGAGGACGGCAGCTATGTAATGAAGACAAAGAGCATCCAGATTACGGGGAAAAAGGGAGATTCGAAGGCGACGATCCAATACGGTGACAACAGCTGGGAAGCGGATGTCAGCATTCTGGGGGAATTGTTCCAGGACAAGCTGAACAAGGCGGAATCCTCGCTAAAAACGATGTAGAACAGATAGGACTGTTCTTGTGAGTAACAAAACGGGGCTGGTTTGGACAGGGTCATAAGACCGTCCAGACAAGCCCTGTTTGTTTTTTAGGCAGTTGCTGGCTACCCTTGTAATTGAGGCGGAACCCGCAGCAAGCTCGCCTGTTCAAACGAGTACCCGATGCGGATCAGAAGAGGCTCGCTGTACGCTCTGCCCGTAAACATGATGCCGAATGGATTCCCTGATGGTTCATAGCCGGCAGGCAGGGAGATGGAGGGGTATCCGGCCTTGGCAGCGATATCCGCGCCAAAATCATGGGGGAAGAGCAGGCAGTCCAATTGGTGCTGGTCAAAAGCAGCGTCCAATCCTTCCGTGCGGGATTGCCTCAGATCCCGGAGGCGACTGTCCAAGTATTCCGCTTCAGTCAAGCTGCCGCCCGTTTGATCCGCTTTTTCCAGGATGTCTTGGCCGTAGCGCAAGGCTGCATCAGCGTTTTCCTTGTTCCATTCGATTATGTCGCCAAGCGTTCGTATGGAAAAAGAGGCGGGAAGTCGGGACAAATAAGCGTTTACGCCTGATTTAAACTCGTAGTAGAAAACACTAGAGTCCCATGTTTCCTGTTCGGAGGGAATGCGGATATTCTCGACCAATATTGCTCCCTGCTCCTGAAGAATGCGAAGGACCGCTTCAAATAATGGCCTTTGGTCATCTGTCATCACGTCGTCGGCAAAAGTACGGACGACGCCGATGCGAGCGCCGCGCAAGCCGCTTTTGTCCAAAAACGGGGTGTAGTCCGTATATGAGCGTCCCGCGCTTGCTCCCGTAGCAGGATCCTCGCTGTCTACTCCTGTCAATGCACCAAGCAGAATCGCTGCATCTTCAACGCAAAGGGCCATCGGTCCAGCCGTATCCTGGCTCGTGGCGATCGGGATGATTCCTGTTCGGCTGACAAGACCCAATGTTGGTTTGATTCCGACAAGCGAGTGGTTGGCAGATGGATTGAGGATCGAGCCTGACGTTTCTGTCCCGACTGCAGCGGCAGCAAAGCCTGCTGCGATGGCGGCTCCCGAACCGGAGCTGGAGCCTCCCGTGTCAAATCGACCGGGGCCGTATGGGTTGCGTACCTGTCCACCGCGCGAGCTGTAGCCGTTGGGCATGGCAGTCGAGATGAAATTGGCCCACTCGGTCATGTTTGTCTTGCCGAGAATAATCGCTCCGGCTGATCGCAACTGCTGCACGACGAATGCATCGCGTCCGGCGTAGGAGTCTGCGAGGGCAAGCGAGCCTGCTGACGTATGCATCTGATCGGCTGTCGCAATATTGTCTTTGATCAAGACGGGAATGCCATGCAACGGGCTGCGTGGTCCGCGGATCAGCCGCTCTCTGTCCAAAGCGTCGGCGATATGCAAGGCATCGGGATTAAGCTCAGAAATGGCATTCAGGCCCGCTCCTCGTTTATCATGGGCTGCTATGCGCTCCAAATAGGCAAGAGTGAGTTCTCTGCTTGTCGTGAAGCCGCCGGCAAGCGCCTTTTGCAGTGTTCGAATACCGGCTTCCAGCAGATTATTCATTGGAACTCCCCCTTTCATAAGGTCATTTGTATTATGTAAATCTTCGGGACGGAAGGTCAGAAAACCTTTTTGAGAGAGAGGAAAGAGGGCAGGTCTGTAAAAAACGAAAAGGCTGATCATCTTTTCGACGATCAGCCTCACATATTTATTCCTTTGCGCCAGCCGCTTGCAGGTTGGCTTTTTCTTCTTCGACGTATCGGTTGCGCGGATGCTCGCGGCACTCGTCGGAGCAGGAGCGCTTGTATTTGACTTCACACTCGGTGCAGCAGAAGTGCTGCTTGTTGCAGAACGGGTTGGCACAGTTGACATAGCGGTCTTCCGGCTTCCCGCAGTAGTAGCAGGAACTGATCACGACATCTTCTTCTGTCTGGTTGATCTTGACGGAGATGCGCTCGTCGAATACGTAGCACTTGCCGTCCCACAGACGTCCCTTCACCTCAGGGTCTTTTCCGTAAGTGACAATGCCGCCATGAAGCTGGTACACCTCTTCAAAGCCTTCCTTCATCAGAACACCGGTCAATTTTTCACAGCGGATACCGCCTGTGCAGTAGGTGAGAACCTTTTTGTCCTTGAATTGGCTCATGTTCTCGCGAATCCACTCGGGAAACTCGCGGGAAGATTCGACTCCCGGACGAATCGCTCCGCGGAAGTGGCCAAGCTCGTATTCGTATTCATTGCGGCCGTCCAGTACGACGACGTCGTCACGCTGGAGCATTTCATAAAATTCTTTCGGGCTCAAGTATTTTCCGGTCAGTTCAGTCGGATGGAAATCATCCTTGAGACGCCAGGTTACCAATTCTTTTTTCGCACGAACGAACATCTTTTTGAAAGCGTGTCCGTCGGCTTCATCTATTTTAAACCAGATGTCCGCAAAACGCGGATCTTTTCGGACAAATTCCATGTAAGCGTCGGTTTGTTCCACGGTTCCGGAAACAGTTCCGTTCAATCCTTCAGGGGCAACGATGATGCGTCCCTTCAGGCCGAGTTCTTTGCAAAAAGCGAGATGCTCAGCTGCATACTCCTCGTAATTGTCGAGATGGACATACTTGTAGTAAAGCAAAACGCGATACGGTTTTTGTACTTGCAATGTACAATTCACCCTTTCCAGTCTATTTGATTTTAATGGTGCAACCGTGATTATAGCACAGGTAAAAAGATTTTGCTGAGAAAAAGGCTGGATGGAAGTGATTTTTTTTTGACAATCGACTCTGATTGTGAAAGTGGAGAGGAAAACTTGGCAGCATGTGGAAACGAAAAGGAGGGTGGCTTGCGTCTAAGCCTATGAAGGCAATTGCAAGCCATTGGAAAGCTTAGAAATATAAGCCGGCGATACTTTTTCGTACATGTGGGGGGATAGCGCACATGAAGTCAGACAAAAAGGAAAACACGGAAAATAGGAGAGGGAGACTTGGTCAGGATGAGCCGGAAGTAACGGCAAAGCGGCAGAGGACGATAAAGCCGATCCTCTATGCGCTCGCAATCATCGTCCTGCTTGCACTGGCGAATCTCGCTTTTTCATCGATCGCAAACAAGGAGGACGAAGCGCAAGCGACAAATGCTCCTCTAGCGGATGCTCCGACGTTTGCCGTCGACTTTCTCAACGCCAAAGGATACAAGATCGAAGCCAGCCAAGGTTTGGTCTCCTCGTACACCTTAACAAAGGATTATCTGGCTAATGACGGGAGCCACGCATGGGCTTATCAGGCAGTAAACCCCGATGATTATCTGGGAAAAGAAATCAGCCTGTACAGGTTCATCGTATCCAACCATCCGCTCGATCTGGAGCTTCCGAATGACGAATACGACAAGACAGTCATCGTCTTGATGACCAGCGGCACTGAAGTAATCGGCGGCACCTCTATGCCGGACTCAAAAGAACCATTGGCAGGCGGTCCCTACAGCCTCGACGGGAAGACGCTGGAGGAAGTGACCGGGCTTTCGTTCCCGGAGTGGAGGGAAAAGTGGACACAGAAATACGGATCGCGTAAGTATATCAGTGAGTAAATCGAACCCGCTTCTACATTTTTGGTAGAGGCGGTTTTATTGTCTGCTCCTGAAACGAAAGGGACATTCAAGCATAGCGATGACAAGTCAACCAGAAATGAGACTCTTGTCCTGTATCTTTTTTCTTCGTCTTGTGGTACATACACGCAGAGATGGATGTAATCAATATATAGTATTTGATTTGTCGAAAAATTTAATCCCTTGCTATATATAGTGGTCTCTTGTACACTGATAAAAGGTTTTGAGACTCAAAATCTACCAAATATTGATCCCGTCATTATACCCAATTCTACCAGAGAGAAAATTACGGGGGAGTAAGGAGTTGCGGCATGAACGCTGTTACCACCATTCAAATAGTGAAACGAAACGGAGAGCAGGAAGACCTGCGCATCGACAAGCTGAAAAAAGTGATCGGCTATGCTTGCAAGGACTATCCGGCATGCGATCCGCTTGAGCTGGAGATGGATGCTTGCATTCAATTTCGCGATGGGATGACCACCAAAGAGATTCAGCGGATCGTGATGCAGACCGCTGTGGAAAAGACCAGCGTGGAAACTCCGGAATGGCAATTCGTGGCAGCCAGACTGCTCGCTTACGATTTGTACAAAGACGCAGCGATCAATCGCGGATACCGCGGCCATTTTGGCTACGGCGACTTTACTGAGTTGGTACATACATTGACTGAAAAAGGACTGTACGGTTCGTATTTGCTGGAAACGTACAGTGATGAAGAGATTCAAGAGCTGCAGGCTTATCTAAAGCCGGAGAGGGACGAGCTGTTCAACTACGCCGGACTTCGCCTGCTGGCTGACCGCTATTTGATCAAAGACTACGACAAAGGGGTCATGGAGCTGCCCCAGGAGCGGTTCATGATCATTGCGATGCACCTGGCGATGAAGGAGCAGGACAAGCTGAAACACGCCAAGGACTTCTACGACATCTTGTCCAAGCTGGAGATCACCGTCGCCACGCCGACGCTCGCCAACGCGGGAACGCCACATCACCAGCTGTCGTCATGCTTCATCGACACGGTAGATGACTCTCTCTCAGGAATTATGAATACGGCCGGTGCGACCTCCATGGTCTCCAAATTCGGCGGCGGTGTCGGCATTTATCTGGGGAAAGTGCGCAGCCGCGGCTCGTCCATTCGCGGACACAAGGGAGCTTCCGGCGGCATTGTGCCGTGGACAAGGCTCTACAACCAGATTGCGATCAGCGTCGATCAGCTCGGTACACGGGCAGGAGCATTCGCTATCTACCTGGATGTATGGCATGCAGACATCCTCGACTTCCTCTTGCTTAAAACAAACAACGGAGACGACCGGATGAAAGCCCATGATATTTTCCCGGGCGTGTGCATTCCCGACCTGTTCATGGAGCGCGTAAAAGAGCGGGGCATGTGGTATTTGTTCGATCCGCATGAGGTTCGCGAGGTGATGGGCTTCTCTCTGGAGGACTCCTACGGTGAAGAGTTCGCCCGCCGCTACGAGCTGTGCGTCCAGGAAGAGAAGCTGACGATCAAGACGGAGATACCGGCCATTGAAATCATGAAGCGCATCATGGCCAGCGCTTTTGAAACGGGAACGCCGTTCATCTTTTTCCGCGATACGGTAAACAGAGCAAATCCAAACAAGCATGCAGGCATGGTGTACTCCTCCAACCTCTGCACGGAGATCATGCAGAACATGAGCCCGACCGTGTTCGTCAGCGAAGAGCTGGAGGACGGAGAGGTCGTATACCGTTACAGACCGGGCGATTTCGTCGTCTGCAACCTTTCCTCGCTGAATCTGGGACGCTTGCAATCAACAGAGGACATTGCCCGAATCGTCCCGATCCAGATGCGGATGCTGGACAATGTGATTGATTTGAACTACTATCCGGTAAAGCAGGCGGAAGCCACCAACCAGAAATACCGTGCGGTGGGTCTCGGAACGAGCGGCTACCATCAGTACCTGGCACAAAACGGAATCAAGTGGGAGAGCGAAGAGCACATAGAGGCGGCCGACAAGCTGTACGAGGAAATTGCTTATCAAGCGATTAAAACATCGATGGAGCTGGCACGCGAAAAGGGAACGTATCGCGTATTTGAAGGCAGCGAATGGCAGACCGGAGAGTACTTCGAACGGAGAGGCTACACGGATGAACGGTGGGCTTCGTTGAAAGAGGATGTCGCCCGGTACGGCATGCGCAATGCCTGGACCTTTGCCGTGGCGCCGACGGGCACGACCAGCCTGATCGCTGGCTCCACAGCGTCTACCGATCCGGTTTACGCAAAGTTTTTCGTAGAGGAAAAGCGCAGCGGAAACATCCCGCAAACGGCGCCGAATCTGAATGAAAACACATTCTTTTACTACAAGGAGGCCCATCGCATCGATCAGCAGTGGTCGATCCGTGCAGCCGGAGCGAGACAGGTCCACATTGACCAGGCCCAATCGTTCAACCTGTACATCACGCCGCAAATCACAGCGCCCGAATTTCTCGACCTGTACATACAGGCGTGGGAAAACGGATTGAAGACGATTTACTACGTCCGCAATCAATCTGTTGAAGTAGAGGACTGTGTAAGCTGCTCGGCATAACAAACAAAATCAAAAGAGCAAACCTGACTCCCCGGTCCGACAGGCCGGGGACGTTACTTGCTCATAGGAGTGTGAACACGCATGCAACTGGAAAAAAAGCGTTTATTCAATGAAGAAGGCCAGCGCGGCACGCAGCGCATGATCGGCGGAAACACCACCAACCTAAGAGAGTGGAACCGGATCAAGTATCCGTGGGCTGCCAAGCTGTATCGGACGATGCTCAACAACTTCTGGATTCCGGAAGAGGTGCCGCTCGCAAACGACGCCAAGCAATTCGACTCGCTCTCTCCGGCCGAGCGAAGGGCTTTTGACAAGACGATCTCGTTCCTGAACTTTTTGGACTCGCTCCAATCGGTCAATTTGCCGAACATCTCCGACTATGTGACGGCGCCGGAGGTCTGCTCCCTATTGAATATCCAGACATTCCAGGAGGAGATTCACGCGCAGTCGTACAGCTACGTACTGGATTCGGTATGTTCCCCGCAAACGCGAGACAATATTTACGACGAATGGCGCAATGACGTTCACCTGATGGAGCGAAACAAGTTCATCGCCGATTTGTACCAGCAGTTCGTCGACAATCCGAATGACGTGAACTTCGTCAAAACCGTAATCGCCAACTACTTGCTGGAATCGCTCTATTTTTACTCCGGCTTCTCTTTCTTTTACACGCTGGCGCGTCAAGGAAAAATGACGGGAACCGCGACGATGATCAAATACATCCAGCGGGACGAGCTTACACACGTGGTGTTGTTCCAGAACATGTTCCGCGAGCTGCGGGCAGAGAACCCGGATATCTTTACGCCTGAATTGATCGAAGAGCTGCGCGGCATGTTCCATACGGCTGCCTCTCACGAAATCCGCTGGGGACAGTATGTGACCAACAATGAAATTCTCGGAATCAACAACGACATTTTGGAGCGCTATATCAAATATTTGGCCAACCAGCGTCTAAAAGGACTCGATTTGGAGATTCTGTACCCTGATCACCTGGAGCACCCGATGAAATGGGTAGACAGCTTCGCCAACCTGAATCAAACCAAGACCGACTTCTTCGAGCAAAAGGTGACCAATTATACTAAATCGAGCGGATTGAACCTGGGCGACCTCTAATCCGCACCAGTCAGCAAAGGAGAGACGAGAAATGACAAACACGTTTAAACGGCCTGTGGCTCCTGTGAAGATCAAACAACTGCATGCAGATGCCGTCATTCCGAAATACGCCCGTGCCTTCGACGCGGGATTTGATCTTGTAGCAGTCGAAGATGTGATTATTCTGCCAGGGGAGACAGCCAAAATTCCGACCGGGCTGGCCTTTGCCCTGCCCGATGGATATGAGCTGCAGGTTCGCCCGCGTTCCGGAATCAGCGCAAAGTCAAAGCTGCGGATCAGCAACGCTCCAGGTACTGTTGATGCCGGCTACCGCGGGGAAGTATGCGTCCTGATCGACAATATCCGCACACCGTCTGGCGAGAGCGGCAAAACGTGTATGGACGTCAGCGACAAGCCGGTTGAAGTAGATCGGGAAGTGGACCGCCACGCCTATCTCATCCGCAAGGGAGACCGGATCGCGCAGGGAGTGCTGGCGATTGTGCCGATAGCTGACTTCGAGGTAGTGGAGGAGCTGGACGAAACTGAACGCGGAGCGGGCGGCTTCGGCAGCAGCGGCGTACAGTAGGAGGAAAGAATAGATAGATGAAAAGACCCTGAAGACGGCAGGATGCCTATTGGACATCACTGCCTGCTCCAGGGTCTTTTTCTCCCTCGGGGTGTTGTTCTTTATACGTGCGAGGCAAGGTACTTCCGGATCTTCTCCATGTCCTCGTCCGTCAGAGAGGTGCCATCCGCTTTTACAAATACGCAGGGACCATACACCCAGTCGAGGAAACCGTCTGTCGTGACCGGAAAATTGTTCGCTGCCACTCCGCGCAAGTCCTCGTTTACGAGCAGAGATACTCCGTCCAGACGATCATCCGCAAGCACCTCGAAGTCGCCGCCGACGAGCCGGGTGACATCGTCGGTATCCTTGATTTGTATCGGGGCGACATCCTCGTGGGGATGTTTGATCAAAACGGTAATCACAACCAATCAACTCCTTCTTTCTATCATCATAAACGATGCGGCTGATGGAAGCGAGAGTGAGTAATTATCGGTAGATTCAGACAAAGGGCCCGAACCGTCATCTGTGGTACAATAATGAAAAAACTGGAAGGACGAGCGAGAGAGATGCAACTGGTATCCATCAATGTGGGCAAGCCGCAAACAGTCATGCATAATGGCAAAGAAGTAAGTACGGCAATTTGGAAATACCCTGTCACGGATCGCAGATTTCTGGATTGGGAACAGCTCGACGGGGACGGACAAGCCGATCGCCGCTTTCACGGCGGCAAGGACAAAGCATTGATGGTGTACAGCTACGATCATTATTCGTTCTGGGAGGAGAAGCTTGGTCAGGAGCTGGCTCCCGGTGCATTTGGTGAAAATGTGACAGTTCGCGGGTTGGACGAGTCCACCGTGTCTATCGGCGACATTTTTCAATTGGGTGAGGCAGTCGTGCAGGTAAGCCAGCCGAGGCAGCCCTGTTTCAAACTGGATGTACGGCTGCAGCGCAGCGACATGGTCTCGCTCATTCAACAGACAGGGTACAGCGGCTTTTATATGCGCGTGCTCGAGACGGGAATGATCGGCCAGGATATGGAGTTTCGTCTGCTGGAGAAAAGCAGTCATAATGTGACGGTCGCTTTTATCAATCAGATCAAGTACCACAAAAAGGACAATCTGGAGGCCATTCGGCGGATTTTGGCGGTGAAAGAGCTGGCTGACAGTTGTCGGCCTTCGCTGGAAAAGCGTTTAACAACATAAGCGGTTCATGAACAAAGCTGGCATTTGCCGGCTTTTTTTTATTTTCGGGCTAGGTCCGATGAACGGCGCCCAAGCGTCAGACATACGGTAAAATTGGCGGGCTGCGAACACATTGGCTGGCTGAGAGCACAAAGATTGGGCGATTGGACCAAAACAAGTTGACACAAAGTAGGCAGTAGCCACAATACAATGAATTATATTCCGATGCATTTACTGAGAATTAGAAAAGGAGAAAGTCAGATGAGTGGACGTTATTGGTTTTTGCGACCCGTTTCTGTGTATGCAGTAGCCATTGTTTTGTGTCTTGGTCTGATTGGATGCACAGCCTCGAATTCGGCAACAGACAGCAAACAACAGACACAGGTGGAGCTGCTCAATGTGTCCTATGACCCGACGCGTGAGCTGTATCAGGAGGTCAACCAGCGATTCGCCGAGTACTGGAAGACAAAGACAGGGCAAACCGTCACCATCAAACAGTCGCATGGCGGCTCCGGCAAGCAGTCGAGGTCTGTTATCGACGGATTGGAAGCGGATGTGGTCACTCTCGCGCTGGCCTATGATATCGATGCCATCGCTGAGCGGGGATACATGCCCAAGGAGTGGCAGAGCAGGCTGCCGGATAACAGCTCTCCATACACCTCCACGATCGTGTTTCTTGTGCGAAAAGGGAATCCCAAGCAGATCAAGGATTGGGATGATCTGGTCAAGCAGGACGTGTCCGTCATCACACCCAATCCCAAGACCTCAGGCGGGGCCCGTTGGAACTACCTGGCAGCATGGGGCTATGCCTTGAAGAAAAACAATGGGGATGAAGGGAAGGCCAAGGACTTCGTGAACCGCCTGTTCAAAAACGTTCCCGTCCTGGATTCCGGCGCACGCGGCTCGACCACCACTTTTGTCGAGCGGGGTATCGGAGATGTCCTCATCGCCTGGGAAAACGAAGCCTATCTGGCCATCAATGAACTGGGGAAAGACAAGTTTGACATCGTCAATCCTTCGCTCAGCATACTGGCCGAACCTCCTGTCGCCATAGTCGACAAGAACGTCGACAAGCGTCAAACTCGTGAGCTGGCGACGGAATACCTTCAGTTTCTGTATACAAAAGAAGCACAGGAAATTGCCGCCAAGCATTACTACAGGCCCCGCTTAGCCGAAGTGAAAGCGGCCCACCAGCCGCCGTTCCCCGAAATTGAGCTGTTTACCATCCAGGAAGTATTCGGAGGCTGGGCCAAAGCTCAGCAGGTTCATTTCGCAGACGGAGGCGTTTTTGATCAGATTTATCAGGCCCAAAAAGAGTGACGGAACAGCTATTGATCCTTCACTTCCGTTGCTGCAAGGGGGCTGCTTTGCAAAGAAAACAAACTGTCAACCTGCGGGAGAGTCAACCATGGGAAAACGTATGAAATCAAAAGGAATCTTACCGGGCTTTGGGCTTACCATTGGGTACACGCTGGTCTACCTGAGCCTGCTTGTCTTGATCCCTCTTTCGATCCTTTTTCTCCAGACAGCCAGCATGACCTGGGAGCAGTTTTGGCTGACGGTGACGGACCAGCGCGTCCTCGCTTCCTTTCAGGTCAGCTTTTTGACCGCCTTTTTTGCAGCTTGCATGAATGCAGTATTTGGGGTGCTGGTCGCATGGGTGCTGGTACGGTACCACTTCCCGGGAAAACGGTTCATTGACGGTATCGTCGATCTGCCGTTTGCCCTGCCGACAGCAGTAGCCGGTATCGCCCTTGCCTCGATATATTCGGAGAACGGCTGGATCGGTCAGTTGTTTGCGGCGTGGGGGATGAAAATCGCGTATACGCCTGTCGGGATATTTGTCGCTTTGACCTTTATCGGACTCCCCTTTGTCGTCCGGACGGTACAGCCTGTTCTTCAGGATTGGGACCGCCAGGTAGAGGAAGCCGCTGCCACCTTGGGAGCATCCCGGCTGCAAACGTTCCTGCGCGTGATTCTTCCTCATTTGCTCCCGGCGATCCTGACCGGCTTTGCCCTGGCCTTTGCCCGCGCCTTGGGCGAATACGGCTCCGTCGTCTTCATCTCGGGCAACATGCCGTTCCAGACCGAAATCGTTCCGCTTTTGATCATGACAAAGCTGGAGCAATTCGACTATACAGGAGCGACGGCGATCGCTTCGGTCATGCTCGTCGCGTCCTTTTTCATGCTGCTGGTGATCAACTTTTTTCAGTGGAAGACGAACAAATTGGATGCTGCACGATAGGAGGGATATGGATTGACTGATACGAGCGAACCCGGGTATGTTCGCTGGCTCTTGATTGCAGTAGCCTTGATCTTCATGGGATTGTTTCTGGTCGTTCCGCTGATTGCCGTCTTTTCCGAAGCTTTCAGCGAGGGAATCGGCTTGTTTCTCCAGGCTGTAAAAGAGCCGGATACCCTTTCTGCCGTCAAGCTTACGCTGCTGACTGCGGCGATCAGTGTCCCTGCCAATGTTGTTTTCGGCGTGGCCGCGGCTTGGGCCATTGCGAAGTTTTCCTTTCGAGGCAAAAACCTGCTTTTGACGCTGATCGATCTGCCTTTTGCCGTGTCTCCAGTCATTTCCGGCCTGATATTTGTTCTGCTGTTCGGCACGCAAGGAGTTCTCGGCCCTTGGCTTGCAGCGCATGATATCAAGATTATTTTCGCTGTTCCGGGAATTGTTTTGGCGACAACCTTTGTGACCTTTCCCTTTGTGGCGAGAGAGTTGATACCGGTGATGGAAGCGCAAGGGAAGGATGAGGAGGAAGCGGCGATCTCGCTTGGAGCAAGCGGTTGGCAGACCTTTTGGCGGATCACCCTGCCCAATATCAAGTGGGGGCTGTTATACGGAGTCATTTTGTGCAATGCCCGGGCGATGGGGGAATTTGGAGCGGTATCCGTCGTCTCGGGGCACATCAGGGGCATGACCAATACACTGCCGCTCCACGTGGAGATTTTGTACAACGAATATCAGTTTGTCGCCGCGTTTGCTGCCGCTACCTTGCTCGCTGTCCTGGCGTTGGTCACGCTCGTCTTGAAAAGCCTGATCGAGTGGAAAACGGAAGGACAGCAGCGAGAAAACGAGGCGATGCCGGAAATCATAAGGGAGGCCAGCGCATGAGTATTGAAATTTGCGGCATCAGCAAGTCATATGGAAGCTTTACTGCACTGCGCGACGTTCAGCTGGAGATTCCGACAGGACAGCTGGTCGCTCTCTTGGGGCCTTCTGGTTCCGGCAAAACAACGCTACTGCGATTGATCGCGGGGCTGGAGCCAGCCGATTCAGGCCAGGTGTTTTTCAACGGAGAGGACCATACACATCGTGACGTGCGGGAACGGGGAGTGGGATTTGTCTTTCAGCACTACGCCCTGTTTCGGCATATGGATATTTTTGACAATATCGCCTTTGGACTGACTGTCCGGCCGCGCAAGCAGAGGCCGACCAAGGCGGAGATCAAAGAACGGGTTCACTCATTGCTGCGTCTGGTGCAGTTGGAAGGGCTTGCGCATCGGTACCCTTCGCAATTGTCCGGGGGGCAGAGACAACGAGTGGCGCTGGCGAGAGCGCTGGCCGTGGAGCCAAAATTTTTGCTGCTGGATGAGCCGTTCGGTGCCCTCGATGCAAAAGTGCGACAGGAGCTCAGACGCTGGCTGAGACGGCTGCACGAAAAGCTGGGACTGACGATTGTCTTTGTCACGCACGATCAGGAAGAGGCGTTGGAGCTCGCGGACCGGGTCGTGGTGATGAACGAGGGAAGAGTCGAGCAGACCGGTTCGCCCCAGGAGGTCTACAATAATCCCTCAAATCCGTTTGTGTACAGCTTCCTCGGGCGCGTCAACTTCTTTCGCGGGCGGATTGCAGACGGCAAGGTGAAGCTGGGAGAGGCGGAATTTGCCGTCGATTGGGCAGTCGAGGATGACGATGTGCCGGCGGTCGGCTACGTAAGGCCGCACGATGTAGATGTAAGCCGGTCTCCGCAATATCCGCAGTCCGTGGCGGCGGAGCTGATCTATGTTTACAATCTGGGCTCTGTAGTCCGCCTTGAGCTAAGACGGATGGATACGGGGGAAATCTTCGAAGCCGAAATGAGCCGGCGCCGCTTTGCAGAACTTTCCCTCCAGTCCGGCGATTTGCTGTATGTACACCTGAAGCATGTTGCCTTTTACGTGGGCGGACATCTGATCCATGCGTAGACATGAAATGAAGGGACAGACAATGACACAAGCCATGAAGAAATGGGCAACAAACGAACGGTAGCGACGATTAGAAAAAATGACACCCGAACAAAAGTCAGCCGGTCTTTTTTTGATAGACCGGCTTTTCCTGTTCTGCTTGCAGAGCGTTGCTAGGCCAGGCAGCAGAGATTGCTACTCTCCGCGCTGCTTGGAACGAGTCTCTTCTTTGCTGATCGTATTCGAAGCTCGTGTCTGAGAAGGATTTTCCTTGTTTCCCATTTCATTTTTTACGCCGTTTTTCTTTGACATGACTTAGGTCCTCCTTTCGAAAAACCGTTGTGGGTCCATGCATAGCTTTCCCGAGAAAGGCCATCTCTATCAACGGAAACCTCCTTTTCCGGACTGTCTTGAAAAGCTGTAAAACAAACGGGGAGAGGCGGTCCCTTCTCAACTTGCGATATTTTGCGAAAAGTCTTCTTTTCTGATATGATTAGTGTTTGAATGAGTGAAAAAAGGCAGGTATTGTGATGATAAGTACTCAGAATGTTACATTGCGCTACGGAAAACGCGCATTGTTTGAAGATGTAACCATCAAGTTTACGCCCGGCAACTGTTATGGTTTGATCGGTGCCAACGGTGCCGGCAAATCAACCTTTTTAAAAATCCTCTCCGGTGAAATCGAGCCTACCAGCGGACATGTTTCGATCACGCCGGGAGAGCGGATCGCCGTTTTGAAGCAAAACCACTTTGAATTCGATGAATTTGAAGTACTCAAAACAGTGATTATGGGTCACCGCCGTCTGTACGAAATCATGGAAGAAAAGAACGCGCTGTACATGAAAGAGGATTTTTCTGAAGCGGACGGCATGCGCGCATCCCAGTTGGAAGGCGAGTTTGAAGAGCTGAACGGGTGGATGGCCGAAGCGGATGCGGCTGAGTTGCTGACAGGTCTCGGAATTCCTGCAGAACTGCACGACAAGCAGATGAAGGACCTGCAGGGCAACGAGAAAGTACGGGTTTTGCTCGCACAAGCCCTGTTTGGCAATCCGCACGTCCTGCTCCTGGACGAGCCGACGAACCACCTGGACATCGAATCGATCCGCTGGCTGGAAAACTTTCTGGCCGATTACGAGAACACCGTCATCGTCGTATCCCATGACCGCCACTTCCTGAACAAGGTTTGTACGCACATCGCGGATATCGACTTTGGCAAAATCCAGCTGTACGTCGGCAACTACGACTTCTGGTACGAATCCAGCCAGCTGGCGCTGAAAATGGCCCGCGAACAGAACAAGAAAAAAGAAGAGAAAATCAAGGAGCTGCAAGAGTTTATTGCACGCTTCAGCGCCAATGCGTCCAAGTCGAAGCAGGCGACCTCGCGGAAAAAGCTGCTGGAGAAAATTTCTTTGGAAGACATCAAGCCGTCCAGCCGCCGTTATCCGTACATCAATTTCAAGCCGGAGCGGGAGGCGGGCAAGAATCTCCTGATGATCGAAGGCCTCAGCAAAACGCTCGAAGGCGAGAAGCTGTTTGAAAATCTGAATTTGACCATCAACAAAGGGGACAAAGTCGCGTTCGTCGGACCGAATGAGCTGGCCAAAACGACCTTGTTCCGCATCCTGATGGGAGAGGTCGAAGCAGACAGCGGTACGTTTGAGTGGGGAGTGACGACCTCCCAGGCGTACTTCCCGAAAGACAACTCGGAGTATTTCAATACGGACCTGTCCTTGGTCGATTGGCTGCGCCAGTACTCCAAAGAGCAGGATGAAACGTTTATCCGCAGCTATTTGGGCCGGATGCTCTTCTCCGGCGACGAGTCGCTGAAGAAAGCGAACGTCCTGTCCGGTGGAGAAAAAGTCCGCTGCATGCTGGCGAAAATGATGCTGGCCCAGGCCAACGTGTTGATCATGGATGAGCCGACCAACCACTTGGATCTGGAGTCGATTACGGCTTTGAACAATGGCTTGATCGAATACGACGGAACACTTCTGTTCGTTTCCCATGACCATCAATTCGTACAGACGATTGCAAACCGGATTATCGAATTTACGCCAAAAGGCATCATCGACAAGATGATTACGTACGATGAATACCTGGAAAGCGAAGAAATCCAGCGGCTTCGCGAGCAACACTACGCGTAAGACGATTGAGCAAATGCAAAAACCTCTGGTCTGAGTTAGGCCAGAGGTTTTTTGATTTTCCGGAAGGTTTCATTGCAGAGCCTTGTCATTTCATCGTGTGAACCTGTCAGTTATTCCAGAACGCGAAACGGACGGCATCTTTACACCACCGGGCTGTCTTTGTAAGCGGTCAAAGCGATACGAAATAACAGTTGATCATGACCTTTCTCGGGGTGAAGTCCAGTCAAATCCCGGATGATCTGCAGCCTGTATTTGACTGTGTTTTTATGGACGTACAATTTCTTGGCAGCTTCGGCGTGATTGCCATCGCAGGCCAAAAACATACGGAGGGTGTCGATCAGCTGGCCCTTGCGCTCCCGGTCGTATTCGGCCAGCGCGGACAGGCACTCATCAGCCAACTGGCGGGCTTCTTGATCGGGGGACTCGGCAAACAAAATACGCTCGATGCCGAGTGACGAAAATTGGCGGATCGTCAGGGCAGATTTTGCACCCGCGACGGAATTGGGCGGGGCACCTTCTCTCGCAGCCCGACAGCTGATCACCGCTTCATGGTAGCTCTGGGCAATGCCACCCAAGCCGGGATAGGAACGGCCAATACCGATGGACATGGAGCGCTGCCTGTTTTTCTGTATCAACATCTCCAGGCTGGCGAGCAGCTCTTCGGAAGGCTGAACCACCGTATCAGCCTGCACCGGAAAGAGCAGCAATATCCGATGCTCGCGATCCAGCCCGCACAAGATCGGGGGCCGATGGGTTTCCCAGTGGTTCCGAATTGTCTCAAGCACAGCTTCATGCTCACTCCAGGCCTTCATGTCGCTGGCGGAACCGGCTGTAGCCTGCATGACAGCAGCTACATAGCGGTCCGCCAGCTCCCAGTCGAGCTCCTCCGCCTTGCGTATGAGCAGGTCAGTCGATTGCTCTTTTCCGGATACAAGAAGCTGGAGAAAATCATTGCGAAAACGCTGGTACGTCGATACGACGGTGTAGTGACGCTCGATTTCCAGCGAAAGCAGGGCAGCTGTCTGTTCCAGCGCAACGTTTTCCCAGGGAAACAGCTCGCGTGTGACGTTCCACAGGACAACAGCTCCCTCCCGGCGATTGTTATGTACAAGCCAGCGAATGAGATGCTGGTCGCGATAACGGGACAGTTGCGAGTGCATCCGGGCGTTTCGGGTCGATGTCAGCAATTCTTCCAGTCCGGGCGAATGTTCGATAGGGGCAGGCACATGCCAATTCCATTTGGGGGTTCTGGCGTAAATACTGACAGGCGTTTGCAGGATATCGTGGAGCAGCTCGGCCAAATTTTCGACACTGCCGTTTCTGGTGAGATGGCGGTGAAACACCTCGTAGATGGCATGGGTCCGATCCAGCTCCTCCCGCTGCTTGGCGTTTATGTAGTGCGCGACAGGGATAATGATGTCCGACCAGGCCTTGTCCATCGGAAAGGAGAGGATCGGCATCTGCCTTTCGTTGGCCCGCTCAATGACGCGGGCGGGGAGCTCGTCGATGTATCGGCCCAGCTTGATGGCAAAGCCGGGGGTGCCGATCTCGGCCAGCTCGTCAATTAGCCGCAGCAGCCTTGCTTCGCGCGTCTGCCTGTCTGTGACAAACGGATAGCCGGTTGTCAGGACAAATTCGCCTTTGTGAAGCCACTTGTATCCGTCGGGGGAATCAAACGACGTAACGGCGATAAGCTCTTTGTCCAAAAAGGATTCGCCTGCCAGCACGGCATTGGGTCCCCAGCCGACGACAGAGATGAGTTCACGTACGGTTATCATGCGATCCCTCCACATGTTTAGTAAATGGAACAAAAAAACCATCCGCTTTCTGGAAACGTGGACAAAGGAAAAGATTGAATCTTTCGATAATAATACCATACATGTTCGATCGGCCGATCGGCAAGCAACCAACATCCATTTGATTGGGGGTAGGGTGAGTGAAAGCGAAGGATTGGTTGGGGTTCGTACCGTTCGTTGGGATGCTCGGCGGAATCCCGTTTGTGAACCGCGTCGAGCCTTATGTTTTGGGGATGCCTTTCGTTCTTTTCTGGATCGTGATGTGGGTCGTTTTGACCTCGGGCATCATGGCCCTTGTCAACAAGCTGGACCCGGTCAACAGAGAGGAGGAAGAAGGATGAACCATGCGCTGTTAATCATCTTCGCATCCCTGCTTGCCGCTCTTTATTTCGGCATTCGCGCCCAAAAGGGAAAAGACATGAACATGGAGCAGTGGACCGTAGGCGGACGCGGCTTTGGCACGATCTTCATCTTTTTGCTGGTGGCAGGCGAAATCTATACGACCTTCACCTTCCTCGGGGGCAGCGGATGGGCCTATTCCAAGGGAGCTCCGGCTTACTATGTGCTTGCCTACATCTCGCTCGCATACGTCCTCTCCTATTGGCTGCTTCCTCCCATCTGGCGGTACGCCAAGGAACACAAGCTTGTTTCCCAGTCCGATTTTTTTGTAAGCAAATACAAAAGCCCGGTTCTCGGCATCCTCGTTGCGACTGTCGGCGTACTCGCGATCATTCCTTATCTGGTCCTCCAGTTTAAAGGGCTGGGAATCATCGTCTCGGAAGCATCATACGGCTCCATCTCTCCCTCTGCGGCTGTATGGATCGGCGTGCTCGCCGTGACCGCCTACGTCATGATCTCGGGCATACACGGCTCGGCCTGGACTGCGGCCATCAAGGACATCATGATCTTCTTTGTCGTGGTCTTTCTCGGTCTGTACCTGCCGTATCATTACTATGGAGGCATCAGGCCGATGTTCGAAGCCGTTCACGCTGCCAATCCCGGTTTCCTGACCTTTCCCAAAGAAGGAATGAGCATTTCCTGGTTTATCTCGACTGTCCTGTTGACGGTGCTGGGCTTTTACATGTGGCCGCATACGTTCGGTTCCATTTTTTCGGCGAAAAGCGCCCGTGTATTCCGAAAAAACACCGTCATGCTTCCGCTCTATACACTGATGCTGCTGTTCGTCTTCTTCGTCGGCTTTACTGCAATCTTGCAGGTGCCTGGCCTGAAAGGAGCAGACGGCGATTTGTCGCTTCTCCGGCTGTCGATCCAGACCTTTGAACCGTGGATCGTCGGACTGATCGGCGCTGCCGGATTGCTGACAGCGCTCGTGCCGGGCTCGATGCTTTTGATGACGGCAGCGACCCTTCTTTCGAAAAACGTGATCAAGGTTCTGCTGCCGAGTGTTGGCGACAAACAGCTTCCCTGGCTTGCCAAAAGCCTGGTGCCTGTTTTATCGCTGATCAGCCTGTACTTTACGCTCAGCGGAGGAGATACGCTTGTCACCTTGCTGCTGATGGGGTACAGCCTCGTTACACAGCTTTTTCCCGCTCTGCTGTTCTGTGTGCCTGCACGTCCGCTCGTGAACAAATACGGCGCTTTTGCCGGAATCGCGAGCGGGGTGTTGACCGTCGCTTATGTGACCATCGCCCAGGTCAGTGTCGGAACGCTGTTTCCCTCGCTGCCCTCTGTTGTCAAAGACCTGAATGTCGGAGTAATCGCCCTTTTTATCAACCTGGTCGTCATGTTCGCGGTGCATGTCATTACGCAGCGTATCGTTCAGGCGAGAGAGAAAGATGCCATCGCCGGAGACGAAACACACCAGCCGGTATAGGAAAATAAGGAGGAGACTTTTTATGGCAGATACAGTATTTCTGAACGGACAAGTGATCACGGTCGATCGGTACGGACGGGTTGTGGAGGCGGTTGCTGTCAGCGGCAACCGTATTTCGGCAGTGGGCACGAATGAAGAAGTCAGCAAATACATAGGCCCGCTGACACGGGTAATCGATTTGGAAGGCAAAAGCTTGCTGCCCGGTTTTATTGATTCCCATCTGCACATCACCATTTACGGGACCAACAAGCTGGGCGTCGACTGCAAGGCAAGAGGAATCGACTCGATCGAAGACCTGCTGGAAGCCTTGCGGGAGCAAGCATCCCGCACACCGGAAGGAAAGTGGGTGCGGGCCTGCGGTTTTGACGAGAACCGCATGCGCGAAAAGCGGTTCCCGACTCGCCAGGAGCTGGACAGCGTTTCCGAAAAGCATCCTGTCTTTGTCATGCGGACCTGTGCCCATCACTCCATCGTCAATACGGAAGCACTGCGCAGGGCAGGGTTTGACGAGCATACGCCCGATCCGCAGGGGGGCAGATTGGACCGTGATGAACAAGGAGTACTAACAGGGCTGCTTGTGGAGACGGCGCATATGCAGATGTTTGAGGCTGCTGCCTTTTCGGAGGAGGAGTACCGGGAAGGCCTTCGACTCGCCTCCGCAGACTTTGTCGCCGCGGGAATCACGAGCGTGCACGATGCAGGCGGGTACGGGCCGGACAATTTGCGGGCCATGCAAAAGGCAGTACAGACCGGCGATGTCAAGGTGCGAATCTATGCAATGATTTGCGCGTTGAATCAATCGGACGCCTTTGTCCGCAAAGTGATTGACGCCGGGATTGTCACCGGCCTTGGGGACGAGCGCTTCCGAATCGGACCCGCAAAAGTGTTCGTCGACGGCGCCAGCATCGCACCGACAATGGCGATGCGCGAGCCGTTTGCGAGCAGGCCGGGGGACAGCGGAATCCTCTACTATTCCCGGGACGAATTGAATAGGATTTTGGGAGAAGCGCATGAGAAGGGATTCCAGATCACAGCCCACGCACAGGGAGACCGGGCCATTGAGCTGCTGCTCGCCTGCTTTGAAGAAGCGCTCGAAAAGCATCCTCGCCATAATCATCGCCATCGGATCGAGCATGCTGGCGTATCCGCCCCTGATCTGGTGCAGCGAATGGCAAAGCTGGATGTCATCCCGACACCGAATCCGGCCTTTTTGTACGAGTACGGGGAGAGCTACCTGAAAAATCTCGGAGAACGCTCGGCATACATGTATCCGGTCGGTGACTTCTTCCGGAATGGCATCATCGCCGCGGGTGCATCCGATTGTCCGGTAACAGGCTATTCTCCTCTCGTCGGCATCCATGCCGCTGTCAATCGCAAGAGCAGAAACGGGGCAACGGTAGGAGAGCAGCAAGCAGTCAGCGTCATGGACGCCATCAAAATGTTTACCATTCACGGTGCGTACGCCAGCTTTGAAGAAGGGCTGAAAGGGAGCATCGAAGCGGGAAAGCTGGCCGATCTGGTCGTCGTCAACGGGAGAATGCTGGATGTGCCGAAGGAAGCCATCAAGGATTTGCAAGTTAGCCTAACGATGATTGACGGAGAGGTCGTGTATGCCAGTCAGGAAGCCATGGCGAAGTAAGCACCTCTTTCGTCCATTCCTTTCGTGAAAAACGGCAAACCGTTCTTTTGCGAGAATCAAAAGGAGGTCGCGGAAAATGAACGTGGAGACCAGGCAGCTCCAGATCAATCAGGAGCGCTTGAAGCAAAGGATTGAGGCATTGGCCCGGATCGGCAAGATCGGGGAAACAGGAGTATGCCGTCTGGCCCTTTCCCCGGAGGACCGGGCGGGAGTGGAATTGGTCAAAAGCTGGATGGAGGAAGCAGGACTTTCCGCCCGAATCGACCAGTTCGGCAACCTGATCGGTCGGCTTGAGGGACAAAACCCGGCTGTTCCCGTGCTGATGATCGGCTCCCATATCGATTCGCAGCCGTATGGAGGGCGATTCGACGGGACGATCGGCGTATTGGGCGGGCTGGAGGCTGTTCAGACACTCAAGGAACAGGGACTGCGGCCAGAGCAGACGATTGAGGTCGTCGCCTTCTGCGATGAGGAGGGCTGTCGTTTTCAAAAGGGCTTGTTCGGGTCGCGGGGGATACTCGGCAAGCTGGAGGAAGGCGAGCTTGCGCGTACGGACAAAAACGGCGTGTCCCGGAGCCAAGCGCTGCAGGAATTCGGCTGTGACCCCGAGCGCCTGCAGGAGTCTGTCTATCCCGAAGGCAGCATCGGCGCTTTTTTGGAGCTTCATATTGAACAAGGACCGATCCTCGATCAGATTGAGGAGCCTGTAGGCATCGTCAGCGGCATCTCCGGTCCGCTTTGGTGGACGGTCGAGTTTGAAGGCTTTGCCGGTCACGCCGGTTCTGTACCGATGCGGATGAGAAAGGATGCATTGGTAGGGGCGGCCAAAGTCATCACGGCCTTGCATGAAATTGCCAAATCCGACCCGGAGGCTCCAACAGTGGGGACCGTCGGCCATCTGGAGGTATTTCCCGACTCGCGCAATATCATCCCGGAGCGCGTTCGCTTTTCCATCGATCTCAGGGATATCGACCTTTTGAGACGCAATCAGCGGGAGCGGGAATTGCGGGCCGCGATCGAGCAGGCCGCACAAGAAGGTGGACTTCGTTATACGATTACGGAGGATACCAACAGCGAACCCCGGTACTGCGCCGACTGGATCAAAGCGATCATGCGGGAAGAGAGCGGCGCTCTGGGATTCAATCCTCCCGAGCTGATGAGCGGCCCCTTCCACGATGCCCTGGCGCTTTCGTACGTCTGTGATTACGGCATGATTTTCGTCCGCTGCAAAGACGGTATCAGCCACAATCCGCAGGAGTTTTCGACGTATGAAGATATTGCGCTTGGCACCGAGCTGCTGTACCGGACCGTTGTTCGAATGGCGGCAAAGAAATAACAACCCGGTTCAAACGGCCTTCTGACAAAAGAGAAGGCCGTTTCTGCTGCCAGAAAAGAAGTCTGGTTTATTTGTGTGAACCTGAAAATTTGGTACGAAAGAACCGATCCGGAAGAGAGCTGTGAGCCAAGATGTGAGCGAAGGCATCGACTTGCATTTTTCCTGCAAATAAGAGAGACTTTACCCGCTTTTTTTGCTATCATTTACCGTATATCTACGTACTTAGCTGCGTGCTGCAAGGAGGTTTCCCATGAAGATGCGCGTTTCTGCCGTGCAGTATCATCTGCATACCATTCATAGCTTTGAGGAGTTTGCCAAACAGGTTGAGCATTACGTAAAGACGGCCGAGGAGTACGAAACCGAGTTTTTGCTGTTTCCCGAGCTGTTTACGACCCAGTTGATGTCCATCGGAGACGCGCAAGGAAACGCGCTGACGATCAATGACCTCCCGTCGTTTACGGAGGCGTACATACAATTGTTTACCACGCTGGCACAGCGTCATCAGATGCACATCATCGGAGGCACGCACATTATCCGGGAAAACGGACGTCTGTACAATACGGCGTTCCTGTTTTACCCCGATGGCCGCGTCGGCCAGCAAAAAAAGGTTCACATCACGCCTTGGGAGATCAAAGGCTGGAATATGGGCGCCGGCGACGACCTGCACATTTTTGAGACAGACAAGGGCAAAGTGGCGATGATCATCTGCTATGACATCGAGTTTCCCGAGCTGGTGCGGATGGCGAAAGCCCGCGGTGCCGACGTCATCTTCTGTCCATCCTGCACGGACGACCGCCACGCATTTCACCGCGTCCGTTACACCAGCCATGCCCGCACCATCGAGAACCAGGTGTACGTGGTTGTGACGGGAACCGTAGGATCTCTCCCGACAGTCGACTTCATGCGGGCGAATTTTGGCCAGGCGGCAGTGCTCACGCCAAACGACATTCCGTTCCCGCCGCGGGGCGTCCTTGTCGAGGGCGAGCTCAACAACGATATGCTGGTGACGGCGGATTTGGACCTGCAGCTGTTGTATGACGTAAGGGAAAAAGGCTCCGTCACGACCTGGCGCGATCGCAGGATCGATTTGTATCCCGATTGGAAATAGAGGTGCAGCCGTGTATCGGAAAGAACTTTTCGTGTTTCACGAGGACAAGCCGGCCAAAGCCGTGATTCGCAACTACACACGAGAGGATTATGCGGAGCTGATCCGCATCCAGCAGGAGAGCTTTCCTCCGCCGTTTCCCTCCGAGCTGTGGTGGAACGAAGAGCAGCTGACCAATCATGTCACACTGTTTCCGGAAGGTGCGATCTGCATCGAGGTGGAGGGCGTACTGGCAGGCTCGATGACGAGTCTGCTCGTTTCCTACGATCCGGAGCATCCGGACCACACCTGGGAGGAAGTAACCGACTCCGGGTACATCCGCAATCACGATCCTGACGGAAATACGCTGTATGTCGTGGATATTTGCATACGCCCGGCTTACCGCAAATGGCGGCTTGGGATGAGCATGATGCAGGCGATGTATGAATTGGTCGTACACAGAGGATTGGAGCGGCTGCTCGGGGGTGGCCGCATGCCCGGATATGGGCGGCATGCGTCTGGGATGTCGGCGGAAGCGTACCTGGAAAAAGTAGTGAAGGGCGAGCTGAAGGACCCTGTGATCAGCTTTTTGATGCGCTGCGGCCGTACGCCTGTAAAAGTAGTGGCCAATTATTTGGAAGACGAGGAATCGCATAACTATGCCGCGTTGATGGAATGGAAAAATCCATTTCGTTCTCGGCCAGCGGACCCGTTCATAAAATAGGAGAGAAATTGGGAGGAGTCACACATGCAGTATGTTCGCATTCAAAACATTTCGGACCCGCTATTTGCAAGCATGCACCGGCTCATGCAGGAAGTATTTCCGCCGGAGGAAGTGCTGGACTTTGACCTGTGGAAGGAGCCGCTTGAGGACCCTGGCATCCGTGTGTTTGTCGCTGTAGAGAACGGGGAAGTGGTTGGCGCCACCGAATACCGTTACTATACGGACCTGAACGTAGCGATGACCGACTTCACGATCATCGGCCGTGAAGGTTTGGGAATTGGCCGTTTCCTCGCCCGCGAGCGCCAGAAGGATTTGATGAATCTGGCAAAGGAAAACGGAAAAGAGCTGTACGGAATGTTTGCCGAAATATACGACCCGTATCGGGTACAAGAGCATGCGTTTGGCGGGATCAAGCCGATGGACCCGTTCGTACGCCGGGAGGTGCTCTCCCACCTGGGCTACAAGCGGATTGATTTCCCTTATGTTCACCCGTCCTGGCAAAACGATGGCGAAGCCGTTGCAGGCCTGGACTTGTGCTTCATGCCGACAAATGAGGACCAGCAGGAGCTGGAAGCGTCTCTCGTGAAGACCTTTTTGACGAGGTACTACGCTGTGCTGCCGCAAAAACCGAAAGCGTGGCATGATATGGTGGAAGACCTGGCCGGACGCGAAACCCTGGCGCTTCGTCCGATTTAGCCAACGCGCTGCATCGACTCCTGGAAAGCGATCATGCTTCCCGGGAGTCTTTTTCCATAAACATGCGGGATTCTAGCGGATAGAAGGGGAAAAACGGTGAAAAAGCAAAATTGGGCATCGATTATACTTTATCTGGCGGTCCTTTTCCAATTGCTCGGGATGAGCGGGTGGCTGGACGCTTCGCTGACACAGCCTGTACAGCTCGCCACGCTCGTTCTCATGCTGACCGCGATCCTGACTTTGCGCAAAAAGAAACGGAAGCGCAAAAAAGCTGCCGGGAAGCCTCCTGCGGAAGTAGACCTGATGCTGGATCGGGCGCAGGAAGGAGGCATCGAAAAATGAAGGATCACACGCTCATACAGGCGATTCTGGACGCTTCTCATGACGGAATTATCGCTGTAGACCAAAACTCGACGGTCATCTGGGTGAACAAGAACGCCCTGGAAATTCTCGGCCTGCCGCCGCATATCGTCGGGGAAAAGATCACGCGGTACATTCCCCATTCCGACATGCTCCGCATTCTGGCTACAGGAAAGCGGGAGATCGGCGATATCGCAACCGTGTTGAACCGCCAAATCATCATCAACCGTTTGCCCATTTCCATAGACGGTGACATTGTCGGGGCTGTCAGTACGTTTAAAGAAATCACCGATATTCAGAAAATGGAGCTCCGCATCCGCAAGCAGAGCATGGAAAGCGGTCTGGAAGCAAAATACCGACTCGAAGACATCGTCGGCCAGTCCAGCGCGATCCGAGAAGCGAGGGAGCTGGCGGAGACCTTCGGAATGACCGATGCGACCGTTCTGATACTCGGTGAGACCGGAACCGGGAAGGAGCTGTTTGCACAAGGAATGCATCTCTGCAGCCAGCGGGCAACGGGGCCGTTCGTCGCTGTCAACTGTGCGGCGCTGCCGGGGAACCTCCTGGAGAGCGAGCTCTTCGGCTATGAGGATGGGGCCTTTACAGGGGCCCGCAAAGGCGGCAAGCCGGGACTGTTTGAGCTGGCTCACGGAGGAACGCTCTTTTTGGACGAAATCGGCGAGATGTCCCTGCCTATCCAGGCGCTGCTATTGCGCGTACTGCAGGAGAAAAAAGTGCGCCGGATTGGGGGAGAGCGAATTTTTCCCGTAGATGTCCGGATCATTGCAGCGACAAACCGCGACCTGGAGGAGCTGATCGGCAGGATGGAATTTCGCTCTGACCTGTACTACCGGCTCAATGTCCTGACCTTGGAGCTCCCGCCCCTGCGCCAGAGGCCCGATGACATTCCCGCCCTTGTCTGGTCGATGATCCGCGAGATCGAAGAGAGAGATGACAGATGCATCGTAGAAGTGAGCGAGCAGGTGTTTGAGCTGTTTGCCAAACACGATTGGCCTGGAAACGTCCGGGAGTTGCGCAATGTAGTGGAGAGAATGGTGCTGCTCTGCAAGGGAGGCCGCCTGGATTTATCCGATGCTGCTTTTTTTGCGAAGAAAGTGCAGCGCGGCAGGAAGGTGCAGGATATTCAGCCAGCCATTGACGAAGCAGATTTGATCCGTCGCGTTTTGCAAGAGACAAAAGGAAATCGGGCGGAGGCGGCGAAAATACTGGGGATGGATCGGACAACGCTTTGGCGGAAGCTAAAAAAATACGGGGTGATGCTGCCTTAGTGGATGGGGAATGAGGGAAACCAGTTTATGGAATTTGGCTGTTGCACTTGCAACAAGCTTGCAACAAAAATCGATGGTATGAAACAGCGATGAAACATTACGGCCGATATCCGGCCAATAATTGACGGAATATTTGAAACATACTGATTTGGCATGAGCCTTGCAAGAAGTTCGTGTAACAAAACTTCATTGCAAAGGAGTCGCTTTCATGAAACATTACTCGGCTGCGGTCATTCCAGGAGACGGAATTGGACCTGAAGTAATGGAGGTAGGATTGTCGCTGCTGCAATCCATCGCTGACATTCATGGCGGCATCTCGTTTCAAACGGAATCTTTTCCGTGGAATTGCCAGTACTATCGGGAGCACGGCCGGATGATGCCTGAGGATGGCTTGCAGAGATTGCGGCCGTTTGACGTGATCCTGCTGGGAGCGATCGGGGCACCGGGCGTACCCGACCATATTTCTGTCTGGGAGCTGATCCTGCCGATACGCCGGAGCTTTCAACAGTACGTCAATCTTCGCCCGATCAAGCTGCTGCGCGGTTTGGAAAGCCCGCTGCGCTACAAGCAGCACGACGATCTGGATTTTGTCGTAGTCAGGGAAAATACGGAAGGCGAATATTCGAACATGGGAGGACGTCTCCATGTCGGTACAGCGTATGAACTGGCAGTGCAAAACAACGTCTTTACCCGCTACGGGATCGAGAGGATCGTCCGCTTTTCGTTTGAGCTTGCCAAAGCGTCCGGAAAGACGAGGCTCACGGCGGCCACCAAATCAAATGGAATCAATCACTCCATGCCGTTTTGGGATGAGATCGTCAAAGAGATCAGCAGCGACTATCCGGATATCGAAACCCAGCTCACACATATTGATGCCCTGTCTGCGTTTTTTGTCAGCAGGCCTGAATCCTTTGATGTCGTAGTCGCCAGCAATCTGTTCGGCGATATACTGACAGACCTGGGGGCAGCGGTAGTCGGCGGATTGGGGCTGGCACCTTCCGGCAATATCAATCCGGAAAAGCAGTATCCGTCCATGTTTGAACCGATTCACGGGTCTGCGCCTGACATCGCCGGAAAAGGCATCGCCAATCCGATCGCGACGCTGTGGAGCATCAGCATGATGCTTGATCACCTGGGAGAGCGGGAGCTGGGCAAACTGGTGCTGGACAGCATCGAGGATGTCCTGATCGCCGGAGAGGTCCGAACCCCGGACATTGGGGGGAAGGCCACCACGAGAGAAATTGGCGACGCGATCCGTGAACAATTGTACAGAAGGGGAGGATGACAGATGGAAGGGACGACAGCTCAAGTGCAGCATTATCGTTTGTATATCAACGGCGAGTGGATCGAGACAGAGGAGAGCATTCCCGTCACCCATAAGTACACCGGCAAGGTGATCGCCACGATTGCGAAAGCGGGCAAGCAGCACGTGGAGGATGCCGTCACCCACGCGCTGCAGACGTTCCGTACCAGTACGCTGACACCTTCCGAACGCAGCGATATATTGCTCGCGGCAAGTCAGATCGCCGAGAAGAGAAGGGAAGAGCTGGAGCTTTCCCTCGTCTGGGAGGTCGGAAAAACGAGAAAGGACGCCCGTGGGGAGCTGGATCGGGTCATCAACACGCTCCGTCTGTCGTCTGAAGAAGTCAAACGGCTTTCCGGCGAGATGGTCCCGCTGGCTGCCACACCGGGTTCAGAAAATCGGCTGGGCTTCGCCATTCGCGTACCCAAAGGCGTGATCGGCGCCATTACTCCCTTCAACTATCCGCTGCTGCTCAGTACACACAAGGTAGCACCCGCACTAGCAGGGGGCAATACCGTTGTCCTGAAGCCGGCCACTTCAACCCCGATCTCTGCCTTTTTGCTGGTGGAAATTCTGGAGCAAGCGGGCCTGCCAAAGGGACACGTCAATATCGTAACAGGCTCAGGCAGCCAGGTAGGCGACTGGATGCTCGACGATCCCCGGATCGCCATGTACACCTTTACCGGCTCGGCTGAGGTCGGCACGTATATCAAGCAGCGCAGCGGATTGCGCCCAGTCTCTCTGGAGCTGGGAAACAATTCGCCCAACATCGTCCACGAAGATGCCGATCTTAAGCTGGCGGCAAGACAGATCGCTCAGCGCAGTTTTCACAATGCGGGGCAGGCATGTATCGCGGTGCAGCGCATATTTGTAGCAGAAGCGATCCGCGAAGCGTTTACGCAAAAATTCCTGGAAGAGGTGCGGGCCCTGCGCGTCGGCGATCCAGAGGACGCCGAAACAGACGTCGGCCCGATGATCAGCGAGGCGGAAGCGATTCGGGCCGAGAGCTGGGTAAAGGAAGCTGTCGAGCAGGGCGCCGAGCTTTTGCACGGCGGAGTTCGGGAAGGCTCGCTCGTTTATCCGACTGTCCTGACAAGAACGAGGCCAGAGATGAAAGTAAACTGTCTGGAGGTGTTCGCACCCGTGGTCACAATCATTCCCTACCAGACGATTGAGGAAGCGTTTGCTGCAGCCAACGATTCTTCATACGGCTTGCAGGCGGGCATTTTCACGAATGATCTCAATTTGGCGATGCGGGCGGCCAAGGTGCTGGAGTACGGCGGCGTCATTATCAATGATGTTTCCACGTACCGCAACGATGTAATGCCCTACGGGGGAATCAAAAACAGCGGTCTTGGCAAGGAAGGGCCCCATTACGCCATCGAAGAGATGACCGATCTGAAGATGGTCGTCATGAATCTGAAGCCGTAAAGGAGGGGAGCAGATGTTGCTGAAAGGAAAAACGGCATTTGTCACCGGCGGCGGATCGGGGATGGGAAAGGCGATATGCCGGCTTTTTGCAAAAGAGGGAGCACAGGTAGCGGTCGTCGACTTGAACGGAGAATCTGCCGGGGCTACAGCCGGTGAATGCGGTCCTCTGGCTCTGGCTCTTCAGACAAACGCAGCCGATGCCGGTTCAGTTGAGTCCGCCGTTAACCGAACGGTGGAACAATTCGGTTCTCTCGATATTGTCGTCAACTGCGCTGGCGTTCCGATGGCGTTCACGCCGGTTGAGGAAGTATCGGAGGAACAGTGGCAGCGGACAATGGATGTAAACGTAAAATCGATCTATCTCACGTCAAAGTACGCTGTGCCTAGAATGAAGCAGCAGGGGAGCGGTTCTATTCTGAATATTTGCTCGATTGCAGGGGTACGCGCTCGTCCGGGACTGAATGCGTACTGTGCTTCCAAAGGGGCGGCGATCATGCTGACGAAAGCATTGGCGATCGAGCTTGCGCCTTATCGGATTCGCGTGAACGGGATCAACCCGGGGCCTGCCGAGACTCCCATGCTGAGCAAATTTATGCACGGCGATGCGGAACAGATCGAGAAGGATACCAAGGATATCTTTTTGAGCAGCGTTCCTCTGGGCGCATTGATTCAACCGGACGACATTGCACAGGCGGCTCTCTATTTATGCAGCGATCTGGCCAAAATCGTTACCGGCGAGATCGTCAACATCGATGGAGGACGCGGAATCTAACGGGTAAAGGAGGGGACGGCGTGTCGAAGGAAGCAATCATTCGTGTAGAGAACGTCTCGTTTTCCTATCAAATGAATCAGGAACAGGCCATCCCTGTATTGCATGGCGTCTCTTTTGAGGTGTATTCGGGGGAGTATTTGGCGATCATCGGCCATAACGGGTCGGGCAAATCCACGATTTCCAAGCATTTGAACGGCATTTTGACACCGAGTGAGGGAGATGTCTGGGTACACGGGATCAATACGCGGGAAAAAGCACGCATTCACGAGATTCGCAGCCGGGTCGGAATGGTTTTTCAGCACCCTGACAACCAGATCGTCGCGACGATTGTGGAGGATGATGTGGCGTTCGGCCTGGAAAATATCGGCGTCGCTCCGGCTGAGATGAAGGAACGGGTTGATTTTGCTCTGGAAGCGGTTGGGATGAGTGCGTTTCGACACCGCCCTCCCCATCATTTGTCAGGGGGCCAGAAGCAGCGGGTGGCCATTGCCGGCATATTGGCGATGAAGCCGCAGTGCCTCGTCATGGATGAGGCGACGAGCATGCTCGACAGCTACGGAAGACAGGAAATTCTGGGGGTTGTCCGCAAGCTGCACAGGCAAGGAATGACGATCGTAACGGTTACTCACCATATGTCAGAGGTAGCGGAAGCGGATCGAGTGCTCGTCATGGAGGGCGGGCAGATCGTGATGGAAGGCACTCCCCGTGAGGTATTCGCCCATCAGGAGCGGCTGCAGGAGCTTCATCTGGACGTCCCGGATGCCAGCAGAATCGCCCATCTGGTCCATAGGCAGCATCCCGCTTTTTCCTCTTCGCTCATCCACAACCATGAGATCGTCGAGGAAGTAAAGCGGTTGCACATCAGAACGGCGGAGGCGAGCGGATCTTGAAACAGCCCATCCTGGTTACCGAACATCTGTCACATGTGTACATGCAGGGAACGCCGATGGAACACCGGGCTCTGGATGACGTCAGCATTCAGATTGATCGAGGGGAATGCATCGCGATCATCGGGCATACCGGGTCCGGCAAATCGACATTGATTCAGCACTTCAACGGTTTGATGCGTCCTCAGTCAGGGTCGGTGATCATAAACGGCATGAACGTCTCCGATCCAAAACTGGACGTAAAAGCTCTGCGCAGGCAAGTCGGACTCGTCTTTCAAAATCCGGAAGACCAAATTTTCGAAAAGCTGGTCGGCGACGATGTTGCCTACGGTCCGTTTAAAATGGGGCTGCCGATCGAAGAGGTCCGGCGGCGCGTCGAGTGGGCGATGGAGCTGGTAGGACTCTCTTTTGAAGAGATGAAAGACCGCCCGACCTTTGCCCTCAGCGGCGGTCAGAAGAGAAAGGTCGCTTTGGCCGGCGTACTGTCTCTCCAGCCCAAAATACTCGTGCTGGATGAACCGACTGCAGGCTTGGACCCGCGTTCCCGGAATGAGCTGCTGGAGAGGATCAAACGGCTGAACACAGAGGAGCGCCTTACGGTTATTTTTGTTTCCCACAATATGGAGGAAGTGGCCCATCTGGCGGATCGTGTCTATGTGATGGCAAATGGGCGAGCGGTCTGCGAAGGCACCCCGCGGTCTATTTTCAGCAATCAGGAGCTTCTCCACACGCATCATATCGGGACACCCGAGAGTGTCGATATTTTGTATCGGCTTCGTGCAGAAGGCTATCAGGTCGACCCGGGAGCATACTCGGTGGACGAGGCAGCAGACCAGATCGCCCATCTGATCGGGCGATGAGAGGAGGGGAGCAGGATGTCAGCAGAATTTGAACTGACGCGCAATATAACGATCGGCCAGTACCTTCCCACGGGATCAGTCATCCATCGTCTCGATCCCAGATACAAACTGACAGCGTTTGTCATCATGATCTTGGCGATCGCGGTGTGCAATACGTACCTCGGCAACCTGTTTGCGCTTGCGGTTTGCCTGGTCATGTTTCGGCTTTCCCATATTCCGCTTCACTACGGGATCTCCGGGGTCAAGCCAGCGGTGCCATTCATCATTATTCTGGCGATCATGCAGCTGCTGTTTTACGGTGAAATAGCCCGTGGCGGGACCATTTACTTCCAATACGGCTTTGTCACCATATCCAGCGAGGTCATCCGGCTGGTCGTCGTTTCCGCGATGCGCTTTGTGGAAGTCATTTTTCTGTCCAGCGTGCTTACACTGAGCACCTCGACGACTGAGCTGACCCATGGGATGGAGCGGCTTTTGGGGCCGCTGGAGAAGGTGAAATTCCCCGTGCATGCGTTCGCTTTGATCATCACCATCGCGATCCGCTTCGTCCCTACCTTTGCGATGGAAATGGAAAAGATGATGAAAGCGCAAGCCTCCAGAGGAGCCGATTTTGGCACAGGCGAGTGGTGGAGGATCGTGAAACGGACAAAAGATATGTTTCCGATTATCATCCCGCTCTTTAACGTCGCTCTTTCCCGGGCAGAAGACCTGATTCTCGCTATGGAAGCGCGTTGCTATACGCCTGGTGCCGCTCGTACTCGCTATGCCCATTACCGAGCGACACCAAAGGACTTTGCGGCGGTCGGGATCTGTATGATTCTCGCTATTGTCATGCTCATCATTCCGTGGTGAGGAACAAATCGGGCTGGCCCGTCTTCTGCGGGTAAAGTGCGCGGGGGATCGGGTTTCGGTCTGCTGCGACGGGAGTCCTCCCTACCGGGGAATCCAATAAAAAAGCGAACGAAGGAGGAGAAAGCATGGAAAAAGGGTTGACGGTGCGAAAGATTGTCATCGCTGGTGTGCTCGGAGCCATCGCAATTCTGCTCGGAGTCACCCGTCTCGGCTTTATCCCTGTGCCCACGGCAGCCGGGAATGCGACGATCCTGCACATTCCGGCGATTATCGGCGGAATCATGGAGGGCTGGGGCGTTGGTCTCATCATTGGCCTTATTTTTGGTGTCTCTTCATTTTTAAACGCAACTGTCCCTCTGTTCAAAGATCCGCTGGTAGCGATACTGCCTCGCCTGTTCATCGGCGTGGTCGCGTACTTCACCTACGTGGGCTTGCGGCAATTCAACCAGTATGCAGCGATTGGCGTCGCCGGCTTTGTCGGTTCCATGACCAATACGATCCTCGTCCTGGTCATGGCGGTCATCCGCGGCTACATGCCGGCGGGGGTGGCAGCGACTGTCGCCGTGACCAGCGGGATTCCAGAGGCCATTGTTTCCGTTATCGTGACATTGGCCGTCGTAGTTGCATGGAAAAAGATTGGCTCCTCGGGCAAACAGAAGTCAAAAATTTCTGGAGATTTCAAGTGATGAACGGAACGATTACAGATGTCCCCGGCATTCTCGTCGGGCACGCGGAAGATACCGAAGCATTGACAGGCTGCACGGTTATTTTGGCAGAACGTCCTGCCGTTTGCGGGGTGGATGTCCGGGGCTCAGCTCCGGGCACCCGCGAAACCGATCTGCTTGACCCGATTAACCTCGTAAACAGCGTGCATGCGATTTGTCTGTCAGGAGGAAGCGCCTACGGTCTGGATGCGGCAAGCGGTGTGATGCAGTACCTGGAGGAGAAGGGAGTGGGACTGGACACAGGCTTTGGGCTTGTGCCGATTGTCCCTGCGGCCGTCTTGTTTGATCTCTCTGTCGGAAACCCGCGGATCAGGCCAACACGGGAGATGGGATATTTGGCTGCTTCTCGGGCGAGCCGGCAGCTTGTCCCGGAAGGAAACGTCGGTGCTGGAACAGGGGCCACTGTCGGCAAGCTGAATGGCTTTGCCCATGCGATGAAAAGCGGAATCGGCTCTGCTTCTCGCAAATATCCAGGGGGACTTTTGATCGGTGCGATAGTCGCTGTAAATGCAGTTGGCCATGTCCAAGAGCCGGATACAGGACGTATTCTGGCCGGACCTCGGGATGAGGACGGAACGATTCTGAGCAGCCTCGATGTCATGCAGAAACAAGCTTTTTCCCTCATACCCCCGGGCACGAATACGACGATCGGGGTCGTCGCCAGCAATGCCATCCTTACGAAAGCGGAAGCAAACAAAATCGCGCAAATGGCACATGACGGGCTGGCCCGCACCATTTGTCCCATCCACACCATGTACGACGGGGATACGCTGTTCGCGATGGGGACCGGTCAAATAGAAGCATCTGCAGATGTGATCGGAGCTCTTTCGGCCGAGATACTGGCTGAGGCAGTCATTCGTGCTGTCAGAGCGGCAAAGCCTGCAGGCGGACTGCCTTCATGCGATTCGATCAAAAGCTAACATCGGAAAGGGGCGTAATCATGATGAATCAAGTCATATCGAGTGTCGATGAAAAAGAAGTGGTGCGCTTGACACAGGATTTGATCCGCATCCCCAGCGTCTATCGACCCGGGCAGGCAGATGGCAATGAAGAGCGGGTCGCCCAGTTTGTGGCTGATTATTTGCGGCAGATGGGACTTCAGGTTTTTTATGAGGAAGTGGTGCCGGGACGGCCCAATGTCATTGCCTTTTATGACTCCGGCCGTCCGGGCAAAACGCTCCTCTTTGAAGCTCACACGGATGTCGTTACCGAAGGAGACCGCGATGCCTGGAGCTATGATCCGTTTGGGGGCCATATTTCGGGCAACCGCATCTACGGCCGGGGCTCATGTGACACAAAAGGCAATCTGGCGGCGGCCATTTGCGCCGTAAAGGCCATCCAGCGATCGGAGCTGCCGTTTTACGGAAAAATCCTGCTCTGCATTCCTTGTGACGAAGAAGGAATGATGATCGGCATCAAGGATTTCATTCGCAGGGGATGGGCCAGGGGCGTAGATGCCGCGATCATTTGCGAGCCGGAGGAAAATCAGTTGTGCATTACCCAGAAGGGCGCCATGCGAGCGATCCTCCGTACCTATGGGAAAATGGCTCACGGTGCTATGCCGCTGACTGGCATCAATCCGAACACGCGGATGGCAAGAGCCATCGTGGCTCTGGAGGAGCTGGAAAGAAAGGAAATGGCTCGGTTGGGAAATCATCCAATGTTAGGATGGCCCAGCATCACGCCGACGATTCTGCAGGCTCCCGTCAGGGGAGAAGCGCAGATCAACGTCGTCCCGGACCAATGCATGACGACACTGGATATCCGTACCGTCCCGGGACAGGACCATCAAGCCCTGCGGCAGGAAATGAATCAAATACTGGAGCAGCTTGCCCGTGAGGACGACCGCTTCAAAGCGACGTTGGAGGTCATCGAAGAAAGGCCATGGACGCTGACTCCGATGGATGCCGAGGTCGTGACAGCGGTCAGCGAGGCATATCGGGAGCTAACGCGAAAGGAGCCGGTGTACAACGGCGTTCCCGGCGCGACCGATGGCACCTTTCTGCACCAGGCGGGAATTCCGATCCTGACTACCGGTGCTGGGGATCGCCACATCCCGCATCATGCCGATGAATACGTGGATATTGATCAGCTGGTCGAATCGACACAGTTATTCGCCTTGTCCGCGCTAATGTTTCTAAAACAGCCCGTCAATGCGTGAATGGCGATACAGCGGGACACGAACCTTGCTTCTTTTCAAGAGCAAGGTTTTCTTGCGACTGCAGAAGGAGCGGATCGAAAAAATATATTGGTAAAACTTGCTCTCTCCATAAGATTTTTTTTACAATAGAAAGAAGGCTGACCAAGATAAAGGGGGCACGTCCGCATGGATATGCGTTGGAATCTGGACGTATTGTATACGTCTTTCGAAGCACCTGAATTAAAACAAGACTGGGAGAAGCTTTCTGCGGCCATCGAAGAGCTGCAGAAATGGGCAAAGCAAAACCTGCAATCGCAGGCCGACGCAGTCGAGAAAATGGAAGCGTACATAACCAAGCTGACCTCAATCCTGCAGACACAGTCCCGTCTTTACGGCTTCGCCGAGCTGACGGCAAGCGTAGATGCGAAAAATGAAAAGGCGTTGCAGCTCGTGGAACGGATTCAGGATCAAGCTGTCGAGCTCGTGGAGCCTGGCGTTCTCTTTCAAAAGTGGCTGGGTGGACTCGAACAGTTGGATATGTTGATCGCGAAATCACCTCTGCTTGAAACCCATCGTTATTTCCTTACTGAAACGGCAGAGAAGAGCAAATATTTGCTAAGTGAAAAAGAAGAAATCATTCTGGCCAAAATGAAAAACACAGGCTCCAATGCCTGGGCAAAACTGCAGGAGATGCTCACCTCTACCCTTTTGGTCGAGATTACGGTCGATGGCGAACAAAAACAGCTACCTCTGCCAGTCGTCCGCAATATGGCCTTTGAAAAAGATCCGGAGCTGCGGAAAAAGGCTTACGAGGCGGAGCTTGCCGCTTATAAAAAAATTGAGGAATCATCCGCTGCCAGCTTGAACGGAATCAAAGGAGAAGTGATCACCATAACCAAGCTGCGCGGCTATGAGTCTGCGCTGGATAAGACGCTGCAGGACTCCCGCATGGACAAAGAAACGCTGGATGCGATGCTGACGGCGATGCGCGAAAGTTTGCCTGCGTTTCACAAATACTATCGGGCAAAAGCCAAGCTGCTGGGGCATGAAAACGGACTTCCGTTTTATGATATGTTCGCGCCGGTAGGAGAAGCTGACATGCGATTTACGTATCAGGAAGCGCGCGACTTCATCGTCAAGCATTTTGGCAGTTTCAGCGAAAAGCTGGCACAGTACGCGGCGAGGGCCTTTGACAACCGCTGGATTGATGCAGAGACAAGAGAAGGAAAGCGCGGCGGAGCATTCTGCTACAACCTTCACGTCGTCAAAGAGAGCCGTATCATGTCCAATTTTACGGGAAGCTACAACGACGTCAGCACGCTCGCCCATGAGCTGGGCCACGGCTATCACGGGGAATGTCTCGTTGGCGAGGCCTTCCTCAACAGTGATTATCCGATGCCGATTGCAGAGACGGCATCCATCTTCTGCGAAACGATTATCGCCAAGGCCGCATTGGAACAGGCATCCGAGGAAGAAGCATTTGCGATCCTGGAAAACGACCTTTCCGGAGCAGGTCAGGTCATCGTCGACATTTACAGCCGGTACCTGTTTGAGTCCGAACTGTTTAAACGGCGCGAGGACGGTTCCCTCTCTGTAAACGAGCTGAAGGCAATAATGCTTCAAGCGCAAAAAGACGCTTATGGGGACGGGTTGGACCACGAAGTGCTGCATCCGTATATGTGGGTGTGCAAGCCTCACTATTACTATGGCGACTACAATTTCTACAACTTCCCATACGCATTCGGCCTCTTGTTTGCGAAAGGGCTGTACGCCGAGTATCGCAAGCGCGGGCAGTCGTTCGTCCAACAGTACGACGAGCTTTTGGCCGTTACCGGCAAAAAGAAAATCGCGGATGTGGCAGCGATCATGGATGTCGATGTGCGTTCCGTTGATTTTTGGCGCGGTTCGCTGCAATTGATTGCCGAGGATATTGACCACTTTGTCAGCCTGGCTGCATCCCGGCGTTAAATATGTACGATAGACAAAGAAGAGCCTGATGGATCGGGTTCTTCTTTTTTTGTATAGGGTTGGCGCTGTCAGGAGAGCATAAGAGAAGCAACGGGAATCATCAAAGAATTGGCGACGAGGTGATACTGTGTTGAACGGATTGCAGTTGTTGGACATGTTACGGGAAACGGAAAACAAAATGCTGCATTTACATAGAGCAATCGACCGAGTAAGCAGCGAACCGGACTTTAAAGAGACGGTCAGTGTGTTGACGGTTGTAGTGCGCGATTATCAGATGCAGCTGGACAAAATGAAGCATGCGCTGCGCAACATTGAAATCAGCCATCAACAAAATCAAAACGGACAGCATGAAAACACGCAGCACTAGATATGAAATGCCTTCCAATCGGATATGGGAGGCATTTTTTTTTGGGAGCAACCTACCATTTTTTTGAAGGGATCAGGACCCATTTTTTCATCCGCTGGTATGGAAAGCTGTGCGTTTTTTCCGAACTCTTCTGATCATGTTGCAGGACTCTCCACATAAAAAACGTGGGAAGATGGGTACAAATATGCCGTTTGATTACATTTTCATGACAAAGGTCAGCAAAAGGAAGCAGGTACCCAGTGACTATGGTCGGTGGCGATATTCTTGCTTATAATGACCGACAAGCGTGTCTGACAATAACAGGAATGGAGCAATCGAAATGGGGAAGACAGTGATTCGCAAACGGATCGGGTGGCTCTTTCTCACGGTTTTTGCGGGCTTGTTATGCGCGTACTTTATTTATGGGAATCCGACCCTCGCCCGTGTCGAAACATTGAAAACAGAGGAAGGCTACAGCCTGAAATTCCGTACGAACCAAGATCAGTTTCAGGTGTACGAGAAAGGAACATGGAAGCCTTACTTTGTAAAAGGGATCAATATGGGAGCATCGCTGCCCGGTCATTACCCGGGAGAGCTGCCGATCCAGAAAGCAGATTACCTTCGTTGGTTCGGAATGATACACGAACTGGGTGTGAAGGCGGTCCGTATTTACACGATCCATCAGCCTGTCTTTTATGAAGCGCTTGTCGAATTTAATCAAAAGCATGCGGAAGACCCCCTCTATTTAATCCAGGGGATCTGGTCTCCCGAAGAAGCGCTGATTGAAAAAAAAGACGCGTTTTTGCCGGAAATACGCAAGGAATTTCGCGATGAAATCGAAGCGGCTGTTGGTGCTGTATACGGAGATGCGACGATACCAGAGCGAAAGGGGAAGGCGAGCGGGACCTATACAGCGAATGCGGGTCAGTATCTATTGGCCTGGCATATCGGAACAGAGTGGGACCCCGAAATGGTAAAGAACACCAACCGGATTCGAAAGGAAGAGCCGCGCTATCAAGGAAAGCATTTTCAAGCGACAGAGAAAGCAGCTCCCTTTGAATACTGGCTGGCAGAAATGCTCGACTATACAGCCGAACTTGAATCCAGACACGGCTGGCAGCATCCGGTAACCTTCACCAATTGGGTGACGACAGATCCGCTGGAGCATCCGGGAGAGCCGATGATTCACGAAGACATGGTAAGTGTTGATCCGACACATATCGAGTCCGTAGGGTGGGAAGCCGGGTATTTCGCAGCCTATCATGTCTATCCGTACTATCCTGATCTCTTCCGGTACGATGACACTTTGAAAAATGTTCGCAATGAAAAAGGAGAGATCGATACATACAAAGCGTATCTGCGAAAGCTGAAGGCACATCATCCGAATATACCGGTGATGGTAACCGAGTTTGGCGTCCCCTCTTCAGTGGGAGTCGCACATCTGGGAACACTTGGCCGAGACCAAGGCGGACATGATGAACGAGAGCAGGGCCGGATCAATGGAGAGCTGCTGCACGAAATATCCGCAGAAGGATATTCGGGAGCGATCTTGTTTACGTGGCAGGATGAATGGTTTAAACGGACGTGGAATACGATGCGCTTTGAGATCCCGGAAGACAGCCGCGCCTATTGGAAAAATGAACTGACGAATGAATCGTTCTTTGGCTTATTGGCAATGGATGCCGGGTTGGAGAATGTGATCAAGATCGACGGGAACCCGGACGATTGGGACAAGCTGAAGGAAGGAGAAAAGGCAAAGCTGAATGGAGGTTTGGACGGCGTTCAGGAGATATGGGCTGCACATGATGAAGCATATGTCTACTTTCTGATCCATCTTGAGCAGGCGCTGCAGCCGGAGCGCGAAAGCTTGGTCATCGGAATCGATACGCTGCCGGGCGGCAACAGAAAAACAGCAGAGCTGCCAGGACTGCATCTGGATGAAGGGTTGGAAGCTTTCATCCGTTTGGGGACAGCCGAAGAAAGCGAGGTCAAAATCGCATCGAACTACGACTTTCACAAACGGCTGTACGGGAAGCGCTACGGCATGATTCCGTACACAGACGCCGAGCGAAAAGACGATTCGGGTTTGTTTGCAGTGTGGAAGTTGGCCGTCGGACTGGAAATGAGTCCGCCTGATACGAAAGGAACGCATCCTTTCGAGGATGTTGACGTCGGCCAGATGAAGCGGGGAACCAACGTCCCGGGAAAAGAAGGGTACAGTTCGCTCGCAAACTGGGAGGCGAGTGGCGAATGGGTGGAAGTTCGTGTCCCCTGGATGCTGCTCGGATATACCGATCCCAGCACCAAGCAGGTGATGAGTTACGAGGATAAGGGGAAAACCTTGACTTCGACGAAATCTGCCGGTATCCGCGCGATTGCGATGCGCCAGGACAAAACAAGCGGAAAGATTCAGGGGCTTTCAGCGGAGCAGATGATCAAGCTGACCGACATCGGGCGCTATACATGGTCCGAATGGAGCTTGCCCCGGTACTCGGAACGGAAGAAAGAGAGCTTTTCCATCTATCAGAAAGCCTTGCAATCGATTCCTACTTACCGCTAGCAAGAGGAAGGAGAGTTGGCAGAGGGATGTTTCAGCATTTGCAAGCAGCGTATTTGTTTCTGATCGTTTCATCGGCGTTGATCGTTGCAGGGATCATTGTACTGCTTTGCCTGAAATACAGACATTTGTACGTGACCCGGGAAAAGCAGCGATTGGCAGCAAAGCACCAGGACTATATTGCCTATGTCCTTTCCCATTTGGATGAGAAACAGCCGTTGGAAGTGCCTGCCGTTCCACTGGGAAAACGGGATTTGCAGGTTCTGGAGGAAAAACTGATTGAAATCGCCGAGCGCGTAAAAGGCAAGCACCGCGAGCAACTGACAGCGCTTTTTGAAAAGCTGGGACTGCCCGAGCTGGAATTGGGACGCTTGAAACAGCTTCCCGGACCGATGCGGACCGATGCTGCATACAAGCTGGGAGCGATGGGATATGAGAAAGCGACACCGGCGCTGTTTTCCATCCTTGAGGCAGAGAGTGACGAGGCTGGCCGGTACATCATCGCAAGGGCCATCGCCCGTTGTACCCGGAGTGTCTCCGACCTGCGCGTGATGGTGGAGAAAATGGTGGAGTCTTCTCCGGACTCTCCACGGCTGCTGGCGGAGGTGCTGGGGGATTCGCCGCTTGATGTTTTGCCTTTGCTGCGCGAGTGGATAAACAGCGGTGACTCCCGTTTGGCGCTTGTCGCAATGGCGGGCTTGCCGGCAGCGAATCTCGATGATCCGCTGGTTGACAGCCTCTGGAAGCTGCTCGAGGCGGAGGAGAAAGAGGTGAGGATCCAGGCAGTCCGACTGATTGTATCAGGTGAAAGAGTTTCAGCCGATCAGATCAACGTGCTCATGGCAAGCCCTGACTGGGAAGTTCGTGCGATTGTAGCGAAAGCGATGGGGGCTTGGCGGGAAGCGGATGATATCCCCGTCCTCCAGCAGGCGATGGATGATCAGAGTTGGTGGGTGAAATACCATGCCGCTCGCAGCCTGGTCAAAATGGGAGCGGAAGGCTTCCAAGCGTTGTGCGAAGTCGCTTCCCGAACCCCCCATAAGGAAACAGCAGATCTGGCGATGCAGCAGCTTCAGGAAGCCCTGCATGAGGATAGGACTGCAGGGCAAGGAATGCCCGGCTCTAATGAACGGGATCACAAGCTGACGATCTATCACTCCTATTTCAATCGCCAAAAGGAGCGAGCCATCTGATGATGGAAAAGGAGGAACTATGCGCGAGTTATTGCTTGGATACGGATTGTTTGCGATGTACTACGTCATCGTGGTCAATTCGATCTATCTTGTCATCAACATCTTTTCACACTTGAATATTTCCACGATTATTAAACGTGCTCGCTTTTCGAGGTTTCAATCACTTGCTGGCTCCAAAAGAGTACCGCCGGTCTCGATTTTGGTGCCGGCCTACAACGAAGAGCTGACGATTATCGAGAATGTTCGCTCTCTGTTGGCTTTGCAATATCCGGAGTATGAAGTCATCGTCATCAACGACGGCTCCAAAGATGACACGCTGAACGTCTTGATTCGCGAGTTTGGATTGAAGCGGCAAAGCCATGTATCTGTCCGAAGCGTGGTTCCTTCATCAGCGCCATCCGGTATTTACCACAATCCGCAATACCCGCAGTTGTATGTGATTGACAAAGAAAATGGCGGAAAGGCCGATTCGCTGAATGCAGGGATCAATCTTTCTCATTATCCGCTGATTGCCTCGATCGATGCGGACTCTCTTTTGGAGCGGGACGCTTTGATCAGGCTGGCGCAGGTGTACATGGAAAATCCGGAAGAGACGGTAGCGATCGGAGGGAATGTCCGGATTGCCAACGGCTGCCGGATCGAAGACGGAATGGTCAAGGAAGTGCGTCTTCCAGACAAAATCCTCCCGATGTTCCAAACAATCGAGTACATGAAAGCCTTTCTCGGCGGTCGCATTGGCTGGAGCTCGATTAATGGATTGATCATTGTCTCCGGGGCTTTCGGGCTCTTTCGCAAAGACTGCGTGATTGCTGTCGGGGGCTACCGGGAGGGGTACCCCGGCGAAGATATGAACATCATCATCAAGCTTCACAAATACATGCTGGAAAACAAAAAGAAATATCGCATCGCGTTTTGCCCGGATGCCGTCTGCTGGACGCAGGCTCCCGATAGCCTCCACATATTGGCGAGCCAGCGTAAAAGATGGGGGCGCGGAAATCTGAAAAACATGATTGAGTACCGGCATATGCTGTTTAATCCGAAGTACAAGATCATGGGCCTGTTGACCATGCCTTACAACGTCCTTTTCGAGACGCTGAACCCGTACTTTAAACTGACCGGATTTCTCGCCCTTGTCGGGTACAGCTTATACGATATGACACACGCCCATATCGTTTTGATATTCCTGGCGATCAACCTCTTGTACGGTTATTTGCTGACGATCAGCGGGATTTTGCTGGAGGAGTTTGCTTTTCGCCGATATACAAAGCCAAGCGATCTGATGAAGCTTCTCGGGTACGGGTTCCTGATGTTTTTCGGGTACTACCAGTTGGGGGCCATATGGCGTGTGCTGGGGCACATTGATTTTCTGCGGAACAACAACACCTGGGGCGTCATGACACGCCAAAGCTGGCAGGTAGAGACTCGCCAATCCTGACGTCCGAAGAGAGGAGTGGATCCGATGGAAAAGAAAGACAGACGTTATATGCGGCCACCTGGCATACCGGAAAAACTGGCGTATTTTATCCGGTATTATGAGGCAAGCGATCTGTCCTGCGGGATGATTGCGATTCGATGCCGACACAGTGGAGATTTGGAGTGGAAAGAGTTGCAGCAGTTTCTGGCAACGAAAGAGCCGAAACAAGCGGCGGAGCTGTTTTACGAACAGAGCTCCGGACGCCTCGTCATTTTGCTGGACGATGTGAGTTTGGCTCAAACGCATTACACCGCGCTGGCGATAAAGGAATATTTGCAAAGCAATGAACAATTGGCCGAGGGCATATGCGTAGCTTCCTATCCGGAAAGCGGTGATTCTATGGAAGCCATTTTATGGGAAATGACAGAGCGCTTGTACCAGACGGCTGCCATGCCTTCCGCTATCCAGGTAGTGAAAGGCCATGATCACAAATGGGAACGTCGTCCCCGCCTTCTCTTGGTCGAAAATGACCCTGTGATCCAGCAAATCTTGTCCGTTCGTCTGGCTCGGCACGGCTATGAAATCCATCTCGCCGAAAACGGTATGGAAGGGAAGGAAAAAGTCGAGCAGGTGCAGCCGGACCTGGTAATTACCGAACTGACACTTCCTGTCATGAATGGCTATCAGCTGATTGACTGGCTGCAACAACAGCATGAAACGACGGAACGTTGCAAAATCATGGTATTGACGGACAGACGCCTGGAAGAGGATATGTCCCAGTGTTTTCGCCGAGGGGTTGCGGACTTTTTGACCAAACCGTTTTCCCCTGTCGAACTGGACTGGAGAATCAGGCGTTTGCTCGTTTCCTAGATACAAACAACCGGAGGGATGCCAGATGGATCGATTTACAGCACTTCAACAAAAAATCGAAGCAAAGACAGCGAAGGTAGGAGTCATTGGACTGGGGTATGTGGGACTTCCATTGGCAATTGAGATGGCCCGAAACGGATTTACCGTCTTCGGAATTGATCTGGACCTGAAAAAGATTGAAACCTTGCAGCGAGGGGAGTCCTACATACGCGATGTGCCAAATGATCCTGTCGACCAATTGGTCAAGGAAGGAAAATTCATCCCCACGACCGATTATCGGGTACTGAAGGAGCTGGATGCCATCAGCATCTGCGTTCCCACCCCGCTTAGTGAAAACCAAGATCCGGATACCTCGTACATTTCCCGCGTCGTCGATCAAATCAAGCATCATATCCAAAATGGGCCGTTGATCACGCTGGAGAGCACGACTTATCCGGGCACTACCGAAGAATTGATCCAGTGGGAACTGGAAAGGATGGGCTATCAGGTAGGGAATGACTTTTTCCTTTGCTTCTCGCCGGAGCGTGTAGACCCGGGGAACAGTCGTTTCTCTACCAAGAATACGCCCAAGGTCATTGGCGGGACGACGGAAAGATGCCTCGCACTCGGTGTTCAACTATATGGCAACTTCATTCATCAAATCGTCCCGGTATCATCGACCAAAGTAGCGGAAATGTCCAAGCTGTTGGAAAACACCTTCCGCAGTATCAACATCGCGTTTATAAATGAAATGGCCTTGATGTGCGAGCGAATGGGCATCGATGTATGGGAAGTGATCAAGGCGTCTTCCACCAAGCCGTTCGGATTTATGCCGTTTTACCCCGGACCGGGAATCGGCGGCCACTGCATCCCGCTCGACCCGATGTATTTGTCTTGGAAGGCGAAAGGATACCGCTTCTTTAGCAAATTCATCGATCTTGCCCAGTCGATCAACAACAGCATGCCAGATCATGTGGTCTACAAGACATCCGTGATTCTCAACATGTACGCAAAGTCGATCCGCAACTCAAAGGTATTGCTGCTCGGCATGGCTTATAAGCCTGATATCGACGATTTGCGCGAGTCGCCATCGCTGCAGGTGTATGAGTTGTTCAAAGAAGCCGGGGCACTCGTTGACTACTATGATCCTTATGCCAAGACATTCGTGGATCAGAGCGGGAAAGAGGTGAGGAGTGTAGCATACGACGCGAAAGCGTGGAGAAGCTATGACTGCATGGTCCTGTTGACCAATCACAGTGTCTTTAACTACCGGGAATTGGCGGAGATGGGAGTCGCGATACTGGATACGCGCAATGCGTTTGACGGCATACAAGCTCCGCATCTCTACAAGCTGGGCACTTCCGTAAAAACCATGCAAGCGCCTGAGGCCTCATTAGCGATTTAATAATAGGAAGGTCTTTCGTGACTTTCGGCTAGCAAGCTGAAGGTTGCGGAAGACCTTTTTCGTTGGGAGGCAGCAGGGGCATGAGCGGCACGCACCGTCTGCCTCTCCCTGCACACGGCACGGCGCTGCGTGGCGGTAGTCGGACCACACCTGCTTGGCAGTCGGCCCCGGTACGACAAGATTATACAAATGGTGAAAACGACCGCTCATTTGAAGCGGCTTTTTAAGCAGGGTAATAGATGATCATACTCATCCGTGTCATCGTTTCTCCGGTATTGCGGTAGGAATGCGGTCGATCGGCCTTGAATCGGATCGAATCACCGTTTTTCACCGTATATTCGATGTTGTTTACACATACAGTTACTTCCCCGTCAAAAACCGTTATAAATTCCTCAGTCCCGTCTCCGTGCGAATCCGATTGAAAGGAACCGCCTTTTTCGATTTCAACAGAATAAACTTCAAAGCGTTTATCCTCCTGGAAGGGAAAGTAGGGGTAAACGCGATACTTCCCATCGTCTTCAGATAATGTTTGAACCTCGCTCCGCAAGACCACTTTCGTATCGGGTTGCGGATGATTGATGAGGGAAGTGAAGGAGATCTTCAAGCCATTTGCGATTTTCCAGATCGTTGTAATCGTGGGGCTCGATTCGCCTCTTTCAATTTGACCGATCATTGTTTTGCTGACTCCAGTCAGTTCTCCGACCTTTTCAAGAGTCAGTTTCTTGCTTTCTCGGATGGCTTTTAAGTTTTTGGCAATGATCAGATTGATCTCTTCCATACACACACTCCTTATTTACAATATGACGTCCAATTTGTACAATATAAAGTAAACCGTTATAACGGTCGCTGTCGTCGTTATAACACATTCGGTAAAGGAGGTTCCCAGATGCCTTTCTTTTCATTATTGCTCTACGCTTTTGTTTCCAGCTTTACGCCAGGACCCAATAACATTATGGCAATGGTATTTGCCAATAAGTACGGTTTTAAGAAGACGCTGCGGTTTTGTTTCGGAGTTGGTTCAGGCTTTTTCATCATTATGTTACTGTGCAGTTACTTTGATCTCCTGCTGAAAAGCTTCATTCCGAAAATGGAATGGATCATGACGGTTTTAGGCGCAATCTACATGGTGTATTTGGCTATTAAATTGATTATCAGCAAACAGCATGAAAATGACAATAATGGGGACCAAAACAGCTTCATAACAGGCATGCTCTTGCAATTCGTCAATCCAAAAGCTATCTTGTACGGCATTACGATCGTTTCAACCTTCATTCTCCCGTATCACACTTCGAATCTCAGCTTGATCGGGTATTCCTTTTTTCTGGCGGTCATTGGTTTTATGGGTACGATCAGTTGGAGTGTGTTTGGTTCCGTTTTTCAAAGGTTCTTATCCAAGTACAGGAATCAGTTTCAGGTAGTTATGGCATTGTTATTGGTATTTACCGCTATTTCGATTCTTGTGCATTAAAGAAAAGAAAGAGAATTGATTCCAAAGAAAAAGGGACAGCTCTTCAGCTATCCCAAAAGGTGACTTACAGTTGGCCCACGAACGATGCCTAGCACGCTTGGAAGCTTTTCGATTCTTCCAGGCGGGCAGCTATCCTTCTACTCATCAGAGTAACGTTTGACCCCGAAGAACGGATAGAGCTTATGCATATTCGACAGCTTTTCGTAGCGGACGTCGTCGCCATTGGCATGAACGATCAGATCGTCGCCGAGATAAATGGCTACGTGGGATACGCGGCCTCTTCCCATGGTGTCGTAGAAGACGAGGTCACCAGGTAGAGCATCATCCAGTGAGACTGCCTGTCCGCCTTGAAATTGTTCTTCGGAGGTGCGAGGCAGGGTGATTCCCAGCTCTTTGAATACATAGGAAGTAAATCCGCTGCAGTCAAATCCGCTCGTCGTCGTTCCGCCCAATACGTAAGGGGTGTTCAACAGCGGTTCGAATGCTCGATACAACTCTTTGGTTGAGAATGAGCTTTTCTTGCGCTTTTTCGATTCTTCTTTAGAAGAGGATTCGGAAGAGGAGGACACCTCATCCAAATAATCGGTCGCAACAAATGATTCGTCTTGACCAAACGAAATCTTGGTCCATTCCGCTCCAGGGTCCAGGACATCTACGACCGCGCCCATTGGAAGCTTTCCGATCACTTCTGAATCGAGTGTAGGGGACTTGCGGACATTTACGATGTCACCGGTAATCCGTGCTTTTATCCCGGCCCCAATGCTAGATGACTTCCCTTGGGAAACGATATCGGCAGGAGCTTCGTTTACCGCCGACTCAGCAGCCGCATAAACAGGGGGAGTCGCTGTACCCGGCAAGGAAAGGCTTTGACCGATCGACAGCCGATCAGATGACAACTGATTTACTTGCATCAACTCTTGAACCGTTGTCTGATTCTCCCTGGCGATTTTCATCAGTGTGTCGCCCGCTTGAACCACATACACAGGGGAAGAAGCGTGGGCAGTCACTGGCATGAATGCGCAAACGGAGAGGATGGCGAGTATTCGTGTCGTTTTTTTCATAGAAGATCGTCTCCATTTTCTACATGATTCCGCATTGTGCTACATTAAATTGTAGCGAAAAATGGCTGGTAAATCTATGAAAACTTTTTTTGAAAAATCATAGAAATAGTTCTTGTTTTCTTTTTGAGGACATGCTATATTACAAGAGTCGCCGCTAGAAAGCGCGGTGCCATCGGAAAATGGAGCTGTGGTGAAGTTGGAGTTCACGCCGGTCTGTCACACCGGAGGTCGCGGGTTCGAGTCCCGTCAGCTCCGCCATTTTTACGAAGAAGCAACGAGTCTCTCGCCCGTAAACGGGTTCACCCTTTCAGCATGGACGTGCCGGTGTAGCTCAATTGGTAGAGCACCTGACTTGTAATCAGGGGGTTGTGGGTTCAAGTCCTATCGCCGGCACCACTTTACAACTTAATAGCTTGCGGTCGTGGCGGAATTGGCAGACGCGCTAGATTCAGGTTCTAGTGGTGGCAACACCGTGGAGGTTCAAGTCCTCTCGACCGCATCAACCAAGTAATGAAGAGCTCTTGAATTTGTCCTATGGACGATTCAGGAGCTTTTTGCATATGCGGGACTGATACGGGAACCCGTTTTGCCCTGCTCCTCGCAGAGACTACTAGCAGAGTACGGACCAAGTATGTTATTGCAAATTGGAGTCGAACTGTATATTATGGATATTGCGGGTCTGTAATAGTTATTATATGAAGTAGGGAGGAGGGGAAACATGCAGTTGCAAATAAGCATTGCAATCTCGATGCAGACAAGAAGCGATAAGCTTTTTGCATCTTAATTACGGATATTACAAATCCATAAAGGAGTGTTAATGGTGGGAAAACAACTGCTTGATGTAGCGATTATTGGCGGAGGTCCGGCTGGGTTGAATGCTGCCCTCATGCTTGGGAGAGCGAGAAAAAATGTGGCGGTGATCGATGAAGGCCATCCCCGCAATGCGGTGACTCGCGAGACCCACGGGTTTCTTACCCGTGACGGAATAAGTCCAGGTGAATTTCGGCGAATTGCGAAGGAGGAGATAAGCGCCTATCCGGCCGTGTCTTTCGTGGCGGATACGGCCGTTTCGATCACGGGATCAGATGGACATTTTCAAATTATGACAGAGCAAGGTAAGACTTTTGAAAGCAGAAAGGTGCTGTTTGCCATAGGAATGAAGGATCGGCCGCTGGACATTCCTGGACTAGCGGAAGTTTACGGAAAAAGCGCCTTCGTTTGCCCGTATTGCGATGGCTGGGAATTAAGCGACCAGCCGCTAGTCATCATTAACAAGGGGGCAGAGCTTATGCACTTCGCTCCATTGATTTCCGGATGGACGAATCGTTTTGCCATCTGCACGAACGGCCCCGATGAGCTGACGGATGCACAGCGCGAAGAGCTAAAGCGACATCAAGTCCCCCTATTTGACTCGCCGATTCAATCCATTGACTCCAGCGAAGGAATCGTCCGTCAAGTGGTTCTCGAAGACGGGACAACCATTCCGTGCAGGGGGATCTTTTTTAAACCGGTGCTGGTCGCGGGATCGGAGCTGCCGCGAACGATCGGATGCCGCATCACGGAAGCGGGTTCGGTCGTTGTCGACGAGTTCGGGAAAACGAATGTCCCGGGCGTCTATAGCGCCGGAGATGCGGCATCGCGGCTCTATCAGGCGATTGCTGCAGCTTCTATGGGCGCATTTGTCGCTGCGGCCATCAATAATGAATTGAATATGGAGGCTTGGAGGAGAAACGGCTGAAGTTTCTTGCGGCAGATTTCGTCAGGTATTCAGGTACGAGGGGAGTTTCCAAAGAAAAAGTTGACGGTAGATATTTTACCTGCGTTAAATGGTCCTTATTTTGCCGGGCTTTTAGATGAGTTTCTGTCTTGGCGATTCGTTTTTTGGCTGGTGCTTCCTTTCATTGGCTTGTCTGTAGTGCTGACGATTCCCGCATTTCGCAAATTTTCGGTGAGAGAAGAAAGCGGCCTCCAACAACGGCCGCAAAGAAGGATATGTGGTGCTCCTGGCCGATGGAACGTGTTTGCTGTTGACTGGACGCGGTTTTATAACCGATTGGAGAGGGATGGCGCTTGCAGCAAGTGGGAGTGCTGATCATGATACAGCCCTTGCGAAAGCTGCTCCCCGAGGGTACTTTCCGTGCAAGGAGAGGCATGCCCGCGACCATTGGCTCAAGTGGGTTGTTTGTCGCTTGCTATCATGTCACTGAAAGTAACGTTGCATTGGGTTTGTTGACAGGAATATTGCTGGGATTGTCTTTGCGATTGCTTTTTGTTCTCTTGAGCTTTGCGATTTCCTTTCACATCAAACAAAGGTGAAGACTAACGAGCCGGAGTCCTCCATATGATCTGGATGGAACAGTCCCCCTGCAAAGCGGCAACGGGGTGCCTTTCCCATTTTCCCAAAGTCCGCTTTACATCTCCATCGTCTGCGAATATAATAATTCTTGTCGCTTGCGGTCGTGGCGGAATTGGCAGACGCGCTAGATTCAGGTTCTAGTGGTGGCAACACCGTGGAGGTTCAAGTCCTCTCGACCGCACCATATGTAAACATAGGGCCCTTCAGATTCTTCTGAAGGGTCTTTTTTTGGTGCGCCCAGCATGGGCGATAGCTATAGGGTGAAAGTCCCGAACGGGGGTTGGCTGTACCAACCGTTAGCTCAAGGCAAGGGTGTCGACCGCGAGGTCGAATCTGAAGGAAGCCGGCGGCAAAATCCCGACCTGAGGTACACGAACCCAATTTGAGGCTGTTGTATCCGGGCGAGTCTGCCAAACAAGACAAAGCCCCATACAGCCAAGGGATACAGTAGTAAACTTGGGCAGGTACATGGGATGAAAGTTATCGTTCTTACCTGGGGAGGTCTGCATGAAACGCCTTCAACTGTTGGTAACCGTCTCCGTAAGGAGACGCTGAACATGCAGAAGTCAGCAGAGGCCATAGTACCCGAGTAGAGGACGCTTGAATGGGGAAGGGCCGAACATCAAGTCAGCATGCGATCCATGTCTTTTGATACGGTACGTCGAAGCAGAATTCTGTCAAGGAACTACTTTTGAAGAGCAGGGGTGAAGCCCCGAGGGTACAAAAGAGGGCTGAGTATCGTACAGCAAGCACGGAGTCCGCATGTGCGAAGGAAGGAACATCATTATGGATTTGCTGGAAAAAGTCTTATCACGGGAAAACTTACGGATGGCACTCCAACGAGTGGAGGAAAACAAAGGTGTCGGTGGAGTCGATGGTGTTTCAACCGAACAACTACGCGATTATCTACGTGAACACTGGCAAGCCATCCGCGAGAAGATGGAAAGGGGAACCTATAGACCTTCACCTGTTCGCAGAGTCGAAATCCCGAAACCTGACGGTGGTGTAAGGTTATTAGGCATTCCCACCGTGGTAGACCGCTTTATTCAGCAGGCCATCCTCCAAGTGTTAACGCCGATCTTCGACCCCACCTTCTCGGAATCTAGCTATGGGTTCCGTCCAAAACGTAGCGCTCACATGGCAGTAAGGAAAGCGCAAGCGTATATCTCCGAAGGATATCGTTTCGTGGTGGACATCGATCTAGAGAAATTCTTTGATCGCGTAAATCATGATATTCTAATGAGCCGTGTGGCTCGAAAAGTTCAGGACAAGAGAATTTTAAGACTGATTCGTTCCTACTTGAATGCGGGGATCATGATAAATGGCGTCTGTACAACATCAAGTGAAGGAACACCGCAAGGTGGGCCGTTAAGCCCACTTTTGGCAAATATCCTACTTGATGATTTGGACAAGGAACTCGAAAAGAGAGGCCACCGTTTCTGCCGCTACGCAGACGATTGTAATATCTACGTGAAAACAAAACGGGCAGGGGAACGAGTAAAGAAGAGTATTCAAAACCACTTGGAGAAGGTACTAAGGCTAAAAGTAAATGAGGAGAAAAGCGCGATAGACCGACCATGGAAACGAAAATTCTTGGGCTTTAGTTTTACCTTTGCAAAACAGACAAGGATTCGCATCCACCCCAAATCCCTCCTCAAGCTAAAAGAGAAAATCCGCACGATCACGAATCCGGTGTGGAGCATCTCGATGGAGAAGCGGATTGAAAGAATAAATCAGTACCTCATGGGCTGGATTGGATATTTCGCCCTTGCAGACGCGAAGGGCATTCTACAATCCATTGAGGAATGGACAAGGCGCAGGCTCCGTCTTTGTTTGTGGATGCAGTGGAAACGCGTGAGAACCAGATATCGAGAACTTCGTTCTCTCAGGTTGCAGACAAACTCCCTCGCTGAACGAACAGCAGAGGGAGTTTGTTTAATAATTTGATGAAAATACCGAAGGTGTTTTGATCGTTCACCTTTTGGCGACCTGATTTCCATAGCCAGGTCGCCATTTTTTTCAAGTTCATGGCAGCGAAAACAAGCATCGCCTGCATCGTGACCTTCTCCAGTCCTCGTAAGGTCGTCCAACGCATGCCATGCTTTTCCTTCATATCAGCGAATACACGTTCAATCGTTTCTTTCCGTTTGCTATAGATTTGTTTGTTTTCCTCGGTATGCCGGAGGTGGTCTACCTCTTCGAGGTAATCAGCCCAGATGTGGCGACTCACTCTCTTTGTGTAGTCTTTACTTTCCGTGCATTGTTTCAAGAACGGACAACTTCGGCAAACTTGAGAATTTGATCGATAGATACGGTACCCATCCTTGTTTGTTGTCTCATATGTTAAGATTTGCTCGTTCGGGCAGATGTAGCAGTCGAAATATTCATCATACACATATTCGTGCTTTTTAAAAAAACCTTCTTTGGTGCGTGGTCTTGTGTAGGGCATAACGGGGCGAATCTGGTCATCAAGGAGTGTTTTACTGATGTAAGGCGTCTTGTATCCCGAGTCCACTGCCACAGCTTGAGGCTGTGCAAACGTCTTTCGCACTTGATTCAAAACATCCTCAAAAACCTGACTGTCATGCACATTGCCTGGCGTTACCTTGGCACCAAGCACAAATCCATTTCGATCACATGCTGTATGAAAACTATAAGCAAATACACGTTCCTTTTCCCCTTTTACAAACAATCCGCAATCCGGGTCAGTTGTGCTGACTTTCACCTCCTTCTTCGAAGTTTCTGTCTTTTTTTCAAGGGGCTTCTTTCCATGTGCAATACGATCCTGATTGATTTCTTCGTCCAGCAGCTCTTGATATTTCTTCGCTTGTTCTTCAACGATTTCTTTCACGTATTTATGCTTATTCGCACTGGCTTTTACATGCGTAGCATCAATGAAAAGCACATCAGGCTTCACGAATCCATGATGAACCGCCTCCTCCAATATTCGAAGGAAGATCGACTCGAAGAGTTGAGTATCCCGAAAACGGCGAACATAGTTCTTGCCTAGGGTCGTGAAATGGGGAATGGGCTGACTGAAATCATAGCCAATAAACCACCGATAGGCAACATTGGTTTCGATCTCTTTAATCGTTTGTCGCATGGAACGAATTCCAAAAATATATTGGATGAAAGCAATTTTAACTAAGACTACAGGGTCAACACTGGGTCTGCCATTGTCATGACAGTAGAGGCTTTCCACCAAGTCATAGATGAACGAAAAGTCGATTGCATTTTCAATTTTTCTTACGAGATGATCTTCTGGCACCAACTCATCTAGCGAGAATGCAGATATCTGATAACGCCCTTCGGCCTCTTGCTTATTAAGCATAATGCCACCTCTAAAAAATAACTTTTGAAAACGTAACATGTTCTATATTCAACAAAAAAGCCTGCAGACCCTGTTCCTTACGGAACTTTGTCTACAGGCTGCGAGAACTTCGTTCTCTTGGCATATCTCACGTAAAAGCCATTGAAATTGCAAATACCCGCAAGGGTGCATGGCGTACCACAAAGTCTCCGCATATACACAAAGCCCTCGGCATTGCCTACTGGCAACAACAAGGGCTGAAAAGCTTAGTGCAACGATATTCTCAAATTCGTCAAGCTTGGTGAACCGCCGTATACCGAACGGTACGTACGGTGGTGTGAGAGGACGGGGGTTAGTCGCCCCCTCCTACTCGATTCTGAATATATTGCTGAGAGGGAAAGGGAAATATACGATAAAATAACAATTGTAGATATCGTAACCGGAGGCTTAAAATAAACCATTTGTCATTGATTATCGATAAGCTGTAGATCTATTGCACAAGACTCAGCTTGGTGGACCCATCCACTGGAAACTACAAATGAATAGAGGGCTACTATGGACGAGATAAAAATAATCCTAAGAGAGCAGTATGGTATCGATTGCAAAAATGTTTCGCCGCAGCAGGGGGGGATGGTCAGCGCTGGCCTACAAAGTGCTTGATGACCGGTGTACTTATTTCCTGAAGGTTTATGAAAAAAACAGAGCATCTACCTCCAAGTGGACAGCTCTCATTGATACGTACATGCCTGTCACCGTTTGGCTCCAGCAAAATAGCGGCTTGAAGGGGAAAATTCCTGTGCCGCTATTCACAACAAATGGCGATTATAAATACGAAAGTAAAGATGCCATCTATCTTCTTTTTCAATATATTGACGGAGAAACGATTGGCAATCGTGAGTTAAGCAGGGAGCAGGTTTGTCAGCTCGCGGAAATCGTTGCGGAGCTCCATTGGTATGGGGGAGAAATCCCTGTTCAAACAGAAGGACTCCGGGAAGTTTTTGAGGTTCCGTTTTTGCAGGAGCTGAGGAACGCATTGGATCACGATTGGAACAAGCTGTCAACGGATGTTGTGAAAATGATCGAACCAAAGATGGAACGTATCAAGAGCCTGTCCGATAGCATTCGCAGGCTGTCTGCAAGGTTGAAAAACAGTCATCCCAAACTGGCTCTATGCCATACCGATATCCACAATTGGAATTTGATGCTGGCCGAAGAGAAGCTGATTCTGATTGACTGGGAAGGACTTACAGTGGCTCCCGTAGAAGCCGATCTGATGTTCCTGGTTGATCATCCGCATTTCGACACATTTTTAAGCATCTATCGGAAACGCCATAAAGACTATTCCTTTAACCCCGATGCCCTCCAGTTTTATCAGGAGAAACGGAAATTGGAAGACATGTGGGAATTTGTTCAGCAGCTTTTATTCGATGAGCAGGATGCCGGGGAGAGAGCCGCAACGATCAGCTTGTTGGCGAAAGAGTTAAAAACGCTCGTTTAGATCATATAAGTGCTGCGATAGCCGTTTCGGTGGTAGAAGGAGCAGGAAGGAACTGTGAGGGACTTTGGCAATTTGAGTGCTTTTGTGTTGAGACTGGCCGTTTCCATGGGCTTAAAGCATGCCTATAAACCTGTTTTAAGACTGAAGCACACGATATAGCGCACTGGAATAACGGAAACAGAGCGGCTGCAGCAGGGTGAAAGCAGCCGCTCTGTTCTTTTTTAGCGTGAAAGGACATGCACGGGGCAAAAAAATCAAGAGTCTGCCATGACCGGAAGCTCGATCTCGGCTCGCAGCCCTTTCCCCGTATCGCTCGTCAGGATCAGCCTTCCCTGATGGGCTTTGGCAATCCGCGCGACCATCGGGAGGCCGAGTCCGTGGCCGTTCTGTACAGGGCTCTTTCTCTTGGTCGAGTACGGCAGCTCCAGCAAATCGGCAAGCTCGCTTTGCGGTATTCCTTTTCCGTTATCCGTGACGGTGAAGCGGCACGTTTTTTTGTCGGGGGAACGCATGATTTGCAAAAGAATCTGGCAGCCCTCTCGATTGTGAAGCATGCTATTTTGCAGAAGGTTGGCAATCGCCCGCTGCAGCAGTTTTTCATCACCATTGACCTTGATGTTCTCATCCTCGAAAGCCAGTTGCAGGGAGAATCTCTCACCGACATCATTGTTGTTGAGAAAGTCTGATACGGCCTGCCGGGCAAGCACCGGCAGCCTTACAGCCTTCCAGCTTACCGGCTGCATCTCGTACTCAAGCATGGAGACCAAATGGAGATCGCTGACAAGGGAACGAAGCTTTTCCCCCTGCCGCCGGATAATCGCGGCTTTTTTCCGTTGTTCATCCGGCAAGGTCTCGCTTTCCTCCAGTTGACTGGCATACCCAAGCACCATGGAAAGCGGTGTCCGGATGTCATGAGAGATACCGGCAATCCAGTTGAATCGCGCCTCATCTCTTGCTTTCAGCTTTGCGTTCTTTTCTTGCAGCAGCGCCGAAGTGTGATTGATGCTCTTTGCCAGGCTGCGCAGCAATCCCTTCGGCTCGACATGGGCAGGCTGCTCGTGGGCGAGACCGTGAATGCCGTCGATCAGCGGGGTTATGGATTTAATCAGGAGGGTGCCGATGACAAGCGACAGCAGCAGGGCGAGCGCAATGTTCCCGAAGATCATGCCGACCAGCCGGAGGGGAACGCTGCTGATCCAGTCAAGCGGAAAACTGAATTGGTATTTTGCCACGCTGTCCTTTGGATACCCGACAACGACAAGGCCATCGGGATGCTCCCAGATGAAAACGGGATAATCCATAACGTAATGCCGGGAGAGCTTTGCCACATCCGTTAGCGAATAGGCACGGGGCAATTCATCCGGCAGCTTAAAGCCCCATGCCACCTGTCCCTGCTTGTCGATGAGCATGGCCCAAGCATTGTGCTGCACAAGCAATTTTTCCGCCCTTTCAGCGAGCGCATAGCTGCCGCTGCTTCCATGAAGTCCCTCTGAAGCCCCGCGTACGACATCCTCAGGCGTTTTTCCAACGTTCATTCCATTAAAAAACCATGTCCCGAGCACTACGTAATTCAGGATGAGCAGAAACACCGAAATAAGGATGGTTGAGATTACGAAACGCCGCAAAATATGAATGGCCCCGTTCATGCCCGATCCTCGCTTGCCATCAGCTTGTAGCCCAGCCCTCTTACAGTCAGCAGGTGTTCAGGGGAGGAGGGATCCGACTCGATTTTTTCCCGGATGCGCCGGATGTGAACCATGAGGGTATTTTCGTATCCAAAGCTGTCGTCACCCCATACCGCGTTGCACAAAGCGTCGCTTGTGACGATGCGCCCGCGGTTTTCATACAGCTTTTTCAGCAGGGCATGCTCCTTGGCGGTCAACGGCTGTTCTCCGCTCGCGCTGCGTACCACGCCCCCTTCCAAATCGACAGTAAAGCTCCCCAGCGCAAAAACAGGCAGCCGCTCCTGCTTTGGCGGAGCGTACACGCGCCGCAATATGGCTCCCAGGCGCAGCATAAGCTCGCGAGGCAAAAACGGCTTGACAATGTAATCGTCGGCGCCGAGGCCAAGCCCGAGGATCCGGTCTTCATCCTTGTTTCTGGCCGAAAGAAAGAGCACAGGTATGTCTGAAATTCTGCGCAGGGAAGAAAACAGGGAAAAGCCGTCCCCATCCGGCAGCATGACATCCAAAATGGCAATGTCCGGCTTGTCCGACAGGCAGACCTCGATCGCCTCGCTGCAGCTTGCCGCATGGAATATCCGAAAAAAGCCTTCCTTTCGCAAAAAACTGTCGATCATCTCGCGTATTTCATGCTCATCATCCACGATGAGCACTTTCTTTTGCTTGATCTGGTCCATTCGTCATCACCTGTTTACAAATATACAGCAAAATTCCGGCGATTTCGCGATAACTCGAAGTGTTTCCCGTGATTTAAGGTCGCTGTAAGGTTGCCGTCAGTATCCAGAAAGATGCCGCTGTTATGCTCAAATTGCGATACTAAAATCAGCAGCAAACAGAGTGGAGTGAAAAAAGATGAAAGCAATCGTCTCAACGCATAATCTTTCCAAACGATATGGCGACGCTTATCGGGTGAACGAGGTGAATCTCGAGGTGCATGAAGGGGAGGTGTACGGCTTTTTGGGGCCCAACGGAGCAGGAAAGTCGACAACGCTCAAAATGCTCTTGGGGCTGGTCAAGCCATCAAGCGGAAAGGTTGTTGTATTTGGAGGGGAGTTTGACAAAAACCGGCTGTCCATTTTGCGCCAGACCGGTTCGCTCATCGAGTCTCCTTCGTACTACGGACATTTGACCGGTCTGGAGAACATGCGGATCATGCAGCGCCTGCACGATGTCCCGGACAAAAATGTATGCGAGGCACTCAAAATTGTGCGGCTGGAAAACCACAAGGACAAAAAGGCTGGACTGTATTCCCTTGGAATGAAGCAGAGGCTTGGCATTGCAATGGCTTTGATCGCTTTTCCGAAGCTCCTGATCCTTGACGAACCGACGAATGGACTTGACCCTGCGGGTATTGGTGAAATTCGCGAGCTGATCAAATCATTGCCGCAGCGCTACGGCATCACCGTATTGCTTTCCAGCCATTTGCTGTCAGAAATTGAGCAAATTGCTACTTCAGTCGGCATCATCAGCGATGGGAAACTGCTGTTTCAGGGCAGCATGGAAGCTTTGCAAAGCAAGAGCCAGCCTCGTATTGCGATAAAAACGGTGGATAACGAAACGGCGCATGTCCTGCTCTACAGGCAAGGCTTCCATTCAGTTATCGAGGATGATGCCTTGATAGTGAAAGAAATGAATGACGAGCAGACCGCTTTCGCAAACCGAATGCTTGTCCAGGCGGGCATCGATGTGATTCGGATTGAAGAGCGGAGGAAAAGCTTGGAGCGCATCTTTCTTGAGCTTACAGGAAAGGAGAAAAGCCTTTGATGAAAGCAATTCTACTGGAGTTCTATAAGCTGCGCCGCAAGCGGGTATTTCTCATGATCGTACTGTTTCTGTTGGTAGAAATAAGCTGGGCCTTCCTGTCTGTCAGCATGGCCATGTCCCGGAATCCGGATAAAGCGGGATGGGAGGGGATAGTTGTCACGATTGCCTCCATGAATGGGCTGTTTCTTCCGATCCTTTCGGCAGTGGTTGTGTCTCGCATCTCCGATATGGAGCATACAGGAAACACGTGGAAGCTGCTAATGGCGGCATCGCTTCCACGCAGCAGGATTTATGCCGCAAAATATGCTTGTGCCTGCCTGCTGATGTTGTTGGCCATGATCCTGCTCAGCATAGCGATTGCAACATTTGGATTGGCAAACGGCTTTGCGCAGCCGCTGCCGCTTTCTTTGCTGCTCCGATTTGTGTCAGGCACCATGCTGGCAAATATGGCAGTCATCGCCTTGCAGCAATGGATTTCATCTGCTGTCAAAAATCAAGCCTTTGGACTCGGTTTGGGGATGGTTGGCGGCTTTATCGGGATGACGGCCGATCTTTTTCCGGAAGCGGTCCGGCGCATCTTTGTCTGGTCTTATTATACGGGGCTGTCTTGTGTCACGTACAAATACGAGAACGGAACGATGGAGTTTGTCACCCGCAGCGTCGAGCCGGCTTTGCCTCTCGCTGTGGTTTTGATGGGAGGAGCCGTTTATCTCATCGGGAGTATCCATATGTCCCGCAAGGAAGAATAAGGGGGGGAACCATGTTGATAAAAAGTTTGGCTGCCGAATGGTTGAAAATGCGCAAGTCGTACATTTGGAGCATTCTGGCGGCACTGCCTGCTGTCAGCATCTTGATTGGCACCGCCAATTATTACGCAAACAAAAGCGTGCTCACCAATGGATGGTACAGCCTATGGACACAAGTAAGCCTGTTTTACGGGGAGTTTTTCCTTCCCGTTCTCATTGCCATCTGCTGTGCATATCTATGCCGTCTCGAGCATTTCAACAAAAACTGGTACCAGGTGATGACGGCCCCGGTTTCCCAGTCTGCGATTTTCATTTCGAAACTGGCTATCGCCGGGATAATGATGCTCATTGTCCAGGCATTTTTCCTGCTGCTGTATTTTTGCGCAGGGAAGGTGCTGGGATTGGCATCGCCATTTCCAATAGAAACCGTTGGCTGGATGAGCTGCGGCTTGTATGCATCCATCGCGATCAGTGCGGTACAGCTTGCTCTATCGATACGCATCCGCAGCTTCGCAGTCCCAATCGGCATCAGCATTTGTGCAGCGTTTATCGGTCTGGGGATGTATGTGATGAAACTCGGCATGTTTTACCCTTATTCTCTCTTGACGATCGGGATGGGCGCATTGAGCCAAGAAAGTTTGACAATCGCGGAGAACGGTCTCTTTTTGGCGATGAACAGCTTGTTCATTGTCATTGTCTCGGCTATTGCGATCAGGTATCTTTCAAAAAGAGATGTTGTCGCATGATATTTGTCGCATGATATATAGAAGAAAGACAAAAAATGCTTACAAAAGATTATTAACTTACATTCTCTGAAGCTCTGCGCTACAATAAGGGTACCGTACATATGGAAGGAGCTTTCAAAATGATCATCGAAATTTTCCAGGACACGGTTTGTCCGTGGTGCCGGATCGGTAAAAAGAATGTATTTGACGCTATCAAACAGTGGGAAGGAGAACCGATCACCATCCGCTACCGGGCTTATCAGCTCAACCCGGACACGCCCAAGGAAGGCGTTCCCTTCTGGGAGTACATGGGGGCGATGAAAGGCGGAATCGAAGGGGCTAAACAAATGGTGCAGCATGCCGCCAATGCGGGTGAAGCAGCAGGGATCCCTTTTCAGTTTGATCAGGTTTCCGTTTGGCCCAATACGCTTGCTTCCCATCAGTTGATCAAGCTGGCTCCTCCAGAATTGCAGACCGAAATGGTAGACGCTATATACCGGGCTTATTTCGAAAATGGGCAGGATATCGGTCAATTGGATACGCTCGTAAATATAGCGGGTCTTCTCGGCATGGACGAGATCGAAACGCGCCTGCTCATCGAAAAGGGCGAGAAACTGGATGAAATACGCGAAGACCTCGAGTATGCGAAGCAACTGCAAATTACCGGTGTGCCCTTTTTCGTGGTTGATGGGAAATTGGCTCTATCTGGAGCGCATCCGGTCGAGAACTTTCTCAAAGCCTTCCGCCAGGTGTCGGAAACCCCATAGCATAGCGATTGCCGCCCGTTGTGAGGGCGGTTTTTTCATGCCTCCCCATGAATCCGCTCTCCAAGATTTACAGATTGAGTCTTGACAATAACCTTGCTAAAGTGGTAGAGGAACCGGTGAATCGTTGACCAAAGCCGGCTTTCTCAATTTATCGAAGAAAAGCGGGGGAGAGTTAGTGAAGAATCGATCTCGTTCCTGTCTATTCGCTCTACTGGCAGGGCTTGTGATGACTGTAATCCATGTTCCGGCGGCAAGCGCAGCGGGCACTCCTGATCCATCTGCACCGGGTCAATCGGTAACGAGTGGAGCAACTGCCGCCGTGCCCGGTTTTGACCGCGAGAAGCTGATCGAACGTCTTGGAGTAGATGAGGAAGATGTCGTGGGACTGTACTACACCTCTATGGCTGGCAGCTCTGAGAGTCGCATTCATAACATCAAAAAAGCGATGAGAAAAATCAACGGGGAAAAGATAAAGCCCGGAGAAGAGTTTTCCTATAATAAGGAAGTAGGCAACTCCAACCTGGCCGAAGATGGCTGGAAGGAAGCGCATGTCATCCAAAACGGCCAGTTGACCGAAGGATACGGCGGAGGAATCTGTCAAGTCTCCTCGACGCTGTTCAATGCAGTGATGGAAGCGCAGCTGTCGATTGTAGAACGGCACTCTCACAGCAAGACCGTCGGCTATGTACCCGTCGGACAGGATGCTACCGTCGCATATGGACTTCTTGACTTCAGATTTTCCAATCCATACGACTACACCTTGAAGATCAAGGCCAAGACTTACGATGATACAGAGGTGGTAATTGCCATCTTAAAGAAGTAAAACGGTACCAGCATAAACACATAACTGACAGGGATGGCTATGGCGTGTAGACAGATGATAGGTCTGTTACACGTCTTTTTTTTTGCCTTTCAAGCAGAAGTGGAATTCCACCCTCTATGATAAAAGAAAGGCGGCTTGCTCGTTTTGGACTCCTTCCGAGCGAACATACTGTTTGGTAAGGAGGGATTTGCATGTACGTTGTCGTTCGAGAGGAAACAGAGGGAGTTCTTGTGCACGTAATGGGAGAAAAGCTTGCTCTTGGAAAAGATGGCGCCTTTCTTTTGCCCGGGCGCCTGATCCATGCACTGAAACCGGAAGACCTGCCGGAGGGGGTCTCCTTTTCTCTCGAAGATACGCTTCCATGCGGGGCAGGGTTTTATCAGGAAGATCATGTAGTGTTTCGCCGGGAAGAAAAGTCACTTGCGTTTCAAGTCGATGTCACCTCCAGCTATGATCCCGAAACGTGGGACGGATTGTTTCCGCTTGGAGACACCCTGCGTGCGCGATATCACGTGCTGAAAACCATTCGGGATATCGATATAAGTGCAGTCTGCCTGGATGAGAAGGCCTTTCTTCTTTCTTACCGTCTGCACTGGCAGGCACTGGAGGAGGAAGATCTGGACAGCATGCTGTTGGCCGTTTGCGTAGCGATCGGGACGCTGGAGAACAGAGGCAACGAGCGCTTATGGTACGGCGGAAGAGATGAGAACGGCGGCAATGATTTCTGTCCGTGAAAAACAAACAGTGATATAGTAAAAGAGGGAAAATTGGGCAAGAGGGAGAGAAGAAGTTATGCAAACGATCCGGAATATTTACTGTGTAGGACGCAACTACAAGCTTCATGCGGCAGAGCTGGGAAACGAGGTCCCAACGGCCCCGATGCTTTTCGGCAAGCCGACTCATGCCCTGGTTGAGGCGAATGGACAAGAGATCGAGCTTCCGGGGAATCGCGGTGAACTGCATTACGAAGCCGAGCTCGTGATCCATATTGCCAGACCTTTTGCCGAAGGGGCGAAGCTGGAGGACATCGTCGACAAAATGGCATTGGGCATCGATTTTACACTGCGCGATGTTCAGAGCGAGCTGAAGAAAAAGGGATATCCCTGGATGCTGGCAAAAGGCTTTCCGAATTCTGCTGTCGTCACTGCTTTTCGGCCGTTCCCAGGTTTGCAAGCGTGCCTGGAAACGGATTTCACACTCGTCAAGAACGGCGAACAGGCACAGCGGGGGAATATCGGCGATGTCATCTTCGATTTGATGACCATTATCCGCTATACAAATGAACACTTCGGCTTGGACCAGGGAGATATTATTTATACAGGCACTCCTGCCGGTGTCGCAGCTACGAAAAACGGCGATCATTTTAGCTTCCTGTGGGGATCGGAAAACTGGGGAGAATTTACTGCAAGACTCGTCTAAATCCGCATAATGAAAGCCATCTTCTGACACTATCAGGCAGAAGATGGCTTTTTTGCGCTTGGCCTCGCGTATTTTTTGTTATCTAGGCCCAGGGAACTAAAAGGCATTCATGGCAATGTTTGAGACTCTTTTTTCGTGTAGGGCCAAGTTACCAAAAAACGCATTGGTAAATTTTACGGTCTTATCCTCCCGTTTCCTCCTGCGGTAACCTGTGCTTGTACCCGATTGAGGGATCACAACATGACAAGGAGGAAAAGAGAGTGACGAAAAGAGATTGGGTGATGAAATCGACTATCGCCGTCATGCTGAGTACGTCCCTGTTAATGGGTGGTCAAGTTGGACAAGCGGCCGCTTATTCGCAAGATTCCGGGAAGTCTGAACAAATCGTGAGCTTGACCAAATCGCTGCTGGGCAAAGATTACAAATTTGGTGCCGAAGGGCCGAACAGCTTCGGTTCAGCGGGATTGGCCACGTATGTATACGGCAAAGCAGGAATCAAAATTGATGATACGATCTCTGAATTGTATCGCGGCGGGACCAAAGTAAGCCGGACAAGCGTTAAAGCCGGGGATCTCGTATTCTTCTCCTCCAATGGGAAAGGCAATCCTTCCTTCATGGGGATTTATGTGGGGAACGATCAATTTATCTACTCTTCGCAGAGCCAAGATGAAGTAGTGGTGAAAAAATACTCCGCATATGAAAAGAAATTCTTGGGCGCCAGACGGTATGTAAAAGAAGAGTCTGCTTCAAAGCCAAGTACGCCCGACAATGGCTCGGAAGCTACCGCTATTGCCAACCAGGTAATTAAAAACGGTGAGAAATACATGGGTACACCGTACAAATTCGGCTCTAGCAAAAACACGACCAAAACGTTTGACTGCTCGTCGTTTACCCAACGTGTGTTTAAAGAAGCGGGAATTACGCTGCCACGCGATTCTCGCCAGCAATCCACAGTAGGGAAAAGCGTATCTTTGAAAAACGTGAAAAAAGGCGATCTGATTTTCATGAAAGCATCCGTCAACACATCGTCTGACCGGATCACGCATGTCGCCATTTATGCAGGGAACGGAAAAATTTTGCATACGTACGGTAAGCCTGGGGTTACATACTCGAAGTTCGATGGTACGAACTGGGAACGCCGTGTGGTAAAAGTAAAGCGCGTCATTCCTGAATAAAAAATCCGCGTATCCGCAAAGATACAGGCTCTCATGCTTTATGCGTGGGAGTCTTTTTTTCTTCGCTTTTGCAGACTTTCTCTCCATGTTGTTTCTATATTAACTAGGACGAAAGCGGAGTGCTTTTGTTACAATAGATAGGTTGACAAATGATGGAAGGTTTTTGTTTGCAAGAACAGGAGGTGTGTATTAGCGATGAAGATTCGTTACATGCTGGTTCTGGCGATTGTCGCTTTGTCTACTTATTTAGCAGTAGGGACAGGCAGTCAAAAGGAGAACGTAAACGAGATGATAGCCAAACCGGAGGTCCGGTATCTGGCCCCGGATTTTCAAGGGATGTCCTTGCATGGAGAAGAGATGTCGCTTGCAGAGCAGAGGGGCAAACCTGTTTTTCTGAATTTCTGGGCCAGCTGGTGCCCGCCTTGCCAAGCAGAGATGCCCGATTTGACTTCCTTGCATAAAACGTATGGGGATCAAGTTTCCTTTATAGGGATCAACACGACCTACAATGATTCGGAGGAGGCGGCACGGGATTTTGTTAAGCTATACCAGGTAGACTATCCCATCGTCACAGATCCCAAGGGAGAAATCAGCAAAGAGTACCAGATCATCGCCATGCCTACGAGTTTTGTCCTAGATGCGGACGGCAGGATTGTGTACAAAAAAATGGGTCCGGTGACGATCGAAGAATTTGAACGGGTTGTACAACCCCTGCTGAAGAAAGGAAATCCGTAATGCTGGAACCGGGGGCAATGCTGTCAATCGGTCCGTTGCACTTTTCAGCCAGCGTCCTGTCTGTCGTCCTAGCACTCCTTCTCTATGGATTTTGGATCAAACGAGTCGAAGAGAAGCGGGAAGGGATCCAGTCGTTTTTGCAGGCAGGCAGCAACGCATTATTGGCTGGGCTTCTTTTGTACAAGCTGTGGCCAGTGTTGGAAGCCGGAAAAGCGGTGTGGCTGCAGCCCTCCCGATGGCTGCTGTACAGTGGCGGAGCGTACGGTCTGGAAGCTGCCGCAGTCGGCGGGTTGCTGGTTTTCGCTCTGCAAGCCTTTCGAGGAAAATGGCCATTAGAGAGAACGATCGAATGGACACTCAGTGCTTTTGCCTTTCTGGCTGCGGTGTATTCGATTGTTGTCAAGCAGTACGGGGTGGAGACCGAAGGCTGGGGATGGGTACTGAATGGAAGCTACTACCTCCCTGTTAATGCCCTGCATGCAGGAGTGGTGGTGCTCCTGATTGCCATGCTAACCTTTTCGCGTTCGCGAGCGCATTTTGTCCGCAGAGAACGGATCGGTCTGCTGCTGATGGGCATAGGGTTGTGGGCTATCCTATACGTTGCGCTCACCCCAAGCGAAAGCATACAGACAGGCTGGCGGTCATATCGTGAGGAAATGGGGCTTGCGTCTGTTTATGCAGGCGCCTGGATCCTGCTCAGACGCAGGAGCTAGGAATCCAAAATTTCTGAAAAAGGAAAAATTGAAAATTTGGAGAATCTTCCTATTATACCTGATGAAAATGGGGGAATGTACATGCAGCTACAGATGCCGGAGCGCTACAATTTTGCCGCACAGGTAGACCAATGGGCCGATCGTGATCCCGAAAGACGGGCTGTCTGGGAATTAAGTGACGATGGGACAGAAAGAATTCTCACGTACCAAGAACTGCGCCGCTATTCCAATCGCGTTGCCAATGGTCTTCAATCATTGGGGATTGAAGCAGGAGATAAAGTGCTCGTGCTGGTTCCGAGAGGGATCGAAGCTTATGCCATTTACTTGGGTCTGATGAAGCTGGGAGCAGTCGTCATGCCAGGATCAGAGATGCTTCGCAGCAAAGATATTGAGTACCGTGCGATTCATGCCGAAGCAAAGGCGATTATCAGTTTCGATGCCGTCCTGTCCGAAGTAGACATGATTCGTCAAAACTGTCCGTCGCTTTCGCGCTTTGTCACAATTGGTCAGAGCTGCGAGGGCTGGATCGCCTTGCAGGAGCTGTTGGCTGAACAATCTGACGAATTTTCCTGTGCGGATACTCGTTCGGATGATCTGGCCTTTCTCTCTTACACATCCGGTACGACCGGCGGACCGAAGGGAGTCATGCATGTTCACGGTTGGCCTTTTGCACATCTGGCTGTAGCAGCCAAGCTTTGGCTGGACGTACGGGAAGGCGATCTCGTCTGGGCAACAGCGGGACCTGGTTGGGCAAAGTGGGTGTGGAGCCCCTTTGTGGCAACACTGGGAATGGGAGCGACAGCGTTCGTTTACAAGGGACGTTTTGATCCCGAGGTGTATCTGGCCCACCTCCAAGCGTACCCGATCACGGTACTGTGTGCGACCCCGACGGAGTACCGCCTGATGGCCAAAGTATCGGGCCTGGAGAACTACTCCCTGCAAGCGCTTCGCAGTGCGTGTTCCGCTGGCGAGCCGCTGAACCGGGAAGTGATCGATACGTTCCGCCGTGTGTTCGGCCTCACCGTGCGAGATGGATACGGACAGACGGAAAATACGCTTTTGGTCGGAACATTCGTAGGCATGGAGCCAAAGCCGGGTTCGATGGGCAGACCATCTCCTGTCGTCCGTGTCGCAATTATCGACGAAGAGGGCAACGAGCTGCCGCAGGGCGAGGTAGGCGACATCGCGATTGACCGTGAGATGATTGCGCTGTTCCGCGGCTACCTGAACGATCCGGAGCGTACGGCCAGGGCCTTCCGCGGCAACTGGTATGTTACCGGCGACCAAGGGCGGATGGATGAAGAGGGATACATCTGGTTTGAGGGACGTGCAGACGATATTATCATTTCCGGCGGCTACACGATCGGTCCATTTGAGGTGGAGGATGCGCTGGTCAAGCACGCGGCAGTCGCGGAATGTGCGGCCGTAGCCAGCCCTGATCCTGAGCGCGGACAAGTGGTCAAAGCCTTTGTCGTCCTGAAAAAAGGAATCGAGCCTTCCGATGACTTGGTGAAAGAGCTTCAGGATCATGTGAAAAAAATGACCGCTCCCTACAAATACCCGCGAAAAATAGAATTTGTCACCGACCTGCCGAAGACAACCTCAGGAAAGATCCGACGGGTGGAGCTGCGGCTTAAGGAAAGACAAAAAGAGCAACACCGCTCATAAATTCGATCAAACCCGGCTGCATGAAGCCGGGGCTTTTTTTGTTTAGTGACACCGTCCGTTGAAACATTACGGAAATGTAAGGAATGTGTAAGTGGATTCGATGGGAAGAACCCCTCTTCATTCGTATGATAAGGATAGATACGATAGAAGGGGTGATTCCAGATGAACCATGTTACCCTCACGACCAACGAGATCAATCCGCTTCCACGCGTTGAAACTAAGCGAATTCGCCCAGTGGGCAATTGGAAAAAATGGATAGCGGTTCTGTCGCTATGCATTATTTGCTTGACTTACCTGGTCCCGTCCCTCATGACGACTGCAGGCAGCGCCTGGATCGATGACAGCCGATTGCAAGCTTTGAAAGACAGCTCGTCCGGGTACATTCCGATAGAAGAAATGCCGGAACATCTGTGGAAGGCATTCGTCGCCATCGAGGATCATCGGTTTATGCAGCACGGCGGGGTAGACCCGGCTGCATTGGCCCGGGCTGTATGGATTGATCTCCAGGAGGGGGCCTATGTCCAAGGCGGGAGCACTATTACCATGCAACTGGCCCGCAACCTGTTTTTGACCCAGGATAAAACGATGTGGCGCAAAATGAAAGAGATGGCGATCGCGATGGAGCTGGAGCGCCGTTACACAAAGCAAGAGATTTTGGAGATGTATTTGAATGTCATCTACTTTGGACACGGCCAGTACGGAATCGGAAATGCGGCACAGTTTTACTTTGGGAAAGGAAATTCGCAAGCGATCGATACGTTGACGGTCGGCGAATCCGCCATACTCGCATCGCTGCCGAAAGCGCCCGAGGCTTACTCGCCTGTCAAGCACAGCGAAAAGGCGATGGCAAGACAGCATCTGGTGCTGGAGAGAATGACAGAGTTGAAGATTCTGTCACAGCAGGAAAAGGAAAAAGCCCTCGCGGAAAAGATTCAGGTGAGGCAGCCTTAAAAAAGCCAGAGTACTCTAAAAGACGTCAAAAGGCGAGTCTGTCGGCTTGCGACATTCTAATTGATAGGAATCACATGCAGCCGATCGGTTTTTTAAAGAGCCGATCGGCTTTTTTGCAAACTGATCCGATCCTTCATTATTGACTGGTCATTACGTCGTTCGATTGACTGCTTTGCTCAGAGCGTCCTCCAGCACATGGGCGTACTGCATGGTCGTCTCGATCTTGGAATGACCCAGTTGAGCTTGAAGCTGGTGGGCGTCAGGATTGAGCCGCAAAAATTGGGTCGCAAAGCTGTGGCGCAGCTTATGGACAGACAGATCGGGAATGCCAAATGCCTGCGCATATTTTTTCACCAGCTTCTGCACAGTACGGACCTCAATCCGATGTCCATGGGGCTTGGCAGGAGAGACAGCCAAAAAAAGGGCTTGTTCCTTCTCGTCCGGTTTATAGGTATGGCGTACTGCCAGATACCGCTGCAAATACGCTTTTCCCCAGTCACTGAAGAAAGGGGCATCCTCTTTTTTTCCTTTTCGCACCATCTTTAATTGGTTTTTCTCCAGTACGACGTCAGACAAATCCAGATTGACGATTTCTGAGACGCGGAAGCCGCCGGAGAGTATCAATGCGATCAAGGCCGTATCCCGATCACGGTTTTGGCGGTAGTACTGCAGTTTTTTTGTGGTGTCGCAGTGGGCTTGGTACCCGTTCTGGACGAAATCGACAAACTGGTGAATCTCATCGTCAATCAGGATTTTTGCACGGATGGCATGGGCGCGCGCAAGCGGTGTCGCTTCGACAAAGTCCAATTCGATTTTGGCCATGACATTGCGGGAAAGGTAAGACTCTCCATTCTCGTCCTCCGCGAGTGCGGACAGATACGTAAACAGGGACTTGAGACTCGAGATTTTACGGTGGATGGTCCGGTCGCTGTATTCACGCTTGGCGCTGCGCGTCGGCTTCTGCAAAAGGCCAGCCCGCTCAAACAAATGCGATTCCTGCAGATAGAGCATATAGCTTTCCACGGTTTCCTTCTTTAAATCGTTCAAGGTCTCCAAGGGGATGTCTTTCATTTCTTTGGCAGTCGTCAAGCCTTCAGCCATCAACCAGCGAAAGAAAAAGGAAAAATCCCGCAGGTATCCAACCAAGGTGGACGGAGAACTTTTCTTGCTCTTTTTATGCTCGACGAATTTTTCCACGTACCAGGGGAACTCGGGAATCAGCTGCAGCAATTGTATGGAATCTCGTTTTTTTATGACAGACATCAAACCGTCCTCCCTTTATGTCGCAATGAATAAAACAGGATCGTTCCCGAACATACATTCTATCAAAAAAGCAGGTTGATGGGAATTTTTGTTCCTATTTCGAGCAGGAGCATAAAGAAATGACGAATAGATGCTGCTGTGAGATAGTAACGGAATCAAGAAGTTGGTTGATTGTAAAAAAAGAGAGGAGTAGATGAACGACGAGCGGAAGCGGCTGATGGAAGAAGAGCAAAACGATTTGCGGATGCCGAGACAGATGGCAGGGAGGAAAGAGACCGGACGAGACGCGTACGGGTTTCCGAAATTGTATCTGAAGGAGGGATGACGGAAGGAGTGGCGAGGACTTGAGCACGGTTAAAAAGCGACTCGTGAACCCTTGAATTTAAGGACGGCAGAGAGAAGATAAACGGCACAGGTGAGCGCAAACCACTCCACATTGGATGCGACCCAGAGGTAAACGCTTAACGGCAGGGACCAAACAAAAGCAATCAGGATCAGCGGCGCCGGCACAAATGATGTGATCAAGGCAAAACAAGCGGGCAGCAAAATCAATAGAAAGAGCAAGAAATCAAGGCCTCTGAAGGCATCGCCAAAGATGAACTGGCAAGAAATTGCCAAAGCTGTCGCTGACCCGGCTATTCCGGTCAAAAGCCCGCCGGCAGACCACCAGTTGTTCAACATGTGAATCTACTCCTTCGGAAATAGGAATCCGCTTTACGCTTTGATTGATGTCAACATATGGCGATTATTGCAATGTTGAATGATAAAACGGATAAAAGCTTGCGTTTCTTTCGCTCGACGCCAACGGGAGACAAGGCCGATTTTCCTCTTTTCCCCTTGTCTGATCTGGAGTGCATCCGTCAGTATGGAATGCCAATGGGCAGGCAGAGTGTGAAGGGCGTATTGGGTTGCCTGCACTTTTGAACCGATTTCTTTGCACTCCAATGTATACAAAATCCTGCTGAGCGTACATACCGCATCCGCCAGCAATTCATCGACAAGATAAAGGGCTGCGTACTCTGCGCGTTTGTTCCAGTAAACGTTCAAATTAATGTTCATCGCATCCACGACGTTATCCCAGCCGATGGACAGTTCAAGCTCGGCAGGTTCAGGGCCGTAAACGGGGATGCCATGATGCTTGACGGTCCACCAGGTTACAGCGTTTATATCCCAATAGCCCTGCCGGACTTTTCCGTCGGCGACGTAAATATATGAAGGGATTTGCTGGTTGGTTTTGCCCAGATGCTCTGCCGACAAGTACATGCCGTCCATCCTTTTCGCCAGCGGATTGGTTCTTTGCAGTCTTTTATGGATGTTTTGTATGCTTGTGAGATCCTCACGCGTCGGTTCATTTTGAAAAACCGTCAGAAAATCAATATCGCTTTTTCCGGAAGCAAAGGCTCCCAAGGCAATGGAGCCATAGACATATATTCCGGACAGGTGATCTGAAAATGCAGACTGGGCCTGCTCTTTATAGCTTTCCATTAGCAGTTGGACCTCATCTGGAACACTCACCGACTGCATGTGCAGATCACCGCCTTGCTGCTTATTGTTTTAAACGTACCATAATTTGCCTTTTGTTCACAAGACTTCTACATCAAAGCTTGTGCTGATAATAAAAGACGAAGCATCCCCAGCTTCCGATATGGACCATGATCAGCATTGCCAGAATGAAGGTGATCGAGCTAACGGCGTTCAGCAGGACCAGCACAAAGAAGAGGTAAATCGCAGCCAGGGTGACGAACCAGGAAGCAGCTCTCGCCTTCGTTCGGATCAAGTGGTGGCGCTCATCCAGTGCCCGTTTTTTCTTTGCGAAGTGGTTCCCCAAATACAAGCTCAACAGCCCCAATAGCATCCCGCCAAACAGCCCTGCATACGTACCGATTGTTTCAGTCATATGTTTTCATCTCTCTCAAAAATGAATAAATCTTCAATGGCGCATTCAAACGCTTGCGCCAGCTTGTGTCCGAGGACCAGAGAGGCATTGTACTTGCCGTTTTCCAAAGAAATAATGGTTTGTCTCGAGACGCCAACGATTTCCGACAAGTATTCCTGCGACCAGCCTTTGGCCAAACGTTTTTCCCTTATCCGGTTTTTCATGGTTCACATCCTTTCTGTAAAGCCTGCTTTACGTAAAGTTTACTTTACATATATGTCAAGTGTGCTTTACATTGTGGGCAGAAGAAAAGAGAAACCATTGGACTTTCGGGGTGAGCGCACCCAAATGTGCTCTTTCATGTGAAAGCCTGAGCGTTCTCTGCTAAAATAAGACATTAGAGCTTTCAAACAGGGTGATTATCTCTTGCGCAGCGGAGGAATCGGGATGAAACGCATCTGGATGAAGCTCGCTCTAGCCTTCATGGCCGTAGGGGCGAGCGGTATTCTCATCTCTGCCTTGCTCTCGATCAAAGAAATGGATATTCATTTTTCCATGTATGTGAACGAAGCAAGACAACTGGAACGTCAGGACGTTCTGGAGGTGGCCCGCAGGGCATATGAGGCCGAAAATCGTTGGGGAGAGCGTGCGTTTTCCCAGATGGATGCGATTGCCAAAGTGCTCGGCCTGCGAATCGTGCTACAGGACCAGAATCAGAGTCGGATTGGACAATTCGGCGATGAGTCTGCGGTGCGTGGCTCTGGATACACCAAGCTGCCGGTTGCTGTCGATGGCCAAACGGTCGGTTACTTGACCATCAGTCATCATGAAAAAGCTCCGTCTCATTCTGTTGAGACACATTTTCAAAGGGCCCATACGAACGCGTTGTTGTGGACGATGCTGATCCTGATTGTCGTCGTTATCGTGGTCAGCATTGGTATTGCCAAAAACATGGTAAAGCCGATCGTACGGATTAGTGATGCCTCGATAGCTGTATCGAGAGGAGACCGGTCAGTGCGCGTACCGGGCACGTCCGGCAAGGATGAGCTAGCCGGGTTGGTCGACAGATTCAATCATCTGATTGAGAGCCTTGAACATCAAGAGCAGCTGCGCAAGCGTTTGACGTCAGATATTTCTCACGAATTGCGGACGCCCCTTAACACTTTGCTCGCACAGACAGAGGGAATGATTGACGGGGTATGGGAAGCGTCGCCGGAGCATCTGGAGGCGACGCGAGCAGAGGTGCTGCGTTTAATCCGGTTGGTCAGCGATCTGGATGAAGTCATTCAGGCAGAATCAGGAACGCTCAAAATCAATCAGGACATGGTGGACATAAGCAAGATTGCAGAGCTGACTGCGGACGCCATGAGTGCCGCCCTGGCGCAAAAAAACATCGTGCTCAAAAAGCAGCTAGAAGGTGAAGCGATGGTGCTTGGGGACCGCCATCGGCTTGCCCAAGTGTTCACCAATCTGCTATCCAATGCCTGGAAGCATACAGCCCCTCATGGAGAGATCCGGTTGACTGTAAAAAAGGAACGGGATCGAATCGTTGCGGTTGTATCGGACAATGGAAGCGGCATCGCTGCCGAAGACCTTCCCCATATCTTTGACCGTTTTTACCGGGGGGATCGCTCCCGAAACCGGGAACGCGGCGGGGCGGGTCTTGGACTCACGATTGCCAAAGGGCTGGTGGAAGCCCATGATGGCCAGATCAGTATCCGGAGTGCAGAAGGAATCGGAACGTCCGTCACGATGCTTTTCCCGGCAGCCGGGCAACGGAATTCGGTGGATTGAGGCGACGAGCAGCAGAGAGAAAAAGGGAAGAAGGAGAAGATAAAATGGCTACTTGGAACTTATCGCGTACCCGGAAGCACGTACTCTTGTGCAATGGGGGAAGCTGCACCCGGGCAGGTGCAGAAGAAGTAACGAAGGCATTCCGCTCAGCGATCAAGGAAGCGGGACTGGATGATCTGGTACATACGACAAAAACGTACTGCAATGGGCGATGTGAAGATTCATGCGTTCTGATCGTATATCCGGAAGGAACGTGGTACCGGAATGTAACCCCGCAGCTTGCCGAAGAAATTGTTCAAAAGCATATGGCCAATGGCCAGCCGCTTGAGGCAAGCATCTCGCACCAATGGAGCCCTGACGGATTTGAACGGTCAGCCGATGCTCCCGTGGGACGATTCAAATCGGAAAAGAATGCAGAGTAGGACCGAGTACAGGCCACAGCATAAGATGCTGCGGCTTTTTTGTTTTTGCAAAGAATGAGAACAAAAAGGCTAGGCTATAGATACCTGTAGAACCACAGGAAAAGGGCTAAATGACCTGAAAAAAGGGGAGTGTAAAGAAAAAGCCGAGATAAGGGCGAAGAGAATGTGACCGCTTACAATATGTCTATGTCATATGGACGTTTTTGAAATAAAATGATAATATGAGTAAAGAAACGCTATTATACAAAGGTTTGTGCCATATTTTACTGTACATACCACGGAGACATCTGTTTTCGTCGCATGTATTCTTTTTCAACAAATGCTGGTTTTCCGGAAAATATCCTGGCAGGGAGGCATGTATATGTCAAGTAAGATTTTGGACGCTTTCTTGGAAGAAAATCTGGCGGATCTGAAAAGCAAAGGATTGTATAACGTCATTGATCCTCTGCAAAGTGCAAATGGTCCGGTAATCACCATCTCAGGCAAAGAGCTGATCAATCTTTCCTCGAACAACTATTTGGGTTTGGCCACTGATCAGCGCCTGATCGATGCTGCCGTCAAAGCGGCGCAAAAGTACGGCGTAGGGGCAGGGGCCGTTCGGACGATTAACGGTACGCTGGAGCTGCACGTTCAACTGGAAGAGAAGCTGGCCGCTTTCAAGCATACCGAAGCGGCGATTGCCTACCAGTCGGGCTTCAATTGCAACATGGCGGCAATTTCCGCTGTAATGGACAAGGACGATGCCATTCTCTCTGACGAGCTGAATCACGCATCCATCATCGACGGCTGCCGCCTTTCCCGAGCGCAGATCATTCGGGTGAAACACTCCGACATTGACGACCTGCGGGCAAAAGCCAAGGAAGCTGTCGAGTCCGGCAAGTATAAAAAAGTGATGGTCATTACCGATGGGGTATTCTCCATGGATGGGGATATTGCCAAGCTTCCGGAAATCGTTGAAGTGGCTGAGGAATTTGACTTGATCACGTATGTGGACGATGCACATGGCTCTGGCGTGCTCGGCAAAGGGGCAGGTACTGTCAAGCACTTTGGCTTGTCCGATAAAATCGATTTCCAAATCGGAACGCTTTCCAAAGCGATCGGTGTCATCGGTGGATACGTGGCAGGCAAACAGAAGCTGATCGACTGGCTCAAGGTACGCAGCAGACCGTTCCTGTTTTCCACTGCTCTCACGCCAGCTGATGTGGCTGCCAGCATAACGGCGATCGATATTTTGCAGAGCAGCACCGAATTGCACGATCGCCTCTGGGAAAACGGCAACTATCTGAAAAAGGGTCTAAAGGAGCTGGGCTTCGACATCGGGCATAGCGAGACCCCGATTACTCCATGCGTGATTGGCGATGAGCAAAAAACGCAGGAATTCAGCAAGCGCTTGTACGAAGCGGGCGTGTATGCGAAAGCGATCGTATTCCCGACCGTTCCGCGCGGCACCGGCCGCGTACGCAATATGCCGACAGCAGCCCATACCAAAGAGATGCTGGACCGGGCATTGGACATCTATGAAAAAGTGGGCAAAGAAATGGGGATTCTGCAATGAAAAAGATTCTGATCACCGGGGCTTTGGGACAAATCGGTTCCGAGCTGACTGCCAGACTTCGCGAAGAATACGGTGCGAATAACGTCATTGCCACTGACATCAAAATGCCGCAAGACAGTGACGTACTGCAGGCGGGGCCGTTTGAAAAGCTGGACGTAACGGATGCAAAAGCCATGTTCGATATCGCAAAAAAGCATCAGGTCGACACCATTATGCACCTGGCCGCTCTGCTCTCCGCGACCGCTGAGGCCAAACCGTTGTTGGCCTGGAATTTGAACATGGGCGGTCTGGTCAACGCTTTGGAAGTGGCACGCGAGCTTGGCTGCCAATTCTTTACCCCCAGTTCGATCGGAGCCTTTGGACCGAGCACGCCGAAGGATCAGACACCGCAGGACACGATTCAGCGGCCGACCACGATGTACGGGGTCAATAAAGTGTCCGGCGAGCTTTTATGTGACTACTACTTCCACAAGTTCGGCGTAGATACGAGGGGGGTACGTTTTCCTGGCCTGATTTCCTATGTGACACCTCCAGGCGGGGGAACGACGGATTATGCGGTGGAGATTTATTACAAAGCAATCACCGACGGTACCTATACTTCCTATATCGCAAAAGGGACGTACATGGACATGATGTACATGCCGGACGCTTTAAAGGCGATTATCACCCTGATGGAGGCCGATCCGAGCAAATTGAAGCATCGGAATGCGTTCAATGTCACGGCGATGAGCATTGAGCCGGAAGACGTCGCCCGTTCGATTCAAAAGCTGATTCCTTCGTTTACGCTGAAATACGAGGTAGACCCTGTGCGTCAGGCGATTGCCGACAGTTGGCCGAACTCGATCGACGCCAGCGCCGCACGGGAAGAGTGGGGATTTACGGCAGAGTACGATCTGGAAAAAATGACAAAGGATATGCTAGCCCAGTTAAAAGGGCGGCTGCTTCAAAAAATCGGTTGAGATCAAAGAAAAACAAGCCTGATGCGCCAGGCTTGTTTTTGTTTGAGCAAAGCTTGATTGCAAGCTGCAGCTTCACTACTTTCTGTTTTTCAGCTTTTGCATGGTGATGACATTGGAGATGACGTTCCATACATCGGGCAGTTTTTCTCCCACGTACCAGTAGGCAAATCCGGCGATAGGCAGTTCCATGCTCGCCTGCATTTTCAGTCCAAGCGATCGGCTCTCTTCCAGCCAGATCGAATGAGCAGTCCCGTTTTTCCAGTACGTCGCCTTGTACTGCGAGGTTGCCGGATTCCAGTTGATAGCAGGTTTGTTTTGCGAGATGAGCCGGTAGGACTCCAGGATCAGCAAATCGGTTGATTGCCAAGCGCCATTCACTTTAGACCAGTCGCGAGTGTAGAGCGGCAGACCGACGATGTACTTGTCGGCCGGGATCTGCGTCAAAAGGTTGTTTGAGCTTTTGACGAGCCAGGGCAGCGATGAGACGGAACCGGCAGAAGGGCCTCCGCTCCAATGCTCTTCATAGCCCATTAAAACGATATAATCAGCATACCGTGCCAGATTGGCGTAATCGTACGGTGCACTCCAATCCGTCTGTGTATCAGGCGGAACATCGACGGAGACCGTTCGGCCTTTCGCATGCATGGCCTGCGCCAGCTCTTTGACAAAAGCTGTAAAGGCTTCGCGGTCACCGGGCTTGATATTTTCAAAGTCGATATTGATTCCATCAATCTGGTACTTGTCGCTCAGTTGAGCCAGCTTATTGACGACGGCTGCGCGGTTTGCCGGTACAGAGAGCGCGTTGTGGGTTGCGTTGGCATCGAAGCGGTTGCCAAACATCGCCCATACTTTTCTGCCATTCTGGTGAGCCCACCTGACAAGAGTGGCATCGGTGTGATCGGCGATCGAGCTGTCGGCTTGCAAGTAAAACCAGCGGGGAGACAGCGTATTGACCGGAGTGTCTTTGACCAGATCAATGAACTCCTGCACGGTAGACCGGTACTGCCAGCCTAGGATGACGGGAGTCTTGCCTTTCGCTTGCTGATCGATTTTCTTCTTCACCCTGCTGAGAAGTACCGCCGTCTCTTCACGGGATAGCGGAGCGTTTGGACGGAAATATCCCTGGTAGCCAACCAGGAGCTTTTGGCGGATTGCCTCTGCCACATACGGTCTTGCCCAGTAGGCGACGCTGTAGGCATCACTGAGAGGCAGGGAGGCTGGCTGGGACGGTTCCATTCCCATCGCTCGAATGAGCAGTGCCGCTGCCTCCTGACGGGAAATGGTGCGATTAGGCGAGAAGGCGGTTGGCGTCGTGCCGTTTACGATACCGAGGGAGACCGCGGCCTGGACGGCGCCATAAGCCCAGGAGCTCTTTGGCACATCGGAATAGGCAGGAAACTGGCTTGATACCGTCTTGAGCTTCCACGTGCGGGTCAGCATGGCGACGAACTCTGCGCGGGTTACGGCCTTTTTCGGCCGGTAGTAACCATCGGCATCGCCCAGGACGATACCGGCTTGATAAAGCGAGCGGATCTCTTCTTTTGCATAGCTTGCCGAAATATCCTTGAGCGCAGCAGCGGTCGATGCAGAGACACCTACAGAGACGGACAACAGTGACGTTGCCCACAATATGAAGCTAAGCATGATATGTACGTTACGTTTTCGCATGGCTCTACTCTTTCGTCTGTAATTTTTCTATGTCTCTTCTAGTGTAAAGAATAGAAAAACCTCTTTCATTCATCATTTTCTGGAAATAGAAAACAGGTATGGCTATGGAAGGGAGTGTCAATCGCCGCTTGCGGGTATGATATGATGGAAACAGATAAACTTCTGGCCGCGCTTGCGTGTGAACGTGCACGGAAAGCTGGCTCCAAGAAAAATAGAGACGGAAAGACATGGGAGGATGGATGGGAACCATGGAGCAGGTACTGATTATTGGAGCGGGACCGTGCGGGCTTGCCGCCGCTGTCGAATTGAAAAGACAGGGAATCGACCCGCTGGTCATCGAGAAAGGAACGTTGGTCAACTCAATTTATCGCTATCCGACCTACATGATTTTTCACAGTACGCCAGAGCTTCTCGAGATCGGAGACATTCCGTTTTCGACGCCGAACGAAAAGCCGACACGGCTGGAAGCTCTTCAATACTACCGTTTGGTGGCAGCCCGCAATCAGCTGCGGATCAACAGCTATGAGACGGTCGTTCATGTAGAGAAGGTGAACGGCGGTTTTTCTGTGCAGTCTGTAGACCGTTTTCAGACAAAGCACACATATACATGCCGGTACCTGGTGATTGCGACGGGATACTTTGACAATCCGAACAGGCTTGATGTGCCTGGCGAAAACCTTGATAAAGTGAGCTCCTTTTTTACGGAAGCGCATCCGTATGCGGGGATGAAGGTGGCGATCATCGGCGGCAACAACTCCGCGGTCGATGCTGCCATGGAACTTGAGCGCGCCGGTGCCGAAGTGACGGTCATTTGCCGCAAGCCGCAGCTTTCCGATCGGGTAAAAGCATGGACGAGGCCTGTTTTTGAAAGCTTGGCCGCAAAAGGACGCATACAGGTGCTCTATTCCACTACTGTAAAGGAAATTGCCGAGCGCAATCTGGTGGTCGTGACAGAGGGGAGAGAAGTCACTCTCGAAAATGACTTCGTCTTTTCCTTGATCGGCTTTCGACCTGACCGCAGCGTCCTGCGTTCACTCGGAGCAGCGACGAATCCGCAGACAGGCGAGCCCGTCCACAATCCGGACACGATGGAGACCAATGTACCCGGTTTGTACATCGCTGGTGTGATTGCCTCCGGCGAGCATGCAAACGCGATTTTTATTGAAAACGGCAGGCACCACGGAAAGCTGATCGCCGAGCATATCGCTTCGCTTGAAAAAAGCAAGGAGCAAGGGTAAAAAAAGAAAAGACAACGCCGCGTCTGAATCGTGACGCTGGCGTTGTCTTTTTTACATCTTCCACTCGAGCTGACGGCCGCCGATCAAGTGGTAGTGGATGTGAAATACGGTTTGCTGACCGTGCTGGCCCGTGTTGGTGATGACACGGAATCCGGATTCTTGTACACCCATTTCTGCCGCTACCTTTTGCAAAGACAGGTGCAGATGGCCGATCAATTCCTTGTCCTCCGGTTGAATGTCCAGGAGAGAAGTGATGTGCTTTTTGGGGATGACAAGTACGTGTACAGGGGCGACGGGGTTGATGTCATGGAAAGCCACCACGTGTTCGTCCTCGTAAACTTTTTTGGCAGGGAGCTCTCCTTTAACGATCTTACAGAAAATGCAATCCATCTGGCGTATCCTTCCTTTCCATAGCTTCTCTTTAGCACTATTCGTCGCTTCCTTCCATTTTCCTGTTCTGCCGCTGATCCGTTTTGCCGCATTACAAGCACCAGTCAGCAAAAAACGGCGGCTCAGTTACGTTCTATGAAAGGGTTTTCTCTTGCAAAATCCACCTGTTTGATTATAATGGGAAAGGGAAGTGCATCGATGTTGCGGGAATGAATTATTCCTGGCACATTCTGGCTTCCGCGACCCAAATGGTTGGATTGATAACTGGTATGAAAGATGCTAAGTGTTAACCCACCATAAAGCGACTTGCGCAAACCTGGTTTGTACAAGTTGGTTTATGGTGGGTTTTTTTATGGTCGAGCGGATGCTTGTCATTCATCTGTCGACATCATGGAAAGCAGCGAAACTAGTGCTCCTTTGGGTGCAAATCGCCGCCAAAAGGCTAGGCCAGACCATGTTTTCTAAAAAAGTTTTGATCGCATTGGCACAGAGGAGGAACCATGGAACAGAAAAAAGTGCGTTTTCAATTAAATGGGGAAGAACACGAAGCGGCTGAAGGCACGCGCCTTCTCGACTACATGCTTGAGCAGGAAATCGAGCACCCGCATATCTGCTATTCGCCCGTTCTTGGACCGATACAGACTTGTGATACTTGTATGTGCGAAATCGACGGGAAGATCATGCGCGCCTGTTCGACGACTGTTGCGGAAGGCATGCAAATCCTGAGCGCTTCCGAGAAGGCTCGGTCAGCCCAGAAGGAAGCGATGGATCGCGTCCTGGAAAATCACATGCTGTACTGTACAGTCTGTGACAACAACAACGGCAACTGCCGGGTGCACAACACGACGGAGCTTTTGCAAGTGGAGCACCAAAGCCGTCCGTTCCGGGAAAAAGGGTACGAGGTTGACATGTCCCACCCGTTTTACCGTTACGATCCGAACCAATGCATCCTCTGCGGACGCTGTGTCGAGGTTTGCCAGGATCTGCAGGTGAACGAGACCCTGACAATCGACTGGGAGCGTGAAATGCCTCGCGTAATTTGGGATGACGATCGCTCTATCAACAACTCTTCGTGCGTTTCCTGCGGTCAATGCGTGACCGTGTGTCCGTGCAACGCCTTGATGGAAAAATCGATGCTGGGCGAAGCGGGCTTCATGACCTCGATGGATCAGGAGCTCTTGACCCCGATGATCGACCTGGTGAAGGAAGTAGAGCCGGGATACAGCAGCATTTTGGCCATTTCCGAGATCGAGGCGGCAATGCGCGATACGCGCACGAAAAAGACGAAGACCGTTTGTACGTTCTGCGGCGTAGGCTGCTCGTTTGAAGTGTGGACCCGCGACCGCAAAATTTTGAAGATCGAGCCATCGGAAAATGCGCCGGTAAACAGCGTTTCCACTTGTGTAAAAGGGAAATTCGGCTGGGATTTCGTCAATAGCGACCAGCGCTTGACCACTCCGCTGATCCGCAGAGGGGATGAATTCGTACCTGCTACATGGGACGAAGCACTGAGCTACATGACCGAGAGAATGTCGGCGATCAAAAAACAATATGGCGGCAATGCGCTTGGCTTTGTCAGCTCCTCGAAGACGACAAACGAAGAAGCGTATCTGATGCAGAAAATGGCCCGGCAAGTATTTGAAACAAACAACGTGGACAACTGCTCCCGCTACTGCCAATCGCCTGCTTCGGATGGCTTGATGTCGACCGTAGGTTTTGGCGCTGACTCCGGTACGATCAAGGACATCGCTTCCGCTGGCCTGGTCATTATCGTCGGGGCCAATCCGACCGAGGGCCATCCGGTTCTGGCGACTCGTGTAAAGCGTGCGAAAAAGCTGTTTGGCCAAAAATTGATCGTCTCCGATTTGCGCAAGCATGAAATGGCCGAACGTTCTGATCTGTATCTTCACCCGCGCCAGGGAACCGATTTCGTCTGGCTCTCTGCTGTCGCGAAATACATCATCGACCAGGGCTGGCATGATGAAGCCTTTATCAAGGCGCGTACCAATCATTACGATGAATTCGTGGCCCTGCTCGAAAAATACACGCTGGAGTACGCTGAAGAAATTACCGGCATTCCGCGCGAGCAAATGATCAAAGCAGCCACGATGATACACGAAGCAGATGGCACATGCATCCTGTGGGGCATGGGCGTGACCCAGAACGTCGGCGGCTCGCACACTTCCGCAGCTATTTCCAATCTGCTGCTCGTTACCGGAAACTTTGGACGTCCGGGCGCTGGGGCATACCCGCTGCGCGGTCACAACAACGTGCAGGGTGCCTGCGACATGGGGTCCCTGCCGAACTGGTTCCCCGGCTATCAGAGCATTGCCGATGACAACATCCGGAAGAAGTTCGAAGAGGCTTACGGCGTATCGATCTCTCCAAAGCCAGGCTATACGAACATTCAGATGCTGGAAGCGGTCGGCAGAGGCGAGCTGAAAGCGATGTACCTGATGGGCGAAGACATGGCATGGATCGATTCCAACGCCAACCATGTGCAGGAGATGCTCAGCCAGCTCGAATTCTTCGTCGTCCAAGACGTCTTCTTTACAAAGACAGCCCAGTTCGCAGATGTGATCCTGCCTGCTGCGCCGTCTCTGGAAAAGGACGGTACGTTCATCAATACGGAGCGCCGTATTCAGCGCCTGTACAAAGTATTTGAGCCGCTGGAAGGCTCCAAGCCGGACTGGCAGATTCTCACTGAAGTCGCCGCTCGCATGGGCTTCAACTGGGGCTACCAGCATCCAAGCGAAATCATGGACGAGATTGCGTCTCTGAGCCCGGTATTCTCCGGCGTTTCCTACAAGCGCCTGGAAGGATGGAACAGTCTGGTTTGGCCGGTACAGCCGGACGGCACAGACGAGCCGCTCCTGTATTTGGAGAGGTTCAACTTCCCGGACGGACGCGCCCGCTTCTCGCTGGTCGATTACGTTCCGCCCGTCGAGTATCCGGCAGAATTCGATCTGATCGTCAACAACGGCCGTCTGTTGGAGCATTTCCACGAGGGCAATATGACGAACAAGTCAAAAGGCATTCAGTACAAAGTGCCGGATGTGTTCGTAGAGGTGTCGCCTGAGCTCGCAAAAGAGCGGGGCGTACAGGATGGCACACTTGTCCGTTTGGTATCTCCATACGGAGCGATCAAGCTGCGCGCTGTCGTGACAGACCGCGTACAGGGGAAAGAGCTGTACGTTCCGATGAACTCGGTCAGCCATGAAAATGCGATCAACGTGTTAACCGGGAATGCCGTAGACGTTCGGACCCAGACACCAGCTTACAAACAGACGAAGGTTCGCATGGAAATCCTGGAGGCGACCGGCAAGAATCCTCTGCCGTTGTATAACCCGCGCTATGCGAAGCGAAATCCGCAGCTGGGAGTTCAGGTGGAACGCAAATGGGCGAGAGGCGATTATGCGCCAATCGCAGATGTGAACCAGCCGGGAGGGGTGAAATAATGGCGAAGCCGACGACCAAGATCGTTCAACCCGTACTGACCGAGGAAGAGAAGCGAGCCAAAGCGCTCGAGCAGGTTTTAAGCGACACAGCCCTGAACGCAGATGGCATTCGCGAAACGATCAAGCTGCTGCAGGAGCTCCATCAGAGCGGCATTCTCGGAGCTGTCGTTTCCCTCGTGGAAGCAAAAGAAGAGGTAGCCAAGATCGCTGTTGGCCAACTGGTCCGTCCGCCGGTAACCAAAGCGATCAACAATGCCATGGCAGTAGCGGAATCGCTCACAGAGCTTGAGCCTGAGATGACCAAAAAGCTGGCGGGAAGTCTGGCAAAGGGCTTGAAAAAAGCGGAAGAGGGCCTGCGTCAGGACGAAAAGGTCGGGATATTCGACCTGATCAAGGCGCTGCAGGACCCTGACATCAACCGTGCCGTCTCCTTTGGCATGAACCTCCTGAAGGGCATGGGTCAAGGATTAAAAGAGTAGTGGATTCCTAGAGTGTGGTGAAATATCTGTGTCCAATCAGGTCGAACATCAATTCAGCAGGCTTGTTCGCGAGATTCGCAAGCAATACGTCGGAAATGGTCCTGAAAAGATTCGGACCAGATTTGTCGGGTCATGGGCGATTATCGAGATGAAAGGCAATCTGACCGAGGTAGAAAAATGGATGATCGACTCCGACGAGGGCAGAAAGATGATACAGGAAACCCGCACAAAGCTGGTGAAAGACATCTACAAGAGGGCTGAAGTAGTCGAGAAGCTCGAAAATTTGGTAGGTGCCAAGCTGATCACACTCTTCAGCGATATCAATATGGATGCAGACTTGGCCATCACCGTTTACGTGTTCGACCGGAAGATAGAAGGCGGTAAACCAAGCCCGCTGCAGCCAGCAAAGCGTATGTGCATGTAGCGGCCTTGAAGTTGGCAAGTTGACAGGTGTACTACGCCGCCCTTCGCATGAAAAAAGTGCGAAGGGCGGCTTTTTTATTTTCGCTGACCGGCTTCTGAGGATTACTGTAGCCGACGAGAGTCGGTCCTACGTTGAGTGGAGCCATGCTTTTTGCCTTCATTCGGTGAGAATCTCTTCCTTCAAAAGGCGAAGAATGGAGTTCCGTGAATGAGTGGATGCGTCCGCATTGTCCGGGGGAGTCCCCGGTTGTATCGGGTTCCAGTGGCGGGGAGTAGAGAAAATGAATCTCGTGGCAGCCATTTTCGTAAGAAAGATAGATATGGTATTCTGATGATTCCGACATGAAAGATTAGGAGATACGTGCTCGGATAGACTATGACGGTCTTGGTTTTTCGGATGTAGAAGATTGCGGAAGAATGTTTTGTCCAAAATAGAAAGAGGAGGATTGCCTTCGTGGAGTGGTCTGAGTTGGTCGTAACCACAGCGGATTGGATTCGCTCGTGGGGAGTATTTGCAATTATCGCCAGCTTGCTTATCAATGTGCTGATTAGTGTCGCTGGTGTTTTGCCCTCATTGTTCCTGTCTGCTGCAAATGCGGTCGTGTTCGGGTTATGGGGCGGGTTTTTCATTTCGCTTGCGGGAGAAATCCTGGGAGCGACCGTTTCGTTTGTTCTGTACCGCTGGGGAATATCCCGTTCGGCCAAGCTGCAAAAGGTAAGGGAAGCCAGGTGGCTGAAAAGTCTTTCCGGCATGTCGCGCGGGCGCAGATTGCTGACGCTGATACTGTTGCGTGTAAATCCCTTATTGCCTTCCGGGGTGGTCAATGTAGGAGCGGCTTTCTCCACGATTGCTTTTGCCGATTTCTTTCTCGCTACGATGATCGGAAAGACGCCGTCGCTCGTCATGGAAACATTTATCGGTCACGATCTTGTCTTTTTCTCCGAGAACAAATTTCGTCTGATAATCGCGGTCATACTCGCAGCTTCCGTTTTTCTGCTGTTTAAATGGACAGAAAAAGAGAAGTCTCCATAATTTCTTCACGAGATTTTGATACGCTGGCACCGTAGAACAAACAGGAGGAGGCAGGTCGATGAAAAAGAAGGTCTTCATAGGCGCAGCCAGTGCCGGAATTGTAGCGATAGCAGCGGCCGGCGCTTTTTTCTACGGAGCGGGCGGTGAAACAAAAGCACATGCTCAATATATGGCAAAGCCCGAAATACTGCAGGAGAATGGACAAACAGTCCGCAGCTTTGAACTGGTGGCCAAGGAAGCGGAATGGGCACTGTCCAAGGATAAAAACGTACCTGTATGGACGTACAACGGTGTTGTTCCCGGCAGCCAAATCCGGGCGAAAGTGGGCGAGGTTATCCGCGTCACACTGAAGAACGAGTTGAAGGTGCCAACGACGATTCACTGGCACGGCTACCCCGTCCCCAACAATATGGACGGAATCCCGGGAACGACGCAGAATGCAGTACGGCCGGGAGAGACCTTTACTTATGAGTTTCCCGCAACAGTCCCCGGGACGTATTGGTACCACTCCCATCAGGACAGCGCCAATCAGGAGGACCTCGGCCTTTACGGAACGCTTGTCGTTGAGGGACCAGACCAGGCTCAGATTCAACGAGACTATACACTGGTTCTCGACGAGTGGAATACGGGCTCCCAAGGGCATGCGGGCATGAACATGGGAGAAATGGATCATGGCAAGATGGGTTCCGAGCGTATGGATCACGGCAAGACGAATTCTGAGACCATGAATCATGGAAGCATGAATATGGGCGGGATGGATCACGGAAGCCACGGAAACACGAGCATGCCTGGCATGGAGCACAGCAATTCACAGGTGCCGCCGGGAGCCATGCACGACCAGATGATGCAAGCGATGTACACGACGTTTTCGGTGAACGGAAAAACGGGAGACGCTATCGAACCGCTCGAGGTAGCAAAAGGAGAGCGCGTGCGGCTCCGCTTCGTCAATGCGGGCTTCCAAAGCCACACGCTTCGTCTGCCAGGACAGGAGTACAAAATTGCAAGCGCAGATGGTCAACCGATCAAGGACCCGGCCGTGATCAAGGACCAGCCGTTCACGATCGCACCGGGAGAACGCTACGATATCGAGTTTGTAGAAAGCCGTGATGGGGACTGGGTCATCGAGAGCCTGAACAAGACCGAAGCGGCCAAAGGAATGCGGATCCCCGTAAAAGTACAGGGAGCCGGAGCAAAGGAAAACAGCGTCGCCCAGGCAGAGGCGGCACCTGTCGATTTGACGGCGTACGGCCAAGGCGGCAAAGGGGTTTTCGGCCTCGACATGAAATACGACCAGGAATACCAGATGGACCTGGGCGAAAAAATGGGGAAAGACGGGATGGATCCGGTCTTTACGATTAATGGAGAGACGTATCCGGATATCAAGCCGCTAAACGTCAAAAAAGGGGACAAAGTGAAAGTCACCATGGTGAACAAAGGCTCCTCTGACCACCCGATGCATCTGCATGGCCATTTTTTCCAGGTTCTGAGCAAAAATGGCAAAGCCCTCACAGGCTCTCCCCTGATGAAAGATACGCTCAACGTCAAGCCGGGCGAAAGCTATGTCGTGGCGTTTGAAGCGGATAACCCGGGGGAATGGATGTTCCACTGCCATGATCTGCATCATGCCGCAGCGGGAATGGTCAACTCCGTCCTGTACGAAGGACATCAGAAGTTCGTGGAGGACCCGACTGTCGGCAACAAAGCGCATTAACAGATGTGTCCCAGGTGTCCCCTGGGATCTTTTTTCTATTTTTGAAGACGGAGATGAGTTGGCGTGTCAACCATACTGATCGTGGATGATGAACCGCAAATTGTCGAAATCCTCTCTTCCTACTTGCAAAAGGAAGGTTATCATGTCGTCACGGCGGCGTCGGGAACAGAGGCGCTGGAGTGGACACATTCCACCGGAATCGATCTGGTTTTGCTGGATTTGATGCTTCCGGACATGAGCGGAGAAGAGGTGTGCGAGCGAATTCGCCGGGAATCACGGGTTCCGATTTTGATGCTTACGGCAAAAAGCGGAGAGCCAGACCGGATCACTGGACTGGAGCTGGGAGCGGATGATTACCTGGTGAAGCCGTTTAGCCCCCGCGAACTCGTGGCCCGCATACGGGCGATTCTGAGGAGAGCCGGCGATTACCAATCCCTCTGTGACCGTGTGCAATTCGGCGATTTGACGATTTCACATGGCGACAAAAGCGTCTGGAAAAAGGGCCAGATGGTGGAATTGACGCCGAATGAATACCGCTTGCTGATCACGCTGATCCGTCACCCCGGGCGGACCTGGACGAGGGAGGAGCTGGTCAAGGAAGTGCTGGGGATGGACTTTGAAGGGTATGACCGAACAATCGATACGCATGTCAAAAATCTCAGACACAAAGTGGAAGACGATCCGAAAGAGCCCGCATTTATTAAAACCGTGTATGGCATCGGCTACCGTTTTGAAGATCCCAATCTCGAGGCACGTTCCTCCTGAAAGCTTGCGATAGGCAGTACTGCTTACATACGTTCTCAAACCTTTCAGTGGGCATTTTAGAGGAAGAACAACAGCGCGAGTCGAATCCTTTTTAAGGAAAAAGACATGCACCTGCTCTCAGCACTGTTGATTTTTGAGGGAAAAGAGGGAATAGAGATGAATGAATCCCGGAAAGGAATGCGGCTGGAACCGTTCACCTTTACGATCGAGGCGGGTAAGATACGGGAATTTGCACAGGCACTGGGCGACGACAATCCAGACTACGAGACAGGCAAGCGCATTCCGCCGACATTTGCGACTGTCATTGAATTTTGGGGCAGCAAAAGACCGATGGAGGACGTTCTCCAGCTGAACATGGCAAAGGTGCTGCATGCCGGACAGGAGTACGAATACGTAGGCGCCATGGCCGTAGGCGACCAGATTACATGCGAGGGCGAGGTCATCGACGCTTATACCAGAGCCGGCATGAATTTCGTCGTTGTGGAAAACAAGTACAAAAATCAGCGCGGCGAGCTGGTATTGATCAGCCGATCTACCATTATCGAGAGATCGTAAAGAGGAGGGAAACTGTATGCAAATCGGCTTTGAATTTCCACCTTTGGAGAAGGGGGAAATTACGCATACGCAGCTAGTACGCTATGCCGGTGCCTCTGGCGACTTTAATCCTATCCATACCGTCGTTCCCTATGCCGAGGAGGTTGGCTTGGACGGGGTAATTGCCCACGGCATGATGATCAAAGGATTTATCGGTCACGCGATCGGCAAGTGGTGCGGCGTCGAAAACCTGCTCCGCTTCTCAACTCGCTTTCGGTCGATGACACGGCCTGGCGAGCGGATTGTTGTCACCGGAAAGGTCGTGGGTGAGACTGCCGACGCCTGGCAGTGTGAAGCCCAGGCGGCCAATGAGCAGGGAGAGGTAAAGGCTAGCGCCAAGTTTGAAGTCAAAAAATAAAGCGTATCATTCAAGCTGTTAGTCGACTTTCAGAATACGAAAATCTGGCAGTTTCCTTAATCACGCAGACACCGGTGGGGCAAGCAATGCGGCTCTCCGGCGTCTTTTTTTGCTTTAGGGAGACAGAGCGGGCAGAAGCCATTTTAACAGGATGCGTTACTTCTTCCATATCCTTCATGAAAAAAGTTGACCATAAAAATATTAAGTTAACTTCCTGTCCTTCGCCAAAGGCTCTTCCGCATTTATCGCCATCACCAGGTTATTTCTTCACACTTGACCTCCCGTGGTATTTCTTCCTGTTGCATCACGAAACAATAAAGAAAAAAACTCCGCTCACACGCTCCGTTCTCACCTTTCATAAATGAAACGCGACCTATCAAAATTGAAAGATGCGCGCCCCTTTATGTGTATACTTTTCCTAATATTTCGACGAATTTCAACTGGCACGATAATTGCGATTGCCATTTAGAAAAGAAAAGCCTGCCTCCCTTTTATTTGGACGTTGGCAGGACAAATATGGCTCGAAAAGGGGGAGGAACGATTGAAAATTGCCTATACCCATCATTTCGGTTTGCCTTTGGACGCAGTATGGAAGGGAATTCAGGACGAGGAGGTGTTGAAGAAAGCCATCCCCGGCTGCCAAGCCTTTTCCCAGGTGGAAGAAAATGTTTACCATGCGGAAATGGGAATCAGTGTCGGGCCGGTCAAGGGGATGTTTACGGGACAGGTAAGGCAAGCCGATCAGGAGGAGCCGTTTTTTTACCGCCTGTTTGTAAAGGGAAAGGGAGCTCCTGGAGAAATCGACGCCGTTGCAGAAATGAAATTGGAAGAGGAGGATACGGGGGTAAAGCTGACCTGTACGGCTGAAGTTCAGGTGACGGGCGTGCTGGCGTCTGTCGGTCAACGGGTAATGGGCGGCGTGGCGAAGCTGGTGATTGGACAATTTTTCAAGACAGCGGAAAAAGAAATGGGTCAAATGTTTTCCCACTCGTAAACGAATGTACCTGAGGAGGTGTCTGCATGAACAAGTCTTGTAAAGTCACACTCACGGTCAATGAAGTGGAACGAACCGCGGAGGTAGAGCCGCGGATGCTGTTGGTGCATTTCCTGCGTGAAACTCTGAATCTGACCGGTACGCACATCGGGTGTGACACGAGTCAATGCGGAGCTTGTACCGTGCTGGTGAACGGCGAGGCCGTAAAGTCGTGCACCATGCTTGCGGTTCAAGCGGATGGAGCGAGCATTACGACAGTAGAGGGTCTTGGAGATGTCGAGCATTTGCACCCGATCCAGCAGGGCTTCTGGGAAAAGCACGGGCTGCAATGCGGCTTCTGTACGCCGGGCGTGATGATGGCGATGGTGAGCTTGCTGCAGGAGCATCCTGCCCCTACGGAAGAAGAGGTGCGTGAGGCATTGGAAGGCGTGATTTGCCGCTGTACAGGCTATCAGTTCATTGTGGATGCGGTCCTGCATGCAGCAGCCGAGATGGCCAAGCTGCAAGAGAGCGGAAACGTTTCTGACACGATGCCGGTCGGGGAGGGACGCTGAGCGATGGCAAATATGATCGGGACCCCTGTAAAGAGAAAAGAAGATCCTCGCCTGCTGACTGGCAACGGCATGTTTACCGACGATATGAAGCTGCCGGGAATGCTCCACGCCGCCTTTCTGCGCAGTCCGTTTGCGCACGCCAAAATTGTCCGCATCGACACTGAAACAGCGAAACAGTACCCGGGTGTTATCGCCGTATTTACCGGTGCCGACCTGATCGGCAAAGTGAAACCAGTCCCGACCATGTGGTATGTGCCCGGTGCAGATTTGAAAGCAAAGGACAGAAGTCCGCTGGCGTTGGAAAAGGTGCTTTATGCGGGTGAGGCTGTAGCGGTCGTTGTCGCCGAGGATCGGTACATAGCGCGTGATGCTCTCGACCTGATTTCCGTAGACTACGAGGAGTTGCCAGCCGTTACCCATCAGGAAAAGGCCCTCCAGGAAGGAGCGCCGCTCGTCCACGACGATGTGCCGCAAAACCTGGCTCTCCTGTGGAAAGCGGGAGAGGTGCCGGATGAGGCGTTTGAACAAGCGGAGGTGGTCGTCCGGCAACGGCTGTACAACCAGCGGGTGATCCCCAACCCGATGGAAACGAGGGCGGCAGTGGCGCAGTTCAACCCTGGCAGCGGCGAGATGACGATCTGGTGCACCTCGCAAAACCCGCATATTCATCGAATGATTTACTCGGGAGTCCTCGGCATTCCGGAAAGCAAGCTTCGCATCGTAGCACCTGATGTAGGCGGAGGTTTTGGAGCCAAGATCGCGACGTACACGGAGGAAGCGGTCGTCGGCCATGCAGCCAGAGAATTGAGACGGCCGGTGAAATGGGTGGAGGAGCGCCGTGAGCACTTCATGGCGACTACCCATGCCAGAGACGAGGTTATCGAGGTGGAGCTGGCCGGGAAAAAGGACGGCACCTTTACCGCTCTGCGGGTCAAAAACACCGCCAATCTTGGGGCTTATCTCTCGACATTTGGAGGCGGCTGTCCGACGATTGACTTCGGCCTGATGATTACTGGAGCCTACCACATTCCGCAGGCAGCAGTCGTAACGTACGGCGTTTATACCAATACGACACCGACGGATGCGTATCGCGGTGCCGGAAAACCCGAGGCGACCTTCCAGATTGAGCGAATCGTGGATCTGTTTGCCCGAAAAGTGGGAATGGACCCGCTGGAGGTCAGACGCAAAAATTTAATTCCAAAGGAATCCTTCCCCTATACGACTGCAATGGGCTTGTTGTACGACAGCGGAAACTACGAATTAACCCTTGAAAAAGCTTTGGAGGCGGTGGATTACGAGGCGCTGCGAAAAGAACAGGAGGAGCTGCGGGCACAGGGCAAACTGATCGGCATCGGCTTTTCCACCTATGTGGAGCTGTGCGGCTTTGGCCCCTCAAAGGTTGCCGGAGCGATCGGCTTTCAGGGCGGGGTGTGGGAAAACAGCACGGTCCGCGTCCATCCGACCGGCAAGGTTACCGTCTATACGGGCACGTCTCCGCACGGACAGGGGACAGCTACCTCTTTCGCGCAGATCGTCTCGGATAAATTGGGTGTCCCGATCGAGGACATCGAGCTTGTTCACGGCGATACCCAGAGCATTTCGATGGGTTGGGGAACCTACGGCTCGCGGACGACAGCGGTCGGAGGCGCAGCGGTAGCCATCGCGGCAGACAGAGTCGTGGCAAAGGCGAAACGGATTGCGGCGCACGAGCTGGAGGTCGCAACCGAGGATATTGATTTTGCTGGCGGCGTCTTTTCCGTAAAGGGAGTGCCCGGGCGAGAGAAGACGTTCCAGGAAATTGCCCGCTCAGCCAATTTCGCCTGGAATTTGCCGGATGATGTGGAGCCTTCGCTCGAGGCGCAGTCTTTCTTCGATCCGTCCAACTTCGTATACCCGTTTGGCGCACACATCTGCGTCGTCGAGGTAGACAAGGATACCGGAGAGGTAGCGCTCAGGAAATATGTCGCGGTGGATGATGTCGGCAAGGTAATCAACCCGCTTCTAGCCGAAGGCCAGGTCCATGGCGGGGTCGTTCAGGGAATCGGTCAGGCGCTCTGGGAAGGAGCCGTATACAGCGAAAATGGCCAGCTGCTATCCGGAACATTCATGGATTACACCATGCCAAAAGCGCGATTCTTCCCCAGAGTAGAGTGGCATTTTACCGAAACGCCTTCACCCGTCAATCCGCTCGGCGCCAAAGGAATCGGGGAAACAGGGACGACTGCCGCTCCACCTGCCGTCGTCAACGCAGTGATGGACGCGCTGCAGCCCTTCGGCGTCGATGACCTGGATATGCCGCTGACGCCGGAAAAGGTATGGAAAGCGATGCAGAACAGGAGGGAAGGCATATGATACCGACTACATTCGATTATGTTCGGGCTGACACCGTAGAGGATGCGATTCGCTTGCTGCAGCAAAGCAATGGGGAAGCGAAGCTGCTTGCAGGCGGACACAGCTTGATCCCGCTGCTCAAATTCCGTTTGACCGCACCCGGCACTCTGATCGACATCAGCAAGATTGGCGAGCTGCAAGGAATTCGGCGGGAGGGGAACCGCCTGGTCGTCGGAGCTTTGACTACCCACCACCAGCTTCACACAAGCCCGCTCATAAGAGAAACCATGCCGGTGCTGGCCGATGCGGCGCGTGTGATTGGAGATTTGCAAGTCAGACATCGCGGCACCGTGGGCGGAAATCTGGCCCATGCCGACCCGGCTGCCGATCTGCCGGGAGTGGCTCTGGCGTTGGATGCCATGCTGGAGGTACAGGGCGAGGACGGAAAAGAATTGCTCGAGCTGGACGGATTTTTTCTGGGACCGTTGGTGACAGCTCTGCCGGAGACCAGCCTGGTGACTTCTGTCTCCTTTCTGATTCCGCCGTCTGATGCAAAGAGCGTCTATCTGAAATACGCGCATCCAGCCTCCGGATACGCCGTGGTTGGCGTCTGCGCCGTCGTGGGGACTGATCCTGACGGGACGATCAACCATGCACGTGTCGGAATCAATGGTGTCGGCGATGTAGCGTACAGAGCGATCAGTGTGGAGGAGCGTTTGCTCGGTCAAAGGCCTTCGAGGGAGCTGATTCAACAAGCTGCCGCCCATGCTGCCGACGAGGGGGATATCGGCGGAGACCTGTTTGCATCGGAGGAATACCGCAGGCATCTGTGCCGTGTCTATACCGAACGGGCCTTGGAGCAAATTCTCTTGCCGGAAGGAACGGCATGAGCGGATACGATTTCGCTCTCATCGAACGCGACTTCTACCAGCACGGTTACGTGACGGATACGTCTGTTGCGACGGCTCTCCGCCTCGTTCTTTGTCTCGGCAAACCGCTGCTGGTAGAAGGACCGGCCGGTGTGGGCAAAACAGAAATAGCCAAGACGTTGTCTCGCGTATTACACACGCGGCTGATCCGTTTGCAATGCTACGAGGGGATGGACAGCCAATCCGCTTTATACGAATGGAATTATCAGAGGCAGCTCATTCGCATCAAGCTCGGCGAGGATAGCGGGCGGACGGCCGAAGAGCGTGAGGAGGAAATTTTTGGCCCGGCTTTCCTGTTGAAAAGGCCCATCCTTGAAGCTTTGACGGATGAAAACCGGGCTCCCGTCCTCTTGATCGATGAGATCGATCGTGCCGATGAGTCATTCGAAGCGTTTTTGCTGGAAGCCTTGGCCGAGTTTCAGGTCACGATTCCCGAGCTGGGGACAATCCGGGCGGTGCATCGTCCCTATGTCATTCTCACCTCGAACAGGACCCGTGAACTGAGTGATGCCCTGCGGCGCAGATGCCTCTATCAATGGCTGGCGTATCCGGATATGCAGAAAGAAGCGGAGATTTTGCGGGTGAGGCTGCCCGATATAAGCCAGCGCTTGGCAGAGCAGATTTCGCTCATGATGGCAAATCTGAGAGCACTCCCGCTGCAGAAGGTGCCGGGCGTAGCGGAAAGCCTCGACTGGGCTCAGGCGCTGATCAAGCTGCATCGCAGCGAGCTCGATCCATCTGTCGTGCAAGCGACGATGGGGTGCTTTGTCAAATACCGCGACGATTGGGAAACGGTGGAGGAGCAGCTGCGTTCGGGGAGGTTGCTTGTTGAAAAACGGTGATGCCAATTGCCTGGCACAAAATAGTTTGTCGCACCATCTGATTTGTTTTTCCCGGATATTGCGGGGAAGAGGCGTACTTGTCAGCCCGCAGCAAACGGCCGATGCGCTCCAATCGTTAGCTGTGCTGGATATTTCCGATGAAGCCCTGTTTCGCTACGGACTGCGCCTCAATCTCTGTTCGAGCCCGGAGGAGCAGCAGATATTCGACGAGGAGTACGAGCGGTACTTCCATGAAGAAGCCATCCGGGAGGACAGAAAGCCATCTCCTGAAATGGCAAAGCGAAAATCGCAAAAAGAGCAGTCTTCCCCGCCTGAAGCCTCTGCCCGGTCCGAGGAACGGCAACCAGACTTGGCTGATGCCGTTTGGAGGCCAGTTGATCAGGAGCTGGAGGCCGAAAGCACAAGGCAGGTCGGAAGACACGTCATTCCGACAGCGCCCTGGGAAGCAAGGAAACAAGTGCTCGTGCGCATCCCGACAAAGCGAAATCCTCTGATGGAGGAAGGTGCCAAGCAACTCATCGCGGAATTCCGGTTGAGGCAAAGGAGGGCGTGGCGACGCCAGCTTCGCGGCGCGCTGCTCGATTTTCGCCGTACCATTCGCAGTGGTTTGCAGACGGGAGGAGAGCCGCTCCTCCTTTCTTGGAAAAAGAGGAAGCCGCGAGAAGCCAATTTCTTGCTCTTTTGCGACGGAAGCAGGTCCATGAGCGGTTTTGCAGAAACGTTCCTGCAATTTGCCTATGCCTTGTCTGCCCGTTCGCGTCAGGTAGAGGTCTTTCTTTTTTCCACGAAGCTGCGGCGGATCAGCAGAGCGCTCCGGCATGCGAGGCAAGCTGATCAAACGGGCCAAACAGGTCAAACAGGTAAAACTGCTAAAACTGCCAATACGGCCAAAACGGCCAAAACCTCACCCCCTACCGTCATCGCAGAGTCGGCGGAATGGGGGAGCGGAACCCGCATCGGTGAATCTCTCCATACCTTTGTTCGGTTATACGGCGGCCGCCTGCTTAGAAAAGATACAGTAGTGCTAATCGCAAGCGACGGTTTGGATACCGGCGATGGGAGCAGGCTTGAGGAAGCCATGAAAACCATCTCCACAAAAGCTGCATGTGTGATCTGGCTAAATCCGCTGCTCGATGTGCCCGGCTATGAGCCGATTGCCCGCGGGATGCGTACGGCCCTGCCCTACATCGATGTCTTCGCATTTGCACGAGATCTTGGCTCGTATCGTACATTGGCCAAGACCATTCGTCTTTGGAGGTGAGTACATGAGAGATCATGCATGGATCATAAACATGATAAAGGAAGCGAAAACTTCCGGGAAGCGATACGCGATGGCAACAGTCGTACATGTCAAAGGATCGGCTTATCGCCGTGAGGGAGCCAAAATGCTTGTCGATGAGGAGGGGAAGTGCACAGGCATGATTTCGGGCGGCTGCCTCGAAGCTGATGTGTCGGAAGTAGCCAAACAAGTGCTGGAGACGGGGGCGCCAACTGTAAAAACGTATGTCATGGACGAAGACCTGGTCTGGGGCTTGGGACTTGGGTGTCCCGGTACGGTAGAGATCTACATTGAACCGCTGCTGCATGCCTGCTCTGCAAGCGATGAGCGGCAAGCATCAGCGGAGGGCAGCTTTGGAAATCAGGATGTGCCTACGCACGGCGATTCCGTTTATGACGCGTGGCTGTCTGCCATAGAGGATGAACGCGCAGGAATTCTCTTTACCCGATTGGACACGGTTGGAAGCGGCCAGACACCAGCGCCTTTTCGGCTGTTCGTGCCTGAGGCGGGAGAGAGTATTGGAAGTACCGGCGATTTGTCATTGGACTGGCTCGTGACTGCCAAAGCCAGGCAGCTTTTCCTCCAAAAAAATCCGAAGTCTGCTTCGCTCCGCGTTCCTTTCTCGGAAGAACGGGAAGCTGTAGTTTTTGCAGACGTGTATATTCCGCCTGCGGAAGTGATTATTTTCGGGGCAGGGCATGATGCCGTACCACTCGCAAAAACAAGCGTTGCCGCAGGATTTCGTACGACGGTGGTCGACCCGCGTCCGGCGTACAATACGGAAGACAGATTTCCTGGAACGACACGCCTGTTGACAGATGACAAAAACGGATTTGAGCCGTTAAAGATTGGGAATCGCAGCTATATCATCATCATGAATCACCATCTGGAACGGGACATCGAAGCTCTCCGCTTTTCCCTGCAAACGGAAGCGCCGTACATCGGGGTTCTTGGTCCGAGAAGCCGATGTGACAGAATATTGAAAATGATTGAGGGGCGTGGCGATCTTCTTCGGGAGGAACGGCTTGCCCGCCTGCACAACCCTGTCGGCCTGGACATCGGAGCGGAAACCGCGGAAGAGATCGCACTGAGCATCGTCACCGAAGTACTGGCCGTCCACAACGGACACCAGGGCCATTTTTTGCGCGGAAAAGAGAGAATTCACCAGCCTTCCTAGGTTTGGCCGGATATGTCGGAAAGTCAAGCCTGATACAGGCAGGAGGTTATTTGTGAACATCCAAATCGACGCGGTCATTTTGGCTGCCGGCTCGTCCTCCCGGATGGGCAGGCCAAAACAATTGCTCCCTCTCTCGGGTATGTTTCTGCTTGAACATGTGATCCATCAAGTGGCGGACTTTCCCTTTGCCCGTATTTTTACCGTAATCGGGCATCGGGCGGACTTGATTCAGGAGAAGATTCACATCGCAGACGACAGGTTTCAGTGGCTGATCAACCGTGACTATCAAGCGGGGCAGGGAACATCACTGGCTCTTGGACTCAGGCAAGTGACCGGTACACATCCGGCAGCCATGGTGTTTCTGGCAGACACTCCTTTTCTTCGGGAAGAGACGGTCCGCACGATCATAGAGTGTGGTCAGGAGCAGCTGCAGCAGGCCCCTGATCCATTCATGGTTCAGCCATACTTCGGAGATACCCCTGGACACCCGGTATTTTTTGGACACCTGGAAAATGGGCTGGAGTCGGTTGGGCCAGGCGATCGGATCGGGCAGAGGCTTGGGGAACAAATCAGACGTTTTCCGGTGCAGGTCGATGACCCGGGTATTTGCTTTGACATCGACACGCCGGAAGCGTATGAGCGAGCGGTCAAAATAGCGGCATTGAATAATGAGAAGCACGCGAATTTACATGGGGGTGAAGAAACCGATGAATCAGTTGCAGACGCGATACGAATACGGCGGGGATGAATTTGTCTTTGTCCAGCTTTCCGAGGAGATGAGTCTGGAGGCGAATTTTAAAGGTATGGCCATCACCAGGGAGTTGAAGCAGCGCGAGCTTCCCGGGATTGTAGATATTTGTCCGGCAAATGCCTCCTATATGGTGCGCGTCGATCCAGACGTGCTGCATCCGGAGGAGCTGATCAAGGAGCTGAAGGATATCGAGCAAAAGATGGCCGATCTGGACCACATTACGATTGCTTCCCGATTGGTGGATGTTCCCGTGCTGTTCGAAGACCCGTGGACACATGAAGCGGTCATGCGTTTTCGCGATCGGCACCAGGACCCGGAATCGACTGATCTGGAATATTCCGCCCGAGTGAACGGCTACGACAGTAAAGAAGCGTTTATCGAGGCGATCACGAGCGCTCCCTTTCTGGTCTCCATGATCGGATTTGTCCCCGGTCTGCCCTGGTGTTTCCAGATGGTCGCCCGGGAAAAGCAGATCGAGGTGCCGAAATACGTTCGTCCGCGCACGTTTACGCCGGAGCGCACGTTTGGCTTTGGCGGAGCGTTTGCCGTGATCTACCCGGTGCAGGGAGCAGGCGGGTATCAGATGTACGGGATTGCCCCTGCGCCGATTTATCAAAAGGAACAAACGCTGCCGGACTTCCGTGACTCGATGGTGTTCCCGCAGCAAGGGGACATTTTCCGTTACAGGAGTATTACGCGGGAAGAGTACGACCAGATCCGCAGCGAAGTGGAGAATGGTACCTTTGTCTACCGGAAAAAAGACTTTTCCTTTACCCCGCAAGAGGTTTTGGAAGACCCGGACGCATTCTCGGAAATGGTGCTGAGGAGGTTGTACCATGATTAAGGTAATCAAGCCTGGCTTGCAAACGACCGTACAGGATCAGGGGCGCATCGGCCTCTATGAGATCGGCATGCCACCATCCGGCGCCATGGATAAGTTCTCTTACACGGTTGGCAATCTGCTGGTCGGTAATCAGCGGAATGCAGCCGCTTTGGAAATCACGTACCTCGGTCCGGTCCTGCAGTTTGGACGAAAACTGCGAATCAGTATCACAGGCGGAAATATCCCGCCCAAAATCAACGGACAGCCGGTGGCGATGTGGGAAACGCTCGAAGTGCAGGAAGGAGATACGCTGTCGTTTGACTTTGTACAGTCGGGAGCGAGAACATACCTCGCCGTGGAAGGCGGCATTGACGTGCCGGTTGTGATGAATTCCCGCTCTACCTACACCTTGATCGGGATCGGCGGCTTTCAGGGCCGTGCGCTCGCGGAAGGCGATGAGCTTGCGGTGGGAGATATGCATGAAAAAAAGGTGCCGGTAGGAACGAGGATTGATCCTTCCCTCATCCCGGTGTTTCAGAAAACACATGAGATCCGCGTCGTCGTCGGACTCTGCAGCTATCGTTTGACAGAAGAGAGCAAGGCGGTCTTTCTGGAAAGCGAGTGGACGGTTACGCCGGAAGCCAACCGGATCGGGTATCGGCACAAGGGAGAGCGCCTGAAGTTTGTCGAGCGGCAGCAGCCGTTCGGGGCAGGCAGCAACCCTTCCAACGTGACGGACCTGGGCTATCCGATCGGGTCGATTCAAGTGCCGGACGGGGTAGAGCCGATCGTGCTTCTGCATGATGCGGTTACCGGCGGCGGATATGCGACCATTGCCACAGTGATCAGTGCTGACTTGAACCGGATGGCGCAGATCAAGACAAATGAAAAGGTAAAATTTGTTTCCGTTACGCTGGAAGAAGCGATAGGTGCAAGACGAAATCTCCGCGACCAGTTAATGAAAATTGCCGATGCGATCTGATAATGAACAAAAAGGAGGACTTGTCATGAGTGATAAAAAAGCGATTCTTTCCCCGCTTCCCGGTGTGTTTTACCGAAAGCCGAGCCCTGAATTGCCCGATTACGCCAAGGAAGGGGATGTCATCAAAGCAGGAGAGGTCGTCGGATTGATCGAGGTCATGAAAAACTTTTACGAGATCAAGGCGGAAGAGGATGTCCTCATTGAGCAGTTCGTGGTCGAGAACGATACAATCGTCGATGCCGGCCAGGAGCTTGTTCTGGTAAAAAGCCAGGCGTCTTGATCGCTAATGCGGACCCGAAGGCTTGTTTTCTGAGCGGGATATAGAACGTGCGAAAGGGGGATCTATCGTAGATGAGAGTAGACCTCAATTGCGACATGGGAGAGAGCTTTGGCCTCTATCAGCTTGGACAAGATGAAGAAATGATGAAGTACATCTCCTCGGCAAATATTGCCTGCGGCTTTCACGCCGGCGATCCGCACGTCATGAGACGGACTGTGGAGCTTGCCAAGGCGAACGGAGTCGGGATTGGCGCTCACCCCGGGTTTCCAGACTTGATGGGTTTTGGGCGAAGATATATGAAATGCTCACCGGAGGAAATCCGCGATTACGTCATGTATCAAACCGGAGCCCTGCGAGAATTCGCTGCATGGACAAAGACTGAGCTGCAGCATTGCAAACCCCACGGCGCCCTGTTCATGATGGCGATGGAAGATGAGCAGATTGCCAGAGCTATTCTGGAAGGTCTGGCCGCCCTCTCCGAAAAGATGATTGTCTTTGCGTTAAACGGTTCGGCAGTGGAGGAAGTGGGACGGCAGATGGGCATGCCAATCGCCCGGGAGGTGTACGCCGATCGGGAGCACACAGCCAATGGCTCCATTGTTCTCACTCGCCGGGGGCCTTCGATTACAGACAAGGAGGGAATGGCCCGTCGCGTCGCCCGCATGGTCACAGAAGGCCGGGTCCTGACGCCGGATGGCGAGGATGCTGAAATCAAGGCTGACACGATCTGTATCCACGGCGACACGCCTGGTGCAATCGATCTGATCAAGGAAATTCGTGCGGCGTTTGAACAGGCCGGGATTGAAGTGACACCGGTACGGGATTTGCTGTTTCATTAAAGAACGATTTCAGAAGGTCGATATCTTTGTATGGGCCAGGAAGCTGATCGGAGGAAGAACCGGTCAGCTTTTTCTATGTTGGACAGCATATTTCAAAAGTGAAAGAACGGAGAAGGTGTGGTAAAATGTAAAATGAGTGAAAAGTCGGAAAAGTAAAAATAATCGTCCGGAGGGGTCCTTGTGCTCGTTTGGAAAGATGTTTTACAAAAGGTTTCCGCACCAATTTCGAAAGACCGGACTTTGCAAGAGGCGATACTCGCCATGGAAGAACAAAAGGGAGAGCTGCTTTTCGTCAGCAGCGAAAACGATGAGATCATCGGGTATGTGGACAAGGATTCTCTGTTGAAACAACTGCAGAGCCAACAGTCGTTGCAAGGGAAAATTGCGTATCGGGCTGATATGGTGAAGGTGCCGGAAGAAGGGGCCATTTCGTTTTATCACAACATCTCTGTCGTACTCGGGGTTAATGAATCCGGAGCGATTACGGGCTATACGACAGCCAGGGATACAAAGAATCTGTTGAATGTATACAAGCTCCAGCAGGTAAACCGCATCTTTGACAGCTCCGGAATCGGAATTATCACGACCGATTCCGATTTTGAAATCACTTTCATGAATGAAACTGCGGAACAAATCCTCGGCCTTCCCAAACACGTCCTTCTCTATCGCAACTATAAAACGCTGATCACGGTCGAAAGAGATCTCGATGAAGTGCTGACCGGGAAACAAATGGTAATGGTCGAGTGCTCGATCAATTTTAAACGGACAAGCGGCAATATTTCCCCGTTGTATGAAAACGACAAGATTATCGGGATCGTTCACCTCTTCTCCAATCGGGAGAAGCTCGGGGATGCCGTCAACGAGCTCGAGTTTCTCCGCAATTTCAACGATGACTTGAAAGCTGTGTATTCATCGACGAACAAGCAGATTACCGTCGTCAATCGGGCAGGAACCATCATTCGCGTGGCGGGTACTTTTTTGCAAGGGTTTTGGGAGCAGGAGTCAGCAGAAAAACTGATCGGGAAAAACGTCTATGAGCTGGAAAAGGAAGGCGCCTTTTCTCCCAACATCACCGATTTGTGCCTTGCCCAAAAGAAGCGTTTGTCGCTGATCCAGGAGGCGAAAAACGGGAAAAAAGTCTGGTCGGTGGCGACGCCAGTCTTTCACGGAGACAAAATCGAGAAAATCGTGATTCTGTCGGAGGACATTACGAGCATTCACGAGCTGCGCGCCGAGCTGGAAATGGCCAAAAAGCAATCAGAGGAATACAAGCAGGAGCTGGACCAGCTATTGACACAGAAACATGACGGTCAGCGCAAGCTCATCTTTCGCTCGCAAGTCATGGAACGGTTGGTGGACGAGTGCAGGCATATCGCCAAAGTGGATTCGACCGTGCTGTTGTCCGGCGAGTCCGGTGTCGGCAAGGAGGTCTTTGCCAAAGCCATCCACGAGTACAGTCACAGACACAACGAGCCGTTCATTCGGGTAAATTGCGGCGCGATACCGGAAACCTTGATGGAAAGCGAGCTGTTTGGTTACGAAAAAGGAGCGTTTACCGGAGCGGATCAGCGGGGAAAGCCGGGACTGTTTGAGCTTGCTCACAAAGGAAGCATCTTTTTGGATGAAGTAACCGAGTTGCCTTACAACATGCAGGTAAAGCTCTTGCGTGTCCTGCAGGAAAGAGAGATGATGCGGGTCGGCGGCACCCGGACAATTTCCATCGATGTGAGAGTGATTGCGGCCACGAACCAAAATATTCACGAGCTGGTACGGAAAAATTTATTCCGCGAAGACTTGTACTACCGCTTGAACGTCATTCCCATCGATATTCCGCCCCTTCGCCAGCGTACTCTGGACATCATTCCGTTGTCCGTCCATTTTTTGCAGGTTTACAACCAAATGTACAAGCTGGACAAGGTATTGACCAAGGAAGCGCTGCATGTCCTGGAGGGATACCACTGGCCCGGGAATGTTCGGGAGCTGCAGAACATGATCGAGCGTCTGGTGGTGACGGCGAGGGAGGAGCATATCAGTGCCCGCGATGTGCTGTCCAACCTGTACGAAAGCAAGCCGCGCGATCAGGAGAAAAAACCGATCGTCCGTGAGATTATTCCTTTGAAAGAGGCGGTCGAGGAAGTAGAGACGCAGTTGATCAGTCTCGCCTTGCAAAAGTACGGGACCGCTGCCAAGGTCGCCCAGATTCTGGGCGTCAGCCCCGCGACCTTGAGCAGACGGATGCAAAAGCTGCTTTCCTGAAAGGAGGGGTGACGATGTTCACACTGCCCGAGACGAGATTCGACTTTGGCGGAGATGAATACATCTATGCGGAAATTTCCCGAGACATGAGCGAAGAGAGCAACTTCAAAGCACTGGCGATCACGAGCGAGCTGCGAAGAAGGCAAATCCCGGGCATTCTTGACATCTGCCCATCCAATTCTTCGTACCTGATCCGTTTTGATCCGGAAGTGATCCCGGCAGCGAATTTGCTCGATTATTTAAAGGAAATCGACATGACCAAAAGCAACCCTGCCGCTTTGAATCTCGAAGTCCGTATCGTCGAGATTCCAATCTGGTACGACGATCCGATCACGAGGGAGTACAGCAGACGCTTTCAAGAGCGCAACATCATCAAAGAAAACATCAGCAACTTTGAGCTCGTGATGAAGCTGAACGGCTTCAAGGAAAAGGAAGCCTTTATCGAGGCGCATTCCCGCAGTCCATACTTAATCTCGATGATGGGCTTTATTCCGGGAACCGCATGGGAGTACCCGCTGGGCCTCAGGAAGGATCAGATCATCCAGACACCCAAATACGCAAGTCCGCGGACGGATACGCCCGGAAGAGCTGTCGGCCTCGGAGGAGCCTTTACGGTGATCTATCCGCTGTCCGCTCCGGGCAGCTACCAGCTGATCGGAATGGCCGCGGTGCCAGTCTTTGATCAGTCAGGCAAGCTTGAGGATTTGCGCGACTCGTTTTTCCTGGCCAGGCCCGGTGACATCTGGAAGCATCGCCCGGTTGAAGAGCGGGAGTACAAGCAGATTCTTTCGCAAGTAGAAGCCGGGACGTACCGTTACCGGATGAAATACGTCGATTTTTCCCCGGAGGAATACTTCGCGAAAAGAGAAGCGTACATCAAGCAAGTAATGGAGGACTTTTAATATGCTGCGGATCAGGGATGGCGGCTTGCAGACACTGGTTCAGGATATGGGCAGAAAGGAGTTTTATCATCTGGGGGTGCCGCCTTCGGGAGCCGCTGACAAATACTCCTATGTACTGGGCAATATTTTGCTGGGGAATCCGCATGATTACGCCGCCTTGGAAATTACGCTGCTCGGTCCGGTGATTGAATTTTGCAAAAGGACGGTAATCGCCATAACGGGAGCTCCATGCGAGGTGAGGCTCAATGAGCAGCCGGTGCCGATGTGGGAATCGCTGGTGATACAGGAAGGAGATATGCTCGCATTTCGGATGACCACGCAGGGAGTCAAAACCTATCTATGCGTATCCGGAGGCATTCAAGTGCCGGATGTCCTCGGCTGCAAGTCGACCTATGTGCTTAGTCAATTAGGCGGCTTTCACGGCAGAAAGCTGCAGGCGGGCGACGAGGTGCAGATCGGAGAGCCTTTGCCCGGCGTTTTTCACCAGGTTGGCCGGCGAATTCCCGACGAATACATCCCTGCATTTTCGAATGAGATGGACATCCGGGTGGTGGTGGGCTTATCCAGCTACCGCTTGAGTGATGAAGGGATAAAAACATTTCTCAACTCGGAGTGGCAGGTGGGGCTGGAGTCAAATAATATCGCCTACCGATATACAGGGGCCACCGTATCGTTCAAACCGTTCGATCCGCCGTTTGGAGCGGGAAACAACTCATCCAATGTCGTCGATATCGTCTACCCTATTGGCGCGATCATGGTGCCAAACGAAAAAGAATTGATCCTGCTTTTGCGCGATGCGACAACAGGAGGGGGCTTTGTCACGATCGGAACGGCCATCAATGCTGATCTCGACTTGATCGCCCAATCCAGGCCGAATACGAAAACGCGTTTTTTGGCAGTCACCGTGGACCAGGCAATCGAAGCGAGGTTGTCCAAAAAGCGAAAAATTTTGGCCGTGCAAGAGCTGCTCCGTTAAAACCACGTTTTTGCCAGAGGACATTAGGACTGGCGGACGACATGAATAATCGGTATAATATGATTATTCCAACTATTATTTAGGTGCTTCTTGCCCTACGCATTTCGGCAGTCTTTCATGGCAACAGCCGTCTGCAAACCGTGATGGCGACAATGGCGTCAAAGTCTCGGGGAGAAGGACGGAAAATGGGCGGCCACGATCCATCTCATGTAAAGGGGGAGGAGAATTGCGTCAGCGCTACAAAATACTGGTCATCGACGATGAGCCGATCACCCGGATGGATATCCGGGAAATGCTGCAAGAAGTAGGCTATGACGTTGTAGCGGAAGGCAGAAATGGTAAAGAAGCGATCGAATTGACGCAAAAGTGGAAGCCCAATCTCATTATTATGGACGTAAAAATGCCGATCATGGACGGCCTGAAGGCGACGAAAATAATTCGGGACACCTCAAACTCGGCTGTTCTGCTTCTCACGGCCTACAGCCAAAGAGAAATGCTCGTCGAGGCAGAGAGGGCCGGCGTTTGCGGCTATCTGGTCAAGCCGGTTTCCGAAGAAGAGCTGCTGCCTGCTGTAGAGATGATGATTGATCGTCACAGACAGGCAGAGGCGTGAGCATTCACCTGCGAACCGTAAAGTTGATATTGGAAAAGCGACGGCGCTTTGAGTGGGGACAACCATGTTGTCCTGTATTCAAGGCGCTTTTTCTTTTTGTACTGCCCATGAATAAAGACCGCTTGCCAGTCAAGCGAGGGAGGAACGAGATATGAAGTTGTCTTGCGTAATCCGGAAGCAGCACTATCAATTTTCATCTGTCAAAGATGTTTTGGCCAAAGCAAGCGAGGAGAAGTCGGGTGACCAAATGAGCAGGATCGGCGCCCAGTCGGCCCTGGAGAGGATGGCAGCCAAAGTAGTGCTGAGCGAGATGCTGCTATCTGACATCTATGAAAATCCCGTTATTGCCTATGAAGACGATGAGGTCACACGCATTATTTACGACGATCTCAATTTGACCGTCTACAATGAAATCAAGCATTGGACAGTGGGTGAACTGCGCGATTACATTTTGTCTCGAAAAGCCCGCATGCCAGAGCTGACCAGGCTTAGCCGCGGACTTACCAGCGAGATGATAGCGGCGGTAGCCAAGCTGATGTCCAGCATTGATCTGGTCATGGCTTCTCAAAAGATGAGGTACCAGGCCTATTGCAACACATTGATTGGAGAGCCGGGGCGCCTTGCCTTCCGCTGTCAGCCCAATCATCCGATCGACGACCCGGAAGGCATCCTCGCCTCGATCAAAGAGGGGCTCTCCTACGGATCAGGCGATGCAGTCATCGGAATCAATCCGAATAACGATTCGGTTGAAAGCGTTACCAAGCTGCTCGTCATGTCGCATGAATTCATTCAACGCTGGCAAATCCCGACGCAAAACTGCGTACTGGCTCACATTACTACGCAGATGCAGGCTCTCCGGAACGGCGCTCCTATCTCGCTGATGTTTCAAAGCCTGGCCGGTTCGCAAAAGGCAAATGAGGCCTTCGGTGTCTCCAAAGAAATTTTGGACGAGGGCATGGAGTTGATGCTTCGCTACGGAACGGCGACCGGTCCCAATGTGATGTATTTTGAAACAGGGCAAGGGTCTGAGGTATCTTTGGATTCACACGAAGGAGTCGATATGCAGACATTGGAATCTCGAACCTATGGTTTTTGCAGGCACTGGAAGCCGTTTATGGTGAATAACGTTTCCGGCTTTATCGGTCCGGAGACGCTGTATGACGGCAGGCAGATGATCCGGGCGGATCTGGAGGACTTGTTTATGGGGAAAATGCACGGACTGCCGATGGGCATCGCTCCCACCTATACGAATCACATGTACGCAGACCAAAATGATCAGGAAATTGCCGGCATGCTGACTGCTTTGGCAGGGGCGAATTTTTACATGGGCGTGCCCGGGGGAGATGACGTCATGCTCAGCTACCAGGATACGAGCTATCACGATGACGCGAGCCTGCGGGAAATACTCGGGCTGAGGCCGTTGCGGGAATTTGAACAATGGCTGGAAAAGATGGGGATCATGGAGGACGGCAGGTTGACTGAGTATGCAGGAGATCTGACGATTTTTGATTAGAGTGGCGGGAGGCGAAGAAACATGAAGCAGGTTAATCTTGATGAGCTTGTCGATCGCGTGTTGGTTGAGCTGGCAAAGCAGAGTTCCTCGTCGGCAAAAAAAGAGCCACTTCAGGCGGGGGCTCATTCAAGTGATCCCATATACTTTCCGGAGGACAAAGAAATGGGGGTCGAGAAGCCGAAGGACCGGGAGTCGCTGGAAAGAGCGATGAGTCGGACACCTGCACGTATCGGGATCGGCCGCGCGGGAACGAGAATGAAAACGCGGAGCTACCTGCAATTTCGGATTGATCAGGCAGCAGCCCGAGACGCGGTGACGAAGGATATCGGCGAAGATCTTCTGCGTGAGCTGGGTCTGCCCATCTTGCAGACGAAATCTGCCGATATGCAGGAATACCTCATGAATCTGGAATCGGGGCGCAGACTATCCGATGAATCCGTGCGATGGCTGGAGCAGAACGGGGATAAAGGAAAGGATGTGCAAATCGTCGTATCCGATGGACTCAGCACATCGGCGATCGAAGCGAATATTCCCGATCTGCTTCCCGCCCTCCTGCAAGGTTTGGCTTTGCGCAACATTAGCACGGGAAAACCTGTATTTGTAAAACGGGGACGGGTCTGGGTACAGGATCAGATCGCCTCTATCGTCAAGTGCAAGGCGGTCATATCGCTGATCGGCGAGAGACCTGGACTTGCTACCGCGGAGAGCCTCAGCGCTTATATGATCTATCAGCCAAGTGCACAGACAGTGGAATCTGACCGGACGGTTATTTCCAATATCCATCGAGGGGGGACGCCGCCGATCGAGGCTGGGGCCTATCTGGCAGAGCTGCTCGATGATATTCTGCGTTATCAGGCAAGCGGCGTGACTCTTGCCAGGTTGAGATCAAGATAAGCTGGGGCGAGCCACTGGGGCTGAGACAGATGAGAATGATGAACCAGATGAAATGACTGAGCGGGTGAAAAAGACGAAATAGATGAAATGACTGAACAGAAGAATTGACAGAACAGTTGAATTGACAGAACGAATGAACTAACTGGATGCGGAAGGGCGGTTGCAGAAGCAAACCGCCCCGAAACCAAATGACAGAGGAAAATGAGGAAAGAAGCATGCCTCTGCTGCGGACAAGAGCGGAGATATGTTTCTTTTTTCATGGCCGCAATGATATAATGATAGGCGCCCTGATGTACGTGCCCTCTGTTTTCCACTTAGGAACAAAGGGCGTTTCGCTGCGTCCGGGCTGCGGGATACAGGGTTGAGCGACCGGTTTCCTCGTATTTCTTGAAAGAAGGGAAGATTCGTATGAAACGCTGCATGTTTCTCCTGTTTTCACTGTTCGTGGCGATCAGCCTGGCGGGATGTGGGGAGGGTAGCCAACCGGCGAAACAATCCGAGCAATCATCCACACAACAACCACCTTCTCAAAGTACAGAGGCGAAGAGCGAAAAAGCAACAAGCTATCCCTTGACAATAAAGGATTCTACCGGTCAAGAGCTGACTTTTGCCAAGGCGCCGGAGCGGATCGTCTCTGCCTCGCCAGCTGAGACGGAAATCCTGTTTGCGCTTGGGCTCGGCGATAAGGTCGTCGCTGTTTCCGATTACGACGACTACCCCGAGGAGGCAAAATCGAAGCCGAAGGTGGGCGGGGTTCTCTCGCCTAATGAAGAAGCGATCCTCGCGCAAAGCCCGGATCTCGTCGTTGGCGGTATTTCCATGAAAGAGGATGTCGTCACAAAATTGCGGTCCCTGGACCTGCAGGTCATTACGCTGCGTCCGAAAGTGGTTCAGGATATCATGGAAAACATTTTGCTTTTGGGACAAATTACAGATCATCAAGTTCAAGCGGAAGAACTGGTTTCCCGGATGAAAGCCGATATCGGCAAGGTGACAGACGCTGTCAAAGATTTGAAGCCGGAAGAAAAGAAGAAGGTGTATTTGGAGTTTTCAGCAGGGTGGACAGTCGGGAAGGGCGAGTTCCTGGACGAGTTGATCACGATGGCAGGAGGCATCAACATCGCCTCCGACACCCAGGGCTGGAACCCGGTCAGCGAAGAAAAAATTGTGAAGGAAGATCCGGATGTGATCTTGTTTGCGCAAGGCTTCACAGATGAAAAGACAGGCGAAACGTTGGACCAAACCATTCGGAAAAGAAGCGGCTGGGACAAAATCAAAGCGATCCGGGACAACCAGGTGATCGGCTTGGACCATAATATTCTGTCCCGACCAGGTCCGCGCATCACACAGGGATTGTACGAAATGGCCAAAGCCATTTATCCGGAGCGGTTGAAATAAAATGAAAGCACGCTTCCTGTTGTTCGGAGGGGCAGGTGTACTGCTCCTCTTTCTGTCTGTCGGCATGAGTCTTTCGCTGGGCTCGGCAGAACTGCCGCTCACACAGGTCTGGGGCATTCTCCTGCATAAGCTGCCGGGAATTGGGACATTGATAACTGTCCAATGGCCGGAGTCTGCCGAGCAAATCGTCATGAAGGTTCGTTTTCCCCGCGTTCTGCTGGCTGTATTGGTGGGGGCTTGCCTTTCATTGGCCGGGGCGGGCTTTCAAGGGATATTGCGCAATCCGCTGGCTGATCCGTACACGCTCGGGGTCGCATCCGGCTCTGCGATCGGAGCGGCGACGCTTATTTTATTTGGATGGCAGTTCAGTTTGCTCGGTCAGTGGTCCGTTCCGCTCGCTGCCTTTACGACGGGTCTGATCAGCTTGTGGCTGGTAATCAGGCTGGCGCATTCACAAGGCAAAATACATATTGAAACGCTGATCTTGTCAGGTGTCGTTGCTCAGGCGTTTCTCGGGTCGATTGTCTCCTTTCTCGTCTCCCTGTCTGACCAGGTCGTCAATGAGATCGTCTTTTGGCTGATGGGAAGCCTGGCTTTCCGCGGGTGGTCTTTCTCGGTCGTATTGCTTCCCTGTCTGTTTCTCGGTCTTATCATTCTGATGGGGTATGGACGGACGTTAAATTTGTTCGCTCTCGGCGAGAGGCAAGCGGCGCATCTCGGTGTGCAAGTGGACCGTACGAAGCTGGTTGTACTCACAGTGTCGACCCTGCTGACAGCCGTAGCGGTATCCGTATCGGGAATTATCGGATTTGTCGGACTGGTTGTACCGCATCTGGTGAGACTGATGGCCGGACCTGATTACCGCCTGCTGCTGCCTATGTCAGCGCTCTACGGGGGAATCTACGTACTGTGGGCCGATACTCTGGCCCGTACGCTGCTCAGCCCGACAGAAATACCGTTGGGCGTCGTGACGGCTTTTCTGGGTACACCTTTCTTCGCTTATTTGCTGCGGAAAAAACAGCGTGCCGGAAAGGAGGGAGAAGCTTGATTCGCGTCGTGGATGTGTGGAAGTCATACAACGGCAAGTCCGTGCTGCAGGACATCGCCTTTGAAGTGAAGCCGGGCGAGTTTTTCGGGATTATCGGTCCAAACGGGAGCGGCAAGTCTACCCTTCTAAAGCTTCTGTCTGCCGTGGAGGCGGCTGATCGCGGACAAATCTGGCTGAGGGGAAAACAGGCCGAAGCGCATCAGCGCAAGGACTTGGCTGCGTGGCTGGCTGTCCTGCAGCAGGAGCCGTTGCCCTCTATCGGGTTCAGTGTGAGAGAGGTCGTGGAAATGGGCAGGTTTCCGTATCAAAGCTGGCTTGGGACGGAACGGGGAGACTCGGCTCCGCTGATTGATGGCATTTTGCAGACGCTGGGTCTGACGGAATTGCAGCATCGGACATTGGAAAAATTGAGCGGCGGGGAAAAACAGCGCGTCGGACTGGCCAAGGTGATGGCTCAAGAGCCAGAGCTGCTGCTGCTGGATGAGCCGACCACCTTCCTGGATATCGGCTATCAAATCCAGTTGATGGACACCGTTCACCGTTGGCAAAGGGCGGAGCAGGCAACAGTAGTTGCGGTACTGCATGATCTGAATCTGGCTTCTCTGTACTGTGACCGGATTCTCCTGCTGGACAAGGGACGGCAGATCGGGGTAGGAAAACCCGGCGAGCTGCTTCGCGAGGACTTGATTTATGAGGTTTACGGGATCAGACCTATCATTCTCGACCACCCGTTCCATCATTTGCCCCAGATGCTGCTCCGATCTGCAAAAGATTCATAAATCGAGCCGGCGTCTGCTTTTTTCAGACAAGGAGGCTGTACGATGATTTCGTTGATAACCGGAGGCGTCAGAAGCGGAAAGAGCAGGTTTGCGGCGAGCTATGCAGCCCATCTGGGGCAGAGTGCGTTGTACGTAGCAACCGCCACGATTGGCGATGAAGAGATGCGGCAGAGGATTGAGCAGCATCGGGCGGAGAGAGCGCGCTCAGCATTTCCGTGGCTGACAGTGGAAGAGCCGTTCGATTTGTGCGGCCTTTTGGACAAATGGAAGGGCGAGCCTCCTATTATTAACCGGGAAACAGTGATACTCGTAGATTGTCTGACGCTTTGGCTGTCAAATTGGCTGCTTCGGTATGAGCACGAACGGCCGGTGGAGAACGTCACTCGCCTGATCGGAGAATTGACGGACACAGTAAAGACCTTCCCCGGTACGGTCTTGCTCGTGTCCAATGAGGTAGGGTACGGCGTCGTCCCGGACCATTTGCTGGGGAGACAGTTTCGAGATTTGGCGGGTATTCTTAATCAGCAGGTAGCCAGCATCAGTGACCAAGTATTTTTGGTCACAGCAGGAATCCCGATCGAGATAAAAAGCCGGGCGTATCGCTTCGATACGGGCTGTCAATAGCCACCATTTAGATGGAGCGGCATGTATTTTTTGAAGGCGAAAGGCCTACCTAAAAAAAACGGGTAGGCCTTTTTCCTGTACCTTATTTGAACACGTTCCAGGTAAGCGGAGGAAGCATTCTCATATCTCTCATCATCGAGGAACTGCAGATGGGGCAGGTCGGCTCTTTTTCAAAGGTTAGATTTTCCCTCATCCAGCAAGAGCAATCATCCTTGCTGCAGGTCCAAATGGCCGTTTGTTTTTCGCAAGTCAAAAATACAGAGAATCGCTGCGGATTTGTGCATAGGCACGGCCAACGCTGAAGATTATGACGATCTCACTCCGGATAGCGCATTTCGTAGCCGGTAGCTCTCGCCGGTGAAAGCCAGGACGTGTGCGTGGTGAACGAGTCGGTCCACGAGCGCTGCTGTCAGTCTGGCATCTCCAAACACCGTGTTCCACTGGCCAAACTCAAGGTTAGAGGTGACAATCACACTCCTTTGCTCATAGCATTCGGAGATGACGTTAAACAGTAGTTCAGCTCCGTCTTTGTGAAAGGGCACAAACCCCATTTCGTCGAGGATGAGTAACTCAGCCTTCTGCAACTCCCGCTGAAAACGGCTAAGCGTCCCGGATTGGTACTTGTCCTGTAACGCGGCCACAAGGTCATGCACCCGAAAGAATCGTACCTCGTACCCTCGTCGGCAAGCCTCCACGCCTAGTGCCGTTGCCAGGTGGGTCTTGCCTGTTCCCACTTTGCCCAGCATCATCACGTTCTCTTTCCGCTCGAGAAATGCCAGATCCGTTAGGAGCTCACGACTGCAATGCGCTGGGAAGGTGACTGCTCCGAAATCATAATCCTCTAGTGTCTTCATCTGTGGAAACCGGGCTTTCTTCATGAGTCTGCGAATCCTGGATATCTCTCGGCCCCGCAGTTCCACTTGGAGGACTTCAAGCAGGTATTGCGAGCGGTCATTGAACGCAATCGCCTCGTACGCTTCCATCACATACCCCAAGTGGAGGTTCTTGCATGCAGTAACCAATTCGTGTTTCATGCTCTGCTCACCCCCAGAATGGCGTCATATTGCCTGAGGTCCGGTGTGTGCCCGTGAATCTCCATCGGTGTATGAGCCTCCGCAAACGGCTTAGGGTGAAACTCAGGATGTTTCATCGCATATAGCGCATGCTCAAGGACTGTGTCAGGATCGAAATGCCCAGCCAGTGTATCGAGTGCAGCACCCATGTCGGACATCTGGTGTGTATCTAACAATCGACGAATCAGAGCCACACGAGATTTCCTCAGATCGATATCCTCCACTTGCACGAATCTGCGGACGGAAGCAGGCATGAACCTCGCCAGATCGGAGTACATCACCATCCTTGGCTTTCTCAGGTAACCCTCAAACACATCTGTCCACTCAATCGGGATTGCCTTTTCCGTGTACGGGCGAGGCAACGTCCCCAGGTGTCGGTACTCTCCGTCGCCCGACAAAACCTCGATCTCGTCCCATTTCACCTTGAGCAATACGGGATCTAGCGCACGGCACTGCGGTAGTGGATATGTGGTTGTTTCAAACCGGAGTTCCCTATATTTGTTCAAGCGGGCCGGTTCAAGCCTGAAAACCTCAAACGCAACGGTTGGCATAGCCAAAAGCTTCTTCCGTTCTTGCTCCCACAAGTCGACGATACGCTCTTTCTTGGCATAGTGTGGACGATCCATGTCTGCCTCTGCTGCCTGGGCCAAGTATGTCTCAAGGTCAGCATCCGTTTCGCAAATCGGTGGTGGTACGAGCCAATTACGCCGACTGTACCCCACCTTGTTCTCCACATGCCCCTTTTCGTGACCACGATAGGGATTACAGAATTCTGGGTCGAACCGGTAGTGGGTAGCAAACCGCAGGAACTGATCGGTGCATGACCGCTTTCCATCACGGCCAATCGAGACCACCGCCGCCGACAAGTTGTCGAACCAGATTTTCCTCGGAACGCCTCCCATCCGTTCAAAGATGCGCTTCATTGCCTCCAGAAAACACTCTGTGTTCTCCTTTCGAACCGGAAAGGCGAAGGCCGCATTGCTAAACGGGAAGGACATAATCAGCACTTTGCGCTCCACGAGTTGACCTGGTTGCCCAACATAGGCTGTACCAAAATCAACCTGTGCCTCGCCGCCGGGGTGTTCGAGTCGTTCATAGCTTTCGGCACGTTCCAGCTTGAGTTCTTTTCGGCGTTTGGCTACATATTCTTCAACAGTGCGTCGTCCGCCCTCAAACCTGTATTCATCACGCAGACGATCAAAGATTCGCTTCGCGGTATAACGCTGTTTGCGGGGCAACGCCTGCTCCTCCGTTAACCAAGTATCAATGATGTCAAGATACGGACCGAGAACGGGATATCGTCTCTTGCGCCGACAAACGGGTTCATTCCAATCGTCCTTTGTGGCGTATTTCTTGGCTGTCCTCCAATTGACTCCCATGGCTCTCGCAATCTCCGAGATTGAATAATCCTCATTCTCGTACAAAAATTTGATATACTGTTGCTGTGGCACTTTCAACATTCCTCTCACATCTCCCTGGTTCTTCTGGACAAAGACCAAGGTAGACTTAATAGAGTGATGTTGGCAAGTGCCTATTTATTTTTCCGCCTTGTAAAACGCAGGCTAGCTCTGCATTTTTACGCTGCGATTTTCTGTACTTTTATTATGCGATATACAGCCGTTTCCTCTTCCACCACGGGCTCCTGATTTCTTTTTGAATACAACTGCAAACACCTCCAGCTTGTTTCCGTAGCAATGCAGCTTGAAACACTCATTTTCCGGTCGATTTCTAATCTTTCTTCGGTGGTGTTCTAGTACTCCCTATACTATATGACAATCTCTGTATTTTATTCAGGAAAAATAGTAAATACAGCGTGGTTCACTTCGGCGGAAAGCTTGCATAAACTGCAATAGTTATCGTACGGCGTAAATTCGGAGAACCACATGGATGGTTGAGAAATAAGGGAGGAATGAACGTGCCTGGAATAAAAGTCGCGATAGTCGGGGTCGGAAACTGTGCCTCCGCTCTGTTGCAGGGGATCACCTATTACAAGCACAGGAGCAACGGAGAAGATGAGGGGTTGATCCACCGCTCGATCGGCGGGTATCTCCCTGGAGATATAGAGGTTGTCGCAGCATTTGATGTCGATAGTCGCAAGGTGGGAAAACCTCTGCACGAAGCTGTTTTCGCTCCTCCCAACTGCACCAATGTGTTTGTGCGAGAAATCGACCAATCACCCGTTATGGTCAAAATGGGCCATCTCCTCGACGGCATGTCTCAGCACATGCACATGTACCCGGTGGAAAAACGGTTTCACTTGTCAAACGAGCCCGCGTGTGATGTTGTCGAGGAACTGAAATCCAGCGGTGCGGAGATGGTCATCAACTTTCTTCCGGTCGGGAGTTTGGAAGCCAGCAAATTCTATGCAGAGGCAGCGCTTGAGGCAGGTGCAGGTTTTATCAACTGTATACCAGTCTTTATCGGATCGGACCCTGTTTGGGTGGAGAAATTTGAAAAAGCCGGGCTTCCGATTATTGGCGATGATATCAAGTCCCAGGTAGGGGCCACCATTATCCATCGCGTCCTGACGAGGCTTTTTGCCGAACGAGGTGTCAAGATTGACCATACGTACCAAATCAATATCGGAGGCAACACCGACTTTTTAAATATGCTAAATCGCGATCGGGTGACAATGAAACGAGTGTCAAAAACCGAAGCGGTCCAATCCCAATTGGAAACGCCTCTCCATGAGGAAGATATCTATATCGGTCCCAGCGACTATATAAGCTGGCTTCAGGATAATAAAGTCTGTTATGTCCGGATGGAAGGAACCCAGTTCGGGGGAAACAAAATCAGTGTGGAATTGAAACTTTCGGTCGAAGATTCGCCAAACAGCGCAGGGGTTGTGATCGATCTGATCCGCTGCTGCAAACTGGCGTTAGACCGCGGGATAGCGGGGGCATTGACCTCTGTCGCCGCCTATACGATGAAACATCCGCTCGTGCAGTATACAGACGAAGCAGCCCGCAGCCTTTTGGAAGCTTTCATCGAGGGGAAAGAAGACCGTTAGTGAAAATGCCTCTCCAGCCAATTACCGGAGGGGCATTTTGATTGATGCAGACAAAGGACAGTCGCCGTTTCCAATCCGGAGCAGGCTTAATATGATGAAAAAGATAACAGGGAATCACGCAAGACTTTTGCCTACAGTCAGGTGTGCCATTACGTGCCAACTATAGGTGTCACGATTCTGGACGGGCAGTTGGCATTTATACAAGAGCGCTGGCAAGTGAAAACAGGAAGGCAAAGCGGTGTTTTCGGGGAAGGAGGAGGAGATCCGTGAAAGGCATGATACTCGCTGGAGGAAAAGGAACCCGGCTGTACCCGCTAACGAATGTTGTCAATAAACATTTACTGCCGGTCGGAACATTCCCTATGATCTTCCATCCCATCTACAAATTAAGGCAAGCGGGTATCACCGACATCTTGATCATTACGGGAAAAGAAGATTTGGGCTATTTTTCGCGGCTTCTCGGGAGCGGCAACGAGTTTCAGGTCCGTTTCACCTACCGTGTTCAAGACCGGCCGGGTGGCATAGCGGAAGCAGTCAGCCTGGGAAAAGAATTCGTGGGCGATTCCCCCTTTGTCGTCCATCTCGGTGACAACCTGTTTCAAGCCGAGTTGGCCCCTTTTATCCATCAATTTGCCAAGGGGCGGGAAAAAGCGCACCTCCTGTTGGCGGAAGTAGCTGATCCCCAACATTTTGGCGTTGCAGAATTCGAGGGACAGCGTTTAATAGCGATCGAAGAAAAGCCGGTCAACCCGAAATCTCCATTTGCGGTAACCGGCATTTACATGTACCGACCAGACGTATTTGACATCATCGAGAAAATCCATCCCTCCTCGAAAGGAGAGCTGGAAATAACAGATGTGAATAACCTCTTTATTTCCGCGGGAGAAGCCACCTATCATATCTTGCCCGGCTGGTGGGAGGACGCAGGGACGCTGCAGTCCTATCACCGTGTGAATCAACGGCTCCAATCCGTGAACCTTTTTTCCAGCTCCAGCACCAGGCCCTTTAATGAATAGTGGACAAATGCTCTTTCTCTCGCATACGTGCTCATTCTCTGCCACTCGATGGGATCGCTCAAGAGCGTAGTCACCGTATCCGCGAATGTCTGATAGAAGCATGAATCATAATCAGGCAATGTATAAATCAATTTCCCGGTCTTGCCGTCTTGGACTGTAGTGGAAAGGGCGCCCTGATTGGTCGCGATGGTCGGTGTTCCTGCTGCCTGGCACTCCATGGAAGCCAAGCAAAACATCTCATAGGGACCGTCGCAGGGGTATATATGAATCATGCTTGTTTTTTGCTCATGGACCAATTGCTGCTGCGAGACTTTTCCCAAATAGGTAACGCCCTCCATTCCCTTAAACAATTCGCGATACGGTTCTGTTTCAGGCTTGAATCCCCATAAGCTGTAATCCATGGTGATGACGAGCGATACATCAGGTATCTTTTTTTTGATCAGGGAAAAAATCTGCGGAACATGCCTCAATCCGCGGTCAGGAGCTGAACAGAATATGAGTTTGTTTTTTGTTTTCGGGAGGCAATCCCAGTAGTCTTCTGTCTGTATCCCGAGGCGGGCCTCGTATATCTTGCTTTTGTCGATGTGAAAAATATTGCTCATCATTTTCGTATGGAATGGACTGATGGTGATGACTTTGTCAATAAAGGGAAGGTCTTTTTCGACCGTATTGTCACCGGGATCGATGCACCAGTGAAGCTTGCATGCCGCATTTACTCCGCTACTGGGCAATGCGCATCTGTAACTGACAAACACATCCCAGAATTGGTCGCTCCTATACGTTTGATAGTTGCGGTAGGTGACGCCGTTGTATCGGCCCTCTTTGGTTGTGCTGTTGAAAACAGTCACCTCGTGGCGCTTTGCCAGTTCTCTAGTCATTCTGATAAGCGTCGATTGAGATCCACCGACCCCTTTATTTTCAAGATCATTGTCGTTCCAATCAAATGACGAATCGTAATAAAACGCAATTTGCATAGACATCACGATCCTCTTACTCATTGTTTTGCCGCTTCTAACAGCATATGAATGGAGCTAGTACGCTTTTCCAACAGTTTCTGACGATTGTAGGGGCGAAGAAGTCCCGTTCGTCATAAATTGCGGGTGTGTGGAATATTTCAATACCAATGCTGCAACCCGCATGAGTTCTGTCCCTTCATGGGGGGACCGTACATCAAAGGGGATCATGCCAGCCCAGAACACCGCCAGCATGGCCCAAATAATTTGACTGAGGATCAGGGAGGAACACGATGCCAAAAGCTCTAATCACCGGAATCACCGGATTTGCCGGAAGCCACCTCGCAGAATGGTTGTTAGCGAACAAAAAGGATATGGAAGTATACGGTACCTATCGACTCAGGAGCAGAATGGATCACATCAAGCATATCCAGGATGACATCCATATGGTCGAATGTGAGTTGAAAGACCCGCGTTCCGTTGATGAGATGATCAAAGCGGTTAAACCCGATTACATTTTTCATCTGGCCGCTCAAAGTTTTGTACCGACGTCATGGAATGCACCGGCGGAAACGTTAATCGTCAATCAAATTGGTCAAGTGAACCTTTTTGAGGCTATACTAAAGCATCAACTGGATTGCACCGTTCAAATCGCTTGTTCCAGTGAAGAGTACGGGCAAGTATATGCGCATGAAGTCCCGATTAAGGAGGATAACCCGCTCCGTCCGCTAAGCCCTTATGCCGTAAGCAAAGTAGGGCAGGATTATTTGGGCTATCAGTATTACCAGAGCTACGGTCTCAAAACGATACGTACCCGAACCTTCAATCATACAGGCCCGCGTCGAGGCGAAGCGTTTGTGACTTCCAACTTTGCCAAGCAAATTGCAGAGATCGAGAAGGGGATCAAACCTCCTGTTCTGTACGTTGGCAATCTTCAGGCGAAAAGGGACTTCACGGATGTCAGAGATGTCGTCAGAGCCTACTGGCTGGCCGTGGAAAAAGGTGTCCCGGGCGAGGTGTACAACATCGCGTCGGGAGTTACCTACACGATTGAGGAAATGTTGAATAAGCTTCTTTCACTGAGCCAGGCAGCCATTACCATTACGCCAGACCCAAGCAGAATGAGGCCATCTGACGTTGAAATCCTGCTTGGGAATTACGACAAGTTTCATCAACAAACGGGATGGAAACCGGAAATTCCTTTTGAGCAAACCTTGAAAGATCTGCTCGATTACTGGCGTGCCCGCGTATGACCGCGAAATGCTGATCGAAAAATTGGATGGGAAAACGGAAGTAGGGGGGGAGAATTTCCCTCTCTTTTTTTGTTGATAGGCGGATGAGAAGCGACAGGGACATCAGGAGCGACAGGGCTTGTGCCCTCAAAAGGAACAATCGCCCCGCAAAAACTTACCTGGTTCGTTTCCGCCTGCTGATCAAAGCCGAGAGCATCGGGATGATCGAGTAGGAGGGGGCGACTAACCCCCGTCCTCTCACACCACCGTACGTACCGTTCGGTATACGGCGGTTCACCAAGCTTGACGAATTTGAGAATATCGTTGCACTAAGCTTTTCAGCCCTTGTTGTTGCCAGTAGGCAATGCCGAGGGCTTTGTGTATATGCGGAGATTTTGTGGTACGCCATGCACCCTTGCGGGTATTTGCAATTTCAATGGCTTTTACGTGAGATATGCCAAGAGAACGAAGTTCTCGATATCTGGTTCTCACGCGTTTCCACTGCATCCACAAACAAAGACGGAGCCTGCGCCTTGTCCATTCCTCAATGGATTGTAGAATGCCCTTCGCGTCTGCAAGGGCGAAATATCCAATCCAGCCCATGAGGTACTGATTTATTCTTTCAATCCGCTTCTCCATCGAGATGCTCCACACCGGATTCGTGATCGTGCGGATTTTCTCTTTTAGCTTGAGGAGGGATTTGGGGTGGATGCGAATCCTTGTCTGTTTTGCAAAGGTAAAACTAAAGCCCAAGAATTTTCGTTTCCATGGTCGGTCTATCGCGCTTTTCTCCTCATTTACTTTTAGCCTTAGTACCTTCTCCAAGTGGTTTTGAATACTCTTCTTTACTCGTTCCCCTGCCCGTTTTGTTTTCACGTAGATGTTACAATCGTCTGCGTAGCGGCAGAAACGGTGGCCTCTCTTTTCGAGTTCCTTGTCCAAATCATCAAGTAGGATATTTGCCAAAAGTGGGCTTAACGGCCCACCTTGCGGTGTTCCTTCACTTGATGTTGTACAGACGCCATTTATCATGATCCCCGCATTCAAGTAGGAACGAATCAGTCTTAAAATTCTCTTGTCCTGAACTTTTCGAGCCACACGGCTCATTAGAATATCATGATTTACGCGATCAAAGAATTTCTCTAGATCGATGTCCACCACGAAACGATATCCTTCGGAGATATACGCTTGCGCTTTCCTTACTGCCATGTGAGCGCTACGTTTTGGACGGAACCCATAGCTAGATTCCGAGAAGGTGGGGTCGAAGATCGGCGTTAACACTTGGAGGATGGCCTGCTGAATAAAGCGGTCTACCACGGTGGGAATGCCTAATAACCTTACACCACCGTCAGGTTTCGGGATTTCGACTCTGCGAACAGGTGAAGGTCTATAGGTTCCCCTTTCCATCTTCTCGCGGATGGCTTGCCAGTGTTCACGTAGATAATCGCGTAGTTGTTCGGTTGAAACACCATCGACTCCACCGACACCTTTGTTTTCCTCCACTCGTTGGAGTGCCATCCGTAAGTTTTCCCGTGATAAGACTTTTTCCAGCAAATCCATAATGATGTTCCTTCCTTCGCACATGCGGACTCCGTGCTTGCTGTACGATACTCAGCCCTCTTTTGTACCCTCGGGGCTTCACCCCTGCTCTTCAAAAGTAGTTCCTTGACAGAATTCTGCTTCGACGTACCGTATCAAAAGACATGGATCGCATGCTGACTTGATGTTCGGCCCTTCCCCATTCAAGCGTCCTCTACTCGGGTACTATGGCCTCTGCTGACTTCTGCATGTTCAGCGTCTCCTTACGGAGACGGTTACCAACAGTTGAAGGCGTTTCATGCAGACCTCCCCAGGTAAGAACGATAACTTTCATCCCATGTACCTGCCCAAGTTTACTACTGTATCCCTTGGCTGTATGGGGCTTTGTCTTGTTTGGCAGACTCGCCCGGATACAACAGCCTCAAATTGGGTTCGTGTACCTCAGGTCGGGATTTTGCCGCCGGCTTCCTTCAGATTCGACCTCGCGGTCGACACCCTTGCCTTGAGCTAACGGTTGGTACAGCCAACCCCCGTTCGGGACTTTCACCCTATAGCTATCGCCCATGCTGGGCGCACCAAAAAAAACCGCCTCTGAAAAGGCGGTTCCGCACAACAAGCATCGTCAGTTTCACTTTGGTTCTCCCGCCTATTTGCAATAAAGCGGCGATGGTTGATGCATCCAAACGGGTTTACTGTTCGGCGGGGACCGGGGTCCTTCTGCTTATACCAACTACCTGCTTGGGGCCTTGCTATATTCAGGAGGAGGCTTCAATCGCTTTGTTCAGTTGTTCGATATACTGTTCGACAGAATGGCACCTCGATACGTACTCTTTGGCTTTCCGTGACATCCCTTGGCGGAGGTCTGGGTCTTGATAGAGCTTCAGCATTGCGGCAAACAGTGGCTGGTCGTCAGGCAGGGGCGACGGTACCTTGAGGACCACCTCGTCGGAAATCTCGCGAAAGGATCCGATATCGGAGACGATCGACGGAATCCCCAGGCTTAGCGTATCCAGCAATGTAGCGGAGGACTCGCCGCAAGTAGGATAGCGCAAATTGATGACGGCATCTGCTTGGGATAACTGCTGATAGTACTCCTCATTTGGCAAGTAACCGAGGAAGGTCACGTGAGATTGCAGTTTGAGCGATGTGACCAGACTTTTCAAGGTATTGGCGTAATCGGAGTCAAAGCTTCCGACAATTCGGTATTCTACGTTGTCATGCCCTTTGCTCACAAGCATTTTGATGCAGCGGATAGCTGACTCCAGACGCTTGTGCGGCCCGGAAAAGCCGAAACTGGCAAAAACGAACCGGTTGTTGCGATTCTTTGGCGATTGGAAAGGCATACTGGCGGGGAGACGGGCCATAATTACGGATTCGACCCCGTCATTGACCAGAGCGTCGTAACAATAGCGATTATGGACCACGACCGACTTTGCTCCGTTTATATAAAACTTATTGATGATATGATCAAATTGACTTCCCATGTTTCCGCTCAGGACAGCACGGAGCAGGCAATCGTCACCGTCTTTTGCTTCTTCTTTGATCATGGTAAGGTAAGTGTCCAGATCATTTTTATCAAGCGCCCACCACTGGCCGAGCCCGTGCAAATTCAGGTCGTGAAGCACGACCACCCCATGGTATTTCCTCAGATACGGGATGATATACGCATGGTAAAAACTGTTTCCCATCTGATACAAAATCGCATCATATTCATCCGCTTTTTCCGGGAACATGCGATGATGATAAACATTTGCTGTACGTGCAGTATCTGAAAGCTCGGGTGTGTAGCCATCGTCGATATACAGATCGCAATCGTAGTTTTTCAGCAGGGATGGAAGGATACTTGCCATATAATTGGCGATTCCGGAGTGAATCGGTGGGAGAGGTGAAAAGATTGCGATTTTTTTACGGACAACGAGCTGGTACCCATCCATTACTTTGCGTGCAACTTCGCTCCATTGGAATTGCTCTGCTCGAACAAAGCCTTTTTTGCGGTATTCGATTTGCAGGTCCGGGCTTGTTAGCATCTTGTAGATTCCCGACGCGATTTCGTCTGTGCTGTGCGGATTGATTAGATAAGCAGCATCGCCCGCAATCTCGGCCAGCGATGAATTGTTGGAAGTGACCACAGGCACGCCGCAAGCCATCGCCTCCAGTACAGGCAAGCCGAAGCCTTCGTACAAAGAGGGAAAGGCAAACAGAGCGGCCCCATTGTAAAGCTTGACTAAATCACTGTCGGGCACATAACCGGTGATAATCAAGTCGTCGGCCGTGCCGGCATTCTGCGCGACCTTCTTCAAATGTTCGACGTCAGTAGGAGAAACATCGCAGCACAGCACGAGTTGATAGGAAAAGTGTAACGCTTGGTTTGCCTTGGCAAAGCCCTCTATCAACTTGTCTGTATTTTTTCGAAAATCCATGCCGCTTGTACACATGACATACGGCTTTCTGATGCCGTAACGGGAGTTGACCTCCATTTGGTTACAGTTAGGAATACATGTAAACTGTTCGTTCATGCCTCCCATGACTACATGGATTTTTTCAGGATCCATGCCTGCAAGCTTGACAGCATCCTGCTTGGTAGCCTCCGATATCGCAAAAATGATATCGCAGGATTTTACGAATTCCAATACATTTCGATAAAATTCGCGGTATTGCGGATTCGATAAATAGATATGCTGGTAAATCCAAGGGATCATGTCGTAGAGAGTAGCGGCAACCCTCGTTTTTCCATACCATTCTCTGTTCATCATGGCAAAATTGGTCCATTCAAACGGACTCAAAATATGGAACAGATCGATTTTATTTTGCCTGATAAAAAGCTGCAGTTGCTCCCTTAGCTGTTCGTGACTGACGCTCAGGTCCGGATAAAAATAAAAAAAAGAATGGTCTCCACTTTGAAGGGCGATATGCTCCAGCAAGCTTTTGGAATATCGACCGATTCCTCTTACATTGCTCACATTTTGTGAAAATGTCATATCGAACGCAATGTTCACCTTTGATCACTCTCTTCTGTAGAATGCAGGTTTCGTTTTTATTGATGAAACAACTCTTTTATGACTTTGCCGATGGAGGCGGGGGAGTAATGGAGATGCATATCCAAGGCGGCTTTTGTGGCAAGCTGCCTGCATCTGTCTTTGTTGACATAAGCTTCTCGCATCACCTTTCGCACTTTCCCCACGTCGACGTCCGCCCATTGATGATTCAAGTAGTATTCGGGCCTTGCGTCTTGGAGCTTTTGGTTAACGGGCACCAGCTTCTTCTCCGTTTCGATCAGAAAGCTGTTTGCATCATTCATAAACTGTGTGGATCCGCCCCAATTTAGGGCAATCGCCGGTTTGCCAAGTGCCATCGCCTCCATGATGGGCATGCCCCATCCGCAAGCGCGATCCATTGAGATGTAAACGTCACAGCTTTGGTACAAGTCGATGAGTTGGTCCGCACTAACCGCTTCGATCAGGAGGACAATCTGGTTTTTATTGCGCTTCTTAGGAATATAAGACGAGATTTCCTTGCGGACAAACTCGGGTGACTGCCCGCTGTGAATGTATACTTTCAAGATCAAGGAGACGTTTTCTTTGGACGAAAATTCTTTGCAGAAAGCCTCGATCAAAAGATCGTATCCCTTTCGAAAGTCGAACCCGAATACATATAAAAAGGTAAACGATCCAACCGAGGGTGCCGGAGCAAACTTGGTGTAGGGGCGTCCCGGAAAGTACTTGGTTACTTCGATGGGGTAAGGTACCACCCTCAACTTTGAAGGGGCTACGCCACTACGGGTAAACGTGTTGAAATTAAACCGCGACGGAACCCAGACTTCATCCATCAGATTGATCGAGGATGCCCAGCCTTCGGGTAGACGATCGGTTTCAAAAAGTGTGATGCCGATGTTTTTGACAACGTGGGGGACTTGGTAAGAAAGTCGAAAAATGTCGGGTAACCCGTGTCGGATCAACACGACCCTGTTGCCGATCTGGTCAGTGGACAAATTTTCCAACCAGCGCATGGTCGTTTCGCCGATTTCCGCGTGCTTGGGACCATAAGCGTCAATATAAACGGGAATCCCTATCGTCTCTAGCGCCCGCAAATAATTTCGCGATACATTTCCATATCCCCCCATGTCATAAACAGGGCCGATCCAGTACACCCCTGTATACTTCATGTACAACTACATCCCCTTTGTCAGTCGCTAGCAATTGCGTTATTAACAAGTATATAAAGGACGGACAGGGAGTGTGTTGGGTACGTGTATCAAAATGGCAAAAATTAAGGCTTGCAATCAGGCTCGCTATCCGTGATGGTTGCGTAAAACCTTGATTTCAGACCGTGCATATATTACAGCGATGCTTCCTAGAGTCTTAATGTTTGGAAGGGGGGACGCCTAATGGGGATTATCGGACATGACACCCTGCCTTTTTTCATTTACCAGAACAAGCAGCTTACGTACAATCCAATCCACTTTCAGAACTTTTCCGAAAGAGCGGTTGAAGTCCCAATCGCTATTGATTTTCTTAAACGGATAGGAAAGGAGAAGCGAATTCTCGAGGTAGGCAACGTCTTGTCGAATTATGCTCCACTGCTCTCCCAACATCCAGAGATCGGCGAGATTGACGTTCTAGACAAATTTGAAAAGGGACCTGGAATCATGAACGTCGATTTGATGGATTTTAACGAAAAATACGACGCGATCGTATCGATCTCTACAGTAGAGCATATCGGGCAAAATGCGTATGGAGAACACAGCTCTGGTGACCGGGAAGCACCGCTGAAAGCGATCTTGAAAATTTATAACTTGCTTCATCCGGGGGGAAAAGCGTTGATTACCGTTCCCTTTGGTAAGCTGATGGACATGGGGTGGTTGATACAATTCAGCAGTGAATACGTGGCTCTTCTCGTTGACAAATACGGCATCCCGCGGGAAGCGTTATCGATGAGTTTTTTAAAAAAACTGGATGCTGATACATCCGTAACAATTTGCCAGCAAGTCTGGATTCAATGTGAGGAGCGGGAGCTGGAAAACACGTATTTTCAAAGTCCGTTCCCGTTTGCGAACGGAATTGCCGTGATCGAACTGGACAAAGTGGCAGAAACGAGAGCTGTCATTCAAGGTCGGCCAGAGCCGTTGCACTACCGTTCGCCGGTTAATATCCCAAACTACTATTACACTCCTTTTTACAAATTGTTTCCATACGATCTGAACGGGTGGTTCGTAGTGGATCAACCTGGCCTCGCTTTCTACGGGCCATTTATAAACTTGCCACGTCAGGTATATCGATTTGAAGTATGTATTGAAATGAAAGGAGAAGGGGAATTCACGCTGTATATTATGTCAGACTCGGGCAAGAAAGTACTGTGGGAGAGGAGACTGTCCAAATCCTCCGTGATTAGGGATCTGATTTATTTGAACCATGAGGAAAAAAATGTGGAAGTCCGCTTGCATAAACACGATCCCACAAGTTGTACGATTCGCATTCCCAACATGTTCCTGTCACAACTATAATTGAGGGGTGTTTTATTTGGAGCGATCTCATATTTATCTGGGAGACCATACGGTAGTAACGAGGTTGAAGAATGGACCATACATGTTTTTGGATAGCCGCGATCCGGTGAACGTCGTCATCATGCTAGTGGGCTACTGGGAAGAATGGTTGACCAATGCTTTTATGTGGTGATCAAACCAGGTATGACAGTGGTTGATATCGGAGCCCATCACGGCTACTACTCGCTGTTGGCAGGGATGCTTGTCGGCCCGACCGGGAGTGTGTATTCCTTTGAGCCGAATCCGTTTCACCATAAGAATTTTTTGAAAAGCGTTTCGATCAACGGCATGTATGGCCGTGTAAAATTAAATAAAGTGATGTTATCCGATAGCAGAGGACAAACCGAGATCTGTACGTCCGGCGAGGGAGGAACAAGCATCGAATTCCAAGGCCTTGGAGAAATGACTGGAAATACATGCATGACTGTAGAGAAAGGCATTTTGACTGATTACTTGCCCAATCTGAAGGCAGATGTCATTAAAATTGATATTGACGGTTCAGAACCGCTTATTATGGACAGTTTATGTGAAGTCATTGACCACAATCCCGGGATCCTCATCTTTATGGAGTATTGCCCGAAAATATGGCCTGTGAGCTATGAGCCCATGTCAGTTCTGAGACGGTTCACGGATCGCGGCTTCCGTTTCCATATTCTGCATGATGACGGTAGAATCGTTGAGACGAACATAGCAGAGCTTGCCGCCCATAGTGCGGTTGAGCACCTAGATTTATTACTATTCAGGTGAGCCCGAGAAAGCCACAGAAAGCAGAAACACCGTGCGGTATTCTATCGCACGGTGTTTCTCAAATTTACTCCGCCTTTTTAATGATCAGCCCGATAGAGGTGGAGACGTATTGTCCCAATAGCAGTCTGAGATGCAAGTCATTTGAGTAGGGAGGCACATCGACATACGATTCGATCTCTCCGGTACCTACTGAATAATCGATCTCGATGGAATGTCCCTGTGCCCGCAGTGCCTCCACCATCCATTCGATGTCCTGCAAGCGAAAAATAACAGTGATGCCGCTTTCGATAGTATCGTCGTTCGAGGAGAGATTGAATTCTGTCGTATGAACCGCGACACCGCCCGGCTTCAAGCAATTCATTTGGTTCAGAATAAATTGCTTGCCCAGTTCAATCGAACCGACATGCTCGAACGAGCAGGAAGACCAGGTGAAATCGTACTGGTTGTAATACTCGGGCCCGATTTCGTTCATGTTCAGCGTTTTGAATGTCACCAGATTCTGAAACTGAACCGGATCGCATATCCCTCGTTCGTTTATTTTTTCCATACTGCTGAAATGCTGGTCAGTCTGGACCCATCCCTGGGTGAGAGCACTGTCATAGTCAAGGTCAGTTGCCACGATTTCGCAACCGTGCGAGGCAAATAACGGAATCAATGGTTCTGTTCCGACGCCAAATCCGAGCCCTTTTTTACCGGGAGCCAATATTCCCCGCTCGAGCAAGGCTTGATAAATGTAGCAAAACTCCCACAGCTTTCTGTGATAGCGAAACGGTTCCTTCAGCCTTTCACAGGCTTGACGGAACCAGGGAGTATCAAAGTCTTGCTGTTTGCACATTTGAGACTTCAGCACGATGCAAATCGCCCCTTTACTGGTGATTGGTGATGGAAAAACTACTCGTTTACTATATGCCGACAGGCAGGAAAAGTTATAGGGGTTTGAGACTATATCACTCCTTAAGAACAGGGAAAAGGGGAAATGACGGCTTTATAACACCGGTAGCTAGACGTGAATCCCGATGGCCTCTTGAGGGATTAGGTCGTTTTTGTCCGAAGCATTCAAGAGCGTTTTCCATCATCACTACATAGCATAAAGTAAGAAGATAAACATGAAAGAAAGGATTCTTCATCAGATCAGAGGCAAGAAGGGAGGATTCCTTTGATCGAAGGTGTGAAAACGAAGAAGCTAATCAAGCATTGCGACGATCGGGGTTATTTCATGGAAATGCTGCGTGATGATGACGGGTGGCTTGCCAGCTTTGGTCAGCTATCCGCTTCGCTTAGCTATCCCGGTGTCATCAAAGCGTTCCATTACCATAAGCAGCAAGACGATATCTGGTTTTTTCCGAAGGGGAACGCCCAAGTGGTACTGCATGATCTGCGTGAACATTCTCCATCCTTTCAGCAAACGGAGGTGTACTACATGGGCGAACACAACCCGATTTCTCTGTTTATTCCCCGTGAGGTCGCCCATGGCTATCGCGTGCTCGGCAATGAACCTGCGATGATCCTTTATGTGACCAATCGATCATACAATCCGGAACAACCTGACGAATACCGGATTGCTTTCGACGATCCCGTAATCGGTTTTGACTGGTCCACCAAGTTCAGGTGACGGGCTTTTTCCATAGAGAGAAGCTGCCATAAGGAGGGAGAAGATGAGGCTGCTCATAACAGGAGGAGCGGGCTTTATCGGTAGCAACTTTATCCGGTATATGATCGAGAAATACCCTCATTATCAGATTGTCAATCTGGATCTCCTGACGTATGCGGGGAGCAGGGAAAAACTGAAGGATGTCGAGTCCCATCCACACTATGCATTTGTACAGGGAAATATTTGCGACTCGCGATTGGTAGATGCACTGGTGTCCGGCAAAAGCGAGGCATATGGAACGACTGCACCGGCTCCTGTTGACGTCATTGTGAACTTTGCTGCTGAATCCCACGTGGACCGCAGCATAGCCGATCCCGGGGTCTTTATCCGGACGAATCTGGTCGGAACCCACGTACTGCTGGAGTCAGCCCGCACATACAAGGTGAAAAAATTCGTGCAAATATCGACCGACGAGGTGTACGGTTCACTGGGAGACACAGGATGTTTTACGGAGGAATCGCCGCTTTCTCCAAACAACCCTTATTCGGCCAGCAAAGCAGGAGCCGATCTGTTGGTCCGCGCCTATCATGAAACATACGGGTTGCCCGTCAATATTACACGCTGTTCCAACAACTTCGGTCCTTATCAGCATCCGGAAAAACTGATTCCGCTTATGACAACGAATGCTTTGCTGGGCAAAAAGCTTCCGATCTACGGCGACGGCGGACACGTGCGGGACTGGCTGCACGTGGCAGACCACTGTTCGGCTGTAGACCTCGTCATTCATTCGGGAAGGCCAGGGGAAATTTACAATATCGGCGGCAACAACGAACATAAGAATAGCGAGATTGTCCGAAAAATTTTGGCGGTATTGCAAAAACCGGAGAGTCTCATTGAATTTGTCGAGGATCGGCCCGGACATGACCGCCGGTATGCGATCAATGCCGATAAGATACGCAGGGAACTCGGATGGCGCCCCGTCTATGAATTTGCAACTGCGCTCCGAGAGACAGTGCTTTGGTACAAAAACAGGCTTTGATCATGGACATGCGTCTAAAAACCCGGGTTTCCGGAAACAGGGTGGGAAGCATGAAAATCTTGGTGACAGGTGCAAACGGCCAATTGGGTCGTGAGTTGGTCAAGGTTCTTTCCGCTCATCACCAGGTGATTGGCTGCACCCGCAACGAACTGGATGTTACCGATTTGTCCAAAGCTCGGGACATCGTACAGGAAGCACGGCCAGAGATCGTCGTACACACGGCTGCCTACACCCATGTCGATCAAGCAGAAGCCGATCAAGACCGCGCATTTCTCGTGAATGCGTACGGAACGCGAAATATGACGGTAGCCGCTCAGCAGGCAGGGGCAAAGATGATGTATATCAGCACGGATTACGTATTTGACGGCCGCAGTACTAAGCCATACCGGGAGTACGACTTTGTAAATCCTGTGAACGTATATGGCAAATCGAAGCTGGCTGGCGAGGACATGGTAAAAACTTTATCAGACAAATATTTCATCGTACGGACCTCCTGGGTATACGGCAGACATGGGAGCAACTTTGTAAAGAACATGTTGCGGTTGGCTGAAACGCGCACGGAGATCGACGTTGTTTGCGACCAAGTGGGCTCTCCGACCTATGCGCCGGAATTGGCCTGGTTTATAAAAGAGCTGCTGGAGAGCGAGAAATATGGCATTTATCACGTTTCCAATACGGGAGCTTGTTCCAGATATGAATGGGCAAAAGCGATATTTGCTGCCGCGGGATTGGGGGTAACCGTACGTCCGGTTGACACGGCAAAATTTCTCCTCCCCGCCGCAAGGCCTGCATACTCCGTTCTTGACCACATGGCCATACGCTTGAACGGGTTCTCGACCTTGCGACATTGGAGAACCGCATTAACCCAATTTATTGATGAGCTAAGGAGCATTTAAATGAACATCAGCGCACCGTCTGCAAGTGAACGGGTGGTCATGCTTATCAGCCATCATGCACACCCGGAGATCGTAACAGGGGCGGAAAAAGTACTGCTTATGCTTGGCGCTGCACTTCTGGAGATGCGGCTGAAGGTAGTCTGGATAAGTCCGGGACCTGGACTGTCCGTAGTGCGGGCGGATCAGATGGGGATGGAATCGCGCATCATCCCCTTTCCTTTATTGTGGAGTTTCATTTACAGTCCCGGTCGTTTGGGAGATGAGATCGGCATGCTTCAGATGAGAGCAGAAGGGAGTTTGCTCGATCAAGCGATTGCTGAGATATCCCCGAGCCTGATCATTGCCAACAGTGCCATAAACGCATTTCCGTTGGTCATCGCCCAAAAAAGGAAGATTCCCGTTTGGTGGTATATTCACGAAACCGTCCCGAGCAAGCCGGAGACATTGCCTCTTTTGGCTTTGATCCACGGTCATGGCGATCGAATCCTCGTTCCATCCGCGATCATAGCACAGTCTCTGGCGTCAGCAGGACAACGGCAGATTGATTTGCTTCCCTACGGGGTTGTCATTCTTGATCATTTGTTTGTGAGGGAGAGAAGAAAAGTGGTCCGTCAGACCTTGAGCTGGACTGATTCAGATGCCGTGATCGGATGGTTTGGCTCTATCTATGCCGGAAAGGGACTGATTGAGCTGATCAGAGCCTGCCGTTCTCTCAAAAGCCAGGAGAAAATCGTATTGTTGGCGGCGGGAAACATAGGAGACGACGATTACTTTCGAATGTGCCAGGAAGAAGCAAAATGGATGGAGGCGGTCGAATATCACTATCTGGGTGCGCTTCCGGATATTTCGGATTTGCTGCTCGCAGTCGATATGGTCGTCGTCCCGAGTCTCGTCGAAGAAGCGTTTCCCAACGTCGCTCTGGAGGCAATGGCACTTTCAATCTGTATTGTCGCCTACAAATCAGGCGGTCTGAAGGAAATCGTCATCGACGGGAAGACAGGAATGTTGATCGACAAAGGAGATACCGCTTCGCTTGGCGCCGCGATACAGAAATTGATCGACGAACCGGATATACGGGCGGCTATGGGGCAGCAGGGGAGACAACGGGCTGTTGAATTGTATCATTATGACAACTTCAAGAGGCTGGTCAACGCGATGATCAGTCAACAAGGCGGGAGGGGTCCTGTTTGAAAATTCTGCTTGCTTCCTATTTTCCTTTTCCTCACGTTGGCGGAGTAAATCGCTACATAGATACGCTAAAAAAAGAGCTTGAGGAAAATGGACATCACGTCGACATTCTCGCCCATCATCAGGACATGCGAACCATTTACAAGTACAGTCACATCCGAGATGAGTTTGGACGGAGCCTGACCGGGCGTGAAATCGATAAAACGACGAACAGTCACGAAAAGCGCTTGACGATTAAGGATGTCATTGACCATCAGATGTTTCAGTATTTTGAAAGGCATCTTCCTGGCACCGAACCCGCCATTCGCTGGCGGGAAGTCGAGCGATACACGTTTGAAGTATCGGCTGCCTTGCTCGATCTCCAGAATTACGATGTGATACACACCCAAGACATCCTGTCCACACGCGCCCTGTCTCGTGCAAAGCCGCACCATATCCCCCTCGTCGCGACCATTCACGGCATCCTTGCAACGGAATATATCCATTCAGGAGCAATCGCAAGCAAGGAAAGCCTGAAATGGAAGTATGCCGCAGCCGAAGAGTATGTCGGTCACATGTCCTCCGATGCGACGATTGTACCGACCAGATGGCAAAAGAAGCTACTGGGGGGCGAATACGGCGTCCATCCAGACAAACTCACCGTACTCCCTTATGCATTGGATTTGCCCCCGTTTTTAACCCGTTTCGACTTTGAACCGTACCCGCCTTTAACTGCAAATCAGCAGGCGGGAGGGAGATTGATTATCGCTTGTCCTGCGCGGCTCGTTCCGGAAAAGGATCATAAGACATTGATCGAGGCTTTGCGCATCGTAAAGGAAAGGGAGAGCAACTTCGTCTGCTGGCTTATCGGGGACGGAAAGTTGAGAGATGAGCTGGAGATGCAAGCGAAAAAATCAGGGGTATGGGATCATCTCGTTTTCTTCGGGGATCGATATGATGTCGAGGCTCTACTGAAATTATCGGATATCGTCGCGCTGGCGTCGATACAGGATATGCACCCGTATACGCTGATGGAAGCGCAAGTGGCAGGAAAACCATGTGTCGCATCTGATGCCGGGGGGATTCCCGAGGTAGTCTGCCACGAAGAAACAGGCCTGATCTTCCAGACGGGCAACAGCGTCCAACTGGCCGAAAGCCTGATTCGGCTGCTAACCAATCAGGAATTGCGTTTCACACTGGGTATGAACGCTGCCGGACGGGCTCGAATCCGTTTCTCTTCCAAAACCATGTTTGAAAAGACGATGGGGATATATGTTCAGGCAATCGAGAGAAAAAAGCACGGATCGGAAGAGCGGCGGGAGCAGCCGGATTTGTCTGGCAAGCACGGTTTGGTCTCCAAGAGAATAGATCGCTCCGGGAAGGCAGAGAGTATTTTCTCCTTCGACATCGATCCGGCAAAATTTGATGCTGCGCAATGGAGCAACGTGCTCAAGAGGGTACCGCCCGACTATTCGATACCGGATCCGGCCTTTATAAAAACATTGACGGAATGAAAAGAGGGGCATTTCCCCTCTGTTTGATCGCACAGAAACACCTGGCAGCCTTCAAGTGTTCACACAAAAGGCTTCGGCTTGCAAGAAGCAGGTTCACCGCGTGAAAGGCGCGTTTTTGGTCGGAATGGCCAGTTTCCATCAGGTCACTTGTTTCATAAAAATAGATGTAAGCATAAGTGGTTCCACTGTGTAATGATGGCTATTCGGCCTGTCCTGATACAAACGTGACGACAACATGGAGGTAACCACCCGGAGGCAAAAAAATGAATGAAAGAAGTCAGCTTCAAGAACAGCTTGCCACTTTCCTGAAGGTAAAACTGGGCGTTTTTCTTGCCAATCCCAGCTCGACGCTGCAGTATCCGAACTGGGAACAGCCAGTTGTCTCTATCATTCTGGTCGCTTACAACAAAGCTGCGTATACGTTCCAATGCCTCGAAACGATAAAAGCCCACGCTGATGTCCCTTATGAGGTTGTCATCGTCGATAATGGCTCAAGTGACGAAACAGTCCACCTTTTGAAAAGGACCCACCAGGCAGCTATCATCCGCAATGAGCAGAATGAGGGCTTTGTGAAGGGATGCAATCAAGGAGCTGCCGCTGCGCGCGGGAAATGGCTGCTTTTTCTTAACAACGATACACAGATCACTCCTGCATTGCTGTCTACGCTGCTCCGGACTGCGGAAACGACAAAACATTGCGGAGCCGTAGGGGCCAAAGTCATCTTCCCCGACGGACAACTCCAGGAGGCGGGCAGTATCATTTGGCGAGACGGCTCTTGTGCGGGATACGGTCGGGGAGATCAACCTTTCAAACCGGAGTATTCGTATGTGCGCGAGGTCGATTATTGCTCCGGTGTTTGTTTGTTTCTCAAAAAAGACGTATTTATGGAAGCGGGGATGTTTGACGAGCGTTACCACCCAGGATACTACGAAGAAACAGATTTGTGCATGAAGCTGCGGGAGCTCGGTTATCGGATTATGTATCAACCTGCTGCTGTCGTCATTCACTATGAATTTGGAAGCAGTTCCCCGGAACAGGCCATGCTGCTTCAGGCCAAACACAGGGAAGTATTTGCCGGGCGATGGAATCACCGGCTGCAGGATTACCATTTACCCGGAGCCGGTGCGAGCATCCGGGCCAGAGAACATCAGCGGGACAAAAAATGGAAGGTGCTCGTAGTCGATGACCGGATTCCAATCCCTGCGCTTGGCTGCGGATATCCGCGAAGCTGGATGCTGTTGCAGGGGCTGGCCGACGCGAATGTTTCCGTGACGCTGTTTCCTTTGCAATTTTCGGAGTCAGTGCAGCCCTACACGGAACAGTTGCAACAAATGGGAATCGAAGTCATTTACAACACGGGCGATCAACAGATAAACTTCCGTGACTTCTGGGAAGAAAGAAAGGATGCGTATGACCAGGTGCTGGTCAGCAGACCGCACAACATGCGGGAAATTGCCGGCATCATGCAAAACACCAACCCCAAACCCCAGATCGTGTACGATGCGGAAGCTCTCTTTTTCCACAGGGAAATCGGCCGGCAAACTGCGCTGGGCATCCCACTGACTGAAGAAACCGTACAAAGCCTGATTCTGGAGGAAATGCAATTGATGGCCCTGGCAGACAAGGTGATTTCGGTATCTGAACGGGAAAGGAAAACCATTCAAAGTCTCGGTGTGAAGCAGGTCCAGGTGCTGGGCCACCGTATCGAAGTCCAGCCAACGCCCAATCCATTTTCACAACGTCAAGATTTGCTATTTGTCGGAAGCTTTACGCCAGGATCGCCGAATGAGGATGCGGCACTTTATTTTGTAAACGAAGTCTATCCGCTCGTCTTCAAGGAATTGGGAGTCAATCTGTGGCTCACCGGCACAAATCTGCTGGATTCGATCAAAAACCTGGCTTCCGATCACATCAAGGTCACCGGGACCGTCCCTGATCTGCAGCCATATTACAATCACAGCAAAGTGTTTGTCGTGCCTACCAGATTTGCTGCCGGAATACCCTTGAAATTGCTGGAAAGCATGTCATACGGCGTCCCGGCTGTTGTGTCCCCTCTCATCGCGGATCAGCTCGGTTTAACGGAAGATACGGTGCTGATCGGAAGGGATCCTCGGGACTATGCAGATAAAATCATCGCTTGCTACACAGATAGTCTGGTATGGGAGCGCCTTAGAACCAACGGCCTGAAATTTGTAGAAACCGAATACAACGCGAGGCTGTTTCACCAGCAGATTCTGGATATACGAGAGGTGCAAGGAGCGAGCGGATGAATCGCGGGTGACGATCGCTCACAGGTCTCGTCTCAGCTTCTCCGGATGGAGTCAGATGGGGTGGATGGAAAGCGCGGTTTCACGTGGCGAAAAAGTGTCGCAGCACCAGATGAGCGACGGGGAGGACAGAAGGGGGGATGGAAATGGGGCAGGTCGATGTTTCCATTATTCTTCTGACGTATAACGGTATCCGGTATATCGATGAAGTTCTTCGCGCGATCTATCGGCAGCAAACAAGCTTTCCTTTTGAAGTGATTGCCATTGATTCCGGCTCATCGGACGGAACAGTCGACGTGCTGATGTCATATCCCGTCCGGTTTTATCCCATTGACAAGAAACAGTTCGGACATGGAAAAACACGGAACTACGGGGCCGAATTGTCCCGCGGGCAATACCTTGTTTTTTTGACGCAAGACGCAACCCCGGCCGATGAGTTTTGGCTGGAGGAGATGATCAGGGGTTTTAGCCTCGACCCCAGAGTCGGCTGTGTGTTTGGCAAGCAGATTGCCAGACCTGAATGCGATCCCTTTACACGGCGCGATTTGATGCTCCATTTCGAAATGTTTTCCAAGTCGGATGAGCCTCTCGTGCAATATGTGGCGGATACCCCTGAAGGCCGGGCTCTCTATCACCAGAATCCGCTCTGGTACGGATTTAACTCAAATGTCAATTCGGCTTTAAGGAAAGAGGCGTGGGCTGCTATCCGATTTCGCGATGTGATATACACGGAAGACCAAGTAATGGGCAGAGACATCATCGTCAATGGCTGGAAAAAGGTATATATGCCAAAGGCGGCAGTCATCCATTCCCATAGTTACTCCTCGTTTTTTCGCTATTTTCAGCGTTTCTTTGATGAATTGCGGGGGATGCATATGGCTTTCGGCTACACCGAAGATGTTTCGCTTGCAACCTTGATTCCCGCCTGTTATCGAATAGCCAGAGCCGAAGCGCAATTCATTTTTTCCGAGACCGACTATCTTCGGCACGAAAAGTATTACTGGGTTTATTTTCGCTGGCGGTGGCATATCGCCAGAAGGTTGGGCGCTTATTTTGGCTGCAGACACGACAAGCTCCCGCATTTTTTGCGGAGGTTTTTTTCGCTGGAAAAAAATCCGGGGCCAACAATGAACGCTTGCTCAAAAAATGAGGTGGATCGATGAGGATTGCCATTGCCTCCGTTCAAGTGCCATTTGAATACGGGGGAGCAGAGATATTGGCCAACAATTTAAAAATGCAGCTTATTCTCAAGGGACACGAGGCGGAGGTCGTGACCATCCCCTTCAAGTGGTATCCGGCTGAGAGTCTGGAAAACAGCATCCGTATGTCCCGCTTGATCGACTTGTCGGAAATGAAGGGGAGACCGATCGACCTGATGATTGCCCTGAAATTTCCGATCTACTATGCCCGGCACGACAACAAAGTGTTATGGCTGCTGCATCAGCATCGCGAAGCATACGAGCTGTGGGGAACCGGTTTCGATGGTCTGGACAAAATGGAGGGCGGCGACCGCTTGCGAAAGATGATCGTCGAGGAAGACAGCCATGCCCTTTCTGCATGCGCCAAAACATACACGATCTCGGCGACTGTGTCAGAGAGGCTGCGTACGTACAACGGGATTGAATCGATGCCTCTCTACCACCCTCCGTTCGGATGCGAACACTTCTACACGGGAGAGATAGGAAACTATATCTTTTGTCCCTCCCGATTGGAAGAATTAAAACGGCAGCAGGTACTGATCGAAGCCCTGCGCTATACCAAAACACAAGTCAAGGTTGTGATCGCCGGCAGAGGAAAGGAAACCTTTATCAACAAAATGAAATCCGCTGTGGAAACATACGGATTGCAAGACAGGGTGCACTTTCTCGGCTGGATCTCCGAAGAAGAGAAAAGAAAGTACTATGCGAACGCGTTGGCAGTTTATTACGGACCGTACCAGGAAGATTACGGCTATGTCACGCTGGAGTCGTTTCTGTCCGGCAAACCCGTCATTACGCACGTCGACGCTGGCGGTCCGCTCGAGTTTGTAAGGAATGGCGATAACGGCTTCGTGCTGGAGCCCGATCCGAAAGCTGTTGCGGAAAAGCTCGACTATTTGTTCTCAAACAAGCGGAGCGCGCAAACGATGGGGATGAACGGACTGCGTTTGATTGAAGATATGGAGCTTGGTTGGGATTCCGTGATCGAGAAGTTGATTGGGTAAACAGCGGGGGGATGGGAATGACAAACATGGTATTTACGGACCGCTATCAGGATGGGTGGGTATCAAAGCGCCTCGTTTTACCATTGAAAAATATAAAAGAAGCTGCGTCTCTGACGATTTGCGGGCGGCGCCACGAATATCCGGAAAATCTCACGCTCTCCTTTTACGTCAATGGCCAGTTGCTTCATGAGGAAATCAATCCGACGGAAAAATTCTCAATCACCGTGTTGCTTCCGGCGATGATGAAAGGTGTTTTGGAGATCGTGGCCAGCGATGTGTTTGTTCCACAGGAGGTGGGGTTGAACGAAGACGTACGGCAGCTTTCGTTTCTGTTGGATGAAGTGAAGCTCACTGGGGTAGCAGATTTAATGGAGCCGTATCATCACTTGTTTTCGTTCACGCCGTCGAAAAAGGTTTATTTTCTGGATGAGGAAACTTGGGATGAGGTCGCTTATGCATTGCCCCCCGATTACAAAGTGCCCGATGAGGATATGCTGCGTGAATTAAAGGAACCGGGGAAGCCGAGAGAGTGCTCCTCTGCTTCTATCAAAGGAATCGTATACGATAAATTTTCAGGGGCGCCTGCAGCGTTATCATACGTTCTCTTGCTGAATGAGAGAAAACAGCTCATAACCGCAACGGCTGTCGACGAGCACGGACACTATCAGTTTGACGAACTGTCTGACGGAAATTATATAGTTGTAGGCAGATCGTATCAGTATGGCGAACAGCAAATCCGCGTCACATTGAACGGGGACGGCATGGTGATACACATACCCGTATTGCCGCTTTAGTAAAAAGGTGAAATGCCAGGCCGAAGGGGAAATTTGCGAAATGTCGACGGCTTGGGCCAAATTGGAACCATAAACAAACGAGCATCCCGTTTCACTTTCAAAAGTGGACGGGATGCTCGTTGTTTAGGCCATCCCTCAACAGAGAGAGAAGGCATCCATACATACGGAGAGGGGGCTTATTTTTTGTGCAGGCGTACCTGTTCGTATACCTCCAGTGTCCGGTTCACCATGAAATCGTGCCGCCAGTATTTTCTGGCCCACCTCCTGGCATCGTGCGAGAGCTTTTCCCGAAGAGTTTTGTTATTCATCAGCATCAGAAGCGCTTGAAACAGCTCTTCACTGTTTTGGGGTTCGACCAGCAAGCCCGTATGGTGATGCGAGACGAGCTCCGCATTTCCTCCCACACGGGTGGTTACGATGGGCAAACCGATAATTTGCGCTTCCATGATCGCCAGGGAGTGATTTTCGACAAGGGAGGGAAGCACGAAAATACTCGCCTGTTTGAGCAGATGAAAGATATCGGATCGGTTGCCCAAAAATTCAATATGATGGTCCAGGTTGTGCTCTCCGACCAACGCTTCCAGCTCCGTTCGGTCCGGGCCTTCCCCGGCAAATTGGCAAACGAAGTCATCGCGGACGCGAGCCAATTTTGCCAAAGCCTCGATCAAATACCGCTGCCCTTTGTACGGAACCAGCCTGGCGGGACAAATAATGACTTGTTTGCCGTCTGACCGGGGGATGTGCTGGATTGCGTCCGTCTGTTGGGCTATCGCTTCTGCCTGTAATCCATAGGGAACGACCGTCAGCTTTTCCGGAGCCACAGAGAAGCGGTTTGTGAATTCCCTGCGAAGCCATTCGGTCGGGAGAATCGTGGCATCTGCGGAGGAGCATCCCAGTTTTTCTTCCAAATAGCTGTACTTCCAGCGCATCGAGTCCGCCTGATCGATCTCCCCGGTTAAAACAAACTCATCGTGAATCATGCCGTGAATCGTTGCGACATGCGGAATGTGTTTGGGAATGACACGAGATAGAGCCCGCGTGGAGATGATGTCCTGCGTATGAACCAGATCATACTGATTCAGTTCGAGCATGACAGTGGCCATCTCAAATACATGCCGCTCGATAAGGCGGTACCGCGCCCAGTGATCGAGAAGCGGAAACTCCCGGTCAAAATAATCCATCAAAATATCATAAACAGGAAGGTGAATCGGTTTTTTCTCCACGCTTTTTTTGTCGTCCAGCAAGTGCACCCGACTCATGTCCGGATGATGGCCAAGCAAATCTACTTGATGGCCGCGTTCTTCCAATCCTTGCTTTAAAGTACGTAAATACGTGTCTACCCCTCCTACGTGGGGGAGTATCCAGTACGTAGCGAGTAAAATGTTCATGAATAAGCCTCCGCTGCGCTTTATTTGTACAGCGTACTCATATGAGCCCGAGCGCGTTGAACTGCTCAAGCACAAAATTCTTCAATGCTCGAAGCTTTTGACTGCTTTCTTCCGAAGTGACACCTTTCGTCCCCAGATATACTTTTAGTTTTGGTTCGGTACCGGAGGGCCGCAGGCAAAACCACGACTCGTCATCTAGCCGGTACTTCAACACATCGGATGCCGGCAAGGGAATCGCGGTACTGGTGCCGTTGACCATTTCTCTACAAGTGCCTGCCAGAAAATCTTCCACGACCATAACTTTTTTGCCGGCAACCTCGGTAAAACCTTGCTGGCGAAAAAAAGACAGGGTGGCCCTGATTTTCTCGACTCCCGCCTTCCCTTTGAGGGATAAGGAATACAAGTCTTCGCTGTAAAATCCGTATCTCTTGTACAGTTCGATCAGTCCGTCGTATATGGACTTTCCCGATGACTTATGAAAAGCGCACATGTCTGCTAACATCAGAGCCGTTTGGATGCCGTCTTTATCCCTGACAAAGTCGCCGATCAAATAGCCGCTGCTTTCTTCGAATCCGAACAGAAACGTGTACTGACCCGATCTCTCGTACATGCTGATCTTCTCTCCGATATACTTGAAGCCCGTCAGCGTATCCACCGTATCTACACCGTAATCGGCCGCGATTGCTCGGGCGAATTCGGATGTGACAATGGTTTTGACGATGGTGCCGTTATCTGGCAGTAGCCCTTTTCTTTTTCGCTCGGATAGGAGATAGTCCAGTAAAAGGGCACCGATTTGATTGCCGGACAGTATCGTATATCCCTGCGGACCTTTTTTGACTGCGACACCGATGCGGTCCGCATCTGGATCGGTTGCCAGGATCAGATCAGCGTTTGTCCGTTTACCGTATTGCAGCGCCAGCTCGAATGCTTGCGGCTCTTCCGGATTGAGCGATGCTGCATTGGTGAAATGCGGGTCCGGATTCGCTTGCTCGGTAACGACAGTGACCTGATTGTAGCCGAACCGGCTCAGAACGAGCCTGATGGGTTCGTATGCTGTTCCATGTAAAGGGGTAAAAACGATGTTTACCTGCGAAGTACCCGATGGTTCAGGGTTCAGCCTGATCGTCTGCAGTCGCTCGGCATATGCTTCCAGGATATCATCATGAATCTGCACCAATAGGCCGCTCTGCCTCAATGATGCTTCGTCACCACTTTCTACGGACAGTTCGTCTGTTACCTCGTTTACCTTTGCCATGATTTGTTCGGCGGTCGCCGGCGTGATTTGGACACCGTCGCTGCCGTAAATTTTATAGCCGTTATACTCGGGCGGATTATGGCTCGCGGTGATAACGATTCCCGCGAACGCATGCAGGTGGCGCACCGCAAAAGACAGAAGGGGGGTTGGACAGAGCCGATCAAACAAATAAACACGGATGCCGTGCCTTCCTATCACCTTTGCGGATTCAATCGCAAAATCAGACGATTTGTTTCTGGAGTCATAGGCAATCACTACGCCCTGCGCCTTCGCCTGTTGGCCAGACTCTGCGATAAAGCGGGCCAGCCCTTCGGAAATTTTTCGCACCGTATACACGTTCATCCGATTGGGGCCAGGTCCCATTTCCGCCCGCATCCCTCCCGTACCGAATTCCAGATCGGCATAAAAGAGGTCCTCTAGAAGTGGTTCATTATCCTTTGCGCGCTGTAACTCTTCGCGTAGTCTTTCGTCCAGATCGGGGTAATTCATCCAGCGATTATATCGCTCTCTCCAATTGATCATGAGCCGAAAACCTCCACATCGATTCGCACACATCTGCGAGTATAAAACATAGTATGAGCGGCGGTATAAATGGCAACCGGAGACAGTGCCACAATATTCATGTGCAGATTGGCTTTGGACGAGCCCGTTGTCGGTTTTCCACTCTTAATCTGGTCGATACACACATACCTTTTCCGGCGAGTGATCATATGGATATTACATGTGTACATCAGGATCAGACAGAAGAGAGGTGCTTTCCGTTGAGGCTCGTTTTGCTTTCAGGAGGAACAGGGAAACGACTGTGGCCGCTTTCCAACGAATCCAGATCAAAACAGTTCCTAAAAACGATACGAACTCCCGATGACGAGATGGAGTCGATGATACAGAGGATATGGAAACAACTGAAGACGAAAAAAATGGACCATTCAGCCTATATATCGACAAGCAAAACGCAGGTGGACATGATTACCTCCCAGTTGGGGAGCAATGTGCCTCTTATCATTGAACCGGAGCGTCGAGACACGTATCCGGCTATAGCCTTGGCAGCAACGTATTTCTATTCGAAGCAGGGCGTAGACCTGAATGAAGTGATCGTCGTCATGCCAGTCGATCCTTATACGGATTATCAATTTTTTGATAAAGTCAAGGAGTTGGAGGACGCGATACGACAATCCGACGCAGATATTGCATTAATCGGGGTGCAGCCCACCTCCCCATCCGAAAAGTACGGTTATATTATTCCGGTTCAAAATACCCTAAAAACCTCCGAAGGCTATATCCCTGTTGATTCCTTTACGGAAAAACCGTCTAAAGATGAGGCAGCCAAGCTTCTTCGGCAAAATGCATTGTGGAATTGCGGTGTTTTTTCATTTCGGTTAGGCTACCTCATTCAATTGCTGGAAGAAAAAAAGCTGCCGGTTGAGTTTGATGAGCTTGTGGAGAAATACGACCAATTGCCAAAAATAAGCTTTGACTATGAAGTAGTTGAAAAAGCAGATCGGGTTGTAGCGATCCCGTATCATGGCACCTGGCGGGATTTGGGCACGTGGGATACACTGACGGCGGATATTCAAACAAAAGTGATCGGAAAAGGCATCATTAGCGACGATAGCAGCAATACACATGTCGTGAATGAATTGGATATCCCGATAGCGGTAGTGGGAGTGCCGAATGTCGTTGTAGCGGCAAGCCCTGACGGCATACTGGTATCGGAAAAATCGGAAAGCCACCGAGTGAAGGATCTGGTGAAAAAGATAGACCAAAGACCGATGTTTGAGGAACGGCGATGGGGATGGTATCGAGTCCTCGATTATCAAACAAGGACGGATGGAACAGACATCTTGACCAAGCGCTTGTGTTTATACGCAGGAAAAAACCTCAGCTATCAATATCACCAGATGCGCAGTGAGGTATGGACGATTGTAGCCGGTATCGGTGAATTCGTATTGAATGACCGGTTGATTCGGGTAAAGGCAGGCGATGTCGTCAGAATTCCTGTCCATGCCAAACATGCAATCAAGGCAATCGAAGAGTTGGAGATTATCGAGATTCAAATGGGCACAAGACTTGTCGAAGAAGACATCGTCCGCCTATTCATGTCGTGGGATGATCTCTTGGACTCCTTGAGGCAATGACAGAAAGCGATCATGAGACAGGCGCCGCCATGCCAGAGGACAGGGGGCGCTTTTTCATGAATCTTTCCAAACTTATGTCGTTTTCTTTCCTATATGAATTGCCAAACATCGCCATTGTACCTTATGATGGATGAGCGGAACGTACATATACGCAAAAGCTTATTTGTCCGTCGCAATCATTTATTATTCTGCATAAGTCAGACAGAAAAAGGAGGAGTAGCATGTTTGCAAAGAAAGCGGCAGGTGCATTGCTGCTGGCATCCCTGCTGGTGCCGTCGATCGGACATGCCCAACCGGTTGTCCAGACAAAATCTGCTGTCCAGCCGGCTGACATGATCCTGCAAAACGGTGCCGTCTATACGGTAGACCGGAACCGGAACTGGGCCGAAGCGGTCGCAGTCAAGGGAGATACCATCGTTTATGTCGGTACCAACGAAGGAGCAAAAGCGTACGCCGGGGCACAGACTAAAGTGGTGGATGTAAAGGGGAAGATGGTTCTGCCGGGCTTCATCGACAGCCATACCCATGCCAGCAAGACGACCGGCATGATTTACACAGTCGATCTGTTTGAACTGGGGTCGATCGAAGAATACGTGAAAGCTGTCAAGGAATTTGTGAAGAAGTATCCAGAGGAAACCGCGATCCAGGGGCGGGGCTGGACGAACTCGGCTGCCACCGGAATTGGACCGCGTAAAGAGGCGCTGGATGAAGTATCCAAAGACATCCCGATCGCACTCACATCGGATGATGGTCATTCTCTGTGGGTAAACTCCAAGGCATTGGAAGTGGCGGGAATCACAAAAAGCACGCCGAATCCGGACGGAGGTCTGATCGAGCGCGATCCGGCTACTGGAGAGGCTTCAGGAACACTGCGCGAAAAGGCGATGGACCTCGTGCTGAAGAAAATTCCGGGTCTTTCAGTCGAGCAGTATATGAACGGAATTTTGGAATATCAGAAGCTGGCCGCCGAGCGTGGGGTCACGACAGCGCGCGATCCGGACATGCTGCGCTATCCAAACGTGCTCGAGGCGTACAAGCAGCTCTCTGAGGAAGACAAGCTGACTGTCCGCTTCCGCAACGCCATTACTGCAGACCCGGCGAAGGGTCCGGAGCAGGTGAAAGAGTTCATCAAGCTGCGCGAAGAGAACAAAGGCCCTCATTTTCAGATCAACGCGGTGAAAATATTCATGGACGGCGTCGTAGAGGGTGCTACCGGCTATCTGGAAGAGCCGTACAAGCACAAGCATACGAGGGGCCAGCTGATCTGGGACCCGAAAGTGTACAACGAGACGGCGGCGGCTGTCGATAAAGCCGGCTTCCAGCTGCACGTCCACTCGATCGGCGATGCAGCGACGAGAATTACTCTCGACGGATTCGAATATGCGGAGAAAAAGAACGGACAGCGGGATGCTCGTCCTTCCATTGTTCATTTGCAATTGTTCAATCCAAAAGATATGGAGCGCTTTAAAAAGCTGGGCGTCATCGGAATCCCGCAGCCTTACTGGTTCTTGAAGGAGCCCGGGTTCTTTGAAGAAATCGAGGTCCCGTATTTGGGCCGGGAGCGGGCCGAAGAGGAGTACCCGATGAAAAGCATGATCAACGCAGGCATCGTGATGGCTTCCGGCAGCGACTACATTGTGACCCAGGAGTTTAATCCGCTGCACGGCATTCAACAAGGCATCACCCGGATTGAAGAGGGCAAAACGGACCCCAAAGATATTGCCAACCCGGATGAACGCGCCACACTGGCCGACATGATTGCCAGCTTTACGATTGACGGGGCTTACGCCAATTTTGTAGAGGACATTACCGGTTCTATCGAAGTGGGCAAGAAGGCAGACCTGGTCGTTCTGGACAAAAACCTGTTTGCGATTCCGGCAACGGAGATCAAGAAAACGAACATTCTCTGGACGCTGTTTGAAGGCAAAGAAGTGTATCGAAACGAGGCGTTCAAGTAAAGGGAATAGTGAATAGGGAATGAATTGGCTTTAAGCAAAAAAAAGCTGCTCTTCCAGTAGACGAATCTGCTGGAACGGGCAGCATTTTTTACCTTCAATCAACATTCAGAGTGCGATAGACCTTATAGAACGGTGATCTTTTGCCGGTGGCAATCATCAAGCAGTCGAATGATCTGCCTTTACGTCCCTGCTTTCTTTGGCGGGGGCCTGGATCGCAAATTTTGTTTTCATCAGTACGGCAATGACCAACAATGCGATCCCGTTGATAATAAATACCGTCCGGATGGGAATCCAGCCTCCCAAAAAGCCTCCCAGCACAGGACCGATCATGTTGGCGAGCTGTGTAGAGGATTGATTGAGGCTAAATGCTCTGCCGCGGAATTCAGGGTCTGTTACTTTCACGATCAGCGCATTCAAAGACGGATAGACGGCCGCGAAAAACAACCCGTAAACAAAGCGCAGGATGCCAAAGCCGTACAGGCTGGTGAAAAAGTACTGAAGCAGGTTCCCGATTCCGCCGCCCAACAAGCCGATAAAGAGAATCTTCGAGTAGCCGATCTTGTTGCCGATCTTGCCCCATTGCGGAGCGGCCAGCACCGTGGCGATTCCGACCGCGGAAAAGATGATGCCCGAGCTGAGCGAAGCATCTTGCTGAGATGCCCCGAGCTGCAGGACGTAGACGGTGAGCAGCGGCTCCAGAAGCATGACGGAGATCGTTACGACCATGGCCAGGCCGAGAATGGTGACAAAGGAGCGGTTAGCCATCGCGAGACGAATATCGTCTGCAACATGCGAACGCTCGCCGGACCGGTTGAAATTCGTTTCTTTTACGAAAAATGTGGCAATTAATGCCGCGATCAAGACGACTACAGCGGAGAAAAGGAACGCTTCCCGGTTTCCCCACAGATGGCTGACAAAGCCCCCGATAAGTGGCCCGATGATCCCGCCGGTAGCACCGGAAGTAGCCATGATGCCAAGAGCGTAGCCGACATGCTTGTCTGGCGTATTCGTCGCGACAAGTGCAATCGAGGCAGGCACAAATCCGGCCAAAAGCCCCTGCAGGACTCGAAGTGCCAGGAACGAATAAGGGTCCGTCACCAAATAGTTGAGAAAATACAAAACGGCCAAGCTGTAACCCGACCGAATCAACATGGGTTTTCTCCCGTACTTGTCAGACAGAGATCCCCAATAGGGAGATATTAACGCACTGGCCAGAAACGTAATCCCGAAAGAAATGCCCGACCATGCTTCCAGATGCTCATTAACACCCAGCGAGGTATGGAGAAAGATCGGCAAAAAAGGGATGGAAATGGAATAGGCAGCGCTGCAAAAGAAGACGCCGATCCACAAGACGACTAGATTCCGTTTCCACGAGAAAGACATGCTGCAACACAACCTTTTCAATAGAAAGAACAACGTTCACAATATGTTCATTTTAACACTCCTTTATCGTGGAGAGTTATCAAGAAAATACATAGGCCTATTGCAAAAGCTTAATAACAGATTTTCATCCGCACTCACACTGGCAGATTTCTGAAAGATGCACTTTGCGGCAGAAAACTCTCGATAGAGTGAAATCTTTTTGCAAGTTGTTCGTATATCCATATTGGGTGAAGCGAAAGAAGACAAAAAAGCCGGAAACCCGAAACAGGATGACCGGCTTCACATCTGCAGCGCGATTGTAAAACGCAGACAAGGGGGGGATGAATTGGAGCTCACTTATTTTACAAGCTTGTGCCGGAGTGCCAGGGCAACGGCTTGGGTACGATCTTCAACGCCCATTTTTTGCAAAATCCGATGGACGTGTGTCTTGACGGTTCCTTCCGAAATAAACAGGTTTTGGGCAATCTGGTCGTTGCGGAAACCATACGCAAGCTGCTGAAGGACGTCCAATTCTCTATCCGTCAAGTCTTCCAATAGGACATACCCTTTTTCGGTCGGCTCTGCCGCAACGGGCTCTTGACTGCGGAGCAATTCTGCCAACGCCTTGGCAGCCGTACCGGTATGAAAAAGGACAGCTCCCTGATAAGCGCTGCGAATCAGTTCGAGCATCTCCTGGGAATCGGCATCCTTTAGCATATACCCGACAGCGCCCGCGCGAATCCCATCCACTACGTAATTCTGGATGTCGAAGGTAGTGAGAATCAACACCTTGATGCGGGGCGATTGCTTCAAGATTTGGCGTGTTGCTTCGATTCCGGAGCACTTGGGCATCTGCACATCCATCAAAATGACATCGGGCTGGCAAGCTGCCGCTTTTTCTATCGCTTCTTCGCCGTCTGCCGCTTCGCCGACGACTTCCATATCTGGCTGCATCTGGATGACATAGCCCAAGCCTTGTCGGATCATCGTCTGGTCATCGACAAGCAACACTTTGATTTTTTTTGCACCTTCGTTTTCTGTTTGCACCATCGTTATCCCTTCCTAAGCGATATCCTGGTACGGAATCACCACTTTGATTTCAAACCCATGTGGTTCAACCGCGGTGTAGGAGAGGGAGCCATTCAGCTCCGTCACACGTTCTTTCATGCTTGATAGTCCAAATCCCGGTGCAATGGTTTCACCAGGTGTCAGCTTTCCATCGTCACGGATGCACATATAGCAGTGGGTATCATCCTGGGTAACGATTACGTCCAATTGACCTGCCTCGGAGTGGCGCAGCGTATTTGTAACCGCTTCCTGCAAGATTCGGTAAAAAGCGATGGAAATGGTTTGTGTCAACCCAAGCTCGGGATCGTCTGCAACCAATTTGCAGCGCAGCCCGGTGTTTTTCTCCGTTTGGGAAAGGAACGCCCGCAGCGGAGCCAAACCAAGGGAAGACTGGTCACTCGCCAGCGTGTGAACAGATCCGCGAATGTCTTCCAGACTATGCTTGGCTACATAAAGCATGTTTCGTACCGCTTCCTGTGCGTCGCTAGGCCCATTTTTCAGCATGAATTGCAAGGCGTGAAGCTGGACGATCAGAGATGTGAGGGAATGCCCCAACTGATCGTGGAGATCGCGGGCAATCCTCGTGCGTTCTTCCAGGACGGCCACCTGCATCGTATGGACGGCAGCCTCCTGCAGCTCGTTATGGGCTTCTTTCAGTTGGGCATGGGCCTTTTGAAGCTGCTCCAGATGAAGCTGGTTTTGCTCATAGGCATCGAACTGGACCCGGTACCCTTTTGCTCCGACATAGCAGCCAATAAAGGTGAGCGCGAAGGGGACCAAATGCGGCGAGAAGAACGAGTGGTCCTTGATCAAAAGCAATAGTCCGATCAACCCAAGACCGGTGGCGTAGATCAGGGCCCGTTTTTCTTCCATTCTGACGCCGACAAAAATGACAAGGGGGAACAATAGCCCAATCGTCTCCGAACCTCCGGCGAGCGCTTTGATGATTGTAACCAAACCGATCAACAACGTAACGCATTCGGTGCGCAAAGGGGTCCACAGGCTCTTTGGCGTCCAGAACAGCCAGAAGTGACAGACCAGAATGGCAAACGAAAAAGCGAATTGGGTCGGAGTTTCATGCATATATGAATTCGGGACTAAAATCAGGACAATTAAAGCCAGAAACCAAACGGTAAAGTATCGCTTTTGCAAGGCTTCCAGTATTCGTTTAAACAAAGCGACACCCTTCTTTCCACACATTTTCATTTTCTTGCTTCCATTCTACCACGTGTGTCATCTATCTGTAGATAGACCTGCTCGAATCTATAATCAATCCGTCGATAGATCACATACGGAAGTCCTATGTTTACAATATACGTTGTGACAATTACATCCAGAGAAAGGATGTTGTACGTTGCTGGTTTGATAAGGGAGGCTAGGAATGAAGGAACTGATTCAGTTGGCAAAGCTGTTGCGTGAAGCGAATGCCGTGTTTTCTTCCATATCGGAAGAAGAACTGGATACACAAGACCTGACTTGGCAACAGGTTCTCATTTTGGAACAAATCAAGGATGGACCGAAAACAATCGGCGAGATCAGCAAAGCGGTCGAACTTCCCTACAGCACCACGTCAGGGCTTGTAAACCGATTGGAGCGAGAAGATTTGGTGAAACGGTTGAGAGACGGAAACGATCGCCGGATCGTATGGGTTTCTCCGACTTTGCGCATAACCAAGGGGGAAGAGGTGGAATCTGACGAATCATACGTAGGGACACTCGAAGGAAAAACTGCTCAGATCATCTCATCACTCCATGTCCTTCACGAGATGTACACCTATAAAAAAAGAGCTACTAGTTGACTGGAAGAGGTGAGTGGATGTGAACCTATCTGCACTTTCGATTAAGCGACCCGTCACGATGATCATGCTGACGGTCGCCATGATTATTTTTGGATTCGTGTCTCTGCCTCGTTTGGCCATCGACCTGATGCCGGAGCTGAACTTTCCGGTAGCCGTGGTCGTTACCTCTGTAGACGGAGGTTCGCCAAGCGAAGTAGAAAAGCTGGTGACCAAGCCGATAGAAAATGCGCTGGGTACGGTAGCGGACCTGGACAGCATTTCATCGGTCTCCATGCAGGGGGCTTCCCAGGTCATTTTGTTCTTCAACTGGGGAACAGATCTGGACCAGGCGACCCTGAATATGCGGGATAAGGTAGACCAGGTGCGGGGGATATTGCCGGATTCGGCACATGCTCCGCGTGTACTTAGAATTGATCCGAACAGTCAGCCGATCCTTACCTACGCGCTGACTGGCGAACAAGATGTAAACCAGTTGAAGAAAATCGCCGAAGATGTCATTCAATCCCGACTGGAGCGGATTGATGGCGTCGCTTCCGTATCGATTGGCGGCGGTCAGGGCCGGGTTGTCGATGTGACATTGGACCCGGCGAAGCTGTCTGCATACGGACTGACGCTTGAACAAATTCAACAAGCCATCGGAAGCAACAACATCTCGGGTACTGCCGGTTCTGTTCGTGAAGGCGACGGCAAAATGAACATCCGGGTGCAAGGCGAGTTCGCGAGTGTCGATCAGATCGCCATGACACCAATCCCGGTAGGAAGCAGCTCGATCCGGTTAAAAGACATTGCGACTGTCGAAGATACACTGGAATCGATCACCCAGTTGAACTACGTAAACGGGCAGCCAAGCCTGGGCCTGTCCATTACGAAAGCATCAGGGGGCAATACGATCGAAGTCGCTGATGCTGTGAAAAAAGAAATGGAGAAGCTGAAGAAGGATCTGCCGGAGAACATCGTCGTCACAAATACGATGGATACTTCTACTTATATCAAGGACTCCATTTACACCACTGCTGAGCACGCTTTGCTGGGTGGCGGTATCGGGATCATCATGCTGTTCTTCTTCCTCGGAAGTTTTCAATCGATGTTGATTGCCACGATCGTTCTTCCTGTTTCGATCGTCGCGACCTTCCTGTTGATGTACATGACAGGACAGACGATCAACCTGATCTCCCTGTCCGGTTTGACTCTCGGACTTGGTTCATTGATTGACTTTGCGGTTGTTATTTTGGAAAATATTTTCCGACAGCGGGAAAAAGGCAAGAGCATGATGGAGGCCGCACTGGTCGGCTCCAAAGAAGTCGGAAACGCCGTAATGGCGTCCGCTTTGGCGCAAATTTGCGTATTCCTTCCGATTGCCATGACGGAAGGAATCGCTTCTGAATTGTTCGGTCCATTGGCGCTGACTGTCGTATACTCCCATATCGCCGCACTGGTGTTCTCGCTCATGCTGGTGCCGATGATGAGCTCGCGCATCTTGAAAAAAGTGCCGCATCATGGTGATATGAAAGGGTACCGGGGCGTCAACCCTGTCAAATGGTTCAATATCGGATTCAAGAGAGTGGAAAACGGCTATCGCGGCCTTTTGAAATGGTCCCTGGGCCACCGGAAAACCGTTCTTTTCGTGACCATCGGTACGATGATCGGCTCTCTGCTGTTGACGCCGATGATCGGAGCAGAGTTCATGCCGGCCATGGATGAAGGACAGGTGTCCATTTCCATTAAGATGCCGAACGGCACGATTGTAGAGGAAACAGAGAAGGTTGCCAAGCAAATCGAAGAAATCGCCTCGAAAGTACCGGAACTGAAAACCTTGTCTACCTCGATCGGCAGCAGCGGTTCGCCGATTGCAGCCACTGCAACATCAAACCGGGCGTCAGTGACATTGCTGCTTGTCGATGTGACCGAGCGGACTCGTTCGTCGAGCGATATCGCCATCGACCTGCAAAAACAAGTGGCGTCGATACCTGGAGCTGAAATTACCGTAAGCTCCTCGCAAGGCTTCGCGACAGGCTCCCCGGTAGAGCTTACCCTCCGTGGTGATGATCTGGCTGTCTTGCAAGACATCGGCGGCATCATCAAGGAACAAATCAAGAGTATCCCGGGTACAGCCAACGTAGCGACAAGTATGGAAGATACGCTGCAGGAATACGAAGTGCTGGTGGATGCCGAGAAAGCTAGTATGTATGGACTTACTACGGGGCAAATCCTGTCCAGCGTCCGTACGTCTTTCCAAGGACAGACTGTAACGAAATATCGTACAGGCGACGATGAAATCGATGTAAAGATCAAACTTCCTGAATCTTACCAAGAAGATATCAACTATCTGAAAAACCTGCGGATTTCAGCGCCGGGCGGAGCGCAAGTCGCGCTTTCCTCTGTAGCGACGATTTCCAAGGTAGAGGTTCCGCTGGCGATCAATCGTTCCAATCTGTCTCGCGAGATCAAGATTACGAGCGATCTGGCCGGGCGCGATCTGAATTCGGTGACGCGAGACATTCAGGCGAAGCTGTCGAAGCTCACGCTGCCGGATGGATATAAAGTTGATTTTGGCGGTCAATCGGAGGACATGGCTGAGTCCTTCGCTAGCCTCGGACTGGCAATTATCCTGTCAGTCGTACTCGTGTACATGGTTATGGCGGGGCAGTTTGAATCCTTCTACACGCCGTTTATCATTATGTTCTCGGTACCGCCGACAGTTACCGGGGTACTTCTCGGACTGCTGGTGACAGCGACACCGCTCAGCGTATCCGTATTGATCGGTTACATTCTTTTGATCGGTCTCGTCGTGAACAACGCGATCGTATTGATCGACTACGTGAATCAACTGCGTGCGAAAGGGCATTCCCTGCACGAAGCGATTCTGGAAGCAGGTCCGATTCGTCTTCGTCCGATTTTGATGACGACCATGACCACGATCCTTGCGATTGGACCGCTTGCCTTCGCAACGGGTTCCGGTAGTGAGTCTCAAGCGCCGATGGCCATCACCGTTATTTTTGGTCTGAGCTTCTCCACGTTGATTACATTGGTGCTGGTGCCTGTTGTCACGACATTGTTCGATGATTTCGGCAAGAAACTGCGCGACAGACGCAACCGGAAAAGAGAGAAGCGGAAACAAAAACAAAGCGTTCCAGTCATCGAATCGTAAGTGCATGTGGGATAAGGAGGGAAATGTGAACGTGAGAAAACAACCCATTATTTTAGCGCTATCCGTGGCATTGCTCGTAGCTGGCTGCTCCCAGCCGGAAGCAGCTGCTCCGTCAGATACGCAGGCAGAAGAAGCGGCGACTCCCGTACAGATTGAACAGGTGAAAAAAGGAGTCGTCAGCAGCGAAGCGGGAATTTCAGCCAAATTGGCTCCAAGCGAGGAAATACAGATCAGTCCCAAAGTCAGCGGGAAAATTACAAGCCTCCCGGTAAAGCTGGGTCAGCCTGTTAAAAAGGGAGAAGTCTTGTTTAAACTGGACGAGACGGATCTCGCCAATACAGTCGCCCAGCAGGAAGCAGCGTATAAAGTGGCACTGGCGAATCTCAAGCAGTCGGGAAGCAGTACGGATCAAAGCCTGGTACAGGCACAAAACAGCTTGAAACAAGCTGAACAAGCACTGACGGATGCCCAGCTGAACCAGCAACGGATGAAACAACTGTTTGATCAAGGGGCTATCTCATCCCAGCAGTTCGAGCAAGCAAACACAAGTCTGATGAATGCACAGACTGCATATGAAAACGCTAAGCAAACGTTGGAAACAACCAAGCAAAAAACAACCCTGCAAGTATCGGAAGCATCCGTGAACCAAGCAGCGGTCGCTTTGCAAAATGCTAGAGAGCAGCTGGCGAATGCAGTCGTGACAGCGCCGATCAGCGGCTTTGTTTCGAGCGTAAACGGAGCGGTTGGACAGATTGCTTCGCAGGGAACTCCCGTTGTCGTCATCGTCAACACAAACCCGCTCTTGGTCAAAGCGAATCTTTCTGAACAAGACATCACAAAAGTCAAAGTGGGTACGGCCGTAAAGGTAAACATCCCGATTCTCGGCAAAGAAGTGGAAGCAAAAGTATCGGCGGTGAGCCCTGTGATGAATTCACAGCTCAAGGCGTATCCGATCGAAATTTCGATCCCGAACCCTTCCAACGAGCTGAAGGCGGACATGGTCGTGAACGTTACGTTTGCAGGTCAAGTCTCCGGCAAGGAAGAGGAGCTGATCGTTCCGCGCAAAGCCGTGTTTGAACGAGAGGGCAAAAAATTTGTATTCCGTATCGAGGATGAAGTCGCCAAGCAGGTGGAAGTCACTACTGGTGAAGAAACGAGCGACCAGATCGTGATTAAATCCGGTTTGGCCGAGGGAGATAAGGTAGTCGTCAAAGGACAGACATTGCTGCAAGACGGTAAAAAAGTATCGATCATTCAGTAATAAAGGCATTTCGGGATGGGCCTGTACGGACCTTCCCGGGAAGGCTGACAAGACAGAAAAGAGCTGTGCAATCGCAGGAGGCTGCGGCACAGCTCTTTTTTTGTGTCGGTTTGGATCAAGCGGTTTGGAACAAAATAACGAAGGAGCCCTCCGCTCAACAGCGTTTATTTCAGTTGTTCATTTAAGATGCTTTCCTCCAGGACAGCAAATTTATCTCCGTATACTTTGGTAATATGTCTTTCTCCCCAGGCACAAAGGGAGTCCAGTATTCCTTTCAAGCTCCACCCATACTCGCTGAGCTCATATTCGACCCTGGGCGGGACTTGGTTGTACACAATTCGGTTTATGACCCCGTCTTCCTCCAGCTCGCGCAATTGTTGTGTCAGCATTTTTTGGGTAATGGCTGGCATCAGCCGTTTCAATTCGCTCGTCCTCTTTTTGCCGTGGGTCAAATGGCAGAGGATGACGCATTTCCATTTGCCTCCGATGACTTCGAGCGTTGCTTCGACAGCGATGTTGTACTTCTTCTTTTGCATGGTGCTACCTCCTGAAAACAGGCACCAAAAAGTGCCTATCATACTTTTGAGTACCTATGACACAAAAAAGTGCGTTCTTTTCTTTTTGACTTATAACTCCCATAATAGCATTTGCCGGCGGAAAATCACTATACTTTTTTATTTAGATAGTCTGTTGGCAACTAGGGCCCTAGAAATAGACACAAACAGGAGGAGGAACCATGCCTTTGGATCATAAGCGTAATATGTGGGCACTGCTGGCATTGGCAGTGAGTGCATTCGCGATAGGAACCACAGAATTTATCAGCGTGGGATTACTGCCGCTGATCGCTCAAGATTTACACATCTCTGTCACGACAGCCGGGCTGACCGTTTCCCTCTATGCACTTGGGGTCACGGTCGGCGCGCCAATCCTGACATCACTGACTTCCACCATGAACCGGAAAACACTTTTGCTATGGATCATGGTCGTCTTTATCGCGGGGAACAGCATTGCAGCCAGTGCGACCAGCGTAAGCATTCTGCTGATAGCCCGTGTTTTGTCCGCCTTCGCGCACGGTGTATTTATGTCAATCGGGTCTACCATCGCCGCCAATTTGGTGCCGGAGGATCGCAGAGCCAGCGCGATCTCGATCATGTTTACAGGCCTTACGGTGGCTACCGTTACTGGAGTGCCGATCGGAACCTTTATCGGTCAACAGTTCGGGTGGCGGCTTGCCTTTGTAGCGATTGTTGCGGTAGGGGCTATCGCCTTGATTGCGAACGGCATCCTGGTTCCTCGCAATTTGGCAAAAGGGATTCGCACAAAATTTGGCGATCAGCTCAAGCTCGTTACAAATGGGCGGTTGCTGCTGGTATTCTTGATTACCGCGTTGGGGTATGGGGGCACGTTCGTCGTCTTCACTTATTTGTCTCCACTGCTTCAGGATATAACAGGGTTTAAAGCTGAAACGGTCGCGGTCATCTTGCTTGTGTACGGCATCGCGATTGCAGTCGGAAACGTAATTGGCGGAAAAGTAGCGAATCGAAAGCCGATTGTGGCCTTGTTTTATATGTTTATCGTGCAAGCGGCAGTCCTTTTTCTTTTGGCGTTCACCGCACCGTTCAAAGTAGCTGGCTTGATTACGATCTTTCTGATGGGACTGTTCGCCTTTATGAACGTGCCTGGTCTGCAAGTGTACGTCGTCATGCTGGCAGAGCGTTTTGTCCCCAGTGCTGTAGATGTCGCCTCAGCGATCAATATCGCCGCCTTTAATGCAGGTATCGCCATCGGCTCCTATCTCGGCGGGGTCATTACCGATTCCATCGGTCTCATTCATACCTCATGGATCGGCGGCTTCATGGTACTGGCGGCTGTCGTCTTGTCCGGCTGGAGTCGGGCATTGGAGCAAAGGGATCAAAGAGAGCAACGCGCATAATCATCATTTCCATTTCACATAGTCAGGAGGACTTTCATCATGGCAAAACATTTACAAGATACAACAACATTGCATAACGGGGTAAAAATGCCTTGGCTCGGCTTGGGAGTATTTAAGGTAGAAGAAGGGCCGGAATTGGTGAATGCCGTAAAAACCGCTATCGTTCATGGGTACCGGAGTGTCGATACTGCAGCGATTTACGAAAATGAAGCAGGAGTCGGAGAAGGGATCCGTGAAGGGATGAAAGAAGCTCGCATCGCAAGGGAGGAGCTGTTCATCACCTCAAAGGTTTGGAATGCCGACCTGGGATATGAATCGACAATCGCCGCCTACCAGGCAAGCCTGGACAAGCTGGGGCTGGACTATCTTGATCTGTACTTGATTCATTGGCCTGTAGCGGGCAAATACAAAGAGGCATGGCGGGCACTGGAGACGCTTTACAAAGAAGGGCGGGTCAAAGCGATCGGGGTCAGCAACTTCCAAATCCATCACCTCGAAGACTTGATGAAGGATGCAGAAATCAAACCGATGGTGAACCAGGTGGAGTACCATCCGCGCTTGACCCAAAAAGAGCTTCAGGCGTATTGCCAGAAGCACGGCATTCAGTTGGAAGCGTGGTCGCCGCTCATGCAGGGGCAATTGTTGGATAATCCAGTCCTGCAGGAGATCGCAACAAAGCACGGCAAATCGGTTGCCCAGATCATTTTGCGCTGGGACCTGCAAAACGGAGTCGTTACGATCCCCAAATCGACAAAGGCGCAGCGAATCGTCGAAAACGCTACGGTATTCGATTTTGAGCTGACGAGCGAAGAGATGGAGCGAATCGACAGCTTGAATCAAAATCTCAGAGTCGGTCCGGATCCGGATAACTTTGACTTTTAATAGACCGAAAGCCCTCTTGTTGACTATCGCAAGAGGGCTCCTTTCATAATCGGTTTAGGACCGGTCTTTTTCTTTTCATTATAACAGCGAAAAGGGACCTTGCCTCTACCTGGTTCAGCCTGGTAAGAGGTGAGGTCCCTTTTTTGCGTGTTCCGAGCGAAGCAGTGGGTGGATGGAGCCGCCTCCCCCGCACACGTGCGGTATCACATGGTGAGGTTTCAGCAGGAATCCAGCCCTGCATGTTACCCGATCTCTGCGTTTTTTGAAAATGGCGTTCAATCCACGGTCGTTTCTTTACGCTTGATCATCAAAAGGTAGCACAGGATTGCTCCAATTTCGGCAAGCGCGATGACGACACCCATCGGTACGGCTGTGCCGCTGCCGCCGATCCCGACGAGAGGGGCGACGATGCCGCCGGAAACAAAGGAGAGCAGGCCGATCAGCGCAGAGGCGCTGCCTGCCGCTTTGGCCTGGTTTTGCATCGCCAGTGAAAAAGCAGTCGTACTGACGATACCGACGCTGGATACGACGAGGAATAGCGGCGGCAGGACAGCTGCAAGTCCAGCGCCGATGAGGATCATGGCCAAGAGCGAGATGCCGCCGAACACAGCGATCCCCAGTCCGATGATCAGCAGCTTTTTCTCACTGACGCGTCCGGCAAGCTTTCCGGTAATTTGTCCGGCGATAATGATCCCCAGGCCATTTATGGCAAAGAACAAGCTGAACATTTGCGGCGAAGCCCCGTAAATATTTTGAATCACAAAGGGCGAACCGGAAATGTAAGCAAACATCGCCGCCGACACGAGACCCGAGGACAGCGCGTAGCCCATGAAGTTCCGGTCGGTGAGCAGGCCGCGGAAGGTGGAGAGCGTCTGTGTCAAGCCGCCGGGTGCGCGGCGTTCTGCGGGCAGAGTCTCAGGCAGCTTCAGCAAGACCGCGACCAGCATCAGGACCCCGATTGCTCCAAGTACAATGAATACACCCCGCCAAGACGTTACCTCCAGGAGCTGGCCGCCAAAAATAGGGGCCAGAATCGGAGCAGCACCGTTGACGAGCATCAGCATCGAGGAGAATTTCGTCATTTCTGTCCCGGAGTACATGTCCCGAACCATCGCCCGTGCAATCACGATGCCGGCGGCTCCGGCAACCCCTTGAATGAACCGGAGCGCGACGAAGCCCCAAATCGAAGGCATAAGGGCACACAGCAAAGAGGTGACAATGTAGACGATCAGACCGATCAAAAGCGGCTTGCGCCTGCCCTGTACATCGCTGAGCGGTCCTGCCAAAAGCTGTCCCGCAGAAAGGCCGAGCAGGCAGGATGTCAGGCTTAATTGGACCAAAGAAGTGCTCGTTTGCAATTCTTCGGCGATCTTTGGCAGCGACGGCAGGTACATATCGAGAGACAAAGGTCCAAAAGCGGTTAAAGAACCGAGCACAAGAACCATCATCAAACGGCTGGTGCCAATCGCTTTTTCGGTTGTACGGTTGTACGAAATCATTGGATCACTCACAAGTATCATTCAAACCTTTCTGTGCAAATTTCCGTCGATGAACGCTTCGACGACTGTACATCCTCCAAATCTTTATGCATTTGCTGCAGCAAGCGGCGGAACAGCTCCTTTTCTTCCGGGGTAAAGTGTGCGAAGCACTTTTCTTCGATCTCTTGCAACGCTTCTTTTACCGCTTTCTCTGCTTGGCGTCCTTTTTCGGTGAGAAAGACCCTGGACACTCGCTGATCGTGGGGGTCATTTCTGCGCTCCACCAGTCCTGTCTTGACCATCCGGTTGACCATGACGGTCATCGTGGCTGGCTTGATGTTTAGCTTGCGGGCAAGCTCCTGCTGAATCTGGCCGTCCTCTTCCGCCAGACGGATGAGCAGCGGCGGCTGACCGGGGTAAACATCGTAGGCTTGAATCAAGAGGTCGACATTGTGACGGTACAGCTTCATCACATGGCTCATCAGATGGGTTAGGGCAGTGGAGTAGTCAAAAGCCATGAAGATCCCCCTTCGTTTAGCCGACTAATGAAAATGAGTGTAAAGCTTTGCCTCTTTTTTGTCAATGGATGAACAAGCTGCTTGCTGGGGGAAAAAAGAGGACAAAACGGCACTCCAGAAGCATTGACAAAAGCTGAGAAAGTACGTAAAATAATCCAAACTATTCCGATAAGAGAACTACATGTCGACTAGACCACTAGAGACAGGAATACCTTTCAGGGGGATTCTGTCTCTTTTTTTTAGTGGGGCCCGCGAGAAGGCAAAGAACAGCAGTCAGCCTGGAATACGAGGAGAGAGACAGATGAATATCGAAAATCTGGAAGCTTTTGTTTACGTCGTCCACTTTAACAGCTTTAACAAAGCAGCAGATGCCTTGTTCTTGTCGCAGCCATCCATCACGGCCCGGATTCAATCGCTTGAGCGTGAACTGGACACCAAGCTGTTTCACCGGGAAGGCAGGAAATTCACCCTGACGGAAAAAGGGAGGCAGTTTCTTCCGTATGCGCAGCAGATACTGCAATCGTATAAAAAAGGAAAACAACAGCTTCAGACAACTGGCGCGGGAATAAAGGAAATACGCCTCGGCTGCACAGCATCGGTATCCCATTACTTGATCCCGGAAATCTTGCCGGTCTTGAGAAAAAAATACCCCGAGCTTCAGATCAAGCTGGTGACAGGACCATCCGAAGCGATTTTGCAAAAGGTGACGGAAAACGAAATCGACCTGGGACTGGTGCGAAACATCACACATCCGCGGATTGATTCGGTCATGTTTTATGAAGACCCGATTCGTCTCTTTGTGTATCCAGGCCATCCGTTATGGGAGCAGGATAATGTCACGATAGAAGAAGCAGGGAATTACTCTTTGGTCTTTTTTGAATGCGGCTCGCTTGACTGGATCAAGCTTCACCGACTGTTTGAGTCCTTGTCCCGACTACCGTCCATCGATCTGTACATAGACAATGTAGAGGCCGCGAAAAAATGCATATGCAAAGGACTGGGGATCGGTTTTTTGCCCGAATCATGCGCGAGAAGGGAAGTACGGGAAAAGCAGCTTTGCCCGATTGCGATACCAGCTCTTACCTCGTTAACCTTGCGAACGAATGTGATCGCACGCAAAGGGGAGGGCGGCGAAATCTGGAACACATTTTTGTCTCTGAGGAAAGAAATCGACTGGAAAAGCAGCTTCCATGAATCACGATTGAACTTCTCTATTCATGAATAGAAAAAGCTGATTACCCAGCCGATTGACTGTGCGAGGAGGCGGTGGTACATTTTTTTACAACAAATCCCGATTAAACAAATCGGAATAATAAAAGTTATCGTTCAGCTTGCCTGCGAGGAGGGAGCGACCATGAGCATTCGGTTAAGTATTTTGGATCAAAGCCAGATTGGCAAGGGGGAGTCGGCGGAAGAAGCGTTTCTTCATACAATCACCTTGGCCCAAACAGCAGAGGAGCTCGGCTATCATCGCTTTTGGGTGTCGGAGCACCACAACTCTGACGACGTCGTCGGCTCTTCACCCGAAGTGCTGCTGGCGTATTTGGCTGCCAAGACAAAGCGTATCCGGCTCGGCTCAGGAGGAGTGATGCTTCAGCATTACAGTCCCTATAAAGTCGCTGAAAATTTCAACGTGCTGGCGGCTTTGGCTCCGGGGCGAATCGATTTGGGCATTGGGCGTGCGCCGGGAGGACTCCCTTTATCCACAAGGGCCTTGCAGCGAGAGGGCGGGACACCGAAACTGCTGGAAGAAAAGCTCAAGGAACTGGATGCCTATCTTTACAACCGGATTGAAGAGACGCATCCGCTGTTTGGCTTGCGTGCGACGCCGATCCCGCAAACCCCGGCTCCCATCTATTTGCTCGGAACAAGCACCTCCAGTGCCGAATTGGCCGCACAAGCTGGCTTGCCTTACGTCTTTGCCCAGTTTATCAACGGGGATGAGGCTGTGATACGCGCTGCCTTTATCCGTTACCGAGAACGGTTTTCCGCAAAATCTCCTGCCGAGGCTGCCAAAAGAGAAGCCATTCTGGCGCTGTCGGTGATCGTAGCGGCGACTGATCGGGAAGCCAGGGAATGGGCTTCGGAATACAAGAATGTCAAGATCCATCTCGAAGGCGGGAGAACGTTGACTGTGAACAGCATAGAGGCAGCCGAAGCTTTCGGCGTACAATCCGGGGAAAAGTACAGGATCGAGGTAAAGGAGGCAAATATCATTGCCGGTTCACAAAATACCGTTCGCAATAAGCTGCTGGAGCTTCAGCGCGTCTATCAGGTCGACGAACTGATCATCACCGTGCCGCTTAAGGATTTCCACAGGCGCCTCGACTCGTATGTGCAAGTAAAGGAAGCATTCGCGGACGAGTCGATACCAAGCCGGTAGGGGACTCCGCCTTTGTCCACAAATCAAATGGAGGGAATGTTATGAAAAAAACAGCGTTGTTATCTTTGTTGATCGGCACCTTCCTGGTTGCATCCGGTTGCTCTCCCGGCCCGGTAACCCAAGGGGCAGGGGGAAGTCTGGCGAGCGCGGCTTCCGGCGTCAAAACGGTTGCGGTGGGTACGGGCACTTCATTTCCGAACATCTGCTTTATTGATGAAAATGGCAAGCTGACCGGCTATGATGTCGAGCTGATCAGAGAGATCGACAGGCGGCTTCCAGACTACGAATTTGAATTGAAAACCTTTGAGTTCAAAAACCTCCTGCTCAGCCTGGAGACAAGCAAGATCGATCTGATCGCCCATCAGATGGAAGTAAATGAAGAAAGAAAGGCCAAGTTCTTGTTCAACGATGAGGCTTACAATATTTTTCCCAACAAGGTTGTCGTTCGCCAGGACAACAACGAGGTACGCTCCATCGAGGATTTGAAGGGGAAAAAGCTGATCGTGACTGCGACGAGCAATGCCGCGGTGCTCGCTGAGAAGTGGAACAAAGAGCATGGCAATCCGATCAACATCGTCTACACCGGCACGGGCGAGGATGCCAATGCCCAGATCAAATCGGGGCGGGTCGACGCAACCATCAGCACCCAGTTTGCCATCGATTTTCTCAATAAATCGGTGGATGCGCAGTTGAAAACGGTCGGGGAGCCGCTTTCGAATTCGAAAGTCTATTACATTTTGCGAAAAGACGCGACGGAGCTGAAGCAGCGAATCGATGAAGCCTTGCGGGAAATCAAGGCAGACGGAACGCTGGCGAAATTAAGCACAGAATGGCTGGGCGGTGACTACACCGTTGAGCAGTAATGGAGTCTTTTCGTCGCGAGGGAGGCAAACGCCATGGGCAAAGCATTTGACCCGGCATTAATCTTTGAGTTTCTCCCCAAGCTGCTGGCGTATTTGCCGGTGACGCTGTTCATCCTCGTCGCAGCACTTTTCTTTGGCTTATGGCTGGCTCTTTTGATCGCGCTGCCCCGGTTGTACAACGTGCCGGTACTCAGCCAGCTCGCAGCGATTTACGTTTCCTTTATCCGGGGAACGCCGGTATTGATCCAGTTGTTTCTCGTCTTTTACGGGCTCCCGGCGTTTTTGCAACTGTTTCATCTGGACGTTTCGCGGGCAAACCCTTTGTTTTTCGTCATTGCGACGTATTCCTTGAGCAGTGCTGCCTTTTTCTCGGAGACGATCCGCGCTGCAGTCAACAGTGTGGACCGTGGACAAATAGAAGCGGCGTACGCTGCAGGCTTGACGGGTAGGCAGGCGTTCGTACGAATCGTTTTGCCGCAAGCGGGGATGATCGCTTTTCCCAACTTTGCCAATTCCGTCATCGGGTTTCTCAAGGACACATCGCTTGCTTTCAGCATCGGCGTGATGGATATGATGGGGCGGGGGCAGACACTGATCTCGGCAACGGCGCATGCGCTCGAAGTGTATATCGGGCTGGCGATCATTTATTATCTCGTCGTAATCGTACTGGAAAAAGGCTTTGCCGGCGCAGAGCGGAGGCTGCAGAGGCATGAGAGAAAGTGGGCAAGCGCCTGACATCATTTTGCGGAAAGGGCGTATCAGATGACAATTGACATTCCGTTTATCATTACGTGCTTCTTCGAAATTGTAACGGCTCTGCCGCTCACGCTCGTCATCACGGTCATTCCGCTGATCATCGGGTTCGGGATTGGCGTGGTCACGGCACTGATGCGTATCTACAAGGTGCGGTTTCTCCACCGGATCGCCGATTTTTACGTTTCCTTTCTGCGAGGAACGCCTGTTGTGCTGCATGTGCTGATCATTTACTTTGCCCTGCCGCTTTTGATCGCCAAGCTTTCCGATCAATTCGGATGGGGTATTGACACCGCTTCGATTCCGATTCTGGTTTTTGTGCTGACGGCCTTTTCGTTGACGGCAGGTGCCTACATGTCGGAGATTATCCGCTCCGGTATTTTGTCGGTCAACCAAGGCCAGGTCGAAGCGGCTTACGCCGTCGGGATGAGCACCCGCCAAGCGCTGTGGAGGATTGTTTTGCCGCAAGCGATCGGGATCATTTTGCCGAATTTGTGCAATCTGTTCATCGGATTTTTGCACACTTCCACATTCGCTTTCACCGTCTCGCAGATGGAACTGCTCGGAAAGGCGAATGTCGTCGCCTCCGTCAATCTGAAGTTCCTGGAGGCTTTCATCGCGGCCGCGTTGATCTACTGGGGGATGACCATTATCGCTGAGAGGATCACCGCTTTTCTGGAAAAGCGTGTTACAGCGTACAACCGGGGAGGTATCGCATGATTCAACTGCAAAATATCCGCAAGTCATACGGAAGCCATGAGGTGCTGAAAGGCATCGACCTGACGGTAAACAAAGGGGATGTTGTAGTCATCCTCGGGCCAAGCGGTTCGGGAAAAACAACACTGTTGCGCTGCGTCAATTTTTTGGAGCGGCCGTCAGACGGTCAGGTGACGATCAGCGGCTTCACCGTCGATTGCAAGCAGCCGGGCAAACAGAACGTTTTGAAGCTCCGCAGAAAAACGGCGATGGTGTTTCAGCATTACAACCTGTTCAAGCACAAGACTGCTTTGGAAAATGTGATGGAAGGCCTCGTCGTCGCACAAAAGCTACCGAAAGAAGAAGCAAAGCAAAAAAGCCTCGACGTCCTGGAAAAAGTGGGGTTGTCTGACAAGATTCATCACTATCCCAGCCAGCTCTCCGGCGGACAGCAGCAGCGTGTCGGGATCGCTCGTGCACTGGCTTTGAGTCCGGAGGTGATCTTGTTTGACGAGCCGACGTCCGCTCTGGACCCGGAGCTGGTGGGCGAGGTTCTGGCGGTTATCAAAAAGATCGCGCGGGAAGGCGTGACGATGATCGTAGTCACCCATGAGATGGGATTTGCCAGAGAAGTGGCCAACCATATCGTGTTCATGGACGGCGGGGTGATCGTTGAGGAAGGCCCACCGGATGAGATTTTTTCAAATCCGAAAGAAGAGCGGACCAAACAGTTCGTGAGGCGGATTACCCCGGAGTGGAGCTACGTGATCTGAATCGTTTGGGAGGTGTTTTGCATGAGCGACCAGTTTCGTCTGGCGACAGTAAAGGACGCGGAGAAGCTTTTGGAGCTGATCAAAAGAGCGTATCAAACCATCCGGGAGCTGGAAATCGAGTTTACCGCTGTCCACGCAGATATGGAGATGATCCTCGAAAACCTGTCCGAGCATACATGCTTTGTTCTGGAGAGGGAGGGCAGGCTGCTCGCGACAATCTCTTTGCGTTCCTTGGTAGAGGTGACGGAATATCCCTTTTTGTACTGGTTTGCGGTAGACCCTGACTGCAAAAACCAGGGCATCGGCTCAAGGCTGCTCAGGTATGTGGAAGAAACGGTTGTCCGCGATACGCTGCATGCCCCTTGCGCAACGCTGGCGACATCCAGAAAGCACCCATGGCTGTTGTCGATGTACGAAAGAAACGGATATACCCCGTTTTATGAGCGGGATTTGGGTCATGATGACAAGCTTGTGTTTTTGCAAAAACGGCTCATTCACAGCCCGACTGCCGCAAGCGAAACGCACAATGAGGAGGTGTCCATTTGACGATTACAGCCGAAGATCTGCTCAGAGAAGCAGCGGAATACCATAGCAAGCTCGTCGAGATCAGGCGAGAGCTCCACAGCTATCCGGAGCTGTCCTGGGAGGAGCACCGGACGACGAGGAAAATTCGCGACACGCTCACAGAGGCCGGGATCAGCATATTGCCGCTGGCGATTCCGGTAGGCGTATTGGCAGAGATTACAGGAGCTGCGCCGGGACCCACCGTAGCGCTTCGGGCAGATATTGATGCCTTGCCGATTCAGGAGGAGAGCGGGCTGCCCTACGCTTCTTTGGTCAAGGGAAGGATGCACGCGTGCGGCCACGACTTCCACACCTCTGTGATTTTGGGAGCTGCTCTTTTACTGCAAAAACACGCGGCCAAGCTGCCTGGACGCGTTCGCTTGCTGTTTCAGCCGGCAGAGGAAAAGGGCACAGGGGCCAAAGCAATGATCGAAGCAGGAGCATTGGAAGGCGTGAGCGCCATTTTCGGGATGCACAATAAACCGGACTTGCCGGTCGGGACCATTGGACTTCTAAGCGGACCGCTGATGGCGAGTGTGGACGGCTTCAACATCACGGTTTCCGGAAAAGCGGGCCATGCCGCGGTGCCGGATGCGGCCATTGACCCGATCGTGGCCGCAAGCGCGATCGTCGGGGGATTGCAAACGGCTGTAAGCCGGAGCATCAGCCCTTTTGAAAGCGCGGTTGTCAGCGTCTGCCAATTTCACGCCGGCACGTCGTGGAATGTCATACCCGATACAGCAGCTTTGGACGGTACTGTTCGCACGTTTCATCCGCAGGTGCGGCAGAAAATACCGGAGCTGCTTGAGCGGATCGCGACCGGAATTGCAGCAGGCTTCGGAGCCCGGGCCGAACTGGAATGGTTCGCGGGTACACCGTCAGTAGACAATCACCCGGCGGCGACAGAAGTGTTTCACAGTGCAGCGGAGGCACTGCGCCTGAACGTCGTGGAGGCAAAGCCTTCGGCAGGCGGTGAAGATTTTGCCCATTATCAACAAGTCGTGCCAGGCAGCTTCGCTTGGATTGGGACCAGCGGGAGCGAAGAGTGGCATCATCCGAAATTTACTGTAAATGAAGACGCCTTGTCGCCGGGTGCCGCTCTGTTTGCACTGGCTGCCATCCATGCGCTGGAGCGGTGGGAGACGGACAACGAGCTGCAATTGGAACGGTACGCTTGACTGATCGAAAGGGGAGGAAATAGACAATGACGCAAAAAAGACAGTTGAAGCTAGGCACGATGCTGCATGGACCGGGCGGGCACGTAGCTGCATGGAGACATCCGGATGCCGTCGCGGATGCCAGCGTAAACCTTGCCTTTTACAAAAGACTGGTGAGAAAAGCGGAGGAAGGAAAGTTCGATCTTGTCTTCGTGGCGGATGGGCTATACATTACGGAAAAATCCCACCCCAATTTTTTAAACCGGTTCGAGCCGATCACCCTGCTCGCAGCATTGGCTGGTTTCAGCACTCATATCGGGCTGGTCGGGACACTCTCGACGTCTTACAGCGAACCCTTTACCGTGGCAAGACAGTTCGCCTCCATCGACCTGATCAGCAACGGTCGCGCAGGGTGGAACGCGGTCACCTCTCCATTGGAAGGCTCCGCTCTGAACTACAGCAAGCCTGCACATCCGTCGCATGAGCTGCGTTACCGCATTGCCCATGAGTTTCTCCAGGTAACCAAAGGACTGTGGGATTCGTGGGAAGATGACGCTTTTGTCCGCGACAAACAAACGGGTGTCTTTTTCCATCCGGAAAAGATGCATCGGCTGAATCACAAAGGAGAATTTTTCTCTGTCCAGGGACCGCTCAATATCGGCAGGTCCAGGCAGGGACAGCCGGTCATCTTTCAAGCGGGCTCCTCCGAAGCAGGCAAAGAGCTGGCAGCAAAAGAAGCCGATGCCGTTTTTACCAATCACGACAACATCGAGGCAGCCAAGCGCTTCTACCAGGACGTAAAGGCAAGAGCCGCCCGCTATGGCAGGGCTCCTGAAGAGATTCTCATTTTTCCGGGGATTGCCCCGATTATCGGGCACACACAGGAGGAAGCCGAGCGCAAGTACGAGCAGATTGCGGGACTGGTGCATATTGACGATGCGCTCAATTATCTGGGCAGATTCTTTGACCACTTTGATTTTTCCCAGTTTCCGCTCGACGAACCGCTTCCCGATCTGGGCGAATTGGGCAGCGAAGGCTTCAAAAGCACGACGGATTGGATCAAGCGGATAGCCAGGGAGGAAAAGCTGACGCTACGCCAGTTGGCCCTTCGCGTGACCACCCCCCGAAAAGGCTTCATCGGTACGCCCGAGCAGGTAGAAAATGAGATTCAGGAGTGGTTCGAGGCAGGAGCGGCGGACGGCTTCATGATCGGCAGCGCGGTCGTGCCGGTCGGTCTTGATGACTTTGTGGAGCTCGTCGTGCCGATCCTGCAGCAGCGCGGCTTGTTCCGCACAGAGTACGAGCATGATACATTGCGGGGAAATCTGGGGATTCCCGTACCTCCTAACCGCTATCGTTCGGGACAAAGCACTGCTTCTGAAAAAAGCAGAGCACCAGAGCTGGAGGCGAGCAAACAGTAGTTATAAACCGATCAAACCCGTATTGGGCGAACGGCTTCTCACCGAATTCAGACGGACAAGGAGCGAAAAGACAAGTCACGTATGTAACGGTTATCCATGCCTTTCATAAGGAGGGAGCAATGTGAGCCTCACAAAAATCGATATACGTCATTACCTCGCAATATACGAGCAACTGAAGCAAGCGATTGAAGGGTTGACCGAAGACGGGCTGAGATGGAAGGAGTCGCCTGAAAAATGGAGCATTACCGAAGTGCTGTCCCACCTGGCCGACCATAACCTCGTCGTATCCTTTCGAATCAGGGAAATTCTCTCCGGATCAACAGCGCGGCTGCCCGGCTTTTCGCAAGATGCGTGGGTAAGCAATACGAAGGCGAATGAAGGATCAGTTGCGGAGATTCTGCGTGTATACCAAGCGTTGCTTTCCTATAATAGTGAGCTGTTTGGCAGACTTTCTGAGGATGATTGGCAGAAGAGCGGGGGTCAGGTAAACGGGAAGACTGTAAGACTGGCCGATGTTGTTCAGGCATTTATTGCCCATGTGCAATTGCATCTGGCGCAGATTGATCGGATCAAGCAAGCCTTGGCAGAGGACAAATGAACGGTAGAGAACACAAACGAAATGGAGCGATAATACAGGATGATGACAGGAGCCGGGGCAGGAAAGCTTCCCGGTTCTTTTTTCTTGCGGAGCCCTGTATCGTTTAGAACAGAATGAGCCAACTTACAAAATGTATGAAATGTTCGTCCCACTTTTATTTACTATATAACATGCGCGGGAATGGTCGCTGAAGTATGATAGTCTTCTAGAAAGTGATAATTTTTGAATATTCAAAAGGGTGTGATAATAGGATGATCTGGGATTTTCAATTCAATTTGCCGACACGTATCGAATTTGGGAATGGGAAAATCAAGGAATTGGGAAGATGCATTCGAGAATTGGGAGGCACGAAGGCGTTAGTCGTTACCGATCAAGGGATTGTCAAATCCGGTATTTTGAAAACGGTTACAGAAATGTTGGAAGCAAATGCGGTTGCATACGCCGTTTTTGATCAGGTCAAGCCGAATCCGCGCGATGTGGATTGCATGGAAGCCTATCGAATCGCCCGGGAGGCTGGCGTGGACGTCCTGATCGGACTGGGCGGAGGCAGTTCCATGGACACAGCCAAAGCGGTCGGGACACTGCTTACACACGGGGGACAGATCAGCGATTGGTACGGGCTGAATGTGCTTCAAGAGCCGATCACTCCACTGCTCTGCATCCCTACAACCGCCGGTACCGGCAGTGAAGTTACATTCTTCTCGGTCATTACGGACACGGAAACAAAGCTGAAAATGAATATTTTGGACACGCGGCTGGCACCCAGGATTGCACTGTTGGACCCAGAGCTTACAGTCACACTTCCTTCGCATGTGACGGCATCGACGGGTATGGATGCCTTGACGCATGCGATTGAAGCCTATACGTGCAACATTTCCGAGCCGATCACGGATGCGCTGGCCCTGTATGCGATCGATCAGATCGTCCGGTATCTCCCGATCGCAGTGGCTGACGGAACCAATCTGGAGGCGCGCAAACAAATGCTGGCAGCAAGCTTGATCGCCGGGATCGCTTTCGGCAACTCCGATGTCGGCGGCGTCCACTGCATGGCGGAGGCTCTCGGCGGCTTGTATGACACGCCACATGGAGTGGCCAACTCGATGCTCCTGCCGTTCGTATTTGAATACAACATCCCTGCAGATCCCGAGAAGCATGCCGTCGTGGCTGAACGCCTCGGAGCGGTGAGGGGAGATCGATCGGCAGAGGAGACGGCGCGAGAGGGTGTCCGGCTGTTGAAGAAGCTTGCTGAGACCGTGCACATTCCGAAAATGAAGGACCTGGGAAATGTGAATCCGGACGACTTTTTGTATCTGGCAGAAGCGGCGACGCAGAATGTGTCGGCTCCGAGCAACCCGCGTCCAGCGACGAAGGAAGATTACTTGCGCCTTTTCCGTATGGCTTACGAGGGATAGTATTTGCACAAAAATCGGATGAGAAGGATGATTGCCTATGAGTGAATTAAAATTGAATCGCACGCTCGGCTTCTGGGCCGCTTATTCCGCTTCGGTAGGACTTGTCGTTTCCGGGACTGCGATGGTGGCGCTCGGAAATGGCTACGGCGTGAGCGGCCCTGCGTACAGCATAGTCGCCTTTGGAGCGCTGATCGTGATTTTATGCGTAGCATTGTCCTACTCGGAAATGGCGGCAATGATCCCCGGAGCGGGAATGGTCGGGGAGTACACGCTCCCCGCACTGGGCAAGCTCCCCGCCTTGTTTGCTGTACTGGCAGGATATATCGTGCTTGTCGGCACCGATGGAGGAACAAACATGATCGTGGGCGGACAATCTCTGGAGGCGCTGACGGGGATACCTTGGTATGTGTGCGTCTCTGTGATATTGATCTTTCTCGTTCTGGTCAATCTGATGGGGGTCGCCGTGTTCGGGAAAGTACAGTCCGTACTGGCCATCGGCATGATGACGCTTCTAGGCGTACTGGGGCTGTGGGGACTTACTGGCATCGGCACGATGGAGCCCTTGGCCGCGCAGCCGCCCTTCTCGCCGTTGAGTTGGCAGGAGCAGGCAGGGACGCTGGGACTTGCCATCTGGCTTTTCATCGGGATGGAATTTGTTGCGCCGCTGGCTGAAGAGGTAAAAAATCCAGGAAGAACGATTCCGATCGCCATGCTGTTCGGATGCTTCACCATCTGGCTGGTCGACCTGTTCTTTGGTCTTGGCGTCACCAAGTACATCGCGCTGGATGTGCTCGCACAATCCACGATTCCGCATGTAGCCGGTGCCGAGGCCATGCTGGGCAAGCCCGGTCTTGTCATTATGAGTATCGTCTCGATCCTGGCAGCCGTGACCACCTGTGACACCTATCTCGTGGCGGTACCCCGCATGCTGTACGGCTTGTCCAAGGAAGGCTTGCTGCCCAAGGTATTCGCCTGGCTTCATCCGAAAACACGCACGCCCTGGTACGGCATCTTTTTCGTCGTCGGTCTGATTCTGATTGTCCTTGTTTATGCGTTCGTCAATAATGCCAACATTGATTTTGTCACGATGATGATTGCTGTGGCATGCGGCACCTGGCTGATGTCGTACATGATCACACAGATTGACGTCATCGTCTTGCGGATCAAGTATCCTGATGCTGTACGGCCTTTTAAAACGCCGCTTTACCCGATTCCGCAGATCGTCGGCATCATCGCCTGCATGTACATGATCTACACGCAGTATCAGGACCCGCGCGTCCTCACGATTTCACTTTACGTCATCGCTGCGATCATCTTGTTTGGGATCATCTACCTGAAGGCAACGGGTCAAAAACTGTTTGAACCGGTTCCACTGGAAAAGGTATACGACGGGATTCGCAAAAGAAGCGAGCTGGATACAGCGATTGGCGGCCATGAAAGTGACGCAAAACTTTCATCGTAAAAGGAGCTGAACACCTGGATGGGGCTGTTTACAGTCATCGACCACCGCGCATTCAAAACCCTACACCTGATTGCTGGCGAGTTTCAATCTTACGCGCCGATCGGAACTGTCAGCAACGGCCGCATACAACTGGATGGTTCCAGAATCGGAGTGGAGGAGCTGAGCGCTTCCTACAAGATCATCAACAAGTGGATGGGGAGAGTCTATATTTACACATGGATGTGGACACTGCACGACAAGGGACCTGAAGAAGATTTGGTTATAAAATGCGAATTTTCTGGTAAAATGAAAACGGGCAGGCAAGTCCGCTTTTTCTCGAAATCACATGCCCCTCTCGTTGAATGGCTCAATCAGGACAAGCGCATCAAGGAGCTCTGCAATTCGATCGACTATGAGCTGCTCGAGCTTCGTTACAGTAGCCGGGAACAGCGCTGGAGGGTCGAGATGCGTCCCAATTACGGCGACTTCATTTGGGTTCTGCTCCCGCCTGTCAAATATGCCCGCAAGCCAAAACCTCAAGAAATTCAAGATACGATGAGCTTGATCAAACGTCTGGCAAAGCTGATCAAAAAGGAAGAAAGAGGTGTGTAAACAGATGGCTGCAAATTCGTTTTTGACTGATCCGCGAACCGTTCAGAAGATGTACATCGACGGACAATGGGTATTGGGTTCAGACAATCAGACGAGAGAAGTCATCAACCCGGCCAACGGGGAGGTGATCGGTCTCGTCACCGAAGGGACAAGAGACGATGCGAGAAAGGCGGTACAGGCAGCGCGGCGGGCCTTTGACAAGGACGGGTGGCAAGAGAGCAAGGCGCGTGACAGGGCGGCGCTTCTGCATAAGATCGCCGATCTGCTGGAACAGCGCGTGGAAGAGTTCGCCTCACTGGATACGCTGAATAATGGCAAGCCGCTCCGCGAGTCCCGCTATGACGTGAGCGACGCGGTCAATCAATTCCGCTACTACGCCGGACTTTGCACGAAGCCTCACGGGATCACCTACGATGTTCCGGACGAGATGCAGTCGATGGTCGTCCGCGAGCCGATCGGTGTTGTCGGGCAGATTATTCCATGGAACTACCCGCTGGTCATGGCAACGCAAAAAATCGCACCCGCGATTGCCGCCGGCTGCGCCATCGTGATCAAGCCTGCGGAACAAACGCCGCTTTCCTTGATCCGGCTGTTCGAAATCATCGATCAAGTCGGTTTTCCGCCGGGGGTGATCAATCTCGTGCTCGGAGCAGGGGAAACGGTCGGTGCGGAGCTGGCGGAAAATCCGCTCGTGGACAAGGTTGCATTTACTGGCGGAACGGATACGGGCATCAAAATCATGAAGGCGGCAGCGGATACGATCAAAAAAGTGGGGCTGGAGCTAGGCGGGAAATCCCCCAATATCGTGTTTGCAGACACAGATTTTGAAACGGCTGTAGACTATGCGCTCTACGCGATCTTTGCCAATCAGGGCGAGGTATGCTCCGCGGGCTCGCGACTGCTGCTGGAGGCAAGCATCTACGACCGCTTTGTCGAGGAATTGGTTGCCCGGGCCAAGACGATCAAAGTGGGGCCGGGAACGGACGAAGAGACGGAGATGGGGCCACTCATCACCGAAGAGCATATGAATCGCGTTCTCTCCTATATCGAGACGGGAATAAAGGAAGGGGCCACTCTGCTTTGCGGGGGCCGTCGACTGATGGAAAACGGGTTGGACCGGGGATTCTTTGTCGAACCGACGATCTTCACCAATACGACTCCTGACATGAGGATCGTGCAAGAGGAGATTTTCGGCCCCGTATTGGTCATCCAGACCTTTACTGCCGAGGAAGAGGCGATCGAGCTGGCAAACGGCACTCGGTACGGACTGGCCGGGGCAGTGTTCACCTCGGATGTTGCCAAAGCGCACCGGGTCATTCGCAAGCTGCGGGCCGGGATTACCTGGATCAACACGTACCATCCCACCTACAACGAAGCGCCGTGGGGCGGATACAAACAGAGCGGGATCGGGCGCGAGCTGGGTACGTACGGCTTTGAAGAGTATTTGGAGATCAAGCAAATCAATGTCAATTTGCAAGTAGAACCGAGCGGGTGGTTCCAGAAAAGATAAGCAGCAATACGAGCAAATCGGCCCTGGCGACAAGGCCGATTTTTTTTCTAAGCTAGTACGGCTTTTCCTTTAATACGAATTGTCTTCTAGTAAGCTAGTACGGCTTCTCCTGATAGAAGAAGTTTGGCGTATGCCACGTATTGTCGTACAGCTTGTGAAAAATGTGAGTCGTTGCTGGAGAAACAGGGGGAATAAGCCATGTCCAATCTCCCGTAACCGCACGTCCGGACGACTGCTCCTGCTGTTCAAACAGCTTGAACTGTTGGGCAGCTGTATGATGGTCCACGATGCTCACGCCTGCTTCTTTATAGGAATGATGGACGGCTACGTTCAACTCAAGCAGCGCCTTGTCTTTCCAAAAGGACGTGTTGGTCGAAGTGTCCAACTTCATGTAAGCAGCCACTGTCGGGAGGAGATTGAACCGATCCTCGTCCGCAAAATTGCGCGCCCCGATCTCGGTCTCCATATACCAGCCGTTGAAAGGGGCAGCGGAGTAGTGAATGCCGCCCACCTCGAGGCGCATCTCCGAGATGATCGGCACCGCATACCATTGCAGGGCCAGCTCCTCAAACCACGAATACTCGGGATGCTTGATCGGAACCTCCAAAATGAGCTGTTTTGGAATCTCGAACCATGCGGGAGTCCGATCCCCGATCTGGATCACGAGCGGCAGGATTTCATAAGGCTGCCGCTTTGCTTCCCAGCCTAATTCCAGACAAGCCTTTGTAAACGGAACGGAATGAGGGTCTCCGATCACGCCTTCAGCCGTCTCAAAGCCCGCATACCGGATGAGCTGGTGGTTCCATATTCGTATTTGCTGCTGCTTGTTGCTTGCGGGGCGGAATACAGTGATCGCAGGCCTGATTTTTCCGTTGTTGGTGGCATACTCGATATGGCGGTAGAGGGCATCGCGGATTTCTTCTTCCGTAGACGCGCTTCTGGCATCGAAGAGGTGGATCGTATTCCAAAACAATCTGCCGATGCAGCGATTGCTGTTCCGCCATGCCGCTTTTACACCGTAGTGAAGCTCTTCATATGTATGTTCATAAGAGCCGGTTTCTTGAATTTCTCTCGCAATCTCCTGTATACGTGCTTCCCTTTCTGTATCGGGTTTACCCAAGAACGAGTAGCATTCCTGGATAAACGTCCGGGCTTCTTCTGCTAATTGATGCGCGATGGTTCTCACCCCTTGTGCTTGAAAAAACAGGTTCGTGTACCGTCCAAGCGTTTTCAATCAAGCTTTAGGATAGCACGGGAATAAGCCGACCACAAATGAAGAGAGCATGAACGTTGTCCGAACTTTTTTTGACACTTTCGGTGATAAAGAAAGCAGACTCTCAGCCTGATATCAAGCGAAGAGTCTGCTTTTCACTTTATAGACTTGCCTTCTTACAAACGAAAACGGGTGACTTGCTCCCACTGGTTTTCCTTTTCCAGTATTTCCTTTTGCTTCGGTCCCATAAGGTCGAAGTGGGGGAAAGGGGGACGGTCGTGGATATAAACAGGGTTCAGGCCGTTGGCTACACACCAATCTGTCAACCGCTGCCTGTCCGAACAACCGACCTTGGTCACCGTCCTGATGCCAGGAAAACGGGGATCATGCCAATAATGCGTGATAAAGGCAATCTCGCCCCGGGAAACCGACTGTTTCCACTCGTTCAATTCTTCCCTGGAAATCCCAAATGCCATGCAGCGTCTTCCTTTTAATTTTGCATTACAAAATCGCGGTCCACTTTTTCGTTCTCGTGGAAAACACGCAGTATTTCGTAGCGTGTGTTGCGCTGCGCCGGAATATTCCCGGTCTCGCGGATCAGGCGAAGGATCAGATCGATATTTACCTTATGCGTCGTACCTGCGGCGGACACGACGTTTTCCTCGATCATTGTGCTGCCAAAATCGTTGACGCCGTAGGACAGGGCCAGCTTGCCGATTTCTGGTCCCATCGTGACCCAGGAGGCTTGAAGGTTGTCGATATTATCCAGCATGATCCGGTTGATTGCGACCATTTTCAAGTACTCTTCCGGTTTGGATTTTTCCCGCTGGAGATTGGTGTTCTCCGGCTGGAACGGCCAGACGATGAATGCGGTAAAGCCTTTCGAAGAATATCCGTTGGCTTTGCATTCGTCCTGGGCATCACGTACGCGCAGCATATGTAACGCGCGCTCTTCCATCGATTCGCCGAAGCCGTAGACCATCGTCGCGGTCGTATTCATGCCGATCTTGTGGGCGGCTTTCATGACATCCATCCAGTCTGTCCAGGAGCCTTTGAGCCGGCTGATTTTCTTGCGCGTGCGGTCATCGAGGATCTCGCCGCCGCCGCCCGGCAGGGAATCGAGTCCTGCTTCATGGAGCTGGCGAAGCACTTCTTCCAGAGACAGGCCGGAAAGCTGTTTCATTTTTTGAATTTCCGCTGGCGAGAAGGAGTGCATGATGATTTGCGGGAAGCGTTGTTTGATTTTGCGCAGCAGGTCCAAATAATATTGGAACGGAAGATCAGGGTTGACGCCACCCTGCATCAAAATTTCATCTCCGCCCACGTCTACGGTCTCCTGAATTTTTTGCAGGATCGTCTCATCCGAAAGCACGTAGCCTTCTTTGGAGCCCGGAGGCCGGTAAAAGGCGCAAAAACGGCAGTATACGTCACAAACGTTGGTGTAGTTGATGTTTCGTCCAATGTTGAACGTAACGATCGGGTCAGGATGCCGCCGTTTCTTCAGTTCGTTGGCGACATGTCCCATTTTTTCGATTTCGTCTGATTCCAAAAGTGTGATACATTCCTCAAGCCCAATGCGATCGCCACGCAGCGCTTTGTCCAGAACGCGGTCCACTGTCTGCATTTCGCAGGCCTCCTTTAATTCCTTTCAGATTTGAATCCTTCCGAATTTCTTAAATCGACTTATCCTACCATACAACTTGAAATTCGTCATCCCGTATTTGATGGCCGGATGTCAAGGTGCTGCAGTCACTTCCTCAAACTCCATTATAACGCCTCCGCCTTTTAATCGAGACTGAAAAATTGTAGATATGGAGACAACGGGAAAAGAAATGGAGCCAAGACGCTTTCATCGTCACTTGGAAATAAGTCTCTTGGGCATACTGGATGGAAGAGGAGGGTGAAGATGGAAGCTGCCAAACCGAAAGTCATTCACAAACGCAGGCGCGCAAAGGATTTACTGATACGCGCTTTTTTCATCTGCTTGGGCGCAATTCTCGTTTCCGTAGCCTTGGAAATTTTTTTAGTGCCAAATAACATCATTGATGGCGGAATTACGGGCATTTCGATTATGCTTTCTCACCTGACCGGCATCAAGCTCGGGATTTTCCTGTTTCTGCTCAATCTTCCCTTCTTGTTTATCGGGTACAAACAGATCGGGAAGACCTTTGCCATCTCCACCTTGATCGGCGTACTGGTCATGTCGGTTGGGACGGCCTTTCTCATACCGGTCCCTGTACTGACCCACGATCTGCTGCTGTCTGCTGTATTTGGCGGGATTATCCTGGGAATCGGGATCGGGATGGTCATACGTGCAGGCGGCTCCCTGGATGGGACCGAAATCGTTGCCATTTTGATTACGAAGCAGTCTCCGTTTTCTGTCGGAGAGATCGTCATGGTCTTCAACATCTTTATCCTGGGGAGCGCCGGCTTTATCTTCGGGTGGGATAAAGCGATGTATTCGCTGATCGCCTACTACATTGCCTTCAAAATGATTGACATTACCATTGAAGGCCTGGATCAATCCCGGTCCGTCTGGATTATCAGCGAGGAGTACACTGAGATCGGAGATGCATTGACAGCGCGGTTAGGGCGGGGAGTTACCTACCTGGAAGGCGAGGGCGGGTATTCGGGCGAGTACAAGAAGGTCATTTTTTGCGTCATCACCAGGCTGGAGGAAGCAAAACTCAAGTCCATCGTGGAAGAAATCGATTCCTCCGCGTTTCTCGCGATCGGAAACATTCACGATGTCAGGGGAGGGCGGTTCAAGAAAAAGAACATCCACTGATACCGCACACAGTCCGACATGCTGACACCGGTTCCAAATGACTGGATACATCTGGTTGACACCAATCCTCGGCTCCGATATATTGGTTTCATGAAAACGATAAAACCATTGGACCGACCCGTGCTGCGAGATCAAATTTACGAACATCTGAAAAAAGCCATCATTACATTGGAGCTGGAGCCTGGGCAGCGAATCAAGGACAGCGATTTGGCGGCGACATTTGGCGTGAGCCGGACACCTGTGCGTGAAGCCTTGAAAAGGCTGGAAGACGAGGGACTCGTCGAATCGTCGCCAGGATCGCTGACCCGAATCACTCCGATCGATATGAAGGAGGCGAAGCACGCTTTTACAGTCGTGGCTACCTTGCACGCTCTGGCTGCACGCCTGGCGGTGCCTTTGTTGACAGACAACGAGTTTGCTGCGATGGAAAGGGAAAACCGCAAGCTCCAGCAGGCTCTCGATGTACAGGATATGACCCGAGCGGTTGAGGCGGATGACGCTTTTCATCAAATCGTCCTGGACGCTTCCGGAAACCGGGAAATCGAACTGGCGCTGGAGCGGATCATTCCCAAAATCAGACGGCTGGAATTTGCCAAGTTTGGTTCTCTGGAAGGTCTGACCTCGGTAGAACAGCACGCCGCGATCATCCAAGCGTGTAAATCGCGAGAAGTGAGTGCAGCCGCCCATTTAATGGAGGAAAATTGGCTGAGCTTAGGAAGAATACTTACGCGTGAATCGTAAGGGCTCCCGACAGATGACGGTCGGGAGCTTTTTTCTTTTTATTTTCAGTTATTTCTGAAAAAACATTGAACATAAAACCGATATCCGATATATTGGTTTTATACATGGAGAGAAGCCTATACTGTGAAAATCAAAACGATCGTTTCTCGATCAGGGAAAAGAGGGATTGTGGATGGCTGCCAACCAGACTCCTGCACAAGCTTTTGAAGTCCATGACGCAAGCGTGCTGAAATGGGCCCGCGATGTATTGGATCGCTGTTCTTCACCGCGGGTGATGCAGACGGAAGTGATACAAGCGGTGGAAAGAAATGCTGTCTGGAGAGGGGAGGAATGTCTGAATTTGCTTGCGCCCGAAGCGCCGACCAGCCCGACTGTCCGCAGGCTCTTGGCATCAGAGGTGGGTACCCGTGCAGCGGAAGGACATATCGGCCCGACGGAACGTTGGTTCGCTGGCACGAAGTACATCGACGAGATCGAGGCCCTGTGCGTGGAGCTCTTGAAAGAGGTCTTCCAGTGCAAGTATGCGGACCATCGGCTCGTAGCCAGCATGCTCGGAAACATGACGGTATACGCGGCTCTGACGAAGCCCGGCGATCCTGTCATGACGATTGCACAGCCGTTCGGCGGGCACTCAAGCAATCGGATCGATGGTCCGGCAGGTATTCGCGGTCTGCACATTCACGATGTTCCGATGGACCCGGTTGAGCTGGAAGTCGATTTGGAGGCGTTTGCCCAGGCAGCCAGACAAGTACAGCCGCGCCTCGTTGCATTAGGTGCCTCGATGACGCTGTTCCCGTTTCCGATCCGGGAAATGGCGGACATCGTCTCGGAATGGGGCGGCAAAATCTTTTTTGATGGCGCTCATCAGCTCGGCTTGATCGCCGGAGGGCAATTCCAGAACCCGCTGAAAGAAGGCGCGTGCGTCCTGACAGGCTCTGCCGGAAAAACCTTTAGCGGACCGCAAAGCGGCATTATCGTCTGGGATGATCCCGAGCTCACAAAGCCAATCACAGATGCTGTCTTTCCGGCACTGGCTGCCACGCATCAGGTCAATCGCGTCGCGGCACTGGCTGCCGCAGCAGCCGAGTTTTTGGCTTTTGGCAAGGAATACATGGCTCAAATCGTGAGCAACGCGCAGGCACTGGGAAAAGCATTGAGCGAGCGGGGCATCACGGTCCTCGGAGCACATAAAGGATTCACGCGAACCCATCAGATCATCCTTGATGTCCGCGCTTTTGGCGGCGGTCTTGAGGTCGCGCAGGAATTGGCCAAAGCCAATATCATCACCAACAAAAATTTGATTCCCTGCGACAAATCGACGGATTGGGATCATCCAAGCGGCTTGCGGATCGGGACGACCGAGGTGACCCGATTGGGCATGAAGGAGGCGGAAATGGAGTCGATCGCCGAACTGATTGTGACTGTACTGGAAAAAAGAGAGCCGCTCGAGGTTACGCGCAAGCGGGTTGTCGAGATGCGTTCCGCCTATCAGAAGATCCACTACTGCTTTGATGGACAGTAGACAGCGCTAAGGAAAATGCAGTCTGGACCGAATGGAAAATAGGAAGCCTTCTGGCTGTTGCCGGAAGGCTTCTTTTTGGTGCGCCCAGCATGGGCGATAGCTATAGGGTGAAAGTCCCGAACGGGGGTTGGCTGTACCAACCGTTAGCTCAAGGCAAGGGTGTCGACCGCGAGGTCGAATCTGAAGGAAGCCGGCGGCAAAATCCCGACCTGAGGTACACGAACCCAATTTGAGGCTGTTGTATCCGGGCGAGTCTGCCAAACAAGACAAAGCCCCATACAGCCAAGGGATACAGTAGTAAACTTGGGCAGGTACATGGGATGAAAGTTATCGTTCTTACCTGGGGAGGTCTGCATGAAACGCCTTCAACTGTTGGTAACCGTCTCCGTAAGGAGACGCTGAACATGCAGAAGTCAGCAGAGGCCATAGTACCCGAGTAGAGGACGCTTGAATGGGGAAGGGCCGAACATCAAGTCAGCATGCGATCCATGTCTTTTGATACGGTACGTCGAAGCAGAATTCTGTCAAGGAACTACTTTTGAAGAGCAGGGGTGAAGCCCCGAGGGTACAAAAGAGGGCTGAGTATCGTACAGCAAGCACGGAGTCCGCATGTGCGAAGGAAGGAACATCATTATGGATTTGCTGGAAAAAGTCTTATCACGGGAAAACTTACGGATGGCACTCCAACGAGTGGAGGAAAACAAAGGTGTCGGTGGAGTCGATGGTGTTTCAACCGAACAACTACGCGATTATCTACGTGAACACTAGCAAGCCATCCGCGAGAAGATGGAAAGGGGAACCTATAGACCTTCACCTGTTCGCAGAGTCGAAATCCCGAAACCTGACGGTGGTGTAAGGTTATTAGGCATTCCCACCGTGGTAGACCGCTTTATTCAGCAGGCCATCCTCCAAGTGTTAACGCCGATCTTCGACCCCACCTTCTCGGAATCTAGCTATGGGTTCCGTCCAAAACGTAGCGCTCACATGGCAGTAAGGAAAGCGCAAGCGTATATCTCCGAAGGATATCGTTTCGTGGTGGACATCGATCTAGAGAAATTCTTTGATCGCGTAAATCATGATATTCTAATGAGCCGTGTGGCTCGAAAAGTTCAGGACAAGAGAATTTTAAGACTGATTCGTTCCTACTTGAATGCGGGGATCATGATAAATGGCGTCTGTACAACATCAAGTGAAGGAACACCGCAAGGTGGGCCGTTAAGCCCACTTTTGGCAAATATCCTACTTGATGATTTGGACAAGGAACTCGAAAAGAGAGGCCACCGTTTCTGCCGCTACGCAGACGATTGTAATATCTACGTGAAAACAAAACGGGCAGGGGAACGAGTAAAGAAGAGTATTCAAAACCACTTGGAGAAGGTACTAAGGCTAAAAGTAAATGAGGAGAAAAGCGCGATAGACCGACCATGGAAACGAAAATTCTTGGGCTTTAGTTTTACCTTTGCAAAACAGACAAGGATTCGCATCCACCCCAAATCCCTCCTCAAGCTAAAAGAGAAAATCCGCACGATCACGAATCCGGTGTGGAGCATCTCGATGGAGAAGCGGATTGAAAGAATAAATCAGTACCTCATGGGCTGGATTGGATATTTCGCCCTTGCAGACGCGAAGGGCATTCTACAATCCATTGAGGAATGGACAAGGCGCAGGCTCCGTCTTTGTTTGTGGATGCAGTGGAAACGCGTGAGAACCAGATATCGAGAACTTCGTTCTCTTGGCATATCTCACGTAAAAGCCATTGAAATTGCAAATACCCGCAAGGGTGCATGGCGTACCACAAAGTCTCCGCATATACACAAAGCCCTCGGCATTGCCTACTGGCAACAACAAGGGCTGAAAAGCTTAGTGCAACGATATTCTCAAATTCGTCAAGCTTGGTGAACCGCCGTATACCGAACGGTACGTACGGTGGTGTGAGAGGACGGGGGTTAGTCGCCCCCTCCTACTCGATTTTTGCTATATGCGAGCAGGTTCCACAAACCGACAAAAATCACAAGGAAACGAAGGTATAATCAGAACAAGGCCGCCTGCGGTTTACCATTCTCGTGATCAGAAGGAGGAGAGGACGAAATGAGTACCGGCTACGATCCTTTTTTTCTGGGAGAAAAACACGAGGTTCCCTTGCCGTTGTTAATCGGCAAAACGGCACAGGATGCACTGCATAATGGAAAAGTGTACGATTTTACGCATTTTTCGATTGTTATGAATCAGAGACGCAAATGCGCCATTTATTCAGCAGCCTGTGTGGATGAAAGCAGGATGGTGCAGATTCCGAGGGATAACAAGTCTTGGCACTTTGATCCGCGGATCGGCGAGGAGAATCAGGCGGGCCACGAATATTACGCCCAAAATGATTTTGACAAAGGGCATCTGACCCGAAGAAAAGACGTGTGCTGGGGGGATCGGCGCGAGGCGGAAAAAGCCAATTACGATTCATTTTGCTATGCCAATATCGCCCTGCAGTACCACCACTTCAATACCGGAATATGGAATTGCCTGGAGGATTGGGTGCTGGACGGTTTGGAAAACGAAAAGAAAATGCTTGTCTTCACAGGACCGATTTGCAAGGAAGAAGATGAAGAGTACTGCGGCGTCCACGGCGAGCCGGGATGTCAGATCAAAATTCCTTTCGGTTTTTGGAAGTGCGTATTTTTTACCGTCAGGCAAAAGCTGACGAGCCTGTCATTTGTCATCAGGCAAAGGCCGGATCGTTTGCATGATTCCTGTGAGTACGAGCGCTTGGAGACGTACCAGGTACCGCTCGCTGTCATTACAAAAGAGACGGAGCTGTTGTTCATGCACAGCTTGTACGAGGCAAATCCGCTCTATTTTTGGAAGCGACTCTCTCCCGCGGCGGGGCCCATCAATATTCCGGAGCAGCACCGGATTCAACAGCCGTCAGACATTGTCTTTGGCCGAGAACCGGAATGAAAAAAGCCAGGTTCCGCTGTCGCTGGCGACAAGTAGCTGGTTTAACGTGGGTTTGAGTAATATCCCTGCATGAATACATTATTTTTTGGAGGAACAACATGGAAGTTTTTCAGGATTTTTTAGCCCGCATAGACAACCCGCAACATCGGGCCCGAACAGAAGCGGTTTTGGCTTGGGTAGCTGCAACATTTCCAAATTTAACGCCAGCAATGAAGTGGAATCAGCCTATGTTTACCGATCACGGCACATTTATTAATATCTTGGATAAGGCAGGCTGTTCAACCTTTTGGCGGGAATAGGATAAACAGGGTAATCTAATGTCGCTCAACTAACGGAGAACAAAAGTAAAATAGCCCAACATAATAAAACAGATCACGTAATGGCATCTATGTTCCATCAAGTGATCTGTTTTTGCACGTATGCGGCAGTATCTGTTGTCGGGCTCCCAAATGCCGCTACGATACCATCTGCTTTTCAGATGGCGGGAGCTTTGCTGGTACTACGTCCTCCTTGTATTAGGTTCAGCCGGAGAAACAAGCTTGACGGAAAGCGTTATCCAGTTTGGGGCGGGAGAGGGTGGGTGTGTACTATCACTTCTCCGCAACTCTCTTTCTGACTTCCTCGAAAAACCGGCGCCATGCTTCCGGAAGCTCTGCCTGTTCACGTTTGTGTCCGGAACGGTCGACAGGAACCTCTGCCCGCTCCTGCTCTTGACCAGACTGAAGCATGCCATTTTGGTCCTTGCCGACTGAAGGCGATCCGCCCGTATTCGCAGAAAGCGAAATACCCGGCTCGATCTCAGTCGAGAGCTGTTTTCCAGATGCATTGTCCATGGGTCACCTATCCTTTCAGATCAAGCCACTCGCTGCGGAGCAGAAACAGCTCCCGAAGCTCCTGCGTGGACAGCTCGGTTATCCAGTTTTCGCCGTTGCCGACAATCTGCTCGCTGAGGCTCAGCTTTCTTTCCATCATTTCGTCGATCTTCTCCTCGATCGTCCCGAGAGAGATAAATTTATAGACCTGCACATTGCGCTGCTGACCGATCCGGTACGCCCGGTCCGTCGCCTGTTTTTCGACGGCGGGATTCCACCAACGGTCGATGTGAAAGACGTGGTTGGCTTCCGTCAAGTTCAGGCCGGTTCCGCCTGCCCGCAGGGAAAGGATGAAGATCGAAGCACGCTCCGAGTCAGGCAAGGCGGTATCTTGAAAGCGAGAGATCATCCAGTCCCGCTGTTCCTTTGGGGTAGAGCCGTTTAAAAACAGGACGGGGCCATAGCCTTCTCTTTCGAGGACGCGCTGCAGCAGCTTGCCCATCTCGATGTACTGGGTAAAGATGAGGCTGCGTTCGCCTTTCTGCCGAATGTCGCTGATCAGCTCAAGCAAGCGCTCGATTTTCGGAGAGCGCGTCTTCTCATCCGGCGCGCCGAGTCCATTGTCGATCAGTCCGGGGTGATCGCAAAGCTGCTTTAACCGGGTAAGCGTCGGCAGAATCAGCCCGCGCCGCTGCATCGGCGAAGCCTGGTCCAGCCGGTCAAACATCGACTGGATCGTTGTCTCGTACAGCGCGCCTTGCTCAGCGGTCAGTGTGACGTACTCTTTTCCTTCATTTAATGCAGGCAGGTCCAGTTGGATATGCGGGTCCGTTTTTACGCGCCGCAGCAAAAACGGCTGGATGAGCCGCTGTACCTGCTGAACCAATGTCTGATCTTGATCACGCTCGATAGGATGGACAAAACGCTGCGAAAAATCGCGCAAACTACCCAGGTAGCCTGGATTCAAAAAATCGAAAATCGACCAAAGCTCCGTCAAACGGTTTTCGATCGGTGTACCGGTCAAAGCGATGCGATGTCCGGCACGCAAGCTGCGGATGGATGTCGCCTGTTTGGTCTGGGCGTTCTTGATGTGCTGCGCTTCGTCCAGACAAATGGTGCTCCAGCCAAGAGAAGCGAGCTCCTGTTCATCCAGATGGGAAAGGGAATAGGAGGTGATCACCAGGTCAGCTTCCTGTGCCGCCTGGACAAATGCCTCATTTTTATGCCGAGCCGTACCGTAGTGCACATAAACAGAAAGAGACGGGGCGAACCTTTGGAGCTCTTTCTGCCAGTTGCCGATCACTGAGGTCGGGCAGATCAGCAGGGAAGGGCTTTGCCGTGATTCGGTTTCCTTCAGAAAGAGCAGATAGGTAATGAACTGGATTGTCTTCCCCAGACCCATATCGTCCGCGAGACAGGCTCCCAGCCCAAACTGCCGCAAAAAGAGCAGCCACGAACTGCCCTCCCTTTGATAGTTGCGCAGCTCTCCCTGAAAACCGGCCGGCTGCTCGATCAGCGGTATGCGCTTTGTATCCTGGAGCTTCGCCATGAACTGAAAGAGATGCCGGTTCAGCTCAACCTCGACGGGAAGGGCAGATGGCCGGTCCCATTCCTCCCATGACGGGTCGGATGGCTCCTCTGTGCCGGCCAGATAGAGCTTCATGACCTCGCGCAGCGTGAGCCCATTCTTTCCTGTCGTTCCCTTCAATGTCTCCTGCATTTGCGCAAACAGCGCGGGAGTCAATTGCACCCACTGTCCCTGGACCTTCAGCAAACGCTGTTTCTGGTCCAGCAATCGGCGAAATTCCGCTTCGCTCAGCTCGAGCGGACCGAGCGCAAGCTTCCATTCAAAATCCATGACTTGATTGATGCCAAAAAAGGACGGGCTTCTTCCCGAAGAATGCGCCGACACTTTTATTTTCACCCGAGGTTTGGTCCGCTTGACCTGCTCCCACCAAACGGGCAGGAAGACGTGGATTCCTGCTTGCACCAGCTGCAAACTGTGTTCTGTCAGAAACGTCCAGGCCTGCTCATTGGACAATCGGGCAGAAAGAGGGGTGTCATTTGCTCCTTTGTCCATCCATGGGAGAATTTCCTTGCACTTCTCGATGTCGCGACTCAGACGGTGGCGATACTCTCGCCAATCGTCCGGCATGTCGGTCGTCATGATGGCGTTACCAGTCGGGGCGGTCTCGTCTTGGTTTCCGAGCGTCAACGGGAATACCGCGAGTTGGCCCTCCAGGTCTTCCGACAATAGCTCGAAGACACGGTCGGGCAAATCCCGATCCTGCAAAAGAAGCTTGAGAGACCAGTCAGCCTCGTCACCCTTCGGTTCGAGCAGCTGCAAGCAGGTGCGGAAAGGAGTATTGTCGGGGACAAGTCCAATCGTTTGCAGCCATTCCGATTCCCCCAGATGGGGCGACATGTCTTCTCCCAGCACATCGAGCGCAGGAAACTGTCTGAGCAGTCCGTTCCAGGCATTCCGTACCCCGCCCCTCTGGGAGAGAAGATCGTTTATAACGAGAGAAAGCAAGCGTTCTCCTGAGGCTGGCAGCGGTTCACGCGGATCAGCCAGCTTCCAGCCATAGCGGCCATTCTGCCAATCGGAAAAGCTCGGCAGGAAGTTGCCGGCTGCAAGGGCATCCATGATCGTCCCGGCGGCTGTCCGGTAACCGGCCAAGTCTTCACTCAGCGTAAAGGTAACGTGCTCAAGCCACCCCGGTGACACGAGAAACCGGAGAGCCTCCAGCGGCTCCAGCAGGATGACCTGATCTGTTTTTTCGATAAACGTTCCAAAAAAAGAGTGTTCATCCCAGGCGAACAGACAGGCTGCCGCCCGCTCCGGATGCACGGGATTGCCCATGCAGTCCTCAGCCTTGAGGAAAAAACGACCGTCCGGCAAGAGTCCTCCGGTGAGAAACATATGCAAAGTAACATTCATGAAATCAGATTCCCTCTCTTTAGCTCCTCTTGAAATGCCCGCAAACGGCTATACTTGGTTGCCAGCCCTTGTATGAAACGCTCCCAAACGTCAAGCTGATCGGCTTTCTGATAACTGGCCCGAACTTTTTTCAGCAGTTTCGCCGCTTCCCGATAACCCGAGCGATTTCGCGACCCGATCTGTTGGTTGATCTCACGGATCAACAGCGGCAGGAGAAGAAGGGGCTTTTGGTCCTCAATGATCTTGGCTTGCTGCTGATTCATCTGTTCCAGAGCGCTTTGGTACGTCATGAGTACATCCAGATATTGCTTGTACTGCCGGTTTTCAAACAAGTAGGCGCAGTAGTCGGTCAGGCTTGCCGGCAAAAAACGCTTCAGCATCGCGCCGGAGTCGGCCGATCTGCCCAGCCGTTCCATCGCTTCCCGCCAGACGGCAGCAACCAGGCGGTATTCGGGTCCATCCGCTGTCCCGATCAAGGTTTCCAGCCTATCGACCCAGTACAAGAAGCGTTCCCATTCTTCATGCCGCGCAAAAGCTTTCATGTAAGGCAGATAGAAGGACAAAGCAAGCGACTGCGATCCATTCCATATCCGGAGAGCTGTTTCGTCTTCCCCTTTCATAACCAAAAAATGCGCTTGCAGGATCGAAAACCTTTCACGCTCGGCGTCGGTCAGGACGGGGTTCTTGATCAGGCGGTCCAGCTCATCCATTTCCTCTTGTATCCAAGCAGGGGTGTTCAATAGGTACCACCACAGGAGGCGATATGCTTGTATCCAGTAAATCGTGGCAGAATCGCAATGCTTCCATTCCTTGCTTTTCTCGTGTGTCTCTTCCAGGTGGGAGGAGAAATGCTTCCGCAAGCTCTCTGCATCCAGATAAAAGAGGGCAGCCTCCAGCTGCTCGACAAGCCTGTCAGCCGTTTGCGTCAAGTCGGAAGCCCAGTAGGAGGAGCGCACGTCTTTTACGAACGTTTGCAGCTTCAGCAAATGAAACAGGTTGGCGTGAACAGAAAATAGCTGTGCCAGCTCTTCCGGCCAGGAGCTTGTAACTCCCAGGACGTTTTCATAGCTGGAAAACAACTCCGAAGACGGGCGCGCTGTTTCCATGGCCAGCGGGAGATTCCGTGTCCATTTCTCCAGGAAGCTCCACCAATCGCTTACCTTGCTTTCTGGGCGCAGGGAAGCGCCTAGCGAAGCGGAGGGAGTCGGATTTGCCCCGGATTTTACGATTTTTTTATAGGCAGGAACAAGCATGGCGGGAGAAAACACAGTGCTCCGCGGCTTGTGCAGTACGTTCATAAAGGCTCGGGGATTTTCAAACACACTGTATGCTTGAAAAAAGGTAGCGGCGATGTGCTTGCAATAGCGGGCATACGAACAGGTACAGGTGCTGTTTGCAAAGGCATTCAGGTCAATTTCCACATGGTAAACCGCAGATCCCTGCACATCGCTGCGGAGATGTGCGCCATCTTCCGCCTGCACGTTAAACACCATGCCATCGGTAAAGTACTGATATCCTTGCTCCACGATGTGTTCCTCCATGTTAACGAGGATTTGTTCGCCCAGTTGCTTGACTTGTTCCCGCGTTAACTCTCTTTGCAACATGTAGTCGATGCCTCCGTGCCAAGTGTCATCCCTCCATTATACCGAAAACGGCCGCAGAAACAAAAACGGATCGTTTCACAAACCGTATGAGGCATCATCGAAGCCATGCTGCGTGCCTTGACTATTTAGGAAAGTATAAGAAAATGGGAAGGAACGAAATCGAAAGAGGACGGTGCAGCGATATGCTGATGAATGAAAAAATCAAAGCCTCCGAAGTGGAGCTGACCGGACTTCAGGGAGAAAATCTGGGCATCGTTTCTACCAAAGAAGCATTGCGTATGGCCAAGGAGCTGAATGTCGATCTGATTTGTCTGTCACTGGCTACAAGTCCGCCGCCATGCAAGCTTGTCAGTCGGGATGAGTATCAACAACAGCGCGTCCAGGAAAAGAAAAAGGAGCGCAAAGCGGCGCAAGGCCATAAAACAAAGGAAATTCGTCTTAGTGCATATATTGAACAGCACGATTACGATACGAAAAAAAGGCAGGCGGAGCGAATCCTGCACTTCGGAGATGCCGTACAGCTATGTGTTCGTTTGGAGAAAAAAGAGACACAGCAGGCAAAAGAATTGATCGAGCAGCTTGTCAAAGAGTTGGGTCATTGCGGGAGACAGGAAAAGGGCATCCAGGTGAGCGGGAAGCAAGTGGTTGCCGTGCTTTTTCCTTGTTGAGAAATTGTATAGTTTGTTGTCGTATATTGTCAGTTAGCCTTGAACAGCGCACTTTTTCTTTACCATCCTTTCCCTTGCAACTTTTCTCGACAATCCATCGTCAAGTAATCACCTGCTCATGAAGCGTATAGACTATTTCTGACAGAATCGTATATGACCAAAATTTACGAAAGTGACAGAAAAAAAACAGGACGATTCGTGACCGCAAACATCATGCATCCCGAAAAAAATCAAAAATCAAAATGAGTAATGGGGGAGTTATTTTGCATCATTTCAAAGTTTTATCGACAAAAACAGTAAAAAAAGGACTGGCAGGCGCTGTTATGGCCGGGCTTTTGGCGGTGTCGAATACCGGTTTGGCCGCAACTGCTCTTCCATTGTCCGATATTGCATCGAATGCTTATAAAGGAGCGATCCTGAAGCTGAATTATGCCGGAGTCCTGAAAGGCTATACGGATGGCACATTCAAGCCCGAAAAAGAGGTTACTCGTGCAGAGTTTGCCAAAATTGCCGTGTTGGCAATGGGATACACTGACGAGCAAGCCAAGCTGATGCAAGGAAAAACAGCGTTTAAAGACCTGCCGGCGGATCACTGGGCAACAGGCTACATAAATCTTGCCGTTTCTCAGGGAATTATCAAAGGGTACCCGGACGGCACATTTAAACCGAACAATACCGTGAAAGTCGCAGAAGCTTTGACCGTTTATGTACAAGGCTTGAAAATCAGCGTACCGGCTTCGACTACCGGACAATGGTACTATCCCTATCTGCTCGAAGCCAACAAGGCGGGCATTTACGATTCAAAGGACGAACCGACTGCAGCAGCAAGACGTGATGTCGTAGCCAAGTTCACCGACTTCTTCATGGAGACGCCTGTTTACGCCAATGGCGCTTATTACGACAAGAACGGAAATGCAAAAGGCACGGTCCAGAAGCTTCCTGTCGTAAAAGGAACTGTCGATTCCTACGACAAATCTACAAAAAAACTGAAGCTGACCGGACAAAAAACAGAAGTGACGATCGCTGACAATGCGCAAGTATTCGGCAGCATCGTGGCAGGAGCCAAAGTCGAGTACATCGTGAAAAACGGAAAAATCGCTTTCCTGAACGTAGTGACTGCTGACACCAATATCGTCGAAGGCATCGTGAAAACAGGCCTGAACTTCTCCAGTGCGGTTGGGGACGAAAAACAATTCAAGGCGATCGTAAACGGGAAAGAGATCATCCTGGAAGTAGAAAGCGGCGTAACGGTTTCCCGCTCTCACATCGGCAAGAAATTCGTGGCCGTTATGGATGAGGACGGAAAGGTAGCCTCCATTACCATTTCGGATAACGCAACGAGCGGTCTCGTGAAAAAGACCTCGACCGTTAGCGGCACAAAAGCGAAGAAAGAGATTCAAGTCGGCGATCAAACGTATGAATTGACCGCAAATGCTGTCATCAAGGGGAAAACTCATCCGCTGGCCAAGGAAGCAACGGGATCGTTCGCTGACATTGCCAAAGGGGACCTCGTTGAGCTGACACTGGATGTTGACCGAAAAGCGTCTGCTGTCACCTACACGAAGCTGAGCACGACACAAACGATCAAGGTCGATGCGGATGACAACGTGATCAGCTTTGACGGGTATGAATACGAAGTTCTTCAAGATACGAAGCTCTATGTCGACGAGGACAAGGTATCGGAATTGGATGATCTGAAAAACAACAGCGTTGCCGTTCTCACCTTTGACCAGGACGGAAATTTGATCAAAGTGGAGCAGGGCGTAGGCGTCTCGGAAGGCAAGCTGGTAGACGATACGACAGCATATGAAGGTCAGACGAAACTGGCGACGATCAAGGTTGACGGCAAAACCTACGACATCTTGGCAAACGCGAAGCTGACTATCGACGGAAACTCGGTCTCCGCAACAACAATCAAGGCCGACCAGTTGAATGATTACCGGATCGTCAGCTGGAAATACAATCTGGGAACCAATGATATCGTCGAGCTGACTGCTGAGAAGCAGACGGTAGTGGGCTATGTAACCGAGAAATCGGGTAAAACCATTACGGTGAACGGCAAGGATTATGAGCTTCTTTCCGGAGTATCGATTGATGACAATGCAGACACCAACGACAAAGAGTATACACTCGTACTGAACAACGACGGCAAGGTAAAAGCGGTGACTGGTGCTGCCAAAACACTCAGCGGCGTAGTCGATTCTGTAGAAGTGGTGAATGAAAACGGCTCGACCAAATCGGCCGAGATCGAAGTAAACGGCAAGACATACAAGGTCCTGAACGCGGATACGGTAGATGATGTCGACCAATTTGAGTTGGTTACACTGACAATGAACCGTGAAGGCGAAGTGACGAAAGCCGTTGTACAAGGCACTCTGACCAAGGAAGAAGAAAAGTTCATTGGAATTGAAGCCCGTGTAAACGGAGATAAATACGTCTTCTTCAACAACGTCTCCACGAGCATCAAGCTGTCGAAGGACGCAAAAGTGAAATACTACGACGGTTCTGATATGGATGAGGACGAAGTGAAGTCTTCCGATAAAGTCGACTTGTGGACGAATGCGGACGGCCAGGTTTATCTGATCGTTGTAAACAAGCGATAACGGGTAGCCTTCCGTTCAGCAGGGAACAGAATATAGGGGAAATCAAAAAGATTCAGGATCGGGCTCATTTTTTGAGTCGATCCTGAATCTTTTTTACGTTGTACGACTGCCTCATGAAAGCAAGGGAAGCGTAAATGGTCTACGGTTTTTATAGCTGCTGTCTTGTGGTGAATCCTCAGAGCCTTGAGCTGATAACGATGACAGATAGAATCAGGCAGATTGCCGCCGGCAGGATGGTGACAATCGGCTGCTCTGCTCGAAACAGATGGGCGTGGATCGCCCCCGCCATAAGAACGACAAAGAGTACCCCGGAGCCAATGGCCAAATACCGGTTCCATATTCCGCCAATCAGCGCCAGCGCTCCCACGATCTCAAGAATGCCGACAACGGACATGAACCAGAGAGGATAGTGATAATGGCTCCAATGCTCGACTTGAAACGGAACGCGTGCGAGCTTGATGATACCCCCTGACAAAAGAAACAGCGACAATACGGCTTGCATGATAATCAGTCCCACCGGTTATTCCTCCATTATGTTATTCTTTGGCCTTTGACTCCCGGGGCAGCATGCCGTACATGAGAACATCGACGACCTGCTTCGCCAATCGTGCTGGCGTTTGTTTACCCGGCAACAGGTGTGTAACCGTCAATCGCTCAATCATCCCGAGCAGACATTCCGCGACCGTCGCCATCTCCACATCGGCCCGAAAGTAACCCGCTTCCTGCTCGGCACGCAAGTTTTCAAGCAGGAGAGAAGTCAGATCTTCTTTGATCTGTTCCGCTTGCGGAGCAAGGAAGAGCCCGATTCGAGTCATATGCGGATTGCGGACGAGGAAGCTGAAAACCATTTCCAGCGCCTGTACGATCCGCTGCAGCAAATGCTCCGGCTCGATCCCTGGTTCCAGACGGATGGACGCCGTAAGCTCGCCCAGACCAGACCGGAAGTCATGGATGATTTCATCGAAAATGGCTTCTTTGCTGGCGAAGTAGAGGTAAAAAGATGGCTGGGTCAATCCCGCCTGCTTTACGATCGTACTGATTTTTGTCTCGTGGAATCCCCGCAATGCAAATTCTTCCGCAGCAGCTTCCAGCAGCCGCTTCCGACTTTCCTTCCCTTTCCACCCCTTTTCACGAACCACAATAGCCAATCCTCCTCCACAAAAAAATACTCAAAAGTAATGTTACTTACGAGTAATGTAACAAAGGAATCAACTTCCAGTCAAGAAGATAGAGGGGAAAAAGAAAAAGCCCTTCCAGCTTAAGAGACTGGAAGGACAAATGTTTCGCCTTGTTCCTCAATGACGATGCGGTCTTTTTCATCGCCAGCTGCCGCAAGCAGCCGTTGAATAGGTTCCTCAACAGGCTCCTGGGAGAGAACGAACGTATTCCAATGGATGGGAACGAGCCATTTGGCTCCGCTCTGTTTAAACATCTCCCAAGCTTGCTCCGGAGTACAGTGGGCAGCTTGATATGCATCGGGCTTATAGGCACCTATCGGCATAAAGGCAATGTCAATGCTTCCAAAAGCACGAGGAAGTTCCTCAAATGATGTGTAGGCCGTGTCTCCCGGATAGAGGATGCGTACCCCGTTTTTTTCAATGATGTAGCCGTTATAGCCATAATCTTTATTCCATGGAAAGCGGTTGCCCCAGTGCCGGACAGGGATAGCCGTAATCTTCACTCCGCTGGCAGTACGTACGGTTTCATGCGGAGCAATTTCTTCATACGAACCAAAAGGCATGCGGGCAATCAGTCTGCTGGTGTTTTTTGCAGTGATGACATGGATGGATGGACGAGCCAGCTCCCGCAAGCTGGGCAGATCGACGTGATCCATGTGAGCGTGAGAGATCAAAATAATGTCCACATCTCCGATTTCCGCAGAGCTCAGAGCGGGTGGCGTATAACGCTTCGGCCCAAAGTGAATCCCCGCGATGCGAAGCCCCAATTTTTCCCCAAGCACGGGATCAGTCAGAATTTTTGTGCCAAAAAGATTGATTAGAATGGTTGAGTGTCCCACCCAGGTAAACGTAACCTCTTCATCTCTCCAGGTTGCGGGCATCGGTTTATTCCGGATAGACCGGGATGGGGGTTTCGGAAGCCGGCCCATGTGGTACCAATAGCGGTACCCGATATAAGCCAGCAGGATGACGAAGAGCACAGCGAGCGCCCCGCCCAGCCACGATAACAATGTAGGTAGCATGCCAAAACTCCTTTTGCTTAGCATCGTAATCACTATAGCAACGACCCAACTTTGAAGTAAAGAGATCGATGTGCATTTTTTAGCCGCAGTATTTTCGTGATTGTGCCAGGCAGTGTAAATTCTTATAGATGATACATACCTCTTTCGAGTCTTGTTTATATTTGCTTTGAACTGATAACCGAACCTTTTCGGATGTCGGAACCAATATGTAGTGAAATAAGCACTAGGGGGCCGGCCGCCTATGACAGAAACAGAATTGCATGAGTGTATCCGCAGTACGAGAAGCGGCAACAAGGACGCTTTTCGCAAAATCTACGCACACAGCAAGGACTATGTGTACGGGACCGTTTCGCTGCTTGTCAACAACAAGCAGGATGCAGCTGATGTCGTCAGTGAGGTCTACGTAGAAGTGTTTAAATCGCTGTACCGGTACGACTTTGATAAACCGTTCCGATCCTGGATAACCGGTGTTGTTATCCGACAGGTACGCAACTGGAACCGGAAGCTATGGCGCAAATTTCGATTGTATGAACGAGGCAAGCTCATGGAGCTGCCTGAGCCGAGCCCAGATTCGGAATCACTTTTTCTGCGGCACAAAAATTGCAAATAATTTCCTCATTAAATCAAAAGAGGCCCATGCACTCAACTGGACTCAGCAAAAAGACGGGGCCGCTGTACTCTACACCATTACTTCAACATCCAAGAATGTTACCAAAGCGGATTTGCTGTCCATAGCAGATCAACTGAGATAACAAAGGCAAGAAAAGACGAAGCCGAACCGAAACAAGACGAAGCTGAAGCTGCTTCGTCTTGTTTCTTGTTTTGCAGGAAGTCGGGCGAGTCTTTCAAGTGCATATCCCCCTGATAGATTGCAAATAATTTACATACTACGATGGGGATATAGGTGTTGAAGATGAAGTTCATCAGGAAGTTTACTCAAAAGACAAGGACTAGCAGCAACCGAAACAGAGACGAGAACCATCAAGGTTCCGCCATAGATGACGGTCACCGCCCGTTAGACACAGACCTTGACATCAACATCAAAAGGTTTCGGGAAGAAACAGGAAACAGCCCTGATTTGAAAGTGCGTCAGTTTGAATTGGGGAGCAATCCGCAAATTCGGGTTGCGGCCATTTATAACGAGGGTCTGGTAGATCAGCCCCAGCTAAACGAATTTGTCATCCAGCCGCTGATGCTCTCCAAAGATAGGGGGCGCCTCTCCGAAGCATCCGGAGAGCAGGTCTTTCATTTTCTCCGAAATCACGCCTTGCCGGTCGGAGAAGTCGACACGGTTGAAAATTGGAATGAAGTCATGAACACCGTTATGGACGGGAACACAATTATTTTTATTGATCACTTCCCGGTGGCTATCGGCTGCAACACGTCTGGCGGAGAATGGAGAGGCATCGAAAAGCCTACGACCGAACTGTCGATCCGGGGACCGAAGGATAGTTTTAATGAATCCATATCGACGAATATTTCACTCATACGCAGACGGATAAAAAGCCCGAATCTCTGGTTGGAGATGTATCGGATCGGAGAAATCACCCATACCGATGTGGCTATTATGTACATGAACGGGATTGTAAGTGACCAAATTGTAGAAGAAGTACGACAGCGGCTGACCGGCATAAAAGTGGACGGGATTCTGCAGGCGGGGAATATTGAGCAGCTCATCGAGGATCAGACGATGACGCCGTTTCCCACTGTGTACAATACCGAACGTCCCGATCTGGTATCGCGCTACCTTCTGGATGGGAGGGTGGCCATCATCGTAGACGGGACCCCGTTTGTATTGTTGGTACCCGCATTGTTCACCCAGTTTTTCGTTGCATCGGACGACTACGCCCAACGCTATGACATCAGCAGCTTTATCCGCTTGCTCCGCTATGCAAGCTTCTTGATATCCCTGCTGTGGCCGTCCATCTATATCGCCGCTATCACCTTCCACCAGGAGATGATTCCGACTCCACTGCTGTTCAGCCTGGCCGCTACCCGCGAAGGTGTGCCGTTTCCGGCGCTGGTCGAAGCGCTGCTGATGGAGCTGAGCTTTGAGATATTGCGAGAGGCCGGCATCCGCATGCCGCGGGCGGTGGGCCAGGCGGTGTCCATCGTTGGCGCCCTCGTCCTGGGGCAGGCAGCGGTACAGGCAGGGATTGTCTCGCCCGCGATGGTCATTGTCGTCTCCATTACGGGAATCGCCAGCTTTTCCACGCCTGCGTACAATCTTGCTGTGTCGGCACGGCTCATCCGTTTTGTTCTGATGATCCTGGCGGCGACTTTTGGCTTTTACACATTGACACTGGCTATGATTGTTCTCGTTGCGCATTTGAGCAGTCTGCGCTCGTTTGGCATTCCGTATTTGAGCCCCTATGCCCCGTTTCAGATGGATGACCAAAAGGATGCGCTCGTCCGGCTGCCCCTCTGGATGCTTGCCACCCGCACGAAAGCGATAAACAAAAAGAACATCAAAAAGATGGAGCCAAGCGGACACTCGATGTTGAAAAAGCAGAATAACAGGCCGGAGGGGGAGCGCCATGAGGAGTAGAAGCCTGCTGATGATCTTGTGCATGGCCCTTCTGCTTTTGACAGGCTGCTGGAATAATCGGGAGCTTGGTACGCTGGCCATCGTTACCGCGATTGGATTGGACAAGGGAAAGAATCAGAATGAGCACGTCTTTTCTTTTCAAGTGGTCAACCCTTCCGCCGTGATTTCGGGAACGGTTGGGCAAGGGGACGAAAACATGGGGCCAGTCACCGTTTATACGGAAACGGGGGAAACCCTTTTTGAGGCCGCTCGAAAAGCCTCGCAAAAAGCACCGCGACGGCTTTTTTTCTCCCATGTTCGCTACATCATGATTGGCGAACAGCTAGCCCGCCAAGGCATCAACGGGGTGTTAGACTCTTTTGAGCGGTCCAATGAAATCCGTTTGACGGCCCGCTTGGTTATTGCCAAGGGCAGAACTGCCCAAGAAGTCCTGGCAATCGTCACACCGATGGAAAAGATTCCAGCAACAGCAGGGGTAGGCGCATTGGAATTTTCCGAAGAGCTGTGGGGAGAAAGCATCAAAATCGAGTTCGATGATGTAATCCGGGCTATTGGAAACCCAGGGAGAGAACCGATGATAAGCGCGGTCGAGCTCCTTGGAAATCCGCGAGCCGGCCAGCGTGTGGAAAATATCCAATTGACCAAGCCGGATGTTATCGAGAAGATCGGCGGGATCGGGGCATTTAGAACCGGGAAGCTGGTGGGTTGGCTGGAAGGAGAGCAAGCACGCGGTGTGAATTGGCTTCACGGCAGTTTAAAAAGCTCCGTTTTGATGGTCGATTGCGATGGAAAAAAGGATCAAGTCGGAATCGAGATTACCCGTTCCAAGACGGATATCCAAGGAAAGGTGGTTCAAGGAAAGCCGCAAATCACCGTAACGATAACGGAAGAAGCCAGCATTGCAGATGTCAAATGCGCCATTCATTTGTCCAGTCCAGCGGTCATTTACGAACTGGCAAACAAGCTGGAAGATAAAACGATGCTTCAGATCATGTCGGCCGTGAAAGCAGCCCAACAGTACAAAACAGATATTTTTGGATTTGGAGAAGTAATCCGCCGGGCAGACCCGAAGGCATGGGGGCATTTAAAGCTGGACTGGGCAGACCGCTTTTCCCAACTGCCAGTGGAGGTGAAGGTGAAAGCGTTTATCCGCCAGCCAGGGATGATCACTGAACCATATTTACTAAAGCGAGACAAGAAAATCAGGGATGAATGAAGCGGGGGTGGCCCATCCCACATGGAAAAAATCAGAATCAGTCCAAGACAATTGTTTTGCTTGATTGTATTATTTGAATTAGGGAGTTCACTGGTTATCCCCTTGGGAGCCGATGCGGGGCAAGATGCATGGCTCGCCATTTTGGCAGGGCTGATAGCCGGTTTGCTTATTTTTCAGGTATACTTGTATTTGTATCGGCAATATCCTGCCATTCCTTTGACAGGCTACATACGAAAAATCCTCGGAAATGTCCTTGGGTGGCCCATTTCCTTGTTGTACGTCGCCTTTTTCATTTATGGGTCGGCTCGAATTACACGTGACATCGGCGATTTGCTGTTTAACTCTGTATATGATGAGACCCCTTTGTTTCTGCTGCATTTTCTCATGCTCGCCGCCATTACGTACGTGCTGCACAAAGGGTTTGAGGTATTGGCCAGAACCGGGGAAGTGTTTTTCGGCATCGTGATGATATTGGTCTGTGTCGGCATCCTGCTGGTGATATTTTCGGGGATCGTCCAGTTTACGCTTCTTCAGCCAGTTCTGGAGAACGGATGGGAACCAATCTTTCAGGCTGTCGTGTCGCAAACCTACACCTTTCCGTTCGGACAGATCATCTGCTTTGCCATGATTCTTCCCTATCTGGCAAAGCCGGGGCGTGCCAGACGGGCGGGGATGACGGGGTTGATTGTAAGCGGGATCATTTTAAGCCTGATAACCGCTCTGGAGATTTCCGTTCTTGGCGCTGACCTCGTCCAGCGTTCAACCTTTCCCTTGCTGATCACTCTCAGCAAGGTGGATATTGCCAATTTCCTGCAAAGACTGGATGCGCTTGTCGTCTTTACCCTGATCATCGTCAATTTCTTTAAAATCTCCATCTTTTATTATTCGGCGGTCATCGGTGCTGCCGATCTGTTCAAGGTGGATAAGCTTCGCAGCCTGATCCTCCCGATCGGGGTAATCATCCTGTTCTCCTCCATGAATATCGCCGGCAGTCATGCCGAGCATTCTGTAGAAGGGGACTTTTATTTGAAATATACGCTTGAGTTATTCGTGACCGTCATTCCGCTTTTTTTGTTGGTTGGTTCCTTTATTCGCAGACTTCTCGGCAATCGCGGGGAAAGTGGCTTTTCCACTGAACAGCAGAGGTAAGGCGAGTTATCGCTTCGTTTCTTTTGCATGCTTGAAGGTGTGCGCAAAGTGAAAGACAATCACGATCAATAGGAAAATGACGAGGATATATTCAGCGGGAGACATGATCCAGAACAGGTTTGCCAGATTTTGCAAGGATGCCGGAGCACCCAGGCCGATCAAAACATCCATTGCCATTGCAAATAGCAGAGACAGGATTGTCAGGAAAAGAAAGATCAACAAGCTTTTCATGGAGTCCACCTCTTGTGGAAGAGACATTACGCGTATTTTCTGCCAATCACCACGGATTATTCCCGCAAGCATGCAGGGAGACAGTCCGGGGCTCAGAGCAATTTAGCAAAGATAGAGGAGGGCTTCTCGTGAAATATCGCAGATTGGGAAAAACAGAGTTGAAGTTGTCAGTAGTCGGCATCGGGACATGGCAATTCGGCGGCGAATGGGGTATGGATTTCTCCCAGGAGGAAGCGGATCGAATCCTGCACAGAGCCAAGGAACTGGGCATCAATCTGATCGACACAGCGGAGTGCTACGGCGATCACTTGTCGGAGCGGTTGATCGGCGGCTTCCTGAAAAAGGATCGACGGGAAGACTGGGTGGTAGCGACCAAGTTCGGCCATCACTTCCACGACAAGTTTACACGGACGAACAACTACAGTGCAGACGATGTATTGAAACAGCTGGACGCGTCACTTCTGGCGCTGCAGACCGACTATATCGATCTGTATCAGTTCCACTCCGGTCCCGATGAAGCCTTTGACAATGACGAGCTGTGGACGGTGCTGGACAAACAGGTGCAAGCAGGGAAGATTCGCCATCTCGGCCTCTCCATCGCCAAGAATGACAACATTCATCAGACAGGATCGGCCCCGAAGGTAAACGCCAAGACAATACAGGTCGTCTACAATCGGTTGGATCGTACCCCTGAGGAGCAGGTTTTCCCCGCGTGCATGGAGAATGACCTGGGGGTGCTGGCTCGCGTCCCGCTGGCAAGCGGCTATCTGAGCGGCAAGTACAAGCCGGGTTCCGTCTTTGCCGAAAATGACGTACGCCATAATCACGACCAGGAGCGCGTTCGCTCTTTGCTGCAGCAGGTCGAAGAGATCAAGCAAAACGAAGTGCCTGCGGGTACGGACATGGCACAGTGGGCTTTGGCCTGGTGCTTGAAGCATCCTGCCGTCACTGCGGTGATTCCGGGATGCAAGAGTCCATCTCAGGTGGAAGCGAACGCCAAAGCGGCAGAGCTGGTGAACGAGGACCATCCACAAGCGTGGAAGGCGTGATTGGAAAACCAATGCCATTCCCGTTTGCAAGCAATAAAACAAAACTGTTTTTCAAGCGAGAGAAAAGTAGAAACAAGGTGGTGTTTTTTTGGGTACGGTAGATTTGTCTCTTTTGCCGTGGAATGTGTTCTGGGTGGGCATCGCGTATTTTAGTGTAACGGGAGTTCTTTTCTGCTTTGGCTTTCTTCATCTGTTTCAGAAGAAGACGAAAAGCGGAGTCCTTTTCATGGGCGGAGCCGCAATCAGCGCTTATTTCTTCTTGTCCTATTTATTTACGCATCACATATAGTAGCGCCTCATGCGATCAAACAATAAAGGTATGGCATGGCCAGGTTGCCGTATCAGCGGAGGGTGAAAAAATGGACAAATAACGGTAGATGATCAGATTCAAAAAATGGAGATGAGCTTTTTGACCGTACAAAAAATCATAGAAGATGTTGCGAAACATTTGCAAGGCGTACCTGGCGTAGTAGGAATCGTATTAGGCGGGTCCAGAGCTAGAGGGACTCATCGCCCCACTTCCGACATCGACATCGGCATTTATTATGACGAAGCCGGTGGTTTTGACGCAGCCGAGATCGGAAAAATCGCCACGAAGCTGGATGACGAGCACAGAGAAAACATCATCACACCTCTGGGCGCTTGGGGACCGTGGGTAAATGGCGGGGGATGGCTTGTCGTTCAGGGGTACCATGTGGACTTTATCTTTCGCGATGTGAACAGAGTCTCGCAGGTGATCGATGAGTGCCTGTCGGGTTCTGTCACCGCGAATTACCAAACCGGGCATCCTCATGCTTATTTGAATGTGATGTATATGGGTGAGTTGTCGATCTGCCGGATTTTATGCGATCCGGCCAAGAGACTAGCCGAATTGCAAGCGAAAACCAAGCCGTATCCGAAAGCGTTGCAGCAGGCAATGATCGGGTATTTCATGTTTGAAGCATCGTTCTCTCTGATGTTCGCTGATAAAAACGTTGACAAAGATGATGTGACCTACGTGGCTGGCTGCTGCTTTCGGGCGATTGCATGCTTGAACCAAGTATTATTTGCCAAGAATGAAGAATATTGCATCAATGAGAAAAAGGCTGCAGCGATGATCGACCGTTTTTCTGTCAAGCCAAAGGACTACAAGGCCAGGATCGATCAGGTCATTACCTTGTTGTCTGTAGAGGAGGCAAGCGCAAGAAGAGGGGTAGAGCAGCTTCGGGAGCTGGTAGCTGAAGTGGAGCAGCTATTAGGCAGCTAACAGTACCCGCTATTTGAGCAGAAAGCACCATGCGTATGGTAGTACTCGCCCAAGAATTTGGAGTGGTATTGGGTGCTAACACATTCTTCCGTTAAACGGTTCTGATTGGTTTTTATTAAAAAAATGGGCTACTTCTCAAATAGGGTGTCTATTTTGAGGTAGCCCATTCTTACATGTTAATGAAAAATTACCATTCAGGATCTACGGACATGATGACAGATGGAGCCTTAATTAATGTTTGCTCAATATCAGAGGATAAAGCAAAAAATCCCAAAAGCAGAACTGAACACAACAGCGTTAAGAACTTTTGCATAAAAAACTCCTCCTGTTTTATTAACTATGATTGCATATATCTGAGATTTTTTCTATGATCTCAGATGGAATACTTCTTTCGCTTTCCTCAATTGACTTCAGTACAAATCCGACACAATTCATTGCCTCTTTGTATTGACCAATTTGTTTGAAATGAGTTGCACTAACCAATGTGTGATTGATTCCTTCGTCAAACTTATCAATCGAGAAATTATAAAATCCCTTAACTTAAATATTTTGCCATCTTTTCAATACGTCTTGGGGTCTGTCCAGTATTTTGTGTAAACCCTTTTGGAATAAAAAACTAGCGTAAGTATTGGCCGATCCGATCCGGGAAGAAAACGGAGAGCTGGAGGAGCATTTGCCCCCAGTTCTGCACTCGTCCAGTCCACTTCCTGGTGACGTCCATGGTAGCCAAATAGAGCATTTTGAGCAGGGCTTCATCGGTGGGGAAAATGCTCTTGCCCTTCGTCACCTTTCGGAGTTGCCGATGGTAACTCTCAATCATATTGGTCGTATAGATCAATTTACGAATCTCTGGTGGATACTTGAAAAAAGTAGCTAGCTCGTCCCAGTTGGTACGCCAAGAGCGAACGATGAGGGGATATTTGTTACCCCATGTTTCCTCAAAACGATCCAATTCCAGTAAGGCAGCCTCTTCTGTTGCCGCTTTGTAGATTGGCTTTAAATCCGCCGTCACTTTCTTAAGATCCTTGTAAGAAACATAACGGGTCGAGTTGCGGATTTGATGAATGATGCACTTTTGGATCTCCGTATTCGGATAGCAGGCAGAGATGGCCTGAGAGAAGCCCGTTAGGTTATCCACGCAGGTGATGAGAATGTCCTGAACCCCACGGTTCCGTAAGTCGTTCAGTACGCTCAGCCAGAACTTTGAGGATTCATTCTCTCCAATCCACATGCCTAATACGTCCTTGTTGCCGTCCAAATCAATGCCAATGACCATATAAGCCGCTTTGTTCACAATAGCACCGTCTTGCTTGACTTTGTAGTGAATGGCGTCCATAAATACAACCGCATAGATGCTTTGTAGCGGTCGGTTCTGCCATTCTTTGATGAGTGGCACGATCTTATTCGTCACATTGGAGATCATGGTAGGAGAAACGTCAATTCCATACAGATGGTTCAGATGGTCCTGAATATCCCGTGTGCTGACACCTTTGGCATACATGGCGATAATTTGGTCCTCAATGCCGGTAACGGTAGACTGATGCTTTTTCACGATAACGGGCTCAAATTCGCCATTACGGTCACGTGGCACCGCGATCTCCACCTCGCCGTATTCGCTTGTCACCGTCTTCTTTGTCTTCCCGTTACGGCTGTTTGTTGTTTTCTTTCGCTTCACATCGTGCTTTTCATAGCCGAGTTCCGTGTCAAGCTCCGCCTCTAGCATCGACTGCAGCGTTTCTGCAAACAGTTCCTTCAGTGCCGACTGCACATCGTCCATCGTCTTGAGGTTGTTTTCCTTCACAAACGCCTTCACTTGTTCCTTACTAAATCTCGCCATAGGTGTCATCCTCTCAAACCAACCTTTCTCTTATTGTAATAGGTTTTGAGAGTTTACACAGAATATTTTACAGTCCCACGTCTTGGATTCTTGATGGGAACAGAAGGGAAGAAAGTAGCCTCGGAAGCAATTATTTCGTTTACTGTATTTGTGTCTCCGAGGCGCAAGCAATCCTCTATGAGATCGACTACAATAGATATTCGACGTTCCTTATCTACAGAATGGAGCAATTCTTTGTATAGACTGATTGATTTATCATACTGACCCTTCTTTGAATAGATCATTGCTTGTATATGGTCTTGTTTGAAATCAGCAAATTGACTGTTTTTGTATTCTTTCAGGTAAACCTCTGCCAAAGTTGTATCGTCTAAATACAGGTAGGAGCCGATGACCGCAGTTAAAGCTTCGGCCTTCATATGATTATCTGATTCGTCTCTATCAAAGGCAATTTTGCAAAAGTTTATGCATTCTTGTATTTTGCAACTCAAAAATGCAGAGTTTGGCGGCCAATTTATGCAGAACACTGCCAACATCAATACAAAAGAATTTAGGAAGACTTCATGCTGGATAGAGCATGGCGCAGTCGGTAGCTTTCTCCGGTAAACGCCAGAATATGGGCGTGGTGGACGAGGCGATCCACAAGGGCTGCCGTCAATCGCGTATCTCCAAACACCGTATTCCACTGCCCAAACTCCAAATTCGACGTCACAATCACACTGTTTCTCTCATAGCAGGCCGAGATAACATGAAACAACAGCTCAGCCCCCGTTTGGTGAAAGGGAACAAACCCAACCTCGTCCAAAATCAACAACTCACAGTCTGCCAGTTCTTTTTGAAACCGCATCAGTGCCCCATTCGCGTGTTTTTCCTGCAAGAGCGCAACCAGATCGGGAACACGGAAGAATCGAACGGCATATCCCCTTCGGCACGCCTCTACGCCAAGCGCTGTTGCCAGATGGGTCTTCCCCGTGCCCACTTTTCCCAGCATCAGCACATTTTCCTTGCGCTCCAAAAAACGTAGGTCGATCAATCCCTCCTTTGTACATGTTTCCGGTAAGGTGACTGCCTCAAAAGCGTAATCTTCCAGTGTCTTCAGTTGGGGAAACGCGGCTTTCTTTATCAGTCGCTTCAGCTTTGTCTCCTCCCGCCGTTGAATCTCCATCCGCAAGACTCCCAGCAAGAAGCTCTCCCGATCTTCAAACGGCACCTGTTCATAGGTTTCCATCACATGCGCCAAATGCAAAGTTTTGCACACCTTTGCCAGCTCTTCTCTCATTCCACCCTCACCCCCAGGATCCGGTCGTACTCATCCAGTATGGGTATCTGCCCGTGAAGGGCAGGGGGTGTATGCGACTCTGAAAACGGTTCCGGGCGGAAAACAGGGTGTTTTATCGCGTAAAGGGCATGCTCCAAGGCAACAGCCAGATGCTCTTGCTGATGCGACAATTCTCCCAGTACTTGCCCGATTTCCTTCAACGTATAGGTGTCGAGCAATCGATGGAGCAGGCGAATTCGTGCTTTTCGTGCATTCATGTCTTCCACCGTCAAAAACGTTTGGAGCGCCTGAGGCATCATATTGGTAAAGGAAGAATACATCACCGCCCGCGGGCGTTTTTCATATCTCTTCAATACCGCCTTCCAATCTACTGGAATGACTTTCTCCGTATAGGGACGAGGCAATGTCACAATCGGGGTGTATGTCCCGTCTGCCGTTAACACCTCCAGCACATCCCACTTGACTTTCACCAAAACCGGCTGCATGGCCCGACACTGCGGCAACGGGAAGAGAGCCGCGTCAAACGACAGCTCAGCGTATTTGTTCAGGTGGCACGTCTCCAGCCGGAAAATCTCCAGCGGTGTCGTCGGCAGCGTCAGCAGCTTGCATTTTTCTTGCTTCCACAACTCGGCAATGGTTTGCTTTTTCACATAGTGAGGGCGCTGCATATCCGCACGGGCAGCTTCCGCCAAATACGTCTCCAGTTGTTCCGGCGTATCGATAACCGGTGGCGGAACACACCAGTTCCGGCGTCCATACCCCACTTTGTTTTCCACATGGCCTTTCTCATGGCCGCTGTATGGATTGCAAAACAGGGGCTCAAAGCGGTAATGGGCGCAGAAACGCCGAAACGCTTCCGTACACTCTCGTTTTCCGCCTTGCTGGATGGACACAACAGCAGCGGACAAGTTGTCAAACCAAATCTTGCGAGGAACCCCTCCCATTTGCTGAAATAGCCGCCCTAAGGCCTCCAGAAAGCATTCCGTGTTTTCTTTCGGAACCGGGAACACAAAGGCGGCATTGCTGTACGGAAACGACAGGGTCAATACTTTCCGCTCCACCAGTTCTCCCGACTTGACCACGTACACCGTCCCAAAGTCAGCCTGGGCTTCCCCGCCTGGATGCTCCAAACGCTCAAAATGTTCGGCTCGTTCGGCTGCCATGGCTTTCTTCCGTTTGGAGACATATTCGGATACCGTTCGCTGCCCGCCAGGGAAGCCGTACTCATCCCGTAACCGCTGAAACATGCGGACGGCTGTATGGCGTTGCTTGCGTGGAAGACGCTCATCATCCTCCAGCCATGTGTCAATAATCTCTAAGTACGGTCCCAACACCGGATGGCGGCCTTTTCGCTTGCATACCGGTTCATTCCAATCGTCGCGATCCGCATATTTCTTGGCGGTTCGCCAATTCACCTGGACACGTTCCGCAATTTCCTGAATCGAACACCCTTCGACTTCCCGCAAAAATCGGATATACTGTTGTTGTGGCACTTTCAACATTCCTCTCACTCCCTCAGATTCTAGCCAAATCCAAGGGTAGATTTTGTAGGGGGATGTTGGCAAGTGCCTTTTTCATGGCCTCAGAATTGCGGTGGAACTCTGCAGTTTTCCGCCGCAATTCTCTGCACTTTTATCCTGCCATAAACAATTCGTCGTATCTCTGTAGTGCGTAGGCATGTATTCCCATACGATAATAGAATTGAACGTAGTCGTGCGGATCTAGATGCTCAGTATAATGTGTTAATTCTATTCCACGCTGGTAAGTTTCTTCAAGGCGAACAAAATCCTCTCGCTCTAGTAAGTATCTATCTAGTAATGCTTTGGCAAGGTATCCATGACTCCTTGAATAATTAATGATGGTCTCTAAATACCTGTCGATCAGCTGTTTTTGTTCGGTAAATCCGATTATGGCAGAGAAAAAATCCTCTGGATGAACCAAGGGGGATTGTTAAAAAGAGCAAATCCAAAGAGAAGCTTAAAAACCTCATGCGAAAGATAGCCTGTGCGGCCGGCAGCTCTCTACAGGAGCTAAGCCGGCTTTTTGTTGCCCTTTCATTCCATATCTGCAGGCAAATCATCTTATTTCCCGCTAAACTATTTATTAATTTCTTGGACTGGCTTACAATAAGTTTTGCAAAAAAGTTAGTGCTGTTAAAATTTGCAATGCTGTTAGACAAGGAGATGATCTCTGCAAAGAAAGAACAGTTTCATCTAGGTAGATCAGTTCATTTTGTCCTTAATAAGAATGCGAGAACAACTCAAAAAGCCGCTGGTCAACACCTGCATCATGCGGTGTCGCCTCAGACAAAGGGTTAGAAAGGTACGATCATGAAATCAATCGCAACCAAGGCTGCAACCAAGCAGACGACTCCAAAAGACTTCAATCTCTTTGTATTGACCTGGCCCATCTTTTTGGAATTGTTTTTATTCATGCTCATGGGCAGTGCCGACACCTTCATGTTGAGCGAGGTCTCGGACAATGCCGTTTCGGCGGTTGGAGCGGCCAATCAATATATTTTTATCGCCATCTTGATCATGGAGGTTATCGGAAACGGAGCTTCCATCGTGATTGCCCAGTATATCGGCTCAAACAGACGGGAAGATGCGGCGAGAATTTCCGCCATTGCCGTCACATTGAACCTGATGATCGGCGTTGTGATCAGCACCTGTTTCATCCTGTTTGGAAAATCCCTGCTCCAGTCTGTCAATCTGCAGGGGGAGATTTTGCATTACGCGCAAACCTACATTACGATTGTCGGTGGCGGGCTTTTTCTGCAAGCAGTCATCAATACGCTGGCCAGCATTATACGGACGTATGGCTATACAAAAGAGTCGATGCTTGTATCCTTGGGGATGAATGTCATTCACGTCATCGGAAATTACCTGTTGATTTTTGGCCATCTCGGCTTTCCAGAGCTGGGAGTGGAAGGTGCAGCGATCTCAACCGTTGTAAGCCGGCTCATCTCCCTCTTTATCTTTTTCTGGCTGCTATACCGTCTGATGGAAGTCAAGATCGCGGTCCGGGATTACTTCAGCTTTTCCATGGAATACATCAAAAAAATCTTGCGGATCGGCATTCCCTCCGCGTTTGAGCAGGTAACCTACAATGCGTGTCAGACGGTGTTTCTTTATTACGCGACACTCCTCGGGGCTGTCGAGATGGCATCACGGCAATATGTCATGAACATCTCTACGTTCATCTATCTGTTTAGCTTGGCTATCGGGATGGGGACGGCGATTATCACAGGCCGCATGGTCGGAGCCGGGCGGACCGAGGAAGCGTATAAGCGGGTGTGGCGAAGCTTGCGCTGGGGCCTGTTTTTAACCATTGCCGTTAATATTGTCATTATCCTTTTCCGAGTGCCGATCATCGAGCTCTTTACGGAAGATCGGGAGATAATCGCTCTGGCGACGCAGATCCTTTTGCTTAGCATACTGCTGGAATCCGGCAGGACGTTCAACCTGATCCTGATCAACTCCTTGCGCGCGGCAGGGGATGCCAAATTTCCGGTTTATATGGGGCTGCTGTCGATGGTCTGCATGAGCCTGCCGCTCGGCTATTATCTCGCATTTTCGCTCGATCTGGGCTTGGCGGGAATCTGGCTGGCGATTGCGGCAGATGAGTGGATGCGCGGAATCATCATGTTTTTCCGCTGGAGAAGCAGAGCGTGGGAACAAAAGTCTTTGGTGCATCCATCTGCGTAAAGCGGCTGACCGTGAAAAGATGGTAAGATAGAGATGGCGACCAAAGTTTGATAGAGGAGTGAACCTGTTATGGATAAAGTAATGTTTATCGAGATCGGGATGGGGGTTGATTTGCACGGCCAAAACGTGACAAAAGCAGCCGTGAGAGCGGTGCAAAATGCAATCCACCACAACTCGATGCCGGGTCTGCGATCTGTATTGCCGAATCATGACATCAACATGATGAAAGTAAACGTCAGACTCGCTGTGCCGGCTGACATGGACAAGCTGGATTTGGCTGCCGTTCGTGCAGAATTGCCATACGGCGAAGTCACCTTTGACGTTGTCGAGGGAGGCATGCTCACGAGCAGCGGTGTCGTCCTTGCTGACAAGGAGGATAAAAATGATCTCGCTTATGTGGTCATCGCTTCTGTGGAAGTAGGCTATTGAGCGGCTGCCTGCAGCCTTACAAGGAAAAACCATTTTCCTATTTGGAAGGGAAAGGAAGAACCCGGTGATGCGTTATACCGCCGGGTTCTTTTTATTTGTTGCCTGTGAAGCGGCAACTTCCTGCAAAACGGCAGGTGCACCTGCTCCTTGCTGCATATCGGTAAAATATTTCACGACAAACTCCCGGAACTTCTTAGCTGCCTTGGAGAGATAGCGCTTTTCATGCCACGCAAGCTGGTACGTTCGCTGACAAACCGGGCTTTCAATATCCAGCTTGATCAATGGAGATTTCTTGTCGGTTTTGCATGCGCCCACAAAAGCGACGCCGAGTCCTGCCTGAACAAGGCTGCTGATCGCGGATGGCTCATCAACCTCGCAGACGACATTGGGTTTGAACCCTGCCTGAAGACAGAACTCATCATTCATTTTCCGAAAAGGATAGCTCTCCTTGTACCCGACAAATGGATCATGGGCCACCTCGCTCAACGATACGCTTTTTCTGGAAGCCAACCGATGCCCAGGAGGCACCGCCAAAAACACCTCCTCCTTCAGTACGGGCAATTGATGAATGCCCGCACCTTCAATAGGAACGGCAGTAAAACAAAAATCGACATCGCCGTTTTCCATAAGACGCGACATTTCCTCCAGAGAAGCTTGTGTGATCCGAAAATTCACGTTTGGGTGCAGAGCCAGAAAAGCACCTAGCGGCTCAGACAAGCGATGCAAGGTAGGAGTCGCTACATAAATGCTGCCGCGCTCCATCCCCGCCATATCGGCCACCTCTCTGCGCCCTTCTTCCAGTGCAGTCAGCGCCGTTTCCACCTTTTTCAAAAATGCCTGGCCGAACATATTGAGGCGGATTTGTCTGCCTTGACGGTCGAACAACGGAACGCCGAGATCCTCTTCAAGCCGTGAAATCGTCTTGCTGAGGGCAGGCTGTGCAATGCGCAGCTCTTGGGCTGCCTTCGTCATATGCTCAAGTCTGGCAACTGTCCGAAAGTAGTGCAGCTGCAGCAGTTCCATATCATCTATCACCCCGGATTCATATCCCCCAGTATATGTAGAGATATATTAATAAATATTTTTATTTCTATAGTATCGATTGTAGAATAAATCGTGCGAGACGACAACAGTGAAACAACCTGGTGAAACCGTGCATGTAGAGGACACACAAAGGTGACGCACATCAGAACAATCTGAAAGAAAGGGGAGTTTACCCATAAACAAGATTGATGTACATCAAGCGGGAGAAAAATTGATTCGACTATTGGCTGTCACGCTCGTCATCTCAGTGATGAGCGCGACTATGTTCAATATCGTTCTGCCTGAGATCAGATCTGATTTTCAACTTTCCTTCGCGCAGGTCAGCTGGGTGTCGGTCTCGTACATGCTGATTTATGCGATCGGAAGCGTCACGTATGGCAAACTGGCGGACACATACAGGCTGAAAAGCTTGCTCACCTTTGGACTGGCAGCCTTTGCAGTTGGCTCGATGATCGGTCTGGCCGCACAAGCATTTTGGATGGTTCTGCTTGGACGGATTTTACAGGCAGTAGGGGCTTCGGTTATTCCGGCAACAGGCATGATCATACCGATCCGCTATTTTCCACCGGAGAGCAGGGGACGCGCTCTGGGCATATCTGCTACGGGACTTGCGCTGGGTGGGGCGCTTGCGCCAATTGTAGCGGCGTTCGTTGCTAGCTTTGTCCATTGGCGGTGGCTGTTCTATATCCCTCTTCTCACCCTTATTACGCTCCCGTTTTATCGAAAGTATTTGGACGATGAGCCCGGACGGAAAGGCAAACTGGATTGGATCGGCGCTGGTTTGCTGGCAGGAACGGTGGCTCTGGTGCTTTTGGCTGTTACGAATGGAGGATGGATGCTCGCATTGGCTGGAGCCATCTTGCTTGCCTTGTTTTTGCTTCACATCCATCGTTCAACCGAGCCTTTTGTCCAACCGAGACTGTTTGCAAACAAAAGCTACTCGCTCATGCTCGTGCTTGCTTTTCTGGCAAGCGGAATCGGCTACGCGCTTCCTTTTCTAAGCCCGCAGATGCTGTCCCAACTGAATCAACTCGCTCCCGGAGTCGTCGGTTTTGTCATGGTGCCGGCCGCTATCTCGGCGGCCATTCTGGGAAGGACTGGCGGGAAGCTGGCAGATTCAAAAGGAAATCCCTTTTTGTTCTATACGGCTACGGCATTGCTCTTTATCTGCTTTGTCCTGCTGTCATTCTTTGCCGGGTTCTCCCCGGTCCTTATCGCCGTCATTCTCATCTTCGGCAATGTGGGCCAGACGTTCATTTTAATTGCACTATCCAATACGACCTCCAAACTGCTGCCTAAGGATCAGGTTGGGGTCGGCATGGGAATGATGTCTCTCTTGAACTTTATCGCTGGAGCGGTTTTTGCAAGTGTTTACAGCAAAATCGTCGATCTGGGGAGCGGCTCCGCCGGTAACGTGATCGTTGCCCCTTTATCCGGCGAGGCATCTGTCTACAGCAGCATCTATTTTGTCTTGGCGTGTCTGTACATCGCCATGGTGTCGATTTACTTCACATTGATGAGAAAAACGAGTCAGGCAGGAAAGCTTCATGCGGATGCCTGATGACGGGAATTCGTGTACCCGTGAACGCAACACAATCGTAGAGCAAGAAAGGCAAAGAGAGGATGAAGATCATGAAAGCAGCAGCATTTTCGTCGTATGGTCCACCGGAAGTTTTGCAAGTAATGGAATTTTCTGATCCCCAGGCGGGTCCCGGACAGGTGAGAGTGCGGGTTAAAGCCGCGGGCGTCCAGCCGTTCGATTGTTCCATACGGAGTGGTTGGGGTAATGGATTTTTTCCGGTCAGCTTCCCGCAGATTCTCGGCAACGAGTTCGCTGGTGTGATCGATCAGGTCGGGGAAAACGTAACAGGCTACTCCGTCGGTGACGAGGTACTCGGCTGGTCCCTATTGTCTTGCTATGCAGAGATGGTGGCCGTCAATGTCGAACAGATCACGGCAAAACCAAAAAATATGCCTTGGGAAGCAGCAGGTGTGATCTCGGCTTCCGGGCAAACGGCCCACACTGCAATGGAGGAATTACGGGTGGGACCAGGAGATACCGTTCTGATTCACGCAGCTGCAGGCGGTGTAGGTACCTTTGCGGTGCAAGTGGCCCGGGCCCGGGGAGCGACAGTCATCGGAACTGCCAGCCCTCGCAATCACGAGTACCTTCGTTCTCTGGGGGCCATTCCTGTTGCTTACGGAGAGGGACTTCTCGAACGGGTAAAAGCCCTCGCACCCGGCGGCATAGATGCCTCGCTCGATGCTGTGGGAGGTGAGGCCCTTTCCGTTTCAGTAGATCTGGTCGAAAACAAGGAGCGGATCGCGACGATCGTCGATTTTGACAGGGCGGAACAGCTCGGCGTCCGCAGCATTCGCAGCCAGCGGTCTGTCGCCCGGCTTCAGGAGCTCGTTGCATTGTATTCCCGAGGGGAGCTGGCCGTCCATATTTGGAAATCTTTTTCGCTGGAGCAAGCGGCAGAGGCTCATCGCGAAGTCGAAACGGGACACGTCCGCGGAAAGGTTGTCATTACCGTCGGAAAGTAAGCGACAATAGCCCGGATAATGGGGGAAGTCCTGGAATCAGCATCGATTTCAGGGCTTTTTTGCTTTGACGTGCGGACATATGCCTCCAGTTGCACAGGTTGCGGCGCAGCAGGGTGCTAGTCGCCAACTGCCGAGATTTTTTTCTGAATTTTCATAGGTTCAACCTGATTCAGCTATTCCATGCACAAGAAAAATATGGTAGAATGAGAGCGAACGATTGTTCTTGTTTTGGTTGATATCATAATCTTCAGTCTCTTTTTGTTTCACGTACATAACATCTTATTTTATTGCAAAAAGGAAGGAAGTGCAGCATCGGTGACGGACCGGTATCCGGAAATCGACGGAGTGATCGAATACATTCATGAAAATATTTATGATCCACTTCCGCTATCCAAACTGGCGGGATATGCAGGATATAGTCCGTACCATTTTTCGCGCATTTTTAAGGAAAGAGTCGGGCTTTCTCCGCTGTACTATGTTTCATCCCACCGCTTGCAAAGAGCGAAAGATTTGCTGCTGCGTACGAATCTCAGCATTCGCGATATTGCATTGGAAATTGGACAACAGAGCTTGGGGACCTTTACGACCCGATTTACGGAACGGGTAGGGATGACGCCATCCGATTTCCGGAATTCGACGCTGCAAGCCGACGATCATCTCCGCGCTTTGCAGCAGCTTAACCATTGGCCTGCGTGGCATTCTGCATCAGAACAATATTTTAAAATTGAGGGGACGGTCGAAGCGGAGATTCCATTCGAAGGAATCATTCTGATCGGCCTATTCGCCAAGCCCATTCCAGAAGGACTCCCCTTGTATGGAACGCTGCTTTCTTCCTTAGGTCATTTTTGTTTTACCAACGTCAAGCCGGGTGTCTACTACTTGATGGCTACTTCCGTTTCGTGGGGGACGCAAGCAGTGGATTTCCTGCTGCCTCAGACAACCCTGCGAACTCGCTCCAAAAAGCCGATCATTGTAGGGCCTCATTCCATCGTCCCGCATCAGCAGGTTATGCTGCATCCGCCACGCCTGGACGATCCTCCCATCCTGATTTCCTTGCCCGTGTTGATGGATCGTTTTCTTACTCGGGTTGCACAAAAGAATAATTGAGAAGACCTGTCTGGTCATCATTCTTGCTTAGCTGTTTCCAGAGAAGACGCTTATCGATTTTATCCGGCTTGTTCTGACGAGCGTGAAATAATTCGGATCGGGAATAACGGCGGCGGTCAGATAAGGGGGATACAAGATGCAAAAAGAAAACAGAAACGGAATATTTCTCATAACGGGAGTCATGGCTGCAGGAAAATCAACGATCGCACAAATGCTTGCGGAGAAATTCGAAAAGAGTGTCCACCTGCGGGGAGATGCGTTTCGGAAGATGATCGTCAACGGAAGAGAAGAAATGCTGCCGGAGACATCCCAAGAGTCCGTCCGGCAGCTCAGCCTGCGGCATGAAATAGCGGCTTCGACCGCAGATCGATACTACCGTGCGGGATTTACCGTCGTTTTGCAAGATGTCATAATCGGTTCCTTCCTCGCTGAAACCGTGACGAGGATTCAAAGCAGGCCTTTGTATGTAATCGTTCTGGCTCCCCGTCCGGAAGCCGTAATGGAGAGGGAGAAGAGTCGCCCAAAAACAGGGTACGGACTTTGGACGGCAGACGAGCTTGATCGGCGCTTGCGGGAAGAGACACCCAAGATCGGTCTGTGGCTGGATACCACCAACCAAACCGCAGCGCAAACCCTCGATGAAATATGGGGGAGGGTGTGGGCCCAAGGAATCATCGAAGAAACAGACAGTCCATACTAGCAGGAGTCATCCTCCCGCCCGCGGCGCGCTCTCGAATCCGATTTTTTTATGCGTCCCGTCACAGAAAGGCTTTTTCTCTGAATGACCGCAGCGGCAAAGTGAAAACGTGGAGCCTGCCTCAAACCGGCCGCCGAGCGCATCTATCAGGTCAACATTGCCGTTGACGCGGATGGAGCCGTTATCGTTGATTTTTATCGTGACTTTCTCGTTTTCCAGATTTCATCACCTCGGAAGGATGATCGTGAGTATTGTTCCGGCCAAGCTTGTCATCTCGGAATTTGTTTTCCGGTTTACACCAGCAGACCCTTTTTAAATAAAGGGATCGATCATAATCAGCCAGAGGAAATCCTCTTATGGCATTAGTACGACTTTAATGCAGCCATCCGTCTTTGTGTCGAAGATCTCATAGCCGTGTTCTGCTTGATCCAGCGGCAAAACATGTGTCACGATGTCTCCGGGATCGACTTTTCCTTCCGCAATCAAGTTGTACAAATGCGGCATGTAGTGAATGATAGGGGCTTGTCCGGTTCTGAGATTCACATTCCGTTGAAAAATGTCGCCGAGCGGGAAAGCATTGTATCTCATCCCGTACACACCCGTAATCTGAATGGTGCCGCCTTTGCGAACAGCCTGGGTTGCGATGACGATGGCGCCCATGGCACCGCCTTGCAGCTTGAGACCTGTCGCTATCATTTCCAAAGGCGTCATTTTCCCGTCCATTCCTACACAGTCGATGACGACGTCCGCTCCGCCTTTGGTCATTTCCTTCAAATGATTGCCGATATTTTCTTCTGCCTCAAAGTTGACAATCTCGACTTGATTGGTTCGCTTGGCATGCTGCAAACGGTAGTCGATATAGTCAACGGCGATCACTCTTTTTGCCCCTTTGAGCCAGGCAAATTTTTGGGTAAGCAAACCTACTGGCCCGCATCCGAGAACGATTACCGTATCTCCCTTTTTCACGCCTGCATTGTCTACACTCCAGTAAGCTGTAGCCATGGCATCGGACATCAACACGAGTTTCTCATCTTCAATCTCGCAGTCATCCGGGATGCGAAAAGGGACAAAATTGGCGTAGGGGACACGCAAGAACTCTGCTTGTCCACCTGCATACCCGCCGGCCGTTTCCGAATAGCCGAAAAATGCGCCCGTTTCGCCGTGAGGGTTGGAATTGTCGCATTGACTTTCCAACTGGTTTTTGCAATAGAAGCATTCGCCGCAGCTGATATTAAAAGGGATAATCACACGGTCGCCCTTTTTAACCTTGGTGACATTCGGACCCGCTTCCTCGACAATCCCCATTGGTTCGTGACCGATGATAAAGTCCTCGGGCATGTTGGGTATCATGCCGTGAATCAAATGCAAATCAGAGCCGCAGATTGCAGTGGATGTCAGCCTGACAATGATATCGTCCGGCTTTTCAATTTTAGGATCGTTGACCTCTTTTACCTTGACATCTTTGAACCCTTGATACGTAACAGCTTTCATGATTCACCTCCCGTGTGTATTATCCCCTGACGGAATGGCGCTATTCCCATTGGCTATCCAACAAACGCTTGTGATATAATCGTGCAATATGAAATGACATTAGGATCACGGAGGAATTCATGCTTACTTTTGAAGAAAAACTGGCGATTATCGAATCGTTTCCGCAATTACATAAGAAACCGGTGTCGCTTGGCCGTTTCAACTTTCATTTCGAAGAGAGTCTCCATGACAAGAAAATCGTCGTGCAAAACCTGCATCCGAACGGCAATGGCTTTGTATATGCCGGACATTTGCCCAAAAAAGCGACAGATCCAAAGGGCATGGTGAACATTCGCGATTATTCTGCGGATGAACTGCGAGCCATTATTCAAGCTTCAATCGATTACTTGTCCCGTAAACCAGAGCCAAAAGCAAGCACAGATGCAGCTCAGGAACAGACGTGCGAAACCTGGGTGGGTCCAAACGGGCAGACCCTGCAGCTCGTACAGGAAGATGAGCTATGGAATGTTTATGCAGGTCCAAACCTGGAGGAGGCCTTCGAGTCGCATAAAGAGGCGAAACGGTATTTGTTAGAAGAAGGCTTTAAACTGCAATAGCTCACAACAGAAGATCGACCATAAAAACGCTGTTTCCACCTGGAAAACAGCGTTTTCTTTTTGGTGCGCCCAGCATGGGCGATAGCTATAGGGTGAAAGTCCCGAACGGGGGTTGGCTGTACCAACCGTTAGCTCAAGGCAAGGGTGTCGACCGCGAGGTCGAATCTGAAGGAAGCCGGCGGCAAAATCCCGACCTGAGGTACACGAACCCAATTTGAGGCTGTTGTATCCGGGCGAGTCTGCCAAACAAGACAAAGCCCCATACAGCCAAGGGATACAGTAGTAAACTTGGGCAGGTACATGGGATGAAAGTTATCGTTCTTACCTGGGGAGGTCTGCATGAAACGCCTTCAACTGTTGGTAACCGTCTCCGTAAGGAGACGCTGAACATGCAGAAGTCAGCAGAGGCCATAGTACCCGAGTAGAGGACGCTTGAATGGGGAAGGGCCGAACATCAAGTCAGCATGCGATCCATGTCTTTTGATACGGTACGTCGAAGCAGAATTCTGTCAAGGAACTACTTTTGAAGAGCAGGGGTGAAGCCCCGAGGGTACAAAAGAGGGCTGAGTATCGTACAGCAAGCACGGAGTCCGCATGTGCGAAGGAAGGAACATCATTATGGATTTGCTGGAAAAAGTCTTATCACGGGAAAACTTACGGATGGCACTCCAACGAGTGGAGGAAAACAAAGGTGTCGGTGGAGTCGATGGTGTTTCAACCGAACAACTACGCGATTATCTACGTGAACACTGGCAAGCCATCCGCGAGAAGATGGAAAGGGGAACCTATAGACCTTCACCTGTTCGCAGAGTCGAAATCCCGAAACCTGACGGTGGTGTAAGGTTATTAGGCATTCCCACCGTGGTAGACCGCTTTATTCAGCAGGCCATCCTCCAAGTGTTAACGCCGATCTTCGACCCCACCTTCTCGGAATCTAGCTATGGGTTCCGTCCAAAACGTAGCGCTCACATGGCAGTAAGGAAAGCGCAAGCGTATATCTCCGAAGGATATCGTTTCGTGGTGGACATCGATCTAGAGAAATTCTTTGATCGCGTAAATCATGATATTCTAATGAGCCGTGTGGCTCGAAAAGTTCAGGACAAGAGAATTTTAAGACTGATTCGTTCCTACTTGAATGCGGGGATCATGATAAATGGCGTCTGTACAACATCAAGTGAAGGAACACCGCAAGGTGGGCCGTTAAGCCCACTTTTGGCAAATATCCTACTTGATGATTTGGACAAGGAACTCGAAAAGAGAGGCCACCGTTTCTGCCGCTACGCAGACGATTGTAACATCTACGTGAAAACAAAACGGGCAGGGGAACGAGTAAAGAAGAGTATTCAAAACCACTTGGAGAAGGTACTAAGGCTAAAAGTAAATGAGGAGAAAAGCGCGATAGACCGACCATGGAAACGAAAATTCTTGGGCTTTAGTTTTACCTTTGCAAAACAGACAAGGATTCGCATCCACCCCAAATCCCTCCTCAAGCTAAAAGAGAAAATCCGCACGATCACGAATCCGGTGTGGAGCATCTCGATGGAGAAGCGGATTGAAAGAATAAATCAGTACCTCATGGGCTGGATTGGATATTTCGCCCTTGCAGACGCGAAGGGCATTCTACAATCCATTGAGGAATGGACAAGGCGCAGGCTCCGTCTTTGTTTGTGGATGCAGTGGAAACGCGTGAGAACCAGATATCGAGAACTTCGTTCTCTTGGCATATCTCACGTAAAAGCCATTGAAATTGCAAATACCCGCAAGGGTGCATGGCGTACCACAAAGTCTCCGCATATACACAAAGCCCTCGGCATTGCCTACTGGCAACAACAAGGGCTGAAAAGCTTAGTGCAACGATATTCTCAAATTCGTCAAGCTTGGTGAACCGCCGTATACCGAACGGTACGTACGGTGGTGTGAGAGGACGGGGGTTAGTCGCCCCCTCCTACTCGATCATATTTTTGCTTGGTAACAGTCAAATCAACTGCATCCTTACGCCGAGTAGGTATGACGGGACCACCGTTGGAATTGAGACAGCATGAGATTGATCATTAGGAGCTATAGGGACAAACGAGCTTACTTGACAGTCGGCTGCTTTCTTGTGTATTCGGAAAAACGGGCAATGCATTCCCCGCTAGATACACCTCCACATTCACGGAATCGGTTTATGAAAGATTGCCATCCTGCAGATAAAACGAAGCAGCGAAAGTCCGGCGGAAAGAAGATCATCTGAGCAAGCAGTCAATAGAGGAAAGATCCTGGCTCATTTCTGCTCACTTGAAAAATCAATTGTACATCCCTATTTCCTCCCCGTATAATAGTCACCAACAGACAAAAGCAACACAATCCAACAAAGAATAAGAAAACACACAAACCAACAAGTGAATTACTGTGGCGAACAAAAGCGGGAGGGGAAAATGCCATGTACGTAGACTATCATGTCCATTTGGAGGAGGGGCCGTACTCCCTTCGTTGGTGGACCCGGACGGCAGAGGCTTTGCTTTCATTTCGTCAAACGGCTGGCCAAAAACATGCGCTGGAATGGATGGAAGATCTGTCGGACCAGATGAACAGGCGAATCAAGCAAGGAGCCTACTCGCGTGTATGGCTCGACTTGTACCGTAAGCGGGCCAAAGAATTGGGTCTCTCACACGTTGGAATCGTGGATCATCTCTACCGCTTCAAGGAATTCAAGCCCTACTTTGAAGCAAACATAAATCTCGGAGACGATGAGCTGGGACGCATGCAGAAGCTTTGGCTGGATCAGGTCTGCTGCACCTCAATCGATGCGTTCGTCTCCTTTATTCAGGAGCAAAAACGGATCTGGGAGTCCGACGGCATCGATTTGCGGCTAGGCATCGAAGCGGACTATTTTTCCGGCGGAGAAGCTGTGCTTGCCCCATTGATTAGGCAATATCCCTGGGATCATGTCATCGGCTCTGTCCATTTTGTCGGCGGCTGGGGGTTTGACAATCCGGATACACAGTCACGGTTTGCGGAGACAGACTTGAGGCTGCTTTATCGCGATGTGTTTCAGACAGTGGAGGAGGCGATCTCATCCGGACTGTTCGACATCATCGCGCATTTGGACAATCTCAAGGTATTTGGCCACCGGCCGGAAGAAGAGCAGCTTCTCCCGTACTATCAGCGCATTGCCCAACTGCTGCGGCAGCACGATACAGCCACAGAGATCAACACGGGTCTGTTCTATCGCTACCCCGTAAAAGAAATGTGCCCGAGCCCGAGCTTTCTGCGAGTTTTGCGTGAGCAGGGCGTTCCGATCACAACATCCTCTGACGCCCATTTCCCCGACCATTTGGGCAGCTTTTTGCCAGAAGCCCGCAAAGCGCTGAAAGCGGCAGGGTACACGGAGATCGTCACATTTGAAAAACGCGTCCGCCGTGAGGCAGCACTTCAGTAACAAGAAGTACCGCAATCACACATACAGAAGAATCATTTCAAGTGTAAGAAAAGAGTGGAGCAAAGGAGCTCGGCTCTTTTTTTATAAAAAACATTTGAAATCTTCAGTCAATTCACTATATAATAAAAACGAAAAACAACTAAAAAACGGGAAAACAAATCAATTAATGTGTAATTGGTCTTGTCTTAACCGATGCAGATTGGAAGGGGAGCCAGGAGAGGGAACAAAGGGGAGGGATTTGGGATGAAAAAATGGTATAGCGCATTTTTGACTGGTGTTCTGCTGTTATCGGTTCTCGCAGGTTGCGGACAATCCTCCAGTCCGGCTGCCGGGGGCAAGGGGGGCTCATCTGAGCTTACCGTTTACACTGCACTTGAAGACGACCAGCTAAAAGCCTACGTGGACGCCTTCAAAAAAGCACACCCGGAGATCAAGCTAAATATCGTCAGGGATTCTACCGGGGTCATTGTAGCCAAGCTGATTGCGGAGAAAGACAATCCGCAAGCGGATGTGGTGTGGGGTACAGCTGCGACTGAGCTTTTGGGAGCAGAATTCCAAGGCGTACTGGAACCGTATTCGCCAAAAGGCATTGAGCGGATATTGCCGGAATTTAGAGATTCGAAAGAGCCGGCGCACTGGGTCGGCATCGATGCCTTTGAGACCGCCTTTGTCGTCAATACCAAGGAACTGGAAAAACACAATCTGCCCATCCCAAAAACATATCGTGATCTGATCAAACCAGAGTACAAAGGGATGATCGTCATGCCCAACCCGTCCTCTTCGGGCACCGGATTCTTTACGGTCTCAGCCTGGATCCAGCTCTGGGGAGAGGAAGAAGCCTGGAAGTACATGGACAAATTGCACGAAAACATCGCCCTCTATACACATTCCGGGTCCAAGCCCGCGAAGATGGCTGCAGCCGGTGAATATCCGATCGGGATCTCTTTCGGTTACCGGGGCATTACCGAAAAGAAAAAAGGGGCTCCGCTTGAAGTCGTCTTCCCCGAAGAAGGCGCTGGCTGGGATGTAGAGGCCAACGCCCTCGTCAAAAAGAAACAGATCAAGCCGGAAGCCAAGCTGTTTCTCGACTGGGCCATTACGGATGAAGCCATGAAGGAATACAATAAAAACTTTGCCATCATTACGCTTAGCAGCGCTGGCGGGACGATTCCGGAGGGCTATACGAAAGATCCCAAATCACAGCTCATCCAGAACGATTTAAGCAAAGTGGCCAAAGAACGGCCAAAGATCCTGGCAGAGTGGGATAAACGATTCAGCACAAAGAGCGAGCCGAAAAACTAACGCTATTCGTGGTTGCAAGCTTCGAATCCAGTGAAATGGAGGAAGGGAGGAACGTATGGCAAATCCATATCTTTCCATCAAGGGAATCAGGAAAACGTTCGGCAAGTTTGTAGCGCTCACGTCCATCGACATCGACATCAAAAAGAACGAGTTTATCTGCCTGCTCGGACCAAGCGGATGCGGGAAAACCACACTGCTCCGTATTTTGGCAGGGTTGGAGCAGCCAACGGATGGCCGGATATTCGTAGGTGGCCGAGACATTACAGCCCTCCCCCCGGCAAAGCGCAACTTTGGCATGATGTTTCAGTCATACGCCCTGTTTCCCAACCTGACGGCGGCTCAAAATATCGCCTATGGACTTCAGGCCAAAAAGCTTTCCAAAAAAGAAGTGCAGGAAAAAGTGCAGGAAGTATTGGCGCTGATCGATCTGGAGCATATTCGCGACAAGTATCCCTCCCAACTGTCCGGTGGCCAGCAGCAGCGTGTCGCTTTGGCCCGGGCCATCGCCCTGTCCCCGGACTTTCTGCTCCTGGATGAGCCGCTTTCGGCTTTGGATGCCAAGGTGCGCCTCAAATTGCGCCGGGAACTGAGGAATCTGCATGAAAAAATCGGCATTACGACGATCATGGTGACGCATGATCAGGAAGAAGCGTTGACGATGGCTGACCGGATCGTCGTGATGAACAACGCGGAAGTGGTTCAGGTAGGAACTCCCCAGGAGGTATATCAAAAGCCGAACAGCCCGTTCGTTGCGGATTTCGTAGGAGCCATCAACTTTTTGGAACCGTCTGTTTTTTCCGGTCATGCAAAAGGAGAGGACCGCCTTCTGGCCATTCGCCCGGAAAACATTCACCTGATGGAACCCGAAGCGGAGTACAGCCAGAAGGCCATCGTCCAAGACATGGAATTTCGCGGCTCCTTTTACCGTGTCACACTGCAGCTCACAAGCGAGCAGGACGGCATTCTTCCCCACCTCGTCACGATGGACCTTCCTGTGGGCCAAACACACCGTCTGGGGCTCAGCCGGGATAAGCGGGTCGCTTTCGAAATGCCGATCGAAAGTCTGATCTCGTTTGATCAGGCAGCCGTGGCGAAAAAGACGGGGAGTGACCAGCGATGAGCACAAGAACCGTCCGCCAGAAGATGGGCAGGGATGAGTTGATTCAGAAAATTCTGATCACAGGCATCGTGATCGTCCTGTTCATCAGCGTCCTGATGCCGCTGGGCGATTTGTTCAGCCGAGCATTTCTCGACGAGAGCGGCCAATACATCGGCTTCTCCAACTTTGTCCATTACTTTGCCACACCTGCTCTTGTCCAGTCGTTTACCAACACCTTGTACGTGTCCGGGATCACGACGATCATTTCTGTGGCTATGGCTTTTCTGTACGCATTTGCCCTGACGCGGACTGACATGAGAGGCAAGACATTTTTTCGCTATGCCGCGATGCTGCCGCTGTTTGCTCCGACGATGATGCACGGGATCGCACTTACCTATCTGTTTGGCAACCAGGGAATTCTCACGACGGGATTTTTCGGACTCTTGCCCGGCTTTGAGATGGAGCTGTACGGACCGCTCGGGATTATTATCTCGGAAGTAATCTATACGTTTCCGCAGGCCTACCTGATCATGGCCGTTTCGCTGGCATTTGCCGACTACAATTTGTACGAGGCGGCGGAGACGATGGGGGCGAGCCGTCTCCGCCAGTTTTTAACGGTGACCCTGCCGAATGTCAAGTACGGTCTGGTCAGTGCGATCTTCGTCTGTTTTACCTTGAGCTTTACCGACTTCGGCGCTCCGAAAGTGGTGGGCGGTCAATTCAACGTGCTGGCCACGGACATCTACAAGCAGGTGATTGGCCAACAAAATACGACGATGGGGGCCACTGTGGGGATTATCCTGATCTTGCCTGCGATTCTCGCATTTATCGTCGACCGGATCGTGGAGAGGAAGCAAAACTCAGCCGTCACAGCCAAGTCCACGCCGTACAAGATTACACCGAGAAGGTGGCGGGATCATGCTTTCTTTGCCTACTGCTCACTGATTACAGCTTCGATCTTCATCATGCTCGGTACGGTCGTCTTCGCTTCGCTTGTAAAGGTCTGGCCCTATGATCTGAGCATGACGCTTACCCACTTCGACTTTACAAAAGTAGCAGGGGAGGGAATGCAGCCATTTTGGAACAGCTTGCTCGTCGCCTTCTACAGTGCGGTGGCGGGAACGGTGATCACCTTTGTCAACGCTTATATCATCGAGAAAACGCGGTTTCTCAAGGGGATGCGCCAGGTAGGGTACTTTCTCTCCATCCTGCCGCTCGCCCTGCCCGGGCTGGTGATCGGGCTTGCGTACATTTTCTTCTTCAACCATCCTGACAACCCGTTGAACTGGATTTACGGCACTGTGCTCATCCTCGTAATCGCGAATATCGTCCACTTCTACGCGGTTCCGTTCATCACGGCGACGACTGCGCTGAAAAAGCTGGACAAGGAATTTGAACTCGCATCCGAATCGATGGGCGTGCCATTCTATATCACTTTTTTGCGGGTGACAGTCCCCATGTCGCTGCCAGCCATTTTGGAGATTGCCGTCTACTACTTCATCAACTCCATGGTTACTATTTCTGCCGTCGTCTTTCTCTACTCCGCCGACTTCAAGCTGGCTTCCGTCTCCATTGTCAACATGGATGACGCCGGTGATGTTGCCGCAGCGGCTGCGATGTCCGTCTTGATCGTGGCGACCAACATCGTCGTCCGGATCGTCTACGAAATCGGCACCCGAAAGGTGAGAAAGAAAACGGAGGCATGGCAAAAAAGATAAAGGTGGGAGAGAGGAAATGATTCAAGCAGTAATTTTTGACTGGGCTGGAACTACGGTTGACTACGGATGTTTTGCGCCACTGGACGTCTTTCTGGAGGTGTTCAAAAAGAAGGGAATCGAGGTGATGCATGAAGAGGCTCGGGAGCCGATGGGCATGCTCAAGTGGGACCACATCAACACGATGTGCCAGATGGAGCGGATTGCGGGCTTATGGAAAGAGAAGTACGGCAGATACCCGGAGAAAAAGGATGTCGACATGCTTTACGCCGATTTCGAACCGATGCTTTTCTCCATCCTGAGAAACTATACGACGCCGATTCCCGGTGTGCTGGAGCTGGTGGACCGCTTGCGGCGGGCAGGCATCAAAATCGGTTCAACTACAGGCTATACCGCAGAAATGATGGCCATCGTCGCGCCGGAAGCGAAAAAACGCGGATACGCGCCCGATTCCTTGGTCACGCCCACCGAAATGCCTGCGGGGCGGCCATACCCGTGGATGTGCTATCAAAATGCGATCAACCTCGGCGTGTTTCCGATGAAGCACGTGATCAAGGTAGGCGATACGACCAGTGACATCAGGGAGGCAGTCAATGCCGGCGCCTGGGCAGTCGGAGTTATCAAAGGAAGCAGTGAACTCGGAATGACGGAGAGGGAAGTCCTGGAGTGCGACCCCGATCTTTTGGCAGACAGGATGGAAGCCGTAGCCAAGCGTTTCAAGGAGGCCGGAGCCGATTACGTCATAGACAGCATCGGCGAGCTGGATACGCTGATTCCCAAAATCAATCTGCGCCTTGCGCAAAAGGAGAGATGACCATGAAGATCACTCAGTTGCCGGATAACCCGTATCTGCTGCTCACACCGGGACCGCTTTCCACGTCAAAAGGAGTAAAGGCCGCGATGCTGCGGGACTGGTGCACATGGGATGACGAATACAACGATCTGGTGCAGGAAATCAGGCGAAAGCTGGTGAGACTGGCTGGCAATAACCACGACAACTACACGTCTGTGCTGATGCAGGGGAGCGGAACATTTTCCGTGGAAGCGGTCATCGGTTCCGCCGTCCCGGACGATGGCAAGCTGCTCATATTGACCAACGGCGCATACGGAAACAGGATCGTCCAGATTGCCCGGGTGCTCAAGGTCAACACGCTGGTGATCGATTTTGGCGAAGTGTCGCAGACGCAGCCCGAGAAGCTGCAGGAAGTGCTGGAGGGCGATCCGGAGATTACGCACGTAGCCGTCGTTCATTGCGAGACGACGACCGGGATGCTCAACCCGATCGCTGAAGTGGGCAAGATCGCAAAAGCATTCGGCAAGGTGCTCATTGTGGACGCCATGAGCAGCTTTGGCGGGGTTGAGATTGATGCCGCTGAACTGGAAATCGACTTTTTGATCTCAAGCGCCAACAAGTGCATCCAGGGAGTGCCTGGCTTTGGTTTTATCCTCGCGAAGACGGAGGAATTGAAAAAATGCAAAGGGCGGGCCCGTTCCCTTTCGCTTGACCTGTACGATCAGTGGGAGACCATGGAAACGTACAATGGCAAGTGGCGGTATACATCTCCGACGCATGTGGTCCGCGCCTTTTACCAGGCCATGCTGGAGCTGGAGGAGGAAGGTGGCGTAAAAGCGCGGGAGATCCGGTACAGGGAAAACCAACGCACATTGGTTGATGGAATGGAGCAGATCGGCTTTCGGACACTTTTGCCAAGATCAAGCCAGTCGCCGATCATTACCTCCTTTTACTATCCGGAGAGCGCAGCGTTTACCTTTCACGGCTTTTATGAGCGCTTGAAAAAGGAAGGCTTTGTGATTTATCCAGGAAAAATTTCGTTGGCAGACACATTCCGCATCGGCAATATTGGCGAGGTGTATCCGCATGACATGAAGCGGCTGGTAGAAGCGATCGATAAAAACCGATTTTGGTAACAGGCCCTCTTGGTGAACAGCGAAGAGGCTTATTTTTCACCCATAGGACCAAGTAAAAGCAATATAACACATGCATGGAATATGTATTTTCCTATATTTCTGTTGCTTTAACCAAGCTCGAAGGACTGAACCCGGATCAAACCAACAATCCTTACCAATTGGAAAATTGCTCATGCAGACAGGAGGACTTTATCCATGTCTCTGGTGGGTGAAGAGCGCAAAGAAGTCATCATCCATCTACTGAACTACGCCGGAAAAGTGCGAACGAACGAACTAGTGGAAAAGCTGCAAGTATCCTCGGAGACGATCAGGCGGTATCTCGAAGAGCTGGAAAGCGAAAAAAAGCTGAAACGTGTTTACGGCGGGGCGGTCAAGATCAACTACGACCGGGAGGAGCCGTCCCACCTGACGAGAGAGGTGTCGCACGCCGAGGAAAAGAAAAAGATCGGCCGGGCGGCAGCCAAACTGGTGCAGGACAACGACGCAATCGTGATCGATGACGGTACGACAACGCTGCATATGTTGAGCTATTTAATCAATAAGAAGAATCTCAAAATTCTCACCATCTCCGTACCGGCATTGAATGTTCTGATGGATTATCTGAACCGGGAGCTGTTCACCGGAGAGGTATACTTTATCGGCGGAAAGGTACAGTCAAAGCATTTTCGAACAGTCGGAACGCTTGCGGAAAAAATGATGCAAAACTTTTTTGTCGACAAGGCTTTTATCTCGATCGACGGGATTCTGGCTCACAAAGGGATTACCAGCTATGATGCCGACAAAGCAATGCTGGGGAGGCGGTTTATCGAACATTCTCAGGAGATCATCGTCTTGACGGATCACTCCAAAATCGGAATCAGTACGTTTTATAAAGTGGCCGATCTCAAGGAGATTGACAGTGTGATCAGTGACGTTCCTGCACCCAAAGAGTGGCGGCACGAGCTGGATCAAAGAGGCGTCAATTGGATTGTCGGTGAGTGAGCGGAGGGTATGATGCCGCTTCACCATTCGGTTAGAGTGATGATGGAAAAAAGCGGGGTGAAGGTATGCTCAGTGGTGGATACGCTCTCGGAATGATCGAGACGGTCGGTTTTCCTGCGCTAGTCGCCGCCGCAGATGCCGCGGCCAAAGCGGCAGATGTCCACTGTGTCACGTATCAGGGGGCAGACGCGGGAATTGTCACGATTTACATTGTCGGCGATGTTGCATCGGTTTCAGCAGCCGTGACTGTTGGAGAAGCGGAAGCGAGACGGATTGGCCAGCTACGTCACTCCCAAGTGATTCCGCGGCCTGATCAGACAGTATTGCAGATGGTTTTTCAGCGGTTGGACAAAAAGAAGGGACCAGCGGGCGCCAAACCAGCAGGAAGGTCGACGAGCAAAGAGACGGCCGATAAACAGAACAACGCAAAAAAGGAAAATCCAAATGAAACCGGCAAGGAGGAATGAATCATGGGTGACGCATTGGGAATGGTGGAGACAAAGGGATTGGTCGGTGCTGTAGAGGCGGCCGATGCAATGGTCAAAGCGGCAAACGTCAAGCTGATCGGCAAGGTTCATGTAGGTGGCGGACTCGTAACGGTTATGGTTCGCGGTGATGTGGGGGCAGTGAAAGCATCGACAGACGCAGGTGCTGCCGCGGCGGAAAAAGTCGGCGAGCTGGTTTCGGTGCACGTGATCCCGCGTCCGCACTCCGATATTGAGCTGATCCTGCCCAAGCTGGAAGGATAACGAACAATTTTTTTCTGAAAAGCGAGAGATTTGCAAACGGCTGAAAAGAGGTGACGGTACACGTGATGCTAGACGTTGATTTGCAATCGGTCCAGGAAGCGCGGCACTGTTTGGAAAAGGCCAAAGCGGCACAGCAACTGGTGGCTGGCATGTCGCAGAGTCAAATCGATCAGATCGTAGAAAGCATGGCCGAAGCGGCAAAGGCGGAGGCGGGCAGACTGGCAGCCCTGGCTGTGGAAGAAACGGGATACGGCAAAGCGGCTGACAAAACAGTAAAAAACCTGTTCGCCGCAAACGATGTTTACCAGGCGATCAAAGATATGAAAACGGTTGGGATCATTCGGCGGGACGAACAAAACCAGGTTTGGGAGGCAGCCCAGCCTGTCGGAGTCATTGCAGGCATTTTGCCATCAACCAATCCGACCTCGACACTGATTTACAAGTCGTTGATCGCGGTGAAGTCAGGCAATGCGATTGTCTTTAGTCCTCATCCATCAGCAGCAAAATGCTCGTCAGAGACGGCAAAGCTCATGCAGGCCGCCGCAGAGAGGGCGGGTGCTCCGGCAGGACTCATCAGCTGCGTGAGCCAGCCGACCATGGCGTCCTCGCTAGAGTTGATGCGCCACAGCCTCACCGACGTCATCCTGGCGACAGGCGGTACGGGGATGGTCAAGGCTGCATACAGTTCGGGGAAGCCGACATTTGGCGTCGGCCCGGGCAATGTCCCTGTATACCTTCACACGAGTGCCGACATTCCTGTCGCGGTTCGCCAAATCGTCCAAAGCAAAACGTTTGACTACGGCACGATCTGTGCCTCCGAGCAGGCCTTGGTGGCCGATAAAGCGATCAAGCGAAAGGTTGTAGCCGAACTGAAAAAGCAGGGCGCATATTTTCTTGATGAACATGAAACAAAAAAAGTTGCATCCGTCATCCTGGCAGGAAACGGTCTGAACCCGGCCATCGTCGGCAAGCCGCCTCAGGCCATTGCCGAACTCGCCGGTATCCTGGTGCCGCCGGAGGCCAAGCTGCTCGTCGCCGAAGAAAGCGAGGTCGGGAGAGAATATCCGTTCTCTGTCGAAAAGCTGGCCCCTATTTTAGCGCTGTATACCGTTGAGGATTGGCAGGAAGCCAGCCGCCTGTGCAGCCGTCTGCTAGCGCTTGGCGGACTGGGGCATACGCTGGGCATTCACTGCCAGGAGCAGCAAGTGATCGAGAGGTTTGCTCTCGGACAGCCTGCATCGCGGATTGTCGTCAATTCGGGGACGACGTTTGGCGGAATCGGAGCTACGACAGGCATCATGCCGTCGCTTACACTAGGCTGCGGTTCCCTTGGCAACAATGTCACATCTGACAATATCGGCCCTCAGCATTTGCTCAATGTAAAACGGGTAGCGTTTGGCATCCGTGAAATGAAGCTGGATACAGCGTCCGGTTCAGCGCAAGCATCCGCTGTCTCTGCGGCCCCTCCTGCCGCCATCACGAGGGAAGAAATAGCGGAGATTATCAAAAGCGTACTGCTGGAGCTGCAGACAACCGGCAGGTAAGGAGGCGTAAAGGATGGCAGGAGAAATGGCAGCGCTCGGAATGGTAGAAACAAAAGGTTTGGTCGGGGCGATCGAAGCAGCTGATGCAATGGTCAAAGCGGCAAATGTAAAGCTGATCGGAAAAGTCCATGTCGGAGGAGGGCTGGTTACCGTTATGGTTCGGGGAGATGTCGGTGCCGTAAAAGCTTCGACGGATGCGGGGGCGGCTGCCGTAGAAAAAGTAGGGCAGCTCATCTCCGTACACGTCATCCCCCGGCCGCATACCGACATTGAGCTGATCCTCCCGAAGGGCGAAGGGTGATGACATAGCCTATGGCCTTTATTACGGAAGCGACGCTTCGGGCCATGCTGCGTACGGGTATTCCCAACCCTTATCCATTGCATGAAAACGACAAGCTGACCCCGGCCGCTGTTGACTTTCTAAAGGGGAGAGGGATCAAATTGGAGCCTTGCAAGTCGCCGGATTCATTTTCACGGGGGCCGGAAAATCGGCTGGTTATTCCTGTAGGCGTATCAAACCGTCACGTCCACCTTTCGCAGGAAGACGTGGAACAACTGTTTGGCCCTGACTATCAACTGACGCCGATGCGTCCTTTGTCCCAGCCCGGTCAGTTTGCCGCAGAAGAAACAGTGACATTGCTCGGCCCCAAGGGATTGATCAGGGGCGTGCGCATACTCGGACCGGCTCGGGGAGCAAGCCAGGTGGAAATATCAAAGACAGATGGGTATCAGTTGGGTGTCCATCCTCCTATCCGGCTTTCAGGGTCGATTGACGGGACGCCTGGCATTACGCTCATCGGCTCTGCCGGATGTGTCGTGCTGAAACAAGGCGTCATCGTTGCCAAACGCCACGTGCACATGTCATCCGATGACGCCGCTGCATTCGATGTAAAACAGGGCGACAGCCTGATTCTGCGGCTCAGTGGTGAACGCTCCATCATTTTTCCGGATGTAGCCGTACGCATCGATCCGGCGTTCGCCCTCGACCTGCACATCGACCAGGACGAGGCGAATGCGGCCAACCTGCGGACGGGAGACGAGATGGAGGTCATCGGCAAAAACGGCAAACTCCTGTCCTCTACAGGGAGGTGAAGCAAATGGAGGTCAGAAAGCTGGTCGAATCGATCACACGCGAGCTCCTGGCATCGATGCAAGCCGAGAAGGAAAAGCTGCAGAAGCACAAGCTGCTGTTCATCTTTTGCGACAGCACGGCACATGAGCCGTTTGCCGACCAGTTTATTGCGCTGCAGAATCACGGGATTTGCCACGACATCCTGTTTCTCGACGGGGAAACCTCGTCCTGGCTTGGCATGCATCGCATTGAATGCGGAGGCGCAGGCAAAATCATCGCTGCGGACGAGTACGCGCCAGCCCCATTGGAATTGCCGAAAGAATACGACGGCGTGATCGTCCCGGAAATCGATCTGGACAACGCGGCCCGCGTCGCCGCCGGATTGAAGGGCACCATCAAGGCAGAGATCATCTTTTCCGCGCTCGTCTTGGGAAAATTCGTGCTGGTCGGGGAAGACGTGCCTGGAATCAAGCGCTCGGACCGCCGCTGCCTGAAGACACTGTCACTGCCGGCCGCGTACCAAAAGCTGTTTGAGCGGCACGTGAGCGAGATGAAGGATCTGGGCGTCGAATTTTTCCCGCAACGAGAATTGGCCAATGCGGCTGTAAGAAAATGGACGTCAAAAAGACAGGCAGAAGCTTTAAAAGAGTCGGATCAGCTCCCCGGTGGGTTGCGCAAGATGCTGCCGGGCAGTGGAAAGCTGATCTCAGCCGAATGGGTAAAGTCGCAGCCAGACTTCCCTGAAAACAGATTGATCCTGGAACAGGGAGCAATTGTTTCTCCCTTGGCAATGGATCTGCTCAAGGAAAGAGGGATCGCTGTTCACTATGTCGGTAAAGGGTGACCGCCATGTTTCTGGGAAAAGTGATTGGCAGCGTCTGGTCTACGCAAAAAGAAGAGGGCATGGAGAATCTGAAGCTGCTGATTGTCCAACCCATAGACTGGAAGGAAAACGAGGGCGGGCCAACGGTGATCGCGGCCGATCGCATCGGAGCCGGAATGGGCGAGCGGGTCATCGTATCGCGCGGCACTCCGGCGAAAAACATCTTTGCCCATAAAAATGTCCCCATCGATGCCGTCATCGTGGGGATCGTCGACTCCTATGAAGTGCAAGAAGGGTAACGGCTTTTCAGGTGTAGTCTCCACAGGCTGCACCTGTGCTTATTTGCTTCGGCAATCTGAAAAAGAGAGCTGGGAGAAGGATGTCCACCACCATTTTGCTCGTTCTGTTGTTTGCCGCTCTGTGCCACGCGGTCTGGAACGCGGTTTCCAAGCAGATTGAAGAACGCGATTCTTTTTTTACCTTGATCTTGGGCGTCTCTGTCATCCTTTACTTGCCATTGGCTGTGTATCTTTTCTCCACGTCGCCCTTTCCTCCTGCAGCGGTCAAATGGTTATTGCTCAGCACTTGTTCGGAAGTTCTATATTTTGTCGCGCTGGCCAAAGCTTATCAGACAAACAACCTGAGCCATGCCTACCCGGTATTGCGAGGCACTGCGCCTATTGTCACCACGATCCTCGGCTTTTTGTTCTTCGGGGCCACGATCGCTTGGACAGGGGTAATCGGAATTGCCGTAATTGTCATGGGGGTGCTCATGATGAATCAAAAGAGCTTTTCGCCAAAAGAACTGGGCAGCCTGCTGACGGACTGGAGCAGGATGAAATGGGTCTTCCTGGCAGGCGCTTTTTCGGCCTGCAGCAGCATGATCGACGGGATGGGAGCCGCCATTATGTCTGGCTTGCTGTTCAAATATGTCGTCTTCATCGGCATGTTCGCGGGGAAATGGATGATCGACAAAAGAACAGAGACGAAAACCGATTACTTGTCACTGGTGAAACGGTATCCGGTCCAAACAGCAGCGGGCGGGCTGTTTGTGTTCATCTCCAATTCGCTCGCGGTCTACGCCATGCAAACAACGCCGGTCACGTACGTGGCATCTGTACGGGAGATCAGCATCGTCTTTGCCACTCTCATCGGCGTCATTTGGCTGAAAGAGCAGGTCAGTATCGTGAAATGGGTGTCGATCACCATGATTCTAAGCGGCGTCCTCATTATCAAGCTGAGCTGACGATGTCTGTCCCTCGAAAAAGCAAGAGCCAAACTCCCAAGTAAAAACAGGTACCCCCGAGAATTTTGGGAGTACCTGCTTTTGTTTTGCCGCTTTGAAACCACGGGGACGAGGTGCAGCCTAAAGGAGGAGCTGCTGTCCAAGAAGGAACTGTGCCCAAGAAGGAACTGCAGCTCCAGGGAGTGCTCTGTCTTTTTACAGGCTCATGCTACAGGATCACAGACATAGATTCGTTTTCCGCACCCAGTTGCGTTACTTCCTCGTGCATGTGGATGCCCCGTTTTTCCAGCTCGGCGAAAATCTCTGCAGGGTTGAACGCTTCTTCCGGAATCAGTACACCCGTTCCTTTTACCCTTCCTTTCGCGATCAACTCGGTGGCAATCGCCATCGGAATGCCGACGTTGCGGGTGTAGGCGCGCAGTTTTTCCCAACCGGGAACAGAGCCGTCAGAAGCAGGGTGGGTGTGATAGAGGACATGCTGTACTTTTTTGCCATCCTTCGTTCCGATCACTTCAACATGCAAAGAGTAGCCGTACAGCTCTGTCTCCTGACCTTCTTTGGAATGGAACAAATATTCGCCAATGCAGTCAAGAATTCCGATCTCTGCGCCGTTGACAGTAATTTTGTCATTTCGCATAATGCCCCAGTCGTACATCGCCCGCACGAGCTGCATGTTTTTCGCCGGCCACGTTCCACGTACCTCGATGAGCCTCACTTGCTTGTCTGCCAGTGCTTTGGCCAACGTTTTTGTCTCTGCGTGCGGGATGATGTACTGGACAGTTTTTCCGTACGGTTCAGGCAATTGAATTTCGCGTGGTCTGGCGAACGGAGGCACTTGCACGAATTCGCCGTTTTCGTAGACGACGCGGCCTGGAAGGTGAGGGGCGTATTCATAGGTCGTCGTCTCTGTGATCGAACGGGAAAAGGCGATGGGGCGAAATGCACCGTGGCTGACACGGACCGAGTCGACTGTGTCGAGCTGATTGGCTGCATGCATGGCCATCATTTGCGTAACCCCGGGGGTCATGCCAAAGCCCGGTACGCAGGTCTTGCCATTTCGCCTAAACACCTCGTCGGATTCATCTTCGGCACCGAAGCCGTTTAGATTGATTCCGTGGCACCCCGCTTCTGCGATGCAGGCAGTGGAGAGGCCGTTCAGGGTGATGGTGGTGCCATCCATCACGATGTCGTAGCCTTTCATTTTGTTTACGGTGTCTTCATGATCCAAAACGTTGATTTTGACAAAATCGACACGGGGATCATTCAGCCATTCAACGACTTTTCTGCCTTCTTCCTCGTTGAAATCCGCCACTGTGATTTTCTCGAAGCTGGAGTATTGCACCAGATCGAGAATGGACTCCCGGCAAATTCGTCCTGCCCCACCTAAACACAGTACCTTCATGACGAAGCCTCCTCGTTATCTGAATAGTAATTCTTTTTCCTGTCTGATTTTTAGTATAGCACACCGCTTGGGTTTTGTGTTGTTTTTAATTGTAAATGTATTGTGTATTTTATTTTTTTGTCCTTTTTTTACGTGAAAACAGAATAAAAAACACATATTTTTTTAAAACAAATGATTTATCCCAAATAAAAACAACAAAACAAGCATACCCTGTGATATAATAAACGAAAAATTCAGTATATTTACCCCTGTCCTGCCCATTCTTCCAATAGAACGCGATGGTCTTCATATGACAGGGCTCCGAATCATAAGGATAAGGTATTGCCTTTGAGCAAATGCCTGAATAGCAAAAAAGAAGGTGTGAACATGGAATATCTGCAGGTTATTTATGAGCAGCATGTCATCATGAATCTGGAGATGTATCTGCGTGTCATCATCAGTGCGGTTCTGGGAATGTTTATCGGGTGGGACCGCTCCCATAAGAACAAGCCTGCCGGGTTAAAGACGTATATGTATGTATCCGTCGCTTGCACGCTGATCACACTGGTCTCCATTTACAGCACAAAGCTGTACAGCTCCCCGAACAGCGGGACAATGATGGATCCGATGCGTCTGGCCGCTCAGATCGTGACTGGCTTGGGCTTTTTGGGCGCAGGCGTGATTCTGAAAAACGGCTTGCAGGTAAAGGGACTGACGTCTGCTGCGATGATTTTCTTTGCGGGTGGCATCGGGATCGGAATCGGTGCGGGCTTTTACGGCATCGTCATTTTTTCCGTGATCGTTTCTTTCGCCCTGGCCAGGGTAAGTCTGCGCTTTGAAGAGAATCATCATAAGCGGATAGAAGAAGAGGGAGTCAAAACACACGAAGGAAAGCGGCAGGAGGTCATGTAGTCATGTAGACTGTATCTAGCCTGCCCGCAAGTCTGAACAAGCAATGCTCGTCTCGTCTGAAGGGGAATGCATCTCACCCGTCTGTTTGGACAGTCCATGCAGAGGGGGACAGAGATGCTTTTGCTTTTTATTGGATGGAGTAAGTACACTGCCGCTGCAGGCTGGAACGATTTCAATATCTTGCTTTTCCATTCGGAATTGCGTACAGACGACAATCGGCGAGGTTATACTGATGGTGGAGGTGAAGCTGATGGCAAACATAGGCGGACATGAACCAAAGCATCATTCCATTCCAATGGCGGATGATGCAAAAATAGCTGCCGACGAGGGACAGCTAACAGACGAAAGATGGCAAGCCATCATAAACAACGATGCTTCCTACGATTTTCAGTTTTTTTACGCCGTCAAAACGACCTGTATTTTTTGCAGGCCGTCTTGCAAATCCAGGCCTCCGAATAAACAAAATGTCCGGATCTTTCAAAACGCGCAGCAAGCCCTGGCAGCCCATTTTCGCCCATGCAAGCGATGCAAGCCGACTGGACAGCGTTTGCCCGACAGCGAGTGGGTCGATCAAATTACGCATTTCATTGACAGCCATTTCAGTGAAAATGTAACACTGGAAATCTTGGCGGAAATGTGCCACGGCAGTCCGTATCATTTGCACCGCACCTTCAAGCGGGTAAAAGGAATGACGCCCGGCGAATACGTTCAGCAGTTGCGCATGAACATGGCCAAGCAGCTTCTGGCCGATACGGATAAAACGATAACGGATATTGCTTTTGCTGTAGGTATGTCCAGTACGCCTTATTTCGTAACACTGTTCAAGAAAATGACCGGGACGACGCCTACCGAGTATCGGCACCGGCATAAACAAGCATCGGAAACGGGGAGGTTGCACTATGAACGCGAAAACTGATCAGACGATTTACTGGACCTTGTTGGTTCATGAAAACTGGAGAATATACCTGGCCGCGACATCCAGGGGACTTTGCTTTGTGGGGACACCGAATCAGCCTTTGGAGGAAATGAGAGAGTGGGTGGAAAAGCATTTTTCCGGGAGCCCACTGGTGCAAGACGATGAAAAAGTTCAACCGTATGCAGCAGAACTGATCGAGTATTTTCAAGGCATCCGCAAAAGCTTTTCCATCCCTTTTGATGTTTCTGGCAGGCCGTTTCAGCTCGCTGTATGGAACGCGCTCCGCGAAATTCCTTACGGGCAGACCAGCACCTATTCAGATATTGCATTGCGTATCCAAAAACCGGCAGCAGTCCGGGCGGTCGGGACAGCGATTGGCGCGAATCCGGTGCTATTCACCGTACCGTGTCATCGGGTGATCGGAAAAAATGGATCGCTTACCGGCTACCGGGGCGGTTTGGATGTGAAAACGAAGCTGCTGCAGTTGGAAAAATCCGAAGGGAGTCCGACATATGCCTGATCGTCTCGCACAGCGAATTTCTGCTCTGGATTGGGATACGCCGCAACAGACGCTGGACGAGCAGGGCTATGCTGTAGTTCCCGGCATCTTGACACAAGAACAATGCAGGGAAATCATCGAAACCTATACGGTAGAGAGCCATTTTCGCAGCACAATCAAGATGGCCAGATACCGATTTGGGGTCGGAGAGTACAAGTACTACCAAGCTCCTCTTCCCGATTTGCTGCAAACACTCCGTCACGGCTTCTATCCTGAGCTGGCGAAAACTGCGAATCGCTGGCACCAGCAGCTAGGCCACGGCATCGTCTATCCGGATACGCTGCCCGAGTTTCTCGACTGCTGCCATCAGCAGGGGCAAGTGCGGTCAACACCGCTGATTCTGAAGTATGAATCAGGCGGATACAACTGTCTGCACCAGGATTTATACGGAGAAGTATTCTTCCCGTTTCAGGTCGTGCTTGCCTTGAATCAAAAAGAGCTGGATTACAAGGGAGGAGAGTTCCTCCTGGTAGAGCAGAGGCCAAGAGCGCAAAGCAGAGGTCACGCGATCAGTCTGGAGCAGGGCGCGGGACTTATTTTCCCGACGAACCACCGTCCAGTCCCGGGAACGCGCGGGTACTACAAGACTACGCTTCGGCACGGAGTCAGCACGGTTGCCTCGGGAACGAGGTACAGTCTCGGGATCATTTTTCACGATGCCAAGTAAACACAACGTATCGTGTATGATAAAAGGAGGAGGCGTATCAGGAATAGGGGAGAGTCTTCATGAAAAGCGAGTTATTCTACAAGTACCCCAAATCGCTGCTTAACAAAGGGACAGGGTTTCTATCCGATTACAGCCACTCTCTCAATCCCTATACTGGCTGTGCTTTTGGATGCTCATACTGTTACGTGCGTCAGATGCCCGTCTCGACGTTTCGCGGCGCTGAATGGGGAACCTGGGTGGATGTGAAAAAGGAAGCTGCGGAGCTTTTGCACAAGGAGCTTCGCAAAGCCAAGGCCAAAGGCGAGGTAACGATATTCATGTCCTCGAGCACCGATCCTTATCAGCCTGTCGAGTATCGGGAAAAAGTGACGAGATCCCTGCTCGAGGTCATGACAGAGGAGCCGCCTGATTTTCTTTTTGTGCAAACCCGCAGTCCGCTTGTTTCCAGAGATGTCGATTTGTTATTGCAGCTCAAGGATCGTGTTCGGGTAAGCATGACCGTAGAAACGGACCTGGAGGAAATACGCAAGCACTTTACACCGGGCGCTCCGCCCATTGCAGCAAGATTAAAAGCGCTGCAGGAACTAGCAGATGCCGGTGTGCCGACGCAGGCGACGATTGCACCGCTACTTCCCAGCAGCGAAGACTTCCCCGTAAAGCTGAAGTCTTTGGTCAGCCGTGTCTGCGTCGATGATTATTTTATGGGGGACGGCAGCGGCGGGAGACGCACGGGAAGATTGGGGATTCGCGCATTGTACGAAGAACTTGGGATGGAAGAATGGTACGACCCGTCCGCTTATCGAATCGTCTACGACAGAATGAGACGGGTTTTTCCCGATCATCAGGTTTTCGTAAGTCAAAAGGGCTTTGCCCCGTTTTAATCAGGGGCAGGAAGGAGCATGTTTCATACAGATCTTTACCCACGTCCGGAATAACCTTTTCCCAGGGAGCAATATTTCGTAAAATAAAGCGAAGGAATAAACGTTGAATGCCGAAAGCGAGGGTAACTGCATGGACGATAAAAAAACGCCGCTCGTTCCAGAGCTTGATGAGCTCCTCTACAAATTCACTGAACTGTTGACGGGAGAAGCAACGCCAGAGCGCGTGGAAATGGTAAAGATCTGGTGCCTCTATACACATATGTCAAAAGCGATGCCGCCGCTGGTTCAACATTGGGCGAGCGAGCCGGAACATTTCGAAGCGCGCGACCAGATCCGGGGAATCATTGAGCAAATCAAGCAGTGGAACCAAACAAAAAACCAGAAGCACTGAAAATAGTAGAAACGGTTGCGGTGAAAGGGCTTGGTGCATGCTGCCAAGCCTTTTCACCGTGTGAGAGTCGAATAAACGGACGATTGTAGTCGTTAATCATTCAATCCTTTTCCATCGAGAATTTGCGGTATACATTTTTCTACCCTTGACGCTCGCGTTTTGGATTGTTTGGGTGATGAAAAATAAAGAAGGTAGGCTCTTTGCCGTCCCGGCGTCAATGCTTCAAAAGCAGTTTTCAAGGCAGGGTTTTCATCTAGTTTCATTTGAAATTCTTCCGCAACGCTGTAGTCCGTATGCTTTTTAAAATCCACTTCCAAACCGGCTTTTTCAACTTCAATCGCTTCATGAATATAGGCTTTCAAGACGGTTTCCAGTTCAATGATTTCTTCAACATTGGTGAACCGAATCTGGCGAGCCGCCTGTACATTCTCCGTTTGTTGAACGAGAATCCCATGGGTATCCTGTAGCAAGGCACCTTTGTGAAACAGAAGCGCGCAGTATTCTTTAAATCCGTGTATTAACACTATGTTTTTATTCTCATACGTGTAGCAAGGATGCATCCACTTCCATTCTTCTGTCAGCTCACAGTCAAGAACAATATTTCTCAGCTTTTCATATTCTGCCTTCCACTTTTCCGCTTTGCTTACGAATTCGTCAACCTTAGGATTCAATTTGCTATTTGCCATCAAGGAGCACCCCTCATCAATTTCTCGTTGAGCTGACAGTCAAGAATAACCGTTTTTGATCCATTCAATTCTCTTCTGTAATCTTTCGGACCGCCAATTTTATTTCATTCCAAATTCTACCTCACTCGGAAGCATGATCTCAATCATAATCTTGCGTACTTTGCAGATAACTGCCCACAGCGAGACGGCTTACAAAAAAGAACCTCCGGCTTCGCATTATCTCCGGAGGTTCCTGCTCATTTCCACCATCTGTCAAAAGGAGTCACAGGGAGGCTGCGCTTGTGCATGGTCACGTCATATTGTCGTTCGATCTTTTCTTTCACTTCGGCTGATACAGCTTGATTCGTCAAGTATTTATCCAAATCGTCGTAAGAGAATCCAAGTGCGACCTCATCGGGCAGCAGCGGCCGGTTGTCTTCGAGATCGGCAGTAGGGGTTTTCATATAGAGATGCTCCGGTGCGCCCACGTATTGGAGTAGTTGACGCACTTGGCCTTTCGTCAACCCGGTGATGGGGGCGACATCGGCTGCACCGTCTCCGAATTTCGTGAAAAACCCTGTAGCGGCTTCCGGCGCCTGATCTGTGCCCAGGACGAGGAGGCCGAAATGGCCAGCTATGTCATATTGGACCTTCATGCGTTCACGCGCTTTTGTGTTCCCTTTGTGGAAATCGGAGAGAGCCGCACCGGTCGCCAGTTGGAATTGCTCCATGGAAGCATCGACGGCGGGCTTGATGTTTACCGTAATCGTGTTATGTGGACGAATGAATCTTATTGCTTTTTGAGCATCATCTTCATCCAACTGCTGGCCGTAGGGGAGGCGGACAGCGACAAATCGGTATTCCTTGCCCGTCTCCTTGGCTGCTTCATCGCAGGCAACCCGGGCCATATAGCCGGTCAGCGTAGAATCAACCCCGCCGCTGATCCCCACCACATATCCTTTTGCACCTGTTTTCAACAGGTATTCTTTTAAAAAATCCACCCGAAAGCGCAGCTCTTCCTCTGCGTCGATCGTTGCCCGAACATGCAAGCTCTCTATGATTTTCTCTTGCTTTGTCAAGTTCCTGTTCATTAGCGGCCAACCTCTTTCGTGTACAACTGATTCTTGTAAATGTAGTCGAGTACCAGGTCGGGAAGCAGGAAGCTCGGATCGCCGCCATTGCGAATTTCTCCGCGGATATAGCTGGAGCTGATGCCCATACTGATGCCTTTTGACATCGTGAGGAAGTTTTCGTCATTGTTTCTGAGCAGCGGGTCCTTTGCGATCAAGTCATCCATGTGATAGCCTTCCCGAGACATGACAATAAACTTGTGGTTTTTCACCAATTTCTCTGCATTTCCCCAGCGGGACAATCCTTCCAACAGATCGGCGCCCATGATGAAGAAAATCTCGTCGTCCGGAAACTGCTTGCGAAAGTGCTCCATGGTGTCATAGGTATAGGTTTCGCCAGGGAGCGCATTCATTTCAACCAAAGAGATTTCGAACAAAGGCTCCCCGAATCGGTTGGTTTTGTTTTTGCAGGTTCCCAAAGCAAGCTCGAGCATTTTGACGCGATGCCGGTCTTCCGTTTGCAGAATCTTGTCTCTGCGCATGGAGGAGCAGGGGGTAAAGTACACCTTATCGAGGCGCTTGCGGCTCGCTACCGCAGCTGCCGTAAACATGTGGGAATACGTAATGGGGTCAAAGCTGCTGCCGTATATACCGATTCGTCGCATGGTCGAATCCTCCCTTATTCCATAAGAGCAAATTGCCTTTTTTCGTGGATCAGCTTCTCTTTCAACTCTTTCAATTCGTCAGACAACGATACCGGGTACACCTCCGGGTTGTCGAGGCGCAAATACTCCTCCCAAAACGTATTCTTCTGTGCCAGATGGAAACGGCGGGATTGTTCGAGTGTCGGAGTTTTGTAAACCCGCTTTCCGTGTTCAAAGATCGGGACGAGCAAGGGGACAGCCCGAAAATTGACCACGCGTTTGCTCTTTAACGGGTTCGTCGGATGCTTCAGCACAATTTCTTTGACATGCCCGATTTCTTCATGCTCCAGGCAAATGTAGTCGCCCTTGGCCATTCCGTCCTGATCGTACAGCCGATACACTTTTTTAATGCCCGGATTCAGGATCTTGTCGATATTTTCGGAGATTTTGATCAATGCCATCCAATCCTTTTCCGTCTTGCGGGCCACGATTTTGTGGACGCCGCCGAGTGCCGGGCTGTCGTAAGCGGTGATGTACTTGGTGCCGATGCCCCATATGTCGATTTTGGCTCCCTGATATTTGAGGGAAGTGATCGTGTACTCGTCCAGATCGCTGGATGCGGCTATCTTGACATCGTGCAAGCCGGCATTATCGAGCATTTTCCGGGCTCTTTTGGAAAAGAAGGCGAGGTCCCCGCTGTCCAGGCGAATCCCGCTCAGCTTGTGACCGCGTTCCTGCATGATCTTGCCGACCTTGATCGCATTTGGAATACCCGACCCGAGCACATCGAAGGTATCGACCAGCAAAATGCTTTTCGCCGGAAACACCTCTGCGAATGCAAGGAACGCTTCCAGTTCATTCGGGAAAAACTGCACGAACAGATGGGCATGGGTTCCGGTTGTCGGGACACCGTATTGTTTGCCTGCCTTCATGTTGGAAGAGTAATGGAATCCCGCTATATAGGCGGCACGGGCTCCTTGTACGGAGGCGTCACGTCCTTGGGCTCTTCTTTTGCCCATTTCGATGACCGTCTGACCTTCGGCCGCAGTCATAATCCGCGAAGCCTTGGTCATGAGCAGAGACTCGCTGTTCACGGTATTCAGCAACTGGGCTTCAATCCAGACGCATTCCATGATCGGGGCCACAATCCGGATATAGGGCGTGTTCGGAAAAACGATCTGGCCTTCTTCCATGGCATAAAGCTGACCAGTGAATCGCAGCGAGCGCAGTTCAGCGAGAAATTCTTCATCGTACAGTTGCTTGCTGCGGAGGTATTCGATGTCGCTCTCGTTGAAGTAGAGATTTTCTACGATGTCGATCAGCTGGTGAAGTCCGCAAAAGGCGACGTATCCGCCAAGCTCTCCCGTATGGTCGCCAACCGGTTTTACAAAAGGCGCCTTGCGGTAGAAGTCGTCGAAAACGACAGGCGTTTGGTGCAAGCCCTTCTTGTACAGGGCATACATCATGTTGATCGCGTATTCGTCTACGTCGAGACCGTAATCTCTGGAAGGATCGAAGAAGGGCAGAATCTCGAAGTCTGCCGTCTGGCCGCACGCAGAGCAGGGATTCACCTGATCCGAGATGCGAAAATTTGGTTGCTTGCAGGAATTGCAAATATGGACAAAACGATATACTTTCGGATCAATCGCATCAAAAATGGTCCTTTTCATCCGTTCCCAATCCTTTCTGCTCCGGCAAAGGGAGTTGTAAGAGAGGGGAGAGGAGGCTCCCCTGGTCAAGCTTTCGATACAACCTTCATGCCCATCTGGTTTTTAAAGTGACCCAATGCCCATTCGTGACCGGCAGGATTGAAGCTTGCCACGGCATCCTCGTGAATGACTACCTCGTACCCGAGATACCAGGCCGAAACGGCAGTATGGAGAACACAAATATCCGTGCAAACGCCGACAAGATGGATTTCCCGGATGCCCCGCGCCTGAAGCTGGAGAGCCAAATCTGTTCCCTCAAAGGAGCTGTATCTCGTTTTGTCCATCCAGTAAATCGCCGCTTCATTTTCCAGGTAGAGATCGTGCAGCGCTCCATATAGATGGCGTCCCTTTGTGCCCATGATATTGTGCGGGGGATAGAGGGCGGTTTCCGGATGGTAAGGATCGTTTTCTTTGTGGCCATCCACAGCCATGACGACATAATCTCCATTTTGCAGAAACTCATTGGTTAGCTCGCAAATCCGCTTCTCGATGTTTTGTCCGGGTTCTCCGCAAGTCAGGGCACCGTCTGCAGCAACGAAATCATTCGTATAATCGATGACAATCAACGCTTTTTTGCTCATCATCATGACCTCCCGAAAATCAAAATGTATTTTTGATATTGTCAAAATAACCTTATCGTTACTTAAAAAAAGATGGACTAATAGATCGTTAAAAAGGGGACGTAGTCCGTGAAACGGTACAGTTTCGCCTTGTTTTGCGAGTATTCATTCGAATATTTGATCCGGTCTTGCGAGTCCCGGGCGACTTCAATGATCCCTTTTCTCGTTTTGGTGCCCACTAATTTTTTCTCAAAGTTTGATCTATCCACTGTATATGTCGGCACTACCGTTTCGATGACCTGGAGCAGCTCGGATAACGTGAATTCTTCCGGCAGGAATTCCTTGGCGATGTTGGTTTGCAGCATTTTTTCCTGGATGCGTTTGAGCGCATCCTCCAATATCTTGTTATGGTCAAAAGCAAGCTTCATCGACAAGGCTTCTTCCACTGTAAACAAGCGAGCATCAACTGCGTCGTCATCCGCTTTAAAACCGGAAAGGCTTTTCTCGTTCACCAGAGCGTAGTAGGCGACCGTGGGAATCCAGCCTCCCGGATCTCTTCCCGGAGTGTAGTAGGCTTTCAGTTGTTCGATATGGACGTTTTCGTTCAGGATGTGGGTTTCTTCTCTCAATTCCCGCTCGGCACAAGCGTCGAGAGTCTCGTGTTCATTGGAAAAACCGCCGGGAAAAGCCCAGTAGCCTGGAAACCGGTCGCTGTTCGGATCGCGCTGGATGAGCAGGATCTTCAGCTTTCTCTCCGGAAGCGACTTGTTTTTTGTATCTTTTCTGGGCTCGGATGTGATTGTAAAAATGCATATATCGGTAGGCAGACCATCCGGAGAACGAAAGACCGGCTTTGAAACGGATGCAGAATTCAAATTTGTCTCCTCCTTTCTGCATCGTCTTGGCTTTATTTTACAAGGTGGAAATTACATTGTCAATACGGTATGGTTAAAAACACCATATGATTTTATTCTATGTTTCTTTATTGAGTAGTAGACCGGTAGTGACAGCATATCTTTTTATTGACGTTAACGTAAACGTAAGGGTATGTCTATGGTAGAATAGCAAAGAAAGGATGCTCCTAGACGCAATGAGAAAGGCCGTGATCGGCATGCTATGCAGCAAAATTTTGATGCCTTTCGGTGGATCGGCGTTAGCCAAAAAAGCACTGGAAAAAGCGGTCAAGCTGTCGTGCAGCATGCTCATATTCCGGTGCTGCTCGTAAAATATGAACCGGATTCGCGGAAAATGATAGCTCGTACTGAGAAAATCGCCTTCATTCAGAGGACATTTTTTAGGAATGCAAGAAAAACAATCTGCTGCGAACCGAAAGGAAAGCGATCGAGGTTTCTGATAGAGAGAGCCATTCTGTTTATGTTATAATAGGTACCGTCTTTCTTGAATTGGCTGCAGATTCAGGAGGTATGCCATTTCATTTTTTCCGCCGCTCAGTTTCAGGCATAGCCGGTTTTATAAACATCCCTGCTCCGGCATTGTTTTATAATTTCCTCTTGTGAACTGGATATCTTTCATTTAGTATTTTTTTGTCAGCAATCATTTCGTTGCTATGAACCTCCTCTTGAGGGGAGCAGCCTTAATTTGAAACCGTCGAAAGAGAGTGGGACATTATGGGTCGTAAATGGAACAATATCAAGGAAAAAAAAGCGTCAAAGGATGCCAATACCAGTCGGATATATGCAAAGTTCGGTAAAGAAATTTACGTTGCAGCCAAACAGGGAGAACCGGACCCGGAATCCAATCGCGCCCTGAAGGTCGTGCTTGAGCGCGCAAAAACGTACAGCGTACCGAAAGCGATCATTGACCGGGCCATCGAAAAGGCAAAAGGCGGTTCCGAAGAAAGCTACGACGAGCTGCGTTATGAAGGCTTCGGACCAAATGGATCGATGATCATCGTCGATGCACTGACCAACAACGTAAACCGTACTGCTTCCGAAGTCCGTGCAGCCTTTAATAAAAATGGCGGCAACATGGGCGTGAGCGGTTCGGTAGCCTATATGTTCGATGCAACTGCCGTTATCGGTGTCGAAGGCAAAACTGCGGAAGAAGTTCTCGAATTGCTCATGGAAGCGGATGTGGACGTACGCGACATTCTGGACGAAGACGGATCGGTGATCGTCTACGCGGAGCCAGACCAGTTTCACGCCGTACAGGAAGCGTTCAAAAATGCCGGCGTCACTGAGTTTACCGTTGCAGAGCTGACCATGCTCGCGCAAAATGAAGTGACACTTCCCGAAGACGCGCAAGCTCAATTTGAAAAATTGATTGATGCACTGGAAGATCTGGATGATGTCCAGCAGGTGTACCACAATGTAGATTTGGCGGAGTAAATGCTTGGCGCCGGTCCCGGCGAAAGGGACGTCCTTGCAAGCCAACTGAATCAACTCGATATTTCATATAAGAATCGAAAAACTGTCCCTTCAAAAGAGGGGACGGTTTTTTTATTTGCTCAGGACAAAAAAAGCATAGAACTTACAAACATTGGTTAATGTATAAACAAAATGGAAAGGGCAGGTGCCATGCAATGAATGCCAACCAAGAACTGAAGAACACGCTTTCGTATATCCATTCCGAGCTGAATCGGATCGAAACGATGGCCGGAACGCTGTCTACCATTGAGCACGACCATTACAAAAAGCTCACGAATTTCGATGACCGAAACCTGGTCGATATTGCCGTGGAAGAACAGAATGCTGCCCGCCAGCTTGGCACCATGAAGCACATGTGCTTGGCGATGACCCAAAAATTAGAGGGGCTCATAAACGCACTAGACGGTGGTGAACCGGGGGAGAGTGGGCAACGTGCTGAGACTCATTGAAAACTTCATCCGTTCGGCTATTAACGAAACGGTGGATAAAGCAGTAACGAGAATGATGAGGGATCAATACATTGAAAACCTGTTTGAGATGGTGCCTGCCACGAAAAAGGTTGGACCGATCAACCTTATGGAAATCGCGATGCGGGCTGCCCAGGGAACACCCGTCCCTCGTCCGCTTGGCAGTCACCTTCACTTTTCCCCGTGGGAGAAAATCTTGTTTAATCCCGTACATTTATTCCGCTTTCCAACACCAGAAAATGTAGGGATCAAGACTTCTGTCACGATCGGCCACCGCGCGCGAAAACCATTGACCATCTCCATGCCGATCATGATCGCAGCGATGTCGTTTGGAGGGGCGCTTAGCAAGAGTACAAAAATTGCGTTGGCCAAGGCGGCTGCGGCTGCGGGGACAGCGACCAATACAGGGGAAGCAGGTCTGCTCGAGGAGGAGCGGGAAGCCGCTCGCTTGCTGATCGGTCAATACAATCGCGGCGGCTGGTTGAATACCCCTGACAAGTACAACCGTCTGGATGCCATTGAGATTCAATTGGGACAAGGCGCCCAGGGATCAGCCTACCAGCGGACGACAGCAAAAAACATCGGTGAAGATTACCGAAAGGTTTTTGAGCTTCGCGAAGGGGAGGATGCGCTTATTCATTCGCGTCTTCCGGGGGTAAATACAAAAGAAGATTTTATTCAGCTCGTCAGGCGGCTTCGGGATGAGACGGGTGTACCGGTCGGGCTCAAAATCGCAGCAACCCATCACCTGGAAAAAGAGCTGCAAATTGCGGTAGAGGCCGGGGTAGATTTCGTTACGCTGGATGGAGCAGAGGGTGGAACCCATGGAGGAGCGCCGACGCTTCAGGATGATGTGGGGCTGCCGACTCTTTTTGCGATCACGAGGGCAACAGAATTTTTTGCCCGCAAAGGCGTTTTCCGGGATGTCAGTCTACTGGCCACAGGCGGACTTGTAACGCCGGGGCAAATGCTCAAAGCGATAGCACTGGGTGCAGATGCAGTCTATATCGGCACCGCAGCACTCATGGCGCTCGTGAGCGAACAAATGGTCAAGTCGGTTCCGTTTGAACCTCCCACCAGTTTGCTGGTTTATACGGGAAAAATGACGGATCAGCTAGATATTGACCAGGCGTCGACCAATTTGTTTCGGTACCTCAACGCTTGTGTGACAGAAATGGAATTGGTTGCTGTATCAGCAGGAAAAACCGCTTTATCCGACATTTCCAAAGCTGACCTTTGCACGCTTGACCCGTTTCTCGCAAAAGCAACCGGCATTCAGCTGGGGTACGTTTCGCCCGAGAATCAAGATCGTTTCTTCGAAGAAACCAAACCCGTGTTCGATCAGACCGAAGAGCGCTTTGCAGAAACACAGCCTTCCACTTTTCACTAGCAGAATGAATTATTTTTCTCCAGAGCCATCATACGGGGTGGAATTTCCTTACTCCGCAGATACATAAAGGCAAATTTGCCCGGGAAGTCTATGATGGGATGTACTATGTACACCAAACCATATGAAGAGGAGGTGCATATATGCAACGGTTTGCCGCACATGAATTTTTGGAAACGCAAGAAGCGCTGCGCTCCAAGCATGCGGAGATCGAAATGCATGGCTTATTTGCCGAAATGGCACAGGATCCGCAACTGAAAAACATGGTTCTCAATCACCAACGCCAAATCATGAATGCCTATCAGCAAGGGATCAATCTGTTGATGGGGAAGGGTGTAAACGTAGCAGCCACTCCCCAACTGGCTCAAATCCGTACGACTGAGCCAGCGACCGTCGGGCTGAATCAGCCTCAGATGATGGCGCCAAATCCACATCCAACCCGCCTTTCTGATATGACGATCGCAACAATCATGCTCAACTGGCACAAGGCCGGTTCCGCCATCGGTATGCTCTGGGCTAGTGAATGCGTAGACCCGCAAATCAGACAATATCATGTTAATGGAGCCAATCTGTGCCAACAAATGGCCTATGAAACATGGCAGTATATGAATATGAGAGGGTTCTACCAAACGCCGCAGCTAGCAGACCATACGATGAACACGATGATCAATGCTTACCAGCAACAGCCAGCAATGGCTTAAGTTATGAACCACATTAAAAAGGAGGAACACAAACATGTTTACCAATCAAACACTCTCCAATAACTTCGGTGGAGCCCAAGCGATTTTCCAACCAGGCTTTGCAGGGACCAACCCGCAGCAAGTAAGACAGGATATCGCCCGTGAAGGCGGATTTGGACAAGCTGGCTTCTCCGGCGGCTTCACCCAGCAAGCTTCCCCGGCTGCATTCGGCGGAGCCCAAGCTGTATTCCAACCAGGCTTTGCAGGCACCAACCCGCAGCAAGTAAGACAGGATATCGCTCGTGAAGGCGGATTTGGACAAGCTGGCTTCTCCGGCGGCTTCACCCAGCAAGCTTCCCCGGCTGCATTCGGCGGAGCCCAAGCGATTTTCCAACCAGGCTTTGCAGGCACCAACCCGCAGCAAGTAAGACAGGACATCGCTCGTGAAGGCGGATTTGGACAAGCTGGCTTCTCCGGCGGCTTCACCCAGCAAGCTTCCCCGGCTGCATTCGGCGGAGCCCAAGCGATTTTCCAACCGGGCTTTGCAGGCACCAACCCGCAGCAAGTAAGACAGGACATCGCCAGTGAAGGCGGATTTGGACAAGCTGGCTTCTCCGGCGGTTTCACCCAGCAAGCTGGATTCGGCGGAGCGCAAGCTGTATTCCAACCGGGCTTTGCAGGCACCAACCCGCAGCAAGTAAGACAAGACATCGCTCGTGAAGGCGGATTCGGTCAAGCTGGCTTCGCTGGCGGCTTCACCCAGCAAGCAGGATTCGGCGGAGCCCAAGCAGTGTTCCAACCGGGCTTTGCAGGCACCAATCCGCAGCAAGTAAGACAAGATATCGCTCGTGAAGGCGGATTCGGCCAAGCTGGCTTCGCTGGCGGCTTCACCCAGCAAGCTTCCCCGGCAGCTTTCGGCGGAGCCCAAGCAGTGTTCCAGCAAGGCTTTGCCGGTACCAACCCGCAGCAAGTAAGACAAGATATCGCTCGTGAAGGCGGATTCTTGGCTTAAAAAACGCGGCAAGAAGACTTTCATAAGACAATGCCAGCCAGTGTGTAGAGATGCGCTATCAAAACACACTGGTTTCTCCATTTGCAGGCAAAGTATGAGCTGACGGAAAGAAGACTGTTTTGATGATTGACACATGTGACGCTTCCTGATGAGAAGAAAAACCGATATACGCAACAACAACAGTGAAAGGAGGTTTTGAGATGAAAAAACCGGACGAGAAGCCGAACGGAAATGAAGAACTGCAGGTACTGGGCACTCACGCAGCGGGAGCAACCGACCTCTTCCAAACCAGCAAAGCGCAAAAGGACACGGAGGTACAACCGCCTGAACACCCTGGAGGAGCGGGGACAGGGTAAACGGAACAACAGACGAAAAACCAGGTCAAATCAGCCTGGTTTTTTTACGCAACGCAGATTGCTGTTTGCAGTTGTCAGTCTGCTTGATTCACTTCGTAAGCGGCCCGAATTCCGGATTCGATGGCTCCTTGTATCCAACTGCGAAAATGAGAAGTGTGTTCCCCGGCAAAATGAATGTTCCCTTCAGGTAACGCTATATAGGGTGAAAGATCTTTCTCCTGGTTCGGTTTAAACATCGAAAAAGCTCCTGCAGAGTATGGGTGCAAAGCCCAGTTCTGGACAAATCCGGACACAAAATATCGCTTTGTCTGTTCTCCGTGAATTTCTGCCAGGTCTCCCAGAGCTTCTTCCACTTGCACTTGCCTGCTCATGCTTACCCAGGGCAACGCATCATCCTCCCATGTATAGCTGGCTAGCACAACGCCCTCTGCGTCCCCGAAACGATGGCTAGGATAGTAGGCAAAACGGATGGGCAAGTCGGTAACCGTTTGCCCTCCAAACATGCCTGCGTCTTCCCAAAAACGACGTGAAAATTGAATGCCAATTTTCGTAGAGGATACGTAGTGAAGCTGGTGAATGGCCTTCCATTTGTAATAGGAAAAAAGATCGTAGGGCTGTACCTCGATAAAGTTCATGAGAGAAAACGGGATCGTCAAGATGAGGCGGTCAGCTGTGAACTCCAGTTTTTGCATTGTGTTCGTATCGATTGCGCTTAGCCGAAGATAGTTGCCGCTCAGCGAAAGGGACGTTACCTTCATCGAAAACAAAATGTGATCGCTCAATTGATTGAAAAAAGCGTTGGGAAGCTGATCATTCCCACCCGTAATCTCATAAAATTCTGACTCTGGTGCAATCGCGATGATGTTTCGCAGCACTTCGAGAAAACTCAACTCGGGAAAGCCTTCGAACGCCAGCAGGACCTTGATCATATCTACAGCTTCGGCGGTGAGAGAAGGGCCAAGAGGATTGTAGCGAAGAAATGTCTCCATGGAGTACCGATCCAAGGCCTCGATTATTCTGGGCCAGTTTCTTTCAGGATCTTGCCTGATGAAGTCTATAACAGGTTGGGCTACCAGGCGGATTAGGTCTTCAGCTGTCTTTCCGCTCTCTTTTTTTGCTACGGGAAAGTTCAGGATATCAGGGCTTCTTTCATAGATCCTTCGACGAGTCTTGACGCCGTTTACATAGATCAAATCATTTGGGGTTTGATTGATAAATTTGTTTACCGGCAGTTTGTACTTTCGAATATAAGCCAAAGTCAGAGAATGACTGCGCGGGATTCTCATGGCGCCAGCCTCGAAATAGTGACCTTCTGAAAAAGGGGAACGTACAGTAAAAATGCGTCCGCCAACCCGCCGAGATGCTTCCAAAATGGTTACGTCATGTCCGGCCTCCTTTAACAAGGAACCGGCCACTAGTCCTGCCATGCCCGCTCCCGCAATCAATACCCTTTGAGGTTTATTTGAACGTTCCAGACCGTGGTGAATGATCCGGACCATTTGATCAAGAGAAAGACTGTTTAGGACAGGCATAGAATTCCCCTCTGTTTTATCAGAATAAAGTGCATTATACGATTATGACCTGCGGTTCACGATTATGCCAAAGCTCCCTGTACGACGAATAAAAAAATAACGTCTCCTGACAGCAGGAAACGTTATCATTATGCAAAGCCAGTCCTCACCAGCTTGCCTTTTTCACGCCTGGAATTTGCCCCTTGTAAGCAAGCTCTCGGAAGCAAATACGGCAAAGCTGAAATTTGCGAAGAACAGAGTGTGGACGTCCGCAGCGCTGGCATCGAGTATATGCCCGCACCTTGAATTTCGGCGTCCGCTGTTGCTTGACGATGATCGATGTTTTTGCCATACAACCTCCTGTACATTTTATTCTTGCCTTCGGTTGGCAAGTCTTTTATCGTACCATCATCCACGAAAAATAGATAGTGGTAAGTACAAGAGACGTTGAATAGTAAGCAGCAGGCAGCGCTCCAGCCGAACAGCACGAACGTGCGTTCTCCAAGCAGCGCGCTGCGGAAGTCATGGCAGTCAGACTACAAATTTATTCAGATTCCCGGGTGTTATAGACCCCAGGTGTCGTCCGTTTCATTTCCGCATTCTTTTGTTCCGGTTCATTCTGTACTTTTTCAGCACTCTTGGCAAAACCTTCCGCCTTCAGCCTCTCGACTAAAAGTTCCTTGTCGTTCATAATCTCACTCCCGTATTTGTGGCGTAGGGGCAGTCTATTTCCCCTCATTTTCTATCATGAGCAGAGTGGCATTCATTCATGAAAGAATTTGTCTATGTAAGATGCAACCAATGCCTTTGATCAGGAATTGCTGTCTGCTTCCTCAAACATACTCTCGTATCCGGTCCGAGGAATATCGAGATTTTTCTCGCCAGCATTTTCGTCCATTTTCCCATCATTCGTACCTTCCATATAATCATCGCTAACCTGTTCATGGGTCATGGCCAATCCCTGTTCAGAAAAGGCACGGCTGCTGTAATCAGATGGCTCGTATGTCTTGTCGGCAATCTCGTTTGCGGCGTTGGTCAATTCGTCATTGCGGTTCTTCATCGTATCCCTCCTTTACGCGGATATCCTTAAATTAGGTGACTTTGAGCGGAATTATGCATGCCGCAAAAACGGTCCAAACTGGCGTAAAGTCGATCCTCAGATCAATGGAGAAGCCAGGGCGGCCGGCATAAAACAAGTACAGATGACGCACAGTATAATGACGAATTTGAACAGAGGGGAAGAAGGAAACAATGGCTGAGGAAATCAAGCAGGAAGTGCAAACTGTACGGATTCCTGAGACGGGTGAAACGATGGAAGCAAAGACATACTCGGGCAAGGAGCTTTTCTTGAAAGAAAATGCAGATGAAAAGGACGAAGCGTACGCGAAGCTGTGGGAGGATGACAGACTGTAGACCTGGCTTGCCGGAGTGATGCGGGACATAGACAGGTTCAATGGAAAAAAGGTCATTCTACCACGAGGAGTGATAACAAATGGACAAAGAGCTGCAATTGATGAAGGAACTGACTGAGGCGGCAGGCCCTCCCGGTTTTGAAGTCAGAGTACATCGCTTGATGAAAGAAAAGCTCTCTGCATTGACTCAAGAAATCATCACTGACAATTTGGGAAGCATCGTTGGTCAACACGGGAATGCCGGTCCAAAAATTCTTTTGGCTGCTCATATGGACGAAGTGGCCTTTATGGTCACACATATTACAAAAGAGGGCTTCCTCCGCCTGCAGCCGCTTGGCGGGTGGTGGGGGCACGTCATGCTGGCCCAGCGGGTAAAGGTTCTGTCGCGCAAGGGTGATCTCACAGGCGTGATCGGCTCAAAGGCCCCGCATATTTTATCGATCGAAGAGAGAAAAAACGTCCTGGAGATCAGCAATATGTTTGTAGACATCGGTGCTACCAGCAAGGAAGAGGCTGAAGAATTCGGAGTCGAGGTAGGCGATCCGATCATCCCGATTTGTCCGTTCGAGGTTTTGCCGAATCCCAAAATGCTCTTGGCAAAAGCTTGGGATAATCGCGCAGGCTGTTTCGTGACTTTGCAGGTTTTCAAGCAAATATGCCAAGAATCGCATCCCAATACGGTATTCTGCGGAGCTACGGTACAGGAGGAAGTAGGACTGCGGGGAGCAGTAACCCTGTCTCACAAAGTTTCTCCAGACATTGCGTTTGCCCTGGATGTAGGCGTAGCAGGAGACACACCCGGAATGAGCCACAAGGAAGGGCATTCCAAACTGGGGGCCGGTCCGCTACTTGGCTTTTATGACAGCAGCATGATTCCGCATTTGAACCTACGGGATTTTGTCATCGACACCGCCAAAGAAAACAAGATTCCTTACCAGACGGATATCATGCCTGGCGGCGGTACAGACGCCGGAAAAATACATATGGCACACAATGGCGTACCGTCCATGGTGATCAGCGTTCCGGCTCGTTATATTCATAGCCATGTGTCCATCGTGCACCGCGATGATCTGGACAATGCCGTGAAGCTGCTCGTCAGCCTGATCAAGAAGCTTGACGAAGAAACGGTTGGCAAAATAAAGGGTATGGATGCGCGGGGGCGATAAGATACCCCCAGCGAATCGTCCGTTTATGTTCGTAGCCATCAGGCGAGTGTGAGATTCCGATGTTGGTGGGGTTATGTGAAAAGGGAGTCTGTCATGAGAAAACACTTTGGGAAGCTTATATTCATACTCATTGCCCTTCTCGCGACCGGTTGCGTCTTCGTTTTAGGCTGGGAACCGGAGTATGCTTATGTTCCGCCTGCGGACAAGGTTTTGCGTCCTGCGCAAGCAAATGGTTTTCAGAACACGGGAGTCATGTATTACGACCTGTGGGGACAGACGTTTACGGTACAAGACAAAGCAAATGATCATACAGGCAGACTTTCTGCCCAAAATGGCGCTGTAGAAGTCAACGGCCGTCTGCTGCAATTGGGACGAACAACATTGTATCAGGAGACATTCGGCAATGAAGTGTTTCTCACGGATATCATGGGCATTGTGGACGGCCCTTTGACGATCGCAAATATCGCGAAAGCTATTTTCCAGTTAAAAGGGGAGGGAACGACAAATTTACAGGTTGAGCTTGCTTATGATGTAACCGTAGGGGGAAGGTCTTTTAAGAAAGGGGAAAAGGTGGATACCGGCATAGATGTTCCCAAGGGAGTTTATGCGCCACTGGGATTGCCCATTAAGTGGTCGGAAGGAAAATTGAAAGTCGGGGTCAGTTGCATGGCCTGTCATGCGACCGTTGACCACGAGACGAAAATGGTCATCGAAGGCGCTCCCAATTCCGATCTGAATGCCGGTTTGTTCCTCGCCTTGGCGACGAATTCCACCGCATTCTTTACACACACGGATGTAGCCAACCTAAAAGCATACATGAGCGGATTGGATCGTGTCGTGCCTACCTCTGATGGGAAAACGTCCCCTTTGCCCGATCCCGCTGCCTTGGAAAAAGCAGTGGACGAAAATTTAGTAAAATGGCCTCGGGGAAATATCGATTCGACGATCGATTTAACAAGCAATCCCTGTCAAATTCCCGATTCCTTCACAAAAGGAAATCACCCATATGGCTGGAGCGGCTTTTCTGCTGCCGGGCCATTTCATGGGTTAAGTGCGTTTAGCAACAACGTTCATGCGCAAAACTCCGATTCCCTCGCCCAAGTCGAGGCCAGCCAGGCATTATTCGGGCTGGATAAAGAAGTGTATCTGGGGACGCTATTGCAGAATGCTGCCGACCCGAAATACCGTTACGACCCGAAAAGCGGTCTGAAACCAACCGAGTTTTTTGCCAAAGTCGACCCTACGCCGGGTGTTCCTGGTGTAAACGAGATGATCAAGCCTCCGTCTTTTCCAAAGTTGACAGCCGTGGCTCCAGATGGATTGGTGATTGGTTCACCAGGCTACAAAGTCGGGGAACAGCTGAATGCGATGGCAGCCTACCAGAATACGATCACCCCTCCGAAGCATAAGGAAAAAGTCGACTCTAAACGAACAGTCTTAGGCGAGAATGTATTCAAGAGGGCGTCCTGCATTACTTGTCATGCGGGGGAAGCCTTTACCAATAACCGGGTGCTTACTTCCAAACAGATTGGGACGGAACCTTCCCGCGGAATGGCTCTGAAGAAAACCCAAAACCTGTTTGGTCCTCCATCGTTGTATACGCCAGATACGCCTGTTCCCATTCCGCCAGATGCAAAAGTGCTTCCCATTCCAACGGCCCATTTGGACCCGGAACAGCTAAAGATAGCGTTTGCACATGGCAATTCACCTGGGGGATACAAGGTAAAAGGGCTGATCGGCTTAAGATGGACTGCTCCTTATTTGCACGATGGCGGAGTTGCTGTTGGACCAAACCTGTCGCAATTGGGGGTACCCGGCACTTTGGCGAAGGGGATTTCACCCGATCCGGCCAATAGTTTGCGTGCTCTGATCGATAAAGATCTGCGGCAAAAAGTCATCGCTGCAAACAAAAGCGCGAAGGAGCTTGCAGACGTACATATTGCCGGAAGCGGACATGAATTCTGGGTGGATTCATCGACAGGCTTTACGAAAGAAGAGCAGGATGCGCTGATTCAATACCTGCTGTCCCTGGGGAGCAGGAATCAATAGCCGAGGACATCTTCCCTCCCCAAAAACAACACGTAAAACGATTCATTGAAGAATGCTCTAAAAGGACAGACGATGGGGTATTTTGTTCCATTGTTTGTCCTTGTGTTTGATTACAAATCCGGGTCCACCGATCGATCGTTCACCAGTTTGACAGATTTGGACATGCCAAAAACATTTATAATAGTGGAAAAGTATAAACCGATGGGGGAACTCATTCATGAATACTGGTTTTCTGATAGCTCTGGTCATTGTGTCCATTTTAATTATTTGGATTACCATCTGGGTCACGAATAAAGCATATGGCCGAAAGCCTGATGTCATTGACCCGATACAGTCGACAGAAAACAATGATCCACTCAACAAAGAACCTGATCGATCATGATAAACGTACAAGAGCGATGAAAAAGCAAACGCTCTTACTCACACAAAAGTATTGCTTGGTTCGATTATCGCCTTAAGCATAAAGAAGAATCATTACGAATTTGTCAGCAATCAAATAGCCAAAGTGATCATTAGTGCAGTCCTGCATATCGCAGGGCTGCTTTTTTTGGTGCGCCCAGCATGGGCGATAGCTATAGGGTGAAAGTCCCGAACGGGGGTTGGCTGTACCAACCGTTAGCTCAAGGCAAGGGTGTCGACCGCGAGGTCGAATCTGAAGGAAGCCGGCGGCAAAATCCCGACCTGAGGTACACGAACCCAATTTGAGGCTGTTGTATCCGGGCGAGTCTGCCAAACAAGACAAAGCCCCATACAGCCAAGGGATACAGTAGTAAACTTGGGCAGGTACATGGGATGAAAGTTATCGTTCTTACCTGGGGAGGTCTGCATGAAACGCCTTCAACTGTTGGTAACCGTCTCCGTAAGGAGACGCTGAACATGCAGAAGTCAGCAGAGGCCATAGTACCCGAGTAGAGGACGCTTGAATGGGGAAGGGCCGAACATCAAGTCAGCATGCGATCCATGTCTTTTGATACGGTACGTCGAAGCAGAATTCTGTCAAGGAACTACTTTTGAAGAGCAGGGGTGAAGCCCCGAGGGTACAAAAGAGGGCTGAGTATCGTACAGCAAGCACGGAGTCCGCATGTGCGAAGGAAGGAACATCATTATGGATTTGCTGGAAAAAGTCTTATCACGGGAAAACTTACGGATGGCACTCCAACGAGTGGAGGAAAACAAAGGTGTCGGTGGAGTCGATGGTGTTTCAACCGAACAACTACGCGATTATCTACGTGAACACTGGCAAGCCATCCGCGAGAAGATGGAAAGGGGAACCTATAGACCTTCACCTGTTCGCAGAGTCGAAATCCCGAAACCTGACGGTGGTGTAAGGTTATTAGGCATTCCCACCGTGGTAGACCGCTTTATTCAGCAGGCCATCCTCCAAGTGTTAACGCCGATCTTCGACCCCACCTTCTCGGAATCTAGCTATGGGTTCCGTCCAAAACGTAGCGCTCACATGGCAGTAAGGAAAGCGCAAGCGTATATCTCCGAAGGATATCGTTTCGTGGTGGACATCGATCTAGAGAAATTCTTTGATCGCGTAAATCATGATATTCTAATGAGCCGTGTGGCTCGAAAAGTTCAGGACAAGAGAATTTTAAGACTGATTCGTTCCTACTTGAATGCGGGGATCATGATAAATGGCGTCTGTACAACATCAAGTGAAGGAACACCGCAAGGTGGGCCGTTAAGCCCACTTTTGGCAAATATCCTACTTGATGATTTGGACAAGGAACTCGAAAAGAGAGGCCACCGTTTCTGCCGCTACGCAGACGATTGTAACATCTACGTGAAAACAAAACGGGCAGGGGAACGAGTAAAGAAGAGTATTCAAAACCACTTGGAGAAGGTACTAAGGCTAAAAGTAAATGAGGAGAAAAGCGCGATAGACCGACCATGGAAACGAAAATTCTTGGGCTTTAGTTTTACCTTTGCAAAACAGACAAGGATTCGCATCCACCCCAAATCCCTCCTCAAGCTAAAAGAGAAAATCCGCACGATCACGAATCCGGTGTGGAGCATCTCGATGGAGAAGCGGATTGAAAGAATAAATCAGTACCTCATGGGCTGGATTGGATATTTCGCCCTTGCAGACGCGAAGGGCATTCTACAATCCATTGAGGAATGGACAAGGCGCAGGCTCCGTCTTTGTTTGTGGATGCAGTGGAAACGCGTGAGAACCAGATATCGAGAACTTCGTTCTCTTGGCATATCTCACGTAAAAGCCATTGAAATTGCAAATACCCGCAAGGGTGCATGGCGTACCACAAAGTCTCCGCATATACACAAAGCCCTCGGCATTGCCTACTGGCAACAACAAGGGCTGAAAAGCTTAGTGCAACGATATTCTCAAATTCGTCAAGCTTGGTGAACCGCCGTATACCGAACGGTACGTACGGTGGTGTGAGAGGACGGGGGTTAGTCGCCCCCTCCTACTCGATCTTCCAATTCCTTGTAAAAAGGCAACCTCTCCTGTTTTGCTTCAATCCGTCCCATCAAGACAAAGAATTGGAATTTAACATTTCCACTATGTATATATTGCTATCTTTATCCAAAAGATAATGAATGTATAAAGTGGAGCGAGGTGCATTTCCATGGAACAGCAAAGTGAAGACTTGGACTCCTTAATCATCGGGATTGACGTCGGTTCAACCACCGTCAAAGCGACTGTTGTGAACCCGAAAAACAAAGAAATCCTATGGTCAGACTATCAGCGCCATCATACGAAGCAAGCCGAAAAGGTCCTGGAGTTTTTGATCACCATTGGGAATGAGTTTGCCCATGTAAACCAGGATAAGATTCGCGTTTTCGTGACTGGCTCGGGGGGCGGCCCTATTGTGGAGCACATCGGGGCCAAGTTTGTCCAGGAAGTGAATGCAGTCACGATGGCAGTGGAGCAGCTTCACCCTGACGTGGGCAGTGTCATCGAGCTGGGCGGCCAGGATGCAAAAATCATTATTTTCAAGGCCAATGAGGAAACAGGGGACAAGCAGGCGCTGACTTCGATGAATGACAAGTGTGCATCAGGCACCGGAGCAACCATCGACAAGTGCATGATTAAAGTAGGGATGCCGATGGAGGAGGTGGGCAAGCTTCACTTTGACGACAGCAAATTGCACCATGTCGCTGCCAAGTGCGGAGTCTTTGCGGAAACAGACATCGTGAATCTGGTGAAAAGCGGCATTCCCTCGGCGGAGATCATGTGTTCTCTCGCGGATGCCATCGTGATGCAAAACCTGTCTGTTCTTACCCGGGGCAATACGCTGCGCCATCGCGTGCTTTTGCTCGGAGGTCCCAATACATACCTGCCTTTCCTGCAAGAATGCTGGCGAAAGCGCATTCCTGCGACTTGGGAAGAGCGGGGCTACGATTATCCCAAAGACATGCCGATAGACGAATTAATCTTCGTACCGGAAAATTCACAGTACTACGCAGCGTATGGAGCTGTCATGTACGGCATGCACGAACCGGCAGACGTCGGGACATATACCGGGCTGGAAGGCCTGAAGGAATTCATTGCGCACGGACGCAAGGCGAAATTGGGCGAAAATGCGGGTCCGCCGCTCGTAAAAAGTGCGGACGAATTGGAAGAGTTCCGCCGGTTGTACAGTATTCCGCGCTTTACGCCAGCTTCGTTTGAACCGGGTCAAAAGGTGCGAGCCGTCATCGGCCTGGACGGGGGTTCGACTTCCTCCAAAGCCGTGCTCGTAGATGAAAACGGCACGATTTTGCTGAAGGAGTACCAGTTGTCCAAAGGCAATCCGCTGGAAGACACCAAAGAAATGTTAAAGCGCATCGACGACAGAGTAAGGTCGCAGGGAGCCGAGCTTGAGATTATCGGATTCGGCGCCACAGGATACGCAGCGGATGTCCTGGAAAAAACGCTCAAGGCGGATGTCAACATTGTCGAAACCGTCGCCCATATGATGAGCGCTGTGCACGAGTTTGGCGATATCGATGTGATCTGCGATATCGGCGGTCAGGATATTAAGGTGCTCTTTTTGAAAAACGGGGACATCCGCAACTTCAGACTCTCAAACCAATGCTCCGCAGGAAACGGGATGCTCCTGCAGGCAATGGCAGATCAATTCGGCATACCGGTTCAAGAGTATGCGGAAACAGCTTTCAAGGCGGATCTCTCGCCCAAATATTCGTATGGCTGCGCCGTATTTTTGGATGCCGACCGTGTCAACTTTCAGAAGGAAGGCTATTCGAAAGAAGAATTGCTTGCCGGTCTCGCGCTTGTGTTGCCGAAAAACGTCTGGCAGTACGTGGTTCAGATTCCGCGTATGGCAGAGCTGGGACGCAAGTTTGTGCTCCAAGGCGGCACGCAGTACAACCTCGCTGCCGTCAAGGCACAGGTCGATTACATCAAGCAGCGCGTCCCTGATGCGGAAGTTTACGTGAATCCCCACCCGGGAGAAGCGGGAGCGATCGGTGCAGCGATGGAAACGTTGCGCGTGATGAAACGACGGGGGTATTCCACGTTTTTGGGGCTGGATGCCGCGATCAATTTGCACTATATCTCCCGAAACGACGAATCCACCCGCTGCAATTTTTGTCCCAACCATTGCAGCCGAACGTTCATCGACTCGCAGACGCCGGACGGGCAAACCGCCCGCTATATTTCGGGATTCAGCTGCGAAAAAGGAACGGTGGAAGACAAGGAAGCCGTCATCCAGCTGACCCGGAAGCGGCAAGAACTGAAAAAACACTTTCCGAATCTGGTGGAATACGAGGCGCAGCGCATGTACCAGCACTTCTACGATCCAGAGCCTATGCCGGATACCGATACAACCGTAGAAGATGTCCATCTCAAACGCACATGGCTCGGTCTGGGGGGCTTGCGCAAAACGGCATACCGCCGAGCTTTCCAGCGATCATCGATGGAAACGGCGGAGAGACGAAAACAGATTCGCATCGGGATTCCCCGCGTTCTCAATATCTGGTCGACCGCACCTTTCTGGCGGACCTATTTCGAGACGCTTGGCATCGACAAGAACAATATTGTTTTCAGCGACTTTACGAGCGAGGAAATGTGGCAGGAGGGGGGCAAATACGGCTCGATCGACCCCTGTTACCCGTCGAAAGTGGCACAGGCGCATATTCACAATTTATTGTTCAAGCACCATGAGCGAAAGCCGCTCGACTATATCTTCTTTCCGTGCATTACTCATATCCCGACCCATCTGCAAAATGTGATGGATTCATCGAGCTGTCCCATCGTGGCGGGAGCGCCAAACGTGATCAAGGCCGCCTTTACGAAAGAGGTAAATTTCTTTGAGACAAAAGGGGTGGCTTATCTCGATCCGGCCGTTACGTTTACGGAGCGGCACATGATGAAAAAGCAGTTGTTCGAGGCGTTTCAGGACTGTCTGCAAATCACGGAGGACGAAAGCGATTTTGCCGTGGAGCAGGGCGGGCGGGCGATGAATATTTTCGACGCCGAGATGCAGGAGCGGGGAAAAATGATCCTGGAGCAGGTGGAAAAGGAAAATCGCCTTGCCATTTTGATGATCGGCCGTCCCTACCATTCCGATCCCGGCCTCAATCACTCTGTATTGGAAGAATTCCAGGTGCTGGGCTATCCCATTCTCTCCATGCGCTCGATCCCCAAGGACGAAGAATGGCTGCGCCGCTTTTTCCGATCCGATCTGGAAAGCGGACGTGTGCAGCACGCGCTCGAAGTAAGCGATGTATGGCCAGAGAACTTCAGTTCCAACAGCGTGCAAAAGGTGTGGGCAGCCAAATTTGCCGCCCGTCACCCCAATGTGGCCGTATTGGACCTGTCCAGCTTCAAGTGCGGGCACGATGCGCCGACCTACGGCTTGATTGACTCGATCATTTCGACGGCGGGCACTCCATACTCCGCCTTGCACGATATCGATGCGAACAAACCGAGCGGGTCCATCAAGATTCGGGTGAAAACGTATGCCCACAGCCTGAGCCTGCATGAAGAACGCCTGGAGGATTTGGCCCGGAAAAAAGCGGAGCTTCAGCAGCGTTTGGAGAAAAAACGGCTGGAACTGCTTGGTTTGCAGACGAAAGAGACATCCTATGAAGAGAAGAACCTCTCGCAAGCAGGCAACTAGAATACGATTTCCACAGGAAAGAGGCGAACATCAGATGTCAACGACGAAGGAAACACCCGCGGCCAAAGACTCTCTGGAAAATGAATTGCTTCGCTATCAGGAAGAGCAGGCTCTGGCACTCGGGCTGCAGCAGGAACAAAAAGCACAGTGGTTTGATCCGGTTCCCCGTCAGTTTTTGGCAAAGGATAAAGCAAGCACGACCATCCTATTCGGCGGACTGACCATGGCTCATGACTATTTGGTGGAAGGAGCTTTGGCGGGCCTCGGCTACACGGTTCGGCACATGGATTGTCCGGATAATGAGTCGCTGCGCTTCGGCAAGGAGTTCGGCAACCGCGGCCAGTGCAATCCGACGTATTTCACCGTAGGGAATCTCATCAAATACCTGACTCATTTGCGAGATGTGGAAGGCAAATCAAAAGAAGAAATCGTCCGGAATTATCTGTTCGTGACGAGCGGTTCTTGCGGGCCGTGCCGGTTCGGCACGTATGTCACGGAATACCGCAAAGCGCTCCGCGATGCCGGGTTTGACGGATTCCGCGTGCTGTTGTTCCAGCAGCAGAGCGGCCTAAAACAGGCAACCGGCGGGGAATCCGCGCTGAAACTGGATTCCTCGTTCTTTATCAGCTTTGTAAAAGCGTTTTTGCTGGGGGATATTTTGAACGCGCTGGCTTACCGCATCCGCCCTTACGAGGTAGAAGCCGGCGCGACCGATGCCGTCATGGAGCGCTGCAAAAAGATCCTGTATGATGCCTTGCGTGACCGAAAATGGCTGATTCCCGCGTTGATCAAATGCCGAAAAGAACTGGAGAGCATTCAGGTAGACCGTACGCGTGTCAAGCCGAAAGTGAGCATTATCGGAGAATTTTGGGCGATGACAACCGAAGGAGACGGAAATTATCAGCTCCAGCGTTTTCTCGAAAAGGAAGGGGCTGAAGTGGATGTCCAATCGCTGACAGCCTGGGTGCTGTATCTGATCTGGGAAGGGCGCTACGATACGATGAAGCGGATGAAGCTCCGGGGAGAAGATGCCGGGCGTTACGGACTGGAAGGAAAGAACCCCGTCAAGCGCCTGCGGATGCTTTGGGTTGCAGACCGGGTCCTGCGCGTCATGTTCCAGACCTATGCCAAAGCGATCGGCCTCCATGATTATCACCTGCCCGACATGGACGAGGTTGCCCGCGTTGCCCATGACCACTACAACAATCATCTCCGCGGCGGAGAAGGGCATATGGAAGTAGGCAAGCTGATTCTCAACGTGAAGAAGCGGAAGGTAAACATGACCATTTCGGTCAAGCCGTTTGGCTGCATGCCGTCTTCCGGCGTTTCTGACGGGGTGCAATCGTTGATCACGGAAAAATACCCGGACGCCATTTTTCTCCCCATCGAAACGACGGGTGATGGAGCGATCAACGTTTATAGCCGCGTTCAGATGATGCTGTTCAAGGCCAAGCAGGCTGCTCAAAAAGAATTTGATGAAGCCCTGGCCAAAAAAGGGGTGACCGCCAATCAGCTTCGGAGGTTGATGCAACGGTCTTCATTTGCGCATCCTTTGCAAACGAGCCCCCACGTCGTTGCTTGTACCGCGGCAAATGCTGTCTACGGCTTGAACAAATACAACGGATTTTTCTTCCGGAGAAACAATAAGGTCATGGAAGAAGTGCCTCAATAATCATTTAGGGGCATCCTACTCAGGAAGAAACAAAGTACGCTGTATGGGAGGTGTAAGCGTCTATGGCACCAGAGAGAGAATTTCCGGAAGCTATGCGCAGTATCGGAGTCCCAAGTGAAATGAGTCCGACCCAGGAGACCAATGATGCTCCGTTCGTGGAAATCAGGGCGCCGCTGCGTTTTGGAGAATCCGTGGAAAACAGCGATCCTTCGGCACAAGACACTGCTCAGGAAGAGCAATTTGAAATTGAGTAAAACGCAGACTGCCTCATTGTCGCAATGATGGCTCTCCCCACAGCAAAGGTAATTTTGTTCAGCCTGCTTGCTTCAAGGGGGGCATCACACATAATGAGGCAGTCTTCTTTTCTATTAGTTTCATTCCATATTGACAAGGACCTGTCATAATGGAATAATACTGACATGACGAAATTGAACCCGAATGGAAAAGCTTTCACCGACCTTATTCTTGAAATCTTTCGCCTGAATGGCCGCTTGCTGGAGGCAGGAGATCGCCTGACCCAGCCTGTAGGCCTTAGCAGTGCTCGTTGGCAGATACTTGGCGTAGTCGAACATGGGCCGATAACCGTCGCTCATGTCGCCCGTATTATGGGATTGACCCGTCAAAGTGTACAGCAAACTGCCAATTCCTTGGAAAAGGAGGGGCTGATCGAGTTTCTCGAGAACCCGCACCACCGTCGTTCCAAGCTGATGGCCATGACTCCAGAGGGAAGAAAAGCTCTTGACTATACACAAGAGCAACATGCGGTTTGGGCAAACAAGATAGGAGAAGAACATGATCTTGATTGCTTGCGTGCTGCCGTGGACGTGCTTCGTCAAGTAAGCAAAAGCCTCAGTCACGAATGATCCACATTTCTATGTCGATTGGACTTGATAGAAACGCAGGAAAGGACAAGTTTTTTTAACTGCCTACGATCTTCAGCTTGGCTTTTGTTTGATTCTGGACCGTGATGATTTGCACGAATACGACTGGCTATTCATTTGTAAAGGTTGCTTGAAGGAGTTGCCACTGCAACTCCTTTTTCCGTTCACCTGGCCAATGGAGTTTGAAATTGAATCTTCCTAAAAAGGAGATCAATATGACTGAACAATTGTTCATTGAAGACGTTGTTGAACGGCTTCAGGGTGTACCTGGCACAGAAGGAATCGTGCTGGGCGGCGCAAACGCGAGAGGGAACCAGCCTCAAAGCTCCGGTACGACTTTTGTGATTTATTATGACAGTCAATCTGGTATGGCTGTTCATGAGATTTTCAAATTAGCAACAACGATGGATGATGTGGAGGGAAAGTTTCTGCTTACATCGATGGGAGAGTGGAGACCCTGGATGAACCTAGGAGTTACGGTTTCCGTACAGCAATCCCCAGTGAAATTTCTATTCAGGGATGTACGCAAGCTTTCTGATGTCATTGACGAGTGCAACCAGGGAATCGTAAACATTGAATATCAAATCGGCCATCCTCACTGTTTTACCAACGTCATCTATCTGGGGGAAATCTCCCTTGGCGAAATCATTTGGGATCGAAGCGGCAAACTGGCTGTACTGAAGGAAAGGACCAAACCGTATCCTTCGGCACTCAAGCAATTCATCATCGAAAGGTTTTTGTGGGAGGCGTCCTATTCCCTGCAGGCAGCGGCCAAAAGCGTTTCAAAAAAAGACTTCTCCTACACGGCAGGCCATTGCTATCGAGTCATTTCCTGTTTGCACCAAGTATTGTTTGCGTTAAATGAAGTGTATGGTCCACATGAAATGGAGGCAGCAGATCTCGTGGACTCTTTAGAAATTGCGCCGCCCAATTATAAATCCAGAGTAAACGAGGCCTTTCGCCTGCTGAACACAGATCGCAAGCAAACAGAGACAGCACTGGATATTCTCCGCAGCCTGCTGAATGAAACGGTTTTGCGTATATAAAAAGGGGTAGATGATCAAAGCTACTGTATCTCCAACTAATCGGTTTTCTCGGAAGCACAATCCAGCACAGGCAAACCGGCTTTCTCACTACGTAAATCCGGACAGCTACTGAAAGAGAGGATACATGATGACAGCAGATCAACGAAAAAAGATGGTCATTTTAATGATCAATATGTTTATTGCGATTGGAAGCTTTGGCATCATCATTCCAATCTTGCCAGCCTATTTGGCGTCGATCAATCAAGGCGGAACTGCAGCAGGACTGATGATCGCCATTTTTGCAGGCTCCCAGCTCGTTTTTTCACCGATCGCCGGGAAGTGGGCTGATCAATATGGCCGAAGAAAAATGATCATTTATGGACTTGCGGGCTTAACGCTCTCCATGTTCGTTTTTTACGGTTTTGATTCGATTTGGTGGCTTTACGCTTCTCGCGTTATCGGAGGCATAGGTGCGGCACTGCTGATTCCGGCCATTTTTGCCTACATCGCAGACATTACTACTCTGGATCAACGGGCAAAAGGCAACAGTCTCGTCTCTGCTGCCATGTCGCTGGGCATCGTCATTGGACCCGGGATCGGCGGATTTTTGGCGGATTATGGATTGAAGACTCCCTTTCTCATCTCGGCCGTCGTATCGCTTGTTGCCGTCATTTTTTCCGTTGCTGTTCTGAAGGAAAGTGCTGCCAAGCTCGCCTCGGGGGATAGAGGGGCGGTCAAAGACGATGAATCCATGATCAGAAAAATATTCCGTTCCGTGAAGATGCCATTCTTCATACCGCTTGTCATTACGCTTGTAATGAGCTTCGGGTTGATGGCCTATGAGTCTGTCCTTGGACTTTATGTCGACAATCAGTACGGCGCAACACCGCAAGAAATCGCCTTGATGGTTACAACTACCGGTATCGTCAGCGTCATCGTACAGCTCTTCATCGTCGACCGTGTCGTTCGTCGTTTTGGGGAAGGGACCGTCTTGAATATCTTTTTGGGAGTAGCCGCGATCGGTTTCCTCCTTTCCCTATTTGCAACCAACTATTCGCTGTTCTTTGGCATTACCCTGTTGATCTTCCTTGCGACCTCCATCCTTCGTCCTGTTTTAAATACACTCATTTCCAAGCTGGCGGGCGATGAACAAGGGTTCGCCATGGGGATGAACAACGCCTATATGAGCATCGGGAATGTGCTTGGGCCTACACTTGCCGGCACACTGTATGACATTCAAATCACATATCCGTTCATGCTTGGTCTCGTTCTATTGGTGTTGACATTGCTTACAACCATGGTCTGGCAGAGACGTTATCTCAAACAAAATGCTGTGAATTGACTTTCTCATACGGACACGAAAATGCCGCTCTATTCTCTATATAGAAGCGGCATTTTCGTTGCTTTCCGGTGTCTCGCCGTTTTTACAGTCTGGATCGTGTCTATTATGGAAGCCGAGGCTGCTCATTGTATCGGATGCAGATCACCATTTATAATAAAAGGATCAAGAAGAGAACATTCATTCCGAGGAGGAATTATTGATCGTGAAAAAAATGTTGGATAAATTGTAACACTACCGTCTGACTTTTCCTTATGCTTTTCGTATTCGCGGGCCGCCAGCCCGTATTCTAATCATTACGAATAACACATAGAATACGGAGGGTGCAGCGAATATGAGAACCGAAAAAGAAATGATGGACTTCATTCTAAAAGTTGCAGCGGACGATGAACGTGTTCGCGTCGTTACGTTGGAAGGCTCCAGAACCAACCCGAACGTCCCCAGGGATTTTTTTCAGGACTACGACATCAGCTTTCATGTCACGGAAATGGATTCCTTTCTGCAAAATCCCGGTTGGGTCGATATGTTCGGAGAGCGCATCATCATGCAGACTCCTGAAGCCATGGCCATGTTCCCACCCGAGTTGGGCAGGCGTTTCTCTTACCTGATGCTGTTCACGGACGGGAACCGGATCGATTTGACTTTGATTCCACTGGATGAGAAGGACGAGTACTGCAAAGAAGACAAGCTGATGATGGTATTGATGGACAAAGACAACTGCTTCCCCAAGGTCCTGCCTCCCACTGATGAAGACTATTGGGTAAAGCGTCCGTCAGCCGCGTATTTTTACGACTGCTGCAATGAGTTTTGGTGGGTTTCAACGTATGTGGCCAAAGGGCTGTGGAGAAAGGAATTTTTATTTGCCCAGGATCACCTGAACCAATTCGTCAGACCGATGCTGATCAAGATGCTGGAATGGCAAGTCGGTATCCAGACTGATTTTTCAGTCAGCGTCGGCAAGAACGGCAAATACCTGGATACATATCTGTCCGAGAAAACCTGGCAGGAGCTCATGTCCACATACGAGAACGGTACCTATGAGGGCGTCTGGAGATCTCTGTTCACGATGGGGGCCTTGTTCCGCAGAACTGCCCAGGATGTAGCGAGGCATTTGAAATTTGAATACCCGCTTGAAGAAGACCGGCGCGTCACGGATTATCTAAAGCGCGTGCAAAACTTGCCGCGGAACGCCACCGCATTTATATGATAGCACAAGTGGAGAAATGCAGGAGAATGGACGACAATTCTCGGGAAAAATCGTGCAATTTCTTGGCGCCGGTGTAATCCGGCGTCAGGCTGTCGAGAAAGTCGACAGCCATTTTTATTTCCCTGTATTTTGTGACGACACCGCGTTAATGTGTTATAATATTCTTGTAATTACATTTACTGGCGGGTGATTATTGTGCTTTCCTCTAATGAAAAAAAGCAACAAATGCAATATGAATTTGTATGCCTTGATGAGTTGGTCCCGGAGGACCATTTGCTACGAGTTATTCAAAAGCATGTAGACTTCTCTTTCATCCGAGAAAAAGTACGCCAATACTATTGTGAAGATAACGGTAGACCAGCCATTGATCCGGTGGTTTTATTTAAAATGATTTTCATTGGATACCTTTACGGTATCCGGTCAGAAAGACAACTCGAAAAGGAAATTCAGACGAATATTGCTTACCGCTGGTTTCTTGGCCTTTCACTAACAGATCGAGTTCCAGACCACACTACCATCAGTTGGAATCGTCGAACTCGTTTTAAAAACACAAATGTTTTCCAAGAGATTTTTGATGAAATCGTTCGCCTTGCTATCCAACATCGCATGGTTGGCGGACGTGTTTTGATAAGTGATTCCACTCATCTGAAAGCAAATGCGAACAAACGTAAATTTAAGAAGCATGTTATTGAAAAATCTAGTCGAGCCTACCTTAGTGATTTAGAAGCAGCCATTAATGAAGACCGTGAAGCACACGGAAAAAAGGATTGAAGCCTAGAGAGGATGTGAAGGAAGAAAAGGAAATCAAGGTGAGTACTACTGATCCGGACAGTGGTTACATGGTTCGTGACGGAAAGCCTGAAGGCTTTTTCTATCTCGATCATCGGACAGTCGATCATAAGTACAATATCATAACTGATGTACACGTGACTGCGGGTAACGTTCATGATTCTGTTCCTTATGTAGATCGGCTACAACACCAAATTGAGAAGTTTGGGTTTACAGATACCATTGAAGCCGTTGCATTGGATGCTGGCTATTTAACTACTCCAATCTGCAAGGCTCTGCACGATCTAAATATCTTTGCCGTCATTGGCCATCGAGCTTTTTCACCTGTTAAAGGCCTTATCGCCAAATGGCGGTTTAAATATGATCCCGAAAAGAATGTCTATATTTGCCCCCAAAAACATGAGCTTGCTTATTCGACAACTGACCGTAACGGATACAGAATGTATAAGTCAAATAAAGAAATATGTAAGGCATGTCCGATGCTCACTATGTGTACACGGTCAAAAAATCACCAAAAGGTGATAACCAGGCATGTATGGGAAGAGAGTAAAGAATGGGTTCGACAGAACCGCTTAAGTAAGTCAGGAAAATACCTATACAGGTTGAGATACCAAACGATAGAGCGAAGTTTTGCAGATGCCAAAGAACTGCATGGACTTCGCTATTGTAGGTTGCGCGGACGTGAAAATGTCCAAGAGCAAGCGTTGCTGACAGCAACCGTTCAAAATATAAAAAAGATAGCACTCCACCTTGCAAAGGCATGTTAGGTGTGGTGCTATCTAAGACTTCCAGCACTTCGTGCTCAATTTTATTGTTATGAAAGAAGAAACTCCAACATATTGTGGGGTTTCTCGACAGCCTGGCGCCGGTGTAATCCGGCGTTTTTTTATGTTCAAAAGGAGGCGGGAATCAGGCGTGTCGGACCGGGAATTTTCCGCTGTCGATAAGGCAGAATATGTCGATAAAAAATATTGCTATCGGAAAGGAATTTTTTAGGGGAAAGGCCAATATAAAGAATAGTGTAATTTTACCAAATATTATAATTATTGGGAGGTAAGATGTTCACATGAAAAAGTCTGTATGGAAAAAAGGCTTTGCGTTGACCGTCGCCCTGTCCACCATGACTGCAGTTCCTCTGGCTCACCCTTGGTCCGCCATGGCTAAATCGTCTGGCGTTCAGTACCACGAGGAGTTTGAAACACCTGAATTCATCGCGGAACCGTTCGAAGCAGACGGCTTGGAGGGAGAAGATCTGATCTGGTCGTTTTTGGAGTCGTATCAGAAGGATTTTCAGATCAAGGGAGATGTCCAGGAGCACTTCAAACTGCTGGAAGAAGTGGAAAACGAGGAGACGAATACGCGCCACTACCGTCTGCAGGAAATGTACAATGGCATTCCGATTTACGGATACCAGCAAACCGTTCACGTTGATGAAGATGGCAATGTGACGTCGTTTCTCGGACAGTTCGTTCCGAATGTGAAAGAAAACAAAAAACTGAGCAGAAAAGCAAAGCTCAACGAAGAAAAGGCGCTGAAAAAGGCACTGGCCGACCTTGAGGACGAAGTGGGAGAAGTAGAGGAGTTCGAAGTCGAGCCTCAGCCGGAACAGTACATTTATGTGCACGATGGAGAAACTTATTTGGCATATGCCATAGAGTTTAACTTCCTGGAGCCGGAGCCAGGCCGCTGGATGTACTTTGTTGACGCGCACTCAGGGGACATCATCAACAAGTACAACACGATTGATACGGTGACAGGCACTGGCGTAGGGGTATTGGGAGACGAAAAAAGCTTTGAGACGACAAGACAAAGCAGCACCAGCTATGTCATGAGGGATACGACGAGAGGAAGCGGCATCGAAACCTACACAGCCCGCAATGCAACCAGCCTGCCTGGCACGCTGATGTCTGACAGTGACAATCACTGGACAGATGGAGCGGCTGTTGATGCCCACGCTTACGCTCAGCGAACCTATGATTACTTCAGAGATGCTCACGGACGCAACAGCTTCGACGGGAATGGCGCGAAAATTCGCTCAACGGTGCATTACTCCCGCAATTACAACAATGCCTTCTGGAACGGTTCCCAAATGGTGTATGGCGATGGTGACGGCAGAACCTTTATCTCTCTTTCGGGCGGTCTTGATGTCGTAGCCCATGAGCTGACACACGCCGTTACGGAACGGACAGCCGGCTTGATTTATCAAAATGAATCAGGGGCACTGAATGAATCGATGTCGGATATTTTTGGAGCTATGGTCGACGACGATGATTGGCAGATGGGAGAGGATATTTACACCCCAGGAACTCCGGGAGACGCGCTTCGCTCCCTGGAGGACCCGACGCTGTACGGCGACCCTGACCATTACAGCAAGCGCTACACAGGCTCCCAGGACAACGGCGGCGTACACATCAACAGCGGAATCAACAACAAGGCTGCCTACCTGCTCGCGGAAGGCGGCACCCACTACGGCGTAACCGTCCAAGGCATCGGTCGTACGGATACGGCTAAAATCTACTACCACGCACTGACATACTACCTGACTCCATATTCCAACTTCTCGGCGATGCGCCGTGCCGCGATCCAGGCGGCAACCGACCTGTTCGGGGCGAATTCCGATCAAGTACGGTCGGTAATAGCTGCTTATGATGCTGTAGGTGTGAAATAAGAGCAGGCATGAAAAAGACAGGCGGCGCAATGCTGCCTGTCTTATCGTTTCGGTCCATGATTGATACGTGCAAAATGGAGCCGCTACAACACCATCTCATCCACGAATCAGCCGTACTGGCATTGGCAATTTGCCATTTCAAAAAGGAATTCGCTTCGAAATCAATACATAGCCGTGTTCACCTGCCCAGTCTACAAGGCCGCTCCAGAAAGCTTCACACACCGAAACGACCTTCGCTGGTTCCGCCAAATCCCCGGACATAACCAACCTGGCTACATCGTCGAACCCTGCAGGACGATTTGGCAGTTGCAGCGATTCGGGAAGCACCATAGAGCCCGTCGAGAAAAGCCTTTGATTGTGCAAGCCGATCAGCATGGCCCCGGATTCGGCAAATTGCATGGCCAAATAGGGCAAATACGTATGCGGCCCGTTTCGACTTGCATTTCTAAGCTTTCCAATGAATTCGCACATTTCACCAACGAGGACTTCATTGATTGCATTTTTGAAGTCTTCCCTGGCCGGCGATTCAGCCGCTTTTCTGAGGGTCGAAAAAAAACCATCAGGATCATACAGACTGAGCGGGGAAAAGAAGGGTCCATGGGTCAAAGGCCATTGACCTTCTACTGTAGAAGCGTTTTTTAACAGCACATCCGCACTCAAGACATTAACTTCAGCTTTCCACGGTCCTGTCGACCATTCATAGCTGTAGTCCACTGGTTCACTTGACTCCTTCAGCACGCAAAACATCTCAATATCCGAAAAAGGGCCGTCTGTCCCTCGGGAAACCGAGCCGTAGACCCCGATCGCTGCGATTTTTTCTCCGAAAACCTCATGCAGTCTCGCAGCAATTTCCTCGCAGATTTGAAGTCTTTCCCTTCTCGAAATGGCAACAGGTCCATTCATGTTCATTTCCGTGCATCTCCCTTTGTTTTGTGATGGGTTGATACGAGCACATGAATGGAGGGCCACGGTCTTAACGGGGGACTTTCTTTGGGTGCATGCGTATTCCTCCTATGCGTTTCCTTTTGGGAATTGTACCCTATCAGAGCTCTTTTGGCAAGGAGAGCGCTCATCGCAACAAAACAGAACTCTTGCATCTCAGGATTACGGCTGGGATGAGGCTCATTTATCGGCAGGCAATCATTCCCTCATCTTCCCAGATTAAAGAAATCCGTTACGCCAATATTAAAGGTGTATAACTGCTTATTTAAGGGAAAAGCGGGGGAATCAACAACATGATCAAACATTTTTTCATCACCGTAGGGGTAATCATCTGTCTGTTTGCAATGCCAGTAACCGGTCATGCACAGGTAATTCATGAAGTGCGATATGGAGATAGCTTGACCAAGATCAGTCAGCAATACAAAGTGGCTGCGAGAGAGATTACCAGGCTAAACGGATTGGCGAGAAATGCCCGTCTTGTGCTTGGACAGGCGCTTTTGCTTCCGGGATCGACTTATATTGTTCAACCCGGCGATAGCCTCTGGGAGATTGCCAAGCGTCATTCCCTTACCGAAGAAGTGTTAATGAAAAGCAATCATTTGAAAAATGCGGTTCTTGTCCCGGGACAGAAATTACAAATCCCTCGTCCGCCAAAAACAACGCTATGGACAGGGCCGTTTCTTATACCGAAAAATAAAAACTTCAACGAATGGATTCTAAACTATTATCAAAAAACGATTTCAAGTGTGTTCATTTTTGAGTATCGGCCGGACTATGAAGGGAATTTGCAAGCTGAACCAAACGTTCAGCAGGACAATCATGCGAAACTGGCATGGAAGAAAAACAAGCCGCCTTATGCAACAATTACGAACATCAGTCCAAAGGGCTTCGATCCGGATCTTACTCATCGATTGATGAGTACAGACAAGCTGCGTAAAAAATTGATCAACAACATCCACTCTCTTTTACACTACAATCATTACAAAGGGGTTATCATCGATTTTGAACGAGTGTATCCAAAAGATCGTCGCTACCTGAATAAATTTATAAAGGAATTGGCCAATAAACTTCACCCTTCGAATATGGAAGTTCTCATCGCCGTCCCGCCTTTGGAGGGAGACAAAAATCCTTCCTATGCAGCGGCATACGATTATAAAACACTTGGCAAATACGTCGATAAAATCTTCCTGATGACCTATGATTGGCATTGGCCCGGAGGCCCGTCCGGCCCGATTGCGCCAATAAACAGGGTACGGGCAACTTTGGATTATGCCGTATCCGTCGTCCCGCGTTCCAAATTGATGCTTGGTGTGCCCAATTATGCATATGACTGGACGATATCGGGAGACACGAAAAAAGGGACGGCTTATTCCGTACAGCGAGCCATCGAAATCTATATGACCAAAGAAAGCCAGATTCATTACGACGAAGCAGCTTCTTCGCCATGGTTCCGTTATGTAGATGAGCAGGGTGCGCTCCACGAGGTATGGTTCGAGGATCCCCGCAGTCTCCTGGCAAAATACCGTTTGATTAAAGAATACAAATTAACAGGGGGAGGGTGCTGGCACCTCGGCCTCTCGATCCCGCAAACAGAAGAACTCTTGCTTGAAGAATTCCACATCGCTAATCAGACTTGAAAACTGCCGCATGGAAAAATGGCTATCAGGGGTTGCTCTTGCAATTGAGACCATCCACGATAGCCACTTTTGCTTACTTGCAAATCGGTTTTGGCTCTGGAACCGGTTGAATCTTCGTTTGAAAGCAATTGACTGGGCCATAAGCACTTTTTAGGCCCACAACCTGCTGACAGAACAAAGATTTTCACACAGGTAAAAGTGGATGTAAGATTTGACAAGCAGCCTAATTCGGTTTAAAATAATCTCAAATTAAAAATATATAAAATCAAGATATTTCTCGCTTAGGAAAGAAAACCTGGTTCTTTTCCAAACATGGGCCGATCTTTATAAGCCCAATCATTTTTTAAACAATTATCTCAAAATCGAGATATATGGATGAATGGTGTGAGAAATACTGGTGATGAATTCATCTGAAAGGAGTTTTACCAATGGGCAATCAAACAACAGCAGGTATTCACCATATCACTGCAATCGTGGGAAACCCGCAAGAAAACGTGGATTTTTACGCAGGTATTCTGGGCTTGCGCTTAGTCAAAAAGACGGTAAATTTTGATGATCCCGGAACCTATCATTTGTATTTTGGAAACAAGGGAGGTCATCCGGGAACCATTATGACGTTCTTTCCCTGGCCGGAAGCCTACCCGGGACAGATCGGCACCGGTCAAGTCGGCGTGACGACCTTCGTTGTTCCCGAGAACGCCTTGGATTTCTGGGAAAAACGGCTCTCTGCCTTTCATATTGCTGTCAAAAGAGAACAGCGATTCGGTGAGGATTACCTTCAGTTTACGGATCCTCATGGTCTTTTGCTGGAGATTGTCGCTCGCAAAGAAGGCCCCGAAAGCCAGTGGGAATTCAATGGCATCCGGAAGCAAGAAGCGATCAAGGGGTTTGGGGGCGCGATCCTGTACAGTGCAGCTCCTCAGCAAACCGCGGATTTGCTTGAGCGGGTCATGGGCCTGGAGAAAGTCGGCGAGGAAGGGGATTACGTAAGATTTCGGGCCAAAGGCGATCTTGGCAATGTCATCGATATCAAACTGACAGACATTCCCCAAGGCCAGATGGGGGTAGGTACCGTTCACCACATTGCCTGGCGGGCCAAGGATTTCGAGGAGCATCAAGAATGGCAAAAACATGTAGCGAAGCACGGTTTTTCCCCTACCAAAATTGTGGATCGCCAATATTTCAACGCGATCTATTTCCGTGAAACAGGGGGCTTGCTGTTCGAAATCGCGACGGACCCGCCTGGCTTTGATCGCGACGAGCCGGCCGACATCATGGGAGCACAGCTCATGCTGCCTGAATGGCTCGAGCCAAAACGGGGCATCATCGAAGATCTTCTCATGCCGATTGCCGTGCGGGAAGTGAAGGAGGAACAAGCATGAAGCATATTTTTCAAGAGGGAAAAGATGCAAGCAAGCCGACGCTGCTTTTGTTGCACGGCACAGGAGGCGATGAGACGGACTTATTGCCGGTAGCCGGAATGATTGACGATACCTCCTCGATTTTGGGGGTGCGGGGAAATGTAATGGAGAATGGGATGCCGCGATTTTTTCGAAGAATCGCTGAAGGGATTTTCGATGAACAGGACCTTGTTTTCCGGACGAAGGAGCTGTACGATTTTCTCGATGAAGCTGCGCGCAACTACGGTTTCGACCGCGACCATGTGATTGCCGTGGGGTATTCCAACGGGGCAAACATCGCGGGCAGTCTTCTTTATCACTACGCAGCTGCATTAAAGGGCGCCATTTTATTTCATCCCATGGTTCCTCGGCGCGGAATCGAGTTGCCCGATTTGTCGGGTACTCCGGTCTTTATCGGAGCAGGTACAAACGACCCGATTTGCAAACCGGAAGAGACGAAGGAATTGGCCGAAAGCTTGGAACTCGCTGGTGCCGTTGTCGAGATTCATTGGGAAAGCTTTGGCCACCGCTTGACCCAATCCGAGGTCGAGAAGGCGGCTTTATGGTACACGCAGATGAAATAAACGATGATTGAAAAGGTACACAATCGAAAGCGATCCTAAACCGAACGATAGACAAGGCGGCCATTTTTGGCTGCCTTTTTGTGCAGGACAGCATCTTCCGCGTGTGTAGTGGGAGCGATTATCGGCTGTGTAAGAACCAAATCGCTTTACGCTCTGTCATGGACAAGTAATATGCATCTTTGCTAGCCTTTCAACTGTTTAACCAGGTCAGAAATTTTTTTGTTTTTCAGGGCCTGCTCCATTTGCCGCTCGGCGTCAATTACCACCTGCTGAATCAGGCACTCGCTGCCATGATTAAAGCTGCATTCAAATAGAGAAGATGTTCCTTCGATCGCATGGATAACATCCAGAAAGGAAATCTCGTCTCGGTTGCGTTTGAGTCGGTATCCGCCATTCGCGCCTGATACGGAGGTGATAAGCCCTGCTTTAACCAGTTTGGTCAGCATTTTTGAAAGATAGGTCTGGGAAACACCCAGTTTCTCGGCTAGAATCTGAACACTCACAGGTTTGTCTGGCGTTTCAGCCATGAGATATAACATCGCATGGAGAGCGTAGTCGGTTGCTTGTGAAAATTTCATAAGACACCTCTTATAATGGACTTCACTTATCTATGATAGAGTTTATTTGGGCATAAAGCAAGCCAAGAAGCACTTGTCCATTTACAAGACAGAAGACTATTTTCCTATCGAAGAAATGTACCATTTTGCAACCGCAAAGATCCGTGAAATTGATGAGAACATTGAACGTTTGAACAAGTTTAAAGCCATATTGGAGCTGGTGGAACATAAAACTTATTCTGGTACGACACCATCCAAAAACGAGTGTCCGATCATCAAAACACTTACGAGGACTTTGATCACGACCGTTTAACCGCGATCGTCCACCGACGGCCGATTGAGTATGCCTATTATCTTGCAATGTCTCGAAAAAGCAACAAGACCGAGATAGGGTAGGGCCAGAAAAACTCGAAATGACAAAGGGAAAGCGTTTATGACATAAAAAAGTCGGTTGTCACCAGGCTAAGGGTGCAACCGGCTTTCTTATATGTCAAAAGGAAAGAAGAAGAATGTATCGAATAACAGAGGATGACTAAGCGAGCAAAGACGAGCGGATTCCCGAGGGGAACAGCAGTGCATTCTGATCTGGTTTCGGCATCGGATGGACAAGCTCCGTTTTGATGAAAAGTGGGTGTTTCAGTTAAGGAGAACAAGGTTTTCAACCGGGAAAAAATTAGAGAGCATTTTATTAGAGTGGAAATACAAAAAGAGCCAGCAATTCCAGTATAGTGACCCTCAAACAGGTAAAACGGCAGGAGATACTATAATTTCGATGTTGATTAGGGGATGAAAGAAATGCAGGTACAATTTAAACCAGGCTATGGACTACTAGCGCATAACGAATCGATCGATGGAATTGCTGATATTTTAAAATGCTTTCTTCGCGAAGACGAACAATTATTGTTTTCCTTCTATGAAAGAAATATTGATTTCATTCATGAGTCTGATAAGGATTTTATTCTTAAAAGGCAAATATTTACCAATTCCAATTGGGCATTGCCTTGGGAAGAATCTATTCCCCATTGGGATGGTCCAAATAACACTCCCCCAAAATTAATATGGTTTTACGCCAATGAGAAACAAGACATAAAAAAAGCCATTGGAATCGATTTTCTCTTTCGATGTGTAACACTGAAAAAGGGGAATCGTTTTGAACAATATTCCAACGTTCTCTTTCAAGAAGAATATTATGTAACTGTTGATGAGACAGAGGAGTACGATCATTGTATTGGTTTCACTGAAAAAAAGGACGACTTTCTAACCAAAACATTGCCAATACTAAGAAGTGTCAACGCCGACTTTATTTTGACCCACCATCGCCCGTTTAGAATTGACCCACCCGGCGATTTTTTGTTGGTTAGGTGGTAGAGGGGGAGCCGTAGGCTCCAGTCCTCATCTTCTCACGAAGTCGGTAACTATTCCCCCTAATATTGACGATGTGGGAATGGTGTAAGAGCCGATCCAGGATAGCCGTAGCAAGTATCGGATCGCCCATCAGTTCCCCCCATTCACCGAAACTCTTGTTGCTGGTCAACAGAATACTCCCTCTCTCGTATCTTGCACTTACTACCTGGAAAAAGAGGTTAGCTGCCAAACTGTCAAACGGTAAGTAACCAATTTCGTCAATAATCAGGAGCTTTGGTCGAATATAGATGCGTAGGCGTTTATCCAGCCTGTTTTCCGTGTAAGCTTTTCGCAGATCTTCGATGAGTTGCGAGAGACTGACAAAGTAAACGGATATCCCTTGCGAGATGGCTTCTACAGCCAACGCCACCGCCAGATGACTTTTTCCTACTCCGGGAGGCCCTAAGAACAAGACATTCTCGTGTCGGGTTACAAAAGTCATCGTGGCCAGCTCTCGAATCAACCGTTCGTCAATGCTGGGTTGGAAAGCAAAATCGAACTCCTCCAGCGTTTTTCGGTAAGGCAAGTGTGCGAGTTTGGTGCGTACCTCCATATTCCGTTTTTGACGTTCCGCTATCTCTGCATCTAGAAGCATGTTGAGAAAGGACAGATAGGTGGGCTGTCCATGACTTGCCGCTTCCAAATGGGCATCCAAGAGTAGAGCCGCTTGCTGAAGCCCAAGTTCCTCAAGACGTAGCCGTGCCTGTTCCAGTTCAATCATGCTCCCACCCCCGTCAGCTGCTCATAGACATCCAGCGAACGCACTTCCACTTGCTGCGATGAAATCTGTCGGGCTTGCGGACGTGGATAGGCATATCCTTGAGCAGTCGTAAGACCTGCATACTGGTTTTCACAAAAAACAGTTGCACGGGATCGATAGACCTTTTGGTGTCGAGCAATACATGTGCCGTCGGCCCAGATTTCCACCCACCCATTCACTTCTCGCACGGTACCCTCACGTCCACTGTACCTCCATGGAACCCCATATCGTACACCATCGTAGCTAACAAATCCGTCTCGGCTGACCTGTCTCGGTTCATGCAAGTATTTTTCCCATCGTTCAGCTGAAGGGATAGGCGACAGATTTTCCTCACGGAGTCGGTCGATGGGACGTTCGCCGGTTGTTCCATGAATACGGCGGTTAATCCGCTCGCACCAGTGTAGGGCTTGTTGATTGAGATCCTGTAAATCAACGAAGCGTTTGCCAGGAAGAAAGTTGTTTTTTACGTATTGAACGCCTCGTTCCACTTTTCCCTTTGTTTCGGGGCGTCGAACTTTGCATACTTTTGGAACAAGCCCAATCGCTGCAGCAAAGTCGGCAAAAAGCGGATGCCAGCGAGGTTTTCGATCATCTCCCATGCCCAGTACGACGGTTTTCATCTGGTCGGTCAGCATTACCTTTGGGATGCCCCCAAAATATTCAAAAGCATGAATCAAGCAACGAAGAAAGCTGTGAATGTCACAACGCTTAGTGAACTCTATATAGGTGGAACGAGAGTACCCCAATACCATGACAAATACCGGCACTTTTCGGACTGTACCGTCCAAATCTACGTAATCACACAGTCCCCAGTCGACCTGTGCATATTCACCAGGTTTCGTCTCGTAACGAAGAACAGCGGGAACTTGTTTGGGAGGACGGAAGTCCTTCACATAGTCTTTCAAGATGGTACGTCCCCCGGTATACCCCTTTTCTCGTAGAAGATCGAATAAAACCTCGCAGTTATAGATACCTTCTTGAAGACGTTCCTGCAGGAACGGTTTATACGGATCAAGCTTGGAACCACGAGATTTACGGGTTCCCTTTTCGGGGGAGAATTCACCCCGGAGATATCGGCGAACTGTATTTCGAGAATGCCCCGTTAGACGGGCAATTTCACGAATACTCTTGCCTTCTGCCCTCATGGTATGTAACGATATCACTATCCCACTCCTTAGCATGTGTCTCCCTCCGAAGATTAACTTGGCCGTTAATTACGAAGGGGATATATTCGCTATGGGTGGGTCATTTTCTTTCCGGCGAACCTGGGTCAATTATATCCCGGCGGTGACAAGAAGCAATATTTCTGCAAAAATTGATGTACTACACTCTTAAATCATTGACCTTGAGGGGAATTCCGATTAACGTAATTTAGCGAAGCCGCTTGATTCAATCAAACAGCTTTATATTTGGACCATAATCTAGGAGGATCCCTATGATCCCTTACGAAATTGTTTTTGATGATAAAGCGGATAAGCTGCGAATCCGCTTGCCTGATCACTTATTGTTGGTAGAAGAATTTTTAGAGATCGAGATTCTATCGGACCTCGCGAAGGACGTAATCTTAGACAGGATACAACGAGTGGTATCTGGGAAAGAGGAAGTATCAGATGGTACTGGAAATTTATACAGCTCCGAAATAAGAAAAGATGATACCCGAATCTATAATTCATACGTTGAGGCGCAACTGGAAGCGGGTATTGACACTGGTGAGGAGTTAGAGTCGTTCATAGAGACTAAACATTTTGCCGAACTGCTTACGATTTGGATGGACGCCCTAAACGAGCATAGAAAAAATCGCAACTCAAAGAAGTGATTTTATAAGAGCAAGAAGAGCGTCGACCCGGAACTATGTAGAGTGGGAAATCAGAATGTAGATCGAATAGCAAACACCGAGTAACCGAGTATATGAATTAATACAGATAATATACTTAATAGTCTGAAAGTACTGTTCTTATGAAAATTCAACCATAAAATATAGGGGTTTTTAATAATTTATATTCAGTTCATGAAATTGATATTTCATGAACTGAAAGCGAATGAAAACAAAAATGATAAACTTCCTCTCTATCGGGGGACGAACTTTAAGGATTCGATGCAGCCCCTTTGATCTAGTGGAATTAAGATTGAATTGCGGCTCGATAGAGATGGCAGAATTACGACAGACAGCTACCGGTTTTACAAACCATAAGGGCAGGAGGTTTTTCAATTACGGGTGAGGAATTTGAGTCAACCATCGAAACAAAGTACTTTGCCGAATTAGTTTCAATTTGGGTAAGGGCACGAGAAGAGTATAGACAGCGGCGTGATTCAAGGAAATAATTCCGAACGAACGGGGTCTGTCAACAATTTTGAGTTTTTTGGGTAGACACTTTATTGTCCCGCAGATCGATTAGATTTTTCCTTGCTGCCATTCCCTTGATCTAACTGATGGTACTTAATATGATTATCTACTTAAGAGAATCATCTACCTGGCATAATCGTTGATAATTGGTCGTCCTACGCATAAAAAACAGTCTCCTCCCAAAGCCCAGGACTGACTCCCAAAGTTAAACGTGTAATTACTTTCTGGACCATGGTATTGCTACTTCTTGCTACTCCTTATTTTACATTATCGATACGGACCATTTTGTCATTCTGGTGATATGCAGTTAGGTACAAAAGCTTTAACATACCAATGGAGTAATATTTCCTTCAACAGACATCTGAACCAAGGTCCAATAGGTATATTCAGCTTCGTTTTTATCAGTTTACATAATATATATTATCGGACTCAAAATATTTATGCGAATATACGGCCCTACCGGATAGTCATAACATCAAAATGTATCATTTATTCGTTATAAAGAGTGATCGTTATAAAAACTACTCAAACAGCACACGGTCAAAACTAAATGAGAAAAACACGTGCAATGTCCGTAGCGGCCATGAAGTTCCTTTATCAAATCGAATCTACATGAGACCCGGATTGAACCGATGGCTTTCAGTTTCATACTTGGTTCCATGCTTTAAGGTCACCAATCAGTCCGTAAAAAGCTCTCACTAAAACACAACCGCAGCCATATTCCGGATGATTTTCCTGATCATCTCCCGAGTACCGATTGCATTCAGACGAAAGATCTCATCGTATTATTAAAATAGACATCTTGGAAGTCAGCATTTCCTATAGGCAACAATAAAATCAAAAAATTCGAAAAACAGTATTTACATTTTCTGTAATTTCACTTATACTAAACTTAAAGATAACTAAATTGAATTATTCGGAGGCACATCAGATGAAACTGTTGACCAATCAACCCCAACCAACGGCTGCTCCGGCGCAACGGACATATGAAGATACCTTAAACAACCTGGCGAAGTATCTCCAGCAAAATACAAAAAAATAACCGCTCAAAGAGTGCCCGACCGCTGGCACTCTGTTTCTCCCTGTTCCCCTTCCCTGCCTCCTAAAACCCAACGGTCTAAACTTGCAACAACTTGCTGATAATAACAATTGGCCCTATGCGCTCCGCTCTACAGCCTCATTTCCGCAACCACCTATTCTTTTGATTCGAGGGTTTGCAATGGAACATCACTTGAACTGGTTCATCATACACTTTGGCTATGCCGGAATCTTTCTTGCATTGGCTCTTGGTATCGTCGGATTGCCTATCCCCGATGAAATCCTGTTAACCTATATCGGCTACAACGTCTTTCAAGGAAGCCTGCACTTCCTGCTTTCTCTGCTAAGTGCATGTGCTGGCGCTTCAACCGGCATCACGGTCAGTTACTTTATCGGCAACAAGCTGGGACTCCCTTTTTTAAGGAAAGTAGGGCCCAAATTACATATCACGGATAAAAGGATCGAACGCACAAACGGGTTGTTTCAAACATTCGGCCCTTATTTGCTGCTTGTCGGATACTTCATTCCTGGTGTCAGGCATCTGACAGCCTATATGGCGGGAATGTCGGGCATGGAATTCCGCAGATTTGCCCCATTTGCCTACTGCGGAGCCTTTATCTGGAGCACTACATTTCTCTTGTTGGGCTTTGGACTGGGAGAAAAGTGGTATCTGATCAAGGCGTACATCCATCGCTATGGACTATACGTCTTTTCCCTTTTGGCTCTGATTGTTATAACGGTGTTGGTCATTTCAAAGTGGAAACAGATCAGGCAAACCCGCGATAGAACCGATTGAGCTAAATTGATCGTCGTTCCGCAAAAAACGAAACGCCCGCAGCGAATGCATGCTGCGGGCGTGACAAACGATGATGAGCTGCACTCCGATGATCCGAAAATGTACAGGTCATCAACCGATCGTCAGCTTATTTCTGGGTAGCGGCTTCCAGAGCGACTTCGATCATGGTATTGAACGTTGTTTGGCGCTCATCCGCGGAGGTAGCCTCTCCGGTCAGGATATGGTCGCTCACGGTCAGGATCGAGAGCGCTTTGCGCTTGAATTGAGCAGCAAGCGTATAGAGAGCTGTAGTCTCCATCTCTACTGCCAGGACCTGATAACTCGCCAGTTTTTTGTACAAATCAAGGCTTTCCTGATAGAAAGTATCGCTCGTGAATACACTTCCCACTTTTACCGACAGATCGCGCCCTACCGCCGCCTGATAAGCTTTGTGCAGCAGATCGAAGTCGGCAGTCGGAGCAAAGTCGACCTGGTTGAATCGCAGACGATTCACTTGGGAATCTGTGGAAGAAGACATGGCGATGATAACATCACGTACTTTGATGTCTTCTTGAATGGCACCGCAAGTGCCGACGCGGATCAAGTTTTGTACGCCATACGACTCCATCAGTTCATGAATGTAAATGGAGATGGACGGCACACCCATGCCTGTCCCCTGCACAGATACGCGTTGTCCTTTGTACGTACCGGTAAAACCGAGCATGTTGCGTACAGTATTATAGCAGACCGCATCTTCCAGGAAGTTTTCAGCTATGTATTTGGCTCGCAGGGGATCGCCCGGCAACAAAATGGTTTCTGCAATGTCGTTTGGTTTCGCTCCAATGTGGACGCTCATGTAATCTGCCCCTTTTCTATGTACATATTTTCCTTCTAGGTTATCGTACTATAAACGGAAGGAAAAGAGAAATGAAAAACAGAGCTGCGGACCTCAGTTTCATCCCATGAAATGACAAAGCCAAGCTCTGTTTTTGCTTTTTCCAATCCGGCAAAGACAGTCTTGCCGTTATCTCCTTTGCCGATTTTCCATGAACCTCCATCGTGGCAGCATGGAAAATTGACTGGCGTGTACCGCTTTATTTTCCTATTTCCTTTTCATTGGCAAAGAACGCGACCGTTTCCTCGAGTCCCTGCCGAAGCGTCGTTACAGGCTTCCAGTTCAGAGCTTCTCTTGCCTTTTCGTTGTCCAGGCAGCTGTGGCGGATGTCGCCAGACCTCTCTGCCTGATAGTCGATCTTGCCTCGTTTGCCCGTGGCGATCTGCAGTAGCTCGCAAAGCCTCTGAACCGTTGTCGTTACGCCTGTACTGATGTTGCAAATAGTCCCGGAGCCAGACGACAACGCCTGTACATTGGCCATTGCCACATCTTTGACGTAGACAAAATCACGAGTTTGCTTTCCATCTCCAAATATAACCGGTGTTTTGCCTGCCAGTAGCTGCTGTGTAAAAATCGAAACGACGCCTCCCTCCCCCTTTACGCCTTGGCGAGGACCGTAGACGTTGGAATAGCGGAGTACGCTTACGTCGATCGCGTGAAACCGGGAGTACCAGTGAAGATACCACTCGCTAAGCCATTTGGATGCGCCATAAAGGGAGATTGGCTGAATCGGATGTGTCTCCTTTATCTTTTCCTCCTGTGTCTCCCCGTAGACAGCGCAGGAAGAAGCAAACACGATCTTTTCCGCACCGCACTTGACGGCCGCATCCACGACATTCAGGGTCCCCATGACGTTGACAGTACCGTCTGAGAGCGGTTCTGACATAGACTTCGCGACGTCTACCTGTGCAGCCTGATGAATCACTGCTTCCGGACGAACAGACCGGAAAAGATCGACGAGGTCATGTTCGCGGATATCCTTCTCGACCAACAGTACATCACGGGAAAGACGGGAGCGGTCCCCTGTAGAGAGGTTATCCACTACCGTCACGTCATGCCCGCGCTCTACTAGCAATTCGACGATATGCGAGCCAATAAATCCCGCTCCGCCCGTCACTAATACCCGCATCAGGAGTCACTTCCTGTTACCTGCAGATGCTCCCGGTACCAGTCGATGGTAAGCTTCAGTCCCTCCGTCAAAGAAACCTGCGGACTGTAGTTCAATACCTCTTTGGCACGCTGCAGATCCGGCTGTCGTCTTTGCATGTCTTCATATCCGGGACCGTACGCTTCTTCATAGGAGAGGGTGATGATCGGCGAAGTCGAGTTGGCGAGCTGAACAACCAATTTGGCCGTTTCCATAATCGTCATCGGTTGATCATTGCCAATATTGATAACGCGTCCATTGGCATGTGGCTGCAATGCCTGGAAGGTTCCTTCGACAGTATCCTGGATAAAGGTAAAGCAGCGGGTCTGTTCCCCTGTCCCATAGACGTAGAGCGGTTCCCCCTTGATAGCGGCAGTAACGAATCGCGGAATCACACCGCCGTATGCAGAAGACGTCGCCCTCGGCCCGTACGTGTTGAAATACCGCAGAATCGTGACGGGCAAGCCCAGTGACGCGTAAGCCAAACAAAGATGCTCATCCAAAGCCTTGGCTGTTGAATAGCACCAGCGATGCGTAGCTGTGGAACCGAGTATCCGATCATCGTCTTCGCGGAAGGGAACCGCCGCATTCTTGCCATACACCTCGGACGTGGAGGCGAAGATCACTTTTTTTCGATCCGGGAACGCTGCCTCCAAAACGAGCTTGGTTCCATCAATATTTCCCTCGATCACCTTCAAAGGATTCTCGACAGTATTTTTTACACCTAATACCGCTGCCAGATGATAAACGGCATCCACTTTTTTCATCAACTCTTGCAACAGGTCCCGGTCCAGTACACTGCCCTGTACAAAGTGCATGTGCGGATGTGCTTGTAAGGGAGTCACAAAGGCTCGCTTGCCGGTCGACAGGTCATCCAGCGCCCACACTTCGTGCTGCTCGCGTAATAAGCGCTCTACTAAATGGGAGCCAATGAAGCCGGCTCCCCCCGTCACCAGAATTTTCACGCTGAATCTCCTCCCTAGAGTAAAATGAGATTATCTTGCTGTTCGGTAAAGACTCTTCGGGTATCAAAGAGCAGTCTAGCGTGTTTCCCGATCATCTCGTAAGGCAGCCCTGTATGATCGGTCAGCAGTACGACACAATCAAAGGCTGACAGACTTTCCGGGGAGAGCTCCACACTCTTCGCTTCTCTTCCGTTGACCTTCACTTGGGGCACCAGCGGATCATGGTAGCAGACACTCAGCTCCATACTGTCCAATTTTTCATAGATGGCCAGTGCAGGCGATTCACGTGTATCGTTGACGTCCTTTTTGTAGGTCAAGCCAAGAAGCAGAATTCGCTGCTGCTTCACGGGTTTTTTGTTTCCCATGGCCTTGATGATCCTGCTGATGATGTAGTCTGGCATCTGGTCATTGATCACTTTTGAGAGGTGGATAAAACGTGTTTCCATGTCGTACTGCTTTGCTTTCCACTGCAGATAGAGCGGATCGACCGGGATGCAGTGTCCGCCGATGCCAGGACCGGGATAGTAAGCAGTAAAACCGTAGGGCTTCGTTTTTGCTGCCTCTATCACCTCCCACACGTCTATCCCCATTTCAGCGCAGATCATTGCGAACTCATTCATGAAGGAGATATTTACGAACCGTTGGCAGTTCTCCAGAAGCTTCGTCATTTCTGCTGCTTTCGGTGTGGTGACAGATATGAGATGACGAAAAGCGAGACCGTACACCTCTTTCACCTTTTGCAGGCAGTTTGGCGATATCCCGCTGATTACCTTTGGTATATCTTCTAATGAATACTGTTTGTTTCCAGGATCAATCCGCTCCGGCGAATAACCGAGATAGAAGTCTTTCCCTACCTGCAACCCGCTCCGAGAAAATATCGGCAGCAGTACTTCTTCTGTCGTTCCGGGAAATGTGGAGCTTTCTAGCACGACCAAGTGTCCATCATGCAAATGCGGAACTAGTGAGTTGGCTGCGGCCTGAACATAGCTGAGATCTGGATACGAATGATCGCGCAGCGGTGTAGGCACACACAGGATGATAGCCTCGGCGGAACGGATTTTCGAGAAATCATCGGTCGCTGAAAAACAACCTGTGTCAAACAATGCGGCAACCTCACGATCATGTATGTCGGTCAAATAGCTTTTTCCTGAATGGAGCATTTCTATTTTTTCTGTGTCTACGTCTATTCCGATGACAGACACCCGTTTGGAAGCAAACAGCATGGCAAGAGGTAACCCGACATACCCCAACCCGATAATGGCTACGACAGGTGTCGTATTTTCTTTGTCCACGGTCAACCAGGTTTCCTCCCTTCGTATACGGCTATCTTAGGTTATGTGAACGACTATACTTTCGATATGGTCGGATATACTATCTTTTGAAAGAGTAGTGGAATATCACGAAAAAATAGTTGAACATCCTCTTCCGCTTAGCCGTGGCTTGACATATATCATAGTGAGCCGGTATGCGATGATACAGAAAAGGAGAGATTCATAGGTGCGTATCCTCATCGCAACGTACTGGTATCTGCCGCACGTCGGAGGAGTCAATACCTACGTCAATGTGCTCCGAAAAGAACTGATGGCGGCAGGTCACCAGGTCGATGTACTCGCCCACCACCCGGATATGCAGAAATACTACATTGTCCACTCAGGGCGGTACTTGACGAAAGCAAAAATCAAGCAGGTCGTGTACGACAATGTACTGAAGTACTTCGAAACGTCTCAGCCGTACGTAGATGATTGGATCCGCTGGCGGGAGATTGAACGGTACTCTTTTGAATTGGCAGCCATTTCATTCAACTTGAAGCAGTACGATCTGATCCATACGCAGGACATTATCTCGACACGTGCGTTATCGAGGGTAAAACCACCGAATGTTCCTCTGGTTGCCACAATTCACGGTCTTTTGGCTACCGAACATATGCTCTCAGGGGACGTGACCAGCAAACAATCGCTTCCGTGGAAGTATGTCTGCAAGGAAGAGTACTATGGAGCGACCTCCGCCACCAAAACCATGGTTCCGACTTCCTGGCTAAAGCGGAAGCTGAGCGAGCCGGACTATGGTGTACCTCCTAAACTCCTGCACACCGTTCCCTACGGCATGGACATCCAGCAATTTTTGAGAAAATACAACGCTCCCCCGTCCTCCTATGTTCCGATGGTTGAGAGTGGAAAAACCGTCTTGATCTGCCCCGCCAGACTCGTCCCTGTCAAAGGACACAGATATCTATTGGAAGCCATTTATAGGCTGAAACAAAAAAGAAATGACTTCGTCTGCTGGCTGATCGGCAACGGACCCCTGTACAGTGAAATGGTGTCTCTTGCAAGCTCCCTGGGCATAACCGACGTGGTCCATTTCTTCGGGGATCGTGACGATGTTCCTCAGCTTCTTAGGCAAAGTGACATATTGGTTCTTCCCTCTGTACAGGACAACCACCCATTTTCCATCATGGAGGCACAGGTAGCTGGAAAGCTCGTCGTAGCTTCGAATGCAGGCGGTATCCCGGAAATGGTCTCCCATAAAAAGACCGGCTTTATCTTCGCCTCGAGCAATAGCGATGACCTCGCTTCCAAGCTCAACTATGTCCTCTCGCATCCCACTCTTGCAAAGCAAGTGGCAGTTCAAGGACATCGATGGGGATTGCACCGCTGGTCTCTGTCTACTCTCTTGAAAAATACGATGGGGATTTATTTGTCAGCACTAGAGAAGGTGAGGAAGTAAGATATGGCCATAAAAAAGCTTAGGAGCTCATCTCGACCCGTCAGCCGAAAACGGAAAGCCCCCCTGGTTTATCGCGGCGCTGCAGTGAGAGGTCCGTCCACAAAAATGAACAGGGGAAGGCGCCCGCAAACGATAGCAAGATCGGTTCATAGGTCCACCCCCAGCAAAAATGATAAAGTGTATGCAGCATACCGGCAGATTCTACTAAAAAGAGGCATTCCGATATCCATGCAGCAAGCAAAGAATGTCCCGTACCGTTTGGCACTGTCCACCGTCCAGAAAGCCATGCGGGAACGAAAACCGTCTATTTCCGGTTCAGCCGCCAAAACAAGGCAACGTCCACTTCGCCGTGCAGGAAATAAACAAGCAGGGCTCATGAGAGGTCCCCGCAGGTCGAACCGTATCATGACCAAAACACGAAAGCGTCGAACCGCATGGACAAGGCGAACACTTGCTTTTCCAGCACCCCCAACCGTTCCGGAGGTGACCCCCATCCCAACTGCGCCAATCCTTCCTGCCATCGAAGCGGATGTTATAAACGCACCTGCACCTCTATCGGAAGAAATTCACTCCCAAAGTGTCGATACACAGCGAATCGAGTCTATTTTCTATCAAAACCGGGAGCAATTGTTCGACCCTGGCTTATGGTCCATGGTAGTAAGTGATCTGCCGTCTGACTATCAGATACCTGACCCAGCATTCACAAGCAGTCTGAGCCAGGCTCACAAACAATTAAACGGGTAAGCCAAGTCTGACGGCAACGATAACGAACAACTGGCAGCCAGTTGTAAACAGAACAAAAACCGTTGTCATCTTAAAGGATGGCAACGGTTTTCTATGTTCCTAGACATCGTTTGGAAGAACGAAGTGATTCGAAGCAAGCTTTGCCGTTCTTCCTATATGTCCAAAGATGTGTCTCCTTCTTAGCTGATCGAAAAAAAACACTCTCTCTGATTTCATGGACTGCAAAAAGGAAAGAGCTTCCATATGATCGCCCAAAATCAGATCCTTCACCAGATTGTTCGTCTTCTGATTGATGATTCTCTTCCGATTCGTCCGCAAGACATCCACACTAGCTGATTGTACGACCCGCATTCCCTGCAAAATCGCCTTTGCTTGGGCCAAAGGGGGAACCATCAGGCTGTCATACCCAAGCCAGGCCGCCACAGATCGTTTCATCGCATGAGGCACTGCCGTCATCGAGGAAAAACCGAGATCAGGGCGCAGCAGCAGGCGATTCAAATATGATTTGGCCATGCTCACAGCGTCAATTCTTGCCGTATTATTAAAAAATCGGTTTACGTTATTCAGCGATATATCCGCTCCGAGGTAGCAAGCTTTGACAAATCTTTGGAGACGTTCAGCTGGAATCACGATATCTCCATCAAGAAACAACAGCACGTCTCCGCTTGCTTCCTTGGCCCCGATGTATATCGCATAATAAAAGTACAGAAAATCGCAGCGTAAAAATGCAGAGCTAGCCTGCGTTTTACAAGGCGGAAAAATAAATAGGCACTTGCCAACATCACTCTATTAAGTCTACCTTGGTCTTTGTCCAGAAGAACCAGGGAGATGTGAGAGGAATGTTGAAAGTGCCACAGCAACAGTATATCAAATTTTTGTACGAGAATGAGGATTATTCAATCTCGGAGATTGCGAGAGCCATGGGAGTCAATTGGAGGACAGCCAAGAAATACGCCACAAAGGACGATTGGAATGAACCCGTTTGTCGGCGCAAGAGACGATATCCCGTTCTCGGTCCGTATCTTGACATCATTGATACTTGGTTAACGGAGGAGCAGGCGTTGCCCCGCAAACAGCGTTATACCGCGAAGCGAATCTTTGATCGTCTGCGTGATGAATACAGGTTTGAGGGCGGACGACGCACTGTTGAAGAATATGTAGCCAAACGCCGAAAAGAACTCAAGCTGGAACGTGCCGAAAGCTATGAACGACTCGAACACCCCGGCGGCGAGGCACAGGTTGATTTTGGTACAGCCTATGTTGGGCAACCAGGTCAACTCGTGGAGCGCAAAGTGCTGATTATGTCCTTCCCGTTTAGCAATGCGGCCTTCGCCTTTCCGGTTCGAAAGGAGAACACAGAGTGTTTTCTGGAGGCAATGAAGCGCATCTTTGAACGGATGGGAGGCGTTCCGAGGAAAATCTGGTTCGACAACTTGTCGGCGGCGGTGGTCTCGATTGGCCGTGATGGAAAGCGGTCATGCACCGATCAGTTCCTGCGGTTTGCTACCCACTACCGGTTCGACCCAGAATTCTGTAATCCCTATCGTGGTCACGAAAAGGGGCATGTGGAGAACAAGGTGGGGTACAGTCGGCGTAATTGGCTCGTACCACCACCGATTTGCGAAACGGATGCTGACCTTGAGACATACTTGGCCCAGGCAGCAGAGGCAGACATGGATCGTCCACACTATGCCAAGAAAGAGCGTATCGTCGACTTGTGGGAGCAAGAACGGAAGAAGCTTTTGGCTATGCCAACCGTTGCGTTTGAGGTTTTCAGGCTTGAACCGGCCCGCTTGAACAAATATAGGGAACTCCGGTTTGAAACAACCACATATCCACTACCGCAGTGCCGTGCGCTAGATCCCGTATTGCTCAAGGTGAAATGGGACGAGATCGAGGTTTTGTCGGGCGACGGAGAGTACCGACACCTGGGGACGTTGCCTCGCCCGTACACGGAAAAGGCAATCCCGATTGAGTGGACAGATGTGTTTGAGGGTTACCTGAGAAAGCCAAGGATGGTGATGTACTCCGATCTGGCGAGGTTCATGCCTGCTTCCGTCCGCAGATTCGTGCAAGTGGAGGATATCGATCTGAGGAAATCTCGTGTGGCTCTGATTCGTCGATTGTTAGATACACACCAGATGTCCGACATGGGTGCTGCACTCGATACACTGGCTGGGCATTTCGATCCTGACACAGTCCTTGAGCATGCGCTATATGCGATGAAACATCCTGAGTTTCACCCTAAGCCGTTTGCGGAGGCTCATACACCGATGGAGATTCACGGGCACACACCGGACCTCAGGCAATATGACGCCATTCTGGGGGTGAGCAGAGCATGAAACACGAATTGGTTACTGCATGCAAGAACCTCCACTTGGGGTATGTGATGGAAGCGTACGAGGCGATTGCGTTCAATGACCGCTCGCAATACCTGCTTGAAGTCCTCCAAGTGGAACTGCGGGGCCGAGAGATATCCAGGATTCGCAGACTCATGAAGAAAGCCCGGTTTCCACAGATGAAGACACTAGAGGATTATGATTTCGGAGCAGTCACCTTCCCAGCGCATTGCAGTCGTGAGCTCCTAACGGATCTGGCATTTCTCGAGCGGAAAGAGAACGTGATGATGCTGGGCAAAGTGGGAACAGGCAAGACCCACCTGGCAACGGCACTAGGCGTGGAGGCTTGCCGACGAGGGTACGAGGTACGATTCTTTCGGGTGCATGACCTTGTGGCCGCGTTACAGGACAAGTACCAATCCGGGACGCTTAGCCGTTTTCAGCGGGAGTTGCAGAAGGCTGAGTTACTCATCCTCGACGAAATGGGGTTTGTGCCCTTTCACAAAGACGGAGCTGAACTACTGTTTAACGTCATCTCCGAATGCTATGAGCAAAGGAGTGTGATTGTCACCTCTAACCTTGAGTTTGGCCAGTGGAACACGGTGTTTGGAGATGCCAGACTGACAGCAGCGCTCGTGGACCGACTCGTTCACCACGCACACGTCCTGGCTTTCACCGGCGAGAGCTACCGGCTACGAAATGCGCTATCCGGAGTGAGATCGTCATAATCTTCAGCGTTGGCCGTGCCTATGCACAAATCCGCAGCGATTCTCTGTATTTTTGACTTGCGAAAAACACCCGATCGCTCGCCCAACATCGTGTCCCAATGGAAACGGATAGGAAAGGCAAGTGACATTGTATGTGGTCGCAATCTGTATCGTTCTGTCCCGACTGCCATTTGCAATCACAATAATTTCCTTTGGTCTCAAACGCACCACTTGCTTGAGCACTTTGCCGATCGTCCGCTCCTCGTCCCGAACCGGTATGATGACCGAGAGTCGTTGCATGTTTTGCCTTGTTTGCAGGCTGTCCAGCAAAGGGAGCCTTTTTCTTCGGGCCGCTTTCTTTTTAGCTGGTCTCTTCCCGGTTTTGACCATGGCTTTTCTTTTCGTTACCTGGCCTTTTCTCTTAGGTTTGTAGATGATCACGCCCTTCTCCCCCTTCTATTCGCGCCGTCTCTTTGTGCATGACCGAACGCAAATGAAGATGTCCGGGAACATTCAACAACTGGCGGTTTCGATCCAGGTCATGAAATCCCGCTCGAACTCCCCTTGCTTTTATAAAGTACGCGATCGCCTCAGCGTGGTCTCCAAGTACCAGTTCCTTTACATTTTCCGTTCGTCCGGTCCGTCGTTTATTGACCTTGGCCGTATTAATCGGACAAACACGAGTAATAGACAGTCCCTCGAGAATTGCCTTTACCTGTGCTTTCGGTGGGACAGCTAGCTCCTCCCAGCCGATCCGATTCACTGCTTTTCGGCTCATGGCATGTGGAACGGTGGTCAAAGAACTGCCGACGAGGTCCGGCCTGCCCGTAATATGGTTCAAGAGACGCTTGGCGAGCGAGGTTGGATGCATGTTTCGCTTGGTGCAGAAGCCGGAGTATGCATTTAAGGCGATATCCCAGCCAGCCTGAATGGCATTGATGTAAACGCGCAGCTTTTGAGCAGGGATGACGAAGTCAGCGTCGATAAACAGCAAGACTTCCCCTCTGGCAAAGTAAGCACCTACCGCACGTCCTACATCATATCCTAATGATTGATATCCTTCGATTACACGAGCACCTGAATGAAACGCAAGCTTTGTAGTTCCATCTGTTGTGCCGTTTGATACAACAAGAATTTCAATCGAGGGGGATACCTTTTTTACTTCCTCGATGACGCGGACGATGCGTTTGCCTTCATTGCGAGCAGGAATAATAACCGACACTTTTGGTGCGACAGATAAATCGTCGTCCATCGCGTTTCCCCCTTTCCGGTAAGATGGTTTCTTTTTACCATACGTTGGTCACGCGAGTATGGACACGGCTGTTATCCCCTGACTCCTTGACTTCCACTCTTCGTTTTCTATCAGTATTTGTTTGTGATCATTACGTATGTAATTCTTTTTCTAACCAATGCCAATAAGCCGTCCCTGTCATAGAAGGGACGGCTCAGGTTGCAGACAAACTCCCTCGCTGAACGAACAGCAGAGGGAGTTTGTTTAATAATTTGATGAAAATACCGAAGGTGTTTTGATCGTTCACCTTTTGGCGACCTGATTTCCATAGCCAGGTCGCCATTTTTTTCAAGTTCATGGCAGCGAAAACAAGCATCGCCTGCATCGTGACCTTCTCCAGTCCTCGTAAGGTCGTCCAACGCATGCCATGCTTTTCCTTCATATCAGCGAATACACGTTCAATCGTTTCTTTCCGTTTGCTATAGATTTGTTTGTTTTCCTCGGTATGCCGGAGGTGGTCTACCTCTTCGAGGTAATCAGCCCAGATGTGGCGACTCACTCTCTTTGTGTAGTCTTTACTTTCCGTGCATTGTTTCAAGAACGGACAACTTCGGCAAACTTGAGAATTTGATCGATAGATACGGTACCCATCCTTGTTTGTTGTCTCATATGTTAAGATTTGCTCGTTCGGGCAGATGTAGCAGTCGAAATATTCATCATACACATATTCGTGCTTTTTAAAAAAACCTTCTTTGGTGCGTGGTCTTGTGTAGGGCATAACGGGGCGAATCTGGTCATCAAGGAGTGTTTTACTGATGTAAGGCGTCTTGTATCCCGAATCCACTGCCACAGCTTGAGGCTGTGCAAACGTCTTTCGCACTTGATTCAAAACATCCTCAAAAACCTGACTGTCATGCACATTGCCTGGCGTTACCTTGGCACCAAGCACAAATCCATTTCGATCACATGCTGTATGAAAACTATAAGCAAATACACGTTCCTTTTCCCCTTTTACAAACAATCCGCAATCCGGGTCAGTTGTGCTGACTTTCACCTCCTTCTTCGAAGTTTCTGTCTTTTTTTCAAGGGGCTTCTTTCCATGTGCAATACGATCCTGATTGATTTCTTCGTCCAGCAGCTCTTGATATTTCTTCGCTTGTTCTTCAACGATTTCTTTCACGTATTTATGCTTATTCGCACTGGCTTTTACATGCGTAGCATCAATGAAAAGCACATCAGGCTTCACGAATCCATGATGAACCGCCTCCTCCAATATTCGAAGGAAGATCGACTCGAAGAGTTGAGTATCCCGAAAACGGCGAACATAGTTCTTGCCTAGGGTCGTGAAATGGGGAATGGGCTGACTGAAATCATAGCCAATAAACCACCGATAGGCAACATTGGTTTCGATCTCTTTAATCGTTTGTCGCATGGAACGAATTCCAAAAATATATTGGATGAAAGCAATTTTAACTAAGACTACAGGGTCAACACTGGGTCTGCCATTGTCATGACAGTAAAGGCTTTCCACCAAGTCATAGATGAACGAAAAGTCGATTGCATTTTCAATTTTTCTTACGAGATGATCTTCTGGCACCAACTCATCTAGCGAGAATGCAGATATCTGATAACGCCCTTCGGCCTCTTGCTTATTAAGCATAATGCCACCTCTAAAAAATAACTTTTGAAAACGTAACATGTTCTATATTCAACAAAAAAGCCTGCAGACCCTGTTCCTTACGGAACTTTGTCTACAGGCTGAGCCGTCCCTGTCATAGAAGGGACGGCTTTGACACCTGCAATTATTTTATTGCATGCGAGACCAATTTCTTGGGATTTGGCGCATACGCTGACGTCGACGCTTTCTCGCACGGGCTACCGTATAGGTAACCAGAAAAAGATTAAGTCCAAGCCAGGTAAACAGGATTCCGTATCGAGGACCGGTTGGCACGCTCTCCGGTTCTTCTTTGCTTGCAGCGGCTGCTACACGCGGCTCCTCTTTTCGTTTCAAGGCATAGGTACGCGAGAGCTCCCCAGCCCTGACAATTAGCTGGCCATCAGCAGTTACCTCGGTCTCGGGGGTTGTTCCCAAGGGGACAGTCGCATATAAATCGGAATCGGCCGTATAGGTCGGCGCTTCTTCCTGCGAAGTCTGCTGTATACTCTGCTTAGCGCGTGTAAAGGCCTGTCCAGCATGGGCGATTTGCTTTGTCTCAAAATGAGCGAAGCCATAGTCCAGCATGGCAGTAACATCCTTGTAGGAAAGGTTGCTCGAGCCCGCTTTCATCGTAACCGCGATAAATTCTGTGTCTCCCCGTTTGGCCGAGCCGACAAGGGTATTGCGTGCCTGGTCGGTAAACCCGTTTTTGATTCCGGTAGCTCCCTCATAATTTCGGAGCAGCTTGTTATGGTTGACCAAAACCGTTTGCCATTCCAGACCGTCCCATGGCAACCGCTCTGTTGCGACGATTTCTCGGAAAATCGGATTCTGCATGGCGTATTGGGCAATTTTTGCCATATCGGCTGCTGTCGTATAGTGATTCGGATCATGCAAGCCATGGGCATTTGTAAAGTGGGTTTCCTCAATGCCCACTTTTTCGACAAGATAGGCATTCAATCGTTCGGCAAATTGCTCTACGGTACCGCTCAAATGTTCGGCGATCGCTGTTGCCGCGTCATTACCGGAGTTCATCAACAGTCCGTACTCCAGCTTTTTTAGCGTTACTTGCTCTCCTTCTGCAAGGTAGACACGCGTGCCTTCCTCCCAGCGAGCTCTTTTCGAAACAGTCACGATGTCATCCGGATTTCCATTCTCGATTGCGTAAATTCCGGTTGCGATCTTGGTGATGCTTGCCGGATACAGCTTGGCGTGGGAATTTTTTTCGAACAAAACCTGACCGGTCTTTGCATCGATCAAGATAGCAGATTCCCCGCTAATTTGTTCCGGCGACAAGACGGCAGATCCCTCCTGGGCCTTGACCTGCTGTACCGCGGTGGTGGAAAAAACACATGCCACGGCCAGCAGGCAGATGAGTAAATAACGCATGCTATTTTTGTTCCTTTCATAGCTATTCGATCTAGTTGTCATCCAAAAGTAGCGCTTATCTGTTATCCGAGACGTTTTCCGAGCAAATCATAGATCATCTTAAACTTCGGATTGTCCTGAAAAGCCTGTTCAAATCCGCTGACGTACTCGCGATACAGGGCGGCAGCCGATTCTAAATCTTGCTTCACATACAATGAGAAGATCTCTTCCAGTTTTTCTTCCAAGGTCGGATCGACCGCTTGCGGCGTTAAAATCTCCTGCCGCAAATTGTTCATCAGCACATCCAGCTGGTGAGTGATCAATGAAGCTTCATGGAGCTGCTCCATCACATTCTGAGGGATGTTCCCTGCATATTTGTATCTGAGCTCATGTTCATTGGTTGCCCAGAAATTCATTCCGAGAGTTCTGATCTGGATTTCACAAAGCAATGTAATTTTTTCGCTGCCATGATACACCGTATAGGATGCAATCATGTGAATGCTCCGATACCCGGAGTCTTTCGGTGATGCAATATAGTCCTTCACGTCATGGATGACAATATCTTCCCGCTCCTGCAGCAGCTGCTGAACCTCGCGTACATCATCAACATAACGGCAGACCACGCGCAATCCAGCAATATCCGTAATCTCGCGTGCGAGATCCGCTTCCCAATCACTCTGCGTAAAATCAATCCCTTTTTCCTGAGCCTTTTTCACCAGGCTGTCCACTTTTTTGACGCGACCTACTACAAACTCGATCGGGGAATACCGTCCCCGCTTCATAAAGCCGTACTTAATTCCTTTTAGCTTTAATTTCAATTCATCAACCGCTTGTTCATAAGGTGCCAAAAAATGAACAAGGTTATTTAATACCCGATTTGGTACTTGTGTGCTTTTCATGCAAAAAACACCTCCATGTCACTCCCAGAGGAAAGGTGATGCATCCAGAAATGGTTGCGGATTGACATACGTATTTCCAATCAACAAGCCAAAGTGAAGATGAGGCCCGGTCGAGAAACCCGTGCTACCGATGCGGCCGATTTGTTGCCCGGCTTTCACCAGATCACCCGTCTTTACATCAATCTTGGACATGTGTGCATAGATGGAAAATACCTGGAGGCCGTGGTCAATGATTACCGTGTTACCGGTCAAATACAATGACTCCGCGAGCACGACTTTTCCGTGGTTGGTCGCCACGATCGGCGTGCCCGTCTTGTTGGCGATATCTATGGCTGCATGTCGATTGGCCGGTACTCCGTTAACCACTCGTTGATATCCGTATGGGGTTGTAATGCGGCCTTCTGCAGGCCATTGAAATTTGTCGGCAAAATACGCTGTCTCCGCAGACTTGGAGCGGGCAGCGTTGATTTTCTTCTGATCGGCATCAATTCTTGCCGTGTCTTGTCTCATTTGGTTTAGTTGCTTGGAAACAGTCAGCTTGTCTACCGCGAACTGTTTGGGCAGGATCGTCAATTCAGCGTGATGCTTGTTATCCGCAGTTTGTATAGGATAGGTCCCGGGCTTTGCGTCAAAAGGAACCGGAATAAACCGGACATACTCGCCGTTTGAAGGCTGAAGCCGGTACGTTTTCTGAAAAAGGGTGACTGACGTAGCCTGTTTGCTTTTCACCAGTACTGCGTCACCCGGATATGTTTGAACGGGTGCGATCGCCAGGTATGGTTGCTCGAAGACAGTCTGGGCGTTCTCTTTTATTTCTTTCCCCATGCTGCTTGTCCCCGCAGAAAAGACCAAAGCGGCTATCAGCATCAGACTGGAAATCTGCTGGATCATCGCGTATTCCCTCCCATTTTCCAGTATAACAAATCAAAGCGGGAAATGAAAAAGAAAAAGAAAAAGAAGGCTAAAATTCTTCAGCCTTCTACCGTTCCGACTGTTTTTTGCTATAATCCGACATCATTTCCATAATTGATTGAACGTTTGTCAGCATTTCGCTGGCCCGTTTTGTCTTCTGTGTAATGTTGTCAAAATCGATGATTCCTTTTTTTCTGTCGTTCCATCGCTTGAACAAATCGTTTGCAGCCGCCGGGTTGGCGCGAATCGCAGCCACACGTGATGGGTCCTGCATAAGCCATGCTTCAAAATCCGGGTTGGCTTTAAACAGGCGTTTCATGTCCTTCTTTTTCACGGCCCGCCGTCCCCCCTCTCTATCCCACAAAGAATAGGATGCCTCCGTTACATTACACCATATGACTAGTCCGCGAATGTGGATTGTGTATTCGCACACTCCGCAGAGAAAGGGCTCCTGTGTAGAGACAAGAAGAAAGACCCCTCTATGAGGGGCCTTCAGCCTGTAGACAAAGTTCCGTAAGGAACAGGGTCTGCAGGCTTTTTTGTTGAATATAGAACATGTTACGTTTTCAAAAGTTATTTTTTAGAGGTGGCATTATGCTTAATAAGCAAGAGGCCGAAGGGCGTTATCAGATATCTGCATTCTCGCTAGATGAGTTGGTGCCAGAAGATCATCTCGTAAGAAAAATTGAAAATGCAATCGACTTTTCGTTCATCTATGACTTGGTGGAAAGCCTCTACTGTCATGACAATGGCAGACCCAGTGTTGACCCTGTAGTCTTAGTTAAAATTGCTTTCATCCAATATATTTTTGGAATTCGTTCCATGCGACAAACGATTAAAGAGATCGAAACCAATGTTGCCTATCGGTGGTTTATTGGCTATGATTTCAGTCAGCCCATTCCCCATTTCACGACCCTAGGCAAGAACTATGTTCGCCGTTTTCGGGATACTCAACTCTTCGAGTCGATCTTCCTTCGAATATTGGAGGAGGCGGTTCATCATGGATTCGTGAAGCCTGATGTGCTTTTCATTGATGCTACGCATGTAAAAGCCAGTGCGAATAAGCATAAATACGTGAAAGAAATCGTTGAAGAACAAGCGAAGAAATATCAAGAGCTGCTGGACGAAGAAATCAATCAGGATCGTATTGCACATGGAAAGAAGCCCCTTGAAAAAAAGACAGAAACTTCGAAGAAGGAGGTGAAAGTCAGCACAACTGACCCGGATTGCGGATTGTTTGTAAAAGGGGAAAAGGAACGTGTATTTGCTTATAGTTTTCATACAGCATGTGATCGAAATGGATTTGTGCTTGGTGCCAAGGTAACGCCAGGCAATGTGCATGACAGTCAGGTTTTTGAGGATGTTTTGAATCAAGTGCGAAAGACGTTTGCACAGCCTCAAGCTGTGGCAGTGGACTCGGGATACAAGACGCCTTACATCAGTAAAACACTCCTTGATGACCAGATTCGCCCCGTTATGCCCTACACAAGACCACGCACCAAAGAAGGTTTTTTTAAAAAGCACGAATATGTGTATGATGAATATTTCGACTGCTACATCTGCCCGAACGAGCAAATCTTAACATATGAGACAACAAACAAGGATGGGTACCGTATCTATCGATCAAATTCTCAAGTTTGCCGAAGTTGTCCGTTCTTGAAACAATGCACGGAAAGTAAAGACTACACAAAGAGAGTGAGTCGCCACATCTGGGCTGATTACCTCGAAGAGGTAGACCACCTCCGGCATACCGAGGAAAACAAACAAATCTATAGCAAACGGAAAGAAACGATTGAACGTGTATTCGCTGATATGAAGGAAAAGCATGGCATGCGTTGGACGACCTTACGAGGACTGGAGAAGGTCACGATGCAGGCGATGCTTGTTTTCGCTGCCATGAACTTGAAAAAAATGGCGACCTGGCTATGGAAATCAGGTCGCCAAAAGGTGAACGATCAAAACACCTTCGGTATTTTCATCAAATTATTAAACAAACTCCCTCTGCTGTTCGTTCAGCGAGGGAGTTTGTCTGCAACCTGAAGACCCCTCTATGAGGGGCCTTCCTGCATTCACATATTTACTTGTAGCTGCACGGATTTATCCGCGGCCTGCCAGTTGTTGTTCAGCAAAGCTAACCAGACGTTTCGTGATTTCTCCTCCGACGGAACCGTTTTGGCGGGAAGTGGTATCTGCGCCCAGGTTTACACCGAATTCTGCAGCAATTTCATACTTCAGTTGGTCCAGGGCCGCATTTGCTTGAGGAACTAACAAATTGTTGGTGTTGCCAGAGTTGTTGTTCGCCATGTGTGATTCCTCCTATCGCTTTTTTCTCCCGGGACGGATTCGAACCGTCAGCGTGCTGCTCCTCTCCAACTGAGACCGAGAGACGTTGAGAAAAGAGTCTTGTTGACCTCTTGTGATACTATCTTCCCTCCAACTGTCCAGCCGCATTCGCCTTTCCTCGATGTAAAATCTGACAGGCGCAAAGAAAAGTGTTCGTCCTGTTTTGTGCTATAATGAGGCGAATAGTCTCGACGATGAGAGGAGTCGCCGTTGTGAACAATCCGCAAAAAATTTTGCTCATTGACGGAATGAGCTTTCTGTTTCGCGCATTTTACGCTTCCGCTTGGACAGGCGGATACCGACAAACGTCTCAAGGCGTTTACACCAACGCTGTGCATGGATTTACCAAAATGATGCTGGACTACATCGACTTGATCCAGCCCACACACGTCGCTGTCGGCTGGGATGTCGCAGCCAGGGAAACCCTTATCCGTAGCCAGTGGTACGATGGCTATAAATCGAACCGCAATGCTCCTCCCGATGAATTGATCCCGCAGTTTGATTTGGTAAAGGAAGTAACCGATGCTTTTTCTGTACCGAATATAGGATGCCCCGGTTATGAGGGGGACGATGTACTCGGGACACTCAGCACGATGCTGGCTGCAGACGGTAATGAGGTTGTGATCGCAACGGGTGACTACGACAGCCTTCAGCTCGTGTCAGAAAAAGTCAGCGTGAAGATATTGAAAAACGGCGGCAAGCATGAGCATTACACGCCCGCCAGTCTGCTCCACCTGCGCGGCATCACCCCAGAGCAGGTGGTCGACGTAAAGGCCCTGATGGGTGATGCCTCCGACTGTATACCCGGCTGTCCCGGTATTGGCGAGAAAACAGCCCATAAGCTGATCACAGAGCATCAAAGTCTGGACAACCTGTACAGCCGGCTGGAGGCTTGTACGCCAAAAATGAGAGCCAAGCTGGAAGAAAACCGTGACCAGGTGTATCTCAGTCAAAAATTGGCGACGATCATCTGTGATGTCCCGATCACCTTTGAGCCGGAGCAAGCAAAATGGGAATACGAAAGCACTCGTGTACGTGAAAAATTTGACGAGCTGGAATTTGGCCGCAGCCTGCTTAGCCGGATCAACTAATGGAGGAGCCATGGGAGAACTAGTCAAAAAGCTCAGGATCAAGGAAGGTCATCAAGTTTTGGTGCTTAATTCCCCCGAGGGCTATACAAACCTGCTGCTCCCGCTGCCGGATGGTGCAGCCATGCAGAGCGAGCCCCCTCAACAACAAGAAAGACAACACCAGGAGCAATTCAAAGGACTGTGTCCTGTTGTTCGTTCACAGCATCTAAAACGGGAGGAAACGAGGGCGAGCAGGCTCCAAAAAACGGTTGAACGGCTTTCATCCGGGCTGAAAAACCCTTGGGTGAAGGCGTGAGCAAGAAAGGGCTGAGCAAGAGAGCCTGAACAAGAAAGCCTGAACAAGAAAGCCGTGCCTCCAAAAGTGGCAGGATCGTAAAAAGACCATCTTTGGCTGCCAGTGCCAAGATGGTCTTTTTGCCGCTTATCCGTTTCAGAATGCGGCTATTGCGATGGTTGTCTCGTTGAAAATACATCCAATAAGAGCCCGGTCTGCTCCTCCCCTCGGCTCTCCCAGGTTGAAGCAAACCTCACCCGATGGGAAACCCCGAGTATGTCGTATTGTTGTACCAAATGCTGCCGGGCAGAGCCGACGATCAGCGTATGCAGCCGCACCTGCTTCTTTTGGGCCAACTGCGCAAGCATGTCCCTCACGTAAGCAGACAGCCCGCCGATGCCATCTGTCGCCATGACGAGATCAGCGGATTGAAACCGGTTGTTATCCTCCAGGATGCGAATCGCGCGCTTCATGGGGGCATCAAAGTGAGTGCCCCCGCCGAAGGCTGTCTGGGCCAAAGCATAGAATCCTGGCCAATCCGGTCTTTTATGGTACAAGGCCCGCTCCAGCAGTTCACCCTTGGCTCCAAATAACAGCAGCATAAAATCTCGCTTTTCCAACAGACAAAGGGCCGCGAATGTCATCACAAACACTTGGGCTAGTCGCAGCTTTCCGCCCTTCATCGAATGAGAGGTGTCCAGCATGAAAATAACGGGGCCCTTCGGCGGCTCCTCATACCAGCCTGTCGTATCGTATGTCATCAGCTTTTGCTCCAGCCATTTCAGCAAAAAATACGTTTCATAGTCGGGATCAGCCAAAAGAACCGCTTCACTGGGGAGCATATGTCCGATATCCCCGGACTGCCTCAGGTTGTCGTATTCCTCCGGCATCCGGCGTGTCCGCTTCTCCTTCTTTTTGATCCGAAAATGGTGGACGTTGCGCCCCACCTCCTCCAAAAAAGAAAGCAGATCAGGATGCCGCTTCAGCTTGTCCACCCATTGCAGGTACTGGTCCAGCGCTTGCCTGCGGAGCTTTCCCAGATCGTTTCCCCAGCGGCGATTTGCAAAGCGCTGGCTGGCCTCAAGCAGCTCGCGAATAAACAGAGTGTCATTTTCCTCACCGGAGAGCGTCTCTTTCAACGAACGATCCAGCCATTGTCCCAGCTCCTGTTCGAACCGCTCGATAGCTTCCCGCTCCTGGCGCGTAAGGCGCTCATGCTGCTTTTCCCGTTTCGTGAGCTCCTCTTCCAGCTTTTTTACCTTCTGTTGCAGCTTGGACCGCTTCGTAAATTGCACCCGCATATCTTCGCGCAGTTCTTCTATTCGTCCCTTGAGCGACTGGATCTCGGCCTCCACCAATGGCCGGGAATCGAGCACTTCCTGTTTCTCTTCAACCAGCCGCTTTCCTTGCTGCAACGTATATCCCACCAGCTGCAGCCGCGAAATCTGTTTTTCTGTAAGAAACTCGGAAAGCTTGGCCTGCTCATTTCCCTCCCCGTGCTGCTTCTGTTTCAGCCCGGCAACCAGTGGCGTCATTTGCTGCTCGCGTTCTCGCTTCTTCACTTCTTCCGCGAAGCTCTCCGCCAGCCACATAAGAGCCTTGATCGCTGTTTTGAACGAAGCGCTCTCCTGCCCGATCGTACGCGGGTGTATAGTCTGGTAAAAGTACTGTTTGCGGAGCGTCTGGACCATCCAACGATGGAACGGCGTGGCTTCCTGTGTCTGATCGATTTCGGGCTCAGAGAGGAAAAAGCAGAGAAAAAAATCAGCCAGAAGCTCCCGGGAAAACCACGGTGCCCGTTTTTTTGCTTCCTCCATCCATTCCATTGCCGTCCGTGATGAATAGCAGAGTCCGTCGAAGACATAACGGTCGACCCTGCTGGCACGAATAATCATGATCGCCGGCAGCCTCCTCAGAGGGTGTAATCATATTCGGTACCCGCAATTTCGCGATCGAACACCGTCCGATATACCCCTTGTATCATCTGTAGAATCCGTTCCCCCTCGACGCGCAGGTGGACGTATTTGACCGTATACTTATCTACTTGATGGATGAGCCTGTTTTTCTCATAGATGTAGGCATTCATATCCTTCTCCCGCCGCTGCCAGCCGAGCAAACGATTCCGAAGGTCCCTGCCCGTCTCTTCAAGCTCCAGCCGGCATTCCTCCAGCATGGAGCGGTACTCCTCCGTCCTCTGGGCTCCCATCTTATGACCGATCTCTTTTTTAAACTGGAAGGCGTGCAGCTCCGATTCTTTTTCCAGCCAACGTTGGGCAATCTGATGGTATCTCCGCAAAGGAAGCTCAGCTTCGAGCTCTGCCTTCACCTGCTCCGTAAACCTTTTTTCAAACAGCTCACGCAAGACGGGCAAATCCTCTGGAACCTCCCATAGCATGTGCGGGGTAAAGACGGTATCCCAAATCGACACATAGTCCCGGCCGTTGAGGACAGCAGAGGTTTTCCACACATGAACGATCTTGTTCCATCTCCTGTCAGAGATGACAAACTCCTTTTCCTCGAGATCCTTTTTCAAGCTGTACAAAAAGTAAATCAGGCCCTCCGAGATGGCAACCTTCTTCGAGGCGGACTGGACATCCTTTACATCGTACAATGAGAAGACCACGGGTATCTCTTTTGCAGGCGGATCGAACATCTTTTCATAGCTGGAGGCATGCTGCAGATATCCCACCTCGTAACGGATGAGAAACCGGTCGTACAAGGCCGTCAGCTGCTCTTCTTCGTCGGGCAGTTCATTGGAAGCGGCCACGAGAAAGAGCAGCGGCACTTCTTCTTTTTCTCTTCCGTTAAAGTAAATCCGTTCATGCAAAATGGACAGCAAAGAGTTCAATATCGCGCTATTGGCCTTAAAGATTTCATCGAGAAAGGCGAATTGAGCCGACGGCAAATACCCGGCTGTCTTCCGTACGTATTGGTCTTGTTTGAGCTGCTGGAGCGAAACCGGGCCAAAAATCTCATCTGGTGTCGTAAAACGGGTGAGCAGATAATCAAACCAATGCTCAGACCCGAATAGTTTGGAAATGGAGCGGGCAAGCTGCGATTTCGCTGTCCCCGGAGGACCGACGAGAAGGGCGTTCTCGCCGCTCATGATTCCGAGGATCAGCAGCCGGATCAGCTCGCTCCTCTCAAAAAACCGGCGCTCCAGTACTTCGATCGCTTGATCTATTTTTTGTTGAAGCTGCGTGGTATTCAGCATGGTCAATGGCGCAAAGGCGCCGGTCCCCCCTCTTTTGCCCTTACTTGGTGAAAAATTGCTTCCTTATCTATCCTCGCATAAACAGCGAAGCATTTCCAGTTGTCGACCACATCAAGAACCGCTCACCGTCCGTATAACGATCAACAAAGATGGGATAAAATGGATAATAATGACAATGAGAGGAAGATTGGGATGCCCCAGGTACAGTTGACGGAAGAGGAATACGAGCAGCTCATGGAGCGTATCTACAGAATCTTGAACCGGACCGAAGAACTTGACCACGTCACCCACCACTGGATGTGGGAAGTCTGGCGAACAATCCGCTACAACAAAGTGTAAACGAAAATTCCGCCTTCACCCATGCCTGTTTCCTTGCATAGTGTGACAACAAAAGCATTCTCCTGACTCGATCAAGGAGGGGATTGGCATGGGTGTAGAATTGTTCTGGCTGCACGGCGTATATGTCCTGTTTGTCCTCATCATTATCGCGGCGATGGTGATGAGACGAGACACAAGTCTGTTGTGCATGATCGGGATCGCCGTTCTCGGACTCACTGCTACGGGCTCTGTCACAACAGCGGTTGGCGGACTGTTTGGCAGCTTTATTTATGCCATCACAGAGCTGTTGCCGACGATACTGGTCATATCCATTATCGTTGCGATGAGCCAGGTTTTATCCGAGACGGGGATTAATGAGACGATGATCAAGCCCGTCTCTTCGCTCATCCGCACACCTGCGCTGGCGTTTTGGGTGATCGGGCTTGTGATGATGGCCATTTCCTGGTTTTTCTGGCCTTCCCCTGCCGTTGCGCTGGTCGGAGCCGTCCTCCTCCCAGCAGCCATCCGCGTAGGTCTTCCCGCGATTGGTGTCGCAGTCGCGATGAACCTGTTCGGCCACGGCATTGCCTTGTCTGGCGATTTTATTATTCAGGGGGCGCCCACTCTGACAGCCAAAGCAGCCGGCCTTCCCGTTGCAGACGTCATTTCGGCGAGTGTTCCTCTCGTAATCGTCATGGGAGTGGTTACGACAGTCGCGGCATTTTGGTACTTGAGGAAAGATATGAAGAACGGACTTGTCGCCGAACCATTGAAAAAGATTGAAGATTCCGACTCTGGCAAAAAAAGCGCCTCCACACTGCTTGCTGCTGGCTTGCGCGGTTGGATTGCTGCCGCAGTTATTCTGCTATTCCTCCTCGATGTGTATGCGATGTTCATGCTCCAACTAAAAGGCGGAGATGCCACCGCCCTCGTCGGAGGAACTGCTCTGTTTATTCTCCTCGCTGTCACACTGATCGCTCACAAGCAGGCGGGGCTGGAAAAAGTCACGAATCACCTAATCCACGGCTTTCAATTCGGTTTTAAAGTATTTGGTCCGGTCATCCCCATCGCTGCCTTCTTTTATATGGGCGACAGCGGTTTCGTTAAGGTCTTTGGCGAAACGCTTCCTGCCGGGTCGCAGGGGATTGTAAACGACTTGGGGGTTGCTTTGGCACATACGATTCCGTTAAGCAAGGAAGTGGCGGCGCTTGCCTTGACGGCCATCGGGGTCATCACGGGTCTGGATGGTTCGGGTTTCTCCGGAATTACCCTCGCCGGGTCGCTGGCCCAATTGTTTGCCACTGCTCTGGGAACGGGAGCCGCTACTTTGACGGCACTGGGGCAAATCTCCGCTATTTGGGTCGGGGGCGGCACGATTATACCGTGGGCGCTGATTCCCGCTGCAGCCATTTGCCGCGTCGATCCGTTCGAGCTGGCCAGACGCAATCTTTATCCCGTGGTGATCGGTCTTTTGGTAACCACACTGGTCGCAATGTTCCTTATCTGAAAAGGATAGCCTCTTACAAAGAAAATCCTCCGCCCATGACCGCAAAATCATGTCGGAAGGATTTTTTTGCGTTTATTCTGATTTTGACCAAGCCTCCATAAAATGGTAGAAGCAAGCTGGAGGAAAGGTCGGGCCTCACTTATGAAACTGTGGATCAAAAGTGTACAGGTGGCTGCCACCTACATCGGAACGATAGTCGGAGCTGGCTTTGCCAGCGGTCAGGAAATCGTTGCTTTTTTTACCTCTTACGGGGGGGCAGGCACCTGGGCCATCTGGGTATCGACTGGCCTGTTCATGTGGCTGGCTTACCGGATGATGCTCCTTGCCCAACAACTTGGTACACCTTCATACGAATCCTTTAATCGGTTGCTATTCGGTTCCATTCCAGGACGAATCATGAATGTATTGGTATTTCTGACTTTGCTCGGCGTGACCACTGTGATGCTCGCCGGCGCTGGTTCGGTGCTGGAACAGCAATTCAGTTTACCCTATACCTTCGGGATTATCATCACAGCCATCGCAGCTTTTCTACTCCTCCGAAAAGGGTTGGAGCGGCTGCTCGCGATCAACTCCATTGTCGTGCCCACCATGCTGCTCTTTTCCTTCCTGATCCTGATCGATGGCGACGTAGCATCACCGCTCCCCTTCCCACCGCCGGATTCCCTCGAATTTTTGTGGCAGGCAGTCCTGTACGTCTCCTTTAATCTGGCGATGGCCCAAGCCGTACTCATTCCGATCGGTTACTCCATCAGGGAGCGCGCCGTCTTAAAGCGAGCTGGCATCATAGGCGGCTGCGGTCTTGGGTTCATGATGCTAAGCTCTCATATCGCCATGCTCGCCAACTGGGAACAGATACGCCATCTGGAAGTACCGATCATCTTCATCACCGGGCAGTGGAATGACTGGCTGCAGCTGTTCTTTGTTTTCGTCCTTTACTCGGAAATATTTACGACCCTCATCTCTAACGTCTTCGGGATCGGGCAGCAAGTACGGGAGCTCGTGAACATTCCGGAAACGAGAGTCTATCTTGCTTTATTTACCGTAAGCTTTCTGCTTTGCTTTATCGGTTATTCCGATTTGCTTCTGTTTCTTTATCCGCTCTTTGGGTACCTGGGGCTGGCTACCTTTGTAAAACTGGTTTTGACAAGAGCTGCAAAAACGAAGAGACCTAGACAAAATTAGAACAAACGAACCAAAAAGGAAAATCCACGGAGTATCCTGTGGATTTTGCAATATACAGGAAAGGGCGCTTGCACCATCGACTACGGTATACATACCCGTAGTCATGCAGATGAAATGTATTGTTTTGGCATTGGGGGGTAGTCCGTTGTTTTTAATCAGGTACCGCAATAGGTTCTGTACGGGCGGTTTGATTCAGCCGGCAGTGTGCAGTATTCATCCTGCTCAGGCGAATGCTCATAGGGCTTCGAAAGAACCTCAAGCAACCGATGCATTACACTGTAGTCCCCGTCGTTGACCGCAGCTTCCAGTGCTTCTTCTACCCGGTGATTGCGTGGAATGACAGCCGGATTGCTGCTGCGCATCAACTGCTGTGCGGCTGCTTTCGATTCCTTCTGCCTGCCAAGTCTCGCCTGCCACTGCTCATGCCACTGTGCAAACTCCGGGGTGCCGTTCATCGGTGTGTCCTCCGGCTTGTCAAAAGTCAATGCACGGAAGGTATTGGTATAGTCCGCCCGATAATTTCGCATCATACGGAGGAGGTCTTCAATAAGGGCTTCATCCTGTTCTTCCGCGTTGCTTATTCCCAGCTTTGCTCTCATTCCCGCAAGCCAATTGTGGTAGTACAGCTTCGAAAATGTGGAAAGCTCATTTTGGGCCAGTTCAATCGCCTGCTTTTCGTCGTCATGCAGCAGCGGCAATAGGGCTTCGGCAAATCTGGCGAGATTCCACCCGCCGATATATGGCTGATTGCCATAGGCGTAGCGGCCCTGGATATCAATCGAGCTGAATACCGTCTCCGGGTCGTACGTATCCATAAAGGCGCAAGGACCGTAATCGATCGTTTCCCCGCTGATGGTCATGTTGTCGGTGTTCATGACGCCGTGGATAAAGCCGACTAGCTGCCATTTTGAAATGAGCTCCGCCTGACGCCTGATCACTTCATGAAGCAGCGACAGATAGCGATTTTCACTGTTTTCAATGTCCGGATAGTGCCGCTTTATCGCATAGTCAGCCAGAGCCCGGAGCTCCTCGGCTGTCCCCCAGTTTGCTGCGTACTGAAAGGTACCGACCCGCAAATGACTGGCGGCCACGCGCGTGAGAATCGCACCGGGCAGGTCAGTCTCACGGATAACGGACTCACGGGTCGTCACTACTGCCAGACTGCGGGTCGTTGCAATCCCGAGAGCGTGCATGGCTTCGCTGATGATGTATTCGCGCAGCATCGGTCCGAGTGCCGCCCGGCCATCTCCGCCTCGGGAATACGGTGTTCTGCCTGAGCCTTTGAGCTGGATATCTACCCTTTCGCCTTCAGGAGTAATTTGCTCGCCGAGCAGCAGTGCCCGGCCGTCCCCGAGCATGTTGAAATGTCCAAATTGATGCCCCGCATAAGCTTGAGCGAGCGGGGAAGCGCCCTCGGGAATCCGGTTTCCGGCAAACGCCGAAACGCCATCTTCACTGCGCAGCGCTTGAGTGTTCAATCCCAAGGATGATGCCAGGGACTCGTTGAGAATGATGAGCTTCGGTGCCCGTACAGGAGTGGGACCTTGGCTGGAAAAAAATAATTCCGGCAGACGTGCGTAACTGTTGTCAAAGTTCCATCCTGCTTCTGTGCTTGCTGTTTCCTTTGTCATCTTGGCTCCTTTTTCTTCCTGTTTTTCTTCATTGGAATTGTATCCTATTTATCGTTATCTATGTTCCAGACATTGCAAAGTCATCCCTTTTTAGTGTCCGCTTCCGCCCTTTTATTATACCTGTTCCCCTCGTAGGTGGCCTTTGAACAGCGAACGAAGACGTGCTTTCACTAGCCTGTTTCGCATTGTCTGGAAGTTTGCCTAGTCTGTCAAATATTGATGCCAGATCTCTTCTTCTTCGTCTGTCATTTCCCCGATCATCGTGGAAAAGTCGATTTTTCGGTCAAAACAATCCTTTAATCGTGCGAATTGCTGGAAGGAAGCCGTTATTTTCCTCAAAGAGGCCGACCGGGCCAGCTCCTCCAGCTTCCCGATATCGGGACAACCGTTCAGCTCCAGGGACTGAAGTTTAGTAAGCCCGGCCAAGACTGAAACATCCCCAATCGTCGAATCCTTTATCACTATTTTTTGAAGCCTGCGGCAATTTCCCAGAAACGCAAGACCTGGCAAAGAAACCCCTTCCAGCTGAAGCGTTTGCAAGTTTACCAGTTGTCCGATCGCGTTCAAATCGCTCTCGCTTACTTGACCGAGTCCAGCAAGGGTCAGCTCTGTAAGCTGAGTGAGCGCCGACAGACTTCGAAGCTGCTCCGCATCCGGCTCGCTAACTTCCAACATACGCAAACCCTTGATCGATGATAACGGTGAAAAATCACGAATAGGTGTATGCTGAATATCCAGGTTTGTCAATTTTGGCAAGCAGCCAAGAGGGGTTACATCCGTGACGGCCGTACCGGAAAGATTCAGTTCCTGCAAATACTCCAAACCTCGCAATGGCCGCAGATCCGATACCGGATTTTTCACCAAATACAATCTTTTCAGATGCTTGCAGCCGCTCAATGGCTCAATCGAACGAATTTCGTTTCCGCTAAGAATCAGTTCGCGCACCTCACTGCAAGAACCAAGCGGAGCGATATCAGTAAGTCCCTGCTGTATAAAAAGCAGCTTTTTCCTGCGAAGAAAAGCCTCTGGTGAACTGCTTGACTCGAGTATCCTTTTCTTCCATTCGTCGTCGAGGCCTTCAAACCACACGTCTGCGTCTGGTACTTCTGAAGCTGCGCGGAATGGTTCGAGAACGGGCAAATTCATCCCGCGAATGGCATCGAGAAAGTGTACCTCTCCCTCCCGGCCAAAGCTCCAGGAGGTGTAGTCTTCCTCTTGATCGACACTGTAATTTCCCTCGCGTGCCGTATCTCGGATACATTGCAGGAAATCGGTGAGACGACGAGCTACCACATACTTGACCTCTTCGTCGCGGCCGAAATTGATTACTTGGCCGCTTACACCTTTCTCGTCCGGATCCAGATCGATCCCTAAATGATTGCCGCCCCAGTCTTTGCTGATCGGCAGCCAATAGCGGTTTATGTATCTTTCTTTGATCCAAGCGGCGGGAACGGAATAATGCCCGCCTTCCATGGCGTACTCTTCCTCCAATTCCGCCCATATTCTCCATTCTGCGAGCATGTCTTCCAGCGAAAGAAACGGAAGGCCAAAAAAGAAGCCGGGGCCATCCTCGCTTTGCCCATTGTGTATCTGGTAAAGCTCCCGCAGTTCAGCAGGAAGGGAAAAACCCAGTTCCTCCTCGGCCTTGCGAAGCTCCTCCTCTGTTGCAGGGGGATTAAAGGATGCGGCTAGACCAGGCAAATCGAATCGCAGCTGCTCTATGATTTCCTCTAGCAATTGTCGCATGTGCAAACGTCTCCTTCGCGCCATTTTAGCGATTCTCATTCTTTTTGTAGCTCCAAACAGATCATCTGGCACCGAGGTAAAATCTCAACCTCTGCTTTTCTTTACCATTATAGTAGATTCACGCGGCCATTCCACCTGTTGGATGTTAATTTATGCCAAATCCATCTACTGTTCGCCTGGAAACGGGCGGTCTTGGATGATCCTGTTATGAGAAAAGTATCAATACGCTGCTCAGGGCAAGTCTCCGGTACGATTTACCTCTCGTACTTACGAGCGAGTTCCAGCAAGGCTTTCTTGGCATCACCAGGAAACAAGCCTCCATGATAGCAGATGAGCCGCTCAATGTCGCAGGAAAGCAATCGATGCACGGACCGAACAGCCTCGTCCAGGTCCAAAGCATACTGCGGATTTGCGATATTCAGCTTGCCTTCTTCCATTACGACTGCATCTCCCGCGATCAGCGTTTTGCTGGAAGAAAGGTACAACGAAATATGGCCTGGCATATGCCCTGGTGTGTGGACGATGTCAATGCCGCCGCACCAAGGCAGCCTCTCATCATTGGAAACGGCTCTTTCTACTGAAACGGTTTCAATAGAAGCAAGGAACTGAATAAACTGTTCAGCTTGCGGCTTTGCTTCATCCGGCAACGCATCGTAGGTCGATTCCGCCTGTTCAAGCCGCAACGATTTTTTCGTACCCTCGATGTAGGGAACCTCCCGTTCGTGGGCAATGACTTCGATCTGGGGGTACTTCCGTTTCAGCTCTGCCAGCGAACCGATATGATCCATATCGTGATGTGTCACGATGACTTTGGTGAGCAAATCGAATGCGATGCCATTCTGGAGAGCCGCTTTTTCAAGAAGCGGGATAAAATTCGGATAGCCGCAATCGACGAGAATAAGATCCTGCTCATCTTGAAGAAGAACAGGCGTGATGCTCTGTTTATGTCCATCGTACTCGAACTCGATGTGAAGCAAATGACAGTGATTCATTATCCACATCTCCTTTCTCTTGGCTATAAGATGACTAGGATCTTCGAGCCGAAATCAGCAAAAACATAGGGCGATGAAGCTCCTCTTCCCACTCAGGATGGGAGGCAACTTGTTCACTGGAGGGTCCCCACTCTACTACACGGGTTATTGTAAAACCAAGCCCAATCAGCATGTTCAAATATGTGCCTATCGTCCGATGCTGCTTGACCACTCCTTCGACCAGCCAATTGGTTTTCCGTACACCCTCATATTGATAGTTGTCGACTGGCCACGTCTTGTAACCGTCAGGATGCTTGATCCACCCAGGCCCGCTAGAAGCCGTATAAATCGGATGTTCTACTGAACATACCAGACTCCCCCCTGGTTTGAGAGATGCGTACGCTTCCTTTAACAAGCCCTGCACGTTTTCGATATAGTGAAATGCCAGCGAACTGTACACCAGATCATATGAGTCTCGCTTTAATTCAAGGCTCTCCATGTCTGCCCGCAGATAGGCAATCTGGGAATCCTGCGTTTCCCGTTTCGCTCTGGTCAGCATGTTCTCAGAAATGTCGATCCCGACTACACTTGAGGCGCCATTTTCTTTGGCCCAGCGGCAGAACCAGCCGAACCCGCATCCCAAATCAAGAACATGGGCACCGTGCAAATCCGGGAGCATGGACTGCAGTGTCGGCCATTCCGGTGCACCATCCAGCCCGCTTATGGAACGTCTCAATTGACTGTACCCTTTGAAAAATTCCTCATTGTCATAGATGTTTTGAGTCATCACTCTCGCTCCTCTGTTTGCAGCATCATTTGTCTCCCACCCTACCATCTCTATTCATGCTTCTCAAGCGCATGCATGCACCCGAATCAAACAGAATCATTTCAATAAGAAAAAGCGATATTTGAAGTATCTCGATGGATCACATCAAATATCGCTCCCTTTTACACGCGCTTCTTTTCTTCCCGGATAATTCTGCGGATCGATTGCTCCGTCAGATAATGTCGCTGAGATAACTCCGCAATGGAATCGCCTTGCAAGAAGCTTTTATAGATGTTTTGATTTCGGATTTTGAGCTGAGCCCGAACTCCGGTCAGCTCGCCCCACGCCTTGCGTTTTTCAGCTTTTCTGGGAATATACACATACGCGCCGTCAATGTATTGTTGAATGCATTCGATCACGTGCTTTGGCAAAATATTTTTTGCTTTTTCGTGCTTCATTCTCGCCGCTCCTATCTACAGATTTGTGTAAATAGTGAGCAAAGCCTGCACAAGATATATCAGCCTATATGGTTTGGAAGGCGGCTCCGAACAAAAGCATTGTTATATCTCCGTGCTGGTTTGCCCGGAGCCCGACGCATCCACTTGAACGGTTGTACTTCTTTCAAGTGACATGTGTGTTCACCTCGCCTCAAAAACTTGTAAACCATCTACAACCATTATAGCGAATATCGATCCAGAACTAGACATCTTATTCTCTAACATGAAATCCGACGCCGTGTGAATGCCCATAACAGTAGAGCCATTGTGCTGACTGCTGCCCCAAGCAGGCATACGCCACTCCAGCCCGCATAGGCGTACATACTGGTCGAAGCAATCGAACCGGAGGCGCTTCCGATGGAATAGAAAACCATGTAGCCGGCGGTCAGGCGGCTGCGCGCTTCAGGGCGTACGGTAAAGAGAATGCTCTGATTGGTCACATGGACGGCCTGCACCGCCAAGTCCAGGATCATCACGCCAACAATCAAAACAGACAGCGATTTTTCAGCATAGGAGATCGGGAGCCAGGACACGATCAGCAATGTGAGCGCGATACCGGTGGTCCACTCTCCGAACCCTCGATCCGCGAGCCGGCCTGCTCTGGCTGCTGCCAATGCTCCAGCAACGCCGGCAAAGCCGAAGGCCCCGATGGCGGTATGGGATAGCGAAAGCGGCGGCGAGCTAAGCGGCAAGACGAGTGAAGTCCATAATATGCTGAATGCAGCAAAAATCAACAAGGCAAATGCAGCGCGAATCCGCAGAATTCTTTCCTGGACGAATAGGTCAATGACGGAGCGCAGCAGCTGCGAGTATGTCATCGACGTTTTTTCGCGTTCTTCGCGAGGCAGCACTTTGAACAATGCGGCGACCATGAGCAGCATCATTGCTGCAGAGACGAGATAGACAGAGCGCCAGCCGGCAATGTCGGTCAAAATGCCTGCAAATGTTCTCGCCAGCAATATGCCAATGACCACCCCGCTCGTCACCAGGCCGACAATTCGCCCCCGTTCGGATGGGGCAGCCAAAATTGAAGCATATGCGACAAGCGTCTGGGTCACAACGGCCAAAAAACCGATTACAGCCATGCCTGCCAACAGGACCGGAGCGGCAGGAGCAGTACCTACTACGGTTATTGCAAGTACGGACAAAAGCATGTGGCACAGAATCAGTCGGCGTCTGTTCAACAAGTCTCCAAGCGGCACCAGTAAAAAAAGCCCCAATGCATAACAAAGTTGGGTAACGGTAATCACAATGCCAATCGATGAATGACGAAGTCCGAACTCCCGAGCCAAAGAGTCGAGCAGCGGTTGAGCGAAATAGATACTGGCTACAGCCATCCCGCAGGCGGCCGCGAACAGCAGTGCAACAGAGCGAGACATCGATCTGACCGGTATACAAGAGGCAGTAGCGGACTCCGGTTGCCCCCTGTCCGCAATGGCTCCGTCCTTTTGATCGACAACGACTTCTGTTTTTTGGGAAAGCCCCTCTCCACTCAAGCTACAACCCTCCAGTTTCATAGCGAAGCAAAATTTTATACTGATCGGTACATAATTACCCTTTCCCATTTATACAGCTCGCGAACTTCATATGTCAACAAAATTCCCTTCTCGATTTGACACAATGCTGGCAGAAATATAAAATCATATCATACCGTTCGATATAAAAAGGGGTTGTTGTGATGGCTCGCTCACGAGAATTCGATGTGGAAAAAGCATTGGACGCAGCCATGCATGTATTTTGGAAAAAGGGATACGAAGCGACTTCACTCAGCGATTTGACGGCTGAAATGGGCATCCAACGGCCAAGCATCTATTCAGCTTTCGGGGACAAAAAAGAGTTGTTCGAAGCAGCGCTGAGGAAATATACACGATTCCACGCTTCCCGTGTCCGGGCGGCACTCCAAAAACATCCGTCTGTGAAAGACGCGTTTCGGTCTTTTTTTGAAAGCTTGACCGCTGAGGACTATGACCAAAATCCGGCCCGGGGATGCTTCTGCATCAACACAATGGTCGAGCTTGCACCACACGATGAGAAGTTTGAAGTTCTTACGAGGGAGCATCAGATGTATCTTTCGGCGATTTTTCAGGAAACGCTTGAACGAGGGATACAAACGGGAGAACTGAAGACAGTCAAGAATGCAAAAGCTCTTGCGCAAACGCTTGTCGTGTCGGTCATCGGGCTCACCGTCATGATGAAATCTCGCCCGGACCGCTCCTTTATCAATCATGCCGTAGAGGTTACCCTCTCATTGATCAAATAGCCTGTTTGGAGACGAGCGTTACTTAAACCTCCTCGTTTCGCAAAAAAGCTCCTTCCGCTATTAATATGGCGTTACTCTCATAGTGGAATGATCCCTCCTGAACGATGTGGAATCTCGCAATACTTAGCTGGATTCCAGTCTATGTTTGGTGTGCATCCGGTTTCAGGTGAAAAATATGATGGAAGCAGATGGAAGCACCTTATATAATAGGACTATTACGGCGAGCGAGCTCTCATTTTTTATCCGGAGCAGGATTTGCTGAAAGGACGCTTCGACCGTACATACTCCCTGTATGCAAGCTGAGGGCAAAAGAAACAACGCGGAACCGGGTTACAATCAACGCTTCGGCCAAGGAGGAAAAAATGGAAAAGAAGGATATTCTGGATCAGGAGAAAGACTTTGGGTTTGCACGGGTTTATGGGGTTGAACTGAAATACAGGCAGCAGCCAAAACTGGATCGGGCGCTCCTCTATGAAAAAATGAATCTCTACACGGGCAAAATCGAACAGCCGGACCGGGAAAAAACAGATGACCCTGCCCTTGCTGTTTGGGAAGCCAACGAAGCCGATAAGGAGCTGCTGATGCACTTCTTCCATTTAAACTACATGGTACAGTACGCGGAAGGAGAAATGCCCGCTCAGACCAGCTTACTGAATTTCGAGAGCCGGCCTGCGGCAGAATACGAGACCGCGATTCAGCAGTCCTGGCATTGGCAAGAAGCAGCTCAAACGCTAAACGAATGCAACTATTCACTCCTTTTGGTCGATATGATGGCATCCGGGCTGGAGCCTCAAGCAAGATTGCAGCTTTTCACCGGCGCCCTTCGAGCGGTACTGGAAGCAGCTCCTTGCGATGCGATCTACTTTCGGGCGAGCGACAAGCTTGTAGAGCCCCAGGCTTATTTGGCTGCCATCGAAGAAGGTGCCATCTTATATGGAGCTATGAATATACGCTTTTATAACGTGCAAGGGACGGGAAGCGGTCGGGCGGAAGGCCTGATGGACTCGATCGGTCTCGCTGCACTTGGCATTCCCGATGTTCAGTGCCATTTTTATGATCTCGACCCTTCTGAGGTTGCCGATCATTTAATGAATATTGGCTATTATTTGTTTCACCAGGGAGACGTGATCGCTGACGGGGAAACTGTCGGTTTCAGCGAAGATATGCGTTGGCGCTGCGAGCACCAATATGCGCTCGCGGCCCCACATCGCGTCGTTATCGATATCGATCCGGGAGAACCTTATTATGCTGGAAGGCAGGGGTACACCGAAGCAGATCGTTAATCACGGCTGATTGAGGACATAAGGATTGTCCTGTGAAAGCGGCATGACAAGCGTTTTGGCAGAAGCGGAAGCTTGCCGGAAACTGGTGGTTTGAAAACAGGGCAGCAATGGCTCCAGAAAAATGGAGTGAAAACCCGCAATCCATGGGGTTTCACTCCGCCTGTCGCCGACTCATTTTCTATTCCTTTACTAATCCTCCTCTCAAATTGCGAACACCAAACTCCAAATACCCTTTCAGACAGGTCAGCATAAATACCCACCCTTCTTTGTTGTCCACCAATTTGCTTATCAGCTCTTCATCATTCTCATTAAAGCCTTCTTCGTTTACTTCAATAATCGTACTGGAATGATCCAACTCTGTCAGGGTAATGGCAACCACGTGTTCCTCTTCGGGGGGCCCCTATTTGAACACGATTTTTTTATCGACCTCCACTTCGATTACGTGAATCTCCGCTGTTGCATCATAAAGATCGTATTTCAGTGTGATCGTCTTGCCTTGTTCCCATCTTTCAGAGCTTGACGAAAACCAGAAATTCCCGATTTTCAAAGGGTCTACGAATGCCTCAAACACTTCTTTAGCCGGTTTTTCTATCTTGAATTTTGTCAGGTTGTTCATACCTCGCATCAGCTCTCTTTTCTGGTTAAGTGGACCTTCCTAGCGAAAAATCGACAGAGAATGTCTGTTCACCTATGCGTGCACTACTATTATGTACATGTTTATCCTAAAAACCCGTTCATAGATCCGGATCGTAAAGCCGCGTTTCTGACATATGCAGCGATAGTAGTTGATGAGTTCTACCTTGAGAATATAAACGCTTTGCCATCCGCGTTGCATATTTGCGTCCCATTCGGCAGCTCAGCATAAGGCTGTTCCCAGTGCACATGCCCGCAGAACACCAGCGTGCTCTCTCCAGCCTCCAATACCGTCCGTATACCGGCATGTCCCAACTGGCCGGAGTTCACTCCTTCGGGCCCCTGGTGAAGCAACAGCACATCGGGCTTTTTCCGTAAAATCTGGTTCAGCGCAAGCAAATACCCTGGTTCCCCGGCATTGCCGTTACATAAGGAATCCGGTCAGCAGGTTCCCATTCGATTTGCTTGATTCTCATGCTTGCATCACCACATCTCTCAGTTTGATCTCTATCGTACCTGAAGACATCGTGAAACGCACTCCCCCACAGGTTGGGATTCATAATTACGCCTTGCTGGAATATAGCAATGGCAGGGTCAGCGTGACAGATATTGCACCGGAATTCCTTTCGCCGACCGCAAATGGCTCCCATCGCTCACCTGCCCCCGGATTCGCAAATTTCAGGTACAGGAAGGCGAAGTAGTTCACTCTATCCTCACACATATCGATGAGACCAAAAAACAGGAGCTTCTGAAGCAGATTGCCCTTTATATTGAAACCAGGCCCGAATCGGGAGCGTGGCCTACCGAGCCTTTGATATCTTGACATACGCAGCGGCCCTTATAGAGCACTCTTGTGCACGTATACCGAGCGGTAAGCCCGTCTTGGCGTGTTGGAACGTACTTGGCCTTCATCAGTCAATAGCACAGTTACGTATTTCCTCCATTGCCTCTTTCACATTTCTCTCCGGATTCAGTGTACGGATCATTTCTTCAGTGAGGGGAGCACCGCATTCCCGTTTTCTTGTTCGAAGAAACAATCTTTTTGAGCGTTCACTGTTTTTCGGAAATACTAGCTCTTTGTTTCATACACGATGCTTGCCAGAAAAGCGGAAGGCAGCACTTCCCCGCCAGCGTCGTATGCAGACTCAACGAACACCTCCAGCTTTTCCTCCGAGGAGATCTCTGCCTCCCCTATCGTGACGTTGTGTTTCATCCTTGGCCCGACTCCTTTGCTCTTGCGATTTCGCTTGGGTTATAACCGAACGTTTTGCGGAACAGGGAAGCAAAATGGCTTATATTGTGATAACCGACCATCACAGCTGCCTCGCTGACATTGGCCTTTCCTTGCTCCAGCAATTTACGGGCTTCACTCATTCGCAGGCCTCGGACATAGCCGAAGACCGTTGTGCCGAACAATTGCTTAAAGCCGAGCTTGAGCTTGTAGTCGTTAAGGCCGACGAGTCTGGCCAGCTCAAGCAAACCGGGAGGCTCTCTCCACGTGCGTGTCAAAATCTCTCTCGCATAATGAAGGCACTGGATATCACCTGCATTCAGCTTGGATTCCGCACGAACCCGTTTTTCCACTTTTTCCGCCGCATCCAAATGATGGACCAGGAGCTCATACGCTTTTCCTTCGAGGAACATCCTTTGGAGCTTGCCGGAATAAGGGCACTGTTTGATTTGCTCGGCGATAAGCGAAAGATGGGGCGAGCCGGCGGTTTGCCTGCAAAAGGATGGTTTCTCCGATATCCGGGAAAGTTCGGGCAGCAGTTCCCGGAAATACCGAACGTCGACCCGAAGTTCCAGATGCACGTACCTCTCCACGGGAAGCAGTTCGAAACGCAGCTTCGAATCTTGAATATAGATGAGATGGGAAACGCCAGGTGCCAAACAATACCCCCGGGATGAGCCAGCCGTTTCCCAGAAACCTTGACCTGAAAGCGTATAACCGATTTCCAGGTGAGGATAACGGACCCCGACGTCCAACGTCACAGGCTCGTGAATGCTTCCCTCATACAAATTGATCTCCATGCCTGTTCGGAGCAAAATCCGCTGCAATTGAGCAGCCCCTCCCAATATCGGAATGGATTGAAAGTGCTGTTCAGGCTGAGGAGAGACGGTGACATCGCTTAGCTCCTCGATCATGCACCCCAAGTCATGGGTATCCAGTTGAAGCTTCAAACCAGCTCCCTCCCTCCCCTGTTTGATAAAATGACCATACGAGCGGTTCCACCTTGGAGGAGAAGAAGTTTCCACGGGAAACAAGCAAACTTATTATTCACAGTTTAAATAATAATGAAAATCATTGTCAACAAAGATTGTAAAAAGCGGCTGCAGCGACCTTTGCAGTGTATCGTACCTTCCAAATATTTATGGCAAGAATCCAACCATTATCTTCGCCTGACTTACGCCTTTGCGCCGTTAGAAGATTTGAAGATGGGAATCTATCAATCGGGTGCAATCATTCGGGTACTGGCAAAACATCGATAGAAAGTGTTTCTCCTGTATTTTTGGTTCAATCCTAGAGGACCTATTACCAATTATTAGGTATTCACCGAACACAAAAAAGCCACCAAAAGGAAACATGGTGGCTGAGTATCGATTTTTGCTGTCAGGATGTCCGCTCAAACCGCAAAGCAAAAAGACTCGATGCTATTTGCTTACGTCCTGATGGGCAGCAGTAGTCTCGATTGCCGCCCCTGTCTGCGTTCGGACAGCAAGCAGCGTAACAGCCATAATGATGACGAATAGGGCCACAAAGACGAAAGGCAGATGTTTGTCTAGCGGGTAAAGGCTCGTGCTGAGAATAGGGGCGATCACAGCAGATATGCCCTGAACTGCTCCCACAAGCCCTGCTACTCCCCCCTGCTGCTCGTGGGAAACTGCAAGCGATGCTCCCGTCATAAATCCCGGCATCATCAGCCCGGCCCCAATCCCGAACAGGAAAAACGCTGCGTAATAACCTGCCATGCTGATGACGAACAAAAAAAGCGCCATGCTGCTCACCAGAAGCAGCGAGCCAGCCAGGATCAGCGGCTTGGGCTGCCATTTCGGGTTTTTCATTTGTAAGCCTTGCGTAACAATCATCGCAACACCGCTGAGCATCAGTCCCATGGAGATCATTCGTGCGGTTTCCCGGGTAGACAGGGATAATTGATCCTGGAAATAAAAGCCGCCGACGACTTGCAAGGTGATAATGCTGAGCATCGTAGCCAATCCGGCAAACAAATACAGGCGGACGCCTTTTTGAAACGGTTTCACCTTCTTCGGCTTTTCCCGAATCACCGGTTTTTGAGCCGGGATCATCAGCAGGACCACGCCAAATGCCACCAAAGGCAACAGCGAACCGATATAGAGCGGCCAGATCAGATCGATGAGTGCAAAAGCACCGGCAATCGCCGGACCAAGTACCAGTCCCATTCCATTAGCTGCCCCGATTACGGCCATTCCCGCCGAACGGCCTTTTTCATCCGTGATATCAGCCATATACGCTTGCGCCGACGACGGAACAGCAGGAATAAACATCCCGACCAGACCTCGTGCCACGATCAGCATCACAACCAAAAAACCGCCGCTGACGAGCCCGGCCAGACCGACATACATCGTCGCTGTGAACAGTACATAGCTTGCCAGCATCCCGAGAAAGCCGATTAATATAACGGGCTTTCTGCCTTTTACATCGCTCCAGTTTCCCCATACCGGAGCCATTGCCGCCATCGCGATAGATCCCAGCGAAATGATCAAGCCTGAGTGAGTCTCGCTCAACCCCAGCTCGCGTATCAACGGAGGCATGACGGGGGCGATGATCATCAAGCCGACCATCGCGACAAAAACGCTAAAGAAAATGCCGAATCGAATTCGCAACATTTGAACATCCTTCTCCTTCCGCAAACAGCCTCTACTCAGCATGTTTGTTTCGATGGTAAGAGAAAAACAGAACAGCTGCTACCTCGATAAGGATTCATTTATGCGGTAAAACGGATTTTTTTAATTTTTTCCGGTAGCCGCCTTGGACCGTCAATTGACAAAACCATTCTCTGAAAGGCATGGCCGATTCACGTTTTCGAACATCCAGCGAAAAAAAGACACCAGCGCTACGCTGGCGTCCATTCAGTCTCCGCTCTCCGGCTGAGACTCGACCACATGTGTAAGGATCGACAATTTGTTCGTCCAAAACTGTTCGTAATAAGAGAGCCACTCTTTCAATTCGCTTAACGGTCCGGGATGAAGGCGGAAACGCTTTTCCCTCCCTACCTTGCGTCCGCAAACCAATTCGGCCTCCGAGAGTATTTGCAGGTGTTTCGCAACTGCTGTTCGACTCATCGGAAAGTGGGAGGTGATTTCAGAAATAGGCAGTTCTTTTTCTGAAAGCAATTTTAAGATCTCTCTGCGAGTCGGGTCAGCAATCGCCTGAAATACGTCATGTTTTTGTACGGCTGACATTAACCCTCAACCGCTTGGCGCAATCTGTCATGAACAATGGACTCCCATCCGTTGTTCATGCGGTCGCGAATGACTGCCGCTTCCTCGTTGGCCTTCGGCACAGTTGCGTCCGGCTGCTTCCATCCGCTGTGAACCAGGGTAAATTCCGTCTTGTTGCCCAACTCTTTTAACGTAAAAGAAACGACCCAACCATCTTTATCCCATGAAAAAGAAAGGCGGTGAGGCTCGTCGATTTCCAGGACTTTGCACGGCGAGGGACCAAAAGGTGATTGCAGGTGGAACTCGTGCCCCACGACTGGCTGAAAGTCATTGGGCATAAACCAGGCTGCAATGCCTTCTGCAGTGGATACTGTATTCCATACTTTTTGAATCGGGGCATTAAGCACAACCGTCTTGTTGATATCCGGTACGGTGTTTTTTTGATTCGAGTCCATTATGTGTTCTCCTTTGTTCTGCCGGTTTATGAAACCAATTGGTTTCGCTTTTGATTATATAAAACCTTTTGGTTTCGTGTCAACAATGCCCTATCGTGAAAATGGCCGAGATTTATCCCAACTATCGTCCAACGGTTCCGTCGTTTTTTATATGGCAGCACTCTTGTATGTAAGTTTGTCGACCTTTGATCTTGTTTATGTATCCTCCCTTTTATTTTCCAGTAGCAGTGAGAAATTCTCCCCGCTTCGGTCGCCTGCGCGTTTATGAGCCATATTGTTTTAACCGCTGATTCATTTGCTCCTGCTCTTGTTCTTGCTTCTGCTCTTGTTCTTGCTTCTGTTCGGTTTCTTTCTTCCGAAGCTCATTTCGAACTTCGGCTAAAAGCTTCTCAAGTTTATCTACTTTCGTTGACTCATCAATTCCATTTCTTACGGCTGTTTTAATGAGCAAATAGGCGATATAGAGTACAACCACACACAATCCCAAGAAGATTAACAAATCCAAAACGTCTCTCCTCCCTCTCTGACCGTCCGCCTCAAGACATTGACCACTTCCGCAAAAGCAAGTTCCATTACTTGGACTTTGCTTTCTCCCAGGTTGAAATCTTTTTCCAGGCTTTAGCAGACTGTGCTTTTACAACCAGGCAATAACATGGATAGTATTGGTTTTCTGTGAAATATATCCAAAATATGTTACCATTTTTCTCCCCCAAAAAAATACACCTGAAAACGAAAAAAGGTGGTCCGCATGATTGAAACAAACAGACTGGTTTAACAACTGTATGAACTATCTGCCATTCCGCCCCTGCATAGAATCCTATCCGACTCCGTCACCATGCGTTTCACAGAAGGGGTTGCCGCCTGCAAAGCGTTTGCATTCAATGACCCCCAGTTGCCAAGACTTTGCACAAATATGGCGACCGTCCATACCGCTTCTGCTCATGTTGCCGAGAAGATCGGGATGAAATGAGTAAAGGAATTTATAAACAATGGCAAACAAAATAAACTAACCGATTTGTATTCCGTAGCAAGCGACACCAGACACGCTATGACATTGGTAAGATAACGGAACATACAAGCTTGCTGAAAAAATACATGTCCGTGTTCTCTCCTTCATTGGCAAAACTATGCTTGAGGTGAGCCAATGTCGATGAAAAGCAGATGTACTTGTCTTCTGTTTTGCCTGTCCCTGGCAAGCATATCTTTTGCCACTGCATCCAGCGCCAATGAATCCGGCGAAGGGTACATCAAGATGTTTGACAAAAAGCTCGAAGAAGCTCAACGAGCGAATGCATGCAAAGAGCGCCTAAGACGGCTGGAGCCACCCGAACCGGTAAAACTCCAAGACCCTCCCTTTTTGCCTGAAGGAGCTTTTCCGTCAGTCGTTCTGCCCATCAATGAGATCGTGCAAACAGGAAAAAAACTCCCTTATCGAACGATCGTAAGCCTTCCCTCCTATCAGCGCCCTGCATACGAGGAACATTGGCACAGCACTGTCGGGCGCTGGAGTTATATGCCGAACCGAATCCACTATGCCCTCCATCGGTTGTTTACCGCATACGATATCGGACTTTCCAGCTGGTAAGATTTTGAGCACAATATGGGTCTTTCCATCCCCATGTTCCAGAATGAAAAATCACTGGACTTGTACATCGTTGCCTTTCAAACAGAAGTGACCCAAGTTTATACAAAAGGAAATCAAGTCGTTGTGGTAGGAAAACCGAAAAGGACGGGAGCAGTCGCGATCACCATCAAAACGGGGGATCTAGAGCCTGCAAACAAAGCGGAGCCACTGCTCGTCCAGTTGGCGACCACAAGCGGGGACGAAATAGATTATTCGCTCATTGAATATGTGCCGCCAGATTTTTGGAACAAGCAAAATGAACAGCTGAAAAAACAAGAACGAAAAAAAGACGCTTGAAAAAGCGTCTTCGTGTATTGGCACCTTGCCAAGCGTATTGCTTACCGACAAAGACAGTACTGTCGGGAATGCTTGTAATGTTTGGATATACGAATGGCAACAAGGTCACTTCCCGCACACGGGTCGCATGAACCAACCTTTTCAGGCGTCAATCCGCGGTCCGCGGGATCAAAACTATTTTTTCTTCCCATACAATATCCGCAGATCAATCGTGATCTCGGAAATATCCATATCTTTTGCCTTCTGCAAGTCCTCTTCCGTGCATCCCCACGATAACGGTGTCATCCGAATCAAAGGTTCGACCAGCGCTTTTTCAAGCTTCCAACTATATTTCAGCCGCTCACTTTCTACAAGCTCAAACGCTTCTGTAAATCTCGCGACCGTATTGTCGTTTGCGTACAACTGCTTGTCGCTTTGCTCATAGAAAATTGCCCGCAGCTCCTGGAGATATCCGCTTTTCGGGATTACCTTGATCACCATTCCATCGTCTTTGAGCATACGTTGGCACTCTGCGTAATTCGAAGGCGACAAGATCGCCAGAATGAAATGAAATTGCTGGCTGGCAAATGGGCAATTGGCAATATCGGCGACACACCAGATCATATCCGGATAGTCTCTGGAGGCGAGATAGATCCCCTCCTTGGCAATATCAGCCCCCACTGCCAACAACTCGTGAGGCGAGCTTTGCACGATCTTTTCTCGGATAGCAAATAAATGCGAGCCTTCTCCACATCCTGCATCCAATATCCTCAGCGGCTCGCGTGTCGACTCGTGCTCACGGATGATCCTGCCGCCAATCTGATCGACCAGCGGCTGAAACACTCCGCTCTTGTAAAGACTCCTTCTCGATTCGAACATTTGTTTATCGTATTTCGTTTTGAGGCCGTGGGACAGAACATTCACGTACCCCTGTCTGGAAAGGTCAAAGGTATGATGATTCGTACATTGCAGGCTTTTCTCAAGAATCAGCTCCATGGCCCCTGAACAAAGCGGACAACGAAACAAGCCATTATTCGCTGAAATAAGACCCGCAGACTTGATCTTCTTGCTGTTATTGGACACAAAAAAGCACCCCATTCATTCGTATTTCGGTGAATGAAAAAGGCACAGATAAATAAACCCAGCCATTTTGACTGAGATTACATAATCTGTACCTTACATTACCGTAAACGAATGAATTGGATGATCATGTTGGTAACCTCTCCCGTAACAAATCTGGCGAAGGGGATATTTCCCTTGCGACATTAAGTATAGCACTTTTCGTTATGGGAAAAAAGGTTATGGAAAACAGAGTGCTTTTACAATAATCCTCTGCCGATAAAATTGGCGGATACCGGCTGCAGACCAAGCTCTCTCGCCCAGATGGACAGCTGTCCCATATGGTGGATCTCGTGCGCGATCACATGCCTTACTATTTCTCCTTGTGTGTACGCTGTTTCGGACCAGGAAACGGTCACTTTCTCTCGTTCATTTTCACCAGACCACGATTCCAGAAAGGATGCGATTTCACTGCGGCATGAATCGGAAAAATCTTTCACCCGATCAAGTGACTGGTAGTCGCCAAAATTCGGCTCAGTGTCCGGTTTGCCTTGGATCCCGAAGATGATCCAGCTATACTCCACATCCACGATGTGAAACAGCGTGTACAGAATGCTGCCGGCTCCGCCCACACGGCTGCGCAGCAATTCTTCGCGGGGCAGTTGCTTCAACAGCTCCAGCCATTCATCTCTGACCATCCAATTATAGTGGAACAATGCTTGCATGTTTTCCAGCTCCTTTTCCGCCAAAAGATTGGATTCGAATTTGCCCCCGTAAACGGAAGAAATCGTTTTGGGCGTTCACTTTGCCATCTTTCTTGGTCAATGCCGAGAAGCTCGTACTTTTTCCATTTGACTCAACACTCTTTGAAATTGAGGGTGTATATTGTTTGTCGTACAATTCTGAAATCTCTCTCCATCTCGAACAACTATTGCTATATTATGCTTTATGTAACAAACATTATCAATAACCGCTACATGATAGACATTCCTTCTAGGATGATTTCTCATTACAGAACAGTTGCAGCGAGTTACTGGAAAATTGGTGTTGTCTAAATCCATCCCATGCCGATCGACTTGAAGGTTGAACTGCTGTCCTTTTCGTTGATTTGATTCAGCCATACATTTCAATGATTGGCATCATAAGAAAGAGGCCGACCTATCCGTAGATATTTCTAGGGAAGGGCAGCCTCTACGTTAAATAGCTCTGTGCTATAGGCAAAAAAGGGCGGGAGTTTCAAGAAGCGCCGAAAAGGCAAACAGAGTCGAGTTTAATGGAACGCAGGATGGAGCCGCGACGGCGTATAGATAGGAAGACTGACGGTGAACGTCGATCCTACCCCGATCTCGCTTTCAATATGGATTTTCCCGTGGTGGTTTTCGATAATGTTATAGCTGACCATCAGGCCGAGTCCGTTTCCGTCCTCTTTGGTGGAATAAAACGGAGAACCGATTTGCTTCAGCTTTTCTTTAGGAATCCCGCACCCTTGGTCGATAAAGCGGATAACGGCAAGCTCCTGTTTTTTCTTGACCTGGATCAGGAGCTTCCCGCCGCCCGGCATTGCTTCAATCGCATTTTTCATCAGATTGATGAACACTTGCTTCATCTGATTTTCATCGCAGTAAATGGTGACGCCGGGGGTAAACGCGGTCAGTATCTGTACATTATGGATAAGAGCCTGCGTTTCCAATAATGTAATGACGTTTTGCAGCATTGATTTAACATCTTTCTCCTCAAACTTTCGATCTGTTGGCTTGGCCAGCAGCAAAAGCTCGTTGACAATGACTTCGATCCGGTCCAGCTCCGCTTCCATAATGTCCAGATACTCTGTTTTATAGTCTGGTCCCTTTTTGATGAGCTGTAAAAATCCTTTCAGCGATGTCAATGGATTGCGGATTTCATGTGCAATGCCCGCCGCTAGCTGGCCGGCTATCGTCAGCTTTTCCGAATTTCGCAAAAGCTCCTCGGTCAATTTTCGCTCGTTTTCAAGCAAAAGACCCTCCGATCTTTTCAAAGCGGTAATATCCTGCACTTGTGTGAGAAAATAGAGCGGGCGCCCGCAGTCGTCCCGGACCATGGAGACGTTCAGCAGCACCCAAACCACGCGACCCTGTTTCAAAACGTAGCGCTTTCTCATCTGATAGGATTCGATCTTCCCTTCCAGCAGCTGTTGCATGTAATCAAGGTCTGCCGCGAGATCGTCGGGATGGGTAATATCCTGGAAGGTTCGGGACAAGAGCTCTTCCTCTGTATAGCCGATCAGGTCGCAGAAGGATTGATTTACTTTCATCCATTGCCCATCCAAGGAGACCAAAGCCATTCCAATCGAAGAATATGTAAATGTCTGTAAAAACAGTGATTTGTTCTCCACATCAGCACCAAACTTCAACGAATATCGCTCCTTCCAAATCTCGATTGTGACAAGCAATTTGCGAGAACCTTCCTCTGATTTGCCCGGAGTTTTCATGATGGCCAGCCGCTGCATCTTCCTCTCTTTCGCTTTACGGAGCACTCAGCATAAACACGATAATACTCTTGTCCATCCTTGCATTGGATGCAACGAACAATTCGATGACCCTTCTGTTCAGAACACTTTCAATATGGCTGTTTTTGCCTAGAAACTGCTTCTCCACATTTTTCTTCGCCAAAAGGACAATGCCTTCGTGTCCAAGCCGGATCAATTCTTTTTCGATCTGGACAAATACACCCTGCTGTATAAGCAGAATCAATCTCGCATGCAATTGGTAGGAAACGAGGTTCTCCGGTTTTCTCTGCACTTGCTCATTGTGCAGGTATATCTCGCGATGCAAAGCTTCCTTTCCTTCATAAAGCTCTGAAAAGGAAGGATTGTATGAAAAAGGCGTGGAAGCAATCCCCAAAAAAAGCCCCGACTTTCGATGGAAATTCCAGTCGTAATAAAACTCGGTAATCTCTCTTTCTGTTATTTTATTTATGTACGTTTTGATTTCCGGCAACAGCTTTTGCATGAGTGAGTCTCTGATACTGTTAACTGTGGTTTCCTGGCCTTGTTCCAACAACACCTGTTCGATAGGAGACAAGAAGTTTTTGATATAGACGGTAATAAAAGTATGTCCGATCGATACAAAAATGGATTCCGGTCCCTTCCCAAAGTTGTCCCGAAGGATTTTCCCAATATAGCTGCTGATCTCTGTTTGCTGAACTACGCTTTCCATCGTTTCATTCCTTTTAAAAGGGTAGTTTTCAATTAAAAAAAGAGCCGGAACAGTCAGCCTGGGCAGCTGCCATTCCGGCTCATGTCTAGCTCATTTGTCATGTCTAGTTCATTTCCACCGAATTATGAGGTTGGATTGACGATAAATACGATGACACTTTTATCTCTTCCGAAATCCCAGTCTACAAATAAATCGACAACCTTGGTCCCAAGTATCGACTCAAAATGGAGATCATTGTGAAGCATACCTTTTTCCAATTGCCTTTTGGCGATCCGCAGCGATTCCGAAAAGCCGAGCCGGATGAACTCTTTTTCAATGGCCACCAAAATACCGTTGCGGACTACGAGGATGGTCCTCATATTCAGTTTGTATGAGAACATCTCTTCCGGGATTTTTTCCACTTGAATGCTTATCTTTTCGATTTCCTCATGCAACTGCTCCTTACCCGTAAACGCTTCCGCAATTTCGCCTGCGTGCGGCAGCGGCTCCGAAGTAAGCGCGACAATGATACCCGATCTGTTATGTAAGCCCCAATCGTAATAAACTTCCCGAATCTCCACGCCCGTGGCTATTTTCAAGTACGCCGTGATCTCCGGAAGCAAATTTTTCATGAGCAAATCTCTCGTCTGCAGAATGGTGACGATCTGATCCTGTTCGAGCAGGACGCGCTCCATTGGCGAGAGGAAATTCCGCAAATAGCAGGTAATAAAGGTATGTCCCAAGGTGACAAAGACAGATTCGGGGCCTTTTCCAAAGTGATCGCGTAGAACCCGTCCGATATAACTGCTCAGGTCTCTTTGTACGTTAGTCTCCACATGATCAATCCTCTTGTAAGGAAAAGGCGTTCTTTCCTTTCCCCCATTTTACTATAACATAGACAAGGTAAATTTTCGGCATAAACCGTGAAACTTATACGTCCTTTTTATCCTATAGTAAGCTTTACCTCTTTTTGGGAGAGTTGAAACATGGACCTAAACATTTTTTCAATGCCGAACCCCAAACCAAATCCAGCCAAGACGAGATTATTCCTTAAACCAATCAGGCTTGCAGGTCTCGAAATAGCGATGATCCTCGCACAGGCTATGCAGTCGTTCGACCATTTCGTCTACTTTTTCGGGGGTTACGCGGACCGTCCAGACTATCGCGGAAAAGATTGACATGGCGGCATAGACTGCATACAGTGTCCAAAAGTCAGCCGGTATTCCCCTTTCATAAAAATACCCCTCTATTTGTCCGACCGAAAAGGGAATGCTGCATTCCTTGCTAAAGAGTGCCAATTTATAGAAGTCGTGAATCGGATCGCCCCAATCGAAACGGTTGAAGTCAATTACTCCGGCATACCGCTTTTCATGGACAATCATGTTGCCAACATGAAAATCGTCGTGTTGAAACTTGTTGGGCCGGGCTTTCAGGAGCTTCTGGTGTTCATCAATAAAGCGGATTATCCGGGCGTCGTTTTCCATTTTCACTCCACAGGTCTTATACGCCTTCACATAGTTATGGTGCTTTCTCGTCGCTCGTTCATACCAAGAGGAAATCGAATGGGGGGCGGGATGCTGATGCAATTTGGCAAGGTCCTGCCCGGCGTCCCAGCCGATCCGGTATTGCTTCTCCGGTGGGCAATCGGGAATGGCACCTCTTGCATCTTCTCCGTCGATATAGCTGAGCAAGTAGTAGCACAACTCTGATTGCTCAAGCCTGCCGATGTCTATAGGCTGGGGGCTTTTCGCTCCGTACATTTGGATCGCTTCCATGATCCCGTATTCCGCGTATTTTCGCTCGTACTGCTTCAAGTCGGCCGTTCTCAACAGCAATTTGGTTCCGTCGTCATAGCTGACCACGTATTTTTGATCAGGTGAAAACCCTTCGGCAATTCGGCGGATGTCACTCGCATGAGCGAGTGCGGGAATGTTCTCCCGAAAGGCTTGCAGAATATCGTTCATCTCAGTGCCAGTACCCCCTCTTCAAACATTGTGGAAGAGAATTTTACCATAACGTGTATCCAATTGTTCCGTTTTTTCGGAATTATTTTCAGATTCCTCTCACCATCGTCATCACATCCGACTAAACAGCTACAGTTCTTGCCCTGGATGCAGAGGAACCAAAGAACGAAAAAAGACGCAAAAAAGCAACTGCCTCAAAGACAGTTGCTTTTTTGGGTGGGGCTTTTATATTTTCACTACATTTTCAGCTTGAGGTCCGCGATTCCCTTGGGTAATAGTGAACTGGACACGCTGGCCTTCATCCAGGGATTTGAAGCCCTCTCCCTGGATCGCACTGTAATGTACGAAAACGTCTTCCCCGCCTTCTACTTGAATAAACCCGAAACCTTTTTCTGCATTAAACCATTTTACTGTTCCAATCGTTTGCATTGTTGTAACCAACCTCCAACAGTAGTATATGCCAATCCAAGCTCCTTCATGTACATGAAAATCACACGCACACAAAGCAATGAAGAAATAATTATCCAAAAGGTGAATTACAGCCTTCATTACTATATTTGGTCCAAAAAGGTTTCGTCTATTGTTCAAACATCCAAAACGACGAAAGCCCTACCTCTCTTCCATCCTTGCGGCTCCGTAGACCGCGCCAGTGTGAATCAGAAATTCAAAAGAGGCTCATTCAAGTCTCTTCATAGTAACTGAATTGGAATGAAAAAGCAAATCGCAAGGATTCCGGCTCTCCTTTGAAACAAACTCTGGTCTCATCTCTTTGATCAATCTGTTCTGCTACACATCCAACCTTATCGGATGCAAATGCGTCAACAGCTCTCGGTGAATCTGGCCATTGCTTCCTACAACATGAGGCGTGCTGACCTTGTAGGAATTTCCTGCCATGTCGGTTACCTGTCCCCCTGCCTCCGTGATCAGCAGTGTTCCTGCCGCCACATCCCAAGCATTCAATCCATATTCCCAGAAAGCGGTCAAGCGCCCCGCTGCGACATAAGCGAGATGGAGAGCGGCGGACCCCAGCACCCTCATTGTTTGGCAGCGCGGTCCCAGCTCTCCTATCCCCTTCAACACCGCTTCACGCATCAGCGGTGTTGAGGGAAAGCCCGTCGCAATCACGCTTCTGGCTACATCCTCGGTGCCGGCGACCTTCAGCTCTTTCCCGTTGACAAACGCTCCCTTTCCTTTTTCCGCCCAGAACAATTCATCCTGGCTCGGGTCGTAAACGACGCCGACAATCACTTCTCCTTTGCTGGTCAGGGCGATGGAAACGGTGAAGCCCGGAATTCTTTGCACATAGTTGCTGGTTCCGTCAATCGGGTCGACGATCCAAAGAAAAGGAGTCTCGTCTGCCTTTGCTAGCGATTTTACAAAAGAATGGTGGTTTGCAAAGGACTCTTCTTCCCCTAAAAATGCATGGTCAGGGTACGCTTCCAAAATCCGTTTGCGAATGAGGCTTTCTGATGCTTTGTCAAGCTCTGTGACCACATCGAAGGCATTGCCTTTTTCTTCTATCGTAAATCGGGATTCGCGCCTGTTTTTGATCATCGTACCCGCTTCTTTCGCCACTTGCTTGGCAAGCTCTACATAGCTCACGCTTGTTTCCTCCTGTCTGGAAAACAGTCTTCAATGCCTTTGGCGATTGTAGGATGGAGGCACGTCAGCAGCAACTTCAGGATTCCCCTGTTTTTCCGTTTCCCTTTCATACCTACGGCAGATCATTCCCGAAACATTCATGATTTCTTTTGGATCATTCCGCTTCTGTGCCAGTGAGCTATATAGTCATGTTCTATCTAAACCCTTTCCACTGTAAACAAACGAATTTTTGCTTCCAACCTAATAGACACGATATGTTCATGCACCCCCATTATGGGTTAAGTCACAAATAAAGCCGTCCGCATGGTAAAATGGAATGGCCTGAAGGATTTGCCAAAAGACTTCAAACAAAGAACAGGAGATTGATACATGGAACAAAAAATCCTGGTCCGCGACTTGCTTGTCCGCCTTGCAAACAAAGAGAGGCTATACTTGCTCGATGTGCGTGATGAAGACAAATATCGTGCAGAAAGCTTGAACGATTACGGCGTGCCGACGGAGAACCTCCCGTATCTGAAGATGGTCGAACCGGACGAAGACATTCAGGAAAGAATGAAAGAACTGCCAACGGATAGACAGATCATCACGATCTGTACGAGCGGAAACAAGGCGCGAAAAGCGGCTGAGCTCTTGCGCGAAAAAGGCTACGATGCCACCTCGCTCGAAGGCGGGCTGACTGCCTGGAAACAATATCACGAGAATGGCGGAAACGAACCAAAGCAACCAGCGGACTAGACTGTCTCGCTGGTTGTTTTTCTTGACGGCGGCTGCCAATCTGTTTGGTTCGGAGGCATCTTGCTCAGAGAGGACCTTTCCTCCCAAACTCTTATCCCTTGATAAAGTGGCCCGGACCAAGCGGCATGCCTAACAGGTACCATAGCGCAAACAGGAGCAGCCAAAAAATCCCGAAGAATAACGAATACGGCAGAAGGATTGAGATCAAGGTTCCTATTTGCAGATTTTTCTGATATTTGTTGGCAAAAGTAAGCAAGATCGCAAAATACGGCAGCATAGGTGTGATCGGATTGGTGATCGAATCACCGATGCGGTAGGCAGCCTGGGTGAAAGCGGGACTGTACCCCAGCAGCAGAAACATGGGGACAAAGACCGGCGCGAGAATTGCCCATTTCGCTGTCGCGCTTGCAATGAGGAGATTGATAAGAGCGACGAACAGAATAAACAGGATCAGCAGCGGAAGGCCTGTCAAGCCGATGTTTTGCAGAAAAGCAGCTCCCTCGATCGCAATAATCGGACCGAGATTGCTCCAGTTGAAATACGCGATCATTTGCGAGGCGACAAATGCCAGAACGATGTAATAGCCCATTCCGGACATCGTCTTTCCCAAATGTTCGGCCACATCTCTGTCCGAGCGAATCACACCGGCTCCAATACCGTAGGCGACAGCGGGAATCCCGAACAAAAAGAGCAAAATGGGAACGAGCGACTTCATAAATGGAGAGACAATCAGCGAGTCGGTATCAGGGTCGCGAAGCAGCGAACCGCTCGGTATGGTGACGGCTGACAGGATGACCACGCAGACGAACAAAGCAATACCGGCCCAGCGCAATCCTCGTTTTTCCTCCGGTGTCACCTGTGCTTCCACAGCATTTTGTTGAGCTTGTGGTGTATAGCTTCCCAGCCTTGGCTCCACAATCCTGACAGTGATCCATACGGTCAAAGGAACGAGCATCAAAGTGGAAGCCACCATAAAATAGAAGTTCATCGCAGGGCTGGACATATAGCTCGCATCGATCATTTGAGCCCCTGTCTGCGTAAAGCTTGCCAACGTCACATCCAATACGGAAACAACCAGATTGGCACTGAAGCCGCCGGCTACAGCAGCGTATGCGGCAGCAAGCCCTGCGATCGGATGCCGGCCGAGCATGGTGAAAATCATCGCAGCGATCGGTGGCATAACGATGAAGGCCGCGTCTCCGGCGGCGTGTCCCAACATGCTGACAAGGACGATAATCGGCAAAATCAACGAACGCGGGGAGGCCAGTACAGTCCTTCTCATCGCTGCGCCGATCAAGCCGGTTGATTCTGCCAATCCGACGCCAAGCATGACCGACAGAACCAAGCCGAGCGGCGGGAATGAGGTGAAGTTGTTGACCATCTCGGTCAGAATGCGGACGATCCCCTCTTTGCTAAGCAGGTTGACTGCGGCGATCCGCTCATGATTGGTGGGATTCACCGTCGACCATCCGAGTGCGGCAGCGATAGCGGAAAGGATCAAAATGGCGGCGATTATGACGAGAAACAGTGTGACTACATCCGGCAATTTATTGCCAAGCACTTCCACACGGTCAAGGAATTTCAAAAAGAATCCTTTTTTACTTGCATTCGTCTGTTGCGTAACAGGTGCCGCCATCATATTCCCCGCCCTTCCCTTTCAATTTACGAAGGCTGCTTACCCGTTTTCTCCACGTAGTTGTAGATCGTGTACTTGGAAACATCCAGCAGGTCGGCTACGTGCTGCACAGCGCCTTTGATCAAAAACAGCCCCATTTCATCGAGCAGACCGATAAAGGCAATTTTCTCCTCCTTCTGCATAAAGGGGACGGGTTTGCCGATTTTGCGGATGCATTCCTCAATGATTTGGTCCATCAACTCGGAGATAGTGGGAGCAAAGCGTTCTTCCGTTTTTTCTTCACTTGGCTCCTGCTGAAAAGAAGCCATTCCTTTGAGAATAGACTCGGCCATCACAAGGCTGGTCACGTCCAGATTGATACAGATACAACCGATAATGGCTTGATGCTCGTCCCTGATAAAAATCGTGCTGGATTTGATGATTTTGTCTTTAATCCCTTCGTGCTTGTAGTTGAGAATGAAGTCATGCCCTTGCTCGCCCTGACGGAGCAGCTTCAGACCGAGATTGGTCACCGGGCTTCCCGGGCTTCTGCCGCTTACATGGCTGTTGTGAATGGCAATGATCGAAGCCTCGGGGTTGGTCATGTCGTGCAGGGCGACTTCACAGTGGTCGCCAATCGTTCGAGCCAGGCCCTCAACTACAGGAATATAACTGGCCAAAATGGGATGCAATGAACTCATGTGTGAAACCTCATTTCCTAGCGTGTTTATGTGGGAGAATGCGGCTGCGTCTCCTGGGCAAATCGTCAACGAGGCCTGCTTGTTTACCGGTGGTGTACGCAAAGCTTACCCCCTTTATACACCTGCCTTACTCGCTTGAGAGAAAGCAGGTTTTCCACCGGATTTCCCTCCACAAGCAGCAGGTCTGCCCATTTTCCTGCCTCAATGGAACCCGTTCTGTCCTCCAGCTTCATGCATGCAGCTGCCTGCAGCGTCGCGGCCCGAATCGTCTCAATCGCTGGCATTCCTTCCTCGTGCATGAGCTGCAATTCATCCGCCAAATACCCTGGGATGTTAAAAGGGGTACCGGCGTCTGTGCCTGCAGCAATCTTCACTCCGTGCCGAAGCGCTTTGCGGAAGCTTTCCCGATGGATCTGGACAAACGGCTCTGCCTTGCGGACAAACTCCTCAGGCACTCCGCTCTCAGACGGCTGGCGCAGGATCAGCGTCGCAGCAATCAGGGTCGGAACCAGAAACGTTCCGTTTTCGATCATCAATTGGACGGCCTCGTCATCGAGTACCGTTCCGTGTTCGACCGTCGTAACGCCTGCACGAATGGCGTTTTTGATTCCTTCCAAACCAATCGCATGAGCTGCAGTTGTTTTTCCGGCATGAGAAGCTTCCTCGCAAGCGCAGCGCAGCTCTGCCTCTGAAAGCTGCGTGGAGCCCGGCTCTGTTCCTTTTGTTAGGACACCGCCCGTGGCCATCAGCTTCAAGAGATCTGCTCCCGCTTTCAGTTGGCTTCGGGCGGCCTTTCTCACCTCGTCAACCCCATCAGCCTCAATCGCCATTGGATGGCAGTGCCCGCCAGTCATGACGATGGGCTGGCCGGATGCGTAGACGCGCGGCCCCTCGACAAAGCCTCGCTCAACCGCATTTCGATAGGAAATATCTACATTGTATCGTGTACCCACATTCCGTACTGTCGTGATGCCAGCCTCGAGAAACTGTTTTCCTTGCTGATGAGCCCGAAACGCCGTGTCCGCTGCGGAATCCAGTCTGATTTGCCTGAAGGGATCAGGTGAAGCGTCCATGCCCAAATGCACATGGCAGTCGATCAAGCCGGGCAAAAGCGTCATTCCCGTTCCGTCGAACTCCCAGTCTGCCACTTCCGCATTGCCTGCCTCAGAGACATGCAATATTCCGGATTCGTCAAAGACAACCGTTCCTCTTTCAATCTGCCGCAAATGTACAACGTCGATTATTCTTACATTGTATATTTTTCGCCTCACGTCAGCACCACCCTGTTTATACTGGGATTTGTTGCGTGTACTTTTCGACCAGCTCAGCGAGCAGCTTCATGTTTACATTGCCGCCTGAAGCCAGCACGACTACCTTTTTTCCCTTGAGTGCAGTCCGATGGTGAATCATTGCTGCCAAAGCGGCCGCACCGGACGGCTCTACTACCATCTTGGCCCGTTCCGCAAGGCTCACCACCGTCCTTGCAATCTCTTCCTCGGAGACCAATACCATCTCGTCGACGTATCTTGTCGTGTGTGCATACGTGATCTTTCCCGGCTTTTTGGCCATCAATCCATCCGCGATCGTATCCACCTTTTCCACTTCAAACGGACAGCCGTGCCGAAGCGATTCATACATCGCCATGGCCCCCTCGCTATTCACGCCGATCACGCGCACGGCCGGCTTTGTCTCCTTCAAAGCAGCCGCCACGCCCGATATCAACCCTCCCCCGCTGACCGGAACGATGACCACGTCAACGTCGGGAAGCTCTTCCAAAATCTCCAGGCCGATCGTGCCTTGCCCTGCGATAATATGCATGTCTTCAAACGGATGGATCAAGACAAGACCTTCGCTTTGGTGAAGCTCCAGCGCTTTTTCATACATGGTAATGGAGGTGCTCCCTCCATCTACTACTTTGGCGCCGTAATGAAGGATCGCATTTTGCTTGCTCGGTACAGGATTGGTCGGCATGACCACTGTAGCTGCAATCCCTTGGATCTGGGCAGCGTAGGCAGTGCCTGCGCCGTGATTGCCTGCAGAAAAGGCCACGACACCCCGTCTTTTTTCCTCGTCTGTCAGGCTCACGATCTTGTTGTACGCGCCGCGGATTTTGAACGCCCCTGTCTTTTGCAGATTCTCGCATTTTACGTAGATGGTATTGCCTGACCATTCGCTGAAAGTGCGCGAATACTGCATAGGTGTCGGCAAGATGACACCCGCGAGATTGGCCCTGGCTTGCCTGATTTGCTCCAATGTAACGAACATGCGTTTATCTCTCCTCTTCCCTGATTTCTACGACCATTTCAATCTCCACAGGCAGATTCATGGGCAGAACGGATGTGCCCAAGGCAGAGCGGGCATGCTTCCCCCTGTCGCCAAAAACGTTCACCAGCAGATCGGAAGCCCCGTTCATAACCTGGGGCTGGTCGTAAAAATCGTCTGCGCTGCTCACCAGTCCGAGTACTTTCACAATCCGCTCAATCTTATCAAGATTGCCAATCTCCGCTTTGATCATGCTGAGCAGGTTGAGGACAGTAATCTGTGCCGCCTCATATCCTTGTTCTACAGTAAGCTCCCTGCCCAGCCTGCCCGTATAGAGCGGTTTCCCATCGACAAAGCAGCCGGCTCCTGAGGTAAAAACCAGGCAGCCCGAACGCACGCAGGATACGTAGGTTGCCAAAGGCGGTTGGTTCGGGGGCAGACTTACCCCCAGCTCTTCAAGTCTCTTTTCCACAAATGACAAAAGTACCACCACGCTTTTCTGAAAATTCTAATCAACACTCGATATTCTCATTCTATCACGATCCCGGAATAAAATGATACAATTTTTTTGATATCGACAAATTTTTTAGAAAAAATCAACAACATGCACCCGTCCGCTGAATCCTCCAGCCGCCTGTCATGGAAATCATGCCACAAATACACGGCGGTATTTCCTTTTCTGAACAAGCGTCAACAAGGTCTGCCATTATTTACAGGTTCCATTCTCTCAAGTCTATTTGTTATCCTAGTTAAGCCAAACAAACAAGCCGAAACTTCCAAAGAAGTGGAAGTGCGGGGGACTTCTTTTTGTAGAGTTAGCCACTCTGCATTGGGGTGAATCACGCTTGTGAAGGGTTGTATCCTCAGCCCGAACCCGACAACTAACCTCGTAGGCGAAGAAAAGGAGACGATGAGAACATGAAACCATTCGGCAAGTCTATCATCGCTATTGCTTTGGGATTGGCTGTTACTTCGATGTCCACTTCAGCATTTGCTGCCACATGCCCGGTAAAAAATGTTGTTAATCAAGGGCAATGGCTCCCATATTTCATGAATTCCCAACCTTCGCAACAATCCCAACCATCGAACCAATGGAACCAATGGAACTGGGCATTTCCATCCAACTCTATGCAATGGGTAGAGCTTCCGATGCAACAGCCGGTACAAAAACCGGTTCAGCAGCCGGTGCAAAAGCCGGTACAAAAGCCAGTTCAACAACCGGCTAAAGCTCCGGCAAGCAACACTGTCAACGCTTCCTCCCAGTTTGCTCGCGAAGTGGCAAATCTGGTAAACCAAGAGCGTGCAAAAGCTGGTCTGGCTCCGCTTGCTTACGATGCTGCATTGGAAAAGGTAGCATTGGCAAAAGCGGCTGACATGGATCAAAACAACTACTTTGATCACAACAGCCCTACCTACGGTTCTCCATTTGACATGATGAAGCGCTTTGGCGTATCGTACATGACTGCCGGCGAAAACATCGCCATGGGTCAGCGCAGCGCTGAAGAAGTGATGCAGCAATGGATGAACAGTGACGGTCACCGCAAAAACATCATGAACCCGAATTTCACGAAAATCGGCGTAGGCTACCAAAATGGTTACTGGGTACAAGAATTTACCGGATAACCTTGATGGCTGCAGAGAAGAACCGAGTTGCTCAACAGAGTGACTCGGTTTTTTCGGTTTTTTCCCTGCTTGCAAAAAAAGCCCACCTGAAGCTGGTGGGCATGGTATCGATCTAGGCTTTTGTGATCAAAGGAGAAAATGGCGACACCCGGATCAGAGGCTCATTAACGAGCGCACCAGCCGCCGTCGATGACCATTTCAAGGCCGCTCACAAACGAAGACTCGTCCGAAGCGAGATAAAGTGCACCATAAGCGATATCCTCGGGTTTGCCGAGACGAGGCAGCGGCGTTTGCGCCTGAAAAATGCCCCGAACCTCTGGAGCCGTGATCATTTGCGTCATTGGTGTTTCGATAATGCCCGGGTGAATGGAGTTCACGCGGACGGAATCCTTCGCGCATTCGACAGCTGCTGCTTTCGTAAGAGCTCTCAACGCCCCTTTGGAAGCGGTGTAACCATTCGTAAAGTTCAGAGCAACTAGTCCTGCGATAGACGAAATGTTGATGATGGAACCGCTTCCAGCCTTTTTCATCTCAGGGTAAACCAGCGTCATTCCCAGCACGCAGCCGGTCAGGTTTACATCCATCACCTTGTTCCAGTTTTCCATCGTAAATTGCTCAATCGTAGCATCTGTACTGATACCCGCATTGTTTACCAGGACGTGAATGTTGCCAAATGCCTCCAGACCTTGTGCGATGACGTTTTTCCATTCGTCCTCGGAAACGACGTTGTGTTTGACCCCGATGGCTTCCCCGCCGTCCGCCTTGATTTCATTCACCACTTCTTGCAGCTTGTCTTCGGACATGTCCGTCGCGATTACTTTCGCGCCTTCCTGGGCAAACAGACGAGCTGTTTGTGCCCCCATACCGCTTGCCGCACCTGTAATGATGGCGACTTTTCCTGTTAGACGACCCATAGTCGTATCCTCCCGCTTTTTCATTTCTGAAAAAGAAATTCAAAAAAATTTTAAACAACTAGTTGCTTTATCGACACTGTGTCGTAAATAATTATATCAATGCCCTTCTTATATGGGCAAACAACACAAAACGCCGAAGTGACGATAAATCAACAGAAGATCAACGTTGTGTGGATCACATAGAAAAAGTTCAACAAGGATGGGAAGAATGTCGATGAAACCGAAGAAGATTGATCCGCGGGTCAGGAGGACACGCCAGCTCATTCAGGACGCGTTTACCTCGCTCATACAGGAAAAAGGGTATGAGGCCATCACCGTACAGGACATTACCGAGCGTGCCACTTTGAATAGGGCCACCTTTTACCTCCACTATCGAGACAAACAGGATTTGATGTGGCAAAGCACAGAAGAAGTCCTCTCGGAGCTGGTGGACAGTCTGCGCGAAACGACCAAACATGCGAAAAAAGCAGACTTGCACGTAGATCAACCGCACCCCGTGTTCGTCTGCCTGTTTGAACAGATTGCACGCCATGCGACCTTTTACAAGGTAATGCTGTCCCATCACCAGGCACCACTCGCTGATCGCCTGATCGAAGTCATCACCGATTACATCTCCCAAGGCCTGGACGAATTCCAGCCCGATGACACCAAGCTCACGGCACAGCGAGAGATTATTGTCCGCTATACCGCCTCTGCCTTTTTAGGAGTCATCATGTGGTGGCTGGAGGGCGGCATGAGCTATTCTCCCCGCTTCATGGCGCTGCAATTGATGAGGCTTGCGATCAAGGGGCCGTATGAGCTGTCTCCGTTTGCGTGAGCCCTTTCGGGGCGGGAAATAGCAAAAAGCCGGAACGGTACCACTCCGGCTTTTCACATTCAAGAGGTTCTCGTCAAAGCGTTCTCTTCGCTTCGACGCTCTTAGCTCTCTGTGGAACAGCAGTCACACTTCTGCTCCTCTAGCAAAGGTACCTCTTTTTCATGCATTGTCTGTTTGGTCGGGTATGCCCCCACCTGCTGCAACTCTACACTGACATCTTTGTCATTGTTTTGTTGTTGGTCCATGGGAAGCCTCCTCACTGAGTGCGACCTGTGCCTAGTATACGCACCCGGGATGTGAAGCTATTCGTTCTTCAGGGATTCGTTCAGCCTTTTGCCCGGTTTGCCTGAAGGATGTGCTCCAGGTCTTTCAGGGCTGCAGCTGCGGCTGCCACCGGGTCGGATTTTCCTCCCCCCACCAACAGCTCCCCCATTGTGTCCGTTTCCAGACGAATCGCTTTGGTCGTCCCGCGGACTTGGGCGAACAGGTGAGTCTCGGACAATAGCTGCACGTCCACAGCGGCCTGGAGAGTGTCGTCGACTTTGCGCAGACTGCCTACCAGCTTGGGGACAAGACCGTCTGCTTTCCACTTCTGCACTAGCTCCGGTGTGATGCCTTGGATGCCCTTCCGTGCCACATCCGACAGGCGAATGCCTGCATGAAAAGCTGCATTGGCCATAATTGTCAGCTTGCAGGCCGTGTCCCAGCCTTCGAGATCAAAGCGCGGATCAGGCTCGGCAATCCCCATCTGCTGGGCGCGGATAATCGCCTCCTCCATGGAGATGCCTTCTTCCATCATTGCACTCAGCACAAAATTGGCTGTTCCGGTAAATATTCCTTCGATCAGCGCCACTTCACAACCGGCCAAATTGAACTGGAGCAAATCAACCGTCGGCAAAGCTGCAGCCGTTGCTCCGCTTACTTTGAGCATGGCCCCATGTCGTCTGGCCGCCTCATGGAGCCCCTGGTAATCTGCTATCAGCGCCCCTTTGGAGATCGCGATGACATGCTTGCCGCGGGACAGGGCGGTTCTCATGTAGGAGAGGGCCATGCCGCCAGTGACAATATCAGAAGGACCCGCTTCGATCAGGATGTCAAATGGACATGCTGCCAGGAAGTCGGCTCCCGTTTTCTTTTTATCTCCCATACTTTTCTCTGCGGAAAACGCCTGGACTTGTTCGAGTGCCAGTCCTTCATCCGCGTAGCAGCCAGCGGTCGAACGCATGACGCCGACAAGCCTGACATCGGCATCGTAGACCATCCGGTATCTTTCCTTGCGCTCGTGAAGCAATCTTGCGACTTGTCTGCCTACCGAGCCAAATCCGGAGATGACCACGTCGTATCGTTTCATTGCGAGTTCCTCCTTGCTGTGTACCGTACTAGATTCGCTGTCTGCGGCCGAATCAACGCGGCAAACGACGCCGATGAGCGAGGAGGGGATTGGCGTCTGCCGGCTTCAGCTTTTTGCCTTTCCGGTCATCGTACAGCTCATTTACATAGTCGATATAGAGGATGCCATGCAAATGGTCGATTTCATGCTGCACGCACCGGGCCAAAAATCCTTCTGCCTCCAGTACGACCTCTTCTCCCGCACGCGTTAGCGTCTTTACTTTTACATATTGGGCCCGCTTGACTATGCCAACGACACCGGGAATGGACAGGCAGGCTTCGGTTCCTTTTTGCTCACCCCGGCTGTCCACGATTACCGGATTGATCAGTTCGATCAGGCCGGTTCCGCAATCCATGACGACCAGCTGCTTGGGTATCCCGATCTGAATCGCAGAAAGACCTGCTCTTCCCTCGGTCGCGTAGATGGTGTCCGCCATGTCATCCAGAATGTTGCACACATTTTGCGTAATCGGGCTCACCGGCCTGGATCGTTCCCTTAGAATCGGATCCCCCAGCTGCACGATCATCCGTTCAGCCATCTCGCTTCTCCTCCCCGACAACGAGTCAATTTGTATCCAACGTAACAAAGCGGTCCCCTTTCGTCAAACGCTTTGCTGAACGCCTGTTTTTTCATCGACAAATACGCTTATATACGCTATCTTAAATGGTAAACATGAAGTTGATGGAAACGAAGAGGGAGGAAACCATGCATCCACTTGCATCTCAGCTCAACGAGACAATTCAACGTGAAAATCCGCACTTTTTCGACATGCTCTCTGAATTGGGCCGACTGATTTACTTCCCGAAGGAAGGCATCCTCAGTCAATCTGCCGAAGCGAAATCAAAGGCCAAAAAGTACAACGCCACGATCGGGATTGCATTGGAAAACGGCCAGCCGATGCATTTGAAATCGATCCAGGACACGTTGTCCGCTTATGCACCAAAAGACCTTTACGAGTACGCTCCCCCTGCCGGCAAGCCGGAGCTGCGCGCCGCCTGGAGGAAAAAAATGCTGGAGGAGCATCCTTCTCTGGAAAATAAAACCTTCAGCAATCCGATCGTGACGAATGCATTGACGCACGGTCTGAGTGTCGTGGCGGACTTGTACGCAGGACCGGGAGACAGCGTCATTATCCCCGACAAAAACTGGGAGAACTACGAATTGACATTCTCCATTCGCCGCGGGGCGGAAATGGTCTATTATCCGCTTTATAACGATGAAATGACTTTCAACGCGGAAGGTCTCAAGGATGCGATCCTGGCACAAAAAGAGAAGGGCAAAGCGATCGTCGTCCTCAACTTCCCGAACAACCCGACCGGATATACGCCTGGGCAAAAGGAAGCCGAAGAAATTCTCAAAGCGCTGAAGGCTGGTGCCGAGGCGGGAATCAACATCGTCGCAGTAACCGATGACGCCTACTTCAGTCTGTTCTTTGAAGATTCCTTGCAGGAGTCTCTGTTCGGCGCGCTCTGCGACCTGCATCCGCGAATTCTGCCGATCAAGGTGGACGGCGCGACCAAGGAAGAATACGTCTGGGGTTTCCGTGTAGGCTTTATCACCTACGGCGGAAAAAGCGATGCCCTGCTGGCTGCCCTGGAGCAGAAAACGCTCGGAATGATCCGCGCGACGATTTCCAGCGGACCGCACCCGTCCCAAACCTTTATCCTGCACGCATTGAATTCACCGACTTTCAACCAAGAAAAGCAAGAAAAGTTCGAGATCATGAAACGTCGCGCCAACCGGGTCAAGCAGTTGCTTGACAGCGGCAAATTTGATGACGTGTGGACGTACTATCCTTTCAACTCGGGATACTTTATGTGTCTCAAGCTCAAGAATGTAGATGCGGAAACATTGCGTACCCATTTGCTTGAGAAATATGGTGTCGGTACGATCGCTTTGGGCAAGACCGACTTGCGCATTGCCTTCTCTTGTATTGAAGAAGAAGACATCGACGAACTGTTCTCCCTGATTTACCAAGGAGTTCTCGATTTGCAAGGGTAATGGAAACAGAAAAAAGCGTTTTGGATGCTCATCCAAGACGCTTTTTTTCGTGTCGCTCCAGATATGCAGGTTCGAACAGAAATCAAGCTCTTCTGCCATCCTCCAACTGCGAAATAAATCGAGAGTTCTTGCCAAATCACGTCGACTCTCCTGTTACGATACTCTTTCAGCCATTTGCGCGGGCTGCTCAAGCTGATCCATGTCGACAGCAGGCAACAGCCTGCGCTCCCAACGTCGGACTTGGACTGTCCAAAAGCGAAGAGATGCCTGCATCACAGGGCCGACCAGAAATACTGACAAGAATGTGCCGAACGATATCGGTCCACCCGCGATCCAGCCCAAAAAGAGCGCCGTCCCTTCCAAGCAGGTACGGACCAGGCGGACAGATCGGCCGGTGATACGGACGAGCGACAGCGTGATTCCATCCCGCGGACCGGCTCCCAAGCGGGACGCGACATACATCCCCGACCCGATACCCATCAGAACAATCCCGACAACCAATTCGACAAACCGCGCCCACTGCGCTGTCACAACCGGAATGATGCTGCTCGCAAGGAAGATGTTGACAAAAAAGCCGATCAACAAAATGTTGGCGACGCTCCCGATCTGCGGCAAACGCCGATCCAGAATACATGCGATTCCGACCATCAGAATACCAACGATCTGTACCCATAAACCGACTGACAAGCCGGTCAAACCCGACAGGCCGATATGCAGGACATCCCAAGAAGATGCGCCTAATGCCGCTTTCATCATACTGACGGCGCCCATCGACAAAACGACCAAACCGAGTAAAAACAGAACCAGCTTGGCCGCAAACAACGGAAGTTTCCCCTTTGCTGTTTTCTCTCTTTTCAACAGTATATGCTCCTCTCCTGTTAGCAAAAATGTTCTCTATTTATAACGTATTTTACAAATTAATTACCTAGATAATTATATTTGTGGAGCCTTATTTTGTCAAGGCCGGTGAAACATCGCCCCCAAAAAAGCCTGCGATGCGAAATCGCAGACTTTCCGTAAAAAATTATTTGCAGTGGGTTCTGGACGAGTTTGTTTGGAATCTTTCGAAAGCTCTGGTGAGCCTGGCTGGTTGCCTTCTCTGCGCCTCGACTCGACCTTCACAACTCCATCTCCAGGCCGCTGGCGCTACCTTTCCACCCTCACTTTCTGATCCTCGACGCTTCTGGTGCCAGCCACAACTGCCCCGAGTACAAACAGCATGCCCATTCCGTGAGCCCACGTGAACTGTTCACCCAAAAAGAGAACGGACACGAGCGCAGCGCTGACCGGCATAAAGCCGGTGAACAAGCCGGCTGTAGAAGCAGCCACCTTCGCTACGCCTCTGTACCAGAGGACGAAAGAAAGGACGCTTGCGGTGACGGCATAGTAGATCATCAGCAGCCAGATCTGGAACGGTACAGCAGTCAAATCCGTCTTGATCAGATCGGCAATCGCAAATGGGAGGAACAAAATCAGACTGATCACATTGATCGCCGCCGTCATCTGAAAGGGGGTCACACTCTCCGACAGCCTTTTGGCAAAGATCGTAAAGAGGGCCTCCGAGATGACGGCCAAAAATACGAGGAGATTTCCAAACATGGCGCCCCAGCCCACGCTTGCCGCTCCGCCCGTAAAGGTAATGAAGCCGATGCCCACAACCGAAAATAAAATGGAGACCAGTTGATGTGAGCGTATTTTTTCCTTGAGGAGCAGAAAAGAAAACAAAGCGATGCAAGCCGGTACGGTGCTCGTAATGATGCCTGCCGAAGTGGCTGTAGTCCACTGTACCCCGTAAAGCATGCAAATGCTAAATAAAAACACCCCAAAGAAAGACTGCCAGAACAGCGTCTTCCCCTCTTCTTTCCGCCACGAGCTTTTCCACTCTCCACGCATGGACAGCAAAGGAAGGAGAATAATCACGGCAAGGATAAAGCGAAATTCCGAAAACAAGAAAACAGGTACGTGCTCGACGATGGCTTTTCCCACCGAAATATTAATGCCGACAAATGCCATCGATAATGCCAACTGCACATAGGAAGCGATCATCCTGTACGCTCCACCCCTTTATCTATCTTGACATAACATATACCATTTTTGCCCGTTTAACTCCTGCTTTGATTACGAAAATTCGGAACATTTCCGCGCAAAAAAAGCTCCCCTTTGATAATCAAGGGAAGCCGTGTTTGTTGCAATTGAAAGCCTTCATATCGCTTGTTTATACTCCTTCGGTGTCGATGGAGCCGAGCTGTTTTTCTTCTTCTCGGCAGCTCCCACGAGCAAAGCGCCAAAAGGCAATTTAGCCAAGCCGTAAGACAACCCGAAGGAAAACGCAGAACAGAGAACAAACGCGATCAGACTGCCCCCGATCCCGCTTGCCGTCCACTCCCAGTGATTGAGCAATTTCATCACATACGTCAGGACGAGCGCGTGGATGAGATAAGCGCCATATGAATAATGCCCAAGCATCGTCAGCCATTTTTTCCATTGCGAACCCGACTTGCCCACCCACACGGCTACGAGGTAGACAACGAGGAGCTGGGCTACGGTATAGAGAAACATCGAAGGCTTCAGCGAGGTTGCCACATTCAAATTGACAATCGGGCCGGCCGAATGTTTGACCAGCTCATACCCGATATAGGCGTAGGTGACACCAAAAGCGGCGAACAGCCACAGCCACCTTTTCTGCAAAAAGACGCGAAACTGCGGCAATGCCAGTGCAGCCAGACCGCCCATGAAAAAATAAAAAGAGTAATACAGAAAGTTGCGATCCCGGTATTTGATCAAGTAAGCATCGAGCCAGGCCAGATCAAACCGAAACGAATGAGCCGGGATATAGCGGACGGAGAACCACATCAGAGCGGCGTAGGCAAGAGCAGCAGCTCCAACGGCAAACGTCCTGCCCGCTCTTCCCCGTACAGCATGTCTTGTCCACTTGAACAGCTTTAGCAGGATCGGGTATAAGAGATAAAACAGGAAAATCATCACGACAAACCACAGATGATAGGAAGCGGTTCCTGTCATCCATTTTTTCAGCACCAGCCACAGCGTCTCCGGATTGAATCCAGTCAGGTCGTGATGCATCGCCATATAGACGATCGACCAGACCGCGTAAGGCACCACGATCTCCGTAAACCTCTTTTGTATAAACCGCGGATACTGCAAGCGGTCGTAATAGTTGTAAAACAGCACGAGTCCCGTGACGAATACGAATGCAGGAACCGCAAATTTCAACAGATGAAACAACATCCCAAAAAGAAACGCCGTCTCTTCCCCAACTCCCGGCTTGCGAATGTATACGCCGATGACATGCTGATACACGACAGCCAAAAAAGCAAATGATCGGACATAATCCAATTCGACGATTCGTTCTTTTCGGGCCATTTTTTAAACGTCATACCTTTCCGCCATAGACATGGAAAACAACACTCACCATCTTACCTGTCAGCTTGGCAAGAGGCAATAGGAATGTTTACGCTAGCGCGATTGCAACCATTTGCACAAGGCCCAATAGCCGGTCGTTAGAATGGAGACGGCAATGATCGCCATCAAAGTATCTGGTCTCATACATTTCCTCCAAAGTCCTTGTCTTCTCACTTTTTTAACTGCTGAACAGACCCGTAAGTCAGGCTTCGCCATACCCATTCCAGCGGTCCGTAACGATAACGCGATAGCCACCATTTGCTCCACGCCACCTGAATCGGGAAAATCAGCAGACACAGCATGAAGCCAACCCAGAGCGGGGTTGAACCGTATAAGTGAAAAAGCTTGACGGTACTTATGCAAAGCACAGTTTGGGCGATGTAATTGGTCAGCGCCATTCGCCCCACAGGTGCCAGGAAGGCAAGCCTTTCGCTGCCTTGTTCTTTTCTCATCATCAGCAAAATCGATGTGAGGTAAAAAACGCACAGAGCCAATCCGCTCCACTGAATCAGCACAAGACGAGTCATTTCCAGCGAACCCGGAATCGGGACGATCCCAAAGTGAACCAAGGGAATCAGCACTGCCAGCGGAAATCCGGTCAAAAGCGAAATCACCCAGTATCGTCTGATTGCCGATTCGTATTGGCCGAGCTGGTGAAACACCCCTTTTTTGGCGACATACAGTCCAAATAAAAAGAGCGGCAATACGGTCAGAATCATCAGCCATTCATTTTGAAAGAGCACCGGGAATTCATAGTTCCAGCGAAAGGAGAGCCACTCCCCCAAGCTCCCGTTTTGATAGGCGTCGACCGCTTGTCTGGCCAGATGCTCCTCTTGGGCGCCTGTTGCGTGTCCGTCATCGGGGATGAGCAGCGCCAGTCCCATCGGTATCTGTAAAAGAGCGAGCAACGCGATCGCCCATCTTTTGATGACAACCTCCCGCCTTTTGTAGAACAAATAGAGCAGGATGCCAGCCAACGCATACGTGTGCAAAATATCCCCGAACCAGAACAACAAGTGTACGATGCCAAACAAAAACAACACGGTCAACCGCCTGAAATACTTGCTGCCAACCGGCACCCCTTTTTGCTCCAGGCGGCTCATGAAGAGGTAGAACCCTGCGCCGAACAAAAAAGAGAAGATCGTGTAAAACTTGGTCTGAACAAGCATGTCCAGCATCATCCGCAGCCACAAATCAACGGCGCCTGCGTGTTCGGGAATGCGCTGCATGCTGAGAAAAAGCTCCGGCTGCATGTATCCCGGCATATTCACCAAAAAAATCCCGAAGAGCGCAAATCCCCTGATGACATCCAGTTCATTGATTCTCTCGGTCAATGGGGTAGGTGTTGTTTGCATGCATCTCAACCTTTCTCTCGTGCACTTCCATAATCCCCCATTGTTTAATACGACTGATCCAAGTAAAAAGTAACGAACTATTTTCTTCCACAATCTCCGTATCTTCTCGTACCGCCTATGCAAGCAAGCAAAAACCCCGCCTCCTCATAAAGGAAACGGGATTATTCAACAAACGGGGCTTATTCAACTAACAATTGCCGATATCTCGGTTCGGTTCCTTGCATCCTCATGTTCCAACCACACCCGTCGTGCCATTATGGCTGTTCATCGATCACTTTCAGATCACAGCATTTTTTGGCATCGTACTTCACTTTGACAAACAGCGTATCCGTATCATTTCCCCGGATAAAGGTCGTTTTCAGCGTCCTTTTCGTATTGCCGCGACTTTCCTCGAAAATATAGGATACAGAGACATCCTTGTACCCCTTTACAGAATAGTATATATACCCTTCCATGTCATACATCTGCACCGCATCGGATGAGCGATCCAAACGCTTCAGCCATTCATTTACTTCTATCCGATGCTGCGGCTCAACCGATTCTTGCCCGACCGAAACTGTAAAAGGCGGCTTCTCCTCGCAGCCGGTGAGAAAAAGCAAAAGCGCTGCAGGGAGGATTGCCTTTTTCCTGTACATCCAATCACTTCCAAATCGAGTCAATATTTTCTCCATCTTAACAAGGAAGGATTGGGAGCACAAGTCCTTTTCAATAAGCCCGCTTGCGCAGCAGATCTACTCCGAAACCGAGAATGCTGCCGACAAATGCAGGCACCACCCAACCGGCTCCCTCCGAATACAGGGGAAGGCTGGCCAGCAAGAAGTCCATACTGCGCGGCAAAAGCATCGTATTGACCAGATCGAGAAGCCCGTAGACTACAACGAGTCCGACTGCCGTTACATACAGATGAGATCGCGGAGAAAGCAGCGGCTCGGCGAGCGCGAAGAGGATCAACACGATCGCGACCGGATAGATGGCGCCCAGAATCGGCACTGAAATCTTCAGGATCAGCGTCAACCCCATGTTCGCGATCAGCATGCTCACGATACAGAGCAGGCCAACCCACCCGCGATAGGAAATGCGCGGAAACAGCCCGGAAAAGTACTGGCTGCACGAGGTCACGAGTCCAATGGAAACGCAGAGACAAGCGACCGTAAAGATGACCCCAAGCAGGAGAATGCCGGAGGAGCCAAATAAATGCCCCATCACATTGGTCAGAAGCTGTGCGCCGTTCTCTGCCTTGCCCAAAAATGCGTGAGTAGAGCCGATAGCACCCAGCATCAAATAGATGACGGCCAGCAAAATTCCCGCCCCCGTGCCTGCGGCCATCATGTAACCGGACAGCCGGCCAGGCTCTGTGACTCCCTTGGACCGAAGCGTATTGGATACGACAATGCCGAAGGCAAGCGCCGCCAGTGCGTCCATCGTCAAATATCCGTCGAGAAAGCCTTGCATCACAGGGTGAGCAGCGTACGCCCCTTCCGCTTGCACAAGCCCCCCTTTTGGACCAAAGAGACTTTTTACGAAGATCAACGAGAGCAGAATCAAGAGCGCTGGTGTCATCAGCTTGCCAAACCGGTCAACCAGTTTGGACGGAGACAGACTAAACCAAAAGACCAGCCCGAAAAATACAAGGGTATACAGGGCAAGTCCCACGGGCTGTGTCGCTGCGGTTTGCGGCAAAAAAGGCAGCATGCCCATCTCATAAGCCAGACTTCCCGCCCGCGGAATGGCCAGTCCCGGTCCAATCGAGACGTAAATAAGCAGTGGAAACAAGCTTGCAAAAGCAGGGTGAACCCGTTTGGCCAACTCGTAAAAGCTCCCCGCCTTGGCGATGGCTGCCACGCCCAGAATCGGCAGTCCGACTGCTGACAAAATAAAGCCGGCAAGAGAAAGCCCTACCTGATCACCGGCAGACTGACCCAGAAATGGCGGAAAGATGAGGTTGCCCGCACCAAAAAACATGGAAAACAACATGAGACTTATGAGGACGATTTCTTTTTTGGACAGCGCATTCATCTTTTCGGTTGTTCCCTCCTAGCTGTAATGGAGGGATTGTATCAGCTTTTTCAAAGCGAATCTAGTGACAGGGAGGTATTCGTAATGTTAAATAAAGTATGCTGTTTCACTATATTTTGAACTTTCATAAAGGAAAGGTACCAGGAGCAGATCGCATCTCCATACTCGTCCCTTCCCGTCCAAAGAGGAATCACCAGCTTCCAATTGTATCCAGTTCTGTTATCCTTATAGAAAGCCTTTCGATTGCAGCCCAACATGACGTATCCGGGGTGATATGCTGGAATGTGGCCTATTATCGGATTTTTCTTGCTTGCATGTATTGCGGTGGTCGTTTACATCGTGGTAGAGAGCAGCATTGAGCGTCATGTTGAAAGCATCCTCACTGCCACAATCCTGAAGCTGCTCGTGCTGTTTCTGATCGGCATGGCTATTTACAAGACATTGCCGAATTTGGGGGACACGTTCGCTCCTTAGGCTTTACCCAAAAGACAGTCAGCCTGAGGACTTTGCTTTTGGAGATTTTGAAACAGGGTGGATGTATGGGGAATTGGCGGACCTATTCGTTGTTGCTTTGCGGTATTGGTGTATCTTATTTGGGCAATTGGATTTATTTGGTTGCCTTGAATATTTTCATCTTGGACATGACGGGTTCAGCTGCAGCGGTAGCAGGTATATATATCGTTGGACCGGTGGCAAGGCTGCTGACTCAATTCTGGGCGGGCTCTCTGATTGATCGGGTCAATAGACGGAAGCTCATGATCTATTCGGATGTGGCTCGGGGCGCTCTCGTTCTTTTGATTCCATTGCTGTCCTCTGTTTGGGTTGTTTACGCCATTCTGTTCATTGCGAATGTGGCGGGCTCCTTCTTTGGCCCAAGCTCGACGTATTACGTGACAAAGCTGGTTACACCCGAAGAGCGCAGGCGTTTTAACTCAATCATGAGCATGCTGAATGCCGGCGCCTTCCTCATCGGGCCCGCCATTGCCGGAGTCCTGATTGCTACCACAGGAACGAGTTTGTGCATTTTCATAAACGGCATTACGTTCTTTTTTTGTGCGGCTTTGATTGCCCTTCTGCCTGATGTTTCCGACGAGGCTTTGCAACGACGCCAGCCTCTTTCATGGAACATGATCGTAAATGACTGGCGTATCGTTCAAGCGTTTGTTTTGCATGATCGTTATTTCTTGCGGATTTATCTGCTTTTCCAGATGGCCATGATGATTGCGTTTGCCCTTGATTCTCAGGAGGTCACCTTTCTGAAGCAGCAATTGTCCTTAACCGACAAGCTGTATGGTGTGATCGTGAGCATCGCTGGCGTTGGTTCGATTGCAGGAGCGATAACAGCCACAGCTACAACGAAAAAATTTTCGCTGCAAGCGTACTTAGCCGTCGGCATGCTGCTCACCACGATCGGCTACACCATGTTTTACGGGTCCTTCAGCTTTTTGACTGCCGCGATCAGCTTTTTGATTTTAGGTTTTTTTATGTCTTTTGCAAATGCAGGCTATCAAACGTTTTACCAAAACAACGTTCCGGCAGACATGATGGGACGATTCGGCAGCTTGGCAGGGATGTTTCAAAGCATTGTCCAGATTGTATGCACATTTCTTTTAGGCATCGCCTCCGAAACGTTCGACCTGCAATCGGTGTCCCTGCTCTTTTCTTATATATCCGTCGTTCTTTCCGTTGTTTTGCTGCTGAATGTGTTCAAGAAATCCAAACAAGCCTATTACGCGGAAAGCAAAACGGAAGAAAGACATTTGCAGGAAGGCTGCTAAGTCTCGAGGCCCATTGCCATGACCGCGATGCCCGATTCTTCCAGAGTCGCACGGATGCGCTTTGCAAATTCCACGGCATGCTGGCCGTCCCCATGTATACAGACGGTTTCCGCAACGATTTCTTTGTCCACGGCTTGTCTCGTGGCTACCTTCTCTTCTTTGATCATCCGGATCACCTGGGAAACCGCCTTTTCTTCATCTGTGATGAGCGCATCCGGCTGCGACCGGGGAGTGAGGGTTCCATCGTGCTGGTACGTCCGGTCGGCAAACACTTCATTTTTTACGCGCAATCCCGCTTGGAGACCTTTTTCGATGAGATGGCTTCCCGCCAGTCCGACCAAAAACAGCTCGGGATTGACCCGGTAGACTGCTTCCGCGATCGCCTCTGCCAGCTCCGGATCGACGGCAGCCATATTGTACAGTGCGCCGTGCGGCTTTACATGCTGCATGCTACCGCCTTCTGCACGGATAAATGCCTCCAGGGCGCCGACTTGATAGACAACGTACTCATAAGCTTCTGCAGAAGTAATGGACACATTCCTTCTGCCAAAGCCGATCAGATCCGGCAAACCGGGATGGGCCCCTACCGCCACCTTTTTGTCCAGCGCTGCTATCACGGTTTTTCGCATGGTTGCCGGATCGCCGGCATGAAAGCCGCAAGCGATATTGGCCGAAGTGATGTAGGGCAAGATCTGCTCATCGTTCCCGATGCTATACGCGCCGAAGCCCTCTCCCATGTCACAGTTCAAGTCAATGCGAAACGTCATTTCCTCCAGCCTCCTACTCATATTTCAGTTGCATGCCCAGCCGCGCCTGGCGGATTAGCTGTTCCCGCTCAATCAAAAGCCGCTCGGCCTCCTGATGGCCAACCTCCCGGAAACGGATCGCATCCCCGGGCTTTGTTTGAACGATCAACGGCAGATCGACACTGATAATCTGGGCAATCTTGGGGTAGCCCCCGGTCGTTTGCCTGTCTGCCAACAGAACGATCGGATTGCCTTCAGCCGGAACCTGCACAGTACCGAACGTAACTGCTTCGGAAACGAGCTCTCTGCTCTTGTCAATCCGCTCCAGAAGGGGACCATCCAGGCGATAGCCCATGCGATCCGATTGGGGACTTACGCGATAAGCTTGCTGGAAAAACGCTTCCCGGCTCTCCCTGGTAAACCAGTCAAATTGATTCCCTTTCACGACGCGGACGATAGGCTGCTCGTGGTAGCGGGGCATGAGTTCCGAGGCAATCCCCCAATCCGGCGCATAAAAGGAAGCCACCCGGGCTTGTTTTCGCAAAAAATCGTACAGCTTCTTGGCTTGCGGTCCGGGCTTATCTGCTTTCAGTTCGTCTCCCTTTTGCAATGCCCGCCCTTCATAACCGCCTATTCCTGCTCTGACATACGTAGACCGGCTGTTCATTACGAGCGGGATTTGAAAGCCTCCTGCTATCGCTACATATGTTCTGGCCCCGTGCTGGCTGACGCCAAACTGTATGACCGTCCCAGCCTTGACCCATACAGGCTTCCATCGCGGCAGCGGTTGGCCGTCAGCAATCGCTTTCATGTCTGCTCCGCAAATCGCGAGCAGCGTATCTTCTGTCACTTCCCACGTATCGCCCTTCATCGTCATCTCCAAGGTGGCCTCTGACCCTTCATTGCCAACCAGCAAATTTGCCATCCTGTGTGCAAACCTGTCCATTACGCCCCCGACGATCACGCCATGCTTCTGAAAGCCGACTCTCCCTCCATCCTGCACCGTGGTAAGCAGTCCGGGACGAATCACTCTGAGACTCATGCCTCCCCCTCCTTATACGCTTCGTACTCTTCTGCCGTGATCGGAACAAAGCGCACGCGATCTCCTGCCTTCAAATAACTCGGGGGATTGTGCTCCGGACGGAACAAGCTTATCGGTGTCCGCCCGATTATCTGCCAGCCTCCCGGCGTTTCCAGCGAGTAAACTCCCGTTTGTTCGCCTGCGATGCCGACCGAGCCTTTCGGGATTTTTAGCCGCGGGCTCGTCTTGCGCGGGGTAGCGATTTTTTCCGACAACCCGCCGATATAAGGGAAGCCCGGAGCAAACCCGATCATGAATACATGATAGTCTCCCTCCGAATGAATCCGGATCACTTCTTCCTCGCTCATCTGGTGATAAGCGGCTACCTCGGAAAGATCGGGACCCATTTCACCTCCGTAGAGAACAGGTATCTCCACGGTATTTCCGGCGGCAGGCGGCTGATCCGATAATTGCTTCAAGGCGGCTTCGAGGAACAAACGCAGCTTTTCATACGGTGAAATGATCGGTTCGTTCGCGGAGAAATCCGTTTTTCGCTGTTCGTAAAGCGATACCGGATCGTAAAAGATTGTCACGGTCGTAAAAGCAGGGATGTATTCGACCATTCCCGGAACAGGATGCTGGTCCAGCCATGCGGCAAATTGTCTCACCTTTTCGTGAGTTGTCCGGTCAATCACTGTGCCAAAGCGAATGATGAGGGCTTGATCTCCCATCGGTTCCATTTGAATGTCTTTCATTGCATGGCTCCCCTCCCGCACCTTCTGTCATTCCAGCCCAGCTTCCTTGATATGGCTTGTGCGGCTTCGATTACTTTTTGGGCCAACAGCTGTATCTGTCCTTCCTTGTACCGGCTGGTCGGCCCGACAATACTGATCCCTGCGATCACACTGCCGCTATGGTCGTAAATCGGTGCGGCTACCGCTGACGTATCGTTGTACAGTTCGGAGTGGCTGACAGTATAACCGTTTTGCCTTGACTCAGACAGCACACGGCGAAGCACGTCGATGTCGGTAATCGTACAATCCGCGACCGGCTGCAGCTTTACACGCGACAAGTATTTTTCCTGCTCTTCGTCGGGCAAAAAAGCGAGCAGAACTCGGGGACAGGCCCCTGCGTACAGCGGAGCCCGCCGTCCGATCGCTGTGTATACCCGGATCGGCTCTTTGGTGTCTACCTTTTCCACATAAGTTGCTTCTTCGCCGTCCCGGATAATCAGGTTGACGGCTTCGCCAATTTCTTCGTTTAACCGTACCATGACAGGCAGGGCTTCCCGGCGGATATCCATCCGTTCTGAAACAGCTTGTCCGTATTGCAGAAACCCAAGTCCCAATTCATACGCTCCCACATCCGTCCGCTTCAGCAGGCCTCCCTCTTCCAGAGACATCAGCATCCGGTATACAGAGGTTTTGGGCTGTCCGGACAGATGGACTGCCTCCTGCAGCGTCAACTGTGGGTGATCAAGAAACAATTGAAGCAGCTCTAGTGCTTTCAGAACCGTTTTATTGGTTTCGGACAAAGCGATCTCTCCGTTCCGAATATCGGAATTGCATTCCGTTTTTGTATGTACTCCTCATTATAACCAAGACCTCTTTAAAATGACAATCTTGAATGTTCTGTTTATTTCTTAAATAAAGAGGCCGACCACTTGTCCGTGGCAGTGACAAGTGGTCGGCTTCTACCTGCTGAACTTGACGATTCGTCGATAGGCCCGGAGGTCTGGAAGCTTTCGGAACAGCGACAGCGACGGTCGAAAGTTCGCTTCGATGATCCACGGTTTCCCAGTTGTATCAATCCCCAAGTCGAGCCCAACTTTCCTGAGAGTGGGGTATTTTTTTCCCAAGCATTCGCCAGTCATCTGGGCCACGTATTTGATCTCCTCTAACAAATCCGGGGACACATCGACATTTGATTGGGCGAGAGCGACCGTCAGCGGCAAAACTTTGCCTCTGCTTCGGGCGATGTTTGTGACGATAAATCCCGGGCCTGCCAGCTTGGCGAGAAACCCGGTCACGACCCAGGGCCTTCCTTTGGTTCGTTGGATCATCACCCTTATATCAAAGGGACGTCCGTTGATCCTCCCCAGGCGAAGATACGGCTGGATCAAGTATGGCTTCGGCCTGAACAAGGAACGTACATACTTGACCGTTGCCTCCTCCCCTTTGACAACCCTGCGCCCGTTTCCGGCATGAACCTGGTAACGAGAATCGCCCAGAGATGTAACCTTGATTATCCCAGCTCCACCGCCGCCACCTGAAGGCTTTAATATGACAGATCGATATTTTTCCAAATGCCTCCAAAGGGCCTCCGGTTCAAACAGGACCGTATCTGGGAGGAATTCCCACAGACGCTCATCCTGTCTCATCACCAGGTGTTTGCTCCATTTTCCAACATTCGGCGCTTTTATGTGGCATTCTCTCCATTCGTAATAAGATGATGTTCCTCGATCCTGGTAATGCGATTTTCCGAATCGACAAACACGACACGAGGAATTAGCTGGCTGGCTTCTTCTTCCGTATACATGCCCATGCTCAGTATGATGACAATGTCCCCCGGCTGAAATAAATGGGCAGGCGGACCGTTCAGGCATATTTTCCCGGAGCCTTCAGGTGCAGGGAGTGCGTAGGTTTTCCAGCGGGTAGCGTTGCGTAGGCTCGTGATTTGCACGATCTCGTAAGGCAGGATGTTTGCTTCCTTCATGAGCAAGCTGTCAATCGTAATGCTCCCGACATAATCAAGCTCTGCCTGTGTAACGGTTGCCCTATGAATCTTTCCTTTGCACATATGTCTTTGCATCCGGCATCTCCTTTCCAAACACCACTGACACCAGTCTATGAGGGACCTTTTGTCCTTGTTATTGGATGCGTGCGTCTTCCAGCTCGACACCCCATGTACTGCCAAGCGCCGCAAGCTCACAAACGACTGTGTCGGGGAGCGGAACTCCGCTGACCTGCCTTTCTTTTGCCGTTCGCCACTCCCATTCGCCGGGAATCAGAATCTCCTCTCTTCCTTCCGCCTTGGGCTCCGCTTTGATCTGCTGAATATACTGATCCATCCTTTGTTGAAAGAGGGGCAGCGGCATGAAGCTCTCAATTTGAAGGGCCCAAAAAAAATGCCCTACATTTTGCGGATGCTCATCGTTATCGTACAAGCTGTGCACACCCGGACCATATCCCGCCCCCGCCAAAAGGCCGCATAAAATATCAACGAACATGGCGATGCCATAACCCTTGGCGCCACCGATGGGAAGAAGCGCTCCGCGCAAGGCCTCTGCCGGGTCTGTCGTATCCCGTCCACGTTCATCGATCGCCCAGCCCTTGGGAATGGCTTCGCCCTTTTTCCGCGCCAGAGCAATTTTCCCGCGAGCAGCTACCGTTGTCGCCATATCGAGCAGGAATGGAGGGGCTGAACCCGCCGGAATGCCTGCTGCAATCGGATTGGAGCCAAAAAAAGGGCGAATTCCTCCAGTCGGAGCCATCGTATGTGGAGCGTTGGACATGACGAAGAGAATCATCCCTTTTTGAATCGCTTGTTCAGCATAGTAAGAACAGGCTCCAAAGTGGTTGGAACACCTGACCCCGACGATGGCCGTTCCATTCTTCCCGGCTATTTCGATAGCTGTCTGCAAAGCGGCCTCTCCGACAACCGCTCCCAAATGGTTCATTCCGTCGACGACAGCCGTGGCCCCCGCTTTTCTCAAAATGACGGGAGCCTTGCTGACATCGATCAATCCGGCTGAAATCCGTTCCACATAAACAGGCATGCGCGCAAGTCCGTGAGAGTGGACACCGCGCAGGTCGGCGTGGACGAGCGAACGGGCGACAGTCTCCGCATCCCGCGTGGAAACTCCCGCCCGAACAAAAATCGCTGTTGCAAACTGCTCTAACCGTTTCCAATCGTATCGATTCGGACACACCACTCCCACGCCCTCTCTTTGCTTCGGTTTCATTCTGGCCCTGCCCAGTCTGAATATAGATATGACAACCGAATGCAGCCCGGCACGGCATAGGCCTATTTGCGAAACAGCAAAAAACCAGCCCATGAACGGGCTGGTTTGGAGCTTATTTGTCCTCATAGGAGGCAAGTGCTGACACGATCCGATCCTGGATCGCCGTCATATACTCGCTCTTGGGTGCGTATCCGTTTATCACGATGGAGAAGACGAGCTTTTGTCCGTCCTTCGTTTGGACATAGCCGGACAGACTGCTCACTCCAGTCAGTGTTCCCGTTTTTGCACGGGCATTGTTTTCGGCGGCCGTTCCCTTCATGCGATTTTTCAGCGTACCATCTACGCCGGCTATCGGGAGAGAGTCGAGGTATTCCTGATAGGCAGCATGCTTCGTCATCCCCTCCAGAACATCTGCGATATGGCGGGCGGAGATCAGATTGTAGCGTGTCAAACCGGAGCCGTCAACCATGTCAAAGTTCGTTTCAACCCCCAATGTCGAAAGAGTCTCCTGTACGACCTCCACGCCTGCTGACGAGCTTCCTTCCCCCCGTTTCACCGCTCCCAGTGTCTTCAACAGCATTTCCGCATAAAAGTTGTCGCTCTTCTTGTTCAGATAGGAAACGATCTCCGATAACGGCTCGGAAGTGAACTCGGTCCATTTGACTGCCTGTTGGGGCACTGTTCCGACGCTGACCGTGCTGTTCCCCGAGAAGGAGATTCCCGCGTTTTCGAGTGTCTCTCGAAGCACAGTCCCTGCATACAATGCCGGATCTTCAACAGGAACGCGCTCGTAATCGGGAGCCGTCCCCAAAGGAAGATTGCCCGTCACCCGGATCGTGTTGGTCCCGCGGTCCCTTTCGATGGCAAAGGTGTTTTCCTGACCGGAGTTCACCGTTTTTGCCTCGTTTATCACATTTACATACTTCGTTTTGGGCAGCAGGTTGATTGGTACCGGGTCACCCGCGCGAACGGCTGGCTGGAATTCGATCATGACTGTTCCGCGGTTCAATGCCAACGCACCCAACAGCGGATTGTAGTAGTAGCTTTCATCGTCCCACGACCAGCCAAGGCCAAGGCGCTCTTGATCAAAGTAGCTCTCGTCGAGAATGAGATTGCCGTTGATCCGTTTGATTCCCTGTTCCTTCAGCCAGGCAGCGATTTCCTCCATCGATACGCCCTCTTGCACCTTCAGATTGTCTTCTGTATGAAGAGTCGGATCGCCGTAGCCCTTGAGGTAGAGATCGCCTTGGTACACCCCGTTTTTCGGAAGCGGAGTGGATCCGTACATTTCTGTTTTGAACTGATAGTCTTTGCCAAGCTGTGCCAGTGCTGTCGCTGTCGTCAGCAGCTTGAGATTGGAAGCCGGGGTCAACAGCGTGTCTGCCTCGTGCTCATACCAGATCGCTTCCCCCTGCTCCTGATCCAAAGCCTTGACGACAATCCCTGCAGTAATCCCGGATGCATCCGCTTCCTCGGCGATCGGGTCAAGCAATGCGGAAAGCTTGTAGGCGTCAGGCACTGCCGGTTTGTACCCGTCAGGAGCCTTGATGTCCGGATAGGAGGCCAGCAGTACCGCTACCTTGTCCTGCAAATCCCGCGCATATTTGGATTTGTAAATCCCGTTGATCAAGATGGAGAAAGCGAGCTTGTTTCCATTTTTCGCAGTGGCGTATCCGGACAAGCTGTTCACGCCGCCCATGGAGCCCGTTTTCGCGATGACCATCTTTTCTGCCGGTGTGCCTTTCAAGCGATTTTTCAAGGTTCCGTCGACACCTGCTATTGGCAGTGACTTCTCCAGTGCATCCCTGTATTCCTGATCCTGCACAAACGTAAGCAATTTCACCATTTGATTTGCCGTGATCCAGTTAAAACGGGAAAGTCCGGAGCCGTCCTTTTGCACATACCCGGCCTCGACACCGGCTCGTTTCAATACGTCCGCGACCACCTCGCTGCCCGCTTCCGCCGATCCCTCCCCCTTTTCTGTTGCTCCAAGTGTCTTGAGGAGCATTTCGGCATAAAAATTGTCGCTGTCCTTGTTTAGCTCCACCAAAATCTCGGAGAAAGGCTTGGACAGATGCGTATACAAAGGAGTGCCAGTGGAAAGCGTCGTTTTCTCCACGCTTGCCTGCGGGTGAAGCTTGATGCCGCTCGCGGTCAAACGCTGCTTCCAAATGTCCGCAACGTACAGGGCAGGGTCCTCCATCGTGACATCCTCTTGATAAGGAGCTGCCTCTACACCAATCGTTCCGCTGAAGATGATCGTGTTTTTGCCGCGCGGACGCTGGACGGAAATATCACTGTCCTTGCCGGCAACCGTCTGCAATTGATTTACGACCTGCACATACTCGGTGGCTGGCTCCATGGTGAGGACCGGCGTGTCTCCCGCTTTTTTCCCTGGCTCCACCGTGATCGTCAGCATGTTTTTATGTACTGCCAAGGCGCTTAGCTGGGCGCTGTACCCATACACCTCATCATCCCACATCCAGCCGTAGCCAAGCCGAGTCGGGTCAAAATAGCTTTCATCCACCAGCAATTTTCCGTTTACCTGCTTGATCCCTTTTTCTTTCAGGGCAGCCGCGATGGCTTGCAGATCTGCGACAGTGAGACTGGGATCACCGAAGCCCTTCAGGATCAAATCTCCGTTTAAAACCCCGCCGCCACTTACCTTACCTGTGGCGTACACCTCTGTTTTCCACTGATAATCCGGTCCCAGCTTGTCTAAACCGGCAATAGTGGTAAACAGCTTCATGTTGGAGGCAGGCACATACGTTCTGTCCGCGTTATGCCCGTACAAGGCTTTTTCATCTGTCAAATCATATACCGCTATTCCCGCGTGCAAGCCGATGCTGTTGGGGTCTTTGTCCAGCTCGGATATCGCCTGCTCGATATTTGCTGCAAGCGCTTCCGAGGTACTTGTCGTGTCCTGAGCCAGGGCGGGAACCGCTGCCAACTGAAAGACGAGCAGCATGAGCATAATCCAGCAGCCAGTGCGTTTGAGCAGTCGTTTCATAATACCCTCCTTGTCCTATTCTGTTGCCATGGTGCCGATTCTAGAAGCAGTCCCCATTATCTTATCACTTTGCATCCATTTTCGGAATATTACCACAATAATATGTATGAAAGAAGCCCCGTTTTTTCTTTTTCTCCAGAATAAGGGCTGGCTTGTCGATCATACTAAAAAGGATTTTTACATAATTTAGGAGGTTTCTTCTATGTGGAAAAAAGGAACCCTGCTCCTGCTGGTCTTCATCTTCATTGCCATGCCTGTGTCGGCAACCCCGGAAATTGCCGACTTGCAGGTAGATCAAACCCGGATGAAAGACTGGAAGGAATTGATCCTGCACTGTGATCTGATCGTGGTTGGACTGACAGATGCCCGCCACCAAAAGTACCCGACAGCGAAGCGCATTTCCGCTGGTCAATTGGTGAATTATGTGCAAGACGTCCAGATTGAACGCACGCTCCACGGTTCCGCATCTCGTCGGGTGAAGCTCCTCAGTACCGGCGTCGAGCCTCTCCCTGATGCCTCTGATCCCGCAAACCTTCAATACCCTGGTCCGCTTGGAGAGGGACAGTACCTTTTGTTTCTGAAAAAAGTGAACCGGACTGACATGTACAGCATTGTGGGGCTGTGGCAGGGAGTCTATCCGCTTTACGATGGCAAGACCGTCAGTTTGCGCGGGCAAGGGTTTCCGGAACTGAATCAGTTATCGATCCGCGATGTAGCGGATAAAATCAGAAGTGTCCGCAGATCATCCGGCAGATGAATTTCCGCCCATTGTTGCTGTAATTATGGACTTGGGGATAGGACACCACCAGACCTCCTCTTGCCAAATAGGCTGTCTCCCCTTCAAAAACGGGTGATATGTCCGTGAGTTGTTCCGTGTGCTCCGAATAGGATATACGGCTGTTATTGATATATCCGAATCGGGGAGGTATGCAGGGCTTGCGCATATTGGTGATCTTGCCAGAGCAGCTGCCTGTACCGCCAATCAAAGGCGGCTCTGTTGAAACCTGCACGTACAACATTTTCAAGCGGATGGCACGTACCGATCAGGTGGTCATGATCAGCCGTGCCCATCCGAGGCTGCCCTCTGTCAGCCGCTACCAGAACGGTCGGCTTACCATTATTCGCATTCCCCACGGGGACAGGCGGCGCTATATACATTCTGCCTTGAAAAAGGTAGCCGGCCAATCGTTTGACATTATCCAAATCGAAAATCGTCCTCGTTTCGTTTCACATGTCCGCCGCCAGTTTCCACGAACTGCAATCATCCTGTCGCTTCATTCACTCACATTCATGTCCAGCCTCTCCCGCAGCCAAGCGGACCGGATTCTTCGCCAAGTAAACGGTGTGACTTCGGTTGTCTCCTTTGTCACAAGGACCATGCAGCACCGTTATCCTCGCCATGCCCGCAAATTTCGAACAGCCATACTGGGGGTGGACACCTCCAAATTTCGCCCATGGTCGGCCTCTGCCAAAATGGAGCTGCGCAGCCGCTGGGAACTTGCCGATACCTACAACATCCTCTTTGTCGGCCGCATTGTCCGTGGAAAAGGATTGCATACGCTTGTCCGTGCCGTTTCCCTCCTGAAAGAACGGATTCCTCACGCCAAGCTCGTCGCTGTAGGGGCTTCCTGGCCGGGAGTCAGCAGCCAAACACCCTATATGCGCCAGGTTCGGCAATTGTCAGAGCTCCTTGGGGTTCCGATCCGTTTTACCGGTTACATTCCACCCTCGCGCATCCATGAAATGTTTCAGCTTGGCGATGTTTTTGTCTGCCCTACGCTGTTCCGGGAGGGCTTCGCCACGGTCAACTCGGAAGCGATGGCCTCCGGTATACCCGTAGTAGCGTCCAACCGCGGGGGAATTCGGGAAGTAATCAGGGACGGGCATAGCGGTCTTTTGGTGGATCGCTTCCAAAGTCCCGAGGCATTTGCAACCGCGATTGATCTCCTGTACAGCGACCCGGAATTGCGTAAGCGGATCGTTCTCAACGCGCGACGGAGAGTCTCGACCTCTTTTAGCTGGCACCAAACCGTGCAGAAGCTAAAGAAGCATTACCGTCTCGTCCGCCGGTAGCATAAGAGCGGAAAGCAAAAAGCCACTGCGCATGATGCGTTCAGTGGCTTTATTTTCAACAGCGGGGGAAGGGAGCGATCCGCTATTATTTGGTTACAACCAGATACATATAAATCGCTACCGACAGCGTACAAACGAGAACACTGCCAACAAAGACCCAGATGACCAGCTTATTATTCCGATCTTCACGATTGCTCATAAGTCGTCTCCTTAGCCTGAATTCCCTTTCTATTATAAAACCCCTTGTATAAAAACAAAACTCTCCCGAGGAGAGTTTTGGCATTTGTCATTATTTATTCAGATTGATCATGACTTCTTCCGGTTTGACATCTTTTGTGATCAGTTTTTCCTGTTTCATCCAATCGATCAGTGTCTGCCAGGATTCAGCCGTCTGTGTGCCAAACGGTTCACTGCCTGCATCCATCAAAGGCAGCAGGATGTCCAGACTTTTCGTTTCCACATCCTCCTCCAACGGGAACTCCTGTGCTTGCTTGGCCAACAGAGATTTCAACGCCTTCTCCTTGTTTTCCTTTACGTACGCCTGGCCTTTGGCGGCTGCACGGAGGAATGCCGCCAGCGCATCCTTCTTCTTGGCTGCCGTTTCATCGCTGGCAGCCAAGACCAGCTCATAATAATCAGGCACTCCAAAGTCACTCGGCTTGATCACGTTAACGGGAACGCCGTGCTTTTCCAAGAGGACTTGCTCGTGATTGATGTAGCCGCCGACTACAGCATCCACCTTTTTCGCGGTCAATGCGGGTATGATGTCAAATCCGATGTCGGTAAAGGACAGGCCGGAGTCGTCTGCCCCCGCTTGCTTCACCACTGTACGGACGATCGACTCGTCCAGCGGAACGGAAGGATAGCCGATATTTTTCCCGACAAGCTTTTCCGGTGAATCCAGACCGCTGTCTTTTCGCGTCATGATCACGTTCAGCGGGTGACGGACCAGCGCAGCAATGGAGACGACCTTTATGTCTTCCGAGCGGGCTTGCACAACCTGGGGCTGATAGCTGATTGCCATATCGACCTTCCCGGCAGCAGCCATCCGCAGTGGATCATTGGTATCGGAAGGCATTTGCAGATTGACCTTCAGATTTTCTTCCTTGAAATAGCCTTGTTCTTCTGCAGCGTAGAGAAACGAGTGTACAGCGTTGGGGTACCAGTCGAGCGCAATGGTCAACTCTGTCGGCTCAGTGCCCGCAGCCGATTTAGCAGCATCTGGCTTCTCCTGATTTTCGCTCTGTGCGCCACACGCTGCCAGACTCGCAGCCAGAGAAAGCGTCAAAAGCGTTTTCGTCCATTTGTTCATGATTCTCTCCTACCTATCCTATCGTTTTTTATCTTTTCTGTTTCGCGTCTGAGGGGAAGCCCACAGCTCCAGCCTTCCTGCCAGCCAGAAGAGCAGCATACCAAGTATGGATAACAAAAGAACGGAAGCAAACAAGGCTGGCGCCTGGAAGTTTCCCGAAGCCCGCCGGCCGAAATAGCCGAGACCTTCGCTCGCCCCAAGCCATTCACCGATGGTGGCACCCGACACGCTGTAGGTAGCCGCCACCTTTAAGCCGCTAAAGAAATGGGGCAGACTGGCCGGGAGCTGAAGCTTGCTGAACAACTGCCATTTGTTCGCTCCCATCGTACGCAGCAAATTCATCATTTCCCGGTCGCAGGCCTTCAGACCATCGTACGTGCTAACGACGATGGGAAAGAAGGTAAACAGGATCGTCACCGCGATTTTTCCCGTCAAATCATAGCCAAACCACAAAATGAAAACGGGTGACAGCGCGATGATGGGTATCGTTTGCGAAATGACAATGTAGGGATACACCAGACGCTCGACTGTTTTGCTGAGCGTCATGACCAGTGCAAGCGAGACCCCGAACAGGATGGAGATGAAAAGTCCCAGTCCGACTTCCCTGAGCGTCGCCCACAGATGCTGTCCTAGCAGCTGTTCCCGCAAATCCCACAGAGAGAGGAGAACCGTGCTCGGCGGCGGCAAAATGAAGGCTGGAACGGCAAGCAGTCGGCAAGCAGCCTCCCAGGCGATGAGAAGCGAGATGACGGAGACGAAAAACCATAGCCCCTTTTTCAAAGACTCCTTCACGCTTCGCTCACCTCCCCATTCGCGGCACCATGGCCTCGCAGCAGCTCCCAGATTTCTCCCCGCAGAGCGTGAAATTCCGGATCATTGCGACTGGCCAACGTTCGCGGACGGGGAACAGAAACCTGCAGCTCTACCGGCTGCCGGATCGGACTGCCCAGGAGAACGACTACCCGGTCCGCCAGCAAAATCGCCTCATCGATATCATGGGTAATAAGGAGCATCGTGCTCCCGGTCTGCTGCCACATCGAGAGCAGCCATTCCTGCATTTCCATCCGCGTAATCCCATCCAGTGCGCTAAACGGCTCGTCCAGGAGCAGCAGGTCCGCTCCGGTCATCAGGGCTCTCAGGAAAGAAACGCGCTGACGCATCCCGCCAGAGAGCTCATCTGGATGGGCGTCCTTCCATTCGGCCAGGCCAAAGCGGGGAAGCTCTTCCGCAATACGCTCGCGTATTTCACTTTTGGAAAAACCTTGTATTTCGAGCGGCAAACCGGCATTTTCAGCTACAGTCCGCCACGGCATCAGCAAATCTCGCTGCGGCATGTAGCCTACACGCCCGAGACGTTCTGCCGTTGATTTTCCATCCAGACGGATCGTCCCTGTGTCTGGCTGCAGCAGTCCCGCCGCCAATTGAAACAAGGTGCTTTTCCCAATCCCGCTCGGCCCGATCAGACTGACCAGCTCGCCCTTGCTTAGCTGCAGATCGAATCCGTCCAGTATCGGCTTTTCCCCATACGAAAAGCCGACGCCCGAAAAGGCTAGTTTTTCTCGCACGGCCACATTTCCTCCGTGTAAGCCATTTCCCAGAACAAATACTCCATGCGGGACGTGTTCAGGAAATGCTCCTCCAGAATCGCCAGCTCTTTCTCTGATTTTCCTTCAGCGAGCTCATCCATCAGGTCGATCAGCCACTGCGCCAGCTGTCCAAACTCGTCGGAGCTGTACGTACGCACCCACTCCCCGTACCATTCATGCTCAAGCGCTCCCTCTACCTCGGCGAGCCGCTTGCCGATTTCCCAGTAGCTCCAGGCGCACGGCAGTACCGCGCTGACCAGCTCGGCTAGCGAGCCCTGATGAGCTACCTTCAGCATATAGCTCGTGTAGGCAAGCATCACAAACGACGGTTTGGTCTGCTCCAGCTCCTCGCGCGTGATGCCAAAGCGTTCGGCATACTGACGATGCAAGGCCATTTCGAAATTGAGCGTCGCTTCCTGCAGCGAAGCAAACCGCGCGCTCGTCGCCAGATCATGGGCTTTTGTACTGGCGATGGCAAACATTTTGGCGTATTCGATCAAATAGACGTAGTCCTGCTTCATGTAAAAACGGAAGGACTCCACAGGCAGACTTCCATCTCCCAAGCCTGTGACAAACGGGTGACGATGGGTCCGCTCCCAGATCGGAGCAACCTTTTCCCGCAAACGATGCGTAAATGTCGACAAGTCCACTCACTCCCTTTTCGTGTTGCACCAGTCCACGAGGAACCGGGCAACTGTTTGTGCAAAGACAACCAACTGCTTCGGATCAACGGATTCATTCACAGCATGAGCATGACTCAGCTCACCCGGGCCAAAGATGACGGCTGGTATGCCGGCGTGGGCAAACCATCCTGCATCCGTGACCGAAGGAGACATGTTTACCACCGCCGGGCGTCCCGTTTGCTTTTCAAATGCAGCCTGCAGCTTGAGCAGGGCCGGATGCTCCTTGTCCAGCTCCAATGACGGAAAGATCTCTCCCCGCTCCTCGATCATGGAGCGGCCTCCCCAGCGAAAAACGGGCGGATGATCCCGCAGCCACGGATCAGCGGCGGCGGCTCTGCGGACATGGTCCTCTACTTCCCGTATGATATCCTCATGCGTCTCGTCCGGATAAAAGTGAACGGTAATCCAGAGTGCGCAGCGATCCGCGAGAAAAGCGGCATGGCGTCCGCCTTCGATGACGGCAGGATTGATCGTGCTCATGCCTGGCGGAAAACCGGGGTATGATTTCATCACGGCCCAGTGCCGCTCCAAATCTTGAAGCGAGGCGATCACCTTCATCATTTTCTCAATCGCAGATGCCCCGTGGACTTTACCGCCTGCGTGAATGATCCTGCTGCGCATCCCGTCATGGAGCGTAACCGGGCTTTCAATCGTAATCCAGCCAGTGATCACTCCGCCCTGGCCTTGCATCTGCAGATCGCTTGTGTCTACGACAAGCGCGTAATCGGCCGAGTAGCCGCGCTCAATCGCAGCAAGCGTGCCGGCTTCCCCAGCTTCTTCACCGATCACAGACTGAAAAGCGAGATCGCCTTTCAACTCTATGCCGTACTCATGCAGCACCTGCACCGCGAACAAGCTGGCAGCGAGCGCCCCTTTCATATCGGCGACGCCGCGCCCGTACCATCTGCCGTCCCACCCTTTGGTCAAGGCAAAAGGCGGATACGTCCAGCCGCTGTCGTCTCCGACCTCAGCTACGTCGATATGGCCGTTGATGATCAAGCTTTTGTAGTTTCTAAAGTCCGTTCCCTTCTTTACCCCCACGACGTTGTCATCGCCTGGAAAAACGGTCCAGCGGTCGACCTCGAAGCCGAGCGCTTGCAGCTTCTCTGCCACCAGCGTCTGCGCCTTGTCGCTGTTGCGGGCGGGAGGGCTTACCGTCGGCTGGGCGATCAGCTCGGAGAGAAGCGAAAACAGCTCCTCTCTACGCTCCTCAATCGCTGCTAGTACGTGCTCCACCTACTCGATCATCCCTTCAGTCGGACTGCTCGCCGATGCATACCGTTTTTTCGCGATCCGTCCGGCAAGGAAGCCTTTCCTTCCCGCTTCCACGCCCAGCTTCATCGCCTCCGCCATCAACACCGGATTGTCCGCCAGCGCGACCGCTGTATTGAGCAGGACACCGTCCGCTCCCAGCTCCATCGCCTTCGCACAGTCGGCGGGAGAACCGATGCCGGCGTCAACAATGACCGGTACTTTGGCATCCTCGATGATGAACCGCAGGTTATTCTCGTTGATAATGCCCTGACCCGATCCGATCGGAGAAGCTCCCGGCATGACAGCGTGAACGCCGGCCTCCTGCAGATGTTTGGCCAAAATCGGGTCGTCATTCGTATAGGTAAGCACGATAAAGCCTTCCTCTACCAAAATGCGGGAGGCTTCCAGCGTACCGATCGGATCTGGCAGCAGCGTTTTCGGATCGCCGATGACTTCCACCTTGATCATGTCGCACAAGCCGGATGCTTTCGCCAGGCGGGCAATTCGCACAGCCTCCTCAGCCGTATAGGCACCCGCCGTATTCGGAAGCAGCGTAAACTTTTTCAGATCCAATTTCTCCAGAAAATTCGGTTCATGCGGGTTTTCCAGATTTAGGCGGCGAATGGCAAAAGTCAGAATTTCTGCCTCTGATGCTGCCACCGCTTTGTCTTGTATGTCCAGATCAGGGAATTTTCCCGTCCCCAGAAGCAGCCGCGAACGAAATTCATACGGTCCGATTTTCAAAGTGTCCATCTTATTCATCCTCCACCGACAAAATGTACAATTTCAATCCGGTCCCCATCTGCGACCGGTGTCTCTTCATAACGGGTGCGATCCACAATCTCTCCGTTACGCTCCACGATCACGATCTTCTCCTGCAGTTGGTAGGACTGCAGCAGTTCACGGACAGTCGTGATTTCGGCAGCGAGCTCTACATTCTTGCCATTCAACTGTACCAGCATGTTCCCCCTCCTTCTTCGGCGCAGCATGTTCTGGCCGGTCCCAGAAAAAAAACGGCTTCATTTCGCCTGTGTCATGGAGAGAACAGACGGAAGAAGCCGTTTGAATACGGTGCATCAGGGGCAGACAGTAAAAAAACCATCCGCCTCGGATGGTTGTGGTTGTGCTTATCTGCATATGCCTAAATGTCGTTCCAAACCATTTGGAAACAGCATCGGCGTTCACGCTGATGAGCTGATACCTCTTCCTCCGCTGGCATGACCCAGGTCAGGTTCAACGGTCAGTAACGCATTCGTTACAATCTCAGCCGATTTTGCTCGACCCCCGTTTGGTATTGCGCGTGGATATTCAATTCGATTATTACAGTATCACTCTATTTCGGGTTTGTAAAGCTTTCCTTGTACAGAATCTCCAGTTCGACCAGGCAGCGCTCCGCCCATTTTGACGTTTTGCGCAGCTTTTCCATTTCCCTCTCCAAAGCGGCTTTGAGCGATTCCTTGTAGTCGGGCAAAGTGCCGTTGAACCGGATCACGCTCGCAGCCGGAACCATGATTTTTTCCAGGTAGGAGAGAGCCGGTCTTTGGTGAAACAAGGGAACGTCCACCTCAAGCGGATTGTGCAAATCGCCCTGCGTCGGGTATTTCGTAACAGCCATAATTTTGACCAGCAATTTATCGCCGTGATTTTCTACAACCTCTGTCAGATATTCTCCCGTCTTGTACCCGACCCGGACCAGATCTCCCGGAATCCATGCATTCATCTGACTCTCCTCCTTCGTTTCCCTAAGGGCGGTCGCAGCCTGATTGGACAGACTGACTGCGACTGCCACGGGTCATGTTTTACACCTCAAGCAAACCGCGCGCATGATCCAGCACGGCGTCCGCAGCCACCGTCGGAGCCCCTCCGCCCTGGGCCATCGCCGGGTTGCCGCCGCCCTTTCCATCGATCAACGGCAGCGTCTCCTTCAGCAGCTGGTTCATCGGAGCCGCCACCTGTCCACCCCGGGCAAAAACGAGCTGCAGCTTGTCCGTTGTTGTCGCCAAAAGCGCGATGACATGCTCATCCTGCGAGGTGAGCGTACGGGCAAGCTGCTGCAATTCCTGCATGCTTCTGCCCGTGAAAGAGGCCTGGACGACACGGGCGTTCCCCAGCTCGGCTGCTTCTTTCAAATACCTGGCTGCTTCATATGTCAACAGCTCTGTTTCTTTTTGCTGAAGCAAATCCTTCAAGGCCTCTTTTTCAGCCAGCAGACGCTGCAGCATATCGGCGATTTCCGCTTCGCTCGTCGTCATCATCCGGGTGAGGTCCTGCAGCAAGTGCTGCTTGCGCGTGTAGTCCGCGAGTGCCCGCCAGCCGCACAGAAATTGAATGCGTATATTGCCTCTGTGGCGTTCCCAACCGATGATTTTGATCGGACCGACTTCTCCCGTAGTTTTCGGGTGTGTCCCACCGCATGGATTGTAGTCGTAATCCGGGATGATGACGACCCGGATATTCTCGGATACCGTAGGCTGCTTGGTGAGCGGCAGCTGTTCCAGCTCTTCGGCCGTAACAAAACGAGCGTCGATCGGACGATTTTCCAGTACCACCTGGTTTGCCTGACGCTCCGCTTTTTCAATCAGCTCTGGCGTAAGCTCGCTCAGCGCAACATCAATCGTCACGTGATCGCGTCCGAGGTGGAAGGCTACTGTCTGGGCATCTGCGAGCTTGATGAACGTCGCGGACAGGATATGCTGTCCCGTATGCTGCTGCATATGGTCAAAACGCCGATCCCAATCGATCCTGCCCGTTACCCGCTGCGTATGTTCCGGAAGCGGCGCTTCGAGGCGATGCCTGATCTCCCCGTCGACTTCCTCTACGTCCGTGACGGCAACCCCTTCAATGGTTCCCGTATCACAAGGCTGTCCTCCGCCTGTCGGATAAAACGCCGTCTGGTTCAACACTACGTATGCTGTTCCGTCCGCTTCCACGCCGCGTTTGATCACATCTGCCTCAAACGTCTGCAAATCAACATCTTGATAGTACAACCTGTCGTTCATAGGTACCCCTTTCCAATCACCTGCAATAAACAGCCGATCCATCCATTTCCTCCCTGACTGGTTCCCTGTATAATGGGTCCTGGAGGTGTTACACTTGGCTAAAAAATTGTTCACGGTCGAACAGGCGAATCAACTGCTGCCATATGTACGCGAAGAGCTCTCCTTTTTGCAAGAAACGAAGCGCCTCTTTTATCAAACCTACCAAGAACTGCAGCAGGCCAAAAAGCGGCAGCCTCCCGATGAGCAAGAAGTCTTTACGCTGGAATGCCGCCTGGAGTTTATGGAGCTGGAGGCGCAGATGCATATCAACCAGCTCATAGAGAAAGGCATAGAGGTAAAGGACATCGACATCGGGCTGTTCGATTTCCCCGCTGTCATCGACGGAAAAGAAGTTCTCCTCTGCTGGAAGCAGGGAGAGCCAAGCATTGCGTATTATCACGGCATCACAGAAGGGTTTGCCGGTCGCAAACCAATCGAATAGGCTGCTTGCGATTCCCTTTTTTTGCTATTCCCTTACCAGCTTTGCCATTTTTTCCTCACGTTGAATACGCTCTTCGGGCGTCGCCAAATCGTATTTCTTTAAAAGGTGAAACAGCTCGTTCAAGGTTTCCTGAGAAAGCGTCTCCGTCAAAAGCCCGTTCAGCTACGCGGCCAGTGCCGGCGGCAAAAAAGGCGTTTGCTCGGCCAGCTTGTTGCGGACGTCTTCTGTACTATGATCCAGTCTGCACTCTCCCATGATCTCCCTCCTCGTTCTTTTTGATTCATCATACCATGTTTGGCGAGCAGAAAAAAAGCGTACAGGCTTACCGGACTGTACGCTTTCCTATGGTTATCGACGCTTTCTGACGCGGAAGTTCTCCTCGATCAGCAGCCAGTTTTGCGGGAAAGGCAGTCCCAGTCTCCAATAGCTGACGCCTCGCAGACCGAGCTCCTTGACCAGGTTGAACTTGGCCTGAATCGAACGGGCATCTTCAAACCAGACGCGATGACGCCTTCCTTGGTCATCTGTGTACTCAAAAAACGGCGCCTGCGCTCTGCTGTCGTATTGGATCGGCACCTGCTCCCGCTGGGCGAGCGCGACAGCAGCTTGCGGACTCAGGGCACGAGCAGTCGTTCCGGGCTCATAAGGCAATGTCCAGTCGTACCCGTAAAGATTTTGCCCCATCATAATTTTGCTGGCAGGCATCTCTGTGATCGCGTATTCGAGCACTCGCCGGACTGGGCCGATCGGCGATACAGCCATCGGAGGACCGCCGCTGTATCCCCATTCATACGTCATGATAACCACGAAGTCAGCAATTTCCCCGATCGCCCGGTAGTCGTGAGCCGCATACCATTTGCCTTGCTGTTCGGCGCTTGTCTTGGGCGCTACCGCGACTGACATCATCAGGCCGTTTCTTCTTGCCCGCTCACGGGCACGGCGGAGAAAACGCGCATATGCTTCTCTGTCGGCTGCGGGCAACGCCTCCATGTCAAAATGGATATCGCCAAACCCGAGGTCAGTGGCAGTTGTGATAATGTTGTCCAACAGGCGATTTTGGACGTTCATATCGTTTAACACCAGGCTTCCCAGCTCGGAGCTGAACTGACCTCTCTCCAGGTTGGTAATCACCATCATGAGGACGACCTCATTTTCCTGGGCGATCTGACGCAAATCACCCAGAGGGGGCGGTGTCAAAGTGCCGTCCCGATTTATCCTGAAGCTGAAGGGCGCCAGATACGTCAAATGGGGGGCAGCTGTCCGTATATCCGCCTCCAGGGCCGGAGTCACCGTTCTTCTCGGCTCTGCATAGGCGTTAAAATCGGCCGCACGCCGAGGCCGCGGAGGGATGTACAAGCGGAGCCCCACTTCTATCGGGCGGTACAGGGAAATCCGGTTTATACGCGCCAGTTGGGCTGCACTGATTCCAAAACGCTGCCCGATCGTATACAGTGTATCCCCCGGCCGTACCCAGTAGTAACTGCCCACAATGGGGATGACCAGCGCCTGTCCGACGACCAGCCGATCCGGCTCGGGTATTTGATTGGCACTGGCAATGGCTTGCGCAGTCGAATCATACCTCTCCGCGATCGCATTCAAGGTTTGTCCCCGCTCTACTACATGGATCTGCATGCTTCTCCTCCTTCACGTTTTGTCTCTCTCTTTCATGTATTCAACGTGAAGGAAATAGGTGTATGTCTAGAAGAACCTTTTCAGGGTCCGATATAAAAAATCGACAGATTGAAAGGCGAAATGCTTCTCAACAATACGTCCGTGGCGAAAAATGAGGAGCCCCGGGACACTGGCAATCTCCCACTTTTGCGCAAACTGGGGCCCGGTATTTATGTTAAAGCGATAGATCAGCAATCCGGGAATCGTCTGCTCGACAATTTCAAGCATTTTCTCCCCCAGCTTGCACGTTCCGCAAAAAGGGGTGTAGATGAAAACCACTGCCGGATTGCCCTTGCCGGGGTCTTCCAAATCCGCGATGTCGTTTACTGTCAGCTCTTGCACATGCTCTTCCCCGTTTCTTCTTCATTCGGTAGTACTATCCTAGAATTTGGGCGAGAGCGATGTCAAGTGCTGAGAATGGAATCCAGGGGACCGAACGGCTCAAAACTTCCCTTGAATCCGGAAAATGATTTCGGCAAAAAGCGTGGCGAACAGAAATGTTCCTGTGTACACCACGAGGGAGATGACGACGATTCGCCAGCTCAGCCGCATCTATCCGCCGCTTAGCTTCGGGGAAGCCAAAAAAGCGGTCCGGTATTTGCAGAACCGGAACCGCCATGGAGTCGTTCGCTATGGGGATTTGGGCGTAAACCAGCTGCTGATTCACCAGTCGCCGGAGGACCAGGAAGCTTTTGTCCGCAGTGTCTTTCAACCATTGTGGGAGAAAAAGGAAAAATATAGTGATCTTGAGAAAACCTTGCTCGTCTATGTCCATTGCCACCAGTCCGCCCATCTCACGGCCAAGCAGCTCCATATCCATATCAATACGCTGTATCAGCGGCTGAGAAAAATTGAAGAGCTGCTTGCCATTGATCTCAAGCAGCCCGAAGATAAACTAAAGATTCAGCTTGCCTGTCATCTGCGGTCGGAGTAGAAGCTTCCCACCAGTTAGGACAGCCTCAGCAGCAGCCACTCCAGCAAGATGCGCGAGACTCCTGCCACAAATACGGACTGGCCCATTCCACTGAGTAATCCGGTGACCACTCGCAGAACATTGTTGCTCTCCCGCCACTTCCAATACTGTGTACAGCCGTCGATCAGCATTGGCACCTGCAGCAGGACGCCTGCGAACCAAGGAATTGTCAAAGGAAGGAGCAATAACAGCGGCAATGCTGAATACCCAGTCAATATGGCGCTGCAGCGGGCACATAGCGGAAGCCGCTTCCCTCTGACAACCAGCGACCGGGAAGGCATCCGATGGCATGGAATAAAGGACAGGGATCTGATCCTGGCGAACAACCCTTCCTTCATGGCGTCCCCGCTCCGCAGCCGCAGTCCGGCAAACAGTCACAATCCGGTATGGAGCCCGCCCCGCAGTCGACAAAGCCGCAATCCCAGGACGAACACTTTTTGCGTTTGGCCGGATAGGCCACCAGCAGAAAAACGATCAGTCCAATCCCGGCAACGATGAAAACGACTCCCCACGCGACAACATGATTTACGAGCAGCCCGACACCCGTAATCAGGCAGATTAAGGCGGCCATTACTCCTATAAAAAACAACCCGACCCCTCCTTGCTGCACCCATTTTATCACAAAGGAGGGAAAACCACCCACATCTCCAGACGGTTCTTTTATCGGTCATTGGCGGTCGTTGGCAGTCGTAACTTCCGCGGCGCTATTTTAAGAAAAACAAAGGCCCTGCCATACCACGACAGGGCCAACATTCACTTATTTCAGCGAAAACACTTTTGCGATCTGCGGCAGTGTTTCGATCGCCGCTGCTACTTCCGAGGAGATCTCTTCATCGGTTATGGAAACGAGCAGAGCATTTTTCCCCTTTTGTTCCCGTGAGACGTTCAGCTTCGAGATGTTGATTTGATTATCGGCCAAAATCCGCGAAACGTCGTAGATGACTCCCGGGTAGTCGATATGGTACACCAGCAGGCCGTGGGAGCCGGGAGGTATCCGGCAGGGACAATAATTGATCTCGCTGATGTACACCTCTCGCCAATCCTGGGCAATCGTATACTTATTGGCGCCCATTCGGATAATCGCCAGGTGATTTGCGTATTCCCCAGAGCTTGTCTGGACAGCAGCCGAGCCTCCCAATCCTTCTGTGAGGGCCCCCCCGATCTCGTCCCTGTTTTCGTGGGACAAAATGGAGATAGACGCATTCTCCGTCTCTGCTTCCAGTCTGCGTATCAGGCGGGCTAATTCAAGCAAGTCTTCTCTGTTCGACATGGTCCTTATCACGTCCTACTCTCATCATTACTCAGGAAAAATCCACTCTTCTTTCTCTTTTATTATAGAGGATTGATTGTCGGAGCGGTACCATGCCGTTTGGGTCTTTCCCTCTATTTCAAAATCAATTTTGTAAATGGTATTCCCCTTGCCGCTCTCCGTAAAAGGACTTTCATCCTTGGGAACGACCGTAATGTGCTGCACCTTTCCGCCTTTTGCCTCGATGACATCATTGATGACAGCGACATGCTCCTTGCCCAGGGAGTACATGCCGAAATAGGCGAGCAAGGCCAGCAAAACTGCTCCTCCCAAAAAAATCAAGATCATGACTTTTGATTTCTTTGTCGCTTCCACGTCCGATTCCCCAATCCCTCAATTATTTCCCTGTGTCCAGCGGAGTGACCTTGTCGATTGTCCCTCCACCCAAACATTCTTCTCCGTTGTAAAAGACCACAGCTTGTCCGGGAGTAACCGCTTTTTGCGGCTTGTCAAACACAACTTCTACTGTATGATCATCGCGGATGTGCACCGTAACCTGCTGATCAGGCTGTCTGTAACGGAATTTTGCCGTACAGGTGAATGTCGAGATCGGCTTCCGATCGCTGATCCAGTTCACATCCGTAGAAACAAGACTGGTCGAGAACATTCTCGGATGGTCTGCCCCTTCTGCAACGATCAGCACATTCCGCTCCAAATCTTTATCCACCACAAACCACGGTTCTCCTGTCTTGCCATGGCCGCCGCCAATCCCAAGACCTTGCCGTTGTCCGAGGGTATAGTACATCAACCCGTCATGGCGCCCGACAACATCGCCGTCAACCGATTCGATATTGCCTGGCTTTGCCGGCAGGTAGTTTTGCAGAAATTCCCGGAAGTTGCGCTCGCCGATAAAGCAGATACCGGTGCTGTCTTTTTTCTTTGCTGTCGCAAGGCCAGCCTTCACGGCGATTTCCCGAACCTCGGGCTTGCTCATATGGCCGATCGGAAACATCGTTTTGGAAAGCTGCTTCTGATTGAGCGCATTGAGAAAGTACGTCTGGTCTTTATTGGTGTCCTTTCCGCGGATCAGCTTGTATTCGCCGTCCTGGAATTTGACCTGGGCGTAATGCCCGGTCGCAATGTAATCTGCCCCCAAGTCCATAACCTTGGTCAACAGCTCGCCGAATTTGATTTCCCTGTTGCACATGACATCCGGATTGGGTGTCCGCCCGCGGCGGTATTCATCGAGAAAATACTGGAAGACTTTTTCCATATACTCTTTTTCGAAATTGACCGTATAGTACGGAATTCCGATCTGGTCGCAAACGCGTCGCACGTCCTGAAAGTCTTCTTCCGCTGTGCAGTGGCCGAATTCATCGGTATCGTCCCAGTTTTTCATGAAGATGCCGATCACATCATACCCCTGTTGCTTTAACAGGTATGCTGTCACGGAAGAATCGACCCCTCCAGACATGCCGACGACGACACGTGTATCTTCTGGTCTTTTCATGGTCGTTCTCCTCACTGTGAATTTGTTCCTCTACAGATTATCATGTTTCACAAAACAATTCATGTATTCTTGCGCGAAAACGCCTGCCGAAGTGTCCGGCAGGCGCAAGTTTTTTATTCCATTTGCGAAGCCTCGTCTTTTATTTCGGAGCGGAAGTCTTCAATGCTCTCTTCCCTGCGTTCGTTTTTTTGCTGCAGGTTCGCTTTTTCCTCCGCGGAAATCTCATCGCCGTGCGCGTTGAGATAATCGCGTGTCTCGCGCATGTTCTCCATGCTGTTTTGAATCATTTCTTGCAGCTTTTCAACATTATCCGAGCGGTTGTCTGGTTTGGCCATGCGGCACACTCCTTTGCAGGTATGATTCCATGTCCTTACCATTTTGCGCCCGGACGGGACACTTTATGTACAGATACATGTGTCCCTTTCCATGCAGTCTCCTGACTATTCAGCGGGCCTCGGTCCAGCGTCCATGCCGGATTCCGAAACAGTCATCAACGGCTTCACCGCAGCATCTGCCGAAACACTTATCCAACCACCCCCGCTACTCCCCAGTTCCCGTCTGTCCTTTTCATCTCGCGAATTTCCAGGATCGCGTCCTTGTTCAGAGGACCGTATATATGCGGATACAACAGGCCATCCTTCGCTTGTTCATACTTGACCGGCGAGGCAATCTTTTGCTCCTGTATGACCAATACGTACAGCTCATCCGTAAAATCCTTGTAGACGCGATTGGCGACTTTGCCCAGGAGCTCCTCTCCCTTGGTCGCATGGATGAAGCCTTCCTGCTCATAATCCCGTGGGAGGTATGTCTCCTTTCCCTCCCATGTTTCCCAATAGGATTTAGGTACCAGACAATAGATGATATCCACTTGCATATTCCCCTTTCTGTTTGCACGATAGGCAGCGTGTCCCGACGATTCTCTATGGGAACCTTCTGCATACGCAAGCGCCAGAAAGCCCCCCGTCGGCCATCAGCCCCGAAGCGCCTTGTCAATGTGACGAATTGCCTTTAGATAGGCCATCTCATCGAGCCTGTTTTGATCATGTCGCCATTGAATATAATTTCGCAATGAATGCAGATCAACCCATGCATCCCTGGCTTGCGGGTTGTTCCCGGGAACTTCTCCCGTTATTTCTCCTTCCCGTACCAGCTTGGCCATCTCGGCCGGATGCATTCCGATTTGATACGCGATATGATACAGAGCGGTTTTCATTGAGCCTCCCGGTGTGTACATGTGGCGTTTCTTTTTTCTCGTATCTATTCTGCCAATCTTTTTTCCGCTTGCCAAGGCAGTGTTTGTTTTACTGCTTTTCACACTTCCCATTTGAGCATTTCGTATGATCTACTATTGGAAACAGAGGAAAAACTTTCTATAATACTTCTATTCGCTGATTTGCTCGAAAGCATGCAAGCAGCCTATCTAACAGATTCGCTTGGGGGAAAATCCATCATGTCCGATCTCTTGTCCTATACGATTCAAGGCGAGCCCTTTATGCTGTTTTCGGTCTCCCACCTTGTTGCACTTGCTCTATTCGTGCTTTCCGTACTTGCGCTCTATTTGCTTCGCGATCGATTGCGGACATCTGATACAGAAAAACGGGTACGGTATTCTCTGGCAGGACTGCTGCTCTTCACCGAAGCGGCCTTTCAGGTGTGGCACGTCTATACAGGGAGCTGGTCTGCCGCGTATACGCTGCCTTTGCAGCTCTGCAGCATTTCCTTGCTGTTTTCCATCGCGATGCTGATGTTCAAAAGCTACCGAATTTATGAGTTCACCTATTTCCTCGGTCTCGGGGGAGCCCTTCAGGCGATGCTGACGCCCGAGCTGTTCTACCCGTTTCCGCATTTTCGTTTTTTTCACTTTTTTCTGGCTCACGCAGCCATTATTCTCGCTTGCCTGTATATGACATGGGTGGCTGAGTATCGTCCCACCATCCGCTCGTATTGGAAAGCTCTCGGCGTTTTAAATCTGCTTTTGCCCATCGTACTGCTTGCTAACAGCGTGACCGGAGGCAATTACATGTTCGTCTCGCAAAAGCCTGCCAATCCGAGCCTCCTGGATTACCTCGGTCCCTATCCCTGGTATATCCTTTCGCTTGAAGGTGTGGCTGCCTTGCTCTTTTTTCTGCTTTACCTGCCGTTTTATGCTCAGAGCAAAAGGGACCGGAAGCCGTCGCAGTCAGGGGTTTCTGTGTAGTCCCTTTTTTTTGTGTCATCTGCGTTGTCCCTGCTGTTCTTGGTAAAGGTTCGCCAGACGCTTCGGCGCGGTCCGCAGGTAGCCTTCTTGGATCAAGCCTTCGATTTCCTCCCAGTCTGGAGTGGTAGACCCGCTTACAGATACCCATCCGTGCTGCCCGATATACGGTGTCTTGGTGTAGCCGCCCTTATGCAGCAGCAGCTCCTGTGTGTGGGGAGTTGTCTTGAGCGAAAAAGTAGTCTCTAGCCCGCGCTCAGCGATCATGACAAAAGGCTTGTCCCCCACACGGAAGGTTGTATGTCCAAAGGAGTCTACTTTTTCCTGCACCTCGGGAAATTGCGTGCAAATCGTTCGTAGACGCTCCAAAAGCGCAAGTCCCGCTGGCGTTTCCACCTGTTTATGCTTGTCCATGCCATCTTCTTCTCCTTTCACGAGTACGCTTTTTTTGGTTCATTCGACAACCGCCAACGAGGGGCTACCATGTCCGATCCTGTTTTGTGGTAAAATGAACCACAAGGAGGTGTTTTCATTTGAAGAATGAAAAACGACCAGCCGATGATCCTCCTCAACGGGAAAATGAGCCCTTCAACAGCGTTGTCGACCACTACCGAAACATTGTCGGAACACCTTCGAAACCTATCGACATGGAAAGCATGCCGAAGCCGCTTAAATGGTTTGGCTATATTGTCTTTGGCATTCTCTTGACAGGCAGCCTGCTTCTCCTCATCGCCTTTCTGATTACGTGAGACTCCCATGAAAGGAAAACGATCAAAAGCGCTTCGATCATCTTTACTCGCCTCTGCTCCCAGCCTTGACCGTTTAACAAGATGAGCTTAGCCTACACGTTTTGGGGAGAATCTTCAATCACCTTTCAATTCCCTTCTTGTGTATGACACTCAGTTTTTCAGGAAGCCTTGATGTACTGCATACAAAACAAGCACTATCCGTCCGACGATTCCACAGATTTCCGAAATAGGCAAACTGCGATTTTGCGAAGTTTGGAGCAGTCTTTTCTATGAATCGTAGAGGTCCAAAAGATTGCTGTCAACGGGCTTTTAGAACGGAGGTATGAGAAGTGATTGGGAAGCTCTTTCTGGGGGCCTTGCTATTGGTTTGGACATTTGCGGAATTTTTCTTTACGCCATGTGCATCGAAGAAAAGAGAACGCTTGTTGTTTTTCCTCGTCCTGTTGGCGATCAGTGGGGGGATATACTTCCTGTTCTTGTAGGTACTCAATTGTTTGAAGAATCGTTCGTCCGCTACCGAAAACGGCGCACGGAAAAACATGATTTCAAATACGAAAACCTGCTTCTTTGAATCGACAGCAGCTATCCAACTCCGCTTTTATACCGGAATCCGGTAATCAAACGAAACATGGGATCAGGTGATGAACTGTGGCCTCCAACTGGAAGGATACCATCTCTTACGCTAGCTACGGGGAAGGAAAACCGCTTGTCGTCTTGCATGCTCTCGGAACAGACCACCGGGCCATGCAGGCATGGATGGAGCCCCTTTTTGCCAATCGGCCAGGCTGGCAGCGCATCTATATCGATCTGCCGGCGCACGGACACAGCCATGTAAAAGAATGGGTAACGACCTCAGAGGATATTCTCCATGTCATTCTGGGCTTTTTGGACGACTTCATACCCGAGAAGCGTTTTACCCTGGCAGGCAAGTCCTACGGCGGTTATATCGCCCAAGGCATTTATGCAAAAAGAAAAGAGCTTCTGGACGGTTTTTTCCTCCTCGCACCCGCTCTTCACTTACAGAAACGCACCCTGCCTGACAAGACAATTCTACGACAAGATGAGGAGATGCTCCATGATCTCCATCCGGATATACGAACAGCATTCGAAACGCTGATGGTTGTCCAAACCAGGGAGAATCTCACTCGATTCCTGGAAGAGGTGCAGCCGGGCCGTCTGCTGGCAGACCGAGACTTTCTCACATCCGAATGGCGTACCAAAGGCTATTTTTTCTCACTTGATCCCATAGACAGCACGAGTCTCTTCACCGCTCCTACCTTGTTTCTTCTCGGACGGCAGGATGCCATTTGCGGCTACAGCGATCATTGGTCAATGCTCGAACATTTTCCGCATGCCACTTTTTCGATTCTTGACAGCGTTGGTCATATGCTGGAGATTGAAAAGCGGCAATTGGTTCAAACGCTTTGCGGCGACTGGCTTGATCGTGTAGAGCATTTCGTTCAAAAAAACTCGCTTGGTTGATTTCTTGTATTTCCCCCATCATTCTGATAATGGAGTGATCGAAGTGAAATACTGCATGCATTGCGAGAAGACTGATGGTAAATCGGGGAGGGGCACGTTCGTGTGCATAGACGCACTTCCCCCTCCCGCCGCTTTACTCATCCTCAGATGACTCCACATGCTGCCGGATAAACGCCTCCGCTGATTCATCCAACATGTACTCCCTCTTCGGGTCTTCATTTACATCGGAATCAACTTCCTGCTCGGTAATATATGGAGTATCCATGTTTTGCTTGGTGATCAACAGATTGATTTGCGGCTGTTGGTCATTACGTTCATCCTTGGGCATTCCCATTCTCCTCTTCTATGTAGGCTACGAAGCGCTGGGCTTCGCCCGATTTCAAACGATTGCACTCTGTTACTATGTGCCGCTTCTGGTCAAAATATCCGGGATTCTGTTGCCAATGCCAGCATGTTCCAACTATCATGAACAGAGTATCACCTTGTTTACCCATTTTCTCGAAAGCTGAGGGATCCCTATGAATATGCTGGAGCTGAGACAATACTGTCTTGACAAAAAAGGAGCAGCAGAGGATTTTCCGTTTGGTGAGGATATACACGTCATGAAGGTCGGGGGAAAAATGTTTGCCTTGCTTGCAACTGGAGAAAACGGACTGCAGATAAGCTTAAAGTGCGAACCGGATCTTGCCGAGACTTTGCGTTTCCAGTATCAAGCAATCAAACCGGGATACCCTCTCAATAAACGTCACTGGAATACAGTTGAAGTGGATGGCACCGTCCCGGAGCAAGAACTGTTGAGCCAAATTGACCTTTCGTATCATTTGGTTTTCAAAGGTCTTCCCAAAGCGAAACAGCAGCTGATCCACTCGTAACAAAGGACAAGCATTGCAGTTCGTTATGTACGGCCTTCTCTTCTCATCATGTCTGCTCTGTTACATAAAACGGAAATAACCGCAATGATTTACATGACAATGAAACATTTCCCTCTCCGTCCTCCGCCCGCAGGCGATAAGCCGATGGATTTCAGCCTGTTTCCCCTGCCTTCAGGTCATCTGTCTATCCACAATTACGTGCACCAGAATATACAGGTATGGTAATCCAAGAAAAAACGGAGAGGATGAAGTTCATGTATTCTTATCCTGGGCGAGGGTCAGGTCAAAGTTCTCAATGGTCACCACAAAGTCCGCAATGGTCCTCACAGAGCCCGTATTGGTCAGCACAAAGTCCACAATGGCCAACTCAACGGGATCAATATCGTCCCCCATCCAGACGCAGATATTGCCCTGATCACTGTCGTTGGTGTCCACCTGAATGCTGCCGCCGTCGTCGAGACAGAGATAGAAGATACTGAGCCTCTTCAACAATCCGGCCAAATAGTCGTGCAAGATCGCTTTCATACTCGTAAATCGTTTTTACGTTAGCTACTACATTTTCATTTGGAGCCACCCAACCGGGATTGGCTCTTTTTTTACGAAAAAAAGAACTTGACCCGTCTATCCTCGGCAAATGTTTGAAAGCTTTTCGTCTATACGGGCTGTCTCATCCAGACATAGTATATGTCAGCGCTGCCCACATTGTTTGTAGGGAGGGAAACTAAACAGATTGAGACAAGAACGATCGAAAAAAAATGGCTTCCCAAAAAGAACAGCGACAAAGATCAATTCGCCGCAGAAAGATAAGGGCAGGACATCGCAGAAAAAAGTGGTCAAATCGCTTCGGGTTCGTTCCATCCGGTCTGGAGCTGTCAAAAAGTCGAGCAGAAACGGAAACGTCATCATCGCTGTAACTGGCAAAACGGGTGAAGCGCCCATCAAAGAAATGCCCGCACCCATTCTCAAGAAACGCCGGAGAGTCTATGCATCAGGCAAACACGTGCTGACAAGCAATGCCCGTATCCGTACACGCCAGAAACAGCCGCAATACCGCAGAGCTATTGTTGTTTTGGATAGGTTAGCAAAAAGAGATATTCGTCAAGGGTTCCAAAACATTGTGGACGCGCTCAAGGCGATCGCAGCCAGTCACACATCCGGATATGCTCCACATGAGATCCAGGCCGGTTTGTCCCAGCGGCGGCCGGGAGTATCTCACGTCCAAAACGATATTCGCGTCATAGAGGGTACCTCCATCGCACGCCCTTCGGCTGTAAAAGCCGCTCTCGACATTCTGGTCCAGAATGAAAAAGGAACCAACATCGCGGTATTCGGCACTATGCAGGGAAAATACACACGAAAAGAATATGCACGGATCGGCCGATATGTGGCAATGAAGAAAGTGGATTACCTCTACACGCTCGGTCCGTACGCCAGGTGCATCTCCCGGGCAGCCACTCGCTCCGGTTTTCCCCAAAAACGCGCACGCCACTTTACAAGCAGGATAAAGCTGCACCGCGCTTTAAAAAAGAGGCTCTTGCCCGGCACGACCATTCTCGTAATAGGTTCAAACAAAGCAAAAATAAGCAGGACTTGTGCCTATTTGCGCAGATTGGCCAAAAGCAAAGCAAACGTGTCGGTTGAAGTGCGGCCAAAGAAAAGAAAGATCGCCATGCGAAGCGACAATGATCTTCTAAAGGAAAAAGATCGTGTAAGGGAGGATTCTCTACTGGAAGAAGACTTTGAACAGGAAACAGCAGGATCGGAGGTTGAATCAGCGTTCGAAATGGACTCACAGGTTGAAGAAGGTGACGACCATTCACAATTTGAACCGGATGAGGAGCAGGATACTGAACCTGAAAAGACGGATGAGGTTGAGGATGATGCCGGAGACGGTGACCACGTCGAGGACGATGACAATAACCATTCGATAACCTACGACAGGCGTAAACGAGCGGTCCATAAGAAGAATCAACCGGTTGCAACGAACGACTTGTCAACTGATGGGCTTCTCGTCACAAATGACCTCACGGCGAGCACTGAATCGTATTTTGGCTCTCTTCCGGAAGGATTTGATGCTCGGTCAGAAGATTTTGCTTCTATCCCGGAAGGCATTGATGCTCAGTCGGAAGATTTTGATTCTCTCGCGGAAGGCGTTGATGCTCAGTCGGAAGATTCTCTCGCGGAAGACATCGATTCTGTCCCGGATGATTTTCCTCTGACGGCCCAATCCGTTGATCCAGATGATGCTTTATAACAGGGGCACGGCCTACTCTCCTGCGGCTAAAATTGCTCTTCTTGGTGCAAGAAGGGCTTTTTGGTTACATAGATGCAAGAAACTGATGTTTTTATCAAAAACGCATCTTTGGTAATATGAAGAAGAGGAGCGTGATAGCTATGGACAAAGCCTTTTATTACACGGTGGATCACAATCAACTGGAAGAATACAAAAAAATTCTCGATCTGATGAAAATCCCGTATTTCGTCGAGGTACCGGTTGCTCTTTTGCGAAATGGTGCAGATCAGTACGCAATCGTTTTTCCCCATATGTCTGGAAGGCTCTATGAGATGGTGCGAAAGCTTTTTCGCGGGGATGGAACGGCTTATCCGCAGTAATCCACCCCCTATTGCGAAACGACAGAAAAGCCCTTCAGCAATTCTTACGCCAAAGGGCACTGGTTTTGAAACTACTTGTTGTCAACGTTAATAAAAGGAGTGGCTCCCCCTGTAACATTTGGCAATTTCCCGTCCCAGCGGCGAATCGCTTCCAGTTGGGCTTCGATTTGCCTCAATTGAATCAACTCAGGTGTAACTTCCTGTTTTTGCAGGCGGAGCGCTTCGGCCTGTGCCTGAGCCTTCGTAATTTCCTGCTCCTTCTCGATTTTGATCCGTTCCAAATCAAGCTTTGACTTGAGCGCTTGCTGCTCGGCGACTTGCTTTGCTTCAATCGCACGGTCAAATTCTTCACTGAATTTAAACTCGCGGATGTTGATTTCGTCCAGGACGATGTAATAAGAAGCAAGCTTCTCCTTCAGCACTTCTTTTACTTTTGCACTTACTTCAGAGCGCTTGGAGATCAATTCTTCTGCCGTATATTGTGCTGTTACCGCTTTCAACGCTTCGGCGATTGCAGGATCGACTATCCTGGCAGCGTAATCCATCCCCACCTCCTGATAAAGCCTGTTGACATTATTGCCATCCAGATGATGGTTGACAGCGATGGTTGTTGCCACGGTCTGCAAATCCCGGGAGGCCGAAGTTTGACTGGTCTCTGATTTTTGGACCCGTACCTCCATCGGAATGACCGTTTGAATAAAGGGAATACGGAAATGAAGACCCTCGTCAAAAACTTGCGGTTGAACGGCTCCCAACTGCAATACAACGCCACGATGCCCCGCCTGGATTATCGTTACCGATTGAAAAATGAGGAAACCGATGATGAGAGCGACAATGATGGTCACAATCGTCTTAGGGGCGCCCAATTTGGGATTGAGCTGTGTCACTTTCTGATTTTCCATTCGCATCTCCTTTATGACTGGCTTTATCTATGTAATACGACAACAGATTTCATAAGTTTCAAAAATTTCACCCTACTCACTATTCGTCGAATGTTTGGTTTGCGGCTCTCGATACAATAGCTCGGCGGTTTTCCTGATCACGGGCAAACAAATAGCCGCCAGTTCTCGCTGAGAAACCTGACGGCAAAAGAGAGATAGACGTGAATAAAAGAGGTACCCTTTTTGACAGCCATATGCTTGTCCAAGGTTGCGTTTGCAAAAGAAATCAGGAAGATATAACTACAGTGAAAAAAATTTGCATAGAGCATTTCTTCTATCAAGCGGAACATCATTGTGACTTTCGACTCTGACATGGGTTTTCAAACGAAATCGCCAAGACTGCTTTTTACTTTTTGTACCAAAACACCCTCAAATAAGCTGGAGGAATAAGTAGCGCTTTCACGCAATAACAGCTCTGAGTCCTGTGGTTCGACAATTCGGCTGCCTGATCGCCATGACAGGTACTGTCAGGATCACACGACTTGGTGAATATACCGTGTACCTCGTTGATCATCCTACAGGTATGGAAAAAATAACACCGCTCATCCCCCCGGAAATCAAACAACGAATTGAAGAGGAAATCAACGGTCTCACTTTTACGAAAAACTTTCGCTCTGCAACAGCGGAAGAGTGGTATGTATTTCTGCCTGGCTTTAAAGACCCGTTGACGGAAGGTGCCGCAGGCAAAGTGATCATCCACTACGATCTGTACGGTAACAGGGATGTCTTTATAAACACAACCATCATTTACGATGATCCGTCACTCCATCAGCCGGAGCTCCATCCTCTGGTCTACCAAATATCCGAAGAATTGGTCAATCGTCTGGTTGGCTACGCCGACACATTGCTTTCCGTTCACGCAGGGGCCAATTCCTATCAGGCAGAATATATAGAGCGCACATGAATCATCGCACATTACTCGCCGCCGCCCCCTGCTTTCTCCGTCTGTGTCTAGAGATTCTGCCTTTGAAGCATTGCGTATGAATGGCCGCTCTTTGGCCATATGACGAACTTGCAGTTCAAGACGAGTAGTCCGCTCCGCTTCTTCCTCGCGATGCATCCAATCAACCAGCCGTTTCCCCCATATGATGATAAAAAACACGCAAACGTGGTGAATCCGTATGGGAATGTACAGGGACAGGAAATCAAGAAAGTTTCCTTGTTTTTACGGAAACTGGTGCGGCCCCGGATGCAGTGGCCCTGAACCGCCGATTGATGACGTGGATGCCTGCTGCAGGAAGCATGACTTGTGCTATAAGAAACGAGGATATTTTGCCTGCAGCTGTGACCAAAAAATGCTGAAATGTCTAAAACACAAAAGGAATGCGGACACCGCAGCGGGCAGAAAAGCAATGATGATGTACTTGTATTATCAAAATAGCTTCTGCGACCCAAACAGATAGCCTATGGATGCCAAAAGCTTGACCGCAGCCCTGCCTCTGCCCTCCCCTTTTCGTCCCCTCAAAGCATGGGGGTTTTTCATTGATAATTCTTCCTTGATGGACGAATAACACTGCCGCCAGAAAGAAATAATATTCCCAATGATATTTTGAATGGAGTGGATGGCATTGTATCGCTTTATAGTCAAGCTGGTAATAAATGGTATCATCTTGGTCCCTTTTATTTACTGGTTTACGGAAGCAACCATATGGGCCAGCATTGTCACATCGGTAGGTTTATCGATCATCGCCTACCTGATCGGCGACCAGCTTATCTTGCGCGCTTCGAATAACCTGATCGCAACTGTTTCCGATGCAATCCTGGCAGCTGTCTACTTATGGGCTGTTTCCGCCTTCATGAATTGGAACTTCAGTTTTGGTGAAATGCTTTTTACGGTAGTAGTGCTTGGTGTTGCCGAGTTTTTTTACCACCGCTTTCTGGGAAGAGTCGACGAGCAGGAAAGACAAGGTACGTAAGCTTCGCTTCAGACACAGTATTATTTCGGCAGTGAATCAACAGCCATTTGGCCAAAAGATCCGGGTGAACAAACGAACCCCTGATCTTTTGGCTTTTTTGTTCCCCTCCATAAAGTTCTGTGTATGATGTGCGGCAAATGACTCGCTCTCCCAGCTTCTTCCGGTTACAATGACAACAGGAGGTGTCGTATAGAATGAAACAGACAACGGAGGTAGTAGCGGTCAGCATTTGATGAATTAAAGGGGGCCGGGTTTACTGTCTCTGCCGGGCAGTTGGGAGAGAATATCACAACACGCGGCATTAACCTGCTTGGGCTGCCAGTAGGTACCAGGCTCCGGCTGGGCGAAACGGCGCTTGTAGAGATTACCGGATTACGCAATCCTTGTGCTCAGTTGGACCGCTTCCTGCCAGGTCTGATGGCAGCACTTTTGGATCACGACGAGCATGGCAACCTGATCCGCAAGGCGGGAATCATGGGAATCGTGCTGGCGGACGGAGAAGTTAAGCCTGGCGATCCAATCTGCGTAGAGCTCCCGCCGGAACCGTACCGACCGCTTGATCGCGTCTGAAAAGTCAGGCACCTACACTACAATGAGAAATGGAATGGGAGAGAAATGAAAATGAATCCACTGCTGCTTGATTTCCCGAGTGAATTTTGCACGGATCGGCTGTTAATCCGAATGCCAAAACCAGGAGACGGCAAAGCTGTTTTCCAAGCGATCACCGCTTCTCTCGAAGAGCTAAAGCCTGTGATGCCTTTCGCCCATCATGAACAGACAGAACAGGATGTAGAAATCAGCATCCGTAAATCTCATTTGGATTTTTTGAAACGGGAGGACTTGCGACTTCTGGTATTTCATAAAGAGTCCGGCGATTTTATCGCCTCATCTGGACTCCATCGCATCAATTGGGCCATCCCCAAGTTTGAGATCGGCTACTGGATCGACACCCGCTTTAGCGGAAATGGATACATGACAGAAGCTGTCCAAGGAATTACCGCCTTTGCCTTTGAGGAATTAAAAGCACGGCGTGTGGAAATTCGGTGTGATCCCCAGAACGTGAAAAGTCGTGCCATTCCGGAAAGATTAGGATTTGTACTGGAAGGGATTTTACGCAACGACTTGCTTTCTGTAGACGGAAAGGAATTGAGGGATACCTGTGTGTTTGCCAAAGTAAAATGATGAAAAAGTTCAGTTCCTGGCAGCAGGCTTATGACAGCCTGTTGTTTTTTTGTATATGACGGATTGTAATATGAAGTGCGACACCTAACCAAAGGCAAAAAAATGGCCCATGATTGATTCGTGTAAAATGAAGTTACCACAACACATTTACACAGGAGAATCAATCATGAGTTATTCACATCTTAGCATAACAGAGCGCAGTCAGCTAGCGTTACTCCATCGTCTGGGTTGGTCTACTCGGGCCATTGCCACTGAACTCAAACGGCATCACTCTACGATTGCCCGTGAGTTAACTCGGGGAATGGAGGCAGGCGAATATCAAGCCGAGACGGCTCATCATGCGTATGGGCAGCGTCGAGAGAAGTCCACTTCCCGTGGCAAATGGACACCCGAACGTGGCTCCTATATTGCTGAAAAATTAGCGCAAACCTGGTCTCCCGAGCAAATTTCCGGACGTATGAGCCAAGACTGCCCAGAGCAGAAGGTATCGTTTAGAACGATCTACCGATGGCTGTATCAAGGACTTTTGGTGAAAGGAGATACCACTGTCTTGCGCCATAAAGGAAAACGCAGACAGCCTCGTGAAACACGTGGTCGATTTAACGTAGGTAAATCCATTCAACAGCGACCCAAAGAAGTGAGAAAACGCGAGAGTTTTGGTCACTGGGAGCTTGATACGGTTGTTTCGAGTCGAGGAAAAAGTAAAGCATGTGTAGCCACGTTTGCCGAGCGTAAGACCCGTCTCTATCTTGCTATCAAGATGCCTGATCGGACTTCCATTTCGCTAGAGAAGGCATTTGGTATGATTGCTCGCTCTTTTCCCAAAGGTACGTTTCAAACAGCCACTGTTGATCGAGGAAAAGAATTTGCCTGTTATGATCGCCTGGAATCCGTCCATAACCTAAACATTTACTTTGCCGATCCATACTCTTCCTGGCAACGTGGCACCAATGAGAATTCCAATGGACTTCTTCGTGAATTTTTCCCAAAAGGAAAAGACTTCGCTGAGGTTTCCGAGGAAGAATTGGGTCAGGCACTGTATCTCATTAACAATCGACCGAGAAAATGTTTAGGCTGGAAAACCGCTCACGAATCATTCTTGGAAGCTCTGTCGCACTTGGCTTGACAAACCGTCATATAAAAAGAGCAGTAATGACATCAAGTGGACGTCAAGCAAAGGTACCAAAAAAAGTTGGTACTTTTTTCATTCATGTTCTCTTCGGTTTAATGTTTATAGAAAGCATCCCGAATCGGAGTGAACAGATATGCGTCAAACAAGACTATTCGTTTATTACTATATCGTTCTTTCGGCTGTCTTTTGGTTCGGAAGGTTGTATATCATCGAGGCCTATCATATGAAACAGGGTCCTGTTCCGCAAGAAGCTTTTCACACATTAATCGAATGGGTCAGCCTGTTCGCCTTTTTGTATATCGTCCCGCTGTTGGTAGCTGGATTTGTTGGACTGATCCGCTTTGCGAAAAGTAAAGAGCTTCCCCTGTTTCTCGGCGTTCTTCTGAGCCTCTTATATATTCCGCTTGCGATTGGAGCCGGTTTTGTTTTGAATTTCATTTTTATCTTGCTGTTTTATGGATTTGCACCTTGATCGTCGAATTTGATTGGGTAATGACTTATGTGGTAATATTTGCTAAACTAAAAGTAACCTGATTAAGGGGTGATGCCAGTGCTGTATGTTTTCGGCGGATTACTTGTTTTGGTTGGTTTAGCATGGTGTCTAAGCGGATCAATTAGTATGAAAAAGCGGGATGAATATGCTCAAAAGCACTCGATGGACGATTCAATCGCTCACCAGACACTAAGTCAGATGCACAACAATCATCACCATTTCTAATGTCTGCGCGCTCTCTCGGGCGCGTTTTTTGTATGCATCTCTCTGATATGTATGCGGGATAGAAATGGGCCCCCTTTCCATGACACTCAAGTGTCCCTGTATAACGTCCAAACTTCCTGAAGAGACTAGCTTTTTGAGGGGGTGACTTGGATGGCAGACCGCGTTGAAAAAGGCAAACAGGAAGCAAACCAAACTGAAACAAACACCGTAACCTCTACCCTGGATGAAAGTGAAATCGTCAGACGTCATCAATACCAGATGTTCCCGACACCAGACGAAGATGAAGCAACGCCAGCAGCTAGGGGAATAACAAAAGTAGATCTCTAACTCTGCAACATGATTCGCGCCTTCACCTAATGCTGTGAAGGTGTTTTTTATGCCGTTCAAAGCAAAGGACCCTCCTTGGTCACAGCCATAAACTCACCGCCGGAGGGCCTGTTTTTGTTTTTCGCTATTCATGTGTTAACTTAGCAGCACGCTAGGCTAATTCATTTACCTTTTCACCCTGTTTTTCGGGCTCTACAGTTCCTTTGCCTGCGTTTTCAGCCAGACTATGCTCCTTTTTTGTCAGGGAATAGCCATGCATATTGCTACCGTCATGTCCCATCTCCTGCTGCTGACTTTTGTCTTCATTGCCTAGAGACATTTCCTTCACCTCCCCTCGCCTTATTGTCTCCAATTGCAAAAAGCTGACCCCATCTGCATGCCTGTCACTGGTTTATACGCCGTGACGAGTCTGAGCAAGACTTTTGGGAAACAGTAAGAAGACCATTGCTTTCATTTCCAGGCAAATATGTTATGGTAAGAACCAGGAAAGTTGTTCCATATGAAAGAGATGGTTGCCTTCGCTTTCCATTTTTGTTTTTGCATCCACAAGGTATGTACCTTCATCACCATATACGTTATAGGAAGTGGTTCATGATGAAAGCAGTTATCGTCAAAAAGCCAGGCGGTCCCGATCAACTTGAGATTGCCAATTTGCCAATCCCCGAACCAAAGCAAGGAGAATTGCTTGTACGCGTACATGCAGCGGCAGTAAATCGAACCGATATCATTACACGCGAAGGAAAGGCAGGGTATGCCGCAAACCCTGTTTTAGGTGTTGAAATAGCCGGTACAGTTGTAGAAACGAACGGATACAGCTCCCTTTCCGCAGGTGACAGAGTGATGGGATTGGTCAATGGCGGCGGCTATGCCGAGTTTGCCATCATGCCAGCCGATCGGGCAATGAAAATCCCCGAGTCTTTATCGTTTGAAGAAGCGGCATCCATTCCCGAAGTGTTCCTCACTGCCTATCAAACGTTATTTTGGATCGGCAAGCTGCAAAAAAATGAAACCGTCTTAATCCATGCTGGTGCCAGCGGAGTTGGGACAGCCGCCATTCAGTTGGCAAAAAAACTGTGTAACGCAAAAGTAATCGTGACTGCCGGTTCCCAGAGAAAACTGGATTTCTGCCGGGAGTTGGGAGCCGACGTCACGATCAATTACAAAGAGCAGGCATTTGAAGAAGAGGTTCTGAAGTCTACAAACGGGCGCGGTGCCGATTTGATTCTGGACTTTATTGGCGCTGCGTATTGGGAGAAAAACCTGGCGAGTATAAAAAAGGAAGGGCGCTGGGTCCTCATCGGCATTTTAGGCGGAAGTGAAGTGGAAAGCGTACATTTGTTTTCCTTGATGGCGAAATGCGTCCAATTGACAGGGACATTGCTGACGCCAAGAAGCGATGAATACAAAGCTCTTTTAACGAAAGACTTCATGGAAAATGTTGGGGCATATCTGGAAAGAAAAGAAGTACATCCTGTCATCGACACCGTATTTCCGATTGAAATGGTAGATAAAGCTCATGTGTATATGGAAGAGAACCGCAATATCGGGAAGATCATCCTTCAATTCATGGAGTAGTTTTTGAAATGCATAACCGTATTGCAAATGCTTCAACAGAAAAAACCTCACCTGTTTGGGTGGGGTTTCTTTGGTAAGGGTGCCCTGCTCACTATTTCGGTTCAATGCCTTCGGCTATTCATACGTTTCATCTGTCACAACCTTTATCCCGAGAATGAAAGCTGGCTTATCCGGTTTTCCATGAATCACGTCCGCGTAATAGAAATCCCTCAAAATAAAGCGTGTATAATTCGATTCTTCCGCAATTTTCTTAAGGAAATCGTCTTTCACGATCCCTATCAGCTCCAACGCTTTCATCTCGTCACCCGAATCATGCAATGGTTCCGCAAATTCTACGTTTATATGGGCAATATTGCCGTCAATGTACATAACAGATACCGTTCCTACGGCATGTTCATAATAATGCCTGATAAACGGGGTCTTTGCTCCCGAACCATATAACGTCCATTCACCTTGCTCTGTTTTGAGCGGTTTTCCGAGCAGTTCCTCTACTCCGCCCGCTTGATCAGGAAGCCCTCGGGTTGATTGTACCAATTTGTTTATGTCCAAGAGAGCAGCGGGCATATCTTCCTCCGTTGGAGCCAGTACAGCCTTTTGTTCTGAGTAAGATGCATCCAACGGCTGGATTTCCTGCTCCTTATCAGTGCTGCAGCCCGTTAAAACAATGATCATTAGCAAAACGTAGGCAATCAGCTTCATGACACCCCTCCCGCCATCCAGATTATACCAAATCCTTCAGGGCAATTATACTGGATGCAGTTTAAGCTGGTTCTCCGCCGTCTTTTCGTGACAGAGCCGAAGCTGCGCCGTTACAACCTTTTTTATTAGGAGCGGAACCGCTCAAAGCTGTAATCGGTTCATTGATCGTTGCAATCATTGTCCGCAATCGGATCGCATCTCTCGACTTCTCCCCTTCTCCTTCTGTATGAGCGCTTGGCTCGGGCCTTTGACGGGCATCGATATCGCGGCATTATCGGACTTTGATTCCCACAGGTACACTACCCATGAATTCGTCTTGCCTCGCTTCTTGGTAGCGATGTTTGGGCTTGCGTGGGTTGACGGCACCGACACGTTGATCCTCCCTGTTGCGTCTTGTTGCCACCTCGAAAAACAACAAAAAGCCAGCCCTGGTGAATGGCGGCCTCCGAGCTTGAGACGTCGCTTTACCTTCTAGGCTGGCTTTTCCGTACGTATGTTGAACTGCGGCCTGCTGGCCGATCATTCGTGCCAGTAAGGTTCTATATTATTTCATAAGCAATTCATCTGTTTTGGTGATCATGTTATCCCAATTGATGAGATACACCTTAACCCCGACGAGTTTAAGCTTCCCGTCAACATATTCGTGAATTTTCTCGGTAAATTCCCTCGTTGATTCATTGAAAGTAAGCTTTCCTTTAACAGGCTCGATCTGGCGGGAAAACAGTTTCGTAATACCAGTATTTACCTTGTCGATCTCATACCCGTTGATAAATGACCCTTGGGAATTGGTTTCCAGCATATAGAACATGTTTCCGTGGACCATACGAGAAATCTCACTTAACTTTCCGGTACTCTCCATCTTCGGAATAACAAGTTCTTTATTATTTACGATGTTAACGACTTTTTCAAAACCTGGACGCAATGCGTACACATAGTCCAAGGGGAAGGGGTACGTCTGCTGTCCCTGCATTCCTCCAAAGATCGGGTCGCTAGTCACCCGGTCAGGGCCTTCGAAACGAACCGCAGGAACGCTATTATCCCACTTTTGACCAATACCAAACATGTTCGCGATAGTGGCAGCAGGCACATACACGTTGCCGTTGTAAGTGAAGGGCTCCGCTTTGGTCTGAATTTCCTTCCCGTTGATCATGAGCTTGATATTCGCAAAGTTAGCCTTAATGGATTGCGTTCCCTTTTTGGCGATGGCGCTATTGCTTCCGGCGAGCATTCCCCCGGTAAACAACAATGCTCCCGCCACTCCTCCAATTATTACCTTTTTCGATATATGAAACATGCTATACTCTCCTCTGTGTCGATTTTTATATAAGTATAACGCAAAAAGTTGAACAAATGTTTCATCAAAATTCGTAATGACTCGCATTGGCAAAGAAATAATGCCCCAATTACATAGTGCGTTTGAATATGTTACAACCGTTCATTTGTATGGTAAAATTTACCAAAAAGAAGGTTGTGCATCTAATGAAAAATCAACCATTCTGGTTCAAATTTATTTTCGTTATCGTTATGATAATCGGGATATTTGCATTCCTTACAGGGATTTCTTTCTTTCAACTCTCAACATTGCTCGGCTTGCTCGTTCTCTCTATTTGCTTGTATGCCAAAGATTCAACCAAGCTCTAAAAAAAGGATTGATGTTGATTTTCACTAAAACCCTCTGTTTGGAGGGTTTTTTGGCATTTACTTCAATCCGACTTGATTTCTTTCCCACTATTTGTTATTTTGGTTTACTCTGACTGGCAAATTCGAAAAATTAGGGTGATACAAATGATCACGCGATATGCAAATATAAATGACACCATTGAAATATTACGGATGGATGAGAAGGTCATCCATTCTTCGAGCAGATCTGGATATTTATCGGAAATGATTGATCATCATCGCTGTCTCGTTGCTGAACAAAACGCTTCGATATCCGGTTTTCTGACTTTTGATACGAACTTTTTTGGGTATTGGTTTATTTCTCTCGTTATCGTGGACCCTGCTTACCGCCAAAAAGGGATTGCAACAGCTCTTATCAAACATCTCGAGAAGCTATGCCCTACATCGAAATTATTTACCTCAACCAACCAGTCCAATCTTCCCATGCACAACCTATGTGATCGGCTCGGTTATTTAAAAACAGGTATTATTGAGAACCTGGATGAAGGTGATCCGGAAATTATTTACTTCAAACGATTGGCGGTTGAAAACGAGGAAATTATTACCTTTTACGGTTGAAACCAGATGTAACTTGGGATAAAATTAACATAAAATTACAAATTTGGGGTGTGGAATGATGAAGAAGATCGCTGCGATTGTTTTTTCTGTCACGCTGGTTCTGTCTGTATCGAGTGCTGCGCTTGCTGCCAAGCCAGCGGAAGTTCGTCCATCGTGTGCGATGGTTCCATGGTGTGTGATTATGAATTAAGAACTTACAGGACTCTTATGAGGGGGGCTTCATGTGCCCTTTGGACTGAAGAAAACCCCGACAAAATGTGGGGGTTCTATCTGGGCTGGCACCTTACTTACAGGTGTCCGCTCTTTCTTTTTTTGAAAACCTGTCATCATGTCTACCATTCCATACGGAAAGGAGCGTGAAGGAGTGGATTCCGCATGATCGATATCGTATCTTTTAAGCCCCAAAATTGGATTTGAGTCATACCCCCTTATCTTGTTAAGCTGATATCAGAAGAACAGGGGGATATTTTTATGCAACGGAGACGCTATTCAATCGAGTTCAAACAACAATTGATCCAGGAAGCCCACGAAGTAGGAAACGCTAGCCAAGTGTTTATGGCAGGATAAAAGTGCAGAGAATTGCGGCGGAAAACTGCAGAGTTCCACCGCAATTCTGAGGCCATGAAAAAGGCACTTGCCAACATCCCCCTACAAAATCTACCCTTGGATTTGGCTAGAATCTGAGGGAGTGAGAGGAATGTTGAAAGTGCCACAACAACAGTATATCCGATTTTTGCGGGAAGTCGAAGGGTGTTCGATTCAGGAAATTGCGGAACGTGTCCAGGTGAATTGGCGAACCGCCAAGAAATATGCGGATCGCGACGATTGGAATGAACCGGTATGCAAGCGAAAAGGCCGCCATCCGGTGTTGGGACCGTACTTAGAGATTATTGACACATGGCTGGAGGATGATGAGCGTCTTCCACGCAAGCAACGCCATACAGCCGTCCGCATGTTTCAGCGGTTACGGGATGAGTACGGCTTCCCTGGCGGGCAGCGAACGGTATCCGAATATGTCTCCAAACGGAAGAAAGCCATGGCAGCCGAACGAGCCGAACATTTTGAGCGTTTGGAGCATCCAGGCGGGGAAGCCCAGGCTGACTTTGGGACGGTGTACGTGGTCAAGTCGGGAGAACTGGTGGAGCGGAAAGTATTGACCCTGTCGTTTCCGTACAGCAATGCCGCCTTTGTGTTCCCGGTTCCGAAAGAAAACACGGAATGCTTTCTGGAGGCCTTAGGGCGGCTATTTCAGCAAATGGGAGGGGTTCCTCGCAAGATTTGGTTTGACAACTTGTCCGCTGCTGTTGTGTCCATCCAGCAAGGCGGAAAACGAGAGTGTACGGAAGCGTTTCGGCGTTTCTGCGCCCATTACCGCTTTGAGCCCCTGTTTTGCAATCCATACAGCGGCCATGAGAAAGGCCATGTGGAAAACAAAGTGGGGTATGGACGCCGGAACTGGTGTGTTCCGCCACCGGTTATCGATACGCCGGAACAACTGGAGACGTATTTGGCGGAAGCTGCCCGTGCGGATATGCAGCGCCCTCACTATGTGAAAAAGCAAACCATTGCCGAGTTGTGGAAGCAAGAAAAATGCAAGCTGCTGACGCTGCCGACGACACCGCTGGAGATTTTCCGGCTGGAGACGTGCCACCTGAACAAATACGCTGAGCTGTCGTTTGACGCGGCTCTCTTCCCGTTGCCGCAGTGTCGGGCCATGCAGCCGGTTTTGGTGAAAGTCAAGTGGGATGTGCTGGAGGTGTTAACGGCAGACGGGACATACACCCCGATTGTGACATTGCCTCGTCCCTATACGGAGAAAGTCATTCCAGTAGATTGGAAGGCGGTATTGAAGAGATATGAAAAACGCCCGCGGGCGGTGATGTATTCTTCCTTTACCAATATGATGCCTCAGGCGCTCCAAACGTTTTTGACGGTGGAAGACATGAATGCACGAAAAGCACGAATTCGCCTGCTCCATCGATTGCTCGACACCTATACGTTGAAGGAAATCGGGCAAGTACTGGGAGAATTGTCGCATCAGCAAGAGCATCTGGCTGTTGCCTTGGAGCATGCCCTTTACGCGATAAAACACCCTGTTTTCCGCCCGGAACCGTTTTCAGAGTCGCATACACCCCCTGCCCTTCACGGGCAGATACCCATACTGGATGAGTACGACCGGATCCTGGGGGTGAGGGTGGAATGAGAGAAGAGCTGGCAAAGGTGTGCAAAACTTTGCATTTGGCGCATGTGATGGAAACCTATGAACAGGTGCCGTTTGAAGATCGGGAGAGCTTCTTGCTGGGAGTCTTGCGGATGGAGATTCAACGGCGGGAGGAGACAAAGCTGAAGCGACTGATAAAGAAAGCCGCGTTTCCCCAACTGAAGACACTGGAAGATTACGCTTTTGAGGCAGTCACCTTACCGGAAACATGTACAAAGGAGGGATTGATCGACCTACGTTTTTTGGAGCGCAAGGAAAATGTGCTGATGCTGGGAAAAGTGGGCACGGGGAAGACCCATCTGGCAACAGCGCTTGGCGTAGAGGCGTGCCGAAGGGGATATGCCGTTCGATTCTTCCGTGTTCCCGATCTGGTTGCGCTCTTGCAGGAAAAACACGCGAATGGGGCACTGATGCGGTTTCAAAAAGAACTGGCAGACTGTGAGTTGTTGATTTTGGACGAGGTTGGGTTTGTTCCCTTTCACCAAACGGGGGCTGAGCTGTTGTTTCATGTTATCTCGGCCTGCTATGAGAGAAACAGTGTGATTGTGACGTCGAATTTGGAGTTTGGGCAGTGGAATACGGTGTTTGGAGATACGCGATTGACGGCAGCCCTTGTGGATCGCCTCGTCCACCACGCCCATATTCTGGCGTTTACCGGAGAAAGCTACCGACTGCGCCATGCTCTATCCAGCATGAAGTCTTCCTAAATTCTTTTGTATTGATGTTGGCAGTGTTCTGCATAAATTGGCCGCCAAACTCTGCATTTTTGAGTTGCAAAATACACCAAGTAGCCAGACGGCATGGGATAGACCCTAAAATGCTGTATCGATGGATACGTGACTCCAAACACGCAGATTGGCAGAATACGTCTTCCGAAGCTAAAGCTGTAACAAGCTATACACCAAGTCCAGGAGAGTTTCGGGAACTGGAAACGGAGAATGATAAACTGAAGAAATTACTGGGAGAAAAGGACTTGGAAATCGCGATCCTTCGTGATCTTGTAAAAAAGGTGAACCCAGCTTATCGGACAAAATGGAAATAGCCGACAAGTGGATACAGCTGGGGTACACAGCCAAACTAGTGCTACGTATTGTCGGCATCCTGGAAGCAACCTACTATTACCGAAAAAACAAAGCCTCCCAAAAACCTCGCGTTTATCACGGAGGAAGACCTATACCCGGTTATTCGTTGTCAAAAGACGGACAACCTGTCAGTGACGAACAAATCAAAGAATGGCTATCCGAGTTGATTGCCGATGAAGAATCTGCTTATGGATATCGAAAGCTTACCGTCTGCCTACGGCGAGACCACCAACTGGTCATCAACAAGAAAAAGGTTTACCGCTTGCTGAAAGAAGAAGAACTCCTGCAACCACAACGACAAAAGAAAAGGAAACATCCTCGAAAGTTGGCAAACAACCGAGAGATTACCGCTCCGAATCAATTGTGGGAGATAGACGTAAAATACGGATTTATCGTAGGAGAACAGCGTTTCTTTTTCCTGATGAGTCTCATTGATGTCTATGATCGAGCGATCGTGGACTACCATTTCGGACTGACCTGCGAAGGAAAACATGCTGCTCAGATTCTCCAACGTGCTTTGTGGAAACGGCAGCAATTCAATTGTGATGATCGCCCTGTTATCCGTACGGATAACGGTCCACAGTTTATTAGCCATGCCTTTGAAGAAGCCTGTCAGCATTTCCAAACGGTGCATGAGCGAATTCCTCCAAAGACACCCAATAAAAACGCTCACATTGAGTCATTTCACAGTGTTTTGGAGAAAGAATGTTTGCAGCGGAATGAATTTCAGAGCTATCAAGAAGCCTATGAAATCGTGACAAACTATCTGCTCTTTTATAATCAGCGACGGATTCATGGAAGCTTGTACGATTTATCACCTGTAGAATTTGGTAAAGCCTTTGCCTTGCAACTCATTACACCATTTGTTGTGAAAGTGTAGTATGGCAAAGGATTGCAGAATGATCCCTACTTCAACCTAGCTGACAAGCAGGAAGGAAAACGTCTGGGGTCAAGTGATCTCCTTGACGCTAGGCGTTTTCCTTCCTAGACTCCTAGGTGGTTGAAGGAGGGAAGAAGCATATGAAAATGCGAGAATAAGGGAGAAAGACTCAAATTTTAAGGGGTTAAACCGCTTGTAGCCATTGCCCTTCTAACGCCTTTTACACTTGGGAGATTGACTAAGCTTGATTTTCAAGCGATTATGCAGCCTTCTATTTGGGGTGGCTTGCTATATTTGGGGGTCATTTCTACAGCGTGTGGCTTTTTGTTGTGGAATCGAGGCTTGCAAAAGCTTAATGCTTCCAGTGGCGGATTATTTTTCTTTTTACAGCCGATAGTGGGTACTTTTTTAGGTTGGGTATTACTTGGCGAACAGATTGGTTTGTCTTTTTGGATGGGCACAGTATTTATTTTTATTGGGCTGCTACTAGTCATTCGCGACGATAAACCTCAGAAAGAAACCAAAACTGTGTTCATGGAATAGCAGTACAGACAGAAATAACGGCATTCTAGGACTTTCTTTTCTCGTCCTGGATTGCCGCTGTTGTTCTTTGATCCGAGTTAGGTTTAAAACGAATGAAACTACTATTGACGGTAAAACTAGCTGAAAAAATAATTCAAATCGTACAGTCCATGTTTCCGAGCATCAATTAATCTAGCTAGAGTAATCCATATAGCTGACTTTTTTACTTTATAGACAAAATGATTCATACTATAAATATAAATATCCCGTCTCACTTTTCACAAGGGGAAGACGGGATGGTTATGTTTGTGGTTAGGATTTTGTTATTTCATATCCAAACTTTTTAGTTTGATCCTCCCTTTGGAACTAAACACCCTTTATCCTTTTTTATAATGAGTCCACAAATCATCGTTATTAAGAGATTGGATACTAAAGGCGGGTAAAAGATAAAGTGATTTGCCCCAAGAAATACTATAAATTCAAAAAGAGCAATGCTAAACAGCAAGATAAACAACGTTCTGCTTCCAAGTCGGTACATGATAAATATCACCACTGCCATTACAAGGAACCGAATTGCAGTCAGTTTTGAAACGCCCCAAAAATCTTTCCACGGAATGAAACCTTGATTCACATCGTCAACAATAACAAAATAAAGAAACCCTTCAAGCATTGAGCTGCCAACTATATATACAGAGAAGATTGACGGAATAATTAGTCGGAAGACTTTTTGTTCCAAATTCACTTTTACAAATTCCCCCAATAATAAGAATCAATTACATTATACGCAACCTTTATAACCACTTCAATTGGTATATGATCTTAAACACAAAATGTTGGACCACAACTGTGTATAGCACACAATGACAAAAAAATCGGTTTTACTTTTCATATCACAGGTTCTTGTCCATATAACCAGCCTGTTCTCAGATAAGGAACGAGCTATTTACTAGGCAACCGCTTTTTTTGGCGTTGGTTGTATGTTGTATTCACACGGCTTTTTGAGTTAACGAGAAAGTTCGCTATCTTTGAGGGGAGAATCACTCACCATATGCCACTAAATAGCATCCCTCCCCCCTTCAACCTAAAGAATCAAAAAGAAAAAAACCTTGATTTCTCAAGGTTTTTACAATCTGATTCTATGGAGCGGGTGATGGGAATCGAACCCACGCCGCTAGCTTGGGAAGCTAGAGTTCTACCATTGAACTACACCCGCAGGTATCCAAACATCCGCAACGAATGGTGCCGGTGAAGGGAAGTACGCCCTCTCCCTAGCTAGAAAGGAATTTCGTTTTGCGAATATTATTATAACACACGTGAAAATGAAGTCAAGAAAACATGTTAAGAACCTGCGAAAAACCTTGGAAACCAAGGCCATTTCGCAGGTTCTTCTGTTTTTTGCAGGGTTCAGAAGCGTTTGAGAGATTCGAAATGCATTTTGTACATGTCCCAGAAATCCGATGAACAAGCGGAAGCTGAGGGTGGAATCATTCGGGAAGACGGGCCGTGTGGTCGACTTTGGCATAGACAGATGCCATCAAAAGCGGATCAAAACATCAGCGGCTGGAAATACGGTTCGTACACGCAACGGACGTATTTCACCGAGCTTTACATGATGATATTGATTTGAAAGAATCGTTCTTGGAACTCAATCAATGCGCGAATCTGTTCACTGGTATAATGCTTGTTAGATACGACAAGTTTATCTTCTACATCATCATGTCTAATAACGACTGCGATTACTTTTCCTTCATAAGTTTCCAGCGGTTCAAACTCACCCAGGACATAGGCATCTATCTCCATGCCATCCCCCGAGATTGTGCCGGGAATATATCCGTAATTGAGAAGGTAGATGAAGTGATGTCTGGGATGTTTCGAACCTAACGGTCTGTCTATTTTCACTTTTACCTGTTTATGGAGGTAATCTGATACCATTGCTTTCTCCCTTCGCCAAGTGAACTATTACTGTAGTGTTTTGATTAGTTTTGTTCTTTGATCAAAGGACTACATGCTTTTACGCGTAAGTCTTTAATTCATTGTGCAGACACTCCTTTTAGGCGGGTATTTTGGAGGGCGTAGCCCACACGGGAGGTGTCGCAGGTAGATTGCGAAGCAATCTACCGAGAAAATCTTTTCATATCTTTTCCACAGAATTAAACTAAATGATACCGATGTATCTCTGAACAAAACGTGGGCACATCCTCGGTTGTAGCTCTGCGTAATGTTTGGGAACATCGGCCTTTGCAGGAATAACTCTATTTCCTAACGAATCTTTTACGTTGCCAATGTATTCCTGAACACAATGTGGGCACTCCTGATGGATAGAGCTCTACTAACTATTTGGGAACATTGGTCTTGCAGGAGTACACTCGCTCACTAGCGAATCATATATATTGTGCAGTGACCTTTCATGGTTTTACCTACCATATTAGGATTGGGGCTGATAGATTTCAGACCTCTGATATAACACTGGGGCACTCCACGTGTATTGGCACTGCACCCATGTCAGCGTTTAACCCGTCCTTTGGCGGGTTTTTTTGTTTTCCAAAATTAACTAAACCAGAGCAGGAATTTTCTCAGAGGTAACGTATAAGTTTTTTAAAGTCTATATAACGGAAAATTGTACTCCATATAAAGTAAAGCAATTGAAACCCTTCAACGTTTGGGGCTAACTTGCGTTAGACCTCTTGAGACAATTTGGGTACAGATCACCTGGCGCTATAATCCTGACATGCTACATTGGGCAAATGAAGCTCTCACAGTAACTTGGATAGTCAGGTGTATTACATATTGCTTAATAAAAGGAGAACATAACTTATGAAGGAAGATCAGTTAATGACTTTTAGTGTCACTCAAACCGATGGGCAAAAAGAATTCGTAAGACTCTTTTATCCAATATACGTTGGTGTCGATATTGGAGCTGATTTTCATGTGGCTACCTGCATTACTCCCGAACAGTTTCGTGATGGAAAATGGAAAAGGGCCAAAACAATGAAATTCGATGCCGATAGTTTGGGTATCTCTGATTTCTTGAAGGCCCTTCAAGATGTACAGGAGCATCTAGGATTAAAACCAATCGACTTTTTCGTATTAATGGAGCCGACAGGTGGGCATTATTCCTTTCTTCTTCAACAGGTATTATTAAAAGCTGGTTACTCACTTCATATGGTTGAAAATGCCTCTGTTAAAAAATTTCGGGAAGAGACTCTTGGTATTCAAGAGAAATCCGATGCTATTGATGCTAGAACGATGGCCTATATGGGATGGCATAAATCGCTCCACCCCGATATGAAAGCTGTACGACTAGCGAGTCCAGCCTCAATGTCACAGTCTATCGTCCGTACTCTCATGCGTGATCGCTGGTTACTTACCACTACCCTGACACGCAGGAAAAACCAGGTGCAACAGTTATTTCAAATCACTCACCCTGACCTTAAAAGAGCATTTAAGAAGCTTTCAAGCCCTTCTGTGTTACGCCTAGCGTTAATGTATCCAACTGCTTTGGATATGAAGGGTCTCTCCGAGATTGAACTTCGAGAAGCAATAACCAAATGCGGTGCTAAAGCTATTGCAAAGAAGGCAGCCAGCGAATTAGCTCATGTTTTACCTAACACCGTTGCTCTGCCATTGGTCCATGTTGTCGATCGACAAAGTTGGCTTATCCAAGAAGCCTTGCGCATTGAAGAAAGTTTAAGCAGTATTGACGCAAGCATCCATGAGTTATTACATGGTAATGCTGAAAAAGGAACTCCCCCACACCCATATACCAATTTGCTCTTTTCTTTACCTGTCATGAGTGATAATTGGGCTTGTACTCTCATTGCTGTAATAGGTGACATTCATCGGTTTAGTACCTATAAAGAATTTAAAAAATACCTTGGTGTATCTGCCGAAAATAAGCAGTCTGGGACTTCTGTAAAAGGCACTCGCCAGACGTTCAGTGGTGTTCGCGATACACGCAGGGTCATGTTTCAGATGGCTCTAATACTTATTGCCCAAAGAGGTGGTCCTAATGTGTTTGCGGCATATTACGAGCGCCTATTGGCACGTCAAATGCCAAAAATGAAAGCTATAGGACATATGTCTGGAAAAGTTGCAAAGATTATCTACAGTGTTCTGAAAACAGGTGTCCCCTACGATCCCAAAAGACACGCAGCAGCCTGTGGTGTTCCATGGAATGAGCAGTATAAGGAAAAGTCTTTAGATATCGATATAGAGCCATTTGAAACTGAAGCTAAAATGCTTGCCGGAATCTCAGATGAATCAGTCGACATTGAGATTGATGAAGAATAGTGCAACCTATGTGCTATTCTTCATTTCCATTCACTGTCTCAATGCTTTAATTCTGCCAAAATAGCGCGTTTTTATCGGAAAATGAAGCAATTTGTTATAAAAGACCTTACGGTTTTTTTCTGTTAAGCACTACGCTACATTGTGTAAACGCTTTGTAGCAGGCATTATTTCGGTCATCAATTTGAAAAGGCGCCCGGAATCAAATCATCCTTGAGATATATTGTATGCTTGGTTCTTCATCGAGAGAAACCTTTCCCCTTCGAACGGCATAAGTCCCTCCCATGATCGATTCGTACCGGCGGCCCGCACTATGCCCGTTTGACGATGTGCCAGCTCCGGGCGCGCTCGTATTGGTCGAACAGACGGGCAAAAATTCCCTCTCCCTGGCGGAGTTCCTCCGGCTTCCCGATTTCGGCGACACGGCCCGCATCGAGTACGATAACTTGATCGGCGGCGGCTAGCGTCGACGGACGATGAGCGATAACGATGACTGTCCGGTCGGGATCGCCGGCCAGATTGGCGATCGCTTGGCTAACCGCGATCTCGTTCTCTGGATCAAGCGCGGAGCTCGCCTCGTCGATCAGCACGATCCGTGCACGCTTCAGGAACGCCCGGGCAATAGACACCCGCTGCCGCTCACCCCCGGATAGTTGGGCGCCTCCCTCGCCGACACGCGAGCGCCAGCCTTGCGGGAGACGGGCGATGACGTCGTCGAGGCGGGCAGCGCGCGCGGCGGCGGCAAGCTCCTCATCCGTGGCGTCCGGCTTGGCAAGCCGGACGTTGTCCTCAATCGTCGTGTCGAACAGATACACGTCCTGGAACACGATAGCGACATCACTCATCAACACTTCTTCATTCAGGCTTCGGACGTCGACGCCGCCGATGCGTACGCTGCCTTTGTCGACGTCGAAGAATCGGGCGATGAGCCGGATGACGGTCGTCTTGCCGGAGCCCGACGGCCCAACGAGTGCTGTCATCGTTCCGGGGAGACAACGGAATGATACATCGGACAAGGCTGGCGCCTTGCCGGTTTCCTGCTCATAATGATAGGTTACGCTTTCAAATTCGATGCCAGCATTCTCCAGACGAGTTACAGGCTTTGGTGCTTTCGGAAGCGGACGGGTGTGCAGAATCGCCTGAACGCGCCCGATCGAGTTGTCCATCGCGCGGAGAGCTCCAATCAGTTCGATCAGATTGCCGATCGGCTCCAGAAAGCGGACGGCCAGCACGAACAGCACGACCGCATCCGGGATGGGAAGCGATCGTTCCAGCAGCAGCCAAGCTCCTAGCGCAAGCACGGCCGCGAACCCGATCATTACAACGGCGGTGAATGTCAGATCTGGCACCATGGAGCGACGCAAACCGCGGCGGTAGGTTCGGCGATGCTCTTCTAGCGCCTCACGCAGCCGGGCGGTACCGGTCGTACCGTGACCGGCCGCTCGCAGCACCGTCTGCGCTTGCCCGAGCTCGATGGCCCGCCCGGCAATCTCCGTGGCTGCCTCCTCCAGCTCAACCTCGGCGATGCTGGCAATGTGCCCGGCACGCCGCAAGGTCAGGAAAGCGATGGGGGCAATGGCGAGAAACAGCAGCGCCATCCGCCAGTCGACCGCAAACGTGACCACGATGACGGTAGCCGGCACAAGGACGGAAACGATCGCCGGGAATCCAATCGTAACGGTCAGGTGAGAGATCGTGTTGACGTCAGCGGTGACCGCCCGGGCGAGGCGGGCTTTGCGGTCGGCCGTGAACCATCCGAGAGGGAGAGTTGTCACGTGCCCCATCAGATGGTGTCTGAGCTCAGCGGCGAGCTCCATACTGGCGGCGAAGCCGAATGGCGTGGCGATGACGGTGAGCACAGCATAGACGGCAAGGCCGATTCCGCCCGCGAATAGCCACGGCCCAGCCGCGGCGAAGTCCGGCTCCGGGCGCAGCAGCGCCCGCAAGATCGGAACGAGCATGCCGAGCAGCACTCCCTGCAATACTGCCAGAATCACTTGCAACGAACCGAGACGCAAAAGCAGCTTCGGGTCCGGCCATAACCGATACAGGTTGCGGATCATAGGAATCATAGACATTCTCCTTTTTACAAGGTTTAACATGTGAAGGCATGGCTTCCTGGCACGTTTATCCGTTGGGCTAGGTTTGTTTTTGTTCATTCGTTTGCAGGCAGATAGGCAGTCAGTCATTCAGCCTTGTGTACGAAGGCTCCGGCGAGGCCAGCCACCCCGATGCAAGCACAGGCGATGCAACTGATCTCTCGCTGGCACCGCTGGCAGCCTATGTGAGCCGAACGGCGTCAACTCAGCTGATGCCGGTGCCGTGCCGGAGTTTGTCGGAGCCGACGCTGCGACTCATACAGATTCTCCCTGCTGTTGAGCTTTCCACATGCGGGCATACAGCCCCTTGTGGGCGAGCAGTTCCTCATGGGTTCCGTGTTCGGTTAGCCGCCCATCGTTCAGAACGAGAATTTGGTCGGCGTTTCGGATTGTGTGCAGCCGGTGTGCGATGACGATCACGGTTTTGCCGGTGGCGAGCTCGGCCAACGCGTCCTGAACGGCCGCTTCGCTGTCCGGGTCAAGCGAAGCCGTGGCTTCGTCCAAAATGACGATCGGCGCACCGGACAGAATCGCCCTCGCAATCGTCAACCGCTGCCGCTCGCCGCCAGACAGCCCGCCTGTGCCAGCACCCAAAACCGTATCGTAACCGTTCGGAAGCTGTTCAATCACGTGATGGATCTGGGCGGCGACAGCGGCACGACGAACCTCCTCGTCCGTAGCGTCAGGGCGGCCGATGCGGATGTTTTCCCTAACCGTGTCCCTCAGCAGCACGACGTCCTGGAATACGAGCGACATCAACTTTAGCAGCTCCGGCGTCGGGATGGACCGGATGTCAATGCCGCCGATGCGGATCGCGCCGTCGGTGACGTCGTAAAAGCGCGGCAGCAGGCTCGCGATCGTCGTCTTCCCGGCACCCGAAGGACCTACGATTGCGGTTACGGTCCCGGGCTCGCATACTGCACTTATGTCTGAAAGCGCGTTGGTCTTGCCGTCGTAAGAGAAGGAGACACGGTCGAATTCGATGCGATGATCCCGCGGCTTCTGCGGCTGCTCCGCTTCGGACAGCGCTTGAAGCGACAGCAGCTGCTCGATATGGCTGGCCGCCATCCGTCCCTGGCGCAAACCTTGTGAGCCGTGAATCGCCGGGGTGATCGACGTTGGCAACCCAATACCGACGATCAGGAAGGGCAACAAGTCAGCGACTGCGAGCTGATCCTTAGCGACAAAACCAAGACCGGCTGCCATCACCACGGCCAGTACCGACATTTCGGAAGAAAACAGCCGGGAGACAGCAGAACTGTACCGGGTCTCCGACACCCACGCGCTCATCGCCTCGGTATGATCGCGAACGGCTTCGGCGAAACGCTGCAGAATGCGCCCTCCCGTACCGAACGTTTTTACGACCGTGATCCCATCGGCATATTCGACACCGGCGGCGCTGATGCGCTCTTCCGCCGCCTGCAGACGGGCCATATGCGTCGTGATCGAACGCATCGCGATGCGAAAGGAAGTGGCCATCACGGCGAGAACGGCGGCCGTGATCAGCGTCATCCGCCAATCAATTATCGCCAAATAGGCGAAACCGACCGTCATTGCTACGACAGCGCCGATCATTTCACCGAGAGCATGGGCGATTAGCTGATGCATCACTTCCAGATCGGTCGTCATCGCCTTCTTGATGGCACCGGAGCCAGTTGCCCGAAACCAGCCAAGCGGCACTACACCCAGATGGCGGACGAGCCGCTTGCGGATGTCGTGCAACGTTTCGGCGTCTGCATAGTGGCCGAGTCGCGATGACAGGAAAACGAGCACGAGCCTGAGCGCTGCGCCGGCCGCTCCGATGCCCACCCACATCCAGACTTCCCTGGCTGCGTCTGCAGCACTGGCGGCGACGAGCACGTGGCGCGCGATCTCCGCGACGGCGATATAAGGGGCGAGTCCGGCCGCTGCCCCGAGCGCTGAGAGCAGGGCGCAGCCGATTAGATGCAGACGTACTGGACGCAACAGCCGGGCGAGTGCCCCGAAGCCGATCATGTGCTGTTCTTCTATGTGGGCCGAATGTTTTACCCCATCTCGTTCAACCATTGTATTCACCTCATTGGATATCAAAATAAGGAATAGCTTTGCCGGCTGATGCCGTGTGCAGCTATGCCTGTTACCTTCCTGCTCGGCTGGCCATAGAGAAGACGAGTACCCCCAAAAGTCTATAGCAGCTATAGGCCAGGGGTAAAAAAATTCACTTTAACTTGATCCCCGCAACATTGAAATGGGACGGCTGCCCGGCGTAGAACGTATATCCTTTTATTTTATCGGTGTTATGCAGTGCCAACTCCCGCGTGTAGGAAATGGGAAGCAAAGTCGCTTTGTCGTGAATTTCGCTTAAAACAAAGTGATAGGTTTTCCGGATTTCCTTTTCATCCGTCGTGACGTTCAGCCGTTGAATGATGTCATTTCCGTTTTTCACAAGAGCGAGCGCCTGAGCGGCCGGATAGTCGTTCTTCAGATCGGGTTTCATATTGGAGATCGTGGTATGCGGGTCCCATGGATTGCCGTACGTCTGATAAAGGGTAATCGCCACCCCTTTAGCGTACTCGGCATGAAACGCCATCTTCTCCATGCCGTTTCCTTTCATCTCCATGCCGATTTCTTTCAGTTGCGCGGCCAGCACGAGGATCAAATCGTCAATCATGGGGTCGCCTTTTATATACAAAATCTCACCCTTTAGCATAACGCCGTCTTTTTCCCGTACGCCATCGCCATCTGCATCCACCCAACCCGCATTTTCCAGCAGCGCTATTGCTTGTTGCCTGTCGTAAATACGCGGGACCAGTTGGACGTCGCAGTAAGGCAACGCGGGGTCCAAAATGCTGTCCGCTCTCGTTTCAATCCCCGCAAAGATATTTTGAACAATACTCATTTTGTCAATGGCATAGCTGACTGCGAGCCGCACATTCAAGTCGTCGAATGGCGCTTTGGATACATCGAAGGCAAGAAAACGGGTATAATTCGCTTCTCCCTCCGAGACGAGCGCGCCATACCCGGCAGCCTTCATCTCATTGAATCCGTCAAAAGATATTTGGCGGGTCCCCACGAGGAGATCTACCTCCCCGTTGCGAAAAGCAAGCAGCCTGGCGTGATTATCGGGAATCACTTTCACATGGAACCGCTCAACCTCGGGAGGCTCTCCCCAATAGTGGGGGTTTCGGACGAAGGTATAGATATTGCCGTCCCTGTCGCCCCTGTACATGTAGGGGCCGGTACCGAGCGTGACAGTTTTTAGCGTGTCCTTGACGGAACCATCCTCATGAAAGGCATTCGGCGACACGCTCATTGCTCTCGCCATGCAGACACGCTTGAGCTGGCCGCCGCTTAGTTCGTGGGGCAGCCGCTCCAACTGCGCCGCTGACAGCTTCATCCGTTCGGCCAGCGCCAGCACTTTCTCGCGCTCTTCGCTCCGGTCCAGGTTCGTTAGGCAGCGGATCGGCTCAGCGATCGAATCGTACACGCTGCGCCGAGGATCGAGGGAGCCGCTCGCGTTTTGCAGCACCATCTGATACTCTGCCCGTTTCTTGCGAAGCTCCCGTGGGTGCATCTCCCATACGCTGGCACCATCAAACAAAATCTCTCCGCTCGTCGGTGGATCAATCGCCATTAACAGTCGGGCAAGCGTGCTTTTGCCGCTGCCGCTCTCGCCGACTAACGCGTAACGAACATCCGAACGAAGTGTGAGGGAGACCTGCTTGACTGCATCGAACGTAACTGAACGCCCACGGCTGCCTTTGCCCCTATACTGTTTGGATACATCCCTCATCTCGATCATGTCGGTCTTCCTTCCTCATGAGTATTCTGGCCTCCAAAAGCTCCTTTGTGTATGCTTCTCTGGGTGCTGCAAAGACGTCATGTACCGTACCGCGCTCGATCACCTCCCCTTCCCGCATGACGAGCATCTCGTCCGCCAGACCCGCGGCGACGCCGAAGTCGTGGGTGACGAGCAGCAGCCCGATGCCGCTTTGCTTCAACTGTTTGAGTTCCTGCAGGACCATGCTTTGATTGCGGACGTCCAGAGCGGTCGTCGGCTCGTCGGCAATAATTACGTCCGGCTCGTGAATGATTGCCAGGGCGATGACGATCCGTTGCAGCATGCCGCCGCTCAATTCGGACGGATAGCTGTTCATCAGTTGCTCGCAGCGGGGCAGATTCATCCGCTCCAGCGCCCGGACACCGGACGAGTAAGCGTCCCTTTTGCTTATACAGCGGTGGGCCATGATCGTCTCCGTGATTTGAGTGCCGATGGTGGCGGTCGGATCAAACGCCATCATCGGATGCTGCACGATCATCGCAATCCGGTTGCCTCGCAGCGCTCGCATATCCCGCTCGCTTGCCGCAAGCAGCTCTTGTCCGCGATAGCGGATGCTCCCGGAAACAGTAAATGTCCGATCATGAAGCAACCGCAAGATTGCCTTGCAAGTCAGCGTCTTCCCACTGCCGCTCTCCCCGACCACGGCCAGCGCGGCCCCTTTGCGAAGTGCGAAACTCACTTGCTTGACGATGGGCTTGCCCGTTTGCTTCAGCCCGATGCATAGGCTTTCGACTTGCAACAACTCGCTCATTCGCTTGCCTCCTCTGGAGAGAGAATGTCCCGGAGCGCCTCGCCGAACAGGTTGAACCCGGCCGCCGCGAGCAAGATACACAAGCCGGGATAGACGACCAGCGTCGGATGGGAAAAGAAATGAGCTTTCGCCTCGCTGAGCATCGCCCCCCACTCCGGCGTCCCTGCTTCGAAGCCGAGCCCAAGATACGATAGGCCGGACACCATCAGGATGAACCCGGCGATGCCGGTACTCAGGTATACAGCAAATTGCGGCAGCAGGTTGGGCATGATGTGGCCAAACACGATTCGCCAGCCGCTGCATCCAGCGATACAGGAAGCGACAATGTAGTCCTTGCCTTTTTCCAGGCTGGCGTACGACCAGACTACTTTGGCGAACCACGCCCACATGGTGCTGACGGTCGCCGCGACAATGCTCACGAGCCCTTGCCCGAGCGAGCCAATCAGCGCCAGCATGAGAACGAGAGAAGGAAACGCCATTACAATATCGCACACAACCAAAAAGCCGCGTTCCCATCTCCCGCCGATATAGGCCGCTGCCGTTCCGAGCGCCGCCCCGATGCCGCCCAGCACAAACAGTGTCGGCACGGCAATACCGAGTGAGTAGATCGCTCCGTACAGCAGCCGGGAGAGCACGCACCGGCCCAACTGATCGGTCCCGAGCGGGTATTGGGCGCTGGGAGCCAGAAACCTGCTCATCACATCAATCTTGTTCGGATCGTTGGGTGCCATGACAGGAGCGAGCACAGCCATGATCGAGACGATGGCGATCAGCGCAAGGCCGGCAAGGGCCTGTTTGTTGTTCAGGATCGCTTTACCCATACAGCCTTTCCTCCTTGTCCGTCAGCTTCGGGTTCAGTCGCGCATTGATCAGTTCCGCCGCCGTTCGGGTCAAAACGAAGATGAGCGCGATGACAAGCACGCATCCGTTGACGGTCGGCAAATCGCGGGCCATGCTGGCATTAACCAGATGCATGCCGATGCCTGGCAGCGAGAATAGACTCTCGACGACCGCGCTGCCGGTGACCAGCAGCCCGACGTATTGACAAAAGAGCGTAATGAGTGGCGGTAACGAGTTTTTGACCACATGTACCCACACAATCCGGCTCTGGCGGATTCCTCTTGCTCTGGCGTAAACGACATAATCTTTATTCAAATTGGACAACAGTGTCGCACGGAACAGGCGGATAAAGGCGGACGCCGCCGGTACCGCCAGCGTAAGCGAAGGGAGAATCAGACTGCCGAGCGTGCCCGCATTCACCACCTGGAAGACAGGGAGGATCAAAGTGAACAGCAGCAGCAGGAGAAATCCGAGCCAAAAGCTCGGCAGTGAGATGCCGAGGATGGTCGCCCATCGGACTGCTTGATCGAATAGAGTTCCCGGCTTCAAGGCAGTCAGAATGCCGATCGGAACCGTAACCAACGCGACCCACACGAGGGCGAGCCCAACCAGTTGCAGCGTCACGGGCAATTTTTCGGCAATGTCGGAGAGGACTGGCTTTTTCGTCAAATAAGAGATGCCCAAATCTCCTTGCAGAAGATTGCCGACCCAACGGAAATACTGCTGATGTAACGGCAGATGAAGGCCCAGCTCTACGCGAATGGCGGCAATCTGTTCGGGCGTCGGCTGCTGGGTGACCCGGAGCGCATACGCTTCGGCCGGATCGACCGGCGAGATGCTGGCCAGCAGGAAAGAGAGGAGGGTTACCCCGAACAGTACCACGGCAAGCCCGGTCAATCTCCTTCGAATCATGGACACCACGGCATGTTCACCTCGTTTCGGCAAGTTTCTTGAATGAACAAGATAATCATTCTCAATTAATGTTGTTTTTTATTCCACCATTTCTGGTGGAATTCACAATTTGAATGTCTATAGGTACTATAGTCTTTATGTAAAAATTTTTCTCATTTTTGCTTCTTCTTCTCTTCCTCAGTTGCGGTCTGCAGTTTTGCCGCCAGGTCGATCAAACATTGTTTCAAAAACCGTACCTGCTCCTCGGATTTTCCCTCCAAAACGCTGTAAACCAGATCATCAAACGCTTCGTGAAACCTCAGATGGTTCAAATGCGCGATTTCCCCTTCGCAAGTGAGCGTGAGCAGAAATCGAGACTGGTTGCGAGGGTCTCTTTCTTTTTTGATCAATCCTTTCTTTTCCAGCTTGATCAGAATCTGGGACACAGCACCAAGGGTCACACCGAGCTTTTCAGCCAGCGCGGTAATATGTATCCCTTCGTTTTCTTTAATCGCCGATACGGTATGGATTTCCGCATAATAAATTTGTTTGCCATCCTTTGTTCTTAAAAAATGGGTGGTCTTCTCGAAATCCATATATGCTGTTACTGCATCCAAAAAGTAATAACTGAGTTGAGTTTGGCGCAACTCATTCATGTCCATGATGATTACCACCTCAAGAAAAAAGTATATAGCAGCTATAGAGCTGTTGTCAACAAAAGGAAATATGCCCATGATGTACCGACCGCAGAGTCCGCAAATCGTTGGGACTGATGGTCCACATAAAAAAAATTCTTCAGGTGCCTCGACCCGAAGAATATCGTCGCTCTATGATGGTGCCGGTGAAGGGACTTGAACCCCCACTCCATTGCTGGAAACGGATTTTGAGTCCGTCGCGTCTGCCAATTCCGCCACACCGGCTCGAATTATAAACTGACAGAAAAGATGGTGGGGAGAGACGGATTCGAACCGCCGAACCCATAGGGAGCAGATTTACAGTCTGCCGCGTTTAGCCACTTCGCTATCTCCCCGAAAAATGGTGCCGGCGATAGGACTTGAACCCACAACCCCCTGATTACAAGTCAGGTGCTCTACCAATTGAGCTACACCGGCATACATCGATGTTTTTCCTTTTATGAAAAACGAATCGACGCTTTTAACTCTAACATAATAGAATTAATATTGTCAATACATACTCAATTTCTTCAGACCCTCTTACTTGTCGTTCCCTACCTGATCCAATATTTGCTTTGCCCACTCATGAAAGAGAGCAAGGGCCTGTTCCACATCAGGAAACGTCTTCTCTTCTTCGCAAATGTATTCGGGAAAATCGGTGATTCTGTTTCGTCTGATCCTAACTGCATCTGCCTCACATTTTATCTCTAAAAAATGAGGGACGGCATCATCGAGGCCATACTGATTTTCAAGAAACTCGTATGTACGAACCCATTCCAATATCCGGACTTCATTTGGACGAAGGCGCAGAACCTGCTCCAATGACATGATGGTCTCATTTCCGTAGTAATGCAAGCTTTTCATTCCTTCCAAAAGAAGCGGACAGGAGCGAACCGTTGAGCCGCGCTCCCATCCCTGCTTCTATTTACAACTGATTTTCTGTCAACATGAGCACTCTCCCGAATCCGGCGTAGCGAACTGCTTCCCTGGATCTCGGCTGGTCTCGGGTGGTGCTCCAGCTCCTTGTCTGCAATTAAATAGCCGATAGTACGTCCCGCAGTTCTTTTACGATCACCTGCTGGTAACCGGTGCCCTCTCCGTACTGGGCGAGCATCTCGGCACGAGCGACTTTAATCTTTTCCTCGTAGTCGGGTGCATTCCGGTCCGGATTCTGTTGTTTAAAAGCAGTCATCACTGCTTGCACATGCTGCGGGCGCGGGCCCCATTTGGCGAGAACATGTCCGCCAGTATCTGCAAAGATGACGACAGGAATCGCGCGGCCTCCCATGGTGAGGAATTCATCCATGAGGTCGAGGTGGTCTTCCATCACCATGATTTCTGTAGGGATTTCTGTTTCTTCCAAAGCCCGGAGCACAACCGGCACATTGCGAACCACATCGCCGCACCAATCGGCTGCGATGATCAGGCAACGCAGATCGTCACGATGGCGGAGCGATGCGAAAAACTCGCGGTCTTCCTCGCTGGCCCAAGCAAACTTCTCGAACCAATCGTTGAACGCTTCCTGATTTTTTGTCATTCCCTGGATGAAATCCTGCGGTTTTACACCAGTTCCGTATTTATGCGCTACATTTACTGCCATATGATCCCCTCCAAATTTTTGTTCTTATGTAGGTATGATTCACCAGGACCTATGAAAATCCTTTGCCTGCTTGCACATCGGGAGGATTGCTGCAGATACCGCAATGGCGAGTATGTTTGTCGGTACAACAGCATCTCGATCGACGGGCGGTTGCAGGCAAAGGAAAATGCTGCGTTGGATCTGCATGAGAACGTCGTACGAAGAGAAGCTTCTTTGATAAAGCCTCTTTGCTCGTGGAAGATCAAAGGGAAAGCTCCTTACTCCCCGGCCTCTTTTTTCTCCGCTTCTTCTTTTGCCAGCTCCATCATTTTTTGCAGCAAGATATGTTGCGGCATGTGCATCAGGCGCTCCAAAGGAACCTGCAATGCTTCCGCCAGCTTCCCAGCCGTTTCCGGCGAAATCGCGAGTGGTCTCATGGACAACCACTTCCCTTCATCGTTATGTACACCTAGTATAATACAGCACTTCTTGCCTTGCCAGATACGCGGTATGAGCCGCGCGCAAGGTCGGTGATGCGATGTCTTCCATGATCCATACTACATTTCATTAAAGAGCATCTCGAAAGTGGTTCCGGTCCAAAATGGGAACCTCCTGATACATATCCAGACGGGCACAGTGGCGAACGTCTTCGGCAAAGCCCTTTTCACGCAGCTCTCGCCCGCTGCCACAATCCCAGATTAAATCTGCGATGCGGTCCCTGCCCTCGCGAAATGCTCCCTCACAGACCAGGGCCTCCGGAGATTTACTCCCCGCCAAACCGGATATGATCGCACCAGCTCCTAAATAATCCTCGATCCCTGGCCGAAGATCATTTTCGCCGTCTCGTCCGCCTTGCCAATACTCTCCGCATGGAACGACAGTGATGGACGCTCCCGTCTTTCTTTGAAGGCTATTCGCATACTTAGCAGCAGCAGTCGCATTCAACAGACTGCCGACCAATAGAGCAGAGGCACCGGCAGCAAGCCGGGAACAAGCAGCTCCATTGAGTGAGCAGAGGACATATTTTTTCTCTGCATCCCTGGGCCCAAACGATACCGGGGACAAAGAGGGTCTTCCAGCTCTCGCCGCTTCTGCTCTTCCCAGCAGCAATTCTGCCCCGATCTCGTCTGCATAGGCGGCAGCCTGTTCATTAATCGGCGGGGGGTATGGATAAACAATCGCATGATGATGGATGGCAGTAACGATTGTCGAAGAAAAGCTGAGAACATCGACGACAATCGCAATATCCCCCCGTTCGGCAGCTTCTCGTGCCCCGCGTTTTCCCCATTCCACTTTTACCAGAAATGGCTCTTGATCAAACATGATTTGCACCCTTTTTGGATTCGACTTACTGTCATTATCTGATAGTGCCAAAAAAAGAAATAGACTTTTTATCCAATATTTATTAGAATTTATAATAGATTCCAAAACGCAACTTCCATATATTACCATCATTTAAGAGATGTCCAAATCGGGTATCCCTTTTTTATTATTATGGAATATTCTTCTCTGTTCTCTACTCTGCTTCCCTGTTTCCTCGTTTTCCACTTAGAATTGCACTTGGCGTGTCAACCTCCTTCAGTCCATACAGTTATGAAAATCTTGATAAGCAAACGAATAAACATATCCAAACCAAAAAATAAAGGGATAATCCCGGCCCTGACAGCTTTAAGCAGGCGATTACCCCGACCTCACACTTCTGTTTCCCTTCTCTGGAACTGATCTCGTATCAGGCACGGGGCCTGGTCAAAATACACGGCACTCCAAAACCAACGGCTCCCGGCTGCGCCATCTTCTCTACATACTCCATACCGCGTGTACATGGCTCCTTGCAGACCATGCAGGTCCCGGAAGTCACAATCTTTAAATTCACTTGATTGGGATGCTGTTTGGAATCCTTCTTTCCTCTCCCCTTCTTTGGCTTGGACACCTCTATCCCTCCTCTGCCTCATGTCCGTTTATCATATGAGGCAAAGGAATCCGTTCTCCTTAGGCAATGGTACAAAAAAAGACCGCTAGTAGCAAAAATGGGCCGGGCTTTGAAGCCCAGTCTCCTCCCTTGCTAGAGCCGCAACCAGGGCCGCTTGATTAGGCTTTTGGCTTTTCAGCATGTTATAATTATCTTTATGTTTTGAAGAAAGCCGCCCCTTGCGGCAGAAGGCTTTGATATGAGGGAGAGCGATGCATCAAACAAGGATAGACCGCTTAAAAGCGAAGCGCAGAAGAAAAAGAAAATTGTTGACGATTGTATTGCGAACAATTCTATTTACGTTTGTCCTGCTGGGAGCCTGTCTGGTTTTTTATTTGCTGCACAACTTCTGGAACCATTCCCAAGAAAAGCAGCCGGACCAGCCTGCTGAGCAGGCAGGTGAAAACAAACAAGCCGCTACCGTAAACCTGACTTTTGTCGGCGACGTGATCTTGACTGGTCATGTGGAAACCAGGTTGAAAGAAAACGGATATGATTTTCCGTATGTCCACGTACATCCATACTTTCAACAGGATGATTTTACGGTTGCCAATCTGGAGACGCCTGTTACAAAAAACGGTACACCGGCCTCCAACAAAGAGTTCGTCTACAAGTCTCCACCGGAGGCAATTCCAGCTATGAAGGAAGCAGGTATCGATCTGGTGAATCTGGCTAACAATCACTCGATGGATCAGGGGGAAAGCGGTCTTTTGGATACTTTTCAGGTGCTGGAAGACAACGGTCTGGAGTATGTAGGGGCTGGCCCGGATGCAAAGCGTGCCTATGCGCCGGCATACGTCGAGCGCAATGGCATTCGGATGGCGTTTTTCGGCTTCAGTCGCGTCGTCCCGAATGTAAGCTGGTACGCAGGCAAAAACAAGCCGGGTATCGCGGTCTCGTATGATCCGGCAAAGGCCGTGGAAGCCATTCAACTGGCCAGAGGACAAGCAGATCTGGTCATTGTCATCGCCCATTGGGGAAAAGAGCGGGAAGACTATCCCGTAGATCATCAGATGGAGCTGTCCCGGGCATATATAGATGCGGGTGCAGACCTGGTGATCGGCGGCCATCCGCATGTGCTGCAGGGCTTTGAACAGTACAACGAGAAATGGATCGCCTACAGTCTTGGGAATTTTATCTTTACCCGTTCCAACGACCCTAAAACATGGGAGACGATGGTTCTCCAGGCCTCCTGTACAAAAACGGGCGATTGCCAGCTGAAAATGCTTCCCCACCATGCCGAGCTGGGACAAGCTGTTCCGATGAATGAGGAAAACAGCCAGGCGCTTCGTCAGCGGATGGAATCGCTATCCAAAGATGTGCAAATTTTGCCTGACGGGAGCGTTCAAAGAAAAGCTGATCCGGAGAACTAAAATAAAACAGGGCCGCTGCCTCCCCTACCGCAGCGGTCCTGTTTTTCCTTCCAGCAATCTTTTCAATTCCGTTTCCAGATAGTGCCCCTCTACCATTCCGATGATTTTCTTTCGGATGATCCCTTGCTTATCCACCAGATAAGTGGTAGGAAATGCTTGAATCCAGTAGCGGTTGGCTACATCACCGGTAACGTCCATCGGAATCGGGAAAGTGAGCTTATACTGCTTTACAAATGCTTGCGCTCCCTCCAGACTGTCGTTGGAAGTTACGTTTACACCGTAAAAGTCCACCTGCTGCCCGTATTTCTCCGCAACTTTTTGCAAGTCCGGCGCTTCCAGTTTGCACGGGCCGCACCAGGACGCCCAAAAATTGATGACAAGCGGTTTCTCCCGCTTCCCTGCGACCTCGTACGTCTGATCGTCAAGCCCTCGCAGCGAAAAATGCGGCGCTTCGAATCCTGCTTCCGGCCTTTGTTCCACCGTCACTGCACCCGTCTGTTGAGAAGGCTGCCAGATTGCTGCGCCTACAAGCACAGCGATAACCATTGCCAGTATGAGTCTTTTCATGTGGTCACCCCGGGTTAGAATCCGGTGAAGCCTCCGTACATCTTAATCAGGACTTTCGTGATGTCTGTCATCTTGTCCGTATACAGCAACACGCCAAACAAGATCATCAGAGCACCGCCCACTTTCATCAGCCGGTCAGAGTACTTCATGATTCCCTTGACCTTGCTGATGAAAAACGTCATGACAAAGAATGGAATCGCAAAGCCCGCAGTATAGGCCAGGGTATAAGACAGGGCGCTCCCCGGATCATTCATGCCGAGAACGATAATACCGGAGAGAATCGGTCCCACACACGGCGTCCAGCCAGCAGCGTACGTAATTCCAACCAGGACGGAGCCGGTATACCCGATCGGCCGGGATTTCAGGTCCACTTTCCACGTCTTCATCATCCAGTCCATCTTAAAGACTTGAAGCATCACCAAACCGATGATCACAAGTAATATGCCCCCTAATTGGCGAATCAAATCCTTTTGGGAGGCAAAAAGGCTGCCCAACCAGGAAGTAGACAGTCCCAAGGCGACGAAAACAATCGAAAATCCAAAGATAAAGAACAGGGTGTGCAATAGCGCCTGCCGTTGGAAAACAGCTCTTCCCTTTTTCACCTCATCCATCGTAACGCCGGTAATATAGGAAATGAACGAAGGATACAGGGGCAGACAACATGGGGAAACAAAAGAAAGAAAGCCCGCACCAAATGCTAAAAAGACGGAAAGATCTCCACTCATAGATACCTCCGTGGGGTAATGGTAATTCTATTGTACCGAAACTTGGCATCGCTCAAAAGCAAAACGGGCACTTTGTCTTAAAACGTTACCATTTCTTTTACATAATAAATGTTACGTAAACAATAACTGTTTGAATCATGCTCGTTTTCTATATAATACTGACAAGCGTAAATCCTTATGAGTGCTGTCCCTTTCAAATGCAAGGAAAAAAAGACAAATGCCTCATTTGTACATGAATCATTTGTCTTTATTACCCATTTGAAATTGGAAGCCTTACTTCAAAGCGTGCCCCTCCCAAACGCAGGGAGTTCTCCGCGAAAATTTCTCCTCCGTGGTCGAGGATGATTCGCTGTGTGGTGGACAGCCCAAGTCCGGTCCCGTCAGGCTTGGTCGTGTAAAAGGGAACGAATAAATTTTTTAATACCTTATCTTCCAGACCGGGACCGTCATCTTCGACGGTCAAGACGACCTGGTTAATCGACGCGTACACCGAGACTTCCACGATAGACCCCTTGGTCGCGATTGCCTCCATCGCGTTCTTAAGGATGTTGAGGACCGCTTGCTTGATGCGTGCCCTATACCCGTAAATGTACCATTCATCACCGGACCAATTCAGCTCCAGTCGAATCCCCCGTCTGTTGGACTCTGGCTCGAGCAAACGGATGACGCCGAGAACCTCATCCATGATCAGAAATCGCTCAGCCGCAATTTTGTCGTCCCGGTAGCGTGCAAGAACCAAGACATCGTTTAATAATCCGTCAATTCGCTCAATTTCAGTCAATATCACCGAAAAATACGAGGTGTTCTGCCGTGTCTCCGTCTGTTCGCGCAATAACTGGATAAACCCTTTGATTGATGTCAGGGGATTTCTTATTTCATGGGCCATGCCGGCAGCGAGCTGCCCCACCGCCGCGAGTGCTTCCCGCTTGGTCAGCTCCTCCTCGTAGCGCTTGGCGTCGGTGATGTTTCTAAGGACTGAAATCGCTCCCCACAACTCACCCCTGTGATAAATCGGACTTGTACTGACGGTTGTCAGTGTACCGTTAATCTCCGCGACGTAATGTCCGGATTGGCCGCGTTCGATGACCCATTGAACAAACCTTTCATTTTCTCTGGGACGAAACGTCTCATCTATGTGCGTACCGATAATCTGCTGACGTTCCACTTGCTGCAATTCCGCAAAGGAGTAGTTGGCTTCAACAATTCTTAGGTTGCGATCGATAATCAGCACCGCGATATCGGTCGACTGCAGAACAAGCTGAACCAATTCCTGTTCCGCCACTTCGGAAAACCGCTCGCGCGTCGCAGTGCCGGTCTGCATTTCCTTTTCACGCTGACTTTCTTCCGTTTCAAAAATGTGAATAAACATATCAATCAAGCTGTCTACAAATTGATAGAGATCCAATCGAATCTGATACAGTTCCAGTCGCTCTTCCTCTGTAAATATGAAATAATGCGCATCTTGCTCCATTTGATCCAGCAAAGTATCCCGGCACATGCGTATCCGTTCCAATACACATGCCAGAGAAATTCCCTGTTTGGAACGATGGATCGCAATTTCTCTTGCTCCTTTTTCCACCTTCACGCGATCGCCTGTATGTATGTATTCGATCAAGCTCAGAATGAACGTTTCCAACCGAGACAACGTATACGAACGGTCTTCTAATACTAATGCAGAGATTCGGTTATGATCAGACAGAAACCCATACGTTTTGGCCGCCAACTCAGGGGCCAGTCTCGTTAAGTGCTTTCTTATCCGGTTTTTCACTCTCTACCGGCTCCTTTGTCTTTTGTTTCTATATTTGAGAAAACATTCATACCCTATTTATTCCATAAACATGAAGGAATGTAAAGCGGCGTGACCACCCAATCAGGACAATTCACGCCGCTTTTTTTGGTTCTTACAATCCGAGCAGTTGAAGCCCGTTCATGATGAGTTGCTTTTGGTCTGGATTTGCATCCTTCAACTTCTCCAAGACGGAATGCAGCCTGCTTTGTTCATGCTCCGTCCCGGCCTGACGATAAAGGATTTCCAGGAGCTCCAAGCGAATCAGCCAGTCTTCCGGATAGTCGGCGTCGAGCTCATCGAGGATCGTGAGCAATGTATCGCGATCAAAAGCTTGCTGCTTCTCCCGGATGTTTCGGACCTGTTGATACAGTTGATGCAGTCTGATTTGCTCAGGTGAGTAGCTGGACTGTCTGGCCGATATCACGGATGGCTTGTGTGTACCTGTAGCAAAGGCTTCCCTGTCGGCAGCCCCGGCAAAAACCGAAACGATCCGCTCCCCTACCGCCATGTCGAACGTCCCCCACTCTGCTTGGAAAAGCGTTTTGTCCTGATACGTCACAGTGCACTCATCGAAGCCGATGAGCACAAGCCGTCCTCCCTCCCGGAGAATGTAACGGACTACTCCCGCCACTTGGAGACCGGACTCAAATGACAGGATAGAACGTTTTCCGGGCACGATTCCTTTTTCCTGCAATTGTTCATCCGTAAAGCACTCCAAAGGTGTGCTCTCCCCCGCCAACCGGCCGATTGGGGAGCCAAATCCCTCGGCATGGTATTGCTTGCCGTGGCCTGGCAGCTCTTTATTTCCGACAGCCAACGCGGACGGCCCTGTTGTTTTCAGGTAGACCGCCTCTCCTTGGCTGTCAAATTCCAGCTCCGCCAAGATGCCGCTAACCTGCAGCCCTGAGCTGTAAACGGCCGTCGTCGTTTGCGGCATGTTTCTCGCCTTGATCAAGCTTTCCGTCCCGCCGACATTCAGCGCCATGCGCTTGGAATATTCCAAAATCGCGTCAATCAGCTCCTGGAAATCGCGGCATACAAAAAGCTGCGGCTGCGGTTTTGTGATGTCATAATCGGTCTCGATGCACGCCTGCAGCGAAAACGGAATTTTCTTTACATCATCCTGCAAGCAGCTGATGCTCTCACCGACAGAGGAAAGCAGACCGGCACCGTATATGCGCGGATTTTCACAATCGCCAATCAAGCCGTACTCGACTGTCCACCAGTACAGACGCGCCAGCTCATTTGCTTCGGAAACATTCTGGACCGCCTTTGCTTTGCGCTCCAGCTCCTCTTCGGCCTGTCTGATGACTTCCTCAGTGGATTCCGGGTCTTCTTTTACGATGGAAAGGTAGCGGATCGCTTCGTACAACTCGTAATCTTCCTTGGAGGAAAGCGCGCGGGACCCGATTTCCCCGAATATTTTCAAATAGGAACGGTACGTCTCATCCAAAATAATCGGAGCATGACCTGCCGCCTCATGAATGATGTCCGGTGCCGGCGTATACGCAATATGATCGTATTGCCGAATATCGCACGCGATCGGCAGGATGCGATGTGCTTGAAAATCAAAGAAAGCGACAGCCGGAATGAAACCGTCAATCGTGACAGCCCCCCAGCCAATCTTTGCCAGGCATTCATTCATCTCACGGATGTTGGGGATTCGCTCTACGCTGATTCCAGAGAGCCGCAGCCCCTCCAGGTAGGCGCTGTGTGCAGTCTGCCCGAGATAATGATGATTTTGCCGCATGACATAGCGCCATACAGCGTGGTCAATTGGCGTGTACTGTTCGTAATCTTGCTCCACTACAAATTCCTTCAGGTGAATAGGTACTTGAACGAGAGAAAAATCAGGTTCTACGCGACTCATACTCACTTCCCCTTTATTAGGATAGTAACCATGTAAGCGTTTTCTCGACTCACCTTATCATATCATGATCAGGTTACAAATTGTGCAAAGAATGTTTATTGCAAAACTTATCTGAATGAAAAAAGGCATCCGCCTGCTTTATGCGCAAACGAATGCCTGTACATTTACGAAGATGCCTTTACCTGATAGGTGCGCAGCTCGGACTTGACCGGGCTGTTCGGATTGCTGCCTGCATGCGAGCGTTTGAACGCCTCGCTCTGTGTCCAATTCAGGAAATCCTGCTCGCTTTCCCATTTGGTAAACACGGTATACTCATCGCCCTGGGTAGGCGCCAGAAACAGGAACTCCAGGAATCCCGGGACATTTTTCATCCGCTCGCCGCCCTCACTGAAGGCTTTTTCCAGGTGAGCCCGATAGTCGGACGGTACGGTCAAACGATTCATCGATACATACATGTACTTGCACCCCTTTCCAACCTGATCAAACCTATTATACAAAAAAGCGCTCCAGGAACCAAAAAGCCGCAGGCAGCTTACGGGCGCCTGCGGTTTATTTGTTGCTCCAGCATGATATCGACCAAAAGAATATCCTGAAGCGGGTCCTTGGGATCTGTGGTCAAAAGCGATGCGACCGCAGCAATCGAACAGCGCACGGCGTGATAAGAGTAGAATGCATCCCGCTCGTCGTCATTGGATAAGGAGAGGTCGGACAGCTCGTGTATCGGATAGGGAAAATCTGTTTCGACACCTGCTCGATCAAGTACGACCAGCGCCTGCTTGATCGCCAGCAGAGCCGCGCTTACGCTGATTCCGTATTCCTGGCGCAGCTCATCCCACACCTGAAAGGCTGATCGTTCAACACGCTCCTGATTGGGTCTGGTAATAATACCCGACTTTCGCCCTTCCTTCAGCAGCCAGTCAACGAGGATATCCTGTCTGGGCGGAAATGCAAACACTTGCAGCTTCAGCTCCAGCTCCGTGGGCGTATCCTTCGCAAATCGGGCATGGGATAGCGACATCTCATAGCGCCTCGAAGGATGGCCCGGAACCGTGACAAAAACCGTCTCCTGACGAATAGCCGCTACCTGCAGCTTGGTCCTTGCCGGTATTCGAGCCTGGGGCGCCTTTTCCCTGCGAATACTGCCGGGGATCAGCTCAGTGCCGAACAGATGGTACTCCAGCGGTGAATCAATCCAGGGAATAGGCTCTCGATTCAGAATCTCATACAATCCGTTGAACGTGATCCACTCGCCAGGACGCTTTTGATACCGAACCAGGGCGGCATGCCGTTCTTCTTCAGGCGTCACGCTCTCTGTATCGGGGTGATCTTCGGCAGGGGCAAGCCGCTTATGTTCCACAAGCGCACAATCCGTCAGCTGGAGGCGCTCCAATAACTCTCGTTTGCTTACCCATTCATAGCCAATCCGGTAAATTCGATGTTTCATCTGTTCCACCTCCCTCGCCAGGTTCAAGTTCCCGGTCTGTCTATGGTACGTTATGTGTCAGCGTGGCTGTCCGTTCCTCGTACGATTGACGACTTCATTCAGTTCACGAGCCGCTTGCTCGGGAGATGCGGCCTTGCTGATCGCACTGATCACGGCCACGCCATCCGCTCCGGCAGCCAGAACAGCAGCAGCATTTTCCAGCGTAATCCCGCCAATTCCTACGATCGGCAGCGACCCTCCCACCGCCTCGCGTATTTGCCCCAGTCCTGCAGGACCGATCGGTTCTCCTGCATCCGCCTTGGACGCTGTGGCATACATGGCACCAACGCCGATACAGTCTGCTCCACCTGCCATCGCTTCCCTGGCTTCTTCCACTGTACCCGCAGATACGCCAATGTACATCGATTCTCCCACCAGGGCACGTACGTCTTTTAGATGCATGTCTTCCTGACCCACATGAACGCCGTCTGCTTGCAGGTCAATCGCCAGGTCAACATCGTCATTGACGAAGAAAATGGCTTGATATTGATGGGCAAGCCGCTTCATTTCGGCTCCAAGCCGAGCCTTCTCTTCGCGGGTCAATTTGCTTCCTTTATCGCGGAGCTGCAAAGTACCCGCGCCCCCTTTCAGGGCTTGCTCGACGATTTCCAGCGTACGCGCGGCCGAATATCCGCAATCCTGGGTTCCAACGACAAAATAGACACCCATTTTGTCACGCAATCGCTCTGTGTTTCTCATCCCGTTTCCCCCTTCCACCTGTCAAGCGCTTCCCTGTATGAGCGGGCAGCTCGCTTCACGTCTGCTGCATCTGTTATTCCTGAAAGCGCCGCAATGCCAGCACAGCCCGCCGCGAGCACCTGGCCTGCATTCTCGGGCTTGATCCCGCCAAGCCCGATCACCGGGATAGAGAGCGCTTCGACGATGGTTTTCAATTCCCCCGTCCCTCTGGGAGCCAAACCCGGTTTGGAGCGACTGGGAAAAATATGGCCGTACAAGACGTAGTCCGCCCCTTGCTCGGCGGCTTCCATTGCTTCTGTCATAGAGTGCACCGAGCACCCGACCTTTTGCCCGGGCGACAGTACTCTTCTGGCCGCTTTGACCGGCAAGCTGTGGTAAGCGAGATGTGCCCCGCAGCATTGGACGGCTGCTGCCACGTCGACGCGGTCATTGATCAGGATGCTTTCGCGCGGCATGACTCCCGCCAAGGCCTCCGCCCACTCCATGATTTCGCGAGCCGTACGGTGCTTTTCCCGAATATGGAGCCGATCCATTCCTCCGCTGTATGCGGCTTCGGCCATGCGCAGCACCTCGTCGAGCTCCTGTCGTCCGCTCGTTATGACGTGCAGCTCAGGTTTGTACAGCTTGCCCATGTCCGCCTCCAGACAGCACCGTCAGACACTCCTGCAGCCATTTGGCTGTTTTTTCATTTTGCTCTTCAGGCATGCGAGCGACCATCTCGGCAACCAGTCTGCGCAAAAAGAACGATTGCGGCAAGCTGAGCGGAAACGTCACGGTCCGCGGTTTTTGTTCCTGCTCTTCCAGCTTTTGCACCCCGGCCAGCAGTATATCGGCGATGGATTCTATCAAGTCTCTCGTATTTTCCTGCTCGCGCAGATCATCGTAGCATCCGTCCATCAACCGGCACAAAATGAGGAAGGCCTGTGTGGACAGCGTAAAAGGTTGTACATCCTGCAACGGTTCGGTCACGATTTTCCCCTCCATAAAAACAAAGCGAAACTCTGGTTATTATAGCACATTCTTTTCGTCAGACAGAATTTCACGGTGTCGCTTTTCAGCAAATAAAATGCGAGCCGTTTACACTCGTTCGGCTCGCACGGTTTTCATTTACGGTTTGTTGCGGTCGTTGTGGTTGGACTGACGCAGGTTGGTGTTTTTATCGTGCTCATCCAGCGTTTTTCCACGGTGTTTGCCCAGATCCTTGCTGTTGTTGTTCTTGCCCATGTGCCCACCTCCCTTTACAAGCATCAACTGGTAGCGTCCCCTGTCAAAGGCGCTTTTATCAGGAGGCAGGACTTGCTTAATCAAAGGGTCCGGGACGGCCGGCGAATGAGGGCGTAGACGATGGCAAACGGAATCCGCCAGCCCAGCAAAAAGGCGAGCATGATAAAATACGCAACGGCGGCGAACAGCCAGGTGAGCGGTGTTCCCAGCCAGAGTGTACGAATGACCAGACCGATGGGTGCCGCAATCGTCCACATGAGCAGGACGTTAAGCAATTGCGTGCCCGCCTTCTCCAATGAGTGGCGCCGATACGGATGGAAAAACAGCGCGACCAATATCCAGGCCAAGAGGAACGGAGCCAGCGTTTCCATGATCCCTGATGCAGTGGCCGGAAGTCCGTGCGCCAGCTTTCCGTAATACGTAAACAGCAAAAAGGCGGCCAGATCGCCTGCGAGCAGGACGTAACCGGCCGGAGCGTGTATCCGTTTCATGAACAATCCTCAACTCTTCCTATTTAGATGGTGACACGCTCATTGTACACATCTCTCTCGTCCATCCACAATCCGTTTTGCCCGTTATTCACCAAACAGCAACATTTGGAGCTTTTGATCCACCTGCGGCCATTCCCTGTCCAAAATGCTGAAATAGACCGAATCGCGAATATACCCGTCGCGGACAATCATATGATTGCGCAGGGTTCCCTCGTAAACGCCACCGATTCTTTTGATGGCCCGTTGGGAATTTACATTGCGGGCATCCGTTTTCAGCTGGACGCGAATGCAACCGAGCTCTTCGAAACAGTGACGCAATAGCAGCCATTTGCACTCCGTATTTACTTTCGTCTTCCAGACGGAGGGCGTCAGCCACGTATAGCCGATCTCCAGCCCGCGGTCTTTTTTCGAGATTTTCAAAAATCGGGTGCTGCCGATTACTTGTCCGTCTTCCTTCCTGACGATCGCAAAAGGCAGCTCTGTTCCGCTCGCCTGGTTCTCCAGCGCCGTTTCGATAAAACGCTGGGCGTCTTCGGGCTGTCGTATCACTGTTGACATATAGCTCCATATCTCCTCGTAATTCCCTGCCTGAAATACACCTTCGCAATGCCTGGTGTCCAGCGGTTCCAGACGAACCTGCTTTCCTTCGAGGGTGATTGGACTGATTTGCAGCATACAAACTCGCTCCTTTGCTGTTCTGCCTTTTGCGTATAACAGAACAGTCCTTTTAAATTTTTCCAAGGATAATGGCGACGCTCACTTTTGTCAAGACGATGCTAGAATGCGAGAATAAAAGGGCGGCACAGCAGAACACGGTCAGAAAAGAATTCGTCACAACCCAAGTGGGAAAAAGGTAGATTCAAACGGGGCGTTCGTGTACAGTTAGAAGAGGAATTAAGGGGATGTGGAGGTTAGGAAAGATGCACGCAAATCTGCGTTCGTTTATGGAACAACTGCGCCAGCACGGGCAGTTAATCGAGATTGACGCGCCAGTGGACCCAAATCTGGAGCTGGCTGAGATACACCGGAGGGTCATCCAGGAGGAAGGACCTGCACTCCTGTTCACCAATGTAAAAGGAAAAACATTCCCGGTCGTGACCAACCTGTTCGGCACAGCCGAGCGTGTGGACATGGCATTCGGTCCAAAACCGGAAACGATTGTAAAAGACCTGGTTCACGGGTTGGACAAGCTGATGCCGCCTTCGCTCTCCGGATTGTGGGAGCTGCGGTCGCCTCTGCTGGAAGTGATGCGTACCGGTACGAAGACGGTATCCCAAGGACAGGCTCCCGTCACCCAAGTAAGTACAACAGAAGTCGATATGACAGCGTTGCCTGCATTGACGAGCTGGCATCTGGACGGAGGTCCATTCGTTACGCTTCCGCTCGTTTACACCGAGCATCCAGAGACAAAGCAGCACAATCTGGGGATGTACCGCATCCAGATATACGACAAAAATACGACAGGCATGCACTGGCAGATCCACAAGGGCGGCGGTTTTCATTACTACGAAGCGGAAAAACAAAATCGCTCGCTGCCTGTTTCGCTGACGATCGGCGGACCGCCCGCCCTCATTTTGTCCGCGATCTCTCCTCTGCCCGAGATGGTGCCGGAGCTTGTCTTTGCTTCATTAGTAATGGGAGATAAATTGAAGATGGTGGAGGTGCCCAACCATCCGCACCGCATCGTTGCAGATGCCGAGTTTGTTTTTGCGGGAGAAGTTCCACCGCATGTCCGCAGACCGGAGGGGCCGTTTGGAGACCACTTCGGCTATTACTCGCTGACGCATGATTTCCCGGTATTTCAAGTAAAACAAATGTTCCGCCGCAAGGATGCCATCTACCCGGCTACAGTCGTCGGGAAGCCGCGTCAGGAGGACTACTATATCGGCGAGTACCTGCAGCGCCTGCTCTCTCCGCTGTTCCCTGTCGTCATGCCTGGCGTCAAAGCGATCTGGGCTTACTGTGAGACCGGGGTTCACGCTCTCGCAGGGGCGATCGTCCGGGAAAGCTATTATAAGGAAGCGATGGCTCATGCCTTCCGGATCATGGGCGAAGGACAATTGACGCTGACCAAGTTTTTGATGGTCACGGATGTCCCTTGCGATTTGGCTAATTTTAGGAATTTTATGGAAATCGTTCTTGCCCGCTTCCAGCCGGAGCGCGATCTGCTGATCGTCAACGATACGTCCGGCGATACACTGGATTATACCGGCCGGAAATTCAACCATGGTTCAAAAGGGATCATGCTGGGGATCGGAGACCCTGTTCGGGAGCTGCCCAAAGAATACAAGGGGGAAGGCATCCCGAATACTTCCCGGATCCAACTGTTCTGCGGCGGATGTCTCGTCATCTCCGGTCCGTCCTTTGAGGAGAATCCGCAGTTTGGCGAAGAAATTCTGCCGTACGTAAACGAGCATTGCAAAGAGTGGCCGATGATCTGCATCGTCGATGATGCCTCGATTGCAAATGACCAAAGCCAGTTTTTATGGACCGTCTTCACCCGCTTTGATCCGGCTCATGATCTGTATGCAAAAGCGACCATTTCCCGCAACAAGATTCGCTATGAAGGTCCGCTGGTAGTCGATGCGCGAATGAAGCCATTCTACCCCGACGAAGTGGAGACTCACCCGGATATTGCCAAACTGGTCGATCAAAGATGGAAGGAATACTTTCCGAAATAACAAGCACCACAGCACCCGGAGCAATCTTGCCGGGTGCTTTTCTGGTTTCTTTATGTGAGAAAATTCTGTCATTTCTTGTCGGACTGTCCAATATAATGTAGCATCTTGTATCCGAGCAACGCTTATGTTGGTCGGTTCCTATTTTCTTTATAAAGGAGGGAGTTATTCATGAAGACCCAGGTGGATTCGGACGGCATCGTCACCCTGACCAAGGAAGGCGAAAATCTGATCAAAGACAGCCCTCTGTTCAACGATGGGCTGCGGCCAACCACGATGGCTGAGCACAACTGGACTTCGTACAACTTTGCCAGCTTGTGGATCGGCATGTCGATCTGCTTGCCCGCCTACTCGCTCGCGGCCGGATTAATCGCCCTCGGCATGAACTGGTGGCAGGCGATCATCACCATCATCCTGGGCAACTGTATCGTCCTTATCCCTATTCTCCTTAATTCCCATGCGGGCACAAAATTCGGGATTCCGTATCCGGTCTACGCCCGTCTCTGGTTTGGCTCCAAAGGGGCACACATTCCTGCCGTAGCGAGAGGTCTTGTCGGCGCGGGCTGGTTTGGCATCAACTGCTGGTTTGGCGGGACCGCTATCGATACCCTGCTGATGTCCATGAGCAGTTGGGGCAATGTGCCTGGCCATACCTGGATTGCTTTTTTCGGGTTCTGGGCGCTAAACGTCTGGATCGCCTACAGAGGACCTGAAGCGATTAAAAAGATGGAGTTCTGGGCTGCTCCGACGTTGATCATCATGTCCCTCGCCCTGCTGATTTGGGCGTTGACAAAAGCTGGCGGCTGGGGACCGATGCTCTCGGCTCCCTCCAAATTTACAACCGCTGGCGAGTTTTTTAAAGTCTTCTTTCCTTCCCTTACCGGTGCCATTGCCTTCTGGGCAACGATGGCGCTGAATATTCCCGACTTTTGCCGATACGCCAAGAGCCAGCGAGCTCAAATTGCCGGTCAATCCGTAGCGCTGCCGACGACCATGGGAGGCTTCTCCTTTATCGGGGTCGCTGTTGCCTCTGCTACCGTCGTCATTTTTGGGGAAGCGATCTGGGACCCTGCGGCCGTCCTCGCGAAGTTCTCTCCGCTTGCCATCTTCTTTGGAACAATTGGCATCATCCTGGCCACGCTGACGACCAATGTTGCCGCGAACGTCGTAGCTCCTGCACGGGCCATCGAAAACCTTTCCCCGCGCAAAATGAGCTTTGGGGCTGGCGCAATCATTACCGGAGTCGTCGCACTCGTTATGCAGCCATGGTATATTTTGGATAATTTCGGCAATTATATTTTCCTGTGGCTCGGAACTTATGCCGCTCTGCTGGGACCGATAGACGGCATCGCGATCGCAGACTACTGGCTGGTCCGCAAACAGCGAATTCACTTGACGGAGCTGTATCGCACAAACGGAATTTACTCGTACAGGGGCGGCTATAACTGGAATGCCATCTGGGCCATGCTGCTCGGGATTGCTGTTCCTTTTGTCAGCAGGCTCATTCCCGGATTAGGGTTCATCTGGGATAATGCCTGGACGATCGGATTGTTCGTCTCCCTGATCTTCTACACCTGGTTTATGAAACGAAGCTCCAGCCTGATAAGCCAGGCGGATTACGAGAAGATTACCGCCAAGGCAGAGGCGCATGCTTCCTAATTAAATGTGCATACTTCCCGATGAAATGCATTCTACTGCTGCGCTAGCGTAAAAAGTGACGTAATAAAAGCTCCGCCGTTCATTTGGCGGAGCTTCTCTTTTGCTGATCTTTACATTTTAAACCGGCTAATGGACAATTGCAGCTCATGGGAAAGCTTGCTCAGATTTTCACTGGAGTTGGTGATTTCCTGCATGGACGCCAGCTGTTCCTCTGATGTCGCGGCAACACCGCGCGTATGGTCGGAAGCCTCCTGCGCCAACCGGTTCATTTCATCCATCGAGGAGGCGACTTGCTGTATGCTTGCCGACATTTGTTCGGTCGCCGCGGATACCTCCTGAATCTGTTCAGCGATCGTTTGCGATGAAGAGACGATGCGCTGGAAGGCTTCTCCTGCCTCACGGACGATCACACTGCCCGTTTCCGCTTCCCGGGTGCCTTGTTTAATTGCATTCACAACCTGTGCCGTTTCATTTTGAATATCCTGGATCAATCTCTCAATCTCGCGGGCAGACTCTTCCGATTGCTCAGCCAATTTTCGCACCTCGTCAGCCACAACGGCAAAGCCGCGGCCTTGTTCGCCGGCACGGGCCGCTTCGATGGCAGCGTTCAGCGCGAGCAAGTTGGTTTGGGAAGCGATTCCCGTAATGACCTGAACGATCTCTCCGATCGCCTCGGAGCGGACACCTAGCAGCTGCACCATTTCGGCAGCGCGGCTTACTGCTTCATTGATCGCGGTCATCTGATCGACTGCGGACTGAATGCGTTCATTGCCTTGCTCTGCTTCCTGGGCGGCTTGTCCGGAGAATTCGGAGACGGAGCCCGAGGTTTCGGCGATACGTTGTACAGCCAGGGCCATCTCCTCCATGACGCGTACACCTTCCTGGGAGCGAAGTGTATGTACCTCTGACCCGGAAGCGATCTCCTCGATGGCAGCAGCTGCCTGCTCTGACGCTCTCGCTGTCTGCTCTGCGCTCGCATGGAGCTCCTCGGAGGAAGCCGCTACCTGTTCACTCGCCACTTTTACCTGATCGATCAGGAGACGCAGCTCAGATACAAGTCGGTTGAAGGCCAATCCCAGCGTCCCGACTTCGTCTTTCCCTGTATACTCAACTGACTTCACTGCCAAATTTCCGCTAGCGAGCTCTTCCAATTTGGAAGCGACGTCGCGAAGCGGGTTGGCGATCATCCGGGCGATGGCAAATCCGACGCTGAGCGCAAGGACAATCGCAAGCACCGCGATTCCGAGCATCGTAATTTCTACGGCTTTCGCCTCTGCGGTATTTACGTTATTCGTTTCTTCTGCTCTTGCGGAATTGTAATCTGCCCAGGATTTTAGCTCTTGGTTAATCCCGTTCAGCGTCGATTCCGTCGCACGGAAGAAAGCAAAGGCTTCGTCCGGATTTTTTTCTTCTACCAAATGGATCACGACTTTTTGATCGCCCCGGTATTTTTCCAACAGCGTCTTCAGCGTTTCCAGAATTTCTGTCTCCTGTTCTGAAGTTGCAGACTCCTGAAGCTTTGCCAGCAACGCATCAGACTCCGCCACCAGGTCCTGGTACTGCTGTTTGTAATCTCTTTGTTTGGAAGGGCTCGTTTCCAGCATCATTTTATACATAATTGCCTCGATCTGTCTTGTCTCTGTACGGAGCTCGTTCACCCACTTGATCGGCAACAGCTGATCCTGGTACATCGTGGACATCCGTGTTTCCGCTTTCATTAAATTGTAGTAGCCAGTAGCCCCTACTCCTCCCAAGAAAACACTCATCAAAATAACCAGACTCATTAGCTTTGTCCGTGTCTGCATGTTGCGCAAAAGTTTCATGTCTTGAGGCCATCTCCTTATTTTATAATCATAATTGCTGAAAATGGTCGAATAATGTCTAATTCTACCAAAGGAGGATGGACAAGTCGATAGTTTTACGACGAAACTCCTACATCAAATACTGAAAACAATGAAATGTTGGAAATTTGCTCGTCGGGGCTATAACAAATGTAATAGGTCAATTCGTCGCTTATCCGATAACAGATCCCGTTGTAGCCTTGTTCGATCAAGTAAAGTCTGATTTGTTCTCCGGTCCAGTCCAGCCATTCCTGGTCGTCCATTTCGGCTGACAACCGGTTCAGGACGTCCTCTGAATGCCGGGATTGCAGGGCATCCAGACGCAGTTGATTCTCTCCGTATTGTTCATGCAGAGAAAAAAGTCCCGCAGTTCTCAACTCCTGCCTGAGGATGGCCGCCTGGTCCCAAGTCGTTTCCGCATGACAAATGGCATACTGAGCCGCTACCTTCATATTGCTGACAAGATACACGCCAGAACCGAACACAGCTTTGGCGATAGCCCCGTTGACAAATTGTCTGCGTTCGTGCCGTTCATATCTTTGCAGCTTGACGACTCGCTCGGCTTCCCTGTATTCAACTCCCCGATAGACGATCTTCTTCATGCAGAAAACTCCTCTTCACGATTCAACTCCAGCGGCGTATCCCAAACGGGAAAAGAGGGGGCGCCACACCGCGCCACCCTGCTTTTCGCTGCCGGGCCATTCCCTTTGCCATGCGATTTAAGGGAGCAATTTGACCATATCATCGTAGGTCTCAGGTCGCCGGTCGCGGTAGAATTGCCACGTATCCCGCACCTGATGGATCAGATTTTTATCCATTTCCGCGATGATCACCTCATCCTGATTTCTGCTGCCGACTGCTACGAATTGTCCCCGGGGGTCTACCAGATACGATTGACCGTAAAATTCCCCCATGTTCCACGGCGCTTCCACTCCCACTCTGTTAATCGCAGCGACATAGTATCCATTGGCTACAGCATGAGCCGGCTGTTCGAGCTTCCAGAGATATTCGGAGAGGCCGGCCACAGTCGCCGACGGATTGAAGACGATTTCGGCTCCATTCAGCCCAAGCAGCCTGGCCCCTTCCGGAAAATGACGATCATAGCAGATGTAGACGCCCACTTTTGCAAAGGCCGTCTCAAAGACGGGATAGCCAAAATTTCCCGGTTTGAAATAGTATTTCTCCCAAAAACCGCAGCCGTTGTCGCCGACTCCCACGTGGGGGATGTGCTGCTTGCGGTATTTGCCGAGGTAACGGCCGTCCGCATCGATCACAGCAGCAGTATTGTAGTAGGTACCAATACCTACCCGCTCATAGACCGGCAGAATGAGCACCGTCCCCAGCTCTTTGGCCAGCGACTGAAATTGCTGGACGGTCGGCCCATCCGGGACCTCCTCGGCCGCTTCATACCATTTGGTGTTTTGTTCGGCGCAGAAGTACGGACCGTAAAAGATTTCTTGCAGACAGATAATTTGAGCGCCTCTGCCCGCTGCCTCGCGAACCAGCCGGACGTGTTTTTCGATTGCCTTTTCTTTATGGACGTGGACCGGCTCATCGCCGTGAACGTCGTTTTTCGCCTGGATCAGGCCGATTGTTACCTTGTTTGCCATAGTGGAAGTCTGCCTCCCTTCAATGGGTTTGGGGTTATGGCTGTTCAAAAGTAGTGCGTTTGATATACTGGCCGCTTCCTGCCTGCCCGACGAATTGCTTGTCGCGCACCACGAACGAGCCCCTCGATAGAACCGAGACGACCTCGCCGTACACTTCCATTCCTTCAAATGGGTTGTAGTCAACGTTCATATGGTGCGTTTCGACGGAAAGCGTACGCTTTACATGCGGGTCAAAAATGACGATATCGGCATCCGAGCCTACCGCAATCGTTCCTTTTCTCGGGAACATCCCAAACAGCTTCGCAGCCTTCGTAGAAGAGATGTCCACGAACTGGTTCAGGCTGATGCGTCCCTGGCGTACCCCCTCGGAATAGAGGATCGTCAAGCGGTCTTCTATCAACGGACCGCCGTTGGGAATCTTGGTGAAATCACCTCTCCCCAGTTCTTTTTGACCCCGAAAGTTGAAAGGACAATGATCGGAGCCGACGGTCTGCAATATGCCGTTCTTCAATGCGCTCCACAGCACTTCCTGATTCCATTTCTCCCGGAGCGGCGGTGACCAGACGTATTTGGCTCCCTCGAAGTCGGGCTGATCCATGATACTCACATCCAAAGCCAAATATTGCGGACATGTCTCCCCGTAGACATTCCAGCCTTTCTCCCGCGCCTCCGCTATCCGCTGTACCGCCGATGCACAAGAGACATGGACGACGTAAAGCTGCGAGCCCGCCAACGCGGTCAAAGCAATGGCTCTGCCCGTCGCCTCTCCTTCCGCCTCGGGCGGCCTGGTATAAGCGTGATAGATCGGATCGGTGTTCCCCTCGGCCAGTGCTTTCTTGGTCAAATAATCGAGGACATCGCCGTTTTCCGCATGCACCTGTACGAGCGCCCCCAGCTCCTTGGCCTTGACCAAGGTTTTGAACAAAGTCTCATCGTCTGCCTGGAAGACGTTTTTATATGCCATAAACACTTTCAGCGAAGTAATCCCTTCCGACGAGATGACACTCTCCAGCTCCTCCAGCACCTGATCGTTTGCCTCCGCGATCATCAGGTGAAACCCGTAATCAATGACGGCTTTCCCGCGTGCCTTTTCATGCCAGGTCGCAATCGCCGATTTCAGCGACTCTCCTTTTTTGGTCAGACAGAAATCGACGATGCTGGTCGTTCCGCCAAATGCCGCTGCCCGGGTGCCGGTAAAGAAGTCGTCCGCCGTCACCGTGCCTCCAAACGGCATGTCGAGGTGTGTATGCGGATCGATCCCGCCTGGAATGACATAGCATCCGGTGGCGTCGATTTCTTCCGCACCGTCAATTGACAGCTGATGACCGATCGCGACTACCCGTTCGCCCTCGATCAATACGTCAGCCTGATACGTATCGGCTGCCGTCACTACTGTACCTCCGCGAATCCATTTTTTCATCTTATACCCTCCTCTTTTCCCGGCCCCGTCAGGGCAAATGCTCTGGCGGTATGTCTCTTGCCAGTACAAGCTATGCGTTCAGAGGTGAAAACATTACTCCTGGGCCGCTTCGCAGCTTCGGTCTGCTGCCAGTGCCGCTTGCCGCTGGTTCCAAGAGAGCGGCGGCTGATCAGACGGGATTTCTACCATCTCTATCGTCCCTTCGACCGGACATACGATGGAGCAGAGATTGCAGCCGACACAGTCTTCTTCACGAACGACCAGCCTTTCTTTCCCGGTCATTTCGTCAGTCACAATATCGATGCACTGGTGAGAGGTGTCCTCGCATGCAATATGGCACTTGTTGCAATTGATGCACGTTTCCTCGTGGATGCGGGCAACGACCTTGTAATTCAAATTGAGATGGCCCCAATCGGAATAGGTGTGCACAGCTTTGCCGACGATGTCCATGACCGAAGCGATTCCCCGTTCATCCAGGTAGTTGTTCAGGCCGTCGATCATGTCCTCGACAATCCGAAATCCGTGATGCATGGCTGCGGTGCATACCTGGACGCCGCTCGCTCCCATGAGCAAAAATTCGACTGCATCCTGCCATGTGGAAATGCCGCCAATCCCGGAGATCGGAATCCCCACCTGCGGATCGCGAGCGCATTCCGCTACCATGTTGAGCGCGATCGGCTTCACCGCTGGTCCGCAATAACCGCCGTGCGCTCCTTTTCCATCCACATGCGGGATCGGCAGCCACGAGTCCAGATCGACTCCGATCAGGCTGTTGATCGTATTGATCATGCTGACGGCATCGGCTCCCCCCTCTGACGCTGCACGGGCTGTGAAGCGGATATCTGTTATGTTTGGCGTCAGCTTGACGATGACAGGCGTCTGGGCGACTTCCTTGACCCACTCTACCTGCTGCCGGATCAGGTCGGGGTGCTGACCTACTGCCGAGCCCATGCCGCGTTCCGCCATGCCGTGCGGACAGCCAAAGTTCAGCTCCAGTCCGTCTACCCCTATGGCCTCCACTTTCTTCACGATTTCATGCCACGCTTCGCGCTTGTGCTCGACCATGAGCGAAGCGATCAACGTGTGCTTCGGAAACAGCTTTTTGGTCTCCAGCATTTCCTTCAGGTTTTCCTCGAGCGGTCTGTCCGTGATCAGCTCGATGTTGTTGAAGCCGAGCACCCGCTGTCCTCCGAAGTGAAGTCCGGCAAACCGGGACGTCACGTTTATGATCGGTTCCCCCAGTGTCTTCCAGACTGCTCCTCCCCACCCCGCATCAAACGCCCGCTGCACCTGATAGCCGGAATTGGTAGGCGGTGCTGAAGCCAGCCAAAACGGATTGGGCGACTCGATTCCCGCCAAATTAATGCGTAAATCTGCCATTGTTTCTACGCCTCCTTCTTATAAAACTGGCTGAGACTTTGCTTCCAGCGCCGTGTGGATCGCATGAGCCGCCCGCTTTCCGTGATTGGCTGCATCCACGACCATCGCGTCCGTATTCCCTCCGCCAAAGATGACATCGCCCGCGGCGTAGACATGCGGATGAGAGGTTCGATACGTGCCTTCCTCGATCTCCACGATTCCGTTTTTGTGCTGAAGCCCGAACATTTCGATCAAGTCCACGTGCCGCGTTTGCCCGATTGCCTTTACAACGAAATCCACTTCCATTACAAACTCGCTGCCCGGGACCGGCTCCGGACGCCTTCGTCCTTTTGCATCCGGCTCCCCAAGCTCCATCCGCATAAGCTCAATACCGGTCACCCGTCCGTTTTCGCCGATAATCCGGGTCGGCGCTACCAGCCAACGGAATTCCACGCCATCTTGTTTCGCAAATTCATACTCGAACTCGTAGCAGGTCATCTCTTTCTCTGTACGCCTGTAAAGAATCTGAACGAGCTGGGCACCCAGCCGTTTGGAGGCAGTGGCTCCGTCTATCGCCGTGTTTCCCGCCCCGATCACAACCACCTTCTTGCCGAGCATCAGATCCGTAAGCGGTTTCGTTTTCGTATCCTCCACGAGGGAAATCGCATCGAGAACGCCGATCAAGTCTTCGCCCTCGATATTCAGCATCGGGACAGCGCCCATGCCTGCCGCAAGCAAGACAGCTTCAAAGCTCTGCAGAAGCTCCTCCGGTGTCACGTCTACACCGACGCGGGTTCCAGTCTTGATGGTCACGCCCATCTGCTCGATTTGCTCAACCTCCCACAGTGCAACCTCCTGCGGCAAACGGAAGGAAACGATGCCATAGGTGTTTAGCCCGCCGGCCTTTTCTCGCGCTTCGAAAACCGTTACTTCATAACCGAGACGGGCAAGCTCTCGCGCTGCCGAAAGACCGGCTGGACCGCCGCCGACGATAGCGACGCGCTTGCCATTTTGCTCTCCTGCATGAAACAGAATTTTCTGATTTTTTATTGCCCAGTCTGTCGCATGACGCTGAAGCAGCCCGATCATGATCGGCTTGGAGGCGTGATTGAGCACACAGGCACCTTCGCACAGCTCCTCTGTCGGACAGACCCTGGCACAGCTAGCTCCGACCGGGTTTGCCTCCATAATCGTCCTCGCCGACCCGAGCAAATTGCCGGTCGCAATTTTTTTAATAAAGGACGGGATGTCGATTGAGGTGGGACAGGCCTTGATACAGGGGGCATCGTAACAGAAAAGGCACCGGTTTGCTTCGTCTATCGCTTCTTTCGGCTTCAGGGCAGGAACTACTTCTTGAAAGTTTGCCTGCAGCATAGATGCGGTCTTTGTTTCTTCGCGGCGAACGCTCATTATGCAACAACCTCCTCAGGCGTTCTGAAAATTGCTTCCTTGCTATTATCAATGTGGAAAAAAAGCGTTTTATGATTCCTTCATCACCTTTTTTAAATAGGAGGTTCCTGAAATGAAACCGACTTCCCAGGCATGATTGATTTCAATGCAGAATAGGCTGATACCAAAACAAGAATTGAGGGGGATGGCATGAAGGATTACGATCAGCTGATTGCCAGACTCAAGCAGCAAATTGCAGAAGCGATGGACCGGTTGGAGAGATTGGAAGCCGAACGGATTGCTTTTGAAGCACAACGCTCGGAGAGAAAAAACTATGTATCATCGCGCGAGATTTTGGACCTGCTCGCCTCCCGGAGCGGAAGGACGGGAAGCATGGCCTCGATTAAAAGGTGGGCAGACGATGGGCTGCTTGGCACGGTCATCGATGAGCGCGAGGTATTTCCTTTGCTGGCAGGCAAACAGGGAAACAAGCGCTTTCTGTATCCGCGAAAAGAAGTACTGCGCTTTTTGCATGGAAAAGGTTTGCTCGTTCCCAAATTTGACGTCCTGGATCGCGTTCGTCTGGAGCGGAACGGGAAATGGGTTTGTGCGGTCATCACGGCTGTCGCCTTAAGCAAGGCTGATCCTGCAGATGAGCTGTTTGTCTACCAGGTACAGATCGAGGAAAACGGCGAAGTAATAGACGGGGTCACGGAGGGTGCTTTGCAGAAAGCCAATCAGACCTCCACTTCTCTTGCCCGGTCGTAAGGAGGAGTTATGGAAACAGCTGTTATCACGCTCGGCAATACTGTAGAAAACCAGGAATATTCTCGCCAAATTCGCGACTTTCATAAAAAAAAGGGGCAGCCCCTCACTATCCGTTTCAGTGAAGAGCTGACCCATATCATCCTGGAAGCCCCTTGCTTGTACGTACCCGATCGCAACATACTCGGAAAAGAAGCGGTTGTCGAAGGGGTGGTCAAGAAGAATGGCAATCATCTTGAAATTCACCCGCGAAGCAAGGGAAAAACGATTAATTTGCATCTGGATTCGGAACTGGTGAACGAGCTGGAGCAAATACGCCTGAAGGTGGCGAGCAAGACCCAGCACGACGTCATCCTGGAAATGTTCGTTCGCGGACTTCGCGCATACCAAGCCGAACAGGATGACCAGCCCGCAACCACTAAAAAAGAGCGGGGATGAGCTTATTTATAGTCCCCTTTTAAATAGTTGTAAAACGGTTGATCGACCCAAAACTGATACGTTTCCACGCTGGCAGAAGGGTTGATTTTTTTCAATCCGGATACGACTTTGGCCGAATCTTCGTTCAGGGTAAAAGTCTGGGCCAGATAGCGGCCTTTTTTCAGCACATTGTTTGTGATCACCGGATACTCATCCAGCTTTGTCAGGGAATAGTAGAGAGGCTGCCACCAGGACGATTTGAGAAGACCGGTCATATCCTCTTGATTGCGCTTCGCGTATTTCAGTACGAGCGGTTGGAATTTCTCTTTTTCTTCGACCGTGGCAAACTCCAGACTCAGATCGTATTCCTTGGCGTAGGCAATGTGATTGCCGTTGTCGATCGGGACTACTTGATAATCATCCGTTTGTACCGGCTCGCCCCATTCTTTCAAATAAACAAAAGCAGACGTTTTCGGCTCCAACTGTACTTTCGCAGCAATGCCTTCGCTGCGGAGCAGGCCGACCAATTGCACCGCATGGACGATATCGCTATGCCCGTAGGTGATCGTCCGTGCGGGATCAAAGTGGGGATCAAACTGCGTGTCCTTGAGATTGTAACCGGTGATCAGGTTTTGTTTCAGTCCTTCATCTACGGTCTTTTGCAATTCTTCTTTCCTGATCAACTGGGATTCATTCCACGCCTGGACGAGCTTTCCGAAGATGTCGTCGTCGCTGATGGTGCCGAGAAAGTTTTGCTGCTCTCCGTGAAATTCTGCCACCTTGTTCAAGATCTGATAGGCGAGCTCGGCGGATACATTTGCTTCCAGCTTTATTCCGGACAAATCCTTTGCAGAAAGGAACCCGGTGTCAAAGGCGACCGCCACCTCCTGTGCCGCTTCCTTGGCAATCCCTTCGCCTGCTTTATACGTCAAGCCGGCTGCATCCCAGGCTGCGGAGATTTTTTCGTCCGAATACGTATGCGCCAGTTCCTTTAAGTCAGCAGCCTTTACGGAAGCGCTGATTGCCTCCCATGCCAAAAGCTTATTGCTCGTCGAGCCTTTCGGGAAGAAAGAATGATTGGCCCCATCGCTGTTAACCGCTATACTGGAAGAGGCTAGCAGCGTTTCCAAAGCCTTTTCAAACTGCTGTTTGGTAATAGTCCCGGACAAAGTGATTCCGTACCGCTTTGTGATGTAGGCGGCGGCATCTTTGACGGATGTTGGCTGAGGTACTGATGTTTGCACCGCAGTAGCTTGCACCGCCAAAGAAGAAGTGGATGCGGGCGCTGCATACACCTGCGTGCCAGCGGTCACCGCTAAAGCGGTTAGTAAAACTGCCCCCGCGGCTGCCTGTTTGATCGTACGTCCTTTGTTCATGGTTTTCCTCCCCTGTCGAAATGATTAAAACATACAATTCCTATGTATTTACTTAGTATTCATTACGTTGTACCTTATCATGATCCCCAACCCGCGTCAATACCTTTCGCTTTTGCTTGGGACATCTTCCTGGATCTGCCGACCAACTGCCGATAGAGTCTTGTTTGCCATACATAGACATGATTTGTCATGCCTTTCGATATACACTTTTGGGAGGGACACTTGTGGAATACAAAAGTCATTTCGACTTACCAATTCAACTGATCATGTTTTTCCCGTTTCTGATCCTCCTGGTTCTATACGCGCTAAATATCCTCACCAGTATCTGGGCCTATCGGGACGCTCGCAAACGCGGCAAAAGCAACGAATACGCTTTGCTTGTACTCATTGGAACACTGCTTTTTCCGGTCATGGGTCTGATTGTCTATTTCATCATGAGAAAAGATTCTTGATTCTGAAACCATGAAACCAAACGGCCTCCTTTCCCTTTCTGCTCGTCTTAGGGCAGGTCAGGAATAGGAAGCCGTTTTTGTTATTTGATTGCTTAGGCTAATTCCGCAAACGCTTCACGCAGTACGCGAGCGATGAAGTCAATGTCTTCGCTTGTAGTCGAGAAAGGAGGCGAAAGGGTGAGAACGTTATTGAAGCCCGGTATCGTATCGCCATTTCGTCCGATGATCAGGCCGCGCTGTTTACAGGCTCCGATGACTTTGGTCAATTTGTCAGGCGCTGCCGGTTCCTTCGTTTCCCGATTTTCCACCATCTCGATGCCCATCAGAAAACCGAAGCTCCGAATGTCGCCTACATGCGGATGCTCCTCTAAGAACGACAGCTTCTCCCGCAACTCCTCTCCCAGACGGCCAGCCCTCTCGATCATCTGCTCTTCTTCCATCAGCTCAAGGTTTTTCAGCGCGAGCGCACAAGCCGCCGGATTTCCGCCGAACGTATTGACGTGACGGAAGTGCAGGTTGACTCCTTGCTCGTTAAACTTGTCGGCAATGTCTGCCCGCACCGCGGTAGCCGACAACGGCAGGTACGCACTTGTGATCCCTTTGGCCATGGTCACAATGTCAGGCTTGATGCCAAAGTTTTGATGACCAAACTTTTGACCGGAACGGCCGAATCCACAAATCACTTCGTCGACGATCAAAAGGACGCCGTACTTGTCACAGATTTCCCGCACCTTCGGCATGTACTCCGGCGGAGGAACGATGACGCCGCCGCCTGTGATCGTCGGCTCCATAATGACGGCCGCCACGCTGTTTGCTCCCTCCCAGTTGATGACCTCGTCGAATACCTGGGCACACTCGAGGCTGCAGCTCCCGTAGGACTTTCCGAATGGACAGCGGTAGCAATACGGCGGGGAAACGTGGAGAAAGCCCGGCGCCAGCGGCTCGTATTTTTGTTTTCGGATCGATTGTCCGGTAGCAGCCAAAGCTCCCATCGTATTGCCGTGATAGGCCCGGTGACGGGAAATGAACTTGTACCGGCCCGGCTCGCCGTTCTGATGGTGGTATTGACGGACGATTTTGAAGGCTACTTCATTCGCTTCCGAACCGCTGTTGGAGAAAAAGACCCGATACTCTTCACCGAGCCACTCGCTCACCTTTTCCGACAGCTTGATCGCTGGCACATGGCTTTGTGTCAGCGGGAAGTAGGCCATCGTTTTCAATTGCTCATAGGCAGCCTCAGCAAGCTCTTGCCGGCCGTAGCCGATATTGACGCACCACAGGCCAGACATGCCGTCCAGGTATTTGTTTCCGTCAATGTCCGTCACCCACGAGCCGCTCGCTTCCGTGACGATCATCGGATTGGGATTGTAGGGCGACATGTGATGCCACATGTGCGCCCTGTCTTTTTCCAGCAGGGATTCCTTTTCCAGCGTATGAGTTTGTTGCTCCTGGCTCATTTTCGATCCTCCCTTTCGTTATTTCACGAATACTTTTTGGGAACCGATACTGGTATCGCCGTCGTCAAACCAGCGCGACGTAATCGTCTTTTTCTTCGTGAAAAAGTCGACGCCGTCTTTGCCGTTGGCATGCAGGTCTCCGTAAAACGAGTTCTTCCATCCGGTGAAGGCGAAGAAGCCCATTGGCGCAGGGACGCCTACGTTGACCCCGACCATGCCGGCTTCCACGCGCTGTACAAACTCCCGTCCCCACTTGCCGTTTTCTGTGTAAATGGTGGCTCCGTTTCCAAAGCGGGATTTGCTGATCGTTTCAAGTCCTTCCTCGAAATTCTTGACCCGCATGACGCTTAGCACAGGCGCAAAAATCTCGTCTCGGACGATCACCATCTCGGCATCCGCCTTGTCAAAAATCGTAGGCCCGAGGAAATAGCCCTCCGGGTTTGCTTTCGCATCCTCCCGTCCATCCCGAACGAGCTCGGCGCCTGCGGAAAGTCCCTGCTCGATGAAACCGTGCACTTTTTCCAAATGCGAAGCGCGAATGACCGGTCCCAGGTCAACTCCCGGCTCTAGCCCATTCCCCATTTTCAAGGCGTTGGACTCTTCGATCAGATGGCGGATCAGCTCGTCTGCGATCTCCTCTACTGCCACGACCGCGCTCGCCGCCATACAGCGCTCGCCTGCACAGCCAAAGGCGGAGCTGACGATGGTTTTGGCTGCTCGCTGCAGATTCGTGTCCGGCATGACGAGGTGGTGGTTTTTGGCCCCGGCCAACGCCTGGACGCGTTTTCCATGCGCTGCGGCTGTCTTGTAGACGTACTCGGCGACTGGCTGCGAACCGACGAAGGAGATCGCTTTCACATCCGGGTGCTCCAATAGCCCGTTCACCACATCGTGAGCGCCGTTGACGACGTTGAATACGCCATCGGGCAATCCCGCTTCCTTTAACAGCTCGGCGATCCGAATGCAGGACAGCGGCGTGCGCTCGGACGGCTTCAAGACAAATGTATTGCCTGCCGTAATCGCGATCGGGTACATCCACATCGGCACCATCAGGGGGAAATTGAACGGCGTAATTCCGCCAACGACGCCAAGCGGAAACCGAATTACCTGGCAGTCGATGTTCCTGGCGATATTCGGGAGCGTCTCACCCATGAGCAGCGTCGGCATTCCTGCCGCAAACTCCACCATTTCAATGCCGCGGAGCAATTCCGCGTGTGCCTCAGGCAGGTTTTTCCCGTTCTCCAGCGTAATCATTTGCGCCAGCTCATCCTGGTGCTCCCAGAGCAGGTTTTGGAAGCGGAACATGATCCGGGCACGATCTACCGCAGGGGTCTGACTCCAGGCCGGAAAGGCAGCCTTGGCCGCTTGCACAGCCTTGTCCACGTCATCCTTCGTCGAGAGTGGTACGCGCGACAGCACTTCGCCTGTTGCCGGGTTGGGGATATCCTCATAGCGCTCCGTTTGGGACTCCACCCATTCTCCGGCGATGTAGTTTTTCAAAGTAGGACCAACTGTTGTTGTACTCATCCTTTCAACTCCTTTGCGCACATGCATGATTGATAATTCTATCTTATCTGAACATTCAACGCGCCATCACTAGACAAACTGACAGGAGTTCGGTAGTATTCATGTTACAGACTGTCTATAGGAGGAGAAGAATGACCAATGAATGGCGCCTGACCGTGGCAGATGTCGTCAAACGTCCTTTGTTTCAGCACGCGGAAGTGGTCGCAGGCAGTCGGGGCTTGTCCCGCTCGGTGCGATGGGTGCATGTATTGGAAGCGGCTCACACTGTTCAATACCTGAACGGCGATGAGCTGATCCTTTCGACCGGACTCGGATTTGGCGAGGCAAAAGAAAAGCGGCTGGCTTATCTCTCCGAGCTCATTTCACGGAAGGCGGTCGGGTTATGTATCGAGCTTGGCGACTACATCCCGCAAGTGCCACAGGACATGCTTGAGCTCGCTGACCATCATGACTTTCCACTGATTGTCTTTCATAAGCCTGTTCGCTTCGTTGACATTACACTGGATCTGCACGAGCATTTGATCAACCGTCAAATGCAGGCGCTTCGCAACCTGGAGACGTATTCCCGCAGCTTGCAGCAGCTCAGTCTGCAGACACAGGGAATTCCGAAACTCTTGCAGCATTTTCAGGCAAGTGTACACACACAGGTGTTTTTTTTCCCCTTGGATGGAAATCCTCTCTACGTCCCTCCCCTGCCGCAGGTTGTTCAATCGGAGCTGTCCGGTTTGATGCGTACGGCCCTGCCGCAAGGGGACGATTCCGTCTCGAGCAGCGGGATCATCGCGCTCTCGGACAAAAAGAAGCTGGTCTACCAGCCCATTATCGTCATGGGACATCTGCTCGCTTATGTCGGCTTGATTCTGTATGATCGGGAAGCCGACGAATACCTGCTATTGACGCTCGATTACACCGTTAGCTCGATGGCCCAAATTCTGATGCGAAAAATGTTTGCCAAAGAGCAGATGCTCGCAGCAGAGAATCGGCTGTTCGACGATCTGATCGCCAACAGACCTTTGCCGGAGGAACAAATACGCTCTCTCCTCGGTTTGTCCGGCAAGAACAAAACACCGGCCTACTATACGCTCTTATTGTCTCTCCATCGGAGCACGGAGGACCTTTCCTCGCCACTCGCACCGCATGAGCTTACCGGCGTATTCCGTTCTTTGCTGACGAGGCTCGGCTTTCGTCCCTTCATCCGCTGCAAAGGAAACCGCTTTTACCTTCTCCTGATCGCACCAACCAATCAAACGGATATTCGCCGAACTCTGGACAAGGCCATGTCCGAGATGAAACGGATGTGCCGCCAGGCCATGGGACCGGATACCGAGGTCCTGTTTGGTGTAAGCCGGCCTGGCGAGAGGCTTTCAGAGGCGGGCCGGCACCTGGCAGAATCCGAGCAGGCCCTGATCTTCCAGCAAGACGCCCACAGCCCCTATTTTGCCGAGCTGGGCTTGTTCCGTCTGCTGTTTCATGTCCCCCAGGAGCCCGTGCTCACGCATTTTATCGATGATTACCTGGGGCCGCTCCTGCGATACGATGCGGAGAACGGGACCCAACTGGCCCAGACATTGCGTGTCTACCTGGATCACAACTTGTCCAAGCAGGAAACGGCTGATCATTTATTCATCCACCGCCAGACCTTGTACCACCGGCTGGAAAAAATCCAGGAGCATCTCCCGGTAGACTTTACGCACCCCAATGAACGGCTCTGTCTGGAAATAGCCTTGCGGGCTCACGAGTGGAAGCACGGGTTGAAATACCACACGCCCCCGAACAAGGCTCAAGACAAAACGGCGCGTCCGCCACGTTAGCGTGATGGGCTGCGCCGTTTCCATCCGTATGATCATTCCGGTTTATTCAGGATAGCTCATCGAGAGTTTATAGGATACCTTCGGGCCGTCTTCAAGCTCCAGTCGTATTTTGTATCGCCCCTTCTCCGGGAGCGGCAGAACAAGGCTTTTCCTCTTTTTTATCTCCTTGATTGCCAGTATATCGCCTTGGGAGTCATACAACGTCAAGCTTAACGACGCATGATTGTTCCAGTCAACATATACTCTCAACCGGCCTTCGCTCTTGGCCCGAAATGAGTAATCGGCATACCTGTCCGACCTTTTGTCATCATGCAGCTTCCCTTGCTCGATATGCTGTCCGCCGCCTTTTTCCTTGATTTTGCCCGTTGTGGCGAGCGCAAATGGCTGTGGACCTTTTGGGACATTGAAGCCTTTTACGCTCACCGTGTACAAGCCTTTTTCCGGTCGGGAAATCCATACTTGTTCCACATTGTTCAAATTGTCCACTTCATCGTCATACGGGTAACGGAAAAAGTCGTTTCCGTTGAACTTCTCTCCGCTGGGAGCGGTTACAGTCAGATCAAGGTTGTTCACCAAGGTTCTTTTCGCTGCCAGAGAAGCCGGATAGTCTGTCCAAGCCAATGTGATGGCAAGCGGCTTGGAGCGTTCGTACACCTCGACGGCAAACGTCGCCTCTTCTCCTGTCACCAGACCATCTGTTTCATCTACGAAATCTGTCTCGATCGCCTGCAGGAGGTTGGCCCGCCCGAATCCCTGAAGGCGCATGTCCTCATCGAGATCATCGGCTCCGCTGATCAGCATCGCTTTGATCAGGGCGGCACTCGGTTCATCCAGTTCTTTTTCTTCGAGCAAAAACTGGCGAAGCTGGGCCGCTCCTCCGGCCAGAATTGGTGCGGCCATGCTTGTCCCGCTGTTGTATGCATAGTATTGGTCGAAGAGCTCTTCAAACTCCTCTTCAGGAGCGACCGATGAGCGAGCGGAAAGAATATAGCTCCCGGGTGCGACAATATCGGGCTTCAGCCTTCCATCCTTCGTCGTTCCGCGGCTGCTGAATCCCGCTACAGTATCCGGATCATCCGCCTCATCCCCGCCTACATCCGGTCGGTCGTTCTCGGTAGCCCCTACGGCGATGACATTTTTGGCTGTGGCCGGGCTGCCGATCGTCTTGTAGCCATACTCTCCCTGATTGCCCGCAGCTACCAGGGCAGTCATATCCTTGTGTTCCCAGAGAAACTGGTCAAACAAGAAGGAATCGAGTCCGTAATCGCCGTTATCGTCAGTCCCCCATGAATCCGAGTGAATACGTGCGCCGTCCTCGTAGGCTTCCCCGAGAATGTCCTCGACCTCTCCTTTCAAATACCCCTTTTCCGTCAGCATCGAATGGAAAACCAGCTCCGCCTCCGGCGCCATTCCCTGATACTGTCCATCAGAAGCCTCTCCGCTGCCAAGTGCCGATCCGGCTACATGCGTTCCGTGTCCATCCAGATCACTCGCGTCGCCTTTGCGGCCAATTGCATACAAGCTTTTGATCCTCCCCGTAAAATCGGGATGGAGATCGTCTGGATCGCCTGTATCCAAACCACTGTCGGCGATGCCAATAATCTGTCCTTTCCCGGTAAAGCCGGCAGATTCCAGCTTGTTTGCCTTGATGATTTTTGCAGCCCGATCATTATGCAGTTTTCGCTCCGGCATAGGAATCACGGCAATGACATCTTCTGACTGGATGACCTCCTCCAATCCTTCTCCGCTCATGCGTGCAAGCGAGATGTGCCTCGCATTCTGCAGCGAGTCCACATCACCGATGCTTTCTTCACTCGCCGCCCGATACAGGGTGCGGTTCATGTCCACTTGCTGATCAAAGCCGATCACAGCTACTTCTACCTCATCGGTTGTTCCCAATGACTTGCGAAGAGTCGGCGCTACCTTGTTAACCGGATAAAAAGGAACGACCCTTTTGACAAAAGAGAGCCGTTTCAATTTTTTCTCATCGCCCTGTTCTGATAATTTGGCTATAAAGGAATAGTCAGGCAAATAGTCGCCCAGCTCTATACCGATATCCTCTATTTCTTCTTTCCATTCTTCTTCGATGGGCCCCTCGAATTGAATGACGACCAGGTCTGTTTCTCCTCCCGCTTTGGATCGGGAATCCAGAGAAAAGCCTTCCCGCGCTTCAATCTCCAGATCTCCCCTGCGCTCACCTTGTTGCTTGGCTCCTGTCGGCAGCCCGCCGACCATGAGCGACAGAACAAGTACCCCAATCAGTGCCGCATGCCTTTTTCCCCGCAATGAAATGCCCCCTTCTCCCGTCTGATTTTTGAATAACAACATTATACGAAAAGGGTAATAATTGTAAAAGTGTCCCAAGCTTCAGACGGACAAAAAAGCGCAGCAATCCCTGCTGGATCGTGCGCTTCCTGCTTTCTTTTCACCGTGGGCGTTGAGAAAGACTCAAAAAGACTGCGAGTCTCGCTCGGTTATACCAAATGACATGCCACATGATGCTCCGGGCCGACTTCGCGGTAAACCGGCACTTCCGTCCTGCACCTATCCGCAGCAACCGGACAACGGGTATGAAACTTGCAGCCTTGTGGAGGATTAGCCGGGCTTGGAATATCTCCTTTTAGAAAGATTCGCTCTCTCGTTATCGTAGGGTCTGGAATCGGTACAGCCGACAGCAGCGCTTTGGTATAGGGGTGGAGAGGATTTTTGAACAGCTCGTCGCGAGGCGCCATCTCCACTATCGAGCCCAGATACATGACGGCCACCGATGAGCAGATGTGCTCTACCACGCTTAAATCGTGAGAAATAAACAGGTAGGTCAGGTTTTGCTGCTGCTGCAAATCAGAGAGCAAATTAATGATTTGCGCTTGAATCGACACGTCGAGAGCAGAAACCGGCTCGTCCAGCACAATAAAGTCCGGCTGCAGGATGAGCGCTCTGGCAATCCCGATCCGTTGTCTTTGCCCGCCGGAAAATTCATGCGGGTAGCGGTCGTAGTGGTACGGTGCCAAGCCGCAAATATTCAGCACCTCCAACACCTTCTCGCGAATTTCTGCCTTCGAGCACAGCCCGTGATCGACGACAGCCTCGCCGATCGCCTCCCCGACTTTCACCCGTGGATTTAACGAGCTGAACGGGTCTTGGAACACATATTGCATTTTGGGTCGCAACTTGCGCAGCTCTTTAGGGGGCAGCTGATGGATATCCCGACCATTATACAGGACATGGCCCTCGGTCTTGTCGTACAGCCTGATAATCGTCCGGCCGGCTGTGCTTTTTCCGCAACCGGACTCACCGACAAGCCCCAAGGTTTCTCCTCTTTTCATGGTAAAACTGATCTGGTCAACCGCTTTTACGTGCCCGATCGTCCGCTGAAACACTCCGGAGCGAATCGGGAAATACTTTTTCAAGTCTTTCACTTCCAGGATGACATCGCTCATTTCGCTCCCTCACCTTCGTACAGCCAGCAAGCCACTTTGCTGTCAGCCCCATCCTTCTGTAAGGCAGGCTGACTTGCACGGCAAATGTCCATCGCATGTTCGCAGCGGTCGCTGTAGTGGCAATTTTCACCCAGACCGATCGGATTGGGGACCTGGCCCGGGATCGTGAACAAGCGCTCTTTTCTTTGTCCGATTACCGGTTTGGCGAGCAACAAGCCTTTTGTATAAGGATGACGCGGATTCTTGAAAATCTCCTTTACCGGCCCTTCCTCGATGACCTTGCCCGCGTACATCACAACCACGTAATCGGCCATTTCCGCAACAACTCCAAGATCGTGGGTGATGAGCATGAGCGACATGTTCCGGTCCTTTTTCAATTGCCGGAGCAAATCGAGAATTTGCGCCTGGATCGTGACGTCCAAGGCTGTCGTCGGCTCGTCGGCAATCAGCAGCTTCGGATCGCAGCTAAGAGAGATTGCGATCATGATGCGCTGCCTCATCCCCCCGCTCAGTTCATGCGGATAGCTGTCAATAATCTGGTCGGCACGGGGAATTCCCACCTGTTCGATGAGCTGGATCGCTTTTTTCCGGGCCTCGCTTTTGGATAGAAGCGTATGCTCGATCAGCGGTTCCATGATCTGGTCCCCTACTGTCAGAACCGGATTCAGCGACGTCATCGGCTCCTGAAAAATCATGGCGATCTCATTGCCGCGGATCATTCTCATTTCGCTTTCCTTGATCTTCAGGAGGTCCCGGCCTTCAAACAAGATTTCTCCGCCCACGATCTTCCCTGGAGGGGAAGCGATCAACCGCATCAATGACATGGCGGTGATGCTTTTTCCGCACCCGGATTCACCGACGATGCAAACCGTCTCTCCAGCTCGGATGGAAAAGCTGACGTCATTCACAGCTTGTACGACACCGGCTTCTGTGTAGAAATACGTTTTCAAATTGCGAAATTCAACAAGTGTACTCGACATATGCAGCTTCTCCTACCTTTTCTGTTTGGGATCAAAGGCGTCCCTCAATCCGTCACCGATGAAGTTGATCGAAACGACGGTAAGCAATATGCACACCCCAGGCGGAACCCAGAGCCAGGGCCTGTTCTGGAAGTCAATCATATTGTTTGCTGCCGAGATCATCTGTCCCCAGGACGGGGTAGGCGGTACTACGCCAAGACCGAGAAAGCTAAGCGTAGATTCGAGAAGGATCGAGTTTGCTACACCCAGCGTCGCCGCAACGATGATGATGGGTACCGTATTGGGCAGCAAATGCCTGAAAATTTTCCGTCTGTCCCTCAGCCCGAGCACTTCGTTGGCCAGCATGAATTCCTGCTCCTTCAAGCTGAGTACCTGGCTTCTGACGAGACGCGAAAGACTCATCCAGGCGATCATTCCGACGATGAACATGACCAGATAAATCCGCTTGTCCGGCGGAAACTTCAAATCAGACAGAATAGCGCCAAGCGCCACGAGGATGGGCAGCGTGGGAATCGCATAAAGAATGTCTGCCAGGCGCATGATCACCGAATCGACAAAACGGCCGTAATAGCCCGCAATGGCTCCCAGCGTCCCGCCGACCAAGACGATGATCGAAGCGGCGACGATCCCCACCAGCAAGGATACTCTTCCAGCTTCCATTGTCCTCAAAAGCACATCCCGGCCGAGCTTGTCCGTCCCGAGCCAATGAGTTTCGTTCGGCGGAAGATTGGCGTTTCTGACCGAAATCTTCGCGTCCAGATGAGAAGAAAAATAGGGACCGATAAACGAAAACAGAAACATCAGCGTAAGGACAATCATCCCGGCCAAAGCCATCTTGTTTTTGAACAGACGGCGGAAGGCACTGCGCCACGGGGAATCGGGTTTGATCTTTTTGGCTTTGAGTTCGACTTGGACGTCAGCAATATTGTGGCTCATCTCTATCCCCCCTACCTGTTCCGGACCCGCGGGTCTGCTACGCCGTACATCAGATCAGCCAGGATATTGGCAACGATCGTCAGTACAACCAGCAGCATCGTAAAGCCCATCAAGAGCGGGTAATCCCTTTGGAAGATTCCGTCCAGCACAACCCGGCCGATGCCTGGCCAGTTAAAGATGCGTTCGGTAATGATCGCCCCGGAAAATAAACCGGGAATTTCGAGGGCAAACAGGGTAATCAAAGGCAGCAATGCATTTCGCAGCGCGTGTTTGAAAATGACGACGCGCTCCTTCAATCCCTTGGCTCGGGCTGTACGAACGTAATCCTGCCTGATGACTTCCAGCATATTGGTCCGAAAGTATCTGGTCAGCGAGCCGATATTCAGCAAGGTCAAAACAATGACCGGCAATGCCAGATGTTTCATCACGTCCCAAAAATCGGCCCAGCCGGTAAGGGTGCTCCCTGTCGACCGCATGCCGCCCAGCGGGAATATCTGATAATCGACGGCGAAGAACTTCAGCATAAGCAATCCCAAAAAGAAGGATGGAAAAGACATCGCCATAAAAACAATCAGCGTGACTGCAGAATCGTAAATCGAATATTGTCTCAGCGCGGCCATAATGCCGACGATGGATGCAATGATCCATTGCAGCACCAGAACGATGATGGCAATCAGAAAGGAATTCCACATAAATGTGTTTATCACGCTCGTCACGGGCTGGCGATGCAGGACAGATTCGCCAAAATTTCCCGTGAGCAGATTGCCCATCCAGGTGAGATACTGCTTGTAGAGAGGTTGGTCAAGCCCGTGCAGGGCGCGTATCTCATCGAGCCGCTCCTGGGTCATATTGGCGTCAGCCGACATCTGGGTGACAAAGTCGCCAGGTGCCAAGGTAAAGACGAGAAAGACGAGAATAGAGGCGCCGATCAGGGTCGGGATGCTTTGGATAAGTCTGCGGATAAGGAGCTGCTTCATGATTTCCTCCCCTCTTATGCAAGCAATATGCTCAGCATAGCGCCGAGCATATTGCGAATTGGTGAAATTATCAAAAATTTTTAGTTAATTTGAACTTCGTTTAGTGACTCTGAGAAGTATTTATAAGGAGAAATCACAAAGCCGGAAAGTCTGGAGCTGATCGTATTCAAATTGTAGCGTTGGTACATAAAGAGCACCGGAATATCGTCATTGATGATCTCGTATGCTTCCTGGTAAATCGCTTTGCGCTTGGCCTGGTCAAATTCTTTCAGACCAGCCTCAAGCAGTTCATCCACTTTGGGGTTGGAGTAGGCGTCTTTATTCGATCCGCCTTTGGAGTGGAACAAGCCGTACGGATCAGGGTCTGTGGAAAGTCCAACGGCCAGGAACGCCATTTCGTGCTCTCCCTTGTTGCGTTTGTCGATGACAGCGTTGAATTCCAGTTGTTCGGCGATAAATTCAATCCCCAGTTCCTTGTAGTTCTCTACCGCAATCGGAATCAGGGCATCATTCACTTCATTTGGAGTCGATGCGGAGAACTGGATCGTGAACTTTTGGCCGTCCTTGTAACGGTAGCCGTCGCTCTCCAGCTTCCAGCCTGCCTCATCGAGGAGCTGTTTCGCTTTTTCCGGATCGTAGCTGTACTTCGTCAGCTTGGACTCGTCCGGATAACCCCACGAAAGCTTGGATTGCGGCACGTCAATGACTTCTGCATACCCTTGCGAATACGCGTACACCACTTCTTCGCGGTTCAATCCGTACATCAGTGCTTGTCTGACGCGTTTGTCCTGGAACTTCGGCAGCTTGTGATTGATCGCAATATAGCCATATCCATTGTTCAGGAGCATGTCAAGATCGACAAATCCCAGTTCCTTCAATGCTTCAACGTTGTCTGCATTTACGGAAATCGAGGCGTCAAAGTCGGTTGCACCCGTTTTCAGGCTTTGAATCTGCGTTTCCGCCGTCGTTGACTTGAAGATCAGATTTTTGACTTTCGGAGCGCCCTTCCAGTAGTTTTCATTCGCTACGAGACGGACTTCCTGTCCAGGGATAAACTCCTTCAGAATATATGGCCCGCTGCCCATAGGCTTCTGATGCAAGCTCTTGATATACTCCAGATTTCCTTTGGCGAAATCTTTTCCGTAATAGTGCTTGGGCAGGACAAAAATCTCAGTGCCGAGCAACAGCAAAGTCGTTGCGTTTGCTTCTTCCACCTGAACTTGAATCGTCTGTGGATCAATTACTTTTACGCCCTCGAGGCTGGTTGCGTTTCCATTTTTGTATGCGTCTTCGCCTTTGATTTTGGCCTTTGACAGGTTCGACCTGCCGTCGTATTTGGGGTCCAACAGGACGTGATAGGCGAACGCGACATCCTCTGCCGTTACGGGCTTGCCGTCGGAGAATTTTGCTCGTTTGTCGATATGGAACGTATATGTCAATCCGTCGTCGGAAATCTCCCATTTTTCCGCAAGTCCCGGAATCACAGTGGCATCTTTTGCTACCGACAGCAATCGTTCGGTTACTGCTTCAATCACATACCGGTCATAGACTGTGTTGTAAAACCAGTAGTTGAAAATGCCTTGAGGGTCTGTGATGCCGAGCACCATCGTATCTGTGCGCTGCTTCGCAGAATCCGGCACTTTCGAAGGATCTGTCGCCTTGATATAGCCCAGCTCTTTCTTTTCACCGGCTTTCGTTTGCTCTTGCTGGTTTTGCTCTGATTGGTTCGGTTGCTGCTGATTTTGTTCCGTCGGCTGTGCTGCAGGCTGGGTGCAAGCGGACAGAAGCAGTGCCCCGGTAAGCAGGGAGCACAAGAATAGAGAAAAAGACCTTTTCTTCACTTAATTTCCCCCTTTTTGAATTTTCTCATAACATTTCCATTATAAGCTATAATCTGGAAATCAGAAAGGATATTCTTGTTGATAAAAATATGTCTTGTAGAAATGTGTCCTTTGGGGCTAAAAATATAAAAAAAAGAGAGACGAAAGTCCCTCGCAATGAATCACTCTATGTTTTCGTTTGCATCCCCTGTCGCTAAAAACAACGGGGCAAAGTCTTCCCATTCCAGCATGCTCAGCGTATCGCGTGTCCATTCCGCTGCCTGCTTGCTCGTTAATCTTACCGCTTGATTTTGCATCGCTTCCTGAACGAGATTTTGGACGAGCCTGCCGTTCCCGTGCAGCTGATGGCTTGCGGCTGCCCGCTCCAAATAAGTCCGGATCGTTTCCACCGTTTTGTCGTGAACCAGATAGCCCCTTTGATATACCGCCAGCCGGAGCATTTGCACCAATTCATCCGTAGTGTAATCCGGGAACGGAATGTACTTTTTGAAACGCGAGTAAAGTCCCGGGTTGCTTGCCATAAATCGCTGCATTTCCAGAGGATAGCCTGCGAGAATGACCACCAGATTTTCTTGGTGTCTGGTCATTTCCTCCACTAACGTATGGATCGCTTCATGGCCAAAATCCGTTTCGCTTCCTTCGGCCAAAGCGTAAGCCTCATCGATAAACAGGACACCGCCCAACGCTTCGCGGACCTTCCTCCTGGTCAATGCCGCCGTCTGGCCTACATATCCGGCAACCAGATCAGCCCTGCCAACTGTAACCAGATGTCCGCGTTTCAAGTAGCCGATTTCTTTCAACCTTTCGGCATACAAGGCCGCAACCGTCGTTTTTCCGGTTCCCGGGTTCCCCGTGAATACCGCGTGGAGTTCAATAGGCAAGGCAGGCAGCCCGATCGCACTGCGCTTGCGCTGAACGTCCACAAACGATGAAATCTTCAACAGCTCCGCCTTTACTTGCTCCAAGCCGATCAAATTGGACAGCTTTTCCCAGGCACTATCAGACTTCTGCTCGCCCCGCTTGGGCAGAACATCCTCCTGGCTGAGAATGGTAAAATCATGCCAATCCAGCTCTTTTTCGCCATCCACCTCTCGTCCTTTGGCAAAAATGGCGTCCAGAACAATGTTTTGAACCGTACGGGCATTGCCAAAGGTATGGTCTACCTGAGCCTGTTCGATACGCTCCCGGAGAGCAGTGCGAGTTTCTGTTGTCAGCGTAAAATCATTGCGGCTCGCGACTTGCTCGGCAATGAGCAGAAGCTCTTCCGTACTGTAATCGGGAAGAAGAAAATGTCCTGTTTCCGGAAAGCGGCTGCGGAGTCCGGGATTAGCGTACAGAAACTGCCGCATTTCCTCGGGATAGCCGGCCATCATGACGACAAAACGGCCTGCGTACTCGCCGCCGGTCATCGCTGCAACCAGCGTATCGATGGCTGCCTGCCCGTAATCGCTGCCGGAGCTGTCCGGCCGCTTCAGGCTGTAAGCTTCATCAATAAACAAGACGCCGCCCTCCGCCCGTTTTACGGCATCCATCACCTTCTGCTCTGTCTGTCCCACGTATGCCCCCACCAAATGAGAGCGGTCCACCTCGACGACGTCTTCGCGCTCCAGCAAGCCAAGCTCGTGATAAAGTCTGGCGATGAGTCTGGCCAAAGTCGTTTTCCCCGTTCCCGGATTGCCCATGAAAACGAGGTGGAGCGGAATTTGGTCCCGCATATGCCAACCTTTCTCCTCCCGCATTTGGCGATAGCGGAGAAAGTTTGCCAGCGAGCGGACCCGATCCTTGATTTCCTGCAAACCGATCAAAGCTTCCAGCTCTTCCAGCGCAGAAAGTTTCCCTACCGGCTCGTCAGCGGCATCAGCCTCGTTATTTGTATCAAACAGTGCCGCCCTCTTTTCGTTCTGAGCAGCCAATGCCCGTATCGCTTCCTGCAGAGACGCAAGCGATTCACCGGAATAAAACAGCCCGCGCAGGGAAGCAGCGTACTCCTCTGCACGCTCCAGCATTACCTCTAGCAGCCGCTTTCTTTCTGCGTACAAAGCCCCTAGTACGGCCAATCTCTCAGCCGTTTCGCTTTCCCCGACCCGTCTTGCAGCTTCCCCGGCTTCAGCCGCCAGTTTGCGCCACCCGTCCAGCTCCACCAGCTCTGCTCGGCCTGCTTCCTGGAGAATTTCCAAGTTTTTGCGTCGGCTGACAGCGTTATCAGTCTCGCGCACAGATGGATAGCCTTGCTGAAACCGATGTTCTTTCAGTTGCAGCTCGTACAGCCGAAGACGGCATTTCAGAGCCAATTCAAAGGAGGGATCCAGCGAGATCGCTCTGTCCAGCCACTCCGCCGCCAGCGTATGGCCTCCCGGCTTTTTCATACGCTTGGAGGCAAGCAATGTCAGAACGACCGCTTCCGCTTCGCTGGTACGAGCAAATTGACCGTTTTTTCGCAAATCCTCGACCAATTGCAGCGCGGACAGAAGCTCACCCTCTGTCACTTCTTTTGTATCAAGAGGTTGGTCCCGCCACATCCATATTTGTTTCAGACTGTCCGGTACGTTCTGTTGCTGCATCGAAGGTCCTCTCCCATCCGTACAATCAGTTTCACCTCCTGTTGTATCATATTTTGAGCAAAGTGAAAAGAACAGGAACCTTTGGAAGGCTTTATTCCTTGATATTGTCTGCTGAATTGTACTGATACAGGTCGTGGAAACAGAGAAAGACAGCCTGACTCACGAAGAGCGGCTGCCAGTCATTTTTACCTTGACGCTATACATCGATATGACCCAGTTCCACGTCAGCCTGGAAATGGGCTTTTGCCGCTTTAAATACATCCTCCTCGGAATCCGCAGCGATTTTAAACATCGTGATCAGCTTGTCTCCGCTCAGCACCTGAACATTGTACTGGGCGTCTCCGTCATATGTAGCGGCAAACTGGTATTCCCTTCCGTTCACTTCTATACATTGTTCCATTGTCGGCACACCTCCTGCTATAGTGTGTCACGATTCGATTTCCATCATGTCGTTTCCACCTTTATTTGCAACAGGCAAAATATTTCCAAAGGTAGGATTAGTCAACAACGCCACTCACAGTCTTGGAGGGTACCAAAGAAATTTGGTGCTTTATACAGGACTACAATAAGGTAACAACATAGAGTAAGGAGGGTGCTGTGAGGAACTTTACGATATGGTCAATTGTATGTTTGGGAGCCTTCGCCATTTTGTTTTGTTTATTATCAAATGGTATGCTTTCTCCTTCAATGGGCAAATTTTTCTTGGTTTCAGTGATTTTGCTTCCGTTGTTAGGCGTCATTTTTGGAGCTATAAGTGATGGAGGCTTGCTAAAGTGGGTACTCATCTTATTAAACGTATTTGCATTGGGTTCAATTATTTTTCTTCTTTTATTGGGATTTGGCATGGGAGAAGCGTGAAAACGACTTACGAATATCGGTTTAACCCCTTAAAATTTGAGTCTTTCTCCCTTATTCTCGCATTTTCATATGCTTCTTCCCTCCTTCAACCACCTAGGAGTCTAGGAAGGAAAACGCCTAGCGTCAAGGAGATCACTTGACCCCAGACGTTTTCCTTCCTGCTTGTCAGCTAGGTTGAAGTAGGGATCGTTCTGCAATCCTTTGCCATACTACACTTTCACAACAAATGGTGTAATGAGTTGCAAGGCAAAGGCTTTACCAAATTCTACAGGTGATAAATCGTACAAGCTTCCATGAATCCGTCGCTGATTATAAAAGAGCAGATAGTTTGTCACGATTTCATAGGCTTCTTGATAGCTCTGAAATTCATTCCGCTGCAAACATTCTTTCTCCAAAACACTGTGAAATGACTCAATGTGAGCGTTTTTATTGGGTGTCTTTGGAGGAATTCGCTCATGCACCGTTTGGAAATGCTGACAGGCTTCTTCAAAGGCATGGCTAATAAACTGTGGACCGTTATCCGTACGGATAACAGGGCGATCATCACAATTGAATTGCTGCCGTTTCCACAAAGCACGTTGGAGAATCTGAGCAGCATGTTTTCCTTCGCAGGTCAGTCCGAAATGGTAGTCCACGATCGCTCGATCATAGACATCAATGAGACTCATCAGGAAAAAGAAACGCTGTTCTCCTACGATAAATCCGTATTTTACGTCTATCTCCCACAATTGATTCGGAGCGGTAATCTCTCGGTTGTTTGCCAACTTTCGAGGATGTTTCCTTTTCTTTTGTCGTTGTGGTTGCAGGAGTTCTTCTTCTTTCAGCAAGCGGTAAACCTTTTTCTTGTTGATGACCAGTTGGTGGTCTCGCCGTAGGCAGACGGTAAGCTTTCGATATCCATAAGCAGATTCTTCATCGGCAATCAACTCGGATAGCCATTCTTTGATTTGTTCGTCACTGACAGGTTGTCCGTCTTTTGACAACGAATAACCGGGTATAGGTCTTCCTCCGTGATAAACGCGAGGTTTTTGGGAGGCTTTGTTTTTTCGGTAATAGTAGGTTGCTTCCAGGATGCCGACAATACGTAGCACTAGTTTGGCTGTGTACCCCAGCTGTATCCACTTGTCGGCTATTTCCATTTTGTCCGATAAGCTGGGTTCACCTTTTTTACAAGATCACGAAGGATCGCGATTTCCAAGTCCTTTTCTCCCAGTAATTTCTTCAGTTTATCATTCTCCGTTTCCAGTTCCCGAAACTCTCCTGGACTTGGTGTATAGCTTGTTACAGCTTTAGCTTCGGAAGACGTATTCTGCCAATCTGCGTGTTTGGAGTCACGTATCCATCGATACAGCATTTTAGGGTCTATCCCATGCCGTCTGGCTACTTGGCTAGCGTTTCCTACTTCGTGGGCTTCCTGGATCAATTGTTGTTTGAACTCGATTGAATAGCGTCTCCGTTGCATAAAAATATCCCCCTGTTCTTCTGATATCAGCTTAACAAGATAAGGGGGTATGACTCAAATCCAATTTTGGGGCTTAAAAGATATTTGGGTAGCCTTTTGCTATCCTTTTTTATTTTATTCCCTACCCAAGTACAGCCAATGGAACTAAATCCCGCTTCCCTAATATCCCACTGTCATTGCACTGCCCGCAGGCCGTATATCGAAATGATCCTTCATGCCTTGGCTGGATAAGGGATAGCTTTCTGTCCTCAACAGAGGCTACGGAATACCCGATCGTTCATGGAGTGCATAACTATGCTCGGCGCAGATAACAAGCATCATTCAGCACATACGTGACAACTCGTATTTCGCTCCTTCAGTCGATCATGTATATGTATACTAACCAAATGGCATATGTTAATATTTGGATAGATAAAACATTTCAGGGGCGATATAAATGTTGAGACGTATACTGATAGGCTTGGGTGTTTATCTAGCAGGATTTATCGTTGTGGGGTTAACTGTTTCTATTTTTAATGATTCACCTCAGTTTTCTTTCATGCGAGCAATTGTCTTTTCGATTTTGTATCTTTCAGCTGTAATTGCTATCTGTGCTTCATTTGTGTTAGGAAAAACAAACAATAACTAATGTTGTGTTTATAGAGGCTATTCGTCGGTGCAGCCCCCTGTTACCTCAAGTATTCTGCCGTTAATCAGATACAGTGATACTGTCGAAAGAATGCGCATGCTTCAGAGTAAGGGCATCGTCTATACATGGTATAATTTGGTCGAAATGATCTTGAGTTAAAGGATGATTTTATGGATGTTTTTCCACCCTTGTTGGTTAGCTTTATGCTTGCCGTCTTACTATACAGACTCAACAAATACAGGCTTACTCGATATAACCGTGAAAATATCGGGATAGCATTATGTAGCCTGCTTATAAGCTCCTATATTAAGACCAAACTTGTTTTTGTAACCATAACTGTTATTTTCGCAATCTTGTTGGCATCTTTTATTTGGGGACTTGCTAAGGAACTATAGAGATTGTTCGAACAAGCATGTCTGTGACGACATCATTAGGGGCAAACGAATAATGTACGTAAACCGTGTCCTTCATAGCACATGTATGACTTCATTGTAATAAGTCCGCTGAAATATCCTTATACGAATCCTTTTTTGCTACATCAGCAGTTTGAAAAGATTAAAGACTACATCCATAAAGGGGGCAACCATGAAACTTGAATACTTGTTCTTTACCCTTTCTTGCTCTATTTTTTTGTACTGGATCGTCACCAATGCTTTAACAACCTCTGATCCATCTATTACGTATTTCTTATCTTTAATAGCTTCCCAACTCTTGATACGACCTTTATATAGCTTCAAACATGCTAAACCTCATGTACAGAGTCACCATGATGGAAAAGAGTCAATGGAACGTAATTGAGATTCTATTCCCGGCTTTTTTCTGTTCGCTCACTCGTGTACTCTGTACTAGAGGAGTGATTGTGTTGGAAAAATCATTTTACTATCCGGTCCCTTGGGGTGACGTTGCCTTTTTGAAAGAAGCTTTGATTGCCATGGAACTGCCTTTTCGTATTGAACAGCCTTCCGTTCGATTGCAGTTGGCACCTGGTGAAGTGGCGATTGTATTCAGTGATATGCATATGAGAGATTACAACGCTGTTCGGGAGCTGTTTGGAGATCATGGGAAGCGTTATCCACAGTAGGCTGTTACCCTCCGATCCAGGTTGGTCGCTGGCACCACTTTTTTCTCCCTCCATTCCGGCTATCGCGTACGAGAAAAACCCGAGACCTTTCACAAACTAGATCCTCTCTCCCCATATTTTCCGCCGCAGCAGAGTATGGACGATAAAAGAAATCCCACTCAAAATTGTGCTTGCCCGCCCCATAAAGGTTTTCCAGCTTTTCTTGATCGATCGATGCCGCCGTTTGGATACTCCTCCACACACCTGTGCACATTAATGGTATTGAGGAGGTGACCAATTCATGGTAAAACGAGATGAACGAGAAACACCTGCAGCTATGACCATTAATCAAGCATCTGAAGCCATTCAAAGCACTTCTCCAGACGAATCTGCTGCAATTGAACGAGAACAAAATCAAATGTTCTCGGCTCCTGGGGAGCGTGCAGCGGAAAACGAAAACCCAGCCGATTAATAGCTTGCCTTCACCTAAAGGTGGAGGCTTTTTAAACACTCTTTCACTCTTTCTCATGATGCAGCTGGCAGCTCTACTCATAGCTGCCAGCCGTTCCTCACCTTAACCCCGAAATTGGAATTAATAGCTGGTCATTGTTCTGTGTCAACGCCGACTTTATTTTGACCCACCATCGCCGGTTTAGAATTGACCCACCCGGCGATTTTTTGTTGGTTAGGTGGTAGAGGGGGAGCCGTAGGCTCCAGTCCTCATCTTCTCACGAAGTCGGTAACTATTCCCCCTAATATTGACGATGTGGGAATGGTGTAAGAGCCGATCCAGGATAGCCGTAGCAAGTATCGGATCGCCCATCAGTTCCCCCCATTCACCGAAACTCTTGTTGCTGGTCAACAGAATACTCCCTCTCTCGTATCTTGCACTTACTACCTGGAAAAAGAGGTTAGCTGCCAAACTGTCAAACGGTAAGTAACCAATTTCGTCAATAATCAGGAGCTTTGGTCGAATATAGATGCGTAGGCGTTTATCCAGCCTGTTTTCCGTGTAAGCTTTTCGCAGATCTTCGATGAGTTGCGAGAGACTGACAAAGTAAACGGATATCCCTTGCGAGATGGCTTCTACAGCCAACGCCACCGCCAGATGACTTTTTCCTACTCCGGGAGGCCCTAAGAACAAGACATTCTCGTGTCGGGTTACAAAAGTCATCGTGGCCAGCTCTCGAATCAACCGTTCGTCAATGCTGGGTTGGAAAGCAAAATCGAACTCCTCCAGCGTTTTTCGGTAAGGCAAGTGTGCGAGTTTGGTGCGTACCTCCATATTCCGTTTTTGACGTTCCGCTATCTCTGCATCTAGAAGCATGTTGAGAAAGGACAGATAGGTGGGCTGTCCATGACTTGCCGCTTCCAAATGGGCATCCAAGAGTAGAGCCGCTTGCTGAAGCCCAAGTTCCTCAAGACGTAGCCGTGCCTGTTCCAGTTCAATCATGCTCCCACCCCCGTCAGCTGCTCATAGACATCCAGCGAACGCACTTCCACTTGCTGCGATGAAATCTGTCGGGCTTGCGGACGTGGATAGGCATATCCTTGAGCAGTCGTAAGACCTGCATACTGGTTTTCACAAAAAACAGTTGCACGGGATCGATAGACCTTTTGGTGTCGAGCAATACATGTGCCGTCGGCCCAGATTTCCACCCACCCATTCACTTCTCGCACGGTACCCTCACGTCCACTGTACCTCCATGGAACCCCATATCGTACACCATCGTAGCTAACAAATCCGTCTCGGCTGACCTGTCTCGGTTCATGCAAGTATTTTTCCCATCGTTCAGCTGAAGGGATAGGCGACAGATTTTCCTCACGGAGTCGGTCGATGGGACGTTCGCCGGTTGTTCCATGAATACGGCGGTTAATCCGCTCGCACCAGTGTAGGGCTTGTTGATTGAGATCCTGTAAATCAACGAAGCGTTTGCCAGGAAGAAAGTTGTTTTTTACGTATTGAACGCCTCGTTCCACTTTTCCCTTTGTTTCGGGGCGTCGAACTTTGCATACTTTTGGAACAAGCCCAATCGCTGCAGCAAAGTCGGCAAAAAGCGGATGCCAGCGAGGTTTTCGATCATCTCCCATGCCCAGTACGACGGTTTTCATCTGGTCGGTCAGCATTACCTTTGGGATGCCCCCAAAATATTCAAAAGCATGAATCAAGCAACGAAGAAAGCTGTGAATGTCACAACGCTTAGTGAACTCTATATAGGTGGAACGAGAGTACCCCAATACCATGACAAATACCGGCACTTTTCGGACTGTACCGTCCAAATCTACGTAATCACACAGTCCCCAGTCGACCTGTGCATATTCACCAGGTTTCGTCTCGTAACGAAGAACAGCGGGAACTTGTTTGGGAGGACGGAAGTCCTTCACATAGTCTTTCAAGATGGTACGTCCCCCGGTATACCCCTTTTCTCGTAGAAGATCGAATAAAACCTCGCAGTTATAGATACCTTCTTGAAGACGTTCCTGCAGGAACGGTTTATACGGATCAAGCTTGGAACCACGAGATTTACGGGTTCCCTTTTCGGGGGAGAATTCACCCCGGAGATATCGGCGAACTGTATTTCGAGAATGCCCCGTTAGACGGGCAATTTCACGAATACTCTTGCCTTCTGCCCTCATGGTATGTAACGATATCACTATCCCACTCCTTAGCATGTGTCTCCCTCCGAAGATTAACTTGGCCGTTAATTACGAAGGGGATATATTCGCTATGGGTGGGTCATTTTCTTTCCGGCGAACCTGGGTCAATTATATCCCGGCGGTGACATTCTGCCAGCGATATAGTTATACCATTTTTGTGAAAAATGTGAATATTCCCGTTTTAATAGATTTACAATAAGTGGTTTGAATGGTAATATTTATACATAACCAAAAATCAGGAGGTGATTGTGTTGAAAAAATTTGCTCAAGCTGCTTTATTCGTATTACTATCTACAGCTTTTGTCATTCCTTCACATGCTCTGGCTACTAGTACCCAACAGTCTTTGGATGCGGTTTCCCCTACTGCGACAACAACACAAGTGGCAACTTTTACGAACCTAACCAAAGGTACCAGATTTCTCGACTCCGAATGGTTCTATCTTAATACACCTGGTTATATTACAGTTAATGTAACGCAGAGTAATAAATCCTACACCCCCATCATGTACTATCGAATATTAAGAGATAATCCTGATGGCACCTCTACTTTCTTTGGCACTGCTGAGATTACTGGAGAGGGCTCCTTTAGTTTCACAAGCAAGAAAGAATTGCCTATTGGCCAATACTACATTCGGTTTAATAGCAACCAATATGGGAAGACGTCTGGAACCATTTCTGTCACTACTCCATAACTCCCCCTTTCGTTATTGAGGCTTTCTGATGAAGGCCTCTACTCTTATTTTTTGCATTTCCATTGAATTACTGTGATACGTTATTATATGAGTCTGTTTTATTTTTTACCATCCCTGAAACTCGTTTCCCGCTTAGATCACCCCCTCCCTACTATCTGTTCTGCTCGCCGATCAGTCGCTTTTCTCCCGCTGCCAAGTGTCACCGTACACACGCCTGCAATGACCAGGACGATCCCGATACACTGGACCCAGGTCATGCTCGAGCCGTAAAAAAGAACGGCGATCCAACAAGCATTGATCGGCACCAGGTTCATGTAGATGCTGGCTTTGCTGGCTCCGAGACGGTGAATACCCTGATTCCAGAGAAAAAAGGCGAGAATCGTCGCGAAAATCGTCATATAAGCCATTTCTCCCCATGCTTGACCGGACATGTGCGGTACACGATCCCAGCCGCCCGCTGTAAAGGACCATACGATGAGAAAAAACGCGCCTGCCATCGTTGTCGACGCAGTTGTCAATAACGGCGATACCCCTTTCATCACGACCTTGCCGATCAAGCCGTAAAGCGCCCAGCATAGGAGCGCCGACAGAAACAACAAATCACCTGCATTAAACGACAAAGAAGTCATCGCTTCCCACGAGCCCTTGACAATCACGAGGAAAACGCCGGAAAGCGACAACAGCAAGCCAATCCCAAGCTTCTTATTCCACGATTCCTTTAAAAACAAGACAGCCCCCAGCGTAATCAATACAGGGGAGTTCGCCATAATCAATGACCCGTTAATCGCCGATGTATAGGAAAGTCCGATAAAAAACAACGCATTGTAGGCGAACACTCCTGTGACTGACATTAACAAAAGGCCCAGCCAATGTTTTTTCATTTCCGCCACCTGCCACTCGCCGCGCAGAAGTGTAAAGACAAAGAGAATCAGACCGGCCGTTCCAAAACGAAAAGCGGCTGCGGTTATCGGCGGAACTTCCGTGATGACGTGCTGGGCCGCCCCGAAAGCCCCTCCCCAGAAAAGCGGAACGGTAAACATCCAAATGTATATGCTCCAATCTTTATTGGCTGTTTCGGTTTTCACTTCCGTTATCCCCTTTGCTGATCCGCCTTTTTTGACTGCTGCTATCCTGCTCCGCTCGTACCAACACCTCATACACCTCTTGCATCGGGCGCAGCCAGTTTTGTCTCATGATTGCTGCAGCCGTTTCACTGTCCCGATTCTCAAACGCGCGGATCATCCGTTCATGCTCAAGCACCGATTCTGTTTTGGACCCCACGGGTTGTTGCAGAAATACGTATTTCAAGCGGCGCACGTGGAGTTGCAGGATGGATGAAAATTGCGTAATGTACGGGTTGTCCGCAATCTCCAAGATCAAATCATGAAACTGTTCGTCATGCTCCATCGCTTGAAACAGCTGCTCCTCTCCGATCGCAGTCCGGTAATCGTTATTGACATCGACCAGCCTGCGGATATCTCCGGTCGCTATTTTCCTCGCAGCTTCTTCGGCAGCCAGCGCCTGAAGAGCGGCAAGCGGCGGGTATATTTTCGGCACGTCCTCTTTGGTTATGGTCGTGACTTTGGTTTCTCTGCCAGGGTACGTCTCGATGAATCCCTGGGTCTGGAGCAATTGCAGCGCTTCTCGGACCGGCGTCCGGCTGATTCCCAGCGCTTCCGATAACTCTGCATCGAATAATTGCTCACCCGGCTCCAGTGTTCCATCAATGATCCAGCGCTGGAGTTGGTGAAATGCTTTTTCTTTTGCAGACATCCGTACAGGTGATTGATATCCTCTCGGGATTGGCATGTGCTTACACCCTCTTTCTGATTTGTCAGAAATATATCGCATATATATTTCATTGTCAAGAACATGAGGACATTTCCGCCATGAAAACATCTCCTTGGAATGCAAAAACCCCCGGTGTCGGGGGTTCTCACGCGAAAGCTGCGCTTTTTTTAGACAGGTGAAAATTGTGAAAGGACGGTCGGCTGACGGAGCTCAGAACCGTTTGGCAAAGCGATGACCAGCGTGCCAGTTCCATCTCCTCCATCATCCTCCCAGCGGAATCCAAACGTCAGTTTCTTCGCTTCCGTTCCGTCTGAAAAAGCCGCCAGCAAGCTGCCCATCGTCTCGGGCAAAATCGGCACGGCTACCCGATTCCCTTGCTCATCCGGAATGGACAGGAGCTTGGGCGCATCTGCGAAATACTGAACCGTATCAGCGAGCAGGGATACTTGCTGCTGAGTCAATTGCGATACAAACGCTTCAAAAGGCACTCCCATTCCGATCATTCCTTTTCTGGGTCGTCAAACAAGCTTTGCTGGATCAGCGGTTTTTTCTCCTCACCGCGTGGAGCGGCCTGCAGCTCTTCATTGACTTTTGAGGAAGCGTCCTCCTCTTCGCCAGTCAGAACCGCTTCATATGCGACGCTGCGGACTTCTCCTTCGACTGCGGCCCTGCCAATACCGCCTTGTTCCGTGATGCCAACCTGTTCAGCCTGTACCTGTACCCACTCCTGTTTGTCTGTCAAGGCATAGAGGGTCTCTTCGACAGTCACGGCGACCACCAGATGGGGATGCGTTTTCCGTTTGCGGATGAGCTGCACCCCTTTTCCGGCCCTTCCCTGCAAGGGGATGCTCTCCAAATAGGTGCGCTTCAGGGTCCCTTCTGCAGTCAAAATGCTGAATACCCGCGGATCTTTCTCTTCGATCGACAATACCCCGACCACATGATCGCCTGCTGCGAGGGTGATCGCCTTGACACCGCTGGAAGCCCGTCCAGTCGGGCTTACGTCGCTCTTCAAGAAGCGGATGCCCATCCCGTCTTTCGTGACGACGAGGAATGCTCCCTTCTCCTCCGCCGCAAACGCAGCGACATACTCATCCTCTTCGGATTTCAGCTTGGCCGCTACCAGCGCGCCGGAACGATTCGTTTCGTACTCGCTCAAAGCCGTTTTCTTCACGAGACCCGAGCGGCTCATGTGAACGATTTGCAACGGCTGCTTGAAGTTCTCCACGATCGCAAAACCGATTACGCGCTGATGCTTTTCAAGCGGAATGATGTTGACGAGCGCCGTGCCGATGTCTTTCCATTTGTCGTCAGGAATGGCATGCACCAACGTGGCAAAATACTTGCCATCCTGCGTGAAAAACAGCGCTGTATGGGACGTGTTCGTCTCGATGAAGTAACGGACCCGGTCTCCTTCCTTCACTCCACACGTATCGATCGTCCCTCCCATCGACTTGAACGAACGCGGACTTGTCCGCTTGATGTAGCCTTCGTTGGTCAGGGTGACGATGCAATCCTCCGCATTGATCTGCATGGCGATATCCACCTTGATTTCCTCGATCTCGCCCTGTATTTCTGTCAAACGTGGATCTGCGTACTTCTTTTTGATCTCGTTCAGCTCGGACGTAATTACCTGGATCAGCTTTTTCTCGCTCTCCAGGATCGATTTCAGCTCGGCAATCTCCTTGGCAAGCGTCTCCAGCTCTTTTTCCAGCTTGACGATGTCCAGGCGGGTCAAGGAAGCAAGCTGGATGCTTAGAATGGCATCGGCCTGCGGATCGGTAAAGCCGTACTTCTCCATGATGTTTTTCTTGGCATCGGCCCGATCTTCCGAGTCCATGATCGTATCCACGACCTGCCGCAAGATCGATTTCGCCCGAATCAGGCCTTCCACCACGTGCTCGCGCTTGGTTTTTCGATCGAGGTCGTACTGGGTACGCCTGGTCACGACTTCCTTCTGGTGATCGATGTAGGCGACGAGCAGCTCTTTTAATCCCATCTGGCGAATCGTGCCTTCGTGAATGACGTTCATGTTGTAGTTGTAATAAATTTGCAAGTCGGTGTTTTTGTAAAGATAGTTCAAGATCGGTGTCTCATCCACATCCTTCTTGATGTCGATGACGATCCGCACCTTTTTCTGCTCCGCCTCCTTGCGGCCGGTCTCGTCCCGGACGGCAAGAGCCCCTTCGATTTTTCGCTCCATGACGAGCTCATCGATCTGGGCAACCAGCTTGGACTTGACCACGTCGTAAGGAATTTCCGAGATGACGATTTTCTTCACCTTGGCTCCCTTTGGCTCCTCGACATGGGTTCTGCCGCGGATGATGAACTGTCCGCGCCCTGTTTCAAAAGCCTTGCGAATGCCGGAGATCCCTTGGACGATTCCCCCTGTCGGGAAATCTGGCCCTTTTACGTAGGTCATCAGCTCATCCAGACTGATGTCCGGCTTTTTCATTTGAGCAATGGCCGCATCAATCACTTCGCCGAGATTATGTGTCGGAATATCCGTGGCAAACCCTACGGCAATCCCCGAAGCTCCGTTCACAAGCAGATTGGGGAAACGGGACGGCAGCACTGCCGGCTGCTCCGCCGAATTGTCGTAGTTCGGGATGAAGGTAACGGTATCTTTCTCGATGTCCCGCAGCATTTCGTTGGCGAGCGCCGAAAGACGGGACTCGGTATAACGCATCGCCGCAGGCGGGTCGGCATCGAGGCTGCCGAAGTTGCCATGCCCCTGAATCAGCACCTGGCGCATTTTCCACCATTGCGCCATGCGGACCATCGTTTCATAAATGGCGGCATCTCCGTGCGGATGGTACGTCCCCATCACGTAACCGACTGTTTTCGCCGATTTCCGGTACGGCTTGTCATGGGTGTTTCCCTCTTGGTACATCGCGTACAAAATACGGCGCTGCACCGGCTTCAAGCCATCGCGCGCATCGGGGATCGCGCGGGACAGGATGACCAGATTGGCATAATCGCCAAAGCGTTTTCCCATGATTTCCGCAAAGCTTTGTTCGATAATTTGATTGGACAGCATGCTTATTCATCCTCCCCCACTTCAAAGGTGACGTGGCTTTCAATCCACTCTCTGCGGGGCGGTACCTTGTCGCCCATCAGTACCGTCACCAGTTTTTCGCAGTGGGCCAGGTCTTCCAGTTGAACCCTGATCAGTTTGCGCGTTTCCGGATTCATCGTCGTTTCCCACAGCTGATCCGGATTCATCTCGCCCAAACCTTTGTAGCGCTGCACTTCAGCACCGCGGCCAAGCTTTTTGAGGGCTTGTTCCAGTTCGTAATCACTCCAGCAATATATCGATTCCGCCTTTCCCCGCCCCTCTTTTTTCACCTGATACAAAGGCGGCTGGGCGATATAGAGATGCCCGGCTGCAATCAGAGGCTGCATATAGCGGAAAAAGAAAGTGAGCAGCAAGGTCTGAATATGCGATCCATCGACGTCTGCGTCAGACATGATGATGATTTTGTTGAACGCGCAATTCTCGATCGAAAAGTCTTCGCCGATATCCGTTTCCAGCACTTCCAGCACTGTGCGGAATTCCTCGTTGGATAGGACATCGGAAAGCTTGGCTTTCTCTGTATTGAGCGGTTTTCCCCTCAATCCGAAGATCGCCTGAAATTCGGAGCTCCGTGCTTGCTTGGCCGAGCCTCCGGCAGAATCCCCCTCCACGAGGAACAATTCATTGCGCTTCGGGTCTTTATATTGCGGTGGAGCAAACTTCTCCGAAATGGACTTGCGTTTCTTTGTATTTTTGCTCTTTTTGTCTCCGCGCAAAGCCTCCCGCTGTTTTCGCAGCTCTTCCCTGATTTCTGCCGAACGAATGGCCTTGTCTACGAGCAGCTTTCCGACTTCCGGGTTTTCTTCCAGGAAAAAGCCCAGCTTTTCCGAGACGATCTGCTCCACGATTGTCCGCGCTTCTTCGTTCCCGAGTTTGTCTTTGGTCTGGGATTCAAACTGGACGTCAGCCATCTGCAAAGACAGAACCCCGAGGAAGCCTTCCCGCAGGTCGTTCCCTGTCAGGTTGGCGTCCTTTTCCTTCAGGTAGCCTTTTTTTCGGGCAAACTCGTTAAATACCCGGGTCGTCCCGTTGCGGAAGCCTGTCACATGCGTACCGCCATCCGTGGTCGGAATCGAGTTTACGTACGAGACGAGGGTCTCTGTGTAGCCGTCGTTGTATTGAAATGCAAGCTCCACGTAGACGTTATCCTTTTCCCCTTCGAAGTAAACGACCGGATGGAGGGTATGCTTGCCTTCGTTTAAATATTCGACATAGGACTTGAGGCCATCCTCGAAGTAAAATTCCTCCTGCTTTTTCTCCGGACCCCGCTCATCGATCAGTACCATCCGCAGTTTCTTCAGCAAAAAGGCAGTCTCGCGGAACCTGTCGCGAATCAATTCATAGTCAAAGCGAGCGTTTCCAAAGACCGCCTCGTCCGGCAAAAAGCGAACCGTCGTACCCGTACGTCTTGTTTTTCCGGTAATAACGAGATCCGTTACCGGCTTGCCCACATGTTCATTTCCTGCCTCGTCCACGACATAGGCAAATTTTTGCTTGTGCACCGAGCCCTCGCGGTGAATCTCTACTTCCAGCCATTTCGACAGCGCCACAACCACACTGGAGCCTACGCCATGCAGCCCGCCGCTCTTTTTGTAGCCTCCGCCGCCAAATTTTCCGCCGGCGTGCAGGGTCGTGAAAATGACCTCGGGCGCAGGACGTCCAGTCTTGTGCATGCCGGTCGGAATTCCCCGGCCGTGGTCTTCCACGCTGACACTTCCGTCTTTATGTAAAGTTACAATGATTTTATCGTTAAATCCGGCTAACGCCTCATCCTTAGCATTGTCAACGATCTCCCACAAAAGATGGTGAAGACCGCGACTGCCCGTAGAACCTATGTACATCCCCGGCCGCTTGCGGACGGCTATCAATCCTTCTAGAACCTGAATGTCTTCTTCGGTATATCGGAGTGCATCTGTTTCCTTCAAGCGCTTTCTCCCCTCTACTTCTTTCACTGCAGTTCCGCCAAGGTCGCTGGCGAAGTCTCGTTATAAAAGCGAACACTTAATCGCTATTGTACCGTATGGAAACCATTGTATTCAATGTTTAGCCGCCATTTCGGACGGAAAAAGACTTGCGAATGCGTATATGCCGATCAAAAAAAATGTATCGAATCCCCAGAGCGGCGCGCTTTTGCCGACAATGCTGCCAGCAAACTCTCACCATTCAAAACGGTGACTGCTGACGAGTCATCGCGAATAGAGTGGTTCCGCGGGTGCTTGCGATCCATTTGGCGCAACAGAAAGCCATCTCACGCTGCGCGAGATGGCTGGTGACATGTTTTTTTGCAAAAGCCTACACAAGATTCTCCTGCCTGTCGGAAACGATTTCCTCCATATCGACGAAGTACCGGCCTGAACCGGTAAATTGCCCCAACGAGATTCTGCGGCAAACATCTGCGCCCACTGCGGCTCCCAGAGAAACAGACGAGGCAAGCTGGGGCCAGGTCATAATGCTCTTCCCCACCTCCTGCAAAGACGCCTTGAGCCGTTCAGACATCGTTTCATAACCGACGATTTTCAAAACGGCGGGAATCTTCTCCTGGTCGGACAACCCCTGCAGCCGGCTGTAATCCAAACCTTCCGCCAATCCGTGAAGGATGGGGCGGTCCGGCTCCAGATCAAAGCGTTCGACGTCCAATAATCCGCGGTCGCTCGTATCCATGACGACTGGTATTCCATGCAGCCGCGCTTTCTCCCTGGCGAGAATTTTAATATTGAGGCTGTCGCACTCATCTACGAGAATATCCAATTTGCCGCCATCCCATAAGAAGCGTTCGATATTTTCTTCTGTAATACCTTCCGGATAGCAAACTACCCGCAGATATGGGTCAATTTCCGCAATTTCCCTCGCCGTAATCACCCACTTGGGCAGCCCGAGCTGGAAGACACCGGCCCGGATACGGTTTAAATTGGAAAGCTCCAATGTATCAAAATCGGCGATCCGGATTTCACCGCAGCTTCTTTCCATCGCCAAAGTCAGGGCGATCGATTGACCGACAGACAGCCCGATAACGCCGATGCTTTTTTCAGAGAGCCGCTTTTGCTCCTCCGCCGTTATTTTGTTGCGGTTCCGATTGGTCCGCACAAAAATGAAATCCTCTTCGTCCAGCAAGTGAACCAGCTTTTTCCTCCACGGATAATACACCCATACCCCATGAAAAGAGATGGGTGTGGAGCCGAGGTACTCGTCCACCGCGGCAGACAGCTCTTCGGGCGAAAAGCGTATCCCTGCATGTTTCGCCTTGATCATCTCCTGCAATTGGGGACGCAGACGATCAATGACTTCAGGACGTTCCGTCTCCATCAGCTCGCTTACACGATGCTGGTCTTCGATTCGTGACAAGCGAAAAAACTCCGGACGCCAAACGAATCCCGTTTCCTCTTGCTTCGTTCCCGGTTGCCAATCATGGAATGAATGCATGCATAATCCCCCGCTTTCAGACGACTTGTCCTGATTACAAAATGATCGTGTATCCATTCAGCTCTTTTTTAAAGGGCTCCACTTGCGGCGAAACAGTGTACAGAGCGGGCTGCTCTTCCACGGGAGCACCCGGCTTCCAGTACTTTGAAAATGTATTTCGCATCTCGTCATACTCTTTGGCCTCACTTGGCAACGCGAATGGAACCGGAATCAGACCGAATCCAGATTCCGCCATATACTTCTTTACATGGGGCGGGAGAATAATAAACATCGTCCCCCATTCGGCCCTTTGGGCGAAGTCCACCATCGTGGAGAGAAGCATGCGAAAAATATATCGTTTGTGCAGTTGAAGGATTTTGAACATAGTCGCATTCGGATCCTTGGGAAACATATCCAGGATGGGATGGAAGGAAAAGCGGACAAATTCTACCGCCTTCTCCCTCCTCTCTACCCCTTCAAATAAGTCGTAGCAATCAAGCTCTGATCCCACGACTGCCCGGGCCGTGGCCAAAACAACAGAGTCATTTCCCAAATCCTGTTGGACAGTAAAAACTTGCGACTTGTCATCTACTTCGTAACCGATCGGAACATATTGCGTAGGATCGCTCAGATACCGGTAGTTGTAACTGAAGCTGATAATATCCTGCACCTGTGACCACGCCGACGCATCTGCCTGTGTCGGACTTGCCCAGTAATACAGGCGGCTGTTCAGGACATCGTCCGGCCTCTCCATCAATGGTTTTGACAGTGAGTGGTAGAGCTGATTCAGCTGGACGGAAGCGAACGAATCGGGATGCTGAAATCGTTTTAGGGGAAACACGGAGTAAGGACTGGTACGTAGAGGCACATGCTTGGCGGTTACAGAGAATGAATGTGGCGTTGGCATTGTGACAACTTCCTCCTGTCATCTTCCCTGCCAGACGACGGGTTCGGAAGGCGTGATGGGGTAGCTCGCGTCTGTCGCATGGGAATAATTACCTGATTACATGGTTCTACAGAAATTTCCGTTTTCCTCCAAATCTATCTATGATTTTCCAAACGATGTTTTTCATCGTTATGGGCAAGCTACGAATGAGCGAAAACCGCAGGCAAAAAGGGGGAACTTCCTTGATCAGCGCAACGAAACCTTTCGTGAAATTTCACCGTTATGACCAGGAGCTGGCCTCCGATATACAGGCTCTGAATGCTTCCGGCTATCACAAGGACGATATCTGGGTACTCAAATGGAATCCGGACAAAAATCACTCCAATCAGCGTGACAATTACTACAAGTACAGTACTCATTTTGAGAGCGCAGTTGGAAATATTGACAGCAAGGCTCACTTTTTCGACAATGGCGGGGAAGAATTGCGGACACGTCTCGAAAAGCTGGGTTTGACAAAGGATGAGGCTTCCGCGCTAGTCCGGGAATTGCAAGAGACCGATTACACCTGCCTGCTGGTCGTTCGCGATCTGAAGGACAACATCATCAAAATGAACGATTAGCAACAAAAAGACCGCTGCTCGTATATGCAGCGGTCTTTTTGTACATTTCTTTCTTATTCGTTCTCGATCAATTCGATGCCTTCAAGCACTTCGTTCAGCTTATTGTAAACGGCATCTTCCTCGTTTTCTTCCAGCGGTACCATTTCGCCACCGTCTATTTGAAATACGAAAATGTCAACTTCCTCTTCCAAATCCTCGTCGCTATCCTCGTCTTCGACAGCTTCTGTAAGGGCTACGTACTCTTTCCCGTTCAATTCGAACATTGCGATGACTTCGAAATCGCCCAAAGGCTCTCCGTTTTCGTCGTCAAGCGTGATGACGTCACCCAGTTCCAGGTCTTTTTCCTCAGCGGTCAATGTGTTCACGTCCTTATTGATGAAATTGGCTACTTCCTTCCCATCATACCGGTTTTTTCCTCAGGAAGCAAATAAGCTTAGACAACAGGCAGCCTCACCTCAAACGTGCTTCCTTCCCGTTCCTTGCTCTTGACCGTGATTTTTCCGCCCAGGCTGTTGATAATTTTATAGCTGACCATCAGACCCAGCCCCGTTCCTTTTTCCTTCGTCGTAAAAAAGGGCTCGCCAAGCTTTGGCAATCGATCCTCCGGTATGCCACAGCCGTGATCGCGGAAACGGACCACTACAACATTGTCCTCGCGCTCCACCTCTACATGCACCTCTCCACCGTCAGGCATCGCCTCGATCGCGTTTTTCAACAGATTGAGAAATACTTGCTTCAACTGATTTTCTTCGCAGCGAACCGGGGGCAGGTCTGCATCATATTTCGTGACAATTTGTACATCGTGCATAATCGCGTGCGTTTCCGCGAGCAGGATGATCTGCTCAAGCATGGGACGGATGTCATGGAGATTAAAGACAACGTTGTGAGGTTTGGCCAAGACGAGAAACTCGCTCACGATATGCTCAATCCGGTTTAGCTCAGAGAGCATGATGTCGTAGTATTTCGGTTTGTCTTCATAGCGGGATTGCAATAGGTGGAGGAAGCCTTTCAACGAGGTAAGCGGATTGCGAATCTCATGAGCGACACCGGCAGCGAGTTGCCCGATAATGGAGAGCATCTCCGACTTTCGCAGCATTTCCTCGGCCTGTTTTCTTTCGGTTACATCAAGCAAAATGCCGATCACTGCCGGAAGCCCTTTGTACACCGTCGTTTTTTGCAGCACTTCCAGCTCGACTGTGCTCCCATCCTTTCGCAATCCGCGAAAAGGATAGCGCATCGAGTGACTGGTATCCTTGTGGCTGTTTGTTGTTTCATCGGCTGTTTCCACGGGGAGGATGACTTCGTCCATTCCCAGCTTCATCAGCTCTTCCTGAGTATACCCAAACATATCCGCCATATGCGGATTTACGTAGACAAAGCCGGGTTCGTTCACATAGGCGATGTATACGCCAACCAGCGTGTCTTCTACAAGACTGCGGTACAGTTCTTCCGTTTCTTTCAATTCTCGTTCCATTTGTTTTCGTTCGGTAATCTCTGTAAGCGAACCGACTACTTCCACAACGTCGCCAGAATCCGTAATCGGCGCCAATGTCGTTGTAAATATCCGATCGCCGATCGAGGCTTCGTATTCGACAATTTGACCTGCATAAGCACGTTCATACAAAGGGAGTATTTTTTCCTCGTTACAGGTCAGCAAGATCTCTTGCAGCTTTTTTTGGCCGATTGATTCAGTCGTCAGCCCAAAATCCCTGGCCAGCTTACCTTCTGACAACGTAAAAATAAAAGACCCATCTTCGCCGCGTTTGTACTTGAAAATCAGATTATGTACATTTTGTATGGTCCGGCGCAGTTCATCCCGATACAGATCGATCGCCTGCTTTCCATCCCTCTCTTGCGCTTGCAACCGGAAAGCACTCCTTTATAACAATGTTCAGATGGGTCATGTATTCGCCATTTTTTTCCTGTATCCTCTTTTTTTTCCGAAAAAGAAAGGCAGCCTACTCAAAGCAGGCTGCCCTGTCGCTATTCTTTCACTTCTTGAATGACTCCTTTTTCCATCAAAAACGCTTCTTCTGCTTGAAGGATCATAATGATCGCATCCCGCTGCACGTACTTCCCGGCCTCGGCCAGGCGGCGTTCCACGAAGCGGAGCATTTCTTCAAAATCGATAATCTGAATGTCCTGATCACTCACCGCGTATTCCCCCTTTTTCTATGAACCTATTGTACATGAATGTTCTACTTCTTCCAACTCCACCATTTTCGCCGGATCGGCCTCAAGAGATATGCGCTCCACAAGACAAGCAAAATGCTCAGTACCAAATAGAAGCACGAAAAAAACAGCCAAGGGGTGAAATCGAAGCGAATAGTAGGCAGTACTGACTCGCCCAGTATGGCGAACAGCACGATCACCGGATTGATCCCGGCAAGGTATTGAAGCTCCGGCCTGCCCCACACTTCCTGCTGGAGCGACCGATCAGGGGTCAGTTGAATCAGAATCTCTCCGAGAAAGAGGAAGAGCAGACCAGTTACCACGACAAAAAAGAATGCAATGCCGTACGCGATGATCGTGCTGACTGCCGTCCGCTTGATCCAGGTGGAACAAAAAAGCCCGAGCGATCCGAGGAACATGATGTTCACACCGAAGAACAGAGCCAGTGTCAGGAGCTGTTCCGGGGATACGCTGCCGTACAGCATGACGATACTGTACAGAGGCATGGATGCAATCACGAGCAAGGATGTGAAGGCAAGCGAAGTAAACAGCTTGCTCCAAATAATCGTCCTCGGCGACAGTTGAGTGGTCAGCAGGATGTTCAGTGTCTGCCGCTCTCTCTCGCCGCTTACCGCGCCCGCCGTCAAGGCCGGCGCCACGAAGCAGATCATGGCGTAGTGAAGGGCTGCCGAGATGACGAACAGGTCTTTGTTTTGCCCGAGGCTTCCGGCTTTGATCGGATTGACGATCAAAAAGCCAAGCGGAATCCCTCCCATGATCAACAAAAACAGTGCCAATGTCCAAACTGTTTTTTTGGAGCGAAAACGTTCACGCAGCTCTTTGACGATGATCGGATTTAATGATGACGACTTCATCTTCCCGCCACTCCTTCCGTGATGGCGAGGAAGACAGCCTCCAGATTCTCACTCGACTCACCGAAGTACGACACGGCTACCTCTGCCTCGATCAGTTTTTGCAGCAGCTCCGCTTTCTGATGGTCGCTTCCGATGAAACGAAACCGAAAACCGTCCATGTTTTCCTCCAAATCTTCCACAAACATGTTTTCGGCCAAGATAAGCGCTGCCCGATGGTGATTTCTGAGTGTTTTCACCATCATCAGTGTCACTCCGCGCGCCCGAATGCTCACTTCATCCAATCCGCCGCAAGCGATTAATCGGCCTTTTTCGATAATTCCGATGTCATCACAAAGCTCAGCCAGCTCTGGCAGAATGTGCGAGCTGATCAGGATCGTTTTCCCCATACAGCGTAGCTGCTTTAAAATTTCCCTGAGCTCGATTCGCGCCCGGGGGTCCAGACCGGATGCCGGCTCATCCAGAATCAGCACCTGCGGGTCATGGATCAGGCATCGAGCCAGACTGAGCCGCTGCTGCATTCCGCGGGACAGAGAGTCAACATAGGCTTCCGCTTTGTCCGACAAATTCACCAGCTCCAGCAGGTCTGCGATCAGCGAGCTTCTTTTTTGCGGAGCTATTTTGAAGGCACCTGCGTAAAAATCAAGGTACTCGACAGCTGTCAAATTGTCATACACGCCAAAAAAGTCGGGCATGTAGCCGAGTGACTGGCGGACCTCAGCCGGTTCCTTCCGCACATCGTAACCGCAGACGAACGCCTCGCCTTCGGTTGGCTCCAGCAATGTCGAAAGGATCATCATCGTCGTGGATTTCCCCGCCCCATTTGGGCCAATAAACCCGAATACCTTTCCTTGCTCGATCCGTAGCTGGAGATCGATGAGTGCTTGCACCTTGCCATAGCTCTTGCTTAGGTGAATGGTCTCAATCATTTTGCTTGCGCTCCTTTCCCTCCACCTGGAAATACGGCATCGGCAATGCCAGGCGTTGCTCTCCCGGATTTGAGAAGCGGATCAGAATCGATCCATCGGGGGTAAGGTACTCACGAAGCTCCTTCTCAAGCATCAGCCGTTTATCCCTTGGCAGCGGCATCCATTTGCCGCTCTTTTGATGGAAGACCTCTTTTTCGAAGGGACGAAACATGCTGTGGTCGAGAGGCACGGTCAATTGAACCGCTGTCTGCAGGGCCTCGCCCAATTGCAGGGCAAAGGTTGCACTGCCTTTGGACAGCTCCCAGAGACCATCACTGTTGGAATCGAAATCGCCTTTTACTTCGTGGATATCGACACGCAGCATCCCGAATGGATATGTGATGTAGCCATTTGCATCCGGTTCGAGCTGAACATTTTGCGCGATGACATTCCAGTGATGGTCCCGATGGGGAAGCTTCAGCGTGAAAGGAGAAAGCGGCTCCTGATTGATACCCTTGATTCGGATCGTGTTGCCACTGCCATATGCCAGGACATCATCCTGCATGCGGCGAACGCGTTGTTCCGGCGTCTCTTCACCCTCGGAAAATGTTTGACGAGGAACGTACAGAGACTCCAGCTTTACATCGATATTCTTTCCCTCCCCCTTTTTCAGGCTTCCTATCGGGATGCGCTGAAACCCAACCTCCAGATAGGTTTGTTCAAGCGAAAACACGGTATCGTTTTTGATGCTGCCCGTGATGCGGTCTCCTGTTACCCGGAGATGGGTCTCGATTTGTCCTGTATCGCGCAGCATGCTGAATCCTACCGTTTGCCGGGGGGTCAGATACGGGACATTCTGAAACGTCAGAATGCTGTCACCACTGTTTTTCCCTTCCGCGACCATCCCTTCCGGCTCGTAATCATTTCGTCCGACAGACAGCGGTACCGCCACGGTTCCCGGTTTGGTATCGACGTCAAAATTCCCGCCGCTTACGACCAGGAAAGAAGAAGCGGTCATCGCCTCCGCCGCCTCTTTATCCAGCAAACGGACCTTTGTCACGGCATAGCTGACGTCTTCCGATACGACCATAGGCTTGCCCAGATAAAATATCCCTGTACTGAGCAAGACAGCCGCCCCTGGAATGATGGCCCAGGCCCATTGTCGTTTCTCTTTGCGTTTCAAGAGCCAATACAAAACGGGAGCGACGATGAGTACATACAGCACCCATAATCCGGCCATCATGACCGGGTCAGGCGTTCTTACCTGCGGAATCTGTCTGCTCAGTTCCAAAGACGGACGCCCAAGCTGGTCAAAGTACATATTATTTGACAAGGTGTTCTGAATGCCGTGTTGTTGAAAGACGTTTTGCCAGAGCTGTGCGTTGTATTGCCAAGATGCCAACGGTTCTTGCGAAACATCGTAATTGACAAACAGAAATAACCCTTCGCCCATTTTCCGAGAGACGAATAAAGGCTGACGCTCATCGTAAACAGGGATGTCAAGAGAAGGTATGATTATTTCCGAAAGGTATGGACGGAGACCTTCCGTTGCTGATATTTTTCCATGCTCGTGTGATTTCAAGGAAAGGAGGTCCGAGAATCTCTCCGATACCCTCGGTTGATCCGGTCCTGCCGAAAAAATGAGAACCCCGCCTTGCTTGACCCAGAGTTTGATCGCCTCTACTTGCTTGTCTCCAAGGGCCGAAACGTCATTTCCACCTAGCGCCAAAATATCCAGGTTGTTATATTGCCACGGCACCTCAGGCATCAGCTCGGGTGACAAATTGTGGACGATATAAGGCGCCCTGACACCGGGACCAGGTTGGTTCATTGCCAAAAAGTGAAAGGCGCTGTCGCCGGAGTGCAACACGCCTATGATGATACCGTCTCTGGGGTAGGGCAATCGTACTTTTTCACTTTTCACCGTCCTGCCATTCTCGACCAGGTGCAGCTTCCAGTCGTTCATCATCATTTCGGCCGGGAGATCGAAAAAAATCTGTTTCTTCTCTCCCTCTTGCAAGGTCAAGGGCTGTTTCAGTATGACCTTGCGGCTTTGCTGCCTGTAAGGATCTTTTCGCAATTCTACCGTCCCGGAAAAAGGCTTGTCTCTGCTTGTTACCGCTACCTCCAGCCTCATCCAGGAATCGTATTTGACAATGCCATCAAGAGGGACATTAACGGTTATCTCGTAGTTCCCTTCTGCAGCTGCGGGTGCAGCTGCTGCCCCCAGACAAAGCACTATCAAAGCGAGCAGCCATTTCCATTTCATGCCTCTATCCTCCGCTCGTCATCGTGACGCAATTGAAATTATGGTCTTCGTCTCACCCTTTTGCTTTTGAGTCAAAAGCAGGTGGTTGCGGTCGCTGGACCACTGAGCCTTGACCAATGCGCCATCCCCTAATCTTCGAATGGGAACAATCCGTATCTCAGGCGGGTCTTGACTCATCTGGGCTTGCTTCATTTTTCCATCCGGTGTGGTAAATGTAAGGCTGTCGTCATTATTCCATGATGGCCATACGCCTGCCTCCAGCTTTGTGACCGCCCCCGACCGTACTTCCATAACGTGGACGGTGTCCTGTTTTACAAAAGCCAATAACCTTCCGTCAGGCGACCACTCCGGCTGCGTTCCCTCGACCAGCTTCCAGTCTTGCATGGCTACGGTGCTGCTGACCCAAATCTCCTCGGTTCCATCGCTCGTCTGCCGCGTATAGGCGATGCTTTCATCGTATTGCGACCAGCTTGGAGCTCCGAGTACAACGCCTTTTTCTTCTTTCAGGAGCCGTTTGCTCGAAGGACGATTCTCATCTGCCAAGCTGACAATCCACAACCGCGAAAACTCTTCTGCCTGTTCCACAACAGCCAGTTGTTTTCCGCGATTTGACCAGGCTACTGCCGTATACTCACCGCCGCCATCGGAAAGGACAAGGGTCCCTTGTGACTGCGAATGATCCGGCTCTCTTGTCTTGACAACCCTCTTGTCTTCCACGTAGGCAACAACGGTACCATCCGCATTCAGGTCAACCAGCGGCTCCGTCCCATCGGTGGCGAGCGTCATCACCGAGTAGTGACGCACCGACGGAGTATTGTCTCCCCACATACCGAAGCATACAGCAAGCAGCAGCAACAGAAGGCCGCCGCTTGTCACCAGCAGCAGACGGCGGGCTTTGCCGCTTTTCTGGCTCGTCTGCGCTCGTTTCCGTTCCTGCTCTAGCTCTTGTATCCGTTGAAGCAATTGCTTTTTCAACTTTTCTTTGAGCATATAGTTAACCGGTACTGCCCGTCTAAGTTCCTGAAGGTGGGAGAGAAGCTGTGCAATGGTACCTTCGTCATAACCGTCGTTGGGGAAGCGCTCTTGGTCTCTCATTGGTTGTCTCCCCTTTCGTACATCCTCTGGAGCTGATGCAAAGCCCGATAGGAGATCATTTTTACGCTTGATTCCGTTTTCCCCAACACTTCTGCCACTTGGCTGATTTTCAAGTCGGCAAAATAGCGCAGCGTCAGCACATCCCGCTGGTCCTGCGTCAATAATTCCAGACGGTCCCGAAGCATGCGAATATCTTCATTCAACAGTGTCAACCGCTCCGGCTGCCACGTCTCATCTGCTTCCGCTCCCACAAACATTTCCTGATCCACCGGCACTTCCCTGTTTTTTCGCATAAAATCGACATACGTGTTGTGGGCAATCCGAAAAATCCAGGATGCAAAGGGACTGGTTCTGCTGTATTGTTCAAATTTTTCTAGCGCTTTTAAAAAGACCGTCGTGGTCAAGTCATCCGCGTCCCAAGAATTCCGGACTCGGCAGCGAAGATAGCGGTTTACCCGGTCAAAGTACTCATCGTACAGTTCGCTAAAATCGCGCGCTTCAAAATATTGATTTGATGACTCGGTGGACGGCCCTTCCGATCGTTTAATCGCCATCTCCATACTGTTCGTCACCCGCTGCAAGACGAATCTTGGGTACAAAATTGGGTACAAAAAATCGACATTGCAGGAGCTTCCCCCCTTTTGGACTACATCAAAGTACTACGTTTCAAATGGGTAAAATGTTACAGGATTTGGCGAAAAAAATTGTTAAAAAAGGTAAGGTGTTGGAAAATCATGTCAACAATGCCCGATTAAGCTCTTCCATGATATCTTCTGCCGCCTCAATCCCTACCGACAAACGGACCAGCCCCATGGTGATTCCGCTTGCGGAACGCTGCTCCTCTGACAAGGCCCGATGCGAGGTCGTTACTGGATGAGAGACACTTGTCTCCACGCCAGCCAGCGAAGGAGCGAGCTTGATCCAACGCAAGGAACGATAAAAATTGTACACCCGGCTCTCATCGGCAAGCGTAAATGAAACCATCGCCCCCTGCTTTGGACGGACGAAGAAGGCGGTGTGTTCCGCGTCCGGGTAAAGCGTCTCTTTTACAGCCGGATGGTCCTTGAGAAATTGAGCGACCCTGCTGGCATTGTCACATTGTTTTTCCATGCGAAGCGCCAATGTTTTGAGTCCCCGCGCGGTCAGCCAGGCTTCAAACGGACTGAGAGACGCCCCGTAGTTGACTATCACTTGTCGGGCACGCTCAATCAGTTCTTTCGACCCGACCAGAACACCAGCCGTTACATCGCTGTGACCCCCAATGTATTTGGTTGCCGAGTGCACTACCAGATCAGCTCCGAAGAGCGTTGGCTGCACCAGATAGGGGGTCGCGAACGTATTGTCGACCATGACCGTCAGACCGTAGCTTTTTGCTTGCTGAATCCAATAGGGCATATCGACAACCGTCAGCAAAGGATTCGTGATCGTTTCCATGAAAAACAGCTTGGTGTTGGAACGGATATGCTTGTCGAGCGAATCAAGACGATTCAGATCAATGCCCTCCGCAGATATTCCGAGTTTGGCCAATTCGTGAAACAGCAGATGATAAGTGCCTCCGTAAATCTCATGAGAGGCAAGCACATGGTCCCCCGGTCCCAGGACAGAAAGCAGACCAGCCATAATCGCTCCCATTCCAGAAGCAGCACTGACTCCCGCTTCTGCCTCCTCCAGGCGGGCCACAGTATCCGCCAGCTCATGCTGGTTCGGGTTTCCATTTCGTGTATACAAGAACCCCCCTTCTCCGGCATAATATCGCTCAACATCCTCCAGACTCGAGAAAGCGAAAACAGACGTCTGGTAGATGGGAGTAGCTTTCCCTTTTACCTGTCTCAGCGGTTCGTGTCCAATATGTACGGTTTTGGTTTCAAAGCGGTCTGCCACGCTAACCCCTCCAATGTCACATTTCCTAACATTATATCATGTGCCTACCTCTGTCGATCAAGTGACGATCCTTCAACGTTGCGCAGGTTTAGTCCTGCGAGCGAATGGGTATATAGTCCCTGTACACCAAGAAGCAAGGAGAGAACAATACATGGCTAAGATTTTAGTGGTTGACGACGCAGCGTTTATGAGGAAGCAACTGACTGATATTTTGCAAAAGGGCGGGCACGAGGTCATCGGACAAGCCGAGAATGGTCAGGAAGCCATTGAAAAATATAACCAATTGAGACCGGATTTGGTGACGATGGATATTACCATGCCGGTAATGGAAGGCATTGACGCTGTAAAGGGAATCAAGCAGATTGATCCGGGAGCAAAAGTGATCATGTGCTCCGCGATGGGTCAGCAGCACATGGTCGTCGCTGCGATTCAGGCAGGGGCAAAAGACTTTGTCGTAAAACCATTTCATCCTGACAGGGTTCATGAAGCGATAAAAAAAGTGATCGGCTAGCATGCTCTATCCTCTCTTGCACGAGAGGATTTTTTTCTTTCTTCATAAGTTTCCTCAACTTTTCCATATCCCTGCCGCATTTTGACGAGATGGTGAAGTGTATGATAATGTGTGTTGTGAATCAAGGATATTACGAAAGGATGGATGACTAGATGAAGAAATCCTTACTGGCTATCTTCACGATTGTGCTCTCAATCGGACTCTTGATCGGCTGTAGTTCCAATAACGAGTCTACCTCTCCGGAAAATACAAATAATCAACCGACTCAAGAACAGCCGAAAGAAAAGGACAAGACCCCGGCTCAGCCGGCGCCTCCGGGAAAATATAAGGAATACCCAGCCATGTCGATCGACACGAACAAGAAGTATACTGCAAAAGTATCGACCTCTTTGGGAGATTTTACGGTGGAGTTGTTTGCCAAAGACGCTCCCAAAACAGTCAACAACTTTGTTTTCCTGGCGAAGGACAAGTTCTACGACAACCTGACCTTCCACCGCGTGATCAAAGACTTCATGATCCAGACCGGCGACCCGAAAGGCGATGGAACCGGCGGCCCTGGGTACAACTTTGAGGATGAACTCAACAACGGCCACAAATATGAAGAAGGCATCGTCGCGATGGCCAATGTCGGCCCCAACACAAACGGCAGCCAATTCTTCATCGGATCAGGGAAGGATGTCGAGGGACTGAACAACTCGCCTAACTACACCATCTTTGGCAAGGTCGTAAGCGGCATGGATGTAGTCCACAAAATCGCCGCCGTCAAAGTAAAAGCAAACCCGCTCATCAACGAGCAAAGCGTACCGGAGCAACCCGTTACCATCAAAACCATTACGATCGAAGAAAAATAATGCATCGAAGCCGTCGGTTAAAACCGGCGGCTTTTCTTTTGAAACTTTTACCAATCCCGAGCGTCTATTTCTTTTGAGGTGTACATGGATGAAGAAAAAGACAATCTTTGCAGCCAGTGCCATCTGGCTTGTCATGTGGGTTCTGAGTATCGCTTGGTACGAGCACAAAACCCTCAGTGAACTGTATATACTGCGCCACTACGAGCGCCTGCCCCTCTTCAATGAAGGATATGTATGGAATCTATCCTTCGTCAAAAATACGAATGACCCCCGAGAGGTGCGAAGCATTGTTGTACCCGGTTTTCCTTCGGCGATCCGCGCCTCCGGCGGTGACGGCAATTATCATCTAGACAATTATGTGAGCTATCGCGGAGTTCAATTTATCATTCCAAACGAATCCGACATTCCTAAGAAAATAACAGAGCTGGAGGTCACTTTTTCGGATGGCTCCTCGCAGATGGTCGACATCGGTGAGCTTTATCTGGATGAAGAGCGGGAAGGAGAGCCTTCAACAGTATTAAGCGGTTATCACAGCAGAGGCTCGGAAAATGAGGGCAGCGCCACTTCCCGATTTGCAAAAGATGCACTGCTTACAAATGTAACCTTCCTGCCCGCCGCCGTATCCGCAAAAGATTTGGAAGTTTCGATCAATGACTCCCTGTGGGAAAAGGGCAAGACACTCTCTTTCTCGAAAGGGGAGCCGCTCAAGGTTTCTTATCGCGTAGTATCTGAGGACGGTGTGAGCTTCGCCGGAACGATACATCTGCACTTCCGAACTTCTGATGGCACTGAATTCGTAGAGGAAGTGCCATTCCGCGCCAGAAGCGATCGCGATCAACTACTCCAAGCCATCCGGAAAGGAAGATAACCCGTCGTGTATCGAAAAGCGTATTTGCAAATATGGTGGGGCTTGCTTTTTCTCTTGATATCCTTCCGTGTGCAAGGGATTGATCTGTTGCCTGACTTCATCGGTTACGTGCTGCTCTTTCTCGGATTCCGAGCCTTGGTCTCGCTACATCTCCGCTTCCGTACGGCCATGTTTATGACGGTCCTGTCCGTCATTTATCGGGTAGCCTTGACAGTCATTCTCCCCGGGAGCGAAGAGGGAAAACCGATACTTTCTTATCCCTTGACACCTTTTCTCGAAAGCATTCAAACCATATTTCATTTCCTGATAATCTACACCATGTACCAGGCGATCTGTTCCGTCGCCAAAATGCAAGGCTCCCTCGACTTTGCCCAGAAGCTCGAAGGGGCTCAAAAAATACTGTTATATGCGTTTCTGGCAGTGGCGTTTACCTCGCCGCTCCTCCCCCATTCGGTCGACGGAATAGTTGCGCTTCTCTTTATCCCGCAGCTGATTTTTATCTTCTGCTGTTTGTATTCCCTCATCTTGGTCCGGCTTGCAGCACGCCAATCAGCAATTAGTAAATAGTTCTATGGAACCAATCTCCTATTGAACCACTTCCAATCCACAGGTAAACTGGCACATGACCTGATTCGCTTCCGCGACACACGAGCAAAAAGCGAAAAGGAGTGGTTTTGATCGTGATGACACGAGAAGCGCGAATGCGCTTTTTCTTCTTTCTAAACAGCTTTGTTTTATTGTTGCTTTGTTTGTTTGTCACCCCGACGAACGCAACTGCCCCCCAGATTATCAAGTGGGGACCCTCTCTGCCGTTGAAGGGTGACATGCAGCCAGCGAAAGCCGAGGTGGCGGACAAGCAATCTTCACGGAATGGTTCAAAACCTCGCATTGCAAAAGAAGAACGCACATCCGTTCGAGCGAGTCGAGACGATCAGCGGATCGCTATTCGAAACGGAAAAGCAAGAATCTCGAAACGAGATATGGAACTGTTAGCCCGGTTGGTTTACGCGGAAGGCCGGGGAGAACCGTATGAGGGACAAGTGGCCATCGCCGCGGTCGTGTTGAATCGGGTAGAGTCTCCTCAATTCCCAAACACGGTTCGAGAGGTCATTTTTGCCCGCAATGCATTCTCGCCCGTACAAAACGGCCGTTTATCACAAAAAACGAATGAGACGGCGAGAAAGGCTGTGAGCGATGCGGTCAACGGACGGGATCCTTCTGGGGGAGCTCTTTACTTTTTCAATCCAAAAACGGCAACGTCGGATTGGATCTGGTCCAGAACGCCAACGCTCCGTATCAAGAATCATGTGTTTGCCCGATAAGGCCGGACATCAGATTTGTGAATTAAATTTAATATTACTTTATTTTTATTTTATCAACAGTTAACCTTTTTCTGTTACATTTCTATACGTAAGCACTTTTTCAACGCATTGAGAAAAGTTCACGATTTCTCACAGTACGCATGATTAGGTCTCTTGATTATCTAGTTATGCCTACTGTGAAAATGCCGGATGAAGATCGTTGCTTTGGGTGAGAGCAAAGCAGCTTCTTTTGGGCCAATCGACATTTTTCTCAATCGCCCCCAAAACTTGGCATTCCCCTTGGGAGTGCTGTTTTTTTTGCAAAAAAAGAGGGTTCTGTCTAGAACCCGTAAACGGACATCCCTCCATCAACTGCAATTGTCTGGCCGGATATGTATGCAGCAGCATCGGAAGCAAGGAAAATCGCCGGCCCGACCAAATCCTCTGCATTTCCGATCCGTCCGCTCGGAGTACGGCTCAGCACTTCCTGCAGAAATGCTGGATCATCCAGGAGCTTTTCTGTAAGCGGAGTCCGAAAATACCAGGGAGCGATCGCATTTATGTTGACGCCGTACTTGCTCCATTCCAAGGCAAGAACCCTTGTCATATGAATTACCCCGGATTTGCTCGCACCGTAGGCTACTCCCGTCCGCAAGGCGACCAGCCCCGCTACCGAGGCAATATTGACAATGCGTCCGTACCTCTGCTCACACATGATTCTGCCTGCGGCCTGGCACATGCGAAATGTGCTTTTCAGATTAAGATCAACGACCTTGTCCCAGTCCTCCGTTGATACGTCTAGCGCTTGTTTGCGGATGTTCATGCCGGCGTTGTTGATCAAGATGTCCCAGCGACCCCATTTTTCCATCACCGAAGCAGCTACTATCTCCGGAGCCGCGTCCTCTGTCAGGTCTGCCTGGATCGCAAAAGCTGTACCACCCATCTGTTGGATCTCCCGTACCACTTCGCGGATATCCGTCTCTGTGCGAGCTACGCAAGCCACCTTCGCCCCTGCTTCGGCCAATCCCAGCGCCAACGCTTTGCCAATGCCTCTGCCTGCTCCGGTTACGACCGCCGTTTTTCCTGTTACATCAAATCGGTTCAAGTTCCTCATCCTCCTCTTCGTGCTGAATTTTGCTGACTTTATCCTCTATACCTGGTCTTTCTATCCTATAAGTGCTTTGCCGACCTCGTTTAGCATTCGCCGTACATAGTCAATTCCCCTGTTTCCTGTTACAATGGAAGGCATGGAAAGGAGGTCGTCGGCGTGCGATTGTTAAGTCAAATGACCTTGGCTGAGCTGCAGGAAGAGATGGAGCGTCTGCGCCTCTTGATCGAAGAAAATAAGCAACTCGGCGACTCGTCGCAATTGGCCATCTATCGCCAAAAGTTTTTTATGGCCAAATCGTATTACATCGGGACCGATGAATTTCGGATCGGCGGAACCTATCGCGTCCATGAGCACGATCAACCATTTACGATTGAGTATTTCAATGGCGTGTTTGCCTGGGGGAAATTTCCCGATTCACCCGAGGCTGTCGGTTTCCCTGTCGGAATGCTGGAGTTGTGGGTATAGCTGGTGTATGTATGAAAGCCGGTCTTGGCAGATACAAGACCGGCTTTTCTCATGAAAAGATTGCCACGACTCCGCTTTACTCGGGTATAATAGGGGCAAAAAGAAAGAGAGTATTTGTAAACATGGACATTATTAATCTGATGCTGCTAGCCCTGCTTGCCATGGGCATTCTCGGAAATAACTCCGCTGTCTCCATCGCCGTCGCTGTATTGCTTCTGGTCAGGCTGCTCCATGTTGAGAAGGCCTTTCCCTTCCTGGAACAGTATGGCTTACAGATCGGCATCATCGTGTTGACCATCGGCGTCTTGGCGCCACTGGCAAGCGGAAAGATCAGCCCGCAGACCATCCTCTCTATTTTCACCCACTGGCAGTCGATTGTCGCCGTTTTTGTCGGGATATTCGTTGCCTATTTGGGAGGCAGAGGAGTCACCCTGATGACAGCAAATCCATTGGTCGTGACCGGCATTCTGCTAGGTACGATCATTGGCGTGACGTTTTTTCGCGGTGTACCGGTCGGTCCACTTATCGCGGCGGGTATGCTCGCCTTCATTTTGCAATTCTTCCCCAAGTAATCTTACTCCCATCTTCCTTTGACACGCAGCCCATAGGCGACAATTTGCTCAGGGGTTACCAGTCGGAACCCCTGCTGCTCCCGATAATCGACAACGAGCGAATCACTCCCGATGTAATCCACTGTCTCTGCGTCCAACAGGAAGGTTACACCTGCTTCTTCGGTTATCTGGTCACTTGGGGCGGGGTCATCCCAAAACAAGCCATATTCGACGGTCATCCCGCAGCCTCCCACCAATTCTCCATTGATCCGTACTGCTTGCCCCCTCTCTGCGGCCATAGGACGCAGAATCGCGATTGCTGTCTGTGTTGCTGTTATCTTCATCTGTGCTCACCACTCCCGGGTTCGGCTTTGTTGTTGATGCATCATCTCTTCCATAATAGCATACAATGGTTGAAAGGCTTTTTGGAGGAGACGATCGTTTATGAACATCTACGAGCAAGACGGCATGTTTATCGCAGAAATGGAATACCAATCAGAGCGTATCATTAAGTTTGGGAAAACATGGGAAGAGGCCAAAGAAAATCTATTGGTGCGTCTTCTCGTACTGGAAATGATAGGATAAAAAGCGGGTCACCACGGCGGCCTGCTTTTTTACTGGAACGGTGGATGAAACACAACCGACAGACTGATATCAGAAAGGCAGATCTGGATGAAACCAATTCTTACAGAAGAGCGCGGGCTGGTGGCAGAGATCAGGCGCGCAACGAATGAAGCCAATCGGAACAACCTCACTCGCACCAAGGCGTACCTTGATTTTTTTCAGAAGCATCCTGAGGTGCATTGGGCATTGCTAGCCCATCTTGTCTCTCGCAATGGCGGGTGGAATATGACCGATCTGAAAGGAGAGTGGCTCCCCCGTCTCATGGACGCAAGTGAGGTGGAGCGGACGTTTTGGTTTCTCGAACGCTGCAACTGGCTTATTTTCCACGATGCCTACGCCCAGCTGCTGCTTTACGAAAAAATGAAAGACGCGAATGAAGACTTGACTCTTTTCCTGCCGGATCTGGGTGTTTCACGCTTTATGCAGCCGATTTGGCAAGACTTTCTACACAAACGCGACAGCCAGCTTTTGACCCGTGCGCTGATCGTCAATGAACAGCAGTACATTGAGCAAAGAGTAGTGGACAAGCCCTTTGCGCAGAAGCACATTTTCTTTAGCCCGGCTTTCTTTGCCCAGTCAGTCCTCTCTTTGAATCAGGTACTCTTTCCTTACAAGGAGCACCCGACCGATCGCAGACTCCGCATTTGCGGCATGACCGTTCAACGCTTTCCTTCCCTGGAGCAGCGCATCGCTACGGGCAAAGCCTTGTACCAACTGCTCTTTGACAATCCTGTCCGCCTGGCAAAAATATACGAATGGGCGCAGCGGATTCCCCATTCCGGTTCGCGTGCCGACTACTGGCCCCATCTCTTTTCGCCGCGGCCGCATGCAGTGGATGCGCATGTCGCATACACCCCGCGAATGGAAGGCACGGAGCTTCGTCCCGGCACTCACAAGCTGTACAGTCCGACACTGACTGCCGCTTGGCCTGATCAGGAGCATCCGCCTGCAGACGGGGTAGACTGGTATCGCGACGACAAATGGCATGCGGAGTTGGATGAGCGGTCTGATCTGCCTACCATTGACGAGGAGAAATACATCCGTTCCCTGCATATGATTGAGTGGGGCGTCAGATTTGTCACTGCTTTTAGCCCATAGAAAAGGCGGGAGGCTGTGTTTGATGCAAGCGGCTGTACGTTTACAGAAGCAATACATACTGGACTGTCAATTGCCGTCTGGCACCTTTCTACTGGGGCCTGATCGAAAACAGGTCAACCCTTACTTCACGAATCTCGCCTTGATCCCCCTGATCAGACTGGGTGAATGTAAAAACGTGCAGAGCCATGCAGATTGGTATTTGCGGAACAGGAATGAACACGGCTATGTAAATGACTTCCTCGTTCGCGGCGAACGCCTGGAAGACACGGGCACGGCAGACAGCGAGGACAGCTACCACGCCACATGGTTCAGTCTGGTGGCAGAATTGATGCGGTACGAAGGCGACAGGGAATGGTTGAGAGATCGTGAGCAGGAATGCTTGGAACTCCTGGAGGGAATCGCCCGTTTGCAACAGAAGGACGGTTTGACGTGGGCGAAGAGCTCTTATCGGGTAAAATACTTGATGGATAACTGCGAGGTCGCAAAGGGGCTGGAGGATGCCACATTTCTGTTCTCCCTGCTCGAAAACCATGCAGCCTGCAGAGAAGCAAAGCTCCGGGCAGAGGCCTGCCGGCAGGGAATCCTCCGGATGTACAGTCCGCTGCGAAAATCGTTTGCGGTCTTCAACCGCAGCTTCCCCAATTGGCGCAAATGGTACCCGGATGCCACTTCACAGGCGTTTCCCATTATGTACGGCATTGCTCCGCCAGAGATCGCGCATTCGCTGTATCAGCGTATCACAAGCTCCTTTCCACAGTTCGAACGGTTCCAGACGGACGATCCTTACCCGTGGATGGCGATGGGTGTCTGCGCGTTGCGGATGGGCGATTACGCGCGGGTAACCCGCATGCTCGATACCGCCCAAGCCTTGTACATCGAAGGGCCTCGCCGTCCCTACTGGCTCATCCATGAAGCTGGCCGCTTCATGGAGCTTGCGCTGGAGACGGGAGATGTCCGCTTCTAGGCGAGAGAATAGCCACGAGGAGGCCGAGGCTCCAAACGGCCTTAGCTCTTGGCTCCGGGTCCGGCCCCTTTCTTCTTTTCATGCGTGACGACAACGATCGGAATAAGCTCCCCAGCTTCCCAGACGAACGGAAGCGGCGAGATCGGCATCGAGCTCTTGGATGCAAAGTCATAGGTGAGTCTGGACAGCAGTTCAGCCCCCGAGTCGCCATGCAAATCACCGAAGATCAGTACATCCGGGTGGGGAATGGCGACACCCAGAACATCTCCTGTCCGAGACGCTTCCATCTCTTCGATGAGCGAGGGCAGCAGTATTCTGCTTGCCGCATACCCGTCCGCAGCCGCAATAAAGGTGATTGTGTTTGGCCCTACTTTTTGCTGCTTTTTCGGGATCGGCAGTTGTTGCAGATTGCTGATGGCATGCCGATGCAGCTCTTCCGCTGTCCAACCGGCACTGACGAGCATTTCCTGTTCGATCAGGCGATAGCCTTTTGCATCGTCCAAAGCGTACAGGATCGACGTTTGTTCCGTATGCGTGCGATGGACCCAGCGCTCCGGGTTTTTCTTCACAAACGAGGAATGCCTCAGGACGGGATATATATGGCTTTCCGCACCTTTCAAGGTCATCGGCTTCAAATGTCCCTGAACAATGGCGAGCACACGCCTGGCGAACGCCTGCGTCAGTTCGGCAGCTTCCTGCGGAGTCTTTTCAGCTCGGACAAAAAGCGGCGTTAACGGCAGCCCAGCGATCAATTGCTTGCCTGATTCAGTTTCCACGATACGGATTTCTCCTTCCCCTCCCACACAAGAAAGACCTGCCGGAAGCTGTCTGTTCAACAATTCCACCGTCTTTTGCATGAGAGATTGTCGATTGGTGTTTTCCATGACCTATCCACCCGTTTCTTTTTGAAAGTATACTCCTGTTGGCCGCAAGCGAGCCTCCGTTTCACCTGCTGTTGCCGAGCTTTAGTCCCATGGCGGGGTGTCGTCGGGAGGTGTTTGCCGATTTGTTGGGATACCTTGAGCGGGTTTGCCGGGTCCGGCATCCGCGTCATTCCATGGCGGCTTCTCGGAAACAGTTGGCGCATACGACTGGGCGTAGCCTGGGCCAGGCTGGCGACTCTCCAACTCTCGAACAATTTCATGCAGATCCTTCGGCTTTAAAAACTCGACGGGAGACACCCCTCTTTCGAACTGCAAAAAGTCCCCATCCAGCAAAATGACGTATCGGCCGTTCACTTTGGCGATATGAAAATTGTTCCCGTAATCAGCAAGCAGCGCTTTTACCTGCATGTGGTCCAGCTTGCACTTCAGCTCAATTTCCGGCTGCCTGTCGGTAAGAATTTGGGCGGCTTCCATCACCGTCTCATGGTCCCATTTTTCCGCCAGTTCGCGCTTCGGGCTTGCAGCAATCAGCTCGATCTCTTCCTCCGCCCGCTGCCGCTCTTCAGAAGCCTCGGGGTAGACGAGCTCGATATGCTGCCGGGCCAGCGTGAGCACTTCCTCCGAAATCAGTTGCGTCACCGTCTGCGGGTACTCCACAAAGCGCAAAAATTCCTCAAAATAGCGAGCATGGGAGAACTGGTGTATTTTGACGTGATACGGGTCGTTCATGCCGGTTTCAATCATATTCGGATACATCAAGGACTTCATGTTTTTGGCATTAATAGCCATTTGCACATTGGAAATGAGACTGTGTTCATCGGTAATTACCGCTGTTTTCTGTTCAAAATCGCACTTGAGGATGAAGACGAACGGCTCGTCCAAGGTCTCCAACCGGGTCCGCACCACGATCAGGACCCCGCCTCTCACTTGCGATGTACGCAGATACGATTGCACCAGCTCCTGCGATGGCTGCTTGCTCTCTCCTACGGTGACGGCCTGGAGCAAACGATTCAGCAGGGCATAGTTGGGGTTCGCCTCCAGCGGATGGCCCTCTTCGATCACAAACCGGCCCAGTTTGGTCGGGCTTGCTTCACTCTTCGGATTCATCTCTGCCTTTCGCTTGGCGATGCGGGCAAACTCGCCATCCAGAAACTCCCGCAGTTCACTCTTCTCATATTCATCTCCAGACAAATGGCGGGTCATCCGTACCTGCTTGTTCCCGCTCTCTTCCTCCGGCTGTTCGATGAGATAAAATGAAAGCCAATCGATTACAAAATTCATACGCTTCCGCTCCTGTCTGACAAGTAACAGAACTGATTATAACAAATGGCGGAAGAAACGGTCAGCCTTTTTCGGAGCATGAAAGGCGCTTCCTTTTCAAATGGACCCGCTGCCGCTTATGGTATGATGGTTTCAGGAGGAGGATCTATTCATGTGGAAACGACTGGTCGCTTGGTGGAATGAAACCGTTCGAGACAAGCCCTATCCGATCGGGACTCGCATCGGGAAGTACACTGTCGATCGCGTACTCGGAATGGGCAGCTACGGGATCGCGTACCTTGCCTGTGATGAAGTGACAAGTGAGCTGATCGTCCTCAAACAGGTAAAGCCTAGCCTGCGCCATAGCCCAAAAGGAGAAGCCATGCAAGCATACGAGCAGCGTATTCTCCAGGCTCTTTGCCACCCGCAAATGCCTCGTTTTATGGAACGGTTTCATTTTCGGGGTGATTCCTTTTTGGCGATGTCATATATAGAAGGACCGACGCTGGAAGAACTGCTGTTTGACGAGCAAGCTGTCCTCGGCGAGTACGAGGCGGCCCGATTCATGCTCCGGGTCGGCGAACTTGTCTCCTATCTGCACAAGCAAGGGATCATTCATAGAGACGTGCGAATACCGAATGTGATCTGGCAAAAGGGGACCCCTTACCTGATCGACTTTGGTCTGGCGCGCTTTTACGGAGATTCGCCAACCTACATCGCAGATGACATGAGCAGCTATCCGGAGGAAAAACAGTTGAAACGCCGTGTTGAACCTGCAAGCGACCTTTACGCCCTCGGGCACTTCTTTCTGTTTCTGCTTTACACCGGGTATACGCCGCCCGAGAACCAGCCAGAGCGAAGCTGGGAAGAAGAGCTGACACTTCAGCCGGAGGTCTCCTCGATGATCAGGCGACTCCTGCACATCGATCAAGGCTATGCCGATGTGGACGAATGGCTGCATGAGCTGAAAGCCTTTATCCGCAACCAGAAGATGAAAAAGAGCAGCATACCCTCGTCATAGCTTGGGGTATCTGCTCTTTTTGCATTACTCGCGGATTGGCTCCTGCTTGGCATTCTCCATTTTTTGCTTGAGTTCCCCCGCTTCACGACGCAAGGTCTGACGCTCATGCTTCGAGAGCTCTTCTCCGCCGGCGGGACCATTGACCAGCAAATCTTCCTCATACAACCGATCTTTGCGCATGGGAACCTCCTGTGGACAAAAGAATGGTGAACCCACTCCTACTTTGTTTCAAAACGCCGCTTCTTATGTACCGGACGTCTTTCGTTTGAGACTTCCCTGGCCTGTTCGGGGTCGAGCAATTGCCCGTGAGACATGACCTTTTCCATGATGGCAAGCCCGGTTTGCTTTGAAAATTTCCGGAGAATAAACAGTTCCTGGGGTGTGCTGATGGAAAAGACGAGTCCAGCCCTGCCCATTCGCCCTGTTCGTCCGCTGCGGTGCACGTATGTATCGGAGTCAGGGGCTGGATCAAAGTGAACGACGCACTCCACTTCCGGTATATCCAGGCCCCGTGCCGCGACGTCTGTCGTGATCAAGACCGGATACACGCCTTCGCGGAACTGCTGCAAGGCCCTGGCCCTCTCTTCTTTACTCGTGTCGCGGTGCAGGAAACGGCACGGCAGGTGATGGTATTCCAGCTTGGCGACGATCTCCTCTACCTTGTCGATCTGGTTGACAAAGACGATAGCCGCCCGAACATTTGCCAACCGCAGAAGACGCCGCAGGGTGTCCACCTTTTTCCGCGGTTCGCTGACAAGATACATGTGAACGACGCCAATGGCATTCTCCGGCCCCGATGCCCTGATCAAAGCAGGATCGTTTGCCATTTCGGACGCTAGTTCGATAACCGCGTCAGGGAGTGTCGCAGAGAAAAAGAGCCGCTGGGTATCCCGCATCACCCGGCGCATCACTTCCTGCACGGATCGAAGGAAGCCGCTATCCAGCAAGCGATCTGCCTCATCGACGACGACTGCTTTGACTTCATGCACCTTTACCTTGCGACTTTCCAAAAGTTCAACCAGTCGACCGGGGGTGGCAGCTACGAGTGAGGGGCGTTTCTTCAACCGCTCCAATTGGCGCTTTACGTCCACTCCTCCGATGATTGCCGCTGCCGACATGTTTTTCTTGGCAAGCAAGCCTTCCGCGACCTTCGTAATTTGCATGACGAGCTCGTGCGTAGGTGCCAAAACGAGCAGTTGTATGTCTTTGGACTCAGTATCCAGACGATCGATCAGCGGGAGCAGGTAAGCAAGCGTCTTTCCCGTTCCGGTAGGTGATTCAACCAATGCATTTCGGCCGCTCTGAATGAGAGGAATCGCTTCCTCCTGTACAGGCGTCGGCCGCTCTATTTTTTGCTCTCGCAAAGCATCCATCAACGGTGCGCTTAATGTAAAATCTGCAAACGTGGTGCTCACAAAAACCCTCCTGGCATTGCTTTATCGTGCTTGGGTAAGCTTACCACATTTTGCGCCTGTGCGAAACAGCGCGGTTTCTGCACTCGCCCAAGCCAACCTTGCCATTGCCGGGCAGTATCATTGTCCTGGGCAACTCCTCATCTTTTCAACACCGTCTTTGCTGTGAAAAAAGCGAAATCCGCCTGGAGGATTTCGCTCATCGGTCACCGATTGTTCGAGTCAAGACGGGTCTCCCGCTTTTCCATCTTGTCATGCCGATCCTTCTCCGTCCGTTGATTATGGGTTCCCGGGGGATTTTCCCGATACGCCTCCACCTCGTTTTGAAACTCTTCATCATAGCCGCGCATCACTATCACCTCCTGCGGTTATTTTGTCCGGATGTTGCTTTTCTGTTTCACGAAACTTTTTTACGCTCCGTTCGTCAATCTATTACAGAGAACTTATTACATTTTATAGGAAGGGTCACCATGCAAACTTTATCACGCACTCGTACGAGAAAAAGACGCCAACGACGAAACCGCCCCTGGCGGCTATTGAAACGCCTTCTATTTATGGGCACGATGACCGCCGCTACCTTTATGCTTCTCGGAGCTACATTTCTGTTCACTACCGACACGGGAGAGGAGCTTCGGGAATGGGCCGCAGGCACGCTGCTGACGACTCAGCACGATTACTGGGCGCCTTATACATTTTTGCCGGAGGAGAAGCTGGAGGCTCTCAAACAGCAAATCCGCAATCCCGTCGTCATTAACTCGGCAGACGAAACCACGAACACGCCAAAGGATGAGCCGGTGGATGGACCAGCTGCTGTAGCGATTCCGGAAGTAAAAAAGGAATTGATTGAAATCGAGGAAATCGACGAAAAGCGCAGCAATTATTACTTTAAAGGAAAGATCATGTATATCAGCGATCCGAAACGCGTTCAACTGCTCGTCTCCAATCGGAAGGATCGCGGCGAGCTGCTCGATGAATTTGTCAAAAAGCACAACGCTCTGGGAATTGTAAATGCGAGCGGCTTCTCCGATCCCGATGGTTACGGAAATGGCGTCAAAGCGTTTGGACTTTTGATCAAGGATGGAAAGATTTTGCAGAACTACAACGCAAAAGGCGGGGAAACAGCGCTTGGGATCACTTTTGACGGGAAGCTGATCACAGGGAACTACACAGCCCAACAGCTGGTGGACATGGGCGTGAAAGACGCCATGAGCTTCCGTCCGCAGCTCATCGTCAATGGAAAAAATCTGTTCGCGGACAAGCCGGCAAAAAGCTGGGGGATTCAGCCGAGGACAGCCATTGGTCAGAAGGAAGACGGAACGATCGTATTTGTCGTCATTGACGGACGCCAGCCTGGACATTCAATCGGCGCCAGCATGAACGATATCGCCGAATTGCTGGCTGAGCGCGGAGTGGTTACCGCGATGGCGATGGACGGAGGCTCGAGCTCGATGATGCTGCATAATAACGAAGCGATCACGAAAACGTCCTGCCCGTATTACCGCGGCCGCTATCTGCCTAATGCCTGGGCAGTTATATAGGAGGTTTGGCTTGTACTATCACTTTAGCGAAGACCCGTCGATCATCTGCTTTCATCCGCGACCGCATCCATCCCATCCGTCTCTGGCACCGGTAGTCTGGGCGATCGACCAGGAGAAATCCCCGCTGTACTTTTTCCCGCGGGACTGTCCCCGGATCGGGTTTGGCCGTTCGGCAAAGACCACGCCTGAGGATGCCGCCCGGTTTATGGGATACTCGGATGCTTCCATGATCATCGCTGCAGAGTCAGCATGGTATCAAAGAATCAAAGAAGCAAAGCTGTACAAGTATACGTTCCCTCCCAACCCCTTTGTTTGCTGGGATCATGGGGCCGGCTATTATGTTTGCCACGAGACAGTTACGCCTCTATCCGTGGAGCCAATGGGCGATCTGCTGGACTGCCTGACTCAAGCAAACGTGGAGCTTCGTCTCACTCCTTCTTTGAAGCCCTTGCCCGATTCCCTGCTCGATTCCACGATGCAGTTTTCCATGATCCGTCTGCGAAATGCCCGGCTGTAATGACCGGATTCAAAAATATCCGCAAACAGAAAACAGGCAGCCCGTCAAAATGGCTGCCTGTTTGTTATTACAATTTGATCGGTTTTTTGGCCTGATCGAGACTCCACTCTTCCACGTTCCAGACCTGTGTCACCCAGTCCTCGTAAAATTCGGGCTCGTGGCAGACGAGCAATACAGTCCCTTTGAACTCTTTTAAAGCTCGCTTCAACTCTTCCTTGGCCACAACGTCCAGATGGTTCGTCGGCTCGTCGAAAACCAGCCAGTTGGCCTCTCTCTGCAGCAGCTTGCACAGCCGCACCTTCGCCTGTTCACCGCCAGATAAAGCTGTCAGCGAACGATTGATGTGCTCGTTTTTCAGACCGCAGCGAGCAAGTGCCCCCCGTACTTCGTGGTTGTTCATGTGTGGAAACTCATTCCAGACATCATCCAGAGCAGTGACTGGCTTCGGCTTTACCTCCTGCTCGAAGTAAGCCGGGAACAAAAAGTCCCCGCGATCCAGCTTACCGCCCAATGGCGGGATCATCCCCAGCATTGTTTTTAACAACGTCGATTTTCCCACACCGTTCATACCGACGACTGCTACCTTTTCCCCGCGTTCGAGGCTGACCGTAAGCTTGGGCAGGAGGGGATGGGTATAGCCGATCGCCAAATCCTCTGCCGTAAAGACAAAGCGGCTGCTTGCACGGGCTTCCTTGAAAATGAAGGTTGGTTTTGCCGCAGTTTCCGGTTTGTCGATCCGCTCAATTTTTTCCAGCTGCTTTTGGCGGCTTTTCGCCCGTCCGGATGTAGAGGCACGAGCTTTGTTGCGGGCGATGAAATCTTCCATTTTGGAAATTTCTTCTCTTTGCTTTTCGTAGGCGTCAAAGTGCTGGGAGCGCTTCATTTCGGACTGAGCCAAAAAAGACTCGTAATTCCCGGTATACCGGTTCAATTTGGTGAACTCCAGGTGGTAAATCACATTGACGACTTCATTCATGAACGAGGTGTCATGGGAAATCAGGATAAAGGCGTACGGATACTCTTTGAGGTACCCTTTCAGCCAGGTGATATGCTCTTCATCCAGGTAGTTGGTCGGCTCGTCGAGCAAAAGCACGCTTGGCTTTTCAAGCAGAAGCTTGGCCAAAAGCACCTTTGTCCGCTGCCCCCCAGACAGTGCGGACACATCGCGGTCCAGACCGATGGCAGTCAAACCGAGCGCATTCGCGATCTCCTCCACCTTGGCATCGATCAGATAAAAGCCGCTGTTCTCCAGACGGTCCTGGATTTCTCCCATGCGCTCCAACAGCTCTTCCAGCTCTTCAGGAGTCGCTTCTGCCATTTTCTCGCCAATCGCCAGCATTTCGGCTTCTTCTTGCAGCAAAGGCAAGAAAGCATCCTTCAAAACATCGCGGATCGTTTTGCCCGCCTGCAATTTTGTATGCTGGTCCAAGTACCCGTATTGAACCTTCGGCATCCATTCGATTTTCCCTTGATCAGGAATCAACTGCTTGGTCAAAATCCCCATCATCGTGGACTTGCCCGTACCGTTGGCACCGACCAATCCGACCCGATCATTGGGCTGCAGCCGAAAATTGACATCGCGGAACAGTACGCGATCCGCAAAGCCATGTGATAAATTTTCAACGATCAAAACACTCATAAAGATCCTCCTGCAATATTCTTACGTCAAAAGGAGACGTTCTCAAAGAATTTCGGCTGATAACGCAATTCGTAGCTGGACCCTGTTAAAACTTGCTCATCGAGACGGCGGCGAAGTTCGTTTAACGAAATCTTTTCCATCGCCGTGTTCAAAATAACGGCACGGGCCATTTGCCTGAGCAGCTTGACTTCGTCAGCCAGCGAATCCCCATGCTCTTTTCCGCTGTGGACGATCTCAGAGCGATGGTTGTAGGAGCTCTTGACAAATTGTGCGATCTTTTCCCGCTTCTCGGGCGTGTCTCCGTAATAATACGCCATGCGGAAACGAAGCTTGTAGGTAATCTCCCCTTTTTTCCCGTCAGGGGCAAAGAGGGATTCCAGCGAGATCCAGAGATCGAGCAATTGGTCTTCCAGGCTCTTCTTTTCTAATGACAGGGAATAACGTCTGAGCGCCAATGACGGCAGCGTGATTCCCTCCTCCATAAGCGCGAGGAAAATTTTCTGTGCTTCTTCGTCAAACAAGTATTTATCTCCATCAAGCGACCGCTTGAGGTACGTAATGCCGTACACAGGAAATTTTGCTGTAATGATGTATGGGATCGAGCAGATTCCCCCGGTGGATGCCAGATTCAGCTTGTTTTCAATCTCTTCAATCCAAGTCCGTTCATCCGAATACTTTAATTCGTGCGTTTCCGCAGGATATTCCGCCAGCAAAAAGATACTCGTCAAGTCGACTTTTCGATCGAACAAATAGCGGCTTTCGTCCATCACGTTGCGAAGATACCGCGAAGCGACATTATACGGCTTTTCGGCACCAGAAACAAGATGAAATGATTTGGGAAGCTCGATGTGCAGCGGTTTCGTTGTAGTGGTATTAAAAATTGGGGCAATCAATGTCGGCATACAGTCATCTCCTTTCCTGCGTGAAAGCCCAAAAATCGAGTGAAATATCTAATCATACCATAACATATTCGATGACAACACGGTGCTTTTCGCAAATATGCAAGTATTTCCGAGATTGCCTTTTCACTGCCAACATGCTTGTACACAGACTTCCCTTTAGAATACCAGTATTTCCTATGGTTCGTCACTATTTGATTGCGGCATTCTAAAAAAGGAAGGAGTGGATACGATGGAAAAAAAGCATATGCTGGATGAAAATCCGCACCAAACCTACAATAACACCTACGAGCCGATGGAACAAACGGGCAGGCCGATGCCAGGCTCCAAAAAAGTAAAACAAGAAAACCATTCGCGTCAAATCAAGACACGGGAAGGATAGGGCTAGCCCCTTCCTGTTTTTTACAGTGCAAAGATTGAATTGTCCCACAAGGATGAACTATGATGATAACAGTATCCTTGTTGGAGGTCTACAATAATGATTTCAGTCCCTCTTTCGGGCGGCAGCCCTCTTCATCCTACCGTTACTTACAGCGTTTCTCCCCTATTTGAGGCAGCCGCCAGCCTTCACAGCTTGGCCCACACAACGCAGACAAAGGAGCATTCCGACTGGGCAGAGGAACTTCTGTCTGGCTTTGATTCAGAAGGGATCTTGAAAGAATGGGAGTACTTTGCTCCCATCTTTCGCGAGACAATTCCGGATGTTTTGGATCCTGTCCAGACGAAAGAGGTCATGTTCGTAGAAGACCTCTACGGCTACTTTGTTCAGATGCCAACAACATCTTTTACAAAAAGTTTTTTAACACCCGAGGATGGCAGAGAAATCGGCGATGCTCCTCCTGCCATCTATCAGGATGCAAGACAGGATGCCGAATTCGTCAAAGGTCGGTTCTCCCTATTTCTTTCAACGTATTGGCTGCTGTTTTTTGAGGAAAAATGGGAAAAAATCGCTCCGTTGTTTGTGAATGAAGCCGAGAACATTTACGAGGCAATACGCACGCCAGAAGGCTGTATGGCCTTTTTGCAAAAAGTTGCTCCGCTTTTTACATATCGTGAAGAAGAGCAAAAACTGATCTGTGACGATGGAACGACAGAAAACGTCCAGGCAGATCAGCTGATTTTGTGTCCAAGCTATTTTTACGATCAGGTTCGCCTCGTAAAAGAAGGATTATCCACATACCTCATCTATCCGATGAAGAAATGGAAAACGCCCCGTTAAGGGCGTTTTCCGTCTTGGATCATGTGCGCAACGATTAATTTATCCAGTTTTTGACTAATTTTTACGATTTCCGGGTCGAGAAAATTGTAGCCAGCGTTCTTGGCTGCTTGTTCCAACTGCCGGCGAACATCATCAATCATCTTTTGCGTAATCTCCATGGTGTCTACCCCCACCCGACTCGTTCTCCCACTATTTTACATTATTTGATAAACGGTGGAAAGGGGAAATGCTGAAAAAAACCCCGCATCATTTCAGGATGCAGGGTTTCCATAAACGAATTTACTTCATCACATGAATGGGGCGACCCAAAGCCAGCTCCGCTGCTTCCATCGTCACTTCACCCAAAGTTGGATGCGCGTGAATGGTCAGCTCGATATCTTCGAGCGTCGCACCCATTTCAATCGCAAGACCGATCTCCGCAATGATGTTGGAAGCCTCTGGTCCGACGATTTGCGCCCCGAGTACCAGGTTGGTCTCCTTGTCGGCGATCAGCTTGACGAAGCCTTCACCCGCATTGACCGAAAGCGCGCGGCCATTGGCAGCAAACGGGAAGCGTCCAGATACGTACTCGATGCCTTTTTCCTTCGCTTCACGCTCGCTGATCCCTACGCTTGCGATCTCAGGGTCGCTGAATACGACAGCCGGGATTGCTTTGTAGTCGACCTCTGCCGGGTGTCCAGCAATTGCTTCGGCAGCCACTTTTCCTTCATAAGAAGCCTTGTGGGCCAGGGCTGGTCCTTCAACGATGTCCCCGATCGCGTAGACATTCGGGATGCTGGTTTGACCTTGCTTGTCTACGACAATATAGCCGCGGTCAGTCAGTTTCATGCCGATATCGCGTACGCCGAGCTCGTCGGTGTTCGGACGACGGCCAACTGTCACGAGGATATATTCAGCTTCGACTTGCTTTTGTTCGCCTTTTACCTCAGCCGTAACGACAACGCCGTCTTCCTTCTCTTCCATTCCTTGTGCCAGCGCTTTTGTATGAATCTCCACGCCCAGCTTTTTCAGCTTGCGGTCAACGAGGCGGGTCATTTCCGCTTCGAAGCCCGGAAGGATTTGATCAGAACCTTCCAGGATGGTTACCTTCGTGCCGAATTTGGCAAACACGGTACCCAGCTCCACGCCTATGTAGCCACCGCCGATTACGACCATGCTCTTTGGAATTTCCGTCAGTGCAAGTGCTTCCGTCGAAGACAGCACACGCTTGCCGTACGGGAAAGCCGGCAACTCGATCGGACGGGAGCCGGTCGCGATGATGCAGTGGTTGAAACGGTAGCGGTTTACATCGTAGCCATGGAATACCCGGACTTCGTTCTCGCTCACAAACAGAGCTTCGCCGGGGATTACCTGGATTTTGTTGCCTTTAAACAGTTTGCCGACGCCACCAGTCAACTGGTTGACGATGCCTTTTTTCCACTCCTGAACTTTGGCAAAGTCTACCTTTACGTTTTCCATGGTAATGCCCATGGCATCTGTATGTTGAGCATGCTCATACGTATGAGCTGCATGGATCATGGCCTTGGACGGGATGCAGCCGACGTTCAGACATACGCCACCGAGCTCGGCTTTCTCTACGACAGCCACGGTTTTGCCCAGCTGGGCAGCGCGAATGGCTGCCACATAACCGCCGGGACCGGCACCGATGACGAGAACGTCTACCTCTGTTGTAAATTCTCCTACTACCATCGCTTGTTATCCCTCCATGACGAGCAGTGTTGGGTTTTCCAAGAGCTGCTTCACGTAGTTGACGAATCGCTGAGCAGGTTCGCCGTCGATGAGTCTGTGGTCAATGCTGAGCGAGAGCGACAGCACTTGGCCAACCACGATTTCACCGTTTTTCACAACCGGTTTTTCACTGATGCGGCCTACGCCGAGGATCGCAGCTTCCGGATAGTTGATGATCGGAGTAAAGAACATGCCGCCTGCGGAACCGATGTTTGTGATGCTGAAGGTAGAGCCTTTCAGCTCGTCAGCGGACGCTTTGCGGTCGCGTGCCTTTGCAGCCAGCTCGCTGATTTCGCCAGCGATTTCAAAGATCGATTTGCGCTCGGCAGCCTTCACTACCGGCACAACCAAGCCTTGGTCCGTAGAGGTAGCGATACCGATGTTATAGTATTTTTTGTAAACAATTTCTTGTTTTTCGTCGTCGATGGAAGCGTTCAGTTCCGGGAACTTTTTCAGTCCTGCGACAACAGCCTTGACGATGAATGGCAAATAGGTCAGCTTTACGCCGCGCTGTTCAGCCAGCGGCTTCGCGTCTTTGCGCATAGCGACCAGCTCTGTCACGTCCACTTCATCAAAGATGGTGACGTGCGGAGCGGTGTAAGCAGATTTAACCATTGCTTTGGCAACCGCTCTGCGAATGCCTTTGAGAGGCACCCGTTCTTCGATTTCGCCAGCTTGTGCCGCGTAGTGGACAGTCGGAGCTGCCGCTGCTTGCTGTACGCCAGTTGCTTCCGGAGCATCAGAAGCCACTGGTGCTGCCGCTTCAGCTGCTGCAGGAGCAACTGCTGCTCCGCCAGTCAGGAAGCGGTCGATATCTTCACGCGTAATGCGGCCGAGTTTGCCTGTGCCTGGCACATTTGCCAGCGCAACGCCTTTTTCACGAGCGTATTTGCGTACAGACGGCGTAGCCAGTACGTGTTTGCGATCGATTGGTGCCGCGGTTGCTGTCGCTGCAGGTTGTGCGAGCGGAGTATCCATTGCTTGGTTTGCGTTTGCGCTTACCTGGGAGCCAATATCGCAGCCCGGTTCCATTTTCTCTTCGACAGCCGGTGCTGCTGCTTGACTGTCTCCATGACCATGGTCAGGGAGATTCGGGATTTCGCCCTCCACGTCAAATTCGATCAGCGGATCGCCGACTACGCAGACAGTGCCTTCCGTAACTTTCAGTTCCAGTACCTTTCCTTTTACAGGAGATGGAACTTCCACTACAGCCTTGTCATTTTGCACTTCCATGATAACTTGGTCTTCTTCAACGGTATCCCCCGGCTTGACATGCCATTTGACGATTTCGCCCTCATGGATGCCCTCGCCAAGCTCCGGGAGTCTAAAAGTAAAACGACTCACGCTATCTCCTCCTCAATGAGGTTGTTTGTACAAGCATAACTATCCATTATGGAAAAAGAGTTGCCTAAAGAAGGCGGAAAGCAATCTCTTTCCGCCGGGTATGTGATTAAAAATCGAGTACTTGGGTCAAACCGTCTACGACGCGTTTCACATCTGGCAGCCAGATGTCTTCTGCTTGTGCGAACGGGAAGATCGTATCCGGTGCAGTAACGCGAAGCACTGGCGCTTCCAGGTGCAGAATGGCGCGTTCGTTGATTTGAGCGATGATTTCGGCAGCTACGCCGGATGTTTTTTGCGCTTCCTGCACCACGATGGCGCGGTTGGTTTTCTTCACGGACGCGACAATCGTGTCGATGTCGATCGGGTTTACTGTGCGCAGGTCGATCACTTCCACTTTCGCGCCGCGAGCTTTTTCCAGCTCTTCAGCCGCTTTCAGACTGGTATGAACCATAGCGCCGTAGGTGATGATGGTAACATCGCTGCCCTCTTTCACTACGTTTGCTTTGCCGAGTGGAATGGTGTACTCGCCTTCCGGTACTTCCTGACGGAAAGAGCGGTACAGTTTCATGTGCTCCAAAAATACAACCGGATCGTTGTCGCGGATGGCAGAGATCAGCAAGCCTTTTGCATCGTACGGATTGGATGGGATGACCACTTTCACCCCAGGCGTTTGCATGATCAAGCCTTCCAGCGAGTCAGCGTGCAGCTCAGGCGTTTTTACCCCGCCGCCAAAAGGAGAGCGGAAGGTGATCGGGCTGTTGTAGCGTCCGCCGGAACGGAAACGCATACGTGCCGCCTGAGAGGCGATCGCGTCAAATGTCTCGAATACGAAGCCGAAAAATTGGATTTCGGCAACCGGACGGAATCCGTTGACGGAGAGGCCCACAGCCAGGCCGCCAATTCCGGACTCGGCAAGCGGCGTGTCAAATACGCGCTGCTCGCCGAACTCGGCTTGCAAACCTTCTGTTGCACGGAATACCCCGCCGTTTTTACCCACGTCTTCACCGAAGACGAGAACGGTTTCGTCGCGTTTCAATTCAACGCGCATTGCGTCCGTAATGGCTTGAACCATTGTCATTTGTGCCATGGGTTATTTCGACTCCTTTGCCAGATATTCCGCCTTTTGCTCTTCCAGTTCAGGCGGCAGTGTTTCGAACATAACGTCGATGAGGTCGCTAACTTTCATTTTCGGCGCTTCGTCCGCTTTCTTGATCGCGTCAGCAACCGCTTGTTTTGCTTCTTCGATAACCGCTTCCTCGTCTTTTTCGCTCCACAGCCCTTTGTTTTCCAGGAACTTGCGGAAGCGGATCAGCGGGTCTTTTTGTTCCCATTCGCTTTGCTCTTCGCCAGTACGGTAGCGAGTCGGGTCGTCACCAGCCATTGTGTGCGGACCATAGCGATAAGTAAGCGCCTCGATCAGAGTCGCTCCCTCGCCGTCAATACCGCGTTGCTTCGCTTCGCTCACAGCATGGTACACGGCAAGAATGTCCATACCGTCTACGCGCGCGCTGGCGATACCGGCAGCTTTTGCTTTTACAGCAACGTTTTCAGCAGCTGTTTGCTTTTCAAACGGCACGGAGATAGCGTATCCGTTGTTTTGCGAGAAGAAAATGACTGGCAGCTTGTAAACGCCGGCAAAGTTCATCCCTTCGTAGAAATCACCCTGGGACGTTGCGCCGTCACCAAAGTAGTTGATCGCTACGCGTTTTTCACCGCGGAGCTTGTAGCCCATCGCAATACCTGCAGCCTGTGTACATTGAGCAGCGATGATGATTTGCGGCATCAGAACGTTGACGTCTTCTGGAATGCGTCCGCCCTCAATGTGACCACGGGAGTAGAGGAAAGCTTTGTGCATTGGAAAACCGTGCCATACCATTTGCGGAATATCGCGGTAGCTTGGCAGGATGAAGTCTTCTTTGGAAAGGGCAGCCTCGGAACCGATCATTGCGGCTTCCTGGCCGGCAACCGGCGCATAGAAACCAAGACGGCCTTGGCGGTTCAAGCTGATTGCACGTTGGTCCCACACACGGGTAAAGACCATTTTGCGCATCAGATCGCGCAATTCATCATCAGAAAGCTTGGGCATGAGATCAGGACGAACAACGGTACCGTCCGGAGCAAGAATTTGCAGCGGAGTGTTGTTACCCGTTTGTTCAACAGCAGTAGTCACGCTCATCACATTCACCTCGTCACTGGATTATAAAGCGGGAAAGGTTAATTGCGCAGAAAGTCGCCGTGTTGAAAGTGCTTACAACCACTTTCGCACAACCCTGTTATACCTCAGATAAAATAACTGTTCAATGTGTTATAGTATTGATATTACAGGGTTTATTTCCTTCCTGTTATCATTTACTATAAAATCTGTATCAGTTTTTTTCAAGGATTAGTTTGGAATTTCGTTTAGGAGTTGAGATGAAATCCCATGTCAGACTATGTAAAAAGAACGATTGTCAAAGAAGAAATTCCCAGCGTCTATTTGGATTCGCCCCGCTCCGTAAAGGTATATCTCCCCCCCGGATACAACGAGCTGCTCTCCTATCCCGTCGTCTACTGCCAGGATGGGAATGATTTTTTTACCATGGGTCGGATTGCCACGATTGCCAATCAACTGATCCTCGACGAAGGAGTGCCGCCCTTTCTCGTTGTCGGCGTCTCCGTGGAGAGAAGCAAACGGACAAGCGAATATTCCCCTATCGGATCGCGGCACGAGGGGTACAAGCGTTTCTTTATAGAAGAATTGATCCCCTACATCGAAGAGCGTTATCCGGTACGGAAAAATCCGGAAGCGCGCGTGCTGGCGGGCGATTCGCTTGGCGGAACCGTCTCCTTGCACATCGCTTTGGACGAACCCGCTCTCTTTCCGAATCTGCTCTCCCTGTCGGGGGCGTATTTCCAGCCTACTTTGGACCAACTGTCCGCTGCAGACGACCTTTCTTGGCTGAATGTCTGGATGGTGGTTGGACTGGATGAAACAACTGTCGAAACACACATGGGAACCTTTGACTTTGTGGAATGGAACCGCAAAACAAAAGACATTTTTGAAAAAAAGGGCGCTTCGCTTTCCTACCGGGAGAAGCCGGGAAACCATGTCTGGGGCCTGTGGCAAAAAGAATTGCCGGATGGCTTGCGACACTTTTTTCCGGCCTCCGATCTGTAGTTGTCCGCCTGCAACCGTCTATAGTCCGTTGATCTCCCGAATATCGGCGTAGCTGTAGTAACTGCCATCCGTCAGGAACAATCCCTGGTGGGTGGCTTTTTCGATTTCTCCCGCTACTTGCCGTTCATCGCTCAGGACAATGTTGACAACTTTGCTTTCGTCCCGCTGCATCTGATTTTGGACCTGCTGACGCTGTTTCGCGGAAATCATTTGAATCCCTCTTTCCCTTTTGTTGGATACTCGTAGTATTCCTTTGCAAAGGTCGATTTACTCCCCTGCTCTCATCAGGTGAGCGCCTTGTTGCCCGGCTGACTGGTGTCGATTCGCGAGGCCCCTACTATGCCGCGGAGCTTCTTTCGCTTGAGTGAGATGGCACATTTTGGGGCAAACTCTACCCAAACTCGCAAATCCGAGCTTGTCATTCGGAGCTAAGAATTCACCTGGAAAGGATTCACCCAGATGAAGCCGTATGCAAAGTCCCACTCCCCGGAGCTTGTCCCCTCTCTCAGCGACAATCTGGAGCATATCTTGACGCTGCTCGGAAACAGCTCCGATATCGTTTATAGAGAAATGTCCTTGGGCGAGACAGAACGCAAGGCTGTCGCCATCTATGCAAAAGGGATGGTTGACCAGCAATTTTTGTACAGTCAAGTATTCGGGGTGATCTCCCGGCGCTTTCTCACAGAGGTGGAGGCCAGTCCCCCAGACTATCCGCAAAACCTGAAACATTTTGCACAGCATGCGAGCACATTCGGGGATATTTCAGTGGTATACAAATCTGATCAATGTGTCTCGGAGATATTGGCCGGAAATACTTGCGTTCTCTTCGACGAGTATCCCGGCGCCGTCATATTTGGAACGGCTAAGGACAAGTCCCGGCAGCAAGAGGAGCCTGCCAGCGAAGCCCTCGTACGTGGTCCGCGGATCGGTTTTGTAGAAGAGGTGAATGAAAATACAGCGATTCTCCGCCGGCGGTTGAAGGATCCCCATCTGACCTTTGAATCTTTATTTTTGGGCAGGCGGGCACGAAAAGAGGTCATCATCTGCTATCTGCGCGGGGTAACGAATCCGGATCTGGTGAATGAGGTAAGACGGAGACTGCAAAAAATCGACATCGACGATCCGATTGAATCCGGGTATGTTGAGAACTACATTCAGGACAACCCCTATTCTCCCTTTCCGCAGGTTCAAAATACGGAACGGCCGGATCGCGTGGAGGGCGCGCTTTTGGAAGGCCGGGTTGCGATTCTGATCGATGGTACGCCTTTTTCACTGATCGTCCCCGTAACGTTCCCCATGCTGATGCAATCGCCGGAGGATTACTACGACCGCTGGATTCCCGCTTCACTCATCCGCATGCTCAGGACATTGGCGCTATTCTTTGCGCTTTTCTTGCCTGCGTTATACGTAGCGCTCGTCTCCTACCATCAAGGACTCATCCCGACGAAATTGGCCATCTCTATTGCGGGTACGCGAGAGGGAGTTCCGTTTCCCACCATTGTGGAAGCGATGTTTATGGAAATAACCATTGAGCTCTTGCGGGAGGCTGGTTTGCGCTTGCCAAAGCCTGTCGGTCAAGCAGTGGGAATAGTAGGGGGCCTTGTCATCGGACAATCCGCTGTCGAAGCGGGTATCGTCAGCCCGATCATGGTGATTGTCGTTGCGTTGACGGCCATTTCGTCCTTTGCGTTTCCACAATACCCTGCTGCCATCGCGATACGTCTGCTTCGTTTCGGGATGATGCTGGCCGCCTCTATTTTCGGTCTATACGGGATCATTCTCGTATTTGTCTTGATCACCTCTCATGTGGTAAGACTCAAAAGCTTTGGCATCAATTATGCTGCTCCATATGTCCCCAATCGTGTATACACGTGGAAGGACCTGTTCCTTCGCTTGCCCTTGCAGACGCTGTTAAAATTCCGGCCAGCGATGTTCAAGCCGCTCGACCGAAACCGTTCCGATCAATCAAAGTAAAGGAGAGTGGGCTTTCGTGAGTTCCCTTCGGATTTCTCCTTTTTCACCATTCCAGCTGACGATTACAACTGTTTCTACCATCATCGGGGTAGCCATCCTTACCCTCCCCCGCGTCATCGCTGAAGAGGTGGGAACGCCGGATGTCTGGATCGACGTTATCCTTGGGGGAATCATTACTGCGGTCGCGGCAATGATTTGCCTGCATCTAAGCAACTGCTTTCCGGGTGAGACCTTTTATATTTACAATGTGCGCATCGTAGGAAAAGTACTGGGGACTCTGATCAGTGTTTTGTACATCTGCAACTTTACGACATTTGGGGCCTTTGAAGCGCGGGTGCAGGCGGAGGTTGTCCGTCACTTCCTATTGGACGAAACCCCTCTGGAGGTAACCATGCTGGCCTTTATACTGGTTGGCTTTTATTTGGTGTCAGGCGGTTTGAATGCGATCATTCGGATCAATGAGTTTTATCTCCCCATCACCCTGTTGATCGTGTTTACGATTCTCTTTCTCAATTGGAAAAACTTTGAGTTTGACAATATACGTCCGTTCCTTGAAAACGGACCGTCAGCCTTACTCCCGGGCATCCTCCCTACCGCCCAGGCCTTCTCAGGTTTTGACGTGATCCTGTTTCTTGTGGCCTATACGCGCAATGCCCAAAAATCAACGCTCCCTATACTGCTCGGCTTTGCACTCGTCACACTCATCTATATGACCATCGTCATCATGGTAATCGGCTCCTTGACGCTTAACGAAGTGATTACCTTGACTTGGCCCACGATGGAATTCGTAAAGCAGATCGAATTTCCAGGAGCTTTCTTTGAACACTTTGAAATCTTTTTTATCACCATCTGGCTGCTAAATATGTTTACAACGTTTTTTATTAATTTGTATTTAGCTTCTTTAGGAATTCACCTTCTCATCGGCTGGAATATCAAGCTCGTCATGTGTTTGCTTCTCCCCGTGATATACGGAATCGCGCTATTGCCAAAAGATCTCAACGGGGCATTGGAACTCGGCAAGAGCATTGGCTTTTTCTCTGTCCTTGTCTCGACCCTCATCCCGCTTTTTTTGCTTCTGATCGCGATAGCCAGAAACCGGCCGAAACACGATCAACCGGTTAATGAGGGGTCGAGACCATGAGCATGATGAAAGCCAGATCTCTGCCAATCTTAGTTACGCTCCTCCTGTGCAGCGCCATCGTTTCCAGCGGTTGCTGGGATCGTCGGGAGATCGAGGACCTGGGGATCGCCATCGGGATGTCCGTTGACCAGGCTATACAGAAGAAGCGGACCTCCGAGGAAGAAAAACAAATCGTTCACAAGCATAAAACGATAATGCCTATCTCCGTTACTTATCAGATCGTAAACCCCAAAATTATTGGGGGAACCTCAAGGGGAAACCCTTCCAACCAAAAGCCTTACATTAACATTACAAGTTCAGGGGATACGGCTTTCCAGGTTGCGAGAGAAACAGCTACTCGCATAGGTCGTCCGCCCTTTTTCATGCACTTGAAAATAATCATTTTGGGTGATCAGGTATCTCGTAAAATTAATCTGGCCCAATTGCTAAACATGAATTTGCGAGATACCGAGATGCGTCGTACCGTTCATCTGACCATAGCGGAGGGAAACGGGAGAGAGATTCTTGAAGCAAAAACCAAAAATGAAGACTTGCCCTCCTTCGAGCTGTTAAGCCTAATCGATAACCTTTCTAAATCCATTCATATCGCCCAGCCTATATCCATTGGGACAGTCTCGGAACAATTATCTGCCGACAGCAGCTTTTGCGTACCAAGGGTGGTTCTGCACCAAAAAGAAATGAAGCTGGCTGGCGCAGCCGTCATAAGCGGAAAAACCGGAAAAATGCTAGGGTGGATCGGCGAAGAGGAAACAGCCGGACTCAATTTGGTCCAGGGTACGGGAAAATCAGAAGAGGGCCATAAAGGCGGCATTATTGAAGCAGTCATCAAAGGGAGTAGAGATCCTTTTTCATATGAAATCGGAAAAATCCGCAGCAAGATCATTCCGATCGTAAAAAATGGACAATTGTCTTTCAGAGTAGACATCAAAGTGGAAGGGCGATTGGGAGAAGACTGGGCTCTAAACGAAAACGCTTTTGAAAAAGACTACCTCGATAGAGTAAATGCTGCAGTAAAAACAAGGATTGAACAGATAGTCAACAATACCTTGAAAAAAGCACAAAAGGACTTTCGCGTAGATGTAGCCGGCTTTGGAAAACAACTGCACATCCATTATCCGAAGGAGTGGAAGAAGCGAAAGGAAAATTGGGACGAGGTGTTTAGTCGAATACCAGTATCTCTCGACGTAACGGTAAAAACAGAGGAGTTTGCCTTGAAAGGCAAGAAAAAATGATCCCTTTTTCAAAGAGAACGTGCACCAGGGAAGTCTGCTGCACGTTTCTCTTTCGGTATGCTGGTGCAGCCCTTTGTGACCCTGCTGCCCGCTGCTCCGTTCTTCCTCCCGGAAAAGTCATTTGGTAAAAAAGCTTGGACGCGTCATCCCGTTGACCTTGATGGATGCAAGATCGCTTCCACTGCTGCCAAAGTGTTCTGAATATCCTGATCACTGATGTGACGATGTGTTGTAAAACGAACGACCGTTTCGTCAAAGTCGACAGCAAGCACCCCTTTTTCAGCCAGCTTGGCCAAAAATTGTTCGGCAGAAAGACCCGCTTTGTCCGTGTGAACCAAAACTATGTTCGTTTCTACCGGTTCGACATGCAGAGATAGCTTTTGCAAACCTACGGCCAAATCATGCGCTCGCTGATGGTCTTCCGCAAGCCGTGACGTCATTTCCGTCAAGGCGAGTATTCCTGGTGCTGCCATGTAACCGACTTGGCGCATGCCGCCGCCCAGCTTCTTCCTCCACCAACGCGCCTCCTGGATAAACGCCCGGCTCCCTGCCAACACAGACCCTACCGGTGCGCTCAATCCCTTCGACAAGCACACCTGAACACTGTCTGTATACCGGGTAAGCCCGGTCACCTCGCAGCCCAACGCGACAGCAGCATTGAATAATCTGGCGCCATCCAGGTGGACAGGTACGTTGTTACGATTTGCTACTTCGTATACGCTTTTCATCTGTTCAGGGCGGACGACCGCCCCTCCAGCGCGGTTATGTGTATTTTCCATGCAAATCAAACGGGTCCTCGGAAAATGGATATTGACCCCGCGAATTGCTTTGGCTACCTCCTGTGGAGGCAGTGCCCCCCTATCTCCCGCGATCGTCCTGGTTTGCACCCCCGCGAGAGCAGCCATTGCGCCTCCCTCATAGTAAAAAAGGTGGGAGTCTGCCTCCAAAATAACCTCGTCGCCATTTACACAGTGGGTAAGGACTGCCACCTGATTCCCTTGTGTACCGCTCGTGACAAACAGCGCGTCTTCTTTCCCCAATATCTCGGCCGCCACTCTTTCCAGGCGGTTTACAGTCGGGTCTTCTCCATACACATCGTCCCCTGCTTCTGCCTCATACATGGCACGGAGCATCGCATCTGTCGGCTTGGTAACCGTATCGCTGCGCAAATCAATCGGCATCTTTCTTCTCTCCCTTCTCTCTTGCCATTTTAACACTTTCTGCATTGCATCGGGATTTGGCAGTTTGCTAATATGGAGGAGTACGATACCAAAACAAGGGAGACTGACCCATGAAGGTAAAAATTACTCGCAACGCCGCAAAACAATTGAAAGCCATTTTGGACCAAGAAGAGGATAAAGAGTTGAAGCTCCGCGCATACATAACACATGCACACGGTGACCATGCCCATTACGGCTTGGCATTGGATAAACCGACCGACGAAGATACCGTCGTTTCTACCGACAAGGAAATCGACGTAATCGTCAAGAAAGACGAGCCGTTGCTAGACGGCCTTGTTATCGACTACCTGTATACACCACAAGAGGGATACGTGCTTACAAATCCTTCCAAAGGAAATCACGGCGATCATTAATGGCTCCCTTGTCCCCGCTGCGAGTCATCAGCGGGGTTTTCTTGAGAATGAATTGTTTTGGGAAAAAGCTGTTTTTGTAAAAGCTGCTAGGAACCAAAAAAAGAGACATCTTGTCGATGTCTCTTCAGCCTGTAGACAAAGTTCCGTAAGGAACAGGGTCTGCAGGCTTTTTTGTTGAATATAGAACATGTTACGTTTTCAAAAGTTATTTTTTAGAGGTGGCATTATGCTTAATAAGCAAGAGGCCGAAGGGCGTTATCAGATATGTGAATGTCAATCAAAATGTTGACCACCGTGCTCATCAAAAAATTGACCACCATGGCAAAAATCAATCCACCCGTCGGGTGGGTAACTTTTTCATGATCACGATCTTTGAATGCTCTGCTTAAAGCGATAGCTGTCTCCATTCATTGCAAAGATATGGGCACGATGGGTAAGCCGATCAACCAGGGCTGACGTCATTTGCTCATCTTTGAAAATCTGTGTCCATTCCGTAAATTCCAGATTACTGGTAATGATCATGCTTCCTTTCTCATAGCGGGCCGCACAAAATTGGAATAATAACTCCGCCCCGGTCCGACTCAGAGGGACAAACCCGACTTCATCCAAAATAATCAAATCTGTTTTCAACCATTGCCTCTCTAGCTGGAGGATTCGCTTTTGGGACTGAGCTTCCATAAGCTCGTTACATATTTTAGCGGCAGTCCAAAACTGAACGGAATAGCCATGATGGCAAGCTTCCTTCCCGAGTGCAATGGAGAGATGAGTTTTGCCAGTGCCAGAGTTTCCGATAAACATGATGTTCTCTGCCTTTTCGATGTACTCACAACGAGCCAGTTGAAGCAATTTGGGCTTATTGAGGGACGGAATCGCCGAGAATTCAAATTGATCGAGCGTTTTCATAGAAGGGAATTTGGCGTGCTTGATGCGACTCGCGATTTGGTTAGCATCCCTTTGCTGAACTTCTTGCTCTAGTAGGGCTAAGAGGAACTCCTCGTAGGGAATTTGCCGTTCAGCAGCATCATGGGCGATTTCCTTATAGACACGTTTAATCGCAGGTAAGCGAAGGCGTTTCGCGTAGGTTTCAAGCAGGAAACTCGTACTCAATGAACCACACTCCTTTTCTGTAACAAACGATTGTACTGGCTAAGATCTGGGGCCTTTACCTGAATACGTGGAACAGAGCTATCCTCCGCCAACGAGAGTTGGGGCAAACGGTGTTCCGGCAATGTTCGCTGAAACAATAATTGCCTTACGGCATCATACTGGAACATCCCTTTTTGGCAGGCCTCCCCCAGTGCTTCTTCGACGAGAGAAGTATCGAATTCACGGTGCAAAAGCAAGAGTCGAACGAACTCCTTCATCCCTCCTGGTCGGTTACGGCACTTGTCCAAGAACTTTTGGTAAATGGCGGGTAATCCTGCCTGATGCAATGGTCTAGCATAAAGAACTGCTCCTGGGCGAATAAGAAGTAAATCCAGATAATGATCGTATTGCAAAATCTCCTTTCCTTTTTCCAAGCACCGCTCATGCGTCGCAATCAGGCTTTTTCCGTGATACACCTCAATTTTTTCAGCAAATACTCGGCAAATAAGTTGGGTCGATGCATAGGAAACCGGGACGGAATAGGCATTTTTTTCAATGTGGATCATGGATAGCGTATTGCTTTTCACGGGTACAACACGGAAACAATCCAATGGCCGTGGAGGCAATGGAAGCATGATGGGCAACTCTTGAACAAATGCTTCTCCAACCGTTAGGGAAGACCGGGGAACGGTTGTATTCTCGTAAGAGATACATTTTTCGAGGAGGATTTGATTTAGCTCCTCCAGAGAAGAAACACTAGGAACAGGTGCAAAAAATTGCCTCTGGGCAAACTGTACGAGGTTTTCCACTTGGCCTTTTTGATGCCCTTTTCCCGGATCACAGAAATAGCTTTCAAACAGGTAGTGGGCACGTAGCTGAATAAATCGCTCTTGTTCCTCGCGATTTTTGCCTTCCAATACCTTCTTAACGGCTGTTGTCAGGTTGTCGTATGTGATGACTTGGGGAACAGCACCGAAAAATTCAAAAGCATCTACATGACCTTGGAGAAGAGCCTCTTGCTTCTGATGAGCAAATGTCTTGATGAAAATCTTTCTGCTGTATGTGCAACGCATACAAAAGACTTGAACCTTCACTTGTTTCCCTTGTAAATGAACCGTAACCTCACCCCAGTCAAATTGGGCAAATCGCCCTGGCGGGAAATCAAGAGGGACAAATGCTTTAGGAGGAGAAACCCGCAACTCTCTGACGTAGCGTCGTACAGTAGATTCACCGCCGGTGAATCCATGTTCGTCAACGAGTCTCTGGTAAATACGTTTGGCAGTATGACGCTGCTTCGGGGGAGCCTGTTCATCTTGACGCAGCCATTCCAAGATGATGGGCTTGACAAAATCAATGACTGGCTTCGGCTTCGGTTTTGAAAGCTGGTATACAGGGATTTCCGTTGATGTCAAGGCTTTTCGTATCACTTGACGCGAGTAGCCAGTTTCGCGAGAAATTTGACGAATCGACTTCCCTAGCAGAAAGTGTTGTTTCCTGATAAACTCATAATTAGCCATCTGAAGCATTTCCTTTCCTCCTATATCTTGTTGTCTAGACAACTACAAGATACAGGAAAGAGGTGCTCAGGTGGTCAACTTTTTTATGAGCGATGTACCACTAGGTGGTCAATTATTAGATTAGCATTCACACAGATATCTGCATTCTCGCTAGATGAGTTGGTGCCAGAAGATCATCTCGTAAGAAAAATTGAAAATGCAATCGACTTTTCGTTCATCTATGACTTGGTGGAAAGCCTTTACTGTCATGACAATGGCAGACCCAGTGTTGACCCTGTAGTCTTAGTTAAAATTGCTTTCATCCAATATATTTTTGGAATTCGTTCCATGCGACAAACGATTAAAGAGATCGAAACCAATGTTGCCTATCGGTGGTTTATTGGCTATGATTTCAGTCAGCCCATTCCCCATTTCACGACCCTAGGCAAGAACTATGTTCGCCGTTTTCGGGATACTCAACTCTTCGAGTCGATCTTCCTTCGAATATTGGAGGAGGCGGTTCATCATGGATTCGTGAAGCCTGATGTGCTTTTCATTGATGCTACGCATGTAAAAGCCAGTGCGAATAAGCATAAATACGTGAAAGAAATCGTTGAAGAACAAGCGAAGAAATATCAAGAGCTGCTGGACGAAGAAATCAATCAGGATCGTATTGCACATGGAAAGAAGCCCCTTGAAAAAAAGACAGAAACTTCGAAGAAGGAGGTGAAAGTCAGCACAACTGACCCGGATTGCGGATTGTTTGTAAAAGGGGAAAAGGAACGTGTATTTGCTTATAGTTTTCATACAGCATGTGATCGAAATGGATTTGTGCTTGGTGCCAAGGTAACGCCAGGCAATGTGCATGACAGTCAGGTTTTTGAGGATGTTTTGAATCAAGTGCGAAAGACGTTTGCACAGCCTCAAGCTGTGGCAGTGGACTCGGGATACAAGACGCCTTACATCAGTAAAACACTCCTTGATGACCAGATTCGCCCCGTTATGCCCTACACAAGACCACGCACCAAAGAAGGTTTTTTTAAAAAGCACGAATATGTGTATGATGAATATTTCGACTGCTACATCTGCCCGAACGAGCAAATCTTAACATATGAGACAACAAACAAGGATGGGTACCGTATCTATCGATCAAATTCTCAAGTTTGCCGAAGTTGTCCGTTCTTGAAACAATGCACGGAAAGTAAAGACTACACAAAGAGAGTGAGTCGCCACATCTGGGCTGATTACCTCGAAGAGGTAGACCACCTCCGGCATACCGAGGAAAACAAACAAATCTATAGCAAACGGAAAGAAACGATTGAACGTGTATTCGCTGATATGAAGGAAAAGCATGGCATGCGTTGGACGACCTTACGAGGACTGGAGAAGGTCACGATGCAGGCGATGCTTGTTTTCGCTGCCATGAACTTGAAAAAAATGGCGACCTGGCTATGGAAATCAGGTCGCCAAAAGGTGAACGATCAAAAGGGACTGTAAAATATTCTGTGTAAACTCTCAAAACCTATTACAATAAGAGAAAGGTTGGTTTGAGAGGATGACACCTATGGCGAGATTTAGTAAGGAACAAGTGAAGGCGTTTGTGAAGGAAAACAACCTCAAGACGATGGACGATGTGCAGTCGGCACTGAAGGAACTGTTTGCAGAAACGCTGCAGTCGATGCTAGAGGCGGAGCTTGACACGGAACTCGGCTATGAAAAGCACGATGTGAAGCGAAAGAAAACAACAAACAGCCGTAACGGGAAGACAAAGAAGACGGTGACAAGCGAATACGGCGAGGTGGAGATCGCGGTGCCACGTGACCGTAATGGCGAATTTGAGCCCGTTATCGTGAAAAAGCATCAGTCTACCGTTACCGGCATTGAGGACCAAATTATCGCCATGTATGCCAAAGGTGTCAGCACACGGGATATTCAGGACCATCTGAACCATCTGTATGGAATTGACGTTTCTCCTACCATGATCTCCAATGTGACGAATAAGATCGTGCCACTCATCAAAGAATGGCAGAACCGACCGCTACAAAGCATCTATGCGGTTGTATTTATGGACGCCATTCACTACAAAGTCAAGCAAGACGGTGCTATTGTGAACAAAGCGGCTTATATGGTCATTGGCATTGATTTGGACGGCAACAAGGACGTATTAGGCATGTGGATTGGAGAGAATGAATCCTCAAAGTTCTGGCTGAGCGTACTGAACGACTTACGGAACCGTGGGGTTCAGGACATTCTCATCACCTGCGTGGATAACCTAACGGGCTTCTCTCAGGCCATCTCTGCCTGCTATCCGAATACGGAGATCCAAAAGTGCATCATTCATCAAATCCGCAACTCGACCCGTTATGTTTCTTACAAGGATCTTAAGAAAGTGACGGCGGATTTAAAGCCAATCTACAAAGCGGCAACAGAAGAGGCTGCCTTACTGGAATTGGATCGTTTTGAGGAAACATGGGGTAACAAATATCCCCTCATCGTTCGCTCTTGGCGTACCAACTGGGACGAGCTAGCTACTTTTTTCAAGTATCCACCAGAGATTCGTAAATTGATCTATACGACCAATATGATTGAGAGTTACCATCGGCAACTCCGAAAGGTGACGAAGGGCAAGAGCATTTTCCCCACCGATGAAGCCCTGCTCAAAATGCTCTATTTGGCTACCATGGACGTCACCAGGAAGTGGACTGGACGAGTGCAGAACTGGGGGCAAATGCTCCTCCAGCTCTCCGTTTTCTTCCCGGATCGGATCGGCCAATACTTACGCTAGTTTTTTATTCCAAAAGGGTTTACACAAAATACTGGACAGACCCGATCAAAACACCTTCGGTATTTTCATCAAATTATTAAACAAACTCCCTCTGCTGTTCGTTCAGCGAGGGAGTTTGTCTGCAACCTGAAGAGACATCTTGTCGATGTCTCTTTTTTGTAATGGACTCTATACAATTGTTGCAAAACTCTATTTGGGTCTAGAGCTCTTTTTTGTTCCAGGGCCTTTCCCATCTTTCGGAGTTCTCGTTTTCGCTGCAGGACCTTATTTCGTTACCAAAGTCTCTTGTTCGTTGCAAGCCGTTATTTTCGTTACAAAGCCTTCTTCTTTATTGCAAGACTTTTTTCTTTACAAAGATCTCTTCTCGTACAACTCAGGTGGCACGTCAGCAAAGAGCGGACTCATCCTGTCTTCCTGATGAATCATGAAAAGCCGATGTACGGGTCTGGTCATGGCTACATACAGGAGCTTTGTATCCCACTTATTGTCCAAGTACTCCTCGATATTCAACAAGATGACCACATCAAATTGCAGCCCCTTGGTCAAATAAGCTGGCATTACTACGACACCGCCCGGGAATTGGGTATCCTTGCTTCCCAGCAGCTTCAGTCCTTCGATGGAGGCCTTCAATGACTTGTATGCTTTTTTGCTGGCCTCGGCTGTTTTGGCTACGATCGCGATGGATTGAAAGCCCTCTTGCCGATAATCATTTACAAGCTGGACCAGATTTTTAACCGGCAGTTCTTTCCCGTCCCATGATGCCAACAAAGGCTTTTCCCCATGCCGCAATACCGGTTTGGCCATAATCGTCTCCGGCAGGTTTATCTTTCGCAGTACCTCGTTGGCACATTTCATAATTTCGATTGTGGAACGGTAGCTCTGCGCGAGTGTGTAGTAAACCCCCCGCGGCTGCTGAAAAACTCCCTCCAACAGTTCTTCCCACGATTGCAATCCCCTGTATGCATGGATGCCCTGCGCGATATCTCCCACTACCGTCAAAGAATGTCTCTTTGTCACAAGCCCGATCACCGCAATTTCCAACGCACTGAGATCCTGTGCTTCATCAACGACACTGTGGTCAAAGTGATCGGCCTGCTCCAATCCTTCGATCAGATGCCGCAGATAGATCAGCGGCGCAACGTCTTCTGGCTCGATCCGCTCCGCTTCGAATATCTCTGCAGACGACCGGCAAATATCCTCGATATCCTCGCCATTGACTTCCCCTTTTGTCAGCTCTTTCAATAAAGCTGTGTCGGTCAACATTTCGCGGTACGACGAGAAGACATCCAGTTCAGGAAAAATGGAAAAGTATTTGTCCAGAAGCTGATCAATCATTTTCTCATATTTAGCCAACGCTTGCTTATCCAGATCAATTCGCTTCTCTCGCAGATGGGCGAACAACTGTTTATTGATGTCCTGCTTAACGTGCTTTCGAACGGCTTCCATTCGCCGACGATATGGCAGATGGGCATATTGTTCGGCAAAAAGCTGACGGATGGTCTCACCCGGAATCGTAAAAACATGTTTGGTTCTGTTGTAGACAAAGCTTAATTTTTTGTAGGCTACCCTGTTTTCCGCTACAAACAGCAAATATTGCTGGAGTACATCCCGGAAAGCGAGCGAGCCCTTGAACCGAAGACGATGCAGCACCGTCCGACGCTCGGCATCGCTCTGTCCTTGTTCAAAGAACAACTGAAGGGGCTTGTGCGGGTCCAGAATCCGCCAGCCTTTTGGAAGGATGGACTTGACCAGCTTGGAAGCCCAATCCAGGAATGTCGCCTGCTGAACGTCATCCACTCCCAATTCGGGAAGAACCTCTGAAATGTACGTAAGGAACAACCGGTTTGGTGCAAAAACCATAAACCTCTTTGACATCATCGAGTCCTGATAATTGTAGATCAAATAGGAGAGCCGGTGCAGCGCAATCGTCGTCTTGCCGCTTCCGGCCACCCCTTGAACGACAACCGGGCGATCCTTGTCTGCTCAAATAATGTCATTCTGCTCCGACTGGATCGTCGCTACGATATCCTTCAATCTGCTGTCGTTCGTCTGATTCAGGTTGGCTGCCAGGAACTCATCGATGTACCCTTCCTGCAAAAATTCATCCGGATGGCCAACTTCGCGATGAATCGTCTCTTTGAGCGCTCCATCGTATATCCCTGTAATCTTCCCGTCCTCAATGGCAAAATTTCGCTTCAGGCGGACTTCGCCTCGCACAATCTCCCTGCCGCTGCGGAAGTACGCATCCTTGCTCTCGCCGCTGTAATATAAACTGGCAATGGGAGCACGCCAGTCAACGACAATTGAATCGAATGTGTCGCTCCGAACGATGCCCCTCTTTCCTATGTATACGCTGTCCAACTCGTATGTCTCGTCTTTCAGGAAGTCCACTCGTCCAAAATACGGCTTTTCCAGTCCTTGGTCCTCAAGGTAGCGAAGCTCTTTTCCTTTTTTGTAGTTGACGACCTGTTTCACATAATCGTCCGTAATCTCTTTAACCTCTTTCCGAAGAGTGTCCACTTCCTTTTGGATAATAGAGCGTGTTTCATCGAGTCTCTTCTGTTCATGCTCGTAGTCCGGGTGCTGTACAGTCATTTATATCCTCCTTTCCAAATTGTCAGGTTCAGCATCGCAAGGAGAAGTCCGGTTTTATTTCCACATGGTTTCCGGGCACGGGCTCTTCTTTGTTTCCTCGTAGCCTTCCAATGCCCTCTTCTTTGATTTGATGTTGCTTCCGGATTGGCTCTCTTTTGTTCTCGTTGACGCCTGCCCGTCTTATCCCGCTATATCTTGCCTGTTTACCACACTTGTCTGCCGATCCAGATCCCTGAACCGCAAGCAAGAAGGCCGGCCAAAACACTGGCGCCTGCATAGAACAGCCCTCTGCCGATCTGCCCATCTCCGATGAAGCTTACCACCTCAAGCGAAAAGGTAGAGAACGTAGTAAATCCCCCCATCAGCCCGGTTGTAAACAGAAGGTACATCTCCAAAGACATCAATCCTTTTTCCTTTCCCCACGCATAGAGCAGTCCGATGAGAAAAGAACCGGAGACATTGGCCAGCCATGTCCCTGCCGGCAATCCGGGTTGGTTCATTGCGAGACCGAGACCATAGCGTAGCAATGAACCGACGGCTCCTCCTACGGCAACAGCCAGCCATGCCATCATGGCAATCCCCCCTTCTCTCCTTTTTTGTATGGAACAAAAAGACATCCTGGCAAAAAGCATGGATGTCTTCTTTTTATGTCAAATGGTGCGTTTTAGTGTTTGGGGTTGTTATCCTCGAGGTCTTCCACGTAGCGGATCGATTCGAGATTGGAGCGAAGCGACATTTTCACAGCATCAATGTATTTTTGCCGCAGTTTTTTCTGTTCCTGTTTTTCCTCTTCAGTCAACCCGGCTTCACGAGATTTTTTGGCCAACTCGTTGATCCGTTTGATTTCCGCGTCTGATACCAAAGCCGTTTCCCCTCGCTTTCAATGAATGCCGCTCTATTATATCACATCTCGGCAACGAAGCAAGGGAAAGCTGCAGCTTGTCAATTCCCGACAGGAATTTGAATCGATTGGCCTGGATAAATAATGGCACTTTCCAGCTTGTTCAATTTTTGAATCGCATATACCATATCGCGAACATCCATTTTCGGGTCACTCTTGTAGGTGACCGCCAGCTCCCACAAGCTGTCTCCCGGTTGGACGACGATTTCCTTTACTGGTTGGATCATTTGAGCTTGTTGTACCGTATGATCCCCAGAAGCGAACACTAGTTCTGTCAAAGTGTAAAAAAAGAGAGTGAAAGCGGCAAAAAACAGAATGGCCTGTCCACGCGTAATGCCAAAACGAGCAGTTTTTCTTTCTTCTTTGGCGAAGCGATTAGATACAGTCATTGTACTCATTATTTCATCCCCCTGCAAACGTACGTTCTATCTTCTTGTTCTCATCATAATGCGAACACTTGTTCATGTCAAGAAAAAAACGAACTTATGTTTGTCGAACGCAGGATCCCATGGTATAATATAGAAAACATGTTCGAGAAGATAGAGGTGTGGTCTATGTCCAAGCTATCCAATAGACAGCAAGCCATCATCGATTTCATCCGCAAAGAAGTAAGGGACAAGGGTTATCCCCCATCTGTCCGTGAAATCGGGGAGGCTGTCGGTCTGGCATCCAGTTCAACTGTTCACGGCCATCTGGCCAGGTTGGAAAAAAAGGGGCTCATCCGCCGCGATCCTACCAAGCCCCGCGCGATTGAGCTGCTGAAAGAAGAGGAGCGCTTTCAAGACGACTTTGACGTATCTGTTGTACGCGTACCGGTGATCGGAAAGGTGACTGCGGGTCAGCCGATCACTGCTGTCGAGCAGGTGGAGGATTACTTCCCACTCCCTGACAGCATCGTGACATCGGACAAGGTGTACATGCTGCGCGTGTCCGGAGACAGTATGATCGAGGCTGGCATCCTGGATGGAGACTACGTGATCGTTCGCCAGCAGAATGTGGCCAATAACGGTGATATCGTCGTCGCCATGACTGAAGAGGACGAGGCAACCGTGAAGCGTTTCTTCAAGGAAAAGAACCATTTCCGGCTGCAGCCTGAAAACGCGACATTGGAGCCGATTATTCTGGATTCTGTAACGATTCTGGGGAAAGTGATTGGCGTGTACCGCTTGATTCACTAGAATAAGAGATTTCGTTGCTTGGATGAGCCATGCCTTATGGCGGACTCTTTGAAAAACGCAAATCGACTACGACAAGCTTTCCTTTTCCACCCTGACAGCAAAAAAGGCGTTCGCGATTGCCTCGCGGACGCCTCTTCTTTTCATTCCCTTCGATTCTTTGATCGGTCCTTCTCCTACGAATCCCACTTACAGTGCGACAAAGAACCAGATGATCATCACTACCTGAAGAACAACTTTTACGACCACACTGCCCAAAAAACCGATGAGCGAACCCACTCCCGCTTTAACAGCCCGTTCAAACGGCTGCTTTTGGATCAGCATTTCCACCAGAACGACCAGCACGAACGGCATGATCAGCATGCCAAATGGGGGGAACAAAATCACCCCGAGCAAAATCCCCAGTGCAGCTGCCCACGATGACGCTTTGGAGCCCCCGTACTTCTTGACAAAGTACATGTTGGTGAGTAAATCCGCACCGTAGAGAAGAACACTTAAGACCGCCATTCCCCACCAGAAGGAGGCCGGAAGTCCGGCACCCGGATCAGCAATAAAAAAGTGATACAGCAAGAATCCGCCCCACAATAAAATCGTATCAGGAATGACCGGCAAAAAGATTCCGGCAATACTGAGGATAAACAAGGCCGCTATCACGATCCACAACAAGATCTCCATCCATTGACACTCCCTTCTGTATAGGGTATACGATAAAGTGCGGTTTTCGTTTCCATCGACTCGCTACATTTTGACAGAAACCTGTATATACTCGGTTCTTCTGCGAGTCGTAAAGCCAAACGTCGAATCGGAACATAGATGGTCTCGTCCCTCATTGTTCCCCTGCAGAGTTGCAAATAAAAGAAAGATAATCTGAAAGGACAGAAAATGGCTATGCATTCTCAAACGAAGCGAGATTGGTTTGACCCTTCCTACCTGAAAAAAGGAACCCCTCGGCAGCGGGAAGCCTGGGCAGTCCTCGACAGCTTGGGAATCTTTGATGGGCTCAAAGAGTATCAACCGGTTCTGTGCGGAACGATCCCCCTCGATATTGATGTTGAGGACAGCGATCTTGATTTGATCTGTACGACAGCCGACCTGGATCGGTTTGGCCATGTGTTGAAAGAAAAATACGGGCATTTGGACCGTTTCACACAAGACCGCCGAGAAATCCGCAACATCCCTACGGCGACTGCTTCCTTTTGGTATCGCGGTTTTCAATTGGAGTGTTTTGCTCAACCGATTCCTGTCACAGAGCAAAACGCCTACCGGCATATGATGATCGAAGCACGGCTGCTCCAGCTGTCTGGGCAAGAAGCAGCAAAAGAGATTCGGGCTTTGAAAGAACGGGGGCTGAAAACGGAGCCTGCTTTCGCTCTGTATTACGGGATTGTCGGAGATGATCCTTATCAGGCTTTACTTGAATTGGAAAGATATTCGAATGAACAGCTTAAGCAAGTGATGGCAAATAAACCGACCTAAACGCCGGCCGTAAACCGGAAATACGAATAATGGTAAACTCAGACAACTTGTGTGTCCTTATGCGGGCATAAAATTAAGATGACTTCTGGATACTTCGGAAGTCATCTTTTTTGGATTGCTAGATTTGTCGTTTTACCTTTTATTGGTTAGATTTCAGTTGAAGACGGCAAATCATGATTTTTTTTTAAGAGACTGATATAAAATGTACACGAATCCAACATAAATGGGAAGCCAAACGGGTTCAAAGAATCCTGGAACTCGATAATCAGTAATTACAATTTTGTTTGGCCCAAAATCCAATTGTTGAATTAGATCTGAGATCATAAAAATAAAAACCCAAATCATCATCATTGTCGACAACACAATGGAAATCGCAATTTTTTTAATAATATCACCTCGTTATTATCAATAATCATTTCTTAAACGGACTTCAGAAAAGAAATGATCATTTTTGTAAAAACCCGAGTTAGTGTGCATACGCTGGATTAAGTCCGCATTTCATTAAACCCAACCATCAAATAATATGTTAATAATTTTTTATTTAACCATTAATATACACATCTGTAAACATATTTTAGGTATTTTGTTCTAAATTTTGCATTGTAAAGGGGGTTAATCTTTATTAGCAGCATCCCATCCAACTTTAGTCAAATAAATTCATAAAAAAAGCCTTAAAGTTAATAGGAAAGCAAGTTTCCCATCTACTTTAAGGCGTATCTAACTTATAAAGCTGAAACCTAGTTAAAATTAAACTAAACAAGTTTTGTTTCTTTTTAGGGTCCAAAGAAATACAAGTACTCTTTCCCCTAAATATTAATACGTATTCATATACTGCTCGCGCTCCCACTCCGTTACACGGGTGCGGAACATATCCCACTCGATTTCCTTCGCGTCAACGAAGTGCATCAGTGCGTGTTCGCCAAGCGCTTCGCAGATGACCGGATCGGCCTTCAGGCATTCGATCGCGTCCTTCAAGGTAGCCGGCAAGCTGGCGATGCCCGCTGCTTCACGCTCAGCCTCGTTCATGATGTAGATATTGCGATCGACAGCCGGCGGCAGCTCAAGCTTGTTCTTGATTCCGTCAAGACCTGCTTTCAGCATCACGGCGAGAGCCAGATATGGGTTGGCGGCAGGGTCCGGGTTGCGAACCTCAATCCGGGTGCTCATACCGCGAGATGCCGGAATCCGTACAAGCGGAGAGCGGTTTTTCGCCGACCATGCTACATAGCAAGGAGCTTCATAGCCCGGTACGAGGCGCTTGTAGGAGTTCACCAGCGGATTGGTGATGGCGGCAAAACCGCGGGCGTGCTTCAGAATACCGGCCAAGTATTGCTTCGCCGTTTTGCTCAGGCCGAGGGTATCCTTGTCGTCAAAAAATGCGTTTTTCTCCCCGATGAAGAGAGACTGGTGGGTGTGCATGCCGGAGCCGGCGACACCATACATCGGCTTGGGCATGAACGTTGCGTGCAATCCGTGCTTGCGTGCGATCGTTTTCACCACCAGTTTAAACGTGAGAATCTGGTCCGCAGCTTGGATGGCATCTGCGTATTTGAAGTCGACTTCGTGTTGGCCAGGCGCAGTTTCGTGATGGGATGCTTCCACCTCAAATCCCATTCTCTCCAGCGTGAGAACGATGTCACGGCGGCAGTTTTCACCCAGATCGAGCGGAGCGAAATCAAAGTATCCGCCCTGGTCGTTCAAATCCAAGGTCGGCTCGCCTTTGTCATCCATCTTGAACAGGAAGAACTCCGGCTCCGGTCCGACGTTGAAGTTCGTGTAGCCCATCTCTTCGGCTTCTTTCAGCGCCCGTTTCAAGATGTAGCGAGGGTCCCCTTCAAACGGAGTTCCATCTGGATTGTAAATGTCACAGATCAGGCGAGCGACATTTCCATGCTCATTCCCCCACGGGAAAATGACCCATGTATCGAGATCCGGCACCAGATACATGTCGGATTCCTCGATGCGGACAAAGCCTTCGATCGAAGAACCGTCGAACATCATCTTGTTGTCCAGAGCTTTGGGCAATTGGGAGATCGGAATCTCGACGTTTTTAATGATCCCCATCAGATCAGTGAACTGCAGGCGAATGTAGTTTACATTCTCTTCTTTGGCCAAACGAAAGATGTCTTCTTTGGTGTACTTGCTCACGTTTCTCTCCTCCTATAGTCGTATGCATGTATCAGTGGAAGAAGCGGGAAAGCTCTCCACGTATCAACGCATGCTCGCTTGGGCGATTTGCGTTGCTGAAAAATATTTGTTGTTTGAGGAGCTGATGAAGCTCTTGCTCGGTAAGTTCCTTCCGCTTGGCCTCCGAACTGACGGTAATTTCCGTCTGCTCCGGAACAGGGTCTTGCAGCTGAAGCACCTGTTTGATTCCGGCAATGTTCAGTCCTTTTTCAATCAAGGCCTTCACTTCCAGCAAGCGGTCGACATCATTAAAAGAAAAAAGCCGCTGCTTTCCTTCTGTACGTGCAGGCTGTATCAGTCCGTTCTGCTCATAGTAACGGATCTGCCGCGCAGTCAGATCAGTCAGCTTCATGACGATACCAATGGGAAACAGCGCCATGTTTCGACGAAGGTCATCACTCATGACTTGTCCCTCCTTTGAAATCATTCCTTGCTTGCTATTGTATGATTCAAAAGCAACTCTGTCAACGGATGTCAGAAAAGATTACACAAAAAGTAATAAAAAAGCGACAAGCCGCTGTTTGTGCTTATCGCCTCATAAACAACTCCGATTGATCTTTGCTAGTCTCTTCCGGGAATATCGAGCAAGCCCTTTTCCAGCAGGCCGTCAAGCGCTGTCAGGATGCCCACCTTCACATGGGAGTACGTAAGTCCGCCCTGCACAAACCCGAGGTAAGGGGGACGAATCGGTCCGTCTGCAGAAAACTCGATACTGGCTCCCTGAATAAACGTCCCGGCCGCCATAATGACCGGATCGGCATAGCCCGGCATCTCACTGGGGTAAGGCGTAACATGGGAATCGACAGGCGCTGCCTTCTGGATTCCCTGACAGAAAGCAATCAGCCGTTCGGCACTCCCAAACTCGACAGACTGGATCAAATCCGTACGAGGATCGTTCCATAGCGGGTTCGTCCGAAAGCCCAGGCGCTCAAGCAAAGCCGAGGAAAAGACCGCGCCCTTCAACGCCTCGCCTACCACGTGCGGCGCGAGGAAGAAGCCTTGGAACATTTCCAGCAGGGAGTACAGCGATGCCCCTCCTTCGGCTCCAATCCCGGGGGCCGCCATGCGGTAGGAAGCTCTCTTGACCAATTCCTTCTTGCCGACGATATAGCCGCCGGTTTTGACCAAGCCGCCTCCGGGGTTCTTGATCAGCGAGCCTGCCATGATGTCTGCTCCGACCTGGAGCGGCTCCAGCTCCTCCGTGAATTCCCCATAGCAATTGTCCACGAAGACGATCAGTTCGGGATTGATCTCTTTGACAAACTGAATCATCTCTTTCAGCTTGGCAATCGTAAAGGACGGACGGTCTGCGTAGCCGCGAGATCTCTGGATACCGATTACCTTTGTTTTCGGAGTGATGGCTGCCGCTACTGCGGGAAAGTCGATCTCTCCGGTAGGAGCAAGCGGCACATACTGGTACCCGATGCCGTACTCCCTTAGCGAGCCTTGCCCCTCTCCGCGGACGCCCACCACTTCCTCCAGCGTATCGTATGGCTTTCCGGTAATGTAAAGAAGGTCGTCACCGGGGCGCAGCAAACCAAAAAGAGAAATAGCGATCGCATGTGTCCCAGAAATGATATGAGGGCGTACAAGCGCATCCTCTCCACCGAACACATCCGCATAAATCGACTCCAGCGCCGCCCGACCGGAATCATCGTATCCATACCCGGTCGAGGGCGCAAAATGAAATTCATTCACTTCATGCTTTTGAAAGGAACGCAGCACTTTCAACTGATTATAGTCGACCAGGGCAGCGATCTCTTGATGCCGCCCTGTGATCATTTGTTCTACTTCTTCTACGATGGGGCGCAGACGCTCCCCGTGGGCAAATAAGGAAAACATGTGCTACTTACCAACTCTCTTCTTCAGTCTCTGGTTTTTCCAGGAGAAAAGGAGCAATCCTTCCGTAGATGGGATGATCTCTGTTCACTCTGACAGAAATCCGATAGGAGGAATCCGCTTCGTCAAATTCCTGTTCCATCTCTACCCCTTCCCTGTGCAAAAGCGACAGGATGTCGCCGCGCTCTGCCGGGACGATCAAGGTATAGCGATCAAACGAGGAGTAGACGTAGCCTTCAATCCGCTTAAGCAATTCGGCGCGGTCCTCCTGCCGAATTGCCGAGATCAAAATCGAGTCTTCCACCTTCGGCAGGTATGTTCCCTCCATAATCAAATCCGCTTTGTTGTAGACAACGAGCTGCGGGATGTCATCTGCTTTCAGCTCCCGCAGAATGCGATATACGACCTCCATATGAATCTCCAGGTCAGGATGATGCGCGTCGACCACATGCAGGATCAGATCCGCTTCTTTCACACCTTCCAGCGTAGAACGAAAAGCAGCAACAAGGGAAGTCGGCAAATCCTGGATGAAACCGACCGTATCAGTCAGGAGCACCTCAAGCCCGCTCGGCAAGGTAAGCTGGCGGGTAGTCGGGTCCAATGTCGCGAACAGCTTGTCTTCTTGGAGCGTTTCCGCCGAAGTCAGTTGGTTCAACAGCGTCGATTTGCCCGCATTTGTATAGCCGACCAATGCGATTTGAAACACATTGTTCTTTTTGCGGCGCTCCCGATGCAATTGACGGGTGCGAACCAGCTCTGACAGCTGCTGCTTCAGCTCGCTGATTCGCCGCCTGATGTGCCTGCGGTCGCTTTCCAGCTTGGTTTCCCCAGGGCCGCGCGTACCGATACCGCCGCCAAGGCGGGAAAGCTGCTTGCCTTGACCGGCAAGGCGCGGCAGCAGGTAATTGTACTGTGCCAGCTCCACCTGGATTTTCCCTTCCCGCGAGTGCGCTCTCCCGGCAAAAATATCGAGAATCAACTGCGTCCGGTCAATCACCTTGCAGTCAAACGCGGTATCGAGGTTGCGCGTTTGGCTGGGTGAAAGCTCGTCATTGAAAATGATGACATCCACGTCCAGCTCTTCCGCACGATGAGCGATTTCCTGTATTTTTCCGCTTCCCAAATACCAGGCGTTGTCAATGCGTTCGCGATTCTGCGTGATGACATCCAGCACCTCTACATCGGCAGTCCTGGCGAGCTCATGCAGCTCCTCCATCGACAAGCGGGAGCGTTCCATATCGCGATTATCCAAAAAACAGCCAACTAAAATGGCTGTTTCCTTCGTCTTGATTCCACCTTCCAAGGAATCACGTCCTTTCTTTCCCCTATCATACCACATTTTACTCCTGCCGCTAGGAAGCGGACCAGACAAAATCCTCCGGCAACAACGTCATGACGTCATCCTTGGTCGGCTCTGCCACCGTCATCAGGCGGACAGCCTGCTTGCGGATCGCCTGCTCGATGGCATTGCGTACATACCGGGCGTTGCTAAAATTGGTTTCAAAAAGGTCGAGGCGAATGCGGTTCAAGTGCAGCCTCAATTTTTCCCTGGCGCCTGTAGAAAGCCTGTATTCTTTTCCCTCGACCATTGTCTCGGCAATTTTAATCAGTTCGTCTACGGTATAATCGGCAAATTGTAGCTGAATGGGGTACCGGGAGGGCAGACCGGGGTTCAGCTCCAAAAAGGCATCCATCTCGTCTGTGTAGCCTGCCAGTATACAGATGAAATCGTTGCTGTAATCCTCCAGTGCCTTCGTGAGACAATCAATGGCCTCTTTGCCGAAATCCTTTTCTCCGCCTCGCGCGAGCGAATACGCTTCATCGATAAAAAGGATACCGCCGATCGCTTTTTTGACGAGCTCTCTCGTCTTTTGCGCCGTGTGCCCGATAAACTCCCCGACCAGGTCGGCGCGTTCTACTTCGATCAAATGTCCTTTGCTCAATATCCCCATTTCCCGGAAGATTTTGCCGAATATACGGGCGACGGTCGTCTTTCCGGTGCCAGGGTTCCCTTTGAATACCATGTGATACACTTGTTTTTCCAGCTTCAGGCCGTGTCTTTCCCGCTCCTTGTTGATCCGAAGCAGCGCGTGAATCTCGTACATCAGCTTTTTGGCTTCCTGCAAGCCGATCAGTTTTTCCAGTTCATCGAATGCAGCGGCCACATTGCCGGGTGCAGTCGTTCGTACCTTCTCGGACAGTGTTTCCGGTAATTTGACCCGTTCCGGCTGGCGAAACACCACCTGTATCCGGTGGGGAGCCTTCTCTGCCATCGTATCAGCCGGCGGTTGATTGCCCGACGGTTTCACAAGCCATCACCTGCCTCTTGGTCATACCTTAGTATACTCACCTGCCCGGAAAACCTGCCCATTTTTTGTCTCCGATCTTGTGCTCGATGCTCCAGAAGTTGTTCTTTGCCTTAGATGCGGTCTTTACTGCGGTCTTTACTGCGGTCTTCACGCCGCTGCAACCCCCAGCCTTCTCCCGGTGTAAGGCAATTACCTTCCCGGGACCCGTCGCCATCGCAAGTAACAGGAAACAGCAGCCAATCCTGCCATGCATCCCGACAAAAAGGGAACAACAGCACGAAGCGGCCGCAAGTGGGGAAACAACCCGTCAATCGCATAAAGGTATGCGCCCGCAGCAAGCAGGCCAAACCCGGCAACCCCCAGCCAGAAAGACCATTTTTCCCGGCAAGAAAGCTGTCTGCTATCCTTGGAAGCCGCCTGCGGCTTCAGCTCGGCCCGACGCAACCCATGCCTTGCTTCCCTTGCTATCACGAGCCCTATGCAGAGCAACCCGCCCATTGTACTGCCGTGCTGCAAAAACTTGTACACGGGGATGGCCATTCCAGCCAGCTCCACTTTTTCCTGCAAGAGCTGCAACCGACTTACCATGAATGCCCCGTCATGGGTAAAAGCATCCCAGAAAATATGGGTTACGCTCCCCAGGACAGCAGAGCAGCAAAAGACGAGAAAAGAACGCAGCGTGGTAAGGCGCCTGGGCGACTCGGCACAGTGCTGCAGTCCGCGGTCAAAGGGTGCTGGCAAATGCTCGATCATCGCTCTTTTCACAATGCCGTGAAAAAGAAGGGCCAATAAAAACGTCATCGGCAAATCAAACAGAAACAGTCCTGCCAGCGTATGGCTCATCGAGCTGTATGCTTGCAAACGCAAAAAATACTCGAAATCCGGGGCCATGCTTCCAAAAACAAGCGCAGTAAAAGAAAACCAGCGAACCCGCCGCAATGGCAAGACGATTGCTGGATGGGCAAAAGTAAAAGGCATTGTCCTCTCCCGTTTACATAAGAAAAGTTATGTATACTATCCTGCTATTTTGTCAGCTATATTCTCTTCGTGCGGATTGATTGCGTTGTCATACCAGATAAAAAAGCCCGGATGGCTAAGATCCCGGCTTCGTTGTTGTGACGCTTATGCTTGTTGATTGTTGTCCTGAGACATGAGCGACACGGGACGCTGTGGAGTGAAGGTGGAAATGGCATGCTTATAGACCAGTTGCTGCTTCCCTTCACTGTCAATGACAATCGTGAAATTGTCAAACGCTCTGATGTAACCGCGCAATTGAAAACCGTTTACCAGGTAGATGGTGACCGCGATGTTTTCCTTCCGCAAGTGGTTCAGGAACGTATCTTGAATGTTGATCGTCTGTTTCATTGGTCATTACCCCCTAAAAGGACTTGTATGTTATATATTCGGCAATTGAGGAAACTTTCCTGCCATTATCTGTTTGATTGTTTGGACGATCTTCGGGTAGTCATCGGTGTTCGTAAGGTCAAACCACTCGATAGCTGACATCCGCCGGAACCAGGAAAGCTGCCTTTTGGCAAAATGCCTCGTACGCTGCTTGATATCGTTCACGGCTTTCTCCAATGTGATTTCTCCGTAGAGGTAAGGGATCAGCTCTTTGTACCCGAGTCCCTGCATAGAGGTCAATGCCGAACCGTAGCCGAGATCCAAAAGTCGCCTTACTTCCTCTACCAGACCGTCCTCAATCATCTTGTCCACTCGCTGATTGATGCGCTCATACAGCTTTTGCCGATCCATCGTCAGGCCAATCATGAAGATGTCATAAGGCGAATATGCTTCCCTGTGTTGAAAATCGGACATCCGCGTACCCGTCAGTTGATAGATCTCCAGGGCTCGGATGACTCGTTTCACATCATTGGGATGCAGTCTTTGCGCCGTCAGCGGATCCACATCAGCCAAGAGCCGATGCAGCTCTTCCACACCCTCAATCTCGGCCAGCCTTTGCAGACGGCTTCTCAATTCCAAATCTTGCTCGGCTGCAGCAAATTGAAAGCGATGGGTCACTGACTCTATGTAGAGCCCGGTTCCTCCCACGATAAAGGGCAGATGTCCGCGTCCGTTGATCTCGGTAATCAATCGGGTAGCTGACTCTTGAAAGCGGGCTACTGAATACTCTTCATCTGGATCAATAATGTCGATCAAATGATGCGGTACTTTTGCCAATTCAGCCGGAGACGCTTTTGCAGTGCCGATATCCATCCCGCGGTAAACCTGCATGGAGTCACCGGAAATGATTTCTCCCCGAAACTGCTCAGCCAGCTCCAGACTTAAAGCTGTCTTGCCCACTGCCGTCGGTCCTACGATTACGACGAGTCTCTCTTTCTCTTGCACGTTCACTCCCCTCCGCCTTTCTCTTTATAGCTGTATACGACCTGGTTTCCTCTGGTTCGATAGGGAGTGAAACCGAACTGTTGATACAGCCTTCCTGTCTTCCCTTCCTTCAGGACGACTCGCCTTTTGGCAACGCGAAGCGCCTCCGCTACGGCAGCTTGCTCCAGTGAACGGTTATTTGCCCATTCCCTGATTCCGGCTATTCCCGCGGAGCTGTTCACCGTCTCTTCGAACATGGGATCAAAGTACACCACGTCAAATGAATCGGCAGGCAAGCTTCTCAATACGTCCAAATGGTTCCCGACCCGAACTTCCACCCGCTTCATCGCTTCACGCAAAGCTTGTGATTCGGCTGGCCAGTATGCAAGCCCGTCTTCAATCAACAAAGCGATGGTCCGCTCGGATTCAACCCCGACTACACGTCCCGTTTCTCCAACGCCATGAGCAAACACGATGGCATCAGCGCCCAAGCCCATGGTGGCATCCAGAACCTTGTCTCCTGGTTGAATTTGGCAAACAGTGAGCATAGTATCATTATCGCCGCGCTCCAACCGCTTTATACGAAATGCAGCCGTGTTCGGGTGAAAAAAGAACGCTGTTTTTCCCACTGCCTCCAGTCTAGCTCCCTTGGAGGATACGATCAATACTTCCGATTCAGCAAATCTTTTTCTCAATTCAGCAAGCGAGTAGTCCTTTCGCTCTACGAGAGTCAGGTTGAAACGCGCCGCAAGCTCACGTGCGTGCCTCGTCGTTTCTGCGCTCGGTTCAAGGGAGGTGGTGACGATCATCCGTATCACCCGTTCGTAATGAAATCATGATCTGTCCAAGACGCTCCTTTTTACAATCATTCCACATTTCGCTTTTTTGGCATTCTTGTCCACTTCATTTTTATATCTTTTCCGGTTGGGGATGTCAAATCTGTTTTTGCCTCTCCCTTGGCCTGCAATAAATTTTTTACAAGAAGTTTACAATCGCTGGACCTTTGATCTTGAGGTATGGTCTCGATGCGGCGTAATACAGTGTAGAGAGCATATTTTTATGAAAGGTGGTTCGTTTGATGTATCCCCATCAATCCATGTCTCATTACCCTGTGCTGCCAACTCCCCGGAATCCGTACGTGATCAAGGTTACTGGCGAAGGTACAATCTCCGCGGCTCCGGACCAGGCGGTTGCGATTTTGGGAACAATTACAGAAAACCGAAATCTCCAGCTCGCTCAAGCCGAAAATGCAGAAGCTGTGTCGCGGGTCATTCAATCTCTGACGAACCTGGGAATTCCACAAGAGCTGCTGAAAACACTCCGCTACCAAATCGAAATCCAGTACCAATACCAGGATGGCAGACAAATTTTCCAGGGCTACAAAGTGACTCATATGCTCCAAGTTATCATAGGCCAGATTGAGCAGACCGGGCTTGTTGTCGATACGGCTGTCGAGCATGGTGCAAATACCGTTTCCAGCATCCAATTCACTCTAAGAGACCCCGAGTACTTTTACAATCAAGCTCTCTCGACGGCGGTCAAGGACAGCCAGCAAAAAGCCGCAACGATCGCAAGGACACTCGGTGTCCGATACAACCCTATTCCTCATCAGGTGCAAGAGCTTACCTCAGCTCCTGAGGCTCTTTCGTCTCGAGCCGAGACATTCCTTGCCAGAGCGGCCACCCCGATCCAGCCTGGTGAAATCAAAATTCGTGCATCCGTAAATGCGGAGTATACCTTCTCTCCATGTTAGCCATTGCTGCCAAATGTGCAGAAATCTCTTGAACAACGGAACACACATGTTCGCAAAACATGACCCCGCTAGGATTGCACCAACATCCACATCAAAGCCTCCATCGCTCTTCTAGATTTTGCCCTCTTACAAAAAATACATAGAAAAGACATGTGAAACCCGGCGCATTGATATTCGTAAATGTTAATATGGATGCAGCTAACCATACATTCGAACAGGGAGGTGTACGCCTTACTTGTGTAAGGCTACTCATTGGAACTAGTTAACTTAATATTGGTAGTGATCCTGATTGCATTAACCGGTTTTTTTGTGGCAACTGAATTTGCAATCGTGAAGATCAGAAGCACCAGGATTGACCAACTGGTGGCAGAAGGTCGGCGTGGTGCGCTCGCTGCAAAGGAAGTAACCACGCACCTCGATGAGTATTTGTCGGCATGCCAATTAGGTATCACGGTTACCGCAATGGGACTAGGCTGGTTAGGGGAGCCGACAGTCGAGAGGCTGCTTCATCCCTTATTTGTAAAGTGGGACTTGAATGACTCTATCTCCCATCTGTTGTCTTTCGGCATTGCCTTTGTCGCCATGACATACCTTCATGTTGTAGTGGGCGAGCTGGCGCCCAAAACGGTTGCCATTCAAAAAGCGGAGACCATTACCCTGCTTTTCGCCAGACCGATCATCTGGTTCTACAAATTGATGTATCCTTTCATCTGGTTGTTAAATGGATCTGCACGTGTACTGGTCGGCGTTTTCGGTATGAAACCGGCTTCTGAACACGAAATGGCCCACTCTGAGGAAGAGCTCCGGCTGCTGCTGTCAGAGAGCTATCAAAGTGGTGAAATTAATCAGAATGAATTGAAGTATGTGAACAATATTTTCGAATTTGACGAAAGAATCGCAAAAGAAATTATGGTTCCCCGTACAGAAATCGTCAGCTTGTCCATCCATGATTCTTTTGAGGAAATGGTAGAAACCATCAGGAAAGAGAACTACACCCGCTACCCCATCGTAAACGGTGATAAAGACGATATTCTCGGGATGATCAATATAAAAGAAATTTTGACGGCCAGGCTTGTGAACGAATCCTCTGATATGAGACTCGAGTCGTTCATCCATCCGGTCATCCGGGTCATTGAAACCATTGCAATCCGCGATTTGCTGGTAAAAATGCAAAAAGAGCGCATTCACATGGCGATCCTCTTGGATGAATACGGCGGCACATCCGGATTGGTTACTGTTGAAGACATTTTGGAAGAAATAGTCGGGGAAATCAGAGACGAATTCGACGCTGACGAGATACCCGATATCCGCAAACTGAAAGACAATCACTATATTTTAAGCGCGAAGCTTATCATCAGCGAAGTAAACGACCTGCTCGGCACCAACCTTTCAGACGATATCATCGATACACTCGGCGGTTGGTTCCTCTCCAAGCATTTCACTGCCAAGACCGGCGACAAGCTCGTGGAGGACGGCTATTGCTTCAAGGTAGTGGATATGTCTGGCCATACGCTGAAGTACATTGAAGTAACCAAAGCAGAGTCCTGACTTGCGATTCGCAACATTCGACCATATCTTCCTTTACATGAAAAGGGTCAAGGGCTTGTGCAGACAGCCCTTGACCCTTTTTTCACTTAGAAACTTACATAACGCGCTTGAACATTTTCTCCAAATCATAACTGGAGAAATGAATGATGATCGGGCGGCCATGCGGACAGGTGAATGGACTGGAGCTTTCCCGAAGTTGGCTTAGCAGGCTTTCCATCTCCGCGTGTGTCAGGAAACGATTCGCTTTGATCGACGCTTTGCAGGACATGAGTATCGCTGCCTTCTCCCTCATCGAGCGAATATCAGCCTGTGCTGCCTCGCTGGCCTCCATGACAAATTGGATCAGCTCTTCGATTACCTCCAGCTCGCTTCCTTCCGGGAACCAGTGAGGATGTGCACGTACGATAAACGTCTTTGTGCCGAAGGACTCAATCTCAAGCCCAAAGGAGCGCAGCAGCGGGAGCCGTTTGTCCAGCTTCAACGCTTCCTGGGCAGTCAATTCAACCGTATGCGGAAACAGCAGCATCTGACTTGCGACACTTTCCTCCGCCAGCTTCTGCATGAAATGCTCATAGAAGATACGTTCCTGGGCAGCGTGCTGGTCAATCAAATACATGCCATTCTCATTCTGAGCCACAATGTACGTACCGTGCACTTGGCCGACGGGATACATTTGCGGCACTGTCTCCGTTTTCTCCGCAACAGCTACATCTTCCCCGTATGGATCCAAGCTGCTCTCCGCTCCACGTTCTTCGGGACCTTTTTCATATCCATCCCGGGGAAGATGAACTTCCAGGTCGGTCCTTTCAAAATCATCCCCACTTGCTGTGGTCGCCGTGGACACCCCCGGAGAAACGGCCGCTAGTGCTGTATTAGCAGCCATACCGCCGTTTTGCCACGCTGTGTATTCCTCTCTGCCCTCTTTTACAGCGTTGTGCTTCTGCTTTCCGGCATCAACAGCCTGCTCTGTATTTGAACGGGCCAAATCATGCGCCCGAACGAGGCTCACCGCTTCAGCGGCCGGCATCTCTTCGTTCGCTCCCTGTATTTCCGGATGGAAGCTGCCGGGACTGGAAAGCGGCTGCTGTATTTCTGCCTGAAATGGCTTTGTAGTGTCTGCATTCGATTGACCGGCAGGCTTTGACCAGGTCAGATCAAACTGCGGCTGTACCACCTGCTCGATAACCCTTGCCTTGCGCTCTGCTGTCAACGGACGCACAATGTCCAGTCCCTGGCGCAGCGTAGACCTCACGCATTGCTCGATCGCCGTGCACAGCTCGTCTTCCTTGCTAAAACGAACCTCCAGCTTTGCTGGATGGACATTGACATCCAGCAAAGTCGGGTCCATCTCGATCTGGAGCGTGACGATCGGGTAGCGGCCGATCGGAAGCAATGTATGATAGCCGCTCATGATCGCGTTGTTCAACCCGAAATGGCGTACGTATCGACCATTTACAAGGGTAGACAGATACGACCGGTTTGCCCGGGTTACTTCCGTTTTGGAAATGAATCCGGTCCACCGAAAATCGAGCGTCTCTCCGCTGATCGGCAGCAGCAGCTTGGCTACCTGAACACCGTAAATGGCAGCCATTACGTGCAGCAGCTTGCCATCCCCGGATGTATGCAGCAAATTCTTTCCGTTATGAGTCAACGTAAATGCCACTGAAGGGTATGTCAGGGCTAAACGGTTGACGTAATCGGAAATATGGCCAATCTCCGTAGAAATCGATTTCATATACTTGAGGCGGGCTGGCGTGTTGTAAAACAAGTCGCGGACAATGATCTCGGTCCCTTTGACAGCTGCGATTTCGCTAATGCTTGCAATCGCTCCACCCTCCATCATCAACCGAGTCCCTACCTGCCCGCTCGATTGGGTGCTCGTCAGTTCCACCCGGGAAACCGCCGCGATACTGGGCAAGGCCTCTCCGCGAAAGCCAAGCGTCCGTATTCGGAACAAATCTCGGGGACTGCGTATTTTGCTCGTCGCATGGCGTTCAAAGGCGAGACGGCAATCCTCCCGATCCATGCCTTGACCGTTGTCGACTACACGGATCAGGGAAAGGCCGCCTTCTTCCACATGGATTTCCACTGTGCTTGCCCCTGCATCAACTGCATTTTCCACCAGTTCTTTCACAACGGAAGCGGGCCGTTCTACCACTTCGCCTGCGGCGATCATATTGGCCAGGTTGTCATCCAGCACATGTATGTTCCCCATCGGTTTCCTCCTCGAACTGGTTTACTTGCTTTTTTTCATTTGCTGTTTCCAATGGAAAAGCTTCAGCATGGCGTCCATCGGCGTCGTCTGATTGAGGTCCAGCTCGCGGAGCTCAGACAGCACCTGTTCCTCTTCTGGCGACAACAGGGATTTCGGTTCTTCGCGTACAGCAGCCACTGGAGCAGACCAGAGCGTTTCCAGGGACATTTGCACATCACCTGCCGTCGTGCCCGCCGACTCCAATCCCGCCAAAATTTCTCGTGCACGTTCAATGACCTGCTGGGGCATCTCGGCCAGCTCTGCGACGTGGATTCCGTAGCTTTTGTCTGCGCGGCCAGGCTCAATTTTGTGTAAAAAGAGCAGCTTTCCGGCCCGTTCTTCACATCTTGCGTTCACATTGACGACTCCGGTCAACGATTCCTCCAGACCTGTCAGCTCATGGTAATGGGTAGAGAACAACGTTTTGGCACCGATCTTTTGTCTGATGTATTCAATTACCGCCTGTGCCAGAGCCATTCCGTCATAGGTAGAGGTGCCTCGTCCAATCTCATCGAGCAGGATCAAGCTTTGGGCCGTTGCTTTTTGCAGAGCGTGCCTGGTTTCCAGCATTTCCACCATAAACGTGGAATGCCCGGAGGCCAGATCGTCGGCAGCGCCAATCCGCGTGAAAATCTGATCGACCAAAGACAACCGGGCTGCTTTTGCCGGCACGAAGCAGCCGATTTGCGCCATGACGACCAAGAGCGCAATTTGCCGCATGTACGTGCTTTTCCCGGCCATATTCGGACCGGTAATGAGGAGAATCTGCCGATCTGTCTGGTTCATATGAACGTCGTTGGCGACGTATTTTTCCCGTTCGAGGACGGCTTCTACCACAGGATGTCTGCCATCTGTAATGACACATTCACCCGTTGTGACCAGCTCCGGACGTACGTACCCGCGTTCGTCGCTTACTGTAGCGAATGCCTGCAGCACGTCGATCGCTGCCACCCGCTCCGCAAGGCTCTGCAAGCGCGGGATATGAGCCGCTACCTCATTGCGAATCTGGACGAACAATTGATACTCCAGCTCGATCAGCTTTTCTTCCGCCTCCAGGATCAGCGCTTCCTTTTCCTTTAATTCGGGCGTGATGAAGCGTTCCGCATTCGCCAATGTTTGCTTTCGTTCATACCGGCCAGCTGGCACGTTAGCCAGATTCGCCCGTGAAACCTCGATGTAATAGCCAAAGACCTTGTTGTATCCCACTTTTAACGAGCGAATCCCGGTCGCTTCCCGCTCTGTCTGCTCCAGTTGGGCTATCCACGTCTTGCCCTCGCGACTCGCTGTATGAAGCTTGTCCAGATACTCATCATAACCGGTCCGGATCAAACCGCCTTCCCGTACCGAAATAGGCGGATCGTCTACGAGAGCAGCCTGCAAGTACGTGACGATGTCTGCGCACTCATCCATTCCCGCAGCCAATTCCTTCAAAACCGGTGCATCTGTCTCCAGCAGCAGCCGCTTCAACATCGGTATCGTTTCCAGCGAATGACGAAGCTGTACCAGATCGCGAGCGTTCGCATTGCCGTAAGAGATCCTTCCTGCCAGACGCTCCAAATCGTACACTTGATCCAGACAGTTCCTCAAGTCTGAACGAAGCAGCATGTCCCCTTTCAAATACGAAACGGCATCCAGGCGGGCCTCAAGTTCACTTTTGTTTACCAGCGGACGTTCAATCCAGCGGCGAAGCAGCCTGCCTCCCATCGCTGTTTCGGTGCGATCCAGAAGCCAGAGCAGCGAGCCTTTCTTCGATTTGTCCCGTATCGTTTCGGTCAGCTCCAGATTTCTGCGGGAAAAGCCGTCCATCTGCAGGTACTGCTTGGCATCATAGCGCTTGATCAACAACATGTGTGACAGGCTTCGCTTTTGTGTGACGCCGATATAGTGAAGCAGGGTGTTGACTGCCTTGCGCATGGCGAGATCAAGCTCACGTGCGTCGTTGCCGTATTGGCGGTCGACGGCAAGCCCGTCCAGCTCAGTGTCCTCTATGTATGTGACAGGTACATCTGACTTGAGCTCTCCAGCCCACCCGGATAACACCAATTCCTTGGGGTGGTACTGCATCGCTTCATCCAGCGCTGCCTCTCGTCTGCCAATCAGCGAGGTTACGTACATCTCGCCGGTACTCATGTCACAAGCGGCGACACCCATGCTGCCCTCCGCTTGCGCAATCGCAACCATGTAATTGTTTTCCTTGTCGGAGAGCCATTTGCCCTCCATCATCGTCCCGGGAGTAATAACCCTCGTGACCTCCCGACGGACGACTCCTTTCGCTTCCTTTGGATCTTCTACTTGTTCACAGACGGCTACCTTGTAGCCTTTTTTCAGCAATTCGGCAATATAAGCATCAGCAGAGTGATGAGGAACGCCGCACATCGGGATTTTTTCTTCGCCGCCGCCCTCGCGCCCTGTCAAGGTAATTTCCAGCTCACGCGATGCCACGACTGCGTCTTCAAAAAACAGTTCATAAAAATCGCCCAAGCGAAAAAATAAGAAAGTATCCGGATAGTCACGCTTGATCGCCAGATACTGCTGAATCATCGGTGTATATTGTGCCATTGTAACCTATCTCCTAGCTTCATTCTCGTTCGTCCATTATAACACGGGGAAAGCCGTATGTTGAACCTTTCCCCGTGCATGGCTGCAAGAGATCGCGCTCATCCTGGCGATTATGCTTTGCCGACGTAATGGCACCATACCTTCCTCAGATCGCTGTTTGCCGGCCAAGTATGACCTGCCAGCAAAAAAGAAAAGTAATCGTCCAGACAACTCCGCGAACGCTCGTATCCAGGCAGCGCAGATATCTCCTTCCAAATGCTGTTTACGTAAGGGACCAATTGTTCCTTTTCCCCCTTGTAATAGGCACGGATCAAGGCAGGGGCGATACAGCCTCGTGATAATATATCCGCCGAAGACGCAACCAGTCGCGCCAGATGAAGAACGCCTCTCGCCACGACGGGATGCACGAGCCAACTGGGCAAGGTGCGATACTCGAAGCCTTTTACGATTCCGTATTCCTTTTCGCGAACATCACCGAGAAATCCATAGCGTGGACGCCGTTTTTGACAGCCTTCATCTTCGATCAGGACAAGCGGAAGCGCGAGGTATGCATCCAGGCGGCGCAGCAGGGAAAAATGGGGTCTGATCCCGCTGAAGTGTATATGGCCGCCTGTCGGGTAGCCGTCGAATGGCATCCCCCCGCTGATCCATTCCACTTCCTTGTCGACGATTTTCTTGGCTGCAGCTCCGAGCGCTTTGACAATGCGCGAGAACAACGCGTCCGGCTCTGCCGAGGGCGCGGGGCGGAGCTCGACCAGCGGATGCTGATGCAGTGCAAGGTCTTCGCGATAACGGGTTGAGTCGCACCCTACTACACCACTGATCCCCATGAAATCAGAGGCAAGCGCCATTTTTCCGTCGGGATGACGAAGCGCAAACTCCGGATCGGCCCCAAGCTGGATTTGAGGACTTTCCCAGCTACCCTGTTCCTTCAACCACCACGCTTCAGCCTCGGCGAGAAATCCCGGCTTATGCTCCGCGTCCCATTCGGCGGAGATACTGCGTACTTTCACACGAAATGGAGAGGCCGCCTGCAGGATGATCTGACCTAGGTGCAAACCGACCGCATACAAGCTGCGGATCGCGAGGCGGATAACCGCCCTTGCCTCATAATCGTCGACAGCCGGATCTATTCGCTGGAAATCGCTATGAGCGATGGAGTACTTGGTCCACTGCTGCTGCACATAGGATTTTTCGACCATCAGCACGTGATTTTCAAAAAGATGAACGCGGTAGATTCTGGTTCCGGGTTCAGGGGCCGCTTTCGTCGTCACCGGTATGCCGCTGGTTCGCAGCAAATAAAGAATTCGATCCGGTTTTTGCATAAATTTGATTGTACTCTCTTCATTTCCGGGCAAGGCTGTCTGGCATCCAGGATCTCCCCATCGAGCTGGAGAGCAATCCACTTCACTTTTTGCAAACAAGGGCCTCACCTCCACTCTGATGTGATAGCCTATGTCGCAATCCGGCAAAAAGTGAAGCCGCCGCGCTCTGCTTTTGCAGACGGGCTTCATTTGGCAAAAAGAAAAAGAGGAGACAGTTTCTCTCCTCTTAATCCAATTCGTCCAGCAGGGTGGCCGAATCAAAGTCATCAAACTCGTCGCTGTTGTCTTCGTAATCACCAATCAAATGGTAATCCTTGTCGTCGCAGCTATGGCAAACGACTACGCATACCTTGGTTTCCCCGATTATTTCGACGGCATATTCACTTTCGACTCTTACAGTGACGGTGCCACCGCCGCTCAGTTCGGCTTTGACGCACTTCGGCTGTTCAACGGCGCGGGCCAGGATTTCCAGGTCTCCGCGGCTGTTTCTGTCGAAGAACGTAAGCGGAACGAGTACGGAGAAATTGACTGTCTCCCGCTTTACTTCGGTTTGCGTGTTATCTGCAAACGAGTACCAAAGGTTGACGTCATACGTACCAGATACCTCAACCGCGTCCCCTACCTTCTCTGCCTGGAAGTTCGTGTTTATCACCCAGCATCCGAGGATCGTCGAAGGAGTATGCGACGGTATGATGGTGTGGGTCGTTTGTGTGAATTTATGACCTTTACCGCAGACGGCTTTTGCGATGAGTTCCCGGCACTGCAGGTCTTTGTCTGTACCCGACATTTCGTTACCTCCTCCATACAACGTTTCTGTACATTTGTATGCAGGGCATCCGACTAGGGTGCAAACACCTACTGCCATTTTGGCAGAGCTTGTCGCCGGTTCATCCTCCCGTATCTTTCCGTTGCCGGAGTATCAGGAGCAGCAGCCGCCTTTATGCTTTTTCTCTGGTCCGCCGCCAGTCTCGCCTGTCAACGGGTTCCCGCCGGTATCCAGTACGATGCGCTCTGAAACGGTGTTGGTGATAACCGTGGTGACCATTTGCAGAAGATCGTTTACATCGACTTGCGATTGCTTAAATTCCGTAACAATCGGAATGCTGTCCAGCTCATCGTGAAGCTGATTGTATTCTGCTTCCACTTTGCTGACCAGCTCCGGCTTGTTCATCGATTCAAACATGACCATCTGTTTTTGTTTCTTCTTTAAATCGTCGATCAAATCTTGCACGCGCTCATTGTGCTTGATCTGCAGTTCTGCCCGCTTGTAAAAATCTACTTCTTTGGTCTGTGCAATCATAGCTGCCAGCTCTCTTGCTTTATCCAAAATCTCTTTTTGCGTGTACAGGCCTGTTTGTTCCATCATTCATTACACCTCGATTTTTGTCACGATTTCGCCGTGCAAGGTCCATGTTTTTACGTCATTGATCTTTACATGCGTGTATTGTCCGATCAGCGATTTATCACCCGCAAAGTGAACCAGCTTGTTTGTCCGGGTACGCCCAGCGAGCACGTTCGGGTTGTTTTTCGATTCGCCTTCAACCAATACCTCGACGACTTGATCCTGCAATGGTTTATTTTTTTCCAAACTGATTTTTGCCATCAGCTCATTCAAGCGATACAGCCGCTCTTTTTTCACTTCCATGGGAACATTGTCTTCCATGACAGCTGCAGGGGTACCTTCGCGCGGCGAATACACAAATGTATACCCGGAGTCGTAGCCTACCTCTTCAACAAGCGAAAGCGTCTCTTCAAACTGCTCGTCGGTCTCTCCCGGGAATCCGACGATAATATCGGTTGTCAGCACTACATCCGGAATCACCGCTTTAATTTTACGCACCAGCTCCAGATAGTGTTCGCGCGTATATTTGCGGGCCATCCGTTTGAGTACCTCAGTCGAACCGGATTGGACAGGCAGGTGAATGTGTTCAACGAGATTGCCCCGTTTACCCAGCACCTCGATCAGATGATCGTCAAAATCACGCGGATGGCTCGTCGTAAAGCGGATACGCGGAATGTCGATCTTGCGGATTTCGTCAAGCAGGTCGCCAAATCCGTATTCGATATCCTCAAAATCTTTTCCGTAGGCGTTGACGTTCTGGCCGAGCAGAGTGATTTCTTTAAAGCCTTGGCGGGCCAGTTCGCGCACCTCTGCGATCACGTCCTCGGGACGGCGGCTGCGTTCTTTGCCGCGCGTGTACGGAACGATACAGTACGTACAGAACTTGTCACAACCGTACATAATATTGACCCAGGCCTTGATATTGCCTACGCGGTTCTTCGGCATGTTCTCGATAATGTCGCCCTCTTTAGACCACACTTCGACGACCATTTCCTTGCTGAATATGGCATCCCGAAGCAGGAAAGGAAGCCGGTGAATATTGTGCGTCCCAAAGATCAGGTCTACCTGCTGGTAGCTCTTCAGGATCTTGTTGACAACCTTCTCTTCCTGGGACATGCAACCGCAGACACCGAGTATCAAGTTGGGATTGTTGTTTTTCAGACGCTTCATATGTCCCAGCTCGCCAAAAACCTTATCCTCGGCATTTTCGCGAATCGCACAGGTATTGAAGAGAACTACATCAGCCTCTTCGAAATCCTCTGCAAACGTATACCCCATCTGTTCGAGAATACCTGCAATGGTTTCTGAATCATGCTCGTTCATCTGACAGCCATATGTCCGTACATGATAGCGCTTGCCCTTCCCGATCTCTCTCATCTCTTCCGGGATATCAAAGTTGTAGTGTACTTGAATTTCTTCTTTGCCCCGTTTTTTTGCTTCCTTTAAAGAGGGCGGTTGAAAATATTTGGCGAAATCCTCTACCGTTTTGGATGACTTCCCGGATTTTAAGTCCGGAGTCGCTTCCTTGTTTACTGACATCAGTCTATCACCTCATCTGCAAGATGTGTTTGTAGGTAGTTACAACTCATGATTATAGCACATCAATGCCTTTTTCCTGAAATGAAATACGAATATCCTATGAAGATTCCAGAGAGCTTTATCCGCTCCTTCGCTCATCCAACCGAACGGTATGGCATGTCCGCGAAAAGCGGATTCATGAATGAGGAAACGGTCCCATATAATTTCCCAAGAGCACATCTGCTGTGGTCCGTGCCTCCCCTGTTTCCTTGTACTTGTCTCATTCATACCGGCTCCCCTTTCAGAGCCCCTGCGTCATAGCCTTTTCCTGCTTTCTTCATAGAACAGCGTTTCTGCGTGAGACTAATTACACAATTTTGCCAAACGGGCTTGGTTTTCTGCAACTTATCCTTGTCCCCTGGCGTCATAGAAGCAGGCCGAACGAAATCAAAAGAGATCAGGAGGTTTCTATGAAAAGAGTTCTTACGTTTTTAATGGCGGTGATGCTCTTTGTCACTGTCGTGCCGTTCGTCAGCGCGTCGACGACCTTCTCCGATGTCCCTCGGAGTCACTGGGCGTACAAAGAAATCCAGGCAATGGCGTCCAAAGGGATTATCAAAGGCTACGAGGATGGAAAATTCCGTCCCAACAACAAGGTAACCCGTGCCGAATTTGCCAAAATCATGATTGCAGCAGCTGGCGTCGATATTCACAAGCAAAAGGTGAGCCAGACCTTCCAGGACGTTCCGCGCAATCACTGGGCGTTCTACTATGTAGAATACGCCAAGCCGTACCTGACCGGGTATAAATCCGGGAACAAATACACCTACAAGCCTGATCAGTATGCTGTACGGGAAGATATTGCCGTCGCGCTCGTCCGCCTGTTGGGCTACGATCGCACACACAAAGCCGACCTTAGCGTACTGAAGCGCTTCAACGATGACGACCGCATTTCGGCTGCGCTTCGCCCTTACGTTGCGATCTCGATCCAGACCGACCTGATGAAAGGAAGCAACAACTACTTCCGTCCGCAAGATGCGATTACTCGTGCGGAAGCGGCTTCTCTCCTGTATCGGGCTCTGTTGGATCGCGAAGATGATGAAACAAAAGTGGTCTTCCCATCCCCTGACAAGCCAACTCCGGAGCTTCCGACCAGCGTCAGCGACAATTTCTCTTCGGAGGAATTGAAAAACTGGGATACAGACAATGCAGTAGGCACATGGGGTGTCATTAACAAGCAAGCAACGGCCACGACTACTGACCGCAAGCTGGAGCATTTCTTCCTGCCTTTGATCTGGAACGAAAAGGCCAATACGGATCACTTTGAAATGTCTGTGGATGTCAATGCGAACGGGACAAACGGTTTGGGCGGCCTTTACTTTAACGCAAAGGACGGCAAAGCGCATGTCGTTTTCCTGAACAAAGATCGTGTGACCCTTGCGACCGTGGATGACGTCAATGACGACGATTTCGATACCATTGCATCCGGTTCTTACAAGCTGAAAGGGACGAACAAATTGAAAATCGTGGTAAAAGACGATGCCGTTTCGATTTACATGAACAACCAGTATTTGTTTGGCCAGGAAAAATTGAAGCTTTCCAATACTCAGCTTGGCCTTTATTTGCAAAAAGATGCGACAAAGGATGCTCCGCGCAAGCTGACCTCTCTTGATAACTTCACGTTTAAAGTGCTTGACTGAGTTTCGATATCACCGTTTCCGTCGGTTGTGCGGTCCGCTTGTGGCCGCCAGCCGGAAACGGTTTTTTTATTCGCGGCAAAAATTGCGTGTAGAAGATCACTAGAAATGAATGGCGTTCAGAGTTATAATGGTAGCGATTCTTGACCGGGAAGGGGTTTCCTATGTCATTTCTTGTAAACCAGCCGTTTTTGTGGATGGATTCGGGCATCTACCGGGAAAGCCCGCTTGAGCCTCTCTCCCGTGACGAAGCGTTGGCGGCTCAGATGAAGAGAGATGGAGCAGCCCCCATTTTACATTTGTGGGTGTATGACAAAGCCCTGTACCTGGGGCGGCGCGATGCCAAGCTCCCCCGGTTGGAGGACGCTTTACGCCATTTTGGACAGCAAGGCTTTGGCTGTGTGCTGCGGTCTTCCGGCGGCGCCTGTGTCCCGCTCGATGCTGGTGTGCTAAACTTGGCCTGTTTGCTGCCCGATACCACCATCTCTATCGATGCATTTTTCCGCTTCGTTACCGGCTTGCTCGCAGTCGGACTGCGTGACTACGGTGTCATCGAGTTCGGGGAGGTGACAGGCTCTTACTGTGCCGGAGAGTATGATTTTTCGATTCACGGAAAAAAAATCGGCGGCATGGCTCAGCGCCGCACTCGTTTTGGTTCCATCCTGCAGTTGTGCATCAATGTGGAAGACCAGCCCCGCGGAGAGTGGATGGAACATTTTTACGATTTGGCCGGCCTGGCTGAAATGGAGAAAAACAAGCCGATCCCCTTTATTGACGGAAAAACAGTGGGCAGTATTGATGCCCTCACCGGCAAAAGCGTCTCTGTAGCCGACGTCAAAGAACGGCTGCTTGCTGCCATTCAATCAGAATGGCCCGTACAGCCTGCAGCGTTTGCCGTTGATGCGCAAACACTTTCCGAGTCTCGTGTCCATTTGGCAGAAAGGCTTGACTTATTTGCATTTACAGCGGAAGAGTTGCGTAAACCAGACTGGAAATTAACAGCCGAACCGTAAAAACGTATTTCCTGGCAACCAGAAAAAAGCACGTGGATAAAACGTGCTGTTAAAAGCTTTAGGAGGAGATATGAATAGCAATCGAAAGGGGACTTTTCAGGATCTGAATGCCCTTTTTGTTTTTGGGGCTGCTACCGTATTGGTCATTCATATTCTGGGTTTCTTTATTCAGACACAGAGCGAGTATCCCTGGAATACGGACATCGAGGCTGTCTTGCTCATATTGCTGCGGTTTGGACGCTCGCTGTTTATCTTTGCAACGGGGATGCTGCTTTTTTACTGGTATCAGAAACGCCAGGTCGACTGGGGGGCATTCTGGCGAAAGCGCTGGAGAGTCATCGTTCTTCCCTATATCATTTGGACGGCGATTTATACAGTTTTCAAGCTGCAAACCGTTAACGTGGCCCAATTGGCTCCACAATTTTTTCACAGCCTGCTAACCGGCAGTTCTTTTTATCATTTATATTATATTCCGTTATATCTGCAGCTGAATTTGCTCTTTTTTGTTTGCAAGGAGTGGTTTGAGCGGTATTTGCGCTTTTGGATGGTCGCTCTGCTGTTTTTCTTGCAAAATGCGCTGTACGTCGCATTCCACTATTTATTTGCCGATCCTCAGTGGGCAATCGATTGGTCTGCGGGCCCGCTGCTCTCTCTGATCGAGCACGGATACGTAAGCGGTCAAAATTACGTCTATATGTACTTCTTTACTTTCGCACTGGGGGCATATGCCGGACTTCATGTGGATAAATGGCGGCTCTGGACAGATCGCATCAAGCTGCCAGCATGGATCTTGACAATCAGTCTGGGCGTTTGGATCGCGTACCGCTATTTGAACAACCACATCAGTTATGAACAGAGCCTGAATATTTTTGATCCGATTTACTTGATCTATACGACGAGCTTCCTGGTCGGTTTTTATCCGCTCTCCCGGTATCTTGGCAAACTACCGGCGCTCAGCGAATGGCTGTCCAAATGGGCGAGGTATAATATGGCCATCTACCTTGTGCATCCGCTGATCCTATTCCTGCTGGAGAGCTACGTCATCTTCCGGCTGAATTGGTCAACTCCGGTCTTAATGGCGGCAATGTTTGTAATTACCCCGCCATTGTGTATTTTCCTGTATGAGCACACCCTGATTTCCTTCTGGAACCAAAGGCCAAAACGCAAGAGCCGTAGACGGGTACAAATAAACACACATGGCGCCTAAACAACTTAGGCGCCTTTCACTTTTCAAAGCGATGGGTCCGTTCATTGTAACGCAGAAGCTGGTAGGAGCTCTTCTCCATCAAAGCGACTCCCGTCTGGTCCAAAGTGCGTTCCAAACTGAAATAAACCATGGTTTTTCCCTCTGGGTCCAGCTTTACGGTGGCATCGAGCACATCCATCGTCTCTTGTTGATTGCGGCGGTGGGCGATACCGCTCCAGGCCTCATGATAACCTTCGGGCGTCTTATGAATCACGTATAAGGCACGCTCATCTCCTTGCACAGCGGAGATGTCTGTCGTCAGAACCAAGTAATCCTCCCCGACAACCTGATAGCTGTATACGCTCTCCTGCTTGCTGAATACAGCTTCATAGTCACCATTTCGGCGTTCGTACAGGATTGTCGCCCCTAGTCCCTCTGGCAGTTTTACAGCCGCGAGCAGATCAGGAGCATCCGGCGTACCCTCAGTCGCCGAAGAGGGCTTTATAGATGCGTCTATTTTCCTTATCCCTATAGGGACAACTGTAATTTGGGCAGGAACAACCAGATTGCGCACGCTTTCATCCAGCTCTTTGCGCAAATCCTCCACGAGCCAGTCGGGGACTTCAGACATTTGGGCGCGATCAAATCCTGAGCCGTGCAAAGATAACTGTCTGCCCACAAAAAAACCGGCTCCTGCAGATAAGATCATGAACAGGGCAACAGCCCCCCAAATTGTTTTTCGCATGGCAACACAGCTCCTAGCAAAAGGGGATCCATCAGTAAGACGATTGAACCGGTAAAAAAGTTACGCCTGTTTTCCTACAAAATCCTAGTGTAAATAGCCCTGCGATCCTGCATACTACAGGGTAAGGGACGTTTGTTCCACACCTCGATATTTGCCCGGCTGTTTTGCCGGGCATCTTTGTTTTGTTTGCACGCAGCCCTACCCTTCCCTCTCTCCATACGGTATCATAGAGGTGAACCACATAAGGCGAATCAGGTTCGCCAATGTAGAGAAAGGTGGTGGACGTTGTTTGAATCCGGACTGGCAACTGCTCCATACAAAAATAAAAGATCTCGTAATTGCGTCGACAAAAGTAGCTCACGTACAACTGGGGAATTCTTTGGAACATGCCCTGCTCGTACTCATCAAGTCTGGCTATTCGGCAATTCCCGTATTGGATCACTCCTATCGCCTGCACGGTCAGGTCAGCACAACGAATATTTTAAACAAAATCTTGGGCTTGGAACGATTTGAATATGAAAAAATGGATGATTATACAGTCGATGAGGTGATGACGACCAAAATTGCCCGGATGAAGAATTCTGAGGAGTTTTTGAAAGCGTTGGAAATGTCGATCAACCATCCATTTATATGTATTGAGGACGAAGAAGGGGTTTTCCAGGGCATCCTGACGCGAAAATCCATCCTGGCAGTGGCATATCGCCATTTCCGCCAACTTCCTTACCCGGCGGCAGAAAATCAGGCCACTCCATCTGATGCTACATAGTGTCCCTCATTTTTGCTAAAAGAAAAAAGCAGGCCTGGCCTTTCGGCAAACAGGTCTGCTTTTTTTACTGGCTGCTTTTTCTGATAGACGGAACCATCCCTCTCATCAGGGAGCTGGCGTATTCAAGGGGATGGCGATAGGTCTGCTTAAACATTGCCATTTCCCCCGCGCTATAAAAGGAGTAGCGCTGATCTCGAATATTGATCTCGATGAGATAGGGGTTCCCTTTCCCATCAATCCCCATGTCCATTCCCAAATCGGCAAGCGAAGGGTAGTAGCTTTCATACTGCCTGGCCAACTGTATCGCTGCAAGCCCGATCCTTTCGATGATTTCCTTCTGCTGCTCAGGAGAAAAACTCTCTCTCAAAACGGTCTCCAGAGGGAAAGCTCTACCTCCGCGAGCCAAATTGCTCAGCTTGTTCTTTTGATTGGCCACTTTCGCAACCATTCCGCTTACAGACCACTTCTGCTCCCGGTTTTTTTGCACGGAGACCCGTATGTCAAATGTTTTGCCTTCATACCGGGCCAGAGGGATACCTTGCTGGATCAAGTACCGTTTGTTTCCGATCCACCTGGCAAGCTCCACAATCAGACCTTGCCGAGATAATACTTTTCGATACTGTGAAGAGATGAAATGGTAATGGTCCCCCTCTCGCTCGATGCGAACCACACCGATTCCTACCGAACCAATCGATGGCTTCACATAGACGATTCGATAGCGGTCGAGGAAATGACGCAGGTTGTCTCTTGAATAAGGGACCGTATGGGGCAAATAGCTGCGCACTTGCGGGTTTTTCCAAAGCATCTGATGGACTTTCCGCTTGTCTCTGACGACCAAACCGTTAAAAACGAGCTGTGTCTTGCTCAGGCTTCTGATTACTTGACGGGCTTTCAGGTCTCCTGTCAACACGCGGTTATGGATAACCCGCGGCACAGGAACCACTCTCGGAACCAAGCGGCTCCCATTCCAAAAATAGCCTTTCACCTTTCCGTTCGACAAGACATGGCGAGGATGAAAAAAGACTGGCTCAAGACCTAATTCTCTCCCGATTTCCACATAATAAGGCAGTCGTTCATACGATTTTTTGCCGTTGATGCCGTGTTGGATGATGTTCCAATCCAGCATGATTCCGACTTTATTCACGGAGTTTTGCCCCCTTGATGCATTCCTCATCATAGGGTATGTATATGACCCGGGAAGGGCGTGCCTATTTTCCCGAACATGTTTGTTTGCTCCTTCGACACCCTTTTGCATTCTTTTTTAAGGTTGTCGGAACATGCGCTTGCCCGGGAAAGAAAAAATCTCTGCCGCCAGTCCAAAGCTGCGAAATACAAAAATCAGGCCTCCGTAAATGGCAAAACGCTCCTCACATTTCTCTTCGTTCTATCGCCAGCAAAAAAGGGGCCTGGTTCTGCTGATTGAGATACTGGTATTGGAGCACCAAAAATTCCAATTGGCTGAGTTGCGAGCAATATAACTGCACCGCTTCCTTTTCAGCGGAGCCAGCCGGATGCCCCCAATAAACCATGACGGTCATAATTCCGCCGGGCTTCAAAAGGGACAGACCCGCTTCGATCGCCCGGATCGTAGTCGCTGCCTGGGTCGTGATCTCTTTGTTTCCCCCTGGCAAATACCCCAGGTTGAACATAATCGCCCCGACCGGCCCCGTCAGCTGCGTCATCTCCTCGTGGCTCGCCAATTTCATCTCGACCCGTTCGAGGACTCCCTCTCGCTCGAGGCGTTCTTTTGTTTTCTCCATGGCTTGGGGTTGGATATCATAAGCGATTACCTTGCCGGTTTCACCCACATGACGAGCAAGGAACAGGGTGTCGTTCCCGTTTCCCATCGTTGCGTCGATCACCGTTTCCCCGGCAACAACTCTCTCCCGTATTAATGTTCGTGCTACTTCCAAGACATTGGGAAACATCTTGCTTCTCTCCTCTCTTTCTATAGCGATAGATCTATCTGCAAACCGATTTTTGCTACATAACAAGTGCCGCTCCGGTACGCTTTCGCTTCTTGCCGCACTTCCTCTTCTGTGTACTCGTGAAACAGATGAGTGATGAGAAGGGAGCCGCAGCGCAGTCTCTCCGCCCATTCCGCCGCCTGCCCAACGCTCAGATGTCCATTTGGGCGTGCAGGCTTGTTTCGCTCCAGATAAGTACCCTCGCAAATAAACAAATCGGCCTGGCTGGCGAACGGTGTCCAATCCGTTCCCGGACCGCTGTCTGCTCCATATACAATCGTTTTTCCCGACGATTCCAATCGGATTGCATGGCAAGGGTCGCCATCTCCATGATCGGTGCGGAGGAATGAGACGCGGATATCCCCGATCGTCAAAGTTGTCGTTTCATCTACCGGGTAAAAACGAGTCGCATCGCGGTACACCAGTTCCGCCGTTTTTTCAGCAGGTTTGCCCGGAGCGTAAATCGGCAGCGGAGACTCTTTGTCCCGCTGGCCAAATAATTGATGGACCATGAGGCCGTACTGCAATACGCCGACATCGGCTACGTGATCATGGTGATAATGGGAAAGGATGAGCGCATCCAGATCGTAAACCGGCAGATGACGGGTAAGCTGAGCTAATACACCACTCCCGCAATCGAGCAGAAGGTTGGTATATGCGGTCTGAATCAGGTAGCCGGGAGTCGCTCCGGCAGGGCCCGGATAAGGGGACTGAAACCCCAGGACAGTAAGGAGCATATTCATCGCTTCCTCTCTCATAGGATGAAGTAAGTGGGACAGGAGGTTTGTCATGCAGCGTTCTTGGAAGGCCGCACTGCAAATTGCCTTTACGTATATCGGTACGGTGGTGGGAGCAGGCTTTGCTTCCGGCAAAGAAATTGTTGAGTTTTTTGTTCAGTATGGCTCTCAGGGGCTGGTAGGCATTCTGCTTGCCACCGGCTTGTTTATCTGGGGCGGAATCCGGGTCATGGTGCTATCCTATCGGATTCAGGCCGATTCTTACCAGGACCTGAGTACCTATTTGTTTGGACGACCCGTCGGTACTATCTTCAACATGCTGCTCTTGACTGTGTTGTTTGGAACAACCTCAGTGATGCTGGCTGCAACTGGAGCTGTCTTCCTGGAGTCTTTCCAATTATCTCCGCAGCTCGGGATTTGGGTAAGCATGATCCTGATTTTTTTGGTGGCACGAAAAGGCTTGTTTGCCATTCATTCCGTCAACAGCTTGTTCGTCCCCCTTTTGATCGGCTTTACCCTGCTCGTATTTCTATATTCCCGGCCTTGGCTGGATGACGAGCCCCTGATCGAAGCCGTCAAGCCTTGGGCCTGGCTGAGCTCCCCTCTCTACTATGTTGCCTTAAATATCTCGCTGACACAAGCTGTGCTCGTTCCAATCGGTCGTCACAGCTTTAGCGAGAGACCGCTGATATGGGGAGGCATACTGGGCGGTTTGGGCATTGGCATTCTTTTGCTGTTGGCCTATGCTTCGATGTCCGTTCGCATGCCGGCGATCGGCCACGCAGAGATGCCCATGATCGCTCTGCTGCAGGGCCTCGGCAAAGGGATTCCGTTTTTCTTCTCGATTTTGGTCTACACGGAAATATTCTCAACGCTCGTCGCGAATGTTTTCGGCCTCTCCGAACAGATCAAGAAGGCAACAGGCCTACGCCGCTATACGATTGTAGCAGGCATCCTGCTGGTCGGATACGCCATCAGCTTCATCGGTTTTGGTCCCTTGCTTCGTCTTCTTTATCCCATGTTTGGACAACTCGTAATCTTGTTCCTCCTGATGCTGTTTATCCAGCAAATCCGCGGGAAACCGACATCGTGACGCATTCTGGAAGAGCACTCCGCAGCCATCAAAAAAACCTCTCCATCACCCGGAGAGGTTTTTCTCATGCTTTTCATCAAAAGGTGCGAATATGCATGCTTACGCGAATTCAGCTACCAGTTTCGCAAAGTCTTCTTCGCTCATGCGAATATCTTGACCAGCCAAGGATTCTTCTTTAAATCCGGTTACCAGCTGCTCGTAAGCTTTTTGTTCTGTGTTTTGGTAGATCAGACCGGTCAACAGGCCTTTGTACTGCATGGAAGTAGCCATCGCTTTGATGCGGTCATGCGGATCATAGCCTTCGATGGTGTCTACCGGCACAATGTTTTCTTTGAACCAGTCATAGGTGTTTACCTTGTTGTAGGTTACACAAGGACTGAATACGTTGATCAGAGAGAAGCCCTCATGCTTGATACCCATTTCGATCAGTTCAGTCAACCCTTTCAGGTCGCTGGAGAAGGATTGGGCTACAAAGGTAGCGCCGACAGACAGAGCCAATTCAACTGGAGAAATGGCAGATTCAATCGAACCAGCCGGAGTCGACTTGGTTACGAAACCGGTCGCGGAACGTGGAGACGTTTGACCTTTTGTCAAACCGTAGATTTGGTTGTCCATTACGATATAGGTGATGTTCATATTGCGGCGGATCGCATGAACAGTGTGGCCCATACCGATCGCGAAACCGTCACCGTCACCGCCGGCAGCGATAACAGTCAGCTCGCGGTTCGCCATTTTCAGACCTTGCGCGATTGGAAGTGCACGACCGTGCACGCCGTGGAATCCGTAGCAATTGATGTAACCGGAAATACGTCCGGAGCACCCGATACCGGATACGACTGCCAATTGTTCAGGTTCGAGACCTACGTTAGCAGCAGCGCGTTGAATCGATGCCTGTACGGAGAAGTCTCCACAGCCCGGGCACCAGTTTGGCTTTACGTTATTGCGAAACTCTTTCAAAGTCGCCATGTTTAATCAGCCCCTTAACTTCGCTATAGATTTCCTTCGGCAAGAACGGGTTTCCGTCGTATTTCAGCACGGATTGGATCTTTTCAGCGTGTCCGACGTGCTGTTTGAGCAGATTGGTTACTTGCGCTTGTGCGTTATGTTCAACTACGATCACTTGTTTTGCTTTTTCAACATGCGCTTTCAGTTGTTCAGCCGGGAATGGATGAATCAAACGGATTTGTGCATGGTTTACTTTTACGCCTTCGTTTTCGAGACGAGCTTTTGCTTCCTGGATCGTACCGATCGTGGAGTTGATTCCTACGATCAATACATCAGCCTCTTCGTGCTTCGCATCGAATACGACTGGGTTTTTGAAGGTTTTCAGCACGCCTTCCAGTTTGCGCATGCGCTTATCCATTTGAGCGACACGGTTAGCTGCGTTCTCAGATGGACGACCCGTCTGGTCATGCTCAACGCCTGTAACGTGGTGCAAGCCGTATTTTTGTCCCGGAATAACACGCGGGGAAACGCCGTCTTCCGTTACTTCATAACGCTTGAACAGGTCGTTCTGCTCTTTTTCAGGCAGTTCTTGTCCAGCCAGCAGTTTTCCGCGGCGGATCTCAACCTTGCTATAGTCAAATGGGTCAACGGTTTGTTTACCCAAAGAGAGTGTCAGGTCGGTCATGAGAATGACTGGGAGCTGATATTCTTCCGCGATGTTAAACGCTTCCACAGTGTCATAGAAGCACTCTTCAACCGTGCTCGGCGCGATAACGACTTTCGGAATATCGCCGTGAGTACCGTAGATCATTGCGTTTACATCGGATTGTTCTTGCTTGGTAGGCATACCTGTAGATGGGCCGCCGCGTTGTGTATCCACGATCACAACCGGTGTCTCTGTAATACCTGCCAGACCGATTGCTTCCATCATCAGGGACAGACCAGGACCTGCAGAAGCAGTCATCGCGCGAACGCCACCGAAGTTAGCGCCGATAGCCATTGTAATGGCAGCGATTTCGTCCTCAGTCTGAATAACAGTACCGCCAAACTTCGGCAGCTTTTTGATCAGATATTCCATAATTTCGGAAGCCGGAGTAATCGGGTATGCAGGCATGAAACGGCAGCCTGCGGCTACTGCACCGAGGGCAATCGCGTCGTTTCCGATCAAGAACAATTGTTTTTGACCTTCAGCCTTCTCCAGTTGGAATTCAGGGAGTTGTCCACCCGTCAATTCGTTGACAAAGTCAAATCCGCGGCGAATAGCCTCCATGTTCTTTTCGACTACTTTTTCGCCTTTGCGGAGGAACATATCTTCAACAATGTTACGGTAGCTTTCCGCCGGAATGCCGAGGATCGCGCTGGAAGCACCAATGGACACCATGTTTTTCATCAGGGACGTACCCAGTTCGTCTGCAATCTCGGACAAAGGAACGGTAAAGAAGCGAACTTCTTTCAGACCTTCCGGCAGCTTCGGGTTAAATTTCGCGTCCGCAATGATGATACCGCCTTCGCGCAGCTCGTGAGCGTTAAAATCAATGGTCTCCTGGTCGAAAGCAACGAGGATGTCCAGATCGTCGGAGATTGCGCGCATAGGCTTGGTGCTCACACGAATTTTGTTGTTGGTGTGTCCACCCTTAATACGGGAAGAGAAGTGGCGATAGCTGTACAGATGGTAGCCCATCCGATTCATGGCCATCGAGAAGATTTCACCAGTACTCTCGATACCCTCCCCTTGCTGTCCTCCAACTTTCCAGGAAAGTTGACTAATCATTCAGATTCCACCCTTTCAGTGACTGTGAGAAAAAGCTGCCCCACCTTACACGACAGGTTCCGATAAGATGTGACAAAATTGTGCATAGACTGTACCAATTGTAGTCCGAGCCATGCAAAAAAGCAAGTGCTTTTACTCAACTTAACTTTGACCTGAATAAAACGTTGAACTTGGTACATTAATGTTCTCAATGACTATTGTAGCACGTTTCGGAAAACACGCAACCAGTTTTCACGCATAAATTTCTGTACTTCCGCCTCTTTATAACGCTTCTGGAGCGCATTCACCAGATTGTGGTAATCGCCCGCTCTGGCAAGGTCTCCAAAGGTTGTCGTGATGCCGTCAAAATCGGAGCCGAAAGCAACATGGTCGACTCCTCCCAAAGCGCAAACATGATCCAAGTGACGAAGCAGGTCGTCGATCCAGACCGTTCTCTTTTCCGAGGTGACAAAGAAGTCTACAAAGGTCAGGCCCATCACGCCTTTATTGGCAATGAGCGCTTTGATCTGCTCATCGGTCAGGTTGCGCGGATGATCACATATGCTGCGGGTATTGGAATGGGAAGCGATGACCGGATCTTTCGACAGCTCCAGCGTATCCCAGAAACCGGGCTCGGCCACATGCGAGAGATCGATCACCATCCCCAGGCGATTCATTTCCGCAATCACCTTTCTGCCGAACATTGTCAAGCCTCCCGGATTCGGTTCCTGGCAGCCTGACGCCACGGCATTTCCGTGATTCCAGGTCAAGGTCATGCCTCGCAAACCCAGACGGTGCCAAGTTCTCAGTTGAACCAGGCTTTCTTCCAGTGCATGCGCGCCTTCTACAAACAGAATAGCCCCTTTGGTTCCCTTTAATACACATTCCTCCAAATCAGCGTTGCTTAGAATTGGACGGAACTGTTCACTCGCCACGCGCTCATGAAACAGGTCAAGCATCTCCAGCACGGCCTGAAAGCGCCTTCCGAACGGAACATGCTGCGGCACGTAGCAAGCGAGCACTTGTATATCCACATTCCCTTTTTGGAGGTCAGGGAAACCTGCCTGCAGCTCCTCATGCCCCTGGTAAAAATCAAGCTCCGGTCTCTCCCACAGCTTGGACAACACGTCGCAATGGGCATCAAAAATCCCCACAGCCACCCCTCCATATCTATAGAAGCTCTCTGACATGCATCACTCTCAAATCAAACCGTACCATACCTGCCCTGCTTTCGTATACATGAAAAAAACCTGTTCATTCTACGAACAAACAGGCAGTCCAAAGCATGTTCAGTTAGGAATTATCTGGGTTCTACGATCAGCTTGATTGCTGTGCGCTCTTCTCCATCAATCACGATGTCGGTAAAGGCTGGAATGCAAATGAGGTCAACACCACTCGGCGCTACGAACCCTCGTGCGATTGCTACTGCTTTTACAGCTTGATTAAGTGCCCCGGCGCCAATGGCTTGAATCTCAGCCGCCCCGCGTTCGCGAAGCACACCTGCTAGGGCACCAGCAACGGAGTTGGGGTTAGACTTTGCTGAAACTTTTAATACTTCCATCCTTTTGAACCTCCCGTCTGATAGGAATCCTCTCATCATTAGAATGATATTCGCATAACCCCTAAAAATTCCTGCAACTGCACATGAAAGATTCAAAAAATTCAAATCTTATTCTTATTATTCCATAAATGGATGGTCGGCGTCAATTCGGATTCTCTCTAGTTTCTTCGCATTCCCTGTTGCTTTGTCGATGGTTATGAGCACAGCGTTCAGTTGGGCCGGTTCCCCGGCTACCTCGAATCTCGCAGGAAGCTGGGTCATGAACTTTCTGATGACGGCCTCGCGATCCATACCCAAAATACCGTTCATCGGACCGCACATCCCGACGTCACACAAAAAGCCTGTACCCTGCGGGAGAACCCGCTCGTCCGCTGTCTGCACATGGGTATGCGTGCCGACTACCGCGGTAACCCGGCCGTCCAGATACCAAGCTAGCGCTTGTTTCTCTGAGGTTGCCTCCGCATGAAAATCGACAAAGATGTATTTGGTACGCTTTCGCGCCTGCTCTACAAGCTGATCCGCCGTTTGAAACGGACAGTCCAGCGGCGGCAGAAAAGTCCGGCCCTGCAGATTGATGACCGCCAGCTCTCCTTCTGATTGCTTGATATACGTAATCCCGTTGCCCGGAGCTCCCTGCGGGAAATTGGCGGGACGGATCAGGCGAGGCTCACCGTCGATGTAGTCGAATATTTCTTTGTTATCCCAAGTGTGGTTTCCCATTGTAATGGCATGGACGCCTAAGCCAAACAGCTCCTTGGCAATTTTCTCTGTTATCCCTCTTCCGTGAGCAGAGTTCTCTCCGTTTACAACCACAAAAGCGGGTTGGTACTTTCTTTTCAATAATGGAAGATACGTTTTGACGATGTCTCGTCCAGGAGATCCCATGATGTCTCCAATAAACAGCAGTTTCATTTCGCCTTCACCTCAAGTACTAGTATAGCATTTCTTGCTCGCAGAAAAAAAAGCGGCCCTTCTCTTGGCGCCGGCACTTCCGCAACGGCTTTGCACGGTCGTAAACATTTCGGCCATCGAAGCTTTTGACGCGCCGCTGCTGGCTCTTTTGTGATGAAGAAGCATTTTATTCGCTCGAAAAAGGGCAGCAACTATGACTCCGCTCATTCCCCACAGCGACGATAAAAAAAAGTAAAGTGGCATCTGCCACTTTACTTTGCATACTCGACTGCCCTGGTCTCACGAATAACGGTAACCTTGATGTGACCTGGATAGTCAAGTTCATTTTCAATTCGCTTCGTAATCTCACGTGCCAGACGAGTTGCTTCGGCATCGTCGATTTTCTCAGGCTGCACCATGACGCGAATCTCGCGTCCAGCCTGAATGGCGTAAGATTTTTCCACGCCATCGAACGACTCGGAGATCTCCTCCAGCTTTTCCAGACGCTTGATATAGGTTTCCAGCGTTTCGCGGCGCGCACCTGGTCGTGCGGCCGACAGAGCATCCGCGGCTCCAACCAGCATGGCGATAACAGAAGTTGGTTCCGTGTCTCCGTGGTGAGATGCAATACTGTTGATAACCACAGGATGTTCGTTGTACTTCTTGGCCAGCTCGACGCCAATTTCCACGTGGGAACCTTCCACTTCGTGGTCGATTGCTTTTCCGATATCGTGCAAAAGGCCTGCCCGTTTTGCAAGCTTCACGTCCTCTTTCAATTCCGCTGCCATCAAACCGGCGAGATGAGCAACTTCCATCGAGTGCTTCAACACGTTTTGACCATAGCTGGTCCGGTAACGCAGGCGTCCCAAGATCTTGATCAGATCTGGATGGAGGCCGTGAACACCTGTTTCAAAAGTAGCCTGTTCTCCGTACTCACGAATTCTCTCATCCACTTCCCGACGAGCCTTTTCAACCATTTCCTCGATACGAGCCGGATGGATACGTCCGTCAGCAACAAGCTTGTCCAGAGCGGTTTTCGCAATCTCCCGGCGAATCGGGTCAAACCCTGACAAAATAACGGCTTCTGGAGTATCGTCGATGATAAGATCAATCCCGGTAAGTGTCTCCAACGCGCGAATGTTTCGTCCTTCTCGACCGATAATTCGCCCTTTCATTTCATCGTTCGGCAACGTGACGACCGAAACGGTTGTTTCCGCCACATGATCTGCAGCACAACGTTGAATCGACGTTGTGATGATTTCGCGAGCGCGTTTGTCGGCTTCCTCTTTGGCTTGGGTCTCGATCTCTTTGATCATGACGGCCATCTCGTGGCGAACCGTGTGCTCTACCTCAGTCAGAATGATGGTTTTCGCTTCTTCTTGCGTCAAACCGGAGATGCGCTCCAGCTCTGAAACCTGCTCTTTATATAAGTGCTCCACCTTGCTTTGCATGTCCGCAATGGTTCTGTCGCGTTCGGCCAATTCTTCTTCCTTGCGCTCCAGCTGTTCCATTTTGCGATCCAACGCCTCTTCCTTTTGCAGAATGCGGCGTTCCTGGCGCTGGATCTCGTTGCGCCGCTCGCGCAGTTCCGTCTCTGCTTCGGAACGAAGTTTGAATACTTCATCCTTCGCTTCCAGCACCTTTTCCTTCTTGACGGCTTCCGCGTCCCGTTTGGCTTCTTCCACGATCTGTCGTGCCGCTTCCTCAGCGCTGGAGATTTTTGCCTCCGCGATGGATTTGCGTACGAAGTAGCCAATGGCAAGTCCGACAAGCAGCACGGCAACAAGCACAATCATCATAACTATGGAGTTTTCAAAAATGGCACTCATAGGCTTTCTTGTTTCACCTCCTTGTGGTAAGACATCTCCCCGCTTTCCAAGCATTCGTTATTCACGGCGTACTGCTGTTCTATCGCTCTTACGAAAGGCTAAAAAACAGGACCGATTTTACTCGGTCCGCTGAATCCGTACATCCCGTACGGTTCTTCAGTTGTTCACTGGGTACGAGCGATCAAATCAGCGAAAAGGTATGATACAGCTAGTAAATACATATCTATTTTATTATTTGTGAACAAGAATTGTCAAGAACATGCAAATGGAGCCATTCTAGTCCGCACCGTGCTCTCTCAGCTCTCGGCGAATCTCCTGAATGACTGATTGCGAGAATCCCTTCCTGTACAGCATGGCCAGAATTTTTTGCTCGTCGTTTCGATCTAATTCCCCTTCGAAGCGGCGCAGTTTCTTTTGAACCAGTGCACGTGCGGCACCAAGCTCATCGTCTCTGGTGACTGTGCTCATCGCTCCTTCGGCTGTCTCCTTGTCGATCCCCCGCTGTTTCAGCTCCATCCTCAGCATCATCGGACTTCTCGGCTTTAACCGCAGCCGTTCATTTACCCATTGCCTCGCAAAGGCCTGATCATCGATATATCCCATTTGCTTGCATCGATTCACAATAGTTTCCGCCACTTCCAGCGGATACCCTTTCTCTTGCAGGTAGGAGACTACCTGCTGGGAAGTACGCGGTCTGATCCCCAAATAGCGCAGGGCAAGCAAAAATGCTCTGTGCTCTTCCTCAGCCAAAAGGATTTCCCGCACAAACCCATCGTCTACTTCTACGCCTTTGGCAAGCTGATACTTTACCAATATATCTTCGTGGACCGAGAAAACCAGTTCATCACCGATATAAAAATGATAGCGATGCTTATTTTTTATATCGCGGTGAACAGCGGTGATCTTGCCGCTCTTCATCGGCTTCTCCCCTCTCACAAAACAGGAACAGCCTGTCTAGAGCGACAGGCTGCCACATTTTCAGTTTACTCCAGATCGAACATCGGTTCCTCATCTTGCTCAGGATCGACGACCGGTTCGGTTGCCGGGATGGAACCTGGGTTCAGGCTGTAGTATTCACGTACCTTGGCCTCGATTTGGGCTGCGATTGCCGGATTTTCCTTTAAGTAGATCTTGGCATTTTCACGGCCTTGGCCCAAACGCTCATCATTGAAAGAATACCATGCTCCGCTCTTTTGCACCACGTCGATTTCGGCACCGATATCAAGAATGCTTCCTTCCTTGGAAATCCCTTCGCCGTACATAATGTCCACTTCCGCAGTCTTAAACGGCGGCGCTACCTTGTTCTTGACGACCTTCACCTTGGTTTTGGAGCCGATCACGTCATTGCCTACTTTGATCGATTCAGCCTTGCGGACATCCAGGCGAACGCTGGCATAGAACTTCAGAGCTCGTCCACCAGGCGTTGTTTCAGGGTTTCCGAACATAACCCCTACTTTTTCACGCAGCTGGTTAATAAAGATCGCAATCGTCTTGGACTTGTTGATGGCACCGGAGAGCTTGCGCAGAGCTTGCGACATCAGACGGGCCTGCAAACCGACGTGCGAATCGCCCATCTCCCCTTCAATCTCAGCCTTCGGTACGAGTGCCGCAACGGAGTCGACGACAATGATGTCTACCGCGCCTGAACGAACCAGCGCTTCCGAGATTTCCAGAGCCTGCTCGCCAGTATCCGGCTGGGACAGCAGCAGTTCCTCGATGTTGACGCCCAGCTTGGCGGCGTAAACAGGATCGAGTGCGTGCTCCGCATCGATAAATGCTGCCTGTCCTCCCTGACGCTGTACTTCTGCAATCGCATGAAGGGCGACAGTCGTTTTACCGGAAGATTCCGGTCCATAAATTTCAATAATTCGGCCACGCGGGAATCCTCCCACACCGAGAGCAATATCAATGGCTAGAGCGCCAGTGGATACGGTGGAAACTTGAACGTTCGCCATATCCCCCAGCTTCATGATGGAACCCTTACCAAATTGTTTTTCTATTTGACGCAATGCACTTTCTAAAGCGGCGCGGCGGTCTGACAAATACGACACTCCCTTTCCAAATCGTTACTGTTATCTTCTTGTCTTCATCATACATCGAGACAGAAGGGTTTGCCAAGTATTTTTTGCGAACAAATATTCGCATAGAAAAACCACCTGCCCGAAATGCGGGGCTCGGTGGTTTTTTCCAGCCTTGCAGAAGGATCAGGAGCGCTTGCCGCGCGGCTTTGCAGGCTCCAGGTTGATCCGCTTGCCGTTTATCCGCGTCTGGCGCAGCGACTCGTATACAAACGGCGCCACTTCCTCAGGCACCTCGACAAACGTGAAGTTTTCGAAAATGTCGATGCGGCCGACTGCCTTGCCGGGGATGCCGACAGACTCGGAGATTTCGCGAACCAAATCTTGCGGGCGAACATTCGCGTTGCGCCCTACATTCAGGAAGAAACGAACCATGCCTTTTGCTGCGCCGGTTTCACCAAAGTTGTAGGCTTCAGCCTCTTCCGTTTCGCCAATTTCACTGTGGAAGGCAAGATGCAGGGCTGCGGCTGCCACCTTTTCAGGAGGATACTGTTCCGTCAGCGATTCTGCGACCTTCGCGTACATTTCGGCGATCGTATCGTTTTCCAGAAGCGAGATCAGTTGCTCTCTTAGCTGCTCCTGCTTGCGCTCCGCCACTTCCTCCAGGGACGGAACATTGCGGGAGATGATCTGCGCTTTCGTCTGTTTCTGGATAAACATCATTTGTCTCATTTCGCGAGGGGTCACCAGCGTCATGGCGATACCTTTGCGTCCGGCGCGGCCCGTGCGTCCAATCCGGTGGACATAGCTCTCGGAGTCCTGCGGAATGTCGTAGTTGATGACGTGAGAGACATTTCCGACGTCGATCCCGCGGGCAGCTACATCAGTTGCGATCAAGAACTCGATCGAGCCTTCACGGAACGCATTCATTACTTTGTCCCGCTGCGCCTGAGAGAGGTCCCCGTGCAATCCGTCCGCCAAATATCCGCGTGTCTGGAGCACCTCTGTCAGCTCGTCTACGCCTCTTTTCGTCCGGCAGAAAATGATTCCAAGCTCGACGTCTTCGCTGTCCAGAATGCGGCAAAGGCTCTCTACCTTGTTGCGGTCAAAAACCTTGTAGTAGACCTGTTCAATCAGGGGAGCGGTCACTTCCTCGCGGCTCACTGCAATCGTTTCCGGCTGCTTCATGTACCGGCTGGCGAGGCGTTTGATCTCAGGAGGCATGGTTGCGGAGAAGAGCAAGGTTTGTCTCTCTTCCGGGAGGTGGTTGATAATCGTTTCGATGTCATCCACGAAGCCCATGTCGAGCATTTCGTCTGCTTCGTCCAGTACGAGTGTATGTACATTTTCCAGTCTGAGCGTTTTTCGGCGCAGGTGGTCGAGCACGCGTCCCGGAGTCCCCACGACCACTTGCACGCCTTGACGAAGCGCACGGATTTGGTGGCCGATCGATTGTCCTCCGTAGATCGGCAGGGTGCGGATTTTTTTGTACTTGGCAATTCGCATCAGTTCGCCTGCTACCTGAATGGCCAATTCGCGCGTCGGCGTCAATACAATGGCCTGCACTCTGTTGCCTTGCGTCACTTTTTCCACGAGCGGAATCCCGAATGCTGCTGTTTTTCCCGTACCCGTCTGGGCTTGACCGATCAGGTCTCCGCCCTCAAGCACTTTCGGGATGCACGCCGCCTGAATCGGTGACGGCTCCTCGAAGCCCATGTCATAGATGGCTTGCACAATTGATTTATGTAAAGGAAAATCAGAAAAAATCGTCATATACGTTCACCTTTCTTTAGTCGCTGAAGCGCGTAGAATAAAGCAAATTTGGCAGCACGTCCCACGATAGCGTGTCTTCTGCCGGCAAGTCGGAGCTCTTTGACAACAGTCGGCAGTCCATCTATTGCCACTCCAATGTAAACAAGTCCCACGGGTTTGCCCTCTGAAGGGTCCGGACCGGCAACACCGGTTACCGAAATGCCGCAGGTCGCGCGCAGTTTTTGACGCACGTTTTCGGCAAGCAGCCTTGCTGTTTGCTCACTTACCGCTCCGTCAGTGTCGAGTACAGCTTGGGGAACATCGACCAGCTCGCGCTTGGCATCGTTCGTATAGCATACGATTCCCCCGCGCATGACTGTTGAACTGCCGGGAACGGAGGTAACTAGCGAGGCGACTTTGCCGCCTGTGCAGCTCTCGGCGCATGCGATGGTCTTCCCGTTTTGTTTCAACTCTTCTACAAGGACCTCGTGGAGGGAGGTTTCCCCTTTGGCATAGATAAATTCGCCCAAACGTCTGTAAATCTCCCGCTCGACCGGCTCGATCAGCTTCTCTGCTTCGGCCACCGTTTTTGCCCGTGCCGTAATCCGCAGTGTAACCTCAAACTCTTTGGCATAAGGGGCAATCGTCGGATTCTCCTGGCTTTCAATCAGATCGAGCAGCTGTTCTTCCAATGCGGATTCGCCAATCCCGTAAAAACGCAGGACATGGGAGTGAAACACCTGCTGCTCCGGCAGCAAGCCGATCAAATAAGGCATGACATACCGATCGGCCATCGGGTACAGTTCGCTCGGCGGCCCCGGCAAAAGCACAAATGTACGGCCATTGTGCTCTGCTGCCATCCCCGGCGCCATCCCCGTGTCGTTCGGAAACACCTGCCCGCGGTCAAAAACGAGCGCCTGCTTGCGATTGTTTTCTGTCATGACAATGCCGCGCTGGTGAAAAAACGATTCAATGCGTTCCAGCGCCACAGGATCAGTCACAAGTCCGGCGTCAATATGTGCCGCGACCGTTTCCTTGGTCAAATCGTCCTGAGTCGGGCCCAGACCGCCGGTAAAAATAATCAGGTCGGAGCGGACAGAAGCTTGCTTGATGACCTGCATCAGCCGCTCGGTGTTGTCGCCCACAACCGTATGGAAATAGACTCCTACGCCGATCTCCGCCAATTTTTGCGACAAAAACTGCGCATTGGTATTGGCGATCTGCCCCAGTAAAAGCTCTGTTCCAACAGCAATAATCTCCGCTTTCATGCCCCTCATCCATTCTCTTTGAGGATTGAAAAAAGAGTCCAATACCCGTTTTCTTACGAGTATTGGATTACGTTGCGATTCTTGGCGAAGTAGTCATAGCCCGAGTATAGAGTGATCACTACCATGGCCCAGATCGCTACTGTATCAAATGGAATCCCAAAAATAGCAAACGGGAAGTTGCGGATAATCACGGCCGTGATCGCCACGATCTGAATCCACGTTTTTATTTTGCCCAAGGCGCTGGCTGCAATTACCTGTCCCTCTGCCGCTGCGACGAGACGCAAACCGGTAACAGCAAACTCCCGGCTGATGATGATAATCGCAATCCATGCCTCCAGCCTTTGCATTTCCACGAGAGAAATCAAGGCCGCAGAGATCAGCAATTTGTCAGCCAGCGGGTCGAGAAACTTCCCCAAATTGGTAACGATTTTTCTTTTACGGGCGATGTAGCCGTCTAGACCATCCGTACTGGCCGCTAGGATAAAAACCAATGCCGCAATCAGCTCGTTGTAGGTCATCGTCAGGCTGCCGATGGTAAAACTCCCGATATTGTAACGCACCAGCAGAAAAAACATGACTACGGGCACCAGGAAAATCCTGGCAAGGGTGATGCGGTTGGCGAGATTCACCTAGACTACCTCCCCGGCCAAGTCATATTCGTAGGAGTGCGTAATCTTTACTTTCACGATCTTGCCCAGCTCGCCTTTGTAGCCGGAAACAAACACTTCACCGTCAATTTCCGGTGCATCGTACTGGGTGCGACCGACGAAAATGTCATTGCGCCCTTCGTAACGTTCGATCAAAACATCCAGTTCGCGACCGACAAAACGTCCGTTCCGCTCAGCGGCAATCTCCCGCTGGATCTCCATCAGAATGTTTGCTCGCTTTTCCTTTGTTTCTTCATCGACATGGTCAGGAAGCCGTGCTGCTGGTGTATCGTCCTCATTGGAGTAAGTAAACACACCCAACCGATCGAATTTCACGTCCTTTATGAACTCGCAAAGCCGCTCGAAATCCTCTTCGGTCTCACCCGGAAAACCGACGATCAGAGATGTACGGAGAGCCACATCCGGCACCTGAGCCCGGATCTTGGCCACCAGTTCACGTGTATCCCGCTGGCGTCCTGGGCGGCGCATTTTTTTAAGGACATGGTCCTCGGAATGCTGCAGGGGCATATCCACGTATTTACATACTTTCGGGTTGGAGGCGAAAACGTCAATCAGCTCGTCCGTAAAGAAGCCCGGATAAGCGTAGTGAAGCCTCAGCCACTCTATCCCTTCCACCTCTGCCAGGCGGTTCAGCAGCTCGGGAAGCATGTGTTTTCCGTCGTAAATATCGGTTCCGTAATTGGTTGAGTCTTGCGCAATCAGACTGATTTCGACAATGCCCTGTTCGGCCAGATGCCTTGCTTCTTCCACAATGGATTCGATCGTGCGGCTGCGAAATCCTCCGCGCATGATCGGAATGCTGCAAAACGTACAGGCGTTGTCGCAGCCCTCGGCAATTTTCACATAAGCGGAGTAGGTGCCTGCTTTTACTTTCCGCTTGACTACTTCCTCGTACGTAAAAATGGGATTGCCCACATAGACCGGACGTTTTCCTGCAAGTGATTCCTCGATAATGCCGGTGATCGACATGAAGTCGCCCGTACCGACAATTCCGTCCACCTCGGGAATCTCGTTCAGGATATCCTCTTTGTATCGTTGCGTGAGACAGCCTGCCACTACCAGCGATTTCAGCTTTCCGGAGTCTTTCAGCTCGGCCATATCGAGAATCTTGTTGACCGATTCTTCCTTGGCAGCATCAATAAAACCGCAGGTATTGACGATGACGACAGTCGCTTCATCAGGATTGTCGACCAGTTCGTAGCCTTTCTCATCTATCAAATGGGCCATCATATCCGAATCGACCAGATTTTTTTCACAGCCCAATGTTACGATCGCAACTTTTTCTCGTGAGCCTACCTTCTCTGTCATCCTTCATTTCCTCCAATTGGTCACACCAGCCCAGATTACACCTATACAGTATAATATAAGCTACAACGGAGTGTCAAAGTTGAAGAACGCGCAAAAGGCAAGCAAAATGCTTGCCTCAGGTTGCAGACAAACTCCCTCGCTGAACGAACAGCAGAGGGAGTTTGTTTAATAATTTGATGAAAATACCGAAGGTGTTTTGATCGTTCACCTTTTGGCGACCTGATTTCCATAGCCAGGTCGCCATTTTTTTCAAGTTCATGGCAGCGAAAACAAGCATCGCCTGCATCGTGACCTTCTCCAGTCCTCGTAAGGTCGTCCAACGCATGCCATGCTTTTCCTTCATATCAGCGAATACACGTTCAATCGTTTCTTTCCGTTTGCTATAGATTTGTTTGTTTTCCTCGGTATGCCGGAGGTGGTCTACCTCTTCGAGGTAATCAGCCCAGATGTGGCGACTCACTCTCTTTGTGTAGTCTTTACTTTCCGTGCATTGTTTCAAGAACGGACAACTTCGGCAAACTTGAGAATTTGATCGATAGATACGGTACCCATCCTTGTTTGTTGTCTCATATGTTAAGATTTGCTCGTTCGGGCAGATGTAGCAGTCGAAATATTCATCATACACATATTCGTGCTTTTTAAAAAAACCTTCTTTGGTGCGTGGTCTTGTGTAGGGCATAACGGGGCGAATCTGGTCATCAAGGAGTGTTTTACTGATGTAAGGCGTCTTGTATCCCGAGTCCACTGCCACAGCTTGAGGCTGTGCAAACGTCTTTCGCACTTGATTCAAAACATCCTCAAAAACCTGACTGTCATGCACATTGCCTGGCGTTACCTTGGCACCAAGCACAAATCCATTTCGATCACATGCTGTATGAAAACTATAAGCAAATACACGTTCCTTTTCCCCTTTTACAAACAATCCGCAATCCGGGTCAGTTGTGCTGACTTTCACCTCCTTCTTCGAAGTTTCTGTCTTTTTTTCAAGGGGCTTCTTTCCATGTGCAATACGATCCTGATTGATTTCTTCGTCCAGCAGCTCTTGATATTTCTTCGCTTGTTCTTCAACGATTTCTTTCACGTATTTATGCTTATTCGCACTGGCTTTTACATGCGTAGCATCAATGAAAAGCACATCAGGCTTCACGAATCCATGATGAACCGCCTCCTCCAATATTCGAAGGAAGATCGACTCGAAGAGTTGAGTATCCCGAAAACGGCGAACATAGTTCTTGCCTAGGGTCGTGAAATGGGGAATGGGCTGACTGAAATCATAGCCAATAAACCACCGATAGGCAACATTGGTTTCGATCTCTTTAATCGTTTGTCGCATGGAACGAATTCCAAAAATATATTGGATGAAAGCAATTTTAACTAAGACTACAGGGTCAACACTGGGTCTGCCATTGTCATGACAGTAGAGGCTTTCCACCAAGTCATAGATGAACGAAAAGTCGATTGCATTTTCAATTTTTCTTACGAGATGATCTTCTGGCACCAACTCATCTAGCGAGAATGCAGATATCTGATAACGCCCTTCGGCCTCTTGCTTATTAAGCATAATGCCACCTCTAAAAAATAACTTTTGAAAACGTAACATGTTCTATATTCAACAAAAAAGCCTGCAGACCCTGTTCCTTACGGAACTTTGTCTACAGGCTGAGGCAAGCAAAATGCTTGCCTACTCAGTGACTGGCTGCCCCAAAGTGATGCTTACGTTGGATGGCATGAACTTCAGTTTTGATGTATCCAATGCCGTTCCGTTGACGGTCACTTGCACTGCACCCGGTTTGCCAAGACGTATATACGCTGTTTTTCCCAGCTCGATCTCAACTTCCTGATCCTTGGTCAGCGTACCCTGTTTCGGGAATTTCGTCGTCTTCGCCTCCGCCGCGCCATACCAGCAGTTTTCTCCAACCGCTTTTATTTTTACTTTGATTTTGTCGCCGCCAGTCAGGGTGTACTTGTACAGAGAACCTTGCTGGGATTCAAACGTCAGTACCGACTGCGGCACCTCCTCCGGAACAACCGGTGCTGTCGAACCGTTATCCGGCGTTGTTTCCGGCGTTACAGCAGGCGGATTGGGGGTTTGCGCCTGTGGCACTTGTGGCACTGGTGTCGGATTTCCTGCCTGGCCCGGTCCTACAACCTCTGCCCCTGGATTCAAATTGCCTCCGGGAACCGGCTGCGTCGAAAACCCGTCGCTATTGACAGCAGCTACGTAAATAACCCCGATGATCAGCCCTACAAAGAGCACCAGCAGCGTCTTGGTAACCCACTTGCCTGCTTGAAGCGGATTGCTTGTTGTAGCGACTCGCCGCCGGCGGAGCCGTTCCAATTGTTCCTGTGGAGGTTGGGCTGGCAGGTCCGACTGGAAATGGCTCATGATATGGTTTGGATCTAGCCCAACAGCTTCCGCATAGCTCTTGATGAACGCGCGCGCGTAAAAGTGGCCGGGCAGTACGTGCAAATGGCCCCTTTCAATGGCTTCTAAGTAACGCCGTTGAATTTTTGTGATCCGCTGAATGTCGTCGAGCGTAATTCCTTTTTCTTCGCGGGCCTCTTTTAGTACTTGACCTAGCTCAGACACAGCTTACCCTCCTTCATCTTATGTCATGTCAAAATTGTCGAATCCGCGGTTGTTGATCAGTTCGTATGTAATTTCCTCATCAGGGTGCTGCCGCAGCTCGATAATGTAATGGAACTCTGACAGTTCGTACTCCGACTCCCGCACGAAGACATCGGGATGTTCGATAATTTTGGCTGCCGGAAAGCTCATGACTTCCCGCAGGAGAGAATGATGCTTCTCTGTCGCACGCATGGTGGAAACAATCCCGTCAATCAAATATACATGATCAGCGGACATCTCATCAATGGCAAGCGAGCTGCGGACCGTCTGTCTGAGCAGGGTTGAGGAAAGAAAGGTCCATCGCTTGTTGGCAGAAACACTGGCGGCAATCATCGATTCCGTCTTGCCTACGCGAGGCATTCCCCGGATTCCGATGAGCTGATGTCCTTCCCGCTTCAAAATCTCTGCCATGAAATCGACGAGCAAGCCCAGCTCATCCCGCACGAAACGAAATGTCTTTTTATCTTCGCTGTCACGCTCGATATAACGGCCGTGCCGAACCGCCAACCGGTCGAGCATCGTGGGTGGACGCAACCGCGTTATCGTTATCTTGTCCATCTTTTGGATAACATTGCGCAGAACTTCCATTTTCTCGTCATCATCCGTCGTGAGCAGCATTCCCCTTCGCATATCGTCAACACCGTTGATCGTCACGATGTTGATCCCGAGCATCCCCAAAATGGATGCGACATCTCCCAATAAACCGGGGCGATTTTTTGAAATTTCGTATTCCATGTACCACTCTTTTTGCGCTTCCATGCCCGATCCTCTCCGACACCCAAATTTCTCTTCCTAAGTAGTATAACACGTTCCGAATAATCGACAATGGACGGAAAAGAAAAATCCCCAAAAGACGGGGATTTGTGATTCATTACGACCCTATTTAATTGCCGCGATTTACATTGTTTGGATCTTGGACCAGCTTGACCATCAGAGAAGCGAGCGCCTTCTGCTGCTCTTCGTCGCCGGCGTCCCAGAGCTGCTTCAGCAGGCGTTCCTGATCGTTTTTCGGATCGACCTGCTCAGCCAGGTAGCCCCCGATTTGATAGGCTACATTTTGCAGCGTGTCGCTCTCCATCCCCGCTTGCTTCGCCTGCTCAACCCGCTCGCCGAGAAACGCTTTCCAATCGCGAAAATTGTCAAGAACTGACATGTATTTTCCCTCCTCCTATGCATTGCGGTCCCCTATGCGACCGTTACATTGGTAGAGTTCCAACAAGCAGGGAAAAATATGCACGATTTTCTATGCGTACCAACCGCCGTTCGGACTGATGATCTGCCCGGTCACGTAACCGGCTTCCGCAGAAAGCAAAAACCTTGCGACGGCCGCAACTTCCTCTGGCGTGCCCAGACGTCCGGCCGGAATCTCGCTTGCAAGCATACTCACTTCCTCGGGTGAAAACCGGTTCATCATGCCGCCCTGTATGGCACCGGGGGCAACCGCGTTTACGGTAATGCCGTTTGGCGCGAGCTCCTTGGCCAGCGCCTTCGTAAAGGAGTTGACCGCTCCCTTGCCAAGCGAGTAAAGCACCTCGCAGGACGCTCCCGTCATCCCCCAGATGGAGGAGATGTTGACAATCCGACCAAAGCGCTCGCGAAGCATAGCGGGCAGTGCAGCCTGGGTCACAAAAAATGCGGACCGTACGTTGGTCGCGATCAAGTCATCGAACTGCATGGGCGACACGTCAGCAAAAAGGCCTACGTGATCGACCGATGCATTGTTGACGATGAGCAGCGGTGGGGTGATCATTGCTGCGAACATCCCGGCGATCTGGTCAGTATGACGCAAATCAGCCTGAAAGGCGTAGGCCGAGACCCCTTTTTCATGGCAAGCCTGAAGGATCGGCTCTACCTTGTGCGGCGACTGATGATAATGCAGGTAAAGCGGGATGCCTCTTTCGGCGAGAGCCAGGCTGATCGCCTGCCCGATCTCGCCGGAGGCTCCCGTAACCAATGCCCATGGCGGCGTACTGTACATAAACCTTCACTACTCCTGTGGCGAAGCGGAACGAACAATCGAGACAGCCATTTGCTCGGGAACAAAATGCTCCTTCATGCGCGCTTCTACGTCTTCGCGGGTGATCGACTCAAGCGTCGGCACCACGGAGAACAGCTCGTTCCCGTTGAACTTGTAGCTGGTAAACTGGTTGGCAATAAATTCAACCGAGTTGAGCGAACGGAGGAACAGCCCGATTTTTTTCCGTTTCGCCCGTTCAAAGTCTTCCTGGTTGATTCCAGCCTGCTGCAATTGGCGAATTCCCTCTTTGATCTGTGCCGCGAGCTTGTCGGGATCAGGCGTATCTCCTCCCATAATGGAGTAGCCGTACTCCTTTTCTCCGCTGTAGTCGAAATCAAAGCTCTCCGTAATCAGCCCCTCGTTGTACCATTTTTGGTAGAGCGAAGAACTGGTGCCGAACGCGATGTCCAATACCAGTTTAGTGGTCAGGTCGCGCTTTAACAAGGCCTCTCCCGTCAGACCGTCTGCTTTTTCCTTATAGCCGATCAGGCATTTGGGCAAGCCTACCGGCAACTGAAATTCTATGCGCTCTTTGGCGACCGCAGACGGCTCCTGCGGAAACAAGCGCTCGATGACCGGCGTTGGCGGAAATTCTTTCGCTGCCTGGTTGTCGCGCACCCATTTCATCACGGTTTCCGGATCAAAGGAACCGACTACCAGCAGCACCATGTTCGCAGGATGGTAGAACGTTTCATAGCATTGATACAACGTATCCTTGGTGATATGGGAAATGGATTCGATAGTCCCGGCAATTTCAATGTTGATCGGGAACTTCTGGTACATGGCTTTCAACAGGTTCATGTACACTTTCCAATCCGGATTGTCGTCGTACATCGTAATTTCCTGACCGATGATGCCCTTTTCTTTTTCTACGCTGGCCTCGGTAAAATACGGCTCTTGCACGTAATCAAGCAGCAGATTGAGATTGCGGTCAAGGTTTTCCGTGCAAGAAAACAGGTACGCGGTCCGGTTGAAGCTGGTAAATGCGTTGCACGAGGCACCATTTCTACTGAACTCATGCATGACATCCATGTCTTTCTTCTCAAACATCTTGTGCTCCAGAAAGTGGGCAATCCCGTCTGGAACATGCACTTCTTCGCCGTTTTTCAAGCGAAAGTGACTGTCAATCGAGCCGTAACGAGTCGTAAATACAGCGTAGGTCTTGCTGAATCCCTGCTTGGGCACCAGATAGACAGCCAGTCCGTTTGGTAGCTTTTCCTCGTAGACAGTCTCATTCAGCTGTTCAAATACGGTCGTCTGCATATCAGGCATCTCCCTTCTTGTCCCGCAGCAAGTATATCGTGTCAATGGCCACCTGTGCCGCTACCCGCTTCAAATCCTCGACGGTGATCCCGTTGATCTGGGCGAGCAGCTCCTCCAGATGCCGCTTGCGTCCGCTAATCACGCCGTTATAGGCAAAGTCGATCATCATCCGGGCACTGTCCAGAAGCTCGCGAAATTGGTTGGAGAGTGTCGCCTTCGTCTGCTCAAGCTCCTCCTGACCGACATTTCCCTGCTTCATGCTCTCCAGTTGTTCCTTGATAATCGTGACAGCCCGGTCGAAGTTTTTCACATCGATCCCGGACATCATCATCATGATACCCTTGTGGCTCTCCAGTCTGGAGACCGCGTAATAAGCGAGGCTCGCCTTTTCGCGCACATTGACAAACAGCTTGGAGTGCGGGAAGCCGCCCAATACGCCGTTGTACACAAGCAGCGCCGGGTAGTCTTCATCCGCATAGCTGATCTGGGTACGGCAGCCAATGTTCAGCTTGGCCTGATTTACTTCCAGCCTGTCGATCACGACATGCTCTTCGGCAACCTGTTTTTTTGCTTTGGTCGGCCCGATTTGCTTGACATCCTTGCGGTCAAGCTGAACGAATTTGCCGATTGCCGCCTCAACCTCTTTTTGCTCCACGTCTCCGACTACAAAAATGTCGATCGGACTGTGGCTCATCAGCTCTTGAAAATGGGCGTACAAGCTTTCGCCGCTGATGCCGGCAAGATCCTTCGTCCGCCCTTGGGCCAGGAGAGCAAACGGCTCGCCTTGGCACATCTCTTCCGTCACGCGCTGGTTGGCGTATTTCATCTTGTCGTCGATCAGGCTTTCGATCCGCTTGCGCAGCGTCTCTTTTTCCTGTGCAACGTATTTTTCTGCGAATGCATTCCCTTCCAGATAGGGACGGCTCAGCACGTCGCCCACAAAGCGGATCGCGCTTTCCAAAAGAGCGTTTTCCTGGGACAGGTACTTCTCGTTTGGGACCTCCATGTAGATCTGGAGGATTTGCCGCTCGCCTTTTTTCACAACGTCCACATCAAAGATCGCTCCGTAAAGAAAATCCAGATGCTCACGAAGCTGCTTGGTCTCCGGAAATCGGGCTGTTGCCCGCTTCATCACCATCGCCAGCAGAGCCGTCTTCGTGACGGTTTCCTCTGAAAGCTCTTGTTCGATCATGGTCACGATTGTCGTTGTCTTAAATTTGGCTGTAGGCATGATATGTACGTTTATACCGTTCAAAGCAGTGGTATGAAATGAAATTTCCTTTACGCTTTCGCTCATGGCCAAACTCCCTTCTCCGTCGACTTACTCCCCTCTATTGTAACCAATTGGAAGGGGGTTCAGCAAAGATCACTCCCTGAAAATAACCCACCCGGCATAGCAGGAGCTACGGCCGGGCGGTTTGCCCTGCAAAAAGCGGCATTTACACAATCCGCCTTTTGCTGCTTTTCTTACATTATGCGCCGAGATAGGTGCGTACGACTTTTTCGTCATGCAAAAGCTCGTCGGCAGCTCCGCTCATTTCCACCTGGCCGGAGGAGAGGACATAGGCCCGGTCTGAAATGGCCAAGGCAGCGGCAGCCAGCTGTTCTACCAAAAGGATCGTTTTGCCTTCGCTGCGAAGCTGTGTCACCGTATCCAAAATGAGCTTCACGTATAAGGGCGACAGCCCCATTGACGGTTCATCCAGGACGAGCAGCTCGGGATCCGACATCAGCGCACGGGACAGCGCCAGCATTTGCTGCTCTCCCCCGGACAAGGTCCCGGCCATTTGCTTCGCGCGTTCCTTCAGTCTTGGAAAACGGGTGTATTCCCGCTCCAGCCACTCGCGAACCTGACGTGGCTGCTGTTTGATCTTTGTATACGCCCCCAGAATGAGATTATCCTCCACCGTCTGGTCTCCGAATACTTGCCTCCCCTGCGGTACATGGCCGATGCCGAGACGCATGATCTCATGAGCAGGCATGCCGGATATCCGCTTTCCTTGGAAATGAATCTCCCCTTCTCGCAGTTTTACCAGTCCCGTAATCGCTTTTAACAGCGTTGTCTTGCCCGCGCCGTTGCGCCCGATCAGAGCGACGACCTCCCCTTTCGCGACCTGGAGATTGACCCCACGCAGTGCTTCGGCCATCCCGTAATGAACCCGAACGTTATTAACCGACAACAAGCTTCGTCACCTCCTCCCCGCCCAGATAGGCTTCGATGACTTGCGGATGGTTCTTGATGAAAGCCGGATCGCCCTCGGCAATCTTTTTCCCAAAGTCCAGCACGGTGATTGTATCGCAGACGTTCATGACGATTTCCATATGGTGCTCCACCAGCAAAATGGCAATCCCCGAGTCCTTCACTTTGCGGATGACCCGAACGATATTGTCCACCTCATACAGACTGGCTCCTGCCGCAGGTTCATCGAGGATCAAAAGATCGGGCTTGGTGGCGAGTGCACGGGCGATTTCGACCAAGCGCTGCTGACCGTAGGAGAGCGCTGCCGCCTGCTCGCCCGCTTTTTCGGCCAGGCCGACAAATTGAAGCAGACGCATCGCTTCCGCCCGGAAATGGCTTTCTTCTCTCAAAAAGCCGGGCGTATGCAGGATATTGGCGGCAAAGCCCTTCCGGTAGTGGAGATGGAAGCCGAGCATCACGTTTTCCAGTACGGTCAATTCGTGGAAAAGCTGCAGATTTTGAAACGTTCGGGTAATCCCGGCGGCAGCCATCCGATGAGGCGGAAAGCTGGTTACGTCCACACCCTTCCACGACAGCTTCCCTTTGGTTGGGACATAGACGCCGGAGAGCATGTTGACAGTCGTACTTTTGCCCGACCCGTTCGGCCCGATCAGCCCTCTTACCTCCGAGCCTTTTATCTGCAGATCGATGGCATCCACCGCCCGAAATCCGTCAAACTCCATGACCGCTGCCTGTACGTTTAAATCGGCTCCGTCCCGGCTGCCCATCTGGCTCGGCCCATCCGAATCAGGAGCAGGTAGCGAAGGTGTGCCGGAATATTGGTTCCTTTGTTTGAAGATGCGCTGGATCCCCCCGATGATCCCCTCAGGCAGGGCGATCAGACTAAGCAGCAGAATTCCGCCGAATATCAGCAGGTGGTAATTGTACAAGCTTTGCACCCATTGCGGCAGGAGGAAAATGACAATCGTCCCGACCAGCGGTCCCAGTCTCGTACCGGCACCGCCGACAATGACGCCGACAAGAAACAGAATCGATTTGTCGAAGGTGAAGGTATCGCTGTTGAAATACGCATTTTGAAACGCAAACAGCGCTCCTCCGAGACCGGCCGTGCAGGCGCTGATTGCAAACGCCAGCACCTTCCAGTTGCTTACGTGTACGCCTGCTGTGGCCGCAGCTACTTCACTGTTCCCCATCGCCCGGAATGTTCTGCCATATCGAGAGGTAAAGAGATTGTCGATCAAAACGGTGACGACAAGCGCTATGACAGCAATGAACCAGTAGTAAGACACCGTTCCAAGACCAAGTCCAAACAGCTTTGCTTCCGGCAAATACAAGCCTGCCGGTCCACCCGTCACTTCTACCCAGCGATTGGCTACAATCTCCACGAGCAAACCAAAGGCGATCGTCACCATTGCAAGATACGGCCCTTTGGCCCGGAGCGACAGCATTGCCACGAGTCCGCCCGCTCCGGCACAAATCAGGACCCCTAGCAGCAAGCTGAGAAGAAACGGCACCCCGGCTACAGTGCAAAGGCCGGTGACATAGGCACCGATGGCATAAAATCCGGCATGCCCCAATGAAAGCTGGCCAGACAAGCCGACAAGCAGATTGAGTCCGGCTACGACAATATAGGTGTAGAGGAAGCCTTGGGCCATGTGCACGTAATACGAGCTGGGAAACAGCCAGGGAAAGAAGTACAAGGCAAGCGCTATCAAGAGATAAAGGAGCCACTTTTTCATATCAAAACTTCTCCTTTACTTTCTTTCCGAGCAATCCTTGGGGCATAAAAATAAGGACGATCAGGATCAGCAAAAACGCGCTGGCATCCTTGTAGGCAGAACTGTAGAGAGAGAATACCTGCTCGATGACCCCGAGCAGCAGTCCGCCGATCAAAATTCCGAGCGGATTGGTCAATCCCCCGATAATGGCAGCAGCAAAAGCCTTTAAACCGAGTGTTGCTCCCATGAAAAACGCGGTATTGGTGATCGGTCCGACCAGGATGCCGCCGACGCCGGCCAACGCTGACGAGAGAGCAAAGGCGAGTACCGCCATCCGCCTTGGGTTAATGCCCATCAGCGACGCAGCATCCGGGTTGAAAGCGACAGCAGCGAGAGCCTTTCCGAGCAGCGATCGGTTCAGGAAGAAAAACAGGCAGGCCATGATGACGATGGCACAGATCGCGACAAAGATCTCGTGCTTGGTGATGCCCACGGAACCAAATCGGTAGACCTCATTTCCAAAAGGGGACGGAAACGGGATCACATTTCTCCCCCAGATCAGCATCGCAATATTGCGAATCATCAAGGAAACGGCAACCGTACTGAGAATCCAGCCCACGGACAAAACGTGGCCGAGGGGCCGAATCGCTCCCCTCTCCAGCCCCCAGCCAAGCATGGCCATAGCCGCTGCCACGACCACCATCGTGACGAGAACTGATACAAACAGGTTCATTCCTGCAGAAGTCACCGTACCCAATGTTGTCAATCCCACCAAAGCGCCCAGCATCAGAAAGTCTCCCTGGCCGAAGTTCATCGTCCGGGTGGTCACAAACGTAATGTAATAGCCTTGGGCAATAATCGCGTAAATGCTCCCCAGAATCAATCCGCTCACGATGGCTTGCAGCAATAACACTACCTCCTCTCCAGATCTTCCGTGCCACGAAGTCGTCAAGAGAACTTCGAAGCGCTAAGGCTTGACGATTACGCCGTCCCTATAGGTCGCCAAAAACATATTGGAGCTGGTCAACGCTTCGTGATTCTCTTTTGTAAACGGCTGTTCCCCAATCGCCGTGATGCCGGTAAAGCCGGTCATATTTTCGATAGCGTCCCGTATCGCCTTCGGGTCTGTTCCCGCTTTCTTGACGGCCTGCAGGATCAGCTGCATGCAATCGTACCCTTGAGCCGATGCGATCGGGAAGATGTCTTCGCCGTATTTGGCTACCACCTTGTCGTGAAATGCTTTTGATTCAGCGCTTTGATCGATCGTAAAGGACTGAACCATGTAAACGTCCTTGTTGACCAGATCTCCCACCAGCTCTTTCACTGTCGGGTCCCCCATCGCCCAGGACGCGACCGTCAGCGGATAGTAGTTCAGCTTTTGCCGGGATTTCAAATATTGAGCCGCCTCCGGGGCAAGACCGTAAAAGATCACGACTTCAACCTGTGCATCGCGCATTTTGCTCAACTGCGCCTCCATGTTCGTATCGTTTACCTGGAACGACTCGGTTGCGGTCAAAGTCATGTTGTATTTGTCTTTCAGCACGCCTTCCACGTCCGTCTTGCCGCCCTGCCCGTAACCGGTCGTATCATGCAGCAGACCGATCTTGGTCAATTTTTTCTCTTCCACGACCCACTTCAGGATGGTTTCTACCTGCCCCTTGTCATAGGGCGCTACCCGAAAGATGTAGTTCTTGTCCTCCTTTTCATAGGTCTGGGTAATGGTCGTTCCCGTCGCGACCGGGATGATCTCCGGCACCCCGGCTTCCTGAGCAAACTTGATGTGGGCTTTTGCATTTCCGGAGTTGGCAGGCCCGACAAAGCCGACCACTTTGTCCTGCTGTATCAATCTCTGAACGATCTCAACCGATTTCTCGGGTTTGGCCTCGTCATCGTACACGATCAGCTTCGCTTTCTTGCCATCAGCTCCGCCCGCTTCGTTAAACTCGTCGACCGCCATTTGGGCAGCCCGCTTGACCGCTTCCCCGAACTTGGCCGTTCCGCCGCTGAGCGAAATCGCCAATCCGACGTTGAACTCTCCCCCGGAGCTCTGGCTGCCGGGTGCTGCTCCCGCCTGCGTCTGCCCGCCGGATTGACCGCCTGAAGATTGGTCCAGCTTCGGTCCGCATCCCGCTGCCCCCACGGCAAGTACCATCGCCAACGTAAACCACCATCTTGCCTTTTTCACTGCTGCCAGTCCCCCTCTTACCCAAAATTATTAGTGCATGACATATCCGCCCGAGATATTGATGGCCTGACCGGTGATTGCCGCAGCTTGGTCAGATGCGAGAAATACCGCAAATTCGCCAATTTCCCCCGCCTCCAGCAAGCGGTGCTGGGGCACGTTTCTGAGAATCACCTCTTCGAGCACTTCTTCTTCTGGTACCTGGTAGCTTTTTGCAAGATCAGCCAATTGATTGCGGACGAGCGGCGTATCCACATACCCGGGGCAAATGGCGTTACAGGTCACACCTGAGTCTGCCGCTTCCATCGCCGTCACTCTCGTCAGTCCGATAATCCCGTGTTTTGCAGAACAATAACCGGCTTTAAACGGAGCACCGATTTTGCCATTGATCGAGGAAATGTTGATGATTCTGCCCCAGCCCCGCTGTTTCATCTGGGCAAAAACGGCTTGTGTCGCCACGAATGGTCCTACCAGCATGACCTCAATCATTTTTTGAAACGTCGCAGGATCATACGTCTCAATCGGAGAAACATGCTGGAAGCCGGCATTGTTCACGAGGATGTCGACAGCGCCAAGCTCTTTTTGGCAAACAGCAACCATCTCGCGGATCGAAGCGAAGTTGGACAAATCCGCCTGAATGGCGATTTTCTTTTGGCTGTCCCTCGCTTCCATGGAGTCAACAGCAGACCGCGCCTTCTTTTCGTCGATGTCAGCGATGGCGATCTGACACCCCGCGGCATACATTTTTTCTGCGATCGACAGCCCGATCCCGCTTGCCCCCCCTGTAATCAAAGCGACTTTGTCGAGTTTCAGATTTGTTAGCATAGGTCCTCCTTCCACACTTGTAACCGTTTGCAATTCAGAATATTTGCAACCTTTGTGCCAAGTGGAAAGGAGCAGAATTGATCGCTTTCTTGAATCTGAATGTTTCATTTTTGCGACACATTCTTGATTCAACTTTGCGACATGTTGCGTTTTTGCGACGATCATTCGTTGGGTATCCGGTGCTTTTCCAGCTTCCGGTACAAGCTTGCCCTATGTATGCCTAGCAGTTGGGCTGCCTGGACTTTGTTTCCGCCGCAGTGAGCCAGTGCAGCTTCGAGCACGAGTCTTTCCGTCTTGGCCACCTCCGCCTCGAGGTCAAACGAAGCATTTTCACTGTCAACAGTCACCTGTCTGTCCAGCAAATAAGGCGGCAGATGCTCCACCTCCAGCTCCCCCTGTTCCGCCAACTGTACGGCCCTCTCCAGCACATTGTTCATTTCCCGCATGTTGCCCGGCCAACGATGCGCCAAAAAAATCTCCTGTACCTGCCGGCTGATGCCTGTTACATCGGTATACAGCTCGTTGTTCAGCTTTTTGATCAGCTCATGGGCCAGCGCAATGATGGAGAGTCCGAGCACCCGGAGAGGCGGCAGGTTAATCGTGAAGACATTCAGTCGATAATACAAATCCTCGCGAAAGCTGCCTTCCCGAATCAATTTCTCCAAAGGACGATGGGTGGCCGCGATGACGCGAATATCCACGCTGACCGGTCTGGTCGCTCCGATCCGCTCCACTTCCTTTTCTTGCAGGACGCGAAGCAGCTTCGCCTGCATATCCAAAGGCATGTCCCCGATCTCATCGAGAAACAGCGTCCCGTTGTTTGCCAGCTCAATCTTGCCGGGCTTTCCTCCTTTTTTCGCTCCGGTAAACGCTCCGTCTTCGTACCCGAACAGCTCTGCTTCCATCAGATCCTTTGGGATGGCGGCACAGTTTACCCGGACGAACGCTCCATCCGCCCTGCTGCTCTCTTCATGGATTGCATGAGCAAACAGCTCCTTACCGGTCCCGCTCTCACCGAGGATCAATACCGAGGATTTCGTTTGCGCGATCCGTTTGGCCAGATGGACGGCTTCTTTCATGAGGGGGTGCTCGGCAAAAATATGGGCGAACGAGTATTTCGCTCCCATCATCCGCTTTAGCTCCTGACGGTAAAAGTCCAGCTTTCGCTCCATGATGTTGTAGCGTTCCACGATACTGCGCAGCTCGCGCAAATCGCTGAATACGACCTTGCCCAATGCGCCTACCGTCTCCTCCCCTTCCTTCAGCGGCATACGGCTTACGATGATCTCCCTGTCACCGATCCGCATTAGCTGGTCTATCTCGGGTTTGCCGCTCTTGATGACGAGATGCATTCTCGTATTTTCAATCACTTCCGTAACATGGCGTCCGATCGCCTCCTCAATCGTCGTGCCTAAAAAATCGCAGTAGCTTTGATTGATCATCGTAATGATCCCGCTTTTGTCACACATGACAATTCCGTCATACAGCTGCTCGACCAGCTCTTTGAACTGATGCAGCTCGCGTTCTTGTTCGGTCCACCTTCCGAGGCTGTCTGCCATATGGCCCAGAGGCTGAAAAATGGAAATGCCACCTACCACTTCTCCTGCAACAGAGAAAGGGAGGCGGTCAACGAGAAAAAGCTTTTCGCCATAGCGAATCTCTCTGCGTAAACTGGGTCGTCCCTGGCTCATGACCTGCAGCATATCAGAGCCGGGGGCAATACTGCTGATCGGCCGCTCCACAATCTCTTCTCTCTTCAGTCCCAAAAGCTGTGAACCGGCCGTGTTGACAAAGGTAATCATTCCATCCCGATCAACCAAAACAATCCCGTACGGAATCAAGTCTAAAAATTCGATCAATTCAATCTGCATCGGATTACCTCCTTTATGCTTCCACTTTACCGAAAAAAAGGAAAATAAAAAAGGAGCGATTGGCGCTCCCTCTAATCATGCACTAAAAATCCGTGGCGTCCCATTCACTGAGATCGTCGTGGTCTGAAACGCTTTCCGCAAATCGCCCGCAATCGGGTTCCAGACAAAGCATGCCGTCCAGCTGACCGTCATGAAAAGGCAAGCCGTGATTCCCGCCACAGTAGGGACATGTCCACATATGGTGTCCTCCTTCTTCCTCATGGTTGAAGTCCTTCCATACAGGTAGTCTGCCCCAAATGCTTCCTTTGCTAATCAGCTGCTAATCAACCTTGTTGTTTTCCCAGTATTGCAGGTAGTAGTACGGATTGATTGCCCGATCGTCTGCAGTCCGATACAGTCCGAAATGCAGGTGAGACGGAAACATGCCATCTGTCCCAGGTGGTCCATAGCCTGTCGTGCCGACAAATCCAATCAACTGCCCGGGTCTGACCGTCGAACCTACTTTCAGATCAGGCGGATAGGCTGTCAAATGGGCGTAGTACATCCGGTATTTCCCGTTTTCATCGGTGATGTTGACTCGCCACCCGCCATAAGTGTTCCAGCCGATCCGATTGATCACGCCGTCTCCTACGCTGTAAACAGGCGTCCCCTGTGGTGCCATGATGTCAATTCCTTCATGGGAGCGGACTGTTCCCGAGTTTGATTCTGTCCACTCCCGCCCAAAGCCAAAGCTGTCTCCAAATGGCTGATACTCGCTTTTGCTGTCAAATGGGAAGACGTATCTTTCCGAGAGCAGCACAGAATGGTCCACCGCGGCAGACAGAGGGTTCACTGCCTTTTTCGCGTTACCCGGCAAAAACAGCAGTTGACCCGTGAGCAGATACCCGGCGTCGTCAGCATTGTTGCCTTGAATTGCAGAAACACTTGTACCATGCCGCTTGGCGATCGTCTCCAAGGTATCTCCAGCCTGGACGATATACGGGTTTCCTCGCTCCAAGCGCTTCCTTTCATTTTCGGCGACTGGCTTTGTCCAAATCTTCGCCACTTTTGCCCGTTGGTCCCACGTCACTTCGTATCCCAAGGATTCACTGACAAACCGAATCGGTACAAGTGTCCGTCTATTTCTGACTACGGGTGCTGTATCCAGCTTTTTGCGGCTTCCATTTACATATCCCACTCTGCTTTCAGGGAACACAGCCACCTGATGGGCTCCATCCCGCAAGGTCACCTGGCGTGTATCCGGATCATAGGAAACATCTGCGCCCGAGTGCTCCGCAAGCAGGCGGATTGGAACCAAAATGCGTCCGTTCTGATGAAGAGGCTGTACATCGGAGAGCACCCCTTTGCCATCTATCATCATCGAGATGACGGGGCGTGATGTCTGGGCATGAGCATCCATGCTGTGGGTTATCGTGAAAGATGTCACAAGCAAAAAAGCGCCCAGAAGCCTGCTGATAAGACGAGGGCTGTTAGTATGTACACAGCGAGTCATCTTTTTCCCCCCTATGCGTTCAAACTCGTACACATTATCGCACAGGGGAGAAAGCAGGTTCCAGACGCAAAAAATGTTAATCAGCGAGATCCGGTATCATACACTTTGCCCAATGCGGCAGGAGCGCTGGAGCGTCCAACCACACCAGCCAACACCAGGATGGTGAGAATGTATGGAAGCATGAAAATCACTTCGGTCGGGACGTATTTGGTGAGACCAAAAATTTGAACCAGCGATTTGATCGCTTGCGCTACCCCGAAGAACAGGGCAGCCCCCATCGCGCCGGCAGGATGCCATTTCCCGAAAATGAGAGCGGCAAGGGCGATAAAGCCTTGTCCGGACACGGTATTGTGAGAAAAGTTGCTGGTGGTAGTAAGCGCAATCGTTGCTCCACCCATAGCTGCCAAAGCGCCGCTGATCATAACAGCCGTGTAACCCATGCGTTTTACGTTGATCCCAACGGTATCGGCAGCACGCGGGTGTTCCCCGACCGCCCGCAGGCGAAGCCCGAATGACGTTTTAAACAGCAGATACCAGGAAAGCGCAACCAGTGCGAAGGCAATATAACTGGTCGGGTAGCCTTCGAAAATGGCATGTCCCAAAATGGGAATGTCGCTGAGCACCGGGATGTGCCACTTGCTGAATACTTGCTGCAATGTCGTCGTTTGTCCTGCACCGTTGAAAATGATCTTGGTCAGGTAGACAGACAGACCTGTTGCCAAAAAGTTGAGGGCGACACCACTGACGACCTGGTCGGCTTTAAACGTGATAGAAGCGACCGCGTGCGGCGTAGCGAATAGCGCTCCGGCAATGCACGCTCCCACCAAACCGATCCAAGGAGCCAATGAGCCGAATGAATCCTGAGCAAAGAAAGTAAACACTGCACCGGTAAAGGCGCCGATGACCATCATCCCTTCCAGCGCGATGTTCACCACGCCGGATCGCTCCGAATACATACCGCCCAGAGCGGCGAATATCAAGGCAGTGGAAAACACGATGGTATCATGAATAAGGTTGCCGATAATCACTCCCCAATCCATCAGTTTCCACCCTCCTTCTTCTGTAAAAGTGGCTTAATGAAAAACTTGACGATTCCATGCGCTGCAACGAAGAAAATGACAGAGGAGATTACTACCCGAATCAGCTCGACCGGTACCCCTGCACCGAATTTCATACCGGCAGCTCCAAATGTAAGCATTCCAAACAGAATGGCCCCCAAAATGACACCAAGCGGGGTGTTTCCTCCGATCAGCGCTACCGCAATACCGTCAAAGCCGTATCCGGGCTGTGCAGCCATAATCGATTGGTAATGGAATACGCCCAAAATCTCGCACGCTCCGCCGATACCTGCGAACATGCCGCCGACGAACATGGCATTGACCACATTGCGGTTCACATTCATCCCCGCGTATTCCGAAGCATGCGGGTTTAACCCTACAGCGCGGAGCTCGAAGCCCGACTTTGTCTTCCAGAGAAGGATATAAAAGAATACCGCGGCCAAAATCGCAAGCAACGTCCCCCAATGCAGGCGGGCACTGTCAAACATCTGGGAAAGCCATGCAAAAGAGATAGACGCCGAATCCTTGATCATTTCCGAGCGCTGCTGGCCTTCTTGAAGGTAAAACGCCTTGACAACGTAGTTGGCAAAGTACAAGGCAATCCAGTTTAACATGATTGTCGTGATCACTTCGTTTACGCCTCGCGCAGCCTTGAGCCATCCCGCGATAGCGCCCCACAGTCCCCCGGCAAGAGCACCTGCAATCACTGCGAGCGGAGCATGAATATACGCCGGAAGATCAAAAGAAATCCCTACTGCCGTAGAAGCGATCATCCCGATAATAAATTGCCCCTCGGCACCGATATTGAAAAGACCGGTCCGGAACGCAAATGCCACGGAGAGACCTGTAAAGATCAGCGGGGTAATCTGACGAATCGTTTCCCCAAAGTTATAAGAGCTTCCAAATACCTTTTCAACCAGGGACGCATATGCCTGAATTGGATTAAAACCGCCTGCCAGCATGGCGACAGCGCCCGTCAACAGGCCCAGAATAATGGCAGCAACCGGTACGAGGAACGACTCCTTGGTAAAGATGGCAATGACTCTATTCACCGTTGCCGCCTCCTTGCATTCGTTTTCCACCAGACATCATCAAGCCAAGTTCTTGCTCGTCCGTCTGTTTCGCATCAACAATGCCGACGATCTGGCCTTCGTAAATGACCGCGATCCGGTCGGAAACGTTGATGATCTCGTCAAGCTCTAGGGATAGCAACAAGACGGCCTTTCCTTTGTCCCGCTGTTCAATCAGACGTCTATGGATAAATTCGATGGCTCCAACGTCGAGACCACGTGTAGGCTGAGCTGCAATCAACAGATCCGGATCCTTGTTCACTTCGCGGGCGATAATCGCTTTTTGCTGATTGCCCCCGGAAAGAGCCCGTGCAGGGGTGTGAATACTCGGTGTCCGCACGTCAAACTCCTCGATCAGTTTGCTCGCATGCTTGTCTATTGCCGCGTAGTCCAGGAAGCCGTTTTTATTGAACTCTGGATGGAAATACGTTTCCAGCACCATGTTTTCACTCATCGGGAAGTCAAGGACAAGACCGTGCTTGTGGCGGTCTTCGGGAATGTGCGACAAGCCCGACTCCGAAATGACGCGCGGTGTCTTGTTCGTTATATCTTGACCTTTGAGCAGCACACGTCCGCTGGAGGCTTTCCGCAGCCCTGTCAATACCTCGATAAGTTCACTTTGCCCGTTGCCATCGACACCCGCGATGCCGAGGATCTCCCCGCTCCTTACTTCCAGCGAGATGCTGTTGAGCGCATTGACGCCTCTGTTGCCCATCGCCGTAATATTTTCCACAGACAAAATGACTTCTTTCGGATTTGCTTCCTTCTTATCGACACGGAAGTTAACTTCACGACCGACCATTTTTGCCGCAAGGTCATCCGGATTTGTATCCTTTACCCCTACGGAATCGATGACTTTTCCTCTGCGGATGATGGTAACCGTATCACAGACAGCCATGATTTCTTTTAGCTTGTGGGTGATCAAGATAATCGTTTTGCCTTCTTTGACGAGGTTGTGCATAATCTCGATCAGTTCCACGATTTCTTGAGGGGTTAACACAGCTGTCGGCTCATCGAAGATCAGAATATCGGCGCCGCGGTAAAGCGTTTTCAAAATCTCTACACGCTGTTGCATCCCCACGGATATATCCTCAATTTTGGCTCGCGGATCCACCTTCAAGCCGTATTGATTGGACAACTTCTCGACTGCTTTGATGGCACTCTGCATATCTATCTGTAACCCGGATTTCGGTTCATTTCCTAATACAATGTTTTCTGTAACCGTAAACTTTTCTACGAGCATAAAATGCTGATGAACCATTCCAATACCAAGATCATTCGCTACGCTGGGGCTGGTGATTTTCACCGGCTTCTCGTTAATGAGGATTTCGCCCTCTTCAGGCTGATACAAACCGAACAAAACATTCATCAGTGTGGACTTGCCAGCGCCATTCTCTCCCAGGAGGGCGTGGATTTCCCCTTTTTTCACAACAAGGTTGATGTTGTCATTGGCAATAATGCCGGGGAAGCGCTTTGTGATACCGCGCATTTCAACAACAGTCTGTACAGGTTTCAACCATGTTCCCCCCGTTTTTGTGGGTCTAGTGTAGAAGGTAAAGAACAAGGCTAGTCGCTCGAACTAGCCTTGTCCGTGTGCAGTCTTAGAGGTCTTCTTACTTTTCTGGTACTGTAATTTCGCCTTTAACGATTTTTTGCTTGAACTCATCTGCCAGCTTCAATACGTCTTCAGGCACATTTTTCTTCGAGGTTTCTGCCAGGCCTACACCGTCTTCAGCCAGACCGAGCCATACGATTTTTCCGCCTTCAAATTTGCCGTCGATCACGTCTTTGGATACGCGGTAAACAGCTTCATCCACGCGTTTTACCATGGAAGTCAGCGTTACTTCATCACCAAATGTCAGGGACTGGTCTTTGTCTACACCAATTACCCAAACATTTTCGCCTTTGGATTTGCGGTCTTTTGCTTCGTTGAACACGCCATCGCCAGTTGCGCCGGAAGCGTGGAAAATGATGTCTACGCCTTGGCCGTACATTTGGGATGCAGTAGATTTACCGAGGTCAGGCTTGTCAAATGCACCCGTGTATACTTTTACTACTTCAACACTTGGATCAGCTGCTTTTACACCAGCTTCAAAGCCAACTTCAAAGCGCTTGATTACTGGGATTTCCATACCGCCCACGAAACCAACTTTTTTGCTCTTGGACATTTTCGCCGCTACGACACCAGCCAGGAAGGAACCTTCATGCTCTTTGAACAGAACGGATTCCACGTTTGGCGCGTCTACTTCTGCGTCGATGATAGCGAGCTTGCTGTCAGGGTTTTCAGTAGCTACTTTCTTCACGTGGTCACCGATAACGAAACCGATACCCCAAGTCAGATCCCACTTGTCTTTTACAAATTGAGTCAAGTTCGGGATGTAGTCAGCATCAGAGGTGGATTGCAGGTAGCTTACGTTGTCCTGCGGCAGGTTCAGGTCCTTCTGCAGTTTTTGCAGCCCTTCCCATGCACTTTGGTTAAAGGAGTTGTCGTTTACCCCGCCCACGTCGGTAACCATGCCGATGCGTGCAGTAGGCGCTGCTCCGCCTTGGGCTCCCCCTTCTGCTCCACCTTGGTTAGCACCACCTGGTTGTCCTTCTGGTTTGCTTCCACAGCCGGCCAAAACCAAAGACAGGCTAAGGGTTGCCACGGACAGGACAGAAAGTACCTTTTTCATGTCAGAATACCCCCTATTTTTAATGAGATGAAATTGTTGAGTGAGGTTTCCCTCACGTGTTACAACCGTCTGCGTACAACGTGAAAGTGAAATTTGTCGGCCCGAAAGTAATTGTGTGAATACAAGACAGGCCGTTCACTTTCGTCGTAGTGAATCTGTTTCAAGAGCAAGAGAGGCGTCGCCTTGTTGCACTGCAACAGGGGAGATACCTTTTCGCAATGTCCGAGCGGTTCCATATCGGCAATCGCATAAGCGATGCGGATCCCGGTCACGGACTCCAGCCACTTGAAAATAGATTCTCCACCCTCCGTATAGCCTCCAGGTACCAGATGGGCGGGTATGCGGTCAAAACAGTAGACCACCGGTTCCCCATCTGCCGTGCGAATCCGTTCTACCATGAGAACGCCCTCTCCCGGATTGAGAGAAAGCTTTTTCCGCTCTTCCTCCGCAGGTTCGCCGTAAGCCGTACGCAAAATGGTTGTGCCGGCAACATAGCCTTGGCGTTCGATTGCATCCGTCACACTAAAGAGTTCCCCAATTCCACCTGAAAAAACAGGTCGAGAATTAATAAAGGTCCCCACACCGTGTCTCCGAATGACAATCTTCTCTTCTTCAAGCAAGCGAAGAGCTTCCCGCAGCGTCGCTCGGCTCACACCCAATTGCTTGGAAAGGTCGGCTTCGGAAGGTAGACGTTCACCGGGTTTTAGCTTCCCGGAATCGATGTCGCTTTTGATCTTGTCCATTACCAAGAGACAAAGCGAACGGAAATTCCCCTTGATGCTCATCTTCCTCCACTCCTGCTTCCTCAGCTATTCGAATAGGTAGGACGTCAGACCTCTTGAAATCAAGAGAGGATAACAACAATTTCCTTCAATCCCGTAAAAATTGTACCCTAGGGGCGAATATCATGCAAGCCAATTTTTTTGACTAGATGACAGTTTTCTGACGATCGTCTCGTCTCTGCGCCCCGCAGGTACATTTATGAAAATCATGTTCATTTTAGGAAATGTTGCTCTCGGGAGTGGGCCTTGGCAAACGCACTTCTCTCGGCTTGCTTCCCTCGTAAGGCCCCACGACGCCTTGTGCCTCCATCATGTCAATCAAACGGGCCGCACGTGTATACCCAACCCGCAGTCTGCGCTGCAGAAGCGAAGCCGATGCCGTCTGGGCCTCTACTACGACTTGGACAGCCTGGTCGTACATATCATCGTCGACTACCGGCTGCGCGTCTTCTGTTGTCTCTTCCGGAATCATGTCTTCCTGGTAGCGTGCCTCTTGCTGTTCCTTGACAAACGTTACTACTTCCTCTACTTCCTTGTCAGAAACATAGGCCCCCTGTACACGGGTCGGCTTGGAAGCGCCCATCGGCAAATAGAGCATGTCTCCGCGTCCGAGGAGCTTCTCCGCACCGCCCATATCCAGAATGGTTCGGGAATCGGCCATGGATGATACGCCGAAGGCAATCCGGGAAGGGATATTCGCCTTGATCAATCCCGTGATGACATCTACTGACGGGCGCTGCGTAGCGATGATCAGATGGATCCCCGCCGCACGCGCCATCTGGGCGAGACGGCAAATCGCATCCTCCACCTCACCGGGCGCGACCATCATCAGGTCTGCCAGCTCGTCCACGATCACGACAATGTAAGGAAGTGGAGCCCCTTCTGCCTGCTGGTTGTACATCTCAATGTTGCGGCTGCCTGTCTTGGCGAACAGATTGTACCGCCGCTCCATCTCAGCCACGACTTTTTTCAGCGCAACCGAGGCTCTTCGCGGGTCAGTGACTACCGGTGCCAACAGATGCGGGATGCCGTTGTATACGTTTAGCTCGACCATTTTGGGATCGACCATCATCAGCTTTACTTCGTCCGGGCTTGCTTTGAATAAAATACTCATGATCAACCCGTTGATACATACAGACTTCCCGCTGCCCGTAGCGCCTGCGACGAGCAAATGCGGCATTTTCGTCAGGTCGGCAACGATCGGCTCGCCAGATATATCGCGCCCGAGGGCAACCGTCAATTTCGCGGAGGCATCCTGGTAAGAGGCCGATTCCAGCACCTCTCGAAGCGAGACAACCGCAACCTCGGAATTCGGGATTTCGATCCCGATCGCTGATTTTCCCGGAATAGGCGCTTCGATGCGAATGTCCTTGGCAGCGAGCGCCAGCGCCAAATCGTCTGTCAGACTGACAATCCTGCTCACCTTCACCCCGGTTGCAGGCTGCACTTCATAACGGGTAACGGCCGGACCGCGGTGAACCTCGGAGACGATCGCATTGACCCCGAAGCTTTTGAGCGTTTGCACCAATTTGTTCGCGTTGGACGTATGATCGACATCTTTGCCTGGAATGTACGCCTTTGGTCGGGTCAGCATCTGAATGCTGGGGAGCACATAAGGAACGCTCGGCTGCGCGCCTTCCTCCTCCAGCGTGCCAAAGATCTCTTCGTCCCCCTCAAGCGAAAAGGTAATCTCGCGCTCAACCGATGGTTTCGTGCGAGGAGTTGCAATCGCTTCCTCTTCCGCCTCGCTTCCCTGCTCGGTCACCAGCCTTTCCGCAAAATCGCGAATAAGCGGTGCGCTTGCATGCTGTGTCTGCTCTTCTCCGCCTGTTCCAGGCTGGCTGTCCCCGGAGGTGTCAGCATTGCCGGCATCAAAGGCTTGTGTTGCGTTCGACGCGGCTGCCATCTGCGCTTCCTTGGCTTTCTTCGCTTCGCGCTCTTCTTCAGCCAGTTGCTTTCGCTTTTCGCTTTCATTTTGCAGCATTTGAACAGAATCTTTGACCGAATCTTTCATCTTGGCATACAGCAGAGCGATTTTGTCTCTCGCAAAAATGGCGATGTCCACGTAAGACAGGTTGAACAAAAACATGATTCCGGCCAAAATCAAAAAGCCGATAATCAATCCGGTACCGATCGGCCCGACGAGACCATTGCATAGAGCGAAAAATACCGCCCCCACCATCCCGCCGCCGACTCCGGTCGTCGACACCTTCTGGCTGTGGTCAAGCCAGATCCGATCCCAGGTGACGCGGATGATGCTCTGATCGGAAAACGTTCCTCCAGCCGTTACCTGCTTGTACAAAAACATGTGATCCCAGGTCAAAACAGCGACAAGTATGAGCAGCAATCCAAAAACGCGCAACGACATCCGCGGCGGTTTTCGGGTAAACATCATATGTACGGCCAGCCCCATGATCAATAATGGGATGGTAAAATCCCACGACCCGGCCAAAAAGCGGAATAAAAAGGCGAGAATGTTCTTTCCAAGCCAGCCGCTTTCCAAAAGTCCGATGAGACAAAGCACGATCATGACCAGTCCCAGCAGCTCCAGTTTGACAACAGAGGCAACTGCCGTTTGCGACTGTCTTTTTGCTCTTCTACTCAGGTGGCATGCCTCCCTTCTTTCGTTTCCATCACTCATCTATCACTCAAAAAAAGTCCGGACGTATAAAAAGGCAGCCGTTTGTAGGTCGGCTGCTGTTTGTCCACATCTAGTATAACACAGGAAATTCATAGAAATACAGGTCTTATTGCCCGAAACCTTCCGGCCGAAAACGAATCACTTGACCGGGTGCAAACGCCGGGTTGAGATAGTCCTGCGGATTGGGACTGATCAGGCGAACCATCTTGCCCTCGTAAGGACCTGTTTGCTCAACCACCATAGTCGCCTCACCCATCGGGAGCTCACGCAGGACTTGTTTCTCTACCTGATCCATCCCTTCGAACACTACTTCCATCGGGACCACGGAATAGAAAATCACTGCAGCACCTTCTCTCCGTTCCGGGCTTTTTCGATCAGCTCGTTCAGCTTTTTCAAAGCCTTGCCGAGCCCTCCTACCTCGTCAATCAACCCGTACTTGACCGCATCTGCTCCGATGACATTGGTGCCGATATCCCGCGTCAATTCGCCTGTCCTCAGCATCAGCTCGCGGAACTGGTCCTCTGTGATCCTGGAGTGGCGGGCGATAAAGCTGACGACCCGATCCTGCATTTTATCCAGGTATTCAAAGGTTTGCGGGACACTGATCACAAGGCCGGTCAAGCGTATCGGGTGAATCGTCATGGTCGCCGTTTCTGCTATGAAGGAATAGTCGCCAGCGACGGCGATTGGCACGCCAATACTGTGTCCTCCTCCAAGGACCAGTGTAACGACCGGTTTCGAGAGAGAAGAGACCATCTCCGCGATCGCCAAGCCTGCCTCTACATCTCCCCCGACCGTATTCAAGATCACCATGACTCCCTCAATTTTGCTGTTTTGCTCTGCCGCAACCAGTTGCGGAATGATATGCTCGTATTTCGTCGTCTTGTTTTGCGGCGGCAGCTGGATGTGACCTTCCACCTGTCCGATGATCGTCAAACAATAAATATTGCTTTCCAGTTGAGGAACATTGGTTTGCCCCAACTGCGTGATGGAGTCGAGCAAACGCTTTTTCGGATCTTCTGCACCCGGAGGCTGGCCAGGCTGTTGCGGTTCTGTCGGCGCGGTTTGCGGGGCCTCCTGATTGCTCCCAAAAGGGGGGCGATTCAAATAATCGGGCCTTTGTCTGTTTTGCATGAATCCTCCTCCTTCGCTGTCTGTGATAGTATGGGTCGCAGGAGGAGAAAAGATGCAAGCTTTGGAAGACAATCCGTTTATTTACCGTTCGCCAGCTTTGTCAGCTTGGCGATTGTTTGGTTGTATTCCGCCTTGTTTTCCGGATTTTTTTCTTCCTTCAGTTTTGTGAGTAGCTGTTTGGCCAGCAGCTTCCGCTCATTTGGAAATTCTGCGTTGAACAGCTTCAAGTCATTGTCAACCAAATAGTTAACATACCAATAGAAATTCCCTTTGTAGACAGCCGGGACATCGAGCTTGCCAAGTCCCTCCATAAAGGAACGGTACCACTGCAGCTTCATCGCCTTTTTCTTGTCGGCAGCGATATCTGGAAGCTTGGAGACCTCATATAGGTTTCCAAGAGAGATGGCATAATCCTGGTAGTATCGTTCGTTCTCTGTGATCGTCTGATTATTGGTTTTGATCATTTCAATGATTCTGTCTCCCAGGGAAAAAGACAGACTGCCTTTCCCTGCTGTTCCAGGCATCGCTTTGTAAGTGTTGTAGATCGAAAGAACAGCCTGTAATCTTTCATCCAGCTTCGCTGTGTTGTCTTTTTGCAGATCATCTAAAAATTTCACTGTATATTTTTCGGTCCAGGCGTGTACAGTCTCAGGGTACGCTGATGCCAACGGCTTATGAAATTCTTTAAGGACATTCATCGTAAAAGCGTGCCCCCATTCAAAGCGGGCAAAATGTCCACCAGGGATATGGTCCCGGTACTTGTAAATGTCCTCCCGAAAACGGTCGAGAGCTTTCTCTACGCCTTCTGCATACTGGTAAGCAAAATTGATATCCCTGTCCTCCACCCACTCTTCTCGCAGGTCGTCCCAGAGGTGCAGATTGCTTGCGACGCGGACAGCCTCCTGCAGGATCTTCACTTCATTCGGAGAAACGTCCTGCATTGACCCGACACGTGCAAACATGTCGAGCACAATCCCCTTTATTTCCTCTCTCCGCTGAGAGTAGGGAGCGGAAACCTTTTGCTCCCAGACAAGCTGCAGTATTTTCGTTTGCTGCAGATACAGATCGTTCAACCGCCGCAAAAGATACAGTTGATCGGGTGAAAGCTCAGCACCGTTAGCCATGTCGGGATATGCGAAAAAATCGGGTCCAATCTGATGGGACCATCCCCTCGTCGTCCGGCATCCCATTGTGCACTCTTTGTTTCGTTCTTCGGCCAGCTGTTTTTGATCCGTTTCTTTCATTTTTTTGACGATGGCAGATTCGGCCCACACTTGGGATGAGGGTACCAGCAAGCAGGCTACAATCGCCAGAGGAATGATCTTCGTTTTCAATATGATCGCTCTCCTTTGCTTCTAAACACATATAAGGGAAGAACCTTCAAGAAATACGTGTAGCATGTAATGTGACGTTGTACGCTTCGTGATTGTTTCAATCCAGGACTGTCAGCAACTTGGGAATTACATCCCGGGCATGGGATTGGTTCATTTTACCGTGCTATTCCATTTTTTTCAAAATAAAAATAAGGAGAGCAGGGCAAAAGCCTTGGCAAGTAGTGCAGGGCCACTAATTTCGCTGCAGTAAAGAGGCTTTTCAAGAAAAATAAAACAAGCCGAAAACCCTTGTGCAAACAGGATTTTCGGCTCGGATGTTGCTTGTAAGAAAAAAGCATTTTTAAACTTCCATGATGATGGGCAAGATCATTGGACGACGGCGGGTTTGATCGTACAAGAAACGGCCCAAGGCTTCCTTGACGTTATTTTTCAAAGAAGACCATTCATTCACATTTTCTTCCATGCATTTTACAAGTGTTTGGGTGACGATGCGATTTGCCTCGTCCAACAGCTCTTCAGATTCCCGAACATAGACAAATCCGCGGGAAATGATGTCTGGACCGGACAAAATCGTACCATTTTGTTTGCTGAGTGTAACGACAACTACCAGAATTCCATCTTGTGACAGTAATTTGCGGTCCCGAAGAACAATATTTCCTACATCGCCGACACCAAGGCCGTCAATCAAGACATTGCCAGCGTTGACCTTTGGCCCAAACCGTGCTTTTCCCCCGGAGATTTCCACTGTGTCACCGTTGTCCAACAGGAAAATGTTCTCACTTGGAACTCCCACCTGTTCTGCCAACATGGCGTGCATTCTCAGCATGCGGAACTCGCCGTGAATCGGGATAAAGTACTTTGGCTTCATGAGATTCAACATCAGACGAAGCTCTTCTTGACTGCCGTGACCGGAAACGTGCACAGCGCCATTCGGACCGTGCCCGCCGTAAATCACCTCAGCGCCAATCCGGGACAATTGATCGATGGTGCGTGCTACGTATTTTTCATTGCCAGGAATAGGTGTAGCTGCGATTACTACTGTGTCCCCTGGAAGAATATCGATTTTCCGATGGGCGGATCGGGCCATACGAGTGAGCGCGGACATCGGCTCCCCTTGACTTCCAGTGGATAAAATGACTACTTGCTCGGCAGGAAGCTTGTTCACTTCATCCGTATCGATGAACAGACCTTCAGGCACGTTGAGGTACCCCAGATCCTTACTGATATGGATGACGTTTTGCATGCTCCTGCCCACGACAGCGATCTTGCGACGATATTCGGTCGCAGCATCGACTACCTGCTGAATCCGGTGAACGTTGGATGCAAAAGTGGAAACGATGATCCGTCCTTCCGCTTTGCTGAACACATCCTTGATCGCAACACCGACAGAACGCTCCGAGCCGGTAAAACCGGGCCGCTCGGCATTGGTGCTGTCCGACAGCAGACATAATACGCCACGGTCACCGATCATGGCCATCTTGGCCAAATCAGCCTGTTGATTGTTTACCGGTGTCTGATCAAATTTGAAGTCCCCCGTATGCACTACGTATCCTTCAGGGGTTTCCAGACAAACGCCTACGCTGTCCGGGATACTGTGGTTGACGCGGAAAAACGTCGCCTTCATGTTCCCGAAATCAACTTCCGAGTCGCTGTTAATTAAAATGCGCTTTGTATCGTTTAGAATACCCGCTTCTTTTAATTTTGCTTCAATCAGACCCAGCGTCAATTTTGTCGCATATACCGGTACCTTCAAACGTTTTAGCACATAGCTAAGTCCGCCGATGTGATCCTCGTGTCCGTGCGTAACAATAATACCGCGAACTTTGTCGCGATTTTCCTCCAGGTACGTAATGTCCGGGATTACCATATCAATTCCCAGCATTTCCTCTTCCGGGAATTTTAATCCGGCGTCGATGACCACAATTTCATCGTCACATTGGACTACGTACATATTTTTCCCAATTTCGCCTACTCCGCCCAGGGCGAAAATGAGAACAGAGTGATTCGATTTTGCCAAAACGTGTAACCTCCTATATTTAGTTGTCTTTCACACTCAAATTAACCGCCCCAAATCACTTAGATTCATTATACCCGAATCGAAAAGTGGAACACAAGAAAAAACAACCACCCGGAAAAGTCATTTTCCAGAATAAAAAAGAGCACCTATCAGAATGAATTGGCGGGAATCTGACAGACTATAGGGTAACTTGCCGAAAAGGAGGTGGCCCGCATGTCTGTGTGGCAGAGGCTAAAGTACAAGAAAGAGACTCAGAAGCTCTCTTCTCCCAAGGCCACGTCTGGCTCTTCCTTCGCTGACAATCGGCGGTTAACCGCCAATCTAGAAGAGACGCTTGCTTACATGAGGCAGACATTTGGAGACACCGACGACTTCAAGATTCGTCGGTTTGATGTGTTTGGCCGCTTTCCGGCAGCACTACTCTACTTGGAGCACCTTACGAATCAACGGGAAATGAAAGAAGACATCCTGCGTCCGCTCCTCCAAAAAAACGGTACGCAGGATGAAAACGGAATTGTTGATAAAAATGAATTGCTCACCATGATCACAAATGACATCCTGATCGGAGGGAACGTATCTACCCAACATGAGATTCGCTCCCTGGTCGAGCAGGTTTTGTCCGGTCAAGTCGTGATTATCATCGACGGATTCGATAGAGCAATCATTTCGGGTTCCAGCAAAGTCGAGCACCGTGCTATTAGTCAGCCCGAAACGGAGCAAGTGATCCGCGGTTCCCGGGAAGGCTTTATCGAAAGCCTTGGCGTGAATCTTGCCCTCCTGCGAAACCGGCTTCCTTCCGTGGATTTGCTCGTCAAAACCGTTCAGATCGGTCGAAGGACAAAGACGAAAGTGGCAGTCTGTTATCTGCGGGATGTGTGCAATCCTGCACTCGCTAAAGAGGTGATAGACAGACTGCAGCGAATTGACATCGACGGCGTGATCGATTCCGGCTATTTGGAACAGTTCATCGAAGATCACCATTTTTCACCGTTCCCGCAAATACAAAATACGGAGCGCCCGGACAAATGTGTGGCCAACTTGCTGGAAGGCAGAGTGATTATTCTCGTCGACGGCTGCCCTTTTGCCTTGATAGCGCCAGCTGTGTTCAGCCAATTTTATCAATCTGTCGATGACTATTCCGAACGGTTCGTGCTATCCAGCTTTGTCCGGCTATCGCGCCTGGTAGCCCTTCTGTTTTCCTTAATTTTTTCCATCTTTATATGTTTCTGTTATTTCTTTCAATCCCGAGTTGATCCCGACCGAGTTCGCCGTTGCTGTTGCCGGTGGTCGCGCAGGGGTCCCTTTTCCGTCCCTCGTAGAAGTGCTGATCATGGAAATCTCCATGGAAGTTTTGCGGGAAGCGACGATCAGGCTGCCTCAGCAGGTCGGAGGCGCACTGTCGATCGTCGGAGTGCTTGTGATCGGACAAGCTGCCGTATCAGCAGGGTTTGCCAGCCCGATTACCGTCGTTGTTATCGCTCTTACTACCATCGGGTCGTTTGCCACGCCAGCATATGACATGGCTCTGGCCCTGCGACTTCTTCGTTTTCCGCTGATTATCCTGGGGGGAATCTTTGGGCTTTATGGGGTCATGGTTGGCTTGATTCTGATCGTAAACCACATGCTTTCTCTGCGGTCTTTTGGGATACCTTACATGAGTCCTCTCGTGCCTGGCCAATGGCAGGGGATGAAGGATACGGCAGTGCGTGGTCCCTTTTGGCTTTCCCGCAAGCGTCCTGAACTCTTGCACCCTCTAGATCCTAATCGTATCGAGACAAAGTCCCAGGTAATCGAGCCCAGACCACATAATACGCTTGATCCGGTTTCTGTCGGAAATAGGAGGTGGGAGGATTCGGATGGAGACTCCACGTGAGATCACCTTTTTACAGGCAGCAGCAGTGTTGATCAGTACCATCATCGGAGTCGGGGTTCTTTCCTTGCCGGTCATCGCCGTAAAAGCGGTAGATACCGGCGCCCCGCTCCTTACCTTTATCGGAACCATGATCGCCCTTTTTTCCTTGGGTATCCTGGCGGCTTTGGGGAAACGCTTTCCCCGCAAATCGATCATTCACTATAGCGAAGACATTCTCGGCGTCTGGATAGGCAGGGTCGGGAGTGTCGCGATTATCTTCTTTTTTGCCGTGCTGTCCGCTCTGACAGCCCGAGAATTCGGAGAAGTCGTCGTCACTGCTGTGCTCAGAAATACTCCATTGGAGGTCACTGTCATTGTCATGCTTGCCTTAGCGGCGATCTCTTGCCGAAACGACCTGAGCACATTCTCTTACATCCATCTCTTCTACCTGCCTTTTATTTTGGCTCCGGGACTATTAATCGTCGCATTGTCGCTGCAAAACGCAGAGTTGATTAATTTGCAGCCCATCGCCCCGGTTCATAAAGGCCACTGGTTTTACGGCAGCTTGACCATTGCAACTCTGTTTCAAGGTTCATTTATCGTCACCATGATCATTCCGTCCATGCGACATCCGGCGAGAACATCGATCGCCTGTGTGCTGGCGATTATCGTCTCAGGCGGTCTCTACCTGTTGATCGTGATTGCCAGCGTGGCGATCTTTGGAGCCGAGGAGACAAAGATGCTCATTTGGCCCACCCTTGAACTGGCCCGAATGACCTCACTCCCGGCCAATGTCCTGGAGCGGTTGGATATTTTGTTTCTGGCTGTTTGGGTAACGGCTGTATTTACGACCCTGTTTTCCACCTACTACTTTACGATCCATTCGCTGAGCAATCTGCTTCGCCTCAGAGATCACAAGATGTTTTCGCTGTTTCTGTTGCCGATCGTCTTCGTGCTGGCCATGGTGCCGCAAAATGTTATGGATACGTACCGATTTATCCTTACTATCGGTCTGTACGGACTCATCATCACCATCGGTTACCCCGCAGTCCTGTTGATTATCGCCATTTTACGCAAGAAAAGGGAGGATCAACATGATCGGGAACACGCACAAAAAACACCTTAATATCGTTTTGATACTCGCTCTGCTCCTGCCTTTTCTGACAGGATGTTGGGACAGAACCGAGATCGAGACGAGAGCCAACATTCTCGGAATCGCCATTGACGTATCCGAAGATAACCAACAGATGCATGAATCCGAAGTAAACCATATGACCGGTATCTTCCCGGAGCCGAACAAAAAGCTGATCCAGATTACGGCACAAATTGCTGTACCGGGAAGAATTCCTCTCGGGCCGGAAAGCGGAAGCAACGGTTCGCAAAAGCCGGTCTGGCTCGTCAGCACCGTCGGTCATACATTGGATGACGCGATCCTGAACCTCCAGCAAGAAATTGCGGATCGACTTTTTTTCGGTCATTTGCGAGTCATTATCGTCAGCAATGAAGTTGCCCGCAAAGGTCTTGGCGATCTTAACGATTATTTGCGCCGAAATCCTGAAGTACGCCGTACTGCATGGATGATCATCTCCAATGGCAGAGCCTCAAAGGTCATGGAGAGCTCACCGCAACTGGAACGCATCCCTACGCTCTATCTTTCGGCCATGATGGAAAACGCCGTTTCTCTGGGCAAGTTTCCACGAGCGTTCCTCGGCCTATTTTGGAGCGCCTCTTCCAAATTGGGCCAAGAACCGTTTTTGCCAGTCGTTGAAGTAAAACGGCATGAAAACACCGAAATCTCGGGGATGGCATATTTTCAAGGAGATCGGATGGTCGGGGTTCTCCAGCCTTTAGAAATTGGGTTTTATATGGCAGTGATGGGAATCAAACAAGGAGGCTATTCCGCTTTTACTCCTGTCCCCGGCCAACCGGGAAGCGTATTGGTCCGCTCCCGCTCTCGCGACGCGCAAATTGACGCCGTACTGGATCATGGACAGCCAAAGATCAAGCTCTTTATCCACGTGGAAGCTGATATCGTTGAAAAGACAAAAAATACCCGGTCTTTGAATCAGCCAGGCCTGTTAAAAGACATCTCTGCCGAAGTATCGGACCGTGGCAAAAACACCATTAAAAATATTCTTGCCATGACCCAAAAGAACGGATCAGATATATTCGGCTTTGGAGAGCACGTTCGGGCCAAGCTCCCCGATTACTGGAATACCCACATCAAAACGAAAGAAAACTGGCGGAAGAAATTTAAGGAGTTGGATGTGGAGATCAACTTTACGACCACAATACGCCGCGTCGGAATGAGGCTGGGTTAGGAGGTCAATACATGAGTTTCTCCCTGCATCTCGGGTACATCTACTATGTAGTGTTTCTGACGATAGCTACCGGCATATTCGTCCTTCTGATCGACTCCGAGACTTACCGGGCGGCAAACATGAAGAGAGAACGACGAGCCGCAAAGCTCCTCGGCTGGATCAACATCAGTCTGGGAGTGCTGGTTCTTTTCCTTCACTGGATGTTCAGTCCCTTGCTGGTCTGAGAACAGAAGCGAAACAGCAAAACGGGAGCCTTGGAGCGGCTCCCGTTTTTGGTTCGCTGTTTATCCCAACAGCGAATGGACAAACGCTTTTTCTTCTTCGGTCAAATCGACCAATGGCAACCGAACGCCACCGGTCTGTACTCCGAGCTTCTCCAGGGCCGCTTTGACCGGTCCTGGGCTGGGATAGGCAAACAAGCCTTCAAATACAGGCAGGAGTTTGCGATGAATAGCCGCTGCCTGTGCATGCTCTCCACGGAAAAACGCGGACATCATCTCGGACATTTGTGCACCTACCACGTGGCTGGCCACGCTGACGATGCCTACGCCCCCGATAGACAGTACCGGAAGTGTCAACCCGTCATCCCCGCTGTACAGCTCAAACCCTTCCGGCGCATGCTCAATGATGGATGCCATTTGAGACAGGTTGCCGGATGCTTCTTTCACGCAAACCACATTGGGCAATTGCGCGAGCCGGAGAGTAGTCTCTGCTGTCATGTTTACACTCGTACGGCCGGGAACATTGTACAGCATGACTGGCAGCTTGGTAGACTCGGCAAGAGCCTTGAAGTGCTGATATATTCCTTCCTGGGAAGGACGGCTGTAATACGGAGTGACGAGCATGACTGCGTCAACGCCGATCTTTTCAACCTCTTTCGTAAACTCGATGCTCGCCGCCGTATTGTTGCTGCCTGTACCGGCAATAATATGGCATTTCCCTTTTGCATAGGACACGACATGCTTGAACAAATCCAGCTTTTCCCTGGCGGACAGCGTCGGCGACTCGCCCGTTGTCCCGCTTACTACTACCGCATCCGTCCCGGTGGCCAGCAAATGATCAATAAGACGCTCGGTTTGTTCATAATCGATTTCCAGTTGTTGATTGAAAGGAGTTACCATCGCGGTAACCAATCGGCCAAAACGTGCCACTGCCCCCAACTCCTCTGTCTATTCTCACATGTATAATGTCATAGCTGCTATAAGTGTCCGGTATGCAGTTGGAATTGATGATGCAGGGCGCGAACGGCCCGTACCATGTCTTCCTCGTGCACCAGAACCCAAATGGTCGTATGGGAGTCAGCAGACTGCAGAATGGGAATGTCCTCGTGCGTCAAAGCTTCCACAATCTGAGCCATGACACCGGGAACGCCCGTCATCCCCGCACCGATTACAGAGACCTTTGCGCAATGCGGCAATAACTGAGGCTCGTATCCCATATCCGTCAAGATGCGGGAAGCCTTTTCTCCCATTTCATCATGGACCGTATACGCGACACCCAACGGATTCACGTTGATGAAGTCGACACTGATGTCATTCTTGGCCATCGCCTTGAATACCTGCAGCTGCGTATCGTAACGGCCATCCTTGTTGGCGACTTTGATTTGCGTAATATTCGGGACATGCGCGATCCCCATGACCAGCCGATCATGTACAGTGTACCCCATTCGACCAATCTCCAAAAGGTTGGTAACCAGTGTACCTGGATCATCCGAAAAAGTGGATCGGACACGAATGGGGACATTTGCCTGCATGGCAATCTCGACAGCACGCGGATGGATAACCTTCGCCCCCAGATGTGCCATGTTGCAGATTTCCGAATACGTAACCGTCGCCAGCGGCTGGGCCTCATCCACAATCCGTGGATCAGCCGTCATGATTCCGTTCACATCAGTGAAAATGTCTACCATTTCGGCATGGAGCGCGACGCCTAGAGCTGTTGCCGTCGTGTCGCTTCCTCCTCGGCCGAGCGTCGTAATTTCCCAATCCGGCGTCCGTCCCTGAAAACCGGGAACGATAACCACTTTCCCGGCTTCCAGCTCCTGCAAGATTCGCTTTGGTTCAATCGTCTCGATCTGCGCATTAGTAAAATCATCGCTGGTGACAATATTCGCCTGCCCGCCTGTCAAAATCGTCGCGTGTATTCCCTCGGCATTCAGCATGCTGCACATGACCGTTGCCGAGATGATTTCACCCGTGTGCATCAACAGATCCGTCTCTCTTTTGGGCAAACCGTTCCCGTTGCTGCGAATGAGCTGCAGCAATGTGTCAGTCGCGTAGGGATCGCCCTTGCGCCCCATCGCTGACACGACAACGACGAGGGCATAGCCTTCGTCGATTGCTCTTTTTATATGCGTAATAGCCCTGATCCGGCAATCTTCTGTTGTCAGTGAAGATCCACCGAATTTCTGGACGAGAATTTTCACAAACCTCTCCCCTATGCTCGTGCTTTGATGAGTTCTTCAGCGATTTGTACTGTATTCCAAGCAGCACCCTTGAGCAGGTTGTCGGACACAATCCACATGTGCAGTCCTCTTGGATGATGAAGGTCGCGGCGTACGCGTCCTACAAACACATCCAGTTTGCCTGCCGCATCCGTAGCCAAAGGATAGCGCTGCTCTTCCGGTACATCGGTCAATACGACGCCGGGAGCTTTTTCCAGCAGCGATTTTACTTCTGCCAGATCGTAATCCTCTTTCAGCTCTACATAGACAGCTTCGCTGTGTCCATATACAACCGGGATGCGAACGCAGGTAGCAGATACGAGCACATTGTCGTCCCCGAAGATTTTCTTTGTCTCGTTCACCATTTTCATTTCTTCATACGTAAATCCGTTTTCCGTAAACACGTCGATTTGCGGAATAGCGTTGAACGCGATCTGATGATGAACAGGCAGTTTCCCTACCGGAAGCACCTTGCACTCCGGTTCTTTGCCATCCAAAACGTCACGGGACTGCGTCAACAGCTCTTGAATGGCAGACGCGCCCGCTCCGGAGACTGCCTGATAAGTAGAGACGATGATCCGATCTATTCCATAGCGATCATAAAGGGGTTTCAAAGCGGCTACCATTTGAATTGTCGAGCAATTCGGGTTGGCAATGATCCCCTTGTGGGCAAGAGCGGCATCCATGTTCACTTCCGGAACGACCAGCGGGACTTCCGGGTCCATCCGGTAAGCGCTTGTGTTGTCGATTACGACTGCGCCGTGGCGCACAGCGTGAGGAGCCAGCTCCTTGCTGATCGCTCCGCCTGCGCTGAACAGGGCATAATCAACTCCAGCAAAGCTGTCCGGTGTCGCTTCTTCCAGAACGATCTCTTGTCCCTTGAACATGACCGTTTTGCCTGCCGAACGGCTGGAAGCAAGCAGCTTCAACTGCTTAATTGGGAAATTCCGCTCTTCTAAAATTTTGATCATCTGCTGCCCGACTGCGCCGGTTGCACCGACCACAGCAACGTTGTAGGTCAGTTGGTTCGCCATCTTCTACTCTCCTCCTAATCGCGCTCAAACAGTACTGGTTTTAGTATTGGTATCTTTCTATCAACAAGGGTTGCAATTGTCGGCCTTCTAACGCAGCCTCACACGTTTCCAAAATAAGTTCCATACGAGCTACCAGCGAGGTAGGTTTTTTGTCAGGAGCATCCTGTCCGAAAGGCACAAAATAGACGTTTTTCGCCGCCAGAAGCTTTGCAATATTGGCTGCGTTCAAACCCAATCCGTCATTGGTCGAGATCGCTATTACAACTGGCCGCAAGTTTCGCATCGTAGCCTTGGCTGCCATAAGCACGGGGCTGTCCGTGATGGCATTTGCCAGGCGGCTGGTCGTGTTGCCCGTGCATGGAGCAATCACCATTACATCCAGCAGCTTGGATGGACCGAGCGGCTCCGCCTCCGGGATCGTTGTGATCAGCTTTTCCCCGGTTATGTCCACAAGCTGCTTTTGCCAGCTCTCGGATGTGCCGAAACGGGTGTCAGTGGTAAGGAGCGTATTCGTAACAATGGGAACGACACGGGCGCCCGCGTCCACAAGCCGCTTGATTTGCGGCATGGTTTCCTCAAACGTGCAGTGTGAGCCAGACAGTCCAAAACCGATCGTCTTTCCCTGAAGTTTACCCATGCTGATTCCCCCTGGTGATCGTTTGCTCCCCGATAAGACGCGACAAGGTTTGGGCTAAAATCTGTCCGGCTGTTTTGGGTGCGACGATACCGGGTAATCCGGGTGCAAGCAAAGCCTTGATTCCCCGTCTTTCGGCATAGCGAAAATCAGTCCCCCCCGGTTTGGAAGCGAGGTCAAGAATAAATGCCGTTTGCGGCATTTGGGCGATGATTTCCGCTGTCAGTACAAGCTTCGGGATCGTATTGAAAATAAAATCGGCATTGTTCACCTGCTGTTTCAATTCGCTCATATGAAAGGGCGTCAGCCCCATTTCAAAAATACGTGCTATGTGTTCCTGACGTCTTGCCCCTACACGAACTCTGGCTCCCAGCGAATGCAGCGCACGCGCCATGGACATGCCTGTCCGTCCCAAACCAAGCACGATGGACTGCGAACCGTGTATCGTGATGTCTGTATGCTGGATGGCCATCATCAAGGCTCCCTCTACGGTCGGGATCGAATTGTAAATGGCCACATCATCACGATCCAGAAGTTCCACCAGCTCAATTTGCTGGGCGGCAAGCAGTTGCTTCAAATATGTCTTTGCCATACCCGTGTAGACAATGCAGTGCTTTTGAAGACTCGCTACATGCTCATCCAATAGCTGCAGCGGCTTAGAGCAGAATATGCTTTCCACATAGCCGTTGTCATCCGACCCGACGATGGGAAGAATCAAGGCGTCAACGTCTTTCAACACATCGCATGTTAATGGTCTTTTGGTTGCCCCGGTGAAGATGCTTTCCAGGTTGTCAAAGCCAATCAGCGTGACACTGGCATCCAGTTGAATGCAACGCTTGATCACTTCCAACTGGCGTGCGTCGCCGCCGATAAAGGCAACGTGTTTGCCCGTTAGCATGCTGCGTTCCCCTTTCCACACATTTTACTGCATTAAACGATCGAAACGCAAAGGTTTTTCCGTGTGAAAAAGATAACGGAAAGCGTTACGTCTACCCCATCCTATTCGGCCGTATCCGGTTCGGTGACTAAAGCGCCTATTTTTCCAAAGCTTGTGACTGATTTTTATTTACCTGAATAATCACCATATCCGGCCCGATTTTGACGATGGCGTCCCAGGGAATGACCATGTCGTCGCGCTTCTTTCCGAAACCAAAAAAGCTTCCACCCGGTACGATAATCGCGTGGATGCTTCCTGTCTCGGTATTGATCTCCAGGTCAGAGTCGCCGATCACGCCCAATCGCTCCCCATTGTCCAACCCGATGATTTCCTTGCCGCTCATCTCGCTTAAACGCATGCACTCCATCCCCCTTATTTTGAACCGCCTCTCAAGCCAGTTCTATGAAGTGGCCGCTTCCTTTACGGACCCGCCATTCCGGGGCTCGTCAAGGTTATTCGTTTCTACTTTTATACGAAAAAAAATCCGGTCTATGCCGGATTTTTTCACAGGAGAATATCGCTTCTAACGTTGTCGGGGAAACCGTCCAATGGACTTACCATGGCCATGGCCAGCTTGGAGCGGAACAGCTGTCTAGCGACTGAAAGGACGGACTCATGCGAAACACGGTCGATCTTCGCGACAATCTCATCCAGACTGAGATGACGCCCGAGCAGCAATTCGTTTTTGCCGAGGCGGCTCATCCGGCTGTTTGTGCTTTCCAGGCTGAGCATCAAGCTGCCCTTCAACTGCTCCTTGCCCTTTTTCAGTTCTTTCTCGGTAATTCCATGTTCGGTAACATCGCGAAGCACATTGGCGACAATATCGAAAACCTGCCCAACCTGCTCCGGTGCGGTTCCCGTATAAATGGTGAATGTACCTGCCTCTTTGAAAGATGAATGATACGAGTACACCGAGTAAGCCAGGCCGCGTTCCTCACGAATTTCTTGAAACAGCCTGGAGCTCATGCTGCCGCCGAGCACGTTATTCAACAAGATCAGTGAATAGGTATCCTCATGGCCTACCTGAAAGCCTGGCAGGGAAATGCACAAATGTGCCTGTTCCGTTGCTTTATGGTGGGCAATCGAGCGTCCCTGGAACTCCGGCGTCCGTACCTCTTTCATCCTTGCATTTCGCTGCAGGGAAGAAAATCTGCGCTTGATATCCTCAATCAATGCTTCGTCAAAATTTCCGGCCACCGTCACGACGGTATTGGAAGGGAGGTAATGACCATCAATGTAATCGAGCAAATTCTCTCTTTTCAAAGAGCGCAGCACATCTTCCGTCCCGAGAATCGAATATCCTAGCGAATGGTCCCCGTAGCTTGCCCTTGCAATCAAATCGTGGACCAGGTCGTCTGGAGTATCCTCGTACATGCTGATTTCCTCGATGACCACATTTTTTTCCTTCTCCAGCTCTTCTGGATCAAATACGGAGTTAAAATACATATCCGTCAATACATCCAGGGCGATCGGCGCATGCTGATCGAGGATGCGCGCATAGTAACACGTGTACTCCTTGGAGGTGAAGGCGTTTACATTCCCTCCGATTTCATCAAACGTTTCCGCAATTTCCTTTGCTGAACGGTTCGTCGTTCCTTTGAAGAACATATGTTCAAGAAAATGCGAGATTCCGTTATCCCGTTCCGTCTCAAACTTGGAACCGGTTCCGACCCATACACCCAAAGCCACTGAACGTACGGATGGGATTTTCTCCGTAATGATGCGGAGCCCGTTCTCACATGTATATCGTTGTATCACATAAACCCTCCTCGGTTGCTATTCCATCCTTTGCTCGTTTGATTGCTTGCAAACAAGTTTTACTATAACAAAATTCGCCTATTCTCACAATAAAGGGGGTGTCATCGCAGCCGCTTACTGGAAATTACTTCTGAAACCGGCATCGGCATCAGGCCTTTTTTCTTGGCGTCCTGGATCATTTTATCCAATCCTGCAGCTGTAGGTGCCGTTGGGTGCATCAGAATCAGAACACCGTTGCCCAGCTTGGCCTCGATGCGACTGACCATCTCGCCCACTGGCGGCTTCCTCCAATCGACCGTATCTGCCGTCCACAAAATGGTCTTCATCTGAAACTCGTTGTGAGCAATGTTGACCACCGATTGATTAAAGGAACCGGAAGGAGGTGCAAACAAGACCGGTTTTATTCCCAGCGTCTTTTGAATCACTTCCTGGGTTTTTGAGATTTCCTGCCTCATCCGCTCCACGCCGATTTTTGCCATATCCGGATGAGAATAGGCGTGGTTACCGATCTCGTGGCCGCGCTCTGCAATTTTTTTGGCCAGCTCCGGGTACCGCTTCACCCAGGAGCCATCCAGGAAAAAAGTCGTTTTCACGCCGTGTTTGTCCAACGTATCCAAAATCGTATCCAAATATTCATTGCCCCAAGCAACATTGATCATAAAAGAAACAGCGGGTTTTTGCGGATTTCCGCGATAAATCGGATGGGCTCCCAGCTGTTCCAGCGAGATGGCGGGAGGGATTTCTTCGAAGACAAGCGCTCCGGGGCCTGCTGTCTGCGCGTTCTTCAGCTTTTCGAGGGAGGCTTCCACGTTCACAGCCAATCCGTTATATCCCGGAATGGCACGCCACACCCGGTCGACCTTCGCATTGATCGGCGCCTCCTCCCTCCCCTGCTTCCACTCGTCGATTTTCTTCCGAAGCTCATCCTCCTGCCCACCCGCAATCGGCTTGTCGGCCGTTATCGATTTGATTTTTACCGTTTCTATATAGCGATCGATCGGTCTGTAATTCAGGGTCAGTGCGAGCAATACGGCGCAGCCTACCGTAAACAGGATCCGAAATGTCACTGCTTTGTTCATCCACATGCCCCTCCCGGCTTTCACACGTACAAGTCCTTCTTTGTCCAATGTATGAGGAGAGCCGGGAAGATAGAAGGAAAAAGAAAAAGCTTCCGTACGCGAAGAGTCCTTCGAGTGACGAAGCCTTTGTCTGCGAAAAACGTCATGACGTTTTTCTGGGAAACGGTTAACCCGTTATTCTGCTTGTACTGGTGCGTTTTGCGCCGCTTGCTCTTTCAGAACAGCTTTGCGGGACAGGTTGATACGGCCTTGGTCGTCGATCTCGGTGACCTTTACCATCACTTTATCGCCAACGGATACGACATCTTCTGTCTTCGCTACGCGCTCTTCAGCCAGCTGGGAAATGTGGCAGAGCCCTTCTTTTCCAGCGAACAGCTCGATGAATGCACCGTATTTTTCCACGCGCTTCACAGTTCCCAGGTATGTTTGTCCGAGGGCTACCTCGCGCACGAGATCTTCGATGATCTGTTTTGCCCGCAGGTTTGCGTCGTGGTCCACCGATGCAATAAAGATGCGGCCATCCTGTTCAATATCGATTTTGACCCCGGTCTCATCGATGATCTTGTTGATGATACGGCCTTGAGGTCCGATGACATCGCGGATCTTGTCCGGATTGATTTGCATCGTGAGAATCTTAGGCGCATAGGGAGACAGCGTCTTGCGCGGCTCGGAAATCGTGCTGAGCATATGCTTGAGAATGGTCAAACGGCCTTCTCTTGCCTGTTCCAGCGCTTGCTCCAGAATTTCACGGTTGATGCCGGCGATCTTGATGTCCATCTGAATCGCAGTAACCCCTGTTTCGGTACCTGCGACTTTGAAATCCATATCGCCCAGATGGTCTTCCATCCCTTGGATGTCTGTCAGAATAGAGAAGGTTTTTCCGTCTTCGCCCATGATCAGACCCATGGCAATTCCGGCTACAGGTGCCTTGATCGGCACACCGGCATCCATTAAAGCAAGTACGCTGGCGCAAATCGAGGCCTGCGAGGTGGAACCGTTCGATTCAATTACTTCCGATACAAGTCGGATTGTATACGGGAACTCGGTTTCGGATGGGATGATCGGCTCAATTGCGCGTTCACCCAACGCACCGTGACCAATCTCGCGGCGGCCTGGAGGACGAAGCGGACGTGCTTCCCCTACGCTGTACGGCGGGAAATTGTAGTGATGCATAAAGCGTTTAGACTCTTCCAGCCCAAGGCCATCCAGGATTTGCACGTCGCCCAACGCGCCGAGGGTGCAGACACTGAGAGCCTGGGTTTGACCGCGCGTAAACAGTCCGGAACCGTGTGTACGCGGCAAGATGTTCGTCTCGCTGGACAGCGGACGAATTTCGTTCAGAGCTCGTCCATCGGGGCGAATTTTTTCTTCGGTGATCAAGCGGCGTACCTCTTCCTTGACGATGTTGTAGAGAACCTCGTCGATAGCCCGCTCTTGCTCCGCATAAGTCTCCGGATTTGCTTCGGCGAAATGCTGCTTGGTCTCCGCTTTGATCGCATCGATGGCGTCGTAACGAGCCTGTTTCTCTTCAATGCGAATCGCTTCTTTCAGACGCGCTTCAGCGTATTCCCGAACAGCCTGATTGACCTGCGGGTCTACCTCATGAAGCACCACAACCATTTTTTCCTTGCCGATCTCAGCTACGATCTTGTTCTGGAACTCTACCAGCTTCCGGATCATATCGTGACCGGTCATGATCGCTTCCAGCATGACTGATTCAGGAACCTGATCTGCTCCTGCTTCCACCATGTTGATCGCATCATACGTTCCTGCTACCACCAGGTGAATGTCGCTCTTCTCCATCTGTTCAACAGTAGGGTTAACGACGAGCTTTCCATCTACACGCCCTACGATCACGCCGGCAATCGGCCCGTTGAAAGGAATCTCGGAAACGCAGAGGGCGGCAGACGTTCCGATCATGGCTGCGATCTCAGGAGAGCAGTCCTGATCCACCGACAGTACGGTGTTTACCACTTGGACGTCGTTGCGGAATCCTTCAGGGAACAGCGGACGGATCGGACGGTCGATCAGACGGCTGGCCAAAATAGCCTTCTCGCTCGGGCGTCCTTCCCGTTTAATAAACCCTCCGGGGATTTTTCCGACAGCGTATAGACGCTCCTCATAGTTGACAGTCAATGGAAAGAAGTCAAGCGGCTTCGGCTCTTTGGAAACCGTAACGGCAGAAAGAATAGCCGTATCGCCGTATCGAACCAAGACCGAACCTTGCGCCTGCTTTGCCATTTTGCCAAATTCCAGCGTCAGTTTGCGGCCTGCCAGTTCAAACTCGTATGTACGGAATTGTTGCTCCATGTTGCTAGCAGTCCTCCTTTACCTCATTGTGCACGATACACAATCATTTTCTACCTGTATGTATTATTTCCTGCCGCCATCAAAATTAAATGGGCAGCTTTGGCAGCGGTTTTAGATAATAGAAAAAGCGGGATGAACCCGCTTTTTTCTCCTGATACGAACTAGCGACGCAGACCAAGACGATTGATCAGTTCGCGATAACGTGTAACATCCAGCTCGCGCAGGTAGCCCAACAGGTTGCGGCGTTGACCTACCATTTTCAAAAGACCACGACGGCTGTGGTGATCTTTTTTGTGCGTACGCAAATGCTCGTTCAGATTGTTAATGTTTTCTGTCAGGATAGCGATCTGAACTTCCGGAGAACCGGTGTCATTTTCATGAGTGCGGAACTCTTGGATCAGCTGTGCTTTACGTTCTTGAGACAATGCCATCTTGACTCACCTCCTACATTTTATCCCCGTCAGCCGAGTTTGCCGTCGGTGAGAATCGGACAACCAAGCTGCGGTTTTTCTGCAACGTTATGAATTATAGCATACAGGCCCGCTAAAAGCAAAGACGAATCATGCATTTCCCTCAGCGAATTTTTCCTTGGCGACCTGTACATCCTGCTGGATTTGCGCGATCAGGGCTTCAACCCCAGAGAATTTTTGTTCATCCCGAATGAAGAACAAAAATTCTACTTCTACTTTTTCCCCGTAGATTTCGCGTTTGAAGTCAAAAATGTGCACTTCCAACGATTTTTCTTTCTTCTCCAATTCAAATGTCGGCTTGATCCCGACATTCATGACACCTTGATATACTTGTCCGCCAACGGTAAACCGGACACCGTACACTCCGTTCTTGCCGATCAGATAAGGACTTGAGACGCGTACGTTCGCCGTCGGAAAACCGATGGTACGCCCGCGTTTATCCCCGTGTACCACTTCTCCGCTGATTTTGTAAGGACGTCCCAGCAAGTGCCGGGTCTGTTCCACATCTCCATGGTGCAGGTATTCGCGAATGACCGTACTGCTAACTTTTTCGCCTAGGCGGTTGACCGGGCCAACGATGTCTACGCCGTATCTGCCCCTGGCAAGCTCCTGCAGAGTCTGGGCCGTTCCCATCCCCCGGTGACCGAATGTGTAGTCAAAGCCGACAACGACATGACGGCACCCCAATGGCAGCAAGCATTCTTCGATAAAGTCCTCGGGATAGACAGCCGCGAAGGAAATGTCAAAGCGAATGACGTACGCCAGGTCGACGCCCATCTTCTCGAGCTGCTCCAGCTTTTCCGGGAGGGGGGTAAGATACTGGCTGTACCCGGTTTGTCCCAGCACTTCCCGCGGATGCGGATCGAATGTCATCACAGCGCTTTTCCATCCATTTGCCTTGGCTGTGTCAATCGCTTTCTGGATTACCCGCCTGTGACCGATATGTACACCGTCAAAATACCCCAGAGCGACCGCGCAGGGGACAGGTAGCAAATCTTTTGGCAAAGGATAAGTCAAGGATATCGTTTTCACGGTTACACCTCAGGAGGAAAGACTTTTTCAGCCTTTGCAAAAAGGCCCTTGGGTCCAAGGCAGACGCGATGGATTCCCAGAAGCTGTTCTCCCGAAAAAAGACAGATCAGCGTACCTTCTTTAGCCGCAAGACCCGGGAGAGCGGTCGACAGTCCGTTCAGCACCGCTTTTTTTCGGTCGGGGGCGATTTCATACCGCGGTAGGAACGACAGCGCATGGGAGATCGGAATAACGTGCTTCGTTATATCCTCACCTGTCTGGACTGCTTCTTCCAGCCGCTCAAGCGGTATCGCTTCCTTTTCCAAAAACGGACCGCTTTTGACTCGCCGCAACTGCTTCATATGGGCAGGATACCCCAGAGCACGCCCAAGGTCAACACATAAAGTGCGGACATACGTTCCTTTTGAGCATGTGCAGGAAAAGGAAACGTCCACAAACTCGCCGTCCGTTTTTACCTGGTGAAAATCCAGCTCGTAAATGGTTACCTTCCTCGCGTTCCGTTCAATCACAATTCCTTCGCGTGCAAGGTCGTACAGACGTTTCCCGTTTACCTTTACAGCGGAGTACATCGGCGGGATCTGCTCGATTTCACCCAAAAACTGCCGGAACGCTTCCTCGATTTTCTGCTGTGTAACGTCATGCGGGTCGACCTGCTTGTGCTCGACTATTTCACCGCCAGCATCCTCGGTCGTTGTCGAGGAGCCGAGCCGCATGATGACGTCATAGCGTTTCGGCAGCTCCTGCAAATACTCCACCAGCCGCGTCGCATTACCGATACAAATCGGCAAGACACCGGTCACTTCCGGGTCCAGTGTACCCGTATGCCCGACTTTCTTGGTTCCAAACATCCGGCGTACCCGTGCCACACAGTCATGGGAGGTCATGCCAGCCGGTTTATCGATCACCACGACACCGTGGACCTTACTCATTGTCCTTCACTCCCATGACTTCCCCCAGCAGGGCCAAGACTCGATCGCGAACCTCGTCCAATGATCCGTGAAGCGTACATCCCGCCGCTTTGGCGTGGCCTCCTCCACCGAGCTGCTTGGCTATCTCGGCTACATTGACGTAGCTGCGCGCCCGCAAGCTCACCTTGACCACATTCGGCTCCGCTTCCACGAAGGAAATGCCGACTTCGACACCCTCGATGTTGCGGCAGTAATTCACAAGGCCGCCTGCGTCTTCGCGGTCGGCATTCGCCTCGGCCAGATCCTGTCTGCTGACGCAAACAGAGGCAACCTGGTTCTGGAATGACAGCTTCAGACTGCCCAACGCTTGGCGCAAAATGTTCACATGCCCGAGTGTAATCACTTCGAGGCAACGCTCAGCGACCTCGCCCGGATTAACGCCATATTTGAGCAGACTGGCGGCACTCTCCATCACATGCGGCGTGGTGTTGGAATAGCGAAATCCCCCTGTATCGGTCAAGAGGCCGGTATAGAGGCATAGCGCCAAATCCGCTTGAAACGGCAAATGGCCGGCTACAGCCAGATCGTACAGGATTTCCGCAGTCGCAGCGGCATCGGTCCGGATCACATTGCATGTGCCGAATTCGTCGTTGGTCGGATGATGATCGATGTTTAACAGTTGCACATCCTGAGCAAAGAGATGCTCGACATTGCCCATGCGAGAGCGGTCCGCGCAATCGACAGCAATCACCGCCGAGAAAGACTCCTCCAGCGGTGACTGCGATACATTGCGAATCTGTTCAAATCCGGGCAAAAAGGAAAATCTGGCCGGTGTCTCGCCTTCGTTGATGACTACAAAGGTTTTGCCGAGATCACGCAGCATCTGGGCGACGGCCAACGCAGAGCCCGTGGCGTCCCCGTCCGGATTGACGTGGGAAAGAACCAGAAAACGGTCATGCTTCTTCATGAAGCTGACCGCTTCCTCCAAGGAACGGTTGTAATTACTCATCCTGTTTGTCCCCTTTTTCTCCATCCGTGGAGATTTCACGCAGGATGGTTTCAATTTTGCTGCCATAATCAATCGATTCATCCAATTTAAATACAAAATCCGGTATATGACGGAGCTTTACCCGTCTTCCGATCTCTGTGCGCAGGTAGCCCTTCGCTTTTTGCAACCCAGCCAGAGAGTCTCTCCGTTGTTCTTCGCTGCCAAAAATGCTGACGTATACTTTCGCAAGCTGCAGGTCGCTTGTCACCTCTACATCCGTAACGGTCACAAACCCGATGCGAGGGTCCTTCAAACCGCGCTGCAAAACGATGCTCAGCTCTTTTTTGATCTCTTCGCCAACCCGGCTCATCCGTGTCTTGTTCATATTTATCACCTCCGCTGGCTTCCTACTCGTAGTATTCCGTATCGGCTTGGATCAACTCCACACCGGGATGGTTTTCCACCAGCCGTATCATCGCTCGCATCTGATTTGCCAAAAAGGACATTTCATTGGCAACGGCAGCGATACCAATTTCGGCACGCTGCCACTGCTCCTGATAGGCCAGCTCTGCCGCGGAGACATGGAATCTGCTCCGCAGTTTTCCCAGAACGCTTTTGACAATGGCCCTTTTCTCTTTCAGATTTTGGCAGGCAGGCAGAAACAATTGAATCCGCGCACCCGCAATCATTATTGTTTTACTTCTTCCATGACGAAGGCTTCGATCACATCGCCAACCTTGATGTCATGGTAGCGCTCCAGCGTAAGTCCGCACTCGTAGCCTGCGGCAACTTCTTTGGCGTCATCCTTGAAGCGTTTCAGCGTATCCAGCTTTCCTTCGTAGATCACGACGCCTTCGCGGATCAGACGAGCACCGGCATCGCGGGTCAGCTTGCCCTCTGTAACATAGCAGCCTGCGATGTTGCCCACTTTGGACACTTTAAATACCTCGCGAATTTCTGCCTGGCCGATGATGGACTCTTTATAGACAGGGTCCAGCATGCCTTTCAGTGCTTGTTCAATTTCTTCAATCACGGTGTAAATAACCCGATGCAGTCGAATATCAATGCTCTCCTGCTCAGCCATGCTCCGCGCGTTTGGTTCCGGACGTACGTTGAAGCCGATCACAATCGCATTGGAGGCATTTGCCAGCGTAATATCGGATTCCGTAATCGCACCTACGCCTGTGTGAATGATTTTTACACGCGTTCCGTTGACATCGATTTTTTCCAGAGAGCCGCGAAGAGCCTCGACAGAACCTTGAACGTCAGCCTTGACGATCAGGTTGAGCTCCTTGATGTCGCCCTCTTGAATGTGCTGAAACAGATCGTCTAAAGATACGCGAGTGTTTGCGCGGCGCTCGGATTCACGCTGCTTGGAAGCACGGGCTTCCCCGATTGCACGCGCTTTTTTCTCATCTTCAAAGACCATGAACTGGTCCCCGGCTTGCGGCACGTCGTTCAGACCGGTAATTTCTACAGGCGTGCTCGGTCCAGCTTCCTTCATGCGGCGTCCTTTGTCATTTACCATGGCACGAACGCGTCCAAAGGCGGAACCGACGACAATCGGATCTCCGACTTTCAGGGTACCGTGTTGAACGAGGACAGTCGCTACAGGTCCGCGTCCCTTATCCAGTTCGGCTTCCACGACGGTACCGCGGGCCCGCTTGTTTGGATTGGCCTTCAGCTCTTGCACTTCGGAAACGAGCAGAATGTACTCGAGCAGCTCTTCGATACCTTGGCGCTGCTTAGCGGAAATTGGAGAAAAGATCGTATCTCCGCCCCATTCTTCTGCTACCAGCTCATACTCGGTCAGCTCTTGCTTGATTCGGTCGATATTGGCTTCCGGTTTGTCGACCTTGTTCACGGCGACGATAATCGGAACCTTTGCTGCCTTGGCATGACTGATCGCTTCAATGGTTTGCGGTTTTACGCCGTCGTCTGCAGCAACTACCAGAATGGTAATGTCCGTAATTTGCGCACCGCGCGCACGCATGGTCGTAAAGGCTGCATGGCCAGGCGTGTCGAGGAAGGTAATCTTCTTGCCTTTAATCTCGACCTGATATGCACCGATGTGCTGCGTGATGCCTCCTGCTTCGCCTGCCACTACGTTCGTGGAGCGGATGGCATCAAGCAGTGTCGTTTTTCCGTGGTCAACGTGACCCATGATCGTAACGACCGGCGGACGCTCCACCATATCTGCCGGATTGTCCACTTCTTCGATCGTTTCAAAGTTGGTTTCGTCGATGACGATTTTTTCTTCGACTTCCACATTGTATTCCGAACAGATCAATTCGATGGCATCGCGATCGAGATCCTGGTTAATCGTAGCCATGATGCCCAAATTAAACAACTTTTTGATGATTTCCGCCGGTTCCTTGCGAAGCTTCTTCGCCAGCTCTCCTACGGTCAAAGATTCAGTGAACGTAATTTTGCTAGGTGGCTCGAGAACAGGACGCTGTTGCTGCTGTTCGCGCTGGCCGCCATGCCTGCGGTTGTCCTGGCGTTTGTTTCCGCCTTTGAACGGCTGGCTCTTCTTGTTGTCTTCAAAGGTTTTCTTTGGTCCTGGGGCTTTTTTGATTTTTTCCCGTTTTTCCAAGCTTACCTTGTTCGGGATATTTACCTTTTCTTCAAAATCCTCGCCCGTGCGTACATCATCTTTTTCGTTCACCGTTGGCTCTTGCTGGTTGACTGGTTTGCGATCAAGCGGTTTCCCTGGTTGACTTCTCATATCGTTTGGTTTTCTCTCCTGATTCTTCCCCTGATTTTTTCCGTGCTGTGGACGTGATTGGTCTGGTCGTTGTCCACCTGGTCGGCTGCCAGTTTGATTTCCCGGACGGTCATTGCGGCGATGCTGCTGTTGCTGTTGATTCGACTGTCCGGTTCGTTGTGTTTGTCCTTTGGATTCATCCCGTTTCTTCTCTTCCGTCTTAGCGGGCTTTGCCTCCCGCTGTCCGGAAGAACGTTGCTGCTCTTGTTGTTTCCCGCTTCCCGAACGCAATTTGGCCAAATGCTCTTCAATCTTTTTGACCATCGGTTCGTCCATGATACTCATATGATTTGCAACTTCTATATTTAATCTCTTTAGCAAATTGAGGATTTCCTTGCTGCTCATGTTGTGCTGCTTCGCATATTCATACACGCGTGTCTTCATGAGATCACCCCTTCTGAATTAGGTGAGCAGACGCTGTATACTTTCCGCCAGTTTTCCGTCTGTTACGGCAATCGTTACACGCTCATCCTTGCCGATTGCACGGCCAAGCTCATAGCGGTCTGTTGCTGATACACACGGCACACCATAATGGGCGCACTTGTCCTGCACTTTTTTGGATGTATTGGCAGAGGCATCGGCAGCGAGAAGCACCAGTTTGGCTTTTCCGTTCCGAACGGCCTCGACGACCAATCCTTCTCCGGTAATGACCTTGCGGGCCCGCATCGCCAATCCCAACATTTGCGCTGCCTTGGGGATCATTGTCCCATCATCTCCAGCCATTTTTCACGAAACGCATCGTACTGTTCCTGGGTGACAGACATGTTGAGGGCTCGTTCCAACACTTTTTTCCATTTACCTGCTGCAAATGTATCCGGCTTCAGGCAGCTCTCCTGACGGCAAACATACGCCCCGCGTCCTGCCGCCTTGCCGGTCGGATCAATAATGATCTCTTCCTGCGGCGTACGTACGACACGTACCAGTTCTTTTTTTGGAAACATTTCCTGACAAACGATGCACTTTCGCAAAGGGATTTTCTTTTGCTTCATGGTTATACCCAATCCGCCCCCTCATCGCCTTCCTCCGCTTTGGGATAGACGATGCCTTCTTGGTCTGCCTGAGATTCGCTCTTGATGTCGATTTTCCAGCCAGTCAGTTTGGCGGCGAGACGAGCGTTTTGTCCGCGTTTTCCGATGGCAAGCGAAAGCTGATAATCAGGAACGATCACCCGTGTTACTTTTTCCGCCGCGTTCACTTCTACATGGAGCACCTTTGCCGGGCTCAGCGAGTTGGCCACGTATTCAGCCGGGTCCTCCGACCAGCGGACAATATCAATTTTTTCGCCCTTCAATTCGTTCACGATTGTCTGAACGCGAAGACCTTTCGGGCCTACGCAAGCGCCGACCGGATCGACGTCAGGATTGATGGAATGAACGGCAATTTTGGAACGGTCTCCCGCCTCGCGGGCAACCGACTTGATCTCAACCACACCGTCGTAGATTTCCGGCACTTCCAGCTCGAACAGACGCTTGAGCAGACCTGGATGTGTACGGGACACGACGATTTGCGGTCCTTTTGTGGTCTTTTCTACCTTGATAATGTATGCCTTTACCCGATCCTGGGATTTAAAATCGTCAGTCGGCATTTTTTCCGTAATCGGCATGACCGCTTCCGCTTTTCCCAGGTCAATGTAGTAGTTGCGTTGGTCCATACGCTGCACAACACCAGTCACGATGTCGTCTTCGCGTTCGATGAACTCGCTGTAAATCAAGCCGCGCTCTGCTTCGCGGATGCGTTGGGTAACCACCTGCTTCGCCGTTTGCGCAGCGATGCGTCCAAAATCCCGCGGGGTTACCTCGATTTCGACGATGTCATCCAGGCGGAAATTGGGGTCGATCTCCTGTGATGCCTCCAAGGAAATCTCCAAGCGCGGGTCAAGCACTTCCTCCACAACGGTTTTGCGCGCAAAAACCCGAACCTGCCCCGAGTGACGATTGACGTCGACACGTACGTTTTGGGCAGAATTAAAATTTCGTTTGTATCCCGAAATGAGAGCAGCTTCAATTGCCTCAATCAGTATATCTTTGGAGATTCCCTTTTCTCTCTCAATGGCTTCCAATGCCTCGATAAAATCGGCGTTCATGATTTTCGTTGCCTCCTCCTTTACCCACAGACCACAGTATTAAAAGACAATCGCCATTCGGGCTGTGTCAATTTGCTCCAGTGCAATGACTTGCGTTTTTTTCTGCTCTTTCACTGTCAGCTTACCATCTTCAAAGGAAATCAGCTCGCCTTCGAAAGTGCTTTCGCCTTCGATCGGCTCCTTTGTCGTGATATGTACGTGCCTGCCAACAGCTTTGCGAAAATCGCTTTCTTTTCGCAGAGGACGCTCTGCTCCCGGTGAAGATACTTCCAGGAAGTATGCGGTCGGGATCGGGTCCACTTCGTCCAGCCGCTGGCTTAGCCGCTCGCTGACAAGGCCGCAGTCATCGATGTCGATGCTTCCTGTTTCATTGTCGATGAACACGCGCAGAAACCAGTTGCTGCCTTCTTTTTTGTACTCGATGTCAACCAGTTCCAGACCCAGCTCGTCGAGAATGGGAGTTACCAGGTCGGTGACGATGTCTGTTACCTTGCTCAAGCAAGTACCTCCTTGTCAAATGAAGCATTAAGTTCAGCCAGAAAGAAAGAGTGGGTTTCCCCACTCTCGATCTGCGTTCGTAATAACCAGTATTTCCAAAAAAATTATAGCATAACAGCCCTTTGTTGACAACCGCGGCTATGAAACCTGTCCGAACCGGATTGGGAAGGTCGCCAAACCCTCTCCTATTTTTTAGAACAGGGAGAGCTGATTGGATTCTGGCAATCCCTGAAGCGCTCCTTGTTCTTCCAAATATTCCAGAATGGTTTTGGAAATGCGGGAGCGGGTGAGCAGGTCCTCTTTGGACAGAAACTCCCCTTCCTCTCTGGCTTTTACGATCCCGATAGCGGCGTTCGTACCAAGCCCAGGCAAGGCATTGAAAGGCGCGATCAGCTTGTCGCCGTCAATGAGGAACTTGGTGGCATCCGAGCGGTACAAGTCCACATTGGCAAATTTGAAACCGCGTTCTACCATTTCGAGAGCCATCTCCAAAACAGTCAAGAGCGACTTTTCTTTCGGCTGTGCGTCATGCCCTTTGCCCTCGATCTCTTCGATCTTTTGGCGAATCGCCGAGGAACCTTTTACCATCAACGGAATGTCGAAGTCGTCAGCGCGTACCGTAAAGTACGTCGCGTAGAATTCAAGCGGGCGATGCACCTTGAAATAGGCGATGCGGACAGCCATCATGACGTAAGCGGTCGCATGCGCTTTCGGGAACATGTACTTGATCTTTTGACAAGATTGAATATACCATTCAGGCACATTGTTCTTGCGCATCTCTTCCTGATCTTCCTCGGGAACCCCTTTTCCTTTACGGACCGACTCCATGATTTTAAAGGCCCGGGATGGCTCAAGACCTTTGTAGATCAAATAAACCATGATATCGTCCCGGCAACCAATAACTTCCGGCAGTCTGCACGTTCCGCTGCGAATCAGGTCCTGGGCGTTGTTCAGCCAGACGTCGGTTCCGTGTGAAAGACCGGAAATCTGCACAAGCTCGGCGAAGGTCGTCGGCTTCGTATCCTCAAGCATCTGCCGGACAAACTTCGTACCGAACTCCGGAATACCGAGTGTCCCCATGTTCGTGCGAATCTGCTCCGGCGTTACATTCAACGCTTCTGTCGAGCTAAAAATCGACATCGTCGCTTTGTCATCCAGCGGAATGGTTTTTGGATCGATTCCGGTCAAGTCCTGAAGCATCCGAATAACGGTCGGGTCATCGTGTCCAAGAATGTCGAGCTTCAGCAGGTTGTCATGGATGGAGTGGAAGTCAAAATGCGTCGTTCTCCACTCGGACTCGTTGTCATCCGCCGGAAACTGAATCGGGCAAAAATCCTCGATCTCCATATAGGACGGTACGACGATAATCCCTCCCGGGTGCTGGCCGGTCGTCCGTTTTACCCCGGTACATCCGTTTACCAGTCGCGCAATCTCTGCATTTCTGAGAGTCATTCCTCGCTCGTCCGCATATTTGCGGACATAGCCGTACGCTGTTTTTTCCGCAACCGTGCCGATCGTACCCGCACGGTACACATAGTCCACACCGAACAGCTCTTGCGTGTATTTGTGCGCCCGCGGCTGGTATTCGCCAGAAAAGTTCAAGTCAATATCGGGGACCTTGTCCCCCTTAAAGCCAAGAAACGTTTCAAACGGGATGTCCTGTCCGTCTTTTGCCAGCTTATGCCCGCAGGAGGGACATTCCTTGTCAGGCAGGTCAAAACCGGAAGCGATCGAACCGTCCGTAATAAACTCGCTGTGCTTGCACTCCGGGCAACGGTAATGCGGAGGCAGCGGATTTACCTCGGTAATGTCGGACATGGTCGCAACAAAGGATGAACCGACCGATCCACGTGATCCGACGAGATAGCCGTCAGAGAGCGATTTGGTCACGAGTCGCTGCGAGATAAGGTAAATGACCCCAAAACCGTGCTTGATAATGCTCGTCAGCTCTTTTTCCAGCCGACTCTCAACAATTTCAGGCAGCGGATCTCCGTACAGTCTCTTGGCCTTGTCATAGCACATCTGACGGAGCTCATCATCGGCCCCTTCGATGATCGGCGTGTACAGCGAATCCGGGATCGGCGAGACCTCTTCAATACTGTTGGCAATTTCATTCGGGGCGGTGATGACCACTTCGCGGGCGATATCTTCCCCGAGGAATTGAAAAGCCTCCAGCATCTCATCGGTCGTCATCAAATACAGCGGCGGCTGGTTGCCGGCATCGTGGGAGCCCTGCGAGAGCAAGAATACATCCCGGAAAATATCATCCTGCGGGTTGAGAAAATGAACGTCCCCGGTCGCCACCACCGGTTTTCCCAGCTCTTTCCCGATTTCCACGATCATCTTGTGATAGCCTTTCATCGTTTCCAGCGAGGGAATTTCCTCATTTCTGAGCAGCGGCGCGTAATGGGCGATGGGCTGCAGTTCCAGGTAATCGTAAAAAGCTGCCACTTCTTTCAACTCTTCCCTCGATTTCCCGCGCAGAATCGACTGCATCAGCTCGCCGTCTTTGCAAGCGGTCCCTATAAGCAAGCCTTCGCGGAATTTTACGAGCTGGCTCCGCTGGATGCGCGGCACCCGGTAGAAGGTTTCCACATGGGATTTGCTGACCAGCTTGTACAAGTTTTTCAGCCCGGCTTTGTTTTTGACCAAAATGGTTGCATGAAACGGTCTTCCGCTCTTGTAATCGACTTCGGCATTGCTCCGCTCGTTGAGGTCCATGAGGCTTTGAATCCCGGCTTCTCGCATATCTTTGAGCATATACTGGAACACGTGCGCCAATGCGACAGTATCGTCCAAAGCGCGGTGAGCGTTGATCAATTCAACGTTGAAGCGTTTTGCCAGCGTACCCAGGCGGTAGTTTCGCATCCCTTTATACATCATGCGGGCCAGCGGCAGAGTGTCCAAAAACGGATTGCTCCACGGCTCCATGCCGATCCGCTTTGCGCAGGCATTGATAAAGTTCTTGTCAAACTCCGCGTTGTGGGCGACGAGCACTGCATTGCCGGCAAACTCTTTAAAGCGGGGAAGGACAACTTCCAGGGTGTCTTTTCCGCGCAGCATCTCGTTGGTAATCCCTGTGATCTCTGTCGTTTTGGGCCCGATTTCCAACTGTGGATCAATCAGCTCTGTCCATTTGTCCACAATTTCCAGACCGCGCATTTTTACGGCGGCGATCTCGATAATCGTATGTTCGGCTGCGTTCAACCCGGTTGTCTCGGTATCAAATACGACATACTCCGTCTTTTCGTCGATCGGCAAATCACTCTCCGGCGTCAAATTGTAGATGATGTCGACACCGTCCTCTACGACATACGCCTCCATGCCGAGAATGCATTTGATGTTGTTCTTTTTGGCAATGCTGTATGCCTCCGGGAAGGACTGTACAACACCGTGATCCGTTACGGCAATCGCTTTGTGTCCCCACTTGGCAGCAGTTGAAATGAGAGATTTGACCGATGCGACGGCATCAAGCGCACTCATCGGCGTGTGGCAGTGCAGCTCCACCCTTTTCTCCGGCGAAGTATCTTTCCTGCTTACCTGCTCGATTTGATTGACGTCATTGGCCATCATGACCAATTCGCGCAGGAACGTATCGTGCTGGACGCTTCCGCGAACCTTCACCCACATGCCGTCCTTGAGCGCCTCCAGCATTTTGACGTCCTCTTTGTCGCGCGAGAAGATTTTGACGGTCAACGAGTCTGTGTAGTCTGTTACGTTGAACGTCAGGAGATGTCTGCCGCTACGCAGCTCCTTGACCTCAACATTGAACACCGTACCTTGGATCACGACACGGCGTTCCTCTTCCTGTATTTCGCAAATCGGAATCGGCGCATCCTTGATGTCATAGCCGATCATCAACGTAGTGATTGCTTCCGTCTGGTCGCTTCCCTTGCTGTCCTTCTCCTGCTGGACAGCACTCATGACCACTTCGACCAGCGCACGTTCTTCTTCTTCGCGCTGTTCCACAAAGGCCTTGTACGCCTCATCGCTTTCTTCTGCAATAAAGGCAAAACGGGGAACACAGCTTGTCGCTTTTTCAAACGACGACGCCAATTCACTATCGGCCCGTTTGCGTTTGGCCATCTCTACGGCCATCTCCGTCGGCAAGTAAATTTTGACTTCCTGCTGCTCTACCTGCTTGCGCGCCGTACGCAGAGTGACTGCCAACGAATTGAGGCTTTGCTCCAAATTTGCGAGCAGTACATCCCAATATTCCTGAACGGCAAATTCTACGGATGGCTGCTCGTGATAACGGAAACGGGCGTCCACCGAAGCCAGATGCGAGAACGTTTGCTTGAGCCGCTCGGAAAACGCCTTGAAAACATCAGCCGGAAGCAAGCGAGGAAGTGTAAAATGAAAGACCCATTCCTTGTTTTGACGATACAGCTCCAATTTGTCGATATGTGCATCAAGAAAAAATCGCTCCACCCAATCAGTTGGCAGGTCCATCTGCTTAACCAACAGTGAGAAGCGATGTTTTTGTTCTTGTAACCGATTCACGGTCTCTTCCACCTCAATCTCCCGATCTTACCCGAAAATGTCTCCCTTTTTCGCAAGGAGCGAACAAAAGAAATAAAAAAGGGATACTCCCCCATCACAAGGGGGCGTACCCCGACTAATTCGACAAAATCCGTGCAAGTTCCTGCTTGATTTTAGGACTTAAAACAGTTCCGCACCTGTACTGTCCACACGGGCGAGAAGCGATTTGACAAACGATACCAGCTCGGTTCGTTTCACTTCATGCGTTTCGCCTGTCCGGCGCACCCGCACCTCCACCAGCCCCTCTTCTGAGGCCTTGTCTGAAACGGTAATGCGAAGCGGCAGTCCGATCAAATCCGCATCTTTGAATTTGACGCCGGCTCGTTCCGGACGATCATCATACAGCACTTCAACACCGGCTGCCTCCAGTGCTTCGGTAATCTCCTCGCTGATCAGTCGCTGCGCTTCGACTTTGGCGTTTACCGGAATGACATGGACGTGGAACGGCGCGATCGACACAGGCCAAATGATCCCGTGTTCATCATTGTTTTGCTCGATCGCAGCTGCCAGTGTACGAGACACGCCGATGCCGTAGCAGCCCATGATCATCGGCTGGCTTCGGCCGTTTTCATCCAGATAGGTCGCGCCGATGGCTGTAGAGTATTTCGTGCCGAGCTTAAAGACGTGCCCCACTTCCACGCCGCGGGCAAACTTGATCAAGCCGCCGCCGCGGGGGCATTCATCTCCCTCCATAATGTTGCGCAGGTCAGCATAGCGGGAGACGGTAAAATCGCGGCCAGCCTGCACATGAACGAGATGGTAGTCCTTCTCGTTGGCACCAGCTACGCCGTCGGCAACATCCTGAACAAAGTTGTCGGCGATGATCTCCAGCTTCTCCTGGTCTACACCGACTGGCCCGACAAAGCCAACAGGTGTTCCAATCGCCGCCAAAATGTCCTGCTCTGAAGCCAAGCCGACATGGGTAGCATCATACAGATTTTTCAATTTCACCTCGTTGATCTCGTGATCCCCGCGTACCAGGACCATGACCAGCTTCTCATCCACTCGGTAAACGAGACTTTTGATAATCCGGCTGGCCTCAACATCGAGAGCTTGCGTCAACTGTTCAATTGTTTTTACATCAGGCGTGTGCACCTTCTCAACCGCCGGCGTATCTCCCTGCGGCTTCGCTGAAGGCTTGTACACCACTTCCGCTTTTTCCAGATTGGCTGCATAGTCGCCATTTTCCGAATAGGCGATCGTATCTTCACCGATATCGCAAAGCGCCATAAATTCATAGGTGCCTTTTCCGCCAATCGCTCCCGCGTCAGCTTCGACTGCACGGAAGTTCAGACCTACCCTCGTGAAAATGCGTGTGTAGGCATCGTACATCGCTTGGAAATTCTTATCCAGCCCTTCCTGCGTCGTGTCGAATGAATACGCATCCTTCATGATAAACTCCCGGCTGCGGATCAGACCAAAGCGAGGGCGGACCTCGTCGCGGAACTTCGTCTGAATCTGATACAGATTGATCGGCAGTTTTTTGTAGGAGTTGATCTCGTCTCTGACCAGGCTCGTAATCACTTCTTCGTGAGTGGGGCCGAGTGCAAAGGATCGATCATGACGGTCTTTCAAGCGTACCAGCTCCGGCCCGTACACATCCCAGCGGCCGGTTTGGTGCCACAGCTCTGCCGGCTGCATGGCTGGCATAAGCAATTCCTGTCCGCCTGCCCGGTTCATTTCTTCGCGAACGATTGCCTGAATTTTTTGCAGGGTCCTGAGCGCAAGCGGCAGATAGGTATAAATGCCTGAAGCTAACTGCCGCGCCATGCCTGCACGGAGCAGCAGTTTATGACTGGCAATTTCCGCATCCGACGGGACTTCCCGCAGAGTAGGAATCAACATCTGACTTTGCTTTAACACACACGTGTCCTCCTTCACGTTGCAGAGGGTCTAGCCGACCTGGGTGGTCTTTTTCTCTTCCACGATTTCATTGATTTCTTTCATCAATTCCTCGAACAATTCCGTTTCTTTTACCTTCCGTACAATTTCGCCGTTTCGGAAGATCAGGCCTTCGCCATTACCGCCGGCAACACCTACGTCCGCTTCCCGCGCTTCGCCGGGACCATTTACCGCGCATCCCATTACGGCGATTTTCAAAGGTGTTTTGAGTGTAGAAACAGCATCCTCCACCTTGGTTGCAAGTCCGATCAGATCGATCGCACAACGTCCGCAAGACGGGCAAGCGATTACGACCGGATCGTTGTTCACAATCTCAAGGCTGCGCAAAATTTGCTTAGCTACCTTGATTTCCTCAACCGGATCAGCGGTCAGCGAAACCCGGATCGTATCGCCGATACCCATTGACAGCACTGTACCGATCCCGACAGCGGATTTGATGCTACCAGAGAACTGTGTCCCGGCTTCGGTCACTCCGACGTGCAGCGGATAATTGCGCTTCTGCGCCATCAAAGAGTACGTCTGGATCATGGTCGGAACATCGGAAGACTTCAGTGAAATGACGATGTTGTCGTAATTGAGCTCTTCCAGAATGTGCACGTGATCCATTGCGCTCTCCACGATTGCTTCCGGAGATGGGTAGCCGTATTTTTCCAACAGCCGTTTTTCCACGGAACCGGAGTTCACCCCGATCCGGATCGGAACATTGCGCTCACGGCATGCTTCCACGACCGCTTTCGTCTTCTCTTTTGAACCGATATTCCCCGGATTGATGCGGATTTTGTCAATTCCGCTCTCCAGGGCGATCAGCGCCAGTTTATAGTCAAAGTGAATATCTGCCACTAGCGGGAGTGGAGAACGTTCTTTAATCGCTTTGATGGAACGGGCCGCATCCTCGTTGATAACCGCCAGACGAACAATTTGGCAGCCTGCGTCATAGAGCCGCTGAATCTGTGCCAGCGTCCCTTCTACGTCCCGCGTATCAGCGGTTGTCATCGATTGAATGACAACACTTTTTTGTCCGCCGATTTGTACGCCTCCCACAAATACCGGTTTGGTCTCCTCACGCTTGTACATAGGGCACCATCCTTTATGTTTGTCAAACAGCCTGTGAACACTGCTTTATTCTGTAAACAATCGGTGTAAATCGTTCCATGTCACAACCAAAATCAACAACATCAAAAAGGCAAACCCAAGGAAGTGTACCATCCCTTCCTTATGCGGATCAAGCGGTCTTCCCCGCAGGGCTTCGATCAGCAGGAAGGCGAGTCTGCCTCCGTCCAAAGCAGGCAAAGGAAGCAGGTTGATCAGTCCCAGGTTAATACTCAGGACAGCTGCCCATTTCATCAGGATCGCCAAGCCTTGCTGAGCAAATTCGCCGGTCATCTTAAAGATTCCGACTGGTCCGCTAAGATCGTTCAATCCCACTGAACCTGTAAAGAGCATGCCGATACTCGTCAAAATCATCGTGGTAAACTCGTATGTCGATTTTCCGCCATACTGAAGCACTTGCGCCGGAGCGTAGGTGACAGCGTTGCCCACCATGATCTTCCCGACATTCTCCTCGTTCTTGACATGGACCATGGCATTGATCATCTGTCCTCCCCGATCAACAACGATTTCCAGTTGCTTGTCCGGCGATTTGCTGACGATCTCCACCATTTCTCTCCATGTCGATACAGGCTGTCCCTGAATCGTAATAACCTTGTCTCCTGATTGCAATCCCGCCTGTGCTGCCGGTCCTCCCTGGATGATCTCGCCCAGCACGGGCTCATTTACAGGTACTCCATAAACGAGTCCGATGACGATAAACAACACGAAAGCGAGCAAAAAGTTTGCAGCAGGGCCCGCAAAGATTGCCCAGAAGCGCTGCATAACCGTCTTTCCTTTAAACTGGCGGTCCAACGGGGCGATTTGCACCTCATGACCGTCTTTTACGAGCTGGGCTTGCGGATGCACCGAAAAAGTGCGTTGTTCTCCGTCTGTTTCCAGAACGATGGACAATGCTTTCTCCAGGTCGAAATCGACAATTGTACCTGTTACCGCACCTTTGCCTTCACCATTTGGGCCATCCAGCAGGATGCGGGTTACCTTCCCCACCGGATCTCGCTCCAAGGTCACTTCCATGTGCGGCTTCAGAACGTCCAGCTCAGGGTCCTCCCCCGCCATGCGTACCATCCCGCCAATCGGCAGCAGCCGCAGTGTGTATTCTGTTTCTCCTCGCTTTACGCTAAAAATCTTTGGTCCCATTCCAAGTGCAAACTCCCGGCACAAAATGCCGGCCCGTTTTGCCAACAGAAAATGACCAAGCTCGTGCACAAAGACAAGTACACCGAACACGATGACTATCGCGAGAATTGATTCCACTGAATCCAAGTTGGGAAAAGGCAAGAGAACAGCCACCTTTCATTCCGTTTTTAACGCTTGTTAACGCCCAGACAGCTCGCAGCCTGATCGCGTGCCCACTGGTCGGCTGCCAAAATTTCTTCCAGAGAAGGATGACTCGTGCCCTGATGGGCTTCGCACGTTTGGCGAACGATCTTTTCAATCTCCAGAAATGCGATGCTTCCTCGCAAAAAGCTGTCTACAGCCACCTCATTTGCAGCGTTCAATACAGTGGGGTGAGTCCCGCCTACTCTTCCGCACTCATACGCCAATTGTAACAGAGGATAGCGGTCAAAATCCATTGGTGCAAAATGAAGCGTGCCGCTCTTCACCAGATCGAGCGGTTCCGTACCAAGCGGCATTCTTTTCGGATAGCTCAGCGCATACTGGATCGGCACGCGCATATCGGGCGTACCCAGTTGTGCCATGACAGCCCGGTCTTTGTATTCTACCATAGAGTGAATGATGCTCTCATAATGGAGAACACATTCGATCTGTTCATAAGGAAGGCCGAAGAGCCAATGAGCCTCGATAACCTCAAAGCCCTTGTTCATCATCGTCGCCGAATCGATCGTGATTTTGGAGCCCATGCTCCAGTTCGGATGATGCAAAGCCTGCTCCACAGACACATCGGCCAGCTCCTCCCGGCTCAAATGGCGAAATGACCCGCCTGAAGCTGTCAAAATGATGCGGGCGATATCCTCGCGACGCTCCCCTTGCAAACACTGAAAGATTGCCGAGTGTTCGCTGTCGACCGGAATGATCTGCACACCTCTGTCCCTGGCTGCTTTCATCACGATATGGCCAGCGCTGACAAGCGTTTCCTTGTTGGCCAAACCGATGGTCTTGCCAGCTTCTATGGCAGCGAGTGTAGGCGCAACTCCGATGCTTCCGACCACTGCCGTCATTACGAAATTGGCCTCAGCATGCTTCGCCGTCTCCTCCAATCCCGCTTCTCCGTACATAATCTCGACCCGGCTGTTCCCCAGACGTCCCTGCAATTCTTTGGCCGCTTGAGCGTTTCCTACAGAGACCAGTTCCGGCCTGAACTGTTCGATCTGTTCAGCCAGCAGTTCGATATTGGACCCGGCTGCCATCGCGACTACGCTAAACTCCTCCGGATGTTGAGACACCACGTCGAGCGTGCTTTTGCCGATGGAGCCTGTTGAGCCCAAGAGCGATATTCGTTTCAAACGCTTCACCCTCTATATACTTTCTATATGGCTTTTCCCGTTAGACAATGCCCAGCAAATGCAAAACCGGAAAGACAAGAATCATGCTGTCAAAACGGTCAAGAACTCCCCCGTGTCCAGGGATGATTTGTCCTGAATCTTTTACTTCAAAATGACGTTTGATCGCGGACTCAACCAAATCGCCAAGCTGACCCGCAATCCCACTGACGAGGGCAATGATCAGCGCCTTGTCCAAAGAGATTCCGCCAATCCATACGTTTACTGCCATAACGACAAGAACAGCCGCAAGCAAGCCGCCTGCGGCTCCCTCAATCGTTTTGTTCGGACTAATTGCAGGCCAAAGCTTCCGCTTGCCGATGGCTTTTCCCATGAAATACGCTCCTGAATCTGTTGCCCATATTCCCAGGATAACGAGAACTGTAAGCATCAGCCCTGTGTCTGGCAAATTGCGCAGCGCAGCCATATAGGCAAAGCCATAGCCTATGTATAACGCCCCCACCAATGCAAGGGCGGCGTGTTCAATGTGAAACTGATTTTTCCGAAAGACCGCGTACAAAAGCAAAAGAAGGGTTACGGGCAGTACCAGATCAGGCAGTATGACTCCTGTCTCTTTCGTAAAGGAAAGAGACGGCCACAACAGGCTGATCATGAGCAGATACGCCAGTACCCCTGCCACACTCAGCGGTTGAACCTTTGCCATCCGCAAAAATTCAAAAAGGCCTATAACGGCCAAGAAAAATACGAGCAACGAGAACCAATGGTCCCCTAAATAAACCAATAACAAAAAGCCTGCCCCACCAATGAGGCCTGTAATGATCCGCTGCTTCAACTGATTCCACCTCTCGGCTTATACCGCTCCGTAGCGACGAGCTCTGCCCTGGTATTCAGCAATCGCTTGATATAAATGTTCCCTGGTAAAATCGGGCCAAAGCACATCGGTGAACCACAATTCCGTGTAGGCCAGCTGCCACAACATAAAGTTGCTCAAACGAAGTTCTCCACTGGTGCGTATCAACAGGTCTGGATCTGGGATGTCACTCGTGTACAAATGTCGGGAAATCATCTCTTCGTCCAATTGTTCCAGGTCGATCTCACCCGCTTGCAAACGGGTACCTATATCTTTTACTGCTAAGGCAATTTCCTTTCGTCCCCCGTAATTAAGGGCAAAAATCAACTGCAGCCCCGTGTTTTGCTTCGTCCGCTCCTCCGCTGTTTCCAGCGCTTTCAGCGTATGTGCAGGCAATTCGTCTTTGCTGCCGACCATTCGAATCTGAACGTTGCGTTCGATCAATTCTTCCAATTCTGTCGACAAAAATTCCTGCGGCAGTTTCATCAAAAAGTCTACTTCTTCTCTGGGTCGCTTCCAGTTCTCGGTAGAAAATGCATACATGGTTAAATACTTGACGCCAATTTCATCGGATGCTTTGACGATCTCTTTTACCGTCTTCATCCCTGCCCTGTGTCCGGCAATCCTGGGAAGATTCCGCATTTTGGCCCAGCGTCCGTTCCCGTCCATAATTACGGCCAAGTGGTTCGGGACTGGTCCGGAGCTGTCAAACTCTACGGATGACCCCTGTTTTTCTTTTCGAGTCAACTTGCGCGCGAGATGTTCTAACATAAAGTGTTCCCCCAAAATGAGAGATATAGACATTCATCCCCCTCAGATGAGGGGGATCATGCATTAAACTTCCAGAATGTCCTTTTCCTTTTCCTTGACGATCTTATCGACTTCAGCGATGTACTTGTCAGTCGCCTTTTGAATCGTCTCCTGATGGCGGCGGGACTCATCTTCGGATATCGTTCCGCCCTTTTCCAGCTTTTTGATGTCATCGTTGGCATCGCGGCGGATGTTCCGAATCGCTACTTTCGCTTCTTCCCCGCTCTTGTTCGCTACCTTGACCAATTCCTTGCGGCGCTCTTCTGTAAGCGGCGGGATCACAATGCGAATGATTGTCCCGTCGTTGGAAGGAGTCAAACCGAGGTCGGATTGCTGAATCGCTCTGTCGATTTCCTTTAAGGAAGACTTATCCCATGGCTGGATGGTCAGCATGCGCGGTTCCGGCACACTGATATTAGCCAATTGGCTGATCGGTGTCGGTGTTCCGTAGTAATCCACCACAATCTTATCCAAAATGGCCGGGTTTGCACGACCCGCACGCAGGCTGGCAAGATCTTTTTTTAGTGTGCTGATGGCTTTGCTCATACGTTCTTCCATATCTTTCAATACGGTTTGCGGCATGTATTATTCCCCCTTAACCAATGTTCCGATCTTTTCACCCATAACGGCGCGACGAATATTGCCTTCTTCAGAAATATTAAAGACAATCAATGTAATGTCATTATCCATGCAGAGGCTCGATGCCGTGGAATCCATTACGCCCAGACCCTTGCTTAACACTTCGAGGAACGTGAGCTTGTCGTACTTCACTGCTGTTGGGTCAATGCTCGGATCAGCGGAATAGACACCGTCTACTTTGTTTTTAGCCATCAGAATGACTTCAGCTTCGATTTCGGCGGCCCGCAACGCAGCCGTCGTATCTGTGGAAAAATAGGGATTCCCCGTACCTGCGGCAAATATGACCACTCGTTGTTTCTCCAGATGGCGTATTGCCCTGCGGCGTATGTATGGTTCGGCTACTTGCCTCATTTCGATGGACGTTTGTACACGAGTCGGGACGTTCACTTTTTCTAATCCATCCTGCAGAGCGAGCGAGTTCATAATGGTTGCAAGCATCCCCATGTAATCGGCTGTGGCCCGATCCATGCCTTTGGAGCTGCCTGAGAGTCCGCGCCAGATATTTCCACCACCGACAACAACTGCAACTTGTACTCCCAATTCTACAATTTCCTTAATCTGGTTGGCGATGGAGAAAATCACCTTCGGGTCAATCCCGTACCCGATGTCTCCCGCCAGAGCTTCCCCACTCAACTTTAACACAACCCGTTTATAGGCAGGAAGTGGCATGTGAAACGGCCTCCATTCATGAAACATTCTCTGTGCTTTACCGGAATCCTCCCAGCTAGCCGAGCGACTTTTCCGATCACCGGGCAATACGTGCCTAGCGGCGATCCGCCTGCTCTTATAAAATAGGGAACACGCAGGTGTTCCCTATTTTTACGGTCATTACTGTTTATTAACTTGCGCCATTACTTCAGCGGCAAAGTCTTCTTGTTTTTTCTCGATGCCTTCGCCCACTTGATAACGGACAAAGCCCTTCAAAGTAGCGCCTTTTTCTTTCAGCAGAGCGGCAACTTTTTTGTCTGGATCTTTAACGAATGGCTGCTCAACCATTACGTACTCTTCAAAGTATTTGGAGAGGCGGCCTTCTACCATTTTTTCTACGATATTTGCCGGTTTGCCCTCAGCCAGAGCTTGGTTTTTCAGTACTTCGCGCTCGCGCTCGATCTCGTCTTGAGATACTTCCTCACGGTTGGCAAAACGCGGGTTGGATGCAGCTGCGTGCATACCCAGGTCTTTTGCCAGCGTTTCGTCTGTAGTTCCTTCGAGGACGACTACAACACCGATGCGGCCGCCCATGTGCAGGTAGCTACCGAACACGCCGTTATCGGATTTCTCCAGGATGGAGAAGCGACGGAAGGAAATGTTTTCTCCGATGGTGGAGATTTTTTCGTTGATCATGTGGCCGAGAGTTTCTCCTTGGCCTTTGAACGGCTGCTCCAGAGCAGCTTCTACGCTCGCAGGACGTTGGGATACAACGTGCTCAGCGATGTCCTTCACCAGCTCTTGGAACTCAGGGTTTTTCGCTACGAAGTCTGTTTCACAGTTTACTTCCACGATTGCCGCAACGTTGCCGGCTACAGCGCAGGAAGTCAAGCCTTCTGCTGCGATGCGGCCCGCTTTTTTCGCAGCCTTCGCGATTCCGCGTTCACGGAGAAGGTCAATCGCTTTTTCCATGTCACCGTTCGTTTCTTCGAGAGCGCGTTTGCAGTCCATCATCCCTGCGCCTGTACGCTCGCGCAGTTCTTTCACCGCTTGTGCACTGATTGCCATATCGTAGAACCTCCTTGGGAAAGTCGAATCTAAGTATAGGTGTTAAAAAGGGTGGACGGGGTTCTGAAACCCTCAGTCCACCCTCATACACTTGCTTACGCAGTTGTTGTAGCTTGTTCGCCGCCTTGGTTGCCTTCAACCAGAGCGTCAGCCATTTTGGAAGTCAGCAGCTTAACAGCGCGGATGGCATCGTCGTTACCTGGGATCACGTAGTCGATTTCATCCGGATCGCAGTTAGTATCTACAATCGCAACGATTGGGATACCCAATTTGCGAGCTTCTGCTACTGCGATGCGCTCTTTGCGCGGATCGATTACGAACAGCGCGTCTGGCAGTTCTTCCATGTGAGCGATACCGCCCAGGAATTTTTCCAAACGCTCTTTTTCCTTGCGAAGAACGATAACTTCTTTCTTCGGCAGAACTGCGAAAGTACCGTCTTCTTCCATACGGTTCAGCTCAGCAAGGCGAGCAGTACGTTTTTTAATCGTAGAGAAGTTCGTCAGCGTACCACCCAGCCAGCGTTGGTTGATGTAGTAGTGGCCTGTACGGATTGCTTCTTCTTTTACGGATTCTTGTGCTTGTTTCTTCGTTCCAACGAAGAGCACTTTTCCGCCGTTTTGAGCGAGTTCACGTACAAAGTTGTACGCTTCCTCAACTTTTTTCACGGTTTTTTGCAGGTCAATAATGTAGATGCCGTTACGTTCGGTGAAGATATAGCGTGCCATTTTCGGGTTCCAGCGGCGAGTTTGGTGACCGAAGTGTACACCAGCCTCGAGGAGCTGTTTCATCGAAATCACTGCCATATTTTCACACCTCCTTAAAAAATGGTTTTTTTGTGCTTACCTCCGCCTCACCGCATTTTCCAAACAAAACTGCCAATCTGGCAGCACCATTGCCGGAATTGGTGGACGTGCGAATTCAACACCGTTAATGAATATATCATATGACCTAAACGATTGCAAGAAACCAATCCCATTTCCCGCAAAAAAAATCGCCTCACTTTTTCGGAGGCGTCGCGATGATGGACACGATGTCAGCTTCGCTTGCCCCGAGGGGAATCTGATACGTGCCGACACGTATGCGATTGAGTTTGTTCTGCTTTTTCAACGTTTCTACAAACTGGTTGTCGGCTTCCAAAATCCCTGCGTCCACCAATGTGCGCTCGACACTTTCCGCCGTCGCTTTATATGGAATCTGGATCGTCTTCGTCTCTTTTGGCAAGGGCTCTGTCGGCACGGACACCTGAGGACTATCCGCCGGAACAGGCTGCTGCGGCTTGCTTGGATCAGCAGTTTCGGCAGTGGGCATGACCGAGGTCTCGCTTTTTGGTTCCTTTGCTCTCACCGGCGCTTGCGGCAGTGCTGCTTCGGGTTTCTCAGGCTTTCCCGCTTGCGGCTGATCCGGTGTCAATGAAACAGGGGCAGAAGGCTTCTTTGGCGGGGTTGGCAGCGGTTGGATCTCAATCTTTTTTTCTTGTTGCAGCTGATTGAACTCTTCCTTAGAAAGAACGACCAGTTGCAGCTCTTCTGCAGCTGTCTCCAGCTGTTCCTTCGTCAAGGACTGGTGGGTTCCCGGGGCTTCCTTTTGTGTTGTAATTCCCAAAATCGATGCTGCCACGAGGAGACCGGCCCCGAATCCAAAAAAGATATCGCGCTTATTCATTGGCCGCTCCTGCCTCCCGCGGCTTGGCCAATGACAAGATCAAATCGATCTCTCCTCTGCCTGCCCCCAGCCTTTTTGCAATCTCGTCAGGCCCCAGTCCTTCTTGCATCAATTCGAATACGCGCCGATAGCGCTCACGCATGGAAAGCACATCCGCCGCCTCTCCGGAGGACTCCTGCTGGTCTGGACTTGCCGGCTGCCGACGGGCGGTACGCAGTTCAGCCAATTCCCGCTCCACTTTGTCCAGTCGCCCTTTCGCATCAGCCAGTTCTTTCTTGAGTTGTGCATTCGACTTGTAGAACGCTTCACTCTCAGCTTCTTTCTCTTGCTTGATTTGCAGGACAAAACGCTGGAGCGTTGCCTCCACTTCCTCTATATTCAGTTGTGGAGCGGCTGGCATGCGATCCCTTTTTGAACGTCTGGAAGAAAACAGCAGGGCCAGCACCATGATTGCCACCCCTGCCCCTGCCAAAATATAATAAGACCCATTCATTGTAGTCACCTATACTTCCTTCATTTTCTTCTTGATGGTAAGGCTACAAGGATATGTCGATGTAACGTCCGCGAAGAGGGTCGCGCATCGCCACTTCCCCAGATGCGGTGCCGCCATTTCCGGGAGATTGTGCCGCCTGTTTTGTAGAGGCTTCCAACGCCGACTCCTTGCTGCCCTGCTGGTCTTGTCGCTCTTTATCCCTCAGCTGGTTTTTATCTGTCTCGTTGACCTCTGCTGCACGCTGACTTTTTTGTTGGTCTATCCCTTTCTGCTCTTGTTGCAGGAGATGCTGCTCGTTGGTTAGCCGATGCTGGTATTGTTCCTGAATGCGCCCAACCTCAGTGGTTCGCGGCAGTGCCACCTGTAACTCAACCGTTTTGAGACTCATCAGGGCCATCTCCTTTTTCCGTATCGCTATGCTCAGACGAGAGTGGAAGTCGTGATCTCTCCGTTAACGACGAGAAAGCGGGTACGTGCAAACTCCTGCTTGATAAACCGGACCAGTTTGCCAAATACCATTTTAATGCCAGGATACATCGTGTAATACACATCAATGGCGGCTGGTGAATCTCCCTCCAGCTCCGCTTCCACTTCTTTTTTGCGAGCTTCGAGCTGTTTTCCTTCTTTCTCCAGAATCAGCCTTGTATTGGCCAGCTTGATTTGCATGGTCTTCTTTTCCGGAGAAAGCTCGCCATTTACCTGCAGGAGCTGGTTTAGTACGCCCAGCCCTTGATCCGTTTTGCGCAAATTTTCATACACAATTTGCAGTTCTTTATTGATCGATGCCAATTCCAGACGCAGCTCCGGCTTGACGCCAACCTCCAGAACCGTAGGCGTTGCACTCGTATTGCCTATCACACGAGCCGTTATTTTTTCTCCAGCTTGAAGCGTGCCGCCAATAATGATTCCTTTTGGACCATTACAAATAATTTGCTTTCCCGCCCGCACCTGGGAGAACATGATGCTCTGCGAAACCAGGACTTGATTGCCTGCCGTAACATTTGCATTTTGAATAAATGACGTCTTCACGTTGTTGCCGGCGATTACTTGTCCTTTGTCTTGAGCGACAATACCACTCTTGATCTCAACCGAACCTCCGGCTTCCAATTCGGCGCCCTCGACACTTCCGAGGACGCGAATATCCCCTGATGCCTTCACCCGAAAGCCAGTCGGAATGTTACCGCGAATGACCACCGTTCCCACAAAATCGATGTTCCCGACGCTAAAATCGACATCACCATTGACTTCGAACACAGGAAATACATTCACTTTATGATTGTCCGTAAAGGAAACCTGACCGTCTATCGCTGAATACAGCATCGTTTTCTCTGCATTCAACACCACATTTTTGCCGAGCTTCAGCACAGCTTCCTTGCCGGCTTTAGGAACGATGGGCTCTCCGGTAACCGCAATACCCGCTATTCCGGGCACTGGGGGTGTTTTCCGCGCCAACAGCTGCCCTTTAGCCACATTGGGAATGTTCGTAATGCTGTAATAGTCAACCCGTCCGTCTTCCAGCTCTTTTGGCCGTTTTTCGTCTTGATTTTTTTCAAGAAAGGTGTACTCGATCTCGCCATCCTTCCCGGCAACAGGAGCAGTTCCGTTCGCGATCGTAACGTACGTGTTCACAAATTTTGCCGGGTTGCTGCACAGTTCTTGGACGACCTGATCAAGAATTCCATGTGTAATTTTTTGTTGTCGCAATACTTCACGCACTTCTGTCTCCGTTATGCGAAGCTGCGATCCTAGCTCCTGGTCGGCAATCACCAACATGATCCCGGCTTCCAGTTTGTCCTGAGAGATTTTGACTTCGAGCTTGTAGTTTCCTATCGCTTCCATCTTTCTACCCCTCTCAAACCATGGGCCCTCTTCTCCCATTTTCTGTATCTTCTATTTGTAGCTATTTATCTTTTAGACAAGCTGAGACTTCCATCTGGCAAGTGCGGAACGCAAACGAAATATCGCCTTGGAATGAAGCTGCGAGATACGCGAGGGTGACAAGCTCATCACATCTGCAATTTCCGACAAGGTCAGCTCCTCAAAGTAAAACAAGGAAACGACAAGACGCTCTTTTTCCGGCAGCTTGTCGATGACGGCGGTCAACACTTCTTTCAGGCCTGCCAATTCAGCCACCTGATCGGGACGCGGTGTCACTTCATCGACGATGTAGGAATGCCTTGCTGTCTTTTGCTCCTCTTCTTCCCCCACAGCTTCATCTATAGAAATCATCGTGGCGAGTGAAGTTTCATAAAAGACCTGCTGCAAGTCTTTCTCCGAAATGCCGAGGTAAGAAGAAACCTCGGAGTCAGTCGGCGCTCGCAGTTGCTTTTGCTCCAAGAGCGTATACGCCTCTTCGATCTTCTTTGCCTTGTCTCGAACCGTCCTGGGGATCCAATCGTTCTCCCTCAAACCATCGATCATGGCACCGCGAATCCGCCACATCGCATACGTCTCAAACTGAAGCCCGCGGGTATGATCAAACTTGGCCAACGCGTCCAACAAACCAAAGCGGCCATAGCTGATCAGATCATCTTTGTCCACATTATTCGGAAGGTTGATCGCAAGCCTGTTGGCTACCTTGTCCACTAACGGGAGATACTGTGTGACCAGATCCACCTCCGCGTCCCGGCTGCCTTCTTCTTTCCACAATACCCATTTGTCAAACTGCCTTGCTTTTTCTTGATTGGTTAGCCGTGCCACGATTTCGTCACCAACCTTTACTCATCAGTTAAACGCCTCACAACATCTGCAACGGTGGTGGGATCATGCGCCAGAGGAGCGCTCCCCATTTGGTCCAGAGACAGCGGTATAAATTCACCGTCTCCCTGGGGATCATCCGGCTCTCCGGAAGCCGAGGGGACGCCCCCCTCGGCAGCTTCTGCCGGAACCATGGTCTCAGGGGCTTGGAAAGAGCCCATGATTTTAGCAACGAGCCAACGTATCGGGAAAGCTGCAAGAAAAAAAAGGATAAATGCATAACCGGCGCGTTCCAAAGAAACCAGCCAGACGTTTCCGGCCAAAGCCGTAAAAAACGTAATGACAGAAGCAAGTGCTCCGAACCCTGTATTCACCCACATCGTACCCAGCATACCTATACTTCCTTCACACCTTGATTGACGGTTCGAATTTGCAGAAGACCCGTAGCCGCATCAAACTCGATGGTCCTCCCGCAATTTCCTCCTGTATCCTCGGCAACTACTTTTATCTTTGCCTGCTGCAGTGCCATTTTGCACGCCTCTACATTTCGCGGTCCGATCCTCATCGAGTCACTCTTTCCGAGGAATGCAAACATCTGAGCTCCGCCGGCCAGCTTTGCCACCATGTTGGTCGTCGATGCTCCAGCCAGCTTCATGTCCTGAATGAGACGGGGGATAGCGGTATCGGCGTATTTCCCGATCGCGATCTCCCCGCCTTTTCCGAGAGAGGACTCAGGCAGCATGACATGGGCCATCCCGGCAACTTTATGTACAGAATCATACAGGACGACTCCCACACATGAACCTAACCCTGTAGTCCGTAATCGGTCAGGAGATTTTGCAACTCCGAGGTCCGCCATCCCAATTTTAATAATCTCCATCGAACGGTACTCCTAATGATCGAAATAATGTCTTTAAGGATTCGGGATCAGGGATCAGAAAAAAGTGACCTTGGACTTGTTCATTGCCTTCAAAGAAAGCCGTATCGATAGTGAGCGCGAAGTCCCCTGCTTGTCCCAGTTCCAAAAGTCCGTAGCTGAGAATGGCCCCCGCCATATCGATCGCCAGAGCCGGTACGGATGGCTGCAGATTCAAATTCGTAAAATCAGCCAGCGAAGACAAGTAGGAACCGGTGAGGATGTTGCCGATTTCATGAAGAGCGGAAGCCTCGTACTCTGTCCATTCTTCTACATCCTTCACTTCGCCGATAATCTGCTGCAGAACGTGCCGAGCGGAAGCCATATCCAGGATGAAAAACATGTTGCCCGGACAATCTCCCTCAACCCGAAGAAAGACAGTAACAACGACCGCCTCTGGACCTCCGACGCAGTCCGCTACTTCGTCAAAGGGAATAATTTTTACCTGCGGCACCTTCATGTCGATTTCTTTTTGTATCAGTTTGGAAAGTGCAGTAGCCGCGTTGCCAGCGCCAATGTTCCCTACTTCCCGAAGTACGTCAAATTGAAAATCGCCAAACTTTGTAAAGTATTCCATCCCTTATCCCTCAAAGGAGTCAAGTTGTTTGATTTCCTCGTTGCTCAACACCTTATCCAGATTCAACAGGATCAGCAGGCGTTTTTCCAGCTTGGCCACTCCGCGCAGGTAGGCGGCCTCCACTCCTCCGACAACCTCCGGCGGCGGTTCGATCGCGTTCACCGGTATATCGATCACATCATTAGCCGCGTCTACGATCAGGCCTACTTCCAGTTCACCAACCGCCACAATAATAATCCGCGTCGATTCGGTATACGCTGTCTCTTCCAGACTGAAGCGATTGCGCAGGTCGATAATCGGCGTTACAACTCCGCGCAGGTTGATTACCCCTTTGACAAATGCCGGAGTTCGCGGAACGCGGGTAATATGCTCCAATTTCTCAATCGATTTGACCTGATTTACATCAACTCCGTATTCTTCGTCTTTCAAGCGAAATACGATGACTTTTACTTCTCCGATGATTTCCTTTTGCTCGAGCATACGGCTGCCCTCCTCTTACTTAATCAGTGCGTTGCAGTCGATAATCAGCGCTACTTGTCCGTCTCCCAGGATCGTTGCCCCAGAAATGGCGAACACGTTTACCAGGTACTTGCCGAGTGACTTCAGGACGATTTCTTGCTGGCCAATAAATGAATCGACGACAAGTCCGGCCATTTTTTCACCCTTGCGGACGATTACGACTGCTACTTCGTCATCTTTGTCCGCTCCGTTATCCGGAATCTGGAAGATTTCCTGCAACGAAACGAGAGGAACCACTCTTCCGCGGAAATCAATGACTTTCTGGCGATGCGCCATCATGATTTGATCTTTGCGGAATACCGCTGTTTCAATGATAGAACTGAGTGGAACAGCGTATTTCTCGTTTTGAACCTGAACGAGCATGGCCGAGATGATCGAGAGCGTGAGCGGAAGCTGGATCAGGAATGTCGTTCCCTGTCCACGAACAGAGTCGACGCTTACGTTTCCGCCCAGGGACTCAATCTTCGTTTTCACTACGTCGAGCCCGACTCCTCGTCCCGAGATGTCCGAAATGACCTCAGCGGTACTAAAGCCTGACGAGAACAGCAGTTCAAAGATTTGCCTGTCGCTCAAGGAATCTGCGTTAGCCGGATTTACGATGCCCCGTTCAATCGCTTTCTTCAGAACTTTATCTTTGTTAATGCCGGCACCGTCATCTTTTACTTCGATAAACACATGGTTTCCGCTATGGAAGGCACGAAGCTGAATCGTTCCTTCCTCCGGCTTGCCAGCCTGCTTTCGTTGGGCTGGAGATTCCACACCGTGATCGAGCGAATTTCGCAGGAGGTGAACAAGCGGATCGCCAATTTCATCGATGACCGTCCGATCAAGCTCTGTTTCCGCGCCATATATCTCCAGATTTACTTTTTTGTTTAAATCTTTTGCCAGGTCGCGAATCATCCGAGGGAAACGGTTGAATACTTGCTCGACCGGAACCATGCGCATCGTCAGAATGATGTTTTGCAAATCGCCACTGATGCGGCTCATATGCTCAACGGTTTCCTGCAACTCGCTCTTGCCGAGTTCGCGGGCCAGCTGCTCCAAACGCCCACGGTCGATAACCAGCTCACTAAACAGGTTCATCAGGACGTCCAATCTCTCGATGTCTACGCGGATCGTTTTTCCGCCCGCCGTCACTTTTTTCACGGCCGTGTTGTTCTGTGCGGGTCCTTCGGCTTTTTTGACTTCTGCAGGCGCAGCGGCTGCAGCAGCTACCTGCTGCTCTGCTTGCTTGGCTTGCTTTCCTGCTTCCTTCATTTCAACCGGTTCTACGAGCACTTCCTCAATTTCCGAAATATTACTGATTGCTTTTTTCACTTTCTCCAAAGGTTCCATCGTGACAAAGACTACTTCGAAGGAAAGATCAAAGCGCTCGTTTTCCAAATCCTCTACCGCAGGTGTCGATTTGATCACTTCCCCCATCGACTCCAGCTGGTCAAAAACCATATACGCACGGGCTGCTTTCAACAGGCAGTTCTCCTGCAAGGTTACTTTGATCCAGAACAGGTTGTTGCCCGCTTCCTTCGATTGCTTCAAAACCGTAAGAGAAAACTCGTCCAGATCGTACTCGCGGTTGCCGTCTTCGGAGCCGCCAGCAGCGACTTGCTCGACTGACGCAGTTGCTTCCTGGGCTGCCACATTCGCAATGGCAGAAAAATCCCCCGATACGATTGCCCGCAGTTTAGCAACTGGCTGTGACACGTCTGCCGAGCCATCTCCGCCTTCCATAATATTCATGACCATGCCTTCAATCAGGTCAACGCTTTGGAAAATCACATCCATAATATCGCTGTTGATTTTCAGCTTGTCATTTCGGATTAAATCCAGCACATTTTCCGCTTCATGGGTCAGACTCGCCATATCCTCAAAACCCATTGTCGCCGACATACCTTTTAGCGTATGCGCGGAACGGAATATTTCGTTGACGATCTGAGTGCTTTCCGGATCATTCTCCAAAACGAGCAAGTTCGCATTGATCGCTTGCAGGTGCTCCTTTGACTCTTCAATAAACATGTCCAAATATTGATTCATGTCCATGGGTGTTCCACCTCCCAAAATCAGTGCAGCAGCTTGCAGAGTGTTTCTGCAATTTTGTGTAATGGCACGACATGATCAGCGAGGCCTGCCTGGATGGCCGCACGCGGCATCCCGAACACGACACATGTCGATTCATCCTCGATAATACTCGTTACAGGACCTATTTCCTTCATTTTGATCAGGCCCTTCGTCCCATCATTTCCCATGCCTGTCATGATAATTGCCCATTTGTCTACTTTTGTCAATCGGCTGACAGACTCAAAAAGGATGTCGACAGAAGGACGGTGACCACCTCGGGGCTCTTCCTGATGCAGTTTGGCCTGCAGTCTTCCGTTCGTTTGTACAACTTCAAAATGATAGCCGCCAGGTGCGATGTACGCGGTTCCGGGCTCCAACCATTCTCCGTCTGTTACCTCTGTTACGCGGATCGCACAGAGAGAGTCCAGACGCTGTGCCAGCGATTTTGTAAAACCGGCTGGCATATGCTGCACGATTGCTATCGGAGCAGGGAGCTGACTGGGCAATGCTGTCAGAACAGTTTGCAGTGCTTTGGGGCCTCCGGTTGAAGTTCCCAGCACCACAAGCTTGGCCGAACCGGATGCAGCTCTGTTTACAGGCATTTCAGTCGATGCCTGCCGGGGTGCAAGCACAATGTCTTCCGTGGCCTTGGCTGCGAACAGGAACGGGGAAGCAGTACTCTCTGCATGAAGCTTAAACTTATTCGTTCTTTTCTTGGCTTGAGAGGCAGCTTTCACTCTCTCGATCAGACGATCGCCGACTTTGTGAATATCAAGTGAAATCGGCCCGGATGGCTTTGCAACAAAATCGATGGCTCCGAGCTCAAGCGCTCGAATCGTTGCTTCTGCGCCCTCTCTGGTCAAGCTGCTCAACATCACTACAGGAACAGGACTTTGCTTCATTAGCTGTTCCAAAGCTTCCAAGCCATTCATGATCGGCATTTCGATATCCAGCGTGATTACATCAGGCTTCAGCTTGGCAGCCTTCTCCACGCATTCAAGTCCGTTCTTCGCACGATCAATTACTTCGATTTCAGGGTCGCTTTGCAGGATGTCAGAAATAACCTTACGCATGAATGCCGAATCATCTGTGACGAGAACACGAATAGTACTCATCCGCCATCGCTCCCTTCCGAAGTCTAGTTGTATTATGGGATGAAGCCCTTCAGCTTCTTAAAGAAACCTTTTAAACCTCCTGGTGAACCGGAACCCGCTGCTCCAGCGCTCCCGAGATATGCAGCTACCAGATTTCTGATGCTTTTGGAAGCTTGCGATTGCGGAAAGGCAAGGAAATACGGACGCTGCTGTTTTACAGCCTTTGTGACATGATCGTCATCCATGACATAGCCGAGCTTGCTTATCTCCATATCCAGAAATCGTTTGGCTACCATGCTCAATTTGTCCGCAGTGGCTTGTCCTTCACGATCCGACGTTGCCCGGTTAATGACAAGGCGTACCTTCGTCTGAGGATTGCGGGAGTGAATCATTTTAATTACAGCATACGCATCCGTAATAGCCGGCGGCTCTGGCGTCGTGACCAAAATCACTTCATCCGAAGACAGCATGAATCGCAAAGACTCCTGAGAGATGCCCGCCCCGGTGTCAAAAATAATCGTATCGGCGTAGCCGTGAAGCGGTTCCAGCTTTTGAAACAGGATATCCAGCTTGTGGTTGTCGAGCTGAAGAATTTGGGTAAACCCTGAACCTCCCGCGATAAATTCCAAATTTCCGGGCCCCGTCTCCATAATGTCCCAGACTGTTGCCTCTTGATCGATCAAATGCAGCAGGTGACGCTTTGGCGTAATTCCCATCAGTACATCCAGGTTTGCAAGTCCCAAATCGACATCAAACAGGATAGCCTTGTGCCCTTTTTCGCGCAAGCCAAGTGCGAAATTCAGGCTGAAGTTGGATTTCCCTACTCCCCCTTTGCCGCTCGTCACCGTAACCAACCGCGTCTGCCGGGAGGACGAATTCTGCTGCATTCGCTCACGAAGTCGTTTTGCTTGGTCATGCATACGATTCATTCCCCCATTATCATGTTAGCTATCAGTCGGGGGGTCGCCACGATAATATCGTCCGGGACATTTTGGCCCGTAGTCACATAAGAAATCGAGAGCTCCGTCTCAAACGCTACGTTTAGCATGGCCCCATAGGCATCCGTTTCGTCCGCCTTTGTAAAAATGACCCGGGAAACCGGAACATCGTCAAAATTGCGGATGATCGTCTTCATGTCGCTGTATTTGGACGTGAGACTCAGTACCAAAAAGTTTAGACTGTTTTGATCTGCCACCACCAAATCGCGAATCCCTTGCACATACTCGTCATTTCGGTAGTTTCTTCCCGCTGTGTCGACAAAGATCAGATCACACCCGCTTAATCGCTCCATCGCTTGCGGAATCTCTTTCGGAGAAAAAACCACTTCAAACGGTACATTCAATATGTTTGCGTACGTCTTCAGTTGTTCAACGGCCGCAATCCGATATGTGTCTGCCGTAATAAAGCCGACTTTCCGCTTTTCCTTTAACATGCAGGCTGCCGCCAATTTTGCGATGGTCGTCGTCTTTCCCACGCCAGTCGGTCCAAAGAAGAAAGCATACCGTACGTCTTTTTCGATGCAAGATGGCCGTTTCACGGCTTTTTCGAGACGCTTGGCGATCAATTCCTCCGCTACCTGCGAGGCCTTGGCATCATCCCAATCAGTCTCGCACTCCAGAATGACTTGCTGAATAACCTGCGCTGCAGCCTCCTCAGTTACCTCTTGCTGCCTCAATCGGCTTCTCACCGCTTGAACCGGCTGGGGCAATTGCTGTGTCATATCATTGGTCAACAGCTTTTCAAACATCTGCCGCATGCTGCGGACCTCAAGTGCGATCTGATCGCTCTGCTCACTCGCCGACGGGGGCGAGTCGGTTTTCGAGTTCCGGGGTTGGATCGGTTCTTTCATTGGTTCTTTCATTGGTTCTTTCATCAATTCTTTTATCGGTTCTTTTTCTGGGTGGTGCTCTTTCAGAAGATTGTCTGATCCGTGACGTTCCGCCTCCACCCTCTGCTCACGTGTATCCTGCTTGCCGAAGAGGACTGGTGCAGCGTCTTCCGACAGCGGCTGGCTCCCAATGCCCTGGCTTTTGGTCTGGGAGCTTGCCGCAATAGACTGATAGGCTCGCTGGGCAGTGCTCGTGCCGGTCGTTACAGGTCTGGCGGGAACGGTCCGCTGTCTGGCCGCAGCCGAGCTTTTTTGCTTTTCGGATTCTTTGTCGTCGACAGCCGCGACCACCTCAATTTGCTGCTTTCCAAAAAAACCGAGAAAGCCTCCCGTCTTGATTGCTTTGGAATTGAGAATGATGGCTTCAGACCCTAGATCAACACGAATTTTGTCAAGTGCTTCCGGCATGGAATCGACTATGTATCGTTTTACTCTCACGAAATGTTCACCATCCCTACACTTTGCACTTCAACATGTGGCTCCAGCTCGCTGTACGACAGAACAGGAACATCCGGCATCATCCGCTCCATGAGCTGACGCAGATACATGCGGACGGCAGGCGATGAGAGAATGATCGGCTGCTGTCCCGAATTGACCATTCTGCTAACCTCCGCTGACATATTCTGATAAATGCGCTGTGATGTTTCCGGATCGATAGCCAGGTAGCTGCCCTGCTCAGTCTGCTCTACGTGCTCGGAAATCGTCTTTTCTAATCCTGGTCCGGCGGTGATGACGCGGAGCGGCTGTCCCGGCTCCGTATATTGCAGGGTGATCTGGCGCGACATCGCCTGACGCACGTATTCGGTCAACACTTCCGGATCTTTTGTGTACATCGCATGATCAGCCAATGCTTCCAAAATGACTGTCAGGTTGCGAATCGAGACTTTTTCACGCAGAAGCTTTTGCAGCACCTTCTGCACTTCGCCGATCGACAGAGAGCCTGGAATCAGCTCATCGACGAGAACCGGTGCCACCTCTCTAACATTGTCAATCAGTGCCCGCGTCTCTTGACGTCCAAGCAATTCATGAGCATGACGCTTGATCACTTCGGTCAAATGAGTGGCGACAACAGATGGAGGGTCCACAACCGTATATCCGGAAAGTTCAGCAATCTCCTTATTTTCTTCTGTTACCCATAAAGCGGGAAGACCAAACGCAGGTTCAACGGTTTCGATCCCGACGACCGAATCATCGTCAAAGCCCGGGCTCATGGCGAGATAATGATCGAGCAGGATTTCTCCCGTCGCAATCTGATTCCCCTTGATTTTGATCACATATTCATTCGGGCGAAGCTGGATGTTATCGCGGATGCGGATGACCGGCACGACAATGCCAAGTTCCAAGGCAACCTGGCGTCGAATCATAATGACGCGATCGAGCAGATCACCACCCTGCTTGCTATCCGCAAGCGGAATGAGTCCATAGCCAAATTCAAATTCGATCGGATCGACCTGAAGCAGGTTGACGACGCTTTCTGGACTGCGCACTTCTTCCAGCTGCTGATCTTCTTCTTGTTGAGCCGTCTCTTCCCAGGCCACCTTTTGCTTCCGCGTCATTTTCCATCCGGCAAAAGCGAGCAAGCCGGAAATCGGAACAACAGGCACCAGACCAATGGGCGTGAGCAAGCCAAGCAGGAATATTCCACCGGCCACGATAAACAGCAGGCGCGGGTAGCTGAATAGCTGATTGGCGATATCTTCGCCCAGTCCGTCTCCAGACGTTGCGCGCGTTACGATGATACCGGTCGCAGTCGAAATGAGCAGCGCCGGGATTTGGCTGACAAGCGCGTCACCTACGGACATCGTTGTAAATTTAGAAGCGGACTCGGCAAAGCTCATGTCATGAATCACCATGCCGATGATAAATCCGCCGATAATATTCACGATAAAGATGATAATACCGGCGATGGCGTCCCCTTTCACAAACTTGCTGGCACCATCCATCGCGCCGTAGAAATCCGCCTCGTCTTCGATTTTTTTCCGACGGGCCCGAGCTTCTGTATCGGTAATCATCCCGGCATTCAAGTCCGCATCAATACTCATTTGTTTCCCTGGCATTGCATCCAGGGTAAAGCGTGCTGCAACCTCGGCAACGCGCTCCGAGCCTTTTGTAATAACGATAAACTGAATGATGACAAGGATCAGGAAAACAACAAAACCTACGACCTGATTGCCGCCTACGACGAAGCTGCCGAACGCTTCAATAACTTTACCGCCCTCGGCATGCGAAAGAATGTTCCGCGTCGTCGAGACGTTCAAAGCCAGTCGAAAGAGTGTCGTAATCAGCAGGACTGTAGGAAAGATGGAGAACTGCAATGTCTCCCTCGTGTACATAGACACTAGCAAAATCGTCAAGGCAAGGGAGATGTTCAATATGAGAAGCAGATCCAACAACTCGGAAGGCAGTGGGATCACCATCATGACAACGATACTAATGACAAACAAGACCGTACCTAGCTCTTTCATCTTTAATCCCACCGTTAGTCCTCCTCTCTTCTTTGTTTTACTTCACTTTCCCTTGCAGTTTGTATACATAGGCGAGAACCTCGGCAACCGCTTTAAACAATTCTTCAGGTATCGGCTGACCAATCTCCACCTGGCTATATAGAGCCCTGGCAAGAGGCTTGTTTTCCATCGTTACAATACGGTGTTTCTTTGCAATTTCCTTAATCTTCAATGCCATGTAGTCTTGCCCTTTGGCAATCACTGTCGGCGCGTGCATCTCATTGCTGTCGTAGCGGATCGCAACCGCAAAGTGAGTCGGGTTGGTAATCACTACATCGGCTTTCGGCAGCTCCTGCATCATGCGCCGCATTGCCATGCTGCGCTGACGCTCACGAATCTTCCCTCTAATGAGGGGATCACCATCTGATTGTTTGTATTCGTCTTTAATATCCTGTTTGGACATTCGCAGATTTTTTTCGTACTCATATCGTTGATACAAGTAATCCAAAATAGCCAAGATGAGAAGCAACAGCCCGATTAGCAGTCCCAGTTTGGAAGCTTCCGCTGCAGCAAAGGAGAGCGTCGCTTCCAGCGGTTGCATGGAGAGCTTGATTAATTCATCTCGCACATCCCACAAGATCATGTAGGCAACCAGTATGCCTGTACTGATTTTTAAAAGCGATTTGGCCAGCTCCACCAATGAACGGAGGCTGAACATTCGTTTGGCCCCCTTGATAGGGTCCAATTTTTCCAGTTTGAACTGAATCGTCTCTGTCGTAAACAGCCACCCCACCTGGGCGTAGTTTGCAAAGAGGGCAACTAAAAAAACAGCGGCGAGCACTGGCCCGGCAATCTTGACTGCTTCCCAGGCAACCTTCCGGATAATGATTGCCAGGTTTTCTTCATTTACTTGCCACGTCGCAAAGGTGATCAGGGACTCTCTCATCAGGTTTTCAAAGGAATGAAACATAGTTGCACCAAAAGCGACGAGCATGAGAAACGCTGCCATCAGGCTAAGCGCCGGAGACAAGTCGGCGCTTTTCACCACTTGCCCTTTTTTACGGGCATCCTGTTTCTTTTTGGGAGTTGCCTTTTCTGTCTTCTCTCCGCTGAAGTATTGGAGGTCGACAGGGTACAAAAAAGTTATTCGGTTCATCCTGTTCCTCCGAGCAGCTTCATCATCTCCGCTAACGATCGAAACATTTTTTCGAACAAACTGCTTAACGTCAGGAGAAATGCAGGCATCACTACGATTAACAGAAGAAAGCCTGCCAGCAGTTTGATCGGAAATCCAACAACAAAAATATTAAATTGCGGGACTGATTTGGCGATAATACCAAGAGAAAGGTCTACCAGAAACAATGAAACGATTATCGGCGTAGCAATCAGAAAGGCGCTTAGAAACATTTCCCGAAATACTTTTACCGCCAGCCACATGACCTGTTCGCTGCCCAAAGCAGCCCATACGGCATCGATTGGAATGGCTTGATAGCTTTTGATGATTCCGCGAATGAGCATATGATGTCCATTCATGCTCAGAAAGTATAGCATCGCCAAAACGTTTTTGAATTGGCCCGTAAGCGGAACGTACGCACCGGTCCGCGGATCGATGACGTTGGCCATAGCCAGCCCCATTTGCATATCCATGATCCCGCCCGCAACCTGGACAGTGACATACATCAACTCGCAAATATAGCCCAATATGACGCCGACCAATGCCTCTTTGATGACGTAAAGGATAAATGTCAAATCCATCGGGATTGCCCCTTGAACCGGGACAGAACCAAAACTGATGACCGCCATAAACAAAGCCAAACCGATCTTAAACTGATTCGGCACGCCTTTCATCGAGAAAAACGGAGCCGATACGAAGAAAGCGGTCAGGCGGACAAATACAAGCAACAACACAGGTAGGTGAACCAAGAAGGCTGTCATTGGTTACCCGACAAACTTGTGGAGATTCCCAAATATCCCCATGGTGAACTCGAGCATGATTCGCAGCATCCAAGGGCCGACAGCCAGGATGGTGACCAGGATGGCGACGATTTTGGGAATAAAAGCGAGCGTTTGCTCCTGAATTTGTGTCGTTGCTTGAAAAATGCTGACGATCAACCCTACCAGCAGACCTACGCCCAGCGCCGGAGCAGCGATCAGCAAAATCGTATAGACAGAGCTTTGGGCAACTCTCATAAGTAACTCTTGTGTCATGCTCTACCCTCCTTGGCCGGGTGCCTCTCGTACGCTAAAAGCTGGTCAGAAGAGATTTGACTACCAGGTACCAGCCATCGACCATGATGAACAGCAAAATTTTGAACGGGAGTGAGATCATCACCGGGGGAAGCATCATCATCCCCATTCCCATCAGAATACTTGCAATAATCATATCGATGACAAGAAACGGAATAAAAATCATAAAACCGATTTGAAATGCTGTTTTCAGTTCACTGATCGCATAAGCGGGAACCAATGCAGTAAGCGGAATATCTTGTACTGTCTTCGGCCGCTCTGCCTTTGCAAACTCCAGAAACAGCGCCAGGTCCTTTTCACGTGTCTGTTTGGCCATAAATTCCTTGAATGGGATGACCGCAGCCGCAAACGCCTGTTCTTGCGATAATTGCCCCTGCATAAAAGGCTGGACAGCCGTCTCATTTACCTTGGCCAATGTCGGGGACATGATAAAAAAGGTCATGAACAGAGCGAGTGCGATCAATACCTGGTTTGGTGGCATTTGCTGAGTTGCCAATGCATTGCGGACAAACGACAATACGACGACAATTCGCGTAAAGCTGGTCATGAGCAGCAAAATGGCAGGCGCTACGGACAGAACTGTCAAGATCAACAGCAATTGAATGGCTGTCGAAGTCTCCTGCGGCGTACCAGCTCCGCCCCCAATTTTCAAGTCAATCGTAGGGACCAATGATGGTTGAACCGGTGCTGCTGCCGCCATATCCGGTATGACCAGCAATGCGAGCACAATCACGAGCAGCTGCAGTATTTGTTTCATCCCAAATCTCCTCTGTCCTTACCTTGCTCATCCATCCAGCGGACATTTTGTTCCGAGCGTTTTGTTACCGTTCCCCACTGGTTTCGTAGGATTTCTTCAAACGTACGACCTTGCCCATCGGAAGGCTGGAAAAATTCGTCACTGTTCTTTCGATTGCCGCCAAATGGGAGCCATTTCAGCGGCGATGGCAGCGCGCCTTTTATTTCTGCATCTGCCAAAATCAGGTCAGCTTCCTCTCCAGCCGGTATGTGATGAAGCAATTGAACATTTTCACCGACACCGAGCACGTACAATGATTCTCCGATCATTACCACTTGGACCGACTTCCCATTCCCGAGCGGTGCCATACTGATGACTTTAATCGGCCCTTGTGCCATTCCAACCTGACGCTTTGACAAAAAACGCAGCAACAAATAGATGAGAACCAGAATGATGCCCAGTGAGAAAATAACCTGTATCAGGTAACCCCACATACTGCCAGACCCGCTTCCTGGAATGGGTGCCGGTTCCTGTGGACCGGCGGACCCATCAGTCGATAGCGTGCCTTTTTTCAGTGCATCGGCGACAGAACTGCTCTCCGCCAAAGCCTGAGCCGGAAGGGAAGCGACGAACAACAACAGCAGGCAACAAATCCAGATGAGCCGCACCCTTGTGTCCCGGAGTTTCATCATTAGCTCAACGTCTTTTTGATCGCTTCCAATACGCGATCTGCCTGGAACGGCTTCACGATAAAATCTTTTGCTCCAGCCTGAATGGCGTCAATTACCATTGCCTGCTGCCCCATCGCAGAACACATGATGACACGAGCATTCGGATCAATCTTTTTGATTTCTTTCAGTGCCGAGATTCCATCCATCTCTGGCATGGTAATATCCATGGTGACCAGGTCAGGACCGAGTTCTTTGTATTTTTCTACTGCCTGTGCTCCGTCGCTTGCTTCTCCGACGACGCTGTACCCGTTTTTAGACAGAATTTCTTTAATCATCATGCGCATAAATGCTGCGTCATCAACAATGAGAACTTTGTTAGACATGGATTAGCTCCTCCTCGTTTTTACCGTTGTTATTGCAATTTCGAAACGCGGTCAATCGGACTGATAATGTCGGTTACGCGAACCCCGAAGTTTTCGTCGATGACCACAACCTCGCCTTTGGCGATCAATTTGTTGTTTACCAAAATGTCTACATGCTCACCAGCCAGCTTGTCCAGTTGGATGATCGATCCGGCGGAAAGATCCAGTATGTCTTTGATCAGCTTCTTCGTACGGCCAAGCTCGACTGTCACCTGCAGAGGAATGTCCAATAGCAAATTCAGGTTCTGTTCGTCAGGTGCAGCCATCATACCGCCACCGAACGGAGAAAATTGCGCTGCTTTCACATTGGCAACATTCATCGGCTGTGCTCCAAAGTGCTGGGGAGCGTGTGGAACCGGCGGCTGGACATATTGCGGCGGGTACGCATAAGCCGGTGGATAAGGATGCTGACCATATGGATCCTGGTACATCGGCGGAGCCTGATAACCCATCGGCGGTGGTGCGTAACCAGGGTGCGGCGCTTGTGCCGGCTGTTCTGGATAAGGTGTCTGTGCAGCTGCTGCTGGCGGCTGAGTGGCTGGACTTGCCGGAATCGTTGGTTCGGTGTGGCCAGCCGGCTGACTAGGAGCAGAGGGCGCTTGAGCTTCCTCAGCAGGACTTGCAGCAGCGGCATCCGCATCTGATGCGCCAGTCAGACGTCCGATCATATCCTTCGCAAAGGATAGCGGCAAGAGCTGCATGATATTGGAGTCGATCAGCTCTCCTTGCTCCCCTACCTTTAAACGGAATGAGACTTTGACCAGCGGGGTGTCATCCTCCGTGAAGCTGTCTCCGCCCTTCCCCTGCGCAAGATCCATCACATCAATCCCTGGCGGTGTGATGTTTACCAGTTGATTAAAAATGGTAGACATCGACGTGGCTGCAGACCCCATCATTTGATTCATGGCCTCTTGAACTGCACTTATATGCAGATCGGACATTTCCGTCGTGCTCGGGCGACCATCCCCGCCCATCATCAGATCGGCTACAACCGCCGCATCTTCCATCCGGACGACAAGCAGGTTGACGCCTTTAAAGCCATCTGTATACTCTACGTGAACTGCGACATGCGGCATGGGAAACTCTTTTTCCAACTCGCTGACTTGAACCATCGAAACAGTAGGCGTCGTAATATCCACCTTTTGGCTTAACAAGGTAGAGAGAGCCGTTGCTGCACTGCCAAAAGAGATGTTTCCAATCTCTCCAAGTGCGTCTTGCTCAAACGCCGACAGGTAGTCGGCCACATCTGGCACGCTCTGTTGTTCCGTTTCCTCTTCTACCAAATTGTTTGCTCGCAGCAGCGCGTCAATTTCTTCTTGAGAAAGCATGTCTCTACTCATTCATTTCCTCCCCTTCCTCAAGGACTTCGTCGATCTGCACCGCAACACGACCTTTTTGCGTGCCGGGCTGTCCCAGGAACTTCAGTTGATCTCCCACTTTAATTCTCAACTTGTTATCGACGAGATGATCGAGCTGGATCACATCACCGACCTGAAGCTGCAAAAACTCTCCTACGGTGATGGTAGCGGTACCCAACTCCGCGATAATCGGCAGGCTGGCTGCTTTCACCCGCTCCTCAACCCGCAATCGCTCCTCTTCATCCCTCGTTTTCTTCTGTTTGGAAAACCAGTACTGTCCGGACAGCTTCGACATGATTGGCTCCAACACGACGTGTGGCAGACACAGGTTGATCATCCCCGTCGTATCTCCAATTTTTGTACTAAAGGAGATAACCGCCACGATTTCGTTCGGAGAAACGATCTGCATGAATTGGGGATTCATTTCAAGCCCTTCCAAATACGGGTCCAACTCGATAATTTGTTTCCACGCTTCATGGAAGGTATCCAATGCCTTTCCAAACACGCGCTCCATCACGGTTGTCTCGATTTCTGTCAGTGCCCCCATTTTGTCGGGGATAATTCCTTGCCCGCCAAGGAGTCGATCCAGCATCGTGTATGCGATGTTTGGATTCACTTCCAAAACCATTCGGCCTTCAAGTGGTGGCGCCTCAAAAATATTGAGAATCGTCATCTTCGGAATGGAGCGAATAAACTCGTCATACGGTAATTGGTCGACGGAGGCAACTGTTATTTGCACGAAGGTACGAAGCTGAGCTGAAAAATATGTCGTCAACAACCGTGCATAGTTTTCGTGGATACGCGTCAATCCGCGAATCTGATCTTTGGAAAATCGCAATGCCCGCTTGAAGTCGTATACTTTAACCCGCCGCTCAGTCTCTTCTTTTTTCAGCTCGTTGGCATCCATCTCTCCGGAAGAAAGTGCTGCCAACAACGCGTCAATCTCACTTTGTGAGAGAACCTCGGCCATCTGTCGTCACCCCCTTGCTATGTATTCATTCATCATTTGTTAAGATAGGAGCTGTTTCGTTGTGATTACCTGAACGATTTTGCCTTCCTGCATCAATGCGCTAATCTCGTTCATGATTTTGGCTTCCAGCTTGTTGATTCCCTCTGTTCCCTTGATGTCATCGGGTTCCAGACCTGCTAGTGTCTTGATGATAATCTGGTTCACCTGAGGCAGGCGTTGCTCCAGCTCTTCCTTGGAACTGCTGCTGTCCGCAGTGATGGTGAAACGAACGATGATGTAGTTTTTGGAGAGCAGGTTTGTGGTAATCTCGCCAGTGTCAACCGAGTACTCTTGCATTTCCTTGGCCGAAAGAGCCTTTACCTCTTTGGATTCGTCATGGCTTGCTGATTGTGCTGCAGGGGAGAGATAGGTTTGCCAGAGCACGAACGATATGACTCCTAGAAGCGATATCGCAATAATGATGATAAGGGCCATGTTAAACAAGCGATTTTGAAACATTTTTTGCGCCTCCCGCTATTCAATGGAATCGTCTTCCGGCATGCGCGGCGGTGTAAACGCCGGGAACGCGTGCTGGTAGAAACGCAGGATCCGCGCGATCACTTCCTCTGCCGTTTCTTTCACGATGTGCTTTTTCCCCGTAAGCAAGGTGATAACCGTATCGGGAGTGGACTCCACCGTCTCTATGTGCGTCGCGTTCAAGTAAAACTGTGCGCCGTTGAATCGGGTTAGTTGGATCATCTGCCGCTCCTTTCGGGTTGTAGGGGGGAGGAAGCAAGCAGCTTCACTCCCCGATCCCCTTTACACATTATCGTTTCAGATTCACCAGTTCTTCCAGTACCGTATCAGATGTCGTAATGATCCGGGAGTTTGCCTGGAATCCGCGCTGAGCAACGATCATCTCGGTGAATTCCTCGGACAGGTCAACGTTGGACATTTCCAACTGTCCGGAGATGATGCTTACTTGAGCCTGAGCAGCTGTGATCGGCGTATCAGGAGCACCATCGAATGGGCCAGCATTGTTCGTATTTTCATACAAGGAATTGCCGATTTTTTTGAGCCCGCCCGGATTGTTGAATTTCATGACGCCAATAGTGAACGGCGTGTCCAAAGCACCTTGCGCGTCAACCGTAGTGACCACCCCATCTTTTCCAATCGAATAGGAAACGTAGGTGTCCTGCGGGATTTGAATGGTTCCTCCACCGCTGTCTACGAGCTTGAGACCCTGGGAGTTTACCAAGTATCCTTGCGAATCCCGGGTAAAGTTCCCTGCCCGCGTATAGTAGAAAGTAGTGCCATCGTCGGGCGTTACCATGAAGAAGCCGTCGCCTTCAATGGACAAATCGGTTGGCAGGTTCGTTTGCATAGGGCTGCCGGCAGAGAAGACAGTATCAATTGAAGCCATTTGCGACCCCAAACCGATTTGAATCGGGTTTGTACCGCCTTTCCCTCCCTGATCTGCTGGCGCTGTCGCTCCCGCGATGTTCTGGCTGAGAATGTCCTGGAACATGACGCGTCCTTTTTTGAAGCCTACGGTATTCACGTTGGCGATGTTGTTGCCGATCACATCTAGTTTTGTCTGAAATCCGCGCAAACCTGAGATGCCCGAATACATAGAACGCAGCATAATGCGATTCCTCCTCGATAATATTCAGTAATTGACTGCTTCAGTCAGTCGGCAGTCCGCAGGCTTCCTCCGAAGAGGTCCAGCCCTCGTTCGTTACACAAACACAGCACTGTCTATATTAGTAAAAACGCTATCCTTCATTCGTCCGTCATCTACGGCAGTAATCACTTTCCGATTCTGGATGCTGACCACGAACGCTACATTGTCCATCATGATCAGAGATTCCCTTGCGCCTTTGTCGGCAGCCTTTTTGACGCCGCCAGCCAGACGGTCCATCTTGGTCTCATCCAGGCTGATTCCTCTTTCATTCAAACGGTTCAACGCATGCTGACTGAAAGTGATCTCCTGAGACCTCTTGGCTTTCTCAACAGATTCCGTCAGGTAGTCGCGAAAGGCTTTCCCGTTTGTCGCAGAACTGCCTGAACGTGCAGGTACGGTATGGCTTGGTTTGACAGGAAAGTAGGTCTGCCCGACGTTAAACGAGTGCATGGCGGTTCCTCCTTGTCCTATTCCTTAGCCGGAATAACCGATTTTACTGATCTCATCGCTGCCTTCTACAAGAGCATCGAGCGAGAATTCAGCTTTGTCCTGCCTGTCGCTTTGCTGATTTTCATTGTTTTGCTGCTGCTGGCGTTCGCGTTGCTGCTGCTGAAATGGCAAGCTTCCAGCCTGTTGCTGCTGATTTACCTCCAGACGGTCGACTTGCAGTCCTTGCTGCGTCAATGCAGCGCGCAGCTGAGGCAGCTGGTTGTCCAGCAATTCTTTTCCGGCGGTTGTTTCCGCGGAAAAATGAGCGGTAATCATCCCGTTATGGGAAGTGATTTTGACGTCAACCTGTCCGAGAGACTGCGGATACAAGATCAGCCTTGCCTCGTGCACCCCGTCCACTTGCGTCAGCTTCATTTGCTTCACAAACAACTGTGTCACCTGCTGGCTGAACTGATTTGCGTGGATTGGATGGCCGCCAGTCGGAACATTTCCTTTTTGCCCAAACGTTTGCACATTCGGATTGTTCTGTTGTGCAGTCAAAGGATTGGCGTCTGGCTCCATCATGAAATCTGCCGTTTGCTGCTGGCTGGTTGGAGCGGCTGTTTTCGCCTGCACACCGGCCTCGGCCTGGTAGCTGGACAATGCGTGTGACACGCGCACCGGCTGCATCGTCGACATCAGGTTTGTCCGCTGTGACATATACGCCGCAGTCGACTGTTCCTTTGAACGAGCAGGCACAAGGCCTTGGGGCATAGTCTCATTGGATTGGTTGAGCGCCGCCATAAAATTGGCCAGCTTTTCTGCTGTTGCTTGGGAAAGGCCCCGTTGAGTGAACGTAGCTAGCAAGTTCTGAACTTGACTGTCAGACAAGACCGCTGTCTTCGGAAGCTTGTTCATCATGTCAGCCAGCTCTTTTGTCTTTGCTTCCAACGAATTGACGATGTCATGGCTCTGGGACTGCGACGTTGCAAACAACTGTTGGAGCATGGCTAGCAATTCAGCAATTTCTTCCTGGTCTTCTGTGTCCATTCCGTCCGCTTCAACCTGAATGACAGCATCCTCCATTCCCTCTAATTGTTCGAGAGCTGACATCATCTGCATGGCAAACAAATTCTCCAGAGTCCCAGGCAGTTGCTGACCAGCCGTCCCCGTCAGAATGGCTGAACCGTTTGCAGATGTTCCTACCGAAGCGGGTACTGCTGGCGCAGCGACATTGGCTACATTCATCTCTGTCACCTCCTCTTGTTTTTTGTTGCTTATGGAAAACGACAAGCGAACAAGCTTTAGGCTCTTCTCCGCTTATCGAAGCAACTCGCTGGTAATTCGGGCTGCTACATCTTCTTTCTTTTTGCTGTCTTCCTTGGCTACGGCCGCCAGGATAGACGCCCGTTTGTCATTGGACATGCCCGCCAAAATCGAGATTGCACGGTTCTTATTGGTCCCCATGAGCGAGCGGATAATGGAGGCCGCATCCTCGGCGGGCATCTGTGAAAATGTCTGAACAAGCGCGTCCAAGCTGGTCGTATCTTTCCTCGTTTCGCTCAGCGCTTTTGTCAGCACTTGAACTCTCTCCTGCAAGGCTGCGATGTCGTCGTCTTTGTTTACAACCGAGTCCTTCAGCAGGATCGAGATATCAGCAGCTTTTTTCGGGTCCATTTTGGCCAAAATGTTCGCCTGCTGATCCGCCTTCATCTTCTTCATCACCGTAACGGCTTCTTCCAGACTTAAATTCTCTACGATGGCAGCCGCGTTTTTCGGCGACATCGTAGAATACAGCTTCGCCAAATCCTGGTACTGCTTTTGGCGTTCTTCCTCTGTCGTCCGCTTGTCCTCGATCATTTTTTGCAAATCCTGAACTTGTTTCTCCAGCGCTTGAATGGTGGCGTCCTTCTTCTCTGCTTCTCCTTGCAAGCTGGCGATGGTTTGCTGGCTTTTTGCTTGTTCTTCCTGCAGGCTTTGTACCTGTTTTCCCTTATCTACCATTGGTGCTTCTCCATCGCCTGCCGCATAATCGTCGGGAACTAATTTTTCCACGTAGGGAATGCTGTTTGCCCATGTAAGCACTTGTCCCAAGACGTTGACACCCAGAAAGCTGAGAAAGACCCCCCCAAGGAGTGTGGCAAACAGAGCAGGGATGACAATCATGTAAAAGAACCATTCCCACCTGCTGTATTCCCGTTCTTCTTGGATCTCTTCCATAGTGAACCTCCATCAGTTGCTTTTGCGAAGATAGAGCTGCGTGCCAATTTCGTCCATCTCTTTTTGTTCCCGTTGTTTTTCAGCCTCGAGATACTGCCCATGGGCCCTCTCCCGGAGCTTATGCCACAATTGCGTTTCTTTCATGCGCTCTGTCAAGAGCATTTGACACCGTTCCATTTCGCGTACGCATCCATACACCATTTGCTTCTGGTTGTGGATAGAACGCTCGACTGACTGGCGATACCGCGTAATCTCCATAAGGTGTGCAACACTGACAGGCTCGGCTTGAACGGAGTGCAGCATCCCTGTCGCTTCTTCATGGAGCTCATGCAGCTGCCCCAGCTTCCACTCTTCTTCATTCTTTCTTTGGATTGACTTGCCGAAGTCCCATTCAGCCTGTTCCTTCTCTTTTTCTTTCACATCCAAAACCTTCTGGAGATGAAACTGGAACACCTTCACACTAGTTCACTCCCCCGAAATGAGCTGTCAGCGCCTTAATGGCACTTTGGAGATCCGAAGGCTCATGGGTGCCCTGCATCGTAAAATCTCTGATCACATCTCGGTAACGAATCGCCTGGTCAATCTCCCTGTTCGTGCCCGGCTTGTATGCTCCAATATTGATCAAATCCTCTGCTTCCTTATAGGTAGCCAAATACCGCTTCAACTGACGGGCTGCCTCCAGATGATCGTCTGTACAAATTTCGTTCATCACCCGGCTGACGCTTGCCATCACATCGATCGCCGGAAAGTGGCCTTTGTGGGCGATTTTCCGGTCAAGGACGATATGCCCGTCCAAAATTCCGCGAACAGCATCGGCAATCGGATCGTTCATATCATCAGAATCAACGAGTACAGTATAAAAGGCTGTAATACTTCCCTTGTCTGCTGTACCCGCACGTTCCAGCAGCTTTGGCAGCATGGCAAAGACGGAAGGCGTATAACCACGAGTCGCAGGTGGCTCCCCGATGGCCAGCCCAATCTCGCGCTGCGCCATAGCAAAGCGAGTCACTGAATCCATCATCATCATGACATTGAGCCCGCGATCCCGGAAATACTCGGCGATCGAGGTCGCGATCATGGCACCCTTGATCCGTATCATAGCGGGTTGATCCGAAGTCGCGACTACGACGACCGATCTTTTCAACCCCTCTTCACCGAGGTCGCGTTCGATAAACTCCATGACCTCGCGCCCGCGCTCCCCGATCAATCCGATCACGTTAATGTCGGCTGTCGTATTGCGGGCGATCATGCCCATCAATGTACTCTTACCGACACCAGACCCGGCGAAAATCCCTACGCGCTGACCTTTTCCGACTGTCAACAATCCATCAATCGCCCGCACTCCGACACTAAGCGGCTCCTGAATACGCGGCCGCAACAACGGATTTGGCGGCATGTTCGATGTAGGATATGAAGCAAGGCCCAGCGGAAGGCTGCCCTGGAGCGGACGGCCGAGCCCATCGAGAATTCGGCCGAGAATTTCCGGGCCTACTTTGACGTGGAGAGAGCGGCCAGTCGCAACAACATCACTGCCCGGCCCGATTGCGGTCAGTTCTCCGAGCGGCATCATCAGCACTTTATTGTCTCGAAAGCCGACAACTTCTGCTGCAATCGGTTCCTCGCTTTGACTTGCATAGATATGGCAAATTTCTCCGAGCTTAACCTCCGGTCCCTGCGATTCGATCGTCAACCCTACTACCTGGGTAACCTTTCCATTGACGCGTACCGGATCTATTCCTTGCAGGATATGTCTGTACTTGCCTACATCAAGAACAGTCATGCCTCGTCACTTCCCTTGGCAATATCCAGCAGCGCTTGTCTGATTTCTGTCAATTGCGTATCAATCCGGGCATCCACGCTGCCCAGCGGGGTGCGGATGACACAGCCGCCCTCATCTACCGTGTGGTCAGGGTAAATCGCAATCTCTGCTTGTCCATCCAAAAGCGCAAGCAGCTGCGGGCGGTGCTGCTGAACAAAGTCAAAGTGACGCTGATTGACGCAGACAGTTATTTCACCGTGCACCCGCGAACGCTGAAGCGTATTTTTTACGATCTCAAGGACAGCTTCCGGAGATGCGCTCAACTCATTGCCGATAATTTTTTTTGCAATTTCCAGGCTTAACTCCACCAGGAACGGTTCAGCTTCAGAGATGATTCGCTCTTTCTCCCGGTGGGCAAACTCCAACAGATTCCGAGCTTCTTCTACCTTTTCACGCTCTTCCTCCCATGCCAGCTGCTTGCCATCCTGAAGACCGGCTTGAAACCCTTGTTCTCGGGCTTGTGCTTCGGTTTCGGAAAAAAGCACAGCTGCTTCCTGCCGTTTGTTTTCCCACCACTGTTCAATCTCCGCAAGGGCATCCTGCCGAATTTTTTCAGCCTGCTCCATCGCTTCGCGAAGCTGTCCCTGCGCGGTTTCTTCCGCATCCTGGAGAATCATTCCGGCTTCTTCTTCTGCATTTTTTACAATTTGTAGATTTTCTTGCAACCTTTCATCCGATTCAACCGTCTGTATGTGTGTAGACTTCACGGAGAGAAGAAAAGATTCGTCCGATGTCTGATAGTGAGACAGCTTGATAATCCTAGACAATGATATCATCTCCTCCGCCGCGAGCGATGATGATCTCACCCGCTTCTTCCAGGCGGCGAATGATCGCGACGATACGGGACTGCGCTTCCTCTACATCACGCAGACGGACAGGTCCCATGAATTCCATTTCTTCTTTGAATGTATCTGCCATCCGTTTGGACATGTTCCGGAAGATAACTTCACGGACTTCTTCGCTGGCAACTTTAAGCGCAAGCTGGAGATCTGCATTTTCCACATCGCGGATAACCCTCTGAATGGAGCGGTTGTCCAAAGTAGCGATATCCTCGAAGACAAACATACGCTTTTTGATCTCTTCTGCCAGCTCTGGGTCTTGTATTTCCAAAGAATCCAGAATCGTCCGCTCTGTACCTCTGTCTACACCATTAAGAACAGCGACAATCGCTTCGATACCACCAGCCTGGGTATAATCCTGAGTAACGGTGGCTGACAGTTTTTGTTCCAGAACCTGCTCCACTTGCGTGATAACCTCCGGTGACGTGCTGTCCATCAAGGCGATGCGCTTTGCTACCTCCGCTTGTCTCTCTTGAGGAAGCGCGGAGAGAATCATCGCTGCCTGTTGAGGTTCCAGATAAGAAAGAACTAACGCAATTGTTTGCGGATGCTCATTTTGGATAAAGTTCAGGATCTGGCCTGGGTCCGCTTTTCTTGCAAAGTCGAATGGACGAACCTGAAGATTTGCTGTCAAGCGGTTAATGATGTCCATTGCCTTGGTCTCGCCAAGTGCTTTTTGCAGGATCTCCTTGGCGTACGTAATTCCGCCTTGAGAGATGACTTCCTGAGCGACCGCTATCTGATGGAATTCTGCCAAGATCTTGTCCTTTTCATCCGCGTCTACCTTACGAACGTTGGCAATTTCCAACGTGAGCTGCTCGATCTCGTCCTCTCTGAGGTGCTTGAACACCTGGGCGGAGATTTCCGGCCCGAGAGAGATGAGCAGGATCGCAGCCTTCTGTCTTCCTGACAATTCTTTTGCGCCGCGAGCCATTTGCTTTCACTCCTTAATCTTCAGCTAACCAAGTACGAAGCAAAACAACGAATTCGTCCGGCTTGCTGCGCGCCAATTTTTCCAGTTGTTTCCGCACCACTGCCTGATCTGTATCGTCTTGATAGGTTAAATCGGGTACCTCCGTCGGTTGCATCGACATGACATCTGCGACTTCCTCTTCTTGCTGTTTGGCCTGGCGGCGTCTGCGGTAGATCAGGTAGGCAACCGCTCCGAGAGCCAGCAAGGCTACAGCACCCGTACCATACAAGAGGGCAGGAGTCAGACTTCCGGAACCATCAACTGCGACTTTTCCGGAGAATGGACGCGGCAGAACAGAGATGTGCTTGTCCAGTTCTTCTTGTGTCAAATCTATGCCTTTGTCGCTTAACGTAACGCGAACCACATTGCGAAGGACTTGCTTGATACTGTCGATAGTTTGTTCGTCGAGCTGTCCGCCTTCGGGTGGTTCTACCCCAACGTTGATCGTGATGTCATCGATTTTATAGGGACTCATTGAAATATTGCGGGTGATCCGGTTGACTTCCCGATTGATCGTGTCATTCAGTTCTTCATACTGACTGTTGTTGCCCTGCGGCGTACTGCCCGGGTAGCCTGGCGTGTCGTTCGCTCCCGTTCCCGCGATTCCTCCGGGAGGGGCGCCCTGGCCGCTAAAGGTTTTCGATAATTTTTGCGATGAGATGATAAGTCCTTCGTTGTTTTCCTTGTCTGGCGCTTCAACCAGATTCTCAACACGGTTTTCCTTGTCAAAGTTCATGCTGATAAAGGTATGAACAATGACTTTGTCTCTGCCCATAATCGTGCCCAAGAGCGTGTACAAATTTTGCTGGATCTTTCTTTCCACATCTGCTTTGATCTTCTCTTGCTGCTCGTAAGCTGTCAGGTTTCCTTCTGGTTCACTGCCGTCAGTTCGCTCCAGCAGATTGGAGTACTGGTCGGAAATGGTAATGTTTTCAGGCGACAGCTTGGGTACGCTGCGGGAAACAAGCAGATACAAGGAGTTGATCTGTTTTTGATCCAGTCTGGTTCCGGGCTCGACATCAACGATGACCGAAGCTGTCGCGCTATCAGGTGTCTCCGTCACCCAAACGCTTTCCTGCGGCAGAGTAATCATTACCTGCGCGGTGCGAACACCTTTTACCCGTTCCAGCATTTTTCTCAGTTCTTGCTGCAAAGCTTCTTTTTTCATCACGTCAAACTGACGGTCTGTTACTCCCAGGGTGTTAGAAAATATTTCTGAGTTGATGCCTGCTTCGCTGGGGATCCCTTGTGCAGCCAAGTCAACTATGACATCCTGAGCCATTTTTTCTGGCACTTCTATACTTGTGCCGTTGTCTGTAATTCGAAATGGAACTTTCTTTCCTTCCAGTTCCTGCTTGATGATCCCGATTTCCTGTTCACTTAACCGCTGGTTGTATAACGGCTTGTACACCGGCTGAGAAGCGATGTATATGTATAGGCCAAGTGATATGAGCAAAAACAGCGCGATACCGGAAATCATCCATTTCTGTTTAGCAGGCAGCTGGTTCCATTTCGCCAAAGCTTGATCTTTATATAGTGCTAGACGCTCGTTCATGGTTCACCTCACCAATGATACCGCCAAAACATTAAAGTGGCATGCGCATGATTTCCTGATAGGATTCTATGACTTTGTTACGAACTTGCATGGTCATTTGCAGCATGACAGAGGCCTTCTGCCCTGCAATCATGACCTGATGGACATCCTGAACTTGTCCCATCGCAAACTTGTCTGCCAAATTTGCCGATTCTACCTGGGCCTGGTTGACTTGGTTCAGTGCATCGGAAAGATACGCTGAGAATGATTTGCTTACCTCATCCGGCGTATAGGTCTTGGTCTGGATTTGAGGCTGCACTCCGCCAATCCGGGAAAGCGCGTTAATATCCATCCGTTCTTACTCCTTTCCCTACTTGATTTCCAGTGCTTTCATCATCATGCTCTTCGCACCGTTCAGTATGGTAACGTTCGCTTCATAAGCTCTCGATGCGGAAATCATATCGACCATTTCCTTCATCATGTCCACATTCGGCATCAGAACATATCCGTCCGCATCCGCATCCGGATGTGTCGGATCGTATACCCGCTTAAATGGGGTATTGTCTTCGCGAATGGACGTTACCCTCACTCCCTGCTCCGTTCTGCCGGACACCATGCCAATCGCTCCTTGCAGTACACTGTCGAAGGACTGGCTGGGCGCTTTCGGGGACAGCTCAACCATTTTTCTTTTGTAAGGCTGCCAAGCCCCGTTTACAAATGTAGCGCGGGTCGTATTTGCGTTGGCCACGTTCGCTGCAATTGTATCCAGTCTGAGCCGGTTTGCAGTCAGAGCGGAAGCGCTTGTATCAAGCCCTTGGAACAAACTCATTCTTATCTACCTCCGCCTTCAATTACGCTGCGCAATTTTTGAAAATGCCCTGCAGTCAATTGGGTTAACCCATTGTACCAGATCTGGTTTTTGGCGTACTCGCTCATCTCAAACTCAAGATCCACGTCATTGCCATTGTTTTGAACGAAGTTCTCTGGGTTGGAGACAATTCTCGGCACCACATTCAAACCGCTGTCGGCAAACGGGATATGCCGGGCATTAGTACGATACGCCTGCAGTTTTTGTTGTCCTGAAGCCCCATTCATCTCTTGTTTCAGTAGGTCTTCGAACACAACCTGCTTGCTCTTAAATTGCGGGGTGTCAATGTTAGCGACGTTGTTGGCTATCGTTCTTTGTCGAAGCATAGCGGCGTCCAAAGATCGCTCCAAGATTCCTAAATGGTTACTGACTAGCATTTTTTCCAAACTCCCCCAATCTTGCTTTCGCTCCATTCCCACAAATATTCCATTTTTTCCTGTTAATTCGACACAAGAATACGACTCAATCATAGCAAAACTGCTATGGCGAAAAAAGCCCTATTCTCACAAGTTGTGACAAAATGATTCAATGGGACTAAATCCCTGATGCTCCCTATTTTTGTTAGTGTGATGGAAAATTGTAAAAGAACCTTACATATATTTGAATAAACTAGCTTTTTTAGTTAATAATTTTTGACCGTTTCGATTTAATTCCCCCAATTTCGACAAATATCTAGGTACAAATACCTAGAAAAAAGGTGTAGCACGTTTAGCTACACCTTACCTATTCCCGTTATATATTCACTTTGAAACCTATTTATTTGCATAGCCCGCTTACCTGGAGCCAAAAAAATGTCATGAAGTTTTCAGCTTTTCCAGTTCTGGAAGCAGCTTCTCATTCAGAACCTTAATGAAGGTCCCTTTCATACCCAAGGAACGGGATTCGATCACGCCAGCACTCTCCAGCTTCCGCAGTGCATTTACAATGACAGAACGGGTAATGCCCACGCGGTCTGCAATTTTCGAAGCGACAAGAAGACCTTCTTTTCCTTCCAGCTCCTCAAAAATATGTTCAACAGCCTCCAGTTCACTGTAAGACAGGGAACCGATCGCCATTTGCACAACTGCTTTGCTGCGTGCTTCTTCCTCAATTGCCTCGGAACGTTCACGCAAAATTTCCATACCGACGACAGTTGCCCCTACCTCTGCGAGAATCAGGTCATCGTCGACAAACGGGTTGTTGACGCGTCCAAGGATCAGGGTACCGAGTCGATCACCGCCGCCCATTACCGGAACCAATGTCGTCCAGCCTGTGCGGAATACTTCTTTCATCTCCACTGGGAAAATGGTGTACGGGCTGTCCACATCCAGGTTTGCGGACGTCTCTTCCACTTTGAGCAAGCCAAGGCTGTACTCTTCAGGGAAGCGGCGTTCTTCGAGCATTTTACGGATGCGCTCGTTGTCCACTTCTTGGTGGATCGAGAAACCGAGCAGTTTTCCCTTGCGACTGACCACGAAAATATTTGCTTCAATTACATCGCTTAATACTTGGGCCATTTCACTAAAATTGACCGCGTGTCCCGCTGACTTTTGCAGCAGACGGTTAATTCTTCTTGTTTTTGACAACAGATCCATTATGGTTTCCTCCCAGTCAATAATTGACCATCGTATGTTTTATAGGATGTATTGGCTCAAGTCCTTGTTGCCAACGATAGAGCCAAGCTTTTCACGCACATACTCAGGCGTGATCTGCACCACATCCAGATGAATGTCAGGGGCCTCAAAAGAAAGGTCTTCCAAAAGCTTTTCCAACAGGGTGTGAAGCCGTCTCGCACCGATGTTGTCGGTTGACTGATTCACTTCTGCGGCCAATCGGGCAATCTCCGAAATGGCATCCGGGGTAAAATCGACCCGAATCCCTTCTGTTTCGAGAAGAGCGATGTATTGCTTCAACAGCGCATTTTTCGGTTCCGTCAAAATCCTGACGAAATCCTCCACCCGCAAGCTGGTGAGCTCGACCCGGATCGGAAAACGTCCCTGCAGCTCCGGAATCAAATCGGACGGTTTGGCGATGTGGAAAGCGCCAGCTGCGATAAACAAAACAAAGTCAGTCTTTACGGGACCGTATTTTGTCATCACGGTAGAGCCTTCCACGATGGGCAGGATGTCTCGCTGCACACCTTCACGCGATACGTCGGGGCCTCTCCCATCCTTGCCGGCGATCTTGTCGATTTCATCAATAAAGATGATGCCGTGGTTCTCGGCACGCCGAATCGACTCCTGCGTGACTTCATCCATATCCACCAGTTTTTGCGCTTCTTGCTGAATTAATACCTTTCGTGCATCTTTAATTCGCAATTTTCTCTTCTTCGTCCGCTTCGGCAAAAGATTGCCCAACATATCCTGCATTTGCATCCCCATTTGTTCTGTACCCGGAACCTGGAACATATCAAACATGGAGGGGGATTGGTCCTCCACATCGATCTCAATCATCTGATCTTCCAGTTGTCCAGCCTCCAGCTGCCACTTAACCTGACGTCGCTGCTGTTCAATGGAAACGTCCTCGGGTTCAGATGATTGCTGTTGCTGTTGTCCGCCTCCGAACAACATTTCCAGCGGGTTTTTAAATGACTGCTGCTGCTTTCGCGTTGGAACGAGGATATTTACGATGGCCTCGTTGGCCAGTTTCTCGGCCTTTTCCTTTACGGATTCCATCTTCTCCTGTTTTACAGTGCGGATTGCTGCCTCTATCAAATCCCGAACCATCGACTCTACGTCACGGCCTACGTATCCGACTTCCGTAAATTTGGTGGCCTCGACCTTGATAAAAGGCGCGCCCGTCAATTTGGCAATCCTGCGAGCGATTTCTGTCTTCCCCACACCTGTCGGCCCGATCATCAGGATGTTTTTCGGTATGACTTCATCCCTCATATGCTCAGGAAGCATGTTCCGGCGATATCGGTTGCGCAAGGCCACGGCTATCGCTTTTTTGGCTTGACCTTGTCCGACGATGTATTTGTCCAGATGCTCTACAATCTTACGCGGGGTTAATTGTTCAAGGCTCAGCACCAGGAGTCCTCCCTTCCTTTCACTTCATCTCGTCGACAACGAGATTGTCGTTGGTGAATACGCAAATCTCAGCAGCTGTCCGCAAAGAAGCTTCGGCAATCTCTCTCGCACTCAGATGCGGCGCATACCGTTTCAACGCCCTGCCTGCAGCAAGCGCAAAGCTTCCTCCTGACCCAATGGCTAGAATACCGTCGTCCGGCTCGATGATTTCACCGTTTCCAGAGATCAAAAGCAGATTATTTTTGTTGCAAACGATCATCATCGCTTCCAGTCTCCTGAGGACTTTGTCCATTCGCCATTCCTTTGCCAGTTCCACAGCAGCTCTTTGCAGATTGCCGTGGTACTCCTCCAGCTTTGCTTCAAACTTTTCAAACAGGGTGATCGCGTCTGCTACCGAGCCGGCAAAACCGGCCAGCACCTCACCGCGATACAACCGTCTTACTTTTTTAGCGCCGTGCTTCATTACCATGCTGTTGCCGAACGTGACTTGACCGTCGCCAGCCATGGCCGCTTCTCCGTTATGGTGTATGGCAAAAATTGTAGTAGCATGAAACTGTTCCATTGCAGATTCCTCCCGCTTATGTACTTCCGGCCGATCCTGGACGGGAATGACCCGCACGTGGATGGGCTGCGTCGTAAACGTGGCGCAACCGTTCCTTGGTCACATGCGTGTACACCTGGGTTGTCGAAATATTGACGTGACCAAGCAGTTCCTGCACCGTACGCAAATCCGCACCTCCATTCAGGAGATGGGTAGCAAATGTGTGGCGAAACGTATGCGGCGATACGCGCAGACTGAGCGCGTGGGCCTCCACATGCTTGTCGACGATACGGCGGACACTGCGGTCGGAGAGCGGCTCCCCGCGATAATTGAGAAGAAGGTACCCGTGGTCAGCCTTGCCGGCAAGAAGCTTCTTCCTTCCATTATCTAGGTATTGCCGAAGAATGTCGCACGCATAACTGCCGATTGGAACATATCTCTCCTTCGCACCCTTCCCGTAAACAAGAGCAATCCCCATGCTTGGGTTTACCGCTTCCAATGTTAGTGTTACCAGCTCCGACACGCGAATCCCACTTGCATACAACAGCTCGAAAATGAGCCGATCCCGCATGCCAAGTGGGGTCGAAGTGTCAGGCAGGTCAAAAAACGATTGGATTTCGTTCGGATACAGGAAGGATGGCAGTTTCTTCTCCACTTTTGGTGTCGATACCAATTGAAACGGATTTTGCGCCAGTTGACCTTCCCTTAACAAAAAACGGTACAGACTTCGCAAACTGGACAGCTTGCGGGCGATGCTGCGCCGCGATAGACCCTTTTTAGCCAAATGAGCGAGAAAGGAGCGGCCGTGCAAATAAGAAACAGCAGCAAATACAGGGATTTGGTGCTGTTCCATAAAGGCGACGAATTCGCTGATATCTGCCACGTAATGCTTCACCGTATGAGTAGAGGCGTTTTTTTCGACACGCAAATAGTCCACAAACATATCAATTTCCGTGGATATTTGCTGTGAATTGTCCATCTGACGCGCACCTCCTCAAAGGCACCTATATAGTAACATAGCCAAAAATCTGATATCAACCTAATTTGTGTCGTTTTTGTGTAAAATTCTGAATTGTGTCTAGCGCCCGCTCAGCGAGCTTTTCGTTTTTCTCCCGTTTATTGCGAATGCGCTTCTCGAGTTCCGGCACCAGCCCAAAGTTGGCATTCATCGGTTGGAAATTGTTTGGATCGGTTGTCGTGATGTAGCGTGCCATGCTGCCCATGATCGTTTCCGGAGGCAGTACGAGCAATTCCTCGCCTTTTGCCAGTCTGGCAGCATTCAGTCCAGCAAGCAAGCCCGACGCGGCCGATTCTACGTAACCTTCCACACCAGTCATCTGTCCCGCAAAAAACAGTGTATCCCGGTCCTTGTACTGATAGGTCGGCTTCAACAGCTTAGGGGAATTGATAAACGTATTCCGATGCATGACGCCGTAGCGGATGATCTCGCAGTTCTCTAGACCTGGAATCATCGAAAAGACGCGTTTTTGTTCCGGCCATTTCAGATGCGTCTGGAATCCGACGATGTTGTAAAGGGTTGCCGCACTGTTGTCCTGACGAAGCTGCACTACCGCATACGGCTGTTTTCCGGTGCGCGGATCGATCAGTCCGACAGGCTTTAACGGGCCAAACAGCATCGTTTGACGGCCTCTTTTTGCCATAACCTCGATCGGCATGCAGCCCTCAAAGAAAATTTCCTTCTCAAAATCCTTGAGCGGAACAGCCTCGGCTTCGATCAGGGCATCGTAGAAGCGGTTGAATTCCTCCTCCGACATCGGGCAGTTGAGGTACGCGGCTTCGCCTTTGTCATAGCGCGAAGCCACAAAGACCTTCTCCATGTCGATGGAATCTTTCTCAATAATGGGAGCAGCTGCATCGTAAAAGTACAGGTACTCCTCTCCTGTCAAAGACTTGAGCCTTTCAGACAAAGCGGGCGAGGTAAGCGGTCCCGTCGCAATTACGACGATACCGTCCGGGATCTCTGAAACTTCTTCTGTCATTACTTCAATCAGCGGATGGTTCCGCACAGCGTCGGTCACATACTGGGCAAATTCATGCCGATCGACTGCCAGCGCCCCGCCAGCAGGTACGGCACATTTATCCGCAGCGCCAATGATGACAGATTCGAATCGGCGCATTTCTTCCTTTAACACACCTACTGCATTGGTCAGCGAGTTGGCACGCAAAGAGTTGCTGCAAACGAGTTCGGCAAATTTATCGGTATGATGGGCCGGCGTCTGCTTTGTCGGGCGCATTTCGTACAGTTTGACGTGTACACCCGATTCGGCGATCTGCCAGGCTGCTTCACTTCCTGCAAGCCCGGCGCCGACCACAGTTACATACGGTTGTTTTGTCATGCTGTTATCCTCCATACGTTCTCAGGAATCCGCTTAGGAATCTGCTTCTTCCTGGTAATCGCAATTGGTGCACACCACGCTGACGCCCTGCTTCTTGCGTTTCTTTTCGACCAGCAGGCTGCTGCATTTCGGGCAAGGACGTGCAATCGGTTTATCCCAAGAGACGAAATCACAGTCTGGATATCGGTTGCATCCATAGAAAATACGGTTCTTCTTGGATTTACGTTCGATAATCGATCCGGTTTCACAGTTTGGGCACTTTACGCCGATTTCTTTGACAATCGGCTTGGTATTCCTGCAGTCCGGGAACCCGGAGCAAGCGAGAAACTTCCCGAAACGTCCGAGCTTGTAAACCATGACGCTTCCGCACAGCTCACAGAACTCGTCTGATTCTTCATCTTTGATCTCGACTTCTTCCATCTGTTCTTCAGCGACTGACAACCGTTTTGCAAAGTCTTGATAAAACTGGTCCAGCACCTTTACCCAATCTGCAATACCTTCTTCGACTCCGTCCAGATCCGATTCCATATTTGCCGTAAATTCAACATCGACAATCTCCGGAAAGAACTCCTCGATCATGGTAACGACGAGCTCTCCGAGTTCTGTCGGCAGAAAGCGTTTCTCCTCTAAGGCAACGTAGCCACGCTTTTGAATGGTTTCGAGTGTTGGAGCATAAGTGGAAGGACGTCCGATTCCTTGCTCCTCCAGCGTCTTGATCAGCCTTGCTTCCGAATAGCGCGGAGGAGGCTGGGTGAAGTGCTGGGTGGGCTCGATCTCCTTCAATTCAAGGGATTCTCCTTCTTCAATTGGAGGCAGGAATGATTCTTCCTCTTTATTGTCGTCGCTTCCTTCTATATATACCTTCATGAATCCGGGGAATTTTACCTTGGAGCCGGTGGCGCGGAAGGTCACCCCGTTTACATCAATATCCACACTCATCGTATCCAAAACGGCGGAAGCCATCTGGCTCGCCAGGAAGCGCTCCCAGATCAAGCGGTACAAGCGGAGCTGATCCCGACTGAGGACCTCTTTCAACTGGTCGGGCGTCCGCAGCACGGAAGTCGGGCGAATCGCTTCGTGAGCATCCTGAGCGTTCTCGTTTTTCGCTTGTGTTCTCTGTTCCGTCAATATGTAGTCTGCACCGAAATTCTCCAGGATGTACTCTTTTGCTTCATTTTGAGCAGTCACGGAAATTCGCGTGGAATCCGTACGCATGTAGGTAATTAGACCTACCGCTCCCTCTTTGTTGCCCAGGTCAATCCCTTCGTATAGCTCTTGGGCAATCCTCATCGTTTTGGCTGTTCGGAAATTCAGCTTCCGAGCCGCTTCCTGCTGAAGCGAGCTGGTAATAAAAGGCGGAGCCGGATTTCGCTTTCTTTCCCGCTTGGTCACCTTTTTCACCAGGTAAGGATGATTGCCGATCTGCTCGATCACCTGTTTGACGTCGGCTTCGGACTTCAACTCTGTTTTTTCGTCGCCAATCCCGTAAAATTTGGCTTCAAAAACTTTTCCTTTGCTGATTAACATGCTGCTGATCGTCCAATACTCTTCGGGAATAAACTGTTGAATTTCTCTTTCCCGATCCACAATCATCTTGACAGTGACAGTTTGAACCCGCCCTGCGCTCAATCCTTTGCGGATCTTTTTCCAAAGTATCGGGCTGATATTGTAGCCGACGAGACGGTCCAGAATTCGTCTCGCCTGCTGGGCATTCACCAGGTCCATATTGATATGGCGAGGATGCTTGAAAGCCTCCTTGATGGCGTCTTTCGTGATTTCATTGAAAACAACCCGCAGAGGCTGGTTCATATCAAGGCCAAGATATTGAGCCAGGTGCCAGGCGATGGCCTCCCCTTCGCGGTCCGGGTCGGCTGCGAGATAGACTTTTTTCACTTTTTTCGCAGCGTCCTTCAAGGTTTTCAAAACGTCGCCTTTGCCGCGAATGGTTATGTATTTCGGTTGAAACTGCTGATTAACATCAACGCCCATTTGGCTTTTTGGGAGGTCGCGTACATGGCCCATGGACGCTTTCACTATATATTTGCTTCCCAAATATTTTCCAATTGTTTTTGCTTTCGCCGGGGATTCGACAATCACTAGCGTGTCAGCCATCTTTTTCCTCCCCTTTCTGTAAGGAATCTCCCCTATTATTAAATATGCTTATCCGATTTGTCAAACACTTGAAGCATGAAGGCTTCGGGAGGATTCCAGCGATTCCGGGAGAAAGTGACTATCGTCTCACATAATATCCTCCCGGTAGGCTGGCAATCACATTTTTACTTTCCAGCTTTAGTAATGTCCGAAACAAGCAGGCCTGATCAGCCCCGGAAAGACGTCGGCCTACTTCATCCATATGGATCGGTTCGTGGCGGATATGCTGAAAAAGCCGTTGTTCCTCGTCATCCAGTGCGACTTTCTCGTCCGCGAAAGCACCCGAACCCTTTTTCTTGCTCGCAATGACCGCTTTCCAATAAGGTGGCAGCTCATCGAGAACATCTTCAATGCCTGTTACTAGCTTTGCACCTTGTTTCACCAAGTTATTCGGCCCAGCGCTTACCTCAGAAAATATGGGTCCGGGCACAGCAAAAACCTCTCGCCCCTGCTCGAGCGCACAATCCGCTGTAACCAACGACCCGCTCCTCTCCGCCGCCTCAACGACCACTGTCCCTACACTTAAACCGCTGATAATCCGGTTGCGCTCGGGAAACAGGCCAGGTACCGGCGGCACACCCGGCGGATACTCGGAGACAAGCAGGCCTGCGGATTCAACCTCTCGGAACAAGGGACGGTGGGCGGCAGGGTAAACGACGTCGATGCCGCATCCCAATACGCCGATTGTCGCTCCTTTCATCCGCAGGGCAGTCCGATGCGCCTCTGCATCAATCCCGTGAGCAAGACCGGAGACGATAACCAGACCTTCGCCACAAAGCTCCTTGACCAGTTGTGCGCAAGCGGCCCGGCCGTAGGGCGTTGGCTTTCTGGACCCGACAATGCCAATCGCAGGCCCGACGATCAATTCGATATTTCCTTTGTAAAAGAGTGCAAGCGGGGGATCGGAAATGTTTCGCAGCAGAGGAGGAAACACCTCTTCCCAGCATCCGATCACACCGATACCGTTTTGTCTTAAAAAAGTCAGACGTCTTTCTGAATGCACTCCGCTCAGCCGTTCTACTCCCGCTCCGATCAGCTTGACGGGGAATCCGGCTTCTGCCGCAACCTGACGCCACCCTTTGCCCACTGCCGTAAATGACCCATGCTTCTCATATAACTCTCGAAGCCTTTTTCTTCCCAGCCCCGGAATGCCCACAAGCCCGCAATACCAGGCAATCTCTTCTTCGTTTCCGACAGGTGTCATCCCTTCTCCACTCTCCCTTGAGCCCCTTTTTCATTAATTTTACAAAGAGACAGAGAGTCACTCTAGAAAACCTGGATATGCGTTTTTTTCTAGTAGTCGACGTTTGTCGGAGCTTTTATAACAAAACATGAGCTGATTTGACAACATTGGACCCGGGACAATCGAGTAGGAGGGGGCGACTAACCCCCGTCCTCTCACACCACCGTACGTACCGTTCGGTATACGGCGGTTCACCAAGCTTGACGAATTTGAGAATATCGTTGCACTAAGCTTTTCAGCCCTTGTTGTTGCCAGTAGGCAATGCCGAGGGCTTTGTGTATATGCGGAGATTTTGTGGTACGCCATGCACCCTTGCGGGTATTTGCAATTTCAATGGCTTTTACGTGAGATATGCCAAGAGAACGAAGTTCTCGATATCTGGTTCTCACGCGTTTCCACTGCATCCACAAACAAAGACGGAGCCTGCGCCTTGTCCATTCCTCAATGGATTGTAGAATGCCCTTCGCGTCTGCAAGGGCGAAATATCCAATCCAGCCCATGAGGTACTGATTTATTCTTTCAATCCGCTTCTCCATCGAGATGCTCCACACCGGATTCGTGATCGTGCGGATTTTCTCTTTTAGCTTGAGGAGGGATTTGGGGTGGATGCGAATCCTTGTCTGTTTTGCAAAGGTAAAACTAAAGCCCAAGAATTTTCGTTTCCATGGTCGGTCTATCGCGCTTTTCTCCTCATTTACTTTTAGCCTTAGTACCTTCTCCAAGTGGTTTTGAATACTCTTCTTTACTCGTTCCCCTGCCCGTTTTGTTTTCACGTAGATATTACAATCGTCTGCGTAGCGGCAGAAACGGTGGCCTCTCTTTTCGAGTTCCTTGTCCAAATCATCAAGTAGGATATTTGCCAAAAGTGGGCTTAACGGCCCACCTTGCGGTGTTCCTTCACTTGATGTTGTACAGACGCCATTTATCATGATCCCCGCATTCAAGTAGGAACGAATCAGTCTTAAAATTCTCTTGTCCTGAACTTTTCGAGCCACACGGCTCATTAGAATATCATGATTTACGCGATCAAAGAATTTCTCTAGATCGATGTCCACCACGAAACGATATCCTTCGGAGATATACGCTTGCGCTTTCCTTACTGCCATGTGAGCGCTACGTTTTGGACGGAACCCATAGCTAGATTCCGAGAAGGTGGGGTCGAAGATCGGCGTTAACACTTGGAGGATGGCCTGCTGAATAAAGCGGTCTACCACGGTGGGAATGCCTAATAACCTTACACCACCGTCAGGTTTCGGGATTTCGACTCTGCGAACAGGTGAAGGTCTATAGGTTCCCCTTTCCATCTTCTCGCGGATGGCTTGCCAGTGTTCACGTAGATAATCGCGTAGTTGTTCGGTTGAAACACCATCGACTCCACCGACACCTTTGTTTTCCTCCACTCGTTGGAGTGCCATCCGTAAGTTTTCCCGTGATAAGACTTTTTCCAGCAAATCCATAATGATGTTCCTTCCTTCGCACATGCGGACTCCGTGCTTGCTGTACGATACTCAGCCCTCTTTTGTACCCTCGGGGCTTCACCCCTGCTCTTCAAAAGTAGTTCCTTGACAGAATTCTGCTTCGACGTACCGTATCAAAAGACATGGATCGCATGCTGACTTGATGTTCGGCCCTTCCCCATTCAAGCGTCCTCTACTCGGGTACTATGGCCTCTGCTGACTTCTGCATGTTCAGCGTCTCCTTACGGAGACGGTTACCAACAGTTGAAGGCGTTTCATGCAGACCTCCCCAGGTAAGAACGATAACTTTCATCCCATGTACCTGCCCAAGTTTACTACTGTATCCCTTGGCTGTATGGGGCTTTGTCTTGTTTGGCAGACTCGCCCGGATACAACAGCCTCAAATTGGGTTCGTGTACCTCAGGTCGGGATTTTGCCGCCGGCTTCCTTCAGATTCGACCTCGCGGTCGACACCCTTGCCTTGAGCTAACGGTTGGTACAGCCAACCCCCGTTCGGGACTTTCACCCTATAGCTATCGCCCATGCTGGGCGCACCAAAAAAGAAAGGGCAGGCACAAGGCCTGTCCTCAGGTTGCAGACAAACTCCCTCGCTGAACGAACAGCAGAGGGAGTTTGTTTAATAATTTGATGAAAATACCGAAGGTGTTTTGATCGTTCACCTTTTGGCGACCTGATTTCCATAGCCAGGTCGCCATTTTTTTCAAGTTCATGGCAGCGAAAACAAGCATCGCCTGCATCGTGACCTTCTCCAGTCCTCGTAAGGTCGTCCAACGCATGCCATGCTTTTCCTTCATATCAGCGAATACACGTTCAATCGTTTCTTTCCGTTTGCTATAGATTTGTTTGTTTTCCTCGGTATGCCGGAGGTGGTCTACCTCTTCGAGGTAATCAGCCCAGATGTGGCGACTCACTCTCTTTGTGTAGTCTTTACTTTCCGTGCATTGTTTCAAGAACGGACAACTTCGGCAAACTTGAGAATTTGATCGATAGATACGGTACCCATCCTTGTTTGTTGTCTCATATGTTAAGATTTGCTCGTTCGGGCAGATGTAGCAGTCGAAATATTCATCATACACATATTCGTGCTTTTTAAAAAAACCTTCTTTGGTGCGTGGTCTTGTGTAGGGCATAACGGGGCGAATCTGGTCATCAAGGAGTGTTTTACTGATGTAAGGCGTCTTGTATCCCGAGTCCACTGCCACAGCTTGAGGCTGTGCAAACGTCTTTCGCACTTGATTCAAAACATCCTCAAAAACCTGACTGTCATGCACATTGCCTGGCGTTACCTTGGCACCAAGCACAAATCCATTTCGATCACATGCTGTATGAAAACTATAAGCAAATACACGTTCCTTTTCCCCTTTTACAAACAATCCGCAATCCGGGTCAGTTGTGCTGACTTTCACCTCCTTCTTCGAAGTTTCTGTCTTTTTTTCAAGGGGCTTCTTTCCATGTGCAATACGATCCTGATTGATTTCTTCGTCCAGCAGCTCTTGATATTTCTTCGCTTGTTCTTCAACGATTTCTTTCACGTATTTATGCTTATTCGCACTGGCTTTTACATGCGTAGCATCAATGAAAAGCACATCAGGCTTCACGAATCCATGATGAACCGCCTCCTCCAATATTCGAAGGAAGATCGACTCGAAGAGTTGAGTATCCCGAAAACGGCGAACATAGTTCTTGCCTAGGGTCGTGAAATGGGGAATGGGCTGACTGAAATCATAGCCAATAAACCACCGATAGGCAACATTGGTTTCGATCTCTTTAATCGTTTGTCGCATGGAACGAATTCCAAAAATATATTGGATGAAAGCAATTTTAACTAAGACTACAGGGTCAACACTGGGTCTGCCATTGTCATGACAGTAAAGGCTTTCCACCAAGTCATAGATGAACGAAAAGTCGATTGCATTTTCAATTTTTCTTACGAGATGATCTTCTGGCACCAACTCATCTAGCGAGAATGCAGATATCTGATAACGCCCTTCGGCCTCTTGCTTATTAAGCATAATGCCACCTCTAAAAAATAACTTTTGAAAACGTAACATGTTCTATATTCAACAAAAAAGCCTGCAGACCCTGTTCCTTACGGAACTTTGTCTACAGGCTGAGGGCAGGCACAAGGCCTGTCCTTTCTATGGCTAAAGCAGGAATCCTGCTTAGTTGCTCATTACTTTTTCGAGAAGTCCGCGTTCTTTCAGTACTTCAACCAGCGTTTCGCCAATTACTGCAGGGGTTTTCGCTACGCGAACACCGCACTCTTCCAGTTTGGCAATTTTTTCAGCAGCTGTTCCTTTACCGCCGGAAATGATCGCACCAGCGTGGCCCATGCGCTTTCCTGGAGGCGCTGTTTGACCTCCAATGAAACCGATAACCGGTTTTTTCATGTTGGCTTTGATCCATTCTGCTGCTTCCTCTTCGGCTGTACCACCGATTTCACCGATCATGATTACTGCTTCGGTATCCGGATCTTCATTGAACATTTCCAGAACGTCAATGAACTCCATGCCTTTTACAGGGTCTCCACCGATACCTACAGCGGTAGATTGACCGATGCCGCGGGTAGAGGTTTGGTGGACCGCTTCATAAGTCAAGGTACCAGAACGGGAAACGATACCCACTTTACCTGGCTTATGGATGTAGCCTGGCATGATACCGATCTTGCACTCGCCCGGAGTGATAACGCCAGGGCAGTTTGGTCCGATCAGTTTTGTCTTTTTGCCTTCCATATAGCGTTTTACTTTCACCATGTCCAGAACAGGGATGCCTTCGGTGATGCAGATTACCAGATCAAGACCTGCATCTACAGACTCCATGATGGAGTCAGCAGCGAAAGCAGCCGGAACGTAAATCACAGAAACGGTCGCGCCTGTCTTTTCCACTGCTTCTTGCACAGTGTTGAATACAGGAATGCCATCGACTTCCATGCCGCCTTTGCCAGGGTTTACGCCGCCGACCATTTTTGTTCCGTACTCGACTGCACCTTGTGCATGGAAACGACCCGTTGCACCAGTAATATTTACGGTAATGACTTTCGTGTCTTTATTAACAAGAATACTCATCGCGTATATTTCCCACCTTTTTCATCACGTGTAGATACCGCTCGAAAATATGGCCTTTCGAACCTGTACGTCAGGGAATGTTTGTTATTTTACCAACGCTACGATCTTTTCAGCGCCATCTGCCATGGACTCGGCAGCCACGATGTTCAGACCGGATTCGTTAAGAATCTTTTTACCCAAATCGACGTTGGTACCTTCCAGACGCACAACCAACGGACGATCCAGTTTCACTTGTTTGGCAGCGGCCACGACACCATTTGCGATGACATCGCACTTCATGATACCGCCAAAAATGTTGACGAAGATCCCTTTTACTTTCGGGTCTTTCAAGATGATCTTGAATGCTTCCGTTACTTTTTCTTCCGTTGCGCCGCCGCCTACATCGAGGAAGTTGGCAGGGTCGCCACCGTAGAATTTCACGATATCCATGGTTGCCATGGCAAGACCCGCACCATTTACCATGCAGCCGATGTTTCCATCGAGTGCGATGTAGGACAAGTCGTATTTGGAAGCTTCGATTTCTTTCTCATCTTCTTCGTCCAGATCGCGCAGCTCTTGGATGTCAGGGTGGCGGAACAGAGCGTTGCTGTCGAAGTTCAGCTTGGCATCCAGTGCCATAACTTCGCCGTCGCCGGTAACAACAAGCGGGTTGATTTCAGCGATGGAGCAATCTTTGTCAACAAATGCTTGATACAAGCTCATCATGAACTTGACAGCCTTGTTAACGAGTTCATTTGGAATGTTGATGGCATAAGCCAGTTTGCGTGCTTGGAAAGCAGTCAGACCAGTTACCGGATCGATTACTTCTTTGATGATTTTCTCAGGGGAGCGCTCTGCAACCTCTTCGATTTCAGTACCGCCCTCTTCGGATGCCATCATAACGACACGACCCGTTGCACGGTCAACTACCACACCCACGTAGTATTCTTTCTTGATGTCGCAGCCTTGTTCGATCAAGAGGCGTTTTACTTCTTTTCCTTCTGGACCGGTTTGGTGAGTCACCAGAACTTTGCCGAGGATCTCTTGGGCGTATGTACGAACCTCGTCGAGGTTTTTCGCAACTTTCACGCCGCCAGCCTTACCACGGCCACCTGCATGGATTTGCGCTTTCACCACAACAACCGCTGTGCCCAGCTCTTTTGCCGCTTCAACCGCTTCATCGACAGTGAAAGCAACTTTTCCCTCAGGAACTTTTACACCGTACTGCTTAAGTATCTGTTTGCCTTGATACTCATGAATGTTCATTCTCCATCCTCCTATGGCAGATAAAGATCGGCAGTCCAACCGTGCCAAACGCTTTTTGCGCATGATAAAAACTGCCACTATCAGTGCAACATGACTATTCTACGACAAAATTCGCAAAAGTGGTAGTGTCATGATCGGTTTCTTCTCTTTTATCCTGACCATATGAGGTGAACTTCATGAAATTCGGCTCTTACTTTTTTGCTCCGAGGAGCCGGATCATTTCTTCATCAAGCTTGTTTTGGGAGTACCATTTCCCTTCGTAACGGAAATAGTCGTCAAAAAAATGTATGGTATGATTTTTCTCTCCTACCAAAAACGTTAACTGAAACCTTTCTTTCCCTACATTTTGAGGTACTTTTGTCAGGGCGACGCTGTTTTTTAACAGGCGGATACATTGATGAGCCATTCCTTGCTCAACTGTAGTCTCTGTCGGCTTTTTTTCCAACGCTGGCACTTTCTCGTCCCCAGTGGCGATCAAGCGTATCGAAGTGGCTTGATAAAGCTGCTGAAAAGAATCATCGGTCGTTTTCCGGGGAGGCATCCATTGGGTCAGCTTGGAAAACAGCGAACCTTGAATCCGGTAATATTGGGTCTCCCGTCCGAACGGAATGGCAATCATCGTTGGTGTAAGCAAAGTCGCGTCCAGCATTCTCTCCCCGGAGTCTACCCTCAGTTGATAGTACGGATGTAGCGGATACTGCCGTTTTTCCTTCTCTATGAGTGGTTCTGCCGCTAAAAACGTCTGCTGGACCATTTCTGTCTGTCCATTATCCAAGGACATTGTTTGGTTCAGATCGACAGCAGAAAGCACTGCATTCTTGTATGTGCCCGACAGCAAGCCGACTCCAGCCTGACGGTAAATCCATTGGTACAGCTTCACGGCACCCTGTCCCCGGTATGTATTTTCTCCATATTGACTGGCCTGCTCTCCCACTTCGACAACCAACGGAGCCTGCTTTGACCGGTACAAAACAAGGGTATATCTGATTTCATCGCGGGTCAGTACTTGATCAGACTTGTGCAGGTCTCCTCCCTGCTCGGGCAATTCCTTGAGAAACTTTTGCAATTCCAGCGGAACTTCTACACCATCCGTAGACAGTACGGTAACCTTTTCAACCGACCCAAGTTCGTTATCCATCTGTTTTTTCATGTCAGCTGGTTGTCCATTCGTGTTTTCTGCGCACCCAGCCAAGAGTAACCCGGCCATTAGTACCGGGAACAGATACGTACGCAAATTCCCCTTCATGCAGGTACCTCCCCATCGTGTTCGCTTTTCTGTCAACACACTCACAGAAGCCCCAATCGACGGCTGATTTCGCTGCCCAATTTACGCTTCACGTAGATTTCCCCAATCTGGTGTGGATCTTTGACTGCGACAGAGCGATTGTTCGTTCGGATGGCTACGAATTTTTCGTTGTTCTTATCCAAGCCGCATACCAATTCTGAGCCCACTTCCACGAAAATGGCGACCACATATTTGTCCTGCACTTTTCTTACTGTAATCTTGGGAAACGGAGTCAAAAACGGAACCGTCTTGTCCTGGATGTACTGTGTAATGGCCAGAACGTACTTGTCTGGGTCCCCATATTGTTCCACTTCATGGTTTACTCCGATGATTTCCCCCTCATCGGATATGCCCAAAAACAGATTGCCGTTATTGGAATTGGCAAAGGCTACTACCGTTTTAATAATGCCGCTTTTGGAAAGGAGAAAATCCCGCTTAAACTCAATCATGTCATTTTCGCCGAGCTGTGTAGCAACGACAGGGTCATCCACCCGTCCCAAATAGCGAAAACGGCTTATCGCGCCCAAGCGGTATACGTACTCCTCAAAAATATCGGCCGGCAGTGAAATATCGGTTAGAATCATATCTGCATTTTGCCAGAGCTTGTAGGTTTGCGGCGAGAAACACATGTCAAATAAAACGGAGCTTCCCAGAGAACGAATGTTCATCCCGATGGCTGCCGGCTGGGCTTCCAGCGGTTGATAAAGGACGCTGCTCTCCACTTCCAGTACCCCGTTGTACAAGAGATAATCGAAGTAATGGCGAGGCAGTGTGACAGCATTCTTCAGCAGCTCTCTGGATGTCGGCGGTCGTTTCGTGACGTGATAAAAGTCAAAGTGAACGCTTTTTTCATCCGTTTCCTTGATGATCGCTAAAAATGTACACGTATGGCGCATAATTCCCTCTTTTGGCTCCTGGTTCATTTGTCTTATTCTATATCAGCCCTTCAGCGATTGACCAGTATTTTTCTGTCAATTGCGGAAATGAATCCGGTTTTCCAGAAATTTGACTTGGATGTTTTCCCGTTTTCAAGGTGTTTGATTGCCTATTTTTTTGAGGTTATTGATACTTTTGCAGGATCGACTGCAGCTTGAGAGACAACCCCAAATCACCCTTCACTTTTAGCTTTCCCATCATGAAGGCCATCGTTGGATTTAATTCCCCCCGGACCAGCTTGATGAAATTTGAATCAGACATCTCCAATATGCAAGCGGCTTCGTCCGGACCACCTTCGACCACACTTACGGCGTTCTCGCTAAAGGTTATCTGGAAAAGACCGCTGTCCTTGAGCTGAAAATGGAAGACTGCCCGCAGTCCTTCCAAACCGGCCGGATTCGCGTTTATTTTGTCTGCTAATGCCGCCATTGTCTCTTGTACTGTCATACGGATCACTCCTCAATTCTCTTTTTCAGTTTTTGGTCCATTCTGTCCAAATATTCCTTCTATTCATTAGCATAGTCCGATTCAATGTGCAGAGTAAAGCAAAAAAGAAGCCGGACCTTCCTGCTGTCCGGCTTCCTCTTCTTTTTGGGGGTTACTGCTGGCGTTTATGATGCGTCGATTCCTGCACTGAGAGTAAGGCTTATCTGACTCTGACCGCTGTTCCGGTGGCGATTACCATCATCATGCCTTCTCTGAGGGTTTCGAAGTCGAGATCGACACCGATGACAGCATTCGCGCCGAGAGCACGTGCCCTGTCTTTCATTTCACGCAGTGCCATCTCTCTTCCTTCTGCAAGCTTGCTTTCATATGCCCCGCTTCGGCCGCCAATAATATCCGTAATCCCTGCCAAGAAGTCACGGACAACATTGGCGCCTAAAATAATTTCCCCACTGACTATATCGAGATACTCCTCGATTTCTTTCCCTTGCAATGTACTCGTTGTTGTAACGATCATCCTCGCACCCTCCCGCTTGTTTAAACTAAGTCGTCTTTCTACTAATACGTTATGATGTCACTCCAAGTTTCACATGTCGCTGTTTTACATACTGTCGCTTCACTCGTTCACGTTTCACATGTTGCGGTGCCTAATCCTTCGTTTATTAACGTTTGTTTTGCTGGTGCTCCCTGGATGTGGGCTCGGTCTGCGGAGCCACTTCGGCCGCCTTGCCCTTGCTGCTCTGCTTATGCAAATCGATGTTTTTGTTCTTGGACATGCAATCCTCCTGCTACAGTGTTTTTCTACAGTATGCCCGGAGCATCTCCTCATATTATCAGAGGACACGGTGCATTCTATTGGAAATGGAAACGACAGGAGGCCAAAGATGAAAGAGCCTTTTTGGACAAAGCGGCATGATTACGCGGATGACGCAGATGGCTTGCAGCAATTGGTCGAGGTCATCAACGCCAAGGGAGACACCGGCGAGCTTAACGAGATTCTGTCGGAAGATGAATCCATCGGAAGTCAATCCGATGCCGAATCAGATCGGCTCAAGCCCTGACATTCAAAAAAAGAGTATCCTTCATGAAGAGGGGCACTCTTTTTTGGTTTTCCCTCACCTGTTTTGGTGATACATTATTCGTATTGTATTTGTAATTGCGAAGGAATTGATGCGGAGGATTTGGACATGAATGGAATTCGGCTTGCTTTACAGGACATTAAAGAGATGTGGTCCTCACACCTACTGAGAAGGTCCGTACTTGGCTTGATGATTCTGCCCTTGTTGTACAGTTTTCTCTATCTCTGGGCTTTTTGGAATCCGACCGAGCTTGTCAACAAGCTTCCCTTGGCCGTCGTCAATCTGGATCAAGGGATGGTCCAAGGCGCCAAAAAGGTTACCCTCGGACAAGATTTGACGAATAAACTGATTGCCGATGAGAAAACCAATTGGCAGGAAGTTTCCTTGGCCGAAGGTGAGGAAGGGATCAACAAGCTTGACTATTTTATCTTGTTGGTGATCCCTGAGGATTTTACTGCAAAAGCGTATAGTGCAGGTACTTCTGCTCCAGAACAGACTCAGCTTCAGTACCGCATTAACGAAGGTGCAAACATGCTGGGAGCAAAAATTTCCAGAACCATCGCAGAAACTGTAGAAAAACAGCTCCAGCATGAGCTGACCACACGATATCTTCAAGTGGTATTTGACAACTTGATGGAAGGCGGAGAAGGCCTCCAAAAAGCGGCTGATGGATCGGCTGCACTTGCCGCTGGAACCGACCAGGCCCTAAACGGGGCAAATGCGTTGGCAGCCGGATTAAAGGAAACTCATTCAGGGATGGCAAAATTGTCCTCTGGACTTGCTGATTTGTCGACAGGTGCCAATCAACTGGAAAACGGAATCATACGGTTGGACACAGTGGCCGGACTGTCATCTGCCGCAATCGGAAAAACAGCGGAGCGCTTGCAGTCCCTTGTCTCGTCATCTGAAAAACTGTCAAGTGATTTGGATGTGATTTCTGAAGGAGCACAAGCGTCAATCCGCGAGCTGCGCAACGGTCGCCAGGCGATAGCAGCTGTCGCTGACTCTATCAATACCAGCGCTCAATCTGCAGCCAAATTGCGCGATGATGCACTGGCTCCAGTCAATACAGCACTGGATAAGCAGCAGGCAGCTATGGACGAACTCAATCATTCTCTTGTCAGCTTATTCGATTCGCATCCCGAGCTGAAGAATTCTGAAGCGGGAAAAAGGGCCTTGAATGCGCTGGAAAATGCCTCACGCTACCGACAAACCGTACGGGATGATATGGAGCAGGCTAAGAATTCGGTCGACCAGCTTAGAGCCGATATGGCTAGTGCCCATTCCAGACTGAATGAGGCTGACCAGAGTATTCAAAAACAAACCGATCAATTACAGGCGGCGCTGAACCGTATTCATAGCGGCATAAACGGCCTTACGAGCAAACTGAGAAACGATGCCGCCCTCGCTTCACTGCCAGAGCAACTGCGAAGCTTGTCTGAAAATATCCACAAGCTGCAGGAGGGCAGTACGGCCCTGGTAAATGGTTTACAGACCTTTGGCCAAGGCTTCTCCCGTTTGCAGGAGGGGAATTCCAGACTCATGGATGGAGCCGACAAACTAAGCAGCGGTCTGGGAGAAATCTCCCGCGGGCAGCATGAGCTGACCCAAAAGCTCCAAGAAGCAGCAGGCATGGCCAAGCAGGACGGGAAGGCCGATCAGCGAGTTCAGGTTATTGCCGACCCAGTCGTCGCTGTTGAGCAAAATCTGCATCCCGTGCCGAATAACGGCACCGGCTTTGCTCCATACTTCCTCGCGCTCTCGCTCTGGGTAGGCTCATTGGTATTGTTCTTTGTGATCGATATCAAGAAGGTATATGCGATGCCGAAACGACCGCTTTCTTATATCACAAACAAATATTTTGCTTTGGCTTCGGTCAGCATCCTGCAGGCGATCATTTCGGTGTTCATCCTGCATGCCGGACTGGGTGTCCATACGGAGCTCCCCCCTCTCCTGCTTTACGGTTTTGCTATTCTGATCGGACTGTGCTTTACTGCCATTTTGTTTATGCTGTTGTCTGTACTCGGCAATGATGTGGGAAGATTTGCTGCTGTTCTCGTATTAATGCTGCAGCTCACCTCTAGCAGCGGGTCCTATCCGGTCGAACTGGAGCCTGGCCTCTTTTCCTTTATCCAGCCGTTTTTGCCGATGACCTATGCAGTGGAGGGACTGCGCCAACTCATCTCTGTCGGCAACACGGGAATTCTGCAGATCGACGCCCTGGCTCTCTTCTTGTTTGGACTGGGAGCATTGGTTCTGCTTTATGTCACCAAACGCCGCAGTATTTTTGAGGAGATCAGCCAATCTGTTTAGCTTTGCAAGTTGTCTGTGATTCCGGTATGATTACCGGTATGAATCATGGTCAGGAGGCAGTTTTTTTTGACACTCACCTATAACAAAAAAAGATTTAGTTCCGTTCAAATCATCGTATTTTTGTACTTATGCAGTGTGCTGGTAGCTTCTATTTTGCTATGGCTGCCGTTTTTCCACCTTCCAGGTGTGAGGCTCTCCTTCATCGATGCCATGTTTACTGCAGCCAGCGCCATTAGCGTAACCGGACTGAACGTAATTACGATTCATGAGGTCTTTAATCAAAAGGGGATTATTCTGCTTACGCTGCTCTTTCAAGTTGGCGGAATCGGGATTATGACATTGGGAACCTTTTTTTGGATGATGCTGGGGCAACGAATTGGCTTGGAGTACCGCAAGTGGATCGCAACCGACCACAATCGCCCAACCTTGGCCGGCCTGGTTGAATTGATGCGCAACATCATCGTACTCGCCGTAGTAATCGAGCTTGTAGGGACCATTTTGCTCGGCAGCTATTTCCTGATCGCAGGCTATCACCAAGATTGGTACGAGGCTTACTACTACGGATTTTTTGCCGCCGTCAGCGCTTTTACCAATGCAGGTTTTGACATCTACGGAAACTCCCTGCAGGACTTTTCCCACGACTATATCCTGCAATCCATCACAATGGGCCTGATCATCTGTGGTGCTGTTGGCTTTCCCGTTCTGATCGAGCTGAGAAACTACTTTGCCCATCGACGAGTAGGGCAACGATTTGCCTTTTCTCTATTTACAAAAATTACGACTGTTACTTTTTTTTCTTTGATTGTTGTTGGGACATTGTTCTTTTTCCTGTTTGAAAAGGACTTCTTCTTGCAAGGAAAGAGCTGGCATGAATCACTGTTTTACTCCTTGTTTCAGTCGGTGACAACGAGAAGTGCCGGGCTATCCACAATGGATAGCAGCCTCCTTTCCACCCCTACGATAGTAGTCCTGGCTGGCCTGATGTTTATCGGGGCTTCTCCAAGCAGTGTAGGGGGCGGGATTCGGACGACCACCTTCTTTGTTCTCGTCGCTACAGTGGTCGCATATATGAGAGGCCATAAAGACGTAAAGGTCTTCCGCCGGGAACTGGTCGAAGAAGACATCATTCGTTCGTTCATCGTCTTCTTCGTTGCCGTCATACTTGTCATCGCAGCGGTTGTGTCGCTGATGTGGATTGAGCAGCTCCCGCTTCCGCAGGTTCTGTTTGAGGTGTGTTCCGCCTTTGGAACGACAGGACTGTCTATGGGAATCACCCCCGAGCTGAGCGGTGCCGGAAAAATGATATTGATTGTCATGATGGTCATCGGCCGGATCGGGATCATCAACCTGTTGCTGTTCCTCAAAAAAGACGATCGCATTATTACGTATCACTATCCAAAGGAACGCATTATCATCGGCCAGTAAATATTGGGGCCGGACGAGAATGCAGCTTTTTGTACGAGTTTGCAGTCCGTTTCTTTCCCTCGACCCTCTTCATCTGAAGAGGGTTATTTTTATGTAGCAGGAGAAATCAATGATGCTTTCCCATCCGCAAAACTCTCGTTCAAACAGCGATATTGCGATCTAGCGCCCTGTAGCGGATTGCTTCCGCCACGTGCGCGGACCCAATATCTACCGCTCCCGCCAAATCCGCTATTGTCCGGGCCAGTTTTACGATCCTGTCGTAGGCTCGGGCGCTCAGCCCCAGCGTGTCGAAAGCCATCTGGAGCAGCTCCTGTCCCTCCTTGTCCAGTTTGCAGTAACGACGCAGTTCTTCTCCATTCATTGCGCTATTGAACGGTGCTGCAGGGCGATTCGCAAACCTCTTGCTCTGGATCGCTCTGGCTGCTTCTACTCGAAGGCGAATTTCAGCGGAGCTTTCAGCTGCGTTCCTTTCGTTCAGCAACTGTATCGGGACTCTTGGCACTTCTAGGTGAAGATCGATACGATCGAGCAAAGGGCCGGAGAGCTTGGCGCGATATCTGTAAATTTGCTGCGGTGTGCACGTGCATTCACGCTGGTCTTTTGAGCCGTAGAAGCCGCACGGACAAGGATTTAACGACGATATCAGCAAAAACCTTGCTGGAAACGTAAAAACGTGCCGCGATCTGGCGATAGTCACAACTCCCGCTTCCAACGGTTGCCGAAGCGCTTCCAATACGTGCCGTGAAAACTCGGGCATTTCATCGAGAAACAAGATGCCGCCATGAGCCAGACTGCATTCCCCCGGTCTCGGGCTATGGCCTCCTCCGCCGACAAGCGCTGCCGTCGTCACTGTGTGATGCGGAGAGCGAAATGGCCGCTCCTGGATGAGTCCTCTTTTATCCGTCAATTGCCCGGCGATACTGTAAATTTTTGTAACATCATACGATTCATCCAGATTCATTTTTGGCATGATGGACGGCAAGCATGTTGCCAGCATTGTCTTTCCGGAGCCTGGAGGGCCCATGAGCATCACATTGTGAAAGCCGGCGGCAGCCACTTCAAGTCCCCTCTTTACAAAAGTTTGACCGTAAACCGAGGAGAAGTCGGGTAAAGACTGCCGGGCAGAGTTGTCATCTGACCTCTCTTCAACTCCCTCCGGCGCTTCGAGGGTCGTTGACCAATACTTTACAGCAGCGCTTAAACTCGCAGCCGGCAGAACGGTCAATTCGGCCAATTTCGCCTCGGCGGCATTTTGCTCAGGCAGGATCACATGTGTAAAGCCTTCCGCCTGTGCCTGCAGCAAAATGGGCAAAACACCGCTGACCGGCCGCAATGAGCCGTCCAATGCCAGCTCCCCCAGCAGCAAAATTGCTTCTCTTCTCTGTGGAATCTGTTTGGACGCCAGCAGGATTCCCATTGCGATAGACAAATCAAATCCGGAGCCTTCCTTTCTCAGATCAGCGGGAGCAAGGTTGACTGTAATTCGCTGCATCGGGTACTCGAAGCCGGAGTTGCGAAGCGCTGCCCTGACGCGATCGCGCGATTCTTTTACAGCTGATCCCCCTAAGCCGACCAGATCAAACTGGGGCAAACCATTAGCTATATCGGTTTCAACAGCGACCAGCATGCCGTTGATCCCGTAAACAGTTCCGCAAAAACTGCGTGCGTACATAGACAAGCATCACCTCTTACTTCCACTGTAGAAAAAGTAAGATGGGGCTGGCAAATAAGTTTCCAGCAGCCATAAGCGATGGTACAATAATAGCTGGAAATTAAAGTGAAAGGAGTTGAACAAATGGATACGACGATTGAAAGGGCACTCGGCGTGATGCTGGAAAACTGGGACCGGTTAAAGAAAAGTCAGGAGGATGACGCAGAGGAAGATGCAAATCAATTTGAGGCCTCCTTCTACGCTTTGATAGATGAGATTCGGGACTGGTTCGCAGGCCTGGAAGAGGCGCCCAAGTCGCTTGACGAAGCTGTTCGACTCCCCGAGATGGAACAGATTTTGAAACGATTGCCTGGCGAACTCGTCTTAAATTTTGAGACTGAGTTGGAATTGATCGTCGAAGGGGAAACAAGAGAGGAAGACGAGAGGTACGACTAAGGATCAGCATAAAAATTGATAGAAACAAAGGAAAAAATATGATGAAAAAGAAATGGCTCCTCATTGTCTCATTAGTCGCTCTTCAATTTGCATGTGCTTTTTCACCTGCTCCTGCGGAAACGGATTCTGCTTCCACCCCCATTTTGGAATACCATTCCATCGTGGATAATAAAGACAACATGTATTGTGTCGACCCCGTTACTTTTGAGGAACAAGTAAAAACAATCTTGCAAATGGGCTATCAGCCAATTACGGCATCAGAATTGCTCGAAATGTGGAAAGACAAGAAAAAGACGGTCTCCAAGCCTATTTTGTTAACATTTGACGATGGTTATAAAGACAATTACACCACTGCTTTTCCCATTTTGAAAAAATATCAAATAAAAGCTACCGTGTTCCTCGTCACTTCCTCCATCGGGAAACCGAATTTTTTGTCATGGGATGAGATTAAGGAAATGCAGGAAAGCGGTTTGATAGATTTTCAGTCGCACACGATTAGCCACCCCAATCTGTTGAAATTGAAGGCGGAAGAGGTACGGAATGAGTTTATCGAGTCAAAGCGAATGCTGGAGCAGCACCTGAACAAACCTGTACGGATCCTCGCCTATCCATACGGCTATCATCGCCCTTACATGTTTCCCATGTTAAAAAAGGCTGGTTATGAAATGGCGTTATCCACGTATCCGGGTCTGGCTGGGGAGCGGCAAGGAATGTTTGCTGTGCGTCGTATCTCGACAACCAAGGATCCTTTGGGATTCCTTCGTTGAATGAATGGCTCCTTTTTGGGGAAGGATCAGCTTAGAAATCGGTTAAAACAAATTGACAAAGGATTGCTGTGTGTTTTTCGCAAGTCAAAAATACAGAGAATCGCTGCGGATTTGTGCATAGGCACGGCCAACGCTGAAGATTATGACGATCTCACTCCGGATAGCGCATTTCGTAGCCGGTAGCTCTCGCCGGTGAAAGCCAGGACGTGTGCGTGGTGAACGAGTCGGTCCACGAGCGCTGCTGTCAGTCTGGCATCTCCAAACACCGTGTTCCACTGGCCAAACTCAAGGTTAGAGGTGACAATCACACTCCTTTGCTCATAGCATTCGGAGATGACGTTAAACAGTAGTTCAGCTCCGTCTTTGTGAAAGGGCACAAACCCCATTTCGTCGAGGATGAGTAACTCAGCCTTCTGCAACTCCCGCTGAAAACGGCTAAGCGTCCCGGATTGGTACTTGTCCTGTAACGCGGCCACAAGGTCATGCACCCGAAAGAATCGTACCTCGTACCCTCGTCGGCAAGCCTCCACGCCTAGTGCCGTTGCCAGGTGGGTCTTGCCTGTTCCCACTTTGCCCAGCATCATCACGTTCTCTTTCCGCTCGAGAAATGCCAGATCCGTTAGGAGCTCACGACTGCAATGCGCTGGGAAGGTGACTGCTCCGAAATCATAATCCTCTAGTGTCTTCATCTGTGGAAACCGGGCTTTCTTCATGAGTCTGCGAATCCTGGATATCTCTCGGCCCCGCAGTTCCACTTGGAGGACTTCAAGCAGGTATTGCGAGCGGTCATTGAACGCAATCGCCTCGTACGCTTCCATCACATACCCCAAGTGGAGGTTCTTGCATGCAGTAACCAATTCGTGTTTCATGCTCTGCTCACCCCCAGAATGGCGTCATATTGCCTGAGGTCCGGTGTGTGCCCGTGAATCTCCATCGGTGTATGAGCCTCCGCAAACGGCTTAGGGTGAAACTCAGGATGTTTCATCGCATATAGCGCATGCTCAAGGACTGTGTCAGGATCGAAATGCCCAGCCAGTGTATCGAGTGCAGCACCCATGTCGGACATCTGGTGTGTATCTAACAATCGACGAATCAGAGCCACACGAGATTTCCTCAGATCGATATCCTCCACTTGCACGAATCTGCGGACGGAAGCAGGCATGAACCTCGCCAGATCGGAGTACATCACCATCCTTGGCTTTCTCAGGTAACCCTCAAACACATCTGTCCACTCAATCGGGATTGCCTTTTCCGTGTACGGGCGAGGCAACGTCCCCAGGTGTCGGTACTCTCCGTCGCCCGACAAAACCTCGATCTCGTCCCATTTCACCTTGAGCAATACGGGATCTAGCGCACGGCACTGCGGTAGTGGATATGTGGTTGTTTCAAACCGGAGTTCCCTATATTTGTTCAAGCGGGCCGGTTCAAGCCTGAAAACCTCAAACGCAACGGTTGGCATAGCCAAAAGCTTCTTCCGTTCTTGCTCCCACAAGTCGACGATACGCTCTTTCTTGGCATAGTGTGGACGATCCATGTCTGCCTCTGCTGCCTGGGCCAAGTATGTCTCAAGGTCAGCATCCGTTTCGCAAATCGGTGGTGGTACGAGCCAATTACGCCGACTGTACCCCACCTTGTTCTCCACATGCCCCTTTTCGTGACCACGATAGGGATTACAGAATTCTGGGTCGAACCGGTAGTGGGTAGCAAACCGCAGGAACTGATCGGTGCATGACCGCTTTCCATCACGGCCAATCGAGACCACCGCCGCCGACAAGTTGTCGAACCAGATTTTCCTCGGAACGCCTCCCATCCGTTCAAAGATGCGCTTCATTGCCTCCAGAAAACACTCTGTGTTCTCCTTTCGAACCGGAAAGGCGAAGGCCGCATTGCTAAACGGGAAGGACATAATCAGCACTTTGCGCTCCACGAGTTGACCTGGTTGCCCAACATAGGCTGTACCAAAATCAACCTGTGCCTCGCCGCCGGGGTGTTCGAGTCGTTCATAGCTTTCGGCACGTTCCAGCTTGAGTTCTTTTCGGCGTTTGGCTACATATTCTTCAACAGTGCGTCGTCCGCCCTCAAACCTGTATTCATCACGCAGACGATCAAAGATTCGCTTCGCGGTATAACGCTGTTTGCGGGGCAACGCCTGCTCCTCCGTTAACCAAGTATCAATGATGTCAAGATACGGACCGAGAACGGGATATCGTCTCTTGCGCCGACAAACGGGTTCATTCCAATCGTCCTTTGTGGCGTATTTCTTGGCTGTCCTCCAATTGACTCCCATGGCTCTCGCAATCTCCGAGATTGAATAATCCTCATTCTCGTACAAAAATTTGATATACTGTTGCTGTGGCACTTTCAACATTCCTCTCACATCTCCCTGGTTCTTCTGGACAAAGACCAAGGTAGACTTAATAGAGTGATGTTGGCAAGTGCCTATTTATTTTTCCGCCTTGTAAAACGCAGGCTAGCTCTGCATTTTTACGCTGCGATTTTCTGTACTTTTATTATGCGATATACAGCTGTGAAACTGTCAGCAATCCTTTTCTTCGTTTGAGTTCTAGCTGGTTTCAGTTGATTAGATGAATGAAAACTTATGGATAATGGGGGCCCTCGTCTTCACGTTTATTCCCTAACCAGCGAAGTGCTTTGCACTTCCTGCTTGCTCGCTGCACATTCCAGACAAAAGCGTTTCGACCCGGAAAAAGCGGTGTAGTACTATTCTTTTGAACATCTTCTGCATTTCCAGTAAAGAGCACACGACATCGAATAGTTCTCCTCCGGCGCATTCCTCTCAAGCTGCACGTGAGCGCGATGCTTCATTAACAAATTTGCCGTGTTGATCGAGTCTGTAACAGCGGAGTGAAGCCTTCCCTGAACCTCCAGCCCCGATTGCAGGACAGCGTCCTTCAGCTTCATTTGTGTACGACCGCTCAAGTAATGGCTGATCGCCGGTTGAATATCATTATAATTTTTCAACCAGTTCAGGCTTATTCCGTATCTCGCGCAATGCTCAACGAATAGTAGTCTGTCATCCCCTCCCCAAGAACATAAATAATAGTCATCACCGAGCCAATCGATGAACTGCCGAATGCCTTGCTGAAACGGTACTACTCGCTGCAAATCCGCTTCTTTCATCCCTATGAACTTTCTTGTTCTCAGGCCGATCTTTCCTCTTATCTCTGGATGTGTATAGCACTGAAATGTTTGCATCTGTGCCGACTGAGGATCAGATAAGTTTATTTTTCTTGCACCAATCTCGATAATTTCGGGAGTTTGCCCCTTTTCGTATGTAAATGTAGTCTCCAGATCAAACACAACTGCATCCATATCTTCACCTCAAGTGCACCATCATGTAGTCAATCAGTTTATTATAACTCAGCAGGCCCTACTGCCATACGATTTTCAAATATTTGCGATAGAGTTCATCAAGCTGCTGTGTTGGATCGGCAATGACGCTCCTTTGCAAAGCTGCGTAATCCGTATAATGTGTCATTTGCTCTTCGATGAACAGATGTAATTCATCGATCCGCTTTTCCAGATTCAGCTCCTCTCCCGCTATCTTTCTTTTCAGCAATTCCTCGATTATGTGTTTTATCTGTGAATCATCGAGCAAATCATCGAGCAATTCCTGAAACAATATGGGCGGATTCGTGTTGTATTTCTCGATCCACATGCATGCCAGCAGAGGGCGAAGCACGTAAAAGTATTTCTTTATCCGGACCTGTTCGCCTTGCAAATAATCCCGATAATTGCCTTTGGCCATGCTGAGATAATGGTGGAGGGACGACTTTGGAGAGAATACTTGATGCCTAATATTCAGCATCTCCTCTTTAAAACCGTACGCATCGTGATAGACAATATCGGAATTCAGCCATTCCAAGAGCGGCGGATTCGATTTTCGAAACAGCTTTAAAGCCTTTCTGATATCCCAACCGCTACTATCAAGTACATCATTGATCGGCTCCTCGATGACATCCCTTTTGTCGTCGATAGACAGATACCACTCAAGGGGTTTGATATACACAAACCTCACGTCGTAGTCACTGTCTTGAGACGGAAACCCCCATGCCCTGCTCCCTGATTCCACAGCAAATAAAATGCGTACCTGATGCTCTTCTTCTATTCTTTTGAGCGCTTTTTGAATGGTTTCGATCATTTTTCGTCCCTCGTCCTTCTGATCCACGTCATTCCTTGCCATTTTTGCTTTTTTCGTAAGCAGTTCAATGATTCTCTCATTTTGATCAATTTGGTGATAATATTGAAATTGAGCCCATTTTCATTCCCAACCGGACACACTGTTTTCGATTGAGATGGCATACCGTAATTTGCTTCCTAGCAATCAAAATGACTATCTCCACCGCCTCTTCCATTCATGAACCTCATAACGCTTCCTCAAAACCAATATAATGGAATATACTTAATGAAGCTACTAAAGTATGCAATCCGACTGAAGCTCGTCTTCCTTTTTACAGATAACTCTCTCCACTTCTTAGTACGATTCTTACCAGTAGGAGTTGTTCCCATTGATTTCGCTCAATTTCGCTTTTGAGGAAAAATACCGTTCGCATACTGTTACACTGAACATAGAAGAAACCGCTACTCCCGATACATACTCGCATGCCATTGAAAAACTTATTCATGACTTTATCCCCTATATCGGGAAGACGCAAAATGATATGTATTCCCTTGAAATCATCGTGGCCGGGGAGGAAATCAGCGAACCGGCGTTTTGGGAAAAGGCGATTCTTGATTTTCGTTTGGAGGACTTGGCAATCCGTTATCACAAAGCATTGATACATCTTGTTAAATCCTCAAAACCTGTTTGGCTCGATGAAGAAAATCCTGCTGGACGAAGTGCAGCCTTTTATCTGTCCAAGCTATCAGTCGCTAACCTCCCCTATTACACTGAGTACATAAAATGGCACGACATGGATCACGAAGTGTCAGAATATCAGGATATCGAGGAACTGATTAAAATGTACGGTTGGTGTCCTGAAACTTTGGAGCTCGCAGCCGTTCGCGGCGGCATCGGATGTGGCCAAGAGGGGCTCTGGCAGTTTGACAGCTTTGTGAAAGAAATGGGGTTAAGGGAATACTTGCTGGAAAACAATTTGCTGGATCATTTTGTCTTTGCGGTATTCCTGGAGAATTACCTCAAGCATTACGGAGAGATCATGAAGAACAACCGTCATTTTCATTGGCCATTGTCATACTGCCTTGATTTTGTTTCCGATATTCTTGCCGATTTGATCGAAGATGAGGATGTCGCTGGGGAATATTTTGCCAAATGCCGCTCCATTGCCGAGAATTATTACGCGGAGCATAAATTGCCGGTGTAATTCAGATCGTGATGTGATTTCTCTACCAGGACCATGACTGGAGAAATGATTGGGAAGCTATGAACAGCAGAATTATGCCTTTCCAAAGGACAGGGAGTGACCGTTGCGGAATGAATGCTCTGCTCAGGGGAACAAAAAAATACCCCCCGGCGAAGCCGGAAGGTCAAGAGATGGTGCTTGGAGGAGTTTCATCGCGTCGAGTACAGTACATAGTACGCGATCAAACGGCCCTCTGCTTTAGACGCATCCCCAGTAGGCGGCCTATTTGGCGCCCGTTTTTCGGTTTTAAAAGGCATACTCGACATGGGTAATGACTGGTGCTTGGACCGTAATGTCCATATTGGCCCTATCGTTCGCTTTGCCCGTATGATACTGGATCCCCACTACATCAAAGCGAAACTGTCTCACCGAAATCATATTCGCTTGCATGTACGTGAGCGCCATCTCCCTCAGCTTTTTTTGCTTCTGCCATGTAATTGACTCTAAAGCAGAGCCGTATCTCAGGCCGCTTCGAGTACGAACCTCGACGAACACAAGAACATCCCCGTCCCAAGCAACCAGGTCGATTTCTCCCCTCGCTGTCCGGTAATTCCGTTCTACGATCCGAAGCCCTTTTTGCTGCAAATACGCTTCCGCCATGCGCTCGCCTCGATGGCCCAGTTCACGGCGTGCATCATTCACCCCAACTTTTTCCCTCCTTTGTCCAGACGGTAGACGAAAGCGAGGACTTCCGCTACTACCTGGTACAGCTCGGGAGGGATTTGCTGGTTCAGATCGAGTTTGCCCAGCACTTCTACCAGTGATGGATCTTCCTGAATCGGAATATTGCTGTCTTTGGCAGCCTTCAGCAGGTTTTCCGCCACGTAGCCCTTGCCCTTGGCCACAACGGTTGGCGCCTCCATCACGCCAGCCTGATAACGCAATGCAACGGCTTGCTTTCGCTTTTCTCTTTCAAAGGGAGGGGTGCTCATACGCGAAAATCTACCCCCTTGTAGTCTGCAAGCATGTATCCACTATTACCGCCCAGCCGGGGGGCCGTCCGTTTCGCGTCCGCGTCCGGGATGCTCTGTACCCTCATGGAGGAGAGCTGATAGCCAATGCCTTGCAATTGGTCAGCCAGACCCTCTCGCATGTTCTGGACGAGCGGTTCTACCCAATCATTGTTGTTGAACACCTGGATATTCACAATTCGGTTGACGATCCCGACATCCAGCATGGTCGTGCCCATCGCATTTAGATCGAGATGGAAAAACAGGCGGCAGTTTTCCGGGTCCAGCTCTCCTCCGCCTTTTTTCTTGGACTCGATTTGTACATAGGCCGTGTCCTCGCCATCGTTTGTCCGGATAGGGATTTGCATGACCACTTGTGCAAACGGCTGATTGGAGGGCTGTGCGAGCATGAGCTGCTGTCCGGTGACTTGCTGCAGCAGAGTGTCTGCCGCATCGCGCAGACCTGCAGGCATGCCGTTTTGCGAACTGGAGGCAAGCTGCAATAACAGGGACTTTACAGACTCCAGTTGCCTCTGAGCTTCTTGTGCACCCTTCATCGCATGTCCCAACGCATCGCGCTCGTGGGAAAGCCCCAACTGACGAAACATCTCCAAAATCGGGTGGTCATTTCGCGGAGTTTGCGAGGACTGGAGGGATGCTGCTCTGTCGGTATCTGTACCGCTCGATTCCGCTTGCCATATGCCCGCAGGCTGGTCGGCGGAAGTGGTCAGACCTCCGGCTCGTGGCTGGCTGAATGGCTGATTCCCAGACCTCGAGACCTGCTCTGTCAGCGTCCTCAACTGCTGCTCGCCGAACTGCCCAGTCGCCGCTCCTTTTGCATGGCCGGCCATAGCTGCAGAATTTGACGCTGGCTGCGGTGATTCGGACACATCGCCCTGTGGCAAAGCGACTGGCAGTTTGGCGACTTTATCGCGGAGCTGTCCGACAATCATCCGAAGCTGGGCGTTCAGAAGATCGGCAGCCGCATTTCCCGCTCCACTGCCGCCTGAAGGCCTTGCTTGGCTTCCGTCTTGCGAGAAGCGATTCGCCCCTTGTTCCTCAGATTGCAAAAAGCTGTCGGCTTGGTTCAAAAAATGTTGTATCACTTGAGCGAGCGGCTTTTCTGACAGAAATGCTTTCAAGCCTGCAATTGAGTCGGGCGTCACCGGTAGATTGCGCTTCAAGGCAAGCAGGAACGCATCCAGTGTCCCCTGATCCGCTCCCAACTGCTGTGTCACGGCAGCATAGCTTTGTACAGCATCCCGATTTACAGGAAGGTTTGACGAAACCAGTGCTTGGACGATCGCTCGGTTCTCTTTTGTTTCCGCGAAGCCCAGAGACCTCATCAAGCCTTCGAGGGATGCATCTGCGACCGTTCCACCCTGCGGAGAGTTCAGCACCTTCAGTGTGATGACACCGCTGGTCGGCTGGACTTGAAGCCAGGCTCGCTGGCCTGCTTCCAGATTCGCTTCCAGCTTTGCCTGGACCTGCATCCCCCCGATCTGGACCAATGCCATATTTTCTGGATATGTCCTCACTACCGCTCCTGTAAATACTTGGCCAGGTGTAAACTCAATCGGTTTGGGAGCCGCAGCGCCGGTGCGCTGCATGAGCGATTGTACCATTTGCGCAGGGGAAAACATGTCATGCCTCCTATATCGCAAGCCCGGTGCCGGAGCGTCAGGCCTGCGCCTTTACCCCGGTAAACGTCCTCCGATGGATCGGGGTCGAACCGCAGCGCTCCAGAGCCGCCAGATGCTCCGCCGTACCGTAGCCAGCGTTTTTTTCAAAGCCGTATTGCGGATAGGTTTCTGCGTATTTTGCCATGATTCGGTCTCGTGTCACCTTTGCGACGACCGAGGCCGCCGCAATGGAGACGCTTTTGCCGTCTCCGCCGATGATCGGCAATTGCCTGTAGGGCAGATCCTTCAACTGAACAGCGTCGATCAGGCAAGCGTCCGGGGCAAGCGAAGCATCTGCGATAGCCAGCTTCATCGCTTCTTTCGTCGCTTCCAAAATATTGATCTCATCGATGCGTTCGGCGGATACGATGCCAATCCCGACCGCAACCGCTTTGGATGCAATGACTTCGTAAAATGCTTCTCTCGTCGCAGCCGGCAACTTTTTCGAATCATTCAAACCAGGCAGGTAAAAATCTGGCGGCAAACAGACAGCCGCAGCCACTACAGGCCCCGCCAGAGGTCCTCGCCCTACTTCGTCGATGCCGAGAAGATGCTCATATCCCTCAGCCCGGAGCGACCGTTCAAACGTGGTCATCTCCTCCCACTGGCAGGCAAGCTTCTCCTGTCTGGCCTTGGCTTGCTCCATTTGGCGCACAAGGTCATGCACGCCTTTTCGTTTATCTTCTTTCAGCAATTGTAAAAAATCTTTCGGGACCTCGTCCATTTTTTCTAGCAGATCCCGTATTTCTTTTATCGACATTTCGGCCAGATTCATTGATTCCATCACCTTACGCTATGTATTTACGAAAAAACCCGTCTACCCATTGGATAGACAGGTGTGTATCTGTAAGCCTCCTAAATGAGGGCTTGCGGCTTGCCGATCGGTTCTTCCATTTCCCAATCGATGGGGCGCTCCAGCGTAACGGTCCCCAATTTGCCTGACCGCAGGTCGCGCAAAAACAACTCGGCTGCCTTGTCATAGTCGATTTCTCCGCCTGATATGAGGCAGCCGCGCTTTTTGCCGATTTCCTCGAGCATGGTGACCCGGTCTTGGGGCAATTCCTTCAGCTTGAACCGCTCTGTCAAGCGTTCCGGGTAATAGTGCATCATGTAGCTGATCGCAAAGAGCGCCACTTCCGTAAAATCGATCAATTCATCCTTGATGGCGCCGCTCGCTGCCAGCCGAAGACCGACCATCTGATCCTCAAACTTCGGCCACAGAATCCCTGGCGTATCGAGCAGCTCCAAGGTGTCGCCCATTTTTACCCATTGCTGCGCCTTGGTAACAGCCGGTCTGTCACCCGTTTGCGCCACGGCACGCTTGGCCAGTCGGTTGATCAGCGAGGATTTCCCCACGTTTGGAATCCCGAGAATCATAATCCGGATCGCTCGGGCCTGCATGCCGCGCTCCGCTCGCTTGGCCAGCATATCTGCTGCCAGCTCCTTGCAGACTTCGGGCAGCTTGTTCACGCCTTTTCCGCTCAAAGCATCGATGGGGAGAGTCCGGAGGTTTTGCTCGCGGAAGTATCGAACCCACTCTTCCGTTACCTTGTCATCTGCCAAATCGGCTTTGTTCAGCAGCAGCAATCTCGGCTTTTCACTCACAATCTCGTCGATCATCGGATTGCGGCTTGATAGCGGCAGCCTGGAGTCAAGCAGTTCGATCACTACGTCAATCTGCTTCAGCTTCTCCGTAACCTGTCTGCGGGCCTTTGCCATATGTCCGGGAAACCACTGAATGGCCATGACGTCTCACCTGCCTTTTTGTCATACATATTCGTCCGATCAACGGGTTACCCGTATGTCGGAGAAGGGCCAAAATACAAACTCGGCACGTCCCACCACACGATCCAGCCCAACTGGGCCGATGGCGCGGCTATCGTGACTGTTCAGGCGATTATCGCCAAGCACAAAAATTTGTCCTTCGCCGATCTGGAAGGGGCCGAAATCCTCAGTCAGCGGAATCTTCCTCTCCGCCGCTTCCTTGCGATTTTGGGCCAAGTAGGGCTCGTCTACGACTTTCCCGTTTATCAATAACTGGTCATCCTTCGCTTCTACCGTATCTCCCGCTACCGCGACAACCCGCTTGATATAATCCCGTTTTTCCTCGGCATGGAAAACGATAATATCGCCGCGCTTCGGCTCGGAGAGATAGTAGATAGCTTTATTGACCACCAATTTTTCGTTGTTATGTAAAGTGTGCTCCATCGATTCACCGTCTACGATGAAGGGGGCGAACAGAAACGTTCGGATGATAAACGCCAAAATGATCGCTATGCCTAATGCCTTGAGCCATTCCCATGTCTCGTTTTTGGCTCGGCTGGAGGCGACTTCTTCGCTCATATTTCGATCCCTCCGCTTCTGCCGGTATGTTCCCCGAAATAGGGTTTCTCCATTCTTCTGCAATGGAAAAAGAGGCCCGGCTAGCAGGCCAGACCCCTTTTCTATCGAACACTTGCTATTATCGACGAATTTCCTTGATGCGGGCTGCCTTACCAACGCGATCGCGCAGATAGTACAGTTTCGCACGGCGAACTTTACCGTGGCGCACAACCTCGATCTTGTCGATCTTTGGAGTGTGTACCGGGAACGTACGCTCAACACCTACGCCGTAAGAAATCTTACGAACAGTGAAGGTTTCGCTGACACCTGTACCACGGCGGCGGATCACAACGCCTTCAAACAGCTGGATACGCTCGCGCTGACCCTCGATAACCTTAACGTGAACACGAACAGTGTCACCAGGTCGGAACGCAGGAATGTCCTGTTTCAGTTGCTCTTTTTCCAATTCACGAATTACTTGGTTCATCCTCAATTCCCTCCTTCCGATCAGACGTTCTTACTCGTCTATCAATAGCCGGCATGAAAACCGGGATACGAGTAGCGGACCGCCTTAGTCAGCGGGCAAAATTGCCACAAGAAGTATATTAGCATATTGATCTGCAAACTACAAGGTTTATTCCTTAGACAAGCCCGAATTTTTTTCCTCTTGTTCCAGCTCGCGCAGCAGCTTCTGCATGTCCTCGGTCATTTCCATAGCAGCCAGCAGGTCGGGCCTGCGCTCTTTTGTTCTCCTCAGGGATTCCTTCATCCGCCAGCGAACAATATTGGCATGGTGGCCCGAGAGCAAAATATCAGGCACCTTCCACCCGCGGAACTCAGCCGGGCGCGTATAGTGAGGATGCTCCAGCAATCCGGTGGTGAAGGAATCCTCCACAGCCGAGCTCTCATTGCCCAAAGCCCCGGGTTGGAGGCGGACGACACTGTCGATGACGACCATGGCAGCCAGCTCGCCACCTGTCAGCACGTAGTCGCCGATCGATATTTCATCGGTCACGAGATATTGGCGGATGCGTTCGTCATAGCCTTCGTAGTGCCCGCATATAAACACCAGGTGCTCTTCACGGGCCAGCTCCTCCGCCAGCTTTTGTCGATACGGCTTGCCTTGCGGACACATGAGGATAACCCGAGGCTTCGCCTCAGCGGTTACTGCCTCGACAGCCCGAAACAACGGTTCCGGCTTGAGAACCATGCCCCCGCCGCCGCCGTATGGCGTATCGTCCACGGTACCGTGCTTGCTCTCGGAAAACTCCCGAAAGTTTGTCACGTGAAAGTCCACGATTCCCTTTTCCTTGGCCTTGCCGAGAATGCTGCTCCCCAAGACTCCTTCGAACATTTCGGGAAACAGTGTCAATATGTCAATTCGCACCCATTGTCCTCCTCTACAGCAAGCCTTCCATCAGGTGGCAGACAACGCGTTTGCCGGCAATATCGACTTCCTTGATGCAATCGTCAATATACGGCAAAAGGATTTCTCCGCGCTTCCCTTTTACGACCCATACGTCATTGGCACCGGGCTGGAGGACATCGACGATTTTTCCCAGCTCTTCTCCCGTATCTGTCACCACCAGACAGCCTACCAGCTGGTGTATGTAAAATTCGTCTTCCTCCAGCTCCAGCAGGGCATCGTCCGGGATTTTCAGTTCGCCGCCCTTGTATTTCTCCACGTCGTTGATAGACGAGTACCCTTCAAAACTAAGGATTTCAAAATCCTTGTGGGAACGGCGGGTCGCTACTTTAAGCGTGATCGGCTTGTCCAAGGAAGGGTGGAACAAATACAGCTCGCTGCCTTTTTTAAACCGCTCGTCAGGGAAATCAGTCGTGGAAATGACCCTGACTTCTCCCCGCAGCCCTTGCGTATTTACCAGCTTTCCCACGGTATAGAAACGCTTTTCACTCATGCGGTTCCTCCTTTCGGTTCGCGAAAACCTGTGTTTCGAGTACAAGCAGTGACGAAGCACGGCTGTTTACCCGTTAGTCGGCGGTCCGTTTCTAATCTCGTTAACGACACCGTCTTTTATCAGGATTACCGTTCCTGACATTTTTTCTTCCCAAACGTCGCCAATTTCAATTTGAACCGGGCTTTGTACCGTCATATAGTCCAATTCCGCACCCGCAGGCAAGGTTTCCACCAGCCTCATCTGTACATGCAAATGCTCCTGCTTTTCCTGGCGGCGGCGCTCTTCCTGCGAAATTTTTTCCTGTACCTGCTGCAGCATGTCTGCCGATCGTTTGCGGGCATCAGCCAAAAGCTTTTTCGCCTGAAACTCCCACTGCTGCCATTCGTCCTGCTGTTGGCGAAGCTGCCTTTGGTACTGCTCGGTTAGCGCGGCACGAGACGCTTCGGTCAAAACGATTTTCACCTGGACCGTACGTAAGATCGTGAGCACGTCTGCCATTTCCTCCCGTAAGGACTAGTCGACATCTGGACCTATAGAAAAAAGACTGGGACACCTCCCAGCCTTTCCTAGACAATCTCAACCGTGACCCGCTTGTCCGTTTGCACAGATGCGGCGGTCACGACAGTGCGAAGAGCCTTCGCTATTCGCCCCTGCTTGCCGATGATCTTCCCCATATCATCGGGATGCACCGACAGTTCGTAGACGAGCGTGCGCTCTTTCTCCACCGCATTGACACGAACTTCATCAGGATGATCGACGAGAGCCTTTGCGATCGTTTCGACCAGTGCTTTCATCATCGGACCTCCAGATGAACGGCTTACTTGCCGTATTTCGTTTCGTGTACTTTCGCCATAACGCCTGCTTTGGAGAGCAGGTTGCGAACGGTATCAGTCGGAGCTGCACCGTTCAGGATCCATTGCACCGCTTTCTCAGTGTCAATGTTCACAACAGCCGGTTGAGCAACCGGGTTGTAGTAACCGATTTCCTCGATGAAACGGCCATCACGCGGAGAACGGGAGTCAGCAACAACTACACGGTAGAATGGAGCTTTCTTGGAACCCATACGCTTCAGACGGATTTTAACTGCCATGTTGTTCACCTCCTATATGGATCAACGCAATCAACTATGCGTTGGCAATGCTTATCTGAACCATCGCCGCCCTTGCTTTTGCAAAAAGAGGCGAAGAGATCATCCCACTTATTTAAATGGCGGCTTGAAATTGAACGGGAAGTTGTTTCCTCCCTGATTGCCGCCTTTGCCCATGAACGGAAGTCCGAAGCCTTTTTTCTTCGCCTTCTTTTTCATCTTGTCCGCGACGCCGGTAAACTGCTTCATCATTTTTTTCATCTCGTCAAACTGCTTGATGAACCGGTTTACTTCCTGAATCGTTGTCCCGCTGCCTGCCGCGATGCGTTTTCGGCGGCTGGCGTTGAGCAACTCAGGGTTGGAGCGCTCTTCTTTGGTCATCGATTTGGCGATCGCCTCGACACGGGCAATCTGTTTTTCATCCACCTTTACGGAGCCCTTCATCTTGTTCATTCCCGGCATCATGCCGAGAAGGTCCTCAAAAGGTCCGAGGTTGCGCATTTGCTGCATGGCGTCGAGGAACATGTCAAACGTAAATTCCCCTTGGCGCATCTGGCGTTCCATCTCTTTGGCCTTCTCTTCATCGACGGCTTCCTGCGCCTTTTCGATCAGGCTGAGCACATCGCCCATCCCGAGAATCCGGGAGGCCATGCGATCCGGGTGAAACGGCTCCAGAGCATCCAGCTTTTCGCCCATCGCGGCAAACTTGATCGGCTTGCCTGTCACTGCTTTTACGGACAAGGCTGCACCGCCGCGCGTATCGCCGTCAAGCTTGGTCAGAATCACGCCCGTCAGCTCCAACTGGCTGTTGAAGCTCTCTGCCACGTTGACGGCATCTTGACCTGTCATCGCGTCGACTACGAGCAAAATTTCGTCCGGCTTGGCTACTTCGCGCACTTGCTTCAGCTCTTCCATCAGCGCTTCGTCAATATGCAGCCTGCCCGCCGTATCGATAATCACATAGTCGAGGTGATTGGCTTTCGCATGGTCGATCGCTTGTTTGGCGATCTCGACCGGACTTACCTGATCACCCAGAGAGAAAACGGGAACGTTCAGTTGATCCCCCAAAACCTGCAGCTGCTTGATGGCTGCCGGACGGTAAATGTCGGCTGCAACCAATAGCGGTTTGCGATTTTGCTTTTGCAAGTACTTGGCCAGCTTGCCAGTCGTCGTCGTCTTACCGGCCCCTTGCAGACCAGCCATCATGACGACTGTTGGCGGTCGGTGAGACGCGGCCAATTGGGCGACGTTTCCGCCCATTAATTCGATCAGCTCTTCGTTGACGATCTTGATGACCATCTGGCCGGGAGTGAGGCTCTTGAGCACCTCTTGCCCGACTGCCCGCTCTTTTACGCGAGCAACGAAATCCTTTACGACCTTGAAGTTGACGTCGGCTTCCAGCAGGGCCAGACGGACTTCGCGCATCGCCTCACTGACGACGGCCTCGTCGATCTTGCCTCTGCCGCGCAGTTTGTCAAATGCGCTCTGCAGCCGGCTGGCTAAGCTTTCAAACGCCATACGAGCCCTCCTAATCCATCTCTGACAGTTGGTGGAGCAAAGTCATCAAGTCATCTCTCGCTCCGCTGTCCGCAAGTCCCTCGACAATGCTCTCCATCCGGTTCAGCAAAGCCTGCCGCTGTTCATGCCGGGCCGACAAACGCAGCTTGTCTTCGTATTCGAAGAGCTGTTTCTCTGCCCGCTTGATGTGATCGTACACAGCCTGTCTGCTGACCTCGTGCATCTCGGCAATTTCGCCCAGCGACAAATCGTCCAGATAATACAATTCCAGATATTCGCGCTGCTTGCCCTTGAGAAGCGGTGCGTAAAAGTCAAACAAGAGATTAACTTGATTGGTTTTTTCGAGCATGTAACCAATCCTTTGCTGAGAGGTACTCGAATCATCCTGTAAAGACTTTTTCCTTTACAGCACGATACCTATACTACCTAATTCCCCATGTACTGTCAAGCTTTTTTATTGACAAGATTTTTGGAACAACAATTACGGTTCCTGTACGCGAAAGATCAAGCCTCCGGCTGCTGCTCGCCCTCTGTCTCCTGCGCGATCAGTCCGGCGAACAAGGCGTGGACAAACTGTTCCGGGTCAAACGGCTGCAAGTCGTCCATCCTCTCGCCAAGTCCCACGTATTTCACCGGGATGTTCAATTCGTTGCGAATCGCGATGACGATGCCGCCTTTTGCCGTACCGTCCAGCTTTGTGAGGACAATCCCTGTCACGCCGGCAGACTTTCCGAACGTTTTCGCTTGCGAGAGCGCATTTTGTCCCGTCGTGGCATCGAGCACGAGGAGCACTTCATGCGGCGCTCCTGGCAATTCCCGCTGCAGGACGCGGTGGACCTTGCTCAGCTCTTCCATCAGGTTTACTTTGTTTTGCAAACGTCCCGCCGTATCGCACAGGAGGATGTCCACTCCCCGCGATTTTGCCGCCTGCACTGCATCGTAGATCACGGCCGCGGGATCGGCTCCCTGCTGGTGCTTGATCACGTCCACGCCTACGCGGTCTCCCCACACTTCCAACTGTTCGATGGCGGCTGCGCGAAATGTATCGCCGGCTGCCAGCAGCACTTTTTTGCCTTGCTGCTTGAACATATGCGCCATCTTCCCGATCGTCGTCGTCTTTCCGACGCCGTTGACGCCGACAAACAGGATGACGTTCAAGCGGCCGTCCTCGATGTTCAGGCCTGCGTCCATGGAATCGTCATTTTTCAGCAGGGCAACCAGCTTCTCGGACAAGATCGGCTGCAAGTCCATCGCGTCTTCGATCTTTTGCTTGCGAACCTCGGAGCGGAGCTCGTCGATCAGCTCCATGACGGTATTGACCCCGACATCGGCGGTGATCAAAATTTCTTCCAGCTCTTCAAAGAAGTTCTCATCGATTTTTTTGTAGCGACGGACGAGATCCTCCACCTTTTCCACCAAGAGGTCTCGGGTCTTGGCCAATCCGTCTGTAAACTTCTGCGTGACTGCTTCCGATTTTTGTACAATCGCATCCCGCAAGCGTTTAAAAAAGCTCATCTTCATCTTCCTTTTCTGTCTGAGTAAAAGCGCCATGCCTTTACATGACTGGCTTTATCGGGCTTCTCAAGCCGACTCGATATATTTGCGCGTGTCCTCCAGCTTGACGGAAACGATCTTGGAAACGCCGCCCTCCTGCATCGTGACACCGTACAGCACATCGGCGCTCTCCATGGTGCCTTTCCTGTGAGTCACGCAAATAAACTGTGTCTGACCGCTGAATTGATGCATGTATTCGGCAAAGCGGTTGACATTGGCCTCGTCCAGCGCAGCCTCTACCTCGTCGAGCACGCAGAACGGCACCGGCTTGACCTTGAGTATGGCAAACAGCAGGGCCATCGCTGTCAGTGCGCGTTCTCCCCCTGAGAGGAGGGCGAGATTTTGCAGCTTTTTGCCGGGTGGCTGGGCGACGATGTCAATGCCCGTATCGAGCAGACTGTCTGGATTGGATAATACCAGATCGGCCCGGCCTCCGCCAAACAACTGGACAAATACGTCCCGGAACTGCTCCTGGATCGCGTCAAAGGTCTCCTTGAACCTGCGGGACATCTCCTGGTCCATTTCTTCGATCACCTGGTAGAGCATCGCTTTGGCTTCATTCAAATCCTCTTCCTGGGCACTGAGGAATTGCTGTCGCTCCGAAAGGCGTTCGTATTCTTCAATCGCGCCGAGGTTTACTGTACCGAGCGCAGCAATTTCTTTCTTCAAGCGGTTGACGATTTGCTGCTCGCTTTCAATCTCGCCGCGCGGCGGATATTTTTGCTTGGCCAGATCATAGCTCATTTCGTACTCTTGGGAGAGTTTATTCAACAAGTGATCCAGTTCGACGTCAAAGCGGTTGACCTTGACCTCCTCCTGATGCAGGCTGTCTTCCAATGCTTTGAGCCGCTTGCGGATCTCTTTTACCTCCAGCTCCACCTGCTCCTGGCGATGGTACAGAGTCGCGCGTTCGCTACGGCGTTCCTGGATCAGCGAAGCGACTCGCTCTTTATCCTGGCGCAGCTCGGCGATCTTCTGGTCGAGCTCGGCACTGCTTGTTTCGTTCGTCGCCTCCAGCTCGTCGTAGGAAGCAAGTGTCTTATTCAGCTCTTCCCATTCGCGCTGCAGGGTCTTCTTTTGCTCTTCCAATCTCTCTACCTGCTCGACGCGGGATTGATGCTCAGAGCTCACCTGCGCATCCAGCACCTTCAAGCTGGTGATCCGTTGATTCATCTCTTCTTTTGATTCCAGTTGCTCCTGACGCTTTGCTTCCGCAGCGGCAATCTGGTCCGACAGCGCTTTTTCTTCCTCCGTCATCAGGGCGAGAGCTGCTTCCAGCTCCTCCAGCTTTTTGCGGGCTTCATTCATTTCCCGTTCGTAACCGGCAATGTCCTGATCGACCACGAGCAGCCGGTCGGAGAGATTTTTCCCTTCTCCCTCTGTCTGTTGCAGGATGACCTTCACTTCCTGCTCCTTGAGGCGAAGCTGTTCTCCCTGATTGCGCAGCTGCTCCTGCTCCTGCTCGATCTGAAGCAGCTCTTTGGTTACATTTTCCACCAGTGTAGTATGCCCAATAATGGCCTCGTCGATCTGGGTCATTTGCGCTTCCAGCTCTTCAGCCTGACGGTTTCTCCCCAGCAGGTTCGTCGAGTTTTTCTTCAAGGCGCCACCCGTCATGGAACCCCCGGCGTTGACGATGTCCCCTTCCAAAGTCACGACCCGGTAGCGGTACCCGATCGTGCGGGCTACGCGATTCGCCTGTTCAAGAGACTCTGTCACGATCACATTTCCCAGCAGTGACTCTACGATGGTCCGATACGCAGCATCATAGGAAACCAGTTCGCTGGCAATGCCGACGACGCCCGCCTCCTTGCCGAGAAGGCGCTTGTCCTCCGGCTGCAGACTGCGCGGACGGATGACATCCAGCGGGAGAAAGGTAGCTCGTCCCGCGTTGTGCTGCTTCAAATAAGCGATGGCAGCCCGGCCGGCAGCCTCATTTTCCACCACGACGTTTTGCAGCGCTCCGCCAAGGGCCACTTCCATCGCTGTCTCGTATTTCTCCGGTACGACAACCAGCTCCGCCACGGCGCCGTGAATGCCTTGAAATCCGCGTTCCCGGGCCTTCAATATTTCCTTTACCCCTTGCTGGAAGCCGGCAAAGTCAGCCTGCATTTCCTTGAGCATATCCAAGCGGGAACGGATCGCTTCTTTGCGCTGCTCCGCCTGCCTCAGCTCGCGCCGGGCCGTCTCCAACCGGGCTTGTCCCTCGCGAATCCGTTCGAGTGATTCCTTGTAGCGGGCCAGCGTCTCTTCGAGAGCCGCTTCGATCTCCCGAAGCTGCCCCCGAAGCTCTTCGATTTTTCCGATCCGGGTCGCTTCCTCCTGGTCAAGCCGCTCTTTCTCGCTCGAAAGTCTTTCTGCACGGGCAAGGCCTGTCTGCAGTAGCTGCTGCTGATGGCGAATCTCATTTCGCAAATTGGCCAGATCGTTTACTTTTTCAAAGTAGTCGCCCTTTAGCCGCTCTACGTCGTCGGTCAGCGATTGGACCATGGCGTAAAACTGGTTCTCCGCCTCGCGCAGGGCAGCTTGGGCTTCCGAGAGCCGCTTGCTTGTCTCTTCCTTGCGGGCCAGCTCTCCCTCTAGTTCCGCTTCCACGGCGTGCTGCTTTTCCGTAATGCGGTGAAGCTGCTCGATTGTTTGCGAGCGATTGGCTGCCAGGTTGCGCAGCCTTTCTTTCAACACTTCCCGCTGCCCCTCTACTTTTTCCGTCTCCTCACTGACGGTCAAGAGAACCTGCTGCAACTCCTCAATCGATTCATCTATCTGGCTGACGTGAAACTTCGCCTTCTCCAGATCGGCTTCTCTGGAGGATGCCTGCGCCGACTGTCCGGCCAGCTCTTCCTGAAGCTCCTGGACGCGTCTTCCCGCTTCCTCCCACTTCGCATGGGCGGCTTCGATCTGCTGTACGTAAAGGGAGATTTCATGCTCAACCAGTGTCTGATGCAATTGCTTATAGGTACGTGCGGTTTCGGCCTGTTCTTTCAAAGGGCCGACCTGCTCGTTTATCTCGCTGACAATATCATGAATACGAACGAGATTTTGTTCCGTTTCATCCAGCTTTTTCTCTGCTTCCCGCTTGCGGCTCTTGTATTTGACGATCCCTGCCGCCTCTTCGAAAATGCCGCGGCGGTCTTCGGATTTCGTGCTGAGGATTTCCTCGATCTTTCCTTGTCCGATGATCGAGTATGCTTCTTTTCCGAGCCCGGTATCCATGAACAGCTCCATAATGTCCTTGAGCCGGCACGCTCGTTTATTTATGTAATATTCGCTATCGCCCGAACGATACACCCGACGGGTCACGGATACTTCCGAATACTCCACGTCGAGAGACCTGTCTGTATTGTCCAGCGTTAAGGTCACTTCTGCATAATTTACCGGTTTTCGCGAGTCGCTGCCGGCAAAAATGATGTCTTCCATCTTGGCTCCGCGAAGAGACTTGGCGCTCTGTTCGCCGAGCACCCAGCGGATCGAGTCCGAGACGTTGCTTTTGCCGCTGCCGTTTGGTCCGACTACAGCGGTGACACCAGGGACAAATTCAAGCTCTGTCCGGTCTGCAAACGATTTGAACCCTGCCAGTTCCAGGCGTTTCAAATACATACGAATGGTCCTCCTACCAAAAAAGCTCCTGTTTTGAAGCTCTACAAAGAAACTGTCACTACTTGAATAGCGTTCTAAAAGAAAGCTCCTGCCTGGGACAGGAGCGCAAGATTTTTTCTAGGACATTCCCTTTATAGTGTACCATATAACTGCAATCGAGCGGTATCTTTCTCCGTCCTGACAGATGGAGCCTTTGCTGTACGCTTCTACAAACCATATGAAAAAAAGAGCGAGACAAGCACAGGCGCTTCCTCACTCTCCTTCATACTCATTTTCCGTATTACTTGGCACCGAGTAGAATCAATGCTTTTGCGGCTGCCTGTTGTTCCGCTTCTTTCTTGGAACGGCCTGTGCCAACACCCAGCGACCGATTGTTCAAAAGCACTTCGGACACAAACTCACGGTTGTGAGCAGGGCCTTTTTCTTCCAATATGCGGTAGTTGATTTCACCCAGGTTATCCTGCTGAACAAATTCCTGGAGCTGGCTCTTGAAGTCCGTCAGGTTGGTAAACTCCCCTTTATCCACGCGCGGATAAACGTATTTTTCCATAAAGGTGAAAACCGCATCCAGACCTTGGTCCAGGTAAAGCGCTCCGATAAATGCTTCAAACACATCTGCCAACAGAGCGGGCCGCTGCCGGCCACCCGTCAATTCTTCCCCTTTTCCCAAGAGAACGAGCTCACCAAAGCGAAGCAGCTCAGCAAACTTTACGAGTGAGGGCTCGCAGACGATCGCTGCTCGAAGCTTGGTCATTTCGCCCTCGCTCATCTTGGGAAAAGTTTTATACAGGAACTGGGAAACGGTAAGCTCCAGGACAGCGTCGCCGAGAAACTCCAGCCGCTCGTTATCCTGTATACGCTTGCCGCGTTGCTCGTTGACGTAAGAAGAATGGGTGAACGCTTGCCGCAAAACACTCTCGTCGCGAAACCGGATGCCAATGGTTTCTTGCAGCTCGGCGAAATTCATCACCCTCACCACCATCCCCGAAGACTTCCTACTCTTCTTGTGAGCAGGGACCATTTATGCCTCGTAACGCTTTAAAATAATGGTTGCGTTGTGACCGCCAAATCCAAACGTATTGGAAAGGGCCACATTCACCTTCGCCTTGCGTGCTTCATTCGGTACATAATCCAGATCGCACTCTGGATCGGGGTTCTCCAGATTAATCGTCGGCGGCAAGATTTGATCACGGAGCGCGAACGCCGTTGCAATCGCTTCTACCCCGCCTGTTGCACCGAGCAGGTGCCCCGTCATCGATTTGGTCGAGCTGACTGCAAGCTTGTATGCATGCTCGCCAAACACTTCCTTGATCGCCATCGTTTCCGCAATGTCCCCTTGACCCGTGGAAGTACCGTGTGCATTAATGTACTCCACTTCGGAAGGTTCGATACCTGCGTCTCTCAGTGCGTTCTTCATGCAGCGGGCAGCACCCTCGCCTCCCGGTGATGGAGCGGTGATGTGATGGGCGTCCGCGCTCATGCCGTAGCCGATCACCTCTGCGAGAATGGTAGCCCCGCGTTTTTTCGCGTGCTCAAGCTCTTCGAGAATAAGCACGCCCGCACCCTCGCCCATGACAAATCCGTCGCGGTCGCGGTCAAACGGCCTGCTGGCCTTCGTCGGTTCGTCATTTCGCGTAGACATAGCCTTGGCAGAACAAAAGCCGGCAAACGCCATCGGACGGATCGTCGCTTCTGCGCCCCCGGTGATCATGACATCCGCTTGATCGTATTGGATCAGGCGAAGCGCGTCGCCAATCGCGTTCGTTCCAGTCGCACATGCGGTAATCGCACTGGAAGTAGGCCCTTTGGCTCCGTATTGAATGGACACGGCTCCAGAAGCCATATTCGCGATAAGCATCGGGATAAAGAACGGGCTGACGCGGCGCGGCCCTTTTTCCAGCAGCACCTGATGCTGCTCCTCCCAAGTGCTGAGCCCCCCGATGCCTGATCCGATGTATACACCAACACGTTCGGCATTTTCAGCTGTGATTTCCAGCTTGGCGTCCTCCACAGCCATCTTGGCAGCAGCCAGTCCAAACTGAACGAATCGGTCTGTACGTCGAATATCTTTTTTATCCATATAGTCTTCTGGATTGAAATCTTTGACTTCCCCTGCAATTTGCGTCGGGTAGTCAGAGGCATCGAAAGAAGTAATCGGTGAAATGCCCGACTTTCCTTCCAGCAAGCTATTCCAGAATGTCGTCGCGTCATTGCCAAGCGGCGAAACAACGCCAACGCCGGTAATCACCACTCTGCGTTTCATAAGGTATCACCTCTATAATGAAGTCAGCCATACGCTTCCTTGTTGCTTTTTAGGGGTTGAACTGCGATCGGAAATGGAGAAAGGAAGGGGGAAGCCCCGACCATGCGGGACTTCCACTGAATGGAACTACTTGTTAGCTGTTATGTAGGAAACAACCTCACCAACAGTAGTGATCTTTTCAGCGTCTTCGTCGGAAATTTCCAGATCGAATTCGTCTTCCAGTTCCATTACCAGTTCAACAACATCCAGGGAGTCAGCACCAAGATCTTCTTTGAAAGAAGCCTCCAAAGTGATTTTGGACTCATCTACACCCAGACGATCTACGATGATTTTTTTCACACGATCAAATGTATCTGCCATTTTGCTTCACCCCCTCTCCCCGTAATTATAGTGGATGAGCCTATGAAAAACTAGCAGGCTCTTTGTTACATGTACATACCGCCGTCAACGTGAAGCGTCTGTCCGGTCATATAGCCAGCAGCATCTGAAGCCAGGAACAGAACGACGCGGGCGATGTCCTCGGCCTGTCCGAAACGGCCCAACGGGATTTGACCCAGCATCGACGATTTCACGTCTTCCGGCAAAGCGGCGGTCATATCGGTATCGATAAAACCGGGAGCGACCGCATTTACCGTGATACCGCGGGAGGAAAGCTCACGCGCAGAGGTCTTCGTCAGTCCGATCACGCCCGCTTTTGCGGCCACGTAGTTGGCCTGGCCCGGATTGCCCATCACACCGACAACGGACGTGATGTTGATAATCCGGCCGGATCGCTGCTTCATCATCGGGCGGGTCGCTGCCTTGATACAGTTGAACACGCCTTTGAGATTGATCGCGATCACATCGTCCCATTCCTCTTCTTTCATCCGCATCAGCAAATTGTCGCGGGTAATTCCCGCATTGTTGACGAGGATGTCAATGGTTCCAAAGTGATCCAAAGCCTCTTTAAACATATTGTTTACTTCTTCGGCATCGGCTACATTCGCCCGTACCATAATCGCGTCGCGGCCCAGCTCTTTCACCTTGGCAACGGTTTCGGCCGCAGCCGCTTCACTGCCTGAGTAGTTCACCACGATATTGGCTCCCGCTTCAGCCAGAGTCAAGGCGATCGCACGCCCAATTCCCCGGGAAGCACCCGTAACGAGCGCCGTTTTTCCTGTGATCATAGGATACCTCCGTTCAACAGCTCCGTCAGCGATTCCATATCCTGTACGGAGACGATTTTCGTCTCGGCCGGGGCGATTTTTTTGATCAAGCCTGCCAAAACTTTTCCTGGACCTACCTCAACGAAGGTTGTGACCCCCTGCTCGACCATCCATTGAATGGTATCTTCCCACAATACAGGGGCCGCTACCTGTTGGATCAAGCTGTCCACAATGGTTCCCGCATCCGAAACAGGACGAGCCGAGACGTTCGCCACTACCGGCACAGAAGCAGCCTGTACGCTGACTTCTGCGAGCACAGACTGAAGCTTATCGGCCGCAGGCTGCATCAGACTGGAGTGAAACGGTCCGCTTACGTTAAGCGGCAGTACCCGCTTGGCTCCGGCTGCTTTGGCCTTTTCGCCTGCCAGCTTTACGCCCTCAGCCGATCCGGAAATAACGATCTGTCCAGGGCAGTTCATATTGGCTAGTTGGACAGGGTTCCCGGCACCGCTGACTTCCTCGCAAACAGCATGCAGGGCTCCGCGCTCCATCCCGAGAACGGCTGCCATGGCGCCCTGGCCTGCTGGAACGGCTTCCTCCATGAACTGGCCGCGTGCCCGTACGACTTTCACCGCGTCCGTGAAGGACAGGGCTCCTGCCGCCACCAGCGCAGAATATTCGCCCAAGCTATGGCCCGCATAAAAATCAACCTTCATATCCGCTTTCTTTTCCCGAAGTGCCTCCAGTACGGCTACACTTGCCGTCAAAATGGCCGGCTGTGTATTGGCCGTCAGGCGAAGCTCTTCTTCCGGACCTTCAAAGCAAAGACGAGAGAGGGAAAAACCGAGCGCTTCATCGGCTTGTTCAAAAATGCGCCGTGCGGCATCTGACTGTTGCGACAGCGCCTGGCCCATCCCGACAAATTGAGACCCCTGTCCCGGGAACACAAATGCCACCTTACCCATTACTTTTCTCCTCCTTCCGCTTCTTGGGTCGACCATTTAAGCAAAGTCGCACCCCAGGTGAGTCCGCCGCCAAAGCCGACGAGAATCACGTTGTCTCCTTCCTTCAGCCGCCCTTCCTGGATCGCTTCGTCCAGCGCAACAGGGATCGATGCGGAAGACATGTTTCCGTAGCGGTCCAGGTTAATGGCCACTTTATCTTCGGAGAGGCCGAAGCGTTGAATCGCCGAGTCAATGATGCGCTTGTTTGCCTGATGCGGCACCAGCAGGTCGATGTCTTCCTTGGAGGCACCCGATTTTTCCAGCACGGCTTCCGTAGCGGAGTTCATGACACGCACCGCAAACTTGAACACTTCTCCGCCAGCCATCGAAATGTAGTGGAGATTGTTTTCAATGGATTCGGCGGAAGCCGGGATTCGGGAACCGCCGGCCGGTTGAGACAGAAGTGCGCCGCCCGATCCGTCTGCCCCCAGCTCAAATGCCTGGAACCCGAGACCATCCTTGACCGGTCCGAGTACCGCAGCCCCAGCACCATCACCGAACAAAACGCATGTATTGCGGTCCTTGTAGTTGGTGATTTTGGAGAGCGTCTCCACCCCTACGACGAGGATATAACGGTACAGTCCGTTGGCGATGAACTGGCTTCCCGTTGCAATCCCGTACAAAAATCCGGTACACGCAGCCGAAACATCCAGTGCCGCCGCTTTTTTCGCCCCCAGCTTTTCTTGCAAGATGCAGGCTGTCGATGGGAACATCGTGTCAGGCGTAACCGTAGCCACAATAATCATGTCAAGCTGTTCCGGACTGATATTCGCTTTGGCCAGCGCTTTTTTCGCGGCTTCCAGGGCCAAATCGGAAGAAGCCTGCTCCGGTCCGCAAATGCGGCGTTCCCGGATACCCGTGCGGCTCACGATCCATTCATCCGAGGTTTCCACCATTTTTTCCAGATCAAAGTTGGTCAGCACTCTCTCAGGTGTATAGGAGCCTGTCGCCAAAATTCCAACCGAACGCGTTCCTTTCATCTGTTCTCACTCACTTTCTCCCGGTGTATTTTTCTGCAAGGCGTCCTGAATGTACCCGTTCACATCCTGTGAAACGAAACGTACGCCACTGGCTATCGCATTTTTGACCGCTCGTTCGTCTGACGAGCCGTGCGCCTTGATGACTGGTCGCCGCAATCCCAAAAGCGGTGCTCCTCCGTATTCCGCGTAATCCATCCGTTTGCGGAACCGGACCAGACCCGGTTTTAGAATAGCCGCCCCTACTTTATTAATCAAACTGGAAGTAAATTCCTGCTTCAAGACAGAAAAGATTGTCGCTGCCGTGCCTTCCATTGCTTTTAACAGCACGTTTCCAACAAAGCCGTCAGAAACAAGCACGTCGCACTCGCCCTGCATGACATCGCGGGACTCCACATTTCCGATGAAATGCAAATCGGCATCCACGAGCATTCCGTAAACGGCTTTTGTCAGCTCGTTTCCCTTGCCTTCTTCCGTCCCGACGTTCAACAGCCCCACGCGGGGACGTTCAAAGCCAAGCACCTTTTCCGCGTACAGGCTTCCCATGATTGCGTATTGATAGAGATGCTGCGGCTTGGCGTCCATATTGGCTCCAACATCAAGCGCCAACGTGACCCTTCCTTTGATGTTGGGGATAAAGGCAGCAAGCGCAGGCCGTTCGATTCCTTCCATTCTTCCGCACAGCAGAAGTCCGGCTGTCATAAGCGCACCCGTATTTCCTGCCGAAATCGCAGCATCTACCTTGCCTTCCTTGGCAAGCTGCACCGTTACGACGAGAGACGAATCCTTTTTTCGCCGGACGGCCCGCACCGGTTCATCATCAGCCTCAATGATTTCCGACGTATGGTGGATTTCCAAACCGGACGGAAGCTCTCCAGGCAGTTCACGCCGTATGGCTTCCTCGTCTCCCACCAGCACCACCGTTAAAGCCGGATTCTCTTTGACTGCCTCCCATGCGCCCAGTACAGCGCTTCGCGGAGCGTTGTCTCCTCCCATCGCATCCAATGCGATTCGCATCCGTGTCCCTCCTTGTTTGCTCATATATTTCTCGTGCTGACATTTGACATCCCGACGACTCGGAATGTCGCTGTAAAAACGAGCTCACCCTGCACCTTTGTTTCGACGCGAACCTTGCATTCATCGCCATCGCGATTTCGTACGACCGCTTTGGCTACCAGCTTTTCGCCCAGTCTGACCGGGCGGACAAAGCGAATGCGTGCAGTCGCGGTCAAAGCCACATCGGCATCGATGACAGCGACTGCCAGTGAATTGGCTTGCGCAAATATGTAGTGGCCTCGAGCGATTTGTGTCCGAGCAAAAACATGCTCTTCTTTAATTTCAAGTACAGAGATTGCCTGTACGTCCAGTTGAAGGTCAACCACGTCGCCGATCACTTCATCGATCCCAAGCGATTTTACCGGGTCGAGATTTTTTTCGGCAACGGACTTGATACGCTCGCGCAGCTCCGGTATTCCAAGTTCCAAACGGTCTAACCGTATTGTTTGAATACTGACCTGAAATAACTCAGCCAGATCCTCGTCAGTGGCAAAAGGATTCTCCTGCAGAAACTGCACCAGACGATTCTGGCGGTCTTTTTTTGGCAAGCGGGCGATGATCAACACCCCCAGTGCGTCTTTATTCGCATCCATATGTTTACGAGCTGTTTTTAATACCAGGTACCAACCAAAGTATAAGGGAGGATGCTTGCAATTACAAGTAAAGATCAGGGGTTGCGGCAAAAAAACGACCATAGACCTGTGATTTTTGAAGGGGAATGGTTCCCCAAGGTCCATTTTGAAGCAAAGACCTTCGCCTGAAAGAAAATCCGGCTTCCATCGCCGGTCGAGCAATGTAAATACAAAAACTAAAAAGGAGCCCCGACCATCAGGAGCTCCCCTTTGATAAATTTGCCTGCCGTCACGCTGTTGCCATAACGCCGGCCCGGCAAAGTTTATCCCGTTTCACTATTCGGTTGCATCCTCTTTAGCCAAGTGCTTGGTCGCCTGAATCCAGTCCACATTGTTGGCCCGCAAGGCATCCTGAATCTCTTCGGCAGGTTCTTCGTCCGTAATGACGACATCGATGCGCTCCAGTCCCGCTACCCGATACAGCAGCTGGACGCCGAATTTGGAGTGGTCGGCAAGCACGTAGATCGCGTCCGCGCGGCGCATCATCTCCCGGAGGATCAAGCCATCCTCCTCAGACCACGAGAACAAGCCATGCACTGTGATTCCGCAAGCCCCGATGAACAGCTTGTTGACGTGAAAATCGGAGAGCATTTGCACCGCTCGGGGACCGTACACATACCGGTTCTCGAGATCCAGATCGCCTCCGAGCAACTTGACAGAGACATTGCCCTTGTCGGCGAGAACCGCGGCAATATCAATCGAGTTCGTAATGACCACGTTATCCTTGGATTCCATCTTCTCCGCTGCGAAGCGAACCGTAGTGGAGGCATCCATCATCACCGATTCGCGGTCCTGGATAAAACGCGCTCCAAGCATGCCTATCGCCCGTTTCCCCTCAGACTCCAGCTGAAGCCGTTCCTGATAGGAGCGGATTTGTCTTGCTGAGCCGGGCAGGATCGCCCCTCCACGGGTGCGGACGATTGACCCCTGCTCCTCCAGCTTGAGGATGTCTCTGCGCGCCGTATCGCGTGAAACCTTGAATTGCTCTACGATATCCTGGACGCCGATACGCTCATGCTGCTCCAGATAGCGAAGAATCGCCATCAATCGTTCTTCCTGGTACACACAAGTCAACTCCGTAATGGATTTGCATCGTTCCTTGCTTCATTGTATGCATTATTTCCAGCAATTTCAAGTGAAATCAAGTCATTTAGGTGCGTTTTATTTCATTTTTCCTTTTAAACACTTACAATGACTTATACAAGCTTCATTCTATGCAATACTCCCCACTCCAACAGCCAAACAAAATAAAAAAAGCAAGGTGATTTCTCACCTTGCTCCAGGTTGCAGACAAACTCCCTCGCTGAACGAACAGCAGAGGGAGTTTGTTTAATAATTTGATGAAAATACCGAAGGTGTTTTGATCGTTCACCTTTTGGCGACCTGATTTCCATAGCCAGGTCGCCATTTTTTTCAAGTTCATGGCAGCGAAAACAAGCATCGCCTGCATCGTGACCTTCTCCAGTCCTCGTAAGGTCGTCCAACGCATGCCATGCTTTTCCTTCATATCAGCGAATACACGTTCAATCGTTTCTTTCCGTTTGCTATAGATTTGTTTGTTTTCCTCGGTATGCCGGAGGTGGTCTACCTCTTCGAGGTAATCAGCCCAGATGTGGCGACTCACTCTCTTTGTGTAGTCTTTACTTTCCGTGCATTGTTTCAAGAACGGACAACTTCGGCAAACTTGAGAATTTGATCGATAGATACGGTACCCATCCTTGTTTGTTGTCTCATATGTTAAGATTTGCTCGTTCGGGCAGATGTAGCAGTCGAAATATTCATCATACACATATTCGTGCTTTTTAAAAAAACCTTCTTTGGTGCGTGGTCTTGTGTAGGGCATAACGGGGCGAATCTGGTCATCAAGGAGTGTTTTACTGATGTAAGGCGTCTTGTATCCCGAGTCCACTGCCACAGCTTGAGGCTGTGCAAACGTCTTTCGCACTTGATTCAAAACATCCTCAAAAACCTGACTGTCATGCACATTGCCTGGCGTTACCTTGGCACCAAGCACAAATCCATTTCGATCACATGCTGTATGAAAACTATAAGCAAATACACGTTCCTTTTCCCCTTTTACAAACAATCCGCAATCCGGGTCAGTTGTGCTGACTTTCACCTCCTTCTTCGAAGTTTCTGTCTTTTTTTCAAGGGGCTTCTTTCCATGTGCAATACGATCCTGATTGATTTCTTCGTCCAGCAGCTCTTGATATTTCTTCGCTTGTTCTTCAACGATTTCTTTCACGTATTTATGCTTATTCGCACTGGCTTTTACATGCGTAGCATCAATGAAAAGCACATCAGGCTTCACGAATCCATGATGAACCGCCTCCTCCAATATTCGAAGGAAGATCGACTCGAAGAGTTGAGTATCCCGAAAACGGCGAACATAGTTCTTGCCTAGGGTCGTGAAATGGGGAATGGGCTGACTGAAATCATAGCCAATAAACCACCGATAGGCAACATTGGTTTCGATCTCTTTAATCGTTTGTCGCATGGAACGAATTCCAAAAATATATTGGATGAAAGCAATTTTAACTAAGACTACAGGGTCAACACTGGGTCTGCCATTGTCATGACAGTAGAGGCTTTCCACCAAGTCATAGATGAACGAAAAGTCGATTGCATTTTCAATTTTTCTTACGAGATGATCTTCTGGCACCAACTCATCTAGCGAGAATGCAGATATCTGATAACGCCCTTCGGCCTCTTGCTTATTAAGCATAATGCCACCTCTAAAAAATAACTTTTGAAAACGTAACATGTTCTATATTCAACAAAAAAGCCTGCAGACCCTGTTCCTTACGGAACTTTGTCTACAGGCTGAAGCAAGGTGATTTCTCACCTTGCTCTTCTTACTTCGACACTTTCACACCTTTGTAGTGTCCGCAGCTCGGGCAAACGCGATGCGCGAGCTTGTATTCGCCACAATTATCGCATTTGATCATGCCAGGAATCTCTAATTTGAAGTGCGTACGACGCATTCTTTTACGGGTTTTGGAAGTTCTCCGTTGAGGTACTGCCATCTTCCTTACACCTCCTTCAACTGGTAAATGCTCAAGAAGCTCTATAGGGTGGATGGAATAGGCGAAACGCTTTTTGCCATCCGTTCAAAAATGAGACGCGCAGACCATCAGATCTGTCGTCACATCTTGAAAACAAGTTTACTTTCCGTCCTTGAAAAAGTCAGCCAATCCGGCCAAACGAGGGTCGATCCGCTCGTTTTTGCAGCCGCACGCTTGCTCGTTCCGATTGACGCCGCAGGTCGGGCACAAGCCCTTGCAATCATCCTCACAGAGAGGAAAAGCGGGTATGTCCAACAAAAAATCCTCTTGCAGCAAAGGAATCAGTTCGATTTCATCGCCTTCGAGCGGGATGATATCACTGTCTTCCTCATCTGCGAGCAGTGATTCCTCAGAGGCGAAGGTTTCGGAAAACGGAACCTCCGTATGCTGACGAAACGGCCTCAAACATCTGGCGCAAACGTAATCGACATCGGCTTTCATGTTTCCATTGACGTAGTACAGGTCACCGAGCTTGGTCGCTTCGCCCGACACTTCTACCGGCGTCAGATTGCGAATTTCGTGATGACGGCGCTTCAGCTCGTCCGCATCCAACGTAAGTCGAAATGGCAGCGGCTCCCCTTTGCGATGATCCAAGTCTACAATTTTAATATTCACGGCTTTTCACCTCATGCACAACAAGGATGATTATATAATCTGGGTTTTTCTTTGTCAACCATTTTTCCTTGACAGCAAGTCCGCTCAAGATTTTTTCAGAGGCTGAGAACGAAGGTAAACAAGTGCATCCTCCACTGTACGGACTGGCACTACTTTCATCGAGGTTCCGATTCGTTTTGCCGTAGCCAGCGCTTCCTCGTAATTGGAGATCGGTCCCTGATCATCCTGCGGTGCAAAAAAGATCTCTGCTCCTGCCTTGTCTGCAGCGACAATTTTGTGGTTGATTCCTCCGATTCGTCCCACAGTGCCGTCGAGCGAAATCGTCCCCGTCCCTGCTATTTGATAGCCGCGGGTCAGATCCATTTCCGTATTGAGCTGATCATATATCTCCAGCGTCATCATCAACCCGGCGGAAGGGCCTCCAATGCCCTCGGAAGAGATCGTCACCCGATTGGGCACGATAATTTCCTGCTTGTCTTCGGGCCGGATGCCGATCCCGGCATTTTTCGATTGGGGCAATTGATCGAGAACCAGTGTCTGCTTTTGCTTCTTGCCGTCCCGCGTAAACTCGATCTCGACGGAATCCCCCTTGCGTTTTTCTGACAAATACCCGAGCAAGTCCTCTTTTCGGGACATTTTCTTCCCGTCTACTGAGGTGATAACATCCCCTATTTTCAGCACATTTTTGGCCGGCATGTTGTCAACCGTGCCCATCACCCAGACGCCCTGATTTTCCACCTTCACGTCGTATCCCGCCATCCGGAAAGCGACAGCCTCCGCAATTTTTTGCGAGTTGTCCATGACCGCAAGCTCGCGTCTGGTAAAGTCCTCGTTGCTTTCCCCTTTGCCGACAACCAGCTCTTTTTCCATCAGCTCGGCATCCGGGGAGAGCTGCGCGTACAAATACCAGGCAAGATTGGCCTCTCCCATCCGCACGGTCGTCAGCATAAAGGCACCGGTCTCGTCTTTTTCCCCGCCTTCGACATCGATCATCGGGGCCAGCTCAATGGCAGAGCCAGGTCTTGTAACATAATACGGCGTAGGTACAAAAAATAACAACCCCAGGGCAACCGGGATTACAACCATCAGCCAGCGGGCAAAGCCGTTTCGCCCACTGGCACTCCGGTGTGTCGTTATTCTTTCTTCACTCATTCTCCTGCCCCCAGTTCGCGATCATTTCCTGAATTTTGTCTACGTATTCCAGTGCCGCCTGTTCTCCGAGCGCAATAATCTCTTCTATTCCTGTATACGCGATACTGCTATAGTGTCCAACATCGGGGCGAATTACGAGATCGGCTGAGAGGATTCGATGGCGCAAAATCTCCCGCTCCATCACGTCGATTGTCTGGGCGATGACATCAAAAATGGTCGTTACTTTCATCGGCGTATCAAACAGCGCGACATCAACGGCGATGACCAGATCAGCTCCCATGTCGCGGATGACCGTGATGGGGACACGGTCGATGACCCCGCCGTCCACCAGCAGCCTTCCGTCCACCCGCTCCGGTACAAAAATGCCCGGAATGGAGATGCTGGCACGGACAGCCTGATCGACCGGGCCTTCCTGAAACACGACCCGCTCTCCCGTCTCGATGTCTGTCGCCACGATGGCAAGCTCCCTTTGCAGTTCCTCAATTCTTTTCCCGTGTGTCAGCAACCGAATTAATTGCTTGATTTTCTCGCCCGTCACAAAGCCAAGGCTCGGTACCGTCAGATCGAGCCAATGCTTGCGCTTCAGGTTGAGGGCCAGCTTTTCCATCATATGCGGCTCAATGCCGTTGGCGTAAACTGCCGCAATCAGACTGCCCATACTGCTTCCCGCCAGCATATCGATCTTGATGCCATGGGCTTCAAATACCTTGAGGACGCCGATATGGGCAAATCCCCGCGCGCCCCCCGATCCCAGGGCAAGCCCTATCTTTGGTTTCCTTCTCTTTTCCATGTCCACATCCCCCTTTTCAAGCGTATGTGGCCGATCGCCAAACTTTTCATGCAAACAACGCAGGCGAATAGTTTTGTCCTTCCTCACGTAGACATGTACTATCTAGCTGCAGGACAGGAGGTAGCCATGACACGCCGCTCTCCCATTCTCACATTGTTATACGCTTGTTCAGCGATCGCTCTGGTCATCATTCTGGTCTCCCATCCGCAGACGTCCTTCGAGGCGGCGATCCGGGGCTTGAAAGTATGGTGGGAGATTGTCTTCCCATCCACTTTGCCATTTATCGTATTGTCTGAAATTCTGATGGGCGTAGGTGTCGTCCACTTCGCAGGCGTTTTGTTAGAGCCTTTGATGCGCCCCCTCTTTAACGTTCCGGGGACGGGCGGCTTTGTGCTTACGATGGGATTCGCTTCCGGGTATCCGGTCGCAGCCAAGCTGACAACCAGACTGCGGGAACAAGGAAGCATAACGCAGGCAGAAGGAGAAAGACTGGTCTCGTTCACGACGACAGGCGACCCCCTGTTTGTCATCGGGGCAGTCTCCATAGGCTTTTTCCACAGTGAACAGTTCGGTTTTGTCCTCGCCTTCAGCCATTACGCGTCCGCTTTGCTGTTGGGGGTGATATACCGGTTTTACTCGCCTTTTGCCCCATCCAGCAGACCTTTGGAAAAAAATCGCCTGCCCCTGCCGCTTCGAGCCTTGCAGGCGATGCACCGGGCCCGTATTCGGGACCGTCGGCCATTCGGGCGGCTAATGGGAGAGGCGGTTCAATCAGCCCTCCATACTTTGCTGATGATCGGCGGGTTTATCATCGTCTTTTCCGTCCTGATTCAGTTGTTCGCCACGATTGAGCTGACCCGATTTTTAAGCAGTCTGCTCGCCGTGTTTCTCGGTCCTCTGGGCGTCCCTTCGGCCTTCTCCTCCGGAATTATTGCCGGTTTGTTTGAGGTCACGCTGGGTGCTCAAGGAGTGAGCGTCGTCAGCTCTTCCGTACCTATGATCTGGAAAGCGGTCGTTGCCAGCGCCATTATTTCGTGGGGTGGGCTCAGCGTGCACGCTCAAGTGGCAAGCATCCTCAGCGAAACGGACATCCGCGTTGCTCCGTATCTGATCGCTCGGGTCATTCACGCCGGCCTCTCCGCTTTACTGGCCTTTTTCTGCTGGAAACCGTTAACGGCTGCTTCTACCTGGTTTTCCGAAAGAGACGTCCCGGTGTTTATGCCGACGACCTCCGGCGTGCCTGTCGTGAGCTGGTGGGATTCCTTGCTTCATTCCGGCCTCGCAGCAGGAGCTCTCCTGTGTGTTCTGCTGCTGCTCAGCTTTTTGTTGCGCGGCACGAAAGGCCACAAGCCGCAATAAACTGGAGGCAAGAAATCAACGGAGAAGGTGTCACTTGCCGGCAAATTTTTTCGCCAGCGCATCCTCTACCGGGGGCGGCACCAGCCCTTTAACGCTTGCGCGGTATTTGGCCAATTCCCTGACGATGCTGGAGCTCAGGTAGGCATACTGCGGGTTGGTCAAAAGAAACATCGTCTCTACATCCTCGCCAAGCGTTTTGTTGGCCGCCGCGATTGGCATTTCATAGTCAAAATCCGCATTTGAGCGCAGACCGCGGAGGATAACGCTTGCCTTCTGTTTGCGCATGTAGTCCATCAAAAGTCCACTGAAGGAATCGACTTCGACATTAGGCAGGTGTGCGGTCGACAGCTCCAGCATTTCTACCCGTTCCTCTACGGTAAACAACGACTGCTTTTGCGAGTTATTCAGTACAGCAACGATTACTTTGTCGAATATCCGGGCACCTCGCGCTATGATGTCGAGGTGTCCGTTCGTTACTGGATCGAAGCTTCCCGAACATACGGCAATCCTCATAGATTTCCTGCCCCTTTGCGTAGTTGTAGAATCATTCCGGCTGCTGGTCACTTTCCGATGCAGCTTTTGGTTCAAGTTCGTCCGTTTGCTCTTGCTCCTGCTTTTGATCCGTCGGGCCGCCCGGTTCGAAGCGGTAGATGGTAATCGTCGTTTCACCATATGTAGACGTGCGGTCAAGACAGCATTCGCCAATCACGTCGGGCAAGCGGATGGCGCTGTCGTGTTCGGCGACGATCCAGGCTCCTTCCGCGAGCAGTCCTCCCTCCTGCATCTGCATGATCTCCTCGGCGATATGCTGATGGGCATAAGGTGGATCGAGAAAAACAACATCGAAGGCGATCTTCCTTTTAAAGAGCTGCTTTAATGCTCTGCCCGCATCGTTACGGTACAGCTCGGCCCTCTCCTCCAGCCGGCAGGCGGCTACGTTCTGTTTGACGACGGAAAAGGCCTTGGGATCCCTTTCCACAAATACGCATCGCTCGATTCCCCGGCTTAACGCCTCAATCCCCAACCCGCCTGTACCTGCGTACAAATCAAGAGCAATTCCGCCCGAGAAATAAGGACCAATCATATTGAAGATGGACTCTTTTATCTTGTCAGTAGTCGGACGGGTCCCTTTTCCGGGCACCGCCACCAGCTTTCGTCCCCTGTGTTCACCTGAAATTACGCGCATAAGCCATTCACCTTTGCAGTCTGGTTTTATTCCTCTTGGTTGAGAATGATTTCATACTATCACAACGGCCTAGGCCGGTAAAATTATTCAGATGGAAAATTTTTTCGCAGATGCTGAATAAAACGCACCTCCACTGGAAAAGAATATGGATAGCGACGCAACGGTGTCGCTGACAACCGCGGAGAAGACTTACGTTTCCCCATAAGCTCTTCCTCCGGTTTCTCCTCTCCCATAATTGAAAAGCAGTTCCTACTCGCGCACGGCGTGTCTGATAGGAGCATTCCGTGCCACCGCTCCCGAACAGGGAGAGATGGACTGCTGCCTCACTGCATTTGCGGTGAGGTTTTTTTTTCTGTCTGCAGGGCACACTAACGCCAGTTTCGTGTACTGGAGGGATGAAACATGGCTGAAAAACTTCCATCGAAGCAAAAGCAGGAGGCTGCAGCGGCTCAGTCACGCGCTGACCGGACAGGAACAGGCAAGGAAGAAGCTCGCCTCATGCAGTCCGCAGCAGATCAATCGGACATCGTCAAGCACGGACAATAAGCAAACAGGCCAGCCTGAAAGCGAAGGCTGGCTTTTTCTATGGAAAAAAGCGCTGCTCCCACAACGGCGCAAATCGCCTTCTTTTCCCTACCCGATCCGATCAAAACATGCGGATACTAACGTAACAAGAGCAAAAAAGGGGGATTTTCGTGCATACCGTCTGGAAAGGGTCGATCAGCTTCGGACTGGTCAACATACCTGTGCGAATGTTTACTGCAACTGAAGAAAGGGATGTCCGTTTTCGCCAGCTTCACAAGGAATGCCATACACCGATCCGGTATACGAAAATGTGTCCGCATTGCGAAAAAGAAGTGGGTGTCGAAGACATCGTTCGCGGTTTTGAGTATGAAAAAGGAAATTACGTCATTATTCAAGACGAAGATCTGGAAGCCATTACTCCAGAAACGCGCAGAGCCATCGAAATTGTAGATTTTGTCGACTTGACCGAGATTGATCCGGTTTATTTTGACAAAAGCTACTTCCTTTCGCCACAAGAAACCGGGGACAAGGCTTACTCCCTGTTGCGGGCAGCGATGAAGGAAACGGGAAAAATCGCGATAGCCCGGGTGACCATGAGAAACAAGGAAAGTCTCGCTGTCATTCGCCTCTATGAGCACTGCATCATGATGGAAACGATCTTTTATCCTGATGAGGTGCGCCCGGTAGCTCAGGTGCCTGCGCTTCCGGAAGCTGATGTGGCGCTGGCGGAAAATGAACTGAGGATGGCTGCCGAGCTGATCAATAATATGACGACAGCTTTTGAGCCGGGCAAGTACAAAGATGAGTATCGAAGCAGCCTGCAGGCGCTGATCGAAAAGAAAAAGGAAGGAAAAGAAATTGCCGTGGCTCCCGCTGCGCCGCGCGCCAACGTCGTCGATCTGATGCAGGCGCTCCGAGAAAGCTTGGCGGCGACTGGAGATCAGGCCACTCCGGCAAAATTGGAGCCGCATCCAACGCCAGCCCCTCCAGCAGGAGTCAAGAAGCAGCCTGGAATCAAGCCCGAACGCAAAAGCCCCGAAAAGCCGACCGCCGCGACAACGACAACAAAAAAACTGCGCAGAAAAAAAGCAGAAACGTCCTGACCCGTCTCTGCCCTTGTTTATCTGGCCAGCCGTTCATCCGGCTCAATATGAATGTGCACGGTCCCGATCTTGTGTTTTTCCTTCATGTGTTTCTCAATCTCTTCTGTAATGACATGGCTCTCCAACACATTCAGGTCCGGATCGACATGAATAACGGCGTCGACGATTACACTGCTTCCCAGGTATCGGGCTTTGATGTCTTTGATCTCGGCGACACCGGGTATTTGTGAAATCGTGTTACGCAGGACCTCCAATTCACCGTAGTCAAATCCATCGGTGAGACGGTGGGCGGCTTCTCTGAAAATCTCCCACGCAGTTTTCAGGATGATCACGCCGACTACAAGCGCTGCCAGCGGGTCCAGCCAATGGAGTTGGAACTGGGCCCCGGCAATCCCCACAAAAGTACCGATGCTCACCCATGCGTCGGAGCGGTTGTCCTGCGCAGCAGCAGCTACAGCTTGACTGTCAATCAATTTGGCCAAACGGATGTTGTAACGGTAAACAGCCAGCATCACCACAGCAGAGCCCAGCGCCACCCATGCAGCCACCATATCGGGCGCCTGCACCTCCGGATTGAACAGGGATGGCACGGCCCTCGTCAACACTTCAATTCCGACCGCAAACATAATGAAGGAAGCGACCATCGAAGAGATCGTCTCTGCCCGGAAATGCCCGTAGGGATGATCTTTATCCGGCGGCTTGCGGGCGATTCGAAGTCCAATCAAAACAGCAATGGATGCTATCACATCCGTCGTGTTGTTCAATCCGTCAGCCAGAAGCGCCTCCGAGTCGGCAAACAAGGCAACGACAACTTTTATGATCGAACAGAAAATGTACGCGGCGATACTGATCCACACCCCGCGTTCTCCCTGCTTTAAATTTGCGTAAACATCCATCCGAACCACTCCAATACAATCCATTTCAAGCGATCTTCATCGTATCAGACCCGGTTCGTGTGGGTCTACAGAAACAGTTTTAGTCTGACCCATGATCGTAGAGGGGGGGAAACTATGTTGGCCTTGGTCAATTTTTCAACTCTCCAAAACACAGTGATCAGCAGGTACATCAACAACCGCTTGAATACTGGGCTGTCGCAGTGTGTATCCCTCTGTCCACTCGGCAAATTGGACCTTCACCGTGATCTTTGGCGTCAACCAGACAGCTCCTTTGACTCTCGATGGTTTGTTGGCAAAGGGTGAATTCTGTTGCGTCAAAGGCGCTATCCTTTCTGTAAGGGCCCTCCAGTCGCTTTGAGTGAATCTGCCTGTTCCCGCATGGCCAATGTAAAATAAATGCCCCTCTTGATCATACAACCCCAAAAGAAGGGCATTTACGATGTTATCGCGGAGTGTCACTCCCCCAACAACTGCGATGGTGTCCCGGTAATATTTTTTCTTTTGCCACTGCTTCTCTTTGCCGCCAATGACATATTTGCTGTTCAGATCTTTCATGACTATGCCTTCCATCCCATGCTGCTGGATAACATCATACAAAGCCTGGCCATTGTCATTGCCAGGAACCAACTGGACGTGCTCATTTGGCATGATGATTTCCGACAGCAGGCTCATGCGTTCACGCAACGAACGATTGATAATCCACTCGCCATCCAGGAAAATCACATCAAAGATCATGTAGGTAATCGGAACCGCCTTTTGTGCCTGACTGACTTTTTCCGGTCGCCGAATGCCATCCCGCCGCATCACTTCATGAAATGACGGTTTTCCGTCAGACCCTAATGCGATGACTTCTCCATCCAGGATTATGGAGCGAGCTTTGCAGTATGTTTGTATGTCAGCAAGCTCCGGAAATTGGATTGTCCGCTCATTTTTTCTCCGGTTGAACAAACGCGTTTCCTGTCCGTCAAAGTAGGTAACAATTCGGACCCCATCCCATTTAACCTGGGCTATCCAGTTCGGCCCTTCGGGGATTGTTTCGCAGCTGATCGGTTCCATCGGAATGATTGGATGCATCCTTTCACCTCATGAAAAGGATTAATTCGTACCTCTTACCATCAACATCTCCACATTCGGCCATTCAAATGCATGATGCGGGCAGAACACAAAAAAGCGGTTCTTTTCTTAGAAACGGAGACAGCTTTGAATCACTCGTTTTTGGCTGCTGCGAAAAAAAGCAGTGCTAGCCCAAGACAGAAAGGATAGCCTCAGACTTTGCACTGCCTTTATTTATTTCTGTTCATCACGTTCTACAAAGTAGTGGTCCTTCCGATATGACACTGCCTCCATCGTAGCTATCAGATTTTCCTCGTGACATTTATCGATCCGATAGAATCCTGTACGAACGTTTCGTTTAACCTCCGTCGCACGGGCAACGATTCTGTCTCCGGCTTTGCTGATTCCATAAACTGAATAGTGGTGGAGATGCCTCAAGGATGTATTTCCGTACGCGTTACAGGCAACCGAAAATGCGTGGTCAGCCAACGCATAGATAACTGCACCATGTACGGTTCCCTATGCATTTACCATATGATTTTGAACATCCGGCACCGCTTCCGCAAAACCGGCCTCAAACTTTGTTACCTGAATACCTGATGATCGGGCATACGGGCCGCTCTGTACCTTTGATCATTGCGGAACTCATTTTAACGGGAAAAGCAAAGCGTCGAGGAAAAAAGGCAGCTTGTCCAGTCGGCCAATTCCATTTTTTCTGGTATGTTCCGCAAGCTGCAGGAAATAGCCGGGGATGAATCCACTCCGCTTTATAGCGACATGCTCTCAGATTTGGCCGCTTTATGTTTGCTATGGTACCAAATGCCAACTGGTATCAGCAGCAGTGAAAGAACGCCGCCGCCAAGCGAAAGGGCCGCGTAGCTGGAATGCGCTACGACCATGCCGGATAATGCTCCGCCCGAAGCCCCCGCCAAAGCAACCAGGACATCAATGGTACCTTGCGTTTTTGCCCGAGTAGACGGGTTGGTTGCATCTACGATAAGCGCTGTGCCGCTGATCAATCCGAAGTTCCAGCCAAGCCCGAGCAGAGCGAGAGCAATCGTGAGCAGCAGCATGGAATCTGCAGGTGCGACAGCCGACAGGACCCCGGCTGCAAGCAGAATCGCCCCAGACGCAAATGACATCGCCACTCGTCCCACCTTGTCAACGAGAATACCGGTCACAAGAGACGGCAGGTACATGGCGCCAATATGAACGCCGATGACCAACCCTACCTCACTGAGCCCATGCCCGTGGTGTTTCATGTGAACAGGTGTCATCGTCATGATCGCGACCATAACGATTTGGGTTAAAATCATGACAGTCGCCCCGACAATAATGCCCCGGGTGTTTGCGGATACGAGCGAGCTTTCTTTCGCAGCCGGGCTTTGATCCTTTTTGTGTGCATCAGCGATTGCCTTGGCTACAACGAATGGGTCCGGACGGAGGAAGGTCAGAAATACAAGCCCTGCCAGAATAAACGCGGCGGCACCTAGAATGAAAGGACCTGCCAGAGCCGGAACTCCGATCGAGGCGGCGAATCGCCCCATTACCTCCACCAGATTTGGACCAGCAACCGCACCGAAAGTAGTGGACACCATTGCAATACTGACTGCTGTTGCCCGCTGTTGCGGCTTAGCCAAGTCCGTCCCTGCATAGCGTGCTTGCAGGTTTGAAGCCGTGCCTGCACCATAGAGCAGCAGTGAAGCGAAAAGAAGCCATATATTGTGACCAACAGCCGCAAGCACTACCCCAACCGCACCTACGCCACCAGTCAAGAATCCTGCTGCGAGTCCAAAACGACGTCCGAAACGCTGAGAGAGCCGCCCGACCAGCATCGCGGCTACTGCAGAACCAAGGGTGAGCAGCGCGGCAGGAATCCCCGCAAAGCTGTCCGTTCCGAGCATATCCTGGGCGAGCAGCGCTCCGACCGTTACCCCGGCTGCAAGGCCGGCTCCTCCGAAAATTTGTGAAATGACAACGATAAGCAACGTCCGCTTGTACAACTTCCCCTGCATTTCCGGGGATTGAATGTAATGGTGGAAGCTCGATTTTTGATTTTGGTTTGCGCTTGCATCACAGGGTTCTTTTGACACGAACGGGAACCACCTTTCCAGTCTAAATTTTGGGCAGCCTTGCATATTGATCGGTTTCATGTTCCCGTTTCGCATGAATCAGGCAATCAAACCGTTGCGAGATCATCAGGCAAAAGGCTGGCTGCATACTTACGAGCAAACAAGTATTGGCGAAGATTGTAAATCCACTTCATGGAAAAGTCAAATCATTTTGAGCAATCCCAGGATTGCAAAGGTCGTACAAGTGTAAAGCCGGTTCCACCCTTGCCCTGGTGAAAACCGGCTCTTTCCGACAGCTCAAGCTCTGTTTCTCTAAGCCCTTCTCGCGATTGATTTTGCCCGCTCCATGATATGATTCAGGGACTGCAGTTCCAAATAAGAGAAGATAAACGCCGCCAAAAATCCAAAAAAGTAAACGGCACCGAAAACTCTTCCCCATCCCCCATAAAAGGGCTCTATAAATGAACCGATCAAAAGAGAAATCGTGCATATGGCAAAACATATCCACCACAATCGTGTGTATCTGCGATATTTCTTTAGGAGAGGGTGGCTGCCTTGATCCGAGCCTGCTCTCTTTCCTGCCTTTTGCCGTGCGGACAAGAACAGCAATAGCAACATTGGCCATTGGATCAACGGAACAAGTACAGGCAATACAAAGCCGATGAAGTTATTCACGTCGTTTATGTGCTGAAAGGTAGTAATGCTGAGGATCAGGACAAACCAGCCAAACGGCCCGTTGCAATACGTATAGTCCTCCCTTCTGGTCAACGTCCCGATCCCGATCAGTAGGGTCAAGTAGGTGATGACCACTTTAATCGCGAAAGCGGGAAACCAGATGCTGAACAGCATCACCTCGACCCGGTCGAGGAAGTCAGTCAAGTGGATCTGCTCAACGAGAACATATACGGGATAATTCAAGCGGCTTGTGATCAGGTATCCCATGACACCCAGTTGAATAATCAGGATCAGCATTATTCCGAAGCCGGCCATCGTCGCCCCGTGCTTAACCGCCGAAAAAAACAACCGGGATTGGGAAATGGCATGCAAAAAAGCGCCAAAAACAAAGATATCCCCGTACAACCCCCCTGACATCCAATTGCTCAGCAGCAACGCGACAAACTTGCTGTCCATAATCGGCTCGAGTCGTCGAAGATCATATTCGTTGGACAAGATAAAATACATCGAGAAAGAGAGTATAAAAAACATCGGGAAATACATCTCATTTACCCGAGCCGCCACTTCCATGCTGGACCGCCCGAAATACTGGAGAACCACGACAAAGACGAGAAGAATAATCTCCAGCGGGGTCTCGCTCAGCAAACTGAGATGCAGAAAATGACCGACTCCTTTTATATCGCGCAAAAGGATGAGCAAGAAAAAAAGCAGCAGTATTCCATTAAACAGGCTGCCGGCAACACGCCCTCTGGTCTCTATCAAGATTTCAAATATGTTCTTCCCCGGATAAGCCCGAATGAGCCTTTCAAACACATAGGCGACAAGAACCGTATACATGACAGGCAGCAATTGGGACAGCCAGGCATCGTTTTTGGCCACGACCGCCAGTTGCTGCGGAAGGCTGACAACGGCCCCTGTCATAATCACACCGCTCGTCAGCCAGGCGATCTGGCGATGGTTGATCACTTGTTTGACTTGCAAATTTTCCTGCCCCCTTAGTAAAGGCTCATCATCCATGCTTTAACCCTTGACTCGAAAGCACTGATCGTGTTTTGAAAGGGCTTGAAGATATCAACCTGGTAAAACGCAGCGACGAACAGGCACAGCGTTGCGATATAGAGCAGATAGATGACCACTCTCATTTTTGAAGAACGGTGATGCTGTAACATGATGTCACGGATTGCCATCAAAGAGAAGGAAAGGAGAAAAATCCCTGCAAAAATCAGGTTCATCCTATCTCATCTCCTCCTTGGTTAGGTTCTCTGTGGTTTGTCCGATGTTTGGAACAGTCGCTCTGGTACGAATCTCAAATGTCACTGCTTTCAAATGCTTGTCCCAGTTTTCGCGAAACGATGTTTTCCATAGCTGAGGATATTTTCTTGCGAGCACCAGTCCCAACCCCGCTATGTCGCTCTGGTTTTTCACCATTTCCTGAAGGGTTGTTCGTATGCCTTCGCTTATGTTGGCAGCCAGCTTGTTTTCCAGCATGCGCAAATTCTTCGAGTTTCCCCAATCGGTACCGCTGTGATCTTCAATGATTGCCGCTCTCGCGTGGACGTTTATTTGAAAATGAACCTTTCCATTACGGACGATCGGTGTAATTTCCATCCTACCTTGATTTACTTGAACACTGATCTCCCTGTTTTTTCGGATATCAAAATCCGTAGCGTACGAATAGAAAGTCGGTTGGAACCATCGAATCCCTTTGGCATGCTCCAAAGTTAAAAAATGAGCGAACCGATCATCACGAAACATGGAAAAACCGATCAGCTCGATTTCCTTTGATTTCCCTTTTGGTCTGGAATCAACGCTTGCCAATACTGGCAGATACGCATCGACACCAGGTGTATTCAACATCTGCGCAATGTCTTTTACCGTAACGGTAACACCCACCATTTTGATCAATTCTCTCATCGCTTCCGCAGAAAATCTCTCGAACTGAGGCTGGGCTTTGAGAAGATCGAAGCCTTTCCCTTTCGCCACGACCATGTATGCTGTCAGGCGGTTTTCCGGAAAACGGGCGATGACATCAAGTATTTCTCTCAGCCCTGATTTGGCTGTCTCCTCGCCAATGACAATCACCCGATGATGGGCGTAAAAAAGCTTTCGACTCATCCTTGACTGCAAAACGTTGTTCGCTTCCCGGAGTGTTTTTCCGGTAGCCGAATCCACATAATAGCTCTTGTCTCCACTGGTCCCTCCACCACCGCCGGAAGGACCTCCGAGACTGCTGACCAGGGGGAGTTGTACAGACATCCGGTACAAGCCGTCCTCTTCCTTATCCACCGCGAAAGCAAGGATGAGCGCCAGATCGTTCACTTCTACCCGATCCCAGCACCCCGTAAGCAGCAGTGAATGAATCAGGATGACGATGATACTAGCAATTTTGAAGCGGGAACTCCTTTTCACAGTACCACTCCCCCGGTTATTTCTGTTTATTTTAGCCTCCTCAATCGCTCGTTTGTCTGGACTTATTGATCGAGGCTGTGTTCAAGCGTTTTTCGTCCTCTACCCCCGTAAAGCTTGGGCGTTTCTCCATTATTGTCCAAGGAGCACGAATCAGCACATCCTTGAAGTCGCCTATTGACATCGGCGCCAGCGGGGAAAGGTACGGCACCCCAAACGAGCGAAGGTTTGCCATGTGTCCCATAATCAGAAGAATGCCGACCAGAATGCCGTATATTCCCAAAAAGGAGGCGGCAAACATCAATGGGAAACGAAGCATCCGCAAAGCGATCGATGCATTGTAATGCGGCACGGTGAAGGAAGCGATTCCCGTGATCGAAACGACAATTACCATCGGTGCCGAAACGATTCCCGCCTGGACGGCAGCCTGTCCTACGACAAGCGCCCCCAGAATGCTGACTGCCTGCCCTACTGTTTTCGGCAATCGAATCCCCGCTTCGCGCAGGGCCTCGAACGAAATCTCCATGATCAGCGCCTCGACAATCGCCGGAAACGGAATGGATTCCCGCGCTGCCGCGATGCTCAGCAATAAAGTGGTTGGGAGCATCTCCTGATGGAAGGTCGAAATCGCTACATAGCCGGCCGGTGTAACAAGAGAAATAGCCAAAAACAAATAGCGCAGCCAGCGGACGAGTGTGGCCATCTGAAAGCGTTCATAGTAATCCTCGTTGGCTTGCATCATCATCCAGAACGTAGTCGGAACGATCAGGACCATTGGTGTCCCGTCGACAAAAATAGCAATCCGCCCTTCCAGCAAAGCGGCTGCAACCGTATCAGGCCTTTCCGAATATTGGACCTGCGGAAATGGCGACAAAGCATTATCCTGGATCATCTCTTCGATATAACCCGATTCCAAAACCGCGTCGATCTCGATGTGCTCGATTCTCGAAATAACCTCGTCCCGTAAAGCAGGGTCTACTATTCCTTCCAGATAGGAAACGACGAGGTTCGTATTGCTCTCCTTGCCAACGACGATTGATTTCATTTTCAATCGGGGCGTTTTCAGCTTCCGCCGGAGAAGGGACGTATTCGTCCGGATATTTTCAATGAATCCCTCCCGCGGCCCCCGTACGACAGCTTCCCCTTCCGGTTCGTTTACGGAACGTTTTTCGGCTCCGCGAATCCCGAGCGTGAGAGCAATGTCGTTGCCGTCTACGAGAATTCCCGTATCTCCCCCAAGCACAGCCGACAGAAAATCCTTGTAACTGGTGACCTCGGAAATTTGCGAGACGGGGAGAACTTCATGCTCGATGCTCCTGATGCTCTCCCGGCCACCCTTCAGGATCATTAGCGCCCTCAGTGCTTCATTAACGGATTGCGTATCAATCAAGCCATCTACAAAGACCGCACAAGCTTGAACACTGTCTTTCAGTTGAAACTCACGCAGAACAAAATCCGAGCAATCCTGAAACAGATGTTCAAGAATCTCAATGTTCTCTTCCAAAGAAGAACGAACGGGAAAAGACTCCAGCTCGCTCAGACTTTTTTCGTTTAACTGGGCAATATTTTGTTCCTTCTTTGACTGACGAGTATGCTTCATACGATTCACCAACTGTTGGTAAGCTACCCGTATTATGTTACTCGGGTTTCCAAAATATGCAGGTGCCTCGCTTGCATATGTTTGGCCAATGCGGGAAAAGTAGGGGCAGCACTAGTCCCAGAGGGAGGGATTTGTCTTGCCTACTGAAGCTGCTGATATTACCGTTGCCGTTGCGGGCAAGGAATTGACGATTACGAATCCAACCAAACCGCTTTGGCCGGAAGCAAACGTCACCAAATGGGATTACATCGGTTATTTAATGGAGGTCGCCTCTCCGTTTCTGGCTTATACGAAAGACCGCCTTTTAACTGTTATCCGTTATCCCCACGGCATCCACGACAAGCATTTTTATCAAAAGAACATTCCTGAGTACGCTCCGGACTGGATCGCTTCCAGCGTATGGGAAAATACCGCTTATCCCCTCTTAAATGATGCGGCGACTCTTGTTTGGTTGGCGAATCAGGCGGCACTGGAATGGCACGTCTCGTTTCACCTGGCGGGAGACGAGATACCGACTGAGCTCGTTTTCGACCTTGACCCGTCTACACCGGAATTCGCTCCCGTCGCCGAAACGGCCATGCTTTTGAAGGAGCTGTTGGACGATTTGCAGCTCCCCTCTGTCGTCAAGACTTCTGGCGCATCGGGCTTGCAAATTTACATTCCGATCGAACGTCGTTATACATTTGAACAAACGAGACAGGTCGGGCATTTCTTGGCGACCTACCTGGCGGAAAAGCGGCCTGATCTGATCACATTGGAGCGCCTGGTCAAGAACAGGGGCACGAAGCTCTACATCGATTACTTGCAGCCCTGGCGGGGAAAGACCTTGACCGCCCCCTATTCGACGCGGGCCCGCAAGGAAGCGACCGTTTCCACACCGCTTCGCTGGGAAGAGGTTCCCCATATCCACCCGACTGATTTCACCGTCCATACGGTTCCCGAACGGTTGCAAAAGTTCGGCGATTTGTTCGCTGCCGTCCATGACCAGAAGCGTGCTTCCCTTGATTCGATCCTGGCCTTTCTGAAACAAAAGCCATAAGTGCGGCGGTCCACAGGCTGCCTGCTGTTGCCATCTGCACAATTGGAACTGCGCATGCGATTTGTGCTATACTGTGCAGAGATGTTTGGAGGCAAGGAGGAATACAACATGATTGATCCGATAGCATTATCACTTGGCCCCATCAATATTCACTGGTACGGAATCATTATGGGGTTTGCGTTTTTTCTGGGAACCTATCTCGCCCGCTACAATGCCAAGCGTTCGGGCATAGATCCTGATCACGTCCTGAACATGGTCGTACTCATCATTCCCGCTGCCATCATTTGCGCTCGTGCTTACTACGTCATTTTTGAGTGGGACCAGTACAAAGACAATCTCCTCTCCGTTTTCTACGTTTGGGAAGGAGGGCTGGCGATTCACGGCGGCTTGATCGGCGGCGTTCTCGCCGGTGCCTGGTATGTCCGCAAGCACAACCTGCCGTTTTTGCTGCTGGGGGATGCGATGATTCCCAGTGTCATTCTGGGGCAAGCGATCGGCCGCTGGGGCAACTTTATTAACCAGGAAGCGCACGGCGGACCGGCAACTGCGGAGTACATGGCTCATTTTCCTGCGTTTATCCGCGACCAGATGTACATCGGGGGGCAGTATTACCACCCAACGTTCTTCTACGAGTCGATGTGGAACCTGCTCGTCTTCGCCATCCTGATGGCAATGCTGTACCGCTTCAAACGCTTTGACGGACAAGTATTGTTCAGCTATCTGGTCCTGTATTCAATCGGCCGCTTTTTTATCGAGGGCATGCGTACAGACTCTCTCCTGATCGGCGGAACATTGCGCGTTGCCCAATTGGTCAGCCTTTCTCTAATCGCGGTGGGCATTATCTTGCTGATCGTGTTTGCGAGAAAAAGCAGACAGTCCATCCAGTCCCACAATACTTCAGAATAAGAAACAGAATGACAGAGCCACCCTCCAACGAGCGGTGGCTTTTCTTTCGGGGCACCTGCGTCTGAATTGTCGAAAAGATGGGCATACTGAGGAAAAAACAAGGCGGGTGTTTTGATATGAATGAGGGTATGTTGGAGGACTACCTCGACAGGGATGTCCGGGTTCACTTCGCACCGGCGATGATTTCCGCTGGTACATCCTCCTTTGAAGAGGGGCGGCTCTACGATTACAGCGAAGACGGCATTCTTCTGGAGATGACGGACGGGTCTCTCGCGTATATTCCCATCTCATCCATACGCATGGTCACCATCAAACCGAAACAAGGCTTTTGGGCGCGTCTGACGCGTCCGTCATAACTTTGCAGGGCAGCAAAAAGCGTCCTTCCCCGTACGGCAGGAAAGGACGCTGGCATTTTATTTATGAACGCTATAAACGAATTCCTTTTACAGGAACACATCGTACACCACGTAACAGGCAGCAGCCAGTAAACCTGTAGCCGGCAACGTGATTACCCATGTGACCAAAATCCTTCCGGCAAGCCCCCATTTAACAGCTGAAAACTTTTGGGAGGCACCTACGCCAAGAATCGAGGAAGTAATTACGTGCGTTGTACTGACCGGCAGCTTGAACGCCGTAAAAATGGTGATGATCATCGCCGACGAAAGGTCTGCAGAGAAGCCGCTGATCGGCTTGATTTTCATGATCTTGCCGCCCATCGTCTTGATAATCCGCCAGCCGCCGACAGATGTCCCTAGTGCCATCGCCACCGCAGCGGAGATTTTGACCCAGAGAGGAATGGAGAAGTCACCGTTTTCCGGCGTCATAAATCCACCGGAAATCAATGCGAAGGTAATAATCCCCATCGTTTTTTGCGCATCGTTGGCTCCATGGCTAAAGGATTGCCAGGAGGCAGCTACGACCTGCAGCATCCGAAAACCTTTGTTCGTCGGATGATACGCCATATTGGCTACGATCGCCGAAATGATCTTGATTACGGTAAAACCGACGACAAATGCGATCAATGGAGAAAAAATCAAGGCTTGTACAATGCTGATAAAGCCTGCCATGTTAATGGAACCGACGCCAGCAGCACCTACGACTGCCCCAGCGATCCCGCCAATCAGCGCGTGCGAGGAGGAGCTGGGAATTCCGAACCACCAGGTGATCAGGTTCCACAGGATGGCTGACGTCAATGCAGCAAGCACGACGACCAATCCGTTTTCCAACTGGAACGGGTCGGCAATCGATCCTCCGATCGTTTTCGCTACCCCTGTGTACGTGAGCGCCCCGATCAGATTTAAGAACGACGCGATAATGATAGCCGTGCGCGGGCTTAACGCTCGGGTAGACACTGAAGTCGCGATGGCGTTAGCGGTATCGTGAAATCCATTGATAAAGTCGAAGCTAAGCGCCATGATCACAACGAGGATCAGGATAATCATATCCGGGGAAAGACTAGGCATTCTTCAGCACGATCCCTTCTACCAGGTTGGATACGTCCTCGGCAAAGTCGGCACAGTCTTCCAGTTTGTCGTAAATTTCCTTGAGCTTGATCGCTTCGATCGGATCAGCGTTAGGAGCGTTGAGCAAATCAGAAACCATTTTACGGTAGTTGGAGTCGGATTCATGTTCCAATTCCTTGATTTCGGCAGCGTATTTGGATACGACCTGATGATCCAGTTTGCGCAGCGTACGGATCAATTCGATCAGCTTCGCCGAGCATTTCACCAAAATGTTGGCCTGTGCAAGCACGCGCGGATCTGGCTGGCGCACCTGGTACAAGTACATCCGGTCTGCTACGCCGTCGATGTAGTCGATCATTGAGTCCATCGTATGGGCCAACTGGTGAATATCTTCCCTCTCCAGCGGAGTGATAAAGGTAGAGTTCAATTCATTCATAATCCGGCGAACGATCTCGTCTCCTTCTTTTTCCACCGACTTGATTTCTTTTACTTTGGATTCCAAGTCCTGGTAGTTCCCGATCATTTCATAAAACAGATGGGTTCCCTTGTGGACATTGGCAATTTGCTGCTCGAACAAGTCAAAGAAGATGTGCTTTTTGCTTTTTAACATAAGATCAGTCGTCACTCCTTTGAATAACTAACGCCTCACCGATTATATCGAACAACTTTGTGAAGGTAAATTTAAAAACAAGGACAAATGTGTATTTTTTTCTTTAAGAAATTGTTAAGTTTTTGTAAAGACAGATGACAAATGAAAAATGATGCGTTAAAACGGCCCCGATCCTTATTTTCTGAAAGGATAAAAAAATACCCGTCCGCCTAGGGTACGAGTGTTAGTGTTGCCAGTTGTTCACTTTTTATTTCCCGGCTGCCAGCATGCCGTTTTTTTCTTTGACTTCCCCCTTTGCTGCCTGGACTCGGCAGCAGGAATCAGCGGCGGTGCGTGATCCGGTAAAGCTTGCGCTGGCTGGCGTAGCCTTCGACCAATTCAATATCGTTGTCATATGCGTGAAACCTCTTCTTTAACAAGGCACGGAGTTCGTCGTGTGTCTGGCTGTCCCTTGGAGATCCTGTCACCTCGACGACAAGCATTCCCTTGAGTGTCTCCCCCGTTATGGCCGTTCTCTTTTTGCCCGGTTTGACCCAGAGAGTCAGCTCTGTGACCTCCCGCTTCCATTCCGCCGCCTTCTCCAGCTCCTGGCTGATGATCTGAAAAGACTTCCCGGGTGACTGCTTTCTCCTCGCCGCCTCCATCTCCCTGCTGGCCGCTCGTGCTGCACGCTTGGCAGAAACGACGCGGCTCGGCTGAATTTCGAGCGCCTCGACTCCGCATATCCGGTCGAGAAGCCTTGGCAGGCGGTGCAAGAACTGCAGGATTGTAGCGTAAGGAGGGTCTTCGCCGCAACGCTCCGTGACGACTTTGTAAAGCCCGTTTTCCACCATTTCGGCGATCATCAGCCAGCCCGGTCCGTCTGCCTTTCGTACGGTCAATTTCATCCTTCTCACCCCAACTAATTGTATATACAACCATTAGGGTAACAAAAGGATATTGCATATGCAACCATCATTTCTCCAGGTGGTCCCTCAGCCTTACCACCATGCTTAGAAACATGTCTTGTTCGGCTTTCGAAAATGGCGCAAATACGCTTTGCGTGAAATGGTCCCGTACTGCCTCCAATGTTTCTTCTATGACCTTCACTTTATCAGGCGCCATTTTTACGATGTAGCTTCGGGCGTCCTGGGAATGGGGCTCCGTTTTCAGCCAGCCTTTTTTCAGCAAACCGGGCAAAATGCGCGATATCGTCGTCTTGTCACGCAAAGTCCGCTTTCCCAATTCCGAGGGAGTGAGCCCGTCCGTCTGTGCGGTCGCAACCAACAGTTGCCACTGCTCGGGAGTTATGCCAAACGGCCCAAGCGCTTTGGCTGTCTCTTCCCTGATCAGTTGGCCTACGCGATGAAGGTTGTGGCCGAGGCTGTCTCGAAAGCGATCTGTCATGTACCCTGTCTCCTTTTATTCTACCCTTGGGGGATCTGGTCTTCCTGCGATAATGCAGTTACTTCCTATAGAAACACAGGAGTAAGCATCCGTCAAAGCTCTTTTATAGCTTTTAAATCTCTGAAAGTTGCCAACAGAAACAATTTCCTTTCTTTTCAATAGACGCTCCCTTATACTTATGTCTTACTAAATAACCTTTTATCGGAAGAGAGGAATTTGTCGCATGGCTTGGCTGCAGAACATCATCTCACGCTATGATACCACGATTTGGATACGCGTGATCGGAACCATCCTGACAACGTTTGCCGGTTTTATGCTTCGCCCTTTTCTCGCTTTCTATTTGTACGATCGGATGGATGGGAATCTTCTGGTAGCAGCAATGGTTACAAGCCTTCAGCCTCTCACCAGCATCGTGGCCAGCGTATACGCCGGTGGACTTGCCGACCGCTATGGACGCAAGCCTTTGATGGTGGCCGCTCTGGTCATCGAGTCGATTTCGATGGCGGGCTATATTTGGGCCGAATCCCTGATCGCCTTTGCTTCTCTAACCATCCTGAATGGAATTGGAGCCGCTTTGTTCTGGCCTGCTGCCAGCGCCCAGGTGACAGACGTCGTCCCGGAAGAAAAGCGCAGCGAGGTGTTCGCCCTGCTCCATACCGCTTTAAACCTCGGAGCAGCCGCAGGCCCTCTTATCGGGGTCACGCTTTACAAGATCAACCCGGCTATCGCCTTCGGAATTTGCTCGGCGACGCTCATGATCTATTGTCTGTTGATCATGTGGAAAATCCCGGAGACACTCCCCAAGGAAAGAAGGGAATCCGGCAAACAGAAAGGGGGGCAGCCAGAGGACGTGTCAAAAGCGCCGAAGCTCCGCTTGCGGGAGCATACCACCCTGCTGTGGATGACATTGGCCGCAATCCCCGTCTCACTGTTGTACTCGCAGGTGGAAATTATCCTGCCGCAGCACTTGCGCACTCGCTTTGACGACTTCCTGACGGTATTTGCCACCTTGATGACAATCAATGGAGTACTGGTCGTCTGCTGTCAAATCGCCATTGCCAGGTTTGCCGATCGGTTCCCGCCCGAGCGAATTATTCTCGCCGCTTACCTGCTGCTCGGATGCGTCGGATTCGGTTACGGTTGGGCCCCAGTATTCTGGCTGCTCGTAGTGGCCGAAGCCATTTTTACGATTGGCGAGATGCTCTATGGCCCGCAGATCCAAAAGGCGATCTCCGTACTGGCACCAGCGGAGCTCCGAGGGAGATACTTTTCCATTTTCGGCGCGAACTGGGGAATCACCGGTACGATAGGTCCGTCCACCGGAGCCGTCGCGTTTCGCAATATCGGCGGCGCGTACTGGTTTTCCATCGTCGGTCTGCTCTTGCTGATCGCCGGAGTGTTTCAATACGGTTTGGTGAAAAAGGCTGTCAGAAAGTCGTCTTCCGCACCGGCAGAAACTTCTGTGAATATGTCCGCATCATGAGCCGCAATTATTGTTGCTGGAACAAATAGGAACATACCTGCTGGCGGAATCTTGGCTGCGGATTGCAAAACAAGCTAATGTCTGGTCGTTGCCAGGCTTTGGCTTGTTTTTGTTTTGCTTGCTTCCTGTCACGAATGTATTCCTTGCGGTAGGGAAAAATGGAACTACTTACCTTTTAGAGGAGGTGAGCTCGCTGGCGCGGATTACTGCTGCTGCTACCGCTGTTCCTGCTTATGAAGTGACGCAAGAGGCTTCGATGGCCTTTGCCCGCCTGTTGTTCCAGGATGCTTTTCCGGACATCGACCGGCTGATCAGCATTTTTTCCCACAGCCGGATTCGCAAGCGGCACTTTTGCATGCCGCTGGAATGGTTCGGACAAGACCACAGCTTTGCCGAAAAAAACCGGTTGTACATACAACACGCTGTAGCTCTCGGTGCCGAGGCGGCGAAACGCTGCCTTGAGAACAGCAATTGCAGAATAGACGATATTGATTGCCTTGTATTCGTATCCAGTACGGGTATAGCCACACCCAGTATCGATGCCCACCTGCTGAACCGCCTGGGACTGCGCTCTGACATCACCCGCATTCCTCTGTGGGGGTTGGGCTGTGCGGGCGGAGCGATGGGACTCGCCCGCTCCTGCGAATATGTCAACGCCTACCCCAAGCGCCGGGTCCTGTTGCTCAGTGTGGAGTTGTGCGGCCTGACATTTATTCGCCAGGACGTTTCCAAAAGCAATCTGGTCGCCACCTGCCTGTTCGGGGACGGCGCTGCAGCTGTGCTCATCGAAGGGGATGAAGTGGTACATACAGGCGTCTCTGATCAGCCGCAGCTCCATTTTTGCGCTGCCCGCTCCAGGACGTGGTCCGATTCGCTCGATGTCATGGGCTGGGAAGTGACCGACCCGGGACTGAAAGTTGTCTTTTCCAGAGATATTCCCACCCTGATTCACAAATCCATGCGAGAAGAGCTGGAGAGCTTTCTTGCGCCCCTCGGCACAACCGTGGAGAAGCTGAGGCACTTTATTTTCCACCCGGGCGGCGCAAAGGTGCTGAACGCCTACCAACAAGCATTGCAGCTCCCCGCTGACTCGATCAGGTTTTCAGAAGAGGTTCTGCGGGATTACGGAAACATGTCGTCCCCTACCGTCCTCTTTGTGCTGGAAAAAAGCTTGCAGAAGCCGTGGTCGAAGGGAGAACAAGGCCTGCTAGCTGCCCTTGGTCCCGGCTTCAGCTCGGAATTCATCCTGCTGGAAGCGAGGTGAGGCCGTGTCCTTTTTCCTGATTGTCTATATGGCTGTTGTCCTCCAGCGCCTTCTGGAGCTCAGGCTCGCCTCGCGAAATGCCCGGTATTTGCGTTCGATTGGCGGGTATGAAGTCGGTGCTGACCATTACAAGTACATCGTATTTCTACATGTCGGTTTTTTTGCCGCGCTGCTGGCCGAGGGCATCTGGCGAAAAGGCATGCCTGCCCCTTGGTGGCCCCTGTCTTTTTCGCTCTTTCTATTCGCGCAGACTCTTCGCTACTGGTGTATCCTGACTCTCGGAAAACGTTGGAATACGCGGATCATCATCCTTCCCGGCGCTCCCCCGATTACACGCGGCCCTTACCGTTACATCCGGCATCCCAACTACTGGATCGTGACGATCGAGCTTTTCACACTGCCGCTGACCTTTTCCGCCTATGTTACAGCCATGTTCTTTACCATCTGCAATCTCTGGCTGCTGCTGCGGGTCCGTATCCCAGCCGAAGAACGAGCCGTATACAAGCATCGATAAAAAGAACCCGACGCTTCAAATCGGGTTCTTCCGCGTGTTTATTTCACATGATCAGCGGGTAGATAGAAAGTACGATTTTTTTAAGTACCTTCCCATTTTCCATTACTGACACGAGGTGACCTGTTTTGAAAACGACCAGCATGGAAGGCCCCCATGAAGTAAAACACATCATCATCCGTGAATTTTACAGCATGATTGAGCACTTGCCTGATAACGATCAAACCGCCACGATTCAAAAACTAGTCCGTTACTTGCAAGGGCTGCTGCGCATCAAGCAGGTAATCCCGCCCGTCGTAGAGATCATGACCTTGATCAAGAAGGCAAAACCGACCTTGTACAGCGCCACACGCAGAACGGTGGCTGCCACCAGCAATCTGCATATGCTGTTTCAGGTTGACATGGACCCTGTGCTTGCTGAACAGCGCATGCGCGATTTTATAAAATAACGGTTGCCGATCAGGAGCTGAGGTTTTCTGGGTTGAGACATTCTAATTCCGGAATGACAAACCGGCCGTCCTTTCGGATCAGAACTTCGTCAAACCAGATCTCCCCTCCGCCCCAATCCGGTCGTTGGATCGATACCATGTCCCAGTGGACAGAGGATTTGTTTCCGTTGTACGCCTCGTCATAGCACTGGCCCGGCGTGAAGTGGAAGCTTCCGTCAATCTTTTCGTCAAACAGAATGTCCTTCATCGGATTTCGGATCAGCGGATTTACGCCGATCGCAAACTCTCCGATATAGCGCGCACCCTCGTCTGTATCCAGGATAGCGTTCAAGCGCTCCGTATCGTTGGCTGTCGCCTTCACGATTTTACCCTGCTCAAAATGCAGGCAGACCTGTTCGAAAGTAAATCCGTTGTACGGAGTCGGCGCATTATGCGTAATCACTCCCTCTACGGAATCCCGTACCGGCGCTGTGTACACTTCTCCATCGGGAATATTGCGCAATCCGGCACATTTGACAGCCGGGATGTCCTTGATGGAAAAACGCAAATCAGTGCCTGGTCCTACGATTCGAACGCGAACTGTCCGGTTCATCAACGCAACAAGGTTATCCATCGCTTCGTTCATTTTACTGTAATCAAGGTTGCACACCTGGAAGTAAAACTGTTCGAAAGCATCGGTACTCATGTTCGCCAATTGCGCCATGGACGGATTCGGATAGCGCAACACCACCCATTTTGTCTCAGGCACCCGGACATCCATGACAGGCAGCTCGTAAAGACGCGAGTACATACTCATCCGATCAGCTGGCACATCTGCCATCTCATTGATGTTGTCGCCTGCGCGTATCCCGATATAACAGTCCATCTGTTTCATCAAGGCTGTCTCATGCTCCGCCAGCAGCGTCAGCTGTTGCTCTGTACACTCTTTGGCGAGCTCCCGTTTGATCTTCGGATCGACCAGTTGAACAAACGGGTTTCCTTTTGCCAGATACACCTCCCGAATGATCGCCTGAACCAGCTCAGGCGTATGGCCTACCGCATGTATCAGTACATTTTCTCCCGGCTGAACACGGACAGAATAAGAAACAAGATTGCGCGCCAATTCCTCCAAACGCGGATCTCTCATACGTTCACCCCTTTTTCAATTTTCTGACTCCCTTCTATTGTTCGCAATCAACCCTTGCAAGTCAATAAAAATTTTTTTATTAAAGACCGGCAGCTCGGACCGATTACACATACCTAAACAAAAAAGCAGCCTCTTCCCGGTGGAAAGAGACTGCTTTTTCGCGTTCATTTATTGGACTGTTCCTTATTTATCGCTATCGGATTCAGGAGCGGACCATACCCAGCCGGAACGAGTTCCAGTGTCAGCACCTTTGCTGGAAATGACGATGGTATTGTCCTCTGTCGGAGCAGCTACCCAACCAGTGCGTGCAGCTTCTTGGCTAACAACTGGAGAGATGACGATTGTTTCGTCTTCCTTCGGCATTTGAATCCAACCTGTCGGCTGAACATTTTGCGCCTGACCGCGCTCCAAAATGACATACTGGTCTTCTACCGGCATGTTTACCCAGCCTTGTGTTGGTGCTACGAAGGCACCCCGGTCGCTGACTACGATTGTTTGATCTTCCAGAGGGGCATTTACCCAGCCTTTAGCCGCAGCATTGCTGTCAATTTTATTGGTAATGGTGATCGTTTGATCTTCCAATGGCATGTTAATCCAGCCGCCTTGGCCGTTTCCAAATACAGGTTTTTCAGGTTGAGTCGCTACTTCTTTAGCAAATGCAGCGTTCGTAAACAGCGTTGCGCCCAGCACCATGGTTCCGAGCATGAGAGTTGTCATTTTTTTCATCATTCATACACTCCTGTCTTTTCACGCTGTCCATGAAATATCTCTTAGCCGCTATGCTACGCGATACCGGTTGCCCAACAGGCAAACGCGATCCTTCATTCCTCGAGGCCTTGTTTCATTTTTCGCAAATAGGTTGCAAACTGCTCAAGCTCTTCGTCGCTCAAGCTCTTCAACAAGCCCTTCATCAGGTTCCTTCGCTTGCATAGCAACCGTTCGATCAAGGGGATCGCTTTATCGGATACGGTTACCCAAACAACCCGCCGGTCCTGTTCATCGCGAATTCTGTTGACGTATCCGGCTTTCACCAGACGATTCAAAGCAATCGTCGTTGCACTGTTGGATTGCCGTAACACAGTTGCGAGATCCGAGACGGTACTGCGCTGCTTGTCGTAGAGGACACGGAGCAGTATGAATTGTTTTGGACTGATAACCTCATCTTCATCCAATAGCCAGTGACTGATAAAGTAACGGGCCATCTCGATAAAGGCTTGATCCAGTTCCTCGATTTGAACAGCGCGAGACATTTCGCTCACATCATCACCCATTTTCAGAAAGTAAATACTTTTACTATAAAACTATATAGCGTTTGGTTTTATAGTGCAAGTATTTCGATAGTTTCTGCGCATTTATGTACCCGCCTGAAAATAGGTTGATACGAGAGTGGACAATGCGTTTATGATTTAATATTTTTACTGTAAAACTAATTTGCAATGTCATATTACCTCATAATGAAAAACATGGCAAGATGTTTAATGGTGACGAATTTGTGAACAGGAGGCAAGTCCCATTTCCCACCGATTTCCATGAATCCGGCTTCTTCTTCGCTTTGAAAGCATGTATAATAAGAACATCTGTCGGTTTTTCCCCAAAACGTGAGAAGACCCGCTACATACAAAGATATGCCGACGGAGAAACTTGTACATGGGAGATTGCTTATGGAACAAATTGAACGTGCTGCCAAGTGGAAAACAGAATTGCTTGATTGGGTAAAATCGTTTGTCTTGATTGGCGGACTCACCGCTTTTATCTATGTCTTTGTCATGGCGCCTTATGTTGTACAAGGCCGCTCCATGGAAAGCACACTGCACGACCGTGAACGCGTCATCGTCAACAAGGCCATCTTCTATTTGAAGAACCCGCAAATCGGTGATATCGTCATCATTCACCCGGATGCTTCGGGGGAAAATTGGATCAAGCGGGTCGTCGCCCTGGCCGGCGATACGGTAGAAGCGAAAAACGACCAATTGTACGTAAACGGCCAGCCTGTCAACGAGCCGTTCCTGACAGCCAACAAATTAAAAGCTGCTGCTGAAGGTGTCACGCTGACGGAAGATTTTGGACCGATCACAGTTCCGGAAGGACATATCTTCGTGATGGGTGACAACCGTAACAACAGCATGGACAGCCGTGCAATCGGGCCTGTCAGCCTTGATCATGTCGTGGGACGGGCCGAGCTTGTCTACTGGCCGCTGGGAAGCATCCGTCTGCCCAAGTAATTGCAAGCGAGTAATGAATCCTCTTCCTTTCGCTCATCCTATGATGGTACGGCATAACGATCATCAGGAGGTTGGGAAGATGCACAATTTGCAACATACTCAGCAGGAAATCGCTCAGTGCAAGCAAATCGCTCAGCAAATGATTCAGCAAACGATGCAAGCGAGCAATACGTATCGGCAAATGCTCCAACAGGAACAGCAAAACGCAGCCACTCTGCAACAGCTTGCTGCGCGTGAATTTGAGGCCGTTCGGATGATTCAACAGGCTTTGCAAGGACATGATACGGCTATCCGGCAGCTGCAGCAGGTCATCTCTTACTGCGATCAAATGGAACGCGAGCTGCTTCAAAGATCGTACCAGCAGCAGACCGCTTTCTCTCAGCCGTCTTTGACCGCAGTTACGGGAAGACAGTAGCTGTTATTACCGGGAGTCCTGGCTGCCTGGATTTATCCGGGAAACCATTCAAAAAACATGCAAAGAGCATGACGCGGGGGATTGTCCGTCCTTCCCGCGTCTTTTTGTTTGGGAGCAGTTCTCTGTGCAATGACAATCGAGTAGGAGGGGGCGACTAACCCCCGTCCTCTCACACCACCGTACGTACCGTTCGGTATACGGCGGTTCACCAAGCTTGACGAATTTGAGAATATCGTTGCACTAAGCTTTTCAGCCCTTGTTGTTGCCAGTAGGCAATGCCGAGGGCTTTGTGTATATGCGGAGACTTTGTGGTACGCCATGCACCCTTGCGGGTATTTGCAATTTCAATGGCTTTTACGTGAGATATGCCAAGAGAACGAAGTTCTCGATATCTGGTTCTCACGCGTTTCCACTGCATCCACAAACAAAGACGGAGCCTGCGCCTTGTCCATTCCTCAATGGATTGTAGAATGCCCTTCGCGTCTGCAAGGGCGAAATATCCAATCCAGCCCATGAGGTACTGATTTATTCTTTCAATCCGCTTCTCCATCGAGATGCTCCACACCGGATTCGTGATCGTGCGGATTTTCTCTTTTAGCTTGAGGAGGGATTTGGGATGGATGCGAATCCTTGTCTGTTTTGCAAAGGTAAAACTAAAGCCCAAGAATTTTCGTTTCCATGGTCGGTCTATCGCGCTTTTCTCCTCATTTACTTTTAGCCTTAGTACCTTCTCCAAGTGGTTTTGAATACTCTTCTTTACTCGTTCCCCTGCCCGTTTTGTTTTCACGTAGATGTTACAATCGTCTGCGTAGCGGCAGAAACGGTGGCCTCTCTTTTCGAGTTCCTTGTCCAAATCATCAAGTAGGATATTTGCCAAAAGTGGGCTTAACGGCCCACCTTGCGGTGTTCCTTCACTTGATGTTGTACAGACGCCATTTATCATGATCCCCGCATTCAAGTAGGAACGAATCAGTCTTAAAATTCTCTTGTCCTGAACTTTTCGAGCCACACGGCTCATTAGAATATCATGATTTACGCGATCAAAGAATTTCTCTAGATCGATGTCCACCACGAAACGATATCCTTCGGAGATATACGCTTGCGCTTTCCTTACTGCCATGTGAGCGCTACGTTTTGGACGGAACCCATAGCTAGATTCCGAGAAGGTGGGGTCGAAGATCGGCGTTAACACTTGGAGGATGGCCTGCTGAATAAAGCGGTCTACCACGGTGGGAATGCCTAATAACCTTACACCACCGTCAGGTTTCGGGATTTCGACTCTGCGAACAGGTGAAGGTCTATAGGTTCCCCTTTCCATCTTCTCGCGGATGGCTTGCCAGTGTTCACGTAGATAATCGCGTAGTTGTTCGGTTGAAACACCATCGACTCCACCGACACCTTTGTTTTCCTCCACTCGTTGGAGTGCCATCCGTAAGTTTTCCCGTGATAAGACTTTTTCCAGCAAATCCATAATGATGTTCCTTCCTTCGCACATGCGGACTCCGTGCTTGCTGTACGATACTCAGCCCTCTTTTGTACCCTCGGGGCTTCACCCCTGCTCTTCAAAAGTAGTTCCTTGACAGAATTCTGCTTCGACGTACCGTATCAAAAGACATGGATCGCATGCTGACTTGATGTTCGGCCCTTCCCCATTCAAGCGTCCTCTACTCGGGTACTATGGCCTCTGCTGACTTCTGCATGTTCAGCGTCTCCTTACGGAGACGGTTACCAACAGTTGAAGGCGTTTCATGCAGACCTCCCCAGGTAAGAACGATAACTTTCATCCCATGTACCTGCCCAAGTTTACTACTGTATCCCTTGGCTGTATGGGGCTTTGTCTTGTTTGGCAGACTCGCCCGGATACAACAGCCTCAAATTGGGTTCGTGTACCTCAGGTCGGGATTTTGCCGCCGGCTTCCTTCAGATTCGACCTCGCGGTCGACACCCTTGCCTTGAGCTAACGGTTGGTACAGCCAACCCCCGTTCGGGACTTTCACCCTATAGCTATCGCCCATGCTGGGCGCACAAAAAATACCGCCAGATAGCAGCTACCTGGCGGATGGTTTCCTTGAAGCGAATTGGTCCTGTTTGTTTACGATTGGCTTTGCACAGCAACAGCATCCTGGAAGTATTCCTCCAGCGTGATGCCCTTTTCCATGATTTCTTTGGCCATCGTCGTTCCTACATACCGCAAATGCCACGGTTCATACGCATAGCCCGTGATCTCTTCCTTGCCCTTTGGATAGCGGATGATAAAGCCGTGCTCTGCACAGTGAGCGGCGAGCCACTTTCCTTCCGGCGTATCGGCAAACGGCTCTTCCAGTCTGGTCCAGGAATCGGCACCGGAAACGTCCATAGCAAGCCCGGTCTGGTGTTCGCTTTTGCCGGGATTGGCACTGTAACGGGCAGCGTGCTCTGCTCCCTGCGTCTTTACGTAGCCGTCAAAGAGCGATTTTTGCGTCCGGTAGGAACGATATCCCGACACGCCGTACAACTGGATTCCGTCTTTCTCCGCGGCGGCAAACAGCGATTCGAGAGCACGAGCGGCGGGCTCGCGGAGAAGCTTTTTCTCAGCCTTGCCGGAAAACGGGAAGGGGACGTTTGGTTCCGTTAATCCTGGCGGGATATAATCGACAGGCAGCGAGCGCTGCTTGTTCACAACAACTGCAAGATCAGTAGGATTGGTTACAGTCGGAACACTGTTTACCATCATAATGGTTTCAGCAAGCGACGATTTCACCGTAATTTGAGCCGTTTTGGTTTGCCCCTGATATTCTACGGTTACCTCTGCCTTGGAGCCGATCGCTGCGTGCTCGGAAATGGCCAGCTTGCCATCCGGCGATACCGTTGCCACATCTGGCGCAGAAATGTGGTACGTGACTCCTTCTCCATGAGGCAGTGCTTTCTCGCTTCCCGGAGCGAGGACAAATGTCTCAGGAATGGCATTCCAGTCGATAGATGGCGCTTCTGGAATCGTCGTCTCTTCTCCTGTCGCTTGTCCTTCCGGTGCCGTAGTCGATTGTCCGCCTGATCCAGAGATCCACGTGCTGACATCCGGAGCTTCACATCCTCCCAGAAGCGCGCCGGAAAGTGCGGCTGCGACAGCGAGAATGACTGTTGGTTGCTTTTTCATCGGTTATGCCTCCTGGTTTCCATCAAGACAAATACAGTCTTCAGTGTCTTTACTACCTTACCATGTATGAAGACGTATGAAAAGAATGGAACGTAACGGGCCAATTGGCTGCCGCGACTCATTTTATTCTGCCGCCAAGCGCTGAATCAAAGGCACAAGCCAATCAGAGAGCGACCGAAACGCATAGCCTTCCCTCCGGGCTTTGCCCGTATCCAGAACATAGGAATCCGGGATCGCAAACGGAGACAGCTGTTCGGCCGTACCGCCGGTCAAGATTCGGGCCGGTTTGCCGATTGCGTCTTCGACTGCACCGAGCAGTTGGGGAAGTGTCCATGCGTCGTCAGAACAAGCGTTGTAGGGCCCGCAAGCCTGAGTTGATTCGCCAGCCCACTGCAGAAACCGGGCCGCTTCGTCCGCGTCTATATAGGATTGCCTCGCATGCGGGTTTCCGACATAGATCTCTTTTTGAGCTCGTATCTGGTCCACATAAAAATGCAGCCTCTTGGTATAATCCTCCACACCCAAAACGATGGGAAATCTGACGGCAATCACCGGAAAGCCGGCTTTTTGAAACAAGGCGGCCTCCGCTTGCCGTTTTCCCTCTTCATAGGAGACCTCTTCTCTCGTACCGGCTGTGATCGGATATGAATACGGGTCAAAATCAGCTTCCCTCCTGATCAGCGGAGAGTGTTCGTACACAGCTCTTGAGGAAGTGACGACGAGTCTCTTTACTTTCCCCTCCAATACTTGCAAAATGTGGCTCGCATTTGCTCCCGTGTAGCAGAGACTGTCAAAGACCAGCTCCCATTCAGAGCTTCCGATGCGTTTCAAGGAATCCAGATCATTCCGGTCTACCTGCATACGGGCAATCTCGTTTCCAAACGGGTCGGCTTGCCTTCCCCTGGTGGCGATCGTGACGTCATAACCGCTATCAACGAGACCTTTTACCAGCCTTTTTCCAAAAAATCGCGTCCCACCCAATACCAGAACTTTTTTCATCTCGCACTCCTGTTTCTTTTTTTGGTTGTCGGTAAACTACTTCTCCTATTTCGCACGCATCCCCTGCTCTCTTTGCATGAAGAAAGGGAGCCCAGTCTTGGAGCTCCCCATTGGCTTTTCATTTTGCTTGGTCCTGTCGGAATCCAGTCTCTATCTCCTATTGCTTTTGCAAGGAGACAACTTTTTCCTTGGCATCCCACGTCACCGTAAATCCTAGCCCCTCTGCTACTTTTTTGACGGGCAGAAAAGCGCGTCCGTCGATGAAGGCCTGCTCGCTCTGGAAGGAACCTGGTTTTGCGTGCAAGCCGAGCAGCAGTTTATCGGCCTGGACGTAAGGCTCGCCTTTGTACCAAGCCAGTTGATCTGCCGTATACGGATACAGGTTTCCGTTTACCTTTATCTGGAAGGCTGCTTTTGGCGATTCCTTCGGGGCGGGCGGCTCGGCAGACGTATACGCGACCGCGTCTACGCCCAGCACCGTTCCCTCACGGGTATTGTCGGCTCCGCCGTACATCCTGCCGTTTTCCAGGTCGTAGATGATCGCCTGCACGTTTCCGATGTTTTCCGGCTGTGCCTTGAACGCATGCCCCATCCCCATCAATTGAAGGATCACATCCTGATCAATGCCTGCCTCCCAACTGACCGTCGGATAGCTGCTGGAGAAAATCCGTGGAGAGAGGATCGCTTCCTGGATCGGCATATCGTGTTCCAGCACATTCAAAATCGTCTGGGAGACGGAGGCGATGATCGTCGAGCCGCCTGGCGATCCGACCGCCATAAACGGCTTGCCGTCCTTGAGCACAATCGTCGGCGTCATGCTGGAACGAGGCCGTTTCCCCGGCTCTACCTGGTTTACCCCTCCGGGAACAGCATCGAAGTCAGTCAGTTCATTGTTCAGCATGAAGCCGTAGCCCGGGACCATGATGCCGCTGCCAAACACGTCCTCGATCGTCGTCGTATAGGAAACGAGATTGCCCCACTTATCCATGACCGCAAAATGCGTAGTCTGTTTTACCGGAGACACCTCGACCTGAGACATGGCCTTCACCGCTTTTTTGCCCTCGTACCGCCATGGGTCTCCCGCCTTCACATCACTGCTTGCCTTTTCCGGGTTGATCAGCTTTCTCCGCTCACTGATATACTCATCATGGATCAACCCCTTTTTCGGCACCGGGTAAAAGTCCTCATCCGCCATATAAGCAGCCCGGTCGGCATACGCCAAATGATTCGCTTCGATCAGCCGATGGAGATACGCGGCAGAAAGAGGGCCGTCCTTCTTGTTGTCGAAGCCCTCCATCAGCTTCAAAATCTGGATCAGAGTCAAACCGCCAGAGCTGGGCGGAGCCATCGAGACTACCTCGTACCCGCGGAAAGTGCCCTTCACCGGCTCCCGTTCTTTTACCACATAATTTTTCAGATCCTGCATCGTCATGGCTCCGCCTGTGCGCTGGACCTCCTTGACCAAAGCCTCGCCGATCTCGCCCTTGTAAAGTGCATCGGTCCCTTTTTCCTTGATCAGCTTAAACGTTTTGGCCAGCTCCGGCTGAATCAGAAGCTCTCCCGGCTTCAGCGCCTTGCCATCCGGAACAAACACCCGGCCAGCCGTACCGTGTTTTTGGAGCTTCTCCGCAGAGTCCGCAATATGCTGGGCGGTGATCCAGTTCACCGGCACTCCTTTTTCGGCCAACGCGATGGCTGGATCGATCACTTCTCCCAGCTTCATTGTTCCGTACTTTTTCAAAGCAGTATCCAGTCCAAGCAGGGTACCCGGAACCCCCACTGCCTTTCCGTTGGTATGACGCTCTTCAAAAGGTACCGGCTTCCCGTCCTTATCCAAAAACAGCTTCGGATCAACTGCTTTCGGCGCCATTTCCCGACTGTCTATGACTGTGATTTTTCCTTCCTTTTTCAGGTAGATCATCATGAAGCCGCCGCCGCCAATGCCGGACATTTGCGGTTCGACGACATTTAGCGCCAGTTGAATACCGGCAGCGGCATCCACCGCATTGCCTCCCTGCTGCAGGATATCCTTGCCCACCTGTGCGGCTGCAGGATGGGATACCGCCACGATTCCTTTCGTCGCGCCCGTCGTTCCCTCGGGAATGCCCGGGACCTTGGCTTGCATGGGGACAGCCAGCAGCAAAAAAGAAGCTGCCGAAGAGACGATTGCTTGAAGCTTTGTCTTCGTCGTCGCTTTCACCTTCCTCATCCTTTCCTTCCCGTCTATGTATTGCCTAGCTTCATTATAATTTTGAATATTCCGACCAGTCAACGTGGAGAAAGTCTTATCCACCCGGAGAGGACAGCCGGAACGACGTCAGAACGAAAAAAACCCTTTCTCGTTTGCAGAAAAAGCCTTCTTTTCCTGCTTGCGAGAAAGGGATTTCGTCTGTCTTCCCATGACTGTTACGGCAAGATGACCAAATTGCTAGATACCGGCCGCTCTTTGCCTCCGGATGGACGGTTCAGCAGCTTGCCGTTGTAGAAGAAGGCACTGGAGCCGCCGCCGTCCAGATTATAGGCATCCACGACGTGAAACTCCTGCAGCTTCCGCTGAGCCTCTTCCAAGGTTACGCCGTTGCTCCACCCCTTGCGCCGGCCGTCGATGACGATCAGCAGCAAGTCGCCATTGTCAAAGTGACCAATCAGTGTCCGCGGCTGACGTGTATTCGCCCATTGCTTCGGTATCGTCATCCGCTTGCCGTTTTGGAGCAGGGTCGGCAGGAAGCTGGCCCCTTGCAAAATGCCCTTCTTGGTAATTTCAGCCTGAGAGGAAATCTTTCCTCCCACCAGTCGCCCGTTTTTGTTAAAGCCGACGAAGCTCAAATCCGTATTATTGGAAAACGTGCGAATCTTGCCGTCAACGACCGTTGTGCCAATCGGCGTCAAATATCCGCCTTTGCTCATAAAGCCCCCTGCATTGATCGCCAGTATGGCGCCAGTCCGTCGGGCTGCGTGACTCGTCGTCTCTCCGCGACTTTTGACCGAATCGCCCGCGAGCACCATCTTGAGGGCATTTGGATTGTTTAAGCGGACTTTGGCCATGTACCCCCGATAGCCTGCTTCCTCCAGGGAGTAGACCTTGACCGTTGCATTTTTGCCAAAGGTTTGGCCAATCGGGTTGCCGAGCATGTTGGCCAGGAGCTTGTCCAAGACGTCCGCCGATTTTTGCGTTTGCGACTTGCTGGCCTCCAGGAGGTTGTGGATCGATTGGTTCTGCTTCTCGTACTCTTCTTTTTCTTTGGTGGCTTGCTCGCGGATGTCTTCGATCAGGAGTTCCGTATTGCGAAGCAGATCTTTCGTCTCGTTCATTTGCTCCTGCAGCATGGCCACCTGCTCGTTCGCGGCCTTTGCTGATAATGCCAACCCTTCGTAAGGCAGCTTGTCTACCGGATTGGCCTGGGAGAACGCCAGCAAAAAGCCGACAGCTGGAGCGAGCAGAAACGCAAAGAAGCGATGGATCTTACCAAGCACGAGCCGCATCCTCCAGTTTTTTCAGCGAAGCTTTCAAATCGACCAGCTGTTTGTTCAATTGATCGATCCGATCCTGCAGGGCCTGCTTCGTCTTATTGCTTCCGCCGAGCGTCTCTCCAGTGAGCTGCAGCTCCTCCTCGATGTTGGAAAGCCCGCTTTGGACCTGCTTCATCTCATCTTGAACCAGTGCGATCTGCTCCTCCATCGCCTTCATTTGCTGAGCGTTCTGCGTCTGTATCGCCTGAATTTGCTGGCTGACCAGCTGCTGCTGCTTGTCCAATGTATGTACGGCAAAAGCGTACCCGGCCCAAGCCAGCCCTCCCCACAGCACAACAGCCAGGACGATTGGAACGGCTGAGCGTTTCTCCTCCGAGCGGGGCGCTAGCGTTTGAAACAAGCTTTTAAACAAACCGTTGCGCTTCCGTCTTCCCTGCTTGCTTTGATCGGGAGCATGTAACGTTGTGGATGGTGACGACGATGCGGACAAAATTTTGTCGCTCATCAGTTCCCCCTCCTTTCGTGTGACAAAGAATGAGGTTTTATTATATCATAAAACAATTTTCGACACCTCTTTGCGCAAAAGATCAGGACCATCGTCCTGATCTTTATCTTCCGATCATCCATTCATGCTTGAGCTGCTCATGAAGCCGCAGGACAAACCCGACCGGATGCGCTTCCGCCGCCTGTCCATCCGGCCAATCGATCCGCGTGCAGATGCGGCGAACAATCTGCATGGCCAGTTCAATCCGTTTCCCCTCAGACAAAGAGGGAAGTCTGTCTACGAAGGTTGCCAGCAGGTTCCAGTCCTCACGTGTAATGGCCCGCTTTTGCCGCTCGTCGAGCAGTACCGGCGGGGCTTCCGCCTTCCATCTCTCCACCTGTCTGCCCCATCGTCCGCGAAAACGGGTACGGGCCGCGCCTTCCTCGACCACAACGATCGTCCCTGCCACCAGGTCGCCGATCCGCTTGTCTCGCGGATGAAAAAACGAAACGATGCTTCCCAGCAAGTAGCCGGTCGGCAGGCTGTCAATAATCCGAAACAGATTGCGGATCACCGCTGACAAAAACGTTAGTGATTGACCATTCTCCTGAATCACACGGATTTTCATCCATTTTTTGCCAGGCGTCTGACCGGCTCGAAAGTATTCCCAGACAAAGAAGTAGCCAAAGTTGAACAGGAACAGCGCGATCATTATAATGGCAATCGCATAGCTCTCCGACTCCAGGAAAATATCCTCTCCATTTCCAAAAACAACTATGCCAAACAAAATAAATACAGTAATATTAACCAAGAGAAGCAGCCCTGTATCGATCAGATGAGCAGCCGCCCTGCTACCGAGACCGGCTGTCTGAAACCTTAGCTGGACGTGCTCCGGTGTGACGATGGCAACTTCTCGTCCCGCCTGGTTTGGTATGTGTTGTTCATTCATGCCGGTGCTTCACCCTTCCTGTACACTACACTCTTTATGAAAAAATTGAAAGGAGGCCCTTTTCGTGAATCTGACATCATTTTGGCAGGCGCACAAAGCAACCTGGGCTGAGCTCGACCGCTTGCTGGAGCACTTTCAAAAGCGCCCCCGTTCTATCGGGGCGGTGGAAATAGACCGTCTGACGCTTCTGTACAAAAAAGCTTCCGCCCATTTGGCTTATATCCGAACCTACCATCCAAACGATGAGGTGACCCGCTATTTAAACCAACTGGTAGCACGGGCCCACAACATTGCTTATCAACAGCAGTCCAGCAGTCTCGGGCAGCTGTCCCGCTTTTTTTGGGTCCATCTGTTTTCGCTGGTGCACAAGCGAATCTGGTTCATCGGCCTGGCCGGGCTCCTGTTTGCCATTGGCGGAATTTCCGGCTTTGCAGCAGTCATGGTCGATCCATTGAATCTGTATTACGTGCTGCCGGAGGGAATGGCTGCCCAAATCGATCCCAGCCGACTGGGAGAAGGCCATGATGCCATCAACAGTCCGCTTATGTCCACCGCGATCATGCTGAATAACATCAAGGTGGCATTTCTGGCCTTTATCAGCGGCATTACGCTCGGCGTGTTCCCCGTTTACCTGCTGCTTTTCAACGGCCTGTTGGTCGGAGCGTTGGCATCTGTCTACAGCCAGGCTGACAGCAGCTATGCCTTCTGGGCTTACATCCTGCCTCATGGCGTGATCGAGCTGACGGCCATCTTTATTGCCGGAGGAGCCGGACTCCACATGGGCTATCGGCTCCTTGTACCCGGCATTTACCATCGCAAATTTCAGTTTTTGCAGGCAGCGAAGGAATCCGCACAGTTGCTGCTGGGCACGATGCCGCTGTTTGTCATCGCCGGGATCATCGAAGGGTACATTACTCCGTCTTCGCTCTCTTTGGAGGCGAAGTACAGTGTGGCCGTGCTGACGCTCCTCGCCTTGGCCGGCTGGTACCTCTACGGATTGTACCGCCATCGCCGCAGCAGCGGTCAGAGCGCTTCTCTCGACTTGATGTCCAAATAAGAGTTTACAACAGTCAGCGTCAATTGATCGGCCGGAATGTCCAGTACCTGGATGCCCGCGCCGATCATTTTTTGTTGAAACGCTTTGCGGTCCAGCCAGAAGCGCTGCGCCAGCGCCTTGATGTACGCCAGACGGCTGTCTTTGGTCTCCGTCCTGCTCCACTCATGCAGCAGCGGATCAGCCAGCGAGAGCAGCAGCAGCAAATGACTTCGCCGCAGTCTCCACAGGTATGCTCCCAATTGATCCTCCAGCAAGTAATTCTCCATGTCGGAGAAGAGGACGATCAGACTCCGCCGCTTCTGCTGCCGATGCAGGTACTCCAGTGCCTGCAGAGGATTGGATTCGACAAAATCGCTTTGCAGATCGTACACCGCTTCGACGAGCGTATGCAGGTGGGCGAGCCCGCGGCCAGGCGGCACATACGTTTTGATTTCGTGGGAAAAAGCGAGCAACGCTACTTGATCTCCCTGCTTCAACGCAACGGCAGCCAAGGTGAGCGCCGATTCGATGGTCAAATCCAGCTTCGTCTTCCCTTCCAGCTCGACGCCCATCATCCGCCCGCAGTCCAGGAGAATCGTCAGCACTTTGCCTTGTTCCGGACGGTATTGGTTTGTCATCAGACGCCTGCTCCGCGCTGAGGCAGACCAGTTTATGTAGCGTGGATCATCATCCTGCACATATTCGCGGATCGCATGAAATTCTGTACCGCTTCTCGTACGCAAGAGAATTTTTTTCCCGTCCACAATCAAGCTGTCCTGAAGGGACTGCAGATAGCCCCGGACGGCGGTGAGATCCGGATACACCTTGATCTTTTGTTCACAGGGGATTTTCGCCTGCTTTTCCCACAGCCGGATTTTTCCCTGATAGCGCAAATACAAATAGGACAGCGTAAACAATCCCCGCTCGTTTCCTCGCGTTGTGTACGATACCGTTTCATACTTTTGTTTCAGAATGCCCTCTACCGCTTCCGGGCGGTCAAAGGAGATGGGCAGATCGTCTCGCAATCGGAACAGGATCGGTTGACCGCTGTGGTTCTCCAGCTCGATTGACACCGTCAGTTCCTGGCCGATGTCGGTCTGCTCAGGCAGCCTGCGAACCGCTGCGATCTTCTTTGCTCGGGGCATCGTATACCAGTCGGCGATGCTCGCCAACAGCAGCAAAGCGTTGTACATCCAAAAAAGCGCATAACCGAGTCCGGCCAGCGAGCCTGCCGCAGCGACTGCAGCACCACACCCGAGCAGGATGATCATTCTCTTGGTGGGCAGCACGCCATTTTCCAGCAGCCTGTTAACGAGGGACCGGAATGGCCGCGAGCGTTTCGTCGATGATGTGGTCACTGTTTCCCCCCTCCAATTCCACTTGTGGAGCCACAATCAGCCGGTGACGGAGGGCTGGACGGGCGACAGCCTTGACATCGTCTGGTGTGACATACATCCGGTTATCGAGCAAAGCCCATGCCTTGCTTGCCATGAGTACGGCGATGCCTGCACGCGAACTGGCTCCCAGCAATAGTCTCTTTGTCTCCCGCGTCTTGCGGATGATCGTCGTGATGTAGGCGAGAATTTGCTCCTCCACCACTACGTCCTCCAGCTTTTGCCGCTGCAAAACAATCTCCTCGATTCCGCATACGACCGTTTCGCTCTCCTTCTTTTCGGCAAAGAACGGAACATGCTGCTTCAATATCTCCAGTTCCTGCTCCTGTGACGGATAATCTACCTGCAGCTTGAACAAAAACCGGTCCAACTGTGCTTCCGGCAATACATAGGTCCCCTCGTACTCAACCGGGTTTTGGGTAGCCATGACAAAAAACGGATTCGGCAGCTCGTAAGTGACCCCGTGTATCGTCACCTGGCGCTCTTCCATTGCTTCCAGCAGCGCTGCCTGTGTCTTTGGCGGGGTACGGTTGATCTCGTCCGCCAGCAGCAGATTGGAAAAAATCGGTCCTTTAAGGGTTTCGAACGAGTTTTGCTGCATATTGAAAACGACGTTTCCGACAATGTCGCTCGGCATCAGGTCAGGCGTAAATTGAATCCTTCTGTATTCACCGCCAATCAGCCGTGAAAGGGTCCGGACCATTTTGGTTTTCCCGATGCCGGGCACCCCCTCCAGCAGAACATGGCCTCCAGCCAGCATGGCGGTAATCAGCAGGCGGATATTTTGCCGTTGTCCGAATACGTGCTTCTCCATTTCCTGTAGCAATTGCTGCACGTTTTGCTTCACTCCTTTTCCAATCGCTTGGTCACATCATCTAAAAGCCGGCTGTCGGCTACCAGCCGTTTCGCCGTGTAGTGCCGGTCTTTCTTTGCGTCATCCAGCCGGGCGAGAGCGTGGCTCAGCTTGCCGGCCTCTTGCGCTGTCCAGTGGCTTTCAGCTACCCGGACGATTTCGTAATCGGTCGTGCCTTTGTGCAATCCCCATCGGTCCGCAAGCAACTGACGCAGGTACGCCTCCCGAATCTGCAGAGCGTCCTTGGCCAGCCGTCGCCGTTCGTACCAGCTCGAAATCGCCAGAAGCGTTTCATCTCCACGACGAACTGTCCATTCTCTAAGCGTATAGACGGGGCCAAAGCGTTTCCCCTTCCACCAGATAAAGAGCAGCAGAGCGATGGCGAGCTGTGCCAGGCTGGCAATCAGCCAGTCCGGATAGATCGCCAGGATTCCCGGTCTCTGCTGATAGCCGTGATGGTACTCATCTATCCAAAAAACGCTCCAGTCTCCCTGGAGGTACGGCCAGATCAATTCAAAGTGGTTATGTTCCATTATCTTGCCGTTCGTGAGCCACTCCGGGACGAGAAACAAGCTTACTGTCCCTTCTCCCACCCGGCTCCGCCCCGCCAGAATCCCCTCCTGGTCAGAGAGCAGCGGCTCCATTCCATCCGCAGGATCGATTCTCCACTCCGTATCTGCCTGTCCGAAGCCGGGATTGTTCAGCAGCGAGCTTTCTACTCGCCGTTGTTCCGACTCGTAGCCTCCAACCAGACTGACGCTTAGGTCGGCATCCTCCCATCCTTCCGGCTCCCTTTGAAAGATGAGCAAGTCATTCCCTTTTTCCACCCATTGCAGGAGCTCTTCCTGTTCTTCCTCCTGCAAGCTATATGGTTCTACAAGCAGCATGGCCTGGCTTGTTCCTTCCGGAAGGAATCCCGTCGGTTTTCTCCATTCCTTGATTGCCTCACGTTTTTGTCCCAGCAGCTCCATTACTGCCTTCGTTCCATTGGGGTTGGGAGAAAAGGAGACATAGGCAGAATACGATTGGCTCGACGGTTTGAGCAGCATGATTCCCGCCACTAAGAAAAGCAGGATCGCCGCTCCCAGAACCAGTCTTGATTTAGCGGCGTTCGTCATGTTTTCCCTCCCCGTGCAATCTCCTCTCCAATTCGCTCAGCGATTCCCAGAAAGCAGCCGGAGCAAGCTCGGCCCTTCCATACCAAACCTGTTCAAAAAGACGGGCATGTGTGCGGAAGAACGTTTCCCACTCGGGTTGCCTTGCCTGCAATTCATCGAGGTACTCCCAATTTGTCTTCCAGCTCTCAATCCGAACCCAAGAGCGCTCCTGCATAAAACTGAGCAGAGCCAAAAAAGAATAGCGCACACCTTCGCGCCAGTCTTCTTTTTGTCCCCGTTCTTTTGCCTCGCGCAAGTAATCGGCATACGTGCGGATCCGTTCTTCTCGGGCGAGCAACTGGTTCTCCGCCGGGCCCCTGCGGACCATTCTCCGCCACCAGATCAAAAGAAAAACGATGACGCCAATCACAGCCGCGGCAACGATAACCTTTGACAACACGCTTGCCGTCCCCGGACTGACATCAGCCGACTGCAGCATGCGGGCAATCGTATCGAGGATTTCCTCGAAGAGGGCATCCAGCCAGCTCTTCCCCTGCTTTTTTACTTCCCCAAATTCGTCTCTGGCCAGAATGTCCGCAAGCCTTTCCTTGTCTTGGGTAAGCATTTCCGAATCGATCATGGCCTATCTTCCGCCCCCGGGGCAGTAAATGCCGGTTCTGTCTGTTCCTGAAGCAGCGCTTCGACATCCGTTCCGTCGTGGCGTACTTTCAGATCGAGATAGGCAAGCGAGTAAACGATCATCATCCACGGAGTCAACAGACATGTGAACAGAACCATCAACAGCTGTCCCAAAACGGATATGCCGAATATACCCATGAGAAGGGCCTGAATGCCCCCTGAAAAAATCGAATAAATGACCATGAGCACCAGGTACAGCCCGACTAACCGCCAGAAGTTCCCCTTCGTCAGCCTCCAGCTCCGTCCGATCCCGATCCCGTCGCGTTCCACCAGGACAACCGGCAGAAAAAACGCCCAGCGCAGGAGAAAATACCCGGGAACCAGAATCATCAGGACCAAAAACAGCAGATAGGCCAAGATGGCGAAGATGACGATGACAACCGGATTCGGGTCGTCAAACTCAAACAAGCTGCCAATGCCAATCCCCAGCATCGACAATAGAAAAATAGCCACGCCAAACGCGAGCATAATGCCAATTGCAATCAACATATAGACGACCGTGCTTCCTGCCATCGGCCAGAACCTTCCAAATGATTGCTTCAAAGAAGCCTTCAGCGAGATCGATTCCCCGTACACAGCAGCCTGAGTAACAAGCAGCGTCGCTCCCTGCAGCTGCGGATAGACCAGCAGGATACTCAGCGGCAGCCACAACAGCAAATACACCAGCAATTTCCCGATGTCGTCCGTCATTGCCTCATCCGATTGGATAAAACGGTTTTGCAAAAACTCTTCAAAACTGCTCGAATCATCGTCCGATACCAACAGCGGCATGCTGCCTACGTCATTGAGCAGTACCTCCTGCAGCAACAGCAGCGGAGCAAACAGGATTAGTGCCAACAGAAAAAACGTGGTAAAATGTTGGCGGTACACCGAAAAGCTCCGGTCCAATAAGCCCCCCACTCCCATGGGTTCAAGCCGCTTTCGATCCATTCGTGAAACCTCCACCATCTCTGTATTTGGGATTACCCGACCATTATACACGATTTTCCTCTTTTTTGAAAAAATTCCTCTCTATTTGACACAACATGTCGGAACACGAAGCCCTTGCAAAAAGAAAGCACTGCTCCTTTTGAACTGCACCCCAATTGTTGGACATATTCAACAGTTGGGGGTGCAGTTTTTTTATGACTAAATTTAGTGGGGATGTTAAGTTAGCTGCGGTTCAACGATACTTAGAAGGTGTGGAGAGTTATGCTTCGATCGCAGCGTCCATTGGTGCATCTGACTATATGGTGAGAAACTGGGTGTTGCAGTACGAGCATCAGGGTGAAAAAGCCTTTGTAAAATCCTATACAAGTTACTCGGTACAGTTTAAACTAGACGTACTCAATTATATGAATACTTATGGGACGTCTCCGAATGAAACAGCCGCCATTTTTCGAATCACCTCTCCTGGATTGATTCGAAAATGGAGAATGCAATTTCAATCACAAGGAATAGACGCTCTCATTTCAAAGAAAAAGGGGCGTCCAGCCATGAAGAAGAGACACAAGAAAGGAACACCTGTTGAAGGATCAGTCGAGGCACTGCAGGAAGAATTAGAGCGTTTACGCATGGAGAATGCTTACTTAAAAAAGTTGAATGCCTTAGTTCAAAGCAAGGAAAAATTACAAAGCAAGACAAAGCGCAAGTAGTATTTGAACTAAGGACCGAATTTCCTATAAAAGCGCTACTTAAACTCGCGGGTATTCCACGAAGTACGTATTATTACTATGTAAAAACTTTCAGCCGTCCAGATAAACATGCTGAATTAAAAACATTAATTCAGGCGATTTACCATGAACATAAAGGACGCTACGGATACCGTCGTATTAAGGATGAACTCAAGAATCTAGGACATCAGGTAAACCATAAAAAAGTACAGCGATTGATGAAACAGTTAGGCTTAAAAAGCATGGTTCGGATGAAAAAATATCGCTCCTATAAAGGGGAAGTTGGAAAGGTGGCGCCGAATATTTTGGATCGCAACTTCCACGCAGACAAGCCAAATCAGAAGTGGGTAACGGATATTACGGAGTTTAAATTATTTGGCGAAAAGCTTTATTTATCGCCAATGTTAGATTTATTTAACGGAGAAATTGTCGCCTATACGATTGATTCAAAACCAAGGTATTCTCTTGTTTCAACGATGCTGGACCAAGCTTTTAAACGACTAACAGATGAAGACGAGCTGCTTATTCACTCGGATCAAGGCTGGCATTACCAAATGAGCAAGTACCAACAGGCATTAAAAGAAAAGAACATTACGCAGAGTATGTCACGAAAAGGAAACTGTTATGACAATGCTGTAATGGAGAACTTCTTTGGTATCTTAAAATCGGAATTTTTATATATGCAGGAGTTTGAAAACATTGAACATTTTAAACAAGAGTTAGCAAAATACATCGATTACTACAACAACAAACGAATCAAGGCAAAATTAAAAGGCTTGAGTCCAGTGCAATACCGAACTCAAACCTTACTTGCTGCTTAATTAAAATGACTGTCTAACTTTTTGGGGTCACTTCATTTTGATGTGCAGTGCTTTTTCGACTCCATTTTTCTATTCCGTGACGCGGATCACCGCACTCGCCGCTCCCCGCTTTTCGCCGTCCTCTTGTTCTACCTTCACTTCAAACGTAAACGTCCCTTTTCGTTTGGGGACAAAGCGGATCACAACCTTCTGGATTCCCCGCTTTTTGTCGTATTGCCGCGTAATTTCCTCTGCCTTGTAATTCCAGGAGATTTTATGATCCTCCCATTTGCCGATCTTGTAGTAGGCTACCAGGTAAATTTCGTCTCCCGCTTTCATGGTCGCTGTGCCCGGACTGAGAGAGACAAGTATCTTGTCATGGTCCTCGACGGTAAACTCGGTGACGGCGCTGGCCTCAATTGTCTCGCCTGTCTCTTCGTCCTCCATACCCGCAAAGAAAAATGGCTTGTAAACTCCCGGTATTTTTGGAGTAAACGTCCCCGTCGTCACGTACTGGTTGTTTTTTTGATCCAACTCAGTCTCCAATTCCTCTACAGGCTGTGATTGATCAACAGAATTAAAGAAAAACATAAACTTCGGCTCGGATACGAGTTTACCTTTATTGGGTGTATAGACAGTAAACTTGATCGGCTCGCCTACCTTATAATATTCCTTCTGCTCAATTTTAAAGATGGACTCTACAGAAGGATTCATGGGCGGCATATTGTCAACTTGGATCATTTTGCTCGCATGTCCGAACCACTTTTGCTCTCCGTCATCCATAACGATTTTGTACACGAGCTTATAAGAAGTGATTCGACTTCCCGTCGAAAAGACACCCTTTGAGACATACTGGCCGTCGACCTCTTCGGTTTTCACAGGAATATCCAGTCGTTCTCCTTTCTCACCGTAATTGTCGATGGACATCTCGACCTGGACCAAATCGCCCTTTTTCTCCGTCATGGCTATGGCTGTAATCTCTTGTTCGTAATTATATTGCTTGTAGTCTGGTGTTAAACGAAGCTGACTCTCCAGTTCACTCGCTGTTTCTTCCGCAGTTGCTGGTTGAACGCAAAAGAAGCCAAGTCCAACAGCCAACACGGCGGTCCAAACAAACATTGACCAACTGGCTTTGTTGCTTCCCGGAAACCATCTGAAGCGCTTCATACCTTACAATCCTCCTCGGCCATATGGCTTAGGTCATTTTCTTTTATTATAGCGAAACAAATCGACTTTTCATCCATTTTCCAGTTATGTAAATATACAGAGTTCACACGAGCAAAAAAAATCCTCCAGCCATTGAATCAATAGCCGGAGGCATAGTACGTGAATGGTTCTATTATATGAAAAAGGCTCGGGAATTTCCTTCGTAGGTTGCTGGCAAGTCAGGCAACATTGCCTTGGATTGGTGTTTTCTATGTAAAGAAACAGGCCCATTTTCTTGAAAAAGATCGAATCCCCTCTTCCTCTCCCCGCCCCTACCGGTTTATACTTGCCGCATATTCTTCCTTGAACTGTTTATTGTACGACGAGATCAGACTCACCTTTCGCAGCAGCTCCTTTAAGCTATGGCTGAAAAAATCCGGCTCCTTGCATCCGTCCACATGTCCGACAGCAACCGATATGGATACTCCTTCAAGCACCATTGGCCGTCCGATCTCCTCGAGATATTCCTCTACTTGCTCTTGATCCGCTAACGATATCAGCACAAATTCATCGCCAGCATACCGGCACAAATAGTCGTATTTCTCCTTGGCGAGCGCGGAAAGCCGTTGAGATAAAGTCCGAATCACGTCATCGCCAAATGGATGGCCGTATTCTTTATTGATTCGACCGAAATCGTTTATGTCCACAAAAATCAGGTGGAACGGCTGACGCTGTTTGAGGAACTCCTCTCCAATGTACTGTATATAGGGAGCCCGGTACAAGCCTGTATGCGAATCCATGAACTCAGCCAGCTTTCGCATCACTTCTTCGCGAGTCACCAGCCCCTTCATCTCTGTCTTGTCCATGACGAGAATCCGTTCAATCTGATTCTCCGTGAGCATGCGATAGGCGTCCCAAATGTCGTGATCGGGACTGATCGTGACGGGATTGGGAGTCATGGCATCTGCTACGATCCGATTGGGATGGGATGATCGGACATCCCGGGAAGTGATGATTCCCTGTACCTGGTCGTGATCGACTACAATCAGCGACCCGATCTTCCATTCATTCATTTGCTCCGCCGCATAGGAAACACTTCTTCCCGACGTAATGGTGTGAACGGAAGTAGTCATGATTTCGGAGACCTTCATGACAGATCCACCTCGCGCTGAACAGAAACAGCGATTTTCAACTCAGAGCGAAGAACCATCGAATCGCTGATCATGTTTTCTGCTTCCTCCAGAATAATGTTCATCAACACATCTCTATCCAGCATCTGCATCAGCGAATTTCGGATGAGGACAGCCTCAATTCTCGGATGATCTATCTTCACCAAAGTAAATTGCTCCGGCGAAAGCGCCTCTGCCATCCGCCTGACGGCCTCTGGCCCAATGGGGGCTTTTCTTCCTACGATTAAGAGATCCTGCATCGGCGGAACCTCGAATTCCGAGATTCGTAGAGAAAGCGTCGCTTTCCGGGAATACACGTTTCTGTCACTCATCACATATTTCCTCCAGTATGTACACTTTTCATGAATATCGATTCAGTCGTCCCGGTTTCCCGAGGTAGTAGCCCTGACCGGTTTTTACGCCGAGGCTCGCGGCGCAGCAAAAATCCTCCTCGCGCTCAATCCCTTCCAAAATAAGCTCAGCTTCATCCCGGCAGTACTCAACCAAAAGCTGTACGATTTTTTGTTTCTTTCCTGAATGGGCCAAGCCATCTGAAAAGAACTTGTCCATTTTAATAAAATCAGGGGAGATCTCGACAATCTTGCGAAAGGTTGTCGCTCCTTCTCCGACGTCATCCAGCGCGATCTTGAAGCCGATCTTTCTAAGCATGGCGATTCTTCTCGTAAACAGCGGGTTCAGCCATATTTTTCGCTCTACGATGGATTCGTTGATTTCCAGAACAATTTTGCTCAGATTGGGACGAAACCTGCTCATGATGCCATCAATAAATGCCGGAAACTGATCCTCCACGATCGTAGACGGATAAATGTTGACAAAGAGAAACTCTCTTTTTTCCTGCCTCTGCTGGGGCATGAAAAAAACAGTCAATGCCTGTGAAATAGACAGGGTATCCAATTCAAATAACTTATTCTGTTCAGTCGCCTTTTGGAACAATGCTTCAGGGCCGATAGGGGATACGCTGCGAATCAGCGCTTCATATCCTATAACCTTTTTTTCCGGAAGGTGACAAATCGGCTGGAATACGTGGTAGAATCGTCGATTTTCAATAAATTCTGCTATGCTCTCCATCGTCTTACCTTCCTTACATGTTTGATTAAAATGATCGTACCCTGCACCCTCTTCAAACGGACACGCCAGCTGGTTGTACAACCAGCCCGATCATCTATTTAGGTAAATAGACTCACTATTCACAAAGAGTCCTTTTGACAAATAGCTCCATTATCCCTAATTATTCGCTAATTTTTACCTAATTCCTTTTCTTTTTTATGTAATTTGAACTACCTGATTATTTTTTTCTGTTGGCAAGGATATTTTTATGGAGTAAACGCTTTCTTTTGAGCGCAAAAAAACCTTTCCCCAGCCGACTCTCGGTGAAGAAAGGTTCGTTCTTGTCGATTTTGTTTGGCTTGCGGTCTTACGTCGTCAGGTTTCCGCTTGCCTTGCTCTTTGTGACGATGTGATGGCCGACGGGCAACCCCCGCTGCTGCAGCTCGTCGGACGTGAAAATTTGGAGCGTCTCACTTTTGCATGGCATTGGCATCAGGCCGCCGAGAGGGCTCATCACTCGCCCGTTTGTGTCTGTCTCGATCACGACGTACAGCCCCTTGCTCTCCAACTGCTGGATAAAGTCAGTCCAGCGCTTGGCGGTCATGTGCCCCACGTGCTTCGTGAAAATGACACCCATTTCTTGTGCTAACATGTACAATCCCCTTTGGTTCCCATCAAGTTTGATCAGTTAAGACATTCTAACGATACAAGGAAACATTCCCTTCTGGCAAAATGCGTTTTGAACAATAATCTGCGAAAAAATCCGGTTTTTCCCCGCTTATCGTTTTTAAGACCCTTCCCTCGTCACCGCACACAACTTTTCACCGCGGGCCGCTGTTTTTCGCTGTTTGTCCTTGTCCTCCCTATTTTTACCGATAGGTGACCGCTTGTTTTCCCAATGCTTCCCAACTGTTCTTCAGCGCCTGGTGAGCTACTCTCCGCTGTTTTTTTACTGTCAGCGGATCGTTGACATAGGCGTAAGTCTCATCGTATCCGACCAGCAGTACGGCATGCTCGTCAAAAGGAACCACGATCTGTTTGCCGTCGCTGTCCCAGTACTCCCACTCAGTCGGCGGCGTAAAGTCTCCGGTCGCCCATATGACTACGGGATACCCTGCGGCTACACTGTCCAGCAGCGTCTCGTAGCTTTCTCCAGTCAGATTGACCGTCCGCTCCCCCATATAATGCCGAAGCAGTTCCTCCAGCGGTTTATTGTAGACGGCAAAGCCTTTTTTCTTTCCTGTCATATCCCCGACAAAACCTTCAGCCGGATCCCCCCATTTTTTGATATCGCCATTTTGCTGAACGATCCGTTCCGGGTCCTTTTTAACTTGCCGGGCCAGTGTCATTTTATCTACGGAATGACCGGCATGCTGCAGCAGCATCGCCAAGCTCGTCACCTCGCAGCCGTTCTTTAATTCCGGATTTTGCGCGATAACGGGAATATCCAGCATCGCTTGAGCGGGTCTGGCTGTATTTGTATGCAAGGCCAGCCGCGGTGCCGGAATCGCTGATTGTTCGCTGCTTGGGTGCTTGCTGCTTAGTCGCTCGCTGCTTGGAACAGGCTGGGATTGTTCGGTTTGCGGCGCTGCTGCACCGCATCCCGTCAGCAAAACTCCCCATGCCGTCAGAGTGGCAATGGCCGTTTGTCTCACGGAATTGATCCCCTTCGATTTTATCCACAGGATGCCCTGGAGTCGTGCAGTCCATGTACAGACTCTCTCAGGAGATCGCTTCCAGCTCTACCGCAAGCAGGCTGGAAAAGGGAATCCAGACGGTCTTCTTATCCGTGTGCAGCTTTATCTTTTTTAATGCCTGATCGACGTGGGCGATTTTCCCCGCCAAACCGCAAGCACTTTTTCCATCGTAATACGTCAGCACGACACCCTGACCTGTTTGCAGTGCCTCCCAGATACGCCCGCTTATTTCAGCCATCTGCTCCTCGTCGAGCCCAGGCGGCACATAACGAAGCTCTTCCGCTTTGATCCTGATGTACATCTCACGGTGCTCCGGCAGCACAAAACGGCTTGCCACAAACAAATTATCCCGTTTGGAAACGCGCTTTTCCCTCATGTCCTTCTCTCCTCTTTGCTGACTGCGCCTTGTTCTTCCTCTCGCCTCTGAAACATTGCTCGCGGTTCATCCGCAAAGGATTTCGGCCTTGCCGTCATCCAGGAGCGGGCCAATTCCTGACACTCGGAGCGAAGCACTTCGATGGAATAGACCGCTTCCCTGACATATCCGCGATGTCGGTACTGTACCACATAGGTGCCATCCTGCCGGGTCGCCGTCAGCAAAATGCAGCCCATCTGCCGAAGCCGGCGCCGCAACTGATGATGCTCCCGCTCTGCCCAGCGGGACAGCTCCTGAAAAAACCAGTCGTACGAAATTTTGAAGGGAACGGTCCGCCCCTTTCCCATATCGACCATCGCAACCCGAAACAACAGGCCAAACAACACGTACAAGCGGACCAGTTCTTGCTCTTCCTCAGCGTCCTGCCTCTCCGTCATTTATAGTGCCCCCCGATCTTGCGAGCACGCTCACGAGCCTGCCCGGCTCCCGACATGGAAGCGGCACGCAAAATCGCATCCGCTCCGTAGCGATTGCGGATATCGTCTACAGCTCGGGCAAGTGAACGCTGCTTCTGAGTATCGGTAAAGAGGTTGAGCTGAACCACGTTGTCAGGCACCAGCTGCTCCAGACTGACGCCGACGCTGCGAACAGGGGTTTCCTGCCAGTGCCGGTCAAACAGGCGGCAGACAGCTTCGTAAAGCGTCATCGCGTCATTGGTCGGCTCCGGCAGCTTGAGCTGACGTCCAAATCCTGTCGGCACGTCAAAGTCGGCTCCCCGGCATCCAACCGATACCACCCAGCCCATCAGCTCTTTGCTGCGGGCCCTGCGGCATACCTCTTCACACAGCTCAAGCAGCACCACCTTGATGTCAGTAGCTGTATGGTAGTCGCGCGGCAGCGTCATGTGGTGACCGATCCCCTTCTGGGTATCATGCGTACGAGGCGAAACGGGCGAGTCATCCATGCCGTGCGCCGTACGCCACAGCACCTCCCCATTGACGCCCCAGCGCCGGGTCAACACAGCGGGCGAGAGCTGCGCCAGCTGCCCGATCTGGTATACGCCCATGCGATGAAAATGCCGTTTCATCCGCGAGCCTACTCCAAACAATTTTTCAATCGGCAGCTTCCAGAGCGTCTCTGCAAGCTCCTCCCGCTTCAGCCAGAAAATGCCTTCCTCCCGCTTCTTGGCGAAATTGTCGCACGCCATTTTGGCCAGCACCTTGTTTTCTCCAATACCGACCCGTGAATGTACTCCTGTTTCCAAGCGGATGCGCCGCTGGATCTCCTCTGCGATTTTCCACGGACCTCCAAACAGCCGGACACTTCCCGTCACATCCAAAAACTGCTCGTCGATGGAATACGGCTCCACCAGATCGGTAAACGACTCGAATATGCGAGTAATTTGTACAGCCACACGGATATAGGTCTCCATCCTCGGGCGAACCACGACCAGATGGCGGCACTTTTGCTGAGCCTGCCACAAGGCTTCTGCCGTGGTGACGCCGTACGACTTGGCAATCGGGCAAGCAGCGAGGACCACCCCGCTTCTTCGTTCGGGATCGCCTGCTACGACGATCGGTTTGTCGCGCAGCTTCGGCTGAGCCGCTTTTTCGATACTGGCATAAAAGCTCTGCATGTCAGCGAGAAAAATAATCCGTTTGTTGTCATGAGCCATTACAACCATCCCCTGAATAGGAACAAACGTTCCCGTTTCATTTCTGTTCTTATTATAGCAAACAGATGTTCGCTTTTATACCATGTACTTTTAAAAAAGGGCTGGAAATTGAAGGAAGTCGCCTGACAGGAGAGAAATTAGTAAGCATCAAAAGCGAAGGAACCGGTGGAGCGCCCGGATGGACATCCCGTAACGAGCAGCAAGCCGGATCAGGAGCTTCACGAGCAGAAAGGAGAAAAGGATGGACATTCGTCTGCGTCCCACTGCATTGGCAGATATACCGTATGTATACGAAACCGAACAGATGGAGGAAAACCGCGCTTACATCCTGCCGTGGGAGAGCACGCGGCATGAGCAGTCTCTCGCAAACCCGGATATCCGCCATTTGATTGTAGAAGATGCGAAGAAGGGGAACAGCGTGGGATACGTGATCCTGGCCGGACTGGCCAATCCGCACGCGAGTATCGAATTCATGCGGATTACCATCTCCGAAAAAAGAAAAGGATACGGGCGCAAGGTGCTGCAGGAGATCAAAAGGCTGGCTTTTGACGAGTGGGGGGCCAACCGCCTCTGGCTGGACGTCAAGGAGGAAAATCGACGAGCGCTTCAGCTCTACCTGTCGGAAGGCTTTATCATGGAGGGAAAATTGCGGGAGTGTCTCAAAACGAACGATCGGTACGAATCGCTGATTGTCCTCTCCATGCTGGCACGCGAGTACAAAAGCTGGACGCAAACTTGACTGAACGGAGTTATACGCCAAAAGCAAAGATAATGGTGCAAAAGATGAAGGTGCAAGGAAACGCAAGCCGGGAAGAAAAGGAAAGTGGAGACTCTCGTGCTTGCAAAATGCTTGCCGGGTGGTGGAATTAGCGAATATAGCACCATCCGCTAATTCCACTTGCCGACCGTTTTTCTCGTCTTGCAGAATTCAAGCTGGTCTTCACATAAGAGGTGCGCTGTCTACCAAACTGTCTCCATCTGGGAAAGGCTTTCCTGCTCAGTGCGGCTGAAGGTCGCCGCTGCTCAGCAAGTACAGCCACTGACCGTCAGCGCTTGCACCGATAAAGCTGATTCCGAAGGAGAGGTCTGTGATCAACGTGTCCGTCTTTCGCTGGTCAGCGTCAAAAGCCATAATGTCCATCGCGACCGCGTGCCCTTCCGCGTTCTCTTTATGTCTCGCAAACAAATACCGGTGACTGTTTGGGAGCCACAACCCTTCTCCCTGGAAATCCATCAGGTGCTCCTTTCCTTTAAACAGCCCCGCATTCCAATACATCTGATACATCCCGTCATCGGTTTGCGTATAGCCAGCCCAAGCATCTCTCGGAACAGGCGGGTTCCACGCGCTGACCTTTTCCGTCTTCCAGTCATAGCGGTAACGCAATTGGTCGAAGGAACTACGGCTCTGCCGCATCGCAAAAGTGAACTGCCGCCCGTCATCATCAAAGGAAATGGGGATGACATCTCCGTACATTTCATCGATAGGCACAAAGCCTTTCAGCGCACCGGTCAACCGCTGCTTTTCTCCGGTTTCCAGATTCAGCAGCAGCAGGTCCAGATTTTGCTCCTGGTCTTTGGGCCCTACAGCCATGATCAGCTTTTTTCGGTCATGGCTAAAGTCGGCTCCGTGAACGAATTCCCCTATCTCGACGGGAACCGCAGTTTCACTGACAGGCATGTTTTGCCCCTCTTGCGGTGCCGCATAAAAAAAGCCGCGCCGGTCGGCAACAAATGCGCCTTCCCCCCGGTAACTGGTGGTCAGCTCCACTGGATAGCGAGTCAGCTCGTTCGTCTGCCTGTCATAGATCCCGTACAGGAGGGGATGCCGCGCGTCGCATTCGCAATATTCCGTATACCGCCTCAAGAGCAGATATCGCTGCTCAGGGTCGAGAAAAGAGTCGCTATGATACGAGCCGGGATACCCGCTGATCTGCTCCCGCACCTTTCCATCCAGGCTCACCTTCCACAATTGGTTGGGAGCAAGAACAACAGCCAGGAAGCCAGGGGGTTCCGACAGAACATGGCCGCTGGCGGTGCGTGCGCCTTTTACATCCAATACATACTCCTTTATTCCGTCTTCCGGCTGTACTCTCGTCCTGGGTGTCGCCCGGAGGTGAAGCTGTTTATCATGGACCCAACGGAACTCCAGGTCGGGCTCGATAAACCATTCCTCGGCAGACGCCTTCTCTTTTATCCGCGATTCAATCGCTTCTACCACACTGCTTCGGTCCATCGCCTGACGAAAGAACAACGTAAATGTCTGCGGTCCACTACCAACCGGAGTCCTGATCGGAGATTGCAGTACCGGCTCCTCATCCAGTCGGATCACAACATCTGCTTTCATCGATGCATAGTCAAACGGAATCTCTGCTGGATTCCACTCGGCGGAGGAAGGCGTTGGCGGATGCCCGGAGGAGGAATTCGGGGTTGTCCCCGGAGTTGTACTCCCAGGTGGCGCTTGTGATTCCGGCTGTTGATTTCCGCCGCTGCCGGATGGCGGTGTGCCTGTGCTTGCGGCAGGAACACATCCGGTTAAAAGCAATGTGCCTGCGAGAAGCAGCGCGAATGCCTGTAAGCGTTTCATCTGAACCATGATTTCGCTCCTTTGACTTCTTAACAATATTTCCCTGTAAGACGTAGGAAAGCGTGTTTCGTTTCAGCCATACGGCCGGGACTGGTGGGAATTACAGCGGAATTGGCTTGAGTTGGCAGCATCACAACTCATCTAGCATCACAACTCATCTTATGCTGTCCCGCTTGTTTGATCCTTCGATAAACAAAGTTCATTCCAACAAAAAACGCCCTTCCGAGTCCATTCACTCGAAAAGGCGCAGTCGTCTAGCTGCCTTCTGTCCGGGACGTTTTGGCTGACGACGATCAATCAAAGACGATCCCGTCCAAAACACCTTCCCGCTTCAGATAACTGCGAAGCCAGACGTATTCCTTGTTTTTCCAAAACTCTTCCTTCTCTACCAAAGCAGCCGTCTCCTGGCGAGCCACTTCCAATGCCTTGAAATCGCTCATCAGATCGGCCACCTTAAATTCAGGCAAGCCGCTTTGCTTTGTCCCGAAAAAGTCGCCGGGACCGCGCAGTTCCAAATCGCGGCGCGACAGTTCGAAACCGTCTGTCGTTTCGCACATAACGCGCATCCGCTCTTTTCCGATCTCCGATTTGGGATCGGCGATCAGCACGCAGTACGATTGCTCCGAGCCGCGGCCAACACGGCCTCTGAGCTGATGCAGTTGGGCAAGCCCAAACCGCTCCGCATCATAAATGATCATGAATGTCGCGTTTGGGACGTTTACCCCTACCTCTACCACGGTCGTCGAAACCAGCACCGCATACTCCCCGGAAAGAAAGGCCTGCATCACCGCATCCTTTTCCTTTGCTGGCAGGCGCCCGTGCATAAGACCGACCCCGTACTCAGGAAATACCTGCGAGAGCTGAGCATGAACGTCAATCGCATTTTGCACGTCCAGCTTTTCCGACTCCTCGATCAACGGGCAGATGACATACGCCTGCCTGCCTTTCACGAGTTCCTCTCGCATTTGCTCCAGCACCTGGTGAAACTGCTCATGCTTTTTCCACGTAGTCTCGATCGGCTTGCGCCCCGCCGGCATCTGGTCGATCGTGGAGACATCCATGTCACCGAAGGCGGAAATCGCCAGCGTGCGCGGGATCGGTGTGGCCGTCATGAACAACACGTCGGGAGTAAGGCCTTTGTTTCTCAAAATGCGCCGCTGCTCCACCCCGAAGCGATGCTGCTCGTCCGTGATTACCAGGCCGAGCTTTGAGAAAAACACATCCTCCTGAATCAGGGCATGAGTCCCGACAACGACGTCAATCAAGCCCATCTGCAAGGCTCCGATCACCTCGCGACGCCGTTTGGCTGTAAGCGAGCCGGACAGCAGCGCCACCTGGATGCCGTGCGGGGAAAGAAGCCCTGTCAGCGACTGGACGTGCTGCTCAGCCAAAATCTCTGTCGGCACCATCAAAGCGCCCTGAAAACCCGCTTTGACTGCCGCAAACAAAGCGATGGCCGCGACTACGGTTTTTCCCGAGCCGACGTCCCCTTGAAGCAGCCTGTTCATTGCGTACGGCGAACGCATATCGGTGAGAATCTCCTTGATTACCCGCTTTTGTGCATCCGTCAGCGGGAACGGCAACGACTTCACAAAGGTGCGCAATTCCTCCATCGGAATTTGCAGAGCCGTCCCTTCTGTCTGCTCCCGGGCAATCCGGCGAAGCGCCTGCATTTTCAATTGGAATAAAAAAAGCTCTTCAAACATGATCCGCCGCCGCGCCTGGCGTCCGTTCTCGGCATCCTGCGGAAAATGGATCGACCGAATCGCGTCAGGCCGGGGCATGAGCCGGTAGCGACTGACGATATCGGCCGGCAGAATCTCCGGGATTTGCTCGCCGTACTGGCGAAGCGCCTGCTGGATCGTTTTTCGCAAAAGCGTATGGGTCACATCTCCGCCGAGCGGATAAATGGGTGCCAGTTCCCCTCTCTTTTGTGCCCGGTCGGAGTCGGTTTCGGTCATTTCACTGACGGTGATTTGCAGCTTGTGCTTGTCCCACTTTCCGGTCACGAGAATTTCTTTTCCCGGAGAGAGCCTGCTTTTCACGAATGTCTGGTTGAACCAGACCGCCGTCACCACCACTCTGTCCATGACCAGCTTGACGGAGATACGCGATTTTCGCTTGCCGTAAAAGCGAACAGAGGGTTCGCCGTAGACCGTGCCTGCCAGCGTTACCCTCTCTCCGTCCTTCACCTCTGTCAAATCGCGGACGCGGTAGTCCTCATAGCGGCTCGGGAAATACTCCAGCAGCTCCCCCACAGTCTCAATGCCCAAACCTGCGAAAGCTTTGGCCCTCTCCTCGCCTACCCCATGCAAGAGCGAGACGGGCGCGTCGTACCATTCGTTCATTTACTTTTTCTCCAGCTGCACACCGAAGATTTTGGCCTCGATCTGGCGTCCGGTCTGCGTCGCGGCCAAACCTCCCTGTGCTGTTTCCTTGAGGGTAGTCGGCATGGAGCAGCCAATCCGGTACATCGCTTCAATCACTTCGTCAGTCGGCACCACACTCTTGATCCCTGCAAGCGCCATATCGGCAGCTACGGTTGCGATCGCGGCCCCCATCGCGTTCCGTTTGACACAGGGAACCTCTACAAGTCCGGCCACGGGGTCGCAAACGAGACCGAGCATGTTCTTCAGGGCGATGGCGACAGCCTGAGCCGACTGTTCCGGCGTACCGCCTGCCATCTCGACAATCGCAGCGGCAGCCATCGAGGTCGCCGAGCCCACTTCCGCCTGGCAGCCGCCGGCAGCACCGGAAATAAACGCGTTATTGGCAATGCAGTAGCCAATCGCTCCGGCAGTAAAGAGGTAGTTGACCATCTCCTCGCGCGTCGGCTTCAGCTTGTCTGATACGGCAAACAAGGTACCTGGCACAATTCCGCAAGCACCTGCCGTCGGCGTAGCCACAATCGTGCCCATCGCCGCGTTTACCTCGTTCACAGCGACCGACATGGAGACGGCATTGAGCAGGGTGGGGCCAGACAGAAACGGCTTTGTGCGCATGTACTCCTGCAGTTTTTTCGCATCGCCGCCAGTCAGTCCGCTGTGCGAACGGATGTCTTCCGTCAGTCCGCGCCGGACGGCTTTTTCCATCACGTCCAGATTCGTGTACATATCCGTTAAAATGGCCTCGCGAGTCCGCTGGGAAACCTCCATCTCCGCCTCAATCATCACCTGCGAAATTTTTTTCCCTTGGGACTCAGCCAGTTCTACCAATTCTGCTACGTTGCGAAACATGTCCTGTTCACTCCTCTCCTCCCGCTTTACTGTAAAGAAAGCAGTGAGACATCAAAAATATACGGGATGTTCCCGATTTCCTCCAGCACCTCTGGCAGGACGACAGAATCCGTCTCGATCGCCATCAGCGCGCGTGACCCGCGGTCGTGCCGGGAGACTTCCATCAGTCCCACGTTGATTTTATGCTGCGTGAGCACCTTGGCTACGCCGGCGATCATTCCGAAGCGGTCTTCGTGCAAAACCATCAGTGTCGGCGTATCGAAGCCAAGCTGGAAGGCAAAGCCGTTGAGCTTGGTTACCTCGATCTTGCCGCCCCCGATGGAAACACCGACTACCTCCACATCCTTCTCATCGTCGCTCAAGCGAATCCGCGAAGTGTTCGGGTGACCGGTCAATTCTTCGGAAGTGTTGATCACAATATCGATACCCAGGTCTTTGGCAATCTGCAGGGAGTCCTTCAGCCGCAGATCAAACGTATCAAAATCAAGAATGCCCGCGACTGTCGCGACATCGGAGCCATGCCCTTTATACGTTTTGGCAAAGGAACCGTAAAACGTGATCTCCGCTTTTTTCGGTTGTCTGCCAAAGAGCTTGCGGGCTATCCGCCCGATCCGGGCAGCACCGGCTGTATGGGAGCTTGAAGGTCCGACCATGACTGGACCGATAATGTCAAATACACTTTTATATTTCACCCGGTTCTCCTCCTGAATGCAAAGGGGTTCTCCACCTTGAAAGGTTCACTCTCATTTTATCTTACCGCCTCTGAAAGCGCTACAGGTTCCTCTCATTGAAACTGGGCCATCACCCATTCCTGCGGCAGCTCATATACTGCAGCACGGAGCATGATTGTGCAAGCGCGATTTGACCAGGAAAGGAGCGAGCAAGATGAGCGAACGGAAGGACCCCGGAAGAAGAAAATGGACAGGCGTGGAATATCTCGGCATTTTCCTTGTTTTGTCGTCTCTGGCTTCCCTGTTGTTCTGGCCGCATGCGCTGGCCGGCCTGTTCGATGCCATTATCAAAAAAGTATTTCCGATTGTTGTCGACATTTTCCTCACGGGGGAAGTGGGAATTGCCGTCATTGTCAGCGTCATCGTCGGAAGGATGCTGGAACGGCTCGGGTTTACAGATGCGCTGTTCCGCGTATTTGCTCCTGTCATGAAATGGCTGTCCATAAATCGGAGCTTCCGCGTTTTACTCCCGGCACCGCTTACCTCAAAACGGTCTTTGACGCTGCCAAAGAGGGAACGGAACTGCTCTTGCTGGTCATTATCCCCGCGGTTGCTGTCGTATTTGGGGTCATCGGCCTGTTGGAATACATTGGCGTTTGGCAACCGATCGAGAACGCTTTTACCCTGCTGCTCTCCGCTTTGAGCATCGAGCCTGCGACAGGCATGCTGTCCCTTTTGGCCAGTCCCACGCTGGCGATGGCTGAGCTGCAAAAAATCGCCGCGAGCATCGACCCGCGCCTTGCTGTCGGTTCCTTTGTCCTCGCCTCCTCGGGACTGCCCTTGTCAGTGATCTTCGGACAGGTTCCTGCGACATGGGCGGCCCATTCCGACTTGACGGAGCGTGAAGCGATGGCAGCCGCTGTCATCGGCATGCTCATGCGGCTCGTCACTGCTTTTGTGATCGGATACTTTGTGACGCCTTGGGTGGTGTAAACATGAGCGGAACGTATATGATCAGGGCCAAGAAGCTGGTGACCGTAACCGAAAAAGGCAGTATCAACGACGGAGCCATGCTTGTGAAAAACGGGCTGATCGCTGACATTGGCCCCTGGGAGAAGCTTTGGGTAGAGCATCGGGCGAATGGAGTGGCTTTGCTCGACTGCCGGGACTGGGTCATTGCCCCTTCGCTGGCGGACTGCCATACCCACCTTTTGGAGTTCGCTCCCGGATCACTGTTTCCGGTAACGGAAGAAACACATGGAGCCGCCGGCATGTCGCTTCTGCTCAAGGCACTGTCCTGCGGGATTACGGCCCTTGGGGAACAAATTTGCGGGCATCCAAAGTGCGGCTTCGACCTCGCTTTTTATCGTCGTCTCGCTTCCTTTGTGCCCATCGATGTCTGCTTTTCTCTGTCCAGTATCTCGATTGGATTTTCGCAGCTTGCTCATTTTACTGCGGCTACCGGCCCCCATCCGGTCGAGAGGGAGCGCTTAGCTGCCCCTGAGATCGTGCACGTGCTGGCGGGCGAGAGCGAATACCCAGGAGAGAATCTGTTTCTCAACGCCACACCGGCCAATTTCAAGCCGGAGGAGGTCCCTCGGGCGGGCGAGATCATTTATGAACAGAGCGAATTGACCCGGGTCGTCGATGCTTTCCACCGATCGGGCAAATCGATTGGCGTTCATGTCGGCGGCGAAGAAGCGATCCGTATGGCCCTTGCTGCAGGAGTGGATGTGCTTCATCACGCTCACGGGATTACCGAGCAGCAAATTATCGAAGCTGCCCAAAAGAACATAAAAATAGTCGCGACTCCGCTGGGCGGCACACATGAACTGCCGAATTCCCCGGAGCAAATCAGCCGCTTGGTTCAGGCCGGGGTGACCACCGCCATTTCTACCGATGCCTACTTGCCTCCACACGAGCAGGCCTCCTGGCTTTCTTTTCCGGATCGGGAATTAAAGGGGCCGGAGACGCTGATGGCCATCGCCCAGCCTGCGATGAAGCTTTTGCAAAAGCAAGGGTATGGGGAAAACGAGATCCTCTCGCTCATCACCCGCAATCCAGCAATGGTCCTTGGGAAGGAAAAGCGCTACGGCAGTTTGGGAAAGGGACTGGAAGCGAATTTTCTGGTGACAGCAGGTGTGCCTGGACTGGAGATAACCTCCGAAGAGGACATCAGGCAGGTGTACTATCGCGGGGTGAAGGTAATTGATCGTATCGGAGAAGGCTGATTGAGCTGGTAGCGCAGAACCTCATCCCGGTATGGGAAGGGAAACAGGCAGAAGAGACAGTTCGGGTGGCGTCTGCTTGAGACACCCAGAATTGGGAATCGTCACGCTGGATCTGTCAGAAGTCAAGCGGATTAAAGAGCAGTACCCGTTTATCTACATGGAGAGCCGTCGGGCAGACATTTATAAAGCGAATCACTTGGTATAGAAACTGATGGGGAGGCTAGGCACTTTCAGCCTTGCCGCGTTAGAGAATACAGCGCAATGCTTTTCCCGTTGAACACGATTTCACGTTCAAAGTTCATGCCTATTTTCCGCGCTACCTTCACTGAGCTATGATTGTCAAATTGGATGAGCGAGATCAGCCGCTTTTTTCCCAGATGAGACAGGCCGAAATTCCGCAAGGCCAGGGCAGCTTCGGACGCATAGCCTTGTCCCCAATGCCTTCTCGAGATCCAATACCCAACCTCTGTCTCTTTGCGCTCATCGACGAGCTGGGGAACAAGTCCTGCGTGCCCAATCAGTTCACCATCAGACTTCCTTGCCACGACCATCAGTCCAAGCCCCTGCTCCTCTTCATAGCGGTTCATCCACATGCGCAGCCGTTCGGCGGTCTGTTCTCTGGTCCAGACATTCCCTTGACCGATATACCGCATCACCTCCGGATCACCTGTCATCGACATCAAAAAATCCAGGTCCTCTGCTGTATACGGACGAAATACAAGACGCTCTGTCGCCAGCATGCAAATACACCCTCCTTGTTTTTTCAAACATGCTCATCGTGTAAATGACAGTCCCCCTGTTTTCCAGAGCATATGGTCCGCAACTGCCATGCAGCGCCGCAACATGTACCGGGAGAGCACAGGACCGTATAAAAACCTCCTCGAAGCACACGAGGAGGTTTTTCTTTCGAAAAGGACGTCTATTCTTTTACCATCACAAATCCGAGCAATCCCGGGCCTACATGGGTACCGATTACCGGGCCGATCTCCAGCAAGAAAGACTCGGTCACCTGAAACTCCTGCTTGATCGCCGCCAAATGCTCCGCCGCTTGATCAGGTACGGCGCTGTGCAGCATCGCTACCTTCACCGGCTGGTCCGAGGCGTATTCCTTCAATGCTTCCTTCACACGGGCGATCGCTTTTTTGGTCCCTCTTACTTTGTCAAAAGCAGCTACGTACCCCGCAGGGTCCAAGGTCAGAATCGGTTTAATGTTAAGCAAGGAGCCGATGACCGCAGAAGCCTTGCCAATGCGGCCGCCCTTTTGCAGAAACTCCAGCGTGTCAACGATGAAATAGACCTGCACTTCATCGAGAAAACGATCGATCATGTCGAGTATCTGCTGCTTGCTCTTCCCTTCGCGCGCTGCTTTGGCCGCTTCGACACAGAGCATGCCGTAAACAAATGAAGCTTTACGCGAATCAATGACGGTGATATCAAGCTGTTCTTCCATCATCGATTGTGCGATGACGGCAGACTGATACGTACCTGAAAGCGAACCGGAGAGCATGATGGCGATGATTTGGACATCTTTGCCGTGCTGCTCCCGAATTTGTTTGTACGTTTCAGCGAAGTCGAGCGGGGACGGTTGAGATGTGGTCGGCATCACATCCGTATGCTTCAATTTTTCAAAAAACATGGCAGATGTAATGGAGACCCCGTCCAAATACGTTTCTTCTCCAAACATCACCTTCAGCGGAACTGCTACGATTCCGAGCGACTCCCGCAGCTCGGAATCGATGTCAGCCGCACTGTCCGTTACGATCACAATGGACATCTACACAACTCCTCTCCAGGGAAGCGAGTCAAAAGCGCAGCCCTCTATGACTACTCTACAGCGAAAATAAACGGATAAAGCGGCTGTCCGCCCTCGTGGATTTCCACGTCCACGTCCGGGAAAGCTTCATCCAACGCCTGAGCGAGTTCGTCCGCTTGATTCTCTTCAGCGCCTTCCCCGATAAAAATCGTCACGATGCCAGTCTCGTCATCGACAAGCTGGAACAGCAGTTCCTTTGCGATCGCCATCATATCCGGGCCGGATGAGACGATCTCTTTTTCAGCAATGCCGATAAAGTCTCCCTGCTTGATCTCGACATCGCCCATTTTCGTATCGCGAACCGCATGGGTTACCATGCCTGTTTTCACTTGTTCGATAGAAGCAGTCATTGCCTGCTGATTGGCCTCCGGAGACGCGCCTGCGTTAAAAGCAATCAGCGCAGCCATCCCCTGCGGAATGCTCTTGGACGGAACAACCGTAACGGACTTGTCCGTCAGCTCGGCCGCCTGCTTCGCCGCCATCACAATATTGCTGTTGTTCGGCAAAAGAATAATCTCGTCTGCATGCAGCCCGTCAATCGCGGAAAGGAAGTCTTCCGTACTCGGATTCATCGTTTGGCCGCCTTCCACGACTACGTGAACCCCCATGCTGCTGAAAATATCAGCCAGTCCAGGACCAGCCGCAACAGCAATCAATCCATAGGGCTGAGCGGCTGCTGCCGGAGCAGTTTCAGCAGGCACCTGTGCGGCCGCTTTCCGCTCCTCCTCGCGAAGGATGTTGCCGTGCTGTTCCCGCATGTTTTCGATCTTGATCCGATGCAGGCTGCCAAACTGCTGTGCGTATTGGAGCACGTTGCCGGGGTGCTCGGCATGTATATGTACTTTGACTATATCATCGTCAGAGATGACTAACAGAGAATCCCCCATCTGATCGAGCTGGGTACGGAATGCCGCTTCTGAAAACGGCTTTTTGTTGGCTTCCGTGCTATGCGTCAGCCAAACCATAAACTCTGTACAGTAGCCAAAATGAATGTCCTCTGTTTTCATATGGACTTGTGCATTGTGGTGCTCGTGAACCAGTTCTTCCATATCGAGCGAAGCAATCGATGGCTTCGCTTCCTTGACCTGATCCGCCGTTTCACCGCGAAGCGCACGGATGAAGCCCTCGTATACAAAGAGTAGTCCCTGTCCGCCCGAATCCACCACGCCTACTTCCTTTAGGACGGGCAGCATGTCGGGTGTGCGCAGCAGCGTCTCCTGGGCCTGCTCATAGGTTCTTTCCATGACGAAGAGAACATCGTCTGTCGTGCGTGCCGTCCGTACAGCTGTTTCGGCCGCTTCTCGGGCTACAGTGAGAATCGTGCCCTCAACCGGCTTCATCACTGCCTGGTAGGCGGAATCTACTCCGGCCTTTAACGCTTCGGCAAACTGGCGGGCGTTAATCTCGTCTTTTCCGTTTACCGCTTTGCTGAATCCGCGAAACAACTGGGAGAGAATCACGCCGGAATTCCCCCTCGCTCCCATCAGCAGACCTCTGGCAAGAGCGGCCGCAGACTCTCCGATCTTGGGAGATTCCTTTCGTGCAAGTTCCTCTGCTCCCGATGTGAGCGTCAAATTCATGTTTGTCCCCGTGTCACCATCTGGAACGGGAAAGACGTTTAATCCATCCACCACTTTGGCGTTGCTGGACAGGAGCCTCGCCCCCAGATAAACCATCCGGCTAAACAGCACGCCGTCAAGACGCGTATGTACCAACTGATGTTCCTCCTTACGTATCCCTGTCTGTACGGACTCCCTGTACAAAAATATTAACTGCTGTCACATCAATGCCTACCATCTGCTCCAAGGTGTAGCGAACGCGTCTTTGAACATTGCCGGCAACCTCAGAAATTTTCACGCCGTAAGTGACGATAATATGCATGTCCAGAATGACTTCACCGTTCTGGTTATGGACGACTACCCCTTTGCTGAGGTTGTCTCTGCCCAGCATCTCGGCAATTCCGTCTTTGAGCGCTTTGCGTGAAGCCATGCCGACCAGGCCGAACACTTCCATGGCGGCGCCTCCAGCGATCCGCGCGATCACATCTTCTGTCACATCGATTTTACCAAGAGGTGTGCTCATTTCCACTGTCATGCAAGGACTCCTCCTTTTTTCAAACGGCATCGCCGTCTATTGTAACAGTAACCGTACCAGTAAGCATGTGCGACATTGCCACCATCCATACCGCATAGATCTGCTCCGATATCCACTCACCTATTGCAAAGTGCGTGTACAAAAAATGCCGCTTGTCAAAAGAACTTCTTCGATTGAAGAAGCAGCAACCCAATGCATTTCCATGCTTCTCCCAATTTTACACTATCAATAGGTAGAAATGAAGCGTTTTGTCGAATGACCCCCAAAACAGAAGGAGAATGGCTTTTCCTCATGTCAAGTATTGCAATTGACAGGGGCGTATGCTAAGATAAGCAAGTGTTTGTATTATCTAAACAAAACAAAGTATCCCGTTTATATGCATCTGAGGGAGGTGGATCGTAATGGCACGTCGCTGCTTTGTAACTGGCCGTTCTGGCAAAACTGGTAACGCTCGCTCCCACTCCATGCGCGCAAATCGCCGCAAATGGGGTGTTAACGTACAAAAAGTGCGCATTCTCGTAGATGGTAAACCGAAGCGCGTTTATGTAAGCACTCGAGCGCTGAAATCCGGTCTGGTAACTCGCGTATAGTTTCGCGTTTCAACCGAACATCAGTAAAAAAAGCACCCACGAGGTGCTTTTTTGCTTTTCTGCTGCTTCCCCTGCTTCGACTGAAGGAGACCGCTGCCTTCATTTCTTCTTATTAAATGCCTCGATGACAGCGCGAATCATGCCACCTATAAACTTCGGCAACTTGATGGTGTAAAACCGCATGACTACCCCTCCTTACCGAAATTACTTCTTGTGATACAAATACCAGCCGGCCCCGATGAGTCCTACCGCCAACAGGCTATACCAAACCCATGGAGGTGCCGAGTACAATAGAATGGTAATACCTCCGACAGCCAATGCCACCCCGAGAACACGTCGCAAGGCGCCCCCCTGTCGCAGGCGAAAGGAGCGCAATCCCATTTCATGCCGCACCTCCTTCGGGCGTTCTTTCGAAACGTGCATATTACATCTTATTCCGCTCTGGGATAAACATGTGTCTCACCTTGTCGAAACAAAAAAAATTCAGGCAACATTTCGCTGCCTGAATACTCTATGCGGCACCAGCCGCCAATATGCGTGTTTCTTTGGTAAAAGCTTCGTTACGCCAGTCTGTTTCGCACCGGGAACAAAAGCTGAGGCGCACTCGACATGACGACGGTCAAAACAATCCCTGTGATGATCATTTCCGGAAGCAGATAGGTGATGTTGTAGACGAAGGAGTACAGCGCAGCCGGCATGCCCTCTGGCGCATATTCGCCGAACCAGATCACCCCGGAGAGAAAGTGACAGACAAACCGTCCGATCACGCCGACGAACAGGACGCTCCACAGAGCCGTAACCTTGTTCGTACGCTTCTCGATCGCAGACAGGCGGACAAGCCCTGCCAGTCCCAGAGCGCCGAATGCGACCGGATAATCGAGCAGCAGCTGGACCGGATGAACGTAACCGCTGCCAAAGAAGGTTTGCAGTACACCAACCAGGATACCGCATGTCACTCCCGGCAAAAGGCCGCGACGCACCGCGAGCAGCGCGATCGGCACCATCACGAGGGACACAGATCCCCCTTGCGGCATTTGAAATACCTTGATCTCGCTGAATACAAGAGCGAGCGCCGTCATCATCGCCATTTCCAGCAAGATAAGCAATCGTTGCCTAGACATTTGTTTCTACACTCCCTTTTCATTTGTAAAAAGGCAATACCGAATATAAATAGCAGAATACACCAATAATTACTCGGCTCAACCTGATTCTAGCCCAAGGCCGAATGTCTGTCAAAAAAGAAAACGCTTCGCAGCCCCAAGGCTCCGAAGCGTAAAAACCACTCGTTGTTACAGCATTTTTTCCAAAAACTGCTTGGCCCGCTCGCTTTTGGGATTCGAAAAGAACTCGCTCGGCGGCGCATCCTCCACCAATCTTCCTCCGTCAAGAAAACAGATGCGGTCGGCGACCTCGCGGGCAAAATTCATCTCGTGCGTCACGATCGCCATTGTCATCCCCGTATCGGCAAGTCCCTTCATGACATCCAATACCTCTTTGACCATTTCCGGGTCGAGCGCCGATGTCGGCTCGTCAAACAGCATGATTTGCGGTTCCATCGCCAAGGAACGGGCGATCGCAACCCGCTGCTTCTGTCCGCCGGAAAGACGATTCGGGAAGACATCCGCCTTGTTGGACAGCCCGACACGAGCGAGCAGCTCCCTTGCCTTGGCTTCCGCCGCCGCTTTGGAGAGTCCCTTGACCTTGACAGGAGCGTACGTGAGATTGTCCAGCACGCTCATGTGCGGAAACAGGTGAAAATGCTGAAACACCATGCCGATCTTTTGGCGAATGCGCATCACATCCGCTTTCGGATCCGTAATGGCTTGCCCGTCGATGACGATCGTTCCCTTTGTCGGGGTCTCCAGCAGGTTCATGCAGCGCAAGAGCGTCGATTTGCCGGAGCCGGATGGACCGATGATCGCCACCACGTCACCGCGGCCGATCTCAGTGGAGATGTCGTGCAAAACATCGAGCGAGCCGAAAGACTTGCTCACATTCTGAATCTTAATCACTGCGTCTCATCCTCCTCTCCAGCACACGCGCCACCCAAGTGAGCAGCATGACCATGACGTAATAGAGCAAGCCCGCCAGAAGGTACGGCTCAAAGTAGCGGAAGATCGTCCCTTTGACGATATTGGCGTTCTGCATGATGTCCGCAAGGCCGATCGTAGATACAAGTGCCGATTCCTTCAAGAGCGCGATCGTTTCGTTTACCAATGCAGGCAGGATGTTTTTCACTGCTTGCGGCAAAATGATATCCGTCATCATTTTGCGGTACGGAACGCCGAGAGCTTTGGCCGCTTCCCATTGCCCCTTGTCTACGGCCATAATTCCGCCGCGGATCGTCTCGGAGATGTACGCCCCGGAGTTGAGCGTAAAAGTCAAAACGGCGGCTTCAAACGCTGAAATGTTGTAGCCTGTAATCTGCGGCGTGGCAAAGTAGACGAACGTCAGCTGCAGGATGAGCGGCGTGCCGCGAAAGACAGACGTATATGCGACCGCAAATCCTTTCAGCAGACGAATGTTGGAAATTTTGATGAGTGCCAGCAAGGAGCCCCAGATAAAACCGAACACGACCGACAGAAGTGTTACCTGTAATGTGACCTTTATCCCGTTTACTATAAAGGGGATATAGGGCACAATTTGTGCAAAATCCAAACTCATGCCCTTTCGACTCCTTTTCGAATAAAACTGCGCTGTCTAGACCGGGAACAAGGCCCCTCTGTCAGCTGATTATTGGCCGAACCATTTGTTGATCAGCTTGTCCATCTCGCCGTTTTCCTGCATGGTCTTGATCACCTTGTTGAACTCTTCCACATGCGGAGAACCCTTCGGGAATGCGATAGCGGAGCCGTTAACCTCATCGCTTTGGATGGTGGTGAACTGCAGTTCCGGATTCGCTTCCACATAACCCTTGGCTACAGTATCCTCCAGGATCGCAGCATCCACACGGCCTGTTTTGACTTCTTCCACGATCTCACCGGTTTTGTTCAGCGAAACGATCTCCAGGCCTTGGATGGTCTTTTGCAGTTCCTTGGCCGCACCTTCCTGAATGGAGCCGGTTTGTACGGTGATCTTTTTGCCCGCAAGCTGCTCCGGCTTGGTCAGATTGCTCTCCTTTTTGGCGACAATCGTATTTTTCGCATCATAGTAGATCGTCGAGAAGTCGGCGTTCTGCAGACGCTCAGGCGTTGGGGTCATGCCTGCCATGACGAAATCGGCGCGCTTGGTCTGAAGCGCCGGTACCAGTCCGTCAAAGTTCATGTCGACCACTTCGATTTCATAGCCGAGCTCTTTTCCAATGTACTTGGCAATGTCGATGTCAAATCCGACGATCTCGTCCTTCCCGCTGGACAAATCGTGAAATTCATACGGTTTGTAGTCAGCAGATGTAGCCATGACCAGCTTCTTTCCGCCTCCTGCGGCTTGTCCGGCAGAATCCTGGCCTGCAGGCTGCTGTGCAGTGCCCGGCTGATTTCCTGTGCCGCAGCCAGCCAGTACGGCTACAGCCAAAAGAGAAGAAAGTGCAAGTGAAGCGAGTGCAGATTTTTTCATGATGAATCCCCCTTCGTCATCTTGTATCTGTTGAATCGTTTTACAAAAAACATAAGTGCAAAACTGTTTGTAACAAGGAATAAAAAGAACTTTGCCCAACAACTAATATTTATACAATGAAATGAGTATTTTAATCAATACTAAAATCATTTCGCTGAATATTTATAAAATTCACATAAGAATATGGACATCATTTCTGATCCGCGATTCATGACAGCTGGTTCTTGTTGTTTCGGTACGAGCTTGTCTCTTTTTCTCCCCTTCACTTTAAAGCGAAATGAAAAAGATGATAGATAATGAACAAATTTACAGAAAAAAAGAATCATTCGTCAGCGCTTTCTGGCATAATGAATAGGATCAAAAACAAACATACAATCACAGGAGGATGGAATATGACTGCGAACTGGACAGCATACTTCCGCGATCAGCTGCCAGACATCCTGGAGGAGCTTCGCCGTTATGTGGAAATGGAGTCGCCTACACACAACAAGGAGGCCGTAGATCGGGTAGGCGCATTCATTGCCGACCGTTTCCGGGCCCTCGGCTGCCGGGTGGATACATATCCGCAACATGAGTACGGAGACCAGCTGCGCGTGGAATACGGTGAGGGCGAGGAGCAAATTCTTGTTCTCGGTCACTTCGATACGGTCAAAGAGATTGGCAGCTTGAGCCGCGAGCCGTGGCGGATCGAGGACGGCAAGGTTTACGGGCCGGGAACATACGATATGAAAGCGGGAATTGTCTTTTGCTACTACGCATTGCAGGCCATCATCGAGCAAAAGCTGCCCCTCTCCCGCAAGCTCGTTTTCTTCTGGAATACGGACGAAGAGACAGGCAGCCTGTCTTCAGAGGAGCTGATCAAGGAAGAGGCCAAACGGAGCCGGTGCGCGCTAGTAATCGAACCGGCAGCCGGTGACGGTTCCCTCAAGACAAGCCGAAAAGGCGGCGGAGAATTTTTGCTGAAGGTCAAGGGCCGGGCCGCACATGCTGGGAATGACCATGCCAAAGGAATCAATGCGATTGAAGAATTGGCCCATCACGTGCTGACGATTCAATCCTGGACGAATTACGAGGCTGGTACCACCCTTTCCGTCGGAACCATCCAAGGGGGCAGCGTGAGCAACGTCGTGCCGGATTATGCAGAAGCGGTCATTGATGTAAGGGTGTCTACAGCAGAGGAAGCGGTACGGATTACCCGCTTGATGCACCAGCTGCAGCCTGTCCTGCCTGGTGCCGAGCTGATCGTCGAAGGAGGCATCCCGAAACCGCCGATGGAGCGGACAGCCGGGACGGAACATTTGTTTTTCCATGCCCGCGAACAAGCGCGTTTGGAAGGCTTCGATTTGACGGAAACAGGCGTAGGGGGCACCAGCGACGGAAATTTTGCCGCTTCAGTCGGGACGCCCACACTCGATGGTCTGGGACCGAATGGCGATGGTGCCCACGCATCCCATGAGCACGTCGAAATCGACAGCATTCCACAAAAAATCGCTCTCCTGGCAAGATTGTTCACAACCTTGTAATTTTTCCTTTTTATGCATATAATAGGATAAAAATATAGAAGTGTGACAACATGGAAACAGCAAAACCATTGCCAATTAACCCTGTCGGTTTTTGGCGACGCCTAGGTGCAAACTTGCTTGATGGAATTATTATTGGTGTTCCATTGATCCTTCTCACCTGGTTGATCACAGGAGGCTTGGAGGACAATCTCGTCTCCAATCTGATCTCTACCCTTTACTCCCTGCTGCTGCCAGTATTTTGGTATGGCTATACGGTTGGGAAGAAAATCGTCGGGGTTCGCATTGTGAAAGTAGACGGCAGCCCGGTCGGCATCGGCACGATGCTGCTTCGTCTGATTGTCGGCATGGGACTCGTATACGGTCTTACTTTTGGCATTGCGCCATCATGGTGGGCGTTCGCGAAGACAAACGCGCCATTCACGATTTGATTGCAGGTACGTATGTGACTTCGAACCAGCCATAATACTCTTATCATCAAGTATGCAAAAAGACCGGGAGCTGATGTCCCGGTCTTTTTCGTGCACTTTTTTACCCGCGAATCGCAGCAATGGCCGCTGCCCGATCCGCCTGATTGAACACCGCGCTGCCAGCCACGAGGACTGTCGCCCCCGCTTCTTCGCACAGCCTGGCTGTCTTGGGGTTTACCCCGCCGTCAATTTCGATCTCGACGTGCCCCAAACCGCGCTCGTCCAGCATCCTGCGCAGCTCTCTGATTTTCGGCACGACGCTGTGGATGAACTTTTGGCCGCCGAACCCCGGGTTGACCGTCATGAGCAGAACGATGTCCAGGTCGCCAAGCATCGGTTCAATAGTCGAGACCGGTGTAGCCGGATTCAGGACAACGCCTGCTTTTACTCCCTGCTCCTTGATCAGATGGATCGTTCGATGCAGGTGACGGCAAGCCTCCTGATGGACAGTGATCCAGTCTGCTCCGCTCTTGGCGAATTGCGGGATGTAGCGGTCTGGCTCTTCGATCATCAAGTGGACGTCCAGAGGCAGCGTCGTCACCGGACGAATCGCATCGACAATCAAAGGTCCAATCGTAATGTTGGGAACAAAGTGTCCATCCATTACATCTACGTGAATCCAATCCGCGCCTCCGCGTTCAACATCGCGGATTTCCTCGCCCAGACGGGCAAAGTCTGCGGACAAGATTGAGGGGGCGATTTTTACCATGGTTTGTTCCTCCGTTGGTATTCTTTCAGTTCTTCCCGAAATTGCTTGTAGTGCTCGTAACGCTCCAGGTCGATTTTGCCTTCCTCCAAAGCGCTTTGGACGGCACAGGAGGGTTCGCTGACATGAAGGCAGCCGCGGAACTTGCACTCGCTGCTGAGAGCGGCAAAATCACGGAAGGCCTCAGCCAGATCGAGCTCGTCGATTCCGATGAATTCAAGCGAGCTGAATCCCGGCGTATCCGCTACATAACCGCCGCCCTCCAGCGGAATCAGTTCTACGTGGCGGGTTGTGTGGCGTCCCCTCCCCAGCTTTTGGCTGATATCGCCTGTCTGCAGACTCGTGCCAGGGAACAAGGCATTGATCAGGGACGATTTCCCCACACCGGACTGACCGGCAAAAACAGAGATACGATCACGAAGCACCTCCCGCACCGAATCAATCCCGCGCTCCTGCTTCGTCGAGGTAGGGATGACGCGGTAGCCGATCGCTTCGTACTTGCGAACGATCGCCTCCACATCGCTTTCCGAAGCCTTGTCTGCCTTGGAAAGTACGATTACGGAATCGATGCCTGCATTCTCCGTATGGACGAGAAACTTGTCCAGCAAAAAGGAGGTGAAAGCAGGCTCGACCATGGAAAAAACAAGGACTGCCTGATCCACGTTGGAGATGGGAGGACGAACCAGCTCACTAGTCCGTTCCCCCACTTCCATGACATATCCTTCCGTCTCACTGGTCGGATCGTACACGACCCAATCCCCGACCAGCGGATTTACTTTGGCTCCTTTTTTCTTGAACAACCCTCGCGCCCGGCATTGGTAAACCCGGTTGCCGTCGTCCACATAGTAGAACCCGCTTAACGCTTTGACGATCCGTCCTTCTGGCATTCATGTCCCCCCAACTGCTTAGTACATAATACTGTCGTAACTGATTTCTTCGTTAGATAATTCCACACCGGCGCGGATAACCTTGATCGTTGCCTTTTTCTTCGGAGACAGGACAATGGGAATATCGAAGGTCCTGCTTTCCGTGATTTTCTCGTCTACGACAACCTGATTGTCTCCCCTGGCGTCACTGACAGTGATTTTCACCGGGATTTCTCCCTCACCCGGATACACTTCTACGTAAACCGGGGTGCTGGTGATCTTGGCGTCTGCCGGGTATTGCCCGTTGCTGACTGTAACCGGGATGGCTGTGCCCTTCTCGACCTTCATCCCCGGATCGTACGGCAGGGTGTGAATCACTCTGTTGGGCTCGCCATACAGGTATGACGGCTCTGCTTTGATCGCTGTTTCATCGATCAAAAGACCTTCCTTGAACAGCTTTATCCGCGCTTGCTCCAGCGTATCCCCGCGAACATCGGGCATGGTTACCTGTGCCTTTCCTTTGCTCACTTCCACGAGGACTTCCGTCTTGCCGGGCACGACCTCCTGATCAGCCGGCGGGAATTGATTGATGACCTCACCTGCTGGGACGTCATCCGATTCTTTTTCCGTGAACGTCTTGTCGGTTATTTTGAATCCTTTTGACTTCAGTTCATTTTCTGCGACTGTCCGAACCGTCCCGACCAGATTCGGCATTTTGATCGCCTCTTGTCCAGTGCTGACATACAGCGTAACGACGGCATTTTCCTTCAGCTTCATCGGCGGTGACGGGTCCTGGCTGATGACCATTCCCTTCTCTACCGTATCACTGGCTTCCTCCACAACGTGGGGGACGAGCTTGGCCGCCCGGATCGCCTGTTCCGCAGCCGTCCGTTCGCTCCCTTGGACTAGCGGCACGTCTACTTCCGGTACAGAAGGAAACAGCTCCATGACCAGATTGAAGCCAAGGAAGGCGAGAACGAAGAACAATCCGACCGCTCCCGTCCACAGGGCCGTTTTCATCCACCATGGGCGTTTGGCTTTCTCCTCTTCGGCCTCCTGGCGAGATGGCGTTCCTGTCCGCCCTTGTCCTTCCAGCATTTCCTGCGTAATGACGGGATAGGCTTTGGTCGCTTCATCGTCAACAGGGAACTGGATTTTTTCTTCATTCAGCCGCTCCGGCAACAGGCACGTTTCCAAATCATCCAGCATTTCGCGAGCCGATCCGTAACGCAAGGTCGGGTCCTTGACCAATGCCTTCAAAATGACGTTCTCCACGCTTTGCGGGATGGCTGGATTAACCTGACGCGGCTCCGGCAGAGGCTCCTGCAGGTGCTTCAGAGCGACAGAGATCGGCGACTCACCGGAAAAAGGCAGCTTGCCGGTCACCATTTCATACAGCACAATACCGAGCGAGTAGATGTCCGATTTTTCAGCCGTAATACCGCCACGCGCTTGTTCAGGCGAAAAGTAATGAACGGAACCGAGCACCGAATTTGTATGGGTGATTGTCGTTGAAGTAACGGCTCTCGCAATGCCGAAGTCCGTTACCTTGATACGGCCGTTTTTCCCGATCAAAATGTTGTGCGGCTTAATGTCGCGGTGAATAATCTGGTTGGCGTGCGCATGATCCAATGCATCACAGATTTCCGCTGTGATCTCCACGGCATCCTCAACCGGAATAGCCCCGTTGCGATTTATCAATTCTTTCAGCGTATACCCTTCCACGTATTCCATGACCATGTAATGGGTATCGCCATCCTGTCCCACATCGTAGACACCGACTACATTGGGATGAGACAGGCTTGCCACCGCCTGAGCTTCCCTGCGGAAACGGGTGACGAAATCTTCGTCCGTCCCAAATTGCGAACGGAGCACTTTCACAGCTACCGGTCGATTCAAAACCAAGTCTTTGGCCCTGTACACGATCGCCATCCCGCCTCCACCGACGCGGGCTTCAAGCTGGTAGCGTCCCCCCAGTCGTTGACCTTCCATCTCGCTCACCCCTCTTTCTGAACGGTGTCAACCTTTGCCTGATTGCGAACGGCCACCAACGTGATATTATCCTCGCCGCCTGCCTCCAGGGCCTGATGAACCAAACCGTCCACCTGATCCTGCAGGGACACCGGCTTTTTCAGCCAATCAATCAAAGATGCGGACTGCACCTTATTTGTCAAACCATCTGAGCACAGCAGAACGACATCGCCCTCCGACCACTCAAACTGGCCAAGGTCGATGCGGACATCAGGCTCCGTGCCAAGCGCTCGCATAATCACGTTGCGCTGCGGGTGAACAGATGCTTCCTGCGCAGTGATCTGACCGCTTTTCAACAGCTCGTGAACAAGCGTGTGATCCTCTGTCTTCTGCACCAGCTCTTCATTTTGAAAATGGTACAGACGGCTGTCCCCGATATGGGCGGTTACGACCCCTGTCGGCCCGAGCAAAGCGGCCACAACGGTCGTGCCCATGCCATTGCATTCCGGGTGCTCCTGCGCGTATCGATAGACTTCGTCGTTGGCGAGCAGAAGAGCGTTCATCAGCTTCTCCCGTTCGTCCTCCCGATCCAGTCCTGTATCCAGATGACGCAGTTCTTTTACTATTCGCTCAACGGCAAGGCGGCTGGCTACATCGCCAGCCTGATGCCCGCCCATTCCATCTGCTACGACTGCTAACACACGTCCGCTCACATCGGCTATGCACGCATAAAAATCCTCATTGACCTGGCGCACGCAGCCGACATGAGATTTCATTGCCATTTCCATGGAATCACCCCACGGTTTCTTTCGCATATTGGGCTCTTAACTGTCCGCAGGCAGCAGCAATATCGCTTCCCTGCTCGCGCCGGATCGTGACGTTGATGCCCCTGTCCTCCAGGATGTTTTTGAACTGGAAGATTTCATTTCGCGGAGTCCGTACGTAATCCCGCTCCGGCACATAGTTTACCGGAATCAGATTGACGTGGCACAGCATGTCACCGATCAGATCGGCCAACTCCTCGGCGTGTTCGGGCTGATCGTTTGTCCCGCCGAACAGGCCGTACTCAAAGCTGATGCGTCGTCCGGTCTTGGCGATATAGTAACGGCATGCCTCCAGCAGCTTCTCCAACGGGAAGCCGCGGTTGATCGGCATCAGCTTGGTCCGCAGCTCCGTATTCGGGGCGTGCAGCGAGATTGCCAGATTGACCTGTCCGCCGCGATCGGCAAACTCGTAAATTTTCGGTACGATTCCGCTTGTGGATACCGTAATATGGCGGGCCCCGATGTTCAGGCCGCGATTGTCGTTAATGATTCGCAGAAAGGCGATCAGGTTCTCGAAGTTTTCGAACGGCTCGCCAATCCCCATAACGACGACGTGGCTGACGCGTGCGCCCTCCTCATCGAGCTTTCGCTGCGCCATCAGCACCTGGGCGACGATCTCGCCGGCGTCCAGGTTGCGCTTCAATCCGCCCAGCGTGGATGCGCAGAACGTGCAGCCGATCCGGCAGCCCACCTGGGTCGTCACGCAGATACTGTTGCCGTAGCTGTGACGCATGATTACGGTCTCGATGGCGTGACCGTCGACAAGCTTGAACAAAAACTTGACGGTTCCGTCCTGAGAGGTCTGGTGGGTGATCTCTTCCATCGCTTCGATCCGGAAAGTCTCGGACAGCTTTTGGCGAAGGTCTTTGGAGAGGTTGGTCATCTCTTCAAAGGAACGGACGCGCTTGACGTACAGCCAGTCAAAAATTTGCTGGGCACGAAACGCCTTGTCTCCGATTTCGACGAGCCATTCTTTCATCTCGTCCGGTGTCAAACTGTAAATGAGCGGCTTTTCGCTCGTATAGGAAGTCAGTGGCATTCTTCTTTTCACATCCTCAAGTCATTAGCTTGGTGCAAATCGTCATCTTATCATTGTACCCTGCATTGTCTGTCGCATCAAACAAGAAATCGGTGGCACAACGCAAAATGCATCGCTTCTCCTAGTGTAAACCATTCCATCCGAGTACAAACGGCAAGGGAGCGGCTTATCCGGAAAACGGCATGCCACCCCCTTGTTTGCTACGCTTTTCGTTTCAATCGGGCGATGAAAAAGCCGTCACTTTCAAAGTGGTGCGGCAATACTTGAACAAAGCCCTCAGTAGTGTCGATTTTATCGCGAACCGACGCTGGCAGGTCGTCTGCAAGCGTTCGATCAAGCTCAAAAGCCGGGTGATTTTTCACAAATCGCTGAACGATTAGCTGATTTTCCTCCGGTTCAATCGTACACGTGCTGTATACGAGCAAACCTCCCGGAGCCAGCAGCGCAGCTACGCTTTCCAGCAGCTTGTACTGAAGCTCCGCGATTGCTTTGACGTCATCCGGCGTCTTGTTCCACTTGAGTTCCGGCTTTCTCCGAATCACGCCAAAGCCTGTACAAGGGGCATCCAGCAGGATTCGATCAAATGTACCCAGTTTTTTCTCGCCTAGATGCAAGGCGTCTGAAACAATCGGTTCGATAATGGTGATCCCCAGTCGCTTTGCATTTTGGGCAATCAGATCGCGCTTGTGGGGATGCACATCACTTGCGATGATTTCTCCGCGGTTCTGCATCAGCGCAGCGATATGGGTCGTTTTCCCTCCCGGCGCCGCACAGGCGTCAAGCACCCGCATGCCCGGATCGGCAGCGAGCGCAGGGGCCACAAGCATAGAGCTTTCGTCCTGAACAGTGAACAATCCCTGGCGGAACCATTCTGTCCCGGCTGCATGGCCGCCTTCCATGACAAGGCCGTCTGGACTGACGACGGAAGGCTCGACTGCTGAAAACTGCTCCCTCAGCTTGCCCAGCAGCTCATCTCTCGTGGACTTCAGTGTATTGACCCGAATGGAAGTGCGCGGCGGGCGGTTGTTGCTTTCGAGAATCCGCCTCGTCTCTTCTATTCCGTATTGCCCCGCCCATCTGCGCACAAGCCATTCCGGATGGGATTGTTCAATCGAAAGCCGTGCAGCGTCATCACCGCTGCCCAGCTTGTCCCACAGATCGGGACTGCGAAGAGCGTTGCGCAAAACGCCGTTTACCATTGAGGCGATGCCCTGATGTCCTCTCCGCTTGGCGATTTCTACCGCTTCATGGACGACCGCCCGATCGGGAATCCGGTCGAGAAAGCGAATCTGGTATAGACTGAGGCGAAGCAAATTCTTCACCCATGTCTGCACCTTCTTGCCCCGTATGAAACGATCCAGCGCCGTATCCAGCGTCAGTCGGCGCTGGATCGTGCCATACACCAGCTCCGTCACCAGCCCGGCATCGGGAGCGCGCAACTCCTCTCGGTCCAGGACGTGTTTAAGCTCCAAATTGCTGTAAGACTGATGTTCTTCCACCCGGTTCAAGACATCGAGGGCAATGTCACGCGCACCTTTTTTTGCCACTTGTCATTCTCCTACCTTTGTGCCGATTTCCAAGCTGCCGCCCGCTCCCCGCAAAAAGTCGAGAGCGCTCATCCGTTTTTTCCCTTCCGGCTGCAATTCGGTGAGCTTGACCGCCCCGCTGCCGCAAGCGATTACCAAGCCGTCCTGCTCGAGGGCGATGATCGTGCCCGGCTCGGCGCCTTGGCTGGTCGCAGAATGCTTTTCTACCCACCATATTTTCCAGTTTTTTCCTTGATACGTTGTAAAAGCAACTGGCCATGGGTTTAATCCTCTGACCTGGTTGTACACTTCCTCCGCTGTTTTGGTCCAGTCGACCTTCTCCTCGGACCGCTTGATCGTCGGAGCAAACGTCGCTTGCTCGTGATCCTGCGGCTCAGGCACGATTTCTCCGGCCAGAAGTCCCGGAAGTGTTTTCACCAGCAGCTTGGCGCCTTCTGCCGACAGCTTGTCAAACAGTGTGCCTGCTGTATCCCGCTCTTCGATGGGGACGGTGACTTTGGAGAGCATGTCGCCTGCGTCCAACGCTTCCACCATGTACATGATCGTTACGCCCGATTCCTTTTCCCCGGCGATGATCGCCTTGTGGATGGGAGCGCCTCCCCGGTATTTCGGGAGCAGCGACGCATGGACATTTATGCAGCCAAATCCCGGTGCTTCGAGCAATTGCTTGGGCAGGATTTGCCCGTATGCAGCCGTGACGATCAGATCAGGGCGAAGCGAAAGCACTTCCTCCAGCGCTTCCGGCGCTTTGATCTTCTCCGGCTGCAGCACGGGAATGCCATGCCGCAAAGCCGCCTCCTTCACCGGAGGCGGCGTCATCACTTGTTTGCGTCCGACAGGCCGATCAGGCTGGGTGACGGCCGCAACAACCGTATACCCGTCTGCGATCAGTGCCTCCAGGCAGGGAACGGCAAAGTCGGGCGTTCCCATAAAGAGTATGCGCACGTCTTTCAATTCGATTTATTCCCCTTCCTCGTCCGGATTTACCGTATAAACCCGGTCTGCCACGTCAATAAACAGAACGCCGTTCAGATGGTCAATCTCGTGCTGGGCACAACGGGACAGAAGGTCGTCCGCTTCCATTTCAAAGACATTGCCGTTGCGGTCTTGTCCGCGCAGCTTGATCCATTTGTGGCGGCGGACATCCCCGCGCAGTCCCGGGATGCTGAGGCAGCCTTCCGGATAGTCAAACTGCTCTCCTTTGTGGTCAATAATTTCCGGATTGACCACTTCGATCAGACCGTCGCCGCAGTCCATGACGATGACGCGTTTGGAAATGCCTACCTGCGGCGCCGCCAGGCCTACTCCGTCAGCATCGTACATCGTTTCCGCCATATCATCGAGCAGCTTGTGCAGGTTGGCGTTAAAATTTCTTACCTGGATTGCTTTTTCCCGCAGGATTGGATCTGGGTGTTTGACAATTGTGCGAATAGCCATTTGTTGTTTATCCTCCCTAAAGCAGTACGTACGGATCGACGTCAATCGTCATCAGTACCTTCTGCTGTTTGTTCCATTCTTCAAATGCGGATGTCGCTTGGGCCAAAAGGTCCGGCAGCCGCGATTCATCACGATATTTTAACATGATTTGGAACCGAAATCTATCTTTCACGCGTGCAATGGGCGAAGCGACAGGGCCCAGCAAAATCGTCGTCTCCGCCAACCGGGGACGCAGATAATCGGCGACCAGATGTGCTGCTTTGATGACGACCGGTACTTCCTCATGGGAAAACGTGATCAGCACGAGCCGGAAATACGGCGGATAGCCAGTGCGCCTGCGCTGCAGCATCTCTTCCCGATAAAAAGAAGGGTAGTCATGCCTTGTCGCGTGCATGATGCTGTAATGCTCCGGGGTATAGGTCTGAATCACCACATCCCCTTCCAATTCGTGGCGTCCGGCGCGTCCGCCTACCTGGGTAAGCAGCTGAAAGGTCTTCTCGGCGGCGCGAAAATCGGGTAAAAAGAGCGACGTATCAGCGGCAATGACGCCGACCAGTGTGACGCGGGGAAAATCAAGCCCTTTGGCAATCATTTGCGTACCGAGCAGCACATCTCCCTGACCGGTGCGAAACTTGCGGAGCAGCTCTTCATGCGCCCCTTTTCGCGAGGTGGTATCCACGTCCATGCGGATCACCCGGATCCCGGGAAACAGGCGAGCCAGCTCCTCCTCGACCTTTTGCGTTCCCGTTCCAAAAAAGCGGATATGCTCGCTCTGGCACTCCGGGCAGTGGCTCGGCTGCTTGATCGTATACCCGCAGTAGTGGCAGCGAGCCGTGTGATTGGTCCGATGGTAGGTAAGCGAAATATCGCAGTGGACACAACGAAGCGTATAGCCGCAGGAGCGGCACATGACGAATGTGGAAAAACCCCTGCGGTTCAAAAACAGCACCATCTGCTCCTGACGCGCAAGCCGCTCTCCGATCATCTCATGCAGCTGACGGCTGAACATCGAGCGGTTTTCGGAACGCAGCTCTTCTCTCATATCGACGACGTGAACGCGGGGAAGCGGGCGGTTTCCGACGCGGTCAGGCATCGAAAGCAGCGTATAGCGGCCCCGTTCGGCCAGCGCATAGGTCTCCAGGGCAGGTGTCGCGCTGCCCATGAGAAGAACGGCGTTGTTTTCCTTGGCCCGCCAGATGGCGACCTCCCTCGCATGATAGCGCGGCGTCTCCTCCTGCTTGTACGAGCTTTCATGCTCTTCGTCGATGACGATCAGCCCGACGTTTTGGAACGGGGCAAAAACAGCGGAGCGGGCCCCCACGACGACGCTTACCTCTTTGCGGATGATCTTGCGCCACTCGTCATACCGCTCTCCCTGGGACAGGGCGCTGTGCAGGACCGCTACCTCATTGCCGAATCGGGCCTTGAATTTCTCCACCATTTGCGGAGTCAGCGAGATTTCCGGCACCAGAAAAATCGCTTCCCGCCCTCTGGCCAACGTCTCTTCGATCGCTTCGAGATACACTTCTGTTTTGCCGCTTCCGGTCACTCCATGCAAAAGAAAGGCGCCGTACTCGTTTTTTTTGATCGACAGCTGCACGGCTTCCAGGACATGCTCCTGTTGGTCGGTAAAGACGGGCTTTTGGGCTGCCGCAAAACGCCTGTGCGCATACGGGTCTCTGTATACCTCCAGTTGTTCGATCGCGATCCAGCCTCGGCTCTCCAGGCTTTTCAATGGAGAGCGGGTAATCCCGAGCTCTTCCTGCAGCATTTTTACGGAGAAGGACTGGCCTTCCTGCTCGATCAACAGCTGAAGAACCCGCCGCATCTGCTCCGCCCGGGCCGGCAGGCTCTCGGCCGCTGCCGCAAGCTCCTCGCGAGTCAGCAAACTGCGGACAAACGATTGCTGTTTGCGGGTCACCCGATCGGTTACTTGATAGCCTGTGGAGAGAAGTCCGCTCGAAATCCACCCCGGCACGAGCATGGCTTCTTCGGGAAAGTGCTTTTCCACCTCGGCAAGCGGCAGCTGCTTTCGTCTGAACAGCTCCCACAGCAGCGGAGAGCGGCCGCACATCTCTTCCTCCAACTGGTCTGAGGCGAGCAGCCATTTCTCCGACTTCCCCTTCAATACCGCCGGAATCATCGCCTGCAAAGCAGTTACCCATGGACAAAGGTACTGCTTCGACATCCATTCCCCCAGTCTGATCAGCTCGTCTGAGAGCGGCGGCTGATCATCGAGAACCTGTTCGACGTCCCGCAGCTTGTCAGCTGCTCCCTGTTCGGCCGCTTCCTCCAAGCCGATGACATATCCCTGCAGCTTGCGGGGGCCAAATGGAACGATGACTCTGCTGCCCGTTTTCATCAGCGGCACGAGCCACTCAGGAACGCGGTAATCGAACGGCCGGTTCGTCCGGTTTACGGGAACATCTACAATGACACGGGCGATCATAGCTTTTCGGGCAGAGGCTGATGGTCCAGCTTGAGCAAGATCGCATCAAGCAATTTATCCGCTACTTCCCGCTTGCTCAATTTGTCCAGCGCCACCTGCTCTCCCTCCCTTGTCAACAGGGTGACGATATTGGTGTCGCTGCCCATTCCGGCGCCTTCCAGCGAGACATCGTTTGCTACAATCATATCCAAATTTTTTCTGTCCAGTTTCCCCTTTGCATGCTGCAGCACATCCTGCGTCTCTGCGGCAAAACCGACGACAAACTGCTTTTCCTTTCTCTGCCCTACCTCTTTGAGGATATCGGGTGCCTTGTCCAGCTCCAGGACGAGTGGCCCCTCTCCTTTTTTCATTTTATGCTCGTGCACCACTTTTGGCCGATAGTCGGAGACTGCGGCTGATTTGATGACAATGTCGCTGATCGGCAGTTCAGCCATGACCGCATCGTACATTTCCTGCACCGATTCTACCGGTACGAGCTTTACTCTGGCGGGCGGAGGCAAATGTGTCGGACCGCTGACCAAAACGACATCTGCTCCCCGTGCCTGAGCGGCTTCGGCGATCGCATAGCCCATTTTGCCCGAAGCATGATTGGTGATGTAACGGACCGGATCGATCTTTTCTCGCGTCGGGCCGGCGGTTACGAGCACCCTTTTCCCTTTCAAATCCTGCTTTTCCCGTGTTTGCTCAGCAAAAAAGCGAATAACCGCTTCTACGATCTCCTCCGGCTCGGCCAGCCTGCCCTTCCCGACCCAACCACAGGCAAGCAGCCCTTCGCCCGGTTCGATGAAGCGATAGCCGAAATCGGTCAGTTTTTGCAGGTTTTGTGCAACTGCCGGATGATGATACATATTTACATTCATCGCAGGTGCCAGCATGACCGGCGCTTTCGTGGCGAGCACAGTGGTTGTCAGCATGTCGTCGGCGATCCCGTTGGCCATTTTTCCGATCACATTGGCTGTAGCCGGGGCGATCAGCACCAAATCCGCCTTGTCCGCCAGATCGATATGACTGATCACGCTTGGTTCCGGCTCCTCAAATATATCTGTATACACCGGCCCATGGGACAGCGCTTGAAAGGTGAGCGGCTGTACAAATTTTGCGGCGTTCTGGGTCATGATGACACGCACCAAAGCCCCAGCCTGGGTCAGCTTGCTGGTTAGCGCTGCAGCTTTGTAAGCGGCTATTCCCCCTGAAACACCCAATACGATTTGTTTGCCTGTCAAAGGAAGCATCCATATCTCTCCTCTCTAGGTGGGTATCTCCAGTCCGAAAAAAAACAACCTGCGCGAGGTTGTTTCGTAACGAGGTACGCGGTTAACGGTCCGCTTATTTCCGAGAATCAATCGTATCGTGGATCAGCTTGTCTTCGATCAGCTCTTCCAGCGCTTGGCCAACAAACTTCTTGGACTTTGGCTTATCCACCTGCACAGCGCTGTTCTCGCGGATTTGGCGGGCGCGCTTGGAAGCGATCGTCACCAGCGTATATTTGCTTTCAGCCTTTGCGGTCAGCTTGTCAATCGAGGGGTACAACATGATTCATTCAGCCTCCTTCAACCATTTGCGAAACTTGTGGATTTGACGTTCTTTCTTTAAATGTTCGGCTGTAATGATCGATTGAATACGTTCGCAGGCACATTCAATCTGATCATTTACTACTACGTAGTCGTACTGATCCATCAGTTCGATCTCGGTGCGAGCCATTTCCATGCGGTGACGGATGGTTTCCTCTGACTCCGTGCCTCTGCCCACGATCCGATTTTCCAGTTCGGCCAAATCCGGCGGAGCCAGGAACAAAAACGTCCCCTGCGGGAACTTTTGCTTAACCTGCAAAGCTCCCTGCACTTCAATTTCCAGGATCACGTCACGCCCGCTGTCCAAGGTCTCTTCCACGAACCTGCGCGGCGTTCCATAGTAGTTTCCTACGTACTCTGCCCATTCGAGCAGCTGGTCCTGCTCGATCATCCGGCGAAATTCTTCCTTGCTCGTAAAAAAGTAGTTCACTCCCTCTACTTCACCCGCACGCGGCGAACGCGTCGTGGCAGAAACAGAGTAGACCAGGTCCGGCATGCGCTCCCGAAGAGCTTTGCAAACCGTTCCTTTCCCTACGCCTGACGGTCCAGAGAGAACCAGAAGGAGACCCCTATCGCTCATGAATGAATTCAACTCCTGCTTTATTCGTCCGATTCATCGTCTTTATTCGTCAGCCGCTGCGCGACCGTTTCCGGCTGGACAGCAGACAAAATGACATGATCACTGTCGGTGATGATCACTGCCCTTGTTCTTCTGCCGTATGTAGCATCCACCAGCATGTTGCGGTCTCGCGCTTCCTGGATGATCCGCTTGATCGGCGCGGACTCCGGACTGACAATGGAAATAATACGGTTGGCGTTGACGATATTGCCAAATCCGATATTAATAAGCTTAATGGCCATGACGGCACCGTCCACCCCTTCATCGCTACTCGATGTTTTGAACCTGCTCTCTCATCTTTTCCAATTCTGTCTTGATCTCGATGGCCAACCGTTGAATGGAAAGGTTGTTGGCCTTGGAAGCTATTGTATTGGCTTCCCGATTCATCTCCTGCAGCAAAAAGTCGAGCTTCCGCCCAACTGCTTCCGGCTGTTTCAGCAGCTCTGAAAACTGCGTGCAGTGACTTTCCAGACGCGTGATCTCTTCGCTGATATCGCTTCGATCTGCGAAAAAGGCAACCTCTTGCGCCAGCCGCTGCATGTCAAGCTCAAACGGTGCGCCTTGCATCCATTCACTGACACGCTGCTGCAACCGGGCTCGGTACTCCTCCACTACGACAGGAGCGCTCTGGGCGATTTCTCTGGTCCAGGAGACAATGTCGGCAAGCCGACTGTTGATATCTTCCGCCAGCTTTTGTCCTTCTTTTTGTTTCATCGAAAGAAGGTCTTTCGCGGCTTCTCTCGTCACTTCCAGAAGCGGCTCACAGAACGATTGGGGCTCTACCGCTACTGTCTCCTTTTCGGAAATCACCATCGGCAGTTGCAGCAAATCTTTTGCTGCCAACGGTTCGCTGAGAGAAAACCGATCGTTCATTTCGCGCAACGCCCTGACGTACTTTTCTGCGGCGTCCCAGTTTACTTGAAACTCTGCCTCGCTGGATGCCGCCTCATCGATCGAAATCATCACTTCTACTCGCCCGCGGCGGACGTATTCGGCCACCAGCTTGCGAACCGGATCTTCCAGTACACCGTAGGCTTTCGGCAGTCGAACGATGATTTCCGCATAACGATGATTGACAGCCCGCATCTCCACGGACAACCTGAAAGCCCCGTACATGGTTTCCTTTCGGCCATAACCAGTCATGCTTCGGACCATGGATATCACTTCCACTGTCGTAAAATCGTTAATTCATTATAGGAGACAACTCTTTGCAGTGTCAACCAAAGCCGCCCACGCTTCCAATACCGTCCAAGGGGGTAATATGTTACACTGTGTCTGACGCTAGGCGACAATCATCCTTATTTATGAGAAGAGGTCATGAACCGTTCACAGCGTATTTTGTATTTTTTAAGAGCTAGAGGTGAAGAAAATGGCTTTTGACGGTGTTGTGACTCGTGCCGTTGTACAAGAATTAAAACGATGGGAGGGCGCACGGATTGCCAAAATCCACCAGCCCCATTACAGCGATATTGTCATGCAATTGCGAATGCAGGGGGAAACGGGCAAGCTGCTGCTCTCTGCCAACCCGACCTACCCCCGCCTCCATCTGACTACCGAGGATTTTACCAATCCGATGGAAGCCCCGATGTTTTGCATGCTCCTTCGAAAGCATTGCGAAGGCGGATTGATTGAATCGATTGAGCAGGTCGGTATGGAGCGGATCGTCCATATGGATATCCGTGCCCGCGACGAGCTGGGCGATACGACGCGCAGGCGGATCGTGATGGAGATCATGGGAAAACACAGCAACATCATCCTGCTCGACCCGGCGACCGGTGTAATCCTGGACAGTGCGCTGCATGTGACTCTCGCCATCAGTCAGTATCGGCAGGTGCTTCCAGGCAAAACGTATGTCGCTCCGCCCGGTCAGGACAAAAAAAATCCCCTGCTTGTATCCCAGCAGGAGTTTATCTCGCTGTATAACTGGAACGGCGGCCGTTTCGACAAGCAATTGGTCGATACATTTACGGGGATGAGTCCCCTGCTCGCAAAAGAAATCGTTCACCGCTCCGGCCTGCCGACCCGCGAAGCATTGTGGCAAGCGTTTTCGCAAGTGATGCAAGACATTGCCCGACACGACTACGTCCCTCATTTGGCCGTGGCCAAAGACAAAACATACTTTCACGTCGTTTCCCTGACACATCTTCAAGATGCTGCCATCACTTCCTTTCCCACCGTCAGCCAATGCCTGCAGGGTTATTTTGAAGGAAAGGCACAGCGGGATACGGTCAAGCAGAAGGTTCACGATCTGATCCGCTTCGTAACCAATGAACGGAACAAAAACGTCAAAAAAATCGAGAAGCTGGAGCAAACCCTGGTGGATGCCCAGGAAGCGGAGCAATACCGCCTTTACGGCGAATTGATCACGGCCAATATGCATCTGCTGAAACGCGGAGATACCGTGCTGGAAACAGTCAATTGGTACGACGAGGATGGCGGTGTCGTCCGCATCCCGCTCGATCCCCTAAAAACGCCTTCGGAAAACTTGCAGGCGTACTATAAACGATACAACAAGGCCAAAAACAGTCTTGGCATTGTAGCGGAACAGATCGCGCAGGCTGAAGAAGAAATTGTTTATCTCGACGGCCTGCTCGTTCAGTTGGAGCATGCGACTGTACAGGATACGGAAGAGATCAGAGAAGAGCTGGCGGAGCAGGGCTACATCCGCAACAGGCAAAAGCGTCAGGCCAAAAAGAAAAAAGACCACCGCCCCGAGCTGGATACGTATACGTCCTCAGAGGGTGTGGAAATCCTGGTAGGCAAAAACAACAAGCAAAATGAATACTTGACCAACAAGCTGGCGTCCTCGGGTGATACATGGCTTCATACCAAGGATATCCCCGGGTCCCACGTCGTGATCCGCGGGCGAGATTTCTCGGAACAAACACTGAAAGAAGCGGCACTGCTCGCTGCCTATTACAGCAAAGCCCAAAACGGCAGTCAGGTTCCGGTCGATTACACACTGGTGAAGCATGTGAAAAAACCTAGCGGAGCCAAGCCCGGATTCGTCATCTACGAGCAGCAGCGCACTCTTTATGTCACACCTGACGAGAACAGCGTGCGCCGGTTGAAATCGAATTTCCGCGATACGAATAGCAAGACTACCTAGGATCATACTAAGAGCATGAAAGGAGGTGTTCGTTCTTGAGCATCTTGATAAAGCTCCTCTCAAACGGGATTATTGCCGTTCCGGGGCTAATGTGGTCGGGAACGTCACTCTCATTTGCGCTCGTCACCAGCGTAGTCATCAGTCTTATCTCTTATGTGGCCGGGGATCTGTTTATCCTTCCGCGTACAAACAACACATTCGCCAGTACGGCCGATTTTGGGCTCGCCTTTGCCCTTCTCTGGCTGAGCTGTGCCCTATTTGCAGTGCCCTACCGTCTTTCGGGAATATTTTTAACCGCTTTTGCCATCTCCATCGTGGAGTATTTCTACCATAATTACTTGCAGCACCGCGGTGTCCACCATTCCAGACACCCGGGTTGATACACGACTTTGACAGCTAAGGAGGATCGGGATGAACGTCATCGGGATCATCCAGACGGACTTGAATGAATTTAGCGTCCTGTTCGAGCCTGAGCAAGGTGGACAGCAGCAAGGCGGACAGGGGCAGGGACAAGGACAGCAATCACAGCAGCAGGGTGGCGGAGATCAGGACGACTCCATGTTCCTCAGCTTTTTGGAGGACCAAACCGGCGACAGCAGCGGCGGTCAAGACCAAGGGGGAAACAGCGGCAATCAGCAGCAGAATGGTCCCCAAGAGCTGACTGTTCGGATCAAAGGCATTCCCGAGGGCCAGAAAGCAAACTTCCTGCAAATGTACCAAATCATCCAGGATGCAAAGGACAGCAAGGACCTGGAGCAGACGCTGACCATCGTGAACAATGGCGATCAGCAAAATCAAGGCGCAGGCCATAACATGGCCGGCGGGAATAACGGAGGCGGCGGCAGCAGCTTTTCAGGAGGCTCCAATTCCTCCAAAAACCAATAGCGTCCCACATCACGAATAACAAAAAAACCTGAAGCGACGAGGCCTCAGGTTTTTTATGTACAATTTTTGCCACATAGGAATGGAAATTGCTTTCCAGGCTTGGACAAAAAAATCCCCCGCTCTGCCGTCCGACCTAATGTTTCTGTAACCTGTGCTCACACAGGTGGGCGACCCGTCCACGTTTTTGCCTTCCCATGCGTCCCATACAGGGAGGTGGGCCTGACATCCGCGTGAAGTTCTGTCTCCCAGAAAATACGTATAAGGTTAGAAACATATACAGCCTAACGAACATCGCAGGATCTTGTTGTTATTTACTTTACCATAGGTATGCCCTGTTCTCAATGGATAATTTCCCCTGAAAGGCCCGTTCTTTGATGAAAAACTCTCTTGGCGCTTTACTCTTTTTTCAGCCGCTGGCGGATGACCGTCTGAAACTCTGGATGGGCGATCAGTTTGGGCTGCTGCTGTTTTTCCCAGGCTAGAGCCTCCTCCATGTTGAGCTCCAGACATGCTGTCAATCCCATTTTGGTGGTCTCCCACGCCAGCTTCGGCATCCGCAGCAGGACTTTCGCAAGCTGGTTTGCTTCTTGTTCAAGAGCCGCTGCATCGACTGCCTTGTAGATCAACCCTATCTTCTCGGCTTCGCTTCCGCTGATTTTTTCTCCCAGCAAGGCCAGTCGTTTTGCCTGGGCCATACCGACCAGCCTTGGCAACAAATACGTGCCGCCAAAGTCGGTAGTCAATCCGATATGGACAAACGGTTCCTGAAGCACGGCCTCCTTTGCAGCCAGGACAAAATCCGCATGGAGAGCAAGGTTTAGTCCTGCTCCTACCGCCGCGCCTTCCACAACAGCAATCACAGGTTTGGGCATATGATGCAATTGCAGCAGAAAGTCGTTGATGATGGTCAGCGCCTGATGGGCTTGATCTGATTCACTCAGCATGCTGAGCACGCTTAAATCGGCGCCGGAACAAAAATTTCCGCCTGCTCCCCGAAAGATCACCACTCTTACTTCTTCCTTGGTAGCCGCAAAGGAAATCGCATCTTTCAGGAGAGAAAACATCTCGATCGTCATCGCGTTCAATACGCGCGGACGATTCAGCACAATAGTCAGAACCCCCTCATGAAGCTCGGTATAGAGAGGAAGTGTCTGTTGGTCATTCATTCACAAAACCTCCGTTTATGCTAGTATTCAAACGAAAATGACTACGTCCCTTCCCAATTGGGCCAACTCTTCAAGCGACAGCCCCAGCTTCTGCGTCAGTACCTGGCGGGTATTCGCTCCATAACCTGGCGGAGGCGATAGGTCCCGGACCGGCTCGTCCCTGTCAGAAAGACTGGCTCGGGTGCGAACCTGCAGTCTCTCCCCGTATTCTCCTGCTTCAAGCGTAAACGTCAGTTGTCTGTTTTTTATAAAAGCGCTATCCAGCCAAGTATCTATCTCCTCTACGGGAGTCAGGCAGCAGTCCACCTCGCTTCCCAGTTCCCCCCACTCGGGCTGTGTCCTTGATAGAAAAAGCTTTTTCATTTCTTCGTACACATGCGGGTGTTCGTCGAGCCCCGCCCCGTACAGGTCTTCCCAATCCTCGCGGCCGACTGCCCTGCAGAAATTGAGCCAGAACTTTTCCTCGAGGGCCGCGAGAACGACGTACTTTCCTTCCGCTGTTTCAAAGATCTGGTAGGCAAGGCGACCTTTAAAAAACCGGGCCATCTCTTCTTCCCGTGCATGTTGGGCGCAAAGGACGTGCATGCCCATCCAGGAGGACAATGCGTCAACCAACGAAATGTCCAGATACGCTCCCTGGCCTGTTTGGTACCGCCTGATCAATGCCGCGCAGATTTGCTCGGATGCGTACATGCCGCCCGCATAATCGGCAATCGGGACCTCTGCAGCCACCGGTTTTCCGTCCTCGCCGCGGATCGCAGCAAGGAGTCCGCTTGCGGCCTGGAAGTTGAGATCATGCCCGCCTAGCTGATGCATCGGGCCGCTCTGTCCATACCCGGTAAGGGAGCAGTAAATGATGGAGGGATGGCTTTTGGAAAGTCTTTCGTAGTCAAGGCCCAAGAGCTTCATTACTCCGGGCCGAAAGCTTTCGACAACTACATCGGCCTGCCTGGCCAACTCATACGCCAGCTCTTTGCCTTTCCCCGTACGAAGATTGAGTGCCACGCTTTGTTTATTTCGGTTGGTAGAAAGAAATATTGCTCTTGCCTCCCCGATTCTCGGTCCCATTGCCCGTCCAGGGTCTCCGGACGGATGCGTCTCCACCTTGATCACTTCTGCTCCCAGGTCAGCCAGTCTCATGGTGCAAAACGGTCCGGGAAGATGGCGCGAAAAATCGACTACCGTAATCCCTGTCAACATGGCTTTGACCGCTCCTTTCCAACCCTTTCCATGTTCATTTCGTTTTGAATGCCTTCAATCCTCTTTTTTTCAAAAAATAAAACAGTCTGACAACAAAAAAAGCGCCCGACAGAAAACCTGTGTACACACAGCTTCTGTCGGCGCTTTTGGTGAAAGACGGATCGCATTCTTTCACATTTGGAGGTATGACCGCTGGCGGTCAGCACATGCTCCCGCTTAAATGGGAAGCATGTTATTTCTGTTAATAGCGGCTGTCGTAACCACCGCTGGAGGAAGAGGAGTCGTGACCGTAGCCGCCACCATACCCTTTTTTATAGCTATGGCAGTCGTACTTATAAACAGGTTTGTAATAGCATTTTTTCTTGTAGTATTTCTTTTTGCAGCATTGTTTGTGATAGCAATGGCCGTAAGACTTTTTGCATCCGCAGCTCACTCGCTTCACCCCCTCTTCGCTTGGTACAGTTACAAAATATGTCGAGGGGAGTGCTTCGGCACGGTACATGTATCTATTCAATGGGAAAATGAGCATCCGCCCTACGCGCTGCGCTAGAGGCTTTTTGACTCGAGAAACGGTTCCGCCGGGGAATTCCTTTGTTTATTTCGCTCCGCCCAGGCCACACCGATGAGAACGAGAAAACCTCCCAGCACAGTCATTGCGGTCAAAGGTTCGTGAAGAAACAGAATAGCCGTCGCCACATTGATCAATGGTGTTGCATTCAGGTAGATGCCTGCCCGGGCTGCGGACACTGTCTTCAATGCCTGATTCCACAAACTATAGGCACAAACCGTGCAGCCGAGCGTCAGGAAGAGAAAGCAGGCAAAGGTCTTTCCGTTAAAAACAGGGGGCCCGTACATCCAGACCTCCGCCAGGGCGAACGGAATCACCATGATTCCTCCGATCAAAAGCGTCAGGCAGGTAAACCATTCGCTCGGCATCTTCTCTTCCCCTGCGGGCCGTTTTTGTTGAATCACATAGATCGCGAAAACAAATTCGCCAGCCAAAACGAGCAAATCCCCCAAAACCGAGAAGCTGGCTTTGCTTTGAGATTGCAGTGTGATCATGAGTACGCCTGCCATTCCGATCAGCAGGCCGAGCCACTGGGAGATTGTAACGCGCTCTTTTAAATAAAGAGCCGCGAGCGAGAGTGTAAAGAGCGGCAGCATCGCAGCGATCATGCTGGCGTGCACCCCGCTGGTAAGAGACATCCCGGAAAAATTGCAGAGAAAGTATCCCGCGACACCGGTAAATGAAAGCATGGCCATTCGCTTCCAGGGAATGATAAGTCCTTCTTGCTGGGCGCCAGCATGACGCCTTGCTTTGGCGTTTCGTTTGGCAAAGAAAAAAAGAATGAGTCCGGCTGTAAGAAGTCTCATGCACATCAGGGAAAAAGGGTGCAATGTTTCCATGGCCCATTTTACCGGGACGACCGTCAGGCCCCATAAAAAAACGGCTCCCAGCAGCATCCAGCTCGCTTGTTTCATGAAATTTTCATCTCCGTTGGCTTTTACTGGGTGACGATTTTCCTTAGCTCATTGATCCCGTGGTGGTCAGGAATTTCCTGAAATTCCTTCACCTTGGGCAGCGTCAGGAGATGCGGCCGGGTCATGTAGCCCGGTTTGGAGATGTAAACGACGTCGCAATGGGCTATCAGCTCGAATACGTCCGGGGAATTGGCTTCTATCGTTCGCAAATCCAAGTGGGTAATACCGGCATTATGCAGATCGGCGATCATTCCTTCGGCTCCACGGAGGGTTGCGCAAATGAGACCTACCTTGGTTTGCCGCGGGTACGCCTCCATGGCAGGAATCACGGTAGTCGGGTCCGGAATGAAATCGAGACTGACAATCGGCGGTGATTCGCGCGGCAACGCCTGCTTCACTCTGGCGCTGACCGAAGGATGCGTGACAATTGCTTTATACTGACACAATAGTCCTCCTTCTTTCTCCAGCCAATCCCAAAAGTCATCCAGTGTTCGCCCTTCCACCATCGCACTGGGCAAGTGATATTGGACCAAACGCAAATATTCGGCCAGCTCCAGCTCTGTAAAACGGATGAAGAGGACGGGAAACTGATTGATCTCATGCATCACTACGGAAAGCACCCGCGTGAATTCCTCCATCGAATACCCCATAGCCTTTACTTTGTGAATCGTCTCTTTGGCCAGCAAAGCTAGATGGGCGGGGTTGCGGGTCAGCAGGGGATCATTGACGACATTGCTGACAATCGTTCCTCTTCCTTGCCTGGAGTCGACCAGGCCCTCCTGTTGAAGCCGCAAGTACACGCTGCGAATCGTGTTGTAGTTTACCTTGAGCTGTGCCGCCAGTTCTCTAACCGTGGGGAGCTGTGCATGAGGCGGCAATTCACCGCTGCGTATGGCCGCTGCGATCTGCTGGTACAATTGTTCGTGATACGAAACATTGGAATCCTTTTGCAAAGACAGGCGAAGCACGTGGCAACCTCCCCGTATATCATTTAATTTCAATCGTAAATCAATTCTGAATGTATCGTCAACATGAACAATCAGGATGAACCACGCTGCCGTATGAAATACTAAGCGTGACGATTACATCGCATGGAAAGAGGGGAATATAGATGGGCGAGCGCAGCCGTTTTCACGAGGGAGACAAGTCTCCGAAAAACGCCGTATACATGGAAATCGGGGAGACTGGAGCGAGTGTCCAGGACCCGATGATCATCGAACTGGGGAAAGGCGACAAATTTCCTCCCACCCGGAACAAGAATCGGGTTTGGACTCAAAAGTAAAGAATAAAGAGAAGAACCAACCCCCACCGGAAGGTTGGTTCTTCTTCATGTATCAATCAGCGCCTTCGTCTTCCTCGCCTTCTTCGTCATCATCGGTCACGTAAATAATCGAAACCCCCATGCTCTCAAGCAGCTGGAGCACTTCCCGGTTCAGCGTCTCGTCCCAGAGAAGCCCCAGACTCTCAACCAGCTCCAGCTCCTCCAGATCACCCGTTTCCGCATCTTGTATCAGTTCAATCACATCTGTCAATTGCTTCTCTTCCAGAATGGCAAGAATTTCTTCTTTGGTCATTTTCTTTCCTGCACCTCGTTTTCTGTATGTATCCTCCTCTATAATAGTACATAGTGAAAACGGAAAACAAAAGAGTGAGGTCATCGTTATGTACCCCCAACCCTATCTGGAATACCTGATACAGTTCCATGCCGAACGGGATTATTTTGAATGCCACGAAATTCTGGAGGAATATTGGAAAGAAAGCCCTCCCGGAGAAAGAAGGGCGGTTTGGGTCGGCTTGATTCAAGTAGCCGTGTCGCTCTACCACCAGCGCAGAGGGAATTTTGCCGGAGCCATCAAAATGGTGGACAGCGCGATCAAGATCCTCAATAGAGAGAGGACCGACGTCCAGTCGCTTGGCCTGGACCCGGATGCAACCATCCAAACGCTCAGCCAGCTCCTTGCTGAGATGAAGCAAAACAGTCCCTATCACAGCATCCGATTGCCTATTGCCGACCCGGCCTTGCTGGCCGATTGCCGGAAGCGTTGCGAAGAACGAGGCCTTCATTTTGACAGCGAAAGCGATCTGTTCAATACATTTTTGTTACATAAACATACACAGCGGGACCGGTCGGATGTAATCGCCGAAAGGCTTCGCCGGCTCGATGAGCGCAGTCAGCGGCGCTCAGGCAGCACCGATGCGGATAAGTAAGCAGCAGGAATGGCCTCGGCAAAAAAATAACGTTCCGAGCCTTGATAAAAGCGTATCTTTTGCTGCCATGCATCGTGGGCACTGACTGCAAGCAAGACCAGTGTACCTTGCTCCTCACCGATATCGGCCGGGCTTGCAGCCAACTGCACATGTTCGTTTGCAATTGGCAGGAGTCCTCCCTCGGCTATTTGCGGGATCAGCTTTCGATGCGTACCATAAAACAGCTGCGGCGGCGGCTCCACCTCCTCGCCCCATTTTTTCGGACCTGGCAAAAACCCGTACGTAGCGCGGATCAACGCTCCGCCATCCCAGTCGATCCGGTGCTCCGGATCGTGATCGACCACTTGCCGGATGTCGTTCAGGGTGACACCGCTGCAGCCTTTTAACGTGCGGATGTAGGCCAGCAAGGCATTCACAGGCGTATATCCATATGTATCAAAATAAAGCAAAGGCTGTTCTCCGTTTTGTCTGAGAGCCGAGAGCAGCCTTTTCCGCAGCCGTTGTTCTTCATAATCCTTGAGCATTCGGCACCCTCCTATGGTCAATTCAGTAAACCCAGATGTGCAGTGCGAGAATGATCCCCAAATCGGCCATGAGGTGGCTCAGCCAGGTCGCGTAAACGGTCGGGAACAATCCTTTCAGCCAGCCCCACAAAAGGCCCGTTCCAAACACAAGTCCCGTGATCAGCACTCCCCATAACAATCCAAACAAAATGACTCCGACGACGAGATGATACAAGCAGTAAAAAAAACCGCTTATCAGCACAGCGACAGGCCGGGCCAGCGCATCCAGCAGACGCTCCAGAACAAAGCCGCGCCAGAGCAGCTCCTCCAACAAGGAATTGACAACGACCAAATACAGGGAAAACGGGAGAAGCCAGTCAGGTGTCACTCCCCAATCATTTAGCGTGTATTTGACGTGACTGGCGTTCACTATTCCCCCGCTGATCAAGAGCCAGGTCCCCGCCATCACTCCCGTCATGAGCATCGCTCCTAGGCCCAGACCGTATAGCATTCCTTTTTGATCAAAGGGCACCCATGCCCGCTTCCACTGTGCGGACAGCTTTTCTTCCCACATGCCGTGAAACAGCGGCACCAACAGACAAACGAGCAAGTGAAACAAGAGAAAGGTGGCAAACAGGCTGCGTTTTTCCACCAATCCGTAAAATATCGCCAAGGTAGCTGAAAAACCGTAAGCCACCAATAAGAGCAAAGCTCGCTTTCGTTTCACAGAGGAACACCCTTTTCCCTTTTGACAAATATAGGGTTCCCCATTTTCCGTCGCGCATACGACAGCCGGGAATCAATATACAAAATTTTGGGCAAATGCTATACTGTGTGAATCCAATTAATAAAAAAATTTTGAATAGGCAGAAGGAGTGGCTTAGATGTTGTGGCGCAATCGTACCTTTCTCCTCCTAATGACCGGAGAAGTGATCGCTGGTGCCGGTATGTGGATTTCCATTATCGCCAACCTCCAGTTCATGCAGCACATGATCCCTTCCGACACGGTCAAGGGATTGATTCTGATGAGCGGACTGATCGTCAGCATTCTCTTGTCACCAAAAGCCGGCGTCATGATCGACCGTTACGACAAAGGAAAGATCATGCTTTATGCGAGCCTCGTGCGTTGTCTCAGTCCGATATGCATGCTCCCTGCGATCTACTACGGCTCCCTTTCATGGATGGTCGTCTCTCTGGTCATCATGCAGGTCTCTGCCGCTTTTTATTTTCCGACCGTGCAGTCTTCCCTGCCAGCCATCCTCAGTCCGGCTGACTTGTTGAAGGCAAACAGCGTCTACCTCAACCTCTCGACATTGTCACGGATTGGCGGAACAGCCATAGGCGGCATACTCGTCGCGAACATGGATTTATCCCAACTCTACCTGTTTTCGCTCGCGGCTTATCTGGCTCTGGCCTTTGTCACCAGATTTTTGCGTATCCCCGCAGTCGATTCCCGCAAGCGACAGGAAAAGGTAGAATTCCGCGAGGTGCTGACCGTGACGAAGAAAGACCCTGCGCTGATGGTTGCCTTGCTCAACACAGGCCTGATTACGCTGTTTCTCGGCGGCTTTAACCTGCTCGTGCTCAATTTCAGCGAAATCCAGCAAAGTCCCGAGCTGATGGGCTGGATTTATACGGTAGAGGGCATGAGCATTTTGGCGGGCGGACTCCTTGCCAAGCGTTGGATTGGCGGACGCAACCTGATCGCCGCATCCACTGTTTTGCTGTTCTTTTTTGCCCTTTCGCAGTACGGCATGTCGTTTGCAGACAGCCGGTTCATGGTCTTGGCTTCATTTGGCGTCTTTGGCTTTACCGTCGCTTTCTTTTTCCCCGTGACCACGACGATTTTTCAGCGCCGGCTGCCAGAGCACCAGCAAGGCCGGTTCTTCTCCTTCAAAGGGATGCTTGACCGCGGGTTCTTTCTCGTCGCTTTGGGAACGACCGGGATTTGCCTCGATCTGTTCGGCGTCTCCGGTTACATGCTCGGGATCGGCTCCGTTACGCTGCTGATGGCCGCGCTGACGATGGTGTATAGCAAGAAGCACAAACTCGACGTCCGCGAGACGGATGAGCCTGCAGTCGCCTGACACCCGTCTGACTGCGATTGCTTGCAGAAATGGAAAAGAGCGCTTTCCTCTTTTTTAAAAAATGGTGTAAACTAGTACCATCATGGAGTAAGGAGGAGCATTTCCATGCACATCCTGTCAACGACCGCTCTCGGGATGCTTATCCCGTTACTCATGGCTACCGCGGTTATCTTTCTGCGACTCCGCGGACAGAAAAAGCCGGTCTCCGCACGCCGGATAATCCTGCCGCCATTGTTCATGTCAACCGGTTTTGCCATGTTTCACTTTCCGGAAACGGCAACACCGCTGATCTACCACGTGATTGCATTTGGTGCAGGGATGATTCTTTCCATTCCGTTGATTATGACGTCCCGTTTTGAAATTGTCGGGCAGGACGTATATTTGAAACGATCCAAAGCGTTTTTTATGATTCTTTTGGCGTTGCTCGTTATCCGGACCGTGATCAAGCTGTGGGTCAACGACTCGTTTTCAGTCATGCAGACAGCCGGCCTGTTCTTCGTCTTGGCGTATGGCATGATCGTTCCGTGGCGACTGGCGATGCTCTACATGTATCGCCAATTTACCAAAAATCCTGTCCGGGAATCGTAACAAAACACGTGCTTCCAAAAAAACAAGAGCAGTCCCCTGCGGAAAACCAGGGAACTGCTCTTTTTCGCATCAAATGGACGACCACTCGTAGTTGCCGCCGAAAATTCCTGCGCTGTGCACGCTGGAGCCGGGACCTGCAAAACGGATGAGAAAGGGACGTTCCCCTCTGGTGGACAACGCATCCTTGGTGACACCGGCTCCCATCGGTTGACAGAGCAGCAGATCGGCCCCGTCGCATTGGACGCGCCGGCATTTGGCTTGCAGCCGTTCGTCCGCAAATTCTTCGCCTGCCACAAGACCGAGCCACTCCTGCCAGTCGCGGGCCGCTTCGTCCAAATTGCCGGTAGCAAGCGCAATGTATGCGATTTCTTGTGAGCCGTTTTCATGCGGGGCGATCATCCCTCGTCTGGTCAAGTCATTCACTCTGGCTTCATCTGACTCATCCCATTGGATCAGAAAGGGAATGCGGCGCTGCTTTTCGGCCCCCTCGGCAAAAAGCATTTTCCACTGAATGAACGTGCCGTCCTCCCGCTTTCTGCTGCCAGGCAACGGCCCTGTCACCTGGTATCCGCGCTGTTCAAAGCGCTCTGCCCACCGCTCGATCTCATCTGTGCGAAAGGCAAGCTGCCCCATTCCTTCGCCGACTGTCGCCTCGGCAACCAATTGCCGGACGAGCGGATTCTCTGCACTCGCGGCAATATCGGGAAATTCTACGGCGAGAAACTCCACGTAGGATAAGCCGAAATAGCTGAGGCTGTTGTAAGTCCCCCACGATTCATGCCGTCCCCCCGCTACTGTATGAAAGCCCGCCTTTTTCAGCCGATCAGAAGCCTCCAGGGGTGGTCTGTAAAGAAAGTGAACGAGGTGATCAAACGAAAGTTTCATCCTATCCGCCCTCTTTTCTTGAACGTCCTCATAATGATCGTTTCAAAAAATAGTACCTGATTTTTGGGAAAAGTCAATTGATTCCCCAACATGATCGGATAGGTCCTGCTCATTTCGCGGGAGATTTTTCAGCGAATGCAGGTAGTTTTGCGCTTCGGCATTCTGGCGAGCTGCCTCTGCAGCGCTCCAGCCCAGCTCCTGTGCCATCAGCCGGACGACAAGCTCTCTTAGCTCCTCGGCCTTGTGCAGTTGAAAATAGGTCCATCCCGTACGCAGTCGGAGGAAATCAACGGCCTGGACGGTCATTTCTTCCTCGATTGCATACTTGATCTGTGCCGCCAGCAATTGTTCCCGGGTGGGTGAGCCCTCGGAAATCCGCTTGTAAATGCTCAATGTGTTGCTACCGAAAGTATCGATCCACTCCTGCGCTATCTCCGTTTCTACTCCCAGCTCGATTCCCTGTCGAAGCATCTCTTTTTTCCAATCCCCGTACTTTTCATATCCATGGTGTACCCCTCCGCTGATGACAATGCGGTCGGTGGAGCAAGCCGGGTACTCCTTGCCTTCTTTCTCCTTCAGCTTGTGGGCGATCGTGTCGACCACTTTTTCCGCCATCTTGCGAAAGCCCGTCAGCTTGCCGCCAGCGATGGTGATCAATCCGGTAGGCGAGTGAAAAATTTCATCCTTGCGGGATAATTCCGACGGTCCCTTTCCCTCCTCGTAAATGAGCGGACGAAGCCCGGCCCAATTGGAGTGGACATCTGCCGGCTCCAGCCTGACGGACGGGAACATGCTGTTTACGGCACGGAGCAAATAATCCCGGTCCTCTTCTGTCGTGCGCGGATGGTCAATGGAATGCTCGTAGGCCGTATCCGTTGTGCCGATGTACGTGATTCTTCCTCTGGGAATGACAAAAACCATCCGTCCATCCGGCGTATCAAAATAGGCGGCCTGCTTGACCGGCAATCTGTCCGCCGATACGACCAGGTGAACACCTTTTGTCAAATAGAGCCGTTTGCCTTGCAGGGAGCCGTCCACTTGCCGTACGCCATCTACCCATGGCCCCGTCGCATTGACGACATATTTGGCATGAATCGGGTAGCTCTTGCCTGTTAACCGGTCTGTGACGAGCGCCCCCGTTATCATGCCGTTGTCGTACAAAAATTGTTCAGCCTTCGCGTAGTTAACGGCCGTTGCGCCCAATCCAACGGCTGTTTTCATGATGTCAAGCGTCAGGCGGGCGTCATCTGTCCGGTACTCAAAGTACAGGCCCGCGCCTTTTAACCCTTCCGTTTTGAGCAGCGGCTCCCGCGAGAGTGTTTCCTTTCTCCCCAGCATCTTGCGCCGTTCCTTCCGCGCCACTCCGGCGAGCCAGTCGTACACGTACAAGCCGACAGACGAAGCCAGGTAGCCGTAGGTCCCTCCCTTGTAGATCGGCAAAAGCATCGGTACAGGGATCACCAGATGAGGGGCATTTTTGTACAGAATGGCCCGCTCTCGTCCCACCTCCTGAACCAGCCGCACTTCCCCTTGCTTTAAATACCGCAGACCTCCGTGAATCAGCTTGGTCGACCGGCTGCTCGTGCCGGAACCAAAATCGTTCATTTCCAACAAGCCTACCTTCAGTCCGCGTTTGCTCGCATCAAGCGCAATGCCGGCACCGGTAATGCCTCCACCGATGACGAGCAGGTCAAGCGTATCTGTGGACATTTGCTGCAGAAGTTCCTGTCTGGTCCGTGCTGAAAATCGGTTACCCACTGGTTGCCTCCTCTCCGGCTTCGTGCCGGATGTTTTTGATCAACGAAAAAACCCCCATGAAAAGATCGGCCTGCCATGCAGACATGCCGTCTTTCCAAAGGGGTATCTCCTCATCTCTTCCCTTTTTCCTATTCAGGTGAAAACCAAAATTCTTTTGTTCCGACCGACACGGCCAGGGCGCCAGCCGCCAGTGCCTCGTCGATTTCCTGCCTGGTTCCGATCAGGCCGCCCGCGATGATCGGCAGCGGAGTGAGCTCGGTCATTTCCCGGATGACTCTGGGCATCACACCCGGCATGATCTCGACAGCATCGGGGGCGCTCTGCTCAACTACCCTGATTCCTTTGACTACCGCATTTCGGTCAATTAAAAATATCCGCTGAATCGCCATCAGATCCATTTCCTTGGCAACTCGGATCAGGTTGCTTCGCGTGGAAATAATACCGGTAGGGGCGATGTTTCTTGCCACATAGGCAACCCCGCTCTTGTCCGGTGCGATCCCCTCGATAAATTCCATATGCAGAAACACCTGTTTGCCTGCCGCTTTGCTTCTGTCGACAAGCTCCTGAATGTTAAAAATGGAGCCGGTCAACAGAAAGATGATATTGACATTGCTTCTGAGCGCGTCATCCAAATCGGCTTCGGATTGGACGGCAGCAATGGTTTCATACTCGACCAGATCTACAATAGGATACATCCGCTACCTCCATATGGTGCTTGGTTGCTCCCATTATAGCATCGCATGTCTAAAGATTCACAATTTCTTTAATACTGTTTAAAATGTACCGCGGATTGTATTCGCTTTGCTCGGCCATTTCCCTGGTCGAAATTCCGGTCAAGACCAAAACGGAGTTCATGCCTGTATCGTTCCCCATTTTGATGTCCGTTTCCAGCCGATCCCCTACCATGTAGCAAGCATGGTAGTCCAGACCGAGGTGACGTACGGCCGCTTCGGCTGCTATCGGAGAAGGCTTCCCGACCACCAGATCAATCGGTCTTCCCGTCGCGCCTTCCAGTGCCCCGATGAAGGCCCCGGTATCGGGTATTTGGCCATCCTCCAGCGGGCAGGTGCGATCCGGGTTGGACGCGATCACCTTGGCCCCGCGAATGGCGGCTTGATACAAGTCGTTTAATCCGTCATACGTGAACTGGCGATCCCAAGAGAGAACGACATAAGACACTTCATTCGGGTCTTCGCTCATCTGTATGCCGTGCGCGCGCAGCTCGTCTCGAATCGGCTGCTCGCCGATCACCAGTACTTTCTCTGTCGGAGTCATCACTTGCTGAAGGTATCTGGCTGCGATCAAGGATGAGTTCAGCACATCCTCCACTGTGGTGGGAATTCCCATTTTGGTCAGCTTTTCCGCGTAGGATTGACGGGTCGCGATCGGTTTGTTGGACAGAAACACGACCTTGTCCCCGCGGTTCCTTAGTTCCTGAATCGCTTCTGCTGCTCCCTCGATCAGGCGGTCTCCGAGATACACCGTACCGTCGAGGTCGAAGATAAACCCCTTCACTGCCTTTCCTCCTTAGTACAGTTGATCCTTGGTCAATTTTTTCGCCAGGTACTGCAGGACAATGACGATCGCAATGATCAGAATCGCCATCGCTGACGCGGTGTAGTATTCACCCCGCAGCAGGTTTTGGAATACCGCCAGGCTCATCGGCGCCCAATCTGTCGGGGCCAGAAGCAGGGAAATGCTCGTTTCCTTGATCACCGTTACGAATACGAGGATAGCACCCGCTGCAATGCCGGGCAGCATCAGCGGTCCGATCACGGTCACGGCGGCGAGCAGGTTGGATGCCCCCATATTTACCGCTGCCTCTTCGATATCCTTGCGAATCGCCATCATCGAGCTCATCGTCGAGCGGATCATGTACGGCATTCGCCTGATCGTATAGGCGATGATGAGCAAGATCGCTGTTCCCGTAAGCTTCAACGGAGCGGTATTAAACGTTTGGATAAGCGCGATTCCCAGCGAGATGCCCGGTACGATCAGCGGAATGGACGAGATAAAATCAAGTCCCCCGGAGTTGCGACGCACGACAAAGTAGGAGACGAAGGTGGCAATCACCACGCTCAGGACCAGCGCTCCGCCGGCAAGAACCAGACTGTTTAGAATATTTTTATGCGACGTGCTGAAAATCGTCAGATAGTGGCTGAGCGTATAGCCGTCCGGCAATGCGTGACGTCCCCATGTAGTCGCGAGCGACGACAGGAAGATGGATGCGACACCGAGTACGGGAATCAGTACGACCAAAAAGGAGTAGGTGGTCAGTACGGAGACTACGCCCTTGTGATCGTTCATTTTTTGGCGAGTCGGTTTTCCCGAGATCGTGCCGTATTCCTTTCCCTTGATCACGAGGCGCTGGAGCCAGAAGAAGAAGGCTGCGACCAGGAGCATGATGACGGTCAATACCGCGGAACCTGCCCAGTTGAAGAAGCCGGCCATCTCCCGATACGCTTCGACCACGATCAGGTTGAGATCTTTTGGCGCCAAAATAATCGGTGTCCCGAAGTCGGAAAAGCTGACGGTAAAAATCAGCAGCATGCTCGAAACGATCCCCGGCATCGCCAGCGGCAAGGTCACTCGCATAAACGTGTACCAACTATGGGCACCGAGGTTTTGCGACGCTTCTTCCAAGGTCAGGTCGCTGATCTTGAAGGCTGCCACCATCGGCCACAGGGCGTAAGGAAAGAAGTAGAAGACCTGTACGAGCACAATCCCGAGCATCGACTGGATGTCAAAAAGCACGCCTTCCCCGCCCAATGCTTGGTAGATGTGATTGACCCACCCCGTTTTTCCGAACATCAGCATGAAAGCATAGGACGAAATAAACGTGGGTACGACCAGAGGAATTGTACACAGTGTGGCAAAAAGTCCTTTGAACGGCATTTTCGTCCGCGCAAAGGCGTACGCAATCGGAATGACAACGATGGTCACAAGCAGTGCTACTCCGGTACTCAGCTTCAGGCTGTTCAGGAGGGCATCAAAGTAGCCCTTGCCCTCAAACAGCGAGGAGTAGGCCTCCAGAGACACATTGGACAGCTTCTCGATTGTCTTTGCCAGCGTTTTTTGGCTGACCAGGCTGCCAAACAGGTTGATCGGCTGGCCGGTAAAGCTGACGAGCAAAATCGAGAACAACGGAACCAGGAGAAACAGGAAGAAGAACAAGTAGATAAACCATTTCAGGACCGTAAACCCGCTCAATGATTCGAGAAATCGCTTTTTCATAGGATCACCACTAGATGAGGATCGATGGAAAGATAGACCTTTGTGCCTGGCGGAAGCAGCGGCGTTCCTGCTTCAAACGTCTTGTCCACTTCGATCTGCATGTTTCCGACCTGTACGTCATAGCGAATGCTGGGTCCAAGGTAGGTAGACATGGTGATGGTACCCTCTATCGATTTATCACCTGCATCGACCGGTTCTCCGGCAGCCAGGCGAATGCTTTCAGGGCGAATGATTACCTCTACATCTTCACGTTTCGCGGAAAAAGCCGATGTGAGCAGTTGCCCGCCTTCAAGCTGAATGACTGTACCGCTTGCCTCCGTTCCTTTTACCTTGCCCTTGAAAATATTGGACGAGCCTACGAAATCCGCTACAAAAGTGGAGCCCGGATTGCTGTACAGCGCGGTGGGCGTGTCCACCTGCACCAGCTTGCCTCCCTGCATAACTGCGACCCGGTCAGCCATGCTCATGGCCTCTTCCTGATCGTGTGTGACAAAGATCGTCGTAATTCCTACTTTTTGCTGAATCCGGCGGATCGTGACCCGCATGCTGTTGCGCAGCTTTTTGTCCAGGTTGGAGAGCGGTTCATCCATCAACAGCACAGCCGGCTCCATGATCAAGGCCCGAGCCAGCGCCACCCGCTGCTGCTGGCCGCCGGAAAGCTGTCCCGGCAGCCTGTCGGCCAAATGACCCAACTCTACGAAATCCAGTGCATCTCTCACCTTTTTTTCTGTCTCTTTGTCCACCCTGCCCAATTTCCGATTGAGCATATTGCCGAGGACTGCGAGTTTGGTGCCAAAGCCGCCTTGGTAGAAACGGCGCACCTGCAGGCTGTAGGCGACATTTTCAAATACATTCAAATGAGGGAACAGCGCATAGCTTTGAAAAACCATTCCGCAATTGCGCTGGTTGGCGGGGACGTTGCTGACATCGCGGTCCCCGATAAAAATTTTGCCGGATGTGGGACTTTCAAACCCGGCCACGCAGCGCATAGTCGTCGTTTTTCCGCAGCCGGACGGGCCGAGAAGGGCGAAGAACTCGCCCTCCCGAATGTCCAGACTGACGTCTTCCAATGCGGCGATTCCGTTAAACGATTTGTGCAAGTTCTCAATTCTGACCGACCCCATGGAAGAACCTCCTTATTGGAATTTTTGCCGCCATTCGTTGCGTACGCGGTCGTAGTTTTGCACGACCCAATCTACGTCGAGCTCCTGTGCATGCGGGATGACCTTTTCCAGCGTGAGCGGCGTTTTCGATTCAACCTCTTTGGAAATCGGGATATGGTACCAGTTGGCAAGCGTTTGCTGTCCTTCCTTGGACAACAGGTAGTCGATCAGCGCTTTGCCGCCGTCAGGGTTCGGTCCATCCTGGACAAGAGATACCGGGTTGACGATGACAGGAGTTTTCTCAGGAACGATAAAGTCCACCTTTTCCCCCTTTGCCTTCATTTCGTATGCCATGAAGTCAAATGCGATCGCGACATGGGCTTCGCCTTTGGCTACCGCTTTTCCGGGCGCCAGCCGGAGTCAGGCATCGCGCTCATCTGATCGACCAATTTTTTGAAGTACTCCCAGCCTGGTTCCTCCCCGCGCTCCATCAGTTGGCTCAGAACCGTAAGCGTGGCTGTTCCGGATGCTGCCGGGTTCGGCATTTGGAGCTTGCCTTTCCATTTCGGGTCCAAGAGGTCGTCCCATGTTTTCGGCGCTTCTTCCGGTTTTACCAGGTCGGTATTGTAAACAAAACCGAGGACGAACACCTCTGCTCCGATCCATTTCCAATCCTTGTCGCGGATTTTGATCCCGTCGCGCACTTCCGGCCAATCCTTGATCGCTTCAGGCGTATAGGCCGTAATAATATCCTTGTCCTTCGCCGACTCAAACGGCAGGAAACCGCCTCCGCCATACCAGACATCCCCCATCGGATTGTCCTTTTCGGCAATCATCTTGTTCACCAGAACGTTGGTGCCGGCGTACTGAATGTTAACGGTCGAGCCCTTGAAAGCCTTTTCAAAATTCTGACCAATTTCTTTGGTCATATCAGGTGTCTCAGGCGAGTAGAGTGCAATTTGACCCAGTTCTTTTGCGGCACCCGAACCCCCGCCAGCTTCTCCTTGGCCCGTACTGGATGAGCCCGTATCCCCCGAGGAACACCCTGCTACTGCCACCGTCGACAACAACGCCGCGGTCGCTACGACATTCAGCCACTTTTTCACCATTTGTCAGACCCCTCTTTCTATTCGTGTTCATTTTTCTGTTGATCGAATAGGTTTGACGATAATGAATAAAAAGAAAACCCTTACGTATATAAACACACTCCTCCCCTTAAAAGGAATGTGTTTACGGGTAAGGGTTTTCTCCGTTTTCTCCGCCTAACCGTATTTCCGTATGTTTTCGTGCTGCACGATCAACTTTTCTAAAGTATAACCATAGTTTTCAATAACTGTCAATGAAAATGCTTACACAAATGCTGCCGCAGCCCGGACAGCCTTTTGCCAACCGGCATATAGCCTGCTGCGCTCCGTCTCTTCCAGTCTCGCCTCGAATGAGCGCTCAACCTGCCAATTGTGCGAAATCTCCTCTTTGCTTTTCCAAAAACCGATGCCCAACCCGGCCAAATAGGCGGCACCGAGCGCCGTCGTTTCATGTACGCGCGGACGCTCGACGGTGACACCGAGAATATCGCTTTGAAATTGCATCAGGAACTGATTCGCTACGGCACCGCCGTCTACGCGAAGCTTGCTCAGCGGAATGCCGGCATCTGCTTCCATGGCTGCCACCACGTCTCTGGTTTGGTACGCCAGCGACTCCAGTGTGGCCCGGATGAAATGCTCTTTTTTGGTTCCCCGGGTCAGTCCAAAAATCGCGCCGCGGACCTCGCTGTTCCAGTAAGGAGTGCCCAAGCCCACAAAAGCCGGGACGACATAGACGCCTTCGGTGGATGACACGGCCGTTGCGTAGCGTTCGCTGTCTGCCGAGGTTTTGAGCATGCGCAGGCCATCCCGCAGCCATTGGATTGCAGAGCCTGCGACAAAAATGCTCCCTTCCAGCGCGTACTCCACTTTTCCGCCAAGGCCCCAGGCGATCGTCGTCAGCAAGCCATGCTCGGAGCGAACGGCTTGTTCTCCGGTGTTCATCAGCAAAAAACAGCCGGTGCCGTATGTATTTTTGGCCATGCCCCGCTCGAAGCAGGCTTGCCCGAACAAAGCGGCCTGCTGGTCTCCTGCAGCCCCCGAGATCGGAACCTCGACGCCAAAGAACAAATCCTTGTCGGTTACCGCATACACCTCCGAGCTGCTTCTCACCTCAGGCAGCATCGCACGCGGGACATCGAGCAGAGCCAGCAGCTCATCGTCCCACTTCAAATCAAAAATATTGTACATGAGTGTGCGCGACGCGTTGGTATAGTCGGTCACATGCGCCCGGCCGCCGGACAGCTTCCAGATCAGCCACGTGTCAATCGTTCCGAACAGGAGGTCGCCCTGCTCCGCCAAAGCGCGGGCGCCTTCCACATGGTCGAGAATCCATTTTACTTTTGTGCCCGAAAAGTAAGCATCGATCAGCAGACCGGTCGTATCCCGAAACAATGGGTCGTATCCCTTGCTTTTGAGCTCTTCGCAAATTCCCGCTGTCTGTCTCGACTGCCAGACAATTGCGTGATAGATGGGCACTCCGGTATGCTTGTTCCACACCACGGTCGTCTCGCGTTGATTGGTGATCCCGATGGCTGCCACTTCCTGTGCCGAAACATTGTGGCTGGCCAAAACCTCGCCGATTACGCCGACGACCGATGACCAGATGTCCAGGGCATTGTGCTCTACCCATCCTGGCTGGGGAAAGAGCTGGGGAAATTCTTTCTGGGCCATCCCGACGATGCTTCCTTGCTTGTCGAACAAGATGGCCCGGGAACTGGTCGTCCCCTGATCGATTGCGAGCACATACTTTTTATCCATGAGCTTCCTCCTTCTACCGCGGGATACGGGCACCCTTTTTCTCCTCTATTAGGGGTGAAACCGGATGCGGTCTATATCCCGAAGCATTGGGCCGTCTCCGCTCACAACACGGGAAACACTTCCGCCCTGATGCCGAAATCGCGGTGCAGCGCCTTCTTGTGCTCCTCTGCAAAACCGCTGGCAATCATGCCGATGCGCAAGACGCTCGCCCAGTCATATTGTATTCGCTGTTTTTCCACGAGAACTCCTGCCCGATCCAAAAAATGCGTGACTTGATCAGGCGTTCCCCGCAACGCTTTACTTTCCAGATAGCAAAAGCACCGCTTCTCCCCGGCTTCCCGATTGCCTGCCGGCTCGCTTTCCTGCCAGACCGGCTGAGGAGTGAAGCGCTGGGTCAGCAAATAGGCCAGATCCTCCACCACAGCGCTTGCTGTCGGAAGCTCGCCTGCCCCTTTGCCCATGAACAAAAGGTCGCCGACGATATTGCCCGACACCTGCACGGCGTTGTAGGCATCCTGCACCTGCGCGAGTGGGTGATCCAGCGGCAGAAGCGTTGGACGGACGGAAAGCTGTAGACCGCCCCCGGCCTTGGAAGCCTTGGCCAGCAGCTTGATCCGGTACCCCAATTCGCGGGCGAGGCCGATCTGTCCGAGGTGCAGCTTTTCAATCCCCTGCCTCTCGGCTGCATGCAGCGGTAGCGATTCACCAAATACGAGCTGGGCGAGGATGTACGTTTTGTACAAGGCATCCCAGCCCTCTACGTCCGAGGCGGGGTCCGCTTCGGCGTAGCCCAGCTCCTGCGCCTGCTTCAGCACTTCGGCGTAGGGAAGCTTTTCCTGTTCCATCCGCGTCAGGATGTAATTCGTCGTCCCGTTTAAAATGCCGCTGACCGATACGATGTCATTAGTCCGGAGAAACTGGCGCAGCACGCCGAGAATCGGAATCCCTCCGGCTACGCTGGCCTCGTACGCGAGCTGAACGCCGTGCCGATTGGCTAGCCGCACCAGCTCCGTTCCGTGCTTGGCAAGCAGCTCCTTGTTCGCGGTGACGATGTGACAGCCCTTTTCAATCAGTGCACGGACATAGCCGTATGTCGGCTCGACGCCGCCCATCACCTCGACGACGATGTCCACGTCTGACGCCAGCACTTCTTCAAACCGGGTCGTGATCAGATTGTTCTCAATCGGTACAGACCGCTGCTTTTCCGCATTGCGGACCAGCGCCTTGACCACCTCGACACGTCTGCCCAACCTGTCCGACAGCTTTTGCTGCTGAGAGCGGATCGTTTTCAAGACGCCGCCCCCCACCGTCCCTACGCCAAGCAATCCTACTTTTACCACACTTGCACTCATGTACTCCACCTCTTTTTCTCATTTCAAACATAAAAAAGGCCTTCTTCCGTTTAAGAAGAAGGCTCGCGAGCTACAGGGGGCCTCCTTCTCATCTGCCAAGACATACTGCTGCTGTCTTGCAGGAATTGGCACCTTGCCACAAACTGCGTGACGGTTGCCGGGCTTCATCGGGCCAGTCCCTCCACCTCTCTGGATAAGAAAGAAGTTATGAAGTTGCGATAACTCAAAAACATTTGATCATACAAATAAAAAACCTTCTCCCGTTAAGAAGAAGGTTGGCATCCGGAATGGACGTACTCCCGCTTCTTATCTGTCAAGACTGTCATCAGTCCTGCAGGAATTGGCACCTTGTCACAAACTGCGTGACGGTTGCCGGGCTTCATCGGGCCAGTCCCTCCGCCTCTCTGGATAAGAACAGTATTTTCCTGTTGGCAACATTGTAAGGAATTCGGTTTGAGCCGTCAACCAGATATTTCCGACATTTCATCTTCGGACGATTCCTTTCATTTTTGAAAAGAAAGGTTTCTCATTTTTAATAAGGTGTTCTCATGCAGGTGATGGCGCACCAACAGACATTTCCAGCACTTTGTTTTGGTTTTTGCTTTCTCAATAGTGAGAATAATGGTACTGCCGATGCTCCTTCATACTGCACAGGAAGCAGCCGGTCATTTGGTATCATTCTTGCATATATTTTCAGAAAAGTCAGAGTATAATTCCCTCTTTCCATTCGCATGGGACGTCGGGTGCGTCGAATATACATGAATAAAAGACGCTCCACTCTGACTTTTTCAGCAGGAAGGAGGTGCTTTTTTTGAGTAGGCTGCTGCCTGTTTTGATCCACGATCGTCCCACTTAGCTTCGGTTTCTACTATGATCTGCCCGTGTGCAGAAGGAGGGTGTTTGGATGAGACTTCGTCCGCGTGAACCAATCGATGTTGCGACACAAGTCGCGGTATTTCCTGCTACGATCGATCTGCATTTGCAGAAATGGCTGTTTCGAATGCGAAGATAGAACGTTTTCCAAAAATGGAAGGAGGACTCTATGCGAGTCGCTATTTTAGGAGTTGGCGGTGTAGGACAAGTAAGCGCGTGTGAAATCGTGAAATCGAAGTATTTGCAAAAACTGGTGCTGGCAGATATATCGATCGGCCCGGCTGAAGAGCTGGCTGCCGAGCTGCGCCGGGAGACGGATGTGGAAATCCAGGTAAAACGTGTCGACGCACGCGATGTATCGAGCGTCCAATCTATTTTGACTGACATTGACGTACTGCTGCATATCGGCTTGCCGGAAAACAACTTTGAAGTGATGAAAGCGTGCCTGAACACGAAAACCCATTATATCGACACGGCTTCAAGCGGCCCGCAATGGCTCCGCAAGCAGCTAGCCTGGACCGATAAATTCAAAGCGGCAGGCATTCTCGGAATCATGGGGCTTGGGTGCGACCCCGGCTTCTCCAACATCGCGGCGCGGTACGCTGTGGATCAGTTGGACGAAGTCGATGAGATTTTGATTCGCGACGGCGACAATTCCGTCGTCGACTACGACGGCTTCTGCTCCTTCTTCAGTCCGCAGACAGCCATTCAGGAGTGTTTGGCCAAACCGAACTTCTGGACGGCTGACAAGGGTGAACAATACTTGCCTACTCCCTTTGCCAACAAAGAGGAGTTCGAATTCCCCGAGCCGATCGGCTGGCTGGACTGCTACAACGTGGAGCACGAAGAAGCGACCACTCTTGGCGAGACGATTGGCCGCGCAAAAGGGTGCAAATACGTGGACTTCAAGTACGCCCTCCATCCCGACTTTGTGAATACCCTCAAGGTGCTGAGCTATCTGGGACTGGACAGCGACGAAGAGATCGAGGTCAAAGGCGTCAAGGTAGCGCCGCGCGATGTAGTCGTGACGACCATGCCGAAACCGGCCGATCTCGCCGGAAAAATCCACGGATACTCCTCCGTCGGCGCACTCGTCAAAGGCAAGAAGAACAACAAGCGAAAAGAAGTTTACGTCTACACGATCGCCAATCACGATGAGGTTTACTACAAGACGGAATTTCAAGCAACGATCTGGCAGACAGGCATCCCGCCGGTCGTCGCTGTCGACATGATCGCTGAAGGATTGTTGACCACGACCGGCTGCATTCCGCCCGAGCTGATCGACCCGCTCCCCTTTTTAGAGCGGTTAAAGGCTCGCGGCATGACTTGGGATGTGATTGAGAAGACTGCCCCTCTCAGGCAAATATCGTAGTACGTAACTTGAGATATAGAAAAAGATCGGGATTGGCAGCTGTTGCCGCTGTCCCGATCTTTGTTAAATACAGATCGGTACGTTTCTTCCGATTCATCAATCCTACATGAAACGAAGGTGAAACCTCTCATGATGGAGAAAAAGCGGACAAGCCTGTTCATGCTCATCTTAGTCGCTGCTCTGGTTCTGTTGACCGGATTGACTGGTTGCGGAAGCAGCTCTGTCCAGCCGGGTCAGCAGGTCCAGGGGAATGGCGCTCCCTCGTCGGGAAATGAAGCTGCCAAAGCGGGCGGAGACAGCCAGGCAGGATTGTCCAAATCGCTCAACCTCTTTATCTGGTCGGAGTACATCCCGCCAAGTGTTCTGGAGGCATTTGAAAAAGAGTACGGCGTAAAGGTGAATATCAGCACCTACTCCTCGAACGAGGAAATGTTCGCCAAACTGTCTGTCAATTCTTCGGGCTATGATCTTGCCGTCGCGAGCGACTACATGGTAGACTTGATGCGCAAACAGCAATTGATGGAAAAGTTGGACTACTCCAGCATCAGCAACATCAAAAACGTCGGTCCGGAGTTTTTGAAACGCTCCTCTGATCCCGAGGGGGCTTTTTCTGTGCCGTACATGTGGGGAAATGTCGTGATTGCGGTCAATGCGGACAAGGTTTCCATCCCCATTTCCGGTTACCGGGATCTGCTTAACCCAAAGTTGAAGGGATCGCTTGTCGTACTCGATGACGCCCGCTCGATGATCGGCATCGCCAATCAAATGCAGGGCAAGTCACTGAATGAGACGGACCCCGCCGTACTGGAAAAATCGAAAGAGCTGCTCAGCCAATTGATGCCCAACGTAAAGGCTTTTGACAGCGACAGCCCGAAGACGCTGCTCGTATCCGGCGAGGTGGCGGCCGGCATCGTCTACGGTGCCGAGGCTTCGCTAGCCCGTCAGGAAAATCCGGCGATCAAAACGGTACTGCCCAAGGAAGGCATGGAGCTTTGGCAGGATAATTTCGTCATTCCCAAGGGCAGTCCAAACAAAAAAACGGCAGAGACATTCATCAACTTCATTCTTCGCCCGGACATCAGCGCCGAAATCTCCAAACATTACCCGTATGCGAATCCGAACCTGGCCGCCCACGAGCTGATCGACAAGGCCGTTTTGGAAGACCCCGCCGTCTATCCGCCGAAGGAGGACTTGGCAAAAGGGGAATACATGGTGGACATCGGGGATGCCGCCAAGCAGTATGACCGGATTTGGTCGGAAATTAAACTTGAGTAAAAAGGTGGATGACGCGTGAAACGGACAACCTGTTTTCTGGCAAGCCTGCTGCTGCTCGGTTCCCTGGGCAGCTATGGCGCAAATGCTGCACCTCTGCCTGCGGACAAGCAGGCCGATCTGATTTTGCAAAATGGAGCCGTTTACACGGTGGACAAAAACCGCAACTGGGCGGAAGCCGTCGCGGTCAAAGACGGGCGCATCCTTTTTGTCGGAACCGATGCCGATGCGAAAAAATATGCCGGCCCCAAGACCGAAGTCGTCGATTTGAAAGGAAAAATGGTGCTGCCCGGCTTCTTCGACAGTCACACTCACGCCAGCGAAACGGTCAAGCAAATTCATTCTGTCGATCTGTACGGCAAGCAATCGGTGGATGAATATTTGCAGGCCGTGCGCGAATTCGCCAAAAAGCATCCCGATGCCAAAGTCATTACCGGTATGGGCTGGAGCAACCCGCTGATCCCGGGCAAAGGGCCGAGCAAAAAAATGCTCGATGATGTCATTTCGGACATTCCCGTCGTGCTCACTTCGGAAGACGTTCACTCTGTATGGGCAAATTCAAAAGCACTCGAGCTCGCCGGCATTACCAAGGATACGAAAAATCCCGAGGGCGGCGTAATCGAACGGGATGACGCCACGGGCGAACCATGGGGGACGCTCCGCGAAAAAGCCGTTGATCTGATCGCCGACGTGGTTCCCGAATTTACTGTCGACCAGTATATGGATGGCATCCTGGCCTATCAGGAAATGGCAGCAGAACGCGGTGTCACGACAGCCCACGAGCCAATGATCGGCGGTCCCAACGTTCTGGCCGCCTACAAAAAAGCCGAGGAAAACAACAAGCTGACCATGCGTTTCCGCAATTCCTTCCTGGCTGATCCCGGAAAAGGGCCGGAACAGCTCCAGGAGTTCATTAAGGAACGGGAGAAAAACAAAGGACCGCTCTACCAGACAAACAGTGTCAAAATCTTTATGGATGGCGTAATCGAAGGCAGCACAGGTTATTTGTCCGAGCCTTACGAACATATTGATTCACATGGCGAGCTTGTCTGGAGGCCGGACAGCTACAAGCAAATGGCAGCGGCCATCGACAAATCAGGCTTTCAGGTTCATGTTCACTCCATCGGAGATGCGGCCACTTCGATTGCGCTGGACGGACTGGAAGCGGTGCAAAAAAGCAACGGCAAACGCGACTCCCGCCATCTCATCACCCATCTCCAGCTTGTCAAGCCGGAGGATATCAGCCGCTTCAAGGCTCTGGGAGTGATCGGAGTTCCTCAGCCGTTCTGGTTCTTTAAAGAACCGGGCTATTACGAAGACATCCAGGTACCGTACCTCGGTCAGGAACGGGCTGACCGCGAATACCCGATGAAGAGCTTTATTGCCGCCGGGGTACACATGGCCTCCTCGAGCGACTATCCGGTGACGCAGGAGTTCTCTCCCCTGGATGGCATCGAGCGCGGCGTCACTCGGGCGGAGCACGGTTCTACCGATCCCGGCGACATTCTCTGGCCGGAGGAGAGAGCCACGCTGGCTGACATGATCGCCAGCTTTACGATCGAGGGAGCGTATGCCAATTTCCTCGAAAACGAGACTGGCTCCATCGAGATCGGCAAAAAGGCCGACCTGGTCGTCCTGGAGAAAAATCTGTTTGAGATCCCGGCGACCCAGATCAATGAGACAAAGGTTCTGCTCACCTTATTTGAAGGCAAGCCGGTTTATCGCGACAGCTCATTTGGACCGGCAGGCAAATAGCGTTTGATAAACAAGAAGCATGTTTTCCTCAGGCAGCCGACCGGGAGCGCTCTGCAAAATTCTTTCCTGAGCAGAGCTTGGCGGCTTGGTGGAAAGCATGCTTCTTTTCGTTTCACCTTCGCAGTCTGTTTGTCATTCTAACAACTTTTTAACCGTCACAGCCTGTTCGTTATCCCAACTCGATCTATAAACCGCTCTTCCTCTTACATCCACATTTCCGGCAAGAGGTACCCGGAAGCTACCCACCTCGTCGGTCCTCCGAGAACGATGTCTCTGACCAGATTGTTTTCAAGGCGAAAGGAAACCCTAAGCTCTCCTCCCCTGGTCAAGACTGTTACCGGCGACGCGACCAGACCGAGCAACGACGACGTGATTGCGCTGGCCGTCGCACCCGAGCCGCAGGCGAGCGTCTCTCGCTCTACTCCCCTCTCATACGTCCGGATCTTGAGCTTGTTTTCGTCAGCTATTTGCACAAAGTTCACATTGACGCCGTCAGGAAAGATCGAGTGATCGTACCGGATCGCTTTTCCCCAGGCTGATACCTGCTCGTCACTCATCTCTTCTGTATCCGCGACAAACCAGACCGTATGCGGCACACCGACCACGGCAAAATGGTATTGACGAGCTCCATCCATGGCTTCATAACGGCGATTCAGGAAAAAGTCAGCCCTGTCCATTGCCGGAAAGTACACGTCTACCCATCGACCTTCCACAAGAGAATGATACAGGCCGTCTTTGGCAGCAAACCGCATCGCTGCAGGCGCAATCCCTTTTTCAAAGGCGTAACGGGCAATACATCTGGCCCCGTTCCCGCACATTTCCCCTTCGCTGCCATCTGCGTTGAAGTAACGCATGGAAAAATCGGCAACGTCGGACTTCTCCACCCACATGCATCCGTCAGCTCCCAATGCCGTTTCCCGATTGCACAGCCGACGGGCGATTGCTCCGAGCTCCTTGCCCTCCCATTCTTCCTGCCGATTGTCCATAATCAAAAAGTCGTTGCCGCAGCCATGCATCTTCGCAAAAGGGATGCACCTTTTCATGATCTCAATGGAATTTCCGGGATTCATGCTTTGTTCATCCACCCTTTGCCCTCGAGGATGCGAGAAACGAGCATGCTGGCGGCAGTATCCCCGGTAGCGTTCACCATCGTCGCAGGGGGATCGACCAGCGTTCCGATCATCGCGACGATCGGCAGTGCTTCCGGCGGAAAACCGTACATCGTAACGATCAGCATTTCCCCGATAAAGCCGCCGCCCGGGACGCCAGACATGACCACACCGCTCAGAACAGCGATGACAATGGCTGTCACGTATGTCTCAAACCCGTGAAACGGCATTTGAAACAAGCCAAACAGAAATGAAATTTTCAGAATGGCGCTCAGACAGGAACCATCCATATGGGCAGTGGCTCCGAGCGGGATGACGATCTCGCGGATGTCCTTTGGCACACCGAGCCGGGCCGTCGCTTCCAGATTGACTGGAATGGTCGCTACGCTGCTCGATGTCGCAAGCGAAGTGACGGCAGGAGAGACGGCTGCCCGCCAAAACTTTCCCGGACCTCCCCTGCCTGCTGCCATATACGCATACAACGTGAAGAACAGGAAGAAATACAAAATTGCAATCGGATAGTACACCGACATCGCCCGGGCGTACGAACCTAACAGCTCCGGCCCGAATACCCCGACGAGCGTGGCAAAGTAGGCACCCAGCCCAATCGGAGCATAGTACATCAGCAGCTTGATCAGCTTGATCATTACCTCGGACAAAAGAGAGAGGCCGTCTGCTACCCTCCTCCCTTTTTCTCCGGTAAGACTTACCGCAAGGCCGAACAAGATCGAAAAGACAATGAGTGCCAGCATGTTTTTCCGCGACAGCAGATCGCTAAAATTGGGCACGGTAAAGGCGTTTACGAACTGCTCTCCCGTTTGCAGCGGCTTCAGCTCGTCCGGTGCTTTGAGTTCGATTTGAACACCATCAGCCGGCGGAACAAGCGAAACTCCGACGATCATCAGCACAGATGAAACGATACCCGTAGCGACAAAGACTGCCAGCATCACGCCCAGGATTTTTCCCAGCCGCTTCAAGTTTGCGATGCTGGCTACCGCGCTGCTGATGTTGACAAAGACCAGCGGCACGACAATGGTGAACATCAGATTGATAAAAATGTCGCCAAACGGTTTGAGCACATCTGCCTTCGGTCCGGCCACCCACCCTATCACGCCGCCGATGAGGATCGCAACCAACAAAAGGATGGGATACCGATACGCTTCCCATGCCCGGCTTTTCCCGGATTCCCCCATTATTTTCACCCCTTTTTGGACTTGTGTGGAGTTGTCTACTTAAATATATGGAGGAACGCTCGATACATTTCTGAAAATTCACTAAAATAATGCCTGTTGGTTCAAAGTACGAGAACAGGGGAAAGTGTAGCACTATCACCCGCTTTAAGACTTGAAGCTTCTCCACTGACAAAAAAACTTCTCTCGAATGGAGACATTTTTCCATTCGAGAGAAGCTGTTTACTCGCCGAGCGGCCGCGGATTGTAGCTGGAGCCGGTCCAGTCGGTCAACTCGCTGATCGCCTTCCATAACACCGGATAAAACTCGTGTCGGACCCCCTTCTGCAGCGCTTGGGCCGGTATCCCCTTGAGGCTGTTTGTCTCCAGGCCGATCATCCGGCGCACTAGCTGCAGATGCTGATAGCGAAAGCTTTGGAAGCCCTCGTCAAACTGGATCAGCTCCTGCATCAGCTGATACAAGGCGAGATGTGCCGTGGGCTCTTTGTGCACGTCGAGAGGAGACAGTCCCTTTTCGCCCAGGAGCTTTTCAAATGGCTCCCAAAGGGTCGGGCCAAACTGGAGGATCTGATTGAACCCCGGCGAATCCTGTCCGCTGCCCCTCCCGAGCGCGAGCCGTATGGTATGGTAATCCAACGGACTGATCACTTTGACCATCGTAAATACTTCCGGCAGATGCTTCATGTGGAGATTGACGCGGTGCAGATGTTCCTTTGCCTTGTCAGGCTCCCCTGCGACCATCGCCGATTTGGCCATTTGCAGATATTGCATGACGAGTTTGAAATGCAGCTCCGCGATCTGATGAATCACCTGAAAGGTCAGTTCATCCGCGCACGCCAACTCATCCTCACGCTTTTGCAACCCGAGCAGTTCCTCTGTCCGAATGTATTTCTCGTAATCCGACAGCTCTCTGGTCAACGGCTTTTCCTCCCCTTTTTCAAGTAACAGCGAGCAGCATGGCCGAAAGCATCCGGCTCCGCGATGTCTTATTCATTTCCCTGTGCTAAACGGCGCAATACGGCACGAACAGGACTTCCGTCCGCCTGGACGAGCGGCAGCGGCAGGGCTATCAGCTCGTACTGTCCCGGCTCTACATGATCCAGCAGCAGCCCCTCCAAAATGTGAATATGGCAGGCGTGCAGACTGTGATGAGCCGGCAGCTCCTTGCTGTCCAGCGGATCGACCGACGGGACGTCGACACCGATCAGGCGAATGCCCTGCTCCGCTAAAAAAGGAGCCAGATCAGAGCGGAGATAACAGATATCAGAAGGAAAACGCCCAGGATCGGGCCACGAGCCGGTACGGAGCAAAAGCCGTTCCACCCCTGTCAGATCGATACCGTCCAGATCGGCGGCTCCGACGCTCTGTTTCCCGGACACATCCAGAACTATAGCCGGACCGATGTAAATCTCGATCGGCAAATCAAGAATTTTATTCCCGTCATCGTCAAAGTGATAAGGAGCGTCTACATGTGTACCCGTATGCAGGCTCATCGTCAGCTTGCCTACATTGACAGAGCCGCTCTCGGATTTCGGCCAGCTCACCTCGTAGTGAAACGGCGTATCGCCAGGCCATGTAGGGGCACCGGGCGCGAGCGGACGCGATATGTCAATCCAGTTCATATTCCTGGCAGCTCCTCTCCTGCGTTTCCGGCAGATTTATTGTGCTTCAAGCGACCACGCCGCGTTTGTTCTCGTAACGTTCATACGTCCGCTCCTCCATAATCCGCTTCAGGATTTGGACGGCACGCCATACATCATGGTATGAGGTATACAGGGCTACTGGTGCCAGGCGTATCACGTTTGGCGCCCGAAAATCCGGAATCACCCCGCTATCTTTCAAAGCCTTGCAGATGCGGGCCGCTTCCGGATGCTCCAGGCTGACATGTCCCCCTCTCCTCGCATCCTCTCGCGGATTTCCGATGACAAAGCCGTGATCCGCAAGCTCCTCATCAAGCAGATCCATCAAATAGGCAGTCTGCTGCAAGGACTTCTGGCGAATCTGGTCTATTCCCGCCTCCTCGAACATGGACAGCGCTCCGAATAAGGGGGCCATGCTCAAAATATGCGGCGTCCCGATCTGGTACGCTCCAGCCGTCTGCGCGGGCGAAAAGCTCAGCTCCATATCAAACTGTTTCTCTTTGTCCGATCCGAACCAGCCGGCCAGTCCTGGCAACCGCCCGAAGTGCTTCCGGTTTACGTACAGCGCGCCAACACTGCCAGGCCCGCCATTGAGGTACTTGTAGTTGCACCAGTAGGCAAAGTCGACATCCCATTCGCTGAATCGATGCGGAATCGCACCGACCGAATGACAGCCGTCAAAGCCGATCATGATTCCCCGCTTGTGCGCTTCCTCCGTCAATCGCGGGATATCGAGGAGCTGTCCGCTTCGATACAAAACAGTGGGGAGGACGATCAGGGCGATCTCTTCAGTCATGCAAGCGATGATGTCGTCCTCCTCCAGAAAGCGGCCATCGCGGCTGGCTGCCAAGACCAGATGCTCATGCGGATCGAGTCCACGCAGCCTGATCTGGCTTTGCAAGGCATAAATATCCGAGGGAAAGGTAAGCTCATCGGCGAGAATTTTGGTCCGTTTCCCCTCAGGCTGATAAAAGGTGGACGCCAACTGGTGGAGATTGACCGTTGTGGAACCGCTTGCAATCACTTCATCGGGATCCGCTCCGACAAGCGGCGCCAGACAAGCCCCCAGCCTCTCCGCCTGGTAAAACCACGGTCGCTCCCCTTGTGTCCACCCATCAATCCCCATCCGTTTCCAATCGTTCAGCGAGTCCATGAGGGTACGCTCGGCCCTTTTTGACAACATCCCAAGCGAGTTTCCATCCAGGTAGACAATACCTTGCGGAAGGTAGTACTCTTCGCGAAAAGGACCCAGAGCATCGCGATTGTCCTGCTCCAGAGCAAATTCTTCCGTGGGCGAAAACGCAGATTCCTTCAAGGGAAAACCTCCTTCGTATCGGTTGTTAGCACAAGATTACAGAAAAGTTGACATAGTGTCAATATTTTGAATTAGTTGGCTTTGGAGTCCGCCTCTCTTCCTTTTTCCCTTATTTCCCTGTATTCTAGTTGGTAAAGGAGGGCGGTGCTGTGGAAGAGACAAAGAGCGTAACGGATGGACGCCATTTGCGTTCGCTGCACACCCGGCACAAGCTGTTGGAAGCAGCCAAAGAAGTATTTCGCGAGGAAGGCTTCCACAAAGCAACGATCTCCCAGATCATCAAGCGGGCAAAAACAGGATACGGTACCGCCTATGTCCACTTTACAGGCAAGGATGACCTCCTGATCGTTTTGATGGAAGATGTCATGACGGCATTCTACAGTATTGCAGAGCTTCCCTTTACACCCGCTTCCCGCGCCGAAGCTGAAGAGCTTATTCTGTACCAGACGACTGCCTTTTTACGAATGGCTGAGTCTGAGCGCAAGATGCTGCAGGTATTTGGAGAGGCGATTGGCGTCTCGGCCTCTGCTTCGCAAAAATGGGCCGAGATCCGCGAGCGCTTCATCAACAGAATTGCCCAGGACATCGCCTATTCCCAGCAGAACGGCTTGGCACGGACCGGACTTGATCCGGAGCTGGTCGCACGCGGCTGGTTTTACTCGCATGAAATGTACCTCTGGGAAATCGTTCGGGGAGAACATCAAGCTCAACTGGACGAGATCGCGAAAACATTGGCAGCCATCTATACGGGTGGATTGTATTCATAAGCAGCAAAAAAGAGACTTGCAGCCCGCTTGTTGACGGACAAGTCTCTTTTTTCCGGCATTTGTACAATTTCATTCCTTTTCACGGAATTTCGGTTTCCACTTGGGGGTTCTTCATGAAAATGAAAAAAAAGCGATCTACCCGCGTTTTATTGCTGTTGTCGCTGCTTGTTCTACTGACGGTGTCTCACGCAGCCTACAGCATTTGGTCCTTTGCCTCCGTCCGCTATTGGGGAAAGACAGATGCGGCCATCGTCCTCGGAGCAGCCGTCTGGGATTCGCAGCCTTCCCCGGTGTTTCGGGAACGGATCGACCACGCTATCTGGCTGTACCAGAACGGGTATGTCCAAGGAATCCTGTTTACAGGCGGCAAAAGCGCAGACAGCGCCGAAGCCGAATCCGAGGTAGCTCGCGATTACGCCATCAAGCATGGGGTGCACCCTGCCGATATTTTGTTGGAAAACCGCTCTACTATTACGGAAGAAAACCTTTCATTCGCACTCGAGGTTGCCCGTACCGCAAACTGGCGCAGCTTTACGATTGTCAGCGATCCGCTGCACATGAAACGCTCTCTGGCCATGGCCCACGACCTGGGGATGGAGGCATACTCCTCGCCGACGCCCACCTCAGCCTATCAAAGCCTGAAGACAAAAGCTCCTTTTTTTCTTCGCGAGTTGTTCTATTACCTCGGCTATCAAGCCAGCAAGCCGCTCAGGTGGCTGGGCCTTTACCGATAGCGCCCCCATTTTCGCACTGCCCGGTAAATGAAAGGGGAGATCCATGTATATATGCAGAAAGGGACGTAGACCATGGCGAGGACTCCCGCAGCCCCCTCCCAGTCTAGCTTGCCGAAAAGAAAAACGGCCCCGATAAAACAAATCCACCAGACGACCGGCCCGCCCGTTTTCTGCATCAAGCGATTCGGGAAAAAGACCGGATGGATGATCTCGTCGATTTCTTCGATCGCATACAAGAGCGGTTCATTGCCGGGATCCAGCAAATAGGCCTGCCGGTAACACTCCCGGGCTTCCCGATAATTTCCCCGATCCAGTGCGGCCAGCCCCATTTTCATCAGCTTGTCAACATCACTTCCGGCGATTTCGTTGTATTTTCGGATCGTTTCCTGCTGGGCTTCGACCTCATCGTACGCCCGCAAAAAATGGTAATGGTAGTGCAGGACGACTTCGCTTTCCGGGTCGACTCGCATCGCTTCAGCCATCAACAGCTTCGCCTTTTCCTCGTAACCGGTGACCAGCATCAAATACCCGTATTGGGCGAGTAAATCGCCGTCCTGCGGATTTTTGGCAAGGCCGGCCAAAAAAAATTCTTCCGCCTCAGCGTAAGCGCCCTTTGCCTTGCAAATAATACCAAGCAGCGAGTATACCTCTTCCCCGAAGTAGCCGACGCGCAAAGCTTCGCGGGCAAACGTCTCGGCTTCGTCCAGCTGGTCCAGCTTGAAAGAGCAATAGGCTACGAAGAACAGCAGCTGACCGTCCTCCTGACTGGTTGCCAAAAACGGCATGAATTTTTCTTTTGCCTGTTCATAGCGCCCCATGTGGTACAAATGCATGGCTTCCTGCCAGGCTACGTTATTGTCATCCCTGATCAAAGACATCGTGAATCCCCTTCCCCATCGTCACCAGCCAACTGTCGAATACGATTCCGGCCACCACGGCAAGCAGTCCCCACCAAAAAATCGGCTGATCCTCACCGATGATGACGGAATGCAGCTTGTAGCGCTTTCGTTGGGCGTATCGATAGACAACTGCCAGGGCGACGCCCATGATCCGTGACAGAAGCGCTACGCTGTCGGCTCCCGTCCAGGCGACGTAAGCGAGCTTCAATCCGCAAAGAAGCAAGCTGATTCCAAGCAGCATCGCGATCATCTTCTTGCTGCACCGCAGCCATATCGCATTTCTCGTACCCAAAATCATGACCGGCAGCACGCCGCCGAAAAAGCCGAGATAAAAAAAACGATCAATGTCGTAAGATTTGGTTACACGTATCTCTCCATTCGCCAAAGAAGGCTGTAAAAGCTCCCGGTTCAACAAACTGTCATCTCCAATCCCGATAATGCAAACACCATTAATCTTACTAGCATACCAAGCATTGTCAAGAATTGACAAACAAAAAGTGCCCGGTTTCCTACTGCGAAACTTTGGGCACTTTTTTCCGTTCCCCCTGGCTGATCTCGGCTCCTACTTCAAAGGAAATCCCTGCTTCCTTAAAAAGTCGCCAAGATGCGGACGCCTTGGTTTTTGCAAATAATCGGCCATCTGTTTGGTCCAGCCTTCCGCATGATCTTTCCTTGTTCTGCGGGCATAATATTCGGCGGAAACCGCTTCGTACTCCTCCAGCGCTTCCGGCAAATGCTCCGTCCGGTATTCCTCTTCATGGATGACCGCACGCTTGGGCAGTCTTGGCTTTTGCTCCACGTCTTGATCGGGATAGCCCAGGCACATGCCCATGATCGGAGCGGTTAGCACAGGAAGCTTAAGCAGGCGGGCGACATCCTCCGGCTGATTGCGTATTCCGCCGATCATTACTCCGCCCAGACCGTGAGAACGAGCGGCGACTAGCGCGTTTTCCGCTGCCAATGCCGTATCTACGGCGGCCACCAGCATATTTTCCACCTCGTCAGCCAAAAATTCGCTTCCGTGCATGTCGCTCGCCAGCTTCAACTTGTAGAAATCAGCGCAAAACACAAGAAAGACGGGACATGTCTCCACCCATTTCTGTCCCCCGCATAGCTGGGCCAGCTGTTTTTTCTTTTCCGCTGAACGCACGACGACAATGCTGTAGGCTTGAACGTTGTGCGAGGAAGGAGCCCACTGGGCGCTTGCCAAAATATCCGCAAGCACGTCGTCCGGGATCGGTCTGTCCGTGTACTTGCGGATGGAGCGGTGCGATTGGATCAACCTGGTTACATCTGTCTGCATCGTATGCCTCCTGTCGGTAACTGAACGAATATTTGATCAAGCTTATTCTTCCTTATGGTTTGCCGATTCGGTTTTTCCCCCGTAAGCCTGATACCACTATTATAGCTTGTCTGCCCCTCTTTCGTCTGAACAGCAAAAAGCTGCGGGAAAATCCGCAGCTTTTTGCACAAGCGTGATGATCTGTTGTCACTCTGCTTCGTGCTACACGCGATTAGGAAGAAAAAAAGGTTCTGGGCGATTTGCGCCAGTCGGCGAGAATGGATTCCTGATCAGCAGTGATAACTCCGTTCTCTTTGGCAGCTTCCAGCAATGCCGTATAGTTGGACAAGGTGCTTGCCTCAATGCCGGCTTCCGCGAACAGCCCCGAAGCGTCGGGGAATTGGTAGCTGAAGATCGCGATCACGCCAAGCACTTCGGCTCCTTCCTCCGCTACAGCCTGGGCCGCCTTCAGCGAGCTTCCGCCTGTCGAGATCAAGTCTTCGATGACGACTACTTTTTGGCCTTTGTGGAGGGCGCCTTCAATTTGATTTTGACGCCCGTGGCCTTTTGCCTTGTCACGAACATAGATCATCGGCAAATCGAGAATTTCCGCCACCCAAGCCGCATGCGGAATGCCAGCTGTCGCCGTGCCCGCGATCACTTCCGCTTGCGGGTACTTTTCGCGGATCGCTTTCGCAAATGCTTGCGCGATCTGGCGGCGAACAGTCGGGTAGGACATCGTGATCCGGTTGTCGCAATAAATCGGAGACTTGATCCCCGACGTCCAGGTGAACGGTTGATCCGGCCGCAGATGCACGGCCCCGATCTCCAGCAATTTGCCCGCGATTTCCTTGGCAGTAGTTTTTGTATTTGTCATCATTGCTTTTCCTCCCCCATGCGCGCTAGATGCGTGCCGCTTCTGCCTCTTGCACGATTTTTTCCCATGCTTCCGCCGGGTCCGGCGCACCCGTGATCGCCCGGCCGATGACCAGATAATCGCTGCCTAGCTGAAAAGCCTTCTCCGGTGTCGTGATACGGGTCTGGTCTCCTTTGTCCGAACCGAGCGGCCGTATCCCCGGAGTCACGGTAATAAACGAGCTGCCCGCTGCCTGTTTGATCACGGGGACCTCCAGAGGAGAGGCAACGACCCCATCGAGGCCCGCTTGCTTCGTCATCATCGTGTAGTGTACGACTACATCCTCGACATTCCCGGGAATAGCCAGCTCCTGGTTCATCGTCGTTTTCCCCGTAGATGTCAGCATCGTGACTGCGATCAGGAGCGGGCGTGCAGCGCCCGCCGGCGTTCCTTGCTCCAGGCCTTCCCGTGCAGCGGCCATCATCTGTGTGCCGCCTGCTGCGTGGACGTTGACCATGTCTACCCCGTGGCGGGCCAGGCTTCGCATCGCTCCTTTGGCCGTGTTGGGAATGTCGTGCACCTTCAGATCGAGGAAGACTTTGAGGCCCTTCTCTTTCAGGAAGTGCACGATTGCCGGACCTTCCGCGTATGCCAGCTCCATTCCCACCTTTACATAGCGGACCCGTCCATCCAGGCGCTGCAGACATTGCTCTACTTCTTTTTTGGTGGAAAAGTCCAGCGCTACGATCATCCGCTCGCGAACATCTGTTGGTTGTGATTGCACACTACTCTCCTCTTTTCTATCCCGTTTCATTCAAGCTTACCGTTCCCTTACACGGTTACCGCAACTTGCGCGCCAGAGCGCTGCGCCGGCATGGCTTCCGTGGAGAAGGTGATCGTCTCCAGTACATGCAGAAGTGCCGTCGCCGTATCCAGCGAGGTGAGACATACCGCCCCGTTTTCCACCGCTTCGCGTCTGATGCGGAATCCGTCGCGCTGCGGCGTCTTGCCTCTGGTCAAGGTGTTCAGCACGATGTTGGCTTCGCCCCTGTGAATCATGTCCAAGAGGTTCGGTGTGCCCTCTGACAATTTGTTCACGCGGGTGACGGGGAGACCTGCCTGCTCCAGATAGTCGGCTGTCCCTGCCGTAGCCAGCAGCTTGAACCCGAGCATGCGGAAGCGTTTGACGATACCCAGCGCTTCCTCTTTATCCTTGTCTGCCACGGTGACCAGCAGGGAGCCGTGAGTCGGGATGTTCATGCCCGCAGCCACCAGCCCTTTGTAAAGCGCTTTGGCCAAGGTGCTTTCACGCCCCATGACTTCCCCGGTCGATTTCATTTCCGGTCCGAGCGTGATGTCTACCCGGCGCAGCTTGGCGAAGGAGAAGACAGGCACTTTGACAGAAACCATCGCTTCTTCCGGATGGTAGCCCGGTGTAAAGCCTTGCTCTGTGATCGAGTGGCCGAGGATGGCCTTTGTCGCGATGTTGGCCATCGGAATGCCGGTTACTTTGGAGAGGAACGGCACGGTCCTGGATGATCTCGGATTCACTTCGATCACGTACGGCTGGTTTTTGTAGATGACAAACTGGATGTTGAGCAGCCCTTTGATTTGCAGTGCGCGGGCCAGCTTGGTCGTCATCTCGATCAGTTCCTGCTTGATCGCATCTGACAGAGACTGCGGCGGATAAACCGCGATGGAGTCGCCGGAGTGCACCCCTGCGCGTTCGATGTGTTCCATTATTCCCGGGATCAGGACGTTTTCGCCGTCACAGATCGCGTCGACTTCGGCTTCGGTCCCTACCATGTAGCGGTCGACCAGCACCGGGTGATCCGGGTTTACCTTTACGGCCTTTTCCATGTACTCCAGCAGCTCGTCATTGTTGTAGACAATCTCCATCGCGCGTCCGCCCAGCACATAAGACGGGCGGACCAGTACCGGGAAGCCGAGCTCTTCCGCAGCCACGACTGCCTCTTGTACCGAGGTGACCGTTTTTCCGGGCGGCTGGGCGATGTTGAGATTGCGCAGCAGAGCCTCGAACTTCTCCCGGTTTTCTGCTGCGTCGATGTTCTCCAGACTGGTTCCCAGGATTTTGATCCCCCGGGCTGCCAGCTTGTCTGCCAGATTGATCGCCGTCTGACCGCCGAACTGGACGATCACGCCTTCCGGTTTCTCCGCATCGATAATGTTCATTACGTCTTCGATGTAGAGCGGTTCAAAGTAGAGCCGGTCGGATGTGTTGAAGTCGGTGGAGACCGTCTCCGGGTTGTTGTTGATGATGACCGCCTCGTAGCCCGCTTCCTGCAGCGCCCAAACAGCGTGTACGGTCGCGTAGTCAAACTCGATCCCCTGTCCGATGCGGATCGGACCCGAGCCCAGCACGATCACCCGCTTTTTGCCTGTCTCGATGCGCTCATCCTCTACTTCGTAGCTGGAGTAGTAGTAAGGCGTTGACGCCTCAAACTCAGCCGCGCAGGTGTCTACCATTTTAAAGACCGGCGTAAACCCGTGCTGCTTTCTGAGTGCGCGAACCTCGTCTTCGGTTTGCCCCGCAAGCTCGGCGATTTTCCTGTCCGTAAATCCGAGGCGCTTGGCTGTATACAGCTTTTCTTCCGTCAAACCTTGAGCCAGCTCCGACTCGAATGCCACCAGCTTGTGGAATTTGTGCAGGAAGAAGAAGTCGATTTTGGTCAAGTCGTGAAGTCTCTCAAGGCTCCATCCGCGGCGCAGCGCTTCTCCCAGAAGGAACAGCCGCTCGTCGTCGGCAGCGATCAGGCGAGCCGTCAGCTCTTCTTCGGCAATTTCCGATGCGCCTTTCATCTCCAGGTGATAGGTGCCCACTTCCAGCGAGCGGATCGCTTTCATGATCGATTCCTCGAATGTTCGACCGATCGCCATCACTTCTCCGGTCGCCTTCATCTGGGTGCCCAGCTTGCGGTTGGCCGATTGGAACTTGTCAAATGGCCAGCGCGGGATTTTGCTCACGACGTAGTCGAGTGTCGGCTCGAAGCAAGCGTACGTTTGTCCGGTAACCGGATTGCGCAGCTCATCCAGGGTGTAGCCGATCGCGATCTTTGCCGCCATCTTGGCGATCGGATAGCCGGTCGCTTTGGAGGCCAGGGCCGAAGAACGGCTGACGCGCGGGTTGACCTCGATCACGTAATACTGGAAGCTGTGCGGGTCAAGCGCATACTGCACATTGCAGCCGCCCTCGATGCCCAGTGCGCGAATGATGTTCAGCGCGGAGGAGCGGAGCATTTGGTACTCGCGGTCCGACAACGTCTGGCTAGGCGCGACAACGATGGAGTCGCCCGTATGCACGCCTACCGGGTCGATATTTTCCATGTTGCAGACCACGATGCAGTTGTCATTGGCATCGCGCATCACTTCGTATTCGATTTCCTTCATGCCGGCAATGCTTTTCTCGATCAGGCATTGCGTAATCGGCGAGTATTTCAAACCGCTGGCGACAATCTCGCGAAGGCTCTCTTCGTCCGCGCAAATGCCTCCGCCGGTGCCGCCCAGCGTGTAGGCCGGACGGACGATGATCGGGTAGCCGATCTCGTTGGCAAAATCGACTGCTTCTTCGACCGTGCTGACGATTGTGGAATCCGGCACCGGCTCGCCCAGCTCCTTCATCAGCGCACGGAACAGCTCGCGGTCTTCCGCTTGTTTGATGGAATCCAGATTGGTACCGAGGAGCTTGACGTTCTCCGCTTCCAGCACCCCTGCCTCGGCAAGGGCTACCGCCATATTCAAGCCTGTCTGTCCGCCGAGCGTCGGCAAGAGACCATCCGGCTTTTCCTGCCGGATGACACGCGTGACAAATTCAAGCGTGATCGGCTCGATATACACCTTGTCTGCCATATTTGTATCTGTCATGATGGTGGCCGGATTGGAGTTGATCAGGACGACCTCCAGTCCTTCCTCTTTCAGCGCCTGGCAAGCCTGCGTGCCTGCGTAGTCAAACTCTGCCGCCTGCCCGATCACGATAGGACCGGAACCGATAACCAGAATCTTTTTCAAATCAGCGTGTTTTGGCATGCGAACTCTCCTCCTTGGCGTTTTCCATCATTTCGATAAAGCGGTCGAACAGGTAACCCGAATCATATGGACCCGGAGCGGCCTCTGGGTGGTACTGTACCGAGAAGGCCCGCTTCTCCGGGCAGCTCAGCCCTTCCACGGTTCCGTCATTGAGAGCCGTATGCGTAATCGTCAGACCGGTTCCGGCGATCGACTCTTCCTTCACCGCGTAGCTGTGGTTTTGCGAGGTGATATACGTGCGTTCGGTGGCGACTTCCTTGACCGGATGGTTGCCTCCGCGATGCCCGAATTTCATCTTCATCGTGTCCGCCCCGGATGCGAGCGCGAACAACTGGTGGCCCAGACAAATTCCGAAGATCGGGTATTCTCCGAGTATTTCGCTGATCATCCGGATCGCCTGCGGGACGTCTTTCGGATCGCCGGGGCCGTTGGAGAGCAGGATTCCGTCAGGCTGCAAGCGGCGAATTTCCTCGGCGGTCACGTTGTACGGCACCACGACCACATCGCATTGGCGCTTGGTCAGCTCACGCAGGATGCCGTGCTTTGCGCCGAAATCGACCAGCACCACGCGATGTCCCGTCCCCGGGCAGCTGAAAACGCTCTTGGTCGATACGCGGGCCACCTGATCGGTCATGAGCGGCGTGCTGCGCAGCGAATCAAGCAATTCGGAAAGCGGAGCGTCACTCGTCGTGATGAGCCCTCTCATCGTTCCGTGGTAGCGGATTTTCCGTGTCAGCATCCTCGTGTCCACCCCGGCGATTCCCGGGATGTCGTACGCCTTGAGCAGCTCGTCAAGGGTGCTGGTGTTGCGCCAATTGCTCGGTTCGTCGCAGTGCTCTCTGACCACAAATCCGTGGATATACGGACGTACAGCTTCGAAGTCGTCGCGGTTGATCCCGTAGTTTCCGATCAAGGGATAGGTCATCGTGACGATTTGTCCGCAGTAAGACGGATCGGACAATACCTCCTGATAGCCCGTCAAGCCCGTGTTGAACACGACTTCACCGTATGTTTCCTTCACCTTTCCAAAAGCCGTTCCGACGCATTCCGTACCGTCTTCCAAAATCAGTCTCGCTCGCATCTTCGCTCCTCCTTTTTTACGCTTGGCGGTAAACGATTTTCCCGTCAACCAGTGTTACTGCAGGCCATCCTTTGCATTTCCAGCCGGCAAACGGCGTGTTTTTGCCTTTGCTCGCAAACGTATCGGGGTCTACTTCTTTTTCTGTATCCAGGTCAATCACGGTCAGGTCGGCTGGCGCTCCGATTTCCAGGCGTCCGTATGGCAACTGGAAGCAGTCAGCCGGCTTCACCGTGAGAAAATCGACCAGTTGTTTCAATGTAAGCTCGCCTGTCAGAACGAGGTTTGTGTACAGCAGCGGGAAGGCCGTCTCCAGACCGACGATGCCAAACGGCGCCCGCTCCAGGCCGTTTGCCTTTTCCTCTGCCGTATGCGGGGCGTGGTCCGTCGCGATGATGTCGATCGTGCCGTCCTTCAGACCCGCGATCAGCGCCGCGCGATCGTCCCGGGACCTCAGCGGCGGGTTCATCTTCCAGTTCGTATTCAAATCTTCCGGGATGTCTTCATCGCACAGAAGCAGATGGTGCGGAGTCACTTCGCAGGTGACGTTGACTCCGGCGCGTTTGCCGTCGCGGACCAGCCGTACGGATTCCTTGGCGCTGATGTGGCAGACGTGATAGTGAACGCCTGTCTGCTCGGCCAGCAGAATATCGCGTCCCACATGGACCGACTCAGACTCCGACGGGATACCGGGCAGCCCGTGGCGGGCGGCCACAACGCCGTCGTGCAGCGCGCCGCCCGGAGGCAAGAGCGTGTCGTCCTCGCAGTGGGCGACGATGGAAAGACCCAAGGCCGCCGCCTCCTGCATCGCTTTTTTCATCATGCCGGCCGATTGCACGCCTACGCCGTCGTCTGTGAGGGCAAAGATCCCTGCTTCCTTCAATCCGGAAAAATCGGTCAGCTCTTTGCCCAACTGGCGGATCGTAATTGCGCCGTAAGGGAGGACGCGGGCAGCACCTGCTTCGCGTGCCTTATCGTGGATGTAGCGGACTGTCTCGACACTGTCGATGGAGGGCCGGGTATTCGGCATGCAGGCAATGGTCGTAAATCCGCCTCGCACCGCCGCATTCGCTCCGGTCGCGATCGTTTCCTTTTGCTCCAGGCCAGGCTCGCGAAGGTGGACGTGCACATCGATGAAGCCAGCGGAAATGAGCCCGCCTCTGCAATCGATCCACTCGTGTCCGGCTCTGTCTACCTTTTCCGCTATCGCCGTGATCCGTCCGTCAGTGACCAGCACCTCTGCGGGGATCAGCTCTCCCGTCCGATTGATCAGTTTGCCGTTGCCAAGGATGATTCCCATTTCACATCGCTCCCTCTCAGTAATGTTTCCATGACGGCCATGCGTGCCGCTACGCCGTTGGTCACCTGCTTATGGATCAGCGACCGCTCGCAGTCGACCAGATCCGTGTGAATCTCCACTCCGCGATTCACTGGAGCAGGGTGCATGATCACCGCTCCCGGCTTCATCATGCGTGCTCGCTCCAGCGTGAGTCCGTGGGCCAGATGATACTCTTCCTTGGATATGAACAGCGAGGAGGTGTGCCGCTCGAGCTGGACACGCAGCATCATGACCACGTCAGCCGTCCTGACGGCTTCGTCGATATCGACGATTTGAACTCCATGAGGGACGAGCTGGGGTTGCGGCATCATGCTCGCAGGTCCCGCAAGCAGCAGATGGGCGCCCATTTTCGGCAGAGCGTGCAGATGCGAGCCGAGGACGCGGCTGTGCCGCAAGTCGCCGATGATCGCGACGCTCAGCCCTTCGATTTTGCCAAATTGCTGCTGCATGGTCAGCAAATCGAGCAGGCACTGCGTCGGGTGTTCGTTCGTACCGTCCCCGGCGTTGATCAGCTGGAGCTCTACCTGATCAGCCAGCTCTTCAAACAGGCCGTCCTTGCGAGTCCGGATGACCGCTGCTTCCACGCCCATCGCTTCCAGTGTTCGCACTGTATCCAGGATGGTTTCCCCTTTTACCGTGGAGGAGGTCTCCGGGATGAAGTTCAGTACATGGGCACCGAGCCGCTTCTGGGCTACTTCAAAAGAGAATCTGGTCCGCGTACTTGCTTCAAAGAACAGGTTGGCGACGAAGCGTCCCCGCAACACCTCTGATTGCACGCCCGGACTCTTTGCCCAGAAATCCGCACGCTCCAAAAGGCTGCCGATCTCTTCTCTAGACAAATTCTTGATTCCAGTCAGATGCCGCATGTTACTCATCTCGAATCCCTCCGTTATTTCCGATTTCTCCAAACCGTCTGTAGATGTGTGCAAAAAAAGCTTCTTGCCAAGCTGCCGCGTGAGGCGGGCATAGGCAAGAAGCTTTTCGCTTCGTTCGACAAGCAGGGCAAACAGCGCCCTACTTCCTTGCCAGCCTCACGGGACTGTTTTAAAGGAATTTGGAACGTGTCAGGATTGCGCTTCGCGGTGAGCTTCCCCCATCGCCGATTCTTTCCCCGGGAGAATCACGTGCAGGATGATCCCGAGGAAGGTAGCGAAGGCGATGTTGTCAATCGTCAGATTGTGCAGGAATGCCTGCCAGAAGGTAGCACCTTCGAAGCTTATTTTGTAGCCGCCGATCCCGGTTACGAGGATCGCGGCAGAGATGATCATATTGCGCTTGTTGGAAAAGTCGACCTTGTTTTCGACGAACATGCGCAATCCTTGGGCGGCGATGATTCCGAACAGGATAATGGAGACGCCGCCAAGCACCGGTGTAGGGATGGTCATCAGCAGCGTGCTGATTTTGCCGACGAAGGCGAACAGGATGGCACAGACAGCAGCCAGTCCGATCACGACCCGGCTGTAGACCCGAGTGATTGCCAGAACTCCGATGTTTTCGCCGTACGTCGTCGCCGGAGGTCCTCCGATGAACGCGGCCAGAGAGGTCGCAATCCCGTCACCCAAAAGGCTGCGGTGCAAGCCGGGGTCTTTCATCAGGTCACGGTCCATGACTTTGCTCGTAACAAGCAGATGACCCAAGTGTTCTGCCAGTGTCACGAATGCGACCGGCGCAATGATCAGCGCTGCAACCCATGCGGAAGGATTGCCGATTACAGCTGCAACTTCGCCGAATTTGAAGTGATCGTGAAACATCCCCGAGAAGCCGACAAACCATTTTGCTTCAGCCACTTTGTTCAGGTCGATCAAATCGGGATGGCGGAGCAGGGTGTAAAGATACCCGACGATGATCCCGATCAGAATCGGAATCAGGGCGAAAAATCCGCGCAGCATCACTGCCGCAAGGATTGTCACGATCATCGTGACAAGCGAAATCTCGATGGAGGTCAAGGACAGGTGCGATTGTCCGTCTACCGTTACCTTTGTCGCCATATCGACAGCGACGACAGACAGGCTAAGTCCGATTACGACGATGACCGACGCAATTACCACCGGTGGCAGTACCCGATCCAGCCACTTGACACCTGCCTTCTTGACGATGGCCGCCACGATGATGTAGACAAGGCCTGAGAGCAGACAGCCGAGCAGTGCAGTGCCGACTCCGTAAGCCTGGCTCACTGTGATGATCGGACCGATGAAGGCAAAGGAAGAGCCCAGGTAGTTTGGAATCTTTCCTTTTGTAATCCAGAGGAACAGAAGCGTCCCGATCCCGCTGGTAAACAGTGCGGTCGCCACGTCCAGGCCTGTCAAAATCGGCACCAGTACAGTCGAACCGAACATGGCAAACAGGTGCTGAATGCTGAGCGGCAAAAGCCTGGAGATCGGCGGCGTTTCGTGCACATCAACAAAGTTTTTTTGACTCATTTTCGATATCCCCCTGTGCGTGTATAACGTTTCTGTCTACTAAAAAACCTCTTTGCGAGAGGCGCAAAGAGGCATACTCCTTCCATCGAAAGACGGGAAGCAAGTACCTCTTTGCAACCTCACGGGATTGCCATTTAAAGAGGTGTATGCAGTTAGATCAACTGGCGAATGGTCACCATGTCCATGGCGTCCACTTCCGCTAGCTGTACATCGATAATTTCGCTACGCGAGGTCGGAACGTTCTTTCCTACAAAATCCGGCCGGATCGGCAGCTCGCGGTGGCCCCGGTCTACCAGTACGGCCAATTGAATCATGCGCGGACGCCCGTTGTCGATCAGCGCGTCCAGCGCCGCTCTCACCGTACGGCCGGTAAAGAGCACGTCGTCGACGAGAATCACCGTTTTACCAGTAATTTCATCAGGCAGTTGGGAACCGTGGAGTACGGCGTCCTCGGACTTGTGCTGCAAATCATCCCGGTAAAATGTAATGTCCAGCTGTCCGACAGGAACTCTTACATTTTCGATCAGTTCGATCCGCTCAACCAATCGCTCTGCAAGGTAAATCCCTCTCGTCTTGATGCCGACGACGATGCAGTCTTCCACGCCCTTGTTGCGTTCGATAATTTCGTGGGCAATCCGGGTTAAAGCCCGACGGATCGCAGCTTCATCCATAATCACGCTTTTGTTGATCATGTGTATTTCCTCCCCCGACTGACAGCTTGACATATTTGACGAGATGAAAAAAAGCTTCTTGCCGGTTGACAAGAAGCCACTGGGCATGACAGAAGAAAAGCGGCAGAGCCCCATTCTCTTTTGTCCATGCTTGTATCCGTGCCCTTGCCAGCCTCACGGGACTGGATTTAAAGGTTCTCGATTCGTCAGAACACATTATGTCATGAATCGGGCAAGGTGTCAACACTTTTTCATATTCCTCGAATCATTTCACTCAGATTGAATCCAGTAAACTCCCACCCATTCGGGCAAATAATTCGCATAGTATCCCGGGTCACCCGTCACATGGCGAACCAGCTCTTTCTCTTGCCCATCCGTTGTGCGAACGTAGACAGAGCCATGCTCAGCTCCATCCAATCGGACAAAGATCAGCTGCTTTCCGTCTGGAGAAGGGTGGGGATACGTATCGGCTGTACCCTCGGGTCCCTTGGTGACTGGCAGCGCACGGCCTTGCGTATCTCGCATCCAGATTCGTTGTCCGGAGATCAGAAGCTGTTTTGGATCGTAATTCCCGAGCCATTTCGCATTTTCAAACCCTCTCGCAAAATACAAGCTGTCCGCTGCTTTCTCGGGCCAACGCGGAAGGGCGTCCACTTTGCCAGGCTGTCCTGCATGTACAATCTTGCCGTCTTTATCTGCAAGGGTCAGATGTTTGTTTTCCGTTGCGATGCGTCCGCTCCCGTCGATAAAAGCCAATCGGGAACTATCCGGCGACCAGGAGAACCATTCCGGATAAGCCAGCCCCACCCCGATCTCGACCGGCTTTCGGTCCGGCTTCGTCAGGTCAAAAAGCTGAATGCTTACGCCATCGGCCGACAGTGAGCCCGATGAAACCCGGACATAGTAGGCCACCCGTTTGCCGTCAGGGGACAATGTGAGTCCTTCGGCCGAATACGGATAGATGCCTTCCTCGACATTCGGCGGCCCCCCCAGCGCATAGGCGGCCAGCTTTTTCCCTGCAAGATCGGTCAACTCCAAAGTAATAGGACGCCCCTTTGCAGCAGGAACAGACACAAGCAGACGCTTTCCATCCGGCAGCCAGGCAAAATCCTCAATCTCCCGCCTTTGCTCCAACAGCTTCTGTACCCGCTCCCCATCCAGTCTTGCCACGACGAACTCGGGAGAATAGGCATTGTCTGGACCACCTGTTTGAGTGGATTGAACCATGTATGCAAAGGTCTTTGCATCACTCGCCCATTTCGGTTTCTCCAGAACCCGGCGCGGGTCCACCTGAAAGGCTCCGGATCCATCCGCTTTCACTGCCCACAGAACATTTCCGGATGAAGCATCAGCCGGATTTTGGTTGTGCAAGTAAAACAGCCATTTTCCGTCTGGCGACCATCCTGCAATCTCCACTGCACCGGTTGTCGTGATCTGCTTGGGTTTTGCCTTCGGGTCACTGCCGTCCAGCAGCCATAATTGCGCGTTGCTGGTAAACGCCACTCTTGCAGGTACGCTCGCCTCAAATATTCTCTCAGGTGTCTGGATTTGTTCGGCTGCACTGCCGATACCGCTGCCAGCAAACAGCACAACTGCTGCGCAAACGATACCGGACAGGATGGAAACACACTTCCGCATCGCATTTGCCTCCCTCATTCTTGTTCAATCGTACGACGCATTTCGGCTGTCTTTTGTTACCTCCCAAACAAAAAACGCCAGGGAAATGATTTCTCAATCCCTAGCGTTTTCCAATCGCATCGCTTTTATGTGACACCTATACCAAGGCTGGCTCCATCAACAAAAACAGATTTCCGTACAGATCGGCAAAAATGGCTTCGCGCCCGTACATCTGATCACGCGGCTCAGTGACAAAGTGCACTCCCCGTTCGCGGAATGTCGCATACGTCTCGTCAAACCGATCCGTCTCCCACACCCACATCGGATTTTTCCCTACCAGGGCCAGCATTTGTTCCGCCGTCTCCTGATCGTGCCAATGCGTCGGGTCGTGCAGCACAATTTCCACTTCCTGCCCCGGGAGTCCGACCGTCAGCCACCAGGCTCCCGAGTCCATTTTGGCACTCATCCGCACCTCAAAGCCCAGCTTTTCCGTGTAGAATTGCAGCGCCTCTTCGCAGTCCCTCACGTACAGCGTGACATGTGCCAGTCTTCGCAGCATACCTTTGCCTCCGTTACTGTGATCATCTTGAAAAAGCCCTTCCAATCGTACGCTTTACGCTTGCCGCAAATAATCGATCACATCGACCATTTCTTCTGGCAGCGGCGCTTCGAACTGCAGGCGCTCCCCTGTTCGCGGGTGGTCAAAGCCCAATGTTTTGGCGTGGAGCGCTTGTCCATCCAGATCAAGCGTGTTCTTCGGTCCGTACTTCGGATCTCCAGCCAGCGGGTAGCCAATGTACTTCATATGTACACGGATTTGATGGGTTCTGCCCGTCTCCAGCTTCAGCTCAACGAGTGTATACTCTTTGAAGCGTTCCAGCACGACAAAATGAGTCACGGCCGGCTTGCTGTTCTCAAAGACGACTGCCATCTGCTGGCGATTTTTCGGATCACGGCCAATCGGCGCGTCAATCGTTCCCATCTCGTGCGGGATGACCCCGTGTACGATCGCCACGTACTTGCGGTCTACGGTATGCTCCTTCAATTGATGGGCAAGCGACAGATGCGCCTTGTCGTTTTTTGCCACCATCAACAGTCCCGACGTGTCCTTGTCGATCCGGTGGACAATACCCGGTCTGAGGACGCCGTTGATCCCGGACAAATCCTTGCAATGGGCAAGCAGGCCGTTCACCAATGTCCCCGAATAGTGTCCCGGTGCCGGATGGACGACCAAGCCCCGCGGTTTGTTGACGACCACGACATCGCTGTCCTCATAAACAATATCCAGCGCCATCTGCTCCGCCTGGATCTCCATTTCTTTCGGCGGCGGTACGCGCAGCGTCACCTCATCGTCGGCAGACAGCTTGTAGTTGCTTTTGATCGGCTCTCCGTTTACAAAGACTCGGCCTTCCTTGATCCAGGCCTGCACCTGAGAGCGGGACCACTCCTCGTTTTGCCCGGTAATAAATTTATCGATGCGCTCTTTTGCATCCGATGGCTCTGCCACCCAGTCATACCTTTCAAACAACTCCAAATCGTCCATGATACTCTCCTCTGGTGTAGTCACTCTAGTATCCGTCAATATCCGTTTATCCATTAAACGGCCTTGCGCTTGCTATCCAGCAGAACATCGAGCAAAAGCAGCCCCACACCGATGGTAATCGCCATGTCGGCTACGTTGAAAATAGGGAAATTGATCACTGTCACATCGACAAAGTCGACTACTTTCCCTGTGGTGACGCGGTCAATAAAGTTGCCGATCGCTCCGCCTAAAACCATCGAAAGCGCAAGTGAAACACGCGGTTGGGACTTGCCGATCCGAATAAGCGAGATCAAAATGCCGACCACGACCGCGATCGTGATCACAACGAACAGCATTCGTTGGTTCGCAAGGATGCCGAAAGCCGCTCCCGTGTTGCGATGAGATGTCAAATGAAGCACATCCTGAATCAAGGGAATCGACTGTCCCAGCTCCATATGTTTTACCACCAGAGACTTTGTCCACTGGTCAAGCGCAATAATGGCGGCAGCGATGATAAAGTACATAAATGGAAGTCCTCCTTAAGTCCCGACTACAGACAGCCGCAAAAGATTCACGTCAAAATATTATTGTACCATAGGTGGAATAGCTCAACAATCTCGCCTCTCGGCCACTTACTTTCGCAGCAGCCTGGACAGCTTTTTGTAATAGCGATACCCTCTTCGGATCCCTTCCAAAAGCCACAGCGGCATTTTCCAGCCGCGGTCTTTGATAAACGGCAAATAAAACCGATAGTACGCTTTTCGCAGATCACGCCACTTGCTGTCCGGCTTGTCGCTCTTGTAGTAGTCGGAGACGTCGATCAAATAGCCGCGGCCTCGATCCATCAAGACGTTTTTGCCGTGAACGTCATGTGGAAACAGGCCTTTCGAGCGTGCCTCCTGCAATGCCTCTTCCACATCCTCGATCACCTGGGGAGGGACGGGAATCCCGTAGCGGAAGCAATCGTACAAGGAAATGCCGCGTATCCGCTTCAAGACCAGATAGTGCGGCTCCGCCTGGTAGCATACCGGGAACGAACGTGTCTCCCCCAGTTTCCGGTAGACCTCGACCTCTTGTTCCCAACCCGGCCGGCCCGGTGCGTACAGCTTGACGACGACGTCGGGATAATCGGGATGCCCGAATACGGCCGCGTAATTTCCCGTACCGACCAATTCCCATGGATAGGGGGTCGACAGAACGACCACAGGATCATCTGGTGAGCGACTTTCTATTTTTACCGTTTGCAAAAAGGGGGTTAATACATCCCGATGAATGCGCATGTGTCCACTTCTTTCATGAGTAAAAAGCTGGCATTTGGCAGTCTGATGCAAAAAAAGCATCCACTCGTTCCTCCAGACAAGATTTATTGGGCGGGTCGAACGAGACCAAGATAGCTTCTTTTGATTCTAGCAAAACGCCAAAACGGTCGGCAACTCAATCGAGTAGGAGGGGGCGACTAACCCCCGTCCTCTCACACCACCGTACGTACCGTTCGGTATACGGCGGTTCACCAAGCTTGACGAATTTGAGAATATCGTTGCACTAAGCTTTTCAGCCCTTGTTGTTGCCAGTAGGCAATGCCGAGGGCTTTGTGTATATGCGGAGACTTTGTGGTACGCCATGCACCCTTGCGGGTATTTGCAATTTCAATGGCTTTTACGTGAGATATGCCAAGAGAACGAAGTTCTCGATATCTGGTTCTCACGCGTTTCCACTGCATCCACAAACAAAGACGGAGCCTGCGCCTTGTCCATTCCTCAATGGATTGTAGAATGCCCTTCGCGTCTGCAAGGGCGAAATATCCAATCCAGCCCATGAGGTACTGATTTATTCTTTCAATCCGCTTCTCCATCGAGATGCTCCACACCGGATTCGTGATCGTGCGGATTTTCTCTTTTAGCTTGAGGAGGGATTTGGGGTGGATGCGAATCCTTGTCTGTTTTGCAAAGGTAAAACTAAAGCCCAAGAATTTTCGTTTCCATGGTCGGTCTATCGCGCTTTTCTCCTCATTTACTTTTAGCCTTAGTACCTTCTCCAAGTGGTTTTGAATACTCTTCTTTACTCGTTCCCCTGCCCGTTTTGTTTTCACGTAGATATTACAATCGTCTGCGTAGCGGCAGAAACGGTGGCCTCTCTTTTCGAGTTCCTTGTCCAAATCATCAAGTAGGATATTTGCCAAAAGTGGGCTTAACGGCCCACCTTGCGGTGTTCCTTCACTTGATGTTGTACAGACGCCATTTATCATGATCCCCGCATTCAAGTAGGAACGAATCAGTCTTAAAATTCTCTTGTCCTGAACTTTTCGAGCCACACGGCTCATTAGAATATCATGATTTACGCGATCAAAGAATTTCTCTAGATCGATGTCCACCACGAAACGATATCCTTCGGAGATATACGCTTGCGCTTTCCTTACTGCCATGTGAGCGCTACGTTTTGGACGGAACCCATAGCTAGATTCCGAGAAGGTGGGGTCGAAGATCGGCGTTAACACTTGGAGGATGGCCTGCTGAATAAAGCGGTCTACCACGGTGGGAATGCCTAATAACCTTACACCACCGTCAGGTTTCGGGATTTCGACTCTGCGAACAGGTGAAGGTCTATAGGTTCCCCTTTCCATCTTCTCGCGGATGGCTTGCCAGTGTTCACGTAGATAATCGCGTAGTTGTTCGGTTGAAACACCATCGACTCCACCGACACCTTTGTTTTCCTCCACTCGTTGGAGTGCCATCCGTAAGTTTTCCCGTGATAAGACTTTTTCCAGCAAATCCATAATGATGTTCCTTCCTTCGCACATGCGGACTCCGTGCTTGCTGTACGATACTCAGCCCTCTTTTGTACCCTCGGGGCTTCACCCCTGCTCTTCCAAAAGTAGTTCCTTGACAGAATTCTGCTTCGACGTACCGTATCAAAAGACATGGATCGCATGCTGACTTGATGTTCGGCCCTTCCCCATTCAAGCGTCCTCTACTCGGGTACTATGGCCTCTGCTGACTTCTGCATGTTCAGCGTCTCCTTACGGAGACGGTTACCAACAGTTGAAGGCGTTTCATGCAGACCTCCCCAGGTAAGAACGATAACTTTCATCCCATGTACCTGCCCAAGTTTACTACTGTATCCCTTGGCTGTATGGGGCTTTGTCTTGTTTGGCAGACTCGCCCGGATACAACAGCCTCAAATTGGGTTCGTGTACCTCAGGTCGGGATTTTGCCGCCGGCTTCCTTCAGATTCGACCTCGCGGTCGACACCCTTGCCTTGAGCTAACGGTTGGTACAGCCAACCCCCGTTCGGGACTTTCACCCTATAGCTATCGCCCATGCTGGGCGCACCAAAAAGGCCCTTTCACCGGAAAAAGTGAAAGGGCCGCCGATTCTACGCGTTGCTGGCTACGAAAACCAGTCGCGGATGGCTTCCGTTATCTTGTTCAGCGCTCCGACACTCGCTGCCTCGCAATAAATCCGCAAAAGCGGCTCTGTACCGGACGGGCGGATCAGGACCCAGTGTCCTCCCTGGAGCAAGAGCTTGATCCCGTCCATTCTGTTCACGCCTGTGACAGCATAAGGTCCCACTTTTGCAGGAGAAACGGTCCTGATTTGCTCCAGCCAAGGCGTTTTCTCCGGCAACCGGATGTCCATACGCGTACTGAACAGTTCGCCAATTTCGTCATACACGTCCCGCAGCGTCTGGTCGATGCCTTTCTTTTCCCACGCACACATCTCCGCCAAGAGCAGGTTGATCAGGACGCCATCCTTTTCCGGGATGTGACCCAAAATACTGGCACCCCCGCTTTCCTCTCCGCCCAGCAGCACGTCGCCTCGCATCATTTGGGCACCGATGTACTTGAACCCGACAGGCGTCTCCACCAGCTCCAGATCGTAACGCTCCGCCAACCGATCGAGCAAATGAGTAGTAGCGACCGTCCGAACGATTCTGCCGCGAAGCCCCCTGTTTTTTACGAGATGATAGGCGACCAGAACGAGGATGGCATTGGGCGTCAAATACTGGCCGAACCGGTCCACGACGCCAAAGCGATCCGCATCGCCGTCATTGGCGAGTCCCAATGCCGCTTTCTGCTTGATGACCTCCTGCTTGAGCAAAGAAAGGTGCTGATCCTTTGGCTCGGGCAGCTGTCCGCCGAAAAATGGATCAGCTGTTTCCCGAATCCCGCAGGTTTCTACGCCTGCTTCTGCAAGCATGCGGCTGACATAGCCAATCCCGGCACCGTGCATGGGATCGACCACAACACGAAGATGCGCCTGCCTCATCTTGTCAAAATGGATCATGCGACGCAGATGGGCTTCGTAGTGGGGACGCAGCACAATTACTTCAAGAAGCCTGCGGGCTACTGCTTCCTCAGGGGTGATCGACAGCACTTCTCCCCCGTTTTGAATGCGCTGAATTTCCTCCTCCAGTCTCTCGGTAATCTCCGGCGTTGCCGGTCCCGCGTAATCGGGTATATACTTGATGCCGTTGTATTCGGGAGGATTATGACTGGCCGTGATCATAATCGCCCCGCTGACGGCAAAATGCTTGACTCCAAAAGCGACAACAGGCGTCGGGACGGATTCGTTTGCCAAATACGTCCGAATGCCATTGGCGGCCAGGACACCGGCAACGGCAAGTGCAAAGCGTCTACCCAAAAACCTGGTGTCATGACCGATGATAATGCCTTGCTCCTCCTGACCGATTCCCTTCGTATAAGCAGCAATGGCTTGGGCCACGACCCGTACATTTTCCATCGTAAACTCATCAGCTACGATGGCTCGCCAGCCGTCCGTGCCAAAGCGTATTGCAGTCACATTGTTTCACCTCAGCTCTCTTGCTTCATTTCTCTCGTCTCCTTTATGGATCCATTTAAAATGGAAAGGCTGCAGATTTCCTTCCTCCCACATTTTACGCCGCGATTTTCCCCCTGATAACCATGGACAACCGGCTATCTTTTGCCTCACTGCAAACGGAGCGCAGCCCGTCTCTGAAGAACCAAATCCGCCAGCGAAAGCTCCTTTTTGCAAAGGTAATCTACGATGCACATGAGTATGTAGACAGCATCCAGCTTCGGATGGAAACGGGCCTCATTGGTTCCCTCGCTTCTCGTCTCGCTAAAGATCATTTGCAGATCGGCAAGCTGGTCCTCCGTCAACCGCTCGCCCGTATGGGAAAACAGCTCGAGCGCTTCCCCGCTTTGCAGAAGCCGTACGCCCATATCCGCCTGATAGCTGCTGACGCCGTCGGCAATCGAGCCAACCAAAGCGGTCATTCCCAGTTCAGTGAATAAAGGATATAAAAGGCTAAGCAAAAAACGGGATTCACATTCAACCAGTACTGTATATCCCCTGTGCTTGATTGTTCCGCCATCGACTTGCATAAACAATGCCTGTTTATACGCATCCCAAACGCGATGCTCCACATGCAGCTGACCCAAGCGCCCCAGGGAACGAGCGTACATCTCCTGTCTACATGACAACTCGATGCTTTGCTGCATCTCACGGTTGATGGGCAGTCCGTCTTGATCCGCAAATCGAAGCGTTACCTGCTTTTCTCCATGCTGCTTTGCCATCTGGATATGGATGCCGCCGGTGCAGGAAAGGCTTTGTACACCATAGCGAAGCTGAGGCGCAATACCGACACCGAAATCGATTGTATCAATCCCTGCTGCACATAGGCTGGTCATGACGCTATGCTTGAGCAATTGAGCAAATGGATGATCGCAAGCGCAAAGCGCTATTCGGCTCCCCGGCGGAAGCTGATAGGCGTAGGCAGCAGCCAGTCGGGAAACAAACTCCGGGGTTATGTCAACATTCCCTATCCCCGTAATGCCTTGGCTGTCAAACAACCTCCTCGGCTGCGTATTGCCGAAAATAACCGTATGGTTCACCGTTGCTCCTTCCTCAATTCCTTTGTGGGGCCAGATCAGCACACCGGCTTTGACACTGGCTGCGCGTCCGATGCGGCAACCATCCCCCACGACTGTGTTCTCCCCGAGCAGGACGCAATCGCCGATGCTTGTGTTTCTCCCGAGGATACTGCCCGACACATCCGCTTGCATCCCGATATAGCTGTTTTCCCAGAGGATCGTTTGTGTCAATGCTGACCCTTCTGCTACGACAGATCGGCTCCCGATGACAGAGTAAGCCCCAACCGATGTCCCTGTTTGCAGGTGGACCCCTTTTCCGATCAGGAGCGGTCCTTCCAATCTCACAGAGGCATCGATTGCAAGATCTCCCTCCACATAAATTCCGGGAGCCAGCTGCCTGGCGGGGATAGCCCTGTCCACCTTGCCGTCCAGCAGATCGCATTGAACCTGCTTGTATTCCATCAGCGAGTGTATTTTCGACCAATACGCCTTCATGACATAACCGCTCAGAGGGATTCCCTGTTGGAAAAGCGAGTGAACAAGCTGTTCCGATTCCGCTAGTTCGCCTTCATCCTCAAGCAGCGAAAAAATCTCCGGCTCTATCAACACAATTCCCGTACCCAAGGCAAAACTGCCTTCTTCGACTGATTGTTCCGCAACCCCTGTTACGTTGCCTTCCCGATTTGTCCATACGTGGAGACCTTGTAAACGAGACTCGTCACCAGACAGCACCAGAGTCGCCATCGAACGCCTTTCCCGATGGAAGCCAATGGCTTCCGACAGATTGCAGTCGGTCAAGATGTCTCCGCGAATGACGACGCTTGTATCATTCAGAAATTCCGCAAGGCTCTGCCGATTTTTTTCATCGCCTGCAGACAGCCTCTGCTCCTCAAAATAGGTAAGTGCAACGCCGAACCGGGAACCGTCGCCAAAGTAATCCCGAACCAGCTCGGGAAGGTACTCTAGCGAAACGGCAATATCTGTAATGCCATGCTGCTTTAAGAGCTCGACCGTGTACTCCATGCACGGGCGATTCAATAGCGGTACCATCGCTTTTGGAGTACGCACGGTCAATGGAAGGAGCTCTTCGCCCTTTCCGTCCGCCAAGATTACAGCCTTCATCCACGGTACCTCCTTGTTTGCACAATCATCCGGAACCCCCGGGAAAGAAGCGTACGTTTACTCTATTCCGATTTTCCGGCCAATAGAACAAAACGGCGGATTTACTGCTTGAAATGAATTTGTCCTCTATCGGCTGCCTCCCGCATGCAGTCTTTGCCAAAACATCTGATTCCTCGCTGGCATCGTCACTGGCTCCGAGCGCAGGACAGGACAAAATCGTCTATCGTGAAATAATCCGAAATCAACGAGATACGTTCCACCCGGGCGCAAGCGATCAACAACAGTTTCCCTTGTATCCGCCTGCACGCAAATCTCTCTGATCGGATGAGGAGGTTTGCCATTTATTCGCAGATTCGTGGCATCGTACACACGAAGCCCTTGGGCTACTTCTTGTTCGTCAGCCTGCAGGTAGGAAGCAATCATCCGCAGCCGGGCTGCGCCTATTTCCCACTTTACACAGAAGGCGTCAGGTCTTTTTACAGCAGTCAAGATTCTGTTGTGGCCAAACGGACACGGGCTCTCCTGAGAATCGGACTTCGACTGTGAATGGATTGGAACTGGTTGAATGAGCACCGTACATCGCTCCCTTCTGTCGTATTCCCATATGTAGTTCTTCTCTCCTATCCCACGAAGACTGTTTACGGATCAATCACCATTGCAATCATAGCGGAAGTGGCAGACAAAAACTGTCGAACGCTGCAAACATATCGCTTGTTCTTTTGTCGAGTAAACAGCTCTTTTTCGTCATCATCGTACAAAAATCGTTTTGACCGTTTTGATTGGAGGGAATCACTTAAAATTGTTGCATCTTGAACGAGGAGAAAATTTATGGAAAATCTCTACATCGTAAGCAGCTATTTCCAGTGACCTCGGGCTACATAGCTGTTTCAACTCAAAAGAAAAGAGCCCACCTGTGCGGTGGCCCCGGGCTAGAAAAACTTTTTCCGATCTCGTTCTTCTTTCAGTATTTCCACTGCTTCCCTGAAACGAAGCGAGTGAATGACCTCCCGTTCACGCAGGAATTTCAGACCGTCCTGCAAATCCACGTCATCGGTCATATCGATCAGCCACTGATAGGTCGCTCTCGCTTTTTCCTCTGCGGCGATGTCTTCGTAGAGGTCGGCGATGGGATCGCCCTTGGCTTGGATGTAGGTTGCAGTCCAGGGGACGCCGGATGCATTTTGATAAAACAATGCCTTGTCGTGGTTGGCGTAATGATCGCCAAGCCCGTTTTCTATCAGCTGCTCGGGCGTAGCGTCTTTCGTCAGTTTGTAGACCATCGTCGCGATCATTTCAAGATGAGCGAACTCTTCGGCACACTGCTGTTGTCGTTGAACGAGCCCTCTTTTTGCAGGAGGGCTTTAAAAATTCCCGTCTTCAACTCAGGTTGAAAACGGGTGTTAGTTTCCTCAGCCTTCCAATTGATAAATTCTCTCATTAATGCGTTCCACTTTTTTATAAATGTCCATCCGTGAGTCCCAACTCATTTCTGGTCTAGAGGCTTCCAGTACTAGTTGCTCCCGAAGCAATACCAATTCCATTACATCCGTCGTGGATAGTATCTTCGAAAGAAACTCTTTATTCACACAGGCTTTTGACACTCTCTCTTTTTTGGTGGAGGGAGGCGGTCCTGATTCCCTGGATATCTAGCAGCTATAGCACCTGTGACCGGAATATGAGGATTCTTTTCTCCCTTTCATCCCCTCGTAATACTGGACAACTTTTTGCTCATGGTAAAAATGTTTTTTGTAATAGTGAATATGCTTTTCTGGGTTCATATGCTCATAATATTTCGCAAGCAAGTTATATAAGTTCGCTTTCTCCAAATGATACTTCAGCCTATCCTGCACATTTATCCCTCCCTGTTGGATACGATTCCATCGTATGTAAACAATTGGGAGGGCGTTCTAGGTTGTTCCCCTTCCTACCGCCCAATTGGTTTTAAGCTCGGGAAAAGGAAACCAGTTATAACAGAAGCCCCATGTTCCTGTGCATACTCGGATGATTTGGCTGGTGAAGACGGGCAGGAAAATAAAAAAGCAGCTGGAGACGGGGCAGCGTCAATCCTGCTGCAGGTTTGTCAAGTATTCATTCTTCTCACTCACTTGCTCTTCCTCTGTTTTCTTCGTTTCTATCAAGACCTCATCCATGATCTGTTTTGTCTCACTTTGATCTTTGTCTGCTGAATCCAGCAAGGATGAGCTTCCTACCGCATCTGGTGTCATTGTATCCCTCCATGGCCATTTTGAGTTATTCTTTCTCATCAAGCCTATTGCCATTCGTTGATAGACCAGATCCGGTTGCTATCCATAAATCTGCGGCTTGTTAGATAAATCCGTATTGTAGGACAAGCTCTTTTTTGCTAAGATGCTCGTTATTAGACTCCCCCCTTTAAAAAGTTAGTAAAGGTGAAAAGTACGATGCTCTCATTTTCCAGATTGATAAAATGCAAACCCCCTATTCCGTAATTGGCCCCCTGACTGTTTGAGATTTTCATATTATAGGGGGGCATTACTGTGGAAAGAAAAATCTCAACACCATCTTTGTTTCTGTTAATCATTCTTGTTGGTTTCCCGCAAATCAGCGAAACGATATATACACCTGCTTTACCCGATATTGCCAATCATCTTGATGCGAGCAGCAGCATGATTCAATTGACGCTGAGCATTTACTTCCTCGGTTTCGCCGTTGGTGTTTTTTGCTGGGGCAGACTTTCCGATTCCATCGGACGGCGTCCTGCCATGCTATGGGGAATATTCGTTTACGGTTTGGGAAGCCTCGGCTGCTACTTGTCTGACTCGGCCGGATGGTTGTTGTTGTGCCGATTTACTCAAGCTTTCGGGGCCAGCACAGGTTCTGTAGTTACACAAACCATTTTGCGGGAGAGCATTGAAGCCGCCAAACGCCATGCCGTGTTTGCCCAAATTTCGGCCGCGCTTGCCTTTACCCCGGCCATTGGACCGTTGATTGGGGGCTGGGTAGATCAATTGTTTGGGTTTAAGGCTGTTTTCTTTACCCTTGTTGGGATGAGTGTGGCCATTTTTATTTGGACCTTTGCTTCTCTCCCTGAAACAAGAGTGTCCGCCGCCGCAAACATTCACACACTCTCTGTATGGAAGCGCCTGATTTCTGACCGTAGAATAGGGGCTTTTACCTTTTTGATCGGGGGGACAAACGGCATACTGTTCAGTTACTATGCCGAAGCCCCCTTTATTTTCATTGAATTTTTCCGCATGACACCTGGGCTGTTTGGATTTTTGGGTATTTTCGTAGCATTGTCCTCTGTATTTGGGGCGATGCTCTCGAAAAAACTTTTGAACAGCTTTTCCGCAGAGAACATCATCCTGATCGGCTCCCTGGTAACGACGTTCGGAGCGATATGTTTGACGGGTTTCACACTGTTTGGGGTAAGCCCGTCCATTCTCTCTCTGGCTTTGATGGTTGCCTCGATCTTTATCATTCTGCTGGGGATTGGCATGACTATCCCGAACTGCCTGAGTCTGGCGCTCGTTGCTTACGGCGATGTACTCGGTACTGCCGGAGCTATTTTTGGATTGGGCTACTACATTGTAGTCAGCCTGATCACAAGTGGCATGAGCTGGCTTCACAATGGCTCATTGGTGACGATGCCTGTCTATTTTCTTATGGCGATACTCATGTCGCTGGTTAGCAAAAAGATAATTGTTCGTCACAATACAAACGAAAGCAGTCTGTGATCACAGCGGGGCATGAATACTGATTGAACCGCTTCTTTCACGCACGTTAGGGGAACGATTTAGGCGGTGGCTCCATCGCCTAAATCCGTTCAGATAAACGAAAAAAGCACGAGATGATGATTGCAACTGCTTCGATTGGCCGATTTTCTGTTAAAAGAAAGTCGGCTTTTTTCCGTTTCCCTCTCTTCTTTTGATGCTTGCCTGACCAAGCCGGAGCTCAGCCGACCTTATTTTCCGCTTCTTGCAAAATCGCCCATCCTGCTGCATGGAAGTCGTCGATGATTCTGTCGATTTCCTCCTTATCCTTTCGCATGCAGTTGTCGGCTATGTGGATGGTGGAACCTTCAATCATGTAGGTCTCCACGATGTTTGGTTTCTCCCGTTTTTTACCCACAGCACCCACTCCCTTCGCTGGATGTATATGCATTGATGCCATGGGGACTGCCCTTGATCATGCCCAGTCGCAAAGATAGGCTCATTTCTTGTGCAAAACAAAGCGCTACATGCGTAATCATTAGAAGTGGCCGGAGAGCTGTTTTCGCCAAGTATGCTGCTTAGCCGATTATGCAAAGAAGGACTAAATCGCTGAAAAGGAATCATAACATAGGCTAAGCAATAAGCAGGTCAACGTTCCTCTATATAGTCGACAATACTTGTTTCCTGGAAGAGGTGAGTCATTTGCATACACTTCCAATCGGGAAATACGCTGCTTACCTCCGAAAATCACGTGTCGATCTCGAGGCAGAAGCCAGGGGCGAAGAAGATACGTATAAACGTCACAAGCGCATCCTGCAGGAGCTGGCGAAGCGGTACGGGATCACCCTTGACAAAATCTATCGGGAGAAGCCAGCCACATCCGGCGAAAGAATTTCAGAGCGCCCGGAAATGATTTGCTTGCTTGAGGATGTGGAAAACGAGCAATGGACAGGGATACTCGTAGTAGAAGTAGAGCGTTTGGCACGCGGGGATACGATGGATCAGGGAATCGTGGCAAATGCGTTCAAATACTCGAACACCCTGATCGTCACGCCCATGCGTGTGTATGACCCGCAAAACCCCGATGACGAAGAGTATTTTGAGTTCGGCCTGTTTATGTCTCGCCGCGAGTTCAAAACGATTACAAGACGACTGCAGAGCGGCCGGGTCGATGGCGTGAGAGACGGGCGTTATGTCGGAAACACTCCGCCTTATGGCTATCAGCGGGTAAAGCTCCCGGGCAAGGGCTGGACGCTGGAGCCACATCCTGAGCAAGCGCCGATCGTACAATTGATCTTTTCTCTGTACACCGACCCCAATCCGGAAAGACGAATGGGCACTGCCCGCTTGGCCAGAAAGTTGAATGCGATGGGAGTACCGACAGCCCGAAATAGCAGGTGGACGGTAGCGACGATAAATGGATTGCTCCGTAACCCTGTCTATATCGGCCGGGTACGATGGGGAGCTCGTCCGCAGGTGAAACGACGTGATGGAAAAAGCCGGCCGAGAAAGCCTCGGGATCAGTGGGTCGAAGCCAAAGGGATGCACACGCCGTTGATCGATGAAGATACTTTTGCTCTTGCGCAAACGATCATGGAAGAAAACAGGCACACGCCACTGCCAAAAGGAAAAATAAGCAATCCCCTCGCCGGTTTGATCCGCTGCGATATGTGCGGCGGCCCCATGGTCTTGCGTCCCTACGGTGAAAAAAATCCGGCTGCCATGATTTGCCCTGCACAAGATTGCGTCAATGTCAGCTCATATTTTCATGTTGTTGAAGATCGTCTCCTGCGGTCGCTTCAGGAATGGCTCAAATCTTACAAAGCACAATGGAAAGAAAAGCAGCCGAAACCGAATCGAAACGATCAGATGAAATGGAAAGCTCACGAGGAAATGTTAAAATCATTGCGAAAAAAATTAACCGCATTGGAAGCCCAAAAAAACGAAGTCCACAATCTGCTTGAGCTAAAGGTGTATTCCATTGACATATACAAAGAGCGGTCGCAATCTCTTGCCAAACAGATCAATGACACGCGACAAGCGATTTCGCAGACCGAACAAGAAATGGAGTTAGAACAAAAACGGATTGCAGCGAGGACGGAGACGATTCCACAGGTTGAACATGTGCTGGAGGCATATCACAAGACTGATGATCCTGCCAAGAAAAACGCTCTGTTAAAATCTGTGGTCGAGCAGGCAACCTATCGGAAGGAGAAAGGCGGCCGGTGGAATCCAGAAGCGGTCAATCAATTTACGCTCGTACTGTATCCGAAGCTTCCAAAAAGAAGAGATTCTCCTTCTCATCGATAACTGTCATGTACCGATTCTTCCGTCCCGATATCTGTCAATAGGCCGATGACCTTGTCAGGAATCGAGTACCGCTGGTTCAGATAGCGGAGAGCCGCAGCCAGTTCACCATCCGCGCCCCCGTACTGCTCAAGCAGGAATTTTGCCATACGCGGATCGCATTTGCTCACGCGGACAGGATATTGCAGTTTCTTTTCATACACCCACACGATGTGTTCTCCTCCTCGTCTTTATACCTGCCAGGGCCAAGGCGTGTCGTTCCACTGCCACGGGTAACCAGAAAAACTGAGACCAAATTGCAGCAGCGGTCCGTAGCTTGCTTCAAATTCACAAGCAACCTTCCAGCGCTCCTCGGATATTTGGTTGAACTGCTGCAGCGCGTCAGCGTCATTGCTATGTGTATCGAGATAGAGCGTCAATTCGACCAAGACGAAATCGAGTGCCTGCAGTTGATGCAATAGTTGGTAGTATCGCTCGTCAACAGGCTTTGGTTCATTCATTTTTTTCTCCTCCCTTCGCTCCTGTCGCCGCGTCCTTCATAAGGGCTGTACAGCTCTGGCCACAGTGTGCCGTGGAATAGCGCCTCACGAGGTGAAAACTGCGGCAAATTGGGAGGTTGGAAGTGAATAAATAGCTGCGGCGGAACCACATATGTCTTCACTCGTTGCGGAGGGCAAGGATCAAACGGGCTGACATACGGATAATAGACTCGGTACTGGGAGTACAATGCTGGAACCTCCTTGGGGATAGGTCTTTGACTAACCACTACCACTCTATGACAATTACCCATGCCCGGTGTTGGGCAATCGCCCGATTCGCGTAAATAAAAATCGTCTATTTGCGTATGACAATCGTTCCGGTCACAGGTCAATGCGTCCAATTCTCCGCCTCTCAGCTTTAGGAGAAGAAATGTCTGTTCCTCTCCGTCAGTTATTGATGATGAAAAAATGCATGCGATTACGATTGGAAATCCTGCATGTATGTACAAACAAAAAAGACCCGCTTCTGAAAGCGGATCTCAGGTTGCAGACAAACTCCCTCGCTGAACGAACAGCAGAGGGAGTTTGTTTAATAATTTGATGAAAATACCGAAGGTGTTTTGATCGTTCACCTTTTGGCGACCTGATTTCCATAGCCAGGTCGCCATTTTTTTCAAGTTCATGGCAGCGAAAACAAGCATCGCCTGCATCGTGACCTTCTCCAGTCCTCGTAAGGTCGTCCAACGCATGCCATGCTTTTCCTTCATATCAGCGAATACACGTTCAATCGTTTCTTTCCGTTTGCTATAGATTTGTTTGTTTTCCTCGGTATGCCGGAGGTGGTCTACCTCTTCGAGGTAATCAGCCCAGATGTGGCGACTCACTCTCTTTGTGTAGTCTTTACTTTCCGTGCATTGTTTCAAGAACGGACAACTTCGGCAAACTTGAGAATTTGATCGATAGATACGGTACCCATCCTTGTTTGTTGTCTCATATGTTAAGATTTGCTCGTTCGGGCAGATGTAGCAGTCGAAATATTCATCATACACATATTCGTGCTTTTTAAAAAAACCTTCTTTGGTGCGTGGTCTTGTGTAGGGCATAACGGGGCGAATCTGGTCATCAAGGAGTGTTTTACTGATGTAAGGCGTCTTGTATCCCGAGTCCACTGCCACAGCTTGAGGCTGTGCAAACGTCTTTCGCACTTGATTCAAAACATCCTCAAAAACCTGACTGTCATGCACATTGCCTGGCGTTACCTTGGCACCAAGCACAAATCCATTTCGATCACATGCTGTATGAAAACTATAAGCAAATACACGTTCCTTTTCCCCTTTTACAAACAATCCGCAATCCGGGTCAGTTGTGCTGACTTTCACCTCCTTCTTCGAAGTTTCTGTCTTTTTTTCAAGGGGCTTCTTTCCATGTGCAATACGATCCTGATTGATTTCTTCGTCCAGCAGCTCTTGATATTTCTTCGCTTGTTCTTCAACGATTTCTTTCACGTATTTATGCTTATTCGCACTGGCTTTTACATGCGTAGCATCAATGAAAAGCACATCAGGCTTCACGAATCCATGATGAACCGCCTCCTCCAATATTCGAAGGAAGATCGACTCGAAGAGTTGAGTATCCCGAAAACGGCGAACATAGTTCTTGCCTAGGGTCGTGAAATGGGGAATGGGCTGACTGAAATCATAGCCAATAAACCACCGATAGGCAACATTGGTTTCGATCTCTTTAATCGTTTGTCGCATGGAACGAATTCCAAAAATATATTGGATGAAAGCAATTTTAACTAAGACTACAGGGTCAACACTGGGTCTGCCATTGTCATGACAGTAGAGGCTTTCCACCAAGTCATAGATGAACGAAAAGTCGATTGCATTTTCAATTTTTCTTACGAGATGATCTTCTGGCACCAACTCATCTAGCGAGAATGCAGATATCTGATAACGCCCTTCGGCCTCTTGCTTATTAAGCATAATGCCACCTCTAAAAAATAACTTTTGAAAACGTAACATGTTCTATATTCAACAAAAAAGCCTGCAGACCCTGTTCCTTACGGAACTTTGTCTACAGGCTGAGACCCGCTTCTGAAAGCGGATCTTTCTCATACGGATTATCTTCTCTTGGTTATTCGTCCGTAGCCCCCTACCTTCGTACGCGGCGGCGATTTGCTTCGGGGCGTGGAAAAGATCGACGACTTCTTGCTGGAGCTGCTGTCAGAAATGCTGCTGCCCTTGCTTGAGGTTCGGGTAATTTTTCCTTTCTTGCTCGAGCCTGAAGACGTATCCACCGGCTTCTTGGTGATGCTGCCCTCGGAGCCGACGGTCGTATCTTTTCCTTTCGCTCCCCGTTTGATGATGCTGCCGGTTCCCTGCGTTGTGATCGGCGGAGCCTTCTTTATCTCTTCTGCAGTAGGTGTACGGTACGTCCCTGACGGTTTGTACACTTCCTTGGTCGTGTAGCCCCGGTACGTACCCGGATAGCTTTTGTGGCCATCGAACAGATCACTCAGGATGCTTGCAAGGATGTACCCTTCGAGGAAGGACGGATTGTAGTTTTGTCGAACAAATTCCTTGCTGTCCACTTCGATGAGCGTATCTGAAGGCTTGGCCTCATCCTGCTGCAAATGATACCATTCATCCGAGTAGACCAGAAACATGTGTTTCTCGTCCTCTTTGGAGATTTCGTCCGGCTCTCTTTGCGCGGACAACTCCTTGGCCACTTCCGGCACCGTTTTATTTTCAGCGCGGTAAACGCGGGAGGTCTGGCTTCCGTCTTTGGAAATCACAGATTCCAGCGGATAGGTTTCACCTACTGATTGGGTGTTGCACCCTGACAAGGCAAGCAGCAACAGGGCCGGGACCAGGATGAGCTTGATCGCTTTATACAGTGCCTGTCGCATGTCTCTCCCCCTTTACGTCCCGCGAATAATCTGCACGTCGGCCGGCAGGATGCTCTCCCCTTCATACAGCATAATGCGTCCGTCTTGCCACTCGATTCTGAGCAGCCGCCGGTCATCTGATTGGAACTGCCAAATATGCTGCTCCCCCGAGGATTGGAACGCTGTGCTTCCCGTCGCCGTCACCTTTCCGGAAAATTGCTCCTCCAGATGGTAGGTGGCATCGTCCAATTTAATCGTGCTCGGGATTTCATCCACTGAATCCAGCCGCCCGTCAATGACGTCATATAGCTGATAAACCGTCCGCTCCCGCTCTTCAATCAAAAAGTAGCGCACTCGATTGCCATCCTGCAAAGTGAGCATCACAGCGTTCCGGTTGAGATTGCGGGTCTTGCCCGTCACTTGATAGGTCTCCAGCGAGACTTCGATGACATCTCCCGGTCCGATCGCAAGCAAGCTCTCTTCCTCATGAGGAGGCTCATGCTTGGCAAAGATGTTTTGGATTCTCTTCCATACACTCATTGGTGAACCCCTCTCAATCTAACCATTTACAGACAGGCCCCCAAAATCAATGCTCCAACGACATGAAAGGACCCGGCCAGGAGCGCATACGCTACCATTCCCTGCTGGGTGCCTTCATCCAGATCCAGGCCTGTAAACGTTTTTAACAGCCTTTCCACCACAAATTCCAAAATGAACAAGATGATAAAAGATACCACCGAGACGAGCAGCGCTTCCCACAGGTCATTGGATGTCGCAATCGACTGCGACAGAATGTATCCCTGTGCAAACAGCTTCATCACAAATCTCGTCGTGACGGCCACATTGCCTTTTTTCATTTCCGTCAAATCTTTGTATCTGGTAAACAAGGAATCTATCCACATGAGCACAAACAACAAGATAGCCCCTGCTCCCGTCCAAACGAGCATGGCGAGAATTTCTCTCCAGGCCACTGACAATCCCCCCACGCATCAAGTTCATTCAATCCGGAAAATCCCGTGCCTTCGTCTTTCCCTCGGCTCCAACCGTCTCTGCTGATAGAAAGCCGGCTTTGCCAAGCCTTGGCTGAACGCAGTGCCCAAGGGGACACGGGCTTCAATAGTTGTACTATCGGTCCATTACGCATCATTTCGTTACTTCCTGCGACGAAAAAAGGGGGACCGCCCAGGCGGCTTACCCCTCGTATTTTTTCATCAGCGCAGCAAGCTCGTCTTCAACCTGCTGATCCTTGCTCAGTTTGGCAATTTCTTCGTCCAGAGAGGATTGTTTCTTGTACAGCTCTCCGCTCGCTTCCGCTTCTGCTTCCAGCTGCATCGCTTTTTCTTCCATGCGCTTCAGCCCGGCCATAGCAGTACTGGAGTCGAACCCGGACATCGATTGGTTGATTTGCTTTTGCGCTTTGGCGGCATTCACGCGTGCAGCCAATGTTTCCCGTTTGTTTTTCAGCTCGGTAATCTGCTTGCGCATTTCTTCCAGCTTTTCGCGCAGCATATCGGCAGCAGCCTTGTTTTGCTCATAGCTTGTTTTGTACTCGGCCATTTTTTGCTCGGCTGCTTTCTTTTCTTCCAGCGCGCGGCGAGCGAGGTCGATATTTTTCGCCTGCGCTGCGACATGGGCCTGCTCATCGCGTTTTTTCACCAGGGCTTCCTGCTCTTCATACAGTTGTTTGAATTTCTTTTCCAAAACGATCTGAGCAGCCACCGCTTTTTCCGCTTCCGCCAGGTCTTCCTGCATGTCACGCAGGTATTGGTCGGTCATTTTAATCGGATCTTCCGCTTTTTCTATAAGCGCATACAGATTGGACATGGTCAGGTCGCGAAGTCTTTTAAAAATGGACATAGGTCTTTTCCTCCTCGGATAAGGAACTTGGAAATACAACTTTAGACGCTGTACCTCTTTCTCTATATAGGTACGGATGAGTACAAAAGAAGTTTCAAAAAACGATAGGACTCAGGGCAGAGAAACTCTTTTCGCTCCCCGATCACCCATTCAAGGCTTCAGCGCCAGTATTACGAGTCCTGTTCGACCTTCACTCTTTTCTCCTCCTCGTCCCAAACCAGATAGGCGTCAAAACTCTCCTGTCCTTTTTTAAATCCCTTGATCTTGTTGCTTTTGCCCTGCTCCATCAGCTTCTTGGCATTGGTTTCGGTAATCTTCTTGCCCATGATCTGCTTGGAGATGGTCACGCTGCATTTTGTCTTTTGGTAGTTGCTGCAGCCGTAGAAATCTCCCTTGTCTACCAGATCTCCGCCGCATACCCGGCAGGCGGCCACCTTTTTGCCGAGTCTGAATCGCGAAGCCTGTTTGGGCAGGGCCTGGACATCGTAGTCCTGCAGGTTCCATTCCTTCGATTGCTCCACGGCGTCCTGGACGATCTTATGGGACAATTTTCGCACTTGCTCCATGAACGCCTGGGCAGACGCCTGTCCCTGGCCAATCTCGGCCAGACGCTGCTCCCAACGCGCCGTCATCTCGGCGGATGCCAGAATCTTGTCTCCAATCACTTCGATCAAGAGAATGCCTTTTTGCGTGGCAAACACCTGGTTCCGTTTTACCTCGATGTACTTGCGCTGCTTCAGCATGGCGATGATCCCGGCTCTGGTCGCTTCCGTCCCCAAGCCTTCCGTCTTCATCAGGACCTTTTCCAGCTCCTGGTTGTCCAAATGCTTGCCCGCCGTTTTCATCAAGGTGATCAACTGGCCTTCCGTGTATCGCTTGGGCGGCTGCGTCTTGCTCTCCTTTACCTTTACCTTGTGCACGCTGCCCTCTTCGCCCTCTGCAAGCGGCGGCAAAATCTCATCGTCGCCGTCCTTCTCCTGGTCAAACAACACGGTTCGCCAACCGGCACGCACCTGAACCTTTCCCTTGCTGACGAACTCTGCCCGTCCCTCCACCAGCGTCAGCACGGTCGTATAGTCAAATAATGCGCTCTCGCAGTGGGCGGCGATCAGCCTGCGCGCTACCAGGTCGTAAATTTTGCGCTCTTCATCAGGCAGCTTCGCGACGTTCGGCACCTGCTCCGTCGGGATGATCGCATAGTGGTCCGTCACTTTCTTCTGATTGACGTAGCGGCTGTTCCCTGCAAGCGATGTCTTGGGCGTCGGAAAATAGCCGCTGAACGCCGGCTGCTTTGCCAGCTTGGCGAGAATATCGGGAAAGGTCCGCGCCTCCTCCGTGGTGACGAAGCTGGAATCGGAGCGCGGGTAGGAAAGATATCCTTTCAGGTAGAGCTTCTGTGCCACTTCAAGCGTCTTTTGCGGCGAGAACTTGTAGAGCTTGTTGGCGGTTGCCTGCAATGCCGAGAGATTAAACAGATAGGGCGGCAAATACTCCTTCCGTTCCTGCTTCACCTCTTTTACAGAGGCTGACTTCCCGCGGCAAAAGGCGGCGATCCGCTCTGCCATCTCCGCCTGGTCGATGCGGGACTGCCCGTCCTTTTGCCAGACGCCCTCGTACTTCTTGCCATCGATCTGAAAAGTGGCCAGCACCTCCCAAAACGGTTCGGGCTTGAAGTTCGCGATTTCCTTTTCGCGCTTGACGACCAGCGCAAGTGTCGGGGTCTGAACCCTCCCCGCTGAAAATACATCGTTGATCCCCTTGTTCTTCAGCAGAATCGTGTAGACACGGGAGGCGTTCATGCCGATCAGCCAGTCGGCACAGGAGCGGCTGTAGGCTTCCTGATACAGGTTTTGCGTCTCCGTTTCGTCCAAAAGCGACTCGAAGCCCGCGACAACGGCCTTCTCGGTCAGAGAGGAAATCCACAAGCGCTTCATCGGTTTTTTCACGCCGCACTGTTCGATGATGGTCCTGACGATCAACTCGCCTTCTCTCCCCGCATCACCGGCGTGGATAATTTCACGAACATCAGACCGTCTGAGGAGCTGCTTGATGATGGCAAACTGCTTGGCTTTGGACCGTGTCACCTGATGGCGAAACGTCTCCGGAATCAGCGGCAGGCTTTGCAGTGTCCATCTTTTCCAGGCTGGATTGTACGCTTCCGGGGGAACGAGCTCACAGATGTGGCCGATCGCCCATGTGACGAGCGCCCCCTGGGGAAACAGGCGATTGGGGGCGATCTCAAGAAATCCCTGCTTTTTTCTATGTGTAAAGGGGCCGGCCAGTTTCATGGCTTGGTCCGGCTTTTCTGCTATGACAACCTTCATTTCCTCGTTCTCCCTATGCTATTTGTACAGGTTTTGTTGAAAAGCTTGTTCCCGTTCATTTTACACTATCCGCTTCCCTCCTTGCGAGCGGATGGAAAGCACAAAAAGGGAGCAGTCTCCTGCCCCCGTTTCCCATATGCTCGTTATTCGCTTCTCGAATGCAGCCTCGGTCTATCCGGTCTGACCGTTGTCGGCTCCCGCTGAAGGCGGACTCGGCACCCACTGCTGCGGATTGACAATGTCGGGAGGCGGCATGTCTGCCGGCGCAGGCTGACCTTCACCTCCCGGAACAGGAACCGCACCACCTTGCCCTTCTCCCGGTGCAGTATTGACATCCGGCTGCATATCACCTGGGGGCTTCGGAGGCTGCGGACTCGTTTGCTGCTTGGTTGAGCCAGAGTCCGGCTTTGCGGACGGCGGCTTAGCCGGAGTTGCATGACTTCCGCTGCCGGTGGACGGTTTTGTTCCCCCGGAAGGCTTGCGGGGCTCCGCACGGGCTACCTCCGCGATCGCAGCGTCGTTCATCGCGATTTCGGATTGAGCGCCCCGCTCGCTTTGCAGAATGCGGCGGATCTCATTCATGTTTTCCCGCGGCCACAGCGTATACAGCAGGCGGGAATCCCACAGCGCCCCGTTGTCAAGCGAAACGATGTCTTTCGAGGAGAAATTGCTGAAATCCATGGCCAAGCCTTTGATTTGATCCTTCGACAAATCGGTTTTCACATGCTTGCCGGCTGTTTCCAAAACAGCCAGGGCCTTCGTCAGTCCATCAGCAGAGGTCATCTTGTCGGTAACGGCTTTGATCACCTCTTGCTGCCTCCTGTTCCGGTCGAAATCGCTTGAATCGTATTTGCTACCCCTTCTGTCTATACGATGGCGGACATAGCCGAGAGCCTGCTCGCCATTCAGCACCTGTTTGCCAGCTCTCAGCGTCCGGTAAACACCCCCGCGCGGCAATTCGTAGACCAGCTCGCGGTCGACAGTTACCTCGACTCCTCCCAATTTGTCGATAACGGCCTTGAAGCCTTCAAAATCAAGCAGGATATAGTGGTCGACCGGGATGCCAAACATGCTCTCCATCGTTTTTTTCAGGATGGTCACACCGTTTTCGGTCACAGGCTCTCCCTTTTTCTCCGCCTGCTGCCTCAGCCCTTCTCCAATGGCGAATACTCCGTTGATCTTGTGGTATTCCGGGTAGCCGGGCACCTTTACCCGCGTATCCCGCGGAATGGAGACCATGCTCACCTTCTTGTCATCCGGATCAGCGACAGCCAGCATGAGAACATCCGTATTCAGCATGCCGATGTTCTGGCGTGTATCCGTCCCGATGATCAGGATCGAAAGCGATTTGTTTTCTTCGTAATGCTGTTCGACTACGGGCTGATCCGGCAATTTGTACGGGTTCTCGGTTACCTCCGTCAGCGTGTCATCCAGCTTGGAGAGGACATATCCCCCGCCGATGATGGCTGCTAGCAGAAGCATGCTGCCGGTCAACATGAGCCACAGCTTGAGACCCTTTTTGCTCCGCTTGGTCCGCCTCTGCTTTGCCGTCGGCACTCCGTTCTTTTGTGTATTCCCCAACATCCAGTCACTCCCTCGAAAAGACAGAGAAATTTTTGTTCTTGTAAAATTATGTCTCATTCTACCATACCCGGGTCTATTTTTGTAAAACTTTGGTGAAGGCTGCTTGACGATGCCATTTTTTTCTCCTATTATGAAAATCACAATAGAGTTAGTCATTCAACTAACTAATCAATGTCAAGAGGGTGAGTGTATGGCCAAACCGAACGTCATCTCTCGTCAGGAATTGCTCCAATCTGCCCGTCAGGTAATCGCAAGCCACGGGATGCAGGCCCTTACCTTGAAAGCTGTGGCCGAGGGAGCAGGCGTTACCCAAGGAACGGTGTACTACCATTTTCGCAACAAAGAACAACTGCTTCTCGAGTTGATTAAAGAAATGTGTCAGGATTCCTGGCATGACCTTCTGGCAGATGCCGGCCAAGGCGAAGCCATTTTGGAAAAGGCGCTCGCTTCCGCCCGGAGCCGCTGTACCCATGATTCTCCGTATCATCGCGTCTATTTCTCCTTGATCGCTGCGGGTATCTATCAGGACTCATTGCGCAGCGAGCTGGCCCTGCTGCAGGACCAGGAAAATCAAGCGCTTGGCGAGATTGTCAAAAAATTCGCGGGGGAGCGTACACCTGTTGATATTCCAGCCGAACGCTGGGCCCCTCTGTTCAATGCGTGGATTGACGGACTCGCCTTGCAGGCGCTGCTGTCGCCCACCTTTGATGCCGATCAGGCGTATGCCGACCTCGCTCATGTCATTTCATTTCTTGTTGGAAGGAAAGGAGCCGAATCACGATGAAACTGTCAACACGCGAATGGGTCACTCCGGTTGTCTCCGGCGCAATAGTCTGGCTGCTGGTCACGTTATTTTTCCGTTACTTTGGCCATCACGTACTTGTCAGTGTGACACACGACCTGTTTTTCCCCGTCTTTCTCGGACTGGAAGCTGTCACGGCCATCGCTCTTTACTTGGTGGGCCTTTCCTACCACCTGATTGATCCATCAAAGTACGGCCTCGTCCGCTTCGGGATGCTTGGCACAGCCGTAGGACTAATGCTGGACAGCATCTCCCTTTCGAATCACACTCTCTTCTTCCCGCACATGAGTGATGAGCAGGTGCTTTCCTTCTCGGTCTGGGTGGTCTTTGCCTACGGGTTGTACATCTTGATCCCGGCCTGGCAGAACACTCTTGCACTCGCCCGTCGAAAGGGGTAGTCTAAAACTGTCTGGATCATCATAGAAAGCATATATATAGAGAGCGTTTGGCAGTCTCTTTTTGGAAAGGGGGACTCGTGTGGAACATGTTCAGGTACTTATCGCTGGCGGCGGCATAGCGGGAATGTCGGCCGCCATTTGGTGCGAACGGCTCGGGTTGTCCTGCATTCTGATCGAGAAAACGGATCGGTTGGGCGGCCAGCTGGCGCAAATCCACAATGAAATCTGGGATTTTCCTCCGCATATTTACGCGGACGGAACGAACCTTCTTGAAGAGCTGCAAAGTCATAAAGTGCTTCGAAGCCTGCAAGTCCGGTTTGGTGAAGCGCTGACCTCGGTCGATCCCACCAAGCGAAAGGTAACAACCACGCGGACGGCCTATCAGACAGACTATCTGATCGTTGCGACAGGCGTAAGCCCTAATCAGATTCCTGCCCTCGCGGATTGTTCCAAGGTACTGGCCCCCTGGTTTTCCACTACCGCCGAGGCGGAAGCAGTCACCGGAATGGACATCGCCGTCATCGGCGGAGGCGATCGTGCAGCGGAGAGCGCCTACAATCTGAGCCGCTATGCACGGACGGTTCACCTCTTGGTGAGAAGCGCCCACATGCGGGCCCGCTCCCAGTGGAGAGAACGACTTTCCACGCTTCCTTCGCTGACGATTCTGTGGGAAACGGAGGTCGCCGCTTGCTCGGAGCGGGATGGAAAAGCTGTTTTGTCCCTTCGCTCCTTTCGTCCGGATACGCCTTCAACAATAAGCGTCGATCGCATTTTGCCCAGAATTGGGGTTCACGGCAATGTTGACGGGTTAGACAGCCTTTTGGGAGAAGAAAATTCCCGCTATCTGCCGGCAGACAATTATCAGCAGGTCAAAGGGACAGAATGGATTTACGCGATCGGTGATGTCACCAACGGTGCGGATTATGGCAGCCTGTCTTTGGCGGCAGGTCAGGCGATGAAGGCAGTAAAGCACATTTCACTCCAACTGAAGGAGCAGTGAAGCATGCATGAATTCGTAGATGACTTCGGCTTCGCGGTTACCCTTACCTTTGATCCTGCCGTCTTTCGCCAGCGTACCGCCAAGCACGTCCTCGTCTTCCCCTTTTGGCAAGGAAAGCTGGTGTTTACCCGTCATCGGACGCGAGGGATTGAACTTCCCGGGGGAAAAGTCGAGCCCGGTGAAACAAGCCTGGCCGCCGCCGTCCGGGAGACCTTTGAAGAGACGGGTGCTGTCCTGGAAGCAATCGAGAGGATCGGTCAGTACACGGTTGGCGGTGAAATCGCAAAGGATATCTACATAGCCCGGGTGCTGCATCTTGCGGATCTCCCAACCGGAACCGATGTGGAAGAAGCCGTTTGGTTTGAGGAAATACCCGTAGCGGTAAAAGGGCAAAAACCGTTTAGCCGATATTTGTATGATGACGTCTATCCGTTGACGCTTGAGCAAGCAAGGCGCCATCCCTTTTCCGCGAATGTGAAAACATGAAGAGACAGGCATCTCCTTTAAAAAGGCGGATGCCTGTCAGCTTTTTTCCTTGTTTTTGGTCCCTTTGTTCTTTAACAAGGCGTCCATTAAATCGTTTGGATCGAATCCAAACCTTTTTATCGCTTCCACGCGTCGTTTGTCCTCTTCGCTCTCCCGATGGATGCCAAGAATCTCCGCTACCTGCTCCATCGCCTTTGTCTCTTTGGCGCTTTCCTCCTCTTCTTCCGACGGCTGCTCCGAGGCAGCATCCCCTGCTTGCTTCGGTTTCAAGAAGAAGATCGCCACCACCCCAAATAGTGCAGCCAGCCCCGCAATCGAGAGGAACATCACGCTTCTTGACCTATCCAAAAGCCAGGTAAACACAGGCGGTCCGACGGCTACACCGATAAAACGGACACCGCTGTACAATGAGGTAATCATCCCCCGCTCTGACTTCTTTACAGCCCCGATGATCATACTGTTCAGGCAGGGCAGGATTAATCCCGTACCGACACTTCCAATGATAAGAACGCCCGTCAATACATAAGCACCTTTTACAAAATTGGCGATAACGTAGGAAGTGGCAAGCAGGAACATCCCGATGATGACAAAGAGGCGCATGAGCCCTAGTTTTTTCTTGATAATCAATCCGGTGATGTACGCTGTGATGCTCATCACCAAAAGGGGAACCGCCAAAAATGCGCCTTTCAAGAGCCCGTCGATTTTATACTTTTCTTCCAGGAGGTCGGACAGATAGAACAAGACCCCGAAAAGCGTAAACAGACAGATGCTCCCGATAAAAAAGGCCGGAATCAACCAGCGCCCATGCTGCCGAAAGACTTGCCCAATCGACTGAAGATATTGGCGAACCGGCATCGGCTGTTTTTCCTGTTTTTTCTCCTTGGTAAAAAACAGAAACAGCAGCAAAACCACTCCGCAAATAATGGGAAAAGCCAAGAACACCATATACCACGCAATCATCGCCAGGAGCGAGCCGAAAACCGGACTGAGGACTTTCCCAAGCCCGTTGGACGTCTCCATCAAGCCAAGCGCCCGGCTTTCCGAGGCGCCTTTGAACAAATCTCCGGCCATCGCCATCGCGATCGGAGCTGTTCCTGCCGCTCCAACCCCCTGCATTACGCGACCCAGCATGATAAGCATGTACGGATTGTCCCACCAGAGCGATGCCAGACCGGCCACCAAGCCGCCTGCACCATAGAGGATGAGCGACAGGATAATGACGATCTTGCGTCCGAACCGGTCTGACAAATAGCCCGCAAGCGGAATGACAATTCCCGCAGAGATCGAAAAAGCAGTGATCAGCAAGCTCGTCTGCAAGGCAGTCAGATCCATTTTGGATTTCATTGTGGGCAATACAGGGATGAGCATTGAATTGCCCAGCACCATGACCAGCGGGATGCCGGTTAAACCAACCAGATTTTTTGTGTTTTGCGCCATGTCCAATCTCCCCGTATTTACACGTATGCGCTGCCGTCCCAGCGCAATGCGTTTATAATTCTCCAATCCGGTTCAACACCAATACCGATGCCATCAGGGACGACAGCCAGTCCTCCCTGAAGCTTTATTGGGAATAATTCCGTAAACGGATTCTCCATGACGTCCCATTCGACAGGCTCGATTTTGTCTCCGTCCATTTTGCTCCAGGCAGGCAAGCAAGCTTGTGAGCAGATGGCATAAAGACGGGCCAGGGAGCCGTCGTAAACATGGGGGGAAACCCGATGCCCAAAATTTCGGCCCATCGTCAGGTTCTCCCGATAGCTGTCTATGCCTTCCGAATGAACGGGGTCAGGTTGAATCAAGTCAACAGCCCCATTTTTTAACAGAGGTAAAAATTGATTACATCTAATCAAATTCTCCCCGCCTGCCAAAGGAACCGAAAGAGCTGCACGAAGCTTCACATACTCCTCGGTCCTTTCCATCGGCATCGGCTCTTCCATCCACAACCAATTTCCATAGCGAGAAAAAACTTGCTCCCACTTGCGGGCAGTCGCCAGATCATAGCTTTGGTTTGCATCCAGAGCCACCTGAACACTTTCCGGAATGGAGGCCTTCAGTCGTTCAATATGCCTCCGGTCCTCCTGCCAGCACCTGCCTCCGACTTTCACTTTGACCATGCGAAAACCGTTGTGAATCTGGGCTTCGACGAGGCGGACTGAATGGAGCGGCCAGTCTTCTCTATCGCTGTACGATTGAAACGAGGCGTAAACCGGAATAGAGCTATGCAAGGCACCTCCCCACAGTTCGCACAGTGACAAGCCTGCCTCTTTTGCCACAATTTCAGTCAGAGCCATGCTCACCGCCACGGCAGCACGCTGGTGCCATTTTGCGATGGTGGAGACGATTGACAACCGGTCTGTCGCCCGCTTTCCAAGCAAATAAGGAATGATCCTCTCGGAAAAGCCTTTTTCCAGTGTGGGCAGCCAGTCAACCGCTTCACCCCAGCCTTCGGTGCCGGAGTTGGTAATGATCCTGATCAGGAAACAGGTCCGGTATTTTTTGTACCCATTTGCGTCCCCATACGGCTGCCCAAGCGTGTAGAGCAAGGGATACGTCTCAACGCGTGCGATCTGCATGAAAGTCCTCCTGATTTACATCAAATCATTTCGCCCTTCCCGCTCCGCTCTTTCTTCCAAGGCATCTTCATAATTCAAGAACTGCCCTTTTCCTTCGCCTTTGCGCATATACTCTTCATACGTTCCGCTGCGCATGAATTTGACGCTGTCCGGCCCGTGATAGCCGTGAATATCCGTATATCCGATTTCCTCCACAGCCTCGACAAACCCGTCTGGCTCGTCGCTTTCTATATACATTTCCTTGTAGTCGGTTTTGTCATTATCCACGAAGGAAAACGGCGTGCTGGAGGTTCCCCACGCCTCGACGATTTGCCAGGCATCCTCGCCGTCGAAGCCGTTTTGTCCCTCTTTTTCATCCAGAGAAGTCCGCCCAAATGGCGGCTGGAGGAATTCTTCCTCGATTGGACGCGATTCGTTGAGGTTCGGAGCAGGTGCATGTTCCTTGCACGTCTGGGCTTGAGGCAACGCTTCCAGACGCTCCTCCGGTATGTCCTGTCCGCATACCGTACAGATGCCGTATGTGCCTTCCTCCATTCTGCTCAGCGCCTGATCGATTTCCTTTAGTGTTTCCCTGTCCAAGCTGTCCAGGGCAAGATCCTTTTCCCGCTCAAACATTTCGCTGCCGATATCGGCCGGGTGGTTATCGTACATGGAAAATTCCTGTAGGGAAGTAGACATCGGTTCGCGCATTCCATAGTGGTCCTGCACCCGATCCTCCAGTTCCTTCTTCTGCTCTAGAAGTCTTACCCTGAAGCGCGCCAGCTTCTGCTCGTCCACGTATGACACCGTCCTTCCTTTGTTATCTCTGAAGGGTAGTATGTCTATTCGCTGTTCAAATTAACCCCGGCCGCAAATACGCCAACCGTATCAAGGTAAAGGTCATGGAGAAAAAAACACTATTCGGAGGGATAAATCGAGTAGGAGGGGGCGACTAACCCCCGTCCTCTCACACCACCGTACGTACCGTTCGGTATACGGCGGTTCACCAAGCTTGACGAATTTGAGAATATCGTTGCACTAAGCTTTTCAGCCCTTGTTGTTGCCAGTAGGCAATGCCGAGGGCTTTGTGTATATGCGGAGACTTTGTGGTACGCCATGCACCCTTGCGGGTATTTGCAATTTCAATGGCTTTTACGTGAGATATGCCAAGAGAACGAAGTTCTCGATATCTGGTTCTCACGCGTTTCCACTGCATCCACAAACAAAGACGGAGCCTGCGCCTTGTCCATTCCTCAATGGATTGTAGAATGCCCTTCGCGTCTGCAAGGGCGAAATATCCAATCCAGCCCATGAGGTACTGATTTATTCTTTCAATCCGCTTCTCCATCGAGATGCTCCACACCGGATTCGTGATCGTGCGGATTTTCTCTTTTAGCTTGAGGAGGGATTTGGGGTGGATGCGAATCCTTGTCTGTTTTGCAAAGGTAAAACTAAAGCCCAAGAATTTTCGTTTCCATGGTCGGTCTATCGCGCTTTTCTCCTCATTTACTTTTAGCCTTAGTACCTTCTCCAAGTGGTTTTGAATACTCTTCTTTACTCGTTCCCCTGCCCGTTTTGTTTTCACGTAGATATTACAATCGTCTGCGTAGCGGCAGAAACGGTGGCCTCTCTTTTCGAGTTCCTTGTCCAAATCATCAAGTAGGATATTTGCCAAAAGTGGGCTTAACGGCCCACCTTGCGGTGTTCCTTCACTTGATGTTGTACAGACGCCATTTATCATGATCCCCGCATTCAAGTAGGAACGAATCAGTCTTAAAATTCTCTTGTCCTGAACTTTTCGAGCCACACGGCTCATTAGAATATCATGATTTACGCGATCAAAGAATTTCTCTAGATCGATGTCCACCACGAAACGATATCCTTCGGAGATATACGCTTGCGCTTTCCTTACTGCCATGTGAGCGCTACGTTTTGGACGGAACCCATAGCTAGATTCCGAGAAGGTGGGGTCGAAGATCGGCGTTAACACTTGGAGGATGGCCTGCTGAATAAAGCGGTCTACCACGGTGGGAATGCCTAATAACCTTACACCACCGTCAGGTTTCGGGATTTCGACTCTGCGAACAGGTGAAGGTCTATAGGTTCCCCTTTCCATCTTCTCGCGGATGGCTTGCCAGTGTTCACGTAGATAATCGCGTAGTTGTTCGGTTGAAACACCATCGACTCCACCGACACCTTTGTTTTCCTCCACTCGTTGGAGTGCCATCCGTAAGTTTTCCCGTGATAAGACTTTTTCCAGCAAATCCATAATGATGTTCCTTCCTTCGCACATGCGGACTCCGTGCTTGCTGTACGATACTCAGCCCTCTTTTGTACCCTCGGGGCTTCACCCCTGCTCTTCAAAAGTAGTTCCTTGACAGAATTCTGCTTCGACGTACCGTATCAAAAGACATGGATCGCATGCTGACTTGATGTTCGGCCCTTCCCCATTCAAGCGTCCTCTACTCGGGTACTATGGCCTCTGCTGACTTCTGCATGTTCAGCGTCTCCTTACGGAGACGGTTACCAACAGTTGAAGGCGTTTCATGCAGACCTCCCCAGGTAAGAACGATAACTTTCATCCCATGTACCTGCCCAAGTTTACTACTGTATCCCTTGGCTGTATGGGGCTTTGTCTTGTTTGGCAGACTCGCCCGGATACAACAGCCTCAAATTGGGTTCGTGTACCTCAGGTCGGGATTTTGCCGCCGGCTTCCTTCAGATTCGACCTCGCGGTCGACACCCTTGCCTTGAGCTAACGGTTGGTACAGCCAACCCCCGTTCGGGACTTTCACCCTATAGCTATCGCCCATGCTGGGCGCACCAAAAAGTCGACCGAAGTCATGACGACTTGGGCGACTTTGACAAAAACTGCTTTTCATTCGTCGGTTTTCAGTTGTTTTTTGACCGATGAAAGGACCTCTTACTCCGTTACATGCGCATAGTGTTCGTTGACAACGGATGCACAGCGCTTGCAGATGGAAGGATGTGCACTGTCGGCACCGACATCCAGCTTCACGACGCGGCAGCGTTCGCATTTTACACCGTCAGCAGGAGCTACCACGACAGAGATTCCTTCCAATGCAGCCGCTTCCGCAGGAGCAGGCGTTCCGTACGGATGCAGGTCAACGTGGGCAACGATGAACAGGTCGGCCAGATCCTCCATCGAAGACAGTACGCTTGCCGTCTCTTCCGTTTGCGGATAAAGCGCCAGCTTGGCGTCTACGGAGTTTCCGAATACTTTGTTCCGGCGCGCTTCTTCCATAGCCTTCAGTACCTCATCGCGTACTGCGAGGAACGCATCCCATTTGCTGAGTGCTTCCGCTGCAAAGCCCAAGTGCTGTTCATTTGCTTCCGGCATGTCAGTCAGCTGAACACTTGCTTCTGTCACACCCGGGATAAAGCTCCATACCTCATCTGCTGTATGCGGCAGGATCGGTGCCACCAGCTTGACCAGGCTCATCAGACAATCGTACATGACAGTCTGCGCTGCGCGACGCTTGAGGTTATCCGGCGCCTCCACATAGAGTCGGTCTTTGCAAATATCCAGATAGAAAGCAGACAGATCGATGACGCAGAAGTTGTGAACGGCATGGAAGACAGTGTGGAACTGGTACTCGTCGTAAGCCTTGCGCGCACGCTTGACTACTTGCGCTGCTTTGGCCAGGACATAGCGGTCCAGCTCGCTCAATTGCTCGTAGGCTACGCGGTCTTTCGCCGGATCGAAGCCGTCCAGATTCCCCAGCAGGAAGCGGAACGTATTGCGCATTTTGCGGTATACTTCCGCGATCTGGTTGAGGATCGCGTCAGAGATGCGCGAGTCAGCCTGATAATCGACCGAAGCTACCCACAAACGCAGGATGTCCGCGCCAAGCTTGTTGATGACTTCCTGCGGAACGATCGTGTTGCCGAGCGACTTCGACATTTTGCGCCCTTCTCCATCCAGCGTGAAGCCGTGGCTCAATACCGCTTTGTACGGTGCTGTACCGTATACGGCAACGGCAGTGGACAGCGAGGAGTTGAACCAGCCCCTGTATTGGTCGGAGCCTTCCAGGTACATGTCAGCCGGCCAGCCCAGTCCACGCTCTCTCAATACCGCTTCATGGCTGGAGCCGGAGTCAAACCATACATCCATGATATCTGTTTCTTTGCGGAATTCCGTGCAGCCGCATTTGCCGCAGGACAAGCCTTCTGGCACCAGCTCATTAGCCTCGCGAGCGAACCAGACGGACGAGCCTTCTTTGCGGAACAGCTCGGAGATGTGCTCAATCGTTTGGTCATTGATGATCGGCTCGTTGCAGTCTTTGCAGTAGAAGATCGGAATCGGCACACCCCATACGCGCTGGCGGGAAATGCACCAGTCTCCGCGGTCGGCGATCATATTCGCCAAACGGGTTTCTCCCCAGTGCGGAATCCACTTCACGTTTTTGATGGCCTCGAGCATGTTTTCACGGAATGCATCAATCGAAGCAAACCACTGTTCTGTCGCACGGTAAATGACCGGCTTTTTCGTACGCCAGTCATGCGGATACGAGTGAGTGATGAAGCCCAGCTTCAAGAGCGCGCCTGTCTCATTCAGCTTTTCCGTGACCAGCTTGTTGATATCTTCGTAGAACAACCCTTCGAAGCCGGGAGCTTCCTTGGTCATTTTTCCTTCGTGGTCCACAGGACACAGTACGCCAAGGCCGTATTTTTGACCGACAGCGAAGTCGTCTTCCCCGTGACCCGGAGCAGTGTGAACGCAGCCCGTACCGGCGTCGAGCGTTACGTGCTCGCCAAGGATGATCGGCGACTCGCGATCGTAGAACGGATGCTTGGTGACTACGCCTTCGAGCTCCTGCCCTTTGAAGGTTGCCAGCACCTCTACGCTTTCCCAGCCAATTTCCTTGCTGGCCGCTTCCAACAGTCCGCCCGCAAGTACGAATTTGCGTCCGTCGGCTTTGACTACGTTGTACTCCAGTTCCGGATGCAGGGAGATCGCCAGGTTGGCTGGCAGCGTCCAAGGCGTGGTCGTCCAGATTACGACACCTGTTTCCGTATCCAGCTTGCCTTTTCCATCCTGTACCTGGAAGCTGACGTAGATGGATGGCGAGCGCTTGTCCTTGTATTCGATTTCGGCGTCGGCAAGCGCAGTCTCCGATGACGGGGACCAGTACACACAGCGCAGCCCTTTGTAGATGTAGCCTTTTTTCGCCATTTCGCCAAAAATCTTGATTTGACGTGCCTCGTACTCCGGCAGCAGGGTCACATACGGATTTTCCCAGTCACCGCGAATTCCGAGGCGCTTAAATTGGTCGCGCTGCTTGTCGATGTAGCTCCAGGCGTACTCTTCGCAGCGTTTGCGGAAGTCATTTACCTCGATGCTGCGGCGATCCAGTCCTTGGGCGTTGATGATTGCCTGTTCGATTGGCAAGCCGTGCGTATCCCAGCCCGGAATGTACGGAGCGCAGTAGCCCGCCATCGATTTGTAGCGGACGATAAAGTCCTTCAACACTTTATTCAAGGCATGGCCGATGTGGATGTCGCCGTTCGCGTAAGGAGGGCCGTCATGCAAAATGAAGCTGGGGCGTCCTTTTGTCCGCTCCTGCACTTTTTCATAAATATTCAGCTCTTCCCATTTTGCCTGCATGTCAGGCTCGCGGGCCGGAAGATTCCCGCGCATCGGAAAGTCTGTTTTTGGCAGTGCCAGCGTTTTGCTATAATCCATTGTCTGATTCACTCCTACAGAAAAATATAAAAAAGCTTTCCCTCATCCCCTGTAGGGACGAGAGAAAGCTCCCGTGGTACCACCCTGATTGAACAGAAATCAGCCGAAATATACCGGCACAAGCCCTGTTCCTCTTGATTCATTCGTAACGAGAATGACGCGCTCACTTACTCGACCGCCGCACGACGCAGCCAGCAGTCTTTCGGTTATTGAACTCCCGGGTGATTTTCAGCGGCAAGCAGCAGTCCGGTTTTCACCGTCCACCGGCTCTCTAAGCTGCGCTCGATCGCTTACTCGTCCCGATCATCGTTTGTCAGCGAGTGTATAGTTGTAAAGAAAAGTTTCAATAAATTATAGTACCATCATAGCCCTGGCGTCAATGGATTATTCGGCAAGCACTGCGGAAGACGAATCTGCTTGTTCGATATCGTCCCACGCGCCGTTTTCCAGCATCTCCAATTGGGCTTCGAGCAGCGTACGGAAACGCATCCGGTACACAGACGCCCGTTTCTTCAACTCTTCGATCTCGATTGCAATCTTGCGAGACTTCGCCAACGCTTCGTTGACGATCCGGTCTGCATTTTTCTCCGCTTCTTTCAGGATCAACTGAGCTTCTTTTCTTGCGTTTGACTTCACGTCTTCGGCCGTTTCCTGAGCGACGAGAATGGACTTGCTCAAGTTTTCTTCCAGGCTTTTATAGTGATCCACACGCTCATTCAGTATGGCGATGCGCTCTTCCATTTCTTTCTTTTCCTTGATCAGAAGCTCAAAGTCCTTGATGATCTGATCCAGAAATTCATTTACTTCGTCGACGTTGTAACCACGGAATCCTGTGCTGAATTCTTTATTGTGTATATCTAACGGCGTTAAAGGCACATGTACCCCCCACTTCTTCCGATAATCGTACTGACATTTTCGACAGCTTCCACATCATTTCCTGCCGGATTTTGCAATTTTTTAAGCCCTTCTATGATTCTATGTAACCAAGCCGACATTCATTCGTAACCTTCCACTGCGGGTAGCTCCGGCCACTTCGAGCAGCTTGAAGCGTCCAAAACCGGCGAGGGAAACCATATCTCCCGTCTCTAGCTGGTAGGACGGATCGTCTACCACCTTCCAATTGACCTTCAAACGGCCGGCACGGATCGGGATGACCGCCTTGGCCCGTGACAGATGGTACACCTCGCCGATTACCGCGTCCACTCGCGGTGAGGGAACGGTGATGGTCTTTTCGGTCAAACGCTCTGACGGCGCCTGAAAGGAGGCCCACTCCACTTTTTCAAACGAAACGGGCGTACGGTGAATATGGGTCACTTGAACGCGGACAAAGTCAGCCACTTCCTCTGCAACGACGGCAAACAAGCCGCTTTCGTCCACGATCATATCCCCGAATTTCTCCCGCTTGAGGCCTGCATTGAGCAAGGCTCCCATCACATCCCTGTGCTCCAGCCGCTTAAACCGCTGATCAGCGGCGATGTGCAGCAAGGTCAAACGAAACTCCTCCGCCTCGGGGGTCAGATAATCAGGGTGCAGCATTACACGAACCCTCTCTGCCCCTTCATAGCCGCCGTTTGCGGTAACCGAGACGTCCTGTACCTGCGAGGTCAAGCTTTTCAGTATGGCCGCTTGCCGCGGGTCCAAAAAATCAGTAAGGCGCATGGCCTGCTTCCGCTCTACCAGCGTCAGCATTTCCAGCGCCCGTTCCACAAAGGGAAGTTCTTCTTTTCGAAAATGGTCGTATACACTCATGTGACCGGCTCCTACATATACAGCAGTTTAATGAGGATTGTCTTCAATCCGCTGTGGGCAAAATTCAGTGCGATCAACGCTACGATTGGAGATATGTCAATGAAGCCGAGCGTCGGTATGAACCGACGAAACGGAGCCAAATACGGTTCCACCAGCCGCTCCAGCAGTTGCCCGATTCCCGTATCTCTCATCTGAGGCACCCACGACATGAGGACATACGCAATCACCATAAACTGATAAACCGTAAAGGCAAAATCAATGATCGTAAACAGAATGGCTGTCATTCACTCACCCTTTATCCTTTTCAAAGTAACAAGCATCATGTTACTCATCCAAACTTCGCTTCCGTTCAATCAAACACTTTTATTCTTCCACCACGCTGGAAATGGTACCCTGGATGTCAACATGATCGGGTGTGCAAACAAAAATGTAGTCTCCGACTTTTTGGATATCGCCGTTCAGCGCATAGACAGTGCCGCTGAGAAAGTCGATAATCCGTTTTGCCTGTTCCTTTTCCACCCGTTGCAAATTGACCACGACTGGTCTGCGGTGACGCAGGTTGTCAGCGATGTCTTGGGCGTCACTGTATTGACGGGGTTCGCAGAGGATCAAACGGATTCCCTCCTTCTCCCGTGTCTGAAAAGGAACGACATTGTTCGCACGCGCTGCAGGCTGTCGTCTGGCAATAGGCTCTTGCTCTTCGCGTTCCTCTACTACCGTCTCTTCGAAGTATTCCTCGTCTTCCAATCCCAGAAACCCTTTGATTTTATTCATAACGCTCATAGCAATCCTCCTCTCGTGAATGGTCGATTAGTCCGGCTTGACCAAAACCGAGCCTAGCCGAATATATGTAGCTCCTTCTTCAATCGCTACTTCAAAGTCGTTGGACATGCCCATCGACAGCTCTGTAATTTCCGCATGCGGAAACTTCCATTCATTGATCCGCTCTTTCCATTCTCGCAGACCACGAAATACAGGCCGCACCTCTTCCGGATCTTCGACATGAGGCGCCATGGTCATCAATCCCGCGATCCTTATATGTTTCATATTACTGGTTTCGCGCAAAAAAGCCAATACGTCATTGGGACTAAGGCCAAATTTTGTCTCTTCCCCGGAAATATTGACTTGCAAAAAGCAGGGAACGACAAGATTCAACGCTTCTCCCCGTTTCTCTATTTCCCGGGCCAGGGACAAGCGGTCCAGAGAGTGAATATAGGAAAAGCGGCCGACGACCTCTTTGGCCTTGTTTGTCTGCAGGTGGCCGATAAAATGCCAAACTCCCTGCTCTCCCCATTGCTCGTATTTGGGCAGGGCATCCTGGACCCTGTTTTCGCCGATGTGCTCGACGCCGACCTTGAGCAAATCGCCAATGGTGTCGGCACCTACATATTTCGTAACCGCGACGATCTTTACCTCGCTGCGGTCGCGCCCCGAACGGCTGCAGGCAGCCGCTATTCTCTCTTCGATTCGGTCCAATCTTTCTTTCAGCAATTCCTGTTCCCGCGTCATAACTTCTTCCGACTCCCTTTCCAAACAAAGATCTATTTCAACGATCCCGCCATCCGATAAAGGAGGCCATCCTTCCCGTCTTCCCTGCAGGTCCCGCTTCTCTCCGATGGGAGAAGAACAGGTCTGTACGGCAGCTTGTACACCATTGGGTCCGTATTATGTTATCGGGCAATATTCCGCATTCCGTTACAATTTCCTGATTGAGTCTGGGCAAATCCAGCAGGTAGCGCCCATTTTCACGCGGGGACACTGCTGGCGACCAATTTTTTGCGGCTGCCCGTACCTGCCCGATAATCCGCTCATCGACCTCATAACAGTTCCCGCATATTGCCGGGCCGATCGCCACTTTCATGTTTGCCGCTTTTGCTGCGTAGTTGCGCTCAAAAGCACGCACCATTTCCTCGGCAATACGCGAAACAGTTCCTTTCCATCCGGCGTGAGCCAGCCCGATCGCCCCCGTCTCCGGGTCCAGAAAGAAAAGCGGCACGCAATCTGCGTAAAAAGACACAAGCAGGACTCCCTGTTTATTTGTAAATAGCCCATCCGTGGCTGCAATGACGTCTTCCAGACTTTCTCTGCCTGCCCCTCCTGCCACTACCTCGCATACCCGGTTGCCATGCACCTGGTCTGCGCAGGTCCACGCATCGAAGGGCATGCCCAGCTCCTCGGCAAGCCGCTTGCGGTTGGTTACCACGTGGGAGGAGCTGTCGCCGACATGCAGCCCCATGTTAAACGATCCGTAAGGCTGCTCGCTTACCCCGCCGGAACGTGTGGTAAAGCCTGCGACAAGACCGGGAAACGCTTTTTCCCACTCCTCCAGCCGAAGCCCTGCTTTCCCTGTATGTCCAACAAATGGTTCGTTCATGCCGCCACCTCTTCCTTCGTGATAGAACCGTAGAAAAACCGGGTTGTCCATTCGCATGCTGGACTCTCTTTTCTATGGCTAATGATACCATAGCCCAAAAGAAAAGAAAGGCTCTCTTATGCCTTTCTACGAGCGGTACTCATCCTCGGTGCTGCCCTTCACGTCTACGCGAAGCGTCTCTTCTACTCTCACAAGAACAACGTCTTTCCCGATTTTCACAATGTTGCGCCAAGGGATGACATAATCATTGCCCGATGAAAAAAATCCGAGAAACTTACCCGGTCCGGGGACGACGATGGCCTCTACCCTCCCGTGGCGAAGGTCTATTTCCAGGTCGGATATCTGTCCAAGCCGCTTGCCGTCCAAGATGTTGACTACTTCTTTGGTCTGGAAATCTGAAATCTTGACCATCTGCTCCTCACCTACTTTTCTCCCCTTCCCTTTCATTATATGAGCAGGCGGGCGATTATGTCCGAAATCCGGCGCAAAAGAATAAGCCCTGCAGTGCCGTTCCGCAGGGCTTGGACAAACTGATAATGTTACGATTGCACGTGTTTTTGCATATGGGCGATCGCCGCTTTTTCCAGACGGGAGACCTGCGCCTGCGAGATGCCGATTTCCTCGGCTACCTCCATCTGCGTCTTCCCTTCATAAAATCTCATCGAGAGAATCATTTTTTCCCTCTCGCCTAAACGCTGCATTCCTTCACGAAGCGCGATTTCCTCAACCCAGATGACGTCCTTGTTCTTCTCGTCGCTAATCTGATCCATCACGTAGATCGGATCGCCGCCGTCCTGATAGATCGGTTCAAACAGAGAAACCGGGTCCTGGATGGCATCCAGCGCGAATACGACGTCTTCCTTGGGAACATTGAGCTCCTGGGAAATTTCCATAATGGTGGGCTCACGCGAATGCTTGTTGGTCAGATTGTCCCGCACTTGCAGCGCTTTGTAGGCGATATCCCGCAAAGACCGTGAAACGCGAATCGGGTTGTTGTCCCTCAGGTAGCGGCGGATTTCCCCGATGATCATGGGCACGGCATAGGTCGAAAATTTAACGTTTTGCCCGAGATCGAAGTTGTCAATGGCCTTCATCAGTCCAATGCACCCTACCTGAAACAGATCGTCAACGTACTCTCCTCGATTGTTGAAACGCTGAATGACACTCAGCACCAATCGCAGGTTGCCGTTGACCAGCTTTTCCCGCGCTGGCAGTTCCCCGCCCTGCAAGCGTTCGAACAGCTCCCGCATTTCCTTGTTGGTCAGCACGGGAAGCTTAGAGGTGTCTACCCCGCATATCTCTACTTTATTGCGCGTCACGTCTTTCCCTCCTCGAAGCAAGAAAAAAGTTCCTAACCCGGTTGTCTTGAAAGGCCGCGTTCTGACGCGTACCCGGACGAGAGAGTGGCGGGACCACTTTCTGGCACGGTTTAGGAACAGTATCTCCCTCGATTGGGAAAATATGCGTTAGACCATTTTGTTGAATTCTTTTCGCAACCGTTTTATAATTCGCTTTTCCAGACGGGAAATATAGGACTGGGAAATGCCAAGCAGGTCGGCAACATCCTTCTGCGTCTTCTCCTCGCCTCCCGTGAGGCCGAAGCGCAGCTCCATGATGACGCGCTCCCGCTCTGTCAGCTTATCGAGTGCTTTTTTCAACAGCTTGCGGTCTACCTGGTCCTCGATGTTTTTGTAAATGGTGTCGTTTTCGGTGCCGAGGACGTCCGACAACAGCAGCTCATTGCCATCCCAGTCAATATTCAGCGGTTCGTCAAAAGAAACCTCCGACCTGATCTTGTTGTTTCGGCGCAGGTACATCAAAATCTCGTTTTCAATACAGCGCGAGGCATAGGTAGCCAGTTTGATGTTTTTCTCGGGATCAAAGGTGTTCACCGCCTTAATCAACCCAATGGTGCCAATGCTGACCAGATCCTCGATGTTGATCCCGGTATTTTCAAATTTGCGGGCAATGTAGACGACCAGCCTCAGGTTTCTCTCAATCAGCATGCTCCGTACAGCGGGATCGCCGGAAGGCAATCTGCCAAGCAAGATCTCTTCCTCTTCTCTGGTCAGTGGCGGAGGAAGGGCCTCGCTTCCGCCGATGTAGTAAATTTCCTCGGCTCGTGCACCAGTCCACAGCAGGAAACGGTACCAGAGTAGTTGTAATTGTAGGCGAAGTTTTACATACATTTTCGTTAGCCCTCCTGTTCGCGTACTGCGTATTCTTCTTGGAAAGGGGTCTCTATCATCGCAGGGTGTACGATGGCCTGGTATTGCCCGTCTGCTGCCAATGGAATCGGGTTGAGACCAACCAGTACTTTCTCGGTCACATAGCGTTTGCCGTCCTGCACGATCAGCACTTCGTCCGGTTTGAGCGCGATCAGAAAGCTCATCCCGCTGGAAACGCTGCGATATGGAACGAGCCGAAGACGAGACTGCCACGAAGGCGGCAGCTCCTCCCACACACCGTCCATCTGATTGACGGCTCCTTCGCTTTTTTCGATAAGCGTGGCGAGAGCTTCCGGCAGGATGTGGGCTAGCAGACTGCTCTCCAAAATCATGACAGGCGTACGGGTAATCGGCTCATGCAGCTGGTTTCCCGTGTCGACCAAACCTCTGCACAAGACGGTTTCACCGGCGAGCTTCACCCTTACCTCTGCGAGAAAGGCTTCGATTCGTCGCGGCTGCGAAATAGCCCCATAGCTTTGCCTGCTTAGGAAGAAAACGAGCACGAAGCCGGCCAAGAGGATGCCGAGAGTAGGCGTGAAGCCGACGCCGAAACCGTCGTTGTGGACAGTGACCAGTCCATTTACGACCTCGCTTTGTGTCGAAAGAAAATACTGGAGTCCAAACACTCCCCCGCCGAAGACAAAGGCCACAAAGTAAAAGATGACCAAATTATGCAAAAAACCGAGCAGCCTCCTTCGGCCAAAGGCAATCCAGAGCATGATGACGGAAAACAGCAATTTTACAGCCCACTGATACATCGGTGCAAAAGCTGGGAAAAAGAAGAAGGCCAGATAGGTTGACCCAAACAAAGATGCCAGAGAAATCCGCCACCACCGCACCCGCTCTTTGCGAAAATATGCCGTAAACCAAAGCAGCAAGGTATCAATGGCAAAGTTGAGGAGTAGAATGATATCGAGATAGACGATCACTCCGCTATCACCCCCGATCCCGAAAAGACCAGGCCGCTCCCGGCCTCCCCGGAGGGTCGTACCTATCTCTGGCCGCTATCCCTTCCGACCAAGGCCAGTATATATCAATGTGTATGTAAAGTCTGTCAATTCTTGACCGTGTTTTTTCGGATTTTTTGTAGAAGATTTTGGGTCCTCTGGGTGAATCCCCGGTTCCGAAACAGCGCTCTCAGCATCTGATGTATAAAACCCATCAGAGAGGCAGGGAGCTTCCATTTGAGCAGAAAAAACAAGCAGTCCTCTCACAGCCATGCCATCGACTTTATCCGCTTTGGCGATATCCCGGGTCATATCCACTCTTATTCCACACTGACAAGTGTAGACGACCGTCATCGCCATGAAGTCCGAGGCCGAACCTCCCCTCCCTATCAAGGAACAGGGAGAGGACATTTGCATTACTATGAAGGCGTCACCTCCTATGATGACGGGCATGTTCACCGCTTCCGCGGATGGACCGGCCCTCCGATCCCACTTCCCGGTGGAGGACATTACCACGATTTTTCTGGCGTAACGACATTTGACGACGGCCATACACATTCGTACCGGGGAAGAACCGGAAAAGACTATGGATAAATAACGCCACGCACGATCGAGTAGGAGGGGGCGACTAACCCCCGTCCTCTCACACCACCGTACGTACCGTTCGGTATACGGCGGTTCACCAAGCTTGACGAATTTGAGAATATCGTTGCACTAAGCTTTTCAGCCCTTGTTGTTGCCAGTAGGCAATGCCGAGGGCTTTGTGTATATGCGGAGACTTTGTGGTACGCCATGCACCCTTGCGGGTATTTGCAATTTCAATGGCTTTTACGTGAGATATGCCAAGAGAACGAAGTTCTCGATATCTGGTTCTCACGCGTTTCCACTGCATCCACAAACAAAGACGGAGCCTGCGCCTTGTCCATTCCTCAATGGATTGTAGAATGCCCTTCGCGTCTGCAAGGGCGAAATATCCAATCCAGCCCATGAGGTACTGATTTATTCTTTCAATCCGCTTCTCCATCGAGATGCTCCACACCGGATTCGTGATCGTGCGGATTTTCTCTTTTAGCTTGAGGAGGGATTTGGGGTGGATGCGAATCCTTGTCTGTTTTGCAAAGGTAAAACTAAAGCCCAAGAATTTTCGTTTCCATGGTCGGTCTATCGCGCTTTTCTCCTCATTTACTTTTAGCCTTAGTACCTTCTCCAAGTGGTTTTGAATACTCTTCTTTACTCGTTCCCCTGCCCGTTTTGTTTTCACGTAGATATTACAATCGTCTGCGTAGCGGCAGAAACGGTGGCCTCTCTTTTCGAGTTCCTTGTCCAAATCATCAAGTAGGATATTTGCCAAAAGTGGGCTTAACGGCCCACCTTGCGGTGTTCCTTCACTTGATGTTGTACAGACGCCATTTATCATGATCCCCGCATTCAAGTAGGAACGAATCAGTCTTAAAATTCTCTTGTCCTGAACTTTTCGAGCCACACGGCTCATTAGAATATCATGATTTACGCGATCAAAGAATTTCTCTAGATCGATGTCCACCACGAAACGATATCCTTCGGAGATATACGCTTGCGCTTTCCTTACTGCCATGTGAGCGCTACGTTTTGGACGGAACCCATAGCTAGATTCCGAGAAGGTGGGGTCGAAGATCGGCGTTAACACTTGGAGGATGGCCTGCTGAATAAAGCGGTCTACCACGGTGGGAATGCCTAATAACCTTACACCACCGTCAGGTTTCGGGATTTCGACTCTGCGAACAGGTGAAGGTCTATAGGTTCCCCTTTCCATCTTCTCGCGGATGGCTTGCCAGTGTTCACGTAGATAATCGCGTAGTTGTTCGGTTGAAACACCATCGACTCCACCGACACCTTTGTTTTCCTCCACTCGTTGGAGTGCCATCCGTAAGTTTTCCCGTGATAAGACTTTTTCCAGCAAATCCATAATGATGTTCCTTCCTTCGCACATGCGGACTCCGTGCTTGCTGTACGATACTCAGCCCTCTTTTGTACCCTCGGGGCTTCACCCCTGCTCTTCAAAAGTAGTTCCTTGACAGAATTCTGCTTCGACGTACCGTATCAAAAGACATGGATCGCATGCTGACTTGATGTTCGGCCCTTCCCCATTCAAGCGTCCTCTACTCGGGTACTATGGCCTCTGCTGACTTCTGCATGTTCAGCGTCTCCTTACGGAGACGGTTACCAACAGTTGAAGGCGTTTCATGCAGACCTCCCCAGGTAAGAACGATAACTTTCATCCCATGTACCTGCCCAAGTTTACTACTGTATCCCTTGGCTGTATGGGGCTTTGTCTTGTTTGGCAGACTCGCCCGGATACAACAGCCTCAAATTGGGTTCGTGTACCTCAGGTCGGGATTTTGCCGCCGGCTTCCTTCAGATTCGACCTCGCGGTCGACACCCTTGCCTTGAGCTAACGGTTGGTACAGCCAACCCCCGTTCGGGACTTTCACCCTATAGCTATCGCCCATGCTGGGCGCACCAAAACAAAAAACCTTGCTCCGTCATGGAACAAGGTTTTTCTAATGGTCATATTTTTGCCAAAACGCGAATTTACTTTTTGTTGCGGCGACGGTTGCGCAGGAAGGCAGGAATGTCCAGATTGTCCAAATTGCTCATCGAGAAGAAAGACTTCTCTTCTTCCTCTTCCTTCGCACGGCTCGCTCCCGTATTGGAGATAGGTGTCGGGCGGTTGCCTGTCTGAACAGGCTGTTGCACCCGGCGCTGTCCAGTGCTTGTGTTTTGCCGCTGGTAGTCTTCAAAGCCGGTAGCGATTACCGTTACAACGATCTCGTTTTTCAAATCCTCGTTGATGACCGCACCGAAAATCATGTTTACATCCGGATCAGCCGCAGATGAAACGATGTCTGCCGCTTCGTTTACCTCGTACAAGCTGAGGTTTGTCCCTCCCGTGATGTTCATCAGAACCCCGCGGGCACCATCGATGGATGATTCCAGCAGTGGACTGGAAATGGCACGGCGAGCCGCCTCAGCCGCTCTGTTTTCGCCGCTGCCTTCGCCAATCCCCATCAAAGCGGAACCGCGCTCGGTCATGATCGTTTTAACGTCAGCAAAGTCCAGGTTGATCAAACCTGGAGTAGCAATCAAGTCCGATATCCCTTGCACACCTTGACGCAGGATGTTGTCCGCTTCACGGAACGCCTCCAGCATCGGTGTATTTTTATCCACGATTTCCAACAGGCGGTCATTCGGGATGACGATCAACGTATCGACTTTTTCCTTCAACGCAGCGATCCCTTGCTCGCCTTGTGTAGAACGCTTCCGTCCTTCAAACGAAAACGGACGAGTTACGACCCCGACTGTCAGAGCGCCCAGCTCTTTGGCAATTTCAGCTACGACAGGAGCCGCACCGGTACCGGTACCGCCGCCCATTCCAGCCGTTACAAATACCATGTCAGCCCCACGCAGGGCTTGCTCGATCAGATCGGCACTTTCTTCAGCGGCTTTTTTTCCGATTTCCGGATTTGCCCCTGCTCCCAGTCCTCGAGTCAGTTTTTCTCCGATCTGCAGCTTGATATCAGCACTGGAGAGTTGCAAAGCTTGCGCGTCAGTGTTCAGAGTGATAAATTCTACTCCTCTTAAACCTCCGGCAATCATACGGTTAACCGCGTTGCTACCGCCACCGCCGCAACCAATCACTTTAATTCGCGCATAGGATTCCATGTCCATATCAAATTCCAGCATCTTGCTAGTCCTCCCCAATTCAACATGAGAAAAGCTTCTGTGTGGTGAAGCCGGTTGGTTGTGCGGTTCATCGCCCGCAAGTGACTACTTCCCCGCGGGCAATGTTCGTAAACATCAGCCGATTCACCGTATTCGGAGTCTTGAGGTTACAGGCGGTTATATAAACTCGCTGAACCAGTTTTTCACTTTTTCCATCAAACCGCCGCCTTCTTTCGGCTTGGAAACGGCTGCAGGCTTCGGCCCGCCTTTAAACGACGGAGGAGCTGTACGCACGCTGCGACGCTCCAACTGGTGCAGAGCGTACTGTATCAAACCCACGCCTGTTGTATAGGCGGGGTCTCGAACCCCGATATAATCAGGAATCGCGACGCGCACCGGCGCATCCAGTTCTTCCTTTGCCAACTCCAGCATGCCTGGCATCGCAACCGTTCCGCCAGTCAATACGTATCCGCCGGCAACCTCATCATGGAAACCCAGCTTGTAGACCGCATCTTCCACGAGGTTAAAAATCTCCGCTGCACGCGGTTCAATGATATTGGCTAAATCCACCTGAGTAAACTGTTTTTCCACATCACTGCCAATACGGGTTACCTTGAATTTTACATCCTCCGACGCTTCGTCGATCAGAGCGCAACCATTTTTCGTCTTCACGCGTTCAGCTACATCCGTATGGGTCCGAAGTCCTAAAGCGATGTCGTTGGTAATATGGTCGCCCCCGATGCCAATCACGGTCGTTGCTGCCAGTTTTCCCTGCTCAAATACACCGATGGTGGTAGAACCCGCACCGATGTCAACCAGAACGACCCCCATATTTTTGTCATCCTTGGAAAGAGCTACCGTGCTCGAGGCTAGCGGTTGCAGAAAAATTCCGGCTACGCGAAGATTTGTCCGTTCCGTGCAACGAACGATATTATGTACGACAGTTTTCGAGCCTGTGACGATCATGCCTTCCATTTCCAGACGGACACCAATCATCCCTCTCGGGTCCTTTATGCTGCCCTGCCCGTCGACGATATACTCTTTCGGAACGACTTCAATGATCTCCCGGTCAGGCGGTATGGCAACAACTTTTGCTGCCTGAATAACTCGCTGGATGTCTTCATCTCGTATTTCACGGTCTTCGCTGGATACAGCGACAACCCCTTGGGTTTCATGCAGCTCAATGTGGTTTCCTGTGATACCGACGTATACTTCATCAATCGATACCCCAACCATGCGTTCAGCATGGTCAACAGCTTCCCGGATGGCATGCACAGTTTGGTCGATGTCGACGATCACACCCTTCTTGATACCCTCCGAGTGTGCCTGTCCGACTCCGATGATGTTGATGGAACCGTTGTTTACTTCGCCGATCATGACGCGAACTTTGGAAGTTCCAATATCTAGGCTGACGATGAGTTCATTGCTTACCAAACCTGTGACACCTCCCTTGCTACGTCTTTTGTCGTCATAATGTGAATACATCTGCGTAATTTATTCAACACAGGACTACCATTCCCTTTTTTTGATCATGAATTTTTGTAAAAATATGACCTTCTTCCCAATTTCGAGTGATTCTCTATTCCTGCTGGTTAATCCAACGGGATAGGACTATCCGACGAATCACCGCCAAATTGTTAAACAAACGCACGCCGAAAGCAACAATCGCGGCAAGGTAGAGGTCGATGCCGAGAAAGCCTCCGATAAATGCCAGTCCGGCCGCAAACAGCGTATTGAAGAAAAAACCGGACATAAAAACGCGAACATTAAACGTGCGTTCCAGATAGGAACGGATTCCCCCGAAAATCGTGTCCAGACCAGCCAGAAGGGCGATAGACAAATAGCTGCTGTATTCTTGAGGCACGCGCCAATCCAGCATAAATCCGACAGCGATGCCAACGATGAGTCCGATAAGCGGGAGCCACATGTCAGGATTCTCCTTTTTCTTTGACTGGTTTCATGTATTGGATGGGGCGCTGCTCCCGATTAGCCGGTATGATCAGCTTGTCCCGCTTCTCTGCGATAATCTCCTTGTTGGCCAGACGAAAGTTTTCTTCCACACCCTCCAGCTTGAGCGCCGACAGCAGCACGTCCGGCTCCCCGAGCGCTTTCAGTTCGTAAGGCGGCTGAATCGTCCTGGTATCAATCTGAATCGCATTGCCGACATAACGGATCGGTGTCGTTGCCACCATTCGATGCCCATTGATGGACACTGCCTGAGAACCGTTGGCAAAGAGAATATTGACGAGCCATCTGAGGTCTTCATCGTCAATCGTATAGCCTCCGATTACCGGCTCAGTCATCCCTCCGTCGAGGCCCGCTTCCGCAGGATTCACCTGGGCATCAACGACCCGAAGTATGATCCCCTCGCCTTCCACGCTGACCATTCCCGCCATTTTCCGGTTTCTCGCCAGCTCTTCTTTCATGACAGAAAGGCTCTCATCCTCATTGAGGGCGGTCTCATACTGATAGTAAAGCTGATTGTATTTGGAGATGTCAGCCAGAAGATTTTTGTGCTTCTCCAGCTCTTTCTGAAGCGACGTCCGCAATTCCGCTATACTGCGTGATTCCTTATGTGCCGGATGAAGGCTGCTTCTGAGCTGTACGGTCAACATAACCCCTATGATAGCACTAATAATGGCAAGAATAAATGTGATTTTACGGCTTTTTTGCAACATGAGAAACGCTTCCTTCACCTAGGAATGTTTGGTCTTGGCGTCACCTACATAAGCTGGCAGTTTGATTTTTTCTTTTTTTGAAACATCAATCTGTACAAAGTCTTGCAGCGTTTGGATTACGCCGCCCGGGAGATTCAAGGCCGCCTCCAGCGTATTTGGCTCTCCGATCGCGGAGATGACGAAAGGCGCCGCCGACTTGATCCCGTTTACAATAATGGTCGGACCTACGCAGCGAATGGCCGAATTGCTGACCAGCCGTTGCCCGTTGATGCTGATCGCCTCAGCACCGGCGGCACGCAGCTCGTTTACAACCAGCCGTACGTCCTGTTCATGAACGATGTAATTCGCGACGTCCATGCTGCTTCCGGCATTTTGACTGTCCTGCATGGTTACAACGAGCCCTGGTCCTTCTACGGGTACAACCCCGGCCATCATCCTCGCTGCCTCGAGCTGACTGAGTATGCTCGCGCCTTCCGATTTTCGCTGCGCCATCGCCTCCTCGATCTTTCCGACCTGCCGCTGCAAATCGAGCAGCTGGTTCTCCAGGTGCCGGTTTTGCTCCTTTTCAGCCAGAATACGCTCGGTTAATTGCGTCTCTTGCTGAAATTGCTGGTCGTTCAAGCGTTCCCGTTGCAACAGCTTGGTCGTCTCGACCGAAGTTGCCACAAGAAAACCCGTACAAAAAGTGACGAGAGTGAGGTACAAGTTAAATTTATGACGACGACCCATTTTGCAGCTACCCCTTTTACCCATACTTAAAACGATTGGGGCTATTACCCACCGGCAGGAAGCTGAATGGGCGCCCCAGGATTCGAATACGGTACGAACCATGGCTGCTCAAACAGCGAAAGAACCCCTTTTACCCCTTTTGGCAGCTCCTGCACGATTGTCGGATACCAGTTCAGCATAGTATCCAGCTTGTACACGACACTCCTGACCTCGTTTCCGTCCCTCATGAACAGAGTGACCCGCTGATTGTCATAAATCGTCGGCGTCAGGGCGATATCGGAAATCTCCCCCAATACTGCAGGGGACAGCTTCGCCAGCGCTTTTGCCAAGTCCGGAAGCATTTCGGGATTTGGCCATGAACTGATTAGCGGCCTGTCCACCATCCGTTTGGAAAAATCCACCTGTCTGAGCACTTTCCCGTTCTCCAGGAGCGGAGCCCTGCTGCCATCCTGTCCATTCCAAAACGCCACACGTTTGAATTCGGTTACATGCAAGCGAATTACGCCGGGAAAGGATCGTTCCACAGAGATGGTTTTCACCCCTTCCAAAGGCTTGCTCGCTTTTTGCACCTGGCTTTCCCACACATTCAAAAACTGCATGCCAAGTGTCAAACCGGAATGAGCGATGATCTCCTCGCTCGTGTACATGTCGTTTCCATACACCTGAATTTCCTGAACCTTGCTGTACGGCGAGCGGATGAACAAGACGATCAATACGATCAAAAAAAACAGGACGAGCAAAACAACCAGCTTGCGATTTCCTTTGCGCCGCGGACGCTGCTCTTTAACGTGCGGAATGCGTTCTTCGATTACCGCCATGACTCAACCCTTCCTCACTACGCTAGCGTGTCACGCGCCGAGCACTGATACACGATTTTTCCGTATCCAAGGAGACCTGCTTTCCGGCAAATCACCTCACAAATAATGGCAATCCTATAAATAACTGCCACCATACAAAACAGGGAAAGCGGCATAGCATATGCCGCTCACTTTCTTCTTGTCTATATCGACACGCGGGAAATGCGGGCACCCAGCTGCTGCAGCTGCAGCTCCAGCCGTTCGTAACCACGGTCGATATGATGAATCTGTGATACCGTGGTCGTGCCTTCCGCCGCCAATCCCGCCAGAACAAGTGCGGCACCTGCCCGCAGGTCACTTGCCTCAACACTCGTACCTGACAGTTTGTTTCCGCCGCGGATAATCGCGGAACCCAGGTCGACGTAAATGGAGGCGCCCATTCGCGCCAATTCGTTCACATGTTTGAATCTTCCTTCAAAAATCGTCTCCTTGATCACACTTGTTCCTGTTGCCTGTGCCAAGAACACCATCAACTGCGCTTGCAAATCGGTCGGAAAACCGGGGAACGGAGAGGTAATTATCCGTTCGTAGGCAAGCGGGTTGCCTGTGCTCTTGACTTCCATTATATCATGGTAGGTCTTGATTTCAACACCACAGCTACGGGCGACCTCAATTAATGCGGTGAGATGCTCGGGGATGATATTGGTCAGTTCAATGTGTCCCTTTGACACTCCGACCGCCAGGAGATGAGTGCCCGCTACGATCCGATCGGGGATGATCCGATAGCTGACTGGACGCAGCCTGGTAACGCCGTTGATCTCGATCGTATCCGTTCCGGCGCCGCAGATGCGTGCACCCATGGCGTTCAGGAAGTTTTGCAAATCGACAATTTCCGGTTCCCTGGCGGCATTGCAGATACGTGTCGTTCCCTTGGCCAATACAGCAGCCATCATGATGTTTTCTGTTGCCCCCACACTCGGGAAAGAGAGAAAGATGTTGGTGCCATACAATTGATCTGCCCGAAACGTAATATAGCCCTCTGCTTCCTCGATTTTTGCTCCCAGCGCTGTCAAGCCGGCCAGATGCAAGTCGATCCGCCGCTCTCCAATCAAACAGCCGCCTGGCCGGGAGATGGTCACCTCGCCCAAACGTGCCAGAAGCGGTCCGGCCAAAAAGATCGAAGAACGCATTTGACCCATCAGATCATCAGGGACATGCGACACGGAAACTGAGGTCGTATCCAGATCGACACTTCCGTCCGCATGCTTTGTCCTGGCTCCCAGTGCAGTTAAGATTTTCAGCATCACCTCGATGTCTTTGAGGTGGGGAACATCATAGATATAAAATTGCCCTTCCGCGAGAATCGACGCGGCGAGGATGGGAAGGGCAGCATTCTTGGCTCCTTGGACCCGAAGCGAACCAGACAGAGGTCTTCCGCCTTCGATCGCAAAAGTATCCAAACTTTCACCTCCGTGTTACCCCTCGCCCACCACCAACACCTCCGGATGCAAATCAACGCCAAACTTTTCTTTGATCGTGCAGCGGATGTGCGTAATCAAGGTGAGGACGTCGGTAGCCGTAGCGCCTCCCCGATTGACGATAAAATTGGCGTGAATCTCGGAAACCTGAGCTCCCCCGTAATGAAATCCTTTCAGGCCTGCAGCCTCGATCAGACGGCCGGCGTGGTCTCCAGGCGGATTGCGAAAAACACTTCCGGCACAAGGCATTTGCAACGGCTGCGTGATGCGGCGCCGCTCCTTGTTGGCTGCCAGTGTAGCAGCTATTTCTCGGCGGTCGCCCTGGCGCAGCCCAAAGCGGGCTTCCAAAACAACTCCCTTGCGCTTTTGCAAAAGGGACGTCCGATAGCTGAAGCTCAGTTCTTCGTTGTTCAACACTTTGACTTCACCATCATCAAAGAGGATTTCGGCTTCTTTGATAATACGTGACAAATCCGATCCGTGCGCCCCCGCATTCATGTAGACGGCCCCGCCTACTGTACCAGGAATGCCTCCCGCAAACTCCATACCTGTTAATCCCTTTTTGCCTGCCTCCACCGCCAGGCGGATCATGGAATATCCGGCACCCACACACACCTCTTCGCCCCTGAATTCGCAGTGACTCAAGCCCTCAGCCACCTTGAGCACGGCTCCGCGTATCCCTCCGTCCCTCACCAGAAGGTTGGAGCCGCGCCCGATTACACTCCAAGGAATATCATGACGATGGATGATTTTCAAGGCTGTCAACAACGCTGACTTATCCTTGGGCTGGATTAACAAATCAGCAGGACCCCCAATCCGCCAAGTGGTATGATTGGCGAGAGGTTCATCGGTCCACACTTTTCCAATATCCGCCTGCCTCAATTCATCTATGATCTGCTTCATTTGTGAACCTCCTGATACACATGCTAGGTCGGACCTAGGCCTTATCACGTGTTTGCTCCATACTATGCGATCGCCCATATTGGCGTGACAGTCGCCCAAAAAAGACCCTTCTACCTTTTAAGCTCCCCTAGCACCTGATAGATTTTCGTTGCGGCATCAGGCATTCCAAGCTGGCGAGAGCTCTTTTGCATCGCAGCCCACCGCTCCTCGCTTCCCAAAATGGCAGAAAGGGATTCCAACAGCCTCTCTCCGCTAAGCTCGTTTTCCAAAATAACGATGGAAGCTCCTTGCTTCTCCAGTCCGCGCGCATTTTTTTCCTGATGGTTGTTGGTAACGTACGGACTCGGAACCAGTATGGAGGGCACGCCCAACGCTGTCAGCTCAGCCAGGCTTGATGCCCCGGCACGGCCTACCATCAAGTGGGCGGCTGCAAGCAAGTCCGGCATATTGTGGACGAACGGATAGACGGAAAGGTTGCGGGGCTGCTCCCCTTTTTCTTTCAATGCAGCCGAAATGGAATCGTAGTGAACGTCACCTGTCACGTAGACAAAATGGGTGCGGGGAAACTCCTGCATGCGCGGTACAATGGCCAACGTCGCCTCATTGATCGCTCTTGCTCCGCGGCTTCCGCCAAAAATCAGCACCACACGCTTGTCCTCGCCTACACCGAGAAAAGCTCTTCCCGCCCGCGGATCTCCATGCATCACCTCGGTGGCCCGAGGATTGCCGGTCAGCACTGTTTTTCCCGCAGGAAAAAACGAAAGCGACTCCTCAAACGAGACAGCTACGCGATCGACATAACGGGCCAAAAACTTGTTTGTCAAACCCGGTACGACATTTTGTTCATGAATCACCGTAGGAATCCCGAGACGAGCCGCAGCATAGACAACCGGGCCGCACACATACCCGCCCGTGCCGATGACAACATCAGGCCGGAACTCGCGCAGCATCCGTTTGGATAAAGAGACAGCCTGGATGAATTTCCACAGTGTTTTTACGTTATCGAAAGTCAGCTTCCGCTTCAGACCAGCGATCTCGACTGATTGAAACGGAATGTCCGTCCGTGGAACGAGCTGTGCTTCCAAGCCTTTTTTACTGCCTATGTACAAAAAGGCAGCCTGCGGCTGTTGGCGAGAAATTTCTTTCGCCACCGCAAGCGCCGGATAAATATGTCCACCTGTGCCTCCACCCGTGAGGACAACACGCATAGTAATCACCTTCACCCAAGTTTGCCGTTTTCCCCTCTTCATCTGGAAAAACGCGAAATGTTTAGTAATACCCCTACCCCTGTAAGCATCAGCGTCAGCGATGACCCGCCGTAGCTGAGAAAAGGCAAGGTGATTCCGGTAACCGGAAACATGCCGGTAACGACGCCGACGTTGATCACGACCTGAATGGCGATCATGCCGATAATCCCGAGCGCCAGCAGGCTGCCGAACAGATCGGGCGCCGTAATGGCCGTGCGCATGCCTCGCCACAGAAGCAGAAGGAATACGAGCAGCACCAGTGTCCCGCCGATGAAACCAAGCTCCTCGGCGATGACCGAGAAAATAAAGTCATTATAAGGCTCCGGCAGATAGAAATGCTTTTGTCTGCTCTGTCCGAGCCCAAGGCCGAACAAGCCGCCGGGGCCGATCGCATAAAGCGATTGAATGATTTGATAGCCTGTGCCCAGCGGGTCCTGCCAGGGATCGAGGAACGATGTGATCCGTTTGATCCGGTAAGGAGCCGACAGCACGAGCCCGACAAAACCGGCGACACCAATCAAGCCGAGGCCGACAAAATGGCTGATCCTGGCTCCTGCGGCGAAAATCATCATGACCGCCGTCCCCATCAGTACAGTCCCTGTGCCAAGGTCCGGCTGCAGCATGATCAAGCCAAAACAGACAACAGGGATCGCCAGTGCCGGGGCCAAACCTGTCCGAAACAGCACGATCTGTTTTTGATTGTCTGCCAGCCAGCGCGCCAGGAAGGCGACGACACCCAGCTTGGCAAACTCGCCCGGTTGAATCCCGAACGCTCCCAGACCAAGCCAGCTTTTTGAACCATTTACCTCAATCCCGATGATCAGAACGACGATCAAAAGGCCGATGCTGATCATGAAGCCGAGCTTGGCCCACTGCTTCCATACCCAGTAGTCGATATTCATCATCAAATACATCGAGGTGATCCCGAGCAAAGCAAAGATCAACTGACGCTTGGCAAAAAAATACGGATCGTTGAAGGGCGCTCTTGTTGCAACGATGGCACTTGCGCTGTACACCATCACGATGCCAATTCCTAATAAAAAAAGTGTTGCAAAAATAATCATGAAATCGGGGGCAGAGCGTACCTTGCTCATCGTGCAAAGTCATTCCTTTCTCACGCCGTCCCGAGATGATAGTCATTTGGTGAGACCGTGCAGGGACAAGGCGTTATGCTAGGCTTGTTTTAAGTCTATGCACAACGTCCTTAAACATGCTCCCCCTCACCTCAAATGAAGGAAACATATCCCAACTCGCGCATGCCGGACTCAGCAGGACAACGTCACCCGGCACGGCTGCCTCGGAAGCGGCAATAACGGCTTTTTCCACAGTATCGACATGGATCAGCCTGTTGATTCCTGCTTCTTTGGCTCGAGCCAGCAATATCGGTGCCGTCTCGCCGAAGGCAATCACAGCTTTGACATTTTTCTGCATGACCGGAATGAGGTCGTGAAAAGTGACACCTCTGTCCAATCCGCCGCAAATCCAGATCGTCGGTTCAGACAGAGCCTGCAGCGCTCGCGAAGCAGCCTCCGAATTCGTCGCCTTGGAATCATTATAGTACTTGACTCCTGCCACGGTCCCGACAAATTCCATCCGGTGCTCTACTCCAGCAAAGCTAGACAGCACCTTGGCGATTGCTTCGCTGCCCGCGCCTGCCAGCTTGCCGACCAATGCAGCCGCCAGCGCGTTGTCCAAATGAGCCACAGACAATCTGTCCAGCGGCAAAATTTCTTCCCGCTCCCCCGCTGCGTCTACGTAGACGATGACTCCATTGTCTACACAGACGCCACGCGGAACGGGCTGTTGCTTGCTGAAGTAATAAACCGATGCTCGCAAAGCCTCATCCGCAGGCCAAGCATCCGGCTGGTCGTAAGGCAAAATGGCGATGTCGTCAGACGTCTGGTTGGCAAACAGCTTCCATTTGGCTGCCTTGTACTCGTCCATCGTATGATGATAATCGAGATGTGCCGGATAAATGTTCATCAGCACGCCGATTTTCGGTTTGAACGAAAGCGTCCCCATCAGCTGAAAGCTGCTCAACTCGGCGACCAGCCATTGATCCGGACGGGCTTCTTGGGCAAGGCCGCACAAAACGGTTCCGATATTGCCCCCTGTAAGAGCGTCGATCCCCGCTTCCTGCAGAATCAATCCGACCAAAGTGGTTGTCGTGGTCTTCCCGTTGGACCCCGTAATTCCGATAATCGGCGCCTGGGAGACCTGGTAAGCCAGCTCAACCTCCGTCACAACCGGAATGCCCAGCTCGATCGCTTTGGCTACCGGCGCTGCCTCGTACCGAATCCCCGGATTTTTCACCACAAGCGCTACTCCCGGGTGAATCAAATCATCCGGATGGCCGCCGCAGATCACCTCGATGCCGAGCGCTTCCAGCTCGTCCGCGCCCGCCGCTTCCTCGCGCGGCTTTTGGTCATTTACGACAACATGCGCACCAAAGCGGTGCAGCAGTTTGGCCACCGCTACACCGCTCTTTGCCATGCCCAGAACGACGACGTGCTGATTTTGATAGTTGTTCATCGCAGAGTCACCACCTCGAGGTAGACGCCCAATCCAGCGAAGAAAATACCCACCAGCCAGAACGTGACGACCACGCGCCACTCTGACCAGCCCGTCAATTCAAAGTGATGGTGCAGCGGACTCATGCGGAAGATGCGCTTGCCTCTCGTTTTGAAAGAAACAACCTGAAGGATGACAGACAAGGTTTCAACGACGAAGACGCCGCCGATGATCGCCAATAACAGTTCGGTTTTGGTCATGATCGCAATGCCTGCCAGCGCTCCTCCAAGCGCCAGCGAGCCGGTATCGCCCATAAACACGCGGGCGGGATGAGCGTTGAATACGAGGAATCCGAGAACCGCGCCGACTACAGAGGCGCTGAAAATGGCTGTATCGTAATTCTGGCTGAACCAGGCAATGATCGCATAAGCTCCAAATGCAATCGCTCCTGTCCCCGCCAAAAGTCCGTCGAGACCGTCTGTAATATTGACGGCATTGGTGGTACCGACCAACAGGAACAAAAGGAACGGAAAGTACAATACTCCCAGCTCAATGTTCCAAGGAGTGCCTGGCAAATGGAGCGAGGTGTCATGACCCATCAGGTGCAAAAGATAATAGGCACCGATAGCTAAAAGGATTTGGCCGGCAAATTTTTGTTTTGCAGTCAGTCCCAGATTGCGCTTTTTGATAATTTTGATGTAGTCATCCAAAAAACCGATCAATCCGTATCCAATCGTGACCAGCATCAAAAAGAGAACTTCGATGGTGGCATTGGCAAATTTAAGCACAGTGAATATGAGTGCCAACAAAATGATGGTCCCCCCCATCGTGGGGGTCCCTGCTTTTTTCTGATGGGATTGTGGTCCTTCCTCCCGGATCGCCTGCCCAAATTTCAAGCGGCGCAGGACGGGGATGAACAAGGGACCGATGAGTACGGCGATGAGAAACGCGGCTACGATCGTGACTAGGAGTACGTTGTCAGCGAACATGCCCGACCCTCCTTTCTCTGATGCTATTCAAGAATATGTGCTTCTATTCGTTCTTCTGCCCTCTGATAGCTTCTTTTGCCACTTCCCGGTCATCGAAAGGCAAAACCTCGCCCTTGATGATCTGGTACGTCTCATGGCCCTTTCCGGCGATCAGGATCACATCGCCATCAACTGCAAGGGATACGGCATGCCCGATCGCTTCCCGTCTGTCCACGATGGAAGTGTAACGGTGTGGAGCGGTTTTCTTCAGACCGGCGAGCATGTCATCGAGAATCGCCTGCGGGTCCTCGGACCTCGGGTTATCTGAAGTTAAGACGGTCAGATCAGCGTATTTCGTTGCAATTTGCGCCATAATCGGGCGCTTTGTCTTATCCCGGTCACCGCCGCAGCCGACGATGCAGAACACTTTTCCTTTGGCAAATTCCTTGATCGTCACAAGCGCGTTTTCCAGACTGTCCGGCGTGTGCGAATAGTCGACGAGCACGGCAAAAGGCTGCCCTGCATCAACGGACTCAAACCGCCCACTCACGCCTTGCACCTGTTCGAGACTGGACTTGATCGCCTCTAGCGAAATTCCTTCGGCCAATCCGACCGCCATCGCCGCCAGTGCATTGTAGACGTTGAACTTGCCCATCAGCTTCAAAGACAGTTTGACAGAGCCTTGAAACGTATGGGCGACAAATGTCGTCCCTTTTGTGCTGATCTCAATGTCCACCGCTCTGATGTCAGCAGGGTTGTCAATACCGTACGTGATGACCCTGGCCGGTGTGACGGTGGCAAAAAAGCCGGACGCCTCGTCATCCGCATTCAGCACGGCTGTTTTCATCCGCTGCGGATCGTATTCATTGCCCAGTTGGGCGAACAAAAGCGACTTGGCGTGGCGGTAATTCTCCATGGTCTTGTGGTAATCGAGATGATCCTGCGTCAAGTTGGTAAAGACGGCTGTATGTACATTGCAACCGCGGACGCGGCCCAGCTCCAGCGCATGGGAAGACGCTTCGATAATGGCGTACTCCGTATCGATATCGCGCATGCGGCGAAAGCTTTCCTGCAGCTCCAGCGCATCCGGCGTCGTGTTTTTTACTTCCTCGGTGACATTGCCGATTCTCATGTGAATGGTGCCGATCAAACCGGTACGCTTCTGCTGATCAGATAAAATCTTGTCGATCAGATGGGTCGTGGTCGTTTTTCCATTGGTACCCGTAACCGCGATCACCTTCAATTCACGCGTCGGGGACCCGTAAAAGCGGTCAGCCAGCATCGCCATTGCCCGACGGGTATCAGGAACCCGAACAATGGTTGCTGGCACGTCCACATCCTTTTGAGCCAACACAGCCACGGCTCCCTTTTCCACCGCCTGCGCTGCAAACGTATGTCCATCCACGGTAAAGCCAGTCAAACAGACAAATAAAAAGCCGGGCTTTACTTTGCGTGAATCTGCTGTTATTCCTGTAATTTCGATGCTGTCATCCCCAGTAGCATGCACTGGCAACAAGGGAGCAAGCAGATCCCGAAGCAACATAAAACTGGCACCCCATTCTTTCCCTATTATAGACAAAAGCCAAGCAAATTCTACAAAAGCGGAGGGTGAGCACCTGTGTACAAGCCTCTTCCGCTCCGCTCCGAATACTCATTTTATAGCTAATCGCTTGATTTGTCACCAAGGTAGATACGAATTTTTGAGCCTTCCTCGATTTTGACTCCGGCCGCAGGCGATTGCTGGATGACATGTGACCCCTTGCCTTCGACAACGAGCGGCAGCTGATCATAGGTCGTTGCCACCTCGCGCATGGAGAGCCCCACCATCTGCGGCACCTCCAGGTAGTTCTTGTCGCCAAGCGCCCTGTTTACTTCCCTTTCGATCCCGTCCTTGCGTTTGGGTACGCCCAAGTGCTGCAGGGACGACTCCAAAATGTTCTTCACGCTGGGCGCGGCAATCAGTCCGCCGAATGCGAGCGCCTTCGGGTTGTCGACTGCGAAATAGACGAGTATCTGGGGATCGTCTGCAGGGGCGAAGCCGATAAAAGACACGATGTACTCGCCGTTTACATACCTGCCGTCCCTCACCTTTTGCGCCGTACCGGTTTTTCCGCCGACGCGGTAGCCTTCGATGTACGCGTTCTTTCCGGTTCCTCTGGCCACGACACTTTCCAGGGCGTAGCGGACTTTTTCAGAAGTCTCGGGAGTGATCACCTGACGAACCTCCGTTGGCAGCGTCCGGCCGACGATGTCATGCGTAACACTGTCCCGCCACTCCTTGGCGACGAACGGTTTCATCAGCTTCCCGCCATTTATCGCCGCCGAAACAGCAGCCATCTGTTGGATCGGGGTCACCGAGACCCCCTGCCCGAATGAGGTCGTACCCAGTTCAACAGGTCCTACCCGATTCAGATTAAACAAAAGACCGTTCTCTTCTCCAATCAGGTCAATGCCCGTCTTTTGGCCAAATCCAAATTTTTTGATGTACTCAAACAGCCTTTCCTTTTGCAGGCGTTGCCCCATGGTGACAAAGCCGGGGTTGCAGGAATTTTCCACGACTTCGAGCATCGTTTCCTGCCCGTGCCCCTGCCGCTTCCAGCAGCGCAGACGCTTGCCCGCGACCATGATGTAGCCGGGGTCAAAGAAGCTTTCGTCCAGCTTGACCTCACCTTCGTTGAGAGCTGCGGCCAGTGTTACGATCTTAAAGGTGGAACCGGGCTCGTACGTTTTCCAGATCGGCAGGTTCCGGTTGTAGATTTCGCTTGGATAATCCCTGTACTTTTCGGGATGGTAGGTTGGGCGGCTGCCCATGCCGAGAATCTCGCCTGTCTTCGGGTTCATTGCGATCGCAAGTACATCGTCCGGCTGATATGCAACCATCGCTTCATCCAGCTCCCGCTCGATAAACGACTGAATTTGACTGTCGATGGTCAGGTACATATCCATCCCGTCGACCGGCGCTACGTATTCTTCTGACCCGCCCGGCATCGTTTGTCCTGTCGCATCGGCAAGATAGGATACATATCCCTCTTTGCCTTGCAGGAACTGGTCGTATATCCGCTCAAGTCCGGTCAAGCCCTGGTTGTCGATGCCCGTAAAACCAAACAGATGGGCTGCCATCGTCCCGTTTGGGTAGAAGCGTTTGGAATCTTCTACGACGACAATGCCCGGAAGGTTCAACTCCTGGATTTGCCGCGCTTTTTCTTCAGAAATTTTCCTGCCGCCTGGAACGCGATTGATCCTCTCTTTCTTCATAATCCCCTTGTAAACGACGTCTTCCGGCTGGCCCAACAATACTGCCAGCTGCTTCGCCGTCCCATGCGGGTCTTTGATCTGAACCGGAATCGCGACCACGGAAGGAACGCTGATGTTTGTCACCAGCTCCTTGCCATTGCGGTCAAGAATGCGCCCTCGCTTCGGCTCGTATTTGATGTCGCGGTTCCACAGCTTCAACGCCTTTTCCTGGAGCTCCGGCCCCTTGACCAGTTGTACGTAGCCTAGCCTCGTAATCAGAGCCGTATACAACACGATTCCGATAACCAATGCGACAAAAATGCGGCGTCTCACGGTTACATTGGATACCCGCACAGCGAGTCCCCCCTTATGACACAGGTTGTCTCATTCCTACCCTATTCGGAGGGGGGACAGGTTAGAACCTATGGCTGTGCGGTTGTCGATCCGGCCGGAGCAGCAGGCGGCCCTGCGGGAATCTGCTGTGTGCCCGGCACAGTATTGTTTGGGTAGGGATACTGCCAGGTTGCTTGTCCCTGCGGCAAGCTTTGGCCTGTTCCGACCGGCATTTGTCCCGCACCGGCAGGTTGCCCCGGATGGCCTTGATAGCCCTGATAGCCGGAATAGCCTCCAGTCGGAACAGCTCGTGTTCCCGGGGCGATACCTGTGCCCGATTGCACGGCACCTGGCGGATAAACCGGTGGATACGTTCCCGGTGTCCCAGATGTCCCTGTCGTCGAAGCGGGATTGCCACTCCTTGTCGTACCTGTCTGGGGAACTCCAGGTACGGTCGTATTCCCGCTATCGCCTTGAGGTGTACCGTTACCAGGCACTGTTGTTTGCGAAGAGCCTGGTGGAGGCTGCCCTCCAGCAGCGTTCGCTGCACCGGACTGGCCATCAGGCGAATTTGCGTCCGGTTGGGCTCCGCCCGGATCTGTTGCCGTTCCTGGCACCACGCCTTGACCAGGCTGCAGTGCCGGAGAAAGCGGACCGGATGACGGCTGGAGAGTAATCTGAAGCTGCTCTCCTCCTTTTAACGCTGTACCTGGCGGAATATTTTGCTGCGTGACGAAGCCGGCGCCGTACGAGGTGATCTTGAGCTGCATCAGCGATGCGAACTCCATGACTTCGCGCAGCGATTTCCCTTTGAAATCAGGCATTTTTGAACCTTCGATTCGGTCTGTTACAAGCGTGACCGTCGATCCGGGCACCACTTTTTCATAAGGAGCCGGGTATTGATTGACAATCTTCGTCCCGGTTCCCATGATGTTGACCGTGATGTTGTCCTGCTCTGCCCTGAGCTTGGCGGCTGTTGTAGACATCCCGACCAGCTTGGGCATGCTGACCTCGCGAACTTGCTCTGCCTTTGCAATGGCCTGCTCCGTCACCGTTTGGGCATTTTTCTCGGCTCCTACCGCATCCGGCTTTTGCTGCAGGTACTGGAGGCTGCGCTCCATGACGGATTTGAAGATCGGCGCTACGAAATTTTTTCCCCATGAACTGTAATGCTCGTTTGTGGTCGGGTCATCCACGACGACGTAGACAAGCAAACGGGGATTGTCTTTGGGAGCAAAGCCGATAAAGGACACGATATAGTGCTGCCCCTCCATAATTCTTCCCTTGTCGTCGTACTTTTGGGCCGTTCCCGTTTTACCTGCAACATGGTAACCGTCTATAAAGTACGATTTCCCTGTACCATGCTCTCCGGTAATGACCGTTTCCAAAACATCACGAGTCTTTTTGGCGGTCGCCTCGCTTACGACACGGTGGACCACTTCCCGCTGGCTGCGTTTTACGACTGCTCCCGTCACCGGATCGCGCATTTCTTTTACGATGTGCGGCTTGAGCAGCTCGCCGCCGTTGGCGATGGCTCCTACCGCTGCCACCTGCTGGATCGCGGTGACGGCCACCCCTTGCCCAAAAGTGGTAACGGCAATGTCGCGCTGGGAAGCCGGTTTCAGCAGGTTGTTCAAAATCCCTTTCTTCTCGTACGGCAGCTCGATGCCTGTCGGCTTGCCGATCCCGAAATTCTCAAAGTACTTTTTCAAAAGCTCAGGTCCAAGGTAGTCGTATCCCATGATGACAAACACGACGTTACTCGATCTTTGCACCCCTTCAAGGAAGGAGATGGTGCCCCAGCCCGCCCCCTGGTTGTGGTCGCGGATGGGCGGCTTGAATTTCTTGTACGTCCCGGATTGATAGTATGCGTTCGGATCGAATTTGCCTTCTTCGATCGCTGCCGCCAGTGTAATAATCTTGAATGTAGAGCCCGGCTCAAACATGGTGGTTACGGCGTGATTCGTAAAGTTGGTAATCCCGGTAAAGTACGTATTCGGATTGAACTGCGGCCGGTTGCCCATCGCCAAAATCTCGCCGGTCTGCGGGTCCGCCACCACGACAGTCGCCCCTTTTGGCTTGTACTCCTGCTCGGCCTTGTCGAGCGCTTGCTCCACGTAATCCTGGATCGTCTTATCGATCGTCAGGTAGATGTTCATGCCGTCCTTGGCCGGCTTGTACTCCCGTTCGCCATCCGGCAATTGGTAGCCTACCTTGTCCGTGACTACATGCATCTCTCCCTTTTCGCCCCGGAGCTCTTTGTCGAACTGGAGCTCGATCCCCATTTTGGCCTTCTCTTCAAAGAAGTCCAAATAGCCGAGGACATGCGCTGCAAAGCTATTGTTCGGGTAGTACCTACGTGTCGTTTCGGTAATAATAATCCCCGGGAGTTGGTTGGTCTTCACTTTTTCTCCGCTTGGGAGCTGGGGGTACTGCAGGTTTTCAATGCCGACTTTTTGATTTTCGCTGATCTTTTTTCCGTATCTTCCCAGCTCAACAACTTGATTTGGCTTGGTCAGGATTCGCAACAGCTCATTTACAGGGGCATTCAGGATGGGCGCAAGCGCCTGTGCAGTATAATAAGGATCTTTCACGACATCCTGATCCCTGTCATCGCGAGGCTTGAGCCTTGCGCTCACATCATACGCCTTTCCCTCATAGGCCAAAATTTCCCCATTCCTGTCCAAAATGGCTCCACGCTTTGGCTTCAGCGTTTTCTCCAGATCCCACTGCTTTTGCGCGATTTCCATAATGCCTGTCGCTTCCACCGTCTGAATCCACCAAAGACGTACCGTGAGCGAGGAAAACAGTACGATTACACACAGGGCCAGGAGGATAATGCGCAAATTCACACGCCGTTTCAGTTCCATTTTGTTTCACTCCAAACCAAGGATATTCCATTGCATATCAAAAAACCGACTGTCAAAAGAAAAGCTTCCGTCGAATCATGTTCGACGAAGCCGGCGGATCTGCATTCGAACAGTCTTTTTATTCAGAAGACATTATGAAAAAATGTTACTCACTTGCGCAAGTAACATTTTCTACAGAGCTCATTGCTGTCCCGTGCTTGGGTTATGGCTGTTTCTTTTGACTCGCAGCTTTGCTTCCTTTCCCGTCCTTTTTTGCAGCTTCTTTGGATTGACCTACCAGATGAGCCGCTTCCGGATTGTACACCATTCCCATTCTCTCCGCTTCCATGATGATCCGATCGCGGTTGCTGAGCTGCTCGATCTGCAGCTGAAGACTGGTGTTCTTTTCCTTATTTATTCTGATCTCTTTCTTCAGGCGCTGTATTTCATAGTTGTACTGCGAGATTTGCGAATAACGAACACCAACCATCCCCACACCTATGACAACCAGGGTGATAAAAAACAGATACATCAGCTTCTCCTTGGTTGGTATAGACGGTTTGATGCGTACAGTCCGCTTCGTTTTCTTCTTGGTGACGGAACCTGGCGAATCCTCCAGTTCTACCGCGAGATTACTCCGGTAGTAGTAGCTCATCTCGGTCTCACTCCTTTTGCTCTGGCTGCGAGCGTCTCAAATTTTTTTGCCGCATTCTTTTTCTATAACTTTTCAGCGACCCTCAGCTTGGCTGAACGCGCCCGAGGATTAGCCTCCAGCTCTTCTTCTGACGGCAGGATCGGCTTTCTGGTCACGATCTTGACCGTGGCCTTGTTTCCGCAGGCACATACAGGAAAGGAAGGGGGACAAATGCACCCTTTGGAAAAATCCTGATAAACCTGCTTGCAGATCCGGTCTTCGAGGGAATGGAACGTAATCACACTCACTCTACCTTCGGGACGCAGAATGCCGATCGCATCCACGATCGCATCCCGGAAGGCATCCAGCTCGTCATTGACAGCGATCCGGATCGCCTGGAACGTCCGCTTGGCCGGGTGGGGACCGGTACGGCGCGCTGCGGCCGGAATGGCTTCTTTAATAATTTCCACCAGCTCCCCTGTCGTCTCTACAGGAGCCTGCTGCCGCCTTTGAACGATTTGCCGGGCAATTCGCCGGGAAAATTTTTCTTCGCCGTATTCCCAAATGATTCGGGCCAGCTCCTGCTCGTCCCACTCGTTGACGATGTCGTAGGCGGTAAGCTCTCCCTGCTGGTCCATCCGCATGTCAAGCGGTGCATCGGCATTGTAGCTGAATCCGCGCTCTCCTTCATCCAGCTGCGGAGACGAAACGCCCAGATCAAACAGTACGCCGTCTACACCATCGAGGCCCAGCTCAGCCACAATTTCTTTCAGATGGCGAAAGTTGCTTTTCACCAGCGTTACCCGATCTATGTAGGGAGCAAGACGTTCCTTCGCGTTATCCAGCGCCCAGTCATCCTGGTCAACCGCAATCAATCGTCCGCCTGGCGCAAGCCGCGAAGCGATCAGACTGCTGTGCCCGGCGCCACCGAGCGTACAATCCACATAAATGCCATCCGGCCGGATGTTCAGTCCGTCAACGGCTTCTTCTCGCAATACAGTTACATGATGAAAGGACAAAGCCGTCACTCCTAATTCAACGGGTGCACCTGAATGGTTCCGACGCACCGCATTTTCTCCGATTCCTATAAATCAAAATCCACCAGCTTCTCCGCAATCTCGGCGAAAGATCCTTCCGACTCCGCAAAGTAATTTTCCCAACGATCCTTGCTCCAGATCTCTACCCGATTGGATACACCGATGACGACGCACTCTTTTTGAAGCGCCGCGTAGTCGCGCAAAGTAGGTGGTATATTTACCCTTCCCTGCTTGTCCCACTCGCATTCCGCCGCTCCGGAAAAGAAGAACCGCGTAAAGGCGCGAGCATCCGCTTTGGTGAACGGCAGCGTCTTCAGCCGCTCCTCCAATGCTTTCCACTCTTCTGGCGGATAGACAAACAGACATTGGTCGAGCCCGCGGGTAATGACGAAGGAAGCCCCGAGGCCTTCACGGAATTTGGCAGGGATCGTCAACCGGCCTTTTTCATCGATGCTATGTTGGTATTCACCCATGAACACGGCCTGCCCCCCACTTTCCTTCCGCTGACCTCCACTTTCCCCCACTTTTCCCCACTCGGTCACCTACTTGCTATTATAAATAAAAAATCCTGCTTTTGTAAGCAGGATTTTTCGTTGATTTTTTTACCGGGAAAAGACGCGTTTCGCGAAATTATTCGACCCAGCTGTCCAAGTATGCTTTTTGCTCGTCTGTCAGCTTGTCGATTGTGATGCCGAGTGCCTCCAGCTTGTAGCGGGCAACCATTTCGTCCAGCTCGTAAGGCACGTTCAGCACGTGTTTGCCGATAGACTCGTAGTTTTTGTTTACGTATTCGAGAGAGACGGCTTGCAGGGCAAAGGTCATATCCATGATTTCCGCCGGATGGCCGTCACCGGCAGCCAGGTTGACCAGACGTCCTTCGGCCAGGAGATACACTTTTCGACCATCTGCCAAGACAAATTCCTCGATGTCTTTGCGAACGGTGCGCTTGGATTTCGACATCGCTTCCAACTCAACCTTGTTCACTTCGACATCGAAGTGGCCGGCGTTGGAGAGGATCGCGCCATCTTTCATGACTTCAAAATGTTCTTTGCGGATGACATCGCGGTTTCCGGTCACTGTGACGAAATAATCGCCGTGCTTGGCCGCTTCGCTCATCGGCATGACTTCGAATCCGTCCATGTACGCCTCTACCGCTTTGATAGAGTCGATCTCGGTGACGATCACTTTCGCTCCAAGACCTTTCGCACGCATCGCAACGCCTTTGCCGCACCAGCCGTAGCCGACGACAACTACCGTTTTTCCAGCGACGACCAGGTTGGTGGTCCGGTTAATGCCATCCCATACGGATTGGCCTGTACCGTAGCGGTTGTCAAACAAGTATTTGCAGAATGCGTCGTTTACCGCAACCATCGGGAATTCCAGCTTGCCTTCCTTGTCGAGCGCTTTCAAGCGAAGGATTCCTGTCGTGGTTTCCTCGGCACCGCCGCGCACTTGGGAAAGAAGATCGCGACGCTCGCTGTGCAGGATCGTCACCAGATCGCCACCGTCGTCAATGATCAGGTCCGGACGCGTTTCCAGCGTTTTGATCAGATGGCTTTTGTACTCTTCCGGGGAAGGATTGTATTTCGCAAAGACGCGAATGCCGTCTTCCACAAGCGCTGCGCAAACATCATCCTGTGTAGAAAGCGGATTGGAGCCGGTGATGGTTACCTCGGCACCGCCGGCTTGCACCACTTTCGCCAGGTAGGCGGTTTTTGCTTCCAGGTGCAACGAAATCGCTACTTTCAGGCCTGCAAACGGCTTTTCCTTTTCAAAGCGCTCGCGGATCCGGTTGAGGACGGGCATATGTTCTTTTACCCAGTCGATTTTCAGGTGGCCATTCGGCGCAAGCGCCATATCTTTTACGATGCTTTCAGAAACCATGTTCATGAGCGGATTGAACCTCCTTCTTCTACAAACAAACTATGATTTATCTTACCACATGATTTTTGTTTTTCCTATCCGTTCCATAACCCTATAACCAAAAAAGCAACTATTCCGCTTTGTTTTTGCCATTTAGATCTCACGGGCAGGCATCCCTTCGGTCAACAGATTGAAAAAGTGGCGCATCGCTCGCGGCATCCACTTCTTTTTATGGTATACGAGCTGGCGGTAAACGCGAATGTCTGGATGCGTAAAGGGCAAGACCGAGATCGTCCCCTTTTTCACCTCTTCGGCCACAGCGATCATCGGGACAAGTGCGATTCCCAGCCCGTATGCCACACATTGCTTGATCGCTTCCAGACTGCCAAACTCGAGCGAGGGTTCCAAGCTCGCTCCACTGTCGCGCAGGACTGACTCGATCATCGACCGATAGCTGCAGCCCGCCTCGGGAAAAATCCACTGTTCGCCATTGAAGTCACTCGCTTCAACCCGTTTTCGCGAAGTCAGCGGATGTTCGGGAGATGCAATGACGACCAGTTCTTCTTCTCCGAGATTTACGCTTTCCAAGTCGGGGTGGGATTGCAGCCAATCGAGTACAACCGCAAAGTCGTAAGTGCCCTCCTTGACACCCTGACGGAGCTCGTAGCAGATCCCCGGATTGAGCAGCACCCGAATCTGCGGCTGCTCGCGGCGAAACTGCTGCAAATAGGGGGGCAAGTAAAAAGCGGCGAGAGATTCCACTGTCCCGATGGTCAACGTGCCGGCTAGCTGAGCCTCTTCACTCAGTTGGGCCTTCGCCTCATCAAGCAGTCCGAGCAGCTGCCCGCTGTATTCCAGCAGCACTTCTCCGGCATGTGTCAGCCTGATTTTTCGTCCCCACCGCTCGAACAGGGTGACGCCAAACTCCTGTTCCAGATTCTGTATCTGAGTCGTAACACTGGATTGGGCATAACCAAGCACTTCAGCCGCTCGGGTAAAGCTGTGCCATTTCGCCACTTCGCGAAAGGTCTGCAAATAACGGGTATCCATCGGGCTCTCCCCTTTATTATTAAATCGTTTTTTTCGATTCTCATCATCGAATATTATAGATAACTCCGATGATAACGTCTATGCTACACTTCAAATACCAGCAAATAAATAGCTTTCGGGAGAGGAATTTACATGAAAAACTCGACTTCTCACACGTCAGGACTGGCGAAAACGCTGTCGCTTCCCCAAATCGTCGCCCTGTATATCGGTGCCGTGATCGGTTCGGGAGTGCTGCTCATCCCCGGGATGGCGGCAGAAATGGCCGGCCCCGCCTCTGTCCTCGCCTGGCTGTTCATGGCCATCCTCGTACTGCCGATGGCCATCACCATGGGGCTGTTGTCCGCCCGACACCCTAGCTCAGGTGGCGTCTCCACTTACGTCAGGATGGCTTTCGGAGACCGCTATGGAAACATGGTCGGCTGGTTTTTTCTGTTGTCGGTTCCGATTGGCGCCCCGATCGTCGCTGTCACAGCGTCCCACTATGTCGCTGTCCTTTTGCAGTGGAGCCAGCTTCAAGTGTATCTCGCTGCAGGACTGATTCTTGGTTCTGTCGTCCTCATGAACGTATTTGGCCTGAAAGTCGCAAGCCGCGTCCAGACGGTTGTCGTTTCATTGATCGTGGCTATTTTGGTGATCGCGGTATTGGCCGCGCTGCCCCATGCTTCTGCCAGTCACTTTACTCCATTTGCCCCGAATGGCTGGCTGAGTGTCGTGCAAGTGGCTGGCCTGTTGTTCTGGTGCTTTATCGGTTGGGAAGCGGTGACACACCTCTCCGAGGAGTTTGTCGATCCGGAGAAAAACGCGGTCCGCGGCGTCCTGTGGAGTGCATGCATCGTCGCTTTGCTTTACTTCGCCGTTGCCCTTATGACCGTTGCTACCCACAGCTATGGCGAAGGCCGGTCGGAAGCATCTCTGAGCGTGATGGTTCAGCTTTCGTTTGGCCCGATCGGAGGGTGGATTGTCAGTGTGACGGCCCTGTTTATCTGCGTCGCTGCGGCCAATGCGTATATCAGCGCCGCTTCCCGAATTGCCTATGCTTTGGCTCAGGAAGGCACGGCCCCGCGCTGGTTTGGCCGTCTCCATTCCAAATACGGGACGCCGGTCGGCGGACTGCTCTTTTTATCGATTTGTTTTTTCATCGTTCTATTCGTTCTTGCCATGGGCTGGATTGATCTCGCTCGTCTCATCCAGTTTCCCAACGCGACTTTTTTTGCCACCTATATCGGGGGCTGTCTTGCCGGTGTCCGACTCTTGAAGAACAGCCGGTATGGACGTATCGCTGCCTGGACATCGCTGATCGTTACCGGTGGGCTTTATCCTTTTCTCGGATGGTCGGCGCTTTATCCGCTGGTGATTGCCGGCGTTCTCCTGATATGGGAAAACTGGCAGCGAAAAGCTTCATAACCTGATGGCAAAGGAGCGGGCTTCGACATAAACAATGGGCATGTGAATAGGTATCAGTCCAAAAGATGATAGTAAAAACGATTCATTTCCCAAACAAAAAAACAGCCGTTTCCGAAACAAAAAACAGCCGTTCCCTGCTTGTCAAACTTGAGCAGGAATGGCTGTTTTTCTTGTTCTCCGGCTTTACTCCGTCCCAGTTTGCAGGACAGTCTGGCAACCGTCAAACGAGCACGTGTAATCAATCTTTGTTTTTGCTGCCACCGTATCATCATCGTTTCGCTCGTCCCGTTCTATTGAAACGGGCAGCAAATTTTCCGCCTTTCCGGCAGTCCCTGCTACTCGTCTTTTCCGATCAACCGGAAGTCCTTTCCGTCCGCGGACGCGAGATAGAACGTCCTGTCTACACTGCCGCCCAGCTCTCCGGAATAGTATTGGACGGTCATCCGGTACTTGCCCTCGCTGATTTTCGCGTAGTAAATCAGTTCGTCAAAACGCGGAAAGCGAATGAAATCATAGACGTCGTATTTCATAAACGAGAAGTGCTCTTGCAGGAACTTTTCACTGACGGGCAGCTTGTTTTTTTGTACGTAGCTGACCAGATCGTCGTATCGCCGGATTTTCTCCTTGTCCATAACGGTTGTGACAAAGCTGTCTACCGCTTTTGTCATCGCCTGGCGCTCCGCCTCGGTTACCTTCCCCGGGTACAGCTCCTCCTGCGCTTCCCTGATCCTGTTCAGGAGGACCACCGCCTGCGCCCTGCTGACTTTGTCATTCGGGCGGAACGTCCCGTCCGGGTAACCAGCCATAACGCCTAGTTTATAGATCGGATACACCATCACTACCTGATGCTCATTGTCCACTGATACATCACTAAAAAAGCGGGACGTCGTACCCCGGTATTTTTCTCCCTCTGACTGTTTACCCAGCGCAGCCAAGGTCAATCTTGCCGCCTCAACGCGCGTCAGCGGCTCCTCAGGCTTTCCGCTCGGCAGTATGCCAGCTGGCAGCAAATGCTTATACGTTTTTTCCGACCAGCGGCCCTTCACGGGTTTCAGGTAAAGGTCCTGCGCGAAATCATCCGCTTCGTGTCCGTTAAATGGCGGCAGCATGCGCTCAACCAGCGCCATGAACTGCTCCTGGGAAACAGGTGTCTCCGGCCGAAACGTTCCATCCGGAAATCCTTGAACCCATCGTGCGCTTACCGCTTCTGCTATCTCTTTTTTGGCCCAATGCCGCTCGGTATCCACGAAGGTACCGCTGCTGGCTGCCAGATCGCTAATGCGGGCCTCGGCCGTCTGTCCCCCTGCTCCCAAACCGGATAGCAGCCAGGTAACAGAAAGAGCAACGGTCAACACCCATCTGCCTGTCGTCATTTTCTTGCCTCGCATGAAAAGTTTGACCACCTTTCGGAGAAAATCTCCTGTTCAAAAGGTATGACGTTTATATGCATGAAATGTTTCGACAAATCCCAACAAAACGGCAAGAAAGTTTTTCCATGGTGCATGGTCAGACCCTTCATTTCCGGGAGCACAAAAAAAGAAGCCGCAACCCGATCACAAACGGTGCGGCTTCACTCATGTTATCCGGTTTTACAGATAGACAACCTGATGGCTGCCATCGTGGACGAGGGGCGCTTCCACGAGCCGGTCGACAAGCGACAGACCGTATTTGTTTACGAACGGGATAATCGACAGCTTCCTCTCCTGCAATCCTCCTGCAGGATTCAGCGCCGCTTCCAGCCTCCACAGACGCCGCTTCCCGATATCTTCCCGCTGCTCCAGCGCCAGAACTAGCCGCCGCTCCAAAAAGTCTACCTGTTCCAATAGACGAGCCGCATTTTTCTCCGCCAACTGCTCCATTCCCGGCTCCAGGAGTGCAACCTCGCTGACGAGCGGCTGATACAGCTCCTGCATGGCGTCCCGGACATGCTGAAAGCGGTCCGTCAAGGGATGGGCTCCCCTGCTCGCTTCCCATTCCTCCTTCCACGCGGCAAACGAAGCCAGCGCCTTGTCGATGGGCAGGTCGAAATCTTTCAGCAAGCGGGCAATCGCCCCTTCAACCAGGGTGACGGAGACCCGCGGGAGCACGATCGGCAGCTGCTTGCCAAAAGCGGCAAACACCTCCTTGAAATACGCCCAGTAAGCAATCTCCCCCGCGCCAGCCACAAAAGCCAAGGTCGGGAAGAGATGCTCCTGCATCAGCGAGCGGGTGACTACATTGGAGCTGAATCGACAGGGATCTGTCTCGGCCAGCTCAATCATCTCCTCGCGGGTATACGTTCCCCGGCGGGTGACGAAGCGATCTCCGTGGCGAAGCAGCTGCAAACGATCCTTTCCTTCATACAGGAAGAGATTCGCCTCCTGTCCCCCCACCTCCAGCTGAAGCGGGTAGCCTGCACTCTCCAAACGGCCAGCCGCGTCGGCTACAAGCGCGCTGAGCTCCTCATTTCGCTGCAAAACTTGCGTAAAAACCGGCTTTTCCAGCTCTCTGACAAAAGGGAGAGAAGATTCGACCAGAATCAGGCCGTGCTTGCCAAACAAACTGGCCATCAGGCGGGCAAACCAATCGACGACGGTTTTTGACGATGCAGCAGCCTCTTCCACCCACCTGCGGATCGCCGCTGTCTCCTCCGTCTCTGTCAAATTGGCGAACAGCTTCTCCATGAATGCCTCGTACTCCGCACGTCCCAGCGGCACACTGCTGGCCGAAGGGCGTCCCGTACGCGGAAGGGAGATTTTCTCCTTATGCAGCTTTGTCTCTTGATCGGTGAGCCAGAATGTGTGGTCAATCTCATCGATGTCGTGATCCTCGCCGGCAATCCAGAACACAGGAACGACTTCTGCATTCAACTGTGCCGAAAGCTGCCTTGCAGCCTGAATCAGATGGACAGCCTTGTAAATCGTGTACAGCGGGCCAGTAAGGACACCAGCCTGCTGGCCGCCGATCACAACCATAGTACCCTGCTTTCGCAGCTTTTCGATCCCTTCCATCGCTCGCTGATGATTGCCGATCGCTTGATTGTAGGCAAGCAGCCCATCAGCTAGTTTGTCTCTGTGAGGAATCTCATTGTTTTCAAGCCATTCGAGCCGTTTCCGATACGATTCCATCTGGTACGGGGGATAGGTAAAAAAACGCAGCGCGTCGGCGTTTCCCAGCTGGTAATCATGAGCCAGCCGGTTGGCCAACGGCAGCGATACGCATTCAACATTCATAGAAGCTCACCTTTCTTACTCCATGTCACTGCAAATTATACCATGCCCCCCTCCCCCAAAAAAACAAGACAACCCGCCGTAATGGGTTGTCAAAGTGTAATTGCCATTGTATGCAATTAAAATTGCGGCGGAGTGACGGACCAGATCAGAACCGCTTCTTCCTCGCCCGTATTTTCGACACTGTGTGATTTGGTGCTGTCGAAAGTGATGCTGTCGCCGGCCTCCAGTACGTGCTCTTCATCGTTGAATCGCACGGTAACCGTTCCCTTCGTGACGACAAAGCACTCTTCTCCTTCGCCTTGCACGAATTTGTCCACTACCATTTCGCCTTTTTGCAGCTTTACTTCCAACATACCCAGTTTTGAGCTTCCCCCCGCAGACAATAACGCGTACGTCCCTGTTGACTCGGGAAAAACCATCTGTCTGCGCTTCGGCTTTCGCGTAACGTGGACCTGCTTCTGGTCGATGTCCTCGAAGAAATGGATGATCGAAGCCTCCAGAGCCTTCGTGATTTTCCACAGGGAATCAAGAGAAGGCTGAGAAATGCCGCGTTCGACCTGGCTGAGCAAGCCCTTGCTCAGTCCTGTTTTGTTCGCCATAATCTCCAGGGTAAAGCCACGCTCTTTCCGAATCATTCGAATCTTATGCCCAATCGATTCGATGGGAAGCCTCATAAATCCTACCTTCTTTCTTTATTGGTATATGTATCGGTGCCGCGAGTGTTTATACGTCGCCCATCGTCTTAAAGATCCCGGTTGTATACAGCACTACGTAGACCAGTCCAAACAGGAGGAAAGACAGTCTCCAAACCGAGAAGCTCGCCTTCAACAGCGACAGCTTACCTTTCAGCCTGATTTGAACCCAGCCGATGAGTCCAATGGCCGCGAGAAAAAATCCGGTAATCCACCACCACGCAGACAGCGCTTCCGGCCAAATTACGCTATACGCGACGACAACGGCACGAATGAGCAAAAAATTCGTGATATTTACAGCCCAGCGTCCGGCCAAACGCCGGTCCTTTTTCCACAGATACACCAAAAAGTACGCCAGTGGGAATCCAAGAAAAGGAAACGCGGTCAACGTCGCCCAAAAATAGGTCCACGTCGTTGAAAAAAACGACCAAAGCTTACCCAAAAAGGTCAATGGCGGCCTCTCCCTTCCCCTTCACCATGTCTGTCTTCAGAAGCACGGCGCGCAGCAATGTCTCATGCATCGGGACGGGTATTCCGGTTTCCCTCCCCTTTTGAACGAGATAACCGTTGATAGCGTTTACTTCCGTGTGATTCCGCCGCCGGATGTCTTGCAACATTGAGGAAATGTTACGGGAAGTATTTCGGCAAATTTTTACAACTTCCTGCCAATCTCGCTCTTCAATTTTTTCACCGCAGCGCTCCGCTACGGCCGCGGCTTCCCAAAACAGTTCTTTCATGAATGTCACGGTGTGCGGGGATTCAAGCAGCATGCCGTTTGGCATCTCGAACAGAGCTGTCAACGGGTTGATCAAGGCATTTGCCAGCAGCTTTCTCCAGGCGAATGGTTTTATCGTATCCTCATAAACGGCCTGAAAACCACAGCGGTTGGCAAGCTCTACGAACGCGTTGCAGATCGGATCGCGCTCATCCTGTTCCGTCCAAGGACCTATGCGCAAAAGTCCCGTTCCGGTATGCTCGACCTCTACAGGGGACAGCCGGCGCGCTCCTTCCGTATTGCTTGCAAAAAAACACTGACGGCTTTCAAGCACCTGTGTCAATTTCTCATAATGTCCCATGCCGTTCTGGAGGGCCAATACCCGCGATGCAGCAGAAAGGTGGCGAAGATCAGGCAGGATCGCATCAAGATCCGACTGTTTGACCGCCAGCAGGTAAAGGTCTCCTTGCGGCAAACCGTCTTCCATCGGGTTGCTTCGGATTGAAGCCTTCTGCACCGTTCCGTCGAGCTGGCGAAGGGTTACTCCTGCTTGCGTCAAGAGCTGCGCCTGCTCGCGGGTGCGGGTGACGAGTGTGACTGACTGCCCGCTCAGCAGCAACCTGGACGCATATAAAAGCCCTACAGAACCGCCGCCTATGACAACCAAATGGAGTGGTATCGACTGAAGCTGCATTTGTTCACCTACATTAATCAATACTTATTTCAAGAATACCAAAGTTGCTGGCAATGATCAATTATTCCTACGTAAAGAGATCGAAATTGTCAAAAAAATATTCACCTGCCGAAATAAAAAAGGCCATCCCTCTTGGGACGACCAGCGGGCGAAATGGTCACACCGGATAAACGGGGTGCTTTCGCTCTGAAAAAATCTGCTTCTTGTTCGCATAGACGTCAAATCTTGCAATCAGCTCCCGTCTCAGCTCTTCAGGAGGAATGATCGCGTCCACGATCAGATTGGAAGCGAGCAAATAGATGTCGATGTCTTCCTGGTACTCCTTCCGTTTTTGCATGATAAAGGCTTGCCGTTCCTGGGGATCTTCAATGGCTTGAATCTTGTTGCTGTAGACAGCATTCACCGCTGCTTCCGGCCCCATTACGGCTATTTGCGCTCCCGGCAGCGCGAGGCATGCATCTGGTTCAAAAGCAGAGCTGGCCATGGCATAAAGTCCTGCTCCGTAGGCCTTTCTCACGATAACCGAAATTTTCGGAACCGTCGCTTCCGCCATCGCGGATATCATTTTTGCTCCGTGGCGGATGATGCCGGCCCGCTCGACCGCCGTGCCGATCATGAAGCCCGGTACGTCCGCCAAAAACAGCAACGGGATTTGAAAGGCGTCGCACAGCGTGATGAACCTCGCCGCCTTGTCAGCCGAATCGACAAATAAGACGCCTCCCTTTACCCTCGGCTGATTCGCCACGATACCGATCGGCTTGCCATCGAGACGGGCAAGCCCCGTAATCAGTTCCTGCGCAAACAGCTTCTTCACCTCAAAAAACGAGCCTTCGTCGACCAACGCGTCGATCAGTTCATGCATGTTGAACGGAGCATTTTGATTCTCCGGGACGATCTCGCTGATTTTTTTCGCGTCTGGACGAGGCGACTTGGCGGCCCCAACCGGAGGCTTGGCCGTGTAGTCGGCAGGAAAGTAGCCGAGATAGCGGCGAGCGGCAGAAATCGCCTCTTCTTCATTGGCTGCCAGTACGTCTCCGCAGCCGCTGACAGAGCAGTGCATGCGGGCACCGCCGAGCTCTTCCAGTGTCACCTTTTCTCCGATCACCATCTCGGCCATCCGCGGGGACCCCAGATACATGCTGGCATTCTTGTCGACCATGATGACGATGTCGCAAAACGCCGGGATATAGGCGCCTCCGGCAGCGGAAGGTCCAAACAGGATGCAGATTTGCGGAATTTTGCCGGAGAGCTTTACCTGATTGTAAAAAATTCGACCTGCCCCCCGCCGGCCCGGGAACATTTCAAGCTGGTCCGTAATCCGTGCCCCGGCGGAATCGACCAGGTACAACAGCGGCACCCGCATTTTCTCCGCCGTTTCCTGAATGCGGATGATTTTCTCGACCGTCCGGGCACCCCAGGAGCCTGCTTTTACCGTAGAATCGTTCGCCATGACGCAGACCGTCTGTCCGTTTACTTTCCCGATAGCCGTAACGACTCCGTCTGCCGGCAGGTCGCCAGCCATAAAGTTGGCAAACAGGCCGTCCTCCACGTGAAATTCGTCGTCAAACAGAAGCTTCAAGCGATCACGGACAAACAGCTTGTTCTGCTCCTTCAGCTTGGCATGGTATTTTTCGTCTCCGCCCTTTTCCACCTGGGCGATGCGTTCTCTCAGCATGTCTTCTGCTTGTTTGCTCATGGGTGCCTACTACCTCCTCTTATTCGCCGCGATACACCGGCTTTCGCTTCTCTTTAAAGGCGTCGAGTCCCTCCTGCCGATCACGGGTAGGGATTAATACCTGATAGGCGTTGCTCTCCATGGCCAGCCCCGTAGCCAGGTCAGTCTCCAGACCGTAGTCGATCGCATACTTGGCCTGGGCCAAGGCGATCGGGGCATTTTCGGCAATCTCGCGGGCAAGCGACAGGGCAGCCGTCATGACTTGATCGGAAGCCGCCACCTTATTCACCAGTCCGATGGCAAGCGCTTCCCCGGCAGCTACGCGGCGGGCCGTAAAGATGAGCTCCTTTGCCACTCCTTTGCCGACCAGCCTGGGAAGCCGCTGTGTTCCGCCCGCGCCGGGAATGATCCCGAGGGACGTTTCCGTCAACCCCATCTGGGCTGTCTCGCTCATCACACGCAAATCACACGCGAGAGCCAGCTCCGTGCCGCCGCCAAGGGCAATGCCATTGATGGCTGCGATTACCGGCTTGGGAATCCGCTCCAGCTCGCTGAACGTGTCGCGGATTGTTCTGATGTAATGCTGTACCTGCAGATCAGTCATGGACCGCCTCTCCTTCAGGTCGGCCCCGGAGCAGAAAGCCCTGTCTCCCGCTCCGGTGACGATCAGCACACGCACGCTCCGATCCACGGCTGCCTCGGCAACCGTTTGCCGCATCGCGAGCAAAGTGTCCAGGTTGAGGCAGTTAAACACCTCAGGGCGGTTTATCGTCAATATCCCGATCAGTCCTTCTTTTTCATACAAGACAGTCATGCTTTGCCTCCTTCTGCCCGGGATTCGGGTTGTCTTCTGTGCGACTGGGCCAAGGCGGCCTGGAGCACCTTGGATGGCAGGGCGCGTCCCAAAAGCTGCTGGACATACGCTCCCGCCTCGACCAGCTTCTCCAGGCTGACCCCTGTCTCGTATCCCATCCCGTGCAGCATGTAAACAAGGTCTTCGCTCGAAATGTTTCCAGATGCCCCCGGCGCATATGGACAGCCGCCAAGCCCTCCGATCGAGCTGTCAAAGATCCGTATGCCCTCGTCCAGCGCTGCGGCGACATTTGCCAGACCAGTACCGCGGGTATCGTGAAAGTGACCGGCCAAGCGCTCAGTCGTAACATCTTTCACAAGCGCCGCAAAAACTTGATGAACCTGCAGGGGTGTAGCCACTCCTATCGTATCGCCAATCGAGACCTCATAGACCCCCATCGAAATCAGCTCATTCGTGACTTTGCGGGTGTTGTCCAGGGGAACCTCTCCCTCGTAGGGGCAGCCGAACACCGTCGACACATAGCCGCGGACACGCATGCCCAAGGCCAATGCTTCCCTGGCTGTCTCGCGAAGGACGGGAAAGGTCTCCTCGATCGACTTGTTAATGTTTTTCAAATTGTGCGTCTCCGATGCGGACATGAACAGGGCTACTTCGGTCAAGCCGCACTCCCGCGCCCGCTCCAGCCCTTTCAGGTTTGGAACAAGGGCGCTGTACCTCACGCGTGACTGGTGCGGAAGCGAGCGGCAAACCTCTCCCGCATCAGCCAGTTGGGGAATCCACTTCGGGTTTACGAAGGAGCTCGCTTCCACTCTTTGCAGTCCGGCTTCCGCCAGCATCTCGATCAGCCGGATTTTTTCCGGAGCGGAGAGCACTTTTTGTTCGTTCTGCAGTCCATCGCGCGGTCCGACCTCGACAATTTGTACCTGCATGGACGCTCCCCCTTTCCTAGCGGGCGCTCAGTTTAGAAGCAGCCCCATTCTATTCCAGTACGACGATCACATCTCCATCGTTGACAAAATCGCCGCTGTTGACTTTGATCTCGGCAACAACGCCGTCTGCTTCCGCCTGAACCGGCACTTCCATCTTCATTGATTCCAGTACGATCACATCTTGACCGGCTTTGACTTGATCGCCTTTTTGCACCAGGATGTTGATGACTGTTCCTGCCATCGTTGCTGCTACATTCTTCATTTTGCTCGCACTCCTTAGACTGATTTTTGTTTCCGTTCCTGGATGAAACGAGTGGTATAGGTTCCCCGGACGAACTGCTCGTCTTCGAGTACCTCCAGCAAGAATGGAATATTGGTTTTGATTCCGGTGAGGACAAATTGCTGCATTGCCGCTTTCGCCCGCTTGATCGCTTCGCTCCGGTCCGCTCCGGAAGCGATGACCTTGGCAATCATCGGATCGTAGAACGGAGTCACTTGTGTCCCTGTTTCCACACCGTCGTCGATCCGGACGCCCTCCAGCTGCGGCGGCTGATACAGCGTGATCGTTCCCGGCGAAGGCATAAACGTGACCGGGTCTTCTGCATAGACCCGCAGCTCTATCGCGTGCCGGATCGCCTTGATATCTTCCTGAGCAAATGAGAGTTTTTCTCCTCTCGCAATAGCCAACTGCATGGCGACCAGATCAAGTCCGGTCATTTCCTCCGTGACAGGGTGTTCTACCTGCAGGCGTGTATTCATTTCCAAAAAATAGAATTGTTTGTTTCCATCGACGATGAACTCTACTGTTCCGACACCGGTGTAGCCTACAGCACGTGCTGCCTGCACCGCTGCGCTGCAGAGCTTCTCTCTCGTATCGTCGTCCAAAAAGGGAGAAGGACTTTCCTCCAGTACCTTCTGATGTCTTCTTTGGATCGAGCACTCTCTCTCCAGAATATGCAGAACGTTTCCGTGAATGTCCCCGGCGATCTGCACTTCGATGTGACGTGGCTCATCGACATAGCGCTCAATGTACATCGCATCGTTGCCGAAGTACGCCTTTGCCCTGCCCTTTGCCGATTGATACGCTTGCCTCAGCTCGGCTTCGTCACGGCAAATCTGCATGCCGATCCCTCCGCCGCCAGCGCTCGCTTTCAGCATGACCGGATACCCGATCTCCGAAGCCAGCTGCGCCGCCTCGTCAGGAGACTGCGCGGGTTCCTTGCAGCCTGGTACGATCGGGACTCCTGCGTTGTGCATCACGTTTCGAGCCGTCAATTTATCTCCCATCTGGGCGATCACCTCTGGCGATGGACCGATGAAGAGCAGGCCTTCCTCCTGACAGCGGCGGGCAAACGCTGCATTTTCGGACAGCAATCCGTAACCCGGATGAACGGCATCCGCCCCTGTCTGTTTGGCCGCAGCGATGATGGCGTCTACATTGAGGTAACTGTGCGGTACCGGTGGCGGGCCGATATGTACGGCCTCGTCTGCTTCACGGACAAAGGGAAGATCTTTGTCTGCGTCTGAAAACACCGCTACCGTCCCCAGCCCCTGCTCCCGGCAGGTGCGAATAATCCGCCTGGCGATTTCCCCGCGATTGGCGATCAATACTTTTCGCATGGCAACGCTCCTCTCCAAGACCAATCGGCCGGCACCGTGAAACCGTTTGCAACTCGTCCGGACGATTGTCGAAATTGTTTTGCTTCTCTCTATTTTGCCATGAGATATGACATAGTTCTAGGTTGAAATTTAAATTTTTTCCATGGAGACGAAAACATTTTTTGCAAACAGATGGGACAAAAGGAGAAAATGCGCTCAGATGTAACCGATTTTGTGTATAATGATAAGTAATGTTATGGCAAGGCAAAGCGCGTGAGAGGAGTGGCTTACTCATGTTTGAGGTAAAACGTCTAAACATCAACTACAAGACTTTGGAGGAGTTTCAAAGATTCCGCGAATTTGGCCTGGAGGAGCTTTCGATGAAGGAAGACCTGGAGGCGAACATCGTGGAAAACGATTCCGAATCTCCTTTCTACGGCATCTATGACAATGATTTGCTGGTGGCGCGGATGAGCCTTTACAAAATCGACGGCAAGTACGATCGATACTTTGCCCCCGCTCAGGATTACTACGAGCTGTGGAAGCTGGAGGTCCTTCCGGATTATCGGGGCAAGGACTACGGTACTGCTCTGGTGAACCATGCCAAGAGCTTCGGTGCCCCGATCAAGACCAACTCCCGCTGTCGTGCGGATGAATTCTGGTTGAAGATGGGTTTTACTCCGGTCAAGTACAACCCGGTCCGTGACCGCGGCGAAAACCCTTATGTATGGCTCCCAGAGGGTGTCGGACTTCAAGACTGACGGGGTTTGAAAAACGAAAGAAGCGGCTATGCGGCCGCTTCTTTTTCATGATTCGCTGTCCCTTGCAGACTTTCGGGTCTATTTTTCCACCCTCTCCAAATTCCCGTTCTCGTCCATTTTGAAAATGGCTTTCACGGGCTCCTCTTCATTCAAGAAGGCCATTTTCCGTGCACGCTCCATGATTTGAACCAACGCTTTGTAATCCTCGTTGACTCCTTGGACCTGTTCCAAGTCTTTTTTCATCCTGTCGTGCGCTTCCTTCAACTCTTTTATCTCCAAAACCTTTCCTTCCAACTCTTGTTCAAGCTGCCGTACCTTTCGGACCAAATCCTTGTGATTCATCAGCATCCGAATCACTGCGTCAATCTGCTCCTCGGCTGAGCCGCTTGGCGAGAGCTGCTGGACCGGCGATTGCTGTTTTCTCAGAAGCTGTGCCTCTCCATTTACCTCTGTTTGGACAGAAGTAAGCCGTCCCATCTTTTTCAACTGCTGCCGCTGGTTTTTCGCTATCACGATCGCTGCGTCATATCTTTTGCGCACACAACTGTTCCAGCGAAATCCGCATGCGGCCGCCGTACGCCCAAGGCGTTGCCCTACTTCTTCAAAAGCAGCAAGCTGCGTCCCGCCCTCGCGAATATGGCGTAGGGTGACTTCCGCCAACACCAGATCGTCATCTTCAGTCCATGCGTCCTGTCTGGAAGCTACCATGTATGAAGTCCCTCCCGTTACCTTTAAAAGGATGATGTACTCCATCCTATGCTTTTTCCTACTCTGGTAGAATCGTTTTCTACTAGAAAAAGTATGTCCAAGCACACAATTGTTTAAACGGGAGCGGAGCTGGCGAGTTCCTATTCTCTATTTGCCTAAAAATTTCTCTACAAGACGCACGTGCTCGTCATTTCCCCATAGCTCGGCGCATTGGCTGACTTCCCGGCGCGTGCGTTCCGCCAGTGACAACCCTTTTCGCTTCCAGGCGAGCATGTCCATATATGCTTCGATGCTGGCCAAGGGACGGGCGGCGATTGCCGCGGCGAACTGTTCCGTCTCCTCGCGCAGGCGCTCAGGATGGCAGACGCGGTCCACCAGTCCGTAGCCTTTCGCTTCTTCGGCGCTGAGTCTTGCCCCTGTCAACAGGAGGGCCAGTGCTTTGGACTCCGGGAGCTTGTCCAGCAGCCGCGAGCCTCCGCCCCAGCCCGTCGTGATATGGAGCCCGATTTGCACAAAGCCCAGCACTGCGGTTTCACTGGCGAACCGAAAGTTGCAGGAAATCGCAAATTCACTGCCCCCGCCGAGCGCATGTCCATTGATCATGGCAATCGTAGGCTTTTTTGCAGTCTCCACTGCCTGGAGCACATCCGCCACCTTGCTGAGGATGGGCAGAGCCTGCTCCTTGCCGCGAGCAGCGATGAATTGCCTCACATCCCCGCCGGAGACGAAGCTCGCACCTTCCCCGGTGAAAATGATTACTTTGATTTCCTTATCCGCCGAAGCGTCCTCGATTGCCTGCTGCAGCTCTTCTGCCATTTCCAGACTGATCGCATTATGTACCTTTGGACGATGAAAAGTGATTGTCGCGATGCCGTCCCGTTTTTCTACCCGAATCGTTTCCACCCGGTCTCCACCCTTTCTCGCTCGTTTTCCCCATTGTAACCCCCTCTGAAAAAAGAGAAAAGAGAAGGGGGCTACCCTTCTCCTCGAATTAGGAAAGCAGGTTTTTCATAGCAGATTGATTGAAGCCGACGATCAGGTTCTCGCCGTCAGTCAAGATCGGACGTTTCAGCAATTGCGGTTCTTCGCTCAACATTTCCAAAAGCTCGCTCACAGACATATCGTTGATGTCCACATCCAGATTTTTGAATCGCTGACTGCGTGTAGACAGGATTTCATCCAACCCGTTCGTTGTCATTTTGATGATCTCCAGCAGTTCTTCTGATGTGGGCGGATTTTTAAACAAATGACGCTCTTCATAGTTCACTCCGTTTTCCGCCAGCCATGCCTTCGCCTTCCGACAGGAAGTACAGCTCGGATACGTGAAAAAAGTCAATTTTTGGGTACGTGTACGCTCTGCAACAGCCATCTTATAACCCTCCATCTCATCTATCGCATAATCAGCTATCTAAAAGTAAGCTAATAAAAAAACCTTTTCTACTTTGGATTATAAATGTGGTATTAACACTATGTCAATAGTATTAAATCTAAAAAATACGATTAGATATAACGGCAATCGACAGCGCTAAAACCCATCGGCTGCACACTCTTACCTTAACAATCGAAGAAAAATCGGATACACTTAATGTAATTTGTCAACGGAAAGGGGAGAACGGTATGGAATGCGATGCTCAGAAACTTACAAGCGCTTTGGCTGATTCTACCCGTTTTTCAATATACCAGTACGTTTCCAACAGCAGGGAGCCCGTTACCGTTCAAGACGTGGCCGAACACTTCTCGATCCATCCCAATGTAGCCCGTCTTCATCTGACCAAGCTTGAGGATGTCAATCTGCTCAGCTCAGCTTCTGACAAGAGCGGAAAAGGCGGGCGTCCCAGCCGTCTATATTCGCTTTCCGATCAGGTGGTCAGCCTGCAATTTCCTCCGCGAGATTACCGCCTCTTGGCGGACATAGCGATAGAAAGCATCCTTTCACTCGGCGAGGCCGGGGAAGCTGCGCTAACCAAGATGGGCTATCGGATGGGAACGGAAATGGCGAAACGCGCCTTGAAGGAGTTCCCTTTAGATGAAAACAAAGCTTCCTTTGAAGAAAAGCTGGAGCATATACACCGGCTGGTCGTCGCCCAAGGCTTGAAGCCTGACATCGAAGCGCTCCAGGACGGACGTTTGCGCTTTCGCGTATTCAATTGCACCTTTTCCGAAACGGCCAAGCGCTATCCTTCCTCTGTATGCAGGATGCATAACGCCTTGTTGACGGGAATATTTGAAACATACTTTGGGCAAATTGAGTTACGAGAAGACGAATCGATGCTGAGCGGCTGCCGCTCATGCAATTACACGGTAGTCCGCGTACCCGAGCTGGACTGCCAAATGTCGGTTGATTAGCTAAACCAGCAGCATTTACCAAGACAGTCAAAAAACCGTCATACCTTCCCGTTTACACGTCTCCTCCTGTCCTATATAATGGGGAAGGAATCTTGTAAATATTGCCGACTTGCTGCAAAAGGAGGGATTACAGATGGATCGTATGTATCGCGTACTGGGCTTCTGGACGATCGCAATCGCGCTGATGTCGTTCTGGGCTGGCTTGTACCCGATGGCCCTGTTGTTCTTCGGCCTGACCGCATTCTTTGTGGCGCTCAGCTACATGAATCTGACTGAGCGGGCATACTTGAACATCTTCTTCGGTTTTATGTTTGTCTCCTTCGTTGGGTTCACCTATTACACGTTCTTCGTGATGCCGGTAGGACCGCAAGAGCACTCCATGATGATTCAATCGTTTCTGTAAGAAAAAAGATGCTCACATCTGATGAGCATCTTTTTTTCTTGGCATCTTCACGCTGCCGTCATCTTTTCTCCCCGTACTTTTCTGCTGTTTGGAAACGAAACCCGTGACTTGTAACCTCCCCTTTTGCTTGCACCAGCACCCGGAACATCCCGCCCAAGCCCCCTGGGTAAATCAGCTGTTGGATTGCTCTGTTCCGTTTCATCGCCTGGCTGGTAAACGGATCTCTGTCCGTATGATTGACCGCTTTTTCCAGTATCCCGCTCCTGATCAGAAACTGATCCTGGCGCATATACGTGACCTTCTGAAATCCCTCCCGCTCCCCTGCGCGGATCAGCGCGGAGAAATTGACATGCGCCGTAATATCTTTGTCGCCGACATGCTCGTATGGATTATCATCGGCTTGGTGACGGCGGTAGCACATCAGCGTCCCCCGCTTTCTGCTCGGATGGTATAGCTCCTCCTGCAAGTCGCCGTAATCGATGGTCATCACGTATCCAGAACGGAGCAGCCGGGAGAGTTGTGCGAATGTCTCCTCGATTCCGAGATTGGCTTCCACCCGCATGCCTATGGGCAATCCATTGTCAATCTCGGTCAAGTAACGGGCCAGCGGAGGGATCGGGTCCCGATAGCACTCTGCCAATTGATCGCCGTTTTTGGTGACCCATACCTCTTGCCAGCCCTTCTGCGTTTTTTCAGCGATATGTACCGGAAAAGCATCCAGCCACTCATTGGAGAACACGACACCCTGCAGGCTCTCGGATGCTGCCGCTTGCTCGAGACTTTGATAGGTGCGGACGGGCAGCCCCCACTTCGACAGCGCCTGTTTCTGCAGCTCCCTGTGATACGGACTTGCTTCGATCAGGACGACCTGGATGGAATCGAACAAATGCGGAGAGCTCTCCTGCAATCGAGCAAGCATGCCGCTGCACAATGCCCCGGTCCCGCCACCGATCTCTATCAGAGCAGGCGAACGCCATTTTCCCGCGTCCCACATCTCTGCCACCGCGTCAGCCAAGGTCTCCGCAAAAACCGGGTGCACAGATGCACTTGTAAAGAAATCGCCTTCCTTTCCGATCTTTGGGCGGCTGTTTGTATAATAGCCCTCGCTTTCATCATACAACGCCAGCTCCATGAAGCGGACAAACGGGATTGCCCCCTCCGGATGGCTCTCTATTTCCTTGTAAATTCTGGATATTGTCGTCATCTTCACTTCTCCTGCTATCCAAATTCCGCCAACTAAGGCTATAATACGAAAAGAGATCATACAATGTGGTGAGAGCGTATTTGGCTAGTTGCTCCAATCACGCTACGAAACAAAAGGTGAAGAGATGCGTAAAATTTTGCTCGTGTTACTGCTGGCCGCGATTCCGCTTACCGCTTTTGCCCAGGAAGCGCCTCCTTTGGAACAATTGATCCTGCAGCAGCACTTTACACAAAAAGAACTGGAAAGAACCTTGGGCCTGATCAAACAGGAGGAAGGAAAGCTGAGCGGGGAAATAGCCCGTCTCGATCTGGACATGCAACGGCAAAAGGCAGTCATCGAAGCGATGAGGAGACATGCTGGTGAAGTCGCCAGAGCCTATTACATGGGAGAACGAGTGTCGTTTCTGACACTTCTGTTCGATGCCGAGAATTTCAACGATTTTCTGTTGATGTTTGAGTTCCTGCAGCTTCTCTATGAGCGGGATATCTCGCGCCTGGAAAAATTTCAGGCAGAACGCGCCAAGATGACAGCTCTGCAAGCAGACAAGCTGGAACGGTTGACGGCCCTGCAAGACCTGCGCAAGCAATACGAGCTGCAGCTGGCCGAAATGCTGGCCGTCCAGACGGAAAAAGAAAAAAACCTGCAAATGGTTGGAGATGCAACCAGCGTGCAATCGCTGATGGACCATTTGATCGTCGATTGGCAAAAACGCGGTCTGCCCGCCTTCCAAACCTTCTTTACCCAGTTGTCGACCGTCATGTTCCAAATTCCCGAGCTGGCGACACCGGAGAGAATCCAGTCGGAAGGGCTGTTCCTTCACACGCTGACGATCAATCAGAATGATTTCAACCAGTTTCTGATGAGTAAAAACGACCTGTTCAAACAGTCTCGTTTTCAATTTGAAAACAATCAGCTCATCGTTGAAGGTGAATACGATCACATGAAGCTTCGGCTCGTCGGATCATATGAGCTCGTTTCGCCGAAACAGTTGAAATTTAAGATCAATGAATTGTATTTCGACGGCTTTGCCCTGCCTTCCTCCACTGTTGAAGAGATGGAGAAGCAGTACGACCTCGGCTTTTATCCGGAATTGATCTCCCCGAACATTCAGGTGCAGGGGATCAGCATGATGGATGAAGAACTCCGTTTGCAGCTGAAGGTCAACTTCCCCTTTGGCTTCGGAAAAAAATAAATCCCCCTTGCACGCAAAAAAGGCCAGCTTCCTAGCTGGCCTTCGTCTGTTTATTCATCGAATTCAGATGCGTATCCATTTCCTTTTGCAGCCGGTTCAGGAAATCGGCCAGTTCCTTGCCAAGCACAGGCGGCTTCTGACCTTGCTCCATGGCTGAAACAGCGAGCGGTACAGGATAAATGACATAATGACGTTTTCCATTCTTCCGATAATAATGAACATAGGTTGTCGTCCATTCCGCTTTTTCCACTTTGGCTTCTCCTGATTCTCCTTTGTACAAGGTGAGCTTCAGGATCACTCCTACGTCTTTGTAATCCCGGCGTTGGGCGGAAATAAAATTGCCCAGTGAATAGGCAATAAATCCGGTGTGGGTACTCCCATCCTCCAGTGTCATCGTCTTCCATTCATACGGCTGCACGACATGGGGGTGCGCCCCTAGCACCAGGTCGGCTCCGAACTTGATGCACAGCTCGGCAGTCTCCCGCTGCTTGGCGTTTGGCATGCGCTGGTACTCGTTTCCAAAATGGAGCGCGACCGCGACCAGATCGACACCCGCTGCTCTTGCTTTCGCGATGTCTGCCTTGATCAGATCGGGATTGATCAAATTGACCAGGTAAGGCTTATCCTTTGGAATCGGAATGCCATTCGTCCCGTACGTGTACGAGAGCAGCGCCATCGTAAAGCCGTCTTTGTTCAAGATAAGCGGCTCATTGCGGCTTGCTTCGTCCCGAAACGTTCCGGTATGGAGCAAGCCGACCCGATCCAACTGATCGATTGTTCTCCGCACGCCCTTTTCTTTTCGGTCCATGGAATGGTTATTGGCTGTCGTCAGGGCGGTAAAACCGAGCTGTTTTAGCGTATCGGCCAAAGAATCCGGGGAATTGAACATCGGATAACCGGAATAGCGCAGCTCTTGCCCGGCGAGTGTCGTTTCCAGGTTGCCGATCAACCAGTCGGCTTCTTGAAAAATCGGTTTCACGTACGCAAATGACGGTGCAAAATTATAGGTTTTTTTATCCTGCAAAAGAGCGGCTTCCAGTTGTTCGTCATGCACCATGATGTCACCTACAGCCATTAGCGTAATGCGCTGCTCCGGAAAACGGGAAAGCGGTGCCGATAGTCCCGCTGCATGGTTGGTGCCGGACTCTTCCGTGGAGACATCTGCTGGCTCGTCTACAGGTTTGTCTGTTGGTTGGTCTGTTGGTTGGTCTGTTGGTTGGTCTGTTGGTTGGTCTGTTGGTTGGTCTGTTGGTTGGTCCGTTGGTTTGTCTGCAGGTGCCTCAGCAGGTAAGTCAGCCGGCTCTTGAGCCGCGGCGGAAGAGACAGGGGCTGCTGTGGTTTGATCGGTCTTTCCTGTCTGCGGGACACATCCAACTGTTCCCCAGCCAAGCGCAACGACGATCACCAGTGAACACCATTTTTTTCTCATGTGTCAGTAAACTCCTTTTGTTTTCCTGTCCTTCCACTCGCTTCCGTGGGGCGCTCTATCGAAGCATCCCCGTTACGTATGGATTGAAGGTTTTCTCTGCGTCGATCGTCGTTTTGGGGCCATGTCCCGGGTAGACGATCGTATCGTCATCCAGTTCAAACAATTTGTCTTGAATGCTGATCATCAGCGTCTCAAAGTCGCCGCCTGGCAAATCCGTTCTGCCGATGCTCTGGGCAAACAGCACGTCGCCGCCAAAACAATGTTTCCCTATGACAAACGAACAGCTTCCCGGGGAATGGCCCGGTGTATGCAGAACGCGGAGAGAAAAACCGGCAAGCTCCAGCATCTGTCCATCGGCCAATTCATATTCGGCTGGCTCACAAATAATCGGTTCCGGCAAATTCCAGCGGCTGGAACCATTCAGGTCGGGATTCGTCAACCATTCACTCTCCAAAGGATGGATGTAGACAGGCGCTTTTGTCAACGCTCTGACAGCATTCAAACCGCCGATATGGTCCAGATGGGCGTGGGTCAGCAGCACAGCCGCTACCTTTTTGCCTTCCAGTGCACGAAGAAGAGGTTCCGGTTCCATTCCCGGATCGATGACGATACATTCCTGTGTTTCCGGATGGGTCAGCACATACGCATTTGTCTGAAACGGTCCAAGCGCAAAGCTCTCGATTTTCATATTGGCCTCTTTCATGTGAAACCTCCTTATGAACTATGATACGATGAAAGAAAACGGCGTAAAGTGGAGTGATGACGATGAAACGAATGTTCGGTGTTGAAATGCAAGCCCCGGCCGGCAAGCTTCCCGGATTCTATGCTCAAGTCATACATAAAATCGGAGACAATGTCAATGTGTTTGACCGCGATGGACAGCTGCTCATCGTTGAAGGCGAGCATGATCGTCAAAAGCTGAACGAGCTGTTGACGAAAGCCTCGATGCTGGGAGAGGAATTCTCCCTTTGGCTTCTCCCTCCCGACACGGAAATCATTCACCTGGATGACATCGGGTTTGAAAGCCAGGAAGGCCATACTTACCTGTATGCAGATCGGGTCGCATTTTTTTCGCTTGATGTATCCGCAGGTGACGATCAGGATCAATGGGCGGCGCTGGAACAAATGAAGGAAGCCATCCTCGGGCGCATTCCCTCCACGCCGGCTGATCTGTACCTGATTGATCCTGCCCATGATCAGTTAATCGACGGAATTGCCCGGGCCTACAACATCTCTGTACTCTGGCAGGACAAAGACGTGTAAAAAACCATACGCTACCCGAAGGATGCACGCATGGCTGTTTGCGAACGTTGTATCCCATCTCTGTCAATCGCCAATCGTATCGAAACGAAAACCGATCACCTTGTCATCGTGAATGCTGAATAGCGCCTTGTACTTGCTTCCTTGAAGCGACACTTCCTGCCCGGGCTTCGCCTGGCCATACAGCTCCTGCAAGCGTTGGAAGCTGTCATAGACAGCCAATCCGCGATTCGTGGCAAATTGGGCGGCTTTTTCCGGAGGAACGCCTCCGACTGCGATCGATTTCAAGACACCTTGCTTCACCATGACTATCAGTTGGGTATCGTCGACCAGGAGCAATCCCATGACAACGGTACCGGCTCCGGAAGCCATTTGGTCCAACGTATAGCTCTCTCTCGTCACCGCATCCATAAAATCGGCCTTTGCCGGCTTCAGGACGTTCATCGCCTCTTTGACGTTTTGTCCCAAATAAATGCCGCGAATGCCGTATTCTTGCGGATTTTCCGGATCAAATGCGGCGGACAATCCTCCCTTTGCCGATTCAGCCGATCCGCACGCCTGAAGCAGAAAGACTGTCAGCAGGAAGCAAATTGCCAAAAGTCCGTACTTTCTTCTCATGCCTGCTTCTCCCTTTTTTTCTCAAAATTGCACAAGGCTATCTTATCGCAAGAGCTGTGCAAGGGGCAATAGAGCGTACGGCACTCGGGAAAGGGAAAAGGATGCCTCCTATTGCTTGGGGCCGCTCACCTTTTGCCGCGGCTTGTTGGGGATATGGTTTCCGTTCATATTATGCTTCCAGCACTCGAGAATTTTTAGGAGCGACGCAAAAAACGGAGAGCCGAAGACTGCGACGATTCCCCACATCCACGTACCCAACTGCCAGGAGTTCTCTACAAAAGCAGATGGGGCACCGACTAGAATCAAAGCCGGGTCTAGCCGGAGAAAACCAAAAATCAGACCGGCTGCGACAACAGAGATGAGCAAATTCAGGAATTTTTTGTAGTGGGAAAGCCGGGCAGCATGATTGTGATCCTCCAGCCTGTCTTCTTTTGCTTCGTAATCTGTATTTAGAAAAGGTACGACCGATTTGACAGCCTCTGTCACCCCTGCGGCCGCGCTGGAAACCGCCGTGATGTAAATCAAAAAAGAAATAGATGTATCCAGTGTAACCATGCTTCACTCCCCCCTTGCTTCATCTTTATGGGGAAAGAGACAACCATAGCACATTCGGATATTTTCACCAGCGACAATTTCAAGTAACATTTTTTTGTATGGATACGAAGATGGAAGGCGGTAATGCGAATGAACATTGCACATGCTTGGGATCATTACGATGTAGTCCGCAGTCTTACGCTTGCTACGCTGCAGGCAACGAAGGAAGAGCAGGCCGACATTGTGCCGGAAGGGTTTTCCAACAATATCCGCTGGAATATTGGCCACGTTTTATTTACCCAGGATGCTCTGCTCTACGGGGGAAAAGCTCCGCACCTCCCCGAATCTTATGCGGCCCTGTTCGGCCCCGGCACAAAACCTGCCGATTGGCAAGGGGAGCTTCCTACCCTGGAAACATTGAACCAACAATTGGCAGAGCAAACGGAACGGATTAAAAAAGAGTTTGCCGATCGCTTTGAAGAAAAGCTTCCCAGCCCGTTCAACCTTCGCGGAAAAGCCGAAATCGATACATTTGGGGGCATGTTTTTATTCAGCTTGTACCATGAAGGCATGCACGCAAGCACGGTTACATTGTTGAGAAAAGCTCTGCAAAATCAAGCTTAGCCGTTTGCCCGGGATACCGGGCTTTTTCTTTTGCCTGACAGGAAGTCAAAAAAAATACCACCCGAGAGGTGGCTAAGAGTTTATGGCAGGTCGACCTTGCTGAAATTAAGTATTTGATTGAATATTCAGAACTAAAATCACCACGGGCAGGCCCATTGTGGACCACCATTCAGACATACGCAATCCGGATGAGGTTTTGGCGCTTTGCAGCCAGCGCAAGCTTCCGAATTTGCCGTGACTGAAGAGGACAGCGTAAAAACCAGAGCTGCTCCGAGTAGAATACCAGCCAGTTTTTTCATTGTTTTCACCTCCTTATTTACTATATATTCACTATATTCCATATATTCCCTTTATCGAAAAAGCACTTTATTTGTCGATCGTTGTCTATCTTTTTACCAAAAGATTGCTGATCGCGTTTTTATCCATAAATCAAAACCGCTCCCAAATTGGGAGCGGCCGTGTCGAACCCGTTGCTATGGGGTAGTACCGATTATTCTCTTTAGCTCCTCAACCTCCGTAACAGAGTTTGTCTTACCTAAAGAGTACGGTGTCCGCCAGTTCGATTGATATCGAGAGCGTGATCATGACCATCCACGGTTCTTCGCCTCCTGGAAGGCTTTCGCCGATTTTGATTCATGGATCATCGGGTTCGACAATCCTAGTATGTCCGGATTCGCTTGCACTATGCACACTTACAGCAAGTCTGCCGCAAGCTGTGCCAGAACGCTGCGCTCCCCTTTTTCCAAGCGGATATGACCAGCCAGTTTCTGATCCTTAAACATCTCCACCACGTACGTAAGTCCATTGTTGCTCTCGTCCAGGTATGGATGGTCGATCTGCTCGGGATCTCCCATCAATACGATCTTCGACCCTTCCCCCACCCTAGTCAAAATGGTTTTCACTTCATGCTTTGTCAGGTTTTGCGCTTCATCAATGATAATGTACTGCTCCGGAATGGAACGCCCGCGGATATACGTCAGCGCTTCTACCTGAATGCTGCCCATCCCTGCCAATATTTTGTCAAGGTCACCGGAACGTTTTGTATTGAACAAATACTCCAAATTATCGTAAATCGGCTGCATCCAGGGACGAAGCTTCTCTTCCTTCTCACCGGGCAAATAGCCAATGTCTTTCCCCAACGGGACGATTGGCCTTGCTACAAGCAGCTTCTTGTATGTTTGCAAATCTTCAATTTGCAAAAGCCCCGCGGCCAAAGCCAGCAAGGTCTTCCCGGTACCCGCTTTTCCTGTCATCGTCACCAGCGGAATATCCTCTCGCAAGAGCAATTCGAAAGCCATCCGCTGCTGGACATTGCGGGCCCTGATTCCCCAGATCGGATCGTCGTCAGCGACCAGCATCTCCAGATTCTTTCCATCGATGTCAACCTTCCCGATAGCCGATATAGACGGATTCAACTCATCCTTCAGCACCAGGAACTGATGGGGATAAAAACGCTGCTGCGGAAAACAGGTGGAAAGTGACAACTTTCGGCTGCCGTAATAATTTTTGATGATTTCCGGGGCAACCTGCATTTTGTGATAACCACTGTAAATGTGGGAATACTCGCCGACGACGCGGTCCGAAAGAAAGTCCTCGGCAATCAGTCCAAGCGCATCAGCTTTCACTCGCATCAGGGCATCCTTCGAGACGAGTATGACAGGGCGTGGTTGAGGCAAGAGGTTTTCTTCTTCCTGCAAGTTAAGCGCTACCGCCAGAATGCGGTTGTCATTGGTCATTTCCGTAAATTGCTTTTGAAGCTTGGCAAGCGAGGAATGGTTCAATTCGACGCGCAATAGCGCACCCGTTTCCAAAAGGATGCCTTGATGCAGATGCCCCAATTCGCGAAAGCTGTCAAACAGCCGCGACACATAACGAGCGTTGCGGCCAATCTCGTCCATATAGCGCTTTTTGGAATCAATTTCTTCCAACACCACGGCGGGTATGACGATTTCGTTATCCGCAAAGGAAAACATCGCTCGTGGATCTTGCAGGAGTACGTTGGTGTCCAGCACGTAGATTTTCTTCAAAATCTCGCCTCCTAATACCCATCTGTTATACCCTATGCAATTGCGGGTGGGATGCTCAGTAGCCGCGACGTGATGTACTACAGTCTATGTCGGCAAGAGTGAAGATAGACGAGTCCCGCATGAAAAGGTGGACAGGAGAACAAAATACAGATAATCATGCATGACTTGTGTGGGAGCAACTTAAGAAGCGAAGGAGAATGACCGTGAAGCGGACAGCCGTACTTGTACTCAGTGTCAGCCTGCTGCTCTCCGCCTGCATGTCTGGCAACAAGCCTCCCGGGAATCAAGCAGCACCGCAGCCCGGGAAACGGGCAGATGAAACGCAGCGCGTACAGCAAACAGCACCGTCCCCTGGCTATAACCAATCGTCACAAGCTACTGCAGACCGGCTGGTCCAACTGGCCACCCGTGTACCAAACGTAAAGGATGCCACCGCTGTTGTATTGGGCAAATGGGCTGTTGTCGGCATCGACGTCAACGCCCACCTGGATCGCCCTGAAGTAGGGGTCATCAAATATACAGTGGCAGAAGCCTTGAAGGAAGATCCCCAAGGCGCCACTGCGCTCGTAACGGCCGATCCCGACATCGTTCAACGCTTGCGGGAAATGTCCACTGATATGCAAAAAGGCCGGCCCGTGGCGGGTATTGCGGAAGAATTGGCTGATATTGTCGGACGCATCATTCCCCAAGCCCCTCGCGATGTTCAAATGAAAGAGGAAGCGCCATCCAGAGAAAACGAACAACGCCTGAACAACAGCGGCAACGCAAAACCGGAAGGAAATCGCAAAATACCGGTCAACCGGCAGTAAAAAGCTCCTCAATAAAAAGGCATTCTCCCGGTTATGCCCCGGAGAATGCCTTGCTTTTGCTTTCAGATAAAGCGGCCTCTACACCTTCAAGCGCCTGTTCCAGGTCGCGGACGAGGTCGTCAGCGTCTTCCAGTCCGGCGGATAAGCGAATCAATCCGTCCGTTATACCGCGACGCTCTCTTTCTGCCGCTGGCATAGCGGCATGTGACATCATCGCCGGATACGACAGAATGGTTTCTACGGCTCCGAGACTGACCGCTACGATCGGAAGCGTAACCCGATCAAACAAAGCCTTCGCCCGCTCTCTGCTGCCCACATCAAAGGACAGCACGGCTCCGTGGCCGCTCGCCTGCCTCGATTGGAGCTGGTGGCCGGGATGACCCGCTAGTCCCGTATAATGTACCTTTGCAACGGAAGGATGATTTGCGAGCCATCGAGCGATCTTTTCCGCTGTTTGGGTGCTTACATCCAGTCTGGCTTTCAGCGATTTCAGCCCGCGCATCACCAGCCAGGAATCCTGCGCTCCGAGTACCGCTCCCATGCCGTTTTGGATAAAGTAAAGCTGTTCACCCAGCTCAGCATCCTTGGTAACAGCCAGCCCTGCAACGACATCGCTGTGGCCGCCGATGAACTTCGTCGCTGAGTGGATGACGATATCTGCTCCGAGTTCAAGCGGACGCTGGTAGTACGGGGTCAGAAACGTATTGTCGACAATGACTATGATATTCTTGGCCTTTGCGATATGGCAGACAGCTGCGATGTCTGTCACCTTCAACGTCGGATTAGAAGGTGTCTCCAGGTAGATCCCGCGAGTGCGAGGAGTGACGGCTCTCTCCACTGCCTCTACGCAGGTCGTATCCACGAACGTAACGTCAATATTCATGCGGGACAACACTTTGGTCAAAAAGCGATACGTTCCGCCGTAGACATCTTCTGCCACGACAACATGATCGCCCGCGGAAAACAGCATAAACACGCTGGAAATCGCGGCCATGCCGGAAGCAAATGCAAATCCCCGCGCACCGCCCTCCAGGACGGCAATCGCCTCTTCCAATGCATGCCGGGTCGGGTTGCCGGACCGCGCATAGTCGTATGCGCCCGGACGGTCCAAATCCGCTTGGTGAAACGTAGATGCCTGGTAAATCGGCGTGGATGCCGCACCGGTCACCGGATCGAAACAAGATGTCCCGTGAAGCAGTTTCGTGGCAAATTTCATCGTCTACACCCTTCCGCTACCAGACTTGCATCGAGAGCCTGTATCAAATCATGAATCAAATCATCCGGATGTTCAACTCCTACCGACAATCGCAGCAAACGATCACAGACCCCGACGTATTCTCGAATTTCTTGCGGAATGTCGGCATGAGTCTGTGTCGCCGGATACGTGCACAAAGACTCGACGCCTCCCAGACTCTCCGCAAAAGAGATGATGCGCAAGTTTTCCAAAAACGGCCCCACCTGAGCAGAGAAGCGAACGCGGAAGGACACCATGCCGCTGTAACCGGTCGCCTGTTTGCTCTGAATCTCGTAGCCGGGATGATCGTCCAATCCCGGATAGAATACATCGGTGACCGCCGGATGCTCCCGCAGTTCGCGCGCAACCTGGAGAGCATTGCTCTGATGTCGCTCCATACGCAAAGCGAGCGTCTTCATGCCTCTGACCAGCAGCCAGCAATCCTGTGGGCCGAGGGTTGCACCGATGGAATTGTGCAAAAACCGGACCTTTTCAGACAACTCAGCGCCTTTTGTCACAATCAGGCCAGCCAGCACGTCATTGTGGCCTCCAAGATATTTCGTCCCGCTATGGAGCACCAGATCTGCCCCCAGCTCCAGTGGACGCTGATAGTACGGCGTCATAAAGGTATTGTCCACGATGGTCAGCAAACCGCTTCGTTTGGCGATCCCGGCTACGCAAGCGATATCCGTTATTTGCATCAGCGGATTTGTCGGCGTCTCGATGAGAACGGCTTTTGTCTCCGGACGGATCGCGCCCGCAAATGCCTGAAGATCGCGCAGATCAACATAGCTGAACTGGAGCCCGTAGCGGGAAAGGACCTGCTCAAAAAGACGGTATGTCCCACCGTATAAATCAAGCGAAACGATCAAATGGTCGCCTTGAGAAAAAAGTCCCATGACTGTGTGAATCGCTGCCATCCCGGAAGCACAGGCAAAACCGGCATCACCGCACTCGGCCTCTGCGATCGCCTCCTCCAGCACCTTGCGTGTCGGATTGGCCGTACGGGTGTAATCGTATCCGGTACTTTGACCAAGAGACGGGTGGCGGTAAGCGGTCGCATAGTAAACCGGGAAGCTTACCGCGCCCGTGATCGTATCACGACCTACCCCCGCCTGTACCAGTTTCGTTTCCAGATGCATAGCAATCTCTCCCTCTGCTTTGATGTTGAGGGCATGAAAAAGCCCTCTTTTCTTTTGAAAAGAAGGCTTTGTTTACGTCGCCGCAAGCAAACCCTTCTCATCTTTCAGAGCATGATTTGCTCTGCAGGAATTAGCACCAGTATCGTCCTGTTAACAGGAAAATTGGTTGCCGGGCATCATCGGGCCAGTCCCTCCGCCTCTCTGGATAAGAAGTTTGCTATTCAATTTGTTGATCCTAATACTAACGGAAATATCGAGTGATTGTCAACAGATATTTCCTCTTCGTTTTCACCCGTTTTCTCTGTTACTCCGCTTTGCGCAGTGCTGTCATCACCTGATTGTCCAGCTTCGCCGCCGCATTTTTATCATATGTTTTTTCATACTGCGGTTCTACGGAGATACGGGAACCGTAGAACATGACATCACGCACCGCCTCAATGGTAACCTCCACCATCGCCAGCTTCAGGGGAACCTCCTCCATCCGCTCACTCTTCAATACAGCCCTTCCGTTAATGGCATAAGAAGAGCCAGCACCAATCAAATGCAGAACCACTTGTGGCTGCTTGGCGATATTGGTCAAGATGCGTGAACGGTTGTCTACCGCAAACCGGATGACTTGCGGCGATGCCGCAAACGTCCAGGAAAGCGAGCTGAGCGATGGCGCCCCAGACTCATGGTCAATGGTGCCCAATGTGATAAACCGCTCCTGCTGCAACAACCCGAACAGTTCCTCCGAAAGCGTTTGGGATACGGTCTCAGCCATTCCGAAGCCTCCTTGTGTAAGTTTTGTACGTCTATTGTACCCGCCAAGGAAGAGATAGGCAAACCTTTCCGGCATGCGCTTGATTCTTCCCCTTTTTTTCCCTACACTGTTACTTAACTGGTAACCATAGGAGACAGGAGGAGAAACCAGATGTCACAAAGCCCCACAGACCGCCTGTTGTCAAAGATTGACCAGCTCCTCGAAGAAATTCAGGAGGCACGCAAATTAAATGACCGGATGGACAAAATCGCCATGTTTTTAGAGGATATCCGTCTGGCAGATGTCATTCAAAATTATACAGCCCCGCGCAAGCTGCTTTGGATCAATTTCCTGGCAGGTCTGGCACGGGGCCTGGGACTGACGATCGGAACAGCCATCGTACTGGCCATTCTCGGTTCCGTCCTGAGCAAATTCCTCTCGATTCCCATCATCGGGGACTACATCAGCCAACTGATGGATTATGTCTCCACCTACCGTCAGCCCTAGTCAAATGGAATGATTGGCAAGCTGCCGGAGCAGAAAGAAGATTGCCATTCGCGGTCGCTCAAGAATGCAACGGATTAGTCGTTGTCGCGATCGTCGTTATCGTCATCGTCTCCGTCATCGTCATGGCCATGCTTTTTCCAGTAGCCATACGCATTTCCGTTCGGATGCTTTTTGTCTTTGTCCTTCTTTTTCTTATCTTTATCTTTATCGTCATCAACTTCGTTTACTGGCGTACCGTGAGGAATGTCAGCTTGTGCTACGACCTTCCCGTCAACGACTACTTCCAGATGGACGGACTTGGCGCTGTAAGAACGATTTTTGTAAGAGAGCTCCACTTCGAACTCCCCGTCATCGTCTATCTTGACCTCGTGTTTTTTGCCGTCCGGAGCGATTACATACAGCTTCGCTTTTTGGTTTTTGGAGAATCCTGCGATTTCCCCTTCTACTTCAATTTCCTTATCTTTGGCGTCAAGCTTGGCGGTTCCGGTAATTTTGTATTGGGCAGGCTTCGGCGTTTCCGGCTTGGTCGGTTTATCCGGCTTGTTGACAACAAGCAGATCGACGGATTCCGAATCAAGCTTCTTGCCGTCCTTGTACACCTCAATCAATACTTTCCCTTTGTCAGCCTCTACATCCTTCATGGTGACTGAATAGGAGCCGACACCGTCCCACAGCTTTTTCACGCCGGCGCCTCTCTTGTCTCCGTCATAGGTCACGACTACTTTGCCTGCCGTAAGGTTTACAATGCCGTTTACTTTCAATTCACCCTTTTTGCTATCCAAAACAGCCTGCGTATGAATCAAAACATCGGAATCTACAACAGTTCCCGAGTTGATCCGCACTTCGCGGGTATCGACCAGTTTGTCGTTGACGTAAGCTTTCACTGTCGCGTATTGCGGAGTCGCGCTCACAGTGGCCGCAAAGCTCACCGAAAAGCTGTCGTTGGCCGTTGGCACGACTTCGATGCTGTCGCCATTTGGCTTGACAACCACGACTTTGGTTACTTCATCCGTTACTTCACCTTTCAGGTAGGTGGTGCTTTCTTTTGTCTCTGGAGTTAGGCTGACAAAGCCCTGCTCGGTTTCGTCAAAACGTACTTCGAGGTAAATATCGGAATAGTACTCCTTGTAAATCCGGTTCCACTCCGCCTCATTTTGCTCAATGTACGTTTGCATTTTTACGTCGAGATTCAGTTTGTCCACTACAATGTACAAGTGATCTGCCTGCGTTTTCAGCAACAGATTGAGCGTGGCCGGATCGTTTGTTGCCAGCTCTTTCAGATTGTAGCGAGTCACTTGCTTGCCTTCTTCATTCATGACAACCTTGATCGCACTGCTGCTTCCGGTTGTACTGGCATTGGCCAGCAGCGGCGTTACGCCCCCAATTATCGTAGCGGCAGCCACAACTGCCAGCACGGGCCTGGTCATGTATTTTTTCATTGATGTACTTCCCCTTTCCATGTTTTCCCTCAATGCCCTGGGCACAGTTACAGACGAGGGCAACCTTGGAAAAGTTGCAGAAATAAAAAATAGGGCCCCGCCAAAGCATGCAAGGCGGAGCCATCTTGTTTCAGAACAGTGATTATGATTCATTGTATCGCGGTTCAAGCTCGATTGCCCTCAGCAGGGATTCTGCCTCCTCACGATCGTATCTCCGTTCGACCTTCTCTTGATTGCATAGAACGGAAACCACGTAGCTGTCTTCATTTGCCTCGTAGGTCAGGTTGCTCGCCTGATGATCCTCTTTGAGAATGGCCTCAAAAAAGGCGGCAGTATCAGCGGCGGAGCGATCGTCCGGACGAGCATCCGCAACAATCCTGATCTGCAGCCAATTGGCCAATGCATCCTCACGCTTCACGTGCGCTCCCCCTCACTTTCTGCTGCTTCCTTCCGGCTTGATTCTGACCTTGACGATCACCAGGATGGCAATCGCTACGAGCAGGGCGCTTTTCACAGGCAGCTGCACATCCAGAATGCCAAAGATCAGAGCGCCGATAAAGAGCAGTACGTAAAGCAAAATTGTTTTTAAAATGGGCATTCGCACACGAGTGGCAAATCCCATGTAATAGACAAGTATCAATTGTACAAAAATGATCCACACCCGGTTATGATCAGCCCACATCCGAAAGCTGTCATAAGCCGAAAGTCCCTCCGTTGAAGAAGGAGCATAGGTAGAAACAACCTCAAACCATTCCATCTTTAACCCTCCTGCCCTGCGGCCATACTGCTTCGGGTAAGCGCTCGCAAACCAGCGAATTCTCCCCCGCATTTTCTCTCGTATGTAATGATGTTTCCCAGAGGCTCTTGCACTGGTTTACCCCATCCTTATCACTTTATCAGTTGCCTTGAAACCTGTCAAAATGCTGTGACTGCAGGTTGACAGACTGGCATGCATTCTCGTCCTGTTTTTTTCATACGTTCAATAGAAAAGAAGCGGTCGGGAGGGGTTCGCATGAAGCACGCTCAGGTACAGGCAAGCCTGCAGTTTCTGCAGGAGCGCTTCGGTTATTCTGTCATGCATGATTCTCGGCGAAAGAGCGGGAATGGGGAGATCCGCACGATTATCGCCCAAAACCCGGAGGGAGTTGTACGCATCCTGCAAAGCACCGCACGAAAAGGGTCGGAATCTGTGCAGCAAATCATCTTGTCCGAGGTCGAAATGACGATTATCAAACAGTTGCTTTAGCCGACAGGCTGGAATGACTCCCCTTTGACGTGGTATAGTGGACGGGATCACAACTCTTTGAAAGAGGTGGAATCCTTGCGTATTTACGACATCCCCGTCACAACCATCGCTGGTGAAGAAACGACACTGGCCCGCTACAAGGGCAACCTGCTTCTGATCGTCAACACTGCCAGTGCTTGCGGGCTGACTCCGCAGTACAAAGGACTGCAGGAATTATATGAGCGCTATCGTGACCGCGGTTTGGTCGTACTTGGTTTTCCGTGCAATCAATTCGGCGCTCAGGAGCCTGGTACGGCTGAAGAAATTTCGGCATTTTGCGATCGAAATTACGGAGTGACTTTTCCCCTGTTTGCCAAAATTGATGTAAACGGACCGAATGCTCATCCCCTGTATCAGTATCTGAAGCAGCACGCCCCCAACGAGGAAAACCAGGACATTGAATGGAATTTTGCCAAATTTCTGGTCGACCGTGAAGGAAACGTCGTCAAGCGGATTGATCCGCGGGTGAAGCCGGAAGAATTGACCGGGCTGATCGAACAGTATTTGCAGTAGGGGCAAACCAGTTCATACACATTGGTCTCGGGTGAATGCCTGCGATGTTTTTTGCCTCTTGGCCGAAGCAATTTCTTGCTGAGAAAATGAAAAAGCCGCCCTTTTACCAGGCGGCTTTTTGCATGGTTACTTTCGTATCCGGACAGTATGTCATGCCAGACAAAATTGCGTTTGCCTCTGCAAATCAAGACTGAGACGCATAGCGTTTTTGCTTCTCGTAGCGTTCGCGCTCCGATTTGGTCAGATACTTTTTACGCAAACGAACGGATTGCGGGGTAACCTCGCACAGTTCGTCGTCATTCAGATATTCCAGCGCCTCTTCGAGCGTCAAGAGACGAGGCGTTTTCATTTTCACGGTATCATCCTTCGTTGCCGAACGGACGTTGGTCGCGTGCTTCTCTTTGCAGACGTTTACGGTCAGATCGTTGTCGCGGTTGTGCTCGCCGACAATCATTCCTTCGTATACCTCGGTACCCGGCTGGATAAACATGATGCCGCGGTCTTCGACGGACATCAGACCGTACGTGGTGGCCGTTCCCGTTTCATTGGAGATCAACACGCCTGCATGGCGTCCGCCAACGCTGCCCGGAACGAGCGGACGGTAGCTGTCAAAGGAGTGGTTCATGATGCCGTATCCGCGTGTGATCGTCAAGAACTCTGTACGGTAGCCGATCAGACCACGGGACGGAATGATGAATTCCAGGCGAACCTGGCCAAAGCCGTTGTTGATCATGTTGACCATTTCAGCTTTGCGTTGGCCAAGCGTTTCCATGACGGAACCGGTGTATTCTTCCGGCACGTCGATAATCAGGCGTTCGGCTGGCTCCATCTTTTGGCCATCGATTTCCCGCACGATTACTTCTGGCTTGGATACGCCCAGCTCAAAGCCTTCACGACGCATGTTTTCAACCAGAATGGACAAGTGTAGCTCACCGCGTCCCGATACGATAAACGCATCCGGAGAATCCGTTTCGTCTACGCGAAGGGATACGTCAGTCTCCAGCTCGGCCATCAGGCGGTCGCGCAGCTTGCGGGAAGTTACGTGTTTGCCTTCGCGTCCGGCAAACGGGCTGTTGTTGACGAGGAATGTCATTTGCAGGGTCGGCTCGTCAATTTTCAGCAGCGGCAATGGATCCGGATGATCTGTATGGCAGACAGTTTCCCCTACGTTGATATCCTCGAGACCGGCGATGGCAACGATATCACCGGCTTTTGCCGTTTTTTGCTCAACACGCTGCAGGCCAGAGAATCCAAACAGCTTTTGCACGCGCATCCGTTTAACCGAGCCGTCCCGTTTTACCAGGGCAACGGTGTCATTTACGTTCAGCACACCGCGGTAAATACGGCCAATCCCGATGCGGCCGAGGAAGTCATTGTAGTCCAGCATCGTAACCTGCATCTGCAATGGCTCTTCGGAGTTCGCTTCCGGAGCTGGAATGTGCTCGATGATCGTCTCGTACAGCGGACGAAGGTTTCCTTCCAGTTTGTCCGGCTCCATACCCGCAATCCCTTGCAATCCGGATGCGTATACAATCGGAAACTCCAGTTGATCTTCGGTTGCGTCGAGATCAATAAAGAGGTCGTAAACTTCGTTGATGACTTCTTGCGGACGTGCATTATCACGGTCCACTTTATTGACCACGACGATAGGCGTCACTTTTGCTTCCAGCGCTTTTTTCAATACAAAGCGAGTTTGCGGCATGCATCCTTCAAAAGCATCGACGATCAACAGAACGCCGTCCACCATGCTCATAATCCGTTCTACCTCGCCGCCAAAGTCGGCGTGCCCAGGAGTATCCAGAATGTTGATGGTGTACTCGTTGTACTTAATGGATGTGGTCTTTGCCAGAATGGTAATTCCGCGCTCCCGCTCCAGGTCATTGGAGTCCATCATCCGCTCTTCAACCTGCTGGTTGCTGCGGAATGTACCGGATTGAATCAACAGTTTGTCCACCAATGTCGTTTTACCGTGGTCGACGTGTGCAATAATTGCGATGTTGCGTATGTCAAGACGCTTCATGTAAACCTCCTCTAGTATGCGTACCTTCCATATTAACAGGTAGAGAAAAATGGCACAATGGGGTGTTTTGACATCCAGCCCCTTCCTGAGTATCGAGTGCAATGCGGGCTCATACTAACCGAAGGAGGTGGCTCCCCATGAATAAATGGGCGTATTCTCTTGTTGGCGTAATGGTGCTGGCAACTGTATCCGGGTGTGCAAATGCAGGCACGGATCAAAATAAAGGTACCCAAACAAACAATTTGGCATACCAGCGTCCAGCTAACCTGCAAAACAATGCGCAGCCTAACAACGGCACCGCAAACAATTTCGGAGCAAACAACTACGGTGCCTACAATTATCAAAACGGCTTTACTGCCCAAGGATTTAACCGCGATGTCGCAGATCGTTTGGCGCAAGCAGCAGACAATGTTCCCGGGGTTGAAGGAGCAACGGCAGCCGTGTACGGGAACGATTGCATTATCGGCGTCAGGACCCGTTTTGGCGCTCAAGATATGCAGCAAAGGCAAGCCATCGAACGCCAGGTTCACTCTGCTGCGCGGGCTGCCGCACCAAATCTCAACATCCGCGTCACTTCAGATGACAACATGTACAGCAGGGTGCAAAACATCAGCAACACCGTGACGAACGGCCTGGCGAACACCACCAATGCCGTTACCTCCGGGCCGAATACGGTAACCGGAAATCTGGCAAACGCCGCAAACGATTTTACCGTATTGCTGCGGGATGTCGGCCGTACGATAACCGCTCCGTTCCGTTAAACCCGGGCAATTTTTGACACAAAAGAGGTGCGGACATATTCCGCACCTCTTGGCTTTTTCCAATCGTTACTTGCTTGCCACCTGGGCCGGTTTCATTTCCGGTTCAACCACTTGCAATTCGCCTGTACCGCGAACCAGTTTCTTTGCGTACACTTTTTCTGGCCGCAATACAGAAACCAGGTAATCAATGGCAACTTGCGGGTCTACGGTCTCACCGCAGGTGTAGCAATCCAGAGCCGCAAATCCACGCTCTGGGTAGGTATGAATAGACAGATGGCTTTCCGAGAGAAGAACCAGAACGGTAGCCCCTTGAGGAGAAAACTGCTTGGCTTGCACACTGAGTACAGTGGCACCACAGCTTTCAGCAGCTTCAATCATTTCCTTCTTCAAAAATTCTGCGTCGTTCAACAAGTCAAACTGAACTCCCCATGTGTCAACGGCAACGTGTCTTCCGAAAGTCGAGTATTCCATCTTTCGGTTCCCCCTTCCTAGCAAGTGTAATGTTAAACATCGCTAGGACCTGCGTCATTCACTAACGGGGGCGGTTTCCCTCTTGTTATCCACCCTTTAAAGTGAATCCTGGTTCCTAATCCTGTTTCCAACGAAAACAAACGTACCATGCTTCGGCCTAGTTGACAATACTTTTTATGAAAGAAAATCATGGGAAACAAAAAATGGGCGCCGCAGCACCCATTTCATGCAGAAAATCTTCAGTTTTCTCAGGCTTCCAGTTCAAACAAACGACGTGACAATGCGCACAAACGAAGGTCGATCATGCCAAGTTTTTCCGGGGCAGCATGCTTCGCCCAGTTACGCAAGTCCAGCCATCTATCCGTCTCTTGCCGGATCGAGTCAATCTCACACTCGCTTCCCGTCTGCCGGAACAGCTCTTCCAGTTCCTTTGCGGCATGAGGGGCGGTATTTTCAAAAATGGACACTTCCTCGTCGCCGGAAACCTCCTGGATGCTTACGACAGAACCTTCGTCGTAATGATAGACGACTGTAAATCCGTCATAAATCCGATGGACGATCCCGTGGCCTCGAAACGTTTTCATTGCTTTCCGCATGGCATTAGCCAGATGCATATCTCTAATGAGGTAGGAACTTTCACAGGAATACCGGTTGCCCAAGCGGTGGAATGTCAACTGAATCGCACCGCTCTTGTCCGTCAACAAAACGTCCCGATCGCCGTTTTCACAAATTTTCACTTCGACAGAAATGTGCTCATTGGTGAAGAGAGAGACGAATCGGTTCAACTCTTCTTCGTTCATCGTAAAATAGGCCTTGGCGTAGTTTGTTGCTAAACGCTGTGCCATAAATATCTCCTCAATTCTTTTGGTTTACCTGGATCGTTTGGACGAAAACGGTTGCCAAATGAGGAGATACGCTAGGTGTCAACGAAGGAACGTTGTAGAACCTGGCCTTGCCCCGCGAATCGAAAATCGATTTGGGTATTGAAGGCGGATCACCTACTTTTCGTATTTAAAGCCAACCTTGACTCCTTTATTATACTACAGAGGCAGTAAAAAGTCTTGAGCGAAAAGCGGATGAATTTTCGCAAAAAAGCCGAATATCCGTTGAATTTTATCCTGACACAAGAAGAACTCACCTATTCTGCCGGATACTCGCTAATTTTCCTGTTTTATTTCCGTTCCAGAAGGGCTTCCAGCTATTTGATTCATTGCTTTTCTGATCGCTGTCTGCTCTTCTTCTGACAAATGGTAAGGCGAGCTGCCCTGTTCGACCGGCTTTGCGTAGACCCGGGACTCCATGCGGCTGAAAATACTGGTAACAACCACACCATTCTGGGAATCGTCGATGATTGCCAAGGAAAAGCTGAGGTCATTGCCGATGTCATCAAACGCATTGTAGCGGACAACCCCGACATTTCCGCACTGTCCGGCAATGCGCTGTGACAGGCGATTGAGCAAAAACTGCTGATCCGTTTGCCGTTTTTTCACATCATCCATCTCGTCAAAGAGACGATGCATGCCTTCCTCCAAATTAGCCCCATTTGTACCGCTCAGCAAGCGATTTAACGATTTGCGAAGACGGTTGATACGAACCGACTGCATGATCAGGAGCAAAAACAACAAGAGGATGAGCCCGAGGGTGGCCAGGAGCAAGAACGGCGTGTTTTCAGCAAGCGATAGGAGATCTACCATGTAACATTTTCTTCCTTTCTAGTGGCGCAAGGGGCCCAAAAATCCTACTCTATTGTACATCTGTTGCCTGGGCCAATTCAAATGAAAAGACGAACATAACGATCAAAAAGATGCCCAGGAGCAAAAACCAAAAAAAGCGACACTCTCGATATGAGATGCCGCTTTTTTCATTCCCTATTCACATGTGCGACCTTCATCGTTTTTGTTCTTTCCTCCACTCATGCACGCATCTTTCGCATGCTTTCGTGTAATCGCAAAGCTGTTAACGTTTCACTGGCCTGCTTCTTAGGTTGGCTTTCCCTATGCTTCCAGCAGCAGCATTTCCTTGCGGAGCTGCTTCAAGCGTTCGGTCGATCTGCGAATCTGAGCCGTATCCTTGGCATGCAAAGCATCGTACAGGGTAGCCAACTCATAATCGAGTTCCAAACGCAAAACCGGTATTCGTTCCTCTGCATCACGACGTTTGAGGGCGGCAATCACCTGATCCATGGTTACACTGCAAGCTTTTTCGTAGATCACTTTTTTCTCAGCTCCTTTTATCTCCACGATTCTGACGGCTTCTCCATACCGAATGTGCTTTATGAGCAACCCGCTTTCATGGAGCATTTTTACAACGACATGTCCTTTTGCCTTCTGGATAAAGCGGTAGAGTATCAAGGCCACCCGGGTGTCACGGACTGAACAATCAGGTTGCTGCCATCTGTAGACACCGTTGACGCGTTGAAGTCTCCATTCTGCTCTGCCGTCCTGGGTGCACACGAGTAAATGAAAGTGCTCCTTGGTTTCCTTCCAAGTGACAGTTGCTCCTGCATTGACCAGAAACTGCAGCATCGCATACAAGGTTTTTCGGTCAAACCAGACAGACAAATTGCAATACTCCAATTCCTTCCCGTCTTGCATCAGATCCCTCCCATTCACAGAATACTCAGTAAATAGAACTGCTTACGGGAGTGAGTGGTATATCATATTATTCTGTTGCAGCTTTTGCTATTCGTTTCCCTGCATGTTTTTTCCTAAAATCTTATGTTATTATATGGGGGGTTCTGAGCTCTTTTGACAAAGACACTTGCCTGTTTCCCAGCGGGCTGCTTGCTACAGATCGTGCTATGAGAGGTGGTCGTGATGACGAATTCTTTTACCGGTTTTCATCAGAATGATTTTGATGTGTTTGCCATTGAGGGATTGGACAACAGAATGGAAGGGATCAAGGAGCTGATCCGGCCCAAGCTGGAGACCCTCGGACAACATTTCGCTCCGTCTCTCTCGCTGGCAACTGGCGAAGAGATGTTTTACCATGTCGCCAAGCACGCGCGCAGAACAGTAAACCCGCCAAAAGATACATGGGTTGCCTGGGCTGGCGACAAACGCGGATACAAGAAACACCCTCACTTTCAGGTAGGCTTGTGGGGCACTCATCTGTTTGTCTGGTATGCAGTGATTTACGAATCTCCCTTCAAGGAGGAGATCAGCCGGTCCATGAAGGAACACCTGGAGGAAATCCTCGAAATGGTACCTGACGACTTTCGCTGGTCCCCCGATCACATGCAGCCGGGCAGCACTCCTCAAGCCGTGTTGGGACGTGAAGGCGTACTGCAACTGATCGACAGACTGCAACAAGTGAAAAAGGCAGAAATTCTGTGCGGCATCAATATCGATCGCCATGATCCTGTCCTTGCCGATGGAGACAAACTGCTTTCAAAACTCGACGCTACCTTTGCCGTCCTGACCAAGCTGTACAATCTGAGCAAGCTGCGTACAACGGGACTCGCTTGATGAGGATGTAGTTTAGGTATATGCAGAAGAACAGGTCCGCTTTCTCTAAAAAAGCGGTTTCCTGTTCTTTTGCTTTTCGGACACATAATCGGGTGCAACCGGGAACACTAAGGAAAACCACTAGGAACGACCTGCACTGTTGTTGAGAAAAGCCAGCTTGCCTTGTACATCTTGAAACATTCGGTCAAACAGTTCTTGTACACTCGGGACATCGTCAATCAATCCGATCACTTGCCCTGCCCAACCGAAGCCCTCCTGCTCGTTTCCTTCGTGGATAAACAAGCGGTTTCGCTCACCGCTGATGTACGGCTTCAAATGCTCATAGTCCGAACTGCTTTTTTCCATTTCCAAAATGAGATCTGACCCGGGTGTTCTGACTACCCTCGCAGGAGTCCCCAACGTCCGTTTGATTACTTGGGTGTCGTGCTCTGTGCTTCTGATCAAAGCATTCTTGTAGGCAGGATGAGCATGGACGCACTCTTTGGTCGCGATAAACCGGGTCCCCATCTCTACGCCCTCTGCTCCTAAAGCGAGAGCGGCCAAAATTCCTCTGCCGTCTCCGATCCCTCCGCTGGCAAGTACAGGGATACGCACCGAATCAACGACGCGCGGGATCAGGACAAACGTGCCGATGTCATCTCTGCCCAGGTGCCCGCCGCCCTCCTGACCTACGGCCATGACCGCATCTGCGCCGATCGATTCTGCCTTTTGCGCCTGACGGACTGAGGCGACAAGCACGAGCTTTTTCACATCGAGGCCGTCCGTTCGGCGAATGAGCGGCTCGGGATTTCCTCCGGTTATGGAAATGACCCGGACCCCCTCTTCCAAAGCGGCCTCCAGCATGTGTTCATATGGGCGACCATGCTGGCCAATGGCAAAGTTCACACCAAACGGCTTGTCAGTCAAGGCCTTGGTTTTCCGAATTTCTTCACGCAAAGCCTCCGGAGAGGGAAGAGACATTGCTGTTACCTGTCCCAGACCGCCGGCATTGGAGACGGCAGCCGCCAATTCGGCATACGCCAGATAAGCCAGCCCGCCTTGTACGACCGGGTACTGGATCTGCAGCAGCTCAGTCACTCTTGTTTTCATAAGCGTCACCTCTCTCACTCACTTCTCGGCCAAAAGGGAGAACTCCTGCCGCCACAGATAAATATCAAAAAAATGAACTTGCTTTCCCCCCCCTTTTTGCTATACTCAATTTGTTTGTTTTTTACTCTTTTATTCTTGTTGCAAAGTGAGGCGATCATATGAGACAAAAGAGTACTCCTCTGTTTAGCGGGTTGTTGGAGCACGCCCGAAGAAATCCTATTCAATTTCACATCCCTGGTCATAAAAAGGGCATGGGCATGCACCCGACATTCCGTGAATTCATCGGGGAAAACGCTCTCTCGATTGACCTCATCAATATTGCTCCTCTGGATGATTTGCACCATCCCAAGGCAATGATCAAGGAAGCCCAGGATCTGGCAGCCGAAGCTTTCGGAGCTGACCATACCTTTTTTTCCGTTCAGGGAACGAGCGGCGCGATCATGGCCATGATTATGGCCACTTGCAATCCGGGAGACAAAATTATCGTCCCGCGGAACGTTCACAAATCGGTCATGGCGGCGATCATTTTTGCCGGAGCGACTCCGATTTTTATCCATCCTGTGATGGACGAGCGTTTGGGGATATCTCACGGGATTACTGTAAAAGCTGTTCAAAAAGCGCTGGAGCAGCATCCCGATGCGGCTGCTCTCCTCGTCATCAACCCGACATACTTCGGCTTTGCGGGCGATCTCAGAGAAATCGTACGTACTGCGCATAACTATGAAATTCCCGTATTGGTGGATGAAGCACACGGTGTCCACATTCATTTTCATGAAGAGCTTCCGATTTCCGCGATGCAAGCCGGTGCCGACATGGCAGCGACCAGCGTTCACAAGCTGGGAGGCTCCTTGACCCAGACCTCTATCCTGAATGTTCGCGAAGGCCTGGTCGATGTCGATCGCGTCAAGACCGTCATGAGCATGCTGACGACGACTTCGACCTCTTATATCCTGCTCGCATCTCTGGACATGGCGAGGCAGCACCTGGCCATTAACGGTCGGATGTTGACCGAGCAAGCGATGCAGATGGCCAACAAAGCCAGAGAGATGATTAACGAGATCCCGCGGATTCACTGCGTCGGTCGGGAAATTCTCGGTACGCCTGCGACTTTTGCCATGGACCCGACCAAGCTCTTGATTCACGTTCGCGATCTGGGGATTACTGGCTGGGAAGTGGAGAACTGGCTCCGTTCGAAGTACAACATCGAGGTCGAAATGAGCGATTTGTACAATGTCCTCTGCTTTGTTACCGCTGGCGATACAGAGGAATCGATTCGCACTCTGGTGAATGCGCTGAGGGAATTGTCTGTGGAATTTGCTCATGTGCAGGCAGAAGAAAAGCCGACCATTTCGCTGCCGAACATCCCGGTCCTGTCCATGACGCCGCGCGATGCCTTTTACGCAGAGACGGAGACTGTTCCCTTGGCGGAAGCGGCAGGTAGGGTAATCACCGAATTTATCATGGTTTATCCTCCCGGTATTCCGATCTTTTTGCCCGGAGAGGTGATTACAGAGGAAAACATCGCCTACATCAAGGAGAACATTCGTGTCGGCCTTCCTGTTCAAGGCCCTGAGGACGAGTCACTGAAAACGGTCAAGGTCGTAAAACGTCAAACAGCTATCTCTGGATAACCTACAAAATGCCGGCTCTACGCGAGTCGGCTTTTTTTGTCTCGAAGGTCAATTCGGAAGAGGCCATTCGCGTTTTGTATGTAGTCAGCATTTGATATGATAGGGAAAAGTGGGTATAGATGGAGGAAACCATTATGCCGGATTGGTCGTATCACACGATGTTTCGCCCCTTATTGTTTACACTGCCCGCAGAGCGGTCACGCCGTTTGACCTTGACCGCTATCGGCACATTGGCAAAATGCCCGGGCGGTCCCTCACTCATCGAACTGATGGGACATATGGAGCCTCCCGCCGAGCTTTCGAGAAAGCATTGGGGTATCTCCTTTCCCACTCCGATTGGCTTGGGGGCCGGGCTCGATACCGATGCCCGGGGGCTATCCGCCCTTTCCCAATTCGGCTTCGGCTATATAGAACTGGGTCCCGTCACCCGCAATCCCGTTGATGAATCCGGCGGCATCGAGCGGTTATTGGCAGACGAGTCTATCTCGTATCCAGCTCCCTTGGCTAACATGGGGGCGGCAAAGCTGGCCGAGCGGCTTGAGCGCTGCGGACATCGCTCGCTTCCATTGGCTTGCCGGCTGTCATTCGCCCCTGGGTCCTCTCCGCTTGAAGCGGCTCAGGAGCGCATTGAAATGATTGAACAGCTATCGCCTTACTGCGGATTCTTTACGCTTGATACACGTCAACAGCTTTTGGATGGGTGGGATGAGACTGCATGGAACCTGCATCTCTCTTTGCTCGCAGAGGCAACAAAGGCCCCGCTGCTTCTGGTACTGTCACCGGACTTGCCCAAGGTCGAGGCCGAGTGCTTGCTATTGCCGGCGATTCGCGCGGGGATAAAAGGTGTTGCAATCGCCGGTGGCATTTCCCCATCATCTGCTTTTGGCAAAACATCGGTCCCGCAGTCTGAAGCCAAAGACACAAAGCCGCCGCAAGAGCTGTCCCCACGCCGCTTGACAGGGGGCATAACAAGGGAAAAGAGCATCCAGATGGTTCAGTGGATTCGAAAAAGTTACCCGAATCTTTTTATGATCGGTTCCGGCGGCGTGATCGAGCCAGACGATGCTCTGGCTTTATTCGCGGCAGGCGCCGATTTTGTGCAGCTTCACAGCGGACTGATTTATTCCGGTCCTGGCCTGCCAAAACGAATCAATGAAGCCATTTGGCAAAGCAATCATCCTCTTCGGACTGCTGAACTTTCTGCCGACAGCAAGTTGTCCGAGCCGGATTCACCAACCGTCGAGAGCCATCGTGCTCCTCGGAGATTCACCGGGCAGTTCCCTGGATGGTTCTCTGGCTCGCTGCTGGGGATCGGCATGGTGATCGGGGGATTACTCGCACTCCTGGTAGCATTGACAACTGTCGTACTTCCCTATGATGAAGCCTTCCTGGGCATGAGAGCGTCCGAGCTCCAGGCTCTCAACCCGCAAATTCTCCCTTTCATGTCCCATGACAGGGTTAGTCTGGCGGGTACAATGATTTCCATTGGCGTGATTTATTTCCAGCTTTCCCGATTCGGCCTTAGCCGGCAGCTTCATTGGGCTAAGCAGGTCTTGCTCGTTTCCGGCTCAGTTGGCTTTCTCAGCTTCTTTCTCTACATTGGCTACGGTTATTTTGATATTCTGCATGCTGTATTGTCTCTGTCGCTGTTCCCGTTTTTCCTGTTGGCCATAAGGCAACCTGCAAACAAACAGCTCTCTCCTCTGCCCGCCCAAGTCAAAAATGACCGTGACTGGCGCCGCTCACTGTGGGGACAATTGTTCTTTGTGATTATCGGCTGCGGGTTGACCGGAGCTGGACTGATTATCTCCATCATCGGGATTACCGGTGTGTTTGTCCCACAGGATCTGGCTTTTCTTTGTGCTACGCCCGAGGTTTTGCAGGCCTATAATGAGAAGCTGATCCCCGTGATCGCCCATGATCGGGCCGGATTTGGCGGTGCCCTGTTGTCAGTCGGAATCGCGGTCCTGTTGATCAGCTTGTGGGCATTCAGGCAGGGAGAGTCCTGGGTCTGGTGGACGCTGTTTCTGGGAGGTCTGCCTGGATTCGCATCCGGGATTGGCATTCATTTCGCAGTTGGATATACGGACTTTATTCATTTGATCCCTGCGTATGTGGCTGCCCTTCTCTTCCTGGTGGCATTAATGCTCACATACCCCTACTTTTGTCTGAGGAAGACGTAGCAATTACGACTCCGTCATTTGTCGGGAAGACAGGACTTATGATGAGTGTTTTTTAAAACCTAAAACAGGCATAGAGGACCTTTCCTCTATGCCTGTTTTTGTAGATACTATTTATTAAATACTCGAATCACAACAGAATTTATATTCGTTCCATTCAACAGTTTGAAAAATGTATTGACGTCATCTAATGCTGTCATGAAAGGTATGCTTTTCTCTTTACTTGTTCCAGGATCTAACACAAAATAGGTCCGATTAGCATTTTTTGCAATGATTTTAATAACTGAATCATCGCTTCCAGTCATAACCTTTATAAAGTTATAATCTGTGTAATCTCCTGGAATTTCTCCACCGTTGTCGTCATCATCGTCGTCATCTCGAGGGCTGGCAAATTCAGCGGTATAAACTGCAGGAGTGGAGTCTCTGTTATCGATCCAGACTAGTCGGTTACCACCCATTCGCGGTTCCTCAATCTCGGCATCCTCCGACCAGATTTCATTCATATAGGAATCTCTGTCTATATCGTATAGCTCAAAGTAGTAGTCGGTGTCTCTCTTGGAATTTCGATTATCCGAGAAGAACACAACATCTCTGGAAGCTTGCGGTTCGATTTGATCTCTTTCCGTCCATCGTACTGCAAGATTGGTCCGTTCCCGATCGATGTCATAATAATACAAGTCGTACGATCTCGTGGAATTGGAGTATTCACTCCAAACGACAAACTCGTCGCCTAAGCTTGCTCCTTTGATTTCCACGTCAGTACGAATATCCTCATCACGTCCTCGGTCGATATCATACAGTACAATTGTACTATCACCCGAGCGTTCTTCTTTCACCCACATCGCATAGTTTTCATTGACATCCAAATAAAGAGGTTCATCATTAAGCGTTTCGAGTTCTTCGTAATCACCTGTAGACAGGTCGGTCAGGATCACATCATAACGACGGCCCTCGTTTACCCACAGCAGGTTTTTCCCTTCCAGCTCGTACAGGCTCTCATGTGGCGTATCGTCTTCGTCAACAGCTCTGCTCAGCTTGCCAGTCCGTATGTTGTAGACCATCAGCGTTTCCTCATCGTCGTCATACCAGACTACATAAGGACTGCTGACAAGCGGACGGTTTGGCTCGGAGTCAGATTTGCTGATCACCTTGCTCGTTTTCGTTTTCAGATCGTGCAAAACAACGCTAGAAGATTTCTTCGACTCGTTTATGTAGACGATATATCTGTCATCGCCATCCGGCTCTGTTGGTTCGCCGGCAGTTCCGCCGATCTGGACCAAGTCCTCTTCATCTGTATCATAGATATAGAGACTCAGGTTGTCATCGCGATCTCTCTTGGTGAAAATGACATAATCGCCGGCCATGCGAGGCGGAATTTTGTCATAAACGTCTCTGGCAATATCGTCTATGTCCTTTGGTCTGTCGACATCGCCAAAGTACAGGGTCCCATCGTTAATGAAGATGAAGTTGTCATCGTAGATCTGCGGCACTTTATCGTCTTCAGAATCAGTCGTCAATCGTTTATCCCGAGTGGTCCCCAACACGTGGAGGTATACATCGGTATCACTGCCGTTGTCATTCTCGTAAACGATTTGATCCATGGAGATCGACGGCTTGGTCTGATCGCCTTTTTCTTCAACAGCCGCGTATTCGCGACCCTTTTTAATGTCGTAGTAGTAGATATCGGCATTTTTATTTCTTCTGTCTTCCCAAGCAACGTAATTGCCGGAAACAGTCGGGTTGCTCGCTCGACCGCTGGTAGAAACACGCTTTGCTTCCCCTGCCTTGATATCGTAGAGGTAGATGTTGTCGTCTGAACTATCTGTCCACACGATCATATTGTCCGCAAGATCCAGTTGAGACGGTTTGGCGTCTCCATTCGTAATCCGGGTTTCCTTTTTTCGGTCAATATCGTAGAGGTAGACATCGTCTCCTCCGTGGCGGTCGTCAATCCAGGCAACATACTTGCCGTCCACCACCGGATTTTTCTTTCCAGAGGACTTGTCCCCAATTTTGGTTTCGGATTGATCATCGATGTCATACAGAGTAATGGTGTTTTCATTCTTCAACATCCACACGGCATAATCGGTAGAAATGTCAAAGCCTACACGGGCAATATAAGGCTGACTTGCATCGACTCGGATTTCATTTGCGGCGAAAGCCGATGTACCGCCCCAGAGGGAAGATGTCAGCAAGACAGCCGCCATCAGTCCCCGGATGCGTCCTCGCTTCATGAAACAATTCCTCCTCTTACAACTATTTTCTCTCTTTCCCATTATCCTTCATTCGCCAATCATTGTCAAAAAAAAACAGACGCTTTCGACAAGCGTCCGTGTTCTATCTATTTCGCCTTATTTCTGTTTCGTCGCTTCCGCGTGCTTGCATTCGCCTTTGCACATGCCATACAGCGTCTTTACCTGATTGCTCTCAAAATGCTCGATGATCGACTCACAGCTTTGGCAAATAATAGTCCCCATATTGCGCAAACCCCTCCGACTCTCATATTGCTGTCGCACAAGCATGTCATATATCCTACACGCCAGCAAAAAGATGATGCTCATTCATGATCGTACCTTTATATTAATACGTCATAATGGAGGAGTCAATCAAAAAAATACACATTTTAATCTCTATTAGTATGTCACATTTCTAGTCCGTGCTGCTTCATCCACTCTACGATACAGCAGAGCACATCTTCCCGCTCCGGCTCATTCAGAAGCTCGTGACGCATTCCGGGGAAGCGCCGGAATACAGCTTCTTCCGGCAAATCAGCCGCAAATCGCTCCACGGCATCCGCGTCGACCAGCAGATCATCACCGGCCTGCAGCACAAGAGTCGGCAACAAAAGGCTGCCTCGTTCCTCCCAAGCTTCCCCCATCGCTCGATGTAGCTCCTGGTACCAGCGCACGCTTACTTTTGGATACTGCCATGGGTCTGTTATGTAAGCCTTTTGCACCTCCGGGTCGCGCGTAACCATCTCGGGCGTTATCCCGCTCGCCATTCGCAGTGTAGGCCAGCTCTTATCCAACCAAACAGCCAGCCTGGCCTTCCACTGTGGAACCGGCACCTTCAGTTGGAGACATGGAGACGTGAGAATCAGTCCGGCGAGTCGTTTTCGCTCCGCAAAGCGCTCGATGAGGCGCACCGCGACAAGGCCGCCCATGCTGTGCCCAAAAACGAATACCGGGTATTTCAGTCCCGCTTTTTGCAAGGCCGTCTCTACCCACGCCCCAGCCGCGTCCAAATACTGCGAAAAGCTGTCGATATGTCCTTTCCTGCCCGCAGACCGGCCCCACCCTGGCAGATCCCCTGTCACTACTTCGACTCCGAACCGATTTAACTCGTCAGCGACATGTTGATATCTGCCATGATGCTCGCCTGTTCCGTGGATCAGCACCATCGCTGCACGAGGCTTTTCTACAGACCATGTATGGGAAAACCACTCCATTTTGCTCCCTCCTCTTCTCCAAGAATAGCATGTGACAAGGCAATTGTATGAAAGCGCCATCTCTTCTGGAAGGCAATGATTGCATCTCACCGCACAAAAAAATGAGCAGAAGCGAACTTCTGCTCATCCGTTAATACTGGTTTTCTTCGAAGGGCAACGATGGCAAATGCTCCTGGAAAAAGTGGGAGAGCATTTCTGCTTCATCTGAACAATCCAAGCGGAAGATTTTCTTCAGGTACTCCGGGTTTACGGCATCCTCTGAACCGAGAAGGGTAGATTGCCCAGTCTGCATACAGATGACCAACGGCTTTCCATAAAACTTGTTCGTATAGACGATTCCGAAGTCGTGGCGAGTCCGTTCTGTGACAAAACCGAAAAAACGAACCTGTGCATTCTCGGCGACGTCGTACAAATGGTCATAGCGTTCCATCAGCAATCCCTCCTCCAAGTGTAATGATCCGAGCATTGTTTAAATATTCGGATTCTTTATTAGTGTAACACAATCTCCGCTCAATTTCCAGTTTACATTTCAACCTGCCAAATATTGGGCGAAGTCAGATGATCATGGATTGCCGATTGGGTACCCGGTCTTCTCCTTCCTGAATCCACCGGACCTTTTCCGATCCGTGCAGCGACTGCGCGACAAAAGACAGACACTCAAAAAAGAGCTCGACAACAGCTGTACTGTACCTCTCTTCCAGCTTCTCCAACGCATAGGTGAGACGGAAAATCGAAGGGACCCGCTGCCTGCTTGTCTCGATCACTTCTCTGCCCTTGCGCGTCGGATAGACATGGACAACCCGGCCATCCAGCTCTGACTTTTCGATGTAGACCATCTCTTTTTCCACCAGCTTTTTGATGTGGATCACAATGGAAGACGGATGCCAGAAGGTCCACTCCGCGATTTGCGTTACGCGCACGCCTTCGTAGCAATAAATGATCCATAGAATATTCAGTTGTACGGAGGAGTCCAGCTCCGCTTCTTTTGCCGCTCGCTCCCAATCTTCCTTGTTGACCACATCTATGGCGCGCATCGTATTTAATGCTTCATAGACATTTCGAATGGAAACCTCCTGCATGGTATCTTCCCTCCACAATCCATTTGTCGTTCTCTAGTGCTGTAACGCGCTGCAAATGGTATATACATTTTACACTTTTCTGAAAAAGCTCGCAATTGTTTTCCCCCTGGGAATGATTCATTGCCAAAGAGTGGCAGGAATGCTACACTTAACGCAGGAGATTCCCGGGACTAGGAGTGAATGCAAACGTGAATCTGCAGTCGGCCTACATATATTTAGTGGATGGCTCTACAGCCACTGAAGCATCTCTGGATGAAGTCAAAGCAAAATTGCTGCGCTACGTCGACATGACCAAAAAAACCGGTGAACAACTCGGCTGGTCCTACGCCGATGCCGCTTTCCCTTATGTCATCGATGAACGCCCCGAGGGCAAGGATTCCTGGCTGCTGCTTCGCGGCAAAGATCCGAGCACTCACAAGGCGATTATCATCGGAGTTGGCAAACGAGAGAAAAATGGTAAAGAACATTCTTACATTCAAGTTTCCCTGCCGGACTCTGCAACACATGGCGACAAGAGCAAGGCAAATGAATTTTGCCGTTATCTTGCACGCAATTTTAAAGCAGAGCTGCACCTCTTTAACAACCGCATCCAATATTTCCAGCCGCGCAAGCCATAAAGCGCCTGGAGCAGCAGCAGCCGGCATTTCCCGGCTGTTTTTTATTTTCCGGCTGTTTTTGTCCACATTTGCCGCTCTTTCTAAAAGGAGAGACAGCAGCCTTCCCCGCTCTGCTTGTTTTCTCATAAAAATAGAGCACAACCCTTCTTTTGGGAGGAATGCCCGATGGACCAACAAGTGTTTATCCATTTTGTAGCCGGGCCAGCCCGCCAATCTTATCTGACGCATCGCATCTTCCCCTCGATCACGATTGCCCAGGCCATTCTGGAATCCGGCTGGGGCAAGCACGTTCCAACCGATGCCGCAACCGGCCGCTACTCCTATAATTTGTTCGGGATCAAAGGAAGCGGACCAGCCGGTTCTGTCACGGTCAACTCCCGGGAGGTGGAAAATGGCCAGACGGTTATTCGCCCCTCTGCCTTCAAAGCCTACTATTGCTATCAACAGTCCATCGATGACCACGCTTCGTTTTTGCTTCGGCCCGCGTATAAGCGTGTCATCCTCGCATCCACTCCCACCGAAGCCGCACAGGAGCTGCAAAAAGCGGGCTACGCAACGGATCCGGCGTACGCCGAAAAATTGACCAACCTGATACGCACCTACCATTTGACACAGTACGATCAATTTGCCCCCGAAGAGAAGTCCGTCCCCGAGTGGAAGCAGGAGCTGGGGCTGCGCGCATTAAAAGAAGGCTTGATCACCTCACCGGAATGGCTCGGAAAGCTGGATGAACCGATGCCGGCCTGGGCTGTATTCGCTGTCGCTCTGCGCCTTTTGGACAAACAGAGAAATATCCCTTAGCGAATGCAAAAAAAGGCTCTCCCAAAGGAGAGCCTTGCCTTATGCGTACGTTGATCAAATCAGTTGAGATCGCGACAGCGAATAAAATCTGCCATCAACCATCCGAATCCCCAGATCAACACAGTATCTCAGTCCCTGTGTCACTCCATAAAGAATCCATTCTGAAGACCGGTGGTTAATATCAAAGTCTGTATACAGATCTGTGCCGTCATTACGAATCTCGTTGCGGTCCGTCACATCGAAGAGGCGGAGTACAAATGGCAGTTCGGCAAATGGAATCGCGAATTTTCGCTCGACTTCCTGCTCAAACTCTTTTGTCATTTGCCATTCGGCCAAGATCGAATGCTCATCTTGCCAGGCAATGGTTATACTCGGGCCGTCAATGTCGGTGGATGACCGCGGGGGATTTGTCTCCATTCGCTCCCATCGTTCCTTTCTCTCATGTACTTGCTTGCGGATTATGAAAAAACTTGTGTTTTGTAATCATTATACCACGTTAACAAGTCATGTGGAAACGCATCCAAGCCAGATAATTTTATCTGCCCACGGAAAAACTGTTTTCCCCTACTGTTACATACTGATCAAACTTCTCGGTTTTCATCTGCACCTGCACTTTGTAGGTCCCGTACTGCTCAAGCTTGGTAGAGACAAACGGTTCCGAGAAGTAGAAGCTGTTTCCGTTTTGAGTTGAGAATTTCCAGACTTTACTTTGCTCCACTTCTTTTCCATCCGGTCCAATCAATACTACTTGCATGCGCAAATCCTTTGCCGAAGGGGCTTCGTCTACTTCGACAAAGACGTTAAACGTGCGAGGGACATCCTTGTCGCTGTACCCTTTGATCGGGTTGCTGAAGACGACATTTTTATTGCGGCTTTGCTGAACTCCCTCAAGAACAAGCACATTCACATTAGGCTTGATAATTTCCATTTTGCCCGAGCGCTGATCGTACTCTGTGAATCCACCCAAGCGATTCACCAATTCTTCCATGGAAGAAGCCGTAGACCCGGGCAGATCGCTTACAATGCGCTCGCCGCTCAGAAAAATGCGCATTGCGCCTTCGCCCAAGGCCGTACTCCCTACACCTGCAACCGTCAGCACCAACAGGGCAGACAACCACCTTTTTTTCATGACTCAATCCTCCAGTATCGTTGCGCTTCAGCGCTTGTTTTCCTCAGTGTTTCTTTCCATATTCTTATACGCCCAAGCAAGCAAATAGTTGTGGTGCCCCGCGAAGTTTTTTCTGCGATATCCACAAAATCCACATCATCCACAGCTATGGCCTGCTTGGCGGGAATAGGCACGTCACATCATGTCCAAACAATAGAAAAACGACCCCCAAGAGGTCGTTTTCCTGCTTTTATCCACATGTTTTATCCGGTCATGCCTGCTGATCGGAGAGCCATGTAAAATATCGGGTCACTACGTCGATGGCGACTTCAATCGCCTGCTCATCCGGCTCGATCTTGGAGTGGTGAAGTCCATAAGGGGTATCCGCTCCCAGCCAGAACAGGAATCCGGGAATTTCGGTCAAGAAAAAGCCAAAATCCTCACCGGTCATCGCTTCCGCGCAGTGTACAAGGGTGACGTCGGGCAGATTTCCCCTCACCCAGTCCATAAACTGAAGGGTCATTTCCTCGTGATTGTACACCTGAGCATAGCCGCAGCCGTAATCGATCTCGGCCTTGCACTCGAATCCCGCTTCCACCCCTTTGACCAGGGCTTCAATCCGGTCCTTCACCCGGGTCATGGAATCGGTGGAAAACGTCCGGATCGTCCCTTCCAGTCTTGCCTTCTCCGCGATGATGTTCTGCCGCGTACCTCCCTCAATCTTCCCGACCGTAATGACAGCCGAATCCAGCGGATCAATATTGCGGGAGATGACCGACTGCAGCTGGGTCACCAGATGGCTTGCCGCGACTACCATGTCGTTTGCCTTATGCGGAAATGCCGCGTGTCCGCCTTTTCCGACCAGATCAATCATCAATTCGGATGTGTTGGCAAACAGAATGCCTGGCTTTGTCGCGATATGGCCTACGGGATACTCTGGAGCGATGTGCAGGGCAAAAATGCAATCCGGCCGCCATTCTCCAAACTCCTCGCTCTCCATCATCGGCTTGGCTCCGCCAGGTCCTTCTTCTGCAGGCTGGAAGATAAAGAGGAGATCGTCGTCAATGGGATGATGGACGAAATGCGTCAGAATGCCGAGGCCAATCGCCATGTGCATATCGTGTCCGCATGCGTGCATATACCCTTCGTGCCTGGAGCGGAATGGATAGGAGGTCTCTTCCGTGATGGGAAGCCCGTCCATGTCCGCGCGCCAGGCGATCGTTCTTTTCGGATTGCGGCCTGCCACTTTTACGAGAATGCCTGTCTTCCATGTCTTGAGCTCAAACCGCTCTGCAGGGAGCTGCTCCAGATAATCGAGCAGGTAACGCTGTGTCTTGAACTCCGCGAACCCGGGCTCGGGAATTTGATGCAGATCTCTGCGGATACGGACAAACGTCGAAACACTCACGCTGCTACGCCTCCTTTCCGGCCGCCAACTGGCTCATTTCGCGGGTGAAGGCTTCCATAAAACGATCGACATCTCCGCGGGTCAGCGTAAGCGGCGGGAGCAAACGGACAATGGTTTTTTGCGTAACATCGACCAAAATCCCCTCCTCCAGCAAATTTTGCTGAAGCCGGCTTACTTCCTCCGGTGAAACCGAGAGCGGGATTCCCACCATCATTCCCTTTCCGCGAAGCGATTGCAGCTGCTCAGGAAAGGCTGCCCGCAGATCTTCCAAACGATCCCACAGGTATTGCGTCACATCCTGCAATTGACTTTGGAACGCTGCGTCCAACAGTTCGTCCAGAACTGCATTCCCCAAGGCGGCAGAGAGCGGTGACGGCGCAAACGTGGTGCCGTGATCACCCGGCTTGAACAAGTCTTGCAGTTTTTCGCCTGCGATGACACCCCCGAGCGGAAGCCCGCCCCCTACTCCTTTGGCAAAAAGAATGAGGTCCGGTGTCACAGCAGCGTGTTGAAAAGCGAATAATTTGCCTGTCCGTCCCATTCCTGTCTGAATCTCATCCATTGCAAACAAAGTGCCTGTCGCCTGGCAGATCGCCGCCACTTCCTGCAAATAGCTTTCAGCCAGAGGGACGACACCGCCCGAGCCCAGCACCGGCTCCATCAAAACGGCAGCAGGACGGCGTTCCTCACAGACAGCGCGAAGCTGATCAATGTCTCCTGCCTTCAGCTCATAGACCGGAAAATCGGGCTGAGGAAAATCCTGATAGACGTGAGGCTGTCTGGTCAGGCGAAGAGCTCCCAATGTCCGGCCGTGAAAGCTGTTGGACAGAACCACGATGCCTGAGCGTCCCGTACCTTCGGCAGCCGTCCATTTGTGAATCAGCTTGATAGCCGCCTCGGTCGCTTCTGCTCCGGAATTGGTAAAGAAGACTTTCCCCGGGATGGTATGCTCGATCAGCCTCTGCGCCAGCTTGATCGCAGGGGGATTGAGGAAAATATTGGAGATGTGCAAAAATTGCTCCCCTTGCTCCCGCAGGGCCTGAATAATCCGCGGGTGAGAGTGGCCGAGCACGTTTACGGCAAGTCCGGTAAACAAATCGAGATATCCCTTGCCATTCGTGTCGTAGAGGTAATTTCCCTCGCCCTTGGCGATAGCGATCGGCAGTCTTTTGTACGTAGAGACGATGTATTGTTGATCAAGCGAACGCCAGTCCATGCCTACCCTCTCCCTTACAGCTGTCTCAGCTCCTGCTTGATCTCCGTCTTGGAGCGTGTCTTTTCGTCGATTTGCTTGATAATGCGTGCGGGCGTACCAGCTACTACCACATTCGGCGGAACGTCCTCGATAACGACAGCTCCTGCGGCTACAACGGAGCCTTTTCCGACGCGAACCCCTTCCAAAATGACCGCATTTGCTCCTACCACGACATCGTCTTCGATAACGACCGGAGACGCAGATGGCGGTTCGATCACGCCGGCAATGACAGCACCTGCGCCGATGTGGCAATTTTTCCCGATCGTTCCGCGTCCGCCGACGACGACGTTCATGTCGATCATGGTGCCTTCTCCGATGACGGCTCCGATGTTGATGGAAGCTCCCATCATGATGACAGCGTTGTTGCCGATGCTCACCTGGTCGCGAATGATTGCGCCTGGCTCAATGCGTGCCTGAATGTTTTTTGTATCCAAAAGCGGAATCGCAGAGTTGCGGCGGTCGCTCTCCACTACATAATCCGCGATTTTATCCGCATGCTGCTCCAGAACAGGCTGGATTTCCTTCCACTCCCCGAAAACGACTCCCGTGCCGCCGTTCAAAAAGGCTTTTGCGCTGGGACCGAAGTCGATGCCGTCCAAATCCCCTTTGAGGTATACCTTTACAGGCGTTTTCTTTTCGCTTTTTTGAATAAACGAGATAATTTCATTGGCATCCATCATGTTCACAGTACTTCTCCTCCACTTTTCTTGAAATGAATGTAGAAAAAGCAATGAGTGCAAACGCTATACTCATTGCTTTTTGATACCGGACAAGCAAACGTAAATAGCGCTCCATAAGAGAAACTTCTCCTATGACAGGATGATCATTATTCACGAGCACCCCAGCCCTGCCGCCAATGGGGATGCGGCCAGAACTTCGGCGCTTTGGCCTTTTCTCCTCTTCCCTTTCCCCATTCCTGATGAAAAGAAGTACTCATCCGCAGCGCGCCTCTATTTAGAAGGCAATATGCAATTGTTCAGCTTTACTTACCCTGTACTGTACCAAATTCCGTACCCGGTGGCAACTGTTGAATCGAGAGTGGGCCGCTCCTGCTGGACGGCATTGTCAGCGACTCCCTTTTCCCTCTTTTCAACAGTCCTGATTCATGCTAAACTTTCCATCCACCCTATATGTGAATAGGAGGCTGAACCTGAAGATGTTTGCACCTTCTGCGTTTCTTGTTCGTCCCTTGTCTGCAAGCGATGCCCCTGCCCTGGCCTCTTTGCGGCAACAAAACCACCAATTTCTGCAGCCTTTTGAACCCATCCGCCCCGCTTCTTTTTACACAATTGAAGCGCAGTACCAGCAGTTGGAGGAGGCAGAGCGAAGCTTTCGCGAAGGGACAGGCTATTCGTTCGGCATTTTCGTCGGCCCTGATCAAACCCTCGTCGGCCGCGTCAACCTCTCCAATATCGTGCGCGGAGCCTGGCAAAACGCTACACTCGGCTATTTCCTCGATCAATCTCATAACGGCAAAGGAATAATGACCAGAGCAGTAGGAGAAGTCATCCGATTTGCGTTTACCGAAGCAAAGCTTCACCGGGTTCAAGCTGCGGTCATGCCGCGCAATACAGGCTCGATCAAGGTTCTTGCGAAAAACCGATTTCGCGAAGAAGGACTGTCGCTTCGCTATTTGCAAATCAACGGTAAATGGGAGGATCACCTGATCTTTGCCATTACCGCCGAGGAGCTGGAGACGACGTAGGAGCGGCAGCATCACTTAATCTGGACGGTTGCAATTCAGAAAATCGGTTCAATAATTCGGTTCGGCGTTTGGCTGGGCAATTTGTTCGGCCGATTCGGCCATTTGGGCTTTTGTTCACACTACAGCTACGCCTCCGTGCCAAGCCGCTCGAGAATCCTTCTCTTGCGATACAGCATCATGCCCGTCTCCGCCACGTCACGGACAGACGAGCGATTCAGATAAGCGCCGAAGAGCATTCCCGCGACCGGTACGATCTGAAACAGCTTTTTCCACCCGAAATTTTCCGTGTAGGTCACCACTACCTCTCGCCAGCCCTGAAGCTGAGAGAGTACATCCCGCTCTTTGGAAGGATTGTCGAAAGAAGACAGCTCCTCCAGGATCGCCTGCTTTCCTACAATATCCGAGGAAGCGAACTGCAGACATTTGACAATAAACAGCCGCTCCCGCTTGTCCTGCGGATCATAGCCGTAGCAAATCGCCATCTCCTGCAGTACCTTTAGCGAGGTGCCCAGCAGCAGAGGAATGTCGATTGCAAGCGTAAAGATGCCGCCAAAGCCTGTGGTGGCTCCTTGTACGGCTGCAAAGGTGGCACGCGACTCGCTCAGCTCTGCGGCGATTTTATCCATTTGCGCGAGTGGACGCTGATTGATCGGAAGCGTTTCTAGCGACTGCTCGTCCTTCCTCGGGAACGCTTCCTGAAAGCGGGTGTGGATATCCCGCTCACGTACCAGGTACTTCCCTCCGTTCTCCAAAAAGGCAACCAGTTCGTCGACGGCTGTGCCAAGTTTGTCCCGCACCACGTTTGGCGTGATCCGGTCCAGAAAGACAAAGGGGAGGCGCCCAAGCTTTTCCCAAAACCACAGATCGTTCTGGTCTGATTCCCATTTCCTTACCTCATCCAACTTACGGGTTAGTGTCACTCGATCTTCAAGCTCCACGATCCGTTCAACCCCTTTGCCGTTTATCGCGTTTCGTCTGCTTGTTTACGAGGCATCGGGTCCGCAAGCATTCCTTTGCGAATGCTTCCAACTCCGAGAGTGAATCAAAACCCGAAAAATCCTCAATTTCTTTTACGACTCCCAGCTTGAGATGTTTCACTTTTCCTTCTTCCATGCGAAAGCCAAGTTTGTAGAGGATGCCCCACTCTTCCTCCGTCATTGCCGTTCCCTCCCTGATCTTTCTTTCCCAAATCCTCGAAGCACGTCAGAAAAAATTAGGAAGGTTCAGGGTTTTTTCCTTTGCGAAGCTCGGTTATTCCCTCCTTGCAGACACCGTAGGATAACCACGAGCACCCCTCGCATAAATGGGCCAAATCATCTGGGGATACTCTCTCGCGTGTCCTTTGCACGAGTTCCGACTTGAGATAAACCTCCCCTGGCGTGATTCCCAGGTGCCGAAACACATTTTGATCCAGCGTTTGGACATGCTCCTCCGAATCAGGAGCCGCTTCGCAGCGCGTCGATCCTTTATGAGGACAGACTTGACACGTTTCATCGAATCCTTTTACGACTTGAATCGGAAAGTCTTGCTCATTGTCGCGGATTCTCTCTACAATCTCCCCCATTTTGACAACAAAGTCAGGACTGTATCCCATTCCGCGAAAACCGTGGACACACAGCAAATGATGCCCGCGCAAAACAACTGGTTCCATCCTTCATCCTCCCTTATCGTCTGCCTGAAGGCATTGTTTCGCAAATGCAAATAGAAATTTCCTATTACTTTTATACTTATTATAGATTTGACTAATACCCTTTTTGCTGGTAAAAACAAAGCAAGGAGGGGGTTCACATGACTGATACGCATTCATGGAATTCGCAATTGTACGACACGAAAATGAGCTTTGTTTCCGCCTTTGGCAAAGGCATCCTGGATTGGCTTCAAGCGAAACCGGGCGAGTCTGTCCTCGATATCGGGTGCGGGACGGGCGACTTGTCCCATGAGCTGGCGAGCATGGGGGCCAAACCGACCGGAATTGACTTCTCTGAAGAAATGATCGATGCCGCGCGAAAAAAATATCCGCATCTTCCTTTTTATGTTGCGGACGCTCATACTTATCGTACAACCGAAACCTTCGATGCCGTCTTTTCCAATGCCGCCTTGCACTGGATGAAGCAGCCCGAGAAGGTGGCTGAAAGCATTTGGATTGCGCTTCGTCCCGGTGGGCGCTTCATCGCCGAGTTTGGCGGAGCCGGCAATGTGGAAACGGTTATCGAAAAGATCCGAATCGTGCTAAGCTCAGCCGGCATTGATGCATCTGAAAGAATGCCCTGGTACTTTCCCAGTATTGGCACTTATTCCACTATATTAGAGCATCAAGGCTTCTCTGTCACTTGTGCGCAGCTTTTTGACCGCCCGACTCCCCTGCCTGACGGAGAAAACGGCATTCTTCACTGGCTGAACGCTTTTTGCTCCCCCTTCTTCACCGGGATGTCCGCTGGCGAAAAAAAGGCCGCATATCGGGACATCGCCGAAGAGCTCAAGCCTCATCTGTTTCACGACGGCTCTTGGGTCATCGACTACAAACGGATCAGAGTGGCTGCTGTCAAACCATTTGAAAAGGAGATTTCCTGATGCGCCTTGGCTGTTTGCACGCCCATCACTCCAATATCGCCCTCATTTCTGATGGTTTGTGTATCGACGGTTTGGCGTTGACCCATTTTGTCGACCCCGGCGTCCTGATTCGCTCAGAGCTTTCGGGACATTTTCCCGACGAGGCGTCGAGAGCAAAGATACGGGAACAGCTGCAATGGATCGCCGCATGCGGCGTGGACGCGATTCTCATTACTTGCACTCAGTACATTGCAGGCATGCAGCCTGAAGATGAAAATTGTGTAGAGCTGCCCATCATCAAGCTGGACGAACCATTTTTCCACGACGTATCCAGCTCCTCCGGCTCTCACCGTCTGCTTTTTTCAAACCCTGCTACGATCAAAGGGACCATGGCGCGTTACCATTCGTTCGCACACGTGCGTTCTTCGGAGACAGACGTACGTGCAGAGCTCGTTCCCGACTCATTTCCTTTGCTGATGAGCGGACGAACAGCGGAATACCGCGAAGCCATCTATCATGGCTTGCAAGTATTGGCCAAGCGAGGGGAGCCGGAGAGCATTTCCGTGGCCCAATTGTCCATGGTTCCTGCTGCCGAGCTGTTCGAAGCAAGCACCGGGCGGCCGATCGGCAATCCGCTAAAAAGCTTGCGGGCCGAAATAGAGAGAATCTTGTTTCCTTCATAATTTCATAAAAAACCGCCCGGCTGTCCATGAATAGAGACATCGGGCGGTTTCCCCTTTATTTGCGGTTCGCTCCAGCCTGCTCCGGCTACATTTCTCCGCCGAGCATCATCAAAACTTCATCTCCGGCTGCAAGCCCGCTCTTAATCTCAACAAATTCCGATCCTTCGATCCCAATCTCCACTTCTTTCGGTGTCGGTTCTCCGGACGCCGGATCTTTCACCATGACCTGTCCTTTCCCTTCTTCCAGGACTTCAACAGCCTGCATGGGGAGTCGGAGCACATTTTCTTTCTTCTCTACGAAAATATCGCAGTCCCCGGTCATTCCGTGCTTCATCTCGTTCGTATCGGACAGTTCGATTTTCACAGCAAATCGAACCGTCTTGTCTTCCTTTGTACCTTCTTTTGGCACTTCGATTACTTTTCCTGTAAACGGCTTGTTGCCAAAAGCCGAGACATACACTTCCGCGTGCTGCCCTACCTTGATCGACGGGATGTCCAGCTCGTCCACAGCCGCGATAAAGTAAACCGCGCTCGTATCCATGATGACCGCAGCAGGCTTGCCCGAGTCAGGTGTTTCGCCTGCCGTTACATTGAGCTTGGTAATTACCCCGCTGATTGGCGCCGTTACTTGTTTTTTTGCGATGTCCCGTCGCTTTTGCTCCATCGTCAGCTGGGACTCCTTCAGCGCCAGTTCTTTTTCCTTCAGTTCCAGATCGACGGAGGTCATGTCCATTTTTGCAATGAGCTGTCCTGCCTTCACTTCGTCGCCATTCTCAATCTCGACTTTGCCCACTTTTCCATGCGTACCGGCTACGAGATCGATGTCATCCGGATTCTCGAATGGCGTGGCGATCTGGCTGGCGTACAACGTGCCTTTTGCATCTGTATACTGCACCTCGCCCATGTCCCCAACGTAAATGGCTCCCGGCTTTTTCACGAGCACCTCTACGTCATGCACGCCGCCGACACCTTTTTCCTTGGTTCCGGTCAGGTCGATTTTCGTAACCGTTCCATCGACATAAGAGAGAGAGGCTACGAGAAATACCTTCACCTGCTGGCCTACCTTAAAGCGTTCGGCCTCGTATGCGGTGAATTTCCCTTTGATTTTCAGATAATCCGTGTTGACCAGCTTTGCCACAATCGTGTCGGGCGTTACCGGATCGCCTTCCTTGATCAAAACTTCTTTGATCTTTCCGGTTTTGTCAGAGAGAATTTTGTCCTTTTTATTTTTGATCTCGGCCAAGTCCTTTTGCGCCCGGATGATGTTCAATTCCTGCTTTTGCAGCTCAATGGCAGCGTCCTCGCCGTCAATGCTAAAGAGAGGATCGCCCTTTGAAACGCGCTGTCCCTCCTGCACGAACACCCTCTCGACCTTTCCGCTCAGCTCCGGCTTCACCTCTTCACGGGCCTTGGCTTCCACTGTCCCCGAAGCGAAGATGGCTTTGCTTACTTCTCCCGTCTCTACTGCCGCAGTCGGGAAGGAAGGCGGTTCCTCCTGCGGCTGCTCCGATGCCGCCTCGTTGCTCGTAAACTTCGTATAACCATACACGCTTCCGCCGCCCAACAGCACGAGAACGGCAGAAATGATGATCCACTTTTTCTTTTTGCTCATCGTAAGTAACCCCACATTTCCTTATTCAGATCGAATCGCTTGCAATGCGCTCAAACGGGACGCGCGAATGGCCGGGAAAATGCCCGCCAACAAACCGATAATAAAGGCAAATCCGATGGCGAACAGAGCCAGCCATGTCGGTATCACAGCCAACGTGGTCATTTCCTCTCCTCCGCCGCCAAAGCCCAGACTGTCCATCAGACCGCCTGCTTTGCCGAAATAGTTGACCAATTCAACGGCGCCCCAGGCAAGTCCCAGACCGGTCATGCCTCCAATCAGACCGATGAAGCCCGACTCCATCAAAAACAGCCAGCGGATGTTGTAAACGGTGGCTCCGATTACCTTCATAATCCCGATTTCTTTGGTCCGCTCCAAAATGGACATGATCATTGTGTTTACAATCCCGATGGAAGCGACCAGAAGAGAAATGGCTGCAATCCCGCCGAGAATCATTTGAATCACGAAGAAGAACTTGTTGATCTGCTCCAGTTCGCGGGCAGGCGACCAAACCTCGTAGCCAAGCTTTTTCAAATCGGATACGACGCTCTCGACCATTTCGCGAGACTCGACCTTGACTGTAATCTCATCGAATACAAACTCGTCCTGATTTTTATCGCGCGAGCGCCTTGAGCTGGTGTCACCAAACTCCTCGCCCCTGCTGCGGTTCAGCCAGTCGTTCATTTCCTTTACGAGGCTGAGCGGAGCGTAGACCGCACTTCCGTAGCGGAAATTCTCCGATTTTTGCAGTTGGCCGACGACCCTCACCCTGACGTCTTTTTTCTCCAGCTTCAATTCATCGTCGATCCGGTATTCGCGAGTCAGCGTAATCGTTGCCGGCTTGCCCACCATGTCGAATGGAGCCGGGCCTTCTTCGCCTCCTCCGCCACCACCTCGCCGAGAGAAGTATACTTCCCCTCCTCCGCCGCCACTCTTGTTGGCATTCCTCATTCGGGCTTCCCGCTTTTCTTTTTCCACGTCCCTCATCTCTCGCGGAACGTAATAGGAAACAACAACCTCCTGAGGCGCTCCCGTAAGATAGGTTCCTTTTTCAATTTCGTCCTTCCGGTATGCGGCAGATTCGCGGACGTCGACACCGACCAGCTCGATGTACCCTTCCCTTCGGCCAACCTTCAGCTTGGACTCGCCGCGGATGCGCTTGATCGGCATGACCGCAGCTACGCCTTTGACCGCTTTCAACTCTTGAACAGCCGCCATATTCAGTTTTTTTCGTTCGTCGTCGGGAATCACTCTGTCTTCTTCCGGTATGTAGAAGGCCGGTTCCACGTCGAGCTCTGTCAAGTTCCCCCAGCTCTCCAGGCTTTTTACAGCATTTGCCTTCAAGCCCAAGCTGAGGGCAATCATCGCGACAATCGCTGCCGTACCAATCATGACCCCAACCGAGGTAAGCGCTGTTCGCAGCTTCATGCGCCACAGGTTTCTCCATACAATCCGAAATGAGTCTATAAATTTCACTTTTGTTTCACCTCATACCCTCGATCACGCCGGTTTGGTACGCCTTTGCACGACTCTTCCGTCCTGTAGGTAAATCACCCGGTCGGACTGCTCGGCCACTTCCTGCTCATGCGTAACGATAATAAATGTCGTATTGCTTTCTCGGTTCATCTGCCTCATCAAGTCGAGAATTTCCTGCTCTGTTTTGCTGTCCAGGTTTCCAGTCGGTTCGTCAGCCAGCACGATACTCGGGTTGTTTACCAGGGCGCGGGCGATACTGACACGCTGCTGCTGCCCGCCGCTAAGCTCGTTGGGGCGGTGATCCAGGCGGCCTTCCAGCCCCATTTTCTCCAGGATCTCGGCAGCTCTTATCCGTCTTTTTTTCTTGCTCTCACCTGCAAAAATCAAGGGAAGCTCCACATTTTCCAGCGCGGTCAGACCCGGCAATAGATTGTAGGACTGAAAAATAAAGCCCATGCATTTGCGCCTGAACAAGCAAAGCTCGTTCTCGTTAAAACGGGAGATTTCCTCGCTATTGACGAAAATCTTGCCCTCTTCCGGTTTGGTCAATCCCGCCAGCAGGTTGAGGAGTGTCGATTTTCCCGATCCTGAAGACCCGCACAGCGCGACAAACTCCCCTTTTGCAATGTGGATATTGATGTCAAAGAGGACAGGGACTTTGATTTTCCCGGTTCCATAGCTGTGATTGACGTTTTCGACCGTCAATTCACCCATTCCGTTGACCATCTTCTGTGTACACCTCTTTTGCTATTACAAATTTGGAAAAATCATCTCATTGTATATAGACGGAGGAGCAGGAAAAATGTAACGATTTTATTTCGTGAAATAAAATTAACCCTTTGTACACACCAAATTCAAGAACTTGTAACACTCCTGTAACCAAATCATTCCAGTTCGCTGATATAATAGGAGCAGGCAAGAAAAACACGAGAGGGCAGAGTGAAGATGAGGATCTATCGCTTTTTGTTTGAAACAGCTACACGTCAATGGATTGAAGTCATTAAAGCTCCTAGCATGTTTGAAGCAGCGAAAGAGGCCAAGAAACTGGCCAGCACAAGGTCAAAAGCAATGGCCGCTCCCATCAGCTTCTCTTTCCATCACGTCGCATCTGTCTAACACATACATAAAGTGGCCATGGTTTGACCGTCCACCTTTTTGAACCGCTCTTCCTCACAGGGAAAGCGGCTTTTTGCGTGTCACCCTTATTGACACCGCTGTGCATTTGCTCTTCAATAAGGATAAGAAGATTTCAGAGATGCCCCTACTACCATCGTAGCGGATACAAAGGGAGACGAAAGCCATGACCATGAAGAAAGCATTGACCATCGCAGGCTCTGACACAAGCGGCGGAGCAGGTATTCAGGCGGACTTGAAAACCTTTCAGGAGCTGGGCGTATTCGGGATGACTGCCTTGACTGTTATCGTCGCGCAGGATCCGCATAATTCCTGGTTCCACGAAGTGTTCCCGATCGACCTGAACACCCTGGAAAAGCAGATCGAGACGGTCCTCTCCGGGATCGGTGTCGATGCAGTAAAAACCGGCATGCTCGGAACAACGGATCTGATCGAGCTGGCTGCCAAAAAAATCGAACAGTATCAACTGAAAAACGTAGTCGTTGACCCTGTCCTGGTCTGCAAAGGGGCAGACGAGGTGCTCCATCCGGAAAATGCGGACTGCTTGCGTGACGTTCTGGTGCCGCGTGCGACCGTCGTCACACCTAACCTGTATGAAGCAGGGGCTTTGTCCCAGATGGGCGCGCTCAAGACTGTCGACGACATGAAGGAAGCCGCCAAGCGGATTCACGACAAAGGCGCGGCCTATGTTTTGGTCAAGGGCGGCGGCAAGCTGCAGCATGAAAAAGCAATCGATGTGCTCTATGATGGCAGTACATTCGACATCCTCGAAGGCGAACGCATCGATACCACCTATACGCACGGAGCAGGCTGCACGTATTCCGCGGCGATCTGCGCCGAATTGGCAAAAGGACAATCGGTTCGCGATGCCGTTAACGTAGCGAAGCAGTTTATCACGGAAGCGATCCGCCACTCCTTCAAGCTGAACGAATACGTTGGTCCGACCAATCATGGAGCGTATCGCAAGCTGCAAAAAGCGTAAGTGTTGGACTAGCTATATAAATAAAGGCAATAGCAAAAACTCCCGGCCTCCTCTATATAAGGAAGCCGGGAGTTTTTCTGTTGTTATGCTTTCTTTTTGAAAGCCAGGTTTGCGTTTGGAGCGGGAGCTGTTGACGTTCCCTTGCTTCGGAGCGAACTGATCGTAAATACGACCAATGCGCTCCAGATAAAGCCAAAGCTGATCAAATGGGTCTGGGTAAACGGTTCATGGAACAAGAAAATGGCCATCAGCAGCGTGATAGTTGGCGATAGGTATTGAACGAAGCCGACCATTGACAAAGGCAATCGCTTCGCTGCCTGGGCAAACCAATACAGCGGCAGGGCTGTCGCAACCCCAGCCAAGGTCAGCAAGACTATTTGCCAAGCTTCCAGTGAAAGGGCGGTTTCCTGTCCGTTTACCTGAAGTGCAAGCACGTAGGCAAGAGCGATCGGGGCCACAAACAATGTCTCCCAGGCGAGACTCATCATGGGCTCGAGTTTGACGGTTTTTTTCGCCAATCCATACAGGGCAAACGTGAGCGCGAGCAAAATAGCTACCCACGGAACCTTTCCGTAATGGAAAGTCATGACGGAAACCCCTATCGCCGCAAGTACGATAGCGATCCATTGCCCCAGGCGCATGCGCTCTTTAAGGAACAAAACCCCGAACAATACACTCAGCAGCGGATTTATGTAATAGCCCAGGCTCGTTTCCATCACATGGCCGATGTTGACTGCCCATATATAGATCAGCCAGTTGCCGCTGATAATTAACGAGCTCAGTACCAAAGCGATCCACGTTTTCGCTTCCGTTACCGACGATTTCAAATAGCGCAGTTTTTTTGTCACAAACAGCAGGGCTACGACAAACACGGCTGACCAGATAATCCGGTGGGCCAATATCTCCCAGGCTCCCATCTTCTCGAAAACCTTCCAGTACAGCGGCAGCATTCCCCACATAAAATAGGCCCCGATTGCGTACAAGACTCCTTGTTTCATCCACACCTGCCCCCATTTGTTTCTGTTTCGTTCTCCTCGCTCATTCTCTTCAGTGTAAACGATAGAAGAGCAACTTATCTATCTATGTACATTCTTTATAGGAAGCTCAAAAAGGAGATCAACCCTTCATTGCGCTACCATGGTAACTAAGCAGTTTATTACCTAATTATCACGATAAAGCATGGTATAAACTTTTATTGTATCAAGTTTGCTTCTATAGTACAATAGGTCCCATCAATTATTTGTTTAGTCAGAAGAAAGGAAGTTTACTAATGTCATACTGGAAATGCGTGATTCTCGTTCTCGCGGGAGCTGTCAGCTACGGAATCCTCTCTATTATCATGAAAGCAGCCTTTCACGCAGGATATTCCCCCTATGAAATGAGCAGCAGCCAATTAATCTTTGGCGGTCTCATCATGATCGCGGTCGCCTTCTTTTTATCCAGGGAACGCTTTCGCTGGCGTTATGTGTTCATTTTGCTGCCTGTCAGCGTGATGATGGCCGCGACCAGCTTTCTGTATCATCAATCGGTCAGTCAAGTGTCCGCGTCGCTCGCCATCGTCCTGTTGTTTCAATTTACATGGATTGGCGTGATGATCGAAGCGATCGCAGACCGGAAATGGCCGACTCGTGAAAAATGGCTGTCTCTTGTTCTGCTCGGCATCGGGACGGTGCTTGCCAGCGGACTCGGCATAGACAGCCTGAAGAGCGTCAGTCTGTACGGACTCGTGACTGGACTGCTCTCAGGCGCCACCTTTGCGATGGTCATCTTTTTCAGCGGGCGGCTCGTCCCTGACATGAATCCTTATTTGCGCAGCGCCATTTCCATCAGTTTGGCAGCCATTCTGCTTTCGTTGGTGTACCCCCCTGCCTTCCTGATCAATGGCAGGCTTTTGGACGGCCTGCTTCCGTACGCTCTGCTGGTCGCCTGCTTTGGATCGGTCATCCCGATTCTTTGCCTTGCGATCGGGGTTCCTCGTCTGGGCAATGGCGTAGCGACGATTCTCAGTGCAATCGAATTGCCTACGGTCGTCCTCTTGTCCAGCTTCGTTCTCCATGAGCAGGTGTCCGGACTGCGATGGGCCGGCGTCACGCTGATCATGCTCGCGATCATCGTCCCGCAAATCAGATTGAAGCAAGCGCGTTCGACCACAGCCATTTTGAGCGAGAAAAGCATGTAATCCCAGCAAAAAAAAGCCCAGTGGCTGTCCAATTGGACAAACACTGGGCTTTTTTGCTGTTTGACAGATGGGGCGATCGATGGGAATCGAACCCACGAGTGCCGGAGCCACAATCCGGTGCGTTAACCACTTCGCCACGACCGCCATAAATGAAAAAGAGCGGGTGATGGGAATCGAACCCACGCGACCAGCTTGGAAGGCTGGGGTTCTACCATTGAACTACACCCGCACGATCTTGCTTCTATTTATAGTAGCCAACTATTCGAGAAAAAAAACAAAGATGGTCGGGAAGACAGGATTTGAACCTGCGACCTCTTGGTCCCGAACCAAGCGCTCTACCAAGCTGAGCCACTTCCCGATGCAAAATGAATCATGCCTTTCGCAAAAGGCTATCAGATCAACCGAGGTACCTCCCCTTGCTGGGGGGATAAATGGCGTGCCCTGAGAGATTCGAACTCCCGACCTTTTGATTCGTAGTCAAACGCTCTATCCAGCTGAGCTAAGGGCACATATATATGGAGCGGACGACGGGGCTCGCTTCCATTGGCAATACCTCGTCGAGTATCCTTCTTTGCGCAGCCAAATCTGAAGTACCCGAGCAATTCTTCGTGTTTTACCACGAGGGTAAACCCGGCACGGGTGAGAGACCTGCATACGCATCATGGAGCGGACGACGGGGCTCGAACCCGCGACCTTCGCCTTGGCAAGGCGACGCTCTACCAATTGAGCTACGTCCGCATATGGTGCGGTCGAGAGGACTTGAACCTCCACGGTGTTGCCACCACTAGAACCTGAATCTAGCGCGTCTGCCAATTCCGCCACGACCGCATGAGTTATGGTGACCCGTAGGGGATTCGAACCCCTGTATGACAGCGTGAAAGGCTGCTGTGTTAAACCGCTTCACCAACGGGCCATTTTAAGCAAGATGGCGGATGGAGTGGGATTTGAACCCACGAGACGAGTCATCCCCGTCTACACGATTTCCAATCGTGCTCCTTCGGCCACTCGGACATCCATCCAGTACCAAATCACATTGTGTTTGTCCGTTTTGACACAAATGACTATATCATAAAACAAGAGTTATTTCAATACCTTCTTTTTCCCTTCCACTTCTCGCATGTTTGACAGCCATCTGTACGCGATTTCTCATCTGATGCGAATTTCTCTAGACAAAGGCAAGGCAGTCGGATATTTTTCACAATTCGAAATTGCACGTTCAGGTACACAACTTGGTAACAGATCGGACTTTTTTTCGTCACATGTCCGACGTTTTTCTTTGCCTGATTCTGGTACGCTATTTTGTGGTCAAGGAGGGAGAGTAACCAGTGGAAATACACATACGTACCGACGCGGGAATCGCCGCCAGACTAAACAAAGAGATCGTCAGGCACGGCATTTCCAAATACTACGTTCGCCCGCTCGAACAAGATCAGGTGGAGTTTGTTTTTCTGTCACTGTCTGAGCATCAGCAAAAGCTTCTGTCGTACACGCTGAAAAAATACAGCTACATTGCATCCATGATCCGGTAAGTCGATCGCATCCAATGTGTACCCGCCTCATTCTTTCGATCTAAATGCTCAATGCGCAAATTTTTCCTCGAAACGGCCCTACATCGCAACAGCCACAGCACCATACCGCAAAATATCTTCCGATGACACCATCGCCAGTTGATTCAGAAATTCAATTTGAAAACTGCCAGGGCCTTTTTCCTCTGTTTTTTCCGCGGCAAGCTCGGCTGCAACCCCGTAGCTGACCAGAGCCGCTGCTCCTGCTGTCAAGAGGGTTTGTTCAACCGAAGCGAAAGCGCCGATCACCGAAGTCAACAGACACCCCGTCCCGGTAACCTTTGTCAAAATGGGATGACCGTTCTTGATAAGATACGCGGCAGTGCCATCCGTAATGATATCTTCCCGTCCGGTGATGACCACGTGCGTTTTCCAATGCAGCGCGGCCTTTTTCGCCAGCGCGACAATATCCCCATTGCTTTCCCCTGCATCCACACCCTTGATGGTCCAGTTTTCTCCGATGACATGGGCAATCTCGGCCGCATTGCCTCTCAGCAAAGAAACGTTGACCTCCTGCAGAATGCGTCTGGCTGTCTCTGTCCGGTACGAAGTCGCGCCAGCCCCCACAGGGTCGAAAATAACCGGCACCTGCTGCTGATTGGCTGCCTTCCCGGCAATAATCATAGCTTCTACTTCCGGCTGATTCAGTGTACCGATGTTCAACACGAGCGCCCCGGCAAGTCTGGCCATGTCTGCCACCTCTTCGCGGGCATATGCCATGACAGGCGAAGCCCCCAGAGCAAGCAATCCGTTGGCTGTAAAATTGGTGACCACCACGTTTGTGATATTATGCACGAGTGGCTTCTTCTCTCGTACTCGTTCTAATGTTCGGGCAATATCATGCAAGCTGATCATGTTTTCCTTCACTCCTGTTTCCAAAACGTAAGAAGGCAGCATGTACGCTGTTTCATACATGCCGCCTTGAATTTTGTTTTAGGCGATTCGCACCACTTTCGCTTTTTCCGTATCCGGGAGGAACGACAAATCGACATGACCTCTGGCCAGTTCCATCCCGATATCTTCCGCCAGAAGGAGTGCTTCTTCGCGGAATGTCGGCGTACAGCTGCCTTCATTCAGTTCGCATAGCCGCTTCAGCCGTTTGAGTCGCTCAGCAGTTTTTTCCGCCCTCATGACTTCGTTTTTCAGATCACATACGTTGATATGTACGGCATCTGCAACCATGCTGACATCATTCACATGGACAATCAGACGCTTGCCTTCCTGGGTGACAAAGCCAAGCGAACAAAACTGTGCATCAGACATTTCAAGCCGCGTCAGAACCGCATTGGTGAACTCTTCACCGGTCCGCAGGCGAATCAAGCCCGCCTCGACAGCACCGCCCACCTTACGTTCATTTGCCAACACCGTGTACATGTCTGTGTAACCATTGATTTGATAACGCATGGCACCCTCCCGCAAAAAGGACTAGCAAAGCAATCGCTTCGTCACTGAGATCAATTATCATTACCATCGTATAATGAAAATCATTATCTGTCAACGATGAGAATGATTTTTATTGGCAATTGAATGCTTCATTTGCTCCGGTAATTTTATCGTTTCCTATTAAATAGATGTCGAAGGCAGTTCTCGCCGCTGACTGCATTTCCTTGCAGACAGTTTTCCCTCTCCTCTGTTAAGGTATTCGCCTACCGATGACACGTTCTGGGGCACTTGCCCAGATTGCTGGTACATGTCTATTTGTTACGTTTACGGCTGTGGATTGAAAAGTTGCAGTATCCCCAGCCAAAAAAAGACCCGGGGATAACCCTCGGGTCTTTTCGCTTGGCAACAGGAGGCCCTCCTGTCGCTTGTCGGATCCAGATTGAAAATGGATACTTCTATCGCTTTCGTCAAAACTCATCGGTGGCTTGTCGAAACGCCCCGGACAGGTCCATGGACGTTCTCTTCTTCCTCCGTCGTTCCTTTTCCAATCGTCCAGTTAATCACCCTGCTGGCGATCAAGACCGCCAAAATGGTGTACAGCACCTCTTTGACCGGCAAATACAGGAACGACAGGCTAAGCACCATGCAGTCCAACAGGAGAAAGATCGTCCCGATCGACAGACCGGTATATTTGCTGAGCAGGACAGACATGATGTCATCCCCGCCCGTAGCAGCGCCGAAGCGCAGAACAATCCCTGTTGCCAGGCCAGTCAACACCCCGGAAAGCAGGGAGGCGACCGGCATATAGTCACTCAAATTGATTACGATAGGCGAAAATCGTTCAAACAATTCATAAAAGCCTGAAAAGGCAAGCGACGCAAGTATGGTGTTCCAGATGAACTGGCGTCCTTTCAGCAACCACGCCATGATAAAAAGCGGGATGTCCAGGACGAGCATCGTCGCAGCCGGCGGGAGATTAAAGCCGTACTTGGCCAAAAGCGCCAAGCCTACGAATCCGCCCTCCGACAAGTGGTTTTGGAAGTTGATATGGTAATACGCAAATGCCAATAAACAAGATCCGAACAAAATCAAACTAAGCTGTGCAAACTGTTGTCGTAACGGTTTTGCTCTCCTCATCATTAATTCCTCGCAATGTCATCGGTTTTGGCTTGAGCGCCCAACCGACCACTGAGGAACTTCTGACATACAGACAGCGTTCCATACGTATTTCCTCACTTTCGCAGCAGGTTGAGTCGCCCTAGTGACGATCGACATGCTGCGACGCTATGTGTAGGAGAGATCATAACGTTTCCATACGCTCCTATACGGAACCATTGGTATCCTGATCCTTTCCGTTTTTGAGATGTCTTTATTGTATCACAAAAAATGGAACTCTCCGAATCCGGCTATTCCGCATAGACCTTCAAAAACGGCCGTTTTTTCGTTTTTTTGCAAATGGCTCCTCGGCAAGATCAGGATTTTGCAATGAACCGATAGGGTTTGCTCTGTTTCCCTCGCTTTTTTGCACTCATGAGCAAAAGGAGCGGCGCATCTCCTCTGCCCGCCTGTCTTGCAGCCAACAGGAAACCTGATGCTCCGGACCAAGGCTCGTCGATTGGGGCGAAAAATGATGGCACACCCGCATCACATAGGGACAGCGAGGGGCAAAAGAGCATCCACCCATCAGCCTGGTCACATCGGGCGGAGACCCCGGGATCGGCACCAGCGGCTCGGAGCGGTCCGCGTCCAGACGGGGCATCGATTGCAGCAATCCCTTCGTGTAGGGATGCTGCGGCCTCGTGAATATCTCATGGACAGGCCCGATCTCGACGATTTCTCCCGTATACATGACGGCAACTCGCTGGGCCATATTGGCCACGACTCCCAAATCATGCGTGATCAGGATGATAGACGTCCCTGTCTGCTTCTGCAGTCCGCGCATCAGGTCGAGAATTTGCGCCTGAATGGTGACATCCAGAGCCGTTGTCGGTTCATCGGCGATCAGCACCTTCGGTCGACAGGCGAGCGCGATGGCGATGACGACTCGTTGTCGCATTCCTCCGGAAAATTGATGGGGATAGGCATCGATCCGCTCGGCTGCCTGCGGAATCCCGACCATCTCCAGCATCTGAATCGCCTTTTGCTTTGCCTCCGACTTCGTCAACTTTTCATGCTTGGCCAACCCCTCCATGATTTGGCGGCCGATTTTCATCGTCGGATTGAGCGATGTCATCGGGTCCTGAAAGACCATGGAGATCTCTTTGCCCCGCAGCTTTTGCAGCTCGCGCGGCGAAAAGGACAGCACATCCTGATTGTCATAGCGGATGGCGCCCTCCGTTATTTTGGCAGTTTGGGCCGGCAGCATCCGCATCAGGCTTTTCGCTGTCACTGATTTGCCTGAACCGGATTCTCCCACGATCGCCAGCGTCTCCCCTTTTTGCAGCGCAAAGCTGACTCCCCTGACGGCTTTGACCACCCGGTTCTGGGAATGAAACGAGACGTGCAAATTGTCTACGGACAAGATCGGTTCGTACATGGTTTGTCTCCCTTCTATTCCGGCTATTTTTTCATGCGCGGATCAAGCGCGTCCCTCAGTCCGTCAGCCAACAGGTTGAAGCTGATCATCAAGGCGCTGATCACAATGCCCGGGAAAACGAGCTTGTAGGTGAAATAACGCATGGACACGTACCCGTCCTGGATAAGGACGCCCAGCGATGCAAGCGGAGGCTGCAAGCCCAGCCCGATAAAGCTGAGAAACGCTTCGAAAAAGATGGCAGTCGGAATCGTAAACATCAGTGTGACCAGGATCGGGCCGACCGCGTTTGGCAAAAGATGCTTGACGATCAATCGGGAGTTGGAAGCGCCAAGGGCCCGGGAAGCGAGCACAAATTCCTGCGCCTTGATCTGCATCATCTGCCCGCGTACGACACGGGCCATTCCGACCCAGCCGGTCACGATCATAGCCAAGACGATGGAGAAAATCCCCGGATCAAGGATCAAGATGAACAAAATAATCACGATCAAGTTTGGTATGCCTACGAGCACTTCGATGATGCGCTGCATTACATTGTCGATCTTTCCGCCGTAAAAGGCAGAGATTCCGCCGTAGGCCACTCCGATGAACAAATCAAGCAGTGCCGCCAAAAGGGCGATGGTAAGCGATATTTGCGTCCCCTTCCAGACACGCGTCCAGAGGTCTCGCCCGAATTCATCCGTTCCGAACCAAAAGTGCTCGGTGATTCCTCTTGCCTCGTATTGATCGATTCCTTTGGCATCCTTCCCGTCAAAACCGAGCCATTCCAGGCCAGCTACCTTGGGCGGCAGGTTGGAAAACGTCAGATTTTGTTCGTCGTAGGGTCGTCCAGACAACTGCGGTCCGATCAATGCCAAGAGTGTGATCAGGACGATGATGCACATCGCAATAACGGTTCCCCTGTTTTTCAGCAGCCGTCTCCAGGCATCCTTCCAAACAGAAACGGTCTGGCCCGATACCTGCTCTTGCAACCGAGAGTCAAGCGGTTCATGGACGAACAGGTCATCCGTGACTTCGGCAGGCGGAAAGACAGACGAATGGCTATGTACTTGCGACACCAGAGTCGATTCGTTTTTTCCCAGTTCAGCACTCATTTCGCCTTCGCTCCTCTCACGCTGATTCTCGGATCAAGCAGACCATACAGGATGTCCACCACGAAAACCATCAGGATAAAGAGCAAGCTGTAAAAAAGCGTAATCCCCATAATTACGCTGTAATCATTGACGACGATGGACAGCGTAAATTGCTCGCCCAGACCCGGAACAGAGAAGATCTTCTCGATCACAAGCGTCCCTGTCATAATGTTGACGGCGAGCGGTCCGAGCATCGTCACGACGGGAATCAAGGCGTTTCGCAGGACGTGTTTTACGATTACACCCGTCTCGGACAAGCCTTTGGCCCGGGCAGTCATGACGTAATCCTGACTGATCACGTCCAGCATTTCCGTCCGAATGAACCTGGCGACGGTAGCGATTACCGTAACCGAAAGCGCAAGAGTCGGCAAAATGGTGTACTCGTACCCCTTCCACAGAGCCGGCGGCAACAAGCCCCATTTCAATCCCAGGTAATACTGCAAAAGAGCGGCAAAGACAAAGGGGGGGATCGACATCCCCAACACAGCCAGCGTAACCGAGGTGTAGTCCCAGATGCTGTTATGCCGGAGCGCTGAGACAACCCCGAGCCCAAGCCCGACAAACGTCCCCACGATCAGCGCCTGAAATCCGATCAGCGCCGATGGACCGATCCGCTCAAAGATCACCTCGTTTACACTTCTGCCCATAAATTTAAATGACATGCCCAAATCGCCTTGGACCAGATTGGCCAAATAGCGAACGTACTGAATGGCAACCGGCTGATCCAGTCCGTATTTGGCCTTCATGTTTTCCAACTGCTGCTCATTCAACCGGTCGGCATTGGTGAAAGGTGTGCCGGGGAGCGTCTTCATTAAAAAGAAAGTAGCAGTTGCAATGATAAACAGCGTCACCAGCATGTATCCAACCCGTTTCAGCAAATAAGCTCCCATTTGTTCACCCCATCTTCAGTCTGGCTGTCCGCTTCGCAAAAAATCGGAAAACGGGAGGGTTATGCTCTCCCGTGATTTACAGGTGAAAAGAGGATACGCAAATGCGATCCTCTTTTTTTGGTCATTGGATAATGATACCGTCAATTACTGCCCTGCAATATCCACCCACATGTAGTTGTACCTCGGCGCTGTTGGCAGAACGACGTAATCCTTCACCGTCGGCCGCTGCAATACTGCAAGCCCTTCCTGATAAACAGGCGCGACAGCCACGTCCTGATCAAGCAGCATCTTCTCCAGCTCCAGCATCATCTGGAAGCGCTTGGACATATCGGTCTCCATCTTGGCCTGTTTTACCATTTCGTCGTACTTTGCATTTGAGTATTTCATCCGGTTGGCTGAGCCGCCTGTCACCCACATGTCAATGTAGGTCATCGGATCGCTGTAGTCCGGTCCCCAGCTTGAAAGCGAGATGTCGTAATTGACCGCCTTTTCGAGCTCAAGCCGTTGGTTGGTCGGTACTGATTTCAGCTCAAGCGTAAAGCCGGGGAGATTTTTCTCCAGTTGGTTCTTTAAGTATTCGCCCACTTTTTTCTGCGTATCTGTATCGGCAAGGTTAAGCGCTACCTTCACTTCGCTCAGCCCTGTTTCCTGCAATCCTTTTTTCCAGAATTCCTGTGCCTGCTCTACCGTCCCTTTGTTGATATCGCCATTGAGCTGTCGGAAATCCTTTCCTTCGGGCGAGAAGAAGAATCCACCGGGAACCATGCCATATAGCGGGGTAGCACCGTCGTTTAAAATGACATCCGTGAGTCCCTGTTTATCCCAGGCCAGGTTGATTGCCCGGCGAATGTTCACATTGCCCAGTGCAGGATGCGTATGATTGAAGCGCAAGAAACGGATAGACGGGTCCTTGATCGTCAGGAAGCCCTCTTTGTCCCTGTACTGATCCACGAAGGAAGAAGTCAGCTCCACCCGGTCGATTTGACCCGATTCATACAGAGTCAATGCCGTAGAGACATCCTTTACGACATAGGCGTCGATTTGATCCAGCTTGACCTTGTCTTTATCCCAATAGTTCGGGTTTTTCTCGTACTTCCAGCCCTGATCGTGCTTCCATTCCGTCAGCATGAAGGGGCCGTTGTACAGCACCGTGTCGAATTCCAGGCCGTATTTCTCCTTTTTGCTCTCGACGAACTCCTTCTTCTGCGGGAAGAATGTCGGGAAGGAAAGAAGCTGATTCAACAGCGGGTTGGGGTACTCCAGCTTGACTTCCAGCGTGCGGTCATCCAATGCCTTTACACCGAGATCCTCCGGCTTCTTTTCTCCTTTGAGAATCGCAGTAGAATTGAGGACCGCTGCTGTCTCGAACATAAAGCTGTAGTGGCCGGCCGCCTGAAATACCTTTTTCCAGGCGAACTCAAAGTCATGTGCGGTTACCGGCTCGCCATTGTTCCATTTGGCATTTTCGCGAATCTTGAAGGTATGTACCAGACCGTCCGGGGACATATCGTGCTTCTCCGCCATCGCCAAATACGGCTGGCTGTTCGCGTCTCTGCGATACAAGCCCTCCATCGTGTTGTTCACGACCGCGAACGAGACATCTTCGTGTACTTGAGCGGTATCCAGCGTCGGGATCTCGTCCGAGTCATAAATCCGCAGTACCTTTTTCCCCGCGGTTGGCTCAGCGGTTTGATTGCCGTTATTTGGCGCCGGTGTCTGCGTATTTGTCTGTTCGGAGTTGAAATTGCATCCGGCCACAGTAAACGCCATCAACAACGCGATGACTAAGGATAAGCCTTTCTTTTTTCGTCTCATAGTGCCCCCCATTGTTCGATTTGATGGACGTTCCATCTTTTGGTAGGATATACTAGAGATAAAATACAACTTTTTAGAATTGTCAGTCAAGTTATTTTCGGAAAATACAGTAATATTTTACATGCGCTGAATCTATTCAGCTTGCCTACATCTTTTTTTATAAGGAGAGATCGCATGTCGACTGCAAATTGGTCTTCCGGATGGCAAATGGCGTCGCTGATTGCAGGTCCTCCCCTCTTTGCTCTGGCATTTGGCTTTTTCTCTCCCTCCCCGCTGTCGCTTGGCGGATTCGCAGACGGCCTCTGCTACGCTTCTCTTCTGCTGCTGATGGCATGGGGCGTGCTTTTCGTCATCCAGGGGCAATTTTTTACCGCCTTCTGGATCAGTTGCAAGCGTTTTTTTGCTTCTTGGCGGAGGCAGGAATCATACATTCGTAAGGTCGAAGGCGGGCAGAACGAAGGGATGTATGAGCTAACCGGACAGGACGACGTGTCGTTTCAGCCGCGGCTGATCCCCCACGGTCCGTTTTTTTGGGCGGGAGCCGGCTATTTTGCGGTCAGTTTTATTTTTTCGCTTCTTTTCATAAAATAGGAGATCTATCTTGCTCATTTGGAATATTTTCAAACAGGAGATACGACGAATACAATCAGGACCAATTCCGGAAGACAGGAAAATCTGACAGCGAAGGCTGGACAGAGACGCAAGGAGGATCAATTCCTCTGCTCTCGATACATTCGAAAGATTTCCGCGGCGTACAGGAGGAAAAACAGGCCCAGACAGAGCGGCCACAAATCAGGGGCAGTGATGTACAAAAGAAACGGAAAGGCACCGTCCCCGATTAACCGGATGCTTCTGAACCTGGGATTGACACGCGAAAGAATTGCCCCTGCAAGCAGTATCAACCAACCGATCAGCAAAAAAGACTTCATTGGTAGGCTTCCCTCTCTTCAGCTAAAATCATTGATATAAGTATACGGCTTCGCTTTTGGAAAATAAAGGGATTGGGGGCATTTATGAATGGGTCTGTTTTCCAGGTTTTTTTCTCGACACAAGTGCCTGGTGCATATAGCGGTCGGCACCGAAGCGTATGCCAAAGCCGCGGCAAAATTGCAGGCTCACGGCATCAGCTACCGGACAAAATCGCCAAATGACATCAATCATTTGGGTTTGGATACTTCTAGTGTAATGTTCCCCCGTACCGACCGCACCACTACCTATGAAATTTTTGTCCGTCCGGAGGATGAGCATAAGGCGCAAAAAGCGATCCATAGCAGGCAATGATTGGAAATGCAAATGGATCACCTCTCCCGGCACAAGTTCCGGGTGCGGGTATGCTGTTGATCGGATCGCTTCTCCGCAAATAGAATCCGCTTAGATTAGCTTAGCGTACCGTAATCGTATACCCAAGCTCGGGTTGCTCGATGGTGAATAGACCTCTTTCTCCTTCACTTTCTCCGCTCCTTTGCTCCACCTCCACGATGATCGGATGAATCGCGGCCGGACGGTTGGTCGGAAACCAGGAACGTCCTTGCTTTACGAGCACCAATACCCCACGCCGATCACCGAAAAAGCGAAATGTATCGCTTTCCGCTTCAAATTCGCTGCCCAAAACGGAAAGCTTCTCGGCGAAGGCAGCTACATCCGGGACCGGCATTCCAATCTCCTGAATGCGCAGCCACCCTCCTTCGGCTCCCTCTTCCTCAAAGGAAAGCACTTCTACAATATTTCCTTCCGGGTCTTCGAAATATATCTGGCTTCCTTTCCAGATCACTGAAGTCATCCGTTCCTCTCCATCCCGGTCTCGCAGCAAGCCTTGGTGCTTTTTTATTCGTTGAAGGCACGCTTCAAAATGCGGCTTGGCAATCGCAAACGCATAATGATAGAAAGCGGGCTCCGCCGACTCGGAAAAACGCAGGAGCGAGCTGCCTGCCTTTACTGTAAACGATGCGGAGTCTTCCGACGTTAATGGAAGCCTGAGCACTTCGGTATAAAACCTCTTCATGTCTGAAAGCTTGCTGGTCACGACTGAAAGCACATGAAAATTCATAATATCCTCCTCCATGAAACTTCACTCACTGACTACGCGAGCGGACAGCTTTCGACTATTCGGGCGGACAACTCACCACCCCGAGAAAAAAAGCCCCTATCTCCAAGAAGGAATTGCAATGGATTTGAAGAATACTCTGACAACTTGTCAAACAATGGGAGGCGCACGAATGGCACGAGTCGTTTTGTTTGAATTCAACAGCCAAGACCCTGAAAAAGCAGCAGCGTTCTATTCATCCGTATTTGATTGGAAAATTGCAGAACCTCACTGGGACTATCGCGAAGTCACGACTGGCTCCGATACCAAGCCCGGAATTCATGGCGGCATTGCACTCGGTCCAAGCGATTATCCGCACGGGACACGGGTTGTCATCGAGGTGGACTCGCTGGACGATACACTGGCCAAGGCGGTAGAGAGCGGAGCCAAAATAGTCCGGGATAAAATGGAGTTCGACGAGTTTTACCTGGCTTATCTGGCAGACCCTGTTGGCTTGGGAATCGGGTTGATTCAGTATAAATAACGGCAGCAAGCAAACTATGGGCGAGGAGTCTGCCGATTTAAGGCAGGCGTTCTATATACTTATTAAATCAATAAGTATGTTATTCTCCAATCATTAGCAATCCCCTTTAAAACGGCACCATTTTTTTGTCCCTGAATCTGGGAAGTCCAAAGCTTAGGAAACTTTTCTCTTGTTCATGTAAGAAAACCTGACATATAATTGACTCAAATTCGTCAGGTGGTGAACAGCATGTCTTCTATTACCGTAAGAAAAGCAACCGAACACGACTTGCCCGTCCTATTGGAAATATACAATCACGTCGTACGGACTTCTCCTGCCACGTTCGACCTGGTGGAACAAACGCTCGAGCAGCGAAAGAAATGGTTCCAAAAATACGACGAGCAGCACCCCTTGCTGGTGGCAGTAGAAAACGGATCGGTAGTAGGATATGCGTCGCTTGGCACGTTTCGGGAGAAGCCCGCGTACAACCAGACAGCGGAATCTTCTGTCTACGTTCATCATGATCATCATGGAAAGGGAATCGGAGGGCTGTTGATGACAAAGCTTATCGCGGCGGCGAAAGAACTTGGCTACCACGCGCTGGTCGCCGGAATCACCGGAGGCAATGAATCCAGCGCTCAGCTTCACGTCAAGTTTGGATTTCAGCCAGTGGGGGTTTTTCGTCAGGTGGGGTACAAATTCGGGGAATACCACGATGTGGCGTTTTATCAATTGCTTCTCGAATAAGTGATCGGTTCATGGATGGATGGCGAGACGGGACCAACCGGGTTCTCATTGGGTTGCCTCAGCAAAATACCACTAACCTAACTAGTTCTGTTTAGATACCAAGCGAGAGCTGCCTTATCGATCTGTCGCACAAGTCCGCTTTTGCCGTCTGCGTACGCCTGGCTGTCATAGCGGAATTTTTTGGCAAGCTCTTCCTTGAGGCTCGCATAAGCAGCCATTGCATCGGGGTGGCTGCTTACGTAATCGCGGAAGGCAAGATGCCTGTGGATATCGGGATGGCCTTGCTGGTACATATGGACGTGGTGTGTTCGCTGGTCGCCTCCTTTTTGAAAGTAGCGGCGGCCAGGCAACCCGTTCTCCCCTTTGGGCTCATATCCGGCCATTCGCATGGAGTCGTTGTACAGATGGATCCGCTCAATGTCTTTTACGACCGGCATGATGTCAATGATCGGCTTTGCCTTCATTCCTCTGATCGAAGTGCTGCCGATGTGATGGATCGCGACCAGCTCTTCGGAGAATATGCCCTGCAAAAGCTCCTTCTCTTTTTCAAACAATGCCGCCCACTCTTCGTCATAGGGCAGGACTTCAATCTGTCTCATAACGGTTTCCCCTTTGCCTAATGCAGAACTAGTCACGCAGCAGCTCACTCAATTTATCTAAACATTTTTCAAATACGGCAATCTCGTCAGGATCCAATTGCAGGCGAAGCTGTTGATAAAATTCATGATGCATTTCCTCATGGATGCGATATGCCACTTTCCCTTTTTCCGTCAGCGAGACCATCACCGCTCTGGAATCTGTCGGGTGTGTCGTCCTTGTAACCAGCGCCTTGGCTTCCAGGCGCGTCACGAGCTGGGTCACGGCACCTTTTGTCACACCGAGGCGGGACGCAAGCGCACTCATTAGGATGCCGCCCTCACAGCCGATGGCGTCGATTGTATGAATTTCGCTCGGCGTCAGCACGCCCGCTTCCCCAAACGTTCGAGGCTGCCGCTCGAGTCGTTGAAGCTGCAAAATGACGCGCCCCAGTTTTTGACTGCCTGTATTCATTTTTTCGGGTGGGAAAATTTGCTGTTCTCTCATACCCATACTTTAGTTTCTAAACCATTCCGTGTCAAGGCGCCCGTTTTGGGTCAAACAGAATGGTTTGTCTCTTGCTTTTGGCTTCCCTTGGTTTTCCGGTCCAAAAATAAGCCGTATCCAAATACCGCAATGCTCAAAACAAAAATAGCGACGTTGATTCCGAACACGCTTGTAAATGCACCCATCGCCTGTGCTTTTTCATCGAAGGACACTCCATTCATGAACCCGAGGCCCAGTGCCGCACCGAAAACCATCCCGACATTTCGCATCAGGGCAACCATTCCGCCAATCGTACCCACGTAGTGGGAAGCGACATTTTTCATAATGAAGCTGTTGTTCGGGGACGTTACCAGCCCCATGCCAAAGCCTGTCAACGCAAGCGTCAGGACAATCTCCAGCATGGACAGCTGCTCCAGCCACAGCGTCAGGATCAAAGAACCTCCGCCCATGCCGCATAAGCCGAGAAACTGGAACAGCCGGGAGCCGTACCGATCCGAGAGTGCCCCCGCAAACGGCCCTGCAGCCGCAAGTATGAGAGGATAAGCGGCCATGATGTACCCCACTTCAAGAGGAACGATTCCAACCAACCCGGTCAAGTAAAACGGCAAGACGACCAAAATCGTGTTGGCGAGCAAAAAAGAGCTTCCCGTGATGAACAGGCCGGATGTCACAGCAGCGTTTTTGAATACCGGCAGGGGCAAAAACGGGTGAGCCTGCCTTTTCTCCCACCAGAGCAGAAGTACCAGCGCGGCAAGAGCTGCGGCAAATAACGAAACAAGCCCCAGCGATCCTCAGCCCCACACCTGGCCCTGGGTTACGCCCAAGATGACGATGCCGATGACGGCGGTAAAGAGAACCGCCCCCATGCCGTCAAAAGTGCCCGGCTTTCTCTCCGGTTCCTGGTTCGGAATGCTGCGAAAGGCAAGCCAAGTCGCAAAGAGGATAATGGGAACGTGAATCAGGAACAGCCACTGCCAGCTCAGCCATTGAGCGATCATGCCTCCCGCAATGGGACCGCTCATCCCTCCAAGCGCTACAGCCGTACTGACAATTCCGAGCGAGCGGCCTCTCCGCTCCTTTGGCATATACATAGTGATCAACGCGATATTTGTCGCCTGGAACATCGAAGCTCCGGCCGCTTGCAACACTCTCAGCAGCAGCAGGATGGCCACATTCGGCGAAAAGGCGATCAAAACCGAGCTTATCGTAAAGCAAACATAGCCGAGATTATGAATGCGGCGTTGGCCATAGCGGTCGCCAAGCTTTCCCATCACGGGCAAAAGCGAAGCGACAGCCAGCAAATACCCGGTCGTGATCCACTGAACAGTGCCAATTCCCGCATGGAAGGTTTCCGTCAAACGAGGGAGCGACACGTTGACGATCCCTGCTGTGAAATGTGACACGAATGCTCCGAGACAAATGGCCATAAGCATGTAAAAAAGGTTTCGGCTTGAGCCTTCTTTTTTCTTGATTATTTCCGTTTTCATTTCGCCGTTTCACCGACCTACCATACAGTATAGATACTAAACAAATTATGCAAAAAAATATTCCTGGACCATTCTCTCCTCATCCATATTGTTTGTTGTCGCCAGGGATATGCCAAATTTTTCTATTCATTAGTTTAGACACTATACTATATGTTGTCAATGTGTTTTCTTTCGACCTTCCTCAATCACATAAGGAAGAAACAGTGCGAAGCTTAATTGCCTTCGCACTGTTTGCTTTTCCTAGCATATCGCTTGCCTTTCCGAGCACGTCTTTTGCTTCTTCTCCGAGCATGACGTTATGGTTCTTTCTTCTGCCATAACGCTATGTTTCTGTTTCCTCGATTCCATCACGCCTTTGGCTTGCAGCCTCGTCGCCTTTTACCGCAAAACCGAACCCTCCCGTCCATTTTCTTCCTCTCTCCGATAGCGGAGGATCGGATTGCGGGCTGCCTTCGCCTCATCCAGCCTGTTCACCACAGTTGTGTGCGGCGCTTCCTGTACGGTCTCCGGGCTACTCTCAATCTCCTCGCATATCCGGATGAGCGTCTGGATAAACTGGTCCAGCGTCTCCTTGCTTTCGGTCTCGGTCGGCTCGATCATCATCGCTTCTTCGATGTTCAGCGGAAAGTAGATTGTCGGCGGGTGATAGCCGAAATCGAGCAGCCGCTTGGCGATGTCCAGCGTCCGCACCCCTTTTTTCCTGAGCTGCCTTGCTGACAGGACAAATTCGTGCATACACGTCCTGTCGTAGGGCAGCTCGATGTGCGGCTGCAGCTTTCTCATCATATAGTTGGCGTTTAGTACCGCGTCTTCGGTCACCAGCTTCAATCCGTCCGGTCCCATCGTGCGCATATACGCATAAGCCCTGACCAGAATGCCGAAATTTCCGTAGAACCCCTTGACCTTTCCGATCGACTGCGGCTTGTCTGCATTCAACCGGTAGCGGTCCTGGTCCCGCTCTACGATCGGTACGGGCAGAAACGGAATCAGTTCCTTTTTGACGCCGACGGGTCCCGCCCCCGGCCCTCCGCCGCCATGGGGGGTGGTAAAGGTTTTGTGCAGGTTCAGGTGCACCACGTCGAATCCCATGTCTCCCGGACGGGCATAGCCGAGGATGGCGTTGGAATTGGCTCCGTCGTAGTAAAGCAGTCCCCCTGCCTCATGGACGATGCGGGCAATCTCCAGAATGTTTCGGTCGAACAGACCGAGCGTAGACGGATTGGTCAGCATCAGGGCGGCGGTATCCGGCCCTACCGCTTGCCGGAGCGATTCGAGATCGACCTCGCCGTACTCGTTGGAGGCAATCGTGACACTCTCAAACCCGGCGACGGCAGCCGAGGCAGGATTTGTACCGTGGGATACGTCCGGTATCAGCACCTTGGTCCGCTTTTCCCCGCGCGACTCATGATAGGCCCGGATCATCAGCAGGCCTGCCCATTCTCCCTGAGCTCCCGAAGCCGGCTGCAGCGAGACCTGGTCCATCCCCGTGATGGCCTCCAACTCCTTTTGCAAATGGTACATCAGCTCCAGCGCCCCTTGCACGGTCTCCTCCGGCTGGTACGGATGAATGGACGCAAATCCGCTCAGCTTGGACACTTTTTCATTTCGCTTCGGGTTGTACTTCATCGTGCAGGAGCCAAGCGGGATAAAACCATTGTCAACTCCGTGGTTTCGGCGGGACAGAGCCGTATAATGCCGGACGACATCCAGTTCGCTCACTTCCGGCAGCTCGGCCCGCTTCGCTCTGATGTAGGGCAAAGGCAGAATGTCCTCCACAGAAAGCTCCGGCACATCGAGCTTTGGCAAGCTATAGGCGCTCCGGCCTGGCCGGGACCATTCAAAAATAAGCGGCTGATCTTTTTCCTGTCTCATAGCACAGCCTCCAATCGCTCGGCTAATGTATCGATCTCCTCTTTCGTCCTCGCCTCCGTAAAGGCAAGCAGAACGCTGTTTTCGTATCTGGGGTAGTCTTTCGCCAGCTCGTATCCGCCGATGATTCCGTGCTCAAGAAGCTTTTTGTTCACTGCCGCAGGAGATGCCGGCAGCTTGAACGCACATTCGTGAAAAACGGCTGTCGAAAACAATCGCTCCACTCCTTTGATGGAGGTGAGACGCTCAATCGCGTACTGCGTTTTCAGCATGCACTGTCTCGCTACTTCGCAGAGCCCCTGCTTGCCCATATAGCTGAGGTAGACGGTCGCTGCCAAAGCATTGAGCGCCTGGTTGGAGCAGACGTTGGAGGTCGCCTTTTCCCGGCGGATATGCTGCTCTCTGGCCTGCAGGGTAAGGACGAAAGCGCGTCTGCCGTCGAGGTCCGTGGTCTGCCCGATGATCCGGCCCGGCATCCGCCGAACAAGCGCCCGGGTGGTCGCCAAAATGCCGAGATAAGGCCCGCCAAATGACAGCGGATTTCCAAGCGGCTGTCCCTCCGCCACGACGATGTCTGCTCCAAAGGAACCCGGCGGCTCCAAAATTCCCATCGCAATCGGATTGACGACCGCGATAAACAGCGCCCCGCAATGACGCGTGAGAGCAGCCAGCTCTTCCAGCGGTTCCACGCAGCCGAAAAAATTCGGATACTGGACGATACATCCGGCGATGTCGTCACCCATCCGGTCTCCCAGCTCGTCCAAATCTGTCAGCCCATCCCCCACGCCAATTTCCACGATCTCCAGCCGTTGGCCGTAAGCGTATGTTTTCAGGACTTCCCGGTATTCCGGATGAACCGCCCTGGAGACGAGCAATTTGGTTCGCTTGGTCGCCGCACAAGCCATCATCCCCGCTTCTGCCATCGCTGTTGGACCGTCTTATAGAGAAGCATTGGATACTTCCATTCCGGTCAATTCGCAAATCATCGTCTGGTACTCAAAAATCGCCTGCAGGATGCCCTGCGAGATTTCCGGCTGGTAAGGCGTATATGCCGTGTAAAATTCCGAGCGGCCGACGATGGCTTCAACCACTGCCGGAATCGCGTGCTCATAAGCGCCGGCTCCCAAAAACGAGACATATTCTTCGGTATTTTTGTTTCTGGCGGCCATCCGTCCAAACTGTCTGGTCAGCTCCAGCTCCGACCAAGCCTGCGGGATCTGGATCGGCTCCTTCAGCCTGATCTCGGCAGGAATTTGGTCAAACAGTCCTTCTGTCTGCTGCAAACCCAAAAACGCCAGCATTTCTTTACGCTCTGTCTCTGTATGGGGCAAATACCCGAACGGCTTCAAAAAAAGACCTCCCCTACCCGAGAGGCCTGCAAAATACCTCTTTTGAGGTTTGCGGATCGGGTAACCCACACTATTTTTTACAAAAAAGGACTTTAACGAAAAATGCAGCCCATTCTCCTTTAAGAGGCGGGCTGCATTTTTTCTGCCAATTTTATCATCCGTTTTACATTTACGACGAAAGTCGTAAGTATTGCCTGTATTCGCATACGAAAGAGACCACGGTACTTGGCCTTGGTCATCCCATGATACCTTTTTAATTCAGCATTTTTGTGCTCAATAATCGATCTGCGACGAATACGTTCTTTGAACGTATCGCTGTTTTCAAACTCGATTTGCGCCTTGTAGGTTTCCGCCACGATCCGGATGGAGTAGGTCTTGCTCTTCGCTCCTGGTTTGAAACAGCCTTCCCTAAGTGGGCATGTCTTACATTTCTCCGTATCGAAGTAGAAAACGAGAGAACGACTTTTGCCACTCTTGCTTCCTTGGACAGCCTTTCGGATACTATGTTGTCCTGCCGGACAAATAACAAAGTCTGCATCCTTGTTGTACTCAAAACCTTCTTGCCTTAGCCCTCCGTTATGTACGATTGGGTTTAGTGGGACGACGGGTTGAATCTTCTTGGCTTTCATCTCGTCCAAGTTATCTTTACCCGAATATGCGGTGTCAGCAATCACTTCTTGTACTTCTATTCCTACGTCAAGCGATTGGTTCAAAAGTTGTTTGAATTGTTTTCCGTCATCCGTACTTCCTCCGGTGACCTCCACAGCCGTAATGATTTCTTCTTCGGTCATGGCAATATGCTCTTTGTAGCCAAAAAAGGATTTCGTATTACTCTTCCATCCAAAGCGTGCATCTGGATCAATGGCCGACATAATACCTTTATTGGCGAGGAGACGTTCGTCTTCCACGATGGCCTTGGCGATCTTGACCTTCTCCGAGATGGAACCCTCATGATCGGGTAACAAAGTCTCGACAGTCTCTCCAAGTTCCGCCAAGTAGTGAAGCATGATCTTCTCAGCATCCTCTTGATCTTTCTTCAACTCCGGTAACCGTGGGAGTTTCTTTTCGAGTTTTGGATGCTTTTTCACCACAACACGGAATAAGCGCTTCGCCGCATCCCGCAGTACTTCAAGCGGCTTTTGTTTTTGTGAAGCTGCCAGTGTATGGGTGGAATCCATGATGATCGTCTTTGACTTCACAAGTCCTTTTTCGATGCACTGACGTACAACTGATTTAAGCACCTCATCCACGGCTCCGGCCCCTAACCGATGATTACGAAAGCGGGATAATTGAGAGGGGTCAGGAAGGGGATCTTCTGGATTTAAACCTAAAAACCACTTATAAGCGAGGTTTACCTGCGTTTCCTGAATGATGCGTTCATCCGAAAGATTGTAGAGAACTTGTAAAAACAATAGACGAAACAGGAGTTCGGGTTCGTTAGCAGGTCTTCCGTAATGCTCACAATAAGAGGAACGAACCAACTCATGAATGAATGTGAAATCTACGATTTCATTGATTTTACGTAAAGGGTGATCCGCGGGAATTAGTTTATATAATTCGGCATGGAAGGATGCCGTGATTTGTTTAGAGGGCTGTAGCAATGGTTCCAACTCTTTCGTTTTCTTTTCATTGTACAACAAACCCAGTGTCGAAGGGGCATTGGGTTTCAGCCTGTTGAAAACCTACTGTTTCGGAGGAGAAGCATGTTTCCAGGCGGAGCGACTGGCGGAGTCCAGCCAAGCGGAACAGCGAGCCCGGGGAAACAGAAGCGCAATCTATGAGTAAACCCCGGAGCTGCGCGCCGTTTTGCGCTTCCCCCGGGATCGCTGTGGAGCGGACAGTTTCACATCCTTGCAGGACGTAGACCGGAGCGCAGATCGGAAACATGCTTCTCCCCACTACAGCTACATTCTCGATACTTAAAACCCCAGTACCTAAGGGCACTAGGGTTACGGTTTACAGATATTAGGTGGACTTTTGCAGGACTCTCCCTACCCGTTTCTTTTTTTTGTTTACGATTTTGCACTGGACACATGGTCACCTTCATTATAAGCTTCTATATACATTGATCAATTCAATCATTACTATTATTTCAATTGGATTTACCTATGAATAGAAAGCGGTGAGAACGATGGAATTAAAGCAATTGGAGTATTTTTTGGCCGTGGCACAGGAACTGCATTTCACCAAAGCATCAGAAAAGGTCGGGATTTCTCAGCCCTCTTTAAGCCAGCAAATCCGCGCTCTGGAAGCGGAGATCGGCGTCCCGCTGTTTGACCGGATCGGCAAGAAAACCGCCTTGACGGAAGCGGGCCGCATCCTGCGCGGACATGCTCAGCGCGTCTTCCATGAACTGTCCCAGGCGCGGGCCGCCATCTCGGATCTGCAGGGCTTGCAGCGCGGCAAGCTGACCATCGGCGCACTCCTGACGGTCGTCAATTACCTGCTGCCGCCAGCCATCCTCGCGTTTCATCGGCAGTATCCCCATATCGAGCTGTCCGTACTTGGACTGCGCACGGGAGACATCCGCTCCGCTCTGCTGGACAACCAGCTAGATATGGGCATTGTCTTTTTGCCCGTCGAGGACGAGGAGTTCGAGACGCTGCCGCTGGTGCAGGAGGAGCTGTGCCTCGTGGTTCCGTCCGGCCATGCACTGGCAGAGAAACGTTCCGCTCCGCTCGAGGTGTTAAAAGAGACGCCTTCTGTCCTTCTTCCGCAAAATTACTATCTCAGACAGCTCATTGATCAGCATTGCGAAACTGCCGGCTTTTCCGTCAAGCCTTCCTTTGAGATGACTACGATGGAATCGATCGTCAATATGGTCGCAAGCGGGATCGGCGTCACTGTCCTGCCCAAACCATACGTCGACTTTATCCAGAATGGAAAAATTGCCGCCGTCCCGTTCGCCAGTCCGATCACCCGCCAGATCGGCATCATTTACCGGGCGGACAAATATATGTGCGCCGCCACGCGGGTTTTCCTCGAAAACCTGATCGGGACTGCCAAAAGGATGGAGTAACCGCAATCGCCCCACCCTTAAACGATAGACAGGTTTGCAGCGGCTTTACACTGTAGAGTAGAGAACTGAAACTTTCGGGCGACCGTATGGTCGCCTTGCTCATTTCAGCTCCCCCTCATCAAACCGTACGTGAGGTTTTCCCTCATACGGCTTTCCGATGTTCTTCTTTCTTTGGCATTCGGCTTACTTTATCCGGCTAATTTCAATAAACTACCCTGCGTGTTTTGTATGACCTTCAGCTTTCCGGCATGTTTATTCCGCTTGCTTCTTTTCTTGTTGCAGAAGATTGTAAGGCGTTCAATCACATACCAGTCTATCCGTCTTGCCCATCGTTTGGCGATGGGCGAGATGAAGTAGTAGTTCTTGAACCCCCTTAGCTTGCGATTTAGCCCTTTCACTAGCTCTTCTAGAGACAGAAACAGTTTGTTCCTTGGTGCAGTGTATTCCTTAATTTTACGTCTCATTTCCTTCATTGCTTTCTTAGCTGGTACATGAGACATAGCAAATACCTTGCTCCCCCCTTTGTTGAACACGGGGAATTTGCGATGGTGCAGCCCAAGAAAGTCAAACCCAGTGGAATTGTCCCAAATATTAACGAGTCTAGATTTCTCTTTACTGAGACTAAGCTCCAGCTTGTTTAGAATAGCCATCAGCACTTGAATGCTTTCCAATGCTTCTTGTTTGGTTCTGCACATGATAACGAAGTCATCCGCATAGCGGATAAGTGTGCCAAGATGGGAGAATTGATTTTCCCAAATGGTGTCCATGTAGTTTAGATAGATGTTTGAAAGAAGAGGCGAGATTACCCCTCCTTGCGGAGTTCCCAGTTCTGTTTCATGGAATTGATCATTTTCCATGACCCCAGCCTGCAGCCATTGTCGGATAAGTTTCAGAACACGTCTGTCGCTGATTCTCATTTCGACCAGTTTCATCAACTTCTCATGGTTGATGTTGTCGAAATACCCTTTAATGTCAACATCTACGACCCAATAACACCTCTTGCTTGCTTTGCGTATCTGTGCAATTGCCTGGTGAGCATTTCTTCCTGGCCGAAAGCCATAAGAACAGTCCCGAAAATCAGCTTCAAAGATCGGTTCAATGACTAGCTTAGTAGCCATTTGGACCACCCGATCCTTGATCGTCGGGATGCCGAGTGGACGTTTCTTGCCATCCGGTTTAGGGATGTAAGTTCGACGAACCGGATGTGGACGATACCGCTTTTCTTTTAAATCTAGATAGATCTCGTTAAGAAAACGGCTCTCCCCATACTCCTCCACAATCTGTGCGATGGATTGTCCGTCGATTCCTCCGCTCCCTTTATTTGCTTTTACTCTCCTCCAAGCTGTCGCTAGAATATCCGGGCGGTAGATTTTGTCATACAAGGCATGAAATCGCCGTTTTGAGTTTGCCTTGGCACAAAGATATAGGGTTGTCCAAAGTTGTCGAGCTTTTACATCGGTGTAGTTAGCAAGTTTACTTGCATTCACTCACTCTTACCTCCTTCGACCCGTGAACAAAGCAGGGCTCCTTCCCTCCATAAGGTTGTGTTGTCCTTATGTTCATCGGTACTATGAACCCCTCCGACTCCCTCTCTGCCATCCACCACTTCCCTTACGGTTATAGGTTTCCGTTTTACGCTCCTGACGGGGCGTGCAGAGTAGGGTCTCCCCAGTTCCGTTAACTACTTTCTCAACATACCGCTCCCCATACCCCGAGGGATTCATAGGTGCTGTATTCCAAGTTCTCCACACCGTCCTTGGCCTTCGCCCATATGAAACAAGCTCGGCTTCCCTTTGTCCACCTCTCGGTGGTCTTTCTTAACGAGGCTGCAGGATTCACTTTATGTTACGGCCTGCTGATTTGCTCGCACTCTTTCGAGTTACTTTGTCACAGGGCTTCAACCTTAGGATTTCTCCACCAGTTGCCTGTCAGCTACGAGGTGACTTGGCTCCTGCCTCGGTTGGACTTTCACCAACTAGCAATTAACGGCTTGCTGGGCACGCTTCATAAAAAAAGAGGCGTAATGCGCGAGCTTACGCCTCCAAGAGGTTCTATCAACGAGGTGAGTAAAGAGCCATGAACAAATTGGTGCTGCTGCCTACGATATCGCCTTCTTACTTGCCAACAGCCTTTCGGACATCCGCCATGCTCGCCCCGAAGTTGATATGGTACACCGTACCGTTCAATACGAGTGCAGGCACAGATTTCACTCCCAGTTTTTCCGCCTCGTCCAGCTTGTCCGGATGCTGGGCGAAATGAATGGTTTCCACATCGGTTTTGGTACGGTCGAGATACGGCAAAATGGCCTGTTCCGCATCGACGCATACACTGCATCCAGCATGATAAAACACAGCTTTCGCCATCCTTTTCTCTCCTCCTCTCCTGATGTAATACAAGGGCCCTTAGCTATAAGGTAGCGATTTTGGCAGGCAGCATCAATTCCAAATCCGATATGATAAGGATTGGTTTAGCGAATGAACACATGGAAAGCAGAGACGGTGCCCCGCTTGGTCAGTTGCCGCCTTTTGATTGCCGATAGGCGCTGTGATTGGTCGGTCCGACAAACGAGCGCAAGGAAAACGAGTGACGGATGCCCTCGGTAATAAACGCTTTTGCGGTCGCAACTGCCTCTGGCACTGACCTTCCCTTTGCCAATTCCGCGGTGATTGCGGCAGAGTAGGAGCAGCCCGCCCCGTGCGTATTTGTCGTGCGGATCTTTTCCACTTCGAAAATGTCAAAGCTGCTGCCGTCATACAATAGGTCAATCGCATTGTCTCCCGGCAGCCGCCCTCCCCCTTTTACCAGCACATAAGACGGACCGAGCCGGTGAATGCGTCTGGCCGCTTCCTTCATCTCTTCCACAGATTGCAGCGGTGCCATGCCGCTCAGCTTGGCCGCCTCGATCAGATTGGGCGTCACGACGGTCGCCAGCGGAACCAGCACTTCGCGGAGGCACTCATTTACTTCCGGGTGCAGTTCTTCATCGACGCCTTTGCAAATCATGACGGGATCGATAACGATCGTTTGAATGCCGCTCGCGGCGATTGCTTGGGCCACAAGCTCGATGACCCGGATAGAGCCTAGCATGCCTGTCTTGCAAGCATCCGCTCCGATCACCTCCAGTGCCGTTCGTAGCTGCGCTGCTACCGTGTCCGGTTCAACCGGAAAAACATGATGGCCCCAGCTTTCATCTTGCGCGACAATCGTCGTCAAGGCCGACATCCCGTAAACCCCCAGCTCCTGAAAGGTTTTGAGATCGGCCTGAATACCCGCTCCTCCGCTGGAATCCGATCCGGCTATGGTCACTGTTTTATACACTTGCATGTCTGCCCTTCCTCCTTCATGGTGCTTTTTTAAGCATCGTGCTTGCCTCTCCAAATCCGTGACACTGAATCTTTTTAGGCACTCCGTCTTATTTATTTCGGCGAAACAAGTCCTGCGCCTTCTTTAATCCCAGGATCAGCGCATCTACGTCTTCTTCGGTGTTGTAGAGATAGAGGCTGGCCCGTGCCGTCGCCGCTTGTCCAAACCATTTCGCCAGCGGCTGCGCGCAGTGGTAACCGGCACGGATGGCGATCCCTTCTGCATCGAGCACGGTAGCCAGATCATGGGGATGGATCTCCCCCAGTTGAAACGTCAGGATGGACGTGCGATGCCGTAGCGGCCCCAGCACTTTGCATTCTTTGAGCTCCTGCAACCGCTCCAGTGCGTAGCCAACCAGCCTGCGGTCATGCCGTTCGATCTTCTCCATGCCGATTTGAGCGAGGAAATCAATCGCAGCCCCCAGCCCAATCGCTCCCGCAATCAAAGGGGTTCCCGCTTCCAGCCGGTACGGAAGCTCTTTCCACGACGCCCATTCGGCATCGACCGACTCAACCATCTCTCCTCCATACTCAACAGGTACCAATTGCTCCAGCAATGGACGCTTCCCGTACAAAACTCCAATTCCTGTAGGACCGCACATTTTGTGACCGGAGAAAACGTAAAAGTCGCAGTCCATCTGCCCCACATCGACTGGTGAATGAGGCGCTCCCTGCGCACCGTCGACAACCAAAACTCCTCCGTGTGCATGGACGATGCCGGCGATCTCTCTGAGCGGTACTACATCTCCCAAGACGTTGGATATATGGTGGAGTGCTGCGATTTTAGTCCGTGGGGTCACCACTGAACGGACAGCTTCCGGCGTTATCGTCCCATCTTCCTGCAAGGGAATGAATTTCAGTGTTGCCCCGGCCGCTTTTGCCGCCTGCTGCCAAGGGATCAGGTTGCTGTGATGCTCGGCCAATGAAATGACGATCTCGTCGCCTTCGCAAAGGACCAAACGGCCGTATCCGCTGGCGATCAGATTCAAGGCGCTCGTCGTCCCCCGGGTAAAAACAATCTCGGCCGCTTCGCTTGCGCGGATGAAAGCACGGACCTTTTCTCTCGCCGCCTCGTACATGTCTGTCGCCTTTGCCCCCAGGTAGTGGACTCCCCTGTGAACGTTGGCGTTTGCCATCCGATAAAATGCTTCCAGCGCCTCAATCACCTGAACCGGTTTTTGGGCAGTGGCTGCGTTGTCCAAATATACAAGCCGCTTCCCGTAGATCGGGACATTCATAATCGGGAAGCATTGCTTCACTTCATGCGGATTCATATCGCTCTCAACTTCCTTTCCGGGATTTACCCGTAAGGATAGCCGCGGCAAACCAATAGTTCAATTCAATTATTTATATAAAAATCATTTGATTATCCTATAGATGGTTGGATTTGTCTTGAAACGTTTCCCTCTTCTTTTTCGTTTACTATATTGAGAGGGTTCGTACTTTGGGAAGCATGTCGCTGCGGCATCACATCAAAAACGGGGGTTAACTCCGGGGTTAGGGAGGCAGTATCATGGCAGTGAATTCCAGAACTCACGTGCTCCGTTTCGTCATCCTTTGTCTATCTGCACTCGTCTGCGGGTGTTCACAGCAACAAGCGCCCCACCCGGGAGCGGCGCTGGAATCGCTTTTTCATTCAGGAAAAGGGAAAGCCATATGGGTACATCACTACCGGGAAGACTCCATCAAAGCGCAACCGGAGCTTCTCTCCCTGTACTCGGATAAAACCGAGCAGATTGCCGTCGTTGATTGGATCTCCGGCAGCGAAAAAGTGGAGCAATTAAGGGGAACGGCTGATTCGCTGTTCATTTTGCAGTTTGAATATGAAACGGCCAACAAGGTTTCAGACTACGCGTATATGATGTACGTGGAAACGCGGGAAGGAGAGCATTATCTCAAGCCGTTTACGATGGGGCCGAAGTTTCATCTCGACTCTTATAAGCAAGAGGATGGAGACGCGATTCTCTCCTCGGTGGGAATGGACCAATGGTACAAGCTGGACAAAGCTTTGCACGATGTCTTTCCTCCTGCTGCGACAAAACCTCTTGAACAATTGGGAAAAAGTAGTTATGCTATGGTGGAAACAACAAACTATTTCTAAACAATGATGCACGGGAGCTTGGGGATGACCAGGCTGAGAGGACGGCTACTCTGTCGTCGACCGTTGAACCTGAACTGGGTAATGCCAGCGGAGGAATGTTTATATAGACCGGAGAGGACTGCGTATGCTTGCGTCCCTTTCCTGTCTGCTCTCGCGTCTGGCGTCGCAAGTTTTTTTGCGGCGTTTTGTTTTTGTCATGCAGACGCGTCTTCTTCCGCCTCCATCAGGGTTCATGCCGCGTGCAACCATGACAAGGAGGTTTTTTTCATGTCCATTCCACACGCATCTTCCCTCAACCTGACGGCTGTACAGCCTTTCCCTGGCAGCCGCAAAGTGTACCAGGTCGGCAGCAGGCCTGATCTTCGCGTCCCGATGCGGGAAATCCAGCTTTCGCCTTCCCAGGGCTTGTACGGAGAAATTCCCAACCCGCCCATTCGCGTCTATGACACCAGCGGCGAGTATACGGCGTCCGACTACATTGCCGACATTCAAAAAGGACTGCCTTCCCTGCGGAAAAGCTGGATTGCTGAAAGAGACGATACGGAATCCTACGCGGGACGCCCGGTGCAGCCTGTCGATAACGGCTTCAAAAGCGCCGAGCAGCTTGAAGCAGTACCTGTTTTCCCCCGAAATGACCGCAAGCCGCTTCGGGCCAAAAAAGGCAGCGTCGTCACACAGCTCCACTACGCCCGCCGCGGCATCATCACGCCGGAAATGGAATTCGTCGCCATCCGCGAAGGAGTTTCGCCGGAATTCGTCAGAGCCGAGATCGCCAGCGGCCGCGCGATCCTGCCGGCCAACATCAACCATCCGGAATTGGAGCCGATGATTATCGGTCGTCATTTTCACGTGAAGGTAAACGCAAACATCGGCACATCCGCGGTCACCTCCTCCATCGGTGAAGAAGTGGAAAAAATGATGTGGGCCACCCGCTGGGGAGCCGACACCATCATGGACCTTTCCACCGGAAAACACATTCACACGACCCGGGAGTGGATTATCCGCAACAGTCCCGTGCCGATCGGTACTGTCCCGATTTATCAGGCACTGGAAAAAGTAAATGGCAAAGCCGAGGAGCTGACTTGGGAGATCTACCGGGATACGTTGATCGAACAGGCCGAGCAGGGAGTGGATTACTTTACGATCCACGCAGGGGTGCTGCTCCGCTATATCCCGCTGACCGCCAATCGGGTGACCGGAATCGTCTCCCGCGGCGGCTCCATCATGGCGGCCTGGTGCCTGGCCCACCATCAGGAAAACTTCCTGTACACGCATTTTGAAGAGATTTGCGAAATCCTGAAGGCATACGACATTTCCGTCTCGCTCGGTGACGGACTGAGGCCGGGGTCCATCGCCGATGCGAACGACGAAGCCCAGTTCGCCGAATTGGAGACGCTTGGGGAATTGACCAAGATCGCCTGGAAGCATGATGTGCAGGTGATGATCGAAGGTCCCGGACACGTGCCGATGCACCAGATCAAAGAGAATATGGATAAGCAGCTTGAGCTTTGCCACGAAGCGCCATTCTACACGCTGGGCCCGCTCACGACCGATATCGCTCCCGGCTACGATCACATCACGTCCGCTATCGGCGCCGCGATGATCGGCTGGTTTGGCACCGCGATGCTCTGCTACGTCACCCCGAAGGAACATCTCGGCCTGCCAAACAAGGAGGACGTGCGCAACGGCCTGATCGCCTACAAAATCGCCGCCCATGCCGCCGATCTGGCAAAAGGACATCCGCGAGCCAAGCTTCGCGACGACGCGCTTTCCAAGGCGCGGTTTGAATTCCGCTGGAACGATCAGTTCAACCTCTCGCTTGACCCTGAGCGGGCACGCGAGTATCACGACGAGACTCTCCCTGCCGAAGGGGCAAAATCTGCCCATTTTTGCTCAATGTGCGGCCCCAAATTTTGCAGCATGAAAATCACCCAGGATATTCGCGCCTACGCCCGAGACAACCAGCTTTCGGTCCATGCGGCTATTGACGAGGGGCTGCAAGAGAAAGCCAGGGAATTCCGCGAGCAGGGAGGACAACTGTACAAAGGGACGGACAGGAAATGAAGCGGGATGCCGATATGGGAAAACTGCGTGATCCCGGCCAGCTGCGTGCTGAAATCAAGCGGTTGGAGTCGGCTTTAGCCGCACTCCGCGCGCAGCTTGGGACTGCCCAAAAAGCATGTGATCACGATTTTCTGGAGACCCCGCTTTCCCGCATGTGCCGAAAATGCCAGTGGACGGAAAGTCTTTATTATTAAAGGAGCGACTGCGGCGCTGGGTTACAGCACTGTTTCCGACGGCGAAACCGACTTTTAAAATGCCAGCGGCCTACCTGTTTCGATCAGTGTCTTCGTGCTGCTGAGGATCATCCACCATGCCTTCGCGCTGTTATCGTATGACAGATCATTCTCATGCCAACGGTCATGGGTCAGGGTCAGCTTTGTGGACGCGCCGGCCGGTTCGAGCCGATAAGTGATGCGCGATTCGTACCGTTCCTGGCCGGAGTGGTAGGAATCGCCGACAAAGTGGGTAAAGCTGAGCGTCTTGGCCTGCTCGCACTGCAAAATGACGCCGTAGACGTGGATGGTTTTATCTCCGTCTGCGCCCGGGCCGATATAGCGGATCGGGTCTCCTTCACGGAACGTTGACTCGGTCACACAGCCCCCGTAAATGGCTTTTACCCCATCTGGCGAGACGAGCGTGTCCCACACCTGCTCTGGGGTTGCCAATACGTAAAATTCGTAGTGCAAGTCGGTTGGTTTCATCTTTGAAAGTCCCCCTCGTATCGTTAGTGTTTTGTATGGCAAAAAGGTTTCCGCCCCATAGAGATCTGATACCCGGAGCTTTTTCGAGTATATCCACTCATCCCTGACAATCGCTGTCAGTGGAGAAATAGGTTACAGAAAAAAAGGCGGGTGCTATACTTGTTAACAGATACCAGTTGAGGGAGTGGGGGTAAAATGGGGCCATTTGCAAAGACGCCGAAGCCGCCTTACTATGCTGTGATCTTCACCAGTCAACGGACACAAACGGATAATACGGGGTACGAAGAGATGGCCGCAATGATGGAGAAGCTGGTATTTGCCCAGCCGGGCTTTCTCGGCGTGGAAAGCACGCGCGATGCGGACGGATTCGGAGTGACGATCTCGTACTGGCAGTCGCTGGAGGATATTCGCAACTGGAAGCAGAACGAGGACCATCTGGTGGCGCAGGAAAAAGGGAAACAGGTATGGTATGAGCAGTACGTGACGAGGATTTGCAGAGTAGAAAGAGACTATTCGTTGAATGAGCTGTAAGATGAAGATTCGGACGCGGAGCCATTTTCCGCGTTTTTTTGTTTGCAGTCGTTCAGGCTTTTGGCAGTGGAGATGAAAATAGAAGAAAGCAATCAGGTACGGTGGGACACCTCTCGGATGTAGACTGGCCGGCTTCGCCCCAAAAGCGGAACCTCGTCCAAAAGCAGAACCGCATCCAAAAGCAGCGGACTAAAGGATGCTTAATCAAAGGTTGGCCGCATAAAAAACTGGAGGCTTTTGACGTCAGCCTCCAGCTTCTCTTTGCAAACATATGTCTTGCTTTCTTTTGAAGCGTTTTTTGCTTTTTGCTCTTTTTGCTCGTCAGCATGGTGTCCTGCAACGAATCGACGACGGCTTTGCTTTGTGTCGGTCTTGAATTGGCTGACATTCGTGATGAGAGCATTTTCTCGCTTCCCCTGAAGCAAGCCGTTCATACTTACTGCGTTCTTTTCAGAATGGAGGTCAGCTTGATCTGATCGTTTCGCAGCCATACTTTGGAATACTCGATCGGTACATTGTCCTCGGTGTAAATGGTCTGCTCCAGGAACGTAATCGGCGTTCCTTTGTCGATCTGCAGCATTTCCGCGATCTTCTCGTCAGCGCCTTTTCCCAAAAATGAGCGTTTTCCCCAGGAGATTCTCAGTTTGTAGCGATCTTCGATTATGGAAAACAACGTCTTCTCCTCAAAGTTGTTCTGCTCGAAGCCGGGGAAGAGTTGTTTCGGCAAAAAGTTCTCCAAAAAGACAACCGGCGTGTCTTCGATAAAACGCAGCCGCTTTAGATGATAAACCTGTCCGGATGGGTCCAACTCCAAAAACCGGCTTACGGTTTGATCGGCTGGGGAGGTCTCCAGTCCGAGCAGCCTGGTCGTAAAGTCTTTGTGACTTTCGATCATGGTTTCGGCGATGGAAATCAGTCTCTCCGCCAACGGATACTCCATTTGCTCGCCTACGACAAAGGTTCCCTTCCCGTGTATCTGGACGAGAATGCCTTCTGTGATTAACTGCTTGATCGCTTGTTTGATGGTACCCCGGCTGATTCCCAATGTGGCTGCGAGATCCGATTCCGACGGCAGCTTCTCCTTTGCCTTCCACTCGCCGCTGGCAATTTTTCCCCGAATCCAATTTTTCGCTTGAATATAAATCGGTTCCGGACCTGTTTTTTCGATCACTGGGTTCACCCTTTATCCAACTTATTCTCATTTACTATACTTTTATCCCGCTGTTTTTTCAAGACAACCCCCAGCTTGCCAGGTTTGCACACCTTACATTTTGTCTTTGTAATAATCGGGAACAACGATGCCGGGCTTGTCAAACCACTGCGGAACGCTCACCCCGGATTGCAGGATGACGTTGCCCCATGGATCGAATGCACCTGTACGGACGATCACCTTCGCTTTATAAGCCATCTCGCTCAATATTTTTTGATGCTCCATCGTGCCGATTTCTACGCCGGGGAACATCGCCTTGAGCTTGTTGTACAGAGGCGCATTGTTCGTTTCGACCTCCTCGGCGACGTAGATGTTTTCTGCGATGAAATCTCCGGCGATCAGGGAGAGAACCGTTTCCAGATCGGGCACATCCTTTTTCAGCGCCAAATCAATGCGCTTTACGCCATTTGGGATCGGAAAACCGGCATCGCAGACGATCATATAATCAGTGTGACCCATCGAGGCAATCGCTTCATTCAGCTCACGGTTCAGGATTGTACCTTTTTTCATTGTTCTTCGCTCCTCGTTTCCAATTAGTTTTGAGATTCCTTGATCGCTTCTTCTACGTTATCCTTGCTTACGAAAATAGAGGGGAGCTCCAGTTTCTTTTCCACGGATTCGCCGCCGGCTACTTTCTTGGCGATCTGGACTGCCTTTTGTCCGTACTGGTTCGGATAAATGGCCATCGTCCCGGCTATGTCGCCGTCTTTAATCGCCTGAAGAGCATCGGCTGTACCGTCATTGGATACGACCACGATGCCTGTGCGGTTTGCCGCTTTGATCGCCTGCACCGCACCGAGCGCCATTTCGTCGTTTGCCGCATAGACGCCGTTTATCTCCGGATTGGCCTGAAGGATGTTTTCCATGACAGTCATGGCTTTGGCCCGATCAAAGTCGGCCGACTGCGATGCGACAATCTTGATGTCCGGCGATGTCGCTACACCCTCCTGGAAGCCTTTGCTGCGATCCTGTGCCACGTTTGTGCCCATGATGCCTTGCAGCTCCACGACATTTCCCTTGCCGCCCAGCTGCTTGCTCATGAATTCGCCTGCGACGATGCCATGCCTGACCTCGTCATAGCCCAGATGCGTGACGACTTCGGCGCCTTCCAGCTCGCGTCCCGTGGTGATCACCTTGATCCCGGCTTTATTCGCTGCTTCCGCGGCTGGTATGGTCCCTTTGCTGTCCACCGGATCGAGGATGAGGACGTCGATCTTTTGCTGGATCAAATCCTCTACGCCTTGCAGCTGTGTGGCCAGGTCGTCGTTTGCATTGACCACCACGAGCTCTACGCCCAGCTTTTCCGCTTCTTTTTCCGCTCCATTTTTTACGGCGACAAAAAACGGGTTGTTCAAAGTGTTGATCGCATAGCCGATTTTGATCTTGCCCTCGCCCGCACTGCCGCCTTGCGCGGAGCCGCCCGATCCCGTGGCCGGAGCTCCAGTTGTACCGGACGAACCACACGCCGAAACTGTCAGCATCAGCGTCGCTGCTACCAATGAAAACATCCATTTTTTCATGAAAATTCCCCTCCTCAATTTATTGGCCATTTTCTGTGAGCTATTGTTTTTCTTTGTTGATCATCCGGTCGATGATGACTGCCAACAGGACGATCAACCCCTTTGCCACATTTTGGTAAAACGGAGAGACGTTGATCAGGTTCATTCCGCTCGTCAGTATCCCGAGCAGCAGGACCCCGATCAGTGTCCCGACCACGCTTCCTTTGCCGCCGAACAGACTCGTTCCGCCCAGGATGACCGCGGCGATGGCGTCCAGCTCATACCCCGTTCCCGCGACAGGTGTCGCCGATGACAAACGCGCTGTCAGGATGACGGAGGCCAGACCTGCCAGCAATCCCGATGTTCCGTACACAATCGTTTTGTGCAGGTTTACCCGCACCCCCGCGAGCAAGGAAGCTTTTTCATTGCCGCCGATGGCGTAAATATACTGGCCGTGAACCGTTCGCTTTAGGACGAAGTAAAGAATGGCGTAGACCAGCAAAAGAACGACGACAGGAAACGGGATCGGACCTACATAGCCTTGCCCGATGAATTTGTAGACCGGGTTTGTCACCAAAATCGGATTTCCGCCCGTATAGATCAGGGTAAAACCGGACAGCATCGTCATCGAGGCCAATGTTACGATGAAGGGCGTCAGTTTCAGGCGGGAGATCAACAGACCGTTTGCCACCCCGAATACCATCCCCGTCAACAGCCCGGCGGCAATTCCCAGAAACGCATTTCCTGTGGCAAGCGTAACTCCCGCCGAAACCGCTCCCGACAGGCCGACGATGCTGCCTACGGACAAATCAATTCCCGACGTGATGATGACGAGCGTTTGACCGGCTGCCACAATGCCGATTACCGATACCTGTCTTAAAATGTTGATCAGGTTGGACGGCGTCAAAAAGTTTGGTGTCAGCATCGTGAAGATCGCTGCCACGAGAATCAGGATAAAAAACATGCCGTATTGCTGAATCAGACTGAGCCTGTTTACCGCCGGTTTGCTTGCAACCGGATTTGTGCTATTGATCATGTTCATCCCCCCACCCCCGTTGTTTGCCGGGCTCCAGACGCATATTCCATGAGGAGTTCGATGCTGGCATCGGCCTGATCTACCTCTGCGATGATTTCTCCCCGGAACATGATCAAGACCCGATCACACAGTCCAAGGATTTCATCCACATCACTCGACGCGATCACGATCGCTTTTTCCTCATGTGCCAGCCGGTCGAGCAAGTGGTAGATCTCCGACCTTGCCCCGATGTCGATTCCCCTCGTCGGTTCGCTCAAAAGAATAATGTCCGGGGAGGTAAGCAGCCATTTGCCGAGAATCACTTTCTGCTGGTTTCCCCCGCTCAAATGCTTGACCGGATGATGCAGGGCGTGCAGCTTGATGTTCAATTTCCCCACGTACTCTTTGGCGATCTCCTTGATTTTTCCGAGGTTGCGAAGCCCGTAGCCGGAGAATTGCTCCATGCTGGTCAGCGTCATGTTCTGATCCGATCCGAGCTCCAGCACCAGGCCCTCTTCTTTTCTGTTTTCGGTCACCAGCGCGATTCCGTGGCTCATCGCGGTACGCGGTGAATCGATTTGGACCGCCTGGCCTTTGCAAATTAGCTGTCCCCCATCTGCCCGGTCTGCGCCGAAAATAATCCGCATCAGCTCTGACTGTCCGGCTCCCAAGAGTCCGAATATCCCGACGATTTCTCCCTTTCGGAAGGTGGCGGAGACATTGCGCAGGACTCCGTTTTTCCGTATATGCTGCAGTTCGAGAACGACTTCGCCCGGGTTGTGCTTCGTGTTCGGATAGTAATGATCCATCTGTCTGCCTACCATGCATTCGATGATCCGCTCATTGCCGAACTCCGCGATCGGCCCCTCGGCTGTTTTTCTGCCGTCTTTGAGGATCGTGACCCAGTCGCAAATTTGCTGGATTTCATCGAGGCGATGCGAGATGTAGATAATCCCGATCCCTTTTGACTTGAGGGAGTGGATCACTTCAAAGAGCTGATTGGTCTCCGCTGCGGTCAAGGTCGCTGTCGGCTCATCCATGACCAGGACGCGGGAGTCCTCCGAGATCGCCTTCAAGATTTCGACCACCTGCTGCTGCCCGATCGAGAGGTCTTTGACTTTGCGGTGCGGATCAAGCTCAATCTGGTACTTGTCGAGCAGCTCTATCGTCTTCCTAGCGGCTTCGCTCCGAGACAGAAGAAATGATCCCGGTCCTTGTGCCGGCTCTTTGCCGAGGTACACATTTTCTGCAACCGTAAATTCCGGCACGAGACTCAGTTCCTGATGAATGACGCTGATCCCCTGGCGTTTGGCGTGACCTGGACTCAGGATGTGCACATCCTCGCCTTCGATCCGGATGGTTCCCGCATCCTTGGTGTACTCCCCGGCAATGATTTTCATCAACGTGGATTTTCCGGCTCCATTGGCCCCGAGAAGGGCGTGAACCTGTCCTTTTTGCAGGTGAAAGTCTACCTGGTGCAAAATCTGGTTGCTTCCAAAGCTTTTTTCGATTTTCTGCAGACTCAGCAGTGCCAGCATCTGGCTCCCTCCCCTCATCTTTCAATCCCGCTTCCATTTAAAGCGTTTTCAAAAATGGCATTTATTCAAACGTCTTGATGAAATCATTCAGTTGTTCCCTCGTGGGGAGCGCAGGTATGACGTCTTCCTTGGTCACACAGTAGGCGCCGACGCAGCAAGCAAACCGCACGGCTTCCGCAAGCGGCTTGCCTTCCGACAAGGCGACAGCCAATGCCCCTGTAAAGGAATCGCCTGCTCCGGTCGTATCTGCCACGGTTACCTTCGGAGCCGGAATCGATGCGACCTCATCTGCTGTCACAGCCATCGCGCCCTTCTCCCCTCGGGTGACAATGACCGCTTCCGGGCCTTTTTCCAAAAGCAGCCGGGCCAAACGCTCACACTCCACGTCCGTCAGGTCGGCAGCAGGATCGAGGCCGTGCAGGATCAGAAGCTCCGATTCATTCGGAGTGACGATGCTGGACAGCGCGAGCAAATCGTCCAAATCCGGCGTTGCCGGAGCCGGGTTGAGGATCACCGTTTTCCCCCACTTGCGGCCGAGCTCCATGCCTTTGCGGATCGTATCCAAGTGATTTTCCAGTTGGAATACGAGAATATCGGCGCGGCGGATGGACGCTTTCGTCTCCAATTCCTCGGGCAAAAGCAGGTGGTTTGCTCCCGGATCGACGACGATGCAATTTTCTCCATGCTGATTCAGGAAGACGAAGCCCACACCTGTCGGGGCAGCCTGTGAGAAGGAGACCTCATCCACATTGACCCCCGCTTCTCGCAGCATGGCGACGCCGGATTTCCCATACGGATCATCCCCGACACAGCCGATAAAAGAAACAGAGCCTCCCAATTTTGCTGCCGCAACGGATTGATTGGAGCCTTTCCCACCGTCGCAAACAGAGAATCCGCTGCCCAATATCGTTTCTCCCCAAACGGGCATTCGCGGCGTGCTGCAGATAAACCCGACATTGTAGCTGCCGATGACGACGATATGCTTTTGCCCTTGTGTCTCCATCTCTCTTCTCCTTTGGCATCAGAGTAAAGGTAATAAACGTATATTGACGTCTATAAACCATGATATACATATGTTTTCTGTTTTGTCAAAATAAATAACGATCGAAAGAGTCTGAAATTACAGTTTGGGAGAAGCCCTGCTCCCTGCCATAGGATGGCTATGTCGGCATTGACCAATCGACAGGGCAGACGGCCTCGCTTTAATAAACCGTGCTTGCTTCTCCCTGTCCCGTGACGATTTTCACGCTTCCGCTGGTCCCGATCAACTCCGCGCCTGCGTTCAGTATTTTTACGGCATCCTCAAAAGTGCGAATCCCGCCGGACGCTTTTACCCGTGTCTGTGTGCCGGCGATGCGGCGAAGCAATTGGATGTCTTCCACCGTGGCATGGCCGCCCTGTCCCCAGCCGCTGGAATTTTTCAAGTAGGTGACGCCCGCTTCCTTGGCCAACGTAGCGGCTTTTATTTTTTCTTCCTCATCCAGCATCCCGAATTCGAGCATGATTTTGACCACTCTGCCCTCGGCCGCTTTGACGACAGCCGCGATTTCCTGAGCGAACTCGTCGTAACGCCCGCTTTTGAACAATCCGTAGTTCGGCATGAAGTCAAACTCATCTGCTCCGGCAGCAATCACGTCGCGCGCCTCTGCCACCTTTGTAAAAGTGGTAGCTCCGCCCATCGGGTAGCCAAATGCCGTACATACCTTTACTTTGCTGCCCGCAAGCAGTTTTTTGGCGAGGGGAATCCACACCGGCTGAATCATCGCCCCGTCAAATCCGTAGGTCAGGCATTCTTCGCAAACTCGTTTGATATCTGCCTCCGAAGCATTGGGGGTTACCAGCGTATGCTGAATTTTTGCGGCAACTTGCTCTACCGTAAATGTAGCCATTTTCTTCAACTCCTCTATGTTTGGATAGCGATCCTTCCTACTGGGCAGCCTTACCTTTTGCGATCATCCTGTTGGCTATCTCCGTGATTTTCTCAATTTCTTCGGCTGTAGCCGTTTCCACCGTACGCTTGACGATGCTTTCGCACATTTCCTTGATCTCCGTATAATCATCCGGGTCCTGCCCCCGCTTTTTCAGTGCCGCAGACAGCCACGTCTTTCCATAGCTCGTGTGGATCGTCTCATCGGCCCAGTCGAAGTCCATGTCGTGCTGGCTGGTGCGGTCATTCATCGATTCGAAATTTTTGATTCTGTCCAGCTTTTTCCCGATATTCTTCGATTCAAAGTAAAACAGCATGCCGAGCCGGTAGATCGGGTCCTGTCCTTTGCAGCTGTCGTAAATGTACGTGCCAAGCGGCAGTTCCGCTTCCTCAAATCCCCATGATCGGAGCCGCTCATAGCCCATCCGGCAATGTCTGCTCTCGTCGTAGACCCAGCGCGCGGCGTCATAGATAAATTCCCATCCCAGCTCCCCGGCAAACGAGTAGAGGACATGTCCCGCATTTTCCACCGCCCAAATCTCGTTCAGATGGCTGACGGCGCTCCGAAGCTGCAGCCGGAAGCCTTCTCCGTAAGGAAACGACGGGTCCACATTGTCCGGCCAGTAGAAGCGCACATGAATAAAGCGGCCATCTCTGGCGGGCACTTCCATCGGGGCAAAGGGGATCGCATGAGAGAGCGCTTCGGCGGACTCGCCGGCTGCTGCGGGCTGATTTCCCAAAGCTGTCTCTTTTTGCTCAGCCTCTGCCACTGGCGCATCAAGGCCGATTCCGCCCATCGCCTGCAAGCGCTCCTGGATCTCATTTGTCCACTGTTCGGCGAGGACTCGATCCGTATGATCGGCACGAGCCGACTCTCTTTCGAGCAACAGACTTATCTCCCGAATCTGCCTTTGTTTTTCTTCCACAGCGAGATTCATGAAGCGGTAGGTTGGGCCGTCCCCGATATGATCGGCCAAGCGGAGATAGGTCTGGTAAGCCTGGAGAAGCGCCGGTTTGAACACATGTGCCAGCGTCGACAGGAAGGCTAGCGCATTCGGTGCCGAGCGTGCCCTCTGGATGAGGTCGATCAGCTGCTGGTCCTCGCCCACTTCCAGAATCCGGCTTGGGAAACGCAGTTCAAACACTCGTTCCCGCAGCGCATTTGCAGTCATCGCGTCCTCCCACAAGATTTTGGGCAGAAGCGTTTTCATGTCAAAGTAAGGAATGCCTGGAATCCAGCCTGCCTCGCCTACGACCAGCTCTTTTTCGCAAAGGTAAAATCGCTTCAGGATTACAGCCGTGTCGTAACGCATGTACTTGCCCCGCTCAGATCCCGGCAGATACGTTTGTGTCATCCGCTTTTCTCCTCCTTGTCGTCTCACATAGAACGTTGCTGGCGTCATTGTCGGTACATTTTTCCAGAAAATCTACGAACATCCATTTTCGATCGATTATTCACTTGAAAGAATGCGAGTTTCAGATTATGATATGTTCATGTTGGAATATATACCTCTATGGACGTCTGATAATAACGTAAAGGTTTTTCCGCCGGATGTCAATCCCATTTTTCCAAGTAGTCAGTTTTTTTTCCTATTCTGTTTTTTTGTCTCTCTTACCACACTGTCTGTGGAAAATCCATTTCTACCGAAGGAGAATGTACATGAACTTCTTACAAAGTATGTGCGGGCCTCACCATCTTCCTCCTCGCCTGGAGGTTCACCAGTCATGGTGGGCTATGCGCGGGATCGGCGATGAAAACGGCGAGTGGTCCCTCGCAAAAAAGCTTGCGAAAATTGCGGAAGCAGGCTACGGCGGCATTATGGGGAGACTGCCTGCCCCTGAAGAAGCAGGCCTCTGGCGCAGCTTGCTCGACCATTACAACCTGCAATTCGGCGTCGAAGCTTTCCCGGAGGAGCCGGAAGAATTTGCGGCGTTTCTGCGCAAGGCTAAACAGTTTGGCGTCAGCTACGTAAATGCGCAAGTCAAGGATTCCTTCGTCGTAGGCGAAAAAGCGATCAACCGGCTCAAGGGCATCATCCGCGAAGGCAAAAACCATGGGATTCCTGTTTTTGTGGAAACGCACCGCGGACGGATTACACAGGATTTGCTGCGAACGGTCGAGTATGCGGAAGCATTGCCTGACCTTCGCCTTACCATCGATCTGTCTCATTACGTCCTGGCTGGCGAGATGCTTGTTCCCCATCCTCAGGCGGAAGCGTGCTTTCAGAAATTGCTGAAGCGGACTTCCTGCATCCACGGCAGAGTATCCAACGGCCAGCAAATACAAGCAGACATCGGACCTGGCGGCGAGCATCCGATGACGGAGCGCTATATGCAATGGTGGAAGCAGGGCATGGCTTGCTGGCTGGATGAAGCAAGGCAGGGAGATGTGCTTCCTTTCGTCTGTGAACTAGGGCCTGTCCCCTATGCGATTGCCCTGAACGGATACCTCGCTACGCCCGCGGAAGAAATCTCGGACCGCTGGCAGCAATCGCTGGTATTGAAAGAATTGGCGGAAAAGGCCTGGCGGGAAGTGCAGCAGGCCCGTTCGTAATGGAACGGGCCCACTTCCGGGCAAAAAAATAGACAGCCTCTGCACAGTTTGGCTGTCTTTGATCCCCAGAACAATTTTACGAGGAATTGTCATTCCTTACTTCTATTATCGGCCAAGCTGCCTTTCCTTTTATAGGTCCAAATTGTGGAAAATGGGCCCCTATCGATCGTTCCCGACGGAAAAAATACCGGCAAAATCGCAAAGAGAGGCAGCTTGCGTCAAATCTTTTTGTGGCCTCGCACCTTCGCGTCTTGCGAAATTTTGAGGTCGCTTGTATACTCCACCTCATCGATCTCGCAGCCTTCTCCGATCACAACATTTTTTCCTCTGACGACTTTGGCTCGCGTATATTCCAGATAGATTTCGTCGCCTTCGATGGTACCTGCGTGCAGTTCATGGGCCCCAGCGAAAAAGGATCTGATCAGCTTGCCGATGCCAAACCTTCTCCCTTGTTTGACCGTTATTTTCTCGCCGCCAATTTCCTTGGCGCGCGCCTTTCCGTACAGCTCGATGTCGATTGTTCCCGCATTCAGCAGCCCGTCAACCGAAAAACTGCCCAGTCCTCGAAAAGACTCCGCCTCACAGTCATGGGCAATCGAAACCGAACCTTGTATCTCAATGCTCTCCCCGGACACCGTCCCCTTGATGCCGCAAGAGCCGCTCACCAGCACTTCACCGCTCGTCAAATTGCCCTCAATATCGCAGGTGCCATATACCTTTACCTTTCCGGCGTTTACATTCCCCTGAAAAGAGGCTGTGCCATTCACTTTGATCCGCTCAGCCTTTACATTTCCGCGGACGTCGGAAGTCCCGTTGCAAAAGAATGAAGCACAGTCCAGATCGCTTGTTATCGTACCCGATCCGTTTATTTTCACTTCGTCGACGGAGCCTCCAGTCGCCGTTCCTGCTCCATTGATATTGATACTGCTACGCTGTTGATTATCCATCGTTGCCAACCTCCGTTACCCAATCTGTAGTTTTAGTTCTTCTATGCAGCTATTCAGGTTTAGCCGCTGCACGATTTTTGTGTTTCTTTCAAGATATACGCGACTGTCGCTTTCGATCAGCAAAAAAGTGGATATCCCCAGCTTTCGCACAAACATCAGGTCGAATTTTTTGCGTTCCAGGCTGGCAGAGTGATCCTGAAAAATCTGAAGCAGCATCTTCCCTTCATCCAGGCTCATTTCGCCGGTTTTCAGCATTTTATCCAGTACAAACAACTGCAGAATCCGTTCAAAAGGAAACGGACTGCTGTCTCCTGTTTGTTCCAGATAAAAATTCAGCGAAACCTCTGTAACAATGTTTCGTTTTATCAAATCCTCTTTCGTCAATGACAGCTCTGCTGCATTGGGCGAAAACATATCCGCCAGTTCGTCCAGGGACAAATCCTCTTTCATATTCAAGATTTTGTCGATCCGAATCAATATCTTGTCTTTGGGGAAAAACGTCTCTTGGCCCGTAAACGTGGACTTGCGGATGAACCACTCCTCCGGGATCAGTTGTTTTCGTTTCCATCTATAGAGCTGTCCGTATGAAATGCCTGTCAGCTCCAGCAGCTCTTTTTTGGAGATTAGTCCTGGTTCCATTTGGAACACCTCCTGAAGATAATGTAACATAACATTGTTACGTTTTAAATGCGGTCTTTTATCCCCTTGTTTTGTGCCTTCCTTCCTTTGACTCATTGTTCTCGTTTTTGCTTTGTTCTCCGTCCTCCTATCAACAGGACTCTCGCGCATTTTCTTGCGATCCTGCCATTTGTCCCACACTTTTTCTGTTTCAGCCGCATTTTGTATACAAACTTCACCAAAAAAGGACTGATCCCATCGGTGAAACGAACGAAACAACGCCGCGATCGACTCTTCCAATACCCAGCAACAGGAAAGTGTCGGAGCGGACGGTCGCGCGCGAAATCTCGGAATGAGAGGAAAACAGTCTGAACCTAGCAAAAAGCGAAAGAAGAAACGGGACAACGAGGGTCTCGTCATCGTGATCAACAATCAGGTCGCCAAGCGCCGCAACAAGAAAAGCATGGCTGCAGCAGCTACGCAGGTGGCCAGCGGCAGTGGAAAAGACAGTACATGCGGAACGAATGCGGCTATCCAAAGCTCTACGAAGCAGCAGCAAGCTGTTGGCGGCGGAACGACCGGACGGGCTCTGAACAGGGGAATGAATAGCCGGCAAAAGGAAGGCCGTGCGAAAAGCAGGAAGAAGTAAGCATTGCAAAATAGGGAGAATGGAACAAAAAAAAGACCCCGCGAGCTTTTGCTGCCGAGGTCCCCCCATCGCTGTCTTTCCATGCTGCGCTGAATCAATTCCACAATTCATTTGTTCATCGGCGGATTGGAAAGGCGATGAATTCCTGGTTCCACATTTCCTCATTCACCTTTCTGGCTCCAAATACTGTTCCTTTTCCCGTAAACTGTTTGCGGAGGTGATTTGGTTGCGTCCGTTTTTTTTCGACTGGTAAAGGGCTTTGTCAGCAAGCCCCAAAAGCTCGGACAGATCAAAGCTGCTTTCGCTCGTCACCACTCCCAGCGATGCGCTTACCCGAATTTCTTTCTCTTCGTGGCAGATGATTCGATCGGCCAGCCCTTGGTGAATCCGCTGCGCTACTTCCATTGCCTCCTCTTCTCCTGTTTCCGGCAAAAGAATGACAAACTCTTCTCCCCCATAGCGGGCCGTACAATCCGTTTCGCGTACGTGGGAACGGATGAACCGGGCTGTCTCTCGCAGAACCGCATCCCCCGCGAGATGCCCATACTGATCATTAATCCGCTTGAAGTGATCAAGGTCGATCAAGATAAGCGAAAGCTGGTGGTGATACCTCTCGGAGCGAAGCTTTTCTTCCTTGAATTTCGCCTCAAAATACCCGCGATTGTGCAGCCCTGTAAGCTTGTCCTCCGTCGCCTTCTTCTCCAGCTCCCGCTCCATTTCTTTTCTCTCTGTCAGATCGGACAATACGAGAATCCTTCCGTTAATAAAGCCATCGTCCTTGAAATGATACGTATTGACGCTGAACGTGTATGAATTCCCGCCTTTGACAATCTCCAACTCCCTGCATCCTGCCGTTTTTTCCGTGTACAAGAGCGAAAAGATCGCCTCCACCGCCTGGTTTTCCTCGGCACCCAGCTTTTCTTCCACTTCCCAAAAATACTGCTGAGTAACATCTGCCTTCCCTACCCCGAGAAACTGCAGCATGCTTGCGTTGCAAACATCAATAATGCCTTCCCGGTTGATCCCGATCACCAGATCGCGGGAATTCTGCAGCAGCACATGCTGCTTGTTGGCCACCTGGTCCCGCAGATTCACGACAGTTCGAATCAAATAAACGAGCAATCCCGTGAACAGGATGTTCAGGCACATCTCGATGAGGTAGTCAGCCTGAAAGCTGCCTACGAGAATTTTTACCAGCAGCAAAATGAGATTGGATATTCCGGTGACGATCAGTCCGGCTGTCGTCGACAAAAACAAGGTGGCAAGGACAATCGGGATGTAGTACAGCTCAATCCCGAGCTGGGAGCCAAACAGGTAGTAATGCTCGATTGTCCACAGGCCGCAAATAACCATCGCTATGCCCGTGATCGCGTACGTCACCCATTTGCGGAGTCTGCGAAATGTTTTGATCCAGGTGGGCTGGACCACAATATACGTCATCGAGAGCGCCGTGATGTCGATCAAAAAATGCAAAGCGTAGGGCAGTATCTGAAAGTAAAAGAGCTTTACAAGCGTGTATGCTGCATAAAATAAAAGAATGGCTATATTTTTTAAAGTCAGGGCAAGTCCTTCCTTCACGTGGTCGATCACTCCTGTTATTCGTGTTGTTAGTTAGCATAGAGACGGATGTTTTGAATGCCTGTGCCGGGGGTATTTCGGCACTCCTAGATTATATCGGCTAAACCGCTCTTTTTTCATACCGGTATTATGCATTCTACGAAAAAAGAGGTTAACCCCCTTAACGGTCAACCTCTACCCGCACGACTGTCGATTTTGCAAGATACGGCATGTAGTCCGACTACCGCCATGCAGCGCCGCAACGTGTACCGGGAGAGGCACACGTCATTTGCATGCAGCAGTTATCAGCTTGTTTCCTGCGTTTGCAATCGGATAAAACTTCTGCTCATTTCCACTTAAAAACGGTACAACAGCACGCAAGCCTTCTCATGATGATTTCACCCACACACGGAGCGATCCTATCGATGTGAAACCGGATAGTAGAGCCGCCGACAAGTCGCCCGCTCGTTCGTATCCCACCATTGGCACTCCCGGAAATTCAGCCGACACTATGCTTGCAATATCCAGCCACAGACCTTCATTGGCATGATCCGTAGTAAAGACGTTGGAAATCCCTACTACACCCGCAGCCAGATTTGCAATAAAACCGGAGATTTCACCCTTTTCTTCGTGCATGAATAGTTTCACGGCTGTTTGCTTCAATAGATCAGCCTTGATCACGTCTTGCAATCCATTGGCATGCGTCCAGCTCATCAGGTCTTTTTCGGTGGCAATCAAGCGCCATGAAGCTCGTGCTGGTCGACTAACCGAAATCGAGTCGCGGTATATCCATTCTGCCTCAAGCAAGATGTCAAAACCAAAAGGGGACAAGTCCAGATTCGCATAGCTGTCTTTAATGCTCAAAATGTCTCGCCTCCCCGCGAAGGCTTGTACATCGGCAGTTGTTGCATTCCTGCTCGAAGAGATGATATCAGGATAAAAAGCAGGCGCCTTCGAAAGCACTCCCCAGACGTGGCTGTGAGCGGCTTGGGCAATCCCGTGCGTATCACAAACAGTCCCGCACCATGCGATATTATTTTGAACGGCGGCATCCACCCGGTCCATCATCATCCGACTAGGCCTCCATCTCATTTGCCAAGGCGACCAGCTTGTTGAGCGTATTCCAATTGCGGACCGTCACCGGGACATCCAGCTTCTGCAGATTCGCGGAAAGCTTGGAATTGCGTACACTCCGACCGAACAATAGGAAGATCTCCCGGCCTGCAATGTAATACTGCTCGTTTTCATTTTTGTAGGGGGCCAAGCGTTCCATCCCTTCCCGTGAAGGCTCCCTGAGCAAAAAGCCTACGTACAGGCTTTCTCCCTCTGCCGATTCCTCCGCTTTCTCCAGCGCGGCTTCCGAAAATGGACAGCTCGCGGCAATCCGTCTCAATTCCTCAGCCGTCCGCAAAACGACACTCACGGAAAAACCGTGGGCTGCAGCTATCTCCTGTTCAATCCGCTCGCGCAGCGGTTCTTCCTCCTCTTCCGATTCGAAGAGAACATTGCCGCTTTGGATATACGTCCGCACACGGCCGAGGCCCATTGTTTCAAATGTACGCTTCAGCTCCGCCATCTTGATCATATTCTTGCCGCCTACGTTAATCCCGCGCAAAAGCGCGATATAAATGGCCATCGATCCCACGACCCTTTCCATGCATAGTGTGAACACCCCATTTGATGCTCTAAAGCGATGCACCGATTTGGAAGTTTCCATTGTCGCAACATTATCTTAAAAGGGTATCATGGGTGTATCTGGATATGCAATTGCCGATTCCATTTTCAATAGTTCGCTCACCATTTCTTCCAATCGACAGACATGCGTCTACGAACGCAAAAAAGCCTCACCGAATCTCGATGAGGCATGCAACCTATAGAACTGCTGCTACCATTCAAAAAATGGTGAATGAAGGCACACCTTCTATGACACAGTACCCAGCCATTAGTAAAGCCGGTTCTTATAGCTGTCTTGCAGTTGGCTTGCTACCTCTTCTGCCGTAGAGTTTGGGGTTTTCGAGTGATCTGCCAGCATTTTCGGGACGGAAGGCAGCAGCTCCTTGGCCAACCACGAATCCGGATTCCACAGACCGGAGCGGATGAAGGCTTTTGCACAGTGCGCGTACACCTCTTCCACCTCAACCCCGATGCCAAACATGGGAGTCCGGCCGCTTACTGCGGTTTTTTCAAGCAATTCCGGATCGCGGCAAACAACCGCTTTACCGTTTATCCGCAGCGTTTCCCCCAGTCCGGGAATGAAGAATAGAAGGCCGACGTGGGGATTTGCAATAATATTTTGAATGGAATCCATCCGGCGGTTGCCCGGGCGTTCGGGAATAAACAGATGATGGTCATCCAGCACGAGGACAAATCCGGGTGCATCGCCACGCGGCGACACGTCGCAATGGCCGTTTGCATCGGAGGTAGCCATCGCCAGGAAGGGGGACTTGGATATAAACTCGCGGCAATGGCGGTCAAGAGCGTGAACCACTTTGTTTGCCGCAAGTGAGCTCGGATTTCCCAAAGGCTCGCGAAGCTCTTTCATAAATTGTTGTTCGGTGGAGATCACATCACGAAATACGGCGCTCATTTTATCACCTTTTCCCTGTGGAATATCCTCCCATCGTACTACACTTCCTGTGTTTCTGCCATTGCGCCCGAGGGTATTGCGGCTCATCCCATGCCTTTGTTGCCGCGAAGCTACTCGATTTCAAAACGGGCAGCCACAATGATTTCCTTTTCATTTGCGGAAAAGCTTTTGATAACCCGGTATTCTCCCTTGGTCAAGGTATAGTCAAGGTCACTCATGCTAATTTGGTCCTCGCGCGTTTCTCCCGGCTCGACAAGAAGACCAATGGACGTAAACGCGATATCGGAGCGCATTGGGACCACGTACCATTTTCCTTGCTCCCGTTTCTCAAGCGTAAAAGGCGTCCCAAATGTCAACGTAGTAGGACCGTCGTTTTTGATTTTCAACGTCACCTTGTCAATGGAAGCGGAGTAGCTGGGTTGTTCTGTATTCATTTCCACCTTGGCTTCTTCTGTGCTCGCCTGATTGGATATTTCTCCGTAGCTCGACAGGGTTGTCAACGGTTTTGTCTTTTCCGAAGAACAGGCGGCCACGAGCATTACAGCCAAGGCAACAGCGGCTATCAAAAAAATCTTTTTAAGCATGTTTTTCCCCCCTTCTTTAAAAGACGGAGGCGCTGCTGGAGCGTTTCCATTTTATTGGGACCTGTGAGCAGATTTTTTTATTTTCCTAAAATAGCTTTTATGCGTTCCTTTTTCTCTGTCTCATTCAAGTATTCGAAGAACCCCAGCCGATTTCCCCAGGGGTCGGAAAAAGTCCCCCATTTTACAGGAACTTCTTCTCTCGAACAGATTTCAAAGCTCTCGATATGCAATTCCCTTCTTAGCCTGTCCCGCTCCGCTTCGATATCTGCAACGCCAAAGCGAATAGGTCCGCTGCCATCAGCGGGAGCACCTTCCGCCACCTGCAGCCAACATCCGGGAATAAGCTCCCATTCTGCGAATCCTTCGTGAGGGATGAAGTCGGGTTCCTTTTTGAGCAGTGTTTGATACCACTTTTGTCCTTCTTTTATATCTGGAACACGAACTTGAACCGTCATTTCATAGATCAAACATATTCCTCCCTTACATACCCGACAGCTTGTATATACTCGTCATACCATTTTTTCCATTCGCTTTCTCTGGAATCTATCGTCCTGCCATCCAATAGTGCCTTGACTTTCAGACAAACATGGCAGCGCGTTGCAGATACAGGCTCAGGCCATCCAGCCCTTAGTTCTTTCCTGCTTTTTCAAAAAAGCTGATATAAACATCAGGAGCGACCTCAACATCCCGCTTCCATTGATAATGATTTTTTTCGTACAGATTTTTGGCAGGGGTATTTTCTCTGCCGGTCGCTACTTTAAAAGCAGAACAGTTTGCATTCTGCAATTCCATCGCCACCAACAGCTTTTGGGCAATTCCCTTTCTGAAATGAGCCGGATGCACAACCATTCTGCAGATCGTCAGTTCTTCATTTTCTATGGTATAGGAAATGGCGCCTGCAAGTTTGTTATCGATAAAATAACCCAAGAATTCCTCGCCGCACTGCTGGAACTCTTGAAATGATTCTTTCAACGGGGGGATTTCAAAAAAATTGATCAGTTCGGCTTCTACCTGGTATGCGGCTTTTTGCAGGTCGAAGAGCTTTTGGACGGTATCGGTTTCGGTGAAATTGATTTTGGTGATCATGGAGACTCCTTTTAGAAAGTATGTCCGTTGCAACATTTTTCCTTTATTAGCATTTCCATTTTGATGAATCGTCTGATTCTCTATTCACTTCAGATAAATGTAGGATTGAGTTACAGATGCTGGATCTATTCATTATACCTTGAAGAATGAATATCTTACATTATGTATTTTCATCACCGAATAAACGTACGATTCTGTTTCTGAAGGTACATCACCCTTTTTTCCTGTACCCAAATCTTTTTTATACTGATGTTTTGACTCGGAATCTTCCTTCGGATTATGTCTGTATAAATGGCCTATGCCAGTTCCTTAAAGAATGCCGCTGTTTTCCGAAGTTCGTTTTCGACTAAGCAAATCCCTCACCTCCGCCTCGACCGCATCCGTTTGCGAATACTTTGTGGCAAAGCCGAGCTTCCGTATTTTGTCGTCCTTCCAGATTCTGTTTACCGCCATTGTCTTTACGGCGAATGGACTCAACCCATAGGCAGCCATTTCATCTTCGGTCAATGCTTCCGGCAGCTCCAGCATTTTGGCAGTCTTCCCTGCGGCAAGGTCCATCGCTTCCTTCAGTTGACGCCACGTTGTATCGAATCCTTTGAGCAGGTAGACGCCGTCATCTTGCGGCTGCTTTTGGAAGGTACCCAGCCAGACCATCGCCCGGCCGATGTCGCGGGTATCTACCAGCGAAACTTGTGCAGCCCCCTCGCCGATCATCGGGTAGCGGTCATGCGCATGTGCGGCAAACAGTCTGGCGAAAAACGAGGTAGTGTCCCGGACGCCGATTGTACTTGCCGGCCGCAGCACCACGGTCGTCATTCCGGTTTTTCGTCCCACTTCCCCGACGACTCTCTCCCTTTCAATCCCCAGCCGCTGTATCGGGTACTCCGGCTTCGACACATACGACTCGTCTATCGGTTCGTTGCTTTGAAAATCGTAGATGACCACTGTGCTGAGTTGAATAAACCGGGAAATGCCCTGCTTGGCCGCTTCTTCCGCAAGCGTTCGGGTCAACTCAATTTCCACCGGGGCATTCATGCTTATTTGCGTGTGCAGCTTTGCGTCGGCTGTGCAATTGTACGCTGCGTCATTTCCTGCCATCACGTCTGCTATGGCGGCTGGATCTGAAAAATCGATGCGAACGACGTCGACCCCCAAGCTGTCCAAAAACGCGGTGTTGCTGGTCTTGCGGACAACTGCCGTCACGCGGTGTCCAGCCAGATGCAGTTGTTCCGCGACATGCCCTCCAATAAACCCCGTACCTCCAAAGACAACAGCTTTCATGCTTTTTTCCTCCATTCAATTGCTTCAGGATGATTATTCACTATAATAATGAAAGTGCTATTATTATAAAAGTACGGATATTTTTTATAGTTACTATTCAAAAAGATAGCGGAGGGATGTTCATGCCTGAAGAATATAATCAAAAAGCGTGTCCGATTGAAAAAACAATGCACGTGATCGGGGGGAAATGGACGTTCATCATTTTAAGGGAACTGTTCTATGGTCCGCGGCGGTTTGGAGAACTGCAGCGCTCCTTGAAGGGGATCAGCCCGCGGACGCTGTCCATGCGTCTGAAGGAGCTGGAAGAAGAAGGGATTATCAGCCGGACGATCTACTCGGAAATCCCCCCGCATGTGGAATACGCGCTAACCGAAAAAGGCCAAACGCTTCGCCCCGTCTTCGATGCGATGAAGGAATGGGGAAATGCGTGGGATGTGCTGAAGCTGGGAAAACAATAGAAAAACAAAAACCCTTGAGACTGTCTCAAGGGTTTGCTTGCGTATAAATATTTATTCTTGGCTTGCCGGCAGCTCGGCTCGTCCCCGCATCAGTACCTTTTTCCCCAATCTGGTTCGATAAAAACCGCGTTCCAGCAAACCGAACAGGGAGCCGGTGGTCCAATATAAGCCCAAGGCGACAGGCGCTTTCCAGAGAATCATCAAGAAGAAGGCGACCATGATCAGCGAGGTCAAGGCCCGTTGAATCAGAGGCGTGTCTGTCAGCATTTCACCAGTCAACGGAATCATGCCGGTCAAAAAGGTAAGTCCAGCGGCAAGCGCAGGCAGGATGTGCCACGCGTCATGCTGGGCAAAGGAGACAACCCAGGGAATAAAGGAAGAGGACATCGCCGCTCCATGCGTCAAAAACAGTCCGTACATCGCCATGAAGATCGGCATCTGCATTATCGCCGTCGTGAACATCGACAGCGGCTTGACTCCCGCCTTTTGGTAGAGATTCATCGTCTCTTGCATCAGCTTTGGCTGGTCGTCTTTGTACCGTTCCTGAAGCAGCTTCAGCTCAGGGCGAATCAAGACCTGCAGCATCGTCTGGCGGGCCGTCCGCAGATTGAGCGGAAAAAGCAGTCCTCTCACAAACAGTGTCAAAAGAACGATCGCAATTCCCCAATCCTGCGCAAACTGAAAGATCACATTCAGCAGCGAGGCCAGCAAATCAATGACAGGTTGAACAAAGGTATACATTCGGAATTCCTCCTCGTATCGTTGCAAATGTCTTTTCGATACAAGAAGGAAAGCGGATCAGCATCGTCACTGGAAGACCCTTGCTCCTCGGGAGGCTTTTTTCGCCGCACCCAGAGCATCCTCGGATGCACGGCGGGGCGAACCGAAATCTCGTTTGGCGGCTGCGAATCTATTCCCTTTTCCAAACAAGCTACCCATCCCAGCGGCTTTACCGGACTGCATAGCAGATGTGCAACCAGATATCCCGACAGGCCCATTGCCAGCAGCAAGAGTGTCATATCCAAGGAAAACTCCACAGCGTCACCTCCCAGAGGACAAAAATCGTTCGCTTTATACTAAAGATACCATACATACTTGGATACTTCCTATAAAAAGAATATGGGGAAGGAACGGGAATGTAAAAAAAGCAGCCCGAGTTTTTTCACGGGCTGCTTCTTCTATAAAAGCCTTGCTGCTTTTTTGCCTGACCTATGCTTATCTTGCTTCTTGCATAAGCCTAACCTGTATATTCCCTGCCTCTTCTTCCCTACTTCGCTGCTGGCTTTGCCTGAGCAGCCGCAGTCTTTCTCGCTTGATTCAGCTTCTGATAGAACTCTCCCTTGGTTTTCACATTGGCAAACGCGGTTGCATTCACCTTTGCCTTTTGCGAGAGCTCCGCAATCTCTTCTTTTGTTACCGGGTCCTTGATGTTGATCGAAGCCACGTTGGTGTACTTGCCGTCTTCTGTCTTTGGCACCCCGAGGATTCCGGCGTTGATCAGCTCAACGACATCGGCACGCTCAGGCGCAGTGGTGTCCACGCCGACAATCTTCCAGTAATTCAATGCTTTTGGCTCGTAAACGCCTTTCTTCACTTCTTTGAGATAGGCGATGGTGCGGTTGCGAATCGTTCCGCCTGTTTCGCCAAATGCGCTCTCATCCTTGGACGACCAGAGCTGTTTGAACTTCCGTCCTTCCAAAGCGCCGCCCTTCGCGATGAGTGCGTCCATACGGTAGGAGTTCATGCCAAGCTTGAGCACATCCTCCGCTTTGATCGGCTTGTCGTCCAGACGACGGAGGTTGGTGATGCGGCTTCCGGCAGGTTTGGTAAGGTCGATTTCGTACTTCACTCCGCCGAAAAAGTCGTTGGTGCTGTATTTGGAGGAACGACGCGTCTTGTCAAAGCTGATCGTCACATCTCCCGGACGAGCGGTATTGAAGTAGCCAGCCGCCCATTCCATGTAGTCCTTCAAATCTTTGCCTGTTACTTCGTACACGGTAATTTCGCCCAGTGCGTACTGGTAGTTGAAGGCGATGTCCTTTTTCTTGATCGGCCCTACATCCAGACGGGCCTTGTCATTGTCGATCTGGTGAGCGACGACATCGGCCTTGCTGTAATAGAGCATGACCTCATTAAAGAAGTCGGCAAGGTGCGTCTCCTGGATTTGGACCTGCGGGATGCCCTCAATCTCATTTTTCGGCACCATATTTTCGCCCTTCAGCTCAGCCACGACGACATTGGCGTCTGCGCGGGCAATCTCGTGGAAAGGCTTCAGCGTTTCTTCCAATGCCTTATCGGACTCGACGAAGGTACCGTCTGCTTGTTTCACAGGCAGCGCTGTCGCTTCCTTGCTTTTCAGCACCACTTTGTCGCCTTGCTTGGCAAACGTCAGGTCGATGCGGGACAGATGCGTGCCGTATTTGTCCGGTTCGGTGATCAGTACGCCGTTTACCTCTTCGCTTTTCACCAGCTTGTGCATGTGGCCGGCGAAAATGGCGGTCAGCTCGGGATTGGCATTGGCAATGTCGCGCACGCCGGTCCCCGGTTTCCCGTTCTCGTTGTCCAGCCCCATATGCATCAGGCCGATCATGACGTCTACTTTTCCTTCAAGCTCCTTGATTGCCTTTTTCGTTTCATCGACAGGATTTTTAACGACAAGCCCGTTCAGGTGGTCGGTTCCCTTTTCAAAATCCTCGATCATCGGGGTGTTCATCCCGATAATGCCGATCTTTACCCCAGCTTTTTCAATAATCGTGGAGGCTGGCAGGAAGCGCTCGCCGTTTTCCTTGTAAATATTGCCCGCAAGCAGCGGCCCGTCGTATTGGCTGCTGATCTTTTCCAGCACGTCCAGTCCAAAGTTGAATTCGTGGTTGCCAAATGCCCACGCGTCGTATTTCATCGCATTCATCGCAACCATCATCGGAGACTGTGGATGGCTGTTAAACAGTTCAGCCGAATTTCCCTGGATGCAGTCTCCCGCGTCCAGAAGAATCGTGTTGGGATTCTCTTCGCGAATTTGTTTGACCATCGTAAATAATTGCGTTAGGCTTCCGTTGTTGTTTGGACCATCGATTTCATAGTCCCACGGCATGAAACGTCCATGGATGTCAGACGTCCCGAGCAGCGTGATTTTGATTTCTGAATTCCCGGCGGCTTTTGCCTGAGCGGGCTGTGCAGCAGCAGCACTGCTGAACAGCGTAAGCCCGAGAGCTACGCTCAGACAGGTTTTCAGCGCCAATTTCCCCTTGCGCATTGCTTGTCCTCCTTTTGTCTAAAGAGTTCTTTCTGAATTTTCTTTCTCTTTATTCAGACCCTCTTTCTCTTGTTGTGCATAGATGGGCACTCTAGTAGACTATCGCAACAGGAAAAGATTCTCAATCATTTTCTTGCCATTTCTGCTTTTTATCCATGGCATTCGCCTGCAGAAAAAACCAGCGGCGAGAAACCGCTGGCTTTTCATCGTCTTGACCTTGCAAATTGTCCGAATCACGCTCGCTTACTTTTTAACGGATGGCTGCACACCTTCCGGGATCGGGCATTTGTATGGCTTTCCGCCCAAACGCTGCTGCAATTCGGCTTTGGCCTGTTCGATCAGCTCCGGATTGTTCAGCATGTCGACTGCCGTGGAGGCAAGCACCTTTCCGGCATGGAGCATGCCTTTATGGCCCAGGGAGGTACCACCGAGCGACACCCATTGCCAGGAGTGCAGCGTCGACCCGTTCACGAAGCAGGCCGTCGTACACTGTGCGGTAGGCGCGATCCAACTGACGTCACCGACGTCTGTAGAGCCGTTCAGCGGGCTCGTTTCACCGTTGTACGGATTCAGCCATGTCACCATATCGACGTCCGGCCCGTCCGGAAATTCTTTTTCCGAGGTGTTTAACTCCTGCTCAGTCAGCGTGGCGCGAACTTCCTTGGCCAGCTTGAGCTCCTCCTCGTCATGCACGGGGACGCCCAGCTCCTGGAAGTTGCGGTACATGACCTGTTCCACGACCTTGTTTTGCACCACATTGGAGCACGCTTTGTCAAACACGATCTCTACCTCGGTTTCGGTCATCAGCGCTGCCCCTTGGGCGATTTTGCACACCCGCTCATAAATTTCCTGCACCTGGTCAACCTTTGGCGCACGCACCAGATAGAGCGCCTCCGCATAGGCCTGCACGACATTCGGAGAGAGTCCGCCCGTATTGGTCACGGCGTAGTGGACGCGCGCTTCCGGGATGATGTGCTCACGCAAGTAGTTGACGCCGACGTTCATCAGCTCTACGGCATCCAGCGCACTGCGTCCCAGATGCGGGCTTGCTGCCGCATGCGAGCTTTTGCCTCTGAATTTGAAGTACACCTGGTAATTGGCCAGCGATTCGATCGCCATGATGCTGTTGTAGCCCATCGGGTGCCAGCAGAGGGCAAAGTCGACGTCGTCAAACAGTCCGGCGCGGGCCATAAAGGCTTTGCCGGAGCCCCCCTCCTCGCCGGGACATCCGTAGTAGCGGACAGTGCCTTTGAGATTGTTCTCCTCCATGTACTGCTTGACAGCAACCGCAGCGGCCAGAGAAGCCGTACCGAGCAGGTTGTGTCCGCAGCCATGCCCGTTGCCTCCCGGTACCTCCGGTTCTTGCACCGCCTGCCCTTTCTTTTGGCTCATTCCTGAGAGGGCGTCGAACTCTCCCAAAATGGCGACAATCGGACCGCCGCTGCCGAAGCTACCGATAAATGCCGTCTTGATGCCGCCTACGCCTCTTTCTACCTGAAAACCTTCGCTCTCCAGCGTTTGCGCCAGCAATTCGGCAGATTGGTACTCTTCAAAGCGCGTCTCGGCAAAGCTCCAAATGTTGTCGCTCACACTGATGAACAAATCGCGTTTTTGTTCAATCATTTCCGAAATTCGTTGGGTATGCATAAAGAAACATCCTTTCTATTCGCATCTGCAGGATTCGGGGAGTGTCCGATAGAACGGCTTCTCACGTCAACAGACGTTTGGCGATGCGGTGCAACAGCTCTACGGAGCGCGGGAGAATCTCCTCCTGGATGTCAAATTTGGGGTGATGGTGAGGTGCGGGAATATCCGTCCCGATCGCCATGTACGTCCCTTTTCCTCCGCGCTCCTGAACGCGCTTGATCATGAAGCTGGCGTCCTCGCTGCCCATCGCATTGCTGTCGCTGACCTTGAAGGCGGTGAAGCCCTCGACCTGCTTCGCTTCCTCGATCGCCAGCTCAGCCATGTCCAGATCGCTGTTGATCGGGATGGCGCCGCCAATCACTTCGATCTCGTGCTCCAGCTCGTGCATGGCTGCGCTGTGGGCGATGATATTGCGGACACGCTGTTCCAGCTCGGCATTCACTTCTTCTGACACCGAACGGGTTTCCACGATCATTTTTGCATGCTGCGGAATGATATTGGCTGCCGTCCCGCCTTCCAATACACCCACATTCACACGGGTGGAGCCTGTGCTAAAGCGCGGAATGGCATGGATGTTCAGCAGAGCGGTAGCAGCTCCGAGCAAAGCGTTTTTTCCCTTTTCCGGCGAAGCTCCGGCATGGGACGGTACCCCGTGGAAGTGGGCGACCATCTTGGTTGTAGCGAGAAACCCGAAGGACGCTCCGTGCACCTCGCCGAGCGGGACATTGGTCCCCAGATGGTGGCAGAAAATATAATCGACATCGTCGAGCATCCCTTTTTGAACGATGGAGTAAGCGCCGCGGACACCTTCTTCGGCGGGCTGAAAAATCAGCTTTACGGTACCGGAAAAGTTTCCGTCCGCCAGTTTTTCGGCAAGCCCGAGTCCAATCGTCGTATGGCCGTCATGGGCGCAAGCGTGCATGTTTCCTTCATAACGGGAGCGAAATGCCTTTGCCTGGGGGAGGTGGTCTGCGTCCGTACTTTCCAGGACAGGCAGCGCATCCATGTCAAACCGGAACGCGACGGCAGGCCCTTCCTGCTTTCCTTTTTTCACCCCGATCACAGCTGTGTAGCCGCCGCGCATTTTCTCCACGATCTGCGGGTTTGCCCCGTCCCGCAAGGCCCGCTCGTAAGCTGCCTCCAGCACGTCCGCGGACGGCAATCCCCTGCGGGAATCGCCATCCATTGCGTCTGCGCCGTAAATCACGTCAAAACCGAGCGAAGCAAGTATTTCCACGACCTTGGAAGCCGTACGGAATTCCGTGAATCCCACTTCCGGGTGCATGTGAAAATCTCTTCGCAGTGAAACCAAATCCAGCATAGTCAATTCCTCCTGTCTTCTCTTGGAGCCATTTTTTGCGTTACATTCTCGGATAGACGCCAGGACCGATTGGCAAGCCCAGGAAATACCAGACGACCAGCAGCAGTGTCCAGAGAATGAATATAGCGATCGGGTATGGCATGATCAGCGAATAGTACGTCCCGAGCTGGGCGTCCTTCTTGTATTCCTGCAGGAACCCGAGGAACAGCGGAATAAACGGCGACACGATCGCGAACGGAATCACGGCAGAGTCGGCGATCCGGAACGTGATTTGCGCGAAAGCCGGGTGGAAGCCCAGCGCCATGAACATCGGGATAAAGACCGGCGCCAAAAGCGACCAGATCGCAGAGCCGCTGGCAATGAACATGCAGAGGAATGCGGACAAAAACATCAAGCCGATAAAGACAGGCGCTCCTGTCATGTTCATTTTTTCGAGCAAATCGGTGATAAACAGGGCGAGGAAGCTGCCCATGTTGCTCCAGTTAAACATGGCGACAAACTGGGAGAGCGGGAAAACCATGACGATGAAGCTGGCCATTCCCTTGATCGGATCGGTCAAAAGGGCCGGAATGTCATTTTGCTTCTTGATCACGCCCACCTTGATCCCGTATGTGATGGCAACCGTGAAGAAGAACAGCAGAATGACCGGGACAATCCCTGAAATAAACGGCGACGGAACAATCGTGCCCTGCTTCGGATCACGCAGGATTCCGCCCTCCGGCACGACCAGAATGGCGAGTACGGCGATGAACACCAGCGCTGCAATTCCTGCCGCGCGAAGCCCTTTCTTTTGCTGAGCCGAAAGGTCCTCCAGCTTTTTCTCCGCACTGCCCTGATAAACACCCAGTTTGGGCTCCACAAACTTGTCGGTGATAAAGCCGATGATGGCAGAAAGCAGCAGTACCGAGACAGACATAAAGAACCAGTTGTCCAAAACGCTTACCGTCACGTTCGGGTCGACCGACTTCGAAATTTCCGAGCTGATCCCGGAAAGCAGCACATCTGTTGTTACGATCAGCATATTGGCTGTAAAACCTGACCCGACACCGGCGATGGCAGCCAAAAGTCCCGCTACCGGGTGACGTCCTACAGCCAGGAAGATCAGCGCACCGAGTGGGGGCATGATGACAAAGGCAGCATCAGACGAGACATGGCTGAAAAAAGCGATAAAGGCAACCAGGTAGCTTGCATATCGGGCATTTACCCGCAGAGACATCTTGCGGATGACCGCTTCCAACAGACCGACCTTCTCTGCCAATCCGCCCCCCAGCATCAGCGTCAGAATCGATCCCAACGGCAAGAATCCGGAAAAGTTTTTAATGATATTGGGCAGCAGCCATTGAAGCCCCTCTTGGCTGAGCAGATTCTTTACCTGAACTTCCTCGTTTTTGATCGGGTCTACGGCTGTAATGTGGAAAAACGACAAAACGGCTGTCACTACGAACAAAATGGCGATCAGATAGAGGAAGAGCATGAATGGATTCGGCAATTTGTTCCCGATCCGCTCCACCCATTTCAATAAGCCTGTCCCCTTTTGCTCCTGAAACTCTGACTTTGCTTGCTGCGTTTGCGCTTGCATTGAACAATCCCCCTCGGCCCGTGTCTTTCTGTCCTGGTAAGTCACTCGTTTTCCATGTGTGTGTAAAGCAAGCCGGCAACGAAACCGAATGAGTGTTCAGTCTGCAGCCGCCCCAATGTAAGCACTTTCTTTTTGCGAAAGCGGTAGCCAGCGCCCCTTTCTTCGTGAATTCTGCGCATATTTTTCATTATGCGAATAAATAGAGAAATTGTCGTTAAATGAATTATATAGCCTTGTTAAATGTTTTTCAACAGAATTGTTCGACTTCTCACAAAACAGCAAGCGCTTTCCGTACAAAAAGCCAGTCCTCTCTTGAGAACTGGCCTGCTCATCTTTTTTATCGCTACTTTTTTAATTGGTATATTTTTTTCGGACGTCCGCGCACAGCCTGAAGCTCTTCTCCCTTATACTCGGCAAGTCCGTATTCGCACAGGCTGCCGATGATCCGCTGGGCATTCCGTACCGTCATCGACAAGTACGTGGCGATGTCTGAAGTCGTGAATGTGCTCCAGCCCATGCGCTGCACCAACGCTTGCAGCTTGTTATAGGTTTTGATGCTGACGTTTGCCTTGTTTAATTTATCCAAAAGCTCCTTGTCATTGGAGCGATAGGCATAAGCGATTTGTTCCGGTTCGCCTGCCGCTTCCACGATGACGCCGTTTTCCTGGACGATCACGATCCCGTATCCGTCCCTGTTTTTTGCATGCTGAACTGCCTTGCGCGCATTGCTTTCGGCGGAAAAAGCGGTCTCGCCAAACCCGATGCCCACTGCGACGGGAACGTCCGCCTCCAGGGAGAGCTGCTGCAAGGTCGCGCGCAGCATGTCAATCTCCCGCTCGATGGCTCCCCGGGAGCTGAAAATCTGGTAGCGGCCGTTGCCGTTTGCCATAAGTGAACCGTCCAGCTTTTCGCACAGCAGCAGCAAAAGCTGCCTGATCTTCAATTCCAGATGCTGTAAATGAAAACGGGCCGTTGATTTTTCCACAATCGTGTCAAACTGCTCAAGTTCAATGATTTCGACACCGATCTGCGTATCCTTGAAGTAGGAGCTCCTCGCTCTTTCGATGACCATCTTCATTGCTTGCCGAATTTCCATCTTGGTCATATAAATGCGGTAGACAGGAACCCCTGCCTCGCGAAGAAGCTCTTCCACGGTCATCAATGTAGTAAAAGCGCCCTGGGTCTTCCCTTCCCTCCAGACCTTCAGATGGAATTGCGCGACTGCCTGCGCGTCATAATGCTCGTCGTAGGTCATCACGTGCGTGTCTTCTTCCGGTATCTGCAGTTCGGACAACTGCTCCTGCAAAAACTGCCCCTCCGACTCGATCATGTCAATCGAGACTCGCTTCACGGCTTCATCCCGGTCGATCGACATTTGAATAAAGCTCCGGTACAGGTTGGAGCCGGTAGGCGGGCAGTAGACCATATTGGCCTCGGGGCTGAGCACATTTTTCGCAATCGTGAACGGAATGGGTCCGGAGAAAAACCATCCGTCAAATTCGTGATTGCGCTCCTGAACAATGCCGCTCACTTCTTTTGCATCCCCGTACGTTATCGGAACAAATTCGATCTCATGTTCAAATTCGTTGGCTACAGCCAGTATCCGCTCGACAGAAGGAGGCGGTCCAACGACACCAATTCTATACATAATTTTCGCTAACCCCTGCCTGATTTAGATGATGTTTCATTTTTTACTATATCAGACAGGAAGTCATAATCTCCATCTCTATTTCCGAAGATCCCGATAGGCCGGGAGCCCTTCTGCCCCTTCCGCCGCTTTGATCGCGTTGACGACCGCTGCGGCAAGCACCTCCGCGGACAATGCTCCCACGAGATTGACAGATGCATCGACACCGCCTGTCGCAACTGCGAAAACCGTATCCCCGTCGCTCATCGTATGTACGGGGAATATCGCTTTGGCCAGTCCATTGTGAGCCATCTGCGCGACTTTATTCGCCTGCGTTTTGTTCAGGTTGGCATTGCTTGCGACCACCGCAATCGTGGTGTTGGTGCCGCTCGGGACAGGCGGAGAGCTCTGCTCGATCATCCAGGAGAGAGCGTCGCGAATCCTGCCGCTGTCGTCACGCGCGCCGGCCAAAATCTCTCCGGTAACGGGGTCGCGCACCTCTCCCACGGCGTTGACGGAGACGACCGCGCCTACGACCAAGCCGTTTGGCAAATGCAGGGATGCGGAGCCAAGCCCGCCTTTCATCGCCCGTTTGCCTCCTGCCAGCTTTCCTACTGTCGCCCCGGTTCCCGCTCCTGCATTTCCTTGCTTGACCGGGTCTTTGCTCGCTTTTTTGGCTGCCTCGTAGCCCATCTTTTGATCGGGCCGCACCTTTGCGCTTCCGAACGATAAATCGAAGATGACCGCTGCCGGAACGATGGGAACGACACCTACCCCCACATTGTGGCCGATGCCCTGCTCCTCCAGATAGCGCATGACGCCGCTCGCAGAATCCAGTCCGTAGGCGCTTCCTCCCGTCAGCACGATGGCGTTTACTTTTTCCACCATGTTGATCGGGTTCAACAGATCGGTTTCCCGTGTGCCGGGGGCTGAGCCGCGTACATCTACGCCGCAAGGGGAGCCCTCTTCCAGCACGACTACGGTACAGCCGGTCATCGCCTTTAGATCTTGCATCTGGCCGACTTTCACACCCGGTACGTCGACGATCGTTCCGCCTGGTTTGATCCATTCACCGATGCCTGCCGCAGCGGCTTTTGCTCCTTCCATTCCCCCCGCCTCCTCGGCCATGACAGAACCGATGGTCAGAAGACTTCCGGGAACAGCCGCAGCCAAGCCAAGCAGGGCTGTTTTGTGGAGAAACTCTCTGCGGGAGACAGATTGGGTTGTCTGTGTTTGCTGCTGTGGGTTGGGTTCTTCTGACGAAGAGAGAGCAGATTCAAAGACATCGACACTAGGAGGGTTTTGCCTGCAGCCAAACTCACGAGGTGAAATATGACTCTGCATCTGGCCGATTTCTTCGGTTGTTAACGGCTTGTCCAACGATTCATTTTTCATGCTGGTCCCACCTTCGTTTTCAGATGTTCTCACAAGCACAAGACAAGTTGCCAGAGTAATTATTTGAATATTCTATCTATTAAATCGTAGCGGAATTTCTTCCCGCAATCAATTGATTTTCCGCAAATAGGGAAAAAGTCGCAGAAAAACCGGAGCTATCGAGGCCATTCAAAAAAGAGGGAGTACGAACACTTTTGTCCTTACTCCCTCGTCCTATCAACTTATAGAAAGATAAAAACGATTCCTAATACTGAAGCAAAGATGATCGTCCCTTCGCCCTATCGTGGAGCCACTCATCCACCGCGCTCTTGGGAAACAAATAGTCCCCTCTGATCTTGATATACGGAAAGTCGGAGCCATGAATGAGCTCCGTCAAATTTTGCTCACTGATCCCCAGGTATTTTCTGACTCTCTTCTGATCCATGACTTCCGGTTCTTCGGCTTGAATCATCTCGTTCACCGTTGCCTCCAGACGAACGACGGCTCCGGCGATTTCAGCGGTGTTGTGCGTTTCCGAATCGCCGTAGGCGGCAATTCCGGTTGCCGCTCTGGCTACGAGCCACGCGCCGATCAGGATAGCTGCGGCCAAAACAAAAATTTCGAGTTTTCCCGTGTTTTTCAAACTGGTTCCTCCTGTACCGACTGTTCCATATTCAGTGCTTCCGACCTTGCCTTCAGGAAAATTTCCATGACTGCAAGAAGACTTCGCTTTTCGTCCTCTGTTCCTTTTGGTCCCCTCCAGTATTCGCTCTAAAAAGACATGCCTCCACCTGGACGGCAGCCTTCCGAATGAGTGAGCGGTTTGCACGAAATGCTATTCACTTGCTCAGTAAATAGACGAAAAAAATGACTTGAAGTCACAGAACTTATTTTTTCGGCTCCCTCTCCTCCTGTTGGTGAATGGAGATAGAGGGAGCCGCTGGATGGGAACGTATGAGAACGGATGGGTCTGCATGAAAACGGGTGGGACCGGCTGGAACGTCACGTCCCCCGTCCTATTCACAGCCGCGGATCGATCTCCTTTTCCTTGGCCGCTTCAAACAACAGATTTGCAACGGCTTCCTTATACGCTTCATTGTCAGACGTGATCTCATGGAACGGAATTGCCAGCATCTTTTGTCCCAGCACGTATTCGTTCATCGATGTCCGCAGCTTTTGACCGATGTTTTTCTGTTTTAGCAGCTTCCTGTACTTGTGAGGGAAACGGTAGTCATACCCGTAGATGATCGACAAGTAGTCAGGATTGCGGACCTTCAGATAGGGAACGGCCCTGCTGGTCGCTTCCTCCGGCTTGATCACGACGCCCTCCATCCGGTTTTCCAGCGTCAATCTGGCGAAGAACCGCTCTGCCCGCTCCACGCTGTCCGGCTCAGCCAGATCGAGCAAGAGGAAGTCGTCATCCGACAGAAAGCTGTACATCTCTGACGTCTTCCAGTCCGGAAGCTGCTCCTGTCCATTCTCCAATACCGCCTTGAGCAAGGAAAACGGCTTGTATTCCAGCTTCCCGTCCCCGGCGTACAGCTCCAGCTGCTGTTTGTACGTGTGGTAGGCGCTCACATGGACGTCCAAGGGAACATACGTCTCCAAAATGTCGTGCAGATGCTTGTAATTTTGATAGACACTCGCCCCGTATTTTTGACTCAGCTCGCTCTTGGAGCTGCGGAACTGGTCTTGCTCAAATCCGCTGTTCCGGTACTCGTCCACCAGCTTTCCAAAGGCTTCCTCAAAGCCATTTTGCTGCAGAAAGGCAAGTTCGCCCTCCAACGCCTTTTCAATCGGTCTGAACTGCTTTTGAATCAGGCCGTCGCCAATTGCGCTCCAGGGAAGCAGCTCCCCGTCCAGTATGAGCATTTGCAGCCCGTTTTGCTCCATGTAGCCGCCGAATTTTTGCAGCAGCCCCTCGTAAATCTCCGTCAGGTCGACCTGCGTGATTTTATAGCCGTTCCTGCTGACCGCAAAGCACTGGGCGAGCTCCCTGTGCAGATACACATTGCATCTGGAGCCCATGTACTTCGGCTGCAAAACGACGTGCCGAATCCCTTTCCCTTCAAAGTACTGCAGCCCGCGCTTCAAAGACTCCAATTCATTTGCCGCTTCGTCCTTGTCCGCCGGAGACATTGTACCCGATATAAAATTGACCCGGTTTCGCGAGCAGTAATCCAGCCTGCCGATTTCCTCCTCCTGCAATTCGTCGACAGATACCTTTTGCTCCTCCTGGAACAGCAATTGCAATTCTTCGGTCAGGACAGCCCGGCCGGATTTATATGACCGGAAGAACGGTTTGTGTGCAATACTGACGGCGGTCAGGACATTGCCGTGGACGCAGCCTGTATCGATATGCAGCTTGTTTTTGATGCGAAACGCCTGTTTCGCCGCGATGTGTCCAAATACGTGATACGGGTGGTTTTTCACCGCTTCCTGCCGCAGAAAGGCAAGCTGGTTTTCCAGCGGTTTTTCCCGATCGATCCGATAATTCCGCTGGCGGCGAACCGAATGGTCGTCCATTTTCCCCAAGTATTTGTTTTTGCACGGCGCATGGGTCACGATGAAAGAAGGGCTGTTTGCCCCGATAAATCTGTAAAACGGCTTTGAAAGAGCATGCAGGCATGAAAACTTTTCCAAAAGTTCCGCATCCTGCAAAAACACCTGCGTAGAATCGAAATACGAATGGACGAGCTCCTGGTCGGCTCCCTTTATTTTTCCCCTTACATACTTGTCGACAAAGTTCTCGTGATTCCCCGTGACAAACAGGAAATGCTCCCGGTTCGCGTACAAAAACGCTACAATTTCTCTCGTGTTTTTTCCTTTGTCGAGCCAGTCGCCGACCAAAATGATCTTCGTATCCCGGACCTTCTCCGTAGCGATCAGCTTGCCCGCCTCGATCCGGTAGCCGTAGGCGAGCAATAGTCCTTGCAGCTCCTGTACGCACTCATGGACATCTCCGACGATAATATAGCGCCCATCCGGCGGCAGAATTGTCCCGAGGTACTCTTCCCTGTTTTCGATCACAACCCGGTAGTCGGGATGGACCTTGCCCTCTGCCGGCCGGTAAAAGTCTTTTGCCCGCACCCGATGGATCTTTTCGTATCCTTCCTTTGCCAGCGAGCCGAGGACATCTCTTTTCAACCGGTTAATGTGGCTGGTAATCAGCTTTTTGGACCGCTCGGAAGCGTAGTAATCCTCCCGGTTGCGATAGTCGAACACGACTGCTTCCAGTCTGTAGTGATTCTGGCTGGCAATCTCCTTCACCTTTGCCCGAAAATCGTCGGCCAGTCCCGTCGTATCGAGCACGACGAATTCCGCATTGATCGGGTAGGAGGTCACCGCTCTCAGCTTGTCATACAAGAGCTGAAACGCCTGCTCGCTCGCCTCCAGCATGACTTGGTCGTACTTGTCCAAATCCGCTCCCAGAAGCTCCTGGCGAATGCTGTCCGAGGAGATGTACTGGACATTTGCCCGATAGTTTTTCGTCTCGTCGGCAAACCGCAGACCGGGAATGAGCACTTCCCTGGCAAACGTCGTCTTGCCGCATTCCGTCGGTCCGATCAGCATGAGGATAGTGTGGACTTTCGTTTGAATTTCCATGGATTCAAGCCTCCTTTCTCCTGACAATGACGCCCTGCGTCGTGTGAGTGCCGTTTACCGCGTCGCCGATGTCTACAAATTCCGTGTTTACCCCGACCCCTTTGATCACATTGGAGAACCACTGCTGAAACGCGTCTTTTCCCATCTCCCACTTGTGGTCGTCATGGCGAAATCCATCCAGCTCGTAAAACTGGTTGAAATCTGCATTCGGCGTCGTGATGATAAAGTACTCGAAATCGATATGCCTCAAGATAGACTGAATCAGCTTCCCGGCTTCATCCTCGGCCATATGCTCGATGACCTCTGTCAGGATAACGTCAACTCTCTCTCCGTTGTACACCTCCAGGAAGCGGTCAAGCGAGTCGAATACCGCGATGTTATCGATGTCTTTTGCCTGCGCCTTGCGATTTGCGGAAGCGAGCGCTTCTTTATCCGTATCAATCGCAAAATAGCTGCCTTCTATCTTCCCGGCGAACCGCAGTGCATAAAATCCTTCCCCGCAGCCTACATCGACAATTGACTTGTTGAAGGGCAGCAAACCTTCGATGTAGTTCCGGCGTTGCAGCGCGGTGCTTCCAAATGCAAACCGGATCTCGCAGCCGCCCGTTTTCTCCAGCTCTGCCTTGTATGTTTGAAAACGGTCCCGCGAGGACAGGAAGTTTCGGACAAACAGGCTGCGAATATAAAACGGCGCGTCAATCAGGTTGATGCTCCTCGTGTACTTATCGAGAATGCTGTCGGAAATGTCGATATACTCTTCGCCAAACATGGACAAGAACAGGCACAGCACACTTGCCGTATGCAGCAGATGATGCAGGCTCTTGCGCGTCGTGATGGTCAGCGCATAGCTTTTATGCGCCCGATGCTCGACGGCAAACGCAAACTCCTTGAGATGCTTGGCAAAAAACTCGATATACCGCAGCTTTTCAATATGAATCATGTGGATGTAAAAGGCGTGTTCATAGCCTTCTATGTCCCGCTCGTCATGCACTTTTAACGGTGCTGAAAAAAACTCGTTTATCGCATTTAACGGAAAGAGCGGCGTGTTGTACCGCGACACATTCAAATATTCGAATTGTTCCTGCTCATGCCGTTTGTAGGAAATTTCATTGTCCGCGTCCTTGAAGTACACGTTGAAAGTGGTCGGGTCGGTGTACCAGCCGTACGCCATTCCCTTTCGGATCGACCGGAGCAAAACGCCGGTTTGCGGGTTCTTTTTGATCAGAAAGGAAAACTGCGGGTTTGTAGATTTCAGTTGAACAATAGCCATATAAACCTCCTTTAGGGAAAGTGGATGGTTGCAGCCGCTGGATCGTTTCAGCCACCGGTTCCTTTCCGGCGGCGCCGCCCGTGATACGCAAAAAGGCCACAGACCAAACGTCCATGGCCGAACATCTGCTGTGAACAAATCTGCCTCTACTCTACTTTCCGTCCTCTATCTCCAGCGCTTCTACCTGCTCCGTCATGGAGGCATACCCCTGGAGGGTCTGGGCGATGTAAGCCAGGACGTGATCGCTCCAGCCGTAGATGTAGTAGGTGTCCTTGATTTCCGGCGGAAGCATGGCATGCCGGTACGGAGCAATGTCGACGATAAACGCTTTTGCTTCCGGGTTTATTTTCGAACGGTATTTTTGCAGCTCCAGATAAAAGGGGCTTCCGCTGTTTTGCTGCTCATCGGTTATGATGATGATCTGGTCGACCCGCTTCCGCTCCCGGATCAGCTTCCTCACGGGGGCTCCCGTATCGGTCCCCCCTCCGGCGCGGATTCGCTCCGCCTGGCTCAAGATGCTGTCGTGCCGGGAAGGCTTCGCGTCATGCACATCTGTGTCAAACAGCCAGAACAAGGAGTTCCCTTTCGTTTTTTTGAAAAGCGCCAGTGCGAATACAGAGCCTATCTGCAAATACTCCCCGTCCATCGAGCCTGAGATGTCGAGGAAGATCGCGGTATGCTCGCCCAGCTCGGGAAGATTGTCAAAGGTAAGCTCGACCGCTTCCCTGAGCGCATCGCGAAGCTCGGGATGGTCTACCTGATTGAATGCTTTTGCAAAGCGAAACGGAAGGATTTTTGCTTTTGCCAGCGCCTGGCGGTCAGTCAGCCTTTTCACCGCATAGGCGAGGCTTTCTTTGCTCTCAAAAACACCTGCCCGATCCAGCGCATTCAGATGACGCAGGAGAGCGAATGCCGGCATTTGGTGAAGCAGCGCTTCCCACACGGCCCTGGACGGCTTGATAGCCCCAGTCACCGTTTCATAAGGGAGCCTCCCTGCCTCGATCCAGTGAATCTGCTCCGCCTCCGACTCCGCTTGCTTCAATTTTTCCAATGCTTCCACCTGCGGGATCAGCGTAAGGTTCGTCTCATGTCCGCGCAAATAGCGGAACAGCGCCTGCTGCTTGTCGTCTTTCGGCTTTGGATGCGCGGTGGCGATGATATCACCGAGACTGTAGCCGCGGCCACGGCCGTTGTATTTGAGCGCCCAATACTCCGACACTCCGGCCAAAAAACGGTTGACCTGCCGCTTGACCGCCCTTCCGCCTTCCCCTCGTCCCATGCCTTGCAGGATCGTCAAAAAATCGGACAAATCGGAAGGAATACGAACGACCTGAAGAAACACCTTGGCAAACAGGTCTGGGCGGCAGCCCGACAGGACAGCCAGGCCAAACAACGGCTGCAAGCGCATAAATCCCTCGTTGCGGGCAAAAACGATTGCCTTTGCCATGAACTGCGGGTTTTGCTTGGCCATCTCATGGTGGAGCTGCTGGGCTTCATCCAAAAGCTGTTGTGTATCGGCGTAAAACGTATGTCCCAATGTATTGGTCAACAGCGTCTGCAGGTACTGCTCTTCTGCCGAACGCTTGAATGCGGGGTATCCGTCGCTGTTGTATGTAGCTGGCTTGATTCCGGAGAATACCTTTTTGGCAAAGCTCATGGGTATACCCTCCTTATGCGTAAAAAAGGAAGCGAGGAAAGAGGTGAAAAGGCACCGGCTGCCGCTCTTGGGCAACCTTTCAATCCCAATCCCATATTTTTCGAAGTAGCCCTTTCAAGCGCCTCGCTTCATCTTATTTATCAAAGGGATCATTGAGGAAAAGGTTGGATAGGTACAGATTGCTCTACCAACTGAGCTATCCTGTACGTGTACAGGAGTTGGACTCGAACCAACGACCGATCGCTTAGAAGGCGAAGTAACCCATCCGAGCGCCTCAATGATCTGATCTTCGCGGGCGCCGCCGTGCGGCGTCGACCTCGCACATTCATCATCGCCTATTTTTATGCCCGCGAACATGGCAAAAGTATTACGACATGAGAGAAACTTTTCCATTTTGACCATTTTTCGCTGTTTGGTAAAATGAGAAAGGACGATTAAGCGGAAACGGGGTATTGCCATGGCGAAAGAGAGCTTTGATAAAGAAATCCAATTCCTGCGAATGCTGGTGCTTACGAGCGGCGCCTACAACCGCCAGCAATTTGCGGAGCGCCTCGGCATCTCCGTCCATACCTTTGACAAGACGCTTCGGCGGCTGAAAGAAATCGTGCAGACGATCCATGCGGAGCTTCCGGAAAAGCAGGGAACGGAATTCGCAGACATGCTCCGCTTCAGCTACTATGAGTCGTCAGACCCGATCCTGTTGTTTTTGTACAGGGCCAAGTCGCTGAAAGAATCGGAAAGCCACCGGCTGTCTCTCATCGTTGCTGCCCTTCAGGAAAAGGCATTGACGGCAGCAGAGCTGATGGACATTTGCTGCGATGAACTGCCTGCCGATGTTTCTCTTCCCGACGAGAAAACCATTCGCTCCGATTTGAAGTATTTGGAGCAGGTCGGCGTGATCAAAAGGGAGGCTGGCGGACGGCCCTACCGCTATCGTGTATACAACGATCTGGTAGCCCAGCTTACGGACGACGAATTGCTCGATCTGTATGACTTTGTAGATGTGATGGCAAACACCCAGGTTCCTTCCGTACAGGGGTACCTGCTGCGGGACACCTTGAAGAAAGCGCTGAAGCAAAAAGAGCTTCCTCTTGCTGTCACCGATTCATTTTTGTACAAATATCACTACTACTCGCGCATTTTGGACGAGGCGCACTTGTTTCCCCTGTTCCAGGCAATCCGTCTCCGCCGGAAGGTCAGATTTCTTTACTTTTCTCCTAAAACGGGAAAAAGCTATGCTTCCCAAAATACGAATCCCCTCTTTGAAAGGGAGACAGAAGGCAGAGAAGAGCACGTCCTGCCCTTGAAGGTGGTGTATGACCATCAATATGGCCGTTGGTACCTTCTCGGGAATAACTACCGCCAGGGGATCATGAAATACAGAGTGGAAGGACTGACGCAGGTCGAGGAGAGCGAAGAGGTGCCGGAAGCGGAGTTTGCGCAAAAGCTCGCTCAACTGGAGGCGAGAACACGCTTGAGCTGGCTCGTCGACACGGGTGCGCCGGTAAAGGTCAAGGTCCGCTTTTTCAGACCGGACAAACAGCAGCCGGATTTCGTCAAGGAGCGGGTCCTGCTCCAGGGGCAATGGGGCACGATTACCGAGGAAAACGATGACTGGTTTATTTACGAGATCACGGTGAACGGGACAACGGAGATCAAGCCCTGGCTCCGCAGCTTCGGTTCGAGCTGCGAGGTTCTTGAGCCTGTGCGGCTGCGGCGGGAGTTTATTGCGGAGTGGAAGGAGATTCAGTCCTATTATGAACCTTTTCGAGAAAATCTTTAATTATCAGCTCATTTCCCGTCTGGACGAATACGGGACTTTGCCCATCACTGCCCATGAGCGATCCTGGCTGAAAGCAATGCTGGCCCACCCGTCGGCAGAAGCGGCTTTTGCCCCGGAAACGCGAACCAAATTGCAATCCCTTCTGGAGCCGGTAGAGACGGTTGCCTTCACGGAAAGCCTTGGAGAAAAGGCAAAAAGCAAGGAGCGGCACGTCTACCACCCTCTTCTCAGACTGCTTCGGCGCATTCTGGCAAAGAATCAGGGAATCCGCATGACGTACCGGACAAAAAACGGCCGGGTAAACACGGGACATAAGGGCCTTCCTTATAAGCTGGAGTATTCGATGGTCAAAAAGGAATGGTATCTGCTCTGGTATCATTTCCGCTATCAAGCCTATATGTCGACCAGGCTGCAAAGCATCGTTTCTGTCAGCGAGGAGCCGGTAGATCCAGGCGAGGCAGCTGAGATCAGAGAGAGAATCGAAGCCACTCTGGAGGCGCGCAAGGAAACGGCTGTCATCGAGGTCGTCCGTTCGTACAACCGGGAGCTGTCGAGGATATTGTACGCCTTCTCCTGTTTCGAAAAGGAAGTGGAGTATCTGGATCAGACGAATACGTACCGGATCAGGCTTACTTTTCTCGCTGACGACAGCGAATACATTTTGTCCAAGCTTCGCTTCCTGGGCAAGCGGGTCCGCGTCATGGAAGGAGAGCGTCTAAAGCAGCGAATGTATGAGTCCGCGGTCAAGGCACTTTCCCGGTACGGGATCGAATCAGTGGATCCGCTTTTCTAACAGTTGTTTACAAGTCAAACATCTGTCAGCACTAAAAAAGAGATTTGCACCATGTCGAGCCATAAAACAAATAGCCAGTTGAGACGCTCCCGCCGGGAAAGGGGGAAATGGACTCACCTGGCTTTTTTCCTTGTTCATTGTTCATTTGCATTTCTCCTTAACCGCAATCAGCGCAAGGAATCAACAGGGGGGACCTCGAAGGGTTTAGGGAAGAAATGTCGAAATAGTAAGAAATATACAACGGACAATCTGTGATGGGGACGCTAAATGAGTCTATTAAAAGAGATTATCCTGCAAATCTTCTTCGCTTTAATCCCTTTTGTCGCATTTAATATCTACTACCGCGATAAAATCAGAAACTACAGCCAGACTTTTATTCTCCTCACGAGTTCACTCTGTCTGTTTCTCGCCATGACCTTTGCATCCAATGTCGTAGACGGAGTCATCTTCGATATTCGCTACGTCATCATGTTTTTTGGACTGGTTTACGGCGGTGTCCAAACAGGCATTATCCTTCTCGTCGAATTTGTCATTTACCGGTTGTACCTAGGCGGGGAAGGAATGCCGGTCGCGATGATCATCTTGGCCTGCACCTTCTCTTTATCCCTTCTCTTTTACAAATTGTACAAAGCGAATTACCGCAGAACGTTTGTTACCTTTCTGGCGGGAATTGCCTTTTCGGTTATTCCCTTGGTGCTTACGTACTCCTTTTTTCCGAACGACGTGAAGGAGCACCTCGCCTACCACCTGATCGTCATACCGATGCAAAACTCGCTCGGCACGTGGCTCCTGCTTACTTTGTTTGGAAAATCCGTAGCAGATAAAGAAATGTTCATCAGGCACGCTCAAAACGAGAAAATCGAAACAATGAGCCATGTGGCGGCCTCCCTCGCTCACGAGGTGCGAAATCCGCTGACAGCGGTTAAAGGCTTTTTAAAACTGATTCAAGAAGACCATAAACATCTGCCCAAGCTTGAACAGTACATCAACATCTGCCTCGGCGAGGTTCAAAGGACCGAGCTCATTCTCTCGGAGTATCTCTCCATTTCCAAACCGTTGACCGCCCGCCATGAGGTAATCAACTTCTCTGAGCAGCTTTACGTGATTCGGGAGGTGATGTCTCCGTACGCCAACATGCACAATGTCGAGCTGGAGGTCCATGCTCCCGACAGTCCGGTACCTGTTCTGGCAAATCCGGACGAAATCAAGCAGGTGCTGGTTAACTTCATTAAAAATGCGGTCGAAGCGTGCTCGGAGGTCTCCGACGCAAAAGTGATCCTCAGGCTGTCGTCCGAGGAGGACCGCGTCGTTCTGAAGATCAAAGACAACGGCATCGGCATGACTGAAAGCCAGATGAAACGGCTCGGCTCCATTTATTTTTCCACGAAGTCAAACGGTACCGGACTCGGGCTTACGTATTCCTATCAAGTGATACACGCCATGGGCGGGACGGTGACAGTGGCAAGCAAGCCTGGAGCAGGAACGAAGTTTACGCTCATTTTTCCCGAAGCCGAGCAAGTCGGTTGACCCTGATCGCACATGGGAGGGACTTCTATTTATCTACCTTCCATATATTTCGCTGTTCACTGTATGCAGCAACCGGTCCCCGGACAAACCGCGCAAAATGTTTTCCGCCGTCATCATCGCCATTTTTGTTCTCGTCGCGATGCTGGCGCTGCCAATATGCGGGGCAACCACTACATTGTCCAGCTCCAATAGCGGATGGCCCGTACTGATCGGTTCAGTCTGAAAAACGTCCAGTCCGGCCGCCCAGATCCGCTTCTCCTTCAACGCTTTATACAAGGCTTCCTCGTCCACGTTTGTGCCACGCGACGTGTTGATGAAAATCGCGCTGCGCTTCATCAGCGAAAACTCCCGCTCTCCCATCAGCCTTCGCGTGTCTTTTGTCGCCGGGGCCATCAGGATGACGTAATCCGACTCCAGCAGCAATTCTTCCAGTTCACAGTACCGGGACCCCAGCTTTGCTTCCGCCTCCGGCTTGCGGCTGCGGTTGTGATACAAAATGGACATGTCAAAGCCTTTGGCGCGTCTGGCTACCGCTTCGCCGATCCGCCCCATGCCGATGATCCCGATCGTTGCCCCCCATACGTCTTGTCCGGTCAACAGCATCGGGGACCAGCTCTTCCACCTGCCCTCCCGCACGAACCGGTCGGCCTCCGGTATGCGTCGGGCCGTTGCCATCAGCAGCGAAAACGTAAGGTCGGCGGTCGTTTCCGTCAAAACGCCAGGGGTGTGGCCGACGGGAATGCCGCGCCTGGTCGCCTCCGCCACATCAATGTTGTCATAGCCTACCGCCATCGTCGCGACCACGCGCAAGAACGGAGATGCATCGAATACCGCCCGATTGATCGAATCGGATACATTGGTGAAGATCGCTGCCGCGTCTTGTACTTCCCCCAGCAGCACGTCTTGCGGTATTTGCTCTTCCTCAGAATCCCACATGTATACCTCAGCTCGTGCTTGCAGCAGTTCAAGCGCTGGCTGGGGAATTTTTCTCGTTATCACAATTTTGTCTTTCACCGTACATTCCACCTCCGGTATGGAAAGAGACAGCAGGGTCATCTCGACTGCTGTCTCGTTTGGTGCATTATCTGCTTCCTCACTTTATACGCGCTTCGGCGCCAATTCGATCGCCTGCCGAAGCGCTTCTTTCAAACTGAGCTCATCGGCAATGCCTTTTCCGGCGATGTCAAAGGCAGTCCCGTGATCCACGCTGGTACGGATAATCGGCAGGCCGACTGTAATGTTCACGCCCGCCTCCAATCCAAGCACCTTTACCGGACCATGGCCCTGATCGTGGTACATCGCCACCACGATGTCGAAATCGCCGCGCACCGTCCGGAAAAACAGCGTATCCGCAGGCAGCGGCCCCACCGCCTGGATGCCTTCTTGCTGGGCCTTTTCCACAGCGGGAACAATTTTTTCCTCCTCCTCGCCGTAGCCGAACAAGCCGTTCTCCCCCGCATGCGGATTGATGCCGCAGACACAGATGCGCGGCTGGGCATAGCCTGCTTTTTGCAGTGTCTCATGGGCCAGCTTGATCACCTTGTAAACACGTTCTGCATTGATCTTTTTCACCGCGTCGATCAGTCCGATGTGCGTGGTCACGTGAATCACTTTCAGCTTCGGTGCGGAGAGCATCATGGAGTAATCTTCCGTCCCCGTCAATTCCGCCAAAATTTCGGTATGACCCGGATAAAGATGACCGCCCTTGTGCAATGCCTCCTTGTTTAACGGCGCCGTGCAAATCGCATCGATCAGTTTCTCATTTGCAAGCGAAATGGCCTTTTCCAGATAGCGAAAGGCAGCGTTGCCAGCCTCCGCCGAAACAACTCCGAACGGAAGATCGTGAGGCAGCAGATCCAAATCCAGACATTCGACAATGCCCGGTTCAAACGCGGCTTTCTCAATAGATGAGATCGAGCGCACGACGAGGTCCGAGCCTACGACTCCTTTGACACGCTCCAGCATTTTCGCGTCGCCGATCACGAATGGACGGCACGCATCGTAAATCGCTCGATCCCGGAGCGCCTTCATGATGATTTCCGGACCTACCCCGGCAGCATCCCCCATCGTGATCGCGATAATCGGCTTGTTGTTGATCGTCATAGCCGTTTTCCTCCGTTCTTTCAAAAGTCGCCGCTACAGCGCTTTGCGCAGAAGCTCTTCCAGGCTTTTCTGGGTTGGCACACGGGGGTTGTTGCGGATCAGCCGGTTGATGCCGAGCGATTTGCTGGCGATCTCGGCCAGATCCTCTTCTTTAATGCCGATCTGGGAAAGGCGGGTCGGCAATCCGATCGCTTCGACCAGCTTGAATACTTCCTGCCAGGCCACCTCTGCCAACTCCTTTTCCGTCTTGCCTGCCGGGTTCACCCCGAACGCCAGCGCGATTTTGGCCATTTTTTCCTGTTCCACGTCTGTGTTGTACGCCATGACATAAGGCAGGAGCAATCCGGTCACTTCACCATGCGGCGATTTGACCAAGCCGCCGATCGGATATGCCAGCGCGTGGGCAGCCGCTGTTCCCGCATTGGAGAAGGCCATGCCGGCAAGCAGGCTGCCGAGCAGCATGTTTCCGCGTGCCTCCAGATTGCTGCCTTGCTGAACCGCCAGGACGAGATTTTTCGCGATCAGTTCGATGGCTTTATACGCCAGTGCGTCGGCAAGCGGCAGCGATCCCTGGAACAGCAATTCGCCTTCCGCCCGAATGTAGCGAAAATCCTTCGCCGTATACGCTTCGATTGCATGCGAAAGCGCGTCGATGCCAGAGCAGGCAGTCACGTACGGAGGCAGGCCGACGGTCAGCTCGGGGTCGAGCAAAGCTACCGCTGGGCGCAAATAGTTGTCCGAAATGCCGATTTTCAGATTGTTTTCCAGGTCAGCCAATACGGCAACGGAAGTCACTTCCGAACCGGTCCCCGCTGTAGTCGGGATCGCGATCAATGGAGCGATGGGGCCGGGCACGCGGTGCTCGCCAAAGTAATCGGACGGATGTCCGCCATGGGCCATCAGCAGCGCTACCACTTTGGCCAAGTCGATGCTGCTCCCGCCGCCCAGACCGATAATCGCGTCCGTATCCATATGCGCCTTGGCAAATTCATAGCAATCGATCGCCGTTTGGATCGGCGGTTCCGGAACAGCCTGATCGTAAACGACCACCTGATACTGCGCTTCTTCCAACAGACGGAGCACCTTATCGGCGATCCCCGCCCCCTTGATGCCGGGGTCTGTGATCAAAAAAACATTTTTCGCTTTGATCCGCTGCAAAATCTTGTCCAGCTCGCGAATCGAGCCATTCCCGTATACGATCCGCTCTGTAGAAAAGAACTCCCATGTATGTCTCATACCCGCTTCTCTCCTCTTCCCTGTCGATTAAGACAGATTGATCACGACAACCCGCTCTTCCGTCATTTCCTCCACTGCCCAGCGCGGGCCCTCCTTGCCGATGCCACTGTCTTTCACTCCGCCGTATGGCATCACGTCAGCACGGTATGTCGATACGTCGTTGATGATGACTCCGCCGAACTCCAGTTCATGGACAGCGCGCATCGCCAGCTGCAGGTTGGCTGTAAACAGACCGACCTGCAGTCCAAGTCTGCTGTCGTTTGCCTGGCGGAACGCATCCTCGATGTCGTCGAACGGAATGATGCTGATTACCGGAGCAAATACCTCCTGGCAGACCACTTTCATCTCAGGCGTTACATCCACCAGTACGGTCGGGTAAAGAACCGCTCCTTCCCGCTTTCCTCCGCATGCCGCTTTTGCCCCTTGTGCGATGGCTTCGCTGATCCACGCTTCTGCCCTTTTCGCCTCTTTTTCCGAAATCATCGGACCGACATCTGTCGCCGGATCGGTCGGATCCCCCACCTTGAGCGAGTGAGCGACCTTGACCGCCTGCTCCACGAAGCTGTCGTACACGTCGCGGTGCACGTAAACGCGCTGAACGGATATGCAGGCTTGCCCGGCGTTCGAAAAGCCGCGTGTGACGCACAATTCGGCTGCCTTGCCAAGGTCTGGCGCATCCCGGTGGACGATGTTGGGCGAGTTGTTACCCAGCTCCAGCGTGACCCGGCGGATGCCCGTCGTACTCTTGATGTGGCGTCCCACACCAGGACTGCCTGTAAAGGTAAACATCGCGATGCGCTCGTCCTCCAGCAAATATTGACCCGTTTCCGGACCAAATCCGTTCACCACGTTGAGAAAGCCCGCCGGGAGCCCTGCTTCTTCCAGAATTTCGGCCAGCTTCATGGCGATGATCGGCGTCATTTCCGCCGGCTTCAGCACAATCGTATTGCCCGCCGCAAGAGCAGGGCCGACCTTGTGCACCGTCAGGTTGAACGGGAAGTTGAACGGAGTGATGGCTCCGATCACCCCCACCGGTACCCGAACGGTAAAGGCCATCTTGTTTTCATTTCCCGGCTGGCCGAGCGGAACGCCTTGCCCAGCGATTCGCTTCGCCTCCTCCGCAGAAGCGATCAACGTCTGAATGCCGCGATCGATCTCTCCCCGCGCGTCTTTGAGGACCTTGCCTACTTCCGCGACCAGAATCAGGGCCAGCTCCTCCCTGCGCTCTTTGATGATGTCCGCCGCGCGCATGAGAATTTCATAGCGCTCCACCGGACTCAGCTTTTTCGTATGAAAGGTATGAAGAGCACTCGTTACCGCTTTCTCCACGTCTTCCTTTGACGCTTTGCTGACACGAGCAAGCTCTTCTCCCGTATATTTGTTCATCACGGCGAACATATCATCATTTACTTGCCATTTCCCGTCAATATAGTTTCCGTACACGGTGGTGCCTTTTCCAGTCTGTGCTTGCATGGCGTACACTCCTCTCTTTTTTTGCTTGATCTTACGGATGGTGCTGCATTTTTGGCAGGTAGCCCTGATCGTCAAACTCCAGCTCCGCCAATTCTCCCACCACTTCCACATGCGGCAATTCGGTCACTTCCGGCAGCAGCGCCTCCGATACGTAGAGGTACTCCAGATGAAGTGTACTCGGAATCCGCATGATGCGAGCTTTTTCCGGCTCTACGCCCCAGTTGGCGCGCAGCGCTGCAGCTAACGCTGCCCGGTCGCTTTCGAGCACGATCGGAATGCTCGCCCGGGCAAGGAATGTGCTGGTGATGACATTCTCATTCATCGCTTTGAAGTCAAGCTTGTCAAAGAAACGCTGCGTGGTCAGATCAGCCAGGCCGATGCCAAGCCCATTGCCGTGCGACGCCTCGGAAAGATCGCTGGCGATGATGTACTTGATGCGCGGCGACTGGGGTTCAGGCGTCCCCTGAATCCGCAGCCTGCCGATGATATTCGTGTCCATTCCCGTGCCGCTGTAGTTCTTGCCCACTTCATCCACGATCAAAATGTCGATCTCTTCTGCGGGCAGCTTTGGCATCAAGGCCGCTGACTCTGCCAAAAGCTCCCGCTCCCTGGCTTCAATCTGTGCCGTCGGGATCGCTTCGATCAGCGCCGTCTGTTCAAACGCATTTTCCACGATGGCGATGCCGCAAAGAATCTTTGTACGGGCCAGCATGACCCGCGCCACTTTGGGCATGATGTCGCGGATGCCTGTCACCCCGTGACTGTGGATCAGCAAGGCTTGCTTGTGTTTTCCAAGCCCGATGGCGGCCATTTTCATCAATCCGCTTTCAATGCCGATCGGCGATTTGAAATCGGTATGCACCTTTACCCGCCCCATCAGGATGATCCCGTCCGCTGCCAGAGCGTTCTTGTCCACGTAAACCGGCATGCCCTCTTCTGTCTGGCCGATCTGCTCCACTTCCATCGAAGAACGGATCGGCGCTCCGCAAAAGGCCTCCGTTATCCCCAGGCTCTCCAGCACTTCCACCTGTCCTTTTGCCGTCGCGCCTCCATGGCTGCCCATCGTCGGCACGATGAACGGTTCAGCTCCCATCTGCCTGAGCTCGCGGACGACAGCCCGGATGATCAATTGGATGTTAGCAATGCCCCGGCTGCCCGCTGTAATGGCTACCTGCATCCCCGGCTTGACATTCTGCTTCAGCCCTGCGCTGTCGAGCTGCTTGCTGACGGTTCCGTCAATGTCCGCAACGACTGGTCCCGTGAATCGTTGTCTGATTTTGATCATTTTTGGAAAGTTCATGGTACAAATATGCGCCTCCCGCTTTGAACTTACGTCGTTATTTCAACAAGCTCGGCAACCAAGTGGAGATCGCCGGTACATAGGTGATGATCAGAATGTCGACGATCAGCATGATAAAGAACGGAATGAGCGCTTTCGTCAGCTCCTCCAGCTTGATCCCGGCGATCTGGCAGGCGACAAACAAGTTCACTCCTACCGGCGGCGTTACCATCCCCATCGCCAGATTGACGATCATGATCATGCCGAAGTGAACCGGATCAATGCCAAGCTGAACGGCGATTGGCGTCAACAGCGGCGCCAGAATGATGATTGAAGCAGACGTTTCAAAGAACATGCCGACAAAGATCAGCAGCAAATTGATCAAGGCCAGGAAGATAATCGGATTGTCGGAAAAAGCGGTAAACGCGGCGGCAATTTTTTGCGGCACCTGTTCGCGCGTCAAAATCCAACCGAACATTCCTGCCGCGGAAATGATAATCATGATGATCGACGTCGTAATTGCCGACTTGGAGAAAATCTCCACCAATTGCTTCCATTTGACTTCACGGTACACAAACACGCCGACGATCAATGCATACAGGACGGCGATCACTGCCGCTTCTGTCGGTGTAAAGAACCCCCCGTAAATTCCGCCCAGGATAATGACCGGCATCAACAGGGCAAGCAGCGCTTCTTTGAACGCTTGCCAGCGATGCGACCAGGTAATGCCCGTCTCGCCTTTGTAGCCGCGCCGCTTGGAAATGTACCAGCATACGAGAATGAGCGAGCCGCCGATCATGATCCCAGGAAGGAATCCCGCGATAAACAGATCGCCGATGGACACTCCAGCGGAAATACCGAACAAGATCATCGGAATGGACGGGGGAATAATGACCCCCAGCTCTCCGGATACAGCCTGTGTCGCTCCGGCAAAGCGGATGTCGTATCCCTTCTTCACCATCGCCGGAATCAGGATCGAGCCGATCGCAGCAGTAGTCGCCGCGCTGGAACCGGAGATCGCGGAGAAAAACATGGCCGTCACGACCGTTACCACTGCGAGGCCTCCCGTCATTCCCCCTGCCAGCGAATTGGCAAAGTTGACGAGCCTGCGGGAAATACCCCCCGACTCCATCAGCGAACCGGCGAGGATGAAGAAGGGAATCGCCATCAGCGGAAACGAATCGAGTGCGGCAAACATCCGCTGGATCAAAACGATGAGCGGCATCGATCCGTCGTTCATAAAAGCGACCGTGGAAGCAAGGCCGATAGACAGAGCGACCGGCACGCTCAAAAGGAGCAGCACCAATAGCGAAATCATCATGACAGCTGCCATCGTTATTCAGCTCCTTTGAAAAATTCGCGGTTCATTTTTCCGGTGACCACCTCGATCAGAACCGCTATCGAATTTAGCAACATGAACACTCCGCCAATCGGCAGCGATGCATACGGAATGGTCATGGGGATTTTCAAACCTGGGGAAAGCTGTTTTCCAACATGGGCAAGCATTTGAAAACCATACACGATTAAGACGACGAAAAAGACCATGGAAACGAGCAATACAATGATACGAAGCACCTTTTGCAAGTGGGCGGGAAGGCGTTCTGCGATTGCCTCCACTCCAATCAATGCACTGTAGCGAACAGCCAGAGATGTTCCAATCAACACAAGCCAAATCATTGCGTAGCGAGCGAGTTCCTCCGTCCAACGGGGGATATCGATATTGATATAACCGCTCAGCAAGCGCGCAACCACCTGGTATACGATCAATGCCGTCATCACGGCCAGAAGCAATGCAATTGCGTAACGCAACACCTTGTTTACACCGTCAATCGCTTTTACTATCGCCTGCAAAAGACTTCACCCCACCTTATGAATCGGCGGATAGGTCCCCCTATCCGCCTCCATCAATCTCCAGACCTTACTGAGTATTGCGAATTTTCTCGATCAGCTCTTTGCCGAATTGCGGTTCGTATTTTTCGTAAACGGGTTTCACCGCGTCAACAAACGGCTGCAGGTCCGGATTTTCCACGATTTCCATGCCTTTGGACTTCAGCTCGCTCAAGTACTGCTTCTCCATCTCGGCCACGGTTTCACGCTCGAATTTCCCTGCTTCCAGCGCCGCTTCTTCAATCGCCTTTTGCTGTTCTGGCGAAAGCGCATCGAATTTGGCCTGCGACATCATCAGGATCGAAGGAGAGTAGAAGTGGCGAGTCAGGGACAGGTGCTTTTGCACTTCGTAGAAACGGGAGGTCATGATAACCGGAATCGGGTTCTCTTCCGCATCAATCGTTCCTTGCTGCAGAGCCGTAAACAGCTCGGTGAAAGCCATCGGCGTCGGCTGTGCGCCCATCGCCTTGAAGGAATCCATGTGGATGTCGTTTTCCATCGTACGGATCTTGAAGCCCTTCAAATCCTCTGGCTTCGTGACCGGATGGGCGTTGTTGGTGACGTGGCGAAACCCGTTTTCCCACCAAGCAAGCGCTTTCACACCCATGCTGCTTTCAACCTTCGCCAGCAAATCGGTTCCCACTTCACCATCCAGCACTTTGTGTGCATGATCAGCGTCGCGGAACAGGAACGGCAGGTCCACAACCGTTACTTCCTGTACAAAACCGCTCATCGGACCAGTCGAAGAAAGGACCATGTCAATGGAGCCGACATTCAGACCCTCGATCATGTCGCGCTCTCCGCCAAGCGCACCGTTCGGGAAGGTTTCAATCTTGACGGAGCCATTGGTTTTGCTCTCTACCAGTTCTTTGAACTTCTCCAGACCCACCTGGTAGTGGGATGTGTCGGCCAGCGTGTGACCTACCTTCAAAGTGACTGCTTCACCCGAAGCGGCTGCTTGCTGTCCGCCGGCATTTCCGCTGTCAGCAGGTTTTGCCTCGCTGCCTCCGCCGCCACATGCGGTCAAAAGAACCATAGTCGAGACGACCAGCGTGCTAAACATTTTTTTCATTCTTCTATTCCCCCTCTATCAAAGTCGTTTTGTATATTTTTTCCACGGCATGCACCAAGGAAAAACGATTGCCAAATGCTCCTGCCTTGGTCACGACAGGCAGCTTGTCCGCCAAACCGCCGATGATGACGGAAAGCGGAATGCCTTCTTCCACTTCACTTACGATTTGCAGTGCTTCTACACCCAGGTGCAGGCAGGTACGGTAGGCAATATCGCCGCCGGTGAGAACAAATCCGCTCAGCATGCGCCTGGCAAACACGCTTTTCCCCACTTCTCCCAGGAAATCCGCGATCGCGTTGCCGACTGCAAAACCGCTTTCTCCCGTGCGTTCCATCCACTCTGCAACTGCCCTTCGCATGCTTTCGGAAGAATCTGTACTCAGTACGGGCACAAGCTGATCGTCAATGCTTGATACGATCTCTGCTTCTACCCGCATCCTTTCCTGATAAGCAGTCTCTTCGTTTAATAGAGCCAGCGGATCGGCCGTCACGATGCGGAACTTCGGCAAGCCCCTCAGTACCTCAATCTGCTCCGCCGTAATAGCGCTTACACTTCCGGCAATCACGAAAACAGGAGCATCAATCGCAACGCTTTCCCCTTTGTCTGTAAATTGAAGCGGTTTCAAATTTCCTCGGGGGGCAAGCTCATTGGATAATGCATCGGCAAGCCCCGCAGAGCCCACCCACAGCACGCGCTTACCGGAAGCAACCAGTGCTTCTGTCGCCTTTTGCATATCCGACTGGTCAAAGGCGTCAAAAACGATCAGCCGCAAGCCCGCTGCATGTTGACTGTTGATTGCAGCAACCAGCCTGTCGCGATCGCCGCGAACCGTTCTTACATCGATATGTCCCACCGCCCGGCTCGTTTGTTTGCCCAAAAGAGTCGGCAGATGCGATTCATTCACAGGCGATTTTGGGTCGCGGGCGAACTCGGTGTCTTCGAGCAAAACCTGGTTGACCAAGTGATAACCGCCGATCGTCGTCCGGTTGTTGGCCGGATACGCCGGAATAATCGCCGCCAGATCGAACGGCCCGTCATCCATGAGTGCGTTGATTTCAATCCCCACATTCCCGCGCAGGGTTGAATCGATCTTCTTGTAGACGCAGGGAATGGTATGGAGATGCAAATGTGCCGCCATTTCCTTGTTTTTTGCATATGCCTCCGCCGGATCAAGCGACCTGGTCTCCGCGTTGATAATCCAGACGTCAGCTGCTTGTCCGCTTTGACGCTTTGACGGATCAAACAGCGATACAGTCCGAAAGCCTTTCTTTGCAAACTGCACACCCGTATCGTTTGCTCCGGTCAAATCGTCCGCGATAACGACTATCCTAGCCAATCAAACAATCACCTCTTTGCTGCATGGCACCCGTTCGAGCCGATCACCTCTTCAGCACCTCGCACAACTTCATGTGTTGCATAATTAAAATACACGAATTAGTTGCAAAATTCAATACTAATTTTTTCGATTCTTCGATTCATTTTGCAACATTTTAAGAAAACTGATGATTCCCATAACAAAAAGCAACAAGCTATCTGCTCGTTGCTTTTTGAAGATTTCCGTCTATTCGCTTGTCGCTTGCTTTAATTTTCTCCACAGTGTCGACCGATTGATCCCCAGTCGTTTTGCTGCTTCCGACTGGTTCTGCCCCTCTTCCTGCAGCACGCGCCAGATCACTTCCCGCTCGATTTCCTCCAGTGTTTTTCCGCTGATGTCAATCCCGCTTCCCAGCGATTGGGCGTCTGCCGTTTTGTCTAGCTCGGTTACGATATGCTCCGCTTCCATCCGCTCGATGAAAGGACCTGTTGCAGCATGGCACATTTTCTCAACGGCTGATTTCAATTCCTGAATATTGCCGTACCAGTCGGCCCTCTTTAACAAATGAAGCAATTCCGGGCGCACCCCGACGATCTGTTTCCCGGATCGGGCATTGAAAGAAGCGATGAACCAGCGAACCAGGTCGTCGATGTCTTCTTTTCGCTCGCGCAACGGCGGAATCACGAGGGAAAACCCGTTGATCAGGTGAAATACATCTTCGCGGAAGCTGCCATCCTCGATACAATTCTTCAAGTTTCGGCCGTTGGCGCAAATAACCCGAACATCGAGGGGTATCGGTGTTGTACCGTTGATTCGGCTCACCTTGTTTTCCTGCAGGACATTGAACAGCATCGCCTGCACAGATAGCGGCAGCTTGCCGATAGCGTCGATGAACAGGGTGCCGCCATGGGCCATTTCAAACGCCCCGCGCTTGATCAGCGCTCCTTCGCTCCCGAACAGCTCCAGAGGTAGCTGCTCCTCCGTATAGGCCTCGCAGTTGAAGAAGACAAACGGAAAGTCCTTTCGACGTCCCGCATTGTGGATCGCCTGGGCGAGACTTTGCTTGCCTGTCCCCGGTTCCCCGTAAATCACCACGGGCAATTCGGTTTGGCTTGCTTGTATCGCTATTTTCAGCGTCTCTTTCATTTTGTCCGAACCTGCCACAAGCTGGTTGAAATGCATGCTGGCCCGGTGCTCAAAGCCCGTGATGGACTGGCGAATCTGCGACTCCGCTTTCTGTATCCGGCGTGCGGATGAAATGACCGCAAACCCGCCGTCCTCTTGCTCATCTAGCAGCAGCGCTTGTTTGGTGAGCAGCGCTTTTTCACCGTTTAACGAGACTACTTCCTCTGCAGACCGCTCTCCTGTTTTCAACACGCTGTCCAAATTCAACAGCGGATGAAGCTCTTCGATCTGTTTGTCCAGCGCATGCTCAGATCTGATCCCGAACAATTCCTCTGCCTGCTGGTTAAAGACGAAGACGCGTCCCTCCCTGTCAGCGGCAACGATGCCTTCCGGAAAGCGCTGAATCACGGCCTCCATCCGCTGCCGCGCCGCTTTTTCGCGCCGGGTGTAATACGCCATATGCACTGCTTCGGAAATCGACTCTGTCACCGATTCCTTTCCCGAGGTAATCAAGATCGCCTGCAAGCCCATCCTCGTTGCCATCGAGGTGGAAATCACGTCGCCGATAATCACCTGGACGCCTTGGGCCAGAGCCAGCTTCAAGCCGTTTTCGATTTCTTCCTCCTGATCAATGGGAAAAAAGGTCAGGTTCATATCCAGCAGCGTTCCGATCGCATCGGCGCCCTGGATCGTGTTCAGGTAGCTCATCAAGCCGACTTTGCCAGTGTAGCCCTTGACCAGCGTCAAGGTCCGCAGAATATCGTAGCCGGATATTTTCACTTCCACCACCGGCAGATTGCAGTGCTTTCGGAGCAGGCGAGCGGTCGCCCCCCTGCTGATGATCACGTCATATCCGTTCTCTTCAAGGCTCTTCGCCAAGGCCAAGCCTTTGTACAGGTCGCCTACTTCCACATCCAGTTGAGCGCCGCTTGGCATGTCCTCTTTTACTTCGAGAAAAACATCGCGCATCCCCGGATACGGGGCAATTACCAGGATACGAGTCAAGAAAAACCCCTCTTTTGCGCAACATATCACCATGCTCCATGTTGCAATTTGATACATACAGTGTACAAGAATTACTTTTCCCTTTTCAATAGGGGGTGGGAAATTCTCTTGGACGAGCATTGATTTTCCGTTCAACCCCTGTAGATGAAACAGAAAAAACCTCATCGTAAAAGCCATGAGGTCCGTCTGCTCCAGATTATTTGCTCCTGTCTCGCTGGGAGAGGTAGATTCCGATGGCGATCCGGCCGACAACACTGAAGGTGAGTCCCGCTCCCGCAAAAATGTAGATCATGGTAAATATTTTTCCCTCGTTCGTTTGCGGAATAAAGCCGGCATGCCCCACTGTCGTCAGGGTTGTCACACAAAAATACAAAGCATCGAGAATGGAAAGCCCTTCCGCATTATGATAAAAAATAGTGCCAGACAGCAGCAAAAGGACGACCAGCGTAAAAATAACCTGAAAATCTTTTTCTTTGAAAGCATGCAGCAAGCCTTTCAGCATGCGTGTCAGAGTCAAAAAAAATGAAATCATGGCAGGTGCTCCATTTCCGGCTGAATTCCATTTTACACCAGCTCGTTTTGCCTAAAATTGTTCCCCCCTGTCTGCAAAAATATCCAAGGCTTTCGTGGCCTAGCAGCGCCTTCCCCGTTGGGAGTTCCCTCTGTCGGTGTCTGGGCTTCCCATTCTGGCCCGAGGGCTTCCACAATAATCATCGGAAAGGCCGAGTTCTTCGTCCCGAAAGACACTTTGCGTCGCGTAAAGGAGTACGGTCAGTTGGACTGAAGCCTTTGCCGTTGTTTAACCCTCCTGATAGCCGTACCCACCTGGACCGACAAGCAACCCTCAGAGCCGCTTGGCTGCAGGCAGATTGTAAACACCCTGACCTTTATGACCAAACGATTTTCACAGCTTGCAAAAAGAAGCACGATTCTCTCCGCAGATGCTGCGAAAAGAATCGTGCTTTTAGTGGTAAGCGATTTGGGATTCCAGCATGTAATTGAAAAACACATCGGCAAACGCTTCTGCCGTATTGTAGCACTCCTCCAATGTGTTGTTCGTTCCGCCAAATTCCAAAAGCAGGCTTCCCCCGGAAATGGACTGATTGTACTCGCCATTCCCCTGGTTTGAACCTTTCAGAATAACTCCCCGCGACAAGCCGGGATACGAGGCTTCCAGACGGGCATGCAGATGTTCCGCCAGCTTCTTGTTTTCCAAATAGTTCGGATTGGCCGTCCCGATCACAAACAAGATGCGCGAATACGTCTTGCCATTCAACGTAATGGCAACCTTGCTGCGAGGCTCGTCGCTGTCGCGGTGAATATCGAAAATGTATTTCAGGTACGGACTTGTCGCAGCAGCTGCGCTTACAGCTTTGTACGATTCCGAATAGGAAAGCGAATAGCTTTTCTTTTGCTCCGCGAGCTTTTGCGCAAAGTCGTCCCGGTTCACCATCGTGGGGATGCCTCTTGTTTGCAGCAGCTCACCGAGCCTTTTTCCGACCAGTGTAATATTGATCTCGGGGTCATCCACTGAGCTGCCCTGTGTATTTCTGGCCACATTTCGCCACGACTCGCGGTTATGTGTGTGGTAGATGTAGACGGTCTCATTTCCGACCATGCCGTGGTTGTATCCGACGCCAAGGCCGTTCGTTCCATTCGCCGGCTGGCCTCCCGGCTGAATGCGATCAACGACCCAACCTGCGATATAGGCGGTCGTATTGTCGCCGCGACGGATCACATACCAGTCTCCTGCTGTCTGCACGATTGGGTATACTTCACCGGGCTGAACGGTTCCAATGACGGCGTACTCGGTTCCGGGGCCAGACCGTAAATTCGTGTCGGGATTTTTTACGCGAATCGATGCCTGAGCTTGTCCCGCCGGATTCGGAGTGCTTACCCCGGCCCCTGGAGTGCTGACCGGCTGTCCCTGTCCAGGCTGCCCTCCTGCAACAGGATTGAAAATATAGGCATAGACGCCGTTGAAGCTGATCTTGTACCAGCCATCCGCATATCCGTAATGGTTGATGGCCGTGCCAGCATTTAGCTGGCCGATCACGGGACTTAGAAAATCCGGCGCGCTAAATATTACATAGCCTTCCGACAGCATAATCGTGCCGGAGGCTTGTCCATTGCTTGGCGTAAATGAGGATGGCGGAGCAGCCGGGACAGCAGGTGTTGTTGACGGTACAGGTGCTTCCCACGGACCAGGAGTCTGTGTCGTCAATGGCGGCTGCGTCGTCGCCGGGATTGGCGTTGGCACTGGCGGTGCTGCTGGATTCTGCGAAAAAACTGGCGGTTGCGTGGTCGCAGGATTCTGCGATAAAGCCGGTGGTTGCGTGGTCGCAGGCGGCTGCGCAGGAGCAGGTGCCGGTTTGGGGGCAGGAGCAGACGTTTCCGTTAGAAAACGTGCATTGACCCAGCCGCTCACTTTGTCAGACAGCTTGATCTGTGCCCAATCTCCCTGCTTTTTGGTTTGCAAATAGACGCCGGTTTTGTCGATGATTTGCAAAATTTGTGCCGTCGCATTCGGTTCGGCCCGAACATTCAGCATGTCTACATTGCTCTTAACATATTTCGGTTGCTGAATTTCAATCATTTTGACGTATTTATTGATGACCCAGCCTGTCTTCCCATCCGTGAGCTTCACCTGTGTCCAGTCTTTCTGCTGCTTGATGATCGGCAGCCGTGTAGCTTTGGTGATGGTTCCGACGATTTGGGAGGTTGTACCCGGAGAACTGCGAATATTCAGCTGATCAACAGCTACCTCGATATGGGTAGCCGCCCGCACCCAAGATGGCGGCAGCAGCAAAAACAAAAAACAACTGGCGATCAAAGCGACTTTTAATCGTGCATGCAACAATCTCGTTCCCCTCTGTTCGAGTATTCGGCATTGGAAAATCTATCCTAATCATTAGATTTTCTAGATTCATCTACATTTTCCTTCACCGTGCGACATTTTTTGTCTGTAAAATGAAACGGAAATGTTGAACGGAAATCAATAAAAAAATGGAGACAAACGATCCCGGCTTCGTTCCCTGATAAAAATGAAGTTTCTTGTCACACTTTCTGCTTCAGCCGGATCAATCTTGGTAGGAACAATAAATGAGGTGAAACAATTGAACGACTTGGAAGCCCTGCCGATCACGCTCACGAGAAGCCGGGAAGCGACCCTCAGATGGCTGATGCAGCAATACGGGGAAAAGGTGTACCATCTGCTCTGCCTGACGGTCAAAAACCACGCGGTTGCGGAGGACATCACACAGGAAGTATTTATCAAAGCGTATCGCGCACTGGATTCCTTTCGCGGCGAAGGTGACATCAAGCACTGGCTGTTCAAGATTGCCATGAATGAAGCGAAAAAGCACTTTCGCTCCTGGTCATTCCGCCATATTTGGACGGTGGTGGATGAGCGTCTGGGCAGCATGCTGGATCAGGACGCCAAAGACAGCGTCGAGGAGGAAGTGGAAAACAGGCTGCATCGGGAAGACATTTTTCAAGTGGTCATGTCTCTTGCCCCCAAGTATCGGCAGGTCGTCATCTTGCACTACTACGAGGATTTGACGATCAAGGAGCTTGCCCACATCCTGGGCGTGTCGCAGGAGGTTGTCCGGACCAGATTGAGCCGGGCGCGAAAGCAGTTGAGAAAGATCATGTCCGAGGAGGCCGGAAGATGAAGGAAGATCGTGTATGGAGAGAATTTGCCGAATCAGCCAAGCAGGAGCTTCGTCAAAAATATCCGTTCCGCCTGTCCGAGCTGGAAGCCAAAGTGATGGATAAAGTGGAAAAGCGAAACCGGCAGTTCCGGTGGAAAACAGCTGCTTGGATGACCGGAGCCGCCGTTTCCTGTGCGCTGGTAGTAGCCGTGTGGAATCCACTGGGCCTTGGAGGCCTATTCGTAAAAAACAACGCGGTCCAGTCAACGGCGAAATTCGAATGGCTGGCCCCTGACGAAGGTTTTGCCAATGCCCTTAGAAACGGCTACCCCATTTTGCATTCGGTGAAAAAAGAGCAAAACGGTTATACCGTTGAGGTCAAGGAAGCGATGATCGACCACCGCAGGGTCATTTTCACGATGCTGATCTCGGGGAAAATCATCGACGACGTCGCAAGCGAAAATGATGAAGAGAAAAAAGCGGATTTCGTTTTTGCAAAACTGACTACCGCTATTGGAAAAATCGGGAAAACAGGTGGCACGTCCTACGAATGGAAGCAAATCGACGGTACCCACTATCTTATTTTCAAGTCGAGATACATGATGGATGACGACGACATGGATGCGCTTTTGAAACAGCCAAACCCGGTTCTGCCCATCCAGCTCGTGAAACAATCCCACAATGGCGAAGAGGTGCTCGTGGAAGTCCCCCTGCCCTTGCCGGAGGAAGTCGTCTCGGCAAAGAAAAGCATTCAGCCGACAGCTACGAACAACCAGCCCCAGCTCGGGAAACAGGACCTGCTTCGCGAACTCGCCATGGAAGAAATAGAAATGACGCCGACCCTTACGCGGGTACATCTGCAGGCAAAAACGAAGGAAGGCTTTGAACTCCAAAGCTTGATCAATCCCCGTCTGGTGGATGACCAGGGAAGGGAGTACAAGCCGGCAACTGACGGCAACCCCATTCAGGGGTATAGACATATGGCTGACTCCTTCTATCTGGATATGATTCCTTCCCTGTACTATGGCGATGTTCCGCAAAAGCTGTCTCTGAAGTTTGATGGTGCAACCGTTTCAACAATGAAAACAGGCCATTTTACGCTGGAGCGAAGCGGGCAATTCCCGCTGGAAGCGCCGTTTGGAAACAAGACCGGCCGAATCCTCCAGGCTTACTACAAAGATCAAAAGCTGCATGTGCTGCTGCCAGGAGAGGCATTGTCGGAAGAAACCGTATTGAAAGTAGACGGCTTGAATTACGACAATGAACTTTTTCAAAACGGCTCCTTCATTCGCACATATTCTGTTCCGAAAAAGGATGCTTACCAGGTCGACACGGAGAGAATCGACTTTCAGGAAATCAAGATGGATGGGCTTGTTCCCATCATTGACGGCAAATAAGCTATACGAGTTCGCTAGGCTTTGGGGACGGCCAGACTGCCCATGTCACCGCCAGACGGAAGCTGACACTCTCGAAAGTGTCAGCTTTTTTCTTAGGTCCAGTTTGTATCCTTATTTCCTTTTTTGTAAAATAATAAAAAAACAGTGAGTTAACGCAAGTAAATACATCGCGGTCTGCTAAACGGGGTCGCTTCCCTATCTAATCCAAACAGGATGATTCGTACCTGATTCCCGCAAAAATAGGAGGATTCATGCAAATTTTAAAAATGCTGATGGTTCTTTTTGGGACCGTTGCGATCTATTCGCTGGCAAGTGCTACAACAGGCCATTCGTTGGACAGCGGACTGGCGGCCATTGCCTGGATTTTATCGTTAATTGCATCTGTGCAGCTCGTAAGAATGTTCACGGATGGCAAGGACAGGTAAGGCTATTTGTACGGCTCCCCCTCTCCTATTAAAATACTGAAGCACCTACTCTAATCCGACTGCACTTCCCTCTATCCCCCATTGCAGAAAAAGACCAATGAGTTCCACCGTTTCAAGCCGTTTCAAAATCCGAGGCACTAGAGGCCATCTGGCTGTTTCTCATACTTCTATCTTTTATCCTTCCGGTTCCCTATTAATGAAAAAACGAGTCCGGCGCAATACCGGACTCGGAAGACTTGATCGGGATTATTTGCGTTGCCAGTTCGTTTACCGCTGAACCACTCGCTGATCCTCGTCTACACCGCGTACATCGTCGGCCAGAAGTACTCCACACCTTCCGAATACAAGAATGCCTGGAACTTTTGCAGCTCCGCAGGCGTATTGCGGACAGCCCGAGGGGTCAGGCCGTATTCGAGGCAGTATGCCGCCAAATATCCGGCAGCCTCGCCGACGTTCCACTCCACCGGATGAAGCCGGAAGCAGCCATTGGTGATGTGGGTGACGCCGAGGTTCTTCGCTGCAGGCAAAAGGTTGTTCACGCGCACCGGGATGAGGCTGCCCAGCGGAATTTGGAATGGATAGGTGGAGACATCGACGTAATTGCGGTTTGCGGTACTCGGATGCAAATCGATGCGATAGCTCCCCACACCGACGGAATCATGGAATGGTTCCGCCTTCCCCGTTTGACGGCATGCCGCGCTGACATGCTGCTCAAGTACAGTGAATTCAGCCTTGATCCGCCGGGATTCGCGAATATACGGGTACATGGCAAGCCCGTCCTCTGTTCCGACGACATCCTTGCGGAGACGCAGCCCGGGGTATCCTTGTCCTCCATCCGGGCGAGGAGCCTCCGTCTGCATCCAGTACAGAAGCGACATGCTCAGTTGCTTAGCCATGTAAAGGTGGCGCTGCCGCTCTTCTTCCGGTACATCAATGATAGAGCCCAGCCAGTAGTCATTTTGCGGCCAGTTGACGAGGGAAACCCCGCTTTTGTACAAGCCGTCCCGGAAATTTTTGGGGTCTGCTACCCGGCGATACGTGAATAACGGAAAATACTCGGTTCCCGGAAACAGCTCATATCGTACAGCTTGCGTGGTGTCTCGCGGATTGGAGCCTGTCCAGCTAAGCAGCTTGTCCGGCCAGAAATCCGGTTTGTAGCTTCTCCAGAAGCCGTAGGTTTCCGGCCTTTCAATCGTATGGTCTTCACCCTCCAGATAATCCATGGCGAAGCAGTACGTAAATGCCTGAATATCGTTTGGCTGCGGCGGACCGACGACGGCGTTTGGCTCGCCTGTCTCCTCCACCGATTCTGCTCCGAGCACATATTCCACGCCTGCCAGAGGAAGCACGTCGCCGCATTCGGTAGCGTCCAGGAAATAGGGAGCCGCGAGTTCGATCTGCTCATGATGCCTTGTATCTTCTACAACGATGGACAGCACCTCATCGCCGTCCACACAGACGGAATGAAGCTTGTGGTTGGTCAGAACAGTCAATCTCCCGCTGTTTATATACGGAGCGAGCATCTGATAAAAAACAGCCAGAGCGACCCGCGGCTCGTGGCAGAGACGGCTGACGGAGCCATTGCCGGGATTCAGATTGGGAATTGCTCTCGCCTCGGCCGTCATCGGATAGTGATTGCGGTAATAATCGCGGACACTGTTGCGGAATGTGCGATAGCTGCGCGTACAGCCAAACTGTTCAATCCAGGGATGCTCATCCGGCGGCACTGCTTGACTGGTAAATTGGCCGCCAATCCATTCCGTTTCCTCCGTCATAATGACTGATTTTCCTGATTTGGCTGCGGCCAGAGCTGCTGCACATCCGCCTGTTCCCCCGCCAATAATCACAACATCGGCATGAAGCTCTCTCATTCTCTCTCCCTCGCTTTCTCCAGTTTTTGGGTATCTCTACTTATAGTTACGATTAATTGGCAAAAAATGTTTCAATAAATATAAAATTTCCTTTTTTATCTTCTTCGAGAAATACGAAAAAACCCCCGGGCTACCCCGAGGGCCGTTGATGGCTGCCCCCCTCATTTTGCTAAATATTTCCACTTGCCACATTGGATACTCCAGCACGCTTGCCCTCTTCGACGATCATCCGGAAATAATACAAACCGGAAGCACGATCGGGCAGCCGGATGTTCAGGTAGCTTGTTGTGGACGTAACAGGTCTGTCTGGCTCTGCATCTACCCATGTATCCTGGTCTGTAGAGTACTGAAAGGCAACCGAGGCAGCACCGGCAGGCTCCGCAAAGGTTAAAAAGACAACTACGGAACCGTCTGCGCGTTTTGTTACGCCAAAGACATGCAAATTTGAAATGGGCGCTGGTTCTTCGCTATTCTCGACTTATCTCCTTCTTCTTGCGAGGAGCTTCGTTCGAGCCTACACCGTGCGGGCGACTTTCATCGCACACGGCGTTCCATCAACGGAAAAGAAGACTTTACAACGGGCAAGCCTAGCTTAGACCAGCTTCAAAAGGATGTCTGCTATCGAAAGTTAATTTTCTCTGATGGAACGACCTTTTTCCAGTCCTTACACGTTTACAGGCAATTCGCTATTTCAATATGCCCAAATACTCTTTCCAAGGCCCCACGTCCGTTCTGTACCTTTCAGCCATTACCCGTACGATTTGCGCTATATGTGTCAAATCGTGAACAACCCACGTAGACAGCAGTTCTCGGACCTTCACTGTACCGAATGCAGGGTGAGAGCCAGTCACCTCAAGATGCGCTTCCGGTTCAACAAGCTCCTTTAGTTTGGCGATATTTTGCATTCGGATCATTGTAAATTCCAGCAGCTTTTGTTCAATCGATCGTTCAAGCTTTTCATTCAAGTGCGAATAACGGTCAAACGGGGGAAACGGTTTCCCCTCTCCTTCCTGAAGCATAAATTCCAGTCTCGGTATCCAATTGTGTTTTTCTCCTTCTATCAGATGCTCAATCACTTCGGAGACGTTCCAGGTTCCTTCGCCTTCATTGCATTGCAGCCATCCATTGGATACACCGGACAAGAAATGCTCCAAAGCCTGTGGCGTTCGCTCAAGAATTTCAATGGCTTCTTTCAGTTGAAAATTCATAGACTTGCTCCTTTCTTTGCTTTCTGTCGAAGACTCTCCTTTCATCACGCGACTGCTCATGTCGTTTGTCGCTGTTACTAATGGAGGAACAATGTTTGGTAGCCATTTTGTTTGAGCCAAGCGAGCTTGTTCTCTATTTCAATCGCTTGTTAGATGACCTGGAAATCGGTTACGAGCGAAACAATTTTTCCGCTTTCGTCAATCCCCCAATAAGTAGCGTAAAAGCCGTCTCCGTATCCTGAGCGAAAAATAATTACATTGAGTCCCGCATCCTCGTCTGTAACCGCATTGCACCATTCATCGTCATGCTCGGTCATCAAGTCATCGATCAGGTCGTCGTATAAGCTGATAAAATCCTCGCCGCGTTCGCTTTGCAGCTTTTCCTCCAGCTCGTCCATTTTCTCGATCGCTTTTAAATCAGCAAAACATCCGAGGCCCGTATCAACCGGGTAGCCGAATATATACCCCTCTTCCAGTTCTTCTACATTCTGCCCAGGCACTGTAGCCATTTCCCAACGAACCGGCCGGGACTCGGAAAGCTTCAGTTCAGCTCCTGCGATGCAGTTTTCTTCCACGTGCCACCAGGCAATGACTGGGTACGCACCTGGCTGAATAGTCCTCTCAAATGGGGTATGCCGGGAAATAAGAGGGTCACAGGCGACAATCTTGCCGGAAATCACTTTAAGCTGTTCGAGAATCTCTGGGCGCAGCGTTTTGCTTTCGGCATTGGCTAATTCGTTCAACAGATTTGACATTTGTGCGGTTTCCTACCTTTCCCTGAATCCATTATTTTTTGTTCCATAATGCCTTGTCGTAGTAATCGACGCATAACCCCTGGTGCTTTCCTGTAAAAATGTCGAGATGCACATGAGCGTGTCCGCCATTTCTTCGATATTCTCCTGCACCAGCTCTGGAAAGCGGCTCAAACAAGCCGGAAGCCACTTCAAATACGCTTTTGCTGCCAATCAAAAACAGCGTTTCATATTTGCTTTTGACCAATATCTTGTCTTTGTTTTCTGCGAAGGCAAACTTTTGATAATCGTCATGACCGAGATCGGCAAACCTTCTCGGGTTGCAGGTATAGCTTTTCTTGTTCCCTTTTTGGGTGCGAAACCGCTCCCTCAGGTCCTTCCAGAGTCCGGTGTTCGCCTGCAAAGAATGGTGCAGCAAAACCAATTCATCATTTCTGTCGCTTGTAGAAAACGAATGCAAATCTTCGGGCAGAAACTTATCCGTATGGCGCAAATAAATGATTTTGTCTCTATTCTGACTGGCGAGAAGAAAAATGCAAGCAAGCTCCTGCAATGCCCGCTGATCCCCGAAAATCATGTACATATTCTTGTCGAACTCGCATGAATACAGATTGACCGTATCAACTGTGAGACAAAAGTACTTTTGATTGCCGAGGAACACTTCTTTTTGAACGTATTGTATTTTCAATGTTCAAACCACCATACTTAAGTATCGATATGATTTCCTTATTTAACCATTTTTTGGAGCATCCTTGGCGGCTCCTGACATTCCATCGTATGCTCCTGCAAGCTGTCCATAGACCGCACCGGTGCCGGATGTGTCTCGTCATCCCGAGATTCACGGCAGCAGTATGCCATCCTCGATACCATCCGAGTGGGAAAAGCCAATAAAACAGACTGATAGACTCTACCACATTCAATAGATTCCTGAACCTCAATGACATGTTAACGAACCGGTTTTTTTACAAGGTGCATCATGCTTGGCGATTGGAATATATAACCATTGTCTCAAGCTCTCCAGCAAAAACTGGAGAAACTTGTGTTACAATAACGCTAAAAACTGTTTCACAAGGAGAAACCATGAACCGATATTTGCTCATAACGAATCGAACCGAAAGCTTCAATTCAGCCGACATTCCGGGACATTACGAACATTTGGAACAATTAAAGCAAAACAACCGCCTGGAGCTATACGGACCTTTTAGCGATGTTTCAGGCGGAGCATACCTCATCAAGGCGGAATCGCTGGAAGAAGCCATTGCCATCGGGAACGCCGATCCCTTGATCAAATCGGGTTCTTCTACCTTGTCCGTAAAAGAGTGGCTGACCAAGTAGCATAGCTTTCCTTAATTAAACGCCTGTTTTGGAGGCGTTTTTTCTTTAGTAAAAAAAACAAGCCAGGGATTTTGGCCTTCAAGCGATTATACGGTCTCCTGCAGCATTTGCACAAACTTCAGATCTGCCGGCGCAAACGGATACTCATGAAGTTCACTGGGATGCACCCAGCGAAACTCATCATGATCTGTCAGAACGATTTCACCGCCAACGTATAGCGCCGTGTATGCTATCAAACGAATATGTGTGGAGCCGTATCGATGGTCATTCACGGCAAAGGGCTCGTACGGATCGATTTCGATCTTCATTTCCTCCAGCAATTCCCTTTTCAGGCAAGCCTCAACGCTTTCGCCCTCCTCGATTTTGCCGCCGGGAAATTCCCACATTCCTTCCTGAGACTTTCCCTTTTTGCGCTTTGCAATCAATATCTGTCCTTGTTCATTTCCTATAATTGCCGCGGCTACTTCAATCATCTGCGTCACGTCCTATAACATTTGCCTTTGTTTGCTGCTGGCACAACCGCGCGCAGCTCGAAATTCCCTTCCTATGGTATTATCTGTATTTCATTCTTGCCGAATTCCATTTTCCTTTCAAGCTTGTTTTCTCAAAACGAAATCCTTGCCCCATCCAGGTTATAAAAGGACATACAACGTTGGAGGGCCCAAAAGAAGGCTCTCCCCGCTCTCCAAAGCATTGCTGCAAGCAAAAAAATCCTTCCAGCCGGACAATTCCAGCGTGGAAGGACTTTACCGTGCAATTTACTTGAACAAATTGATCGTCGTAATAATGATCGGCATGCCGAACACATCGATCAGAAAGGCACCCACAATCGGGACGACCAGATAAGCTTTTCGCGAAGGCCCAAAGCGCTCGGTCACCGCGGCCATATTCGCCATCGCATTCGGTGTAGCTCCAAGTCCATGTCCTGTGAACCCTGCGACCATTACCGCGGCGTCATAGTCTTTGCCAAGCAGCCGGAACAAAACGAAGGCACCGAACAGGACGATAAAGACAACTTGCACCAGCACGATCACCAGCATTGGCAGCGCAAGGCTGGCCACTTCCCACAATTTGATACTCATAAGTGCCATAGACAGGAAGATGCCAAGCGTCACGTCGCCAATCAGATTGATGCTTTTCATGTCGATAGCTGCCGGTTTGAATTTGTCAACGATGTTGCGCACGATAACCGCCACAAACATCGCTCCTACATAACCGGGAAGAACAAAACCGGTTGCCGTTGAGAACAGCTCGCCCAAATACGTTCCCAATGCCATACAGAACGTGATGAGCAGTACCTGAATGAAGAAGACGTTTGTCGTAATCGGTTCGACTTTTTCTTCTACCTCCGCCGTTCCTTCTTCTGTTTCGGTCGGTTTCAGATTGTATTTGGAGACCAGGTACTTGACAGTCGGTCCGCCTACCAATCCTCCGGCTACAAGTCCAAAGGTAGCTGCCGCAATCCCGATGGCCAGTGCGGATTGGATCCCCATGTCTTCGAGGGTTTGTCCAAAGGCACCTGCCGCTCCGTGTCCGCCTTCCATGGAAACCGCGCCTGCCATCATCCCGATCAGCGGATGAATGCCGAACAGCGAAGCCAGGGAGACGCCAATCACGTTTTGCATCAAAGCGAGGAATCCGCATGCAATCCAGTAAATGACGAGCAGCTTGCCGCCCAGTCTGATGAGCTTGAAGCTCGCTCCCAGTCCTACTGTCGTGAAGAACGTGAGCATGAACAGGCTTTGCAGGGAAGTATCCAAGGTAATTTCCAAAACGCCTGTCGCCTTCAAGGCCGTTGCGATGATCGCAAACAACAGCCCTCCGACGACGGGTGCGGGAATACAGAACTTTTGCAGGAATCCGGCCTTTTTTACGAGGAAGGTTCCCAATACGAGCAGAGCTACTGCGAGAAAAATCGTGTTGACTTGATTAAGTGCCAACGTCATCGTTGTGTCCCCCTAAGAATCCCATGATGGCTTCGTTTGTCAGATAAGCACCTAATTTTACCGTTCTGCCGTTTTCATCCAAAACCGGATTCACTTCGCAAATGTCAAAAGAAAGCGTTTTCTTATGAGTGGCAACGGTGCGGATCAAGCTGCGGACAACCATTGGCGTCAATCCGAAAGGCGACGGAGCGCTCACTCCCGGCGCAAACGCCGCATTTAACACATCGGTACAAAGCGTGAGCATGACATGATCGTGTTTTTCGATGAATTCTTTTAGCTCGGAGATAATGTCGTCCATCTGTTCAGCGGTCATGTCTTCTTCATACACGTACCGGACACCGAGTTCGTCCGCCTTGTCAAACAGCTCCTGCGTATTGCCGAAACGCTGGATCCCGAGGACAAAATATCGGCTGTTTTTGTCATACTCCAGGATTTGTCGGAACATCGTCCCGGAGGAAGGCTGGCTTTCATAGGAGCGCAAATCGAAATGAGCATCGATATTAATGATTCCGAGCGAAGCTTCTTTTCCGGTGTGTTTGCGGACGCCCAAATAATGGCCATACAGCGTTTCATGTCCGCCGCCTAAAATAATCGGCACCGCCGACTTGGACAAAATATCGGAGACTGCCTGGCCCAATTCCTCCTGGGCTTCTTCGAGCTTTTCATTTTCACAGCGAATATTACCGACATCGACGATGCGGTTGCCTTCCTGCAGCTTCCAGGGAAGGCTTGCAAGCGCTTGCCGAATTGCGTTCGGAGCTTTGGCTGCGCCTACTCGTCCTTGATTGCGCCGAACTCCTTCCTCACATTCAAACCCAATCATCGCACATGTGTTGTCCGCGGAAGGCAGCCATTGATCCAGATCCACCAATTCCACAACCTGGTGGTAGCGAAAACTGCTTCTTCTTTCCGTATGATCAGTCCGGCCGGTCCATACATCAGCTGAAACTTTCGTAGGCAATCTTTTCATCCTTTCTGAACCTTTTAAGTATATGTGTTTTTTTGATTATATAATGACATACTTATTATTTCTAATATATAATTTAAATAATTTTATAGTTTCAAGCTATAAATAGAGGTGGAAATTATTGTGGATATCAAACAATTGTATTATTTCGTAACCGTCTCCGATCAACTGAGCTACTCCAAAGCCGCGCAAAAGCTGCATATTTCACAGCCTTCGCTGAGCAACGCCATCAAAAATCTGGAGCAAGAGGTCGGCTCTCCCCTGCTTGAAAGAAACACGAGAAAAATGGAGCTGACGGACGCTGGGAAGATTTTCTATAAAAAAGCGATTTCGCTGCTTTCCCAAATGGATATGTTGAAAAAGGAAATGGAAGAAGTAAAGCTCACCGGCAGCGGCGAGCTGATTGTCGGCATCATCGAGTCGGTGAAGCATTGGATTCCGAAAGTGATCCGTGAGTATCAAGGGCGTTATCCTTCCATCAACATCAAGCTGATCGAAGTGCTGGGCGGAAAGGCTGTGAAGGAGTCGCTGCGGAAGTATCATACGCACCTGCTCATTACGAACCAGTATGTACATGAGGAGGATATCGAATCGATCCCGTTGTACGATGAACGATTGGTGCTCGTGCTGCACAAGGATCATCCTTTGGCGCATAAAGAAACGGTTTCTTTGCACGAGCTGGAAAGTGTGTGTTTTGCAAGTAGAAAATGCTCAGCTTTGCAGCCAAAATTGCCTAAGCACTTGCCAGCCGTTTGAAACTACAAAGGAATCCTATCCATTGCCTGTTTGAAGCGGAAACTCTCACCTGTGAATGAGAGGATATGAGCGTGGTGTACCAGACGATCAACGAGCGCCGACGTGAGCTTCGTGTCTCCAAACACCGATGTCCATTGGCCAAACTCCAGGTTAGATGTAACGATCACACTCTGTTGCTCATAGCAATCCGCAATCACGTTAAACAATAACTCAGAACCGGTTTGGCTGAACGGCACGTAGCCGACTTCATCGAGAATAAGTAAATCTATCTTTTTCAATTTCTCGCGAAATCGGCTGAGTGTTCCCGCCACAAATTTTTCCTGAAGTACAGAAACCAAATCGGAAGCCCGGTAGAACTGTACCGCCTTGCCCCGGCGGCAAGCCTCCACGCCCAGTGCCGTTGCCATATGGGTTTTCCCTGTGCCGACGGCACCCATTAAGAGTAAATTTTCTTTGCGTTCGAGCCAATCCAATTCCTGGAGCAGCTCCGGACTACTGCCACTAGGGAAAGAGATATGGTCATACACATACCCCTCGAAAGTCTTAATATGCGGGAACCCCGCCTGCTGAACAAGCTTACCTAACTTGGCACGGCGGCGGCCGTCCAGTTCCGCAACAAGGATTTGCTCCACAATGCTACGAATCTGCTCATTCTGTTGAACGGATACGTAGTCCACGACATGCGCCAATCGGAGTTGTCGGCACAAATCTCCCAATGCCGTCGGCATCTCAGCTCACCCCCACAAGTTGATCATAGCGTTGGAGAGAACCTTCTACGCGAGTTCCCGGAGGGGACAACGTCTCCTCCCACGTGACAGGGAGGTCACGACTGCCATATTTTACGCCTAGCACGGCCGTGATGCGCGTAATCGGTGTGTCTTGGCCTAGTAGAGCAATTACCTCTTGAATCTGTTCGATGGTGTAAATATCACACCAGTGCGACATTGCCTGAAGACGATCTTTTCGCTCTGTTAGATCCTTCACGGTTACATACCCTTGCAAGATCTCCGGTAGCATACGGAGAAACTGCGAGTGCGTTACACTACGTGGTTTTTTCAGCCATCCAGCGCATACTTGTGACCACGGAATGTCTACATTTCGTCCCGTATAAGGTCTGGGTACTTCCCGAATTAGCTGGTGTTGGCCGTTTAGAATGACAAGGCGATCCCAAAACGTTTGGATCAGTACCTCACTGCCTGGCGTTGCCATCCCCAGCAACGGAACCGTCAATTCATCCTTCCGAATCTCTCCATACTTATTCACCACTGCAGCACCCAAGCGAAAAGCCTCAAATCCATGCTCCGGCAAGGTAAGCAATTTACGGCGATCATCCTCCCATAGATCTGCGATGCAACGATTTAGGGCATAATGCTGACGACCACGATCACGGCTAGCTTGCTCGGCGAAGTAGGCAACTAACTGTTCATGGCTTTCATAGATGGGAATCGGCACTGCCCAATTGCGCTTGGAGTACCCGCATTTGTTCTCCACGTGCCCCTTCTCATGACCACTGTATGGGTTGCAAAAGACAGCTTCAAACCGGTAGTGAGCGCAGAATCGCTGGAAGCCATCCGTTAATTGCCGTTCGCCCTGCTTCTCGATATGAACGACGGCAGCGGAGAGATTGTCAAACCAGATTCGCTGAGGAACACCTCCCATTTGTTCAAAGCACAGCTTCATCGCCTCCAAAAAGCATTCCTGATTCTCCGCTGGTGTCGGATAGACGAAAGCGGCATTGCTGTACGGAAAAGACATTACCAGCAGTTTGTATGTGACCAATCGATGATCTCGGCATACCTCAATGGTTGTAAAGTCCACTTGTGCCTCACCCGGTGGATGTTCAAGCCGTTCGTACGTTTTGGCACGGTCCAGTTCCATTTCACTTTTTCGTCTCTGCACATAGGCCAATACTGTACGTTGTCCACCTGTAAACTGATGCTCATCGCGCAAACGTTGGAAAATGCGCACACCTGTGTGTCGCTGCTTACGGGGGACCAAACGGTCCTCCTCTAACCAGGTATCGACGATCTCCATAAATGGACCCATGACAGGACTTCTGCCCTTTCGTTTTGTCATCGAGGCATTCCAATCGGTTTTATCGGCATATTTTTTGGCAGTCCGCCAGTGAACACCTACGCGTCCTGCAATCTCGTTTACCGAGCATCCTTCTACTTCGCGTAAAAACCTGATATAGTGTTGTTGAGGCATTTTCAGCATCCTTTCCATTCTCCTTCGCTAAGTTGTCCCAAACCTAACGGTAGGAGGAATTATTGATGCTGACAAGTGCCTTTTTTGTATTTGTTTTGAGCATTTTTACGCTGCAATATTAGGCATTTCTATTGTGCAATAAACAAAAGTGAGCCCTTTATCATTAGCACGGAAGGTTTTCAGACGAGGGAGGATATTGTAACAGCCTTTTCCATTGAACAGGTGACGCCGAACATTAAGTTTGAGATTGAACGGTTTGAGACTGCCTTGACCTTGGTGAGGGAAAATTTGGGCGTCACGATTATTCCCGAAAATTATTTAGCTGAATCGACGGACCCGTCTATCGTGTGGAAGGCGATTGATTCCCCGGCATTGGAGAGGACCGTTTATTTGATGTTTATGCGGAATCGTTATTTGGCTCCGGCGGTTCAGGCTTTTCTCGGCGGGATTCGGAGGAAGTTTGGGTGAATGGAGAATAAGTTTTTGTTTTGGCCTAATTAAATCAGGAATAATATATTGTTAAACATTTAGTAGAACCTCGAGTAACAAGGGATGGAGTCTTAACGGTGATCCAGACATTATTAAGACTCCATCCCCACCCTGTCAAGATGGTGCTCTCCCAATTGAGCTAAATCAAGAACTACATTGTTGTTACCCTTTTTTTAAATTAATACACTCACATTCCACTACAATTACTTGACGAACTTACCCAATTTCCTATATTATTCTTCCGACATTTTCCGACATTTGGAAGGATTCTGTCAACTAAGAGAGAACATAGTCATACTAAACTAGGTCTTAGGGAGGGGATTTCATGTTCTACTATCCAATTTTAAGGCACTCTGCTTCCGAGATGAATGCATATCATAATCTTAAAAGTGCTACAAAAGATTCAATAGTCCCAATTATTGAATCTAAACGAATTAGTTCTAAAAATAAACAAACTTGGTGGACATCGTTTAAAACCTTAGGTTCATACTTTTATGAAAAAGTAGAGAATAGAGAGTTTATTTACGATTTTAGACAGTCTTACGATATTATTGGCAATCCAGATGAAGAGCTAATTACAGATGATTCTCAAAACATTATTAGCTATTGTGCAAGTAGATTTCTCGAAAAAGAGTTAAATTTCATCCCATGCTTCCATCATGACTCTCCGGAATGGTGGATAAACTCGATCAAGGACCTTGAATTAAAAAAGGTTGCAGTTCGTATTCGTTGCAATACTTTTGATAGTACACTTGATCCATTTATTTACAAAAGGATCGAAGAGTTGCTCGAAACAAAATTTAATGATGTGGAAAAAATATTTGTTATTGTTGATTTCGCTGAAAAATATCAAGGATTTAATAGGATTAGAAGTGCTTTAAAAACCTACTCTCAACTAAAAAAATCATCTGTTATATTGGCACTAACCTCATGTCCAGCTAACAGTGACGATGTTTCGGCTATGTCCGTAAAACAGGCTGCACCACGAGATGACTTTAACACTTATATAAAATTACTGAACGAGTTTCCAGAATTAAACTATGCTGACTATACTGTTCGCCTGGCACCCGAACCAGAAGAAGGTAAGATAATTGATTACTACAACACATATTTAAAGATTTTCTACACCACTAACGACTTTTACGTAATAGGTAAATCAACTCTGTTAGGGGACAATGGTGTTGAAACCTTTGTTAATATTTGTAAAACTATAGTGACAAGCGATTATTACTCAGGTGAACATTTTTCAGCTGGTGACAAAGCAATTCTTAATTGTTCATTAGGCAAACTAGAGATTACAAACCATGGAAAACCAATCGAAATAGGAATTAACCATCACATCGAGTTTGTAACTGATCAACTTCAAAATACCTTTGGGCTATCGCCAGTGTTCGCGAGTCTTGAGTGAATGATATACAAACTGCCGAATTACGTTAATATCTTTTTCCTGTAAAAACAATTCTAAGAGTTTCTTTTTTCGTAGCTGCTTCATTTTCTTGGGATAACCAAGAACATCAACAAGTTTCTCCAATTCATCTTTCCAGAGAAGTTTTAATAGTAATTCTTTATCTTGGGACGTTCTCATACGTCCCTTTCTTTTCTTAATGAACAAAACCTTGCCTGATCTCTTCTTAACAATGGTGATACCCCACCAGTTTGGTACGATTTTTTGAATGTCATCATAAAATTTTTCATCAATAACAATAGTTAGCCTTTCAAAAAGCCTATTATAATATTCCATTTGCTTTGGCAATCGTTTGAGAGTATCACTTTCACTCTTAATTTCATACCCATGTAATATTCCGTTTACAACAGCAATATCTACCCTAGAGGCTCCAAAATCAATCCCTAATTCATTAATTATACGTGTATTAGGTTCATCCTTGTAAATTTTCGAGAGATCTTCCAATAACGCCTCTCTAACATCCTGATCACGTAATTTTTCCATCTTAACATCCCGTTCCTTAGTTTCTTGGCCTTAGTATACTTTGACGTTTACTTGTATATTCCTGCTTAGTAATACACAAGCCCGAGCTCTCATGCAGTGTAGAGTTCTATCCTTCAACCCGTTGCCGAAAACTGCAGGCAAAACGAAACGGCCTTTCACCCCATGCAATTCGGGACAAAGGCCGTTTCTTTCCTTCTATTTTTCGACCGTCTGCTAGACGAGAGCCAGTTCACTGTGCAGACCAAGCGTCTGCGCTGTGGAAAAATCAATTTCACGGATAAGTTCCGGGTGCTCCAATAAGGATATACCATAAGAAGGAATCATTTCTATTATTTTCGGTTCCCACTCATTGATATGCTGCGGGAAGCATCTTTTCATCAGGTCCAGCATGACGGAAACAGCGGTAGAAGCCCCCGGAGAAGCGCCGAGCAATGCGGCGATCGAGCCATCCGCTGCACAGATTACTTCCGTACCGAATTGCAGCGTTCCTTTGCCGCCAGTAGGCGTATCTTTGATCACCTGCACACGTTGGCCCGCTACGACAATATCCCAATCCTCGCTTTTCGCGTTCGGGATAAACTCGCGCAGCTCTTCCATGCGTTGTTCCTTGGACAGCATCACTTGCTGGATCAGGTATTTGGTCAAGGGAACGTTTTTTGCCCCTGCTGCCAGCATCGTCAGGACGTTATCCGGTTTTACGGAACCGAGCAAATCAAACATCGAACCGGTTTTTAGGAACTTCGGCGAGAAACCGGCAAACGGCCCAAAGAGCAGCGATTTTTTATTGTCGATATATCTTGTGTCCAGATGCGGAACAGACATTGGCGGCGCGCCAACCTTGGCTTTCCCGTATACCTTGGCATGATGCTGCTCGATCACATCCGGATTCTTGCAAACCATGAACAGACCGCTTACCGGGAAGCCTCCGATATGTTTCCCTTCAGGAATACCGGATTTTTGCAGCAAAGGCAGGCTTCCTCCACCGCCGCCAATAAACACAAATTTGGCCGTATGGCGTTCAACGGTGCCGCTGTCGAGATTTCGCACTTTCAATTCCCACAGGCCGTCGCGGTTGCGTTTAATATCATCAACATTATGCTTGAAGTGGATATCGACGTCTTTCCTTTTCAGATGGTCAAACAGCATCCGTGTCAAAGCACCGAAGTTGACATCTGTTCCAGAGTCGATTTTTGTTGCCGCAATCGGTTCATTCGATACCCGCCCATTCATAATTAGCGGAATCCATTCCATCAGTTTTCGAGGGTCTTCGGAGTATTCCATCCCTTTGAACAGGGGATTGTTTGACAGCGCTTCAAAACGTTTTTTGAGAAACGATACATTCTTTTCACCTTGCACCAGGCTCAAATGAGGCAACGGCCTGATAAAGTCCTGCGGATTGCGGATCAGATTGCTGTTTACAAGATAAGACCAGAATTGTCTTGAAACCTGAAACTGTTCATTAATTTTTACAGCTTTGCTGATATCAATGGATCCGTCCGGTTTCTCGACGGTGTAGTTCAGCTCGCACAGCGCTGAATGCCCCGTTCCTGCATTATTCCATTCGTTAGAGCTTTCCTCTCCTGGGCTTGCAAGCTTTTCAAACACTGTAATGTTCCAATCCGGTATCAATTCTTTCAGCAGTGTTCCCAACGTTGCACTCATGATTCCGGCACCAATTAAGATAACGTCTGTTTTGGTTTGTCTGTCGCTCATGTTTACCGTCCTACCTCGCTAATATTTGAAGAAAAGATGTAGGCCCTCCTGCTTAGGCTCCACAGCAAGCCAGGGTGCGACCTGTTCACACACCTTTTCTGCATGATTGATAACCTAAGTAATAGTGTAACACTATTATATATAGAATTAAATATTTGCTATTAAATGGATTGCTAAATGCTATTAATTAGCAGGGAAACTTGAGGAATGATAGAAAGTTGCGATTAGGGAGGGGAGAGCTGTCCCTAGATTTGCTTTTGAGTCTTAGGAGGATATGTACAGAAGTTGGCAATCTTATCCCAGGTGGAGTCTTTAAAATATTCTGTGTAGACTCTCAACCTCTAAACTACAATTAGTATCAGAAAGGTTGGGAGATTTTTATAATGTCAAAAGAGCAGATCAAGCAGTGGATCAAAGAGAAAAATATGAAGTCTGTGAACGACGTACAGTCAGCTCTAAAAGATTTTGTTTGCTGAAACGATCCAAGAAATGCTCGAAGCTGAGATGGAGTCCTCTCTTGGATACGCAAAGCATGGCATGAAAAACAAGCAAACAACGAATAGCCGTAATGGATACAGTAAAAAACTGTCCGTTCCGAGTATGGCGAGGTGGACAGTCAAGTCCCACGTGATCGTGAGGGAGAATTTGAACCTGCCATTTTAAAGAAACACCGGTCCAATGTAACAGGGATCGAAGATCAAATCCTCGCAATGTATGCAAAAGGCGTATCCACACGTGATATTCAAGACCATCTGCAGCAGCTTTACGGATCGAAGTCTCACCAACACTCATTTCAAATGTCACGAACAAAATCGTTCCCCTGATTAAAGAGTGGCAAAATCGCCCTTTGCAATCGGTTTATGCTTCTTAGACGCGATCCACTTTAAAGTAAAACAGGACGACGGAGCAAGCTGTACTCGAAGAACTCGATCAGTTTGAACAAACCTGGGGCAGTAAATCCCCCTTGATGGTAAGCTCCTTGCGCACCAACTGGGATAAGATTGCGACCTTTTTTAAATATCCTCCAGAGATTCGAAAGCTGATCTATGGATCAAGTCCATCTTTGTGTGTAAATTCCCCTCGATTAGAGAAATAACTTAGCCAATGCGCGTCACTTTAGACACCGCTTTTGTTGCCTGAGTTTCTCGCCATTCCAAATACTCTGCCATATCGAGATACTTTTTGCCACTTGCCCATTTTTCGTCTATCTCTATAAGCAAAGCTCCGATCAGGCGAATAACCGATTCACGGTTAGGAAAAATGCGAATGACACGTTCTCGTCGGCGAATTTCTTCGTTGAGTCGCTCCATGCCATTTGTTGTCCGAAGACGTTTACGGTACTTTTCGGGGAGCAGAAGAACGGCTGTGGCATCATCAAAACCATTCTCCAAAACCGAAATTGCCTTTGTAGCTTTGGCCTCATACGTTTCCACCGTTTGTTGCAACAATAACCGTGCCGTCTCTAGATCAGGAGCATCCAAAATCGCACGAACACGGGGATACAATTCCTCCTGCAGTTGCTTGGGCGTGGCAACGAGGATATTTCGCATAAAATGAGTCTGACACCGTTGCCACGTCACCCCTTGAAAATGGGTTCGAATGGCTCGTACGAGCCCGCCATGTTGATCGGACACAATGAGTTCTACGCCGCGCAAGCCTCGATCTTTCAGCCAGCTAAAAAACTCACTCCAACTGGCCTCTGATTCACTATCTCCAAGCATCAGTCCAAGGACTTCTCGGTAGCCTTCTGTGTTGACCCCGTAGGCCAACATTACGCCACGAGAGCGTACACGCCTCTCTTCACGAACCTTTAAAACGAGGGCATCTACAATGAGAAATGGATAGAAGCTCTCTCGTAAATTTCGGTTGTTCCAAGCCGTTACAATCGGATCCAGGCGTTTACACAGATCGGAAACAGTTGACTTAGAGAACTCGGTTCCACACAGTTCCTCCGTGATTTGCGAAACTTTTCGAGTTGATACCCCATTCACCACCATTTCCATGAGGGCTAAAACCAAGGCTTGTTCACTTCGCTGATAGCGAGCAAACATTTCTGTCGAGAACTTTCCATTTCGAATCCGTGGCACCCGAAGGGTGATCGTTCCCACCCGCGTTGTCAGTTGATGGGGATATGTACCGTTCCGATAACCTTGGCGTTCATCTGTACGTTCGTACGGTTCCGCAGACAGTTGTTCCGTAGCTTGGGCCTGCAACACCTGATTCAATACCGATTCCAACAGTTTGGCCACCCCCGAATCCTTCGAATTTCCGAGAAAAAGTTGCTGCAAAAGTTGCGAATCTACAGTAATCTGATATTGAGCCATAACAAAAACTCCTCTCCAGGAATGGTGTCCGCAAACTTCATTCTAACCGAGGGTTTTTGAAATGGCTCTCTTCATTTTTTAAAAGAGATTCCGTTTTTACACAATTATACGGACTCAACTGATCTATGCAACGAACATTATTGAAAGTTACCATCGACAACTTCGTAAAGCAACGAAGGAAAAGCCATCTTTCCCACAGACGAGACGATGCTCTTCTCAAAATGTTATACCTCGTAACCATGAATGTCCTACGTAAATGGACGGGACGAGTCCATAATTGGGGCCAGATTCTCATGCAGCTATCTGTTTTCTTTGAGGATCGAGTACGACCACACATCCGTTAACAAATAAAAGATATGCTCCATCCCCGATGGGGATTGTCTTCTTCTCCACCAACACGTCAAGGGTTCGCTTCGCCTTACGTCCTTGACTCTGTTGTTTTCGAAAAAGAGCTGATACCGTGAACTTTTTTAAGAACACCGATATGGAGAAGCAACGAAAGCATCAATCAAAGTTCATCAGCTATGCCCTGGGTGAGCCAATTCAGTAACAGTACCAGTCGATGGCAAAGATCCATGAAGGGAGGTATCTGCAAGCGGTTCACTTTGATGTATTTGTTAAGCATTTGAGCGCTGCCCTTACCCACTTTGTAGTAAGTTCAACAAATTTTGACGGTGTGTTGAGCAAAGTCGAATCGCATAAGGGAAGATATTCTGTACAAATAGGTTTTCTACCATTTACTGAGACCTATTAAGCGATTAACTGGGAAATGATTTAAAAAATTCTTCTTCTATTGTGATGTTACCCTTTAATGTTATTTAATCATATAGTAACCGAGGGTAAGGTCCGATTATATTAGACAGTGAATGTCGACACCAGTAACAATCTTGGTTTTGTAGTAAAAAAGGCCAGTGGAGGCTTTATATCCTTGATAGCACTAATTAATCGGAGACGGATTCTCTTCAATACAAGTTAGGTCAAAAAATAAAGGGACCGTACTAGTATAGTCATTTTTGTCTCATTAATCGACGTCTATTTAACTAATTTTATGACTAAAATCTGTTCCCACGGAACAAAGCAACTTAAAAAACAAAACTTTAGACAGGAAGAATGATACTTAAATTCGAACTTTCTGTGAACCAGAAATTTCGACACAATTTTTCAGGGGAATTGGTGTAATATTACATTAAAGGGATTTATTTAGATTTCCCCTGCAATTTATTACAGATTATTCTATCGTTATTTACTAAGGATTCTCGCGTGTCAGCGGTCTCTTATTTACAACTAAAAGACAATACAATGCTTTGGTCTAATCTTAAGTTGTGTATATTTGGTGCTACACGCTGTTAAAGCTATTACTACTTTCATCCTTCGTGCAAACATTTACTTTAACTGCTAACGAAGAAAGGTGTGTATTTGAAATGAAGATGAAAATAAAGTCTTTTGTGGGAGTTATATTTTCGATCGCTTTAATAATCGGTATACCTACTTTAGTTACTAAAAATTCTAGTGTGGAGGCAACTTCTCTTGCAAATAGTATACCTGTAGTTGAAGAACAGGTTCCAGACTATCCTGTCAATGCAGAGGGACAAACATATGGACATGGACCATATCCTTATGGACCAACACGAGAACCAAGCTTAATTAGGACAATAGGAGAAAACGGGGTTGTCGGATATGTAAAGGCCGCCGATTTGGATTCATCCGCTTCTTCACCTCAAGAAGCAATTATTTATCAAGAATCAATGAAATCTGTCGATTACAAATCAATCCCATTGTATGAATCTGATGGCAAAACTAAAATCGGCGAATTTAGATTTTATTATTCGGGTGGGGATTAATGTTAACTAAACATAATCCAGTATTAAAATTATGGGAGGAGAAAAGAAAAATGAAGAAAAGGAAGACAAGTACTCGGAATTTCATAATGATCGGTCACTGTCAATGTTTTTGATGTCAACGCCAGCATCCGCCGCCACTTACTCTGATCCCTATCAAACGCCTAAAATTCATGGTTATGAGTATTATTTTGAATCTATGGTGTGGGATAGAAATCCTCCTGGCAATGACAACACTCATCCAACCGTAGAAGCAGTTGCCTTCGTCAAATCAATAGGTACAAATGTGCCAGTAGGTTATATGGCCGGACAAGCTCGTTTGTTTAATTCAGCTGGTGAATTGAGAAGTGCCAGTTCTATGACATATAATGATTCAAAGATCTCTGGAATCTATGTGTACTCCCCTAGAACAACCACTTCAGGAGAGTATTATGCCCAGAGTAGAGCTGAATTCTATAATGGAGATGGATATACAAGATACACTGGTTATAAATCTCCAATTCAGGTGTTGGGTAAATCAACCAAAATTGCAAAAGTTATAGATGATTTGATGTTAAAAACAGAATATGATGTAAACAGTAACGGCGAGACCTATGGTTCTGCACTATCCGAATATACAATCGGTGAGGAACCCGATTTAATTTCTGCAGTTGGCACTAATGGGATTAAAGGATATGTTAGAGCTGATGATTTGACACCAAATGTTTCATCAATTGAAGAGGCAATTGAGCAAAACGGCGATAATGGTGATGTCCGTACAATTCCTCTTTATGATGTAGATGGATCGACTGTGCTTGGTGAATTTGAGTTAATAACTCACTATGAATTGAAAACTGATATTGAATAGTCGTTTCAAGAATAGGGAAGGATTAAACAACAGTAATAGCACAAACTTAGATAGCATTTGCTTTAAAGCTATTAAATTATAGGGTTTAGGGTGTTCTTCGAGCTATTAAAGAACACCTTTTTTTTGTAAATGGGGTATAATGGTATGGTATAATTTTCCTAAACGAAGCAAAAGGAGATATCGCTATGAATCTTATTCTCAAGGAAGTAACTGCTGAAAACTGGGAAGAATGCATTGAGTTAGAGCCCCGTGAAGATCAAAAACAATTTATCGCCTCAAATCTGTATTCCTTGGCACAGTCAAAATTTTTACCGAATTTCGAAACACTAGCCGTTTACAAAGATGAAATCATGGTTGGATTTGTGATGTTTGGGATTGATCCTGACGATTCGCAATACTGGATTTATCGGCTGATGATCGATTCCCGTCACCAAGGCAAAGGTTACGGAATGGAAACCATGAAACAGGTCATTGCCAGAATAAAAGCAAAGCCTGATACCACAGATATCATGGTCGCCTATCACCCTGACAACCAAGGAGCTGCTACTCTTTATGAAAAATTAGGATTCAAGGTTCTGGGCAAAGCTCCATGGGGCGAAATCATGGCGCGTCTTTCGAAGGATGATGAAGCAAACTGATCAGTCTGGCAGTTGCTCACGATCATGGAGGTCAGATCCTCTCAAACCCAACGAATCGTTTTTAGTGAACAGCTTTATCGACGCTTTACGCAAGCTCCGTGAGAAAAATAGGAAGAAAAAGGAAACATTTGCATGCAATGAAGCGTTTTCGTAATGGATAAAAGAGGGAGGAACCAAAACCGATGAAAAAAAGCATTCTGGCTTCCATGATCACCGTCATGCTGTTATCTGGTTCATTCGTGCCAGCCATTCAAGCAGCTCCATCAGGGACGCATACATATCGTGTCACTTACAAGATGCCCACTATCAACACACTGGAAGAAGTGGAACTGCTTTATTCCCTTCTGAAAGATTCCCTGCAGGTCAAAAATCCATATGATGCTGCTCTTGTAGAAAAAAACCGGATGGATATATACGAGATTGTAGCAGATCTATACGGCACTGATTCCATTCGCTCGTTTATGATAGATGAAATGTATTTATCCAGAAACGGATATTTGCTCGAGCTCTTTAATCACATAGGGGTGTTAGAACCTGTATACCCCGCAGGCTACGACCCCGTGACTATAAAACAGCAAATCGCCAAGCTGGCAGCATCCGAAAAATGGGAACAATATGCGGAATTCAGAAAAAAACGGGGGCAGATTGAGCTTGACTCGCGCATAAAAGCACTGGTTCAGGCCGGATTTGTAAAGCCGGAGGAATGGAACAGTCAATCGATTACAAAGCAATTTGTTGCGGACACGTTGTATCGCATATACAAAAACGCGAGACCTTACAAGGGCAGTGTTGCCCCGAAGGACAGCCAAAGCGAAGCAGTTCGCTGGGCCATCGAGGCGGGCCTCCCGGGATTTCAAGTCGATGCCAAAGGATACATTTATCCGGATCAGCAGTTTTACTATCATGGCGTCTTCGATTTCATTTATTTGTTTTTCCCGAGCAAATTCAATGGGACAGAGCGGGAGTACTTTCAGTTCGAAGTCAAACAAGACCGTCTGTCAGAGGCTGTTGCCAATCGCTCTCAAGAATTCTTGTATGTGAATAACAAGCCCCTTTACTCCCTTCCCGACGGTGTCATGTTGCTTGATCGTCCTGAAGTGAAAAAAGCAGCAGCTCAGCTAAGTGCCGATCTTGGCCCGAAGTTGATCGGGATGGTCGAACAAGTGCGGCGTGAAGTTCTAAAACCGCGTGTGTGGGACTGGCGAAACGATGTGATTCGGCACCCTTCCTTTGCAAAGCTCGTGCAGGAATACCGGAAAACCAAGAGCCAGAAAGCGCTCATGCAGGTATATCAAGCGGTTAAGGAACGGTATAACTTGTTCGATCGCCAGGACTCGCCGCAGGTTATGAAAAGTGTGTTGGATAATATTAAGTAACGGCTGTTTAGTAGAAGCAAATGGAAAACACCTTCTAATCGCATGTGGTTCCTATGATTAGGAGGTGTTTTGTGTTGTTAATGTGGATTAGAGAGTTGTTCTCCTATGATAGATTCCTATATTGACTTGCCTATACAAACTTTCTGGTACATCTGTATTAGCCATACATGTTCTAAACGTTGTTCTTGCTGCGTTGTTAGCGGCTGGAATTGCAGCAATCACTGCAGCCGCACAAGCAGGCGAAGGTCCACCAGCAGCACCACATGCACCAGTTAAGATACTATAGGCAGCCTGTACAGCAGGTGCTGCACATGAATAGATCGTTGCCTGTGCAGATCGGTTTACCGCTGGATGATTAAATCCAATGTAGAATGAAAGGTCATTGTATCTTCTCCTTGGACAAGGAACACATTGTCCCCAAACCCTTGAACAACATGGGTCTCTGATAAAATCATGATACCGAAAACCCCATATCTTATTTTCAAATCCTGGCAATAGGGCCACTTCCTTTATGAAATATTTATGTGAGCCTATTACACTATATTTTTCTGGAATTTCTCTGTGCTAGGCACTTGCCAAAATGTGCTTCTATTCTTTCCTAATGCACTAACCTACCCTTGCAATCAACTGTTCTGTCAACTGCAAATGAAAATTCCCCATTATCTGCACTCGAATTTTCCCCATTATAGGCAATAGGTTTGTCTGAATGATGCCCCCTCTGAGGGGGGCGGGTGGCGACCAAAATTCCGTTTATTCTGTTTTATCTTCGGTTGACTCGGGTCGAAAGAAACCTGCTTTTTTCTTCTCCTTTATGCGATAACTTTCCCCTTTAATGTTGATCGTGTGGGAGTGATGCAATAATCGATCAAGGATGGCTGTAGCAAGTACTGTATCCCCAAATATCTCTCCCCACGAACCATAGGATTTGTTCGAAGTAAGGATAATTGAGCCGGATTCATAACGTTCTGATACAATTTGAAAGAAAAAGTGAGCTGCGGTTTCATCCATTTTGCGATATCCAATTTCATCAATGATGAGTACATTCGGTTTTATAAATGCTCGCATTTTTTGTTTGATGCTATTGTTTTGATGAGCAATCTGGAGCGTCTGAACCAAATCATGAGCAGTTGTAAAGTAAACCGTCAACCCTTGTTTGATAGCTTCGAGAGCCAAAGCAACAGACAAGTGAGTCTTGCCGACCCCTGGCGGACCAAGTAAAATGAGATTCTCTTGTTGTTGTACAAACCGGAGGGTTGCCAAATCACGAATCCGTCTTTCATCAATGGAGGGCTGGAAACTGAAATCGAATTGCTCCAACGTTTTATGGTAGGGTAAATGAGCCAATCGCGTTTTCATGCGGATAAACCGATCCCTCTTGGCCATGATTTCTTCTTGCAAAAGCTTGTCCAAGAACTCCAAATACGATATATTCTGAGCAGCAGCTTCTTCTGCGTGGTGGTGAATAATTTCCGGGATTCGTACCCATCCCATCTGTACAAAGGCTTCTTCTAAACGGGCCTGGAGTATCATTGTACGATTACCTCCTCGTCAGCAAACTGCTCATAGACAGACAAATCACGTTCCACCACTTCGGGGCTTGGATTGGGAACCAAACGCGGCATAGGTTGGGGAGCCTTCGCGCCAATTTGGTTTTGAATCCCCTCGAAGTGTTTTTTATTGGTTATGACTTGCTTGGTACGAGTAGCTTTAGGATGTTCAGCGATGATCATGTTGCCCTGATAGATCCGGATATGGCCATTCTGGAGATCTTGTACTTCTACCGTATGACCTACATAAACATAGGGGACTGAATACCGGCTTCCTCCGTAAGAAACGAGTGAATCATTCGATACTCTTCGAGTATGGCGTTCTACCTCTTCGAATGGGATCGGGTTAAGTGGCTTCAACTGTTCGTGTTTCCATCGATCTACTGGTTTTTCATGCGTGGTGCCGTGTACCCGTACATTAGCCACCGTATCCAACCAATGACGTACTTGCTGATTCAAGTCACGAAGGCTGGTAAACGTCTGCACCCGAGGCCAAAAGTTCTTGCGAACATATCCTACTCCATTTTCCACTTTCCCTTTTGTTCGTGCACGGTAGGGAGCGCAGCGTCGCAGCGTAAGACCGTGATGGCTTGCAAACTGGGAAAATCGTTCATTCCACAATACATGCCCTTGATCGTCGTAACCGACAATGACGGTTTTCATATTGTCATACAAGCATGTTTCCGGTCTGCCGCCAAAGTATTGCATGGCACGCAAGTGGCAGCCGATGAGGGTATCAAGCCGTTCATTCTCTGTAAATTCCACATACAACATTCTCGAGTATCCCAAAACCATGACAAAGGCGTACAGCCGTTTATATCCACCATTCCACTCTACCTTAAAATGTCCCCAGTCTACTTGCGCTTGCTTTCCGGGTGCCGTTTCATAACGGAGCGTTGCCTTGGTCTTAACAACCGGGCGCAATGGTTCCATGAATGAGCGAAGGAGCCGAATTTGCCCTGGATAACCTTGGGCTTTGATCTCATCAAACAAAACGACAGCATTGAAGCAGCCTTCTTCCATTCTCGCTTTGATATAGGGTTTAAATGGATCGAGAATGCTTGTTTTTTTAACAGATCGTTGGTATTTCGAAGGCTCATCCTTTTTCAGCCACTTACGAATTGTTTTTCGATCCCTCCCTAATGAATCAGCAATTTGTGTGATATTCATTCCTCTTTGTCTCATGTCTTTGATCAAGTAAAACTCCCCATTCTTAAGCATATTTTCTCTCCTCCAGGGAGAGATTTTCTGCCGAAAGTGGGGAATTTTCAAGTGCCGTTATTGAGGATTTTAACAGTGCCGTTCACATAAGAGAAACAGCTGGGTTTGTCGATACCCATATTTACCATCATACTTCTTATAAACTACTTTGATGAGGTCTTTCACGGGCTTGTCCCGGTCCGCTTGTTGCCGTTTCAAGTATGCATAGTATCCACTTCTTGAGACTCCAAACAGCTTGCAAAGTTCACTAGTCGTATACTCACCAGCTACTTGCTTGATCGCCTCATACTTATGGGCTGCACCTCCCGCATCCAGATTTTCAAACACTTTTTTAGCATCGAGTTCTCTCGTTTTAGCTTTTTAACATATCGATCTTGATCAACATATTCTTCACGTCTACCTCGTTGATCCATCAACCCAAATTCGCCTAACTGTTTATATTTTTTCATCCATACTTTAAGCCGGTGGCGGTCCGGAATCCCCAGATGCTCCATGATTCGACGGTATGTGTCAACGCCGGAATTAATTTGACCCACGAGCGCCGGTATAATTTTGACCCACCTGTGCGCCTGGTGTCGAATAGATTCCGGTTTTTAGTTTTTCTTTGAGCCGATAGCTGTTCCCCCGGATGTTCACGACGTGGGAGTGATGCAATAAGCGGTCGAGAACAGCTGTAGCAAGAACGGGATCGCCCATGAGTTCGCCCCATTCGCCAAAGCTCTTGTTGCTAGTCAGAATCATGCTTCCTTTCTCGTAGCGTGCACAAACCAACTGAAAAAACAGGTTTGCAGCGAGCGGATCGAGGGGGAGGTAGCCCACCTCGTCCACGATGAGGATGCGTGGCCTGAGATATACCCTCATTCGTTTGTCCAGGCGATTCTCTTCATAAGCTTTTCGTAAATCGCCCACGAGCTGCGCGAGAGAGACGAAATACACAGGCAATCCTTGTCCAATGGCCTCCATAGCGATAGCAACGGCTAAATGCGTTTTCCCCACGCCGGGAGGCCCGAGAAACAACACGTTTTCTTGCCTCCCAACGAACGTCAGCGCAGCCAGTTCACGAATCAGTCGTTCATCAATCCCCGGTTGAAACGAGAAGTCGAATTCGTTGAGCGTACGCCGATAAGGGAGGTGAGACAGCTTCATGCGGACCTCTACATTTCGGCGCTGGCGATCCTGAATCTCAGCGTCCAGTAGATCATTGAGGAAAGAGAGATACGTGCTTTGGCTCCGGCTGGCAGCTTCCAGCTTGGCATCAAGCGATTGGGCGGCTTGACCCAAACCAAGTTCCTCCAGACGCTGGCGGGCTTGTTCGAGCTCAATCATGCGCCCACCTCCACAAGACGTTCATACACGTCCAACGGACGCACTTCCACGTCTTGTACAGGAATCTGAACGCCTTGCGGCTTTGGATAAGCATATCCCTGAGCTGTACTCAAATTCGTGTATTGGTCCTCACACATCACTAGCCTTCGGGATTGGTACTGCTTCTCGTGCCGGGCGATGAGCTGCTTCTCGCAGTATATTTCGACGAATCTGTTTACCTCTCGTACCTTTACTTCACGTCCGCTATACCGCCATGGAACGCCATAACGAACGCCGTCGTAGCTCACAAATCCGTCACGGCTTACTTTCCTCGGTTCAAACCGGTACTTTGCCCATCGTTCCGGAGACGGAAGCATACCGAGCTTCTCTTGTGCCAAGCTATCGATCGGTCTTTCCCCAGTTGTACCGTGGATACGACGGTTTTGCTCATCGCACCAGTGTCTGGCTTGGCGATTTAGGTCACCAAGATCGGTGAATGATCGCCCTGGCATGAAGTTCTGCTCGATGAACTGAACGCTTCTCTCGACCTTTCCTTTCGTTTGGGGACGTCGTACGCGGCAAACTTTGGGGATCAAGCCGATAGCCGCAGCAAAATCTTCAAACAACGGATGCCATCTCGGCTTTCGATCATCGCCCATGCCAAGAATAACGGTCTTCATTTGGTCGGTTAGCATGGTCTTTGGAACACCGCCGAAGTATTCCAAACCGTTCATCAAGCAACGTAAGAAACTGTGGATGTCACAGCGCTTTGTAAATTCGATGTACATCGCTCGGGAGTAACCCAACACCATCGTAAAAACGGGGATTTTACGCACTTCACCGTTTAAATCGATGTACTCGCAAATCTTCCAGTCCACTTGGGCTTGGTGTCTGGCTTTTGTCTCATAGCGTTGCACCGCAGGTGCCTGTTTTGGAGGTCGACGGGGCTTCACATAGTCCTTGATGATCGTAATGCCCCCCGTGTAACCTCGCTCTTTCAAGAGACGCAGCAGCACTTCACAATTGAAAATTCCCTTTTCGAGGTATAGATCCAGCAAGGCTTTGAACGGATCGAGTTTTGAGACTCTCTTCTTACGCGGACGAGGTTCCGGAATTCCTTCTGCGCGGAGGTATTTTCGTATGGTATTACGGGAATGACCCGTTTCCCTTGTGATTTCGCGGATACTCTTGCCGCTCACTTGAAGTTCGTGTAATCTGATCACAGTCCCACTCCTTAGCATATGTCTCCCCTCTGAAGCTACTTTGGTCGGTAATTTCAGAGAGAGGTATTCTACAGGGGTGGGTCATTTTCATTCCGGCGAACCTGGGTCAATTTTAACCCGGCGGTGACAGTGTTTATGGCAGACTAAAAATGTAGGTTATGGCAGTTAATTTATGCAGACCCGTAGGGGCTGCATAAATTAAAAAACCACTTGCCAACACCCCCTTATCAAAATACACTCCTGTTGGGCATTACAGACGACGGGAGGTATAAAGTTAGGAGATGTTAGCAGTGGCAGAAATTAATTATATCAGGCATGAGGCAAACAAAAAAGGGCGAGCTTATAGCAAGATTGCCAAACAAATGAATCGTGATTCAAGGACGGTTCAGAAGTATGCAGAAATGGATGATTTCAATCTACAAGAAAAGCCCAAGCAAATTCGAAAAGCTAGAGTCATGGAGCCCGTTAAACCTATTCTTGATCAATGGATCAAAGAGGACTTGAACAAGAAAAAGAAGTTCCGAAGAACAGCACAACGCTTGTTCACGCAATTAGTGGAGGAATACCAATTTACAGGATCATCTCGCTCTGTCAGACAATATGTTTCCCAACGTAAGCACCAGTTAGCGGAGACAAGTGATGCTGCGGCATTGCCATTGGAAACGAGACCTGGATCAGCTCAAGTTGATTTTGGAGAAGCACCATTCAAATATCAGGGAGAAAGTGTTACCTTGCCATTCCTCGTTCTCTCGTTTCCTTATAGCAACACGTTCTACTTTCAAGTTTTCCAGTCTCAGAATCGAGAATGCTTTCTGGAGGGATTAAAGCGTATCTTTCACTATATAGGTGGAGTTCCAAAGGTCATTCGATTTGATAATTTATCACCAGCGGTGAAAAAGATCATGCCAAATGGTCAGCGTGAACTGACGGAGGAATTTCAAAACTTCGTTTTTCATTATGACTTTGAATACGAGTTTTGCAATCCCGGTAGTGGCAATGAAAAAGGGCACGTAGAGGCGATGGTCAAGTACGTTCGCAACAACTTCCTGCTTCCTGAGTTGTGTCAATATCGATTTAATTTTCCCCAAAACTATCGGTTGAAAATTCCCCATTTTTGTCGCTACTGGTTGTTTACTTCAGCAGGCTCCGGTGATCAAGTCCATCTTTGTGTGTAAATTCCCCTCGATTAGAGAAATAACTTAGCCAATGCGCGTCACTTTAGACACCGCTTTTGTTGCCTGAGTTTCTCGCCATTCCAAATACTCTGCCATATCGAGATACTTTTTGCCACTTGCCCATTTTTCGTCTATCTCTATAAGCAAAGCTCCGATCAGGCGAATAACCGATTCACGGTTAGGAAAAATGCGAATGACACGTTCTCGTCGGCGAATTTCTTCGTTGAGTCGCTCCATGCCATTTGTTGTCCGAAGACGTTTACGGTACTTTTCGGGGAGCAGAAGAACGGCTGTGGCATCATCAAAACCATTCTCCAAAACCGAAATTGCCTTTGTAGCTTTGGCCTCATACGTTTCCACCGTTTGTTGCAACAATAACCGTGCCGTCTCTAGATCAGGAGCATCCAAAATCGCACGAACACGGGGATACAATTCCTCCTGCAGTTGCTTGGGCGTGGCAACGAGGATATTTCGCATAAAATGAGTCTGACACCGTTGCCACGTCACCCCTTGAAAATGGGTTCGAATGGCTCGTACGAGCCCGCCATGTTGATCGGACACAATGAGTTCTACGCCGCGCAAGCCTCGATCTTTCAGCCAGCTAAAAAACTCACTCCAACTGGCCTCTGATTCACTATCTCCAAGCATCAGTCCAAGGACTTCTCGGTAGCCTTCTGTGTTGACCCCGTAGGCCAACATTACGCCACGAGAGCGTACACGCCTCTCTTCACGAACCTTTAAAACGAGGGCATCTACAATGAGAAATGGATAGAAGCTCTCTCGTAAATTTCGGTTGTTCCAAGCCGTTACAATCGGATCCAGGCGTTTACACAGATCGGAAACAGTTGACTTAGAGAACTCGGTTCCACACAGTTCCTCCGTGATTTGCGAAACTTTTCGAGTTGATACCCCATTCACCACCATTTCCATGAGGGCTAAAACCAAGGCTTGTTCACTTCGCTGATAGCGAGCAAACATTTCTGTCGAGAACTTTCCATTTCGAATCCGTGGCACCCGAAGGGTGATCGTTCCCACCCGCGTTGTCAGTTGATGGGGATATGTACCGTTCCGATAACCTTGGCGTTCATCTGTACGTTCGTACGGTTCCGCAGACAGTTGTTCCGTAGCTTGGGCCTGCAACACCTGATTCAATACCGATTCCAACAGTTTGGCCACCCCCGAATCCTTCGAATTTCCGAGAAAAAGTTGCTGCAAAAGTTGCGAATCTACAGTAATCTGATATTGAGCCATAACAAAAACTCCTCTCCAGGAATGGTGTCCGCAAACTTCATTCTAACCGAGGGTTTTTGAAATGGCTCTCTTCATTTTTTAAAAGAGATTCCGTTTTTACACAATTATACGGACTCAACTGCTCCGGTCGAAAGAAACCTGCTTTTTTCTTTTCCTTAATGCGATAACTTTCCCCTTTGATATTGATCGTACTGGAATGGTGAAGCAGTCGGTCCAAAATCGCAGTGGCCAAAATGGTATCTCCGAAAATCTCTCCCCAGGCTCCGTACGATTTGTTTGAAGTCAAGATCAATGAACCTTTTTCATATCGTTCAGATACAATCTGAAAAAAGAAGTGAGCAGCAGTTTCGTCCATTTTGCGGTAACCAATTTCATCGATGATCAACAAGTCTGGTTTGGTGAGCGCCCGCATTTTTTGGGCAATCGTGCGATTGCCATGGGCCGTCTGAAGCGACTGTACCAGATCGTGGGCAGTGATAAAATAAACCGTATAGCGTTGCTTGATTGCTTCCAAACCAAGCGCTACGGCCAAATGAGTTTTACCGACACCGGGTGGCCCCAAGAAGATGAGGTTTTCCTGATGCTCAATAAAACCTAGAGTCGCCAAATCACGGATACGTCTTTCATCAATGGAAGGTTGGAAAGAGAAATCAAATTCGTCTAGTGTTTTTTTGAACGGAAGCCGTGCTAATCGAGTTCTTGTATGCAAAAATCGTTCGTATTTAGCCGCTAATTCCTCCTGCAGAAGCTTGTCCAAAAACTCCAAATACGATATGTTGTGTTTGGATGCTTCTTCGGCGTGATCGTGGAGGATCTCGGGGATGCGTATCCATCCAAAATGACGGGACGCTTCCAACAGGCGTTCTTGCAAGATCATTGCAGCGTCACCTCTTCTTCCGCCAGTTCTTCATACGCCGTAAGAGAGCGTTCCAACACTTCGGGTGTTGAATTCGCCATATAACGAGGTGTAGGTTGGGGAACCGGTTTGCTCGTAGATGTGCGAATTCCTTCGAAGTGTTTTTTTATGCTTACGGTCTGATGACGCCCCCACTGTTTGGAGTGTTCAGCGATTAGATGGCCATTGCAATAAAATCGCAAGACTCCATTTTTCTCATCTTGAATTTCTACTACTCGACCGATGTGCTCCCATGGAACAGAGTAACGATTGGCTTCAAAAGAAACATAAGCATCACTCATCACCTTCCGGTAATGCCGGTCCACAACAGCAAAAGGCACGTGGTTCAAAGGTTGGAGGTCTTCTACTTTCCATCGTTCATTCGGCATTTGATGGGTGGTTCCGTGAAGGCGACAATTTGCAACGGTGTCCAGCCAATAGCGTACTTGTTGATTGAGATCTTGTAGCCCGGTAAAAGTGCCGATGCGAGGCCAAAAGTTCTTTCTGAGATAACCCACCCCATTCTCCACTTTTCCCTTCGTTCGAGCCCGATAGGGCTTGCAGCTCAGCAGCTTGCACCCATAGTGGCTGGCAAAGCGGGCGAAACGCTCGTTCCAGATTACCCTACCATTGTCATCTCGACCAGAAACAACTGTTTTCATGTTGTCGTACAAACAACTTTGAGGGACACCCCCAAAGTACTGCCAAGCCCGAAGATGACATCCGATGAGAGTTTCCAGCTTTTCGTCCTCGGTAAATTCTACATACATCATGCGTGAATAACCCAGCACCATGACGAAAGCGTAAAGACGCTTTTGTTTTCCGTTGACATTTGCTCGAAAATGTCCCCAGTCTACTTGCGCTTGTTGTCCAGGTTTCGTTTCGTATCGTACGGTTACTTTTGAACGAAAGTGGGGACGCAGCGGCTTCATGAAGTCTCGTAAGATGGTGTCCTTTCCGGTATAGCCACGGGCTTTTATTTCTTCGAAGATGATGCGGGCATTTTGACAGCCCTCCGCCATACGAGTACAGATGAAATCCTTAAAAGGATCCAACTTGCTGGGACGTGGTTTGCGAGTAGGAAAGCTCTCTGGCGTATCTTTCAGGAGCCATTTTCGAACCGTTTTTCGATCCCGTCCCATCTCTTCAGCAATTTGGGTAATACTCATACCTTTCAGACGCATTTCTTTGATCACAAAAAACTCCCCATTTTTCACCATATTTACTCTCCTCCCGGAGAGTATCAGCCTGTAGACAAAGTTCCGTAAGGAACAGGGTCTGCAGGCTTTTTTGTTGAATATAGAACATGTTACGTTTTCAAAAGTTATTTTTTAGAGGTGGCATTATGCTTAATAAGCAAGAGGCCGAAGGGCGTTATCAGATATCTGCATTCTCGCTAGATGAGTTGGTGCCAGAAGATCATCTCGTAAGAAAAATTGAAAATGCAATCGACTTTTCGTTCATCTATGACTTGGTGGAAAGCCTCTACTGTCATGACAATGGCAGACCCAGTGTTGACCCTGTAGTCTTAGTTAAAATTGCTTTCATCCAATATATTTTTGGAATTCGTTCCATGCGACAAACGATTAAAGAGATCGAAACCAATGTTGCCTATCGGTGGTTTATTGGCTATGATTTCAGTCAGCCCATTCCCCATTTCACGACCCTAGGCAAGAACTATGTTCGCCGTTTTCGGGATACTCAACTCTTCGAGTCGATCTTCCTTCGAATATTGGAGGAGGCGGTTCATCATGGATTCGTGAAGCCTGATGTGCTTTTCATTGATGCTACGCATGTAAAAGCCAGTGCGAATAAGCATAAATACGTGAAAGAAATCGTTGAAGAACAAGCGAAGAAATATCAAGAGCTGCTGGACGAAGAAATCAATCAGGATCGTATTGCACATGGAAAGAAGCCCCTTGAAAAAAAGACAGAAACTTCGAAGAAGGAGGTGAAAGTCAGCACAACTGACCCGGATTGCGGATTGTTTGTAAAAGGGGAAAAGGAACGTGTATTTGCTTATAGTTTTCATACAGCATGTGATCGAAATGGATTTGTGCTTGGTGCCAAGGTAACGCCAGGCAATGTGCATGACAGTCAGGTTTTTGAGGATGTTTTGAATCAAGTGCGAAAGACGTTTGCACAGCCTCAAGCTGTGGCAGTGGACTCGGGATACAAGACGCCTTACATCAGTAAAACACTCCTTGATGACCAGATTCGCCCCGTTATGCCCTACACAAGACCACGCACCAAAGAAGGTTTTTTTAAAAAGCACGAATATGTGTATGATGAATATTTCGACTGCTACATCTGCCCGAACGAGCAAATCTTAACATATGAGACAACAAACAAGGATGGGTACCGTATCTATCGATCAAATTCTCAAGTTTGCCGAAGTTGTCCGTTCTTGAAACAATGCACGGAAAGTAAAGACTACACAAAGAGAGTGAGTCGCCACATCTGGGCTGATTACCTCGAAGAGGTAGACCACCTCCGGCATACCGAGGAAAACAAACAAATCTATAGCAAACGGAAAGAAACGATTGAACGTGTATTCGCTGATATGAAGGAAAAGCATGGCATGCGTTGGACGACCTTACGAGGACTGGAGAAGGTCACGATGCAGGCGATGCTTGTTTTCGCTGCCATGAACTTGAAAAAAATGGCGACCTGGCTATGGAAATCAGGTCGCCAAAAGGTGAACGATCAAAACACCTTCGGTATTTTCATCAAATTATTAAACAAACTCCCTCTGCTGTTCGTTCAGCGAGGGAGTTTGTCTGCAACCTGACCCTTGATTTCTCAAGGGTTTCAGCGTCCTATGTATGGTGATCCGGACTGGGTTCGAACCAGCGACCCCCACCCTGTCAAAGGGAAACAACGCTTTGGCTGCAACCTGTTATAGTCTGATGAAAGCTTATTTTATTAGGCTTTTGAGCGATACCCTTCGGTTTTGTTAGGAACCGTTATGATGATTGGGGACGAATTTCGTCCCCAATTCGTCCCCAAGTGTCCGTCGGATTTCTTACAGATATTGAAAGCAAAGACCCGTCTCCGATTAATGCAGAGACGGGTCTACAGCTTCTTATTTGTTGAGCCACTCCATATACGAAATCATCTGTCCGGGATCAAGCCTTGATTCTTTGGTGTAAATTTTATCTGGGGGCCCTATCTGAGATGTCAAAAATACGAGTAAGTTGTCGAACTGTTGGTAATCACCGTTTCCAACCGAGATTTTCATATTTTTCGGTTGTAAGTAACAACGTACGTGGTCCCAGTACTCTCATCTACAAATTGTGCTATCGCTTCTGGTTTTTTAAAAACAACAAAAATAGCTCCAATGATCCTACTTCTTACATCCATTGAATCAAATGAGGTAAGTACATTTGACACGTTGCTCTCCCCTTTATGGAATTACGTCAATGATTGCTTCCATCTGAATCCACCGGCTCTCCTCATCGTTCACCAGTTTAACCCGCCGGCTGTTTTGATCCATCCACTTGATCACGCCCCACATGCTGAAGATTTTGCCCAAGTCCTCTTTGACTGGCTGCCACCAGGTGATGGTGATTGCATAGTCCTCGCGGGCCGAGTCTCTGATGAGGTAATGAAATGACTCAAGCTCGTCTTGCTCGAGTTCCGGCATCTTTACCAGCTTCATATCCTCCCTGTGCTGCAGATACAGCTCGCGCTGCTCTGGCAGCACAAATCGGGATGCTGCAAACATATTGTCTATTTTGCTCGCCATGGATGATGGACTCCCCTTTCCCAGGCTTCCAGCAGCACAATTTTGTCTGGCTGCATTCGGTCCCACTCGATATATTCTTCCCGCTTCAGGACTTCCAGTACCTCCATGATTCCGCCGCGAGAACGTCCCGTTTTAATGCACAGCTCATCTATGGTAGGTGTACGACTCCTCCCGGCAGAATAGTTGCCGATGATACGCAGGACCTTCCTTTCGATATCAGACAGCATGTCGGGTCACCACCGGGGCGACTGCGAGGATGTTGGCGATTGTAAAGACGCGGTTCGCCCGTCGAGCGAAGCAGTACGCTTTGACCCGGTCATCGGTCATTGCGTGCAGTCGCAAGGTTCGCTTGCTCGTCTGGCCGCGACGATCTATGTAGATAATCTCCACTAGCTGGCCAGCATTGAGGTATCGTTGTAGTTCACGATGCATACTCATCCCCCGTTCAATTCGTTGATACACGGACAATCTTTGCAACGTCGATCCAGACACTACCGTGTATGTTCTCCAGTCGAATGCGGCGATTGGATGTGTCAATTTTCTGCACAACGCCGCATACTTCCCGAATCTCCCCAAGCTTCTCTTTGACCTTCACTGGATGCCACCAGCGCACGGTGACGGTTTTACCCTCTTTCTGACTCTCCGTGATCATGTAGCCATACTCCATCAGTTCGTCTTCGTCGACATCAGGACGTTTCACCAGTGTGGTTTCGTCAATAAGCAAAGCCATGACGGCACCTCCAAACAAGAACATTTGTTTGTATTTTACAAGAACATTTGTTCTTGTTTCAAGACAAAAAACTTGTGAATTGGGATAAAATTTTCACATCGAAAAGAAAGTCCTTTGTGAACAGGGTGTCATTTCCCTACCAAAGATATTCCATATATCGCCAAAAAAGGGCTTATGGTGTAAAATTATGTCGGAGGATGGTCATGAGAATGCTCTTAAGACCTATTACAAAGGAGGGATATATATAAGCGAAACTGTACAAAAGGGGCAGATTGAAGAGTATGTTTCGATGCCAGTGCATGACTACATCAAAACAAGGCTTGATGACCAAATAACTTGGTATGACAACAAAAGCATATCCGCTCAACGGAAATATAAACGTCTCCAAGGAGCCGAAATTGTCTTGGCTGCTATGATCCCATTTCTCAGTGGATATGCTGACAAGCACTGGTCCATTCCTTTTGCGATTTCCTTAATGGGAACACTTGTTGTGATTATCGCCGCACTCACTAGGCTAGGCAAATACCATGAAAACTGGATCGAGTATCGATCTATTTGTGAGTTGCTTAAGCACGAAAAATATTTATACCTGACTGGTACAAGCCCATATGAAGAAAGAAACTTTCAGCTCCTGGTTCAAAGAGTCGAAAGTTTCATTTCTTCCGAAAATTTTAACTGGTCGCAACTTGCTACCTCTACCGATGAGAAGAAAAAGCATATCAATCGTTAACTTTCTCATAAGTTTGCTCAAAGATTTCAGGTTTGCAAGGATACTGCTCACCCGCAACTCCAGTAATGACCCAGTCTCCCGGTTCAGCCTTCATTAAGCCTTCCAGAGTTTGAATGGTCACTGCCGTAGTGGTTTGATAGGCTTCTATTGTTACTGGCTTTTTGCGGTACTTACCTGCATTTAATTTTCCCATATACCATCCCTCCAATATGAAAAAAACTTTAAAAGTAAGGAGAGTGATGCACGATGGCAAAAACATACAACATTTTCATTAGTCACGCATGGAAGTATTCCGAGCACTATAATAAAGTGGTTCAGTGGCTTAATGAAGCCCAGTCAGAAGGTACCTTCAATTGGAAAAATTATTCTGTCCCCGAACATGATCCAGCTATCGACCCGAATACCGAAGTTGGTAAAGCACAACTGAAAGCAGCCTTAGACTCTCAAATTAAACCTGCGTCGATTGTTATTATTCTTGCTGGCATGTATGTTGCCCACAGTTATTGGATTGACTTTGAAATTGACACAGCTAAATCGTATGAAAAATACATTATTGGCGTCAAACCATGGGGTCAAGAACGTATTCCCACAAAAGTTTCTGATAATGCAGACATTATGGTTGGCTGGAACAAAAGCTCGATTGTAAATGCAGTTGCTGCAAGGTAATAATTTGAATGAGGTGTTTGAAAATGGTATTTAATCCTCCAAATCCAAAACCAGGTCCAGGGCCGATTCCAGGACCTAAGCAACCAAGTTATCCACCAAGTCCAATGCCGCCATCTCGACCGATGCCTCCAATCAAACCTCCAAGATAACTCATCTCAAATTGATTATAACTCCGCCGCCAATTTCTTACCAGCGACAGGCGGCGGATGACTTTCTCTCCCTTTAATTCAACACTACAGTTTTATTTGTCTGCACCCACTTTACCGACAGCCCCGAGGATAGCCGCCAACTCTCGATCCGGTGAGTATGCGAATCCGAACACGATTTGTTATATTAGGGTTTGCTGAACGAAGCGCGTGAAAAACTGGAGGATATCATCGACACGTTGCATGCTCCGTTGATCGGTCATGCCCGCAAACCACGGACATATCGGAAGATAGCACGAAAACAGTTCCTGGCCGTGGCCAAACAGCATCGGGCAAGCGGCAAGGTCATTCGTCGAGCGATCGGCAAGCAACTTCAGTATGTTGCACGTAACCTTCGAATCATCCATGACCTGGCCTCGCAGCAGTCATTGTAGATTCTGAGCCGGAAACAGTATCGCGACTTGCTTGTGATTCAAGAACTGTATCGGCAGCAACGCATCATGTTCGAGCGAAGGTCGCACCAGATTGAAGATCGAATCGTGAGCATCAGTCAACCACACGTTCGCCCGATCGTACGCGGCAAAGCGAAAGCCCGTGTGGAGTTTGGTGCCAAGGTATCTGTCAGCATGGTACACGGCTATGCTATTTTGGAACGCCAATCGTGGGATAACTTCATACGAGGGCGTAACGCTGATCGAAGTGCTTGAAGCGTACAAGAGGCACTTCGGCTTTTACCCGAAGGCGGTACTGGCCGAGCAGATTTATCGCAGGCGGGAGAACCGGGCTTTTTGCCAAACACATGGCATTCGTTTGAGCGGTCCGGCGCTTGGCCGTCCGGTACAAGGCGAAGAAGCGACGGAACAACGGCGAGTCGCAAGACAAGATGCACGCCAACGCAACGCCATTGAAGGCAAATTTGGTGAGGGTAAGCGCACGTATGGGCTTGGCCGTATTCGAGCATGCCTTGCGAAGACAAGCGAAACCGTCATCGCGCTGCAACTCCTGGTGATGAACCTCGAGCGCAGGCTGCGGGATCTTTTTGTTTCGTTGATGAAACAACTGTTCACGGTAAAATTCCCAAGCTTCCGGGTAATTTGTGCCCTTTGAGAGTCGTTCAGCACACCCTAATTCTGCTTCTAACATCTCCTGGATGGTGTCTGCGAACAGCTCTTTTATAGCTGATTGTACATCCTCCATCGACTTCATGTTCTTTTCTTTAATCCACTGCCTGAGTTGCTCTTTCGGTATGAGGGTCATAAAAACATCCCAACCTTTCTAATCAAATTGTAAATTAGTAGGTTGAGAGTTTACACTAAATATTTTATAGACTGTGAATGTCAACCAAAATGTTGACCACAGTGCTCATCAAAAAATTGACCACCATGGCAAAAATCAATCCACCCGTCGGGTGGGTAACTTTTTCATGATCACGATCTTTGAATGCTCTGTTTAAAGCGATAACTGTCCCCATTCATTGCAAAGATGTGGGCACGATGGGTAAGCCGATCAACCAGGGCTGACGTCATTTGCTCATCTTTGAAAATCTGTGTCCATTCCGTAAATTCCAGATTACTGGTAATGATCATGCTTCCTTTCTCATAGCGGGCCGCACAAAATTGGAATAATAACTCCGCCCCGGTCCGACTGAGAGGGACAAACCCGACTTCATCCAAAATAATCAAATCTGTTTTCAACCATTGCCTCTCTAGCTGGAGAATTCGCTTTTGGGACTGAGCTTCCATAAGCTCATTGCATATTTTAGCGGCAGTCCAAAACTGGACGGAATAGCCATGATGGCAAGCTTCCTTCCCGAGTGCAATGGAGAGATGAGTTTTGCCAGTGCAGAGTTTCCGATAAACATGATGTTCTCTGTCTTTTCGATGTACTCACAGCGAGCCAGTTGAAGCAATTTGGGCTTGTTGAGAGACGGAATGGCTGAGAATTCAAATTGATCGATCGTTTTCATAGAAGGGAATTTGGCATGCTTGATGCGACTGGCGATTTGGTTAGCATCCCTTTGCTGAACTTCTTGCTCTAGTAGGGCTAAGAGGAACTCCTCGTAGGGAATTTGCCGTTCAGCAGCATCATGGGCAATTTCCTTATAGACACGTTTAATCGCAGGTAAGCGAAGGCGTTTCGCATAGGTTTCAAGCAAGAAACTCGTACTCAATGAACCACACTCCTTTTCTGTAACAAACGATTGTACTGGCTAAGATCTGGGGCCTTTACCTGAATACGTGGAACAGAGCTATCCTCCACCAACGAGAGTTGGGGTAGACGGTGTTCCGGCAATGTTCGCTGAAACAATAATTGCCTTACGGCATCATATTGGAACATCCCTTTTTGGCAGGCCTCCTCCAGTGCTTCTTCGACAAGAGAAGTATCGAATTCACGGTGCAAAAGCAAGAGTCGAACGAACTCCTTCATCCCTCCTGGTCGGTTGCGGCACTTGTCCAAGAACTTTTGGTAAATGGCGGGTAATCCTGCCTGATGCAATGGTCTAGCATAAAGAACTGCTCCTGGACGAATAAGAAGTAAATCCAGATAATGATCGTATTGCAAAATCTCCTTTCCCTTTTCCAAACACCGCTCATGCGTCGCAATCAGGCTTTTTCCGTGATACACCTCAACTTTTTCAGCAAACACTCGGCAAGTAAGCTGGGTCGATGCATAGGAAACGGGGACGGAATAGGCATTTTTCTCAATGTGGATCATGGATAGCGTATTGCTTTTCACGGGTACAACACGGAAACAATCCAATGGCCGTGGAGGCAATGGAAGCATGATAGGCAACTCTTGAGCAAATGCTTCTCCAACCGTTAGTGAAGACCTTGGAACGGTTGTATTCTCGTAAGAGATACATTTTTCGAGGAGGAATTGATTTAGCTCCTCCAGAGACGAAACACTGGGTACAGGGGCAAAAAATTGCCTCTGAGCAAATTGTACGAGGTTTTCCACCTGGCCTTTTTGATGCCCTTTTCCCGGATCGCAGAAGTAGCTTTCAAACAGGTAGTGGGCACGTAGCTGAACAAATCGCTCTTGCTCCTCGCGATTTTTACCCTCCAATACCTTCTTAACGGCTGTTGTCAGGTTGTCGTATCTTTTAAGCCCCAAAATTGGATTTGAGTCATACCCCCTTATCTTGTTAAGCTGATATCAGAAGAACAGGGGGATATTTTTATGCAACGGAGACGCTATTCAATCGAGTTCAAACAACAATTGATCCAGGAAGCCCACGAAGTAGGAAACGCTAGCCAAGTAGCCAGACGGCATGGGATAGACCCTAAAATGCTGTATCGATGGATACGTGACTCCAAACACGCAGATTGGCAGAATACGTCTTCCGAAGCTAAAGCTGTAACAAGCTATACACCAAGTCCAGGAGAGTTTCGGGAACTGGAAACGGAGAATGATAAACTGAAGAAATTACTGGGAGAAAAGGACTTGGAAATCGCGATCCTTCGTGATCTTGTAAAAAAGGTGAACCCAGCTTATCGGACAAAATGGAAATAGCCGACAAGTGGATACAGCTGGGGTACACAGCCAAACTAGTGCTACGTATTGTCGGCATCCTGGAAGCAACCTACTATTACCGAAAAAACAAAGCCTCCCAAAAACCTCGCGTTTATCACGGAGGAAGACCTATACCCGGTTATTCGTTGTCAAAAGACGGACAACCTGTCAGTGACGAACAAATCAAAGAATGGCTATCCGAGTTGATTGCCGATGAAGAATCTGCTTATGGATATCGAAAGCTTACCGTCTGCCTACGGCGAGACCACCAACTGGTCATCAACAAGAAAAAGGTTTACCGCTTGCTGAAAGAAGAAGAACTCCTGCAACCACAACGACAAAAGAAAAGGAAACATCCTCGAAAGTTGGCAAACAACCGAGAGATTACCGCTCCGAATCAATTGTGGGAGATAGACGTAAAATACGGATTTATCGTAGGAGAACAGCGTTTCTTTTTCCTGATGAGTCTCATTGATGTCTATGATCGAGCGATCGTGGACTACCATTTCGGACTGACCTGCGAAGGAAAACATGCTGCTCAGATTCTCCAACGTGCTTTGTGGAAACGGCAGCAATTCAATTGTGATGATCGCCCTGTTATCCGTACGGATAACGGTCCACAGTTTATTAGCCATGCCTTTGAAGAAGCCTGTCAGCATTTCCAAACGGTGCATGAGCGAATTCCTCCAAAGACACCCAATAAAAACGCTCACATTGAGTCATTTCACAGTGTTTTGGAGAAAGAATGTTTGCAGCGGAATGAATTTCAGAGCTATCAAGAAGCCTATGAAATCGTGACAAACTATCTGCTCTTTTATAATCAGCGACGGATTCATGGAAGCTTGTACGATTTATCACCTGTAGAATTTGGTAAAGCCTTTGCCTTGCAACTCATTACACCATTTGTTGTGAAAGTGTAGTATGGCAAAGGATTGCAGAATGATCCCTACTTCAACCTAGCTGACAAGCAGGAAGGAAAACGTCTGGGGTCAAGTGATCTCCTTGACGCTAGGCGTTTTCCTTCCTAGACTCCTAGGTGGTTGAAGGAGGGAAGAAGCATATGAAAATGCGAGAATAAGGGAGAAAGACTCAAATTTTAAGGGGTTAAACCGTTTCGTTAACTGACGCGTTTAAGACGGTTGGTAACGGAGTACCATACCTTGCTTCATTGGGGATAGCGGAGACAATTCTTGACTTTTTGGGGGTGAAAGTATGCGAATTACCGCTTCGGAACTTGTCTCGGCAATCGACCAGTTACCAAAAGACCGAGCCTATCCCTACATAAACCCAAAAACTAAAGGGTTAATAAAGATTGTTCGGGTGGTACGTCCAGAAGGGCCAATTATTATTAAACGGTATGACCCAAGTAAAGGTGGCACACCGTCAAAAGCCAAAGAAGAATCCATTTCACCTGAAATGATATGGCGTATTGCAAACGCGTTTTTCCCAAATCAACCCATTAACTTTGACAGAGTTCTTGGGGGTAGCTACAACACAAGGTCGGTTTTAGAGTCACTTATTGCCCATACCCCACAGTTTTACTACTGTTATCCGGGGAGAATAGAAAGTACATCATCATCTAACGCAACAGTAAAGAGGGGGCATAAGCATGTTATGTGGTGTCCTGAAACCCCTCACTTACCCGGTGTTTTAGTTAAAGCGGATACGGACATTGTTATTTCAGAAGTTCCAAGTGTTGAAGCGTTTTATGATGCTTTGGTAATTCCAGATGAATTAGTGCCAACAGGGATTGACATTGAAATCAAACGTCGCCATTCTCAAATACAAATTGCATTGATAAAAATTGGACAGCAGTTGGGCTTTCGAACCTGGATTGCTCAAAACGACAAGGGAATCGTCTATAAGAATCAGAAGGTAAGCGAAATGGAAGGCGTTGTTAGTACGTTAAGAAATGAAAAACTAATATCGGCATTTGAAGATGCTTACAAAGCGGCTCAATTGATTGATTGTATTTGGTTCAAAAATGGTAAGCTAATGCCTGCTGTAATGGAAGTTGAACATAGTACGGGAGTTACGAGTGGTTTGACCAGAATGAAAGGATTACAAGATGCTTTACCACCTTTTCCAACCCGTTACGTTATTGTTGCTCCCGACGAGGATAGGGAAAAGGTATTCAGGGAAGCAAATCGCCCACAGTTCCAATCCTTGAATGTAAAGTATTTTCCTTATTCCGCAGTTGAAGAATTGTACGCCCTTTGTCAACGGCGAAAAATCCGTGGGGTAACCGAAGAATTTCTCGACTGTTTTATGGAACCTACATTACAACTTGCTTCAGCTTAAAGAAGAGACTTCTTACTAAATGGAGTCTCTTTTTCTTTTTTATGGGTAAAATATGTGGAAAAACGACTAATTGGAGGTAAATATGGCTGATGTTCTTTCTGGAGGACAGAGAAGAAAAAACATGCAAGCAATTCGTTCAATTGTTACTGCTAATACATAATGTCCACCAGTTGACGGGATAAGTTGTCCTGCTGGTGACGGACAAGATGTCCGACTGAATTAATGAAAAAGGGGAGAATCACGATAATTCTCCCTGTATGACACGCTTGATCATATGATCGTCGATGGTATAATGTCTGTTAATGCGGAGTTAAAAACAGGTAATGTCAGCAGACTAGTTTGATCAGAGTAAGGATAAATAGTGGTGAATAAAAAGTTTGAACTCATATGCAAAAAGTATGGGTATATAATATATTTAAACGATAAGTAAAGGAGTAAAGCAGGATTGGCAAATATTAAGTATAACGAAAATCCAATTTATAATGATGGAATAAAACAGAAATTTCTTAATGAATATACAGATTCAGAAAGATATAGAGAGAAATTTAGATTGCTATTCAAAAAAAGTTTCCATCTTGAAAATGTTTGGGGTAAAGATTTAGCAAATTTTAGCCTATTTGAATTAGTGGATTTAATGTATGATATTATGCCAGGTACTCCAAGTTCTAGTCGTCATAACGAAAGTTTGATTAAATTATATATTAATTGGGCAATCGATAATGGAATAAGAGAAAATAAGGATAATCCACTAAATACAGTTCCAAAAGACTGGCATTTAGATTTTGTATCTGATATAGATTATCTCTCTAAGCATAAAGTGAATGAGCTAATAGAGCGTACGGCTAATGAACAAGATGCTGTAATTATTCAATTACTGTTTGATGGGGTTGCTGGAAAGGAATTATGGGAAATTAGAAGTTTACGACCAGAAAACATTGACTGGGAAACTGGAATTTTAAATGTAGAGGATTTAGAAAAAGAAAAAAGGGAAGTTAAGGTTTCTAAGCAATGTCTTCGTTTATTAGAAGGTGCTATTAAGCAAAATAATTATATCCCAAAAAATGGACACATCACTGAAAATACTCGCAGAGTTAGTTTGCCATTAATTGAGACTGGATTTGTGATAAAGCCCACTATGACTAATAACTCCCACTTACAAGAAATACATGAGCATGTAATATATCAAAGATTAATAGGGCTTGCCGAAATTTTTGGAATAAAAACTTTAAAAAGTTATAAAAAAATTCAATATAGTGGAATGCTTTGGTTAGGAAAATTGCTCTTGGATAAGAGTGGAAAATTAGATGCAGAGGAATATACAATTATAAGTAATAAGTTTAATGTAAATATTTTATCTGCGAAAAAAATAGTAAATATTGAGATGATAAACAATATTTACGGAGAACAGAAATATCAAGAAGATTTTGATTTAGAGAGAATCGAAACATTACAATCAAATAGTGAACAAAGTATTTTAAGTAAAATAACGAGTATAAATGATTTAACTAATAATAAAATACAAATTAAGTCAGAAGAAGATATAGATATTTTTAATGTCGTACTGCCTTATTCAAAACAATTGGATATTAATATAAATGACTTGGAAAATTACGATACCTTTGAAGAATTTGAACCACGAATTGATAAGATTACAATAAGTAGATTAGCTAGAGATTCAAGAATTGCTAGAGTATTGAAGAAAATGTATAACAGTGTTTGTCAGTTGTGCAATCAACCAGTTAAGGGTTCCACAGGAGATAATATAGCAGAAGTCCATCATATTAGACCATATAATCAAATTCACAATGGACAAGATAAAATCAGTAATATGATAGTATTATGCCCTAATCATCATTCTCAGTTTGATCAATTTTACTTTGCTATTCATCCAGAAAATTGGATAGTTTATTGCTTAGATGAATCAGACAGGTATCATAATAAGCCTTTACAAAGGATTAAAAATCATGATTTTGATAAAGAAAGCTTAGAATATGTTTGGGAAATTTTTTTGAAGAAAAAACAACTATATGGTTCTTAACATGGTCACAAAAATTGTCATAGTCATCAATAACAGGCGATATTCATAAAGAATTAGAGATAAAGTGTAAAGCGAGTCTATTGTGAATGCTAATCTAATAATTGACCACCTAGTGGTACATTGCTCATAAAAAAGTTGACCACCTGAGCACCTCTTTCCTGTATCTTGAAGTTGTCGGACCACAAGATATAGGAGGAAAGGAAATGCTTCAGATGGCTAATTACGAGTTTATCAGGAAACAACACATTCTGCTAGGAAAGTCGATTCGCCAAATTTCTCGAGAGACCGGCTATTCCCGTCAAGTGATACGAAAGGCTTTGAAATCCTCTGAGATTCCTGTGTATCAGCTTTCAAAACCGAAGCCAAAGCCAGTCATTGATTCTGTCAAGCCCATCATCTTGGAGTGGCTGCATCAAGATGAACAAGCTCCCCCGAAGCAGCGTCATACTGCCAAACGCATTTACCAGAGACTCGTTGACGAACATGGATTCACCGGCGGTGAATCTACTGTACGACGCTACGTCAGAGAGTTGCGGGTTTCTCCCCCTAAAGCATTTGTCCCTCTCGATTTCCCGCCAGGGCGCTTTGCTCAATTTGACTGGGGTGAGGTTACGGTTCATTTACAAGGGAAACAAGTAAAGGTTCAAGTCTTTTGTATGCGTTGCACATACAGCAGAAAGATTTTTATCAAAACATTTGCTCATCAGAAGCAAGAGGCTCTTCTCCAAGGCCATGTAGATGCTTTTGAATTTTTCGGTGCTGTACCCAAGTCATCACATACCGGTTTAACCCCTTAAAATTTGAGTCTTTCTCCCTTATTCTCGCATTTTCATATGCTTCTTCCCTCCTTCAACCACCTAGGAGTCTAGGAAGGAAAACGCCTAGCGTCAAGGAGATCACTTGACCCCAGACGTTTTCCTTCCTGCTTGTCAGCTAGGTTGAAGTAGGGATCATTCTGCAATCCTTTGCCATACTACACTTTCACAACAAATGGTGTAATGAGTTGCAAGGCAAAGGCTTTACCAAATTCTACAGGTGATAAATCGTACAAGCTTCCATGAATCCGTCGCTGATTATAAAAGAGCAGATAGTTTGTCACGATTTCATAGGCTTCTTGATAGCTCTGAAATTCATTCCGCTGCAAACATTCTTTCTCCAAAACACTGTGAAATGACTCAATGTGAGCGTTTTTATTGGGTGTCTTTGGAGGAATTCGCTCATGCACCGTTTGGAAATGCTGACAGGCTTCTTCAAAGGCATGGCTAATAAACTGTGGACCGTTATCCGTACGGATAACAGGGCGATCATCACAATTGAATTGCTGCCGTTTCCACAAAGCACGTTGGAGAATCTGAGCAGCATGTTTTCCTTCGCAGGTCAGTCCGAAATGGTAGTCCACGATCGCTCGATCATAGACATCAATGAGACTCATCAGGAAAAAGAAACGCTGTTCTCCTACGATAAATCCGTATTTTACGTCTATCTCCCACAATTGATTCGGAGCGGTAATCTCTCGGTTGTTTGCCAACTTTCGAGGATGTTTCCTTTTCTTTTGTCGTTGTGGTTGCAGGAGTTCTTCTTCTTTCAGCAAGCGGTAAACCTTTTTCTTGTTGATGACCAGTTGGTGGTCTCGCCGTAGGCAGACGGTAAGCTTTCGATATCCATAAGCAGATTCTTCATCGGCAATCAACTCGGATAGCCATTCTTTGATTTGTTCGTCACTGACAGGTTGTCCGTCTTTTGACAACGAATAACCGGGTATAGGTCTTCCTCCGTGATAAACGCGAGGTTTTTGGGAGGCTTTGTTTTTTCGGTAATAGTAGGTTGCTTCCAGGATGCCGACAATACGTAGCACTAGTTTGGCTGTGTACCCCAGCTGTATCCACTTGTCGGCTATTTCCATTTTGTCCGATAAGCTGGGTTCACCTTTTTTACAAGATCACGAAGGATCGCGATTTCCAAGTCCTTTTCTCCCAGTAATTTCTTCAGTTTATCATTCTCCGTTTCCAGTTCCCGAAACTCTCCTGGACTTGGTGTATAGCTTGTTACAGCTTTAGCTTCGGAAGACGTATTCTGCCAATCTGCGTGTTTGGAGTCACGTATCCATCGATACAGCATTTTAGGGTCTATCCCATGCCGTCTGGCTACTTGGCTAGCGTTTCCTACTTCGTGGGCTTCCTGGATCAATTGTTGTTTGAACTCGATTGAATAGCGTCTCCGTTGCATAAAAATATCCCCCTGTTCTTCTGATATCAGCTTAACAAGATAAGGGGGTATGACTCAAATCCAATTTTGGGGCTTAAAAGGAAATATTAAGCGGAAGCTCAAATTCTTTTGGTAACGATTGTATTGCAAGTGCTTCTGCAACGGAAATTCGACGCATCTTGTATGGGTGCAAATGTACCTCGTTATTACCATAAGCTGCTGTTGGTGAATATCTCCACCTGTGAAGACGTTTGTAGGACTTTTTTGAATCATCGCCCTCATCTATTGTCGTAAATTTCGTTATTCCAGCCCTCGGTTGGAAATATTGTGATGAATTCGTGTGATTCAGCACATCATTCTTTCTAAACCAATATTCAACGGTTAATTCCAGTGGAATACCGTCTGGACATAAAAGTTCAGAATCTGCTTCAAAAGGATTGGTTGTAGGCCAGGGATATGAGAAGACCTCGTTTAACGGGTACTTAATGTGTGATTCCCAAGGAAACAAACCTTCAGGGAGCGATGTAATGTTGCCGAAATTGTAACCCAAATCGTTCAATAATTCTCTTTTAAACCCAATTAGAATTATTCTTTCTCGGTTTTGTGGAACTCCATATTCCAAAGAATTTATCAGCCGTTCTGTCGTCACATATCCACTTTGATGTAACTGGCACTTCATTTCTTCATAAAACTCTCTGTGTTTCTTTGTTTTCCAAAGTCCTTTTACATTTTCAAACAAAAAGAATGAAGGCTTTTGTTCACAGATTAACTCAACGTATGTAGCCGAAAGTTTCCCATTGTCTCCCATTCGCCCCCGATTTTTACCGCCAACGGAGAAGTCAGGACAAGGCGGGCCACCTATAAACCCAACAACGTCGGTTTCCCTCTTGCAATCCTTGATTAAACTTTTAAGTTCCGAAGTGGCTTTAGAATTTAAAAGGTCGGAAATGTCGCCCTCGTGGAATCCGTGTTGAGGTTCAGGAATATTAAGAATTTGTCTAGAATGTTTGTATGTTTTTAAAAAGGGAGGATGGATTTCATTTACATATGCTATTTGATAGCCAGCCATTTCAAAACCAAGGTCAAGAAAGCCAGCCCCAGAAAAAAAGCTAAATATGCCGGGAGATTTCATGCTCATTAACTTCCTCTCTCAGTTCTTGTTTCCAATGTTTCCTTCCACTCAATCAAGTAATGCAATACCTCACGAAAATCCTTATCAAACTGATTTTATTCCGATAATTCATCGAAATGAACATCTTCTATCTTATCCCATCTTGGCTCAACTTCACCAATAAAGAAATTGCTTCTTCTAACCATTAACCATTATTGAAACAGTTTGGTTTAGCACACAGTCCTAATAAACGCAAACTATTAACTAATATTGTACCTGACGAAACATATTTTTGAAATAGAACCTCGGATCTTGTATTAAACATTGTACAAAGGCAGGATTAGGGCTGGGCATAAATTCCTGCACCTACATTGGTTCTTGTATTTTGCAACTCAAAAATGCAGAGTTTGGCGGCCAATTTATGCAGAACACTGCCAACATCAATCCCAAAGAATTTAGGAAGACTTCATGCTGGATAGAGCATGGCGCAGTCGGTAGCTTTCTCCGGTAAACGCCAGAACATGGGCGTGGTGGACGAGGCGATCCACAAGGGCTGCCGTCAATCGCGTATCTCCAAACACCGTATTCCACTGCCCAAACTCCAAATTCGACGTCACAATCACACTGTTTCTCTCATAGCAGGCCGAGATGACATAAAACAACAGCTCAGCCCCCGTTTGGTGAAAGGGAACAAACCCAACCTCGTCCAAAATCAACAACTCACAGTCTGCCAGTTCTTTTTGAAACCGCATCAGTGCCCCATTTGCATGTTTTTCCTGCAAGAGAGCCACAAGATCGGGTGCACGGAAGAAACGAACTGCATAACCTCTCCGACATGCTTCCACTCCAAGCGCTGTAGCCAGATGGGTCTTTCCCGTGCCGACTTTCCCTAACATCAGCACATTTTCCCGGCGCTTTAAAAAACGCAGGTCGATCAATCCCTCCTTTGTACATGTTTCCGGAAAGGTGACTGCCTCAAAATCGTAATCCTCCAGTGTCTTCAGTTGGGGAAACGCGGCTTTCTTCAATAATCGCTTCAGTTTGGTTTCTTCTCGCCGCTGAATCTCCATCCGCAAGACACCCAGCAGGAAGCTCTCACGATCTTCAAACAGCACCTGTTCATAGGTTTCCATCACATGCGCCAAATGCAAAGTTTTACACACCTTTGCCAGCTCTTCTCTCATTCCACCCTCACCCCCAGGATCCGGTCGTACTCATCCAGCATTGGTATCTGCCCGTGAAGGGCAGGGGGTGTATGCGACTCTGGAAACGGTTCCGGGCGGAAAACAGGGTGTTTTATCGCGTAAAGGGCATGCTCCAAGGCTCAGCGTATTTGTTCAGGTGGCACGTCTCCAGCCGGAAAATCTCCAGCGGTGTCGTCGGCAGCGTCAGCAGCTTGCATTTTTCTTGCTCCCACAACTCGGCAATGGTTTGCTTTTTCACATAGTGAGGGCGCTGCATATCCGCACGGGCAGCTTCCGCCAAATACGTCTCCAGTTGTTCCGGCGTATCGATAACCGGTGGCGGAACACACCAGTTTCGGCGTCCATACCCCACTTTGTTTTCCACATGGCCTTTCTCATGGCCGCTGTATGGATTGCAAAACAGGGGCTCAAAGCGGTAATGGGCGCAGAAACGCCGAAATGCTTCCGTACACTCTCGTTTACCATCATGCTGGATGGACATAACAGCAGCGGACAAGTTGTCAAACCAAATCTTGCGAGGGACTCCTCCCATTTGCTGAAACAGCCGCCCTAAGGCTTCCAGAAAGCATTCCGTGTTTTCTTTCGGAACCGGGAACACAAAGGCGGCATTGCTGTACGGAAACGATAGAGTCAATACTTTCCGCTCCACCAGTTCTCCCGACTTGACAACGTACACCGTCCCGAAGTCAGCCTGAGCTTCTCCACCTGGATGCTCCAAACGTTCAAAATGTTCGGCTCGTTCAGATGCCATGGCTTTCTTCCGTTTGGAGACATATTCGGATACCGTTCGCTGCCCGCCAGGGAATCCGTGCTCATCCCGTAACCGCTGAAACATGCGGACGGCTGTATGGCGTTGCTTGCGTGGAAGACGCTCATCTTCCTCCAGCCATGTGTCAATGATCTCGATATACGGTCCCAACACCGGATGGCGGCCTTTTCGCTTGCATACCGGTTCATTCCAATCGTCGCGATCCGCATATTTCTTGGCGGTCCGCCAATTCACCTGGACACGTTCTGCAATTTCCTGAATCGAACACCCTTCGACTTCCCGCAAAAATCGGATATACTGTTGTTGTGGCACTTTCAACATTCCTCTCACTCCCTCAGATTCTAGCCAAATCCAAGGGTAGATTTTGTAGGGGGATGTTGGCAAGTGCCTTTTTCATGGCCTCAGAATTGCGGTGGAACTCTGCAGTTTTCCGCCGCAATTCTCTGCACTTTTATCCTGCCATAAACATCAGATGAAACCGCAGAGGTACGAACAAGGGATACTTATGTAGATAATTGGAGTGACTTTACTGAAATTCCTAACGATAGAGCAACCTCGGCTACGAGACATATTGAATTAGCAGGTGTTAACGAAATTGTAAATCGAATAAATCGAGATAGAAATAATGATGGGGACCTAGAGATCTTTGTTAGCACTACAGATATCAGAGGATCTGTTCTTTTGGTGTACGACATTAATTCTACTCTTAGAACAACCGTAAATAGGCATCTTGGTAATTATGTAGATGGGTCAAAAATTGCAAATTCATCATACCGCAATGAAAGTTTAAATCTAAGTGGCTATACTGTATTCCTAATTTTTAGTCACAAAGATCAACGGTTATTCCATGCCCACTTTGTTCCCCAGGCTGATAGAACAAAGGAGCTAAAACATCAGCGTTATCTCGGTAACTTTGACTTCAAATTTTTGATAAAGTTCGTTACAACCCCAGTTATAACGAGCATTTACAAAAAACCACAAGAGATCAATTAGACTATGAAAAAAATCTAAGCAAGCAAAGAAAGATAGAAATTTGCTGAAGGATAGGAATGGAAGGAGATCTGTTGTACCATATAAATAACGACTTCTTAAGGATAATCAGGGAGGAAAAAATGGCAGATGACAATGATATCGTAAAATGTGATCATTGTAATAAACATTTCTACTTATGGGAACTAGATAAATTAACCCCAAAACAGTGCTCCATTATCCGTGAAGAAGATCCTTTTTTTAGTATGCGAATATTGTACTGGCAAAATTCAAGCAATAGGAGAAGGTGTAGAGGAAGTAGAATATTGGAATGAATGGGTGACAAAGAAACGCTTAGCCAATGAGTAAACATAATGGGGCTGTCGAGAAAGTCGACAGCCTGAGCTTCTGGAAACCAGAAGCTTTTTTCTTTAGTTTTAGGTCAGAGACAAAAAACTGATGTTGCTGCCCTATTTAGGGCTTGCTGAACGAATAAAAAATTGAGAAACGACAAAGGTTTTGCTCCGTTTTCATCGAACTCATGTGCAAGGAAATCAACGATTTCCCTTTAAATTCCTTGCACATGGAGCGGATATGGATGTACATTGGAAAACCCGGAGTATGCCGATGTGCGCCACATCTTCGTTGGATAATTGTATACCGCCGCACTTTGCAAAAAATTCGGTCGTTTCGTCCGGCGCAAACCGGAGATCGCGCGCATCCAACCAGATCAGCCTATTTTCTGCTCGTAGTCTGGAAAGAGGAAGCGCTGGAGAATTTCGGCTTGCAAGATAGAGATGGACATGTAGTGGCAAACGTTCCAGCAGATAAGTGACGCCCTTCAAGATTGACGCTTCTTCGATATGATGAAAGTCATCCCAAACGAGCACCTTCGTTTGCGGAATGCGATGCAGCCCGTTGACGAGCGCAGCAATCAGCGACACACCCGATGGATCTTCCGCGGCATGACGAAGCACGTCCTGTTGGTCAAAAGACGGATACGCTTGTTTTAACGCTGCAATGGTATGTGCCCAGAAGCGCGTGCGATCATTATCCCCTTGATCAAGCGAGACCCAGGCGACGGGATTTTCCAGCGTCATCACCCATTCGCCGAGCAATGTCGTTTTGCCATACCCGGCTGGAGCTGTGATCAAAGTAAGCGTGCAATCCAACCCTTATGCAAACGCCGGGTGAGACGGGAACGCGCAACAAGCGAGCTTCGCGATCGAGGAATATGAAGTTTCGTGGCTATGATCATGGTTTGCCCCCTTCCCTTTGACTATAATCATCAGGAATGAACAACTTCCTTACCATTTTACAAAATCTTTTATTTTGGCGGGGCTATCCTTGGTTATACAACGTGGAAAAGTTATGTTGTTGACTATTCGAGCGATTTTTGTATAGTTACATATGTTCTTGATAACGATAAAAGGGATCCAAATCTTTGGTAGAATGGTGTTTGACTGAAACACATCACCCAAAGGGAGGAGCACCTTTCAGGTGAAGTCTGCCACTTCAGTCATCCTTCATATCTCCTGTTAAAGTTCTATCACAAGGATTGGCGGATCATAGTGGTAACAAACTGGGAAGAACCCGCAAAACTATTCATTCTACGTTTATATCATCGTCGTTGAAATGGATTTTAACATTTCAATCATTCTTTCAATAAAAATCGTAATGATAAAAGGACGATGATTCACGATACAAATCCATAATCCGTATCCAATAACAGATACAGCCCCAAAAACTGCTGCATCCCGATAAAGTCTCTTTCGAAGCAATCCCAACATCGGCAAACCTATCAAAGGCGCCAGCAGGATGTGAAGCATCAACATGTTCAATTCATCCTCCTTTTCGCTTCTCGAACGTGCGTTTGACCCATGTTGTCACTAGCAACAAAAAGGGGATCAGTAGAACAAAGAAACTGTCATATATGAATGTATATTTTTCATCCCATTCCTCGTTTTGGATCGGGTTTTCATAGATGGACAAGGCGGTCGCCGACAACAAAATCGTCAAACCCAGAAAATGAGGCCACCGGGTTTTTGGACGAAATACTTGACGCAGCGTTTCGGAAGCTCCGTAAACGAGTACCAACAGCTTGATAAAAATCAGAATCAGTAAAATAACGGAGATAATGGAATGGATGTTGACGATCACCTCTCCGATGGAAATTTCCTGCACGGTCGTATACACTGGAAAGGTAAGTTGTGACGCCCTCTCCACTCCTAATAAACCGATAATCATAAACAAGGTCATGCTAAGAGAAAGGGAAGCGGTCATCAACCCAAGCAAAAAGGGGCGTGTTGCCCCCTGTTTGACCAGCGGAAACAATATCGTGAGCGCAATAGTTTCCATATAGGGAAAGCCCAAAAAGGAATGGTATTGTAAAATGGCACCCAGGCCGGAATGGAAAGCTGGCTGAAGTCTTCCCCAATCCCAGTTCACCATTGCCAGCAACAGAACAAACCAGAACGGGAAGAACAAAAACGGAGTGATGATTTGATTTAATCGTCCGATGGCTTCCGTCCCCTGAGCGACCGTGTAAAAGGCGACAAGCAAAAACATGACGTGAAAAACGGTTTTCGGCGTCTCCGGCATGATGGTTCCATTTAAAAAATCGCTTAAATTTCGAAGAGCCCATCCAGCCAAAATACAGAAATAAAGAAAATACAGGACGGAAACAAGCGTTCCCAGAGAACGTCCCCAAGCTTCCAGCGGGATTTGCACCAGACTTTTGCCCGGGTAATATCGGAAAAGAAAAATCCAGAACAGACCGACGAGTATGCCAAAACTTCCTGCCCACAAGGGCATGAGCCAGGCATCCTGTCCCGCCTGTACGACCAGCCGCCCGATCAGCACGAAAAGGGTGGTTCCGAGGATATAATTGATTGTCAGCAGATAAAACTGGAATCGGGAAATCATTGGCTTCATCCTGTTCCTCCATAAGGTTGACTCATGCTTCCCGTTCGGAGCAGCCGGGTATTTGCACGAATCTCAATTTGTGCATTTTTCGCCGCTTGGTCGATATCCGGATGATTTGGCGTTTGTTTGCGCAACAAGTCGTTGATGCTTAACAGATCCCAGCCACGCTCCCTTATCATTTGATAGAAAGCAAGCGACTCGTCTGCTATGATCTGATTCAGTCTGTTTTCAAGTCTCTCCACCTCGTTCCGAGACTTCGGGACGAACTCGATTGTATAGGCAGTGGAAAGTTCGAGGTCCAAGCGGATCCGAACGACAGGTTGGTCGGATTTCCAGAAGACCTCACGTTTTATGCGAACCAGTCTCAATTCCACGGATACCTGTTTTCCTTCCACCTGAAACTGTCGCACGTGGCGACCTCGATCGCCATTTAGCAAATGGTACCAGACCAGCTGCGTATCATTCAGTTTGCCCGCCATGCGATAATCACGGAAAACCGCCCCGCCTCGGATGATAAAGTTGTTTTGATTGGCGTCGATATCCGCCGACCTTTCCCCGCTGTTGGAAGAAGGTGCCTCTGTCATTCCGGTGATCAACGGTAATACGATCGTATCTGACTTTTCCATCCGTTCAATGACATCACTGACCTTGATCTGTTTTCCCACCAGGAGCGAATTCCGGATCAGCAGGTCGAGCCTGGAATCGATCGTGTCAGACGGCACCCGCTCCAGGGGAGTTAATGTTCTCATGACCTGAGATATCGATCCGTCGACAATCAGCATCGGGACCGACGAGCGGCCGTTGGGTTGCATTTCGATAAAGTTGACAATATCGCGCATGTTTTGTTTGGCGGCCCGCTGGGAAACGAGCAGCACCTTGCAGTGGGCCATAAATAACTTGCGCGGCAACATTTTGTAAATCGTAGATTTGATTTCTCCAAAAGACGATCCACTGATTTCGTAAGTGTACACAGGGGCTTGTTCGCCTCCCGGCGTACCTTTGGCGGAAGTGCCGCTGAGCGGGTTGATGATCTGGTAATACACGGTTATTTTGTCGCTCTCCGGATCGCTGTCCACCCCCATCATACTGACCAGCGCCAGTTCGTTCATCTCCGTCCTGTCCCAGCAAGCCGTAAGCAGGGCGGTAAACATCATCAGGATGAACAGACCCGCTGCATACCGGTTGGTCATGTTTGTTCCTCCAGATTACCTTTTTCTCTTCATATTCCGAATATATCCGGGCAGACCGTTCGGATCCAGCCAGGGCCGGGGCAGCCGCACCAACACATCTTTCCAATCGGTTCCTATGGACGGGGAAGCGGGAGTGAAGTAAGGAACGCCAAATGAATTAAGCGACACCAGATGGGCAACCAGAAACAGGGCACCGCATAAAATGCCAAAAAGGCCCATAAAGCCGGCCAACAGCACGAACGAAAAGCGAAGCAGGCGTTGTGACATGCCGAAGCTGTAAACCGGAACGACAAAATTGGTGATGCCGGTTATGGCTACGACAATGACAATCGCGGCGGAAATAAGACCGGCTTCCACCGCCGCCTGCCCCAGTACAATCGCCCCCACGATCGAAAGCGCCTGTCCGACCGCTCGCGGCATACGCAGCCCCGCTTCCCGGATAATTTCAAACACGACTTCCATTAACAACACTTCGAAGATGGCGGGGAAGGGAACCCCTTCCCGCTGGGCGGACAAACTGATCAGAAGTTGGGTCGGGATCAGTTCCTGGTGGAACGTCGTGGCCGCGACATACAAGGAAGGGACGAACACGGCCGTAAAAAAGGAAATCAACCGAATCCAGCGAATAAACGTGGCGATGTCCGCCCGCTGATAATAATCTTCAGGAGAACTGAAAAACTCGAAAAACGTCATGGGGGCAAGCAGGACGTTGGGCGTTCCGTCCACCATTACGGCCACTTTACCATCCAGCAACTGGGCAGCTACCATATCTGGGCGCTCGGTGTTGGTAAGCGTCGGAAAAGGAGACCAAATCCGGTCCTGGATGAATTCCTCCACATAAGCGCTTTCCAGCACACTGTCCGTCCGGATGGCTGACAATCTGCCGCGCACTTCCCGGACCAGCGATTCCGGGGCGAGGTTCTCCATGTACACCATAAGCAAAGTCGTCCCGGTTTGATTGCCGATGTTCATTTTATCAAACCGGAGGAATGGGTTGCGGATTCTTTTGCGGACAAGCCCCACATTGGTCAGAATGCTTTCCGTAAAGCCTTCGTGCGGCCCGCGAATGGTCGATTCCGACTTCGGTTCTTCAATGGAGCGTTGTTTGGATTCGGTCACATTGATGAGACAAACGCGCTCCCTTGAAAAATCGGTTAGTGCGCAATGGCCTGCCAGGAGAGCTTTTACGGCATGTTCCCGCAACTGTTCATATGGATCGGAAAAGGAAAATTCGCGCAAAAAACCGCTTTCGGCGGAAAGAGGCGCTTCCCCTTCGGAAAACGTATTTTCCGTGAACGATTTCAAAATATATTCGTCAATCGTTTTTTTATTGACCATCGATTCCAGATATACGCACTGCACGGTTTGTTCCCCTTGGACAAACAAGGATCGGCAGACCAAGTCCGGGGGTAACCCGAGGGCTGATTGAATGTCTCCGAAAAAATCATTCTTGATCGATTGATTTTGTTTTTTTCTTGCCATCGACGAACCTCCAGATTCTCACATCTCATCATTATCATTGTTTCCTATTGGGTGGATTCTTATTCCATTGGCAGTTATGCTGTTGCAAATTATCGTGAGGTGAAATCCATACGAGACATTCAAGAAAACGTCCAAGCCGGGAAAGGTTGCGCCGGGAGTGCGAATGTGACTGTGTAGGAAGCACTTCGCATCGTTCACGCGATCAATGCCCAATTCCTGCATCAGCTTGGATTGCAGTGCCTGTGAAAAGTTAATGCCCTTCTCCAGCGCGGCGGCGTTCAGCCAAGCCGGAAGCGTGACCGTCCGATTGACAGAACGGTTCACTTGCGCCTGCGGATAGATGGCATATAGACATCAATCAGCACAGCGCGTTCGTTCGCTTGCGTGGTTTGAATCTGGGAAAGCGGCGTTGGAGCGGGAATAGGTTCGCCATCTTCTTCCAGCCCGTACAGGACAATGCCGAGCAGTTCCCGCGCGGACAAAAGCGCATCGTGATCGTCCGTTCCGCTTGTCGCGCAATCCAGATCAGGGAAAACAACAGCGATTTCCTTGCCGGGGTCATAAGTGAAAACGGCAGGGTAGAAATATCGCTCCGGCTTCTTCATGTCGGATACCTCCTTTGAATGGTCGGGAGGGAGCCGGGGCTATTCAAACTTTAACCCCGACCGCCGTTCAATGCTTTTGAGCGTAGGAACGGGAATGTCTTTGTCAGGATGTTTGACGGTTGTTCGTCCCTTTTGGGTTGGGTGCTTGAACTGGTGATGACTTCCCGAGAAAAATCCACGGTAACAAATACTATTATATTTGTCAATTGAGAACGCAAACTAATCCGCCTTTTTAAGGTATCTTCCAAGTCTTGAACCAGTAACGATATTGTCCGAACGTCGGCAATTTATCCTGCGGAGGAAGAATAGGGACGAGTGCTTTCCCGTCTAATACTTTATTTTTCAGTCCATCATCCCGATTCCTGACCCATCATTTCACGAATTAAACCAGACCCTCCAGGCTCCTGCATTCGACAAGTTTCCGAATATGCAAAAGAAGAGCTCTCGATTCACCATTAAGGTATATCGAGAGCTCTTCTTCGCGACATCGATGCGGTCGAGAGGACAATGGTATCAATCTAACGCAGCACAATCTTGTTCAATGCCGTTTGTATATCTTCCTTTCATGCTTTTCCCAAACGGTTTAATAAAATAAACCATTCTCATAAAAACAGTTTTTCTTCAAAGAACTACCGTCATTTTCTTAGCAATCTCAGATAATTTTTGGTTTTTTAAAAAGTCCTCCATTTTCTCTTCAGCCGATACCATCACCTTCTGAACTAAACACTCTGATCCATGATTCATTTCACAGTCGAATAAGGAGGCGGAGCCTTCAATGGCATGAATCACGTCGAGAAACGAGATTTCTTCCCAATTCCGTTTTAAGCGATATCCACCATTGGCTCCTGAAGTCGATTCAATCATTCCTGCCTTGACCAGCTTGGTAAGGATTTTGGATAAATACGTTGGAGAAACCTCTTGTCTCTCCGCCAATTGCTGTACGCCGATAAGTTTGTTCGGCGGGAATGCGGCAAGAAAGAGCATCGTATGAAGAGCATAGTTTGTCGCTTTAGAAAATTTCATAACGTGATGTTCACCTCAATTATGGACTTTATGTGCCCATAATAACTTTTTATATTGGCTTATGTCAAATATCGCCTCCCTTATTACTCCTTTATTCGTTGTAACTGGCAACACTCCAAGACCTACGATTCCACTGAACCTTTACCATATGGAACAAAGAAAGTAAGAAGAAAACCACTCGCTGCAACGAGGGCTAGTGACCAAAACGCGGCTTGAATTCCTTGATGCATATTGATCGGAAAAGAGAATGAGCTATAATCTGCGGTAATTGTCACCAGGGTGATGAGCAGTGCCCCGCCCATTGACATGCCCAATGTACGTATGGCCGTGGTCATCGGCGAAGCGTAATTCATCATCGAATTCGGCAAGCTCGCCATGGCAAAAGCAGTAATTGGGGTCATCATAAAACCGACCCCGGTCATAAGCAACGCATATAACCCTACCAACAGACCATACGGAGCGTGAATCGATAGCGCTATCGTTAATAGAGCCGTTACGGCGGCTATCCCGAAGAAGCCGATCCGAATCAAATAGCGACCGCCATAACGGTCGTAGATTTTACCCGATACCACTCCGGACACCCCCATCAGCAATGCACCTGGGAGCAGCATTAGCCCCGATTCTCTAGGCAGTAGTCCCCTGACATTTTGTGCATATATCGGGAGCAGCAGTTCCACCCCGGCCATCACAATGAACAGGACTACGCCTATAATCGATGCATAAGTAAATCTCGGGTAACGAAATACGTTGAAATCAAGCAAAGGGACGGCCAGTTTGAATTGGCGCTTCACAAACAGAAACGACAGTGCGAATCCCACGATAAGGAAGGTCAGCGCAAGCTGAATCCCTTTTCCCTGATCGCTAAGGATACTAAATCCATACAACAGACTGCCGAAGCCCAAACTTGAATAAAGAATCGATCTCCAGTCCAATTTCGCTTTATGCGTATCCCAAACGTTTTCCAAGCAATAATAGGCGACAAACAGGTTCGCGATCGCTATGGGCGCCACCCCATAGAATAAGATTCTCCAAGAATGATGTTGAATCACGAAGCCGGAAATCGTCGGCCCCAGTGCAGGGGCGAGTCCCACAATGAGACTGGCCAGTCCCATCGCTGCCCCGAGTTTTTCCTTTGGGAACACTAGGATAATCGTATTCAGGAACACCGGTACCAGCAATCCGGCGCCAATCCCCTGAATAATTCGTCCGCTTAGGATCAATGTGAAGTCGACGGAGAAGCCGGCAATTAGCGTCCCTGTCGTAAAGGCCCCAGCGGATGCGAAAAACAGGGTTCGCGTCGAGTATTTTCCGATCAGGAATCCCGTCACAGGGATGACAATTCCAGAAACCAGAAGATAGACGGTGATCAGCCATTGCGCCCGATTGACCTGGATTCCAAGGTCAAGCATCATTTGTGGCAAAGCCGTGTTCAGCATGGTTTGCATGAGTTGTGCCAAAAAATTCGCGACGATTAGAGATGCGACAATGATTACAGGTTTTCTTTTCATAACGTTCCTCAATTTACTACAGACACTCCAGTTTGTAGATATTACAGATATTTTTTGTCCATTATATAGTTAAAGAAATTACTTATGGGAAAATTCTTGGACACCGGTGTACATGCTCTGATCCTTCAACTGAATAAGCACCTTGCCAAAACGCCCACCCTGCTGGATGACAACCTTATCCGTCGGATAGGTCCGTTCCAAATAATTGGCTATGATTTTCCTGTTCTGGTCGTCCGCAGGCAAACCGAAGATTCTCAGCCATTCCATCACCTCCTGGAGCGCCGTGTCTCTAGGTACCTCTGTAGATTTCATTTCCCGGGTTACGAGCGACTGATAGGAATACCCTTTGAGATACAGTAAATGGAGCAAATAAGCCATTTCCAAATGTTCCGTTTTCATGGGCTGATCAGTGACCAAAGGCCAAATCTCTTTTACCAGACTGTGCTCCCTGGAGCCGACAGACAGGCTGATATAGCAATACTGTCGTGCGCAGCTCAGCACTTTCTCCACACTCTCCCAGTCGGCAATAACCGGGCACATGGAGACAAATACGAAATCAAAGGCTTTTTCCCACCCCTTTGCTTGAATATCAATGTCTTCAAAAGGCTCAGCCACAATCTCTACATTCCCGTTCTTTAATCCCGTTATATTACTTTTCAAGAGCTCAACTAATGGAAGACTAGGCTCCACAGAAGTAACACTAGCCCCTCTCTCCGCAAACGGCACTGTAAATCCGCCTGAGGCCGCTCCAATGTCTAATATGGAGGTATCTTTAAATGTCACACCCTGACTTTCCAGCCAATTCATTATCCGTTTTGTTCTTCGCCTGCCTTCTTCGCTAAACGCCTGCTCGTTAAATGACTTTGCCCTATGGTCAAAAGTATGTGCTGGATCAATTCCAACTTTTTTCATTTTGCTAATCGCTGTATCTGGATCCTTCTTCCAAGCTGCTTCCCAAACGGCATCATTAAAAAAATCGTTCGTCATCATCCTCTTCATCCCTTTCTGTTTGATGCAGTCATTACACTTATGACTTTTGAAAAAAGTCCTTCTCTCTAAGAAACTTTTCCCCAAGAGAAGGACATGTCCACTTAGAGCTAAACGAAATCCTCTTCGGTCAGCTCCATGTTGATGCCAATCGCCGCTTTGCTTCCGCCTGCTGCGGCATAAATCAACTGGGAAGGCATGACGTAAGCTGCATCCCCGGCGGCATACACACCTGGAACCGAGCTTTTGCCCCACTCATTTGTGGCGATACCGCCAAACTCATTTACCTCATAACCAAGCGAACCCTGAAAAGACGCCTTCGGTTTCCATTCCGGTGTAATGAATCCTCCCGTTCTCTCGATTCGCGTGCCATCTGCAAATTCCACCTGCCGCAATTTCCCCTCATGACCGATAAACATCGTTACTGCTTGTTCAACCACTTCGATGTTTCTGGATTTCAACAGTTGTTTTTGATCGTTGTCCAGAACCGCATGCCCATTTGTACAAACCACAAGATCTTTACTCCAGGTATAGAGCAGCTTGGCCATATGAAACACTCCAGAGTTCTCGGAAACAACAATTAGCGGCTGATCTCGAAGCTCCCAACCATCGCAGTAGGGACAACTGAACAAACTTGTTCCATAACAATCACGCAAACCTGGAATATCCGGGAAAATCTCCCTAAGTCCAGTGGTGATCAGTAATTTGCGTGCTTCAATCCGTTTTCCGGTTGACGCCACGGCGACGAACCTGTGATCAGTCCGGTGAATCTCGGTTACCTCCCAAGGTAAAAGTTCAACGGAGGGATACCCCAGAACCTCCTCATATGCAATACGCCTAAACTCGGCGGGTGTCACACCGTCTCTTGTTATAAATCCATGAGAGGCATGTGTAACCGCATTTCGGGGCTGGCTGTTATCAAATAACGCAACACTGCGTCTGGCCCGCCCAAGTACCAGAGCCGCATTGAGTCCTGCCGGGCCTCCGCCGATAATAGCACAATCATAAATCAAAAGAATCTCCCCTTTTTTGTTGATTTATTTGGAGCCAACAAGCTGCTGCAGTTCACCTTTCGACAATATGCCTATTTCTTTATATAGAGGCTGTCCATCTTTGAATATAATGGTTGTCGGGATGCTCATAATCTGAAATTGTGAAGAGGTTACCGGATTTTCGTCTACATTAACTTTAACGACTTTAATGGAATCATTTGCTTCCCTTTCAAACTCCTCTAATACAGGTGCAAACATTCTGCATGGACCGCACCAAGCGGCCCAAAAATTCACTACTGTTATACCTTCCGTTTGCACCATCTCATTAAAAGTAGAATCTTTCGCATGTTGAATAGCCATCGTGATCTTCCTTTCGATTAAATATACTATGGATATATAATATCTTTAATTTGTCATAAGATGGGTCTAGTAATCTTGTCCGGCGTTGTTGCCAGTAAATGGAACATCACCTCAAACGCATAATCAGTGGCTTGTGAGTTTTCATAGCACTCCTCCATTCGAATTAAAGACTTCATGTATCTATGATAACTTTGTTTTGGATAAGATGCAAGTCAGTCCCAAGAAAATTTAGCCAAACCCAGGCCAGTTGTATTCTTTTGGCCTGTGATCGAGCCAACAACAGCGGACAGGCCAGGGTGTTTTGCATCATCCTAGTCTGCCGCTGTTGCTCTTATCGGATCGGTATTAGTTTTCGTCAAAATGGATCGGCGCAATGCCTTCCGCTCGCCACACCGTGCCTCTTTTCTCGTACTCGAATAACTGTTCTACAGCATTTGCGATTTGAGGACCTAACTCACGATCAACCAAATACAAGGCCACATCAAGACCCGAAGTCACGCCTCCCCCGCTTACGAAGCGAGGACCATCTTCAACGACTCTTGCTTCAATCGGAATTGCACCGAGAGCTCCTAACGCTTCCATGCCTATTTGATTGGTAACCGCATGTCTATCTTTCAACAAACCTCCCATCGCAGGCAGCAGTGTACCACCGCATACTGTAGCTACAATAACTTCCTCATTGTTAAAAGCTTGTTTCAATTTCTCCGACAAGCCCGTCATCATGGCCTTCTTTAAAATATTCGGAATGGTATCTTCCGAATTTCCTGCTGGCTTGCCCGAAGCCCCGGGCACCAAAATGATTCCAGGACGCTTGGGGTCTAATGCAGCTTGCGCTTCGAGAGCCGGCCCGTTCAGACCGCTCGGGACAGAACGCTTGCCTTCCGCGGAAACCAATTCCACAGTAACTGCTCCGTTTGAGTACATTCCCGCAGCAGCAAATACTTCGTATGGTGCTAATGCGTCCAGCAGATCGAAACCATCGAACAAGACGATTTGAACATGCATCCTTTTGTCTTTGAATGGATCATTATTTTCTTTTGAATTCGCACTTGCTGCAGAGGTAACTAGACATAGAACTAGTACAAACGACATGAGTACTCCCATAATTTTTTTCATCCTACCACTGCCTTTCTGGATCGATTGATATTTCTGATAATGATGTTAGGAATGATCAACAGCAGCACAATAGAGCCGTAAACGCCAATTGTATAGCTGGTAGCGTAGTTGAGACCAAATCCCTGATAAAAAAGGGAGGTGATGAGATGAATTGTCATGTTCGTAAAACAAAAGGCGTAACTTCGGATCATCCAGTTCCGGTGCCGAATGATGCGTTTCTTTTTGATTTGTACAAGCGCCGTAATGGTGATAAACAGCCATATTAGATTAAGAGCGTTGAACACCATACTGCTTATTTTTCCTCCGGTAGCATAAGGAGCCATATATCCGGAAGTAAGCACGACAAGAAGGACGGATACTAAATAAACGTAGCCGTTTATACGGTGGAGCTTGCGGCTTTTTTCAAAGACGCGGTTGGAGAAGTTGAGCAACCCTGTCGCCATGGCGATGCAGGCAAACGCAACATGAACGTGCATAACGTTGATCCAGACTGGAAGATTTAGTTCGCACTTCAGGCCGATTTTATGGCTTAAAAACGCCTTGGCTCCAGGATCGATAATAAAATTGGCCACCAAAGCGTAAAGGATAAATAGAATACTGATGCAGGCCAAAAGTCCGTATGATATTTTCCACTCCTTCATGCGATCCATCCCCTCATTTTAATTGCCAATTCGCATTTATGGGTTAGGTAACACGCTTGCCTGTTAATTTGGATGCAGGCAGTATGCCGGCCCTGGCGAATCCAATCATGTCATCTCCACGCACGATAACTTCGAATTTTAGATTTAACCGCATAGGTTTCGTGACGCGCAGCGACCAGGTAAGCTTATTGTCCTGAAGTAAGGGGTTTATAAACTCGACCGTTTCATCCCCTTGTGTGGCCTGGCCTTGGATCAACCCATTCCTTATGGAAATGGAGAGCTTGACCTCCAGTTTCCCAACAGGCGTAGCAATTGTCGTATCCCAATCCCCGTCGAATTCAGATTCTCCGGGTAATTTGATTTCCGAGGTATCATAAATCATCCCCGTATTGTTCGTTTCTTCGTCGGTCTCTGCCTTGTGAGAGCTAGGCGCCCTTCCTTCTTCCCGCCAGACCGTTCCTCTCCGTTCATATTCGAACAGCTGCTCTACCGCGTGCGCGATACGCGGTCCAAGCTCGCGTTCCACCAGATACAGCGCTGCATCGAGTCCCGAAGTAACGCCGCCGCTAGTAACCAGATTGCCGCTATCCACTACGCGTGCCGGGACGGGAATGGCTCCGGTTGCTCCAAGTACATTCATGCCCAGATGATGCGTTACCGCCGGTCTGCCCTCCAAGAGCCCTCCCATGGCCAGTAACAGGGAACCGCCGCAAACCGTGGCAACGATGATGTCATTTTGCCCGAGTGCTTGCTCAATCATTTCAACCAATTCGGTATTCAGTGCCCGCGACAGAATGGCTGGGGGCGAATTCGGCCCATCTCCTTCGACGTCGCCCGACGCGCCAGGTACAAGAATGATGCCTGTTCGTTCCGGGTTCAGTCTGCCACTCGCTTCAATTTTTAACCCGTTGATGCCGCTGGTGACGGATCTCGGCCCTTCAGCGGTAACGAATTCTACGCTTAACGCGTGTTCAGCATACATTGCCGCGGCACAAAAAACTTCGTAAGGTGCAATGGCATCCAGAAGGTCAAAGCCATCAAAAAGCACGACTTGAACCGTTAACATCCATAAACCTCCTCATATTCAAAGTCAATAGATTGATCCTCGAACCTGCGGATCGTATCAGGGAAAAGTTATTTTGTCAGAAGATCCTTCAGCCTGTGATATTCCTTCTCGTCGATTTCACCACTCGCCATCCGACCTTTTAGAATCAATGCGATGTCACGGTCTTTTGGATTGGAATCTCTGTAGCGATGACGAATCAGATAAATTCGAATTGCGACAAAAGAAAAAAGCGTAAGACAAAATAGAGCACCGAATGGAAAAAATGAGAAACTTCCGTATTCCAAGTTTGTCAACCTCCTTCATCCGTTTTTGCGTAGAACGGGCCCTAACTCGCGATATTTGCTGTCCGACTCGGCAAGAAGTATCGTAACAAACGAGTATCTCAAATGAAGTTGTATAAAGGTCACAAAACAATAAACAAATCATCACAAATTAGGTGGTTCTGTTTGTTGCATGGGGTTAAATGATAAACTAGTTTTCAAAGGTGGGATATTCATGAGTGAAATCAGTACCATACTGGTTGTAGACGATGATCAAAGCATTGTTGAACTATTGAGCGACTTTTTAGAGTATGAAAATTATCGCGTTATAACCGCTTGCGATTCTGTTCAAGCTTGGACATTGTTTGAGCAGAATTCCATTCATTGTATTGTTCTTGACATCATGATGCCGGGTCAAAACGGGTTTGAGTTATGTCGCCGGATTCGGGAGAAGAGTAACGTTCCGATCCTTTTCTTGAGCGCACGCAGCGACGATGTGGACAAGATTCGCGGCCTGACGCTCGGCGGCGATGATTATATTGTCAAAACCGCTTCACCCGGTGAAATTGTAGCCAGGATAAAAGCTGTACTACGACGTTCTGTTTCCCAACTGCAAATGAGTGAGAGAATCTTGGATTTGTAGAGTAGAGAACTGACGTTTTCTGGCGACCGTTTGGTCGCCTTACTCCTTTCAGTTCCCCCTCATCAAACCGTACGTGAGGTTCTCCCTCATACGGCTTTCCGATGTTCTTCTTTCCTTGGCATTCGGTTATCGCGTACGGCAAGCTTCACAAGAATTCCTCTTGTAGCTTTTGCTATCTCTCTCATCCGCGCATGTCTCGCTTGTTTATTCCTTTTCTTGTTGTTAAAGAGCACAAGTCTTGTCAGAACATACCAGTCGATGCGACATAACCACTTAGCTCCTATGGGTGAAAGTGAGTAATAATTCTTGAAACCTTGAAGTTTTCGATTCAGCCCTTGTATCAGCTCGTCTAGTGACCAGTACAACTTGTTGCGCGGTTTGGTATACTCTTTGATTTTCCTTCTCATTTCCTTCATAGCCTTCTTGCTCGGAATGTGTGACATGACGTACATTTTCTTTCCACCCTTGAGAAGAATGGGAAATTTTCGATGGTGTAAACCAAGGAAGTCAAAGCCCGTGGTATTGTCCCAGATATTAACCAGTCGAGACTTTTCTTTACTAAGTGTAAGGTCCAGTTTGTTTAGTACCGCTTTTATGACTTGTATACTTTCCAAAGCGTCTTGTTTCGATCTACACATGATTACAAAATCATCCGCATATCGGATCAGCTTCCCAAGATGAGTGAATTGCTTCTCCCAAATCGTGTCCATGTAGTCCAAATAAATATTTGCCAACAGTGGAGAGATTACCCCTCCTTGCGGAGTGCCCCATTCGGTTTCATGAAACTGTACATCTTCCATGACGCCCGCACGGAGCCAGTTCCGAATCAGCTTTAGTATCCTGCGATCAGAAATCCTTTTCTCTACTAGCTTCATGAGCTTTTCCTGATTAATGTTGTCAAAGTATCCTTTGATGTCTACATCGACTACCCAGGAGGCCGTCCTGCTGGTTTTCTTGATTTGTGTAATCGCCTGGTGGGCATTTCGTTTGGGACGAAATCCGTATGAGCAATCTTTGAAATCGGCTTCAAAGATAGGCTCAATAACCATCTTGGTTGCCATCTGAACAACACGATCTCGGATGGTCGGGATACCAAGCGGTCTTTGTTTCCCATCCGCTTTCGGGATGTACGTGCGCCGCACAGGAGATGGATGATATTGCTTACCCTTCAGGTCGAGATAAATTTCGTTGAGAAATTTACTTTCCCCATACTCCTGAACGATTCTTTCAATTGTCTGTCCATCTATCCCGCCGCTACCTTTATTGGCTCGAACTCTACGCCACGCTTCCGCAAGAATATCTGGCCGGTACACTTTGTCATACAGAGCATGAAATCGCCGTTTTGGATTTTCCTTGGCACAAAGATATAGGGTTGTCCAAAGTTGTCGAGCTTTTACATTGGTGTAGTTAGCAAGTTTACTTGCATTCACTCACTCTTACCTCCTTTCAACCCAAGAACAAAGCAGGGTTCCTTCCCTCCACAAGGTTGTGTTGTCCTTATGTTCAACGGTACTATAAACCCCTCCGACTCCCTCTCTGCCGTCCACCCTTTCGCATGTGCTTATAGGCTTTCGCTTTACACCCCAACGGGGTGTGCAGAGTAGGGTCTCCCCAGTTCCGTTAACTACTTTCTCAGCGTACCGCTCCCCATACTCCGGGAGGTTCCTTGATGCTGTCTCCAAGTTCTACACATCGTCCATGGACTTCGCCTGCGGCCACCGGGCTCGTCTCCTCCTTGTCCATCCACTGATGGTCCCTTTAACGAAGCGGCAGGATTCACTTTATGTTACGGTCCGCTGATTTGCTCGCTCCCTTACGGGATACTTTGTCACAGGGCTTCAACCTTAGGATCTCTCCACCAGTTGCCTGTCAGCTACGAGGCGACTTGGCTCTTACCTCGGTTGGACTTTCACCAACTAGCAATTAACGGCTTGCTGGGCGCGCTGGCCGCCTCAAGCTAAATCTATCCACAAGAGAAGTATTCGTGGATGGGAAGAGTGTAGTGCTCACCCCGAGGGAATATGAATTATTGCGATTATTTGCCGAACACCCCAGGCATGTTTTTGCATATGAACAGATACTTTCGAAATTTTGGAACGGGGTAGGCGACAGGCATACGATTCGGGTGCACATCGGCCGACTTCGCGAGAAAATTGAATCCGATCCGAACCATCCTCAATACCTAGTCAACGTATGGGGAATAGGGTATCGCTTCGAGGGAGGTTAAGATGAGAACACTTCGTATTCGTTCGTTTACTATACTGCTTTTCTTTTTCTTAATGTTAGTGCCGTGGATCTTTTATGTGACAACACACTTCATAGAGACAAAAACGCTCAGCTTCGCAAAAAACGGAGCTCAAGCCGAGATTCTGCAAGGACAATGGATCGAGAAGATCGTACAGCTGATCGAAACCAATTCGGACAAATGGAGGGATCCGAATTGGCAAAACCAATTGCATCATGAGCGGTTTAACCCCTTAAAATTTGAGTCTTTCTCCCTTATTCTCGCATTTTCATATGCTTCTTCCCTCCTTCAACCACCTAGGAGTCTAGGAAGGAAAACGCCTAGCGTCAAGGAGATCACTTGACCCCAGACGTTTTCCTTCCTGCTTGTCAGCTAGGTTGAAGTAGGGATCATTCTGCAATCCTTTGCCATACTACACTTTCACAACAAATGGTGTAATGAGTTGCAAGGCAAAGGCTTTACCAAATTCTACAGGTGATAAATCGTACAAGCTTCCATGAATCCGTCGCTGATTATAAAAGAGCAGATAGTTTGTCACGATTTCATAGGCTTCTTGATAGCTCTGAAATTCATTCCGCTGCAAACATTCTTTCTCCAAAACACTGTGAAATGACTCAATGTGAGCGTTTTTATTGGGTGTCTTTGGAGGAATTCGCTCATGCACCGTTTGGAAATGCTGACAGGCTTCTTCAAAGGCATGGCTAATAAACTGTGGACCGTTATCCGTACGGATAACAGGGCGATCATCACAATTGAATTGCTGCCGTTTCCACAAAGCACGTTGGAGAATCTGAGCAGCATGTTTTCCTTCGCAGGTCAGTCCGAAATGGTAGTCCACGATCGCTCGATCATAGACATCAATGAGACTCATCAGGAAAAAGAAACGCTGTTCTCCTACGATAAATCCGTATTTTACGTCTATCTCCCACAATTGATTCGGAGCGGTAATCTCTCGGTTGTTTGCCAACTTTCGAGGATGTTTCCTTTTCTTTTGTCGTTGTGGTTGCAGGAGTTCTTCTTCTTTCAGCAAGCGGTAAACCTTTTTCTTGTTGATGACCAGTTGGTGGTCTCGCCGTAGGCAGACGGTAAGCTTTCGATATCCATAAGCAGATTCTTCATCGGCAATCAACTCGGATAGCCATTCTTTGATTTGTTCGTCACTGACAGGTTGTCCGTCTTTTGACAACGAATAACCGGGTATAGGTCTTCCTCCGTGATAAACGCGAGGTTTTTGGGAGGCTTTGTTTTTTCGGTAATAGTAGGTTGCTTCCAGGATGCCGACAATACGTAGCACTAGTTTGGCTGTGTACCCCAGCTGTATCCACTTGTCGGCTATTTCCATTTTGTCCGATAAGCTGGGTTCACCTTTTTTACAAGATCACGAAGGATCGCGATTTCCAAGTCCTTTTCTCCCAGTAATTTCTTCAGTTTATCATTCTCCGTTTCCAGTTCCCGAAACTCTCCTGGACTTGGTGTATAGCTTGTTACAGCTTTAGCTTCGGAAGACGTATTCTGCCAATCTGCGTGTTTGGAGTCACGTATCCATCGATACAGCATTTTAGGGTCTATCCCATGCCGTCTGGCTACTTGGCTAGCGTTTCCTACTTCGTGGGCTTCCTGGATCAATTGTTGTTTGAACTCGATTGAATAGCGTCTCCGTTGCATAAAAATATCCCCCTGTTCTTCTGATATCAGCTTAACAAGATAAGGGGGTATGACTCAAATCCAATTTTGGGGCTTAAAAGTGAGTTGCAACAAGCGAAAATGGAAGCGGCTATTCTATCTGCATCAGATCAAGAAATTTACCGTTCTAATCCGCAGAGCCATGGCATATTGCCTTCTACCGAACGGTTCTCCATTATAGAGGACGGTCATTTACTTGGAAAGGTCATTATTTATCTTCCGAAGTCAAATGGGGTTCGGATCATTTCGATATTTGCCGGGCTATTGTTAGCTTTTTTTATTGTCGGTGTTGAAATGCGAAGGTTTCTTCTTAAGCCTCTCGAAAAGATGAGTTTTGCAGCTAGAAAAATCGCTGCAGGAGATTGGGGCGTGGAGTTGCCTAGATCCAGGATCACCGAAATCTCTGAAGTACGCGATGCATTCGAAGTGATGGTGAATGGAATACAAAAAGCTTTTCAAAAACAAGCGGAATTGGAAGAAGCACGCCGATTCGTGATCGCAGCAGTTGCGCATGATTTGCGGACTCCACTCTTCGTATTAAGAGGATATTTGGATGGTCTGGAGCAGGGCATTGCCCAATCTCCGGATAAAATAACCAAGTATTTGGCGGTTTGTAAGGAAAAATCGGCGCAATTGGACCGGTTGGTAGAGGACCTTTTCACATTTACAAAGATGGAGCATGTGGAGATGAATCTTAACAAGCAAACGATTGATTTTAAACTCATCATCCTGAAATCGATTGACAGTTTAAGTCCGCTAGCTCGCCAAAAGAACCTCTCGATCTCGACCCATACTGTAGATGACTGCTTCATTAGCGGTGATATGCATTTATTGGAACGAGCGATGAACAATTTGTTGGATAATGCCGTCAGACACACACCCTCGTTTGGTGAAATTGTTGTTCAATGTTATAAAGAAGGTAACAAAATAAAGTTTATGATCCGTGATACAGGCCCGGGCTTCCGCCAATAAGTATTTACTGGGATGCTTTCAGCCCTATCACGCTTGTATCGATAATGCTATTCATTCCGCAGCAGGACCACAACTACGCGAAGATTGCAGCACGATCATGCGAATACAAGGCGAGACAGAGGCAACAGGTGGGGCTAAGATCACAAGGGGCTATAACTTACCGTCAGATTATGTGCTTCATACGGTAGGTCCCATTGTACCTAAAGAAACTAAATTAACAGATAAACACCGTGTCGAGCTGGCTGGAGAGCGTAAAAAGTTTTGTGTAAATAGTTAAACTTCCCATTAAGGAGATGATCATTTATGCAAGACAAAAGAGATCTTACGATTAAAGAATTGGCTAAGGATTGCCGCACGATTGAGGATGTCCACATGATGCTGAAGGACCTGTTTCGTGACACGATCCAGCAGTTGTTTGAAGCTGAAATGGATGAGCATTTGGGCTACAACAAGCATAGCTCTGAAGGTGATCATACTGGAAACAGTCGAAACGGCTACAGCAAAAAGACGGTAAAAACCAAATTTGGCAATACTGAACTCCGTGTGCCTCGCGATCGCAACGGCGAATTTGAACCTCATATTGTAAAAAAACACGAGACTACCGTGAATGGCTTAGAGGACCAAATCATTGCTCTCTATGCGAAAGGGATGTCTACGCGAGACATTGAGGAGCACATGAAGGATCTATATGGAATTGAAGTATCAGCAGCGATGGTCAGTAAAGTAACGGATAAGATCATGCCAATGGTAGCGGAATGGCAATGTAGACCACTTGACCGCGTTTACCCCATTGTATTTCTTGATGCCATTCACTTTAAAGTTCGCCAAGATAATCGGATCATCAATAAAGCAGCATACAGCGTTCTAGGAATTACTATGTCTGGACATAAGGATATTTTGGGTATCTGGATTGGCGAGCACGAGAGTGCTAGCTTTTGGCTAAATGTGTGTACGGAGTTGAAAAGTCGTGGAGTCGAAGATATCCTGATTGCGTGTAAGGACGGGCTTTCCGGGTTTTCAGAGGCCATTAACGCCGCGTTTCCGAGAACGCAGATTCAGCTATGCGTCATCCATCAGATACGGAATTCCATGAAATATGTACCGTTCAAGGAAGAGAAACTAGTCTTGGCGGACCTAAAGAAAGTCTATCAAGCTCTTACGTTAGAAGAAGCCGAAGTTGCCTTCTCTGCCTTTAAAGAGAGGTGGGAGAAGAAGTATCCGATTATTATCCGTTCCTGGGAAAATAACTGGATTGAGTTGACCGCTTATTTTACCTATCCTCCAGAGATTCGCAAGATGATCTACACCACGAGTGTGATTGAGGGATATCACCGTCAACTCCGCAAGGTAACAAAAACGAAAACCGCCTATCCGTCTGATGATGCTCTGCGTAAAATCATCTATCTTGCGACGATTGAGGCTTCGAGGAAGTGGACTATGCCAGTCAGGAGTTGGAAAGAATGTATATCGCAGCTTGCCATCCATTTTGGGGATCGGTTGCAAGCGGAACTGTCCGCCTAATCCAACTGTTGAGCCGGCTTGACATGGAGCCTCTGCGGGCATGATTTCTTGCGATTGGGCGATGCCAGTATACCATGCATCGCATGGCGAACCAGCCTATCATGCCCGCCCCTCCATGTAAAGCCTATGATGTAACTCTTCATTTCTTAAAAACCCATTTACACAAAATAATTTACATTCCCGCTGGCTGCTTGTTATCGCGCTTGTTTGGAACTAGCGGCTAAGATCCCGGATATAAAGAGTATTACATTTTGTGCGATCTCAACAGGGGTTTTTGGATTCCCCAAGCCTGAAGCTGCAAAAGTAGCTGTTCAAACGGTGAATGATTGGCGGCTTCTTGTCTGGATTTGAAGTAGGTCAGGCGGCATTTCAATCATTGCTTCGAGTATCCTTCTTGTAAGAGCTACCTTTCGATCGAGCGGCTGGTAAGGATCCGTTGCAGAGGACATAAAGATATTAATAGATTTGTTTCTGCGACGTAGTCTGACCACCTCAGCCAGATAGTTTTCTGCTGCGTTCGTTTTAATATCCACCCATTCTCCCCATGGAATATCCTTAAACCGTTGAATCGGCATTTCCCTTACGTAGCAATACGTGCAAAAAAAGGCACAGCCACTGTACGGATTCAACGAATGGGTAAATCCGACATCCAGATAACCTTTCACTTCGCTAAGAATGTTCTTAGACAGGATATCTTTGATCTCTATATTCATTTAACTGGGTACCTTTCCGGAAGATCAGGACTTGAACACGCGCAAATATTCCGAACGTAAGAGCCGCCAGTTCACGAATCAGTCGCTCATCAATCCCCGGCTGAAAGGAGAAGTCGAATTCGTTCAGCGTGCGCCGAAAAGGAAGGTGGGACAGCTTCATGCGAACCTCTACGTTTCGGCGCTGGCGCTCTTGTATCTCAGCGTCCAGCAATTCAATGAGAAAAGAGAGATACGTACTTTGGCTACGACTGGCGGCTTCCAGCTTGGCATCGAGCGATTGGGCCGCTTGGCCCAATCCGAGCTCCTCCAAACGGTGACGGGCTTGTTCCAGCTCGATCATACGCCCACCTCTACAAGATGCTCATACACGTCCAACGGACGCACTTCCACGTCTTGAACAGGAATCTGAACGCCTTGCGGCTTTGGATAAGCATATCCCTGAGCCGTACTCAGATTCGCGTATTGGCCCTCACACATGACGAGCATTCGGGATCGGTACTGCTTCTCGTGCCGAGCGATGAGCTGCTTCTCACAGTAAATTTCGATGAATCCGTTTATGTCTCGCACCCTTACTTCACGTCCGCTATACAGCCATGGAACGCCATAACGAACGCCGTCGTAGCTTACAAATCCGTCACGGCTTACCTTCCGCGGTTCAAATCGGTACTTTGCCCAGCGTTCCGGAGACGGAAGCATACCGAGCTTCTCTTGTGCCAAGCGATCGATCAGTCTTTCTCCAGTTGTACCGTGGATCCGACGGTTTTGCTCATCACACCACTGTCTGGCTTGGCGATTTAGGTCACCAAGATCGGTGAATGATCGCCCTGGCATGAAGCTTTGCTCAATGAACTGAACACTTCGTTCGACCTTTCCTTTCGTTTGGGGACGACGAACGCGACAGACCTTGGGAATCAAGCCGATTGCAGCAGCAAAATCTTCAAACAACGGATGCCATCTCGGCTTACGATCATCGCCCATGCCTAGAATCACGGTCTTCATTTGGTCGGTCAGCATGGTCTTCGGGACACCACCGAAGTATTCCAATCCGTTCATCAGGCAGCGTAAGAAACTGTGGATATCACAACGCTTTGTAAATTCGATGTACATGGCTCGAGAGTAACCTAACACCATCGCAAAAACGGGGATTTTACGCACTTCACCGTTTAAATCGATGTACTCGCAAATCTTCCAATCCACTTGGGCTTGGTACCCGGCTTCTGTCTCATAGCGTTGCACCGCAGGTGCATGCTTTGGAGGCCGACGGGGCTTCACATAGTCCTTGATGATCGTAATACAAGAGACGCAGCAGAACTTCACAATTAAAAATCCCCTTTTCCAGGCATTGATCCAGCAAGGATTTGAACGGATCGAGCTTGGAAACTCTCTTCTTTCGTGAACGAGGTTCCGGAATTCCGTCTGCACGGAGGTATTTTCGAATGGTATTACGAGAATAGCCCGTTTCTCTTGTGCTTTCGCGGATACTCTTGCCGCTCGCTTGAAGTTCGTGTAATCTGATCACAGTCCCACTCCTTAGCATATATCTCCCCTCTGAAGCTACTTTGGTCGGTAATTTCAGAGAGGTATTCTACAGGGGTGGGTCATTTTCATTCCGGCGAACCTGGGTCAATTATATCCCGGCGGTGACATTTGGGAACATTTTTGTGGTTTGAAAACCGTTCAGCAAACCCTACGGTATATCTTATATTATTATAACATATTAACGCAGTGAATAGATAAAGATTCTTGACAAAATAAAAACTGCCGACAGGTACTTTGTCGACAGTCTGAACCACCCGTTGGACGGGGGTTATGATTTGTTGACTTCCAACATCCGAAGCAGAATCACCGTCGCTTCTGCGCGGGTTGCGATTTCGTTTGCTACAAAACGGTTTCCTCCCCGCCCATCGACAATGCCAAGTTTGCAGATCGCTTCGACTGCACCTTTCGCCCATTGTGGAATCACTTCATCATCGGCAAAGCCGGTTGACATGCCGGGATTCGTCTGCAATGTAAGGGACCGGGCGATCATTGCCGCCATCTCTGCACGCGTGATGCGGTTGTTTGGCCGGAAACTGCCATCATCGTATCCATCGATAATTCTCGCCTCTACCGCCTGTGCAACGGCTTGTTTTGCCCATTCGCCGATTTGTTCGTTGTCGGCAAACGTAAGTGCTGTACCTTCACTTTTCAGTTTCAAAGCGCCTGCCAGCATCACGGTAAACTCGGCGCGAGTGACCGGATTGTTCGGTTTAAATGTGCCGTCTGGATAACCGCTAACGAAGCCTTTCTCTACAGCACGCAGGATGTAGTTCTTTGCCCAATGTCCGGCGATATCGGAAAATTCAATGGCCGGTTCGGACGGTTGTGGCGTTTCGCGGTAAATGGTCAACGTATAGTTTTTCTCCGCATCATTTTCTGCTCGTACCGTTAATACGAACGTATTTTTGCCTTCCTCCAGATCGACTTTCGCCCTGTCGGCCATGACTTTATTCTGTAGAATGACTTTGGCTGCGGAGTGCGCTTCTTTTACTACAAGCTCCACTTGTTCGGATGTTGTACGTGCCGTATATGCCGTTGTTCCAGAAGCAAATGAAGGGCTTAGATTCAATGGTTTGCCTCCCGCCCATACTTGCAGATCCGCAAGATCCGCATTGTTGGACAACCCGCGACCTCCTCCGCCACCACCGGAACCGCGGTTACCTCCTGATGCTCTTGGGGTCGCTGTCGCTACATTGGAGAAATCACTGGTTCCTTCTGCAGAGACAGCCTTCACTGCGAATACATACGTTTTTCCGTTCGTTAATCCGGTGACGATGTAGGAGTTCATTGCAATATTCGATTGAACGAGCCTCCAGTTCGCCGGATCGACCGGAGCTGATGCGCCTTCTGCTTGGTAAACCGCGTAAGTCACGCTGCCTGTTTCCGTGACCGCATCCCACTCCAATGTAACGGAACGATTAGCTGCCGAAGCTGTCAGATTCGCAGGTGCAGGTATCGTTTCAATCGTATACTGTTCCTCCATTAGTTCGCTGTCGAGCATGCCGGACTTTATCGCAATTGCCTTGATCGTCATCTCCGAAGCAACTTCGATTGGTGCGGTATATTCCATACTGCTGCGGCTCGGCGTGCTGCCGTCCGTCGTGTAGTAAATTGTTGCTCCCTCGGTCGCCGTGCTCAATGTCACCCTTGTACCAGACGGAACCGCACCGCCTGAGGGATCTGCAACCGGTTTGGCGACTTGCTCGGGAGACAAGATCGTATAATGCTCCTCCATCACTTCGCTGTCGAGCATACCGTCCTTCGCGGCAATCGCCTTGATCGTCATCTCCGAAGCAACTTCGATTGGTGCGGTATATTCCATACTGCTGCGGCTCGGCGTGCTGCCGTCCGTCGTGTAGTAAATTGTTGCTCCCTCGGTCGCCGTGCTCAATGTCACCCTTGTACCAGACGGAACCGCACCGCCTGAGGGATCTGCAACCGGTTTGGCGACTTGCTCGGGAGACAAGATCGTATAATGCTCCTCCATCACTTCGCTGTCGAGCATACCGTCCTTCGCGGCAATCGCCTTGATCGTCATCTCTGTTGTCACTTCGATGGGCGCAGTATATTCGGCACTGCTGCTCGTCGGTTCGCTGCCATCTGTCGTGTAGTAAATCGTCGCTCCTTCAGTTGGCGTACTCAATGTCACCTTGGTGCCGGAAGGAACCACACCACCGGAAGGATCTGCCACCGGCCTGGCGACCTGTTCCGGCACTTCAAGTAGAAATGCTCCGGAATGGACTGTAAATAATTCCTTGCCATCTTCATCTTCGGCATAAATGTGCACATACCAGGTACTATCTGTCGTTTGCGCATCATCCAGGGAGTGATTAAGGGTATCTCCGCTTTCAAACGCCGTCCAGCCGTCGCCTTCCGGTTCGGTTGGCAAAGCCGGAGTCTCTTCAGTTGTTGTCCACTGATATTGCAAGCTGAACGTTTTGCTCCAGAGCGCCTTGACAGTCGTCGCCGCTTCCTTTTGCACCTGTCCGCCGCTGCTCCATGGATCGAAATTCAGAAATAGAATGTCATTATTTTGGGCATAGTCTTGTGCCTGAGATTCAAATTCCCCGATGATCACTTTAAGGGGATTGTTCCTAAATAGACTTGGGCCGAGCAATGTGACCTTATCAGAAATTTTTATACTGGTAAGCCGGTTGTTCGCAAACGCCGACGCCCCAATACTTTCGACACTGTCCCCGATCTGTACGCTGGTGAGTTGGTTTTCTTCAAATGCCGAATTCTCGATAGTCGTCACTTTGTCCGGAATCGACACCTTTTGGAGTTGGTTTTTATAAAATGATTGGGAACCAACGATTAACAAGCTGTCAGGGAACGTTACGCTGGTGAGTTGGTTGTTCGCAAACGCCTGAGCCCCGATACGCTCTACGCTGTTTCCGATCTGTACGCTTTTTAGCCTATTGTTTCGAAATGCTCCGTCCCCGATGTTTGTCACACTGTCCGGGATAATCACGTCCTCAAGTAGATTGCTATCGAATGAACTTCGTCCGATCACCTTCACTTCTTTCCCTATTACTACAGACTTAAGGTAATTCCCGTAAAAAGACCAATCTCCAAGGCTCGTTACACTATCCGGGATAATCACATTGTTGAGACTCTTCAAATAAAAAGCTCTCTCCCCTATTTCTCTTACTGGCCTGCCATCCAAAGTATCGGGGATACTCAGTTCCGTATTTGTCCCGGTATAACCGGTAATGATCACATATTCACTGCCCTCAGGATCCGTCTTGATTTCGTATTCATAATCTCCTGTTGCTCTTGGGGTCGCTGTCGCTGCATTGGAGAAATCACTGGTTCCTTCTGCAGAGACAGCCTTTACTGCGAATGCGTATGATGTTCCATTCGTCAATCCCGTGACGTTGCAGGAGTTCGTGGTAACATCCGATTGAATGAGTTTCCAGTTCGCCGGATCGTCAGGAGCTGATGTACCTTCCGCCTGGTAGACCGCGTAAGTCACGCTACCTGTTTCCGTGACCACATCCCACTCTAATGTAACGGAACGGTCACCCGCCGAAGCCCTCAAATTCGTCGGTGCAGGTATCATTGCAATCGTATAACGCTCCTCCATCACTTCACTGTCCAGCATGCCATCCTTCACGGCTATTGCTTTGATTGTCATCTCTGTTGTCACTTCGATGGGCGCGGTATATTCGGCACTGCTGCTTGTCGGTTCGCTGCCATCTGTCGTGTAGTAAATCGTCGCCCCCTCGGTCGCTGTGCTCAACGTCACTTTGGTGCCGGACGGAACTGCGCCGCCGGCCGGGTCTGCCACCGGCTTGGCGACCTGTTCCGGCACTTCAAGTAGAAATGCTCCGGAATGGACTGTAAATAATTCCTTGCCATCTTCATCTTCGGCATAAATGTGCACATACCAGGTACTATCTGTCGTTTGCGCATCATCCAGGGAGTGATTAAGGGTATCTCCGCTTTCAAACGCCGTCCAGCCGTCGCCTTCCGGTTCGGTTGGCAAAGCCGGAGTCTCTTCAGTTGTTGTCCACTGATATTGCAAGCTGAACGTTTTGCTCCAGAGCGCCTTGACAGTCGTCGCCGCTTCCTTTTGCTCCTGTCCGCCGCTGCTCCATGGATCGAAATTCAGAAATAGAATGCCATTATTTTGGGCATAGTCTTGTGCCTGAGATTCAATTTCCCCGATGATCACTTTAAGGGGATTGATCGCAAATGCGTAAGTCCCGATGTTCGTCACACCGTTCCCGATTTGTACACTTTGGAGTCGGTTGTTCCGAAATGCCCACCCCCCAATACTCGTCACACTGTCCGGGATCGTCACACTCTCGAGTTGGTTGTTTTCAAATGCCCCATTCCCGATGATCGTCATACCGTTCCCGATTTGTACACTTTGGAGTCGGTTGTTTCGAAATGCCCACCCCCCAATACTCGTCACACTGTCCGGGATCGTCACACTCTCGAGTTGATTGGATGCAAATGCGGAAGTCTCGATGTTCGTCACACCGTTCCCGATTTGTACACTTTGGAGTCGGTTGTTTCGAAATGCCCCCTCCCCAAGGCTGGTCACACTGTCCGGGATCGTCACACTCTCGAGTTGGTTGTCATCAAATGCCCCATCCCCGATGTTCGTCACACTGTCCGGGATCGTCACACTCTCGAGTTGATTGGATTTAAATGCGTAATGTCCGACGTTCGTCACACTGTCCGGAATCGTCACACTCTCGAGTTGATTGGATGCAAATGCGGAAGTCTCGATGTTCGTCACACCGTTCCCGATTTGTACACTTTTGAGTCGGTTGTTTTGAAATGCCCACCTCCCAATACTCGTCACACTGTCCGGAATCGTCACACTCTCGAGTTGATTGGATGCAAATGCGGATTCCCCGACGGTCGTCACACTGTCCGGAATCGTCACACTTGTCAGATCTTTATTACGAAAAGCTGTATTTCCTATTCGTATAACGCCCTTACCGCCTAACGTATCCGGAATCGTTATATCTTTCGCCGTGCCCACATATTTCGTAATCTCTACACCACCGGCAATCTCCTGATATTCATAATCACTTTCACTTGCTGTTGCCTCTTTAGTGTCTGTACCCAACCATGCGAAAAGTATAGTCAGCATGAGTAAACCAATCCTGGTCACGTTGTAACGCTTCGGTATGTTCATTTGCCTTATCTTTAAAACATTCATCTCCTCATCATCCTCCTGCCCTCACTTCATAGCTTTATCCAACTCATTATACTAACTTCCAAATCCCTTTGTGATCAACCCTGCCTGGCACAAGAGATCAAAAAGGTTGAGCAGGGAGGTGGAGATGATTTATACAAAAAAAGAGGAACGGGTCAGAACAACTGTAGTGTTCTGGCTCGTTCCAGCGCTTGCAATCGATTATTCGTCTGTAATTTCCCATAGATATTGTTAATGTGTGTTTTTATGGTTGCCAGGGAAACATTCAGTTTCAGTGCTATTTCTTTATTGGACATCCCTGTTCCCATCAAACGAAGCACACATTGTTCTTTGGCTGTTAAAGCAACCGCCGTTCTTTCTGGGGGAATGCTGGCTTCCTTTTCAAGTGGCGGGAACAGTCTGAGCAATCGTTTCACGTAGGATAAAGGCACCTTATGACTGGGGCGGCGATGTTGATTTTGACGCAGTCGGATATATCGATCCAATATTTGCCCAAAGGCATTCCCTTCGTCAACAAAGGTTCGGATATATCCTTCGGGCCACGCCAATGCAAGCGCTTCTTCTAATACATCCATACATTCTGTAATCCTTCCTTGAAGAAAAAAAATTCTGCTCTTACGAACGAGAAGGCGAATGTAATCGCTTTGCCGTCTTGTTTCTCCAGCAACAAAGAGGAGACGCTCCGTTAAAGATGCAGCTTCCTCGATTTTTCCCTGCTCTGCCAGTATAGCAGCCAGCAGATCATATTCCTTGATCATGGATACCGGAATCTCATCCTGAAATCGCAAGCCGCTCTTTCTCAGCCATTGTCTCATCGGTTTCTCTTCCCCACGCATCCAGCCTTGCATGGCTCGGAACAAGGCCATTTTCCCGGACAAATTGGGATTCGCCTTCACAGACGCTAGTTTGGCTAACTCTTGTAATCTGTCGTCTGCCATCTCCTCGTCTCCCTGCACGGCGGCAATGCGAGCAAGCCATAGCGCCGCGATGGTCATCAGGCTTATATTATGATGCGTTCTTCCAATATCATAGGCTTGGCGCATCACCTTTTCCGCTTCGACCAAGCGATTTCGTTCGTACTGCATTTTCCCAAAGTCAATATACAGATGAGCAACAAAATACACGTTTCGGGTTCCGGACCAAATCGACAGCAAGGGCGTTACCACCTGTTCCGCCAGTCGAAGGCCGTCATCCGACACATAGATGTCCCACAGCGGATGATAGCCATCCCGGTCGCTTCCGAATCCAATGAAGAGATTGCCTTCCGGTTGTTTCTCGACATATTCCTTTGAAAATTGAACGGCATATTCAAAATCCCGATCCAAAAACGTGCGAAATGCGGTCAGAAAAGCGAGTCCGGCATGCAATGTTTCGGCTTCAGAAGGATGAAGGGAAGCTGTGTCCTCTTCCAGCCTGCGAACCGCTCGCCAATACCCGACTGTGGCCGCTTCGACATGCCCGGACATGTACTGGGAAGCGAGCTTTGTCAAAAGCATCATCGGCCTAGCAAATAACAGTGAATCGGGAATAGCGCTGAGCCACGTGCAGAGCGTCGTCCATTCATTGGCCATCAGCTCTGGTGTAATCGCCTCTATTAATGAAAGCGCATGTTCGTAACTGGTAGCCGCCAGGTAATGATTCACCGCTTCACGAGGATACCCGTTCGCTTCTAGCCATTCTCCCGCTGCCATGTGAAGGGTTTGCCATCGCCGCGGCTCCCGCCTTTTCAGGTGCGCCTTCAAAAACTGCTGAAACAAATGATGGTACCTGTACCACTCCCGACGCTCGTCCAGAGCCACAAGAAACAAGCTTTCCCTGTCTAACTGTTGCAGATAGGCATCGCTTTCGGCTATGTGAGTTACCGCCTCACAAAGTTCGCCCGTCATCCGATCTAAAATCGACGTTTGCAGCAAAAATTGCTGCATCGTTTCAGACTGATAGGATAACACTTCATCGAAAAAATAATCCGATATGTCACGTTCCGTTCCCGCCATCTTCCGGACCAGCGATGCGGGATCAGCATGTTCATGTAACGATAAGATCGCCAATCGCATCGCCGCTACCCATCCCTCCGTCTTTTTTTGTACGACAGCCACGTCTTCGATGGCCATGTCCATACCGCCGCACTTCGCAAAAAATTCAGTCGTTTCATCCGAAGAGAAGCGGAGATCTCTCGCATCCAGCCAGTTCAACCCATTTCCCGCCCGTATTCTCGAGAGGGGCAACGATGGGAAGTTTCGGCTTGCGAGATAGAGATGAACATGTGACGGCAAGCGTTCCAGCAGATAAGTGACTCCCTTGAATATGGACGCTTCCTCGATGTGATGAAAGTCATCCCATACGAGCACCGTCGTTTGCGGTATACGATGAAGCCCGTTGACGAGCGTGGCAATCAGTGAGAACCCCGATGGATCTTCCACGGCATGACGAAGCACAGCCTGTTCGTCAAAAGACGGATAGGCCTGTTTAAGCGCCGCAATGGTATGTGCCCAGAAACGCATGCGATCATTATCCGCTTGATCAAGAGAGACCCAGGCGACGGGCTTTTCCAGCGTCGTCACCCACTCGCCCAGCAGGGTGGTTTTGCCATACCCGGCAGGCGCTGTGATCAAGGTAAGTGCACGATCCAGCCCTTCATGCAAACGATGGGTGAGTCTGGAACGAACAACAAGCGGGCTTCGTGATCGGGGAATATGAAGTTTCGTGGCTATGATCACGGTTTGCTCCCTCCTTCCCTATCATCTTACCAAATATCTACTTAAGGGCTGCTTGCCGATCGCTCGACAAATCACCTTGCCGTCTGCACGACGTTGTTTGGCCACGGCCAGGTACTCCTTTCGCGCTTGATCCCGATAAGTCCGTGGTTTGCGGGCACGACCAATCTGTGGAGCATGTAACGTGTCGATGATCTCCTCCAGTTTCTCACGCACCTCGTTCAGCAAGTTCAAATCGGTTGGGTACGCCACATCCGCCGGGGCACATGTGGCATCCAGCAACAAGACACCCTGGTTCGGATCTTCCTCGGATGTTGAATGATGCTTGGTCGTACGTTTACCTTTGGATTTTCTACCGGATTTCGGTTCATCGTCACGGTCGGAATCTGGTGTCGATTTGGCAGCCTCGACCGCGATAATCTCGTTGATTTCGCGGAGAACCTGCTCGCCCACGTTTTCGAAAATGCGTCATGAGCGACGGGTGGAACGGCGGATGATCCTGATAGCCTTCCAGCCCGATGAAATATTGCAGATACGGGTTTTCGACAATCTGCTGGACCGTTTCCCGGTCCGACAGTTGCAAACGTTCCTGAATGATGAGTGCCCCGAGGGCGACACGGATGGAAACGGCCTTTTGTCCACGAAACGATTTGCGGAAGGACTTGGCATACTTTTCTTCCGCATATGCCCACGGTACCAACCGAGCCAACTTGCCCCAGCGATTTTCTTTATTCAACTTGCCGCCAAACGGCAAGAAAAAATCATCGGGGAGAAGCAGTTGATTTTCACGATGAGAGAGAAATTCGTACATTCAGATCCGCTCCATGTGCAAGGAATTTGAAGGGAAATCTTTGATTTCCTTGCACATGACTTCAATGAAAACGGGGCAAAACCTTTGTCGTTTCTCAATTTTTTATTCGTTCAGCAAGCCCTAACTATGGATCGTTCTACTCGGCTATCGTCATCTTACAGCTATTTTCACAAAAAACGGCCAGCCAGATTTTTTCTGGCTGACCACCTAATACGAAAGTTTTTACAGTCCAGTCTCTAATAACGAAGACGGATCGTATAGAATAAACGGTTGTTTAAAGTGTGGTGTTCGTCAAAACTGGAACAAGAGTCCAATTATTATCATTAGACGATGTTTTAATATTCGCAATTCCTTGTTCAACTAGTAACCTAATTACCTTCTTACTTATTAACATATCTCGAATGACTGTGTCGTCATTAATGGGATAATATTCATACGTTACATTAAAATCCTGCATGAAATGAATGGCTTTCTTATCATAGACATAAGGTAGCTGCAAATGCTCTACAACACCGCATTCAGGGCATTTTCGCATCTTTATCTGAGGGTCATCACTTAATGGAGCAGTTGATGTTTGGGGTGGTAAGATATTGGTTGGGATAACTTGAAAGGCATTTTGCCCTGGTTTTGATCCTTTATGCCTTACCTCTCGTAATTCATAACCTGATAGGTTCCACTCCCTAAATTTTTCTGCAAGATCCTGAGAAATAACCATATAGTCGTTGACAAAAACTAATGGGGATTTTTTAAGGACGAATGTATTGAACATTAATTCATCTTTTATGATTCGTTCATATCTTGAGCATTTTGGACAAAATGGCTTTAGTTCATATTTTGTTTTGTTAGATACATATAATTCCGGCCTATTACCGATGGAAGTGATTCTATACAATTCAGCATTTTCCATCTCATCATCCGTATATTCATATATATATCGGAAATCCCGGAAGGTAGATGACATTTTTTTACTTCCTAAAGAATCTTCGTATATAGAGTTAAGCTTCTCTAATATCGATTCAATTAAATATTTATCGTAAACGACTTCAAACTTATACCGAACATAAACATCATCATTTTTTATATCAGGTTCCGGTACAACAAAATCTTTGATCAAAGAATTTAGAATTTGATCAATTTTAAATTTGGTTTTCAGATCATACACACGAAACGTAAAATGCACCTTTATTTTCATTACTTCACCTCCAGTTCTATATATTATTATAACTCCACACCAATAAGGTGTGGAGCGTTTAAATTACCGGATACTATGTTGTTTTTCTCTGGCAAATTTATACAAGAATTCGTAAACTTCATCATCGTATTCTTGCCATAAATCTCTATACACGTCTATGTGCGCTTGAATTATTTCAGAACGGCTGTAATCCCGATAGTTTGCACCATATGGGATTTCCTTTCTTAATGCTTGAGTAATTATATTGTGATAATCTTTTGGAATTGCAATTGCAAACAAATCATTCTCTGTTGTACCTAGACGATCTGCAAACCTTTTCTCAAAAATATGATGGCGATGCCACCCAGATGGAACACTATCTTTCTTTAAGTCACGAAAGCTTTTCACTCCAATTTGTAGTGATTGTTTTAATGTCTTACTGGCTTTTATCATTCTCTCTACGCCAGAAATTGCTGGAACGCCGGGGAAAACTACTGATGCACCATCAAACACTACTTTAAAGCCATTCCAAACAGAAGGTTCAGCCCTAAAGTCAGCTAAAGACATCATGAAATTACCAACATCAAATGCAGTTTCTACCCATAGAGGTTTAATTACACCATCTTCTGTGTCCGCAGACAAAGCAGATTTGTTTGACTTAATTAATTCCTGAATATCGAATCCATCAGGACCTATTTTTCTAATTTCTAGTTCCTTAAGCTTATAACCCTTTCCTAACGAATCGAAAGTAGATTCATCTATCTCGGTTCCTTCAGTCACATAAAAAGTTGTCTCAATTTTTTTCCCGTCAAGTGAAACTAGAATAACCTCTGCAACACGATCAATATTAAATTGTTGTGCCTCTTTTTTGGAAGTTGCGGCTAATGCATGACTGTTTAAAGGAGAAGTAATTAGCAAAGCTACAGCGACCAAAAAAGTAAGTAAACGACTAAACAGTGAAAACTTCATCGCAATCCTTCTATACATTTTTTACAATTAATTAACTAAAATGGATTTTATAACAATTTTTCCTATAAATCTACAAAAAAAATTCTACACTGTTCGACGAAAAAATGGTATTAAGGAGAAAAAATCCCCTCCCCGAATCTCTCCGAAGGAGGGCTGTAATAGTTTAACTTTTTCGTTTTCTTCGGAGGTAAGGCCCTGACGAGTCATGCCCATGTGCGTTACCACCGACTTAGGAGCGTAATCTTATGGAAAAATCCTTTTAATCCCGTCTATTGGCAAGAAATTGGCTACGCTTTAAACGCTATGGATGTACCCTACTCGCTCAAACAACCAACAGCTTACTTGTTATTACCCTGGTGTAGTTACCTTTATCTACCTGTTCGTGCCTACAACAGCGTGAGGGAGCTTTTTCATGACCACGAGCAACGCTGCCCTGAGTAGGTTTGAGTCAATCAATAGCACTGACGGGATACCAGTCCGATTAACTGAAACTGCAAGAATTTCTAACAAAACAAAAAAAGAGTGCCCAATCTGGACACTCACCCATCAACAATCCTTTCCCCACGCATGTACAATTTCTTCGCGTGGAAGAACGTCACGTGTGTAGACAAGGAGCTCTCCCCAAACAGTTCATTTAGATAAACTGCCACTGCTTGCGCCGCGAACCTGTTGGTAATTAACCGCTGCGGCTTCGACGCGATCACCTGTGAGCAGACCATTTCAGAGGGAGCGAACTCGTTCTCCAATATGTCTGGAAAGCGGTCGGCCACCGGTTCCAGAACCGTTTCTCCGTTCAATCTCAATCCGGCTACTACTTGTCCTGTCCATCCAGTATTCGCGTGGCGCTGTTGATCCTCCTCCGTCCATTCTTCTTGTGGACGGCCGTCACGGGGAACCCAGGCAGCTTCTACTCCCACATCGATGTAGAGGAGCTTCTCTTGACTGAGAAAGTAACTGTGCATGACCTGGCGCGTGTAATTGTTATCCACCGCGCCGATCAAAATCGGAAGAAAAAACGTGTCCCACCTGTAACATCCGCGATAATCTGTGAACTGAAACAGCCGGTCTAACGTTCTTTCATCCTCAATGTACCGTTCATCGAATGCAGCGATCGGCACTTGATAATGGCTGCGGTACCGGTTAGCCAGTACCGCAGCTTTCTTCTGTCCGACATCCTTTGGTATAAAGAGTTGATTAGCCAAATTCTTTTGTTCTACCGTATCCGGATCGGCCACCAGGTAAAACCCCTGTACCTTGAATATATTCATCATTTGAGCGCATTGCTGCAGAATATATCCGCCATTTGCGCCTGCGCCGATCTGAACAATATAGTAAAAGATCTTCTTCCGTTCGTTAAACCGTATCATCGTCTCCCGCTCCTTTCACGGACACTTGAGGAAAGTCCAGGCTCGTCGGAGACTCCAACGGTGATTCAAAGACGATATGGGGATTGATGATCAGATACTCCCCGTCCAGACACGTTCTCACCAGGATTTGCGGGAAGAAATCCAGCACCCTTCCCACAACCGCGTAGAGGATCGGAGCCTGCTCGGAGCGATCATCTTGGGCAGAAAAGTAGGCGTCCATCGTGTTGTGCGAATGAATTTCCATTACTTTGACGTGGTTCTCATCAAAGATTTGTTCAATCGGCTCGCACATGTGCTTGCTAACGATCTGCGCCGGGATCACCAATTGATAACCTTGCCCATCCCAATATATCTCACCGTGAATCTCAGAGCTGTATGTCCGGGCGAAGTGACGGGCAACTATCAAAAACTGCGTCAGAATCCCCCAGGGAATCCTGGGGAATTTGAGGCGCACGCCTTCCACCAACGCGTGAACACTGGGAACCTTCCGTGCCTTTTTGCAGATCGTTAGCGCTTCTGTTTCGCGGATATGGTACATATGACCGTCAGCTCCGGGAACATACATGTTGGACCGTCGGTTTGCCACAGCATCTTCCAATCGGAGGTATACACCATATCGGCGATCCAAAATCATCCCGCTACCCTTTTTACGTGCGGTTAGAACCGGAATGATCATATTCTTTTCCTTGTTGAATGTCATCGTCGTTAATTCTTCGGTTAATTCGCCAAAGTCGTTCTCCATCCGTTTCCGCACGTCTTCGCCGGTAATTTTCCTCAACTTCTCTTCGATGCTGGTTTGTTCATCAGTTGGAGAACTGTCTTGAAGACCATTTGTGATTTCTTCGAGCGTAAAGTAATCGGTCAGAGGAATGTTCTCCCCTCCATACCGGATGATCGTCTCCGTGTTCAGTTCCCATGTTTCCGGTTTACTTTTCGTGGCAGATTCAGACGTTTTCTTTGGGGCCTTGGAAGCCACTCGTGATTTATTGGTTGCCGTTGTCCTTTTGCCTTTTCCTGTGTCCTGGATGGCCTCCGGTTCCCCTTCTCCTAAAAAGCTGAACAAAGTTTCTTGATACAGTTTGTCAGTCATGTCCATGCCTCCTCTTGCATTCTTGTAGAGTAGAGAACTGAAACTTTCGGGCGACCGTATGGTCGCCTTGCTCATTTCAGCTCCCCCTCATCAAACCGTACGTGAGGTTTTCCCTCATACGGCTTTCCGATGTTCTTCTTTCTTTGGCATTCGGCTTACTTTATCCGGCTAATTTCAATAAACTACCCTGCGTGTTTTGTATGACCTTCAGCTTTCCGGCATGTTTATTCCGCTTGCTTCTTTTCTTGTTGCAGAAGATTGTAAGGCGTTCAATCACATACCAGTCTATCCGTCTTGCCCATCGTTTGGCGATGGGCGAGATGAAGTAGTAGTTCTTGAACCCCCTTAGCTTGCGATTTAGCCCTTTCACTAGCTCTTCTAGAGACAGAAACAGTTTGTTCCTTGGTGCAGTGTATTCCTTAATTTTACGTCTCATTTCCTTCATTGCTTTCTTAGCTGGTACATGAGACATAGCAAATACCTTGCTCCCCCCTTTGTTGAACACGGGGAATTTGCGATGGTGCAGCCCAAGAAAGTCAAACCCAGTGGAATTGTCCCAAATATTAACGAGTCTAGATTTCTCTTTACTGAGACTAAGCTCCAGCTTGTTTAGAATAGCCATCAGCACTTGAATGCTTTCCAATGCTTCTTGTTTGGTTCTGCACATGATAACGAAGTCATCCGCATAGCGGATAAGTGTGCCAAGATGGGAGAATTGATTTTCCCAAATGGTGTCCATGTAGTTTAGATAGATGTTTGAAAGAAGAGGCGAGATTACCCCTCCTTGCGGAGTTCCCAGTTCTGTTTCATGGAATTGATCATTTTCCATGACCCCAGCCTGCAGCCATTGTCGGATAAGTTTCAGAACACGTCTGTCGCTGATTCTCATTTCGACCAGTTTCATCAACTTCTCATGGTTGATGTTGTCGAAATACCCTTTAATGTCAACATCTACGACCCAATAACACCTCTTGCTTGCTTTGCGTATCTGTGCAATTGCCTGGTGAGCATTTCTTCCTGGCCGAAAGCCATAAGAACAGTCCCGAAAATCAGCTTCAAAGATCGGTTCAATGACTAGCTTAGTAGCCATTTGGACCACCCGATCCTTGATCGTCGGGATGCCGAGTGGACGTTTCTTGCCATCCGGTTTAGGGATGTAAGTTCGACGAACCGGATGTGGACGATACCGCTTTTCTTTTAAATCTAGATAGATCTCGTTAAGAAAACGGCTCTCCCCATACTCCTCCACAATCTGTGCGATGGATTGTCCGTCGATTCCTCCGCTCCCTTTATTTGCTTTTACTCTCCTCCAAGCTGTCGCTAGAATATCCGGGCGGTAGATTTTGTCATACAAGGCATGAAATCGCCGTTTTGAGTTTGCCTTGGCACAAAGATATAGGGTTGTCCAAAGTTGTCGAGCTTTTACATCGGTGTAGTTAGCAAGTTTACTTGCATTCACTCACTCTTACCTCCTTCGACCCGTGAACAAAGCAGGGCTCCTTCCCTCCATAAGGTTGTGTTGTCCTTATGTTCATCGGTACTATGAACCCCTCCGACTCCCTCTCTGCCATCCACCACTTCCCTTACGGTTATAGGTTTCCGTTTTACGCTCCTGACGGGGCGTGCAGAGTAGGGTCTCCCCAGTTCCGTTAACTACTTTCTCAACATACCGCTCCCCATACCCCGAGGGATTCATAGGTGCTGTATTCCAAGTTCTCCACACCGTCCTTGGCCTTCGCCCATATGAAACAAGCTCGGCTTCCCTTTGTCCACCTCTCGGTGGTCTTTCTTAACGAGGCTGCAGGATTCACTTTATGTTACGGCCTGCTGATTTGCTCGCACTCTTTCGAGTTACTTTGTCACAGGGCTTCAACCTTAGGATTTCTCCACCAGTTGCCTGTCAGCTACGAGGTGACTTGGCTCCTGCCTCGGTTGGACTTTCACCAACTAGCAATTAACGGCTTGCTGGGCACGCTTCATAAAAAATAAAGACTGTAGCTTTCGCTAAAGTCTTTGATCTACAGTTCCTGGCAGTATTGACCAAACGTTTGTTGCTTGGATGTTAACCATTTCTCTGGGAAATCCATGTTTCTCATCGTATTCCCTTTCGATTCTGTCAGTGGAAATAGTTTGTTAAAAAACGACCTTCTTCGCCAGCCTATCAATCATTATGGACGCACTGAACTTTTTTCATAATCTGTGGTGCAGCTCTGCTCCATGGGTGGCTAACGGAATTTAGCTGCAGATAAAAAAGACCGGGTTTCCTTATAACATAAGGGGGCCCGGTCTAATACATTATTATCATCGAACAATTGAAACAAGAAAGCCGGCCATTGGCCGACTCCCGGTAAATTAAAACGGATACATGCTACGATATTCTAAAGCCGATACTGGATGATTCTGATGCCATCTTTCCCAATAATCTGGGTGCAGCAACTGATGTGATCTTTCAATTCGCAATTTTCCTTCTGCCTCGAGTTTATACAAAAAAGAACTTGCATCGTCAAAACGCTCTTCACTTAACACTTTAACTTCAACATCAGAGACGCATTCTCCACCCGCGTACCACAGATGTGGTACTCCTTCCATTTTGAAATTGCAGCAATCCATCACGTATATGCTTCCTGCTCTGTCTTTATAGCGGAAATCGAAGGCATTAATAAATTTTTCTTTCAGAGTAAATACCCCATTGGGATCGGGCGGTGATAGTTCGCAGGTCCAGTTACGCCCGTGTGTGGCAGAAAAAAATGCTGCTACAAATTTAAATATAGAGGCATACACATATGGTTTGTCCCCGTGCTTTCCGGTTGAGTCAACATAAGGCTCAATGATGCTTCGTCCCTGTATGTGAGAGCCGTGATAAATGTACATGGTTATACCCCCTTATCTACATATTACATCGTATGTCATTACTTCATATGTTTAGTTAACATTTTTTTACTCTAACAATATCCTTTACGTATAACCACCACACATCCTCATCATTTACAAATTTTTATACGCATACTTACCGCATCAATTATCCCACAAGCCTTTTTCAATTACACCCAGCCCGTCACTTACATGTCTAAACCAATGAACGGTAACAGCATAATCGTATTGCACAGAATTAAGTATCCGAAAATTCATTTCATCTAACGCATACTTTTAAAATAATATCGCATTAAGAAGTGTTCATAAAAAATTTATGCACACTTGCTTGGCTCCTTTGTACCCGGTAAGGTAGTAATACGTCTAGTTATAAATTTGAGTAACAAAATTTGGTGAATAATAAAGCAGACTGTGTATAATTAATTTATAGAAACGACAAATCCTTTACTTAGGGAGATAGAAAACATGTCAATTCGGAAACATGAACTACCGATTCCACGTGTTTTTATATCATACAGTTGGACTAGCCCTGAACATGAAGACTGGGTACTGGATTTAGCAGAACGGTTAATGCAAGACCGGGTTCACGTTACATTGGATAAATGGGATTTACAGCCGGGGCACGATACTTATCATTTTATGGAAAGTATGGTTCGTTCAGATAAAATTGATAAGGTTCTCATTATTTGTGATAAGGAGTATTATGAAAAGGCAGAGGATCGGCGAGGGGGCGTAGGAACAGAAACACTCATCATCTCCCCCGAAGTTTATGCTGATATAAAACAAGAAAAGTTCATTCCCATCGTTGCAGAACGGGATGAAAGTGGAAAACCTTATATCCCCACTTATATTAGGTCCAGAATGTATATTGATTTATCGTCTGAGGAGCAGTTTGAAATTGGGTATCAGCAGCTTCTACGCAACTTGTACCAACGTCCTCAACATCGGAAGCCTTCTCTTGGTGAGGCACCATCTTGGCTATTCGAAGACGAGCCCCCTCATTTTAAAACAGCCAATATTAACAAACAGCTTAGAGATGCTATTACACGAAATCCGGCAAGAATTCGAGGACTTGTCAGAGAATTCATCGGTTCTTTTTTTACCAGTTTAGATGAATTGCAAATTGTTAAATTGGAGGAACCGCATGATCAGCAAATTATGGATAAAATTGATGACATGTTGCCCCTCAGAGATGATTATGTAGAATTTATCGAGCTTCTATGTGATTCACAAGAAGAATTAAATATCGATCCTCTTGTCAAATTCTTTGAAGAAATCTATCGCTTTTCTCAACCACCAGAAGAGGTAAACTCATATATAGAATACCAGTATGATCACTATAAATTTCTGATTCAGGAGTTGTTTATATATACGGTTGCCATCTTGATTGAAAATGAACAGTATAAAGCCGTTGGAGATTTTCTTAGAACAGAGTTTTTTATTCATGATCGTTTTGAACGAAAATCGCATGCAAATTATAAAGTATTCTATTTTCACCTTAGATCTTTAGAAGAGGTAAGGAAGCATCGTCTTGGATTAAGGCTGTTGAGTATTGCAGCGGACACAGTTGTTAAAAGAGCAACTCTAAAGAGATATCCAAAAAAGAAAATTGTGAATGCAGACCTCCTTCTGCATTATATAGCTGTTTTGGAAGAACACGAATGGGCTTGGTTCCCCAAATTGTACGTATATAGTGACACATATCAGAAGATTGACCTTCTACTTAAACTGAAGTCAAGAAGGTACTTTGAAAAAGTAAAAGGTTTGTTCGGTGTTACGCAACCGGATGAATTAAAGGCGATATTATCAAAATATGAACAACCAGAAGGTTATAAATATCGAGATAGTTTTGACTCTGTACCTAGCCTACTGTGGCATATAAAGCCGGAGGAACTATGTACTTTTAATTGACTGCTTAATTTTAGCTCAGTATTTTTTCCGTCTATTTATGAAAAAGACGCCCCTGTTAAGGATCGATAAGTTTCTTTGTCCGGTTAATTTTGAAAAAACACTCCCGTAAAATCAATGATTTTTGGACTTTTCGTCCGGTTATATATGAAAAATCACACTGCGTGCTCCTGACATACTCATAGATTACGTTGTAGCAATTGGCCCGCTCAGTCTCTTCATCATAGATGTCTTCCATCGAATACAGTTACAGCGCGTGAGCTTCATTGTATACGTAATCCAGTTCATCCAGTGTGAAGCTGTCAAAATCGACTTCTAATGCATCGGTGCCGGCATACAGGTATTCGACAATGCGAAACATACCAGGAGTTTGCATACGGGGAATTTTTGATGGGATGCTGCGCTCCTGGAGTTGTTTTAGAAACTCAACAGTAGAAAATCTCCTTTTCTTCAAAGCTCATGAATCCTTTCAAAAACACAGAAGGGGAATGAAATCCCCTTCTCAGCCTGTAGACAAAGTTCCGTAAGGAACAGGGTCTGCAGGCTTTTTTGTTGAATATAGAACATGTTACGTTTTCAAAAGTTATTTTTTAGAGGTGGCATTATGCTTAATAAGCAAGAGGCCGAAGGGCGTTATCAGATATCTGCATTCTCGCTAGATGAGTTGGTGCCAGAAGATCATCTCGTAAGAAAAATTGAAAATGCAATCGACTTTTCGTTCATCTATGACTTGGTGGAAAGCCTCTACTGTCATGACAATGGCAGACCCAGTGTTGACCCTGTAGTCTTAGTTAAAATTGCTTTCATCCAATATATTTTTGGAATTCGTTCCATGCGACAAACGATTAAAGAGATCGAAACCAATGTTGCCTATCGGTGGTTTATTGGCTATGATTTCAGTCAGCCCATTCCCCATTTCACGACCCTAGGCAAGAACTATGTTCGCCGTTTTCGGGATACTCAACTCTTCGAGTCGATCTTCCTTCGAATATTGGAGGAGGCGGTTCATCATGGATTCGTGAAGCCTGATGTGCTTTTCATTGATGCTACGCATGTAAAAGCCAGTGCGAATAAGCATAAATACGTGAAAGAAATCGTTGAAGAACAAGCGAAGAAATATCAAGAGCTGCTGGACGAAGAAATCAATCAGGATCGTATTGCACATGGAAAGAAGCCCCTTGAAAAAAAGACAGAAACTTCGAAGAAGGAGGTGAAAGTCAGCACAACTGACCCGGATTGCGGATTGTTTGTAAAAGGGGAAAAGGAACGTGTATTTGCTTATAGTTTTCATACAGCATGTGATCGAAATGGATTTGTGCTTGGTGCCAAGGTAACGCCAGGCAATGTGCATGACAGTCAGGTTTTTGAGGATGTTTTGAATCAAGTGCGAAAGACGTTTGCACAGCCTCAAGCTGTGGCAGTGGACTCGGGATACAAGACGCCTTACATCAGTAAAACACTCCTTGATGACCAGATTCGCCCCGTTATGCCCTACACAAGACCACGCACCAAAGAAGGTTTTTTTAAAAAGCACGAATATGTGTATGATGAATATTTCGACTGCTACATCTGCCCGAACGAGCAAATCTTAACATATGAGTGTTTATGGCAGGATAAAAGTGCAGAGAATTGCGGCGGAAAACTGCAGAGTTCCACCGCAATTCTGAGGCCATGAAAAAGGCACTTGCCAACATCCCCCTACAAAATCTACCCTTGGATTTGGCTAGAATCTGAGGGAGTGAGAGGAATGTTGAAAGTGCCACAACAACAGTATATCCGATTTTTGCGGGAAGTCGAAGGGTGTTCGATTCAGGAAATTGCGGAACGTGTCCAGGTGAATTGGCGAACCGCCAAGAAATATGCGGATCGCGACGATTGGAATGAACCGGTATGCAAGCGAAAAGGCCGCCATCCGGTGTTGGGACCGTACTTAGAGATTATTGACACATGGCTGGAGGATGATGAGCGTCTTCCACGCAAGCAACGCCATACAGCCGTCCGCATGTTTCAGCGGTTACGGGATGAGTACGGCTTCCCTGGCGGGCAGCGAACGGTATCCGAATATGTCTCCAAACGGAAGAAAGCCATGGCAGCCGAACGAGCCGAACATTTTGAGCGTTTGGAGCATCCAGGCGGGGAAGCCCAGGCTGACTTTGGGACGGTGTACGTGGTCAAGTCGGGAGAACTGGTGGAGCGGAAAGTATTGACCCTGTCGTTTCCGTACAGCAATGCCGCCTTTGTGTTCCCGGTTCCGAAAGAAAACACGGAATGCTTTCTGGAGGCCTTAGGGCGGCTATTTCAGCAAATGGGAGGGGTTCCTCGCAAGATTTGGTTTGACAACTTGTCCGCTGCTGTTGTGTCCATCCAGCAAGGCGGAAAACGAGAGTGTACGGAAGCGTTTCGGCGTTTCTGCGCCCATTACCGCTTTGAGCCCCTGTTTTGCAATCCATACAGCGGCCATGAGAAAGGCCATGTGGAAAACAAAGTGGGGTATGGACGCCGGAACTGGTGTGTTCCGCCACCGGTTATCGATACGCCGGAACAACTGGAGACGTATTTGGCGGAAGCTGCCCGTGCGGATATGCAGCGCCCTCACTATGTGAAAAAGCAAACCATTGCCGAGTTGTGGAAGCAAGAAAAATGCAAGCTGCTGACGCTGCCGACGACACCGCTGGAGATTTTCCGGCTGGAGACGTGCCACCTGAACAAATACGCTGAGCTGTCGTTTGACGCGGCTCTCTTCCCGTTGCCGCAGTGTCGGGCCATGCAGCCGGTTTTGGTGAAAGTCAAGTGGGATGTGCTGGAGGTGTTAACGGCAGACGGGACATACACCCCGATTGTGACATTGCCTCGTCCCTATACGGAGAAAGTCATTCCAGTAGATTGGAAGGCGGTATTGAAGAGATATGAAAAACGCCCGCGGGCGGTGATGTATTCTTCCTTTACCAATATGATGCCTCAGGCGCTCCAAACGTTTTTGACGGTGGAAGACATGAATGCACGAAAAGCACGAATTCGCCTGCTCCATCGATTGCTCGACACCTATACGTTGAAGGAAATCGGGCAAGTACTGGGAGAATTGTCGCATCAGCAAGAGCATCTGGCTGTTGCCTTGGAGCATGCCCTTTACGCGATAAAACACCCTGTTTTCCGCCCGGAACCGTTTTCAGAGTCGCATACACCCCCTGCCCTTCACGGGCAGATACCCATACTGGATGAGTACGACCGGATCCTGGGGGTGAGGGTGGAATGAGAGAAGAGCTGGCAAAGGTGTGCAAAACTTTGCATTTGGCGCATGTGATGGAAACCTATGAACAGGTGCCGTTTGAAGATCGGGAGAGCTTCTTGCTGGGAGTCTTGCGGATGGAGATTCAACGGCGGGAGGAGACAAAGCTGAAGCGACTGATAAAGAAAGCCGCGTTTCCCCAACTGAAGACACTGGAAGATTACGCTTTTGAGGCAGTCACCTTACCGGAAACATGTACAAAGGAGGGATTGATCGACCTACGTTTTTTGGAGCGCAAGGAAAATGTGCTGATGCTGGGAAAAGTGGGCACGGGGAAGACCCATCTGGCAACAGCGCTTGGCGTAGAGGCGTGCCGAAGGGGATATGCCGTTCGATTCTTCCGTGTTCCCGATCTGGTTGCGCTCTTGCAGGAAAAACACGCGAATGGGGCACTGATGCGGTTTCAAAAAGAACTGGCAGACTGTGAGTTGTTGATTTTGGACGAGGTTGGGTTTGTTCCCTTTCACCAAACGGGGGCTGAGCTGTTGTTTCATGTTATCTCGGCCTGCTATGAGAGAAACAGTGTGATTGTGACGTCGAATTTGGAGTTTGGGCAGTGGAATACGGTGTTTGGAGATACGCGATTGACGGCAGCCCTTGTGGATCGCCTCGTCCACCACGCCCATATTCTGGCGTTTACCGGAGAAAGCTACCGACTGCGCCATGCTCTATCCAGCATGAAGTCTTCCTAAATTCTTTTGTATTGATGTTGGCAGTGTTCTGCATAAATTGGCCGCCAAACTCTGCATTTTTGAGTTGCAAAATACACATGAAGCCAGAACTTTGCCGATTCATTTTCCCCGATCCAGATGCCAAGTACATCTTTGTGGCCTTCCAAGTCAATGCCAATGGCCATGTAGGCGGCTTTGTTGACGATGGCACCGTCTTGTTTCACCTTGAAGTGAATGGCATCCAGGAACACGACCGCATATACCGCCTGCAAGGGACGGTTTTGCCATTCTTTGATCAGCGGGACGATCTTGTTGGTCACGTTGGAGATGAGGGTAGGAGAAACCTCGATGCCGTAGAGCTGCTGCAGGTGATCCTGAATGTCGCGGGTAGAAACACCCTTGGCATACATGGCAATGATTTGGTCTTCGATACCCGTCATGTTCGTTTGGTTCTTTTTGACGATGGTCGGCTCAAACTCACCGGCCCGGTCACGCGGAACCTGAATGTCCACGTCGCCGTACTCGGAACGCACCTTTTTCTTGCTGTAGCCGTTCCGGCTGTTGGTGGTTTTCTTGTTTTTCGTGTCGTGCTTGGCGTAGCCAAGTGACGTCTCCAACTCGGCTTCCAGCATTTCCTGAAGGGTGTCGGCAAACAACTCCTTTAGGGCTGATTGGACGTCTTCCACCGATTGATGTTCTTTTCCTTGATCCACTGCTTGAGTTGCTCTTTGGACATCAGGCTCATGGGCTCTCCCAACCTTTCTTAGAATTCATTTACTCTATTTGAAGGTTAGGAGTTTACACAAAATAGCTTATAGACTCTGCTTGTCTTTGCTTGTATGAATTTAAAAAAACTGGCCAATTGGCTATGGAAGTCAGGAAAAGGGAGGCACAATGCCCTTCATTTCCGCATCACCTTTCGAATACATACAGTACAAACTCCCTCAACTGCCAATGGCAACGAGAGAGTTTGTCTACAATCTGCCAGAAGGGGATTTCATTCCCCTTCTCAGGTTGCAGACAAACTCCCTCGCTGAACGAACAGCAGAGGGAGTTTGTTTAATAATTTGATGAAAATACCGAAGGTGTTTTGATCGTTCACCTTTTGGCGACCTGATTTCCATAGCCAGGTCGCCATTTTTTTCAAGTTCATGGCAGCGAAAACAAGCATCGCCTGCATCGTGACCTTCTCCAGTCCTCGTAAGGTCGTCCAACGCATGCCATGCTTTTCCTTCATATCAGCGAATACACGTTCAATCGTTTCTTTCCGTTTGCTATAGATTTGTTTGTTTTCCTCGGTATGCCGGAGGTGGTCTACCTCTTCGAGGTAATCAGCCCAGATGTGGCGACTCACTCTCTTTGTGTAGTCTTTACTTTCCGTGCATTGTTTCAAGAACGGACAACTTCGGCAAACTTGAGAATTTGATCGATAGATACGGTACCCATCCTTGTTTGTTGTCTCATATGTTAAGATTTGCTCGTTCGGGCAGATGTAGCAGTCGAAATATTCATCATACACATATTCGTGCTTTTTAAAAAAACCTTCTTTGGTGCGTGGTCTTGTGTAGGGCATAACGGGGCGAATCTGGTCATCAAGGAGTGTTTTACTGATGTAAGGCGTCTTGTATCCCGAGTCCACTGCCACAGCTTGAGGCTGTGCAAACGTCTTTCGCACTTGATTCAAAACATCCTCAAAAACCTGACTGTCATGCACATTGCCTGGCGTTACCTTGGCACCAAGCACAAATCCATTTCGATCACATGCTGTATGAAAACTATAAGCAAATACACGTTCCTTTTCCCCTTTTACAAACAATCCGCAATCCGGGTCAGTTGTGCTGACTTTCACCTCCTTCTTCGAAGTTTCTGTCTTTTTTTCAAGGGGCTTCTTTCCATGTGCAATACGATCCTGATTGATTTCTTCGTCCAGCAGCTCTTGATATTTCTTCGCTTGTTCTTCAACGATTTCTTTCACGTATTTATGCTTATTCGCACTGGCTTTTACATGCGTAGCATCAATGAAAAGCACATCAGGCTTCACGAATCCATGATGAACCGCCTCCTCCAATATTCGAAGGAAGATCGACTCGAAGAGTTGAGTATCCCGAAAACGGCGAACATAGTTCTTGCCTAGGGTCGTGAAATGGGGAATGGGCTGACTGAAATCATAGCCAATAAACCACCGATAGGCAACATTGGTTTCGATCTCTTTAATCGTTTGTCGCATGGAACGAATTCCAAAAATATATTGGATGAAAGCAATTTTAACTAAGACTACAGGGTCAACACTGGGTCTGCCATTGTCATGACAGTAAAGGCTTTCCACCAAGTCATAGATGAACGAAAAGTCGATTGCATTTTCAATTTTTCTTACGAGATGATCTTCTGGCACCAACTCATCTAGCGAGAATGCAGATATCTGATAACGCCCTTCGGCCTCTTGCTTATTAAGCATAATGCCACCTCTAAAAAATAACTTTTGAAAACGTAACATGTTCTATATTCAACAAAAAAGCCTGCAGACCCTGTTCCTTACGGAACTTTGTCTACAGGCTGCATAGCCCTTTGGGCTATTATTTTCACCCATAAATACGAACAAATGTTTGTTTGAGGAGGGGTTTGTGTGGATTTGTCGCTTTACAAAATGACTCCACTGGAGGAATGGATCACATCAAAGTACCTTGAGAACTCAATATGCACTCCGAGTGATCTGGATATTTTTCATATCGCGGCATCATTGGGTGGCGAAATTACATATCTACGAACAAAATCCCATGCCCGGTGGATCGATGATGGCTCCAATGAATTCATGATCATCCTCGATTCTCGTTTGGACGAGCCATCTGCTCGGAGCGAATTTTTTCATGAACTTTGTCACCCGCTCCGCCACGTCGGTGATCAACAAATGCTCCCCAGGGCTTTCCGGGACTTGCAGGAGACGCAAGCATCACAGTTCCAGTTATACGCCGCCATCCCCTTCTTTATGGTGCAGGAACTGCACTTGCCGGCATACGAGATAGATGTCCCGCTGTACTGGGCTCACGTGTTTCGGGTTCCACTTGACCTCGCAATACGTCGATTCAGACAGATCAAAAATCGAATCAGCCAGGAAGAATACAGCCAGCGTCTCGTTTCCTATAACCGAAGTATGTACCGTAAAGCTGATCCGGCAAACTGGTGTGATGAAGCAAAGGAAATGTTCCGACTTGCAATTGATCGAAAACTAAAAAAAGGACAAGGAGTTGTAATTCGATGAAAATTGCAGTTTTTTACGATTATTTCGAGGGGGAGCTGGCCCCGCTCTGGTACGTCATCAATTTTCGGAAGGGGGAACTTGATTGGAACAAAGATATAGCCTATATCCCCATAGCTGCTCCCTTCCAACGACAGGGAGCGGAAGATTTCTCGTCGGACAGCATGGGGATAACGGTGACGCTTGCAGATCTGACCGTGAGCGAAGGTAAACCAGGGAAATTCGGGATTCGGCTTGACCCTCTCCGTAGGCGCGTGACGGAAAACATGCTAGATTATTGGGATGCCGAATTTCTGATGCTGCAGGTGGCAGATCTCGAAGAGCTCCTGCAGATGAATCCATGGAGGTGAACCAAACATGGCAAGCATTGAAAAACGCGGCGCTAATTCTTGGCGTTTAACCGTTGAATTGGGGTATGGACCTAATGGAGAACGGTTGCGCGAAAGAAAAGTCATCAAGGTTGAAGATCAGGCGTTATTGAAAACAACGAAGAAGCTCAGAGAATATCTGGAAAGTGAGTGGCTTAAATTCAAGATGGAGGTTGAGGCCGGTGAGTATATTTCCCCCGAAAAGATGACATTGGCTGGGTTTGTTGACGAATGGAGAGAAAAGTATGCCAAACGAGAACTAAGTGCTAAAACATTAGAGAACTATCTGATCCAAATTAATAACCGGATTATTCCTGAATTCGGCCACATGCGTCTCGATCAGATCAAACCTCTCCACATCGTCACCTTTATAAAAAAACTTGAAGAAGAAGGCTCCCGGAAAGACGGCAAGGAGGGAAAGTTATCGTCTGGGATGATCGAATATATCCACCGCGTCTTGAAAAATATATTTAACCGTGCTGTTGAGTGGAAGGTAATTAAAACAAGCCCTATGGACGGGATAAAGAAGCCGAAAGTTGAACAGGCCGAAATGAGCGTATATGACGAAGCCGAAGCTCACCAACTGTTCTTGGCATTGGAACGTGAAAAGCTGATGTGGAGAGTCATGATTGCCTTGGCACTGACAACTGGCCTGAGAAGAGGAGAACTTCTTGGATTGGAGTGGAAAAATGTTGACCTGGAGGCCGGTACCATTGATGTCCGCCAATCGCTTACTTACGTGAAGGGGATCGGCTACGTTGTAAAGGAACCAAAGACAAAAAATTCGGTCCGGATCGTGTCCATTCCCCCAAGTTTATATCATGATCTGAAGGCGTTGAAAGTTCAGACTAGCAAGGAACGGATGCAATCAGAGGAACTATGGGAAGGTGGCGATCGATTCTTCGTCTTTTCCTCCTGGAACGGAAAACCACTTTACCCTTCCAGCGTAAAGACTTGGTGGTCACGTTTTACGAAGCGGCACAAGCTGAAGTACATCCGTTTTCACGATTTGCGACATACTTCGGCCACTCTTCTTATTAACAAAGGTGTCCATGCCAAGATCATTTCAGAACGTCTCGGACATGCTAACATCCTTACGACCATGAACATTTATGGTCACGCTTTACGATCTGCTGACCAGGAGGCTGCTAAACATTTTGAATCTCTCTTCGACAGTCAGCCGAAAAGTAAAAAGGCCTGATGGTCACAACGGCCAAAAAATTCGTCCCCAGCCCGTCCCCAATTATGAGTTTTGACGCCTGTATTAGTCTTTTTCAGGCGGTTATTACAACAAAAAAAGCCTTGATTTTCAAGGCTTTTGGCGTTTCTGTTATGGTGATCCGGACTGGGTTCGAACCAGCGACCCCCACCCTGTCAAGATGGTGCTCTCCCAACTGAGCTACCGGATCATGGGATATTTGCTATTGTGACTTCACCACATACGTTCAATGGTGGGCCCTGTAGGACTCGAACCTACGACCAATCGGTTATGAGCCGACCGCTCTGACCAACTGAGCTAAGGGCCCGAATCGTACCGGACGTCGATCACATGTTTTAATATACAGGATTTCTTTTCCGATTTCAAGAGGAAAAACAAAATTTCTTTTAAAAAATTTTACCACCATCAAAAACCCTGCAAAATCAAGGAGCATCCCGATAGGGATGCCCCTCCACCACACCTATCAACCAGGTACAACTAAAGGTCACCCAGCCTCATCCACAGCCTTGCCTTCCACTCGAATCTGCCCCGCAGCAAGCACCTCTGCCTGCTCCTGCTCATCTCTCAACCGATGAGCCATCCGGCTCGAGGCATTCGCCGCCACGCTCGCGACCAAATCATCCAGGAACGTATGCACTTTTCCACCGGATGTCTTCGTATCCAGCCGCTTGATCACACCAATCTTATGCTTATCCAAATGTCCAAACGTCGTTACCGCAATGCTCCCGTACCCGAACACCGAACCGAGCGCCAAGGTTTCGTCGCAGCCAAACAAGCCTTCATCGGAGGCGATAATCGACTGCAGCGGCTCAGACAATAGGCCCTTTTCCGCCAATGTATCCAGCTCAATGCCCACGAGGATGGCATGCTGCATTTCCCTTTTCTCCAGAACAGCCTTTACGCTCTCGATGCACGGTTCCATGGTCAGGTCAGGATGATAGGGCGATTGCATCAAATATACGATCTCCGCGATATCCTCTACGCGCACACCGCGCTCTGCCAAACGATCCAATGCGGCTTTTCTGACTTCGCTGCTGTGTACCTGCTTCTTCATGTAAGACAACCCCTTCCACCATTAAGTGAAGTCACCTATGTTACATAGTATCACAAGGTGACAAAATTGCGACAATCTTCGGCCGCAAGGTCGAAACCCACCCTCCATCCAAACCAAGGAGCCGATAGGCTCCCCTCCTCCCCCTACTCCCGCAAAAAACACCTCTCCCCCAGACACCCCCCAGCCTCTCCAGCCCCCCACACGACTGTATAATACGAAAACCACCCCCAACAATTTCACCTTCCAACACCCACCCCCCAGCAGGTTCACCCTCTTCTTCCCCCACAACCCAAAAAGCTATTTTCCTCCCCCTTCCCTTTCTGCTACAGTAAAACCAACACCCCAAAGGAGGACAACGCAGTGGCACTTGACGAACTGATCCTCACCAGCAAACACCTGGGGACGACGGAGCGTCTCCTCGTCTACCTGCCGGAGCGATATTCCCCGCTCTATTCCTATCCGGTCCTGTATGTCCAGGACGGCGACGACTACCTGTCAATGGGACGTCTCGCCACTCTGCTTGAGGAAATGCACCGGGAAAAGGAAATCCCGAATCTCATCTCCGTTTTCCTTCCCGTAGACAAAGAACGCCGCTACGCCCGCTACCACCCGGACGGGGCGGAACACCAAAAGTACCTGCGCTTTCTCGCGGACGAAGTCGTCAGCGCCGTAGACAGCCGCTACTCCACCTACCCGCTGGGCATGGCCCGCACGCTATTGGGCGAGTCTTTGGGAGGCGTCGTCTCGCTGTTTGCAGCGCTCTCCTATCCTCATACCTTCGGCCAGGTGGCCTGCCAGTCCGCCGCTATGGACGCCGCCCTCAACCGCCGGGTGCAGGAGTCCGACTTCCCCGTACCGTTGCATGTCTATCTTGAGGTTGGACTCGAAGAAACGGCGGTAGAGACGAGCCGCGGCACCCTCGATTTGCTCCAGGCCAACGAAGCGCTGCGCGACATTTTGCAAACAAAAACGGTCACCCTGGCCTATGAGACCTTTGCGGGTGACCACACGTGGGGCTATTGGCAAGCCAACCTGCGGCGCATTCTTCCTGCGCTTTTCGGGTAAACTTACCTTGTCTGTTCTTCCTGAGGACCTTCTTCTTTTCCCGGGGAGACCAACGCCTCGTCGAATTCGGTTTTGCGGATTGCGGTGATGAGGGAAAAGGTAAGGAGGGACAGCAACAGAAGAACGAGAAAAATGAAGATGATCATCATAGCTGTTTTCACGATTGAATATAGCACCTCCCTGCTCCTTAACAGTCTGTCCCGAGCGGGGAGGAATATACAGGCTGACGCATAAGATTACACAAATGGAGAATTTTCTGTTAAAATAAGTTTATTGGATTTTTCCATGGGCTATATGGGCTGTATAGAAACGAAAGAGGAGGGATTCACATGAAGTACAGTATCGTTGTATTTCCATCCAGCAAGGTGCAAGAAGTCGCCAACTCATACCGCAAACGTTACGATCCAGCTTACTCTTTGATCCCGCCGTATATTCGCCTGAAAGAAGCATTTGAACTCGACGAATCTCAGCTGCCTCATTTGGTAAGCCATTTGGAGCTGGTTGCAAATTCCACGGAAGCTTTTACTGCCAATTTCCACCGGGTTTCTTCGTTCCATCCGACCAATAACGTCATTTACTTGGCGGTCCAAAACAAAGAGCCGTTTGAACAGCTCCACGCCAAGATCGTAGAAAAGGTTGTGCAAGAAAAGGAAACGTATGCATTCGTACCGCATCTCACGATTGGCCGGGACCTCTCCAATGATGAGCTGCGCGACATTACCGGGCAGTTGAGCATGGTCAAGTTTGACCTCACCTCCGATGTGGACCGCTTCCACCTCATTTACGAGCTGGAAGACGGCATCTGGAGCGTGTACCAGACGTTCCTGCTGAAAAAATAAACATGGGGGCCTCCCCCTTGCGCCCTTCCCTGCTGCGGAAGGGCCTTTCCTTTTTGATTTGATACTGCATCGCGTCGAGCGCTATGAAAGGAAGAAAACCATTGACTGAACCGAAAATCCACCAAACAAACGAAACAGACAATCCAATCCAAAAGAACGACTCGCATGAGGCTAGCTCCTCAACCAAGAGCCCCTACCAAATCGAAGAGGTCAAGACTGACAAGCAAATGCAAGACGCTCTTTCAGTAAGACGCACTGTCTTCATTAAAGAGCAGCAGGTTCCAGAGGAAATCGAGATTGACTCGCACGACCGCATCGGCTCCGAAACCATCCATTTTGTCGTTTATAAGGAAGAACAGGCTGTAGGAGCAAGCCGTCTTCGTCCGTACGCACCCGAGGTTGGCAAAATCGAGCGGGTAGCTGTTTTGCAAAGCGAGAGAGGCACAGGGCTCGGACGCCTGCTGATGCTCGCTATGGAGGAAACTGCCCGCCGCCAAGGCTTCAAGCGCCTCAAGCTGAATGCACAGACCCACGCGCAGCGCTTTTACGAAAAGCTGGGCTACACTCCTGCAGGAGAAGTGTTTGAAGAAGCCGGAATTGAACACATCGCGATGGAAAAAGCGATCTAGCTTGGCATCCGTACAATCGCTTTGATCCCAAAACAAAACAAGCCCCGCTTACGGACGAATCCTCATCCGATGCGGGGGCTTCCTTTCTTTTTTCAAGTCTGTACTACAACTTTGTACCTCAAGTCAGCACTACAAGCCGCTACTCCCCTTGCCTCTTCCGCTTACCCGCAATCTCCCGCAGCCTTTCCACCGCATCATACGGCGCGGTATGCGTACCAAGCATCGCGTGAAACGGCTCCTCGCCGCGCCAGCCGTGGAAATCCGAGCCGCCGGTCATGACCAGACCATGCGCCTCGGCCCAGCGCTGATACTGCTCCCTTTGCTCCTGGCTGTTGTCCGGGTGCCACACCTCGATGCCATCCAGACCGAACGCAATCAGCTCCTGCACAAGCTCGTCGTCATCGTACAGCCCGGGATGGGCCAGCACAGCGACGCCGCCTGCTTCCTTGATCAGCGTGATCGCCTCCTGAGGGGTAATCCGCGGCGGGTTGACGTACGCCTTTCCCTCTTTCCCCAGATAAACGGCAAAGGCTTCGTCGATCGACTGAACCACGCCCAGCTCGATCATCTCCTCCGCGATATGCGGCCGTCCGATGTTTTTATCTTCGCCTGACTTGCGCCGGTAGACTCCTTCCAGCGTGATCGGTATGCCCAGCTCCTGCAGGCGAGCGATCATCAGCTTGTTTCGCTCATGTCTTGTATCGCGCAGGCCGGACAGCCTCTGGAGAAAAGCCTGGTCCTCGTACGGTATAAAATACCCCAGCACATGGATGTCCTGTCCGCGCGCCAGCGAGCTCACCTCGACGCCGGGAATGACTTCAACAGCTTGTCCCAACTGCCCGGCTGCTTCCAATGCTGCCGGAATGCCGGCAACCGTGTCGTGATCCGTAATGGCCACGGCAGCCAATCCCGCTTCGGCGGCCAGACGCACGTTTTCATGCGGCTCGCATGTGCCGTCTGAAGCCCGGGTGTGTGTATGCAAATCCGCTCGTTTGTTCATGGAAGTTTTCTCTCCTTCTTTCCCCTTGTCTGTCATTCTGAATCCGAACTCCCCTACATATGATTAGGCAAAACGCTTTTACTACATATGCCAAGGAGGATGTCCATGCGGTTAAAGAGCAAAAACCTGACCGGTGTCGTCCAGCCGCTTTCCTTTGTCGACAAGATGCTGCGGCAGCAGGGCTTTTCCCCATCTGGCGGGGACACCCCCACCTATGATGTCGTTATTTACGATTCCGCTACCAGCAGTTCTTATTTTCTCCGCATTCCCGCCAATCCTGTGAGCAAGCCGTCCCACACCGGTGAGATGACCGTCAAATTGGGCCACCCCTATCTTGAGGCAAAACTGATCTTTCATACCGAACAAGAAGAGTATTCCGTTATTCCCAAGGAAATACGCCAAGCCGCCGAGCACAAGCTGGCTGAAATCGGGGACTACCTATCGAGGCCGTCATGTTTCCCCCACAGCCACTGATTTGCGGCAAAGCGGTACCGGATCCGCTCTTCCTTTAACAACCCAATGAAATAGCCCATCAGCGCGGTACGGTAGAGCACGTAGCTCGTCGCGTTCTCAATGGAAATTTGTAAACGCTCACAGACGAGCGCCAGCGCTTGCTCCAGCGTCCGCTCTTCCGACAAAATTTCTTCGATCATCCCGTACAGCCTGCGATGACAATGAATGTTTTGCGTCAAAACCGCTTCCGGAGTGGTGGTGTATGGCCCGTGACCCGGCAAATAGCCGCGGTAATTCGATTCCAAAAGCTTGACTAAGCTTAGCAGGGTTTCGTGAGCATCGACCAAAAAAGGCAGCTTGTGCTTCTTCAAAGTTTCCTCGCCGAGAAAGCTGTCGGCGCTAAAGCAAATGCCATCGACAGCCAGTCCGACCTGATTCCAGCTGTGTCCAGGAAGGGGGATGACTTCAAAGCAGGTCTCATCAATTTCTACGCGGCCTTCTGTGGGCAAGAGGTGGTCGACGCGCGATGCTTCGGCGAGCAAAAATTTGTTGCGCAGCTCATCCAACGGCTGCGCTCCCATGCCCAGGTAGATCGGCTCCAGCAGCGGATAGCGGATGATCGCTTCCTCCAGCGGCGGAGCGTATACCTGTGCCGCTGGCCAACAGGATAACAGATAGGCATTGCCGCCAAAATGGTCGGCATGGGCGTGAGTCTGTACAATTGCGCTTAGCGGCTGGGCGATCGCGTCCAGCCCTTTCTTTATCTTTTTGGCTGTCTGGGTATCCAGCCCGGAATCAATCAGGATCGCGCCTGTTTTTCCCTGGACAAACCCGATATTGACGCTGCCGGGAAAGTATCCGACTGTTTCGGTGATCATCTCCAACGTATGCTGTGCCATCTGTCTCCCTCGTTTCTTCCTGTTTTTTCTTAGTTTCTCCATCTGCGCCCAGCTTCCCTGCCGAGCGGCCCGATTACGACATATGGAGGCTTCTTGAATCGCATGTTGTAAAAACCGTGGGTAAAAATGGCCACTGCGATGATGGTGCACATGGAAAAAACAGCGCGCTCGATCCCGATTGCGGGAAGCGAAATAGAGACAATGACTCCGTCGATCATCAAGATATACAACGCTACCGGCACCTTTGACCTCCGCGCCAAAAATTGTGCGATCAGATCGGTTCCCCCTGTGTTGGTCTGGTACGCCAGCATGAGACCGGTCCCCGCTCCGATCAGCGCTCCTCCGATTACCGCAGATGTCGGGAGCGTCCAGTTATTCCACGCTCTGAGCGGGGCAAATACGTCAATCATTAACGTTTCGATCAGCATTCCGTGAAAGCTCTGAAAAAACAACGGACGATCATAGGCAAACACCATCGCATAAACAGGTATGCTGCAAGCGATCATGACCAGGCCCGGGGGCCATTGAAAAAAATAGGTCGCCAACAGGCCAATCCCGATCATCCCCCCGTCCATCAAATGGTGCGGGACGAGAAACAGGTTTACCCCGACTGCTATCCCGATGCTCCCCAAAAGGATCGCCGCTCCCTTCTGTACCCATTCCATTCTTCTCGCCTCCAGGGACAGGGTTACTCGATTATCTTTATGTCCCCTGAAATCCGCGTATGTATGGAATTGCTCAAAACTGCAGGATAAAATCGGATGGTTTTGACTGTTTGCTTTCGTTATTGGTATACTATCCTTTAATAATGAAATCGAATGTTTCCCTCTTTGCTTTCGTACATTGAAAGGAAAGCGCAAAACGAGAATAACAAATGGAGGTGAATCTCCTCCTTTCGCCCATCGGCGGAAGGGTGGAGACTTTCTTGGAGAGTCCGATAGGGGAGATACTTCTGAATCTGCTGCTCGTTGTGTTTTTGGTACTGCTCAACGGTTTTTTTGTAGCAGCAGAATTCTCGCTGGTAAAAGTGCGTCAAACCCGTCTTGCCCAACTGGTGAGCGAAGGGAACAAATCCGCTGTCTATGCGCAGAAGGTAACGAAGCAGCTGGATGCCTACCTGTCGGCTTGCCAGCTCGGGATTACCCTGGCATCGCTCGGTTTGGGCTGGGTTGGCGAACCGGCTATATCCCAATACGTCGAACCCGTAATGGTTTCACTCGGTCTGCCGAACTATTTGGTCAGCCCTGTTTCGCTGGCGATCGCTTTTGGAATCATCACCTTCATGCACATCGTCTTCGGAGAACTCGCTCCCAAGTCGCTGGCCATTCAAAAGGCGGAGGCCGCCTCTCTCTGGACGGCTGGACCGCTGATGGTTTTCTACAAGCTCAGCTACCCGCTGATCTTGGTGCTCAACGGAACGGCGAACTTTTTTATCCGCCGCTTGGGGATTGAGCCTGCGACTGAAACGGATTTGGCGCATACCGAAGAAGAGATTCGCCTTTTGGTCAATCAAAGCCACAAAAGCGGTCATATCGATCAGACGGAGATGGCTTTGGTGGACAACGTCTTCGAGTTTTCGGAGCGTCTCGCCAGGGAAATCATGATCCCTCGCATCGATATGGTCTGTCTGTACGACGACAATACCTTTGCTGAAAATTTGGCAATTATGCGGGATTCCCGTCACTCGCGTTTCCCGGTCGCGCATGAAGACAAAGACCGGTTGATCGGCTTTGTCCACATCTCGGATTTCTACCTGTCTGCCCTGACCAACGGAAAGGCCGATTTAAAGGATTTCCTCCGCCCGCTCTTGACGGTGCCGGAATCCATGGAAATCAGCCATGTACTGCGACTCATGCAAAAGCGGCGGTCGCAAATGGCGATCGTCATCGACGAGTACGGCGGAACAGCCGGACTGATCACGATGGAGGATATCCTCGAGGAGATCGTCGGGGACATTCAGGATGAATTCGACGAGAATGAGCGTCCTGACATCGAAAGCTCCAATAACGAGCTGTCCGTGTCCGGGAAAACGCTGTTGACGGAGTTGAACGACTATATATCTGTAGAAATTCACTCGGATGAGGTAGACACGATTGCCGGCTGGCTCTACAGCCAACTGAATGAAGAAGTAGCCGAAGGCAAATCGGTGCAGTACCAAAACTACATTTTTACGATTTCCGAGCTGGAGAACCACCGTATCACGCGAGTCGGGATCTCCTATCTGAGCGAGGAAGAACTGGTGGCAGATGATAGCGAAGACAACTACCTGCTGCACGCCCAGTCCTGACCTGTCACACACATAAGGCAAGTGTCCCCTGCCCGCAGGGGGCACTTCTTCTTTCCCTCATTGTGCGGAAGCGATCCGCAACACCCTCTCCATTCGAGGTGTCATGATGAAATTTGCACAGCTAGACGACCGGTTGATCCGGTTGCAACCCGATACATATTCGATGATTGCTGCTTGGCGCCTGGCCGCCCGGCGCGAAAAAGTGCGCTGTCTGCGATGCGGCGCACCTCTTCGGCTGTATGCCGGTGTAAGCTTTGATCCGCACTTTTTGCATCCGGAGGGCAGCACCTGCGATTGGGAAGCGTTGGACGAGCCTCCAGCCGAGTGGCTCGTTTCAGAAGCTCCGCCTGCCATTCAGGCTGCTTTTGCGGCTTCTTTGGAAACGGCAGCGGCAACGGAAGCGCTGTCTCATTCGGGCACAGGGGCAGCCGCTATTGGCGGGGCTGTAGATATTGCCGCCACTTCTGGAGCAGACAATAATGGTGCGAGGACTCGTGGACGCGCTGATTCGCAGCCTGCTGAATCTGCATCTTCTGCTGGAGCTTCCACCGCTGGGAATGGCGTTTCTGCCTTTGCCAACGGAACTCCCGCTACCGCAAACGGCGCTTCCGCCACTGCGAATGTCGCTTCCACCCTCCAAAACGACGCCGCAGTTCCTGCGAGCCAAACTGACGAGGAAGACGACACGATCACAGTAGGGGCCTTTCGCCTGCCAAAGAAGCGATCCATCCATGAAGCAGGCTCGGTCACAGTCCCTCCCCCGGCTCAGCCCAAACCGGCGCTTTTTCGCAAAAGGCTGGTGCCCAAAAAGGCGATCGAGCATTTGGCTGAGCGCCACGACGAGCCGCTTCACCCCCATCAGCGGGAGGCCATGCTTACGACCGACGGGCCGCTTTTGATTCTGGCCGGTGCAGGCAGCGGCAAGACGCGTGTGATGACGGCCCGGACCTCCCATCTCATCCGCGAGCTCGGCCTTTCTCCACGGCAGATCATGGTCGTGACGTTTACGACAAAGGCCGCTGAAGAGATCAAGCACAGGCTGGCCCGCCAGCTCCCTGCGCAGCAGGCCCGGGAGCTTGTTGCCGGTACGTTCCACAGCATTTTTTACCGGATGCTTCTGTTTCATCAGCCGGAGCGTTGGGATCAGCAAAGACTGCTGAAAAAGGACTGGCAAAAGTGGCGGCTCCTGCGCGAAAGCAATGCAATGAACATGCACGCGGAAATCGGACCGCGCAAAGAAAATGAAGTGATGGACGCGCTGGCGGTCATCAGCCGCTGGAAAAACGAATACCTCCTGCCCCAGCAAGCCGGATTGCGGGAGGCAAACGATGATGCCGAACGGCTGGCCCAGCTCCTTTATCCTCACTATGAAGAGGCGAAAAGACGGACGGGCTGGTTTGACTTCGACGACATGCTGATCGGCTGCTACGAGCTGCTCCGCCATCACCCCGACATTTTGCAGCGCTATCAGGAACGGATCACGCACGTGATGATCGACGAGTTTCAGGACATCAACCGCATCCAGTACGAGACGGTCAAGCTGCTGGCAGCGCCGCAGAACAACCTGTGCGTGATCGGCGATGACGACCAGTCGATCTACGGCTTTCGCGGGAGCGACCCGCAATACATACTCGGTTTTACAAAAGATTTTCCCCAGGCGAAAACAATTACACTGGAAGTGAACTACCGTTCCCGCTCCGCTATCGTCGGGCTCGGCTTTTCGCTGATCGGCCACAATCGGGCCCGCTGGCAAAAGGACTGCCTTTCCTTTCACTCCGAAGAAGGCGAAACGTATCTGTTCGAGCCGGACGACGAAGAGGAGCAAGCGGCCCGGATCGTAGACGAGATCAGCCACCGCATCCGCGAAGGCACACCAGTGGGAGAATGCGCGGTGCTTTACCGGACGAATGAGTCAGCCCGCCCTATTCTGGAGAGATTGAGCGAAGCCGGCATTCCCTTTCACTACTCGCAGGAGGAGGAATCGTTCTACCAGCGGCAAACCGTTCGCTGGGCACTGGCTTACTTGCGCTTGTCGCTTGACCCTGACGATTCGGCGGCATTGAAAGAAATTCTGCCAACGCTCTATATTTCCCAGGAGATGTGGAACGCTGTTCGCAGTCAAGCGATCCTGGAGGATGTCCCGATCCTGCACGTGCTGCCTGGAATGAACCACTGGAAGCCGTTTCAACGCAAGGCTCTGAAAACGATCACCGAGATACTGGCAGCCTGCGCTTCGTGTCCGCCGGCCCAGGCGCTGGAGCTCATATGCGAAGACGGCAAGCTGCGAGATTACCTGAAAAAGCGGGCAAAAGAGCGGGATGGCGGCCGGGAACGCTGGAGCGAGGAGCTGCAGCAGCTGATTGCGGCAGCCAAACGACACGATAGCGTAGGCGGATTTCTCCAGTACATCGACCGGATGGTCCAACAGGAAAAGGAGTGGCGCGAGGTTCAGCCACTCCCTGGGGAAGGAGTACACGTCTTGAGCATTCACCGGGCAAAAGGACTGGAGTTCGACCACGTCTTTCTGCCTGATCTCGTTGAAGGCTCCCTTCCTCATGAATACGCGCTGGACGCCGTGAGAAAAGGAAACAATGCCTCCCTTGAGGAAGAGCGGAGATTACTGTACGTCGCCATTACAAGGGCCAGATACTCCTTGAGTGTCGGAATCCCCCGCGAGCGCTTCGGACGAAAAACCAGGCCCTCCCGGTTCATCTCCGAAATGGGCCGATAAACGGTCGATGCCGCCGCCCATGTGGATCAGAAATTCTTCCATATTCGTAATGATCGGAAACAAGGCAAAGGCTCCCTTCCGCATGTTTGCTTCTAGCATGCGGATGACGGGAGCCTTTTATTCATCGCGGGAGGTTATTAAAGGCTGTTGGAAGGCCTTTATTATAGGCCGTTATTGAAGGCCGTTATTGAAATTTCGCCAGCTCTTTCAGCCTGTTTGCCATTTCCTCCAGCGACAGCAAGGCCGCATTGATCTGTTCAATGCTCGCGGCCATTTCCTGCGTAGCGGCCGATTCTTCCTCCACCTTTTTCAGCACCGTCGCCACCTTTTGCTTCATATCGTTCATGCCTTGCAAAATATTCTCAGCGGAATGGCGAGACTGTTCTGCAAGCGCTCGGATCTCTCCCGCCACGACGCCAAAGGTGCGGCCGTGCTGGCCGGCATGGGCTGCCTGGATGGATGCATTCAGCCCCAGGAGATTGCTTTGATTAGCGATGGAGCGGACGATATCCACGACCTTGGCATTCTCCTCGACGGCATGGACCACCGTCTCGCAGTTGGTGTTGATCTCTACAATGGAGCTGGCGAGCTGTTGAGCTGTAGCCGCTATATTTTGCGCCCACGATGTCATTTGCTCGACGGACGCAGCCAGCTCCTCGGACAAGACGGCTGTCCTCTCTTCCCGGTCACTGGAGAGGATCAGCGTCAAGGCTCCCTTCAGCACTCCCTCCTCATCTCTGACAGGCACGCTTATAGCGTGAAACGCGATGCCAAATCGGGATGACTCTCGCGGGACTGTCTGGCGGATCGACTGCCCCCCTTCGAGGGTCTTGTACGTAATGGATTGCCTATTCACTTCATGGTCGACAGTCAAGCCAAGGTGGATCTCTCCTTCTCTGTAGTACCTGATGTGCGTCAAATCTGCAAGAGCCACAGTGGCCTTCGGAAACAGCAGGGACAATGTAGGCATGCTTGCCAAAACCTTATCGATCATGGAATTATGCACCAGCCCGTTTGGCCTGTCCCGGTTCAAGCCCGTCGGCTGCGGCTTCTTCTTTTACCAGCAGGATGATGAACGCCCCTAGCAAGGGACCGATCGCCAGCGTTAAAAATGCAAAGAAATAGCTGTTTGTCGCATCGAGTACGGCGCCGACGGCAAGCGGCGAGATGAGCGAGCCCAGCTGCCAGATCGTGTTGACAAAGCCTGTCGCGGTCCCGACAAGTCGGCGCGGGACCAATTCGCCGATGTAATTGTTCATGATCGGGCTGTAGACAAAGGCAGCCACGCCGAGAATCGCCGCAACCACATAGAGCATGCTGGCACTAGTTGTCATCGCAAACCACATCAGCACCGGACCAAACAAGAAGAGAACGATAAAGAGCAAGGTTTTCCGTTTTACCTTCAACACATCCGACAAGATCCCGATGACCGGCTTGCACAGTAGAGCGGTTACTCCGTAAATCGACATGATTACACCTGCTTCTACGAGGGAGATGCCCAAGCCTTTGTTCATGTACGTGTTGGCCCAGGTTGCCGTGCCCCATGTGGCCCACATCGCGCAAAATCCGGCGAATCCGGTAACCATCAGATTGCGGTTTTTAAACAAATGGGCGACGTCTTTCCAGAACGCAGCAGAGGATTCCGCCTGTGCCCGCTGCTCGGCGGCAGAGGTCTTTTCCCGCAGGAAAAAGTATCCGAGAACAAGTCCCAGCAGCGGCAAAGCACCAGCTACGAAAAAGGCCGTTTTCCAGCTATAGCTGTTGGCAACTGTCGGTACAAACATGTTTACTACCGATACCCCCAGGGAGGAGGCGGTCATAAAAAAGCCCATCGCGGTTCCCCGTCCCTTTGCCGGGAACCAGTCAAAGATGGCCCGCACACATGCGGAAAATACCGCCCCTGAACCAAGTCCGGCCAGGACCCTCATAGCAAAGCCTGTATGATAGCTATTGATCAATCCCATCGAAACCGTAAACAGACCCATAACGAAAAACGAGCCCAGCAGCACTTTGCGATAGCCAAACCGGTCGGTGAGCAATCCGCCAGGCAGTTGCGTGATCACGTAGCCGATGTAAAAGGCGGTCATGTAGCTGCCCGCTTCTGCCTTGGACAGCCCCAGATCCTGGGAAGCGAGCGGCATGATCGGCGGCCAGGACAGCCTGTCCACAAAAGAGAAGAGAAAAGCCATCCATACGATGAGCAAAACGCCCATCTGCCATCTTCGTTCGTTCATTTTGTATCACTCCATTTCATTCTCTCAAACTTTTTTAGTAGAGTTAAATTTATTACTTACCTAACTATAACGCATTAACAGTATGTTTTTTTATAAAATCGCTTCCTGGCGGAGCAATTCGGAGCGTACCGACTGGTAGTCACTTGCGCCCTGCTGTCCGTGAAGCGCCGCTGCCACACCCGCAGCCTGTCCCGTTGCAAACGCCGTTCCCATGACACGGGCGGAAGCGAACGCCAGCGGATCACAATCGATGATCCGGCCTGCGGCCCACAGATTGCCAACGCCTTTGACCTTGAGCGAGCGGAGTGGAATATCGTAAAAAGACTTGTCCTTGATCTCATGCCAGACGTTGGGCTTTCCCGGTTCCGGGTGCAGCTCTACCGGCCAGCCGCCGCGGGCGATTGCATCGGCTTGCCGTCTCGCCTGGAGCACGTCGTCCCCGGTCAGCGTGTATTCCCCCACGATATGTCTCGTCTCCCTGATACCGATCTGCGGGCCAGTCTGCACCAAGTAGGCGCTTTCAAAACCGGGCAGGTACCTTTTGAATGCTTCCAAATAAGCCCATGCCTGCCGTCTGCCGGACAGCTCAGCCTTGGTCATGCTGCCCGCTTCCAGTCCGTTTACCTCTTCATCGCACAGGATCGCGAGTACATCCTGATTTCCTCCGGGCATGCGGACGATCGTTCCCAGCTCCTTGGTCAGCCCCTCGATTCCATCCGCTTTTCCTTTCAGAACGGCCTGCTCTACCTGCAGAGGATGAGCATGCGCGTCAGCTGCTACTCCGCCGATCCGGATCATCAGCGTGGCTGACTGCAAATGGCCTTCCGCGTTTCCAAAGATGACTTCCCCTCCCGACAGACTTGCCAGATCGCCTTCCCCGCTGGCATCGACAAAAGCGGATGCTTCAATCGTGAACATACCGGCATGATCCACGCATTGAATGGCGGAAATCCTCCCTCCGCTCGTCTCCGCTCCAATCACTTGAGCGTGCAGCAAAGGCTCCACCCCCGCTTCCGTCACACAGCGGTCCAGCGCCAGCTTGGTCACTTCGGGATCGAGCAGAACGATTACAGTTCCTGTACGCGCTGTTCGCCTCGGGCCTTCATACATGCCCAAGCGGGCGAGGTGGTTCAGGACGTTTTGGCCAACGCCGCCGACAATTTGCTCAGGCGGCTCTCCCTGCGTAAAAAAACCGCAGTAGGTCAATACAGAGCTGTGAGTCGCCGCACCTCCAAAGTACGGGTTGCGGTCGATCAGGATCGTCCTTGCCCCAGTCTGAGCCGCCCCTACGGCTGCCCCGACACCGGCCGCGCCACCTCCCACTACAGCGACATCAAAGGTTAGCTTTCTTTGCATCTGTCTGTCTCCTTTTGAGTGAATTTGATTTGTCCCAAATTTACAAAATATTTGTTTATTCGTTCAATCGATCTTTCCGATACAGTTAATAACTAGGACTAATAAATCAAAGGAGACTTGCCCTATGGAACTCCACCAGTTTGAATATGTCCTGGCCGTGGAGAAACATCGCCATTTTTCACGAGCCGCCGAAGCAATTTCCATCTCTCAATCTGCCCTCTCCCAACAGATCAGAAAGCTGGAAGAAGAGCTCGGAATCGTTCTTTTCGAGCGAACCACCCGCAGCATTCAGCCTACTCCTGCGGGCTTGGAATTCGTCCAATACGCCAAGCGGATCATCGGGGAGGTAGAGCGCGTCAAGCAAGCGATGCAGGCCCACCGGACACTGGAGCGGGGGAAGGTCACGATCGGAGCCGTACCGATCCTCGGCTATCTCGGACTGACCCCCGCTATCGCCGGTTTTCGCAAGTCCTACCCCGGAATTGATCTGGAGATACGCGAAGCGACCAGCGACCATCTTCTTCAGTGGCTGCATGCCGGGGACATTGACCTGGCCCTCACTACCTTTTCCCTGCATCACGATACGGATGAACACATTCACTTCCTTCCCTTGCTTGAGGACCAATTGGTGCTGGTGACAAGCCACTATCATCCGCTTGCCCAGCGCAAAAAAATCGATTTGAGCGAAGCTGCTGGCGAGCCCTTCCTTGCGATCAAGGCAAGCCATTTCATGCGCAACATTTGTGAGCACGCATGCGAAGAGGCCGGCTTTACGCCGACCATCATTGTCGAGAGCAGTCAGGTTGAAACGATTTGCGGACTCGTCGAAGAGGGCATGGGCGTGGCCCTATTTACCCATCGGGTCGCCAAGTGCTTTCCCCGCTCCCGCATCGCCGTCGTCCGGCTGAAAAAGCCTTTCACCAAAATTACGGGAATCGCGCTTTCCCGGAACCACCTTCTCACTCCGGCAGCCAATGCATTCTGCCGCTTTTTGCAGGAGTGGCAAAAGGAGCACGAGTGGCACTGATTTCACAAGCCGCCGCGATCCAAGTGCAAAACGGATGGCAACTACCCCATAAGCGACTTCAGGCAAAAACCACAGCCAAAAGAATCTCTATGCCGAAAAACAAACCGCAAAAACGAACAACAAGAAACGAACGGCAAAAAACAAACGACAAAAAACCCCCCGATATCGGATGAAAGTGTCCGTCGTTTCGGGGGGTGAAACTGTGTTTTATTTGCCCATGATGTTGTAGCCGGCATCCACGTGAATGATTTCGCCGGTGATTCCGCGGGACAGATGGCTCATCAGGAACAATGCCGTGTCCCCTACCTCTGATTGATCGATGGTGCGGCGCAGCGGCGCTCTTTCCTCGATCTCTTTCAGTACGCTGTTGAAGTTGCGAATGCCCTTTGCCGCGAGTGTGCGGATCGGACCCGCAGAGATGGCATTGACGCGGATGTTTTCTTTGCCCAGATCGCCCGCCAGGTAGCGAACAGAAGCGTCCAGCGCGGCCTTCGCCACACCCATGACGTTGTAATTGGGCACCACGCGCTCGCCGCCGAGGTACGTCAACGTTACGATGCTTCCGCCCTCCGTCATCAGCGGACGAGCAGCGCGGGCGACAGCGACCAGCGAGTATGCGCTGATGTCTTGGGCAAGGGCGTAGCCGTCACGGGAGGTATTGACAAACTCGCCTTCCAGCTCCTCCGTTCTGGCAAACGCGATGCAGTGCGCCAAGCCGTGAATGACGCCGACTTTTTCCTTGATTTGGGCAAAAGCGGCTTCTACTTCATCGTCCTTGGTCACGTCACAGTTGATCAAGAGCGATTCTTGTTCCAGCTCTTCCGTCAGCTTCGCCACGTTTTCGCGCAGGCGCTCTCCCTGATACGTAAAAATCAGATTGGCTCCCGCTTTGCTCAGGGATTGGGCGATTCCCCAGGCGATGCTGCGGTGGTTGGCGACACCCATGATCACGATATTTTTTCCTGCAAGCATGGTATTCATTATGTATCGGCCCCTTCCTACGTATTTCCCTGCCATTATAACCGATCTTGTCTGCGGTTACGAGCAAATTTAGGAACAAAACACGCAAAAGGGGCCAAGCAAAAGGCTACTCTCCCTGCTGCATGGCTCGAGCGAGGTCATCGACAGGGGCGGCAGCGGAATTGGTAAACGCCCAAGCCTCTTCGACGGGATTCAGCGGTGTTCCGGTTGCCGGGAATTCCGCCTGCATGTTTGCCATCTCTTCCGTATCGGACATAGGCTGTTTGTTCTCCACGTTTCCTTCTCTCCTTTCGAAGATCGATACATGCTGCAAAAAGCATGTTCTTAGACTAACAAGCAGGAAACGTGTTTATGCATGCAGGTGCGCATTGCTGTGAAAAAATGTCATCAGCAAAAGATAAGCCACCATCCCGGCAAAAAAGAACAGTCCCTGTCCTCCTTTTCGCTCGTGGAGGATAAACGGCACCAGATGGCTGGCCGAGACGTAGAGAAAAACGCCTGTTGTCAGCGCCATCATCACAGGGACCCAGCCTTCTTGCAAAAAAGGCTCCGCGATCTGAAAACTCAGGGCCCCTGCCAGAGTAGCCGCCCCCAGCCCCGCCGCTCCCCAAAAAGCCTTTTTCCGCGAACGCGTGACAGCCAGCAGCAAGGAGGCAACGGTTACCCCATCCGGCACTTTATGCAAAAGCATGGCAAACAGCACGGACCATCCCAGTCGCTCGTCCATCCAGAAGCTTGCCAAAATCGAGATTCCCTCCACATACGAGTGAAGCAAAAATCCGGACAAAACTCCGATGATCCGGGCTGACCCCATCGCTCTCGTGTTATTTTCACCCGCATGCCCCATCCAATCGAGCAAAAACAAGCAGGAAAAGCCAATCAGGACAAACGGCATCACCCGCCCGCTTCCCACATGCAGTGTATGGGGAAGCAAATCAAGCAGGGTAATCGCCAGAAGCAAGCCCGCTCCTGCGCTGATCATTGCAAAGAGCGACTTTTCGGACCATGACCGCAAACAGAGCAAAAACCCGCCAATGCTGCTTGCCGCCGCGGCACTCAGCAGGACGACAAGGATGACTGGCTGCATGAGACCGCCTTCCCTTCTACCGGGTGTATCCCTTCCATTCTACGCGCCTGTCCGGGTCATTATGTGTCTCGACAAAGTGCGTCAGCCTGTCCGAATTAGCCGAATTAGCACTAGTTTTTAGAACCTTTGTCGACAAGCTTTTTCCGGGAAAAAATGGTGCTATAATGAGGCCACCGGGAATACCTGAAGGGGAAAAGGAGTGATTCGAATGGATGTGCAAGTTTGGATGGCTTCCAAAGAAGTCGCAGATCGATTGGATGTTCATGTGCGGACGCTGAGAAATTGGCTGGAAATGTTCGTTCCGGCTCAGGAGCGGCTGAAAAATCCGCAGGGTCACTACCTGATCAGCGAGGCTGGATTTGCCCTGCTGAGTGAGGTGAAGCAGAGAAAAGACGAGGGAAACCACTCTTTGCGCGAGATACAGCGACAAATGATAGAGGAAGGCAAAATTACGGAGTGCATGGCTGCGGAAAGCGAGGTGGCTGCCGCTGACGGACAGGCTCTGTCTGTTTCCGGGCCAAATGCGCTTTCGCACTCCGTACAGGAAATGGAAATGACCGTATCGGAGGCCATCGTCCAATTTCAGCAGGAGCTGGCCCAGCTCTCTACGATGAACCAGCTACAGTCCACCATTCTGCAAAAAATGGCCGACATCGAGGAAATGCAGGAGTCTCTGCGTCTTGAAATGAGGCGGGTCACCTTTGAAATGGACTTGATGCAGCAGCGGTTGACACGCAGAAAGGAGCGGCTGGACAGGCATCAACCCCGCTGGTCTCTCAATCCCTTCCGCTGGTTTACTCGTTCAGACCGCAATCTGACAGCCGGACAGTAAAAAACACGTCTTTTTTCACGGATAAAAAGTCCTCCTTTTCTGACAAACAGGTTTCGAACACCCTGTCTTTTGTGCTATATTTTTACTATTCAAACTGGTTCTTCTTTCAGAACTTTTTGTATGTAAGCCAAGAGACAGGAGTCCTCATTTGTGAGAAAAGTAAGCATCCACTCTGCAAAGCCGGGAGAAATCATCGCCAAAACGATCTTTTTGGAAAATGGCAATGTCCTTTTGGGAAAAGGTGTCCAACTGACGGATCGGTACATTCAGCGCCTGATCAACATGGGTATTGATATTCTCTATATCGAAGACAAGCATACAGATGACATTGTCCCGGAAGACGCCATTCGAGATGAAACGCGCAAACACGCAGTCGATGCCGTCTACGCCACCATGACCGGCTTAATGGAGAACACCGTCCTGAAGCGGCGCACCTCTGTCCCTGATTTGGGACTTGCCTTTCAAAAGGTTTTTGGCGAAATCCTGACTGATCTGAGCAGCCGCCGCGACATCCTGGTCAACCTTTGCAGCCTGCATGTCTTGGACGGGTACTTTTTTCATCACGCCGTCAATGTGTCCGTGCTCGCCGGAATTATCGGGCTGGCCAAAGGGTACAACCAGCAGCAATTGATGGAGCTGGGAATTGGCGCGCTTCTGTTTGATATCGGGATGACCCAGCTGCCAAAAGAATTATGGAACAAGCGGACGAGGCTGAATGACGAGGAGAAGCAGCGGATCCGCTATCACACCGAGGATGGTTTCAATTTGCTGCGGAACCAGTACAACATCTCGCTCCTGTCTGCCCACTGCGCTCTTCAGCATCATGAACGCTACGACGGAACAGGCTATCCGCGCCAACTGGCCGACAAGCAAATCCATGAATACGCGCAAATAGTGGCGATCGCAGATGTGTTCGATGCTCTGATTTCGAAGCGCCCTTACCGGGACAGCTACTCTCCGAGCGAGGCGATTGAGCTGCTGTTTGCTGCCGGGAACAGCATGTTCGATCTGGAATTGGTCAAGCTGTTTTTGCAGCATGTCGCGATATATCCGATCGCCTCGACTGTCACTCTCAATACTGGGCAGATCGGTGTCGTGTCTGCAGTGAACCCGTTGGCTGTAAACCGGCCGACGATCCGGATTCTCCGGGAAGCAGACGGCTCTCCCGTGGCCGCGCCCTATGAGATGGACCTGTACAGCAAAGACTTCATGAGCATTACGATTGTCGATTCGGTGTGAGCAAGGAAAGACTGACAGCTCTTTTGTCGCCTTGAACAATGCCGGTGCAACTGTCTGTGCTGGTACGCATTACATATTGCAGCATTCCAAGAAAATACAAAAAAGCTGGGCTCCACGTCCCAGCTTTTTCTATTTTGCAGCCACAAACATCAGGCCTGCTCTGCCGGTTTACTGCCGCCGCTTCGCTTTCGCTGAATAAACCCGAGCACTAACACGGCCGCAACGATCGCTATTTTGATCGCTGTCTCCACTCCGCTCAGCCCTTCTACCCAGTGCTTTACCACTTTTTCCTCAAAAATCATTTTGGCTGCCGCCCAGGCTAAAATGCCGGAGCCGATGTAAACGAGCCAAGGCAACCGTTCCATAGCCTTCAGGATCAGCTGGCTTCCGAAAACCATAATGGGAATGCTGATGACAAGACCAAGAATGATCAGGACCAGATCGCCGCCAGCCGCTCCCGCAATCGCCAGCACATTGTCCAGTCCCATCATGACGTCTGCAATCACGATCGTCTTGACTGCCTGTACGAGGCTGTCGCTTGCGCTGATCTGTTCCTCGCCGTCATCCTCGAGCAGCAGCTTGTAGCTGATCCAGACGAGAATGAGCCCGCCGATCAGGTACAGATAAGGAATTTTCAACAAGTAAACAGCAAGTGCTGTCGCCAAAATGCGCACAATAATAGCCAGACCGGTCGCCCAAAAGATCGCCTTTTTCCGATGCGCCGGCGTCAGCTTTCGACAAGCGATGGCAATCACGACTGCATTGTCCCCGCTCAATACTATGTTAATCGTAATAATAAGCAACAGTGCCGAAAAAAATCCTGCATCCAACAATGCCTGCGCCCCCCTGTTGGTGAGTAGTGTGCCACGTTTGCCGGGTAAAAAAACAATCCCTATCCTATGCCTGTCCAGGGTTGTTGTCAACCTCTTATTTCAGTATGATGGTAACGAGGAGGGTTGTCGAAATGTCGAAACAATTCGTTATCGAAGCGATCATGTTGGCCATCTACGGGGAATTGATGGCTCCTTCGCAACCTGCAGATTATTATATCCCTTCGTCGACAATCTACGAGCTGGAAGAGTTCATTCATAGTCCCGAACCGATTATGCCGGACCCAGACGATGATTTTCACGTGCGAAGGGTAATGCGAGAGATGAGTCAGTTTTTTGACGATCCGTTTAACCGCAAACGACTGGAAAAAGGGTTGATCGCTCCCTGGTCGACGATTCCCTTCACATTTCCGAACGGTGTCACGCTGCATGTGGTAAAGGTGGATGACAACGAGATGTGGGGCGAACTGTTTGATCCGGTGGAAACACAGCTGCTGCTTACCGCGATGCGGTTTGAAATTCCACTTGTCACAGACCAGCCTGATTTTCAGGACCGCATTCTGGAATACGTCGTCCCCGTCCAATTTTACGATATTGACGACTTTGAATTTGCGTTGGAACAAGGCATCTCTTTACATGAACTGCGGGACCCGTAAGGACTGTCCGCTGTCAAAACGAAGCGCACAAAACCGGCACAGCCACTGGCCTGACCGGTTTTTTGGCTTTTTATAGATTGAAAATTGGCTCTTTTATTTATTTTTGGAAGAGCGTATAGTATTGAGCAATAGACTGGTGAAAAAGAGGCGACAGCATGGGGCGCAAAGCACTTTATACAAAGATCTACAATCAATTGCGCTATCAAATTTTAAGCGGGGAGCTGGCAATTGGCTCCCCTTTGCCTCCCGAGAGAAAGCTGGCCATGCAGCTCGGAGTCAGCCGCAACACGATCGTCAGGGCTTATGCAGAGCTGGAGGCGGAAGGGATCATCGCCAGCAGGATGGGCAGCGGACGTTATGTGGAGGCTCTTACTCCCGCCCCCGCGAGAATCGACTGGCATTTTCATGCGCTCGGCACACTCGCCCCTGCCCCCTCCCACATGGCTGAGCTTTTAGGCGTAACGGACAAATACCCGGATATCATCAACTTTGCCCATGGCGACGGCGGCAAGCACACCCTGGAATCGTCGGGCTTCCCCGATTACGTCAAAAGTACGGCAGAGCAGCTTCACTCCTACTACTTCACCTCTGTCCAGGGGCTGCCGGAGCTTCGCGAGCATCTTGTGAGCTGGATGGACATGGAACAGATTTCCTCGCCGGAGCAGGTGGTCATCACCAGCGGCTCGCAGGAAGGACTCTACCTGATCGCTTCGCTTTTAGCGCGTCCTGGCGATCTCGTCTTGACGGAAATGCCCACCTACTTCGGCTCGCTGCAGCTTTTTCAATCGCTCGGGATGCAGGTTGTCCCGGTCCCGATGGATGCGGACGGCCTGCGGGTAGATGTACTGGAAAGGATCTTGAGCCATTGCCGGCCGCGATTTCTTTACACCGTCCCAACCTACCACAACCCGACCGGATGGACGATGTCGGCCATCCGGCGCAAGCAACTGCTGGCTTTGAGCGAAAAATACGGGCTTCCCATCGTGGAGGACGATGCCTACCGTCACCTCCATCTCGACAAAGAACCCCCGCCCGCCTTAAAAGCGCTGGATCATTCGGGCCATGTCGTATATTTGAACACGTTCTCGAAGCTGCTCTTCCCCGGACTGCGGATCGGATGGGTGGCGGCCAACCGCAAATTGGCCCAACTGCTCACCCGGATGAAGGAGCTGTCTATCACTACAAATACGCTGGGCCAGCTCGCTCTGGCTGCATACCTGCGAAACGGCGCTCTACGGCCGCATCTGGAAAACGCTCGCTTGCAATACAGTGAACAGGCGGCCATCATGGAAAGTCATCTGGACCGCTTCAGCCCGCTGGGAATTCGGTATGAGCGACCCAAGGGCGGGTTCTACTTCTGGGTCTCCCTGCCGGAAGAGATCAACCCGCGCAAGCTGATGGCCAGATGCCTGGAGCGAGGCGTTTCCTTTACCTGCGGCGACATGTTTCTCTTGCGGGAGGCCGAGCAGCCATACATCCGTCTCTGTTTTACCCATGAGCGCTCGGAAAAAATTGATCGAGGCATGAAAATCATTGCAGAGGTTCTGCAACAAGGAAAGGAGCTGCAACTATGAAAAACGCATCCCCCTCAACGTCCAGTTGGAAGGAAGGCCTGATCGACTCTTTGCCGATCACCGCCAGCTACATCATTTACGGAGCCATCTTTGGAATGCTGGCCGGGCAGGCCGGTCTTACCTCTTGGGAAAGCATCGCGATGTCTGTGCTTGTCTACTCCGGAGCTTCCCAATTTGCCGGCAGCTCGCTCATTGCTGAACAGGCAAGCGTCTGGGCCATCATCTTGACTACTTGTCTGTTAAACCTGCGCCACTTTCTGATGGGCTTGTCAATCTCGCCTCATTACCAGCGTTTTTCCACTGCTCAAGTAAACGGGCTCGCCTTTTTTCTCACGGATGAGCAGTACGCGCTCACACTCAACCGTTTTCGCCACCGCGAAAGCGATGTTCCATATATTCTCAGCGTCAGCGTTGCCCTTTACGCAGGCTGGTGCGGCGGTACTTGGATCGGAACGGCAGCGGGCGCCTGGATACCCGATCCGGCTTCGCTCGGACTCGGCTTCAGCTTTACGGCCATGTTCCTCGCCCTCGCCTATTACCAGCTATCGTCGCTCCTGCGCATTTTTGCCTTTTTGCTGTGCGGGGCGGCGTCTGTTTTCCTGTCGTTTGTAGTGCCAAATGGCTTGCCGGTTTTGATCGCCGGATGCCTCGCCTTTGCCATCGGGTATTTCTGGCCGACACAGGAAGACGGAGATCAGACTGCCGCCGAAGAGACGAGAGGAGCTGAATCCGCATGACGACACAGACCCTTTTGCTGTTTCTGGGGATGGGCGTGCTCACCTATATTTCGCGCAGGGCGTTTCTCCGTCTGCCCAGCAAGCATTTTTCACCCCGCTTAAAAAACGGTCTCAGCTTTATTCCTTTGGGCATTTTTGCGTCCCTCATTTTTCCTTCTCTGTTTGTGCAGTCCGGCAGCTTTGTCATTCAGCCCTTGCTGCTGATCGCCAGCCTCGTCTGTCTGGGTGTTATGGCCCTCAGCAAGAATGTATTCCTCAGCTTTGGCGTAAGCCTCGGGCTCGTCGTTGTTGTCTCGCTGGGTCTGTTTTCCTGGTAAGGAACGGAGTTGAGAAAAATTCCCTTCCGATCCCGTTTGACCGTGGTACAATAAGGGTATAGATTGCAAAAGGATTTCGGGAGGGACCAGGTAATGGAAACGGTGAAACTACACGGAGAAACGGACTGGAACACAGAAGGAAGCACGGTTCATTCCATTCTCTTTCAAATGGGAAAAGAGTACTACGGCTTACCGATTTCGTTGGTAAAGGAAATCATCAAGCCTTTGCCCGTGACCCGTTTTCCCAAGTCTCCCCCATTCGTCGAAGGCGTGATTGACCTGCGCGGGCGCATCCTGCCGATCATCAACCTGCGGACGATGTTTGGCCTGGAGCCGCTTCCGCTCACGGAAGAGAGCCGGTTTGTCGACTTGCAGCTGGACGGGCTCGATATTGGCATTGTCGTCGAAGCGGTCTCAGAGGTCATGCACATACCGGCATCGCTGATTGAGCCTGCTCCTCCGATCGTGAGTGGAGTCGATGGGAAGTTTTTGAACGGGATTGCCCGGGTGCAAGATAAATTGATCATGCTGCTCGATGTGGACGAGATCTTCTCCACATGGAAAAAGTAAAAATGACACGGAAGAAATCGTCTTTCTGCTACACGCCGGAACAGCTCCCTCTCGCCTTTCTGCAGGGGGAATACGAGCAGATTTACGCGCAGACAAGCCCCGCTTTTCGCAAAAGAGTCTCTGCCGCTGAGCTTCGCTCGCTGGGAGAAGACTTCCACCGCGGTGTAGATCGCTACAAGCTGCAATCTACCATACTTCTGGAGCACGCGAAACGATATGTCTGGGTAGACGGATCGGGAGAAAAGGGATTGGCCGCTGCCTTTGACGAGGAGGGCACGATCATCTCCCTCGTCATTTTGCACCTCGAGACACATCCGGAGACTGACAGCATGCTTACCCGTACCGTGTTCGTTCCTCCGTTTGCCGGAGAGTGGCTCACGTACTGGGGAGGCCATAACGAGCTGGTCAATTATCATTACGCCTATCCGAACCAACGATACGCCTTTGATTTCCTCGTGATGAAAGAAGGCCGCACCTTTACGGGCGACCCTGCGGCAAATGAGAGCTATTACGCGTTCGGGCAGCCGATCCTCGCACCGGCCTTTGGAAAAGTCGTAGGAGTCGCAAGCCATATACCAGACAACACTCCGGTCGGAACGGTAAACGAGACACAGCCTGCCGGCAACCACGTCATCCTGGAGCACGAAGCTGGCGAATACAGCCTGCTTGCCCATCTCAAGCAAGACTCTGTCTGCGTCGAGGTCGGCGATTGTGTGCAGCCGGGCGATTTGATCGGGCTCTGCGGCAACTCGGGAAATTCCAGCGAGGCTCACCTTCATTTCCAGGTATCTGATTCTCCTGTTCTTTTAAGCGGACACTCGATACCGGTCCGCTTTCAGGACGGACGACGGATCGTACAGGGGCAGTTGGTATCGGGCCCGGACCGGCGAAGCGAATAAAAAAACAGGCGAAGCGCCGGACTCCGCCTGTTTTTGCATGTTCGTACATTTTTTCTTTCTCCGTCAGAGTTGCGGGGTCATCTTTTCATGCATGACTACGTCCTTCCCTTATTTCTGACCGCCGCTCGCCAAATAGGAATAGCTGACCCACACCATTTCCTCAATGCCCAAAATCTCCTTGAACAAATCGACTGAATCGTACAAAAGCGACGCCCCTGTCTCATCATCGAAATCCGTCAGCAGCTGCAAATCAAACAGGGAACGAAGCTGCTGCACCTGCTTGGGACCGACAATCCGGTTGAAGCATTGCGGACAAGCCCGTTTAATCCCCTTGCTTACTTCCCTTCGATACTGGTCGGACCTTGCGACCCTGTCCAGAATGTCATCGTACATCTGCCTTACGTCCTCGCTCTCGGTTATGGCCTCATGCAGGTTTATGTGGGGGTAGAGGCGGGCAAATTCCGCTTCCGCCATATCTGCATCCAGCGAATAGCTGATTGTCGCCGACGACACCTCGAAGCCCGCGTCAAAGAGCCGATACCCCCATCCGTTGTCTTCGGCGTCATGGAACCAGAGGAGCGGGACACACTGACGGGACAGGTTCAGAATAAATTGCAGGGTATGGGCTGTCTCAAGCCACTCATCCCGCAGGAAAAAGGCATTCCAGTCCCGGTTGATGTTCCTATGGAAATAAGGCTGCCTCGATTTGGGCAGGGCGATTAATACTTTTGGTTCATATTTGCGTGGATACAACATGCCTGTCGTGAACTCACCCATCCGATTCCCACCGCTTTCTGGCAGGCTCTCCCTGGTCTGGCACGGTTTGAGCCATCGTTCTTGCTACCAGTTTATTCATCGGATGGCGATTATTTGCCGTGTTCTTTATCAAACGTGCTCGTGTGGATAATCGTATGTACCGCCCCATCCGGCCGCAGCTCTGACTGGTAGAGGTGAAAACGGGTCACTTCCCAGGCGGGCGGCTCCGAGGAGAGGAGTCGTTCGTTCCATTCCGCTAGAGGCACCCCTTCCTGGCCAACCTTGGGGCCTCTTGCCAGCGTAATATGCGGGCTGTATCGCTTCTTGTCATAGGTCAGGCCGGGATGCAGATCAAACCGCTTGCCCAACAGCAAATGAAGCTGTCTGAGCGGGTCTGTCTGTCCGCGAAGCCCGAGCCAGAGGACTCGGGGACGTTCTGCGTGGGGAAATGCGCCGAAGCCTCCGACCTGCAAAGAAAAAGGCGAAATAATTTCGCTGACAATATCCATGTCCTTGCAGATTTCTGGCACCAGCTTTTCTCCTACCTCTCCGAGAAAATGCAGGGTGAGATGGAGATTGTGCAGTGACTGCCACCGATCTGCCTTGATCAGGCTCTTCACCTGTTTTTGCACGCCCGCAATGTAGCGGACAGCGTCATCGGGAATATCCAGAGCCACAAAAAGACGCATCGACATATTCCTCCTCTTGGCAACATCGCATTTGAAAACGTGGCCTCGCCAAGCTTTATGGGGAAGCCTTCGTTGCACTTATGTCGATAGGTGCATTTTCATAAATTCCTGTCGACAAAAAAAGCCCGCCCGCACGAACGGGGAGCCTTTATGCGGCCATCATCTTTCCTGTTACGATGCCCAGAACGCAGCGTACGTATTCGTTCATCCTGCTCGCACCGGGCTCGGCCTGAAAAGCAATGGTCAGCTCTATATGTCCAATATGTCCTGCGGGCGGTCTGTGCCAAAACAGCTCCACTTCCCCGTACAGGATTTCTTCGATTCGCTGCTTCAACCACTCGATATCGGTCTGCGGGTCACAGGACAGCGAAAACTTCATCGTAACCGAAATTGTTTTGCAATCGGCCAGATCGTCCGTCAATGCGTTCAGCTTCCCTTTGACAGCGACCACTCCCGCTTCCCCCCAAAGGGCGTATTCCAGCATCGCCTGCAAGCGCGGATGGACATGCAGTTCCATGGCGGGAAAGCGGCCATCTACCTCTAGTGAAAACCGTTCTGCGAGCTTTTCCACATCCTCCTGAAACCGACGGGCACAGTCGGAAATCGCCTCAAATCCCTCAGGTTGTACTGTGAACATCCTCCTCACCCTTCCATGGAAAATCTGTCTATATCTCTTCGCAATGATGGCTAAACTTTCCTTTGTTGAATGGTGACTTCTTTTCCCGTTTTTCCACGAAAGAATGCTCGTTCCACAATCGTCAGTCGTCATGCGGGTGCCCTTCCGAAAAAACTACTCCGACACGTTCTCGTACGGATTCAGCTCTCCCGGATACAGCCTGTCAAAGATAGCTCCTAGCCGCTCCGCACTCGTCTCATCCAGCTCCAGATGGTAGAGTCGCCCCGCTTCCATGCGAATCAAAGGATAAGCTCCGTGTCTGAGCGGCACCGCATCCTCTGTCGAAAGAAATTCCGGCAACGTAAAGAGAAAGCGTGAAAAAGGATTGGCTTCATCTTCAGTCAGATGAACCACCTCAAACAAGTCTGACATCTCCGGTGTCACGATGAGTCTCAGCAGCCCATCATGTTCGGCTGCCCACACGGTAAAAGACCTCTCCCTGACTTCGCTTCTGGCATGGCGCCGCATCACCCATACAGCTTGATGGACGGTGCTCATCAGCAAATGCTGGGCTTCATCTGCGCCGTGTTTGTCCTGCAATCGCATAAAGTCGATCAAGTAGGCCGTTCCCTTTTCCTCCAGCTTTGCATCCGAGAGGAAAGAGAGCGGAACGCTTTGCGCTTCCGCTGCTTCCTGTACCTCGGCCTGATGCGGAAGCTCGTCAGCCCTGTCGAAAAACAATGCTTCCACCATCGCATGCGCTTGTCTCGCTTCCTCTGGCGAAAACGTAATCCCCTCCGTATAAATATGCGTCAGCCGTCCCTCTTCAAAGGCCAAATAGTGCAGGGGAACCTCGGCTTGTTCCAGCATCCGCAGCGCCATGCCGCGGTCCTCAGTTCGCTTGATGTCAAACGACAGCGGAAAGCCCAACGGATCGAGCGGATCAGTGAGCGTCCAGATGACAGCCAAAAGCTTGTTGCGATACGTTTTAAACTCGACGGAGACAGCGTCCCGTGTCGATTCGCTGAAGGCGTCAATGCTCTCGAAGACGAGGAACAGCTCAACATCGCCAGCCGCAGACATTCGGGCAAAGTAGGGCAATCCTTCTGTCTCTGCCAAATGATACAGATCGGAATAAACCGCGGAATCAAGCACCTCTCCCTGGGTATCGGATGTCGGCGATACCCGCTTCGGATCGGGGATCAAAGCGGGACGAAAGGACTCGTGAACCGTCATTTTTTTTCGTTGCCCGACTGCTTTACAATCGGCCACTCCAGCATTTTATCGAGCAGTGTCCGGTCTGTCGCGTCGATATGTACCGGGGTTACCGCGATGTATCCGCGTTTCACCAGATAGTAGTCTTCTTCAGGTGTAGGATTGCTTCTGTCCGGGTATTCGCGAGTCAGCCAGTAGCCTTCTGCTTCCTGATTGTATTTGTCTTCGTAGTGGTTCATCGCCAGTGCGGCAGGGACGATTCCGCGGATTTCTTCCGGCGGCAAATGCGGAATGTTGACGTTCCAGAACACTTCGGGAGCCAGTCGATCCTCTCTTGCCTGATCGCAAAACAACTGCAAAAGCGGGCGAATGATTTCCTCCACCTGTCCGTAATTGTCCTGGTCGGTCCAGTTGTCATAGGAGAGAGCCACGCCCGGAATGCCCAAAATAACGGCTTCTCTCGCTCCGCTGCAGGTACCCGAATAATAAATGTCCCGTCCCAGATTTGTCCCTACATTGATCCCGGAAAAAACGATATCCGGTTTTTTGCCTTCCTCAAACAACAGGTGGTAGGCGCCCTTGATACAGTCGGCAGGATTTCCGTCGATCGTCCACGCGGTCACCGGCAGTCCGTAAAAGGAATGCGGCTTAGGCGAGAGCGCACTGCGGTAGGTCAGGCCGTGTCCTACGCCGCTTCTTTCCTCGGCGGGAGCTACAACAAAAATCTCTACATCGGACAAGGCGAGAAGCGCTTCAGCCAGTTTGCGGATGCCCAAAGCCTCAATCCCGTCATCATTCGTCAACAATACTCGCAACATATCATATCCTCCCTTTTCGTGACGCTGCTGCCCATGATTTCTTTGTTCCGGCAAGCCGCGTCCGGATTCTGGCAGGCTGTCTTCTCCTTATTGTACCAAAAAGACCTTTTGTCCGGGAAAAAAGAGGCGTGCAAAAAAACCGCAGACCGGTTTGCACGCCTCTATAGCTATTCCCATTTCACACCAGAAAAAACTGCTTCCAAGCACTCACGGACTTATTCGCCGACGATCTCCTTCCAGCGGTCGCGCCATTGAATCCCTTCCACGATCCATTCTTCCACCTGTTTTTGCTTTTCTTCGGAGATTCCCAACAAGCAGGAAATTCGTCTAATTTCCAACGTTTCCGCAAGCGAAAGCTTTTGATCGACCAGGGCGATTTTGTACAACTGCCGGAGCAGACCGAGCTTCTCCGGCAGAGACAGGTCCACCATGTCCTTGACGATGGTTTCCGGCTGCTTGGGGTAATCCATATCGTCCATGAGAATCTGTCTTTCTCTCAGCGTAAAGTGCTCCGAGTTGACCAGCTCATGGATTCGGCTCACTTCTTTGTTTCCTATATAACCATCTGCATGACCGACGCAGATTATCAGGCGAATGGATGCAAACAAAATATGTTTGTCCTTTTCCGTTTTCGTATACACTTCTATATCCTCCCTCGAACTCTTGGACGCTGATTCTTGTTGTTATATCGTTTCCTAATTATACGATGAAAGAGGAAAGCGGTTTCATACAAAAATGTGACATTTTTTTATGTTCTCACCACAATTCGACAAAGATCCGGCCAACCGTATGCACCAAGCGAGATACCGCCAAGCCTCGAGTCCGCCATAGCTTCGATCCGATTGCTGTACAAGGGCAAAAACAGGCGCTGGCTGGCGATCCATTTCATCAGCTCCTGCATTTTTTGCGTTATTTGCTCCTCATCTGCTGCGGCACACCCTCTCTCAACACGTTCCATCACCTCATCGGCAAACCCAGGCGAGAGAAAATGAGACAACGCAGCCGAATCGTCAAATAAAAATTCCAGGAGTGACAGGTGCTCGCGCTCATCCATATTGGCGCTGTCCAGGATGAGATCAGCCCCGCGCATCTGTTGGCTCGCCAACACTTCGGGCTCGACATAATGGATCGCCAGCTTGATGCCGTATCGCCCCAGGCGCTTTTGCAGCCATTCCGCATCTTCCACATGATCGTATTCGGGCATCGTGAACAGACTGAGCGTCTCGCCCCGGTAGCCGCTTTGACGCAGGAGCTGCTGAATTCGCTCTTCCCTTGGACGCTCAATCTCTGGAGGCTTGACCTGACTTCCACTCCAATGAACAGCCGGCTGTCTGTCCCCTCCCAGCTCGGCCAGCATCGCCGGACGGTCGATAATGAGATCGAGCGCCTCCCGGAGTGAATCGTCCTGGAGCGGCCCCGGCTTGCCTGCATTGCAAGCCAGGTATTGAAAGCACTGCTCGATCCTGTAAACGGTTTGCCAGTCAGCTCGCATGGTCTCGCCGTCAACGCCAGCCTCGCCGGGAGCATACAGGATTCGGGGGATGTCTGCTTGCCCGAGCTCAGGCGCAGTCTCGCGTTCCGGCACCTGCCACAGCTCGATCCGATCCAGAAACGGCCTGCCCCCAAAGTACGGCTCGAACGCCTCCATCACCAGCATCGAATCGTCGTTGCGGACGATCCGAAACGGACCCGTGCCTGCCGGCATCCTACCGAACTCCTCCCCCATACGCTCCGTGTAATCCTCCGGAACGATTGCAGCGTACTCTTTGCTGAGGGCATGAAGAAACAGAAAATCCGGACGATGCAGCATGACTTTTACGACGTATGAATCAATGACCTCCACCTGCCGGATCGAGCGGGTAATCCACCGATGCGGGGAGGCCTGTTTACCGAGCCTGAGCAGGGAATAGCGCACATCCTCCGCTGTCAAGGCACGGCCATGGTGAAACCGTACGCCTTTGCGCAAATAAAACGTATAGGCTGTGCCGCCATTATCCACTTCCCAATAAAAGGAAATTCCTGGATCTATTGTCTTGTATGCGGGATCAAAGCGGACGAGTCCGTCAAACACGTGACGCACCAGATTTGCCTCTGAACGCATCAGCAGTCTGGCCGGGTCCAAAATCGGCTGCGGTCTTGACGCAAACAGCCGCAGCATATCGAGCCGCTTGCCGTGGCTTTTTTGGACATGCAGCCCGAACTGGCTGTCCATCCAACGCCCAAACGCCTCTCCTAGTCCTTCCCATTCATCCTGGTGAAGGGCTACAAGCTCTTGTCCGTCGCGAATATCTCCGCGAAGAATCATTTCCTGGGCCAGGGAGAGCACGACATCCCCCGGCTGCAGCCGAAAGGTCAGCATCGACTGATTGCCCCTGCCCCTTCCTGGCCGCCAGTCTATCCATCCCCGTTGCTGCAGCTTTTTTACCGTTGTCGCGGCATTTCGCTTCGTACAGCACAAGTGAGATGCGACCTGCTCCAGACTGATGGAAATCGGGCGGGATACGCCTTGCTCCCGAAAAAATGAATACAGCCGATGGTAGTGTTCGAACAAAAGCATGCGATAGTCCCCCTAAAACATGAAAAAAAACGGGCCGAATCTGTACCCTTTTTGTCCTGGTGTTTTCCCCGTACAATCGGGAACAACCCAAAAATCATTACAGAAAGGATACCAGATATGAACGAGAAAGCGACACGCCTTTTTTCCAGGTACCCTGTGATCCTCTGGGTCCGGCTCTTCGGCGAGCTGCTGACGGAGCTGTCCCGCAGCATGATAACGCCGTTTCTCATTTTGTACCTGCACGAAAAAATCGGGGGAAGCATCCCCTTGATTATGCTCGTGATCGGGCTGCAGCCTGCAAGCGACATTCTCTTTACGCTGATCGCGGGAGGCGTAACCGATCGGTACGGCCGTAAGCCGATCATGCTGCTCGCCCTGCTTTTGCAAGGCCTCAGCATGCTCGGAATGGCCGCGGCAGGCTCGCTCGCAGCGTTTGCCCTTTTGTACGTGCTAAACGGCATCGGCCGTTCTCTGTTTATCCCGGCAAGCCGGGCCGTGCTGGCCGACAGCATGACGGCCAAGCAGTTGACAGAGGCCTTTGCCCTTTTGAGTACGGCAACCTATATCGGAGCCTCCGTCGGCCCTCTTCTGGGCGTTCTGGTCTATCAGACGGCACCTGCTCTTGCCTTTGTCTGCACCGGTCTTTCGCTGTTTCTGTATGCTGCTGTCATCTGGTGGAAGGTGCCGGAAACGAAGCATCAGGGGCAAAAAGAATGCGCGAGCGCACACGAGCAAATCTCGTTTCGCAAAGTGGGCGCCCATCGCGCTGTGCTTTCCATGATGGTCCTCGCTCTGCCGATCAGCTTCTTCTATGCCCAAACCGAGACGAACCTGCAGCTTCATCTGAAGAACGGCTTCGCCAATTATCTCGATGTGCTGGCATGGCTCGCTTTGACGAAAAGCATCTCGGCCATCATGCTTGAGTTTTGGCTGGTGAAAGCTACTCAGCGCTTTTCCCCCCGCCGACTGGTGGTCTTTTCCTACATCTGCTTCGCCGCAGTCTCCTGGACTTACGGGAATGCCGACAGCATTATCCTGCTGCTGTGTATGCAACTGGTGTTCGTCATGGGAGAAAGCATCGGCCTGAACCATATGCTGACGATGGTATCCAAAATGGCTCCCGCCGCGATGCGGGGCAGGTACTTTGCCGTGTACGGCTTGCACTGGGACATATCGCGCACGCTCGGCCCGCTTGCCGGCAGCTTTCTGTTTCTGCACTTCGACGGAGCCGTCCTGTTCACCATCGCGACGGCCTTGCTTCTGATCGGTGCTGTGATCCAAAACGTTTTCCTTCGCCGCATGGAAAAAGCCTCCCCGCTTAGTCGGGAAGGCTCCGGTTCGTAACTAGCCCGTGTATTCGTTTTGAATGCAGGCTCAGCATGACACCCCTAGGACAAAAGATACCGGTCCTCGCTGAAGGACTCTCCGCCGCGGGCTTGTTCGAAGGCCCGCAGGAGATCCTGCGGCTTCATCGTTTGCTTCTTCTCCTGAGGAATGTCCAGGATGATCCCGCCGTCATGCAGCATCAGCAGGCGGTTCCCCATATTGAGCGCCTGCTCCATGTTGTGGGTGACCATAATGGTGGTCAGTTTGTACTGCTCGACGACCTTTTGGGTCAGATCGACGATCAATTGAGCCCGTTTTGGGTCGAGCGCAGCCGTATGCTCGTCAAGCAGCAAGATCTTCGGCTCCGTAAAGGTAGCCATCAACAGGCTCAAGGCTTGTCGCTGACCTCCCGACAAAAAGCCTACCTTTGTCTTCAGGCGGTTCTCCAGCCCCTGATCTAGCTGCCTCAACTGTTCGCGGAACAGCTCCCGCTTCCGGTTGTTCACTCCAAATGAAAGTGTCCGCCGCTTTCCGCGCGCATAAGCGATCGCCAGATTTTCCTCGATCGTCATATTCGGCGCAGTCCCCGCCATCGGGTCTTGAAACACGCGGCCAACAAAGGAGGCCCGTTTGTGCTCGCCCAGCTTTGTCACGTTTTTTCCGTCGATGATGACGCTGCCGGTATCCGGGATCAGTCCGCCGGAGATGATGTTCATCAGCGTGGATTTCCCCGCTCCGTTGCTGCCGATAACCGTAATGAACTCGCCGGGAGTGACGTTCAGATTGATTTCCCGCAGAGCGATTTTCTCGTTGACTGTCCCCTCGTTGAACACCTTGCGTACACGTGAAATTTTAAGCATCGCCTCTCCCTCCTTTCGTCGCCCGGAACGGCTGCCTTTTCCAGACGCTTTTTGCAACCGCCGGAACGGTCAGCGCGATAATTACGATGAGCGCCGTAATCAGCTTCATGTCGGACGGATTGAGCCCCGCGTCCAAGGCAAGCGCGATCACCAGACGGTACACGACTGAGCCGAGGATAACGGCGAGCGTAGCGCGGAAGATCGACGAGCTGCCAAACAGCACTTCCCCGACGATCACGGAGGCAAGACCGATGACGATCATCCCGATCCCCATCCCTACGTCGGCAAAGCCTTGGTATTGTGCGACCCAGGCGCCGGAAACTGCGACCAGCGCATTGGACAGGCCGAGCCCGATAATTGTTGTCGTATCCGTGTTGGCTCCAAAGCTGCGAATCATCTTCGAGTTGTCTCCGGTTGCGCGGATATCAAGTCCAAGATCGGTTTGCAAAAACCAGTCGATAATAGCCTTCAGCAAAAGGATGCCGATCAGGAAAACGAGGGCAACCCCGGTGAAAAAGACGACCCCTCCCACCGCGAGATTGGGCACCCCAAGATCTTTCACAAAGGTATACAGCGTGTCCTCGCGCAGAAGCGGCAAATTGGCCTTGCCCATGATCCGAAGATTAATGGAATAAAGTGCAATCATCGTCAGAATCCCGGCCAACAGACCGTTGATTTTGCCCTTCGTGTGCAATACTCCGGTAAAGATGCCCGCTACCCCTCCGGCCACGAAGGCCATCAGGGTAGCGAGAAACGGATTCGTTCCTTCGATGATTAGTCTGGCTGCCAGCGCCCCGCCCAGTGCAAAGCTGCCGTCCACGGTCAGATCGGGAAAGTTCAAGATGCGAAAGGTCAAATATACGCCCAGGGCCATGATCGCGAACAACAAGCCCTGTTCGATTGCTCCGTGTAATGCCAGATTCATAATATCCTCCTACGATTATTGCTCAATCACTTCGCCAGCGCGATCAAGCATGGATTGCGGAATTGTCACGCCCATTTTTTCTGCTGCCTTCTTGTTCAGCACCAGCTTCATGTCGGCTTGCATTTCTACAGCCATGTCGGCAGGCTTGCTTTCGCCCTTGAGAATTTTCACGGCCATGTCGGCTGTTTGCGCGCCCAGTTTTGTGTAGTCGATGCCGTAGGTTGCGATCGCGCCGCTTTTGACGGAGTTCTCTTCGCCGGCGACTACCGGGATTTTTTGCGATTCGGCCACACCGAGAACAGCGGAGATCGAAGAGACGACCAGGTTGTCTGTTGGAACGTAGAAAGCATCTACTTTGCCTACCATCGATTCAGCCGCCTGCTTCACTTCTGTCGCGCTCGTTACGGCTGCTTCCTGTATCGCCAGGCCGAGCTTCTCGGAAACGGCTTTGGCTGCGTCTACCTGCACCTTGGAGTTGACTTCGCCGGAGCTGTAGATGACACCTACTGTCTTGGCGTCAGGCTTCAGTTCCTTTACCAGCTTCAGCTGCTCTTCCACCGGGTTCATGTCAGACGTACCGGTTACATTTCCGCCCGGCTTATCCATCGCCTTTACCAGGCCCGCTTCGACCGGATCGGTCACCGCTGTAAACAGGATCGGAATGTCCTGGGTCGTCTGCGCGGAAGCCTGAGCGGTCGGAGTCGCGATCGCCAGGATGAGATCAACCTTGTCGGAGTTGAACTTCTGGGCGATTTGGATCGCTGTGTCCATGCTCGCCTGTGCCGAACTGATATCGTACACGACTTGCTTGTCTTTTTCATATCCGTTCTTTGTCATCTGTTCGATAAAACCTTCGCGTGCCGCGTCAAGCGCAGGGTGCTCCACAAACTGGGCGATACCGATTTTTACCTGCTTGGTTTCCTGAGAAGGTGCTGGTGCTTCTGCCGGCGTCTGAGCAGATGGCTGGGCAGAATTGTTTGCCGGTGTACTTTGTTGCCCACATGCTGCAACGGACAAAAGCAGCAAAGGACACAGAATTTTCTGGACCAATTGGATAGACTTTCTTTTTCTCATAATGTATCAAAACCCCCATTTGAAATTTTTTTAATCTTACCATGATTAAAACAGGTTGGAAAGCTGTAATCTGGTGCTTTCGGGGGAAGTGATACAAATCCTTGAAAAAAAGATAAGAAGAGAGCTTGGCGCTCTCTTCTCAGCCTGTAGACAAAGTTCCGTAAGGAACAGGGTCTGCAGGCTTTTTTGTTGAATATAGAACATGTTACGTTTTCAAAAGTTATTTTTTAGAGGTGGCATTATGCTTAATAAGCAAGAGGCCGAAGGGCGTTATCAGATATCTGCATTCTCGCTAGATGAGTTGGTGCCAGAAGATCATCTCGTAAGAAAAATTGAAAATGCAATCGACTTTTCGTTCATCTATGACTTGGTGGAAAGCCTTTACTGTCATGACAATGGCAGACCCAGTGTTGACCCTGTAGTCTTAGTTAAAATTGCTTTCATCCAATATATTTTTGGAATTCGTTCCATGCGACAAACGATTAAAGAGATCGAAACCAATGTTGCCTATCGGTGGTTTATTGGCTATGATTTCAGTCAGCCCATTCCCCATTTCACGACCCTAGGCAAGAACTATGTTCGCCGTTTTCGGGATACTCAACTCTTCGAGTCGATCTTCCTTCGAATATTGGAGGAGGCGGTTCATCATGGATTCGTGAAGCCTGATGTGCTTTTCATTGATGCTACGCATGTAAAAGCCAGTGCGAATAAGCATAAATACGTGAAAGAAATCGTTGAAGAACAAGCGAAGAAATATCAAGAGCTGCTGGACGAAGAAATCAATCAGGATCGTATTGCACATGGAAAGAAGCCCCTTGAAAAAAAGACAGAAACTTCGAAGAAGGAGGTGAAAGTCAGCACAACTGACCCGGATTGCGGATTGTTTGTAAAAGGGGAAAAGGAACGTGTATTTGCTTATAGTTTTCATACAGCATGTGATCGAAATGGATTTGTGCTTGGTGCCAAGGTAACGCCAGGCAATGTGCATGACAGTCAGGTTTTTGAGGATGTTTTGAATCAAGTGCGAAAGACGTTTGCACAGCCTCAAGCTGTGGCAGTGGACTCGGGATACAAGACGCCTTACATCAGTAAAACACTCCTTGATGACCAGATTCGCCCCGTTATGCCCTACACAAGACCACGCACCAAAGAAGGTTTTTTTAAAAAGCACGAATATGTGTATGATGAATATTTCGACTGCTACATCTGCCCGAACGAGCAAATCTTAACATATGAGACAACAAACAAGGATGGGTACCGTATCTATCGATCAAATTCTCAAGTTTGCCGAAGTTGTCCGTTCTTGAAACAATGCACGGAAAGTAAAGACTACACAAAGAGAGTGAGTCGCCACATCTGGGCTGATTACCTCGAAGAGGTAGACCACCTCCGGCATACCGAGGAAAACAAACAAATCTATAGCAAACGGAAAGAAACGATTGAACGTGTATTCGCTGATATGAAGGAAAAGCATGGCATGCGTTGGACGACCTTACGAGGACTGGAGAAGGTCACGATGCAGGCGATGCTTGTTTTCGCTGCCATGAACTTGAAAAAAATGGCGACCTGGCTATGGAAATCAGGTCGCCAAAAGGTGAACGATCAAAACACCTTCGGTATTTTCATCAAATTATTAAACAAACTCCCTCTGCTGTTCGTTCAGCGAGGGAGTTTGTCTGCAACCTGAGAAGAGAGCTTGGCGCTCTCTTCTTTTTACTTCACGATCTCTTTCGCCTGTGATTTGAGCGCTTCGGGCACAGTCAGGCCAAATGTTTCCGCGGCCTTTTCATTGATGTACAAATCAGCTTGTTTGGAAACCTCTACCGGTGTGTCAGCGACTTTTTGTCCTTTCAGGATGCGAGAAGCCATTTCACCGGTCTGCTTGCCGATTTGATAGTAGTCGATGCCGTACGTAGCCACTGCTCCCCGCTTCACCGTGTCGGTATCGGAGGCAAATACCGGGATTTTGTTCTGCTCCGCTGCTCCCAGTACCGCTTCAAACGAGGATACGACCGTGTTGTCGATCGGGATAAACATGGCGTCCGTTTTACCGGCAAGCCCCTGTGCTGCAAGCTGTACTTCAGAGAGCTGGGAGATGCCGGCCTTGACTACTTCAATGCCCTCTTTTTTCGCCGCTTCTTCCAGTTCCTTTACCTGTACCTCGGAGTTTACCTCCGAAGTCGTGTAAATAACGCCCAGCTTTTTGAGCTCGGGCAGGAAGGTTTTGACCAGCTTCAGCTGCTGCTCCATGGATACCTTGTCGGAGGTGCCTGTGACGTTTTTGTCAGGCTTTTCCAGACTGCTGACCAGTTGGGCAGACAGCGGATCGGTCACAGAACTGAAGACGACCGGCTTGTCCGTAATCGCCTTGGCGGCTGCCTGCGCGGATGGCGTAGCGATCGCTATCACCAGATCTTTTCCGTCGCCGGCATACTTCTGCGCAATCGAGACCGTATTATTCATATCACCGTGGGCGTTCTGATAATCGAGCTCCACGTTTTTTCCATCTTCATAGCCGGATTCCTTCAGTCCGTCGACAATCCCCTGACGGATCGCGTCCAGTGCCGGGTGCTCCACAAACTGGGTCAACCCGAGCTTGACGACTTGCTCACCACCCGCAGCAGGCGTAGCCGAACCGGTGCTTGCGGCTTCCGGCTGGTTGCCACAGGCTGTCAGCCCCGCGAATAAACATGCGGATAGTAAAAAAGATACTGCTTTTCTCATCTGAACTTCCTCCTCTAATCTCTGCTAAGCTAAACTTGTGTCCCATTATAGCACAATTTTTTCGGATGAAAAGATTTTTTGCCGCAACTATCGCAAACGCTTTGTCTCAGCCGTTTGGAACCGGCTCCTCCTGGCCTTCCTGCTCTTTTGGCGCTTCCTTCGCGACTTTTTTTACCAGCACCCTCGTAATCCGGTAATGATCGACCTCGCCGACGACGAATTCATAGCCGGTATGCCGCACCGTATCCCCGACTCGCGGCGGATGGTCGATCTGCATGTAAATCCAGCCGGCGAGTGTGTCTACCTCTGTATCATCGAGATCCAGGTCGAGATAGTCGTTTACTTCTTCCAGCAGCATTCGTCCGTCAAAGGAAAGCTGGCCGTCCTTTTTTTCCACCTCGGGCCGTTCATCGTCGAATTCATCCTGGATGTCGCCGACGATCTCCTCCATAATATCCTCCAGAGTAACCAGCCCCGCCGTTCCCCCGTACTCGTCGATGATGATGGCGAGCTGCACCCGCTGTTTTTGCAGCATGGTCAAAAGACGGCTGATCGAGATCGTCTCCGGGACGGTCAAAATCGGGCGCATGATCGATTCCAGGCTGTTGCTCTTGCCTTCCAGCAGGCTGGTCAAAAGGTCCTTGATATGCAGGCTGCCGACGACGTGGTCCTTGTCCCCGTCGACCACCGGGTAGCGGGTAAACCGGCCGTGCTGGACGAGCTTGATGTTTTCCTCCAGGGAGTCGTCGAGATTGAGCACGACCATATCTGTACGCGGGACCATAATTTCTCTGGCCATCGTTTCTGAAAAATCAAAGATGTTGTCGACCAGCATCAGCTCGGTTTGGTCGATCAGTCCGCTTCTGTGGCTCTCGCTGACCAAAATCCTGATCTCTTCTTCCGTGTGCGCCTCCTGGTGCGGCTCCATCGTGATGCCGGCCAGACTCAAAATTTTTGCAGCCGACCAATTGAGAAAGGCGATAAACGGGTACATGACCTTATGAAACAACTGGATCGGTCTGGACACGTGGAGGGCTACCCATTCGGTCCGCTGGATGGCGAGCGATTTGGGAGCGAGCTCGCCGAGGACGATATGCAAAAACGTAATGATGGAAAAAGCGATAATAAAGGAAATGCTGCCGACGAGGGCCTCGTTCATTCCGAAATAGTGAAAGACCGGATGCAAAAGATGGGCGATGGCAGGTTCTCCAAGCCACCCCAGTCCCAATGACGCGAGGGTAATTCCCAGTTGACAGGCCGACAGATAAGCATCCAGATTGTCCAGCACCTGCTCTACATTCCCCGCTCTTTTGTTGCCCTCTGCCACCAGCTGCGTGATGCGCGATTCCCGCACCTTGACCACGGCAAATTCAGTTGCGACGAAAAAGCCGTTGAGAAGGACGAGGATTACGATCAGGAACAGATTGAACACGTTCCCCCATACGTCCATGCCGTCTCTCCTCCTTCATCGGGGTTTCTTCGGGTTAGTGTAACCCACACAGTCCCAAAAGTTTCCCCGCGGCACTGCGCCAACAAGGACTGGAGCATTTTTCCACTGAGAAAAGGCGGTTTTTCTTTCTATATCATGATGTGATAACATGGTGCTAAACGAACATTCAATCGGCGAGGTGAAGAAGTTGTCGTACCGTCCCGATTTGCCGATGATTGTGCAAAGCGATCGGACCATTCTCCTGGAAGCCCAGCACCCGTTGTTCAATGAGGCGCGTCAGGCGTTAGCAGGCTTTGCGGAATTGATCAAAAGCCCCGAGTACATCCATACGTACCGCATTACGCCGCTTTCCCTGTGGAATGCCGCAGCGGCCCATATCGCCCCTGAGCAGGTAACCGAGGTGCTTGGCACGTATAGTAAATACGGAGTTCCTTCTACGATTGTCCGTGAGATTCATGAGACGATGAAGCGCTACGGACTTATTCGTCTGGAAAAAGCAGCGGATCAACTTCTTTTGACCAGCGACGATCCCCTGCTTCTGCAGGAGCTGACGAGCTATCGCTCGATATCGTCATTGTTGGAGGAGCATCGGGAAGAGCATGAGTATCCGGTCAAGCCGTACGCACGCGGTTTGATCAAGCAGGAATTGATCCGCCTGGGGTATCCCGTACAGGATCTGGCAGGCTATACAAGCGGCGAGGATTGCCCTGTTTCCCTTTTACCGACCACGGCTTCCGGAAAGGCGTTTTCCTTGAGAGGATACCAACAGGAAGCGGTGGATGCTTTTCATGCCGCCGGATCGGCCTTGGGCGGCAGCGGCGTGCTTGTGCTCCCCTGCGGGGCGGGCAAAACCGTTATCGGGCTGGGAGCTTTGTGCCAGCTTCAAAAAGCAACCCTGATCCTGACCACCAATACCACTTCTGTCAGGCAGTGGATTTCCGAATTACGGGACAAGACAGACCTTGATCCCGCCATGATCGGAGAGTACACTGGCGAGCGAAAAGAAGTGAAGCCCGTGACTGTGGCCACATACCAGATTCTGACGTACAGACCGGACGCAGAAAGCGACTTTCCGCACATGGAGCTGTTTTCCAAGCGGGATTGGGGATTGATCATCTATGATGAGGTGCATCTGCTGCCCGCTCCCGTTTTTCGCGTCACATCAGGCATTCAGGCGACGCGCCGGCTCGGACTGACCGCTACGCTTGTCCGCGAAGACGGACGAGAAGAGGACGTCTTTACGCTGATCGGCCCGAAAAAGTACGAGATGCCGTGGAAAGTGCTTGAAGAGCAGGGGTGGATCGCCGGTGCCACATGCCAGGAAATCCGTCTGCCCTTTGAGGCGAAGTGGCGGGAGGCTTACGCCCATGCCGGAGCGAGACAAAAGTTCCGGATCGCTGCAGAAAACCCCCGCAAGCTCGATGTCGTCAGAAAGCTGCTCGACCGCCACGGAAATGACCGGGTCTTGATTATCGGTCAATACGTGGAGCAGTTGGAGCAAATGGCACAACTGCTGGACATCCCTGTCATTACCGGAAAAGTGCCGGAAAAAGAACGGGAGTCGCTCTACCAGCGCTTCAAGGCTGGCGATCTTACGCGCTTGATCGTCTCCAAGGTAGCCAACTTTGCGGTCGACCTGCCCGATGCCAATGTCGCGATTCAAATATCCGGTACATTTGGCTCGCGGCAGGAGGAAGCGCAGCGGCTGGGCAGAATACTGCGGCCAAAACAAAAAGAAAACACGGCCCATTTCTACACCTTGGTCACCAGGGATACGAGAGAGCAAGAATTTGCTATGAATCGCCAGTTGTTTCTGGTAGAACAAGGATATAAATACGATGTGATAGAAATAGAGTCGCTGGACTGAAACGTTTCAGCATATGCCAGCGTCACATAGAGGGAAGGAGGCCGGAGATTCGATGCAATCCGACGCCGAAATCATTCAGCGGATTCTCCAGGGCGACATTGAAGGATACCGGGAGTTGATCCAAAGGTATCAGCACATGATTTACGTGTTTATCTACAAAATGGTAAACAATCGTTCCGATGCGGAAGACCTGACGCAGGAGGTCTTCGTCAAAGCGTATGAAAAACTCTCCACCTTTCGGGGGGACAGTCAATTCTCCTCCTGGCTGCATACGCTCGCACGCAACAAGACAATCGATTTTATCAGACGGCGCAAGTTCCATGATTCTGACGAACAACTGGCCTACGTCCCTTCCCAGGTGCGCGACGAATCTCCCCAGGAGTCGCTCATGAACAAGGAAACGCGCAGGGAAATCGAGGAGGCTTTTGCCTTGTTGTCTGATTCGTATCGGGAGGTCATCGTGCTGCGCTGTACGCATGAATATCCTTTCGAAAAGATTGCTGCGCTGCTCGGCATCGCCGAGTCGACAGCCCGCGTCCGATATTTGCGCGCTCGCCAGGAACTGGCCAAACTACTTTCACGCAAGGAAGGGGGGCTCGTACATGAACTGCCAGGAATTTAGAAAAGCTTGGGAAGACACCACGAATGAGAGCACGCTTTTCCATATCGAAACATGTGAAGAGTGCATGGTCTGGATCGAAGCACAATTTGCAAACGGCGAGGAGGTGCAGTTCTTGAAAGAGGTTCCTCAGCCGTCGGTACAATTGGAAGACAACATTATGCAAGCGATATACAAGATGACCGGACAAGAGTCTACTCCCCAAGCCGCTGCAGCCCCTGTCGTCAAACCGGCTGCGCCGCGCCGCTTCAGACCGAACATCTCTTCGATGGCATGGGTTGGTGCCGCGGCTATCCTGCTTGTCGTCGGTGCGATCGGCTTCCAGCAAACACAAAACAGCAGCCAGGAAATCAGCATGAAAGCGGAGTCCAGCGCAGCCGATATGCAAGGCGCCATCGTTTCCGCTCCCGCTGCAAACAGCCCGGCTTCTGCGGCCATGGACACAAAATCAGGCACTCAGGCCTTTGGCGGCAGTTCAACTGAGTCAATCCAGGCAGCACCGCCTGAAAGTAAAGCAGCACCTGCTCAGGAAAAAGCCGGACAACCCGATGGGAATGCAGGTGGCCCAAACCAATCGGCTTTTGGCAATCAGATTGCCATGGATGTACCTGCTGAGAAAATCGGCGAGCTGAAGTCTGCCAAGGAGTCTGCAAAACCGGAAGGAAATGAAGCGCCCGAACCCAAACGGCCGATAATCGCTGCCCGCAATGCAAATGGAAAGCCTCCTGCAGATCAGCCAAAAGCGAAAGGCAATGCGGAAGCCGCGCCAAATCAGCCAGGGCAGCACAACCCGGTCGCAGGCGTTCCAGCGGACGAACAGAACAAAGCGCTGGCCAATCAGCCTGTAGGCGCACTGGCTCTGGACGCGAATGCCGACGAAGCAGGACAGCCTGCCGCGGAGCACGCACCTGCGCTCGTTGGACCTGCTGTCTCGACTATGGCAAAGTCGGAAATTACCCTTTCCAGCTTTTCTGATGTAGAGACGGCGGCACACGCCTCAGATATGCCTGTACCCCAGGCAGGACAGCTGCCTGAAGGTTTTTCTCTGCATGCGATTTCCGCTCAATACGAATCGCAAACCAGTCAAAAGGTCATTCGTTTGACATCTGAGTACAAGCGAAACAAAGACTGGATCAAGGTAGAAGTGGTTCGCAATGAACACGGGAAACGGAGTCTGTCCATCCCTGGCACCTTCACCGCGACCCAACTGTTTACCGTTCAATCAGAGCAAGCCATTGCGGTTACTTTTGACAAACAGGCAAACGCGGGCGAAGCCGCAGCACAGCACGCCGTACACTTCAACGCCCAACCGGACAATCAATCGCTGTACGTCGTTGTCACAGCAAACGGGGTTACACTGGATCAGCTTGTGGAAGCGTCAAAGCAAATCACATGGCAGTAAGAAAGACGCGGGTAGTCGCTCCCGCGTCTTTCGTTATATGAGGGTAGCCAGCAGAAGTTGGCTGGCCATTTTTTATTTTGGGGAGTGAGGCATCACCCTCACTCTCAAATCCCTGCTCTATCAAAACGGCTCTGCTCGGGTTATTGAAGCACAGTCTCGTTATTGGCCCAAGCCCCCCCAACCAATCCGTCTACGACGTCACATCCCGCTTGATAAACACAGCATAGGCAACGACGAGCGATGCCGCCCCCCATACTGTCAACACTGTCAGTGAGAACGGCAGGCTCATGCCTTTGATCGGAGGCAGCGTCCCTGCCAGGTAATCGGTCAACTGCAGGTTGACGACGAACAAGTATTTGGCGCTTTCCCATGAGGAGGCCATCTGGGTCAAAATCGCCCCGCTGATCAATGCGGCCATCATAATGCCCATACCTGCGGCCGCGCTGCGGACCAATACCGAAACCATAAAGGTGATCGTTCCCACTACTACCGAAACAAACCAGCCCAATCCGTATTGCATCAGCAGGTACTTCCATTGCGGCAGCGCAAAGACTCCGGCAGTCTCCAGCTCTCCTCCGGCAATTTCGAAGCCTGTCAGCACCGGCATGTCCCAGCCTGCATAGCCAAACACCACTCCTGAAATCAGCGCAGCCAGGATCAGGGTCATCAGCACTGTGAGCGAAGTGAACAGCAAAAGTGTCACATACTTGCTGGTCAGCACCTTCCAGCGTCTGACGGGCCTGGTAAGCAGCAGCTTGATTGTCCCCTCGCTGAATTCCGCCGATACGAGGTCGACGGCCAGCACTACGATGATCATCGGCAGAAACAGCGATATCGCCTGATCCATAAAGCCGCGGGCAAACGTCGGAGCCCCCGGAGCCATCGGATTAATGTCGTGATCCAGATAATACTGCTGCTGTTGCACGGTGATTTTCAGAAACTCGCGCCATTCCTCCGGCAATCGGCTGGAGGCAAGCCGGTTTTGCGTGTCGACGATTTTCTGTTGAAGCAGCGCTCTCCAGTCGCTTGTTCCCATCTGCTCTTGGGCAGTGAGAACGGATCTGTATTGGGCATAGGTAAAAATCGGGATCAGAATGGCCAGGATGAGCAGAATGACGAGAAAACGGCGACGGCGCAGTATCTTGATGGTCTCATTTTGCACCAGGTCCAGCATGCCCATGTTCTGCTCCCCCTTCTTCTGTCGTTAGCGCGAGGAACAGGTCCTCCAGCGTTACTGTTTTTGCGGCGATGCCCAGGACGGCGATGCCCTGCAGAACCAAAGTCCGATTGGCTTCTGCGATCCGCTCGGTGTCCATTTTGCACATGATCCGGCCTTCCTTGGATGCCACGGCTTCTTCGACGAAAGGAAGAGCACGCAAGATACGGCTGGCCGCCTCTGTCGTCTCTGGAGAAACGCTCCATTCCACCTGATCGCCAAACTGTTCCATCAAGTCTTTGACAAGTCCGACCGAAATGACTTTGCCCTTGCCTATGATCGCTACCCTGTCGCACATCATCTCGATTTCGCTGAGCAAATGGCTGGAAATGAAGACAGCCAGCCCTTCCTCTTCGGCAAGTCTGCGGATAAACTGGCGCAGCTCGCGAATTCCTGCGGGATCGAGGCCGTTGGTCGGCTCGTCCAGGATCAGCAGCTTCGGATTGTGAAGCAGGGCCTGAGCGATCCCGAGCCTCTGCCGCATCCCGAGCGAATACGTCTTTACCTTGTCGTCGATCGCTCTTTGCAAATCGACAAAACGGACAATCTCTTCAATCCGCTCACGCGAGATGCCGCCGCTCATTCTGGCAAAGTGCTCCAGGTTTTCCCGGCCTGTCATAAACTTGTACAGCTCCGGATTTTCCACAATGGATCCCACTTGAGCGATTGCCTGGGGAAAATGCTTGTGCAGCGAGATGCCGCCAATGTGAATTTCTCCCGCATCTGCCGACGCAAGCCCGACCAGCATCCTGATAGTCGTGGTCTTGCCGGCACCGTTTGGCCCGAGAAAGCCAAATACTTCACCCGCATATACGTCAAAGGAAATGTCCTTGATGATCGGCTTTCCTCCCATTTGCTTGCGTAGCCCTTTGATTGACAATACCGTTTCCGTCAAATAGCTGCACCTCCTATCCTGTCAACTGCCCCTGCTTGGGCAAAAAAGGGTCTGTTGTGGTACACTCAAAATATATGTTTACTGTCACATTATACCATGCAACACGATTCAATACCGAAACGGGAGGTACCCATGCAAAGCTCCGGTAATTGGTTATGGCGCGTGTTTGGACTTCTCTCGCTGGCCTCGATGCTGCTGCTGGCGGCTGGTTTTGTGCTCGCTCTTGACCCGAGCCAGCTTGCTCCAGAAGGCCCAGTCGGCCCTGTAAAAGAGGCAAAGCCGCCTACTCTGGTCCCGGCAGAAGGAGTCCGGCAAATCGTTGGGCTCGGTGATTCGTTGACAAGAGGTGTCGGTGACGCCAACGGGCTTGGCTACATCGGACTTGTGCGGCAAGCTCTGGAAAAAAAGAGCGGCAACAAGATCACGCTGTCCAATCTGGCTATCAACGGGCAAGAATCGCCCTCCCTCGTAGCCCAGTTGTCTCAGAAGCAGGTGCAAAGCCAACTGGCAGCCTCCGACCTCATCTTCTTTACCATTGGCGGGAACGATCTGTTCAAGCAGTCCGGAGAGCTGGAGGAACTCGATGAAAAAAAATTGGCCGCAGCCACAAAACGGCTGACGGCCAACTTTGAAGAGATTATCAAGCAAATCAGAAAAGCAAACCCGGATGCAACGATTGTCTATGCGTCCCTGTACAACCCGTTTGGAGACACCGAAGCAGCAGCGGATACGATTCAGCCTGTCCTGGATTGGAACAGCGCAGCTTCCGATATTGCCGCTCGCTATCCCCGCGTGCTGGTCGTGCCGACCTATGACCTGTTCGTAAACAAGGAGCAAGCTTATTTGTATACGGATCATTTTCACCCGAACGCAGCGGGCTACAAGCGGATTGCCGACCGGATCCTGCAGGCGTTGGAATAACTTCGCTCCCCGCTCCCTTTAGGCCTGGACTCGCGCGGCATCGAGCGCTTTCCCGCTCTGCTTCAAGTACGCGCGCTGTCCAGCCCACTGGAAGGCTGTACTGGTCAAGGAAAAAGCGGCGACGACACAGAATAAAGCGCTGCCTCCCAAAGTAGCCAGGAAAATGCCGCCCATCCACGGACCGATGAACTGCCCCAGATTGCTGAAGCTCTTGGCCCCGTAATACGTACCGCGCATATCCTCCGGGGCCATGCGGTCAATCAGCACGTCAGATGCGGTAAAGGTGAGGATTTCACCCAATGTAAAGACGACCATGGCGATGATGAACACGCTCCACGAACCGGCAAAAGCAAATCCTACATCCCCCAGCGCATAGGCCACGTTTCCGACCACGATACTGGTGAGCGGCGTCCGTTTTTCCGACCAGCGCATAAGCGGCATCTGCATCAGCACGACGACAATCGCGTTTACGCTCATCAGGATCGCAAACAGCTTCGTCCCGTCAACCACAGACATTTCCGCGTACTTTGCCAAGGTAGAGGACATCTGCGAGTAGCCGATCGCCCCGAAGACGCCAGCCACCATGTACAGGCGGAAGGCCTTGTCCTTGACCACGACTTCAAAAGCTCGCTGAAAGCTGACGGCTTCCTTCTTCTGCCCCTCGATCTTTTTGATCCCAAACACGTTCAGCATCATTTGCAAGCTGATTACGTACACCAGGTAAATGGCCGCCGTTACGAGAAACGGCAGTGCGGCGGAAGTCATGGCCAGCATCGCGCCCAGTATCGGCCCGACCGCGACCCCGACGTTGATCGCCGTATAGCGGAGTCCGAAGACGCGGAAGCGTTTTTCCGGCGGAGTGACATCCGCCATCAGCGCTTGGGAAACAGGCTCGTAAAAAGAACGGCAGAGCCCGCCGATAATATTGAGCAGCAGAAACAAAAGCGGGCTTTTCCCGAATGCAAAACCGACGAACACAAGCATCCATACATAAAGGGCACCGAGCATGACCCGGCGCCGTCCGAACTTGTCCGAAAGGGTTCCCCCGAAAAATCCTCCGATTGTTCCGGCAAGCGCACCGGCACCAATCGTCAGTCCAATCATCCCGAGGTCCATATCCGTATGGTTGGACAAAAACAGAAACAGAAAGGGCATGCTCATCGAGCTGGCCGCCCGTACAAATACCGTCCCGACCACCAATGACCAGACAATCGGGTGAAACTCACGAAACATTGCGCTGACCCTACTCATTTTTCTCTCTCCTCTAGGTGTTCTGCTCTTCTACCAATTCCGAACAGTTCCGTAAGTTTTTTTTTATTGTAGTGAGCGGCACTTGATTCGTCAATCAAGTTTGAAGCTTTTTGATTATGGAAAATTTCGATGAGGATGTTCGATTATTTGATAAGGTTGGAAAAACTCGGAGGCGGACAGATGAAAATGCAAGAAAGCCGGGGCATCTCCCCGGCTCTGAAACGCAATGGCACGTCTTTATGCTTCCACTTTGATCTGACCGATCAATTCGTTCTGCTCATTCCACTTTACCGCATGATAGATGGCGTCGTGGTAGAAGGTAAACCACGCTCCATCCTTCAAGCCTTGTTTGACCCATTTTTCCTTGGCAAAAATGGAGTCCATCGGGTAATCGTCATAAGCCAGCACCCACAGAGAATTTTGATGTGCATGAGTCGGCATCAGATCAGCCATGTGCAGGGCAAGCTCGCCCCCGCTTTCCATTCTGACAATGCTGTGTCCCTGGCTGTGTCCCCCTGTATGGTGCATCGTGACACCCGGGATGACAGAAAGCTCGGAGCCGAAGGTCTGCACCTGCTGCTCGATCGGACGCCAGTTTTCTTCCCAGTATGTATTGCGGGAACGGATGTTGGGGTTTCTCATCTCCTCCCACTCCAGCTCCTGTACGTAAATAACGGCCCTGGGGAAGGTGGAGGACAACTGGCCGCCGTCCTTGACCGATACCAGTCCATTGGCGTGATCATAGTGCATGTGGGTCATTAATACAATATCAATATCTTCCGGAGAGAGTCCAACCGCTTGCAGAGACTCGAGCACCTCTGATTCTTCCTGCAATCCGAAATTGCGCTTCTGCTTTTCGGTCAAACGATCTTTCCCGATTCCCGATTCGATCAGGATGCGCTTCCCGCCCGCTTGCAGGAGAATGGGATCAGCCCGGAGCGGTATCTGGTTCAGCTCGTTGTTTGGGTAACGCTTGCTCCACAGAGGCTTTGGCACCACTCCAAACATCGCACCGCCATCCAACTGTGTCAGGCCGCCTCGCAGCCAGGTCAGGGAAAACTCCCCCAGCTTCCATTCTGTCAACTTCATTTGCCTCATCTCCTGTCTGAAAATAGGGTCAGGATAGTGAAAAAGCACCCTGCCTGGGTGCCCTATTGTTTCACTGCTACGTTGACCGTACGAGTCGCGGGCGACATTTCCAGACAAATTTCACTGGAGATGGCCTGGACAGACAGATCCGAATCGCAGCGTCTATGACTGAGCACAAGTTGTGCGATTTTCTCGGTTTCGTGATAAATGCTGATCAACGTTTGCAGCGGATTGGCACTGCCGCCGGCAATCACCTTAAAACCCGGGGCTATTGTAAACGTCCATCCCTCCACTTTTACAACCCGCTCGGTAGAGTGCAAGAAATGACGTTTTCCCAATAAGATGCCATTTTGATTCATCAAGGCGAGAGCCCCCATTCAAATTGATTTGAACAGCACATTTTTATTTTGCAAAAAAACATGTACAAATGATAGTCTTTCGACAAAAGATCCTAAAAGCCGACAATATTCTATTATGGTGCGAATGGATTATATATTCCTGCCGATCGCCGCTCCCTCGTAAATGGCCCGTTTGGCATCCAGCTCTCCTGCCTCTCTGGCGCCGCCAATCAGATGGACCGGCAGCTTTTCCCGCAATGCTTCATACAGGCGATTGTTTGGCGTGTTTCCGGCCGCGATCACGACTGTATCTGCCGGCAGCAGCTTCTCTTCCCCCTGATGCACGATCCGCACGCCCTCCGGCGTTATCTCGCGGTACTCCACCTCCGTCAGCATTTCCACTCCCTGCCTTTTCAAATTGGCGAGCACAGCCCAGCGGGTCGTTTTGCCCAGTCCTGTTCCCACATGCTTGCCACGCCTCAGTATCGAGATTCGTCTCGGACTTGTCTGCATCCGCTGCAGCTGCTTTGGCTCCACAATCCGATACTCCAGCAAATATTTCATCGTCTCGGAGGACAGCTGGGCGGGTTCCGCCAAAAGATGGGACAAGTCGCAGGCGATTCCTCCTGCTCCGATGATCACGACCCTGCTCCCCACGCTTGCCTTCTTTTCAAAGATCTGCGCATAGCTGACTACATGAGGCAGATCGATGCCGGGAAGCTCCGGAATGCGAGGGATGACACCTGTAGCAATCACTACTTCATCGAACCCTTCTGCGATAAGCTGATCAGCGCTTGCCTCGACACCAAGCCTGACCTCTACACCCAGCAGGCGCAGCTTTGTTCGGTAATATCGCAATGTTTCGGCAAATTCGGATTTGCCTGGGACCTGAACCGCGTATGTCAGCTGCCCGCCGATCTGTGTCTGTCTTTCCAGAACGACGACCTGATGGCCGCGCTCGGCGAGAACTCGTGCCGCTTCCAAACCTGCCGGGCCCGCTCCCACAACAGCTACTTTTTTTCTCACAGGCGCACTCGCCAGCTTCCACTCCTCTTCCCTGCCAGCCATCGGGTTGACCAGACAGGACGCTGTCTTGCCTTCGAAGATGTGGTCCAGGCAAGCCTGGTTGCAGGCGATGCATGTATTGACTTCGTCAAATCTGCCCTCCATGCTTTTCTTCACGATATCCGGGTCGGCCAGCAGCGGTCTTGCCATCGAAACCATATCCGCATATTGGTCCTCCAGGATTGCGTCTGCCTGCCTGATATCGTTGATGCGATTGCTGGCGATAACCGGAATGTTGACGGCTTCCTTGACCTGTTTGGCGACCCAGACATAAGCGCCGCGCGGTACCATCATGGCGATCGTGGGGACTTTTGATTCGTGCCAGCCGATCCCGACGTTGAGCGCATCTGCTCCGGCAGCCTCGATCTGTCTGGCGAACTCGAGCGTCTCTTCCATCGTGGTGCTGTCGGGTATGAGGTCGAGACCGGACATGCGGAAAATGACCGGATAGCCCTCTCCGACTGCCCCTCTGACCCGTTTCATCACTTCGATGCCAAATCGCGACCTGCGCTCGAAGTCTCCTCCCCATTCGTCAGTGCGATGGTTCGTGACAGGAGAAAGAAATTGATTGATCAAATATCCTTCCGATCCCATGATCTCGACACCGTCAAACCCCGCCCGTTTGGCCCGAAGCGCTGCATCGGCAAACGCCTGAATCGTCCGTTCGATCTCTTCCGGACTCAGCTCGCGCGGCTTCGTCCGGTTGATCGGCGCTTGCAGGGGGGACGGGGCGACCGGTTCCAGGCCGGTCGTCTCTTTGTACGCATAGCGGCCCGCATGGAAAAGCTGCATCGCGATCTTGCCGCCTGCCGCATGTACGGCTTGCGTAAGATGGCCAAGCTGCTCGACATGATGGTCGGCATACGCATTGCAGTACGCTTCACCCATGCCGCCCTCAGGGAGAACTGCAACTCCGCCTGTTACGATCAGGCCCACTTTGCCTTTTGCTCGCTCGGCATAAAAAGCGGCCAGCCGCTGAACGCCCCCCTCCAGCCTTTCCAGGCCGACGTGCATCGATCCCATCATGACCCGATTGTCCAGCGTCAACTGCCCGATCTGAATCGGTTCAAATACCCGTCTGATCGCCATATCAGCTCACTCCTCACCATCCGAATGAATGCTCATTCATTTCTTTGCGTAATACAATTCTCCACGCTCCTTTCATTTTCCTTCTCTTCATTCTGTCCGACCTCCCCCTACAGCCCCAGCAATTTTCCCAAATCGCTGGCCGCTTGCTTGATAATCTTCTCGGTCCCCTCTTCATCGGAGCATTCCACGACGAAATGATAGTCGAGGATAAAGGTGGCTTCTGCCAACTGGCCAGGGGCCAGGAATCGCTTTTTCTCCGATAGGGACACCTCTGCTACAATCTCTCTCGCCTGCTCCCACAAGCGTTCACCCTGCTCCGAAAGGTCAAGGCCCGGGTATTCCAGCTCGATCTCCACTTCACAGCTTTTTCCCGGCTCCAGCTCGTAGAGAAAAACAGACGCAGCCGGCTGCTCCCCTTCGGCTGGAGCAATAATCAGCTTTACTTCCTTGGTTTCTTCGTCTTCCAGCAAGGAATGCTCCGAACGCAAAATCACATCATGGATCATACCGTTCTCCGGCATGTTTTGGTCCCATAGTTCAATCAGTCTTTGCAGCATTTTGTCTACTCCTTCTGTTGCACACTTACGTTCCTATCCGAAGTATACCACGCCGGGGGGATCAACGAAAAACCCCTTCATGGCGAAGGGGTGGGTGTATTGTTCAAGTCCTTGTTATTGACGAATTCCGACAGCCAGGCACGCCTTACTTCCTTGTTGGGGCAAAAAGCGAGCACGTAGCTTTCGCCGCGCATGTATTTTTCCTTGATCCAGTCCTTATGTTTGCGAAAGAACGCCTGTTGGAAGTCGATGGGCATCTGTTGGTATTCTTCAAGGGCTGAGGGGTTCTGGAGAAAAAAATCTTCATCATATATGATTTCTTCGTTTTGTTGGCGGCTGATCAGGTACACGAACGCGATCACCAGAAACAGGTTGACCAGAAAAATTGTCATCCAAATCCCTCCCTGTCCGTTTCATTTATCAGATTTATCTGTCTTCTCAGCATATTATTATTTTACCATGCTTTTGGTGTTTTTAAACCACTTTGCAATGATTTATCCAAAAAGTTTTTTTATGAATCTTTTTCCCAACACGGCATCGACGAAAAAAGAACACCCGACATCTCGGGTGTTCCTCTGTCATTTTGTTATGGATCAGGAGGTCGTTTTCTCGCCTTCCCCTGCTGGTGGTGGAGTCATTTCCTGACTTGGAGCAGGAGTGGGCGTTGGTTGAACAATATCCGGCGGCGGCGTCGATCCGTTGCCTGGCGTCGCACCCGATCCTGGAGTGGTGGCGTCCGGTGTCGGAGTCGTCTGCCCGCTCTGCTGGTTGTCGTCAGGCGCCATAATGTCAGGCGGCGGCGCGACTGTTTCATCCGCCTCTGCGGTGTCAGGCTGCGTTTCTTTCGGCTTGCTGGCTGCCTGCTCCTTCTTTGGCTTCGCCGGTTGCGATGAAGCGGCCGACTCGCTCGTTTTCTTTGTCGTGCGAGGCTTGCTGCTGGCATAAGAATCGTCCCCGGCCGCAAGAATTGGAGAGTCGTTCAATTTCGCAACGATGCTTTCCGTCTGCCCCATCTCCGTTTGCAGCGCGGCACGTATCGAATTCAGGTTCTCCTTTGGCAGGAACGTGTAGCTTCCTTGCCAGTAGGCGCCGTTGTCCAGAGTCGTCACGGAAGCGGAATTCAAGCCTTTGAAATCATAAGCCAGCCCTTTGATCTGCTCCTTGGACAAGTCGGTATGTATGTGCTTGGCTCCGACATCCATGATGCTGAAAATTTTGGTCAAGCCTTCCAGCGAGCCTACCTTGTTGATCACTGCGGCGATGACTTCCTGCTGGCGGCGGTTGCGGTCAAAGTCGCTGGAATAGTACTTCGTTCCCCGGTTGTCGTGGCGGTGGCGGACATAGCCAAGGGCCTGTTCGCCGTTCAACACTTGAACGCCCGGGTTCAGGTTGATATGCGTGTTATCGGTCGGATCGTCGTAGACCAGCTTGCGGTCCACGTTGACCTCCACTCCGCCCAGTTCGTCAATAACGGCTTTAAAGCCGTCAAAATCGACTGCTACGTAGTGATCAATCGGGATGCCCAAAAGCTCGGTCAACGTTTTTTTGGTCAACGAAATCCCGTCTTCAGTCGGTATTTGTTTCTTTCGTTCAGCTTGACGGCGCTCAGCCTCGCCGTTGGCAAAGACCGAATTGATCTTGTGGTAATCGCGGTATCCTGGAATCTTTACACGTGTATCGCGCGGCAGAGAAACCATTGTCACCTTTTTGGTGGTCGGATTGGCAACCGCTACAATCATCACGTCCGTATTCATCGAGCCTGTTTCAGGCCGGCTATCGCTCCCCAGAATTACGAGAGAAAGAGGTTTATCATTATGGTATGTAGGATCAATATTTACAGAAGCAGGCGACACATAGCCGTCCTGCGGCGAGGTCACCGTATCGAGGGCGTTGTCAATTTTCAAGTAGATCGCCCCGGCAACTCCCCCTATCAGGAGCAAGCAAAAAACAGTAAAGAACATCAACCATTTGCGCAGATTGCGGCGGCGGACTGGTTTCTTCGTCTTATGAGCAACAGTACGCGTTTTTCCGACTGTATCCGGCATGTGCATCAATCTCCTTGTCAGCGAAAACGCTTGGTATTGTATGGAAATGTTTCTGAAAATAAGAAAAGTGCTTTTCGACAATAAGCACTAAGTTTTTCTTCCATTGGTAAAATACTGACTAAGGTATTGTAGCACATTCATGTCCGCTTTTGTAGAAAAATGTTCCGATCATGCGAAACTCCCCCATCTGTGTCGATGAGGGAGCCCGCTTTTACTGTTTGCCGTGTGGCGCTTGACTGAAGCCCTGTACGGGGCCCTCAGGCTCTTTTTGTGTAGAACGGTGAGCGTCTCCGCCATGGCGCGTGTGACTTTCCTGTTTGCCGTTTAGATCATTCGACTTCTTTTCCATGCTACCCCTCCTTTTCGGCTAGGGAATAGTGTGTGCCGCTCTTCTGTTTCTCATCCTCCTATTTTTGCATGCTATATGCTGACCTTACAGTAATGACGTTCGGAAAAAACAGTGCTACAGTAAATAGCAAAAAAATACGGAGATGAAGGAAGATATGAGTGCCCAGACCGGCAGTTTGAATGCCAGCCCAGCGGCCAGCGCCGCTCCGACGGTTTATCGCATGTTGTTTGCCATTAGTCTCGTTCATCTGCTGAACGACAGTATCCAAGCCGTCATTCCCGCCTTGCTGCCGATTTTGGAGAGCAATTTGGCACTGACGTACACGCAGGTAGGCATTATTTTACTTGTAGTGAATCTTACTTCATCCGTGCTTCAGCCAGTCGTAGGCTATGTCTCCGACCGCAAGTCCCGCCCTTATATGCCTCCGATTGCGCTGTTGATTTCCGGGTTGGGCATGCTTGCCCTGGCCCTGGCCGACCAGTATTACGTGGTACTGTTGGCTGTCGCGTGCGTCGGTATCGGCTCTGCTGTCTTTCACCCGGAAGCGTCCCGGGTCGCGCATCATGCCTCCGGTCCCAGACGCGGGCTCGGCCAATCGATTTTTCAGGTGGGAGGAAACGCCGGCCAGGCTCTGGCCCCGCTGATGACCATCCTCATTTTTCAGCCGCTTGGCCAGCCAGGTGCGATGTGGTTCCTTGTTCCTGCGGCTGCAGCCAGCGCTGTCCTGGTTTACGTCGCGATCTGGTACCAGGGACAGCAGCGAGCGAGGAAAGCCGTGCAGGAGGCCGTAGCGTACAGCTTTAAACAAAAACGGATGATCGCTCTTGGCCTGCTCGTGCTCATCGTCAGTGTCCGTTCCTGGATGAACGCGGGCTATCAAAGCTTTTACCAGTTCTTTTTAATGGATGTCAAAGGGATGGAGTACGCCAGCGCACAGCTTTGCGTATTCGGATTTTTGCTCGCCGGAGCGATTGGAACCTTCATGGGAGGGCCGATCGCTGACCGCTTTGGAAAAAGAAACTTGCTCGTGCTCTCCACGCTCGGCTCGCTTCCATTGACCTTGCTCACGCCGTATGTATCCGGAATCTGGACGTATCCTGTCCTGTTCTTGAGCGGGCTTGTCATGCTCTCCAGCTTTTCCGTTACCGTCGTGTACGCACAGGAATTGCTGCCCGGCCGCATCGGCACCGTCTCCGGCCTGATTATCGGCCTTGCCTTTGGAATGGGCGGCATGGGAGCTCTCGTACTCGGCTACCTGGCTGACCTTCAGAGCATTTCCTTTGTCATCACGGTGTGCTCGCTCATGCCTTTGATCGGCGCACTTGGTCTTCTTTTGCCAAGCGACAAGGAAATTACGAGCTGGAACAAGACGGTATAAACGCAAGATTCCAGCGCAAACAATTTACGCAGACTTGCGTAAGCAAAAAACAACAACCCCGGGCTCGGATAGCCTCGGGGTTGTTGTTTTATTTATAGCAGAACTCGCTGCTTGAGTCCCATAAGCTGGCCGATAACAGGCGGATAAAGCTCGGGTGTTCCGATCAAGCTCCATGTATCGTCACCGGTTTGGCCGACCAGTCCGGAAATCAGCCAGTCGGAAGCGAGCTGCAGGACATCCTCTGCCGGAAGCGTGAGCAGTACCCGATCGCCCTTGCTGTTTTTGACGTACCAGCCTTCCGCTGTTTTCTCTTCCAGAACCATTGTCTCTTCCTTCACCGTGCGGAAGCTCTCTTCGCTGCCAAACAGCCGCTGATGTGCATCCTTTTCCAGCAAAGTCCGGTAGCGGTATGCTTCAGGAAGCGTATCCTTCAATTCTGCCAAAAGCGGCTGCATGACCGGCGTCAGCGTTGTCTGATGCTGTTTGTCCAGCCATTTGAAGAAAGCGGTCAAAACCGACAGCAGATTGGTTGCCAGCGTCTTCGTCGAAGCATCCACACGCGTAAAGATGTCGTGAACCAGGAAGTATGCCAGGTCCTCGCGTCTGAATTGCTCCCAGGAAAATCCGGGACCAAAGGCGCTCCGTACAAACGAGCGGAAGTTGGTCATGACCTCGTCGTACTTTTTCACCGTTGCCTCAGACTTGCCTTCGGTCATCTCCTGAACAAATTGGTGGATATCAGCCAAACGCTCCGGTTGAACCGTATAGACGCTCTCAGGCAATCCCTCGATCAACGGTCTGGAGAGCAAGCCGGCGATATGCAAATCATCGTTTGCGATGGCCAGGCGCGATTTGAGCGACTCCACCCGGATAAACCGGGCAACGCCCTGACCCAGCTTGTTGTCTTTTTCCAACTGCTCCACCAGCTTGTGGAGCTTGTCCTGCATCGTCTCATTGTCAGATGCAGCGACCAGGACCGGTGCGAGACCGTCCAGTGCGTCGTTCGCGGACAACAGCCATTTTTCCGTAAAGTACGTCTGGACAGCCCATTGCAGCACTTTGGAGGGCAGCGTAGGCTGACTTGTGATGAACAGCGTTCCTTTGGTCAGCTTTGCTCCCGTCGAGGACAGAGCTGTGATCGCTTCCTCCCCGGAGCTTTGCGGGAGCTGCAAGAGTGCTGCCAGCTCATCCAGTTGGGGAGCATACCCTTCCAACAAGACTGTTCCGTCCTGGATCAGAACTTCCGCCTGAACCTCATACAATTCCAGCAGCGTGTCCTTTAACGCTGTAAAAAGATGTTCTTCCTTCCGCGGGGCGTAGACCCAAATCTCGCGAGAGCCCTCCCGCTTTTTCAGCTCCAGCATTCGATGCGATTCAATCATCCGCTGCAGGCGGGACATATCCGGAACTTGATAAACGCGCCGAACCATGCCCTGCACGCTCCGGGGAGTTTCTTCCGCGCCAAACTGTACGATAAAGCGATAGAAGGCAGTGGTGTAGGTGCGTTCGGCGCTGTCGTCTGCCGCTTTGGAAATCTCGGGATGGGCTTTGAGCCACTCCAGCAGCGCCGGCTTCAGGTGAGGCTGCAGGACGATGCTGCCGGTGAACAGCACATCGCGCAATCCGAGCGAAAGCAGGCGGCCGGCAATCAATTGCCCCGGCTCAACCTGCAGTGTATTTGTTCTGATGACGTATCGGACGTCGCCGCGCAACGGATGCTGAACGGTCAGCGCGTCACGGTCTACCTGCACGATCTCGTAAACATCGAGATTCAGACGGGAGAACGCACGGCGCAGATCAGGTTCCATCCGGCGCCCGTGCTGCTTGAGATAGTTTTCAATCGGCGTGTCGCCGTTCGTCTTGACGTCCAGTACAAGCCAGTTGAAGAAGTGCGCCGTCCACTCCGGGCTCATGACGCTCTCCCCGGACAGACCGACTTCAGCGGCAAAACGGGCACGCAGCTCCTGAACGGCATCACTGCTCACCTGTCCGCTGACAAAGTGATTCAGCCGCTCTACCCAGCCGGCGTACTCCTTCTGGAGCTTTTGTTCATGGCGGCTGCGGAGCTCCGTAATCGGTGTTACGACACCGCAGCATTTTTTGTATTTTTTCCCGCTACCGCAGGGACACAGTTCGTTTCTTCCTACAGACATAAGGGGTTTGGATCTCCTTTCTATCCCGTCGCGGCATGCGCAGGGATCTAGCGCAATCCCCCTATAACTACCGCATATTTCAGGTCTTCGTATGTTCTCGTTTTGGTTCGTGCGAGATGCCGGCGTCTTGGACTGATTCCCACTCCTTGATAAATTGCTCCAGCTTGCGAATCAGTCTGACTATGCGTTGCTGTTCCTCCATGCATTCGGATATGGCCGCCAACTGATTGGCGGCGAACAGCTCCACAACTTTCCGTTCCATCTCCTGTAGGCGAATCCGATAACTCGCGATAATGTCGCGCAGCAAGGCAAACCTAACCTCCAACCGGATCTTGGCCTCCAGATCACTCATTGCTGATCGTTGGCTTTCAGCACTTGCTCAATGCCAAGTGCGAGTTGCTCATTTTTATGTTTCTCTTTCATCAGAACTTCTATAGCTTGCATATTGCTTTTTTGGAAATGGGCAACAACCTCCTGAGCCATTTCCTGATTGCGGACCTGCAGACGGTCCAGGGCCAGGCGAAGCATTTCCTTGGCCTCCTGATAAGCAGATTGAGTTTGAACAGCGTTCATTGGCAATTCCTCCTCAAATTGTAGTTGTTCATGTTGTTCATGTTGTCGTGTAGGCGGCGCTTCTTGCTGCTCATCGGGTGCTTTGGCAGGTGATGCAGCAATTTCTTCCCGCACTTCGGATTGTTCTGAAGGTGCTTGGTTTACAGACTGTTGCTCGATTTGCGCGGTTGTGGGAGCTGCTTCGGCGCTTGCTTTCTCCAGTTCCCATTCCACTTGCTCGCCGTCTGGTTCGGCATCGGCATCATCTTCCTCAGAATCGGTGATGTCTTCGCGGACAATGATGTGAAGCGTCTCCTCATCTGTGCGAAACCGATCGTCCAGAGCGGACAAAAAAACGGAGCCCTGCGGCACTTCTGCTTCCAGCTCCAGAAAATGCGTAAGCGACCTAACAGATATTTGCGCAATGCCATTTTTGCGGCAAAATTGGTACACCTGATCGTTGGCCAATGTCCAATCGGCCAAAAACCAGCGAACATCCCCCTGATATTGGACGAAGCGAAGATCGCGCTCCAGTTGCAGCATCCGCATGATCTGATTCCATCCAAACTGCGTTTGTCGACGCAGCTCAGCTACGATCTGTTCCAGCGTTTTCGGCGATTGGGTATCGCGCAAAAAACGATACGCCAGATCAAACAGTTGATGGGGCTGGTACGTTACCTCCACGATCGCTTCTGTCCGCCCGATGCGCACAGGCGACTGTTCCATCTGCAGTACTTTGGCCAGCAGCGCTTCTGCATCCATGTCCAGAAGGGAAATCAGTCCGGTCTCGTTCAAACGCGCACAGATTTCTTCGCGAGGAAGCGAGCGTTCGCCTGACCGAAACACCTTTTTAACGATACTCGACAGGGTATAGGTTGGCCGTTTCATATACTTTCTCCTTCTAGTTCGCTTGGCAAAACAACCGCCAAACAAATGGGAATCACAAAGGTATTCGACACGAATAAAAAAAATCCTACTACGGATTGCCCCGATTGTCCAATCTGACTGATTAGAAAATATCTTGCTGGCCTTTTACGGGCAGATTTGTGCCTACAAAAAGAAAGGGAGGGGGATTATCCTCCCCCTCACTGTAAACAGCGCGAAATCGTACCGCTCTCCCGCCAATTTTTCGCTGCTTTCTACTCTTCTTCTGACTTTTTCTTTTTCCCTTTCTCTTTCTCCAGGTCTGTCTGCTTCTCTTTGGGCACGCGTTTTACCGGCTCTCCGGTTTGGGCGTTGAGCGCCAGAGTTTCCATATTAACCGGCAGGTAGACTAATTGCGGAAGCGAAGGGGTCTGCCCTCCGTATTCCGGATAAATATAGTACAGGGATACCTCCAGGTCGCGCAAAATTGCGTCTGTTGCCGCTTTTCCTTTGACGCTCGCCAGTTTTTCTTCTGTTTCCGGACGTTTGGTCATCTTGTGTTCTACTGAGCGAATCCCGCCTCTATCCGCATCGACCACAATCGTATACAGCGGCTGCAAGCCTATTGCGCCATTGGCAAACACCTCGTGGAAAGCGTATGTGTACTCCCGGTAGTCCTTCGACTTTTCAGCCCATTTTGGCCGTTCTGCAGAAAGACTCATTTCTTTTACGAGAAAAGATTTTTTTCCGGAAATCAATGCGTTTTGAACAAAGTTGACAGCCATTTTGCTTGCTTCCCGATCCGATAACGGCTCCTCGCGTTCTTTCCGTGCTTCGTCGTCGACACTGATCGTCCAGCCTTTCTTTTCTTTATCAAAAACTGCGTGAATGCCGGCCCTTGTTACAGGGGCATCCCATCTGCCATTTTTCTCGGCGGCTGTCTTTGTTTCCTCTCCAATATCAACGGGCACGGAGGGGAGCTGAAGCTCGGCTTTCAAAACACGCTCCAGCTTGAAGCTATCCTGCCAAGCAGACAGGTCAGCCTGACCGTTTATCTCGACCTGCTCCTCCTTTACTGTGCGCATGGGAGACACCGGCTCTCCTGTCAAAGCGTTGACCGCCTCTACCGTGCGCGGCAGGTACAGCCAGCTCCCGTTTTCTTCATCGTAAACCAACTCCAGCTTCAGATTTTCTGCGATAGCGTCCTTCGCTTTTTGGACCGGAACCGCTTTTCGCGGATCATCGACCGAGGACTGATTCGGAAGCTTTACGTTTTCCCGTTTGACAAACACAATATCCCTGTCTCCGTTCACGACCACTTCCGCTGCTTTCTTCTGTAACGGAACGCCGTTGATCGTAGGATAGACTGACCAGATGGCTTTGTTTTCGTGCTGACCGTCCTCGATGCCCAACACCGCAAACGAGCTTGCCGTAAAATCGGGAGAGAGACGGTAGTTTACAAAATCGTTTACCAGCTTTTTATCTCCGTACAAATCGGGCAATTTTCCGCTTGCGGCATCCGGCTCCTTCACCTTTAAGGAGATCAATTCTCCATCCTCTTTGACCTTGATGGTAGCAGTTGCCTTCTCGTCGCTCCGTTCCGTCTTGCCCGCATTGGACAAGGTGACGGTGTATGTATCATCTTGATGGGAGATCGTCCCTACCCTCATATTTTTGAGCAGCGGAATATCATCACGCACGCCGGTGATTGTCAGTTGGGCTTGAAATGGCAGATCTTCCAGCTTGTTGAGCAGTGTCGTCATCAACGGCCGCTCTTGTTTTTCCGCAGCCCATGCAGGCGTAGCGAGCAGCGAGCACGCAATCAGCGCCACCAATGTTTTACTTCCGTTTTTCAATGAAAGCTCCTCCTTATTGATCACGTCTATTTGGTATTACGTTCCAGATAAGGAAATAGTCACACTACTTTCGATCTATGAAAATAGGAGCCTTTCCGCAAAAAACCGCCTGCCATAAGCAGACGGTACTTTTTTAGGCTGTCATGCATCAATACCCTCGCCAGATTTTCCTCTTTACGACCGCGGAATAGGCCCACTCCTCGTCTTCCATGTCACTCAACGTTTGACCCAGCGCGTTCATCTTGCTGTCGATCATATCGAGGTGGTGGAACAGGATGGCCGTTGGCGTTTTTCCCGAGACGGCGCTTCCCCAGCCGTTTTCCACGTCGCCGTGGTGACTGAGAATGCAATGCTTCAGGTGAAGCACCTCCGCGTTCCCCAGCGGAATATCGTGTTTGCGGCAGATGCCGCTGACGATTTCCACTCCCATCACCAAATGGCCGATCAATTGTCCGGGCGTTGTATATTCGGGAGCGATCGGATCGGACAGCTCGTACAGCTTGCCGATATCGTGGAGAATGCAGGTCGCCACCAGCACATCCCGATCCGCCTGCGGATAGAGCGGGAGCAGCCTCTCCGCTGCGGAGAGCAGCGAGACGATATGCTCCAGAAGCCCGTGATAGTACTGATGGTGCATTCTCACGCCAGCCGGGAAAGCACGCAGTCTTTCTGCCGTTTCCGGGTCGCTCAAGGCTTCCGTGACGATGGTCTTCAGCGTATCGCTTTTCAGACTGTCGACCGCTTTCATCAGCTTGTCCCAAAGCTCGTCTGCAGGGAAGGGTGAGACGGGCACCAGAGATTCCATCTGCACCTCATCCGATGCTGTCGCCAGCCGGACCCGCTGGATGACCAGCTGCTTTTTCCCCCGGTAGCTTTGCACAGCGGCATCAATTTTGATGACGGACTTAACCTGAATCTCTTCTTTGAGCTCGGGTGTGACATCCCACAGCTTGGCACTGATCGTGCCCGAACGGTCTCCCAGCTCCAGATTGAGGTACTCGCTCTGGTTGCTGGCGACCCCCGCTTCCTTGCTTTTCACCAGACAAAACGCGACAACCCGTTCTCCCTCTTGATAATCAAGCAAATATTTCATAGATAGGACCTCTCGTTTTATTTTTTTCGAAACAGTGTCTGTTCGATCTTTTTCACCAGCTTTTTGCCCAGCAGATCATCTGCAGAACGGACGACCTTGGTGATGACGCGGAGCAAGTCTTCTTCTCCGTTCCAGTGCTCCTTCACGATGCTCTCGTCGACATCCACGAGTATTTTTCTCAGCGCATAAACGGCGAACACGACATCGTCCAGCAGTCCGAAAGCGCCTGTAATCGCCTCCGGGATAAAATCGATCGGTGAAATGAAGTAAGCGACGGCAGCTCCGGCCAAAGCCTTGGCCTGCAGACCGACGCGCTTGTCGACCAGCAGCCGCGCCAGCAAAACAAACAGGTCCGGAGCAAGCAAAATGTATTTCGCCACCGCTTCGTTGCCGCTCTGCTCCCGAATGAACGCCTCGATTTTGGCTCTCAGCTTGTCGTAAAAGCGCTGGTGCTGTTCAGGCAGCTCGATGGGAACCAATTCTCTCGACTTTTGAACTGCCGGCAGGTTCTCACCCGTACCGCGGTTGTCTTGTTGCTCTTCGCTCAAGTGTGATTCCCCCTTTTCGGTTTTGACTGTGCCCTGCGCATGCGCCAAAAAGACCATGCGGCGATCAGGGCAAATACGGCTACGAAGAAGATCGCCAGGTTTCTGGCAATGAGATTGAACAGCTCGTCCCAGCGTTCGCCCAGCTGCCACCCGAGTGTGACGAATAAAACACTCCAAAACAGCCCACCTGAATAGGTGTACAGCATGAAGGTCGGAAACGGCAGACGGGTAATCCCGGCGAAATACGCGGTAAACTGTCTGACACCAGGGATAAAATAACCGAGCGGCAACGCCCATTTTCCTACCTTGTTAAACCATCCTTCCGTTTTTTTATACAGGGAGTAGCCCAGTCCCAACTTTTTCCCGTACCGCTCGATAAAGGAAAAGCCCAAGGTTCTGCCGATCCAGTACGCTGACGTCATCGCGGAGATCGACCCCAAGAAACAAGCGATAAAGGTGGGAACGAGCTTTAACTGCCCTGTGGACACCAAAAACCCCGAGAAGACGAGCAGTGTTTCCTCCGGAAGGGGCATTCCGAGAATTCCTAGAAAAAACAAGCCGAACAAGGCTCCATAACCATAGTGTGTGATATATCCGCCAAACGATGTTACGATTTCCTCCATGCAAGACACCACATTTCAACACCGGATAAACTACTCCCTCATTATGCCAAAAACAAAGCTCAGGCACAAACATTCGCCCAGCCATATTCCCTGATTTTGGAAATTACTGTAGAAAAATGACGAAAAACTGCACGTCAGCCGTGGCTTTCTTGGTCCCTTTTCGCTATAATGAGTTGAATGAGTTGAACTGGTAAACGAGGGACAAGCCGGCATGTGGAAAAAAATCTTCCGAAAAATGAAGTACGAGTACTACAAGCTCATCCGGATGAAGGGAGCCCCATCCTTTGTGGCTCGCGGATTCTCCGTTGGTATTTTCGTCGAGTTCATTACGTTGCCGACCTTTGGTCTGGCATTTCTCCTGCTCTTTCCGCTGGTCAAACTGTTCCGTTGCAGCCTGCCTGCCGGACTGATCGGCTTCGTCATCGGCAAGCTGGTCTTGCCTATCTTCATGGTTTTGAACTATCAATTGGGTTACTCGATCGTGGGCAGGCCTCTTCAGGAGCATCTGGAACACAACAATGAATCGGTCGCGGGCTGGCTGGTCTGGATGAAGGAAAAAGGATTGGCTTATTTTACCGGAAGTGCCGTCATGGGGCTGATCGTCGCCATCGGAAGCTACTTCCTGGTGTACTCCGCTTTGCAATGGTACCGTCGCAAGCGTGCGCGGCGTGTTCCTGCGCGGGGGCCATCCACTCCGTAAAACAAAGCCCGCAAGCTGCAGAACCGAACATGCGTCTGGACGTTTTTCACATGAAAAAAGACCGGTACTGACTCTATCGTCAGACCGGTCTTTTTTCATGCGGCATGGATTATCCAAAAAAGCCCTTTTCCCGCAATTGGCTCATGATTTCAGCAACGGTCAGGTTGCCTTCTTGAAGCAAGCGAAGAGTTTCCTCTACCTGTTCAGGGGACAGTCCGTTAGCACCCAGGCTTTCTCGGACAAGGACGATGTTCGGACGGCGGAAGTGCGTTTGCAAGGTCCGAAGAACGCGTCCTTCCAGTGACGTTTTCAGCATCAGTTCAGTTGTCGACATCTGTTCCACCTCTTTACTAGAAAGATTTGCGCGTACCTTTCATTATCGTACAAACCGGACAAAGAATCAATGTTTAGATCTCCGGCATCAGACGGCGTTTGTGCTCCGAAATTCGGTGCAAGTAATCGATGCGCTTCTTGGCCTCCGGATTTGTTTCTCCTGTGATCAGCAGCCGATCCAATTCCTCGTAGGTAAAGCCCATTTCCTGTTCGTCCGTCTGTCCTTCCCACAGGTCTGCAGAAGGCGGCTTGACGATGATGGATTCGGGAACCCCCAGTTCACGGGCGAGAATCCGCATCTCGTGCTTGGTCAGGCTGGCAACCGGGTTAAAGTCAGCCAATCCGTCGCCGCCTTTGGTCATGTATCCGACATGAACCTCGCTGCGATTGCAGGTGTCTGCTACCAGGTACCCCTTTTGATTGGCGATCGCATAAAGCGTCGTCATGCGCAAACGCGCTTTGGTATTGCCCCGGGTTTTATCGTCCAGCTTCAGCACACCTTCAATCGCAGGCAGGATGGCATCATACGCCGGACCGATATCCACCGTAAACAGATCGAGCTGGATTGCCTCTGCCAATTTGCGGGAATCCTCTTCGTGGACAGGAAGTGAATAGGCAGGCATCCATACGCCGATGACCCGGTCCCGCCCAAGTGCACGGACGCAAAGCGCTGCTGTCACCGCGCTGTCGATGCCCCCGGAAATTCCGACGACTGCACCGCCCAGGCCAGGTCCGTCCACCTGCTCACGGATGAAGGCCAGTCTTTTCTCGATATCTTCTTTCACATGAGCCTGGTAATTCGCCAAATGTGCTTCAAACTTGTCCAAGTCAAGTCCCCCCGTCTCCAACATTTCCTCCTCATCCTACCATGCGGAATTGACTGTGGCAATCGACGGCAAACAGGTCTACACTATAGAGAGAAAGACTTACTTTATGAAGGAGCGAACCGATGATCATTCTCAAAAACCAAGAAGAAATCGACCAGATGAGAGCAGCAGGCGAGATTCTGGCTGCCTGCCATCGGGAGTTGGCCAAATTGATCCGCCCGGGCATCACGACTTGGGAAATCGATCAATTCGTCGAGGGATTTCTGAAAAAACATAACGTAACTCCCGAACAAAAGGGATATTCCGGCTATCCATATGCGACATGCGCTTCCGTCAACGATGTTATCTGCCACGGCTTCCCTAAAAAAGAGCCCCTCAAGGATGGAGATATTGTCACGATCGACATGGTCGTCAACCGCAATGGCTGGCTCGCCGACTCCGCCTGGTCCTACGCTGTCGGCAATATTTCGGAAGAAGCGAGACGGCTTCTGGAGGTCACGGAAAAATCCCTGTACCTGGGGATTGAGCAGGCAGTCGTGGGCAATCGGATCGGCGACATTTCCCATGCGATTCAGACCTACGCCCAGGAGCAAGGGTACTCGGTCGTTCGCGACTTTACCGGCCACGGCATTGGGCAAAAAATGCACGAAGAGCCGTATGTTCCCCACTACGGTCCGGCAGGCCGCGGGCCGCGCTTGAAAGAAGGCATGGTAATTACGATCGAGCCGATGCTGAACGTGGGGACGTATCATGTGAAAATCGACGAGGACGGTTGGACGGCGCGTACACGCGACGGCAAGCTGTCGGCACAGTATGAGCATACGATTGCAATCACAGCTGACGGTCCGTTGATTTTAACAAAGCAATAACAGGCATAAAAAAAGTGGCCCCCTTTTGATCAGGCGGAGCCACTTTTTGCGTTATGCGCGGACGCTGTTTGCAGTAGTGCTGGTCAACTCTTCCAGCTTCTTTACGTCTTTCTCCAGCTCGCGAATATCTTCTTCAATCAGCTTCTTCAAGTGCTGTTTCTCCCGCAGTACCTTGCGGGTCTGCTCCAGACGCTGATTCATGTCGAACACGCCGAGATACACTGCCTTTCCCTCCCTATGTAAGTGCTGCACTCTACCTTACATCGTATGCAGAAAGGCAAAAAAGTTGTCGTCTAAATCCCTCTCCACTTGGCCAATTCCGCGCGCAGGCGATGCACCTCTTGGACCAGTGCGCGTTTTTCCAGCCGTTCGATCTCACTGTCCAGATCGTAGCCGCGTCCGAACATCGGGTCAAAAGGATCGCAGCCATCATGGCTGTAAGACCAAACCGGCTCCTTTGGCATCAGCAAGGCCAGGAGAAAATAAATCAGAAGCGGCACACCTGTAAACAAGGTCAGGATCACCACACCGATCCTCACCAATGTAGCATCTACCCCGAGAAAACGGGCCGCTCCCCCGCAGACACCAAACAGTCGCTTGTCGTAACGAGATCGATATAGACGTCTTTCCATCATGACATTCCTTCCTCTCTTTGTATCCGTTTCCGTTTGTATCTCCAAGATACCCGAAAGGAACGCCGATCAAAACTGGCCCTGGGGGGATTTGTCCTCCGTCCCGGGACGGAGGACGCGGTCGGACCCCGTTTGGCGTATGAAATGGCAAAGCTACGACCACTCTACAACTGAGGTGAATTCGATGCCATTTCTGATCATGTTTCTGGCTGCAATGTTGGCAGGATGCACGCCTGCAAATGAGTCGCCCGGACAGATGCGGACAAACGCTGTTTTGGATAGCGACCGAAGCATGTATTACCAGCAAAACGTCCTTCTCCCCCCTGGCATGGAACCAAACGCCACACCGTACGGAACACCGGCAAATTCCGGAACAGCCGGAGAATACGACCGCAGCCTTCGAAAAGACGCCGTATCCCATTACCCGGGGTTCGAATAAAACGACTCGTCGTCAGATCACCTGATTGGCAAGCAGGGCCTGCGTAATGCCGATAAAGTATTCCGATTCCCGGCGAATGTGGTTGAGCACAGTTATGGCTACGGGATTGTTGCGATACGGTGCACTTGTTTCCCCTATTTGGTTAAGGAGCTGGATAAACTGCTCACTCTGCTGCATCGCGAATGTGACCAGCTCCCTGATTTGGTGCAGCGTTTCAGCGCTCACCTGATTGCCCGACCTCACGACAACTTCGATGTATCGTACGAACATGCCTTGCGTTTGAGCAAAAGCCTGCTCCCACGCCATCAGTGCCTCTACGAACGGCGTTTCCAGATTGGGCGCAAGCTCCCGAAGCACAACGGTATGCTCGTTCTCTTGCTGCTTCCAAAAGTCTCCCTCGTCCAGAATCCTGAGCGGCATCTTGTCATCGTAATAAAATTGCACAAAGACTCCTCCTCTGTATATCTGTGCCCGTTTGGGTCCACCACAGTTTATGTGCCGAAAGCCCAAGGTTGTGCTTGATTTGTAGAGTAGAGAACTGAAACTTTCGGGCGACCGTATGGTCGCCTTGCTCATTTCAGCTCCCCCTCATCAAACCGTACGTGAGGTTTTCCCTCATACGGCTTTCCGATGTTCTTCTTTCTTTGGCATTCGGCTTACTTTATCCGGCTAATTTCAATAAACTACCCTGCGTGTTTTGTATGACCTTCAGCTTTCCGGCATGTTTATTCCGCTTGCTTCTTTTCTTGTTGCAGAAGATTGTAAGGCGTTCAATCACATACCAGTCTATCCGTCTTGCCCATCGTTTGGCGATGGGCGAGATGAAGTAGTAGTTCTTGAACCCCCTTAGCTTGCGATTTAGCCCTTTCACTAGCTCTTCTAGAGACAGAAACAGTTTGTTCCTTGGTGCAGTGTATTCCTTAATTTTACGTCTCATTTCCTTCATTGCTTTCTTAGCTGGTACATGAGACATAGCAAATACCTTGCTCCCCCCTTTGTTGAACACGGGGAATTTGCGATGGTGCAGCCCAAGAAAGTCAAACCCAGTGGAATTGTCCCAAATATTAACGAGTCTAGATTTCTCTTTACTGAGACTAAGCTCCAGCTTGTTTAGAATAGCCATCAGCACTTGAATGCTTTCCAATGCTTCTTGTTTGGTTCTGCACATGATAACGAAGTCATCCGCATAGCGGATAAGTGTGCCAAGATGGGAGAATTGATTTTCCCAAATGGTGTCCATGTAGTTTAGATAGATGTTTGAAAGAAGAGGCGAGATTACCCCTCCTTGCGGAGTTCCCAGTTCTGTTTCATGGAATTGATCATTTTCCATGACCCCAGCCTGCAGCCATTGTCGGATAAGTTTCAGAACACGTCTGTCGCTGATTCTCATTTCGACCAGTTTCATCAACTTCTCATGGTTGATGTTGTCGAAATACCCTTTAATGTCAACATCTACGACCCAATAACACCTCTTGCTTGCTTTGCGTATCTGTGCAATTGCCTGGTGAGCATTTCTTCCTGGCCGAAAGCCATAAGAACAGTCCCGAAAATCAGCTTCAAAGATCGGTTCAATGACTAGCTTAGTAGCCATTTGGACCACCCGATCCTTGATCGTCGGGATGCCGAGTGGACGTTTCTTGCCATCCGGTTTAGGGATGTAAGTTCGACGAACCGGATGTGGACGATACCGCTTTTCTTTTAAATCTAGATAGATCTCGTTAAGAAAACGGCTCTCCCCATACTCCTCCACAATCTGTGCGATGGATTGTCCGTCGATTCCTCCGCTCCCTTTATTTGCTTTTACTCTCCTCCAAGCTGTCGCTAGAATATCCGGGCGGTAGATTTTGTCATACAAGGCATGAAATCGCCGTTTTGAGTTTGCCTTGGCACAAAGATATAGGGTTGTCCAAAGTTGTCGAGCTTTTACATCGGTGTAGTTAGCAAGTTTACTTGCATTCACTCACTCTTACCTCCTTCGACCCGTGAACAAAGCAGGGCTCCTTCCCTCCATAAGGTTGTGTTGTCCTTATGTTCATCGGTACTATGAACCCCTCCGACTCCCTCTCTGCCATCCACCACTTCCCTTACGGTTATAGGTTTCCGTTTTACGCTCCTGACGGGGCGTGCAGAGTAGGGTCTCCCCAGTTCCGTTAACTACTTTCTCAACATACCGCTCCCCATACCCCGAGGGATTCATAGGTGCTGTATTCCAAGTTCTCCACACCGTCCTTGGCCTTCGCCCATATGAAACAAGCTCGGCTTCCCTTTGTCCACCTCTCGGTGGTCTTTCTTAACGAGGCTGCAGGATTCACTTTATGTTACGGCCTGCTGATTTGCTCGCACTCTTTCGAGTTACTTTGTCACAGGGCTTCAACCTTAGGATTTCTCCACCAGTTGCCTGTCAGCTACGAGGTGACTTGGCTCCTGCCTCGGTTGGACTTTCACCAACTAGCAATTAACGGCTTGCTGGGCACGCTCCAAATAATAAAGACCGTCCGCAGACGGTCTTTCAGCCTGTAGACAAAGTTCCGTAAGGAACAGGGTCTGCAGGCTTTTTTGTTGAATATAGAACATGTTACGTTTTCAAAAGTTATTTTTTAGAGGTGGCATTATGCTTAATAAGCAAGAGGCCGAAGGGCGTTATCAGATATCTGCATTCTCGCTAGATGAGTTGGTGCCAGAAGATCATCTCGTAAGAAAAATTGAAAATGCAATCGACTTTTCGTTCATCTATGACTTGGTGGAAAGCCTTTACTGTCATGACAATGGCAGACCCAGTGTTGACCCTGTAGTCTTAGTTAAAATTGCTTTCATCCAATATATTTTTGGAATTCGTTCCATGCGACAAACGATTAAAGAGATCGAAACCAATGTTGCCTATCGGTGGTTTATTGGCTATGATTTCAGTCAGCCCATTCCCCATTTCACGACCCTAGGCAAGAACTATGTTCGCCGTTTTCGGGATACTCAACTCTTCGAGTCGATCTTCCTTCGAATATTGGAGGAGGCGGTTCATCATGGATTCGTGAAGCCTGATGTGCTTTTCATTGATGCTACGCATGTAAAAGCCAGTGCGAATAAGCATAAATACGTGAAAGAAATCGTTGAAGAACAAGCGAAGAAATATCAAGAGCTGCTGGACGAAGAAATCAATCAGGATCGTATTGCACATGGAAAGAAGCCCCTTGAAAAAAAGACAGAAACTTCGAAGAAGGAGGTGAAAGTCAGCACAACTGACCCGGATTGCGGATTGTTTGTAAAAGGGGAAAAGGAACGTGTATTTGCTTATAGTTTTCATACAGCATGTGATCGAAATGGATTTGTGCTTGGTGCCAAGGTAACGCCAGGCAATGTGCATGACAGTCAGGTTTTTGAGGATGTTTTGAATCAAGTGCGAAAGACGTTTGCACAGCCTCAAGCTGTGGCAGTGGACTCGGGATACAAGACGCCTTACATCAGTAAAACACTCCTTGATGACCAGATTCGCCCCGTTATGCCCTACACAAGACCACGCACCAAAGAAGGTTTTTTTAAAAAGCACGAATATGTGTATGATGAATATTTCGACTGCTACATCTGCCCGAACGAGCAAATCTTAACATATGAGACAACAAACAAGGATGGGTACCGTATCTATCGATCAAATTCTCAAGTTTGCCGAAGTTGTCCGTTCTTGAAACAATGCACGGAAAGTAAAGACTACACAAAGAGAGTGAGTCGCCACATCTGGGCTGATTACCTCGAAGAGGTAGACCACCTCCGGCATACCGAGGAAAACAAACAAATCTATAGCAAACGGAAAGAAACGATTGAACGTGTATTCGCTGATATGAAGGAAAAGCATGGCATGCGTTGGACGACCTTACGAGGACTGGAGAAGGTCACGATGCAGGCGATGCTTGTTTTCGCTGCCATGAACTTGAAAAAAATGGCGACCTGGCTATGGAAATCAGGTCGCCAAAAGGTGAACGATCAAAACACCTTCGGTATTTTCATCAAATTATTAAACAAACTCCCTCTGCTGTTCGTTCAGCGAGGGAGTTTGTCTGCAACCTGAAAGACCGTCCGCAGACGGTCTTTACTTGCTATTCGATTGGTACACCGGCCGCGGACGTTCAAAAAGCTCACCCAGCCTGGCATATGATTGTCCTGCCAGACGGCTGACAGGAGCAAAGGCTTCGATGTCGATTTTCCCGTTCTGGTACAAACGGTCTTCCACATGGACGTGAACGACTTCGCCGATAATCAGGTCGGACGTGACAGGATCGCCCAGTGTGACGATTTGATGGAGCCTGCACTCAAAGTGGATGCGAGAGTCGGCCAGCCGGGGCGGACGTACGACCGCACTTGGCTCGGTGGCCAGCCCGAGCGCATCCACTTCCCCTATCTCTGGAGGAAAGTCGGCAGAGGTTTCATTGGCAACGTCAACATTGCAGACGTCCACCATATTGACGACGAACTCTTTTGTTTCCGCGATGTTGCGAGCAGTATCCTTTCTGACACTGCCTGGCTTGCGCATGACCGCAATGGAAACCATCATCGGTTCAATGCTCGCCACATTGAAATAGCTGAACGGAGCCGCATTCAGGACACCGGCTCGGCCGATCGAGGTCACCCAGGCGATCGGCCTCGGTACGATGCAGCCGATCAGCAGCTTGTATTTGTCCTGTCGTTCGATTGCGCTGATGTCGATTTCCACGAAAAAACACCCCTTTTCACTCCGGCGACACAGGTGGAAGCCAGCTGTTCATATAGTCCGGGTCTTCGATCTCCAATGCCTGCTTCGTCACATACAGCGGTTTGAAGGTATCCAGCATGACCGCCAGCTCCTTCGTCTCCTTTTTGCCGATGCTCGCTTCCACTTTCCCCGGGTGGGGCCCGTGCGGAATGCCCATTGGATGGAGCGTGATGGACCCTTCATAGATGCCTTTGCGGCTCATAAAATTGCCGTCGACGTAATACAGCACCTCGTCACTTTCTACATTGCTGTGAAAGTAAGGGGCGGGAATCGCCTGCGGATGATAGTCGTACAGTCTCGGCACAAAGGAACAGACGACGAAATTTTGCCCGGCGAAGGTCTGATGAACAGGCGGCGGCTGATGAATCCTTCCGGTGATCGGCTCAAAATCGTGAATGCTGAGCGCGTACGGATAGAGATATCCATCCCAGCCCACCACATCAAAAGGGTGAAAATCAAACATGTAGCTGTATAAGGTGGACTGACGCTTGACCCGAACTTCGAAGGAGCCCTCCTCTACATGTGTATCCAGCCTCTCCGGCACGCGGATATCCCTTTCGCAAAACGGCGAATGTTCCAACAATTGCCCGTGCTCGTTGCGGTAGCGCTTGGGCGGAACGATCTCGTTCTGGGATTCGATGACGAGGAATCGGCTCGGCGTCTTCATTTCAATCCGGTAGGTGGTACCGATCGGAATCACCAAATAATCTCCCGGGCAGTACGGAATCGTTCCGAAAATCGTCTGCAGCTCGCCTTCTCCCTGATGGACGAACAGAAGTTCATCCCCGTCCGCATTCCGGTAAAAGTAGTTCATCTCGTCTGTAGGAACGCAAACGCCGAGCACGACGTCGCTATTGCCCAACAAATACGTTCTGCCCGAAACAGGGTCGCCTCCTGCCGGCGCATCGAACGTCTTGAAATGCTGATGCTTGAGATCGGCTTGCTCGACATATTCCGGCTTTACGTCGGCAACCCTTTTCGTCGAGCGGACCTGGGTCGGCGGATGATGGTGATACAAAATCGATTGAATGCCGGAAAAGCCTTTTGTTCCCATGACCTGTTCCCGGTACAGCTCCCCGTTTGGCTTGTGAAACATCGTATGCCGCTTCTTCGGAATCTCCCCCAAGCGGTGGTAAAATGCCATTTCGAACCCTCCTATTCGGAAATGATGTTTTGTAATACGCCGAGCCTGTCGACCTCCAGCTCCACCACGTCACCGGCTTCCAGCCATCGGTGGCGCTCCGTCCCCAGCTCGAGGATGCACCCCGTCCCGACTGTACCCGAACCGATGACATCGCCGGGGTAAAGCGGACAATCAGCGGAAGCGCGGGCGATCATCTGGGCAAACGTGTAGTGAATGTCCTGAAAATAGCCGCGGGACAGCTCGATGCCGTTCACTCTTGCGACCATCGTCAGCGCAAAGCGATTGCCTTCCTCGCCGGCTATGCAAACATCGGCGAGCTCGTCTGGCGTAACGAGCCACGGACCCATGGAAGTGGCAAAGTCCTTGCCTTTTGCCGGACCCAGCCCTACCTTTACCTCCTCCCGCTGAAGGTCGCGTGCGCTCCAATCGTTCAGGATGCAGTAACCGGCGATGTAGCGATCCGCCTGCTCGACAGGGATGTCAACGCCCTCCTTGCCGATTACGCAGGCAAGCTCCAATTCATAGTCGAGCCATTTGGTCGTCGCTGGCTTTTTCACATAAGCATTCGGGCCGACAAAGGCGGCTGCATTGGAAAAATAGAAGACGGGGAAATGATACCATTGCGGAATCATCTCCAGCCCGCGGCGTGCGCGAGCCGTCTTGACATGCGCTTCAAACGAGTAAAAATCCCGAAAGCTTCGGGGACGAGGCAGCGGCGATCCAAGCAAGACAGCTTCTAAAGGAAAAGACTGCCCTTCGGCAGGAGTCCCAGCCTGTTGTGACAGAAGCTGCAAGGGCTCTATCCACCTCTCCCACTCATCCAGCAGCTCCAGCATCCCCGGCGGCGCCCCCGCCAGGCTGGAGGCGATGTCTACGATGCGGTCCTCCCGCAAGATTCCGGCTCTCCACGCCTGCTGTTCTTGCATTCGATACGATACCAGCTTCACATGCTCTCCCTCCTCTCCTACGGGCCCCAGCCCCGGCTTCAGACAAGCAAATGAAAGCAAAAAAGCCCAGCATACGAACAAGCTGAAGCAAGGAGCCCGAAAACGGTATCATCCATTTTCGCGGGCACCCGATCAAGCTTATTGACGTACGCTGGGCTCAGTCTGCTAACGAAGAAGACCTTGCGGGAATTCCCCCGCAGACGACCAGCAATTTCCATTGCTCACTGTTTTTCATTGGTATATTTATCATACCGGAAACGCTTTTCGGTTGCCAGAGGCAAAAGCGTTTTTTCTATAAGCGGTTTTATCTATACGTTTTTCACTCCAGCTATTTCATGCCAGTCCCTCGCCGGCAAAAAACGTCCTGTACAGCAAGGCCATATCCTCCGGCAGCGGCTCCGTCCACTCCATTTCCTGTCCCGTCCGAGGATGGGCAAAATGGAGCCTCGCTGCATGCAGCGCTTGCCGCCCGATGTGGGCTCTGCTCCCCCCGTACATGTCATCGCCTGCTAACGGATAACCCAGATGGCTCATATGGACCCTGATCTGATGCGTTCGTCCCGTTTCCAGCTTCAGCTCCACCAGGCTCATGCCAGCTCCCCGCTGCCTGACCCTGAAACGGGTTACGGCCTGCTGGCCATCCGCTCGAACCTCCCTCGCAATGATGGAGTCGTCGCGAAGACCGATCGGCTCGTCAATGACACCTTCTGTCTCATCGCACACACCCTCGACGATGGCTATATAGTATCGGTGCAGCTGGCGTTCCTTTTGGAGACGGCTGAACTGCTCGTGCGCCCACTGGTTTTTGGCTACGATCATCAGTCCTGACGTGTCTTTGTCCAAACGATTGACCGGACGGAATTTCCGCTGCTCTCCCCGCTCCTGCCAGTAGTGCGCCACGCCGTTTGCCAGTGTATGGCTGCTGTGATTCCCCGTCGGGTGGACGACGAGTCCCGCCGGTTTGGCGATGACCAAAATGTCCTCGTCCTCGTAGCGAATATTCAAGTCCATCGGTTCGGGTGCGAGCATTTCTTCTTCGGCCGGGACGAGTACGCGAACGACATCTCCCTCTTTCAACCGCTCTGTCACATAGACGGAAACACCGTTTCGCGTAATATCCCCCTGGTACTTCGCCCTGACCAGCAAGCGCCGGGAGACGCCGAAGTCTTTTTGCAGCACGTCGCGGATGGTCATGCCTTCATGCCGTTTGGCGGCTGTTATTTGCAAAAGCTCTTCCAACATGCAGTCACACCTTCTGTCGCTTCAACTCCTGCCAGTATATCAAAAACAGCTGTGCGCGTCCTGTCGAAGGCCACTGATGTGGGAAAGCCCTTTTAAACCCCCACGGTTTTCCAATTGTATCGCAATATGAAAACAATGCACAGAAGACCGGGTCTTCTATCCCTATACAGAGGAGAAACCTTCAGGAGTCGATGAAAATGGACAAAAGCTTTTCCACATGGATAAAGAACTTTCCATTTGGCGGAAACGTCCGACAAGACGCTCTTTCGCTGCTTCGTTACCACCAGCTTGATCATATTGCCGAGCATACCGAGCGAGTCGCCAAAGAAGCGATTCGATTGGCTGAGCAATTCCATGTCGATCCTCGCTTGGCCGACGCCGCCTTCGTTTACCTTGACTATTTATGGGCGCAGCGCACCAAGCTTCGAGTGATCCATCCGTGGCTGAAGGAAGCGTATTTGCAGCTTCGCGGGGGACGCGATCTGTACTGCTGACAAGGCTCCGGTCTGTCGGCAACCTACTTTATCCAAAGTGACACCTGACCGCTGCTCGCTGTCACTTTGGCCTTGCCGCCGATCGGAAACGTGATCATCGGACTGGTATGCCCAAAGTCAGCATTGGCGACCACCGGCATGGCTGCCAGCTCCGGTTTGCTGCGGATGATCCGGACGAGCTTTTCCCGGGTCATTTGCGAAGCTTTTTGAAACCGGCCGATGACGATTCCTTTCACGCCGGAAAAGGACGGCTGATGAATCAATGATTGCAAATCCCGGTCAAACGTCGAAGGAGACACATCCCGGTCGTCCTCGATAAACAGAATCGCTCCTTGCAAGTCAGGCATGTACTCTGTACCCTGCAGCAGATTGAGCGTACACAGATTGCCGCCGATGAGTGTCCCTTCCGCCTCTCCTTCCTGAATCAAAAGGTAGCCCTCATTCGGGATAAAGCTGCGATTTTCCTGATCCAAATACCATTCGTCGTCACTCCATTCAGAGGCAGGCGTGATTTGGAGCGGTCCCGCTTCGGCTTCTCTAGCCGCCCCCGCTTCCCCCTCCAGCAAGCAGCTTTGAAAGAGGCGGATCGTGTACTCGGCTCCCTTTTTCATTCCGAATGTGGAGAAATGAGGGCCCGAGAAGCCAATCAATCCTGTTTTGGCATAGATCGCATTGGACAGTGCCGTGATGTCCGAGTACCCGCACAGTATTTTGGGGTTGCTTCGGATCAACTCATAATCGATGCCGCGAAGCAGCTGATTGCTGTTGAATCCGCCCAGCACTGTCAAAATACCTTTTACGTTCTTATCAGCAAACGCTTCATGGAGGTCTTGCAGCCTCTCTTCGACTGAACTGGAAACAAACTCGTCGCAAACCTCCACATGTTTTCCATACGTTACCGTTAGGCCCATCGATTCCAATCTTTTTTGCGCCCGCTCTCTCACGTCCTGCGACAGGATCGCCATGCTTCTGCTCGGGGCAATCACTCGGACTTCGTCGCCTCTCTTTAATTTATCTGGCCTCATTTCCCTCACTCCTCGCGGCTATTCGTTCTTTGCCTGCCCTGAATGTAGACGCGTTATGATTTGTTCATTTATTATACAGGGGCAAACAACATTTTCCATAAAAAAACCTCCTTCACGTGGAAGGAGGCTGGTATTTTTGACAGTAGACGCAAAAATGTTGGCGGGAATCGATTACTTCGCCGCTTTGGCTGCTTCGATCGCAGCTTCGTAGTTCGGATGATCGCCGACAACCGGAACGTATTCTGCGTAAACGACTTTGTCGTTTGCATCCACGACAAAGACTGCACGAGACAGAAGACGCAGTTCTTTGATCGCTACGCCGTATGCCAGACCAAAGGAGAGGTCGCGGTGGTCAGACAGCGTTTGCACCTTGTCGATGCCGGCAGCACCGCACCAGCGGCTTTGCGCGAACGGCAGGTCGACAGAGATCGTCAGGATGGTTACGCCGTCCAGCTTTGCAGCTTCTTCGTTAAAACGGCGGGTTTGCGCGTCGCACACGCCAGTATCCAGAGACGGAACGACAGAGATCACGCGTACAGTGCCTTTGGAATCATCCAGAGTCACAGGGGTCAGGTTGTTAGCCAATACGGTAAAATTAGGAGCGGTGTCCCCTACCTTTATTTCAGGTCCGAGCAAGGTAACCGGGTTGCCTTTGAAGGTAAATGCGCCATGGCGTTCTACTGCAGATGTCATCAAATCTTCCTCCTCACAAAATGATAGTAGGTTATGTACCTTCTCAATCATACCTCATTTTTCTACGATTTTCACTATGGAAACAGGGAAATTACAGATTCAGTCGCAATCCGCCGATCTGATTTTGTTCAAGTTTGGTAATGCTTTTGATTTCGTGCTCGTACTCCCAGCCGCTCCGCCTGTTCAGCTCATGGCAGCGCATGAGGGCGTGATACAGCGCAAATATAAAGCTTACTTTTTTCAGCTCGTAGCGCGTGCACATCGATTGCGGGAGAACCGTGTTGATGATTTCAATTTGAAACGAACTTGTTTCACGGGGCCTGCGGGTCGGCACGACGAATCCCATCTGCTTCAGTACAAAGCCGTAATCAAATTCCCCGTTATCGTCGAAATCGACAGTCTCCTCCGACGTTGCCAGCCATTCCAGCAGCGTTTCCAGATCGAGCTGTTCAAAACACGCCGGCTTCGGCAGAGCCAGCACCGATCCGTCCTCGTTGATAAAGTAAATCGAATCGCGATAATGAAAGATCAGCTCGTCCTCTGGCATCTCTTCACAAAACATCCAGTTTGCAGGCGGTATCAGCATGCGCCAAATTTCGGCCGGGGTCTTTTGCAAAAAGTCCATGGCAGGGTCCCCTCCTTTCCCTACCATTTTGGGCAAATCCGGTAGCTGCTATTCACCCTGCCTGCTGTCCCTCTGCCTGTCTTTGATAAACCCGGCCCAATCTCCCGACGGAATGTAAATCCCTTCCCGTCTGGCCCAGTCTTCCTTTACATACCTGTAGAGGAATGCCCGGATTTCTTCTCCTCCAGGCATTTTCATGACACTTTCCTCCACCCGTTCATACTCATTGCGAGGGTCGCCTGGTCCGAAATAGTCCTCCAGCTCGTCCAGTCCGGCCAGTGCTTCTTCATAGACGTCTTTGGAAAATGTGAGCAGCGCTCCTTTCACAGTCCCCGATTCGCCCCGCAGCAAGCCGGGATAACCGGCAGAAAAATGGTACAAATGTCCCCGTACTATCGCAGGCTGAAGCGTATGCGGGTAAGGCTTGACATACCTATTGTGGTTGCCGAAACCGGGAAGCAGAGAGCCATATACGAACACGGGCAGGATTCTCGTCATGAATATTTACACCTACTTCAGGATTTTTCAGAAAAAAAAGGGGTGTTTCTGTATCTGCAATTTTGTATATTTACTCTATATATAATATTCACTTTACAAGTGCTTAGGGTAAAAAAGGGGGAGAAACCATGACAAAGAGAAAAATCAACCGGCTGCTGGTCGCCAACCGCGGGGAAATCGCCATTCGGATTTTCCGCGCAGCAACTGAACTGGGCATTCGCACTGTAGCGATCTATTCCGAGCAAGACAACGTGTCCATCCATCGTTTCAAGGCGGACGAGTCGTATCTGGTAGGCGCCGGAAAAGGTCCCATTGAAGCCTATCTGGACATTGAGAGCATTATCGAAATTGCCAAGCGCAACGATATCGATGCGATTCACCCGGGCTATGGATTTCTCGCGGAAAATGCGGAGTTTGCCCAGCGCTGTCTTGAAGAAGGCATCATCTTTATTGGCCCTTCCTCCACTTTGATCGACAAGTTTGGAGACAAAGTCGAAGCGCGCCGAATGGCCATCGAAGCAGGCATTCCCGTTATTCCGGGTACACCCGAGCCGATCGAAACCCTTCAGGAAGCCCTTTTGTTTGCCAAGGAGCACGGCTATCCGATAATCATCAAGGGGGTCTCTGGCGGAGGCGGCCGCGGCATGCGGATCGTGCGAAGCCAGGATGAGCTCCAGGATGCTCTGGACCGGGCCCGTTCCGAAGCTCGCTCCGCCTTTGGCAACGCCAAGGTGTATCTGGAGCGTTATTTGGAAAACCCCAAGCATATTGAAGTGCAGATTCTCGGCGATGCACACGGCAATATTGTGCATCTGTTCGAACGGGACTGCTCCGTGCAGCGCCGCCATCAAAAGGTGGTCGAAGTCGCGCCAAGCCTTTCCCTGGATGATGCGCTGCGCGAGGAAATCTGCCAGTCTGCCTTGAAATTGATGAAGGAAGCCGGTTACTCCAACGCGGGTACGGTCGAGTTTTTGCTCACGCCCGACGGTCAATTTTGCTTTATCGAAGTAAACCCGCGCATTCAAGTGGAACATACGATTACCGAGCTGATCACAGGCATTGATATCGTGCAGGCGCAAATCCGCATTGCCGAAGGGCACAGCCTGTCTGATCCGGAAATTGGCATTGCCTCCCAGGAAGCGATCAAGATGAGCGGTTACGCGATACAGTGCCGGGTGACGACAGAAGACCCGGAAAACAACTTCCTGCCCGACGCCGGGCGCTTGCTGGCATGGCGTTCAGGCGGAGGCTTCGGGGTGCGGCTTGACGGCGGAAACGGCTATCCGGGGGCGATTATTACACCGTACTACGATTCGCTCCTGGTGAAGATCTCCACATACGGCACGTCTTTTGACCAGGCCGCCCGGAAAATGCTCAGAACGCTGCGGGAATTCCGCATCCGCGGTGTCAAAACAAATCTTCCGTTCCTGGAAAATGTAGTGACGCATCCCGATTTTCTCAGCGGACAATACGATACGTCTTTCATCGATACGAAGCAGGAGCTGTTCATTTTCCCGGGACGTCAAGACCGCGGCACCAAGCTTCTAAGCTACATCGGCAACACGATTGTCAATGGCTATCCGGGGCTGTCCACGCAGGACAAGAAGCCGCACTTCGATACGCCGCGCATCCCGCGCACTCCCTTTGCCCAGCCGTATCCGGACGGAACCAAGCAAATTCTGGAGCGCGAAGGCGCAGACGGCCTCGTGAAGTGGATTCAGGAGCAGAAGCGCGTGCTCGTAACCGACACCACCTTCCGCGACGCCCATCAGTCGCTGTTTGCGACTCGCGTCCGGACGTACGATTTGGCAGCTGTCGCTGAAGCGACCGGCAAGCTGGGAGCAGACCTCTTCTCCCTGGAGATGTGGGGCGGGGCCACGTTCGACACGTCGATGCGCTTCCTCAGAGAATCGCCGTGGGAGCGTCTGCAAATACTTCGTCAGCGCATTCCCAACATTTTGTTCCAGATGCTTTTGCGCGGCGCAAATGCGGTCGGCTACACCAACTATCCGGACAATGTGATTCACGCTTTCGTGAAAGCGTCCGCCGAGAACGGCATCGACGTCTTCCGCATCTTTGACAGCCTCAACTGGCTGCCGGGCATGCAGACAGCGATCGAAGCCGTCCGCAATTCGGGCAAGGTGGCCGAAGCGGCGATCTGCTACACCGGCGACATTCTCGATCCATCGAAGACCAAATACACGCTGCGCTATTACGTCGATCTGGCCAAGGAGCTGGAGAAGGCAGGAGCCCATATCCTCGCGATCAAAGACATGGCCGGACTGCTCAAGCCGTACGCAGCCTACGAGCTGGTGCGGGCTCTCAAGCAGGAGATCGACATCCCGATCCATTTGCATACGCATGACACGTCCGGAAACGGCGGCGCGATGCTCGTAAAAGCGATTGAAGCCGGCGTCGATATCGTCGACGCGTGCGTCAGCTCCATGTCGGGGCTTACTTCCCAGCCCAGCCTGAACGGATTGATCGCTTCGCTCGAGCATACCGAACGGGATACGGGTCTATCCCTCGACGCGTTCAACAAGCTTTCCGATTACTGGGAGGATGTCCGCCCCTACTACCAAGGATTCGAGAGCGGAATGAAAGCAAGCAATACCGAGGTTTACATCCATGAAATGCCGGGCGGCCAGTATACGAACCTCGAGCAGCAGGCGAAAGCTGTCGGACTGGAAGGCCGCTGGGACGAGGTAAAACAGATGTACGCTACTGTCAATCAGATGTTCGGCGACATCGTCAAGGTCACACCGTCCTCCAAGGTAGTCGGAGATATGGCGCTGTTCATGGTTCAAAACGGACTGAACGAAGAAAACATCTGGGAAAAAGGCGAGCGGCTCGATTTCCCCGACTCTGTCATTCAGTTCTTCCAGGGGTACCTGGGACAGCCTCCGGGCGGATTCCCGAAAGAACTGCAGGCGCTTGTCTTGAAAGGACGCGACTCCTTTACGACTCGTCCGGGAGAGCTTCTGGCACCGGTAGACTTTGACAAGGTAGCGTTGGAACTGACAGAGAAAATCGGGCGAGAGGCGACAGAACTGGATGTCCTGTCCTACATCATGTACCCGCAAGTGTTCCTGCAATATGACCAAAGCTTGAAGGAATACGGCGATTTGTCCGTGCTCAATACCCCGACCTTCTTCTACGGCCTTCGTCCGGGAGAAGAGACGGCAATCACGATCGAGCGCGGAAAAACGCTGATTATCAAGCTTGTCGCCGTAGGCGAGCTGCATCCGGACGGACGGCGCATCATGTATTTTGAATTGAACGGCCAACCGCGGGAAATTTTCATCCGCGATCACGCTGCAAAGGTCTCTGAGCTGGCCCGCCGCAAAGCCGACCCGCAAGATCCCGGACAGCTCGGCGCGTCCATGCCGGGCAAAGTCTTGAAAGTTCTCGTTACAGCAGGCGACAAGGTACGCAAGGGAGAGCATCTTTTGGTCAGCGAAGCGATGAAAATGGAGACCACCATTCAAGCGCCAATGGACGGGAAAATCAAAGCCGTTCATGTAAAAGCGGGAGATGCGATCGAAACGGGTGACTTGCTTGTTGAAATGGAATAGGATTGCCTTATAATGGTAGGGAGATGAAACGCAAGTGAAAGGAGGAGATGGGTGTGCGTCTAGCACAGGTCAGCCAGATTCCGTACAGCAGGCGGGTGGGTCCATACCACTTTCAGATGATTCAAGCCAAATTGAGCGGTCCTGTCCAGCCCATTGTCGGATACAGCCTGCAGCCCTTTTATACGCGCCAACAGCAATGGATGACAGACATGGCTGACTCCCTCTCCCAGCTATATCGTTATACGGCCGAATTAAGCCAGGCTGCCAAGCAATTTGACCCTTCGCGAAGAAACAGTGTGCTGCACGCGCGAGTTGCAGTGAGCTCCCACCCGGAACGCGCTCAGGCAAAAGCCGCCCCCGGGGCAGAGCCGGGCAGCTACCAATTGGATGTCATCCGCCTGGCAACGCAGCAGACAAATCGGGGAATCATGGCTGAAAGCAGCGGCCCTTCCCTCTTGCCCCCCGGCGTGTATACGTTTTCCCTGACGATCGGTCAACAGGAGAACATCCTCGCCATCCAGGCAAAGCAAGACGATTCGCATGAACAATTGCTTAAGCGTTTGGCAGGTGTCATCCATCAGGCAGATCTGGCTGCTTCAATCGAATATTCAGAGACGATGAGCCGGATGGTCCTCCGCTCCAGTCATACGGGGGCAAAGCATGCTTTTCAGCTACGCGATATAGACGGGGCCGTGGTTCGCACTCTCGGACTCGATCAGGTCGCTATGAAAGCCTCCGATGCCAAATACGATCTGGACGGGATGCGTAGCGGCTCCCCCTCCAACCAGGTGGAGCTTTCTGGAAAGGTCGCCGCAACCCTGCTCCAGCCGGGCAAAGCATCCCTGGTTATCCAGCCGGACAGCGAACTCTTGCTGGAGAAAACCCGGGAACTGGTGACTCGTTATAATCGCTTGCATGCTTTCGTAGAAGAAAGGCCGAACCTTTTCACGACCATACTCCCTGCATCACTGGAGCAGATTGCCCGGACTGTTCAATCGGGGCTTGCTGATTACGGATTGCACATTGCTCCCAACGGTCAGTTGAAATTGGACGAGGAGACGCTGACCCGTTCTGTCGAGCGCGATTTTTCTGCTTTTGTACAAGACGTATCCAAGGTGTCTCAACTGGTCGAAAGGGAGACGGGAAAATGGAGGACGGCTTCCCCCGCCAATTTGACAGGCTTCAACGAAGAAGATGCTTCGGGTCGAGCATTCTCCTCGTTTCTTTTGCCCAATCACTTCTACCGGCAAGCGGTTTACACGGGCTTGATCATCAATCAGTTGTGGTGAATATCCCAAACAAAAAGACAGGTGTGCCCCCGCGCGGCCAACCTGTCTTTTTCGTTTTGCCTCATGCCCCAACAATCAGCTTCGCTCAATCAGTTCTTCCAGATCGTGCTCATCGACATTGGTCACGATGGTAGTCGAAGAGACCGGGGCCTCTTCCTTTTTGCCGAACATCCCCTGCATTTTCTCCACGAATTGAGGGATGCTGTCCAAAATACGGTCATACAGATGAGTGGAATTTTCGAGAGGAATGGAGCGGATGCCCTGTTTGCCCACGACCAAGAATGCAACAGGCGTAATCGATACGCCGCCCCCGCTTCCGCCGCCAAAAGGATGCCCGATCACACCCGGATGATCGCGCTCGTATTGAAACTCACTGCCCCCTGCCGCAAAGCCGAAGCCAACCTTGGAGATCGGCAGAATCACACTTCCATCCGGCGTTTCCACCGGGTCGCCAATAATCGTATTCACATCAACCATTTGTTTGATATTTTCCATAGCCGTTCTCATCAAACCCTGAATGGGATGGTCTGCCATATCATTTCCTCCTTACTGGGGTGAAATGCAGTTTTGCGCAAACTGTTTACAACTAGTAGCTTGCCCAAAAGAAGAACAGGCCATGTACGCTTTTCCTACGCCCCGGAGGGACTCGTCTCCCATTTGTGGACACGCCCCTTTTTCAAGCGAAACAGCAGACGGAGCCCCATTACCAAGACATGGCCGAGGAAAAAGTGGAGAATGCACCTCGCTTGGGTGCGAATGACCGGTTGATTCCAGACAGGCTGCACACTAAGCCGCGGCATGCTCCGCAAAGAAATGGCGTGTGAGAAAAGCGCGATCAAAATGCTTTTCACTCCCCACACCGCTCCGAGGAGCGCACCAGTCTCCGCAGCCTCGCCCGTTCCCAGAACAGTGTGCCATTCCAGCCGTTCGCATCGAATCTGCTTGGCAAATTGCTGAAGAACCGGTTTAAAATCATGGAAGCGTTCCAGTATGACCTGATAATTCTGTTTCCACTTCTGCAGTTGATCCTTCCCTACACCTCTTACCGTTTCTGCCGTCTTCTCTTCCTGTCTCACCGTTTCCACTTTTGCCTTCAATTCGGGGCCATTTTCCGTCTGTTTTACCATCACGACCGGCAGCTCATATTTGCGCCGGATCCGGTGAAACCATGCCGAAACCTCAACGACGAGGTGATCGTTTTCACTGACCCTGCCATAGTAAAGGGAAATACGTACAGGCGTTGCGGCAAGCAGCACAATAAATACGAAGAGTCCAATTAGTATCCAGCCCAACAAAAAAACCCCATCCTTTCACCGTTAGTATGAGTGAATGGATGGGAAAATATGTTGCAAAAGGTAAATCTATCAGTCGAGGACGTAAACAGTCACGCCATCTTTAATCCCGTGGTTCAAGGCTTCCACCCGCGAAGAGAAAAACAGGTCCACGCGATTATTTTTCACCGCGCTCCCGATATCAGCCGCGACGGCATACCCATAGCCTTCAATGTACAAATGGCTACCCAGCGGGATAACAGCAGGATCCACGGCTACAATCCCTACACGCAATGGGAATTCCAGATAAGAAAGCGCCTCCGCTTTGTCCTCCGGATATGTATATGCGGTCGTCTCAACCGTCAGTTTTTTTGTGAAGGGAGTCCCTGTAGGAGCTTTTTGTTCTTCTCCTTTTTCCAAAAGGTGGATAGCGGTATAGGTCGCAGCTTCCGCTCTCGTTATTTCATGGTGTGGCTGCAGGTTTCCATCCTGGTACGGATTCACCAACCGATTTTGCAGGGCAAATGCAAATGACCGCTGATAAGCCTCTTCCACGCTGCGTCCATCCGGATACTGCTGCAGTGTTTGAATCGCGGAGGACCAAGGCAACTGATTCACCTTGCCGCTGTCGCCCATTGCCCGTATCAGCATCGACACCATCTCTTCTCGACTTACCAGCTCGTCCGGCTTGAAAACGAGTTTTCCCTCTGAATACTCTCCATGAACGATGCCGAGTCGATACGCCGTTATGGCATATGGCGCGAGCCAATCGCCCGAAGGAATATCCGCAAAGGGTGATGCCTCCTGTGCTGCTGGTTGGACTCCTTTGGCTTTTACAAACATTGTGATCAATTCTGCCCGTGTGATCGGATCGTCTGGGCGGAAACTCTTGGCATCACCGATTACCTCTGTTATGTACAATTGTTGAATGTCCTTCTCTGCCCAATGTCCGGCTACATCGGTGTATGGTAGGTTTGCTCGTGTTGTCTCTGCCTCTGCTTTTGGCATGCCCGTGAAAATGACAGCTGCCAGCGAGGCTAGAATCAGCATCTTTTTCATCATCAACCTCCTGTAGTCGATTGCTGGAAATCTCTTTGTACTATTGTAAAGGAAAATATTCAGAAAACAACCCTCAATGATTGCCAGCCTCTGTTGGTATACAAGAACCGAAAGCAGCAGTAAAAAAGGAGCTGCCCACATCGTAGATTCATCTACTCGTCGGACAACTCCACTCACTCGACGATCTCCAAATAGACCAGGTCCTCCAGACCGATCTGCCCTGTCACTGCAAGGCCTTCTTTCTTTTGAAAGCGAAAAACGGCCCTTTCAAAATGTTTGTCAAAATGACCATGCACGGGACCATTGTAATAGCCCGCCGCCTTTAATCGATTTTGTACAAGCTTGACCAATGCTCCTCGCGACCCCGGAACCAATACCCGATAAGTTAGCCTTTCATGCCCCATGATCGGCCCGTCTATGATGACGGGGGTCCCTACTTTTACAAGCGGGTAGAGCTTCTCGATGTCCTTGTTTTTCATCCGGAAGCATCCATGACTGACGTACCGTCCAATATGCTCAGGGCGATTTGTCCCATGAATTCCGTACGTCCCCCATTCAACATTGATTCCCAGCCAGCGAGAACCAAATCCGCCGCCCCAATTCAGCGATTTTTTCGTGACTGTGAACAGGCCTATGGGCGAGGGCGTATCGACAGCTCCCGGTGCTATGCGGTAAGAGGCTAGTACTTCCCCCTTATCCGTCCGCAGGTACAGCTTGTTCTCCCACAAATTGATATAAATGTAGACTGGCGGATCAGCCTGCTCGGCGTGAACCGGAACAAGCGAGGCCATGAGGATGATGAGCACGGAAATGACAGACAGAAAGGCTCTCATCATGCTGATATCGCTCCACTTCTTGATCTGATTATCAGAAGAAAAGCTGTACGAAAGCAATCACTATCGATTATTTGGCAAAGATATGGCTTCCGATTTTTTTAATCTGAGGTCTGGACCAGATCCACTTGGAAGTCGCTGTTTTGGGATTAAAGTAGAACAGGGCATTGCCCGATGGGTCCCATCCTCGCACCGCTTCATAAGCGGCTCGATATGCCGTCTTCCCTGGTGTCAGCCAGTATTGTCCGTCGTCAATCGCCGTAAAGGCATAAGGCTGAAAAATAATCTCTTGAATACTGTTGGGGAAATTGCTGGATTGCAAGCGGTTCATGACGACTGCGGCAACGGCCACCTGTCCGACATAAGGCTCGCCCCTTGCCTCGGAATAAACCAATTGGGCCAGCATTTGCATCTCGGATCGATTTACGGTAACTTTCTTCAGCTTTTTCCATGTCATTTTTCCTGTAATTCCATCTGCAGGCATCCCGTACTTTTTTTGAAACTGGCGGACTGCCTGGGTGGTCTTGCTTCCGTATATTCCATCCAAAGGCCCTTGATACAGGCCTATCACCTGCAGACGATACTGCAAATCCCAGACGTCACCGGTCCTGCTTCCCTTTTTAAGCACGGGAGCAGCAGATGCCGGAACAGCCAGCAAGAAAGCGACCAGGACAGACAAAAACAGGGCAATCCCGCTTTTTTTCTGAAACACCTATATCCCCCTCCTCAAGCCCCCATTCTATCGGGAGAGAAGATCAGGTTCAATTCAAGGTTTTTGGCATGTTTGCCAATACATGCCGTCTATCGCTCAAGCCCATGCTTCTCGTTTCATCCTTTTGGTTTGAACAGGACCGCCGCAAAAAATCCAAACACGATCGCCGCCGAAATCCCTGCACTCGTCACTTCAAATATGCCGGTAATCACGCCGACAATCCCGTGTTTTTCCGCTTCCTGCATGGCTCCGTGAACCAAAGCGTTGCCAAAGCTGGTAATCGGCACAGTGGCCCCGGCTCCGGCGAATTTGACAAGCGGCTCGTACAAGCCGAATCCATCGAGCAAAGCTCCTGCTACGACCAGAGAGGACATGGTGTGAGCGGGCGTCAATTTGACGACGTCGAGCAGAAACTGGCCAATCAAACAGATCGTGCCTCCCACCAAAAATGCCCACAGGAACGTCATGCTACCCCTCCTCCGGATGCTCTGCTTCAATGGCGACCGCATGAGCAATGCAGGGAATGCTTTCCCCTTGCTGATAGGAGATGGGTGACAAAAGGGCACCGGTAGCGACGACCAATATGCGTTTCCATTCGCCTTCTCTCATCCTTCGCAACAGATGTCCGTATGTAACCGTAGCGACACAGCCACAGCCACTCCCTCCCGACCAGACAGTCGGATTGTCTCCGTATATAAGCTTGCCGCAGTCGATGTACCGATCCAGCGGAATATCGACGTTATGCTTCGGCAAAAGCTCCGAGAGGATCTGGTGACCGACCTTTCCCAAATCTCCCGTTACGACGAGATCGTAGTGATCGTGCGGGAGCCGCATATCGCGGAAGTGAGTCTCAATCGTCGAAAGTGCTGCTGGCGCCATCGCCGCCCCCATGTTGAACGGGTCGCTCAGCCCCATGTCGACGATGCGGCCGATCGTCGCGGCATGAACCCGCAGCCCGCTCCCCTTGTTTCCCACAACAGCTGCACCTGCTCCGGTAACGGTCCACTGGGCTGTAGGCGGCTTTTGCGAACCGTATTCGGTTGGGTAGCGGTACTGTTTCTCTGCTGCCCCGTTGTGGCTTCCGGTAGCAGCCAATACGTAGTCGGCTGACTGGCTGTCTACCAATAGCGCACCAAGCGCCAAGCTTTCCATCGCTGTCGAGCAAGCTCCAAACAGGCCGATGTAGGGGATACCCAATGTACGGGCAGAGAAGCTGGACGTAATGATCTGATTCATCAGATCGCCTGCAAGCAAGAAATGGACTTGCTCCTTTTGCAGGCCTGCTTTTTCCAATGCTTTGTCGCAAGCTTCCTCCAACAGAACTTTTTCGGCTTTTTCCCAGCTGTCTTGTCCAAGCATGAGGTCCCCATGCGTGATGTCAAAATCCTCTCCCAAAGGTCCTTTTGCTTCGAAAGGACCGCCGATGGCAGCCGTACTGAGAATGACCGGCCTCGAAGGGAACACCCATGTTTGATGCCCTTGTCGCATGGCTTATCCTCCCATTTTGATCAACGTTTTCACGATCCCGATCACGAATGCGGAAAAAACTCCAAACACAATCACCGATCCCGCCAGTTTGAACATGTTTCCGCCCACTCCCAGGACAAAGCCTTCGCTCCGGTGATCGATAGCGGCTGATGCAATCGAATTGGCAAAACCGGTTACCGGAACGCTTGTCCCGGCTCCTGCCCATTGTGCAATCCGGTCGTATACACCGAGCCCTGTCAAAAGAGCGGACAGAAAAATGAGCACGGCTGTTGTCGGATTTCCGGCCGTCTTTTCCGTAAAGTCAAAGTACCGGATAAACATCTCCTGAATGCCTTGCCCGATCAGGCAAATAATCCCCCCTGTGAAAAACGCCCGCGTAAAATTGCGCAGCAAAGGGCGAGGGGGCTCGTGACGTTTGGCTAACTGCTGATACTCCTGCTGGACGGGGGTAAGCTTTTTCTTTTTTTGATCCGCCATTGTTTTCCCTTCTTCCCTATCTTGTCAGCAGCGGCTTGACCTGATCCATAACCTTTTGCAGTTCTTCAGCGTCTCTTTGGTACACGAGTTTTTGCTGCTGATTTTTCGTAGACAGCGCAAACACTTCCAGATCGGCCTGGCACTTTTTCAACTGCGCGTAGGTTAGTTTCAACGCCTGCGGCTCAGCCACTTTGATTTTGTCGTCATACAGATCGAGGTATAGCTGACCGCCTTTGTCAACCTGGCCGAGAAAGACATTTTCCAGGGCGACGCCGGCCTTCTGCAGCTCAGCCCGTACCCAGGAACGGTTCAAGCCCATGTTCGACAGCGGCTCATCCATGATCATCCCGTCCATGATGACTGCTTGCGGCTCCTCTGCCGGCGACACCTCAAGCTCGAGATGCTGCGGGGTCACTGGCTGATGCTGCGATTTTAAAAGCACGCTCAATTCTCCACTGGTCTCCATCACTGCAAATTCGACGTCGGCCACGCGAAACACATTTTTGATTCGCAGCTGCTCCATCAGGTCTTCAGAGGTCCACCGCTCTTTTTTCAGGTTGTCTTCCAACACCTTGCCATCCTTGATCAAGATCGTCGCTTTTCCCTCAAAAAAATCCCGAAGAACCTTGCTCTTTAAAGCCAGCCATTCAAACAAAACAGGAAAGATTGCTACCACCGTCAAAGCGATCAGGCTGTGGTAGATAGGGCCGTCCATCTCTGTTGCCATGAAGGCGGCGATAGAGCCGATCGTAATGCCGACAATGTATTCAATGTACGTTAATTGCCTGATTTGACGCTTGCCGATAATTTTTGTCAGGATGAACAGATAGACCACAGCTCCGAGTGAGCGCAGTGCGATATTTAACCAATCGGGCACGCATAAACCCTCCCGCTCATGTACTAGAGAAGAGGAGAGAGAAGCCCCTCTCCTGTTTCCTGAAAGGTACTTAGAAGCCTTTGTATTGAGGCTCCTCGTTTTCAAGCTCGGTAACGCGCTGCTGCAGATTGGTCACGATCGACTCTGTCTGCTGTGCAGCTTGTGTGTACAACTGCTTCGCTTGCTGATTTTGGGTGCTGAGCGCAAATTGTTCCAGATTCGCTTGAGCTCCCTTTAAGCTTGCCAGCGTCTGCTTCACTTGGGATGCAACTGTCATCTGATTCACCTCCTAGCACCTATAGAGTCAACCAACTGCAGGCATTTAATCCCACGCTTTTAAAAAAGCGAACTGTAAAAATTTTACAAATACTAAATCGAGTAGGAGGGGGCGACTAACCCCCGTCCTCTCACACCACCGTACGTACCGTTCGGTATACGGCGGTTCACCAAGCTTGACGAATTTGAGAATATCGTTGCACTAAGCTTTTCAGCCCTTGTTGTTGCCAGTAGGCAATGCCGAGGGCTTTGTGTATATGCGGAGATTTTGTGGTACGCCATGCACCCTTGCGGGTATTTGCAATTTCAATGGCTTTTACGTGAGATATGCCAAGAGAACGAAGTTCTCGATATCTGGTTCTCACGCGTTTCCACTGCATCCACAAACAAAGACGGAGCCTGCGCCTTGTCCATTCCTCAATGGATTGTAGAATGCCCTTCGCGTCTGCAAGGGCGAAATATCCAATCCAGCCCATGAGGTACTGATTTATTCTTTCAATCCGCTTCTCCATCGAGATGCTCCACACCGGATTCGTGATCGTGCGGATTTTCTCTTTTAGCTTGAGGAGGGATTTGGGGTGGATGCGAATCCTTGTCTGTTTTGCAAAGGTAAAACTAAAGCCCAAGAATTTTCGTTTCCATGGTCGGTCTATCGCGCTTTTCTCCTCATTTACTTTTAGCCTTAGTACCTTCTCCAAGTGGTTTTGAATACTCTTCTTTACTCGTTCCCCTGCCCGTTTTGTTTTCACGTAGATATTACAATCGTCTGCGTAGCGGCAGAAACGGTGGCCTCTCTTTTCGAGTTCCTTGTCCAAATCATCAAGTAGGATATTTGCCAAAAGTGGGCTTAACGGCCCACCTTGCGGTGTTCCTTCACTTGATGTTGTACAGACGCCATTTATCATGATCCCCGCATTCAAGTAGGAACGAATCAGTCTTAAAATTCTCTTGTCCTGAACTTTTCGAGCCACACGGCTCATTAGAATATCATGATTTACGCGATCAAAGAATTTCTCTAGATCGATGTCCACCACGAAACGATATCCTTCGGAGATATACGCTTGCGCTTTCCTTACTGCCATGTGAGCGCTACGTTTTGGACGGAACCCATAGCTAGATTCCGAGAAGGTGGGGTCGAAGATCGGCGTTAACACTTGGAGGATGGCCTGCTGAATAAAGCGGTCTACCACGGTGGGAATGCCTAATAACCTTACACCACCGTCAGGTTTCGGGATTTCGACTCTGCGAACAGGTGAAGGTCTATAGGTTCCCCTTTCCATCTTCTCGCGGATGGCTTGCCAGTGTTCACGTAGATAATCGCGTAGTTGTTCGGTTGAAACACCATCGACTCCACCGACACCTTTGTTTTCCTCCACTCGTTGGAGTGCCATCCGTAAGTTTTCCCGTGATAAGACTTTTTCCAGCAAATCCATAATGATGTTCCTTCCTTCGCACATGCGGACTCCGTGCTTGCTGTACGATACTCAGCCCTCTTTTGTACCCTCGGGGCTTCACCCCTGCTCTTCAAAAGTAGTTCCTTGACAGAATTCTGCTTCGACGTACCGTATCAAAAGACATGGATCGCATGCTGGCTTGATGTTCGGCCCTTCCCCATTCAAGCGTCCTCTACTCGGGTACTATGGCCTCTGCTGACTTCTGCATGTTCAGCGTCTCCTTACGGAGACGGTTACCAACAGTTGAAGGCGTTTCATGCAGACCTCCCCAGGTAAGAACGATAACTTTCATCCCATGTACCTGCCCAAGTTTACTACTGTATCCCTTGGCTGTATGGGGCTTTGTCTTGTTTGGCAGACTCGCCCGGATACAACAGCCTCAAATTGGGTTCGTGTACCTCAGGTCGGGATTTTGCCGCCGGCTTCCTTCAGATTCGACCTCGCGGTCGACACCCTTGCCTTGAGCTAACGGTTGGTACAGCCAACCCCCGTTCGGGACTTTCACCCTATAGCTATCGCCCATGCTGGGCGCACCAAAAAGGAAAGACACCGTTATGGTGCCTTTCCGACATTCAACCTATTTGGTTATGCACGACCAGCCAATTGTTGTTCAGCGAAGGAAACGAGACGCTTAGTGATCTCTCCTCCAACAGAACCGTTTTGACGGGAAGTGGTGTCTGCTCCCAGTTGAACACCGAACTCAGCAGCAATCTCGTACTTCAGTTGATCCAGAGCTTGGTTAGCTTGCGGTACCAGAAGGTTGTTACGGGAACCACCGTTGTTGTTTGCCATCTGTAATCACCTCCTCGTTGGTTGTAAGCTTAATATGTCTGTTGACCCCCTCTTTCATTCATTCTGTCACTTTGATTTTCACTGGCAATTTATAGCGTTATAGCTGGAGCAGATATTTCGCAATCTGCTCTGCCGAATTCGGTTTGCTCAAGGAAGCCATTCTTTGGCTCACATCCTTTCTTTCTGCAGGGGAGTATCGAAGCTGCCGTACGATCTGGCTGATTTCATCTGTCGTACGTGCATAAAAAGCAGCTTCGTGCTTGAGAAGAAAGGACAAATTCCGCCATTCCTGACCTGGCAGCGGTTGAAACAAGACAAGGGGCGTTTGGACTGCAAGGGCTTCTGCGATGCTGATTCCACCCGGTTTGGTAAGAAACACATCCGCAGCAGACATCCATTTCCATATTTCGGGCTCATATCCTCTGACGATGACATTATGAACAGGCGGACATGAGGATGTCAGCCTGACCAATTTCTCCTGAAGAGAGTGATTTTTTCCTGTAATCACAACGATTTGGAGAGGCTCCGGCTCGCGCATCAAAACGCGAATCACCTCTTCCATCGAGCCATATCCCCCTTCACCTCCGCTTATTAACACAGTAAACTGCTGGGGGCCCAGGCCAAGCTGATCTTTCCAGGAAGCTTTATCCTGGAGGGCAGACGACTGGAAAGTGCGGCGGATCGGAATGCCATACTCCAGTACAGGTGTTCTCTCAAGCCGACGATCTGCCCGAATCGGATCGGCCAGTTGTTCATGGGCAACTACGTAAGCATCCGTCTCTGGATGAATCCAAAATCGATGGACGCAAAAGTCGGTGGGAACACCAACAAGCTGATAGGGTTTGGCCCCTTTCCGCTTTGCTTCAGCGAGCGCGGAAAAGCAGTACGCATGCGTAGCAACGACAACATCAGGTCTTTCCCGATCGATCAATTCCCGAACCATTCTTCTGGAGAGCCAGACTGCCAGCGGTTTGTTAAGCACGGCCGCCCACTTTTTGTCGTTGCGATGCATTTTTTGCCATAATCCGGGGTTGTACCGGAGCATGTGCAGATAAAAAAAGCGGGAGATTTCCCGCAACGCCGGACTTGCTGTTTGTAGGCCCGACACTACTTTTACATAAGCTGTGGGCCGCAGCTCTATCAGAGCTTCAGCGAGTGCTTCGGCGGCCATGCGGTGACCGCTTCCCGCCCATTCTTCGGTAACGAGCAAGATTCGCTTCGCGCTCATACCGTATCACCTGCTCGTTCGGGCTGTTGCATGAGATACCTTCGCAACAGCTCTTCCTTGGACATGTACACCCGCTTTAACGGGACGTCCTGATCCCATGTTTTCATCCTTTTCTTTCCATCCGGATGAATAAATCGAATCATCAGCTTCAGGTACCAGCGTTTGTATCGAAAAAACCAGCTCATCGGCACATTGGAAACGGAGAAGCCCAAAGGGGTTACCCCTTTGCTCAGGGTTGTTGTTCCGACGATTCCTTTGATCTCGTCCCTCTCTTCCATATTATTGAGGTAACTGGCTAGCTGCGGCAGTGAACGCATGATTTGCTGCCTGAGCAGCAAAGCCACTCTGAGGTCATCTTTTACGCCTTTGCTGAGGGTCGCGAAGTAGTAATTGTGTATATGCAGTTTTAAGATCAGATCGCCTTTTGAAATGACGCGATTATCCGAGGTGACGAGCGGTTCACCACGGTAGCGCATGCGGACAATGCGAAAGATATTGTTGCCTTTTTCAATATATCGCAGCCTGGTGCAGCGCTGATAAAGCTCGTCCCAAATCCCCCACAAGATCAAGATGCCCGTGTTCATCTCCAAATCGGTTCCTTTCTAGCTGTGTATTTCTGTATTCGTAGTATGCCCGATCCTGCTTGAAGAAAACACCGGGCTGCTGCCGGAGGAAGACTTGATTCAGCCAGTCGTTCTCCAGTAGCGCCCGAATGCGACGATGCCGCCCGCAACCAAAAATGGAATCCACGCATGATTTAAAAGCAACGGATTGAGAAGCTTCCAAACGTAAGGGTCCTCCAGGCACATCTCCGTGGCCGTGTACGCCAGTACCCCGCCGCCGAGCAGGGACAAGCTGGGAAATCTGTTAATCAAACGCGCGACCAGCGAGCTTCCCCACATCAATAGTGGTATGCTCATACCCAATCCCATCAAGATCAAGAGCAAGTCTCCGTCAGCAGCGCCGCCTACCGCCAACACATTGTCGAGACTCATGACAAAGTCCGCCAGAATAATCGTTTTGACTGCCTGCGAGACATTTCGGCTATAGGACACCTCCGTCGGTTCCTCCTGATCGCCAAACATGAGCTTCCAGGCGATCCACAAAAGCAGAACTCCTCCTACTACTTTTACCAAGGGGATGTCCAGCATCCAGGTCGTCATCCCGGTCAGCAGAACACGAAGCACGATCGCTCCCATTGTTCCTATGTAAATGGCTTTTTTTCGCTCTGTTGGCGGCAACCCCCGGCAAGCCATCCCGATAACAACGGCATTGTCACTACTGAGTACCAGATCGATGAGAAAAATTTGCAGCAAGCCAATCCAAAATTGCCCCTCCATCGCTCTTCCCCTTACCCACTTCTATTTGCCCTTCCCCTAACCGACTTCTATTTGCTCTTCCCCTAACCGACTTCTTTTTCGCCCTTCCCCCGCCCGACGATTCCGATTTACGGTTGTCCTTCTTACTCTATGCTCCCAGATGCCCCCTCATGAGCGCTTTTCTATTCCCGAATAAAGACGAGAATACTCGGATTTTGTTGAACAAAAATTCCATAAAAAAACAATTTTCAACGCAATATAGGAGATATATACCTTGTTTTTCTGGACATCCTTCCGTACGATATGAGTGGGGTGGGATAAGATATGGTGGAAACTGTCTCTCTGAACCTTCAAAACGTTTCACAAAAAATTCTGGATATGGGGCCGACCATCACTACGCTATGGTTGCAGGAGATCGTTTTGAGCATGGAAACCCCGCTGACGATCCCTCGCGATTTTGCGGAGAAGCGTACCGTATTGTTGGCACGTTATCTGGTTGAAAATGTCGAAGAGGATATGCAAACCTGGTGTCTGGAAATGGGGGAATGGCTGCGTTCCCAGGAGTACCCGTTTTCGTCGATCTTACGCACCTATCAGCTGTATCGAAATGTCTTTTGGCGTGTGATCAAGCCGGAGCTGCTCAAGTGGTCGCTGACAACTGAACACATGATTTACCTCGAAACGCAGTTGGGGAAGGCCATGGATGAAAGCATTTTTTGGGCTGTTTACCATTTTGAACAACTGATTAATAAAGAGCTTGTGAAAAAGGAAGAAACGATCTCCTTCCTGCATAACGACAAATTGACCATGTTGGGCAAGATTGCTGCTAATATGGCACATGAGCTCCGAAATCCGTTGTGTGCCATCGAAGGCTTCTTGAAGCTGATCGCCGAATCGACTCGCGACCAGGACAAGCTCCAGTCCTATATCCAAGTGGTCATGCATGAATTTGAAAACCTGCATCGGCAAATAACCGGTTTTCTCAGCTTTTCCAAGAAGCCAATCCTGGATGAAATCTTTAAGACGGTTGATGTGGAGCATTTGCTATACGAGGTAGAGCTTCTCATTACACCTCGGCTTCTGGCTGAAAATATCGGGTTTGAAAAACAGATTGAGCCCTGTATGCTGAGCTGCTATGAAGAAGGGTTAAAGCAAGTCGTCGTTAATCTTTTGACCAATGCTATCGACGCTGTCCAGGGAAGACCCGAAAAGATGATCCGGGTTCAGTCAGCTTGTCAGAATGGCATGGTACAGCTTTCGGTCGAAAACAACGGGGAAATGATTCCGCCAGACATCCTGGAAAGCTTGTTTCAGCCCTTTTTTACGACGAAACAAAATGGAACCGGGATTGGTCTGTCGATCTGCAAAAACATCATCGAGAAGCACAATGGAACGATTTCCTGCGAATCTACCCGCGAGTCCACCCGTTTTATCGTTACACTGCCTTTGGCATAAACAAAGCTTCTTTCGAGGTTTGCTCGAAAGAAGCTTTTTCATTCTCACCTGTTTGTCATGTTCGGGCTGTTTAGATCGCTTTGGACTCAGCTGCTCCCCTTTACAACAGAGACGTGCTCGTGTGGACAACGTGCTTTTTATCGAAAGCGAAAAAATGCCCTCTGATGACAGAGGGCGAGGCAAGAGATCCGTTTACCTTTCGAGTAAGCGATCTAGACCCTACTCTACACGAAAACATATGTTTCTACTACCCAAACCTTAAGACAACTTTCGACAAAGTCCATTGACCTTGTCGAACTCCTCACATATTGTCGATGGTCGAAAAATCTGGGCCAAAAGACTTATTTAGCTCATTTATATAGAGATTGGTCGGGTTACCGGTTTTAATAAATTCAATTCAATCGCAGGTAGGTATCAATCTATAATGAGAGCATAAAAAAACAGGCACTTATTGAAGTAAGTGCCTGTTTCTTCTATCTGATGGAGCGGGTGATGGGAATCGAACCCACGCGACCAGCTTGGAAGGCTGGAGTTCTACCATTGAACTACACCCGCATAACAACGATGGTACCGAGGACCGGGCTCGAACCGGTACGGGAGATACTCCCGACAGATTTTAAGTCTGTTGCGTCTGCCAATTCCGCCACCCCGGCAAAAATCATGGTCGGGAAGACAGGATTCGAACCTGCGACCCCTTGGTCCCAAGCCAAGTACTCTACCAAGCTGAGCTACTTCCCGATTGTTTATTGAATTATGGCCTCACAAGCGAAACATGACGCAAGCTGCTTTATTTGAGGAATAGAAAAGCGTGCCCTGAGAGATTCGAACTCCCGACCTTTTGATTCGTAGTCAAACGCTCTATCCAGCTGAGCTAAGGGCACATGATGTATGGAGCGGGCGACGGGGCTCGCTTCCACTGGCAACTCCTCGTCGATCATTTCTTCTATGCGCAGCCAGATCTGAAGTACCCGAGCTTTACTTCGTGTATTACCACGAGGGTAAACCCGGAACGGGTGAGAGACCTGCATACGCATCATGGAGCGGACGACGGGGCTCGAACCCGCGACCTTCGCCTTGGCAAGGCGACGCTCTACCAATTGAGCTACGTCCGCATGGTATCGAATTGATGGTGCGGTCGAGAGGACTTGAACCTCCACGGTGTTGCCACCACTAGAACCTGAATCTAGCGCGTCTGCCAATTCCGCCACGACCGCATATCGATTGTAAAAACTGGTGAGCCATGAAGGACTCGAACCTTCGACCCTCTGATTAAAAGTCAGATGCTCTACCAACTGAGCTAATGGCTCCCACTAAAATGGTGGGGAGAGACGGATTCGAACCGCCGAACCCATAGGGAGCAGATTTACAGTCTGCCGCGTTTAGCCTCTTCGCTATCTCCCCAAAAAGTGGTGCCGGCGATAGGACTTGAACCCACAACCCCCTGATTACAAGTCAGGTGCTCTACCAATTGAGCTACACCGGCAATTTATGCTTTTTTAAAATGGCGGAGCTGACGGGACTCGAACCCGCGACCTCCGGTGTGACAGACCGGCGTGAACTCCAACTTCACCACAGCTCCATATTTTGAGACAAACCAAGTAGAAAATTTGGTTGCGGGAGCAGGATTTGAACCTGCGACCTTCGGGTTATGAGCCCGACGAGCTGCCAGACTGCTCCATCCCGCGACGTTTTTAATAAATATATGGTGGAGGCTGACGGGATCGAACCGCCGACCCTCTGCTTGTAAGGCAGATGCTCTCCCAGCTGAGCTAAGCCTCCATCATCCCTGCAAAGCGACCGGTATGCTTCACAGCATATCCTGAGAGTACTTTGCAGGGGCCCAACAATTCGTTGGGTTATTAAGTGACCCGTAGGGGATTCGAACCCCTGTATGACAGCGTGAAAGGCTGCTGTGTTAAACCGCTTCACCAACGGGCCATATGTAATGGATAAATGGTGCTCCCGACAGGAATCGAACCTGCGACCTCTTCCTTACCATGGAAACGCTCTACCGACTGAGCTACAGGAGCAAGTATATGGCTCCTCGGGAGGGACTCGAACCCCCGACCGATCGGTTAACAGCCGATTGCTCTACCAACTGAGCTA
>NZ_CP144922.1:897500-1972500 GCF_036700025.1 Brevibacillus borstelensis | reverse complement strand
GTCCCCTCAGCCCGGATTTCGATATTGACGACTGCCTCCGGTTGATGAACGTCTACTTTAATGGCAGGGAGATTGCGCAAGATATGCGTGCCCACCATCCGGCTGACCTCCATCGAAGTTTTCGGAAACCGCTTGTCGGCACGCCGCGTTTCCACGCGAAAGGTCCTTGGCTCCGGCTGGATTTGCCGGATCATCTCCAGCGACTTTTCCTTAATCAGCTCTTCATCCGGCTCTACCTGAACCGTCGGACTGAAGGAAGAGATTCCAAATACCCGCTTCAGGCGTTCCATGACAGCCTGGGAGTCTTCTCCGTGAAGCTCCACATACATACGGCCGTAATTGCGGCGAACCTTAATCTTGTAAAAGGAACGCAATACACTTTTCACGCTGCGCACCAGCGCCTCTTCAAACAAATCGCGATTTTTGCCTTTCAGGGCCAATTCGCCGTATCGAATTAAAATAACATCGTAATTCATTGTCCGCTCCTTTGCATCGTTACACTTTTTCTTTCATATATGAGCGCATGCTGCCGACTTCCCTCACGGCAGCAATGAACTTTTCGACTTCTTCCGCCGTATTCTCTCTTCCCAGGCTTATCCGGATCGCTGATAAAGCCTGCTCTCTGTCCATTCCGGTCGCTGTCAGCACCCTGCTCGGTTCATCTGCTTTGGACGAACAGGCTGATTTCGTAGAGACGAGAAAACCGCGTTCCTCCAGGGCATGGAGTACAACCTCTGCCTTCATTCCGGGAAACGAGACATTGACGATATGCGGGGCACTTCCCTCTGCGGGAGTGTTGATCACGCAGCCAGATATGCTTGAAAGGCCTTCCCGCAAATATCGCGTTAACTCGCTCAATCGATCAGCATCGCGCTTTCCTTCCTCCGCCAACATGCGGATCGCTTTGGCCATGCCGGCAACCGCCGGAAGATTTTCGGTTCCCGACCGGAAACCGCCCTCTTGTCCCCCGCCCATCAGCAGCGGCTGGATGATCAGACCCTCGCGTTTAAAGAGAATCCCTGTCCCACGGGGACCATGAAATTTGTGAGCCGAAATGCTCGCAAGGTCAATGCCCCACTCTTTGACACGGAGCGGAAGCTTTCCAAAGCTTTGCACAGCGTCTACATGAAACAAGGTTTTCGGGAATTGTTTGAGCCATTCTCCAATTTCGGCGATTGGCTGAATCGTCCCGAGCTCATTGTTTACATGCATGACAGACACGAGTATCGTATCGTCTCGAACTGCTTTTTTGACGTCTTCGACGGACACCCGTCCATCGCGATCGACAGGCAGGAAAGTGACGGAAAAACCGAAGCTCTCAAGCTGCTTGCATACATCGTACACTGCAGGATGCTCGATGCTAGTCGTCACAATATGCTTGCCCCTGCCCTGATATTGAAACGCCACTCCTTTGATTGCGGCGTTGTTGCTTTCCGTTCCACCAGAAGTGAACAGGATCTCCGACGGTTTGCAACCGAGGTACTGAGCGGCTACCAGACGGGCCTGCTTCAGCACGTTTTCTGCCTCCAACCCTTTTTGATGCAGCGAAGAGGGATTACCAAAGTAAGTTTCCATCGCTCGTTTGACCACCTCAATCACTTGAGGATGCGGTCGGGTCGTGGCGCTGTTATCAAAATAAATCACCAGTCCACACCTTCCTGTTTGGCGATTGCCCAAAGTCTACCTTTCATCATAACACGACTTGTTTCTTTCCACATAGAGAGAAGCTCGCTACTTCTTTACTTTCCCCAGTTTTGGGGGCGGTCAGTACCTGTTTTCGGAAGCTAGCGAGAGGCTGTTAGGGAAAGCATTCATGACTTATGGCAAGATGGACGGCCTGCCTGTTACGATCAATTATTTTTTAATCGTCAAGAAACCGTCACAGTTACAAGCGCTTACATTCCCAAAGTGCTCTTTACAGGCGGCTGCCCCTTCGTTAAAATAGTCAGTAAATTTAGATAAAAGACAACGAAGAGGAGAGAAATCATCATGACTGCACAAGCAATGCAAGAGAAAATCCGCAAAATGGAAGCCGAATTGAAAAGACTTCAAGCGGAGCTGACAAAAATGAACCATGCGAAGATCGACAAAGCAGAAACAGCCTATCTAAACGAGGTGTACAACGGGTGACAATCCGTATCGTTGATTTCCGTTAGCGTGAAAGGACGCACTGTCTGTGCCGACTTTCACGCATTTTTTGTTTTCACGATCTGGGTACGTTTGCCAATCGGGGAAGCATTTATCCAATGCAAGAAGCTGTTTCCTCCATATACACTGTTGTTACACTATTTTCACAACAAGAGCTCAACATCAAGGAGGAAAGACACCATGTTCAGCACAGCTTGGAAACGCATGACCATCAGCTCGCTCCTGGCGCTCTCACTTCTTCCTGCCGCCAGCGCTTCCGCTCAGACGATCACAGTCAAAGCCGGGGATACCTTGGGGAATATCGCAGCAAGGTACGGTGTTACCGTTGCCCGGGTCAAACAGGTCAATCAACTACAGTCGGACATGCTCTTCGTGGGCCAATCTCTTTACATACCGCCAGTTTCCCCGGTATACACGGTTCAATCCGGCGATGTCCTGTGGAAAATTGCCGGAAAATTCGGTACAACCATTTCCGCTATTGTCGAGGCCAACAAACTGCAAAGCACAGACCTTCTCGTCGGACAAAGGCTTTTGATCCCTGTATCCGGGAATCCATCTGCTCCCCAAACCGGTTCTGTCTACACGGTCGTAAAGGGGGACATGCTGTGGAAGATTGCTGATCGTTTTCAAGTATCCATTCAAGCCATCGTGGATGCCAATCAGTTGAAGACGACCGAGTTGTGGATTGGGCAAAAGCTGGTCATTCCACAGAAACATACTGATACGCCCCCCTCTTCGGCGGGCAGCGAGAGTACATCGGCCACACCCGCCGATAAGACACCTGGTGCAGAGTCGCCTGCCGCCGAGGACAAGCCTTGGGTAACCACGACTTCCTACACGGTTGTCAAAGGGGATACGCCGTGGACGGTCTCGATTGCGTACGGGATTCCCCGGGACGAGTTTTTGCGGGTGAACAATCTGTCGGAAAACGATTTCCTGCAAGTCGGGCAAGTCGTAAAAATCCCCGTTCACCATATCCCGGTCACTTCTGCTCCGAGCGCATCCTACGGCGAATATCTGGACTGGTTTGAAGCCGCACAATACCTGTTTCCGATCAATGCTGTCGCCACAGTAACCGATTTTTACACCGGCAAAAGCTTTCAGGTGAAGCGGACCATCGGCGCATTCCACTCGGATACCGAGCCGCTGACGGCAAAAGACGCGGCGATCATCAAAGAGGTATGGGGCGGGACCTATTCCTGGAGCGTCCGTCCGGTACTCGTCGAAGTAAAGGGAAGGAAGCTGGCCGCCTCCATGACTTCTATGCCGCATAGCATCGAATACATAGCGGACAATGATTTCGACGGTCATTTTGACATCCACTTCCCAAACAGCCTTCGCCATAAAGACAATCAGGTCGACCCGGATCATCAGGCAGCGGTAAAAGTAGCGGCGGGTCGGAGCAGGTAGGACTTTGATGCGGAACTGACAAGTCGTCCCAGCATCGTTCCAGCAGAAAAGTCGTACGTACCAACAGGTTCTTCCATTCAAAATCCCGCCCTCGGCTTTTCGCTGAAGGCGGGATTCTTTACTTGGCATGTATCATGTCATTCGCAAATTATTCTGCGCTTCCCACCATCGGAAGCGGTTCTCCATACACACCTTGATACACTTCCGTAGCAGGGCCGGTCATATAGACGCGATTATCGCTCTCCCGCCACTCGATCAGCAAATCTCCGCCAGCCAAGTGAACGGTTACCGTCCGGTCTGTTTTTCCGCTGAGACTCGCGGCAACAGCAGCGGCACATGCCCCGGTCCCGCATGCAAGCGTCACGCCGGAACCGCGTTCCCACACGCGAAACAACAGCTCCTGCCGATTCAGTACCTGAATAAACTCGACATTGGTCCGCTCCGGAAACCACTCATGCCGCTCAATATGCGGCCCATATGCGGTTACATCCTCTTCCTTGAGCTCTTCTACAAACAGGATGGCATGGGGATTGCCCATCGAAACGGCAGTCATGGGAAACGTCCGTCCCTCTACCGTGAGCGGATACTCCACCACCTGTTCATCCGGATTCCCCGTCATCGGAATCGCGGAACGGGCAAAGCGCGGCTCTCCCATATCAATCGTGACCAGCTCCACCCTGCCGTTTGCACCAAGCCGGACACGCGGAGTGACGATGCCCCCCAGTGTCTCCACGGTAAACGACTCCTTGTTGGTCAAACCGTGGTCTACGACGTATTTGCTGACACAGCGCAACCCGTTGCCGCAGTTTTTGGCTTCACTGCCATCATTGTTGAACACTCTCATGCGAAAGTCCGCCACATCGGAAGGCATAATCAAAATCAATCCGTCCCCGCCGATGCCGAAATTTCGATCACTTACCCTCCGGGCCAATTCCGGCAAATCGACTTGCTGGAGGGGCTCCTCAAAACAATTGACATAGACGTAGTCATTTCCCAGCCCATGCATCTTGGTAAATTTCATCGCAGGTTCCTCTCTCGTTTCGTCGTTCTTCTCCCCTCATGTTATCACAGAACATCCTTTCGTGGGACATGGTATACTACCCGTAACCGATACATGTGGAGGGTAGTTCAAATGGATTTTTCCGCACTGAAATACGCTTTGGGCACGAAAAACGAAGCGAAGGTAAAGGCGGTTCGGATGGCTACCGGCTCTGAACCGGTGTGCCTATCCGTTTCATCCGGCATATCCGGACAGCCTCTATCCGAGGAAGAAACGATCAAAGGCGCCATCAATCGGGCAAAAGCGGCCCGGCTCGAAGCAGGTGAAGGATTTGTCGGATTGGGATTAGAAGGAGGCCTTACGTTTGACAGTGTCCATACCAACCAATGGTATTTGATCTCCGTATGTGCCGCCTGGAACGGAGAACAGCTTTCGATCGGAAAGGGCCTTGCTTTTCCCATCCCAAGTGCAGCCGTGGATCGTATAAAACGGGAAGGAATCGAACTGTCTGCGGTGATCGACGAGTGGAGCGGCACTGCCGGAAGCAACCACCGTGGGGGCGCTTACGGTTTGCTTACCGAAGGCCGCATTCAAAGAGCCGAGGTTTTTCGTGACGCCGTACTCGCGGCTCTGACTCCATTTTTATCATCCTTCTATAAATAATTCCGTTCATACTGGGAGCGTACATTGCACCCCTGTAAAAAAGAAACACCCCTCCCAAGGGAGAGGCGGTCAAACAGGACTACCGGGCGACGTAATAGGGGTACACGATCAAAGCGCCAAGAACAGCTACAACCCCGATAATCATCGCCCACGTCCCGAGAGTACGGGCATCTCGGCGATAAGCAAGGTAACCCAGGACAAAGCCGACTGGCGCGATCAGGTACGGAAGCAAAAAGAGTGACAGGATGGATAGCCCAAGCCCCGTCATTCCAAGTCCGCTCGCGCCGTTTTCAGGGTCTGCCTTGGTTTCGGCAGATCGGCGGGTTCCACGGATCGGCTCCGCAATTTCGGCCGCCGTTTCAGTCTGGTAATCCTTTGCCGAACGCTCGACTGTATAGTGGGGGTGTTCAGTTTCCTCCCTCGCTTGGGTCAGGTCGCCATCGAGGTTGGCATTCTGCTGTTCCCCATTGTACCGCTCGGTGCGTGTCAGCGGGTCGTAATCGATGTTCCGCTTGGCATTGTTGCTGTCAGGGTTAAACACAGCACCCATCCAGCTGTCCACAGCAAACTCCGTGTCCCGCTGATCCACCATTTCGGCGGGCCCGTTGTCTGCTTCCTTCCGCTCAGCATTCATACGCTCGTTTTCGTCGTACGCCATGTTAAGCTCAGCCCCTTTTTACAAGGATTGTGGTGAAGGAAGTAGCCTTATTCTCTGCCTTGGGTGTACAATTTAAACTGGAGGCGAGAGGATGAAACCAGAGAGAACCCTAACAATTGGCATTGATATTGATGGAACGGTCACGGAACCTAGCAGTATCGTGCCTATGATGAACGAGAGCTTTGGCAAACATTTGCGGTACGAAGACTGTTTTGTCTACAACCTGGCCGAGGTCTACGGCATTAGTGATGAAGCGTTTGTCGACTGGCTGGACAAGCATGGTGAACGTTTGTACGATGAAGCCCCTGTGCATGGAACGGCTGATCTGATCTTGCGTAGCTGGTTCAACCGCCATCGCCTGATCTACATCAGTGCCCGGGAGGCGCGCCACCGGGAAGTCACGCTCAATTGGTTCTCCCGGTACCGAATTCCTTTTCATGAGCTGGATTTGATCGGTTCTCACGACAAGCTTGCCGCTGCCCAAAGATGGAACGTGGACTTGTTCCTTGAGGACCGTTTGGAAAATGCTCTCCAGTTGTCCGAAGCGCTGGAGATTCCTATCCTGTTGTTTGATACCCCGTACAATCAGGGAACTCTGCCTGAGCTTGTCCACCGCGTTCATTCCTGGGAGCAGGTCGATGCCTTGGTGGAGTCGCTGCCGATCAAACGCCTCCTCGGCTCGCAATCATAGCTAAGCTGAAAGTAGACGTCTGAGCCGCCCCCTTGCCCGAGGGCGACAGGCAAAGGAATAGGAAAAGACGTATCACCAGCCGTGGGATACGTCTTTTTCCTTGCTACGATGGATTTACTTCTTTGCTGTTTTTTTCGGTTTGAAGGTGTGACAACAGGTTTGGGAAGAAGTATCTGCCTTGTCCTTGTGCTCGCTGTCATGGCCGTACTCGCCTGCAAACTCTTCTTTAAAGTTCGCATCCGCGTGCGCGTCGATTTCCACCATGATCATGTCGGCATTACAGTTGTTGCCCTCGCTCCAATACTCACAGTTGGCTACACTGCACTTTACTACTGGCATGTATATTCACCCCCTAGGGGCTATCCTTCACCACATGCCAACCACTTATACTTTCCATATATAGATTGACCTGTTTGCTAAAAAGAACCATCGAAGGGTGAGTATTCATGGATAAACGGCAAGTTGTCGTCATCACCGGCGCTACGGGAGGACTGGGCGGGGCGCTGGCTCGTCTGCATCTCGAACAAGGCGATCAGGTCATTGCCACCGGGCGATCGGAGGCAGGACTGACAGCCCTGCGCGAACAGTTGGGGAACCCGGACAACCTCCGCTGCTATTTGCTCGATGTCACCGACGCCGACGGTTGTGCCAAGCTCGCCGACTGGATCAAACAAAACTACGGAACGTGCGATCTTTTGTACAACAATGCCGGCACAGCCTTGTTTGCACCTTTTGCAGATATGGACCTGCAGCAAATCAAACAGATTGTAGACACCAATATATCGGGCCTGCTTTACATGACCCACGCCCTCTTGCCTCTGATGCTGGCGGCAAACTCCGGACACATCGTCAATATCGGCTCATTGGCGGGACAAGTCGCAACAGCCAAAGCGGCTGTTTACGCCGGCAGCAAGGCAGCCGTCAATCGGTTTAGCGAAGGGCTTCGCCACGAGCTGGCTGACACCGGTATATTCGTCACCAGCGTCCTGCCCGGCCCAATCGACACTCCATTTTTAAATCGGGCCGATCAGTCAGGCGCTTATCGGGGAAAGGTCGCCCGTTATCTGCTCACTCCGGAGGAAACGGCGAAGCTTATTCTCCGCGCTGTCAAACGCAAGCGGGATGAAGCAGCCATGCCCCGCCGCCTACACCTGCTCTCCCTTTTTTATCTCCTCCTGCCGAGCGGGCTGAAGCGTTTGGCCGCTCCCCTCCTGAACCGCAAGTAGCCCGGAAGAATCAAGCCCTCGCAGAAGCGGGAAGGCGAAAAGTCCAATTACGATACAAGCAGCAGACGCAGCTCCGAGAAGCCCCTGCAATCCGAGCAGCGGAATCAGCACACCGGAGATGCCGGCCCCCGCCGGCATCCCCGTTCCGGTAATGGTCCTCACACTCGTCAAGACACGACCCAGCATTTCAGAAGGAATGTTTTTTTGCAAATAGCTGCGATACATGATGTTGTAGGGGGTAAAGCTCAGCCCTGCCAACCCCATGGCGATAATGGCCACATCTGTTCGCGAAAAGAAAGCCAGCGGTAGCGTGGTGATTCCCCACAGGACAATGATCGAGGAGAGCGTGACGCCGGTAGAGATCCTCCAGGTGACCGCTGAGAACAGGACGGAACCGAGCAGCGCTCCTCCTGCCAGCGCCGACCACAGCAGACCGAGCGAAAGCGATCCTCCCTTCAGAAGCTGATCGGCATAAAGCGGCAGGGCAACCTCGACAGGGCCGTACGCCATGTTGAAGAAAAACGTAAACAGAATGAGCCAAACGAGCTGTGACCGTTTAAAAAGAAAGCGGTACCCGGTCAAAATATCGGCTGCAAGCGAGCGAAAAAATTCCCCCGGCTTGCCCGCAGCGCTTTGCTGAGAAGCATCATCCAGCGACTCAGCAGAAATGCGGTAAAAACAAAACGCGCATAGGAACATGGCACATGCATCTACCAAAAGGACCATGCTCTCTCCGATCAAGGCGATCAACATTCCTGCCAGGGCCGGTCCGAACAAACCGGTCATCTGCCACTGGCTTTCCATCAAGCCGTTTGCTCTTACCAACAGATTTTTGTCCGGAACCAGTCGGGGCAGAAGCGCCTGTGCTCCCGAGCTGCTGAGCGGCGAGAGCAGCCCCGCCATGATAATCAAGGCATAAACTGTCCACAGCGGCAGCGAATCCGACTGAAGCACCAGGACAAGCGCTATGTAAATCAAGCCGCGCAAAATGTTGTCCCAAATAATGAGTCTGCGCCGGTTAAAGCGATCCAGCAGCACCCCGACGACGAGACCTGCCGCGACCGATGAAAGCATGAACGCAAGAACGACGCCCCCCATCGCCACAGGCGAGCCCGTCTTTTTCATCACAAACCAGGAGAGGGCCATCCAGCCAAACGAATTTCCCAGCGAGGACAAAAACAATCCCGTCCAGTACCAGCGAAAACCGGAATGATTCCAAAGTTCCTTCACATGCATCTCCTCTTTTTTCCACTTTTTCAACCATTTTAATTTATAATACATACATTTTCAACTAGTATGTTTATTAAAATATATAAATTGATTAATTGAGAACAAAAAACACCTCTTTTGCGCCGATCATGCAAAAAAGGTGTTCCTGATAGGAGAATGTGCAACTGCTATACTGCTTCTTTTTTCTGTTCTTTAAGGCTCCGCGCTGCCAGAAGCCAAATCAGCCCGGCGATCACTCCAAAAATGGCCAAACCTGTGGAAACGAGCGAGCTCCCTGCTTTTTCCGCGCCGTAGCCTACGATCAGACATCCCACCGCAAAGCTCCCCATCGTGAGCATCTCCCTGATCGAAAAGACCCTGGCCAGAAATTCCGCATCCGTCAAGCGCTGCAGACGAGTCACCGCCATGATCGAAGAGCTGAAGGAAGCAAAAGCGCAAAACAGGGTGGCCACCGCAAGCACCAGGATAGGCCCTGAATGGAACATCCCGTAGACGGAAAGGCTCATGGCTACCAAGGCCCAGCCAAGCGCAGTATTGACTCCCTTTTCTCCGGCCCGGTCTGCCCACCTGCTCACGACAACACCGGCCAATACTCCCCCCAGTCCCAGCGGTATATCAAGCAGACCGAAGACGTACAAGCCTTCTTTGCGCTCCTGCAAGATATGGAACATCAGCATGATGTAATACGCGCCGAGCATTCGTTCCGCCATTTGATACAGCAGCACAGACTTGATTTTCGGAACCGTGCGGATATAGTCAATTCCTTCCCGCAGTCTCGTGAAAAAGCCGATGCTCGTTTTCATCTCCGTGCCGCTGAGAGACGGCAGCTTTAACAGGATCAACAGCGAGACGAAATAACAGGCGGCGTCGAGGAGAAAATTAAATCGGTAGGAAAAATAATAGACCAAAAACGCAGCTACTCCCTGACAGACAATAATCAGAAAGGACGTCGTTCCTTGCAACAGCGAATTGGCTTGCAGTCTGTCCTCCTGCTTTACCGACTGGACGATGGCTACCTGCATGGCCGGTTGAAAAAAGGCGCTGCAGACGTTGACCAGAATTAACAGCAAAAAAACGGCCCATAGGTACGCGGGTGTCGTGATCCAGAAAAAGAGGCTGACCAGGACCCCCCGCAAAAAATTCACGATGATCATCACTCTTCGCTTGTCCCAGTTTTCCAGCAGTGCCCCTGAAAACAAGCTCGTGATTACATAGGGCAGCATCCGAAAAACCGTACCGGCCGCAAACGACAGGCCAGAGCCGCTGAGATCCTGCAGCAGACCCACAACCGCGATAAAGGTGAATTCATTTCCGACGATGTGAATGATGTGTGCCGCGTATAGACGGCGAAAGACGGGGTGTTTAAGAATCGATGACATGCTCTACTCTTGTCCTTTCACCGTTTTTTTCCGTATTGTAACACTATTTGTGAAAAAAAGCAGAATCCTCTTGCGCTACCAGTCATTCTGTTGTTACAATACGTTCAATAAAATTTGAACGTTTGAAAAATAACATACGTTCACTTCACATTGAAAGGTGGATTACGTTTGAAACGTTACATGGTCATCGAAAACCCGGAGCAACTGAAAGCAATCAGCGACGCCCTTCGGATGGAGATCATCAACCTGCTGGTCCGGGAAGAACAGACCGGCAAGCAACTGGCTACCCAGCTTTCCCTCTCTCCCTCCAAGGTGCACTATCATCTGAAAGAGCTGGAGCATCACGGCTTCATCGAAGTCGTTCGAACGGAAGAAAAAAACGGGATCGTGCAAAAGTTTTATCGCTCCAAAGCATACGACTTCAAAGTAAGCGACGCCCTCTTGCCGTCCCTCAAAGACGATACCGTGCTGATGCAGGAAACGATGCTGAACCATCTTCGCAGCAGCATAACCCGTCTGTACAATGCTCCGGAAGAGAGCTTCCTGTACTTTGCCGAGGAATCCAAACGGCCGCCGCTTTTTGGCTGCAATGGCGAGATAAAAGGCCCGCGGGATGAAATCAACGCATGGCTGGACAAATACCGCGAGCTCCTGAAGGAATTGGGCGATATTGAGGAAAGACACCTGCGCCGGATTGCCGCGGGGGAAATCGAAGATACGAATGAAGTATTTTATTTCGTCCACGTCGGCTTTATGACGAATGAACGCGTTTACGTAGCGGAAGACGAGTCGCTGCCGGACGGCTATGAATTTATCAACGATACGACAGTCGGAAAAATTAGCAGGAGGGCTGACGCCAATGACGATGACGGCAACTCCGTCACCTAATCCGGTTCTCTGGCGCAACAGCCAGTTTCTCCGCCTCTGGATCGGCAATCTGATCTCAGCGTTGGCTGACGGCGCTTTTTTTATCGCCTTGTCCTGGTTTATCGTCGACAAGACCGGATCAGAAGCGGTTCTCGGGACGACACTGATGTGCATGTCCATCCCGCGCCTGCTCTTTATGCTGGTGGGGGGCGTCGCGGCTGACAAGTACAACCGAAAGTGGATCATGTTTGGCTCCATCCTGGCCCGCGGAGTTGTCCTGGGCGCCTTCGGCTTGCTGCTGCTGCAGGAAACCGGTCATTGGCTGCCTTATGCCGCGTATCTCACAGCCTTCCTGTTCGGTACCGTCGACGCTTTCTTCTGGCCTGCGAGAAGCAGCGTCCTGCCTTTTGTCGTCTCCCGCGAGCAGCTTGCTCCCGCCAACAGCCTTATGGAAATCGCACAGCAGATCAGCCTTGTCGGCGGTCCGCTCACGGCAGCGCTCTTGATGCGGTTGACCAGCTATCCCGCGACCTTTCTTGTCATGGCAGCCGCCTTTTTCATCGGTACACTGATCATTTCTACCCTTCGTCTGGAGCCGGCAGAGGAAATTGACACCTCACGCCAAACAAAAGAACCCTCCTTTTTCCGGCAGATTTTTGAAGGAATCCTCTTTGCCAAAACCATCCCGGTGCTGATGATCATCTTCGGAACCTCGCTGGTCGTAAACATGATGTTCTCAGGTCCTGTCAACATGGGGCTGCCGCTCCTCGTCAAGCAATTGGGCTGGGACAGCAATGCTTACAGCTCTCTGAGCACTTCTCTCGGAGTCGGCACGATCATTGGCGGAGTCATTACCGGCGCCTGCAATGGCTTTCGCGGACGCTTTCTGCTGCTTCCGTTCTTCCTCGGTCTGATGGGGGCAGGCATCCTTGCCGTTTCCTTTATGCATGTTCTGCCGTTCGGTCTGTCGATGATGCTGCTTGTGGGAATAACGATGGCGATGACCAACATCCCTTTGATCACCTACATTCAGACCATCGTCCCCGCCCACATGTTGGGCAGAGTCATGTCTTTGCTGACAACGATGTCCATCGGACTCGGTCCGGTCAGCTATGCCCTTTGCTCATTCCTGCTTGAAACAAAGATGTTGGAAGCCGGTACGCTGCTTCTCGTCGGCGGAATTGCTGTCGGCTTGCTCGGGATGAGTCTGATCCTGTTTCGCCACTTTAGGGAGGCGGAGCAGCATCCGCTATGGGCTCAGCAAGGTGCCAAAAAGCAGCAGGAGCAAGAAAAACCGCAAACCACGCTGTCTGTTTGACCGGGGCAAGGGAGGCAGGCGCGTTCGGGGCGTTTGGGGCGTTTGGAGCCTTTGGAGCGTTCAGAGCGTTCAAAGCGTTCGGGGCGTTCAGAGCGTTCTGCGCGCCCGGCACACACGCTCCCCTCCTGCCTCTTTCCATCACCTGCAAAAAGAAAAACGCCCGATCCGCATTGGATTGGGCATTTTCGCTTTAGGACGTCTTCCACTTCGCCAATTCGGACGGGAATTTGTCGTTCAATACTTTGATGTAGGTCCCTTTCATCCCGAGAGAACGGGATTCCAGCACACCTGCACTGGCAAGCTTTCTGAGCGCGTTGACGATGACGGAACGGGTCAGTCCGGCCTGATCGGCCAACTGGCTTGCGACGAGCAGGCCTTCTTTGGCATCGAGCTGTTCCATGATTTTTTCGATGGCGATTTGCTCACTGTAGGAAAGGGAGGAAAGCGCGATTTTGGCAAAGGTCTTGTCGCGAACTTCATTTTCAATTTGTTCCGTGCGCTGACGGACAATTTTCATGCCGATTACGGTTGCCCCGATTTCGGCCAGGATCAGATCCTCTGTTTCAAAAGTGCCGTAAGCCCGCAGCAATACGAGGGTACCCAAACGGCTTCCGCCTGCGTTGATCGGAACGATGGTCGTCATCATTTGCGGGAAGAGCGGCAACAGCTCCTCTGGTACCATGCTGTACGGGCTTTGTACCCCCTCATTGGCCAGAGACTGATTGACTTCCAAAAGCTTTTGATTGTAGCCGTATGGCAGCATTGCGCCTGACCGGCCGTCCTGCCCCTGTCCGATGCCAAAATCCTCCCGAACCCCGTTTCCGAGAATCGTCCCGTCTGCCGTCACGATGTAGACGTTCGCGCCAATCACATCAGCCAGCAGCCGAGCCAGATCATGATACCCTACCCCGCTTCCTCCCATCGTCTTTTGCAGCATGACGTTAATCCTTCTAGTTTTCTCCAGTAAATTCATTCCATTTTTTCCTCCTTGCGGTTATGTATAGTCGCAGTATTGTCAGAAAAATCCCGGCTTATACATGCAAATCAAAAAATAGACAATAAAAGAACAGGCCCCTTATGGTTTATGCCATAAAGGACCTGTCCGTTCCACCATTCCCGCAGGAGCCGCTTCCTACTCTTCTGAAACAAACGCCATGTACTGTTCTGCAGAAAGCAATTCGCTTACTTCCGCCGGGTTGCTCAATTTGTAAATCATCGCCAGCCTCCGTCAGCGCAAAACTGAAGCGCGACTGTAAAGCGGATAGGCAGCACATAACTGACTGATCGTATCTCGAACGGACGGATCTCCTTTTCCTTTCAGAACAGCAGCAATCGATCGTCCGATGGTCTTCATTTCCGCTTCTTTCATGCCCCTTGTGGTGGCAGCGGCAGTGCCGATGCGAATCCCGCTGGTGACAAACGGGCTTTCCGGATCAAACGGAATCGTGTTTTTGTTGACAGTGATGCCCGCTTCTTCCAACAGCCGCTCCGCTTCCTTTCCTGTCAGTCCGAAGACGCGAACGTCGAGAAGCAGCAGGTGATTGTCCGTGCCCCCCGAAACCAGTCTCGCTCCTTCTTCGAGCAAGGTCTCGGCGAGAACCTTTGCGTTTTTCACCACTTGCTCCGCGTAGCTCTTGAACTCGGGCTGCAGCGCTTCTTTAAAAGAGACTGCCTTTGCCGCTATGATATGCATCAGCGGCCCGCCCTGAATACCTGGGAATATCGCTTTGTTTACGCCCTTTGCGATCTCCTCGTCATTCGTTAACACAATGCCGCCACGCGGTCCTCTCAGCGTCTTATGCGTGGTACTTGTCACGACGTCAGCATGGGGAACGGGCGAAGGATGCACGCCCGCCGCCACCAAGCCGGCGATATGAGCCATGTCTACCATCAGCTTTGCTCCTGCCTGCTCGGCGATCTCGCGAAAGCGGGCGAAATCAAGCGTCCGCGAATAGGCGCTGCCGCCTGCGATGATGATCTTCGGCTTTTCCCGGCGGGCAATCGCTTCCACTTCGTCATAATCGATCAGGTGATCCTCTTCGCGGACCCCGTATGCCACGACATTAAACCACTTTCCCGAGAGGCTGACCGGACTTCCATGCGTCAGATGGCCACCGTGCGACAGATTCATTCCCATGAAGGTATCTCCCGGCTGCAGCAGCGAAAAGAACACGGCCGTGTTCGCCTGTGCGCCGGAGTGAGGCTGGACATTGGCATAGGCTGCTCCAAACAGCTTCGATACTCGCTCGATCGCCAAGCGTTCGACTACATCCACGTGCTCGCAGCCGCCGTAATACCGCTTTCCGGGATAGCCTTCCGCATACTTGTTGGTCAGAACCGATCCCATGGCGTCCAAAACGTCCTGACTCACAAAGTTTTCCGATGCGATCAACTCCAGCGTCCCGAGCTGGCGCTGGCGTTCCGCTTCGATCGCTTCAAAAATTTCCTTGTCGTGATCCTGCAAGCTCATCGATATTCCTCCCTTGGCTCCCATCTTTCCCGAACGCAAAAAAGGACAAGGGAAAGATAGATAGCACGTAATCTACCTCTCCTCTGTCCTTTTACCTGAGAGTTTAACTCCTGACACGGGAGTCTTCCCCTTGGGTGGCTGTTCGCTCTCTCCAGAGGTGCGTCCAATTGTGGTACCTTGTACCTGAGAGATTCTTTCCCAAGGATTTTTGGGACTTGCTCCTTCGGTGCCGGGCGCTTCGGTCCGGTCTCTCCCACAATCGTCATCCGCTCTATGCAATTACTTCGAATCATACGTCAAGGGATTCAACATTGTCAATAATATTTCGAATAGAATATCAATTGTTCTTGAGAATGATCCAGTCTGCGGCCTGTCGCCCAAAATGGGTAGTCGCCCTAACACCGAAAGGCCCGCCCGTAAATACGATAGCAGGGAACGCATTCAAACAAAGGAGGATGCTTGCATGAGTAGTCTGTTCAAGAGCGGCGGGTTTAACGGTATCGGTCTTATTCTGGTGCTGTTTATTCTGCTCTCGATTGTCGGATGTTCGGAAGATTGTTAGCAAAGATTGCAAACCGTTCGCTTCTTCATGGATGATTGATTGGGCAGACCGTGGGCGAGCTCCCATATCGTTATAAAAACGCGGGAATTGAACTGCACCTCCAAATGTTAGCTGTGCCTAACAAATGGGGTGCCGTTCACACTCCCGCGTGTTTTTGTCAAATGCGTATTGGTTTTTTCAGAGCGTGGCTTGGCCTTTTGCTAGTGAATATTCCGACGGATGATTTCTTCGATCCCTTCGGCAATCGCCGAGACCGGTCGATGCAAATCAGCCTGGGTCAGCCGGAAACGGGCGTAGCGTTCGTCCAGATTGAAGGCTTCCTGAAAGGCTCCCAGAAAACCGCGAGCTCGTTTGTCCATTTCCAGAAGAACCTCCAGTTCTCCCTCCTTCAAATAAAAGACGGCCTCCAGCTCCTCCAGTCGGCTGCGGTAGGGGCCTGTCGGACGGAACTCAAACTCCTGCACAAATGGGTAAGAGCGCCCGAGATGACGATTGTATTCGCAATCCACTTTGAATAATTGAAAGCCGAGAGACTGAATCGCGTCCAGCACTTTTTCCATCAGCGGATGCGGCCGAACCTCGATGAAGTCTGAATCTCCCGGATCGATGGCATTTTTAATGTCCAGTCCGGTACGCAGGTACACAGGCTGCCGTCCCATCGTAAGCGGAGTCTCGTACGGAAGCTGGAAGGAAAACGGAATGACCTTCTTTTCCTTCGGGTTCAGCACGAACCGTTCAGAAAGACGGTACTTGCCGAGCGTGCATTCTTCCTTTACCTTGCGATCATTTGCCTCGCGCTCATAATGCGTGACGACGTACATATAAATTTCGTCCACATCCTGTGCAACATCGCCACCTGTGATGTGGACCTCACCTCTTACCCATTCTCCCGGGATCAACGAATCGTTCTCCAGGCGGGCATCTACTTGGGCAGCCCCGATACCTACGCTTGCCAACAGCTTTTTAAACATTGACATGGACTCATTCTCCCCTTACCAACGCATCGATTGCCTTGCTTTTTCATGCAGTGAGAAGCTTCTGTACCTTTTATACGGCGGGTCGCAATAAAAGTTTCGCTGCCGAAAATAGATTTCCCGATCTTCATATATCCTCGCGTTTTACTTCAGCAGTCACGAACAAGTGGAGAATCCGGCTGATCGCCACCGTTTTGACGCGCACCTCGACCATCGTTCCTTCGATGATGTACTCTCTTCTCCGCAGCATTTCATGGAGCATCTCCTGGACTTCTGCCACCTGCTCGACTTTTTTTCCTTTCAGGGAAGCCAAGTCTTTTTCCAACTGCCTTGTCATTTGCAGTTGAATCGTTTCATGCAGCTTTGAATCCAGGACGGTGACCCGAATCTCATCGATGACCACCTCTTGTTTTCTCCGGGCCACTTTTTCCGACTGCTTCAAGCTCTGATTTTCCTCCATCAGCTTTTCGTTCAGCAGTTCCAGACTGCGCTTGACAAGCATCATCTGCTCCATTTCCCTGCCGTAAATAAACAGCATTCCCGACCCGCCGAGAATGGCGCCTATGAGCAGGAGAGCTACGTAACGCTTCCACAACATAACCTTCATGAACGCACCTGGACCAGCCATTGAATCGAAATCGTCCCCATATGTGCCCCGAGGAAGGCGACAACGATCATGACAAGCTGTTTGAACACAGGCGAAAAATTGCCCGCGAGGATTTTTTCGATCTGCAAAAAGGAGTCAAACGTTCCGCCCAAGGCACCTACAAGGCCCCATATTTTCAATTGGTCAGCCAAATCATGAATGGACCAGAGCGGCGGCTTTTCATTTAAAAAAGCGCCCAATCCACCGCACAGGGAACCGCCGACCACAATGCCGTACGCCACAAAAAAGGTTAAAATGACCTGCCCCATCTCCATCCCTCCGGCTTGACAGCGTTAGTCTATCCCTACGCCGGAGGCTGGACAAATATGAAAGGCTATATGTCCCTAGCTATATGGCTCCCAGCCAAACGGCTCTCACACACGCAAAAACGGCATGCCGCCAGCGACACGCCGTTTTTGTATGCAGCCCTCAGCCTCTTCTCCCTCGTCCCCTCATTCGCCGAAGTCTCTTTTGAATTTGCGCGGAGTTCATCATCATCAGATCCATGAACAGATTGACCATATTGGGATTGTGCAGAACCTGCTGGAATACTTCCGGATTTTCCCGAAACCACTGTTCATTAGCCTTAACCCAGGATCGAAACCCGTCATTTCTTTTGTAATAGCGGTTTAACCGGCGAATCGGACGGTATGCACTCACCTTTAATCGATCCCTTCGTCGAAGAAAATGGAGAGGAGAAAGATGATCACCAGAATCCAAATCACTACTTCAAACCCTTCGTGATTTGCAAAAAAGCCTCTCACGTTTGTCCCTCCTTGTTGACGCAACCTTGCACCATGTATGCCCACAGTTTTTTTACAGTATAGGTATATGTCGAGAGGCACCCGTTGGATTGGACGAAAGCCTGTTATCCCTTCAATTCCGCTCTCGCCTATTTTCGGGTGCATAGACTGGCTACGGGAACATGCATACTAGGGGAAGATTGCCGAAACGAAAGAGGAGGCGGCTCTATGACCGTTGCGGCAGGAAAGCTATGGCGGAACAAAATATTTGCACTGCTGCTCGTCCTGGTTTTTTTCATGCACCTGGCCTCCTTTCTGATCGTGCCGATCTTTCCCATTTTCCTAAAAAAAGCCCGTGCCCTCTCTCTCGGACAGGTCGGCATCATTCTCGGTGTCGGCAGTATCGCGTATCAGGCGGGCAGCCTTTTGGGAGGTCCTCTGTCCGACCGTCTCGGCCGGCGCTCGATCATGCTGGCGGGAGCACTGCTCCAGGCTGTTGCGATGCTCGGCTACCACTACAGCGACAGCTACGCCGCCTTGCTGTTTTTCTCAGGTGTGAACGGACTGGGAGTTGGATTTCTGGCACCGACAATCAAAGCATTGCTCGCTGACACCGTAGACAACACCCAGCGGACCGCAGCTTTTTCCTGGAGAGGGATTTTCGCTCACCTCGGCATTATCATCGCGGGCCTGACGATCACCTGGATGACCACCAAGGATCTGTATCCGTTTGTCTTGGCCTCGATTGTTTTTTTGCTGCTTGCTGCCGGCATCCTGTTTACCCTGCCGAACGACCGCTGCGTCGGACCTGATTGCAAACGCACGCCCTTATCGGAGTACCGGCATATTTTCCGGCATCGGAGCTTTTTGCTCTTTTCCGGACTCTCTCTATTGATCTGGGCCTTTTATGCCCAGTTCACGCTGGTGCTGCCATTGCGCGGCGAGTACGTGCTGCATTCCGCTCATTTGATCGGGCTGATCTGGACGATCAATTCCGTAAGTGTGGTGCTGCTTCAGGGGCTGATTTCCCGTTTTGTGCTTCTGAAAATCAATCCGTATTTATCGCTCGTTGCGGGAATCCTGATGATAGGCGCCGGTTTGTTCGGCATCGGGTTCGCGGACCGCTTTGCCACGCTGAGCGCTGCTGCCGTCCTGTTCATCATCGGGGAAATGCTTCTGATGCCTGTGCAGGACAGCCTCGTCGGTCACTTTGCCAAAGAGGAATGGCTGGGGGCGTATTTCGGGATTGCCAACTTTGTATCGGGTATCGGCACCGCCATCGGCACAACTGTTGGCGGCACACTCGTAGAGCGATTGGGCGGGGTCAAGAGCCCCTATCCGTGGGTGGTGTACGCCATTACGACAATCATTCTCGCTGTCGTTATGGGATTGTTCGCTCTCTACGCCATGCCGCGTCACAAGCAGGGAAGCGAGGCCGCAGGGCCGATCCAGTCCCGTTTTATGCCTAAAAAGGAGCGTGTCAAATAAAGATGGATGAACGGACACAACAAGATGGTCCCCCCATTCAGGAGGAAAAGGTGCAACTGCTTCAGCGCATCCCCCTGTCTTCTCTGCTCATACAGGCTGAGGACAACATCCAGGATCAACAGTTTGCACGCTGGCGGGCGTCTAACCGCCAGCAGTGGATTTTCTAGGAGGTCATGATGGACGAATCGAAAAAGCGCTTCTCCAATAACCAAGAGGTACGAAGCGAAGACAACAGACAGCCTCGTTCCGTGCAAAATGATCAGCCGGGGTACGGGAATAAAAAACGGGAGGGACCAAACCGCCCTTCTACATGACTTGAAAGGGATGGCGATCACCATCCCTTCCTCTATTTTTTTCGACATTATTCGTGAATTTATTGAAGGTTAAAGCGATTTCGCCTATTATGAGGAGGAAGAATACCAAATTGCGGAAAGGACGTAGCGCCTTGCCTTCGAAAACGACGCAAACGACCATAACGCGCCTTTATCCATTGTTCCTTATGTTGCTTCCTATCATCTTTTCCGTAATCGTGTTCTTCGGTTACTCCCAGACAAAGCTTCTCTACTACCAGAACGAAGTACAGGCGATGGACCGACAGTTGAACTCCGTCTTCCAGATACTGAGCTTGTTTGACAAACGGGTCAAAGACAACTCGATAACTCGCACAGAGGCTCAAGAGAGTGCCAAGAAATTGTTGGCCGGAACCAGGCTCCCGGACGGAACCCGCAATACCAACGATGTGGAGCTGACCTTGAGTTCGGGAGATGCCTTTATCGTCTTTAATTCGCAAGGCAACTTGCTCGTGCACCCGCATCTGGAAGGGCAAAACATGTTTCAATTGTCCGATGCCGATGGGCGGACACTTGTTCGTGAAGTGCTGCATAAAGGAAAAACCGTTATTACATACCCGTCATTGGACCCGACTACCGAGACGCGCGACACGAAAATCGCCGTAGCACGGTATTTTCCCGAGTGGGACTGGCATGTAAGCCTGACCACAGCCGAGTCGGACTTCTACCATCAGCTTTCCTTGTTGAAATCTTTACTGGTTTTATTGGTTCTTGGCAGCTATCTGATCACCGCATTTCTTTTTTATAACACGAAGCGGAAGGACAAGGCGCTGCTCAGCTCCACTCTGCGCGGCCAACAGCTCGCGGAGACCAATCAAGGCATTTTGAAAACATTGGCCGTCGCCTTGGAGGAAAGGGATTCGTATACATCGGGCCACTCCCAGCGAGTCGCTTTTTACATGCGGGTCATCGGCCAAAGCATGAACCTGGATGAAAAAACGTTGGATACGATGTACACAGGCGGACTTCTTCACGATATTGGCAAAATCGGCATTGAGGACAGCATACTGCTAAAACCGGGCCGCCTGACAGATGAAGAGTATGAAATTATCAGATCTCATCCGATACGCGGCGAGGCTTTGTTGAAAAGGCTGTACGCCGATGCAGGCAGGCAAAACTCCGCTGAAATTGACGCCATTTTATGCATAACACGCCATCATCATGAGCGCTACGATGGAAAAGGGTATCCTGATCAGCTCGCGGGCGAGGAAATTCCGCTGCTGGCAAGGGTGGCCGCAGTCGCAGACTCGTTTGATGCCATGACATCCTCCCGCGCATACCGAAAAGGGCTCTCCTATTCCAAAGCTTGCGACGAGATTATTCGCAATGCCGGTACACAATTTTGCCCGGAAGTAGTGGCTGCCTTTTTTCGGTGCATGACAGAAGAAACCTTCTTCCATGCTCACCACATCTCGCGAGTCACTGAAATGATTGACCGGATTCATGATAAAAACGGAATGCCCTATATCCATCGCGTCAGCAGTTGAATGGATGTGCGAAATCCATACTCTTTTGCTGCTTTGAGCATAAAGAAAGCCATTTGGCCAAAGGAAACGGCTAAATGGCTGTTGTTTTTCGACGCCGGGCTGGCAATCGGGAATTTTTAATCCAAACGAACTAATTTATAAGGAAGATGAAGCTCCTCCAACTTTGCGAGAAAAGCTTCGGCTTCCTCCTGCGGCGCGATGAGCTGCAGATAGCGGGAGAAGTAGAACACAATCCGGTCTGTCTCGTTCTCCTGCAGCCGATAATGCGGAAACGTGGAAATATCGGTCAGCGTATAAAAGAAATCATACCGCTCAGCCGTCATCGGAGCCCGAAATTGTCTGCTGACAATCACATCGCCGCTCCGGTTTTCGCGTATGCTGTCTCGCGTCGCCCCCAAAAAAACCAGCCACTCCGCAGAACGCTTTGCCCCCCAATTGTCAGCGAGCATCTGATCATTGTACTCGATTTCCAGATGGGTCAGGCGTTGACGGACGCTTTCCAGCATGGCCATCAACACTTTCCGCACAGCCAGATTGCTCGGCGAAAACTTGTTATCGTAAATGTTGTACTCGTACGAGGTCTGTTCACCCTGCTGTTTTACATAAAGGGTTATGGCCTGCATCGTCCTGTTCCTCCTTCCCTATCGCGGCAGGATGCTTTCATATGTCGCTTTATCAAGCCTCTTTACAGCGGCAAAGAGAAGCTTCCTCGCTGCCTCATAGTCATCCCGGTCGATGATTGCCGCATGACTGTGAATGTAGCGGGACGGAATGCCGATCACCGCAGACGGTACCCCTGTGCCATGATATTGGACGACGCCCGCATCGGTGCCCCCTTTGGCGATGTAGATCTGGTAAGGGATGTTTTCTTCTTCACAGACAGAGATGAGGAAATCGCGCAGGTTGGGCGACATGATGTACATCGGATCATACAGCCGCATCAGAACGCCGCCGCCTAGTTTTCCTCCGCCTTCTCTTACTCCGGGAATGTCGCCCGCCGGACTGGCGTCCACTGCCAGGAACAGGTCCGGGTCAATCATGCCGGCCGCGGTCTTGGCCCCCCGTGTACCCGCGACTTCCTCTTGCACGGTCGCTCCGACATAGACTACATTGGGATGATCGCGATGCTCGTGAAGCTCTTTGGCCAGCTCGACAGCGAGGCTGCAGCCGTAGCGATTGTCCCACGCCTTTGCCATGATCCGTCGCGGGTTGGCCATCTGGGTGAGCGGGCATACCGGAACGATCTGCTGCCCCGGACGAACTCCCGCTTTTTCCGCCTCCTCGCGGGAATCGGCCCCGATGTCAATGTACATGTTGCGGACATCCATCGGGCGATTGCGCTGGTCGTCGCTCAGTACATGCGGCGGGATCGAGCTGATGACCCCTTCGATCGCTCCCTGCGGCGTAATCACCTGTACCCGCTGAGCAAGCAGAACCTGTCCCCACCAGCCGCCAACGGTCTGGAACGACAGAAATCCTTTTTCCGAAATGCGGGTGACCATAAACCCGACCTCATCCATATGTCCGGCGACCATAATTTTCGGTCCATTTTCGTTGCCGCGCATGACTCCAAACATGCTTCCCAGACGATCATGAACAATCTCATCCGTGTATGCTCCTATGTATTCCCGCATAATCGCGCGCACAGGCCCTTCAAAGCCGGATACGCCCGGTGCTTCCGTCAGTCGCTTCCATAGGTTCCATTGAAACTGGTTTTCCATACCAGTACCCCCTTCTCTCGTACATCCCTTTTATTATTGATCAGGGACTGCCGGGATGCAACCTGCCATCCCGTACTGCAACACCCGATGTGCAGGAATCCCGAATTCCCGGAGCGAATGGTTAACTGTCGCATGCTATGGATACGGAATGGAAAGGAAGGCACGCCGATGAATATTACCTTTCGAAAATTGGCAGAGAAAACGGATCTGGAAAAGCTGGAGGAACTGGAGAGTGCAGTCTGGAGCGAATCATCTGTCGTTCCTAGCCATATGACCTTGACACTGGCCAAATTCGGCGGATTGTTTCTTGGCGCCTTCGACGGCGACCGCATGATCGGCTTTCTCTACAGCTTTCCCGGCTACACGGATCAGGAGCTGCATCTCTGCTCGCATATGCTCGGCTTTTTGCCTGAATACCGGAAGCAAGGCCTGGGGGTGCAGATGAAATGGATGCAGCGCAGCGAAGCACTGGCGGAGGGCTACCGAAGGATTACCTGGACCTACGACCCGCTTGAGACGGTCAATGCCTACCTGAATCTGGTCAAGTTGGGCGGCGTGGTTCATCGCTATATTCCAAACTGCTACGGAGAACTGGCAGATGATATGAACCGGGGTCTGCCGACCGACCGTTTTTTGCTGGATTGGCATATCGCAAGCGACCGCGTCATGCAGCACCACGCCGGCAAAAGCGTTCGACCTGACGCCAGCGGGCTTCCGGCCGTCCTTTTCTATCAGGAGAAAAACGGTGTCGTGCAGCCAGCAGGAATACATCTGGATCAATCGGAGGAGCGCTTGTCGCTTCCTGTTCCTGCGCACTTTCAGGCCGTCAAACAGGCGGATATGGGAGCAGCCGCTGCCTGGCGGGAAGCCACGCGCGAGCTGTTCACTCACTACTTTTCCAAAGGGTACATCGTAACCGGGATTTGCCGGCAGCAGTCGACCGCCTCTTACATTCTGGAAAAGCGTTCCCTTGAAGACGTGCTGCAAGGTGAGAGGCTTGCCGGGGCAAAATAGGCTCGCTCCTTTTCCTGTGCTACAATAGACGTACAATCATACCCTAAGAAAAAAGGACGAGAACTGATGAAAGCTAGTCACTACGATGTCATCGTCATTGGCGGCGGTCCCGCCGGACTGATGACTTCCATTGCCGCTTCTTCCCAGGGGGCCCGTGTCTGTCTGGTGGAGAAGGGCAACAAGCTCGGACGCAAATTAATCATTTCCGGAGGCGGCCGCTGCAATGTTACGAATGCCAAGGAGCTGGACGAGCTGATCAAGCAAATGCCCGGAAACGGACGCTTTCTGTTCAGCGCACTCTCTCAATTTAACAATCAGGACATTATCCGGTACTTTGAAGAGCTGGGCGTTGCCTTAAAAGAAGAGGACCGCGGGCGCATGTTTCCCGTCACCGATAAAGCTGTGACGGTGGCGAACGCTCTGATCGAGCGGATCAAAAACCAGGGTGTCGAGCTTCGCTTAAACAGTCCCGTGGAGAAAGTGCTGTACGAGAACGGCCATACGGACGGCGTGCTATTGAAAAGCGGCGAGCATCTGAAAGCACCCTGTGTGGTAATCGCGGTAGGCGGATGCTCCGTTCCGCAGACAGGTTCTACTGGAGATGGCTACGAATGGGCGCGGGATGCCGGTCACACCATTACCGACCTGTATCCTACCGAAGTGCCGCTGATTGCTGCCGATTCCTTTATCCGGGACAAATCGCCGCAGGGCTTGTCGCTTCGCGAAGTGGAATTGACTTTGTATGATCCGAAAAAGAAAAAGAAGGTCAGTACGCAGGAAGGCGACATGATTTTTACCCATTTTGGCATTTCCGGCCCTGCTGCCCTGCGTCTGGGACACTATGTCTCCGTCACCCAGAAGAAACACGGCCAGGTCCCGCTCCCTCTGACGATTGACCTGATGCCTCACAAGCATCTTGACGAAGTTGCCGAAGAGAGCTGGCGCTTGTTGGAGGAGCAGCCCAAAAAGGCTGTGAAAAACGTCTGCAAAGGCTATCTGCCGGACAGACTGATCCCGATTCTTTTGTCCATGGCGGGTATTTCCGAAGAAACGACGCTGAGCCACATGCGCAAACAGCAGTGGAGAGAGTTCGCCCAGTTGATCAAAGCGTTTCCGTTGACGATCACCGGCACGCTTTCTTTGCAGGAAGCGTTTATTACCGGTGGAGGCGTCAGCGTCAAGGAAATCGATCCACGGACGATGCAATCCAAGCTGATGCCGGGACTCTTCTTCGCGGGAGAGGTGATGGACGTCCATGCTCATACGGGCGGATACAACATTACCATCGCTTTTTCCTCGGGATATGTCGCTGGTACGCATAGTGCCCAAGCTGCGCTGGAGAAACGCGGATAAAATTTCTACAATTTTTTCTCGAAGAGGTTTAGGCTTTTTCTATACGGGGAAACTAGCTTGTGGGTACTCTTTTTCGAAGAAGAGTGAATGGATTTCTACTCCCCCTAGCAGTAGGATTCCGATTCTCACACCTCTACTCCCTTTATCTTTCTAGATGGGCGTCGATCCAACAGTCGACGTTCTTTTTTTTGTGTGCAAACCGCTCTTTTCCGCTTGTACGCATTGAGAATATGGGCACCGCGCAAAAAAAGCTTCGCCACTGAAAGGCGAAGCCGTGTTTCTTGCGATTATCATGTTGTCACACGATACAATAAGGCGAGTCCTGCCATGATAAACGCGAACCCTAACAAAAAGAAGGTGTTTGCTCTCTGTTTGACCTTTTGTTCATTTCCGTTGAAGTGGGCGAGCAAACGCGCTTGCCACCGCTTGGTTCGCGGCTGGATCATCAGCAAGATCCCGCCGGCGAGGAGGAAAATGGGCAGGAGCAAGCTGCTTCACCCCTTCTTCTTGCGCCGCAGCAGCCAGCGCGTTTCCGTCTCTTCCGGATCGCCTTCCACGATCAGGCGGGCTTCTTCAGCCAATTGGAACGCTTCAGCAAACAACAGTTGGCGAAATGCCTGTTCGGCCTTTGTCAAAAGTTCGTTTACCTGCCGATTTTGCCTTCTGTAGCGATTGGTGTACTGGATGGCCCCCTCCGCCTGCTGGCAGTCGGAAATCGTCCGCTCGGCCAAACGCTCCGTTTCCAGCAGCAACTCATTGGCATCGTTGATCAGCATCGCGACTTCCTCGATGTCATAGCGATACGTTTCCATAACTGCCTGGATGCGGGCCAAAATTTGCACAATGTCTTCAAACAAGTACTTCAAATGCTCCGGTACACCCGGCAAATAGCTTCGCTTAATCTGCTGGCGAATCCGGACCAATGCATTGGAGATGCGTTCCAGCTCATCCAACGCCTCGTCTTCGGTCTCGATCACCAGGCGCTCCGCCTCTTCTTCCGCTTCTTCTTCCTGCCAATCCGAAGCCATTTTCGGGATCACGAGCTCGTATTCCTCGTCGTCCTCGTCATAGTCCGGTTCTTGACGCTTGGGAGCTGCGGCGTTGTCCTTTTTCCTGTCAACGGCACTGTTCAACAGCTCTGCCCGCTCCGCGCCGCTTATTTCATTGGCAGCCCCTGCAAAAGGCCGTTCTTCCCGCATCTCTTGTACCGGAGGCAAAACCTGACCGATGATCTCCGGCTCCGTTTGCAAACGGGCCCCATCCGGTTCGACAGAAGGTGCTGCTGCAGCCATCGTCTCAAGTGCTTCCTGGCTGATTGGAGGAGCCGCTTGTGTACTGCCTTCCCTCTCTGAATGTTCTTCGATCGTATTCTCTTGGCCGGCCTTCTCTTGGTGACCAGTAGAGACAGCAGATCTCTCTATGTCAAAACCGATAATCTCCGGTTCCATCGACTCTGCTTCAGCCGGGTAAGCAGTCGGGGAAGCAGCCGCTGCCACTTGAGCGGAGGCGGCTCCATTTCGCTCGGTCAGGATGGCCTCTTCGATACTTTGATAGGTCGAGTCAAGCAGAACCTCAAATGCCTTCACGTGGGTCTCCAGCATCTCCAGATTCCCTTCCTCCAAAGCAGCCTTGGCAGCCATCATGAGCTGCTTTGCCTGCAGGAGAGAGTTGTCCAGCACACTTCGGTTCAAATCGTATCCGTCCCTTGCCGCTTGTGCAATTCCTTCCTCCAACTGGCGGTACTCTTCGGGAAGCTCTTTGCGGATACGCTCGTTCCATTTCGGAATGCTATCGATCGCATCTGTGATCCTGCCCAAAATCTTTTGCGCTTTCAAGGTAAGATCGTACGCAGCGACATCGTCGCCGTCTGCCCGCACTTCTTTAATTCGGGTGCGAATGGCGTAGGCCTCATCCAGTCCGGCCTTGAGCTCATGGAACGACAATCCGTACTCCAGACGCAGATCGGACAGGCGGCGCTCCACCTGCTCCAGTTGTTTGCCGATTTCCGGGATAGCGAGCTTGCTTTCTTTTTTTGTCGTTACCACTTTGACGGTGTCTTGTTTTAAGTCATTGAGCTCCTGCTCGATGGAGGTCAACGTCTCTCTCGCCTCGTCCAGCAGTCCCAAGGCCAGCTTGAAGCGGAAGCGGTCGCATGCTTCCTCCGCGTCAAGTATCATCATATCGACATCCGGTATGCGATTTCGCAGCAGATTTTCTTTGCGGTCTGCCAGGAACATGTACTTCTCTTCCGTCTTTCCGGAAGCCCGGCGAAGCGGCTTGTCCATCTCCATTACGTTGATTTTCTCGACAAGCTCGTCTTTCCAATCCTCTACATCATCCACTTGGGCAAAAATGGCCCGGCGTCTGATCATCGCGTAGATCAGACCGACAGACAAAGCTGCAAAGACGGCCCCAATGGCGTACAACCACCAAGGAAGCTTGGCCCAAGCAGGCTTTTCGGCTTTTTCCTCCTGCGTGCTTTCATCTGCAGCAGGGTTATTGGCAGGCTGCGTTTGATTTTGCTGTCTGTCTAGTTCAGCGGCAACCTCATCGAGAAACGTCTGGATGCCGGACAAGTAATCCTTTTGATTCCGAAAGGGCTCATAGTAAGCCGTCACCTTGTCATGCAGCATCGTCATGCTGGCACCCTTCGCCTGGAGCGCAGGACCGGCATAAACACCGATCTGTTCGGTATTGATATCCAGCACAATCATCATCGCATCTTCCGGCAAATTGTAGTTGTCGTACAGCTTCTGTGCATACTCGTCTGGGCTTTGCGCCTCTGGCTGCGTGCTTTCGACGACGACGACCTTGTATGTACCCGGCAGCTGCTTGATTGCCTCTGTAAGTTTCTTCTGATCCTCTGGTTTCGTATATTTTCCTGCGTCCTGTACGACTGCATCCGTTTTATCCGGGAAAGGCGCGGCCAATGCCGGTTGGCTATATAACATCATTCCTGCAAGGCAGAGCAGGATCCATTTCTTCTTCACGGTTAGGACAACCCCTTAGCGTCAAAATTCCCTGTAGGCAAAGCTGTTTTTACTTTTGCTGATTGTAAGGCAAACAGAGCCATCCATGCAAAGAACGCATGATTTCGGCAAGCAGCCACTCTGCAAATTCTGCCGAAGCAGGCTCCAGATAGTAAACCTCCCGCACTGTTTGGGGATGGAGAAAAGGATATATCAATTGGCTTGCTGTCATCAAGAGGACGTGTTCCACAGACACAGGCATAAAAACGCCGGCCGCAATCCCTTCTTCGATCGGTTTTGCGATTCCGTGTTTCCAGCGGCTAATATACAGCGTCATCACTTCACGGGCCAACATCGACTCCACGCTCAGCTCTCGCTGGATCAGCCTTGTCGTTGCCGCGTGCTCGCTTTGAAATGTGACATAAAGCCGGATGACCCCTTCCAGTCTTTCCATCGGGAGAAGGTCTTTCTCGCTCTCCTCGAGCTGTTCCAACTGTTGAAACAAGGTTTCAAAGTAGTAAGAAATCAGCCTTTCGAGAACACCCTGTTTCCCTTTGAAGTGATACGAAATCAGGGCGGCATTCACTTCGGCTGCTTCAGCAATTTGTCTGACACTGGTTCCATGGTACCCCTTTTGGTCAAAAAGGGTTGCTGCTGCAGACAAAATGCGCAATTTGGTCTGGTCCATTCTGCCTGCCCCTTTCCTCGCTCCGCCATTCCGATGAAGGTCGCAGAGGAGGTATCTTACTTCATTTTACAGACCATTCGCCATAAAAAGATAGTCTTGTTAGTAGTTCGACAAAGTTTTCCAGGATTCCTCCTGTAGAAATTTCAAGTATGATAAAAGTATGACAGAGGAAACCTGCATGCACTACAACGATTTATCCGACAGTTCTGGTTGGTCACACTTTCCCTGCCGCCCTTCTTTTCGCAGTCCTTATAGAGCAGAGGGCACAAGATTTTCAACCTCGAAGGAAAGGACCAAAAGCTTTTCCATGAAGAAATACGCTGAAGTCCCGTCAATCGTTACATACGATATTCCCGAAGGCGGTGGCGAGCTAAACTATGCCATCTCTATTGCAACAGCTGCGATCGTATGACACTACCGGCTGAATATCTTTTTGTCCGCATAAAAAAACGTCCACTCTCCCTTCTTGCACAAGAGTGAACGTATACGGAAAGCTGCCCGCATAAAGCCAATTACCCTGTGGCCCCCGCCGCAGTCGGGTCTGGTACCGGAATGGCCTGTCCGTAGTTTTGGAGGTATGTCTCCACCTGCGTATACTCGCGGACTCGCTGGTCATTCATATCGTATTCCGAGCGTATGGACATCGTCATGTTGGTCGGGAGCTTCGTATTTTTGTTGTAGTAAATGGTGTATTCCGCTTCCAGCTCCATCTGGTCAATGATCTCGTCCACTGGCGGTTCGGTCGCCTGTATCGTGGCTCCCGTCCGCGGCCGGTTCCATGTTCCGTCCGAGAGCGTCAACGCGTATTTCAAACGAGGCTGGTGAATTGCCTCTGTCTGCAAGACAGCAGCGCCGCCGGCATGAGACTGGGTCCGGGCGCTCGCCTGACTTTTCATCTGCTCCGCCAGCCAGCTTTTCAGTTTCGTCGAGTCCATCAAAATCCGCACTGCTTCGATGTCATCCTCTGGGGCGCGATCCTGCAGGGGCAGTACGCTTTTCTTCATTTGATTGATCTGCTCCATAGCGAACACTGGATCCCAGTTGTTCATTTCCTGGCGAAAGACCGTGTCTTGGCCGCTTGTATTTTTCCAACCGGCGCTTCCTTCTGTCCGAACGTAAATCTGTTCATTTTTGCTCAGCAGCGACACGCTTTTCGCCTGTTTTTGCTCGGGAACGGCAAAATCGACTCTCATCAGCATGTCATCGCCTGTTTTTCGTCCGGAAAAACTGACTACGTTGCCGTTGGCGGTATCGCCTGTCACGAGCTTGGTCGTGCCGTGAAAAGCAAAAGCCTGCTGCTCTGAAAAACGGTCACGGACCTGTTCAAAAGCGGAATCCGCATTTTGCTTGACCCCCATCTGATTGCAGCCGGTCAGGCCTCCACAAAGCAGGGCAAGCATCACGATGCTCCATCCTTTGCGCATCTTCGTCCCTCCTCTTCGTCGCCATTAGGGTTTCCGAGGAAGAAAAGGCTTATTCTGCTTGATATTCTGCTTGAGAGATCCGGCAGCCGGAGAGCGTCCCTTTACCTTCATTCACTCACAACGAGTAATAGAGAACCCCCTCTTTTTTTCTGCATTCCACTTGATGCAGGATCGTCAGCAAATCAATATGTCCCAACGTCTCGGATAGCGTCAAAGGGAGTTCCTTTTCATACAGGATGGGGAATAGCATGGCGGTCAGCTCATACGCGGTCTTTTCCCCTTCAGTGAGCAAGTGCCGCAGCATATCGGTCCGCTCCCAATTTCTCTGCAGGCGCTGCAAGATCAGCTCGCGGTGGCCCACAACCGGCTCCCCGTGTCCGGACAATGCCAAATCAATCTCCATATCCGCGCACATCTGCAGAGCAGTCCGATACTGGACGAGGGTCAGCGGACGCGCCGCCGACTGATCGCGGGGCGGTTCGATAAACGCATTGGACGAGATTCGCTTGATGATGTGATCGCCTGCGATCATGACCCGATCTTCCGCCCTGTACAGGGAAAGATGGCTTTGGGAGTGGCCCGGCGTGTATAAAACGCGCCACCCGGGAAGGCCGGGAACGGTTTGTTCGTGCTTGAGCGGTGCATCAATGCGGCTTCGCTCCGAGAAGGTCATCATCAGCTTTTGGTACTTTTGAATGATGATCAGCTTGTCGTTCGGTACGCCGCTCTCTTTGTACAGATCATAAAAAAAGCGGTCGTGAAAGGATAAAAAGTCCTCGTCCATCTCTACATACGGAATGGCCAGCGGATGAGCGAGAGTAGATGCGCCCGATACCCGGCGAATCCGCTCCAGTTGTCCGCAATGATCCACGTGATGATGCGTCAGGACGATTTGCTCGATCTCTTCCGGTCGGATGCCGATTGACTTCAGACCCGCTACGAAAGTCTCCCACGCCTCATCCGTCAGCGGACCTGTGTCAACCAAAGTCAGACGCTCTCCCTTGATCACGTATAGATTCACCGGACCAACGGAAAACGGGGTGGGGATTTCCAATAAATAGACCCCCTTTGCCACCTCCGCCGCTTGTCTGTTTGGACGTTCTGTCGTCATTGTAGCCCTCCTGTTTCCCGTCGTCTCTCCAAAAGAAAAGAGCCCAGACGGCTCCTACGCTAATATAACCTGGTTTCTCCCTTTGTTTTTTGCCTCGTATAAAGCGATATCCGCCTGATAAAACAGGGACTCCACACTGATATCGCTGTTTCGTTCCTTGCTCCACTTGGCCAGACCGCAAGAGATCGTAACTTTTGGAGAAGTCTCTTTTTCAACAAAAGAGCGAATCCTCTCTGCGATCGCTTGTGCAGTGAGCTTGTCTACCCGGGGCAGATAGACCGCCAGCTCTTCTCCTCCCCAGCGCGCGGGGATGTCGCTTTCCCTGATATGGCTTTTGATCTGATTGGCGACCTGGATCAAAACCTCATCCCCTACCTGATGGCCGTATGTATCATTGACGACTTTAAAATAGTCAATATCCATCAGAATCAACGAGCCAAAGCCGTCCTTTTCGAGAGAGGCCCGGACGCGTTCATTCAGATAGCGCCGCGTGTACAGCCCGGTCAAATTGTCTGTGATGACCATCCGCTCCACTTCGTTATGCAGCATGGCATTGGTCATGGCTAAACTGGCGTGCTGTCCGAAAATTTCCAAAAGCTTATAATCGTCAAAACTAAAGAAATGATGGCGAGAATCAGCAACGATCAGGACGCCTCCCAGTTCGCCTTCAACGACCAGCGGAACACCCATCAGGGACGCAATCGGCGTCACGGATGAACAAGGCAGCAAGGAGAAGGACAGCGGCCCGGAGCCAGGTTGTACGAGCAGCAGGGCCTGCTTGCTTGATAGTATTTCGGAAATCGGCTTTTCTCCGGCTTGGATAATCCGCCCCTGACACTCGGGATGGGAAGAAGAAATCACTTCAAAGGTTTCCTTTCCCTGCTCCTTGCGTAAAATGGCGCAAAATTCGGTAGAAAAGGTCTCCAGCAGCATCTTGGTTACAAAGTCGAGGATTTCCTGCAAATTCAGACTTCGATTCAGCTGTCTGGCCATCTCATTAATCAAACGCAATTCTCTGATAAGATTGCGGGATTGCTGATACAACTGGGCGTTTTCAAAAGCTTTTCCCGCCGTCTCAGCCAAAATCGAGATATACTCCGTCTCATGTGGACTTAAGAAAACGGTCCTGTCCGTAGTCAACTGCAATACCCCGTAAATGCCCTGTTTGCCTAGCAGTGGTGCGGCAAGCACGGCTACCGTGACTCCATCCCGCTCCTCGTAGTCCATGACCAGGCTTCCTTCCAGATAGGCGCGTGTGCTTGTGGAACAATCCTCGTCTTGGAAGGAGAGCGGCTTAACCGGTGTCGTCGCATTCGTTTCGACGGTGAGGAACAGGTCAACAACGGCGTGCGGATACAAGGATCGGATGCTGCTGATGATTTCGTTCAGTACGTCATTTACATCGATTGACGCCTGGATCTTGGTCATCAATTGATAGAGCAGATCTTTTTTGCTCGCATCCCTTCGCAAGTCGTCGGCTACCATCGTTCTTTTGAGGGCGTAGCTCGCCTTTTCGCCTACCTCTTGCAGAAATGCTACGTCCCGCTCGTCATACGTTTCTCGTTCTTCGGGAGATAGATGTAAAAACAGGGCGTACAGCGGTCTTCCTTCACAAGTAATCGGCAGGATGACGGTGCGATAGCCATCCTCCACCGAGGGGGTCAGCGGCACTCCCGCAAAACGCGCAGCCAACTGCGTAATGTGGCATCCCTTTCCATCCACTGCCTGCGTCGTAAAATACTCCGGCACGATCAGGGTGCCGACCTCGGTCAGCTTTACAGCGGATACGCTGCCTTTTTGGATGATTTCGGCAATTTGATGAATCAAGCATTCCAGCAGGTCCTTCGTACTCTCATGGCGGTTCAGCTTCATGATGATGTCGCTCGTCGCATGCTGAATATATGCGTCATAGCCCATCCGAATCAACGCTTCCAGCCCCCTCATGTACGAAGCCAGCTCGAACTCGATCTCCTGTTGAGGCGCGACCATGCCAATCACCGCTCTGATACGGCCGTCATGCTCCTTTAACGGAAACGCTCCCCAAACCAAATCGCCGTCTCCGGATTTCTGTACGGAAATCTCTCCTGTACGCAACGCTTGGGAGACAGGAGAGTGGGGTTCGTCGATGAGCTTATTGCCCGCCTGGAGGCAGAGTTTGTTGGGATTCCAGGATTGGCCGACCTGCATTTCCATGAACGATACCAGGATTCCGGCTGAATCTGTCAAGAATAGAATGCCCGGGCGCTTTTCCGGCCAGGATAGCAGCATGAAGTGGGCCATGTAGGAAAAGACCGTTTCCAACTTCCCCAACATTTTACTTGACACGCAATACTCCCTCTCTCCACTTTTTGTCAGTCTTCCAAATGGTCCGTATCATTTACTGTAACTACTTCCCATCGCCGGTCAACGTAATGAAACACGTTGATCCCCGTATTGTCGATTCGGGTGATTCCTGTTCCCTGCTGGCCGCCTGTCACACCGTGCAGGAAGCTGTTAATCAGCCCGCCGTGAGAAACGACGACAATCGCTTTTCCCGCATGGCGGTCGGCCAGTTCGGTCAACGCGGCAGCCGCGCGCTGCTGCATATCCTCAAACGTCTCTATTCCACACGCTGTCTCGTCCATATTTGCAAAACGGACCTTGATTTCTTCATAGGTCAGCCCTTCCCACTCTCCATAGCAACGCTCGCGCAAGGTAGTCAGAGTGGAAACGGTGCAGCCGACATTCTCGGCGATGCACTGGGCTGTTTCCCGTGCGCGGGCCAAATCACTGGCGTAAACGGCGTGAATCGTCTCACCGCGAAAGCGGACACCTACCTTCTGAGCCTGGCTCCTCCCTGATTCATTAAGGGCAATATCACTGTGGCCTTGAATTCGGCGAGCCAGATTCCAATCTGTTTCTCCGTGGCGAACGAGGTAGATGACAGTATGCAATGCGTTTCCTCCTCAGCCGTACTGCTTGTATTCACAACTCTTTATTTATTATATAAGATGAATGTTTGCAATTCCATAACGATTCGCTTTTGCACCAGGACAAAATTCCCATTTTTCCCCTCCTCCGTTTGTTTTTCTTCCAATCTATTGAAACGCCGCTTCTCTTCCCTGCGTCAGAAGTTGTAGTGGCAAGATGTCAGATACAACTTGGGGGGATAAATTATGAAAACACTGTTGGTCCGTTCCGGATCGATTCTCTTGACCGCCAGCCTGCTGGCTCCCGGGTCGCTTGCTTACGGGGAGACGAGAGCAGCTTTGCCCGCAGACGCAAACGCGGCCAGCGCAGCCTCTCCTGCCATGCCTGCTTCCAAAGGGTCGGCTGGCCAGCCTGCTTCGGCGCAATCAGGCAAGGCAAAAATCTCGAAAGACGCGGCTATGAAAATTGCCGGCAAATTTGTCTCGACCGCCGGCCTGGAGCTCAACAACGTCTCCTTCCGCTCTGCCGATCCCTGGCGGGCATTTCCGGAATGGACGTTTTACTGGGTAAAAAAATCAAAGAACGATGCGGAAATCGAACACTCCTACAGTGTGGGCATCAACGCCGACACGGGAGAATTGACGTCCTTTTCATCGTACAACAGGAACGCATCCAAGCCTGATTACGCCAACCGCATTTCGTATGACGACGCCCGGAAAAAAGCAGAGGAGTTTTTCTCCGCCAACGTTCCGTCGAAATGGAAGGAGACGAGACTGTACCATGACGATCAGCCGGTGCAAAAAACTCCGCTGAATGCAGACGCTTCCTATGCGTTTCGCTTTGTCCGTCTCGTGGACGATATTCCGTTCCCGGACAACTCTGTGGATATTACCGTTGACTCCTCTGGAAAGGTGACCAATTACTCGGTTTCCTGGAACGATGACGTCACCTTTGAAAGCCCTGGCAAAATGATATCTTCCGAAGAGGCGGCCGAGCTTTTCCAAAAAGCGCTGAAGCCCACACTGTCCTACGTAGTGCCTTGGGAAGCCCAAGGGGAAAACAGGGATAAGCCGATCCTGGCCTACGACAATCCCTTCAAACTGTTTCTGGACGGATCGGACGGCACTCTCTTGACGCCCCAGCTGAAACCGGCAAAGCCAGAAGAAGAGCCTGTTCCGGCCAGCAGCAAGCCGTTGTCGCCTCGCAATGCCGGAAAACCGCTCAGTCAGGATGCAGCCGTCTCTCTGGTCGATCAGGTATTTGGGCTGAAAGGCTATGCACTTCGCTCTGCCAATTACAGCGAAAGCGACCACCGCAGCAACAGGCCAGTCTGGAATCTCGATTTTGAAAATAAAGAGAAGCAGGTTTTTGCTTCGGCTGCGGTCGATGCCATCACCGGCGATGTGTACAGCTTTTACACCAATTTGCCTGATACCCTGAAGGCGGCCGCTACAAAACAAGAGACGAATCCAAAAGCAATCGAAAAGAGAGCGATTGAGGACTTGAAAAAATTCGCGCCCACCTGGGCCAACCGGCTTTATCTCGATCCGCCGCAAGAAGAAACGGGCGAACAGCAGCCGGACACGTCCTACACCGTACGCTTCCTCCGCTTGGTAAACGGCATAGCGGCAGCTTCGGGATCGGCCCATCTTACCTACGACAAAAAAAGCGGCGAGCTGATGTCATTCAACCTCGACTTTGGACGGGAAAGCTATCCATCCCGGCTCGGCGATCACATCTCAGCCGACAAAGCAGCAGAAGCCTGGCTGAAAGAAGCGAAGCCGGAAGCTGTTTACATGCTGGAGCAGCTCCCGGTAAAACCGCTGGAACAAAAGGGTGGTGTCGAAATCGCCCCTCTGCCGGAGCGAAAGGCCAAACTGGTCTACCGCATGACGACCACTCCGCTTGAGCAAGGGTACTTCCTCGATGCCTTATCCGGGGAATGGCGCAGCACGGCGACGGGGAAAACGATTGAACTGCATCGCACTCCGCCTTCCGATCTGGATGGACACAAGGCCGAGAAGGAACTGCTGTTGATGTACGAGTACGATGCGCTCTCCCTTGTTGACGGAAAGATTATGCCGGAAAAAGAGATTACGCGCGGTGAAATGATCGAAATGCTGATGATCAGCCTGAACCAGGGACGGATGTTTGGCATCTCACTGGAACGCAAGGCAAGCTTTGCCGATGTGGCCAATACATCCAGGTATTTTGCTGCCGTAGAGGCTGCGGTTGACCGCGGGCTTCTGGACAGAAATGTAAGCTCGCTGCGGCCGGACGAGAAAATCACCCGTGAAGAGCTGGCCGACATGCTGGTACGGGCGCTTGGATATCGCAAGCTGGCGGATTACTCGGACATGTTCCAGTCCGACCTAACCGATATCGCCAAGTCAAAAAATCGTGGGGCCATCGTGATTGTCACTTCGCTGGGCATCATGAAAAGCGGCCAGGAATTCCATCCGGAGGACACCGTTTCCCGGGCCGATGCGGCCATCGCCTTTTCGCGATTCCTGGAGGTGCGCAGCAAGCTGGACGAGAATCCCCGATTCTGAGAGCCACTGAAAGAGGACATGGCGAGAAGAAAATAGAGGCAAAAGAGACAGACAGCCGCGTGCTGCAAACAAGGCAACTCCCCATTTTTTCTTGACATTCTCCTAAAAGAAAAGATAATATTGATTGTATGTGTACAGGGTGGCATTGATTGTAGGTAAAAACGGGAGGTAGACCCTCTTAGTTTCGTCCCTTGCAGGCTGCGGCTGAACTCCTGCCAAGGAGCACGATGCGGAAATGCTACCGTCCGAAGTTCGTGTAGCTAAAGACGAAACTAGCCTCGCGGAAGTAAACACCTGCGAATCCAACTTAAAGGAGAATGAAAACATGGCACGTTACACAGGTCCTCGTCACAAACTGGCTCGTCGTCTGGGCATTTCCCTGGATGGTACAGGCAAAGACATTAAACGCAACTTTCCTCCAGGTCAACACGGTCACAACAACCGTCGTAAACTGAGCGAATACGGTATCCAGCTGCAAGAAAAGCAAAAGCTGCGCCACATGTTTGGTGTTAGCGAGAAGCAATTCCGCCGCACATTCGAGCAAGCCGGTAAAATGGCTGGCGTATTGGGCGAAAACTTCATGAAACTGCTGGAATCCCGTTTGGATAACGTGGTATACCGCATGGGCCTGGCTCCAACTCGCCCTGCTGCTCGTCAGCTCGTTAACCACGGCCACTTCCTGGTAAACGGTAAAAAAGTTAACATTCCTTCTTACCGCGTACAACCAGGCGACGTGATCTCCGTTCGCGAGAAATCCAGCAACCTGCAAATCATCAAGGATGCTGTGGAAGCACGCAACTTCCTGCCGAACTACATCACGTTCGACGACAACAAACTGGAAGGTACGTTCAACCGCCTGCCAGACCGCGAAGAAATGCCTGCTGAAATCAACGAAGTTCTGATCGTTGAGTTCTACAGCCGTTAATCTTTCGGATAAAAAAAGAGCAGTGCCATTACTGGCCTGCTCTTTTTGTTTTCTCCGCAGCCTTTACAGAAGTGCTTTCCGAATTTAAGGGCTAACGGGCGGCATATGCCGCTTTTACCCGCTCAATTTGTGCCAGATGGTCATGGACATGGTTGACATAGCGCTCCAACAACTGCAGCAGCGAAAGCGGACCCGCTTCGGTGTGAATGCCTTCTCTCCCCCACTCTTCATCCTTCACCCGCTGCAGTACAGACGCCATTTCCTCACGCAGCAACTGGAACAACTGCAAGGCCCGCTCGGCATTCTGCTGCGAATAACCCAAAGAACGCGCCCAGGCATCCTGATCATACCCGGTCAGGAGCGGCCGGTCTTCTGCCAATACCTTCTTCATCCGCTGCACGCCTACGATCTCCGCATCGCAAATATGTACGATGATCTCGTGGATGCTCCATTTTTCCGGCCCCGGCTTGAAGCTCATTTCCTCTGTAGTCAGTCCGTGGATGGACCAGCGGAGCTTTTCACTTCCATTTGCGTAGTCTTCGATCAGCCGTTTCACCATGCGTTTCCACTCCCATTTCCGACAGTCTTCGGACTCCCCTTTTTCTCTTCCACGGCGACCTTGCCGATTCCTCGTTTTAGCTGACCCGAAGAAAAAAGCCCCGGCGCTGTGCTTTGGAATACAACGCAGGAGCTCTCTAACCATTCTATGATACGCTTCAACTACCCCAGCTTCACTTTGGCAAACTTCCGCTTGCCGACCTGAACGACCATCTCGTCTGCAAGCTTCACACTGGCGTTGATGTCCGCCACTTTTTCCTCGTTGATTTTGACAGCTCCTTGCTGAACCATCCGGCGTGCCTCCCCTTTGGAGTCTGCCAGTCCGAGATCAAAGACGAGGTTGACGATACCCGCTTCGCCATTTTCATACGCGGCTGCGTCCAGTTTTACTTCCGGAATGTCCGTCGGCAGCGCCCGCTGCTGGAATACGGTTTTGAAGTAGTTCTCCGCCGCTTCCGCCGCTTCCTCTCCGTGGTACATCCGGACAAAGGTCTTGGCGAGATTCATTTTCGCATCGCGCGGGTGAACGCTGCCGTCTGCCAGCCCTGCCCGGAGCGCCTCCAGATCCTCATTGCTCATGTCCGTAGCCAGCTCGTAGTAGCGAAGCATGAGCTCATCCGGCACAGACATCGCTTTCCCGTATATTTCGTTGGCCGGTTCGTTGACGCCGATGTAGTTCCCCAAGCTTTTGGACATTTTTTGCACGCCGTCCAGGCCCTCAAGGAGCGGCATCGTCAGAATCACTTGCTGTTCCTGACCGTATTCCTTTTGCAGGTTGCGTCCCATCAAAAGGTTGAACTTCTGGTCCGTACCGCCCAGCTCGACGTCGCTTTGAAGCGCTACGGAATCGTATCCCTGCATCAGCGGGTAAAAAAATTCATGCAGGGAAATCGGCTGTTCACTTTTGTACCGTTTTTCAAAATCATCCCGCTCCAGCATGCGGGCAACCGTCGTCTTGGCTGCCAGTTCCACAACCTCGGAGAATGTCAGCGGAGCCAGCCAGCTGGAATTGTAGTTGACCTCGACACGGCTGGCATCGAGCACCTTTCCGAATTGCTCCACATAGCTTCTCGCGTTTTCCTTTACTTGTTCCTCGGTGAGCGGTTTGCGGGTCTCGGATTTTCCGGTGGGGTCGCCAATCCGGCCGGTAAAGTCGCCGATCACGAGCTGGATCGTATGGCCCAGCTCCTGGAACTGGCGCATTTTTTGCAGGACAACCGTATGGCCCACGTGAATGTCAGGGGCGGACGGATCGAGCCCGAGCTTCACCTTCAGCGGCTGGCCCGTAACGACGAAACGCTCCAGCTTGCGGCGCAGGTCCTCCTCCGGGATGATCTCCATCGCGCCGCGGCGAATGATCGCCAGCTGACGCTCCACCTCTTGCTTTTGCGCTTCCGTCAGCGTGAATTTTTCGTTGGTTTGATTGATTTGCTCACTGCTCATCACTGTTACAGCTCCTATTCAAATAAGTTTGTGAAAAACAAAAAAATCCCGCCCCAAAATAGGGACGAGATTGAACCCGCGGTACCACCCTAGTTGAAAAAATGAAGAATGCTCATTTTTTCCGCTCGAATACAGGATAACGGCCTGCACCGTCCGGCATAACCGGCAAGCTCCCGACGTGTAATTCGCAACGTGCAAGGGGCTGATTTTCACCGACCACCAGCTCTCTGCAGGAATCGGCCCGAATCCTCCGCCACTTTCGTCCGGCTGATCCATGCCACTTTCCCTTTCATCCGCTTGTCACTTGCTACTGTCGCCGTTCGACGCTGTTTTGCATTTTACTCGCAAAAAATTATAAGGCTATTTTGGCATAACGCCCCGACGGTGTCAACTCAGACCTGCTATCCTCGCGGTTCCTCCTATGGTATAATCAGGATGCTAGGGGGTCGTAGATCATGTCGAACAACCACACTTCTTCCTCTGAATCGACAAAGAAAAAACGCCGACGAGGCCGCAGACGAATGGTGACGCTGATCGTCTCGGGCCTGTTTCTCTTAGGACTCATGGGTGGCGTTTTGGCAGGAGGAATTCTGGCAGGCTACGTTGCCGCCCTTGTGAAGGACGAGCCTGTACGCAGCAAAGCAGAGTTGGCCGAGAAAATTTTCACCAACTATTTGACCGGCTTTGCCTACTACAATGACGGTACGCTGATCGGTCCGCTCCGTGCAGCCGAGGGCGACCGGCGTTTGGTGAAAAAGTCGGAAGTATCGCCTCATCTGATCAATGCGGTCATTGCGACGGAAGACAAAAATTTCTTTCACCACAAAGGAGTGGTCTTGCAATCCACGCTGCGGGGAGCCTATCAGGACTTTACCAACCAGCCGGTCGTAACCGGAGGCAGCACGCTCACCCAACAGCTGGTCAAAAACACGATCCTCTCCCAGGAAGTAAGCCATTCCCGGAAGGTTCGCGAAATCTTCACCGCGATCCGCATCGAGCGCATGTTTTCCAAGGATCAGATTCTGGAAGCCTACCTGAATGAAATCTATCTCGGCAAAAACGTGAACGGCTCTGTTGTTTACGGCGTTCAGGCAGCTGCCAAAGGGATTTTCAACAAGGATGTGAAGGACCTCGATTTGGCAGAGGCCTCTTACCTGGCGGGAATGATTCAAAACCCCGGGATGTATACACCGTTTACGAGCGAAGGATACCAGCGCGGCAAGGACCGCCAGAAAATGGTGCTCGAGCGCATGCAGGAGAACGGCTACATAACACAGGCACAGTTCGACGAGGCCCTCAAGACTGATCTCACTCCCCGCCTGGCCGCGCCCACAAAGCAGGCCTACAGGGAGGTCCCGTTCCTGATGATGGACATCGAGGAACGCGCAGCACGGGCACTGGTGGATGCCGATCTGAAAGAAAAAGGGCGCGACAAGGAAACAGTCGGCCGCAATGAATACCGCCAGTTGGTCGAAGAAAAACGGCGCGACATCCTGACACGGGGCTACAAGGTATATACCACGATTCACAAGGATGTATACAAGTTCATGCAGCAAATCGCAGCCGATCCGAAAAATTTCGGCCAAAACCGGACCTACACCATCCGCCGTTCCAACGGGAAGACAGAAAAGATTGAAAACGCGCTGGAAGAAGTGGGTGCAATGCTCATCCACAACAAAACCGGCGCCATTCTGGGGATGATCGGGGGGCGCGACTTCAAGGTAGAGCAGACCAATCACGCGACTGCTCCGCGTCAACCGGGGTCGGCGATGAAGCCTTTGGCTGCCTATGCCCCCGCCTTTGAGCTGGGAATCCTGCAGCCTGGATCACCGATCGACGACTCGCCGCTCGTCCTCGCTGACGGGCGCAACGGATCGCACATGCCCATGAACTGGAACAACAAATACCAGGGCGTGGTAAGCGCCAGAGAAGCGCTGCGCCAATCGTGGAATATCCCGGCGATCAAGACTTACCTGAAAGTCGGAATCCCGACCGCTCTGGAGTACGTAAAAAAAATGGGCGTAACCACACTGGTGGAAAATGACAATTACGCAGCCACCGGGGTTATCGGCGGTCTGAGCTACGGTTTGACCGTCGAAGAAATTACCAATGCTTATGCTACCTTTGCGAATCACGGTTCGTTTGTCGATGCCTACCTCATCGACCGGATCGAGGACAGCCAGGGCAAAATCGTCTATCGTCACGAAAGCCAGCCCGTGCAGGTGTACAGTGAACAAACAGCATACCTGATCACTGATATGCTCCGCACCGTCGTCAATGCCGGGACGGGCAACCACATTCGCAAATACGTGCCGCGCAAGGTAGATGTAGCAGGCAAGACGGGAACGACCAACAATTCCAATGACCTCTGGTTTGTCGGGTATACCCCTGAGGTCTCCTTGGGCGTATGGGTCGGCTACGATGAGCCGTATCCGATGCCTGACAAGGACAAGTACGTGCCGATGGTCGTCTGGGGCAAAATCATTAAAGAAATCGGCGAAAAGTATCCCGAGCTGTCGCCGCCGGATGCCACTTTCAAAAAACCGGCCGGGATCGTCAGCGCTACGATAGACAGCAAGTCGGGCCTTTTGCCGAGCGAGCTGTCGAAAGAAGCCGGGCATCTGATAACCGATCTGTTTAATCGCCAGTTTGTCCCGACAAAAGTGGACGATGCCCATCAACGGGCACGAATCGTTGAATACAACAATGTCCGCTATCTGGCCAAGGAAGGGACGCCGGACGATTTCGTGACAGAAGGAATTTTCTTCCGTTCACCAGACCCGGCACCAGACGGCAAGCAAGTGCTCGAGGTCACGGACAAGAACAGGAAGACTTCAGCCAAGCCGCCGGATTGGGATCAGCGGCTGCCTGAGAAAGAAGACCCCCGGACGGAAACGGGTGGTCCGCCCGCTCCGCCGAGCAACGTCAAGGCTTCCAAATCGGGCAATCAGACGGTTCTCAGCTGGCAATCCGGCGGAGAAGCTGATCTCCTCGGCTATCGGGTCTATCGGGCCGATCCGCAAGTGGGCTTCGTGCAGATCGCTACCGTCAAGGATCCTGCAATCGTTACCTATACAGACGCAGGCGGCAGCGGCTTGAACGGGTACTACATCACAGCTGTGGATATCAGCGGACAAGAATCATCGCCTTCTGCGATCGCTTCTGCCGACTCCTCTGCCGGTACATGGGAGGTTCCCGTGCCGCCAAACGGTATCGGACAGCCTGATGCTATTCCGCCGGATGTACAGGTACCGCCAACCGGCGAGACGAACGAAGGCAATGGTGGCCAGCAGCCTTCCAATGCTCCGCCCTCTGCTCCCCAATCCTTGACGATGTCAACCTCGTCCGATGGTTGGAAGCTGCAATGGAAGGCAAACCGCAGCAGTGAACAGGTCATTGCCTACAACGTGTACTACAGTCCCGATCCTGCGAGCGGATTCCTTTTGATCGACACGGTGACGGGTACCAGCTATATCAACAAATCCGGAGATGTGGCCGGCTCATACTATGTCACAGCCGTAAATAGTTACGGAGAATCGTCACAATCCAACAGCGTAACAGCGAACTAAACTGAATACAGCTAGAGATGAGAAACACACAACAGAGATGGTAGCTTGCTTGCCATCTCTGTTTTCCTACTACGGGAGGTGACCGAATGGAACACATCAAGAGATACTACTCCAAGCATGTCGCAATAAACGGCAAAAGCCTGCTGGTGGAGGGCCCCGTTCCAGCGGATCGTTTGGCGGCTATGCGATTTGACGATGGCCTGAAGGCGTTTCGGATACCGGAAGAACAGCACAAAGCGCTGGTGGAGATCGCGGCACTGCCTGAAGGTCGCATCGTACTCGTCCGGGACGGGGATCTCGTGCTCGGTTATGCTACCTTTCTCTATCCGGACCCGATGGAGAGGTGGTCCCAGGCCAGGCTCCCTGATCTGCTGGAGCTCGGAGCGATTGAAGTGAGCCAGAGCATCCGTGCGGGAGGCGTGGCCAAAGCCCTGCTGGAGGTGGCTTTCTCGGATGACGCGTTGGAGGATTATATCGTCATTACGACGGAGTACTACTGGCATTGGGATTTGAAAGGAACCGGCCTAGATGTGTGGCAGTACCGTAAAGTGATGGAGAAAGTGATGGGCAGCGCCGGAATGGTCTGGATGGCTACGGATGATCCGGAAATCTGCTCGCATCCGGCAAACTGTTTGATGGCCCGCATCGGCAAGCGCGTCCCGCCGGAGAGCGTGGCTGCCTTTGACGCCATGCGGTTTCAGAATCGTTTCTTATTTTAGCTCCTGGCATCACTGCTTTACGAGATTCTGTCAGCTTTGATCTCAATTACGAATGGAGAGATAATCTTTCATGCGTATCGAAAGCATTATGCGTAGACAGGTCATCACCGCAAGTCCGACGACCACGATCGGCGAAGCCTTGCAGCTGCTCCGTGAAAATAAGATTCGACACCTGCCCGTAGTAGAACAGGAACGTCTCGTCGGCATTCTTTCCGACCGCGACCTGCGGGAAGCCCTCCCTTCCATTCTGTTGCCGAAAAAAGACGACGAGACCATTTTTGGCAAGCCCGTTTCCGAGATTATGAAGCGCCAGGTCCTCACTGCCCATCCGCTGGATTTCATCGAGGATGCGGCCGTGCAGATCTACGAATCCAAAGTTGGGTCGCTTCCCGTCGTGGAAGGAAACCGCTTGGTTGGCATCATCACGGAATCGGATTTGTTCAACAGCTTGATCGAGCTTTTTGGCGTAAACAAGCCGAGCTCGCACATCGAGGTGGAGGTGGACGACCGCGTGGGAATGCTTGCGGAAGTAAGCCAGGTGTTCCGGGAAGCCCAGGTCAATGTATCCAGCATCGTCGTTTTCCCCGGGTCCAAGCCGGCGAAGAAAAGTCTCGTCTTTCGCGCTCAAACCATTGACCCCCGCCCGATCGTCCAAAAGCTGCGCGACCATGGCTTCACCGTCATCGCGCCCGGGGAAGGAGGGACCAGCCATTGAGCCGCAACGCTCGTCTGATCTACTCTCCGGACTACACCCAGTATTACTTCAATGATGAACACCCTTTCAACCAGCGCCGTCTTCTGTTGACCCATGATCTGATGAGCGCTTATGGCTTACTGACTGACGCCGATATCCTGCCTCCGCGGATGGCCACGGATGATGAACTGGCGCTGGTGCACGACCGGCGCTACATCGATTTTGTTCGCGACCAGGGACATAGCGACAAAGAACTGCCTGCAGCAGCCAGCTATGGTCTGGGGACGGAGGATGTTCCCTGTTTTCCGCAAATGCATGAAGCTTCCGCCCGGATCGTCGGCGGTACGCTGCAAGCGGTAGACGCTGTCATGACCGGCCGTGCCGAGCATGCGTTCAATCCCGCTGGCGGTCTGCACCACGCTTTCCGCGGCCGGGCTTCCGGGTTTTGCATCTACAACGACTGCTCCGTGGCAATCGCTTATATGCGCAAGCATTGGAATGCGCGCGTCCTCTATATCGACACGGACGCCCATCATGGCGACGGGGTGCAATGGGCTTTTTACGACGATCCCAACGTCCTGACCGTCTCGATTCACGAAACGGGAAAGTACTTGTTTCCCGGTACCGGCAACCTGACGGAACGCGGAGATGGAAGCGGATACGGCTATTCGGTAAACGTCCCTTTGGATGCGTTTACAGAGGACGATTCGTTCCTCGATGTTTATCGGGATTTGCTTCCGAAGCTGGCCAGAGGCTTTCAACCGGATGTCATTCTGACACAAAACGGCTGTGACGCCCATGCTTACGATCCGCTTACGCACCTTTCCTGCTCCATGAGGATTTATCAGGAAATCCCGCGTCTGGCCCATCAACTCGCCCATGAGTATTGCGACGGAAAATGGATCGCAGTCGGCGGCGGCGGCTATGATATCTGGCGGGTCGTTCCCAGGGCCTGGACCTTGTTGTGGAGCGAGATGAGCGATCAACCACTTGCAGACGGGCCTTTGCCGGTTAATTGGCTTGCCCGCTGGCAACCTCTGAGTGAAAAAAAGCTTCCGGACAGGCTGTTCGACACCCCGTTTCCGCCGATCCCCCGCCGAGCCGAAATCACCGAGAAAAATCGGGTGACGCTGGAGAGAGCCAAAATGTACGCGCCGATCACAGATGGAGACTGAATTTGACCAAATCGCAAGAATAATGAGGAATTTTACCTTCGCATATACAAAAAACCGGCCTCTCAGAGACCGGTTTTTTCACTGTCGAAACGATTATGAACGTCCGTCCACCAATTTTTCCAGCTCTGCTGGCTGGAAGCCTTTTACTGCCTTGTCCCCGACTACGGTGACCGGCACTCCCATGAAGCCAAAACGTTCTACTTCCTCCTGGAACGTCCGGCTGGTCATGACATCGCGCACCTCAAAGGCAATTCCCTTCGCGGTCAGCCAATTTTTCACCATATCGCAGTCGATGCAGTTTTTCGTCGAGTACACAATGACTGCGGGTGTCATCGCTCTCAGCATACGCTGGACCATAGAGTAGGAGCGCTCGGATGCTAGCTTGGTAAACTCCGGAAAATTGACGTGTGCAGAGCCATCTGCCTTATCCGACATCGACCGAACGACGACAAAGGGAATGCCGTTCATCGAGCATACTTGTCCGACCGCAGCCCCCTCCATCTCGGTGCAATGGGCAGCAAACTGCTGATGGAGCTGCTGTACCTTTTCGCGGTCGGCCACGAACTGGTCGCCGGAGAGGATACGGCCGGTCGTGACTTGAACACCGGCTTCGAGCTCCTTGCCCGCTTTGACTGCCAGCTGGATCAAGCCCGGGTCTGCCTCCCAGACGGATTTCTCCGTAAACGGAATTTGCCCTGGCGCAAACCCGAGCGGCGTCACATCGATATCATGCTGGATACAGTCTGTCGAAACGACAATGTCGCCGATGTTCAGCTCCGGATGCAGCGCGCCCGCTACCCCGGTAAAAATGACGCTGTCCACCTTGTACTGGTCGATCAGGATTTGCGTGGTAACAGCAGCGTTTACTTTTCCCACGCCTGATTTGCACAGGACGATTGTACTGCCTTCCCATTCGCCTTCGTAATATGTGATCCCCGCCTTTTCAGAAGCAGTCGTCCCTGTCATGTTCTCCATGTACAAGGCGATTTCTTCATCCATGGCGCCGATTATTCCGATTCTCATTGCTGTCCTCCTCTTGCTGCAGTGATGCAGCCTTAGCTCGTAGCGGTCACTCGCGGCCTGGTGCTTTCCCGATACTCAATCCGGTGCGGCAGCAAAACGACATGCTCGTCGACTTGTTCGTTGTTCATGTATTTGGTGAGCAGTCGCATCGCAACGGCACCGATATCATACATCGGCTGTACGACCGAGGTCAGGCGAGGACGCACCATTTCGACCAATCGAATGTTGTCGTGACCGATCACCTCGAGGTCTTCGGGAACGTTCAGGCCGGCATCCTGCGCCGCGTGAATTGCCCCGATGGCCATCTCATCGTTGGCCGCAAACACAGCCGTAGGCCGTTTCTCCAGTGTGAGGAATTGGCCTGTTGCCTGCAAGCCGGACTCATAAAACAGATTGCCTTGCGTGACCAATGCGTCATCAACCGGCAGACCCGCATCTTCGAGCGCACGCTTGTAGCCCTGATAGCGCATCAAGCCGCCAAGCGGGTCGTTCATCGGCCCGGTAATCATGGCGATCCGCTCATGTCCGTGGTCGATCAATTCCTTGGTGGCATCGTAAGCAGCCTGGAAGTGATCGATCGTGACCGAAGGCAGCGTGTTGTCGGCGTCTCTCGTAGCTGCCAGCACCGTAGGGACGGAGGAAGAAGTCAGAGCTTGCAGGTGATCCTCTTTAATCTCCGCTCCCATGAACAACAACCCGTCCACCTGCTTTTCCAACAGGGTGTTGATCAATTGAAGCTCTTTCTCCAGGCGCTGGTCAGAGTTGCACAAAATAATATTGTATTTGTACATCGTCGCGATGTCTTCGATCCCGCGTGCCAATTCGGAAAAGAACAAACTGGAGATATCCGGAATGATGACACCGACCGTAGTTGTCTTCTTGCTCGCCAAACCGCGTGCGACTGCATTGGGACGGTATCCGAGGCGCTCAATGGCAGCCAAGACCTTTTTCCTTGTCAGCGGTTTTACGTTCGGATTTCCGTTAACGACTCGGGACACTGTCGCCATGGAGACCCCTGCTTCCCGAGCCACGTCATAGATAGTTACCGGCATCACACACCCTCACTTTCCCCATTTTATGGTTTTCATAGTGTTTTCATAAATGTATGCACCTATGATACGACAAGCCGTGTCCGGTTGCAATTGTTTTCCGGACACGGCTCCCCGTCATTTCATCAATTTATTCATCGTTTTCAAAAGCTCGTCGATCACTTCGTTGTCGCCTTGTTGGATCCGCTCCATGACACAGCTTTTCATGTGCCCTTCCAGCAGTATTTTTCCGACGGCATTCAGCGCAGATTGAACGGCGGCGATCTGGTTGAGGATATCGTCGCAGTAGACATCCTTTTCCACCATGCCGCGAATGCCGCGAACCTGTCCCTCAACTCTGTTCAGACGGGAGATCATATTTGCCTTGATCTTGTCTGCCCGCGGCGTCGACCGCTCTGACGAACAGCAATGGCCCTGCTCACTCATAAACATGCTCCTTCCCCCGAAGTCCATCTGTTATGTTTTAGCTTACTGGTTGCGAGGTTTTTCGTCAAATGAAAGGATGTCCCAGCTACACCCGGAACCGCCTGGAACGTTCATTTTTATCGAAGCCGTCTCCCTGACCGGCGTGTTCTTCCTGCTCTTCCTTTTCCTCATGAAACTCCACGTTCGTCTGGCCGGCAATATAATCAAACGGGGTGTAGCTGTGAGAAATGCTTTGCTTGCGGACAAATGCCTTGTAGCCGGCTATAGCGAGAGATGCGAGAATCAAAAGCGTAAAAACAATCATGGCTGCATTCATTGCAAGCATTTCTCGTCCCCCCTTTGTTTCTCTTAGTTATACGCTTTTTTAGCGGGGAGGTTTCCATTATAGCTGCTTTCGAGCGTGTCGGCTTTCAAAAAGAGCTTTCCCGCAATCGGGAAAGCTCTTTTGGTGCATCCAGTTTCAGTTATCCGCTTGCGGTTTATCTTTCTACGGCAATCTTTGCTTCCTTATATAATCCCGAAGCAAGCAATTGATCCACGATTTCGTTGAACTGCGGAATGTTGACCTGCTGCTTGGCGTCGGAGAGGGCCACATCCGGGTCAGGATGGACTTCCAGCATGACACCGTCTGCTCCCACAGCGAGACCTGCCTTGGCCGTAGGGAGGAGCAGATCGCGGCGGCCGGTAGAGTGAGTGACGTCTACGAAAACAGGAAGATGCGTCTCCTGCTTCAAAAGCGGCACTGCGGAGATGTCCAGCGTGTTGCGGGTCGCTTTTTCGTACGTGCGAATACCGCGTTCGCAGAGCATGACTTGGGTATTGCCTTCGGACAAGATGTACTCGGCAGCGTAGATAAATTCCTCGATCGTCGCAGACAAGCCGCGCTTCAGCAAAACCGGATGATTGAGGCGTCCCACAGCTTTCAGCAGCTCGAAGTTTTGCATGTTGCGGGCGCCGATCTGGATCACGTCGATGTATTTGGTTGCCATCTCCAGGTCGGCAGGCGTCACGATCTCGCTGATGGTGACGAGGTTGAATTCGTCGCCGATGCGCTTGAGAATCTGCAGGCCTTCTTCGCCCAGGCCTTGGAAGTCGTAAGGCGATGTGCGAGGCTTGAACGCGCCGCCGCGCAATACGCGAAGTCCCCGTTTGACGTGGTTTTCCGCCACTGCCCGGACTTGCTCATAGCTTTCGACCGAACACGGTCCGGCGATCAGAAGCGGTTCGCCTCCGCCAAACTCTACTCCTTTGATGGTAAGTACGGTGTCCTCCGGCTGCTTCTTGCGGCTCACAAGCAGGACTTTCTTGTTGTCGTCCTTTTGCAAGTCGAGGGAAGCCTGGAAAATCTGTTTGAAGAGGTGACGGATGGTATTGTCGGTAAAAGGTCCGTTGTTGTTTTCCACCAGCAGGTTCAACATTTCGCGCTCGCGCTCCGGATCAAAACGATTGATCCCCTGCTTCAGCTTTTCCTTCCCCAAGTCTTGGACAAGAGCTGCCCGTTTGTTGATTAAGGCGAGAATCTCCAGGTTGATCTCGTCTATCTGTTTGCGCATGGTTTCGATTGGATCATGTGCCATTCGTCTCCACTCTCCTCTTCTCTTCTAGTTTGTAGGCTTTTTGAAATAAATTAGGCTTATTATAATGGATCGAAACCCCTTTGTCAGCAGTTTAGCGCCAAAAAGCGCGAAAGTAAATTGTAAAGTATTTTATAGCGTTTTCAAAATTTTCTTGTAGGAATAAGAAGATTCCTTGATTCGACAGGATTCTCCCCGTTTCGAGTCGAATAACATACACATTCATTTCCCGGAATTTCCACCGGTAAGAGGAGTGACATCCCATTGTCAGACCATGAACAATCATCGTCAGAAGAGCTGATTTTTGCTTTGGATATCGGAACCCGCAGCGTAGTAGGGCTGATCGTGGAACCCTGTGGAGAACAATTTCGCGTGATTGACTGCACCGTCCGCGAGCACGACGAACGCTCGATGCTGGACGGTCAAATACACGATGTGATCGCCGTTTCCAAAGTCATCGGAAAAATAAAAGAAGAGTTGGAAATAAAGCACGGGCCGCTCAAGCGGGTAGCTGTCGCTGCGGCGGGCCGCTCGCTTCGGACAAAGCGCGTGAGGATGGACATTCATCTGTCGCGTCACGCAGCCATTGCCCGTGACGATGTCCTGACATTGGAGTTTTCCGCCGTACAGGAGGCACAGGCACAGTTGGCCCAGGAGCTGAACGAACAGGACGTGACTCGCTATTACTGTGTCGGGTACAGCGTGGTCAATTACTTTCTGGATGGAGAATTGATCGGCAACCTGATCGACCAGCGCGGTGAAACAGCCAGTGCAGACGTGATTGCGACGTTTTTGCCACGTGTCGTCGTGGATTCTCTGCTGGCTGCCTTGAACCGCTGCGGACTGGACATGCAGGCGCTCACGCTGGAGCCGATCGCTGCCATCAACGTCCTCATCCCGGTCACTATGCGCAGGCTGAACATCGCGCTTGTCGACATCGGCGCCGGCACATCTGACGTCGCCTTGACCGAGGAGGGAGCGATTACCGCGTACGGGATGGTGCCCGTCGCCGGTGACGAAATTACCGATGCTCTCATGAACGCATTCCTGCTCGACTTCCCGATGGCCGAGGAAGTAAAGCGCGCCCTCACCGGCTCCGAGATGATTACGTTCACGGATATTCTCGGACTTGAACAGACGCTGCCGAGCGAAGAGATCGTAAAAGCAATCGACAAGGAGATCAACCATCTCGCCGGAAAAATCGCGATGAAGATCCTCGAGCTCAACGGCAAGCCTCCGCAAGCCGTGATGCTGATCGGCGGCGGCAGCCTGACACCCAAGCTGACGGAACGGGTCGCAGAGGCACTCGGGCTGCCGGCAGCGCGAGTCGCGGTCAGAGGAGCGGATGCCATCCGCCAATTTGTCGGCGAGCATCCGCTGCTGAACGGACCGGAATTCGTAACGCCAGTAGGGATTGCGGTCGCTGCACAGCGGCATCCGGTGAAGTACGTAACCGTCACCGTCAACGACAGTCCCATCCGCATCTTCGATCTGCGGAAAATGACCGTCGGTGACGCTTTGATCGCTGCCGGTCTGGATATTCGCCGTCTGCATGGCCGTCCGGGAATGGCGATCACCCTGACCGTCAACGGCCGGATGAAGATGATCCCCGGCGGGCATGGAACCGCTCCTGTCATCATGAAAAACGGAGAGGCTAGCGGTCTGGACGCACCGATCATGGAAGGCGACCGGATCGTGGCAGAGGCGGGATCAGACGGAGAAGACGCCAAGGCTCAAGTGATCGATTTGATGGACAAGCTGGATACGCTGGAGCTGACCGTAAACAGCCAGCCGCTTTCCTTGGGCCCAATCGCGCTGGTGAATGGCCAGCCCCATCCGCTAGACGCCGAGCTGGCTGACCGGAGCGAGGTTGTCATCCGTTTGCCGCGAACGGTAGAAGAGGTTTTGCGCGAATCCGGCATGCTTTCTGCGGCATCTGCCGACGCGGCCGCCGAAACCGTTCAATTCAGCGTAAACGGCCGTGAGTATTCCTTGTCATCCCGACAGACAGTCGTGGAGATAAACGGCAAGGCAGCTTCTCTCAGCGACTTTGTCAGACCTGGAGATGAGCTGATCTTCCGGGAGGAGCCGCTCGAGCTGCCGGCGATCCGCGACGTCATTCCGCCGGAGGAATGGGTGCAGGAGTCGATGACCGTCCACTTCAACGGCACTCCCGTATCGATCGCGCTTTCTTCCCTGTCGATTACGATGAATGGCCGCCCTGCCGAGCAGCACGAACGGGTAGAGGACGGTGCGATCATTACCGTAAAGGCGACACAGCCTGCCGCGCCCGTATTCAGCGATGTCTTCCGCTATGTTGACGTCTCGCTGGAAAAACCATCGACGGATGGCCTCACCAGGCTCGTCATGCTGATAAACGGAGAGCCCGCTTCTTTTCATAGCGAGCTGCAGGCGGGCGACAAACTGGAATTGTACTGGGAATAGCTTTTGAGAGAAACGTTTGACCGAATAGAAAAACGGGCTGGCGCCATATGCCAACCCGTTTTTGGTTTACCCGTTAATCGCTTCGGCTATCGCAGCTTTGGTGATTTTCCAGTGCGATGTGTGCCATTTGACCTGGCCGTCCTCCAGCAGAAAAATCTGCGGGGACTCGTGCGTAATCGCGAAACGCTCGGCAACGGCATTGGATACGGGACGATCCTCCCGCACGAGAATAACCGCTGACGGCACGTCCTGTTCACGCAAAAATGCTTGAAATTCCTCGTAGGCAGTCGTGCTGATCGGGCAGACCGTACTATGCTTGAACAGCAGGCGCTTGCCTGTTTCCGACACAAACTGGTCCAATTCCTCCAGGGAATGAAGCTGATTTACTGACATTGGCGTATCGCTCCTCTCATCACTCCTATGTGGTTCATAGTATACGGAAAAGAAATGCGGAAGTCCATGCTTCCGGTGCACCCGCCAGCCCACAATCGCGATGCATTCTTTCCGTATCGAAAAGCATTCTTTCCGCATTTTGAAGCGATAACAAAAAGAGCCGTCCTAGCAAACAGGACAACTCTCCACAGTCAAATCATGATTTTGGTCAAACGCTGCCGGAGCTCTCGCATCCACTCCTGATCCCCAAGCGATTGCGCAAGCAAAAACAGGTCCAACAGTTCATTTACCCGCTCTTCCAAAGCCTGCCGAACCGTAGCATCCTCTTCTTGGTTCGCAATCAATACCAGCAAATGAGAGAGTTCTGACACGTCTTCAAATTCGATGTTCTGCCGCTCCGGATACTGGCCCAGGTTCTCCATCAATTCTTTCAGGTCTTCCTTGACTACGTCGACGACCTGGGAATGGGAGCAGTGATCATTCTGACAGACTTGCACCGGTACATTCAAGATTTTGACCCTTTTCCGGTACACGACATTTCGCAGCATGATCTCCATGTCTCTCCCACAGCGGCTGCATTTCTTGTGCATGTGTTCACCTCTATCCTGCCTTATGTATGCTCCCTTACGTATTCGATTTAACAGGGTTCAATCCTGCTAAAACAGGGGTGGTACATGGTGGATAGAGTGGCAGACACAAGCAAAAGCGATGCCCCTGTAAGAGACATCGCTTTTGCCCGATCAGGGGCTGATGCTCCGGATCTTCGATGAAACCTGTTGTTGCCGCCATTTCGCCATGCCCTTCTGCGAGCATGGTCCCCCCGGCTAAACCTTTCCCCCTTTTTTCTTAGCGGCAGCGGGAAAAGTTACCTGGATTACTCAAGCGTAAATGGCGTTCACTTTTTCGCAATGGGGACAGACTGCGACTTTTCCGGAGCGTCCTGCTTCATCTTCGACCCGGTACCCGGTAATCTTTTCGGAAAAACAGAACAGACACTCCGTATTAAAATCCATATCGTATTGCGCTTTCCACACAATCGATTTGAAGTCTTCTCCCACGTTGATCAAAACGGGTTCCAAAAAATAATGGTCCATGCCGGACAAGGCTTTGCGCATGACAAATGCCATCCTTTCGTTTCGCGTCGTACTTTCGTATCCTCTAGCTTTTCCATGTTTTCAGAATAATATACTTCGGAAAAATGGGCGTTTGCCCTTGTTACGGCATTGTGCGAAAACCCATATGTTATGGATGTAAGCACTGACGCTTAACAAACAAAGGAGGATGTTTAATGAGTAGCATCTTTAACGGCAACCTTGACGACTTCACTCTGGTGTTGATCCTGTTTATCCTGTTGGTAATTGTCGGCTGCTCTTGTGACAATTAATCAGCACTAGTGGAACATAAGGGCCAATGATTGCATATATATTAGGACCGGATCCTGAATAGCGCGTTTCATACGCATGCTGCCCTGTCGACGGGTAGCTTTTTTCTTTTCTTCACGAGTTAGAAAAAAATTTTTTATCGCTTGCATAGCGGTTTCTGGCAAAGCCAGATTTTCTCATGTTACAATACTGTATGAACGCTACTGAAAGCGAGGTACACTCACCCATGAAAGATCCCCGTTTGGAAAAACTGGCCAATGTTCTGGTCAATTACTCGACCCGCGTACAAAGCGGTGAAAACGTTCTCATCTATGCCGTCGGTTCTGTTTCCGAACTGACTCGCGCCGTCATCAGGGAAGTGTATGCAGCAGGAGGCAATCCTTTCGTACAGCTGATCGATCCTACGATTCAGCGTGAACTGCTTCTTCACACCAATGAAAAGCAACTGGAAATCATGCGCGAGGCTGACGTGTCCTTCATGAAGAAGATGGACGTCTACATCGGCATTCGCGGCGGCGACAACATCAATGAATACGCTGATGTTCCCGGCGACAAGATCCAGTTGAGTTCCAGACTGCACACGCGCCCGGTACTGGATGTGCGTGTTCCTGAAACAAAATGGGTCGTCCTCCGCTACCCGAACGCTTCGATGGCCCAGTTGGCCAACATGAGCACGGCAGCCTTTGAAGATTTCTATTTCGATGTCTGCACGCTGGATTACGGAAAAATGGATAAGGCGATGGACAGCCTCGTCGAACTGATGGAGAAAACCGACAAGGTCCGCATCGTAGGTCCTGGCACCGATCTGAGCTTTTCCATCAAAGGCATTCCTGCGATCAAATGCGCCGGGGAAGCCAATATTCCGGACGGGGAAGTGTTTACCGCACCTGTTCGCGACTCTGTCAACGGCGTCATCTCCTACAATACGCCGTCTCCTTACCAAGGCTTTACATACGACAATATCAAGCTGACCTTCAAGGATGGCAAAATCGTCGAAGCGACCGCCAACGATACGAAAAAGATCAACGAAGTATTCGACACAGACGAGGGCGCCCGTTTCATCGGGGAATTTGCCATTGGCGTCAATCCTTATATCCAAAATCCGATGAAGGACATCCTGTTTGACGAAAAAATCGACGGCAGCTTCCACTTTACGCCGGGTCAAGCCTATGACGAAGCGTTTAACGGCAACAAGTCCTCCATTCACTGGGATCTGGTCTGCATCCAACGCCCTGAGTGGGGTGGCGGTGAAATCTGGTTTGATGACCGCCTGATTCGCAAGGACGGCCGTTTTGTCGTACCTGAGCTGGAGTGCCTCAATCCGGAAAACCTGAAATAAAACACGAAAAAGCGAAAGGCGTCTATACGGCCCTTTCGCTTTTTTTATTTGTTCTGAGCACGCATCATTGGGGGTCCTTCACTTGGGTTCCTGGCTTTTAAGCCATGTACGCATGCTCCTTTTTCAATAGAGCCGGCATTTTTTCTTCCAGGAAAGAAATCGTCATTTCCAGGTGATGAATCGTATATTCCCAACAAAACTTTTGATAATCGTCAAAAGTGTCCTGCAATTTCGCGTACGAGTCCCGGCTTTGCTTCAGCATGTTATGCTGAAGCTCCAGACAGCTCTCCATCAGCTCTTTCTGCTCTGCCTCGGTGCGGCTGTTTCCGAAGAAAATTTTTACCAGCATATCGGAACGAAGAACGGGCGGCAAAATTGCAGACTGAATCTCCTGGTTGAATGTCGCCTTGCCCGCTTCTGTAATCCGGTACAAAATCTTGTTCGGCTTGCCCGATTGAATGATTTCCTGCTTGGTCACATAGCCCTCTTCCTCCAGCTTGCGCAGAGCCGGATAGATCGCGCCGAAGCTGGCATCGTAGAAAAAGCCGATGCTGCTTGAAAAAGCCTGCTTTATGTCATAGCCGCTCATTTCACCATAATTCAGAAAACCGAGTATGATTGTTTTTACGTCCATCTCTCTACATCCTCCAATACCCTAAGCATCTCCATGTTTCCGCCGCGAAATCGTCAATTCTGGAAACGGAAGGTTTCCGTATATTGCGAAATCGCTTGTATTGTTCGAAATATTCTTTACCCAATTATAAGTGTTCCTTTATAAATATACCAATGCTAATTCTTTATTATATCAATTAAAAATATTGATATATCCCACTGATTATATTTGGGCGTCCCATACCTCCGCACTCGCCATAAGATGATACATACCTATCTGCTTTAGGGGGAGAGAGACGTGAAAAGTAAAAAGTGGAACAACTATGCCAGAGCCAAATACCCCGCGAGCAACAGTTTGCACCCCTTCAACTTCTTCGTTCCCATTATCGAACGGGTAAGGGACGGCGTTGTTTCCATCGTCACAGAAGATAATCATCAGACCAACAACGTAGAAGACCTGATTCGCAGTCTGGTCTCCGATGATCCGCCCTTTGCTTCCGAGCGGAGTTACGGTTCCGGCTTTCTCTTTCATCCCAAAGGGTATATCCTGACCAGCGAACACGTCATCGGAAAATCGCGCACCATCCTTGTCAAACTATACAATGGGCGTGTCTTTGAGGCGAAGCGGGTACTGGCTGATCGCGTCCGCGATTATGCTGTTATCAAGATTGATGCGGATTGCAAGCTGCATCCATTGCGGCTCGGTGACTCTTCGGAGACAAAAGTAGGTGAATGGGTCATCAGCATTGGTTCACCGCCTGTTGCTATAGCGGCAAACCGTCATGGGGGGTCTCCACCGCTTCGTTCCGGGTTTGGCTCCCGCCTCTTCAAGCCCCCGTTTTTCGACCGCCTTTCGTCTGCACCTGTCCGGAGTTGATCAGATGAAGCGCAAAGGAGACGGGGCGGGCGATCGCTTCTTCATACGTGCGCGTATCCCCCATCTGCCTGAAGATTTCCCGGCCCGGCTTGGGGTTTACTTCGATCAACCAGACTCTTCCGGCTACATCCACCCCTACGTCCAGACCAAACTCCATCATCCGCCCAAATTTTTCCTCCAGGACAGACGCTATCTCGTGGGCCATCCGGTGGCACTCCTGCTGGATAAGCTTTGTCCGCTCCGGACCGAACCGCTTGCCCACGAACGACTGGAATGAAATGGCCTTCCCCCCTCCGTGCAGATTGGAAATGGAGCTGCCCGTCTCCCCGAGGCGTACTCCAGAGCCAGTCACCTCCCACTCTCCAGCGCTGTTTTTTTGGATCAAAAGGCGTACATCAGCGACGCGGCCCGGCACCAGCGAAAGATCGAGCCCCTGCTGCACGAGAAAGTTCCCGTCTCGAATCCGCTGCTCCCGCACCCACTTTTGAATCCAGCTCTCCACGCCATCCCTGGTCGCAAAGCTAGCCTTCCGTCTTTGCAGCCGGCGATCTCTCCCCTGAATGAGGAAGTGTTTCCCTGCCTGCGAGATCTTGACGATGCTGCGTCCCCCTGTCCCATTGCCCGGTTTTACATAGACGATCGGATAGCGGTCCAGCATCGCCTTTACTTTTCCTTTCGCGTACACGTACGTCTCGGGAATCCATCTTTTGACCCGATCGTCTTTGGCCAAAAGCTCAGTCACCCTCCATTTCTTTCCAAACGGACTGTTGGCAAACTGAAACACCCCGCCATGACGCAGCCTCATGTACGCGTCTTCCCTTTTTCGGTACCGGTCAATGACGACCTCTGGCCACGGAAACAGGCGGCTTTCCCACCCGCCTCCCTTTGCCGGAACGAATCCCCTGATCTTTTTCTCAGCCGTATTCACATCCTGATGGGAAAACAGGAACGTCTCTGCCCCCATTCGCTTTCCTGCCGTCACCAGCCTTCGCAAGTACCCCGGCTCGCCAAACCGTTTCCCTTCTCTCCACGTAAGAATACCGATTACCGGTTTTTTTGACATCAAGACCCACCCTCCGTCTATGTTCTCGAATAGTCTATGTTGAAATGAAAAAAGTGGAGACCCATGGGCTGGAAACGGGCCATCGCCCTTTTTATCGCCAGCGCTTGCATAAGTCCGGACACTCTGGACAAAACAATATAGGCACCAAGTCTCATTGTGTTACTTACTTTATTCAAGTTGATATGCTACAATAAAGAGGAAAACAAGATGTACCACAGAGGTGACACCATCGTGGGTCAAGAATTTGGGAATGAACAGACGTGCCCCAAATACGAAGGAGCTATCAATATTCTCGGTAAGAGATGGACCGGTTTGATTATCAACGTGCTGTTGCGCGGGGCTGTCCGATTCAAGGATATCCGGGAAATGGTTCCGCACATGAGCGATAAAATGCTTTCCGAGCGATTGAAGGAATTGGAGGAGCAGGGCATTCTGGAACGCAAAGTGTATCCGGAAATACCCGTCCGTATCGAGTACGAGCTGACCGACAAGGGGAAGGATCTTCGGCCAGTGATCGACTCCATTCACGAATGGGGGCAAAAGTGGATGTAGCCTCCCCAACAGATCCCTCTCGCCTGCTGCGTTTTCGTCACGAATCGCAGCGGGCTTTTTATTTTCCCCGGCAAAAACTTTCAGCTGTCCAGGCATAGGAAACCCGGCCTGCTTGTAAACTCTAGCAATCCGTTATCCGGGAGGTTGATGCCATGAGGACAGCTGTGTACATTCGCGTCAGTACGGAAGAACAGGCTTCCGACGGGTTTTCCATGGCTGCTCAGAAAGAACGGCTGACTGCCTACATCAGCTCGCAGGGCTGGACGCTTTCCAACATCTATGCTGACGAGGGCTTCAGCGCCAAGGATACGAAAAGGCCGGCCCTGCAGCGAATGCTCGGCGACATTCGTTCCGGAAGCATCGATGTCGTCCTGGTCTACCGGCTGGATCGGCTCACCCGGTCTGTTCTCGACTTGTACCGGTTGCTTCAGGATTTTGAGAAATACGGTGTCCGCTTTAAAAGCTGTACAGAGGTGTACGATACGACAACAGCCATCGGCAGACTGTTTATCACACTGGTAGCCGCCCTGGCCCAGTGGGAGCGGGAAAACCTCGGAGAGCGGGTCAAATTGGGCATGGAGCAAATGGCGCGGGAACGAAAACGCCCGGGCGGTCCTCCTCCCTACGGCTACATGCTGCATCACCATCAGCTCATACCCCATCCCGAGGAAGCCAAAGTGGTCAGCCGCATGTATCAGCAATACCTTTCCGGTTATACGCCTGGCCAGATTGCAGAGAAAGCCAATCGGGACGGACATTTGGGCAAGCATGGCGGAAAATGGAGCGGCAGCACGGTGACTCGCCTGCTGCGCAATCCGGTGTACTACGGAGCGCTTCGCTGGAACTACGCGGAAGCTGGCGGACAGCAGAACAAGCGGGACGAATGGATTCTGGTTGAAGACGCCCATCCGGCGATTGTCGATCGGGAAACGTTCCTCAAGGTACAGGAACGGATGGGGCTGCGGCAGAGAACGCATCCGAGAGTCCTTTCCTCTCCGTTTGTTTTTTCCGGCTTGTTATACTGTGCCCGCTGCAAAGCCGAGATGCGCGGGAAAACAGCAGATATCCGCAAAGGCGGCGGAAAGCGGTATCGTCACATCTATTACCTGTGCAAAAACAGAGCCAACGGCATTTGTCAGGCGCCTGCACTCCGGGAAGACCGGCTGGAGGACGAGGTGCTTGGGCAGCTTTCTTCTGCACAAGAGGAAATGGGCTCGGTCTTTCGCCGCATCGTTCAGGAGAGGTGCAGGTCCTCTACAGCGGCTGCCGATGATCGCAAGCAGCTTACCAAAAAACGGCAGCGCTGGATGAAAGCGTATGAGGCAGGCGTGATTACGCTGGAGGAGCTCGCAGCAAGGCAGCAGGACTTGAGGCGGTTGGAGCAGGAGATGTCTTCGGGTGGAAATGAGGCTTTCTTTGCTCCCGGAGCAATCGACTGGCGGCAATGGACAGATTGGAAATGGATATGGCAGCAGGCTGCGCGTGAAGAACGCCGGCATTTGGCCCTGCTGTTGTTGGAGCGAGTGGAGGCAGAGGCTTGGACGACCCAAGGAAAAAAGAAGCAGCGTACGGTGAAAGTGCGGGCCATTTTTTACCGGTAACGGCAAAGATGTTTGCTCCTACAGGAACAGACGGTTCACCGCTCGGTTTGGAAAACTCCGTCACAGCGGGCATCATCAGTGCAAAAAATCGCCGTCTCCATGTCGCCAAACGAATGTATGACGAAATTTTCCAGACCGATGCCGCCATCAATCCCGGCAACAGTGGAGGTCCCTTGATCAATCTGAATGGAGAAGTCGTAGGGCTAAACGCGTTTATCATCCAGTCCAGCCAATGCCTTGGATTTGCCATCGGAATCGATGCATTGAAACAGCAGTTGGATCAATTTGTGTTTTAGAGGAAAGGTCCCGCCAAGTCCCCGGCTCCGTTCCGTCGGAGCCCTCGGCCTGGCGGAGCCAATTTCAAAGCAAAACCCCGTCACTGGGACGGGGCCTGTTTTTCAAAAGCGATCAGGTAGACATCTGTGCCTTCTTTGGTGATCTCTTCTTCCGCTGCTCGCAGATGCTGAAGCTGCTGCTCGGACAGTTTGGCAATCGGCAATTCGTCAAGCTTGTTTTGCTTCACCTTTCATTCCCCCGTTTGGTGTACATATCAGTCTGTAGTCTTTCCACAGCGGGGGGTATGTATTTATGCTCCCTGAACCAAAGCCTTCGCGATCGCCGAGCAGGAACGTTTGCAAAAGAGAATCGGCAGCTCCCTGTCCTTTGCCTGACTTTTTACGGTCTTGGCCAGATTGTGGTTGACGAAATCCGTCAGCACCAAAATCATGTGAATGCCAGTAGGGATTTTTACGCCGGTCTGGGAGTTTTTCCGCCCCGTCACATGATGAATATTGGTAAAACCCTGCTCCTCCAAAAAGTCTACAATATTTCCGAGGCGGTCTCCGCCAATGACGAGAATAGATGACATGTTTTTTCCTCCTAACCTGGTTTATCGACTTTTGTTGTGTATATCTATGGCTTTCATTTCTAATTGATAATGAATATCACTCTTATTGATAAATATTATCATTCCCATTTAGCTTTGACAATACTCTCCATGATAAGTTTTTCAGACTGACACAAACTAGGAGATACATGCAGATAAAGGTTGCCCGGTTTATTTTTCCAACGTTATAATGAAACAAATCACCTGCAAGGAGGTGGCGTCGGGTGCAAGAAATGTCACAACTGCACGCCATATTTTCTCGAACCAGGGGCTATATCGACCGCTTTGCGGAGATTATCCAGCCCATTATCGATGCTGCACAGGACGAGCATACGCGACTCTACTACCACCACATCCTGGAGGAAGAAGAACAGCGCCTCGGCCGTTTGCAGGAGCTGATTCCCTACATAGGCTCGCTCGACGAGGCAAAAAAAGCGGAACAGCTCAGCGACCGCGAACTGTCCCGCCTTTTATCCGACATCAATCTCGAACGGTTCGGCTTGCACAATTTTCGCGAGCATCTGGAGCTATCTTTGTATGAGTTCAAAGACGAGGAAACCCGCCAGCTCCTAAACAGCATGCGCGAATCCACCCAGGAGGACTACCTCCGCGTAAAGGAAATCATGGCAGCGCTAAGCGAGCGTTTCTCGGATGTGCACCGGCCTGATCTGACCGATCATGACGAGGGATACGATATCCACCAGGTGGATCATCTGAAAGCCTCCTCTTCTCCGGCAGTTGCCAATACCGGCAAGACTGCTGCCGCCCCAGCAGCCAAAACAGGCAGAAAGGGCCTGACTGTAGGCAGCTTAAAAGGCATGTTTTAAACTTTGCTTGCAGATTCCGGCAGGTAAACAGAAACGATTTGGAGGTATGTGGAATGGACAAGCTCCGCAAATATCCCGATTCCCCTTTGACTCACGATGAATGGAAGCAACTGGATGAAACCGTTGTTGATATGGCGCGACGCCAGCTGGTTGGCCGCCGCTTTCTCGATATTTACGGCCCGCTCGGTGAGGGCATTCAGACGATTACCAACGATATTTACGACGAGTCCCGCTTTGGCGGATTGAACCTGCGCGGCGAATCGCTGGAAATGACCCAGCCCAGCAAACGGGTCAGCCTGACCATTCCCATCCTGTACAAAGACTTCATGCTGTACTGGCGGGATGTGGCCCAAGCCCGGACATTGGGTATGCCGCTGGATATGAGTGCCGCTGCGAATGCGGCAGCCGGCTGCGCTCTCATGGAGGATGACCTGATCTTCAACGGCTCCCCGGGTCTGGACCTGCCGGGCTTGATGAATGTGAAGGAGCGTCTCACCCACTTGAAGAGCGACTGGATGGAGTCGGGCAATGCCTTTGCCGACATCGTGGAAGCGCGCAACAAGCTGTTGAAGATGGGACACAGCGGTCCATACGCATTGGTCGTCTCCCCTGAGCTGTACTCGCTTCTGCACCGCGTACACAAGGGAACGAATGTACTGGAAATCGAGCACGTCCGCAATCTGGTCACCGACGGCGTCTTCCAATCCCCGACCATCAAGGGCCGATCCGGCGTCCTGGTCGCAACCGGCCGTCACAACCTTGACCTGGCTATTGCGGAAGACTTCGATACGTCCTTCCTCGGAGACGAGCAAATGAACAGCCTGTTCCGCGTCTATGAGTGTGTCGTGCTCCGCATCAAGCGGCCGAGTGCGATCTGCACGTTGGAGGAAACAGAAGAATAATAACCGAGGCTGCAAAAAACAGGGTGCCCCCGTCGTCAAAGACTTCGGGACACCCTGTTTTATTCGATCCACGTATTCATTTATCGCTAGTGAGCGACTAGCTGGCTGTACTCCGCAAACGCTTTGCCCAAGCGGTTGATCGCCAGTTCGGTATGTTCCCGATCCAGCAGCGTATAGTTGAGGCGCATCGTATTCGTTTGAGGCTGGTCCGCGTAGAACGGGATACCGGGAACAAACGCGACGCCTTCCTTGACAGCCTGCGCCAGCAGCTTCTCGGAGTGTACATGCTCCGGCAGCTCTACCCAGAGGAACATTCCGCCTCTCGGTTTATTCCACTTCATGCCGCTGGTTTGACGACAGAGCAGCTCGTGCATCCACTCCATCCGCTCTTTGTACGAGTCGCGGATTTTTTGAATATGGCTTTCCAAATCAAACCGGGACAGCAGCTCATACAGAGCAAATTGGTCGATTGTGCTGGACTGCAAGTCGATTGCCTGCTTGGCTTTTACCATCATCTGAATCACCTGGCTGTCTCCAATCGCCCACCCCGTTCGAAGACCCGGAGCGACGATTTTGGAGAAGGTGCTGGTGTAGACGACAGCCGATCCGTCCGGATGCTCATCGAGAGAAAAAATGCTGCGATAAGGCGCCGCGCCGTCGAACTGGATTTCCCCGTACGGATCGTCTTCCAGAATCAAAATGTTGTTTTCCCGGCATTGTTTCAGCAGTCCCAAGCGTTTTTCCAGACTCCAAACCTTTCCTGTCGGGTTTGCAAACGTCGGAATGACATAGGCCATCTTCGGGCGATATTGTGCGATTTTTCTGGCAAGGTCCTCCATATCCATGCCTTCCGCATCTCCATCCACCGGAATAGCTCGAATGCCGCGAAATTGGAACAGTTGCACGGCCGCGAGATACGTTGGATTTTCTACCAGCACGACGTCGCCTTCGTCCAGATAGACACGGCAGAGCAAGTCGACGGCCTGCTGGGAGCCGGTAGTGATCAGCATGTTTTCTACGCCAACATTCATATGCTTTTGTTTCATGCGGGACGAAACCCATTCCCGAAGCGGAATGTACCCGTCAGTCAAGCCGTATTGCAGCGATTTTGCTCCGTGATCCAGAGCGCGATTGAAGGCTTCTCTCATTTCTTCGATTGGAAAAGAATCCTCTGCCGGCAGGCCGCCTGCCAAAGACAATACTTGATTGCCCTGTGTCAGCTTCAGGATTTCGCGCACGGCCGAGGAGCTGAGTGCGCTGGTTGCTTTGGAAAATGAATATTCCATGTTCGGTTCCCCCTAGATTTCGCTTATACCTGTTTTATCACTGCGGCCGTCATAAGTCCAATCTCACAAATCTATCGGCGGAATAGGTTTTAGCTATGTCGAGCGATGGCTCGGTCGAAATCGTCGGATTATACTCGCGACTACTTTGGTTGGGGGTATCGATGCTTGTGCAGATGTTTCCTGCTTTTCTTTTGGTGGTAAACCGGGCTGTAGAGGTAAGAAACAGGAGAAAAAGCAAAAGTACGGTGGGACGGGTTTTTGTAGGCAAATTCGAGCCCGTCTGGATAATCGAGTTGAAGGGCTTGGGAAAACTGGAGAGCTTCCCTTACTGGAATCTGTATGACGAAAACGGCAAGCGTTTCGACGTTCGGACCGATTTTGCCAAGACGTATATGGAGAATTCAGACAAGGGAGTCGTATTGGTCCAAACCCTGATTGTCAAAGGAATGGAGCAGCCTCCGCAAAAGCTGAAGCTCGCTTTGCAAACCATCGAAACACGGTACATAGACTTGAACTGGCAACCGCCGATCCCGCCCAGTCCATAAAGCTGGCCTGGGGTATCACCTGATTCCATCAAGCCATCATAAAGGCCCTGAGCGATCATAGCTCCGGGCCTTTTGCTTGGGAAGCCATGCTTTATGTTGCAAGTATGGCTTCCGCTATACACGAAAAATAAGGCTGTCTTTCTTGAAAAGATTGCCGTCATTATGTTTTGGCATCCGTGAGTATCATTTCGAATCAAGCCTGCTTTATCCGTGAGTATCCTGCTTGATTCAGCCTGTTGTGCCACCCCGAATCGCAGGAGAAGCCTGTTTCCAGGCTTCTCCCCACCGCGGCCCCTGGACAAGGAGCAAGATAACCCGAAGCCCGCCAACAAGCTTACCGAGCAAACAGCCCCAGCTTCTCAATCCTTCGCACTGCCTCCGCCAGCCTTTCTTCGCTGGAAAGAAGCGCCGCGCGCACATACCCCTCGCCCGTCGGTCCAAAACCGACGCCAGGCGCAACCACCACATGAGCCTTTTCCAGCAGCAAATCGGAAAACTCGACCGATGTAAACCCTTCGGGAACAGGCAGCCAGCTGAAAAACGAGCCCTCTGAAGGCTTGGCCTGCCAACCGATCCGGTGGAGCTCGGCGAACAGCACATCCCGCCTGCTTTGGTAGACGGAGACGAGATCATGTACGCATTGCTGCGAGCCGGTCATCGCTTTTGCCGCCGCCATCTGCACAGCGCCGAAGAGACTGACAAAGTAATGGTCCTCAATCAAATTGACCAGCCGTACGAGCTCCTTGTTTCCGACCATAGCCCCGACGCGCCAGCCGGCCATGTTGTACGTTTTCGACAGGGTGTAAAACTCCACTCCTACTTCTTTTGCCCCCGGCACCTGCATGAAGCTGACCGGCTTTTTGCCGTCAAAGCTGATCGCACCATAGGCGAAATCATGGCAGACGACGATCTCGTGCTTGCGGGCAAAGCGGATGGTCTCTTCAAAAAATTCCACCGGAGCGTTGACCGCCGTCGGATTGTTCGGGTAATTGAGGAACATCAGCTTGGCTTTTTCCAAATCTTCCGGCTTCAACTGGCCGTAATCCGGAAGAAACGCGTTTTCAGCCTTGAGCGGCATCATGACCATGCGGCCGTCAGCTACAGCCACGCCGGACCAGTAATCCGGATAACCTGGATCGGGCACCAAAGCGACGTCCCCGGGGTTCAGCAGCACCTGACAAATCTCAACCAGACCTGTCTTGCTGCCAAACAGGATGGCTACCTCTTCCTCCGCGTCCAGCTCCACGCCGAACTCTTCCTTGTACCAGTGGGCGACGGCCTGCTTCAGCTCCAGCCTGCCGCTGAACGGCGGGTATTTGTGGTGGACAGGGCGCTTGGCCTGCTCGCTCAGCTCTTCCACGATATGCTGCGGTGTCGGGAGATCGGGATTGCCCTGTCCAAGATTGATAATGTCATGTCCGGCCGCGATGGCCTTGTTTGTTTTCGCTACCAGCGTGGCAAAAAACTGCGTCGGCAGTCGGTCCACCATGGCAGATGGTTGGATGCGCATTGGCTTTCTATCCTTTCTTTCGCAAAAATAATCCAGACATCGAAGCAGGCATGCAAAAAGCCCCTTTTCCTGAACAGAAAAAGGGGCGGATCGTGCGTCTCCACGTTCTTATCTGTCAGGATCGCTCCTGCTGGAATTGGCACAGCATCTGCAGAATATCCTGCAAGATCCGCTGCCGGGCTTCATCGGGCCAGTCCCTCCACCTCTCTGGATAAGTTAACAGCAACCTATTTACTTTGAATGTCTACTATACTACTTGAGCAGGTTGGGAGTGTCAATACAATATCCCGAACCATGGCCCGGGCTGCTTTGCTGTTGCTGGCCCGGCAGCCTGCAGGGCCTCGTTAGACAGCCTGGCAGTCCTCAACTGTCAGCCTGGCGGTCCTCAACTGACAAACTGAGGAGCCTCACTGACAGGCTGAGGGGCCTCGACTGACAGCCTGAGCGGCCTCGGCTGAAAGCCTGCTGGTCTTCGCCTGACAGCTACGAGTATCCGTCCAAGCATTGCTTGTCATGACCCGAGCTTCTCCGGAGCAGGCAGAGCTGCCTTCATCTCAGGACGCTTTACAAAGGACGTGTACACGGTAAAGCAAGCGACAGCGACCAAAGCCAAAGCAGCCATGAAGTAGACCATCCCATTTGCTCCGAGCGCTTCAAAGATCACGGCGCCCATCAGCGGGCCGACCATGCGTCCTCCTGAGCCTACGCCCCCGATGAGGCCTTGAATGAACCCTTCACGTCCCGGTGGAGACAACTCGGCAGCGATGGTCGGGACGGCAGGCCACACCAGCATTTCACCCAGTGTAATGACAAACATGGCCACGAAAAAACCGGCGTACACCGTCGTCTGGGACAAGATCAGCATGGAGAGCGAAAAGACGTAGGCGCCTAACAGCAACTGCGCTTTCAGCGTACGGGCGAAGTGCCTGATCACCCAGGAGATAAACGGCTGCCCGAACAGGATCAAAGCACCATTCAGCGTCCACAGCAGGCTGTACTCCCTGAGCGTGATGCCCAGCGACTGCATATACGCCGACAGCACAGTCGTCCACTGCGAGTAAATAATCCAGCAGACCAACAACCCTGCCGACAACAGACCGAGCGCTAGCCATGCCATCGGGCGACCGGCAGCTTGAGCGGCATCCGTCGCCATTGCCGCCGCGGCCCCTTTTGATCCGCCGGCCTTCTCCGCCAATCCCGCGGCAGGCAGCTGTGCCCCCTCACCTTCCTCTGTGTGCTTCGCCGACGCTGCCACGAGCCGGCCTTCTTTTTCCTGACCGCGCTCAAGATCGACCGTGCGGCTCAAAAAGATAAAGAGAAACAGAACTGCCAGCTGCAGCGCCGCATTTCCAAAGAAAGTCCAGGCAAAGGAAATGCTCGCCAGCATTCCCGCCGAGGCGGAACCGATCGCTACCCCGATATTGAGTGCCACATAAACCGTATTCAAGCCCTTGCGGCCGCCGTCAGGCCACAAGAGGCCGATCAGGGCATTGAGCACAGGAAACATGATGCCGGAGAAAAATCCGTTCAAAAGCAGCAAGACCGTATACGTATGAAAGCTGGTTGTGAAGCCCAGTGCCACAGCTACGGCTACCGCTCCCGCTGTCGCGGCGTATACTGTGCGCATTTTCCCCCAGCGGTCAAAGAGAACCCCGCCTGTCAGACTGCCGATCAGGTACGCTCCCTGATTCAGCATCAAAAGAACACCCGCTACGGTGAGCGGCTTCCCGAGAAAATCGTGGATGTAGATCGTCACCAGCGGCCAGATACAGGCCATGCCCGTAGAATGAATAACGGCAGCAACGGCCAGAAGCCGGATGCTGCGCGGATAGGAATTCCATAGTCGACTCATCTGATGTTTACGCCTCGCTCCGATAAAAATCTCCGCTTTTCCCGCCGGTTTTGCTCTGGAGATACGTCGGCCCGATTACCATTTCCTTGTCCATGGCCTTGCACATGTCATAAACGGTGAGCGCGGCTGCGCTTGCGGCTGTCAGTGCCTCCATCTCCACGCCGGTCTTGCCGGTCGTTTTGACGGTTGCCTCGATATCCAATGTCGCTTTGTCCGCATACGAAAAGCGGATGTCAATGCCCGTCAGCGGCAGCGGATGACACATCGGGATGATCTCCCACGTCTTTTTCGCAGCCATTACTCCGGCTACCTGTGCGACAGCCAATACATCCCCCTTGGCAATCTGCCCCTCGCGAATGCGCAGCAGCGTTTCCGGCTTCATCGTGATTTTGCTGACAGCCACCGCTACCCGCTTGGTTACCTCTTTTTCGGAGACGTCCACCATTTTGGCCCGTTGTTGATCGTTAAAATGCGTTAATTCGTCGTTCATTTCTTCCTCCCATTTGCTTTCCGCCTGGGAATGCCCTTCTTTTTCGATAATCTAACCTTACATTCAGCACTGTAGAAAATCAATCGGGAATCTGCAAGAAGTCGCTCTCTGATTTGGCAGTTAGGCGCAATTATGTTATCGTCACAAGTAGAGAGAAGCTTTTCCTTCCTATAAATAACCCTTGGGAAACGAGGAGTGCTACATGCAAATATCTGTCCTTTTATTTGCCGGTTTGGCCGAGCTGGCCGGCGAGCGAACGATACAACTGACACTGCCGGAGGGAGCAACCGTACAGGACCTGCTGCAAGCCGCATCCAGCCAATACCCTGCGCTGTCCTCCCTGCTCGGCAGCTGCTTTATCTCCGTCAATCAAGAGTATGCCAAGCCGGATACGGCCATCCGGGCCGGAGACGAAATCGCCATATTGCCACCTGTGAGCGGCGGTCAGGACCCTCGTTTTGCCATCACGACCGAACCGCTGAGCGCTGACAAACTGGTCAAGCTCGTGTCCAATCCGCATGCCGGCGCTGTCCTCGCTTTTGTCGGAACCGTCCGGGAGTTCACGCACGGCCAGCGTACCGTATTGCTTGCCTATGAAGCCTACGAGCCAATGGCAGTGGAAAAAATGAAGCAGATCGCGTCCGAGGTTGAAGAGCGGTGGCCGGGTACGAAGCTGGCGATGCATCACCGGATCGGCGAGCTTGCCATCGAGGAGATCGCGGTGGTCGCTGCCGTAGCGACGCCGCATCGAAAAGCGGCTTTCGAGGCTGGCGAATACGCGATCGAGCGGTTGAAGCAGATCGTACCGATCTGGAAGAAGGAAATCTGGGAGGACGGCAGCGAGTGGAAGGGCCATCAGCAAGGACCTTGGAACCCGACAGCGCTTCCGGATGACGTGGAAAGGAGCTAACCTACCGTGAATACGCGTTATTCCCGTCAAATCCTGTTTCCTCCTATCGGCCGCGCGGGACAAGAGCGGCTGTCGCAAAGCCGTGTAGCGATTGTCGGCATGGGAGCGCTGGGTACGGTGTCCGCCAATCACATGGTTCGCGCAGGCGTCGGTTTTGTCCGGCTCATCGACCGCGATTTTGTGGAACCGAGCAACCTCCAGCGGCAAATGCTCTACGACGAGGACGATGCCCGGCAGCATTTGCCCAAGGCCATCTCAGCCCACGCCAAGCTGACGCGGATCAATTCCGAAGTCGCGATCGAGCCTGTCGTGGCTGACCTGACCGCCTACAATGCGGAGTCTCTGCTCGCCGATGTCGATCTCGTGCTGGATGCCACCGACAACTTCCAGGTGCGCTATCTCGTAAACGACGTCTGTGTCAAACACGGCATTCCCTGGGTGTACGGCGGAGCGGTCAGCGCGACCGGCACGTTTGCCTCCATTCGCCCGGGCGTGACGCCTTGCCTGCGGTGTCTCTTTCCGGAGCCGCCCAATCCGGGTGAAATGGCGACCTGCGATACGGCCGGGGTAATTGGCCCGATCATTCACATCGTGGCCTCTTATCAGGCGACAGAAGCGCTCAAAATCCTGGTCGGGGACACCGATGCGCTAAACCCCAATCTGGAGCATTTCGACTTGTGGAACAATCGCCACCACCAGATCAAGGTGGCGAACGGGCGTCGCGATGACTGTCCGACATGCGGCCAGCGGCAGTTCTCCTTTTTGCAGCCGGATTCGCAAGAGGGCCAAGCCGTCTCCCTGTGCGGCCGGGATACGGTGCAAATCTCCCCTGCCGGCAATATGTCGCTTGATCTGGATGTGGTCGCTGAACGGCTTTCCCCGCTGGGCCAGGTGGAACGCAACAAGTTTCTCCTGCGCTTCCACGTAGACCCGCACACGCTGGTCGTCTTTCCAGACGGGCGGGTGCTCGTGCAAGGAACGGATGACATCAGTCTGGCCCGCACTCTCCATGCCAGGTATATCGGAGCTTGAGCGCACGGCGAGCATTGCAAAAAGTCCCCTTCTTTTTAAGGAAGAGAGGGGACTTTCTTGTCCTCCGCGAATGTGATGATAAAGGTTGTTCCTTCGCCTGGCCGGCTCTGTACGGCAATCTTTCCCTGATGCAAATCGACAATCTTTTTTACGATGGAAAGGCCAAGTCCGCTGCCCCCAACGGCCCGATTCCGCGATCTGTCCGCCTTGAAAAACCGCTCGAATATCCGCTCCTGATCCTCCCTTGAAATGCCGATGCCGGTATCGGAAATCTGCACGACCACCTCTCCCCCTATTCTCTGGGCACGGACGCTGATCGTACCGCCCGGGGGAGTAAATTTGATGCTGTTGCCGAGCAGGTTGGTCCAAACCTGGCTCATCATGTCCTCGTCCGCGACGAGCTCCACTTTTTCCAGCTCTGCGTCCAGCTCGATGCCTTTCTCCAGCCACTGCGGCTCACATGCCAGGATGATGCTCCGAAGCTGGTCGTCGAGACGGTAGCGCTTCCGCTCCATCGGATGCTGCCTCGCTTCCAGCGATGTGAGCTTCAGCAGATTGTCGCTCAGCTTTGACAGGCGCTTGCTTTCCGTTTCAATAATATCCAGATAATGGAGCTGTTCCTCGCGGGTGAGATGCTCGCTTCGCAAGGCGCGGGCGAAGCCGCTGATCGAGGTCAGCGGAGATTGGATTTCGTGAGAGACGTTGGAGATGAACTCCTGGCGCATCTGCTCCATTTCGTTCAGCTGCTCCGCCATATGGTTGATGTTCTCGACGAGTTGCCCCCACTGGTGCTCCATTTTGATATCGAGCTTGACGCTGAAATCCCCTTTGGCGATCCGTTTCAATGCGTCGATCAGCAGTTGGAAAAGCTCCACATGCCGCGGCCTGACAAGCCGTGAAAGAAGAAACATAGAGCAAAAAAAGATGAGAAAGCCCAAAAAGGAGTTGACCAGTCCCCTGACAAACTCGGAAGGCTCGATCCCGATTTTCGGGTACAGGCCTTGCGTAATCCAATACGCAGCAGACCAGCAAAGATTGATGTAGATGACAAAGCCGATGACGCCAAGGACTCTGAGCCATATCACCTTCCTGTGCGGATGAACTCTCATGGCCTGATCTCCAGTCGGTACCCGAGCCCCCGAACGGTTCGAATCTGAAAGCCGCACTCCGACTCGGGAAAGCGTTCCCGCAGGCGGTTGATGTGCACATCGACGGTTCGCTCATTGCCCTCGAAGTCAAAGCCCCAAATCTGCTCGATCAGCTGCTCGCGGGAGATGGTCTGCCCCGGATAGCTGGCCAGCTTGAACAGCAGCTCGAACTCTTTGGGAGGAATCGTCAGCTTTTGGCCGCCCATCCCGATTTCAAATGTCTTCCGGTTCAATTGCAGCGAACCGGCCTGTACCGTGTGCGAGGCTGCGATCCGGTACCGCTTTAACAGCGCCTTGACGCGAACAACGAGCTCCGCCGGTTCGAACGGCTTGACGAGGTAGTCGTCCGTTCCCAGCTCGAAGCCTTTGATTTTTTGCGCAGTCTCTCCCTTGGCTGTCAGCATGAGCAGCGGGATGTCGTAATGCTTCCTGAGCTCGCGGCATAGCTCCCATCCATCCATACGGGGCATCATGATGTCGAGGATAACCAGATCCGCCTGATCCGTCTCCATGATAGCCATGGCTTCCTGACCGTCGGCTGCCTCCAGGATATCGAAGCCTTCGTTTTGCAAAAAGACCCTGACCAGTTCGCGAATATGCGGATCGTCATCGACAACCAGCAGTTTGGCCATTTGCCTACACCTCCTGTTTCATTCGTAGCTGCTGCGTGGCAAATTCGCGGTACATCACATGTGTTTCAAGCAGCTCTTCGTGCGTTCCTTTTCCGGTAATCCTTCCTTTTTCCAGAAAGACAATCTGATCGGCATCTACGACCGTAGACAGGCGATGGGCGATGACGAGTGTCGTGCGTCCCTTCATCAAATTGTTGAGCGCCTGCTGCACGATGATCTCGGATTTGCTGTCCAGACTGGAGGTCGCTTCGTCCAGCATCAGAATTTGCGGGTTGCGCAGCAGCGCCCGGGCGATGCCGATGCGCTGACGCTGTCCGCCCGACAGCTTCATGCCTCTTTCGCCGACCTGTGTGTCATATCCTTCCGGCAGCTCGTCGATGAATTGATCGGCGTATGCCATCGAAGCAGCTTGCCTCAACTCCTGCTCGCTGACAGGACGCGAGATTCCGTAGCAGATGTTATCCCGGATGGTCCCTGCTATCAACGGGCTTTCCTGGGACACGTAACCGATTTTGCTCCGCCACGACGACAGCGTATAGTCGCTGATCGGGCTGTCGCCGAGCCGGATCGTTCCGCCAGTCGGCTGATAATACCTTTCGATCAGGGAGAACAAAGTCGTCTTCCCGCTGCCGCTCGGTCCGACGATCGCCGTCACTTTCCCCGGCTCGACCCGAAAGCTTACATCGTCGAGAATGGTCTCCCCGTTTTCGTAGGCAAACGTCACCCGGTCGATATGGATCGGCAGCCCCGCATCCTCCAGCGGCCGTCCCGAAGCGTGGTCTTCTTCATCGGCTTCCAGCGTGGAGATGATCCGCTCTGTCGCGCCCATCGCTTTTTGCAGTTGGGTAAAAAATTGGGTGAACTGCCCGAGCGGCATGATGATTTGAACCAGATAAAGAATAAACGCGACAAGCTCTCCTGCCGTCAAAGCGCCCGTGGAAACGCGCATTCCTCCATATCCCATGATGACGACCAAAAGCACCATCAGGACAAACGAAATGAGCGGACCGATCAGCGCCTGTACTCTGCCTTCCTTTAATCCGAAACGGAACAGATTCTCTATTCCCCGCTTGCCGCTTTGGTACTCGTGCGGCTCGGCATTGGATGCCTTTACGAGACGGATTTCCGACAGCACCTGATTCATGATGGTGGTGAAGCTGGCGGTCTCGTCTTGCAGTCCCTTCGATATTTTGTACATCTGCCGCCCCAGCGGGACCAAAATGAGCAGTGACAGCGGAACGGCAATCAGCATCGTCAGCGTCATCTGCCAGTCGAGGTAGAGAAGCGTCGCTACCGAACCGATGATGGAGATGATCCCGGTGAAAAAGCTGGACAGGTGATCCGTGATCAGCCCTTTTACGACTCCGGTATCATTCGTCATCCGGCTGATCGTTTCCCCGGTCCGGTGGTTGTCATAATAGCTTACGGGCAGGACGAGCAGCTTTTTCCACAGCCTGTCCCGGAGAGCGGCGACGATGCTTTGCCCCACGTGATTCAAAAGATAGATGGACAGCCCTCCTGCGATGGCCTGGGCGATGAAGGCCACGGCCAGCAGCACAATCTGTCCGGTGGTGATCGAAGCGAGCGTAAAGCTGTCCACAAGATTTCGCGTAAACAGCGGGATCACCAGACTGACAAGCGTCGTGGCGATGCTCATGAACAAGGCCACGCCCAACTTCAGCTTGGACGGGTTGGTCTGTTTGATCAGCTCGTAAAAAGCGCGCCAGTTTCCTGTTTTTGTCTTCGTTTGCGTATGTGTCTGTTCCATAAATAATGATTTCTCCTCTCCTAAAGCTTTCCGCTTGAGTCCCCCAACACCCTTGCACCATTTCTTTGGCAATGCGGCGATTTTCCCGTTCGTTTCACTTCCCATCCGGTTTTATGCATGGAGAAACGATACCGCATGAATGTAAACGGAATGTAAACGGGATAATACATGGAGTCTGGTTATTTTTCCTAGCTCTACCGTCAAAGCGGCATCGTGTTTTTTCCGAGTGATTTTGTGTATAAAGGATGAAATTTGGGGTAGAAGCGGGGAAACAAATCGAGTATAATAGGTTCGTAATGAAGAAACGAAACCATGTTTCACCAGATGAAACCCCGAAATAATTAGGGAGGTTATGCACATTGGCTACACACGATGCTTACAACGTGAAGTCTTCCCTGCAAGTGGGCGATAAAGCGTACGCATACTACCGCCTGCAAGGCCTGGAAGAACAAGGAATCGGCGAGATCTCCAAGCTGCCATTCTCGATCAAAGTCCTGTTGGAGGCGGCAGTTCGTCAGTTTGACGGCCGCGCCATTACCAAAGAACACGTACAACAACTGGCAAACTGGACAAAAGGACGCGACGGCAATCAAGAAGTGCCGCTCATGCCTGCCCGTATTGTCCTGCAAGACTTTACTGGTGTTCCTGCTGTCGTAGACCTCGCCGCTATGCGCATCGCCATGAAGCGCGCCGGTGGAGATCCGAAGCGCATCAACCCGCTCGTACCGGTTGATCTCGTTATCGACCACTCCGTCATGGTTGACGATTTCGGAAACGACAAAGCTCTCGATAACAACATGAAGCTGGAATTTGAACGCAACCAGGAGCGCTACCGCTTCCTGCGCTGGGCTCAAACCGCTTTTGACAATTTCCGTGCGGTTCCTCCTGCGACCGGTATCGTTCACCAGGTAAACCTGGAGTACCTCGCATCGGTAATCGCTACCCGCGAAGTAAACGGCGAGCTCGTCGCTTTCCCTGACTCCCTCGTAGGTACCGACTCCCACACCACGATGATCAACGGTCTGGGCGTACTCGGCTGGGGCGTTGGCGGTATCGAGGCAGAAGCAGGAATGCTCGGCCAACCGCTTTATTTCGTAACGCCAGAGGTCGTCGGCTTCAAGCTGACCGGTACCCTCAAAGAAGGCTCTACCGCTACCGACCTGGCACTGACTGTAACACAAATGCTGCGCAAAAAAGGCGTTGTCGGCAAATTCGTAGAGTTCTACGGTCCTGGCCTGTCCAACATCTCGCTGGCTGACCGCGCTACGGTTGCCAACATGGCTCCTGAATACGGCGCGACCATGGGCTTCTTCCCGGTAGACGCGGAAACGCTCAACTACCTGCGTCAAACCGGCCGTGAAGAGTCCTTGATCAATCTGGTGGAAACCTACACCAAAGCACAAGGCCTGTTCCGTACAGACGACACGCCAGATCCTGTCTTCTCCGAAACACTGGAACTGGATCTGTCCACCGTCGTACCGAGCCTGGCTGGTCCGAAGCGCCCGCAAGACCGCGTAGAGCTGACTTCCATGAAGGAATCCTTCAACGAAAGCCTGCGTACGCCAATCGAAAAAGGCGGCTTCGGTCTGTCCGAAGAGAAAATCGCTGCTGAAGCGCAAGTAACCTATCCGACCGGTGAAACTGCGACCCTGAAAACAGGCTCCGTCGTTATCGCGGCAATCACTTCTTGTACCAACACCTCCAACCCGAGCGTTATGCTGGGCGCAGGTATTCTGGCGAAGAAAGCGGTTGAAAAAGGCCTGAAAAAGCCTCCGTTCGTGAAGAGCTCCCTGGCTCCAGGTTCCCGTGTCGTTACCCAATACCTGATCGACGCTGGTCTGATCGACTCTCTGAACGCCATCGGCTTCAACGTCGTCGGCTACGGCTGCACCACTTGTATCGGTAACTCCGGTCCGCTGCCGGAAGAAACCAGCAAGGCAATCGCTGACAACGATCTGACCGTAGCGGCTGTCCTGTCCGGTAACCGCAACTTTGAAGGCCGTATTCACGCCCAGGTGAAAGCGAACTACCTCGCTTCTCCTCCGCTCGTTATCGCATACGCGCTGGCTGGCAACGTGAACATCGACCTGACCAAAGATCCGATCGGCATCGGCAACGACGGTCAACCCGTTTACCTGAAAGACATCTGGCCAACTCCGCAAGAGCTCAACGAAGCAATGGGCAAAGCGATGAATCCGGAGCTGTTCCGTGCGCAATACGCAAAAGTATTCACACAGAACGAAGAGTGGAACAAAATCGACGCTCCGACAGGCGATCTGTACGAGTGGGATGAAAAATCCACCTACATCCAGGAGCCTCCATTCTTCAAAAACCTGGCTGGAGACGCAGGTCACATCGACGAAGTACTGAAAGCACGCACCATCGCGCTGTTCGGTGATTCTGTCACAACTGACCACATCTCCCCTGCCGGAAACATCTCGCCGACCAGCCCGGCTGGCCGCTATCTGCAAGAAAACGGCGTAGAACGCAAAGACTTCAACTCCTACGGCGCTCGTCGCGGAAGCCACGATGTCATGATGCGCGGTACGTTTGCCAACATCCGTATCCGCAACCAAGTGGCACCTGGCACCGAGGGCGGGGTAACCAAATACCTGCCGACGGGCGAAGTCATGTCCATCTACGATGCGTGCATGAAATATCAAGCAGACGGTACTCCACTGGTTGTTCTGGCCGGTAAAGAGTACGGTACAGGGTCTTCCCGCGACTGGGCGGCAAAAGGCACCTTCCTGCTCGGCATCAAGGCTGTTATCGCAGAAAGCTTCGAGCGCATCCACCGCGCCAACCTGGTAGGCATGGGCGTACTGCCGCTGCAATTCGCAGACGGTCAAAGCTGGAAGTCTCTCGGCATCGATGGCAGCGAAACCTTTGACATCCTCGGCCTCTCTGACAATGTTCAGCCTGGCCAACGCGTCAAAGTGAAAGCGACTCGCCAAGACGGCAGCAGCTTCGAATTCGACGTAATCGTACGCCTCGACAGCATGGTTGACGTAGACTACTATCGCAACGGCGGTATTCTGCAAACCGTTCTGCGTCAGCTTCTCGACGAAGGCAAACCGGTAAACGCATAAGCTTTACCCAATATTTCCATTACAGCACCCACCCATAGCAGGCAGACATCGTCTTAGACGGTGTTCTGCCTGTTTTTTTGTGCAACCGGCTTCCCCATCCTGCGCGAGCTAACGGCTGCTGCTGCAATATTTGCCTTTTTTACAAACCGCACCCTTTGATAGAATGTCACTCATGGACTGTGAAACCGTCTCCCGAGCCAATCCGTAAATGACCAGTAACGGGTGGTGATTTTATCCATGGGGTCTATTTTCGATTTCTTGTTTTACCTCTTCTTTTTAGCGATCACAGGGCTTACCGCTCTGTATCCTCGCACTGCTTTGTCTAAGCGCGATTATGAGCCTTCACAATTTCGGGTCGACATGACTCGCATCATTTCGAGCATTGTTTTTTTCATTTTTTTGATCAGCTTCATACACGATCTCTTTTTCTAGCGCAAAACGAATGTATCTTCCTTCCCTGGCAAGGCACCCTATAAAAAAGGAGGGACTGCGCAATGGACCAACGAGATTTTGAACAGATTTACGCCGCTTACAAGGCAGAGGGCGAGCGGCAGGCCCGGCAGGAGAATGGCGGTGGGACAGGAGCGCCGCTATCCGCCGATGGAAAGGAGAGCATCGTTGCCGTCCGCAAAAATGACGACGGCGATCTGATCGCTTTCAAGACAAATACGGGACGGGAGCTGGACTATGTGACAGCCCTGCAGGAGGCAAAGGCAGGTCAGCTTGCCCATGTCGACGTCTTCCACAAATACGGCCGTGACATTTTGCGGAGCGAGCCGGACGGAATCAAGGAGAACAATCTGGACAACCTGCCTACGTTTTAAACCCTGGACAAACATACGCCTGATCCCCCACTCGCCCCTCTGGCTCAGTATCGATACCGGTACTCAGTCCAGAGGGGCTCTCTTGTGTGTTATCATAAGAGACAGGACTATTTTATCGAGGAAGGATTAAATCCATGGGCTTTCATTTGACTAAAGGGATCATCACGTCTTTGTGCGGCCGGATCTCTTCCGACAGAGGAAAAGCGTATTACCGGGCCAGAAAAGTAACTTTTACGCAATACGATCCCGAAGCTTCCGTCTATGAAGCCACGGTCAAAGGAACAGGCAGCAGCTACAAGGTCGCTGTCGAGTTTCATCCGGACGGGAACGTAGAGGCGGAATGCACCTGTCCCTCGCTCGGTTCCTATGATCAGTTCTGCCAGCACATTGCCGCCGTCCTGCACGGCATCGAGGATATGGAGAAAAACGAGCTCATGAATCGCTACTCGCAAGGGGCCGGACGGCGATCAGAAGCCTTGGAAAATCCGTATTCGGGGACTTCCGGAGAGCGGGAACCCCGCTTCTCTGCCACCCAGCCCTCCTCCGGGATTTCTGCGGGAGATGTACAGCTGACCAACCGCGTTCTGGGACTGTTCGGCGAAAAACCGACCCGCCCGAATCATGTGCGGCCGCTCTTTGATACCCGGACAGCCCTCGATGTGTCTTTCACTCTGAAGCCTGTCCTGTACGGCTACCGCAAGCAGATGTTCGGCATCGAGCTCAAGGTCGGGCCAAAACGGCTGTACGTCGTCCAGAAAATAAAGGAGTTCCTCGAGTGTATCGAGCGCAGAGAACCGTTCGTCTTTTCCAAGCACTTCACCTACGACCCTGAGCTTCACCGTTTTCAAAAAGAAGACGATGCCGTCATCAGACAGCTGATTCACATTTTTCACAACGAAAAGCTGTACCGCGAAACCGTGAGCGCGTACCTCCTGCAAACGAGGAACAAAAGCGGCGAACGAATGCTGTTCATTCCCCCTTTCATGTGGGAGTCGCTTCTTCCCCTGCTCACGTCCGCCCCGAACGTGCAGGTGATGGACAAAGAGCAAGCATTCGCAGGAGTCCACATCTCCGATGAGCTGATCCCGCTTTGCTTTGCGTTCGACCAGGCCGACTCGGAAAGCTTTCAACTGGACGTCCAGGGCTTGGATTTAATCACCGTGATGGAATCGTACGGAGTCGTTCTTTCCGAAGGGAAGCTGATCAAGCTGCCAGCCGACCAGTGCAAGCGACTGGCGGAGCTGAAACAAATGCTTGAGGCTTCCCGCAAGCGGCAAATCCTGATTCCGGCAGGACAGATGGAGCCATTCATGGTTACGGTCGCACCCGGATTGATGAAGCTCGGCAGCGTCAGCATCGCCCGCTCCGTCTCTGAGCGCATCATCCAAACACAACTGAAAGCCAAGCTGTATTTGGACCGGGTAAAGGATCGACTGCTCGCCGGTCTGGAGTTTCAATACGGCGACATTGTGATCAATCCGTTGGAGGGAGACGGGCAGCATCGCGGCGCCGAACGCATCCTCATGCGGGACGGAGAGCAGGAGCGGCGAATCCTGGAGCTGATGGAGCAATCCCCTTTTATCAGGACGGAGAGCGGCTATTTCATGGAGGATGAGGACGCTCAGTACGAATTTCTGTACCACGTCGTTCCCGAGCTGGAGAAGCTGCTGACGGTATACGCCACCTCTGCCGTGAAAACAAGACTGCATACCGGGTACACTCCGCCAAAGGTAACGGTGAATCTGGATGAACGAACCGACTGGCTGGAATTCAAGTTTGATATAGACGGGATCCCGGAGTCGCACATTCGCCAACTGCTCCAATCCATCGAGGAAAAGCGCAAATACTACCGGATGCCGGACGGAGCGTTTGTACCGCTGGAGAATGAGGCGTTTCGGGAAATCGGCCGCTTCATCGACGACATGGGCATCCGCATTGCAGAGCTGAAAGGCTCGGACTTCCGCGTTCCGGTAGCCCGGGGGCTTCATCTGATCGATTCCCACAGACCAGGGAATGCCGTCAAGCTGGGCAAATCGTTCCGCCATCTCCTGGAAAACATGCGCAATCCGGACAATCTCGATTTCCCTGTGCCGGACAGTCTGGCATCTGTGCTTCGGGACTATCAAAAGTACGGCTTCCAATGGCTGAAGACGCTGGCCCACTACCGCTTCGGAGGTATTCTCGCGGATGATATGGGGCTTGGAAAGACGCTGCAAAGCATTGCTTTTCTCGTCTCCGTACTGCCGGAGATCAGAAGCCGGCAGCTCCCAGCGCTGATCATCTCACCCGCTTCGCTTATGTACAATTGGAAAAACGAGCTGAAGAAATTCGCTCCGGAAATAAAGGCCGTCATCGCGGACGGGAGCAAGACAGAGCGCAGCAGGAAGATTCGGGATGCCGCCCAGGCAGATGTGATCATTACCTCGTATCCGCTCCTGCGGAGAGATGTCGAGCTGTATGCGTCAAAGTCGTTTCATACGCTTATCCTGGACGAGGCGCAGGCCTTCAAAAACCACGCCACACAGACGGCGCAGTCGGTCAAAGAGCTCCAGGCCAAGTACCGTTTTGCCCTCACCGGAACACCCGTGGAAAACTCGCTGGAGGAGCTGTGGTCAATCTTCGATGCGGTGTTCCCCGGACTGTTTCCGGGACGACGGGCATTCAACGACATGTCGAGGGAAGCGGTTGCGAAGCGAGTTCGTCCCTTTTTGCTGCGCCGGGTGAAAGCCGACGTGCTGAAGGAGCTGCCTGACAAGATCGAGTCGCTGCAAGCCTCCGAGCTGCTTCCGGAGCAGAAAAAGCTGTACGTCGCCTATTTGTCCAAGCTGCAGCAGGAGACACTCAAGCATCTGAACGAGGAGACCTTTGATAAAAACCGGATCAAAATTCTGGCTGGCTTGACCCGTCTTCGTCAGCTATGCTGCCACCCTGCCCTTTTCATCGAGGACTACGCAGGAAGCTCGGCCAAATTCGAGCAGCTGCTGGAAATTGTCGCGGAATGCCGCAGCGCGGGAAAGCGGCTTCTGGTATTCTCGCAGTTTACCGAAATGCTTGGAATGATCGCAAGGGAGCTTGGCTGTCAGGGAGTGCCGTTTTTTTATCTGGACGGGAAAACGCCAGCGGCAGAGCGGATTGAGCTGTGCAACAGGTTCAACGAGGGTGAACGAGACCTGTTCCTCATCTCGCTAAAGGCAGGGGGCACCGGATTGAACCTGACGGGAGCGGACACCGTCATTCTCTATGATCTGTGGTGGAATCCCGCTGTGGAAGAACAGGCAGCCGACCGTGCCCACCGCATCGGCCAAAAGAATGTCGTCCAAGTCATTCGCCTCGTCGCCCAAGGGACCGTGGAAGAGATGATGTACGCGCTTCAACAGAAAAAGAAGCATCTGATCGAGGAAGTGGTCAAGCCTGGTGAGGCCGCGTTGTCGTCCCTGACGGAACAGGACATTCGCGAGATTTTGATGATCGGATAAGTGGCCTGACGGTCAGCATCGGGAACCGCAGGACTTTTGGCAAAGCAAGTAAAACGAGTAGAGGCCCAAAAGCGAGCTGGCGAAGCCAATGTACACGGAAAACCTGCGGAGCCGTGTCGCTTCTGTCCATGGAGCAAGATCGAGTAAACGGAAGCAGCATGGATTCGAATTGTATTAGCGACCATGCACGGCAGTAGAAAAAAACCGGAGCGATTGAGAGCTCCGGTTTTTTCCGTTTACAAGTTGTTTAGAATTTATTCAGAGCATCAGGCGATAATAGCTCTTGGAATCCAGCAATGAAAGCAGTTGCGAGCGAACCAACTACTGATATACAGGGAGAGGAAATTCCATACATGCAAACCGTGACCGATCAAAAATTCGCTATTTTATCGTCGATTCAAAATCATTTAGCCATGATCAGGTTTGACACGCAAGGAAGGGTTATTTGGGCGAATCAACTTTTCGCTTCCACAATGGGATATGCGGTCGATGAAATTGTCGGCCTCCATCACAGCCAGTTTTGCTTGCCTGAATATGCATCAAGCAAAGCGTATGTAAATTTGTGGGATGGTTTGCGTCAGGGGAGAGCATCCCAAGAAAAGATCGTACGGATTTCGAAGGATGGACGAAAGCTGACGCTGGAAGCAACTTATATGCCTGTTATTGAGAATGGCAAAGTGGAAGCAGTCGTCAAGGTGGCTACTGATATCACAAAACGTGAATCAGTTCTTCAGCAAAGTACCGCAGAATTGATGGCTATGGTCGAGGAGATGACTGCCAGCACGGATCAAGTATTGGATGCCTCAAAGCTCATCTTGAACCAGATGACCAAGTTGAATATTGAATCTGAAGCAGTTACCGATCAGGTAAAAAGTATCCAATCCGTAACGAAAATTGTCAAAGAAATTGCCTCTCAGTCCCATATGCTAGGTCTAAATGCCGCTATAGAAGCTGCCCGAGCCGGTGAACACGGACGCGGTTTTGAGGTCGTTGCGAATGAAGTCCGGAACATGGCGGCATCCAGCAAACAGTCGGCGGAAACCATTTCGGTTCAGTTGACGGATATCGCAAAATCGGTATCTTTGATGATGCAGAGCATCGAAGCAATCACCGCTCAAATCTCAAACAATTCGAGAGCGATAGAAGAATTAAAGACGGCTTATCATCAAGTCGCCACGGCAACCAAAAGATTAACATCCTCGATGTAACGTGGAACAATAGTTGAAAACGACAGGCGCAACAGCGGCGGACTGCGTTCCTCTCCCCAGTCCGCCGCTGTTTTCCCATATGCGATAAGCCCTTTCGAGACGTCCGCTTTCGATTTGGACCAAAAAAAGACGGACACTGGCAACGATTACGCATCCGGCGTCGGAACGGCAGGAGCATTTTCGCCTCCCAGCCTGCGCCGGGCGGTTTCTCTTTTGCCTACGGCCGGGACGTGCTGACCGGCTTTGGCCAATCCATACACAGGCATGTTTACGTACATGCACTCGTACATTCCCGCCTCCACCAAATACGTTTCGTGAAAAAATCCGACCCCTCCCGACTTTGCCGCCTTTTGATTGAAATCTCTCCACGCAGACAGGTGCAGCTCCCCGCTTCTGGCATACTGCTCCAGCTGGTCAAACGAGCGCCAATACTGAATCTGGACAGGGCCCCGTGCGCTCATGAAAAAGGCGGCGTCAAGAAAGCCCAGCTCCTTGTTTCGATACAATTCTTGCAGCATGCCATTCATCGCCTTTACGACAGGAAGCCATTGATTCACGGCAAGCCAGTTGTTCACATGCAATCCGATGACAAACACGACAAACGGCCCTTCCATCTCTGCCGTATACCGCCCCGCTAAAATTTTCCCCATCTGGATCACCTACCTGAATAAAAGTTTGGCATGAAGCTCGTAACATCCGAGAAAATCCTGCGATTGATAGATGTGGGCGGTCAAATACGCACCGTAAAAGATCGTGTGCAGTCCCATAACCAGGTCATTTACATCCGCATCAGCCGCAATTTCGCCATCAGCCATGGCCTGCTCTACGCAACGGCGGAACAAATCGTCGAGACGAGGAACAAGCGAACCCGCCTGTTCTTCCTTTCCGGGATAGTACAAATGGAGTTCCGCCTCCGTCAGCTCCGGCATGCATGGATGCATTTTCACCTCAGTTAAAAAACCGATAAGGCTCAGCATAATACCCGGATGCTGCTTCGCGTTTTCATCCACCTTTTGAAATACGTGACGAAGCGCCGACAGCCCCCTTTTGGGCGAATCGGCCAGCTCCAGCAGCCGATCGGTCACCCACAGCCGCATGTAGTAAATCAGCAGGTCCTCCTTCTGGGGAAAAAACTTGAAAAAGGTCACCTTGGAAATCTCCGCTTTTTTGCAGATCTCCTCGACGTACACCTCGCGGAAGGATTTCTCTCCGATCAATTCCAGACACGCATGCAGCAGTGCTTGCTTCGTTTTCGCTTTTTTCCATTCCCTGAGCGGAATGCTTCGTTCCATGGGAGCAGCTCCTTCGCAAATAAATACAAACTCATATTAATAAATTAACTTGAGTTAATTTTAAAGTCAACCATTCCTCACTTCCCCCCTCTCCCTCTCATCATCCACCCGGCTCAAAAATTTCTCTTCCCCGCTCTCCAGGCATTTGCATACCTTGTAAGAGAGAGAACCTAAGGAGAGAATTTCGTGAAAATCTGTTTTTCCTGCCACCTAGAAAAATTCAAGCCAAAAGGGAATGTCCTGCAGTTTTTCATCATGCTCCAGGCGATTGACCGGGAAGTGGAACGGCTCCCTGCCCAAGAGCGCGAGGGATTTGTCCTGCACTGCGTCCTGCCGTTTCGATATGTAAACGGGATGGGGGGCTTTCGCTTTCGCCATGTTCGCTTTTATCAAGCCGCGGAGCTGAACAGCAAAATTATCAGTCTCGATCAGAAGCACAGCTACGACTTTATTTTTATTCGCAACCGGACACAGGCTCGCGAGTTTATCAAAAAGAAGCCTTCCCTGGGCAAAAAGCTGTTGTTCCTCTCTATTCACTACAATCTGAACGACCCGATCATCATGAACAAGGTCAATCACTTGTTCGACAACTCCCGCATGGTCTTTTTTCAAACCGTGCCCAATGCCAGGCGCTACCGCGAATATCTGGAACGGAAAACGAGGTATTCCGCTCGGGAGCTGGATCGCAAAATTCAGGTCCTCCCTCAATTCGTGGAGGGATATTCCGGTGATCAGGACCCCCAGCCGCAGCCGAATCCCCCGCTCGACCTGATTATGGCCGGGGTGCTTCGCCCCCGTTACGGACTAGAAACGGCCGTGAACGCCATCAGGCTGATTCGCAAGGAATTTCCGGGGGCAAAGCTCAATGTGCTCTACCCGTCTATCGTGATCCGTTACCGGAAACAGGCTCACGAGCTGCTCCGTTCCCGAGGTGTGCGGAATCACGGACAAAAATCGATGTGGGAAACAAAGCGGATGATTCTGCAAAGCGGAATTGGCCTTGCCCTGATTTACGACAACACATCAGACAAAAATCCGTCTCATTCGTATCTTTCCCGCGTCCTGGAGTACATGGCGCTCGGTGTGCCTGTGCTTACCACCAAAACCGTCGGCAACATCCATCTGCTTGGAGAAAAGTATCCGCTCTTTGTCAAAGACGAACACGACATTCTCAAGTGCTACAGGAAGCTATCAGATCCGGACTATTACCAGCAGATGTGCCAGTACGTGAAAAGCCGGGGCAAGCACTACCTTGCGGAAAACGCGGTCAAACCGTTCTGGAATCTGCTCATGGACGAGTGGAAAGCAATGAAAAAAGGGCGATCCCCCAAGTAGAAAAACCTGCTTGAGGGGCCGCCCTTTTCCCTGTTCATTTTAACATTTTTCCCATGCGATAAGCGGATTCCATGATCGGCTCCGCAATCTCCATCATTCTTTCCAGCGTGAGGCGGTTGGAGGGACCTGATACCGCCAGCGCGGCAACCAATTTTTCGTTCCGGTTAAAAATCGGCGCGGCTACTGCTGCTGCTCCCAGCTCCCGTTCCTCGACACTGGTGGCAAAGCCTTGGCGTCGGATCTGCTCCAGCTGTTCCAGGTATGCGTCGCGGTCGATCGATTCGGGCCAAAGCGGGTCACTTAGCACTTCTTCCCTGACAGCCGGTTCCGCGTATGCCACCAGAACCTTGCTCGATGCGCCTACTGACAGCGGCATGCGTGCCCCGATAGGCGCGACCCTCCGGATAGCCTGGTTGCTCTGCACTGCCTGTATGCGAATCCGCTCATTGCCGTCGCGGACATACAAGCTGATCGTTTCCCCGACGACATCCCGCAAACGCTCCATCTCCGGCAGCCAAAGGGTGGCCGGGTCATCGGAATGCGCCAGATTCACGGACAGCTCCCACAAGCGAAATCCAAGGCGGTATTTCTCCGTCTGAGCGTCGCGTATTAAAAATCCCTTGTTTTCCAGAGTGGCCAGCAAGCGGTGTACCGTACTTTTATGCAGCGACAACCGCCCGGCGATCTCGCTTAGCCCCAAGTCGGTTGAATCCGTAAAGCAAAGCAGGATGTCAAGCGCCCGCTCTACGGCTCGCACGTTAGCTTTCTGTTCTTCCATTCGTTCCACCTGCTTCATTAAAATCGGTTCCGTACGTTTCACCTGATGAAATGAGGTTCTATTTTTAAGTATACGAAAAAAAGCGGCGAAGAGTAAAGAGCAGAATGTGACGCGTCCTGTCAGGCTGTCAACGCGGCCATTCCTTTTGAAGTGCGCCTTGAAGTGCGCCATCCACCTAATTTTCCCCTGAGTGGACATCTCCCCATCGCTATTCGCTGATAGAAACATAGATTGAAAAGGAATGAAACCATAACTTCAGCTCATGGAGGGATGACCGCTCGTGGGTAAATACAATGAGTCAAAGCTGAAAAAATACCGTGTCTTGCGTCGAAATTCCCGCTTGGCCTCTACTCTTCCGCGCACCCGACTCTTCTCCAAGCATGCGCTCCGCCATTTTTTAAAACAGTATCGAAAAGTTATTGCCAAGCCGATCGCAGGCAGCGGCGGTGCCGGTGTCATCCTGATCACCGGCCTGGGAGATAACCACTACAAGGTCCATCGCGGCTGCCGCAAACGTACGATTCGCGGCAAATCAGCCACCTACCGCTACATCCGCAGCCGGATCAAGTCGCAGTACTTGGTGCAGAAAGGAATCTCGCTCGCCCGCGTCAACGGCCGTCCGTTTGACATTCGTGTCATGGTCCAGCGCCGTTCGGGCTCCTCGTGGGTCGTGACCGGAATGCTCGCCAAGGTGGCTGGAGCCGGCTACATTATCACCAACATCAAGCGGAGCGGAGGAAGAGTATTGCCGCTGCGTTCCGCGATACAGCTCTCATCGCTTCGATCCGCTTCTGCCGATCAACTGATTCAGCGTTTGAAAGCGGTGGCGGTCGCAGCCGCCAAGCAGCTAAGCACCTACTATGCCAATCAGAGGGTGTACGGTTTGGATATGGCTTTGGATTCTTCGGGACGGGTCTGGATCATCGAAGCCAACCTGCGGCCCGATATTTCCCTGTTCCTGAAGCTGAAGGACAAAAGCCAGTACCGCCGCATCCGCTCCTATAAACGGTAGTATCCAAAATCGGACGAGCGAAGCCAAGGAAGGCTAGACGAGCCTTCTGCCGTACAGAAAGCAAAAAGCCCCGACAGCTCTCGCAGAGGTCGGGGCGTTCGTCGTTTATGCTAGAAATCAAAGTTATCCGGGTCCGGACCAAAACGCTTGTTTTGATTAAGGCGGCTGATTTGCTCCATCTCTTCAGCTGTCAACGTGAAGTCGAACACGTCGGCATTTTGGCGGATGCGCTCCGGCGTGACCGATTTTGGAATCGTCACGACACCGTTTTGCAGATCCCAGCGCAGGATTACCTGGGCAGGAGACTTGCCGTATTTTTGTCCGATTTCCACCAGCACCGGCTGGTCGAGGTTGCCTTGCATCAGCGGGCTCCACGCCTCCATCTGGATGCCGTTTTCCTTGCAATAAGCGAGCAGCTCTTTTTGTGTCAGGAGCGGGTGGTACTCTACCTGATCCACGGCCGGGACGATTTCACTGTTCTGTTTCAAATCCTCCAAGTGATGCACGTGGAAGTTGCTGACTCCGATCGCTCGCACGTATCCGTCGCGGTACAGCTTTTCCAACGCTTTCCACGTATCCAGATACTTGCCTTGTACCGGCCAGTGCACCAGGTACAGGTCGAGGTAATCCAGGCGCAGCTTTTTCATGCTTTCGTCAAACGCCTTCAGCGTCGTCTCGTAGCCTTGATCGGAATTCCATACCTTGGTCGTGATGAACAGTTGGTCGCGGGCAATTCCGCTGTCGCGAATCGCATCGCCCACGCCAGCCTCATTGCCGTAAACAGCAGCGGTGTCGATGGCGCGGTAGCCGGTCTCGATAGCCGACAGGATCGCGCGCTGCACCTCATCCCCTTCTTTCACTTTCCACACGCCGAGGCCGAGCCAGGGCATTTTGATTCCGTTGTTTAAGACGGTGGTATCAGCAAGATGCGTTGCCATTCGATTTCCTCCCGTTCTATCGGTTTTATGTATCTCGCTTGATAGTGTAGCACAATGGCGATTCCAAAAAAAGGCGCTGCGCCCTTCGAATATGCTTTCCGTGTGCTCTCCTTGAACAGGGCTGTACACCCTGGGACACAAGTGACGGCTGCTCCACGGGACGGTTGCTATACAAGACGGTTCCTGCATGAAACCGTTGCTGAACGAGGCGGCTGCCCCAGGAGACAAAAAGCGGGCCGATACGTTCCTTGCGGTGCTGCGCGCAATCGCATCGGCCCTGAATGCCGCGTATGGAACGCCGCTTTTGATGCTTGTCATCCGTTTTCATGCTTATCATCGCTTCTTGTACGAACGGCTCATCCTGCGTGAAGCGCCCGAATCGTCTCCAGAAATTTTTTCATCGTTCCCGTCATGTGCGAGTCCCGTCTATGGATGAACACGGTCGAGACCGTGGAATATTCCTCGGGTATGGAGAAGCAGCGAATCTTCCCCTCTCTCTCCAACCGTGACACGGTCGGCCGCGGAACCAGCGAAACGCCCAGCCCCGATGCGACGACGGCCAGTATCGTCTCAAGCGTCCCGAACTCCATGATCTTCGTCGGCGCAATGCCCTGGCTGCCGAGCCAATGAACCAGACGAGAGCGGTAGCCGCAGCCGGAGCGAAACACAAGGAGCGGCTTTGTGCTGCATTCCTCCAGCGACGCAGGCCCATCCTCGGCCCTGGCGATCAAGACCAGCTCCTCTTCGATCAAGGGCTCCTGGACAAGCTCCGGGTGCTGGACCGGACCGCTGACAAACGCCCCGTCCAGCTCGTACTGGAGGACGTCCCTGATCAAATGCTCCGTGACGCCGGTCATCAGCGACAAATCTACGCGCGGATACTTTTTGTGATAGGCGGACAAGATGTCAGGCAAACAACTGACAGTTTCCACCGAGCCGACCAGGAGCGGACCGGATGGGTCTTCCTCGTCCTGAAAGGCGAGCTTCATTTCTTCCATCATCGCCAGGATCTTCTGCGTGTACCCCAGCAGCTTTTTCCCCTCGGGATTGAGGCTCATTCCCCTGCGATGCCGATAAAACAATTCGGTCCCCAGCTTCAGCTCCAGATGTTGAATCCGGGCTGTCACATTGGACTGTACGTAATTTAATTCTTTCGCCGCCTTGCTGACACTGCCCAGCTCAGCCACAGCCTGAAAAATCCGCAGATCGCTGATCTCCATTTTCGCTCCCTCTTTCTATGTTTCCGCCGCTTATCTTCCACCCCCATTGTATCACTGACAATGATACATTTCATCATTTTCAATCATTTTACATGATGGTAATTTCGGAATATGATAGTCATCGTGAAAAATTTGTTAGCGAAAGTGAATTGCGAAAGGAAGTCACCTATGAACAAAGAGCACATCATGAAAGGGGCCTTGCTCTGCCTGATCGCCAGCATGGCGTGGGGCGCCATGTTTCCGGTCGCAGAAAGCGCGTTTGCCCATCTGGACCCGTTTTACTTTTCCGTTATCCGTTATTCGGTTGTTTCCCTGCTGCTGCTTGTTTTTCTCTGGATCAAGGAAGGCAGACAAGCACTGCGTCTCGAAGGCCGCGGAGTCTCTCTCTGGTTTTTCGGGACCATGGCATTTACCTTATACAACTTGCTGGTCTTCTGGGGCCAAAACCAGTTGGGCACCTCGGGAGTGATCCTCGCATCCGTCATGGAAGCGCTCATGCCGATGCTGTCCGTACTCGTGCTGTGGATGTATAAAGGCCAGAAGCCTCAACCGTTTACCATCGGCTGCATCGCCCTCGCCCTGGTCGGCTGCTTTTTGGTGATTACGAAGGGCGACTTCCGCTCCTTCCTCCTGGGGGGAGACAGCCTGCTGCCTGTCCTGCTGATATTGCTCGGCGTACTGGGCTGGGTGATCTATACGATCGGGGGCAACCACTTCGCGTCGTGGTCAGTGCTGCGGTATTCCACTTTGAGCTGCGTGCTGGGAACCGGGACCTCCCTGGTGATCGTCCTGCTGCTGACAGCCTTGGATGTCCTGCACGCCCCATCGCTCCAGTCGGTATTTTCCGTCGGCTACGAGCTTGGCTTCATGATCGGAGTCGCGGGAATCCTGGCTCTGCTCAGCTGGAACGCGGGTGTCAAGCTGCTCACACCGATCAACGGCATCCTGTTTATCAACTTTGTTCCGGTCACCACTTTTCTGATCTCCGTCTGGCAAGGCTATCAGATCACGATGTACGATGCCGGAGGAACGCTCTTGATCATTTTGGCTTTGATCAGCAACAACCTGTTTCAGCGAAAAAAGCTCAAGCTTGCGGTGTCGGGCAGAGCCGCTTCCAAGGAAGCCTCTTTTTGACCGCCCCGTGGCGCTCAGCTCCCTATTGCTTCAACAGATAAAAAAAAAGCCACGCGCCATGGCAACCGTTCCGCATAGGAACCTGCCAAGCGCGTGGTTTTTTCTTGTGTTTTCGTTCCGTTGTCTTTTATGGTGTCCTGAAGTTTTTACGCCTCCAGCGGCGTGACCGCATCGTGCATATGCATGTCCATCTCTTGCAGATACGCATCTTTTTGCGATTCGCTCCACCCCAGATGGCTGGCCATGTACGCGACCACGGCATCCTTCCACTGTTTCGCTTCGTTGATCCGGAAGAACAGAGCACCCGTCCGTCTGATGAGGAAATCGACCGGCTTCACTGCCATTTCCGCTTCCATCGCATAGCGCAGCGAAACGAACCAGTCAAGCGGCAGACCGGACTCCGCGGCCTCCTGGGCGTGCCCTTCGGCTAAGCGGAACAGTTCATCTACATTGGAGCCATAGAAACGGGCCAGCCGCTCTGCTTGCTGACGGGTAAAGCCGTATCTCGTTCCCTCTTCGGTTTTCCGTTCGATAAAGGCGGGCAAGCTCGCACTGCCTCCCACTTTTCCGCCGGAAATAGGCATATGCTTCGTTGCACAAGGTCCAAATGTCCCTTTTCCTTCTTTTTGCAGCAAATCAGCGACCATGTCGACGACCATCTCGGCCATTTTCCGGTACCCCGTCAGCTTCCCTCCGGCGATGGTGATCAATCCCGAATCGGATTGCCAAATTTCGTCTTTTCGCGAGATTTCCGAAGCGGATTTTCCTTCTTCGTAAATCAGCGGGCGAACGCCTGCCCAGCTTGATTCGACGTCTTCGTCTTTGATATCGAGCGCAGGGAACATATAGCGGATCGCATCAAGCAAGTACTGCTTGTCGGCACTCGTCATCCGCGGATGGGAAATCTCCTCTTTGTAGAACGTATCGGTTGTCCCTACATATGTTTTTCCGTCGCGAGGGATGGCGAACACCATGCGTCCGTCGGGCGTGTCAAAATAGACAGCTTGTTTCAACGGGAAGCGGCTTTGGTCGATGACGAGATGCACCCCTTTTGACAGCTGCAGGAATTTTCCTTTCTTGGAGTTGTCCCGATCCCGCAGCGTATCTACCCAAGGTCCTGTCGCGTTTACGATTTTCTTTCCGTACAGCTTGTATTCGGTGCCGTCCAGCTGATCGACGACCTTGACGCCGTTCACCTTGCCGTTTTCGTACAAAAATTCCTCAACCTTGGCGTAGTTCACCGGCAGCGCCCCGCGCTCGGCGGCTTCTTTCATCACCTCTATGGTCAAACGGGCATCATCTGTACGGTATTCTACATAATACCCTCCGCCCAACAAATCTTTTTGCTTGATCAGCGGCTCTTTGGCCAAAGTCTGCTGGGCATTCAGCATTTTCCGGCGCTCTGAGCCTTTCACCTGGGCCAAATAATCATAGACTCGCAGGCCGATGGATGTCGAGAATTTGCCGAAGGTCCCGCCTTTGTGGATCGGCAGCAGCATCCATTCCGGTGTCGTCACGTGAGGGCCATTTTCGTACACGATTGCCCGCTCCCGTCCGACTTCCGCAACCATCTTCACTTCAAACTGTTTCAGATAGCGCAGGCCGCCGTGGACCAGCTTGGTCGAACGGCTGGACGTTCCCGCAGCAAAATCCTGCATTTCGACCAGGGCAACCTTCATGCCCCTCGTTGTCGCGTCAAGGGCAATGCCCGCTCCCGTAATTCCTCCTCCGATCACCACGAGGTCAAAGAGCTGATTGTTCATTTCTTCCAATCTCTTTGTTCTCTGCGCACTTGAAAATGTCTCTGCCATTTCATTCCCTCCCGAGGTTGTACAGAAAAACAAAAAGAGACCCCAACGAACACTATAGCTAAACTATAATGCATTGAGGTCTCTCCGATTCTCCAGACGAAATATTAACTTATACAATAATATAACATAATATGCCTTCCGATAAAAGCCATAGCTGCAATTACCGCTCGTTTCCAGCCCGGCTGCATTACTGCAGCTTTTTCCAGGGCCGCGAATGCCTCTGTACCAAAGGACGAGGCGACCATTTTTGGACAACGTCCGCCTTGTAAAGCTCCGAAACGCACCTCAGCCTTTCGGAGCAAAATGCTCCCAAAGCTTCCGATTGGAGGTGGTAATAGCCGAAGCTCCCCCTTGCAAGGCCATGTTCACGTCATCAATCGTTCGAATCAGTCCCCCTGCCAAGATCGGGATCTTCGTTCGTTCAAACACTTCTGTTATGATCGCAGGCATGGCGCCCGGGAGGACTTCAATAAAGTCGGGCTGCGTCTTTTCCAAAAGCAAATAGCTTTTTTCCAATGCATTGGTATCCAGCAAAAAAATACGTTGAATCGCCAATACCCCTTTTTGCTTCGCTTTTAAAATGACGCTCGACCTGGTTGAAATCAATCCCGCCGGCTTGATTTGCTGACAGAGAAATTCCGCGGCGTACTCATCGTTTTTCAAGCCTTGCACGAGGTCGGCATGCAAAAACATTTTCTTCTTATGTTTCTCTGCCATGTCATACAAGCCTTTCAATTGCGCGATATGCGTATCCAGAAACACCCCGTATTCGTAGGGGGATTCCAAAATATGATCAAAATCCTTCATATGGCGGGCAGCAGGAAGTATTTTTTGGCCGTTAAAATTCATCAAGATCCACCTTTCTTCCGATAACGTCCTTCCTCCAACTAGGATGCATCGATCATTTCCATCTTACTGCAAAACAGCTTGCAGACAGAAAAAAACCCACCTTTTGCAAACTCCCCTTCATCGGGGAATTCAACAGTGGGTCTCCATCTCTCCGTCACTTCGTATTAACTTAGTTTGATTTAAGCAGATCGTGTAACCGTTGTCAATTGCTCTGAATGGAGCCGCACTCCCCGCAAAGCATGTTATTTCTGTTGATAGAGAGGACCGATTCGGTCAATCCGGTTTGTCCAGATGCCGCCGGTATAGCCGGAAGGCAGCCGCTTTACATCCTCGGGGGTATCAAATCCGGTTGAAAAGTCGCTTCCGTCTCCTCCCACCACGATAACGCGTGTGTGGGCGTTATCCATGCGCTCCAGAAAACGAGTCGGCCATCCCCACAGCCAAGGGCCGATTTTTTCGGGAATATGCAGCTGCGTATGCTCGCATGCGGCTGGAACGTAGCCTGTCCAGCCTGCAGCAATGTAAGGGATCAGACAGCTTTTCATCGTTGCTTTCGACATCACTCTGAAGCTGGGCAAGCCTTCCTTCAGGGCCGCTATCGGTTCATCTCCGCCATACACAGTCAACCGCTCCAATTGGCTGGCGGGCAATCCAGAGAGAAAGGCGGCGAGCTGCTCTCCTTCGGTCGGATCGTTGCTCTTCACGTGGATTAAAAACGATTGCTCGGGAAAATGGTTCAGCACTTCTTCCAGCGACGGCATCAAGCCGATTCCCTTTCCGCGAAACGGATATGTTTTTCCTTGGTCGGCTGTGTAGCCGTACCCGATATCCAATCGCTTCAGCTCTTCCAGGGTATGCTCGCGCGTAACCCCTTGTCCGTTGGTCCGGCAGCCTAGCGTCCAATCGTGGAAAACGGCGAACTTGCCGTCTCTGGTGGGCTGAACGTCAAATTCGACAATGTCGGCTCCAGCCTGAAAAGCCGCTTCCATAGACGGGATCGTGTTCTCCAGAAACGGGTGCTCCGGTTCGTAAATCCTCTCCGCTGTGCACGTCTCGCCTGTAATTCCTTCCATATGAAAGGTTTGGGCCATACCCCGATGGGCCAGCAGCAGCGGAGCTTCATTGCTCGCTTTTGTAAACAGAGAGCTGTTGTTTATGTAGACAAATGCAGCCAGCACAAGCAGACACAAAACGAATTTGTTCTTCAGCATTTTTTTCAGCTTCTTCATCGAGTCCTCCTGTTGTAGATTGCATGATGTAAAGCAAGAATATCATGAACCTTCTCCATATGGCTAATCCGGCTACAGCTCTCCCAGCGGTTGAAAACCAATCGCATGTACACGTGCCTTGAAAAAATAAGGCTGGCTGCCTCTTTTACAAGTGCAACCAGCCTGTGCTCATTTCTTTGCGGTCATTCTGTTTTCTTACGGTCCTACGACAAGAACAAATAAGCGAGCGGGGTCGTAAACACAAGCGTGAGAATCGTCCTCTCCAGCCAGATCGCGATCAGCTGCGGGATGCTGATCGGAATCTCCGTAGACAAGATGCACGGAATCGTGGCGGAGAAGAACAGGATAGACGAGACAGAGACTACCGCGATCACAAACTTGGTGATCAGGGGCGCTCCGGTCACAATCAGCGCGGGCAAAAACATTTCGGCGATTTCGATCGCGGATGCCTTGGCCGCGAGGAACGGCTCAGGAAGCTGCAGCAGCCACGTGACCGGATAAAACAAATAGGCCAGCCAGTCAAAAACAGGCGTGAACTGGGCCAGCACCATGCCGATCAAGCCCACTGACATGATCGAAGGCAAGATGCCCATCGTCATGATAAAGCCGTCGCGCAGATTCACCCAGATGTTTTGGCCAAGCGACATCGACGATTGGGCGGCGTGCATCGCGTCGCTCCAGGCATGCTGGAGCCTGCGTCCGGTCACCGCCTTTTCCGGGTCCCCTTTGCCATCGTAATACTCGTCGCTCATCTTGCTGAGCGGCCAGATGCGGACGGTCACAGCCGTCACCAAAAACGTAACCACAAGCGTGACCCAGAAATAAAGGTTCCAGTAGGCCATCAGATCAAGCGTCTTCGCCACCACAATCATGAATGTGGCAGAAACCGTGGAAAAGCCGGTGGCAATGATCGCCGCTTCCTTGACCGTATACTTGCCTTCCTTAAAGACGCGGTTTGTAATAAGCAGGCCGATCGAGTAGCTGCCGACAAACGAGGCCACCGCATCGACAGCGGAGCGGCCTGGTGTTTTCCATACGGGACGCATAATCGGCTGAACCAGTACGCCTATAAACTCCAACAGGCCGTAGCCGACCAGCAAAGCCAGGAAAATGGAACCGATCGGAACGACCAGCCCAACCGGTATCACGAGCTTTTCAAACAGGTACGGCCCCATGTCTTTGTCCATCAGCCAGGCTGGTCCGATCTGAAAGAAGATCAGAGCCGCTACGATCACACCCAGCACCTTGAGAAAGGAAAAGACAATGTTCACCTTGTTTTTCTTCCACGTGCCTGTAGCGAACGGATAGATCGCTCCGAGCAGGATCACCACAAAAGCATACAGAGGGATGACGCCCGGGACAGTGCCCCGCAGCCAGGTGACGATATGGTCCAGCGGGATGGAGGAATTTCCGTTTACCGTTATCGGGATAAAGAACATAAAAATGCCGATCAAGCTGAAAATGAGAAACTTCCATACATTGGCCGGCGTAGCTGGAGCAGTGGCCGGATTCGTTTCTGCAGCAAGCCCGTTTTGCGGATGATAGTCCATAAGGGTCCTCCTCTGGCTGAGTTGTCGGTCCCTCTCCCTTTTCCTATCCAGATAACTGCTATCTCTCTTTTTCAAACGGCACAGGCTGCCTGCCATCACCCAATCGAGGAGAGAGTGCCCCCTCGCACTCTCTCTTCTGGACCGGGTTATGACGCTTTACGCCAACCGTCCTTCTTTTACTACCGTGATGCCTTTTTTCACAACTGTGTGAACGTGGTTGATGCCGTATCGATATTGCAGGGTCATGTAATCAGGCACATCAAATATCGTTACATCCCCCTGCTTGCCCTGCTCAAGACTGCCGATCTGCCCGCCGCGGCTGATCGCGTGGGCCGCATTGATCGTCGCGGCTGTCAATACCTCCGCAGGGGTCATGCCCATTTTCAGGCAGCCCAGATTCATGATCAGCGGCGTGGAAACAGTCGGCGAAGAGCCTGGATTGCAGTCCGTCGAGATCGCTACGGCCATTCCCGCGTCGATCATCTTCCGGCCATTGGCCGACTCCGCCATGAGGAAGAAGGCGGTCCCCGGCAGGAGGACACCGATGACGCCCGCTTCTGCCATCATTTGAATGCCTTTGTCAGAAGCGCGCAGGAGGTGGTCAGCCGATACGGCGCCGATGGAGGCAGCCAGCTCGGCTCCTTCATACGGCTCGATTTCATCGGCGTGAATTTTTGCTTTGAGTCCATACTCCACGCCTGCTTCCAAAATGCGGCGGGACTGCTCGGGGGTAAACACTCCGCGCTCGCAGAATACGTCGTTGAATTCTGCCAGCTTGCGGCGGGCGACTTCGGGAAGCATTTCGCGAATCACCAGCTCGACGAAAGCATCGGGATCGTGCTTGTATTCGCGAGGGACGGCATGCGCTCCCATAAAAGTGCTGACGATGTCAATCGGATGCGCTTGGTCCAGCTGCTGTGCCACTTCGAGCTGCTTGATCTCATCCTCGAGAGTGAGGCCGTAGCCGCTTTTCGCTTCTACGGTCGTGACCCCGTGGAGGAGAAATTGATCGAGCCGCTTCTTGCTCTCGGCAAACAGGGTCGCGTGATCAGCAGCGCGGGTCGCGGCTGTCGTCGCGTGAATGCCCCCGCCGTTGTTCATGATTTCCATATAAGTAGCGCCGTTTAAGCGCATGTTGAATTCATTTTGACGGCTTCCGGCATGGACGAGATGGGTATGAGGATCAACCAGACCCGGCGTTACCAGCTTGCCGGACGCGTCGATGACTTCTGCCTCATGGGCTCGCCCCTCATACGCCGCTTGCAGCTCGTCATCCGTCCCGACCATTTCAATCCGGCCTTTTTCGATCCAGAGGCTGCCGTTCTCGATGATTCCCAGCTCATTCATTCGCTTGCCTGTCACCGGTGCGGCAGAACCGCCGGCCAGCGTCACCAATTGGCTGGCCCGGCGAATCCATACAGGTTTGTTGTTCATGGCGCTTACTCCTTTAGCATCGGGATTTTGACGCCTTTTTCCTTGGCTGTCTTCACCGCGAGATCATAGCCTGCATCCACATGGCGGACTACCCCCATGCCCGGGTCGGTCGTGAGGACGCGCTCCAGGCGCTTCTCTGCTTCCGGCGTTCCGTCAGCCACGATGACCATGCCGGCATGCAGCGAATACCCCATGCCTACGCCGCCGCCGTGGTGGACGGATACCCAGCTTGCTCCGCCTACCGCGTTGATCAGGGCGTTCAGGATCGGCCAGTCCGCAACTGCATCGCTGCCGTCCTTCATCGCTTCCGTTTCCCGGTTCGGAGAAGCGACAGAGCCGGAATCCAGGTGGTCGCGGCCGATCACGATCGGAGCGCTCAGTTCGCCGCGGGCCACCATGTCGTTGATGATTTTGCCGAAGCGTGCCCGCTCGCCGTAGCCCAGCCAGCAGATGCGCGCCGGAAGTCCCTGGAAGGACACCCTTTCGCGGGCCATGCGAATCCAGTTGCACAAGTGCGTGTTATAGGAAAACTCGCGGAGAATCACTTCGTCTGTCTTGTAGATGTCCTCCGGATCACCCGAGAGCGCCGCCCAGCGGAACGGACCTTTGCCTTCGCAGAACTGCGGACGGATGTACGCGGGTACAAACCCCGGGAAGCGGAACGCATCCTCCACGCCTTCGTTTTTCGCCACCTGACGGATATTGTTGCCGTAGTCGAAGGTAACGGCACCCTGCTCCTGCAGCTTCAGCATTGCGCGGACATGCTCGGCGATGCTCGCCACCGCTTTCGCCTCGTACGCTTTCGGATCAGCCTTGCGGAGTGCTGCCGCTTCCTCCAGCGTCATGCCGAGCGGAATATACCCGTTCAACGGGTCGTGGGCGGACGTCTGATCAGTCAGTACATCGGGGATGAAGCCACGCCGCAGCATTTCGTTCAGGACGTCTACGGCGTTGCCCAGAAGACCGATGGACAGGTCCTTCTTGGCCGCTTTGGCTTCCTTCGCCATCTCGATCGCTTCATCCAGACTTTCTGTCATCACATCGAGATAGCGCGTTTCCAGACGGCGCTGGATGCGTGTGCGGTCGATTTCGATGTTGATGCTCACCCCGCCATTGAGCGATACCGCGAGCGGTTGAGCGCCTCCCATACCGCCCAAACCGGCAGTTACTGTGATCGTGCCTGCCAGCGTACCGCCGAAATGCTGACGGGCGCACTCGGCAAATGTCTCGTACGTCCCCTGCACAATTCCCTGGCTGCCGATGTAGATCCAGCTGCCGGCGGTCATCTGTCCGTACATCATCAAGCCCTTTTTGTCGAGCTCGTTGAAGTGGTCCCAGGTCGCCCAGCGCGGCACCAGATTGGAGTTGGCCAACAGCACGCGCGGCGCATCCGCATGCGATTTGAATACGGCAACCGGCTTGCCGGACTGGATCAGGAGCGTTTCGTCGCTCTCCAGGTTTTTCAATGTTTCGACAATTGCATCGAAGCATTCCCAGTTCCGGGCTGCCTTGCCAATGCCGCCGTACACGACCAAATCCTCAGGGCGCTCCGCCACTTCCTCGTTCAGATTGTTGAGCAGCATCCGAAGCGCCGCTTCCTGTACCCATCCCTTGGCATGAAGCTTTGTACCTGAATATTGCTGGATCAACTCTTGAATCGATTGTGTCTTCGTCATCATTGCACCTGCCCTTTCCCCAATAGGTCTTTGTATATGTAGTATAGAAGAGACCAATCGGGGAAAAACAGGCATCCTTATTTCGATTTCCTTTCGGTTTTTTCGGAGATTTCGGATAACCGGAAGCGCTCCCAACCAGAAAAAGAAAAAAATTTACGATTTATTGCTTTTCTTTTGATTTCGAAACGAACGAGGGGTTGTCCCCCGCTTTTCCTTAAAAATCTTGCTAAAATAATTGGCGTTTACAAAGCCTGTCCGCTCGGCAACCTCCTGGATGGAAAGGCGCGTCTCCAATAACAGCCGCTCTGCTTCGCGCAAGCGTATCGTCGTCAGCATCTGGCGAAAGGACACTCCCTGACGCTTTGACAAAAGCGAGCTGAAATAGGCGGGACTGCGGTCCACATGCCGCGCTGCCTCCTCCAGCCGCAAATCGGCGCGGGCGTAGTTTTCCTCCAGGTAGCGGATGGCCTGCTCGATAATATCGAGGCGGGCTCCCTCGCGATTCGTCGTCGCGGAATCGAGCAGCTCGTAGATGAACAAAAGCAGCTCCTGGACGATCCGATAGAGCACCGGCGTGTATAAGATCGTATCGAATACGCGGTGATACCAATCCTCCAGCGCTCCTTCGTCCAGACAGTGAGACTTCATAAATCTTCTCACCTGGGCCAAAATGCTGGTCAGGCGGATACGAAGCAGCCCCGGCTCGGGATACGGCTCTTCTTTATGAAGGAACTGGCGGTACATCCACTGCTTCACCTGTTCGCGGTCGCCGTCGTGGAGCATGTCAATCCACGCCCTTTGCTCCGCCGGAGTCAGAAAAGGATCGATGACCGCCCAGTTCACCTTGTTCTCCACCACCGATATTTGCCGGTATCCTTTGAAAAAGCGGATGTCCAGCGCTTCGACGGCATACCTGTACTTCTGGTGCAGACTGAGCATTTGATCCTCGGCGTCGTACAAAACGAGCGAAAGCGACTCCGAATGCTGCGCTTCCCAGTCCATCAGCAGCCGTTTTCCTACTTCCAGCAGCGAAGCGAGAGGCGCCTCGTTTTTCAGATCGAAAAGACAGACGATCACGTCGCTCAGCGGCAAAAGAGCAGGCTTGTCCCGAAACGGATATGTCTCCAAAAATGTCAGCAAATCCCCGTGCCGCGCTGTCTCCTCGAGCTGCAGCAGCATCAGCTGAAGTCCCCTTCCCGGCGTTTCCAGAGGCAAAAACAGACTGCGGTACGATACCGCCGATCCGTAATGGTCAGTCTGCACTTCGCTTGCTTTTCGGGCCACCGTCCTGTCCTGGCAGCAGCGGGTCAGGACACGCCGGATATGCTCGGGAGTTTGCGGCTTGACCCACAGGTCGATGGCGTGAAGCTCGATGCCCTGTACGGCGCGCTCAAAGGTGGCCTCCGCTGTTGTTACAATGACTGTCGGCCGGTATTGGGAGGTCAGCATTTTCAGTCGCTCCCACTGTTCCTTGGACACCATGTCCAGCTCGACGCAGACGACATCCGGCCTTGTTCCTTCGAGGACGCGGAACAGCTCGGAAGCCGTCCCGGCGGTGACAACCTCGTCAAAGGGGATGGCACATGTGGAAACAAGCCAACTGATGCCCGTCCGTTCATTGGCGTCCCGGTCCGCGATCAAAAGCGTCGTCATGCGATCTCCTCCTGTTCCGTGAGACTAGCTGGGTTATGCCCTGCATGGGATTCCTCGCAATCCGGCTTTGCCGGCAGAAATTCTGTCAGACAAGGGAAGGGCTGCCAAAATGGCAACCCTTTTACTTTCCAACCTTCCATTCTATTTTGCTGCCGATGACATGATCGAACGGGACAAAGCCGATCTCGCGGGAGTCCAGGCTGTTGTTGCGGTTGTCTCCCATGACGAAGATGTGGCCCTCCGGCACGGCCCATTTCCCGTCTTCTCCCTCCATCTTTTCCTTGATGTAGGGCTCACTCAGCTTCTCGCCATTTCGATAGAGCTGATGGTCCTTAATCTCGATGACGTCACCCGGCTTGCCGATCAAACGCTTTACATACATGAAATTTTCGTTCTCTTTTCCCAAAAACAGATGGATGAGCGGATGGCCGACCAGGTCATCCTGAAAGCTGCGCTCTCGATCCACGCGACTGTCAATTACCACGATATCGCCGTAGTCCGGCAAATACGAAAACGTATGGGACAGCTTCGATACATAGATTCGCTGCTGATCTTGCAAGGTTGGGTCCATCGAATGCCCTTCTACCTTGAACGGCTGAAACACAAAAATGCCGAGCACAAGCGCAAGTCCTAGCGCAAATGCCAATGAACGGACCCATTCCCAGATCTCTCTTAGCTTCACCGGCAACCCCGCCTTTCGATTTTCAAAATTTCCTCGAAAGCTATCATAGCATAAAATGGCGGCGGAGCCAAAAATATACCAAATTATGGATCTCTGTGAGACCGTTCACATATTCTCATTTCTTTCAGTTTCCTGAACAAAGTCGCCCGACTGACCCCTAAAAGCTGCGCCGCTTCCTCTTTCGGCCTGTTTGCTCTCTCCAGGTGAGTCATGACCCGCCTGATTGTGCGCTGCTCGATCTGCTTTAGATTCCAGCTTGAGCCTTCTCCCGGCCCGACGACAGGCTGGGCCTTGCCTTCAGCAGATGGGCTTGTCCACAACGTGGCGGGGAGATTTTCCGGAGAAATGAACAAGCGATGCTCCATCGTGGACGCATACTCGACGACGTTTGACAGCTCCCGTACGTTACCGGGCCAGTCATGCTGGACGAACCTGGCTTGTACCTCCGGCGTAAAGCCGTTTAGCTGTTTTCCCAAACGTGCAGCGTTTTTCTGCAAAAGAAGGTGGGCCAGAGGCAATATATCTTCCCTGCGCTCCCTTAGCGGAGGCAGATGGATCGGGATGACATGCAGACGATAATACAGATCCTGCCGGAAGGCGCCCTCTCTGACCAGTTGGGCGAGATCGCGATGGGTCGCCGCCACCACTCTTACGTCGACACCGACGGGCTGGCCCTCTCCTCCCACGCGGACGACCTGCTTTTCCTGCAGGACACGCAGCAGCTTGCCCTGCAAATGCATCGGCATATCCCCGATCTCGTCGAGGAAAATCGTCCCTTTGTCAGCCGTTTCAAACAGTCCCTTTTTTCCTCCTCTGCGGGCTCCGGTGAACGCCCCCTCTTCGTATCCAAAAAACTCGCTCTCCATCAAAGTATCGGGAATGGCGGCGCAGTTGAGAGAAACAAACGGTTCGTTTCTGCGGGGACTGGCCTTGTGAATCGCTCGTGCGAACAATTCCTTTCCCGTGCCGCTTTCCCCCAGAAGCAGGACGGTGGAATCACTCTCTGCCGCACGTCTTGCCATCTCTTTCGCCCGTGTGATTACGGCGCTGGTTCCGGTTATCTCGGCAAACGCATCATCCTGCTGCATAGCCGCCTGCAGTCTCTCCAGGGCAAGCTGCTGCTCCCGATACATCTGATGTTCTTTTATTTGCATCGCGATCAGCTCTGCCATTTTTTGCAAGAAAAGCAAAATGGAGTCCACATCGGAAAAAAGCCGATCCCGCTGTTTCTGATCAAAGGCGAGCAGCCCGATCACTCCCACGCCAACCCCGTTCACCCGAATCGGACAGCAAATCTCCCCGGTTTCCGCGCAATTCCCGTAATGCATGCAAGGACGACAGAGCGGATCGGTACCCGGGCTGTCGATCACGACAGGCTGACCCGTCCTGAGCGCTGCCTGGTAGACAAAATCTTCTCCGGCCATCGCTTGCAATCTGCCCGGCTCAGTCTTGCCTGTACCGGCGATTCGCAGCAACTGATGGTCAGCTATCTCTACCTCCACGTGCAATACGGACGCGACTGCCTCCGCAATCTGTTGAACCGAGTCGGCTATTTCCCGCAATGACACAGCGCATCCCCTCTCGTTTTCCGTCTCCCTCCATTATAGCTGGCGGGAGGCACAAGAAGGATCTGGAACAAGTGGATACTTTCCGCCCCATACGACGTCTTCGTACTGTTTCGCATCCGTATTTCCCTCGGTACTGAAGAGCAGGATCACCGAGTCTTTGCCCAGCCCGAGATGTTCCCGCAGCGCAGAGAGCTCACCTGACCGCATGATTTCCGCAAGCAAGCCGAGTCCTACCGCTCCACTCTCACCGCTAATGATGCGGGGGTCATCTCCCGGGGGAGCTGCCAGCATTCGCATCCCGGTCGCCGCTACCCAATCGGGACAGCTCACGAAAGCTGCGGCATGATCGCGCAAAATCTCCCAGGCGATCGGGTTCGGTTCTCCGCAAGCAAGCCCGGCCATAATCGTCTCCAGATCACCGTCTACCGTATGCGGAGCACCGTCGCCTATCTGTGCCGACTGGTACAAGCAATTTGCCGTATGAGGCTCGACAATGATGGTGGCCGGCCTCCGATCTCCCAAACAGCTTTGCAGATAGCCATGCACGGCTGCAGCCATCGAGCCAACCCCCGCCTGCAGAAAAACATGTGTCGGCACAGGCTCTCCGGACTCCTCGAGTTGTTCCAGCGCTTCCCTGGCCATCGTCGTATAGCCCTGCATAATCCATCGCGGGATGTCCGTATAGCCTTCCCATGCGGTATCCTGGACGACCTGCCAGCCGTTTTCCTCGGCCATTTTTCTCGACAAGCGGACAGCTTCGTCGTAATTGCCATCTGTCACATGCGCCTCGGCTCCTGTCTGCCGAATCGCTTCCACCCGCTGCTCTGCCGATCCCTTTGGCAGAAAGACGACTGCCTTTTGTCCCAACTGCTGCGCTGCCCAGGCGACCGCTCTGCCGTGATTCCCATCGGTCGCAGTGACGAACGTTACGGCTCCGAGCTTTTGCTTTGCCTCAGCCGAACGAAGCAGCTCGAAGCTCGCCTCTTCGACCGGAATCCCCAACCGGGCGCTCAAATGTCTGCCGATCGCATAAGTGGCTCCGAGCACCTTAAAGGCGTTCAGGCCAAAGCGGTAGGATTCGTCTTTGATAAAAATGGCTCTCACGCCGAGACGCTCAGCCAGGTGTTTCAGGAAATGAAGCGGAGCAGGCTTGTAGCCGTGAATGGAGCGGTGGAACCGGATGACCTCCTGCGTTTTGGCCTCATCCAAAAATGTCGCCGCTTCTCGCGGTCGGCCTATCGTTTGGTTCCCTGTTTCTTGAAGAAAATAGCGAATACCCGTTTCCATTGACATGATTTCTCTCCTCCTTGTTTGCCCGCAATAAAGGAATGCTCCATTGCTGCTGAGTCGATTGGTTGGAATCGATGCTCTGATTCGATACTCTGAATCGACTATTCAGAGCTTATTTCTGTGCAACTCTCATGCCATGGATGAGGGGAGGCAGTGAACGGTTTCATTTTTCGTACAAGAATCAAAACGATACTATATTTGACTCATTTTGATTCTTTCGTCTCTTTTTGAGACTTTTCGCTTTTGGTGGTCACAGCCTGCCGCAAAAGCTCCGCGATCCGCTTTTGCTCCTGCTCGGCGATGATCACGTAACTGAGAGACTGCGGGCCAAATCTGGCGGTTGTCGCCTTGTATGCAAATGGATCTACCTCCGTCTTGTCCCGATCGTTTAGCAGGGAACTGGTGAGCTCTATCGCCGCTCCGCCTTCGTACTTACACCTATCGACACAAGACCATTTATATAGTTAGTACAATCGTATGGCGGGAAGGAGGAAAACTTGACCGATACTTTTTTCCCATCCCGTTTCTTTTGTCCTGGACAGAAAATCCCCCCTCCGATTCGATTCTCATCAGTTTCTGAAGGGGGCTTGTTATTTATTTTCGGACGACCTTGAACAAATCGACTGTATGGCCTGGCTCGTTTCTGCAAACGTCCTTGCTCAAGCTTTCAGCGTCACGGCCATGTCTGCCAATGCCTCTTCGGACTGGGCAAAAAACTCCTCATACAGCGCGATCACGGCCCTGTCCGCATCTACCTCTTTTACGCCGAACATCATGCTGACCTCGGAGGAGCCCTGGTTGATCATCTCCAGATTGACCTTGGCTCTGGCGAGAGCGGATGTTGCTCGCGCCGAAGTACCCACGGAACGGCGCATGCCTTCGCCGACGATCATGACGAGTGAAAGGCCTCTCTCGACGATGATGTCTTCGGCCTGAAGCTCCTGTTTCAATCTGTTCACTACCCGCTGTTCGATTTGCGGGGTAAAATCCTTTTCCCGCAAAATGACGGAGATATTGTCAATCCCCGACGGCGTATGCTCGTACGAGAGACCCTCTTCCTCAAAGATTTGCAGCAGCCTGCGGCCAAAGCCGATCTCTTTGTTGAGCAAATACTTGCTCACATAAATACTGCAAAAGCCTTTGTCAGCCGCGATTCCGGATACCCGATTTTCGTGGAACGGTCTCTCTGAGACGATCATGGTGCCTGGTGCCTGCGGATTATTCGTATTTTTGATGCAGACGGGGATACCCGCCTGATACGCCGGATACAAAGCTTCCTCGTGAAAGACGGAAAAGCCCGAATAGGAGAGCTCTCGCATCTCCCGATAGGTGATGACCTGGATTTCCTTCGGTTTTTCTACAAGACTCGGGTTCACGACATACACCGAGTCGACATCGGTAAAGTTCTCATACAGCTCCGCTTGCACGGCTGCAGCCAGAATGGAGCCAGTAATATCGGAGCCTCCCCTGGAGAAGGTGACCAGCTCGCCCGCCGGCGTAAATCCGAAAAACCCCGGAAAAATCACGATCCCGGACTGGCTTTTCAAACTGCGCAGCTTTTCATACGCTTCAGGCAATACATGAGCGTTCCCCGGCTCTCCAGTCACGACCAGACCGGCATCCTTGGGGTTTACATAGACAGCCTCCCTGCCCTGGCTTTGCAGGTAACGGGCTACCAGCTTGGCGCACGTATCCTCTCCCGCCGCTTTTACCCTGTCCATGAACCGGCCGGGATCTTCGGCAGGTATGAAGTGCAGCGCCTCTTTCAGCTGTGCGGCGATCTCTTCCGCCGCCTCGACAGGCAAGCCCAGTTCCCGGATAATGTCTTGATATCTGCCGATGATCCGGCTTTGAACTTCTTCGGCGGGCTGGCCTTGCAGACGCGCTTCCGCGTACCGGATGAGAAGATCGGTAACCTTCGTATCTTCCTTGTACCGTTTTCCGGGTGCTGAAACGACGACGAGCTTTCTCGCTTCATCCGACTTGACAATCTCGCATACTTTTTTTATCTGTGCGGCGCTCGCCAGTGAGGTCCCGCCAAATTTGGCAACTTTCATCTCCGACTCCTCCATCTGTGTATAACGATCACAAACTGCATGAGTATAGGTTAAATTATTTACCCCATAAAGACAAGTGTCCATTTCAGAAGGACATAAAAGAAACCCCTTTCACAAAGAACAGTCTTCGCGAAAGGGGTGAAGAGCCTGTATGATCCGCGATATGGGCCGCGGCCGTCGGAATAGCAGGGGGGTAATAAAGTTTCTACAAATCGGGCTAAAAAACATTTCGAACATTAGTTCAGCTGTAAATATATCGGTTCATGTTTGTCGAGAGAGACAATCATACCCATCTCCCCCCCAGAGATTAGAATTTTCCGCAGAACGGTTACCATACCCGCAGGAAACTGTGCATTTCTAAGAGTGCGTTCCGGACCGAATACCTTCCGCGGCAATAACATGCTCCGTGTTGTTATGGAGGGGGATACGAGTAAAAATGAGAAAGGCGTTGTAATAGCCCTGTCAGGCACTACAGCGGAAGGACGTACAGCAACTACAATGATTTTCAATCATGAAGAATTTATTGTAGTTAAATGATCACTTTTGCTTCCCAGGAAAAAGAAGTGTTTCATAAACAACGAAGGAGCTGCGCAAGACTAGCAGCTCCTTTTCCACTTTGTACATACAAGCCGGCAGCTCCCCCCCGCGAAACGCTCCGGAGCGGACTGTTCACACTTCTTATGCAGACGGATCCCGGAGCCAAGCAGAGAAACACGCTTTTCCCGCCCTGGCCCCGTTCTCAAAAATCGAGTAGGAGGGGGCGACTAACCCCCGTCCTCTCACACCACCGTACGTACCGTTCGGTATACGGCGGTTCACCAAGCTTGACGAATTTGAGAATATCGTTGCACTAAGCTTTTCAGCCCTTGTTGTTGCCAGTAGGCAATGCCGAGGGCTTTGTGTATATGCGGAGATTTTGTGGTACGCCATGCACCCTTGCGGGTATTTGCAATTTCAATGGCTTTTACGTGAGATATGCCAAGAGAACGAAGTTCTCGATATCTGGTTCTCACGCGTTTCCACTGCATCCACAAACAAAGACGGAGCCTGCGCCTTGTCCATTCCTCAATGGATTGTAGAATGCCCTTCGCGTCTGCAAGGGCGAAATATCCAATCCAGCCCATGAGGTACTGATTTATTCTTTCAATCCGCTTCTCCATCGAGATGCTCCACACCGGATTCGTGATCGTGCGGATTTTCTCTTTTAGCTTGAGGAGGGATTTGGGGTGGATGCGAATCCTTGTCTGTTTTGCAAAAGTAAAACTAAAGCCCAAGAATTTTCGTTTCCATGGTCGGTCTATCGCGCTTTTCTCCTCATTTACTTTTAGCCTTAGTACCTTCTCCAAGTGGTTTTGAATACTCTTCTTTACTCGTTCCCCTGCCCGTTTTGTTTTCACGTAGATATTACAATCGTCTGCGTAGCGGCAGAAACGGTGGCCTCTCTTTTCGAGTTCCTTGTCCAAATCATCAAGTAGGATATTTGCCAAAAGTGGGCTTAACGGCCCACCTTGCGGTGTTCCTTCACTTGATGTTGTACAGACGCCATTTATCATGATCCCCGCATTCAAGTAGGAACGAATCAGTCTTAAAATTCTCTTGTCCTGAACTTTTCGAGCCACACGGCTCATTAGAATATCATGATTTACGCGATCAAAGAATTTCTCTAGATCGATGTCCACCACGAAACGATATCCTTCGGAGATATACGCTTGCGCTTTCCTTACTGCCATGTGAGCGCTACGTTTTGGACGGAACCCATAGCTAGATTCCGAGAAGGTGGGGTCGAAGATCGGCGTTAACACTTGGAGGATGGCCTGCTGAATAAAGCGGTCTACCACGGTGGGAATGCCTAATAACCTTACACCACCGTCAGGTTTCGGGATTTCGACTCTGCGAACAGGTGAAGGTCTATAGGTTCCCCTTTCCATCTTCTCGCGGATGGCTTGCCAGTGTTCACGTAGATAATCGCGTAGTTGTTCGGTTGAAACACCATCGACTCCACCGACACCTTTGTTTTCCTCCACTCGTTGGAGTGCCATCCGTAAGTTTTCCCGTGATAAGACTTTTTCCAGCAAATCCATAATGATGTTCCTTCCTTCGCACATGCGGACTCCGTGCTTGCTGTACGATACTCAGCCCTCTTTTGTACCCTCGGGGCTTCACCCCTGCTCTTCAAAAGTAGTTCCTTGACAGAATTCTGCTTCGACGTACCGTATCAAAAGACATGGATCGCATGCTGACTTGATGTTCGGCCCTTCCCCATTCAAGCGTCCTCTACTCGGGTACTATGGCCTCTGCTGACTTCTGCATGTTCAGCGTCTCCTTACGGAGACGGTTACCAACAGTTGAAGGCGTTTCATGCAGACCTCCCCAGGTAAGAACGATAACTTTCATCCCATGTACCTGCCCAAGTTTACTACTGTATCCCTTGGCTGTATGGGGCTTTGTCTTGTTTGGCAGACTCGCCCGGATACAACAGCCTCAAATTGGGTTCGTGTACCTCAGGTCGGGATTTTGCCGCCGGCTTCCTTCAGATTCGACCTCGCGGTCGACACCCTTGCCTTGAGCTAACGGTTGGTACAGCCAACCCCCGTTCGGGACTTTCACCCTATAGCTATCGCCCATGCTGGGCGCACCAAAAAAGGGGCAAGCCCCCAAGGATTTAGCCCCAAACAAGTTAAAAAGCTGTGCCACATCAGATCATGCAGGTCATGCGGTCACATTCAGATTCGGATTGTACCTCTTCACGTAATGATACAGCTCCTCCTCTGCCAGACGAAAAGTGAAAGCCGCCTGAGATTGTCCAGACAGATGCTCGCCAAGTTGTTCCTCTCCCCGCGTCAAGCGCTTGTTTGCCGCCTCTGGCAAGGTGAGGACATGCGGGACGAGAAGCTGCAAGTACCACTTGCCCTGCTCCTCCTCCGAAATATCGATTTCCAGCTCGATGTCAGCACTTTCGAAGGAGTAGAGATGCGTAAACAGCTCCTCTCTCGCAGCAGCATCCAGGCCGTCTATGGACAGCTTCATGACGCGGAGGTAATACTCCTCGTTAAACAGGACGGTATGCTCATCCATGCGTTGATATTTTTTCTGGACCAAATCCATCGCAATCCCCGCCTCTCCTTTTCTCATACTTTTCAGAATACAACGAACAATCGCTTTGAGCAACCATGCAATAAAAAAAGACGGCCTGTTACCGAGAATAACATCCCGGCCACCAGGCCCCCTGATGAACTTGCTAAAACAGCGATGTCCCTTCCGTCAACGCTTCAGCGTCTTCACGCGTGATCAACACAGCGCGAGGCTTTCCGCCGCTCTGTCCGGCTACATAGCCGTCGGCTTCCATCATTTCGATCAGACGAGCCGCCCGGTTGTAGCCTACGCGGAAACGGCGCTGCAGGGCGGAAGCGGAAGCCTGTCCCTGATCGGCCACATACAGCAGTGCCTCGTGGTACAACGGATCGTCTCCCATGTCGAATGATTGTACCTGCTGCTCCAAATCCTCTTTGCTGAACAGGTACGCCGGTTTTCGCTGCCTTTTGATCGCTTGGGTGACGGCCTCGATCTCTTCGTCCGTCACATAGTTTCCTTGCAGGCGAATCGGTGTCGTTCCGCTTTCCAAAAAGAGCATATCGCCCCGCCCGAGCAAGCGCTCCGCTCCCGATTGGTCGAGAATCGTCCGTGAGTCCACCTGAGAAAAGACGGCAAAGGCCAGACGCGTAGGGACGTTTGCCTTGATGTTCCCGGTGATGACATCAACGGATGGGCGCTGTGTCGCCAAAAGCAGATGAATACCGCATGCACGTGCTTTCTGTGCGATTCGGATGATGCAGTCTTCCACATCCTGAGGGGAAACCATCATCAAGTCGGCCAATTCGTCGATGACAATGACAATGTACGGCAGCGGCTGATCCGTCGTTTGGTTGTAGCGGTCAATATCGCGCACTCCCGCATCCACAAACAGCGCATACCGTTTTTCCATTTCCTCCACCGCCCATTTGAGCGCAGCCGTCGCCTGCTTCGCGTCAGTCACCACCGGCGTAACCAGATGGGGCAGATGATTGTACGGAGCCAGCTCAACCATTTTCGGGTCGATCAGCAGCAGACGCACCTGCTCCGGTGTCGCCTTATACAGCAGGCTGACAATGATCGAGTTGATGCAGACGCTCTTTCCTGAACCGGTCGAACCGGCAATCAAGCCGTGCGGCATTTTTTTGATGTCCGCGACGATCGGCTCTCCGCCGATGTCCATACCCAGGGCAACAGCCAGCGGCGACGAATGCTGCAAAAATTTCTCGGACCCGATAATGCGGCTGATCAGCACCGGCTGGCTTTTCAAGTTGGGGACCTCGATGCCGACAGCGTTCCGTCCCGGGATCGGAGCTTCGATCCGAATGTCTTTGGCAGCGAGATTGAGCTTGATGTCATCGATCAAACTGGTGATCTTGTTCACCTTCACCCCTGGCGCAGGCTGTATTTCAAAACGGGTCACCGAAGGACCTTTCACAATGCCGACGACCTGTGCGTTTACGTTGAAATTGCTCAGCGTCTCTTCCAGCAGCAGCTTCTGTATTTGCGTATGCTCGTCGTCATCGTCATCCTGCTCTGGCGATGGGGCAAGCAGCTCAAGGGACGGACTCGCATACGGCAATAACGGTTGCTCGTCCGGTTGCGGAGCCGGTTGTTGGTTGACGACTTCAGCTTGCCGCTGTAGTGGGTTGACGACGGCAACTTGCCCCTGCTGTGGGGTGACATCGGCAGCTTGCCGCTGCTGTGGGGTGACATCGGCAGCTTGCCGCTGCTGTGGGGTGACATCGGCAGCTTGCCGCTGCTGTGGATTTGCTTCGTTTGTCTCTTTCTGCGGTGCGGATGACGGCTCGCTTTTTTCCGCAGCGTATGCAGCCAGACTGGCCGCCACCTCGGCTGCTGAAGCAATTGGCGCGACCCCTTGCAAATTGTTGGCTGGATTCGCAAAGGAATGCGGCGGAACGCTTTGCGAAGAACTGTTCACAGACTCGTCTTTTGCGGAGCCGATCTCTTCCCGCTTCTCCTGGGAACGGCTGCCTTCCAGACCCGGCTGAATCGTTGCCCGGGGAGAAGCGCTCATCTCCTGCGCAGTCTGCTCCTCTACAGGCTGTTCCGCTTCCTTCTGTTCCGCGTTGGTCTCTTTCCCGATAAACGGCATGCCGGCATTCGATACAGAGACAATCGGCTGTTCTTCTCCCGATTGCTTCGAGGCTGGTTCTACTGCGGCTGGTTCAATCGATCCTTCTGCCGCTGGCTCCTCTGAGGTCTGCTTTTCAGCCGGTTCTTCCGCCACTGGCTCCTGCACAGTCAACTTTCCAACCGGCTCCTCCGCCACTGGCTCCTCCACAGTCAACTTTCCAACCGGCTCCTCCGCCACTGGCTCTTCTGCGGTCAGCTTTTCAGCAAATCCTTCCGCATCTGAATCAACTGCAGCCCGCACGCCATTATCCTCGGCCTCGCCTGAATCAAATTCCGCCTCGTCCAGTGCAGCTGCTGCTTCAAGCATCTCGCCAACAGTCACGCTATACTCTTCTCCCGGCTGACCAGTGCTTGCCGGCTGCATGTGGCCGGAGGCTGCTGGATCGGCAGGTTGACCTCCAGCGTTGTCAACGTCCAAAAAGTGCGGCGCTTGCGCCCGGTTATGGACGCTGTGAGCAAACGATTCTTCCTCTTGCATGCCGTCTTCCACCCGAATATCTGCGGCTTCGCTCACTACCGTTTCGGTCTTTTCATTTTCAGGAAGCTGTACCACCGGCTCGCTGTTCATCTCCAGTACAAGGTCGGAAGATGCTTCCGACCGGTCATCCGCTTCTGCTCTTTCCGCGTGGCTTGAGGCAGTCAGCTCCCGCATCCTCGCCTGTTGTTCATTGATCAGCTCCCGGGAAGAATGGACTCCGGCTGTCGTATGTATCCGATGATCAGCGTCCTCTGTCTCAGCAGTCACCTTTCCAAACACAGGTGAAATGACCTCTGAAGGTTTATAGGGGCGCTTGGTCTCCAAAGGCTGGGCGGTCCGGCTTACCGTATCAACGGCCTCTTCCGCCTGTCTGGTCTGTTCATTGCTGTCAGATGTTGTTGCACGCCGCCGCTCCGGTTCACCTTTTCCCGCAGTCGCGCGCGCTCTCTCAGCCCTTCTTTTCGCCACGGCATCTGCCGGATTTTCTGTCGGCGGAGCCTGCTCTGTCCGTTTTTCGGTCTGTTTTTCATCCGGTATGACTGGAAATTTAAATTGTCGCTGTTTCCTTCTGCGGAACGGCTCGTCCGTCTCTTCGATTTCCCGCTCTCTGGGGTAAATGCTCCGCGTTCTTGCCTGCACTTTGCCGCCAGACACTCCTGTTGAAGGACGAACGTATTGCTCTGTATGCCCTTGTTCCTGTTGTTCACTTTCGTCTCCGCGAATAAAACTCATCAGCTTGTGAAGCCACGACCACATGTTGCAACGTCCTTTCTTGCATAACCTCTTAGCATAACCTTTCGCTTTCTACAATCTTACCACGAAACACCTCGTTGTTTTTGCTCTGTTGAGTTTTTTTTAGATAATGAGAAACCTTTTGCCAGCTCATGCGTAATACAAGATGTGGAAATTGAAATGAATTGATAGAGGAGGAACACTTCATGTGGAAAAAGGGGAGTGCCCTGCTGCTTGCTTTGGGGCTTGTTCTCACAGGCTGTTCAGGTCAAGCGTCATTGGTGCGGGACGCCGTCGTTACATCGCTCGATAAACCCAACTATGACTACCAGGGTTCACTCAAACTGGTTGGTGACGTAGACAAGCTGCCAGCAGCCCTGGGCGAACCAGCGGACGCTGAAAGCATCGCCGTACTGAATGCACTGAAAGCAGGAGTAACCGTAAAAGGTTCCCAGCTCGATCTTCAGAACGCGAAGATGGACGTCGTAGTAAACGACGACAAGCTGCTGCGGGACAAAGGCGTTTGGGCTGGCGATAAAAAAGCTGGCGTGGAGCTGATCGTAAGCGGAAGCGATCTGTATGCAAAATCTTCGTTGGATAAAAAATACTTGAAAATCGACTCCAACTCGACTGGACTCGTTGCCGCTGGCGAAACAGCCATCGATCCGGCGAAATTGAAAGACTACCAGGACAAAATGAACAAATTGACGATGGACTTCATGAAGAAGTACATCTCCAAGTACGGCTACAAGCTGTCCAATGTGAAAGACCTGGGCAAAGAAACCGTCACACTGCCTAACGGCGAGAAAGTGGAAACAGCACACATCGCCATCACACTGGACACAAAAGAACTGATTCAAATGTTCTACTACACAGCAAATGACGCTGTTGCCAACCAAGACGTAAAAGCGTTCGCTGTCGACCTGATGGTTTTGACTCAACAACTGGAAGAAGAAATGACTCCTGACGCGAAGAAAACGACAGAAGCCGAGAAGCGCGCTACTGCCGAAGCAGCGGTAACAGCTGGCATTGCTTCTGCAAAACAATGGCTGGAAACAGAGGGCAAAGTCTATACGCCTGATAAAGTCGTCGAGCTGCTGAAGGAAGAAGGCTTCCACGGTGTGAACTGGACCCTGGACTTCAACATCGACAAGGCAAAACAGCCTATTCGCCAAAAGAGCGCTTTGAACGTAACGTTCGCGGTTGACAAAACCCAAAAGCCGTTGACTGTCGGTCTGGAAGCAGAAACCGTATCGTACAACTTCGGCAAAGCGACCAAGTATGACATCCCCGGAAAAGACGCTTCTTTGACTGTAGAAGCTCTGAAGAAAGATCCGAAAGCAATCGAAGCTTTTGACAAAAAAGGCTTCTTCCGCTCCTTTGCTGAAACGCTCTCCACTGAGCCAAGCTGGGAAATGGATGCTGTAGAAGCAGTTGTAGAATAAGCTACATGAAGAAAAGGCATGACGCCCTGTGCGCCATGCCTTTTTCTTATCCACCGTTTGCCTGATGGATCAAGTCCGCAGTCTGGCTATTACGTTGCCTGCTTCCCGACTAACGTTCTTCCCCGTTCCTTTCCCGATACAACTCCTCAATCGTTTTCATCATCGATTCGTACTCTTTTTGCGTCAACTGCTCGACTTGCTGCAATTGAAGCGCACGCATCTTCTTTTCCGCATGAGCGTGTTCCTCCGGCGTCTGCCCTTTCCCCTCCTGAAACTCGGTCCAATGATGGGCGAAGTTTGCGGTCAGAGCGCCAAGAGTCCCGATACCGGTGACCATCAATATCGTAGCCATGATTCTGCCCCCCGTCGTAACGGGCGAGATGTCTCCGTATCCGACTGTTGTCGTCGTGACGATGGACCACCATAGAGCATCGCCGAAATGAACGATATTTTCGTTGATGCCGGCCTCCAGCAGGTAAATGGCTCCCGAGCTCCACAGCATGATCAAGGTGACCACGCCAATCACCCGCTGCATCGGCTTGGATTTCAGCATGCTCCAGAGAAAAGGAGAAGCTCTCAATATCCTGACAAGGCGCAGGATACGCATGAAGCGCGCCAGATAAAAATAATGATCAAGCGGGATCATGGCGACGAGATCGAACCAGTTGCTGATGACAAATTTCTTTTTATCTTTGGCCAGCCATAGGCGGATGACGTATTCCGCTGCCAAAAAGCTGATCAGGATGACGTCTGCCTGATTCATAAACTCCTCGGTCAACCGGGGATGACTGGCCGGATCAGCGAAGACGACAATCGCATACGTGATGACCAGCAGGATGACAAAAATTTCATACATGACCCGAAAAAACAAGAGGACTCCTCCAAACCCAGTTAACCTGCCCGTTCGCTTTCTGTCTCCCGGCTGCCAAGCAACGTTGCTTCCCTTTTCAAGGTTACGCTTCTGCTATTCCGAGATCAGTTCCCGCACCTTTTCGTGCAGTACGCCATTGCTCGCCACTAGCGACGGCAGACGCTCTTTGTCGAAGTCTTCATGATGATAGATCTCTCCGTTCCAATCTGTGACGAGGGCACCGGCCTCCTGTGCGATCAGAATGCCAGCGGCCACATCCATGATGCTGGATCGCTGCATCACGATGTAGTCCAGCCACCCGTTGGCGAGCAGGCACCAGTCCAGAGCTGGCGCGATGTTGCGCAAGAGCCGCTTCGTTTTGAGCACGAACGGACGCGTGAATTCGAGCTCCTGCTCCTTGGTGACCGAGTTGCGTCCCCGGATGTACGTTCCGACTGCCCGGGTCAAATCATCGCGTTTGTTCACTTCCAGCCGCTTCCCGTTGAGGAACGCTCCCTTGCCTTTTTCCGCCCAGAACATTTGACCGGCCACCGGGTTGTAGACGACGCCCAAGATCACATCACCTTTGTACTGCAGGGCAAGAGAGATAGAGAAATACGGATAGCCGATAAAATAATTGTTTGTACCGTCCAGCGGATCCACGATCCAGAGATAGTCTTCCTTGCGTTCGACCATTCCGATCTCCTCGGAGTAAATGGTATGGTCCGGAAAATGCTTATGCAAAACCTCAATGATCCGTCGTTCGCTCTCCTTGTCTTCGGGAAGCTTTACGTCGTTGTGAAGCTCCTCATCGGGGATGAGCTGTTGCAAAAAACGTTCCTGCAGATAGGTTCCAGCGTATTTTGCTGCTTCTTTGGCTATTTCGATCATGGGAGTCTCTCCTTTTCTTTTCTGTAAATCCATTGATTACCCTTGCATCCGGACCCGGTTCATCCCTATGATAGGGAGACACCCGTGTTTTGAAGGGGCTGCCCGGTCTTTGCAAAAGCGCATCCGGGCAAGTGCTTCCGCCAAAGGAGGGGAAAAGACATGAACAGCGATTTTATTCGCCTGAAAAATCTGGAAGGCGAACTGATGCTGACCCAGTTGAACAAAAGTCTGGGTTGCTCCGTAACCAGCAAGGAGCTGGTGTTTTTCAAGCCTCATATGACGTATCACCTGTTCCTGCATGACATCGTCAGCATGGTTCCGATAAAGCTTGACAACGCGCCGATTACTTTCCGCCACAAAAGCGAGCTGATCCGCTCGGAATTTGGCTCGGACTACTACAAGCTCACCGTAAAATGGGCGCGGATTGTGACGCGTTCCGGAATTACCGAACGGGAGAACATGGAGTTTATCGTTCCACTTTCCCGCAAGATGCTGGACTACATTGCCCAATACAGCGGCCTCATAGCCATTGGGTAAAAAACATGCGCCTCGCCTGGTGCACGTGGCTGCGCTGCACGGCCGAAAGCCTCTATCCGCTATTTGCGTATAGAGGTTTTTTTGTGTACAGACTGCCTATCTCTTTCGCTTGAGGACGATGAACGTCCCGGTCCCGTGAGCCAGCAGCCGATCGCGTTCGTCGTACACCCTGCCATCCATGACCACCAATGTTTGTCCGCGATGGATGAAGCTGGCTTCCGCACGCAGCTTTTCTCCCTTTCCCGGACGCAGGTAATTGGTCTTCAGTTCAGTCGTCACGGCGTATTGATCAGGCGGAAGGGAGCGGTTAATGAGCGACCCCATCGCCGAATCGATGAGCGTAGCCAAAATCCCGCCGTGGACGACACCGAGCGAGTTGTGCGTAAACACAGTCAACGGCAGTTCAAAGCGATAGGTGTTCTCGTCGACGAAATCGCCCTTCAATCCGAGAAAGCCGGACAAAAACGCGCTTCCCCGCTCCCTGCGCTGCCGGATCGCCTGAACGGCAAGCTCCAGGATTTGTCGTTCTTCCTCAGTTCCCTGTTCCCAGATCGTTTTTAGTTCTTCCCACATCCTGTTCACTCCAGCTCTATTTATTTCATGTACCTTATTGTAGAACAAAGTACTTTCTTTTTCACCAGTTCCGTTGTTATGAACAGGCAAGCGGCGCTGCTTTTGACGCCTTGAGAAGCTCTTTCCTGAGCAAATGTTCAGACTTTTACGGTTGTTTCTATTTATGAAAAAGTGATAAGATAGTTCAAAATAAACAGGCATCGTTTCAATCGGAAGGGAGTTTTTCAAGTGGCCAGACAACGAAGCGACATGATCAAAAAAGGCTTTGACCGTGCGCCGCACCGCAGCCTTCTGCGTGCAGCCGGCGTAAAAGACGAGGATTTCGACAAACCGTTTATCGCGATCTGCAACTCATACATCGACATCATTCCCGGTCACGTCCACCTGCAGGAATTTGGAAAGATCGTAAAAGAGGCAGTCCGCGCAGCGGGCGGAGTGCCGTTTGAATTCAATACAATCGGCGTAGACGACGGCATCGCCATGGGCCATATCGGGATGCGCTATTCCCTGCCAAGCCGCGAGCTGATCGCCGACAGTCTGGAGACAGTCGTGGCCGCTCACTGGTTTGACGGCATGATCTGTATCCCCAACTGTGACAAAATCACCCCCGGCATGATCATGGGAGCACTGCGCGTTAACATTCCTACTGTTTTCGTGACAGGCGGCCCAATGAAAGCCGGAAAAACAAGCGACGGCCGGTCCATTTCGCTTTCCTCCGTGTTCGAGGGAGTCGGAGCGTACCAGGCCGGTCTGATCGACGATAAACAGCTGGACGAGCTCGAGCAATTCGGCTGTCCATCCTGCGGCTCCTGTTCCGGCATGTTCACCGCCAACTCGATGAACTGCCTGGCGGAGGCTCTCGGACTGGCTCTGCCTGGCAACGGAACCATTCTCGCCGTTTCTCCGGAACGCAAGGAGCTGGTCAAAGCATCGGCCCAAAAACTGATGGATTTGATCGCTCGCGACATCAAGCCTCGCGATATCGTTACGCTGGAAGCCATCGATGACGCATTCGCCCTCGACATGGCAATGGGCGGTTCCACCAACACCGTTCTCCATACGCTGGCGATTGCCCAGGAAGCAGGCTTTGAATATCCGCTGGAGCGGATCAACGAGGTAGCCAAGCGCATCCCGTACCTGTGCAAGCTGGCTCCGGCATCCGACTACCACATCGAGGACTGCCACAATGCGGGCGGTGTCTCCGCCATTTTGAAGGAATTGTCCAAAAAGGCGGGCGCCCTGCATCCTGAACGCATCACCGTGACCGGCAAAACGCTGGCGGAAAATATCGCTGACGCGGAAATCACGGATACGCAGGTCATTCGCACACTCGACAACCCGTACAGCGAAACAGGCGGACTGTCTGTTCTGTTCGGTAATCTGGCTCCGCAGGGTTCCATCATCAAAACCGGCGGCGTCGATCCGTCCATCAAGCGGCACGAAGGACCTGCCATCTGCTTTGATTCGCAGGAAGAGGCGCTTGCCGGTATCGCTGCAGGCAAGATCAAGCCAGGCCACGTCGTTGTCATCCGTTACGAAGGGCCAAAAGGCGGTCCGGGCATGCCTGAAATGCTCGCCCCTACCTCCCAGATCGTGGGCATGGGACTAGGCAAGGAAGTGGCGCTCGTCACCGACGGCCGTTTCTCCGGCGCCTCCCGCGGAATCAGCATCGGCCACATCTCTCCGGAAGCAGCGGAGGGCGGTCCGATCGCTTTCGTCCAGGACGGCGACATCATCAGCATCGATCTGGAGGATCGCTCCATCCAACTGCATGTAGCCCCTGACGAGCTGGCTCGCCGTCAGGCCAACTGGACCGAATTTGAGCCAAAGGTGAAGACCGGCTATCTGGCTCGCTACTCCAAGATGGTTACCAACGCCAGCAACGGCGCTATTTTGAAGATCTAACCTATCATCCAAAAACAGGCTGGGCGCTTTTCCAACGCTCAGCCTGTTTTTGCTGTATGTGGGGGGCAATCTTTGCCTATGCCTATGCCTATTCCGTCCCGATCATTCGATTTTGGGGGCTGCATGTCAGTCCCGTATAATTCCGCGGCTTGCTCCCGTCAATACTTCCTTTCCGTCCTGATTGCGATAGATCAGCTTCACTGAAACCTGCTTGTAGCCTTCCTGCTGCGTTACCTCGGTCACGGTCATTTCACATGAGACGGTATCTCCTGAAAAGACAGGCCTCAGAAACTCGCTGACCAATTCTCGGGCGATGTAGTTCATATCTCCGCCGAGCTTTGTTCCGATACTGGCCGTAAGAAAACCGTGAACCATCAGCCGCCCTTTTTCATCACGTTCCACATGATGTCTTCCCTTGTCGCCGGTCAGCTCCGCGAACTGCAAAACCTCCTCTTCACGAAACGTCCTTTCCCACCTGAACACGTCGCCTGCTTTCACGTCCACTTTTCATAACCTCCTGTTTCACATTTCAGGAAATTTTCTCCCTTGAATATATCACAGCTTTGGTGAATGTACATTCATTCATTTTTGGCTCGTTAGGAAAGAGCGTTGTCCGGGGCTTTGGTGGTGGAGATGAAAAAGCAGAAAAAACGCTACAGGTTCGGTGGGTCACCTGCTGCGGGACATGACTGTCCGGCTGCATTCCAAAAGCGGAACCGTTTTTTCCATTCCGCCTAGGCTGGTGCCCCAAAGACCTTCGTGTTTTTTCTGCTTTTTCATCTCTACTGCTGTTTGCCTTTTGTCTGGCTTTTTGAAAGAAGACTGATTGAAGGCATGTTCATGAAGGTCATGGAGGGTTACAAGGCAAGAGAGGGAAGGAATGACAAGAAGCTGAGGAAGGCCAGGGATGTAAATAACGCCAAGTCATTATTGTCCAGAAGCATATTAATTGTACTGAAGCGGCATAGATCACCGCATCTTGGCACTCCCTTCTTTAGGTTGAGCCCTCCAGAGCTTTCGGATCAGAAGACAGTCTAAAGCTGCGAGGACGATTTTACTCCACTTCATTGATTCGCTCAAAGAAACACCCGAACAACCATTGAAGCTGTAGAGATGAAAAAGGGAGAAAATGCGAAGGTCTTTGGGACACTACCCAGGCGGAATGGAAAAAGCGGAACACGCTTTCAGCGTCCAACTCTGAGGTACTTCATGAATGGGCGGCTTTTGGACGCGGTTCCGCTTTTGGAATGGAGCCGGCCAGACCTGGCTCCGAAGAAGTGTCCCACCGAACCTGCAGCGTTTTCTCCCTTTTTCATCTCCCCCACCAAAGCCTGTCCTAAGTGCATTTCCAATAAAGCGTGAAAAGCCCAAAAGCGATGTCCTCCAAGAAGCAGTCCCAAGAACCAACCTCAAGAAGGGAAACAGAGAACACAACACAAAAGGGCACCTCTAAAAAACGGAGGCACCCTCTCCCGTGTCTATCCATGAAAGCGTACTGTTCCAAGCCTATTGCTGATGCAAATGACAAGCAACCCAGTGCCCTTGCCCATCGACCGGCGCCAGCTCAGGCCTGACACTTTTGCACGCCTCCATCACATGCGGGCAGCGCGTATGAAAAGCGCAGCCGCTCGGAGGATTCGCCGGATTGGGCACATCTCCCTTGAGGATGATCCGCTGGGGCCTGGCATCCGGATTGGCTACCGGCGCCGCCGACAGCAATGCCTGCGTGTACGGATGAGCAGGAGCCGAATAGAGTGATTCCTTTGGAGCGAACTCCACCAGCCTGCCCAAGTACATGACGCCGACCCGGTCGCTAATGTGCTTGACCACACTCAGATCATGCGAAATGAACAGATACGTCAGGTCAAACTGCTCCTGCAAATCCTGCAGCAGATTGAGAATCTGCGACTGAATGGAGACGTCCAGCGCTGATACGGGCTCATCGGCGACGATCAGGGAAGGCCGCAGAATCAGGGAACGGGCGATTCCGATCCGCTGACGCTGTCCGCCGGAAAATTCGTGCGGATACCGGTTGGCATAGTGACCGCCAAGGCCGACGATCTCCAGGATTTCCTCCACCTTTTTCAATCGCTCCTGCTTGGTTCCGATGCCGTGAATCTCCAACGGCTCGAGCAGGACGTCCCGTATCTTCATCCGCGGATCGAGCGAAGCGTACGGGTCCTGGAAAACGATCTGCAGCTCCCTGCGCAGGACACGAAGCTCGCTTGTGGACAGCTTGGTCAGATTCCTTCCATTATAGATGACTTCTCCCCCGGTCGGAGGCAGCAGGTGCAGGAGCGCTCGCCCTGTGGTCGACTTGCCGCATCCGCTCTCGCCGACAAGGCCGACCGTCTCTCCTTTCTGTATGGAAAAGGTGACGCCGTCTACTGCCTTGACATGGGTCGTCGGCTGAAACCATTTCCCTTTCACCGGAAAATACTTCTTCAAATCACGTACCTGCAGCAAAGCTTCCACGATGCTCCTCCCCTCCTTCCTTCACCAGCCAGCAACGGCACTTGTGTCCTTCCCCCACGCCAAGAAGCGGAGGAATCCGGCTGCATTCGTCGCGAACATAGTCACAGCGCGGGGCAAACCGGCAGCCGCCCGGCATGGCCGATGGGTGAGGCACTGTCCCGCGGATAGAGTTCAGCCGGCGCTGCTGCTGGTGGAGCGACGGGATCGAAGCGATCAAGCCTTTGGTGTAGGGATGCTGCGGATTTTGAAACAGCTCCCGGACAGCAGCCTCCTCGATCACCTGTCCCGCATACATGACCACCACCCGGTCGCACATCTCCGCGACTACCCCGAGGTCATGGGTAATAAAGATGATCGAGGTACCCCTCTTTTCCTTCAATTCTCGCATCAGGTCCAGAATCTGCGCCTGGATCGTCACATCGAGGGCTGTCGTCGGCTCGTCGGCAATCAACAGCTTCGGATCGCAGGACATCGCCATGGCGATCATGACGCGCTGCCTCATCCCCCCGGACAGCTGATGGGGGTATTCCTTCACGATCTCCTCCGCACGGGGAATCCCGACCATTCTGAGCATCTCAATCGCTCTCTCCCGGGCCTCCCGCTTGCCCAGGCCGAGGTGCAGACGGATCTGTTCACCGAGCTGTTCGCCGATCGTATACACCGGATTGAGCGAGGTCATCGGTTCCTGGAAGATCATCGCAATTTCATTTCCGCGAAGCTTCTGCAGGTCGGTTTGGCTCATGTCCGCAATGCTTTTGTCCTGAAACAAAATGCGCCCTCCGCTGACCCGGCCGATCCCCTTTGGCAAAAGCCCCATGATCGCCAGAGAAGTAACGCTCTTTCCGCAGCCTGACTCCCCGACAATTCCCAGCGTCTCTCCCGCATGGACGCGAAAATCGATGCCGCTCACCGGGTTCAGGTCGCCATCTTCTCCCCGAAAGGAGATGTGCAAGTCTTCTACCTGAAGGATCGGTTGCATGTTCACACTTCCTTTCCGCTGGCGGCCATCAGCACCGATGTCGCCAATATTTGCGCTCCGGCGACAAGCGCCTTTGTGTCAAAGGACATGTCAGGATGGTGCAAGCCGGGGGCCAGGCCGCATCCCAGGCCGAGCATCGTTCCGGCCAGCCCCGGATTGTGGTAGGTGTAAAAGTGGAAGTCCTCTCCCCCCGGGGAAACGCAAGGTCCGGCAATGTTCTCTTCCCCCAATACGAGCGAGATCGCTTCACGCATCATTCCTGCTGCACGTTCGTTAAAGGTTGCGGCTGGAACCGCACCGGGAATGCTCCATTCGATCGGGGTTCCCATCAGACTCCCTACGTGCTGCATAGTGTGCTTCAGCTTTTCCTGCAGCTCCTCCATGCCCTCGTTGGTCTGCGCCCGCACATCCAGCTTGAAAGTGGCCCTGTCCGGAATGACATTGGAGGTATCCCCGCCGGCAGCTAACTGTGTCATTTTCACGGAGAATGGACAGCCTGCCTCCAGGCGGATGTTTTGCAGCGATTGAACGAGCATAGATGCCGTTTCGATGACGTTCTTCCCGCGTTCCGGCCGTGAAGCGTGCGCTTGCAGCCCGGAAATGGTGCCGTGGATCGACGCGCTGGCACCATGCAAAATGGCGGGAGCAGCCGTACCGTTGGCCAATTCCATGACTGGCCGGACATGGACGCCAAACAGCATTTCGACGCCTTCCAGCGCCCCATCCTTCATCATCTGCAGCGCTCCGCCCACCTTTTCCTCCGCCGGCTGGAAGAGGAAGCGGACTGTCTTTTTCGGACGTATACCCGCTGCGGCGAAGGCCAGGGCGGCGTAGAGGACCATTGTGCTGTGTCCGTCGTGTCCGCAGGAGTGATTCGGACGCACCACTCCGTCCACTTCCTGCACAAGCGCATCCATGTCAGCCCGCAGCGCGACGACTCCCTCTTCCTCGCCCGGAATATCCACGGTCAGTCCAAAATGGCCAGGGTACGTCCGTACAGTCAGCCCGGCCGCCTGCAGCCGCTGTGCCAGGTACTGCGAGGTTTTCTCTTCCTGCCAGCTCGGCTCGGCCAGCTCGTGAAGCTCTTCATATGTCCGGACGATGTCAGCCTGACACTCTCTCAGATAGTCGCAAACCGCTTTTACACTCATTTGTCCTACCCTCTCGTCACAACCTTGCTGGCTGTTGTGTATTTTTCAATCAATTCCGGCACCGGTGTATAGCCGATCCCAGGCAGGTCCGGGACGGCAATCGTTCCGTCAGCGTCCACCTCCACCTCTGGAGAAATGATATCCTCCTTCCAGTAACGGGACGAGCCTGCGGTATCTCCGGGAAGCGTGAAGTTCGGCAAGGTCGTCACGGCGATGTTGTGCGCCCGGCCGATCCCGGACTCGAGCATGCCCCCGCACCACAGCGGGATGCCTTTTTCCTGGCACAGATCGTGGATGCGCTTTGCTTCCGAGAGCCCGCCGACTCGCCCTACCTTCATATTGATAATCCGGGTGCTGCCCAGCTCGATTGCCTTGCGTGCATCGTCGTAGGAGTGAATGCTCTCATCCAGACAGATCGGCGTTTTTAGCGCTTTTTGCAGAGTGGCGTGGTCGATGATGTCATCGTGAGCCAGCGGCTGCTCGATCATCATCAGGTCGAATTCGTCAAGCTGTTTCAAAATGTCCACGTCCTCCAGCGTATACGCGGAGTTGGCGTCTGCCATCATCGGGATATTGCCGAAGCGCTCGCGCAGTGCCCGAATGACCTGGACGTCCTTGCCCGGAGCGATCTTGATCTTCATCCGGCGATAGCCGAGCTCCAGATACTTTTCCACATTGCGGAAAAGATCGTTGATGTCCGCTTCGATTCCCAGGCTGATGCCGACGTCGATCTTGTCTTTTGTCCCGCCGAGCGCTTTTGCCAGCGAAATGCCCTGTTCTTTTGCGTACAAATCCCAATAGGCGGCATCCAGAGCCGATTTTGCCATATTATTGCGACGAATCGGAGCAAACAGTGCCCCGACCTCATCCGGGTGGGTGATCTCGCCCTTTTCAAAGAGCATCGGGAGGAGAAAGTCTTCCAGCATATGCCATGCCGTGCCGACCGTCTCTTCACTGTAGAGCGGCTCGCCGGACACGACGCATTCACCGTACCCGACGAAATCCTTGGTATGCACCTCAACCAAAATAAAATCGCGGACGATCTGCGTGCCGAAGCTCGTTTGAAACGGAGATTTCAGCGTCATGCTCATTTTGCGGAGAACAACCTTTTCAGCTTTCATGTGGAATTCCTTCCTTTCCTTTTTATGCTGCTGGTGTTTAATCGACCTTCGGATCCAGCATATCGCGAATGCGGTCACCTGCCAAATTGATGCCGAGGACTGTGATCAGGATTGCGATGCCCGGCAGCGTCGCCAGCCACCATGCCGTCGCGATATAAGGCCTGCCTGTACTCATCATAAACCCCCAGCTAGGTGTAGGGGAGCTGACACCGAGTCCGAGAAAGCTGAGCGACGATTCCATCAGGATCGCCCGAGCCATGGCCAATGTGGCCAGCACGATGACAGACGGCAGACAGTTGGGCAAAAGATGCCGCCAAATAATCCGCCAGTGCCGGCTTCCCAGCGCGTACCCCGCCTGAATGAACTCCTGCTCCCGCAGACTGATCACATCACCTCTGACCAGACGCGCGTACTGCGTCCAGTCTGTCAGGCCGAGGACGAGAATCATGTTCAAAAGACTCGGACCCATAACGGCTATCGTCGCCAGCGCCAGGAGAATAAAGGGAAACGCCATCATGATGTCGATTACGGTGGAAATGGCAAAATCCGTTTTGCCGCGAAAATACCCGGCCAGAATCCCCAGCGCCGTTCCCAGTGCCAAGGAAATCACGACGGCAAAAAATCCGACCGACAACGATACGCGCGAACCGTACACGAGGCGAGCCCATACATCGCGCCCGACCTCATCCGTTCCCAGCCAGTGCTCCCACGTGCCGCCCTCCTGCCAGACCGGCGGCTGCAATTTTTCCTCCAGATTGACTTCGATCGGATCGTGGCTGGTCAACAGCGGTGCCGCGATCGAAATGAAGGTGATCAGCAAAACCATGACCAGCCCTATGATGCCGATGGGATTTTTCACAAACTTCCGGTACTTCCGCTTCCATTCGGGCACGGCCGGTTTTGGGGATTCCAATACCGGCTCAGCAGCAGTTTGCAACCCTGCGCTGCTCATCGCAATCACCTCGCTTAGCCAGATTTGATTTTCGGATTCAGATAGCGGTACATCGAGTCGACGCTGAAATTCATCGTAGCCACGATCAGCGCCAGGATAACGACACATGCCTGCACCAGCGGATAGTCAGCCGTGTAGATCGCCTTGACGACCAGTTGTCCGACTCCCGGCCAGGCAAAGACGGTCTCCGTCACGACGGCTCCGCCCAGCAGCTTCCCGATCTGAAACCCGATGACCGTAATGATCGGGATCGCCGCATTTTTCAAGGCATGCTTGTAAATGACCACCTTCTCTGCAAGCCCCTTGGAACGGGCGGTCCGGATGTAATCCTGCTGCAGCACCTCAAGCATGCTGGAGCGGACGATCCGGAGCGTTGTCGGAGCGACCCACACCGCGAGCGTAAAGGCCGGCATGATCAAATGGGCAAACGTCCCTCTCCCTGAAACGGGCAGCCAGTGGAGCTTCACCCCAAACAGGAGCATCAGCATGATCCCGGTCCAGAAGATCGGCATCGACTGTCCGAGAAAAACGGCGACGGTCACGAGGTTTTCCGACAGAGAGTTGCGGTTGACCGCCGAGTAGATGCCCAGTGGAATGGCGATGACAATGCTGAGCAGAGTCGCAAACAGCGTCAGCTCCAGCGTGGCCGGAATTCTCTCCAAAACGACATCGAGCGAGGGCTGGTGGAATTTGAGCGACTCGCCGAAATCCCCCTGGACAGCTTGCACCAGGAAGTTGACGTATTGCTCGGAAAGCGGTCTGTCAAAGCCCATCTGATGGCGAAATGCATCGATCTCCTCCTGGGTTGCCTCCGGCGGCAGCATCAGGAGCACAGGGTCCCCCGATAAATGGATGAGAAAAAATGCGATTGTCGAGATGCCAAACAAGACGAGGACAATCCGCAAGCATTGCTTCCATAATCCTCCCATTGCACTTCCCTCCTTTCCGGTAGATGAAGGGGGAGAATCTCCCCCCGGCTATTCCTTGAAGTCAATTTCATAGGCGTAAATGCGTTCATCCGCCCTCGCCTGGAACTGCAGCTTCGCATTGTACGCCTGGTTGTCCATCGGCGAGAACAGGAAAATCCACGGCGCTTCCTTGTAAATCAATTGCTGTGCCTGACTGTAAAGCGCTTTGCGCTTGTCCTGGTCGACAGACGAGCGCGCTTCGTTTATCAATGCATCCAGTTGTGGCGTGTTGAAGTACTTGCCGTATACTCCCTTGCTGTCAAACATCGGCTGAAGAATCGCATCCGCATCGTAAACGGAGTAGCTGCCCCAATGGCCCAGGCGGAACGGCAGATCGCCCGCCCGCTGTTTTTCCACAAACGAGCTGGATTCAGGGTAAAATTTTGCTTTCGCCTTGATGCCGACCTTGCTTAGATCAGAAATGACGGCATCTGTGATCTGCTGGCCGATCCCCGGCGTAAAGTAATGGATTTCCGTCTCAAAACCGTTTTCGTACCCCGCCTCCTTCAGCAAGCTCTTTGCCTTTTCCGGATCGTACGGGTACGGCTTGATGCTCTCGTCAAATCCAAAGTGATTGGGGTTCACTCCCGCTGGTGTACGCACAGCCTTGTCGGCCAGCACTTTTTTCACAATCGTGTCAATGTCCACTGCGTAGTTCATCGCTTGTCTTACGCGGGCGTCGTCAAACGGCTTTTTCTTCGTGTCAAAGGCCATATAGTAGACCCGCAAGAGAGGGGTCGAAGTGACAGCGAGCTGCGGGTTGCCCTCGAGCTGGGCGAGCATGTCCGGCGGCACCATGCGAATGATGTCCACGCCTCCGCTCTGCAGCTCCGCGATCTGCGTCGCTACCTCGGGAATGACGCGGAAGCTGACCTTCTTGATCTTCGGTGCGCCTTTGAAGTAATTTTCGTTCGCTTCCAGAACGATCTTGTCTCCCTTGACCCACTCTGCAAATTTGTACGGTCCCGTCCCCACCGGCTTTTGCGCGAATTCCTGGTCCCCCACCTCCTGTACGTATTTCGGCGGGACGATGCTGAGGTAGAACAAGCGATGCGGCAGCAAGTTGTACGGCTCCTTTGTCTTGATTTCCACCGTGTACGGATCGAGTACTTTCACGGCAGAAATGGCGCTGATGTTGCCGCGCTGCGGGCTTTTTTGCTTTTCATTCAGCACCCGCTCCAGAGAAAACTTGACCGCGTCTGCATTGAATTCCTCTCCATTGTGAAAGGTAACGCCTTGACGCAGCTTGAAAATCCACGTCGTGTCATCCTTTTGTTCATAGCTCTCCGCAAGCCCCGGCTCGATTTTCAAATCGCGGGACAGAAAGAGCAGCGAGTCGAAAATATGCCAGTTGGTCGTGATCGCATTCGGCTCATTGTGCATGTGCGGGTCCATCGTCGGAACGTCGGAGTCAAACGCTACAACCAATTCTTTTTGTCCCCCTGTACCGGATGAGGACTGGGAACAGCCGGTCAGTCCAAGCGCAAGAACCAACAAGACCGCCCACAAACCAGACAACCATTTCTTCTTCATGCAAACCCCTCTCCCTTTTTAATATTTTGAATTGGCAGTCTATTTATCACAAAAAAGAAGAAGCGCTCTCCTCCTTTTTGAGATCGGAAACTATTCCTCGAAAGTGCCCCAGTTGGAATAAAGCTGCTCCAACTGTTTCATTCTCGCCTGGTTGTTCGCGCCGCATTTCTCTTCAATTCCGGCGAGCAGCAGATTTAACAGATTGATGACGGATGCATTGGAGTAATGGCCGGATTCGATATTGATGTCAGTCGTGAACGCGATGTCGGAGATGCGGCTGACCGGAGACAAGAGCCGATCCGTAGCGGCGATAATCTTCGCTCCCATCCGCTTGCTTGCTTCCGCCACCCGGATGCTGTCCTTCGTGTAGCGCGGAAAGGAGATGACCATGACGACTGATTTTTCCGTGAGACTGACGATTCTCTCCTCCGTCTCGCCGCTGAAGGGAATAAGGAGCACATTCTTGCGGATCATCCCGAGCATGAAAGTAAACCAGTGGGCCGCCGCATAGGACGCACGATACCCGACGACCAGCACCTGATCCGCCTCCAGCAGCCAGTCCACTGCTCTCCAGACGTCTTGCTGGTTAAGCTGGTGCAGCGTTTGCCTCAGGATGACAATGTCCCGTTCGATAACCCGTGTAAAAATGTTCGGTTCCTCTCCCGCTTGCGGCGCGGGCTCTGCATACCGGGAAGAGCTGCTTTCCAGAACGTACTGCTGGATCGCCGCCTGCATGTCGGAAAAACCTCTGAATCCGAGCGCATAAGCAAAACGGATCACGGTCGTTTCGCTGACATCTGCTTCCCTGCCGATCTGTACAGCTGTATAGAAGGCTACCTTCTCGATGTTCTCCAGCAGGTACTCGGCTACTTTTTTCTGTCCGGAAGACAACTGGGTAAACGATTCCTTGACGAGCTGTTCAAAAGACATGGATCCACTCCCATCCCAGGATTTGCAGAATGAATTCCTTCATAAAACTATTCTTGGTGCAGAAATTCCTTCAAAAGAGATTATCCTATTTATACCACGAACTAGTTATGCGTCAAAGAGCTAAAGATAAAATTTTCAGAAAAATATTTTTGCATGAAAAAAAGAAAGCCCCGGCAAGAGCTTTCTTTTTACAAATTTTGTGTAATTGGACTTAGCGCAACCTTTTGACAAATGACACGTATTGATATAGTAGAGATTACAAGACGCGTTTAGCAGTAACGAATCTTCTTTCCCACGAAGTCCCCTTGAACGTAGAGAACGTTACCCCGGGTTTTCCGTAGGTATGTAACAGCTTGTTATTGCCGGCGTAGATGGCTACATGTGTGATGCGCGTGGATTTTGTATACTGGCTCGCTTTGAAGAAGATCAGGTCTCCCTTTTTCAGGTTGCTTTTCGCAATCTTCTTTCCTACCTTCGCTTGGGCACGAGAAGTACGCGGAAGAGATTTCCCTACGGCTTTCTTGTAAACTCGCTGCACAAATGACGAGCAGTCAAACGTGCGAGTCGTGCTGCTTTTGGAGCCGAATTTATACGGGGTACCAAGGTATTGCTTCCCTGTATTGATAACTTTGTCGGCACGGGACTGACTCCATGCTGCTTCCGCTACTTCGTGGTTTCCTGGCATTGGTGCTACGATTCCGGTAAAGCCCAGAGCGGACCCTAGTAGAATTCCTACGAGTAATTTGCGAAGTTTCATGCTGTTCATCCTCCCTATTTGTCAACAAATTGGCTGACTATTCGCTTGCCATTTACTCTATCATCGCCCCACAGCTTGTTAAATTCCCAAAATCTTTCCACCTCAGCCAAACGCAAATGGCCCGTATTTCCAGTTGACACATTCGTTCCCATAGCGGCGGGAATCTCGTCAAATTTTCAGTCAATTATCTCCCCATCATCTACCAATATTCCGGTCCAATTTTTGCCTGCGGAAAATCGGGATTTTATATGTATTTTGCGACTTATGGCCTATTTCACCTCATAGATTTTCCCATTTGATACGCAGGCTCGCAGGTCAAAAATGGAACTGGTCTATTTGGATGATTTGCATGCTTGCAACCTGTCCCGACACGGCGTAAAGTAATAGGAGCTATGTTTGAAGGAGGTTCCTATGCGACTGCGTAACATTCCAGGTGCTGAAGAAGCCCTGCGCGAATATCCCACCTTTGTGGACAACCCTGCCGGCATGAAAGGACGCTGGAAGGAACGGTTCGGAAACGATCATCCGATCCATATCGAGATTGGCTGCGGCAAAGGCCGTTTTATCAACACCTTGGCCGAGAGGCACCCTGACATCAACTTCATTGCAATTGAATTGAAGGCGGAGGTTGTTCTCCGTGCCGCACAGCGTACCGAGAAGCGCGAGATTCCCAATCTGGCTTTCGTCCAGTACAACGCTGCGCTGCTTCCCGACCTGTTCGGTGCTGAAGAAGTCTCCCGCATCTATCTGAACTTCAGCGATCCCTGGCCGAAAACCCGTCATGCGAAACGCCGCCTGACCTATGCCAGCTTCCTGAATACGTACAAGCAGGTATTGAAGAAAAACGGGGAGATTCACCTGAAAACGGACAACGAGAAGCTGTTTGAATTCTCGCTGAATCAGTTTTCAAACGAACGTTTTCAATTGCGCAACATCACTTTTGATCTGCACCAATCGGCGCTGGCCGAGGAAAACGTGATGACGGAATACGAAGAGCGATTCTCTTCCCGCGGTCAACGAATCTATCGGACCGAAGCGATTTTTCGCAGCTAATAGTGAAAAGGGGCAGTCTGGATGATAACCAGGCTGCCCCTCTTTATATGGCAGAGCGATATGGCGTTTGGAGCATAACTCTTAAAATGCTATAATGGAAGCAATTTTCCATTTTATGCAGAGAAAAGGAGAGAAGACATGCATACTATTGGAGTCCCTACGCTTGTTACGTTCATTCCCGTGCTGATCACGCTGGCATCGTTCGGATTTATTCTATACTTTCTTATTTGTATCATCCGGTTTATGAAGGACAAGACGAAAAACGATCAGGCGCGAAACGAGAAACTGGACATGCTCATCCACTTGCTCAAGGAACGGTCCAGCAAAGAGTAGCCGTTAGTGCCGCTTCCCCATAGGCGAGGATCTGCTCATAAGGGAGCATCTACCTATCCCCGAAAGGATGTATGAAGATGAAACACGAGATTCTCACGCTCTTTCGTGAATCCGGACTTGACGCTTACGCCGACAAATTCGAGCCGTTGATCCGCCCATCTTACCGAATATTCACACAGAAAGTCCCGGACGAGCATGCACTCCCCTCTGGCGCTTCCAAAATCGGTGGCATGCCGGATCTACCGGCCGGGGAGAGTTGGCCGTACTGGAGGTCCTATCCGCTCTCCTTTATCGCCCAAATCAATCTCGCCGAGCTGCCGCCGCTGGCTGACCCGATCTTGCCCAAGCAGGGCCTGCTGCTGTTTTTCTACGCCGCATCCGCCATGTATGGAGTCAAAGGTTTTTACGATACCCATCAAACGGCAAAGGTTCTTTACGTACCTGATACTGCCGGTATCGAATTGATTCGTACAGCGCCGCCCGAAGAGCTGGAGGATTGCGATCCCGAAGCCGTCTTCTCCCCCGCCTCCGTATCGTTTTTAACAGAATGGACGATTCCTCCCGGAGAGTCGGCAGACATCGCCGGGCTTGGCATGAGCTGGAGCACTAACCGGGAGGATTATGATCTGTATTGGGATGTTTTTGGCAGACGCTTCGACGAGAAATTTCAGCATCCCGATGATATGAAAAACCGTCTGCTGGGCTGCCCCGACCCGATGCAGGGAGACATGCAGGTCCACTGCGTTCGCCTGCTTGAGGGTGCAGACCGGAAAAGCGAGGAGGATTTGCTGGCCCGCGCTTCGCAGTGGCGTCTTTTGTTCCAGGTGGATTCGGAAGACGACAAAACCGGCATGATGTGGGAAGACGTGGGCCGACTCTACTTCTGGATTGAGCAGGACGCACTGGAGCGGCTTGATTTTTCTCGCGTGGTTTGCGACGTGCAGGGCGGTTGAATTTGCAGCATGTTTATGTTTTAATCCGGTTTTGTTTCCTCCAAGAACGCTTTGCGATTCTCCAAAAACCTTCTCGTCAACTGGTAATGTTCCGTCTCTTCGTAGCGAACTTCCGCCAGCGGCGATTCGTCAAAGCTTAGAATCGTCGCTCCGGGAAAGCCCATCAGGATCGGCGAATGTGTCGCGATGAGAAATTGCGCCCCCTCTTTCACCAAATCCATCATGAGGTACAGAAAGGCTAGCTGCCGCATCGGGGACAATGCCGCCTCCGGCTCGTCCAAAAGGTAAATGCCCTTTCCGTTGAAACGGTTTGCAAACAGCGAAAGAAACGACTCCCCGTGCGACTGCTCGTGCAGGGAACGGCCGCCGTACGCACGGTAACCGTTTGGCTCGATGCGCTCTGCCTCGTCGATATGGCTGGCAAACTGATAAAAGCTCTCCGCCCTGAGGAAAAATCCGTCCGTCATTTTCGGCATCCAGGAAAGGCGGATATAATCACCCAATGCCGCTTCCGCCCGATCGACGTGGTAGGAGTTGGCCCGCGAGCCTCCGGCCGTATGAAACCCGCATTGATACGCAATCGCTTCCAGCAAAGTGGATTTTCCTGAGCCGTTCTCCCCTGCCAAAAACGTGACACTGCTTGTCAGATCGATGCGCTCCAGCTCCCGGTAGGCAGGCAGTGAAAACGGATAGCCTGTCTTTGTCAAAAAGCGTTCTCTCAGCAAGTAGATGGTTCGCAGATAGATCATTTTCTCGCCCCCTCTCACCATTTTCCCTGAACTGGCCGATATTTCCAATAGGGAGGGTTTTTCGTGAACAAGGTTCAATTTCTCCAGGAAAAAAGTTCATACCATATTACATATCCAGATCGGACCGACCTTTCCTTCTATCGCTGGTTCACTGAAAACCATCCAGACCTGGCTGTAGGGTGGTACCACCTGGGAATGGAACGGGAGCGCCTGGGAAACGAGGACCAGGCTCTGGAGGCGTATCGGCGCGGGCTGCACCTGCCTGCCGATGATTTCTCGGAGCAGCTCCGGGATGCGTATCATGATTTGCTGCGGAAACGTCGAAGGACCATGTGGAAGCGAACAACGCGCCTTTTGCTCGCCTCCCTGCTCTTTTTATTCGGACAGTTTGTCTATTCGCCAAGTCCGCTCACCGAGCCGAAGGAGAGCGCCTCCCCGGAGAGTGTTGTGCCTGCTCACCTGCAGCGGCCCCATGTCGAAGTGATTGCGGTCCCGGGAAATGTGAGCCGCTCGCAATTGCGGAGTCAAGTCGAAGCCTATGCGGCCGCAAGACGTCCCTCCTTGAAGCAGCCGTACATCGTGCTGGCTGTTCCTGAGGTGGCGGGAGCACCGCTGTTTACACCGCTTCTGTTTTATCGGCCTGCTGAGGTGCGCGGCCTGTTGCGTTACGACCCTGTCAGCCGGACGGTACTGCAGGACGTCTGGTTCGATCAGGCTTGCGATTGTCTGGACAAGCCTGCCGTGCAAAATGCCCGGTCGGCCTTGGCAGAGGAACAGCGGGCACTGGAGCAGGTGCTGATATTGCGGAATGCGCTGTACCGTACGTATCAGCAAAAAGGCTACCTGCCTGAATCACTGGACCGTCTCGCCGGTTCGTACCCGGCCAACTCGCTGCCGGAGGTGCCTGTCCCGACTCCCGAGAGCGGTCTGACGGCCTGGCCGTACTATCCTGCTCTTTTTCGCCCGGAATCGGCCTGGGAAAGCATGCAGAACGTCCTTCCCTTGCAGGGCTACCCCGAGCCTTTCATCCCGCTTCAGCCCTTGCAGATTCAGGTTCATCAGGCTGGGCACACGATGACGCTTGCCAGCGGCCCGCACGTCGTCAGACGATATCCGATCGGCATCGGAAAAAACGGCAGCACGCCGGAGGGGTATTTTACGATTCAAAAAAAGATAAACCGCCCCGAGGGTCATGACCATATATACGGTTCACGCGGCCTCGTATTTCAGTCGGACGGCTATGCGATTCACGGCACCAATCAGCCTGACAGCATCGGAAAATCTATGTCGCTGGGCTGTATCCGCCTGCACAATCCGGATGTCGAGGAGCTGTACACATTCGCCGCGACAGGAACTGAGGTCATCATCTCCGACCGAACACCGCCCGTATCGCAATGGGCTAATCCGGGCCCTTACGTCCTGGCGGCAGGGCCTGAGGAAGAGACACGCGGGGTCACCTATCATTGGCTTCATTGAGTAGGACGGGGCTTGCATGGGAATGTTACGCTGCAAATATTGGGAGGAAAAGCGAAAGCCGTTTCCCAAAGCAGCGATTTCAAGAAGTGTTTCAGAGGTTGGACGCTGAGAAAAGTATAAGAGCCAACCGATTCCTTGTAGAGTAGAGAACTGAAACTTTCGGGCGACCGTATGGTCGCCTCAGCCTGTAGACAAAGTTCCGTAAGGAACAGGGTCTGCAGGCTTTTTTGTTGAATATAGAACATGTTACGTTTTCAAAAGTTATTTTTTAGAGGTGGCATTATGCTTAATAAGCAAGAGGCCGAAGGGCGTTATCAGATATCTGCATTCTCGCTAGATGAGTTGGTGCCAGAAGATCATCTCGTAAGAAAAATTGAAAATGCAATCGACTTTTCGTTCATCTATGACTTGGTGGAAAGCCTTTACTGTCATGACAATGGCAGACCCAGTGTTGACCCTGTAGTCTTAGTTAAAATTGCTTTCATCCAATATATTTTTGGAATTCGTTCCATGCGACAAACGATTAAAGAGATCGAAACCAATGTTGCCTATCGGTGGTTTATTGGCTATGATTTCAGTCAGCCCATTCCCCATTTCACGACCCTAGGCAAGAACTATGTTCGCCGTTTTCGGGATACTCAACTCTTCGAGTCGATCTTCCTTCGAATATTGGAGGAGGCGGTTCATCATGGATTCGTGAAGCCTGATGTGCTTTTCATTGATGCTACGCATGTAAAAGCCAGTGCGAATAAGCATAAATACGTGAAAGAAATCGTTGAAGAACAAGCGAAGAAATATCAAGAGCTGCTGGACGAAGAAATCAATCAGGATCGTATTGCACATGGAAAGAAGCCCCTTGAAAAAAAGACAGAAACTTCGAAGAAGGAGGTGAAAGTCAGCACAACTGACCCGGATTGCGGATTGTTTGTAAAAGGGGAAAAGGAACGTGTATTTGCTTATAGTTTTCATACAGCATGTGATCGAAATGGATTTGTGCTTGGTGCCAAGGTAACGCCAGGCAATGTGCATGACAGTCAGGTTTTTGAGGATGTTTTGAATCAAGTGCGAAAGACGTTTGCACAGCCTCAAGCTGTGGCAGTGGACTCGGGATACAAGACGCCTTACATCAGTAAAACACTCCTTGATGACCAGATTCGCCCCGTTATGCCCTACACAAGACCACGCACCAAAGAAGGTTTTTTTAAAAAGCACGAATATGTGTATGATGAATATTTCGACTGCTACATCTGCCCGAACGAGCAAATCTTAACATATGAGACAACAAACAAGGATGGGTACCGTATCTATCGATCAAATTCTCAAGTTTGCCGAAGTTGTCCGTTCTTGAAACAATGCACGGAAAGTAAAGACTACACAAAGAGAGTGAGTCGCCACATCTGGGCTGATTACCTCGAAGAGGTAGACCACCTCCGGCATACCGAGGAAAACAAACAAATCTATAGCAAACGGAAAGAAACGATTGAACGTGTATTCGCTGATATGAAGGAAAAGCATGGCATGCGTTGGACGACCTTACGAGGACTGGAGAAGGTCACGATGCAGGCGATGCTTGTTTTCGCTGCCATGAACTTGAAAAAAATGGCGACCTGGCTATGGAAATCAGGTCGCCAAAAGGTGAACGATCAAAACACCTTCGGTATTTTCATCAAATTATTAAACAAACTCCCTCTGCTGTTCGTTCAGCGAGGGAGTTTGTCTGCAACCTGGGGCGACCGTATGGTCGCCTTGCTCATTTCAGCTCCCCCTCATCAAACCGTACGTGAGGTTTTCCCTCATACGGCTTTCCGATGTTCTTCTTTCTTTGGCATTCGGCTTACTTTATCCGGCTAATTTCAATAAACTACCCTGCGTGTTTTGTATGACCTTCAGCTTTCCGGCATGTTTATTCCGCTTGCTTCTTTTCTTGTTGCAGAAGATTGTAAGGCGTTCAATCACATACCAGTCTATCCGTCTTGCCCATCGTTTGGCGATGGGCGAGATGAAGTAGTAGTTCTTGAACCCCCTTAGCTTGCGATTTAGCCCTTTCACTAGCTCTTCTAGAGACAGAAACAGTTTGTTCCTTGGTGCAGTGTATTCCTTAATTTTACGTCTCATATCCTTCATTGCTTTCTTAGCTGGTACATGAGACATAGCAAATACCTTGCTCCCCCCTTTGTTGAACACGGGGAATTTGCGATGGTGCAGCCCAAGAAAGTCAAACCCAGTGGAATTGTCCCAAATATTAACGAGTCTAGATTTCTCTTTACTGAGACTAAGCTCCAGCTTGTTTAGAATAGCCATCAGCACTTGAATGCTTTCCAATGCTTCTTGTTTGGTTCTGCACATGATAACGAAGTCATCCGCATAGCGGATAAGTGTGCCAAGATGGGAGAATTGATTTTCCCAAATGGTGTCCATGTAGTTTAGATAGATGTTTGAAAGAAGAGGCGAGATTACCCCTCCTTGCGGAGTTCCCAGTTCTGTTTCATGGAATTGATCATTTTCCATGACCCCAGCCTGCAGCCATTGTCGGATAAGTTTCAGAACACGTCTGTCGCTGATTCTCATTTCGACCAGTTTCATCAACTTCTCATGGTTGATGTTGTCGAAATACCCTTTAATGTCAACATCTACGACCCAATAACACCTCTTGCTTGCTTTGCGTATCTGTGCAATTGCCTGGTGAGCATTTCTTCCTGGCCGAAAGCCATAAGAACAGTCCCGAAAATCAGCTTCAAAGATCGGTTCAATGACTAGCTTAGTAGCCATTTGGACCACCCGATCCTTGATCGTCGGGATGCCGAGTGGACGTTTCTTGCCATCCGGTTTAGGGATGTAAGTTCGACGAACCGGATGTGGACGATACCGCTTTTCTTTTAAATCTAGATAGATCTCGTTAAGAAAACGGCTCTCCCCATACTCCTCCACAATCTGTGCGATGGATTGTCCGTCGATTCCTCCGCTCCCTTTATTTGCTTTTACTCTCCTCCAAGCTGTCGCTAGAATATCCGGGCGGTAGATTTTGTCATACAAGGCATGAAATCGCCGTTTTGAGTTTGCCTTGGCACAAAGATATAGGGTTGTCCAAAGTTGTCGAGCTTTTACATCGGTGTAGTTAGCAAGTTTACTTGCATTCACTCACTCTTACCTCCTTCGACCCGTGAACAAAGCAGGGCTCCTTCCCTCCATAAGGTTGTGTTGTCCTTATGTTCATCGGTACTATGAACCCCTCCGACTCCCTCTCTGCCATCCACCACTTCCCTTACGGTTATAGGTTTCCGTTTTACGTGTGAACGGCACTGTTAAAATCCTCAATAACGGCACTTGAAAATTCCCCACTTTCGGCAGAAAATCTCTCCCTGGAGGAGAGAAATATGCTAAAGAATGGGGAGTTTTACTTGATTAAAGACATGAAACAAAGAGGAATGAGTACCACGCAAATTGCGAACGAATTAGGGAGGGATCGAAAAACAATCCGTAAGTGGTTGAAGAGGGATGAACCTTCGAAATACCAGCGAACCGTCAAAAAAGCAAGCATCCTCGATCCATTTAAACCCTATATCAAAGCGAGAATTGTTTTTCGCAAGTCAAAAATACAGAGAATCGCTGCGGATTTGTGCATAGGCACGGCCAACGCTGAAGATTATGACGATCTCACTCCGGATAGCGCATTTCGTAGCCGGTAGCTCTCGCCGGTGAAAGCCAGGACGTGTGCGTGGTGAACGAGTCGGTCCACGAGCGCTGCTGTCAGTCTGGCATCTCCAAACACCGTGTTCCACTGGCCAAACTCAAGGTTAGAGGTGACAATCACACTCCTTTGCTCATAGCATTCGGAGATGACGTTAAACAGTAGTTCAGCTCCGTCTTTGTGAAAGGGCACAAACCCCATTTCGTCGAGGATGAGTAACTCAGCCTTCTGCAACTCCCGCTGAAAACGGCTAAGCGTCCCGGATTGGTACTTGTCCTGTAACGCGGCCACAAGGTCATGCACCCGAAAGAATCGTACCTCGTACCCTCGTCGGCAAGCCTCCACGCCTAGTGCCGTTGCCAGGTGGGTCTTGCCTGTTCCCACTTTGCCCAGCATCATCACGTTCTCTTTCCGCTCGAGAAATGCCAGATCCGTTAGGAGCTCACGACTGCAATGCGCTGGGAAGGTGACTGCTCCGAAATCATAATCCTCTAGTGTCTTCATCTGTGGAAACCGGGCTTTCTTCATGAGTCTGCGAATCCTGGATATCTCTCGGCCCCGCAGTTCCACTTGGAGGACTTCAAGCAGGTATTGCGAGCGGTCATTGAACGCAATCGCCTCGTACGCTTCCATCACATACCCCAAGTGGAGGTTCTTGCATGCAGTAACCAATTCGTGTTTCATGCTCTGCTCACCCCCAGAATGGCGTCATATTGCCTGAGGTCCGGTGTGTGCCCGTGAATCTCCATCGGTGTATGAGCCTCCGCAAACGGCTTAGGGTGAAACTCAGGATGTTTCATCGCATATAGCGCATGCTCAAGGACTGTGTCAGGATCGAAATGCCCAGCCAGTGTATCGAGTGCAGCACCCATGTCGGACATCTGGTGTGTATCTAACAATCGACGAATCAGAGCCACACGAGATTTCCTCAGATCGATATCCTCCACTTGCACGAATCTGCGGACGGAAGCAGGCATGAACCTCGCCAGATCGGAGTACATCACCATCCTTGGCTTTCTCAGGTAACCCTCAAACACATCTGTCCACTCAATCGGGATTGCCTTTTCCGTGTACGGGCGAGGCAACGTCCCCAGGTGTCGGTACTCTCCGTCGCCCGACAAAACCTCGATCTCGTCCCATTTCACCTTGAGCAATACGGGATCTAGCGCACGGCACTGCGGTAGTGGATATGTGGTTGTTTCAAACCGGAGTTCCCTATATTTGTTCAAGCGGGCCGGTTCAAGCCTGAAAACCTCAAACGCAACGGTTGGCATAGCCAAAAGCTTCTTCCGTTCTTGCTCCCACAAGTCGACGATACGCTCTTTCTTGGCATAGTGTGGACGATCCATGTCTGCCTCTGCTGCCTGGGCCAAGTATGTCTCAAGGTCAGCATCCGTTTCGCAAATCGGTGGTGGTACGAGCCAATTACGCCGACTGTACCCCACCTTGTTCTCCACATGCCCCTTTTCGTGACCACGATAGGGATTACAGAATTCTGGGTCGAACCGGTAGTGGGTAGCAAACCGCAGGAACTGATCGGTGCATGACCGCTTTCCATCACGGCCAATCGAGACCACCGCCGCCGACAAGTTGTCGAACCAGATTTTCCTCGGAACGCCTCCCATCCGTTCAAAGATGCGCTTCATTGCCTCCAGAAAACACTCTGTGTTCTCCTTTCGAACCGGAAAGGCGAAGGCCGCATTGCTAAACGGGAAGGACATAATCAGCACTTTGCGCTCCACGAGTTGACCTGGTTGCCCAACATAGGCTGTACCAAAATCAACCTGTGCCTCGCCGCCGGGGTGTTCGAGTCGTTCATAGCTTTCGGCACGTTCCAGCTTGAGTTCTTTTCGGCGTTTGGCTACATATTCTTCAACAGTGCGTCGTCCGCCCTCAAACCTGTATTCATCACGCAGACGATCAAAGATTCGCTTCGCGGTATAACGCTGTTTGCGGGGCAACGCCTGCTCCTCCGTTAACCAAGTATCAATGATGTCAAGATACGGACCGAGAACGGGATATCGTCTCTTGCGCCGACAAACGGGTTCATTCCAATCGTCCTTTGTGGCGTATTTCTTGGCTGTCCTCCAATTGACTCCCATGGCTCTCGCAATCTCCGAGATTGAATAATCCTCATTCTCGTACAAAAATTTGATATACTGTTGCTGTGGCACTTTCAACATTCCTCTCACATCTCCCTGGTTCTTCTGGACAAAGACCAAGGTAGACTTAATAGAGTGATGTTGGCAAGTGCCTATTTATTTTTCCGCCTTGTAAAACGCAGGCTAGCTCTGCATTTTTACGCTGCGATTTTCTGTACTTTTATTATGCGATATACAAGAATGGAAGAAGGCTGCTTAAATGCTGTTGTCTTGTTTGATGAAATTAGAGCCCAGGGATACTCAGGACAAATTAGACTCCTTCGTTCCTTCATGGAACCATTGCGCCCCGTCGTTACCTCCAAGGCAACGATCCGTTATGAAACCACACCTGGTAAGCAAGCGCAAGTAGACTGGGGACATTTCAAAGTTGAATGGAATGGTGGATATAAACGACTATACGCCTTTGTCATGGTTTTGGGATACTCGAGAATGTTGTATGTGGAATTTACGGAGAACGAACGGCTGGATACCCTCATCGGCTGTCACTTACGTGCCATGCAATACTTTGGCGGCAGACCGGATACATGCTTGTACGACAATATGAAAACCGTCATTGCAGGTTACGACGACCAAGGCCATGTATTGTGGAATGAACGTTTTTCTCAGTTTGCAAGTCATCACGGCTTTACCCTCCGGCGTTGTGCCCCCTACCGTGCACGAACAAAAGGGAAAGTAGAAAATGGTGTTGGCTATGTGCGAAAGAATTTTTGGCCTCGCGTACAGTCGTTTACCAGCCTGAGTGACTTGAATCAACAAGTACGCCATTGGTTGGATACGGTAGCCAATGTACGGATTCACGGCACCACACATGAAAAGCCGGTAGATCGATGGAAACATGAACAGTTGAAGCCGCTTAACCCGGTTCCGTTCGAAGAAGTAGAACGGCATACTCGAAGAGTATCCAACGATTTGCTCGTTTCTTACGGAGGAAGCAGGTATTCTGTACCCTATACCTATATTGGTCATACGGTACAGGTACAAGATCTCCAGAATGGTCTTATCCGGATCTATCAGGGCAACACGATTATCGCTGAACATCAAAAAGCAGTTCGTTCCAAACAAGTCGTAACCAATAAAAAACACTTCGAGGGGATTCAAACCCAAAGTCGCGTGAAGGCTCCCCAACCTATGCCGCGTCTGGTTTCAAATCCAAGCCCCGAAGTGGTGGAACGTGATTTATCAGTCTACGAGCAGTTTGCTGACGAGGAGGTGATCGTACAATGATGCTCCAGTCCCGTTTAGAAGAAGCCTTTTCGCAAATGGGATGGGTACGAATCCCGGAAATTATTCACCACCACGCAGAAGAAGCTGCTGCTCAGAATATATCGTATTTGGAGTTCTTGGACAAGCTTTTGCAAGAGGAAATCAAGGCCAAGAGGGAGCGATTTATTCGAATGAAGACACGATTGGCTCATTTACCCTACCATAAAACATTAGAGCAATTCGATTTCAGTTTCCAGCCTTCCGTAGATGAAAGACGGATTCGTGATTTGGCAACCCTCCGGTTTGTGCACCAACAGGAGAATCTCATTTTGCTGGGTCCGCCAGGAGTCGGAAAGACCCACTTGTCTGTTGCATTGGCTTTGGAAGCCATTAAGCAAGGTTTGACAGTTTACTTTACAACTGCTCACGATTTGGTACAGACCCTTCAGATTGCCCATCAAAACAATAGTATCAAACAAAAAATGCGGGCTTTTATTAAGCCAAATGTACTGATCATTGATGAAATCGGCTATCGCAAGATGGATGAAACGGCAGCTCATTTTTTCTTTCAAATAGTTTCGGAGCGTTATGAATCTGGTTCGATTATTCTTACCTCGAACAAGTCTTATGGTTCGTGGGGAGAGATATTTGGAGATACGGTACTTGCCACCGCCATCCTTGATCGATTATTGCATCACTCCCACACCATCAACATTAAAGGAGAAAGTTATCGCATAAAGGAGAAGAAAAAAGCTGGTTTCTTTCGACCAGAGACAATTGTAGATAAAACCGAATGAACGGAATTTTCCCGCCGCCAGCCCCCTCGGGGGCATTATTCAAACAAACCTATTGCCTAATATGGGGAAAATTCAAGTGCAGATAATGGGGAATTTTCATTTGCAGTTGACATACGCTCCTGACGGGGCGTGCAGAGTAGGGTCTCCCCAGTTCCGTTAACTACTTTCTCAACATACCGCTCCCCATACCCCGAGGGATTCATAGGTGCTGTATTCCAAGTTCTCCACACCGTCCTTGGCCTTCGCCCATATGAAACAAGCTCGGCTTCCCTTTGTCCACCTCTCGGTGGTCTTTCTTAACGAGGCTGCAGGATTCACTTTATGTTACGGCCTGCTGATTTGCTCGCACTCTTTCGAGTTACTTTGTCACAGGGCTTCAACCTTAGGATTTCTCCACCAGTTGCCTGTCAGCTACGAGGTGACTTGGCTCCTGCCTCGGTTGGACTTTCACCAACTAGCAATTAACGGCTTGCTGGGCACGCTCCACAATCGAGTAGGAGGGGGCGACTAACCCCCGTCCTCTCACACCACCGTACGTACCGTTCGGTATACGGCGGTTCACCAAGCTTGACGAATTTGAGAATATCGTTGCACTAAGCTTTTCAGCCCTTGTTGTTGCCAGTAGGCAATGCCGAGGGCTTTGTGTATATGCGGAGATTTTGTGGTACGCCATGCACCCTTGCGGGTATTTGCAATTTCAATGGCTTTTACGTGAGATATGCCAAGAGAACGAAGTTCTCGATATCTGGTTCTCACGCGTTTCCACTGCATCCACAAACAAAGACGGAGCCTGCGCCTTGTCCATTCCTCAATGGATTGTAGAATGCCCTTCGCGTCTGCAAGGGCGAAATATCCAATCCAGCCCATGAGGTACTGATTTATTCTTTCAATCCGCTTCTCCATCGAGATGCTCCACACCGGATTCGTGATCGTGCGGATTTTCTCTTTTAGCTTGAGGAGGGATTTGGGGTGGATGCGAATCCTTGTCTGTTTTGCAAAGGTAAAACTAAAGCCCAAGAATTTTCGTTTCCATGGTCGGTCTATCGCGCTTTTCTCCTCATTTACTTTTAGCCTTAGTACCTTCTCCAAGTGGTTTTGAATACTCTTCTTTACTCGTTCCCCTGCCCGTTTTGTTTTCACGTAGATATTACAATCGTCTGCGTAGCGGCAGAAACGGTGGCCTCTCTTTTCGAGTTCCTTGTCCAAATCATCAAGTAGGATATTTGCCAAAAGTGGGCTTAACGGCCCACCTTGCGGTGTTCCTTCACTTGATGTTGTACAGACGCCATTTATCATGATCCCCGCATTCAAGTAGGAACGAATCAGTCTTAAAATTCTCTTGTCCTGAACTTTTCGAGCCACACGGCTCATTAGAATATCATGATTTACGCGATCAAAGAATTTCTCTAGATCGATGTCCACCACGAAACGATATCCTTCGGAGATATACGCTTGCGCTTTCCTTACTGCCATGTGAGCGCTACGTTTTGGACGGAACCCATAGCTAGATTCCGAGAAGGTGGGGTCGAAGATCGGCGTTAACACTTGGAGGATGGCCTGCTGAATAAAGCGGTCTACCACGGTGGGAATGCCTAATAACCTTACACCACCGTCAGGTTTCGGGATTTCGACTCTGCGAACAGGTGAAGGTCTATAGGTTCCCCTTTCCATCTTCTCGCGGATGGCTTGCCAGTGTTCACGTAGATAATCGCGTAGTTGTTCGGTTGAAACACCATCGACTCCACCGACACCTTTGTTTTCCTCCACTCGTTGGAGTGCCATCCGTAAGTTTTCCCGTGATAAGACTTTTTCCAGCAAATCCATAATGATGTTCCTTCCTTCGCACATGCGGACTCCGTGCTTGCTGTACGATACTCAGCCCTCTTTTGTACCCTCGGGGCTTCACCCCTGCTCTTCAAAAGTAGTTCCTTGACAGAATTCTGCTTCGACGTACCGTATCAAAAGACATGGATCGCATGCTGGCTTGATGTTCGGCCCTTCCCCATTCAAGCGTCCTCTACTCGGGTACTATGGCCTCTGCTGACTTCTGCATGTTCAGCGTCTCCTTACGGAGACGGTTACCAACAGTTGAAGGCGTTTCATGCAGACCTCCCCAGGTAAGAACGATAACTTTCATCCCATGTACCTGCCCAAGTTTACTACTGTATCCCTTGGCTGTATGGGGCTTTGTCTTGTTTGGCAGACTCGCCCGGATACAACAGCCTCAAATTGGGTTCGTGTACCTCAGGTCGGGATTTTGCCGCCGGCTTCCTTCAGATTCGACCTCGCGGTCGACACCCTTGCCTTGAGCTAACGGTTGGTACAGCCAACCCCCGTTCGGGACTTTCACCCTATAGCTATCGCCCATGCTGGGCGCACCAAAAAGACGCGCTCCCGTTGTGAGAGCGCGTACTTCATTTATAAGGATATTGCTTTTGTTGTTTATAAAGCTGCAACCAGTACTTATTCTTCCACGTTGCTAAGGGTTTCCTCCGGCTCGGTCTCTGGATGCCATTGATCCAGCACTTTGCCCTGCAGAACCTTGCCGGTGATGAATTCTACCTGCTGCTCGTTGAATTCATCCTTCCACTCGATCCCCAGCTCTTCCGCCAACCGAACGACTGTCAATAGCTCCGACCAAGCGACATAGCGTTTGTACCAGAAGAACTGCGGTTGCTCATTCATATATGGGTACAGGTCGTCAAAATCGGTGTGTTTACAGTCGAGAGCACGTTCAAAGTTCACTTTGGCACCACGTAGCTTTTCCCGGAAAAATACTTGTAAATTCTCCTGTGTGAAGTCTTTCATGGACAGTCCCTCCTGTCTCCCGATTTACATGTATTGTACCACGTGTGCCATGACGTGAAAATAGTTGTACGAGCGTCAATTGTTTGGAAGTGTCTGCATTCTAGCCGTTGAAACCGTCAGAACCCGGCTGCTGGCCCTGGTCGGGAGGAGGCGGCAGCTCGATTCCCTGGGGCGGAGACTGCGAGTCCCCCTCCCCAGGCGGTACAATGTCTGGCGGCGCCACAGGCGGCTGGCCATCCGGCTGTCCGTTGTTTCCGTTGCCGTTGTTTCCGCCATTACCGTTGCCTTGGCCGTTACCTCCGTTGCCATTGCCCTGTCCAGGCCACTCGCCGTTATCCATGCCTCCGTCAATCGGAATGTCACCGTCCTGCATCTGGCCATCATCATGATGCTCGCCTTCCCGCAAAAGGTTTTCCAGTTGGCTCATGTTTATTTCGGCGACGTTGGACGGCGTTTTCTCTTCGCCGTCCGCATCGCGCGGAACTACGATATATTTGTACATCGTCGGACCGTTCAGCGTATCTACATAGGACATTTCACGCAATCCCGATGCGACCTTCTCCCGGTTTTCCGGGTTGTCTGTGAACCGGTAAACATCATACGTGTAATCCGGGCTTCCGCCGATCCAACTGAGCACGACCTTCAGCTTATCTTCATCCAGCGTCATGTCGGCAGCGAGCTGCACAGGCAGGACTTCTTCTTTTTCTTCCTCCTGCTGCCTCTGGATACCGGCCGGAGGCTCAAAGCCGCGGGACTTGACGCCTTTCAGGCCTTCTCCCAGCACCATGGAGAACATTTTCGCGGTCAGACTGCTTCCTTGCCGCATCAAGTGCTGTTTGTCTTCAGGATCGAAGCCCATCCAGACGGCCCCTACGTACTCTGGCGTATAGCCGACGAACCATGCATCTTTGTTTACGCCGCTGTCTCCAGCGATGGACTGCGTCGTACCTGTCTTCCCGGCTACAGGGCGACCGGAGATTTTTGCCGCGCGTCCTGTACCTTCCTGGACGGCACGCTCCAGCATCGTGTGAACCTCCCATGCCGCTTCCGGCTTCAGTACCCGGTTTTCTTTCGCTTCAAAGACGTGCTCCACACCTGACCGCTTGTTTTCCAGCTTCTCGATGATATGCGCTTCGGCCATCACCCCGCCGTTGGCGAAGGTGGTGTACGCCTGGGCCATTTTCAGCGGGGAGGTACCTTTGCTCAATCCTCCGAGGGCGATGGCCAGGTTGCGGTCATCCGGCGACAGCTCAATGCCAAACTTCTCGATGTAGTTCATCCCCGTCTTCACGCCGATCTCGTTGAGCAGCCAGACGGCCGGGACGTTGTCGGAATTGATCAGCGCCCTCATCATGCTGATGGATTCGCTGTACTTTCCGTTGTAGTTGCGCGGCTCATAGCCGTTGAAGCTCTGGCGCTTGTTGGACAGCATAGAGTGCGCGTTCCATTTGTGGATGTCCGTATCGATTGCAGGCGCATAGACGGCAAGCGGCTTGAACGACGAACCTGGCTGACGGGCCATGTCTGTCGCGTAGTTAAAGCCCTTGGCCGTGTAATTGCGGCCGCCCATCAATGCGGCGATGCCTCCGTTCTTGGCGTCGACGACGACCATTGCAGACTCCACAGCACGCTTCGGTCCCGGTTTGGGGAAGTTCTTCTCGTTTGCGTACGCCTTGACCATCGCGTCCTGTATATTGGGCTCCAATGTCGTATAGACGGACCAGCCGCCGCGGTAAAGCTCTTCTTCTGTGACATTATAGCGGGCTTCTGCTTCCCGGAAGACGTAGTCGATAAATGCCCGATTTACGTTTTTTGAGCTATTTTCCGTTGTATTTTTATGCTCTTTTGGGAGTGGTTCCGCTTGCGCTTTTTCTTTTTGCTCATTCGTGATGTGCCCATCTTCGTACATTAATCGCAGAATGGTATCCCGTCTTTCCTTTGCCTTTTCCGGATTGGCAAATGGAGAATACGTAGACGGAGCTTTCGGTATGGCTGCGAGCATTGCTGCTTCTGAAATTGTTAGATCAGAAGGCTTTTTATCAAAGTATAATTTAGCTGCATCTCCTACACCGTACACGCCCTCTCCAAAGTAAATCTGATTCAAATACATCTCCAGAATCTGGTCTTTGGAGTAGTTGCGTTCCAGTGCAATAGCTATGCTTACTTCTTTCGTTTTTCTCCAAAATGTTTTTTCAAGAGAAAGGAACACTCTTCGAGCCAATTGCTGAGTAATCGTACTTCCTCCCTCAGCCAATGATCCTTTTTGAATATCATTGATAATGGCCCCGCCAATCCTAATCATGTCGATCCCTTTGTGTTCATAGAACCGTTTGTCTTCCACGGATAACAAAGCATCTATCAGCATTGGTGAAATTTGGCTAAAAGGAACGTAGTCACTATTTTTTTGTCTTACCAGGCTCATCATTTCTTTACCGTTTTTGTCATAAATAATGGACGGTTCAGCTTTCAGATCTTCGAGTTTCGTTGTATCGATCATTTTTTCCCCTGCATACAGCAGGGAGAAGTAGCCTCCAATAACGCTCAGAAACAAAAAAATGACAAAGGAAACGGCAAACAATAGCATCTTATTTTTCTTTTTAACCCGTTGTCTAGCCTTTGCTGCCATAATTGACCTCCTAGTTCTTTCTCTCCCACCTTTTTAGACGGATAGGAACAAAAAAAGTTTCCTGTCTACATTAGTCAGTATTTTTTTACTTCATGACTATGCAACAAAAAAATTTTTTAGGTAATAAATTCCTTGTTTAGCCAAGGGGAAGAAAAGTTTTACCTTGCAACTTGATTTTCTCAAATCAGATAGCAAGACTCGAATAGTTTAATCATAGTTCAATCATATTAAAATAGCTTATTGTATAGTAATTCCGTTTTCAACATATAGAAATAAACTCTAATGACTAGATTTGGCTAAGAAGCATGAATGTGAATGGAAGGTTGGGCTTGTGATCACCCAGGAAGAAAAGGCGGGTCTGGCACATGCAAAATAAAGCTTCTTGAATGTTTCAGGTTCGGGAACGACTGTTAAATGAATTGGTGGAGAAGAAAACTATAGATCATGTACTACTTTATTGAATAGTTGAAAGTTGTACAAAAAGCACTGCAATCCTATATGATTCGGTTCGTTTCAATATCAAAGAGGCAGCCCTATGTCTGTTTAGACACAAGGGACTGCCTCCTTTTTTGCAATGTACAAAAAGAGTTTAATCAGCCTCGTATGATTCTCGTTATTTGAGCAGCTTTTCCGCCTCTGCCACCACGTTCTCGACAGTAAAGCCGTACTCTTTCATGATGCGCTCGCCCGGAGCGGACGCCCCGAACATATTGATGCCGAGCACTTTGCCGCCGTCGCCGACATAGCGCTCCCAGCCGAGCGGAGAGCCCATCTCGACAGCCAAGCGCGCTTTGACAGCAGGCGGGATGACTGCGTCGCGATACTCCTGCGGCTGGCGCTCGAACAGCTCCCAGCTCGGCATGGAAACGACGCGAGCCTGAATGCCGCGCTCTGCCAGTGCTTCGCGGGCTTGCATGACCAGAGACACCTCGGAACCGGTCGCGATCAAGACCAGCTGCGGCTGGCCGTTTGGCGCATCGGCCAACACGTAGGCTCCCTTGCTTACGCCTTCTGCCGCTTTTTCGAGCGTTTCAGCCATGACCGGCAGATTTTGACGGGTCAGGACCAGTACGACCGGCTCGTCAGTGCGGGATACGGCGTATTTCCATGCCTCGTTCGTCTCGACAGCATCAGCCGGACGCAGTACAGTCAGGTCAGGAATCGCGCGCAGAGACGCCAATTGCTCGATTGGCTCGTGAGTCGGGCCGTCTTCGCCAACCGCGATGGAATCATGCGTAAAGACGTAGATGACTGGTTGTTTCATCAGTGCGGACAGGCGGATAGCAGGTCGCAGGTAGTCGGAGAAGACGAAGAACGTCGCACCGTATACCTTCAGGCCGCCGTGCAGGGCCATCCCGTTCAAAGCAGCACCCATCGCAAACTCGCGGACTCCAAACCAGATATTCCGGCCTTCGTAGGTACCCGGCAGGAAGTTGCCTGCTTCTTTGATCAGTGTATTGTTGGAAGACGCCAGGTCAGCCGATCCGCCGAACAGGAATGGAACGGTTTTCGCCAGGGCGTTGATCGCGCTACCGGATGCCGCGCGGGTAGCAAGCTTCGCACCAGCCTCGTAAACAGGCATTTGGCTGTCCCAGCCAGCCGGCAGTTTGCCCTCCACAGCCGTCCGGAATTGCTCGGCCAGTTCAGGATATGCTTTGGCATACTCGGCAAAACGGTCGCGCCAAGCCGCTTCTGCCTGCTCTCCCGCCTCTGCCAGCTTGCTGTAGAAATCGGCTACCTGTTCCGGTACGTGGAATTCATTTTCATATTTCCAATCGTACTGCTGCTTGGTCAATGCCGCCTCTTCCTTGCCGAGCGGAGCGCCGTGCGATTTGCTGGAGCCGCTCTTGTTCGGGCTTCCGTACCCGATGACGGTTTTTACCTCGATCAGCGTCGGACGATCCAAATCCTGCTTCGCCTCTGCGATTGCCGCTTCGATCGCGGCCAGATCGTTTCCGTCCTCGACGCGCAGGTATTGCCAGCCGTACGCCTGATAGCGCTGCGCCACGCTTTCCGAGAAAGACAGGGAGAGCTCTCCGTCCAGAGAAATATCATTGGAATCGTACAGAACGATCATTTTGCCCAATTTAAGGTGGGCTGCCAAAGAAGATGCCTCGCTGGACACGCCTTCCATCAGGTCGCCGTCGCCGCAGATCGCGTACGTGTAGTGGTTGACGATGTCGAAGCCTTCGCGGTTGTAGACAGCCGCCATATGCTTTTCGGCCATCGCCATGCCGACAGCCATCGCGATCCCTTGTCCCAGTGGACCCGTGGTCGCATCCACCCCAGGCGTATGCCCGAATTCAGGGTGCCCAGGCGTTTTGCTTCCCCATTGGCGGAAGTTGTGCAGGTCTTCCAGAGAAACATCGTATTTCATCAGGTGCAACATCGCGTATAATAGCATAGAGCCATGTCCGGCCGAAAGCACGAAGCGATCGCGGTCAACCCACTGCGGGTTGCGCGGATTCACCTTCATAAAACGGCTATACAAAACATGAGCCATCGGCGCTGAACCCATTGGCATGCCCGGGTGACCGGAATTGGCCTTTTCGATCGCGTCGATCGCCAACGTTCGGATGGTGTTGATTGCCAGTTGATCAACAGACGTGTGCTGAGTCATCAAGTGGAGCCTCCCTGCGTTTTTATGTGAGATTTTCGGGGTGATCCAAGCGTCCGGCACAAGCCGGCAGATCGCCTGAAATACCTTCTTCCCTTGCCAAAAACAACTCATCAAATTATATCACAGTTCAAGGAGACAATCATGCCTGGGGCTGAAAAAAGGAGGGCATTTTCATGCATATGGGATACTTGACTATCGGGATCATTCTCGGCCTTGCCGGAGTAGGCATGCTGCTGTACGCCATGGTCACCTCGCCTGCTCTGCGCCGTAGGGACAAGTACCTGAAGCAAAAAGCGGCGGAAACGCATCAACCTACCCATGATTCCAGGGAATAAAGAAAGGAAGACTGGCATGAAAAAAGAACGCTACACACTGCCTGCAGCGGTTCATCTGTTTCTGCTCCGTGGTGACGAAATCCTGCTGCTGCGCCGCTACAACACGGGCTACGAGGATGGCAACTACAGCGTCCCTGCCGGTCATCTCGACGGCGGCGAAGAAGTGAAGTCTGCCGCCATTCGCGAAGCGAGGGAGGAGACAGGCATCGAGATTGCCCCGGAGGATTTGCGCGTCGTCGGCGTCATGCACCGCAAGTCGCTGGACGAGAGGATCGACTTTTTTCTCGCTGCAGAAAAATGGACAGGCTCCATCGTCAATGCTGAGCCGGACAAATGCGACGAGCTGCGCTGGGCCCATACAGGCGAGCTGCCGGACAACGTCATCCCGTATGTTCGACAGGCTATCGCCAACTTTCAGAACAATCAGTGGTTTGACAGCTTTGGCTGGAATTGAAAAAAGACGCGGATTACCGCGCCTCTTGAGCATCCGCTGGCAGCCAGATGTGAAAGGAAAGAATCCCTTCCTGAAGCTCTGCCCGGATGCTTCCTCCGTGCAATTCCACGATGCTTTTGACAATCGCCAGCCCCAATCCCGTTCCTCCCGTTTTCCGCGAGCGGGATTTTTCGACCCGATAAAAACGCTCGAACATGCGTCTGAGATCCTCATTGGACAGATCGTCTGCCTTGTTGGCGACCGTCAGTCTTACTCCTTCTCCCTCTCTCATAAGAGAGATGTCGATATTGCCAGGCTTGTGCCCGTATTTGATCGCGTTGCTGAACAGATTTTCCAGCACGCGGACAAATTTTTCCGGATCGACGCTCACGTAGATGCGATCCGCCGGCAGCTTCTTGCAAAACGTCAGCTGCTGCTCCTCCGCTAAAGGCACGTACTCTTCGACTAGCTGCTCCAGCATCCCCGTCAGGCTGACATGCTGCCGATGTAGCTGGACACCCTGCCCGCTCAGTGTGGCGTATTCAAACAAGTCCTCCACGAGCCGCTTCAAATGCTCTGCTTTTTCATACGCGATCCGGGTGTATTCGCTGCGCTCCTGCTCGCTTCCGGCGTTGTCCCGAAGCAGCCGCAAATACCCGATGACCGATGTGAGCGGAGTCCGCAAATCGTGGGAGACATTCGTGATCAGCTCGGCTTTTGTCCGCTCAGCCCGCCGCTCCCGCTCGATATTCTCCTGCAATTCTTCTGTCATGCGATTGATGTTCCGCGCAAGCGAACCCAATTCGTCCTCACCCCGTACGTTTACCCGATGATCGAGCTTGCCTTGCGAGATGACCAGCAAGCTCGCGGCCAGCTCTTCGATGTATCCGGTCTTTCGCTTTGTAAAGCGGTAAAACAGATAAAAAAAGACCAAAACGAATGAGAACGGCACAAAGCCGTTAAATTCGACCTGATATTGAATCGTGGCCTCCGGAATTCCCCGGGCGATCACATACCCTTTCTGTCCGTTCAGCTCAACCGGGTAAAATGCCGTAAACTCCTGGCGCTCCCCCTGCCAATTTTGGCCGCTGCGAAGCTCCATCGCTTTGCTGATCACCGAGTAGAGATCAACCTGGCTTTCTGTCGCTCTCGACGATTTCATCAGCACTTTGCCGTCAAGATCGACCAGCAGCATTTGCACGCCGCGAAGCTCCTGCGCGCGATTCATCAGCTCCTGGAGGTACTGGTTGTCTTCAACCTCCCCTTCCTGGATTCGTCTCGCCAGATCCCGTGTCTCCCAGTCCATGGACTCCATGCTGTAGCTGTAATCAACGTAAGGCCTGCGGTACATATCCTCTGTCAGCAAATTGACAACAGAGGACGCCAGAACAGCTGCCAATATGCAAAAGGAAAAGGTCAGGATCAACTGGAAGCGAAGACTCCGCTCGCAGTATTCCACCAGGAAAAAGAACCCCGTTTTCGTCCACCTGTACGCCGTCTTGATCCAGCGAATCGGCGACAGCCACCTAAAAAGCGTTCTCAATTTTGTATCCAACTCCCCAAACGGTCTTGATGTACCTCGGCTTGCGCGTATCCTCCTCGATCTTCTCGCGGAGCTTCCTGATGTGCACCATCACCGTGTTGTCTGACTGGCCAAAGGACTCTTTCCATACCCGTTCGTAAATATGCTCCGTGCTGAAGACGACTCCCGGGTGACGGGCGAGGAGCTCCAGGATGGCAAATTCGGTCGGCGTCAGCTTGACATCCCGGCCGCTGACCTTGACCCCGCGGGTAGCCGTATTGATCAGCAGATCGCCGATCTCCAGCTCGTCCTCCCGCAGTGCGCTCACTTGATTCAGCTTCAGGTAACGGCGCAGCTGGGACTTGACCCGAGCGATCAGCTCCAGCGGATTGAAAGGCTTTGTCATGTAGTCGTCGGCGCCGGTGCTGAGCCCGTATATCTTGTCCATATCCTGGGACTTGGCCGAAAGCATGATAATCGGCAGATGCTGCTGTTCGCGGATTTTGAGGCACGCCTGGATTCCGTCCATGCGGGGCATCATCACGTCGAGGATGAGAAGCTGAACCTCTTCCCGCCTCAGCATCTCCAGCGCTTCCACACCATCCGCCGCCTTCAGCACGCGGTAGCCTTCGTTTTGCAAGTAAATCGCGATCAGATTGCGGATCTCTTCCTCATCATCCACGACCAGAATCGTTATCTCTTCCACAATCTCTTCCTCCTGTTACTGTTCCTTTTGCCCCCAAAACACGCGTGTCCCTTTGCGCTGGCGGATTACCACGTACAGCCCCGCGAACAGCGCAAGCACACATAAAGTAATCCACCCGTAGGTTTGGACACCTTCTGTGATCGATTCCAGATGAGTGCCGAACAGGCGGCCGGCCATGAAGTAATTGAGCGTCCAGACAAAGCCCGTAGGCAGCGAGTACAGTGCATAGCGGCGCAGCGACATCCGTTGAATCCCGACCAGATAAGGGACGACGTGGCGAATGACGGGGAAAAAATAGCTGAGGCATATCGCGCCATTCCCGTAGCGCTCAAGCAGCCCCTCCGCCTTTTTCAGGTACTTTTCTCCGTTCAGCTTTCGCGCGAGCCACCGCAGAATCGGCGCTCCCACCCGGTACCCGAGAAAATATCCGAGCGACAGTCCCGAGACGACTCCGAGATAGACCGCGATGAACGCCGGAACCGGCTGGAGCCAGCCCTGAGCCGTAATCGCTCCGGCTGTCATCACGATCACTTCGTCGGGAATCGGCATTCCCACGATCCCCAGCCACAGGGAGAGAAACAGCGCGGGATACCCGTACTGGGCAACCATGCTGGTAATCATATCCGTTTCCATGACTTATCCCCCCCTCTTTTGGCATACATAAACGAAGGCACATGGAAAGTTAAACGGCACAAACCGGATTGCCACTCTTCCGAAGCGTTTCTCCAGCTGCTTTTTCATTTGCAAGGAGTATTGAAACTGCACAAAGACGCCTCCCGGCTTCAGCGCAGCCTCCACCTGATCCAGTATCTCATCGCGAAGCCCTTGAGGAAAGTTGGCAAAGGGTAGGCCGCTGATCACCGCGTCCAACTGCCCCATGCCGTGCTCCTCCATCGCTTGTGTCAGCTTCCTGGCGTCATCGCTGAAAAGCAGATCGGGGTAGCGGCGGACAAGCCTCTCCCGCATGGTATCATCTTGCTCCAGAATGAGCGCCTGGCAATCCTTTCTCTTTGCCTTTCGAATCGCGTCTGTAAAAACACCTGTTCCTGCTCCCAGCTCCGCTACAGCGGCAGCACGTTCCCAGTCCACAGGTGACAATATCCGTTCCGTTAGCTGGCGAGAGCTTGGGACAATGCTGCCCACAGTCTGCGGAGAAGAAAGGAAGCGGGCGGCAAAGACCAGCTTGTCGGTAATCGGCGCAAGCATCGGCTCCAGACACCCTACTCTTTCATACGTGTTTTTCATCTTTCCGTCACTCCTCTCACTGCCCTAATCCTACCCGGAATTCCTTAGCAAAAAGAGAGGAAAAAACTTAAGATTTTCTGAAGATATGTTCAGCAAGCAAAAAAGAGGACTCGGCTCTTCCATACCGATTCCTCTTTCTCGCAACAAACGCTCCTATGATCCGAAAGTGAATGGCCGTTTTCCTGCAGGCAGGGCAAAAAAAGCGGCGGTTGCAGGCAGCAAGGGCTATATCCGTTTTTTGTAGTGCTGCTTTAGCGCTCCAAGAGCCTCGAACATTTCTTCCTTCTCGATCATGCCAAGCTGGTACAGCTCGCGAATCTCATCTTCGAGCAAGATCAGATCACCTTCCGGATCTCCGGTATAGATGAAGAGGCTAAACCGCCGCAAAAAAGACTGCAGGTCAAATCCTTCACGTCCGTTCAACGCGATCCCTCCAGATCGGATTCCATCTGCGACAATACGGAATCGTAGTCGAATTCGACAGCAAATCCCGTAATCACGATAATGTTCGCTTGCGGATAAGCACGTTGCCAGCTTTCCTGTTCATCCGGCTTCAACCCTACGATGTAGAGCGAGTCGTGGGCGGATCGGCCGTCCGCTTCCCACTGCTGCAAAAACTGGCGGCACTCCTCTTGCTCGTAGGCGGCATTCAGGACGATGACATATCGGTCGATCTGCTGCGAATCCTTCTCCTCCTTCAGCAAGCGAAACGTCTTGGCGTTGGGGACCATTGCCCGAACCTCGCTGAAGCGGTCGAGAATTTCATCCAGCCAGTCATCCTCTTGCCAGGCCAGGTATACCATCATGGCGGTAGACATCATTCAACACTCCTACGTCGATTGCTCTTCCTATGACGATTTCATGTCATTTCAACAGTATACCATGTCTTGGCCCACTCGTCCCTTGGGCTTGCTTGACTTCATCCGACCGTTCACGTAAGGTGGAAACAGCATCACATTTTTTGCCGGAAAGAGGTAAGTGTTTGTGAAAAAGAAGTACCTCCCCTTACTGTTTCTGATCGCCTTCCTCACCATGCTGGGGTTCGGCATCATCATACCCATTTTGCCGTACTTTGCCGAAAACATTGGCGCTTCTTCCCTGCAAATCGGAATCTTGTTCGCCAGCTACAACGTCATGCAGTTGCTGTTTGCTCCCATCTGGGGGGCGCTTTCGGACCGCATCGGACGAAAGCCTCTGATCTCGTTTGGCCTGTTTGGCTTTTCCATCACGTTTATCCTGTTCGGGATAGCGGATACCTATACAGAAATGCTTGCATACCGGATTCTTGGAGGCATCGTCTCGGCTGCCGCATTGCCGACCGTAACCGCGATGGTGGCCGATGTCTTTCCCTCCGATGAACGCGCCAAAGGCATGGGGGTGATTGGCGCCGGAATCGGACTGAGCTTTGTATTCGGTCCGGCGATCGGCGGATTCCTCAGTCCGTATGGTTTCTCCGTTCCGTTTTTTGCTTCGGGCGGTGTGGCTTTTTTGACGTTCCTTATCATCTTATTCGCGCTCCCGGAAAGCTTGCCAAAGGAAAAGCGGACAGGGCAAACACGCGAAAAAAAGGGAAATGTCTTCTCCGTCCTGTTCGGTCCCCTGTCGCTGATGTACGGCATCATGTTTGTCGTCTCCTTTGCCTTTTCCGGCCTGGAGACCACCTTTGCCCTCTACATCAATCACCTGTACGGATTTACCTCGAAGGACCTCGGGTACATGTTTCTCGTCATGGGGATCATCTCCGCGTTTGTCCAGGGCGGACTGATCGGGAGACTGGTGAAGCGGCTGGGCGAGCCGCTCGTCCTGACGATCGGGCTTGCCTTGTACGGCATCGGTTTCTTCACGATTCCGCTCGCCGCCAGCTTCTGGACACTGGCTTTGACACTGTCGCTGTTCGGAGCCGGACAAGGCATGATTCGGGCGACCGGAACTGCCATGATTACACAGCGCACCTCACAGGGCCAGGGCGTAACGAGCGGCGCGATCAGCTCGATGGACAGTCTCGGCCGCATCCTCGGTCCGCTCGCCGGCGGCGCCGTCTACGGATGGTTTGCCAGCGGGCCGTTCATCATCGGAGGGGTGCTGATGGTCATCATGCTGGTGTTGTTCCGGACAAGGTACCACCGGTTGCCGGAGCGGGCAGAAGCGTGATCAGGCTGAATTTCATTAGTTACAAAACAATAAAAAGCAAAGCCGTCCTTTTCGGGAATGTGCTTTGCTTTTTATTGTTTGTGAGCATAATTGAAGAGGATGTAAGTCAAGCGAATACCACACATGCATTCCCCCTCTCCCAATCTCTCTTACAGCACGTATGGCAAAAGGTTGCAAAAGGTACGGAACCAAATGGATTCCGTACCTGGGAACTCACAAGCCCCTTCTCTTCCGAATCAGGGAGTCAGCCTTCCTGCATCTCCAGCCATTCCAGATACAGCCGTTCTCTTTCTGCCTCCACTGCTTCCAGCTCGGACTGCCACTCCATCAATTGCGTATAGTCATCGGAGCCTTGCGACAAAAGCTGCAAGAATTCATCCCGTCTTGCTTCCAGAGTCTCGATCCGCCGCTCCAGCTCCGCCAGCTTATACGTATTGATTCGCTTGGGAGAAGACTGCGGCGATGGCTGCTGAATTGCCATAGAGGGTGGTGTTTCGGGCATCGTATTTTCATTTGGAAGCGGACGTGTTTCGGTAGCGATCGCGGACGTGTCTTGCTTCTCGGTTTTGGCTCCTGCTCCTGGTGTTTGGCCCAAGCCAGGCTTCGCTTCTTCATTCGCCTTTATCGCCGACGCTCCTGGACGGCCCTGTCTCGAAGAGCCTCTTTCTCGCTCTTTTTCTTTTTCTTTCTCCAGCTTTCTCTTTTCGACCGCCTCCTGGAACGTGCCTTCATAGTGCATGAGCCTGCCTTCCTCGATCCAGAAAACACCGTTTACCATTTTCTGCAAAAAGTAGCGGTCATGCGAGACGATGAACAAGGACCCGCGGAAGTCAGCCAGCGCTTCCTCCAGCGTTTCGCGCGCCTCGATGTCCAGATGGTTGGTCGGTTCATCGAGAATGAGCAGGTTGATCTCCTGGTGCACAAGCTGGGCAAGGCGCAGTCTCATGCGCTCTCCGCCGCTCAATTGGCCGATTCGTTTAAACACATGCTCGCCGTAAAAGAGAAAGCGGGCAAGACGGTGGCGCGCCTCCGCTTCGGAGACGACTGCTGTTTCCCGGAAAACGTCGATCACTCTCTGCTTTTGATCGCCTTCCAGCGCTTGCTGTGAAAGGTATCCGACCTTGACGCTGGCTCCCACTTTGACTGTGCCGCTGTCGGGGGCTACCTCCCCGAGCAGCATTTTGATAAACGTCGATTTCCCGCAGCCATTAGGGCCAAGCAGAGCTTTTCTTTCACCGTATCGGAGCAGCAGATCGGCCCCATTCATCAAGCATTTCTCCCCGTATGACTTGCACAGTCCGGAAGCGATCAGGACATCCTGGCCGCTGCGGTCCGTCTTTTGAAAGGACAGTCCCATCCGCTCTGCTTCCATCCGCGGACGTTCGATCCGCTCCAGCCTTGCCAGCGCTTTTTCCATGCTTTTGGCGCGGCGGTGAAACGCTTCATTCGGCGGATTAGAACGATTTCCCCACTCCTTCAAGCGCTTGATCGTCTCCTGCATTTTCTTGATCTTTTTCTGCTGCTCCTGGTAAGCCTCAAACTGGCGGAGCAGCCGCTCTTCCCTTTCCGTGACAAAATAGCTGTAATTGCCCAGGTAATGCTCCACCTCGCCCCCGTCCACATGGTAAATCGACGTGACGACGGCGTCGAGGAAAAAACGGTCATGGGAGATCAACAGGACTGTCCCTGCGTAGTCTTTGAGAAAGCCCTCCAGCCACTCCATGGCGTCTACGTCCAAATGGTTGGTCGGCTCATCGAGAAGCAGCACATCGCTTCTCTCGCACAACAGCTTGGCAAGGCCGACCTTCGTTTTCTCTCCGCCGCTCAACTGTACGAACGGCGTTGACAGCAGCCACTCTTCGATGCCCAAGCCTTCGATCACCTGCGCCATGCGGACCTCCCACGTATATCCGCCCAACTGCTCAAAAGCTTCCTGCTTCTGCTGATAGCGATGGATCAGCCGCTCCAGATCGCGGTCCTCTGCGGTCACGAGGCTCATCTGCCGCTCCAGCTCCCGGATCTCCTGCTGCAAGCGGAGACCATCCGCAAAAGCGCTGGCGATCACGTCCTGTGCCGTCCAATTTTCCGGGTACTGCGGGTTTTGCGGCAAATAGGCCCAGACACTTCCCTTTGCCCTAAACAGCTCTCCTTGATCCTGCTGCTCCAATCCGGCCAACAGCTTGAACAGCGTAGTTTTTCCCGCTCCATTGGGGCCGACGAAGCCGACCCGCTCTCCTGCTTTGATCTCCAGCGTTACCCCTTCCAGTACGGGGTTTGCTCCATAGCCTTTATGAATGTTCTGTGCAGAAACGACGATCATGATTTTTTCCTCCTCAGGTCGGCTCACTTGAAATGTAAATGAAAACAGCAAAAAGCCGCAGGCATAAACCTGCGGCATCGGTTGCGTGTAGAAGATAAGGTGGTTGACGAACTATGATTCAGTTCGCCTTGTCACCTGCGGTTGCAAGTATCGATGCACGGTACGCCTGTTTTGTTCCGTTCGGTTGTATGACCAAAAAAGGGCAGACTTCCCCCTTGGAGCAAAAAATCATGTGTCATACTGCTGGTTTCCACAACAAACCAAGCTTGAACGGTTCCAAACACGTACCTGCACCTCCTTCCTGAGGATGAGCATTTTCCAATATTTTCACTATACACGACTCTTTTTGGAAAGACAACTGGGCAGCCGCTTAAATTGAATACGGCAAACCTGTCGCCTTTCGCTTCAAAAAAGAGGGCAAGGCCGGCTGATCCCGTGTGGGGCAATCGCCTGCTCTGACACCCATTGCTTGACCGAATTCCGGATTACATCCCTTGCGCCCCTTCAAACAACGGCTTTTTCGTATTGGCATCCAGCACGAGCAGCGTTGTATACGGCGGCAGCTTAACCTTGGCCACGATAAACGGATACGAAATCACTTGCGCATACATCCGGCCCGGCTCCGGCTTGGTCAGCTTCACGTACACCTTCAGCTGCTCCCAGCTCATTTCCGTATTCACGATTTCGATGCCGTAACCGGGGTTGGGCGCCTGACCGCGGGCAATCACGTACAAATCACCCTTTTGATGCACGCCCTGCGTCCCTTTTACCTGCTGGACAAACGCTTTTTCGTCCTCGCTCAGCGAAGCGAGGTCCACTTGCTTGAACTCTTCATTTCCCACTGGCGCCACGATTTCCACCGTCCTCGTTTGGGGATTCCATTTCAACTCGTACCCGCTTTTCTCCGTCATCCATCTGAGCGGCACATACATTTGCTTGTTGTGGAGAATCGCGCCCTGGTCGATCTCCGACCACTTGTTGTCGACAGCGACCCGCTTCGTGTTTATCTGAAAGGAGATAGTCTTTCCGTCAGGCAGAGTGACAGCGACCTCTTTTTGATTGTTGCTGGCTTGCCACTTTGCTTGCAGGATGCCCGCCATGTCTTCAATCGCCAAATACGTACGGCCGTCGATGATGATGGCTGGCTGCTTCAACTGCAAAGCCTGCCCGTTTACGGAAATTTGTGTGTTGCTTGCCGGACTGGCGGCTGCGTTGCCGGATGCATTCCCCGCAGCGCCCACAGGTACTGCCATCAAAAGTTGAAGCCCGATCAAACAAGCGATTGCACGTTTTCCTCTCATGTTCAATTCCTCCATTAATACAGCCGGTTTACCTTGTTTGACTGTGTATCGCCATGAAACGTTTCACAATCAATCAAAACAATCTTCATGAAGGAGAGTGCCCGTTATCGCAAGAAAAAATTACCCACCATGATGACAGCAGGGATGGAAACGAGGGCCAGCAGGGTCGAAAAAACCGTCGTCATCGCCCCCATCTCTTCATCTGCCGCGTATCGCGCGAACAGGATCGATGCCATCGTCAGCGTCGGCATCGCTACCTGGATGATCGCGACACGGGTAATCTCCCCATCCAAATGGAGAACGGACAGCAGCAAAGCAGCGGACAGCGGAAAGACGATCAGCTTGAAGGTCAGCGGCATGCCCAGAACCGGGAGTGAGAAATGGGGCTTTTTCCTGAGCAGCAGCGGCAGCAGCATCCCTATGTACATCATCGCAAGCGGAGAAGCCAGCTTTGCCAGCGTGCCGACCAGATGCTTGACCGGCTCCGGAGGCATGAATCCCGCCATGGCCGCTCCCAGTCCGAGAACGATGGCGATCATCGGAATATTGACCATCGCCTTCAAGCCTTTCAGACTAAAGGCCCCTTTTTCCTGGAGCATCATTACCGCTACGGTCCACATCACGACGTCCACCCCCGCATCAAATACGGCTGCCAAAAGCGCTCCTTTTGGCCCGAACAGCGCCGCGCAGAGCGGGAGTCCGATAAAGCCCGTATTCCCCAATCCGGAGAGAATCGCCATCTCGCGCCGTTTCTTTTCCGGCAAAGGCAAGGTCCGCGCCCCCAGCCAACCGAGCAGGATGCCGAGACAATTCAATAGTACGGAAATACCAAAAATGATAACAATTTGCGTCATCGTCTGGCTGTCGATCGGCGTCTGGAACACCCCGTCCAAAATGATGCACGGCATAGCCACGTTGACGATAATCGTGATGATGAGCTGACGGGATTCCCCCGTCAGCGGTTGACGATATCCGATCACACTTCCAATCGCAATGATCACCGCCATCAGCAGAATCGATTGGAGCAGCAGCGATATTTCCATATATGAGTGCCTCCCTTGCTACATCTCCACCGATATCCAGGTCAGTCCCGACGGCTCTCCTTTTTCGCAGGTACGCAAAAGATCGCCCAATACAGGTATGGCCTGTTCCAATTCGATACACCAGGAAGCCGGAAAAGAAACATCCGCCCCTTCGATCGTCAAGGTGCTCATCGTTCCGGCCGGCTTGTCGGCGGTCAAAACGTAATGGCGCGCCTCAGGCTCATGCTCTTTCCACTGGACCAGAATTTGGCCCTGATTACCGCCGGCTACCACCAGGTCGACATGATCGCCGTATGCGGCATGGACCAGCGTCCTCGACGTACCGTTCAACTGGGCGATTTCCTTCAATACTTCATGCCAGCCCATGTGATTCTGGTCCTGGCCGCTCGCATCCGTATACATCCGCCAATCGTTTAGCATGCTGTTCTTCTCCTTTATTTGCGACAAAAATAATGACGACAAAGTGATGTTCATATATAACAGTACCCCCGTGCAAAACGAACGGGGGCAATGATACTCGTCCTTATTTTACGCTTCTTCCTTCACATACTCAACTACCACTTCGGTTCCAAGGCCGCCGCGCGCATTCCAGACGGCGACGATGCGCATGTACAGCGGATCGCAGCACGCCACCAGATCGTTTAATATCCGGTTCGTCGCATGCTCCTGATATATTCCGACATTGCGGTACGAGGTCAAATAGTACTTCAGCGACTTCATCTCAATCAGCTTTTCATTTGGCACGAGATAAATTTTCAGGTCTGCGAAGTCTGGCAGACCCGACCACGGACAAACAGATGTAAATTCATTCGTAGGCATCATGATTTCGGTACGCTTTCCCACGTATTCGTACGGAATCGTCTCGAGAATGTCGACCAGAATCGCCGATTCATCCTGTGTATCAAAACGAATGCTGTTGTACTTGCTGTGATTGTGCTCCACTGTTGCCATTTCCTTCATCGGTCCTTTCCATTTTTATTGTGTGTGATCGGGAAGCTTTGTTGCGTGATCGGGAAGCTCCTTGTGCCTTTTCCCCGCTTCAACCGGCCAAGCCAGAGACAGCTCGCTGCCTTCTCGCTCCTTTGACGACCAGATAGGACAACGGCGTATCCACGACGGCAATCATCGTTTTCACCAAATACTGAAACATGATCATCTGCAGCAAGGCATCTGTCGGCATCGTCCCGTAAAAAGCGATGACAATAAAGATCGATGTGTCGAGCAACTGACTGATTGCAGTCGATACGTTTTTGCGCAGCCAGAAATGCTTCTCCCCCGTTCGCCGCTTAATGAAATGAAAGACCTTGACGTCAGCCATTTGCGCGGCAAAATAGGACAGCATGCTGGCAATGACCACGCGCGCGGAGGAAGCCATGACGGATTCGTACGACTCCTGGAGCGGCCAAAAGCCGGCAGGAGGCAGAAGAATCGTCGCCTGGACAAAAAGGAGCATCAGAGCGTTGGCCCAAAAGCCTGCGTAGACGACCTGACGCGCCCGTGCCTCCCCGTACAGCTCGCTGATCGCGTCTGTCAACAGATACGTCAGCGGATACCCAATCACCGCGGCTGGCAAAATCACGCCCCACAGGTCAATGACCTTTGCCGAAACGATGTTGGCAACAACCAGCAACGTCATGAACGTCGCTGTCAGGTAGAGAAAACGCTTCTCTTCCGGTGGAAAATTCATCGGATCAGTTCCTCCTAAAGCGAAGAGCAATCAGCCCGCCTCGATCCTGCTCACCTACGCAAAAAAGCCGCCTCCACGCGAAATGCAGGAGAGCGGCTTCCATAAGAACAGACCTTAGGCAATCGACTGCTCTCCCCTAGTTTTGTTTTACGAGAGGTGGGGATTCCGAACTCTCGCGTCTCGTAGACTTATAACAGGATATCAAATGGACATCCTTTTTAGAAGAGGGAGTTTCTGCTCCTTTTCTCCTTGCCCGTGCTTTTCTTCTCCCTCGCACTCTTTTCATTGACAAATGGAAGAAAGGCTTTTAGTATGAATCCATAAAATCATATCAACTTAGTGGGGGATTCACGATGAAAAAACTTGTTTTCACAGCATTAATTTCGACTTTATTGCTCGGAATTGCTGGATGCGGCAACTCTACAGCGCCTGCAAACCCAAATCAATCCGCAGCTCCTGACCAATCGGCGGCTGCTCCTCAAAATCTGTTGGAAAAAGTAAAAGCCGAGGGCAAACTGGTGATCGGCACAGAAGGCACCTATGCTCCCTTTACCTTCCACGACCAGTCCGGCAAGCTGACCGGCTATGACATCGACGTGGCTACAGAAGTAGCGAAGCGCCTTGGTGTAGAACCGGTCTTCCAGGAGACGCAATGGGATGCCATGTTTGCGGGACTCGATTCCAAGCGGTTTGACCTGATCGCCAATGAGGTCGGCATTCGTCCCGACCGTCAGGAGAAATACGACTTTTCTTCCCCGTATTCCGTTTCCCGCGCTGTGCTCGTCGCTCATAAAGACAACGAGACGGTAAAGGATTTTCCTGACATCAAAGGCCTCAAAGCCGGGCAATCGATGACAAGCAACTACGCCGACATGGCTCGCGAGCTGGGCGCCGAAATCGTCGCGGTGGACAACTTCAACAACGCCATCGAGCTGATCGCAAGCAGACGCGTCGATGTGGTGCTGAACGACAACCTGTCTGTTCTCGACTTCCTGAAGCAAAAGCCGGATACCCCGATCAAAATCGTCAAAGTCAAAGAAGAAGGCCTCAATTGCGGCTTCATGTTCCGCAAAGGCACCAGCAACGAACTGATCGAGGAGATCAACAAAGCGCTGGATGCCATGCATAAGGATGGCACGCTGAAGCAGATTTCGGAAAAATGGTTTGGCGAGGACATTTCCAAGTAAGCTCATTGCCCTTGACCAGGTGGCACGGTCTCTTTTCCCGTCGGAGAAGAGATCTGCCACTTTTCTTCTGCATGATGGAACCGATTGACAGCCGACGCTTTTTCGCAGCCCTTTAGAGCTGATTTCTTTATTGACAAAACAGGCAAAGACTTTTAGTATGTTCTAAACAAATCACATCGGTTTAGTGGGGGATTATTTATGAAAAAATTATTGTTTTCCGCACTCATCTCCTCTCTTATGTTTGGCATCGTGGGATGCGGCTCGTCCGGCACTGCTTCGACAACGAATAACGCCGCTCCGGCCCCTGCTCCTGCACAGGCCCCTTCCGAGCAAAAGGCAGAACAAAACCTGTTGGATAAAGTAAAAGCCGAAGGGAAACTGGTGATTGGTACGGAAGGGACGTATGCCCCCTTTACTTTCCACGACCAATCCGGCAAGCTGACCGGTTTTGACGTAGAAGTGATCAGCGAAGTGGCCAAACGTCTCGGGGTGGAACCGGTCTTCCAGGAAACACAGTGGGATGCCATGTTCGCCGGCCTCGACTCCAAGCGGTTTGACCTCATCGCCAACCAGGTCGGCATCCGCCCGGATCGTCAGGAGAAATACGATTTTTCCAACCCCTACACCGTGTCGACTGCTGTACTGGTGACACATAAGGACAACAACACCGTCACTGGCTTTGACAGCATCAAAGGATTGAAAGCAGCGCAAACCTTGACCAGCAATCTGACAGACATCGCCAAGCAAAACGGCGCAGAAATCGTCGCTGTGGAGGGCTTCAACCAAGCGATCGACCTACTTGTCTCCAAGCGTGTCGACGTCACGATCAATGACGGCTTGTCCCTGCTCGATTTTCTGAAGCAAAAGCCGGATACCCCGATCAAGATTATTGCCAAGCATCCGGACGGGGCGAAAAACGGTTTTCTGTTCCGCAAAGGCAGCACCGAGCTCGTAGAGGCGGTCAACAAAGCGCTTGACGATATGATGAAAGACGGTACGTTCCAACAAATCTCCGAGAAATGGTTTGGTGCAGATGTTTCTAAGTAACCTGTTTGGCAACCCGGAACGCTTTGACAGATGGGTAGAGATTGCGCAGAGCTCCTTTTGGCCGCTTCTGAAAGGCGCTCTGACGTACTCCCTGTCCCTCTCCCTGATTTCGTTCGCCATCGGGCTGGTCATCGCCATCCTGACGGCGCTGGCCCGAATTTCCGGCAACAAAGTGCTGGTGGGCGTCGCCCGCACGTACGTTTCGATCATTCGCGGAACGCCGTTGCTGGTGCAACTGTTCATCATCTTTTTCGGTCTGCCCAGCATCGGCGTTACGATCGATTCGTTCCCATCAGCGGTGATCGGCTTCTCTCTCAATGTCGGCGCCTACGCTTCGGAAGTGGTCCGGGCCGCGATCCTGTCCATACCAAAGGGACAGTGGGAAGCCGGCTATTCACTCGGCATGACGTATCGGCAAGCGCTGGTGCGCATTATCCTGCCGCAGGCGGCGCGCGTGTCTGTCCCGCCTCTGTCCAACTCGTACATCAGCTTGGTAAAGGATACGTCGCTCGCTGCGGCTATCCTCGTTCCCGAGATGTTTCGCAAAGCGCAGGAGATCGCAGCGGCTACGTATGAACCGCTCCTGGTCTACTCAGAAGCGGCACTGATCTACTGGCTGATCTGTCTGGTACTCTCGGCGATCCAGGATCGCATCGAGCACAGGCTTGACCGCTACGTCGCCTAGAGGGGAGCATACGCATGATAACTATCAGCAACATTCATAAACGATTTCACGATCTGCACGTCCTCAAGGGCATCTCGCTGACGGTAGAGAAAGGAAAGGTCGTCGTCATCATCGGGCCGTCCGGTTCCGGCAAAACGACGCTGCTCCGCTGCCTGAACGCTCTGGAGATCCCGACCGAGGGCAGCGTGCAAATCGGCGATGTCCAGCTTGACTTTTCCCGCAAAGTCGCAAAATCGGATATCCCGAAGCTGCGCAAGCAGACCGGGATGGTCTTCCAAAGCTACAATTTGTTCCCGCACATGACGGCGCTGCAAAATGTCATGGAAGGCCCCGTCACCGTAAAAGGAGAAAAACCGGAGACCGCAAGAGGCAAGGCGGCGCAGCTACTCTCCAAGGTAGGACTGGCTGACAAGCTCGACCACTACCCTGCCCAGCTATCCGGCGGCCAGCAGCAGCGTGTCGGGATCGCCCGCGCTCTCGCCATGGACCCGAAAGTAATGCTGTTTGACGAGCCTACCTCCGCGCTCGACCCCGAGCTGGTCGGCGAAGTGCTAAGAGTCATGAAGGAGCTGGCTGTCGAAGGGATGACCATGGTGGTCGTCACGCATGAGATGGCATTTGCGCGCGAAGTGGCAGATGAAGTCATCTTTATGGACCAGGGCGTGATCGTCGAGCGCGGTGCGCCGGAGCAATTGTTTGCGAGCCCGAAAGAAGAGCGGACCCGCCAGTTCCTCCAGCATTTGAAAAAATAATTCGCTGCGTGCAAGCTATTGATTTCTGTTATCTTGTGATAGCTTTCCCGCATCGTCTATGTAAAAGAAAGAAGACTCGCTTCCTTGGAAAGCAGGGTCTTCTTTCTTTTTTACAGATTAGTCGTCCAGGAACGCGAAGATCAAAACAATGATCAGGATGATCCAGATGAAATTGTTATTGTGAAAACCTCCGCTCATTTGCATGGCCTCCTCTGTGATTGTCTGAAGCAGGCGTCAGAAATGGCGACGCCGCTCCTTTTCACAGAATATGAGAGAGTCTCCCTGTTCGTATGGATGCTCGTCTACAAGACAAAAAATCAGGCCAAAAAAGGCTCCAGACCTCCCCTTTCCAAAAAATTAACAAAGCCTTTATCGTTTCTCTATTTGTTCTTAACATGAAAAACCTATGATGGGAGGTGTCAGACCCTACGATGGACATATCGTCCTCCATTGCCGTCCGTTGACCCCCTTTCAACGGGCGGTCTTTTTCCGACCACATGCGGCGCTTCCCCGGAAGCCCGCTTTTTTGCTGCCCTGACCTATGGGCACCACAAGCAGGAAAAGCCAAAACAGGGCAGAACCTCATGATAGGATAGGGAAGTGCGTGACTTGAAGCCATTACTCACCATCTGTCGTTTTCAAATAGCGAAGGTGCGGTTGCAACTGGGGACAGCTTGCGGAAGCTCCCGTTAGTCTCGGATCGGAGGGAAAGAATGAACGTGAAAGAAAACAGACCAGCTTTGCTCAAGCCCGGCTTGTTTGGCATCGAGGCTGCGGCCGACAGACGCCGCAACGAATTTGATTTCCACAATGAGGCCTTGCTGCATCACCAAAGGAAAATTGATTTTGTCTTTTTCGGGGACTCGATTACGCACTGGTGGGACGTCGACACCTATTTCGGCGGTGCGGGCCGTGTCATAGTCAACCGGGGAATCGGCGGAGATACGACCGCTTTTGCCCTGCGTCGGTTTGCCGCTGATGTGGTGCAGCTCCGCCCTGCTTACGCGATCATCCTTCTCGGCATCAATAACACGTGGGCCCTGGACGAGTGGCTGCCAGAGGACCGCAAGCAGCCGGAGCACATACAGCAAGAAATCGTCGACGATCTGGCTGCCATGTTGACGCAAGCCAGAGAAAACGGGATTGCTCCGATTCTCTGTTCCCTGCTTCCGACCCGGATGGAGCGCTACGCCAAAAACAGCTTGCGAAACGAGCTGGTCGCCAGCATCAATAAAGCCTTGCAGGAATACGCACGCGCTGAAAACATCATCTTTGTGGACTACCACCGGCACATGACTGACGAAGACGGTCTCACTTTGCGGGAGGAGCTCGCCGATGACGGCCTCCATCCTCATGTGCTCGGATACGACCTGATGGCCCGGGCCCTGCGGGAGACGCTGGCCGCACACGGGATCGAAATCGGATAAGGGCAAGAAGACAGCAAAAAAGGACAGCCCGCCTCCCGAGCTGTCCTTTCTTCTGTATGAGGTTATTCCATCATCCGTGCGCGATACGAGCAGAAGCACCAGCCCCAGTACAATCGCCATCAAACCGATGATACCAAACACTTCAAAGTATCCGAGCGACTGTGTAAAAGCGGCCAATTGGCCGGCCAGGATGTTTGCCACTCCGGAGCTTGCCAGCCATACGCCCATCAACAGCGAGGCGAGTTTGACCGGAGCGATCTTGCTGACCATCGACAGCCCGACAGGAGACAGGAACAGCTCACCGAGCGTATGCATGAGGTAGGTCAACACAATAATCATAATATTTGACTTTGTCAGGATGTTGTTTTCGTCGCTTCCGGTCTGCATGACAGCCAGCAGCAAAATCATGTACCCGAGACCGAGCAGGATCATTCCCAGTCCCATCTTCGTAGGAATATTCAAGTCGCCTCGCTTGCTGTTGGCCAGCTTCACCCACAGCATGGAGATAACGGGTGCCAAAAGCACAATAAACAACGGATTCAAGGATTGAAACCAAGAGGTCGGAACCTCCCAGCCGCCAATGGTACGATCGACAAACAGGTCTGTGTACAGTGTCAAAGAGCTCCCCGCCTGTTCAAATCCTGCCCAGAAAAAGACGACAAAACAGGCCAAAATGACGATGACGGCGGTTCTTTGCTTCTCCTTCTTGGTGAGCGGCCGATTGGCGGCTTCCTGCTGCCCCGGAGCTTCACTCTTTCCGAGCGGCTGTTTGCCGATATCCCCCAGGTAGCGGTTGCCAAGCAGGTTGAAAGCGATCTGACCGATCACCATCCCGATGGCGGCAGCCAAAAACCCGTACTTGAAGCCGTACATTTCCACACCGTCCAGCGCGGTCTTGAAGTGCTCCTCCGCCAAATAGCCGCAGATCAGCGGTGCGAAGAGCGCTCCCACGTTGATCCCCATGTAGAAAATCGTAAACGCGGCATCCCTGCGCTTGTCATTTTCGGGGTAAAGCTCACCGACCAGCGTAGAGATATTCGGCTTGAAGAAACCGTTTCCAATAATCAGGAGAACAAGGCCCAGATACAATCCAGTTGTGCTCTGTACGGCGAACAGAAGAAAGTTCCCCACTGCCATGGTAATACCGCCCATGGTAATCGCCAGTCTTCTGCCGAGATACCGGTCCGACAAATACCCGCCGATGATCGGCGTAAAGTAAACGGCACCGGTAAACAAGCCGTAGATGCTCAACGCCAAGCCCTTTTCAAAGCCTAGTCCGCCGCTGATCAGCGCTGTGGTCAAATACAGGGTTAACAGGGCGCGCATGCCGTAATAGCTAAAGCGTTCCCAAAGCTCCGTAAAGAACAACAAATACAATCCTGGAGGATGTTTTTGTTTCCCTTGCTGTGAGTTCACAGTTGCGTCCATTGATGTCCCTCCCAGATGTCAGACAACTATCGTATGAATCATATCACAGTTTTCTCGAATATACTTTTATTAAAAATATTAACTACTTTTTTATAATTGTTAAATTTATATAGAATAATGATATGTCAACCTTGTCATTCCTAGTTATTTTTTATGCTGTACTCCATCTCTTTGTTTACTATTTGTTAAAAAGTGGAGGATTATACAGGCCAGAAAGGGAGTGGCCCGATTTCCTGACATCAGGAAAACGACGCAGATCTTTTCCTGGATCGGAAAGTCCCCCGTCGTTGTATTCCCGTGACACATCGCTTTAGCCATTTCCCTTTCGGTTCACCACTTTTTCGGCTTCTGCTGAAAGTGGCCTTCTCCGCCGCTTGATCAGCCCAATGATCAAGGTCAGAGCAGGAAGCAAAATCTGCATGGTCGCCGAGTAAAACGGCTCAGAGGTGGTAAACAGATTGATCAGATCAGCGAATCCCGGAGCAAGCCACAAGCTGAACACGATGATCAGAATGCCGACGGAATAGACGATCGGCCGGTAATCCGAAAGGTGAAAGCATTGAGCCACACTGATAACGGTCACATAGTACCACATCGAGATTTGAAAAAAACCGCCCATGACCCACAGCGCCATTACCATGGCATCGAGATGCTCCAAAAATTCTGCCATGCTGATATAGTGGGATGCATTGAAGACCGGAAAAAACATCCTTCCGGTTATTTCTCCAAACAGAAACAGAGCGGACAGATTCGCGATGACCATCGTGACCAGCATCAATGCAACGGCCCACATCCCCGCTCTCAACGCTTTATGCGTTTCCTCTGCACGCAGATGCGGAAAGAGAAAGGAAATAAAGAGAAATTCCATAAACCAGGTTAACGGCGTTACGGCACCAGCCAGGGAAGGTCTAAGCCCGTTCTCCATAACGGGAAGCATATGAGTCGGCTCATACCGCGGAATGAGCAGCAAAACAATCCCGATCAAAAAGAGACCAAAGAGCGGACCGAGCAAGAGAGAAAAGCGCCCCAACACCTCGATCCCGGAGCGCACTGCGAATGCTGCCGTGAGCACGATGCTGCCCATCACGACCACAATCGGCGTTTTCAGCAAGATCGTTCCGACGATAAATTCGCCGTATTCACGGACAATCAGGCCTGCTCCGTGCACCAAAAAAAGAATGTACAGAAGAGCAGCTGCCTTTCCCAAACGGGGTCCCAGAACCGCCTCTCCGGTTTGAATGATCGATTTGCCGGGGGTCAACCTGTAAAGCGACCAAGCCAGCCATACAGCCAAAAAACCGGACAGCGACCCCCAAAAGGGAGAAATCCACATGTCTTGCTTTGCTTCCTTCGCTGTAATCGCCGGAATGATAAGAATGGCCGTAGCCCCGACCATCAAATACATCGACAGGCACATTTGCAGAACAGAAATTTTGCCTCGATCCAGCATGTCCATTACTCCCCTGCGTTACCGGACCCTTTCCCGATCAAGGGATAAAGCGGTCTGTAAAGGAAATCCACGAGCTGGGTCAGTCCTGGCATTTCCGGAAAAAAAATCAGCAAGCTTCCCAGCCCCCATCCTGTCACTGTGATGACCAAAAATACGGTTCGTTCCCGCTTCATTTCTGCCGTCAACCGCGGAAGCTCGTACCATGCAAGCACGAGTGCCAAAACGGTCAGCGCGGCTACACCCACCCACTTCAATATGCCCCAGCCCCTTTTTTATTGATGGGGATTGGACACCCCGGGTCGCAGCACTTCGGCTGTCGACTGAATGTCCACCTCGATCTCGGAGAAGGTGCGTTCCCAATCTGCTACGGCTTTTTTCCATTCCTGCGGGTACTTTCGATGAAAGACGCCGGAAAAATCGAACACGTCCGCATGCAGGACATTCTGTGCTTTGTTCAGGGAAGCTTTTATGACCGACCGAGTATATGCGGCGGCGTAGGACTCTACGATGGAGACATCTGCCGGTATGGTCATATTCAGATTCGTCGTATTTTGTCTGACATCGTATTCGGCGTGCAGTTTGACCTGCATGGACCACTTGCTGTTTTTGACCTGCGGGCTGAGAACTGCCCTGCCCCTGACCATCTTCAGAGAAACATATCCCTTATGCTTTTCGATCGGAATGGTGATCATGACAAATTTGATCCTGTTTCGAAGCCACAGCACCCCTTGCGCTTCCCTCTCGTCCATTTGCCCCGCCCACTTCCCTTTTTTCAGCACGCCCATTCCGTAGATGTAGGGAACTGGCCCGCCATCTTGCTCCGGCAATGTTGCCACCAGGGGAATGATCGATACTTTTGCCGGATTCTCCATCATCTGGGCCAGCTCTTTTAAGGTCACGCCTTCACCTTTTTGGGCCTTGGCGATCTCTTCGAGCGACTTGGAGCTGCTTCTCTCAAGCGGCGGCTTTTGCTTCAAAATATCTTTGGCCTTGCCTCTGCTCACGAACAAATAGGCAAGCCCGCGAGGACCCGGCTGCCGAAAAAAATAATCGACATGGCCTTCAATTCCCGTTCTTGCGATGTCCCTGCCAAAGATAAACACTTCCGTATGGCCCCAAAAAACTTGTGCGGAAAGCGTATCCTGCAGACTTTCTACCGCATCGGCCAGAGTGATGCCTGTCGCTGATTGCACGACAGTTTGGTCGGCCTCTTCCTGCTGTCTGCCCGCGCGATTGACATACAGCTGGACCGATAGCTCCACCTTTTTGTCTTCGGTCAGGTCGACTCCCGCTGCAGTGATAATCGCGATGTCATTAATTTCTTTGCGATCCCAACAACCGGTCAAACCAAGCAGCAGAAGAACGACTCCAAGCAACCGGTACACCTTCACTCCTTGCCGCCTCCTCCTTCAACACGACAGCTTTTTGTCATCCTCGGCCTCGCCGCTCCTTCTGCTTACCTGTTAGGTAGTATCGGGTTCCTGATCTCGGCCAGTATTCTTGCTCCTGTGCTCATCCACCGAAGCATCCGTCATCCAGAGAGGCACCCTCGCCATCACGTCGGACAGCTCCTGCAAGTTTAACGGTGCAAGCGGGCTTAAATACGGGACGCCAAAGGATCGAAGGGTAAACAGATGCGTCAGCAGCATCAGCAGTCCCAGCATCAGCCCCATAATGCCAAAAATGCCGGAGAGCAGCATGATCGGAAAACGCAGAATTCTGATCGCCACTCCAAGCGTGTAATGAGGAATGATAAAAGACGCGATGCCAGTGATTGCGACAACCATGACCATCGGCGAAGAGACGAGCCCTGCTTCAATCGCCGCTTGCCCGATAACGAGGGCGCCTACGATGCTGACCGCCGCCCCGACCTGCTTGGGCAGGCGGACACCCGCTTCCCGCAACGCTTCAAAGGTGATCTCCATCAAAAGCGCTTCCAACAACGCAGGGAATGGAACAAGCTCCCGGGAGTTGGCCATCGTCAAAAGCAGCGCCGTCGGAATCATTTCCTGATGAAAAGAGACGATCGCCACATAAAAGGAGGGGCCTAGCAGCGCAATAAACAAGAACAGATAGCGCAGCCACCTGATCACGGTGCCAAAGAAATAGCGCTCGTAATAATCCTCGGGAGATTGCAGAAAGGAGTAAAAAGTCGTCGGGGCCACCACGGCGATCGGCGAGCCTTCGACGAGGATAACGACTCTGCCCTCCAATAATTGAGAGCAGGCAACATCCGGCCTCTCGGTCGACAGAAGCTGCGGAAAAGGAGAATACGGGTTGTCCTGCAGCAGCTCCTCCAAATCTCCGCTGTCCAATACCCCGTCGATCCGTATGCTGCGCAAACGTTTTTCCACCTCATCGACCAGCGCTTTCTCCGCGACTCCCTGAAGGTAGGCGATTACCACTTCGGTATGGGAGATGCTCCCCAATTTGTAGGACTTCATCTTCAAAAGCGGAGTGCGCAATCTTTTCCGCAAAAGCGAGGTGTTGATTTCTACGGTTTCCACGAAGCCTTCTCTCGGTCCGCGAACGACAGATTCGGCGATAGGCTCCTCGACTGAGCGCGTCTCCCACTTGGTTAATCCGACCGAGGTCGCAGTGTTTTCTCCATCCGTCAAAATGACAGGATTGCCGTCCATGACGTGTCTGACGGTCTCCTCGATAGTCCCGATCTCGCTTCCGGAGGCTACGGGGATGATCCCGTGAAACAAAGGGGACCCGGCCGATCTCCTCCGCCCCTCCAGCAAGGGGGTCAGCACCTGTTGATTGAGTTCCTCCTGATTGGCGGTGCCATTGATGTAGATCAGGATGGCTCTCCGGCTTCCACTTATCCAAAAATCATGAAAAAGAACATCCGTGCAATCGGCGAAAATGTTTCGGAGAATGTGCAAATTGCTTTCCAGCTCGAAAGACAGCGGCGTCAGTCCCCTCTCGTCTGAGCCGGGCTGAAAAGACAGGGAAGACAAGTGCCCCCCTGAGCGGAGCTTCCGCTTTTTCCATGATCTCGAGAAAATCATGCGGCATCTCCTTTTTTCCTCCATTGTTGACTTTCCCCCTACCTTTTATAACCGCTTCTCCAATGGTACGGAGGCAAAATAAAAAAACTGCCCGACAGGCAGTTTTTATGAGCAGTATGATGGAATCAGGAAGGATCGGCGTCCTGCTCCGATTGGATGTAGTGCTGTAGTTCTTCGTAAAACGTCGTGTTGCAAGCCATGACGCTGCTTTTCCGATCAAACGGCAACGGCTTCCCGTCCATTGTGGTCACCTTGCCTCCTGCTTCTTCTACCAGAATTCTCCCCGCTCCAAAATCCCAGGCGTTCAGCGAGAGGCTGACATACCCGTCGAGTCGTCCTGCCGCCACGTACGCCATTTCCAGTGCAGCGCTGCCCAGCAGCCGCATGCCCCGTACCTTGCCGGCCAATTTTTTCACGATCAGGTCAATCCCTATTTGTTCCGCCTGTTTGTTCCAGAAAACACTGGTACACAATAGCGCTTCTTCCAAGGAAACGGTCTTTTCCAGACGCAGTCTTTGGCCATTCAAATAAGCGCCTTGCCCCTTTACTGCGTGAAACATCTCATCCCGGGATGGATCATAGACGACGCCGATCAATCCCTCCCCTTTGTGATAAACGGCAATGGAAACAGCAAAGTTGATCTGCTGATGAACAAAATTGGTCGTTCCATCAATCGGATCGATGACCCATAAAGTGTCATACTCGCCGGGATCTCCCGTAAACGTTCGCTCCTCGCCCAGTATGCCATGCTCGGGATACTGGCGCAGAATCGCATCGATAACATGCTTCTCCACTTCCTTGTCCACAGCTGTGACAAGATCTGAAGCGGATGTTTTATATTCGACAGTAAAAGGCTGCTTCATTCGTCTGAGACTGAGTTCTCCCGCGCTTCTGGCACAATCCAGAGCGAGGTCCTTGAGTGCCTCCAAGGTTGTTGCATGCACACGTATCGCCACCCACATCTTGACTTTGCCTCTAGTGTACCATACTTTCCCTGCTGATACACCCTGCTGTCCACCTGATGAAAGCCCGGCAAAAAGTCATAGGAGGCCTGTTGATTGGCCTCCCGTCTGGTCTTGCAGGATGCTGCAGGGAACATCTGTAAGTAAGGAACAGCGCTGGCAAGCAACGGCTACCTGCAGTGATGAGCGACAGCAGCTAACAGCAGCGGGTCACTCCGCCTTTTTCATAGCGCTCACGCAGTGCGTAAATATAGTACTCTCTTTCCGTCATCGGAAAGTACCCAGGTTTGGCATGGGTCTGGTACCAATGCTGCAGATAACGATCGTAGTCCGGCATGCCGAAGATGGTCTTGATGATCGAGCTGATCTGACGAAGGGACTTTTTGATCGTTCTCCACCTTTTTCTCATGCGATGGCATGTCCTTTGCCGTCGTAGTAATTGTCCCCTTTGGATTGAATGTACGGGGATTCGTGAAGCTCGAATTTCTTTCCGCGCAAAATGCTGATCCACAGCCGTATCCCGTCGGCAATAATCCCGATGATGATCGCCATGAAAATCGCGCAGACGGCAGCGTCAATCTGGTCATTCAGGATCATCTTCTGGGCTGCCTCCACTGTCTTGACACCCGCAGGAAGCGTTCCGGCATCAAGCGCCTTTTGGAATGCATCTGCGTGAGCCAGGAAACTGATCTTCGGATCGGCGTGGAACAGCTTTTGCCATGCAGCGGTCAGTGTAGCTGACGTCAGCCAAACCATCGGCAGCAAGGTGACCCAGGCGTACCGCGCCTTGCCCATTTTGATAATGAGCGTCGTACCGACAACGAAGGCGATTGCAGCCAGCATCTGGTTGGCGATACCGAACAGCGGCCACAGGGTATAAATTCCGCCCAGCGGATCGACAACCCCTTGGTAGAGGAAGTATCCCCAGCCTGCCGTGATGACGGCGGAGCCGATCAGGTTCCCCGGCAGCCAGTCTACCTGCTTCATTTTCGGGAAAATATTGCCCAGCATGTCCTGAACCATGAAGCGTCCGACACGCGTACCAGCATCGATTGTCGTCAAAATGAAAACGGCTTCAAACAAGATCGCAAAGTGATACCAGAACGCCATTAAAGCCTTTCCACCCAACACCGTAGAGAAAATGGTCGCCATCCCGATGGCCAGCGAAGGAGCTCCGCCCGTTCGGGACAAAATCGTTTTTTCGTTGATGTCCTGTGCGAGTGTCGTAATCACATCGGGAGTGATCGTAAAGCCCCAGCTCGAAATCGTCTGTGCGGCGGCGACCGCATCCACCCCAATTACCGCAGCCGGCGAGTTAATGGCGAAGTAGACACCAGGTGTCAGTACGCAAGCCGCAATCATCGCCATAATCGCGACAGCAGATTCCATCAGCATCCCGCCGTAGCCGATCATCGGCGCATGCGATTCCTTGGCAATCATCTTCGGAGTTGTACCGGAAGAGACGAGCGCATGGAAACCGGAGACGGCTCCGCAGGCGATGGTAATAAACAGGAACGGGAACAGGTTTCCGGCAAAGACAGGACCGGTTCCGTCGATAAATTTCGTCAGAGCCGGCATCTCCAGCGGCGGCAGCGTCAGCACGATCCCTACAGCGAGAACGGCAATCGTTCCGACCTTCAAAAACGAGCTTAAGTAATCGCGAGGCGCCAGCAGCAGCCAGACAGGCAGGACAGACGCGACGAACCCGTAAGCGATAATCATCCAGGCGAGCTGAACCTTGCTAAAGGTAAACGCAGGTCCCCAGGTAGGAGATTCAGCGACCGCCTGTCCCCACCACAGAGACAGGAACAGAAGCACAAGTCCGATCAGCGAGCCTTCCATGACTCGCCCGGGGCGAATGTACCGCATGTACAGCCCCATCAGAATGGCAATCGGCAGCGTCATAAAGATGGTAAATGTCGCCCATGGCGATTCAGCCAGCGCATTGACAACGACCATGGCCAATACGGCAATCAAAATCACCATGATTGCTACGATCCCGATCAGGGCAAGCGCCCCGCCAAAAGGACCGATCTCTTCCTTGGCAATCTGGCCAAGCGACTTTCCATTGCGCCGCATCGAGCCGAACAGGATGATAAAGTCCTGTACCGCTCCGCCGATGACGACCCCGACGATAATCCAGATCGTCCCCGGCAGGTAGCCCATTTGCGCGGCCAATGTCGGTCCGACGAGCGGCCCGGCACCGGCGATGGCCGCGAAGTGATGCCCGAACAAGACCCATTTGTTGGTCGGAACAAAGTCCTTCCCGTCATTATTCACTTCTGCAGGTGTCGCCCGATTGTCATCGAGTCCCATGATCTTCCGGGCGATGAACCTGCTGTAGAAGCGATACGCGACAGCGTACGAACAGATCGCAGCTGTCAGCAGCCAGAACGAGTTGACGGATTCACCGCGTGACAGGGCCAGAAAGCCGAAGGCAACTGCCCCCAGCGCAGCAACCCCGCCCCAGATCAGGACTGAGAGAAGCCATTTTTTCATTCCTTTCTCCCCCTTGTAAAATGATGAATAGGAACATGAGGAATAAGACCTCAACCTACCCTATCACACGGTTGTACATCAAAAAAACAAAAATTGTCTGAACAGTAAAAAATCGAGCACGAAAGGAGAAAATGCAGGGTTGAAACGAAACGGCTCATGAAAGCGTCTTTTCTACACTGTTTGGACTTGTTCCCACTCTGCTGATTTCCTGGTGGCAAAAGGGCAATGAGCCTTTTCTGTTGATCATCGCAGGCATCGGGGCTATTTGGCTATTTTGGTGGACACGGAAAAGCTTCACCTGGCTGGCGGGATTATTGGCATTGTCCGCCTTATTTTGGGCTTTCCAGATGATGTAGAAAGATAACGGAATCCATGTCAATAAAAGGATAAAAGCATGTATCCGGGCAAGTGGCCGCTGCCGCAGCAAAAGCCATATTCCCGGATACATGCTTTTTTGTCAAAGTAAAAAAAGTAAGTTGGAACTAAAATCCCAGCCGTTTTTTCAACTCCTTCACGACATTGCGGCTTACCGGGACTTCCGTCCGCTGAGCGTCCTGCATGACCAGATAGAGCGCTCCCTTGAACCAGGGAACCAGCTCTGCAGTGCGGTACAGATTGGCGATGAACGCCCGGTGCGTCCGGAAAAATTGTTTGGGCGACAGCCTGCTCTCCAGCTCTTGCAGGGTAAAGGATGTGGCGTACTGCTCCTCTTCCGTATGTATGCTCGCGTATCGGCCGTCCACCGTAGCGTAGACGATATCGTTGGGATCGATCAGCATGATCTTCCCGTTGCGCTCCACCGGTATCCGGCGCGGCTGCTGATCTTGAAGTACGGTCTGGAGCAAGCTTTGCAGTTGCATTTCCAGATACGGCTGCTGGGCCGCTTCGCTTCCCGGCAGCGGACGAAGCTTTCGGACACGGTTGATCGTTTTCTCCAATCGATGCTCGCTGAACGGCTTGACGATGTAATCCACCGCTTCCGTCTCAAAAGCCCGGACCGCGTGGATCTCATAGGCGCTGGCAAAAATAATGACGGGCGGCTGCACCATCAATTCGAGCAAATCCTGCCCTACATCGACGCCGTCGCGATCGTGCAGGTGAATATCGAGAAAGACGGCATCCGGCTCCGCGTCGGGAATAAGCTCGAGCGCCTCTTCCCCGCTCTCTGCTTCTCCAATGACGGCTACATCCGAAAATTGTTCCAGGAGATAGCGAAGCTCTGCCCTTGCCGGGGCTTCATCATCCACGATGAACACTTTCAGCATGAACTTTCACTCCTAAAGGCAATTCTATGAGACAAGTCGTTCCCAGCCCCTTTTTGCTGTCGATCACGATCCCGTACGGCTGGCCGTAGATGGCCTGCAGACGGCTCCTTACATTGGACAGCCCGATGCCGGACAGCCGGCGTTTTCCGTCCTGGGCCGGAGGGGGCGGGACAAACGGGTCCTTTTCCATGCCCACACCATTGTCCGCAACCTTCAGCTCCAATACCTGCTTGTCCTTCAAGCGGGCGCTGATTTTGACGACGCCTCCCTCGCGCTTCGGCAACAGTCCGTGCTTGATCGCGTTTTCCACGAGCGGCTGGAGGACGAGCCCGGGAACGACATAGCGGTCTACGCCCGGCTCGATTTCATATTCCACTTTCAGCTTTTCGCCGAAGCGGGCCCGCTCGATCGCGAGGTAAGCCTCGATGTGCTCCAGCTCCTCCGCCAGCGTCACAAAACCACCGCTGTCGTGCAAATTCTTGCGGAAATATTCTCCCAAATGAATGAGCAGCTCCCGCGCCTGCTCGGGGCAAAAGCGGATGAAGGAAACAATCGTATTGAGCGCGTTGAACAAAAAGTGCGGATTGATTTGCGCATGCAGCGCCTTGATCTCGGCATCCGCCAAAAGACGGGCCTGCTTTTCCAGATCGGCCAGCTCGAGCTGGGTCGAGATCAGGTTGCCCAGCCCGCGAACGAGCTCCAGGTCGACCGCCGACAGCTTGCGGGATCGATCCTGATACAGCTTGAGCACACCGGCTACCTCTCCCCGCTTGCGCATCAGCGGTACGAGTATGGCGCTGCGCAGTGTGCAGTTGTTTTCCCGGCAGCCGATCTCCTCTTTTGTCCCCGCGATCTTCACTTCCTTGGTCTCCAGCACTTCCCTGGTCGCTTTTGTGGTAATCTCCTGCCCGACCACATGATGAGAGGAGCCGGCGCCGACATGGGCAAGGACCGTCTTCGTGTCCGTAATCGCCACGGCCGCCACTCTGGTCGTGCGGAGGATTTCCTCGGCGACGCGCTTGGCTGACTCATAGGTAAGCCCTTGTCTGAGGTAAGAAAGCGTTTTGTCCGCGACCTGCATCGTTCGCTGAGCCTGAAGAGCGCCAATCCGGTCCTCTTCCGTCTTTGCCAGATCGATAATGATGATCAGGACGGCGATCCCGAGCGCATTCACCACCGACATCGGCACGCTGATGGCCTTCACCAATGCCAGGGCATCCGCATACGGCCTGGCCACCAGCAAAATGATCGCCATCTGCATCCACTCTGCGACGAATCCGACGGCCATTGCCGTCGTCCAGCGAATTTCCCGCGTCCGCCGGAACCTGTAAAAAAGGCCGGCCAAAACTCCTTCGCTGATCGTGGAGATGGCACAAGCCAGATCGGTGAAGCCGCCAAGCGTGTAGCGATGAATGCCGGCGACCAGCCCAGTCGCCAGACCTACCCACGGCCCTGCCAGAAGGCCCGCCACGATGGTGCCGATCACGCGGGAGTTGGCAATCGCGTCCTGGTACCAGATGCCGTTGTACGTGCCTAAAATCGAAATTCCGGAAAAGATGAGAACCATGACTGCTTTGTCTTTGTAAGTGGCTCGCTGGTTTAATAGGCTGCGAAATGCTTTGACGCGCGTGAACAGCAAGGCAGCTACGACCAGTACGGCAGTTCGTTCTGCCAAGGGGATCATGAGGGCCAAATTCATCCTTGTCGCTCCTCTTCCAGTCTGTTGTTATCATTATCGCCACGGAGTGCTTATGCGGTCAAGCAAATCGTCAGTCTAGACTGAATTGACGCACAAAAAAATCCGCCAACAGCCATAGCTGTCGACGGAACAGAAAGCCAAGCCGCTTCTTACAGATTGCCCCGCAGCTCCTGTTCTCTCTCGAGCGCTTCAAACAGCGCCTTGAAATTTCCGTTGCCGAAGCCGCGCGCCCCTTTTCGCTGAATGATTTCTACGAACAGGGTCGGACGGTCTACAATCGGCTTGCTGAACAACTGCAAGAGGTATCCTTCATCGTCGCGGTCCACCAGCACCCGCAGGTTGCGGAGCGTTTCGATGTCTTCGTCGATCTCTCCGACACGCTCCTTCAGTTCTTCGTAGTACGTGTCCGGTACGTAGAGGAAGTCCACGCCATTTGCCCGCAGTGCGGAAACTGTTTTTACTATATCGTTGGTCAACAGGGCGATATGCTGCACACCCGGACCTTTGTAAAACTCTAGAAATTCCTGGATCTGCGATTTCCGGCGCCCTTCGGCTGGTTCGTTAATCGGAAACTTGATCCGCCCCGTGCCGCTTTGCATCACTTTTGACATCAATGCGGAGTACTCGGTCGAGATGTCATCGTCGCTGAAGTTCTGCACGGCTGTGAATCCCATGACTTTTTGGTAGTAGGCCACCCATTCATCCATGACTTCCACGTTTCCGACGATATGGTCAATCCCGATCAACCCGGTTTCTTCTCCTTGAATAGGAGATTCATACGCTTGGTAGCCCGGAAGGAAGGGACCGTTGTAGTTTTTCCGCTCGACAAAGGTGTGGATGTTGTCCCCGTAGGTGCCGATGATTGCCTTTTTCACAGTGCCGAAGGAATCGGAAAACTCGGTCGGCTCCATGACCGGCACGGCTCCGCGGGAAACGGCCTCGCGATACGCCTGCTCACAGTCGTCCACGCGAAGAGCCACGTCCTTTACGCCGTCCCCGTGCTTGCTCACAAACGCGTTGATCGGGCTGTCAGGAGTAAGCGCCCCTGACAAGACAAACGTAAGGTGTTTTTGTTTCAATACATAGGAAACCTTTTCCCGCGAGCCTGTTTCCAGCCCTGCGTAGGCCACAGCCTGAAATCCGAAGGCCTTGGTGAAGTAATGCATGGCTTGCTTCGCATTTCCTACATAGAACTCCACATAATCCCAGTCCTGAATGGGAAAGAAATCGGTGTTGCTCATTTGCCTACCCCTCCGACTTTTTCAAATTTTTGCATGATTGGGATGATTTTGTTTGTTATCTTGAGAGTACATGGAAAGCGTTTACTCCCGCAAGAACACGGAACAACGCGAAAACGCGCAACAGCTTTTCTCCAATAAAGTGCGCATCATCAGCGTCTTCCGGTACGATGCAGGAATATTTGCCCGGATAGATGAAAAACAAGGGATGAAGCGTAAAATGCTTGCTGAAAGGTAAGGAGGACTATACGAATGACACAATGGAGTGAAATGGCAAAAGAGCAATGGGACCAATTTTCGGCGGATTGGCATAAGCGCAGCGAAGCCATGTGGGAAACGGGCAGCCGCAGGACGATCCTGCCGCTGTTTACCCGCTATGTCCACGCGGAAAATGGACCTGTTCTGGACGCTGGTTGCGGAGATGGATACGCTAGCTGCAAGCTGGCCGCAAGCGGCTATACTGTGGAAGGAGTCGACATTGCCGGGGAAATGATTCGCCTGGCTAAAGACCGGGCAAATGACCGGGCAAAAAACGGTGAAATAGCTGTCCGCTTTCAGACTGGGGATGTGTCCAGCCTTCCCTTTTCCGATCAAACCTTCAGCGGGATTCTCTGCATTAACGTGACGGAATTCACGCCTTCGCCACTCGCTGCACTCCTGGAGTTCCATCGTTTGCTCAAACCGGGGGGCATCCTGCTCCTCGGCATACTCGGCCCGACGGCAGGACCACGGGGACACAGCTATCGCCGCCTGTACGGGGAGGCGACGATCCAAAACACGATGATGCCGTGGGAAGCGAAGCAACTGGCCAGCGAAAATGGCTATGTCCTGCTGGAGGAAGAACCCGTTTATAAAGAAGGCGTACCTGCCGAACTGGCAAATCGGTTACCCGCGGAATTGCGCGAGGCCCTCAGCTTTTTGACATTGTTTGTGCTGAAAAAAGGATAGAAAGAACGGCCCCGCCCGTGCCAGCCATAAAAAAGGTGCCGCGACCGGCACCTTTTTTGGCGTTTTGTTACTGAAATGGATTGACGACTTTATTGGCTGCCATCCACATTTCTTTGCTTTTCATCAGCTGTGCGATTACGGGCTGTTCCGTTCCGTAAAGCGACCGATAGAGTCGCTGGGTTTCCCGCAAATCATTGTAGGTCAGATAAGGGTAATCCGGTCTGCCAAAGGTGTCATCAGGGAACCAGGCGTAGTGCAGATCTCCATTTTGCGTGATCCATCGTTCTCCCAGATTGGTGACTCCCTGAAGCATCACTGTTGCCAGCGCTTGGTCGGCCGGATCTTGAAATTGCATGTACATTTTCCACAAAAAGTTAATTTCCGCCAACTGGTGGTTGAGCGAAACATGTGTCGGCTTATGCGGTGTCGGGTGGGCGTAATCGGCAACCAGCCATCCATCTGTAGGACCGGGTATGACGTAGTGATACTGACTGGCGTGATTGCGCAAATACAGGGCGTACCTTTTGGCCGATTCACAAAATTCACTCTCATTATACTTTTTGCAGCCATCAAGCAGCAGCTCGGCCATTCCGGTATTAAACCGCGTATCGTAAAAGCCATCAGGGATCCCGTAATCGTCAGCCAGCCACTGGGACTGTGGATACGTCTTCCAGTGCCCTTCCGCTTCCTGATTGCGGACAGCGGTATCGAGCATGACGTAGGCCATGTTTTGCGCCGCTTTGCTGGTTGGATTCGCCAGGAAGGAGCGGACTACATAGTTCTCCGGATTGCGCCAAAACGCATTGACGGTGTAGGGAACGTATGTAGACGGACTCGTGTAGTAATAGCCGTCGTACAACCACTTGGCCTTATCCGAGAGATCGACTCCCAGCCAAAGATTGGCTGTCGGCTCACTATCCCAGGGAACCAGCGGGGAGCTGGACTCCATGATCCACCATTCGCTGACCATTCCCGCCTTTACCGGGAGCTGTACCTCCAGATGCATGCGATACCACTCTTTTTTCACGGCAATGGGCAGAGCCAATTCCTTTTTTTCCTCGATTGTCGTTCTCCCCAGAGGATTGTAGACAATCGGCGAAGCGACCCAGAAGTAACGACTTGGTGATTCAATAAAGCCGGGAACCAGCGGCAATTCATTTGTCTCCGCCAAAGAGAGCAAATTCCATACCCGCGTGATCTGGCCATTATTATCCGCGCTCAGAACGTGGCGAAAGGTTGACCCTTCGCCTGCAAACGGCACCGACAGCACATACGGACTGCTGTCGATCTGCCCTTCCAGCCTGTACATGCGAAACACGTCACCATTTTTAAACTGGTAGATCTTCTGTTTCAAAGCTCCACCGCTTACCGAAATAGACTCTTCCTTGATCGTCGGCTTTTCCCACTGAAAAGCATCTGAGGCGGAAGGGGGCATTGCGAGTGAGACTAGCAATGCGAGAAAAAACAATACGGACTTTCTTACCTTGGTCATGTAATCCCCCTTGCTCAGAAGTTTGCGAACCCGCTCGCTCTGTTTTCGGAGTAACTGCCACGCCATGATGTAATAGGTTCCACATTATCTTCGCATTTCCTCCATTATTTATCAAATATGATTAGAAAGTACCATGATGAAATGCCTTGCAATCTGATAAAGATGTAGGGAAAGCGACTATTACATTCGACACGGAGGGGATGTCATGACAAACAAAATTATTTCTGCTGCCCTCGTCTTTTTCTTTATTTCTTTGGCCGCCTGCCCGCCGGCAGCTTGGGGAATCCAATCACATCCGACGCTTGCCGCAGCACCTTCAGCCAAAGAACCAAAAGAGCCTCTCCCCTATTTTGGGACCGGAGAGGTTTACGTGCAGCCCGGGTCAATCGCCCCGCTTTTTCCCGTCCCTTCTGTTTCTTTCGATACGCCTGCTTTTCAAAAGGCCAGCCAAGCCTTTACCAGTCAGGAAGAAATGATGGCGTTCGTCAAAAAGCTGGACAGTCAGCACGCTCACGTCCGCCTGGAAATCATCGGGCAATCCCTCGAAGGTCGGGACATTCCGCTTTTGATCCTGTCCCGCCAGCCTGACCAGGTCCAAACTGACAAGACAAAACCTATCGTCTGGCTCCAGGCCCAAATTCACGGCAATGAGCCCGCTTCAGGTGAGTCCGCTCTGGTCATCGCGCAATGGCTGGCAACAGAACATCTGGGAAAAGACCTTTTGGACCAGGTACATGTAATCATCGTTCCGCGAATCAACCCCGATGGGTCCTACCGGTTTCAAAGAACGATCGCTGTCGGTCAAGATGCCAATCGCGATTACATGAAGGCCGAATACCCCGAGGTGCAGGCGATCCACAAGGCATTCGACCGCTTCCGGCCCGATGTCGTGCTGGACGCTCATGAGTATGGCGTCACGTCCGCTTCCCTGGCGAAGACAGGGAAAAAAGGAGCGCTTACTTCCTATGATGTGCTGATCTCTTCGGCCAAAAATTTGAACATCCCAAAAGAACTGCGGAGCATGTCCGATCAACTGCTGCTGCCGGAAGTTGAAAAAGCGCTGGATGAGGCCAAACTGACGCATCACCCCTACTACACGTTATCCCAGAACAAGGACGGGCAGATTATCGCGACAGAAGGCAGTACGGAAACGCGAATCGGCCGCAATGCCCTCGGATTGAAAAACAGCCTTTCCTTTTTGGTGGAGACGAGGGGAATCGGCATCGGCCGGGCCGATTTTGAACGCCGTGTATATGGACAGGTGACGACACATGCCGCCTTTATCCAGGCCACAGCCCGACATGCAGAAAAAATAAAACAGACGGTCGCCAGATCACGCAGCCGGTTGATCGAGCAGGGGAAAAAAGCTGATGACGACGACCGGATTGTCGTCACTAGCGAAAACAAACGAATGACCGGTTACTCACTGGATGTGATTGATTTGGCACAGTCCAAGCGCGTCTCCATCACGGTTGCGTGGGTGAGCGCGACAAATGCTTATCCGACCCTGGAGAGGAAAAGGCCGACTGCCTATTTGATGCCTCCCGCTTATCACCATATCGCTGACCGGCTGGAGCGGCTGGGCGTGAACATCGCGACATTGTCCGAGCCTGCTGCTCTCCCTGTAGAAAGCTATCTTGTCACGGATAACAAGGTACAGGCTCGCCTTGAAAACGGCCGTTTTCCCAACCGGGTGGAGACCTGGGTCACTGAGGAGCAGGTGACCTTTCCTACCGGCAGCTACGTATTTGCGATGGACCAGCCGCTCGCCAACTTTATTGCGCTCGCGCTGGAGCCGGAGTCCGTGGACAGCTTCGTGACGAACAGCTACCTCCCTGTGCAAAAAGGTGACCGTATCCCTATATACCGCTATATGTCCGAAAAGCTGCTCCCGGCGAATTAGCACTTCGGCACTTCGGTCCCCCGGCACTCCGATACTCCGGCACCCTGGTACCCCGGCACTCAGGTACCCCGACCTAATAAAAAAACGTCCCTGCACCGGTTGTTTCAGCCGGTTGAGGGACGTTTTTTGTCAAAGAGGTTTTTCCTTACATAATTACTTGCTCACTTGCTTGCGCTGTTTTATTCAGCCAGCAATCGTTTTACGTCTTGGTAGCTGGCTTCCAGCTGCCTGTCGACTGCTCCCGCTTCCTGAACGTGATGGCGCAGCGCCTCATTCATCTGCTCCAGAGCCCGTTTTGCTTCCTGGACCTGCAGATTGTTTTCGTCCGTGTAGCGCTTTTGCTGCTGAATCGTTTCCATGACACCCGCCGTCTCTTCACTTACTTCCCGCAGGGCGGATACGATGCTCTCCATTTTTTCAGCCGCTTCCTTGCTTGTCGACAAGCCTTTTTGGATCGCACTGCCGCTCTTCTCGCTGTTGGCGATCGCTTCTTTTGTCTCTTCCTGAATTTTGCCGATCAGCTCGGCGATGTTTTTGGTCGAATTGGCTGTCATTTCTGCCAGCTTCCGCACCTCGTCCGCAACGACCGCAAAGCCTCTTCCCTGTTCGCCTGCGCGAGCGGCTTCAATCGCTGCATTGAGAGCCAGCAGGTTCGTTTGATTGGCGATATCGCTGATCACTTGAACAATGCTGGTAATCTCCGACGAACGCTCTTCGAGACGCCCCATGGACGCGGACGTGCTGGCGGACTGCTGTTCCAGCACGCTCATCACCGAGACCACCTCTGCCATTGAGAGCTTGCCTTCATTTGCCCGTTCTACGGACTGCATGCAGATGCTCGTCAAACGCTCTCCCCGGGAATATAGGTTGTCGGCCGACTCCTCGGACTCTGTGCTGATCCGCTGAATTTTCGAGACAATGCTCTCCATCCGGTTTGCCAGCTCAGCAAGGGAGCCGTGCTGGTCGTTAACAACGCCATGCTGATGAATGATGGCGCCCATTTGCTCGTAAACCGCCATTAGCTCTCGCTTGATTTCTTCGCGGTCGCCCCGAGCATCCTGCTCCTGCAGAGCTACGGCGGTCGCAGCTATTTCCTGATTGGCTTCATCCTTCTTTTTCTTCCAAAACATTGACGTCACTCTCCTCTATTCTCTTTTGGCTAACTTGTGTGGCTCTCCCGGTGCGCAAAAGCGCGCGATTCCATAATTCCCGGATGCTGCTTGGCCAAAAGAAGCAGGTTTTCCAGGTAGTAATAATGGCCTTCCAGCACTTCCACGTCCTTGCGGGTAAACTGCTTCGTCTGCAAATACTGCTGCATCTCCAGGGCGTATCTCTCCAGCTTGCCGTAAAATTCATTGGCCCGCAGCATTTGCTCCACTTCCGGATAGGCGGTTTTGAGCCGATTGATTTCACCGTATACCTTGGTACCTTCGAGAATCAGTTGATAAGCCGCGCGCTCATAGGAGGCGGCCGTCGCTTGTTCCTGTTCCTGTCTTGCGGCGCGCAAAGCGGACAGGTACGTGATAAAATGGTAAACAGTTAAAAATAAAGGCCCCAAAAACAAAATGATTCCTGCTTTGTATACATGTTGGTTTGCCAGGTTGCTGATGAGCAAGAACAGATGAAACAAAATTGCCCCCAGCCATGCGTAAATAATCACATGGTGGTTTACCTTGCCTGCCTCCTGCTGGCGCGAGAAAACAAACGTCAGCCCCAAAAGATAAAAGGCAAGCAGAGTAAAACTCGCACTGAACAATGCCATTTCCATCTCCTGAAGCCAAGTGGCATCGGCAGGAATCTCAAACAAAAATTCAAAGGCGAGTACCAGCAGTGAGAAGAGCAAACCCATGATCCAAAACCGGCTTACTTCGGAATCGTTGCGCCGGCGAGAGCGGTACCTTTCCGCACGGGATTCTTTCAATTGTTCTCACCTCACTTTCAAATGGATTCGCCATGATTCACCAATTTCCTCTTAGGGCCAGACAAAATCTGACATCGGAGGCTACCATGAAAAACCCTTTGCCCGCTGCATTTACGGCACGTATGCAGGCGCTATTGCAAGACGAATACGAAGCCTTTATCGCGAGCTATGAAGAGGCTGCGAGCCACGGCCTCAGAATCAATCCGTTGAAGCTTGCGCCGGCTGATTTCCTGTCGCTCTCCCCCTTCTCCCTGGAGCCGGTGGAATGGTGTCCAAATGGCTTCTGCTACAGGGAAGGAGATCGTCCCGGCAAGCATCCTTACCACGCAGCCGGTCTGTACTATTTGCAGGAGCCGAGTGCCATGTCCCCTGCGGAAGCACTGGAGGCGCTCCCCGGCGAAACAGTACTCGACCTATGTGCGGCTCCGGGCGGCAAGACAACCCAACTGGCAGCGGCCATGAAAGGGAGCGGGCTGTTGATCGCCAATGAAATTCACCCGTCGCGGGTCAAGGCCCTTTCGGAAAACGTCGAGCGGCTGGGCATCACCAACGCTATCGTGACCAACGAAACACCGGAGCGGCTGGCAGAGCGATTCCCGCTGTTCTTTGACCGGATACTGGTCGACGCGCCGTGTTCCGGCGAGGGCATGTTTCGCAAGCTCCCGGAGGCAGTCGAAGAGTGGTCACCGGAAAAAGTGACGGAGTGCCACCTCATGCAGCTCGATATTTTGGATGCGGCCAGCGCCATGCTGAAGCCCGGTGGGACGCTTGTCTACTCGACTTGCACATTCGCTCCTTTGGAAAACGAGCAATCCGTGGCTGCTTTTCTACAGCGCCATCCCGAGTTTGGCATGATCCCGCTTCCTTCCGCAGACTTGTATTCGCCCGGCGAGCCCAAGTGGGCCTACCCGCCCTTGCAGGATGTGTCTTTGGCCGCACGCCTTTGGCCCCATAAACTGCGAGGGGAAGGCCACTTTGTCGCCAAGCTGAGAAAGTCGGCTGAAACGGACACGGCAGAACTGTCCCGCAGCCGTCCGAAGAAAAAAGCAAAACCTGCCTCTTTTGCCGGCAAAAAGGAAGCGGTCGCAAGCTGGCAGAGCTTTGTCCGGGAAGCCCTGCCGAACCTTGGCGATCTGTACGCCGACGACTCTGCCCTTCTCCTCTTCGGCGACCAGCTTTATTATACCCCGCGACCCGGACTGGATTTGGACGGCCTTCGCATCAACCGGGCCGGCTTGCACCTGGGAACGCTGAAAAAAAATCGCCTGGAGCCCTCACACGCTCTCGCCTTGGCAGTATGTGCGGAGGCAGCAGCACGCGTCGCCAGCTTTTCTGCAGCCGATCCTGACCTGATCCGCTATCTCAAGGGAGAAGCATTATCGCGGGAAGGAGAAGCTGGCTGGACTCTGGTCTGTGTGGACGGCTTCCCCGTCGGCTGGGGCAAGCAGGCTGACGGACAATTGAAAAACCATTATCCCAAGGGATTGCGCTGGCTGTAATCCAGCTAGCAAAAAAAAGCCCACCTGCATCGGGAGCACAGATTCTTCCCGCAGGTGGGTTTTTGTTAGCGGTTCCGCCGATTCGGCCCGTCGTTTACCATCGTCAAGGAGCCGTTTTTTATGTAACGAAGGATTCTGGATACGGAAATACCGGTTGCGTTGGCGATTTGCATCGCATTGGAGTTGGGGTTCATTCGCAGATACTCGCGAACTACCCGATACTCATCCAGTTCTTCCTGTGTGCACGAACGGCATGCCGATTCAGCCGCCGGAATAGGCAAACCGCATTGTTCACAGAATAGTTGAGTCATGACAGCTTTCTCCTCATACCCTGATTTGTCCCCTGAGCAGGACCCAGGTCCAAAGTGGCCGATATTTTCTGGTACTTCTATTTATTGTACCCGTTTTAGGGTAAGAGGAAAACCCTGCATCTATAGAACTGGATTCAGCCGTTCACTGCCATTTTCACTGACAAAAGACCGCTTGCGGTAAGCAAAACGACGCATCCGACAGCCAAAGCAGCCATATCGGGCACAAAAAGTGAAAAGGTATGCCAGGTCACATTCAATCCGTACAGGAGCACCGGCAGCAAGAGAACGGCAAGCAGGATAAAGACTGTTGCAAGCCCGGCCCATATCCGCCTGTTCCCTGACTTCCGCCGTACTCGGAACAATCTGTAGACCACCATTGCCGTTACCAAGAGCAGGACGAGAAAAACAACTGCAAACAGCCATCTTTCCATCGGCACTGAAAAGGTTGCGGGCTGCGCCTTTTTTCCCAGCAAAATCTGCTGGACCCCGTTCATTACTTGCGTAAGCCTGATCTCCTCCAGCGAATTGTTGCGATTGGTCAAAATGGCGGCTCCCCATCCTTCCCCGGGCAGCAGCATGATCTCCGAGCGATAATCGGGGGTTGAGCCTGCATGCCAGATGCGTTCTCCGCCTTCAGCCAGCGGCGTGATCCTCCAGCCGAAGCCGTAAGAGGTCTGTGAATTGGCTCTTGTCAAGACGGCAGGCTCCATCATCATCCTGGTGTAGCGGGCAGAAAGCACGGCATCCGGCTGCAGCATTCCGATCAGATAATGTCCCATGTCTTCGGCACTTGCCGCAATGTACCCGTAAGGAGCTCCCCCGTTGTCATATGCGATGTCGCTTTGGACAGACAGACCAAACCAGGAGCGGTAACCGGACATCCAGCCCTTTTCTTTGGCTTGCCGGACACTGGCTGCAGCGTTGGACATGCCAAGCGGCTCGAATACGGATTTATCCATGTACTCCTCGAACGAAACGCCGTAAATCCGTTCGATCAGCGCTCCGAGTATCCCGTAGTTTGCGTTGCTGTACTGGTGCCGTTCACCCGGCCGTGCGGTGGTGGCTTCCGTAGAAAGCTCACGAACATATCGCTGGACTGCTTCGCTGTCGTCCGCTCCCTGGTCGGCAAATTTCATGCCGGATTCCGTACCAAGCCCGCTCGTTTGCGTGAGCAGTTGGCGGACAGTGATTTTCGCGGCGTCCTCTTCGCTTTCTAGCGTAAACGAAGGCAAATATTGCCGGACAGGCGCATCCAGGTCGATTTTATTGGCCTGAACAAGCAGCATGATTCCATAGGCAGTAAGACCCTTGCTGAGAGAACCGAGCAAAAACGGCGTTTGTGCCGTCACAGCCGTCTTCCCGTCTCCGGTCACTCCCCATGTTTTTCTGTAGACAATCTGCCCGTCCTTTACCAGCACCATGGAGCCTCCGGGGGCACCCAGCTTCGCGGCGGCATCATCGATGTAGGCATCGATCTCATCAAGCTTGGCTTGCAGCTCGGCGGAAATCGCCTGCTGTGCCGCAGAAGCATGCTGACTAGGCAAAATCAGGGTTGAGACGATCAAGGACAAACATAAAAAATAGCTGTAAAACCGAAAAGATTGCACGGATAATAAGCTCTTCATGACAGACTCCTTTTCCTGGTCATCCTGAGGCGGTTGCGTCAATCGTTGTCGATGACTACATTACCAGATGAAACCAAGTTGGAAATCCGTCAAGAGGCGGAGAGGAAATCGGACCTGCGGCCCGGCTTGCGAAAATGAAAAGCGCTCTCCGTCCTCGGGTACCAGCACTCTGTCAGCCAATTGATTATCTTTCAAAAAATCTCGCAGCTCTTTTCGCTCCAGCAGACAATGATTATTCGCAGCGATCAACGATCTGGCCTGCCAAGCTGGGAAACGCATGCGCAAAATGGAATCCAAAGACCACCTGCCCTATGTCCGCTTCGTCTCTGGCCGCCCTTATCCATCAAAAAATCAAATGATTGAGGTGACGAAAATGATACCGACATTGGAAACAGAAAGGTATCCTGCTGCCAGAATATCTGTACAGCAAACAGCCTTAGCCCCTGCAAATTCAGGACTAAGGCTGTTTCGGCATCAATTGCCCCAGACTTAGGCTAGCCACATACTCTGGGCTGGCACGCTGGGTGCTTTTGCTTCTACCCGTCGACTGTTAACCGCGCGGACGTTTCCCGCCGAAATTTCCTGAGCGGTTTCCGCCACGGCTGCCAGCTCCGCCCGGTTTTCCGGATCTGCCAGCGCCGCCAGCTTTCCCCGCATCACCCGATTTCCCTGCCTTGCGGGCAGCGATCGCTTCTGCGCGGCGGCGATTTTTTTCGTATTTGGTCTGCAGCTCTTCCAGCTCGCGAGCCAGCTTTTTCTTGTAGCCCGGCTTTACCTTTGTCTTCTTTTTGATGGCTTCGCGGACCGGAGCGATCTGCTTGTCCTTTTCCTTCGCTTCTTCCTTTGCCTTCTGCTCGCGCAGTTCAATAAAATACGCTTCACGTTCTTTGGCGCGCTCGCGGCGTCCCGCGTCGAGATGGCGTCCGACTACCAGCAGCCTTTCCTCGATCGACGCCTTTGTCGCTTTTGCAAACCGGATCATCATGCTTTTCTGGCGAGGAGAGACGAGCGAAATCGCCTTCCCTTTTTGTCCGGCCCGTCCCGTCCGTCCGACGCGGTGGATGTAGCTCTCCACGTCATTTGGCAGGTCGTAGTTGATCACATGAGTGACGCCTTCCACATCCAGCCCGCGCGCCGCGATGTCGGTAGCCACGAGAAACTGGAATTTGATATCGCGGAACTGCTTCATTAGCTGTTCCCGCTTGTTTTGCGACAAGTCTCCATACAGCGCGCTTGCCGAAAATCCGTTTTCCTGAAGCCGCGCAGTCAATTGCTGCACGCGTACCTGGGTGTTGGCAAACACAATGCAAAGATATGGCTTTTCTTGCTCCAGCAGATCGACCAGCGCATCCGTCTTTTCGGTCTGGTTGACCACATAGTAAAACTGCTCAATGGATTCAACCGTCTTTTGCTTCGATTCGATCTTGATATGCGGCGGCTGCTTCATGAACTGCTGCGCCAGCTTTTTCACCAGATCGGGCATCGTGGCGGAGAAAAGAAGAATCTGACGCTGCTGCGGCGTGTTCACGATGACCTGCTCGACATCCTCGAGAAAGCCCATCTCCAGCATTTTGTCGGCCTCGTCCAGAACGAGCGTGGATATGCGGCCAAAGTGCAGGGAGCCCCGCTTCATATGGTCCAGTACCCGTCCCGGCGTTCCCACGACGATGTGAACCGTTTCTTTCAATTTGTTCAGCTGCTTTTCAATATCCGTGCCGCCGTGCAAAGAAAGAACGTTGACACCCATATGCTTGCCAAGCTTCTCAGCCTCTTTGGCGATCTGGATTGACAGCTCACGCGTCGGCGTCAGGATCACAGCCTGGATATCCTTCTTGCCCGCTTGCAGACGATTCAGGATCGGCAGCACAAAAGCCGCTGTTTTCCCCGTACCGGTCTGCGCTTGACCGATGACGTCCTTGCCCTCTGTTATCAATGGTATCGCTTCAGCCTGGATCGGCGTCGGTTCCTTGTAAAACGAATCCTGTATGCCTTGCATCAGTTCCGGGCGAAAGCCAAACGACGCAAATGTCTTTGTCATGATGCTCACTTCCTTTTCAAAGGAAGCCGCCCTCCCCCGTCTGTCGGCCATCCCTGCCTGACGAGCGGATAACGGCATCCGTCCTTCATTTTCAGCGACGAGCGCTGGTTCTGTCTCCCTATAGTATAGGAGTCTTTTCAAAAACACAACAAAACGGTCAGAATGCCCCTTTTTGGCTTCGCAAAAGGGATGAAACAGGCGGCTCGGCTGCATGCGTGCATGCTGCTTCGAACCGCCTGCATTTCCGGTTATTTCGCCAGCTCGTAAATCGCTTGAGCGTAGATAGCCGTCGCTTTGATCAAATCGTCTATGAGAATGTATTCATCCCGCTGATGCGCGCAGTCGGGACGGCCGGGGAAAAGCGGGCCAAAGGCAACGCCTACGTCCAGCGAACGGCCGTAAGTAGCGCCGCCAATCGCGATAATTCCCGCTTCCAGTCCGGTCTGCTCCGTGTAAACCCGCTGCAAAGTCGTCACCAGTGGATGATTCGGGTCTACCCGGTGAGGGCGCAAATGCTCGACCACCTCGAACACGAATGCAGCCTGGGCAATCCGCTCCTTGAAAATGGCGCTCCACTTTTCAAACGGCAAGGAGTGAGGATAGCGAATGTTGAGCTGGAACAGGGCATCGCCATCTGCCTCATACTGAATTACGCCTGTATTCAGCGTGAGCGGTCCCATCTCCTCGTCATGATGAGAGATGCCGAGCGCTTCGCCGTAATGCTGCCGATACAGGTACTGCTCGGTGAAGCGGACGAATTGATCCGCTCGGGCATCCAGCGTCAGTGTTCCCAAAAAATGAATCAGCTCGGTGCCTGCATTGACGCCCTTGCCAGGGTCCATTCCGTGGACGGAGACGCCTTCCATATGGAGCAGCACATGCCCATTTGAGCATTCGGCCTTGCCCTTCATGCCCGAATCGTTCAAATACGCCTCGTATGCTTGAATCAATTCCTCGGCTCCCATGCCCATCGGCAACAATCTGGCCTCCGCTTTGTCCGGCACCATGTTCATCCTTCTGCCAGAGGCAAGCTCCAGAAGCTGAGCTGCCGGGCTGTCGGCCGACGGGAGCTGCTGCCCGAGGAACGCTTCATGCGTTTGCAAAACAGTCAGGTCTGTCAGTCCCTTTTCCGCATATATCAAAGGAAAATCGGCATCCGGCGTGAAGCCCATGGTCGGCATCTCTTCGGTTTCAAAGTACGTTTTGACACACTGCCAACCAGACTCTTCGTCCGTTCCAAAAATGAGTCTGACCCGTTTGGACAGCGGCAGACCGGATTCCTTGACCAGCTTCGCCGCAAAAATCGCCGCAATCGTCGGTCCTTTGTCGTCAATCGCTCCGCGGGCGACGATCTTCCCGTCCACAATTTCCGCAGCGTATGGCGGCGAAGTCCAGCCGTCCCCTTCTGGAACGACATCCACGTGGCTGAGCACGCCGATCAGTTCGCTGCCCTGTCCAAACTCCGCATGCCCGGCATAGCCGCCGACATCCTTTACCGTCATTCCTGCCTGCTTGCACTGTTCAAGCACAAAGTCCAGCGCTTCACGGATGCCTTCGCCGAAAGGAGCCCCTTCCCGTGCTGTGGATGGGTCCAGCAAGCTTTTGATCCGCAAAAATCCCTGCGTCGTGGAAATCAGGTCGTCTTTTCGCTTTTCAACTTCCTGCAGCCAGTTCATCGTCGTCATGTAGATGTTTCTTCCCTTCTTTGGTCTTCATGCCTTCTCCCGTTTCCTCATCGTCCACGTCCAAATCAAGCTCCACAAGTGAAATCAGCGATTCCATCGCTACTTCCTTGGCGGTGAACTCCACCTGGGCCTCCTTGATTTCCTCGCGGATATTGTTCATCTCGCTGTCCAGCTTGGATGACGCCTTGGCGGCTTCAATCAAGCGCTGTCGGATCGCGGAGGGAATGATTCCTTCGTATTTGTAGTTGAGAGAGTGTTCGATCGTCGCCCAGAAATTCATGTTCAGTGTGCGAATCTGGATTTCCACAGGGATGACCGCCTGACCCCGGGCTGTCATCAGCTCGTACGCTACGGCCAGATGATAGCCTCTGTACCCGCTCTCCTTTGGCCTGGACACGTAGTCCTTCTCCAAATAAATCCGCATGTCTTTGCGTCGCCGGATCATTTCCACCACAGCTGGAATATCGTCAATGAATTGGCAGATGATCCGGATTCCTGCTATATCCCGGAGCTCCCAGCAAATATTTTCATCGATTTGAAATTGAAGGCGATTCGCCTTGTTGTATATACTCGGGACCGACTTCACCCGACCGGTGACGAACTCGATAGGAGAGTGCTCTTTTCGCTTCCGCAGCTCGTTGCGGATGTTTTTCAGCTTAACCTTGATCTCTTCCACGGCTTGTTCGAACGGTAGCAGGTATAGTTCCCAGTCTAGTTTCTGCATGCTAGTTCCCTCCGACCCGAAACTCCATCGTCCTTATGATTCAACATTTTGCTAGAGATATCCTCCCCTGCATGAGAAAAGAGACCGCAGCGGGTCTCTTAATTTTTCGCATCCAACCGGAAGGCTGCCAGCGATTCTCGCAGTCTGTCGGCAAGTGCAGAGAGCTGATCGGCTGAAGCCGCGATCATTTCCATGGCTGCGCTCTGCTCTTCCACCGCTGCGGAGATGCTCTGGACACCGGCAGCCGCTTCTGTCGAGGCAGCGGATACTTCCTGTGCGACTGCAACGACTTGCTGGGCCTCTGGAGCGATCCTGGCAAAAGCCTGCCGAACCCCCTCCATTTCGGAGGAGACTCTGCGGATATTCTCTTCGATTCGCTGAAACAGCTCGCCGGACTGACGGGCTGTACGGGAACCGTCCTTGACGGTGCGCGTGCCTTCGGCCATTTTCTCCACAGCGGCAGTCGTGCTCGCCTGGACGTCGCTGATCATGGCGACAATTTGCTGGGCGGCTTCATTCGTACCTTCTGCCAGCTTGCGAACCTCATTGGCCACGACGGCGAATCCCTTGCCGTGCTCGCCTGCCCTCGCTGCTTCGATGCTGGCATTGAGCGCGAGCAGATTTGTCTGACGGGCGATCTCCGTAATCGCTGCGATGATTTTGGAAATCTCCCGTGAGCGCAGCTCGAGTCCGTGAATGACTTGTGTCGTCGCTTCCACAGCTCTGTTAATCTGATCCATGCTGCTGACGACAGCCTCGATGGCCTGCCGCCCTTCCTCTGCGTGAATTCTCATCTCCCTGGAGGAGATCGCCACCTGCTCGACGTGTCCCGTTACGCCCGAGACCGTTGCCGTCAAATCCTCTGCCAAGTGCAACGTGCGCGCCAGCTTGTCGACCTGTCGATCTGCAGATGCTGCCACATGGTCGACGACCTGCACAATTTGCCCGCTGGATGAGGAAATTTCCCCCGTATTTCCGTGGATCTCCCGTACCGACTCCGCAACCGAATGAGAGGCGTGCCGGACCTGGATCAAAATGTCGCTCAGCTGATCCCGCATGGCAAACAGCGATCGCGCCAGCTCTCCCAATTCGTCCTTTCGCTTCAAAAGAGCAGGCGGAACAGCACAGGTAAAGTCGCCCTGCCCGATCCTTCTGGCTACCAGCAGCATTCCGGCAAAAGAGCGGCGCAGCCAGGCAGCGGTGACAGACGCAATAACCACCACCAATATCAGGACGATTCCGTTGAACAGCAAAATGGCATTGCGGATACTGTTCGGTCCGGCCATAATTTCCGTCATGTCCATTTCCGCCAGGATCGCCCAGGTCAGCTTGCCCACCTTCACCTGATCGTACGATACCAGCACTTCCTCTCCGCGATAGTCTGTCGACTGCACGGTAGCAGCGGTCTGATTGGAAAACAACACCTGATCGGCAATCTCCGTGTCGACCTTCACCTGCAACAGAGTTGGCTCCCCGCCGCCAAGATCAGTCCGCATCAGTTTGTCTTGTCCGATCAAATACACCTTGCCAGTGGCGCCGAGTCCCTCTCTTCTGTTCAGTTGCCGGGATATGTAATCGAGCGGGACTTCTGCCGCCAATTGTCCGATGACGGTGCCGTGATCAAAGATCGGGACTGCCATGAAGATGGCCGGAGCGCCGCCAGACGGTTCATACCGGCTGACATCTGACAGTTCAAGGCTCAAGCCTTTGAATGCCTTTGCCACCGTCTGCCCCAATGTCGTACCACTATATGGCCCACTGAGGAGATTCGTGCCAAAATCAGCCTGCGGTTTTGTCTCAAAGACGACTTCTCCTTTGTCATTCAGCAAATACGCATTGGCGAAGCCGTATCTCGCCACTTCCATCTTCAACTCCTTGCCCCGCGCTTCCTCTACCTCCTGATAAACGGGGGCTTCCCTGCCCTGTTTCCATACGGCTTCAAAAGCAGGCAAGGCATCAATCACCGAGCCGGATGCAGCCAGTGTCTCCAGGTTCTTGGATCGCTCGCGAAAATAGTTTTCCACCTGTTCCTTGTTGCTGTTGCGAAGCGCCTCCAGTGTGGCTGCGCTCCCCTCCAACAGCTCCTGCTTCGTTTGCGAATAGGCAAATACACCCGCAGCTGTCAGCGGCACAATTCCTGCCAACAGCAAGGCAATCAACATCCGAGCCCCCAGTTTCATAGAGTTGCCCCCTTGTCTCTCTTGTTCTCCGGTAGATATTTTCAAATTTTATGACTAGTAAGAACATAGTACCAGAAAACATGTCATAGAGGCATACCATTTTTCCTAAATAAGGGATCGGCAAGCAAGGAATGCAACCGGAGAAAGCAGCAAAAAATGCCAGCCGCTCCGTAAACCCGAGGCAACTGGCATCTACTCTTTTCCTCTTTCAGACAATCGATACGTTCCCGGCAGCTCTTCAAAACTCGAATTCCAGCGTCTTTAGCCTGGAGTCGTATTGGAACCCCAATTTTTCTCCCAACCGGATGGACGCCTCATTCGTTTCCATTGTCGCCCAATGCGGGGTAAGCCCGAATTGCAGGCAGTGCTCCAAATACAAGACGCATGCTGCTGTCGCCAGCCCTTGGCTTCTCTCTTCTTCCCTGTACGTTTCCACATTGATCTCGTGGTGCTTGCCGTATACACAGCAGGAGAAACACGCGCTGACGACCTCGTCGCCCTTCATGATGCAATACCCGAGACCCTGTTTCAGAAAATCGTCGACCGAGTACCAGAATTCCGCAATCGCGTTCGACAGCTACTCGTCCCGATCTCTTTCGATCACCGCAGCGTCAATTTTCCTCGCGCTATACCCGCCTGGCAATGGCTTGAAGCTGCTCTTCGCGACCAAAAAGCGATCGGGATGAAACGTGAAGTAGCATTCAAAATCCGGCTCGTAGTCTCTGTGTGAGATTGCTTCTTCAATGGCTTTTTCCCACGCTTCATCGCTCAATACCGCGATGAAATAGGTGCCTCCGCACGATTCGTAGGTGTCGATTTTCAGCTTTGTGTCGATAAACTCCCGAGAGGGGCAATAAATTTCTGATTGTGCGGATCGCCGATGAATAAGGAGCTGATTCCCGTGACATCGACCAGCGCCGTTTTCGGCTGGCTCAGGTCGTCAACATAAATCGTCCCTCTGTTTACGCCATCGATAATTGCATGTACCGTTCTGTTGTAGATCTGCTCCGTTGCCGGGAGCAGGCTCCTGACCTTGCGATGATCCTGCCGGTCCAGTTTGAAAATCACTCGTCCAGGCTCCTTTCTTGCCGATGCTCGGCTTTTCTTTTCGTCTAAAGGGCATGCAGGCAACCCCCGTCTGTTCTTTGTTCATGAATGTCCCGGCCCTTCAAGTGCTTCAACAGAATCCTCATGGATGCTTGAACGACTCGCTTCGGTACGGGGATAGGCAGGGGAGCAGAGCGTTTGCGCCAGTGCTCCCCTCTGATAATCGGGTCATAATCAATCCTTCTTTCATCGGGGGATTCGAGAATTTCAGCCAAAATCATGCGAGCCCGGTGCAGGCGGGATTTTACCGTTCCTGCCGGGACACCTACAAGCTCAGCGATTTGTTTGACGGGCAGATCCTTGAAGTAATGAAGCTGGACGACAACGCGCAGATCGTTATCCAATCCGGCGACGGCCTCCTTCAATGCAACCGTTTCTTGCAGACCAACCACGGTTTCACCGCAAAATCCCGACTGGATGATCCGCATCCGTTTTTGCATGCGCAGCAATTGTATGCATTCGCGAATCAGAATCCGAAACAGCCACCTTTTGAAATATGCAGGCTCTTTCAAACTGCGAAGGGCACGATACGATTTGAGAATCGCTTCCTGTATCGCGTCAGCGCAATCCTCGTCGCGTTTGAGATACATTTTTGCCAGACCGTAAAGTCTCCGCTCATAGGCCACAACCAGCCTGCCGAAAGCATCTCTGTCGCCGTTTTTTGCAAGCAGGACATCCTGCAGCATGCTCGGTTCGCTGTTCACATGGGAAAGCCTCCTTTGTCCAAAATTTCATCTACATGAGTCTAGACGCGCGAGTGAGCCAACCGGTTCACGAAAAAATGACTATTTTTCATGTTTTGACAATCCCGCTCAGCTTCAAGGCAAAAAAGAGCCGCCGGTTTCAGGTTGCACCGTTCTCTAAACCGCCGGCACGGATTGGACCATGCAAGCAGCAGAGAGCGGCACACCTCACACCCAACGACTCTTCTCTCTCGAAACTCTTTTTCTTTTGTTTACACAGCCGTTTCGCAAATCATGGCAATCTCATCGCACATAGGAAGTTTGGAGCAATTGATGCAGTCCTTCCATACTTTTTGCGGCAGCGTTTCCTTGGCGACGATATGAAAACCGCACTTTTCAAAGAATTCCTTCTGGTAGGTAAGAGCCAATGCCCGATTGATGCCAAGGTCCCGGCACTGATCAACCAAGTGAAGCACCAGCTGTTTGCCTACCCCCAATCCCTTTGCCCGCTCCGCGATGGCCAGAGAACGGATCTCCGCCAGATCCTCCCACAAAATATGCAGCCCCGCCACGCCGACTACCGATTCGCCGTCGTGAGCGACAACAAACGACTGCAAATGTTCACAAACCGATAATTTTGTCCTCGGGAGCATCAGTCCTTGTTGTGCATATTGATTAATAATCTCCAGCATCTGATCTACGTCTTTCATCGTTGCCTTTCGCACCGCTATCGCTTTGGTGACAACCATTTTACTCTCCCCCACTCCATGCTCTCACAGTCATCTATGACATAATAAATATTCATTATGATATATAAATATACATCCGGTATCGTGAGAAGTCTATCCTTTTTTCGCCCCTCTTTTTTGTTTTTTCGACGATCAGGAATTTTTTTGCAGGAATTAGTTGTGCTATAATCTTCTATAACCAAAAAGGAGGTGTCTTCCTTTTGACGACACGCAGAGAACGAAAGAAGCGGGAAACGCGCGAAAAAATCTTTAATGCCGCTATCAAACTATTTAAACAGCACGGGTTTGAAGCCACCACGATTGACATGATTTCTGAAGAAGCGGATGTTGCCCGCGGAACCATTTTTCTTCATTTCACGTCAAAGGAAGCAATCCTCGCCAACTGGGGATATGAGCGGTTGCATGAAATCGAGGAACGCCGGGAAGAGTGGGATTACGGGGATAGCTGCAAGCAAAAAGTACTTCGCATCTACAAAATCATGAATGAGGTCAATATCCAAAACTACGACTTCATCAAAGTGCTGGTAGAGTCCTCCATGAAGCACAGAAAGATTCTGGAGAACGAAAAAAACGTCTATTATGAGCTGCGCCAGTTGTTTGCCGATCTGATCGAGGAAGCGCAGGAAAAAGGCCGGCTGAAAACGCGCTTCAATCCGTTGGTGGCAGCCAACATGCTGGAGAATATTTACTACAATGCGCTTTACGATTGGGTACGCAACGAAGGTGCCTGGGCGTTGGAAGAAATCATGGAAGAGAAGGTCTCGATTGTTTTTGAAGGCCTGGACGCAGAATAACATCTGACGTCCGGACCTTCTCTCATACTGGCGGCATTGACAGCTGCCCCCGTTCCCCCATACACAGGTCAAGTTCCCCCTATCGTTTCCACAATTCTGCACCTCACCATCAGCCCCGGTCCATTTCCCTTTTCCTGTGTCGAATAAAAAGGAGCTCCCACCTGCTCAAGCTGTATCTGTGTCATGCCTTTTCCCTCGTCTTTAATGGAAACAACCACATCCCTGTCCTGCCGTTTCGCTCCTATTTCCAAAATTCCGCCATTCCGCCATGCTGCATCGCTTCCATGCCGTTTTTCAACAGATTCATACGGACCTGTCCCACCATATGCTTGTAACAGCCAGGCAGGCACCATAATGATAAGCAACTGGAACAGGATGTTTTCTACAACCAGCATGATACTCTCGGCTCTTCACAATTGTCTGACTCTTCCCTGAAAAATAGTCTGTCGGTACAAACGGAAAGGGAAGTTTTTGAAAACGCACATTGGATCGAGGTTTTCCTTGCGGAGACTGGGACATTTCCCTATGATGATGAAGATAGCCTGTTTTTGACCTTGGAGGTAACATACACAAATGCGAAATGGTATCAAACGTGAAGATATTGAACTTTTGGCGCCCGCAGGAAACTGGGAGTGTCTGAAGGCTGCAGTCGCCAACGGAGCAAACGCCGTCTTTTTCGGTGTGGAGAAGTTTAACGCACGGGCAAGAGCCGAAAATTTCCAGATGGCGGAACTGCCGGAGATTATGGCTTTTTTGCACATGTATGGAGTCAAGGGCTTCTTGACCTTTAACATTCTCGTTTTTGAAGATGAAATGAACGAAGCCCGCAAGCTGGTCGAGGCCTGTATTGACGCCGGCGTGGATGCGCTGATCGTCCAGGATCTGGGGCTGGTCAAGCTGATTCGTGAAATCTCCCCTGATTTTCCCATTCACGGGTCCACCCAGATGACGATCACCTCGCCGGAGGCAGTCGAATTCACGAAGCCGTTCTCGATCGAGCGCGTCGTCCTGGGACGGGAAAACTCATTGAAGGAAATCAAAGTCATCGGCGAAAAAGCGAAGCTGCCGATGGAGGTATTTGTCCACGGCGCTCTCTGCGTATCGTACTCCGGTCAGTGCCTGACTTCGGAAATGTGGGGAGGCCGCTCCGCAAACCGCGGCGAGTGTGCGCAAGCCTGTCGTCTGCCGTACGATTTGATCGTCGACGGTGTTCAAAAAGAGATGGGCAATATCGCCTACCTGCTTTCACCAAAGGATTTGGCCGCGATCGAGCTGGTACCGGAGCTGATCGAAGCGGGCGTCACCTCGTTTAAAATCGAAGGCCGGCTGAAATCGCCTGAATACGTGGCCAATGTTGTGAGCAAATACCGCGCCGCCATCGACCGCTATTTTGCCGGACAGGACGCCTCTGTGAGCGAGCAGGACATCCGGGAGCTGCAGCAAAGCTTTTCCCGCGGCTTTACGCACGGCTTTTTGGAGGGAACCAACAACAAGACCCTGCTGGACGGCAGCTTCCCGAAAAGCCGCGGCGTCTTCCTCGGAACCGTCAAGAAGGTGCTCAAAAACGCTGTTCTCGTCGAGCTGTCTTCACCATTGAAGCGCGGCGACGGAATCGTATTTGACGCTGGTGATCCGACCCAGAAGGAAGAGGGCGGACGCGTGTACGATCTGCTCCAGCGCGGCAAAAAAGTAGAGGGCGAAGTAAACAGCGGGCTCTACGAGATCGTCATGGGACGAAACGACGTCAAGCTGCAGCGCATTCATGTCGGCGACCGCGTCTGGAAAACGAGCGATCCGGAGCTGGACAAACGTTTGCGCAAAACCTTTGAAACGGAAAAGCCGTACCGGACCTTCCCGCTCAGCGTACATGTGAGCGGCAAGCTCGGGGAAAAGCTGTCTGTCACGTGGGTGGACAAAATGGCGAACAACGCCGTCACGAGCCAATCGGAGATACCGCTGGAAGCAGCCGTAAAGCGCCCGTTGACTGCAGAGCTGCTGCTCGATCAGCTCGGACGCCTCGGCGGCACGATCTACCGCCTCGAAGCGGCAGACTTGACGGTAGCACTCGACGGCGAGGTAATCGTGCCTGTCAGCGAGCTGAACCGGATGCGCCGGGAAGCTGTCGAACAGCTTCTCTTCCTGCGGACCAAGCCGCCCGTCTATCAAAAACGCACTGTTGACGCGTACGCAGATGTAAAAGAGCGCGGCCAAGTGGAAAAACCGAAGCTGACTGCTCTCTGCCGTTCGCTTGAGCAAGTGGAAGCCGCTGCTCAGACCGACGTCGATTTCCTGTACGCCGATTTTGAATTCGTCAAGCAGTACCCGGATGCGGTCAAACTGGCGCATCGCTATGGCAAAAAGATCGCAATCGCAACAATGCGCATCCACATGCCTGACGAGAACGGGGTCCTCGCCCTGATCGCCAGAAGCCAGCCTGATGCCATTCTTGTGCGAAATACGGGAGCGCTTCACTATTACATGGCCCGCAGACACGAGCTGGGTATTCCCTTGATCGGGGATTTTTCGCTCAATATCGCCAACCATAAGGCAGTCGAGCTGTTCCTGGATTGCGGGCTGGAGATGGTAACGCCTTCCTATGACCTGAACATCCAGCAGATGGTCGATCTCCTCGAAAACGCGGACGCGTCCAAGATGGAAGTGGTCATTCATCAGCATTTGCCGATGTTCCACACCGAGCACTGCGTATATTGCACGTTCCTCAGTCCCGGCACCGACCATACCAACTGCGGAACGCCTTGCGAAACCTCCCGCGTTTCGCTGCGCGACCGGGTCGGCTTCTCCCATCCGGTGCGTGTCGATACCGGCTGCCGCAATACCGTTTACAACGCCATCGACCAGTCTGGCGCCGAGTACTTGAGCGAATTTACCAAGCTGGGCGTAGGCAGCTACCGGATCGAATTTTTGGAGGAAGAGCCGGAGCGAGTGCAAGAAGTGATTCGCCTGTACCGCCAAGCGCTGCGCGGCGAAGTCAGCGGCTCCCACGTATGGCGCTCGCTGAAAGCGACCAACCAATTGGGTGTAACCCGCGGCCAGCTGATCAAATAAACCGGAAGTCCAATTGATGTATATCTCACGGAAATTGTGCGACGGACGCCCATTTCCGATACAGGGAGGAGAATAGCCCATGGCAGACCTGACTTTGCCAACGCAAGAAAACCTGGCTACGATCATCGAAGGCATCAAAGCGAAGCTGAACATGGCCAACACCGCCGTTATGCGGCCGGAGGATTTTGACCTCGAGCATTACGAAGACCTTTTGTACCTGTACAATATGGTTCAGAAGAAAGCGAGCTTCAGCATCAATGAAATGACTGCCATCGTCGAAGAGCTGGGCGGTATGCGCAAGCAGTCGTAAGCATATGTGTCCAAAGCGAAAGCGCCGTATCCGTTGGGGAGCGGCGCTTTTGTTGTGTACGGGCGACCGTTTTCGAACGGTGATTTCTGTGCTTCGTGAGAATCTTTTTTGATCCGTGTTGTCAGATTCCTTTTCTATGTCTGTCTTCTGGCATCTTCACGCTTCAGACATGGACGCTTTGCTCCAGTTCTCCCTCAGAGGAAGCAACTACGACTGCCGCAGAAGCGTCCCCGATGACGTTTACCGAGGTCCGGAACATGTCGAGAATCCGGTCCACCCCAGCGATCAGCGCCATTCCCTCCAGCGGCAGCCCGACGGAGGTCAGCACCATTGTCAGCATGATCAAGCCTGCCCCCGGCACTCCTGCCGTTCCGATCGACGCCAGCGTAGCCGTCAGGACGATCGTCAGCAACTGGGCAAAAGACAGATCGATCCCGTAGAACTGGGCGACAAACAGGGCGCATACACCCTGGTACAGCGCCGTACCGTCCATGTTGATCGTCGCTCCGAGCGGCAGGACGAAGCTGCTTACCCGTTTGGAGACGCCCAGATTGCTTTCCACGTTTTGAATCGTGATGGGGAGTGTTCCCGAGCTGCTGGAGGTGGAAAAAGCGATCATCCCGGCAGGAGCAATGCCTTTGAAAAACTGCAGCGGCTTCATCCCGGCAGGAGCAATGCCTTTGAAAAACTGCAGCGGCTTCATCCCGGCAAAAAGCTTGACGCTCAGCGAATAGACAATCGCGGCATGCAGCAAACAGCCGATCGCGACACCGAGAATGACTTTGGACAATGGCAGCAATACGGAGAGACCGTATTTCCCGACGATCGGCGCCACGAGTCCGAAAACGCCGATCGGAGCAAATCGCATGACGATGCCGGTAATCTTGTACATCACTTCGGCGAACTGCTCGAAAAACAGTTGAACGGTCCGCGCCTTCTCTCCTGCCAGCGAAATCCCGATACCGAGAAAAATCGCAAAGAAAATAATGGGCAGCATGTCGCCCTGTACAAGTGCGGCGAACGGATTGGTCGGGATGATGGCAAGCAGGGTGTCGATGATTCCCGGAGTCTCCTTGGCCTCTACCTTGGCCTCCTCCGGCTTCAGCTCCAGTCCCGCTCCGGGCGACATCAGGCTGGCGATGATCAAACCGAGGATCACAGCCAGAGCGGTCGTCACCAGGTAATAGGCAATGGTTTTGCCGCCCATCCTCCCCAGCTTTCTGACATCTCCCGTACTGGAAACACCTGTGACCAGTGAAGCCAACACGAGCGGAACGATAATGAACTTGATCAAACGCAAAAATAAATCTCCCAACGGCTTGACGGTCTCCGCGCTCGTGCCTGCGATGATCCCCACAATGATAGCGATTGCAAATGCGACCATGATCTGCGTGATCAGATTCCCACTCCACGCTTTTTTCATCCCAATCCCCCTCCCTTGATTTTGAAAGATAGGAATTCTTGCTACAAATCTATGCGAAGAGGCGGACAAATAGATCAGCATAGAGGAATTCCGGAGAGGGAGATCACTGAGGAGCCGGGGTCAGATAACCTTTCTTCAAAATAAAGAAGCCTATCGCTTTGATAGACTTCACAATAAGCTCTATATTCTTCTCGTCAGAGACTAGTGATTGACGATGCCCGCACGGACTTCTGCCTGCTCCTGCGGTTCGGAAAGCTCGCAGCCTTCCTTCCACAACAGGTAGCGAATACTGTCCACGAGCGCTTCCCAGCTCGCTTCGATCACGTTGGTCGAGACGCCGACAGTGCTCCACTTCTCCCCTTTGCGGCCTGATTCGATCAGCACGCGGACTTTTGCCGCGGTGGCGCCATTCTCGTCCAATACACGCACCTTGTAGTCGGTGAGATGCATTTCGGACAGACAAGGAAAGTGATTTTCCAACGCTTTGCGGAGCGCATTGTCAAGCGCGTTGACAGGGCCGTTTCCTTCGGCGGCGGTATGAACCAACTGTCCGTTCACATGCAGCTTTACAGTCGCTTCGGACAGAATCGACCGGTCCGCTGACTTTTCCATCAAAATTTTAAAGGAATCCAGAGTAAACAATTGCTCCAGCTTGCCTCCGGCATCGAGCAGCATCAGCGAGAGAGAAGCTTCTGCTCCTTCATACTGGTAGCCCTGGAATTCCCGTTCTTTGATCCGCTGGATGATCTCTCGCGCTTCCTGCTTATCCAGCGCCACATCGATGTCCAGCTCATCAGTCTTGGCGAGCAGGTTGCTTTGTCCCGACAGCTCGGAGACGAGTACGCGCCGCTTGTTGCCGATCAGCTCAGGGTCGATATGCTCATACGTTTTCGGGTCCTTCAGCACGGCGCTTACATGGATTCCGCCCTTGTGGGCAAACGCGCTGTTGCCGACGAACGGCTGATTGTTCGGCATTGCCATATTGGCTACCTCCGCGACGAAGCGGGATAGCTTGGTCAACTGCTGCAATTGCTCCGGCTCGACACATTGGTATCCCATCTTCAACTGCAGATTGGGAATGACGGATACCAGGTTGACATTGCCGCAGCGCTCCCCGATGCCGTTTGTCGTCCCCTGCACCTGCTCCGCTCCGGCCTGAACGGCAGCCAGCGCATTGGCGACGGCCAGCTCGCAGTCATTATGCGGGTGAATGCCGAGCCGCGTCTGCAGGCTCCCTTTTACCGTCTTTACTGTTTCATAGATTTCATGGGGCAAGCTGCCGCCGTTTGTATCGCACAGCACGATCCAATCAGCTCCCGCCCCTTCCGCCGCTTCCAGTACGCGCAGAGCGTAAACCGGATTGGCTTTATATCCGTCAAAAAAGTGCTCGGCCAAAAACAGAACAGTCAGTCCTTTTGATTTAAGAAATCCGACGGAATCGGCAACCATGCGCAAATTCTCATCCAAGGTCGTCTTGAGTGCGTCTGTGACATGCAAATCCCATGATTTTCCGAAGATCGCTGCGGCACTCACGCCGCTTTGGAGCAGCGCCCGCAGGTTTTCATCCTCGGCTGCAGGCACATTCGGACGACAGGTGCTGCCGAATGCGGTTATCGTTGCGTGCTGCAGGGGAATTTCTTTGATTCTCTCAAAAAAAGCCATATCCTTTGGATTGCTCCCCGGCCAGCCGCCTTCGATGAAATCGATACCGAACTGATCCAGACGGAGGGCGATTTTCACCTTGTCCTCCACTGACAAGCTGACGCCCTCTCCCTGGGTGCCATCCCGGAGAGTCGTATCGTACAAGCATACGTTTGGTTTCATCGTTTCTCCACCCCATGAGTTTCTTCATTTTTCAGAATTGTCACTGAATTTATCTTTATGACGCTATTCAGTATACCATAGCCCAGAGGGAAAGAAAACGCGTGATTTCGCGGCTTTTGCTTATGTACACAGGGCGTGGACAAAGGCTGCTGCATGCTCGATCGCGCTCTCCAATTGCGGACTTGGACCGGCGAAAGGATGGCGCGTGTTAAACGTGTGGTCCCCCTCCTCAATCCAGTGGACACGGACGTCCTTGGCAGCTTCCTGCAGACGCTTGGCCCCTTTTACCAGGCGTTCGTAATCCTTTGTTCCCTGAATGATGCAGAGCGGCTGCTCCATGGAGCTCACTTTGGCAAGCAGATTGTACGCTTCCCGGTTTTGGTCGACATCGTCGATGACTGCCTTTGTGATCGGCATCTGCTGGCCGGTCCGGGCATTGGCGATGTATCCGACTCCCTTTTCGGCAATTTCCTGTCGCAGTCTGGCGTCGAACAGGTCGACATCAGCCGTGCCGTTCCATGTGATGATCCCTTTGACAAGCGGATGGTTCGCCCCGAACAGGATGGCGTCAGCCCCCCCCTTGCTATGTCCCATGACAAACAGCTTCTCCCTGTCAAACGCAGCTTTAAACGGGCAAGCTTCGCTGTGCAGCCACTCGGTTAGTACCCGAAGGTCAGCGATTTCACGAGCATACGTATTTCGCCCAAATTTTTCGAGCTCAACAAACTCTGTTCCGCTTTCTCCCACACCGTTGCAGGAAAAATTGAACCGGACCACAGCCATACCCAGCTCCGCCAACCGATTTGCCGCATAAGGAAAGCTTCCCCAGTCTTTGAAGCCTTTAAAGCCGTGGCAGAAAATCAACAGCGGTTGTCCTGCGTCCTTTTCCTGCGCATGAAAATCTCCCCGAATCACCAATTCTTCGTCGACAGGAATGCGAAATGACTCCATCATTTCCTGACACCTCCATTTTGTTTTTCTCATTAGCGTTGCATAAAAAATGAATCCATCTATTGTCAAATTATTCTGAATGACATTTTCAACTTTACAACCAAAAACGAGAACAGCCAAGCAAAAGGTAGCCACTATCCATTTGGTAGTTTTATACATTTATTACAACATCGACAACAACAAACAACACTTACTTCCTTTTCTGTCGCCCTCTGGATGTTCGTTTGGATTGGTAATCCATTCTGCCTATCCATTGTTCAAAGGTCTGCCAGAGAAACACTTTGAGCCATCTACTGATTTGCAGCAGACTGTGCTGACTGTTTCTTTCCAGCTTTACAAGAAGCAACAAGCAGTAAGCAATGAGAGCGAGAAAAACTTGATTCCAGACCGCATTTTCACTTGTTCCATAGAACGTCTTGATCTTTGCGTGTTGTTTCATCCATTTGAAAAACAGTTCTATTTGCCAGCGCCAACGGTAGATGTCGCTCAATTCTTCTGCTTCTAAGTCGAACCGATTGGTGATGATTCGAATACGATTTCCTTTCGAATCATGCGTTTCAATCAGTCGTAACACATTATCCACCCGTTTTTGTGGCGTTCCAAGAAGGATCATGGAGTCGGATAAAACGGAGCTTTCTGGTGGTACTTTGAAAGTATACAAATGACGAGTTTCCGCGTTATCCTTGAGACGTGAAGCAAAAAAGATGCCCTGATCGGTATACTCATCGAACTTTTCATAATCCACGTACCCTCGATCAAAGACGTACATGGCTCCGATCTCATCAATCAGCGACTCCATTTGGGTGCGGTCATTGGATTTGGCACAAGTTAGGGAAATCTTTTCAGGATAGACATCCTCCTGGCTTGCGAAAACGAGACGAAGATGAATTTTGATTCCTGCCTTTGTTTCGCGAAAGGTTGCCCACTTATACTTTTGCAAACATAATCCAATTGTAGTGGAATCAATGATCTTTATGTGTTTTCGAAGAGAGCAGGCTTTTCCAGAAACGCGTTGAATTTGCTGGACAAGGTCGACAAAAACTTCTTCAAGCAAAGCAGGTTCTACCCGATTGTTTTTTCGACTAAGCTGTGCGGGGCTGATCGATGACAGTCCTAATTCTTGCTGAAATTTCTTTGATAGAACATCGTCAGCAATGGCTCGAAGCCCTTCGCGTTGCTGAAGTTGGGCATGTAAAAATAGGAGAAGATACGCTTTTGTCGTCAGCTTCTTCACGTACTTGTCTTGATCCGTTTCGTCAATTCGTTGTTGAAGTTTCATAATATTGATGGGTGCAACCCATTTACCAAATGAAGAAAATAGGGTATTCTTGTCCATGAGCTATCCTTTGCGTTGGATTTGGACAGGAACTACCTGACCTTTCCAGTGTAAAGGATTTTTTTGTTCCCTAGACAACCAAATACCAAAGATTATGTGTATTTTGAATGATGGGAAAAGATTAATGCAACGCTAGTGTGTTTTTCTATATTAATTATGCGTGGTATCGGTCCCGAAATGAAGACAGCTTGTCCATTTTTGCCCGAATGTTTTTCCTTTCCTGACGGATCTTTTGCACATACGGACGTCCTGATACACTCTGGAACGTCCGTACATGCTGCATTCTCCCATGACGATTTTTTCAACCTATTACTTTTCATTATGCCTATTGTGAAACAAGCGAATCCTTTTCCAAAAGGTGCAAGGCGTATTCCAGCGGCCGGCGTACTGCTTGCCGGTAACGACTGAGCTGCCCGAGCTTACGGAAGATGTCCCGTCCCGGCTTGGGGTTGATCTCAATGATCCAAACGCGCCCCTCTGTGTCTATCCCCAGATCAAAGCCAAACTCCATCATCTGACCAAAATGGCTTTCGAGCTTCTCGGCGGTGACCAGGGCCAGCTCCTGGCATTGGTGTATGATGATCTCGGCCAGGTCCACCCCGAAGCGGCTGGACAGGAATTGGCCAGCTGGCAAAGCCGTACCCCCGCCGTGCAGATTCGACGTGGAGGAGTGAGCCGGCCCGACACGCATTCCCATACCGGTCGTCCGCCAGACTCCCTGCCCGTCTTTTTGAATCAGCAGGCGGGCGTCTACGGTTCGGTCAGACAGCAAGCCGAGGTCAAGCCCCTGTTGCAGGAAAAAATGTTCGTCTCCCCGCTTTTCCTGCTCCACCCACTGTTTGATACGCTGAGTCAAGGAGGCTGTGTTCGGCAGAATCTCGTTCTTCTGTCCTTGCTTTTTGGTCCGTCCGCACAAAAGAAAGCGGTCTCCCTTTCGCTCAATCCGCAGAATGCTTCGGCCTGCAGTGCCGTTTGATGGTTTAAGGTACAGACGAGGATGCTTTTTGATCATGTCACTGAGATTTTTCTTGCTGAACGGCACTGTCTCCGGGAGCCATTGGTACACCTCCGGTTCCTGCTCTAGGATCTGATGGACGCGGAACTTGTTGGCGAAACGATTGTTCGCAAAGCGAAAGATGCTCCCCTCTCGAATGGGCAAGTAATGCCTATGCTTTGCTAACGGATAATAGCGATAATAGTCAATGACGATGTCCGGCCACTCGCGCCATCTCCACTTCCATCCCGCACCGTATGGCTCATAGCCCCTGATTTGGTGGAATATCCTATCTACATCCTGAGGGGAAAAGACAAAGACCTCCACTCCCATTGACGTCCCCTCTTCCACGAGACGACGCAAAAAAGCCGGATTTCCATAACCTTTATCTCCCCGGTATACCAAGATGCCGATTCGTTTGTCCACTTGTGGCAACACCTTCTTTCTCGGAAAAGTCCTCATCTCTAGCTTATGGTTGCCCAAAGGAAAAAGCGCCATATCCACATAGGGACAGACGCCTTTTTACGCGATTGTCTTTTATTTAGCTCCGGATCCGTTCATAGAGTAAGAACGTATGCGGTACAGGATTTTTCTCGTCTACGACGCCTTCCCGTCTCCATACCAGCTCAAAAGCCTCCCGGTCCCATTCGGGGAAAAACGTATCGCCCTGCGTTTCCATATCGATTTCCGTAATATACATCCGATCGACGACATCCAAAAACTGGCGGTACAGCTCGGCTCCGCCAAAAATAATCACATCGCCCAAAGCCAGCACGTCTTCCTTGGTATGGACGACTTCTGCGCCCTCCGCAAAAAAGTCTTTGCTCCTCGTCAAAACGACATTGCGCCGGTTTGGCAGCGGCTTGCCGATGGAAGCAAAGGTTTTTCGCCCCATGACGATGGTTTGTCCGGTCGTAATTTCTTTTACATGCTTCAGATCATTGGGCAGATGCCAAGGCATGGCCCCGTCTTTGCCAATTACGCGATTGCGCGTATGGGCGACGATCAGGCTGATCATACCGATCCCTCCCTTCCCAAATTGTCTCTCTTACACTGCGATTGGTGCTTTGATGCCGGGATGAGATTGATAGCCAACCAATTCAAAATCCTCGTACTTATAATCAAAGATAGAGTCCGGTTTCCGCTTGATTTGCAACGTCGGCTGAGGATAAGGCTCTCTCGTCAACTGAAGCTTGACCTGCTCCAAATGGTTCGAATAAATATGAACGTCCCCGCCTGTCCAGATCAGCTCCCCTACTTCCAGATCGCATTGCTGCGCTACCATGTGGGTCAGGAGGGCATACGAAGCGAGGTTAAACGGCAATCCGAGGAAGGTGTCCACCGACCGCATGTTAAACAAGCACGACAGGCGGCCATTCGCCACATAGAACTGAAACGCGTAATGGCAAGGCGGCAGCGCCATATCTTCCACCTCGGCTGGGTTCCAGGCACTGACGAGGTGACGCCGAGAATCGGGATTGGTCCGAATCTGCTCGATGACGTTTGCAATCTGGTCGACGACTTGTCCGTTTGGACCAAGCCAGGTACGCCACTGAGCACCGTACACTCGCCCCAGGTTGCCTTCTTCGTCCGCCCATTCATCCCAGATCGTAACGCCGTTGTCATGTAAATAGCGAATGTTCGTCTCCCCGCTTAAGAACCAGAGAAGCTCGTGAATAATGGATTTCATATGCACCTTTTTTGTGGTTAAAAGCGGAAATCCTTGCCGAAGATCCATTCTCAGTTGTCTTCCGAAGACGGAGATCGTCCCTGTGCCTGTACGGTCTTCTTTCTTTACACCATTGTCCAATATATCTTGAAGCAGTTCCAAATAAGCCTTCATAAGCCACCTCGTTTTCAAAATCTGGTCATGACAAATGCCGCTTCTCACGCGCCAAGAAAACCATCATCATTATAGCAGAGGACTGGTGAATTCAAAAGAGCGCGGAACGTCCGCAGGGGACCACAGCAAATCGAAAGTCTGGACGCGGATCATAAAAATAGCCGTTTGCTCCTGATGGAACAACCGGCTTTCATTTGCGTGTTGTTTTGGTTATGATCCGTTGGTGGCGCGGGTTACATTGGCCGCCTGCAGACCGCGCTGGCCATTGACGATTTCAAACGTAACCAGCTCGCCTTCCTCCAGATTGCGGTAGCCTGAGCCGCTGATCGCGGAGTAATGGACAAACACATCCGGTCCCCCGTCTCGTTCAATAAAACCGTAGCCTTTTTCCTTACTGAACCATTTGACTTTCCCCTGCATCGTTGTTTCCTCCCTGTCTTCGGAACAGCTTTGTTTCATACCATAGCATATGCGGGAGCGGAGAAAGTGGAGACAACGAAACAGCGCTTTTTCGTGTGCCAGAAGGGGCATAAGTCCAGCGCGGCTTTCCCTTTGGACCAAGGTGAATCTCCGGCCAGAGTCGGACTCATTTCCCCGTCCGTCTATGTTACAATGCTGAAAGGAGTGTCAGGCGCAAAAGAGCTTCACAAGATAAATATTCGACAGAAAAGGAGAGAGTCCTCACATGCGCAAAATGGTGATCGTCCTGCTCAGCAGCTTGCTGCTGACCGCTTGCTCCGAGGTATCGGAAGGGGTACAGACTGCCCAGCAAGCGATAGAAACCGGAAAGCAGGCTGTAGAGACCGGAAAACAAGCGATTGAAGCTGGCAAGCAGGTCGTCGAAGCGGGGAAACAATTGGCAGAATCCGAGATCGCACAGCAATTGAAGAGCTACCTGCAGCAGAAATACGAATCGTCTGAGCCTTTGCGCAAAGCGATGTTCAGCGGTGACGGGACATTGCTGGCAGAAGAGCTGCAAAAAACGGAGCTGGCCAGCTTCAGCTTTTACAAATCGGACCTGTTCGGCGTTGAATATACCGGCCAGTTGACCGGCGACGGAAAATTCAAGGTCCTGAAGAAAAACCTGAACAATCCAGGCGAGGAACCGCAGGTGGTGAAGGAATTTAACGTCTCGCTGGATACGAACGGACAAATCCAGGTGCAGTAAAAAAAGCTAAGGAGCCTGTGCGAGCCTGCTTTCGAGCATCGATTTCTCTTGGCTGATGACCCGAACCGAACCGTTGCGGGGCGAATATAAAACCAGTATGGACTTGAAACCTGCGTACCCGATGCAGGTTTCTTTTGTCTCTTTCTCATGGAAACCGACCCGGCGGAAAAAATTACAAGAAGCGTTGTCACAAGATGATCGGTACAGACTTTCTAGGCTTTTCTCGATAAAAAAAATTTAAGCGCTTACGTTATCGAATCTTCTGATTTTAGCAGTAGATTTTTATACATGACCGTGGTAAAGTATAAATCGTTCACAATTTGTTTACAATTATTAAAAATGATCAAGGAGTGCTAAAAAATGGACCTGCAGCTTCTTTCTTCTATTGTTGTCTACATGGTTGGCATGCTGCTCATCGGCTACTTTGCTTACAAACGCACTTCCAATTTGACCGACTATATGTTGGGCGGACGAACGCTCGGTCCGGCTGTCACGGCGCTTAGTGCCGGCGCTTCCGACATGAGCGGCTGGCTGATGATGGGCTTGCCGGGGGCCATGTTTGCCCAAGGAATAAGCGCTTCATGGATAGCCATCGGGCTGACGCTGGGTGCTTATGCCAACTGGTTGTATGTTGCCCCTCGCCTTCGAACCTATACAGAAGTGGCGAACAACTCGATTACCATTCCCGCTTTTTTGGAAAACCGCTTTGGGGACGCCTCCCGCATTTTGCGTCTGGTATCCGGGCTGGTCATCATGATCTTTTTTACCTTCTACGTCTCTTCCGGACTCGTCTCCGGCGGCGTACTGTTTGAAAACACATTCCATCTGAATTACCACACGGGCCTTTGGATCGTCGCTGTTGTCGTAATCGCTTACACATTGTTCGGCGGGTTCCTCGCTGTTAGCTGGACTGACTTCGTGCAAGGATTGATCATGTTTATCGCACTTATTTTGGTACCGCTTGTCACTATTTTCCACGTAGGCGGCATCGGTCCTACGTTTACGGAAATCCATGCAATCAATCCCGCACTGCTCGATATTTTCAAGGGCACCAGCTTGCTCGGAATCATTTCACTCTTCGCCTGGGGACTTGGCTACTTCGGACAGCCTCATATCATCGTCCGCTTTATGGCGATTTCCTCGGTAAAAGAAATCAAAAAGGCCCGCTTCATCGGCATGGGCTGGATGATCTTTTCCATCGTGGGCGCGATGTTTACAGGACTGGTCGGCATCGCCTTTTACTCCAAGAAGGGCCTTGCACTGACTGATCCGGAAACTGTGTTCATCGAACTGGGGAAAATTTTGTTCCATCCTCTGATCACCGGCTTCCTATTGGCAGCGATCCTGGCGGCGATCATGAGTACGATCTCGTCCCAGCTGCTGGTAACCTCCAGCTCCTTGACCGAGGATATTTACAAGACGTTCTTCCGCCGCGAGGCATCAGATAAGGAGCTTGTCTTTGTCGGGCGCTTGTCTGTATTGGTTGTATCGTTGGTCGCCTTGCTTCTCGCCTACAGCAAAAACGACACGATCCTCGATCTGGTGGGATATGCCTGGGCCGGCTTTGGCGCATCCTTTGGTCCCCTGATCCTGCTCAGCTTGTACTGGAAGCGGATGAACAAATGGGGGGCGCTGGCCGGTATGGTGGCAGGCGCGGCGACAGTCATTCTCTGGACCCAATCTGACGTACTGAAAGACCTCCTCTATGAAATGATCCCGGGCTTTGCCGTGAGCTTGGTCGCCATTGTCGTAGTCAGCCTGTTGACACAGAAGCCTGCGAAAGAGATCCAAGAGCAATTCGACAGCTATCAAAAATTTACGAAATAAATGATTCCGAAAGCCCCTTGGCTGCATGTACGCCGAGGGGCTTTCTCCGCTTTTCAGGCTGTCCGAGCGCTGCGGGATGATTGAGGAAGCCCGTGTAAGAAAAGCGCGGATCGTTCGGGGCGAGTATTACGATGCGATCAAGATGGGGATTTTGCGGGAAGAGTGGGAGACGAGGAAAAGAGCTCAGGTCTGACTGCAGTGGAGGAGATGAAACAGGAGAAAACGCTCAGGGTTCGGTGGGACACCTGCATGGGAGATTGACTGTCCGGCTCGTATACAAAAGCGGAACCTGCGTCCAAAAGCAGCCGATTCTGGGAGCATCTCAGAGGTTGGACGCAAATTCGGGTTCCGCTTTTGCATGCGAGCCTGGGCAGTGTCCCAAAGACCCTTCACTTTTTTCTCCTGTTTCATCTCTACTGCTTTTGTACTTGTACTGGCATTTCTCGGGTAGAGCAAGGATGAAAAAGAAAATTGGTGGTAACTCTTTGCTTAATTAATAGTTTTATGGAAAACTACTGCTACTTCTTAATGGGCAAATTATTTTACGGTGGAATCACACCAAGATAATCCCAGAATGCAACACCTAAATTAAACATCAAATAGCATTTCTACCCTACGCTAAAGGGAATCTGCCTCATTTTGCACCTAAACGAGTTGGTTCTCAGTTACTTTTGAGAGCATTGCCCTTTTCGTGTACTCCCCCCAAAAATATCCAATTCCACTTATTTGTTATATTTACTTTATTTCGACGAAGATTCTTTTTGTAATTACTATTTCAAAAGGTGAAAACAAATAATTCCCAATATTTCGCTTAAACAAAAAAATACTCCCTCCAAAGCTGACTAATCACATCAACTCTGAAGGAGTGTATCAAAGAGATAAGCAATTAAATCAACAAAAGTGATTCCTTAATGAATACTACATCAGGTGAAGAATCCATAAGTCATTTTCTAACGATTTTTTTCCTCCATATAGATTAGGTATGCTCTTAATTTTTTCTAGACATGATGTACGTTACTATTAAAGAAATAGTCAGAATCGTGAAGTAACTAATGAAGTACTTGAATAAAGATGCATTTTGGTCAGATGTAAATGTTGCAAAAATAATTATAAGAGGTAGGATAATCAAATCAAATTTATATTTTCTCTGAGTTGTGTAATATCTAAGAAATTTCCCCAATTATCTCACCCCTCTTATTATTTGTAAGTTAAAAAGCCGGAAGATTGTCTTCACTATAGAAACCCTTTTGAATAATGCCATGATGGTAAAATACCCCAGTGTCTTTATACGCGCGATAAAATGCGGTGACACCAAACGAAACTAAGGCTCCCGCAAATATGCTGAGTTTCCCCTTTAGATCCTCTGGGACAGGAATACCTCTTCTTTTCAACAAGTCTAGAGTAACTTCTGTCGCAAGAGCAGCTGTACCAGAAATATATCCATTATAATCTTGAATTTCTGAGACCAATCTTGGACTTATCCATAAACGGAATCCCCACCATTCATAATCCCAATCAAAATATTTGCTGGTGTCTATGTCTCCAACCATTTTAAAGGTTCCTACAGAATCAGAGGTTTTGGCTTTTACCGTACCACTAGGTGTTACCATCAATTCAAACCCTTCATCCAAGATGGCCCGTATGCTTTTGTTTGATTCGTCGATTATAATTTGAGCTTGCTCAATTTCTTCTTGAGAAAAACTGTTCTGTACTACTGGGTCTAAAAAGAATTGAAATGTATTTTCATCAACTTTGACAAATCTGTCAATTTTCTTAATAAAATCTACAGAATATTGGTTAGTAGATACATTAGCAGCAACAACTATCTGCTTAGAAGCTGAATAATTTGTAGAAGCCATTGCAGGAACAGTAACTGAGAGGACCATTGATGAAGTGAGTGTTGTAACTAAAATTTTTTTCATCGATTGATTCATAATTAATCCCTCTATTACCAATATTAGTTAACATTTTAAATTCTAACATTAAATACTACAGTGTCAATAGATAACCTGATATTTTAATTGATATAATTCTAATATATTGAACCTTACAAAGACTGTCTAAACGCAAAAAAGTCAGGGGACGGCTTCTTCCGCGCCGTCGCCCTGACTCCTGCTCTCCCTTTTAAAAAACCTTATGCTTCCGTGATGAGCGAAGCCACACGCTCCAGCTTGGCCTTCAGCTCATCTATGTCCAGATTCATGTCCAAAGCGGCGAAGATGCCGGTAAAGTACGCTTCTACCTGTTCGGCCACGCGGCTTCGTTCTTCGGCCACCATTTGCGTCAAGAGCGACGCGAATTGCTCGCCTACTTGGGCACTTCCTGTATTCAGGTAGGCAGATACCGGTTCCTGCAGGCGTTTTTCCAAATCCTCGCGCAGCTTGGCCTTGCCATCCTGTTCAAAAAAGTCTTTCGCGCTGCGGAACAGCGACAAGGATGGCTGGAGGCTTGCCAGAGAGACCGGAAGCTCATCGGCAAACGACAAGGTTTCCACCTTTCGCGGCTGATAAGGCGCCAGCGTCAAGCCGGATGCGTACTGCTGAACGTCCCGCTGCCACTGCTGCACGAGAGCCGCTCCCTGCTTGCCCAGAAACTTCTCCAGACGCAAGGTCGTCGCTCTCAGCTCCTGAGCCAGATCGTAGCTGATCGACCGGAGCAGATCGCCCAGGCAGCCTTGGAGCGCCTGCTTCATATTGCGGCCGTCCTCTTTCAGTACGGCCGGGTTAAAGGCGGTATTAAACAGTTCATTAAAGCGGAAAAACAGGCGCTGCTTTACATAGTACACCAGCTCTTCACGCTCTTTCAGCAAATCGCGTTCCGCCGAGGCAATCGACAGGCCTTCCACAGCAGCCAGGGCCGCTTCGCGAGCCTTCGTGGCTGCCTGCCTTCTGGCGTCGCGCTCCGATTCATCAGCCTCTGCCATGCGGATGAATTCTTCGAGGGTGGTGTGTGCCCGGCGTATTTCGCCCATCGCTGCATTGACAGCGATTTGCGTCAGCTCTTCCAGCGTAAAGCGAAGAAAATCCTGTTCAAACACGGCCATGCCCGACAGGCGAAGGGCTTCCTCTGCAGGAGCGAGCGGCTCCTCCTCCGGCGTGCCTGTGCGCTGACGGTAGACCTTTTCCGCAGAGCCTGCGAGCTTCCCGGCTTCGTGCATACGGGCCAGCAAGGCGGTCTGGCTGGAAACCGGATAAATGCGCGGATGGCGAATGCCGCAGCTCAACAGGTTTTTCTCCACATGGGCAACAACCCCGGCAAGCTCTTCCTCGGAAGCCGCGAGATCGGCGGCATTGACGAGAAAGAACATCTTATCCATGTCAAATGTGTCCTTGACACGCCCCATCTGGAGCAGGAATTCGCGGTCCGCCTGCGAGAAGGCGTGGTTGTAATACGTAACGAACAGAACCGCGTCGGCATTTTTCATATATTCAAAGGCGACACCGGTATGGCGGGCGTTGATCGAATCGGCCCCCGGCGTATCCACCAGCACGATCCCTTGATCGGTGAGCGGACAAGAATAAAACAGTTCAATATATTCGGCAAAGCAAGCCTTTTCTTCTTTTGCCACAAACCCTTTGAAGGCTTTCATGTCGACGAGCAGCTCGCCGCCCAGGTGAGCGGACATCTCGCCGAGGCCCTTGGTGACCGCTTTCAAGAACGTGTAATGCGGCTTGGCCGTCGGCGGGATGCTGGAAACATCGATTTTGTTCAGCTCTGCCAACGCTTCCTCCAGATCGGAGGCAGCCAGGCCAAAAATCGCAAGCGAGCGAATGACGTCCTGCTCTACGGCTTCCCGGCTTTTCAGCACGACGCGAACCGTGCCGTGCGGATGCGTTTCTGTCGGCGGCATGATTTTATTGATCGCCGCCGTCGTCGGATTCGGCGAAACCGGCAGGACCAGCTCTCCCATCAAGGCGTTGGCAAACGACGATTTCCCTGCGCTGAATGCTCCGAACAGGGCGACGGTAAAACGATTGGCCTGCAAGCGCTCGGCTCGCTCCAGCATGGTCTCGGCTTGCGCCTGCATCCCCGGTATTGACTGAATCTCCCTGCTTGCCTGCTGCAGACGTTGTGCCGCAGCGATCAGTTTGTCTTTTAGCTGGTTCATGATTGAAAGTTACGCTCCTTCACGCAAAATCGCTTGCAATCGTTGCCGTGCAGCCTGCTCCATCGCAGAAAGCTGCCCCAGGCGGGCGTGGATCTGCATCAGCTCACGAAGCACCGCGAGCTGCTTTTGCAGCGCCATGCTTTCCTGTTCGGTCTGCTTCCTGATGAGCGCTGCTACCTGGTCGATCAAGCCCAATCCGGCACGGCGGTATTCTGTCTTGATACCGTTCGAAATGTCCGAACAGTAATTCATGACATACTCGCGGGTACTCGCCCCATCCTTTACGTGGGAGGCGAGAAATTCGGCTGTTACCTCGATCGTCGTGGCGTGGACTGCGGCATGATAAGCCTCGTCACGCAGATCGAATTGCTCCGGAAATTTGCTGAGCAGCTCCTTGAAGTGAAAATCGAGATTGGCCGCTACCTTTTCGCGGAAGTCTGCAAGCAGTACGTCCAATCTTCTCGCCCGCTCTTCCTCTGTCTTTTTCCCGGAAAAGAACAACCCCATCTTGAAGCCCGGCTTGCGGCTTTCCAAATACTGTTCCGCTGCCTCGTTCGTGCTGTAATAGGTGAGGCGGGCATTGTCCAGCAGCGCCGCCAGCTCTTTTTCCATCTGTTTGCGCGCCTTGTCCACCCGGCTCGCCAGTTCGCTTGCTGCTTCCTCGGCTGTTTGCAAGGCGTTCTTTACCCGACCGGCATCCCGGCTGTCCAAAGCGGGCAGCTGCAGCTCATCCAGCCTGTTTTCCAACTCCTGGCGCTCGGCAGCGTTCTGTCTGCGCAGCACTTGAACGTGTTCCTCGATCAAATGCTCGGCAGCGTCCGCCACCGTTTTGCTGACCAGCTTTTCGCGGTCCGCGATCAGCTGCTCCAGCAACGCCCGGAATGCTTCGTACTGGTTTTCCTCGTGATCAGGCTCCGCCAGCGACGTGTAAAAGATCCCGTCCGGTTCAATATTCCACGTGGCGAAAGCCTCTTCCACGCTCTCCTTGTAGCTGTCAAAATCGAGTTCAAAATCGATATGCTTGTCAATCATATTTATAACAAGATAAACTGGCTTTCCGCGGTCTTTCAACGTTTTGGTAAAATTGAAGTTCTCTTCCGCCTGCACGTGGTTGTAATCCATCATGTAAATGACGACATCCGCCAAGTGCAAAGCCGACTCTGTCGCTATTTTGTGAGCCGCGTCCGTAGAGTCGATTCCGGGCGTATCAAGCAAGCTGGCCTTCTCATTGAGCATAGTCCCCGGATAGGAGACCTCCACCCACTCAACCGTATCGCCGTCGACGGCAAATTGCTTGAGTTTTTCCATTTCGGTGTCAGGGTCAAAGGTCAGCACGCCGTTATTATGCGTGTATACACGCGCCGCCTTTTCGCCGCCGCGGATTTTGACAACATTGGCACTGGTCGGAATCGGGTTGGAAGGCAAGAGACTGGCTCCCAACAGTGTATTGATCATTGTAGACTTACCGGCCGAAAAGTGGCCGCAAAATGCGATATTCAACTCCGCTCCGCGTGTTTTCTCCGCGAGCTGAAGCAGCTTCCCCGGTGTCGCATCGTCCTTTGTCTCTTCAATAGACGACGCCATCCGTTCCAGTCGATCAGCAAGCTGGGCGAAATCCGCTGCCCGCTCCATGACGTGACTTTGCACCTGTACCATCCTCTCCATTCTCCTACTCTACCATGCCGAATGTATCATACCTCCCCCGGTTGATCAATTCTTTTGCGCGAAAGTTTCCATTGGAACTGTTTGAGAACAGAGGAAAACGCATCTGTCTTCAGGACAGCCCCGCATACTTTCCTGCAGATTGGAAAAAATCCCAATAAGAACTTTCACATTTTTCCTGTAAGGGAGGGGGGCGAATCCGATTGTTTCGCAGAGTATGGGAAAAATGGAAAAACGAAGCAATAGCATCTTGCCGGAAACAGCAAAGCAGCCATTCTGATCAACAGGCTTCCAATAAAACTCCGCTTTCCGAAAGCTTGCAGGAAAATCTCGATATCATCAAACAGCGCCTGGGGAACCCGCAAGACCTGATCATCCGTCCATTTCTGATCGACAATAGCGGACGGGCTTGCGCTGTAGCCTGCATCGATGGACTGGTAGACAGCGAGCTCGTTCACGACAAGGTAGTAAAACATATACAGCTGCTGATGTCTCCCGCCGGCAAAGCTATCCCGGCACCCGACGAAGATATCATGGCTTTTATGCTCAATGAAGTGCTGTCCATTATTGAGGTGAAAACCGGAACCACCATGGAGGAAGTCCTGGACGCCATGCTGGTGGGAGATACCGCCTTTTTCGTGGACGGTTCCCATACAACCATTTTGATTGACAGCAGGGGCTGGGAGACGCGTGGCATCGAAGAACCTGTTTCGGAAGGTCTCGTACGCGGACCTCGAGACGGCTTCAACGAGAACATCCGGGACAATACAGTCCGCATCCGCCGCCGTGTGCGGGATCCCAAGCTTCGTTTTGACGCCACTACTGTCGGAAGGCGGAGCAAAACAGACCTGATCGTCGCATACATCGAAGACATCGCACATCCGAATATCGTAAACGAAATCAAACGGCGCATCTCCACCATTGACATCGATCAGGTGGAGGAGTCAGGTTATATCGAGCAATGGATCGAGGATAATTTCTTGTCGCCGTTTCCGCAAGTACAAAACACGGAGCGTCCGGATAAAGTCGCATCGGCCCTGTTTCAGGGGCGTGTTGCCATCATCCTGGACGGTACCCCCATGGTGCTTTTGGCTCCGGTTACACTGGGCATCATGCTTCATTCTCCCGAGGATTTTTACGAACGGTGGATGGTAGGCTCGCTTGCGCGGGTGCTTCGGTACCTGGCCTCTTATCTGGCCGTCTTTTCTCCAGCCCTCTATATCGCGCTGGTCACCTTTCATCCGGGACTGATTCCCTCGGATCTCGCCTTTTCCATCGCCGCCACCCGGGACGGCGTTCCGTTTCCGGCTGCCGTCGAATCCCTGATCATGGTAACCACCATGGAGCTGCTGCAGGAGGCGGGCTTGCGTCTGCCAAAGCCGATCGGACAAACGGTAGGCATCGTCGGCGGGCTTGTCATCGGCGAGGCAGCCGTTTCCGCCGGGATCGTCAGCCCTGTCATGGTCATTGTCGTGGCGATTACTGCGATCGCTTCCTTCGCCATTCCTTCCTATAATCTGGCCATCGCTTTTCGGATGATCCGTTTTGGCGCCATGCTTGCCGCTGCCATGTTTGGCCTCTACGGCGTGGTTCTGGCTTTTATCCTCATCGTCATCCATCTCACCAATCTGACCAGCATTGGTGTGCCCTACCTGGCACCACTTGCTCCGCAGCTTGTTTCCGACTGGAAAGATTACATCCTGCGCGCTCCTATCACGTTCTTCAAAAAACGGCCGGACATGCTGCAAACGAAAGACAAAACCCGCATGAAAGCAGGGAGATCGCAATGAACACCTTACCCTACGCGGATCAGAAGATTGGACAAAAAGAGATGGTGTTTATTGTCGCCAATGTCGTCATCGGGGTGGGCATTCTCACTTTCCCCCGGACTCTGGCTGCCAAGACGGGTTCGATCGACGGATGGATCTCGATCCTCATCTCCGGTCTGGTGGCTTCGGTGATCGGCTGGCTGCTGGGCAAATTGGCCAGTCGCTTTCCCGCAAACTCTTTTTTTGAATATGCGTCCCTGATCGTAAGCCGGCCCGTCGCACAGGTCATTACTTTTCTTGTCGGCATCTACTTCCTGCTGTTTGTTTCTTTTGAAGCCAGGGCTCTCGGCAATATCGCCAAGCAGTATTTGTTTACGACTACTCCTGTTGAAGTGATTACGCTCGCTTTCTTGCTGATCGTTCAATATGCTGTGGCTGGCACACGGATCGCCCTGCTGCGGCTGAACATGCTGTTTTTTCCGATTGTGCTGCTGATCAGTGCCGTTGTGCAGCTCTATTCGATCCAAATGCTCGAGCTGGATAACGTCAGACCGCTGTTCACTACCGGATTAGGTGCCCTTTTGCAAGGCTCAAAAGAAGTCAATCTGTCGTTTTCCGGCTACGAGGTCGTCCTTTTTTATACGCTGCTGATGACCCGGGCCGAGGACGCTCCCAAGGCCGTCGTGAAAGGACTGTTGATCCCTATTTTCCTGTACCTGACGATCTACATTTTTGTCATCGGCGTATTCTCCGCTGAGGTGGTGAAAAACTTGACCTACCCGACGATTGAACTGGCCAAAGACGTCGAAGTGCCCGGAGGGTTTATCGAACGTGTGGAGTCGCTCTTTTTCACCATCTGGATCATGACGATTTTCAATTCCTGCACGGTCTTTTTCGATCTGGCGATTTTCAACCTGGGATCGATTTTCCCGAACGTCAGAAAGTTCACCTGGCTTTTGATCATCTCCCCTCTGGTCTACATGATTTCGCTTTGGCCGCAAAATCTGGTTCAGTTTTTCTCGCTGGGGGACCAGCTCGTCTATTTTGGAATATTCATCACTTACCTGGTCCCGATTCTTCTCTTGCTGATCGCCAAATGGAGGGGGGTGCGGGGAGATGAGTAAAAGCTCGGCTCGCCTTTTAGTGGCGGTATTATCCGTCTCCCTCCTCTCCGGCTGCTGGGACCAGGTACAAATCGAGGAACGCGGCTTTGTAGTCGGCGTTGGAATTGATTTGCCGTCCTCCAAAGAGATGGAAAGACAGGCAGAAAAGGAGGCTCCGGACAAACCGAAAGGGAAACGGCGGTATCTCGTTACGCATCAATTCGTCGTTCCGGGAGGACTTGTCTCAAACTCGCAAGGAGGAGGCGGCAGCCAGAGCAGCACGGGCGACCCGTTCCAGAACCTGACGTCTGAGGGAGATTCTCTGTTCGAAATCTCGCGTGAGCTGGCTGTCCGGACAAGCCGTTCACCGTTTTATCAACATTTAAAGGTTGTCATCGTCTCCGAGGAAGTGGCGAAATCGCCCAATACGTTTGCTTATGTTCTCGATTACTTCTTGCGCGATCCTGATTTGAGGGGGACCAGCAAGGTCATGATCTCCAAAGGGAAGGCCAAGCCTGTCCTGGAGGTAAAACCGAAAACGGAAAAGCTCCCTTCCCTCTACATCAACTCTGTTGCGGAAAATACAGACCGCACAGCACGCATGATCCCCGAGGTTCGCTTGGGGGAAGTACATGAAGATATGATCAACGAGTTCAGCTTTGTCCTCCCGCGTATTGTCGCCGCCAACAATGAAGTGAAAGTAGCAGGCGCTGCCGTATTTCAAGGCCAGGGAAACAAGATGATCGGCTTTCTCGGAGAGGAGGAGACGGAAGGATTGAACTTTCTCTTGGGAAACGTCCAGGGAGGGCTGCTGAAAACCAAAGTGAAAGACAATCTCGTGATCTTCAATATTCAGGGAACGAAAAGAACGATCAAGGCCGACGTCCGGGATAAAAAACGCATGCGTTTTCAGTTTTTCATCGAATGCGAGGGCGTAATCGCCGAGTCCTTCGAGCGCTTGGACTTTATGGAGAGTCGCATCATGGATAACCTTCAAAAGACAATCGCGGCAGAGATTGAAAGGCTTTCACATGATGCCATCCGCAAAGTGCAGAAGAAAATGAAAACCGACGTGTTGGGACTGGGCACATATGTAAAACAAACCCATCCTGATCTGTGGAAGCAACTCAAAGAGGACTGGGACCACGGCCGAAATCTGTTTGCCTCCAGCGAGATTGAAGTGAAGGCCGTTGTCTACATCCGCAATGGAGGGTCGGTGAACAGGACGGAAATCCGTTAGGAGGATCGGTTTATGCTCAGAAAGATATTCGGTACTCTGCCGCCTTATTTGACATTTTTCGGGGCGGTTTTGTCCATCTTGATCCCGTGGCTGTTCTACAAGGCTTCTCAAAAGCTTCACCAATATGGCGATCCGCCGTGGAAAAATGGAAGCACCGGTCAGAAGGGGGAATGACCTCCCCCTTTTTTCCGGCTGAGCAAGGGAAGCCTGCAAAGAACAGCGCAAGTTGATTTTGATTCATGTATAATGGCATACAAACATCGCTTGGGGGAGGTATTTTCGATGCGGCTTGCAGGTAAAAAGGTTTTATGCCTGGTTGATGAAGAATTTGAGGACTTGGAGTTGTGGTACCCGATTTACAGAGTGCAGGAGGAAGGAGCAGTCGTTCATCTGGCAGGTCCCGTCAGCGGCAAAAGCTATACGGGCAAATACGGCGTGCCTGCAAAAGCGGATTTTGCTTTTGCTGACATCAACATCGACGAATACGACGGTCTGCTGGTACCTGGCGGCTGGGCGCCCGACAAGCTGAGGCGCTATCCGGAAGTGCTCGCTTTTGTACGCCGCATGAACGAACGGGAAAAGCCGATCGGACAGATCTGCCACGCAGGATGGGTTTTGATCTCCGCAAAAATCCTGGATGGCCGCAGGGTTACCTCGACGCCAGGCATTCGCGACGATATGGAAAACGCTGGCGCGATTTGGCTGGATGAACCAGTCGTGGTCGACGGACATCTTGTTTCCAGCAGACGTCCGCCCGATTTGCCGGCTTACGCAAAAGCATTTTGCGATCGCTTGGCAGGTGTATAAGCCATTCCTTTGAAGCGGCAAAAGCCACCCCTGTATTTCAGGAAGGTGGCTTTTGTTTTTGCTATTGCTTTCGGCTGCTGTCTTTTATCGTATGCGGATGGGCCAAATGCCCGGCAAGACGACCTCGCTGCATACGAGGCGTTTTTCCAGCAAGCGGCGCGGTCTTATCCTCCATCCTTTGAGCGCAGGAGTCTCATGCCGTTGGCAATCACGATCAGCGAGCTTCCCGTGTCGGCGAGCACAGCCATCCAGAGCGTCGAGTAGCCAAACAGAATCATCAGCAGAAAGACAACTTTGACGAGCAGAGAAAATGCGATATTCTGCTTGATGATGCGAAGCGTCCGCCTGCTGAGGCCAATCGCGTATGGCAGCTTGGACAAGTCATCAGCCATCAGTGTAATATCGGCGGTTTCCATCGCCGTATCCGAGCCGGCTCCGCCCATCGCGATCCCCACTGTTGCCGCAGCCAGAGCCGGAGCATCATTGACTCCATCCCCCACCATGGCTACGCCCTTCGAGGTGGACTGCCACGCTTGAATCGCAGAAAGCTTGTCGGCCGGGAGCAGTTCTGCCTTGTACGCGGTCAGCCCCAACCGCTCCGCTACGGCATGGGCCGTTCCTCTGTTGTCCCCGGTCAGCATCGCTACCTGTTTTATGCCCAGCTGCCGGAGTTTGGCGACGACCGAAGCGCTCTCCTCCCGCACCTGGTCAGCCAATCCGATCAGGGCGATGACTTGCTGTCCGCAACCAAGCAGCATCAGTGTCTGACCTTTTTGCTGCAGCGCCTCGATTCTCGACTGTACAGAGTCGAGCGCAAAATGAAGCTCATTTTGGAACCAGCGTGGGTTGCCCAGATAGTAGTCGTTGCCGTCCACAGTCGCTTGCACACCGCGCCCCGTCACTGATGTAAAACCGTTGATCGGCATGGGCCTCACTCCGATTTGCTGTGCCCGCCGCAGGATCGCAGCTGCCAAAGGATGTTCGGACATCGCTTCCAGAGAAGCAGCGATGGCCATTACCTCAGCCTCATCTCTTCCTTCCAGCGGGATGACGGTTGTCACTTCTGGCCTCCCAACTGTGAGTGTTCCCGTTTTATCAAATGCGATGGTGCTGATCGCGCCCAGCCGTTCGAGATGGACCCCGCCTTTGATCAAAATGCCGTGTTTGGCTGCGTTGCCAATCGCAGACACGATGGAAACAGGCGTGGAAATGACGAGCGCACACGGGCAAGCCACTACCAGCATCATCAGTGCCCGGTAAAACCAGAGCTCAAACGGCTCCTGCAGAAACAAAGGGGGAACGACGGCGATCAAAGCGGCGACCACGATCACTGCCGGCGTATAATACTGGGAAAACACATCCACAAACCGCTGCGATGGAGCTTTTTGCGCCTGCGCTTCTTCCACCAGATGGACGATTTTGGACAAGGTATTCTCCTCAAATCGCCTTGTTACCTTGATCTTCAGCGCGCCCTGCTCGTTGATCGTGCCCGCAAAGACGTCGTCACCTGCGTTCTTTTCGACCGGCACGGATTCTCCTGTGATCGGGGCCTGATTGACCGTGGAAACACCCTCGATGACCGTACCGTCCATCGCGATCTTCTCGCCGGGCCTGACGAGGACGATCTCCCCTACATGGATCGACTCGACAGGAAGTCTTACTTCCCGCCCCTCCCTTATGACGGCCGCTTCCTCCGGCGCCAGCTTCATCAGGCTGCGGAGAGACTGACGCGTCCGATCCATCGTATACGCCTCCAGTGTCTCCCCAAGTGAAAACAGGAAGACAACAGCCGCCCCCTCTGCCCATTCACCAATAGCCGCAGCGCCGAGAACGGCAATCGTCATCAAAAAATCGATGCCAAGCGTCCTGGACTTCAAGCCGTATATCCCGCTCTTGGCAATGCGAAAGCCGCCGATGACAATCGTTGCCGCATACAGCAAGGTGATGACGGTCTCCGGAATCCCGGCCCATAGATCAAGCGTCCACGCCACGAGAAAAATGGAACCGGAGATCAGCGTCGACCACGCCTTCTTGTTTTGCTGCCAGAAGCTCTTGTTTTCCAGCTGCTTCTTGTCCTTCTCCAGTACCGCGTCATAACCGGCCTGTTTGACTGTCCGAACAATCGCCTCCTCAGCGTTCTCTTCGTGCAGCACAGTCATTTTGGCAGCGCCGAAGTTGACCACCACTTGAGAGACAGACGCGAGCGCCCCTACCTTTTTTTCCAGGCCGCGGGCACAGTCTGCGCAATCCATGCCGCTGATGCGAAAGACAGTTCGCTGCCCGTCCCCCTGGATATCGGCCGATGCTACCGCGGCATCCGGACCTTTTTCCCCATCGTGCATATGATGATGATGCCCATCGTGATGACTGTGCGAATGACTATGTGAACTGCAGCATGAGGCAGACTGTGAGCCTGGAGCGGCTTCACTTCCGTGTGAGACTGCCTTGACAAGCGTCTCTGACTGGACCAGGGGCTCACAACAACCAGGTTTTCTGGACATCTCCAACACCCCAACATATGATTAATTGTTCATATTTGAAATCTCACCCTTATCATATTTTTCCATCGTCCGAAAAGTCAACACCCTTTTTTCTCCCATGGCAAGATTTCGCAAAATAGCCTCGTCAGCTTTTTTGAGTGCATGTCCTTTCCTTTTCCCAATAAAAAAACCCGGCAGATACCGAGTTTTCCTAAAACATCTGCTATTTTTGCTTATTCGTGCTTCAGATGCTGCAGGGTCTGAACAAAAATTTGTTCCATATGGTCATCATCCAGCGAGTAGAAGACCGTCTTGCCCACCTTGCGCCGCTTTAAAATCCGCAAATTCCGCAGATACCGCAATTGATGGGATACAGCCGACTGCCCCATCCCCAATGCCGTCGAAATATCGTGGACACACAATTCCTGCTGCAGCAGCGCGTAAATGATTTTGACCCGCGTCGGATCTCCCAGTGCGCGGAAGAGATCGGCCAAATCAACAGCCGTTTGATCATCTATCATTTTATCCTCAAGTCTTGCGGCGTCCAAAGCCTCCGACCCTTGACACGTATCATCGCATGCTTCCTGCATTTCGCTCTGACCCATCCAACACACCACCCTCATCAATAAACCCTCTTTTGTCAGTATAGCAAAATTCGCGCAAGGTGTCGTCCGCGACTGTATCATTCATGAGCATTCGCGGCCCTGCTCGCAGCCCCATTTTACGCATGACGGAGAAGACCCGGCCCAAAAGTTGCACTCGGTAAACTTTTTGTTGCTGAGCGAAAAATATTGGTCTATACTAAATTTTAAAGAGAAACATATAGACAATTGCTCATAGTGTAAGGAAGAGGAAGCAATTTGCCTTTTATTTAGAAGGAGGCAGGTGTCCATGTCATCACCAATCCGTTTGCTCGACGCGAAAACCGGCACCAAGCTCCGATTGACAAAGCTGGAAGTCACAGGGGTGCTTCGCAGAAGATTGCTCGATCTGGGGTTTGTCCCCGGAAACGTGGTGGAAGTTCTGCAAAAAAGCCCGCTCGGAGACCCGACTGCCTTTCGCGTAAACAATACAACGATTGCCCTCAGAAAAGAGGAAAGCGGTCTGATCTTCGCAGAATTGCTGGAGGTGTAATCACATGATGGAAAAAACAATCGCTCTGGCAGGAAATCCAAACACGGGGAAAAGCACGCTGTTCAATGCCCTGACCGGATTGTCCCAGCATACGGGAAACTGGGCCGGAAAGACCGTCACGATGGCTGCCGGCCATTTTGAATACCAAGGCCAGGCATATCGGATCATTGATCTTCCCGGCACGTATTCACTGTATTCCAACTCCACTGACGAAGAAGTGGCGAGAAACTATATTATTCTGGAACAGCCCGATGTTACTGTTGTCGTCCTGGATGCGACTTCGCTGGAACGTAATCTCAATCTTGCGCTGCAAGTAATGGAAATGACCAATCGGGTCGTCCTCTGCATCAATTTGATCGACGAAGCCATGCGTTTGGGCGTGCGCATCGATGTCGCAAAGCTCCAGGAACGGCTTGGCGTACCAGTCGCAACGATTTCGGCCCGCAAAAAAATCGGCATCGACGGACTGCTGGAAAAAGTCGGGCAAGTCGCTTCAGGACAATTGATCCCTGAGCCTGCGCCAATCGTGTACAGCCGGGAGATCGAAGAAAAAATCAAAATGCTGGAGCCTCACGTCGTCCGCCTTTTAGGGAACCGGTTTCCTCCGCGCTGGGTGGCGCTTCGCCTCCTAGACGGCGACACGGATCTCATCTCCACACTGAAGTCGCCTGCGGGCGCTCCAGCGGCGGAAGCCGGGGAGGTGATGCAGCTTGGGAACGCCTCTTGCCACTGAAAAACCGGATTCGCTAGATGCTCTCTATGCAATGGCGCAAAGGCTGGCAAACGGAGAGTCGATCCGCGACGAGATCGTCGGCGACATCTACAGAGCGACTCATTCCATATGCCACGAAGCCGTAAAGTACGAGGACAAAAAAAGGCTGGAGCAGACGTATCGTCTCGACCGCATCGTGACTTCTCCCATCTGGGGTTTTCCCATCATGCTGGCCATTCTTGGCGTGGTCTTCTGGCTGACGATCGCTGGTGCCAACGTTCCCTCTTCGATGCTAGCCTCTTTCTTTGGCGTAATCGAAGACTATTTGACTGCCGGATTCCAGGCTGTTCATGCGCCGGATTGGCTGTACGGCGTTCTGGTTCTGGGGCTGTATCGCGGGACCTCCTGGGTCGTCTCCGTCATGCTTCCGCCGATGGCGATTTTCTTTCCGATCTTCGCCCTGTTGGAAAATTTCGGATACTTGCCGCGAGTCGCCTTTAACATGGACCGCTTGTTCAAAAGCTCGGGGGGCCATGGGAAGCAGGCATTGACCATGTCCATGGGATTCGGCTGCAATGCGGCTGCGATTCTGTCGACGCGGATCATCGAGTCGCCCCGCGAGAGAATGATCGCGATTCTGACCAACAACTTCGTTCCCTGCAACGGCAGATGGCCTACCTTGATCCTGTTGGCCTCCCTCTTTATGGCTGCAGGCGTCGCCAGTCAGTACACCACGCTCGTAACAGCTCTGGTCCTGATGGGAATGGTACTGATCGGCATCGTCGTGACGCTTGCCGTCTCTTGGATTTTGTCCAAGACTGCGCTGCGCGGTGTACCGACGCACTATACATTGGAGCTGCCGCCGTTTCGCAAGCCGCAAATTCTGAAAACCGTCCTCCTCGCCTCCAAGGACAAATCGCTGAGTGTTCTCAACCGCGCGATTATTGTTGCGGCACCGGCAGGGGTGATCACCTGGATTTTGGGCAACATCACGGTAGGAGATGCCAGCATCCTTGCACATATGGCTTCGTTCTTTGATCCATTTGCTCACGCGCTCGGACTGGACGGCTATATCATCATGGCCTTTCTGCTCGGCCTGCCTGCCAATGAAATCGTTTTGCCGATCCTCCTGATGGGCTATCTCTCCTCCGGCGCGATGGTCGATCTGGAAAGCACGGCGAACATCAAGAATATTTTCCTGGCACACGGCTGGACATGGCTTACGGCGCTGAACATGATGTTGTTTTCGCTTTTGCACTACCCTTGCGGAACCACGCTGTTTACTATTTACAAAGAAACAAAAAGCGTCAAATGGACGGTGCTCTCGGCAGCCATTCCGCTTTGCATCGCCATTGCGGTCACGTATGCAACGACACAGATTGCCTATGCATTTGGCTGGGTATAACTCCTTTTCGACAAGAAAAAATGGAAGCAAACGATTTTGGGCGGCCCTTATTGGCCGCCTTCCTTCTTTTTTCACCTCCAAATAACCTTTCGTCACATACACTGTATGAAACTTATGTTTTCAGGAGGACCATTGTGGGACGATGGAAATGGAAGTTCAAAAAGGTTCTTCGCAACAGATACGGAAGAGAAATATGGATCGTGAAAAACCGAGAGGGAACGCAGGGGTATTTTAAATTCCCGGTGACCAGACAGCGGAAAAACTATCGTATTCTGCTCGCAAACGAGTATATCGCAGCGGAGCTTGCCAAGCTTGTCGGACTCCCCGCAGCCAAGGTAAAGGAGATCAGAGTAAAAGGGCGAAGAGGATGGAAAAAACGGGGGATTGTTTCCTTGAAAGCCACGGCAAAGGAAGTGATCCCGTGGAAGAAAGCTTCGCCAGAGGTTCACCGGAACCCGGAGCAGCATGTCCATCAATCAGACCTGTTGGCTCAGCTTGCGGTTTTCGATGCCTGGATCATGAATCCGGATCGGACCAACCGAAACCTGATTCTATACCGCAATCAAGCCGATGATCGCTACCGTTGGTACCTGATCGATCACGGCATTGCTCTGTTTGGATCGCCGGAGAGGTGGAAGACCAAAAAAGCGCGCCGACCGCAGAGAAGCGGGGCCCTCTTTCCCCGTACCAACAGAAGAAAAAAGCAGTTGCGCATTCCAGCCGGGTTAAAACGCTTCACATCGGACAAACGTTCACTGGTTTCGCAAATGGTTGAAAAAATACAAGCCTTGTCTCCCCAGGATATCAAGAGAGCCATAAACAAGGTACCGCAAAAATACTTGAAAAAATCGGAGAAAGCCTATATCAAGAGGTTATTGTGCGCAAGACAAAAAACGCTGCCCGCCATCATGAACGATGTCCTGGCCCACATCCGGCCTGCTACCTGAAGCTGCTCAAGTCGAAAGCGCTCCTGAAAAGGCAGCGGATCATCTCCCTGCCGACCAGCCGTGTACAGAAAATATTCGATAAAAAAAAGATGAGAAACAGGAGTTGATCACTGTTTCCCACCTTGCAAACAATATGTATTGGTGCCGGTAGAGGGACTTGAACCCCCACGGTTTCCCTCACGATTTTGAGTCGCGCGCGTCTGCCAATTCCGCCATACCGGCACGTATGAAATTCGATGGTCGGGAAGACAGGATTCGAACCTGCGACCCCTTGGTCCCAAGCCAAGTACTCTACCAAGCTGAGCTACTTCCCGACATTGACTGTGGTGCAGGTTCCCGAAAAGATATCGTTTTCGGAAAACCAGCTTTTTGAGGCAAATGGCGTGCCCTGAGAGATTCGAACTCCCGACCTTTTGATTCGTAGTCAAACGCTCTATCCAGCTGAGCTAAGGGCACATTTTGTCTGATTTTGTCGCACCTAGGCGACAATTCAATAATATACATGTTTTTATGTAAAAAAGCAAGTAAAATCTTTACCACCTCCTCATTTCCTTCCCCTTGCATCCCGGGAAGACTGCTTTTTTCACCCCGATACAGGCAGGTTTCGCTTGCGAGTACAGGAAGACCGCTGCCGCTCATTTACGCGCAATTGATACAGGCAGAGCAGCAGCCCGTCGATACCTTTCGAAAAGATCGGTTGAACGGATAGTCCAATGGATGGCGTCCGTAAACAATCCATTGTCCCTTTGCGTTTCGGCGCAATTGATACACGCGGAAAAACCGGTCGTCCTTGTCAAAGCCAAACCAGACGGCGATCGTCACCCTGCCTTTTGCATGAGAGAGCAATTTCTTTTTGAGAATGGGCGGCGCTCCAATTCCGTCCCCTACGGGTATGGCCAGACGTCCCCCAATCCTTCTCAATTGCAGATTCCGGATCACTCGCTCCGCCAGACAAGCAGACATGCTTTTTTGCAAGTACCGCTTGATTTTTACCTTGGAATTGAAGCGCTCCGGGAGCAAAACTCCTCTTTCCCCGATTCGCTTCCTGGCCGAAAAGACGATCGTCCAAAACGAATCCTCGGCCCTTGCAATCGCCCGTATCCATGCTTTGTTCATCCGCAAACACCTCCTGTTTTAAAGGTATGCATCTGTCCTTCTGCACGGTTGTGCTGCTGTCATGCCACATAATTTTCCTCCGGGCGGACAATCTAAATGAGACAGATGATGACGAACAGGAGGAATGGTGCTCGTGCCAGCACAAATCAACACCGACCAATTGAAAAAGGCGGAGGTATCCGCTACTCTTGCCAAAACGCTAATTACGCAGGCGATTGAACAGTCCGCCGCCAACCCGCAATTGGCGGAGCAAGCACTCAAGCAAGCTTCCGAAGAGATTGCCCAGGCGCAAACGATGGTCTCCCAGGTGCAATCGACGATCCAGACACAGTCTCAACAGCAAGGACAGCAAGCCTGAAAAATAGGGCAGATCCGTGGCGGTCTGCCCTTTGCCTTTCCCAGAGACCCAAGAGCTTTTTGCAAGGAAACAACCGATAATCAGCGCGTTTCCGACCTGGCATAAGTCAGGGGTGTCTTTTTGCTTTCTGCACGTTCACCCAGTTACAATAGCAGAAGCAAACCTATTGGAAAGGCTGTATTCGCATGTTGCAACTGCAAGGTATCAATCATTTGCTTTTTTCTGTTTCCGACCTGGAGCGTTCCATCCGCTTTTATCAGGACGCACTTGGAGCCAAGCTGCTTGTCCGTGGCCGAAAGCTGGCCTACTTTGACTTAAACGGCCTGTGGCTCGCCCTAAATGAAGAGACAGACATCCCCCGCAATGAAATTCACCAGTCGTACACACATATCGCCTTTTCTGTGGAGGAGAAGCAGTTTGAAGAATGGAAAGATCATCTCATAGCGTCGGGTGCTGCCATTTTGCCCGGGCGCGAGCGGGATGAGCGGGACAAGCTGTCGATTTACTTTACAGACCCGGATGGCCACAAGTTTGAGCTGCATACCGGCACCAGGGAGGATCGGCTGGCTTACTACCGGGAAACCAAGCCTCACATGACTTTTTTTGACTAATACCAAACGCTACGGACTAATTAGTGGCAAAATCTTCCCATTCATGAGAAATTTCCTTTTTCCCGCTTGTCATCCATGGTAGACTAGTTCAAAAGAACTATTTTATTAGCTTTTTTCCCCACAAATAAAACGGTGAGAGACAACAGTGTAAAAACCGGCCTATCTCCTTGTCAGGAATAGGTCATTTTTACGACAGCGGAGGTATTTTTCATGTTATGGAAACATTCGAATTCAATCGCATCCAATAGCAGAGCCTTCCCGATCAAGGATAGCGACGTGGAGCCCCCCGAGCGAATTGAGAGCAAGGTCAAATTTTTGCATCTGACCAATCACGATCTGGAGATGATCCGTCGCTTGCAGCCACTCTTGCAGGAGGTAACGCCTGTCATTACCGATCAGCATTACCGCATGCTGGGCGAATTTCCCGAGCTTCTGTCGATCATCGACCAAAACACGACGATTGAGCGGCTGTCCGGTTCTTTTCGCCGCTACTTGCAATCGCTCGCCACGGGAGAACTGACTGAGGACTATATTGCCGGCCGGGAAAAAATCGGTGTCATTCATAGCAAAATCGGATTGGCCCCTGAGTGGTACATGGGCTCGTATTTGCGTGTCTACGAACATCTGGTGCCAGCCATCGTCAGCGCTTACGCCAAACGTCCCGCGGAGCTGTCTGACGCCCTTCTCGCACTGCTCAAGGTCATAACGCTCGACTCTCAAATCGTGCTGGAATCGTATCAGGCGGACAACGACTTCAAGGTAATTGACCGGCTGGGCAATGTGCTGGAGCTCGTCATGCAGATCGATAAAATCAAACACGTACTGGACAGGCTCGGCCGCACCACCGACGAGGCTGGCAATGTGAGCACCGCTGCGGAGCAGCTCTCCCTGTCCGTTCAAAAGGTGGCCCAATCGTCAGCCGAGGTAGCGGAAAATGCCCTGTCCGCCATGGAACAAGCGGACAGGGGCAAGGAAATTATCGCCTCCTCCCTCACCGACTTTTTGGCCATGGCAGAAGAATTTTACGAAACCAAAGCGAAAATCGCCCAGTTGCAAAAGTCGATTGACAAAGTATCCCAGGTCGTGGAGATGATCCGTTCCATCGCCGATCAGACGAATCTGCTCGCCCTCAACGCATCGATCGAGGCAGCGCGGGCGGGGGAACAAGGACGGGGCTTCGCGGTCGTGGCCGGGGAGGTCCGGAAATTGGCGGAACAGACAAAATCCTCCGTCCAAACGATCACCGCCACCATTCAAAATGTTCAGTCGGATGCCAATCTGGTAGGCCAAACGGCTGAGCGGATGACCGGACAGATCGATGAAAGAGTCGCCCATACAAGGGAGGCCATTCAGCTATTCAACCTGATTGTGGAGAGCATCAAAGAGGTCAGCCGCTCTACGGAACATATCGCGGCCATCGCAGAAGAACAGTCCGCCGCCACCTCCGACATAACCAGGCGCGTCTCCAGCGTTCAGGAAAACATGGAATTGATCGCAGCCAATGTGTCCACCGCCGGCCAGAACGTGTACGACATCGGCGTCGCTGTCAACGAATTGCATAAACTCAGCATCAGCCAAACCTCTTCCCTGCGGGACAAGCACTACCTGCGAATCGTCAAGACCGATCACCTGCTGTGGAAGTGGTGGCTCTACAACTTCATGCTCGGATACCACCAGATCGAAGAAAATGAACTCGTCAACCATCACCAATGCCGCTTGGGGACATGGTACGACGCGGCCAAAGAAAACGGCTCGCTCGGCTCTCTGGAAACGTTCCGAAAGCTCGAGGAGCCGCATCGCCAATTTCACGAGCTGGTACGTTCTATCTTCTTCCATGTAAAGGAAGGCAGACACCAGGAGGCACAAGCGGCTTTCTCCCGTCTGGAAGAGGTGTCCGAAGCGGTGATCCGGTGCCTGGATGAGTTGGCTGACAGCTTATAGGCATGTCCTGGCAGCGATGAAGCCCATTTACTTCACTTCAGTTGCCTGGGGTTTACGCTTGTTTTGCCCGAGTGAAAATGATTTTGAGAGAAGCGGGTACAACAGCGACACTGCAGCCATCAGCAAGATGACCGCCGATATCGGTTGCGTGAGAAAAGAAGTGAAGTCTCCGTCGGTGATCAGGAGCTGCCGACGGAAGGTTTCCTCCATCATCTTTCCCAGAACTAACCCCAAAATCAGCGCAGCCGGGGAGAATTCGTACTTTTTCATGTAATACCCGATCAGTCCAAACGCGAGCATCAGCCACACCTCAAACATGTTGTTGGAAACCGCGTACGAACCGATGACGGACAAGCCGATGATGATCGAGGCGAGTATGGAATACGGAAGCTTGAGAACCAGACCGAAGCTTCTGACGCCTACGCGCCCACCGATAAACGTGATGGCGCTGGCGATCAGCATCGCAAAGAAAATGCAGTACAGCATCAGCGGCTGCTCCGTCATCAGCTGCGGTCCGGGCTGTAGGCCCTGAAGAGTCAGCGCCGCAAGGATAACGGCGGTGGTCGGACTCCCGGGAATCCCGAGCACCAGCGTAGGGATCATCGCTCCGCCGGCCGCGGCGTTGTTGGCTGCTTCCGGCGCGATCACGCCCTCTTCTGCTCCATTGCCAAACTTCTCTTTGTTTTTGCTGGACCGCATCGCTTCTCCATAGCTCACAATCGAAGCGATCGAACCGCCGGTCCCCGGCAGGATTCCGATCAAGGTCCCGATCACGGAGGCTTTTAACACGCACCACTTATGGACGAACAAATCTTTGAGCTTGTACCCTTCCAGCTTGATTTTTTCGGTGGTCGTAAAGTTCTGTGTCTTTGCTCTCTCCGCCACCTGATTCAGCACTTCGCCCAGCGCAAAAGCGCCGATCATGATCGGAATGAACTCGATCCCGTTCAAAAGCTCAATCTGGCCAAACGTAAAACGCTCCGTGCCGACGATTGGGTCAATCCCGATCATCGCAATTGCAATCCCGAGCAAACCGGAAATCAGCGCTTTTGTCATGTTTTTCGAACCGATGGCGGAAATGACCGTTATGCCTAAAAATGCGAGAGCAAAATACTCGGCGCTCTGGATTTTGAGTGCCACCTGCGACAGCGGCGGAGAGAGAAACAGCATGACAAATACGGAAAAGATACCGCCAAAAGCAGAAGCGCTGATAGACAAACCCAATGCCCGCCCCGCTTTGCCCTGTTTGGCCATGGGATAACCGTCAAACGTTGTGGCGACCGCTTCGGGAGTGCCCGGCGTATTGAACAGGATCGCGGTAATCGAGCCGCCGTACGCTGCCCCTGCATATATGGACACGAGCAGGATGATAGAGGGAATGATTCCCATGTAATAGGTGAACGGAAGCATGAGCACGATGGCCATGGAGGAGCTGATGCCGGGCAGCGACCCGAACAGCACTCCCAGAAGCATGCCCAGCAGGATGAGTGCCAAATTGCCAAGGGACAAGGTCGTCGCCAGACCCTCGGCAAATAAATTGATGTCCATGATATTCTCCCCGTTCTCAGTAGATGTAGTAACTCAGCGTTTTGAGCGCTTCCACTCCTCTTGGCAGCGGAACACTGAGCAGATTGCCGAACAAAAGCGTAAAGCTGATCGAAATGACCGCCGATAGGCCGACTACCTTTCCCACCTTTTTTTCTCCGAGCAGCAAGAGAAGAACAAGCAGCAGAAGAAAGCAGGCAATCAGAAAGCCAATGATATCCACGGCGAGCACGAAGGCGGCGATGCTGACCAGCAGCCCGACAAACTCCTTGGAAAGCTCAGGCGGCCGATGCTGCTCCCCGGTACTCTTTTTTCTCTTTCGGATTGTCTGGAAAAACGAGAAAAGAGCTAGCAGAATCGCCAGGATCAAAATGCCTTGCGGAAAACCTGCCGGGCCGATCGGATCGCTGGCCCGCGCCGTATCGATGAAAAGCGACTCTTTGAAAAAGTAGCCGATTGCTCCAATCAGCAGAACATGAAACACGATTTCTCCCATTATGGTCACCTCCGAAGAAGAGCGGCGGAAAACCGCTTATCCTACTTTTTCAGCCCGGTTTTTTGGGCAATTTTGTCAAAAATTTGATACTGCTCTTCCCACTCTTTTTTGAAATCATCCGGGCCGAGGAACCCCTCGCGAATATCTGCCAAATTTTGTTTGGCGAACTCCTTGTACTCGTCCGTCTCATAAACCGCTTTCATTTTGTCGATCAAATACTGCTTCACCTCGGCTGGCGTATCTTTTTTTACGGCAAATCCGCGCCAGGAGCCTATCGTCAAATCAATCCCCTTTTCCACCGTTGTCGGGGTGTCCTTCAACTCTTCGATTTGCGTCACCCGTTCATCATGCAGCACGACGATCGGCCTTACCTTCTCGTTTTGGATGTATGACACCGCTGAGATCAGCTTGTCGAAGTACACGTCGACTTCTCCGCCCAGAACCGCCGCTTTGACCTCTGAACCGGACTTGTAAGGGATGAACTTGATCTTGATTCCGGTGGCATCAGCCAGAGCGCTCAATGTCAAGTCGTCCAGCCCCCCCGGGCTGATGCCGGCGAAGGATATTTCCTTGTCTTTGCCCTGCCTTACCAGGTCGTCGAAGTCCTTGATCCCGCTATTTGCCGGGACGGACAGCAGGTAAATATCGCTCTGGATCCGGGCAAGAGGTTCGAAATCTTCCATCAATTTGATGTTTTTCCCTTTTCCCAGCACATCGGCAATGACGTGCGAAGGCGTGATTTCCAATAGGGTGTATCCGTCATTCTTCTGTTTGTATGTGTAAAGAAGTCCGACGAGACCGCCGCCGCCATCCTTGTTGAGCGGCTGAACCGGCTGAGCCGTTTGCTTGTTCAGCAAGTCGGCGAATTTTCTGGCAAATGTGTCGCTTGCGCTGCCTTCGCCAAAAGGAACGACCATCTCGATGGGCTGTTTCGGGTAGCCTTCCGTCAAACCGCCAGCCGTAGACGACGGTTGGCTGGAACAGCCGATAAGACTAAAGGCAAGAGCAAGTGTAAGCGATAAACAGATCGCTGTTCGTTTCATGTCAGTCCTCCTCATAAACCAAATCGGGATAAGGGTATTGATGAATCATAATGAAACTAATCGGGGTTGAACCGATCATGCTGAAACCGCTTCCAGTCGTCTGCAAAGAGCCGACTGTTTTCTGCGGAGGCGGGGAAACCCCCGTCCCTTCGCCGCTACGCTTGAACCACGCTTGTCAAAGACGAGACCGGAACGTAGGCATACCCATCCATCAGCCTTCTCGCAGTCCGTCCAACGGCGGCCCGCTTCACACTCCAGTCCTCCCCCTCTCGTTCTACCTGCGCTTCTACGTACAAAGTCCCTGTGGGATGGCCGATCCGAAGGCCGGCTTCCGTGCCCCTCGCCAACCGGTTCGGCAGGGTGCCCGGAATGTTCGCGGCCGCTCCCAAAGCGATGGAACCGCTGACTGCAAAAGCCCTGTGCAGCGTCCCCATGGAAAGATAGCGTCCCAAAAGGTCGAGGCTGTCCGCCCGTACCATTTGCTTGTCCTCGGTCTGATAATCACAGGCTGCGGATATCATCGCGATCTTGGGCAGAGCATGTGTCGCAGGGGTGACCGTCGTTTCATCCTCAATGATTCCGAGCATCACTCCGGCTTTTACGCGAATCTTCTCTAGCGTTTCCAGCAAGCGGGCATTTCCGTTTAGGTCCTTGGACAGCTCTGTTCCGGTCGCTCCGACATCCTGTGCCAAAACAAACACGAGGATGTTGGCCGCATCGATGATCGTCACCGGGAATTTTCTGCCGTCATCCAATGCGATGGTGTCTATCGGATTTCCAGTGGGCAAGGTCCTGCCGGAAAAGGTTCCCCCCGTATCGAGAAAATTCACCATGATTTTCGCTCCGGTGCCAGACACTCCTGCGATGGAAAAGTCCCCCTCGTACTGGATTTGCCCGTTTACGACCGGGACCTCCACTTCAATCACTCTGTTCGTGTTGGTATTGAAGATGCGAACTCGTGTAAACGGCTCCTGCAATTCCACGTATCCTTCTTCCGCCGCATACAGCCCGACTGCCGACGCCATGTTCCCGCAGGTGACATGGTAATCAATCACTTTTTTCTCCAGACTGACCTGCCCGAATGTGTAATGGATGTGAACATCCTGGCTGGCAGGCGGTCCGATGAGCGCAAGCTTGCTCGTCAGAGGCGTTCCCCCGCCGATCCCGTCGATTTGGTTGTTTCCGGGACTGCCGAACACTTTCAGGATCACCTGGTCGCGGGCAACCGGGTCTTTGGGGAGATCAACCGTACGCAAGATGAGCCCCTTGCTGGTACCCCCGCGCACCAACGTGCTTGGGATTCGATAGATTTGCCCATAAACGTACATCTGTTGTTCCAACTCCTTCATGATAGTACAGATTAAAGAGAATGAATATTCGTTTAACTCTACAACAATAGTAGCCAAAGAAAAGCAATAAAAAAAATACTTATTTTTTATAAAGATCCATAAGTATTTTTTATGTTTTTGTTTTTCGTTTTAAAAAAGAATGTTGATCATTCATGACTTTTCTGTACAATTAACGATAAGTTTTTCCATTCCGTTTTTAGCCAATTTCACTACTTTTTTTATTGAAAGAAAGTTGGAACCATATGGATGACAGAGATTGGGTCATATTAACGACGCTGTACGACGAAAAGAATATCACCAAAACTGCGGAGAAAATTCGCATCTCGCAGCCGGCGCTTACTTACCGGCTGCAGCAGTTGGAGCAGGAGTTTGGCATTACCATCGTCTATCGCAGCAGAAGAGGCGTTACCTTCACGCCGCAGGGTGAGCATTTGGTCAAATACGCCCGCGACATGACGCTTCATCTGCGCAAGACAAAAGAAGCCCTGCAAAACATGGGCGACAAAGTGCAAGGAACCTTGAGATTGGGCGTTTCCAGCATTTTTGCCCGCTACAAGCTTCCATCTATCTTGAAGGACTTCCACCGGCAGTATCCCGATGTAGAATTTAACGTTACCTCCGGATGGAGTGAGGAGGTCATCAACTCCGTCTACAAGCAAAAAGTGCATCTCGGCATCATTCGCGGCGATTACAATTGGCCCGATCAGCGCAAGCTGCTGATGGACGAAGAAATTTTCATCGTTTCCAAGCACGAAATCGACATCGAGGACCTGCCCAATCTGTCCCGCATCTACTACAACACGGATACTTCCTTAAAGAAGCTGATCGACAACTGGTGGCATGAACGCTATTCTGACCCGCCCCTGATCTCCATGGAGGTAGACAAAATGGAGACCTGCAAAGAAATGGTGATAAACGGCCTCGGCTATGCGATCCTGCCCAGCATTTTGCTGGACCCCAACGAAGATTTGTACGTCACCCGCTGCACGACGAAGGATGGCGTCCCCGTCGTCCGCAGAACCTGGATGATCTTTCGCAACGAATCCCTGGAGATTTCCGTGGTCAAAGCGTTTGTAAATTTCTTGGAGGAGAGAGAACATCCATACAGATGAAAGGCTCAAAAAAAGGGTGCCCATCCGTGTTTTCACGGCGGGGCACCCTTCGTATCTTTTTTGTGTGTTCGTATTTGTTTCTGCTTATCCAATTGGAGCGTTGTCCGTTTACACCTTTGAAACTGTTGAAGTCACATACTGATTGCTCCCCTTGTTCTAAGGGTGTGAATGTCAACCAAAATGTTGACCACAGTGCTCATCAAAAAATTGACCACCATGGCAAAAATCAATCCACCCGTCGGGTGGGTAACTTTTTCATGATCACGATCTTTGAATGCTCTGTTTAAAGCGATAACTGTCCCCATTCATTGCAAAGATGTGGGCACGATGGGTAAGCCGATCAACCAGGGCTGACGTCATTTGCTCATCTTTGAAAATCTGTGTCCATTCCGTAAATTCCAGATTACTGGTAATGATCATGCTTCCTTTCTCATAGCGGGCCGCACAAAATTGGAATAATAACTCCGCCCCGGTCCGACTGAGAGGGACAAACCCGACTTCATCCAAAATAATCAAATCTGTTTTCAACCATTGCCTCTCTAGCTGGAGAATTCGCTTTTGGGACTGAGCTTCCATAAGCTCATTGCATATTTTAGCGGCAGTCCAAAACTGGACGGAATAGCCATGATGGCAAGCTTCCTTCCCGAGTGCAATGGAGAGATGAGTTTTGCCAGTGCCAGAGTTTCCGATAAACATGATGTTCTCTGTCTTTTCGATGTACTCACAGCGAGCCAGTTGAAGCAATTTGGGCTTGTTGAGAGACGGAATGGCTGAGAATTCAAATTGATCGATCGTTTTCATAGAAGGGAATTTGGCATGCTTGATGCGACTGGCGATTTGGTTAGCATCCCTTTGCTGAACTTCTTGCTCTAGTAGGGCTAAGAGGAACTCCTCGTAGGGAATTTGCCGTTCAGCAGCATCATGGGCAATTTCCTTATAGACACGTTTAATCGCAGGTAAGCGAAGGCGTTTCGCATAGGTTTCAAGCAAGAAACTCGTACTCAATGAACCACACTCCTTTTCTGTAACAAACGATTGTACTGGCTAAGATCTGGGGCCTTTACCTGAATACGTGGAACAGAGCTATCCTCCACCAACGAGAGTTGGGGTAGACGGTGTTCCGGCAATGTTCGCTGAAACAATAATTGCCTTACGGCATCATATTGGAACATCCCTTTTTGGCAGGCCTCCTCCAGTGCTTCTTCGACAAGAGAAGTATCGAATTCACGGTGCAAAAGCAAGAGTCGAACGAACTCCTTCATCCCTCCTGGTCGGTTGCGGCACTTGTCCAAGAACTTTTGGTAAATGGCGGGTAATCCTGCCTGATGCAATGGTCTAGCATAAAGAACTGCTCCTGGACGAATAAGAAGTAAATCCAGATAATGATCGTATTGCAAAATCTCCTTTCCCTTTTCCAAACACCGCTCATGCGTCGCAATCAGGCTTTTTCCGTGATACACCTCAACTTTTTCAGCAAACACTCGGCAAGTAAGCTGGGTCGATGCATAGGAAACGGGGACGGAATAGGCATTTTTCTCAATGTGGATCATGGATAGCGTATTGCTTTTCACGGGTACAACACGGAAACAATCCAATGGCCGTGGAGGCAATGGAAGCATGATAGGCAACTCTTGAGCAAATGCTTCTCCAACCGTTAGTGAAGACCTTGGAACGGTTGTATTCTCGTAAGAGATACATTTTTCGAGGAGGATTTGATTGAGCTCCTCCAGAGAAGAAACACTGGGTACAGGGGTAAAAAATTGCCTCTGAGCAAACTGTACGAGGTTTTCCACCTGGCCTTTTTGATGCCCTTTTCCGGGATCACAGAAATAGCTTTCAAACAGGTAGTGGGCACGTAGCTGAGTAAATCGCTCTTGTTCCTCGCGATTTTTACCCTCCAATACCTTCTTAACGGCTGTTGTCAGGTTGTCGTATGTGATGACTTGGGGAACAGCACCGAAAAATTCAAAAGCATCTACATGACCTTGGAGAAGAGCCTCTTGCTTCTGATGAGCAAATGTTTTGATAAAAATCTTTCTGCTGTATGTGCAACGCATACAAAAGACTTGAACCTTTACTTGTTTCCCTTGTAAATGAACCGTAACCTCACCCCAGTCAAATTGAGCAAAGCGCCCTGGCGGGAAATCGAGAGGGACAAATGCTTTAGGGGGAGAAACCCGCAACTCTCTGACGTAGCGTCGTACAGTAGATTCACCGCCGGTGAATCCATGTTCGTCAACGAGTCTCTGGTAAATGCGTTTGGCAGTATGACGCTGCTTCGGGGGAGCTTGTTCATCTTGATGCAGCCACTCCAAGATGATGGGCTTGACAGAATCAATGACTGGCTTTGGCTTCGGTTTTGAAAGCTGATACACAGGAATCTCAGAGGATTTCAAAGCCTTTCGTATCACTTGACGGGAATAGCCGGTCTCTCGAGAAATTTGGCGAATCGACTTTCCTAGCAGAATGTGTTGTTTCCTGATAAACTCGTAATTAGCCATCTGAAGCATTTCCTTTCCTCCTATATCTTGTGGTCCGACAACTTCAAGATACAGGAAAGAGGTGCTCAGGTGGTCAACTTTTTTATGAGCAATGTACCACTAGGTGGTCAATTATTAGATTAGCATTCACATAAGGGGCTTCGCATTATGGGGTCTGTCCAGTATTTTGTGTAAACCCTTTTGGAATAAAAAACTAGCGTAAGTATTGGCCGATCCGATCCGGGAAGAAAACGGAGAGCTGGAGGAGCATTTGCCCCCAGTTCTGCACTCGTCCAGTCCACTTCCTGGTGACGTCCATGGTAGCCAAATAGAGCATTTTGAGCAGGGCTTCATCGGTGGGGAAAATGCTCTTGCCCTTCGTCACCTTTCGGAGTTGCCGATGGTAACTCTCAATCATATTGGTCGTATAGATCAATTTACGAATCTCTGGTGGATACTTGAAAAAAGTAGCTAGCTCGTCCCAGTTGGTACGCCAAGAGCGAACGATGAGGGGATATTTGTTACCCCATGTTTCCTCAAAACGATCCAATTCCAGTAAGGCAGCCTCTTCTGTTGCCGCTTTGTAGATTGGCTTTAAATCCGCCGTCACTTTCTTAAGATCCTTGTAAGAAACATAACGGGTCGAGTTGCGGATTTGATGAATGATGCACTTTTGGATCTCCGTATTCGGATAGCAGGCAGAGATGGCCTGAGAGAAGCCCGTTAGGTTATCCACGCAGGTGATGAGAATGTCCTGAACCCCACGGTTCCGTAAGTCGTTCAGTACGCTCAGCCAGAACTTTGAGGATTCATTCTCTCCAATCCACATGCCTAATACGTCCTTGTTGCCGTCCAAATCAATGCCAATGACCATATAAGCCGCTTTGTTCACAATAGCACCGTCTTGCTTGACTTTGTAGTGAATGGCGTCCATAAATACAACCGCATAGATGCTTTGTAGCGGTCGGTTCTGCCATTCTTTGATGAGTGGCACGATCTTATTCGTCACATTGGAGATCATGGTAGGAGAAACGTCAATTCCATACAGATGGTTCAGATGGTCCTGAATATCCCGTGTGCTGACACCTTTGGCATACATGGCGATAATTTGGTCCTCAATGCCGGTAACGGTAGACTGATGCTTTTTCACGATAACGGGCTCAAATTCGCCATTACGGTCACGTGGCACCGCGATCTCCACCTCGCCGTATTCGCTTGTCACCGTCTTCTTTGTCTTCCCGTTACGGCTGTTTGTTGTTTTCTTTCGCTTCACATCGTGCTTTTCATAGCCGAGTTCCGTGTCAAGCTCCGCCTCTAGCATCGACTGCAGCGTTTCTGCAAACAGTTCCTTCAGTGCCGACTGCACATCGTCCATCGTCTTGAGGTTGTTTTCCTTCACAAACGCCTTCACTTGTTCCTTACTAAATCTCGCCATAGGTGTCATCCTCTCAAACCAACCTTTCTCTTATTGTAATAGGTTTTGAGAGTTTACACAGAATATTTTACAGTCCCGCATTATGATCTATTTTAATTCTTCTATCAAATCATTAAGTTTACTTAACATCCTTTTGTGATACTCGATTTCATCCTCCCCATCTAACATTTCATTCTCCGACTTTATTTTGTTGAGTATGTTCAACCGTACCAACTCCTCTTCATAACCGTCTCTTGAGAATTCAAAGAAGAACTCATCCTCGGTAATATCCAGTCCTTCAATGATACCAGCAACAACATCATATTTATGCTCTTTATAGGAATCAGCCATTTCCTTGATATGCTTTTTAATTTCTTCTTCTGTAGGGTAAATATCATGTTCTCTTGCATATTCCGCAAGAACTGTTCTTTCTTCTAATTTCTTCATAGCGTCTTCTTCAGTTAGCTTGATGCCAAAAGCTTTTGAATATGCTTGGTACCTTGCTAGTTTATCTGTTAGTTCATCTTGGCTGATTTTTTCGGATTCGGTATCTATAGTGATTTTGTTATCATTATTTTTCTCCAAAGCTTTTTTGTAATACTTGGCGAATTCAGTTCCTTTATCATGGTCATTTAATTCAATGTTTGCTAATGAATATGAGATACTGCCTAGCGACACAACGGCAACCACAGAGAGCAAAACCCACGTCTTTTTCATACTTGTCACTCCTTTTAATATAACGACATTCTTATTTCATCTGTACTGCCATAATAGATTCAGTCTGCAACAGCACCACTGGTAAAAGTAACTTTTGGCCTGTCGGTTACGGTACTATAAAAAGTTTTTGTATTCCCCCCGCCATATACTGTTTCACCACGATCGGTTATATAATCTGTTAACCGATCTCTCCATCTCCAATCAGAAGCATTAATTTTTCCAATTGTTCCAGCGTCATCTTTGTATACTCCTGAAACATAAAGTTCCAGACTATAGGGGTATCCGCTAGTTTTGCCGATAGCTACTGCATGATGATGATCCAACTCAACTTCATCATATTTTGTATAGACATAATATTCCTCAATAGTATGTACTGTATAATAGATATTTTTGTACCCCCAGTCTGGATGGTAAAAGTGTGATAGAAAAGAATCTCCGCCTTCTTTTGTTTTGGCAAAACTTGATGAACTAAATATTAAGACAAAAAATGAGGTAAGTAGTATCGTCAAACTAATTTTTCCAATTTTCATTTTAACAATCCCCTTTCTACTTAACCCTAAGGCAATTACCTATTTACACAAATAACCTACTAAAAAGTCTTGATCGATGGTCCCTTACTTTTTTGCCATTAGTTTCACTTGGTGATATCTAAAAACAAGAAAACCTAACTAGATATATTTCCAGATGGCCACCTCCTTACCATTTGTATTTAATAAGCTGATGTAATAACCTAAGAAGTAAGCCACTTCGACAATTCTTTGTGAGCTATATCCAAAACCCATAATAGTAAAATAAAGGTAATGTTTGGTTACAAAAAAGTAACATTAATGGAAATTGACTAAATTATCATTGATTTTAAGGCAATCAAAAACAGTGCTACTTTACGGGTTATTTGTTATTAAGAAGATAATATGCTACGGTATTTATTTCTGTTTGGGTTTTCGAGCAATGAACAAAAAATGTCGAACTTATTTAGCCCTAAATTCACCTCCAAGAATTCCCTTTTTGGGTAATTTCCCAATTTCACACGTTCTTCTGTCCCAAGAAAAAAAGATGCTCCTCATTGGTAAAACCATGGGAGCATCTTTTTTTCTTGAAACGAAAATAAATTCACACCTCTGGAACAGTCGAGGCTGCCGGAACAGGCTGCCTGTTCTCTTTCTTCGTATGAATGAGCACGATATTTAAAATAACCGCGGTCAACGAACCGGTGACAATGCCGTTTTGCATCAGCATTTTCAGCATGTTCGGCAATTGGTCAAACATCGTTGGAACTGCTGCGGAACCGAGTCCTACAGCAATGCTGCAGGCCGCGATGAGGAGGTTTTCGTTTTGGCGCAGGTCCACGCGGGACAGGATGTTGATGCCGGACGCTACAACCATCCCGAACATCGCGATCATCGCTCCTCCGAGCACCGGGTCGGGAATGATCGTCGTCAGGGCGGCCAGCTTCGGCAAAAGTCCCAGCACGACGAGGATTCCGCCAGCACCGATCATGACGTCGCGGCTTTTGATGCCGGTCAGCGAGACGAGCCCTACGTTTTGCGAGAAGGCCGTATACGGGAACGCATTGAAAATACCGCCGAGCGCAATCGCCACGCCTTCCCCGCGCAGCCCTTTGACGACATCTTGCTTCGTCACTTCTTTATCGGTCACCTTGCCCAATGCGAAGTAAACTCCTGTTGATTCCGCCATGCTGATAATGTTGACGAGAATCATCGTCACGATGGCAACGATATTGAATTCAGGTACGCCGAAATAAAACGGCTGAACGACGCTCACCCAGGAAGCGGATGCCACGCTTTCAAAGCTGACCATTCCCATGAAGTACGCGGCCAGCGTGCCTGCTGCAAGTCCGATCAGCACTGAAATAGCGCGAATAAAGCCACTAAACAGGCGATTGACAAGCAGGATGACAACCAGTGTCCCCAGTGCCAAGAGAAGATTGCGCGGATGTCCAAAATCGGGATTGCCCGCTCCTCCGGCCACATTGTTCATTGCCACAGGAATCAGCGACAACCCGATAATCGTAACCACGGAACCTTGTACAACGGTAGGAAAGAACCGAAGCAGCTTGCCGAACAGCGGAGCGGCCAGCACGACAAATAATCCGGATAAAATAATGGCTCCATAGGCCGTGGCCAGGTTACTGGACGACGCAATGGCGATAATCGGTCCGACCGCTGTGAAGGTACAGCCCAGAACGACAGGAAGCTTGATGCCGGTATAGCGCGTACCGATCACCTGCAGCAGTGTCGCAATCCCGCTGGTAAACAAATCGGCGGCGATCAGGTATGCAATCTGCGTCGGGGTCAAATTCAGCGCATCCCCGATGATCAGAGGAACGATGACCGCTCCGGCGTACATCGCCAGCACATGCTGCATGCCCAGCGTGAGCGTTTTTTGTTTGGACAACATGAACGTAACTCCTCTCCTTTATTGACTGCGCAGGATATGTTGATTTGCTATACAGTACCTGTAAATCGCGATTGATCACGACAGCAGCATGTATCATGTGGTGCTTTTAGGATGTGTGAACCGGCGTTGTCTCTACGAAATGAATTTCTCCCGGCTTCATCGACTTGATCCGTGCCAGCGATTCCACCCGGACGCCTGCTTTCTCCAGCAATCCTCTTCCTTCCTGGAAGCTTTTTTCTACGACAGCACCCACGCCGACGAGGTGAGCGCCGGCATCTGCGACGATTTGTGTCAGTCCAACCAAAGCTGCTCCTGTCGCCAGAAAATCATCCACGATCAGGACGCGCTCTTCTGCGCTGAGGTATTGCTTGGCGATGCTGATCTGGTAGTTCTCCTTCCGGGTAAAGGAATAGACAGGCGCAGAGTACACGTCATCGGAGAGTGTCACCGCTTTTTTCTTTTTCGCGTAAACGAATGGAACCCCCAGCGCATACGCCGTTGCAAGAGCAAAATGAATACCGCTCGCCTCCACCGTCAGGACCTTGGTCACTTTCTCCGAACGGAAAAGATCCGCAAATGCTTGCCCAATTTTCATCGTCAGCTCCGCATCAACCTGATGATTAAGAAAAGCATCCACCTTTAATACAGTTTCGGACAGCGCTCGCCCGTCCCGAATGATTCGCTCTTGCAATTCTTTCACACGATTTCCTCCTATCCATTTTTCATCTATATGGAAACAAAAAAGCCCAGACGAGACAGTCCACTCGCCGGTCTTTCAAACCGACTCCAAGTGAAACCTGTCCCTCCGGGCACATCCCTTCAGGGGTCACGAAAACGTGCAAGCGACAGCAGGAGGCTGTTTCCCGCTACGGGTAAAGGACTAACTCCTGGTCGCTCGTTCACTCGTAGTCAGGCGATTTACGGTCACCCGGTAGAAACTCATGGGCCAATTCCCAAAATTATACGAGTCATCAGCTATGTTCAATTGATACTGACAAATCTATCATATCCGCTATGAAAGGGGCAAGCGTATTTTTTTGGATTCAGGAAAAGCACGAGCCCGTGCTGAAAATGAAACGGCCATACATAGAAAAAACCCCCTTGCCTTGCAAAGGGGGCCAATGTGATCCGGTGTGTAAAAGGCACCGATCCGATTGTGATTGCAGACGCGGCAGACAACTACCGCTTCGGCTTCGTTTGCCGGAGAGCCATGTTGATCTTTTTCCATTTGTCTTTTTCGGCTGCCCGCATCCTGGCATCCTCTTTGCGCGCCTGATGGGCCAGCTCTCGCTGCAATTTTCGGTAGCTGTCAAAACGGGAACGATCCAGTGTGCCTTCTTCGATCGCCAGCCGAATCGCACAGCCGGGCTCCTTGGCGTGGAGGCAATCGCTGAAGCGGCACTGGGCGGCCAGCGTCTCGATGTCGTCGAAGGCATCGCGAAAGCCTTCGTCTCCCTCCCAGAGCTGCAGCTCGCGCATCCCCGGCGTATCGATCATCAGGCCGCCGCCAGGCAGCTGAAACAGCTCGCGATGGGTCGTCGTATGCCGCCCGCGGTCATCTCCCTCGCGTACTTCTTTGACGAGCTGGACATTCCTTCCGGACAGGCGGTTGATCAAGGTGGATTTCCCCACACCTGAAGAGCCGAGAAGAGCGACTGTCTTCCCCTCTCCCAAATACGGTGCCAAGGCATCGAGCCCCTCTCCCTGCTCCGAGCTGATCGCATGGACCGGCACTCCGACTGCCACTGACTCTACCTCGGCGATCTTGTTTTCCAGGTCGTCGCACAGATCGGATTTGCTCAGTACAATCACGGGACTGGCTCCGCTTTCCCAAGCCAAAATCAGATAGCGTTCCAAGCGGCGCAAATTGTAGTCGTTGTTTAGAGCGTTCACGAGAAAAACGGTATCCACGTTGGTAGCGACGATCTGTTCTTCGACGCCTTCGCCGGCAGCCTTTCGGGAAAACTTGCTTTTGCGCGGCAGAATCGCGTGAATCGTGGCCTTTTGTTCATGAGGCCGGGCGCTGATCACTACCCAGTCGCCCACAGCGGGGTAGTCTTCTCGGCCAGCGGCTTCATAGCGAAGCTTTCCGGAAACCTCGCCCAACAGCTCGCCGTGTTCGGTTAAAATCCGATACAGCCTTTTATGTTCAAGAGCGATACGCCCTACTTCAAATCCCTGCTCGATAAAAGGGGAAACATGGCCGGCAAGAAAATCGTTCCAACCCAAAGACTTTAGATATTGGTTCACGTGCGGATTCCTCCTGCATTCGGTTTTGATTTGGATGTCTTTCCAAAACCGGCCACAGGAAATCCTCACTTAAAGAACGGTTACTGCCCGACTGAAAGGAGGATCTTTCCTGTGACCCTTGCTGCAATGCTCTTCTCGACAATCATCATGCACACCATAAAACATCTCTCCTTTCAGACCGGTTCCCCGATCCGTACGTCATGATTTCCCAATCATTGTAACACGGATGCCTGACAGCTTCCATCGGCGGCATGAAATTTTTTAAAACGGCCTAGTCGCCACCACCGCCGCCGCCATCTCCCCCGCCGCTGTCGCTGGACCCTCCGTCTCCCCAGGAGCTGTCGGAATCGCGGGTTCTGTCGTTGTCATTGTAAAACGACGTGGCTCCGCCTGAGTCTCCTCCGGAGGCATGACGTCTTCCAGGTCCTTCTTTCTTAAAGGCTAGCGACATAAATCCGATGAGCAGCACAAATGCGACAAGTACGCCAATAAAGATCTCCACTCCATCGCTCTCCTTCCGTTCTGTTATTTTCTACCTGTCCTAACAGTATAGCACGAGTTGCAGTTCTGGTTCACGCAATGCTGGTTTACGCAATGCCCGCACCCGCCATGCTGCCGCAAGTCACAGAACGATAGAGCAACAGTGGTATCAGCCTTTCAAGAGAAATTCGTTTCCATCCGCATCCTTGAACCGGGCGAAGCTGCCCCAGGCCATTTTCTTTGGCTCCTCCAAAAAGATTACGCCCCTTTGGCTCATTTCCTGATAGGCTTTGTCGATGTCTTCGCATTCGAATACGATCGAGGCCTTCATCTGCTCAGATCCGGGCATCATCGCTTTGGGATAGATGACGAGATGCGACTCGGCTCCCTCTGGACCGACTTCCAGCCACGAGGCATTGGGGGTCATCGGCTCGTCTCGATGTACGACAAACCCCACCTTCTCGGTCCAAAACTCGCGAGCCTTCGCCTGATCCTCCACGTAAACAGCCACTGTAGCAATTTTTTAATCATAACGATGTGCCTCCTGTAGTAAATGAATGTAGTCGCAAAGATGAATGTAGCCGTATTTACCATACCATATACCATACATTCTGCACACGGATGACCGTGCCTACGCATAGGTTCCCCAGAATAAACAGACAGGCCTCCTCACATGCCCGCTGCCTGATCGTCGCGAGGTGCAACTGCCAGGATGTTGGCCAGACAAAACACCCGGTATGCGCGGCGGGTATAGCAGTACGCCTTTATCCGGTCTCCGTTTACCGCAATAATTTTTACAGCTCGCTTGGTCGTCTCGCCGGAGCGGCTCAAGTAGATCAGCTCGACCGTCTGCTGCCGCTGGCAATATCGCTCCAATTCGCTTCTCATGATGTCACCACCACACAAGAACATTTGTTCCCATTATAACGAACACGCCTGATAAAAGCAAGAAACCCCTTCAAAGAGCGGACTACAGAGCATTCGTGCCTGCATTCGCCCTCCAAAGAGGTCTTGTTTCCGCATGCGAACAAGCCCATGCGAACCGCTATTTCTTTCTCGTCAACATCCGAGAACCAAGGAGAACAGCCCATGCTTTTTCTCCCTCTTTCCAGAAAAACGGAAGCGGCATCTCGTGCTTCCGGATGACCAACGTACGGCTGTCACTCGCCCGAAGCGCGAACTGTTCGCCGGCCATTTCCGCTTGCAGCATTCCGCCTGCAAAGGTTATACGTACGCTGCTGCCTTCCGCGCAGGCATAGGTGCCCACAAAGCGCTCCAGCTCCTCGACAGATGCCTCGTATTCCGGCTCTTTCTCCTGCTGCTCCAACGGAAGGCCCAGGGCGTTGCGGACAGCAGCGAGCCACAAATCCCGGACGGGCACATCCGCGACATTGGTCAAGACGACCGCGACAATTCCCTCTTCGGGCACAAAGCCGAAGTGGGACGAAACGCCCGGCTGCGAGCCCCCGTGCTCGACAAGCGTCATTCCTTCCCGGCCTAGAGTCGACTTCAGCGCGTACCCGTAGTACGTGTTTCTGCCGATCTTGTGGACCGGGTGCCACATCCGTCTGAGCGAAGCCTCGCTGACGATGTTTTCCCCCTGGCAATATCCGCCGTTTATGTAAAGCTGACCGTATTTGAGCAAATCCCGGACATTGGAGCGGATGCCTCCCCCTACCTCATAATTGCCCAGCAGGGGCCAGTCCGCCCTCTTCAGGCCATTGCCGTCCGAATCCTTGACATAAGGAACCGATACGTCGGACAGCCGTTTCACCTCTTCCAGGCTAAAGGTGGAGCGGTTCATCTCCAAAGGGTCAAGCAGCCTGCTGGTCACATGCCTGCGGAACAGGCGCCCTGTCACTCTCTCGACAATCAGCCCCAGCAGCAAAAAAGTGTCGTTGCAGTAGCTGAAATACTCGCCCGGTCTGCCCAGCAGCTCGTGCGGCTCCCCGGCCAGGTACTCCAGATGGTCCGACAGCCTGCACAATTCCTCTCTGCGGCGAATCGGCGCAAGGCCGGTCGTGTGGCTCAGCAAATGATGAATGCAGACGCTGGAGGTGTCCTCTAGCGATGCCAGAGAAAATTCCGGCAAATAAGCGTTGACCGGATCTTCGATGGACAGCTTCCCTTCCTCTGCCAGCTGCATGACCGCCATCGCCGTAAAGGACTTCGTCACGGATGCGATGCCAAATACCGTATCCGGCGTGACCGGTTCCTTCGTTTCCAGATCGCGCACGCCGAAGCCTTTTTGAAACAGCAGCTCTCCATGCCGGGAGACGGCAACCGCCGCCCCTGCGATTCTCTCCTCTTCCATTTTGCGGGACATATACTCCTCAAAAAGCGGCCACTGGCCTGCACTCACGGCTATTCCCCCTGTTCGGCGAATGGATGCGCATAAATCGTCCGGCCGCCTCTCCCTGTCGTCGTGACGGCCTGAGAAAGAGAATTGAGGATCGCTTCCTCCGTCGCTTCACTGGCTGCGGCGAACAGTTGATTCATTACCGGGTGGTCCTCGCGAAGCTGGGTCCTCGCTTCCGTTATCTGCTCCGCTGCATGGGGGATTTTATGCGCTGTTGAAAAGGCGATGCAAATGTCGCCGCTGCCGTGACTGTAATGGCTGCCCGTCCGGCCCAGTCCGATGCCCGTCCGCTTGGCCACGCGGAGCAGTTGGCGGTCGCTGAGCGGCGCGTCCGTGCCCAGCACGATGATGATCGATCCGTCCGGCGGGTTGTCCAGCGGGCGGACCCCTGACGAACGGAGCCACTCGTACCGCTCAGACTGGAAGTCTTCGGGCTTGCCGAAGTTGCTCAGCACGAGTACGCCTACCGTGTACTCCCCCTCTTGCGTCCGGATAAGCCGCGAGGAGGTTCCGATCCCGCCTTTGTGTCCAAAGCAGACCATTCCTTTTCCAGCGCCGACGGCCCCTTCCTCCGCTGGCTCCGCCGACGCCCGTCTGATCGCTTCGATCGCATGCTCCGGCTTTACTGCACACGCCCTGATCGAATTGAGATGGCCGTCGTTGCATTCTCCCACGACGATGTTGACCGTCCCCGTGGTATCGCCGATTTCGCTGTTTTGCTCCAGCATGTAGCTGAGCGTCCCCTGGGTGACAGCCGGTACGGAAAACGTATTGGTCAGCATGATCGGCGACTCCAGTACCCCCAGCTCGTTTACCTGAACCAGTCCGGTCGTCTTCCCGAAGCCGTTGAACACATAGCTTGCTGCTGTCACCTTTTCGCGAAAGAGGCTGCCGCTGTGCGGAAGGATCGCTGTCACTCCTGTACAGATGTACTCCCCTTCGCCCGATTCCAGCGGATAATCAAGCGTCACATGTCCTACCAGGACGCCCTCCACATCCGTCAAGCAATTTTTCCTGCCGGTCGGCAGCTTCCCGATGACGATGCCGCGATCGCGAATTTTTTTCCGATTCATATCCAAAAGCCCCTCTGTCTGCTCTTCGTTAACGCGGGCGCCGCTGCAGGAAGTTTTCGCTGGCAAAGCCCCGCACTTCGCTTTCTGAATACCGCTTCAATAGTTCGTTGAGCAGGTTGTCAATCATCCCTGCATGCTCCAGCCCCTCCACAAAGCTTTCAATCCCGTCAAAGTCGGAGCCAAGGCCGATCTGGCGGACACCGCCCAGCGAACAAAAGTGGTCGATATGGCGGATCAGGTCGTCGATCGTCGCCTGCCCGCCCTTCTTGACAAAATGCGGGTAGTAGACGATATGGATCATCCCGCCCTTGTCAAACATCGCTTTGGCCTGCTCATCGTACAGGTTGCGCGGATGGTCGCAAATCGCCCTGGCGTTGGAGTGGCTGGCGATCGGATAGTCCGCCAGCTCCATGACATCCCAAAAGCTCTGCTCGCACAGATGGGAAACGTCGGTCAGCACCTTGTGCTCGTTGTTTAAGCGGACGATTTCCTTACCGAACGCTGTCAAGCCGGCATTTCGCTTTTCCAATGCGCCATCGGCGGCCAGGTTGGCAAAATTCCAGGTCAGCCCGACAGAACGCACGCCGAGTTGGAACAGGATGCGAAGCTTTTTCAAATCATTGCCGATCGCATCCACGCCCTCCAGCGTCAGCATCGCCCCGATCTCGCCGTCCCCCAGAGTGTCGAGGTCGGCCCATTCCTTGACGTGCTTCATCTCGGGCTGCTTCAGGACCTCCTCGTAAAAGTAGTCGATCTGGTCCAGCACTGCTTGAAATTGCTGCTCGGATTTCAATTGCGGCGGCACGTAGAGGGCAAAGCATTGAAGCTTTACCCTCCCTTGCTTCAAACGCTCCAGATTGGTGTGCAGCTCAGCAGAATCCCTGAATGAAAGAGGTTCCTTGCTTTTCCACATTTTATAAAGGGCATCACAGTGAAAATCTACGATGTTCATCGCTTATCGTTCCTTTCCGAGCAGGTATATCAGGCTCTTTCAACAAATCGACCATCCGGAGTGCTTCGTTTAGATCGTTATGCGTCAGCAGACACCGTTGTCGTCGTCAATTCCTGGAAGTGCCGCTGGAGCAACCGGGTCATCGGCCCTGGCTGTCCATCTCCAATAAGCTTGTCGCCAACCTGGACGATTGGCATCACCTCGTTGGTTGTACTGGTGATGAACACTTCATCTGCCTCGTACAGCTCCTCGATGTCCACGTGCTTCTCCTCAAAGGGTATTGCGGCCTCCATAGCGATTTTCTGAACAGCCATTCGCGTAATCCCTGCGAGAATATGGCGGGACAGCGGCGTGGTCTGGATACGGGAATCCTTGATGACATATACATTGGTGCTGGTTCCTTCGGTCAGCTTTCCATCCCGATGGAGGATCGCCTCCAGGCAGCCTGCCTTGTGCGCCTCCTGCTTCGCCAAAATATTCGGCAAAAGGTTGAGCGATTTGATATAGCAATTCATCCAGCGTTCGTCTGGATGCAGGATTGCCTTTGCTCCCTTCTCCCTCAGCTCTGGCGGGATGCTGCGAAAAGGCTTGGCTGTCATCGAAATTGAAACAGGCGCATCCGGGAAGAGGTGATTGCGCGGAGCCATGCCTCTTGTAATTTGCATATAGACATCCAAATTGTCCAGACCGCTTCGCTCGATCAACTGAAAGATGATCTCCTTGAAGCTCTCGCGCTCCTGGTCAAACGGCAATGCGATCGCTTTTGCACTCATATACAGCCGGTCGAGATGCTCTTCCAGCATAAACGGCTTGCTATTATAGATCCTTATAAGCTCGTAGACGCCATCGCCAAATTGATGTCCTCTCTCATCTATTGGAACCACCGGATCGTTTGAATCAACAAATGTACCGTTAAAATAAGCTACGCTCATCTCAATTATCCTCCTTCAGTTAGATAAGTAACGGTGTTTCCCTGGCCGCTTGCGGCAAGCAGCCATCCTCCCTTTCAAAGTAATGTATTTTTTCGCACGAATCCAATAGAATAATGCCATATGCGTTATTAACATTTTCAATGAGGGGTTCAACATGAATGCGGAACAAATCGAAGCTTTTATTTTTGTCGCACTAACCGGCAGCTTCAGCAAAACAGCCGATCTTTTGTACTTGTCACAGCCGACCGTCAGCATGCGGATCAAAGCGCTGGAGAACACACTGGGCTGCAAGTTGTTCCAGCGTTCCGGCAATACCGTTTTTCTCACGCGGGAGGGGGATGTTTTTCTCCCATACGCCAAGAGCGTACTGCAATCGCTGCAGGACGGGCAGATGGCGATCCAGCGTTCATTCGGCCGTCTGGAAGGCGAGCTGGTCATCTCCGCTGTATTCGTGGCCGCTTTTTACATTTTGCCAGAGCTGGTGGAAAAATTTACGCAGCTCTACCCCAAGATCAAGCTGACAATTTTCACGGGTCACTCCCATCAAGTCCTGGAGATGGTGCTGCGCCATGAGGTGTCGTTCGGGATCGCGCGAGCAGTGAATCATCCCCAAATCAAGCGGGTCCAGCTCATGCCTGACGAAATGGTGCTGGCTGTCTATCCGGATCACCCGTTTCAAAACAAAACACAAGTTACGCTTGAGGACGTGTCGCGAGAAAAGCTGATTTTGTTTAACAGGGGATCTCTGGACTGGACGCTGGTCAATGGAGCGTTCAGCCATTATCAGCTAGAGAACAATGTTGTGATGGAAGCGGACAATATCGAAGTGGTCAAACGCATGGTGAAGCAGAGACTGGGAATCGCCTTCTTGCCGCGTTTCTCGATTCAGGAGGAAGTAGCAGCGGCTGACTTAAAGGAAGTGGAAGTGCTGAGCCTGCCGCATATCAATCGGAATTTTGAGCTGATTTACCACAAAGACGCGACGATAAACGGAATTACAAAGACATTTATTGACTTTTTGATTGCCAACCGGACCAAAGGATGACGGCATGCTTGACTGCCTGACTGCATGCTTGTCCGCCTGCAAAACGCTGCAGATAGGCCGATTGAAACAGCTCATTACTGTCGTGCCTGTTCCAAAAACGACAGGACAATCCGGTTAAATACAGGGGCTTGATCCATTGGCGGGAGATGGGCCGAGTCTGGAAGAAGGATTTTTTCAGCGTTTGGAATCCGCGCTTCAAGCTCCTCCGCCATCTTTTGGAAGTCTTCGTAATCTTTCTGCCCAGCGATCACCAGCGTAGGCACAGCGATCTCTTCAAGTCGCTCAATCGGAGGAGGCGCAAGCCAGAGCGGCGGGTTTTTCAGCTGCGGCAGATCGTAAGCGTGCGCTGTCATTTGGAGGTACTTTGCTCTCGCCTGCTGGCTTTCATCCCGTGCTGCTTGTCCTGGCCCGTCAAACCACATCCGGGCCGACATTTCTACGGTCTCTTCCTTTGTACCTGTTTCATAGATTTCGACAAAGCGGGCAAAATCCTGCATCCTTCGCTCAGACCGCGGATACCCTGTCAAGGTCGGAGATACGAGCACAAGGCTTTTCACCATCTCCGGGTAGGCCAGGACAAGCTCCTGTGCGACTACACTGCCAAAGGAGTGGCCGACAATGTGAGCCGCGGCTATCCCGAGTCCTTGCAGCACTGCTCTGGCATCATCGTAGAGGGTAAACGGCTCTTCTGCATTCGGTGTCTGTCCCATCCCTCGCAGGTCAAAGCTGATGACCCGATACCGCTCGGAAAAGGCGGAAAGCTGCTCGGCCCACATCCGCGTGTCCAAATTGAGACCGTGAATCAATAGAAGAGGCTCTCCTTCGCCACACGCTTCATAGTAAAAAGACGTGCCGTTTGCTTCTATAAACCCCGCTGCTCTCCCTGAAGTTTTTCCCATTTTTTGTCACCTCCCTTTCACTATCTCACAGATGCCGTTAAATATCCAGAAAATATCGAAGGAACATATATTTTTCACAATTTTATCGCGCAACGAAAAAAGCAGCCTGAGCAGAAAACAAATTTTCTGCTCGGCTGCTGCTGTTGTCAAACCTTATGTCCCATCCTGTACAACGAAGCCACTCGTCTCTTAGCGGCCGCTCTTCATCTCTGTCCAGTAGCGGTCGTACTCCTGGAGGGTATCCCCTACGTCAACGAGCCACTCTGCGCGAGCCATGTCCTCTTTATCCAGGAAGATCATCTTGTTTGCGCGGTATTCTTCGCTGTGCAGCGGATAGGCCTTTTCGTTCGGATTGCTGTAGCCGATCCACTCGTAGTTTTTCACGCTTACTTCCGGGTCCATCAGGTAGTTGATGAACTTCTCCGCCAGCTCCTTGTGCTTGGCGCCTTTCGGAATTGCCAGGGTGTCTGCCCAGATCGTTGCGCCCTCTTTCGGCACGACGTATTCGACATCCGGGTTCTCGCCGTTGATGATCGCTGCGTCGCCGGACCAGACTGTACCGATCCACGCTTCCTCTGCGATCATTTTTTGCTTGATGTTGTCCGTGTCAAAAGCGACTACGCTCGGCAAAAGCGTTTTTAGGTCTGCAAATGCTTTTTCCAGCTCGCCCTTGTCCTTGGTGCTGTTGGAAAACCCGTTTTTGATCAGCCCGACGCCCATGACCTCACGCGGGTCGTTGAGCATGATGACACGGCCTTTGTACTCCGGATTCCACAGGTCCTGCCAGCTGGTGATCTCGCCTTTCACGTACTTTTTGTTGTACGCGATTCCCGTAATTCCCCAGGTGTAGACGAGCGAATGCTTGTTGCCCGGGTCGAACGGCGGCGTTTGGAAGGTAGAAACAATATTTTTTTCGTTCGGGATATTTTCTTTGTTCAGTTCTTCCAGAAGCCCCAGCTTGATCATGGTGGCTACCATGTAATCCGACGGCTGGATCAGGTCGTAGCCGGATGCGCCCGCCTGGATTTTCGCCAGCATTTCTTCGTTGCTGCCGTAAATATCGTAGTTTACCTTGACGTTGTACTTCTGTTCAAAGTCCTTGATCACGTCAGGATTGAAGTTGTCTGCCCAGCTGTAGATATTCAGCACCTGCTCCTCTTCGGTAGAAGAAGAAGAACAGCCTGCGGCAGTAACGGCAAGAGCGGCGGCCACGGCGCCAATCATCAGGGATTTCCACTTTTTCATCTTTCTTTTTCAACCTCCAGTCTTTTGTTTGGGTGTATGTCCACTTAAAAAGTGAGCGACTTGGAATCTTTGCGGCGGAACAACTCAGCCGCAACAACGAGCAGTACAGTAAAGACGATCAGCAGCGTCGACAGGGCGTTTACCTCAGGAGATACACCGCGTTTGACCAGTCCGTAGATGTACAGCGGCAAGGTCGTCGAATTGGGACCCGCTACGAAAAACGAGATAACAAAATCGTCCAGCGACAAGGTAAAGGACATCAGAAACCCGGCGATAATACTGGGTGAAATCAAAGGCAGCGTGATGTGACGCAAGGTCTCCCACGCAGTCGCGCCCAGATCCTGCGCCGCTTCTTCCAGCTCCTTGCCCATGTCGGCCAGCCGCGTGTTGATGATGACGATCACGTACGGCAGACTGAAGGTGACGTGAGCCATGATCAGCGTCAGTTTGCCCAGCTCGAGATGAATCTGGCTGAACAAGACCAGCAGAGACAGACCCATCATGATTTCCGGGATAACGATGGGCAAGTAGGTCAGCCCGTTGAACACGCTTCTCCATCTGAGCGAGTAGTGCTTCATCGCAAGCGCGGCAGCGGTGCCAAACACAGTCGCCAGCACACTGCTGATCAAGGCGATGCTCAGGCTGTTCCACAAAGCCTCCATGACCTGCCTGTTGTCAAACAAAGATACGTACCATTTCCAGGTAAAGCCCGACCAGACAGCATTGATCCGCGAGTCGTTGAACGAATACAGCATCAATACAGCGATCGGCAAGTATAAAAAGACGAGCATGGCCCAGGAATATCCGGCCATTGTACGATGTCTCAGCGCTTTCATGCCGTCCCCTCCTTTGCCTCGGCGGCGTTGACCGCGCGGTAGTAGAGGTAGATCAACACCATGGACAGCAGCATCAGGACGATCGAGAGAGCAGACCCGAACGGCCAGTCACGAGCTGACAAGAACTGATTTTGGATGACGTTTCCCATCAGCGCGGACTTCGCTCCGCCCATCACGTCGGGCACGACGAACATCCCGATCGAGGAGACGAAGACCAGAATCGAGCCGGTAATGACACCCGATTTCGTCAAGGGAAGGGTTACGTGCCAAAACGTCTTCCACGGCGTTGCGCCCAGATCGTAGGCGGCTTCCAGCTTCCGCCTGTCGAGCTGCTCCAGCGAAACGTAAATCGGCAGGACCATGAACGGCAGCAGCGTGTACACCATCCCTACCATCACCGAGCCGAAATTGTACAGCAAGGGCAAAGGCTCTTGAATCAATCCGGTCGAGAGCAGGAACGTGTTGATCACTCCCTGCGAACGCAGGATGATGACCCAGGCGTAGGAACGGACCAGAAAGTTGATCCAAAACGGGATCATGACGAGCAGCAGCCAGATCTTCTGGGCAGACCGATCCATGCGGGAAATGTAGTAAGCCATCGGGTAGGCGCACACGAGAGAAATGGCCGTTGTCAGCACCGCTACGAGAAAGGTGTCAAAAAAAATCTGAATGTAGAGCGGATCGATCATCCGGGCGTAGTTGTTCAGCGTAAACTCATAGACGACCTGCCCGTATGTTCCGCGCTTCATAAAAGACAGCGCAGTAATCATCAACATCGGCAAGACGAAGAGCGCCCCCAGCCAAACGAAAGCCGGCAGCGCCAAAATCTTCAACTGCTTTCCGTTTTTCAAGTGAGCATCACCTCGTCTGCCTGCGACCATCCGATCGCCACCTGATCCCCTGCCTGCCAGCCCCGGCTCTCTGTCGCGTACTCATGAGCCAGCACCGTCATCTCCTCGCTCTCGAGGCGGATAAACAGCTTGCTCATGTTGCCGAGGAAAACCATATCGGTGATCGTGCCGTTTTTGCGATGCTTGTCCAGCTCGGAATCTTTCGGATAGATCTTGATCTTCTCCGGTCTGACCGCAATGCTGGCATCGCCGCTTCTGAAAATATTGTTCTCCCCGATAAAGGTAGCGACGAACAGCGTCTTGGGATGATTGTAGATTTCTGCCGGCGTGGCAATTTGCTCGATCCGCCCTTTGTTCATGACGGCGATGCGATCAGACATAGCCATCGCTTCTTCTTGATCGTGCGTTACGTAAATAAATGTAATGCCCAAATTTTTCTGCAAATTTTTCAACTCAAGCTGCAAGCTTTTTCGCAACTGGTAATCCAGTGCTCCCAGCGGTTCGTCAAGCAGCAGCACTTTCGGGTTGTTCACGATCGCCCGCGCGATCGCCACCCGCTGCTGTTGCCCTCCGGAGAGCTGCTTCGGCGTACGCTTGCGCAGCTCGACAAGCTGCGTGTACTGCAGCACTTCCTCCAGCCTCCGCTGTTGCTCCGCCGCCTCTACTTTCTTCATCTTCAGTCCAAACAGAATGTTCTGTTCGACATTCATGTGGGGGAACAGGGCGTATTGCTGGAAAACCATGTTCATGTCCCGCTGATAGGGAGGAATGCTGGTCAGCGCCTTGCCGTCCAGGTAAATTTCCCCCGCTGTCGGCTGCTCAAAGCCGGCAATCATGCGGAGCAGTGTCGTCTTCCCGCAGCCGCTTGGCCCCAAAAGCGTTAGAAATTCCCCTTCCTGGATGGAAAGGGAGAGTGGCGGAACCACGACAGAACCGGAAAAGTGTTTTTCAATTGATTCCAGATTTATCATCGTTTTCATTCGGTCATCTTCTCACAATATGTCTATTTGCTCATACCAATCTAGGTAAATATATCGTGTATGACACGTTTTGTAAACAGTTTCGAAAGGTTGCGCAAACTTTTTTTGCCGACAGGAGAAAACCTTGCTGCTCCTGAAGAAAAATGCTTCCCGACCGTTCAATCACCCTCCGGCTGTCAGCTTCAATCCGACAATCCCCGCAATGATGCAAAGCAAGAAGACGATCCGCATGATATTGCTCGGCTCCCCAAATGCGATCATGCCGACAACGACCGTTCCAAGCGCGCCAATGCCCGTCCAAATCGCATATGCCGTCCCGATTGGAAGCGCTTTGAGTGCCATAGACAAAAAGTAAAAGCTGATGCCCATGCCAACTACAGTAATTGCACTCGGCACCAGCTTGCTCCACCCTTCGCTGTATTTCAACCCGATCGCCCAAACGACTTCAAACAATCCCGCAATCACCAAATAAACCCAAGCCATGCTGCCATCCCTCCTGATGTTCCCCCTTATTGTTTCAAACACCGAAGGAACTGATACCCGGCCAGGGTTATATTTCGGCCTGCAAGAACGCGAGAGAGCATGCTCAGTGACCTTTGCGGCCCACCTGCTGAAAATAACCTATCCATTCTTTACACACACTACTACCAGCAATTTAGCGAAACGTCAAAAAAAGAGGCTTTCAACAGCTCAAGGCTCGGTTGAAACCCCTGTCCTCTCTTTATATAATTACGCTATTAATAGGAATCAGGAGGGTACACCCTTGAACACTCTGGCGTATGGATTGCTTGGACTGGTAGCGCGTACACCCAGCTCCGGCTATGACCTGATGCTCCAACTGCAACCGTTCTGGCAGGCCAAACACAGTCAAATCTATCCTCTGCTGGCCAAGATGGAGCAGGAGGGCTATTTGGAATTTACGCGGGTTCCGCAGACAGATCGGCCAGACAAGAAAGTGTATTCCATTACAGAAAAAGGGCGGACTGCACTTCGCGAGTGGCTGACCCAGTCCACCTCCGAGCCGGTCCTGCGCGACGAGCTGTTTCTGAAAACGTATTGCCTCTGGCTGACTGACCGCAACACCGCTCGAAAGCTGTTTGAAGAAAGAGAAGCCCATTGCCTGGAACAACTGAACATGTATGAAACCTTTTTGGAAGAGCTGAAGCTTGCTTGCGACGGTACGCCTCAAGACCACGGTTCACCGTATTTCGGCGAATACATCCTCTTGAGCAGGGGAGTTAGCAGTATGCGCGAGGAGCTGAACTGGTGCCGCTGGGTGATGGAGCTGCTGGATCAGCAGGCTTAATTTACGCTGCCTGTCCTTGGACCTGGCTGCAGCGTTCCATTGTGGTGGCGCCGCTGCAGCCGTTCCCTGTCTTTCATGTTTATTCTGCCTGCAGGGCATCCACCTCCGCGAGGGTCGGCAGGGAAGGCTGCGCTCCGTGCCTGGTCACGGCAATCGCCGCAACCCTGCTGGCGAATGTGCCCGCCTCTTCGTCGGTCATCCCCTTTGCCATTCCGACGGTAAAGGCTGCCGTAAAGGAATCCCCCGCAGCCGTCGTATCCACCGCCTGCACTTTAAGGGCGGGGATGTGTGTCGCTCCATCCGCATTGACGATGAGCGCCCCCTTCTCTCCCATCGTCACAACGATACGCTTCGGACCTAGTCCGAGCAGCTTTTCCGCAGCCGCTTCGATTTCGGACAGCGTCTCTACGGGCATTCCCGACAAAAGCTCAAGCTCCGTTTCATTGGGAGTGACCGTATCGACATGCCGCAAAAACGAAGGCGACAGCGATTGGGCGGGAGCCGGATTCAAAACAACCAGTTTGCCCCTATCATGCGCCAGTTTGACTGCATATTCCACGACTGCAAGCGGGATTTCCAGTTGAACCAACAGAACGTCACAGCCCTCCAGCAGCCGTATGTGCCGATCAATGTCCGCCTTTCCCATCATGCCATTGGCGCCCGGAACAAGCACAATATTGTTCTCGCCGCGGCCGCTGACGTTGATCAAGGCCATTCCCGTCGTCCCCTCCCTCCCGATGCCTCCTGTATTTACGAGTGAATCAGCCAAGCTTTCCAGCAGCATGTCCCCATATGTATCGCAGCCCACCTTTCCGATCATATGCACGTTAGCGCCCAGCCTTGCCGCGGCTACAGCCTGATTGGCGCCCTTCCCTCCCGGAATGGTTTGAAACGATGTGCTCGTAATCGTTTCCCCCGCTTTCGGCAAGCGAGGGACGTGCGATACGAGATCCATATTGAGACTGCCGACAACAACAATATTCATCTCTGATTTCCCCGCTTTCTAACATCGCCTGTTTCTCATTCTCTCCATTTTCGCTTCTCATCCCTTCGTTTCCTTTGATTCCGATCAGTCCGATCGTTTTCCCTGTCGGACTCCATCCTTGCCAGAGGAGAGATTTACATAAATTTTCTAAATAATGGAAACAAAAAATTCTGAATCTTATGTTTGACAAGATTATCCTTAATCGCTTACTATTAGACCTATCCGATATGTAACCGGTTACACACAATGATCAAAAACACTCGCAAACGCCTGAAAAATCTAGGTTTTCACCCTTTTTCATCAATATGTAATCGGTTTTTCATTGCAATCCTGATTACAAAGAGGATGGTGCTGATTGGCAACGATTAGAGATGTGGCTAAGCTCGCCGGTGTCTCGGTAGCAACTGTCTCCCGTGTCATCAACAAGAACGGTTACGTCAACAAAGAAACGGAACAGGCCGTGCAGCAGGCCATCAAAATGTTGAACTACGAACCGAACAAAGTGGCGAGAGGCTTGGCCAGCAAAAAAACGGAAACGATCGCACTCATCATGCCCGATATTTCCAACCCGTTTTTTTCCGAGCTGGCCCGTGCAGTGGAAGACGTCGCTCGTTTGTACGGGTATACCGTACTGATCTGCAACTCCGACAACGATTCCGGCAAAGAGCAAACGTATATCAACGTGCTGAAAAAACGGTATGTTGACGGCATTCTGTTTGCCACGCATTCATTGAAGGCGGCCGATATCAGCGCCATGAACGAAGCCGGCATTCCACTCGTCCTTCTCGATCGTGCTCCTTCAAAAGCCTCCTGTTATGTCGTCCGCTCCAAGAATTACGAGGGAGCGACCCTGGCTGTCCGCCATCTGCTGGAGATCGGGTGCAAAAAAATCGCCCACATCTACGGACCGCAGGAAACGGCGACAGGAAAAGAGCGACTGCTCGGCTACGAGGACTCCGTCCGTCATTTTGAGTGGTTTACCCCGAGCCTGATGGTCCCCGGCCACTTCCGGATCAACGGAGGGATGGAGGCCGTCGAACATCTGCTGGCCCGTCATCCCGACGTGGACGGCATCTTTGCCGGCAATGACCTGATGGCGCTCGGGGCTTTGAAAAAATTGCAGCAAATGGGCTTGTCCGTTCCGAATCAAGTCGCCCTGTGCGGCTTTGACGGCATCGAGCTGACCGTAATTACCGAGCCGGAGTTGACGACCATCTCTCAGCCGATTTATGACATGGGAGCATTGTCGACCCGCTTATTGATTCAAAAAATCGAGGGAGTGGCTGTTGACAATCAAATCTATGAATTCGATGTGGAATTGATCGCAAGAGGCTCTACGAGAAAGGACATGAAAACACCATGAGACAACCAAACATTGTGGTCATCGGGAGTCTGAATATGGACATCGTCGTCGAAGCTCCCCGTTTTCCACAAGTGGGAGAGACCATTACAGGCACCAGGGCTCACTTCATCCCCGGCGGCAAAGGCGGGAATCAGGCCGTAGCCGCTTCCAGGCTGGGAGCACATACCGTCATGGTCGGAATGGTTGGTGACGACGCTTTCGGAGGAGCGCTGACACAGTCGCTTGCAGACAACCAGGTCGTCACCAAGCGCGTGACCAAGACTTCCGATGCTCCTACTGGTCTTGCTTCTATCATGATTGCTCACGATGACAATCACATTGTCGTCGTTCCTGGGGCAAACGCACTTTGCCTGCCCGAGAATATCGAAGGACTCGAGGAGACAATTGCCGCTGCCGATCTGGTCCTCCTCCAGCTGGAGATACCGTTGGAGACAGTAGTCGCTTCGGCACAGCTGGCGAAGCGGCACGGGAAAACCGTCATTTTGAATCCAGCACCTGCTCAAAAGCTTCCTTTGGGCCTGATGCAGTCTGTCGACTACATGACGCCAAACCGCTCCGAGCTTTACCTGCTCACCGGTATTGACCCTTATGGAGACGGCCTCGAAAAAGCAATCGATGCCCTCCTGGAAATGGGTCCCCGCTGTGTGGTCACTACACTTGGCGCAGCAGGCTCTGTGTACAAGGAGTCGGGGAAAAATCTCGTATCCGTCCCGGCCCATCATGTGCAGGTCATGGATACGACCGGCGCCGGCGATGCTTTCAACGCTGGCCTTGGCTACGCCCTGTCAATCGGCTACGAACTGGACAAGGCCGTCCGCTTTGCCGGAAAAGTATCGGCACTTGCCGTTACCCGATTTGGCGCACAGGCTGGAATGCCAACGCTGGATGAAGTGAAAGCGTTCGCATTGCAGCTCCTGCAGCCGGAATAATTCCATCGGTTTCACTAATTTTCATATAAAAAATGGGGGAAACAACATGAAGAAAAGTCTGTTGGGAAAAATTGGAGCAAGTCTTTTGATTCTGTCCATGGCCTTGACCGGCTGCGGCGGAGGTTCCGGAGCTGACAACGCTGCGAAGCCGAAAGAGGCGAGCAAAGGCGATGCAAAAACAGATGCATCGGCAGAAAAGAAATTGTCTGTCGGCTACTATGTAAGCGGAAACCTGGGAGACAGCGGGTTCTTCGACTCCGCGAAAGAAGGACTGGACAAAGCGGAAAAAGAGCTGGGCATCGAAGTAAAAACCGTTCAAGGCGGAGCTAACCAATCCGACTGGCCTACCGGTCTGGAATCCATGGTCGCAAGCAAAAAATACGAGGTCATTGTCGTTGGGACAAGCCAAATGAAAGAAACGACGATCGATCTGGCCAAGCGTTATCCTGAGCAAAAGTTCATCTATTTTGATGAAACCATTACCGATGTGCCAAACATCTACTCTGTGAGATACAACCAACGCGAAGGCTCCTTCCTGGCTGGCGCTTTTGCCGCGATGGTAACTACGAGCACAGATTTGAAAGCGGCCAACCCGGATAAAACCATCGGCTTCCTCGGCGGTATGGACATTCCGATCATCAACGACTTTAAAGCTGGTTATGAGCAAGGCGCACAGTTTATCGATCCTGAAGTAAAAGTCATCTCTTCCTTTGTCGGCGACTTCAACAATGCGCCAAAAGGCAAAGAGCTGTCCCTGGCCCAATACAACTCCCAAAACGTTGACATCATCTTCACCGTTGCTGGTCCTGCAGGTATCGGCGGTCTGGAAGCGGCTAAAGAATCCGGCAAATATGCAATCGGTGTCAACAGCAACCAAAACATGGTACAACCGGGTCACGTTCTTACCTCTATGCTGAAAAACGTTGGAAACTCGATCTACCGCGCCGTCGATTTGTACAAAAAAGGCGACCTGCCATTCGGCCAAAACGAGTCTCTCGGTATTTACGAAGAAGGTGTAGGCCTGGCGAAGGACGATCTGTACAACGAGCATGTTCCGCAAGCAATCCGCGACAAGATGGACGAGCTTCAAGTAAAAGTAGTCAGCGGAGAAATCAAGATTAAACAAGATTAATCAAGATGAATTAGGAGGTACGCCATGGCTGACCTGCTGGAAATGCGCAATATACACAAGGTGTATCCGAATGGCACAAAAGCCAATCAAGGCGTTTCGTTCTCCGTCCGACAAGGCGAAATCCATGCACTTGTAGGCGAAAACGGTGCAGGAAAATCGACACTGATGAAGATTTTGTTCGGTCTTGAGAGCCCTACCGAAGGGGATATTTTTTACCGGGGCGACAAAGTCGTTCTGAAGAGTCCAAAAGATGCGATCAAATACGAAATCGGGATGGTGCACCAGCATTTTATGCTGGTCCCCTCCTTCACTGTCGCCCAAAACATCGTGCTCGGCTCCGAGCCGACAAAGGGTGTCCTGTCCGACCATCAAAAAGCCATCGCGGAAACGCAACGTCTGATTCAAGAGTTCGGCCTCAAGGTCGATCCGAATGCCAAAGTAGAGAACATTTCCGTAGGCCTGAAGCAGCGCGTAGAAATCTTGAAGGTTTTGTACCGTGGAGCGCGGCTCATCATTCTCGATGAGCCGACCGCGGTCCTCACCCCTCAGGAAACGGATGAACTGTTCCAATCTTTGAAGAAGCTGGTGTCACAAGGCTATACGATCATCTTTATCACGCACAAGCTGAATGAAGTCATGGAAATTTCCGACCGAATCACGGTTTTGCGTGCAGGAAAAACCATCTCTACCCTGATTACCTCCGAAACCTCCAAAGAAGAGATTTCGCGCTTGATGGTAGGACGGGATGTGCTGTTGCGGGTCGAAAAGCAGCCCGCCAAGCCCAAAGAGACCGTTCTCTCACTCGATGAGGTCAGCTATGTATCAGAAACGGGCAAGCAGGTGTTGAACGATATTTCCTTCCAGGTGCGAGCTGGTGAAATCTTCGGCATCGCCGGTGTGGAAGGAAACGGCCAGACTGAATTGATCGAAGTCATTACCGGCTTCCGCAAAAACTTCAAGGGCCGCATTACCTTTCTCAGCCAAGATTTGGCAGGAAAAAGCATCGAAGAAATTCGCAACATCGGGATTGGCCACATTCCGGAAGATCGACAGACCAGAGGTGCCTGCCTGACTTCCTCTATCAAGGAAAATTTGATCCTGGATTTGTATCGTGACAAATCGTTTCGACGCGGTCTCTTTCTCAATCAAAAGAAAATCAATGAGCATGCGGACAAGCTGATCCAGGAATTTGATATTCGCACCCAGAGCCGCGATACGCTGGCGGGGGCACTGTCAGGCGGAAACATTCAAAAAATCGTCGTCGCCCGGGAGATTTCCAAAAATCCCAAGCTGCTGATCGCCGCCCAGCCGACGCGAGGCGTCGACATCGGCTCCATCGAGTTCATCCACAAGGAGATCGTCAAAAAGCGCGACGAAGGAGCAGCGGTCCTGCTCGTCTCTGCCGACCTGTCAGAAGTGATGAGCCTGAGCGACCGGATCGGGGTTCTCTACAATGGAGAGCTGGCCGTTATTTTGGAAAATTCAGAGAGCCTGACCGAAGAAGAAATCGGCTTCTACATGTTGGGCGTTAAAAAGCAAGAAAAGAGGGCGAGTGCCACATGAATCAGCGAAGTGCAGTATACCTCGATCTCCTCGGTATCTTATTGGCTATTGTCGCGGCGCTGGTCATCGGTATCTTCGTCATCTTTCTCGTGAGCGATGAGCCTGTCGCGGCGCTGCAAGCATTGCTGATCGAACCGTTCACGACGCTGTTCAGCTTTGGTTCGATTCTCAACCGGATGATTCCTCTCGTCTTCACTGGTCTGGCGATTGTCGTCGTCTTTCAAAGCGGCGTGTTCAGCATGGGGGCAGAAGGTCAGTTGTATATCGGTGCGTTGACCGGTGCTTTGGTGGCCGTCTATCTGCCGGAAATGTCTCCATGGATACACATTCCGCTCGTAGTTTTGGCGTCACTGATCGGAGGCGCTTTGTACGGCTTTTTGCCCGGTGTGCTTAAGGCCTATTTCAAAGCCGACGAGATCGTATCTACGTTGATGTTTAACTTTATCGCCACGCTGTTTGTTTCGTATTTGCTGAACTACGTTTTCAAGGCACCGGACAGCGGCGGCTTTGCCCGTCTCCCGTTCGTACAGGAGAGCGCGAAGCTGGGACCCATTTTTGACGGATTCCCTACACACGCGGGCTTTCTGCTTGCGCTGCTGGCAGCGTTGGCTGTATACCTGCTGCTCTACAAGACCAAAACCGGTTATGAGCTTCGCACAGTAGGGAAAAACCCGCTGTTTGCGGAGTACGGCGGCATCAAGCCGAAAAAAGTGCTGATTCTCAGTATCGCCATCAGCGGCGCACTTGCCGGTCTGGGCGGTACCGTCGAAGTGATCGGCCTTCACGGAACGTTGAAAGACAACTTTTCTGCCGGCCTCGGATTTGACGGAATCATCGTCTCTCTTTTGGCTCGCAACCACCCTATCGCTGTTTTGCTGTCGGCCTTCTTCTATGCCTATTTGCAGGTAGGCGGCCAGATCATGCAGGCAAACAGCGACGTTCCTCGAGATTTGGCAATCATTATTCAAGCATTGTTGGTGATTTTCGTCTCTTCTCAAGCGATCTTCGCTTACCTGAAACAGCGCAAACTGATGTCGTCCCGTGGAGGTGAGCGCGTTGCTAAGTAGTCTGTGGGAACAAACCATTAACTTAACGCTGTTTGTCATCCTCCTGCGGATGATGCCCCCTATTCTGCTCGGGGCATTGGGCGGTCTGATGACCGACCGTGCCGGTGTAATCAACATCGGGATCGAAGGACTGATGCTCGTATCCGCATTTACTTCGGTCGCTGCAGGTTCTGCTACAGGCAGTTGGATCATCGGGATGGCTGCCGGCGTGCTTGCCGCAATGATTGTCAGCTACGCGATGGCGTTCTTCTCGCTGAAAATGAACGTGGACATCATCGTCACCGGATTTGCCGTCAATATTTTCGGTGCCGGCATTACAGTATTGATGATGAGCATTTTGTACGATTCCCACGGAAGCTATGTACCAGAGAATCCAGTGTCCATTCCCAATGTCGTGATTCCGTTTCTGGATCAAATTCCATTCATCGGGAAGCTGTTGAGCGGACATAACTTGATGGTCTGGGTTTCTATTCTCGCAGTTGTTTTTTGCTACTACCTTTTGTACCACACTCCTTATGGAACCCATTTGCGTGCCACCGGGGAAGAACCGGGCGCTGCTCGCTCTCTCGGGATTCCGGTCGTGCGGATTCAGTACTCGGCTCTCGTTTGGAGCGGTTTTTTCGCTGGCTTGGCAGGGTCTTATCTCTCGATGGGGATGACCAGCATGTTCGTACGCGACATGACAGCCGGTACCGGATTTTTGGCGCTTGCCGTCGTGATTTTCGGAAACCGCAATCCGTTTGGAATTTTAGCCGGTTCCGCCGTGTTTGCGCTGGCAACAGCGATGACGATGATTATCGAAACGACACCCGGAAATGTCATTCCGAGCCAATTCATCAAGATGGTGCCGTACATCGTAACAATCGTCGCGCTCGTTGTTTACGCCATCCGCAAGCATCGCAAAACTTTATTTACGTAAATTCATTCCATTCCCCATCGCCTTTTGATCGGGGAATGAACTTTTTGGAGGTATTCCATGACAGACGTAATCAGAATGCTCATCGACGCAGACACCGGTATTGATGATTCTCTCGCGATCCTTCACGCATTGAAAGCGCCAGATGTCAAAGTAGAAGGCATCACTACGGTATTTGGCAACGCCAGTGTGGCGCAGGCAACTGACAACACTCTGCGCTTGATCAAGCTGGCCAATCCCGGCTATGAAGTCCCGGTAGCCATGGGAGCTGCCAAGCCGCTCACCCGCGAATGGGCCGGCCCGGTCTCCCACGTTCACGGGAACAACGGGATCGGAGACGTGGACCTGCCCGCTTCCGAGCAGCAGGCACTCTCCGAGTCGGCAGCTCAGTTTATCGTCCGCAAGGCAAATGAATTGGGCGGGGAATTGACCTTGGTCACCCTCGGCCGATTGACCAACCTGGCGGAAGCGCTCGAGATCGATCCGGAGCTTCCGAAAAAAGTGAAGCGCGTCTATATCATGGGCGGAACGGTCTTTGCTCCCGGCAATGTGACGCCGAAAGCGGAAGCCAACTTCCGCGGCGATCCTGAGGCAGTCGCGGCTGTTATGAAATCCGGCCTGAAAATCACCATGGTCGGACTGGACGTTACGATGAAGGTCAGACTGACACAGCAGCACCTCGATGCAGCCGCAGGCTACTGCCGCCCGGAAAACAAGCCGATCGTGCAGTACATGAACGACGCCCTGCAGCATTATTTCCGCTTCTATTGGCAAGTAGACAACCTGATGGACGCTTGCCCGACGCATGATCCGCTTACGGTTCTCGTAGCGCGTATGCCATGGGTGGTTCGCACGCAAACGATGAAAGTCAGTATCGAGACCGAGGGTGTGTACTGCGCCGGTTCGGTTGTGGCCGATCTGCGCACCAAGCCGAGCGAAGGCCATGAAATCGAAGTTTGCGTAGACGTGGATGCGGAGAAGATTCCTCATCATCTGCTGTCCGTCTTTTAACAAGAGACGCTTCCTTTTAAGCGATCGCGTGTTTCATGAGAAGTTCACGGATCGCAAATAACGTCGGACCCTCTTTGTCACCCGATCACCTGAATCACATACCGAACGATTCGAATAATCAAATTCGACTAAACGGAGATAAGCTAAAGTGAACATGAACAAACAAGGATTAAACCACGGGATCGGGGCGCTGCAATGGCTGGTATTTTTACTGGCCAATGCAGTCGCCCTTCCTATCGTTATCGGCCAGGTCTTTCATCTGCCCGACCCGGACATTGCCGGACTGATGCAGCGGACCTTTTTTATCGTCGGGATCAGTTCTTTTTTGCAGGGCTGGCTCGGCCACAGGTTCCCCATCGTGGACGGACCGGCCGGCACCTGGCTCGTCGTCTTTATCATCATGGGAGAGACCGCTGTACGCACCGGCGCCAACGTATCCGAAACGCTCCAGCTATTGGAATCCGGCATGATCGCGGCAGGCGTACTGCTCATCCTGTTCGGGGTGACCGGACTGGTGCGCCGCATGCTTCCCTTGTTTACTCCGCTCGTATCGGGGGTATACCTGCTTCTGCTTGCCCTGCAGGTAAGCGGAACGTTTTTGCAGGGAATGGCCGGTGTGAGCGGCAATCCGGCGAAAGCGAATTGGACGTCGGCACTGCTCGCTCTTCTCGTTTTTTCCACAGTCCTCGTTCTCTCTTTTCGCGGAAAGGGCTGGGTGAAAAGCTATGCGGTTCTGATCGGCATCCTGACGGGCTGCGTGGCCTTCTACATAGCGGGCATATGGAAGCATCCGGCCCCTGCCGAGACCTTGCTCCAGGTTCCCGAAGCGCTCGCCTGGGGAGCTCCGCTGTGGGATCCGGGCATGGCCGCATCGAGTATATTGATCGTCATGATCCTGCTGTCCAACACCTTCGCCAGCATCGCGGCGATGAAGCAGGTGCAAACGGGAACGCCCGGACTGGAGCCTGCGGAGCTTTCCCGCAGCTCGGTAGTCGGCGGTTTTTCCCATCTGCTGTCCGCCCTTTTCTCGACAGTTGGAATGGTGCCTCTATCCGGCTCGGCCGGCTTCGTTCGGCTCACTGGTCAAAGGAGCAGCATTCCGTTTCTCCTGGCCTGCCTGATCATGGCTGCTGCTGCCTTCTTCCCCGGCGTGATCCGGCTGCTGACCATGCTTCCCGGCCCGGTCGCGTATGCGGCGGTACTCGCCTCCTTTGTCCAGATGGTCGGCATCGGCCTGCAATCGCTCGTCCAGACACAGCTCGACCAGCGCCGCCTGACCATCATCGGGATCGGCCTGCTCTTTGGTGTAGGCTCGATGTTTTTCCCGCCGTCTGTCTTTCAGGAGCTGCCGTCGGTCATCCGGTATACGCTGGGCAACGGGCTGTTGTTTGGGACGATGATTGTGATGGGGCTGGAGCAGGTTTGGAGGGAGAGGAGTAGTGAATCAACGAAAAAACAAAGCGTGGATTAAAAGTGTTTTTGTATGTAGTTTTGATTTAAAAAACTGGCTAACTACTCTTAGGGAAGCCTAGCTCCTACGCACTGAAGAAAGGGCAGTCCCTTTCGTCTACATCAGATAGACTTTTGGAACTGCCCTACTAAATGATCTCCGTACTCAATTTTCATTTTCCTTCTCGGATTTTTTCTGCTCTCTATTTTCACGATCCCTCAACTTTTTCGAAACATCTTTATAGTCAGAAGGAACAGCTTGCATTTTGGACAAGGATGAAACATCTTGCTGTTTATCAAACTCGATAGAAAGGACTTCTATGGAGTTCGTAACTTCATCTTTACTATTTGTCTCTACTAATTTTAGCAATACTCCCGTTTCTTTATCTATCCACATTTTAAAATGGGTAGATTGATGTTTTTCAGCCAAAATTGGATCGTCATGCTCCCCTTCAATGACGATTGAAGTACGATTTAACAGTTTTTCTTCTCCTACTACTTTATGATTGTCAGGTGTTAACCAAAACGCATAGTCTTGAGGGAATAATACATCATTTGCCACCCCTGAGAAAGCGGGGTCCTGCCTTTTTACGAATACCAATTCTCCTTGATCATTTTTATATGAGCGAGGAGTGTTTTGGCCGAGTGCCACAGTCTGCTGTTGAGTTGCTGTTTTGTTTTGTAAATATGTTTTATTGGTATGATTAATCGACATGAACATGTTTCCGTCAAAAGCTGTTTCCTTAAGTACTTTGCTCTTGTTGTCCATTACTTTGACATGGCTTCGAGGATTTGCTCCCCGATAAACCTCAAAATCTACTATCTCATCCACGCCAATTGGCGTCAGTATAGCCCTGTAAGAACCTGTAGCACTTTGATAATGATCAATTGCATTCAGCATTTTATTTTGAACGGAAACCAAGGAATGACTAGTGGAGTTCGCCTCAAGTGAAGAGTATTGTTGACTACTTTCGTTTGATGTAGATTCCGCTGCAGTCCCTTTCAGTGTATAAAATCCAGTCAATCCAAGACCTACTAAGGAAGTTGCAAGAATGGCTACAAATTTCTTTTTCATCTGTTAAAACCTCCCTTTCATTTATATTCGTTTTTATCACAGAGAAACAGCGTCAGCACCTGTTTGGGTATTTGATCTTCCACTCTCATCCTTACCATATAAAATAACCCATGTCTTACCCGAATCTAGCCTCATGGTCCCCACTTCATTCCAACCCGATCTAGCTGAATATTGATTGACTGAACCAACATATTCCTCATATGTCAAACCTTGGTGCAATATATAGTACATAGCTTCCCTATTTGTGAAATCAGCATTTGCTAAGTATACTTCTAATGTTGCACGTCCTGCTGGTAGACTCCCCATCCCCCATTCATACCAAGTACCTCCTCGCTCTGAAATTACGCGATGATCCTTGTTATAACTACCTGACTGGCCACTTTTATAGGTCCAAGAACCATCGTAATTATGGGTGCAACCTGAACTTGACGTAGGGTCGTTGTCACATATTTTAGCAGATGCACCTTCAATTAAAGTAAAATTACCAACAACCGCAAGTGAGAGAGCTAAACCTAACGATAAAAATTTTTTCATTAATCTTGCTACCACCTTTCGTAATTAATATTTTTTAATTCTCTAACATATTGTTATTACATAGTAGATACCACCTCCTATTTACATTAACGTTGCAAAAGAGAGAATGTTACATAATAATCCATATTTGGTCATTATTTTGCAATTTCAGTCGTTTCGCGCATCCCTCCGAGTATAAAGTAGCCTTTATAAGATTTTTGAAACCTTTGCCCAGACACTACTGCAATTTACGTCTGAAAACGAAATAGAGCCTTAATCAAGAATGCACAAGTCTTGTTTTTTTCACTCATTCGAAGTTAGGCTATATTGGACTAATGTTAATATATAAATCTAAAAGTTTATTTTTACCCAAAAACAGACCGCCTTTAGCTTAATAAGTTAGGCGGTCTTTCACTGTTATCTATTAAGCTAATCACTGGACTGCAATCTCTTACCAAGCAGAAAGGGAAACAGCGCCCAGTCACTCTACTTTTGCACCCGATAAACAAGCCTTCCGCTTACATAAGTAGATTGCACTTCAAAATCGTCCCCAAGCACGACCAGATCTGCGTCAAACCCGGCTTGCAGCTTTCCTTTCTGCGTGCCAAGCCCAAGGATGTTGGCAGGCGTTTCCGATGCCATCGCCACTGCTTCTGCAAGCGGCACTCCCGACAGCACGACCATGTTTTGCACGGCGCGGTTCAGCGTCAGGATGCTCCCGGCCAGGGTACCGTCTGCCAGTTGGGCTTCCGCACCGCGGACATGCACTTCCTGTCCGCCGAGATCGTACGTGCCCTCGCCCAATGCGGCCGCGCGCATGGAGTCGCTGACCAGCGCGAGCCGCGCCGCCGATTTGACGCGGTACAAAATCCGCATGACGGCTGGATGCACATGCACGCCGTCGGCGATCAGCTCGGTGCTCAGCTGCTCGTGATACATGGCGGCGCCGACGACTCCCGGCTCACGGTGATGCAGACCCGTCATCGCATTGAAGCAGTGGGTGAAGTGGCAGACGCCGCTCTCCACGGCTTTCCCTGCCTGGTCGAAGCTGGCGCCGGTATGCCCGGCGGAAACGACGACCCCCTGCTCCTTCAGCCATTGAATCGCTTCGGTCGCCTCGGGCTGTTCCGGTGCGATCGTCACTACTTTCATAAGACCATCGGCCAGCTCGTGCAAACGACGAACATCTTCCAGCTTGGGGACTGCGATATTTTCCTCTTTTTGCGCTCCTTTGTACCTCGGGTTGATCCACGGCCCCTCCAGATGAATTCCGACGATGGATGCTCCGTCCATTCCCTGCCGAGATACTGCCACCACATTGCGGATCGCCTTTTCCAAATCAGCATAAGGAGCGGTCATCGTGGTCGCCAAAAACGAAGTGACGCCATAGCCCGCCAGCGCACGGGAAATCGTCTGCAGCGCTTCAGGAGTCCCGTCCATCGTGTCGCTGCCGGCAATCCCGTGCATATGCATATCCACAAACCCCGGACAAATAAAGCCGTTCTCCACCCGCTCCACTTGCTCCGGCCATTCCTTTCCGTACCCGTCTGCCGTTCCGGCATACTCAACGGCAGTACCATTCACCACGACCAGTCCGTCCAGGATGTCCTGTCCGTTCGCTACCACCCTTCCCCGCAGGGCAAATCTATCTGACATTGTGTATCCCTCCATGCGTATGCTGCTAGTGTTGAGACGATTTCTGCCTTGTGAGCGACTTGCGCCTGACGGGGAAGCAAACGGTTTGCCCTAGCCTCGCCGGGTATTCCAGCTTCATCAGCTGTTCCGGCTTAAACGGTTCCTCCAGCTTCATTAGCTGTTCCAGCTTTACCAGTTATTCCAGCTTCAACGGCTTCTCCAGCTCGATCTCGTCTCGCAAAGGGATGCCGTCCGTGCCCATCACGGGAATAGAGGGCTTCAGCCTTCTCGCCTGCTCCACAGCGTTTCGCCGTACCTCGACCAATTCGTAGCCGCGCTTTTGATAAAAACGCAGCGCGTTCAGATTGTCATTGGTCGTCAAAAGCCATATCCGCTTTATTCCATTTTGCATAGCCGCCCGCTCTACCGCGAGCATGAGGGCACTGCCGATCCCCATTCCCTCGCGGAGGCTGTCCAAGGAGACGATCTGCCAACCATCCCCTGTCTCTGTATACGTAACCAAGCCCGCTGTCTTTTCCCCGTACAGGGCGACAAAACCAGGAAGCTGGTCGCAATGGTACACTTGATCCCCGTAGACCATCTGCGGACTGCCCCACTGCTGTTCCAAAAAGCCCGCCAGCCATCCCCTGTCTTCCGGTGTAATCGCTCTGACTTGAAATTCGTTCATCGATCCTTGTCCTCCTCTATTGTAACGCAACTACCCTCTCCAGCCGAAGGCAAAGTTTGTCGACAGCGTGACCGGCAGCTTTCCCGTCGGCGAAACGCGGCCCGTGAGCACCCGTGCCAGCGATTGCATGGCGAGCGGTCTGCTTTCATAACTGCATACATACGTCCCCGCCTCGGGAAAGAGGGAGTAATCAAACGGATTGCGAATGGCTGCGACGATCAGCCGTTTTCCGTGGACGGCGAGCAGCTCGTCGACCAGCTTGGATTGCCCGGGGAAAAAGGCGGCATTGTACGTGGCGACGATGACCTGCCCGAAGCCTTTGCTGGAGGCGACTGCCTGTGCGATCTCTTCGGGTGTCGGGTTCGTCGCTACGACGTTTTCAACAATCTGCATCCCCATACTGCTCAGGTAAGAAGCGAGCGTCTCCTTGTCCGCGTAGCGTTCGTCCGCGTCGTTGGCCGCCCTGACCACCGGCCAGATGACGCATGTGTCCGCTCCTCTCCGCAGCGGCAGGTTCTTCCCTTCATCCTTTACGACCGTGATGCTTTGCTCGCTGATCCGCTCGGCAGTCCGCCGCTCTTCCGCTGCTTCCAGCCGGGGTTCGACAGCTTCCCAGGGAAGCATGGCCTCCTCCATCTTTCGCTGCTGCTTGAGCCGCAAGATTCTCGTGACGGATCGGTCGATGCGCTCCTCAGAGATTCTGCCGTCTATAACGGCTTGCAGCAGGGCCTCAAACGCTTCCCGCTGACGGTCGTACCGGTGGCTGACCATGATCAGGTCGACTCCTGCTTCGACTGCCATGACGGCAGCCGGCCCCACACCGTAATGAGCGGCGATCGCGTCCATCTCCAGGCAATCGGTAATCACGATGCCGTCATAGCCCCATTCTTCTCTCAAAATACCGGTAATGACTGCGGGAGACAACGTGCTCGGCAGCTTCTTCGGCTCGATTTCAGGCAGCACGATATGCGCTGTCATCACCATGTCTACTCCCGCTTCCACCGCCTTTTTGAACGGCACCAGCTCCAGCTGCTCCAAGCGCTTGCGATCAAGCGGGAGAACTGGTATGTCAAAATGCGAGTCCACGCTCGTATCCCCATGTCCGGGGAAGTGCTTCACCGTCGCCGCGATCCCCGCCGACTGGAAGCCGCGAACCGCCGCAACCCCCATCCTGCTCACCAGCTCCGGCGTTTCCCCGTAGGAGCGGACGCCGATCACGGGATTGAGCGGGTTATTGTTGATATCCACTGCGGGAGCAAAGTTTATATTTATGCCTAATAAACGAAGTTCACTTCCGCTAATCCTGGCCAATTCAAAAGCGGCAGACTCATCCCGGGTAGCTCCAATGGCCATATTTCCCGGCAAGGGCGTGACTCCGTTCGTCACACGGGTTACCATCCCGCCCTCCTGATCAATTGCGATGCCCAGCGGAATGTCGCTGTGCTCTGCCGCCCACTGCTTTAGCTCGCTTGAAAGCCTGTGCACTTGTTCTACCGAGCCGGCATTGCGGCTAAAGTAGATGATGTTGCCCAGCCCGTATTGCCGGATCAAGTCGCGAATCCCGTCCGTCGGTTGGTGGCCGTCAAAGCCGCACACCAGCATTTGTCCGATTTTTTCTCGCAAGCTCAAATCTCCGATCGTTCTCATTTCGCTCCACTCCCTCATTCTTTTTGTGCTGCCTGCTCGCGGTATTCCGACGGCGTAAGTCCGATGTTCCTTTGAAATACTTTGGAAAAATACCGCCGGTCCGGATAGCCCACTTCCCGGCTGATTTCATGAATGGTTTTTCCGCTCATGGACAGGAGAAAACGGGCACGCTCCATTCGCTGCTGTGTCAAATACTCGACAAAAGTGAGCCGCGTATGCTGCTTGAACAAAAGGCTGAAGTAGCTGGAGCTGATGCCGAGATGCCCGGCCACCTCTTCTACGCCCAAATCCCGGGTGAGGTGCTTTTGGATGTATTCCATCGCCCTGATCATCAGCACGTCGCCGGTCTTCTTTTTTACGCTTTCCCGGATGCTGTCCTCCAGGACCTGATGAATGACCTGCAAAAGCTCCCTGATCCCCTGCGCCCGCTCCAGCTTCATCCAGACCAGCTCCTCAAGCTGTCCGGTGATAATCTGCATGTCCTTCATCTCCCGCACCAGATGGAGCAGATAATAGCGCAGGATTTGCTCCGTCCGCGTCAGCGAATATCTGGACGTAGGCTGCAGGTCATCTCGCATGCGGGAAAGCGTCCGCTTGATCGAGGCCAGGTCATGCCGCTTCAAACCGGACAGCAGCTCTTCGAGAAGACTCCACCAGTTATACCCGGTGGCGCTTTCTTGCGATGTCTCCGGCTCTACAGCAAAAATCGCCTTCTCGTGACGTGCGAGATCGAAGTGAATCGCTTTTTTCACCTGCTGGTAGACAGCGGAAAGCTCCGGCACGGCAACAATTTCCGTATAGTAGCCGACGCTGATCGAGAAAGCGAGGTGTTGGGAGACGGCCTTTTGCAGGCGGCTTGCCCAGGAGCGTATCTCCGCTTCCTCCAGTGGACTTTCTCTCAACGCCAGCAAACACCATTCGCCCTCGCGCATTGTCAGGACCAAGGCACTCTCTTTTCCCACAACCGAGGAAAAGCTGTCGCGGAGCACGTTTTGCACGGAAAAATTCCACAGGTTGCGTTCCTCATGGCTCCAGTGACGAGCGAGCTGCGGGTAATCGTCCAGATCGGCGACGAACACTGCATACTTCTCCCCCCACGCTTGCGTTTTCCCCGTGATTGTGTAATGGCTATGCCCTGCCGCTTGCCCCATCAGCGCATCGAACAAGTACTTTTGCTTGGCCAGCTCGGTAAACTCCCGCCACACTTTTTCCTCCAGCAAGCGGGCCTGCTTGCGCTGGCGGATTTCCCCGCCTACCCTCTCGATCACCTCATGCAGCTCCTGATAGTTGATCGGTTTGACGATGTAGTCCTTGACACCGTAGCGGATCGCCGAGCGGGTGTACTCAAAATCGGTGAAGCCCGTCAGCATGATCACCTCGCACGCCTCTCCCGCGTCGCGAATTTCCTTGACCAAAGAGACTCCGTCCATGATCGGCATGCGAATGTCGGACAAAATCAGATCAGGCCGGTGCTCCTGAAAGGCGGCCCATGCTTCGGCCCCGTTTTGCGCCAGGGAGACGACCTGCATATCCAGCATCTCCCACGGGATGACCATGTTCAAATTTTTCAGAATATGAATCTCATCATCCACCAGCATGACGTTCAGCCTCATGCAACTCCTCCTGACTGTACTTCGGAATCACGCACCGCACCGTCGTCCCTTCGCCCGGCATGCTGCACAGAAAGAGTCCGTACGCCCTTCCATAGGAAATCCGTATCCGGTCAGCGACGTTGGCCACGCCCAGGCCCCGGCGGTCCGAGCGTCCCTGCAAAGAGACATTTTCCGCGTTCCGGTCCCTCGCCAGACGGCCGTCTGTAGCCCCCTTTGCCTGCCCTTCCGCTTGCTTCCTCATGCCGGACTCAGCCAGCAGGGCCAGTTGGTCTGCGGTCATTCCCTTGCCGTTGTCGCGGACAGTGAGAACAATCGAGTCCTGTCTCTCTTCCGCTGTAATGGAGATGAATCCGGGCCGGCTGATTCCCTCGAAGCCGTGCTGGATGCTGTTTTCTACGAGCGGCTGCAGGGTTAGCTTGAGGATCGAGTACTCATACAAATGAACAGGTATCTGAATTTCGTAGGAGAACAGATTTTCAAACCGGAACGATTGAATTTCCAGATAGCTGCGCAAATGCTCCAGCTCGCGCCTGATCGGGATGTGCTCCCGGTCGCTGATGCTGATGCGGAGAATATTGCCCAGCCGGTAAATCATCTGGCTTACCCTGTGCCCTTCATTCTGGATCGCCAGTACATTGATCGACTCCAGCGTGTTAAACAGGAAATGCGGGTGAATCTGTGCCTGAAGCAGTGCAAGCTCCGCCCGCTTTTTTCGCTCCTGCTCCCGCTTCACCTCCTCCAGCAGATGCTGGATCGTTCCGACCATGCTGTTGAACCCTCCGGCCAGCCTCGTCAGCTCGTCGTCCCCGGACGGCTTTGCCCGAACGGTGAGGTCCCCCCGCTCGGCCCGCTTCATCAAACGCACGATCTGAATGATCGTCTGGGTGATTCTGTTGACGAACAGCATGTTGAAAAGGAGTGCGGCGATCAGGGAAAGCAGCAAGACCCCGCCGACCCAGCGGGCAATCGTCGTACTGTCATGGGAGACAGTCGCCCAGGAAGCGACGGAAACGAGGTACCATTCGCTCGCGGGCAGCTTGTAGACAGAAAAGAGGCTGTCCTCGTCCTGCAGCATGCCCCGATAGCTCTGATACTCCAGATCCGGCTGAAACGGAGCTGACCTCAAGAGGTTGGTGCCGCCCAGCTCCGTTCGCGAATCGTACAGAACCGCCCCCTGCTTGTTCGCGATCAGATAGCGGCCGTTCTGCCGATAGGACAGCGGCGTCTGGGAAAACATCCGGTGCAGCTCGTTTATTTTCACTTCCATCAGAAGAATGGCCCTGTCGTCAAAGTTGTTCATGTCCTTGACGAGACGCACCTGCGTAAATACCTTGTCGTTTGCGCTCAGATCAGGCTGTTCATACGGACCTATCCACACGGGGTGGCCGTTTTTCTCGATGACCTGCCCGACAATCGGATGATGGATAAATGTCTCGTACGGAATCGTCTGCCCCTGCGGGCGAAACGTTTTGAACATGCGCCCATCGAGCCGGTACAACGCTACGTACTGCACAGCCGGGTGGATGAAAAAAACGCGGCGCAGTGCCATCTCCGCCTCGTTCGTCTCCAGAAGCTCGTTGGCCTGCGAGGTTGAGTTGGCCGTGAGAAACGGCTGGAGGGCAGGGCTGGTGATCCCGGCATCGGAGACATTGCCAATCTCCGATAAAACGTACTGGAGATTTCTGCCCAAAGCCTTCAGCGTCTCTTCCGTATGCTCGCCGTAGCGCTGCTGAATGGCGTTTTGCGAGAGAACATACGTGACTGCCCCGAGCAGGCAGAGCGGGATGATGATAAATCCGATAAACGCGACAATCAATTTATGGCGCAGGTTACGCAGCATACGGCTTATCCTTTCACGCTGCCCGCCGTTACCCCCTCAATGATTTTTCGCTGCAAAAAGAGGTACACGATCACGACGGGCACAACACTGTACATGACCGCCGCGGACAGCAGCGCGTAGTTTGTCTGAAACGCATCCTTGAACACGGACATGCCGACAGGGAGGGTCCGCAGCGTTTCCTTGGAGAGAAACAGCAGTGCCATGATGAATTCGTTCCACACATTGATAAAGTTGAGAATAAATACGGTCACGATCGCCGGCATCGTCACTGGAAGGATGATCCGCACAAACAAGCCGAACGCGCCCAAGCCGTCTACAATCGCCGCTTCCTCCAGCTCCCTCGGGATGGCCTTCATAAAAGCCGACAGGATAAAGATCGTGACGGGCAGAGCGAATGTGGCGTTGATCAAAATCAGGGACAAGTGCGTGTCGATCAGCTTCATCTCCTGCAGCAGCCGGTAGAGCGGGATGAGCAGCGCCCCGCCCGGAACGACCAGACCGAGCAGAAAAAACTGATAGACCCAGTTGCTCAACCGGGGGAAATTCATCCGCGTGATGGCAAACGCCGCCGCCGAGCCGATGATGACGATCAAGATGCAGGAGACTGTGCTGATGTAGAGACTGTTGAAGAAATACGTGCTCACTTTCGCCGTCTTCCACGCTTCCACGTAGTTTTGCCACTGAAAGCTCGACGGCAGTCCCCAGGGGCTTTCTGTAATTTCCCGCTGCGTCTTCAATGACGAGATCGCCAGCCAGACGAGCGGATACAAGGTGACGAGGACGTATACAGTCAAAAGCATGTGGGGAATGACATTCCGGCGGTACAGCCAGGTGCGCATCAGAGCTCCACCTCCTGCTCTTTTTTGTTGGCCCGCTGGATGATCCAGGCAAACAGCAGCGTGAGCAGAAAGATCACGACGGCAATCGCGCTTCCATAGCCGTATTCGTATTCGCGGAATGCCTTCGTGACCATGTAGGTGGCGAGCACATCGGTCGTCTGGAACGGTCCGCCTTCTGTCATCACCATGATGATGTCGAGCGCCTTCATCGAGCCGGAAACATTGAGCAAGAAGATGACCACCAGGACGGGCCGGATCAGCGGCAGCGTGATAAACCACGTTTTTTGCCATACATTGGCCCCGTCAATCTCCGCCGCCTCCGTCAGCTCACGCGGCACTCCCAGTATCGCCGCCAGCACCAGCACGACGTAAAAACCGGTCCATTGCCAGGCATTGGCGACCAAAACGCTGATCATCGCCCACTTGGGATCCGACAGCCAATACTGGGTCAGGGAGTCGAGCTTCAGCAGGCGCAGAAAATTGTTCAGCAGCCCTGCGTCCGGATGGTAAATGTAAAGCCACAGGACCCCTACCACCGCCGTGGAGAGGACGGTCGGGAGAAAGACGCCGGTACGGTAAAAGGTTTGAAACCGTCTCACCTGGCTCAAGAGCAGAGCGACAGCCACGATGATCGGCATGGAGATGAAGGTGCTGAACAGGATAAAGGACACGTTGTTGAAAAATGAGCGGCGAAATACTTCATCTTCGAGCAGCCCGGCGAAGTTGTCCAGTCCGACAAAGGTCATCTCCGTTACGCCGTCCCATTGGAAAAAGGCGTAATAGAGAGACTGTACCAGCGGAATTCCCATAAATACAACGTACAACCCAATTGCTGGTAGCAAAAACATAAGAAAAAGCCACGGCCTTGTCAACACGTTGTTCATTTTATGCCTCCATATTCACCAGTAAGCATGATCGGGTAAGAGAGGGAGCCACTTGACTGGGCGAAGTGGCTCCTCTTTTCATGCTGATTTATGGCCTTTTGGAATGCTTATTTGCTCTGATTGGCCTTGTCCTGCTCTTTTTGCAGGCGCTCTGCTACCTGCTCCGGCGTTTTCACCTTGCCGATCAGCTCCTGCAGGGAATTTTCCACGGCAAGCTTGACCGGCGGCTGCACGACAGCATCATACGCTCTCCAGGTGCTGCTGGCGTTGTTGATCGTCTGGATGACCTCGGTAATCAATGGATCGGCACCGGACAGATCGCTCAGCTTCATCGACGGGAGCACCCGATCCTCGACCAGCATCCGTTTTTGCACCTCTTCGTTGAAATGCTCCTTGATAAAGGCATAGACCATCTGTTTTTGCTCCTCGGTCAGGTCTTTGGAGAAGCCGAAGCCGTTGGAGTAACCAGCGTTGATCGAGGTCTGGTCGCCCTTTCCTCCGCTGACCGCCGGGAAGGGGAAGAAACCGATCTGCCCTTTCAGATCGCCCGCCTCGTCGCCGCTGTAGCGAGTGGCATCCCAGCTTCCGGTGAAGACCATGCCGGCCTCTCCGCGCAGGAACTGGGCTCCCTGATCGGAGTATGGCAAGCCGAGCGCCCCTTTGGTAAAGTAGTCGGCATTCACCAGGGAGGCATAGTCGGAAAGTGCCTTCACCATTTCCGGATCAGTCCACTTGTGGGTGCCGCTGACCAGCCCTTCGATGGCCGGCATCCCGGCATTTCGTTCCAATATCGTGTTGAACAGCATCGCGTTGACCCAGCCGTCCTTGGCCGCCAGGGCAAGCGGCACTTTTCCCGCTGCCTTCAGCTTTTCATTTACAGCGATAAATTCATCCCATGTCTTCGGGACGCTGAGACCCAGCTCGGCAAACAGCTTTTTGTTGTAGAAAAATCCTTCGGCGTACCCGCCTATCGGCAGACCGTAGACGCGGCCGTCGACCGTGAACTCTTCGAGGTTGACAAACTTGTCTTTCAAGCCCGATTCGACCAGAAAGTCAGTCAAATCAAGCAGTCTTCCTGCCTTGACGTACAGCTTCGTATCGGCTCCGCCAAACATCTCGAAGATTTTCGGCGGATTCCCTGCCGCCATCTCCGCCTTCAGCTTTTGATCGCGGTTGACGTTTTCATCCATGCCTTCCAGCTCGATTTTCAGACCCGGATTTTTTTCTTCTGTCTTTTTGACGACATCTTCCAGAATCTTCAGTCTCGTTTTGCTGGTCTCCTTGATTTGCGTATGTCTGAGCGAAAGGGTGACTTCCTTTTTGACAGCGCTTCCAGAATTGTCGGCAGGTGTCGTCGAACCTGCCGGCGCCTGCGGCTGTGTGCTTGTGCTGGCACCGCCGCCGCTGCTACAGGCGGCGACGACCAGCATCGATGACATCAACAACAGGGCTCCCGCCTGTTTCCATGCATGTTTCATTGCCTGTTTCATTTCAGACCCCCCTTTTTTCCTGATTTTGCCTTTGTACGATCATTATAGATTTGAAAATTTTTGGCAGGTAGGTCGAAATTTCTTTACAAACAGGGGGAAAAAACTCTACGGCGCTGGTGTTTCCTCAGACCCGGCCGACATGAAAACGAGCAATGCCCATTTCGCATTTTTTAATGATTCCGGTGTAAAATCAACGGTCTTGATGACTTGTTCATCAGTCGCCTGCATGCCCCATACCGCGGCACGCTCGCCTTCCTGCAAATTCAGCTCTTCTGCCAGCTCGATCGGACTGCTGGCGACCTGCTTGGCATCCACGACCCAATCAAGCTGACTGCTGGTTGAGCCGTTTTTATCGATGAGGGCAACCGTGATTTCATAATGCGTCTTGTTCGGGTCCTCTCCCTGGCTGCCCTTTACGGAAAAGATCGCTTCCCCGTCAAAGCTGTATTGCTCTTCTTTGCCCTCTTTTCCATCTTTGTCCCTGATGCTTTCCCCAAGCTCTCCGAGGGTCTGCGTCTTTTTGCCGTATTCCCATACTTCCAGCGTAGTTTTGATCTCGTTGCTCTTTCCGCGATATTTTACTTGAACCGCGCCGGACATCAGTCCCAAGAACGGTTTGAATTTTTGCGCATCGCCTGCAAATAAATCGACCGGCTTCACTTGCATGGCTGCCTCCGGTGCCTTCTCTACCGGCGTGCAAGCCGCTGCCGAAACGGCCAATCCAGCTACAAGAATAAGTCCGAGCCATTTTTTCATCGACTTTGTCTCCTTTGTCTCCCGTAAATCTGTCCACAAGAACGAATCCATTGTAACCAATAACCATCCGCGAAACAATTGACCGATGGCTGAGAGTATGTCGGATTTGCCGGCAGGGAATTAGAAAACTTGGCTACGCCAAGCTTTTTGGCGTGGTCTTAGTTGCACTTATACTTTCACCCTCTATCGCGTTAGCGAAATTAGACTTTTACAAAGTAGAAAAAAGCTTCGCCTGGTCAATCGGCGAAGCCATTCGTGTATTCGTTGTCCGATAAATCCTTGCCCGATAGGTCCAACAGTGAGAACCCGAGAGACTTTCGGGACACCGGCCACCATCCTTACAATTTTGCATCCGCCGCCGGCTGACAGCTCAAAAAAGGGTGGCTCACCGCTTCCCCAACAATTCTTCCGTCTCTTCCACCAGCTTGCGCACCAGCTCTTCCGCACTCATCGCTCTGCCCAGCGCCCCGGCCTGCCCGGCCCACATCGAGAGAAATTCGCTTCTCTCCTGCTTGGATGCCGCCTGGCGGATATCGCGGGTCAAAGCGTTTTGCACCGGATACGCCGGGATTTCTTCCGTGTACGGGGCGAGCAGCTGCATGAACTCATTGGTTACGCCGCGGGCCGCCTTTCCGGAAAAGGCCGTGGTCAGGACCGTTGCCTCGTCACTGGCCGACAGCACCGCCTGCTTGTGCAAGCGATGGGCGCCGCTCTCTTCCGTAAGGAGAAACGCAGTTCCCAGCTGAGCGGCCTGCGCTCCCAGCATGAAGGCAGCGGCGATTCCTCTGCCGTCCATAATGCCGCCAGCGGCAATGACCGGAATGGAAAGCCGGTCTGCCATTTGCGGAACCAACGCCATCAATCCGACGAGATTGTCCGGCGAATCCGGCAAAAACGAGCCGCGGTGCCCGCCTGCTTCGCTTCCCTGGGCAACCACCATGTCCACGCCGCTCGCTTCCAGGGCCACGCCCTCCCGTACTGTCGTGGCTGTGCCGATGACGACGATTCCGCGCTGCTTGCACGCAGCCATCCATCTTTTGTCCAAAAGGCCAAAGGTAAAGCTGAACACAGGCACCCGCTCTTCCAGCACAGCGGCCATCTGCTCTTCAAACGGCTCTGCTACCTTTCCCAGCTCCGGGTCCTCGGGGATGCCCAGACGGCGCCTCGTTTCATTCATAATCTGCCGGACTGCTTCGCCCGGGACTGTTTTGCCTGTCTCTTCTTCCGGAATGAACAGATTGACGCCAAATGGCTTGTCGGTCAGTTCGCGAATGGCCCGAATCGCTGTGCGAATCTGCTCGCCGCTCATATAGCCCGCTCCCAGCGTGCCCAGTCCGCCAGCCTGAGAGACGGCTGCAACCAGCTGCGGAGTCGTCGTTCCTCCCGCCATCCCCGCCTGGATGATCGGCAGTTTGATTCCGAGTTTGCTTGTCACTTCGTTGCCGGTCCACATACATGCTCGCTCCTCTCTGGTCATTCCTGCTCTTTTGCCCGTCGCAGCAAATCGATAAAATGAGTCAGAATCCGTGCTGTCATCCCCCACACGACCCGTCCCTTAAGCTGGTAGAAGTAGTGGGAGACAGAGCCAAACCGCCACGGGTAGTCTTCTCCGCCCGGTATGAGGTGGTAGGGGTAATCCGGGCCAGGCTCGACCCGTATTTTCGCCTGGTAGATATCAGGGCTTGTTGCAAGCAATTCTGCCAGCGGCACCAAAAACACTTCGCCTACTTCCGCAGGATTCGGATGCAGCTCCTCAAGGGAATCCAGAAATCCAACGAAGGGGTATATACAGGATGCAGGGGTGACCAGCGTATCGAGCATGCCGACGAAATGAATTTGTTCCAGAGGCAATCCCAGCTCCTCGCTCGTCTCCCTGCGTGCGGCATCCCACTCGGACGCATCCTCCGGGTCGATCCGGCCGCCGGGAAAGCAGATTTCCCCGGCTTGTCTGCGCATCGTTGCAGCCCGTTTTTCAAACAGCACACACAATTGCCCATCTTCCCCTCTGACCAGCGGGACCAGTACGCTGAAACGGGAGAAATCCTGTTCTCCCATAATTCCCGGCCTGTGCTTGCCCAGTACCGCTTCCACTTCGGCAATCGTTTTGTCCATATTCCTGTTTGTTCCGTCCGCCATTTGATTCAAGCCTCCATTTCATGCAGCCTGAAAAACATGGGTAATAGAGCTGGGACGATCATACTCCACCCCGGTTACAAGCCGTTCCTTTCTGTCTGTCCTGCTGTGATCGGAATGACCTGCAGCTAGGCCTCTATGTAAACCGATATTTCAATTAAATTTTGATCGGGATCGCGCAAATAGACCGAGCGGATCTTCCCGACAGCACCCGTTCTGTCTACCGGCCCTTCCAATATCGGGACTCCGCACGTCTCCAGATGTGCCATGACCTGCTCCAGCGGAACAGAAGCGATCAAACAAAGATCGGCAGAACCCGGAACAGCTTTGTTGGCCTTGGGCTCAAACTCTTGCCCGGCTTGATGCAGATTTATTTTTTGCCGTCCAAACTGCAACGCAAACCTCCCACCGCCAAACGTCACAACCGTCATGCCCAGCACCTTTTCATAAAATGCACAGGTTGCCTCTACATCTGCTACGGTAAGCACAAGATGGTCCAGTCTGTCTATCATCTCTCTTCCTCCCATCGCGGTTCGTGGCCCAAAGAAAAAGACGAAGTCTCCTAGTTTCAGGATACCACGTCTCTTTGATTTCGTTTACCTGTTATTCCGCTTTTATCCATGCTACACGGTTCATCTCAAGGTCGGACAGCCATTCCTCCGGCGCCGCTTCATCACAGATCACCATGTCGATCGCAGACAGATCGGACACCTGGCACAGGGTGCTCGTACCGATTTTGGAATGGTCGGCCATGACGATCACTTCACTGGCATGCTCGATATACCGCTTGGCAAGCAAAGCCCTCTCCAGCTCGTAGCAGGTGATCCCCCTGTCCATCATGATGCCGTCAACGGACAAAAAGGCTTTGTCCACGTAGAAATTGCTCATCATGCTCTCGGCGAAGGGGCCCGCAACGCGGTGGTGCTTGGCGTTCACTTTGCCTCCGAGAAAAAACAGCTCGGCGGACAGAAGTCCCTGATTTTGATAGCTTACGAGCATGGAAAGAGCAGTGACCGAGCTGGTGATAATGACCAGCTCCTTTCTATCCACGAGGAATTCGATCATCTGCAATGGCGTCGTTCCTTCATCGATAATGATCGTATCCTGATCCTGCACCAGAGCTGCCGCCGCTCGTCCGATCCGCTTCTTTTCCTCGGCTCTGAGCACCTCTCGCGACAGATGGGAAGGCTCAGCCCTCTCCTGCCGCAGCTTCACTGCCCCTCCGTACACGCGCTTCAGCTTCTTTTCCGCCTCCAGCTCTTCCAGATAGCGACGGATGGACTCCGAAGACACCTGCAGCGCCTCCACCAAATCGTTGGTGCGCACCTTGCCCTGTGCATCCAGCAGCTGAAGTATGATTTTTTTCCGTTCTTCTCCGTTCAACGACACGCCGTTACGCCCCCTGCCCCGCTCTACCATTTATCCGGAAATTCTTTTTGTATGTTGTCCCGTTCTATCAGATTCTGCGAGACAAGCCAGCACAGCCTTTCTCCGTCCTTGGCCCTCTCGCGATTGAATCGTACCCGTTCAGTTCCATTTTTCCCCTCTCTGAGAATTGTAGAGGAATTGGGCGATACAATCAAGGATTCCTGGCCCTGTCCCGCCGATTTCCTGGAGCCTCGCCAAGTCATTGCCTTATTGCGGCCACGGCCGCCTCTCTCTTCTTACCGCCAATACATACTGGCTTTAACAGCCTGGACCAATCTGTCGATGTCTTCGGCGTACACTTCTCCGATATTCCCGATGCGGAAGGTCTCCGCCTGCGAAATTTTCCCCGGATAGATGACAAACCCGGCCTGTTTCAAGCGTTCGTAAAACGTTTCAAAGCGGAACTCCGGGTGATCGGGATAGCGAAACGAGGTGATGATCGGCGACTGCCAGCGAGCCGGAAGCAGACAGGAAAAGCCGAGGCCCTCCATTCCTTCAACGAGCAGGCGCTGGTTGTCCGCATAGCGCTTGTTTCTCGCTCCGACGCCTCCCTCTTGCTCCAGCTCCACGAGCGCCTGATAAAAAGCCCGAACGGTGTGGGTCGGAGAGGTAAACCGCCACTTTCCGCCTTGCTTTTCCATCGTTTCCCACTGGTCGTACAGATCGAGCGAGAGGGAGCGCGCCTGTCCTTTGCACGCCTCTAGCGACGCCGTTTTGGCGATGACAAAGCCAAATCCGGGGACGCCCTGGATGCACTTGTTAGCGCTGCTGACGAGAAAATCAGCCCCCAGCTCTGCCGCGTCGAGAGGTATTCCGCCGAAGCTGCTCATCGCATCGACGATCAGGATCTTGTTGAAACGCTTCACGGCATGCGCCATTTGTTCAAGCGGATTGAGCATCCCCGTCGTCGTCTCGCAATGAACGACGGCTACATGCGTAATCGCCGTATCTTGTTCCAGCTTTTCCGCGAGGCTGTCCGGGTTCACCGGCTCCATTTCCCCGAAGGCCATCCTCGCCATCGGAATCCCGTGCACGTTTGCGATTTTGGCGATGCGGTCTCCGTAGGCGCCATTGGTCAATACAAGCAGCTTGCCGTCCTTTGGGACAGCCGAGCTGATCACCGCTTCCACGCAAAAGGTTCCGCTGCCCTGAATCAGGACAGACGTATAGCCGTCCGGCTTCGCGGCAGCCAGAGAAACAAGCCTGCAGCGGATGCTTTGGACCAATTGGTTGTAATCGTCGTCCCAGGTGCACCAGTCGCGGAGCATGGAGGCACGGACGCTCGGCGAGGTGGACAGCGGTCCCGGCGTCAGCAGCAGATATGGATTATCCGGTCCGCTTTCTTTAATGGCGAGCAGCTCGCTTTTCCTAGCTGTCATGGCTTTTCACCACGCGCCAGACGGTCTTCGATTTGATCCAGCACCTCGTCCAATTTGCCGATTTCATCAATGATGAAGTGTGCACCCGCCTGTTTGAATCGCTCTGCTGCTTCTGCGGCTTTTTGTGCAAGCAAGACCGGATCGGCTTCTGCCACCTGTTCACGCGACCAGCCCAGCTCGCTCCCGCCTTTCACGACTCCGACCGTCCACATGCCGGCATTTTTTCCCTCTCGTATATCGCTTACGGTGTCGCCTACCTTTACCATTGCGCTCATCGGATAGACTCCCAGCAGCTTTGCATTTTCATAACACATCCATGGCTCCGGCCGGCCGGCGGGCACTTCGTCGGAAGCGACAATCGCATCTGGCGCATATCCGCGCTCCCCGGCTGCTGCTGCCACAATCTTCATCATTTCTGCGGTATAACCGGTCGTTGAGCCTATCTTCAAGCCGCGCTCGCGCAGCCGCTCTGCCAATTCCACCGCTCCCGGGACCGGCAGCGAATACTTTTCCAAGACGGTAAACATCATCGGCTCAAACTCTGCATATAAGGCTTCCACATCCGTCTCTTCCGGCTTCTTGCCATAGAGCTTTTCCCACTGGGTGCAAATCCGCTCCATCCCGCAGATCGCCCGGATGTGATCGCGCTTCAGCAAGCCCATCGGTTCGCGGGCCTCCTCCGGCGTTACATCGATCCCCTGTCGCTTGAATACCTCGATAAATACGGCGAGCGGTGCAAAACAACCGTAGTCAATCATTGTTCCCGCCCAATCAAACACAACTGCTTTCAACACATGTTCACCAGCTTTCTCGCGTTATCTCGTACATAAAAGTCCTGTCAACTGGAACGGCGCTGCTGGATGCAATGCCTTAGTGGACAGCATGTTTTTACACGTTATCTTTCCTGCCATCTGTTTGTCCGCTTTTTCAGAAGAAACGAAATCCACTCTGCGCAGCCGCGGGCGATGATATTGGTCACGACGATCAGGACGGACATGGCGGCAGCCGGGGCAACGTCTCCGGCATCGTCCATATTGACGATCGCCACGGAGGCCAGCTTGAAGTCTGCCGCGTAGAGGAAGACCACCGCCGAGATCGTGACCATCGCATTTATAAAGAAGTAGACAGCCATCTCGATGATAGCGGGCAGGCAGAGCGGCACAGTAACTCGCCAAAACGTTTTGTACTGGGGAATTCCCATCGATTCCGCAGCCGATTCGAATTCCGGGTCCAGCTTTTTCAGTGCAGTCGTGGCCGTAATGAAGGCCACGGAGAAAAAGTGAACGACATTGGCCAGCACCAGTATCCAGATCGTTCCGTACATACTGTGCAAAGGATTCGCCGGATTGTTGAAAAAGAAAATGTACGCAAGCCCAATGACCAGGCCCGGCAAAGCGAGCGGCAGCACGGACAAAAAGTAGCCTGCCTGGCGAAGCCTGTTCCATACCTGCATTTTCTCCAGGACGTAAGCCGCGACAAAGGTGAAGACTGTCCCGATTCCGGCCGTCCAGAGGGCGATTTTCACACTGTTGTACAAGGTTTCCATCCCCGCTCCCGCTGCCTGCGAGAAGTCGTAATGGCCGAGAGTAAAGGTCAGGTTATACGGCCATACCTTGATAAACGACGCCAGGACGACCGCTCCCATCAAGAGCAGCAGCAGACTGGTGACTCCCAGGCAATAGAGAAAGAATAGCGTGTCACGAAGCTTGTTTTCCTTGATCTGATAGGGCAGCGACTTGGACGTGACAGCAGCGTTTTGCTTTCGCTGCACGATCCGGTCCACGACAAAGGCCAGCAGGGCAGGCGCGATCAACAAAAGGCCGACGGTCGCTCCCATCGTCATGTTTTGCTGGCCGATCACCTGTTTGTACACATCTGTCGCCAATACGGAATACTGCCCGCCTACGACTTTGGGCGCCCCAAAATCGGTGAATGACAGTGTAAACGAAACAAAAGCCGAGCTGATCAAGCCGTATTTGACGCCGGGGATGGTAACTGTCCAAAACTTTCGCCAGCCTCGCGCTCCGAGGGTATCGGCCGCCTCGTACAGGCGGTAGTCGGCAAAGGCCAGCGAGACGGCCAAAATCAGGTAGGCTTGCGGAAACACGTAGACGATTTCCGCGAGCACGATCCCGGTGGCACCGTACAGCTCCATATCCCAGGAAAACGGCAGCAGCCCGAAAATTCCGGTCGTGATCAACCCTTGATTGCCAAAGAGATAGGTAAGCCCGATCCCGTGCATCATCGTCGGGGCAAACAGCGGCAAGAGAGCAATGGAACGAAACCACGCCTTGCCCTTCATCCTGGTGCGTGTCAAGGCGTAGGCAAACAAAAAAGCGAGCGCAACCGCCAAAATCGTCGTCATGCATGAGATGTACAGCGTATTGGTAAAAGACTGGACGAGCGACGGTGTGGAAAAATAGGCGATGAAATTGGAAAGGCCTGCAAAGTGTCCCTGTTCGTCCCAAAAGGCTCGGACAAACAATGTCAGCAAGGGCCACAGCACAACGACCCCCAGGACCATAACGAGCAAGGCAAGGACGCCCTTTTGCCAGGCTTTGTCGATCCCGCCCCTCTTTATCGCTTTCCCCTGGCTCCCCGCATCGAAGATCGTTTCCTTGCTGGCGCTATTGCGGGCGCTGCTGTCCACATCCATGCGCAGGTCTTCACGGGTCCCCTCCTGCTTGGCCTTGTCCGCTTCCCTTTTTGCGTGCAGCAATGTCTCCATTTTCCTCACCCTGCACCCTTCCAAGCGTCCCGTTCAAATACCAGCAGCTTTTCCAGGGGAAGCTCCAGCAGTACCTTTTGATCACGCTTTACTCTCATTCGCTGCGCCGATGCGGCAGGCAAATCAATCGTCAGGCGAAGAGGAATTGTTGCTTCCTGCTCATCCTGCACTTGCAAAAACAAGCGGTAAAACGAACCGCGGAACTCTACGCTTTCGACGACGGCAGGGATACCGCACTCCGTCTCGTGATCCAGCAGACGAACATGCTCGGGACGAATCGCCAAAAGCGCGTTTGCATCCGGGAGATGACCGACAAAACGGGTTCCCTCAAAAAAGTTGATCGCTCCGATGAAATCGGCGACAAACGGGCTGCCCGGCCGATTGTACACATCTTCCGGCGTCCCGATCTGAACCACCTCCCCGTGGTCCATCACGACAATTTTATCGGCCATGGTCAAAGCTTCATCCTGATCGTGGGTAACCATGATCGTAGTCATGCCTGTTTCTTCATGAAGACGCCGAATCTCGCGGCGGAGCTTTTGACGGACCTTGGCGTCCAGCGCGGACAACGGCTCGTCCAGCAGCAGCACATCGGGGGCGAGCGCAATGGCCCGGGCTAAAGCCACTCGCTGCTGCTGACCGCCAGAGAGCTGGGCCGGATATTTGCCTCCCGCCTGCTCCAGATCGACCATCGCCAGTACCTCCGCCACCTTTTCCTTGATGGCGGTCCGCATCCATTTTTTCTCCCGCAAGCCAAACGCGACGTTCTCGGCAACGGTCAGGTTCGGGAACAAGGCATAGGATTGAAACATCATCGCGGTTCCCCGCTCCGCCGGGGGGCGGGTGGTAATATCTTGTCCGTGCAGTTCGATGCGGCCTGTCGTCGGCTGCTCCAGTCCGGCCAAAATCCGCAGCAGCGTTGATTTTCCGCAGCCGCTGGGGCCGAGCAGGCAGATAAATTCATGCTGGCTGATGGCAAAGGAAACATGCTCGAGCGCGGTGTACAATCCAAAACGCTTGCTCACGCCCTGGATGGATAAATAGGATTGTGTCATGTTCGCACTCCTCTTAGTTCGCAGGCTCGCTTTTTTGGTTGAAACGCTTCTCCCACTCAGCCAGCACCTTGTCGCGGTTCTCAGCCGATTTTTTCAGGTCGTTTTTGATCAATTGCTGCAGCGGATCGACCGTATAGCCCTCCGGAATCTGGCTGCTTGCCCCTTTGACGCTGACGATGGCAAAGTTCTTGTTGTACTCCTTCATCGCTTCATCAGAAATCGCCCAGTCCAGAAATTGCTTTGCTGCCGGTTTGATCGTTTGCTTTTTCACCAGGGCGTTTGCTTCCACATCCCAGCCCGAGCCCTCTTTCGGGAAGACGACTTCGACCGGCGCTCCCTTTTGCTTTTCGGTAATGGAGCGGTAGCCAAACGAAATGCCGATCGGGTACTCGCCGGAAGCAGCCATTTTTGCCGGCTTGGAGCCGGAGTGGGTATAGACAGCCATGTTTTCATGCAATTTGTCCAGATAGGCCCAGCCTTCTTCCTCGCCCTTCAATTGGAGCAAGGCGGAAACAGTCAGGTAGCCGGTGCCCGACGATGCCGGATTGGGCATGACGATCATTCCCTTGTACTCCGGCCTGATCAGGTCTTCGTAGGACTGCGGAATGGGGAGGTTCTTCTTCGCCAGCTCAACCGTATTCACAGCAAACGCAGTCTCCCAGGCATCTATGCCTACCCAATGGGCCGGCTCCTGCGTGTCTTTGAACTCGGGAGCGACCCGCTCGATTCCTTTCGGCGAGTACCCTTCCAGCATGCCATGCTGATCCAGCACCAGCAGACTGGTAGCCGCTACTCCCCAGATCACGTCAGCCTGCGGATTGTCTTTTTCCGCCAAGAGCTTGGCGGTAATCACGCCGGTAGAATCGCGGACGATATTGATTTTTGTCTCCGGGTGCTTCTGCTTGAAGGATTCCAGATACGACTTGATCTGGTCATCTTCTAACGCCGTGTAGACGGTGAGCTCGGATGAGCCTGATGCTGCACCTCCTGCAGAGACTGTGGATTGCTGTGATTGTGTTTGTGTCCCTGAAGCCTGACCGCAACCTGCGGCGACAGGAAGCAGCAACAAGGACGCAAGCAAAGGATGGAACCAACGCATCATATGAACCTCTCCCTCTCTTTTCAGAACCTTTCATCACCTCTCATGATACGGGCTGTTTGTAAATCACGTGTGAATCAAGTATTAAGAAATTGTTTTTACTTTGTTTTTGTTGTTTTTTATTGTAACTTAGTTGACCAATTAAAGAAAGACCAGCCCCAAACATGCACAAACATGTTTGAAGCTGGCCGATAGCTTGCTGCCTTATCTGGTTTTCGAGAGACAGTCTTTACGTTTTTTACCGGATTTCGACACAAACCTGGACTAGCCAGCTTAGGCCAATGCTTTCACCAGGCTTTGTCCAAATTCCACAGCTCCGTCTGGACCGTCGCTCGTAATCACGTCTTTGTGTGCCACAACGTGCTCGGCTACGTACTCTACGTTGTTTGCAGCCAGCTCGGAGATCATCACGTCAACAGGGTAGCACGTACCTTTGCGCCCGGAAAGCAAGCCTGTCTTTGCGACCACTACCGAACCTGCGCAGATGCCGGAAACGAGAATGTTCTGGTCATACGCTTGTTTCAAATAGCTGATCAGCTCCTGGTTTCCCCACAGATGGTCGATGGTTCCGGAACCGCCAATCACCGCTACGACATCATAGTCGCTTGCCGACACTTCCGAGAAGATGACCTCGGCTTCCGCTTTTCCCGCGTTGTCTCCTGTGATCACACCCGTTTTTGTACTGGCAACGGTCACTTCGATACCGGCTTTTTGCAGTTCTTCTTTCGGTCTGAACAGCTCATCCTCGTTGAAACGGTCTGGTGGTATGATAAGCAATGCTTTTTTCGCCATGATATAATGTCCTCCTTGATCGTGAACAAGTGTTCAAAAGATACTCTCATCCTATCGTCATTTGCCCATGGCGGGAAGCATGCACTTTTTTGTTCGATGGTTACAAAAATGTTACTATTGGAGAAGGAGGCGTAGGAAGCGATGTCAGACAAATTGCGAAAAGAAATTCAGGAAAAGCTCAAAAATGGCGATTTCAATTGTGAAAAGGAGCTTACACTGTCCATCATCAGCGGAAAATGGAAGGTCGTCATTTTGTGGCACTTGGGTGTTGAGGGGCCGCATCGGTTTAGCGACCTCCAGAGGCTGTTTCCGAAAATATCCCATAAAATGTTGACCAATCAACTCCGCGAGCTGATGGAAGACGGGATCGTTCATAGAGAGGTATACCCGGAAGTTCCCCCGAAGGTCGAGTACTCCATGACTGAGCTCGGCATGACGCTGCTGCCGATCGTCGAGATGATGTATGAATGGGGAAAAAAGCGGATGGCGGATTTAAAGCAACAGATCCATGCTTCCGAGGTCTAGGCAACACGTCCATTCGTTATAGAAGCATATGAACATGACATGGAAAAACGCTTGGAGACCATCCAAGCGTTTTCTTGCGTTTATTTCCCGTATTGCACGACTTTCAGCAAGCTGGAAATGGTTGAGGAATGCATCGCTTCATGGACGATGGCAAAGTTCACGACCTCGCCGACTGTTGTAAAACGGAGCGGTCCCATTTCCACCGGCGACTTCAGCGGTTCCTCGAGCTTGCCGGGAGCTATCTCTGCGATGCGGGCAAGCTGCTCGGACAAGTGCTCGACAAGCTCTTCTTTTGTTGGAGGCTCAGCGGTCCAATCGGACGGCTTCGTCCCCGTATTGAACAAGGCAGCATACGACTCTGGAAGGCGTGAGGTGTCCGGGAAGCCCAGGGAGAGAAAGGATTCCAGGCAAAAGACGATATGGCCGACATTCCATCTGATCGTATTGGTAAACTGTGGAGGTTGAGCATCGAACAGCTCCTCGGGGATGGATTGAACCTGGTGCAGGACGATTTGCCGAACAGATTTTGCGGTGTTGACAATGTTTTGAGACATAAGACCATTCCTCCATTCATTCTCCGTTATTGACTGTGTGCTTCCTGTCAAAACAACTGTACCCTTTTCAAAAAAACTCTACAATCGCCAGCTTCCGATTATAATGATTACTGAAAGTGATGATAACTGCGGGGAGAGGGATACATGGAGCTGCGACAATTGGAGTACTTTATCGCTGTTTGCGAGGAGATGCATTTTTCCAGGGCATCCGAGAAGCTTTGCACCACACAGTCCAATCTCAGCCAACAGATCAAGCTTTTGGAGAGCGAGTTAGGCGTCCCGCTCTTTGATCGCATGGGTAAAAGAATCGCGATGACAGAAGCAGGGAAAGTGTTGCTGGAACAAAGCCGCCATGTTTTTTCCCATCTTGCCTATGCCCGCGACGCCATTGCTGAAATGAAAAATGTGCAAGGCGGAACGCTCACGATCGGGGTTCTGCCCGGAGATGCGGATCTTCTCTTTGATGCTCTGCTTGTGGAATTCCACCGAACCTACCCGCAATTGTCTTTATCCGTCATCGAATCCACGAAGGTTTTGGAGCAGGTCATCAGCGGCACTATCGACATTGGCGTCACGACCACGCCTCCCCCCGCTGAACGAATGACCGTGCTGCCGTTATTTCACGAAGAATTTGCCTTGGCTATCCGTGCAGACCACCCGCTCGCCAAGGAAAAAGCGATCCCCTTTGCCGGGCTGCAGCACTTGAAAATGGTGATGTTTCCCCCGGATCATCAAGTCAGGCAAGTGATCAGCCGTTATTGTCTCCAGGAAGGTTTCCGTCTGCAGCCGCATATCGAAACGACCACCCTGTCCTCTCTGCTCACACTGGTGGAGCAGGGGATCGGTGCATGCGTACTGCCCCGACTGCTGCTGGAAAATCTCAACCGAAAAGAGATCGCGATCATCTCGCTTCTGGATCCGACGCCTTGCCAGGACATCTGTATCGTCCATCGTTCGGACAGATACATGGGATTTGCAGCCCGAACGTTTATCGATACGTTGACTGCCTATATCCAGACAGCGATCGCCCATACCAAAAAACACTCCAAATCGGTTACATAAGCTGCCGGATAAGGTCAGCAAAGCCTGAGCCGCTTTTCGAACAGGTCGAAAACGCGGACTCTCCATAATCGGCTGCCACAAAAAAGGAGGGGATTGCGTCATCCCCTCCTTTTTATTCGGCATCGTCCCCGAGAGCGTAGCGGACAGCGGCTTCCGCGTGAATCCGGGTGGTGTCAAAAACGGGCACGGCACAGTCTTGCTGCCCGATCAAAAGGCCGATTTCCGTGCAGCCCAGGATGATTCCCTCGGCCCCCTGCTCGATCAGGCGTCGGATTATTTCCAGATACCTGCCTTTCGACTCTTCCCGGATTACTCCCTGGCATAGCTCCGTGTAAATAATTTCATGCACGGCTTCCCGTTCCTCCGCAGAAGGAATGAGCACGTCCAAGCCGTGCTTGTCCCTCAGCCTTCCCGTGTAAAACTCCTCTTCCATCGTAAAACGGGTGGCAAGCAGGCCCACTCTCGTTAAACCGGCAGCCTTGATGGAGTGAGCCGTAGCGTCAGCGATATGGATAAAGGGAAGCGGGACCTGTGTCTCGATCTTCTCCGCGACCTTGTGCATCGTATTTGTGCAAAGCACAATCATATCGGCACCGGCGGCCTCCAGTCTTTGGGCTGCACGCACCATTTCCCGGCCCAGTTCCGCCCATTCTCCCTGATGCTGCAAATGCGCAATTTCTGCGAAATCAACGGAGAACAGCAGGCATTTGGCAGAATGCAAATTTCCTCTTTCCGCCTTTACGGCCTCATTCAGCAAACGATAATACACCGCGGAGGACTCCCAGCTCATCCCGCCGATCAATCCAATCGTCTTCATTAGCCCGCTCCCCCTTCACCAATTTGTTTTCCCTTAGTATAAGTCTACAGGTGGATCAAGGGAATCTCTTTCTCGGGGGAAACCGGAGTGACGGCCCTGCCTCTCTCTCGCACCAGTGTATAGTATTCGTAACAACCGATTACGCTGCTGTCTCCGTTCATTACGCCCGGATAAGCCCGATTGACCGAGTATTCCTGGCTTTGATGCGCACGCAGCGCTTCCGCTTTTTGTTCACGGTATAGCGTGATGTCCACCTTTCCTGTAATGGGGACGGCCGGCCTCGGTCCCTTGTCGGGGCAATGGTCGTAGTAATGCGGAATGGATACGAAATAGAGCGAGGGGTATTCCCCGTTTTGCAGTTGCTGTTCCGCCCGTTCCACTGCGGCAACGGTAGCATTGGAGGCGGCGATATGATCGGGATGCCCGGTCACGCCGTCCGGCGGAAACGTGACTACCACGTTTGGTTTCCAATCCACGATCAACTGGCAAATGCGCTCTGCAAGCTCTTCCGGCTCCACTGCTGACAATCCGCCATCCGGATAACGGAGTAGCTCCAGCTTTCCGATCCCCAAAACGTCGGCTGCACGCGCAAGCTCCTGCTCCCGATGCCGGGCCAGCTCTTCCCGGCAGTTGATGGGAAACGGACCAGGACGCCCCTTGCAGCCGGACGTGACGCAAACGAGACACGTTTCATGTCCAGCGTCCCGGCACCTTGCCAATGTTCCGGCACATGCAAAAGATTCGTCGTCGGGATGGGGAAACACAAACATCCATCGTTTCATGCTTTTCACCTCAATGTCTCTCGGTTCTCCCTTTGAGATATGCCAATCCTTTGGCGATTACACCGTAAATAGGTTCGTTTTGAGCCTTGTCGATCACAACCTGGGGAGCCGCCGAGCGGATTCGCTGCATGACGATCGAACGGACCCGCTCATCGTTTTGCAAGACGCCTCCCTGAAGGATCATTTTGAACGGCTCTCTGCCCATGCCCAGCCGCTCCATCACTGCTTTGGCCGCAAGAAACAGCTCTTCTCCCGCCCTCTCCAAAATGCCGAGGGCAACAGAGTCTCCACGGTCGGCTGCCTGGCTGACGAGAAGAGAGAGCTCCCCGAGCTTGTCGACGGAGTATTCCGAACCGTATGTCCAGTTAAACAGCTCTTCTACGTGAGCAAGACCGATATGCGGCAGCAGCAGGTCTGTCAGTACAGTCTGGCTTCCGCGTCCATCCGCTGCCCTCAGCACAGCCGTAACGGCCTGTTTGCCGATCCAGTAGCCGCTCCCTTCGTCTCCGACCCGATGGCCCCAACCGCCTGATCGGGCCGTTTCGCCAGCCTTGTTGACACCGAAGGCGATCGAACCGGTACCAGCAATGACGAGAATTCCCGGCTCCCCGTTTGTGGCCCCCAAAAGGGCGGCGAAGCCGTCGTTTTCCACCAGCAAATGGCGCACATGTACTTGCAGCTTTTGCAAGACGGCAACCACCATTTCCGTAATTACGCGCCGGTCGTATTCGGTATCCAGTCCGGCCAGTCCAAACACCGCGCATTCAATTTCCAGCGTTTCCTTCCCAAGCGCAGGGCTGTTCTCCCGAGTCTGGCGATCGCTGGAGCGGCGAGTCGATGGAGGTTCGTCTGCGCTCGCTGTCTCCTGCCGGACTCCGGCTTCCTGCAGCGCTGCCCGTATCGCCGCCTCCAGCTCCCGGGCTGCCAGCTCTTTGCCAATCCCCTGGTAGTTGCAGGAGCCCGCACGACCCGTAGCCACGATCTGTTGCGAGTCGTCAACCAATACGGCCAGACACTTTGTTCCCCCGCCGTCTACGGCCAAGAGGGGAATGCGTGTCACGGTCATCATGCTTCACTCCATTCGGACGTGATCTGATCAAGATAGCTCATAGCTTGCCGAACTGTTTCCTTCTCCGCTGCAAGCCAGGCCGAGTCGGTTTGGCCTTCTTGCTTGCGATGGGTGATCATGCGTCTCATTTCATCTGGGCTGGGACCCCCGGGTAGCTTGCGGATCGCCACAAAATGAACGGGATCAAGCGCCTGCCTGAGCTCTTGCTCGGTCAGACTCATGTTTCTTCCGATAACGGCCTGTGCCGCCTCCTGAACGAGATCGAGCCCGATCTCATCGGCCCGAAGTCCGCGTGCCATCGCTTCTTTTACCACTCTGCTGACGATGTGGTGGGAGGTGCGGAAAGACAGGCGGTCCGTCCGAACAAGGGTATCAGCCAGCTCCGTTACCGTGGCAAAGCTGCCCTTGGCCCGCTCCAGCAAGCCCTGTTTGTTGACGTCCATCGTCCCTACCACGCAGGCCATCAGCCGGTACATCTGATCGAGGACAGACAGGCTGCGCCATGCGTACGGCTGCATGTCGTCCTCCGTATCGACGATGTCGCCGAACGGAGTGTTGTGCATCATCGTCAAAACGGTACTGGCGTTGCCAGCCGCCGACGACAGCAGGGACCGCATGTGTTCGAAAGAGACGGGATTTCGCTTCTGCGGCATGATCGAACTGATCTGTACATAGGGGCTTGCCACTTTCAATACGGCAAACTCCTGTGTACACCACTGCAGCATATCCTGAACGGTACGTCCCAGGTTGATCGATGCCAGCTGCACAGCCGTAGCGACTTCACCCAAATAGTCGGCGCCTCCGATCGCATCGTATGCATTCTCTACCAGCTCGTCAAAGGCCAGCAGCTTCATCACCCGCTCCCGGCTGATCGGGAAACCGGACGTCGTCAGTGCTGCCGCCCCCATCGGGCTGCGGTTGCAGGTCCGATACGCGCTGATCAGCCTGCGGATATCCCGCGTCAGCGAATCGACCACGGCCATGATATAGTGGGCCATGGTCGTCGGCTGAGCCTGCTGTGTATGCGTATACCCGATCATGACCGTTTCCGCGTGTTCATCTGCAAACCGGAGCAATTGCTCTTTCAGGGCGATAGCTGACGATAGTGTCACCAGCAATTTCTCGCGCAGTACCATGCGATAAATGGTGACACCCATGTCATTGCGGCTGCGGGCCAGATGCAGATTGCCCGCGACGTCACCCGCCAGCTCCAGAAGCTTGCTCTCCACCTGAAAGAACAAATCCTCAAATTGTCCCGTGTACGAGGAGCGACGCAGCTCTTCCAGATCGATGCCGCGCAGCGAACGGGCGATCTGTTTGGCCTCTCCATCCGTGATCAGCTCCTGCTCGCGAAGCATGATGAGATGGGCCTTGTTGATCGCCATCATCGGCGTCAAAAGATGGGTTTTGGCTTCCGTAAAGGCTGGCTCCAATACTGCTTCGACATACGTCTTTCCAGGGAAGTGGTCCCCCTCCTGCTGAAAGATCCGTTCTTTGGTATCCATCGGTGTTTCTCCTTCCGGCCATTTCTTTATTTTTTAGAGGATATACGTTCTTCGGTTAAAGCTTCCCCAAGGCTGGAAACAGGGAGGACAGCCGGCAAACGGCAGCCTCCCGCTTCTCTCGCCTTTCTTGTCTGCGTCGGGTATCCCGCATTTTCTTTGCGATCGCTTGCTGTATATTTATTGCTTCAGACTGGCCATGTTGACAAACAGCCGGATCGCCCCCGGCACCAGCGCAGGTATTTCACGGTACCAGACGAGCGAGCTGTACGTATACGTCCCTTTTCCGTATGTGGCGGTGAGGAACGTACCGGTAAACTCCTTCTCGCCCGGATCGCCATTTTTGATCAGCTCCACATATTCCTTCGCCCATTTGGACGGATTGTAGGCGGAACGGTCCTGAATCCAATGATTCCAGTCTTCGTCCGTGATTTTGTTGGGCGTGTTGAAGATCGGATGCTCAGGCGCCAGCATCGTCACTTTGGAATTCTCGTCCGTCACGCGCCATTGGATCAGCGGCGTCCCGATGGTGATCGGATACGGCGCCAGCTCCGGCTTCCATTTGTCTTCCGGCTTGTGGTACTGCACCACCAGGTTGCCTCCGTCCTCCACGTATTTGAGCAGGCGGGCATTGCTCGGAATCAGCTCCGGCCGGAATCCGTAGGCGCGGATGCCCAGCACGATCGAATCGTACTGACTCAGATCGCCCGATTCGATGTCTTTGGCGCTGAGCGAAACGACGTCCACCCCGACTTGGCGCAAGTATTGGTCGATGTTGTCAAAGCCGCTGGAGACGTACCCGACCTTCAAGCCCTCCGGCACGTTCAGATCAAAGGCCTGGATCGCAACCTCTGCCGGTTGGACAAAGTATGTGGTGCCGATATGCGGATAGCGGATCACCTGGGCGCCTTGGCGGCTTTCCTTTCCGTTTCCGCGGGCGACAGCCGTTACCTTGTATTGGCCCGGCTTTACCGAAGATCCCGGCTTCACCGTAAACGCTGCCGATTTGGTCTCACCTTTGGCCGCGAAGGAAACAGGCACGGACTTCGGTTCAGCAGACCAGCCATCCGGCAGCTCCAGCGAAATGGCGGAATTGGCTGCTCCCGGATTGTAGTTTTTGACTGTCACCTTGACCGAGATCGGCTCTTCCGGCTTGAGCGTATTCAGCACGGTCGCGCCCGGGCTGACCGACAGGGCAAAGCCGGGCAGCACGGCCACCGCGTCAGCAGGAACGACGTGAGTGACAGAAGCCGTTTCAAAGGCAGTGACCGCAACATCCGCCGTGATCAAAGGCTCTTGATACGGCTGGAACAAAGACGCGTTGCTTGGCACCGTCACCTCGAATTCGGCTTTTGCCGTCTGGTTATATCCGAGACCGTTTACGCTGGTCGGACCTGTTGCCCGCGCCTTCCATCCTTCCGGGACATGCAAGCTCAGCTTCACCTGACTCCATTTCACCTGGCCGCCATTATAAGCCGTTACGGTTACTTTGGCCGTCTGTCCCGCGACCAGCTCGCCCGTCTCCGGGCGCACCTTGGCTACGAGCGACAACGCTTCCGCACTCGCTTTGCTGAGCTGGTTTTCTTTTACCTCCAGCCGATGCAGCACATCCTGCTTCACTGCACGCTCCAGACCGGATGCCTCCACAGCCGCCTTTGTTTTCCTGACGTCGGCCAGCATCGCGTGGACTTCTTCTGCCACCCTGGCGAAGCTCGGATAGGCGGCGATCACCCGGTCGGCATCCTTTTGCAGCGCGGACAGCTCCGCTGCCAGCTTGCCACCGCCTGCGGCTTTCTTCACTTCCTCGGCAAGATCGTCAAATGTATAGGCAATGCCTTCAAAGAAATCGGGTTCTTTTTCCTTTGCTGTGTTCCCTCTATTCTCCGGGACGACCGACTTTTCCAGCTTGTAGTAATTGTAGCTCGGGCCTTCATCATAGTGCCGCCCCATCCCCTGGCTCTTGTGCATAAACCGGGATTCCTCGCCCAGTTGCAGATACGAGGCTCCGTAAATCTCGTCATACTCGCCTACAGGCACTCTGACGTCATAGTCCTTTGCCGACGCCGGGACGTACAGCTTTTTGACCTGCCACGGCGAAAGCCCCTGGGCCAGATGCTCGGGAAACACGCTCGGGTCGGCTGCGTCCTCAAACGCTCTGACCGTGATGACATTGATGGCGCGATGATGTCCGTGCGTAGAAGGCTCGTTCAGGAAAGCGGGAATGACTACGTCAGGTCTCAGCTCCCGGATTTTCCGGATCAGCCGTTCATAGACCTCCTCTTCTCCCCATTTGGAAAGGGTCTCGTCCGGGCTTTTGGAGAAGCCGAAATCGTAGACGGGATCATCAATCTGTTCGCTGAGGATGCCCAGCGTCACATTGGTGACCTTGGACGCCTCCTGCAGCTCCCTCGTGCGGATGATGCCGAGCGCATTGCCCAGCTCGCTGCCGATCTCGTTCTGTCCGCCTTCGCCGCGATTGGCGATGATGCTGGACGTGTCCACTCCCTTGCCCAGCGACAGGTACGCCAGCATTGCGCTGTGCTCGTCGTCGGGATGCGCGCCTGTGTTCATGGCGCTGGCAATCGTGGTCAGCGGCTTGATCGCTTTCCACAGGTCGACGACACCGCGGTCGGCATGAGCGGTCTGGGGCGCCAGCGGCAGGACGAGACTGCCGGCCAGCGCGACGGCTGTAGTGACGGAAAACAGCTTGGCAAAAGTCCCCTTTTTCAATGAACCCTCCTCCATTTCCTCTGTAAGATGATCTATCTGCAGGAAATTCCTGCATTATCAATCATGGCCTTCATGCAGGGGAGTTCATGCTGTCGCCACGGATTGACCCATAGAAGCAAAACGGAAATGCACGAGTAATCAAAGCGCCAACAGTTGACGGCGGACTTGCTAGGCATCTTGCCTGTTTAAACCGCCGTTCCCGCCTTGTCGCCGGTCAGTTTTCTGGAGACGAACAGCACGATGATGATCACGACGATTTGCAAGACGCCGTATGCACATGCCGTACCGAATTCAAAGGAGTACATCTTTTGGAAAATCGCCACGGAAAGAGGCGTAGTCCGCGGGGTAAAGATCAGAATAGATGCCACGAACTCGCCGATACACTGGACAAACGCGAGCAAGGTCCCGGCCAGTATCCCGCCGAACGCCATCGGAAAGACAACCCGCCGGAAGCTGTACCACCACGTAGCCCCCAGGTTTCGCGCTGCCTCTTCGACAGACGGGTCCATCTGCATCAGCGTAGCCGACGTCGAACGGAACACGAGCGGCAGATGGCGGACAAAGTAGGCAAGCGGGATAATCCAGAAGGTGCCGATCAACACCTGGTTGAAGCTGAACACGGTCGGCTCGCTGAAGGCTGCGATCAGGTTGACCGCCACGACCGTCCCAGGCAGTGCCCAGGGCAGCATAATCAGGACGTCCAGCAATGTCTTTCCGCGAAAACGCAGCCTTACCATCGCATAGGCTGCCGCCACCCCGAACAGGACGATCCCGATTGTGGCAATCGCGCTCAGCTCCAAGCTGTTCATGATCGGACGCCAGGTTTTCTTGTCGGTAAACAAGTCGAGATAATGATCCACCGTATACTTTGGCGGCAATATCTGGACCGTCCACGTGCCGTCCACGGAGAAGGAAATCAAAACGAGCACCAAAATGGGCAGCATCAGGATGACGATGCCGATAAAAGCCAGCACGATCGAGATATAGCGGCCTGTCTTGCTTTTGATTTCCGTTCTGTGCACGCTGACGCCCTTGCTCTGGTTTTGATAATTCCGCGCTCCCTGATACCAGCGCATCAACAGGAGGAAGGCTACCGACACGATCGACAAAATCGTCGATTGCGCCGCCGCCATGTCCAGGTCTCCATTCGTTCGGGAGAGATAAATTTGCATCGTCATCGTCCGGTCGATTCCGAAGATGAGCGGGGCCGTGTAGGACGCCATCGAAATCATGAACACCAGCAGGGACGAGGCGACCAGCGCAGGGGTGAGCATCGGCAAAATGACTCTCCGCCAAACGGTAAAACGCCCTGCCCCAAGGCTTGCGGCTGCTTCCTCCAGAGACGGGTCAAGCCCCTTGATCGCCGCCGACGCGGTCATGAAGAAATACGTGTACATCGTAAAGGTGTGAACGACGACAACACCCCAGATCCCTTTCAAGGAAAACGGCACTTGGGCCAGGCCGAACAATTCCTTGAACGCCCGTGGGAAAATGCCGCTCTCACCGTACAAAAACGTAAACGAGAGCACCCCGATCAGCGGCGGCAGGGCCATCGGCACCAAGGCAAGCACCGACAGGATTTTTCGCCCCGGAAATTCGTAGCGCTCCAGCAAAAAAGCCATCGTCACTCCGACAATTCCGCAACTGATGACGCTCAGGACGGATATATAAATGCTGGTCCACAACGCCTCCAGATTGGCCGTATGCTCCAGACTGAAGAAGCGGACGTAGTTTTTCCACGTCGTCTCGCCATCGATGTGGACGCTGGCGACAAACGTTTCCCAGAGCGGGTAAATGACGTACGCCAGCAAGATCAAAAACAGCGGCGAAACCAGTACATACACAAATGCCGGCGAAGAGGTAAACGACATTCGCCTTGCGGGTGCCGATCCTGGCTGCAGCTCTGCTCTCATCGCTTTTCCTCCTTATCCGGCAAAATAGATGCTGTTCTTTGGAATGTGCAGGGAAATGGCCTCCCCGGGCTGTTTGACAGCGCTTCCTTCATTGATAAACATGCTCCTCAACTGGTGGGGTCCGACGCTGGTCACGTAGTTGACGCATGCACCGGTAAACTCGGCAAGCGCCACGGTTCCTCTCACCACGTTCTCACCGTCCGCTCCCGCACTTTCCCGAACCGCTTCGGGACGAATCGAAAGCGCTACCTTTTCTCCGACCGCCAAACGAACCTGCGGGGATGCCTGCTGCAAGGAGCCGCACAGGGAGATGTCGGGCGTCACCTGCACATAGACGTTTTGGCCCTCAATTCCTGTCACTGTCGCTTCCCACAGATTGGTTTCGCCGATAAAGGACGCGACGAAGCGGTTCACCGGCCGGTGGTAGATCTCGTGCGGCGTGCCGATTTGCTGCACCACTCCGCTGTTCATGACCATGATGCGGTCTGACATCGACATCGCCTCCGCCTGGTCGTGCGTCACGTAAATGGTGGTGATGCCCAGCTCCATTTGCAGGCGCTTGATTTCATAACGGGTCTCTTCCCGCAGCTTCGCGTCCAGGTTGGACAGCGGTTCGTCGAGCAGCAGGATTTGCGGCTCGATGACGAGGGCACGGGCGAGAGCGACACGCTGCTGCTGTCCGCCGGACAATTGGTCGATCCGGCGTTCTCCGTACCCATCGAGACGGACCAGCTTCATGATCCTCTCCACGCGTTCTTTGATGTCGGCTTTCGCCATTTTTCGAACCTGCAAGCCAAAGGCAATATTTTCAAACACCGTCATATGCGGAAACAGGGCGTAGTTTTGGAAAACCATCCCGGTATTGCGCTTGTTGGGCGGTAGCATCGTCACATCCTGGCTGCCGAACGAGATGCGCCCTTCCGTCGGGTAGTAAAAGCCGGCGATCATTCTGAGGGTAGTCGTTTTCCCGCAGCCGCTGGGGCCCAAAAACGTGAAGAATTCTCCTGATTCGATATGAATGTGGACATCTTCTACCCCTTTGGCCTTTCCAAATCGCTTGTGTACGTGATCCAGTGTTACGCTGCTCATCAGGTGTCCTCCCTAAAAAAAATGGGCCCGGTCCGGAAGTGATCGCATAAAGACCACCTCTATGCAAGAGCCAGACGGAGCGACTTGTGTGCCTCCCCGTCTGGTCGCTGTCCGTGAAACCGGTTACTTCTTTCCTTTTCCTTTGATATTTTCGTCCCAATGCTGCATCCATTCTTTTTCTTTTTCCGCCATGACCTTCCAATCCAGCTCCAGCGGCTTCAGCTCGAGGTTTTTCATGAAGTCAGGCAGATCGTCCTTGTTGATGTCCGTGCGGGACGGGAACTGGAAGCGCTCCTTGGCAAGCTGGGCGGCAATTTCCGGACTGAACAGGAATTCGTAAAACTTCTTGGCCGCGTCCGCGTTTTTCGCGCCTTTGATCAAGCCGACGCCGTCTACGAGGATCGGTGCCCCGCTCTTTGGATAGACGAAGTCGTATGGATGGTTGTTCTGTTTGCTCTGAATCAGTACGTCTTGCAGATTCCACAGAGAGATGACGCCTTCCTGGCGGTCCAGCTTGAGGTAGAGGTTGGTCGGGTCCTGGGTGTATTCCTTGGTGTTGGCGTCAAGCTTTTTAAGCCACTCGTAGCCTTTTTCCGGGGTGTCTGGTCCTTGTCGGTAGATCATGGCAGAGTAGATGGTCCTCATCGTTCCCGATGGCAGAACGTTGCGGATTACGATTTTATCCTTGTACTTGGGATCGATCAGCTCATCCCAGTCTTGCGGAACTTCCTCCGGCTTGAGCGCCTCGGAGTTGTACATGATGACCTCCGGCAGCAGCATTTCTCCATACCAGCGATCCTGCGGGTCCTTGTACAAATCCGGAATCTTGTCGGCAAACGTCGGCTTGTAAGGTTCCAGCAAGCCCTCATCCGCCGCCGTGCTCAGAGCGGACTGCGTGCCGCCCCACCAGAAATCGGCCTGCGGATTGGCTTTTTCGGCGCGTACGCGTTCCAGAATCTGCTGCGCTCCCATCTCCAGCGTCTCCACTTCGATATTCGGATACTTTTCATTGAACTTGGGCAGGACGATTTCGAAGATGTTCTTGTCGCGTGCGGTGTAAATGATCAGCTTCTGGTCGCCTTCCGGTTCGGCAGGCTTCGCTTCGCCGGACGGCTGCCCGCCAGTATTGTTGCTGTCTGCCGGCTTCGCCTCCTGTCCGCCGCCGGAGCACGCCGCAACCGTCAGGGCCAGCGAGCTGGCAAACACGCCTCGCATCCATTTTTTCAGTGTGCTGTTGGACTGTTTCAAAACAAACTCCCCCTTTTTTTCTGTTACCTGTCCAGCAGTCTCGTGGACGGGAACGCCTCTAAAACGCTGTGGACGGCACCGATCAAGCCCGCCTGTTCGCCAAGAGCAGCCTTTTCCAGACGAGGCGCTACGGGCACCCACTCACTTAGCCAATCGGAAATCCGCTTCACCCCTTTATCATCGATATGGACCATCTCCCCGCTCAGGATCAACAGCTCCGGGTTCAGGATGCTGACAATATTGGCTATTCCGTATGCCCAGTTGAGGTACACTTCGTCCAGAAGTCGGACGGCTTCCTCGTGTCCTTTCTCGGCGTACCGAATCAGCTCTTTTATGACACTCGACCCTTCCTGAAGGTCAGAGAGAAATCCCTTGGCCTTGCATGCGATGCCGGGAGCGGAATAATGCGTCTCGAAAACACCCGACGCTCCGTCCTTTCTGGAATTGGCGGGACCGATCATCATGAAGCCGATCTCCCCTGCCGCTTCCCGGCTCCCGCGGTAAAACTGTCCGTCCAGGATGATGCCGGAGCCGATCCCGGTGCCTACATACATGTAGACGACCGTGCTGTGGCCGACCCCGACGCCGCGGACGTACTCACCCAGGGTCATCATGTTTACGTCGTTGTCGATGATAACAGGCAGCCCGAGGCGCTCCTCGATGGTCTTCTGGATTGGCGAGCCCATCCAGCCTGTGCTGGGCGAAAAGCTGACCGTACCGCTCCCGCGCTGGGTAACGCCGGGCAGGCCGACACCGATCCCGAGCAGCCGGTCAGCGGGAAGACTGCTTTCCTCCAGCAGCCGCTCCAGCCCTTGGGCCAAATCCTCGATCACCAGCTCCCCGTTTCCAGGCTGTGACAGCCGCTTCTGATAACGCCCCAAAAACCGTCCTTTCAGATCAGCTACTGCCATATCCAGCGTGGAGCCTTCGAACACAGCCCCGGCAATCGCGTATGCCTGATAGTTGTACTCGAGCAAAATCGGCTTGCGGCCGCCGCGCGAGTCTCCCATGCCTACCTCGTGCAGGAGGCCTTCCTGAATCATTTCATCGACGAGGGCCGACACACACGGACGGCTGAGCTGCGTCTCCTTGGAAAGGTCGGCGCGGGAAATTTGTCCATGCAAAATGACCTGCTGCAATATCTCTTCCTTGTTCCACTTTTTGACAAGCTTGCTGCTGCCTGTTCTTTTTGAAGAACGCACGCTTTGCCATTCACCACCAAAGAGTTAGTTAATTTAACTAACAAAGTTATCCAAATTATACCTGTTATAGGCTGAATAGTCAAACTCTTTAGATGTATATGACGGTAGGGACAAAAACAGCTCCTTGGATCGCAGGGAAGAGCTCTTACGTTATCGCACATTTCTCGTTATCAAGCAGAGTCAAGCGATATGCCAAATAGCTGTACACAAATTTTTAAATCATGACAAAAGTTGTCACTATTATCCGTTACAGTTGACTTGCCATCAAATTTCGTTCAATTCGGATGGGAAAGGGAGGAAAGGAAATGCTTCACGCAAAAGACAATCAATTGCCAACAAGAAAGTACTTTCAATCGGGAAAGATGAAGCTCTCATACCTTGATTTCGGGGGTGAGGGTGAAGAAATTTTACTGATGCTGCACGGACATATGAACGATGCCAGAACCTACTCAGACTTCGCCTCCAAAATCGAGGGTTGGCGGGTGATCGGTTTGGACCAACGCGGACATGGCTGGAGTGAGCACTCTCCCGATCTGGATTACTCCAGAGAAAGCTACCTGAATGATATTTTTAGCCTTATTGACACGGAGCTTGGCGGACAGCCTGTCACCATACTGGGGCATTCTTTAGGCGGAGTAAACGGCTATCAATTTGCTGCACGTTATCCTGAACTCGTCAGAGCCGTTATTGTGGAAGACATCGGTGTCGAGATCAATGCCGACATGTCCTTTGCCGAAAAGCTCCCCAGCCGTTCCGCGTCACTGGAGGAACTGAGAGCATCATTGGAGCGCGCAGGGGTTAGAGCCATTGATTACTTTTCGGAAAGCGTGTTTGAGGATGAACAGGGCTGGGGATTTCGCTCCGACTTAAGAGGGATGAATATTTCTACACAAAACATAAATGGTGTCTGGTGGGAAGACTGGCTGTCCTCTACTTGCCCCATTTTGCTTATTCACGGAAAAAAAAGCTTTGTCATGGATATTCATCAGGCCAAGCTTATGGTTTCCCGCAGGCCCAATACAAAGCTTGAAGTTTTTGAAGAATGCGGTCACGGTGTCCACTCTGATGACCCGAATGGCTTCTATCGGGCAGTGCGGGATTTTCTCGATGGACTACGGTAAAACAGGCTAGCTGTCAGTGCTTAGCTTAGCTTAGCTTAGCTTAACTTAGCTTAGCTTAACTTAGCTTAACTTAGCTTAGCTTAGCTTAACTTAGCTTACCTTACCTGACCTGATCTTACCTTGCCCCGCCCCAAAACCCACTCCCAAAGACGCTGAAAAGAGCATCTCTGGATGAGATGCTCTTTTACGTTATACGAAGCCCTACTGATTTTCCCGAACGCTTTGCCACACATCGGTCACCAGCTCGGCGAAGGTCTCAATCGCCGCCTCGTCCTTTCGCCGCTTCAGGCAAATAATCGACGTCTCGGCACGCCGGGAAAAACGGTGCAGCTCCTCTACCGCTCCGGAACGCAGCTCCGCCTGGATGAGCGCGGTACTGAGAAAGGCGACCCCTGTGTGATTGAGCACCGACCGCTTGATCGTCTCTTCGCTCGTGCACTTGATGACGGATTGGGGAGAGTAGTTGATCTCCGCCAGGCACTGGCTGATAAACCCGTCGAGGTTGCAGCCCTCCTGGTAGGACAGGAACGGATACTGCTCCAGCACCTCGGAGAAGCTGCGCCCGGCAATCATTTCCGGCGTAGCGACCAGCGCGAACTCCTCCAGATCCACCACACTTGCATAAATATCCGAAAGATCGCATGTTCCGGCGATGATGCCGATGTCGGCTTCATGGTTGTTCACCCTGCGCAGCGCCTCCTGGCTGCTGCAGGAAATGACCTGCAGATTCACCTGCGGATGCATTTCCAGATATGACTTCAGCATGTGCGGCATGTACTGGGTGCAGTAAAATTCAGGAGCGGCGACAACCAGATTGCCAAAGGGGTTGTTCAGGTGGTTCAGCTCTTCTTCCATCAGCTGCATGACGGAAAACAACTGCTCCGTATACTGCCTGACCACCTTGCCTGCCGGGGTGAGGAATGTTTTCTTTCCCACCCGGTTCAACAGCGAATGGCCCAGCTCCCTCTCCAGCGCCTTGATTTGCAGGGTAATGGTCGGCTGGCTGTAGCCCAGATGCTCGGCTGCCTTGGTCAAATTCAAATGTTCGGCGACGACCTGAAAGGTCCTTAAATTACGAAGCTCCATCGTCTACACTCGCTTTGTCCGAATTGGAAGGCGTCAAACGCTCATTCCTTATTCCCCAAAGTGTACCCGATGGAGCTCATTTATGCTATGCCAATTTCACGTGAATGCGCATCAAAGACGCAACAGTCTCTTCGTTTACTGCTATTCCCAGCCCCGGTGATTCGCCAAGCCGGATGCGGTCGCCGGTAACGGGGAAATCCGCCACGTCTTTGGCAAACATCCGGGGGCCGACCATCTCGTTGGACCAGATATTCTTCTTTGCCAGCGAAAGATGCGCTCCCGCCGCGGTGGCGACGGCCGACTCCACCATCGAACCGATCTGCACGCGGATTCCCGCCATTTCCGCCTGGTGGTTCAATCGCACTGCCGGGTACAAACCGCCGCATTTCATCAGCTTGATGTTGATCCAGTCTGCGGCATTTTTCTGGGTGATCTGCCGCATCTCCTTGTCTCCCAAAAGTCCTTCGTCAACCATCACGGGGATCGCCGTCTTTCGGCGAATATCGGCCATGCCGTCCAGGTCGTCGGCGTGAACCGGCTGCTCGATCCAGTCGATGCCCAACGCCTCCATATGCTTCAGCGCCTGCAAGGTCTCGGCGGCGTACCCCCAGCCCTGGTTGACGTCGACCCGGAGCCTGATATCGGGCCCGACTGCTTGGCGTACGGCCTGCACCCGGGCAACATCTGAGGCGACGTCCGTCCCGACCTTCAGCTTCAAGGTTCCGTACCCTTCGGCGACAGCCGCTTGGGCCTCTTGGGCCATGACCTCCGGCGGCTGAATGCTCATGACATAAGGAATGACCAGCTCGTCGTGAGAAGGGCCGCCCAGCAAACGGTAGAGCGGCTGGCCCGCCAGCTTGCCCATCAGGTCGTGGCAGGCGATGTCAATCGCTGCCTTGGCCGCCGGGACTCCCTTTGCCTTCTGGTTCATCCTGTCGTGAATCCGCTCGATGGAAAACGGGTTTTCTCCAAGCACAGCCGGACCCAGATGATGCTTGATGACCTCGATTGTGCTCCAGTAGGTCTCCCCTGTCACATGCTCGTCCGGCGTAGCCTCGCCGTATCCTACGACTCCCTCGTCTGTCTCCAGCCGGACCAGGATCGTCGGCATCTCGCGGAACGTATCGTAGGCGATGATAAACGGGCGGATCAACGGCAGCGCAATCGCGTAAATGTCGATGGACCGAATCCGCGTCATCCTATTCGTACCTCGCGATCAGCTTTGCCAGCTTGCCTGCGTCCACATTGCTGCCGCTGACGATCGTCAGCACTTTTTTGCCCGCGATGCCCGAAACGGCCCCTTGCAGCAGGGCTGCGACGCCGACTGCGCCCGAGCCTTCGACCATCAGGTGATGCTCTTTTGCCAGCCAGTGCATGGCCTGTGCGACGTGCTCTTCTTCGACGAGGAGTATGTCGTCCACGATCTTCAGCGCCAGATCCAGGTTGCCCTGGGTAATGCCGCCGTGCAGGCCGTCAGCAAGCGAGTCGCTGTACTCCACATCGACCAGGCGTCCTTCCCGGAACGAATAGTACCACGGCGGCGACGCATGGGTCTGGATTCCGATCACCTTCACCGCGGGATTGATCGCCTTGGCTGCGGTCGCGATCCCGCAGATCAGGCCTCCGCCGCCAGCCGGAACGATGATCGTATCGAAATCGGGCTCCTCCAGCAGCGCTTCCAGTCCGACCGTCCCTTGACCGGCGATGATTTGGTCGTCTTCAAATGCGTGCACGAAGGTTCTGCCCGTTTCCTCCGCTAGCTGGTATGCATGCGCCTCTGCTTCATCGTAGTTGTCTCCGTGAACGATCAGTTCCGCTCCGTACTTCTTGATTCCGGCCTTTTTCGTCTCCGGAGCCGTCTTTGGCACGACGATCAGGGCGGATACGCCTTTCAGGGACGCGGCATAGGCTACGCCCTGCGCATGGTTTCCCGCAGAAGCGGTGATAACGCCTTTGGCCAGCTCTGCTTCGCTCAGGGAAGCGATTTTGTTCAGCGCTCCCCTGACTTTGAACGAGCCTGTTTTTTGCAAGCATTCCAGCTTGAGCCACACGTCCGCGCCTGCTGCCCCGGACAGAGCGTCCGAACGCAGCAGCGGCGTCTTCGTCACTTGGCCCTGCAAATCCTTGTGCGCTTTGACAATATCGAAAAATGAAACGGATAGCATCCTGTAAAAACCTCCTTAGGCAAACTCCTTGTGCAAACGGCCGGGCGAGCCTATTAGGTCACCTTTGTCGGCAAGTCCTTATGCAAACTGCTTGACGAGTTGAATGAACAGATTGATCGCTGTCGGCATCACGTCTTCGTCGATATCGAAGCGAGGGTGATGATGCGGATAGGCGCTCTTTTCGCCGTTCATGCCGACAAACACAAAGGCGCCCGGCTTTTTGAGCAAGTAGTGGGAGAAGTCTTCGCCGCCCATGACCGGATCGACGTGAACAAGCAGCTCGCTTCCGAGCTTTTCTGTCACGACCTGCTCCACGAACTGGCTCATCTCTTTGTCATTGACCACCGGCGGCGTGCCCCAGTCGACCTCCAGCGTCCCCTTTGCTCCGAAAGCGGCGCAGATTCCCTCGACGGTCCGCTTCATTTCTTCCGCCAGAGCCCGGCGGGTCGCTTCCGAATGCGAGCGGAACGTGCCGGACATGACCGCCTGGTTGGGAATGATGTTGTACGTCGTCCCCGCTTCGATTTTACCCACAGAGATGACCGCCGGCTCGATGGCGTTCATCCGGCGTCCGACAATTCCCTGCAAAGCGCCGATCACATGGCTGGCGATGTAGATCGGATCGATGGTCTCATGCGGCATCGAGCCGTGCCCGCCCTTTCCTTCGATGACGATGCGGTAATCGTCCGCCGACGCCATCATCGCGCCGTAGGTGATGCCGATCTTTCCTTTCTCCAGCGGCTGCCAGAGGTGCAGGCCAAAGACCGCATCCGCCTGGTCGACCGCTCCCTGGGCCACCAGTTTTTCCGCCCCGCTCGGCAGCATTTCCTCCGAGGACTGGAACAAAAACAGCACGTTCGGCTTTACTTCCTGCCGGTTTTCCGACAGCCATTTGGCGGCGGCGAGCAGCACGGCCGTATGTCCGTCATGGCCGCAGACATGGGCGATGCCCTCGCGCTTGGAAATATAGCCATCCTTCTCGCCTTCCTCCAGGACTGGCAGCGCGTCGATGTCAGCCCTCAGCGCAATCGTCTTTTTCCCTTCGGTTCCTTTCAAAAAGCCGACGACGCTCGGTGCGGGAAAGTCGAGAATTTCGATGTCCAGCTCCTGCAGACATTTTTTGATGTATTCGCCAGTCTCGAATTCCACCCCGGACAGCTCCGGATTTTGGTGCAGGTAGCGGCGGTGGCCGACAGCCCATTGGGCGAGTTCTGGCGTGCACAAGTCTCTAGTCATGCAATCACGCTCCTAGCAAAAATGATGCAGGCAGGAAGCTCGCTGGTCCGCGAAACATCCCCCTGTTCCAATGTTTCTTAAAACGGCCCGTAGCCGATCAGCTGGGCCACGACTACTGCAGCGATGGCAACGCCGTACTGAAGGAGGATCAACGGCAGAATCCACTTCATCCAGCGCATCCACGGAATTCCGGCAATTGCCAGGCCCGCCATGAAGTACCCGGATGTAGGGATGAAAATATTCGAAATCCCGTCCCCAAACTGGTACGCGAGCACTGCGGTTTGTCTCGTCACGCCCACCAGATCGGCGAGCGGTGTCATGATCGGCATCGTCAAGGCGGCCATTCCGCTGCCGGACGGCACGATAAAGCTGATGATTGTTTGCAGCACAAGCATGCCAAACGCGGTCAGCGTCGCCGGAATCTCATTGATCAACGCTGCTGCATAGTAGAGGATCGTATCCAGAATGTGGCCCTCGTTCAGCACGACCACGACCGCGCGGGCAACGCCGATCACAAGCGCCCCTGCAATTACGCCGGAGGCTCCTTTCATGAATGATTCTACAATCGTGTTGGACGAGAGTTTCCCGATTAACCCAATGACAATTCCCAAGAGTAGGAACAGTCCGGCAATTTCTGTAATATACCAGCCATATTTGATTACGCCGAAGGCCAGAACGACAAAATTGACCACAAAACAGCCGAGAATCCATTTGTGTCTCGTCGTAAGAACAATATCGCCGCGCAGCAGCTCCGAGGCGTCTTTCCCCTCAAAATTGCCGAAGAACCCGTGTGAGCGGTCCTTTTTCACCTTCATCGCATAGCGGTAGACAAATCCGACCGAGACGATGTACATTACGGCAAAAATGGCAATACGGTACGCCGCCCCGGAAAACGTCGGAAGCTCGGCAATGCCTTGCGCTACCCCGACCGTAAACGGGTTCATGATCGCCGACGTAAAGCCGACGGAGGCGCCTACCAGGACAATCGCCGCCCCTGTGATCGCGTCAAATCCCAAAGCGACTGCCAGCGGTATCATAATGGCTATGTACGGAATCGTTTCTTCCGCCATTCCCATCAATGATCCCCCCATGGCAAAGAAGAACATCATGATCGGAATCAGCCATTTTTCCTGGTTTTGCAGCTTTCGTGAGAGCGTGACGATCAGAGCCTCAATCGCCCCGGTTGCTGTCAAAATACCGAAGGTTCCGCCGATAATCAAAACAAAAAAGATAATGCCCGCCGCTTCCTCCATGCCGGTATGGACGCTGTTAACGAGTCCAAGCGGCTTTACCGGAGATGATTCGATAAATTGGAATGATTGCGGATCGACGACGCTTCTGCCGTTTACGTCCACGCGTCCGTATTCGCCCGCCGGGATCAGATAGGTCAAGACGACCGCGATCGCCAGCACGGCAAAGAGCAAGACGAAGACGTTTATTTCTTTCACCTTGGAAAGCGAAGGCTTGGTGTTCATTTCTGGTTGCGCCATAAGCAGTTTCCCCTCCCTAAACTTTTTTTAATAATAACATTTTTATATTTATGCAATCAATTGTATTTTTATAGGGCCGGCACTTAGCGGCGGGCCCTTAGATATTCTGATACTTTTGCCAGACCGTCGCGCAGCACGTCTGTGGCGCACGCGTAGCCGATCCGCACATAGCCTTCCATGTCAAAGCAGCTTCCCGGCGTCAAGAAGGCCCCGGTCGTTTTGAACAGGTCGATGCAAAACTCCTCGGACGGGATGTCCAGCTCGTATTTCAGCATCGCTGTCGTCCCGGCCTGCGGCTTCACATACGAGATAAGCGGTTCATTTTGCACCCAGTCGTCCAGAATTTGCAGATTGGTGCGGACGATTCCGAGGTTGCGGTCCATGATCTTGTCGTAGTTTTTCAATGCATGCACGGCGAGGACGTCGTCGATCATGCCGCAGCTGATCGTATTGTAATCGCGGTGCTTGACACATTCCTTGATCACGGCAAGCGGTCCCGCAATCCAACCGAGACGCAGGCCGGCAAGCGAAAACACCTTGGACAGGCTGCCTGTGCTGATTCCTTTCTCGTACAGGTCCGCAATGGACGGAACGACGACCTCGGGGTCCTGATGCAGTCCGCGATACACCTCGTCGCAGAGCAGATAGGCATCCACACTGCGGGCGATTTCCACGATTTCGCGCAGCATCTCTTCGCCCATGAGCGCGCCGGACGGGTTGTTCGGATTGTTGATGCAGATCAGCTTCGTTTTCGGGCTAACCATGCTTCTCAGTTCACCCAGATCGGGATAAAATCCGTTTTCCGGACGCAGCCCGAGGAGCTTTACCTGTGCCCCGAACGATTCCGGCACCGAGTACAGCTGCTGATAGGTCGGATGTACGGTAATGACCTCGTCCCCCGGTTCCACGAGTGAGTAAAGCAGCAGGAAGTTGGCCCCGATGGCGCCGTTCATCGAAATGACATTTTCCGGCTTCATCGTTTTGTACAAACCGGCGACCAGCGAGCGAAACTCCGGCGATCCCTCGATATGCCCGTACGTCAGCTTCATTTTTGCCAGTTCGCCAAAAAAGCGCTCCGGCTCATCCGACAGGCGGATCAATTCTTCCACGGTCAGAGAGTCCACGCATGTCTCGGCGATGTTGTAGACCGCGTCCATTTCATATTCATTCATCCACTCTTCGACTTTAAACGGTTTTACCTGCATCTTTTGTTTACTCCTCCCTTTTTCTAGAGTTCGACTACCGTACCGGCACCCGTCTTTTCCGCCACCTCAAGCACAAGATTGGCGGTCAGCAAATCCTGCAGGGCGATGCCGGTGCTGTCAAAGATCGTAATCTCTTCAGGCGACGTCCGTCCGGCTGTCCGGCCCAGAATCACTTCGCCGATTTCCGCTACGATTGTCTCTTTCGTAACGACGCCTTTCTTTACGGGAATCTCCATTTCTCCAACGTTCACCGATTGCGTGACGTCATCTACAAAAACGCGGGCTGCGGCAAACAAATGCTCATCGATCTCCTGCTTGCCTTCCATGTCCGCTCCGACACAGGTGATATGTGTTCCCGGCTTTACCCATTCTTTCCGGATCAACGGCTGACGGGCAGATGTAGCGGTGATGATGATGTCCGCTTCTCTTGTCGTCTGCTCGATGTTCTCTACGGGAACAAATTCGATCTGGCAGCGCTTGGTGTACTCGTTCAGGAGATCATCCTGTCCTTTAAACTGGGAGACGACCATATTGAGCAGCCTGGACTGGATATTTTCGCAAAACGCAGCGGCTCGTTCGTAGGAGCGGGCGTTGTATACAGATACCTTTTTTACATGCTTCATGGCAATCAACGTGGCCAGAATTTGAAAAGGGGCTTGATGGCCGCTGCCGACGATCAGCAGATGCTCAGACTCAGGTCTCGCCAAGTATTTTGCGCCAATCCCCCCGGCTGCACCCGTGCGCATGCATGTGATATGCTCGCCGCTGAGGATTCCCCGCGGAGCGCCTGTCCGGCTGTCCAGCACCATGACCATTCCGATCAGCTGAGGCAGATTCTTCTCCGTGTTTTCTCCAAACCAGGAGACCAGCTTCAATCCGAAAATGTTGGCGCCTGTCAGATGGCCGGACTTGATGTCCATATCCGCTTTGCCCGGCTCGAATTCGTAGAAAACCATGGGGAACAGGGTAGCCTCCTTTTGGGCTTTCAGCGTATAGGCTTGTTCCACCGTCTCGATGACGCGGGCCATGTCCAAAATTTGTTCAGTCGTTTTCTGGTTGATGACGCGAAATGGCAACAACGCGCAGCACTCCTTTCCTCTCTCGATGTTCTTTGCTTTACAGTATCATAGTTGAAATTTATGAAAAAATGAGAAATCGCAATGGTAACCATTGCGAAAATTTAGGGGTTTGGGGAAGTGGATGGCTCAATTAAGTAGGGAGTAATTGCTGCAAAAGAAGAAATCACAGATCCTGTGGATACTTGGCGGCAATTCTAGCCGTACAGAGAGGATGCTTGGTGAAATATGGATATGGGGGACAAAGTGGACTGGGGGTATATCGAACTGTGGCAAATGCTCTCCGACTCTCTGTTCCGCGATCAAACTCGTCTATTCCTTTTCTTTCTTCATGGATACGAAGGCAGATATAAAGAAGCAGATTCCTCCCACTAATAAAAGGGTTGGTAAAGCGATAGATAAAGACATAGATAATCTTAGAAGCAAACTTATTAAAGAAGAAATAATCATAAGAATAGAGGCAATAAAACTTATCATATATCTTTTCTTCACAGTTTTCTCTCCTTTGTAATCCTAATTAGTTAGTCCTAAAGTTTATAATAGAATCTCCCAAAAATACCACTACAATCCATTTACAACTACTACGATTCGCTGTTTGGTCCGCCCTTTTGAATAAAAAACCAATGGCTCTAATGATTTTTGTTGCTACACTTCAGGTATTGTCTCATGATGGGATATAATAAAGAAGAAAATTCTAGTTACCTCTTAATTTTCAGAAAGATATGTAGTCAGTCTTTAACTTACTCCTTAATCCAGAATCAATGCGGTTTGTTGAAATCCAAACTCCTCGAACCGAAGGCGTTCCTAGTTAAGTTCAATCATTGCTCCCATCTCCGACCATCTCGATCAAACTTCCTCTTGTTGTGCTGGAATCTGGCAGTCTTGTGAACGTTTATAGGCGGTATCATTGGGGGAGCGTAAGACCGGTATACTGGCGTTCGTAAAATAATATGATACGGAATTGGAAGGCCTAATTGGGGTTGATGTACAGTAGATCAAATTTTCTGCACATTGGCTTCACGAGAGTCTGTAAAATATTTTGTGTAAACTCTCAACCTCTAAACTACAATTAGGAGTAGAAAGGTTGGGAGATTTTTATGATGTCAAAAGAGCAGATCAAGCAGTGGATCAAAGAGAAAAACATGAAGTCAGTGGACGACGTACAGTCAGCGTTAAAGGATCTATTCGCAGACACAATCCAAGAAATGCTGGAAGCTGAAATCGAGTCTTCTCTTGGATAAGCCAAGCATGACATGAAAAACAAGCGGACAACCAACAGCCGCAATGGGTATAGCAAGAAAACCGTCCGTTCTGAGTACGGGGATGTTGACATCCAAGTCCCTCGAGATCGAGAGGGTGATTTTGAGCCAAACATTGTAAAGAAACATCAGTCCAACGTGACAGGGATCGAAGATCAAATTCTTGCCCTCTATGCCAAAGGCGTATCCACACGCGATATCCAAGACCATCTGCAGCAGCTCTATGGCATCGAAGTCTCACCAACGCTCATATCGAATGTAACCAATAAGATTGTACCGATGATCAAAGAGTGGCAAAATCGCCCCTTGCAAGCGGTTTATGCTGTTGTTTTCCTTGACGCCATTCACTTTAAGGTAAAACAGGACGGAGCTATCGTCAATAAAGCCGCCTATATGGTAATTGGTATTGACCTTGACGGTCATAAAGATGTGCTTGGGATCTGGATTGGGGAGAATGAATCGGCAAAATTCTGGCTGCATGTACTCAATGAACTGAAAAATCGTGGGGTCCAGGATATTCTTATTACAAGCGTCGATAACCTTCGTGGCTTTACAGAAGCCATTTCAGCATGTTATCCGAAAACGGAGATTCAGAAGTGTGTCATCCATCAAATCCGAAATTCCATCAAATATGTTTCCTATAAGGATCTCAAAAAGATCACGTCCGAGCTAAAACCCATCTATAAAGCTCCAACGGAGCAAGCCGCGTTGGAAGAGCTTGAGCAGTTTGAACAAACCTGGGGCAGTAAATATCCCTTGATGGTTCGTTCCTGGCGGAATAACTGGGACGAGATCGCCACTTTCTTTAAATATCCTCCCGAGATTCGAAAGCTGATCTATACAACTAACGTCATCGAGAGTTATCATCGACAGCTTCGAAAGGTGACAAAGGGAAAAGCCATGTTTCCCACAGACGATGCCCTTTTGAAGATGTTATATCTCGTAACCATGGATGTTCTGCGAAAATGGACGGGACGAGTCCAGAACTGGGGCCAGATTCTCTTACAGCTATCCGTTTTCTTTGAAGATCGGGTACAGCCGTACATCCGTTAGTAAATGAAAGGCTTCATCCCCGAAGGGATTATCCTTCTCTCCACCAACGCGTCAAGGGTTCGCTTCGCCTTACGCCCTTGACTCTATTGGCTCCGAAAAAGATGTCCCAATTAGGGGGATGAAACCTGTTGATATATCGGTTGATTGAGTTTACACAAAAATCTTGACAGCCCCCAATAGAGAGGAGAATATACGTGAAAAAAATCAATCTTTCATTTATTCTTGCTTTGCTGGCGAATGGAGGATTCCTTTCGTATCTTTGGCTGGAACGGACTCACTTAAACTGGCTACTTGCTGGATGGCTTATGTATGTCCTCATCGTCCTCTATTTTTTGTCTCTTCTATTAGCTTTGATCGAAATGAAGAGAAAAGCCAACAACGCATCTATGTATGCAACGCTATTTCTTGATCTTATGGGATTAATCGTTTTCGTATGGTATTGGTCAACGCTGTAAAAATACTCGAAACTGGTTGAAGCGTTATGGCAAATCCTAATACAAATAAACAGACGTGCGCATACGGAAAAATACTCCATACGCGCACGTCGTTTACACCCTTTAATACCCATCTTGTTTCCTCTTCACCGGACTTTTCCTGCCCAGCTTGTGCTTGATATACAAGTATTGCTCGATCTCCCGCAGCAAGGTAAAAAGCGACGCGCGGGTTTCGAATTCTTCTCTCGACTGGGGCAGCGGCGCCTCTTGGATCTCTTCGCGCATCACCTGCAGCTTGTCGAGGAAGCGGTACGCCGTATTGCCCGGATGGATGGAATGGCTCAGGTGGTCGAGAAAATCCGCGATTTGATGCCCCTGCGGCACCTGCACGCTAAGTGTCGATACGATCGGCAGCATCCGCTCCAGGTATTCAAACTGCTTTTCCCGCATGACGAAATACTCGTAGTAGGTGTCTTCCTCTTTGCGGACGATGCGGTTCTCTACATCGCGCCAGGCCAGCAGCTTTGCTTCCTCCAGCATTTTTTCGGTCTCGATCATCTCGCGCCCGTCCCAATCGCTTTGGCCGTGGCGCAGGTAAAAGCAAAACTCCTGCAGAATCGTCGCGAAATTCCGCTCCACAGCCGCCTGCATGCCCTTCAGCTCCTTTTCCAGGCTGGGCATGTAGAGGTTGGCCAGCAAGGCAACGCCAACGCCGATCGTAACGAGGGCAAGCTCGTTTAAAATGACGGGCACGTCCATCCGCTCCGCAGAATAGAGATGCAAGAGGACGACCATGCTGGTCACGAAGCCCTCCTGAATGCCAAAGCGGACAGCCAGCGGGAGGAAGACGAGGATGAGCAGCGTCAGCGCTACAGGCTGAAACCCGAGGAGGGCAAACAGCGCAACCCCGACCACCAACCCCAGCAGGCAGGCGAGAATGCGGTTGATCGCTGTCCGAAACGACTGTTTTCGCGTCACCTGAATGCAGAGAATCGCAATAATTCCGGCCGAGGCATAGAAAGAAAGGCCCAGCTGCTGAGCGATCAGAATCGCCGCTCCCGTACCAATTGCGGTTTTTATCGTTCGGTATCCAATTTTTAAAGGCATATTGCTGTTCCGTCCTTCTTTGGTTGGTCATCTTTGTTTTGTTCTTGTCCCTTTTCCCGGCCATGTCCGGCAGAGCTTGTTTCCTCCTAATACAGTATCAAAAACGCCGTGCAAAACAAAGAGAGTCTCTCTTCATGAGAGACTCTCGCGGCATAGAATTCATAAACTTGTGCGGGTGATTAACATTCTATTCAAGCGTTACACGGACACTATCAGCAATCGCCCAGTCGCCTGCAGGAGCGACCTCGTATGTCGTGCCCGCTTCAAGCGCTCCGTCTTTCAATTCAAATGTCCCTACCTGACCCTTGCGGCTTGTCAGCTTGTAATCGGCAGTGAGCTTGGTGCCGTCCGGTGCTGTCAGCGTAATGCTGCGCAAGGCGAAAAGCTCGTCCTTCGGATCTTCGGCCAAGGTGACAGACAGCGTTTTTTCATCCGCAGCCTTCACTTCTTCAATCGTCAGCGGCGCCTTCTCGGTTGCGACGAACGTGTTTTTCTGCAGCGTCGCCCAATCCGCTGTCACCGTGTACGTGGTGCCCGGCTTCAGCTTCTGTCCGTCAGGCAGTCGGAACTTTGGCGCCTGGCGGCCATCGGTTGCTTGCGTGAAAGGAACGTAGCCCGCTCTGATCGGATCGCCGCCCTCTGGCGTGATCGTGACGGATATATCCCGCATCGAGGAGAGAATTTCATACGTTTTTCCGTTGTACTGGTTGTTCTCGTCGAGAGCGAACGGATTCGGGCGAGAGTTGCGGTACGCTACGATGACGTTTCCGTAGTCAGTGACGCCGTCTTCGAGACTGGATTCCACTTCAAACGTGTCGCTTGTAACCTGCTGGGTCGAACGGAGGGCAAGCTTCTCCGGATTGGCTTCAAATGTGCCTGCCTGTTTCCCTTTGTACGTCAATGTGTAGGTGGTTCCTTCTTTCTGAACGGTGGTCGGCACGATATACGTCGCTTCAGTGCCTGTCATCAGCTGCGGCACATTGCGGATGGTCAAGCCGTTGTCAAAGACAAAGTTTTTCTTCGCTGCTTCCAGCTCCACTTCTTCTTTTGGCAAAGGCTTCGCGAACTTCACGACCAGCGTAATCACGTTCTGCGCTTCGATGCTCGTCACTCTGTTCTCGGCTGCCTGCTGAACCTGCTGAACCTGCTGAACCTGCTGGGCCTGCTTGGCCGTACGCTTGGCCTCGACCACCAGATAAGCCGCCTCGGCTCTGGATGCTTTCGCCTGAGACTGCGCATTGCCCAGGATTTTCTGGAGGGCCGCTCTATCTGTTTTGCTTGCTTTCGCCACGACATGCACCAGTTCACTGACGGTCAGCGGTTGATCAGGCAGGAATTCTGCTTCGTCTCCGCTCATGATGCCCGCGGAGACAGCAGCCGTCACGTACGGATGAAACCAGTCGCCGCTTCCTACATCGGTGAAAGCTGCGCTTCCCTGACCTGTCGGCAGACCGAATGCCGCCACCGCCAACTTGGCCAGCTCGGCACGGGTAATCGCCTGCTGCGGCTTGAGCAGATCAGCACCGTATCCTTCGAATACGTGCTGTTCTGCCAGCGTTTTCACTGCAGCCTGATAGGACCCGGCTTTGTTTATATCGGCAAAGTTGGCCGCTGCCCAGGCAGATTGAACAGGTATCAGAACAGACGTACCAATTGCAGCGGTGGCAAGCAGTCCGGTGATTGTATGCGAAGCTTTTCTTTTCATGTGGTAACGCTCCTTCCATTCCAGAGGATTCTCGTTCCTCCTCAGGATAGGGAGCAAATCTAAACCCGTTCTAAAGCAGTTCTTAAAAAAACCTTAAGCGGGTCGAAACATTTTCTAAACAAGCTTCTCCTACACCGTAAACCGGTACCCGGCACCCCAGACCGTCTCGATATACTGGGGATGGGAGGGATCGGTCTCCACCTTTTCCCGGAGCTTGCGAATATGGACCGTCACGGTAGAAATATCACCCGCGGAATCCAGTCCCCAAATGCGTTCAAACAGATGTTCTTTGCTAAAAACGCGATTCGGATTGGCTGCGAGAAACGCCAGCAGGTCAAATTCCTTCGTGGTAAAAGGCACCTCCCTCTCGTTGACGAAGACGCGACGCGACGCTTTGTCGATCCGCAAACTCCTGATCTGGATCTCGTCACTGCGCTGCTCCCTTCCGCCCGAGAGGCGTTCGTACCTGGCCAGATGCGCCTTGACGCGGGCCACCAGTTCTCCGGGACTGAACGGCTTGATCACGTAATCATCTGCTCCCAGACCGAACCCCCTGATCTTATCGATCTCCTCTTTTTTGGCCGTGACCAGCAGGATCGGGATGTCTTTGCTCGTACGAATCTGCTTGCAAAGCTCGAATCCGTCCACATGGGGCAGCATGACATCAAGGATGATCAGATCGTAGTCGCCTTTCAGCGCCTTTGCAAGTCCAGCGCTGCCGGAGTGCTCCACATCCACACGGAACCCATTTATTTCCAAATAATCACGTTGAAGCTCTGCAATGCTTTTATCGTCTTCAACGACGAGAATGCTTTTCGTCATGCTTCTGCCCCCTCTACACGCGGCAGGGTGATCAGGATGGCCGTTCCTTCGCCAGCAATGCTGCTCGCTTTGATCGTGCCCCGATGCTCATCGACGATCTGCTTGGCGATGGCCAGACCAAGGCCGCTCCCTCCCGTGTCCGTACCACGTGACTGCTCCGCCCGATAAAACCGGTCAAAAATATTCGGCATCGCTCTTGGATCGATTCCCGGACCGTTGTCGGAAATCTCGATTCGCACCTGTCCAGTATCGACTTGCAGCGAAAAGGATATCCGCTTTTCCGGCTTGTCATTGTATTTCAAGCTGTTGTCGACGACATTGGCCAGAACCCGCCTCAGCTTGTCGCGGTCCGCCAGTACGAGCGCCGGGGGCGTTGATGGGGCTGCCGAAACTGCTGACCCTTGCCGTTCAAACTCGACCGTCACATTTTTCTCTTCCAGGTCAAATCGCAGCTCGCTTACGTAATCCTCCAGAAAGCGTCCGATGTCCAAGCGTTCAAAGGTAAACGGCAGCTTTCCGAGATCCAGCCTCGAGAACAGGAACAGCTCGTCGATCAATTGGTCCATACCCTTTGCCTTGCGGGCGATCGTATCGAGATATTTTTCCAGCTTTTCCGGCGTGTCCGCCACCCCGTCGCGAATCCCTTCTACATATCCGAGAATGGAGGTGATCGGCGTTTTCAGGTCGTGAGAAATATTGGAGATCAGCTCTTTGCGGTTTTCCTCGTACTGCAGCTGGAGCTCCACGGATTCCTTCAGCTTTTTTCGCATATCCTCAAAGGCTTGGGAGAGCTGGCCGATCTCATCGCGGCCGGACTGCTCAATATGAAAATCCAGCTCGCCGTCCCTGATTTGCTCCGTTGCCGTTTTCAACCGGTACAGCGGCCGGATAATGCTCCGCGAGACGAGGAAGTTCAGCAAGCCGTTCATCAGCGCAAGCATCAACAGCAAAAACAGGATCAAGACAGGCAACAGGCTGCGGGTCAGCTCCGCATAAGGGCTTACCTCTTTCATTACGTAAACGCCGCCCTCTGTCTTGTCGGCAAAGTGAAAATCAAACTTGACGTAGGAAAAAAAGCGGCCCTCCGTCTCCAAAATGTCGCGTACATGCAGGTTGCCGAATTCGTAGGGCGGAAGCGCCGCCTTCATCCCTGGCACCTGCAGCATCGGCGTCGCGTGATGGATTTCGCTGCCCTTGCGGACGAGAATCCCCGCCTGAACAGGAGCCAACCGCTGCTCGAGCTCCCGCAAAAATGCCGCGTCGAGGAGCTGCTCGGGGTCGCTCTTGCCGAGAAACTTGGTCTCTACAGACACGGTCTCCTCCGGCTCGGTCAACGGCATGACGGCATAGCGGCTCGTGTACAGGTCGCGTACATGCCTGACGTCCCCTGTCACCGCCACGGCGATGAGAAACACGGCCGCGACAAATAAAATCACGGTAATCAAAAGCATGGCTGTATAGGAAAGCAGCAATCGCAGCCGAATAGACATGGGCACCCCTCCTTTCCCCATCTTACACGAAATGTTGATGACTGCAATGGATTCGGATTGGGTGGTGGCTGTCTTCTTGTAGCATCGTGAGGCAGGAAAGTCTTCTGCCGTGCTTTCAGGTTTCATCTGCACCTCTGCCGGGGCTTTCGTAAAGGAGCTGAAAAGAGGGACAACCCTAGGGCAAAGAAGCCAACTGAAATTTTGGCAATCAAGACAGCAGATGTCATATTGGCCTGCAAAAATAGAGGCATGACTTGCTTTTACGCAAGGTTAATCGAGAGGAGAGATCTGTTCCATGAATCCATTGACAGGCAAAATCGCTTTGGTCACGGGGGGAAGCAGAGGCGCCGGACGAGGAATTGCGGTGGAGCTGGCGAAAGCCGGGGCGACGGTGTATGTCACCGGGAGAAGTGTCAGAGGAAAATCTACGCAAAACTATCCGGGAACAATTGACGACACTGCAGCAGAAATTCAATCCCATGGAGGAACCGCATTTGCCGTTCGTTGCGACCACACAAACGACGAAGAAACAGAAGCTGTCATTGACCGCATCCAACAGGAGCAAGGACGATTGGACATCCTGGTGAATAATGTGTGGGGCGGGAACGAGCTGGCTATCGAATATCAGCCTTTTTGGGAGCTGCCCTTGCTGCATTGGGATCACATGTTTCAGGCAGGTGTGCGGGCACAGCTTGCGACCAACCACTTCGCCGTCCCGCTTATGCGAAGGCGCCAATCAGGTCTGATCGTGCATACAACATTTTGGGACGATCACAAATACACTGGACATTTTTACTATGATTTAGCAAAAAACGCGTTAAACCGAATGGCGTACGGACTGGCAACAGAACTTCAGGCTGACAACATCGCCGTTGTCGCGGTTTCTCCGGGATGGATGAGAACAGAACTTGTGCTGGCCGCGTTCAACACGGACGCAGACCATTGGCAAGCTGTCGAGGAATTGAAGAACACCGAAACTCCTCACTACATCGGGCGTGCCATTTGCGCATTGGCAGGTGACCCGGAAGTGAAGCAAAAAAGCGGTCAAATCGTGAGAGTAGGGGAGCTGGCAGAGGAATACGGCTTTACAGATATCGATGGAAGAACGATCCCTCCCTTCCGTCTCGGATAGAAACATGGAAAAGACTGCCGATTTCTTTTGCAAAATCGGCAGTCATCCATCTGACCGAAGCCAGCTATTTTTCTCTATCTGTAGTCTTTCTTGAGTTCGATCAGCTTCTGAACCAGCCTGGCCGCTTCTGCTCTGGTAAGCGTCCCGTTCGGCTTAAAATCGGCTTTCCCCTTTTCGCCCAGAAGCCCGAACGCATGGACGAGCGCTATCGCTGGAACAGCGTTTTTCTCTACGTCTCCGTATGGGGCAGAAAAGATGTCCGTTTTATCCAAAAGGTCGCCGTATCCCAGCAGGCGTGCTACGAATTCAGCCACCTCCGCCCGGGTAATCGGACGATCCGGTTCGAATCTGCTCCCTTTCTTGGCGAAGAGACCGGTCTGAACTCCCTTCTGGACGACGCCGTACAGCGGATGCTTTGGATCGACATCATCAAAGCGATACGGCTGTCGCCCCTCGTCGCTGGAGAGGCTGTACGAACGGTGAAATTCGATTCGCTCAATGAGATGGGAAGCGATGACGGCCATTTCGCCTCGGGTCACCTCCTTATCCGGCTCAACCTTCCCGTCGATTACCGGAAACAGGCCCAAACGAACGGCAAATTGCAATGCCTCCCGATCAGGATGATCCGAGATATCGCTTGCCTTCGTTTTTTCAAGCTGCTTGTCCAGACTGATCCATTCACCAGTGATTGCATCCACCATGCCACGGTCCCCTGCATAGCGGTAGACGAGAAGCGGCTTTTGTTTGTCCGGCGCTGCCCTGTAGTAGTTCGCCTGCGGCTGATAGTAGGTGAGCAACACTTTTTGCTGCTCTTGCTCTACTTTTTTGGCCGCCTCCCTGTCGATCTTGGCAGCTGTCGGGCTCTCGATCTTCGGATAGCCTTCCCCGCGAAGGTTCAACGTTTCCGCTTCACCCGTCTCAGGATTGACCACGACTTCAAACTCGGCATGCTCGATCGGAATGCCGTCTTTCATCCAGCCAAACGGAATGTAGTAGTATTGACCACGTTCCAGTTGCTCTTCGATTTGTTGTTCCGTAGGCGTGCGATCAATCATATAAATTTCGCCCAGGCGGTCGGAAAGCAGCGTTTTCACCAGTTGCTGGGCACTCTCGCTCGCTTTTTCGTAGGAAACCGCTTTTTCGATCTTTTTGCCAGTCTCTGCACGAAAACCTCGTTCCTTGCTGGAATATTCGATCAGCTCTCCCCGGTCGCTGATCCGAAGCTTGACCGGCTCCACATTTTTCTCCTGGGTGTGAAGCGGAGTGTAATCAAAGCTCCAGTTGCGCCGTTCGATTCCGTCAGGTCCTGTGCTGCTTCCGCTGCCCCGATTGCCATCGGAACGATACGAGCCGGGGAGAAGCTTGATCACCTGGTCGGCTATTTTTTGCGCCTCTTCTTTGGTTATGACGCGATCTTCACCGTCCGTCTTGCGGACTGCGCTACCCAGTGGCTTGAACACGGATTCCTTCGCTTCCTCGCCCCGCTGGTTCAAGGCTTTGCCGCTACTCGCATCCAAAAACTGGGGGTCGCTTTCCAGGTAGCGATAGACTAGCTGATACTGACTCCGGTCTTGAAGGGGCTGCCTGGTCAGTGATGACTTTTCCACAAACACAAGAGAAGGGCTGGTCCGTTCCGCCAGCAGCTTCTCTGCTTCCGCTGCCCCAAGCACATCCTTTGCGTCCGGGAGCGCCTCGTCACTCCACAACCTGTGATACTCTACTACCTCCCCGTCCTGGGAGACGACGATTTGAAAACCGTTCTCCAGGAAGGGTATTTCGTTTTCCACCCGCGTAAATGCAAATGTGTGTTCACTTCCCAAACTATAGTAGTAAGGAAGCAGCTGTTTGTATTCATTCGGCTGGGAGAGCTTCCGCTGCTCATCTTTTGGCGCTACCTTTTTTATGAACTCCTGCGCTTTTGCCAGAGCGGCTTCTTCCTCCAGACTTGCTTCCCCTGCCCCTTTTTCCCGCTGCTCCGTATATTTCGAGTAGTCCAGCAAAACGCCTGTCTTCGCATCGATCGTCGCGTAAATACCGCCTTCTTTCCCATCATCCCAGCTCAGGCGCCAGGATGGGCGATCATAGAAGGATTCTCTTTCCGGGTCCAGGTAGGTAGCCCGCTCCAGCTTGAAATCACCCGGGATGGATACATAGCCTTGCAGTTTTTTGACCGCTTCTTCCTTTGTCATCCCGCCCGTTTTCGCTTCTGCCGCAAATGCGGTACTGCCCACTGCCAGAAGTCCTCCTGCGGGTAAAGGCAATGACGTCATCAACACGGCTGCAGTCAGCCCGGCTGCAAGCTTCCAGGACTGCTTTTTTCTCGTCACTTCGTCCAACTCCTTTCGACTTTTACGTTTTGTTCATTTTGCTCACATCAATTTTGCCATTAAACAGAGATTTTGTCATGGATATCTTTCCTCATGCCGTACCTCATGCCGTAGATACATCGGTTCTTTTTCCGCTTATTTTCGGCCCTTGCTTTCTTTCTCTCTCTGTTTATCCAGAATGATCCATTCGCCGGTGACCGCATCTACGAGTCCTTCATCGCCTATGTAGCGGTAGACGAGCATTGGTGTTTGCTTCTCTCCACGTTTGGCTTTATCCATCCAATTCTCCGGCAGAAAGTAAGTGAGCATGGCTTTTTGATTCTTCTGCTCGATCTTCTTTGCTGCTTCCCGGTCGATTTTTGCTGCTGGGAGGGTGGCTGGCGGTTTTGCGTCTTGTAGAAATCCAAATTCCACCAGTTCCCCTGTACCAGGTTTTACCCTGACATCAAGATAAAGAGGATCAAATGGGATGCCATCGATCAGTAAACCGTAACTGAACACATAATTCCGATTCCCACTTGCCAGTATCTCCTCGACCTCTTGATCGGAAGGAGGATTTCGTTCGATCAGATACAGTTCCCCCAAACGTTCAGGCATTAAGGTCTTCACCATCTGAAGGGCAATTTCTTTCGCTTGTTCATAGGAAATTGCCTTGTCAACTTTTTTGCTTTCTGAATTTATCTCTTTATAATATTGGAGCAGTTCGCCTTTAGGGCTAATAATCACTGTCACCTTCTCGGTCTTTTCCTTTTGCGGATCTGCGGGCACATATTCCATACCTGCGTGTCGTTCCACTACTTGCTCTAGGTTTTGGGCGGAGCTGCCCCCTCTAAATTGCAGAAACCGGTATGAACCCGGAAGCTTCTTCAGCAGATCGTCCGCGATTTTTTTCGCCTCTGCCTGCGTTATCGATTTTTCTCCCGTTGACTTGCTGATGGTGTTTCCAAGCGGAGTAATCTCATAGTCTTTTGCTTCCGTTCCCCATATGTTCAGCATTTTGCCGCTTTTCGCGTCCAGATAGCGAGGATCCTCGTTCATATAGTCGTAGACCAGTCTGTAAACTTCTCCCCTTTCATAAAGAGCATCGTGCTCATCAAAGCTATAGCCGTTCAAACGAGAAGGCAGATCCACAACCATTCGCGACGATCTCGTCTGTTCAGCCAGACGCTTGATTGCTTCTTCTTTTATCATCCCGGCAGATTTAGTTTCTGCTGCAAATGCGGTACTTCCTGCTGCCAGAAATCCTCTTTCTTATAAAGGTAATATTCTTGGTGCTTGTGTAAGCTAGACACAACAGATGGTAGGTATTACAGTTCATCGATGTGTTTTAATTATTAAGCTAATCTTTAATACAGGAGCCCCAGTGAAATTTTATGTTTCCACCTATCATCACCCTACCGTGTACAGTTTACCTCGATAACAGTAGTTGGAATCTCACTCGTTATATAAATCTATATAACAACAATCGAACCAATATACTACAGGTTAAAGAACCACCCGCTTACAATCATTTTTCAGAAAAGGGAAATATTTGGATAATTACTCTTGAAAACATCAAGAAAACTTAGTATGATTTTAATTACAATATTAACCAATTAGGAGGATATTTGTGTGAAAAAGATTGTTTCTTTAGTTATAGCGACAACTTTAACCACTACACCATTTCTCCATTTTGGAAATTTTGCTCATGCCCAAGCTTTAAATGTAAACCAATCAGTAGATTTAATTGAATTAAAACAAATATTCGATAGTATTGAAAAATATAAAGATTATTATACAATTGATGAAAAAGGGTATCACCTTACTAAAGAAGCAAAAAATGTAATCCCTGATAAAACTTATAACCTGTTAAAAGACACTTTTGAACAAACAAACGTCATTTTTAAAGAAAGAGAAAACAATACAATTGGTAATAAAGTTAAAGGAAACAATACAATTGGTGATGAAGTGTCGACTCTTGGCAATGATGAGGGGTATACTTATTACGCATACGATAAAGATACGTACTATTACGAAGGTCCAAACTGGGATGTTGGGAATTGGCTCTATATAAGTGATGATGATACTCGGTGGCTCGCAAATGCTATGGCTGCTGTATCAGCTGCATCAGCCTTGGCATCAATTATTCTAAGCCTTTTCCCACCAACCAAAGGACTCGCAATCTCTTCTAGTATAATTTCACTAATCTTTAACCTCGGAGCAACCTATATATCGAACAAGAACAAGGGCTATGGTATCGTTGTAAGGGCTTATAGTGGTGGTGTGACTCTTAAATCCCGCACATATTAAAACAGTATGGAGGGAGGTTAACTATTATCGCTGAATACTATCCTTACTTAATTGCTATCTTAATGATAATGTCATATGTAATTACTTACTTTACAAGGAACATTGGCATTGTCATTATAAATAATAGTTTATTGGCAGTGTTTCCGTATCTAGCAAACCGAAACTATTGGACTGTAAGTTTATTCCTTCTAATTGCAACATACACTGTAGAAATCATCAGAAATAAAAAAAAACAAGCTAACAATTGAGTTGATCCATGGTCAAGTAGAAAGGCTCAAAAAGCCTAAGCAACCAGTGTGTAACGGTTCTAAATCGAAACACACTGGTTCTTTTTTCTTGGAAACGCTCCTAGTAACTATATGTAAGTTAAAACTAGCAAGTAAGAGTCCTCTTCTGTTTTTCAGCATCAAAATTACGATGTTTTGTTTTAGGATGAAAAAAAAGAATTTGGTATGCATTATCAAAGTTATATCATGAGGGTTCTGTGTTTCATTACCTCTTTAATTTGAGTATTTATACTTTTAATAAAATGGACTGTGTTGGTACTCTAAATACACTGGATTATATTAAGAGTTTGATCACCAGTAGAAGAAGACCGGAACAGGAAGTGTTTAACAAAAGAAATTAAGATAAGCAACTGATCCCGATACGTCTGGAAAGGCAAACCAGAAAGGGATTTATTATTTAGACCATCGTCAAAACGAATACCACAACAATGAATCGAATTCAGATGTTTGTAAGTAATCTGCGCTCCTTGAGAAATGATCCCGGTCAAATTCCCCCCTGTAGGCTATTACAAAGAAAATATGTGAAAACAGCAAGAAAAAGTGAGTAAACCGGTTAAGTAAGTCGGGTAAGAAGCTTTACAAAATTATAAAGATCCATTGAACAAAACTCACTGAATGCTAACAGGTCAGTCCTACGATTTTCGCTACGACCGTTTGAAAAAAATACGTCACATCAGTAAATAATCATCACAGACACAAGCTGTGCTGAATATGAAAATGATTACCCTCGACCTAGCCAAGTAAGTATAACGGAGGGCAATCTATTTTTATTGAAAATACCCTTTTTCACGAACTCCCCCTTGAACGAGGCACTCTTCTCTTGTTCACTATCATGAGGATATGATCCAAGAATGCTTCCGCTTAGACAACCTCTACGCCTTTTCGTTCACATAACTCTCGGAGTATTTTCTGGATTTCTCTTATTATATCACTTGTTTTCGGTATTTAGGACAAATACGACATTTGTAGTTCCGGTTGGTTTGTGCTGGACTGCTCTTCTCTCATCCCTGTTCTGTTTTATCAATAGTATGAAGTCGGCTGACCGGTACTCATCTTACCTTTGAGTTCAAGAGATAGATATTCATAGCCATAAGCTTCTCGCCCCCGCAGTCTATCTGTTTTTTATACAAAATAAGACGCCCGATTAAAATCTTCGAGCGCCTTGCTGCTTTATTAGGCTTTAAAGTACTAAATTATACTTGAATCATCTTAATTAAGTCTTCAGGTGTAACGCGATTTCCCACCAGGAAGTTGCCAAACTCGCCGTAGCGCGCGCTTACTTCGTCAAAGCGCATTTCGTACACGATGTGCTTGAATTCGAGCGGATCGTTGGCAAACAGGGTGACGCCCCATTCCCAATCGTCAAAGCCTACGGAACCGCCGATAATTTGCTTGACCTTGCCTGCGTACTTGCGGCCGATCATGCCGTGGGAGCGCATCATTTCCGCGCGCTCCTGCATGGTCAGCATGTACCAGTTGTCTTGTCCGTCGCGCTTTTTGTTCATCGGGTAGAAGCAGATGTGCTCCCATTTCGGCAAGGTCGGATAGAGCCGCTCACGGACGTGCGGGTTGGATTTCGGATCTTCGCCCGGATTATGTACGTAGTTGCTCAATTCAACTACAGATACGTAGGAATAATCCACTTCCGTGAAGTCGGCAAATTTCGTCTTGTTAAAGGCGGTTTTGATCGCGTCCAACTCCTGCATGGTCGGGCGAAGGAACATGAACACCAGATCGGCCTTGTGTCCGAGGATGGAATAGACGGCAGTGCTGCCTGCCTGCTCCTGCTCGTTTGCGTCCCATGCTTTCAGGAGCCCTTGGAGCTCGTCCACAGCTGCATTGCGCTCTTCCGGAGTCGCCTTCTTCCATTTTTCCCAGTTGATCTTGCGGAAATCGTGATACGTATACCAACCTTCCAACGTGAGAAGCGCTTCGTTTGTACTCATCAGGATCAGCTCCTTTGCGTGATATGGCTTGTATTTCCTGTTACCATTCCCAGTATAGCATAATCGCCGGAGGGTTATCCGATACGAATTGGTGAACAACCCTCTGCCTTCTGCATTTCGTGTCCAGCAAAAAACACGCCTTACAGACGGGCGTGTTCGGTTTCCTTGCATTCGGCGCTGAGACGGCTGGCAGCCGACCGATCCATGATGACGACCACGTCTGGATGCTGCTGGAGCAAGGACGCTGGCACTTCCGCTGTCGGCTCTCCTTCCAGCATGCGGTGAACGGCTTCTGCCTTGGATTCGCCGCTGGCCAAAAGCACGATCTTCCTGGCCTCCAGAATGGTCTGGATTCCCATGGATACCGCTGCTGTCGGGACCTCCTCGATGGAAGAAAAGAAGCGGGCATTGTCTTCGATCGTTCTTTGGGCGAGCTGAACGACTCTCGTCCGGGAGTCAGCCGCAGAACCAGGCTCATTAAACCCGATGTGGCCATTCCCCCCGATCCCCAGGATTTGCACATCGATTCCACCTGCAGCCTTGATCGCTTGCTCGTATCGGGTACATTCCGTCGCCAGGTCGGAGGCGTCTCCGCTCGGAATATGAGTATGCTCCGGGAGCAGATTTACGTGGCGGAAAAAATGCTCCTGCATGAAGACATGATAGCTTTGCGGATGATCGACCGACAGTCCGACATATTCGTCCAGATTAAAGGTGGTAATCCGGGAAAAGTCCAGATTCTCTACGCGATACATACGAGCCAATTCCTTGTACATGCCGACCGGCGTGCTTCCCGTAGCCAGTCCGAGCACAGAGTCGGGCTTTTTCTTGACCTGCATAGCGACAAGCCTGGCTGCCTCCGCGCTCAACTCCTCGTAATTCTCAACGATTTTCCACTTCATGTAAGTCACCTGTCCAATCTCTTTCATTTTATGGTTTGCCTTTGCCCGGTTGGGCTGGCTCATACACTTTATCCAATACGGCTTTGGCTGTCTTCTGCTTGTAGGTCAACGCCTTGTCGCTCATTTTCTGGGATACCGCTGTGCACAGTACGTCAATCACGTGAAGCTGGGCGATCTTCGCAGCGAGCGAACCGCCCTCCAGCGGCCCCTGCTTGGCGGCGGTCAAGAGCGTAATATCGGCATGCTGCGTAATCGGGGACCGGCGGTAATGAGTCAGACAGATGACGGAGGCGCCGGCTTCTTTCGCCAGTTTCAGGGCGTCAATCGTATCCTTTGTACTGCCCGATACAGATATGCCTACAGCCACATCGCCCGGCTCCAGCGTGGATGCTGCCATCGCTTGCAAATGCGCATCGGAAAAGGCGTCTACTCGAAGCCCGATACGCAGGCACTTGTATTTGGCGTCAAGAGCTGTCACCCCCGAGGTACCTACCCCGTAGAAATGAATCGTTCTCGCCTCTATGAGTAACTGTACGCAGCGCCCTAGTTGTTCGACATCCAAAAGGGCGTCTGTATCGTGAATCGACTGGACGTTAAAAGCGGCAACCTTCTGCGCAATCGCATGCAATGAATCTTCCTTGGTCACCTCATCGCGGGAATGCTGGGACGGATTTGCCAGTTCCTGGGCGAGTGCCAGCTTAAATTCCTGATAGCTGCGGAAACCGATTTTTCGGCAAAAGCGCAAAACCGTGGTCTCCCCCACCCCGATCTTCTCCGCCAAATCAATGACCGACGCATAAATAACGGTTTCGGTATGGGCCAGAACGTACTGCGCTACCTTGCGTTCGGATTTGGTGTAGGAAGGAAGAAGACTGTTGATCTCCAGCAGTGTGGCTGTTTTGCCTGTACTCGTTGTCGTCCATTCTCCCCTGTCTGCTGTTGATTCTGTCATCGGTTACCTCCTTGGCTATTGCTTCGTGCAGAAAAACGAATGATTCCTCCAATATGTTATCATAAAGTGGAGTATTTCTCCAAAAAGAAAAATTGGGGAATAAAAACATCGTCTCTCCGGTTTTCTTGGCATATAAAAAGGCCAAATCCCTTTGTAGGAATTGGCCTGTCTCCTTGCAAAACACTATTTACACGATTACCCGATATCCGATCAGAATCACGATGACCATCAGCGCCAGCGCCCCGACGAAAAAGCCGATGCTCGCTTCGTTTCGGCGCGCGCGGCCCAGCGACATTTCCATCAGTCCAAAGACAATCAGCGCGAGAAGGCCTTTGACGTAGTACAGCCAGTCGCCCGCACGAAACGCAAACAGCATCCAAATGCCGGACACAGCAATGATCACAATCATCAGACGCAAAATCATATGTAGAATTTTTGCTACCCGTTCTTTTCCTGCACGGTAAAGGATATAGCCGATGATCAGAAGGACAAAGGCCACTTCCCAGCCACCAACGTGGGATTCCACCAACGCTTTATACACGAATCGTTCACTCCCTGCCAACAGTCATTTTACTAAACTTATTATAACGTAAAGTCAGGAAAAGTACAGGACCCGCGATGTGCGACATTTTTGTGACGAAGCACTCGGATAAGCAGCTATCCCTACTCTCCTTTTTTGAACAAGAAATAACCCCTTGACCATTTTGCTGCGACCAAGGGGTTGTAGCTCATGAACTCCTTTTGTTTGTCTCGCATGCCTGCAGCACGAGCTTATCTATGTTGTCGCATCAGGCAGGCAAGCCATTCAGTCCAGCTTCCCTTGTGTCTGCTCCCAGATGACAAACGGGTTTGGCTCCGACTGATCATTCTCCAGCTTTTTCATCTGGACCGAACGCTGCTCCATCGGCAGCGCAATCTGCTCGTAAATCGCCCCGGAGTTGAATCCGAAAGGCACTGCTTCTTCCTTGGAATAGCCGTAGTAGACCGTTTTGATCCCGGTATAGTAAATGGCGGCCAAACACATCGGACACGGCTCTCCGCTCGCGTAGATGACACAGCCCTCCAGCTTGATGCTGTTCTCGTGCTTGCACGCCTCCCTGATCGCGAGGATTTCGGCGTGAGCCGTAGGATCGTTGGTGGCTGTCACCTCGTTGACACCGCTTCCAATAATGTGGCCGTCCTTCACCACCAAGGCACCATAGGGGGTACCGTGGCCGGACGACGCGTTTTCGCACGCCATCTGAATCGCTTTTTGCATGAATGCCTGTTTTGTCATCATGATTCCTCCCCTGACCGGACATTTTCCTTTGTTTATTGTAGCATGGAAACAGGGTTTCCTGCAGGCTTGTCGCTCTGCTGTGCTTTTCCCAATCACTTTCATGAGGCTGTCTTTGAAAAATGTGCACGCGAGCCCCACGATATGCCTGTAAAAGTAAAAAGCGATACATCCAACTGTTGGATGCAACGCTTTTTTCATTGTTTGGTGCTTTCACACAAAAGCTGACATCGTTCACCAATAGGCCACGGCTCCACATGCCCGCTACACAGCCCGGAAGCCCTCGCCTAATACCTCCTGAGCCGGACACAGGATGATAAACGCTTCAGCGTCAACAGAGCGCACCAGCATTTTCAGCTTGCTGACCTCGCTTTGGCTCACCACGGCCATCAGCACCTTGCGCTCGTCGCCGGTATACCCCCCAGCGCCGTCCAGCAGCGTCACGCCCCGGTCCAGATCAAACAAGATCGCCTCGCGCATCTTGTCTGTTTCATCGGAGATGATGTACGCCACTTTGGACGTATTCCAGCCCATCTGCACGATATCGATCGTTTTGCTGGTCACAAACAGGGCAATCAAGGCATACAGCGCCTTTTCGGGAGTAAAGACAAAACCGGCTAGCAGGATGACCAAGCCGTCAAAGACAGCAACGGATACGCCCAGGCTGATGCCGCTGTACTTGTGCAGGATTTGCGAAGCGATGGAAAATCCTCCTGTAGAGCCCCGGCCCCGGAAGACGATGCCGATCCCGAGCCCTACGCCCATCCCGCCGTAAATGCTGGCGAGCAGCGTGTTATCCGTAAGCGGCTCAAGATGGCTGGTCAGCGCGACAAACAACGGCAGGACGATAGAGCCTACCGCCGCCTTCATGCTGTACTGCCTGTCTAAAAGCCAAAAGCCCAACAAAAACAGCGGGATGTTCAGCGCCCACTGGACGATGGACGGCGGCCAGTGAAAGAGATGGTACAAAATGACAGAGAGGCCCGATACTCCTCCCGATGCTAGCTGATTAGGGTTGAGAAACAGGTTGAAGCTGGTGGCAAGCACAAAGGAACCCACGAGCAGCATGCCGTATTCAACTGCTTTGCGCTGCGGACTGTTCAAGCTTGCACCTGTCCGACGTTTTCGTGACACTTTTCTTTCTCCTGCCTTTTTCACTAAGATGAAAACCGTCCATACATTACCATGTTTTGCCCAAAAAAGAAACCCCCAAGCAAACTGGGGATTTTTTCTGTACTCGCTCTCTATGGTCAGCTCACCGCACAGCGGTACACTTCATATCCGATAGCGGCCATCGCCTGCAGGGAGGCATCCGGGGGAGCATTCTCCGACAGGGCTGTCAGGGAGTACGCTTTTCCGCCTGCAAACAGGATGCCGACATCGTGCTGGCGGCCTGTGTCCCAGCCGGTTTTATTGGCCATTTCCCACACGGCAGCGGCGTCCGACACTCCCTCCTCGATGCGGGGTAGCCGGGCAGGCAGCGCATTTCGCACCTGCTGCTTTTTCATGATCTCGATCATCTGGCGGCAGGCATGCTCGCCAAGAAACGTTCCTGTTGCCAGCCGTTTGAGCATCCGGGCGATGTCACCAGCGGTAATCATGTTGTTGGGCGGACTGTCCGCCGGGTACAGCATCAGCTTTCGGCTGTAGCAGCTGTCGTGCATGCCAAGCTCTGCCATTGTGAGCCGCACCTGATCTTCGCCGATGAGGTCGATCAGCATATTGGTCGCGGTATTGTCGCTCTGAATGATCATGAGGGTGATCAGATCGTACACAGGGTAATGCGCATCAGGTGTGAGATGCTGCATGACACCGGAACCTGCGACCTGATCCGTTTGCTTCATCCGAACCGCTTGGTCAAAGCGGACGTTTCCTTTGCTGGCAGCGTCGAAAACGGCGGCCATGATGGGGACTTTGATGATGCTTTCGGCTGCAAAAGTCTGCGTGGTGTTGTGTTCCCAGTAGAAGCTTCCGTTGATTTCTTCCACTACCACTCCCCATTGTCCGCCGGCCGCAGCGATGATCGTCTCCAGCTTCTCCTGCAAACTCTTCATGTGGCCTGCTCCTCCTTTATTCTCTTCCGTACCTGGTGGTCTGATTGACAGCCAATGTTTTGCCAATGAGGGGAAATTCCCCGGCTGGGAGTTGGAATCCTTCCTTGGTTTTGAGAAATAGCCTGTGAAAGCTTCTTTGGCGAGATTGGAAATGCCTGTAGACCGGGCTGTTGGGGAGGAGATGAAAAAGGGAGAAAATACTCAGGGTACGGTGGGACACTGCGGGAAGCCGTTACTGTCCGGCTCCATTCCAAAAGCGTAAGCTGCGTCCAAAAGCAGCCTACTCAAGGCAGCGTCTCAGAGGTTGGACGCTGAAAGAGTGTTCCGCTTTTTCCATTCCGCCTGGGTGGTGTCCCAAAGACCTTCGCGTTTTCTCCCTTTTTCATCTCTACAGCTTTGGATTGTTTCGTTGTTTTTTTAGATCATTCAGGAAGTCGGATCAGGGGTGGCGTTCCCTGACGTGCCTTCTCTAATTCTGATCCAGTCCGTTTACGTGTGTCTCACTGTTTTTTCCTTAATTCTCAAACCAGCCGACTGGCTGCACCTGCAAATTCACATTGATCTGTTTCACTTCCGTGAATTCATCGAAGCCGAAGGTGCCCAGGCCGCGGCCGATTCCGCTTTGCTTGTAGCCGCCCCAGGGGGCTTCGTTGTAGGTGGGGTGGTAGCAGTTGATCCAGGTGATGCCTGCCCGCAATTTTTTGATGACCCGCATCGCTTTGGCTCCGTCCTGGGTAAAGACGCCCCCGGCGAGGCCGTAGACGGTGTCATTGGCGAGGCGGATAGCGTCCGCTTCATCGCGGAAGCGCTGCACGGCCAATACAGGGCCGAAAATTTCTTCCTGGACGATTCGCATGTCCGGCCTCGTGTCGACAAAGATCGTCGGCTCGACGAAATAGCCCTTTTCCAAACCGCCATTTGTCAGACGGTTGCCGCCGCAGGCGAGTGTCGCTCCTTCCGCTTTTCCGTACTCGATGTAGCGCAGCACCTTTTCCATGTGAGCTTCGCTTACCAGCGGTCCCATTTCGGTCTGCAGGTCGTCTCCCGCTCCTACCCGTATCTTCTTCGCACGCTCCACCAGCCGCTCGACGAAGCGGTCGTGAATGCTGTCCTCGAGAAGCAGCCGGGAGCCTGCCGAGCAGACCTGCCCCTGATTGGCGAAGATTCCGAACAAGGCGTAGTCTACGGCTGTCTCAAAGTCCGCGTCGGCAAAGACAATGTTGGGCGACTTGCCCCCCAATTCCAGCGAAATCTTTTTGATGTTGCCTGCAGCCGCAGTCATGATGCTTCTGCCGGTCGCCGTGCCTCCCGTAAAGGAAACCTTGTCTACCAGATGGCTTGCGGCCAGCTCATGTCCGACCGTAGGGCCCGGTCCCATGACCAGATTGGCCACACCGCCTGGCACCCCTGCTTCTTCGATGATCTCAAACAGCTTGATCGCCGTAACAGGCGTGACCTCGGACGGCTTGAAGACAATCGTATTTCCGGCCGCCAGCGCGGGGGCGATTTTCCAAACAGCCATCAGCAACGGGTAGTTCCACGGGACGATCAGTCCGCAGACACCGACCGGCTCGCGCACGACCATCGCCTGTACCGGGTCCGCGACGTGGTACGTTTGTCCGTCAGGCTTGGTGACCATTCCGGCGTAATAGCGGAAGCAAGCGGCCGCATCCGCCACGTCAAAGCGGGCTTCCCGCAGCGGCTTGCCGTTGTCCAGCGTCTCCAAAGCAGCCAATTCCTCAGCGCGTTCCTCCAGCTTGTCAGCAATGGCGAACAAATACCGCGCCCTCTCTGCAGCCGCAAGCTCGGACCAGCTCCCGCTGTCGAATGCTTCGCGTGCCGCGCGAATCGCTTTTTTGGCATCCTCCTCCGTTCCCTCTGCCGCCCGTGCAATCACTTCTCCTGTGGCCGGATTGACAATCTCCCGAGTCTCCCCATTTTCCGCATCCACCCACTCGCCAGCCATGTACATCTTCAGATTGAACATCTGCATGCCCCACCTTTCCTCGTATTACTGATGTGTGCTTGATTACCCAAGTGACGATGCTTGTAGCCATTATCCGCAAAGGCTTGCGGCCACTGTCCGCAAGGGGACTTGTTGTCGTTACTCGGCATCTGCCGCCATCTCCCCCGCTGCCAACAGCCGCTTCTCCCGCAGGGCAACAAGTGCTGCAAAATCGTGGATGAGCGTCGCCGCGAGCAGCGATGTTGTCTGGGCCGGATCGTAGGGCGGCAGCACTTCCACCAGATCAAAGCCGATGTAGTTCAAGTCCGTCAGTCCTCTGATCAGCTCCAGCGTCTCGAAGCTTGTAAATCCTCCGACCTCCGGCGTTCCTGTCCCGGGCGCATAGGCGGGATCGACAAAATCAATATCAAAACTGAGAAAACAGGGAGTATCTCCAATCGCTTCTTTTATCTTTCTCACCGTTTCGGCGGCTCCGGTTTTGCGCAGCTCCTGGGTCGTCATCACGTGATAGCCAAGCTCCAGACTGGCTTCCAGGTCACCCGGGTGGTTCAGCGTACCGCGGATGCCGATCTGAAAAACCTTGTCCGGCAACAGCAGCCCTTCCTCGTGGGCGCGGATAAACGGAGAGCCATGCCAGTACTTCTCTTCGTAATACGTATCCCATGTATCGGTGTGGGAATCGAACTGAATCAGCGCTACTGACCCCCACACCCTTTTGGCGGCGCGCAATGTGGCCAGTGTGACGGAATGGTCGCCTCCCAGTCCGATCGGTACGATCCCTTTGGCCATCAAGTCCAGCATGACGGCTTCCATCCGGTCGTAGCTGCGATGGATATTGTGCGGAATCACCGGCACATCCCCGATGTCGATAGCTCTTGTGTCCTCAAATGGAAAGACCTTGTGAACGGGATGATACGGAAACAGAAGCATGGAAGCCTGTCTGATCGCCTGAGGGGCAAAGCGGGCTCCTACGCGAAAAGACGCAGCCGTATCAAAGGGCAGGCCGACGATGGCTACTCTGGCGTTCTCCCTTTGTGCCGGCAGCCGCATGTAAGAGCCCGTGGTGCAAAATTCCGGTTTTACGTCTGGAGACAACGGATATTGCAAGCTGTTCACCTCCGTGTTTCGTCCATGGTACCCATCCATGTAGCAAACCGCATGCCAAACGGAACGTGAATGAAAGACGAAGGCTTTTTGCGTGGAAACCGCATCAACTCGCATTCTCTGCGCTCCAGTTCGCTCTGTCCGTTTCTCATTTTTTGGAATACGATCCCATTTGCGAGAAAGGGATTTTCTAAAACAATGAAAAAGAACGTCCTGATGATATCCGGACGTTCTGTCTCTGGTTAATTCCCTGCATGGTTTTTGCAAGGTGTTTTCGGATGAAATGTGATAGGTCCAAGCATAATTGCCTGCCTGTTCTGCTCGGAGCTTTTCTGACGTCATGTGGGCCGGCAGACCGGAGGGAGCCTGTTTTGAAACGGGCATGTCTCTTTGGCGCAACTGTTCTCCAGACCAGGCTTACGAAACGTTTTGTCCCATCATATCCTGGAGGTCTGCCTGTGCTTCTCCGATTGCTTTGACTCCAAACAAATTCTGAAGCACCTCCCATACCCCGGGCTGGATGAATTCGGGCAGCTTCGGTCCGATGCGAATGTCGCGGACTCCCAGGCTGAACAGCCCCAAGAGAATCGCTACCGCCTTTTGCTCAAACCAGGAGAGGACGATGCTGACAGGCAGATCGTTGACCTCGCAGTCCAGCGCAACCGCCAAAGCGACGGCTATTTTGACCGTCGAGATGGAGTTGTTGCACTGCCCCAGATCGATGTAGCGAGGGATTTGCGTACCCGGTACTTTGCCGTAATCGACATCGTTAAAGCGGAATTTGCCGCAGGATGTGGTCATGATCACCGCATCCGCCGGCAAAGAGGTGGCCAGCTCCCGGTAGTAGTCTCCGCCTTTTCCGGGAGCATCACAGCCCGCGATGACGAAGAAGCGGCTGATTTTGCCTGCCTTTACGGCGTCGAGAATTTCCGGGGCAATACCCAGTACGGTCTCATGGTGAAATCCGGTCAGCAGCGTCTGATCCGACTCTACATCCGCATCCGGCAATGCGAGTGCCCGCTCGATCAAAGGCGCGAAGTCGTCATTCTCAATTTTGGTAACGCCTTCGAGTCCGGCCACATCATACGAGAAGAAGCGATCGGCATATGTCCCCTTGATCGGCATGACGCAGTTGGTCGTGGCTAGTATCGCACCCGGGAACTGTTCGAACAACCGGCGCTGGTCAAACCACGCTTTCCCGATATTTCCCTTGAGGTGCTTGTACTTGCGGAGGGCGGGATACCCGTGTGCGGGGAGCATCTCCGAGTGGGTGTAGATATTGATTCCTTTTCCTTCCGTCTGTTTCAGCAGCTCCTCCAGCGCAAACAGGTTGTGCCCGGTCACGACGATGCACTTTCCTTCGATTTTGTTTTGCGAAACGCGGATGGGCTGAGGGATGCCGAACCGGCTCGTATGGGCCTGATCCAACAGCTCCATGACGCGAATGGCTGCACGGCCCACTTTCATTGCCATTTTCAAGTGTTCATCTAAATTGAAATTCACGTTAGTCAAAGTAAAATAGAGTGCTTCCTGTGTAATGCCGTCCACTTCCGGGTCGATGTGTCCCATTTGTCGGGCATGCGTTGCATATGCCGCAATCCCTTTGAGCGCAAAAATGATCGTATCCTGTATACTGGCAAGCTCCTCAGTCTTTCCGCATACTCCCACCGTTTTGCAACCGCCTGTCGGTGTTTGCTCGCATTGATAGCAAAACATATCAATACCTCCCCTATGGATCACTTCTTACTCCGGATTATAGAGGAGGCGAAAAACGTAAGATGTGATGTACTTCACAGATTCGTCTATTTGCCATTCTTTTCGGTTTTTCGCAAAAAAAGCCCTCTCCCTAAACTTGGGCGAGGACCTTGTATCGCATGTTTCTCTATGAAATATGATGTGTTGCCAAATTATGAACCGGGGCCCGGGAAAAAGCCGTTTCGATTTTGCTGCTTCCTCTGCTCCCTGGTTATGACTTTGCCGCAATCAATCGTTTGACAGCCGCTACCTTCTCCTGATCTACGTACTTGAGCGCGCTTCCGGCTTCCCGAACGCCGGTGCCAAAATGGACTTCCGTTACAGCCGTACGACCGACGAAATCAGCGATATTTGCCAGGCCCAGCCCGCTTCCGGCCAAAATGCTCAAATGCTCCCCAGCGGTCATCCGGACAAGCTCGGCAATCCGTTCCGCTCCATCGATGGCGCTTTTCTGTCCGCCGGAGGTGAGAATCCGCGAAATTTGCGGATAACGCATCAACAGCCGCACGGCCTCCAACTGGTCAGCCGCCTCGTCAAATGCGCGGTGGAATGTCACATCCAGCCCTTTCGCCTGATCCAGCAGGCTTTCCAGCCCTTCCGTATCGATCTGGCCGTCAGGAGCAAGCATGCCGGTGACGATACCTGCTGCGCCGAGCTCGCGAATGATTCGCACGTCTTCGCGCATGACCCGGTAATCGTCAGACGTGTACACAAACGACTGGCTGTGCGGTCTCACCATCACATTGACCGGAATGGATACGGCCCGGACCACAGCATCGATCAAGCCCCAGCTCGGGGTTACGCCGCCCTCCAGTATCCCGGTGATCAGCTCGAGCCGGTCGGCTCCTCCCGCTTCCGCTCGTTTGGCGTCCTCTACAGAGGTCGCGATGACTTCCAACAACATAGCACGTTATCCTCCCGTCCGTTTTCCTGTTATTGTAAAACGCTTCGATGACAAACAGCAACGCCAAGGGCTGATCTTCCGCGCTGCTGGTTGACAATTCTGCCTTGCCCGTCTATTGAGCGAGCACGTAGTCCGCGAGCAGTCTCGCCCCATATCCGGTGGCACCCATGACGCGATAGCCTCCGGTGGCTTTCGCCTGTACAGGGGGAGCCATGTCGATGTGCACCCATTTCATGCCGGCGGCCACAAACCTGCGGATAAACAACGCGGCGACAATCGCTCCACCGTAGCTGATCGGACTGATGTTGGTCATGTCGGCATAGTCGCTTTTCAGCAATTCTTCGTAATCGTCTACCAACGGCATCCGCCACAGTCTGTCTCCACAGTCATTACCTGACGCGATGAGCTTGGCGGTCATCCCGGAATCTCCCCAAATACCGGCCAGCTTTAAGCCGAGCGCTTCCCCGACATTCCCCGTCAGCGTGGCAATATCGATAGCCTGCTTGGCTCCCAGCCTGTCGGCGTGAATCAGGGCATCGGCCAAAATGAGACGCCCCTCTGCATCCGTATTGGCCGTCTGCACAGAAAGACCGTTGGGGTAGCGGATCACATCCGATGGCAAGAAGGCTCCGCCGTCCGGCACGTTTTCTGCGATCGGCAGAAGCACCAGCAGATTGGCCCTTGCCTTTACGGAAGTGAGGATGTCCAGCGCGCCCGCGACAGCAGCCGCTCCGCCCATATCCATGCGGGCGTCGCTGATATCCCGCCCGGCCTTGACATTCATGCCGCCCATGTCAAAGGTGACTCCTTTTCCGATCAGCGCGGTCAGCGGCAGGGACGGGTCGGTGCAGTATCGGATTTCCACCATAGCCGGCGGATGGACGCTGCCTTTGCCAACCGTGATCAGGCCAACCATCTGCAAACGCTCCAACGCCTCCCCGCGATGAACCGTTACGTCCACGTCTCGTGCGGCGAAATGGTTCTGCAGCCGCTCGACAAAGGAGACCGGCGTCAGTTGATTGGGCGGTTCATTCACGAGATCGCGGGCAAAGCATGTACCCTTTGCACGGATACGGGCCCATTCGATCGCCTGCTCCGCCTTTTCTGCACCCGGACAAGCGATATGCAGCATAGAGACACTCCGTTCTTGCGCCTTTGACAAATACCGGTCAAACACATATGTACCGAGAAGCCAGCCCTCTGTCCAGGCTGTGACTGCGCTATGACGGTCCAGTCCGGCAGCAAACAGCGGCTCCAGCGAATCAAACGTCACACATGCTTCTGTAACCCTTTCCTTCTCCGCGGCCCGACCCGCATTGCCCGCCGCATCGCGCAATGCCTCCAGGTCAAAACGCGCCCGCTCCCCTAGTCCGATAATGAGCTCATGCCCTTCTTCTCCGCGGCCAAAAAACCAGGTGACAGCTCCCTTCGCTTTCATGTGCGGGCGCAGCGCATACGGCAGGTGCTCTGTTGGCGAGTCTTGGAAAAGCAGGCGGATCGTGACTTCCATCTCCCGCTGCTGTCCAACCGAAATGTCCATCCTCTTCCATCCCTTTCTTCTTGCCTGGTCATGCAAGCGGCATGCAGACAGCTTGCGGCGTTATTCAGGCAACAGGTTCACGTATCATGCTGCCCTCATCGTCTTATCGTTTTTCCAACTGAAACACCGTGCGCTTTTCGCCAACGACCAAATGGTTGTCATTTTTAATCTCGCTTGGCACCAGCGCACGCAGGCGTTCAATGGTGTCCTTGTTCTCGTAGTTGATCTGCTCCAAAATCGAGGCGATTACCAGCGGCCACACCAGTTCAGAGCCATCCAGAACCTTCAGGGCAAAGCTGATGCGTTCTTTTTTCAGGCCAAAGCCGTATACCCCCATCGCGCCCCCTTTGGCAATGATGTTGGGATCGGTCAGCAGCGCTGTGCAAACGAAATTGTGGCTCGCGATGATGTCGGGATTGGCTGACATCCATCCGGTAATTTTCACGACTGCCTCTCTCGTTTCTGCGTCCGCGATCAGATCGGGACAAGCGAGCTTCAAATACGCTTTGGCGATGTTCACGAGCGGCACGGCAAAAACAGGGAAGCCGCACCCGTCAACGCCGAGGCCAATCTTGTCCTTTGGATACTCAGCCAGATAAGCAAACGCTTCCAAAGCGCTTTGTTGGGCAGGATGGCTGACATCGTAATAGCTGTCTGTCGGATAGCCCATCTCTTTGGAAAGGGCGAGAAAGCCCAGGTGTTTGCCGGAGCAGTTGTGGAAAAGACGGCGCTTCGGCACGCCTTCGCGCAGGCAGGCGAACTTCGGTTCTTCGTTGAGCGGATAGGTCGGGCAGGTCAGCAATTCTTCTTCCGAAATGCCGGTTTTTTTCAGGATCGACTCCAATCCTTCCATATGATACGTCTCGCCGCGATGGGAAGCGGCAAAAAGGGCGGCTTCACGGCTGGTCAGCCCGAATTTCTCGTCGATTTTCTGTTTGGCGACCGGGATGGCCTGGAACGGCTTTGCCGCCGAGCGGAGAAACGTCATATGCTCTTCGCTGCCCGCGGACAAGATGACTTTTCCTGATTCGTCTACGCCGCAGATGACGCCAAAGTGGATATTCTCCAGCACTCCACCGCGGTATTCTTCCACCAATGTGCTGTAATTCATTTCTAATCACCAACTCTGTCTTAATGGTATGTGTGGAAAGGAAGGACCAACAGTACAGAATTAATCCACTGATGGTATTAAATAATGGGTTAACCTGAAAAACTAGTGGAGGCAATGTGGGAAGATGGAATAGAAAACGTCAAAGAACCATATTTCCTCATTTAATTTCTCCAACCATGTTATTAATTTGATAGTAACAGTCGGGTATAGCATCGTCAACTTTCTTTTTTCAACTTTCGAAATTGAAGGTCTTGGGAGAAAAGGCTGGCTTTGATGAAGGAGATTGAAACAGGGAGAAAAATGCTCAGGGTACGGTGCTCTGGGGATTGACTGTCCGGATCTAAAAGAAAGTCCGTCCTATGCTCACATGCACAAGACGGACTTTTGCTTTCTATAATTGCTTTACCGCTGCTTGCAGCAGGGAAGCCGCATGCTTGTTGTACTGCTGGATCAATGTGTTCAGATGGCGGTCCAGTTCGACACTCGGCAGCGGGACGGGGAGCTGTTCGAATGCCCTGCCGTTTACGATGATCCGCGTGCTCAGCATGCTTCGCTGGGATTCATCGAGGGCTGAAAGGGCCAGAGGCTTTGCTTTGTAGCTGCCTTTTCCGGCCTGGGCTTTGAGCAGCTCTTGGAAAAACAACTGGTGATAATCCGCATAGATGTCTCCCTGGTAATGGCCGCCCCGCTCACGCACAAGCCCGCGTTTGGTCGCCCAATCTACCAACTGCTGCTGGGTCAGCGACTTGCCGCTCGTTCCCTGGACGACATTATGCATCAGTGCGTAAAAGTCGGTTCCCGCAAAATCCGTACGGGCGGGATCTGGCTGCAGAATTCCTTTTCCGGTCAGGAAAGCCAGCACTTCCCGCTTCCCGGAACCGGTCGGAAAGTCGAAATACAAGGCCAGATTGGCAAAGAAGTTCGCCTCTCCGCTGAGTTCGCGATCCCACTTGTACGGCTTGCCGAAATCGACCAGCTTCAGCGGATCGCTCTGAAGCAGCTGCTGGTAGGCAGGAAATGGCTGGGCGGTTACGTTTTGATACGTGACTGTCGGCCGTTTGGTCAAAAGAGCGGTGCGAAACAGCTCGGCGCCGTTCGCGTCCAGATAGCCAAACTTGTCCTTGGTCGTAAAGACAAATGGTGCCGGAAGCTGTTCCACGCCAAGCATCGGAAACACCTGATCCATCGGCTTGATCGATTCATACGCCGGAGGAGCGGCTGTCCGCCAGTCTTTGCTTAGCACGCCGAGAAGTCCCGTTTTCTTGTCCCGATACGTGACGAGTTTCGCACCGCTGTACGTGGACAAAACCTCAAGCCGGCCGTAGCTTCCACTCGTCATCTGCTTCAAATCGGCCGAGTAGACGTCCCATCCGCCCGATTTCTGGACAAACAGTCCGGACTGCGATTCTTCCAGCCGATAGTTTTGCACTTGCTCCAGCCTGGCTGCAATCTGTCCGCTCGCCAATACCTCAAGATCAAAGCTGCCATCAGCCCTTTGCAGCGCGATCAGTTGCCGATCCCCCCATGGCTGAATCGAAACGCTGCGATACACAAAATCTGTCAGCGCTTCTATTGCCCCGCCCGCTACGCGGATGAACGCTTGCTGCTGTGTCCCTTTTTTCATCCCGGCTGCATACATGCTTTCTCCCGACGGAAAGAGCGTTACTGTCGTCCCTTCCTGTGGAGAATGGGTTGCCGGAAGCTTGACATCCGCTGTCAGCAGTGTCCCCTCCGCCGTGTACAGGTCGGCTTCTCCGGCACTGAAGGCCACGACGAGTTTTCCGCCTGCAGCCACATTGGCCCCCTGGTAAGCGTGACTGCTGATCGGCTTGCCGCTAGCTGTGTCCACGAGAAAGACTCCTTCTCCAGGCTTATAAATAAAGGAAAGGGCATCCGTCAGCCGCTGCGGTTTGGGCTCAGCCGTGTCTTGCGAAGTGCCGTCTGGCCGGTATTCGCGCGTCGATCCGTCCGGTCCCTGGACCAGCACGCGCCCGAATTTTGAGTCATAGCGGACGATTGTGCCCGACTGCGGCGGGACGAGAAGCCCTTTTTGCTGCGAATAGAGTCCGGTCTTGCTCCCGTCCGTAACACTGACGAGGTCGTATCCCCCGAGCGTCGTCACCGCATCAAACCAGGCATCCGGCTCTTTTACCGGTTTTCCCCACGCTGCGCGCAGGATGCCCTTTTTGCCATCGGAGCGAACCAAGAGCCACATCGCCGGTACCCCTTCCAGGCGCGGATACTCAAACGGCACTACCGTTTCACCGCTGATCCGTTTCACTCCGTAACGGGAGGTTGTCGGGTCCTGCCCCAAAACGTAGCCGTCATGCAAATATTTGGCCCCTTTCTTCAATGAAAAGGAGGTACCGGATGAAATGGAGTGGTACGTCTCCAGATCGCCCTGCAGCACTACATAACCGTCTGCCATGTCATGCTCGACTCTGACCTCGGCGTACTGCGGCTCGGCAAGCATCCGGCCATCCTTCCACAAGCCGCTTCCTTTTTGGTTTTGCACGCGAAAAAAACCACTGCTGCCCATCATTTGGACGCTTGTGTATTGCGGCTGCAGGACGTACTTCCCGTTTACATCGACAAGACCGTATTTGCCGCCGACGATCACTTTGAAATAGGGCATTCGATTCCCGTCGCTCGGAGCCAAGGTCGCCTTGGGCAGGGAAAACATCGGCTTAACCGTTACTGGATCATAGACCGTAAGCTGTTTCGCCGTCGTGGTGACCAGGTACCGTGTCGTCTCTTCCTCGCCGTTCTTTCCCGGCTTGGCCAAATCGGCAAACTCGATTTTTCCCGCGAACGGAGCAATCAGGGTCCGGCCGGATGGATCGAGCAGCATCGAGGTCTGGCCCTGCATCAAAATAACGCTCGGATAGGCCTGAGACAAAAAGAAGGTATGTGCTCCCGCGTACTTGCTTTTCGAGACGCTTTTTTTGGCTAGATCGATGTATTGAAACCATCCGCCATTGCGAACCACTGCAATCTGCTTTTGTTCAGGAATCTCCACATCGTCCCAGATTGGCGGAGTCAGCTCCTTTCCGGTACGGGCATCGAGGATTCCCTTCTTCCCGTTTTTCACTACGGTGTAATAGAAGCCGACTTTGGAAAACTCGTCATAGACGGCCTTGGTGACCAGCGCTTGTCCGTTTGTAAATCCGATTTTATAGTCGGTGATGTAAGGCTGAATGGAAGCGAAGCTGGCTGCTTGCCCCGGAACAGCCCATGCATTCCAGCTAAGTGCAGCAGCCGCGCAAAGTGCAACAATGCGTTTTTTCACATCTGTTTTCCTCCTGACGTGTCAGCAAAATGTTGGTCTATCTTTGACGCTGGCGGAGGAAAAATGTTGCACGTGCGGAAGGAATGTTTGTTGCTTCACCGTTACCCCCGCCTTTACTCTGCCTTGTGCAAAAAGTGTCGTACCAAAAGAAAAAGAGCCCTTCATCTGCACGACTCGGACCCTCTTTCATTTGTCTATTTATTCACAGCGAGACTTACCCATTCTCACCAAAATGCTTGTCGTACCATTTGATCAGCGCCTGGGTGCCGTTGTCTTCCAAACCTTGTTCCGCGAGCTCTTGGTACAGCGAGAGGGACAGCTCCAAGCCGGGCGTCGCAAGCCCCATCTCTTTTGCCGCTTCCAGCGCAATCGAAATATCTTTGATGATATGCTTGATATAAAATCCGGGGGCAAAGTTGCCTGCGATCATGCGTGGAGCCAGATTGCTCAAAGACCAGCTTCCTGCCGCTCCCGCCTCGATGCTCTTCAATACGTTTACCGGATCGAGCCCTGCTTTTTTGGCGTACGCGATGGCCTCGCAGACCCCGATCATATTGGAAGCGATCGCGATCTGGTTGGACATCTTCGTGTGCTGACCGGCTCCGGGGCCCCCTTGCAGGATGACGTTGGTTCCCATCAGTTTGAAAATCGGTTCCATCGCCGCAAACGCTTCCGAGTCACCGCCTACCATGATCGTGAGGCGGGCCTCTCTGGCCCCCACGTCTCCGCCGGATACAGGCGCATCCAGGGAATGCAGAGAGCGTTTTTTGGCTTCTTCATAGATTTTTTGCGCCAGAGACGGCTTGGAGGTGGTCATATCGATCAGGTAGCTGCCCGGCTTTGCATGGGCGACAATTCCTTTTTCTCCGAGATAGACTTCCTCTACGTCTTTGGGGTATCCTACCATCGTGATAATGACATCCGCTTCGGCAGCCAGCTCCGAAATCTGATCCTTCCATACGGCTCCCTGCGCCAACAGCTCCTCCGCTTTTTGCTTGGTGCGGTTGTACACGAGCACCTCATACCCTGCTTTCATGAGATGGGCGGCCATGCTTTTGCCCATCACCCCGATACCCACAAACCCGATCATCTTTCCTGCCGTATGTGCTGTCATTTCGTTTCTCCTCTCTCTACTGCGGTGTTCCAAATTTTTAACTTCTCTTTACTTTCCGGAATTTCCTTCTATCCTTTTCTTCAGCCATCTTATGCTGGCTACGGAGCAGAAAAGCCGGTGCATTGAGTCCACGGCCCTCCATCTAAAGGTTCGATTTTCATTTCAAAGCTTCCATCTTCCGAGCTTCCGGCTGATGGTCGATTGATCGACTCCTAACGCCTCTGCCATTTTGGTCGTCGTGCCGTACTTCTCTTTCGCCATCCCCAGAAGCTGTCTTTCCAGGAGCTCTACAGCCGATTTCAACGGAAGAATATCTGTTACGCTTACCTTTGTCGCAGAAGGCTGGACGTAGTGAAGCATCTCCGGCAGATGATGCGCTTCGATCACATCCTGATCAGTGATGACGATCAGACGCTCCACGATGTTCTGAAGCTCCCGCACATTGCCTGGCCAACGGTATAGATGCAGGCAATCCAGCACTTCCTGCGAGAAGGTTTTCTCTTTTTTGTACTTCTTGGTAAAGCGGTCCCGAAAAAAGATGACCAGTGGAAGGATATCGTCGGTACGCTCCCGCAAAGGGGGAATATGGACCGGAACGACATTCAGGCGGTAGTACAAATCCTCGCGAAAGCGCCCCTGCCGCGTTTCTTCCTGCAAATTGCGATTGGTGGCGGCGATGATGCGGACGTCGATCTTGATCGGCTTGGTGCCGCCGATACGAACCAGCTCATGCTCCTGGAGCACGCGGAGCAGCTTTACCTGGAGCGAAAGGGGCAGCTCGCCGATCTCGTCGAGAAACAGCGTCCCCTCGTTGGCCAGTTCAAACAAGCCGGGCTTTCCTTCTTTTGTCGCTCCGGTAAACGCGCCCTTTTCATAGCCAAACAGCTCCGATTCCAGCAAATGCTCCGGGATCGCCGAACAGTTGAGCTTGATGTACGGCTTGTCCCGCCGCTGGCTGTTTTGATGAATATAAGAGGCGACCACTTCCTTGCCTACTCCCGATTCGCCCAGAATCAGCACGGTGGAGTCCACCTCGGCCATTTTTCCGGCAAGCGTTATTACCTGTTTCATCGCTTCGCTCTTGTAGATCAGTCCCGCTTCCTTTGCGGTCATTTCACTCAGCTTGCGCAATTCCTGCTTGTAGCCCTCAAGCAGCTCCCGGGCGTCCTCCAACTCGGCCTGCAGCCGCCTTTCCTCGGAGATGTCCCGGCAAAAGTTGACGACGCGGATGATGTTTCCCTGCTCGTCCTTGATCGGCGTACCGACGACCATCAGCCGGCCGCCAAGTCCTGTCGTCTGCACGACCTGCACCTTTTCCTTCCTCTCCAGCACCAATCGGGTAATAGACGGTCGAAATACGCCTGTCCGCTCCAGCTCATAAATGCTTTTCCCGACCAAATCTTCCGGTTTGTACCCGTAAATTCTTTCGGCAGATGGACTTACGCGCTGCGTGATTCCTTGACCGTCCGAGATGTAAAACATATCGTAGCTGGTGTTGAACACGGTTTCCAGCTCGAGTGAATAGTACGCCTGCTTTTCCTTATACACCTGATAAAAATGGCGATACAGGTCAATTGTTTTCATCCATCCCTGAATCGTGCCGGCTGAATCGACAAATACCCAGATCTCGTGCACGTTCCACTCGGCTTCACGCGCTTCAATCTCCTCGGCCTGAGACGATCCGACAGAAACGACCCGACCCGGATTCGTTTTCCAAACGGCTCCCGATACAGTAGCGCCATCTTCTGCGAGAATAAACAGCACATCTTCCTGCATGCCTCGGACAGCATCTCTCCATGCGGACTGCGGGCTTGCGGCAAAAGAGGTATTCCATGCTTGCTGCAGCGTCACGCTTCCCCTCCTCTCCGGGATCGAGAAACAGCGCAGGAATACAAAATACCTCCCCCAACGATCACACTTCGGACCGTTGCGGGAGGAGGCACATCGCTTCTGTCCCACCATTATACAGAATAGAATAAATTTTTACAATTTTCATTCCTGCCTTATTGATCTTTGGAAATGCCCAGGTATGCGACCGCAAGTCCCATGTAAAAGCGGATCGCCTCCATGTATTTGTCTACCTCTATCCATTCGTCCGGCTGATGGGCCATCGTCGGTTCTCCGGGGCCGTAAATCAGGATCGGAATGTCCAGACGGGGTCCGTAGACAGATGCATCGGTGTAGTAATTGACGCCTCTGACAGTCGACTCCCGGCCCAAATACTGCTTGGCTGTATCCAATGAAAGCTTGATAAACGCATCCTCCGCAGCGGTTGTCACTGCCGGCAGATCGTTCACCGCACGGATGGCGAAACGGGCATTGGCCGGTTCGCATACCTGTTCCAAGAGCAAGTTGAGTCCATCGATGATCTCCGGATGGCTTTGTCCAGGAACGGTGCGGATATCCAGCATCATGGTGCACTGATCTGGCACGACATTTGTTTTTACGCCTCCCTGGATCACTCCGATATTCATCGTCGGTCCGCCCAGCAGCGGATGAGGCTGATAGCTGAAACGATAGCTGTTTAGCTTATGGATGAATCTCGCCATGGCCATGATCGCATTGACCCCCTGATCAGGCATGGAGCCGTGAGCTGTCTTGCCGTACGTCGCTACTTCCAGCCAAAGCGCTCCCTTGTGCGCGATGAACGGTTGATTGTTGCTCGGCTCGGAGATCACCATCGCTGTCGCATCATCGATCTGCCCCCGACTTGCAACTGCCTTTGCCCCGAGGCAGTCGACCTCTTCTCCCACTGTCCCCGCAAAGCGCAAGGTTCCTCCGAGCCGAATTCCGGCACGATGCAAATACTCCATCGCAAGCACCATGGCCGCGACGCCGCCCTTCATGTCCGTGCTGCCTCGTCCGTACAGTCTGTTTCCAACCCGCACTCCCCCGAACGGCTCATGCTCCCACTCGATACTCCCGGTCGGAACCGTATCGAGGTGACCGCTGAGGACGAGCACCTTTTTTTGACAGGGATGCATCCGCTTTATTCAAGACAGCCAGCAGATTGGCCCGCTGCGGTTCAACTTCATCCAGCTCTGCCTGTATGCCGGCGGCTGTCAGCCTGCGCCTGATCGCTTCGGCTACAGCCGTTTCGTTCCCCGGCGGATTTACACTGTTGATCGCAATCAATTGCTGCAAGAAAGCGACGGCATCCGCTTCGTCGATCAAGGAAAATGCCTGTTCCAACCCGCTCCCGCTTACGGTGTTCTCTCTTTCATTCCCTCTTTCCATTGCTTCCCATCCTCTCCGGTCTTTTTCTCTCTGGGCCTTGCAAGCCGCTCCTGTCGCCTCAAACCGCTATTACTGCCAAATCTACTATTCCAGTTCATTTGTTTCTTCCATATGGCTTGTTCTATGGCTTGTTCTGTAAAACTGCCTGCTTCCGCAAGCCGCCTGTACACTCAAACCGCCTGCTCCGCTTCTTTCCTCACTCCGGTCTCTGCCGCTTTCACCTTGGATTCTTTCAGGATCATAGCGCATACAGCAGCGACAGCGGCCGTCAGCGAAAAGAAGAGGAATACCCGGCTGAAATCCTGCGACCCGTCAGCCTGAACAACCACCAGATAGCCGGCGACAAGCGGCGAGACGAATGAGCCCATTTGTCCGATGCCGTTGGCAAGGCCGGTCGCTCCGCCGACCACCTCGGTCGGGTAGCGTTTTTGGATGTAGGCATAGATCGTGCCAAAGTTCAGGTTGACGAAAAAGCCAGCCAGCAGCAGCATCAGCAAAAGCAAGCCGGTCTGTCCCTTTTCTACGCTCCCCAGAAGGTACAGGACCGGAATGCAGCCGATGTAGGCGATCAGCGCGACAGGCTTCATCCGATGCATGACCTTGTCCATCAGCCAGCCCCCCAGCATCATCGCAAAAAAGGCGACGATATAAGGGGCCGAAGCAAAGAAGCCCATCTCTTTCAGATTCAGGCCATGCTGTTGAACAAGGAAGGTCGTGAGCCAGGTAGTCGTGCCCCAATAAACGGCGCATTGGCAAAACAACAAGACTGTGTAAACATAGAAATATCCATCCTGGAGAAAAATCCGGTTGCTTTTTTTATCCGCCTTTTTCTCAGCGGAAGCTTGCTCTTCCACGGAACTGGCTGAATTTGCATCCATGATATGGGCGTACTCCTCCTGGCTGAGTCTCCCCTTTTCCAGCATCTCCTTTGGCGTGTTGGTGATAAAGTACCACAAGGCCCATATGCCGATCAGACCGGGTATCGCAAGCAGATAAAAGACAGGGCGCCAGGAGCCGTCAAAAAAGTAGAACGAGATGCTTGTGATCAAAACCGGTACGATAGCGGGAGCGACAGCCCAGGAGGTGGCAAAAAAGGAGACGGAACGCCCGCGCTCCGCAATCGGAAACCAGTTGTTGATCGTCCGGCACGCCGGGGCAAAATGATGCCCTTCTCCCAGTCCAAGTCCGATCCGCAATGCCAGAAACTGACCAAAAGACTTCACGGCGCCAGTCAGTGCGGTCACAAGCGTGAAGACGATGATGGCGATATTCATGATTCTTTTCGGACCGAATTTGTCCGCCAAAAATCCTGCGGTCACCTGTGCCAGCGAATACGCAAAGAAAAAGACGGATGCGAGCTGCCCCAGCTCAACAGGTGTGAGATTCAAGTCCTTTTGAATGAAGGGCAAAAAGGTAAGTACCGCAAGCCGGTCAAAGTAGTTGATAATGTACAGCAGCCATAGCACGACCAAGACGATATGCCGGTATCCCCAGGCTTTTTTTACGATAGCGTTCATACACCTCTTCCTTTCAAAGTTATTTGATGAGGCATGCCGTACCCTGCAGCCGCTCTCATGAACGACCTCCCGCCCCCTTTCCCGATGACTTGTAAGCGCTATCAAAAATCATTTCATGCGAAGCTCATAACGCAAGGAGTGTGCCAACGATAGGCTCGGGGCAGCGTTTCGCCGGAAATGGATAAGAATATTCAGACTTCTGCTGTTTCAATATGCCAAGGCGGTCTTGCTTTTTATGTAAAAACGCATAATCCGAACGCGTCACCTCTTTTCAAGCGACGAACAAAAAGCGCATCACAACAGGATGCACTTGCGTTTATGCACATTTGCATATGAGTTTTGTATGTTTGCATAGCTTTTTCAAACTAGAAGCGGGCATAACTGTCCCGTCTCTTTGCACAACTATCCCGTCACTTTTTGTTTTCACACCTGATTGCATCACGGGCATAAAAAAAGCTGCCGAGACTCTCTCGACAGCCTGGGGCCACCAAATTGGCCCATTTTCCATTCGATTGTCAGTGCAGAGGAGATGTGGGGGTACCGAGATGCCGCACCATTTGCCGACATATTTCCTCCGCCTGGTCATGGATATAAAAATGATCTCCCTCAAACCAAGCAGCAGAATACTCCCTCGATGTAAATCGGCTCCATTCTTCGATTTGCCCCGCATCAATAAGCAGGTCCTGTTTTCCGTTGAAGATCATGAAAGGACAATCGAGAGGTGCATCCCATTTGAATTGGTAGGTCTCTACTAGCTTATAATCGGAGCGGATAATCGGCAAAAACAGTTCAAGCCATTCGCGGTTTTCCATTAATTCTGGCGGAGTCCCCCCCAATTTTAGGATCTCTTGCACCAGCTCTTGCTCAGACAAAACATGTCGTAAAAAATTGCTCTTCACATGCGGGGGATTTCTGCCGGATAAAAATAATGCAGCAGGCAAGGGGTGGTCTTGTTTCGCCAGCTCTCTGGCCAACTCCAGTGCGAGTAGATTTCCCATGCTGTGCCCGAAAATGGCGTATGAAGTGGATAATTCATGTGATGTGATATCTTCCAGTAAAACTGGGATCATATTCTGCACGGAATCAATAAGGGGCTCCTTATAGCGTTTTCCTCGGCCTGGCAGCTCCATGGGAATGAGTTCGACTTCCGCAGGCAGGTGTTTTTTCCAGCTCAAATATACAGATGCACTTCCCCCTGCGTAAGGAAGCATAAATAGTTTTCCCTTTCTCATCATCATCTCCAACTCGCTTCCACCTGTTCCTTCACGGTAACCACGATGTTGTCTACCGCTTCTTGTAAACGATACTCGGTCTGCGCATATGTACCGCCGGAAGCTATTACATACCCCAAGCGATGGTACGCATTTTGCGGTATATACACGCGATCTCCCGCTCTTGCGGAAATCGTCACATTCCGTATGCCTGGCATGCTGCGGACCTCCTCAACCCCTTCTACTTTTTGCAACGTACCTTCTTTGCCAGATAGCAGGAAACCGCTGCACAGCTTTACATCGTTTGAACCGCTGTCATCGGTAGGTTTTACTACACACGGCAGACCGATCGCCTTCACCGTTTCAGGGATTTCCTTGGCTGTACGAATAATCGCAAATCGCGGCTGAGTCACATTGGCTTTTGCCAATCGCAACCGGGTTTGCGCCTTGTTGCGACAAACAAACATGGCTTCCGGCGGATTGCCGGGCAAACCGTACTCTTCTGCTAGCGTCGCAACCGTGACGAGGTAAAATTCGCTTGTCGTCATAATCCCGGCTATCTGGTCTGCGGGAAGCTCTTTTTTAATCGTGGTTCGCAATGCGTCCAAGGAATTGGTGTCACATACGAGAACCCTGCATCCCGTTTCCGCCAGACCCGCATACCTCTCCGGCTTGCTTGTTAAAAAAACGGGGGAAAAGCCCCGCTCTTGCGCCTTTTTCAGAGCAATCATGCCCGTACCTGTCGTATTTGACTCAACGAAGAGCAGGAGCTTTTTCACGTCTGTTCCCCCTTTTGACCGCTGCGTACGACCAGGAGGTCACCACGCTCTGATACGATACCTTGACCGGTTGAGAAAGCGGTACGGATGAGTTGATGTCCTTATCCCGACGATATTGTTCATCGTAAATGGTTTGAAAGTAACGGTCTCCCCGATCGGGGAATATCCCCACGATGTTTGTTTCCGGCGATACTTGGCTGCTCAGCCAGCGGGCCACCGCATATACGGAACCAGAGCTGTTTCCGGCAAAGACCTTTTCGTGTTTGGCCAGCTCCAGCGTCGCAGTGAAGGCCTGCTCGTCGCTGAGCCAGTGAACTTCGTCAACCAGTTCGTGATTAACATTGGGCGCCACCAGACTGTTGCCCAATCCGCTCTGCAGCCGCTTCGGATTATCCGGCTGACCGAAAATGACGCTGCCGACGGAATCGACGGCCACTACCCGCAGTTCCGGATTGTACTTGAGCAGCTCTTGGGCAGTTCCGCACAAGGAACCGCCGCTGCCAACGGAGGCGACGAGAATGTCCACTCTGCCAATGTCATCAAGCAATTCCTTCGCCAATGCCGCGTACGCCAGCGGATTGTTGGGATTTTCGTACTGGCGGGGCCAAAAGGCTCCCGGATATTGTTCCAACAGGTCATGCAGCCGTTCCAGGCGGGCACTTTGCCAACCCCGGCCGGTCATCTTTTCCACAACATGAATCTGGCATCCGAGCGATTCCAGTTTTCGAAGGGTGATCAAATCGATTCGCGGATCGGTCACGATATGAACGGGGTGTCCCAGATACGTTCCTACGAGAGCGACACCCAAGGCCATTGTTCCGGAGGAGCTTTCAATAATCGGAGCCCCGTCAGGCAGAATTCCGTCCCGTTTTGCCTCCAAAATAATCTTTTTTGCCACCCGGTCCTTCATCCCGAACAGGTTCATCATTTCCAGCTTTGCGTATACCGGGCCTATCGCATTTTCGTCCAGGCGAAGTTTCACTAACGGCGTTTGTCCGATAGCATCAATAATCGTTGAACGCAGCATGATTGTCCCATCCTTCCTTATAAGACCACGACTGATAAATCACCACTTCGCCGGCCACTTTCTCCAGAAGTGCGCCGGCCGCTGTCAATTGCTCCTGATAGCGGCTGCTCTCAGGTGACAGCAGAAGTCCGAGGCAGGTACCACTATGCGCTACACAAACGCCAAGCGCATCGATTTCTTCGCAGATGCTCAGCATGGCATCAAGCGTCCTCTTGGGCCGAAGTTTCTGGTTAAGAAGCGCACTTTCTGTCGATACTTTCCCCACGGAAGCCAGATCATTTTGCCGAATGGCGATGGTGATGGTATCCAGAAGGCTTTGATACTTCTGTCTTTCTGCTGCTGTAAACGGTTTTGGCAGCTTGTTAAACTCAACGGTATCCACTTCGCCCCCCTCGTCAATGCTGACGATGGTAAGCGGCGAAAGCTCACCGATTGACTCGCGAAGCTGTACCCTCCGGTGGTAAAAGGAAACCACTCCCGGATACATCACACCGTCGGTAGGTTCGATCTGCCGAATGAGCATTTCGAGGAGTGTCACAGGCAGATGGAGGGAATAGCAGTCGGTTATCGCCCTGGCCGTCGCCACCAGATCAGCAGAAGAGCTGGCCAATCCTTTGCCGACGGGAATGTTGCCGGAGATTTTTAATGTGGCTCCCTTTGGCAATGAAAAATGGTCCAGAATAATCTCTGCCAGTCTGCGTGATTTCTGCTTGTGTGACGGATAAACAGATACGGTGTCGCTTTCCGGCTCGGGAACAAACAATGCATGGGCATAACGATTGATCGGAAAGGTAACGAGAAAATCTGAATTGTCTTCCTCCAAAACGCCCTGCAATAACTCGCCGAACGTACCATATGAACTGCCTCTCCCTAACATCTTGGGTTCCAGTGAATGTTTGACTGGATTGCTTTGCGTGTAAAAACTCATATGGACGATTTACCCCCCCACCGAAATTAGCAAGGCTTCTACCTGTTTATACCTGGACTGTATTCGTAATTTTCGTTCCAACCATCCGATTCTTCCGGTGGACGTCATCTCTTCTGAAAGATCTTGCTTCATCGTGCACTTACCTCCTCCCAACGAGGGAAAGAATGGACAACGGCGATCACCTGTTCATTGGCAGCCAGTTCCGATCATGGATTCTGCGCATTGTAGTTGCAATGGATTGGGCAATCTGTTCAACGCCAGGCGATTGCAGGATGGTGAAATGATTGCCGGGGAGTTCGTGAATCTCCATTTCACCGTTTGTCACCTCTTCCCACCCGTTCGACGGGCTGCTGTAAATACCGGTGACTCCCTCATCCCGGTCGCCTGATGTAAAGAGAATGATAGGCTGCCCGGAAGACTTCGGCACGTAGTGGCGGTAGGCCGTCCAGTTGGCTTGGAATACTCGAAAAAGTCTCGCGAACTCTTCAAATGATGTGCTTTGTCCCAGCAGTTCCTGTTCAATCAGGGTGTTCATCAACGTATGGATCGCCTGTTCTATCGGAATATCGCGCAACGATTGGAACCAGCCGGGGATCTCTTTTGCTGTTATGCCCAGCAAATCTTGGACAAACATTGCAAGCACGGTAACCTGATCATGTACAGCGTCTTTGCGGTATGCTTGGGCAAAGCTGTCCATCAAGATCAAGGCAGCGATTTGTTCTCCCGCCTCCCGCAGTTGATACGCCATCTCATACGCAACAATTCCTCCAAATGACCAGCCTGCGAGAACGTACGGCCCGCTTTTTTGAACCGATCGAATCTGTTCCAGATAATGGATCGCCATCTCTTCCACACTGCTTAACGGCTCCTGATCATCTGCAAGGCCCCTGGACTGTAATCCGTAAAACGGCTGTTCACTGCCTAGCAAACCGGATAAACGCTGATAGCAGAAGACACCTCCGCCAATCGGATGGACGCAGAAGAAAGGCAGATGCGAACCGTTGGGCTGTATGGTAACAAGCGAAGAATGGCCTATTTCTGTTTTTGACTGGCTGATCATTTGCGCCAGGTGGGCGATCGTAGGATCTTTAAAAAGAACGGACAACGGGACGTTCTGATGGAACTCCTCCTTTATTCGCGCAAACAACCTGACCGCCAATAACGAATGGCCTCCCAGGCGGAAGAAGTTGTCGTACACGCCAATCGGGCTTACCGACAGCAGCTCTTCCCAGATCGTGACCAGTTTTGCTTCCACCGGATTTCGTGGAGCCATGTAGCTGCTCTCCAGCTCCGTCCCGCTTCTTTCCGGTAAAGGCAAGGCATTCCGATCAACTTTTCCGTTGCTCGTCAATGGCAATTCATCCAGCGTGACAAAATGGGAGGGAACCATGTACACAGGCAGTTTTTCCTGTAAATACGCCCGCAGTTCCACATGGGCAGATCGGGTGTCCGGGTTCATCACCACGTAGGCAACCAAGCTTTTCTCTCCGCTGCCGTCAGCCATCACGGCAATGACGTTGTCTTTTACAGCGGGATGCTGACTCAGCACCCCTTCAATTTCTCCGAGTTCTATCCGATATCCGCGCACTTTCACCTGGTGGTCCGTACGCCCCAAATATTCCAGAGTGCCATCCGGCAGATAGCGAGCCAAGTCCCCTGTCTTGTAAAGACGCGAACCTTGTTCTGGGTAGAACGGGTCCTCGATGAATCGCTCAGCCGTCAACTCGGGGCGATTGAGGTACCCACGTGCCACGCCCGCTCCACCGATATAAATTTCTCCTGGAACGCCAATGGGTACGGGCTGCATGTTTGAATCCAACAAATACACGCGCATGTTGTCGATCGGACGACCGATCGGAACCGATTCGGTAGCCGCCATATTCTCCGGTATTTGATAAACGATACAACCTACTACGGTTTCTGTCGGACCGTATTCGTTAAACAGTGCGGTCCCCGGGGCATGCCTGCGCCACAAGGCAACTGTCTCTGCCAATAAGTTCTCTCCCCCGATGACGAGCGATCTGGTGCATGTTTTTACATGGTCAGGCGATAGCTGTTGATTGAGGAGCTGAATATGAGCCGGTGTGATTTTCACCAAACTGAAGTTTTCCGATTCCTTCAGGAGATTCCCTAATCCCTCAACTCCCGCCGTCTCGGGGAGCATCATCACGGTTCTTCCCGCGATCAGTGGCACAAACATGCTCGTGATGGTCAAATCGAAGGCAACGGACGAGTGAACAGGAGCACCCGTGCCCTCTTCTGCCGGATATGCCTTTTTGCACCAGTGCAAGTAATTGACCAGTCCCCGATGAATGATTAGGGCTCCCTTCGGCGTTCCCGTTGAACCCGAAGTATAAATTACATAGGCCAGATTTTCCGGCGTTGCGATGCAAACCGGGTTGCCGTCGCTCTCTTGCTGCACGATGTCCCAATCCGCATCCAGATTGATCACGGTTGTTTCTCCCGGCTCCAGAACGCTGCACAACCGCTCTTGTGTCAACAACAGCGACGGTTTCGCATCGCTCACGATAAACGAGATTCTCTCCTTCGGATACCCCGGATCAATCGGTACATAGGCGCCTCCCGCCTTGTGAATGCCAAGGATGGCCAAGACCAGCTCCGCGGAGCGTTCCAGGCAGATCCCAACGAGCTGCTCCGGTCCAACACCGTTTTTTTGCAAATAGCGGGCTAGCATATTGGCCCGCCGATTCAATTCCCTGTACGTCCACCGCACATCTCCGCAGACGACTGCTACCTCGTCGGGCGTCTTTTCCACCTGTTCTTCAAACAGCTGGTGAAAACACATGTCTTCCGGATACTCCGCCTTTGTATCGTTCCACTCAACCAACAGCTGATGACGCTCTGTCGCGGTCAAAAGCGGCAATTTGGAAATCTGGCAGCCAGGTTCCATAGCAATGCCTTCCAACAGTGTTTGGTAGTGGCCAATCATGCGTTGAATCGTGCTTGCGTCAAAGAGATCGGTATTGTATTCGAAGCTGCCGGTCAACCCTTGATCCGTCTGTTCCATGAACAAGGTGATGTCAAACTTGCTGACCCGCGTCTCCGCCTGAACAGGAACAAACGCAAGGTTTGGCAGGACGACATCCGTCTTCGGCGTGTTCTGCAGCACAAACATCACCTGGAACAGAGGCGAGTGGCTCAAAGTACGCTCCGGTTGGAGCTCCTCCACCAGTTTCTCAAACGGCAATTCTTGATTGGCGTAGGCATCGATGGACGTTTGTTTGACTTGGGCCAGCAACTGTGTGAAGGACAATTCATGGGACAAATCCGATCGCAATACAAGCGTATTGGCAAAAAATCCGATAACACTCTCGCAATCGCGATTCATCCTGTTGGCAATTGGCGTCCCTACCAGGATGTCATGCTGGCCCGAGTAACGATAGAGCAGCGTCTTGAATGCCGCCAACAGTGTCATGAACAGAGTCGCACCTTCCCGTTGGCTGATCGCACTGAGTGTATCCGTGAACTCTTTTGACAATGTAAATGATTCAGATGCCCCCCGGAACGTCTGCACCGCCGGCCGCGGCCGATCTGTCGGGAGCTGCAGGACCGGAAGATGCCCGCCCAGCTTGCCTTTCCAGTAGTGGAGCTGCCGTTTGCGTTCTTCGCTTTGCAGCCAATCCCGCTGCCATTCGGAATAATCGGCGTATTGCATCGTCATCTCGGGAAGAGCATGTTTTTTGCGCGTTACGCAAGATTCGTACAGTGCACCGAATTCACGGAAAAGGATGTCGATGGACCAGCCGTCGGAAATGATATGGTGCAAGGCAAACAACAGCACGTATTCCCGATCCTCTAGCTGGAGCAGTCGAAACCGTGCCAGCGGCCCGGCAGCCAGGTCAAATGGACGTTCCGCTTCCTCACTGGCCAGCCGCTCCACTTCCCTATTTCGCAACTCCTCCGGAAGGTTTCGCAAATCGGAAAATGGTACAGAAATATTCATCGTGGGATGAATCTTCTGCATCGGGTGACCATCTGCCTCGACAAATGTCGTCCGCAGCGCTTCATGACGTTGAACAATTTCCCCAAAGGCCCGTTGCAATGCAAAAATGTCAAGCTGCCCACTCAGCCGAATCGCCCCTGGAATGTGATAAACGCCGGTTCCCGGTTCCATCTGTTCAAAAAACCATACCCTCTCCTGGGTAAAGGAAAGCGGGGCCAGTTCCCTTGCGGGTGAGTGCAGCGGCCTCAGTGGAATCCGTCGATCTGAACGATCACGGTTATCGACAAGGGCAGCGAGATGTTCGATGATGGGTTGTTCAAAAAACGTTCGCAGAGAGACCTCAACCCCAAAATGGGAGGATATCCGCGAAATGACTTGCGTCGCCAAAAGGGAGTGGCCGCCGATTTCAAAGAAATTGTCATGAACCCCTATTCGTTGGACGCCCAGCACTTCCGACCAAATCTCCGCCAGGGACTGTTCGGCAGGTGTACGCGGACCAACCCATTCCCGATCCCGTGCGAATTGTGATTCATCAGGGGCCGGCAGTGATTTTCTGTCCACTTTGCCGTTTGACGTTAGCGGAAAAGCGTCCAGTAGAACAAACAAGGAAGGAATCATATGTTCAGGCACTCTGCTCTGGAGATAGGCACGCAGTTCGCCAACGCCCGGCTTTGGTTCTTGCGGAATAGCCAAATAAGCCACCAGTCGCTTATCGGCATTCTCTCCCTGCCATACCTGGACGACACTCTCCTGCACAGCGGGGTGTTGATCCAAGACAGCTTCTATTTCTCCCAATTCAATTCGGAACCCCCGAATTTTCACTTGCTGGTCTGCCCGCCCGAGAAATTCGATGTTTCCGTCCGGGCGATAGCAAGCAAGATCGCCCGTTTTGTATAAACGGGTATCCATATTTGCATCGAACGAATGGGAAACAAATCGCTCTGAGGTAAGCTCCGGTTGATTGAGGTACCCTTTGGCCAAGCCGTCTCCGCCGATGTAGAGCTCGCCTGTTACTCCCACCGGAACCGGCTGAAGATACGAATCCAAAATGTATACGCGCGTATTGGCGATCGGCCTTCCAATCGAAACCGATCCTTGAACCAAACTCCCGTCTGTCACTGGATAGCAGCAGGTAAACGTCGTGTTTTCCGTAGGTCCATATCCATTGATCAGCTTAATGCCGGGCAGGTGTTCCAGTACCTTTTTCACGTGAGAGACGGACAAGACGTCTCCTCCGGCCAACAGTTGTTTTACATGGATGAGATCATCCAGACGCTGGTCAACCATCTGGTGAAACAGCCCCGCCGTCAGCCATAAGGTCGTAACCCGATGCTCCCGCAGCGTTTTTCCCAATTCCTCCAGAGACGCTTTGCTGCCTGGGTACAGGACCAGGCGGGCGCCGTTCAAGAGACTGCCCCAGATTTCAAACGTGGACGCATCAAATGAAACGGGAGAAAATTGCAGAAAGACTTCTTCCGGCGAAAAAGAGGCATAGCCGTTCCCCTTCACCAAGCGAATGACTCCGCGATGAGGGATGCAAACTCCTTTCGGTTTGCCCGTAGAGCCCGACGTATACATGACGTAGGCTAGATCGTCAGCAGTTGTGCCGGTATCGATGTCTTCCTCTCTTTCGCTGGCAATCTGCTGCCTGTCTCGATCAAGGTCAATCACGCGAAGATGCTGCCAAGGCAGAACATCCTCCCTTTTCCCACCCGTGATCAAAACGGATGCGCGTGCGTCCTCCAGCATGTAGGCCAGGCGTTCTTTCGGATAAGTAAGGTCTAGCGGCAAGAAAGCTGCTCCCGCTTTGAGAATAGCCAAAAATGCGACGATCAGATCGATGGAACGATCCATGCAGACCGCGACCAACTCTCCCCTTGTGACACCCAGCTTCACGAGGTGGCGGGCGAGTTGATTGGCACGGCGGTTTGTCTCATCATAAGTTACTTGTTCTGTTTGACAGACAAGTGCGATTGCGTCAGGAGCCTTGGCAACCTGCTCGGCAAATACCTGCTGGATCGAACTAAGAGATGGATAGTCCGTCTGTGTCTGATTCCACTCCATTAACAATTGGTGGCGTTCCTTGTCTGTAAGCAGCGGCAGCTCGTGAAGCTTGTAGTCCGGATTTTGAACAATAGACCCGAGCAGCGTTTCAAAATGTCCAATCAAGCGAGCAATTGTATCTGGGTTGAACAGGTCAGTGTTGTATTCGAGATAGCCGATCAGTTCATCACCTGATTCCCGCATGGAGAGGGTCAGGTCAAATTTTGCAGTTCCGCTTTCAGCATCTAGTTGCTCCATTGTCAGTCCCGGCAATGCCAAGTCTGATGCAAGCGTATTTTGCAATACGAACAGCACCTGAAACAGCGGGGAGGCACTCCTGTTTCGTTGCGGTACGAGCTCCGCTACCAACCGCTCGAACGGGAGGTCCTGGTGGGCGAAAGCACCGACGGTTGCCTCACGCACCTGGTCCAGGTATTCACGGAACGATATCACACTGTTTGGCTGACTGCGAATCACCAGTGTATTGACAAAAAAACCAATCATCCCTTCCAACTCGCTCCGATTCCGGTTTGCGATCGGAGAACCCACTGCAATGTCTTCCTGCCCGCTGTAGCGGTGCAGCAACGTTTTAAAACCGGCAAGAAGGGTCATGTACAAGGTCGCTCCGGACTGGACAGACAGTGTCTTGAGTGCATCGGTCAGTTGTTTTCCCAAAACGAAGCGCTGGGCGTCTCCGTTAAATGTTTGCGATGCCGGGCGAGGCCGGTCGGTCGGAAGCTGCAGGACGGGAGGCTCCTGTTGGAAGACTCCTTTCCAATAGGCAAGTTGTTTTTCCAATTCTTCTCCCTGCAGATACTGCCGCTGCCAATAGGCAAAATCGGCGTAGTGCAGATCGAGGTCCGGCAGCGGTGAAGAGGCCTGATTGCAAAACGCGTCATAGAGTACCGCCATTTCACGAATGAATACACCGAGCGACCACCCGTCGGAAATGATGTGATGCATGGTGATCAGCAGAACGTGCTCGGTCTCCCCCAGCTTTGCAAGAGTGGTACGAAGCAGTGGCCCCTGCGTGATGTCAAATGGCAGCGCCGCTTCTGTTTTGATCAGCTCACGCAAGGCACTCTCCCGACGGTCGGCCGGAAGCTGTTGCAAGTCGACTGTCACCGATGGAATTTTCATTTCCCGGAGGACGGTTTGAATCGGTCTGCCATTTGATGCCGAAAAAACGGTACGAAGTGATTCATGTCTGCGCACGATTTCTGCAAAGCTGCGCTCCAATGCATGAACATCGAGCACACCAACCAAGCGAATTGCTCCCGGAATGTTGTACGTGGCCGTCCCCGGCTCAAACTGCTCAAAAAACCATAGCCTCTCCTGGGCAAACGAAAGCGGCATTTCCTGTTCACGCGGCGCCGGCTGGATCGGGGGTGCATCATTTTCCTGCCGTTTTTGCCGGGCGTGGGCAATGGACTCAGCCAAGGCGCGGACGGTAGGAGCTTCAAACAATGTCTTCAGCGGAATTTCCATCCGGAATGCATGGTTTAGTCTTGAGATCACTTGTGTGGCGAGCAGCGAGTGACCGCCCAATTCAAAAAAGTTATCGCTCAGACCGATCGGCTCTGTACGCAGCACTTCGCTCCAGATCTTGGCCACGCATGCTTCTTCCGGTGTCGAAGGGGGTACGTACTCTCGCTCCATGCTCCTATTTGCGTAATCAGGAACAGGCAGTGCACGCCGGTCGATCTTTCCGTTTGGCGACAGTGGAAGAGCCTCCAACTGCACATAAGTGCCAGGAATCATGTATTCCGGCAGCCGCTTTTGCAGAAATCCGCGAAGTTCCTTGGTGGAATAGGAAGCACCTGCTTCGGTCACGACATAAGCGACCAGACGCCTGTCGCCTGGAACATCCTCTCGTACAACCACGGCTGTCTCCCTGATCTGCGGATGCTGTCCAAGCGTTGCTTCAATTTCTCCCAGCTCAATTCGGAAGCCGCGCACCTTTACCTGGTGATCGATCCGGCCGATATACTCAATCGTCCCATCCGGCAAAAAGCGGGCTACATCGCCTGTGCGATACAAGCGCTCCGTCTGATCGGTAGAAAACGGGTGTGGAACAAATTTTTCAAGGGTTAGATCGGGTCTGTTCAAATAGCCACGGGCGAGTGCCGTGCCACCGATATACAGCTCTCCCTGCACGCCAATCGGCACAGGCTGCAGATGCTGGTCGAGCAGGTAAATTTGTACGTTGTCAATCGGCCGTCCAATTGGCGGCAGGACAGGCCACTCCTCCGGTTCTCCCTGCAAGGTGTAGCTGGTTACCACATGGCTTTCCGATGGTCCGTAGTGGTTGTACAAACGGCACCCTTTCATTTTTCCAAGCCAGCCGCTAATATGCCGGGTGATTTGCAATTGCTCGCCAGCGGTGATGATTTCGCGGAGCCGCTCAGGTACCGTCTCTCGGACATTGGCCGACTCTGCCAGTTGTTGCAGTGCGACAAAGGGAAGAAACAGCCGCTCCACTTTCTGCCCGGATAAAAACTTCAATAGCTTTACCGGATCCTGCCGCACTTCTTCCGACATCAGAAGGGTGCCGCCCGAGCATAACGTTGAGAAGATTTCCTGAAAAGAGACGTCAAAACTGAGGGGAGCAAACTGCAGCGTTCTGGCCGGCTTCGGGTCTTGGAACGATTTCATCTGCCACAACAACAGGTTGACGAGCGGTTTATGTGCCATCATCACACCTTTTGGCTTGCCGGTCGAACCCGATGTGTAAATCACATAAGCCAGGTTTTCAGGCTTCACCAAGCAGTGCGGATTGGAATCACTCTGTTGTGCGATTGCTGCCCAGTCCGTATCGATGAGAACGCATTGGCCGTCATAGGCCGGCAGCTCATGCGCAATTCTGTGTTGCAAGATGAGGATAGACACCCGGCTGTCTTCCAGCATGTAGGCAATTCGGTCAGCGGGATAGGCAGGGTCGATCGGGACATAGGCTCCCCCGGCCTTCAGCACCGCAAGCACGGCCACAACCGTATCGACTGAGCGATTCAAGCATATCCCTACGAGTGAATCCGGCCGAACACCCGACTTTTGCAGGTAATGGGCCAGTTGATTGGCACGCCGGTTCACCTCGTCGTAGGTGAGCTGTCTCGTTTCGTCCTCTACGGCAATCGCATCTGGCGTTTTCACCGCCTGCCGCTCAACCATTTCATGGGTGCACCCCGGATCTTGTAGCTCTCGGTTCTCTGTCCGATTCCACTCCTCCAGCACTGTTCGCCGCTCTGAATCCGGCAGGATGCCCAACTGGGATAACGTTTGCTCCGGGTTGCTTGCGATACTTATCAGCAGTGTTTCAAAATGACGGATCATTCGCTCAATGGTCTTCTTTTCAAACAAGTCGACATTGTATTCAACTGATCCGTTCAATCCGTTTGCTGTTTCTGTAAAGGAAAAAGTCAAATCGAACTTCGTCGTTCCGCTATCCAGAATGAAGTGTTCCACGTCAAGCTCGGGCAGCTTCATCTCGGACATCGGCGCGTTTTGCAAGATGAACATCACTTGAAACAAGGGAGAATGACTCAAAAGGCGGCTGGGTAAAATGTCCGCTACCAGCTTCTCAAACGGCACGTCCTGATGGGCATACGCTTCCAGAGCGACGTCGCGTATCTGGGCAAGGTATTCGCGAAAGGTTGCTGTTCCGGACGGTTGACTCCGCATGACAAGCGTGTTTACAAAAAAGCCGATCAATCCTTCGATGTCACTCCTGTTTCGATTGGCGATCGGAGTGCCGACCAGGATGTCGTCCTGTTGCGTATAGCGGAATAACAAAGTCTTAAACGCCGCGAGCAATGTCATAAACAACGTCGTCCCCGACTGCGCGCTTATATCCCGGAGAGAGTGGGCAAGCTCGTGCGACAGGGAAAAGCGTTCAACAGCACCTCGAAACGTCTGTATGGTCGGGCGTGGTCTGTCTGTCGGAAGTTGCAAAACGGGCAAGCTTCCGGACAGTTTTTGTTTCCAGAAATCCAGTTGTCTTTGAAATTCCTGCCTGTTTGCCCACTCCCGTTGCCAATGGGCGAAGTCGGCATATTGAATCGGCAAAGGTGTTAAAGGTGAAGCCTGCTCATGATAAAAGGCAGTGTAGAGCTGCATCATCTCATGAACGAGAACACCCAGAGACCACCCGTCTGCAGCGATATGATGAATGGTAACAAGCAGAATGTGCTCCGTCTCATGAAGGCGCAGAAGGGTCGTTCGCAGCATGGAATCTTCCGTCAGGTGAAAGCACTTTTGCGCTTCCTCCCGAGCCAGCCGCTGTACTTCTGCTTCTTTTTCCTGTTCGGACAAGGCTCCAAGGGATTTCACCGGTATCTTCACCGGAACAGGCGGATTGATCACCTGTATCGGCTCTCCATCCACAACGGAATAAGTCGTCCGCAATACCTCATGACGATCAAGAATCTCCTGAAAGCATCGCTCCAGAATCGGTATCCAAAGGTTGCCTGTCAGACGGATCGCGTAGCAAAGATTATAGACTGGACTTTCCGGTTCATATTGATCCAGAAACCACAGCCGCTGCTGGGCAAATGATAGCGGAATGGCGTTTTCCTGCGGGCGAACAGGAATTCGTTCGCCCGCAGAATTTTCACGTCGTTTGCTTTCCAACATTTTTTCGAGTAGAGCTCGTTTAGCTGGGGATAGTTCAGCCAAGCGATCATTGCCTTTTGATTCCAAACGCATCCTGGCACCTCCGGCATCGCATACGCAATGGATTTACTTTTCTTTCAACTGGCTCAACAAAGCCTCTGCTTCTTCATCTGATAGATTTTCAATCTGCTCGAGCAAATCAGCCAGCTCGGTTTGAACGCTCTGAGGAGCCAGCGCCTGTTGAACCAGCTCGGCCAGTTGCTCTACAGTCGGAGCTTCAAACAATGCCCGGAGTGGCAATTCAATCTGAAACGCTTTGCGAATCCGGGAAATTAACTGTGTGGCCAACAAGGAATGGCCACCGTGCTCAAAGAAGTGATCACGGATACCCACTCGCTTATATCCCAGCACCTCTCCCCAAATCGAAGCAAGCTGTTGTTCCAGTTCTGAACGCGGTGCGACAAATTGCTCTTCCTCGACATCTGTCAGAGGGGACGGCAGCGCTTTCCGGTCAATTTTTCCATTGAGCGTCAGCGGGAACTCTTCGAGCTGCATAAACGACGACGGGATCATATATTCCGGAATTTCTTGCGAGAGGAAATCGCGCAGCTCCGCTTTCGTCGGTTTCATGCCCGCTGCGGCAACGAAATAGGCAACCAATTGCTTCTCGCCTCGTTCGTCTTCACGTGCAACCACGGTTACATGCTCGATTGCCGGATGTTTGCCGAGCAGTGTCTCTATCTCTCCGAGTTCAATACGGAAACCGCGTATTTTCACTTGATAGTCGATCCGTCCCAGAAACTCCAAAGAACGATCCGGACGGTAACGAACGAGGTCACCAGTTTTATACAGTCGAGGGTTGTCGTCCTGCGTAAACGGATTTTCCAGGAACGTCTGGGCGTTTTTCTCGGGAGCATTCAGATAGCCCCTCCCCACCCCAATTCCACCGATGTACAGCTCTCCAGCTACCCCAATTGGTACCGGCTGCCTATTTTTATCCAGGACGTACATCTGCATATTGGCGATGGGTCGGCCGATCGGAATTGTCGCCACCTCTTCTCCCGGAGGTTCTTTGATAAAGTGATGCAACACATCATCGGAACACTCCGTAGGTCCGTATGCATTGATGAGATAGGCATTCGGGTAGTAACCAAGCCATCTTTTGCACAATTCAGGCGGCAACACCTCGCCGTTTGGAATCATCCAGCGAAGCGAAGACAAATCAGGTTGTTTAAAATCACGCAACGCGATCTCTTCCAGCATCGCCCGCAGCAATGAAGGGACCGTTTCCACAATCGTCAATTGGAGGTGTGCCATTGCATCGAGCTGTCGTGACGGGTCAAAGGCAACTTCGTCTTTCAAAATCACAACACGGCCTCCGGTCAACATCACGGCAAACAACTGCCACACGGAGATGTCGACGCACTGGGACGAGTTTTGCGCTACACGATCCGCCTCTGTCATGCCCAGGTCATCGATTTTTGCATAGAGATGGTTTACCATTCCTCGGTGTTCTACCATCGCGCCTTTTGGTTTTCCGGTAGAACCTGATGTGTAAATGACGTAGGCGACATCTTCCGGCTTCACGTTCGCGCTTACCGGCTCGCTGCTCTCTTGTGCGATTGTCTCCCAGTCTCTGTCCAAGCATAGGGAAATGTTGTTCTTCTCTGGAAACACGCCAAGCAAGCGATCGTACGTAAGCAGTACCTTCAAATCTGCATCTTCGATCATGTGCGTCAAGCGTTCTTTCGGATAGGCAGGATCGAGCGGAACATAAATGCCACCGGCCTTCCATATTGCCATGATCGAGATCACCCACTCCAGGTTGCGTTCCCCAAAGTAACCGACAAAGACGTCACGTTCGACTCCGCGGGCTTGCAAAAAGCGAGCGAGTTGATTGGATTTCCGCTCCAATTCCGCGTAAGACAATTCCTTGCCGTCGAAAACAACAGCGGGCTTCTCTGGCGTCTTTCCTGCCTGTTTTGCAAAAAGCGCATGAAAGAGTTGGTCCACCGGGTAGTCCGCACGCCTGCTGTTCCATTCGACCAACAGCTTATCCGTCTCTTCTTTTGTCAGGAAGGATTGTATCTCGTGACGGCCTAACGGATTCTCCGCCATTGCCTCCAGGACGTTTTGATAATAGCGTCCGATTGTTTCCACCTGATCTTCGGTTAATTCATCCGTTTCAAAATCAAGCGCGAACAAAACCTGTGACGTGTTGATGTCTACCGTAAATTGCGCTGTCAGCGGAACATAGGTGTAATCGGACTGCGCGGCATTGATGATTTCAACATTTGGCACGCTGTGCAAGCTCTCTGCGATATGGAAATGGGTGTAGTTGAACACTACATCAAACAACGGCTGACCCGAGCTGTGTTCTTTTTGCAGCTGAACAAGCGGATATCGCCGATAGGGCAGTATTTCCCGTTCAGAATCAAACGCCGTCTTCACCAGATCGATCCAGGTGCCTGGCGACAGCTCCGCCCGAAGCGGCAGTGTGTTTAGAAAAATTCCGAGCACTTTATCGCCGTCAGTATGCTCCAGACGCCCGTTTGCGATCAAACCGGAGATCACGTCCGTCTGTCCTGTCAGCATGCTCAACACCTTGAGGTGCCCGGCGAGCAAGACATTTTTCAACGGGATGGCTGTGGTATTGGCCAGATTTCTTAATCCCTCGCTCACTTTGGCAGAAAGCGGAACCCAGATGCGGCCTTTGCTGTTGTCCTGTTTGGCTTCAGATTTAGGCCAACGGTATAAAGGTGTGATTACGCAGTCACTCAACTTTTCGTTCCAGAAACGGCGCGCTTTTTCCGATTGCAGCGTCTTCTGCTCCAGCTCCACAAAATCGCGATAGGAGCTCTGCAAAGGCGCTTTCTCGGGTCGCTGTCCATTCGTAACCCATGCAGCGTAATCGGTGAGCAGCTCGGTGATCAGGGACACGACGCTCCAACCGTCCAGGAACGGCTCAATCAGCACCAACTGGAACTCTTCATCAGAATAACGGCAGACATAAAAACGGCATAATCCCGGTTTCTGCCAATCAAACGGTGTTTTCCGCTCTTGCTCCAGTCTGGCAGACAAGTGTTCCTGCTGCTGCTCATGGGACAAGTGCCGCAGGTCTTCTACGTGCAAAGATATGGCAGCTTCTCTGTATACCAATTGAAGCGGCTGACTGAAATGGCTGATGTCAAATGACGTGCGCAAGATGTGATGGCGCTGAACCATTTGCTGCAGGGTCTCTTCCAAAGCGGCTTGGTCGAATAGGCAGCGTACGCGATAACTGGAAAGATAGACCTGATAATCGGACGACATCTCGCTGTGATAGACGAATGCCGCTTGTGTCATGCTCAGCGGATAAGCGTCCTCCACCTGTTGCGGAATCAACAGGCGGTCTTCCGCAGAAATCAGTCCGAATGGCTCTTTTCCACCTGTACTTTCTTCATGTTGTTGAACCCGTTTCGCAACTGCAGCCAATTCACGAATCGTTTGATACTGAAAGAGATCCTGTATGGATAAATCCAACCCGCGTTCCCTCGCCTGAGACAGGATGGCAATGCTGCGGATCGAGTCGCCGCCCAGATTAAAGAAGTTATCGTCGATGCCGATTTTCTGTACGTGAAGGATGTTTTCCCATACGGAAACCAAAATCTCTTCTTCCGCGGTGGCAGGCGGCACATAGACTGCTTCCGATTCCGGTTTTGATGGTGAAATAGCAAGCAGTGCCTTGCGATCTACCTTGCCGTTCTCTGTCATCGGCAGTGCATCAAGCAGATAGAAAGAGGACGGCACCATAAAAGCGGGAAGTCTCTCCTGGAGAAAACGGCGCAAATCCGCTGAACCGAGGGAGCTGCCTGGCGCAACCACTGCATACGCTGCCAGATGCTTTTCCCCGTGCAAATCATTTCGGGCAAGTACGATATTGTCCCGTACCTCGGGATGCTTTGCGATCACCGCTTCGATTTCATTCAGCTCGATTCGGAATCCCCTGATTTTTACCTGGTGATCGATGCGACCCAAATACTCGATGTCTCCGTTGGCATGGAAACGAACCAAATCACCGGTTCGATACAGGATTTCCGATTCGTTGTGCGGATTCGCAATAAATCTTGATTTCGTCAATTCCGGGCGATTCAGGTACCCCCGTGCTACACCCGCCCCTCCTACAAACATCTCTCCTGCCACCCCAATCGGCACAGGCTGAAGCTGCTGATCAAGGATGTAGATTCGCAGGTCCGGGATCGGCTGCCCGATGAAGCTCGCCTGTTTATCCACGTCCGCCTTCGAGAGCGGGCGATACGTGACGTGAACGGTTGTTTCCGTGATCCCGTACATATTCACCAACTGCGGACGTTTGTCGCCGTGACGATCAAACCAGGGACCAAGCGACGGAATGTCAAGCGCCTCACCGCCGAAGATCACCAGGCGCAGAGCGAGATCGTCTGACATGCCGATCGTCTCTTCCGCCTTCATCAATTGCGAGAAGGCCGAAGGTGTTTGGTTCAGAACCGTCACTCTTTCTTTGACAAGCACTCGATAGAATTCTTCTGGCGAGCGGCTGATCCAATAAGGAACGATCACCAGGCGTCCGCCGTAAAGCAATGCTCCCCAAATTTCCCAAACGGAGAAATCAAAGGCATAGGAATGGAACATCGTCCACACGTCCTGCTCCGTAAACGAATACCACGGTTCTGTTGCTTGGAACAGGCGGATGACTTGGTAATGAGGAATCAGCACGCCTTTTGGCTTCCCGGTCGATCCGGACGTATAGATGACGTAGGCCAGGTGATCGGGTGTTGTGCCGCTTGCCGGATTTTCGCTGCTGTTTTGAGCGATTGCGTCCCAATCGGAATCTACGCACAAAGTCTTTACATCGCTCTTTGGCAAATCGGATAACAGTCGCTTCTGGGTCAGCAAAATACGGACTGCCGAATCTTTCAGCATGAACTCCAAGCGCTCTTTTGGATAGGCCGGATCAAGAGGCACATATGCTCCGCCAGCTTTTAACACACCGAGAATGCACACGATCATCTCGATGGACCGCTCTACGGAGATCCCGACAAGATCATCCGGACCGATCCCCTCCTGTTGCAAATGATGGGCTAATTGGTTTGCCCGGCTGTTTAATTCACCGTAGGTAATCCGTTCGTCTCCGCAAACAACCGCAGTTTCTCCTTTATGAAGCGCTGCTTGGCGTTCAAACCATTGATGGATGCACTGCTCTTTCGGAAAGGCAGCCGCTGGATGGTGCATTTCCAGGAGATGTGTTTTTCCTTCCGCCGACAGAATCGGAAGCGTGGAGACTTGCTGGGTCGGATCATTTGCGATCTCGGTCAACAGCGTCGCATAGCTGTTTAACAGACGATCGATCGTTGGTTCCTCATACAGGTCGGTATTGTATTTCAGCTCAATCGAGAGAACATCACCTACTTCGACGACCGTCATCGTCAGATCAAATGGAGCTGCCTGTTCGTTGAGCTCTACTGGTTCCAGAAGAAGGTTGCCCAGCTCGATTCCTTCCTTTTGACCGCCAGCGATCAATGGAGCCAGTCTCCTGTAACTGCCGCCCACATTTTGCATGACAAACGCGGTCTGGAAGATCGGTGAACGGCTGGCGTCCCGTTCCTGCTGCAGTTTTTCTACCAGCACTTCAAACGGATAATCCTGGTGCGCATACGCCTCTAATACGATCCCGCGCACTTTTTTCAACAAGGTGACAAAGTCCGGATTTCCTGACAAATCAACTCTGATCGGTACAGGGTTCGTTACATAGCCAACCAGTTTTACCAGCTCCGACCGGGATCTGGCTGCCATCGGGGAGCCGATGATCAAGTCATCCTGACCAGCGTAACGGTGCAACAGCACAGCGTAGCTGGCCAACAGCGCCGTATACAAGGTAGTTTTGTACGTTTTGCTGAGCTGCTTCAATGCAACTGTCGTTTGCCCATTCAGTCGAATGGTTTTGGCAGCCCCATTGTACGTCTGAACAAGCGGCCGCGGATGATCGGTTGGCATGTTCAGGATCGGAAGTTCTCCTGACAGCCTTTTTTCCCAGTACGCGAATTGATCTGCTCCCTCGCGATCAGCAAGCATGTTCTCTTGCCAGAGCACATAATCGGCAAACCGTACGGATACCGGCTCGAGGTACGATTTTTCTCCTGCGGCTTTTTTCGTATACAACTGGCTCCATTCTGAAAACAACAGGTCAAATGACCACAGATCTATCACAATATGATGGAACGACCACAACAAAACGTGATCCTCCGGAGCTGTTTGAAAGAGCTGCACGCGCATGAGCGGCCCTTTCTCCAGATCAAACGGTCGGTGCGCCTCTTCTTCCATGCGTTGATGCAGGGTGATCGTATCCCAAGTGGATGCATCCTCAATTTTCACGTTCGCTTCGATGTTTTTGCGCACGTATCCAAGCGGCAGTCCGTTCTCCAGTGCGGGATACGCTGTTCGCAGTACGTCATGCCGGCTCACCAGTTCGTTGAACGATTCGATCAGTACGGGAACATTCATCTGCCCCTTTATGCGGACCGCTTTGCTGATGTTGTACGCACTGCTGTGCGGCGCCAGCTTATGCATAAACCAAAGTGCCTGCTGACCGCGCGAGAGAGGCACGTAATACTCCTCCTCTTCACCCTTGCTCGCATTCGCGATCACTTGGTGATGTCCATTCAAGCGTTCCGCCAACAGCTTTGAAAGTTTGGTCGAGCTTTCCACCTCAAACAATTCTGTCGGATTCAGGACGATCCCGAGATCTGTTTCAATCGTATACTGGAGCTGCATCGCTCGCGCCGAGTCCATTCCCAGCGTGCTCAAATGCTGACCGGCATCGTATTGGGAGGACGAGATTTGCAAGACGCGCGGTATGATATTGCCCAGATACGCTTTCAGTTCCGTCTGGAGTTCTTCCGGTCCCATCCTCAACAAAGCATCGCGATTCACCGTCGGGTCTATCGTTTCTTCGAATGGTTCGTCATCCAATACGTGGCTGCCGATGACATGGAATCGGTCTTGGAGGTAAATTTCACGGCATAAGCGGCGCTGTATTTTTCCGCTTGATGTTTTCGGAATGCTGCCATAACGGACAAGCTGGATCGCGTAAACCTGCACCCCGTGATCCTGTGCGACGGCCTGACGGATGCAGCTGGTTACTTCTTCGACGTCAACCTGTCGGTGATGACGATCGATCTCGGAAACAATGACGAGCCTTTCTTCCCCGTTTACTTGGACGGAAAATGCCGCGCATTCCGGTCGCAAGGCAAAATGGCTCTTCTGTGCTGACAATTCGATGTCCTGCGGATAGTAGTTGCGACCGCGAATAATGATCAAATCCTTCAATCGTCCGGTTACGAACAACTCGCCGTTTTGCAAAAACCCGAGGTCACCTGTACGGAGGAAAGGCCCTTCTCCGCTGTCCGCCACATATGCGTTGAACGTAGCAGCCGTCTGCTCTTCATTCCCCCAGTAACCGCCGGCAACACTTCGCCCGGCTACCCATATCTCGCCGATTTCATCAGCCTCGCACTTTCTGAGCGTCTGCGGATGAACGATGCACACGGTTTGATCGGAAACCGATTGTCCGCATCCGACCAGAGCCTGACTGGTAGCGGTGTCAGATGATGATGGCTGCTCAAGCACCCGATTGTCCGTCAGCGCCTCCTTGTCGAACCTTTGGATGGCCGGAAGTGTTAACCGGTTTCCACCGGAGACGAACAGCGTACCTTCAGCCAATCCGTAGCACGTGTAAAAAGCCTCTTTTTTAAATCCGCAAGATGCGAAAGCCTCCGCAAAACGTTCAATCGTCTCTTCGCGAATCGGTTCCGCGCCGTTAAAGGCCACTTCCCAGCTGCTCAAGTCCAGTTCGGCTTTCTGTTCATCTGTAATCCTCTTGACGCATAGTTCGTAAGCAAAATTGGGACCGCCGCTTACAGAAGCGGCCGTACGGGAAATGGCTTGCAGCCAGCGCAGAGGCCGCTGCATCATGTCAAACGGAGACATGAGTGTTGTGTGGAAGCCTGCGTATAACGGCTCAAGAATTCCACCAATCAGTCCCATATCGTGATAAGGCGGCAGCCAGATAACGCCACGGTCCTCCGGGGTAATTCCGAAACTTTCTTTTATTGCAGATAAATTGTGCAGCAGGTTTCCGTGTCGAACCATCACTCCTTTTGGAGTAGAGGTAGAACCCGAGGTATACTGCAAGAATGCGAGAGATTGCCCATTCAGATCAGGGGTCTTCCAATCATTTTCACTGATCTCGCTTATTTGATCGGTAGCCAGCCACGTTACCCCGTTCATTTCCGGGAGCGCGGCAAAACTCTCTTTGAAATTCGCTGCCAATTTTGAAGTCGTGAGTGCGATTTTTGCCTGACAATCCATGGCAATGGCATGAATCCTCGGTATGAGACGAGGAGAAGTCGGGGGGTATGCAGGTACAGCTATACTTCCTGCATAGAGACAACCGAAAAAGGCAGCGATATACTCAAGCCCCGGTTGATAAAGCAGCAGAACGCGCTCCCCAACCGCCTGCATGTACTGCAGCTTGGCTCCAATTACTCTTGCCCGCCGGTCCAATTCTGCGAAAGTCATGCTCTCTTCGTTCAATTCCCCATCGAGCAAAAAGCGGTAAGCCTCCTGGTTGGGTCGCTCGTTTGCTCTCGATTGCAGCATCTCTACCATGGTAGAATACATAAGCGTTTCTTCGGACATGAATGGCCGCATTGCAGATGACCTCCAAATTTTATAATTTCATGCAAAATTTGGTAATTGATCGCACAGCCAGACCCTGGCCCTTCTCTCCTCACGATTATGGATGAAGGACCAGCAGGTCTCCTTTTCGGTACTCTTCTGGTGCGAACCATTGCTTGCACAGTTCTCCAGCGGCATGGGGGACTGCCTGATCGGAATACCAGCAGCTAAAAACATGGCCCGATTGCCCCGGTGCGACAATATCAAAGGAATTGCCGGCAAGATCGGACAGATCGACAACCTGACGCCACGGAGCGCCGTATCCCACAACTCCCGATCCGTCAAAACCCATCAGACACACGGTTTGTCTGCTGCCGCCCATGGGAATATCCGGTTCCTCTACCGGAATCCCGAGAGATTTCATGATAGCTGCCAACGGGTGGGTGTAGCGGATTCGATGGTATTCGCCCCACCTCCACGCTTGAGGGTTCTCGCCCTGCAAGTCAACCGCTTGCTGCACAGCGCTGATAAAGCTACTGATGGCAAGTTCTTTGATTCCCCCCGCCTGTTTGATCCAGTCGTTTTCGCGACCCGCTGCCGCTTCGAGCAGCATGGCGTCTGTCACATTGGTGCCATCTGCCATGAGTTGATACAGCGCAGGACCCAATTTCGGTTCGTACAATCGTTTTCGCAACAGATCGAACCACAAGTGATACATAAGGGGGGCTGCCTGCTCGGCCTCGTCTTGATAATTCCATTCTTGCAATAATTGCAACGCTTTCTGCTCCACGTCTGTGAGCTGCACCTGATTGAACAATGCAAGCAAGGCAGGCAGCAAGGTTGTCGCTTGTTCGTTGAAAAGGTCCGCTTGAAGACGACGCATATCTTCTGATGAAAACTCTTTGCTGCCGCGAAGGACCTTGGCAATCCGGTTGGCCCGATACGGTGCATCCCATGAATGGGCGATCAGATACGGATAGGAGTCATTGACGATTTTGTTGTTAGCCGCGACGATAAATCCTTCCTCGGGATTTACCACTTCGGGACACTTCTCAAAAGGGATAAACCCGTTCCACTCAAATTCATTCGTCCAACCGGGCACGGGAACCAGTCCGTCCCCTTTGGCACGAATCGGTATTGCTCCAACGGTTTTGAATGCGATCGTGCCGTCATTGGAGGCAAACAACACATTTAGTGCCGGAGAGACGATTTTTTGCAGACCTTGTTTGAATTGCTCCCAGTTCTCCGCTCTGTTCATCTCCAAAAACGCCTCGATCTCTCTGCCCGGAGAGTACGCCGTCCATCGCAAAGACAATCCGTATTCTTCCCGTTTTGAGACTTCTGGAGTGTGGTCTGTCAAAACAGGGCCGTGACGGGTAATTCGCACTTCCATGGGTATGCTTGCCTCACCTTTTACCTCTATCACTTCGCGAACAACGGTAACGTCCTCCCACTTGCCCTCCTGGTACACTTGATGCGGATTGTCGCTGTTAAACTTTTCTATGTATAAATCCTGTGTATCCGCGATTGCATTCGTTACCCCCCAGGCGATGGAGTCGTTGTGCCCCAACACGACACCGGGTACCCCGGGCAGTGTCACCCCGATCACATTCAACGTTTTTTCTTCAGTGTGCAGATGCAAATGAGTTTGAAACCAGATGGACGGCGTATCCATACCGAGATGCGGATCGTTCGCCAAGAGCGGCTTTCCGCTCTTCGTCAGCTTTCCGGAAACGACCCACCCGTTCGAACCGGCAACGGCGCCTGATCCCGTGAAAAATTGCAATAAACTCCTCAATTCCATCTGAATGTTTATGGGCAAATCAGCTTCCTTTTCGGAAACAGTGCTCCCCCCGGTGTGTTGACTGGAAATCGTGATAAAGCCGTCAGCTGGATAGACAGGCCAAAGTTGTTTGGCCAACTCATCGCCTACTTGATTTCGCAAAAGATGGCGATACACTTCCGCTTTCATATTTTCGCTCAGGCTCGCTGCCAGCAGCTTGCCGATCAACAGCGTATCAATCGGCGTCCAGAACTCCGGCTGATACCCCAGCAGATTGCATTCGAGCGGAAGCGTGTTTTCTTCAACAGCTTGACGCAGGTAGGCGTTCACGCCCTGGGAAAAACGGTCCAGGATCTTTCTGGTCGCTGGCGAACACTGGGTCAGGGAATCCTCGGCGGCTCTTTTTAGTTGAAGCTTGCGATACAGTTTATCCGAGTTTACCGTCGAGGAGCCCATTACTTCCGACAACCGCCCGCTTGTTAGCCTGCGCGACATATCCATCTGCCACATGCGTTCTTGAGCAGTCACAAACCCTTGTGCCAGATACAGATCGGCTGCTGTCCGGGCCTCAATATGAGGCACGCCTCTGTGGTCCCGATACACGTCAACAGGTTTGTGCAAAGCTGCTACTTTCAGCTCCCCGGATGTTTTCGGAATACCATGGCGGACAACCGATTGCAGGTGGACTGACACATCCACATTTTGATCGTGCATGGCGGAACAACCTCCTATTGAAGACGTTTGAAATGCGCTTCTTTTCAACAGGCCTTACATCGAAGTGACGGAATTGCCCCTTCTGACTTCATACATTTTTTGTCCACGCCAAAAGAAGAAAATACTCAATAATGCAATCAGTCCAAACGTGTTGAACATCGCAATGCCGCCGTATTCTGCCAGCAGAATTCCGCCAAACCACGGGCCGATAAAGTTGCCAAATCCGTTAAAGGTATGCGCTCCGTAATACGTGCCACGCATTCCTTCGGGCGTAATGCGGTCGACGATAATGTATTCAGACGGGACGATCAATATTTCTCCAAGCGTGAAAACGATCATGGATATGATAAAAAACGTCCAGCTGCCGGAATACGCAAAGCCTGCCTCGGATATGGCCAGAAGAATGCTTCCCATCACGATGTTGATCAACGGCGTAAACCGTTCCGCCCATTTTGTCAGCGAATATTGGAACAAAATAACGACTACTGAATTGATACTCATCAAGATCGCAAATAACCGGACCCCGTCGATAAAGCTATTTTTCAAATATTGAGAGAGCGTAACAGACATCTCGCCCATTACCGCCATCGTCAGGATGCTGCCCAGGATGAAAAATCCCAGCACCTTATCGTGGCGGATGACATGAACAGCACTCCGAATGGTTATCTTCTCTTCCGCTTTTGTTTGAATATCTTCATAGGCAAAGTATTTGAAGCTGAATTGCAGAATGAGGACGTATAGCAGGTAAAGAATCGCCCCCACAAAAAACGGCACCCGGTCATCGATGGTGGACAAAGCGGTACCGAGAAGCGGACCAATGGCAAAACCGATGTTCACCGAAGTATAACGGAACGAGAATAGTCGCAGCCGTTTTTCCGGTGGAGTGACATCGCCCATCAATGCCTTGGACACAGGATCGAAAAACGAAATGCATAGATTCAGCAAAATGTTCAAAACAAAAATCAACAGGACATTCGTGGTTAAAACAAACCCGAAGAAAACCAGAGCAAAGACATAGAGCGTGCCGATTAACACTTTTTTACGGCCGATAAAATCGGAAAGTGTGCCTCCGATAAAGCCGCCAAAGGTACCGGCGATCGCACCGACCCCTATGATCAATCCAATCTGTGCCGGATCCAGATCAGTCGTTTTGGCGAGATAGATAGCTAGGAAGGGGATACTCATGCCTCTTGCTACAGATACCAGGATGATCCCTAGTAACAACGTGTGGACAATTGGATGAAAAGACTTGTAAAACTCTCGTAGTTTCCCCATTCGCGTCTCCTTGTTTCTATGATTTTCTTGACAAAGATTCACTGCTGCTATTTACGTATTGGTCTTGGAGAATGCATGTGGTGAGCACCAGAAGCAGAACGGTATCTGCATTTACGCGTTGGCTTTTATCCATGTGCGGGAGTTGGTCGAGCAGCTTGATCATCAGTTTTTTCTCAAAGAAAGGAACATCGTCCATGACCTCGCTTCTCAACATATCCTGAGTCAACTGAAACAACTTGTTGTCCGTTTCCAATGTGGAAGGAGGAGCATTAAACGGCTGTTTGGGGCGGGAGTAGACGGTCTGGGTGAGGTAGGGCTTCGCCGCTTCACGAAGAGCATACTTTTCTTTGAACCGATTTATCAGCATCGATACAGGAAGGTTTCGTACCACTTCAAACAATTTGTGATCAAGCAGGGGCATTCGCACTTCTACTCCATGAGACATATCCAGACGGTCGGCAAACAGGATCTGGTTAGGCAGAATCGACTTGTTCCACGTATAAAGAACTTGAGTGACGCGATCTCGCCCTGCCAACTGTCCTTCTACATCCAGCTTTTTCACAAATTCACGATACGGATCGTACTCGGCAAAGCGCGCTCCGAAATCGGGCGAGAGCAGCTGTTTTAACGGCATGCGGCTTGCATGCACAGCCTGGATCCAGGCGGGTGTGTATCCAAGTGTCTGGTTGAAACAATCCAATGACTGGTTGAGATAGCTGCGAATCGAAACGTGGTTAAAAGAGGGATTATGTTGCAAAAATTCGTCCAGTTTGCGAAGCTTCTCCTCTTCGCTCAGGCCTTCCAGTCCGGCGAGCAGCAAATCCAATCGGGAAAATATGTATCCGGCAAACAATTCATCAGCGCCGTCCCCCGACAACACGACGCGAATCCCCCGCTCGTGGAGTACCTTGCTTTTCAAATAGCGGGCAACGCCGTTCATGTTGATCCCAATCGTTTCCGCATGCCAAACGGCCTTTATTACGTGATCGGCAAAATCGGTATGATCAAGCGGAATCAGATGAAAATCCGCCCCTACATGGGCCGCCGTCTCACGCGCTACTTCACTTTCATCATAGGCATGATCCGAAAACGAAACGGTAAATGCTTGCAGCGGGTCCGTCCGATGCCTGGCAGCCATCCCAAGTACCGTTGAAGAATCAACGCCTCCGCTGAGATGAAATCCAACGGGTACGTCGGCCCGCATCCGTGTCTTGATGCTCTCGTCCAGTGCATGCCTTACTTCACTGATGTACTCTTCTTCGCTGCGTGGCAGAGAATTCGCGTCTGCCAGCGGATAGTGATGATCCCAATACTGTTTGATTTGTATTCCATCAGCCGTAGCAAGCAGGTAGTGGCCGGGTGGAACCTGGTTAACACCTTCGAATAACGTACGGTCCAGATGCTTGTAAAACAACAAGTGCTGGTAGTAGGATTCATGATCCCACTTCGCGGGTACTCCTGCTGCAAACAGCGCCTTCATCTCCGACGCGACGTATAGAACCCCATCTTGTACTGTGTAAAAAAGCGGCTTGATCCCAAAACGGTCTCGCACAGCCAACAGGCGTTGCTCGGTTTCATCCCAAAGCACCAGGGCAAATTCACCGCGCAGGTATTCAAGAAATCCGAGTCCATTCTCTTCGTACAGATGCAACGCGATCTCACTGTCAGAGCGTGTTCGCAACCGGTGCCCCCGTTTGACTAACTCTCTCTGAATTCGCTCGTAATCGTAGAATTCACCGTTTACGACAACGTGAAGCCGTTCATCTTCATTCGCAATAGGCTGGTCTCCAGTCTCTAGGTCAATAATGCTGAGGCGAGCGTGACCCAATCCGACTCGCTTGCTTTCGGACAGCCAGATACTTTGCCGGTCAGGTCCGCGATGGGAGAGTTGACGAGTAGCACGTTCGACAGCAATCGCAGTGATGGGAGCCTGTTTCGAAAACATTGCGACAATTCCACACATATAAACCAACCTTTCCCTACATAATTTTGATAGTGCTGCCGTACGAAGATCACTCTTTGGAAGAATAAAAACAGTAATATTGATAGAATGTGTATTGCAGATCAGCATATCAGACCATTTCAGTATACCATATTTAACCAAAAATATAACTTTTTTCAATTCGCCAAATTTCAACAAGGTATTTTGGCACCCAAACGCCTAATGGCTTTCGACAATAGACATACATACCCTATGCATATGGGCAACCCGGTAGCGATATATTTTCCTTTTGATACCGTGAAGCTGGTACCCTACTATTTTTAAAATGAGAGGTTCATACAATAGATCAGGAAACAGGGAAGACGAACAACTATACATATGCAAAAATCGAGAGAGGTTTTTGTTGGGGATTAATATTGACATGTTCTGGAGTTGAACAGAAGCAAGCGTTGTGATTTCTTGAAAGTTACCCGATATGGATTCACGGACTAACGAAAAAATCGATTTACGGGAGAGCTATGAACACTCCCTCCAGCGAGAGATGAGCTTCCTCTTGCGTTGCGCTTGGAAGTATGTCGCCTAATGCCATCTGCTTTTTCCTATGACAGCTACTTTTCCAATGACGGCTACTTTTGCTCGAGTGAGGATGGCCGAGAAATGGCACCTTTGCTGTTCGAATCACAGTGATCGATTCAGCAGATGTCAACAAGTCGATTCCTCCTTCCTTCAGAATGTATGTTCCCGTTCTGATTATACCACAGCATGAACAAAAAATGCTATTTATCCCACTACTTGGGGAATACCCTGTCATTCGAACCGATAATGGTCTACAGTTTATTGAACACGCCTTTGAAACGGTTACGAATGATGCGCTCTTTTACCACCAACGAAGAATTTCCTAGTCTGTATGACCTTTCACCAGTGAAAAAATGAAGGCTGCATCCATACAACGGGTAAAATCGTTCGTTGCAAAAGTGTGGAGCGGCCAACTTTTTGGGCAGGTGAAGGTTTTTTGACCTAATGCAAAAAAAAATGGCCGGTTTCACACGTAACGTGGTGAAAACCGGCTTAATCACAACCTCTTAGCGTTTTGCATTTGCGTTTTCCTGGTGGAGCGACTGGCGACTTCCGGCGCAGTACCCTCCCATGCAGAACGTGGAACCGGAGCGGAGCATGGAAACAGGCTTCTCCTCGCCACAGCCGCTTTAGAGCAGCCAGACCCCCATTTGCTCCGGGTCCACTTCATTCTATTCTTCCAGGAGAACAGCTCCTAGCTATACATATCTAGCCAATGCCGACTTCCTCATTTTAAGGAATCAGCCCCTGCTCCTTCAGCCAAGCTTCCGCAACATCCCGCGACTTCTTCTTGTCTACATCCACCTGCGCGTTGAGCACCGCCATTTGCTTGTCGTCAATCTTCCCGGCGAGCTTGCTCAGCACTTCCTTGATCTGCGGATGCTTCTGCAGCGTTTCCTGACGGACGAGCGGCGCGGCAAAGTACGGCGGGAAGAAATGCTTGTCGTCCTCCAAAATGACCAAATCGTGCTTCACGAGCTGACCGTCTGTCGAGAAGGCATCGATGATATCGACGTTCCCTTCGCTGATTGCTTTATATTTAAGACCGGCGTCCATTGATTTCGTACCTTTGAATTTCAGGCCGTATGATTTTTCCAGGCCTTTCAAGCCGTCCGAGCGCTCGAGAAACTCCTGTTCGGTTCCGAACGTGAGCTGTTGCGCATGCGGGATCAGATCAGAGATTGTCTTCAGCTTATATTTATCGGCCGTCTCTTTTGTCACCGCCAGGGCATAGGTGTTGTTAAACCCGATCGGCTCCAGCCATTCCATTTTGTATTTCTCTGCAAAATCTGCCTTTACCTTGTCGTACACCTCTTGAGGGTCCTTCATCGCTTCCTGTCCCATGATGTTGACCAGACCCGTTCCCGTATACTCTACATACAGGTCTGCACTGCCGCCTTTGACGGCGTTAAAAGCTACATCGGTCCCGCCTAAAAACGGCTTTGTCTCGACTTTTAAGTCCGTATTTTTCTCCAGCATGATACCTACGAGATTCGTCAATATATCTTGTTCCGTGAAATTTTTCCCCACCACAGTCACCTGATCAGACGCTTTTGTACCGGTCAGAACCGAGCAGCCCGTCACAGCCATCATCGACAATGCCAACACGCCCATTCCAACTTTCCTCAGCCATCCTGCTCTCACAAGATCCTCCCCTTTCATCATTAACCGTTTATTTGAAAAACCCCAAAAAGCCTGATGTGTTCAAGTCTTCAAAAATCAGCTATTTGGATAAAGCGGCCTAACGCGAGTGGCGAATGCGCAATCCTTTTGGCGTCACTCGCCAATCTACCCAGGCCAGAATCAGGTCAAACAAGACCGCCAGCAGCGCAGCCGGCACCGCACCTGCCAGGATGATGCCCGTGTCCACCATGGCAATCCCGCGAAGGATCAGGTCGCCCAAGCCGCCTGCCCCGATAAACGCCGCGAGCGTCGCCACTCCGATCGTCATGACCGTAGCCGTGCGAATCCCGGCAAATATGACGGGGCGGGCCAGTGGAAGCTCTACGATCCGCAGCATCTGGCCTTTGGTCATCCCCATGCCGCGCCCTGCTTCCAGCAGCGAGGAATCGACGTCCAAAATGCCGGTGTACGTATTGCGGACGATAGGCAGCAGCGCGTAAATGACCATCGCGATGACAGCCGGGATCGGTCCGATGCCAAACAGCGGAATCATAAATCCGAGCAGCGCCAGACTGGGAATCGTCTGGAAGACCGAGATCACGGCCAGCACCGGACCGGCAAGCTTCCGGTACCGGGTCAGCAGAATGCCTGTCGGCACCGCAACTACAATCGCCCAGAACAACGCGACGACAGACAGAACGATATGCTCCCAGCTCGCCTGCACAATATCCGGCCAGCGGTCTGCCATTACGGAAATCACTTCACTCATTGCGCCACGCTCCTCTCCTGATCCAAGTATGGCCGTGCAAGCACATCGACCAGACTGGCCCTTGTCAACAAGCCTGCCAACGTCCCGTCTTGGCGGACGACCGGCACGTACCCGTACGGAGCTTCCTGCACGAAGCCGATGGCATCCGCGAGCGGAGTGTCGGGTGAAAGCGTCATGGTGTCTGTCCGCATCACATCGCGGATGGCCAGCGATTCATCCGGGTACCGCTTGTGAATATCCGCCGTATCCGCCATGCCCAAGTACTTCCCATGCTTGTCGACAACGATCAGCCCGGTTACCCGCTTGCGGTGCATGATCTGTACAGCCTCCGCCAGCCCTCGGCCCGGGGAGACGGTAACCGGCTGCGTGACCATGACATCCTGGACAAGCTGCCCGAGGTGGGACTGCAGCCGTTTTTCCCCGATGAACTCCCGGACAAAATCATTGGCCGGATGGCGCAAAATGTGATCGGGCGTCCCCTGCTGGATCACATTCCCGTTTTGCATGACCACGATCTGGTCGGCGATTTTCAACGCTTCATCCATGTCGTGGGTGACAAAAACGACTGTTTTGTTCAGCTCCTGGTTCAGCCGGATCAGCTCATCCTGCAGCTGCTCCCGGGTAACCGGATCGAGCGCCGAAAAAGGCTCATCCATCAGAATGATCGGCGGATCGCTCATCAGCGCCCGGGCTACCCCTACCCGCTGCTGCTGGCCTCCGGAGAGCTCGGACGGGTATCTGTCCCGGTACCGGTCGGGGGCCAGGCCGACCATATGGAGCAGGCGATCGACCTTTTTGTGATCAATCGACCCTTTTCCCCCCTGAAGCCGTGGCACCAGCGAAATATTTTCCGCGATTGTCAGGTGGGGAAACAGGCCGACCTGCTGAATCACATAGCCGATGCTCCGCCTCAGCGCGACCGGATCGACCTCCGCCGAATTCCTTCCGCCGACGGTAATCGTCCCCGATGTTGGCGAAATCAACCGGTTGATCATCTTCATCGTCGTGGTCTTGCCGCAGCCGGATGGCCCGACCAGCACTGTGATGCTCCCCTCGGGAATCTCCAGATTGAGATTCGGGATCACAGTCGTCGAGCCGTACGATTTGCGCACGCGTTCAAAGACAACCGCATTTGCCATTCGCATCCCCTCTTTTCGCTGTATTTTTGAAAATAAAAAGACCCCGCCAATGCAGGGTCTGTACCTGTAAAAATACAAAAAGACCCTGCAAAAGCATAGGGTCAAAAAACCGAATTGTTTTCCACGTCGGAATGATCTGACACGGAATGCTTGTTTTGACCCATCTTGAGGCTGACGAGGTTAGCTGACGGACTCGGGAAAGATGGTTCCCTACGGCAGATATGCTGCCGATTCGCCCCGGAAAAAGTGGTTCCCCCGCTTTCCGATTATGCAAATCGGAAATTAAGCTTATGGCTATTATGCATGAACTCGATCATCAAGTCAAATCTCCGGATGACCACTCAGTCTCTACTTGATGAAAAAAGGCCCCTTCTGTCTGCCAAAGACATCGGGGCACCTCCTTTTTTCGTGAAACAAATGCCAGTTTTATCCCATAACGCCTTCCTGGCTTTGAGCAAGCGGGAAATGGCAGGAGACAAAATGCCCTGCAGCACCTTCTGTCAGTGTCGGCGCAGTCTGTCTGCACACATCCTGCACATACGGACATCTGGTGTGAAAATGGCAGCCGGACGGAGGATTGGCCGGATTCGGCAGATCGCCCTGCAGGACAATCCGTTCCTTTCGCTGCGTCGGATCAGGAATCGGGACAGCCGACAGAAGCGCTTCCGTGTAGGGGTGGCGCGGGTTTGCAAACAGCTCGTCGCGCTCTGCCAGCTCCACGATTTTGCCCAGGTACATGACCGCGATCCGGTCGCTGATATGCTTGACGGCAGGCAAGCCGTGGGCGATGAAAATGTAGGTCAGCTTTAGCTCCTTTTGCAGCTTCTTGAGCAGGTTCAGCACCTGCGACTGGATCGACACGTCGAGCGCCGATACCGGCTCGTCGCAGACGATCAGGCTCGGATTCAAGGCGAGGGCGCGCGCGATGCCGATCCGCTGTCTCTGCCCGCCGCTGAATTCATGCGGGTGGCGGCTCATATGGTGGGCATCCAGCCCGACAAGGCGCAGCAGCTCCACAACCTTTTCCTTCAGCTCGCTTCCTTTGTGGGTGCCGTGTACGCGCAGCGGCTCGGCCACGATTTCTTCCACCCGCATCCGCGGATTGAGCGAGGAATACGGGTCCTGAAAAATCATTTGCAGGTGCTGCCGCAAAGTGCGGACCTCGGCTTTGCCGAGAGTGGACAGATTTTTTCCCTCAAACCAAATCTCCCCTTCGGTCGGCTCCAGCAGCTGCAAAATCATCTGGCCGGTGGTCGACTTGCCGCAGCCGGATTCTCCGACGATTCCCAGCGTTTCTCCGCGGTACACGGTAAAGTCGACGCCATCTACGGCCCGTACGTAGCCTGTCTCTTTGGAAAACATGCCTTTCTTGAAGGGAAAATGCTTTTTTAACCCTTTAACCACCAACAGCGGTTCTTTCGTCTGGTCCATTGCTATGTGCCTCCTTTACGCGTAGAAGCAGCGTGCCAGATGGTTCAGGGCCACCTCTTGAAGCTGCGGCTTGTTTTGCTTGCACTCTTCTGTGGCGGCAGGGCAGCGCGGGTGAAACGCACAGCCGCCCGGCATGTCGAGCGGATTCGGTACCGAGCCGGGGATCGAGTCCAGCTCCTCCCGATTTTCGTCCAGCTTCGGCAGCGAACCGAGCAGCCCTTTTGTATACGGATGCTTCGGCTCCGCAAAAAGGGAAAAGACGTCAGCCTGCTCCACCACTTCTCCCGCGTACATCACCACGACTCGATCCGCCATCTCGGCTACGACACCGAGATCGTGCGTAATCAGAATGACTCCGGTTTGAAACTCCTTGTTCAGCTTTTTCAGCAGCTCGAGAATTTGTGCCTGGATCGTCACGTCCAAGGCGGTCGTCGGCTCGTCCGCGATCAACAGGGCCGGATTGCAGGCCAGCGCCATGGCGATCATGACGCGCTGCCGCATACCCCCTGAAAGCTGATGGGGAAAGGAATCGACGATCTTTTCCGCATTGGGGATGCCGACGTGATCCAGCATTTCGACGCTGTGTGCCCGGGCTTCCTTTTTGTCCATCTGTCTGTGCTGGCGAAATACCTCTCCGAGCTGGTTCCCGATCGTAAACACGGGATTGAGCGAGGTCATCGGCTCCTGGAAGATCATCGACAGCTTGTTGCCGCGCAGCTTGCGAAGCTCTTTTTTGCTTAAAGCGAGCAGGTTTTGGCCCTCCAGCCAGATTTCTCCGCCCACCACTTCGCCAGGCGGGGCGACCAATCCCATGATCGAGAGGGAGGTAACGCTTTTGCCGCAGCCCGATTCGCCGACGATGGCAAGTGTCTCGCCCTTGGCTACGGAAAACGAGACGCCGTTTACGGAGGGAACGACGCCGTCCTCAGTTTTGAAATGCGTCCGCAAATGTTTCACTTCCAGCAAGTTTGCTTCCATATCGAGTCTCCCCTCCTTACTTCGCTCTAGCCTTCATGCGAGGGTCCAGAATGTCGCGCAGCCAGTCTCCGAGAAACATAATGCCCAAAACCGTGATCGTAATCGCTACACCGGGGAAGGTCGCCACCCACCAGCTCGTAGCGAGGTACTGCCTGCCGTCGCTCAGCATGCCGCCCCAGGAGACAGTCGGCGGCTGAATCCCCAAGCCGAGAAAGCTGAGCGAGGCCTCCGCGATGATCGTCGTGGCTACGCTCAACGTAGAGACGACGATAAAGGAGGAAATAACGTTGGGCAAAATGTGTGTAAAAATGATTCGCCCGTCGCTTGCGCCGACAGTGCGGGCGGCCCTGACGAAGTCGCGTTCCTTGACGCTGAGCACTTCACCGCGGATGATGCGGGCGTACTTGACCCAGTTGGTAAAGCCGAGGACGAGGATCAGGGTCGTCAGACTGGGCCCGAGGACGGTCAAAATCACCAGCATGAACAAAATATTCGGAATGGCGAGAAACGAATCGACCGTCCGCATGATGAGATTATCCACGATCCCGCCGAAGTAGCCGGAGACGAGTCCCAGTACGACCCCGATCGCGCCCGCTACGGCGACGGCACAAACCCCGACCATCAGGGAAACCTGCGAGCCGTAAATGATGCGGCTGAGCACATCGCGCCCCAGATTGTCGGTTCCGAGCGGATTTGCCGGCGAGCCTCCCTCCATCCACATGGGAGGCTTGAGGCGCTGCGCTGCCTGGGTTTTGGCCGGATCATGAGGAGCGATCGCACTGGCGAAGACGGCCATAAATACGACGACGATGACGATCAAAAGTCCGATTGTTCCTGTTTTGCTTTTCAACAGCATGCGGGCCAAACGGCGGAGCTGCCCCGGCTTTTTGACCGCCTGGCCGACGCTGCCTGCTTGTGCTGTTTGCGATTCCAGGGGAAGAGACATACGGCTCACCTCCGTTTAGTTGTACTTGATGCGCGGGTCCAACACGCGGTATAAAATGTCTGCCAGGATGTTGCTGACGATGACCAAAAAGGCGACGACAAAAACAGCGGCCTGGACGATGGCCATATCGCGGGTATTCACTGCCTGAATGATTAGCTGTCCCATTCCCGGCCAGGAAAAGATCGTCTCCGTAATCAGCGTGCCGCCGATCAGGGTAGAGGTTTGCAAAGCCATGATGGTCACTACGGGGATAAGCGAATTTCGCAGGGCGTGCTTGTACACGACAATGGTTTCGATCAGCCCCTTGCTTCTCGCTGTGCGAATGTAGTCCTGCCCCAAAATTTCCAGCATGCTGGAACGAATCAGGCGGGTCATCTCCGCAGCAATTCCCGTCCCGAGTGTAAAGGCAGGCAGGATCAAATGGTCCCATGAACCCCTTCCCGATACCGGCAAGGTCTTCCACTCGACGGCGAACAACAGGATCAGCATGATTCCCAGCCAAAAATGCGGCATTGCCTTGCCCAATACGGAAGCGCCTGAAACGAAAATGTCCAAAAAGGAATTTCGCTTGGTCGCGGACAGAATGCCCAGCGGAATCGAGATCACCGTGGCGACGATCATGGCTGCAATTGCCAGTTCAAAGGTTGCCGGCAGACGCTCCAAAACAATCGGCAGGGCGGGCATGTCATAGCGGAAAGATGTGCCGAAGTCCCCCTGCAGCATGTTGCCGAGAAAGCGGAAATACTGGATGTGCATCGGCTGATCCAACCCCAGCGCAGCGATCAGGATTTCCCGATCCTCGTCCGTCGCCGTATCGGACAGCATCAGAGACACCGGGTCTCCGGTAACGTACACCAGCACGAAGACGATGATCGAGATCAGAAAAAGCACGGGAACAATCTGCAGAATCGACTTCAACAAATACTGTCTCACGGTGTCACCTCCCGAAACATTTGCGAGTTGCTAAACAGGTTCATCAAGCTGTCGGTCATGGAACAGGAAGGGGCCTCGCCAGTGGAGACCCCATTCGCTGCACCTTTTTCTTATTTCAGTGTAATTTCATCGACGAACAGCATTTCGTCCAAACGCGGTTCAAAGTTGATGCGGTCGCTCACACCGTAGTTGGCATTCATTTGGTACAAATAAATGTGCGGGCGTTCTTCCGCGATGATTTCCTGCGCTTGTTTATACTGCTTTTCACGCTCTTCCATGTTCATGTTCTTTTCGGCGTCCGCCAGAAGCTTGTCCAGCTCCGGGTTGCTGTAATCCGACTCGCCCTTGGACCGCTCCGTAGTCAAACGGTCAAACGCCAAAGACGCGTCAAACATGGAGTTTCCGTAGGCGATCATGAACACTTCATCAAATTTTTTCGCTTTGTACTTTTCGTTGAACTTGCTCCACTCCAGCAGCTCCAGCTTGGCGTTGATTCCCACCTCGGCCAGCATCGCCTGGATCAACTCTGCCGTTTCCTTGTCTTTCAGGTAACGGCCGCTCGTCGCATTCAGCGTCAGCTCCAGACCGTTTGGATAGCCGGCTTCCGCCAAAAGCTGCTTCGCCTTTTCCGGATCGTAGAGCGTCTTGTTGTACAGGTCGAGATTGGTGCCAAAGTTGCCCGGAGTCACGCGGGTGCGGGTCGGCACGCCTCCGCCGGCGAGGATGTTGTCGACGATCGCCTGCTTGTCGATAGCCAAATCAATAGCTTCACGCACCTTCGGATTCTCGGTGACCGTTCCCGGCGTCAGCCGCAGGGTGAGCTGCATGACGCGCTGGGTCGGTCCTTGCTTCGTGTCGGTGCCGTCGTTGTCCTTGATGCGCTGCAGATCGCTCGGCGGGATGTTTACGGCAATATCGACGCCGCCTGTCAGCAGTTCCGCGACACGGGTCGCATCTTCCGGGATGGAACGGAAAACGACCTTGTCCCATTTCGGCTTTTCGCCGAAGTACTCATCGTTTTTCACCAGCGTCAGGCGATCGTCACGCACCCATTTTTCCAGCTTGTACGGGCCTGTTCCCACCGGGTTTTTCAGGAATTCGTCCCAGCCCTTTTCCTTGATGTACTTGGATGGGAGGATGCCGGAGCCGAGCCTTGACAGACGGTTCAGCAGGACCGGTTCCGGCGCGTGGGTGATGATTTCAACCGTATGCGGGTCGATTACTTTCACTTCTTTGATTTGCTTGTAGTTTCCGTATTCCAGCAGCTTGTTGTCCGTGGCTACACGCTCCAGCGTGAACTTGACGTCCTCGGCGGTGAACTCGTCGCCGTTGTGGAATTTTACGCCCTGACGCAGCTTGAAGCGCCAGGTCGTGTCGTTTACCGTCTCCCACTCGGTTGCAAGGTCGGGCTGCACCTTTTGCTGGGCATCCTTTCGCACCAAATAATCGAACATATTGACGTGCACAGCTTCCGTCGACGTGTTGTTGTGATCGTGGATATCAAAAGTGACGATGTCGCTGCCGCTGGCAATCGTCAGCACTTTTTCTCCGTTCTGTCCAGCGGGCTGTGCCGTTTCCTTGTTCCCGGACGGTTGAGCCGGCGCGCCAGATTGGCTGCTGCAGCCGACCAGGGCCGCTGACAGAGCAAGGATCGCTGCGAGGCCAAAGCCTGCAATCCGTTTTTTCATGTCTGGTTTCCCCCTTATGGATACACTGAAGTGGCTCCCGCCTATTGCCTCAAGTAATTCAAGGCAAACGCCGACAGCATGGCGACGCCGATCGGAAGCGCGTCTTCATCGATGTCGAACAGCGGGTGATGCAGTGGATATTGAGTGCGCTTGTCTTCGTTGCCCACACCCAGGCGGAAGAATACGCCCGGCACTTGATGGGTGTAGTAGGAAAAGTCCTCTCCCCCCATGGACGGCTTCACGAGCTGGTACTTGCCCTGTCCCAGAACGTCATCGGACGTTTTGAGCAAGAGATCCACCATGCCGTCGTCATTTAAAATCGACGGGTACCCGAACTCGTAATCAAACGCATAGGTCGCTCCGAAGGCTTGGGTAACGCCGGCGATCACTTTCTCAATCCGCTCCGGCATTTGTTCCCGAAGAGCCGGATTCAGCGTGCGGACTGTTCCGAAAAGCTCTACCTCCGGGGCGATCACATTGCTCGCCGTCCCTCCCTGAATCTTGCCGATTGTAATGACGATCGGATCGAGCGGGTCCACATGGCGGCTGGCGATCTGCTGCAGCGCCGAGATGACCTCTGCAGTCACAGCGACGGAGTCGACTGCCAGATGCGGATGCGCCGCGTGTCCGCCGCGGCCGATGACCCGGATGTGGATCGTGTCTGCAGCAGCACAGCCTACGCCTCTGACAGCAGTCACTCGGCCCACAGGCACCCCCGGAAAGACGTGCAGTCCGGCCATCGCCTGAATGCCTGTCTCCCGAAGCAACCCGTCCTCGATCATGACCTGGGCGCCGCCGCCTCCCTCCTCGGCCGGCTGAAACACGAAGACGACATTTCCCTTTTCCGGCCGCTCCACTTGACTGAGGAACTGCGCTGCTCCCATCAACATGCTGGTGTGGGCGTCATGGCCGCAGGCGTGCATTTTGCCGTCTACCGTGGAGCGGTACGCGACGTCTTTCTGATCGTGTATCGGCAAGGCGTCCATATCAGCCCGCAGGCCAATCGTCGCTCCCGGCTGCTTTCCTCGCAAAATTCCGACAACGCCTGTCCTGCCAAGGCCTCGCTTTACTTCCAGCCCCAGCTTCTCCAGGTGGCTTGCGACAATATCCGAGGTGCGCTTCTCTTCAAAGCTGAGCTCGGGATTTTGATGAAAGTCCCGCCGCCACGCCACGATTTGCTCTCTCAAGACGCTTGCTTTGGCAAGAATCTCGGAGATTTGGTACAAAGCGGGTGTTTGGCCCATATGACGAACGCCTCCTTTTTCGTTACTGCGTTGTTTTCGGCTCCTGCTGCGCTTGTTGCTCTTGTGGATATGTGGTATTTCCGGTATTTCTGGTATTTCCGGTATTTCCGGTATTTCCGGTACTTACGATTTTTCCGATACATACGGCACTTCGATTTACTTTCACGTTACCTCCTTGTTCCTTGTTCCTTGTTCCTTGTTCCTTGCTACACTTCCTTCGCAAACTCTTCTAGAATCGCGGCGATATGCTTGATCCCCTGTATGTAGTCATCGATGCTGATATTTTCGTTTGGAGCGTGGTTGTTGGAGGCGAAGTGGCCGACGCCGACTGATACGGCGGGAATGCCGAGATGCTGGCAGAGAATGTACATCGGGCCTGTTCCCGGCGACATCGGCATGATGGTCGGTTCCATTCCGTAAATCTGCTTGGAGGTATTCACGACAGCGCGGGTCAGCGGATTGTTCAGCGGCGTACGGGCCGGATGCTCCAGCGTGAACGACTGGATCTCGATGTCCGAAAATCCGTGCTCATCCAAATGCTTGCGCAAAAGTGCGAGTATTTCGTGCGGGTCCTGATCGGGTACGAGCCGGAAATCGAGCTTTACCCTCGCCTCTGCCGGCAGGACCGTCTTGGAGCCTTGGCCGATATAGCCGGAGACGATGCCGCAAACGGTACAAGTAGGCTGGAAGATCAGCTTTTCCTTGAGCGGAATTCCTTTCAGGTCCAGCAGGAAGGACTTCAGCCCCAGCTTTTCCAGCGTGTCTTCCTCGTTGTAAATCATTTGCTCCAGCATGAGCTGGTCGTCATCGCTCAGACTCGCAACCTTGTCATAAAAGCCTTCGATGCGGATACGCTCATCCGGTCCCTTCAGCGTGTTCAAGGCCCAGAGCAGGCGCCAGGCGGGGTTTTCGATTATCGCCGCATTGGCGGAGTGCAGGTCGGTGTTGGCTCCCCGGCAAATCAGCTCCACATAGCACATCCCTTTTACCCCGAGGCTGATCTGCGGCCGTCCGTCAGCGTTTTTATAGCCAAACTCCCAGACGCAACCGTCGGCTCCGATCCGGTCCGCGTACTTTTCCACGAATTCCTCCAGATGCACGCTGCCGATCTCTTCCTCGCCCTCGACGATGAACTTGACTCCTACAGGCAGCTTGCCCCGTACCTGGAGGCAAGCGTGGACGGCAGCCAGGCGGGCCATCAGATTGCCCTTGTTGTCCGCCACTCCCCGCGCATACATGTACCCATCCCGGATTTCCGCGCCAAAAGGCGGTGAATGCCATAAATCGAGCGGATCTTCCGGCTGGACATCGTAATGGTTGTAAAAGGACAAAATCCGTTCGCTCTCGCCCTTGAATTGTCCAAAGACGACCGGATAGCCGGACGTTTCCAATTGCTCCGCCTCTCCGCCGATCTCGCGGACGAAACGTTCCACCATATCAGCGGTTTCCTTCATGCCGCGGTTTTGCGCCGCCACGCTCGGTTGCTTGCAGATGTCTTGCAGCCAGCCAATGTAAGTCTCCCGGTTTTGTTCGATGTAGGAAAAGACGTCCTGCACCTATCTCTCCTCCTTCTTTTTGGAAATATTCCTTTAAGATTCCTTAATTAAAAACTATAGGGTCGGTTCAGCTTTGTGTCAACTAAAAATATTCTAAATTGTTCTAATAAAATAAAATTTACTGGAAGGATTTTCATTTCCAGCAGAGAAATTCATTTGAATTAAGGAGTAATTCCTAAATTATTCCTAAAATAGCACGCCGCAAAAAGGAGACGCATATGGTTGAAGGTGTAAACAGACTGGTAGAAGAGTTATTTCCCACACTCTTGAGCTGGCGCCGCGACTTTCACAAGTACGCTGAATCGGGCTGGGTGGAGTTCCGCACGGCCAGCATTGTTGCCGACCGCTTGTCCGGTTGGGGCTATGAAGTAAAAGCCGGCCCGGAGGTCATCCATCCAGAGGGAAGAATGGGCGTGCCTGACGAGTCATTTCTGGCTCAGCAGGAGCAGCGTGCCCGAGAGCAAGGAGCCATCGCCAAATGGCTTCCGCATTTTTCCGGGGGGTTCACCGGAGTCGTCGGCATTCTCGACACAGGCCGCCCCGGGCCCACGGTCGCTTTTCGCGTCGATATGGACGCGCTGGACCTGCAGGAATCGGATGCGCCCGATCACATTCCTGCGGCAGAAGGCTTCGCTTCGGTCAACCCTGTCATGATGCACGCCTGCGGTCATGATGCCCACACGACCATCGGGCTGGGGCTGGCCTATGTTCTCAGTCAGCTAAAGGATGAGCTTCGAGGCAAAATCAAGCTGATCTTCCAGCCGGCGGAAGAAGGCGTCCGGGGAGCCAAATCGATGGTGGATGCAGGCGTTGTCGACGATGTCGACCGCTTTTTTGCCTGCCATATCGGCATCGGTGTGCCGCTCGGCGAGGTAGCCTGCGGAACCAGCGGCTACCTGGCTACGACGAAGGTTGATGTCACCTATACCGGAGTGGCATCGCATGCCGGAGGCCATCCCGAAGACGGGAAAAACGCCCTGCTCGCTGCCGCCTCTGCCGTCCTGAACCTTCACTCGATCGCGAGGCACAGCGGCGGCAACTCACGTGTCAACGTGGGCGTCCTGCATGCCGGCAGCGGCCGCAACATCATTCCCCATCACGCCTTCTTCAAGCTGGAAACGCGCGGAGAGACGAGCGAGGTGAATGAATATACGCTCGCCCGCGCGATGGAGATCATCGAGGGTGCCGCCGCGATGTACGGAGTCGAGTCGAATGTCCGGATCGTAGGGAAGGCAAACCAATGTGCCCCCAGTCCGGAGCTGCTTCCGTTTATCCGCAGCCAGGCCGAAAAAGTAGCCGAGGTTGTATCTGTAGTAGATCAGTTCCAGACATCCGGTTCGGAGGACGCCACCTACATGATGGAACGAGTCCAGGCAAAAGGCGGTCTCGCTTCCTATCTGGCATTCGGAACGACGCTGGCTGCCGGCCATCACAACGAGCGCTTCGACATCGACGAGAAGGTTTTGCCCATCGCCGTGAAAACGCTTGCGCTTTGCGCCCTGTGCGCCCATGAGTCATGATGAGCCGAGTCGGGGTTGTCGGCCCCCGGGATTCCGTCCGACTCATCTGCGAAGTCGGTGAAGAGTACAAGGACCGCATGCAGTTCATTCCTTATGTCTATCAAAATGCCGCAGAAGCGAGCGGAATCGTCCATGCTGCGGCTGACTCGGTCGATATTTGGCTGTTTTCGGGCCAGGCCCCTTACGCGATCGCCAAAGAGCAGATCCGCAAGCAAAAGGCGTTCTTTCCCCAGCTCCAGGGCTCGAGTCTGACGAGAGTCTTGCTTGAGCTGGTGTACCGGGACCATCGACGTCTGGAGCGCGTCAGCTTTGATACCATTTCAGCAGAGGCGTTCCGGGAAATGTGCGCCGATCTCGGCCTTCCCTGTGACCAGTTGCATCTGCTCTCCTATTCCGGCTTCATGCCTTCCATGGAGCTGATCGCCTTTCATACGGGACTTTATTCCCAAGGAAAGGTCGACGCCTGCGCTACCTGCATCAGCTCTGTCTATGATGAATTAAAGGCAAGGGAAATCCCTGTGTACCGGATCACTCACGACCGGGTGGCGATCCGCACGATGCTGGACATGGCCAGCCAGGAAGGAGAAGCGCTGCACTTCAAAAAGTCGCAAATCGCCGTTCAAATGGTGGTGGTCGACGGCCTGGACAAGCTGATCGGCGAGAACAAAGGAATTTACGAGGTTCATCGCCTGGAGCTGAAGCTGCAGGAAACCATTCTCGATTACGTCGAAGCGCAGGCGGGTGCCGTCGTGCCTCTGGGGAACGGAAAGCATCTGGTCTTCTCTACCCGGGGCTCGTTTGAGGACAACCGGACATTTCCCCCGTCTGCCCTGATGGAGCGAATCTGGCTCATCGCCGATCTGCCTACGCACATCGGTGTCGGCTTCGGCGCCACTGCTCTTGCCGCGGAAAAAAATGCCCAGCTCGCGCTGCTCCACGCCAAACAGACAGGTGTCTCCAACGCGATCCTCGTCAATGACGAGGGAGTGATGGAAGGCCCCCTCTACACCCCGGACAGCATCACTTATCAATACCGGACGGAGAACAAGGAAATGAACCAACTGCTGCGCAAGGCCGGCGTCACGATCACGACCTACAACAAGCTCCTCTCCGTACAAAAAAATTTGGGCCAGAATTGCATCAGTGCCGTTGAGGCGGCGGAATGGCTGGGGATGACGCAGCGCAATGCCCGCCGCATTTTAAGCGATCTGGAGAAAAACGGCCTCGCCGAGCTTACCGGAGAAGAAGCGCCGGCCAGCCGCGGACGGCCGCGAAAAGTGTACCGGCTGATCGCGCCTAGCTAAACAAACCTAAAGGAGGAGAATGTCATGCCATCCATCCAGTCCTATCTGAAAGAGCGAGAACACTTGATTTTATCCGATCTGGAGCGAGTCGTCCGGGCAGAGTCGCCCACGCACGACAAAGCGGCGGTAGACCGCTGCGGCGAGGTTTTCCAGGAGCTGTTCCGCCAGCATCTGGGGCTGTCCGCCGAGGTCATCCCGATGGAGAAAACCGGCAATCATTTACGTTGTCAATACGGCGACGGGAGCGAGCAAATCCTCATCATGGGCCATATCGATACGGTCTGGGACATCGGCAGGCTCAGGTACCGGCTGGAGGGCAACAAGGCGTACGGCCCCGGCATCTTTGACATGAAGGGCGGCATCATTCAAGCTCTCTGGGCCCTGAAGGCTTGCAAGGATCTGGGCATAGCCCTGAACAAGAAGGTCGTCTTTCTGCTGACCAGCGACGAAGAGACCGGCAGCGACACCTCCCGCTCGCTGATCGAGGAAGAAGCCGCAAGAAGCGCTGCGGCACTTGTGCCCGAGCCTGCCGTCGCGGTCTCGGGCGCACTGAAGACAGCGCGAAAAGGCGTCGGTCAGTTTACGATGACGATTACAGGCAAAGCCGCCCACGCCGGAAACCATCACGGGGACGGCATCAGTGCGGTTGAGGAAATGGCTCATCAGATTTTGAACCTGCACGCCCTTACGGACTACGCCAAAGGCACAACCGTCAATGTCGGGATCGCCTCAGGGGGCAGCCGGTCCAACGTCGTCGCCGAGAAAGCGCGGCTGGACATCGATGTCCGCATTTCCAGCATGGCAGAGGCAGAGCGGGTGCAGGCAGCCATCAACGGGGCCAAGCCAAAACTGCCGGGAATCAAGCTGGAAACAGACGGCGGACTGAACCGTCCTCCGATGGAGCGGACGGTACAAACGGCCCGCTTGTTCGCGCTTGCCAATCAATGTGCAGATGAGCTTGGCTTCACCCTGACAGAAGCTTCCGTAGGCGGAGGCAGCGACGGCAATTTTACTGCGGCTCTCGGCATTCCGACACTGGATGGATTGGGCGCGGTCGGTGACGGCCCCCACGCCGAGTACGAGCATGTCGTCATTGACCACCTTGCGCAAAGAAGCGCCCTGCTAGCACTGCTGCTCACGAAAATCTAGAGGCAGCACTGCCGATAGAAACGGAAACGGCTGACGGGACCCATCCTCGTCGGCCTTCTCCTTGCTACTCGTCCTTTGCTGTGCAACTGCCTTCTTTGTCTTCCAAAGCCCTTCCCCTTGTTCTCGGCATTTCATCCGCTCCCCTGGACGTTTTCACAGGCTACACCCCCTATTCCGAAACAAATTTGCGTCAAACAATCCGCTTTCCGGTATGAAAGCAAATCGCTGCCGTGTTTCAGGCCTGCCCCTTCTACTAGCTGAACCGTACTTGCTATGATAGAAGTTGGGCAATCTCGCAAAACTCCCGCTGCCTGTACATGAAGGAAGCGCCGACTGGTAGGCAGGGACGGTTTGTATACGGCGCAACCATGCGTACGAGAGATATGACGTCCGTCTGTTTTTTTGGTACTTTTTAAAAGAATGCAACAGCATCTTAGGACGAACGAAAGGAGCGATCCTAACGTCGTCAGATAACATGCCTCAAGGAAATGAAATGAGAAACCGCAAACGGATAAAGGACGGGGGAAGCTACTATGCTGAACAAACGCATTTTATATATCGAAGACGATGCCGACATCGGTGCCTGGGTCAAAGAAGATTTGTCCAGAAGGGGATATGCGGTCAACTGGTTGACGTCGGGGGACCGTGCGGCGCAATACGCCGAAGCTGCCGATCTGGTTATTCTTGACGTGATGCTGCCCGGCCTGGACGGCTTTACCGTCGGACAGCGACTGAAGAAGACAGCGCCGCACCTCCCGATCCTGATGCTTTCGGCTCGTACGGCGGTAGACGACAAGCTGCAAGGGCTGCAGTTCGCCGACGATTACTTGACGAAGCCGTTTCACCCCGACGAGTTGGCAGCACGAGTCGAGGTGCTGCTGCGGCGCTACGGTTCGGCGGCTTCGCAAGCTCTGCAGCTCGGTCATATCACGGTCGATATCGGCGGGAACCTCATCATTGACAGTCGTTCGGGCGAGGAGATCGCACTGACCGGGAAGCAATTGCAGATTTTTATGTACCTTTTGAAGCATGCAAACCGAATTTTGACCAAGGAGCAAATCTATGAGGCGGTCTGGGGCGAACCGTACATCGAAGGAGACAAAACGCTGAACGTGCACATCCGACACCTCCGCGAAAAAATCGAGCTCGATCCGAGCGTTCCGGTCCTGATCGAGACGATTCGAGGCATCGGCTACCGGGTGAAGCTATGAAATTCCGCAATTCGCTGCTGTTTAAATACTTGCTGATTGTTTTGCTGGCGATACTGCTTCTGCCGATACTGTTTCCGCTGCTGTCAATTGCGCTAAATACGGTGCTTTTGGGCGATGACGAGCCGAACATGTATCGAAACGGGGTCTGGCTGGAGCAGATGTGGCATCAGGAAGCCAGGCAGCTTGCCGGTGCCGATGACGAAGCGATCAGCCGGAGACTGACCGAGCTGAAGGAAAAATACGAGCAGGCTTCCGTGTTCTGGGTCGATGCGCAGGGAAAGACGCGGCTTGCGCTTCCAAAGGACTTGGGAATCCCCGATCAGTGGACACCGTCCTATACGATTCAGTTCATGAAGGAGCACTACGATGCCGATCCATTCACGACGGTGGCCTTTATCGGAAACAGTCGGGACAAAGGCTTTATGGTTTTTCAGGTCGACCGTTCCGTGATCCAGACGAGCAGCGAGCAGCTCTCGGAAAAACGGGACCATCTCTTTATCGTCGTCGCTCTGGTCATTCTCTGCCTGTTTTTGTTCATTTCCTGGATCTTTATCTATCGGCTGCGCAAACGGTTGCTCGGATTGGAGGTAGCAATGACGTCTCCGACCGAAAACGGGATTCCGAAGTCGATCGAGGTGAACAATCCGGACGAAATCGGGAGGCTGGAGCAGGCGTTCAACGCGATGATCAGGCAGCTTGAGCTCGGCCGGAAACGGGAGCAGGAAGAAGAGCAGCTGCGGCGACAGCTCATCGCCAACCTGTCGCACGATTTGCGTACGCCGCTGACATCCATCCGAAGCCATGCCTACAGTCTCAAACAAGAAAACCTCAGTGAGCAAGGGATGCAATCAGTCGAGCTGATCGACCACAAGATCGGTTATTTGGCTGAGCTGATCGACAACCTGCTCTCCTATACGCTGCTGTCAGCCGGCAAATACCCGTATCGTCCGGAGCCAACCGACATGGTCCGGCTGCTGCGGACGATATTGGCTCATTGGTACCCCGCCTTTGAAAGAAAGGGCTTTACCGTGGAGCTGGAGCTTCCGGAATCGGCTGTCGTATGCCGGGTCGACCCGATGTGGATCGAACGCATTCTGGACAATCTCCTGCAAAATGTACTCCGGCATGCACGGACCGGCCGCTATCTTTCCGTCAGGCTCGAGCCGGAGGGCGGACAGGCAGCCATTCGCCTTGAGGACCGGGGGCCTGGCATGAACGGCAAGTCGCTGAACCAGGGAGCCGGGATCGGCCTGACGATCGTGCAGCTGATGCTGAAAGAAATGCAGCTCAAGTGGGAGGTCAAAAGCGACTGTGGTGGAACTCGAATGGCCATTGCCGGCTTGCGCTTAAACGAAATTTAACCTTCGCTCTCCCGTGGATTTAACCTCGCACCGCTACAATCCGGTATTGAGGTGATGAACTGTCATGAGCGAAGCCGTAATCGAAACCAATCAATTGACAAAGAAGCTGGGAAATAAAATGGCCGTCGATCGGCTGGACCTGCGGATCGGCCAAGGTGAAATCTACGGCTTTCTCGGGCCGAACGGCGCGGGAAAGACAACGACGATCCGGATGCTGCTCGGCCTGATCCGGCCGACTCGCGGCACCGTGCGGATCTTTGGACGCGATCTGCAAAAGGACAGGCTGTCGGTGCTGCGGCGCGTCGGATCGCTGGTCGAATATCCGTCCTACTACGGACACCTGACGGCCTATGAAAATTTGGAGGCGGTACGCTGCATCCTGGATGTGCCGCGATCCCGGATCGACGAGGTGTTGTCGGTCGTGCGGCTTACGAAGGAAGCGAAGCGGCCGGTCAAGGGCTTTTCCCTCGGGATGAAGCAGCGGCTCGGCATCGCGACGGCGCTGCTTGGCTCGCCGGAGCTGCTCATTTTGGATGAGCCGACGAATGGCCTGGACCCCTCCGGCATTTTGGAGATGCGCGAATTGATCAAGAGCATGCCGAAGCAGCTTGGCATGACCGTTCTGGTATCAAGCCACCTATTGTCCGAGGTAGAGCAGATGGCCACGCAGGTCGGCATTATCGCCCAGGGCAAGCTGATTTTTCAGGATTCGATCGAAGCGCTCAGGCAGCACTCGGGCTCCCGTATCCGAATAAGCGTCGATCAAGGCGAGGCCGCATGGAAGATGCTGCTTGCCAGTGGAATCCAGGCGGAATGGGAGCTGACCGATGCAAATCGGCTGCTGCTGCCTCACGAATCCGACGAGCAGCTGGCCCGGCTGGTCAAACTTCTTGTGCACAACGATATTTCCGTGTATCGGGTGGAAGAGGAGAAGCGTTCTCTGGAAGACATGTTCCTCGAGCTGACCGGTGGAGGCGACAGCTTATGATGCGGGGAGTGATGGCATCCGAATGGCTCAAAATCCGCCGCAAAGGGATCTGGCTTCTGATCGCGCTCGGCCCGCTCGGCGTTGTGGGGTTGCAGGCACTAAATTTTTTCCTCCGGTACGATTACTTGACCAAGCGGTATGCCGACGATCTGTGGGGGGCGGTTATCGGAAACGTGCACCAGCTTTCGGTGCCGACCCTGCTGATGGGGATTGCGATTGTCGCCTCCATGATTGCGGGCATCGAGCACCAGACGAACGCCTGGAAACAGACATTGGCCTTGCCCGTATCGAAGTGGTGCGTCTTTGCCTGCAAGTTCACCCTGCTCTGCACGCTTCTGGTGTGCGCCTGCACATTGCTGGCAGCCGGCACAGTGGTTCTCGGCATCGCCCTCGGATACGGCACCGATATTCCGCTTGTCACGCTGCTGGTCAAGTCGTATTTGCCATTCCTTGCGGCGATGCCCTTTGCCGCACTGCAAACCTGGCTTTCGATCACGATCAAAAATCAGGCGATTCCGTTGACGACAGGCGTTCTTTTCTCTGTCCTCTGCCTGTTCGGGACAGCGGTGGGTGATTGGGTTCCGCTGAAATGGCTCTACCTTGAAAATCAGTGGAACGAACCCTTCTATTCGGCTGGACCGGGCCTGCTCCTGGGGCTGGTCATTTACGTTATCGGTCTCATCCATTTCATCCGAAAGGACGTGAGTTAGGCCATGTGGAGGTTTTTCCGATCTGAGCTGCTGAAATTGCGGAAATCGCCGATCTGGCTGCTGGTATTCGTCAGTCCTGCATTGTCCACGATCTTTGGATTGGGGATGCGAATCGCTCCAGAGATGGAAGAGATGGCATGGGGAATGACGTACACTATGATGGCGGCCCCTCACGGCCTGTTGTTTCTGCCGCTGCTGACCGGGGTACTGTCTGCGTTCGTCTGCCGCTACGAGCATGTCGGCGGCGGATGGAAGCAGATGCTTGCGCTGCCCGTTTCCCGCGGTACCGTCTATGTGGTGAAATTCGTTTGGGTGATAGGGTTGCTACTCTTGACCCAATGCCTTCTGCTCGCAGGATTGCTGGCGGTCGGAACGGTCAAGGGTTACTCGGCAGCTGTTCCCTGGGATATTCTTGTCAGCAGCCTCGTCGGGGGGTGGGTGGCTTGCATGCCGCTGGCTGCGCTGCAGCTCGCCGTCTCCGTGGCCTGGTCAAGCTTCGCTGCACCGATGGCGGTAAGCGCCATCTTCACGCTGCCGAACATCCTGCTGGTCAACTCCGAGAAATACGGCCCGTGGTACCCGTGGGCGCAGCCAATGATTGCCATGCTCTCGGGGGCGCAACAAGCCGAACCTGGGGTGTTGGGCGTGCCGCCAGAAACGCTGTTCATCGTCATTTTGGGCAGCTTCATCGCGTTTTTCCTGTCCGGATTCGTTTATTTTCAGCGTAAAATGATCTGAGTACCGTGCCGCAGAAAAAAGAAGCTGCCTCAACCGTTGTTGAGGCAGCTTTGCTGCAGCTTGGCTTCCTTGCAGAGTCTTGGGTGGAAGTGTCCCCTTGATTTCTTTTACCCCACGTTCAAGATTTTGGAGTAGCTGCGATACCCCTTCCACACCTCAAAGCCCAGCTTTCTGTAAAAGTCCACCAGGTCGGTCCAGTCGATGCAAATCCGCTCGATGCCCCGCTGCCGAAGGAAGTATATCCCCGCCTCGACAACTCCCCGACCGTACCCGTATTTTCGTTCCTGCGGATCGATTCCGAGCGGGCCGATCCCGCCCAGTTCGTCGGCAAAGAGCGGAGCCCAGTACACATTTTGGGCGATAATGGGCGAGCGGGCATCATTGATCCGGCAAAAGCCGATGATCGCCCCGTTTTTCTCCGCGAGGACAAATTCCCGTCCGGTGCCTCCTTTTTCGAAATAGCAGAGCGCTTCGTATTCCCACCGTCCGGGAAAGCATCTGTTGAAAAAGGCCATCAGCGCGTCGCGGTCCTCGGGCTTGCCTTCCCGAAACGTGACTTCCGCAAAGGTGGGCAGCTCGGTGCCGAACGCAGGCCGTTCTTTGCCGGACACAGACTGCTCGACGCCGGATGCTGGCCGTTCCTTGCCTGTCGCAGGCTGCCCGACGCTAAATGCGAGCTGTTCCTTGCCCGTCGCAGGCTGCCCGACGCTAAATGCGAGCTGTTCCTTGCCTGTCGCAGGCTGCCCGACGCCGGATGCTGACCGGTTACCCGCTGTTTCCTCCGGCGAGGAGATCAAATCAAACAGCTGCTTCCCGGCGATGTACCCCCGTTTCTCTGCCCAGCGCATCGTCTCCTGTTCCTCGTCGGGAACACCCGGGAAATAGTGCCACCAATCGCTCCCCAGGCTGATTTTCTCGACGTTCTGCTGAAAGAGCGCACTCTCCGCCCGCTTCAGCAGCTCTGCGCCAATCCCCTGCCTGCGGCAAGCCCGGTCCACCAGGAGAGCCTGTATCCAGCCCGAGCCTTTTCCCCATGTGACAGGATCTGCTTCGCTCCATTTCTTGGCGATGACGACGCCGACCAGCCGCTGGTTTTCCTTCTCTACGGCAACCCATGAGCCCTCCGGCAGCAGATGCGGATCATCCAGGCTGTTCTGCCGAAGCAGCTCGGGTCTCATCGGAAAACGGTCGCCGCACTGCTCATTCCAAAGCTGACATACGGCGTCCAGCCATTTTGACGACCACGGATGATATTCCATATTGCTCCTCCGTTCATTTGGAAGCCAGCTTTTACTTCAGCCCGGAGCTTCTGGCTCCTTCCACAAAATACTTCTCGGCGATCAGAAATACGATCAGGATCGGGATCAGGCTGATCAACGCCCCAGCCACCAGGTACTGGTCGTTCCCCCCTGTCCACTGCCCCTTTAACGACAGAATGCCGACCGGCAGGGTGTATTTTTCCCGGGTCGTGATGTAGATGACGGGAGCGAGGATTTCGTTCCATTTCGCCATGAAGGTGAAAATCGCGAGCGTAGCCAGCGACGGCTTGCACATCGGCAGGGCGACCCGCCAGTAAATCTGGAACGGATTGCAGCCGTCGATCTTGGCCGCTTCTTCGTACTCCCGGGGAATTCCCAAAAACGCCTGCCTCATCAGGAAAATGCCAAAGGGCTGTCCCAGCCATTCCAGCACCCAGAGCGGCATCAGCGTATCCAGCATGCCGAGCTGCTTGAAGATGATGAACTGCGGGATAATCGTGACGACGCCGGGAATCATCATCGTTCCGAGCACGATCATAAAGAGCGTATCCCGGAATGGAAACTGAAGCCGGGCAAAAGCGTACGCTACCATCGAGCTGGACAGGATCGCCCCCAGGATGGAGAGCACCGACACCGTCAGACTGTTCAACGTATAGGTGCTGAAATTGGCCAGTTCCCATACTTCCGAATAGTTGCTCCACTTGATCGGATCGGGGAACAGCTCCGGCGGATACTTGTTGAATTGGCCCACTGTTTTCAAGGAGTTGAACAGTGCTGTCAGGAAGGGAATGAACATGATGGCCGAACTGATTCCGATAGCGGCATAGGCGAGTATTTTACGTATGCTCATATGTGGCTGCCCCCTTTCCTCAATCGTAGTGGACCCAGCGTTTTTGCAGTCTCATTTGCATAAATGTAAAGACAAACAGGATCAGGAACAGCACCCAGGCAATCGCGGATGCGTAGCCCATGTGGAAGAAGGTGAAGCCTTCGCGGTACAGGTGCAGCATCAGCACCAGGCTGGCATTGTTGGGACCGCCTGCCACGCCATCGACCGCTCCTGCCGTCATGACGTAAATCTGTTCAAAGCTCTGGAACGAGCTGATCGTGCTCAGGATCAGCACGAGAAAGGTCGTCCCCGAGATCAGGGGCACTGTGATGCGCCAGAACTTTTGCAAGGGTCCGGCTCCATCGATCTCCGCTGCCTCGTAGAGGTCGCCCGGCACGTTTTGCAAACCGGCCAGAAACAGCACCATCATGTAGCCGACGCCCTTCCATATCGCCACCGCGACGAGAACGGGAATGACCAGCTGCTCATCGGCCAGCCAGTTTTTCGGCTCCAGTCCCAGGCTGACAAGCAGGCTGTTGGCCCAGCCGAAGCGCGGATTGAAAATCGAGTCAGCTACGTAGGCGATAACCGTCCAGGACGAGATGACCGGGATGAAGTGAGCGATCCGGTACAGCTTCAAGCCTTTCAGCTTTTGATTCAGCGCGACAGCCAGCACCAGAGCGAGCGCTGTCTTGATCGGAACGAGCAGGATCGTGAAGTAGAGCGTGTTCTTCAGCGCCTTCCAGAAGAGCGGATCGTCGATCATCTTGCTGTAGTTGGCCAGTCCCGTCCACTCGGGAGGATTCAGCATGTCATAGTCCGTAAAGCTGATGTACAGCGATGCGATGGAAGTGAACGCGACAAAGACGATCAGGTGAATCAGATACGGGGAGATGAGTAAAATCCCCCATCTCCCCTCACTGTCGAGCCGCTTTCGTTTTCGGGGCTTTGGTACAGGCCGCTCATCGGTTTTCCATTCACCAGTGAGTTGTGTATTTTGATTCATGTCTGCCTATCCCCCGTAAGCGTTTTTTATTTCTTGTAGAATCCATCCAGAACCTTTTGCACGGCCTCATTGGCCTTTTTCAAGCCTTGCTCGACGCTCTCCTCGCCGGAAAACGCTGGGAACATGGACTCGTCAAACGCTTTGCGCCATTCGCCAAATACAGCGTTGGCATCGAGGGAACCGGCGAATTCCATGCTGTCCAAGAAAACCTTCGCGTTCAGCGAAGTATCGGAAGTGAGGACCTCCTCGGCCACTTTTTTCTTGACCGGAATGGCTTCGCCAAGCGACGCCCACTCCCTCTGCGCCTCGTCGTCCGTCGCCCAGTACTTGATCCACTCCCAGGCTGCCTGGGTCTTTTTCTCGTCGGCCGTTTTGCTGATCACCCAGGAGTTGACGATGCTCGGTGCAAAGCGTTTGCCCCCAGGTCCTGCCGGAATCGGCGCCACATCGAAGTTCAGTCCGGCTTCGCGCATTTTTACCCGCGCGGCGTAGATGTCGATCTGCATTCCGGACACGCCGCTCAGGAAAGGCTTGAACGGGTCCTGGAAGCTTTGCAGGTCGACGGGATCGGGGAAAATCCCCCGCTTCATGCCGTCTACCATCCACTCGATCGCCTGTTTGTTTTCAGGCGTGTCGAGAACGGCCTTCTGCAGGCTGCTGTCCAGCACGCCGCCGCCGAACGTTTTCATCAGCGGGAACCAGCCTCGGCTCACCCCGACCGGACTGCTGAAGATGGTGAAGCCGTACTCCGAAACCTTGTTTGGATCAAAGGAAGGATCTTTGGCATTTTTTCCGGAAGCGTCAATGGTCATCAGTTCGGCCGCTTCCTTCACCTGATCCCACGTCCAGTTGGCATCCGGGTATTTGAGGCCCGCCTTGTCAAAAAGGGCTTTGTTGTAGTAGAGCACCCCGATCTGGATTCCCTGCGGAACGCCCCAAACCTCGCCGCCTGGGCCTTTGTTGGCGTCCATGCCGTAGTACTCCTCTTTGCTGAGGTCCTTTTCGATCAGTTCGCGCAAGTCCTTGACAGCGCCGCGCTCGGCGAATTCAAACACCTTCACCCCGTCGCTCAGCCACAGATCGGGAGCATTGCCTCCTGCTATCTGCGTATTCAGCTTTTGGAAAAATTGCGCGTGAGGCCCTGTTTCTGTCGTGATCTTGATATTCGGGTGCTTCTCCATGAACTTCGCGAGCAGCTCCTCCATTTTTTTCTGCGTGGGAGGATCGGAGTAGTACCCCATTTTCAGTACGATCTGCTCAGAATCGTTCTTCGCATTCTGCGGATCGCCAGTGTTTGCCTGCTGACCGGTACAGGCCGTAATCAGCAGGGCGGCAGACAAGAGTGCCGACAAAAAAAGTGAAAAGCTCCTCTTTCGTTTCAATGCAGACCCCTCCATTTATCTATTAAAAATGTATTGCCAATAAGGTATGGGTATTGCCTGCGGTCTGTAGTGCGAATAGAGTGGGATCACGGGTACGGTATGCTGGCTGACTGAACAAGCGCCAATGCGGCAGATCTGCTAGTCAAAGAACGGCGGATATGCAGGGTAATATAGTCTCAATATTCTGAATAGGATTTGCCTAATCGGTGCGAAACTCGGCAAGCACTGCCTGACGGGTCTTTCGCAATGAGGATACAGCCTTGTCATAGCTTTGCGCGGCTACCCCCATGAACAGCATGTCGATGACAGCCAGTTGGGCAATGCGGGACGAAGTGGCGGCACTGCGCATGTCTGCCTCCGATGAAACCGTGGCCAGGTGAATGTCTGCCAGCGCCGACATCGAATTTTGCCCGAACTTCGTAATGCCGATCGTGACTGCTCCCGCTTCCCTCGCCCTTTTGATCGCGGATAAAACCTGGCGGGTCTCCCCGGAATAGGAGATGCCGACAGCCACGTCTTTGTCCGTCAGCGTGACAGCGGAAGTAATCTGCAGATGGGCATCGGCGTGTGCCGTCGACATTTTATTGATGCGCAAAAATTTTTGCTGCGCGTCCTGAGCGACCAACTGGGATGCGCCCACTCCGAAAAAGTCGATCCGGCGTGCCCGATACATGGCCCGAACCGCCTGTTCGACGGCAGTTGGATCCAGAACCTTGATCGTCTCGCGCAGGGAGAAAATGTGATTGGCAGTGACGGATTCGATCAGGGTGGGAATGTCGTCGGTAGGACGGATTTCCTTGTACTCGTCCTCTCCGGCGGAAGGGGACTGCAGATCGGCCGCGATGCGTATTTTCAGCTCCGGGAAGCCTTCCAGGCCCATGCTTTTGCACATGCGGATAATCGCGGCTGGACTGGCGTTGCTCCGCTCCGCCAACTCCTTGACCGACATGCGGATGACCTCCCGCGGATGCTCCAGGATGTACTCTGCCACGCTCCGCTCGGACGGCTTTATATCTTGCAAGTATTCACGGATTCGCAGCAATCCTCCGCTCAGCACGGCTTCATCACCCTTTATCACAAATGTTGTTGTAAGCGATGCCTATTTCAGCCAGTATGAATCAGCTCATCCAATCATGAGCATCGCAGGTATCTTTTGCCATTTTACAATCATTATACGACTTTGAAACAAAAAATCAACACAAACTATTCTCCATAAAAATAATTTTCAGACTTCCGCTATCAACAGAAAATATGGATCGGCAACGATGAAACAAACAGGCTGCAAAAAGCCGGCTTCCCCTGACACTATGGCGGAAGCCGGCCCCCGAATTGTTTTATTCGCCTCAGCCTTTCCTCACAAATATCCGATATACTCCACCCTCCTCTTCCGTTTTCAACACCTCATGGCTGTTGGAACGAGCCCAGCCCTGAAAGTCGTTGACGGAGCCCTTGTCGGTGGATTCCACCTGCATGACCTGCCCGCTTTCCATCGCATCCATCGCTTTCTTCGCCTTGACGATTGGCATCGGGCAGGACAATCCTTTTGCATCTACAAATACGTCTACGTTTATCATGAATATGACCTCCTTGGCAGCCTCCTGGTTTTGTTCTCTTTACAATGGTTTAACCGTGGTGAAGGGCGCAGCGATTGGGCCCGATCTCCAGCTCTGTCGCCTTTTCCGGAGATGCACTGGCAGCTCCGCGGTTGATTTCGACGATCTCCTCGTAGTTGGGAGGCGTCGCTCCGACGGCATGAGCGACTTTTTCCGCAAATCGATCACGGTTTGCCGTCCGCATCACTTCGTTGTTTCCGCGGATCTCTCCGAGCGGCGCTCCCACATATCCCTCCCGCCGAATCTCGCTTGCTTCGGCATAATGAGCCGGCAGCACCAGCACGTCGTCCGGCAGGGAAGCGATTGTGGTAAACACCGTGTCGTACAAGGCTTGCGCCCACTCTGCCGCCTTGCCGCCCAGATCGGGTCGGCCGAGGCCGCCGACAAAAATGGTATCGCCGGAGAGCAGGTAGCGATCGTTTACCAATACGGAGACACTCCCCGGGGTATGTCCGGGCGTAGGAACAGCGAGAATTTTTGCCTCGGCACGGCCGACTTCCAGCATGCCCTGCTTTTCCAGCGGCTCATAAGAGAGTTCGGAGCCCTGCATCTCGCTGGAGGAGATGTAGTAGACAGCCCCGGTTTTTTCGGCCAGCTCATGGCCACCCGAAATGTGGTCGGCGTGCAGATGCGTATCGAGGACGTATTTGATGGCGGCGTCTTCCTGCTCGGCTAGCGACAAGTATTCCTCGATATGCCGATTGGGATCGACGACCAGCGCTTCGCCTCCTGAGATCAACATGTAGGACAGGCAGCCCTTTGCCAGCCGATTTACCTGAATCAGCTTGAGGTTGTCTTCCTCCATGACGGTCACCGGGCGGTAAAACTGGCTCCACTCCTGCATGCCTTGCTCCAGATAGCTCGCCTGAAAGCCTTTCTCGTCCAGCAGATCGGCCACCATTTTGGCGCTTCCGCCCTTGGCGCAAATGACGACGATCTCTTCGTCAGCGGGAAGCTGTCCGTAGATATTTTCGTTGTCGTCAAGGAAATCAAAGTACGGGATATTGATAGATCGCACTTCTTTCCCTTCGATCTTCCAGTCCGCAAAATCTTCCGGATTGCGCACATCGAGCAGGAAAACACCCTGCTCCACCTTTTCGTTCAGTTGAATTGCGTTTATTGCTCCTGCTGACATATCAATCACCTCCTGGTTGTTTTAAGCTTGAATGCGGGCAAAACTACTTTTTCACTGCTCCTGTCCATCCTGACATGCCTGTTGCGCAAATGGCTGACCTGTTTCATCCCGTTTTTCAGCAAAATCCTCGCTGCTTGCCTGCTTCTCATCCCGCTTTGGCAGGTCAGGATCACATGCTTTATATACGCATATACCCATATAGGTATATAAAATGCCGAAAGAAGCCACCAGGGAAATCAGCCTTCTATGAAACGGCTTTGGATGTTTTTTCCCCTTATGATCCGGCACTCTTTGCTTTCAAACACGTACGGCTCCAAATGTTTCGCTTAAATGAACAGATTGACCCTGGACTGTTCGGCTTCCGCCAAATAGGTTGCCACTCCTGCAAATTTCAGGCCGTCTGCCAGCTCTTCTTCCTTGATTCCCAGGACGTCCATGGACATCGTGCAGGCAATCATCTCCACATCCAGCTCCTTGGCAAGCTGGATCAGCTCGGGCAGCGAAGCCACGTTCTTTTTCTTCATGATGTGCTTCATCATCGTCCGGCCCATTCCGCCCATGTTCAGCTTGGAAATCCCCAGTTTTCCGGGACCACGGGGCATCATCCGCTCAAACATTTTCTCCAAAAATCCTTTTTGCACCGGTACATGCTGCTCTTTTCGCAAGATGTTCAAGCCCCAGAAGGTGAAGAACATCGTTACCCTGTTTCCCATGGCTGCAGCTCCGGTTGCGATAATGAAGCTGGCCATCGCCTTGTCCAGATCACCGCTGAATACGACCATGGTCGTCTGCTTTTGAGCTTCCATTTTTGAACTCCTTCCTCCCATTATACCTACAGGGGTATTTATGAGATCAAAAAAACAGACTGGCTTCCCAATCGTTATATACCCCTACCCCTATTAGTATATTGTAAGCCGCGTTTTGCTGTCAAGACCGAGTGCATCATCGGCTCTTGACCAGCAGTTGAATCGCTTCCTGCACGACTTGATCGGTATCCCTGCCTTCCGCCAGCTCCTCCTTGATGCATGCCGCCAAATTTTCCGCCACGATCAAGGCGATCGCTTTGTCCACAGCCGAGCGAATGGCCGAGAGCTGACTGACGACCTCCTTGCAATCCTTGTCTGTTTCCATCATGCTGAGGACTCCCCGGACCTGCCCCTCTACCCGTTTCAGGCGGTTTTTCACATTGTCTCCGTATTTCATTTTGGCTTCCTCCTGACCTATGCCGGCCGATCTTTTTGCTGGGAAGGAGGATTTGCATGCGCAATCCCCTTACCCCTATGGGTATATAATAGACAGGAAGGAAGGGCTCTGTCAAATTTGCAGAACCCCTCTTGCATAACTCTCCTATTCGATTTTTCCGATGAACTTCGTGCCTTCCTTCTCAAACTTGTACATGAAGACATCCGCGAACTCGTTGTCGCCTTTCTCGTCAAAGGTGACCTTTACGAATTTGCCCTGGTAATCTTTCGTGCTGTGGACCTTTTCCAGAACCTGCTCGCGGGTCGGCTTTTTCCCGCCGTTCTCTTTGATGGCGGCTGCCAGTCCGTCGAGAATCACATTGGCCGACTCATATGCGTAGTCGGAATAGGTTCCCGGCTTTTTGCCCATTACCTTTTCATATTCTTCCGCCCATTTGCGGCCTTCCTCGGACTGCTTCGCGTCTCCAGCCAGAGCAGTCAGATAGACGCCTTCGGCTGCGGCTCCGGCGATCTTGATCAAGTCAGGGGAATCGATGCCATCCCCGCCCATAAACATGCCGGTATATCCTTTTTCCCTCGCCTGCTTCACGATGATGCCCGCTTCCGGATAGATGCCTCCGAAATAGATCATGTCGGGCTTGCTGGCGACGGCCGTATTCACGACGAAATTGTAATCCTTCTCGCCCTGGTTTACCCCTTCGTAGCCCAGTACCTGAACGCCGTCCTTCTCGAACTGCGCTTTTACCTGATCGACCAGCCCTTGCCCGTAAGCGGTCTTGTCGTGGATCAGGAAGACGGATTTCACGCCGAGCACTTCTTTGGCATACTTGGCTCCTTTTGGACCTTGGGCGTCATCGCGGGCACAGATCCGGTGAACGGTCTTTTTGCCCTCCTCCGTCAATGTAACCCCGCTGTTTGCCGGAGATACCATGACCAGACTGCCCGACTCATACTTTACGGAAGAGGGGATCGCTACGCCCGTATTGAAATGGCCGACTACACCCAAAACATCCGGGTTGGCTACGAGCATTTCCGCGTTGGATACGCCAATTTTCGGGTCAGCCTGATCGTCCTGCGGGAACAACTGCAAGTCAAAGCCGAGCTGCTTGAACTCCTCTTTCCGCTTTTCAATGGCAAATCCGGCTCCGGTCTTGATCGCATCGCCGATGGCGGACTGTGATCCGGAAAGCGGGCTTTGCGTGGCGATCAATATCTTTTCGCCGCCCCCGCCGCCCCCACTGCTGCTGCCGCCGGACGATGCGGTATTGCCGCCCGACTGGTTGTTCTGAGCAGGAGCTGTACCTTGCGAATTACAGCCGACAAGCGACATGCTGAGGAGCAGCATGGACGCCAGCACGGTAGTCAACTTTTTTGGACTCACGAAAATCCCCCCTGTATGTTTTCTATTTCTATCTTATCTGTAAATATAAGAAAAAATAGAAATTTCTTAACCTTACATATCGTCAATGAATAACCTGCATAAATGTTACATTCTATCTATTTTCATAATCGCATTTTTGTGCTTCATCTTCTTATTTTCGTTCTGTATGTATCGTACCGTTATTTAAATTCCATCTTTTGTAATTCATTACATTTATGGATCAGTTTTCGGCAGAGGAGATAAAAAAACCGACGCATCATTGCGTCGGCTTCTGGAGAGTGCGACAAAAGGCAGGCGTAATTTCTCCTCTTATTACGGATTACGGACTTGTTCATACCTTATCTCTCCGCTAAGAACACATCTGCATAAGTGTACAGCGCCGGTGCCCCTCCGGTGTGCAGGAACAACACCCGATCCTCTTTGCGAAACGCTCCCTTGCGAATCAACCCGATCAGACCGGCCATGGCCTTTCCTGTATAGACCGGATCGAGCAGAATCCCCTCGGTTTGGGCCAGCAGCTTCACGGCCTCCACCATCTCAGGTGTCGGAATCGCATAGCCGGGGCCCACGTATTCGTCCTCGCAGCGAACCAGCGAAGCAGGCCATTCTCCCTTCAGTCCAACCAGCTCTGCCGTAGAGAGCAGCAGCTCATGGACTTTTTTCTCCTGCGTTTCGCGGTCCCGGCTGACATTGATGCCAATGACGGAAGCAGAGGATTGGCGGGCGGCAAAACCGGCGATCAGTCCGGCTTGCGTCCCGGCGCTTCCCGTCGCGGTCACCACATAGTCAAACGGAATGCCCATCTCCCATGCCTGCTGCTCGATCTCTTCGGCGCAAGCCATATACCCGAGTGTCCCTACCTCGCTGGAGCCGCCGACCGGGATCTGGTACGCTTTTCGTCCTTCTTTCTCCAGGGCTGCAGCGAGTTTTTCCATCTCCGCCGGCATATCCCCATCCGCAGGAATGATCTGCAGCTTCTCGGCTCCCATCAGGTGAAAGAGCAGATGATTGCCGCTCGCCTGGGGATTGTAGCCCCCCGTTTCCGGTTCGCTCAGCACCAACTGGCAGCGCAGCCCCTCCCGCACTGCTGCGGCGAGAGTCAGCCGACAGTGGTTGGACTGTACGGCTCCGCAGGTAATCAGCGTATCCGCACCTTGCTTGAGCGCATCCGCCACCAGGTACTCCAGCTTGCGCGTCTTGTTTCCTCCCGCTGCAAGCCCGAGCAGATCATCTCGCTTGATATAGATGGCAGGGCCGCCTAATGCTTCGGATAAGCGTTTCAGCTCTTCGATCGGTGTCTGTCCGTTCGTATACCGTCTGCGCTCATAACGGATGTGGTTCACTTTGCTCGTCTCCTCTCCTGTCTCCAACAATCGCTTGCGATTTTGGAAACTGCGTGAGTTGCTTACGTTCATATGTGTTCTGCCTGATTGGCTGCATGATCACATTCAAGATTGCCTTCATCATAGCCTAATTTGCAGGGAGTTTCTACCGGCAGCATCTCCACTACACTATGTTTTTTCCTCGGCCGCACTCTTGCCCTCCTTTGGCTTTTCTTCAGATTCCGCCGATGTTTTCTTGGCTGAGGACCGTTCTTTTTCACGCCTGCTTTTCTTTTCCCATTGCTCGTAATCATGAATCGCATATCCCGCATAAGCGGAGTATTTCTTCATCCGCGTCTCGAGTATGCTTACCTGCTCTCGCATGATCTTGGTATCTTCTTCATAAAACGTCGTCCGGTCCCCTTCGTCGCTTTCCAGCACATTCAGGCCGACCACCACTTTTTGCCGATCATATCCTGCTTCGTCCAGGATGCGGCTCGAGATGTCCAGCACCCCGTTGGAGCCTTCCACGTAATCCCGGTAGGCCATCAATGTCACATGATCGAGCTGCCCGATCAGCCATTCACTGACGCTCTGCGTCTCGCTCGCAGGCAGCTCGTTCATCCAGAATGGAATATCGGCGCTCACCTGCAGAGCGGGATCTTTTTTCGTCTCCTGGACCACAAGCTGCATGTTTTCCATCCATTGGCTTTTCAAGGCTTCCTTGTCACGCTTCCACTGCGGATGCACATGCGGCTCGATGTCGACGTGAATTCCGGTGAAGCGCTCGTCTTCAGCCGCAGCACGGTTGTAGACATGCACCCAGTCTATAAAGGAGGCAATGCTTTTTTGACTGGAGACGAGCGACCAGGCAGGGTCGCCGCCAAGGGCATCCACCTGTATATCCCTTGCGCTCGCTTCCTTGATGAATGTGCGATACGCTTCCGGCGGCACATTCTTTTGATCGATGTGCAGATAAATTCTGTTGATGTCGTTTTCTTCGGCAAAAGAAAGGATAGCCTCACCCTTTTCTGCGATCAGCTCCGTGTTCCAAAGCCATGTCGCTCTTATGCTCGGGGCCGACGCGAAAAAAAGCCACAGCATCGTAGCTGTTATCGTCAGGGTAAGCAGCAGCCTTAGCCAAAGGTACCGGTGTACTCGCTTGCATCGTCTTTTAGCGGGGATCGTGCTCATATGGCTGCCTCCTTCGCCCTGTTTTTTTCAGGCATCTGCCTCTTTGCCTTCTTAATGAAACAGACGGGCTGGGGCCTTGTGCAAGTTGCAACGATTTGTTGACAGGAGCGCATGAAAAAAATGGACTTGACCATTTCCAAGTGAAGATGGTGTAGGCGCACGAAAAGAGACGAGGGGCTCTTCCGTCAAGCAGCTTCACTGCTTTTTTGGACAGCCCCTCATTCGTTTGGTGCTTTCTTTACAGACATTGCCGACTGAAAGCCTGTGGTTCTAGCCGTGGGAGTCTCATTTGACAGGTATCACCACGTTCACGGTCCCGCCACGTGTCGAGCGAATGGTCACCTCGGCATTCCCCTTTCCTTTGACGGTCCAGGAAAATGTTTTCGTCCGCTCTTCCTCTTCCAAGGCGCCTCCAAAGAATCCGGCATCCTGGATTTTATCCGTATTCTCGTCGGCCAAAGCCAGTCCATCCCCCAGTTCGATGCTCGCGGAGCCTTTGCGCACGATTTTGACGAGCCATGCCTGCTTTAACGCATCTGGCAAAAAGCCTTCATTTGTCACCGTCACACTCACCGTTGAAGTACCGTCCTGATTCTTTTTCACCTCTGTCTTTGTAACGACCAGCAATGGAAGCGATTTGGCCAACTCCAGATTGAATTTGCTTTGTTTTTCGACCGCCTGTTTCAAATAGCTTCCCGCAGGAGCGTTTTGGTTCCAAAATTTCGGGTTCCAGCCGCCAATTTCTACCTTCCCCAACTGCGGGTGATCGTAGGCCATCCAGTTTTGGAACAGCTTGCCCTTCAATTCCGGTATGTGATCATTCATCCATAGCTGATCCAATTCATCGGTCTTGCCGTCCTTGTTGTAGTCTTTGACATACTCCTGTTTCCCCCACAGCTCGTCACCGTACCAGATCGCTCCATACTGAAAGTACCCCCAGTCAGGCGAATGCCCGAACAGCGGTGTCCCTTCCGAGCCGCCCCTGCGGGTGTGGTACGTGTAGTAAACGTCTCCCGCCCACGGATAGCCGGTCAATTCCTGGCCCTTTTTGTCCAAATGCTCATAGTACTTCAGATCTTCCGGAAACATGGACTCCTCACTCTTGCTGGTGGATGGGGGACGCAGGTGCATCGGCACCGTGGTATCCATCGTCTCTACGACCGAAATGTGGGGATTTTCCAGTAGAAACAAGACGACTGACCGCATCTCCGGTTCGGATAACGGATATTCTCCCGCTCCCCCCTGGGTCCATCCCATCCCGGTCTGTTCCGTCATGGGCCGCCAGTTCTCCGGATAATTGCGGTGAATGTCCAAACCGCCAATGCCATCCTCATTGTATTTTCCGTCGCCGTCATTATCGATGCCCTCGGACAATACCCGATAGTCTCCTTTTCCTTCTCCAACCTGCTTCATCAAACGTCCGGACGAGTCAGACGGGTCTTTTATGTAGTCCCCCTTTCCCATCCCGACATACTGACGCATTTGCCGGGAATAGCCGTCACCATCCAAATCCTCCAGAATATCTTCGTCCATGATGCCGTCTCCGTCGTTGTCAACGGGCCGATTGGTGGAGCGATTGGTTTGAATGGTATTGAGGTACAGCTCGGAGCCGTCGGGATTTTCAACAGGTCTCACATAAAATGTGCGGGTATCCAGCAAGCGGGTAATCTCAGGGTCCTTCCCGTACTTGGAGAGGAGTTCATGCGCAAAATGCAGCGCAGCCACCCTTGTCGTCACTTCTCCGGAATGCCGGTTTGCCCCTACCCACATAGCCGGCTTGCTGGTAGCAGTACCGGTTTTTTTGTTGGTGATCGTAATTTGCCAGATGTCCCTGCCTTCCAGTGACTTCCCCGCTGACTGAAGCTCTACGAGATCAGGATACTGCTTCGCCCACGTCTCCAGCCAATACAGCACCTCGTCGTAAAGGGGATAGTGCTGGATGTCAAACTTGCCAGCTTGTATCGGCTTGGTCTCCGGATATGCGTACTGCTTTACCTCAAAGGATGCTTGCGCAGGGATAAACGGGCGTTTCAGAAACGGTACCTGACCGACTGGGGAAGCAGCAGCCGATACAATACCTGCCTGTGACAACACAATCGTCGCCAGAAGTCCGGGAAACCAGCGTTTCACCATTCATCTCTCCTTATGTTGTTTTGAATTTTCTGAAATATACTACATAATTACTGGGACAGGTCTCTGTTTATTCCTCTTGATTTGAGTCGCACCGGCTCTCTCTTGGATGTTGACAGCAAGAAGCCCGCTGCTTGACCAAATTTCGTCAAAGAACGGGCTTTTTAAGGATCGGCTACACAATGGTTCTCATCAGCTTCGTCTGATTTCGTCCTTCCTGTTTTGCCTTGTACATGGCCTCGTCAGTCAGAGCCAGCAATGTCTTTGTATCGATCTGCGGGGCGATCGTCCCCACTCCAAGCGAGATCGTCACAGGCTCGCCCGTGGGACTGACGGTATCGCTCATAAACATCCGCAGAGACTCTGCCATCAGATACGCCGTTTCTGCACTCGTCTCCGGCAGCAGCACGATAAATTCCTCTCCGCCGTAGCGGCCGCAAATGTCCCCTTTCCGCACATGCTGCTTCATCGCCTGGGAGAGAAAGCGCAATACCTCATCTCCGGTCTGGTGACCGAATTCGTCATTTACCTTTTTGAATCCGTCTACGTCCAGCAGAAGAACCGAAAACTGTTTTTTCGTTTCCGTCCACTGACGCAACGTATTTTCGATGTATCTGCGATTCGCAAGTCCGGTCAGCGGGTCGGTCAATGACTCTCGTTTGATCACGTTCATTTTGTGGCGCAGCGTCTCCGCATACTGCTGAAAAGCGTGATTGATCTGCTCGGCCTCGTAGTACCAGGTCGGGATCGTCGGAAACGGCTGTACCTCTGTTCCCGCCGTTCGCACGCTTTTGGCGTAGTTGGCCAATTGGCGCAATGGATTGACCATTTTCTGGGTCAGAGAGAACGAGATCAAGAGTAGCAAAATGAAGAAGGGACTGATATATCCAAACATGTCGAGGACGACCTTCAGGGTTGGAGCCAGCGCTTCCTCTTCCGGAGTCTGGGAAACGATCCCCCAATTGGCGGATGGCACATAGGCGTACCCGGTCAGCATCGGGACGCCTTGCGTATTGACCACTCGCTCCGCGCCCGATTTTTGGTCCATCAGTTTTTGGACGACGCTGTTGCCGTCTACCATTTGACCGATTCTTTCCTCCTCCGGGTGGTAGATAAGCGTGCCATTCTGGTCGACAACGTACAAGTATGAGCCGTCTTCGTAAAAATGCTTGCCGAGGAACTCATGCAACGTGTTGTCCTGCTCCAGGTAGAACGTTCCGCCCAGAAAACCGGCATAATTTCCGTTCTCGTCCCACAGAGGCGTGGATACCAAAACAATCAGTCTGCCCGTAATCGCTTTATATGGCTGCGACACTACTGTTTTTTTCTTTTCCAGCGCTTCTCTCGCACCGCTCGACATCAGAAATCGCCCATCGACTTCCATCCTCGGCTCCGTTGCGAGAATCTTTCCCTTGCTGTTTGCGACCAAGATGGAATTGAAGAACAACGTGCTTTCCTGCCACAGCTTCAAATGTTGCTGCAGCCTCTGGCGATCTTTCAGAAGAGGGGCGATCTCGCCGGCGCTCGTCTCCAGATTCTTTTTCATACTCTGAAACATAAGATCGGTAGTCTGGGCCATCTTCTCGCTATAGGCGCGGTTGATGTCGAGGATGTCATCTGTCATCACCTGCTTGACCACCAGATAGATGCCGGCGCCGCAGCTCAGCACGATCAAAAACGTCGAGACGGAAAACAAAAAGACCAGCCAGAAGCGCAGGGTAAAGTGTTTATAGGAATCCATCAGGTTTGCTCCCCTCTACATAACAATAGAGGAGATACCCTTTTTTGCTTTCACCGAAACTCGTTGCCTTTTATTTCCTCGTTATATTTCCCGCCTCGTCAACCCCTGCCCCATACGAGAGCTTCGCAACCTTCTCCCTGAGCTTTTTCGCATTGTCTCCTGCCTGGGGAACGGGCTGGCCATTTACAATTTTAGCCGGGATGATCTTGCCGTCTGTCTTGTTCTGGGCAAACGTCAAAGTGACGATCAGCGACTCGGAGCCCTTTGGATTTCGCGGCGTCGTAAAGACGAAATTGCCCACGCTGTAAAAGATCGGGGCCTCTTTGTACCATTCGACCCCCATGAGGGAATGGCTATGGGACCCCACAATCGCATCCACTCCATTGTCGATCAGCAAACGGGCCATCTGGCGGGCGTACGGCTCAGGGTAGTCCTTGTACTCCAAATTCCAATGCATGATCGCAATGGTGATGTCGGACTCTGCCACAGCCTTGCGAACATAGCCGAGCATCGGCTCCCGTGAATAGGCGTGAGCCAGCCCCGCCTTGTTCTTCCCCGCAAACCACTTCTGATTGGGCAGTACACGGCTCAGCCCGATGATTGCTACCTTCTTTCCTTTGATCGTCTGGATATAGGGGGCAAACGCCTCCTCCTCCGCCTTTCCTCCGCCTACGTAAGCGATATCGTTCTCGCGCAAATGCTGCATCGTATCCAGAAAGGCGTCCATTCCGTAGTCCATCGTGTGGTTGTTGGCCAAATTGACGACGTCGAAGCCGGCATTTGCAAGGCCTGCCAACGTTTCCGGCTTGGCCCGGAAGGTAAATTCCTTGTGCTCGGGGGATCCCCGTCTGCTGACGGCAGTCTCGAGATTCCCCACTGTCAGATCAGCCTGCTTGAGCAGCTCGGCCGTTTTGGCAAAAGGATAGTCCACTCCGTAGCGTTCGATTTGCGCTCCGACGTTCTTGTCCAGCAAAATGTCGCCCACCACCGTGACCGTGATCGGCTCATCTGTCTGCGGAGCAGGCGGGTCTTGCTGCGCCTGGGCCGATTGCTGCACTGCCCCGCTCGTTTCCGCCCCCGCAAACGCAGGAAAGAGGCTGAGATTGGCAAGCGACCAGGCAGTCAGGATGGAGACAACCGCTTTCCACATGTCGATCTTGTTTCACCTCTTTGCTTGTTTGCCTCATTCTATGAGGGCAAGAGCGTGAAACATGACGAAAAGCGAAAGCCGCCCGGATGCCCAGGCGGCCCTCTGTTTTCTGTTTTTAAGGAGCGCTGTTTCGTATTGGAACAGCTTGGGGCGGACAAAAAAGGCTGTTGCAGCGCCTGCGTCCAATCTGATTATCCGTCCGTTTTTGCGTCCTGTCTGCCCCTTATTCATTCTTGCGTCGCGCCTGAGCCTTATTCTTGCGTCGCGCCTGCTCCTTTTGCTTCCTCCCGCAGCGTCCGCCGCAAAATCTTGCCTACGGCCGTTTTCGGCAGGGCGTCGCGGAACTCGATAATTCTCGGCACCTTGTAGACGGCCATGTTCTCCCGGCAAAAATCGGTGATTTCCTCTTCGGTCAGGACAACTCCCTTTTTCGGAACCACGAACGCTTTTATCGTCTCTCCTCGATACGCATCAGGCACGCCGATGACGACAGCCTCTTGCACAGCCGCGTGCTGATAGAGGACCTCCTCTACCTCACGCGGATAAATATTGAAGCCCCCGGCGATAATCAAATCCTTTTTCCGATCGATGATATAGTAATATCCCTCTTCATCCTTGTAGGCGATATCCCCTGTGTACAGCCAGCCGTCTTTGAGCGTTGCCGCCGTCTCTTCCGGCATTCCCCAATAGCCGGTCATCACTTGCGGACCGCGCACGACCAGCTCTCCCGCTTCATTCGGCCCCAGCTCCGTCTCGCCGTCCTGGAGGCTGACGATTTTGGACTCCGTAAACGGTATAGCCGTCCCGATCGACCCGGCCTTTCGCTTATCCCTCGGGTTGAAGTGAGTGACCGGGGAGGCTTCGGTCAGGCCGAAGCCTTCGAGAATCATGCCTTGCGTCTTGGCTTCAAAGCCTTTGATGACCTCAACAGGAAGCGGTGCGGAGCCGCTTGCGCACAGGCGGATGGACGAGATGCCGTACTCTTCCGCCTGCGGATGGGCATTGACCGCCACGTACATCGTCGGCACCCCCGGGAATACCGTCGGTTTCGTATCCTTGATCGTCTGCAGCACTTCCTCCAGGTCGAACCGGGGCAGCATGACCTGCTGCGATCCTCCAAAAATGGCCATGTTCATGCAAACGGTCATCCCGTAGACGTGAAAGAGCGGAATCACAGTCAAGATCCGGTCGGGATTGTCGACGTCTCCTCCCATGATGATGTGTGACTGATAGGCGTTGGCATACAGGTTTTGATGGGTCAGCATCGCCCCTTTGGAGCGCCCTGTAGTACCGCCTGTATACTGGAGTACCGCGATGTCATCTGGAGACACTGACACCTCCGGCAAATCCTCGGCAAGTGCCATGACGTTTTCAAAACGGAGCCATCCGGCTGGAAGCTCCGAATCCGTAGGAGGCAGTTCAACGATGATTCTCGCCGCCAAGCCTTCAGCGCTTTTTACCTTTTCGACCACCGGCAAAAAGGGAGCAAAGGTGATCAAGGCTTTGGCACCTGAGTCGGTCAAATAATGCTCCAGCTCGGCCGGAACCGCCATGGGATTGACCTGTACAACGATTCCACCCAGCTGCAGAATGCCGTAGTAGGCTGCCACGTAATGCGGACAGTTGGGCAGCATGACCGCCACTCGGTCTCCCTGCCCGATCCCGAGGCTGTGCAGTCCGGCGGCGAACTTCTTGACCAGCACTCCCAGTGTCCCGTAATCCCATTGCTGTCCTTTGAAATAAACGGCGCAACGCCAAGGAAAGCGCTTACAAGTTTGTTCCAGCATTTGCGGCAAGGTACTTTGCAAAAGTTCGTTTGTGCTCATCGTCCTACACTCCCTCATCATTTTGATTCGAAAGCTTCCGTTCAGACATGTGCTGCCGATGCCAACATATTCGCGGTACTTTATCCTATTACCTCTCTCCTAATTTTACAGCTTGTTCGCCATTTTTCCTGCCTGTTTTCAGAAGAAAACAAAAACTCGTCAAAAAATGCCCCCTTTCTGCCAGTTGTTACCCCCCTGTAACGAAATCTTGTCGAAAATCGTCTACACTCAGTGTACATCCTATCGAGGTGGAGTTTATTGTGAAAAATAACCAAACTCAAAATCTAAAAAGAAAACGAAAGAGCAAGCGTCGCATCGTTTTTTTGCTAATCCCCATTCTGGTCCTGCTGTTCGTCTCAACCGGGTATGCGGTCGATCTGTACCGCAAGGCAGCCATGCTGGAGGAAAAGTCCCATCAGGAGCTGCAGCGGGGAACGATCTCACCCAAGCGTGTGGAAAAGAAGGATGCTTTGGCAGACAGCTTTTCTGTCCTGCTCATGGGTGTCGATGACAGCGAGCAAAGACATAAGCAGTACGGGGAAGCCATCCGCACGGACGCCCTTCTGCTTGCGACCTTCAACAAAAAAGACCGCTCCGTGAAGCTGCTCAGCATTCCGCGCGATTCTTACGTATACGTGCCGGTTGAGCAGAAAAAGGACAAGATCAATCACGCCCATGCCTTCGGCGGCGTGGACGCTGCGGTGGAAACAGTGGAAGGTCTGCTCGACGTCCCGGTCGATTACTACGTAAAAGTAAATTTCACGGCGTTTATGGAAATCGTCGACGCGCTCGGCGGGGTCGAGGTAGATGTTCCGATCACGTTTACGGAGCAGGACAGCAAAGACAGGCCGCGTGCGATCAAGCTGAAAAAAGGGCTGCAGACGTTAAACGGCGAAGAAGCCCTGGCGCTGGTCCGGACCCGAAAAATAGACAGCGACATGGAGCGCGGCAAACGCCAGCAGCTCGTGCTGGAAGCGATCTTCCACAAAACGCTGTCGTTCGGCTCTGTCACCAAGTACGGAGCGCTGCTGGAGGCGCTGGGCGACAATGTGAAGACGAACCTGCGGCTGTCTGACCTGGAGGCGTTCTATTATTTTGCCAAGGGAAGCAGCGTCAATATTGAGAAGTTGCAGTTGAAAGGCAGCAGCATGTACAAGAACAACATTTATTACTACAAGCTGGACGAGCAGGACTTGGCCGAGATCCGCAAAACGCTGCAGGAGCATTTGGGACTCGCAAAAAGCAGTACGCTGCCGCAAGCTTCGTAATACATGTACACCCCCCGCAAGACCATGCATCCAAAAAAGAAGGCTGTCCCTCAAGCAAGAGCATCTGCTTGGAGGACAGCCTTCTCGGCTAGTTGGCATGAACAGGTTTTGACAAATGGTGTTCGATCGCGGAAACAGCCGCTTACAGCGTGAGACCACCGTCAACAACGACGATAGAGCCTGTCATGTAGGACGCGCCCGGGGAAGCCATGAAAGCGACCACACTCGCGATTTGATTCGGATCAGCCATGTAGCCGATGCGCGGGAATTGGATTTCCGGAACATTTCCGGTTTCTTTGATCGTTTGCTCAAAACCGGCTACCAGGTTGGTCGCTACGCCGCCAGGGCAGATGGCATTGATGCGGACGCCGGTTTTCGCGTATTCCATCGCAGCGGACTTGGTCAGGCTGACGACTGCGTGCTTGGAAGCGGAGTAAACGCCCAGGCTGTGCTCGGGCTTCACGCCTGCCGTGGATGCCGTGTTGATGATCACGCCGGAGCCTTGCTTTTCCATTACTTTGATGACGTATTTCATGCCGAGGAACACGCCTTTGGTGTTTACGGCGAAAATGCGGTCAAACTCGGAATCCGGAATATCTGCGAACAGGTACGGTTTTTGGATGATTCCCGCGTTGTTGAAAAAGACATCGATCCGGCCGAACGTCTCGACCGCTTGATTGACATAGTTTTGCACATCGGCGCTTTCGGCCACGTTTGCTTTTACGAAGATCGCTTCTGCGCCTTTTTCCTTTACGAGCGCGAGCGTTTCTTCACCGAACTGCTCGTTGAAATCGACCAGTACCAGGCGATAGCCGAGCTCGGCCAGCTTGATCGAAGTCGCGCGGCCCATGCCGCTCCCTGCACCAGTGATTACAGCTACTTGTTGTTGTGTTGTCATGTCATTTCACTCCTTGTCAGGTTGGTAATGCTTGAGGTTGGCAACCATTTTTTCGTAGTGCTGCAGAAGCTGCGTCAATTCCTCGGGAGCAAAGCCGCTCCAAAGCGTTTCCGTCAAATGATGGTACTTGTCCAGAATCCGCTTCAAAACGTCCGACCCGGTCGGTGTGATCTCGAGGAGCGTTACCCGGCGATCCTCTGCGGAGACAGATCGTTTGATATACCCTTTTTTGACCAGCTTGTTGGCCAGATTCGTAACGGCTGGAAGACTGATCTCCAGTTGTGCCGCCACATCCGAGCTCTTTTTTGTTCCCTCGTCCTGCAAGATCTCCAGCATATACACCTGAGAACCGGAAATATCCGGGTCGAGGGCCTTGCCATAGGCCACCATAAACTTGTGCATCATGATGGAAAACTGTTTGGATAGTGACTGTTTTACATCCATGGCAGGCTATACCATCTCCCTAGTTTATTAAAACGTTTAATAGTTAATACTTTTAACTTTTTCAGTTTTAGTCTAAATCATTTGATCAGCTCATGTCAACGTGCCTTGCAAAAAATTCATGAACCGGAGCTTGGCTCCGTTCGACTATATAAATGAGGAGAACATTTGTGAGAGGGTGTTGGATTATCAATGCACAGCTTTCTTCCTGCTAAAAGAAAAGCCGGAGGAATACCCTCCGGTCAGGCTGTCGAGAAACCCCACAATATGTTGGAGTTTCTTCTTTCATAACAATAAAATTGAGCACGAAGTGCTGGAAGTCTTAGATAGCACCACACCTAACATGCCTTTGCAAGGTGGAGTGCTATCTTTTTTATATTTTGAACGGTTGCTGTCAGCAACGCTTGCTCTTGGACATTTTCACGTCCGCGCAACCTACAATAGCGAAGTCCATGCAGTTCTTTGGCATCTGCAAAACTTCGCTCTATCGTTTGGTATCTCAACCTGTATAGGTATTTTCCTGACTTACTTAAGCGGTTCTGTCGAACCCATTCTTTACTCTCTTCCCATACATGCCTGGTTATCACCTTTTGGTGATTTTTTGACCGTGTACACATAGTGAGCATCGGACATGCCTTACATATTTCTTTATTTGACTTATACATTCTGTATCCGTTACGGTCAGTTGTCGAATAAGCAAGCTCATGTTTTTGGGGGCAAATATAGACATTCTTTTCGGGATCATATTTAAACCGCCATTTGGCGATAAGGCCTTTAACAGGTGAAAAAGCTCGATGGCCAATGACGGCAAAGATATTTAGATCGTGCAGAGCCTTGCAGATTGGAGTAGTTAAATAGCCAGCATCCAATGCAACGGCTTCAATGGTATCTGTAAACCCAAACTTCTCAATTTGGTGTTGTAGCCGATCTACATAAGGAACAGAATCATGAACGTTACCCGCAGTCACGTGTACATCAGTTATGATATTGTACTTATGATCGACTGTCCGATGATCGAGATAGAAAAAGCCTTCAGGCTTTCCGTCACGAACCATGTAACCACTGTCCGGATCAGTAGTACTCACCTTGATTTCCTTTTCTTCCTTCACATCCTCTCTAGGCTTCAATCCTTTTTTCCGTGTGCTTCACGGTCTTCATTAATGGCTGCTTCTAAATCACTAAGGTAGGCTCGACTAGATTTTTCAATAACATGCTTCTTAAATTTACGTTTGTTCGCATTTGCTTTCAGATGAGTGGAATCACTTATCAAAACACGTCCGCCAACCATGCGATGTTGGATAGCAAGGCGAACGATTTCATCAAAAATCTCTTGGAAAACATTTGTGTTTTTAAAACGAGTTCGACGATTCCAACTGATGGTAGTGTGGTCTGGAACTCGATCTGTTAGTGAAAGGCCAAGAAACCAGCGGTAAGCAATATTCGTCTGAATTTCCTTTTCGAGTTGTCTTTCTGACCGGATACCGTAAAGGTATCCAATGAAAATCATTTTAAATAAAACCACCGGATCAATGGCTGGTCTACCGTTATCTTCACAATAGTATTGGCGTACTTTTTCTCGGATGAAAGAGAAGTCTACATGCTTTTGAATAACTCGTAGCAAATGGTCCTCCGGGACCAACTCATCAAGGCATACAAATTCATATTGCATTTGTTGCTTTTTTTCATTAGAGGAAAGCACAATAATCACCCGCCAGTAAATGTAATTACAAGAATATTATAACACATTAACGCGGTGTCGTCACAAAATACAGGGAAATAAAAATGGCTGTCGACTTTCTCGACAGCCTGGCCGGAGGAATACCCTCCGGTTTTTTTGGTGCGCATTTAACTGTTTGATCTTACCCACAAACGGCAATCACCCGCTCTACACAAACACAAACCCGATCACCAGATACAGCAAAGCCGAGATGACCGCGACTGTCAGCGCGTACGGAAGCTGCGTCTTGACGTGGTCGATGTGGTCAGAAGCCGCTCCTGTGGAGGCGAGGACCGATGTGTCGGACAGCGGCGAGCAGTGGTCCCCGAAGACGCCTCCCCCGGCGACTGCTGCAATCGTGGCGACGACCAGAATGGAAACCTCTCCGCCGGAAAAGGTGAAAGCGAGCGGAGCGGCCAGCGGCATGACGATGGCGAAGGTGCCCCACGAGGTCCCGGTGGCAAAGGAAATGACGGCGCAGGTAATAAAAATCAGGAACGGCAGCAAATGAGGAGTGAGCCAGCCTTCCGTGACGGAAATGATGTAGTGGGCTGTCCCCATGTCTTTGCTGAGCTGGTTGAGCGAAAAGGCAAAAGCCAGAACGAGAATGGCCGGCATGACGCCTTTCATCCCCGCTGTCGCCGTCTTCATGATGTCGGCAAACGGCACCCCTTGAATACGCATGATAATGCCGAGTATGACCGCTGCCGCCAAAAAGGCTTCCATCGTTTTGGCCGACTTCATGGTCATAAAGGTGCCGACGGCGATAGAGATGACGATGATCACCGGCAGGATGAAATTCAGGAACACATTTGTCTTGATTCCCTCGTAAGGAGGCGTGTCGGTCAGCTCCGAGCCCATCAGCGGGTCTGCGCCGTCGCGAAGCACCTTCCCTTCCTCCAATGCCCGTTTCTCCGCCTTTTTCATCGGGCCAAATTCCGGAATGACGCGGAGCGCAAGCAAACCGACGAAGAGAACCGACAGGATGGCGTAAAAGTTGAACGGGATGGTCTTTAAGAACAGGGACATGGCGTCTGCTTCATTGGCGATGGTGCCGACGCCGATCAGCAGGCCGGTAAAGTAGGCCGCCCAGCCCGTAATCGGCACCAGCACGCTGACCGGCGCCGAGGTGGAGTCGGCGATATAGGCCAGCTTTTCCCGGGAGATTCTCGCCTTGTCAGCCAGATTGCGCATCGTCGAGCCGACAAACAGCGGGCTGAAATAGTCGCTGAAGAACACGAACATGCCCAAAAACCAGGCGACAAGCTGTGTTTTCACACGTGTGAACCGCCTGCGCTCCAGCATCAGTGTTACATTCTGGATCGCTCCGGTCCGCTGGAAAAATGCGATCATCACGCCGATAAACAGCTCCAGGAGCAACAGTCCGGAAAAGCTGGTCGTACCGAGCGCGGTTTTCAGCAAGGCGGGAAATCCCATCAGGCCTTGTCCCGACAGCAGGATGCCGAGAAAACAGGCTACTGCAAGCGAAAACACGGTGTTTCTGGTCCAAAACGCGAGAATGACAGAGACCGTCGCGGGAACCAGCGAAATGATGCCGAGATGAACTGCTTCTGTCGCCTCCATAGACAGCACTTCCCCCTTTTTTCCTTTTGTTTGTAAATGCTATTTCGCCGGCAAGCCGAGCAGTTCTTCTGCTGTCGTACGCTCGCGCTGCTGGATCAAAGCGGTTTCCTCATGAGTCAATATCCCTTTGTACGACGTCAATCCCCGGCGCAGATACGGATTGCGACGAGCTGCCTCGTCCGCTCCGTGGTCGGCAATCGACTTGATGTGCGGAAATACGGATGCCGCATAAGCAATCGAAGTCGTATGAGGGGCAGCGCCCGGAATGTTGTCGACGCCGAAGTGGATAATGCCGTCGACTTCATAGACAGGCTCCTCGTACGTCGTCGGTCTGTATGTCTCCACTGCTCCGCCGACGTCTGCGCTAATGTCGACGATAACCGCCTTTTTGCGCATGAGCTGCAGCATATCGCGTGTGATCAGATGGTCCTTGCGGTGCTTTGGCCATTTGACGCAGTTCATCACCAAATCGACGTGAGGCAGCACCTGGCGGATGTTGCTCCGGTTGGAAAACATCGTGTCTACCCCTTTTGGCAGCAAATACTGCGCTTCCCGAAGGACGCCGATATTCACGTCCATCATTGTTACCCGAGCTCCAAGCGAGGAGAGGACATGGGCTGCGCTGCGTCCGACAATTCCCGCACCGATGACGAGCGCCTGGATGCCGGGTACGCCTCCGATGCCGCCGACAAGCTTGCCCATCCCGCCATTCACGCTAAGCAAATAATGGGCGCCCCAGAGCGCTCCCAGCTTTCCAGCCACTTCTCCATTGGGAGAGCCGTACTGATGCGTATCCTCGGCGGTAAAGGCGATGACCTTTTTGTCCAGCAGTACATTCACCTCTTCCCGGTTGGCAGCGGGATGAAGGCAAGTAAACAGGATTTGTCCTTCCCGCAGCAGGTGGTATTCCTCCGGCAAAATCTCTTTTACCTTTACGATCAGCTCCGCTTCGGCGTAGATTTCCTCCATGCCGTCTCTCAGCTCGGCGCCCGCTTCGGCATAGGACTGATCGGGAAACCCGGCATTTTCGCCTGTCCCTTTGCCGATCAGGACGGTGTGGCCGCCGCCGGTCAATTCGGCCACTTCCGTCGGGGTAAGCACGACGCGCGACTCCCCCGGCTTCAATTCTTTAAACGTTCCGATAATCATGGAAGGCATCCTCCTTGTTTGCAAATGCAATGATGCCGTCTTCTCAAAGCAAGGACCATGCCAGCCATTTTGTGGAATATTCTCAAAAAAAAGACGGGCATCTCTCCTTTTTCGGGAGGATACACCATCTATCGAAAGGAAAATTCCAGTTTCATTCGCACAGCGTGTTAATTTTCGGGCACTTCTTTGTACGTTTTTGGGCAGAAGCAAAATTGGCAGAAAATCGATTGGAGCCCCGTTTTTACTGCTATTTGATTTCATAGTCGCGGATTTTGTTTTGCAGCGACTGCCGGGGAATGTTCAGCAAAAGTGCCGCTTTCGAGACATTTCCCCCTGTTTTCGCCAGCGCTCGCCGGATCAGCCGCGTTTCCAGAGAAGCGACCGCTTCCTTGAGAGGCACAAGCTCATCTTGTTCTTCCTGTGCTTCCTGTGCTTCCTGTGCCTCCTGTTTTTCCTGGCCCTCGCCTGCTCCCGTCACTTCCCCGTAATCCTCTCCAATTGTTGCTCCCCACGCTTTTCCTTCCGAAGCGGCTGTCTGTTCGGGTGCCTGCTCGTCCCTCAGGTGGTTCATGATCGGCTCCAAATCGCTGCGTTGAAGCGTTTCGTCACCGTCTTCCTTGAGCTGCAGGGCAAATTCGACGACGTATTCAAACTCCCGGATATTCCCCGGCCAATCGTGCATCTGCAAATACTCGTACACGCCTTTGGCGATGTGGCGGACGCTTTTGCCCATCAGATGGTTGTACTTGTTGATAAAATAGGGCAGGAGCAGCTCGATATCCTCGGGCCGCTCGCGCAGCGGCGGCAGGTGCAAGGCCATCACGCACAGCCGGTAGTACAGGTCTGGGCGGAGCTGTCCATCCTTGACGCACTGACGGGGATGCTTGTTGGTGGCAGCGATCACCCGCACGTCTACTTTGCGGACATGCTTGTCCCCCAGTCTTCGGATGAGGCCATCCTCCAGCACACGCAGCAATTTTGCCTGCAGGGAATGGGGCATCGAGTTGAATTCGTCGAGAAAAATCGTGCCGCCATCGGCCAGCTCGAACAGCCCCGGATTGTCCTCCGCCCCGGTAAAGCTGCCTTTCTTCGTCCCGAACAGGATGCTCTCCATCAGGCTTTCGGGAATGGCCGCACAGTTCTGGGCGATAAAAGGCTTGTGCGAGCGGCCGCTTGCATGATGCAGGGCCTGGGCGAACAGCTCCTTCCCCGTGCCCGTCTCACCGAACAGGCAAAGCGGCGAGCGGCCGCGAGCCATTTTCTTTGCTTGCCTCTTCAGCTCCAGCATTTGCTCGTTGCCCGTCACGATATCGTCCAGCGTGTATCTGGCTCCTTCCGGCTGGATATTCGCTTGCTCCGCTTTGCTTGGTATGAACAGGCTGGCGTCCAGTTCGATCAGCTCGTCTACCGGCTCCCCCCGCTTGCTGATATCCTTGGACAGCTCAATCGCCCCGATCACCCGCCCGTTTGTCTTGATCGGCAGCGTAACATTGGTCGTTTCGATTTTTTTGCCGGTAAAATCAATGATTTCCTGACGCTTGCGAAAAGTCGGACGCCCCGTTTTCAGCGCATGGTAGAGTGTACTTGTTTGTTCATTCAGCATAGGAAAGGAAGTAAACAGATTTTCCCCGACGATTTCATCCGTCTTCTCGCTCCCGGATGCGAAGCGGGGGTTGAATTTCACCGAAAAGAGGATCGTTCCCGACGTATCGATGATCGTAATTCCGTCAATATACGTGATCTCCTGCAGCAGCTCAACCCGATGCATGCGGTCCGCCTCCTTGTTCACAAAGATTTATCCCATCTTATCAACACTGATCGGGTTCTACAATCATTTCGATTCGTTCGTTCAATTGATTTAAAGCTACTTCTTTCTTTGAAACTATGTTACGATTTTGATGAAAGTAAACAACGTTGTTTAACATCAAAAATATCCTGTAGGAGTTGTATACACATGGATACAGCAGTAACCAAACGGGTAGAAAAAGACTTCCTCGGCGAAAAAGAAGTGCCGAAACACGCCTACTACGGTGTACAAACGCTTCGTGCCCTGGAAAACTTCCCGATCACCGGATATCGAATCCACGAATCGCTGATCAAGGCGATGGCGATGGTAAAAAAAGCGGCAGCACTTGCCAATATGGAAACGGGCCAGCTCAACCGCCGCATCGGAGAAGCGATCGTTCAGGCGGCACAAGAGATTATCGATGGCAATCTGCACGACCAGTTTATCGTCGATCCGATTCAGGGCGGCGCCGGAACCTCGATCAATATGAACGCCAACGAAGTCATCGCCAACCGTGCGCTGGAGCTTCTCGGCTTTGAAAAAGGCGACTACTTCCAGGTCAGCCCGAATACGCACGTGAACATGTCCCAGTCTACGAATGACGCTTTCCCGACTGCGATCCACATTTCCGTACTGATGATGCTGGACCAGCTACTCGCGACGATGGATAGCCTGCAGGAGTCGTTCTCGCAAAAAGCGAAAGAATTTGACAGCGTTATCAAAATGGGCAGAACCCATCTGCAGGACGCGGTTCCGATCCGTCTGGGCCAAGAATTTGAAGCGTACCGCAAAGTGCTGTCCCGGGACATCCTGCGAATCTCCGGCTCCCGCCAGCATCTGTACGAAGTAAACATGGGCGCGACTGCCGTGGGAACCGGCTTGAATGCGGAGCCGCGCTATATCGAGAGTGTCATCAAGCATCTGGCTTCGATCACAGGCCTGCCGATCAAAGGCGCATCCGATCTGGTCGACGCCACGCAAAACACGGATGCTTACACAGAAGTGTCCGCGGCCCTCAAGGTGTGCATGATCAACATGTCCAAAATCGCCAACGACCTGCGCCTGATGGCTTCCGGACCGCGCGCCGGACTCGGGGAAATCTCCCTGCCTGCCCGTCAGCCAGGCTCCTCCATCATGCCAGGGAAAGTCAATCCGGTCATGGCCGAGGTGGTCAATCAGGTGGCGTTCCAGGTAATCGGAAACGACCACACCATCTGCCTCGCTTCCGAAGCGGGACAACTGGAGCTGAACGTCATGGAGCCGGTGCTTGTCTTTAACCTGCTGCAATCGATCAGCATCATGAACAACGCCTTCCGTGCATTCAAGGAATACTGCCTGGACGGCATCCGTGCCAACGAAGAAGTGATGAAGGCTTACGTCGAGAAGAGCGTGGGCGTCATTACCGCCGTCAACCCTCACCTCGGATACGAAGTGGCGGCACGCATCGCCCGCGAGGCGATTTTGACGGGCAAATCGGTGCGGGAGCTGTGCCTTGAGCACAATGTTCTGACCGAGGAAGAGCTCGATCTGATTCTCGATCCGTACGAGATGACCCATCCGGGAATCGCCGGCGCTTCGCTGTTGTTTAAAGACTAAAGAGATCGCCGTACAAAAACGGAAAAGCTCGTTCGTAAACCATATGCTTTCAAATAGGAAGACCGGCTCCGCCCCGTATCGAGGGGGGAGCCGGCTTTTTGTGTTGTTTTTGCAGACTGTCGGAGCAGGCCGCCTTTTTGAGAAAGGGGCTCTGCAACTCTTTGTGGCTGTAGAGCATATCCGGCTTCCAAGCCTCTAGCTCTCCGAGGCGACATTCCTTTTGAATCGGGCGGGTTCAGGAAGGAGAAGATTCAACACGGAAGCTCCGACCAGCAAAACCACCGCAATGTAGAATGACATATTGTAATTTTCAGTCTGACTAAACAATAATCCAGGCAGGTAAGCGCCAAGCGCGGAGCCTAGCTGGTGGCTGAGAAACAGCCAGCCGACAATGAAGCCGAGTGACTGCTTGTTGAAGTACTGCGTCGCCAGCATTTGCGTGGGAGCGACCGTCGCAAAGTCGACAAGGCCGAAGGAAATGGAGAACAAAAACAACAGAGACGGATGTGCGGCAAATACCAGCAGCAGCTCGGGATCGCTGACGAACACGAGCAGCAGTACGATAGTTGCAGCCCTTGCCGCATACAGGAGGGCCAGAAATTTTTTATTGCTCCAGCGGTCTGCGACCACTCCCGACAGCAGCGTTCCCAGCGTATTGAAGGCCGCGAGCAGGCTGACCGCCGACCCGGTTACGACCGCGGAAAAGCCGCACAACTGGGCGAACGGGATGAGGTGGGTATCCATCAAACCGGTCGTCGTAAAACCGCAGATAAAAAACGGCAGGATCAGAAACCAGAATCTTCTCGTGCGAAACACGTTTTCCGCCAATTGGCCGCCTGGGCTCTCGTCTGTCCCGTTTTCAGTGCCTTCCGCAGCTCTGTCGCCTCCGATCGGCTGGATACCTTTTTCGGAAGGATGATTGCGCAGCAAAAGCAGCAGGACGGGAAAGACGATCAAAATCAGAAACGCGCCCAATACTGCGACGGCCATCTGCCAGTCATACCAGTGAATCAAAAACAGCGAGGCTGGCACAACGATCATTTGCCCGACGCTGAAGCCGGCTTCCATCAACCCGAAAGCGAGGCCCCGCCTTTCCTGAAACCAGTTTGTCACCACAACGGTGGCTGCCACGTTCGACGCCCCGCCCACTCCGAGCGAAGCGATCACGCCGTACAGAAGAAAAAGCTGCCACGGCGAGGTCACAAAATACGTCAGGGCGATGCTTATCCCGACCAGCAGTGCACTGACTGACAAAATCATCCGAGCGCCGAAGCGGTCGACCAGCTTGCCCACCACCGGCTGGGATATGCCGTATACGATGAAGCTCAGCGTAGAAATGAGTGAGATCGTGCCTCTGTCCATCGAGAATTCGGTCTCCCACGGCTCGATAAAGGCGCCGAAGGAAAGGCGAACGCCCTGGACGGCCAGCAAAGCCAAAAACGTGACAAACAATACAATCCAAGCATAGTGAATCTTTTTCTCCATCTGCTTCTCCCCACTTGTAAAAGATGCTTCTTTGCCGTTCAGGCGTCCGATCCTCGGAGTTGCCCATCTATCCGTCCCTACGGCAGACCGAAAGTCAGTCCATTCGCCGTAAAGGCCATCCGGGCATCCGGACGATGGATTACGCTTCTTTCTCCAATCCGAGCCTGGTCAGCATGCTTTTCAACATCGCAAGCTCTTCTTCCCGAAAAATGGACATGGCCTCCCGGTTTACCTCGTCGCTGATCTCGTTGAGCGGCTTTTCCAATTCTCTCCCCCGCGGAGTCAGGTAAATCAAATTCGTCCGGCGGTCGGTCGGAGACGGCCTGCGCTCGATCAAGCCCATCTGCTCCAGCCGATCCAAGAGGCCTGTAATCGTCGCTCCATCCAGACGGAGCCGGCTGCCCAATTCCACCCCTTTTTGCCCATCCTTTTCCCAGAGAACGTGGAGCAAGACAAATTGCACCGGAGTGACTCCGTACTCGCTCAATCGCGCTTTTTCCAGCTGGAAAACCTTCTGGTACGCCTTTCCCAACAAAAAACCAAAGCAGTCCTCGATTCGCTCCATGATGACCCTCCCGTTCATTCCCAAAACTTTTTGAAAAGAATAACATAGGCTCACACGATTTGTACACAAAAAGTTTGTATGCAAATTATTTATGTGCAAATAAAAAGCTTGCTCCTCATGGGAACAAGCTGACATGGCAGAGACTCGGCTTGTCTATGCTCTCATATCCAGTCGATAACCTTATTTGCCGCCGGGCTCGGCTTTGCAAAATGGCATAGAGCCATTTTTCCTCATCCGTGTTTGGCCGGCAGCCAGACGGTAAAGGTGGCCCCTGCCCCTTCCTCGCTCTCGACGCGGATTCTCCCTCCGTGGGCGTCGACGATCCACTTGGCGATGGACAGTCCCAGCCCCGTCCCGTCTGTTTGGCGGGAGCGCATCTTGTCCGCGCGGAAAAAGCGGTCGAACACGTACGGAATGTCTTCCTTGGCGATCCCGATCCCGTTGTCTTTTACAACGAGGGTAATGCCCTGCCCCTCCCGCTTGCAGCTCACCGCAATTTTTCCTTGCTCATTCGAGTATTTGAGCGCATTGTCGAGCAAAATGACGAGCAGCTGCTGAATCCGCTCCTGGTCCCCGTTCAGCTCCAGCGGCTGCTGGATGTCCGTCTCGATTTCGATGCCTCGGACAACAGCCAGCTGCCGGAACGTGTGGACGCTTTTTTGGACCAGCTCATCCATGGCCACCTTTTGCTTGAGGATTTGCAGCTCATTGGAGTCGGAGCGGGCCAGGGTCAGTAGATCGCCGACCAGCTTGTTCAGCCGCCTGGTCTCCTGAATGCTGACCATAATGTGCTCGCTCTCCTCCTCAATCGTCCGCTCCGGAGAGCGAAACAGCCTCTCCAGATTGACCAGAATCACGGAGAGCGGCGTTCGCAGCTCATGGGAAGCGTCCGCGATAAACTGCTGCTGCTTTTCCCAGGAAAGCTGGATCGGAACAAGCGCCCGCTTGGCCAAAAACAGCCCCGCAAACAGCGCGATCAAAATACTGGCAAGACCGCCGATTCCGAGCACATAGAGGAGCGTATCGAGCATCTTCATCTCCGGCTCCAGATTGTAAATCAGCTGAATGTGGCTGACATTTCGGATGAATCCGCGGTCGATGACGCGCTTGTCCGTGGTCATCGTATAGACTCGGTACACCTGCCCGCCGACCGTCACATTTTCGATTTCCTTGCTCCGATCTACGGGGTGGAACAGGTTCAAGTCGCCATTTTCAAGCGATTCGCCGTAATCCTTGCTGATCAGCCCGCCCCGGTCGTCCCACAGCAAAAAGACGATGCGCCTGTCGACATCGGGCAGCCGCTTGCGCTCCGGCTTCAGGAAAGGAGGGGGCACCTGCACGAACCATTTGCCCGACCGGACCAGCTCTCTGTCCACCTGTGAAAACAAGCGGTACTGAATGGAGAAGTAGAGCGCGCTTCCGAGCGCGTTCAAGAGCAGCACAAACACGATCGTATTCAAAATAACCAGGCGAATCCTCGTCTTTTTAAACATTCTCCTTTTGTCCCTTCAAAATGTAGCCGACATTGCGAATCGTCCGGATGTAGTTGTCGCATCCGTACTCAGCCAGTTTTTTGCGCAAATAATGCACGTACAAGTCGACGATCCCGTAGTTCGCCTCCGAATCGATCCCCCAGATTCGGTCGAAGATTTGATCTCGCGTCAATATTTGCTCCCGGTTGTGAAGAAAATACTGCAGCAGATCGTATTCCTTTCCGGTCAGCTTCAACGGATGCTCGCCCACGAAGCCGTCGTGTTCATTTGTCTTCAGCGAAATCGGCCCGTAGGATACTTCTCCGTCGGCCGAATACTTGCCGTTTCTTCTCAGCAGCGCTCTCGTGCGGGCCAGCAATTCCTCCACGGCAAAAGGCTTGACGAGGTAATCATCAGCCCCGGCGTCCAGACCTTCGACCCGCGACTCTACGCTGTCTTTGGCGGTGAGGAGCAGAACCGGCGTAAGCTGTCCTTTTGCCCGCAGCTTTTTCACGAGTGAGACGCCATCCAGACCGGGCATCATGATGTCCAGGATGAGCAAGTCGTAGATGCCGCGCTCGGCGAGCAGCAGCCCTTCATCGCCCCGCTCGGCCTTGTCCACCTGATAGCCCTCCTCTTGCAAAACGCCGCAAACCGCTTCCAACAATGCGCGTTCATCTTCTACTGCCAAAATCCGCATCGTCACACCTCCTGATGCTTCAGAAAGGTGGCACCCGAAGAATGCCACCCCTGTCCATGTTATCTATTCATTATACTATTCTATTTTTCGATGCTCGCCGTTTTCAGCTTCCGCGAAGGCCGGAAGATGTGGGAGAGCTTTTTCAGCCTGCCGGAGAAGTCGTCAAGAATCGTGTAGACGACGGGAATGACGATCAAGGTCAGCATTGTCGAGAATAGCAACCCGCCGATCACGACAGTGGCCATCGGCGATTGGCTTTCTCCTCCTTCGCCGATCCCCAGGGCGAGCGGGAAGAGGCCCAGCACCGTACACAGCGTCGTCATCAAAATCGGCCGCAGCCGGATCGGCGAAGCGGTCAGGATCGCCTCGCTCCGCTCCATCCCCTGCCTGCGGAGAATGTTGATAAAGTCGATCAGAACGATCGCATTTCGGACGACGATCCCGGTCAAAAGGATGATCCCGATAAAGGCGGGAATGCTCAGTGTCCGTCCGGTCATCCACAAGCTGAAGCTCGCGCCGAAGAAAGACAGCGGCACGGACAGCATGATCGACAGCGGATAGACGAGCGACTCGAACTGTGCCGCCAGGATGATGTACACAAGCACCACGGCGAGGCCAAAGGCGAGAATCATTCCCTGGGTCGTTTCATCCAGCTGCTGGTTTTGCCCTTGCTGCTCGATGACGTAGCCGGGCGGCACAGGGAAGTTTGCTACGACTCGATTGACTTCCTCGGCGACGCTGCCCAAATCTCTTCCCGGAGCAAGCATCCCCGTCACATTGACCACCCGGGCCTGATTGTAGCGCTGGATGGCTTGCGGTCCCCCGGCAATGGCGACGGTCGCCACATCCTTCACCTGGACAACCTCTCCCTTCGGAGTGGTGATCAGCAGGTTTTCGATATCCTGCATGCTGTCCTGCCCTTCCTTGTCGAGCTTCAAGGTGATGTCGATCTCGCTTCCCCCCGCCTCCATCCGGGTCGCCACCTGATCGCGCAAGGCGGTCTGGATCGTGCTGGTCAGAGACGACTGGGTAATGCCGAGACCAGCCGCCTTGATGCGGTCAAGCTTGATCTGGATCTCCGGCCGGGACTCCTCCAGCGTATTGTCCGTCTCGCGGATGCCGTCCACCTCGCTGATAGCGGCAGTCAACCTTTCGGCGAGATCCTTCAAGGTCGCCTCATCATTTCCCCGCAGCGCGTAGGAAATCGGCGAAGATCCGCCGGAAAAGCCTTGTCCGCCCATACCGGGAAGCATCATGCCGCCAGTCTCGCTGATCCGTACGCGCGCTCCCGGGAAGCGGTTCAGTTTGTTCCGCAGATCGTCTACGACCTCTGCTGTCGTCCGGCTGCGCTCTGACGAATCGGACAGGATCAGCAAAAAGGAAGCCGCCGAGCTGTTCTCGTTGCCGCCGCGGGTTGCGTTGGCGCTGCCCAGCGTGGAGAAGATCGTCTTCGCTTCGGGGACCTGTGACACGATCTCATTTGCTTTCGTCAGGACTTCTCTCGTTTTTTCCAGCTCCGTCCCGTTCGGCAAGGAGATGGAGATGTTGACCTGTCCCTGATCCGATGTGGGCATCACTTCCATGCCGATAAAAGGTACGAGCCCCGCGCCGGCGACCAGCGAGGCGAGGCCTATCGCGATGACGCTCTTCCGGTGGCCGAGAGACCAGGCCAGGACTCGCTTGTAAAATTGGACCAGCCTGCTTTTCGCGTCTGCTTCCTCATGATTGAGCTTTTTCGCTTGCGAAGCCGTCCATTTGGCCGCGAGCATCGGCGTGACGGTCAGCGACACCACCAGCGAAGCCAGCAGGGCAAACGAAACGGTTACGCCCATATCCTTAAACAACTGTGCCGTCACGCCTTCGACAAAGACGATCGGGAAAAACACGGCAACCGTGGTCAATGTAGCCGCGATCACGGGCATCGCCACTTCCTTCGTGCCCGAGACAGCCGCTTCCTTGATGGACAGTCCTTTTTCCCGGTGGCGGTGAATGTTTTCCAGCACGACGATGGCATCGTCCACGATCATCCCGATGCCAAGGGTAAGCCCGCCCAGACTCATCGTGTTGATCGACATATCGGTAAAAAACATCAGGGCAAACGTGGCGATGACGGAGATCGGAATCGCCGTTCCGATGATCAGCGTGTTGCTTGTGCTCTTCAGGAAAAACCTGATGATAAAGATGGCCAAAATGCCCCCGATCAGCGTATCGTGGACAAGCGTATTGATCGATGCGCGAATAAAGGCAGATTGATCGGAAATGCTGAACACCTTCAGATTGGCGGACAGAGAGCCTTGCAGCTTCTCCAGCTCCTGGTTGATTTGATCGACGACGGCAACTGTGTTGGTGCCGGACTGCTTCATGATGGAAAGGGTAACCGTCGGCTGCCCGTCCATTTTGCTCTCGATCGTTACGGCTTTATAGCCATCCGTGATGAGTGCGACATCCTCCAGAAATACCTGGCCTTCGCCGCGAAGCGGTATGGATACCTTCTTGATGTCATCGATAGAGGCGAGCTTGCCGACAGAGCGAACCGTATAAGTAGTCCCGCCCTCTGTGATGGTGCCGCCCGGCGAATCGATATTCTGGTTGCGGAGCTGCTGGCTGATGTCGGCCAGCGTAATACCGTATTGCTCCAGCTTGCCGGGATCGACCCGGACCGTGATTTCCCGCTCCAGTCCGCCGGACACGGTCACAGACGCGACGCCGTCTACCCGTTCCAGATAGGGCACGATTTGCTCGTCCACAAAAGAGCGCAGCTGGTCAGCGCTCATCTCGGAGGAGAGAGCCAGAGTCAATACCGGTGAGCTGTTTGGGTCAAAGCGCATCACTGTCGGGGAATCGGCATCATCCGGCAGCGACCTTCTGGCCCGTTCCACCTTCTGCTGAATCTCGGCGACGGTCCCGTCAATATCCGTTCCGTAGCCAAACTCGACGATGACCTGTGACGTGCCTTCGCGGGAGATGGACGTGACCGACTTGATGCCTGCAACCGTCGCCACAGCCTGCTCGATCGGCTTGGTCACCAGATTTTCCATCTCTTTCGGGCCGACCCCCGAGTAGCTCGTCGATACGGCCACAGTCGGTATTTCAATCGGCGGATAAAGATCGATCGGGATTCGCGTCAAGGAGAGGATTCCCAAAATTACGACCATGAGAATGCCCATCATCACGGTCACCGGACGACGAATCGAATGATCAGAGATATGCATGGGGTTCACCTATCCTTTTGGTCTTGCCGGACGCTCTTGATTTTCCGATCCGTTTGTCGGTGCGTTTTGCGGGTTTTCCGGGTTTTGTTGATTCTGCGGGCCCCGCTGGCGCTTGCCGCTATTTTCCTGCTTGCCTGCATCCTGCGAAGCGGCGGACTGGTTTGGATCAATGACGACAACAGACGATCCGTCTGCAAGCGTGTTCTGCCCCTTGACCACGACCTCTTCACCGCCGGAAAGTCCTTCGAGGATTTCGACCCGCTCCCCGTCCGATTCTCCGCGCTTGACCGGGACGAGCTTTGCTTTCTGCTCTTGGACGATGTAGACATAGTCCTCATTTTCCCGGGAGATAATCGCTTCGCGGGGAACGATCAACGCATCATGCGGCTTGCCTGTCATCTCGATGGAAGCGATCATGCCTGCCTTGAGCTTCAGACTCGGATTGGCGATCTCGATTTCGATCGGGTACGACTTGGTCGAGTCTGCCAGCGGACTGACAGAAGCCACCTTTCCTTTCGTCGTGAGCTGAACGGCAGGAACGTTGATCTCGACCTCCTGGCCGTTCTGGAACAGACCGACCTGGCTTTCCGTAGCCTGCGTTTTCACCTTCATCGTCGTCATATTGATGATTTGCGCGATCTCTGTATTGCTACCGACATTCGCGCCGACAGAAACAGGAAGGGAACCGATCACGCCGTCAATCGGCGCTTTTACGACCAGGTTGGACGCGTTGAGCTGAGCCAGTGCCAGATCGGCCTGGGCCTGCTTCAATGACGCTTGCGCCGATGCGAGCGAAGCGGCGGTCGGTCCCTTTTGATCCAGCTTCAGCTTCTGCTTCTGGTTTTCCAGACTGATCGCGGCACTGTCGAGCGCTGCCTTCGCTTTTTCGTATTCTGCCGCCGAGATGGCTCCCTGCTTGTACAAAGCTTCTGTGCGCTCCAGCTCCTTTTTGGCCGCGTCGTACTTGTTTTGCGAATCGGCAAGCTGATTTTGCGTCTGGGCTACCGTTTCTTCAGGAGTCCCCTCCTTGGCTTCCTCGTATCTCGCTTGCGCAGAGAGAAGAGACGCCTGGGACCGCTGCAACTGGATTTTCGCTTCTTCGCCATCCAGCGTCACGATGGGCTGCCCCGCCTTGACCTGGTCGCCTACGTTTACATGAACCTGGGTAATCCGGCCGCTCGCTTTTGATGTCAGCGCCACCTGGCTTTTCGCCTCCAACCTGCCGCTGAGAGACAGCTTTTGCCCAAACAGCTCCTTGTCTGCTTTTTTCACTTCCACCGGGATGGCCCTCTGTGCGGCTCCTGCCCGTTGTCCCATGCCGCCCTGCTGCGGCGAGCATCCGGCCAACAGGCCAAAAATCGCGAGGATGGCGGCGGTCGTTTTTATTTTGCTGGACCTCAAACTGGCTTCCTCCTTCTTTCTCTACCAAACTGTGACAAATCAACCCGCATGAAAAATCCCTGTCTCTTCCAATTAGTTCTTTGGGTCCAATTAAAGCACGTCTTTTTTTGAAAAAGATTTGAAAAAGGCAGGTGATCGATTCACCTGCCCGAAACTGCTCTCGTTGTGTGGAAGCGGAGGCGCTTAGTTTTCTACGACGACCTTCTCCGGCTTTTCTCCCCGTTTGTGCTCAAGCTGTTTTTGGATGGACTCTGTCAGGTTAGCCTGAAGCTTGTCTGCCTGCTCCTGTGTGATTTTGCCCGCCTTGACTGCCTCGGAAAGCTGGTCTGCGCGCTGTTTTGCCAAAAGGGCGACCACTTCATCCGTATCCACTCCTTGTGCTTCGGCGACTTCTGCCAGCGATTTGCCGGCCTTCAGCTCTGTCTCCAGCTCTTCAGCGGTGAGATTGAGCAGCTTCAGCAGCTCTTCGCTTTTGAAAAATCCGAAGCCGCGCGGGCCGAAGCCTTTATCCTGATGGGTGCTTTCGACCATTTTTTGAATGCGCTCAGACGCGTTTTCGCTCATTTTATCGGCTTGCTCCTGGGTCAGCTTGCCTGCTTTCACGGCCGCTGCCAACTGCTCCTCCTGGTGCTTGGCGATCAGGCTCACGACATCTTCGACGGATACGCCCTGTGTTTTGGCGACGTCTGCGAGAGATTTGCCAGCCTTCAGCTTTGTATCCAGCTCTTCGGCGGTAAGATCGAGCAGCTTCAGCAGTTCTTCGCTCTTGAAGAAAACGAAACCGCCGTGTGGGCCGAAGCCTCTGTCCTGGCGCGTGCTTTCAACCATTTTTTGGATGCGCTCAGCGGCGTTTTCCTTCATTTTATCCGCTTGCTCCTGGGTCAGCTTTCCGGCCTTCACAGCCTCTGTTAGCTGCGCTTCCTCCTGCTCTGCGATCAGTTTGACGACATCCTCTACAGACACGCCTTGTTCTTTGGCCACGTCCGCGAGAGACTTGTCTGCCTTCAGTGCCTCCTTCAACTCGTCTGCGGAGAGGTTCAAGAGCTTCAGCAGGTCTTCGTTTTGATCCAGCCCTTTTCCTTTGAGGAAGAAGCCTTTTCCTTCGCCTCCCTTGAAGCCTTTGATCACAATTTTATGTTGGTCGGCTTTGTTTGCAGCTTGCACAGACGTTGCCTGATCGTTGGTTGCAGCGTATACACCGTTGATCGTTCCTGCACTCAGCACCGCAGCCAGCGCCCCCAGCGCGATTCCCACTTTTGCTTTGCTAAACATATTATCATCCACCTTTCTCGATTTTTCGTCTTGTACCTAGGCACAGCTTTAGTCTAGTCGGGGAAATTTTGATTTGTTTTTGAGAACTGTGGAAAAGTGGGGGAAAAACTGTGGAGGTTTGCGGAGAACAGGTGGAATGCATAAGGACACTGTGCCAGTCGCTTTGAATGGAAACAGGCTTCTCTGACGATCTGGAGACACTGAAACGCTCCCCCGAGCAGGCTGCTTTTGGACGCGGTTTTGCTTTTGGAATGGAGACGGACAGTCCAGTCCCCCCGCAGTGTCCCACCGAACCTGCTGCTGTTTTCTCGTTTTTCATCTCCCCCACCAAAGCCTGTCCGACCACCCCAAAAAAGAGGCTGCGGTGGAGGGAAGTCCCCCACCAGCAGCGTAGATTCATTTCCGTATATTGCTCTTCGTAGCCAGATCGGTATAATACTGGGTCTCCTTCTCAACATCAGCCGTAAACTGTGCCGAATCCGCGTAAGCAGGCTCCACTTGAAGTTCGTGCAGCTTTTTCACAAAGTCGGGGTCACTGGTCATTTTGGCAACGACAGCCTCCCACTTCTTGATGACCGCTTCCGGTGTGCCTTTCGGGAACGACACACCCGTCCACCAGAAAACGGTCAGTCCGTCAATGCCCTGCTCCTTTGCAGTCGGTACATCGGGGAGAAACGGACTTCTTTCTGTCCCGCCGACGGCCAATATCTTCACTTTTTTCGCCTGAAGCATGGGGTTGATTTCCCCGATCGTATGGATAGCCACTACCGCGTGGCCTCCCGCTACCTTCGGAACGGAGTCGGACGCCCCTTTTGTCACGATCATCCGCGTCTTGGCAAAGTCCGCGTCAATCATGTCAAACCATTGAGCTACGCCAAATGCTGAAAAGCCTGCTGGACCTACCGATGTCCAGGTCAACTGATCGGGGTTCTCCTTCGCCCATTGGGAGAAAGCGTGAAAATCGTTCCACGGAGCGTCTTCCTTCACAGCAAAGGCCATCGTTCCTTTCCCGATGCGGGCGGTGTAGATCTGGTCGTTACTGGTGATCAGGGAGTCCTTCATCCCCGCAGTCAGCATCGTCGTGTTGGATACATTGACGGCCAATACGGTATATCCGTCGGGCTTTGCCTGCTTCAGCGCGTATTCCGCGCCTACTGTACCGCCGCCTCCCGGCTTGTTGACCACGACGATGGGCTGGCCCCACTCTTTGCTTACATAGTCGGCGGCAGCCCGGGCTACCAGGTCTACCCCGCCTCCTGCCGAATAAGGGACGATGTATTCAATCTGTCTCGTCGGGTAGGCGGGCTCCGACTGTCCAGCCGATTGATCTGTGGCCGGCTGCTGTGGAACCGCCGGGGATGCAGGCGGCTGGGCCTGCCCGGCACCGCAAGCCGTCGTGGCAACTGCGATCAAGAGAGAAAAAGCGATGCGAAACCAAACATGGGCTGCTTTCAACCAAAATTCCTCCCGTACTTGTGTATCTAGCTGACGTCTATTCCCCGCTCCCGCTCTTCCTGCACCCTCTTTTGCGTCCGCCTGTTCAACACAAGAGAAATGATCAGCAGCGCTGCGGCCGCAACAAGGATCACCGATGAGATCGGGCGCTGCAGGACAATCGCCAGTCCCTCCGCTGACATGGCCGCCGTCTGGATGAGCGACTCCTCGAGGAGCGGTCCGAGGATGAAGCAGAGCACCAGCGGTACCACGGGCCATTTATACGTGGAGAACAGGTACCCGAGCCCGCCAAAAAGAAAGGCGACGAAGACGTCGAACATGCTGTTTCTTACCGAATAGGCCCCGATGGTGCAAAAGATCAAAATGATCGGGGCCATTATTCCATACGGCACTCTCGTCAATTTGACCCACAGCCAGACCATCGGCAGATTGAGCACCAGGAGCATGGCATTTCCCACGAACATGGAGGCGATTACCGCCCAGACGAATGTGGTATTTTGCTCAAAAAGCACGGGTCCCGGCGTAAGACCGTAAATCATCAATCCCGCCAACAGAATGGCGAGCGGCGGTGAAGAAGGGATTCCCAACGAGAACAGGGGAATAAAACCGGCGCTGCTCGTCGCGTTGTTTGCCGCTTCCGGCGCAGCTACCCCCTCCATCGCCCCATGGCCAAACCGTTCCGGGTGTTTCGATACCTTTTTCTCCAGATCATAGGCGAGAAACGACGTAATAGCGGCCGAGCAGCCCGGCAGAAGTCCGAGGAAAAAACCTACGAGTCCTCCCCGCACCATCGGCTTTACGCTTTTTTGCAGATCAGCCTTGGACGGGTAAACGCTCCCCGGATTGCCGATCACCGTCGTCACCCGTTTTTCCTCGATTCCCTTCAATACTTCCGTGATGGCAAACAACCCGATGATAATGCTGATCATATCGAGGCCGCCGACCAGCTTTGCGCTGCCGTAATCAAACCGGGGGACCCCCGTGGAAGGACCCAGTCCGACAAGTGACAGGGCGTACCCGAATGCCCCCATGATGAACGCCTTGAGAAAAGAACCCCCGGAGAGGCTGACCATCAAGGTCAAGGCCAGCACCATCAAGGCCAGGTATTCGGGCGGGCCAAATTTGAGTGCTTGATCCGCCAGGACGGGAGCAAAAAAGACAAGCCCGATCACGCCCATGATTCCAGCCACAAACGAGCCGATAGCCGAGATGCCCAAAGCCGGTCCGCCTTTCCCCTGCTTCGCCAGAGGGTATCCATCCAGACAGGTCGGCACCGAGGACAGCTCTCCCGGAATGTTCAGCAAAATCGCTGTCGTGGAGCCTCCGTACATGGCCCCGTAGTAAATGCCGGCCAGCATGATGATGCCTTGCGTAGGTTCGAGAACAGCCGTAACCGGAAGCAGGATGGCAATAGCTGATGTAGGCCCCAGTCCGGGCAGTACGCCTACAAAGGTCCCGACCAGAGCGCCTAGAGCAGCCATCAACACATTTTCCAGCGTCAGGGCCTCCGCAAAGCCGGACAGCAGAAGATGCAAGGTATCCATAAGCAGCAACCTTTCAAAAGAAGAATCCGGTCGGAAACGCAATCTTCAGCCAAACCACGAAAACCGCGTACAAGCACCCCGTCAGGACAATCGCCATCGCGATGGAACGGCTCCATTTGTACGAGCCGATGACGCGAAACAAGGCAATGGAAGCCAGAAAGGTAGCCAGCACATATCCCACAATGTCAATCACCAGCGCGTAGAGAAGCAGCACAAGAAGACAAGGGAGTACGCTCTTTGGCCGGAAGCCACTCTCTGCATCAGTCTTCCTCTCTTCTTTTTTGTCCCGAAAGGAATGAAAAAGCAATCCCGTGCCTAGCGTGATGAGCAGAAGCCCCAAGGTGGCGGGCAGGGTGTGGTCCCCGACATACTGTGAGGGAGAATATGCGTGCAGGCGAAAAGCCTCCAGGCTGACGACGATTCCGATCGCAATGGATAGCAAGGCACCAAAAAAGTCAGGCAGGTTATACGGAAGTCTCACATCATCACCTCAGCATCTGAACCATACAACAGCCTATGGCACAGAGGCCTATAGTGTTACGTGAAAACAAAAACTCGCCACCGTTTGGCGAGCTATTGAATCCCTTGGGACTTTTCTCGTTTTGCTGGCATCATCTTTTGCCTTACTCGGACCCGAATGTTTTTCTTTTTGCTCAGGGAAGATGGGCTATAATGGGAATAACCGAAATACTCAGGGTTTTCATCCATGTTGACGCTTGGAAAAACACCTTCATGGAGGGAGCATGCTTAATCCTGCCGATGTGCTGTTAAAAACGAAGATCAACCTGCCTGTATTCAAGGATAAAGCCGTGAACCGAGGACATTTGCTGGAGATGCTCAGCACCGGCCAGCACTGCCGCCTGACATCTATCTGCGCTCCTGCCGGTTTTGGCAAAACAACGCTTTTAGGGCAATGGATTTTCCACACAAACGTCCGCGCGGCTTGGGTATCGTTGGACGAAAAAGACAATGACCTCAGCAGGTTCTGGCGATACGTGGCCTACTCACTCGCCTCCGCTTGTTGCCCGCAGTTGACTGAGCGCATGACTCCCTTGCTCGATTCGCTCTCCGGCAGCTCTGTTTATACGATGATTGACGCCATGATCAACGAGCTGGATTTGCTGCCGGATCACGCCAGCTTGATTCTGGACGATTTGCATGTGATTGCGAATCAGCAGATCCATCAAAGTCTTTCCTACCTGATTGAATATCTTCCTGGAAACATCCATCTGTACCTTTCCAGCCGCGCCGCCCTGCCTTTCTCTGCAGCAAAGTGGAAAGTACGCGGCGAATATAACGAGATTGACGCTCCTTCACTCCTGTTCACGCGGGAGGAAGCTGCCCATTTTTACAAGGATGTAGCGCAATTGTCCCTTTCTTCGAGCGAGCTTGAAATATTGCTCGGATTTACCGAAGGCTGGGTGGCGGGACTGCAGCTATTTGCCATCTCCCTGCTGGCCAGCTCGAACTACGACCGGCTGTTGCAGCGAATGTCCGGGTATGACCGAAATGTCGCCGATTACTTGTTGCACGAAGTCATTTCCGGACTGCCGGAGGATATTCACGACTTTTTGCTGCAAACCTCCGTGCTTCAGCGACTGGACTTTCAAAGCTGCGATGCTGTGCTGCAAAGGACGGACAGCCATGCCATGCTGCAGCGCATTATTACTCTGAACCTGTTTATTCTCCCGCTAAATGAAGAACGCACCTGGTATCGGTACCACCATTTGTTTTCGGAATTTCTGCAAAAGGAACTGCTCATCAAGCATCCTCAGGCATGGAGCGAGCTTCACCGGAGGGCAAGCGCGTGTTTTGCCGAACGCCAGATGATGGATGAGGCCATCGAGCATGCCCTGCTCGCCAAAGACTATGCGCTGGCGGTCAAGTGGCTGGAGCAGCATATCGTCACAGTGCTGAATCGAGGCGAATTTTCCACCCTGCTCCGCTGGTTCGAAGCGTTTCCCGAACCCGTCAGGACTCTTTCCCCCGTGCTGCTGCTGCTCTACGCCTTTACCTTGAATGTCGTCGGGAAATTCGACCGCGTCGATCCGCTGCTGGACGATTTGGAACGGAGCATAGCGGATGTCACTGAAGAGCAGCGTCAGGAAATCCGGAGCGGCATCTTTTTTGTCAAAGCCAATCTCGTGTTCTCTACGCGTCGCTTTGAGGAATGGTTCGCCCATGCCGATCTCATCTATGACGTCTTGCCGGAAAATCCGCTTTTTTACAATCTGAATTTCAATACGAGTGAACCGCTCATCAGGCGGACTGCATTTGGACTCAAGGGACTGCTCTCTGCACAAACAGAAGAAGTGGGCAAACGATTCATTGCCATTCTCCAATCCCACGGTTGGCAGGATTCTTTGATCAACCTGTATGTAGTCCAGGCCCTCGCCGAAGGGTACTATGAATGGGACAGGCAGGAAGACAGCGGGACGCTTCTGAAGCAGGTGGAATGGATCGCCCTCCAAAAGCAGGTGGCCGGATTGCTCGTCCCCAATCGGATTACGCTTGCCCGCTTGCGCCTGGTAAAAGGCGAGTACGATTCTGCAAAAGAAGCGATCGACGAAACAATTGTCACTGTGAAAGAATGGACGGAATATCACTGGCTGCCTTCTCTGTACGCCTTTCGGGCGCGGATCGATCTTTTGGAAGACAATCCATCGGAGGCAGAGCGCGTCATGGACTTGCTTCACCTGTCCGCACAGGATAAACCGACGCTGGACAAGGAGCTGGAGTATCTGACTTTTGTCCGTCTTTTGGAGGCAAAAGGGAACACCACCGATGCACTGCGCATATTGGAAACCCTCAAGCCTTTGGGCAAACGCGATGGCTGTCTTTTGAGCATGGTGGAAATCCCGGTTCTCCAGGCACTGATCCATCATAAGCTGGGGCACCGCCTGCAAGCATTCCGCTACCTGCATGAAGCCCTCGCCCTCGGAGAGCAAAACGGCTATATTCGCAGCTTCCTGGACGAGGGAGAAAGGATGGCCCGCTTGCTGCGGGATTACGGGAAACAGCGGAGAATCGTTGCGAAACGCCAGGAGTGGGAAGGAGTTTCCTGGGACTATGTAAATAATCTGCTGGATCGGTTTGCCGCAGGGAAGCCGCGAGCCGGTAGTCCTCCTGCCCTTCCTGCCGACGGTTTTCCGGAGCCGCTTACCCAGCGTGAGAGCGTCATTCTCGGGCTATTGGGACAAGGCGCAACCAACCAACAGATCGCGGCAGAGCTTGATTTAACCGTGGGGACAGTAAAGGTGTATTTGAACCGCATTTACGGGAAGCTGGGGGTTTCCTCCCGGACGCAAGCTTTGCTGAAGGCGCAGGATTTGGGGTTGATTGCTCCTTAGCGGTTTGCCCCTTTTTGACTAGCAAACGAGTTGCGTTTGTAAGAGAATGTTTGCAAAGCTAGGATGCTTTTTTAGCGGCTGCGGTGCAGAGAAGCCTGTTTCCATTCTGCGCTCCGGTCTTCGTCCTGCAGAGTAGCGGAGACTGTCCGCTCCGCAATGATCCCGAGGGAATCGCAAAACGGCGCGCAGCTTCGCAGCGGATTCATAGGTTGCGATTCTGTTTCCTCGGGATCACTGCTCCGCTGGGTGGGACTTCGCTAGTCGCTCCGACTGGAAACAGGCTTCTCTGGCGAGCAGAATGGCTTCTTCCAGCTTTAAAATGCTTGCGGGATATTTCATGGCGCCAAAAGAATCAAGTCAAGGTTTTTCAGCAGGCTCACTTCTGATTGTCTATGGCTCGCGGCAAACCTGATCCCGGTAAGTTGACGGCGGTTCTTTGATTCGAACCTCCTTTCAAGCAAGCCTCTTTCAAGCCAGCCTCGCTCAAAACCGTTCGGGCTTATGTCCGAACGGTTTTTTGGATAGAATCCAGCATCTGTAGAGATGAAAAAGGAGAAAACCGCGAAGGTCTTTGGGACACTTCCCGGGCGAAATGGAAAAAGCAAAACACGCTTTTAAGCGTCCAACTCTGGGACACTCCCCCGAGCAGGCTGCTTTTGGACGCGGTTTTGCTTTTGGAATGGAGCCGGCCAGTACAGCTCCCCGCAGTGTCCCACCGAACCTTGAGCGGTTTTCTCCTTTTTCATCTCCTTCACCAAAGCCCGTCCAACCGCTAAAAAAGAAAAGCTGTGGTGAAGAAAAGCCTGCGCCCACTCTCCGTGCCAGTCTTCGTCCTGGACTGAAACAGAAATCTGTTCAGGCTTTCTAAAAACCTGTCGGTTCTCCCAGCACTGAAAATCTCAGCTTCTAGTCAAAAATCGAAACGGTTTTGCCAAGGGAGTCAGTGCCCGTACACAAGTCGGAATCAAAATCTGTCAAACACATGGCATGAGTGACCGTCAACAGCTGCTTCTGCAGCATTTCGTGAATTTGCTCATCGCTGTAAATGTGATACGGATGATGATGAAGAAAGCGGATTCGCCACACTTTTTTGCCGTGCAAGGATTGAAAAAAGGACGTCAAATGACAGCATATCTCCTCTTTTTTCGAGAATGCCTGCTCGCATGCGGGACAATAAAATTCCATATCGATTCCTCCCAATCGCGCTATACGTGCCATGTTGACGAAAAGGATTATGTGTAAAGATAAATCATATAATACATATATGTCAAGTCGGAATTAATGTGATACGTTGTCGCCCCTCTTTGCAAAAAGGGGTGGCTGCCGGGCGGATGGCATAACGAAAACCCGCTGCACGCATTGTTCTTACACAGTCGGCAGCGGGTACAGTTTTCCCTGATAGGCAAAGCGAGCTCTTCCCGTCTCTTCGGAAACCACGAGCACGAGCGCGTCGCTCCGTTCTGTCAATCCCAAGGCAGCGCGGTGCCTTGTACCGAGGCTGGGATCACCCAGATTGTTGTCGGAGAGAGGCAGCACATTCCCCGCTGAGACAATCGAGTTTCCTTGGATCAGCACAGCGCCATCGTGCAGCGGACTTCCGGGATAAAAAATGGACTCCAATAGCGAGCTGCTTACCGTCGCCCCAACCGGTGTCCCCTTGTATATCCATTGGTCGAGCGGCTCATTTCGCTCAATGACGATCAAGGCGCCGTGTCTGCGGCTGGACAGATGTTGGATGGTCAGGGATAAATCCGGGTATTTATCGGTAAAGGGCGCCAAGTAACAATAGAGATAAAAGGAAGCGGCTGTCGATTCAATCTGGAAGAATCTCCGCTTGATCTGGTCCAGGTTTCCCAGAACGCAGTGATTTTCATCTCTCATCGAGACCAAACTGTGCTGGATGTCGAGGATTAGCTGTTGCAAATCACTCTCTACCTGCAGTTTCATCGGAGACATATCGCAATCTCTCGGCTCCATCGCCATCACTTTGCACTGTACCTCCCTTCATGCAAACCGGATTTGCCCAATGCCACTACGTACAGCATTCCATTTTCTCGCAGGAATATACGATACTCCCTGTTTTGCTCGGTCCGGCTATTCTTCTGCTCGACTAAAAAACGGCACACAAAAAAGCACAATCGAGTAGGAGGGGGCGACTAACCCCCGTCCTCTCACACCACCGTACGTACCGTTCGGTATACGGCGGTTCACCAAGCTTGACGAATTTGAGAATATCGTTGCACTAAGCTTTTCAGCCCTTGTTGTTGCCAGTAGGCAATGCCGAGGGCTTTGTGTATATGCGGAGATTTTGTGGTACGCCATGCACCCTTGCGGGTATTTGCAATTTCAATGGCTTTTACGTGAGATATGCCAAGAGAACGAAGTTCTCGATATCTGGTTCTCACGCGTTTCCACTGCATCCACAAACAAAGACGGAGCCTGCGCCTTGTCCATTCCTCAATGGATTGTAGAATGCCCTTCGCGTCTGCAAGGGCGAAATATCCAATCCAGCCCATGAGGTACTGATTTATTCTTTCAATCCGCTTCTCCATCGAGATGCTCCACACCGGATTCGTGATCGTGCGGATTTTCTCTTTTAGCTTGAGGAGGGATTTGGGGTGGATGCGAATCCTTGTCTGTTTTGCAAAGGTAAAACTAAAGCCCAAGAATTTTCGTTTCCATGGTCGGTCTATCGCGCTTTTCTCCTCATTTACTTTTAGCCTTAGTACCTTCTCCAAGTGGTTTTGAATACTCTTCTTTACTCGTTCCCCTGCCCGTTTTGTTTTCACGTAGATATTACAATCGTCTGCGTAGCGGCAGAAACGGTGGCCTCTCTTTTCGAGTTCCTTGTCCAAATCATCAAGTAGGATATTTGCCAAAAGTGGGCTTAACGGCCCACCTTGCGGTGTTCCTTCACTTGATGTTGTACAGACGCCATTTATCATGATCCCCGCATTCAAGTAGGAACGAATCAGTCTTAAAATTCTCTTGTCCTGAACTTTTCGAGCCACACGGCTCATTAGAATATCATGATTTACGCGATCAAAGAATTTCTCTAGATCGATGTCCACCACGAAACGATATCCTTCGGAGATATACGCTTGCGCTTTCCTTACTGCCATGTGAGCGCTACGTTTTGGACGGAACCCATAGCTAGATTCCGAGAAGGTGGGGTCGAAGATCGGCGTTAACACTTGGAGGATGGCCTGCTGAATAAAGCGGTCTACCACGGTGGGAATGCCTAATAACCTTACACCACCGTCAGGTTTCGGGATTTCGACTCTGCGAACAGGTGAAGGTCTATAGGTTCCCCTTTCCATCTTCTCGCGGATGGCTTGCCAGTGTTCACGTAGATAATCGCGTAGTTGTTCGGTTGAAACACCATCGACTCCACCGACACCTTTGTTTTCCTCCACTCGTTGGAGTGCCATCCGTAAGTTTTCCCGTGATAAGACTTTTTCCAGCAAATCCATAATGATGTTCCTTCCTTCGCACATGCGGACTCCGTGCTTGCTGTACGATACTCAGCCCTCTTTTGTACCCTCGGGGCTTCACCCCTGCTCTTCAAAAGTAGTTCCTTGACAGAATTCTGCTTCGACGTACCGTATCAAAAGACATGGATCGCATGCTGACTTGATGTTCGGCCCTTCCCCATTCAAGCGTCCTCTACTCGGGTACTATGGCCTCTGCTGACTTCTGCATGTTCAGCGTCTCCTTACGGAGACGGTTACCAACAGTTGAAGGCGTTTCATGCAGACCTCCCCAGGTAAGAACGATAACTTTCATCCCATGTACCTGCCCAAGTTTACTACTGTATCCCTTGGCTGTATGGGGCTTTGTCTTGTTTGGCAGACTCGCCCGGATACAACAGCCTCAAATTGGGTTCGTGTACCTCAGGTCGGGATTTTGCCGCCGGCTTCCTTCAGATTCGACCTCGCGGTCGACACCCTTGCCTTGAGCTAACGGTTGGTACAGCCAACCCCCGTTCGGGACTTTCACCCTATAGCTATCGCCCATGCTGGGCGCACCAAAAAAAGCAGGCTTTAACCGAAGAAAAGCCTGCCTGCATCCTGTATTTTTTACTTTTTCAACGCCTCGACACAGTCAATCAATCGATCGATTTCCTCCACCGTATTGTACAAGGAGATGCCTGCGCGGACCAGCCCGCCCATATCTTCCAGTCCCAGAGTCTCGACTACGCGCATGGCGTAAAAATGGCCGCCCCAGACGAACAGGCCCTGTTCGCCCAAAGCCTTCGCCACGTCTGCCGTATGTACGTCCTGTACAGTGAAGGAAACAGTGGGCGCCCGCAGCCCTTCTCCAAACGGCTGGCCATATACACTTGCCTGCGGCAAGGCTGAAAGCCTGTCGTACAAGTAACGGGCGACATGCTCTTCATGGTCATGGATCAGCGCCATGCCGCTCGTGAGCTGCTCGCGAAGGCTTTCACCGTTCCCAAACGAAGCGATATAATCGACGGCTGCTCTCACCCCCGCCAATGCAGCAAAGTTCAACGTGCCCGTTTCGATCCGGTAGGGAGCCTCCGCCAGCTGCGGCCGGAGTCTGTCGGTCGGAATGTGGTCCAGCAATCCGGGACGGCTGTACAGCACACCGACGTGGGGACCGTAAAACTTGTAGGCGGAGCATAGCAAAAAGTCGGGATCAAGCGCCGCCACATCCATCGGGAAATGCGGGGCGTAGTGGACGGCATCCACGATCATCCAGGCACCGACAGCCCGTGTCCATTCCCTTATTACAGTCAGGTCATTGACGGTACCGAGCGAGTTCGATGAGTACCCGACCGCGACGATCTTCGTCTTGGGGGATAGAAGCGACTGCAAATGGTCCATATCGAGCTGCCCGCCCGATGTCATCCTGACCGAGTGGATGACTGCTCCTTTTTCAGCCAGCGTTTGCCATGGTCCGCGATTGGCTTCGTGGTCGAGATCGGTGATGATGACCTCGTCTCCGGCAGAAATGAGGCGCGACAGCGCTCTGCTGAGAGAAAAGGCGAGCGTGGTCATATTGGCCCCAAACGAAATGCTGCCGGGAGAAGCAGCCCCTAAAAAAGCGGCCATCCCCTCCCTCGTTCTCTCCACGATCACATCCGTTTCCTCGCTTGTCACAAACGGACCGTGGGCATTGGCATTGCTCGTCTCATAGTATTGTGCGATGGCGGCGATGACCTGCGCTGGCACCTGGGTTCCTCCCGGGCCATCCAGATAGGCTGCGCAGTTGTCCCCAACCTTCCGCTGCAAGGAAGGAAAGTGGTTCCGGTAACGATGTACGTCAAAGTCCATGATCTGCTCCTCCTCCGCCTTTTTATGCAGAATATTCTAACTATATGATGGATTGTACACTTCTTTTCCTAAAAAAAGAAGGCCAGTATTCAAAAGCCCGTTCTGCCACGCACTTGCCCCAGTGCGGCCGGCTGACGTCCCGCGCGGTGAGACCGTACTCATCTGACATTCCCAGGTACTGAAGTTCTTACTGAACATGATATATGACAGCTCCTGTCATATAAAAATGGTATGATCAAAAAAGCAACCGGTATGAAAACCGGAACACCGTTTCGGATCAAAGGAGGACTTTCCTTGCGGGCAGATCGATTGCTTTCCATCTTATTGCTGCTGCAAAACCACGGTCGGCTGACGTCCCGGATGCTTGCGGAAATGCTCGAGGTTTCCGAAAGGACGATTCACCGCGACATGGAGGCTCTAAGCGCGGCGGGAATCCCCGTTTTTGCCGAACGCGGTTCACAGGGCGGATGGTCGCTGTCGGAGGGATACCGGACCAATTTGACAGGGATGACGACGGAGGAGCTTCAATCGCTGCTGCTTGTGCATCCTTCCAGCCTGCTGAGCGATCTCGGCCTCAAAAATCGGTTCGAGGCTGCCTTCCAAAAACTGCTGGCAGCGTCCTCGGCAAAAGCACGCCGTGACGCCGAAGCTGTTCGCCAGCTCATCCACATCGACGGAGCTGGCTGGCACCAGTCCGACGAGTCGTTTCCTTTTCTCCCTGCTGTACAAGAGGCTGTATGGGCGAGCCGAAAGCTGTTCATCTCCTACCAAAGAGAGGAAACCGCTGTGGAACGAATTGTTTGGCCGTTAGGACTGGTGGCAAAACGAAGCGTCTGGTACATGGTCGCGCAGGTGGACGGCGAAGTTCGCACCTATCGGATTTCCCGCCTGCTTTCTGCCCGGATGCTTGACGAAGCCTTTGAGCGGCCGGCCAATTTTGACCTCGCCCGTTACTGGGAGCAGTCTACCGAGCAGTTCAAGGCGAATCTGCCGACCTATCCCGGGCGCGTGAAGCTTGTGGAAACGAGTTTGTCCCGCTTTCGCCAGGAGCGTTATGCCAAAGTCATTCATACCGCTCCCGCTGCCGACGGGTGGATCGAAGCCGAAGTCGAATTTCAGACTTTGGACTCTGCTTGTGAAATTGTCCTCGGACTCGGGTCGCGCATAGAAGTCATTGAGCCGCTCGAGCTGCGCGAGAAGGTCATCGCAGAGGCAAAGGCCATCACCGCCCTGTATCGCCAGTCAGAGAAAGAGGCATGACGCCTCCTGTTCGGTCCAGCCTTTTAAACAGGGAACATCGTCACATTCTGCCACCCCCCTGCACAGCAATAACCTTCTTACACTTCAACCGCCTTTCGTTACCCCCGACTCCATTGCTCATATACTGCAAAAGGTATTTGTCGTACCCGCGAAAAAACGGCTGTCCTGCAAAGATCGATCAACAGACCTTAGCCAGACAGCCGTTTCTTCATTCACCGTCTAACGGTACAGTCCATAGCGCACCATATCCATATAGGTGGACAGCTCGCCGAAAAATTGCTGCAGAGCGTCCAGCCCCTTGTCCTCCTGATTTACATGTGCCCGGACGTGCTTCTGAATCAAAGCCTCGACAGCCGTAATCAGGAAGTCGGCCGCTCTCGCCGGAGAAATGCCTTCGCGGAGGACGGAGCTGTCCAATCCCTCAAGCAGCATCGTCAAATAGCTCTCATACACCTGCTGCTCCCGCCCCGCAATCTCCTCCCTGATCTCCGCCGGGTACCGGACAAAGGTCTCGACCGCCAGCCGGTAGATCAAAGGTTCCTCGAAAAACAGCTTCATTCGCGCCATGCCAAGCTCCGCCACACGGTCCAGCAGGTCGCTTGAACGCATCTGCATGTGCCCCTTCAGGTAAGTCTGGAAGTAATCAAGGCAAGCATCCACGATATACAGGTACAACGTTTTTTTATTGGAAAAAAAGTGAAACAGCATCCCTTTGGAGATGCCGGCATTTTGCGCGATCTGGTTCGTAGAGCCAAGTGTGTAGCCTTTTTCGGCAAACTCAAGCAGAGCCGCATTCAGCAGCTTGACTTTGTTCGGTTCTTCGTCCTGGCTCCATAAATGAATGGTTTGCACCTCGTCACCTTCTTCTTTTTGCGTAGCTGGACCCTTTCACGGGAAACAGCAATCATTTTTCCGCATGCTGCTTCTCTCGGGTCAATCCTTCCGCTACAAACTCGATGATTTTATCCATCACATCGGCAAAGATCTCGTGGCCAATGTCTTGCTTGTGCAGCCGCATCATCATGACAGCCTGCATAATGCCGACGATGACTTGCGGATCATCCTTCGGGAGCGCCCCGCGCTCGATCAAGAGCTCGACTGCACGGATGCCTCGCTCTGTGTTCTCCTGTGAAAATTGTCTCATTTGCTCAGGAAGCTTGCGGGCAAGCCGCTCATGTTCATCATTTTGAAAAACGCGTTGAAGAAAGGGGTTCTTCTCGACCAGTTCAAATGAGGTGCGGAAAAAAGAAGCCAGCAATTCCTTTGGAGGCAAATTTTCTCGAAATAGCTCCCTTAGCACCGTCTCCCTGACTTCCTCCTCATTCTTCAAAATTTCAAAGTAAAGCTCTTCCTTGGAAGCAAAAAATTTATAAAAGGTGCCCTTGCCAATTCCGCACGCGAGGATGACATCATCAATGCTGGTCTTGGCCAGCCCGTATTGAATAAATAATTCCCTGCCTTTTATCAAGAGAGATTGGCGAACTTGTTCTTTTTCTTGCTCGGTGAATTTCGGCATGACAAACTCCCTTTTACAATCGTGTGACTTTTTATGGACTTTTCGTCACATGGTCATTATACTTATCATAATCGCTCAGTACCTAGAAGTAAACCGGGGACTGTATGAGTCGCAGTCTTTTCTTCCGGCTTTTATGTGACCATAAAAACCATTTCAATCACATGTGCACATTTTTTTGAGAACGTTCCAGGAGGTACCCGTTTTTCATCTGCTTGCATGGGGGAAATGTTCATGAAAACCTTGGAGCCACGTTCGGTCCTTCCATTCGACGGAGTATATAATTTTCGCGATGCAGGCGGCTTTCAAACCACAGACGGCGGTGTAATGAAGAAAGGTGTGCTGTTTCGCTCTGCAGACTTGTCCCGGTTGTCGCAAAAAGACATAGAAAAATTCAAGCAACTGAGAATCGCCTCCATCTGTGATTTAAGAACGCCGCGCGAGCGAAGTTCAAAGACCAGCCGGATTACTTCCCAGCACGGGATCCAAGTCATTCGCGTATCTCTTTATGACAGCAGCCAGGAATTTACACGCCTGGCGTTTTTCAAGTTTTTGGTCAGTCAAGCAAATACGATCAATTTTGAGCACATCATGAAGGACATGTATCACAACATGGCTTTTAACAGTCATGCTCAGTTGAACGAAATCATCACGCATCTCTCCGAACAAAGGAATTTGCCGGCGCTGATTCACTGTACAGGAGGAAAGGACCGGACTGGCTTTGTCTCCGCCGTCATTCAGCTTCTCGTCGGGGTCCCTTATCAAAATGTGTTGGAAGACTACCTGTTTTCAAACGATGCCATCGGGCCGCGCATGAAAAAAATCGAGACCTTTATCAGGTGGATGAGTCTGTTTCGAGTTTCGCCGGATCAGGTAAAGCCGATGCTGGAGGTGCGCCGGGACTATTTGGAGGAGGTTTGTCAGGGCATTCTGAATGAGTACGGAGACATGGAAACCTATTTGTGTCAGGCCTGCAGCATCCAGCCCGAGCGCTTGTTAAGACTCAAGCAGCATCTGCTTGAATAAGCATACATCATCAATACTTGGAGTCTCGGAACCATCGGTTTTTCGAGGCTTTTTTGTTGCCCGGCAATTTGCACAAGTGCTGCCTCCTCAAAGACACGGCCCCCCGTACCGATGACAATGACATTGCTGCTTGGAATGGCAACCCTTCGTTCCAGAGCGTTGCTTGGCCCCGCAAAATTGAGTGTTCACACCCTGTATTGACCACCCGGTCAAAACGGACTATACTTTCCTTATTGACCACCCGGTCACACACCCGGTGGCATATCCTATCTCCTTCCAGAAAGGATGTCATGATCATGCGAACCACCATTTTGCTGTGCCGCCTGTTACTCGGACTTATCTTTTTAGGCGCAGGCTTCAACGGCTACCTCGTTATTTTCGGACAGCCGCCGATCTTTCCGACGAGTCCGCCAGCGATGGAGTTTTTGCAAGGGTATTTATTGGTCTTGGTCAAAACGGTGGAGATCGTCTGCGGACTGGGCTTGCTTCTGAATTTTTTCGTGCCTTTATCACTGGTCATTCTGGCCCCGGTTGCCGTCAATATTTTGACGTTTCACCTGTTCGCCGATCCTTCGCTGCTTCCTTTGGGAATCATCGTCTTTGTTCTGCAATGCTTCCTGCTCTGGGCGTATCGCGATCATTACAAGAGCCTGCTTCAGCCAAAAGCTTTCCCGAAATAATTCCATACTTCGATCCCTGCCGAAATATCTGCTTGCTATAATCGTTTCGTCTTATGATGAAACGATGGAGGTAGGTTATGAAAACAAACGCACTCGCTCACAAAAGCATTCAGCCCAACATTTTGTATTACGGCACACCTGTCGTATTGCTGACAACCAAAAACGAAGACGGCTCGACCAATATCAGCCCGATCTCTTCTTCCTGGGCGCTCGGCGACTGCATCGTCATGGGCATCGGATACGGCGGAAAAGCAGTAGAGAACCTGCGTCAGCATCCCGAATGCGTGCTCAATCTTCCCGACCCTTCCCTGTGGAAACAGGTAGAATTGCTGGCGCCGCTCACCGGCAAGGACCCCGTTCCTTCCTATAAAGAGCAGATGGGCTTCCGCTATGAAAAGGACAAATTTGCGGCTGCCGGCTTCACGCCGATGCCTTCCGCTACCGTAGAGCCGAAGCGGATTCTCGAATGCCCGCTCCAGATAGAGGCCAAGGTCGTAAACATCCGCACGCCCGAGCACAGCCCGGATTTTGCCATTGTGGAAGTAAAGGCAGTCAAGGTGCACGCCTCAGAGGATATCGTCCTCGGAGAAAATTACATCGATCCTGCCTCCTGGTCTCCGCTCATTTACAATTTCCGCCATTACTTCGGCCTGGGCGCACAAATGGGAAAATCGTATCGCTCCGAGACCTGAAAACTCTTGCGATGCATCGGAAAAACAGGCTTCTCTACGCGATGCTCCTGCTCATGAAGCTGATCGGGCCGGCCAAAAAAAGGCAGCCGGGCGGAATTACATCCAAGCCTGGCTGCCTGCCAAATGCTATTCTTCAAAACCGACGATCATTTTTGCAAATCTATTTGCGATCCGCTCGGACAATGTCTTCGACTACGTGTTGGAGGCGTTTACGCGTTGGGGGAATCCGCCGGACGCACGTCATCCTGTCCCCAAAAAGCCCGCATGTGGACAATCTTTCCGTTCTCGTCGAAAGTCATCACATCGGTGACGTGAATCCCGACGGCACGGCCTTCCATTTCGGTGTGCACGATGAAGGTGACCGCTGCATGGTTGCTGAAAGAAGCGCGCGGCGGCGCAACCAGCTCGAGCTTGGCCCCGCCTGAGATGGCATAGCGGAAAAATTGCTCAAACTCTGCTCGTCCCCTCTTCGGCTCCAGACCGACCGGGTCTTCCACCGTCGCTTCCTCAGCGAACAACGCGAGAAGACGTTCCGCGTCACCGGCGTTGAATGCGTCTACATACGCAAGCAATGCTTGTTTCATCGTCGGGCTGTTGTTCATCTGTCGCACGCTCCCTTTTTGGTTCGTCCATCACTTTATTGACACGATGTTGATCATATCTTACCCCGATGAGAGAACATGCTCAACCGACAGCAGCAGCCGATTCGTCTAGTAAACAACAGCAGCGGCCCGTCTGTGCAAATAGACAAGAAATGTTCTATAAATAGAAGCAAAATGTCGAAAAACGGCTTGCCTTACGTATCCATCTGAACGTCATCCCAGTCGGCATCCATATAACGCACCAGCCAGTTCAGCGCTCTGTGCCTCTCCAGCACCACCTCGTCGTTTAAACCGCCTGCGACGGGACGATTGTTGATTCTCGCGTCTACACATGCCCAGTCGTAACGGTATATCAAATCTGCCTGGTCCAGGATTTCTGTTTTGCTGCGTACCGTCGCATTTTGGTAGAAGGCATCGTAGTTTTCGGCGAGACGCAGACAGTCAATGGCAGATTGCACATCGCAAATGTCTGATGGGAAATCAAGCGTCTCCACGTAACCGAGCGCCCATAGAAGCACCCAGTAGCATTCGTACATCCATACCATCTGGATCGTGTCCGTCCGGTCGGGAGCATCGTTGTACAGGAAGGCCCGCTCTTTTTCCGTAAAGAATCCTTCCGCGCCGTATTGCTCGATGATTCCCTCGATAAACTCTCGCTCTTCCTCGACATTGCCATTCTCGGCAATGCCGCCGGAATAAACCGCGATCAGACACAGTGCGATTGCTCGCTGGACGATCTCATCCTTTGTCCGGATCACCGCATCTTCGTCCCCGACGATTACAGGAAGGTGATCAATCACCGGGATTCCCTGCTCCCTGAGAAGCTGCATGCTTCTCTGTTTGCGCGCCTCTCCCGATGGCGTGGGGTGTATATGTCCATCAATCAGATCAACACTGACAGTCAAGATAAAATCCTCCAGCTCTGATTCGCCTGCCGTGTCGAGAATGAGTTTGCCCTCTTTGTCGAGCATCTCGCCTGTAGGGAGGAAAACGATCCCATGCACGCTTCGGGCAATCTCCAGTATTTTTTGAAACGTTTCCTTGTCGATCCCGTCACTCGACACGATTCCTACTGCGACATTGAGAGCCGTGATTTGCATGAGCAGCTTCTGTTGAACACGCAGATGAGGCGTTTCAATCTGCGAAAAATAACCGTACATCCCTCTTTTCATCTGGTCAAACGCTTCCGGATCGAGGTCCTCTCTCAGCGTATTGAAGGTAATCGTGCTTTTGCTGAACCATTTTTTGCTGCTGACGGTCACAGCCCGGCCATCTGTTGAGACTTCAACCGTTTTTTCGGAAAACGCCTTCCGAATGGCATCCGTTACGCTTTCACGATCCTGAATGGAAACGTACAATGTACACTGCTGCATGGCAAACCCTCTCTTCCGGAAAATTGATTTACTATTTCTAAATTTGTTTCCTTCGCAACAACTGTGCTATCCTTTTTCCATATCCACCCTGAAGTTGTATATCAATCCATATATGTATCGGTTGGGAGAACATGATTATTGAGGTGAATAGATGAAAAACATTCTTTTGGAGGAATTATCCCCCTTTTGTCCTATCCAGGCCTTTGTAGAAGAATACGACGATTGCGTCTACTTTTACCTATGGGATTACCCCGGCGAGGAGTATGCCCGCATCCGCTCCTGCTGGGTCCGAAACTACAAAAAAGCGCCGGAATCGCTCGATCTGGAGGCGATGGAAAGCGGCAAAGGTCCGATGCTGCCGCGAGCCTTGTGCGCCCATCCCGAAGGTGCCGAAAGATTGGACCCCGATCACCTGTCTATCGTCTGGTTTGAGGAATGCGATGCTGCCGCCCTTCTTTACAAAGAGGAGATTCTCAGCGTCATCCCCGGATGGGCCGGCCCTTCGGACGACGGACGTTCCTTCTACCCTTCCTATGCCCGGGATTGCATCGGCGAGTCGGACCTGTGCTTTCCGCTGGGAACGTCCGAGACGAATGCACTGTATGAGCGCGTAGAGTCTGCCAAGCAGTTTTGGCAAAGCTGGGACGCGAATCCATGGACGCACCTGCAGCAGCAATACCTTGACGCCATCACCCGAGAGCTGGGCCCGATCGACAACTACTACGCGATCGACGGCGGCCATTGGCCGCCTAAAGCGATGGTCAAGATTGTCAAGGAAGAGATCACCTATGTCGTCACACTCGGCGTCTCCATCCTGCCGCAGCCCAAGGTCGAGCAGTATACGGAAACACCGGAGCGGCTACGGCGCTTTGAGCTCGCCTTTGCCTGCGAAACAGAGTGGCTCGCCAAAAACGAAAAGCAGATGCTGCAATACATCAGTGGGCAAACCTCGCTGCCCTGGTCATCCCTCACCTTTTTCGCCCGCGGCCATACTATTCCTTGCCGCGAAATCGGCCAGATTCACGAGAGGTTCACATCTGTCCTGCTCGCCCAACCGGCGAATGCTCCTGCTATTTCTTTTCCGGACATGGGAGAAGACCCGGTCAACCTGCTCTGGATGATTCCGATAACCGATGAGGAAAGACAATTCGCCGAAAACCACGGGTCGGAAGCGCTGATCCAGAGGTCTGCCGGAAAAGATTTGTTGGTTTTCAATGGTGAATGCAAATTTTAAATGCAGGCGAATCTCTTTTTGAATGGACTCGGCAAAAGAAAACCCGTCTCTGCTGCAATCGCAAAGACGGGTCCTTCTATCCAAACAGATTAATTATCTTCTTGAGTCTCCTTATAGCAATCCATGCAAACAGAGTTGTTGTTTTCGATCTCATACTCCGTGAGCCGAGCCTTGCATTCCTTGCATTGCACTTCCGTTAACACCAGATTCAAGAGTATTTACCCCTTTCGATGCTTCCTGTGTACTTCACCCCCATTATATCCGATAAATGTGATCGTTTTTCTTGCAATGTGTTAAAATTTCATGAATCTTTGTAAAACAATTCAGTTTTGAAAAATCAGATATATCTCTGCGAAGAATATTTCCTCTCGGCACGAGGCTTTACCCACCCGAGACGACACAGCTCATTTATAATATGTCTCGTCTTTCTGTCAGCTACAAGCTCGTTTATGTCCGTACCCTTGATCAGCAAGCCGTACACCTTCAGATGTTTGGAAGTCAGCACGGGCACCCGCTGCATTTTACTGTCCAATGGAACCATGATGGTTTCGATCAATTGTCATCCCTCCGTTGACGAGCATGTTGTATATAAAAGTTAGAGATCGTGTGAACCAAGCATCATAAATTACATTGTACACAAACGAACTCATGTTCTCAAATGGTTCGCTGGTAAAAAGATTTCTATCGCATGACCCGACCACGATTGAATGGAGCTGCGAACATATGGCGAGAAAAACAGTTTTTCTCTTTTTGCTGATTTGTCTATTGGGCGGCATGCTCCTTTTTGCCGACCGCCCTGCCTTTCTTTATCCCGAACTGCCCTTTCCATCCGTTTCGAAACAGACGGTTGTATCCCAATTGCGAGAAGCAAACGGCCGGTTCAGAAAACTGGCAACCGAACGAAGCTATGTCTGGTACGGCATTGCTGCCCAAAGAGGAGCAGAAAAAGACAAGCTGATCGAAGAAATGGGCAAAGCGGGCTGGACTTTTTTACAGCAAGAAGGCTCGGGTTATTTTTTTCAGCAAGGGACGGAAAAGATCGTGATCACTTCAAGAATGTGGTCCGGCGATTTTGTCTTGTTCAAAGCACCCGTGACGGACCATCCGCTCTCTCTGTCAAACGAGTGAACCTGGCCCTGTTTGCAAAACCGTCTTGATTAGTTGCGTATCCGTGAAATTGGTTCGGTACTCGATAGTGGTTTGCACTCGATATTGGTTCCGCACCCGACATTGGTTCGGTACACGAAAAAGGTCCGCATTCACGCGGACCTCTTGGCTGTACACCCCCGAGTGCTTGCCTATTCTTATTTCACCGAACGAGCCGTTTCTGCCGCCTTTGCCAACACTTCCTTCAGCTTCTCCGCCGCCTTTTGCAATGCCGCGGGATCATTGGCTTGCAGGGCCTCAGCGATGGCTGGCAGAGGCTGCGCCGCATAACCGGTCGTAAGCCCCGGCGCCCATACCTGATGCTTATACCACGGACGGCCGGACAGCCCCTCTGGCTTGAGCAGGTCGCGCTCCTGCTGGAGCAGTGCCGCATTCAGCTTTGCCAAATCGCCGTACTCCTCTTCGGTTACGCCGTCTTCGATGATATTCGCCGCCTTCTCCTCAAGTGCAGCGGCCGCAGCCTGCCACTCCTGAGCCTGAGCGATCACCGGAGACAGATCGACACCGAGCGTTCCTTTATCGGCCAGCTCCTCCAGCATTGCCCGAACGTCGGCCGCATAATCGGAGTATTTGAACGGTATTACTTCCGCATTTGCCAAGCGAAGCGCTGTCATTCCGACCAATCGGGCACCGGCTGCATGATGCTCATAGCCCGGATCGGTGAACCTCTCCATCGCCTCCAGGTTGTCATAGGCACTGTGATACAGCCCGCCAGCAACACCGAACCCCATATCGAGCGACGGCACGCCGAGGTGCTGGATAAACGGAGTGTAGTCCGACCCGCTGCCCAATTTTCCAATCGCCGGCTCTTTGCGTCCCGATCTCAAATACCAATCATCGTAGATCGACATGCCGCTTCTTGGCTCTGTTACTTCTTTCGTGATCTCGTATACGAGCTGCTTCAGTGAAGGCACCGCAGATGCGCCGAAGAACTGACCGCCCAATCCGTCCATGTTGATATAGGCGACGGCGTTTTTCGTCAATTCCTCGCGCTCATCCTCGGCCCATTCGACCGAGCCAAGCAAGCCGTATTCCTCCCCGTCCCATCCGGCCAGGACAATCGTGCGATCCGGCTGCCAGCCTTTTTTCGCCATTTCCCCGAGGACGCGGGCAATCTCCATCGTGGCCGTCCAGCCCGACAGATCGTCGCTTGTCCCTTTTACCCAAGTGTCACGGTGAGCCCCGATCACCACCATTTGCTCCGGATATTTTGCCCCGGGAATGCGGACGATCACGTCATTGACTGGCTGCTGCTTGTAATCGATGTCGAGGGAAATCTTTACTCTCGTCTGCCCCGGTCCGATCTTGTACGTAAACGGCAGACCTCCCTGCCAGGACTCCGGCGCTTCTTCTCCTTCCATCGCTTCCAGCAAGGAACGTGCCTCCCCGTAAGAGATCGGAGTCGTCGGGATCGTCGGCAGAGAATCCGCATCAGCCGGATCGATCCGTTTGGCATCGGGCGTTGACGGCTCTCCCGGGGTCAGCGGATCGCCCGGATATCGGAAAATGTACAGGATGCTTCCGCGCTGGATGGCGTCTGCAGGTCTCCATGGACCATCCGGATAGACGAGTCCCTTTATGTACCCGTCATCGGCCGGATCGCTGTACATCAGCATGCCGACGGCTCCCCTTTTCGCCGCTTGTTCCGGCTTGACGCCGCGGAAGTTGGCACCGTAGCGGGTGATGACGATCTTGTCTTTTACCGAAATGCCCCGTTTTTCCAGCTCTTCGAAATCCTCGGGCCTGCCGTAGTTGGCGTATACAAGCTCCGCCTCCACCTCGCCAGCGGGTGAATATGCGTTGTATCCCGGCACAATCTCGTTTGCGTGCTTCGTCCCTTTGGGCAGCTTCTCGATGACCTGCAGCTCGCGTTTTTGCGGATAGGTTTGCGTGACCGAAATCTTTTTGGGAACGGACATGTAGACATGATAGGTCTTCACTTCCGGCTGAAGCCCCGCCTTTTTCAGCTCCCGCACGGCATACTCTACATTGGCCTCATTGCCGGGCGATCCCACCAGCGAGGAGCGTTCACTCAAATCTTTGGAATAGCGGGCCAGCGATTCTTTTTTGACCAGTTGGGCAAAAGTCTGTTCATACTCCAGCTGCCAATCCGCTTTTTCCGCTGAAAAGCCTGTTGCGGTTTTTGAAAGTGCTGTTGCCGATGCAGCGTATGTCAGCGACGGAACGGCTGACGTGAAGACCAGTGTCGAAGCAACAGTGAGACCCAATAACAGCGAAGAAACTTTCCTTGCGCATAAAGATGCAGATTTCCGCTTGCTCAAGCAGACTCCCCCTTACCGCCATTAAATTTCTGATTAATCATAATAGTAAGTAAATTACCTGCAATAAAACATAGGTTGTTGGGTGTAATTCCCAGCAGTTGCTTCTGTCCTATTGACTCGTTGAAAAGCTTGAGAAGCAGGCAATTTCCATGTAGCCCTAGGTTGAGGAAGAACGCAGGGCCTACACCCTTTTTCTCTGATCGACAGACATATGGCAGTTGTTCATCTATCGGTGAGAAGTATTCCATTCGATTCCTGATGAAGCATGACAAAACCGGAATCGCAAACAATCGGGCAGTCATCATCGGCAACCTTTCAAAAGCCAGAACACAATGCCTATGCTCACCGTAAGATACAGTAGGCAGTCTCAAAAACAGAAAGTGGAGGAGTGTTATGTACAGTTATTCAGAACAGGGCTTTCCCTATCCCTATCCAGTCGCGGATTCCGAGCAAGTGCACGCTCAACCGGCCCGGGCGATTGCCTGGATACAAGGGGGTCCCTTGGCGCCCAATCTCCAAGGCTATGTGACATTTACCGAAGTTCCTTATGGCACTGACGTTCTTGTCGAAGTAACCGGCCTTCCTCCCTACCGACCGGGATCAGCGGGCCGGCAGCCAATCGGGCCCCATGGCTTCCATATACATGATGGAACCACTTGCGAAATCGGCGATCCGCAGGACCCATTCAAGCGGGCGGGAGAACATTGGAATCCGACGAATCAGCCCCACGGCAATCACGCGAGCGATTTTCCCGTGCTGTTCTCCAACGATGGATACGCCCGCATGAGCTTTTTCACGAATCGGTTCCAGGTGAGAGACATCATCGGGAAAACGATCATCATCCATCAAAACCCGGACGACTATCGCACCCAGCCGGCAGGCAATTCCGGCAAGCGCTTGGCCTGCGGGATCATCCAGCCGTGGGAAGCGTAACGATACCGATACCTGCATACACGAAAAACAACTGAACAGGCGCCCTTTGTGGCAGCCTGTTTTTGTTCGTCAAAGTGCAATCCCTCCCGTTTGGTACATCAGCAGCGTGCTATAATCAAAAGGCTAACGTAATCATACTTGCACGTGGACAAATATAAACCAAAGAGGTGCAGGGATGGAAAAGGTCAATATTTCGCAAAAGTTTGCGCTGTTCCAGGAATACTGGAGTCCAAAGATTGTCGGCGACCTCAATGATTCCTACATCAAACTTGCCAAGTTTCAGGGAGAGTTCGTCTGGCATCATCATGAAGATGAGGATGAGCTTTTTCTGGTCGTCAAAGGAAGACTGCTGATGCATTTCCGCGACCGGGATGAATGGGTCGAGGAAGGCGAGTTTATCATCGTTCCCAAGGGCGTGGAGCACAAACCGTCCGTACCGGAAGGCGAATGCCACGTCATTCTGATCGAGCCGAAAAGCACATTGAACACAGGAAATGTGAACAACGAGAGGACCGTCGCCAAGCTGGATACCATTTAGACTGAAACCTGCAGCCGTCACAATCGTAAAGGATAGAGCAACCATTACCTGCGGGAGTGATGAACGTGTTTAAAAAACTGTTAAACAACCTGCTCGGCAAACATGGAACGACTCATTCACACAAATACCGCAAGTACAGCAGCAGCGATTACCATCACAGAAAAGGCCACAGCCATCCTCACGGAAACGGGCATGCCTACTACGGCAGCTCCTATTACAAAAAGAAGAAACGCTCCAGCAGCGGTTTTTTCAGCAGCTAGCCTGCAAGCCATATGCCTACTACCTCCGCAGTTTTTGGGCGGAGTTTATTTTTTGTCCGAAAAAAATCCCCCGCCGGAGCGAGGGAAGCACGGGACAGGCATGCCACAATCCCAAACAATTTTTATAAGTGAACAACGATAGACTTTTCGAGTTTAGACGTTAAACGTAAAATGTCAACCTTTACGCTTGAAGCAAACCCGCCGCCGATAGCCGCAGACAGGATGTCAGGCATTTTTTTCCTACTGCATGATATTGAGCAAAAACGTCAGCGTCCCCACGCTTATCAACGTTGTGACCAAAACACTGCTGGAGACGAATTGGGGGCGCATGTTGAACTGGATCGCATACATCGCTGTCGTGGCAGCCGATGGCATAGCAGCCAGAATGACCAGAACCTTTTGCAATAGCGGATCAATCGGAAAGCACAGACAGATGAGATATGCCAGGAGCGGCGAGGCCACCAGTCGAATCACGGTGGCCACACTCAAGCTTTGCCATTCAAAGGTGCTCGACGATACATTCGCCAGCTGCATCCCGAGGATTAGCATAACGGTAGGGATCGCCGCCTGCGCTACGAGATCGATCGCCTGGTAGTAGCTCTCCGGAATGGCCACCTGGAACTGCTGCATCGCAACCGCCACGATGACCGCATAATTGGACGGCTGCTTCAATACCGCCTTGACCGCTGTTCTCGCCCCATTTTCCCCGCGAGAAGCAAAATAGACGCCGAACACGCCCATGATGATGGAATGAAACACCATGATTTGCACGGCGTAGTGAAAGCCCGTTTCCCCAAACGCGAAAAGAATGATCGGCGCTCCGTAGTTTCCGCTGTTCATGAAAGCCGTCGACAGCATCAACGCGCTTTCCTGCTGCTTGTCGTACTTGAAAAATCTTGCGGTCAGCTGCGTAATGACGATCAATCCGGCCAGAAGCAGCAGCGAAATGATCACAATGTAAAACAACTGCAGATCCAGCGGGGTTTTGTAAAACGTGCGGAACACCAGGGCGGTCGTCAAAACGTAAATGGCAAGCGTGGAGATCGGTTTTAGATCCAGCTTGAAAATGCGCTGCAAGACGTAGCCGCTCAAAAAAATAAGCAGAACGGGCAAAATGACTTCAAAAAAGATCATGATAGCAACCTACTTCCGAGTCGATTGTTGATTGAGAATAGTATACCAGACGAAGTTGCAAACCGCTGATTCTTCTTATGCCCGTTTTCCTTTCCAACGCGTTGTTCAAAGCAAGAAACAAAAACAAGTTTCCACACAATTCATATTTGACATATCGGAATTGCTGTATTTATAATTTACAATCAAAACACCACGCTTGGGGAGGATGAACATGGCAGCGAAAATTGTATTGGGACTTCTTTGCGGGCTCGCTCTCGGATTTGTCTTGCAGCGGGGACGGTTTTGCGTGGTCGGCGCCTATCGCGATGTCATTCTGGTCAAGGACAATCGCATGTTCATCGCCGTCTTGATTGCCATCGCCGTTCAGAGCATCGGCGTCTACGCTCTGGCCGGCCTCGGCCTGATCCAGCTTTCGGAAGTGCCGTTCACGTGGCTCGGAGCGACACTAGGCGGATTTATCTTCGGCCTGGGGATCGTCCTTGCCGGAGGGTGCGCAACCGGCACCTGGTACCGTGCGGGCGAAGGGCTACTAGGCAGCTGGATCGCGCTGTTCGCCTACATGCTGGGGACCGTGGCGACAAAATGGGGCGTTTTGAAACCGGCTTCCGATGCCTTGACCGGACAAAAGAGCGAGGATGTGTTTATCTATACGACTCTGGGGATTTCCCCTTGGGTGCTCGTCGCCTTGTTTGCTGTTCTCGTCGGGCTGATCGTCTGGAGGCATTTGCGCCAGCCGTCCTTCGCCGTACCGACGTTGAAACGGCGAAAAACAGGGCTTGCCCATCTGCTGTTTGAAAAACGCTGGCATCCGTTTGTGACCGCACTGATCGTCGGCGTAATCGCCATTGCGGCATGGCCGATGAGCGAAGCTACCGGCCGCATGTTTGGACTGGGCATTACCACTCCGAGCGGCAACCTTTTGCGTTACATCACGACCGGCGACATCAAATTTCTCGACTGGGCTGTATTTCTGGTCATCGGCATCGCGCTTGGCTCCTACGTCGCTGCCAAGGGCAGCGGCGAGTTCCGCTGGCGGCTGCCTGACATCAAAACGATCCGGAACAACTTCTTTGGCGGCCTGTTCATGGGCTTCGGCGCCAGTATCGCCGGCGGCTGCACGATCGGAAACGGGCTGGTCAACACGTCGCTGTTCACCTGGCAGGGCTGGGTCGCCACCTTGTTCATCATTTTGGGCACCTGGGTTGCCACCTATTTTGTGATCATTCGCGGAAAACGCAAAGCCAACAGCGGAGCAGCCCCGAGCCAGTCGGTAGCGGTTTGACGATCGGTAGCAGATTGACGATCGTAAGCTTTACCCTCGCGAAACTGTGACTGCCGTGGGCTTTGGCAGTTAGCATTGCTGCGACCGGCTTTGCTGCCGACTGGTTTTGCTGCGGCCAGGCACAACGCTTTTACTGCCTCATACTCTTCTAAGAAAGGAAGAATCCGCATGAAAAAACATTTGCAGGTCATCGGCATGGTTTGCCCCTTCCCGCTGGTCGAAGCGGAAAGCGCCATTAGGGAGCTGGCGCCGGGACAGGAGCTGATCATCGATTTTGACTGCACGCAAGCGACAGAAAGCTTGCCCCGATGGGCCGTCAAAAACGGACATCAGGTCGTCTCCTTCGAACAAACCGATGATGCCCAGTGGCAAATCACGATACGCAAAGGCGCGGCAGGCTGAAGCTGCCGCGTCTTTTTGCTCTCGTATCCACCCTCAAAAGGCGCCTATCTTGCCTACGCCCGTTTCCGTTTTGGCTTCAGCCGCATGCCGCAATCACAAATAATGCTGTGCTTCAAATACCTGATTTCCGATTGGCAGACCGGACATAGCACCTTTTGAAGGTTCATCGTCTTTCACCTCTTCGTTATTTCCCGCTTTGCCAAACGGCTGAAGCAGACAGTCCCGACCGTCTTATTTCACTTCTTCCGGTACAGACAGGCCAAGTCCCTCGGCAACACGTGTTCCGTATTCGGGGTCCGCTTTGTAAAAGTGTCCGATTTGGCGAAGCTTGATTTCTTCTTTTGCCACCGGTTTCATCGCATTCACAATATTTTGAACCAGACGCGCGCGCTCATCCTCGCTCATCAGCCGGTACAAATCTCCGGCCTGCGTGTAGTGGTCATCCCGATCATAGGCGACGCTGTCGGCCAAGCCTGACACCGGATAAGCCGTTTGCTTGTGCTCGGGCGCCTCCGTCGGACCGCCGAAGCTGTTGGGCTCATAATACACCGAGCCGCCACCGTTCTGATCAAAACGCATCTGTCCGTCGCGTTGATAGTTGTTCACCTCGTTGCGCGGCCGGTTGATCGGCAGCATCTGGTGATTCGTCCCTACGCGGTAACGGTGTGCGTCATGGTAGGCAAACAGGCGTCCTTGCAGCATTTTGTCAGGAGACACTTCAATGCCGGGAACAAGCGTGCCGGGTGAAAATGTCGCTTGCTCAACCTCGGCAAAGTAGTTTTCCGGGTTGCGATTCAACACCATGCGCCCCACTTCGATCAGCGGATAGTCTTTTTGCGACCATACCTTCGTCACATCAAATGGGTCAAAGCGGTACGTATTGGCATCCTCCAGCGGCATGATCTGCACGTATAGCCTCCACGCAGGATAGTCGCCTTTTTCAATCGCATTGAACAGATCCTCTGTATGATAGTCAGGGTTTTCACCGGCAATTTGAGCCGCTGTTTCGGGCGTTAGATTCTTGATCCCTTGTTCCGTTTTGAAGTGGTATTTGACCCAGACGGACTCTCCCTTTGCATTGACCCATTTAAAGGTATGGCTGCCAAAGCCGTGCATATGTCTGTAAGTAGCAGGGATGCCGCGGTCAGACATCAAGATCGTCACCTGATGCAAGGATTCTGGGGAAAGAGACCAGAAGTCCCATACCGCTGTCGGATTTTTCAAATGCGTTTTCGGATCCCTTTTTTGTGTATGGATGAAATCCGGGAACTTGATCGCGTCCCGAATAAAGAAAACAGGCGTGTTGTTCCCTACCAAATCATAGTTGCCTTCTTCTGTGTAAAATTTGACGGCAAAACCCCGAGGGTCGCGGACTGTATCGGCCGAGCCCAGCTCGCCTGCAACCGTCGAGAAGCGAACAAAGAGAGGTGTACGTTTGCCTACTTCTGACAAGAAAGCAGCTTTGGTGTACGCTGTCAGGTCATTTGTGACTTCAAAATAGCCATGCGCACCGGCGCCTTTGGCATGCACGACCCGTTCTGGCACGCGCTCCCGGTTGAAATGCGCCAATTTCTCAAGCAGATGCACATCCTGAATCAATGTGGGACCGCGGGAACCGGCTGTCATCGAATTTTGGTTGTCCCCGACCGGAGTACCCCAGCTAGTCGTCAGGTTGTTGTTCTTGTTTGCACTCATCACCTATTCACCTCACCAGTTTGTTCTTACAAAACAAATGATAACACTTCTCAAAATAAAATCAATACTTTTTTATAATAAATTTAAATAAGTAATTGTTACAATGATTGCTGTAAAAAAGCAAAAAAAAGCCCCCGCCAAAGCGGGGGGATGAAAAAGGTTGTTAACAGCGTATTTTTTATTATGCCCGGATCTTGCGATTTTATTCTCCAAACTGTGCTGAATCACAGTGCCAAACCCATCAGGTTTCGCATCAGAAACATTCGGGAATAGTTCGAGAAGAAGGAATGACAACCCCGTGCATGAAAAATTTGGGTTTCATCCTACTTTCAACTCTGGTAAAATTTGAGAATATATTTTTCTATTTTTCTAAAAGGGGCACACATCATGGTTACGCTAGAGAACAAATGGAGCCAACTCCTCGCGTTTTATGACCTGACAAAAGACGATCTGAATCTTTTGCATTCACATCGCGACTTTTTTCAGACTTACTCGGAAGAGATCGTAGACTGTTTCTATCAGGAGTTGGAGAGACACTCGATTCTCGACCAACTCATTCGTACCAACAGTACTGTAGACAGACTAAAGAAAACACAACTGCGGTACCTGGAATCTCTCTCTTCTACCGTCATTGATGCTGACTATATACACACTCGGCAAAAAATAGGCGCTATCCATGCCAAGATCGGGTTGTCCGCTTCCTGGTTTCTGGGCGGATACTCTCTCTATTTGCGCCTGTTTGCTGAAAGAATCCAAGCCTTGCCTGATGGGCATGCCTTTTATCGCGCGCTTAGCAAACGAGTTTTCTTTGATTCTGCCATCATTCTCGAGCAGTACATCGGGGATACCATGGAAGAAAATTTGGCATATCGCCAGCGGATGGAGCAAATGGCAACAGAGCTTACGACCACGACACAGGAAGCCGTTCGGATCTCTTCCGTATTTGCCGAGTCGGCTTCAAAGCTTGCCGAATGCAATGAAGAGATTGCCCTTTCCATGGATGTTCTGAAAACGCACAACGAAGAAATCGAAAAGCTCAGCGACTTCGTTTCGGAAGTCTCTTCGCAGACCAACTTGCTTGGACTCAATGCCGCCATAGAAGCTGCCAGAGCTGGCGAGCACGGCCGCGGCTTTACCGTCGTTGCGGATGAGGTGCGAAAATTGGCGGATAAATCGAATGCCTCCTCCAAACATATCCATCAATCTCTGCTGAAGATTACCAACCAATTGCAAAAAATTGACCAACAGATAGCCTTTTCCACTGTTTCTGCTGAACAGATGGCTGCTACCTCCGACCAGCTCTTTTCGATCATCCACACGCTGGATGAGATTTCGAACCGATTACATAACAAGCACCAATAAACGGCATGCGGCCATGGACTCATTGATTTCCTATGGCCGCTTGCTTTTTTGCAAAAAGCTCCGCTTCAGTCCCCAAATCACTTGTTTTGGGAGGAAGCCGCTCCTTTTGAGGACACTGCCACGACACACAGACCGCCTCCTTTTGAAACCTTTTTTTGGGTAATTTCGTATTTTTATGTATCAAATGACAGGGAGTGAATGGGTTTGAAATATAAAATCGGCGGGACGATTCTCACTTGTCCGTGCTGTCAAAACGACACGTTTGACAAGGACTATAGACAGTTAAACTCGCGGGGAGCTACCTTTTTCGGGCTGGATTGGGCAAACAAAGAGGCAGCCATCCTGATTTGCAAGCGGTGCACGTATATATCCTGGTTTATGGGTGATCCGTCAAAGGCATAATCAGTCGCGGGGCGAGCAGCCTGTAATGCTTCAAACAAACTCCCTGTGCTGTCCAGGCAGCGAGGGAGTTTGTTCTCTACCGATTTGCCAATTGCAAAATCCAGTCTTTCATATCGATGAGGCGCAGCGTTTTTGGCCGGGTGTCTGTTCCGGCTACAATCATCGGGACAAGCGAATCTTTTTCATGAAGCGAACCGTGAGCTCCTCCGCCGAGATGAGTGGGGGAGCTTTCCGTGACCAGTTCGTATCCGGGTTTGATCGTGACGACAACATACCTTCCTTCGTGAGAATGCACCGCACCGTACAGTCTCGCCAAAACATCCGGATACTTCCCGTATTTGATCCGCTTATTGGCAATCGCAATATCCGCCAGCTTCGGTTCTCCCGATATCGTCCATGTTTGCCCGTACTCATCCGTGTATCTTCCGCCGGGACGATAAGAAAACTGATCGCTGGTATTGCCTGCAGTAACCCGCACGTTTTTGCCGTCTTTCACGGCAATGATATCGAGCTTGTCCTCGGCCTGCAGCCGCTTCACGATGTCGGCTAACCGGACCTTCTTATCAATCGCATAGATGTAAGCCATGCGCTCGTTGGTGGAAATCACAACCTGATCCTCGGGCCTTACCGGTTGGCCGATTTTCGCGATCCGATACGGAGCCAATAGCGGTCTTAGGTCGACCGTCGCTTTGTCCCGGTCGTCGTACACGGCGCTCTGTGCACTGTCCCCCATAACGATCCAAACGGCGTTCTTCACCGCCCGATCCCACGAGCCGTAAGCGTTAAGCGCGACCTGCAGCGCCTGATCCGCTTTTGCTATCCCATCCAGGTTGGCGACGCCCCCTCTGTGGACGGTCATGTCATTCTCCGGGAAGTATGCGATTGTAAAAGGCGGAAGCTGTTTTTTCGTGATCAAATAGGCCACGTCATGACCGGAAAAATCATTGTTCATCCCGTACTTTTTCCACAGACGGTCGTGGCGGTTGTTCGGGTCCAGTTGTGCAAACGCCGCATAGGAAAGCCATTCAGGTCCCGTTACGTTCAATGCGTCTGGCATATGAGTGGCGGCTGAGATCCAGCCGGGGACTTTCAAGCTGTGTTCCGTTTTTCCCCGAAATACAATCGCATTGATCGACGCCGATTTTTTTCCCTTTTCCGCCAGCTCCTCATGAATCGTTTTCGTTTCCTTGTTCAATTGAACCTGGTTTAACTGCTGCACGGAGTCTATCAATACTTGCGGCTGATCGATTTTCATGGCCTCCTTTGGGCCGTTTCCATAGAAAATCATCCGCTTTTCTTTGCCGCTGTACCAGACAAGGCCCGGAACATGATGCCGATCTGCGTATGTCCCGGTCAATAAAGTGCTGTCGATGGTGACGGACATCGTCGGAAACGAGCTGACGACCTTCGGAAAGTAGTGCCCGTTCGCTAGCAAATGCTTCAAAGCGGGGGCGCGGCCTTGCCGAATCGCTTCCCGCAATGGCTTGTCCATCAACGAATCAATGACAATCAGTATGACGGGTTTTGCCGTTTGATTGGCAGACGCCGGGGATTTGACGCTTTGCTGGTTTAGCTGCTGGCCGGGGTCTGTCCGGCAACCGATGGTCAACAGGCACAGGCTGACGGCGAGCAATAAAGAAACCCTATCCTTGATCTTCATGAGCCCACCCTTTTTAACCATAAAATTTCCCAACGCAATATTTCTATGCAGCGATGCTGCCCATACAGTCAATTTAGACTCGGTTGGACAAACCCGTTCCTCCTACAACATTTCCCGGCATTTGACGCATACTGAAGCTATTAGGAGGGTGCAGAGCATGGAAGACAACGAAACGAAGAAAACGATGCGGTTCTGGATTTTTTCGGGCATTGCCGCGATAGCCGCTTCTCAATTGCCGCTGCTGTTCAGAAAGAAACAACCAAAGGAACAAGAAAAGAACCAGGGTCAGGAACAAGTACAAGCAAAGCAGCAGGGAAATAGCACAATATGGGCGGTGCTGCTCCTGCTAGGTGCTGCCGTGGCTGGGGTGATTCTCTGGCTGTTCGCTGTCAAGCTGTAGTGGCAGTACCCGCCTGCCCAATAAAAAATCCCTGAGCGCAACCGCCAGGGAGAAGAGGCAAACGGATGGCAGCTATTTCCGATAACGAAAACGGAATGTGCACACAGGTCATCGCCTGCGAGAAAGCTCAACGGATCATCTACGCTGGCTGCTTGGACGACTCCTGCGCCTCATGTTTACCGCCAAATTTAAAAACGATGATACTGCCGACGAGGACCAGCACGCCGACCACCTGTTTGAAAGTAAACGGGACTTGCTCCAAACCGAACCAGCCTAGAGAGACCCACAATAACGCAAATCCGAGCTGCGCTGACAAAACGACCGAGCTGGCGTACGTTGGGCCGAGCAGCCTGATCCCCTGCACCAGACAAATGACTACTCCAACTCCGATCAAACCGCTAAACCAGTACCAGGGCTGCATCTTTTCCAAGACAGACAGCTCTGCGCCTTCAAATAGCAGACCGATCACAAGCGAAGCCAAAAATCCCATGCCTAATACGAGCGCCGTGGTTGCCCAGGATCCCGCTCGTTCATTTACCTTGCTGTTGAAAATATTTTGCAGACTGACCAGCGAACCTGCGAGAACTGCAAGTATCCGTCCCGATATCATACGCTTTCCTCTCCCGTGATTGCACCCTGGATGATGATTGATCGCCGCCCTGCTCTTCTGAAGCCTATTGCCATGTGTCTATTCGTAAATATTATCGCCTGCCAGCGCTCTTACCCCTTCCTTGTCCGCAACCAGGATGTACTCTTTGCTGCGTTCGATCAGACCCTCCGTGCAAAACTGCCGGATGACCCTGTTCAGATGTCGGTAGCTGGTTCCGATTGAGTTCGCGGCATCCCTCAGACTGGCCGTGCTCAATTGCCCTTGAAACCGGGAATCGGCTGCATCAAAGCAGACAGACAACAGATAACTGGCCAATCTCACTTCCACGGGGTGCATCCGATTCCCCTGTTCACCCTTTACACACATTTGGGCTCCTGCACATACCCTGAAGTGTGCAAAGGGAGGGAATGACATGAAAAACAAAGTCGATGTACAAAGTGACATTATGTTTGAACATAGATTTTGGCTGCAAATACTCGGCGATCATGCCCGGTTTATTCATCAGTCACTGGCGCCAAAAGAGACCCGTGAGATCAGCCTGCTCCCACTTTTTTAAACCACATGGTAAACGAATTGGAGGAATACGAACGAATCTTGAACGATGTCCTTTCCGGAAGCGAAACTCCCACTTTTCATGCCGTTCATTATCATCTGCTGTGGCTGTCTGACGCTGCCGGGCACGCTGCTACGATCAGTTCGCTTCTGGACATGGTGGAACATGACTATAAGCAAAAAAGCCATCATTTTACGAAGCAGTTTGAACATTTTTATCTAAAAGCCGTTGAATTGGCCGGATATCTCCGTACCCATTTGCAAAGCTTTCCTGCGCTAAGCCGTTTCCATCACCAGGCAGAAATGGAGATTCAGCTTTTCCAATCCTTCTTGCATGAATTGACGGAAATGCGCTTGCGGGATGAAGTATTGGGCGTGCTGTCTCCGCTGATGGCCGACCACATGTCGCGGGAGGAGTGTTATTACTTGATGAAGCTGTCTGAGGTATCGGATGTGAAAATGCCGGACTGTTATCCTACGAGGCCGAGGATTGAACAGTAGAAGTCCCGCTATGGTTCAAAAAAAAGAGGCGGTTTCTCCGCCTCCTTTCTACGTCTATTTAATCCCACGCAAAACGCTGCTCCTTCCAGGGATCGCCATACATATGATACCCGTTTTTCTCCCAGAAGCCCTGCTTGTCACGCTCCAAAAACTCGATGCCGCGCACCCACTTTGCACTCTTCCAGAAATACAGGTGAGGAATGACAAAACGGAGCGGCCAGCCGTGGTCCGGCGTCAGTTCCTCGCCGTTATGCTTGTTGGCAAATAGATTGCCCGGCGTCAAAAAGTCGCTGAGCGGCATGTTGGCTGTCCAGCCGTGCTCCGCGTGAAGCATGACGTATTTGGCCTCCGGCTTGACCTTGACGAGCTTGACGATCTCTTCTACGGGGATGCCTTCCCAGACGTTGTCCAGCTTGCTCCAGCCTGTAACGCAGTGAATGTCGTTCGTGGTCGTTCCTTTTGGAAGAGCCATCATCTGCTCGTACGACAATGTCACTTCCTCTTCCACGAGCCCGAAGATGCGGAAGCTCCACTGCGCAGCAAGATCGGTGTACTCCGGCACTTCGCCGTAATGCAATACAGGGAAGCCGGTCGTCACCTTTTGATTCGGTGGGACACGGTCATTTTTTGCCTCTGCTGTCTTGTTGTAAAACATCTGACTTCACTCCTTCGCCGAAACCATTCCACGGTTGTTTTTGTGCAGCCATTACTTCTTGCCAATGCGTAAAAGAGCGTGGTCCACCTTTATGCACAGATCCATAATGACGTCGATGCCTTCCTTGGACACCTGCTCTGCCGCCTGCTCGTTGGAGATGCCCTGCTGCAGCCAAAATGCCTTCGGCTTATGCTTCATCTTCAGCGTTTCTTCGGCCACGGGAGGAATATCCTCGCTGCGGCGGAAGACGTTTACAATGTCGACAGGCTCGTCGATGTCGGTAAGCGAGGCGACGACTTTTTCACCCAGCACCGTTTCCCCCGCGATCACCGGATTGACCGGGATGATCTTGTAGCCTGCGCTCTGCATGGCTGCCGCTACCATGTGACTGGTCCGGTCCGGCTTGTCGGAAAGACCTACGACTGCGATTGTGTTTGCCTCCTGCAGGAGCTGGCGGCGTTTTTCATCGCTTGGATTTTGAAACATGGATAACTTCCTCCTTCATTCCGCTATGATTGGCTGTTTGATCCTGTATCTGTACTTATGCCTGGCTGCGGTTCATCACAAACTGGGCGATGGTTCGCACCATGACGCCTGTACCGCCTGCCGGGTTCATATCATTCGCGCTGGCAGAATACGCTGTGCCCGCGATGTCCAGATGCGCCCACGGCGTCTCTTCGGCAAACTCCTGCAAAAAGACTCCGCCGATGATGCCGTGACCGTAACGTCCGCCCGAGTTTTTCAGATCGGCAAAGCGGCTTTTGTTCAGCTCGCGGTATTCGTCAAAGGTCGGCAGCTGCCAGAGCCGTTCACCCGCTTGGCCGGCAGCATCCAGTACCTCTCCCACCAAAGCGTCGTTGTTGGTCATGACACCGGAGCAGAAGTGGCCCAGTGCGACGACGATGCCGCCAGTCAGGGTGGCCGCGTCGATCAGGCAGGAAACGCCTTTCTGTTTGGCATATGTAATGCAGTCTGCCAGAACGAGTCGACCTTCCGCATCGGTGGTGATGATTTCAACTGTTTTCCCGCTCATCGTAGTGATGACGTCTCCAGGCTTGTAGGCAGTTGACGATGGCATGTTTTCGACACAGCCGATCACGGTCAGGATGTTTGCTTTCGGCTTCAGCTGCCCGATCGCTTCCAGAGCCCCGATCATGGCCGCTGCCCCGCCCATATCCGATTTCATGTCTTCCATGCCGGCTACCGGCTTAATGGAAATACCGCCCGTATCAAAGGTTACGCCTTTTCCGATCAGACCGATGACGTCTTCCCAGTTTTCCTTGCCCTGGTATTTGACGGCGACGACGAACGGCTCTTCCGCGCTTCCCTTTGCAACGGACAGAACGCCGCCCATCCCCAATTCCTTCAGTTTATCTTTTGCCAGCACTTCATACTCCATACCGTAACGCTCCGCGACAGCTACAACAGCGTCCTTCAAAGCGGTTGGCGTCAAGTAATTGGCGGGCTCATTGACAAGCGTACGGGCCAGATTGGTTCCCTGCGCCAGCGCTTCGCCGCGCATCACACCGACCATGGCGGTCGCCGCTTCCTCATCGCTGCCGACCAGAAGCTGAACGGTGCTGAGCGGTTCCGCTTCGCGCTTCGGCTTTTGACGGTAGCCCTCGTAGTGATACGAAGCGAGCCCAAACGCTTCTGTCATCGCCTGAGCCAGACGGTCAAGCTCCAGACTTCCCGTCGTCCGCACATCGATCGCAACGAGCTTTTCCTTCCCCTTCGTCGTGGAAACCTTGGCTGCGCGTCCCCATGCAGCCCGTGCCGAAACGAAGTCAAACGACTCGGGACTGCCCATGCCGGCAATGATTAATTTTTTTGCCGCCAGTTTCCCCATCGTGTGAACAATAGCCACTGTCTTCGCTTCGCCGCTGAACTCCTTATCCGCTTGCATCGCGGCAAGGCCGCCGTCAAAGCGTTGGTCCAACTCCGGATACGCCTCCGCAATCTCCTCTCCTTTCCAGAGAGGAATGATCAGCTCGTCGCAGGCGACGTTCCACCCATCCATACGTTTTTCTACAGTGACGTTCATATACTCTTCCTTCTTTCTCTGTGATAGGATACAATTATGGGCACATTTGTTTTCCGATTTTCAGCGCGTGCCCAGCGTCAGGTGCAAGGCAGGAAACGGCATCGCCTTTGCCTCTGTGTACGGGATGGCATTCTCCTCGGGAAGTGCTGCTATGCATTCATTCAGAAAAGCAAGCACGGCAGATACGTCCAGATCCCAGTGCCTGGGCGCATAGGGCGTCAGGTACTTGCGGCTGTTTTCGAACATCCAGCGCGCTCCCTTGATGTTGCCGCCGGAGAAATGGTACAGCCCGACTGCCATCTGCAGGAGTCCCTGAAGGAACTTGTTGGATTTATCCTCCATCCAGATTTCTTCCAGCAGATCGTGACACTCGTAGTATTCTTTTTTATTGAACAAATCAATAAACTGGAGATACTGCTCGGGGTAACTCATAAGCGTTGCCTCCGTTTCAAACCTTCCATCTTTATGGTAACACAGATTGGCTTGTCTCGAAATCCCAACGAAAACTTCACGGATGAGCATAACGCCGTTCTGTTACAATAAACTCAAGAAGTGCACAGCAGAAAGGAATGGATTTTCACTATGGCAGCGATATTTGACAACTTTCCCTTATGGGCAGCTTTGATTGCCATAGGAATTGCCCAGTTTGTCAAGATTCCCCTTACTTACTTTGCCACCAAGACGTGGCAGTGGTCGCTTTTGTTCAGCACAGGCGGTATGCCCAGTTCTCATTCCTCAGCTGTTACCGCACTGTCCACAGCAGTCGGCATTCGCGAAGGCTTCACCAGCAGCATGTTTGCCATCTCTGCCATTATCGGCATCATCGTCATGTTTGATGCGGCTGGCGTTCGCCGCCATGCTGGAATGCAGGCTGTCGTTCTGAACAAGCTGGTAGATGAATTCAATCACCTTCTGGAAGGCATGAAAACCTTCAAGGTCCGTCCCAATCAGGAAAAGGCCCAGAAGTTGAAGGAACTGCTCGGTCATCAGCCGATCGAGGTGCTTATCGGCGGATGGCTGGGAATCGTGATCGCCATTATCGTCGATCGTCTCTTCTATGCATAAGCAGTCGACAGAAAGACCAGGAGACGAAAAAACCGTCCTGGTCTGATCTTTACACAACCGGAGGGGAAAGGGTTATGCGGATCGTTTCCATCTGTCCGAGCAATACGGAGATCCTCTATTATCTGGGGTTGAAAGAGGAAGTGGTAGGGCTGGATGATCACTCCGACTGGCCAGGCGAGTGGCAGCACTTGCCTCGCGTCGGACCTGACCTGACCATCGACATGGAAAAGGTGGAAGCCCTCAAACCGGATCTGGTCGTAGCTTCGCTCAGTGTCCCTGGCATGGAAAAGAATGTGGAAGCATTGATTGCCCGCCGGATTCCCCATATCGTCCTCAACCCGCAGCGTTTCACCGACATCCCGCGGGATATCCGGCTCGTCGGGGAAGCGACCGGCAGACACCTGGAAGCAGAGCGGCTTGCCAATCACTTTGTCGAAAGATCTGAAACCATCAGGCAAACAGCGTTGGCTGCTGAAACTACGCCAAAGCTCTACTGGGAGTGGTGGCCCAATCCGATCTACACCCCGGGCCGGGACAACTGGCTGACGGATGTAAGCGAGATCGCCGGCGCCATGAATGTGTTTGCCGATTTTTCCGTCCCCAATGTAAAAGCGACCCGCGAGATGGTCCTGGAACGCAATCCCGACCATATTTGCGTAGTCTGGTGCGGCATTGAGCTTCGAAGGATTAAACCGGCTATGATCACTGATCGCCTTGAATGGCAAGAGATGGCGGCTATTCGGAAAAAGCAGGTGCACCTTTTGGAAGAAGGCCTCTACTGCAGGCCCTCTCCGCGTATCCTGGACGGATTGGAGCGTCTTGTCTCCCTGATCCACCCCGAGCTCGCCGAAAAGCTGCCCGCTTCTCGAAACTAAGCTTTGCATGGAACGCTGCAAGATTTTGATCAGAGCTCATGCGAAAAAGGATTTGCCAGCTGAAATAGCTAAAGCAAATCCTTTTTTAAAAGTCACATTCGTTTGCTTTCGATCACACTAGTCAATAGGTTCGGCCATCGCCGCAATCCCTTTTTCATTCAACCCTTGCATCATCGCCTCTGTTACTTTCCCGTCGCCCCGGCGGACCAGGTATACGTCTACGGACTTCTTCCCCCACTGCTTGAATACATCCTGCTTGGTTTCAAAATACAGGTCGATTTTGTTGCCGCGTATAGCCCCTCCTTTGTCAGCGACAACTCCGTAACCATAGCCGGGGATGTACAACACTGTCCCCAGTGGAAACACGCGCAGATCAGCAGCAATGGTGGAGTATTCGCCACGACGGACCTTCACGCCTGAATATGTAATCCCGTAGGATGGATGACTCGGATGTTTCCCCGTTGATTCATATCCGGCGTAGTATCCGGTAGCGACAACGCGGATTTTCGGATATTGCTCCAGCATCGCATCTGCTTTGTCGATGACCTGGCTAAATGAACTGGTGGAGACAGCCCGTTTTTTCACGACCTGCTGCCCTTCCCTGGTTTCCCTGATTCCATAAGCGGTCTGGACAGATCGATCGCCGATCGCGTTGTAGCCCAATCCATCGCTCGCAAAGCCTGTCAGGACGGTTACAGCCAAAACGATGACACTAACCAATCGCTTCACATTCATTCTGTAAAAAACCTCCTCTCGCTACTAATCTTGTCCCGGAGAGGAGGAAACTATACACAAATTCAACCAGAAGCTGAAATATTCGGGATAGTTTGGGCGGTTTGAGCTTCTTTCCGGAGGATTTTTACGGGTGGAAAGACACCTGGTTCGGGCTGTAGTGGAGGAGATGAAAAAGGAGAAAACCGCTGCAGGTTCGGTGGGACACTTCTCGGATGCGCATACTGTCCAGTTTTCGAGCAAAAGCGGAACAACGATTCGCGGGAATCAGGAGTAACCTGATTCCGCTACGAAGCGGCTGCCACTTTTACGCTCCCCCGCGAATCGTTGTGTAGCGGACAGTCTGCGCTTCCTCGCAGGACGAAGACCGGAGCGCAGGACTGGAAATATGCTTCTCTCCCCCGCAGCCGCTTTCCAAGCGCTTTTAAAAAAAGAAAAAACGAACCCGAGTAAGGTCCGCTTTCTAAGTCAGTTAAAACATCCGATATCCTTTTTTCCGAAGTGTCTGGATCGTCCAGCCGCTGGCCACCGCTCCGATCAGGCCGACGCCGAGAATGATGGAGTCCCAAAGGCCGGGAACGATGTTTTTGTAGATCAATGCGCCCACGACCACTCCGAAGACGAGGATGACGGGCATCCAGGTGGTACGCAATATCATGTTTATAATAAAGCCGATCCCGAATCCAAGCACAGCAAACAAGACAACAGACACCACAAATTGCAGCAAGCTCATGAGCTTTTAGACCTCCTGCTCTCTTCCGACAGAAATGGGACCGCGGCAGCCGACGGCCCGTTATCGCTTCTAGTCTATCGAAATCAAAGCATAAGGTCAATTGGGAAACTGGGGCTTGCCTCGCTTTTGGCGGCGCACAAAAAAAGCCGACTTTCATCGGCTTCTCAAAGACTTCCCTCATCGATTGCCGGCAGCTGCGGACATCTCCTCCGAGTGGGCACCTGAGCCCTCGCATCCCGGACAGTTTTCTGTCCCACCCAGCAGCAATTGAAAATAGCCTTGTCCATTGCAGTATGGGCATTGTTCCTGTTCTTTTCTCATGATGATCGCTCCTTTCCCATGGCGCCGGGTTCGCATAACCGACATTTTTTAAAATTCTGATTTTTTGGATGTGTCTAACTATATCAGAAAAAGACAGCATTCTTCAACTGAAAAAAGCGAGGAAAAACAGAAAAAAACCGCTATGTAAGCGGCAACAATGGCTGTTATCTAGCGTATACTCACGATTGCGAGAAGATTTTATAGCGTGTGTATTGAAAAACGGGGTCGATCGGGTATTCGTCTCCGCCCAAGCTCTGTTCTCGCTTCTGGTACGTGGGCAGGATGATTTTCAAATAGGTCGAGGAAAGCGGATCTTCCAGAAGCTGCCGGATCGGTACAAAGGCTGCCACCTCGATTTCCCCTTCCTGCGGACGCGGTTCACCGCTGACATAATCCATCCAGAAGACCACCATATTGTCGCTGATCGTATCGCGGATGACTCCGGAGCGGACGGCTGCCAACCGCCGTATTTCCGCGCGTATTCCAGTCTCCTCCCAAACTTCTCTCACGGCGGCTTCATCTACGGTCTCCCCCGGCTCCACAAATCCGGCCGGAAAGGACCACTGTCCTTTGAGACCCCCGTACGTTTTCTTCACGACCAGCGCCTCTTCGCCGCGAATCACAATTCCGCAGGCGCCCAGCCATACATTCGTCTTTCGCACACGGTCTCCCACCTTTCTTTCGTCAGTATAGCGAAACCGGTTGTACAGCGCCAGCTCGGAACATACGATTTGGCACCGAAACGCAAGCCCGGATGTCTTCAAAACAAGGAAGCTCCGTGTGAGGCATTTCAAGTAACAGCCGGCCCATTTGGCTCGTTCCTCCAATGAAAAACCCCCGGCTTCTGGTTCGCCGAGGGCATCTTCGAGTCATCTATTCGCTAGCTTGGTCAATCGTCGTCCTCATCCAGAAGTCCGTTGTCAATCATGTAGCGAAGGTTTTCTCGGTCGCGTTCGCGGCCCTTTTCCTTCAAACGATCAATCGCTGGCAGGATGAGTATGTCCACTTCCCGCTGAATATGATGGGCGAGATCGTGGCGCCCCTGGTCTTCCAGGTAGGCGCCTACGTCCATCAGCGCGTTGTAGCGCTCCATCTCTTCGCGGGTCATCAATCCTCTGACCTGGATACTGGCGTGGCGCATAGGTTTCTCCTTTTACAGGCGCACTTTTTTCAGAGCGAGACCAACGCCGCCGATTTTGTACAGGTAGCGCAGATCGCTCGCTTTTTTCATCAGTGCGGCCGAGGTGCCGAACAGTTTTTTCGTGCCGACCATACCGATTCCTTCGCCTTTTCCGAGCGAAGCAAGAGATCCTTGGAGAGCTGGCTTGAACGGCATCATCACTTCGCCGCGAATGAGAGCCGCCAGATTGTCACCGAGCGCTTCCCCTTCTTGTACGGCAATCTGAGCAGTCGGCGGATAAGGACGGCCTTCATCGTTGAAAATCAGGGCGCAGTCGCCGACGACGAATACGTTGTCGTACCCTGGAGCACGCAGGAACTCGTCTACTTTGACACGTCCGCGCATGACTTCAAATCCGGATTTTTCCACGATGCTGTTGCCGCGAACACCTGCGGCCCAGACAACTGTAGCAGCCTTGATTTCTTCTCCATTGGCGAGCACTACGCCCTCAGGCGTGCATTGCTTGATCGCCGTTCCGATCATGAACTCGACGCCTTTTTTCTGCAGAATATCGACCGCGTAGGAAACCAGTTCCGGATCGAATCCTGGCAGTGCGGTTGGAGCCGCTTCAATGTTGTAAATCTTTACCAAACTCGGGTCAACGTCGAATTCCTGGCACAGCTCAGGAATGCGGTCAGCCAGCTCGCCGCTGAACTCAATGCCCGTAAATCCGGCTCCGCCCACGACGAATGTCAGGTAATCCGTGCGATGCGGTTCATTTTTATATTTCGCAAACATGTACTCGATATGCTCGCGGATTTGACGAACAGCGTTGATGCTGCGGATGCTGAACGCATACTCTTTCAGGCCCTCGATGCCGAAGGTTTCCGGATCGCTTCCGAGGCCGATCACGAGGTAGTCGTAGCTCAAAACGTTTCCGCTATCCAGTGTAACCGTACGCTCTTCCGGCTGGATCGATTGGACGGTATCTTTGACAAAATTGATTTTGTTCATGTCAATAATTTGATCGAGAGGCACGCGGGCATGATCCGCAGGTGCTGTTCCCGCAGCCGGCTCATGCAGCCAGGTCGTGATGTAGTGATAGTTGTGCTTGTTGACCAGCGTGATTTCTGCTTCATTGTAGTTGAGCTTTTTTTGCAGGTGCAGAGTGGTCAACAGGCCCCCGTACCCGGCGCCGAGGATGAGGATTTTGGGTGTACTCATGGATATCCCTTCCATTCATGAATGATAGTAATCCCTGAAGGTTTGTGCGAAATTTCACGTGATTGGCTACGCTTTAAGGTTCCCTTTTTGATCGCCAATGAATAAACGGAATTATTGCCATGTCTCATCCTATGCGGCAATCTGTGAAAAATGGCACAAACGCTGGGATAAAAAAATGTGTCAATTTCTTTACATTCAAGATCATATTAAGGGGAATCGACAAGTTTTGCAAGCCATATTTGCCTACGCTGTTCTTTTCTTTGCTTTTTTTCATTTTCAAGTATGGGTATAATAGGAAAGGATGCTTTCAGAATATTTCGGAGGTGCTTAGGTTGAATCTTCTGCAAAAGGACGAGCAGGTATACGACATTACGATTATCGGTGGAGGCCCTGCTGGCCTGTTCACTGCATTTTACGGCGGAATGCGTCAGGTAAGCGTAAAAATTATTGAAAGTATGCCCCAACTGGGCGGACAGCTTTCCGCTCTTTACCCGGAGAAATACATATACGATGTGGCCGGGTTTCCGAAAGTGCTTGCGCAAGATTTGATTAACAATCTAAAAGAGCAATTGTCCCGATTCAATCCGACGATCTGCCTTGAGGAAAAGGTGGAAAATGTCGAAAAGAAAGCAGACAACATCTTCGAGCTTACGACAGACAAAGGCATACACTATTCGCGTGCCGTCATTATTACCGCCGGAGTCGGCGCATTTGAACCTCGAAAGTTAGAGCATCCAGACGCCGTCAAATACGAAAAAACCAATCTGCATTACTTCGTTACCGACTTAAACTCCTTCAAAGGGCAGCGCGTTGCCGTCATCGGAGGCGGGGATTCTGCTGTTGACTGGTCCTTGATGCTCGAGCCGATCGCCAAGGAAGTCACACTCATCCACCGCCGGGATAAATTCCGTGCACACGAGCACAGCGTCGAGCTGCTCATGTCCTCCAAAGTAAACGTAACAACACCATACGAAATCTCAGCCATCCACGGAGACGAGAAAATCGAACGCCTCACACTCGTAAACAGCACCACAAAAGAAGAAAAGGAACTGGAAGTAGACGCCGTCATCGTCAACTTCGGCTTCATCTCATCGCTTGGCCCGATCAAAAACTGGGGTCTCGAGCTGGAAAAGGGCGCGATCGTCGTAAATTCCAAGATGGAGAGCAACATTCCCGGCATTTACGCGGCAGGCGATGTCTCGACCTATCCGGGCAAAGTAAAGCTGATCGCCGTCGGATTCGGCGAAGCGCCGACAGCGGTGAACAACGCCGTGGGCTACATCAATCCGGATGCGAAGCTGCAGCCCGGCCACTCCTCCAGCATGGACAATTTCAAGGCGTAGACAAGATCAAAGCTCTGCCACCCTGTTGAAGGGCCGCAGAGCTTTTTTATGCTGCCGGTTCCCCGGCAAGCAGCAGACCTTTCGCATTTTTGTATAGACACCGCTTCCCCTGTGCAAAGTAGGGAGAGAACCAGACACGTAAAAGGAGTTATGCGCCTGATGGATCATCTCTGTCCCGTATGCAACGGTCTCCTCGATCTGCGCGAGGCATGTCCGCTATGCTCCCATCCTCTGGATGACAGCGGCCGGCTTTATGATTACTACGGGGACTACAGCCCGTACAGGGAGATCGAAGATTCAAAGCTGAGCAATGGCGTGCCCGATGCCCTGCAACATCGCTGCCTGCATCTCGGCTGGTGCCCCAACTGTTCGGAGGAACACATCCTGGCCGTAGAGGAATGGGACGAAAACACCCTGTTTCGCTATATGCAGGCTGCGAGCGACTAGGCATCGGAACTACCAGCCCGGCCGCTACCGCTTCATGAGGGGAATGGAAATGACAAAAAACACTTCACCGGCTCCGTTTTCCACTTGAATGCGCGCATGATGGAGCTGGACGATCTGCTTGACGATGGCAAGTCCCAGGCCAAACTCCCCTTTTTCCCCTTTGCTGAAACGGTTAAACAGGTGTTCCGTTTTTTCCTCGGGGATCGGCGGTCCGTCATTGCCGATGCGAAGCTCGGCATTTCCGTTCTTTTGTCCCAAAGCAAGCGTGATTTTTTTCTGCGCATACCTCATTTGGTTGTCCAGAAGGTTCTCCACTGCTACCTTCCACTGCTCCGGGTCCCCTGATATGGTCACGGCTTCCGCAGAGCAGCTCCAGTCGACATCGGTCCGCTTCCACTTGAGCCGGTCCCACACCTCTACGACCAGTTCATCAAGGCGAAATAGCTTGCGGGAGGACTGCTGCTCCAAATATTCCAGCTTCGTTATGTACAGCAGTCCCCGAATTCGCTCCTCCAGCCTTTCCGCCTCTTCGTCGATCACCCGTACGCTCCCCGGTATATCTCCTTTTGGGAAGATGCCGTCCAGGATGGACTGGGCATAGCTGCGGATGACCATAACCGGCGTTTTCAACTCGTGCGAAACCTGCTGCAAAAAGGATTGCTGCTTCTCGTTCTGCGATACGAGCCGTTCGCGCATCCGCTCGATGGAGCCCGCCAAACGGCCGATCTCGTCAGCACGCTCCAGCACGAACGGCTCGCTCCAATCCCGGTCGGCGATTCGCTTGACCCGCTGTTCCATCTCCACCAGCGGTCTGGTCAAGTAACGGGCCAGCCACAAGCACGGAAGCCAGCTTATGAGCAGCACCGCCGCCATGATGAGAATAAGCCGCCACAACAAGGTACTTACCAATCCGTTCAAATACGAGTTCCAAACATAAGAGACCAGATAGATTGTCTTTCCGGCCAGCGTCTCTCGCCGGATTACGTAGTAGATCGACTCGTCCTCCACAGGCCGAACGTATTGCTGGACATCGGCCAGTTGTTCTCCGATATCCTCGTTCAGCATCTTTACAAGCGATTCGGGCAGTGCCTTCCCGCCGATCACCTTTCCATTTTCGCGAAAAATGACATGTGTGACGGCCCGAACATTCTGGCGTTCCAGCTCCCGCTTCAAGAGCCCCTTGTCCTCCCAGCCGTCCACGGAGGAGGTCGCATATGCAAGGAATACGTCTTGGGAGGCTTCGATCTGCGCATAAATTTCTTTGGTAAAGAAGCCGCGCAGCGCCCATGGAAACAGCAGCGCGAGCAGCAAGGTCACCCCCAGCGTAATACTGGCAAAAATGAGCCAAATTTGAACAGCCAACGGATAGTTTTTCATCGCTCCACCAGCCTGTATCCATACCCGTAAATGCTCTCCACACGCAGCTTGGGCAGCTTTTTGCGCAGCCGGCGCATCAAATCGTCGACGACGCGGTCACTGCCATCATATTCTTCTCCCCAAATCCGCAGCAGAATCTGTTCCCGCGACAGCGCTTGTCCCGGATGAGCGGACAGCAGCAAGAGCAAATCAAACTCCTTGGTGGTCAGCTCAATCTTTTGCCCGTCGATTCGGGCCATTCGGGAGCCTTCGTCGATTTCGTAAGGCGGCAGCATCCGCACAGACCGGCCAAGAGCCGCTGCTGTCTGATTGGCCGCTGGCGGGCTCGTTGCCGCATAGATCCGCTGCAGCAGCTTTCCGGCCCGAATCACCAGCTCCCTCGGCAAAAAAGGCTTGGGCAAATAATCGTCGCTGCCCATTTCCAGACCGATGACACGGTCCAGCTCCGCATCGCGTGCAGAAATAAAGATTACGGGAGTATGTGGCTGGCGGGCTTTAATCTCGCGAATCAATTGGTATCCATCCACATGAGGAAGCATAATGTCCAAAATCCAGAGGTGCGGCGCCTCCATGATCGCAGCCCTTGCTGCATTCCCGTCGGAAAAGCAGCGCACCTGCCAGCCTTCCTTTTCCAGGTAGGAGGCCAGAACCTGGTTTAGATTCTCCTCATCCTCCACCAGATAAATCAAGTAGCTCATGTTCCTCTCCCCTTGCCTGACCATGTGAACGTATTATGCTTGCTAGCAAGGCTTTTTTCAGCTATGTCGCAGCCTTCTGCAAGGGCAATCTTCTTCGTAAAAAGCAATTCCTGGTAAAAGCAAAAGGACGCGCACGGGACACGTCCTTTTTGCCATACGCTATTTTATTGTACGAAGCGAGTTCGGGCTCTGCTAGTTTTTCTTTTCTTCCAGTTTTTTTGCAAGCAGCTTGTTTCCCTCTTTTACCTCAGCCAAAAGCTTGGGCAGGACGCTCTTGATCTTCGCGGCATCCCCTGATTCGATCGCCGCGTGAAACTCTTTATGAGTGTCCCTGTACTTCTCTTTTAACGCGTGCATCGCTTCTTTGTGCTCCTGATGCTGCCCTGCATCGTTTTGCTGCTTCGCTTTTTGCGCCCTGTAGGCCTCTTTTAGCCGCTTGCGTTCTGCCAGGGCAGCCTTCCACTCTTCGGCGCTCTCCGGGGTGTACTTTTCCGCGAGCAGCGTCAAGTACATCTGGCGATGAACCCCCATGTGGGAATGATGCAGACGCTTCATTTTATAATGCTCGCCATGTCCCCCGCCGTGTTCACCATGCTCCTGCTGCTGTTTGGTTTGGGGCGACAATCCATCCGAGCGGCTTTCCATCGCCAGAGCTGCACTCGGCACCGCCAGCCCGATCACAAGTGTTGCTGCCAAAAGCTTGCTTTTCCAACATTTCATCGAGGACCACTCCTTTTCATGCTGTCAGTAAAGTCTTGTCCTAGCGCTCCAAAATGCCTTCCAAAGGTCCTTGCGGCGGGTCTTCCACCTGGCCAGCAGCCGGATTTTTCAGCTCTTGCGGCATTTCGTCCTGATTCAGCCCCAGTGCCTTCACCAGACCCATCTGTTCGAGATCCTGCTTCGTCTTCGGCGTCCCCAGACGATACATCATGCGATAAATCTCCCGGAGGTTGTCGTCGTACTCGTCATTGTCCCTGTCAGGCATGTCGGTCCACAACGTGTGGCCATGCATCCACATCATAAAGTCGCCATGTGCGCAGTGTTCGAACAAATCGCGCATCATTCCTGCTTCCATCGGGGATGCCTCGATTTCAAAATCGTAGGTGGATTCCCCTTTCACATCCCGAATCTCGGCCACTGTCGTGCCGGACTGCAGCGTGATGTAGTACCGTTTTTTTTCCACGGACGCACATCCCTCCTTTTGCCTCCAGCTTTTCTCCTTTTTACCATGCTCGTTTCGGAGGAAAAACATGTATTTATTCGGCAAAGTTTTTCAGCGCAATCACCGCATTGTGGCCGCCGAAGCCAAAGGAGTTGGAAATGCCAATGGAAAGGTCGGCCCTTCTCGCCCGATTGGGCACGTAGTCGAGGTCGCATGCGGGATCGGGGTTCTCCAGGTTGATTGTCGGCGGAATGACGCCCTCCCCGAGGCTCTTGACCAGAGCGATCGCTTCCACTCCGCCTGCCGCCCCGAGCATATGGCCGATCATCGATTTGTTGGCCGTTACCGGGATTTTGTAGGCGGCCTCCCCGAACAGTCTTTTGATCGCCGCTGTCTCCGTCTTGTCGCCGATCTCCGTGCTCGTCGCGTGGGCGCTGATCAAATCGACCTCTTGCGGCTCTATTCCCGCTTCCTTCAGCGCCGCTTTCATGGCCAGATACGCCCCGATGCCTTCCGGATGCGTGGCTACCATATGATAGGCGTCCGAGCTGGCTCCATAGCCGATGACCTCTGCATAAATCCTCGCATTTCGCTTGAGCGCGTGCGTGAGAGACTCCAGCACCACTATGCCCGCTCCCTCGGCCATGACAAAGCCGTCACGCTCCAGATCAAACGGCCGGCTCGCTTTGGCAGGCTCGTCATTGCGGGTGGAAATCGCTGTGGCATTGCCAAAGCTGGCGAGCGAAATATCGGTAATCGCCGCTTCCGTCCCCCCGGCCAGGACGACGTCGCTCCCTCCGGCCCGGATCAGCCGGAATGCCTCGCCAATCGCCGTGTTTCCGATGGAGCACGCCGTCACCGGAGCCATTGTCGGACCGTGGGCGCCAAACCGGATGCTGATCATCGCGGCCGCCATATTGGCGATCATCATCGGCACGAGCGTCGGGCTGACCCGTCCAGGTCCCCGCTCTTGGAGCAGCGCTTCTTGCTCCAGCAGCGTCTGAATCCCCCCGATGCCAGAGCCGACGTATACGCCCATCCGCTCCCGATCCACCTTTTCCGGATCAAGTGCGGCATCCCCAAAGGCCTGCTCTGCCGCCGCCAGGGCGAACTGGCAAAAACGGTCCATCCGCCGCGCTTCCTTGCGCCCGAATCGCGCTTCGGCATCAAAATCCCGGACCAGGCCCGCTATTTTTGCTTTATGTCCATCCGTGTCAAACGTATCGATCCGCGTGATCCCCGACTCTCCCCGGATCAGCTTGCTCCAAAAAGACTGGACGTCATTGCCTAGCGGCGAGATGACACCCATACCTGTGATCACAACTCGTTCCATCGTTTGATTCCTCCCTGAAAATGTCTTTCTGGAAGTAATCTTGTCACACCCGTTATCCTATTACAAGTTGTCGTTTATACTAGTATAACAACTACCACCTTACCGACTAAAACAAGGCAGGGATCGATGATGAACCACCAGACCAGATTGCAGGCATTATCCGCTTTTTTAAAAACGCAGAGAGCCAAGGTGCAGCCCCAGTCCGTCGGGTTGACCGCCGGGAAGCGCAGAAGAACGCCAGGACTGCGCAGGGAAGAAGTCGCACAACTGGCCGGAGTCAGCCTTACCTGGTATACATGGCTGGAACAAGGGCGGGACATTCGCGTATCGGCATCCGTGCTCGATGCGATCGCCAACGCCCTGCAATTGACCGTCGATGAGCGCAAATACTTGTATGCCCTAGCGTTCGAGAGCGGAACAGGACCCATTCTTTCACAGGAGGAGCAGCCCAAAATCAGTCCGTCGCTGCAAAGGATTTTGCAGGAGCTGCGCTATTGCCCGACGATTATCTCGGACAGGCGCTGCCAGATCGTCGGCTGGAATCAGGCGGCCTCCCATGTCTTCCTCGATTTTGAACAAATTCCCGCCAAGGAACGGAATCTCATCAGTCTACTGTTTGCCAGAAGAGAGCTTCGCCGATTGGCGGTGAACTGGGAGCACTTCGTCAGCGGCTTTTTGTCCATTTTCCGCGCGTATTACGGCCAGTACGTAGAGGACGAATGGTACGAGCAGTTCCTCGACGAGATGAAAAGGACCCATCCCGACTTCCATCCGCTGTGGGAGCAAAGCCGGGTGAGCTCTGCCCCGGAGGTCTTGATTGAATTCAGGCACGCCAAAGCAGGCAAAATGCTGTTCCATCTGACGTCTCTGCAGGTACAGGGCGATGCCGATCTGCGCTGCAGCATCTACACCCCCGCTCCGGATTCCTCGACGGAGGAAAAGCTGAAGCAGCTCATGGAGCGCCAGTCTGCCCGAACAGCAAAATTGGAATAAAAACAAACAAATCCGGAAAAATTTTGTAACCTTTTGCTGTTTCATGCGAATAACGCAGGTGAGAAAAGAAAACCTAGGAGGTTCGTAGCATGAAAAAGCTGAATCAAGCAATGCTGACAATCGCGGCAGCAAGCCTTTTAAGCGCAAGCCCTCTTTGGGCTGCCGGGACATCGGCAGTCTATGCCAGCAGCCCAGCCCCTTTGAATGACGTCATCCAAAAAAACCTGGAGCAATTATCTACGCTGCTGCCCTACATGAAAGAGCTCCCCGTTCAAACAGTGGAAATGGCTGCGGACAGCAGCACGGTCGTGATTACCCGCAAAGCCGAAAAAGCAAAATTGCCGGAAATGACCATCTTTATGCAGAAAACCGGAGAGATCAAAAGCTTTTCGCTGGATAGCGGCGCTAATGAAATGGACCAGGAGCTTTCACTCGGCGAACAAAAGAAAAAGGCGGAGGCGTTTTTGACTGCCGCTCATCAAAAGGGATTGGTTGACTGCAGCCTGGCGGAATTGCAATACAACGAAGCGTCGTCAAAGAGCCTGAATGGAGCCGTGTTCGCCAAATCGATCAACCGCATCCCCGTCGAACAGAAAAAAGTGTTTGTGTCCTTGGATGGAGCAGGAAATGTTGTGGAGTTTTCCAACGAAGCCTCACTGAACGGCTCACCTGATCCGTCCAAGCTTCCGAGCCCGTCTGAGGCCATGTCCCCGGAACAAGCCAAGCAAGCTATGACCAACATGATGAAGCCGTTTTACCGTCTGACCGGCCCTGACAAAACACCCAGCCTGGTCTATCAGGTTGTCGGCTCCGGGTACATGGATGCCAAGACAGGCTCCTGGGTGGACACTGAGCATGCAAAATTCAAGAGCTTCACCGGAGAGTTCTTTTATGATATACCTGTTGCTCCGCCTGGCCAGCCACTGGCTGCCCGCAGCAAAGAAGAAGCTGCGTCCATTTTGCAAAACGTTTTCGGCTTTGAACTCGCTGGCGCTTCCTTTTCGGAACAAAACGGTTCTGCGGCGGGGAAAAGCTATAAAGAGTACAGGTGGACGAAAAACAATGAGAACCGTTTCGTAACCGTCGATCCAACCAGCGGACTGGTCTTCTCCGCAGGACTCGATACCGGCGAAGATTCTGTACAGCCGCCAGCCAGCAGCAAAATTTCTCTGGAAGACGCGAAAAAGGCTGCTGTTCAGTTGATTCAGCCATTCCTTGATCCAGACAGCAAAGCCGTTGTGTTGGAGACTCGCTTGTACATTGAACCACAGGGGCATTTCAACTTCGCGGTTTATCCTGCGACAAACGGAATACCTTTCGTGGAGAAAGCGTTTCAGGTAACCATCAACAGCGATACAGGCAAGCCCATTCGTTTGATCGGCCCTTCCGTTCGCGACAAATTCACTCTTCCCGACCCCAAAAACGCGATCAGCGCGGAACAGGCCATGCAAGAATATCTCAAATACCATCCGCTCGAGCTGACGTATTTTTATCCGATCAACCAATCCAAGCAAGCAGATCAGCCCGTTCTCGTGTACAAAGCCCAGATCAATCCCGACGTGCTCGAATTTGTGGATGCGGTCACAGGAAAGATCGTTCCGCGTTAAGAAAGGCAACCGCGCCGGTGCTTGCTTCTCCATTACCTGGAGGCAAGCACCGTCTCTGAAAGGAGGAACGGGATGTCTGGAAGCTGCGAACAGCGCATCCGCGAAATTTGCGAGGCTTATTACCAGGAAATCTATTATTTTTTATATCACTTTGTGGGAAATCGAAGCGATGCGGAGGATATTACGCAGGACAGGAGGTATTCGCCCGTGTGCTGCAGGCGCTCCCTCGCTATGACGGGCGCGTGGCGCTCAAAACGTGGATATTCTCCATCGCCAAGCACGTTGCCATCGATCAGTATCGCCGGAAACGATTTCAGCAAATATTCGTCGACAGCTGGTTTCACGGGCTGCCAGCCAAAACCGGACTGCCGGAAAAAGAGTTTGCCGAAAAGGAACAGGAGCGGGAACTGCGAGAGGCGATCCTCGCGCTGCCGGCCAAGTACCGGCTGGTCATTATCATCCGCTCCATCAAGGGGTGCAGCATAAAGGAAACGGCTGAAATACTGGGTATCTCCGAAGCGAAAGTAAAGGTCGATTTTCACCGAGCCATCAAGCTCATTCAAAAGAAGCTCGGCCCGGAATGCCACGGAGGGAGGGTCGTAAATGCACTGGGAAAATAACGACAGCTTGCACCAGCAATTACGGGAACTGAACAGCCGCGTTCCAGCCCCCAGAATAGAGTCCAAAGAGCAGCTGCAGACGATGCTGGCCGAAAAAGCCAGAAGGATGGATCAGGCAAAAGGCAGCGAAGCGTATGTTGTCTTCGCCTTGAAAGCAGCCAGCTTTCTATTCGTTGCCGCATTGGGGGCTGTACTCGCCATTCCCTCTGCGGAACAAATACCGATGGCCACTCCTCACTCCTCAGTACATGACAAGCAGGGGCCCGAATTCTCCGTTGCGGCTCCCAAGAAGCAGCAGGCTGATCAGAAGCATTCGCAGACTGAGACAAAAGAGCCGGATGACGCCTCACGGAAAACAGCGAATCCGCAGCCACCCCAAAGCCGCAGACCATCCATCGCTCCTTTGGGCAATTCATCCGTGAACGCACCTCCGGCAACAGCACCAAGCCTGCCAGATTCTCCCGGAGACAGTACCGACAGCGCAGTGACTGACAATCATCCGGCGGCAGCGTACCTCCAGCAAATGATCGGCCGGGAGAGCCGGCATTACCGGCTCATCGAGGCATTATCCGATCCGGCAAAGCGGCAATATGTCTTCACCCGAATGGTGAATGGCGTTCCGTTTCTTGATGATTGCTTTGTCGTAACCCTGGATAATTCCAATCAGGGTCAAAAGCTGCAGTCGAGCAGCAACCGCAAATGGACGGACGAGCGCGTGTTTCCCGATCCGACCAAGGCGATTCCCAGGGAAAAAGCCGAGCAGCTTATCGCTGACAAACTCAAGCTCTTCTACGCCGGTCAAACCGGAGAACAATCGCCGGCGGGCGCTTCGGCCATGGTTTACGATCCCGGCCTGATGGGCTATGTACATGCACTGGACGGCCAACCAGCCGGGTCCGGACAGGAACATTCCCGGCTGCTCGGAAAGCGGATGGAAATCGTGCCTGCCGAAAAGCCCTTGATTGCCCGTACAGCAGAGGAGGCTGCTGCCGTGCTGGAAACGGATTTTGGCATTGCGGTTGGGGGCAAGCCGCAGCGCTTAAACGATGGGATCAATCATGTAAAAGAGTATCGCTGGGCCGTAGGGAATGACAGCGCAGTCACAGTCGTGACAAAGGAATCATCGGGAGAAATTGTTGAAATCGAATACGTGAATCATCACCCTGTCGGAGATGCCAAAACGACCGCAGAAAAAGCTGCCGAAATTGCCGCCTCCTTTCTTGAAACATACCTTGATTCCGATACGAAAATGCTGCAGATAGCCAAGGTGGAAAAAGAACCGTCATTTACCCGGATTACGTTCACCGGGATTTACCGGGAGCTTCCTATATGGGATGACACCTACTCGGTAGATGTCGATCCTTCATCCGGAAAGGTAACCGGGTTTAAAGGAGACTTTTCCCGAAAAAACCGTGAGCGTAGGGCTGATGCAAGCCTGCAGTCGGCCGGGGAAGCCGCGCGGGAATTTGTGAGCAAGCATCCGGCTTCACTTGTTTACGTTTGGCCCAAAGGAACTCCTGCTCCCTCGCTTGTTTACTTGCCATTGAACCCTCGTATATTGCCGACCGGGCAATAATTTTAAAAGTAATCTGACCAACAGACTTCCTTCCATCGAAAAGGGGAGAAAAACGCATGGGCTTCTTCCGGCCCTCGCATTTTTCTCCCTTTTTGCTCTTTGCCTTTTGGAGGGCTCGGAGCTCCCCGCCTGTTCAACGAACCTGGAGCACTTGCTTTTCTCCGCGATCCTTCCCATTCTTCCTTTTGCAGGTAGCGGGATGGACATCACTCTCCGCTGAGGTGTCTGCGGGAGCCTGCCTCTTTGCCAGCATGTATGATGCTTGAAGCGTTGTTCTTGACGGCAGCATAGTTGTAAGCGTCAGCCTGTTTTTACGTCGCTTCCTTTTTGCAAAAGCTGCTCGATCGCAAACGGCAGCAGGTCGGTCAGCACCTCAAACGCACTGTGAACATCCAGCCGCTCTGTCCATTTGTGGGCATCCTTGCCAAACGGTCCGAGATTCATCACAGGCATATTCAGGGCGACCAGCTCCTTGATCGGCAGCGCGTACCCTTTTTCCCAGAGCGGCATGTTGTCCACCAATGGCTGGATGGCCTGAGCAGCTTCCGGGAGACCGGTGTAGCTCAGATCGGAGAGACCCGGAAAGTAGTGCTGGTGCTTCAGCTCCAACTGGTGGCTTGCAGCGGCTCGGGCGCTGACCTCCCCGATCACGTGCTGGATGAGCGGATCGTTCCGCGAACTGACCGGCGGATAGTACGGAGGCGCATAAAACAGCACAATCATCGGCGCCAGCTCTTTGCACAACAGACCGAGCTCGTCGATCAGGCGGATCGTCACTTCGCGGTCGTCCAGCTCGCCTCGGCCTGCCATGACCTGCTCCTGGATGCTCTCCACCTGCTCCCGTCCGACTTTCCCGATGAGATAGGCAAGCAGCTCCTCGTATTGCAATACCTTTACTTTCATCGAGATTGGCTGCGACTGGTTCAGACTGGCGAAAATTGCCGCCCGCTCTGCGTACTCCCGCTCGATTTTGTCTGCGGTCCTCTCCGCAAGCTGACGGAGCTGTTTTGTCACCTCGTCGATCGGTTTTTCCATCACGAACATGTTGTACAAGGCGACGGCACGGTCGGGGATTTGCACCGAGTACTCTTTCTTCAAATCCTTTTGCAGCAGACTCGTTGGCGGCGGCGTGACCTCTCCTTCCACCACCTCGCAAAAATCGGTGTTGAGCTCCAGTTCGCATGTAAGCCGGGATACCATCGCGTTGGCATTCAATCCCGAGAACGGCTCGCCCACATGGGTTTCCTTGCCGTAGCAGTAGAAGCCGGGCAGCACTTTTCCCAGCGATCCGCTGTAGATGTACGTGTTCTCATCCCCCGGATACGTGGAGAAGACGGGCTCGGAGTTGAGGCAGGCGCGATAGTCGAGATCGTGCTGCTCGGCAAGCTGCAGCAATACCGGCACAGCCGCACGCATGCCGAGTGAGTTCACCTCTTCATCCGGTACTGTCAAAAGCAGCACGTTCCCGTCAAACTCGCCGGCACAAGCCCGCTCCAGCATCGACATCTGCAGGGCCAGTCCTGCTTTCATATCCATCGAGCCGCGTCCAAACAGCCATTGACCTTTAGCCAGGTCCTGCTGGACATGCTGCGGTAGCTCATCCCGGTGCCGCAAATACTCATCGGTCAATGCGGTGAGATCAAAAGCAAGCGGCTTCCACTCGCCAAAGTCCTGTACATCTACCACGTCGAAGTGGCTGACCAGGACAACGGTAGGCTGAACCCCTTCCGCTTTTTTCGCCAGCGCCGTGACGAAAAACCGGCCGTCGCCTGTCGGATGAAGCTGCACATGGCCCGGATTGGCCTGGAAATAGGGAAGCGCTGCAATTTCTCCGGCGACAAATCGGGCCAGCTCGATTTCAGCTTTAGAGCCCGTGACGGACGGATAGCTTACCAGCTTGCCCAAAAGCTCGATCAGTTGTTCTTTTGTTTGCCATTTCCATGCATTTCCCATAATGGAACCCCTCTACTTTCCGTATCATGGAATCATTTTCTGAATGATGGTGAAAAAATAGGCGGCCAAATATGGCCACTGGCTTCGGTCATATTGTGCTGCTCCGATCTTGCAGACCTGTTCCGCCATACAGTCCCGCCCCGGTCGTGTAGACTTGTTCCGGTCTTGAAGTCCGTTCCGCCATGCAGTCCCCGTTCGAGTCACAATATTGCCGCTCGGGTCATCTATTCCCGCTCAGCAGCGAGATTTCCTCCGCCGCCTCTTTGACTTTCCCGATCAGCATGGGAAGCCTTTCGTCGGTGATGCGAAAAGCAACGGCATTAATCGAGAGGGCGCCGGCTACCTTCTGGTTCCGTCCCATGATCACAGCGCCGATCGCCGTCGTTCCCTCCGTCCGTTCTCCAGAGCTGATGGCATAGCCGTTTTCCCGGATCTTTGCCAACTGTTCGATAAACTCGCTTTGCTGATGGCGAGGAAGCAGCTGGCTGACGATCCGCTCCATGTCCGCCTGCGGCATATGAGCCAGCATCGTCTTGTTGGGAGCACCGATCGTGAGCGGAATCCGGTCGCCCAAATCCTCCGCCACACGCAGCTTGAGCGGACTCTCCACCTTTTCGATCAAAATGGCATCCAGGCCGCTCGGAATGTTCAGGCAGATGCTCTCCTCCACTTCCCGGGCGAGGCGCTCCATCACCGGCTTTGCGACGACGCGAATATCGATCTTGTCCAGCATGCGCATGCCGATGGTCATCCAGGTGTAACCGATCCGGTAGTGCTTGGTCACCGGGTCCTGACTGATCAATCCGTGTGAGCTCAGCGTCCCGAGGATGCGATGAATCGTACTGAGCGGCAGAGAGGTGGCGTGTGCTAGCTCCGAGATGGACCAATCCGACTTCGTTTCATCGGAGACAAGCACATTGATAAGTTCCATTGCCCTGTCAATTGACTGTACCATTGGCTAAACTCCCCATCCTTACCCCGATTGTACCGACATTCCTCACACGGATTGAGATGCCGAATCATAGCCTTTGCTCTTTTTCTTTGCCGCCCCCGTGTTCAAGCGGTTTTCCAGTCGATTTACCACGTAGGTGAAAATGAGGACCAGCACAAGGTAGTAGAGACCGACTACCAAATACGTATCGAGCTGCCGGTAGTTTGATGCCGCTTCGCCCAGCCCGGTACCCCAAAGCTCCTGCATCCCGACGTAAGCGACAAGCGACGAATCCTTCAACCCGATGATAAACTGGTTGCCGAGCGGAGGGATGGCCCGTTTGAATGCCTGCGGCAGGATGATCCGGCGCATCGCCAGCGGATAGGACATCCCCAGCGATTTGGCTGCCTCCATCTGTCCGCGGTCGATGGACTGGATAGAGCCGCGAAAAATCTCGGCAATGTAGGCCCCGTTGTGAATGGCGAGCGCAAAAGCGCCGGCCCAAAAGGAAGAGAGCGTGACGATCTCGGTTATCCCGAAGTAGAGCACCATGATTTGTACGATCAGGGGCGTTCCGCGGATGACCGTTATATACACGTGGGCAATCGTTTGCAGCGCCTTGGAATGAGAGATGCGGAAAAAGGCAATCAGCAGACCGACGCCACACCCCATGATCAGGGAGATCGCCGTTAACCGGAGTGTTAAGAATGTCGCCTCCAAAAACATGGGATAGCTGGACAAAAGGATGTCAAACATATTGGTTCACCCCATTTTTAAAAATAGGGGCGCCCGTAACAGACGCCCACTGACCGCGGAAAGGGTTATTCACTTCCCAAAATGTTGCGTCCAAACCATTTCTCGCTGATCTTCTGATAGGTGCCGTCCTTGATGATCTCGTCCAGAGCCTTGTTCACCTTCTCCAGCAGCTCTTTATCGTCCTTGCGCAGCGCAATCCCCTGATTGTCATGGCTGAGCGGCTCCCCGACATCCTTGATCTTGTCCGGCACTTCCTTCATGTAGCGGAAGCCGACCATCTGATCCGTGATCACCGCGTCCAGGCGGCCTGTCGGCAGATCCATCAATGCCGTGACATCGCTGTCATACGTCGTGATGTTGCTTTTGTCTGTCAATTTCAGCGCCTGCTGTTCATAGCTGGATGACTTTTGGACACCGATTCGCTTGCCTTTCAAATCGTCGGCTGACTTGATCGAGTCGTTGCCGGCCGCGACGAAAATTTGAGCGCCGGAGCGATAGTATACGTTGGAGAACGCAACGGCTTTTTCCCGCTCAGGCGTAATCGTCAAGCTGCCGATGACCGTATCGTATTTCTTCGCTTGCAGCCCCTGGATGATCGTTTCAAACGGGTTGGTGATCGGCACGGGGTTCATCCCCATTTTTTCTGCCAGCGCCTGCCCGATCTCCACGTCGAAGCCCATCAGCTCCCCGTTTTCTTTAAAGTTAAACGGCTTGTACACACCGCTCATCGCGTACGTAAAGTCTTTCTTGTTCGGGTCTTTGGCCCCCTGTTCCCCGGCTGTTCCCCCCGTGCTCTGGGACGTTCCACAGGCCGACAATACGAGCGAGCCAAAAAGCAAGGTGGAGAGTACCCCCATCGTCCATTTCTTTTTCATTTTCATCGTGATGCCCCCTTTTATCGTTGTCTTTCCTTGCTTTACAAAATGCTGTTTAAAAACTGTCGGGTTCTTTCCTGCTGCGGGTTGGTAAAGAAATGCTCCGGCTCCCCTTGCTCCAGGATCTGCCCGTTGTCCATGAAAACAGCCCGGTCGGCCACTTCGCGGGCGAAGCCCATCTCGTGCGTGACCACGACCATCGTCATGCCTTCCTTCGCCAGCTGCTTCATCACCTGCAGTACCTCCCCGACGAGTTCGGGATCGAGCGCCGAGGTCGGCTCGTCAAACAACATGATTTTCGGCTTCATCGCCAGTGCCCGCGCGATGGCGACACGCTGCTTTTGTCCGCCGGAGAGCATGTCCGGATAAACGTCGGCCTTGTCCCTCATTCCCACTTTTTCCAGCAGGGCGTACGCTTCTTCCCGCGCCCTGTCGGGGGGAGTCTTTTTTACGTGGACAGGCGCTTCGATCACGTTTTCCAGGACCGTCTTGTGCGGAAACAGGTTGAAGTGCTGAAAAACCATCCCGACTTCTGTCCGGAATTTGTTCAAATCCGTCGTCTTCGGGTCGATCCTCTGGCCGTTGACGTGAATCTCCCCCTGATCATGCATTTCCAAAAAGTTCAGACATCGCAGCAAGGTACTTTTTCCCGAGCCGCTGGCCCCCAGCAAAACTACCACTTCTCTCTCGCCCACCTGCAGATCTACGCCTTTCAAGACGGTAAGCGAGCCAAACGACTTGTACAAATTTTTCACTTCAATCATTTTTGTGCTTGCCCCCCTTCCGGTAATTCGTGGTGAATAATCAAATCATGAAAATGCATACATATACTTTTCCGAATTGTGAAAATAGTTTCTGTTTTGATTATATTTACTCAATAGCATTCTGTCACCCTTTTTTTCGCAAAAAAAGAAAGGCTCGTCTTTTCGGGACAAATAAGCCTTTCCAGTTGGGACTGTATTCTCTATGCATCTTTGAAACTATTTTGCGAGCAACCGTCCAGGCCAAATGCGCTGTATCAACAAAAAACACCCCGACCGAAAGCGGCCGGAGTGTTTGGGTTTTGTTATTCAAATCGTTGCCGGCGCTTTGGCCAGTTGTTACTTCACGACAAGCTTGGCGATCATTTTGCCGTGGTCAGGTCCGCAAATCACGTTACAGAAGATCTTGTACTCTCCTGCTTTGTCGATGGTCATCGTTTTGCTGCCCTCGTTTTGGATATCTACATCCAGGCCTTCGATGCCGATCCCATGGAAGCCCTCAGTCGATTTGAAGTTGATCGTGAACGGCTCTCCTGCTTTCACCTCGAAAGATTCCTGGTTAAACTTCCAGTTGCTAGCTTCGATGTTGATTGCGTTTTCAGTGGCTGCTGCAGGCGCTTGTTCGCCTCCTGCCGCTGCTTCTTTTTTGTCTCCTCCGCAGCCCGCAAGCATAGCGGAAATGGCCACTGCCGAAATCAGTAAACCCCACGTTTTTTTCATAAGGCACCCTTCTTTCATGCAATTTCTGCAAGTTCTACAATTTCATTATAACGAAAGAAGGCCGTCCAAAATCTGGCAGTCTGTGAATGAATCTTGACGAACCTGAGAACGATTGGTGAACTTTGGCAAAAACTAGGAAAACTCTTGCATTTCACTATGTTTCTCTACTCCCGATTTATCCGCGACAGGAGAGATATAGAAGACGGTAATTTCGGGAAAGCACTTCCAGCGAAAGGGCAGCTTCACTGTTCCCAATCCGCGGCTGACATAAAAAACACTGCTGTCCGAATCTGTTTTTGCACCTGTATGCACATCCCGGTATGCTCCCCAGGTCTTCCCAAACAACCGGATCTGCCCGCCGTGGGTGTGGCCGCAAAGCAGAAGGTCATAGGCCAGCCCTTCCTGGCGAATAAACCTCTTAATGCGAGGCGAGTGGGCCAGAAAAACAGTCAACGGCGCCGGATTGGCGCTTTCAGCCGTACCATTTGAGTGGTCCATAAACGCGCTCTGGTCTGGCACGTTGTTCCGCTCGTTTCCGTAAATGGAGTTGTCGAAACCGTACAGCATGACTGGCCTTCCATCAATCTGTACAAAAGCGGCCGCATTTTCAAGTACAGTCATTCGGGACAGCCACGCTTCCCGCAGCTGTTCATATTCAGCCGTTGCAAACTTGCGCTTCCTCAAGAAGCGGCGTTCCTCCCTTTCGTAATTCCCGGGCACAAAAAACAAGCCGAAACGAGATTCAATGCGTCCCAGCTCGTTTAGCACATGTGTCAGCTGCTCTCTTCTGCTAGTCAAATCTCCCGTCACGCACACCAGATCCGGCTGCCATCGGTTGATCAGCCTGCTGATCCTTCCATTCCAAAACCGGGTGCGGCCATGCAAATCAGAAATGTGGACTATCGTGCAAGCAGGTGAGTGAGGCTTTGGAAGCCGGCAGACTGTCGTTTTGACAACCCACGTGTGAAAGCTCAACATTCCCAGGAAGATCAAAATAAAAAAGACAGCCAACGTTCCCCATAAAGCCATAGCGTTTTCCCCCAGCACGATTTCTTGAGGCCCATTTCCCGTTTGCAAAGCCTCTGTCTTCTGCCGATCTTTGCCTTTTTCCCTGAACCGAATAAAAGAGAGTGAGCCTCAAAATATGATCGTAAATGAAGTTCGACACAACTTCAACGAGTCCCTTCCTTATTATGGTAAACCGTGCACTGAGCTGTACATCCTAAAAGCTCGCCCTTTTTGTTTTAACGACGCGCACCAGATCTTCAACCCCGATCCACTGCGCCTCCCAGTCGTTGACCAGCTTGAATTTCTTTTGTCCCACATCGATATTCCGCACGACCCCCCAGGCTGTCTCGACCACTCCCAGTCCCCCGGCTGTTTCGCGAAACCAGGAAACGGTGATCGCGTAGTCGTACTGCGTCGAATCGTAGACGCGGAAGCACATTTCGCCAAAATCGTCTTCGTCCACGACCGGGCGTCCAACAAGAGGCAGCGCCGGGCTTTCCTCGCCGCCTTTCGTCAGCGACAACGCGTGTTTCAAAACTGCCATCTCCATACTTTCTGAAAAGTCTTCGATGTTCTTAGCCATTCCGGTACCCTCCAACAGGAACATTTGTTCTTATTCTACTCCTTTTTTGCGAATATGCAAATGGAGGATTTTGTAGCGCTCTTGCCTCCAGCTTCGTCAAATAAGCAATGAGCAAGGAGGTGATTCCCTTCGAACCGCTAGCCAAGAGAAGAGAGCAGGTCATCAAGGAGTGGGTGGCCGCGTACCATGCCCTGGTCTTTCGAACAGTCTATTACTATGTAAAAAATAGAGCAATCGCCGAGGACTTGACCCAGGAGGTGTTCGTGAAAGCCTTTCAAAAATTCGATTCCTTTCGCGAAGACGCCAACCCGAAGACCTGGCTTTACCGGATTGCCATTAATACCGCCAAGGATTATTTGCGATCATGGAATCATCGGCATCTTCTTTTTACCTCCGTTTTTTATGAAAAGAGCTCCTCTCAAACGATTGAGCAGCAGGTGATGCAGCAGTTTCAAAATGACGAGCTGGTCCAAAACGTCATGGGGCTCCCCACCAAATACAGGGAAGTGATTGTGCTCTACTACTTTGAAGAGATGCGAACGCCCGAAATTGCCGAGATTTTGGCACTGAAGGAATCAACAGTGCGGGTCAGGCTATCGCGAGGTTTGGAAAAGCTGAGGCAATTGCTGAAAGGAGGAGATCAGGATTGGACATCCTTGACCGACAGCTAAAACAACGAAAAGAACTGGTGCACCGCTCCCTCAGACTGACGCAAGAGGAAGTGTCACGACTGGAGCAAAGAACACTGGCCTCCCAGTCAACGTCTCAAAGCCGAAAAAAACGATACCTTGTCCGTACCGGTGCAGTAGCCGGCGCCGCGGCAGCCGCCGCCATCCTTCTTTGGGTAAGCCCTCTCGCTCAGCTCCCGGAAGAAACTCCAAGCCAGCTGGTTTCTCCTCCTGTGACGACGCCCAATCACCAGCAGACGCCAGCCCCTGCACTGCCCGAAGCACCCAAACAGACTGTCGCCTGGCAGACAGAAGCCGATAAACTGGCTCTTTACCGCGTATTTTCGCTCGGCATGACCTATGACGAAGCAAAGGCGCTTTTCCCCGAATTGGGAGAACTCCTGCCGCTTGGGGGATTTGAAAGCTTGGGCGAAGACGGCTTGCAAGAAGCCTTCATGCCCGTCGCCTTGGGAGAAGAGCAGGTACAGCTGACGCTTTCCTTTGAACACGGCTTCCTCTATGCTGCCCGATACCAGATCGAAAGCAAAGACGAACAGAGGATCATGCAGAAAAAAGCCGAGCTGGAGACGTTCTATGCAAGCGATTTTGGCTCGCCAAAAGAAGAAGCGCTTGAATCGGGAACGAGTTCGGCATGGAGCCCCTTCTTTGGGCTCGGTCTGACGAAAAACTGGGACGGCCGCTACATCCTCATCTGGGGGCTGCAAGGAGGTGAAGAGGCATTGGAGGAGCTATACCGGGATCGAGAGTTTACCGTCCAGGAAGCGATTGAGCGGGCGCTGTCGGAGCAGCCGGAGTTTCCTGCCCGCACAGGTGAAACCAGGCAAGTCCGTGTCGAAGGAATACCCGAGACACTGGCAACCACCAGCCTGCGAACGAAGGTAAAGCTGCAGACGAGAGACAGCTATCTCGTTACATTTGAACGGATGTGGACGATTCAGGGTGGCGACAATCGCCAAATGACGATCCCTAGCTACTGGACCTACGAGGTAACAGAGAAACAGGTGAAGCTGGTGGACAGCTATGTTGCAGATCGAGAGGTGATGGAGTATCTACATGCTGCTGCGCCCCCGCCGAAAGGCTGATCGCAGCTCGTGGGGTGGCTTGCTGAAACAGGAAAAGGCGGGTATTCGCGCCCTACCATTTCTCTATATGTCTTTGAGATCGATGACGTAATAGTGAAACTCGGCAACAGCTTCAAAACCTATTCGACTGATAGAGGTTCAAAGCACGCCTGTGATGAGTGACCACTCCCAGACGAACCTGTTTGCAGCGCTCTGCCAGGAGTTTCCCTACACGCGCAAGCATATCATGGCCGTAGCCTTTTCCTTGGTATTGCGGGAGGACGCAAACACTACATTCAATGAGAGTCAAGGGGTCCCGTAAGGTCTTCGTTTAGAGGTTATAAGACTGCAGGAGCAAAACGATATTCTACAAAAAACGGACTCGCGTGAAACCTTTACATTCTTAAAAAATTTCCCAGCAAGTAAAATAGCAAAACAAGTGTAACGATGGTTGGAACCAAGGTGATTCTGTTCCATTTGTACTTATGCGAAAGCACATAGCTCCAGATAACAAAAACAATCGCCACACCCAGCATTGTGATCATGTAGATCATAAGATTCAGATTCCCCTCCCCTGCAAGACCGATCTTTTCCTTTTGCCAACCGGACATGTCGTAGAGATAGATCTGCATGATTGGTACAAAAAAAACTCCCTGGGCAATGCATCCAGCTTCTGCATATGCCCAAGGAGGTCTCTCGTTTCAGCTTTTGTCTTTCCTTAGTCGTCGCACTTCTCCGCTTTCCCCTCAGCCAGCGCGGTCTTGAAAGAAGAACCGCAGCCGCAGGAAGCGACCGCGTTCGGGTTTTGGATGGAAAACCCTCCGCCCATCATCGATTCCTTGTAGTCGATTTCCGTGCCTTTGATATATAGGTAGCTGTCTTTGTCGACAACAATCTTGACTCCATTTTGTTCAAAGGTTTGGTCGCCTTCTTTGATTTCCTGATCCCAACCCATCCCGTAGGTAAAGCCACTGCACCCACCCGGGCGGACACCTACGCGCAAAAACAGGTTAGGGTTGTTCTCTGCCGCCAGCATTTCTTTTACCTTCAGGGCGGCTTGCTCGGACATGGTAATCATTCGTTTCCCTCCTTGTCAGCCGTTGTTACTATGATGCGGCGTTCTCCTTACAGTATACCGAAGAAGCACCTGTGCTCTCAAGACTGCGCTGCACTTTGGCGGGCCCAAAAAGGCAGCAAAAAAAGAGGGTTGCCCCCTCTTATGCAAAATAGGCCTTTTTATCCAAAATATAAAAGCAGTAGGACTGCTTCTTTTTACCTACCTTGGACAGATTATGATCCATTTGGTTCAGCTCGTTGTGAAGTTGATCAATCTTCTTGCTGTATTCCAGTACTTCTGGATGATCCAACCCAAACTCTAACCCCATACTAACCATACGCTGTCGAAGGAGTTCAATTTTTTCAAGCAAAACGTCCCGCATTGCTGAAGCTCCTCCTAAAGATCATTAAGGCTTTCGTACCTTTATTTTACAAGATGATAAGACATTAGGCAAACAAATTTTCCTTTTATAACCATGAAAGATCTGGAAATTTGGTGACATTTGTTATATTTTTACAAACAATACTTCTCAAAACTTCTCATATTGTTCCCCTTCCTGAAGAGGTTTATAATATAGGTGCTTTTGTTATCGTGAGGAAAAGGGTAATCATTGATTACAGATCACCAGACTGCTCATGTGAAGAGTAGAACTATTGTCGTTGCTTACGGGGCGCTGATTGTGGACGCTCTCGCTGAACGGAAGGCTTCATCTGGAGGAGTGTTCCTTGGCTTTTAGTGCCCGGCAGAGACTGATACCCTTTCGAACAACATCACAGGATTGCGAGTAATTCTAGCTGAAGGGAAGTGTTTATGATGGCACTCGACACCCTTGTTCTTCAGGACAAAAATTTGTCCACAGTGGCCAACAAGGTAATTGCCGGTGAACGACTTACATTGGAGGACGGTCTCACCCTTTTTAATTCTAATGATTTGCTGACGATCGGCCAGCTTGCCAATCTGGTCAACCAACGGAAAAACGGAGACAATGTTTACTTTATTCAAAACCTCTACATTAATCCGACCAACGTCTGCGAGGCTCATTGCAAATTCTGCGGGTTCCGCCGCGACTTGGGCGAAGACGGCGCTTATACGATGAACACCGAAGAGCTGCTTCACTATGTAGAGACCCGCTACCACGAAGGCATCCGCGAGTTTCACATCGTCGGCGGCCACAACCAGCATGTGCCGTTTGATTACTATCTCGACAACATCCGCACGCTGAAAAAAGCGTATCCGCATGTCACGATGAAGGCGTACACCGGTGCCGAGATCGAGTTCTTTTCCCGCATCTCTGGCCTGTCCATCCGTGAAGTGCTCGAGGAGCTGCGCAAGGCCGGAGTGGAAAGCTTGACGGGAGGCGGCGCGGAAATCCTGACCGAGCGGTACCGCATGAAAATGAGTCCGGAAAAGGCATCGACAGATATGTATCTGGAAGTGCACCGTACTGCCCATCAAATGGGTATGAAAACTCACTCCACCATGCTGTACGGATCGATCGAAACATTGGAAGAACGCGTGATCCACATGCTCCGCCTGCGTGAATTGCAGGATGAAACCAACGGATTTTTGGTATTCATCCCGCTGGCGGTCCAGCCGATCAAAGCGACAGCCGGCATCAAACGCCGCAACTCTGCTATCGACGACCTGAAAACAATGGCGATCAGCCGCTTGATGCTGGACAACTTCCCGCACATCAAGGCTTACTTCATCAACATCGGCACCCAGCTGACCCAGTTGTCCCTGACCATGGGGATGTCCGATGTGCACGGAACGCTGATCGAGGAGCGCATCAGCCACTCCGCCGGGGCGCTTACACAGCAAGCGCTCACTGTCGATGAGCTGGTCTGGCTGATCAAGGGCGCCGGCAAACGCGCGCTGGAACGCGACACCTTCTACAATGTTGTCAAAGAACACTAAACGAATACGCTGTTGAAGTCTGCAGACGGGACGCCTTAACCGGTGTCCTGTCTTTTTATTTGTTTTTATCAGCCATTTTTGTTACGTTACTGATTGTAAGACATTTTCAAATGTTCAGGAGGTGTGAACCGTGCCGCTCTTAATTGTTGCAGCCCCCCGGTTAGGCAATTCATAACTTGGGGGGATCTCAATTGATTTTCTGGAAAATAGCAAAAAATGAAAAGATGTTCCGACGCTATCTCGCTGCCTTGTTTCTGTGGGAGTGGACGCAGTGGATGCTGGTTACCGCTATCCCGCTGTTTCTGCACCAACGCTACGGACTGGGGAAAGAATTTGTCTTCAGTATTGTCATTGAACTGCTGCCCGGCATCCTGCTCGGTCCAATCATCGGCTCCTGGATTGACCGCTGGGGCGCAAAAAGAGTGACGACCCTGGATATCGCGGCTTACAGCATCCTGGTCACGCTCTTGCCCCTGTCATCCTCGCTGTGGCAGGTGCAGCTCATTCTGCTCGGCATCGGCATCGCGAAAACAGCAGGGTCTCCCGCTTCGCTCACCTTGCGGGCCAGGGTCATCCCAAAAGGGCTGGAGATTCAGGGAAACGCAGCAATCATGGGTATCGAGCGCCTCTGCAAAATCATCGGGCCCTTGGCCGCAAGCATGGCCATCCTCGTTTTTGGCATCGGAACGATGCTTCTGCTCTGCTCCTTTGCCGGACTTGCTGCATTTGCCCTGTTTTACATGCTTCCGGCAGCGGAAAGCCAAAAGCAGGCAGAGAACGAAAATGGCTTTACAAAAGCGATTTTCTCGGCGCTCCCTGCCTTTTTCGGATTGCTTTCTCGTGACCGGATGATCGCTGCTTTTGTCGTGACAGCCATCGGGTATTCCCTTTTGTTGGGAATGCTGAAGATCTTTCTGCTGTCACTTGCCGGCTTGTACGGAGATCCCCAGCAATACTGGGGGCTGCTTCTGGCAGCACAGGGGTTGGGGTCGCTCGCAGGAGCACTTGTCTGCGACAGGGTTGTAAACCGGCTGACACGGACGTACTCCCTGACCTGGGTCTATTTCCTGTTTGGACTGGGGGAAGCTGTCCTTTTGACCGGCCTTGCCTTTCCGCTCGGGCTTACCTGGACCCTTTTCGTCCTCGTCCTGGCTGCTGTGTTTGAAATCGTGGCGACGATCATTTACTTTTCAGTGATACAGACGCGGATTCCGTATGAGCAGCAAGGTTTGTTCAATAGCATGACCTTGCCGGTACTGGATACATGCTATGCGGCTGGCATCATGTTATCGGGTGCGCTCCTCAGTACACTGCCGATATTCTCTGTACTGCTGGTGTGCCTCGGATTTATGCTGGTCACCCATCTGCCGTTCGCCAGGCTGTTCTTTCGCGACAGGGCAGCCGAAGCAAGCGCAGGCAGCGAGTAGCCGTTTCCTATAAAAAGCACTCGCATGCAATGAAAAAGGGCTGTCCCGCTCGTAAAGACTTACGAGGGGACAGCCCTTCACTATCGCAACAGGTCAAACGAAGCTGCTCATTTCCCTTCCCGATTGCTCAAAAGGGAAAGTCCTCCTGCTCTTCTTCATCTGCCTTGAGCTTCGCTTTGATTTTTTCCAACAGCTCATCGGCCGTTTCCGCTTGCACCAGGTCCCCGTTTACCAAGGCAAAGGGCTGCATGTAGCATTCGCCGCAGTATCCGAGGCAGCCGTATTCCAGCACGTCGACATCCAGCTCCGGGTCATTTTCGAGCGCTTCCATTACTGGCTTTGTATAGGAAGAAACGTTACTCGCGCAAAATTCTACTAAGGGCTTCATCTATTTCTCACCTGCCATAGTTATCGGCTTCGTATTTCGTTCTTTATTGTACCGCTTCTCAAGGAAAAATTCAGTACACAAGTGCACCGTTATCTGGGAAAAAGATTCTGCTTGCAATTTAAGCGAAAGAGAACAACAATAGAGTGGGTGCTGTAAAATAACGGACAGAAGAAAGGATAGACCTTCTATGAAACGACTTGTTATCCTTGGCGGAGGATACGGGGGTCTGCGAATTATTGAGCGCATCCTGTCCCCTGATTTACCAGATGACGTCTTTGTCACGCTTGTGGACCGGATGCCGTTTCACGGATTGAAGACGGAGTATTACGCTCTGGCTGCAGGTACGGAGCCGGAAATGGCCGTACGCGTCGCTTTTCCCAGCGATCCTCGTTTAACAATCAAGTACGGAGAAGTAGCAGGAGTGAACCTGGACGAACAAATCGTCAACTTTGACAACGGCGATACGCTTTCCTATGACTGGCTGGTGTTGGCACTGGGTTGTGAAGACCGTTATCACGATATTCCCGGAGCCGAAGAGTTCACCAATTCGATCCAGACCATGGCCGCAACAAGAAATACGTATGCGGCAATCAATAACCTCAATCCATATAGTATGGTTACCATCGTCGGTGGAGGACTTAGCGGCGTTGAGCTTGCCTCCGAACTGCGGGAAAGCCGTGCCGATCTGAACATTCGCATCGTGGACCGCGGCGAGAGCATTCTCAGCCCGTTCTCGAAAAAGCTGCAAGAATACGCTTCCCAATGGTTTATTGAGCACGATGTCCAACTGGTCTCGATGGCGAATGTGAATCGCGTCGAACCGGGTGTGGTGTACAACCATAACGAACCGGTTGAGAGCGATGTCATCGTCTGGACCGCAGGTATTCAAGCAAACCGGATCGTCCGCGGGCTGCCGATCGAAACGGATAACATTGGACGAGCCAAGCTGAACGCCTACCACCAGGTTCCCAACTACCCCAATGTATACGTAGTGGGCGACTGTGCGAGCCTTCCTTATGCGCCGAGCGCACAAACAGCGGAACTGCAGGGAGAGCAAATTGCACTCATGCTGAAAAAGGATATGAAAGGCGAAGAGTACCCTGCCTCGCTGCCTGTTATCAAGCACAAGGGAATGTTCGGCTCTCTGGGTAAAAAAGAAGGCTTCGGCGTCCTCGGAAAAGTATCCCTGGTCGGCCAGATGCCTCGTGTCATAAAAAGCGGCATTCTCTGGATGTACAAGAAACATCTGGGCTAGCCCGGCAATAGAAAGCCTATCGGTTCTCGTAAGCCGAGGGCTTTTTTGTTTGCTCTGCTGCATGGTTTGTTGATGGTCTCCTCATACTAACGGCATATTCGTACGCAAAGTCTTCCCCCGTATAGGTGAGTCAATGAAACATGCACTCCTTTTCCTTTTGTTGGTCCCTGTAACATTTACTTACAGATACATTGACGCTTCAATAGCCGGGCGAGTGCCGCATTACACTTCTGCTTCGGAATCTGAGCGAGTGCCACTTCACACTACCGCCGCGGCATTTGGGCAAGAACAGCTACAAGCTGCCGCCGCCGCGTCGGAGAAAGTACGGCTTTCATTTGCATCTCCCGCACCTGGCCGCGAGCAGCTTCTCGAAGGCGCCCTGCTAAACCGCTACCTGGAGTTGATCGGCAGCACTCTTCAAAGGCCTTTTGGCTGCGGAAAAATCGCCGGCATCAAGCGTTTGGGCGACCCCAGGCTCCCGGCCTTCGAGGTAGTCATCGAAGTCGTTACATTCGGCGAGGCATTTGGACAGCCCCCGTATGGTCTCGTCTCCCTAACCGTACGGGATCGTCCGGACCTCGTAAGCCTGACCGGAATTGAAAAGCAGCGGAATCTTTCCGAGGACGAATATAAAAACCGATGCCGCTGGTTCGTGCAGTAAGTGTTCAAAGAAATTTTCCTTCATTCTCTTAAAACCGCACGGTAGAAAAGATTCACAAGTTCGGTACTATACGACTGCGGATCGATACTGCCGTTCAGCTTCCTGTTGAATATATATTCGTCAATCGCTCCTCGAATTGCGCTTGCCATAGCCAAAACATTGAACTCGCCGAATTCCTTTTTCTCCTGTCCCGCAACCAGAATTTGCTGCAGCTCGCTCTCCAGAGGATTCTCTTCATCGTCGTCCAGCTTATAATAGGGGACATTATTAGCCGTCCGCGCATGAAAGACGATCTCAATCAGAGCAATATTGTATTCAGGCTTATTGGCATGATAGGCAATACTGGCTTCGATGTAGGCGCGGAGCTTGTCGTGGGGAGTGGTTGCTGCTTGCGTACGTTCCAAAACATAAGAGGACATGTCAGATAAAAGCTGCGTTAATGTATAGTCCATCAAATCATTTTTGTCCTTAAAATGGTATGAGATCAATGCCGTGCTAATTTCAGCCTTTTTTGCTATTTGGGCCATGCTGGCGTGGATGTACCCGATCTCATCCAGGGTCTTAATCGCCGCATCGACGATTTGCGCGCGCCTGGCCTCGGAAATAAAAGATTTTTTTTCATCCGTTTTTTTCGTTCTCATCCTGATCGACCTCGTTTATTTGCTTAGGTTTCTCCAGTACTGAAACTTCCCTCTGTCTTTTACCATTATGCCAAATTTACAAGCTTCGCGTTGCATCTCTTTGGCCGATTCCACGTCTTTCTCTTGCAATGCTTGCTCGCGGCCCTTCAAAAGAGCGTTTAAGGCTGGGGACAAATCTGGCGTTTGATCCACCCAAAGGCGATATTCTGCCTCATAGGGGTCCCCCTCTACCGACCATGGATAACGGTGCTTGACAAACGCATCAGCGATAGTGGCAGGCGTTGATTCATAAGCTTCGCGCGCTAACTCTTGCCCGGTATTTCCAAGCAGGACAAGCTCCTTGCCGTCAATAAACACCGACGCAATTTCGGATTTGGAATACCGTTGAGTACCATCATTGATTTTCATTGTTACTTCATCATCGGAAACAGCGATTACAAGGCTTTCTTTTATCGCCACAGCAGAGAGCCATACACCTGCAATCAAACCTAAAAAAGTCGTTACAATCGCCACCCACTTCTCATCAAAGGAAGCGACCAACTGCAAAGGACCTTGAAGTGGGAACCAAGGCAATCCGGCAACCCAATCAGCAATTGACGGCAAGAAATACCCTAGAATCATTCCCAAAACAGGTGGAGTAAGCATCACAAGAACGCGCTCGACTGGCGCAAGTCCAATAACTGTCATATGCTTGTTGCTCTGTTGAGATTTGAACATAAACTACCTTACCCCTTTTCATAAGAAACGTCTTTGAATCTAGAGAATGGGAGTGCAACAGACACCCAATATTACATCTCCCTAACTCTCAGGTCTGAGGAGCGAGACAAGTGGATGAAATGATTTGATCGATTAACCAAATTATTGATCGCATAATCAAATTATGACTTTTTATTCGACTTCTGTAAATAGGCAAATCGAGATTATTATTCTCAACATGTAGTTCACGTCTCTGTTCTTCAGTTGTCTCTTCGTGTTCTCTCCTTCCGAGCTGCAAGGAAAACTCCCCTGATTACTGACTTTAAGGGATTGACTCATGACATTTTTTCCTCGTTTATGTAACGTGCATTGCAGCTGCTGCGTCTTTACGTCGAGGTGATTGTATGGCAAGGTGGTTTGCATTCGGATTGGTGCTTCTCCTGCTTCTCTTTTCGTTTGTCTTCACTCCGTCGAGTGTCTATGCCTGTTCCTGCGCCCAGCCTCCGACTCCGAAAAAAGCGCTTGAACAGGCCGAAGCCGTCTTTGCAGGTACGGTTACAGCAGTCAATTCCGCAGAGTATGGACATGAGGTGCAATTTCAGGTCAACACTACGTGGAAAGGAGTGAATCAATCCCAGGTTCTCGTTGCAACGGGCAGCGGAGACGGCGACTGCGGCATCGCCTTCCAAGCAGGCAATGATTATCTTGTGTATGCCCACCCGGATACGTACTACAGTGAATCAGGCGGGCTGGCGACCAATATCTGCACTAGAACGACGCTTCTCTCCGATGCCTCAGTTGATTTGCTTGCCATCGGCCCGGGAACACCTGTAACCGCGGACCCGCCAGAAAATAGCCAACCAAGCGGTTTTTGGGAAAAGCAGGAAAACGTGTGGATAATCGGACTGCTGGTTTCCATTGCGGCTGTTTTGGTTGCTTATCTCATCTATGTGAAAAGGAAAGGGCAATGATCCATCCTCTATGCAAGGAAATTGCAGTGCAGGATAGCTCCCTGTTTGTATCGGACATCGATCGTAAAGAGAGTCGAATGGAAAGAGGTGCAAAAAAATGAGTATGGTAACCCTCCCTGCCTGGTTTTGGGCGATTTATTACCTTTTTTTGTTTGCTACATTAGCCTTGGGCCTGTGGAGCCTTGCTCGAAAGAAAATGAAAAGCGCGTCGATTGTCGCTATCATCTTCGCAATCACCGTCCCTCTTGTCAGTTTGGTCAACAGCATCGGAAGAGCAGAGGGCACCCATGAATTGAATCATTTGATCAGTCAACTGCAAGAAGGTGCTGTCTGGTCTGTGTATGTCAGCGCGGGTTACTTGTATTTGCTGGTTTGGTGGATGCTTTTCTTCAGCAAGGGAAAGGACAAACCGAATAAATACGCTGCGAAGTAAAGAGTTGCAACTGCCTGCAGCCATCATTTTCTCTTAAACTGGCTTCAGACATGCAAGACACAAAAACCGGAGCATCGCTCCGGTCAGACTGACGAGAAAAACCTATTTTCAAAAAATGAATGGCATAAGGATGGATAAAAAGTAAAAGCCGGTATTCTTTATAAAGAAGAATGATCGGCTTTTGTTGTTAAACGAGAGCTCTTTGTTAGTATCGTGTTATCCCCTATCTTTCCGGAATGCCTGCTTTACTCGCTCGATCTGAGCGAGGTGGTCACGGACATGCTGGACGCGTAATTCAAGCAGCTCTTTGAACGTGTACCGCATTCCATCGGGATATTTCCCGACCCGCTCAAGCTGCTTGGGAGTCAGATTTTCCAGAAGTGGCAACATGCTGGCCCGCAGATTTTGGAACAGGAGCAGATGCTGCTCTCGGTCCAACCGTCCATATCCCAGGTTATCCGTCCAGGCTTCCTGATCAAATGATAGCAGAAGCGGTTCTTCCTCAGCCAAGACTTTTCTTAGCCGATGTGTCGACAGGATTTCGTCATCCGTCACATGGATCACAATCTGATGGATGCTCCATTTGTCCGGTCCAGGTTGGAAACGCAGTTCCTCCTCAGACAATCCTTCGACGGCTTCTCGCAGCAGCGCATAGTCTTGGCTATAATCCTCGATCAATTTTTCCATCCGATCTTCTCCTTCATTATTATTTGTGTCACAGGAAGCTTTCGATAACAAATATTATTATTCGTTATAGAACAAATACCTTCTTGGTTTTACCAATAATCCGTCACCCTACAATGATTTCTTTGGAAGTTGCCTAAATGTTTAATCCACCAGTGGTTCCGTGGTTAGCCTCATTTATTCAGTTTTTTTGAACCTTTACGACCGGGACTCGTTTCAGTTCATACGTCCCTTCCAATATTCCTTCATGGATGACGTTCAGCTTTAGCAAGCTGGATATTTTTCCTGCATCCGCTCTCGACACCAGCCTCCACAAAGAAGCCTCAGGCAGGGCGTTGTACAGTCTGTCGTCGTAATATTCGCGCCTTTCCTGAAAGCTGATCGCCAACCTGTAATCACCAAGGATTACGGACCCCGCGTCAGGGTATTCTTCAAGGATTTCCTGTCTGATCCCCTGCAATTCTTCCTCGATTTTTTTCTGCTCTTCTTTTAGCTGATAATAGCGTGCCAACCGCGCTTCCATTCCATCGTCTCCCCCTTTGTCCATGTCGGTCGATATATATGAACAAAACAGGAGGGGTAGAACAGCGACTGGCAGCTTATTTCGGGTTAGACAGAGATGGGTTTAGCGGGCTTCATTCAATTTGGCGACAGGAAAAATTCTTGGTAACAGAAAAAACTTGGTTTCAGAAAACAACTTGATAACAGCATAAAGACGCGGCAGCCACCGCGTCTTTTTCTTGCCTGCTACAGATTTTTGAGCAGGTCGCAGCTTGTATTATTCGTTTGCATCAGGCGTGACATTGATCGCTTCATTCGGATGCTTCAAGAGGAAGGTGGAGTATTCCACTTCATATGGTGCCCATTTGCCTTCGCTGCCAAAGCCCCAGATCGACTTGAGTGTGGAAACGGTATCCGTATTGTTCAACCCGACGATCCGCTGCTCGCCCATCAGTTCAAACGTTCCGTTGTTGTCGATATCAATCGGCTGCAGCGAGCCGAACGGATAGGAATAGACGGACAAGTCGTCATCTTTTTTCAGCAGCTTGCCGTCCCTGTCGTACAGCTTGGCCATCTGATAAAGCTCTTTGTTTGCCTGTACATCGAGAATCAACGGCTGCTGCAGATGGGTCCCCTTTCCTTCCACCTTAAAACCGTTTGCGAATTTGCCCTCGTAGCGGATTCCTTCGTTTTCTTCTTCGCCAAAGATTACTTTCCCCTTGTTGTCCGCAAATGTCGCAATGACATGGTTGTAGATGCCTCCGCTGCCGCCTGTCGCCGTTTTGACAAAGGCATCGGCGACGTGATCTCCCGTAAAGTCGAGCAGAGTCAGCTCGCCCTCATAGCCGCCAAGGTCCTTCATCTCGGTTTTGCTGTAGGCTTTTGTCTTTCCGTCCTGAACCACGATGTTCATATCGGCGGCGTATATATCGTCCGCCTTTTCCTTTACTCCTACCAGGTATACCGTGTCCGCTACTTTATCGCCGTTGACATCAGCAGATTTTTGGTCGATGACATAGGTGTTCTTGTCCAGCTTCAGTTCTGCTGCTGCTGCAAACGGCTTTCCTTTCTCTGCGTCCGCATGAGCTACTTTTGTATGGGCCACCGTCAGACCAGTACCTCCGATTACGCCGGCAAGCAGCAGGAATGTAACGGGCTTCATCCATTTGTTATTCATTGTGATTTCCTCCTTGGTGATGGTTACATTCATAACTATAGGACGAAACCCCTTATCTTTCGTTACAAACGGATGACGAAACAAAAACAAAGAGGTAAAAATCTGCTATTTCACATGATTCAGCACGCTTTTGATCACTTCGACCGAATCTTGCTTGCGGTTCAGATTATAATGCTTGCGCACCGCTTGATAGACGGCATTCAAATTTTTGCTTGTCTTGTTTTTCCGATAGGCAGCTACCTGCTTGGTAAACTTCGGATGGTGGATCAGGTCGCGGCTCCAGTCCCAGGCCCGCGGCTTCAGCGCGTCCGCTCTTGCCTGCGCAAGCATTTGGTCAAAGCGCGGAACAGCAAATTCCGTTACTTTTTTTCGTATGGTATAGGTTCTATCATCGAATGGCCACGGGTCTGAGCCTTCCTGATACGCTCTTCCGTTGATGAACAATACATCCCGGTATTGCATCGGAACCATTTCCGGCTTGAGCTGGAGGCGGTAGTATTCCCAGCCATTGGCCGTTTTCCTTCCTAGCAAAACAAACGTGATGAAATCAAATAATCTTTCGTAGGCGTATTCCTCTATGTAATCATCCGGACCTATTGATGCAAGCAAGAAAAACTCAATCTCCATCTATCTCTGCCTCTACTTTTACCTTATTTCCTGCATCCCTTCCATTTGTCGAACGTCTTCTCACATTTCAACAGCACGATCGGTTTCCGTTGTAGAGTAGAGAACTGAAACTTTCGGGCGACCGTATGGTCGCCTTGCTCATTTCAGCTCCCCCTCATCAAACCGTACGTGAGGTTTTCCCTCATACGGCTTTCCGATGTTCTTCTTTCTTTGGCATTCGGCTTACTTTATCCGGCTAATTTCAATAAACTACCCTGCGTGTTTTGTATGACCTTCAGCTTTCCGGCATGTTTATTCCGCTTGCTTCTTTTCTTGTTGCAGAAGATTGTAAGGCGTTCAATCACATACCAGTCTATCCGTCTTGCCCATCGTTTGGCGATGGGCGAGATGAAGTAGTAGTTCTTGAACCCCCTTAGCTTGCGATTTAGCCCTTTCACTAGCTCTTCTAGAGACAGAAACAGTTTGTTCCTTGGTGCAGTGTATTCCTTAATTTTACGTCTCATTTCCTTCATTGCTTTCTTAGCTGGTACATGAGACATAGCAAATACCTTGCTCCCCCCTTTGTTGAACACGGGGAATTTGCGATGGTGCAGCCCAAGAAAGTCAAACCCAGTGGAATTGTCCCAAATATTAACGAGTCTAGATTTCTCTTTACTGAGACTAAGCTCCAGCTTGTTTAGAATAGCCATCAGCACTTGAATGCTTTCCAATGCTTCTTGTTTGGTTCTGCACATGATAACGAAGTCATCCGCATAGCGGATAAGTGTGCCAAGATGGGAGAATTGATTTTCCCAAATGGTGTCCATGTAGTTTAGATAGATGTTTGAAAGAAGAGGCGAGATTACCCCTCCTTGCGGAGTTCCCAGTTCTGTTTCATGGAATTGATCATTTTCCATGACCCCAGCCTGCAGCCATTGTCGGATAAGTTTCAGAACACGTCTGTCGCTGATTCTCATTTCGACCAGTTTCATCAACTTCTCATGGTTGATGTTGTCGAAATACCCTTTAATGTCAACATCTACGACCCAATAACACCTCTTGCTTGCTTTGCGTATCTGTGCAATTGCCTGGTGAGCATTTCTTCCTGGCCGAAAGCCATAAGAACAGTCCCGAAAATCAGCTTCAAAGATCGGTTCAATGACTAGCTTAGTAGCCATTTGGACCACCCGATCCTTGATCGTCGGGATGCCGAGTGGACGTTTCTTGCCATCCGGTTTAGGGATGTAAGTTCGACGAACCGGATGTGGACGATACCGCTTTTCTTTTAAATCTAGATAGATCTCGTTAAGAAAACGGCTCTCCCCATACTCCTCCACAATCTGTGCGATGGATTGTCCGTCGATTCCTCCGCTCCCTTTATTTGCTTTTACTCTCCTCCAAGCTGTCGCTAGAATATCCGGGCGGTAGATTTTGTCATACAAGGCATGAAATCGCCGTTTTGAGTTTGCCTTGGCACAAAGATATAGGGTTGTCCAAAGTTGTCGAGCTTTTACATCGGTGTAGTTAGCAAGTTTACTTGCATTCACTCACTCTTACCTCCTTCGACCCGTGAACAAAGCAGGGCTCCTTCCCTCCATAAGGTTGTGTTGTCCTTATGTTCATCGGTACTATGAACCCCTCCGACTCCCTCTCTGCCATCCACCACTTCCCTTACGGTTATAGGTTTCCGTTTTACGCTCCTGACGGGGCGTGCAGAGTAGGGTCTCCCCAGTTCCGTTAACTACTTTCTCAACATACCGCTCCCCATACCCCGAGGGATTCATAGGTGCTGTATTCCAAGTTCTCCACACCGTCCTTGGCCTTCGCCCATATGAAACAAGCTCGGCTTCCCTTTGTCCACCTCTCGGTGGTCTTTCTTAACGAGGCTGCAGGATTCACTTTATGTTACGGCCTGCTGATTTGCTCGCACTCTTTCGAGTTACTTTGTCACAGGGCTTCAACCTTAGGATTTCTCCACCAGTTGCCTGTCAGCTACGAGGTGACTTGGCTCCTGCCTCGGTTGGACTTTCACCAACTAGCAATTAACGGCTTGCTGGGCACGCTCCATAAACAAAAAAACGGCCAGACCGTAAATCTCGTCTGACCGCTTCCTACTGCTATTTAAACCATTGATCTATTCATCGCTGTCAACAGGAGCAGCCAAAGGCTGCAAGCCCATGCTCTCCAGCTTTTCATAAACACTTTTCAACTTGGGATTTCCCTCGCCGACAATTTCCCCGGAAATTACGACAAGCGGATACCACAAATCTTCCTCCAGTATGCGCTTCGCCCAGCTTTTGTCTTCTTCTGTCTCCGGCTGTTGAAAGTCGCTATACGTGATGCGGACATTGTCGTTCCCGTACTTGCGGCCAACCGCTGCCTGCAGCCATTCAGCCGTTTCCTTGGCTGAAGGCAAATTGACGCAGCTTGCACACAACTGCTCTGTACCGTACACCTTTATCTCCACACTCACGCTTTCCGCCCCCTCCACATTTTCTCCATCTTATCACTTGGAGAGCGCTTGTTCCAGATCCTCCATCAAATCCTGTACATCCTCGATTCCGACAGAGATGCGGACCAGGCCATCGGTAATTCCGAGCTCGGCGCGGCGTTCTGCCGGGATCGAGGCGTGCGTCATCCGTGCCGGAACACTGATCAAGCTTTCGACAGCACCCAGAGACTCGGCGAGCGTAAAATATTTCACTCGGGACAGCACTTCATCTGCACGAGCCGCACTTCCCACGTCAAAGGAGATCATGCCGCCAAAGCCGCGACCTTGGCGTTTCGCCAGCTCATGCTGCGGATGGCTGGCCAATCCAGGATAAATCACCCGAGAAATATCGCTTCGTTTTTCCAGCCATTCGGCCAGTGTACGAGCATTTTGCTCGTGCTCTTCCATCCGGATGCCGAGCGTTTTCATGCCGCGCAGCAGAATCCAGGAGTCCTGAGGACCGAGAATGCCCCCAATCGCATTTTGCAGAAAATGAAGCTCTTCCCCGAGTTTCGCATCCTTGGTTACGACCAGACCGGCGACGACATCACTGTGGCCGCCAAGGTATTTGGTTGCGCTGTGATAGACGATGTCTGCTCCAAGGTCGAGCGGATTTTGCCAATACGGCGTCATGAACGTATTGTCGACGATCAACAGAATGCCATGCTTCTTCGCAACCTTCGACAGCGACTCAATATCGCTTACCTTCAGGAGCGGGTTGGTCGGCGTCTCCATGATGATCGCCTTTGTTTCCGGGCGAATGGCTGCTTCTACAGCAGCTCCGTCACTCGTATCCGCATAGGTGGCTTCCAGGCCCAAACGCGAGAACACGCGGGTAATGACGCGGTATGTTCCCCCGTACACATCGTCCCCGACTACCACGTGATCGCCTTTGTTGAACATGGAGAGTATCGTGGAAAGCGCCGCCATGCCGGAGCCAAACGCCAGTCCACGCGCACCGCCCTCCAGCTCGGCGATATACGTTTCCAGGGCATGCCGGGTCGGGTTCCCCGTCCGGGAATATTCAAAGCCTTTGTGCTGGCCGATCGCTTCCTGCTTGTATGTGCTCACTTGATAAATCGGGACGGAAACTGCTCCTGTGTGTGGATCTCCCTCGATTCCTCCGTGAATCAGGCGCGTTTTGATGCGCATCTTATATGCCCCCTTGATAGATTTTTTTACTCAGATAGCGTTCGCTTCCATCCGCGAACAAGGTAACGATATTCGTCCCCGGCTTGGCGATTTGCGCTTCCCGCAGTGCCGCTGCCATGGCCGCACCTGCAGAGCTGCCGACCAGAATCCCTTCTTTCGCAGCGAGCTCCTTCACCAGTTTGAAGGCCTCCACATCCAGGATGGTATGGATCGCGTCGAAATAGCCGGTATCCATAAACGGCGGCAAAAACTCCATGCCGATGCCTTCCGTCTTGTGCGGACCGGGCTCGCCGCCGTTCAGGATGGACCCTTCCGGCTCGACAATCACGGTTTTGACCTGCGGATTCTTCTCTTTCAAGTACCGGGCTGCCCCCATAAACGTACCGCCGGAGCCTGCTCCCGCTACAAACACATCCACATTCCCTTCCATTTGTTCCCAAATTTCCGGTCCCGTTGTTTTGTAGTGTGCGTCCGGATTGGCCGGATTGGCGAATTGTTGCGGGACGAACGAGCCCGGGATGCTTGCGGCCAGCTCTTGCGCTTTCGCGATGGCACCCTTGATGCCCAGCTCGGTCGGCGTATTGACGACCTCTGCGCCAAGTGCGCGCATCAGCTCTTGCTTTTCCTCGGAAAATTTTTCCGGAACGCAAAAGATCACGCGGTATTCAGTCCCGACGGCCGCCAGAGCCAGGCCAATCCCCGTATTTCCCGCAGTCGGTTCGATAATCGTGCCGCCCGGCTGAAGCTGGCCGCTTTCCTCAGCAGCACGAATCAGCTCGACACCCAGCCTGTCCTTGACGCTTCCGCCAGGGTTGAAATACTCCAGCTTGGCAAACAAGCGGACGCCCTGCGGGAGCGAAAACTTCGTCAATTCGACAATCGGCGTATTTCCGATCAGTTCTTTAATATTTCCATATACGTTCACGGCACCAGACCCCTCATCGTATTTGTTTCGTTTCCGTTTTATTATAACATGAGGCCATAACAAAAAGTCCACGCGCGGAGCGCAAGCCGCCCAATTTATACAAAGTGCAGCGGCCGGGGAACCGGTCATGGATTTCTTTTGACACGAGGATTATAATAGAGGTAGGAATGAAAGGAGTGAGTACCCATGGATAACATGTTCGACCAAGTAGAAGAAGTCCTCGATAAATTGCGTCCTTATCTTCAACGCGACGGCGGCGACGTACAGCTCGTCGATGTGGAAGATGGCATTGTCAAGCTTCGTCTGATGGGAGCTTGCGGCAGCTGCCCTTCTTCGACCATCACCCTGAAAGCAGGGATTGAGCGCGCACTGTTGGAAGAGATTCCAGGCGTGAAGGAAGTACAACAAGTATTCTAAGCTGAAAAAGCCCTTTCCGGTCAGTCGATCGGCGAGGGCTTTTTTGCATGTGCGAAGCTTTTCGTCTCCGCCTCGCTATTCCAGGCGTGCCGCAAAAAATCGATCACATGGTCTATATACGCTTCCGGATCATGCGGATAGCTCCGCACATGCCCCGTTCCCGGTACGAGCCAGAGACGGGAAGCTTCGTGAGTCACAAGCCGATACAATTGCTCGCTGTTGGAGCACGGCACAGTCGCATCTTTCGTTCCGTGGATGAACAAAATCGGCTTATCCGCCTGTCTCACAGCTTCATACGGCCTGACGTGCCTGGGGTTGGCCCGAAGCATGAGCGGGCTTAGCGTCAAAATCAGCCAGTTGAACGGGAAGCGGGGCAGGCCTGTCCACTGCGGCAAATTTTCCTCAAGATACTCCTGCAGGGAGTAGAAAGGCGAATCAGCAATGATCGTCTCTACCCGCTCGTCCAGTCCTCCCACCATCAGGGAGGTGGCTGCCCCCATGGAAAAGCCGACCAGGCCGATTTTTTGTTCGGGCCGCGTCTCTTTGACAAAGTCAATTGCACCCAGCAAATCCTGCTGTTCCCTAAGACCGATCGTCGTCAATGCCGGCGAGGATTCCCCGCTGTTGCGAAAGTCAAACAGGAGTACATTGTAGCCTTTCGAGACCAGGTCGGCGGCAAGCGACAAGGCGGGAAGATGAGGCTCCAGGCGATTTTGTCCATAGCCATGAGAAAAAATCAGCGTCCTGTCGCTTTTCTCAAACCCGTTTCCTTCTGCCGGAATATACCAGCCGCGAATCGTTATCCCGCTCTCTCTGCTCGGAAAGGAGACGGACTCATAGGCCTGCAGCGAATACTCCTCCGGTCTGCTTTCCACCGGCTTTCGGCGGGGATGAGTCAGCTTCCAGGTAACACGCAGGGCTACCGCTGCTGCAGCCGCGATTGCTGCCACTGCGATCACGACTGCGATCATCATGATGTTCATACTGGTGTAACAGGCTCCTTTCCCTCCAAAACTGCCCGGATATTGACCGCGGCCAGCTTTGCCATCTCCATGCGTGTCTGATATGTAGCACTGCCAATATGGGGCAGGGCGACCACATTGGGCAGTGTGAGCAGCGGATGATCCAACGGAACCGGCTCCTTCTGGAATACATCCAATCCGGCGGCCCAGATTTTTTTCTCTGCCAGTGCCTTGTAAAGCGCCTCTTCGTCAACTGTACCGCCCCTGGACACGTTGACGAATACCGACGTCGGCTTCATCAGGGAAAACTCCCGCTCCCCGATCATTTTCGCCGTATCCGGAGTCAGCGGCGTCAGCATGACGACGTAGTCCGCCTGTTTCAAGAGATCATCCAGCTCGCGATACTGGGCACCGACCGCTTGCTCTGCTTCCGGCTTCCGGTGGCGGTTGCAGTACAAAATACTCATGCCAAAGCCCTTGGCTCGTCTGGCTACAGCCTCCCCGATCCGCCCCATGCCGACAATCCCCAGCGTCGCATTAAATACATTTTGCCCCGCCAGCAATGTCGGGCTCCACGACGTCCACTGACCCGCCAACAAAAAGCGGTTTGCTTCCGTGATTCGTCTGGCTGCCGCCATCAACAGGGCAAAGGTCAAATCGGCGGTTGCCTCGGTCAGCACATCAGGCGTGTTGGTTACCTGGATGCCGCGCTTTTTCGCTGCCGTAACATCGATATTGTCGTATCCTACCGCCATATTGGCCACAACCTTTAACCGTTTGGCCCGGGACAGCAGTTCCTCATCGACCCGGTCAGTCAGCATGGCAAGAAGTCCGTCAGCCCGCTCCGCTTTTTCGAGCAAAATCTCCCGCGGGCAGGGACGGTCCTCCTCCCATACGTCGACCGTAGCTATCTCTTTTACATACGCGATTGCTTCATTCGCTACTTGCCTCGTCACGAACACGATCGGTTTCTTCATCTTCTGGCCTCCACAACCAATCAATTTGCGGAATCGAAACGCCGTACCGCCGGTGAATGAACACCGGGTATGCTAGCAGCGCCTCTTCCATTTTTATCAGTTCCTCATCCAGCTGCTCCTGCCATCCGCTGCCGTCGACTTCCTGCTTCTCTTCGGGGGACAGCTCCCGGTAGGCTTCCACCACTTTGAGAAATCTCCCCGGATACAGCATCAAACCGTAAATGACGGCGTACTCGCTTTCCAAAAGGGGCGTCACGCTGTTGTACCCGTCGAGAAAGCTCGCGATCCGCTCTTCTTCCCATCCGCTGCGCTTGACCTCGGCCTTGATCCACTGCCCGATGTCGCGCGAGCGCATGTCCAAGACCCAGTTCCACTCTCCTGTCAGATGGGCGCCTCTTTCCTCGTCCCAGAGAATGAAGTCCTGTTCAAAATTCTGGTACGCCACTTTCCCGCAGGCAGATGTTTCCTTGACCACTTTGTCGTAATCGGCGTGGTACAAATATTGGACCGCTGTCTCTCCGAGCTGATGAACATAGGTGTAGCTGGTCAAGAGGTACTCGTCAAAAGCAGTGATCTCCACATCAACTTCGTCCATATCATCGCGATATCCTTCGTACTGGCGCAGCTTTTTCCGCCACATCGCAGGCCAGGTACCAAGCGAGCTGTAGGGCAAAAACAGCTTATCCCCTTTGAGCGATCCCGTCCCCTGATGGAAGTGGGCGAGTGCCTGCCCGCACTGGAATGCTTGATTTTCCGGAACCGTTTCCCTAAGTCCCCGGTACACATACAAAATCTGGTCGTCGTGGACGACGTGCTGCTGGCCTTTGACCGTCTTGATCAGCGCAAGAGGCTTCAGCACTTTTTGCCCGCTGAGATGTTTTCTTACCTTTTCAATGAACTTGTTTTTGTATTTGTAAACAGCTGGAGCTTCATATAGATAGAACAATCCCTGGTCTGTCTTCAACCGCGCAGCGTTTCCGCTTCGACTGTAGTTGACGAGAGACAGTCCGTATGCCTCCTGCAAAATCGTATGATACTCCATCAGAACAACCCTCCCTGCACACCTTCTCATGAAGCAAGGTATGTCAGAACACCGGGATAGGTGCCTACTTCCTTGTAAATACTACCTTCGTGCCACGAATAAGCGTGCGAGGAGGTCCGGTTGATGAAAGAATACAGTCCGCTCAACAGCATGACCTGCTATGAAGTCACGCTGGAGCTGTTGAAGCAGCGAGGAGTACAGGTGGATGATATCGCAGAAATCGTGTTGTTCCTGCAAAAGGACTACTTCCCTCATCTGACCTTGGAAGCTTGCAGAGAAAGCGTAGCCGCCGTCCTGAGAAAACGCGAGGTGCAAAATGCGCTGATGACCGGGATTCAATTGGACATGCTTGCGGAAAAAAAGCAGCTTCTTTCCCCGCTTCAAGAAATTATCGAAACTGATGAATCCCTTTACGGCATCGACGAGGTGATGGCGCTGGCCATCGTCAATCTGTACGGCAGCATCGGATTTACCAACTACGGCTATGTAGACAAACTGAAGTACGGGAAACTGAAGCAGTTAAACGACAAAAGCTTTGGTGTCCATACCTTTTTAGACGATCTGGTAGGCGCAGTCGCAGCGGCAGCCTCCAGCCGCATTGCCCATCGGCAAAAACAGGAGGAAGAGTCCTGTCTATGAGGCTGCGACTCTGCGAATGATCTACGAGGAGATGCGGCGAAGCCACTCCGACAAATCGGCTGCCGAATGCGTGGGACGATTGGGATGGTTCTGCGCATCCTCTGCACTGGAAAAACCGGTCAGGACGTGAAGCGTATCGATCCCGCTTCCGGCCCCTGCATCGATGTCGGTAAAGAGGTTGTCACCGACGATCAGGGTCTCCTCCGCTGCTGTTCCCAGCATATCCAGGGCAAGGCGGACAATGATCGGCTCCGGTTTCCCAATCACAATCGGCTCCTTTCCGGAAGCGACGGAAACAGCGGCTACCAGTGAACCGTTCCCGGGAAACAGTCCATTTTCCGAAGGCAGGGCCGCATCTCTATTCGTTGCAATAAACGTAGCCCCGTCGCGGATAGCACGTGCGGCGACTGTCAGTTTTTCATAGGTAAAGGCCCGGTCAATTCCGACGATGACGTAATGCGGCTTTTCCTCTGTCAAGACGAAGCCCTGACGCGTCAACTCCGTTCGCAAGCCTTCCTCGCCGATGACGCAGACCGGCGTGCCCGGTGAGGCATGTTCTGCCAGAAAATGAGCCGTTGCCATGGCAGAGGTATACACATCATCTGCCGCTGCGGCAATTCCCATGGCCTGCAGACGCGAAGCTACATGCTCCGATGTGGCAGCCGAGTTGTTGGTCAGAAAAAGGTACGGCACTTTCGCCTTACGCAGATGCAAAATGAATTCTGCTGCACCGGGTATGACTTCCTTGCCCCGGTAAATGGTTCCGTCAAGATCAAGCAAGTAGCCTCGGTATGTCTTCACAAAATATCCTCCTCTATGCAAGAAAATCCACCCGAAACCGAGTGGATGATTGTCGTTGTTGTTTTCCGAGATTATGCTTTGTTCGCTTCGCGAATCTCAAACACGCATTTCTCCCCGCCTTTGGCCATGCAGGTGGTCTGTTCGACATCTGCCTTCAAAACCCGGCGGAACAAAGAGAGCTCACAGCTGCAAGCCTGGTTGAATTCACGGGCTACCTGTGAAATGGGGCAGTTGAACTCGCGGATGCGATAATGCCCTTCCTCATCCGCCTTTTCCCATTCTACCATGTATCCTTTTTCGTTTTGCAGCTCAGCCAGCTTGGCCACTCTCTCTTCCAGGCTCCCCTGGACGTGGTTGCGATACGCCTCCTCCAGTCGGTTTTCACGACGGCGGAACAGCATTTCTACTTTTCCATTTCCATCTATATCCTGCAAATCGCGCAAGAAATCCAAGGTAAGATGGGAATAATTGCGCGGAAACAGCTCATCAGCCTCTTGCGACAGGGAATACACATTCGTCGGGCGTCCCATAGCCTGCCGAACCAACGTCGACTTGATCAGGTTATCCCGCTCTAGGGTGTTCAGGTGGCGCCGTACGGCCATCTCCGTAATCCCCAGATCTACGGCCATGTCACTGACAGAAAGCGACCCCTTCACCTTTAGCATACTCAAAATCTGGTCGCGGGTAGATGTGTTTTCGGTACTCATTGTATCACCGCCCTTTCCTCCATTGTACCGAACTTAGCCACTTTAGTAAACAAAAGAAATCGTTTTGTATATAAAATCCACGAGCGCCCTTAAAACAGCTCTTTTTCCAAATAGGCCCGGACTGCCGGCTCAAATTGCCGCAGCACAGGCAAACCATTTGCGGCCAGTGGAATCATCGCTTCGTGTGGAATCTTTGCGTATTCATTGACCAAAAACTTGCGGAATTCGACTATCTCAGTCAAAACGCGCGCCTGCTCGTCACTGATGACCTGCTCGTCCCGCAGAATCTCTACAATATCCGCATAGCTCCCCGGATCGCGCATAATAAATCCGTCAATCAGCGCATTGCCGACGTCCAGGATCGCTTCAATGGACAGATGCAGGGCTCTTTCCATCGCTGCAACCGCCACCCTGTCTTCAAGCAAAGCATCTTGCCTGCGAGATGCCAATGTTTCCAGGAGCGCGAGCATTTGCGACATATACCCCAATACCTCATCGATCCGCTTTGTATTTACGTCGTACATGACAATCCCCCTCATGCGATACTGCCTCTCTTCCGATATTTGCGCAAAGCCAACCCGGGTAAACTGGGAATAACTAGTGAGGAAGAGGCATCATTTTCTGCGAATGGTTATTTGTTCCGTTTTTTGCGCTTTGCGTACCATATCGTAATGACAAAAGTAAGGAGTAAAACAACCAGAACCAATTCCCCTTCCTGCAAGTAGGAATTGCTCATTCGACTCACCTCTTTTCATCCAACAGTATACCAAAATTGTACGTGCTGTCACGAAAACCTGTGGTTTTTTGTGTTACAATGAGTTTTGAGTTTTTTGCGGCACAAGGAGGAGCTTGAAACAGTGGAACGCGAACTGGCATTGGAAGTCGTACGTGTAACGGAAATGGCAGCCCTGGCATCTTCCCATTGGTTGGGACGCGGCAAGAAAAACGAAGCGGACGGAGCCGCTACCAACGCCATGCGGACGATGTTTGACACCATCAATATGCGGGGAACGGTCGTCATCGGCGAAGGCGAGCTGGATGAGGCCCCGATGCTGTACATCGGCGAAAAGCTGGGCCATGCCGAATCAACGGGCCCAGAGGTAGACGTGGCGGTAGACCCGCTGGAGGGTACGACCATCGTCGCCAAAGGCCACAACAACGCGATGTCGGTCGTTGCGATCGGAGACAGAGGCACGCTTCTGCACGCGCCGGACATGTACATGATGAAAATGGCCGTAGGCAAAAGAGCCGCAGGCAAAATTCATCTCAACGACCCTGTAGAAAAGATGATCGAAGTCGTCGCTCAGGCAAACGGCAAACGAATCCAGGATGTTACCGTCATCATCCAGGAGCGGGAGCGGCATCAGGAAATCATCAACGCTGTAAGGGAAAAAGGGGCTCGCGTCAAGCTGTTTGGCGACGGCGATGTCGGTGCGGCTATCGCAGCCTGCATGCCGCAAACGGGTATCGATCTCTTCCTCGGGATCGGCGGTGCTCCGGAGGGCGTTATCAGCGCGGCTGCGATCAAATGCCTGGATGGGGATATGCAAGCACAGCTGCGGCCTCAAAACGAGGCCGAACGCCAGCGATGCATCAAAATGGGGCTCAAGGACCCCGAGCAGCTGCTTACCCTGAGCGATCTCGTCAAGGGGGACGACGCGATCTTCGCTGCGACGGGCGTTTCGGACGGCGAGCTCTTGAAGGGCGTCCGCTACCTGGGTGATGACCTGGTAGAAACCGATTCGATCGTAATGCGTGCCAAAACGAAAACCATCCGGTTCGTTCGGGCATTGCACAATCTCACCCAAAAACAATATCTTATCGGGAGGTAGAGGGAAGAACATGTCCAACGATTTGTTTTATCTATACGACGAGTCAGAGGAAACGAAGACCCGGTTCGTCAGCTTTATGGCTGAGTCGACCCGCTTCGATCTGGCCATCATGACGACGAATCGCTTTTACGGAAAAAAGCTGGTCATAAACATACAAAACGGCCGCTCCGCCATCATCGGCAGCGATGACCTGGAGGAAGAGGGCTACTTGGAGTTCGCCTTTAATTTGAATGAAACAGAGGCAGCAGAATTGAAGGCGTTTCTGGAACAGATCATCTACACAGCAGGGGCGGGCGACAGCGACTAAAGACCCTTTGCGAAAAGAAACACAAGAAAACGGTCAATGATCCAAAAGAGCATGCAAAAAAAAGCATGTTCTTTTTATTTGCACTAAATATTTTAAATATTATTATTTTTCCTGTTTATACTGACATCAACATCTGTTTATGTTACTTTTGCTTTAATCCATTCCACGCGGATATGTGTTCACCTTAAACAAACAGTTCTACAGGGGGTTTACGCCATGAAAAGGTTGGGCCTGTTGCCCAAGGTTATTATCGCAATTATTTTGGGGATTCTGATCGGCTCCATTTCACCGGAGGCAGTCATTAAGGCATTGGCTACATACAGCGGGCTTTTTGGCAATTTTCTTGGTTTTGCCATCCCGTTGATCATCATTGGTTTCATCGCGCCGGGTATTGGCGAGCTCGGCAAAGGAGCCGGGAAGCTCCTCGGATTGACGACCGCTGTCGCGTACGGTTCCACCATTATTGCCGGCACAATCGCCTATCTTGTAAGTTCCGGGCTGTTCCCCAACATTCTGGAGGTTGGAGGATTGACCAAAACGTTTGCCAATCCGGAAGAAGCGCTTGTCCAGCCTTACTTTTCCGTGGATATGCCTCCGATCATGGGCGTTATGACCGCACTTTTGCTGGCATTTACCCTTGGCTTGGGCGCTTCCGTGATCAAGGGAGACTCGCTCCAGCGGGTCATGGTTGACTTGAGGGAGATCGTGGAGAAAATGATCTCTTCGGTGATCATTCCGCTGCTGCCTTACCACATCTTGTCCGTTTTTGCGAACCTCACTTATGGCGGGCAGGTCAGTATGATCCTGTCTGTATTCGCCAAGGTGTTTGTGATTATTATCGCGATGCATTTGCTTTACCTGGTCATCCAGTACATTGTAGCCGGACAGTTCGGACGGAAAAATCCGTTTGTTCTTTTGAAGAACATGATGCCGGCTTACTTTACCGCGATCGGGACACAGTCTTCTGCAGCCACCATCCCGGTAACCCTGCGTCAAACAAAGGAAAACAAAGTCACGGATAAAATTGCCGACTTCGTAATCCCGCTGTGTGCGACCATTCACCTGTCGGGCAGCACCATTACCCTGGTTTCCTGTTCTATGGCAGTCATGATGCTGAACGGCATGTCCACATCTTTCTCAGTCATGTTTCCGTTTATTCTCATGCTCGGTATCACGATGGTTGCCGCCCCGGGCGTTCCCGGCGGTGCGGTCATGGCAGCGCTCGGTCTCCTGGAATCGATGCTCGGCTTCAGCACCACGCTCACGTCCTTGATGATAGCCCTGTACATCGCTCAGGACAGCTTCGGTACAGCCTGCAACGTGACAGGAGACGGCGCAATTGCAGTCATTACAGACGGATTGAGCAAGTCCAAAGCAGCGTAAAGCTGGCTGGATGAGCTATTTCAGAACGATTGAAAAAACGCAAAAAAAGAAACTGCACCCATTTGTCAGCGATTGCGAACATATGGGGTGCAGTTTTTCTATGAATGAACGTTTTCTGTGGCTGCATTTTACTTCGGGCTTTCGTCGTAGGTGACAAACTCTCCTACCGGCTTGCGATAGCCCCTCGGTCTCTGGCTGGAAGTATCCTCTTTTCCGAGTGCAATCAGCATGACCGGCACGTAGCGTTCGGGAATGTCGAGGGCCTCTCGGAGCGCCTCGGGGTCAAAACCGATCATCGGGCAGGTATCCCAGCCTTTTTCCTTGGCGACCAGCATCAATTGCATGGCAGACAAGCTGGCATTGCGGATGGCCTCTTCTCTCGCGAATACCTCTCCGCGATCCAGATAAAACTGAACAGTTTCCCTGACCATTTGATCATACTCCTGTTGGTTGTATACGCCGAGATGCAGAAGTCCTTCATAAATCCGCCCCGCCTGCTCATAAGCCAGCGTATCTCCCAGAACGACAATTGCCGCTGATGCGGTTTGAACCTTGTACTGCCGGTAAGCGGCCTCATAGACCTTTTCCTTCAAATGCGGGTCCGTTACCACAATGTAATGGGCATGCTGCAGGTTGAATGCGGAAGGAGCATACTTTACAAGAGCAAAAATGTCATCCAGTTCTCCTTTTTGAAATCTCCTGCCCTTTTATAAATTTGCTGGCAGAGCGTCGTTCCTTTATAACCGAAACCAGGTACTTCATCGTTCTCTCTCCTCTGCTTTTCCCCGAAGACGAACTATGTACGAAATGTAATCAGCACTACTGACTATGTCCCTGGGATTTTGAATGCGTTTTTAAGTTACTAAAAGTAAGTATATATAATTATGGTAGATAAGTAAAGCAGTTTCCGTATCTACTCCCTTTTATTTACGAAGATGGAAACATTTTTCCGACTTTTTCGTCTTATTCTATACAGACCGGTAAAGGAGGAATCTCTCTTGCCAATGTGGGCCTTTTTGCTGTATCTTTTTGCAGGATTCATGGTTTTCGGGATTGTTTATGATCTGACAATAAACAAGAAGCGGAGAAGCGAACGTCTGTCGGAGAGCGTAAAACATGAGGGACCCGCAAATATCGTTTACAAGGAACAGTTTTTAGACGAGCAGCGAAATCACATCCACGATAGATTCCCTTAACATTCGATACTTATTGATCCCCAGTCCTTTCGGCACTGGGGTTTTTTCCGCCCATTTCTGTCGGACAATGCTCCGACAGGGCGAATACCCCGTATACTGCTACTGGAAAACAGATAGAAACCTTGAGAGGAGTGTCATTCGCACCATGCAACCGTATTACCAGCAGCCAATTGATCCTTCGACCGGTTATCCTTCTGCCGGTTATCCCTCTGCCGGCTATCCCTCTGCCGGTTATCCCTCCCACAATTATCAAGCGTATCTGGAGGAGTATGCTTATCCTGTTCAATGGAGAAGACGCAGGAGACCTCGAATAGACTTTGTTTTTCCGTTTGTCTTTCCGTTTCATTTTGGATTCCGCCAGCCCTTCTATCCATACTATCCTCCGTTTCCTTCCCCCTACCCGTACTATTATCCGTATGGCTACTGGCCGGTTTCCGGAGTGGAAGAATCTCAATGACATAGAAACAAAAAAGCGGTCTGAAATAACTGATGGAAAACGTAAAAAAGGCATCTGCCCTTTTCAGGAGGCAGTGCCTTTTTCTTCTTTTTCACGCATTATTCTTTTTTAGGCTGGCCCTGCCCGGTTGGGACTTTGTCCCGCTCCCGATTTGGGCGGCCTTGACTTTGCTTTTGGCGATCCTTTCCACCGTCTCGTGCGTTCTTATCCGATCTGTATTTAGGCTTGTCTCCCCGTTCTTTGCGCTCTCCCGCTCCCTGCCCCTGATTGCGGTCATTTCGCTCTGCGCGGTGCTGCCTGGGATGAACGCGCTTGCGCTCTTTGCGCTCTACAAAGATCTCATCGTCCACTTGACTTTCCCTCGCGGTATCCCCGCTGAGGTCATCGCGATCATCTGCTTGCTGATCAGATGTATATGGAGTAGCTTTCACCTTTTTCAGGACAAAATAGGGACAGCCGAAATTACAAAACTCATGCAAATACTCGTCCAGAGCGGAAATTCGCTGCTCAAACGGCACTTTCCGGTTGGTGCTTTCGTAAAAACCACGTAAGCGGAGCTGGCCGTAACCCCAATCGCCCACAATATAATCGTACTTGTCAAGAATGTCGCTGTAGCGCTCTTTAAACGCTTCCGAATTCCAACCGTCGCGATTGTCTTCCATGACCTCATAAGTGCCTGCTTGGGTGCGAATCAAGGCCGCTTCCTCCTTACCAATGCATACTACGTCCATCTTACCACATTTTTTGCAGAGAGAGATAAAATTCCCACGAAAACGAGACCAGCTCCGAGGACACCCTAGCTGTAGGGGGTGGAACCATTGAATAAAAAAACTTGGTTGCTTCAAGCAGTTGCAGGTATTGCTCTGTTGACTTCCGCATGTGCGAACAACGCTGCGCCTGACGCCAATCGTCCTAACGGCACTACGGTCAATCAAGCCGCTCCGCGTCTTTTCAATGCTGACAAAGCGGGTGTCTACAACAATGCACCCGGGTTGCCGGACAATGCTAGAACAAACTTTCCGTATACTAACGCCAACCGTTCTGCTGGTATTGCCGGGACCGGGTTCGGCACGGCCGGAACCGGAAACGGTACTGCCGGAACCGGGTTCGGGGCTGCCGGAACCGGAACTGGATTCGGTACCATGAACGGGACCGCCGGGACAACCCGAGGCACTGTCTTTGGGGATACTGGCTACAACGGCGGCATCAACAGCTACAACGCCTTTACGGACAATGGCATGCGCCCTCTGAATCGCGCCGGTACCAACAACCAGTCGATTTACCGTACCAATCAAGGTGCTGGTACAATGGCGACCAACACGATGCCGCACATGGGTTATGCCCAGGCACATCGCGCTGACATGCAAGCTGCCGGTGTTGGCGGTGCGAATGGCACAGGCTTTGGCGGTGGTGCCAATAACGTCTTCGTGGATCGCGATGCACTGGCCCGTGCAGTGGGCAATGTGACTGTCAGCTGCCCTGGGGTAGATCGTTCCACCGTCCTGGTGACAGACGAAGAAGTATTCGTCGGTCTCAATACGCAAGGCCCGGATGGACGGACAGCAAAGGATCAGGCGAGAATGAACGCGATGTCGGTTTCTCCTCGTTACTACAAAGTGTACGTAACGGACAACCAACAAGACATTGACGAGATTTCCCGAATTGCGAGCCGCACTTCCAACGGCCCGGTTACGAGGGCTGAAGACACTCGTCAAATCGACGCCTTGATCAAGCGGATGGGCGGAACAGTGGACGGCGAAGAAATGCGCACAAAAGGGTCAACGATGACGACCGAAAACAATCGTACCAACAAAGCAAAACAAGGTATGGGAACCTCCTCCCGATAAATGCGTAAAACCCCTATGCTCGCATAGGGGTTCTTTTATCATTGCGCTTGTGCAATTGTCGCTTTGGCTGCATTCGCCTGTTCATGAGCATGGTAGGAGCTGCGTACCAGCGGCCCTGCTTCCACATGGGAAAATCCGCGACGCATGCCCTCCTCTTTCAAGCGGACGAACTCGTCAGGGTGGTAGTACTTTTCAACAGAAAGGTGCTTTTTGGTCGGCTGCAGGTATTGACCGATCGTCATGATGTTGACATCGACGCTGCGCAGGTCATCCATCGTCTCTATGATTTCTTCGAACGTTTCGCCTACACCGATCATCAGGCTGGACTTGGTCGGAATGTCAGGCTGAAATTCCTTTGCCTTTTTCAAAAGCTCCAGCGTACGGTCGTACTTCGCCCGGGCTCTGACTCGGTCGGACATGCGGCGAACTGCCTCAATGTTGTGGTTCAGGACGTCCGGACGGGCATCCATCACTACCTTGAGCGCATCCCAGTTCCCCATAAAATCAGGGATCAGCACTTCTACGGTAGCAAGTGGCAAGCGCCGGCGAATAGCGCGAATCGTTTCTGCAAAAACAGTTGCTCCTCCGTCTGCCAGGTCGTCACGGGCAACAGAAGTTACGACGACATGCTTCAAGCCCATTTGCTCCGAGGCCTCCGCAACGCGTTCCGGTTCTGCCAGATCAAGCTCAGTGGGCAGCCCCGTTTTTACCGCACAGAATCGACAAGCACGCGTACATATATCGCCCAAAATCATAAAAGTGGCGGTTCGATTGGCCCAGCACTCGTGGATGTTGGGGCATTTCGCCTCTTCACATACTGTATGTAGCGTCTGACTGCGCATCGTTTGCTTTAATTCTCTGAAGTTGGCCAGTTCTTTTCCTGATACAAGGTTGATCTTGAGCCACTCCGGCTTGCGTTGCGACATTAGGGCTCACTCCTCATTGGACTTGGGTCTCTCCATTCATTATAGAGTTTGCTCTGGAATGGGGCAACACCTGTATAATTATCCGTTTATCAGCATCCTCTTTTAGCCGGTCCCTCCAACCGATATACTAAGAAGAACCAATACTGACAACAATGGGGAGGGAGCAACCATGGAACGTGTCATCGAGGTGCGCGGACACATTATCCGCGATAACATTCTCAAGCAAATCGACGCTTCTGTCGTACAGTACAACGGGCGTTACCGCGTTTTGGAATTATCCGTAGGCGATCAGGTAGACGACGAATCAGTCGCTAAGATCGCTCTTAACCTGCCGGAAGACAAGCTCGAGCTGATTTTAAACGAGCTGATCAACCTCGGCTGTACGATTCCTACCGGGGAAGAGGCTCCAACGATCAAACTGGCGGAAAAGGACAAGGTGGTGCCTGACGATTTTTACTCTACCACCAATCATGCCACCGAAGTGTTTCTGAACGGCAAATGGGTCCGGGCCAAGCATCAGCGGATGGATGCCTGTCTTGTGGTCAAGGGCGAAGAGGTTCAGTGCGTCAAGCTGCGCGATATTAAAAAGGACGATCATGTCATTTGCGGCAGCAACGGAGTTCGTCTCGTCCTGCAACCGACAGAGGAACGCTCCTCCGAATTTTCTTTCATGAACAATGAAGTAAGCTCGGAGCGCCGTGTCGAAGTCATCGTCAAGCAGTTGGCAGAAGAAATGCGGGACATTCGCAAACGCAACGGTCGCATTGTGTTCGTCGCCGGTCCCGTCGTCATTCACACTGGCGGGCAGGAAGCTTTTCAGAACATGATTCGCAAAGGCTATGTAAATGCACTGCTCTCGGGGAATGCACTCGCCGTGCACGATATTGAAAGAGCGCTGTTCGGGACGTCCCTCGGCGTCAACCTGGACACCGGATCAGTGGTCCGCGGCGGGCACAAAAACCACATGCGGGCGATCAATGCGATCAATCGTTCCGGCTCCATCGCGGAAGCGGTAGCGGATCAAACCTTGAAAAGCGGAATCATGTACGAGTGTGTCAAACACCAGGTGCCCTTCGTGCTGGCCGGTTCCATCCGCGATGACGGTCCGCTTCCGGACACCTTGATGGACCTGATCGAAGCGCAGGCCCGATACGCGGATCAGGTCGCCGACGCGGAAATGGTCGTCATGCTGTCTACGATGCTGCATGCGATCGGAACAGGCAATATGATGCCGAGCTGGATCAAAACCGTCTGTGTGGATATCAACCCTGCCGTTGTCACCAAGCTGATGGACCGCGGTTCCGCCCAAACCGTCGGCGTCGTAACCGATGTCGGCTTGTTCCTGACGATGCTGGACAAGGAATTAAACTGAAGTAAAAAAATGTAATACATGTAAAAGCCTCCAGAAAGGACCTTTTCCTGTCTGGAGGCTTTTTGTATCTTTCCTATATTTGCGTCTCGCTGCTGGCCGTTTCCCTCAAGGAATGCAGGCAGTGGCGGTCTGATCCCTGCAGAAGCGGCTGCAACAGCTTGCTCTCCCGATCTGTGCAGGTAAACAAAAAAATCTGATATTCCTCAGCCAGCCGCATGACCGTATGGAGGGCTCGCTCCAGCCTTTCCGGATCGTAATGGACAAAATGGTCGTCCAAAAACAGGGGCAGCGGCTCCGTCTGTTGGCTGACATGCCTGTGAAGCGCCAGTCGCTGGGCAAAGTAAAGCTGGTCCTGCGTTCCCGAAGAGCAGCAATCATGCTCGACAATTCGCTGGTGCGGCTTGTCCCAGACCTTTATGCCAAATTTCTCCTGGGGGTCCAGCCTGACTTCCTCATATTTGCCTCCGGTCATTTGGGCCATGATGTCGGAGGCAATCCGATTGACCGCGGGTGACAGCTCTTTGTTCCATTCGTGTAAAGTCTGCTGCAGCGTATCCCTGGCGAGAGTGAGCGCTTCCCGGTTCAATTGCAGTTGGCGCAGCCCCTCGACCGCCTCCTCGTAATCCCCGCGTACTTTTGCCAGTGAGACTTCATCCTGCTGGCCCAGCTCTCCCGATGCCCTGGCGATGCGCTCCCGAATTGCGAGGAGCTCCCGATCCAGCTCTTTGGCCTCGCGCTCAAGGGTTGTCCGTTCCTGCTCGCGTACTGCCTTTTCTTGTTCCAGCAGTGCCCGCAAAGCTTCTCCCCACTCTTTTATCAGGCGGGCTCTCTCCTCCTGGCGTTTCCACTCTTGCGCTGCCAGACTCGCTTGTCTGTCTTGCACGCGGTTTTTCCGCTCCTCCCTCATGATCAGGAAGGCATCCCAGTCAGCGGCATTCCACTTTTGCAAAAGCTGCTGCAGCTCCTGGTCGCAGCGGGCAGCCTTGTCCTGCCAGGCTTGCCATTCGTGCTCGTTGCCGGCGGAACGATTTTCTCTCTGCCTTGTCTGTCCCCGATTCGCGGCTGCAGCCGCAAGGGCACATGCAGCTGAGATTCCTGCAGCGATCCAGCCGACCGGAGCGTTGCCCGCAAGCAGAAATAATGCGGCGACGACCAGGCTCGCCAGACAGCTTGTCCACCACAGACGGACTTTTCCGGTCCGCTTCTCTTTCCCCCGGCCCACACGGCTCGGAGCGGTCCTAAGCGCCGCTTCAGCCAACCGGTCGGCTTGCTCCTTGTACTCGTCTCGCTCCTTCCGCAATTCCAATGCCTGCCGGTAAGCCGCTTCCAGCTTTTCCAAAGCATCGCTTTCAGGTACGTCCGCATTTCCTTTGTCTTGTTCAGCTTCACCCCAATCCCCCTGGGCAGCCAAAACTGACTGAACCTGGCGATGCAGCGCACGCTCTTCTTCTGTGCGGGCTGTCGCTTCCCACTGCGGCCAGCCTTCCTCATCAGGCTCCCTGTAGCTGTCCTGCCATCTCCTTTGCCAAGCCTGCTCCTCCTTTTGCAGGACGAGAAGCCGCTGCCGCATCCGCTCCCGGGTCCGCTCCATTTCCTGCTTTGCCTTCTCCCAGTGGGCGATCTGCTGCGTCAATGTTTGAACGGCTGCCCAGCCGGCTTCCGCTTCGGCCAGCTCCTGTTCTCTTTGCGCGACCAGCGCTCCTGCCTTGCCAAGCAGCGTATTTTCCGCCCGTTCCTTTTTTCCGATCAGCGTCAATTCCTTGTCCAGGGCTGCCAGCATTCTGTTTACCGCCGGATCAGCTTCGCTCGTGCCAAACAGCGAAGGCAGGAGGTATTCCGAAGCTTCCAGCGGACTTCTCCTGATCCAGGTCAGGTCAGTAAACAAGCTGCGTGTCAAGCCGAGATGGAGCTCAAGAAAGTTTCGTTCTTTGCGCCGGTCTTCCTGGTACAGGTGCGTTACCTCTGTCCAGTCGGGGTCGAGAAAAACCTGAGCCTGTTCCCTTTCCTTTTCCAGACGGCGGTGAAGCCGATAGCGCCTGCCGTCTACCTCGTAGAGAACGCTAAGCTCGTAGCTGCCCGAATGCCACGGGAAGTATTTGTCGTACTCGGGCAAATACCGGGCGGAACGAACATAATCCCGCTTCAGCCCGTACAGCGAAGCAAATATCGCCTGAAGCAGCGTAGATTTTCCCGCTTCGTTGGGAGCGGCAAATACATTCAGTCCCGGGGCGAAGCGAAAATCGGCTCCGCGCCATTTGCCAAAGCCTTTGATCGATAGCTCGTGAATCTTCATCCGATCATTCCTCCGATCCGCTCCAGCGCTATTTTCATGGCCATGCGAGCCACTGCCTGGCGCTGTTCATCGGAAGACGCGGCCGCAGCCGCTTCCTCTTCGGCGAGACGCTGCAGCCAGCGTCCCCAGATGCCGCCCTCGGCGATCAGCTTGCCCGCATCCAGGTCCGGTCTCGTCCGGTCTGCGATGCGGATGGCAAAAAAGCGGGAAAAGCGCTTTTCGAGCACATCTGTAGCTGGCGTAAAATGTACGGGCCTGTTCCCTGTCAAGGTGATGTCCAAAATTTGCCCGTCCTGCACATCGGCCAGCCCGCTTTCCAGTATGTCGGCGACTTGATCGACCGTTTCCGCCCCTTGTATATCGATCTCCCGCCTCACGATCATTCGCGTTTGGACCGGGAGCTCCTCAAGCAATAGCTCGCCCGCTTCATTCAGTTCACCGTACAGGACGTGACGGGGCCCGTTTTCTTTGACAGACAAGCCTTCGGGAGAACCCGGGTATGCGGCAAACGTCCGTCTATGTACCGGATGAGCGAAGCGCGCAGGCTTGTGGATATGTCCGAGCGCAATGTAATCCATTCCCGTTTCTGCGAGCTGCTCTATGGTTACCGGTGCGTACGGATGATGCTCCTCGCCTCCCCCGTTGACCACACTGGCGTGCAAAACCATCAGATGGTGCCGGTAGCCAGGCAGCTTTCCGGGGAATTCCGCCAACGGCGACTCGTACACATGCGGCTGGGGAAAGCCCCATCCGTAGACGACGCAAGACTTTTCGGGAAATTCGAAAGCCCCCCACTCCGGCGTAAACCAGTACACGTTTCCCGGCCACTCCAACGACTGGTAAAAGGAATCGGCCCGCCACGGGTCGTGATTCCCCGGAGCGATACAGACCGGTGTAGGAGCCACGCTGGCAAACAGATCACGCAAAAAAATCGCCGTGGTTCTTCTCCCGCCATGCAGCTCCATGAGGTCACCGGCGATCAGCCAAACATCTGCCCGCTTTTCCAACACGAGATCCCGAACCGTCCGCATCGTCCGCCGAAAGTCGTCCTGCCTCAGCTCATAAGAAACGGACATGGCACGGATCGGCGCGTCCAGGTGGACGTCAGCTGTATGAATAAACGACAACATGAAAACTCACTCCTTGGCATGACAGACTGCTGGAGGAAATGGTACACTTTGGTCAGCAGATTCCCCTGTCTCATACACGAACATATTTTCCCTTTTATGATACAGGAAAAGAGTACCGGATAAAAGGAGCGATTGCTGTGCGTATTGCCTATTTGGACTGTTTTTCGGGAATTAGCGGCGACATGCTGCTCGCTGCACTGGTCGATGCGGGTGCGAACCGCGAAACGATTGAACGTGAACTGCGCAAGCTGCCGCTGGGGAATTTCCGCATGGAGTGGAAGACGGTGGTGAAAAAAGGGGTCAGCTCGCTAAAGCTGGATGTGATCGATGAAGAGCTGGAGAAGCTCAAAGCGCTGAAAACATTGCCGGTGCTAAACGTCGGACATCATCACGATCACTGTCATGACCACGACCATGACCACGACCATCACCACCATCACGGGCACGACCACAGTCATGATCACGGACATCACCACCACGAGCACGATCACAGCCATGATCACGGACATCACCACCACGAGCACGATCACAGCCATGATCACGGACATCATCATCATCACCGCAGGTACAAAGAAATTTCTGCGATGATCGACGAGGCTGACTTCTCACCGCGTGTGACCGCCCGAGCGCAAGCGATCTTCGAGAAAATCGCCATTGCCGAAGCCAAAATTCACAATGTGCCGGTAGATACGGTTCATTTTCATGAAGTAGGGGCGCTGGATTCAATCGTCGACGTCGTCGGCATCGCCCTGGCTTTGGAAGACCTGGACATTGATCAGTTGTACAGCGGCCCTGTTCCGACCGGAAACGGCTACGTCCGCTGTGACCATGGCCTGTACCCGGTCCCTGCACCCGCGACGATGGAAATGCTGAAAGGAATTCCGCTTCGCCAAACAGACATACAAAAAGAGCTGACTACTCCGACCGGAGCAGGGGTTGCGGCCGCCTTGGTCAAGCAGTTCGGGCCGCTTCCGGCGATGACCGTGGACGCCATCGGCTACGGGGCAGGGACCCGCGATCTTCCCGATCAGCCTAACGTACTGCGGGTGCTGGTCGGCACTATGTGATCTCATTTAAGTCCGAGACATCCGGAAGCAAAAAAGCCTTGTCCGCAAAATCAGGACAAGGCTTTTTCATGTCTGCTGCCACTGCTCTGCATGAGGCAGGCCCACGGATGCACAAGCTTCCGATCAAGCCTCGCGGAGCAGGCGCAGGAATTCACGCATGAATCCCGGAAGGTCAGGCCATGCGTGGGCTGACACGAGGTTATTGTGAACGTGCAGAGGTTCCGTGCGATAAATGGCTCCGCACGCTTCTACATCTGGGCGGCATGCCTGGTAGGCAGTCATCTCGCGGTCGCGAACGTGCTCGCCTACGAGCGCCAGCACCTGCGAACCGTGACAAATGGCGGCCACAGGCTTGTTTGCCTCAAAAAAGTGAGTCAGGATCGGTTTCAAATGCTCGTTCAGCCGGATATATTCAGGGGCACGGCCCCCCGGAATGATCAGGCCGTCGTATTCCTCCGGATTTACATCCGCAAAAGCCACATGCGAGGCCAGTTGATAAGCAGGCTTTTCCGTATAGGTTTCACTGTGGGCTTCGAAATCGTGGCAGACCGTGTGCAGCGTCTTTTTGGCAGGCGAAGCGATGACGGCCTCCAGCCCCTCCTCCAGGCAGCGATAATAGGGGTAAAAGATCTCTAAAGCCTCCACCGCGTCACCGGTTACAATCAGCACCTTTTTGCTCATAGTACAGCCTCCCCGCTGGTTTTTTGAGGAAAAAAACCTCTCTCTACCCATTTCTTCACGGACCGATGAACTCCTGCTGGCAGCATCACGCGTCAGCGTACTTTCATCGCAAGGGCAAGCGAAAGCGCCTCTTGATAAACCTGCTTCACCGGGATGCCGGCTTCTTTCGCCAATGTGGCACAAATGGCATACTCCGGTGAACACTGTACCTGTTTTCCGCGGTGCAGCCCGATTTTTACGGGAACCTCGCCCCATTGTGTTTTCACGGTTGCGAACTGTCTTGCCAGCCGATGGCAGGCCACGGGGAAATACCTGATACCGAAGGTGGTTGTCTCCTGAAACAAGACAGATTTAAGTTCTTCCAGTCTGCTCTGGTAGCACAAGACCTGCACCAATACGCCCGGCCTGCTTTTTTTCATCGTAACCGGAAGAAAGTGGACATCGTTGGCTCCCGCCTCAAGCAAACGCTCCATGGCGTGGGCCATCCATTCCGGACTGCTGTCGTCCAGATTGGCCTGCAGGAGGAACATCCCTTCGTCAATATGTTCAACGCCGTGATCGCGGTATTCACGGACCACGGGAATGCCCGTCCGTGATTCTGCACAGCCGGCAGGGTCGTTCATATCGGCAAAGAAGACAGCCACTCCATCTCCGGCCTCCACGCGCTTTATCTTGCCGCTGATCGTCCCGATCGGTTTTGCCCCGGTCTCCTGCAGCCACAGCAGCACAAGCGGAGAAAACTGTTCTGGCGGAATGTGCGGGTCCTCATGTACGTTCCATCCATCCAGCAAGGGCAGAGCGGCTACCGGCAATCTGGCCGGAATCACCAAAGGCTGAACGAGGATTTGCACATTTTTTCTGCACGCTTCCGGCTCTATCACGGTCCATAGCTGTCGCAACGCCTCCGTTTCCTTTTGCCATACGTCGGGTGGGCATGTGGTGCGAAAGTTCTCGGCACGCTGCAAAAAAGCCTCGAAATGCGTCTTATGCGGCTGGACCGCCTGATTTTGATTTGCAGCTCCCGGACGGACCTTCTGGTTTGCAACTCCCAGCCGGGCCTCCTGATTTTCTGCTTCCGCCCGAACCCGTCCTGCAAGTCCGCTGCACGCTGCACCTTCCACCTGCTCCAGAGAATCAATCCCGGCCTTCTCCCACAACCGCAGCAGCGGACCACGCAATTTGTGGAAAAACAGCGGCTGATCGCCTCTTATCATCATCGTCTGCATCCAGTTTCCTCCGTTCTGTCTTCTGATACGATCATACACCAAAACCCGGGGTTGGCCCATTCTGGCTCCCGGGACTGGCAAAAACTATCTCGGATAATCACAGTGTGCTGGCAGAACCTACAAAGGAGAATACTGCTGGAGGGAGACGGGCATGACTACGTTTCGCCTGATGATGCAAATCAGTTTGTGCGTACTCTTAACCTTGTGTTCATGGCCTCCTGTTTCACAGGCAGCTTTGTCCGTCCCGGCGGCTACTTCAGGAGATCCCATCTATCAGGAACGACTGGCGCTGTTTCAGCGCTTTGAATCCGTATACGGCATTCCCTGGTCATATCTGGCGGCGGTGGATCAGTACGAGCGTTCCATCAACAAACGCTCAAGGCAAAAAGACAACCGGCAGCAAGCTCCCCAGCGCTTGACAGCCATTGAGATTCCTCCTGCCTTGTGGGGCGGACCATTGAACCCGGACGACCGGGATGCCACTCCCGCTTCCATCCAATTTTTCGGCGGACTGGGTGTGGATGGAGATGGGGACGGCAGAGCAGACAGGGAAAATGATGTCGACGTGCTGACTACGATGACCCTGTTTCTGTCTCGATACGGCTTTACCCGCGAGGATTGGAAGATCGGGCTCTGGTCGTATTACAAACGCGACAGGGCCGTTAAAACGATCGACCAGTTTGCTTCTGTCTTCGAGAAATTTCAGCGGCTTGATCTGGATGACCACCATTTTCCCATCCCGAAACGCTACACATACAGCTATCGCAGTACATGGGGCGATCCCCGCGGCTGGGGAGGCAGACGTATCCACGAGGGAACGGACATCTTCGCCGGATACGGCACGCCGGTGCTAAGCACAGGCTATGGAGTAATTGAAGTCGTCGGTTGGAACCGCTACGGCGGATGGCGGATCGGCATGCGAGACATCGGCAACGTCTATCACTATTTCGCCCACCTTTCTTCGTTTAAAAAGGGTTTGAAACCGGGCGATATCGTGGAGCCGGGAGAAGTGATCGGGTACGTCGGCAGCTCCGGCTATGGAAAACCTGGCACCTCCGGCAAGTTTCCGCCCCACCTGCACTACGGCATGTACAGTGACACGGGGAGCAATGAGTGGGCGTTCGATCCGTATCCTTACTTGAAGCGATGGGAGCGGCAGATGTACAGCAAAAAGAAAAAGCGGTGAAGATGAGCGCGGGAATTGCTCTCCCGCGTCTTTTGGCTGCTTGCCAGTATGCAGACACAGCTTGTTCGATTGGTTGGTTCCTCCGTTTTCCAAACTTTCCTTTTACCATTGACACGGACATTTCCCCTACATACAATCAAGATAGAAAAACTGGACGTTCGTCCAAAAAAGTTGGTGCATATCTGATGACTCGTTCTCCCCGTGCACAGGCCAAAGCAGAAGCAAAGCGGGCCCATCTGATCGAACAGGCGACTCGATGTCTCGCCGAAAAAGGCTACGCCTCTGTCTCGCTTCGGGATATCGCCCGAGAATCGGGAGTCTCTCTCGGGATATTGCACTATTACTTTGCCAGCAAGGAAGACCTGCTGCTCTCCGTTATTTCCGGTTACAAGGAACGTTTTTTACAAGAGCTGGAGGAAGATCTCATCTTGGGTCCTGTCACCGGGTGGCAGACGCGCCTGTCTTCGCTTTTGCGCAAGGTTATGACAGAAGACCGCAACCTCCACCGTCTCTGGTACGACTTACAGGTGCAGGCCATGTACGTCGACGCCTTCCGCCAGCCTGTCCGAGAGATTCGCGAACGGCTTTACACCCTGATCTCGCGGATGCTGGAAAAACTGCTTTCTGAAAAAGGGCAGAACACCCCGCCGCCATCCCAGGAATGGGTACATCTCCTCTACACTGCGCTGGACGGCATGTTCTTCCAGGCCCTGCTGATGGAACCAGAGCAAGCAGACCGAATGATCGCCAAACTGGACAGCGACTTGTCCCGGCTGCTGGCTATGCTTTTCGACTCCCATAAGACGAGGTGAAGCAAATGGGCACTCTCACACTGCGCAATCCGGCTACCGGAGAAGTGATGGGGACACTGCAGGAAAACTCCCCTGAAGAGGTTCACAAGGCCATGGAACGGGCCAGACTGGCATTTGGTCATTGGGGCAGCACGCCTGTTTCCGCGCGGGTTCACTACCTTCGCAACCTCCGCCATTATTTGGTGGAGCATGGCGAAGAACTGGCGAAAAAAATCAGTGAGGCGACCGGCAAAGTGGCATTGGAAGCGTACATGACCGAGATTTTCGTGACCGCAGACACCATCCGCTTCTATGAAAAAAACGCGGAGCGCATGCTGGCCCCCCGCAAAGTGCCGACGCCGATCGCCCTCTCTCCGAAGAAGTCGTCTATTCACTACCAGCCGATGGGCGTTGTCGCCGTCATCTCTCCCTGGAACTATCCGTTTCAACTGTCTGTCGTTCCGGTTCTCTCGGCACTGATTGCGGGGAATACCGTCATTTTGAAGCCTTCCGAGATAACTCCCGGGGTCGGTGTGCTGATCGAGGAGCTGTTTCAGGCTGTCCCTGCCCCGCAGCACATCGTCCAGGTGCTGCACGGAGGCAGACAAGTCGGGCAAGCGCTGGTGGCGGCGCGGCCGGACAAAATCTTTTTCACTGGTTCGGTAGCCACAGGGAAAAAGATCATGGCACAGGCTGCGGAGCATTTGATCCCGGTAGAATTGGAGCTCGGCGGCAAAGACCCGATGATCGTGCTGGAGGACGCCCATCTCGAACGGGCGGCAAACGGCGCTGTTTGGGGTGCCTTTACCAACTCCGGGCAGGTTTGCATGTCTGTTGAGCGCGTCTACGTGCATGAACGCGTCTACCCGGAATTCCTTCGCCTGGTCAAAGAAAAAACAGCAGCCCTGCGTCACGGTTTTCCCGATCAGGCCGAAGTCGGCTCGATGACCTCGCCGCAGCAGATTGGCATCGTTCGGCAGCATGTCGAAGAGGCGCTGGCCAAAGGGGCGATTGCAGAGCTCGGCGGGAGCTTTTCCGAGGACGGCATGTTTTTGCCACCTACAATACTGACCGGCGTAACCCATGAGATGAAAATCATGCGGGAGGAGACATTTGGCCCGATCCTGCCCATCATGACCTTTTCCACAGAGGAAGAGGCGATTCGTCTCGCCAATGATACGCCCTACGGCTTGAACGCCTCCGTCTGGTCACAGAACAAAGCAAAGGCAAAAAGAGTCGCACTCCAGCTCGAGAGCGGCAATGTCTGCATCAACGACGTCATTATCAGCTTCGCCAATCCCAACCTTCCGTTCGGCGGTGTCAAACAGAGCGGCATCGGGCGCTATCGCGGCCCTGAAGGCTTGCAAGCCTTTACCCATGCTGTCTCGATCATCCACGACCCCGGGAAGAAGAAACGCGAGATCAACTGGTACCCGTATACGGAGGAGCAGCAGACGCTGTTTGTCGGCTTGACCAAGACGTTGTTTGGCAAGGGACAAACCTGGAACAGCCGAAATCTGCTTGCTGCCTGGCGAGAGTGGAAACGTCTGTTTTAGCTTGCCGCAAAACCGCTAATTCATCGTACCTGTTCCGATAATCTCCACCTTCGCTTTTACCCGAAACTCAGCCTTCTGATACAGCTCAAGACCGATTGATCGGCCCCACTCCCCGCGGTATTTTTGCCGGAAGCTCTCTTCGATACTTGCGGGGTCCCACTTTTTCTTTTGAAGCTTTTTGAGCAGCAATGTGATCTCTTTTTCTATTTCCGCTCCTAACTTTCTGGTGATTTCACTGCGCTCCGAAGGGTCCTCCAGATTTCGCGCACCCGTATACCCGAACAGGATGCCGCGAACCTCGACCGCAACATCCACGACTGGCTTGTTGAGAGCCCCGTTGCTGCGCACCTTTGAATGGGAGCGGATAATATCAAAGACTAGCTGTGACCTTTTTCCGGCAGCGTATTCATCTTCGATTATGAAACTGATGGAGGGAAGATGCCTGCGTCCCTTTACCATCTGTATGAATCGCCCTTCCCTTTGCGAAAGGGTACCAACCATATGCTCTCCCCGAAAAGCCGCAACCCCTGAAATGACGATTTCCCCATCTTCCTTTTTCAAATACGGAAGCTCGGGATCGCTCACCTGATTGGTCAGCATGAAAACAAGGTCGTGAAGCGTGGCAAAGGACGTGAACGCCGTCTCCTCTCTGGGACGCAAAAGATTGTTCAGATACGTATTGATCTCCGGCTTGTTTTCGTACTTGCCTTTGATGACATCCTCCGCCTTGCCACCCACAACAGCCACGACCACATTCTCTCCGACGGCCGGATTCCGGTAGAAATCGAGGATCGTCTCGCGAAGCCCCCATTCGCGGACGAATTTTTCGCCAAACAGGATCACCCTTAATTGGGAAAGCGATATGGTTCGATCCGCCTTGCTAGACAGCATAATCGTCGCTTCGCTCGGGATTTTGCTGACCGCTGCATACAACTGTGTACTTTCCTTTTCTTTCTCCGAGGGTACTGGTACAGAAACGGATACCTTCATATGCTTCTTGTCGACATAGTCGATACCCATGACACCGATCAGGGCCATATCTTCGAGCGTCGGCTTCTCGATCTCGGGAGCGCATCCGCTGCCAGACAGCGCACAAACGGCCAGCAGCGGCCCGAACATCAGCCTTCTCCATCGCGCGCTTTTCACAGCGTGTCTCCTCCCCGCTTTTCCCGAATGGCATGCAATAGCAGAAGCACCAACGGCCAGAGGATGACCCCGTAAGCAAAGTAGATGCTTCCATTTCCATACAATAAAATTTCCATGGGGATCGGAAGCGGACCGCGGACGCTGAAATATACGATTATGGTCGCGATGTACAAGTGCAGGACACTGTTTTTTCTCCTCCACCGGTCTATGCCTTTTTTCGCCATCCACAGATAGCCAGCGCCTGTTGAAAGAACTAAAAACACCCAGAGGCCAATCCCGAGATTCTCCACTCGCTCTATGAAGGACAGCTCCACGGCCTTGAACAGATTCAGAATGGGATAAACGACTTGCGTAACCTGCCATACCGAAAAATAGCTGACACTGGCAATGAGGACGAACACATAGATAGCGCAGACAACCCACAGCCCAATCGATGCGTGCCTGAAGACTTGTTCCTTCTTTTGCACGTAGGGGTAATAAAAAAGGATGAGCTCGTAACCGAGGAAACTGAAGAACCCATTATGGACTCCTGCAACGATCTCCATGACATTTACCTGAAACAGCGGGAAAATATGCATGATGTTCCCTTTTTGAAACCCCCACTGCAGGTAATACAGCATCCAAAAAGTAAAAAAGAAGGTCAAGATGCAAAAACGGGCGATCGCTTTGATCCCCCCGAGAGAAATATAGATCATGACCGAAAGCAAACCCAAGAGCGGATACGTGATTGTCGACGTATTCAGCATGGATGTTTGCACCAGTCTGATATAGCCAGCAGAGATGGACGCCACCATGAGCAAGCCGTAAACAATCAGGACACCGTTCACTGCGTAGCCAAGCCATTTTCCAAGAAGCTTTTCATTGATGACAAACAAAGTGTCGCCAGGGTAACGCCTGCAAAGAGCCACCATGGGAAAAAGCGTCAAGTGCGCTAGGAGGCACATCACTACCGGCATCCACCATTGATCGTATCCAAGCATGCTCAGGCTGTGCGGCAAGGTCAGCAGATTCATGCCCACAATCACGTTGATGATCAAAAACGTGACATGGAACGGATTCAATTTTTCAAGCTTCCCTTTATCCATCGGCTACTCCTCGTCTATGGGAAAAATCTGCTTTTTCTTGGCGTTCGCCATTCCGCTCCGAAATGCGATGAATTTAAATGGAGTACGCAGCAAACTGTTAAAGACATCGCTCCAGACGCGTGGAATACCTGTGCTCATATAAGGCGTACCGAGCGAGGTCAGATTGAGCAAGTGGGCAAACATCAGAGCAAGCATCAACATTTGTCCGTACATCCCCAAGAACCCGGCCGACAGAATAAATCCGTAGCGAACCAGCCGAATGGCATTGCTCATGAGGAAGTTGGGCGGGACAAAGGACAGAAGAGCAGAGACGGACACGAGAACGATCAAGATATTGCTGGCAAGGCCCGCCTGTACGGAGGCGGTCCCGATCACGATACCCCCGACAATACCGATCGTCTGGCCGATTTTGGTCGGCATGCGTATTCCGGCCTCACGGAGAATTTCGATGACAAGCTCGATGATCAGCACCTCGATTACAGGCGGAAACGGCACTCTGTTGCGCGATTCGGATAAAATCGTCAGCAGTGGCGGGGGCAGCATTTCCGGGTGATAGGTTAATACCGAAACATAGCTGGAAGTGAGCAAAACGGTCAGGAAAAGTCCCAGGAAACGGATCATCCGCAGCAGGCTGGCTGTCGACCAGCGGTTGTAAAAATCCTCCGGGCTGCTGAATAACTCCAAAAAAGCAGCGGGACAAATGACCGCTTCCGGACTTCCGCTCAAAATGAGCAAAATGCGCCCATCCAGCAAAGCCGCCGCCGCATTGTCCGGCCGTGTGGTGAGTCCAAACTGGGGAAATGGCGAATAAGGCTTGTCCTCCAGCATCTGCTTCAAAATCGGCATCCCGACAAAGCCGTGATATTCCGTATTTTTAATTCGTTCCTGAACGCGAGTGATATTTTCCGGGTTGGCGATGCCTTCTAGGTACAGGATGGCTACTTTGTTTCTGGATTGAGTCCCGATGCTATGTACCTCGATTTTCAGGTCAGGGTTTGCGATCCGGCGGCGAATCAGCGAGAGATTCACCTCAAGCATTTCCACAAATGAATCCTGCGGACCAAGCACCGTCGATTCCGTCTCCGGCGGGCTGATCGTACGGTGCGGCGCTTTGAATGTATTTACCTGCAGCACCTCGTCCCGCTCGGGAAAGATGAGAATCGTATGTCCACGCAGCAGGTTGTCCGTTATCTTCATTTCCTCATCGGGATTGACCAACTGGCCCAAGGGAAGGGCTCGCACAGGGCGGCGCCCGTCTTCTCGCTGAAGAGGAAGAAGGATGCTCTCGTAAATATTGGACTCATCTACCAAGGTATTCAGAAAGTAAACCTCTACAGGTTCATCGTTCATCGACAGATGGAGAACTGTAAAATCATCCACGTTTTGCATTCGCGCTTGCAGCAAGGCTCGGACCTTGTGTGCAGCCTGTTTTGGGCGCCTTTTCGCAGAATGGCCAGAACCGGGACGTGTCAGTACCTTGTCAGCGTTCTTTCTCCACCACGCTTTTACATCCATGGATCCCGCCCCCTGTGCACAGGAAAATCCTTCTTACTTTGCCCATCCCTGGTCAAATTATCCAAAAGGAAAGCGGGGACGATGCGCCCTCGCGCCTGCCCCCGCTTTTGCTTTGCCGTATAGGATACCCCTATGTCAAGCAAATTGCCGGCTCAGATTTGCCATTTCGATGGCTGCCGAAGCCGCTTCCCAACCTTTGTTGCCTGCCTTGGTCCCCGCTCGTTCGATCGCCTGCTCGATCGAGTCGGTTGTGAGTACGCCAAAGATAACGGGAATCCCCGTATTCAGCGAGACCGATGCTACCCCTTTGGCGCATTCGCTGCACACGTAATCAAAGTGCGGAGTGGAACCGCGGATGACCGCTCCCAGGGTCACGACTGCATCGTACTTTCCGGACTCCGCCATCTTTTTGGCGATCAGCGGGATTTCAAATGCCCCCGGCACCCAGGCAACCTCTACCGCGTCTTCCTCGACACCGTGCCGCTTCAATGCATCGAGAGCGCCACCGACGAGCTTGCTGACAATCAGCTCGTTAAATCTCCCTGCGACAATCCCGACACGCAAGCCAGTTCCGATCAAATTTCCTTCCCAATGTTTCATGATCCTTCACTCCCCTGCAAACTGGAGCAGATGGCCCAGTTTGTCCTGTTTTGTGTGCAAATACTTTTCATTTTCGGGATGCTCCGGCATTTGCAGCGGAACCCTTTCGGCGACCTGCATTCCATAGCCGGAAAGGCCGCGAATTTTGCGCGGATTGTTCGTCATCAGCCGCATCTGCTTTACGCCCAGATTGAGCAGAATTTGCGCCCCGATCCCGTAATCGCGAAGATCAGCGGGAAAACCGAGCTTTTTGTTGGCTTCCACTGTATCATAGCCCTGCTCTTGCAGCCGGTAAGCCTTCAGCTTGTTGATCAGTCCGATGCCCCTGCCCTCCTGGCGCATGTAGAGAACGATGCCTCGGCCCTCGGCCTCGATCATGCGCAGGGCAGCATGCAATTGCGGGCCGCAATCGCAGCGATGCGAACCGAATATGTCCCCGGTCAGGCACTCCGAATGGACCCTTACCAGGACGGGCTTGCTGCTGTCAATCTCTCCTTTTACAATCGCCACATGCTCCTTGCCGTCCAGTTCATTGGTGTAGGCGACAATGCGAAAATCCCCGAAGGCGGAAGGCAGCTTGGCCTCTGCTTCGCGCTTTACCAATCTTTCATGCTGCATGCGGTACTCGATCAGGTCGGCAATCGTGATCAGCTTCAGCTCAAACCGCTTGGCGATCTCGATCAACTGCGGAAGGCGAGCCATTGTCCCGTCCTCGTTCATGATTTCGCAGATGACGCCAGCCGGCTTCGCTCCGGCCAGCCTGGCCAGGTCGACTGCTGCCTCGGTATGTCCTGCGCGCCTCAGCACGCCTCCTGCTTTGGCGATTAAGGGGAAAATATGTCCCGGACGGCGAAAATCGTCTGCGCCTTTGCTCTCGTCCAGCATGGATTGCACCGTATGGGAGCGCTCATGCGCAGAAATGCCTGTATGCGTCCCAGTTTCATCGATAGAGACCGTGAAGGCAGTGCCTTGGCGATCCGTATTTGCTTCCACCATGGGAGCCAGCTTCAAGCGTTCCGCATGCTCTTGTGTGACAGGGACGCAGATCAAACCGCGTCCGTGCATTGCCATAAAATTGATCATCTCCGGCGTTGCCGCTTCGGCCAGGCAAACGAAATCGCCTTCATTCTCCCGATCCTCGTCATCCACGACGATGACAGGACGGCCGCTTCGCAAAGCCTCAATCGCCTCTTCAATGGTATGAAACATCGTTGTTCCCTCCTTAAGCGAAGCCGTGTTCCTGCAAAAAAGCCAGGTTCAGGCCTGCTGGTGCTTTCTGTTGTTCGCCCGGAGTCCTGCCGCCAAGCAGCCTCTCCACGTATTTGGCGATCACATCCGTCTCCAGATTGACCGGATCGCCGACCTGTTTTTCCAGCAGATTGGTCTGCTTGAGCGTATGCGGAATGATCGAAACGGACAGGCTCTCCTCGTCAACGGCCACTACGGTCAAACTGATGCCGTCTACAGTGATCGAGCCGCGCGGCACTACGTAGCGAAGCAGGTGCGGTTTCGCCTGGATCGCAAGTCTCACCGCATTGCTGTCCGTTTTTTTGGAGAGGATTTTTCCTGTGCCGTCTACGTGGCCCAAGACCAGATGGCCGCCGAGACGATCTCCGAGCTGCAGCGCCCGCTCCAGGTTGACACGCATCCCCGGCTTCAGGCTGGACAGGGCCGTCACCCGCCACGTTTCCGGCATGACATCTGCCTGAAAGCGGCTCGCGGAAAACGAGGTGACCGTCAGACAAACGCCGTTGACAGCGATGCTGTCACCCAGGCGAACATCCTCCAAAACGGCCGCGGCCCGTATCGTCAGCTTGCTGGACCGCTCGGTGACCGCAATGGAATCTACTGTACCTACTTCTTCAATCAATCCGGTAAACACGGCTTCCCCTCCTATCATTTGCAGCCCGCATTCCTGCGCGTTTCGCTATTGCTGGCTCCATCCGGCCATACCGGATAGCCGGTAATGCAAAGATCGCTTCCTCCGATCGGCTCGACATCCACGTCCGCCAGAGAGATGGCTTCCCCCATATGAGCTGCGCCCAGTCCCCCGTAGGGAGCAGGCGCCCCCTGTCCGCCGATCAGCTTGTAGGAGAGAAAATGCACGACCTTTTGAATGGCCCGTGCCTGCAAAAAAGAGCCGTTGACCGCCGCTCCGCCTTCGACAAACAGAGAAGTGATCCCTCTTTCCCCCAGCACCGCAAGCACCTGCTCGACTGTTACGCGCCCTTCCAGTCTCACAATCTCGGCCCCGTGGCTCTCGAGCTCTTTTTGCCTGCCGATGGGTGCGTCATCCGCTGTGAAAACGAGCGTCGGCGCCTTGCCGTCCCGTATCACGCGGGCTTCCGAAGGGGTCCGCAGCTGGTTGTCGAGAATGACACGAAGCGGCTGCTTTCCCCTGGCTATTCCCTGTTGGCGGGCCGTGAGCTCAGGGTCGTCCGCGAGCACTGTCTGAACCCCAACCAAAATAGCATCGTGCTCTCGCCGTAGCTGATGGACCCGCTGGCGGGCCTCTTCACCCGTAATCCAGCGGCTGTGCCCCGTATGCGTAGCGATTTTCCCATCCAGCGAAGCTGCCGTTTTGACGGTCACAAACGGTGTTTTCGTCGTGATGAAATGGAAAAAGACTTCGTTTGCCTTCTTCGCCTGTGCTTCTCCCACTCCCACTGTTACTTCCACACCCGCCTGTCTGAGGCGAGCGATTCCTGTACCGGCGACAAGCGGATTCGGGTCCGCCACTGCAACCACTACTCGCTTGATGCCGGCTTCAATGATCGCATTCACACAAGGAGGGGTTCTCCCATGATGACTGCAAGGTTCCAATGTGACGTAAAGCACGGCATCTTTCGCATGCTCACCAGCCATCCGCAGTGCATGCACCTCGGCATGTGGTTCACCCGCTTTTACGTGAGCGCCCATCCCCACGACTGCTCCGTCCCGGACGACAACGGCTCCCACTACCGGATTGGGACTGGTTTGTCCTCTTGTCGCCCTCGCCAAGTCCAGTGCCAACGCCATATACGACAAGTCATTTCCTGACATGAGTTCCTCTCCTCCCCAATGAAAAATGCCCTCGAAGCACGCTTCAGGGCATTGGGAAAGAAGCCTCTCGTTTTTCTGTTTTTTCACAGAGAAACGAAGGCCACATGCACCTTCTCCCATCCGGACTGTAACCGTCGGCCTTGGATTTTCACCAAGTCAGTCGCTCATGGCTTCAGCCATGGGCGAGTCGCGGGCTCAGACGCTGCTTTCGTCATTACCGCCGGTCAGGAATTTCACCCTGCCCTGAAGGTCATCTATTCATTTGCTGCCGAGCCGCCAGCCCGCAATCACGAGCCAGGAGACTACCAAGGCATGTCTCCTACTTCCTGTCGCGCGAGTCGCCATCACCCTTTCCCAATAAAAAATGCCCTTGAACAAGTTTCAGGGCATAGAAGAAGAAGCCTTTGGTGCTCGGTTTTTTAAACAAAGCCAAAGACTATAGCCACCTTCTCCCATCCGGACTTTACCGTCGGCCTTGGATTTTCACCAAGTCAGTCGCTCACGAAATATCTTTCATGGGCGAGTCGCGGGCTCGGACGTGCGTTCGTCATCACCGCCGGTCGGGAATTTCACCCTACCCTGAAGGTTGGATATTCAGTTGCTTGCATTATAACACGTTTTTTTACAAGCACTACACTTTTTTATTGGAAGTCGGCAGTTTCCCTCCTGTCGGCAACTACCGCTTTGTCATCCATGGTCGCAAGGCAAAAGCAAGCCAGCGCAAAGCATTGAAAGATTTGCCCTGCAAAATGCTCTCTCCCCACCTGCTTCCCAAGACAGGGACGATTCTGTCCAAATCCTCATTGTCCAGCCTCTCCACTGCCCTGCGTAAAACCAGTGAATTCTCGTAACTGCGCCGTAAAGGCTGCGTCAATTCTTCATAAGCGCCCTTGCCGCATATATCATACGCTGCATATATGCCTGTCAACAGCGCCGTGAATTGGCCAAATCCCAAGAAGGGCATCAGTGCGCCAAAGCAGTTTCCGACAAAAAACGTATTGCCAATCCTCGCCCTGCGGCAGATGCCGATCGGGTATCCGGTCACATGAAAGTGACTGGTAATCCTGAGCGGCTGACGCAGGTCCCGGCAAACCCGCTCGTAAAATAAACCCCAGCGCTCGTCGACATCAAGCCGGTCATTCTCTGGATAGTCGGGGTAGGCCATGACCAGGTTCGCTTCCGTGTCCGAAAGCGGGAGCAAATAGCCGTATCCCTTTTCCATATAGCTGTAATCCAGCCATGCACAAGGCGTGTACCTGTCAAAGTCTCCGGTTACCATTGCACCTTTTAGCGACACGGTCAGGTCTGTCCGGAAGTTATGCATTTTCCTTGTGTACTCCCCGTCTCCTGTGGCGACTACTACGTGCGTGTACTCCATCAGCAATTCCTCGTATGTCGCTTTGGACCGGTACTGGATGGCACTTTTTACCTGCCGGCCGAGCTGCCTTTCAAAAGCGTGCTCATGTCTGCCGCGGTAATTGATAAATCCCAGACTTCCTTCGATTTCCGCCTTTTGGCTCTGCGAGAACACCAGCAGCCTTTGGATGCTCGCAGTCGGCTTGAGGTAAATGCCGTTTTTCTCCGCGAAAAAGGCAACCGGATCCGTAATCGGCTTTTGCAAAATGGAGAGCATGGATTCAGCGTTCACAAAGCGGTCGCCTAACCGCTCCCTCACTTCGAAAACGGCGGGCGATATTCCGTGTTTTTCAAGTGTGATCGCGCAGGCCAAGCCTGACAGACCGGCGCCCATAATCGCAACCTTCACGCTTTCATCATCCGTTCGTCTGTTTTCCTAACATTCTTGACGAACCGACACCTTTTATTCCCTCTATCAGTTTCCTCCCTGGAATCTTCCTCCTCCATGTTTTGGAAATGCCCAAACGAGCACTCCCCGAAGCAACGGGAACGTGCTCGTTTTTGTAGCAGCCGCCTGTTTGGCTCTTTTACGGCTGCCTGGATACGTCTTCCGGTCTGGGCACATCCGGCTTTCCTTCCGGATTGTTGTACAAGTACTGAGGCACATCGCCAATGATCAGCGAATGGGTAATGGGAATCTTCGTCGTGATCGTCTTCTGGTCGGTGGCAAAAGGAATCACGATGCGCAAGTCCACTTCAACAAAAATGTAGACGGTTGCCAGGACCATATTGATGCCGGCCTCGGTCAATTCCGTCTCCAGCTTCGTCTTGACAGATCCGATCGGCACAAACGTCACCGGCAGATCCGGACCCATTTGCGCCAAAAAACTGCTGCCTGTCGCCAGCCCCAAAGGGATATAGCGGTCTACCTTTTCCTCTTCAAACTCCCTCAGCCGGTTCTGTACGCGGGAGGTGGTCTCCCCTACGATCCGGGCATACTCCTTGAAGTTGAACTGGTACGCCTGGATTCTCCCCTGATTGTCTTTTTCAATTTTGACGATCTGGTTGAAATCTACCCCTTGCTGGGCAATCCGCTTGGTGACCGCATCTGTAATCGCTTGTTTGGCCAACTGCTCGGCTTTTTGGGTTGCGAGAATCTTCAGCGTCGGTTCCAGGCGTTTTTCGATAAAAAACAAAAATTGAATGCTCATCGCCAAAAAAATGACCAGTGCGATAAAAAACGCTTTCGAACGAGAAAGCGGGTTCCTCCACCGCCGACGGGGTCGAAACACGGCCACGCCCGTCACCTCCCAGTTGGTACATCCTATGGCTGGGAGGCGCAAAAAATACGTAACCAAAAAGGAGTTATGACGGAATTTCGTATACATCCAGCGCGGCTTGCAGAGCTTCTCCGCGATGAACCTTCGCTCCCATGCGGATCAGCACCGCCTCAAGACCTGCCAACACGTGCAGGACATTCTTTTTCCGGCAACTGAAGCCCATCGTGCCGATGCGCCAGCATGCCCAGGTCAAAGTAGTTGCTGCGAATCCTCCGCTCTGACGGCTCAGAGAGATTCCCCGCCAGCCCGCGCTCCACGCTTTTTCTTTCCTGGATAATTCGCTCAGCCCGCTCATTGTAGGTGATCGGAGCCATTCCAGCGGGAACGGACAAGCACTTTTGCGTTCCGCCGACGACCGCATCGAGCATCCACCCGTCCGTATCGACAGGCGATCCCCCGAGCGTAGCCACAGCGTCTACCACGAGCAGCGCCTCCCGCTCTCGGCACGCATGTCCGACCCGGGCTAGCGGCTGCATGCAGCCGGTCGAGGTTTCGCCGTGCACGATCGCTACAATTTTCGGGCGGACGCGGTCCATTTCCCTGATGATCTTCTCTTCATCAAACACTTCGCCCCACGGCGCTTCCATGGTGTGCACCTCCGCACCTGAACGCTGGGCAATCTCCGTCAGAAGATGGCCAAATCGACCGTAGATGGGAACGAGCACTTTGTCGCCCGGTTCGATCAGGCTGCACAGCACGGCCTCAAGCCCCGAGCGGGAAGTCCCGTCGATCGGATACGCCCACTGATTGCGAGTGCAGAACAATTCTCGCAGCATTTCCATCACGCGATTCATCATATCGGTAAATTCGGGATCAAACTGCCCCAGTACAGGAGTTGCCATAACCCTCAATACCCGCGGGTCTACCTCAACCGGACCCGGAGTCATGATCGTGCGAAGCGACGGGTTTACTTCCTTCCATCTGCTCACTTGTTTACCCTCCTCGGCTTTTCTATTGTTCCTATTGTTTTTCGTTTTGCCGTCTGTTTCCCCTGCATAGCAAAAACCCTCTGAACCAATAAGGTACAGAGGATTTCTGCTCGTTCTATTTCACGCCGTCGATAAACCCGAGCGACAGCCACGGGAAGACAGCGAGCAGCACAATGAACAAAACCATGATAACCGCATACGGCGCGGCGCCCCGAACGATTGTGGATATCGGCGACGACGGGTCTACGCCTTTGAGCACGAACAGGTTGAGTCCGACCGGCGGCGTAATCAACGCCAGCTCCATGTTGACGACCATGATGATGGCAAACCAGATCGGGTCGAATCCCAGCGCTGTGATGATCGGATACAGGATCGGCAGCGTAATGACGAGAATGGATACCGTCTCCAAAAAGCAGCCCAGAACGAGCAGCAGGATATTGATGAGAATGAAGACGACCCATTTGGAAACAGGCAGGCTTGTCGCCATTTCGGTCATGGCCTGCGGGATTTGCAGCGATGTCAGGATAAAGCCGAACAGCATCGCCCCCACGATGATAAACAAAATCATCGCATTGGTTGCCACCGTCGAGAGCAATATTTTCTTGATGTTGTCCCAGGACAGGCTGCGATACACGAGTCCGGCTACGAGTGCGCTGAAGACGACACCGGCAGCAGCGGCTTCTGTCGGGGTAAAGATACCGGAGTAGATGCCGCCGATGATCAGTACCGGCATCATCAGCCCCCATATCGCTTTGCGTGTCCCTTGCCAGCGCTCTGCCCAGGTCGCTGGCGCCTCCTTGATGTGCCGCATTTTCCAGGAGGCGTATCCCATGAAGATCAGCAGCAGCAAGATCCCCGGAAGGACACCGGCGATGAACAGCTTTCCGACAGATTCGCCAGTGACTGAGCCGTAAATGATCATCGGCACGCTCGGCGGAATCAGGATACCCAAGGTTCCTCCCGCAGCGAGCAGGCCAAGCACCGCCTTTTTGTCATACCCGCGCGCCGTCATCTCGGGGATCGCCACCATCCCGATCGTGACCGCAGTCGCTACGCTGGAGCCGGAGATCGCAGCAAAAATTCCGCAGCACACCAGCGTCGCCAGGGCCAAGCCCCCGGGCAAATGACGCAGCCAGCGGCTTGCCATCTCATACAGCTCCTTGCCGACTCCGCTGAACAAAAGAATTTGACTCATCAGCACGTACATCGGCAAGGCGCTCATCGTAAAATCATCCAATGCCTTGTAGGCAATGATAGGGACTTGAGAAAGCCCGAGAGCCCCTCCGTTGAACCAGTACATGCCGATTGCCGCCAGTACCGCGAGAGTGAAGGCGACCGGCACCCCTACCAGCATCAGCGAGGCCATTCCTCCCGCAAAAAACAATCCCATTACGCCTCGCCTCCTTCCTGTCCGCGAATGTAGTCAACCAGTTGCAAGAGGAAGGCGAGACCGAGCAGCACGCCGCCGATGGGCAGCAGCATTTCCGGAATGTACATCGGGATTTGAAGCAGGGAAGCGGAGGTGAATCCCAGCTCCATCGACTGTTGGACATGCTCCCAGCTCAAATAGCAAAACACCAGGCTGAACAAAAGACCGATCAGGGCCGATGCGATCAGCATCCAGCGGCGCACGGACGCAGATACGTTGTGCAGCAGCAGGTCCACCTTGATATGGGCGTCCACCCGAACCGCGTAAGCCGCTCCGATGAAGCAGCTTCCCATGATTGCATAAATGGTAAGCTCGGTTGCCCAAATCGTCGGCGCGTTAAAAAGAGAGCGGGAGACGATCTCGTAAAAGGTCATCCCCGTTGCCAATACGATAAAGATACCGGCGATCACTCCGCCGAACTTGATCAAACTGTCGATCCAGCCATACAACACTTGAAAAAATTTCATGAAAACGTCCCCTCTTTGCTCCTCGCCTCAGGCTTTACTTGATGTTTTGCAGATCTCCCAGCAGTTCTTTGCCCAAGTCGCCGGCAGTTTTCAGGTACTCGTCCCAGGCTGGCTTGGCCGCTTCCTTCCACGCAGGAAGTTCCGCCTCTGGCACAACGTAGACTTCCATTCCTTTTTGCTTTAACTCGTCGGCGGTTTTCTTGTCTTCTGCTTCAGCCTGCTGGCGAATCCAGTCTTCCGTCTCTTTGGCTGTAGTGGTTAGCAGCTCCTGAGTTTTTGGCGGCAAAGCATCCCAGTACTTCTTGTTGACGGCAAGTACGAACTCCAGATAAGCGTAGTTGACGACGGTTAAATATTTGGATACCTCATCGTATTTCCGCTGAACCATCGCTGTCGTACCAGAGGTCGCACCGTCGATTGTCTTGCGCTGCAGAGCCATGTAAACCTCGCCTGCTCCCATAAAGACCGGTGCCGCGCCATACGCCTGGATCATCACGGACGGAATATGGCCGATACTGCGAATCTTCAGACCCTGGAAGTCTTCCGGCTTGGTCAACGGACGTGCACTGTTTGCAAATTGCGCGTACCCATAGTCCGCAAACAGCAATACCTTGGCACCCTTCTTCTCCATTTCCGCGTTCAGCTTCTCGCCGACCGATCCGGACAGCGCTTTCCCCGCCAATTCGTACGAGGTCGGAAGCGCAAACGGAACGTCGAACAGTCCCATTGCCGGAACCACAGATGCCCACAGCGTCGTGGAGTTGACGCCCATTTCCACGCCGCCTGTCAAAATGGCCTGGTTCATTTCTTTGTCAGAGAGCAATTGGCCGGCAGGATACACCTGCACTTTTACCTTGCCGCCGGAGCGCTCGGTTACTTTTTTGGCAAACTCCTCGATTCCCTTGGAAATATGGTGATCCTGCGGCAGGTTGTAAGCCAGACGAATCGTCGCTTCCTGGTATTCGTCTGTAGCCGCCGCCGTGCCGCCTTGCGAGCTGTTCGCTGCAGGAGCGCTTCCGCTGCCTCCGGCCCCGCTTTGCGCAGGGGCTCCTCCACAGCCTGCCAGCAGTCCTCCCAGCAAACTGATTGCCGTCAGTACTCCTATCCATTTCTTTTTCATGGTCGAAACCCTCCTCTTTTATTTAAAAGCCAATCGTCGATTGCTCTTTCTTTTCTACGAGACGGATGCGCCCGAGCGGCATTCTCATCGAGAGGCTGACGGCGTACTCCGAAGCGTCTAAAAGTTTTGAAAATTCAATACCTGTCTTTACCTTCATCCTCTCAAACATATACACGACGTCTTCCGTCGCTACATTGCCCGCAGCTCCGGGCGCAAACGGACAGCCTCCCAAGCCCCCTGCAGCCGTCTCAAACGTCCGGATGCCTGCGGTATATGCCGCATACGTATTGGTCAAGGCCAGGCCGCGGGTGTCGTGAAGATGCAGGGACAATCGCTCAGAGCCCACCGCTTTGACCAGGCGATCACAGAGCGAGAATACTTCATCCGGGACGGCGATGCCGATGGTGTCAGCGATGCTGATCTCTCCTGCGCCCGCATCAAGCGCCAGCTCGGCGAGCCGCACCACGACATCCGGGTCCACTCTGCCAGCAAACGGACAGCCGAAGCTGGTCGCAATGGAAAACCTGAGCAAGCGTCCCGATTCACCAGCCAACGGGACCAGCTCGCGGAACGCCTCCAGGTTCTCCTCAATCGTCTGGTTGATATTCGCTTTGTTAAAGGCCGGACTTGCCGAAGTCACCCAGTTGATCTCGCCCAGTGCGTAGCCGGCTGCCCGTTCGTACCCTTTCCGGTTGGGAACGAGAGCGCTGAACGAAACATGCGGAATGTCAGCCAGCGACCTCGCGACCTCTTCGGCATCCGCCATCTGCGGTACCCGCTTGGGATGGACAAACGAAGTGGCTTCAATCCTTGTCAGACCAGCGTCGGCCAGCATGCGAATCAACTGCTGCTTTTTCTCCGTAGGAATAAACCCCGCCTCATTCTGCAATCCGTCTCGCGGCCCTACCTCCAGAATGGTTACATCTCTCGTCATATCGCTCTCTTCTCCTTCAGCATGGCCAATACGGCCGGGTCCAGCTGGAGCAGCTTTTCGAAAATCTCCTCGTTGTGCTCTCCCAGAGAAGGCCCTACCCACTCATGGGTACCGGGTGTTTCGGAAAGCTTCGGCACTACGCCGGGAAAGAGCACCTTTTCACCGTCGGGCAAATCAATTTCTTCGACCATCCCGCGCTCCCGATAATGCTCGTCCTGGACGATCTCCTCGATGCTGTAGATCGGTCCGACGGGAACAGCAGCCTCGTCCAGCAACCGCTGTGCTTCCTTGAGCGTATGCTGCTTTGTCCACTCCTCGATCACCTGATCGATGTAGGCGACGTCTTCCGCCCGTCCCTGATTGTTCGCATAGCGCGGATTTTCCGCCACATCGCTTCGTCCGATCGCATGCATCAGCCGTTTGAAAATGCTGTCGCCGTTTGCTCCGATCACGATGTATTTCCCGTCAGCGCACAAATACGTGTTGGACGGCGCGATTCCCGGGAGCGTGCTCCCTGTTCTTTCGCGGACGAGCCCTTTCAAGTCGTATTCCGGCAGGACGCCCTCGAGCAGGCTGAAAACGGCTTCATACAACGCCACATCAACCATCTGTCCCTTTTTCTCAGGTGACCTGTCTCGCGCGTGCAAGGCCATCATCCCGCCAATCACGGCGTACAGCCCCGCGGTCAAATCGCCGATGGCGACACCGACTCGCACTGGCGGCAGTTCGGGGTAGCCGGTCAGATAGCGCAGGCCGCCGATGGCTTCAGCCACGCTTCCAAATCCGGGTTTGTTGCGGTAGGGACCCGTTTGGCCATAGCCTGAAATCCGCACCATGATCAAGCCGGGATTCAGTTCGCTGAGGACATCGTACCCGATCCCCCACTTCTCCAGCGTTCCGGGTCTGAAGTTCTCAATGATGATGTCCACTTCCCGGGCCAGGGAGCGAATAATCTCCTGCCCTTCCTCCATGCGCATGTCTACTGTGATTGATTTTTTGTTGCGTGCCTGCACATACCACCAGACAGACGTGTCTTTGTGCATCGTCCGCCAGTTGCGCAAGGGATCGCCCTTTTCCGGGGTTTCCACCTTGATTACTTCCGCGCCGAATTCAGCGAAAATTTTACCGGCAAACGGTGCGGCCACAAGCGTTCCCAGCTCCAGGACACGCACGCCTTGCAGCGGCTTCGTCGTAGTCATTGGCCCCTCCTCATTGATCATCTGCTTGTTTTCGATCGGCTTCCATGCACAGCTCAAAATCGCGTGTGATGTGCTCTGTCATTCTCGCTTTGGCTTCTTCTCCATCCTGCCGGGCAATCGCCTCTACGATGGCCTGATGCTCGGAGATGACCGTTTCCGGCCGGCGAGGGTGAACCTCCAGGATGGCATTGCGGTAAAACGAGATCAACACTTTCAGTTCATTCATGATTTTTGTCAGGTACGGATTCTTGCTCGCTTCCGAAATGCGCTGGTGAAACGTGAAGTTCAACTCGTGCGTGCGCCGAGAGTCACTGGGGTAGTTCAGTTCCTTCATCCGTTCCAAAAGGTCCCGAAGCTCTCTTACCTCCGCCTCAGTCCTGCGTTCGGCAGCAAACATGGCTGCGGTCGGCTCCAGACTCAGACGGCACTCATACAGATGAGTAAAGTCGTCCGGAGTGGGCTGGTAGACGGTTACGCCTCCCTGCGCCTGAACGATAACTAAGCCGTCCTTTTCCAGACGGCGGATTGCTTCTCGAATCGGGCTCCGGCTCACGCCAGTTTCTTCGCAAATCCTCTCTTCAATCAGTCGCTGACCCGGGGCTAGGCCGCCAAACAGTATCTGTTCCCGCAAATACTCGTACACCTGGGACTGGAGTGTCTCACTCCGCTTGATCATTTTGGCCATAAGCTCAACCCACCCCAAACATGAAAACTGTATTCTGTATACAAAGATGTTTTTAAAATAGTAATACAATTGCAAAAAGAGTGTCAATTATGTTTGTTCAGCATATGAAACGGAATGTTACTCTTTCCCAGCAGAAAAACGCTCACAGGCGAATCAACAGCCCGCGAGCGTTTTTTATCATGCGACCAGCCTTACCCCTGGCCTGTCTTTTTTCGAGCAAACAAGTACGTACCCGATACCGCGAGCAGCAGCACCGCCTGCGAAACGGCAACCATGGCAACCAGGCCATAAGCCTGAAAAATCATCGGGGACAGCAAAAAGCCGAGAAAAAACCCTCCACGCGTCAGCAGTGTCTGCATCCCCAAGGCACGCCCGCGAACCGTATTGTCCGCCTGTTGCACGATCGTCCTCTGAAACACCTCCCGCCATCCCTCCAGCACACCGGTCACGGTTAGCAGCAGCAGGATGATCAGCTGATGCCACCCGGCAAAGGCGAGCGAGATGACTATGGCCATCGCGAGCAACGAGATGTTCAGTGCCGAAAACTCCTTCCAGCCAAGACGCGGCGCCAGCCACGCCCCGACGAGTGTGCCGACACTCAAGAGCGACCACATCAATCCGTGAAAAGAAGCGTGGGATCGGACCGACATTTCAGCGAGCAGCGGAAGGCCATAGTTGTACGCCGCCACGCTGACGGTCCAGAAGAAAGACAGGATTATCACCGCAAGCAAGACATCGTTTTGCCGCAGATATGACCAGCTTTCCTGCAGGTCCTTTATCCAGGAAACACGCTGCCGCTTGTGTCTGGCCGCTGCCGGATAACTGTCCCACCGCAGCCGCACCAAGACAAGCGCAGAAGCAAAAAACGTGGCGGCGTCAAACCCGATGACCCATATATGCCCGAACAAGTCGCTGGCCACCCCGCCGAGGACAAATCCGATCATTCCTGCCACTGCCTCCAGCCGTACAATCAATCCGTTCACAGCAGCCAGCCCTTCTCCCGGAAACAGCTTCGGCATCGATGCCCGAAAGCTGATCTGGAATACGCTGAACAGGATGCCTTTTAGAAACGCGGCAGCCACCACCGTATACGGATGCGGAAAGAGGACGACAGCCGCGATCGCCAGGCCCGAGCCGAGATCACTTGCAATCATTGCCTTTCGCCGGTCAAAGCGGTCGGCCACTACCCCCGCCGCCAGACTGAACAGAAGGCCTCCCACTTGTCTGGCAAGAAAAAAAGCGGTCAGCCACATCGCACTATTTTCAAAAGTAAAAATCAACGCGGAAAACGCGATTAAATCCATACGCGACCCAAGGTCGGACAAGGCATTTACATACACGTACCACTTTCTTGTTTTCATCTGCTAAACCCCCTGATCGGTCAGACGGTTCAGCTCCTACGCCCCTGTTCAGGGCGTTTGTACACTGATTATGGCAGTTGACATGCGCAAGCCTCCTTTGCCTTATACACGGGTCTTGATCCATCATTGCTTTGCTGGAAAAGAGAAATCACTGTTTGACAGGGGCGTCCTCCCCAAACGTCTGCATGGACACGATTTGTGTCTCTCTTTCATGATATACCTGTTTGCTCTCTTCTCCAACGCCAAAACGTAAAAACAGCAAAAACATTTTGTCGTCTCCCTTCACACCTTCCCGATTTTACACATACAGATAAGCGAGAAAAACTACGCTTTGGAGGATGCAAATGATTGTAGAGGAAATTCGTAACGCCTTTGCTATACTGACTGAGCCAACCCCCAGTGAAATAAAGGAGGTTTTGTCCCGCCTCCCGCTCAGTGCGGACGCATTCGCTTCCTGCATGCCGTCCTCCGACGGACTTCCTTACGGCAGAGAAGTCCTCTTTCGCACGAACGATGTTGAAATCGTTCTCATTTACCTTCCGCCCGGCCACGAGTCCGCCCCTCACGACCACGGTTCGTCGTTTGGGTGGGAATACGTGCTCCAGGGTGAATTGATGAATATCAATCATTCCGTCATCCCCGGCTCTTCCCGCGCCCCCGCTTACGTCAGCGTACAGGAAACAATGTCTGTTGCATCTGGACAAGTGTACTTTATTGAAAAAGGACAGATACACGCCATCCGCAACGGCGGACAGACTCCGGTCATCTCTTTGAACGTCTATTCGCCGCCACTGTCTGGCTGCAAAGAGTATCGCATCTCGCCTGACTGTCTTCTGCCTGAAACGGAGAGCACCGGAAAAGGCGCTGCCCCCTGACTGTGGGGCAGCTTTTTCTTTTCATCAAGCAAACATTTTACTAGATCCGCTTCGAAGTGGTATGGTGGGGGGAGGGAGTGATTTGCGTGAAACTAAACAAAGGTGACGTTCTTTTTCGGCAGGGAGAGACGGGGCCGCTGTTTCATCTCCGGACCGGCCTTTTGAAAGTGGTTCGCCTGCAAGAGGACGGATCGCCCTTTCTTTTTAACCTGATCTTGCCCGGAGAAACTATACCTCACCATTCCTTGTTGACGGCAAAAGAGTACCATGGCACTGCCGTTGCCCTGATGAGCTGTGAAGTCGATGTGATTACTCCGGCTGAATGGTACCGGTCCCTGGAGGAAGACCCATACAAATACAGGGAGATTGCCCTCCAGCTCCAATCGAAGCTGCGGTTTACCCAACAGCGCATGGACCAGCTCACTGCCTCTTCTCCAAAGGAGAAGCTGGCTCTGATGACAGAGTGGTTTGGCAAATATATTGGAAATTACCCGATTACCGATCTGCTGACCCAGGAAGAAATCGGTCAATTCCTCGGTTTGCGCAGGGAGACCGTCAACCGGTTACTGCGGAAACAAACATAAGCACACCCGCAAAGGTGTGCTTGTTTCCTACAGATTTTCCGTGATTTCCGACAACTGATCAGCGGAAATCGCTACCTGTGAAACGGCATGGTTCATCTCTTCCATCACGTGGAAAAAGTTCTCAAGCTCTCGCTGGATCCGGCTGCTCTGCTCTTTGCTGTCTGTGACAGCACTGCGAATTTCATCGAAAAACCGGTTGGTCTCGCTGGTCATCGTCGTACTAGACGCAACCAGCTCTCGTACTTCGGCCACGACAGCAGACAGGCTGGCCGTCTGCGCATTCGTTTTTTCGATCAGCTCGGTCACGCCCGACACCGACTGCTTCGTCTGTTCAGCCAGCTTTCTCACTTCCCCGGCGACGACGGCAAAGCCGCGGCCCTGCTCTCCGGCACGGGCTGCTTCAATCGCAGCATTCAAGGCCAGCAGGTTTGTCTGCTCGGCAATCGCCGTGACCACATCTACAATCCCGCGAATTTTCTCCGAGATCTCCTCCAGTGTCCGCATTTCCGACGCGATCTGCTCAGCGCTTTGCTGGATCAGCTTCATTTGCTGCTGCTGATTTTCCAGCTTCTGCTTGCCCTCATCAGAGAGGTGCTGAGCCTTGTTGGAGAAACCGGTTCCGTTCTCCGCATAACGCAGCACCTCCCGCGACTGCTCGGTCAATTGATGCACGGATGCGCTCGTCTCCTCGGAAACTGCCGCCAGCTCATGGGCGGAGTTGGAGAGGACGACCCGCAGCTCGTCCTTCTTGCGTTGGGCCTCCTGCCTTATTTGTTCATGCTTGTTTTCGTACTCCTCCAACACGATTTGCTGCTCAATGTTTAAAATCTTCGTGACAACGGTAATCGCACGGATACATTCACGCTTGTCCGCGATTTCCCGCTCCAAAAGATTGATTAAGGATACAAGCAGGTTTTGAAAGGCGCACATATACCATTTCGGCTCCAGACCGATCTTCAAATGCATGACCGCGATTCGGCTGCGCTGTTCAATATAGCTGTGATCAATCTTTCCGCTGAACATCTCCGTGATATGCCGGGTCAGCGTTCCCTTCAATCTTTCAATCGTACTGTTCTTATCAATGATAGCCATCAAAGACGGCTCTTTTTCCAGGTTTTCGTAGAAACAATTTACAATATCGCCAATATTTTGAACAACGAGCGGTTGCAGCATTTTTACCGCGGCCAGATCATCCTCAGTCAGATCAATCAAGGATAATTGCTTTAACAGCTCAGACTTTGATTCAATTATCACTTCTCCTGTTTCCATCTTGCCGTGGAAAAAGGATTCCGTCTGCTTGCTTTTTTTTAAGCCAAACCAGCTGGAAAACGGGCACTTGCTCATTGTATGGTCTCCTTTGGAATCTTTCGTTTTCACTGTATTTACAGTAACTATACTATAATTTTTTCCAGTTTGGTATGCCCTCCCTAGATAAAAATGCCCAGCACGACGAGAAATTTTACCGTTTTCCGCAAGCGAACAAGGACTTCCTTCCCTCTCTTGTGCGGCCGTACCCCTACCATTGTATCCCAAACCAGTCCACAATGTTAACGCTTTCAAAAAATAGAGCGAAAATCTCTACTCAGGAAGACTTAAAACCCATCGTGCAACAAAAGCCGGTAACTGAGGCACACTATTCCATGTAGCGGCCCGGACAGACGCTCTCTCAGCGGCTTCACTGAAAACTCATCTGCTCCCCTTCTTGTTGGAAACAGGGCTAACGGACAAACGCAGCCTCATACTTTGGTCTAAACAACCTTTGGATGAGGAGGGCGTCGCCATGAAACGATCTACCCCGGAGCACCCAAACCGTCGCTCCCCGAGCGAGTCGGCTCTGCGCTCGGCCTGTGATTTTCTGATCCACCACGTATTTCCGCGTGTGAACAGACAGGCAGGACAAAAAGTCCGGTCTGGCGCAAGCAGCGATACATCAATTCCTGGCAGGAGTATGGCGTATGAAGATTCGTCTCGTCCAAAACGGAATGATCACCCTGATTGACGATATTGAACAGACCCAGTTCCCGCCGAGAAACGGCTTTTATTGGATCGATGCCTCGCTGTTTGACCTCGATGTGCTGCAGCACCTCTTTGGCCTGCACGACTTGGCGATCGAGGACTGCATCGACGAGGAGGAGCAGCGCCCGAAGCTGGAAGTGTACGAGGACCATTACTTCATCGTGATCAACAGTGTGGAATTTGGGAACCAGGATATTTTTTTGCGCGAGGTCAATCTGTTTCTCGGCGGTCACTATATCATCACCGTTGCAAAGCACGACACCGGCCTTTACCCGCGGGTGCTGCAAATTATCAGAGAAGAAGAGGTCAACCGGCCGGATGCCTTTCTTTATCATCTGGTGGATCAAATTGTAGAGAGTTTTTTTGAGGTCGTGGAGAAAATCGAGGACTTGATCGAAAAGCTGGAGGAAGAAATCCTGGTGAATGCAAAAAAGGCGCAGCTCCACCAGATTATCGGACTGCGGAGTGAAGTGTTGTATGCACGTAAAATGCTCTTGCCGCAGCGGGATCTGATCGATGCTCTGCACAAAAAAGATCTGCCGTTGATCGACCGCAAACTGCGGAAGTATTTTGGAGACATCCTGGAAAACGCAGTAAAAATCGTGGAGAGCTTCGAAACGTTCCGGGAGCTGATCGGCAACCTTCGTGAAGCCTATCATTCTTCGGTAGCTGGCCGTGCCAATGATATCATGCGGATTTTTACAGCATTGACCACAATTTTCATGCCGCTCACGATTGTGACCGGAATATACGGCATGAATTTCGAGTATATGCCCGAGCTGAAATCTCCGCATGGCTATTATATCGTTTTGGCCTTTATGGCTTCTCTGGGAATCGTCATGTACCTGATCTTCAAAAAGAAGGAATGGCTCTAACGGTACGGGCGGGCACGGACGCTAAAACAGCCCGTCGCAGGAGACGATCATCAGGTGGAGCCGTTTGGATAAATCGTATTCATACGGATTTGCTACGGGACTTCCGCTCTCATCGTACAAGATGCGAACGATCGGTCTGCTCGGTGTCCCCTTGTTGTAGTCCACGACAACGCCAGACTCACCTGTATTTAACACGACCGTCAATCCCAGCGGGTAAAGCGCAATCGTATCGCGAAGTCTTTCGACATATTCTTTGGCGTACAGTGTCTCGACACCTGTGTACAAAAGCTCCATCGCCTCGTGGGGCAGCATGGGCGGTCTATAGACGCGATGGGTCGTCAGCGCGTCAAAAACGTCGCAGACCGCCATCAGTTGCGCGTAGGGATGGATCTCGTCTCCCTTCAGCCCGCGTGGATAGCCTGTCCCATTTATTCTTTCGTGATGCTGAAAAGCGCAATGTGCCGCCAACAGCGGAATGTCATCCTGGCGCCGCAGCATTTCAAAGCCTATTTCTGTGTGCTTTTTCATTGTTTGAAATTCATCATCGGTCAGGCGTCCCGGTTTCTTCAGAATTTCATCGGGAATCGACATTTTTCCGATATCGTGGAGTATGCCTCCCACGCCGATATCCAGCACTTCTCTCTCCCCAAAATCGGATTTCAGGGCCAAGGCTGTAGAATAGAGCATCACATTAAATGAATGCGCGAAAATGTAATGGTCGAACGCGCAGGCATCAGCCAGCAGGTTCATGGCGGAGTCCTTGCCCTTCAGTTCATCTGCGACTGTCGCAAGTACCTGCCTGATTTGCCTGCCAAACTGCCTGTCTGAAAACATTTGCTGCCATTTCTGGGGACTTTGGTGGGAAGCGCGGAATGTCTCGTTGATTAGCCCCATTGCTTCCCGCCGTGTCTCTTCCGAAACGGGCGCCTCTACTACAATATCCTCTGTCCGTTTGTCCTGTATGTATACATTGGTGATGTTCATATTGATCAGCCGATTGATCATGCGCTGTGTCAGGCTTACTCCTGCGCCTACCAGGATGGTTCCGTTCTCCGCGTAGACAGAGCGAGCCAGCGTGACACCAGGCTGACATTTATGAATAGAGAGTAATCTCATTTCCATTCTTCGCCTTTCTTTCAAAGTACCCCTATTATACCGCGATTCAAGATTCTTCTACATTTCTTTTTCCTGATTTTGTTGTATTTTGTCGAAAAAACGCCTCGTCCCCAGGACAAAGGCGTTTTTCTTCTTAAAACATTTTTCGTACCGCATCCCGCCCAATCGTTCCGGCGGCAATGCCAAGCTTCTCGGCAGTGAGAGTGACTGACTCCAGCGGAGCGTCCAGCAATTCTTCGATCGTTTTGACACCGACCGCTCGGCCCGCAATAATTTCCCTGCTAGCCAGCTTTTCATTCAACAGACCCACATCCAGGGCTCCGCACATGATATATCCTTTATCCGTCGTAACCGCCAGCAGAGTGGTCTTCGGCAGGCGAACCGTAACAGCGATGGCAGTTCCTTCGGCAAAATGAACAGGCTGTACCTCAATCATCGTGAGTTCCTCCTTCTTTTCAGCTTCACGTAGGCGCGCTACCATCCTATGATATTGCTGGCCGGAAGGTGTCAGTCATCAGTGGATCAGAGAGACGGGCGGACGCTCGTCATCCATCGCTACCTTTCGCTTCATGACTTCAATCATGTAGGTGGCCAGCATATGAAACAGCTCTTCTTCGTCCATCTCCGTCACAAGCTTGATGAGATCCTGATGGGATTGTTCGTCCAGAATACCTACGATAATCGCAACGATGTCTTCCTCGTCGCCGTTGAAGTGCCCTTTGTACATCTCGTATACTTCATCGATAAACCGCATGGGCTGCCCCCTCCTTTTCCCTGTTAGCATGCCCTATTCCACGGCCTGCTTTTCGTCAGGAAGGCGCCAGGGGGAGCCAGCGAGGCTGGAGAGCCGCGGCAATCAGCTCCGTATCAGCCAATGTTTGGGCCAGGATTTCCCGAAGCATTTCCGGGAGGTAAAAACGGACATCGGCCCCTTCCGCCAGTTCGGGAAACATTCGATTAAACATGAACATATCGATGGTACCTACGCGATAGGTGCGTCCGGCATCCAGCGCTTCTCCGTTGACCTCGACCCTTGAAATTCGCGGGCTGTCCCCCGTTTCATACCATACGTGGAGACCGTCTATTCCCATCCATCCCGTCACCTTGCCGCGGAAGCCGAATCCCCGCAGCTCCCGATTCACGGTCTGCGGCTGGATCGACTGCTGCAGCACTTTGTAAAGCTGCTCGCCGGTTATCGAAACAGCGCACGGGTTGATCGGGTGGGGTACGCAGTGAAGCAAATCCCGATAGCTCACCCTTCCATTTTTCAAAGGAGCGAGCAAAAGGCCGTTGTTGGCCAGGCCCACCTCTGCTTGTGTCCATTTTCGCAGTGATGCGGCCAGAATCGAGCCGAACGCCGTTTCTTCCGTCCAGGAGATATTCAGGTTGACCGAAAGCTCAACCGCCGTCTGATCGAGCCGTTTTTCTGCCGCCTCCTGTTTTTTGGCTAAGAGGGCGTCTAATACCGGTTCAGACGGATACTCGCTGGAAACAAGCAGCTCTGCAGATGCCTCTCGCACTCGTTTCGCCACTCTGTCCCACACCAGCCGCACATGTCCGACGTGGCGGCCAAACACGCCTGTTTGCGCCACCAGTGTGCCGTTGATGTGTTCGCCCCGCTCCAACTGATGATGAGTGTGGGCTCCCAAAATGACGTCCACTCCCTGAAGCTCTCGGGCCAGCCTGCAGTCGTCGGGATAGCCCAGATGAGACAGCAGAACGATAACGTCTACATTCGGACGCAAGGCTGCCACTTGCTCCCGCAAATGCTCGAGAGGCTCTTTGGATTCCCAGCCGAGCAGCTTGTAAAACGGGGGAAAGGACGCCGTGACACCCAAAATGCCGACACGGAGATCGTCCCACTCATGAACGGCATGCGAGGCCGCCCAAGGCGGTATCCTGCCGGTTGCCGGATCGATCAGGTTTCCCAGTACAACTGTAAAGGTCGCCTGCTCATAGAGAGCATCCAGTCTTTCTTTCGGAAAGGTGATTCCCTCGTTGTTTCCTATCGTCACATACTCATAGCCGCTGTGGTTCAGCACTTCTACATTGGCCCGTCCCCATGTGGCTTCTGTCTTCACATCCATCCGGTCAGCGTGATCGCCGATGTCTACTGTCAATACATGCTCTCCCAGCGCTTCCCACCTCTGTCTGTTTTGCCGCAGACAAGTGGCAATGCGGGACATGCTGGAAAAATGGCTGTGCACGTCATTGGTGTGCAAAATATGCAAGGTACAGGTGTCCGCCACGACTTTCCCTCCCTTTTCTCTCTGGTATCTTTTCCGCTATGACGTCTATTGCGTTGGGTTTCCTGCAAGCCCGATTTACTTCGTCACCGCTTCCCCGATCATCTGAATCGCCATGCCCAAAATCAAGATGCGGAGCACCAGCACGATCGTCTGCCCTTTCATCCGGTTAGCCGCCAGTACCCCCAGCTTGCCTCCTGCCCATGCACCCGGAGCCAGCATCGCCGCGTACAACCAGTTCACATGGTCATGCAGGATATTTGTCGCCGACCCGACCATTGCGGAGAAAAAGATAACCAGCATGGACGTGGCAGCGGCAATATGGGGCGGAAATCGAAACAGGATCATCATCGCCGGCACCATCAAAATCCCTCCGCCTACGCCAAACAGCGAGGAGACGATCCCGACCAAAAAAGCGACAAAAACGGCAAGCCAGCGATTGTAGCCGTATTCGTACTCCACGCCTTCCGCATCGACAAATCGCCGCCGGACATCCCAGTTCACGCTGCGCGGCTTCAGTTTGTCCTTTACCATCATCAAGGCAAACATGCTGAGCTGAAACAAGCCAAACAACAGTGAAAATGCCTTTATTGGTAGTAATGTATTAAGATAGACACCGACAATAGCACCGGGAGCACTGCCCAAAAAAAAGAGCAGCGCGGTTTGGATATCCGCTCTTTTCTGTTTGATATAAGAAACGGAGGAGGACAGGGCCGTCACTCCAATCACGATCAATGACGTACCTGCCGCCATCTGCGGGCTGACAGAACCTGGTGCATATACGTTGCCGAGATAAAGCAACGCCGGGACGAAAAACATGCCTCCGCCCAAACCGGCGATGCTGCCGACGACTCCAGCGAACAGGCCGATAATGAGAAACATGCCTGCCAAAGCATAAATCATGTGCTACCCTTCTCTCTGATCTAGACTCCGCCTCCCCGTCCTTCCCGGAACGGGTCAGAAGAGCTCCAATTGGCGGGGATTAAGACCGACAGGGTCGACACCCAGCATTTTCATAAACTGCTTGGCGTTCCCCACTGCGTCTCCGCCGGAGTTGTTGTTAAACAGGATGCATACTTCCTGCGCTTCCTCTGCTACTCTGCGAATGCGCGGGACCCACTCGGCAAGCTCTTCCTCCGAGTACTTGTAGAGGTAGCGGACATCTCGCCATTTCTGTCCCTCGCCCGGATCACCCCATCCCGAGACGTTCCGCCCATGGAAGCGCACCAGAGCCAGGGACGGATTGGTCACCGCCTCTACGATAGGAACAGAGCCTTTCCCCGCTTGCGGCTCGTCGCACAAGACGTGTGTCGCATCGAGATTCCTCAGCAGCTCCAGTGTCTTTTCCCGAAAACGGGGTTCAAACCAGCTCTGGTGACGAAACTCGACAGCAACCGGATAAGCGGCCATCGTCTGACGGCAAGCCCGGAGGTATTGAACATGCTCACGTGTGCAGTCAAACCAAGGCGGAAACTGAAACAGAAGCGTCTTTAGTTTGCCCGCTTCTACCAATGGCTGAATGCTTTCCTCAAACTGGCGAAACAGCTCCCGCCGGTCTGCCGGAGCTTCGCCTCGCTGATGACCGGTCATCGCTTGATAAGGCTTGACGATAAAACCAAATGACTTGGGTGTCTCGCGCACCCATGTTTGATAGTGAGTCTGTGGTAAAATGGCGTAAAAGGAGCTGTCCAATTCCACGATAGGAAAATGACCTGCGTAGACGGAGAGCTTGTCCTGATTGCGCACTCCCTGGGTATACAGATCGTAATGGTCTCCCCAGCCGCACACTCCCACATGAATCGTATTCATGGATAGACAACCTCCAGGAGGTATATTCTATGTTTCCCGACCTGCTAGGCGAACCCTTTGGGTTTAAGCATACCAAAACATGTCTGGACCGAAAAGTAGCGAAACGCCTCCTGGCCGAAGCCAAGGAGACGTTCCCTCTGGAGTATTCTGCTCTGTTGGTGGGCCATAAAGCCAGTATTACCGGCCATATCCCGATGCCCTCCGCCCATCACACCACCGATGCCTTCAGATGGGACGGCTCCGCTTTTTTCCAGGCGCTGCAGATCATCAGACAGCGAGAGCTGCAATGGCTCGGAGTCCTGCACAGTCACCCGACTGCCCCGCCTGTACCCTCCGCGGCCGATCACCGCGGCTGGCATTACCCCCAATTGGGCTATTGGATACTGGGATTGGCGGGTGATGACCCCGAACTGAGGCTCTACCAGTGGGAGGGCGGGTCCTTTTTGGAGCGTACTTTCCAGCTTTATGATTCGCCTCTACTTTAAGCTTCCGGTCTGGTTTTGTGTCTGGTTTTGTGTCTGGTTTTGTGTCTGGTTTTGTCCGGTCTGGTCTGTTCTGGTTTAGTCCGGTCTGGTCCAGCCTGGTCAGCTCAAAACCATACTCCATCCTGCTTATGTAGAAATCAGGCTATTTCTCTTGTCCCGGACTTTGTGCTTGGCTGACAGCATCGGGTGGAGCGATTGTCGCAATCGAGCTCGTATCCTCGCCTACAGGAACTTTTTTCGCAGTCTGCACGGGCGGAGCGTATCCGCCGGTCTGATCTGCTTTCATGAAGCTGGAGATGATCTTATTCATATCTACACCGGAGACGTCCTTGAGCATTTCCGGCAGTTGGGCCATCAGCTTGGTGACGTTTCCGCTCAGGCGGTTGACGCCGTCTCCCTGGCCTCCGCCGGCATCGACGATCGTTACCTTGTCGATCGCTTTCATCGGCTCGGCAATCTTGCCTGCCAGCTCTGGCAGCATCTTGGCGATAATGTCGAGGACAGCGGCGTGGCCGAATTTCTCGAATGCTTCCGCCAGCTTCTGTTTCCCTTCTGCCTCTGCTTCCAGCTTCAGGCGGGTTACTTCCGCTTCCGCACTTCCTCGCGCCTTCTCGGCTTCGGCAATCGCAAGCCCTTCCAGACGCTTCTGCTCGGCCTGTGCCTTTGCCTCTGCCTCGATGCGGTACTTGAGCGCGTCCGCCTCGCGGATTTTCTTCGCTTTTTCCGCTTCTGCCGCCTGCTCTACAGCATAGCGGTCGGCATCCGCCTTTTTCTTGACCTCGGCATCGTACTGACGCTCGCGGCGCAGAATTTCCTTCTCTTCCAGCTCGATCTCTTTTTGCTTTCGGACGATCTCGATCTTCATTTCCTCTTCCGTTACCTGCTGCTTGGCGACTGCCTCCTGGAGCTTGTAGGCTTGGTCAGCGGAAGCTTTCGCCTTGTCCTGCTCTTGCTTGAACGCAGCGATTTTCAGTTCCTTTTCTTTTTCCGACTCGGCGATGTGCGTCTCTTTCAACAGCTCTGCCTTGCGCGCCTCCTGCTCGGCCTGTGCCTGACGAATCCGCGCTTCCTTGTCCGCCTCCGCCTGCGAGATCGTCGCGTCCCGCTTCACAGCGGCAATCTGGGGAATCCCCAGCGCTGCCAGGTAACCGTTTTTATCGCGGACATCCTTGATCGTAAAGCTGACCACGGAGAGGCCCATTTTTTTCAGGTCTTTCGCGGCAACGGCTTGCACCTCTTGGGCGAAGCGCTCCCTGTTCTTGTAGATTTCTTCTACCGTCATACTGCCCAGGATGGCCCGCAAATAGCCTTCCAGGACTTCCTGCGCCTCTGACTTGAGGGCGTCATCCGTTTTGCCCATGAACTGCTCGGCCGCCGTAGCGATATCCTCAATCGAGCCGCCTACCTTGATAATAGCCACACCGTCGGCCATGACCGGAACGCCCTGCTCCGTGTACACCTCGGGCGTGGATACATCCAGCTTGTGCGACAGCAGGCTGAGGAAATTGGCTTGCTGGAATATTGGCAAAATAAAGGCGCCGCCGCCGCGGACGATTTTCATTTTGCGTCCGGTTTCATCGCTCATGACGTTTTTGCTGCCCAAAAAGCTTCCCGTCACGATCATCGCCTCATCTGCGCCGACTGTCTTGTAGCGGGCCCAGAATGCGATTCCCAAGACGACAAAGACGGCGACGACAGCGACGACTGGTACGAAAAAGGTCGAATCCATCATACTCATCACACGCTCTCCTTTTCCATTGGATTTTGAAAGGGAGTGACATACAGAACGTGATCCCGGACATCTATGACCACGACGCGCGTTCCCTCGCGAATGGCTTCACGGTCGATGCTGGCCGCCATGTGATTGGTCGTGCCGCCGACCATGGTAATCAATACTTCACCCAGCCCTTCAGCCGGTATGCTCGTCAACACCTCGCCTACCATGCCTTCCAGTTGTTTCATCGAATAGCCGATCGAGCTCTCCGCATTTTCCATCGGTTTGACCCAGACAAAGTAAGCGGCAGCAGCCAGCATTAGCCCAATCGCTACAGCTATCGCAAAGACGAACCATTGTGAAAAGGCAGTAAACCGGGTCAATAAAAAGCCGCTGGCTCCAAATGCTGTCAAGGCGCTGACCAAAAGAATCGGCTGCAGCACCGGGAGATCGATTTGACCTAGCAAGTCCGAAACGGTATCCCCGAAAAAGAGCGTTATCAACGTATACAGAAGTCCCGTACCCATGCAGACAAGATAAATGATGTCCCACGTATCCATCCTGTCCCCCCTTTCCATTTATGTCTCTATTTTTCATACGAACCAGGACGGAAAATGTTTCAAAATGGTGAATGTTTTTGTCGGGCGGTGCCGATTCCGAAGGATCACTGTCGCCTGGGGCATTTACGGCGCACTCGCTGGAAGGAAAATCCACGTATGTATATGCATCGTTCCGCTCTACTCCCTCTAGTAAGAAAGACGGACCAAATGGCATTCGGATTCTTGTCTTGTCATGAAACAGCGGCCCTGCTGCAAAACAGGACCGCTGTTTCTATGAAAGCATATTGCCAAGATAGCGAGGCATATAGCCGGTTTCTGTCAAAGCCTGTATCACCTGTTCGCGGCGGCCTGGATGGAACAGCGGCAGGGAGCGGAACTCCTCCAGCGGAACCCAGCCCGCCCATTCAATCTCTTCATCCTCTAGTCCTCCCGGGATTGGCGTCTGGTCCTCCCCGATCAGCCTGGCCAGCACCCCAATGCCAATGGTGTGCTTCCCGTTGCCGGTGCCATCAATTCTCTCGTCCACCCATAGCATCCGGTCAAACTCGACTAGCAAACCGGTTTCCTCCCACACTTCCCGGCGAGTGGCATCCGGGATTGTTTCGAGATAATCGACGACCCCTCCAGGCAAATTGTAGCAGGGATGGCCTGAGCATTTTTCCTTGATCACCAAAATCTCACCCTGATGCTCCACCACGACGGTGACCCGCATACGAATTTCGTTCATTTTTGCTCGCTCCCTTTACATGACAGGGGGACGCATGACATCCAGAGAGTTGACCTCAGCATCCGCAAACTGTCTCTCCAAAGCTGCCAAGCCTTCGCGGCTCAAAAACTCTGCCTCCGACCCGGATATCGCGTGCAGCATTTTGAACCAGACTACATCGCTGCCATTGGTAAAGAGATCAAACCCCTCTACTTCAAAATCAGCGGGGGTAGCGAGGACAAACTGCAGACTCGAGCCCTTTTGGATCGGCTTGCCGAGTGCGAAAACATCCCCGTTTGCAAGTCCTCTGCCTGTTTCTTCCCAGCGGCGTGCGACCTCGGCGGCGACCCGACCCAAGTGCGAAATGAAAGCGCCATCAAAATGGTACGAGTAGAGCATGCACTCGACTCCTCCACTCCTGTGCAGCTCCAGCGTAGTGTATGTCCACCAGCCGCGCTCGCGCGTAGGCGGAAACACGGCAAGCAAAGTATCCGCCTTTTCCGTATAATAGAGCTCTCCGTCACTGCCAAACAAGCGGGAGCAGTGGTCGTACAGTTGCCTTGCCACCAACATATGTGCGTCCCCGTTCTTTTTAGTCGTAAAATGATGACTTCATCTGTTACAAGACAAGCCCAGGCTTTCTTTCCAATGGAAAGAACCCACCCGGTCAGCAAATGCTGCACCAGGCGGGACCTCTTGGCAAGACGTGACTGTTTGTACCAAAAGCATGTCTGTTTGCTTGTAGAATTTCTTGATATAGCCAGACTTTTACTTGCAGGCCCTTTTACATTATAACATAGCTTCGAGGCCCATAGCCTCTTCCAAACGCAATTGCTTGCGTGTTTAACAGCCTTCCAATATGATGCCCGGATGATCCCACATCTATGATATGCATCGGACATTCATTGAGTGAAACCGTGACAACCAGAAACCCGCATGAAACCATTTTGAGAATTCCCTGGTTTGCTGTATCGGCTTAAACAAATTCTTACGTTGGTAAGCTTCATAAAGGCTAAAAGAGTAGCGAATATAAAAAATATTGTTTTATCGTTGAAACGAAACTGTTAGACTTTGGAACAAACCATTATATAACAATAACAAGTCAGGAATGGGGTACCTATTTGGACTCAAAAAAAGCGTCATCGGGCAAGAAAAGAAAAACAAGCGGGAAGAGTGAGTCTTTACAAAATGTAGACGAAGCAAGACTGCTGCCAGACTCGGGTCCATGGATGAACAGTGCTCTCTTCCCCGACAGTTCCATGTATGCCATGGCCGTTACGAAGCTTCGGGCCGCGGGGTGTGTATTTGCTGAAGAGGAAGCCCGGATGCTCCTCTCTGCAGCGCAAACGCCGGCGTCGCTCGCCGCCATGGTAGATCGGCGGGCGGCCGGCTTGCCCCTCGAACATGTCATCGGCTGGGCAGAGTTCTGCGGCCTGCGGATCGCCGTAGACCCGGGAGTCTTCGTACCCCGCCGCCGCACCGAGTTTCTCGTTCATCAGGCCGCTGCGCTCGTCCGTCCGGAAGCTGTCGTCGTTGACCTGTGCTGCGGCTCCGGTGCGGTGGCAGCCGCTTTGGCCGCAGCCTCGGAACGAATCGAGCTGTACGCTTCAGACATCGACCCCGTCGCGGTCCGGTGCGCACTCCGCAACGTCACCGCCGCTGGCGGCCATGTATACGAAGGAGACCTCTTCGAACCTCTCCCAGGCAACCTCCGGGGACGTATCGACGTCCTGGTCGCCAACGCGCCTTACGTCCCCACCGAGGCGATCAGACGGCTACCCCCAGAGGCCCGTATGCACGAGGCATTGCTGGCCCTCGACGGAGGTACAGACGGGCTTGACATCCAGCGGCGTGTAGCGGGCGCAGCGCCCCTCTGGCTGGCACCGGGCGGCCATCTGCTGGTCGAAACCAGTCAGCGCCAGGCTCCGTTGACTGTCGAGATCTTCTCTCAAAGCGGACTGATACCGCAGGTAGCTAGCTCCGAGGAGCTGGATGCCACTGTGGTCATCGGAACCAGGCCTGTCCTAACGATTTGAATACACAGAAGCAGCCCTCCGTCGATAGAACCGCTGGAGGGCTGCTTGTACATTCCTATTATTCTGGACAGGGTTTGAAGGTAAGGAAGTTCCAAGAAGGTTCAATTTTGTTGTTTCAAGTTCAAAAACTTTCTAAACTCAATCCCTTGTGTACTGTTTGGAAGTATCCCGCTCTTTGCATCTGAAGTAAATGGCATCCACTGCCAATCTTCCCCTCCGACAAAGCCAAGTTGTGACCATCTATCAAGCAAGTCAATGAAGTTATTTGCAAGTATGCAGCCATGACTCGTGCATCCATCATGGCTTAGATAAACAATTGGAGGATCTTCCCCCTGGCTTAGGTCAAAGGCAAGAAAATCACCATTCCCTACATCATAAAAAGACAGCTTGTCATGCCATACAGCATCATAAGGATCATGTGGGTCAGGAAATACCACTCTTATCCACTCTAGTCTGTCCTGTTCTAACTCAACTAATTTAGACAGATCCCAATGCATATCTCCGGAAAATATTCCTCTAAACTTTTCCGGTAATGCAATTTCATCAGGGAGAAACCATCTGAAACGGAATCGGGCTGAAAATTCCAAAAGAACTTTTTTGAAACTTCCCGGCAAGCAAACATGTAATTGCTCTTCAATATCCTTGATCTGTTTATCCGAAGCGGGTTGTTTTTTAATGATCTCGTAAACCTCGCCATTCAAGGATTTAATTCGGTCTCCAAATGTATAAATTCGACTCATGAGAACATCGTAGTTCATCTTTACATACTGTCCCTCCGTCTGTACTGAGACTCGCTTCCATCTATTGTATCATCCAATTGTTTAAAAAAGTAAATCCCTAAAAAACTAATGGTTCATTTTTTATCGCTCTTCATCTGGAACGTGAGGATGGTGCAAACAAAAATACGTGCCCACGCAACCAGGCACGCAAGCGTGAGGTCGCAATGGACACGTATCTGTTTGTTACAAAGAAGATTGAAGACGATTCACTCGCACTATATGAGCAATGCGTCCAAAACCAAATATGGGCTAAATGGGGGCAAAGCCCGTTTCGGAAGCCGGAAACCCTTGTGGTGCAAGCGTTAACCGATAGAACCTTCCATCTCGAACTTGATCAGTCGGTTCATCTCGACAGCGTATTCCATCGGCAGTTCTTTTGTAAACGGCTCGATGAAGCCCATGACGATCATTTCAGTCGCTTCGGCTTCGGACAGGCCGCGGCTCATCAGGTAGAAGAGCTGGTCTTCCGATACCTTGGAAACCGTCGCCTCGTGCTCAAGCGTGATGTTGTCGTTCATGATTTCGTTGTATGGAATCGTGTCCGAGGTGGACAGTTTATCCAGAATCAGCGTATCGCATTTGATGTTCGACTTGGAGCCTTCCGACTTGCGGCCGAACTGAGCCAGTCCGCGATACGTTACTTTTCCGCCATCGCGAGAGATGGACTTGGAAATAATCGTGGATGTGCAGTCCGGAGCCAGGTGGATCATTTTCGCACCTGCGTCCTGATGCTGTCCTTTGCCTGCTACGGCGATAGAAAGAACGGTACCTTTGGCACGCGGTCCTTTCATGATCACCGCAGGGTATTTCATCGTCAGCTTGGAACCGATGTTGCCGTCGATCCACTCCATGTTGGCGTCAGCGTATGCAACCGCACGTTTGGTCACGAGGTTGTACACGTTGTTGGACCAGTTTTGGATGGTCGTGTAACGGCAGCGAGCGCGTTCCTTGACGATGATTTCCACGACTGCGGAGTGCAGGGAGTCTGTGCTGTAGATCGGTGCGGTACACCCCTCTACGTAGTGCACGAACGCATCCTCATCGACAATGATCAGCGTGCGCTCGAACTGACCCATGTTCTCCGAGTTGATGCGGAAGTACGCTTGCAGCGGCGTTTCTACCTTGACGCCTTTTGGCACGTAGATGAAGGAACCGCCGGACCATACAGCAGAGTTCAGCGCCGCGAACTTGTTGTCCGCCGGCGGGATGACTGTCGCGAAGTACTCCTTCACGATGTCAGGGTACAGCTTCACGGCAGAATCCATGTCGCAGAAGAGAACACCCAGTTTTTCCAGGTCTTCCTGCATGTTGTGGTACACAACTTCGGATTCGTACTGGGCGGATACGCCGGCCAGGAACTTCTGCTCGGCTTCCGGAATACCCAGCTTGTCGAAGGTAGCTTTGATTTCTTCCGGTACTTCATCCCAACTGCGGCCCGCTTTTTCAGACGGCTTCACGTAGTAGGTGATTTCGTCAAAGTTGAGGTCGTCCAGATCGCCGCCCCATTTCGGCATGGGCAGCTTTTCAAAAATTTCCAGTGATTTCAGGCGGAATTCCAGCATCCATTCCGGTTCTTCCTTGATGCGGGAGATTTCCTCCACGATCTCGCGAGTCAGACCCTTCTTGGTACGGAAAATGGAGACGTCCTTGTCGTGAAAGCCGTACTGGTATTCCTGTATTTCCGGGGCTTTTTTCGCCATGTGATTTCACTCCTTACGATTTATTCATGTCCAGCCTGCTTGATTCCCTGCTCGAGCGCCTTCCAGGCCAGGGTAGCGCATTTGATCCGCGCCGGGAATTTCGTAACGCCGGAGAGCGCCTCGATGTCCCCCAGATCGACAGAATCGTCGACTTCTTTTCCCTGCATCAAATCGGAAAAGAGCTGAGCCAGCTTGAGCGCTTCCTCTACAGGCTTTCCCTTGACTGCGTCCGTCATCATCGAAGCGGATGACATGCTGATGGAGCAGCCTTCTCCGAGGAACTTGGCATCCGAGACAATTCCGTCCTCCACTTTCAAAGAGAGCGAAATGCTGTCGCCACAAGTCGGATTGTTCAAATTGACGATGAGTCCTTCCGATTCCTCCAGCTTGCCGCGGTTGCGCGGTTTCTGGTAGTGGTCCATAATCACGCGGCGGTACAGATCATCAAGAGAAGACATTGCCGAAAAACTCCTTCGCCTTTTTCAAGCCCGACAGGAAAACATCCACTTCTTCTTCGGTGTTGTACAGATAGAAGCTGGCACGCGCACTAGCGGTGACATTCAGCCAGCGCATCAGCGGCTGGGCGCAGTGGTGACCCGCCCGGATGGCAATCCCGTGGCTGTCGAGCACTGTGGCCAGATCATGCGGATGAACCTCTGACAGGTTGAAAGTGATTAAACTGCTGCGGTCCTTTTTGGGGCCGTAAACGGAAACTCCGTCCATTTCGAGCATTTGCTCCATCGCGTACGCCACCAGCTTTTTCTCGTGGCGCTCGATTTCTTCCATGCCGATCTCCTGCAAAAAGTCGATCGCCGCGCCGAGTCCGATCGCGCCGGCGATGATCGGCGTGCCGCCTTCAAACTTCCACGGCAGCTCCTTCCAGGTAGAGTCATACAACTCTACGAAGTCGATCATTTCGCCGCCAAATTCCATCGGCTCGGTTTTCTCCAGAAGCTCGCGCTTGCCGTAGAGCACGCCGATCCCGGTCGGCCCGCACATCTTGTGAGCGGAAAACGTGTAAAAGTCGCAATCGAGATTTTGCACGTCGACCTTCGTGTGCGGCGCTCCTTGCGCCCCGTCGACAAACAGGACAGCGCCGTGCTGGTGGGCGATTTGTGCGATTTCCTTGATCGGCGCCGTATCGCCCAGCACGTTGGAAATATGGTGAATGGCTACGATTTTCGTATTGTCGGTTATGGTTTCCCTGACAGCGTCCAGCGTAATCGTACCGTCCTCTGCCAGCGGAATGAATTTGAAGGTAGCTCCGGTAGCCTTTGCCGCCTGCTGCCAAGGGATGAAGTTGCTGTGATGCTCAACCACGGTGGTCACAATTTCATCGCCTGGCTTGAGAGTAGCGCGGGCATAGCCGTACGCTATCGTATTTACCGCGGTGGTCGTTCCCCGCGTAAAGACGATCTCTGCCGTTTCACGGGCATTCACGAAGGCACGCACTTTTTCGCGCGCCTCCTCGAATTTGTCCGTGGCCCGGCTTCCAAGCGTGTGAACCCCGCGATGCACATTGGAGTTGACCTCCTTGTAATACGCATCGATTGCTTCGATAACCTGAATCGGCTTTTGCGAGGTGGCCCCATTGTCCAAATACACCAGCGGGTGGCCATTTACCTCTTGGTGAAGAATGGGAAAGTATTTCCGAAGCTCCTTGGCATTCATTTAACCCAACTTCCTTTCGAGCGCCTGACGAAGCCGGTTGCGAACCTCTTCAACCGGAATCTCGGCTACGACAGGGTCCAGGAAGCCCAGGATAATCAGGCGTTCTGCATCCTGACGGGTGATCCCCCGAGACATCAGGTAGTAGATGCTCTCTTCGCTGACGCGGCCTACGGACGCTGCGTGGCCTGCCTTTACATCATCCTCGTCGATCAGCAGGATAGGGTTGGCGTCCCCGCGGGCTTTTTCGCTCAGCATGAGAATGTTCTCAGCCTGTACGCCATTTGCCTTTTCGGCGCCTTTTTCGATTTTGGTGATTCCGTTCAAAATGCTGGTCGCTTCATCCGTCATGACGGCTTTGCTGACCATGTCGGACTCGGAATGAGTACCGATATGCTGTACTTGGGATGTCAGGTTTTGACGCTGGGAACCGGTACCTACCGAGATGCTCTTGGTCTCGGCGATAGAACCGACCCCTTGGAGGATGGTCGTGTTGTTTGCCACAGTGTTTCCGTCGTTCATCTCGCCCAAGATCCACTCCATCTTGCCGTCGCGGTCCACGCTGGCGCGGCGGAAGGAGTAGTCGTGCACTTCGGTGGAAAGAGAACGCACGGATGCGACTTGCACGGTTGCTCCTGCGCCTACATATACTTCAACAACGCTGTTTGCTACCATATTTTTGCCTTCGCCGGATACATACGTGTCTACGTAAGTAACCTTGCTGTGCGCTTCCGCAACGATCAGCACGTGCGGACAAACAAGCGCATCATCGCCTGCCACTTCAAATACGGCTTGCACAGGCACGCTTACTTCCACGTTTTTGGGAACGTAGAGGAAAACGCCGCCATTGACCACTGCTGTGTGCAGCGCGGTCAGCTTGTGCTCATCATATTTTACGACAGTGCCCAAGTATTTTTGCACGAGCTCGCCGTGTTCTTTCAGCGCAGTTGCCAGGTCGGTAAAGATAACGCCCTGGTTCTTCAGCTCTTCGTCTGCGGACTGAAAAACGACGGATGCGTTTTTCTGCACGATCAGACTTTTTACGCTATCTGCATCGATTTGTCCTTTGACCAGATCGTCCAGCTCTTGGGCTGTTGCCACTTTGCCGGAGGTTTGGAACGGTACAAACTGATCGATATTCCACTTGTCTATTTTCGTTTTCTCCAAGACGGGCAGTTGCAGCTCGCCCGCTGCCTTCAGACCGGCCAAGCGCTTTTCCAAAAACCATGCAGGTTCAGAATTAGCCTTGGAGAACTCGGTGATCGCTTCGGAATCGAAGCGGAGCTGTATATCTACACTCATCTCACTGCTGCCTCCTTCTCTTACACGTTTGCGTTGACGGTTTCATCGACGATGCCGAGTTCTTCCTTGATCCAGTCGTAGCCTTCCGCCTCCAGGCGTTCAGCCAGCTCAGGACCACCGGACTTCACGATTCGTCCTTGCATCATCACGTGTACGAAGTCAGGCTTGACGTAGTTCAAGAGGCGCTGGTAGTGGGTAATGATCAGGAAGCCGCGATCAGCGGAACGCATTGCATTTACGCCGTTCGCTACCACTTTCAGCGCGTCGATGTCGAGACCGGAGTCGATTTCGTCGAGAATGCAAATGGCAGGCTCCAGCATCATCATTTGCAGAATCTCGTTGCGCTTCTTCTCACCGCCGGAGAAGCCTTCGTTCAGATAACGGTGGGCAAAAGCTTCATCCATTTCGAGGGCGCCCATTTTCTTGTCCAACTCGCGGATGAACTTCATCAGCGAAATTTCATTGCCTTCGCCGCGGCGTGCGTTGATCGCAGAGCGCAGGAAGTCCGTGTTGGTAACTCCGCTGATTTCGGACGGATATTGCATCGCCAGGAACAGACCTGCGCGTGCGCGCTCGTCCACTGCCATTTCCAGAACGTCTTCGCCGTTGAGGATCACTTCCCCATCGGTTACTTCGTATTTCGGGTGGCCCATCAAAGTGGAAGCCAGGGTGGATTTCCCCGTCCCGTTCGGTCCCATGATCGCGTGCACTTCTCCGCCTTTGATCTCGAGGTTGAGACCTTTGATGATTTCCTTGTCTTCAATCTTGGCGCGTAGGTTTTTTATCTGCAAATGCGGTACTGCTGTCATTTTCTTTTCCCTCCATGACACTCAAAAATGAGTTGACTTATTCTCAATCCATTCTCAATACCCATCTTATAATAAGAATAATTATAAATCAAGGAATGAAACATATCTGTAATTTTTAAATCATTATATTTAAAAAGTATCACCTCGTTGACCGGGCATTTGCTTATTTTGGCTAATTTTGGAGAAATCATGCGGATTTCTCTCAAAGTGGCTGCGGATATGTTTTTTGGTGCGGTCCCGGCTTTGGTGGTGGAGATGAAAAAAGGAGAAAACGGCTGCAGGTTCGGTGGGCCACTGCGAGGGAGCTGAACTGTCCGGCTCCATTCCAAAAGCAAAACCGCGTCCAAAAGCAGTAGACACGTTGAGGGGTCTCAGAGTTGGACGCTAAAAGCGTGTTTTGCTTTTTCCATTCCGCCTTGGAGGTGTCCCAAAGACCTTTTCCGTTTTCTCCTTTTTCATCTCTACAGCTTGGTTCTTCGACCGCAACTTATTGCCAGCAATTCAAGAAGGGCTGTTCCCTCTTGCAGCAGTTTGAACCGATGCAAAGGGACAGCCCCAGGAATATCCTATATTTCTCTGTATCGCTTGATAGCTTGATTTCTCGCATGCGATTTCAGGTCGCCTTTGCCTGCACATTGCCGACTCGGCGTTGCCACGCATGTTCGCTATTCATTATTCCCTGTTCCTTGCTCCCGGTCTTACTGAACCTTTGGACCTGCTGCAGCGATTTCGGCTGCATTCGGGAACTTCTTCTGGAAGTTTTCGATAAAGCGGTTGGCCAGATCGCGGGCCTGCTTGTCGTAGGCGTCTTTGTCCGCCCACGTGTTGCGCGGGAGCAGGACTTCCGCCGGGACGTTCGGGCAAGAGGTTGGCACTTGCACCCCGAAAGTCGGGTCTGCCACATAGTCGACCTTGGCCAGCTCGCCGTTCAGAGCCGCGGTGACCATTGCGCGGGTGTAGGACAGCTTCATGCGTTTTCCTACGCCGACCGGTCCGCCGGTCCAGCCGGTATTGACCAGGTACACCTGCACGTCGCGCTCATCGATCTTTTTCCCGAGCATTTCCGCGTAGACGACTGGGTGAAGCGGCAGGAACGGGGAACCGAAGCAAGTGGAGAATTCGGTTTGCGGAGTGGTCACGCCGCGCTCTGTCCCAGCCATTTTGCTTGTATATCCGGACAGGAAATGGTACATTGCCTGTTCTCTTGTCAGTTTGGAGATGGGCGGAAGCACTCCGAACGAGTCAGCTGTCAGGAAAATGATCACATTCGGATGACCGCCGACACCTGGGATTACAGCCCCTGGAATGGCTTCGACCGGATAGGCTGCCCGGGTATTTTCCGTGTATTTGTCGCTGTCGTAATTTGCCTCGCGAGTCTCAGGATCGACTTCCACGTTTTCCAGCACTGTACCGAACTGGATCGCTTTCCAGATCTGTGGTTCGCCTTCTTCGGACAGTCGGATGCACTTGGCGTAGCAGCCTCCCTCGATGTTGAACACGCCGTTGTCAGACCAGCCGTGCTCGTCGTCGCCGATCAGGAAGCGGTCCGGGTCAGCGGACAATGTTGTCTTTCCTGTTCCTGACAGACCGAAGAAAAGAGCCACATCTCCGTCTTTGCCTACGTTTGCTGAGCAGTGCATCGAGAGAACGTTTTGTTCAGGCAAAAGCAGGTTCATTACGCTGAAAATCGATTTTTTCATCTCGCCGGCGTATTCGGTACCGCCGATCAAAACGGTTTTTTGCTCAAAGCTGGTGATGATGAACGTCTCCGAGTTGGTGCCGTGCACTTCCGGATTTGCCTTGAAGGTAGGTGCGTATACTACGGTAAACTCCGCTTTATGGGCTGCCAGCTCTTCCGCGCTCGGGCGAATGAACAGCTGGCGGGCAAACAAATTGTGCCACGCGTATTCATTGACCACCCTGATCGGCAGGCGGTAGGTTTCGTCCGCTCCGGCAAAGCCGTCGAAGACAAACAGTTCTTTTGTTTGCAGATATTCCATGACGTCCTGGTATAGCACCTGGAATTTTTCCGGGGTAATCGGCTGGTTCACAGGGCCCCAGTTTACTTTATCGTGTACGGATGCTTCGTCCACTACGAATTTGTCCTTTGGGGAACGGCCCGTAAACTTACCTGTCAATGCGTTGAGCGCCCCTCTATCTGTCATCATGCCTTCGCCGCGCTGTACCGCCATCTCAACGAGCCTTGCGACTGGCAAGTTTGCATACACCTTTGTATTAGCCAGTACGTCAGCAAGCTTGTGAACCGTCTTGGTTTCCATGTGTGAACGATCTCCTTCCCGTATCTATCCGTTAACATGTTTTCTAATCATCGTTGATTTGCAATTAGTATATCACATTTGATCAAATAAGCTACAAGATTTTAATTTTTAGGTGTGAAGAAAATGTGAAGGCTCGTCCCACAAACGCAAGACTCCCTATATTATATGACATTTGTCGAAAAACAACATTCAAGGAAACAGGGAACCTGCGGAAAATAGCAAAGGATTAGAGCAACAGACCGTCGCTGCCTCCCTAGCCACATCTGCAGCCTTTATTGCTTCTCTGCCAGGTTTGGAGGGTTTTTGGTCCGGACTACATGAACCGCGTACCCATCCGGCTTGATTTCCAGACAGTTCAACTGAGATCCATACACGCAAGCGCCATCAATCCCGATTTTCCTCTCCCCAAACCATACATCCGGCTTTTCGTGCAGCGTACTGCAAGTCGTGTGGCCAAATACAACCGTTCGCGCTTCCTTCACCGGCTGATGATAAAAGGCATCCCTGATCCAGATCATCTCGTAGGGAGGAGTCTCTCTCCAGTCCTCGTACGCCGGATTGATGCCTGCATGCACAAAAATATGCTCTTTCGTCTCATAATAATAGGGCAATTGCTGCAAAAATGCGACTTCCTCCGCATAGTGCTGCAAAATATGCTCCCTGGCACTCTGGAGCTTCTGGTCCGTCACTTCATTTTGAAACCAGTCGGTACCGCAAAAGCTCTCCAGCGTGGCTTTGCCGCCATTGCGCAAATACCGTTCCGTCTTTTGCGGCTCGCCGCTGTAGAGAAACTCGAGGAACATCTCATCGTGATTTCCTTTGATGGCAATCGCTTGCTGCTGCTCTGTCAATGCTTTCACCCGTTGCACGACTTCCTTGCTTTTGCAGCCTCGATCAATGTAATCCCCGAGAAGAATCAGCTTGTCAGAATCGGCGTCAAACGAAATTTGTTCAAGCATTTCACAAAATTCATCATACATTCCGTGAATATCGCTTATGACAAAGGTCCTCACTTGTCCATATCCCCTTTTATCCTTTCTCAATCTCGCAGACTACCCCATCGCCCTGCGGATTTCGGCCTGGATCGGCAAATGATACGGACACGCTTGCTGACAAAGCGGCTGTTCCCTGCACGGCTCGTAGGTCATACACTGCGCAAACTTGTCAGCCGACTGCTGCCACATCAGTTCCCCCGCTTCCAAAAGCCCGTATTTCTGGCGATACCTCGAAGGAATCAGCGTATCCGGAATCCGTATCCCCAAGGGACATGAGCAATAGTTGCAGCGTCTGCAGCCGTGCTCATCCAGCCCCGCTGCCATTTCCTCCAGAGCGGCGCGTTCCTCCGCGTCTTCGCTTCTCTCCAGCGCCGCGATGTTGGCATCTACCTCGGCGATGCTCTGCATTCCGGAGAGCACGACATGGGCTGATGATGCGGCTGAATAACGCAGCGACTCCGTTACCTTCGACAGAAAGGGACCGGAGATCGGCTTCATCGCGATCATTCCGACATCCAGCGATTCGGCCATTGGCATCAGCTCCCGTTTGGCAAAGGGCTGTACCATGCTCAGGTGAAACAGCACGGTGGCAAACGGATAATCCCGAAGCCAACGGGCCAGCAGCTCAGGACGATGGCCGGTAATCCCAATATGCCCGATGTATCCTTTCGACTGCAGCTCCTCCGCCGCGCGTATGGCGCCGTCTGCCGCTCTGACCTCCCGGTACTCCTGCGGATAGTTCACGTAGTGAATTTGCAAAATGTCCACATAGTCGGTCCGCAGCAATCGAAGGCTCTGTTCGATCTCCTGTTTTGCCTCCCCGTAGCTGCGCTTCATCGTCTTTGTGGCCAGCACATACTCGGAACGGCGATGGCTGATGGCGCTCCCCAGCTTCTCCTCGCTGTCTCCATAACTCGCGGCAGTATCAATATATGTAATGCCGCGATCCAGCGCATGATTGATCACGCGATCCGCTTCCGTATGGCTAATGGCCCGCAGGCGCATGGCGCCAAAGCCTAGCTTCGATACAGTCAATCCTGTTTTCCCCAGTATGCTTGTCCTCACGCCATGTACCCCTCCCTGGGATATTATAGCATGCCTGAAAAATAAGAAGCGCCGCTTCGCTCACGAGCACGTGAGTCGAAGCAGCGCATCGAGTTTCAATTGGTCCCGCAGCGGCCCTCTTATGGTAACAGACTGTCTGGCACTGATGTAGAGCAGCTCGTCACCGGCAAACAGTCTCTGCAAATCGCGCTCCTGTCCGCTCACCACCAGGTGCACCGGCTCCTGCCACCCTGCCCTGGTAATTCCCCCCGGCGAAAAGCGCAGGCAATGCCGCGATTGTGCATCCTCGGCGACGATTCCCACACATCTCTCCCAGCCGCCTGTGATGCCCTTCAAGTAAGCTTTGCCTTGTATTTGACCAGCCACCCGTTCCAGCAAGGAATCCAAACCTTCTCCATTCATCACCGTCGCCCCCTTCGCCTTCTCCCATCAAGGTTCTGGGCAGCCAGAGTCGAATCCTTTGACGAGAGGTGAGAAGCGCTGTCGGTCTCTGTCAAACGGTTTGCCTTTTTCTCGACAAGCTTTTGCTTGCACGGAAACGCCCATTGGCCTGTGCTTGTCTTGTGGAGCATGCAAAAAAGGCACCTGTTGCGAGACGCTGCAGCATCTCCCAAAGGTGCCTCTCGTATATCTATTCATCCAGCTCGTCTTTATCCAGCCGGACCTCCAGATGATGCCCGTCCGGCGTTTCAAAGTAAAGGTTGAAGCTGGTCGGACGCGTAATCGGTCCGCGGTAGCAGATATTTTCCGCTTCCAGTTTGTCTACCAGATAGTCCAGCTCGGCACGGCTGGTCAGGGAAAAAGCGATATGGTCCACTTGCCCGACACCGTTTTTTCCTTCCTCGCCCTCATAGGCATGGAGACCAATCCGTGTGTAAGTGCCAATTTGAAAGTAGATAGGCGCTCCTTCTTCGATGTCTTCTTCCGGGATGGGGACTTCCAAAATATCCTTAAAAAAACGAGCTACCTTCACCACATCCTGACAATTTAACGCGATGTGATGCACGCCTTTCAAATGAAACATTTACACTGCCTCCCACGTCAACTCAGGTCACGCGCTGCGCTTTGACATTTCCTTCCGTCGGTTGTATTGCTTCAAACGATCACTGAGTCGTTTGAGCCTGAGCATCAGCGCTTCACGCCAGTCGTCGTCTTTCAGTTCTTTTGCGACGCCCAGCAAATCAAGCGATATATCAATCTGTTGCTTCAGCACGTCGGCGAAGCTGCCCGCTTCATCCGTCATGGTACAATTCTCAAACAACTCGGATGTATTGTCAACACTAACGAAATCGGCAAAGTCAACTTCCGGCGCCCGATCCCCTTGTGCGTATTCCACCAAAATTTCGTATTCTCCCTCAATAGCAGGGTGAACCTCTATTCTATCACAAACCGGACAAAACATGATCGGCACGTTGTGAACCAGCGTCTTGTAATGACGAACCGAGCCTATCGAGCCTATCATTCCGGCACCACAGCAAAAACTCATGCCTCTCCCTCCTTTTTGCCAAACAAAACGTATGACCATTCTCCCTCGTCCATCAGAGGAACAAAAGTCCCGACCGCAAAGCATTTCTGTTTCCTTCCCTGTAAAAATCGCAAATGCAACTTTCTCAAAAAAGTTTTGCGGTCTTTTGTCTTTCTTGCATTGTAGCGTATAAGAAGGTGTTGTCTCTAGTCGAAAATGATACCAGTTTGCAAAGGTTGGAACGTATTTCTATTGTAGCGAAAAATGACCGGGATGACCAATGTTTTCTGACTAATTTGAACATTTTACCAACAATAGGCCTATCCTGCCAATTTTGTATAATGGTTAGAGTCGGCGGTTTTAAGCTTCCACAGATTGGGAATAGGATAGAGACGCCTTTTTGAGAGGAGAGGTATCATGTTTCGATTTAAAAGCATTCGTACCCGCACACTAGCTATCATGCTCCCTGTGATCATGGGGACGTTGGCACTCGTGATGGGCGTGTCGGCCTTTACCGCGCATTCCCTCCTAACTGAAGAAATCGGAGAGAAGATGCGCAAAGAGCTTGGCATGGTTAGCGCGCGAATTGAAAGCCAACTGGAATCCCATGGCAAGGTGACCGAGGCTTTGGCAAAGACCATTGAGATCGCCCCTTCCTCCTACAAGCTGCAAGACCTGCACGCTCTGCTGAAAAAGACTGTACCTTTGCATGAGACATCATTTGGGATGGGCATCTTTATGGAGCCGTACAAATACGACCCCGCTATCCAGTACTTCTCGACATATGGCCAACGCTCACAAAGCACAGTCACCATGACCGAGGAATACAATGACCCGAGCTTTGGCTATACGGGGCAGGAATGGTACAAAAACGGTGCGTCTACCGACAAGCCCTACGTCTTTTCGCGCCCGTATTACGATGAAAAAATGAAGGCTGCCATGGTCACCGTCACTGCTCCTTTTTACGACCAAAACGGCAAGCTGATGGGCGTGACTACCGATGACCTCGAGCTGGGAAGCATTCAAAAGATGGTTTCTGACATCAAAGTCGGGGAAACCGGCTGGTCGTTCTTGATCGACAGCGAGGGAACCTATCTTTCGTTCCCCGACACCGCCAAGCTGTTGAAAGCGAATATTTCCGCTGACGAGAACGCTTCACTGGCGGCCATCAGCCGTACTTTGCTGGACGAGCCTGAGGGGCAAGCTGCTTTTACCGATCAAAACGGCAACAATACCGTTTATTTTCACAAAATTCCCCAAACGAACTGGACGCTGGCTCTCGTGATGCCAGACGCGGAGCTATTGGCACCGGTCAACTCGCTTCTCTGGAAGCTCTCTTTGACAAGCGTCGCCGGAATTCTCGTGCTGGTCGTGGTGATTCACTTTTTCAGCCGTTATCTGTCCCGACAGCTCGACAAAACAAACAGGCTTTCACAGTCGCTGGCCTCGGGAGACTTTACTGCAACGATTCAATTGGACACAGCCGACGAACTGGGGCAAATGGCAAACAGATTCAACGAGATGACCGCTACGTTGCGCGAGACGCTGCAGCGCGTCAGCTTTCACTCCGAGCAAGTCGCGGCCACATCCGAGCAGCTGACCGCCAGCGCCCAGCAGACCAGCCAGGCCACCGAGCAGATCGCCGAAGCCGTGCAGGACATCGCCTACGGGGCAGATAAACAAGCGGAAGCGACTTCACGGGGCACAGAAATCGTCACACAGATCGCTTCCCACATTTCGCAAATTGAGGAAGCGGTAAAAACCGTCACCGAATCTACCTCCACGGTGCGGGATCAGGCAGCCGAAGGCAATCAGATGGCCAGCAAAGCCGTTGAGCAAATGCATCTGATCGAGGGCCAGATGACCCACACTTCCGACGTGGTCAACATTCTCGGACAGCGTTCGCAGGAGATCGGGCAGATGATCGCCTTGATCACGGATATCGCCGCCCAGACCAACCTGCTCGCGCTCAACGCCGCGATCGAAGCAGCCCGGGCCGGAGAACAGGGACGCGGCTTTGCCGTTGTTGCCGATGAGGTCCGCAAGCTCGCAGAACAGACGGCGGCATCCGCCGACCAGGTACACCGTATCGTGACAGACATTCAAAGCGACACGACCGCTGTCATCGCCGCCATGCAAAACGGATCTCACGTCTTGCAGGAAGGAATGACGTATGTGCAGACCACGGGACAAGCCTTTGAACAGATTTCACAGTCGACCCGCGTGCTGTTTGGCCAGACCGATGAAGTCTCATCGTATATGGCGGAGATCAGCAAGCAGATGGAGACGATGATCGAGGCTATTCAGGAAATCGCCCGGATCTCGGAGCAATCCGCCGGCAATACCCAGACGGTAGCCGCCGCTGCCGAGGAGCAAAACGCTTCGATGCAGGAAATCTCTGCAGCTTCCGCAATGCTCGCCCGGATGGCGACGGAGCTGTACGATTCGATTCGTTCGTTTAAGTTGTAGGCTTGGTGAGTAGAGGATAGGATGGCTGATGGCTGGCAGTAAAGAAGGTCATGAGGGCGTAAAAGCTCTCATGACCTTTTTGGTTTGTTGAGGTGTTTTATCTTCGTTCTGATGCCTCGGTCTATATTCACTATATCCCCTTACTCGATCTGCCAGAGTCTGTAAAATATTTTGTGTAAACTCTCAACCTCTAAACTACAATTAGGAGTAGAAAGGTTGGGAGATTTTTATGATGTCAAAAGAGCAGATCAAGCAGTGGATCAAAGAGAAAAACATGAAGTCAGTGGACGACGTACAGTCAGCGTTAAAGGATCTATTCGCAGACACAATCCAAGAAATGCTGGAAGCTGAAATCGAGTCTTCTCTTGGATACGCCAAGCATGACATGAAAAACAAGCGGACAACCAACAGCCGCAATGGGTATAGCAAGAAAACCGTCCGTTCTGAGTACGGGGATGTCGACATCCAAGTCCCTCGGGATCGAGAGGGTGATTTTGAACCAAACATTGTAAAGAAACATCAATCCAATGTTACAGGGATCGAAGATCAAATTCTTGCTCTCTATGCCAAAGGCGTATCCACACGCGATATCCAAGACCATCTGCAGCAGCTCTATGGCATCGAAGTCTCACCAACGCTCATATCAAATGTAACGAATAAGATTGTACCGATGATCAAAGAGTGGCAAAATCGCCCCTTGCAAGCGGTTTATGCTGGTGTTTTCCTTGACGCCATTCACTTTAAGGTAAAACAGGACGGAGCTATCGTCAATAAAGCCGCCTATATGGTCATTGGTATTGACCTTGACGGTCATAAAGATGTGCTTGGGATCTGGATTGGGGAGAATGAATCGGCAAAATTCTGGCTGCATGTCCTCAACGAACTGAAAAATCGTGGAGTCCAGGATATTCTCATTACAAGCGTCGATAATCTTCGTGGCTTTACAGAAGCCATCTCTGCATGTTATCCGAAAACGGAGATTCAGAAGTGTGTCATCCATCAAATCCGAAATTCCATCAAATATGTTTCCTATAAGGATCTCAAAAAGATCACGTCCGAGCTAAAACCCATCTATAAAGCTCCAACGGAGCAAGCCGCGTTGGAAGAGCTTGAGCAGTTTGAACAAACCTGGGGCAGTAAATATCCCTTGATGGTTCGTTCCTGGCGGAATAACTGGGACGAGATTGCCACTTTCTTTAAATATCCTCCAGAGATTCGAAAGCTGATTTATACAACTAACGTGATCGAGAGTTATCATCGACAGCTTCGAAAGGTGACAAAAGGAAAAGCCATGTTTCCCACAGATGATGCCCTTTTGAAGATGTTATATCTCGTAACCATGGATGTTCTACGAAAGTGGACGGGACGAGTTCAGAACTGGGGCCAGATTCTCTTACAGCTATCCGTTTTCTTTGAAGATCGGGTACAGCCGTACATCCGTTAACAAATGAAAGGCTTCATCCCCGAAGGGATTATCTTTTTCTCCACCAACGCGTCAAGGGTTCACTTCGCCTCACGCCCTTGACTCTATTGGCTCCGAAAAAGATGTCCCAATTAGGGGGATGAAACCTGTTCATATATCGGTTGATTGAGTTTACACAAAAATCTTGACAGACCCTCTTTAAGTAATTATCCGAAGTACTTTCGGCAGACCAATGTACTCCTTTCCATAGCTTTTGATGTTTGTACCATACCTACCGAAGAAACTTCGTTTTGAAAGTGTATGGTTCAAATTTTATTCTAAGCCGTTAATTTGAAACGCCTTGGCGTTATAAGCATCCGTTAGATAATCTTGTAAGTCCCTCATTGTTTCCACATACAAATCCTTGAAGTCCCCATTTGCTTGAAGTCTTTCAATAAAAGGCTGATACTGACGAGGCTGACCAACAAACTGCTTTACTACTTTTCTAACCAAATCTAAGGAAGCCGACACGTTACTATCGAATTGGCTCTCAAGTTTTTTTCCTTTTTGGTCAGGTAAGAAAATTCCTATGACAAAAGATATCCAATAATGCACCCCCTCACTAACGAGAATATATGGGTTCTTCGATAAATTGCATGTGCGAATGATATCAGTAGCTGTTGTTCGTTTTTTCTGTATGAATCCCTTTTTCATCAGTTGATTCATCATTGTCAACTGCAAATGAAAATTCCCCATTATCTGCACTTGAATTTTCCCCATATTAGGCAATAGGTTTGTTTGAATAATGCCCCCGAGGGGGCTGGCGGCGGGAAAATTCCGTTCATTCGGTTTTATCTACAATTGTCTCTGGTCGAAAGAAACCAGCTTTTTTCTTCTCCTTTATGCGATAACTTTCTCCTTTAATGTTGATGGTGTGGGAGTGATGCAATAATCGATCAAGGATGGCGGTGGCAAGTACCGTATCTCCAAATATCTCTCCCCACGAACCATAAGACTTGTTCGAGGTAAGAATAATCGAACCAGATTCATAACGCTCCGAAACTATTTGAAAGAAAAAATGAGCTGCCGTTTCATCCATCTTGCGATAGCCGATTTCATCAATGATCAGTACATTTGGCTTAATAAAAGCCCGCATTTTTTGTTTGATACTATTGTTTTGATGGGCAATCTGAAGGGTCTGTACCAAATCGTGAGCAGTTGTAAAGTAAACTGTCAAACCTTGCTTAATGGCTTCCAAAGCCAATGCAACAGACAAGTGGGTCTTTCCGACTCCTGGCGGACCCAGCAAAATGAGATTCTCCTGTTGGTGCACAAACCGGAGGGTTGCCAAATCACGAATCCGTCTTTCATCTACGGAAGGCTGGAAACTGAAATCGAATTGCTCTAATGTTTTATGGTAGGGTAAATGAGCCAATCGTGTCTTCATTCGAATAAATCGCTCCCTCTTGGCCTTGATTTCCTCTTGCAAAAGCTTGTCCAAGAACTCCAAATACGATATATTCTGAGCAGCAGCTTCTTCTGCGTGGTGGTGAATAATTTCCGGGATTCGTACCCATCCCATTTGCGAAAAGGCTTCTTCTAAACGGGACTGGAGCATCATTGTACGATCACCTCCTCGTCAGCAAACTGCTCGTAGACTGATAAATCACGTTCCACCACTTCGGGGCTTGGATTTGAAACCAGACGCGGCATAGGTTGGGGAGCCTTCACGCGACTTTGGGTTTGAATCCCCTCGAAGTGTTTTTTATTGGTTACGACTTGTTTGGAACGAACTGCTTTTTGATGTTCAGCGATAATCGTGTTGCCCTGATAGATCCGGATAAGACCATTCTGGAGATCTTGTACCTGTACCGTATGACCAATATAGGTATAGGGTACAGAATACCTGCTTCCTCCGTAAGAAACGAGCAAATCGTTGGATACTCTTCGAGTATGCCGTTCTACTTCTTCGAACGGAACCGGGTTAAGCGGCTTCAACTGTTCATGTTTCCATCGATCTACCGGCTTTTCATGTGTGGTGCCGTGAATCCGTACATTGGCTACCGTATCCAACCAATGGCGTACTTGTTGATTCAAGTCACTCAGGCTGGTAAACGACTGTACGCGAGGCCAAAAATTCTTTCGCACATAGCCAACACCATTTTCTACTTTCCCTTTTGTTCGTGCACGGTAGGGGGCACAACGCCGGAGGGTAAAGCCGTGATGACTTGCAAACTGAGAAAAACGTTCATTCCACAATACATGGCCTTGGTCGTCGTAACCTGCAATGACGGTTTTCATATTGTCGTACAAGCATGTATCCGGTCTGCCGCCAAAGTATTGCATGGCACGTAAGTGACAGCCGATGAGGGTATCCAGCCGTTCGTTCTCCGTAAATTCCACATACAACATTCTCGAGTATCCCAAAACCATGACAAAGGCGTATAGTCGTTTATATCCACCATTCCATTCAACTTTGAAATGTCCCCAGTCTACTTGCGCTTGCTTACCAGGTGTGGTTTCATAACGGATCGTTGCCTTGGAGGTAACGACGGGGCGCAATGGTTCCATGAAGGAACGAAGGAGTCTAATTTGTCCTGAGTATCCCTGGGCTCTAATTTCATCAAACAAGACAACAGCATTTAAGCAGCCTTCTTCCATTCTCGCTTTGATATAGGGTTTAAATGGATCGAGGATGCTTGCTTTTTTGACGGTTCGCTGGTATTTCGAAGGTTCATCCCTCTTCAACCACTTACGGATTGTTTTTCGATCCCTCCCTAATTCGTTCGCAATTTGCGTGGTACTCATTCCTCTTTGTTTCATGTCTTTAATCAAGTAAAACTCCCCATTCTTTAGCATATTTCTCTCCTCCAGGGAGAGATTTTCTGCCGAAAGTGGGGAATTTTCAAGTGCCGTTATTGAGGATTTTAACAGTGCCGTTCACATCATTTTCCCAACAGTCTTGTTTGATAGTCCTGTATAGAGTTCAATCGTTTTTTGCGAAACGCTTCCATAACCATTTTCGTCAAGCCGCCACACTAGTTCCCATAGAACAGACAATTCATTCGGAGAGAGAAAAAAGCATCGCCGCAATACGTTAGGGGTTCGGAGATAATGGCCGAGATTGGCTTCCCAGCAACGGACATAATTACCTTCCTCCCCCTCGGGTATGAGAATCCCTTCCACAGCTCCATCATTACCGACATAATTAAATCGATCAATTGCATCATTTAGCCAATTAAATGCACCCATTCTAACCATCCCTTTTCTGTAAATGATATTGTTCCTACTTTCCTTATACGAGCTTCATAAACGACAGTTAAGACCTGTAGAAAAGGAAAAACCCCGCACAACGGCGGGGAATGGATTAGCCAAACAACGGAAAATATTTACGATAGTAGTCTTTATGATAGTCGGATAGATTCCATCCATACTGATTAAGGAATCGAGTAACTTTCGCTAATACTTGATTCCGATGAATGACATCCTTATGTGTTGATTTGGCGAGGTAGTGAGCTAGGCTTAGTTCGGCTTGCTCCTGCGAGAGAGTGTCTGTAACATGCTTGGCAAAAATGCAGGCAAGTTCGTCCATATCAGAGCCATAACCGAGCACGTTCTCCCGCCGCATTAGGGTTAGGACTGTATCTAACGGCAGTCTTTTCATGCGTTAGCCCTCCCTTCTGCGGCGGCGGGGGCGTGTATCTCTTGTTCGACTCTCCATTTCCGTCATAAGAGATATTGACGCTGTACGTCCTGTTCATCGTAGCCATGCTGTATCATGACATTCAGGATGGCGCGGGGGATGGAATCGGTGTAGCCATACAAGCAACTACGAAATCTTTCCCAAGGATTATCATGCAAAACAACAAACGCCCGATGGGTTAGCCCTAGCTTCTGAATGCATTCTTTTACGGGATGCATCATGATTGATTTCTCCTTTCAAGTTGTCTTCCCCTATTAGGTTAGACACTCTATAGGTAGGAATCACACCAGACATACAGAAGCATGGGGTGCTTTTTGAATCTTGAATTTGTCACATCGGAGTAAATCCGCTCGTTAGGTAACAGGCTCACCCGTAACGGTAGAGCCCGAATGAATTTACAGTACGCAACCGCATCCTGTCACACTAATCAACCAAGTTTAATTCAACCAGTAACCATATAGTGTCGAATTGGCTTGGCTTCGTTATCTCCCACCCGCTAAATTGGCGGTGTATGATGCATATACGGGCGGGAGACTATTTTCAAATTCGGGACTGTAAAATATTCTGTGTAAACTCTCAAAACCTATTACAATAAGAGAAAGGTTGGTTTGAGAGGATGACACCTATGGCGAGATTTAGTAAGGAACAAGTGAAGGCGTTTGTGAAGGAAAACAACCTCAAGACGATGGACGATGTGCAGTCGGCACTGAAGGAACTGTTTGCAGAAACGCTGCAGTCGATGCTAGAGGCGGAGCTTGACACGGAACTCGGCTATGAAAAGCACGATGTGAAGCGAAAGAAAACAACAAACAGCCGTAACGGGAAGACAAAGAAGACGGTGACAAGCGAATACGGCGAGGTGGAGATCGCGGTGCCACGTGACCGTAATGGCGAATTTGAGCCCGTTATCGTGAAAAAGCATCAGTCTACCGTTACCGGCATTGAGGACCAAATTATCGCCATGTATGCCAAAGGTGTCAGCACACGGGATATTCAGGACCATCTGAACCATCTGTATGGAATTGACGTTTCTCCTACCATGATCTCCAATGTGACGAATAAGATCGTGCCACTCATCAAAGAATGGCAGAACCGACCGCTACAAAGCATCTATGCGGTTGTATTTATGGACGCCATTCACTACAAAGTCAAGCAAGACGGTGCTATTGTGAACAAAGCGGCTTATATGGTCATTGGCATTGATTTGGACGGCAACAAGGACGTATTAGGCATGTGGATTGGAGAGAATGAATCCTCAAAGTTCTGGCTGAGCGTACTGAACGACTTACGGAACCGTGGGGTTCAGGACATTCTCATCACCTGCGTGGATAACCTAACGGGCTTCTCTCAGGCCATCTCTGCCTGCTATCCGAATACGGAGATCCAAAAGTGCATCATTCATCAAATCCGCAACTCGACCCGTTATGTTTCTTACAAGGATCTTAAGAAAGTGACGGCGGATTTAAAGCCAATCTACAAAGCGGCAACAGAAGAGGCTGCCTTACTGGAATTGGATCGTTTTGAGGAAACATGGGGTAACAAATATCCCCTCATCGTTCGCTCTTGGCGTACCAACTGGGACGAGCTAGCTACTTTTTTCAAGTATCCACCAGAGATTCGTAAATTGATCTATACGACCAATATGATTGAGAGTTACCATCGGCAACTCCGAAAGGTGACGAAGGGCAAGAGCATTTTCCCCACCGATGAAGCCCTGCTCAAAATGCTCTATTTGGCTACCATGGACGTCACCAGGAAGTGGACTGGACGAGTGCAGAACTGGGGGCAAATGCTCCTCCAGCTCTCCGTTTTCTTCCCGGATCGGATCGGCCAATACTTACGCTAGTTTTTTATTCCAAAAGGGTTTACACAAAATACTGGACAGACCCTCAAATTCCCTCATTCGGCACTGGGTCGCCCCGCCAATAACACATAGATTATTTTAGTTTTTCAATTATCTCATTTACTCCGTGCACAATCACACTACTAAGTACATCAGTGTAATTTTTATAATCATCTGACTTGGCTATTATTGTATCAAAAACATCTTTCAACTTGCCATCAATTATTAGTGTAAGCCCTTCTACCTGTTCTTCACTTCCCTTTTTACCGAACATGTCCTTCATTATCGTAAAGGTGTCTTCGCTTTTCATTTTACCCTCCTTGTAAAAATAGATTGTTACCATCGACTATCCAGTAACGATAGTCTTCAGGAATGACCTCAATAAATTGCTCATACTTCCCAAGCCACCCATTCGGTACATATAGTTCATAAGATGCAGGTTCAGGATAGTAGGAAGTCAATTCCTTATCATCAAAATCCACGTATAGGGAAGGTAACATTTCTGAAATATAACTATACGTTCCCTGCTCTAACATTTTCCTTAATTCTTCTGTTCCAACCTCAAAGTCACTAAGCTTTTGGAGGAAGTCTTCCGCCGTGTCCTCGTTTACTACTGCGATATTAAATCTGTCTGAGAAGTCATCAGGATTAGGAATTTCAAATCCTTTCTCAAGATATGAAGAAATTAATTTTTTCAAATCCAAAAACCATATCTCCTTATCTGCTACAAACCATCTGAAAGATTTCTTATATTTGACTAAAACTATTATAGTCTCAGCATACTTTGGCTTGTTGTGCACTGTTCCTCCTCCTCAGTATTCAAGTACCTCTCGATAATCCTATTTTTTTATTTTACCATACTCTTCAAGCCACTGAATCCAAGGGGCAGGGAATTCATATGATGTTCCCGGCGTACTCGGGTCGACCACTTTTGGTGCTGTCCCCCCTTGATTAAGAGGATTTGAATTATATTTGTACTGTGGAATTGCATTTTCTTTAACAAAATCATCAAACCATTTCGGTACTTCAACTTCAACAATTTCTGCACCGTTACCCCTTTTTTGCAAGAAATACTCGGCATGTTCCCTAGTTCCTGCACTAACATTCAAATTCGCTTCTTTGTTTGGGATTACCATTTTTCCATTTTCATCAACCTGTATTCTAACTTGGCTTGCATTTGGCATTTCGCCACCTTGAACTCTGTAGTAAGAAACAGTTTCACCCGTCCCCTTAGAAGAAAAATACTGTAAATCCATCGGTAACAAGAATTTTGATCCACTCTGCTCAGTACTGCTCTTCACCACAGCCTGCGCCGTTTCCTGCCCGGTAGAATACGCTTTGTTTAGTCCAATCGACCCGCCGGTCACCAGCAGCGCCCCGATGGCCGCAGCAATTACCGCCTTGCGGTAATCCACCTTTTCCCCACGCGCCCGGTCATCCATCACACTGACCGCAAAGCCTTCGCCAGCCCCCGCCGTTTTGCTCCGCAGGACCGTCGTTGCCAAACTGCGGGAGATCGCACTGCCGATTTGCCGGAAGCTCTGGCTGATTTGCGTGCCCGCTTTTCGAGTGAACCCTGCGACAGCCCGGACAGGTGCCGTCTTTTTCACGGTCTGGACGATGGACTGCATTTTGCTGCCCGTCGTCTTCGCCACGGTACGCAAGCCGCTTCCCACGTTGCTTGCCAGCTTCCCGATGCCTTTCCCCGTATTTCGTCCGAGGCTGGCCACTGCCCGGTACACACTGCTGTTTTTCACAGCATTTCCTGCGCTGCTGGCGGCACTTCTTACATTCTTCGCTACAGACGCTGCGCTCTGGGCCAGGCGCGTTTGCCCGATGCGTGCTGCAACAGCTCTCAGAGCGCCGCCTGCTTGCTTCGCTGTGCTTGCCAGAGCGCTGCGAAGAGCATTCCCCGCCTTGCCTGCCGCGCTCGTTGCCGACCGTACCGCATTTGCTGCTTGTGTTCCCAAGCGGGCTGCGGCACGGCCAACCGAGGTTTGCCGCACCCATCTGGCTGCCGCCCCTGCCGCTTGCGCTCCTTTGCCAACGGCGGTCCGGACAGCGCTGGTAGCCCGGCTCGTCAAAGCGGATGCTTTGCCAAGGGCATTTGCCACCGGTTTGAGGCGAGCGACTGCCGTAGCCGCCTTTCCAATTAAAGCGCCGGCCCCAAAGCCCGCTGCCGACAGTACGCCGCCCAGCGCCATTTCCCGCAGCAGTTCATCGCCGCGCATGCCAAAGGCGTACCCGATCACACCGGATATCCCTTCGCCGACCAGGATCGAGACGCCAAACGGCAGCAGCGGTGGAAAGAACACGCCGCCCACGGTGAGGGCGACACCTGCTGTCGTGACCAACACGACCTCCCAGTGGTCCTCGACCCATTTTCCTGCATCGACGACCGCGTCTACGACGGTAGTTACGACGTCCTTCACAGTATCTACAACGGTGTCAATGGCGTCCCTCACTGTTTCCTTTACGCTGTCCACGGTGGACTCCCAAAGCTCCAAGCCTTTGTCGAGCGCTTCGGAGGCTCCGCCGATCAGCCAGTCCCAAAAGCCTGGCTTACCCTCTTTTGCTTTCAACTCATTGCCTTTCCCATCGGAGTCGCCGCTTTTTGGGTCATGATCGCTGGCTGTGGGGTCAAAAGGAGTGCGGGTGTTTTCATGGGTCGGAGTACCGTGCTCTGGGTCTCCCCCTTTCCCCAGGTTGTCTCCGTCTCCACCTAGGTCGTCTCCGCCTTTGCCTAGGTCGTCTCCGCCTCGGCCTAGATCGTCTCCACCCTTGCCCAGGTCGTCTCCACCCTTGCCTAGGTTGTTTCCGCCTCTGCCCAAGTCGTCCCCATCCCCGTGCAAATGGCCCGGTATCCGCCCGTCCCACATACTTTCCGCATATGTCGCGTACATGATCCTGAATCTCATCAGTTCGTCGGGAGGTGCCCCAGCTCTTCTGGTTCCGCCCGAAATCGCATCATTTCGCTCATCTGCACGCAGCATGTTTGGCTTTGGCTTGTCTGCCGCATACGTGGCCAGCGGCAGGCAAAGAATCATTGCCAGAATCAATAACAAATAGTGCTTCCGAATCACCAGTGCTCCTCCTTATTTCTCCGGACATTCCTTTTTCTGCAATCGTTTCTTTTCCATATGGTAGTATTTGGATGAAAAGGCCACATGCAGCAAAATGTGAATGCTAATCTAATAATTGACCACCTAGTGGTACATCGCTCATAAAAAAGTTGACCACCTGAGCACCTCTTTCCTGTATCTTGTAGTTGTCTAGACAACAAGATATAGGAGGAAAGGAAATGCTTCAGATGGCTAATTATGAGTTTATCAGGAAACAACACTTTCTGCTAGGGAAGTCGATTCGTCAAATTTCTCGCGAAACTGGCTACTCGCGTCAAGTGATACGAAAAGCCTTGACATCAACGGAAATCCCTGTATACCAGCTTTCAAAACCGAAGCCGAAGCCAGTCATTGATTTTGTCAAGCCCATCATCTTGGAATGGCTGCGTCAAGATGAACAGGCTCCCCCGAAGCAGCGTCATACTGCCAAACGTATTTACCAGAGACTCGTTGACGAACATGGATTCACCGGCGGTGAATCTACTGTACGACGCTACGTCAGAGAGTTGCGGGTTTCTCCTCCTAAAGCATTTGTCCCTCTTGATTTCCCGCCAGGGCGATTTGCCCAATTTGACTGGGGTGAGGTTACGGTTCATTTACAAGGGAAACAAGTGAAGGTTCAAGTCTTTTGTATGCGTTGCACATACAGCAGAAAGATTTTCATCAAGACATTTGCTCATCAGAAGCAAGAGGCTCTTCTCCAAGGTCATGTAGATGCTTTTGAATTTTTCGGTGCTGTTCCCCAAGTCATCACATACGACAACCTGACAACAGCCGTTAAGAAGGTATTGGAAGGCAAAAATCGCGAGGAACAAGAGCGATTTATTCAGCTACGTGCCCACTACCTGTTTGAAAGCTATTTCTGTGATCCGGGAAAAGGGCATCAAAAAGGCCAAGTGGAAAACCTCGTACAGTTTGCCCAGAGGCAATTTTTTGCACCTGTTCCTAGTGTTTCTTCTCTGGAGGAGCTAAATCAAATCCTCCTCGAAAAATGTATCTCTTACGAGAATACAACCGTTCCCCGGTCTTCCCTAACGGTTGGAGAAGCATTTGTTCAAGAGTTGCCCATCATGCTTCCATTGCCTCCACGGCCATTGGATTGTTTCCGTGTTGTACCCGTGAAAAGCAATACGCTATCCATGATCCACATTGAAAAAAATGCCTATTCCGTCCCGGTTTCCTATGCATCGACCCAACTTATTTGCCGAGTATTTGCTGAAAAAATTGAGGTGTATCACGGAAAAAGCCTGATTGCGACGCATGAGCGGTGCTTGGAAAAAGGAAAGGAGATTTTGCAATACGATCATTATCTGGATTTACTTCTTATTCGCCCAGGAGCAGTTCTTTATGCTAGACCATTGCATCAGGCAGGATTACCCGCCATTTACCAAAAGTTCTTGGACAAGTGCCGTAACCGACCAGGAGGGATGAAGGAGTTCGTTCGACTCTTGCTTTTGCACCGTGAATTCGATACTTCTCTCGTCGAAGAAGCACTGGGGGAGGCCTGCCAAAAAGGGATGTTCCAGTATGATGCCGTAAGGCAATTATTGTTTCAGCGAACATTGCCGGAACACCGTTTGCCCCAACTCTCGTTGGCGGAGGATAGCTCTGTTCCACGTATTCAGGTAAAGGCCCCAGATCTTAGCCAGTACAATCGTTTGTTACAGAAAAGGAGTGTGGTTCATTGAGTACGAGTTTCCTGCTTGAAACCTACGCGAAACGCCTTCGCTTACCTGCGATTAAACGTGTCTATAAGGAAATCGCCCATGATGCTGCTGAACGGCAAATTCCCTACGAGGAGTTCCTCTTAGCCCTACTAGAGCAAGAAGTTCAGCAAAGGGATGCTAACCAAATCGCGAGTCGCATCAAGCACGCCAAATTCCCTTCTATGAAAACGCTCGATCAATTTGAATTCTCGGCGATTCCGTCCCTCAATAAGCCCAAATTGCTTCAACTGGCTCGTTGTGAGTACATCGAAAAGGCAGAGAACATCATGTTTATCGGAAACTCTGGCACTGGCAAAACTCATCTCTCCATTGCACTCGGGAAGGAAGCTTGCCATCATGGCTATTCCGTTCAGTTTTGGACTGCCGCTAAAATATGTAACGAGCTTATGGAAGCTCAGTCCCAAAAGCGAATCCTCCAGCTAGAGAGGCAATGGTTGAAAACAGATTTGATTATTTTGGATGAAGTCGGGTTTGTCCCTCTGAGTCGGACCGGGGCGGAGTTATTATTCCAATTTTGTGCGGCCCGCTATGAGAAAGGAAGCATGATCATTACCAGTAATCTGGAATTTACGGAATGGACACAGATTTTCAAAGATGAGCAAATGACGTCAGCCCTGGTTGATCGGCTTACCCATCGTGCCCATATCTTTGCAATGAATGGAGACAGCTATCGCTTTAAGCAGAGCATTCAAAGATCGTGATCATGAAAAAGTTACCCACCCGACGGGTGGATTGATTTTTGCCATGGTGGTCAATTTTTTGATGAGCACGGTGGTCAACATTTTGATTGACATTCACAGCAAAAGTATGAAAATCCAGTGGGTACAACGGAGCAAGAGGAGGGCTCTTATGCCTGCGAAACAGGAAAAAGGCCGGAGATTAGTCTAACGGGTTCGGTTTTGGGGTGCAAAAATAGAAATGACGTGGCTTTTGGTAATTCATTTGGTAGAATTGTTGGAGTGAATTTAAAGAAAAAAGCTCGGTAAATTGCCGAGCTTTTTGTCATATCAATGAGAGTCAGATAAAAACTCGTTGATTCTTTTCAATACCTTTTCTAAAGTTATGATGGAATTCAAAGTATTAGTTGGTTCAATGTCTAAAGAATGATTAGCATCGGGGATTCTTTCTATTTTAATATTTTGCTTAGTTTCAATTGCTTGGATTTTACTGGTAATAAAATGACTGTCTCTTTCACCTATGACAATAAGGGCAGAATGATTACTCATCAATAAAGCTTCAAAAATTGTATCCAGCTTTAATAATGGCGTAAGCAAAATCAATTTTGAATTCAAATAATTATCGTTTTTCATAAGCTTGTTGATGATAGGAATAGTACCGAGTGATTTTCCTAAAAAAACGGTATTTAGGTATTGTTGACTTTTAAGAACTTCGGTAATGACAGCAATTACATCATCATAAATAATATTTGTAATATCTTCCGTTGAAAGTTTGAATACATCTTGTCCGTAGGAATAATGGACGTGGACAACATCATACTGATTTTGAAGCATTGTCATTGTCGAATAGTAAAATAAAGGTTTCTCATACGTGTAACCTGTTCCAGAAAACATAAAGCAAACCACTGAACTTCCGTTTTCGATATGTGTGTATCGAACTTCTTTTTCATTTACAAATGTCGTTTTTCGATTAACCTTCATAATAGCTCCCCTTTTGTATCCTCTATTTGTTCTATTTTACTGTAAAATTGTATTTTTTCCTAAAAAAAAACCATCTAAACAATGCAAAGACGGTTTACTTGAAATAGATAATATCCTTCATGGAAAAGCTCTTATTCGTCAAACCCAAGCTTTGAGCAGGGGTTACTCTATTGTCTCCCCATTTATATGTCATACAGAAGTTATAGTACGTTCGAAGGATAGTGACAGCATACTGAGCATATTTCGGATTGAAGTTTGCATAGATATAGCTCTTCCCGTCTCCACGAGCAGTAACCAAAGGGCGTTCAAGGATTGAGATTCTTCTTCGCATCAGTTGCATGAAGTTATTAACTGCATAATCGTTGACCTTCATTAACATGTTGGCAACGTACTTCGTTTCTAATGTTGATATATCCGTTGTACAATCGACCCAACGATACCCTTGGTCTTTCGTGGCGAGGGGATGTTCCAAAGGATTCCTCGCCCAACGATAATAGTCATTACCACCGATATGAACCGTTTCGTGGAAATGATGATGTTTCAGGATTTCCACTAATTGATGATATGCCAATGCTGTAATAGAGCGGAACGTATAGCCCTTGCTTGTCCCCCAAGCCTTTAAGTCACGGATAGATTGTTCATATTCGGTATATGAGTCTCGAAGGCTTTTCCCTCGGTCAATTTTACATAAGAAATGGTGTGTTACTCCTTCTCTTATTTCTTTTGAAAACACTCGATATATGGCAGACATCAGTGAATAATCTTCATCAGTTACAAATCTCCATTTTTTTGTTTTTAGTATTTTTTGCAGATGCCAAAGCTGGGCAATCGCGGTGTATGTTGCGTTCACATGAAGTCCATCAATATACCTTTTTCGATTGTCAAACTCCTGTCGTTGACTCATGTATGCAGACGTTGATTCCGTATCATGCGGAGTGGGCGGTTGTGGTGCACAAGAGAAACGAAGCCGTGCATTTTTGCGAGCAAATTCGTGAAGGTGGTCTTCACATAGCTCTTTCGTATCTCGCTCAATGTCATCTAATGTAATGTCCCAATCATATGCAACATCTGCACGAAACACATATCGAGAGTCAACATCTGCGGTAACGACAATATTGGTTTGAGGCTTTTTCACTTCAATCATGTCGTAAAACTTTGAACCGTGTCCTTTTTTTCGAACATTATTTAGATTGTATTGCAACTTGTCGGTGTTGAGCCAAAGAGAATCAAATTGTTTGTTTTGAAGCGGTACTGATTCGTATCGCTCTAAGAACTCCAAGCACCTGCGATACATCTATTCCAACTTTCGGTAATAGGTATCAGAACTAATTTCTAATATCTCACAAACCCGTTTAACTGGCGTCCTGTTGAGTATGAGAGCTACGTAGGTGGGTAGGATATCGTTTCGCTGTTGATGATACGTTGTTGTTTCTCTACGTTCAGGAAGGACATTAGTTATCTTTTTACACGTCTTACACTGCCACTTCTGTGATTTTCCACTGCTTTTACCTCTACGATAAAAGTGATTGGGAGTGGCGAATGGAGTTATATCGTGTTTTAAGCATGAACCACGATGGAATTCATACTCTGGCTCCCAATCCTGAACACGGTCATGAGTAGCTAATCGTTTAATTTCCTCTGCGATAGACCAGTTGGACAGAGCATTCGTCGTACATTTCCATGTCATTTTTCCAATGGTAGTTGTCGGGTCTGGATTACACACAATAGCATGACTCGTACCTCCTTTTGCTCCTGAAAGTCGGTAACGAGACGGTTTCCCTTTCGCGGACTCGAATCGATGCTGTTCAAGACCAAACCATTTACAGTAGGGGTTGTCACAACGATTCATTTGAATGTTGTGATATTCTCCCTCATAGCCTAATGAAACCGTTCTAAATAAAACGTCCCTATATTTTTTCGCGAAATCAACAGGGGCGAGCAGGGGATAGTCTGCCTGTCTCGAATGTATTTCACTATCGGATATAGGACGTTGAATCTCTATAATACGGTCATCAAGCACCGCGAGACGTTTCAGTTTCGTCAAGTTCTAATTCCTCCGTTTCATCCAATAACAGTACCTTGGACAAGGCTCTCTTGTTTCGCCTTTTGCCATGTATCCAATCGATAAATTGCTCGTCCTTTAGGATGTTTTTCAAGAATTGGTCCACACACTCATCTTCTGAGTAGCCCGTGTATTCAGCATAGTATTTTACGATATCTTTTGTATGCTCTGATACTTTCCAGTTTGCTTTTATATCTAAATTTGGCTTTGGTTTTATAAATTCCATGTACGATTTCTCCTTTTAAAATGACATTCGAATTGACATAGATTTTGACATGAGTATTCCTCTCTTCATAAATTATTTCCAGTTCGTTAAAACTTATACATTTCCCTGCCAATATCCGTGTCATTTTTCAAAAAAATCCTTTGATAACAAGAAAAAAGGCGTGTTCGAACTATTGTCAGTTCGCACGCCATTTTGTGTTATTTTTTTGTTTTTGCACCTAAAAACCGAACCCGTTAAGATTAGTCTCCAGCCTTTTGGCTTGATACACACTTTCAGTTGTTGTTTACTCTTGTACCATCGCTTCGTATTTGTCTGCGTCCATCAGCTTTTTGAGCTCGCTTTCGTCAGACAGCTCCACAACGATCATCCATGCTTGCTCATAAGGAGAAGAGTTTACCAGCTCCGGCGCGTTTTCCAATTCGCCGTTTACTTCTACTACCTTCCCGCTGACAGGAGCATACAGTTCAGAAACGGTTTTTACCGATTCCACGCTGCCAAAAGGTTCGTCCTGTGTAATCGTGCTGCCCACCTCTGGCAGTTCGACAAAGACGATGTCGCCCAGCTCGGATTGAGCAAAAGAAGTAATGCCGATATACGCCTTGTTTCCTTCTACACGAACCCACTCGTGCTCTTCGCTGTAAAGAAGATGTTTAGGAAATTCCATCGTTCACGTATCCTCCTATCAGGTTCAATCAGGTACTCCATATTAATTGGACAGAGGGCCTAGGAATCCTCTTCAATCCCCAAAATTCGGTGGAGACGTTTTTTCACCAGGTTCAAGCCTTTTTCGCCAGCCTGGAAGTGGCGAAGCTGCAGGTTTTCATCGAACAGGTAGAAAGCCGGGACGTACTCATTCTGGAAGGCGTCTACGGTCTTCATTTCGTTGTCGATCGCGATCGGATGTGTCAGCTTGTGCTCGACGATCGTTTCCTTGATCTTTTGGATGTCTGTATCGGCCTCCGAGCGTGGCATGTGGATTCCGATCACCTTCAAGCCGTTCGCCGCGTATTTGTCGCGCCACTCCAGGATTTGCGGCATCGATTCCTTGCACATATAGCAGCTTACGGACCAGAAATGGATCAATACGGGACTTCCTGCCAAATCAGCTTTGCTCACCTGACCGTTTACCCATTCGGTAATCCCCGGGAAATCGGGCAATTCTTCGCGCAAACGCATCAAAAACAACCCCTTTCAAATGATCGTGGAACGAGAAAGACAGCAATCTTCCCGTCTTATTTGCCTCTTTTTTGTAAAAAAAGGGCCTAACAACTGGTTGTGTTAGACCCTTTTTCGTAAAGGGAGCAAGCTTTATATGGCTGCCCCGATCAATCGCGCTCCAATGCGGATGCTTACTTCGCAGTCAGGTGGCTTTGACCTGGACGCCAGTTAGCTGGGCAGAGACCGCCGGATTGCAGAGCTTGCAGAACGCGCAGTGTTTCTTCTACGGAACGGCCGATGTTCAGGTCGGTTACAACTTGGTAACGCAGAACGCCTTCCGGATCGATGATGAACAGACCGCGGAATGCTACGCCGCCTTCTTCATCCAGTACGCCGTAATCGCGAGCGGTTGTTTTCAGGAAGTCGGAAGCGAGCGGGTAGTTCAGGCCGCCCAGACCGTTTTGATCGCGAGGAGTGTTGATCCATGCGCGGTGGGAATGCTTGGAGTCTACGGATACACCGAGAACTTCCGCATCCAGGTCTTTGAAATCTTCGATCGAATCGCTCATCGCGATGATCTCAGTCGGGCAAACGAACGTGAAATCGAGTGGATAGAAGAACAGTACCAGCCATTTGCCACGGTAGTCGGAGAGAGATACCTTTCCGAAATCTTGACCATTGCCCAGAGCTGTTTCCATTGTGAAATCAGGAGCTGGAAGACCTACAAGACGTTGTGCCATATGTAAAACCTCCTTGGAATAAGTTTTTTCACCTACATGTTCCATCATAGCAACCTTGTTGTTTATAGTCAATACAATGTAGGAATCATTTTCAATTGATTGTCGTTTTTGTGGTGCCAGATGTATCCTTTCCGCTTTCACAGCACGATATACATCTGTTTTGCTCTCTTCTGCCGTTCAACAGGCCGCTTTTTGCGATCCGCTTGGCCGCTTCCCGCAGCAGGTCCGGCGGCTGCACCAGCGCGATCCGCACGTACCCTTCTCCCTGCTCGCCAAAAGCGCTTCCAGGCACGACCACGACCCCAGCCTCCTCCAAAAGCGCAAAAGCGAATTCGCGGGAGTTCCAGCCAGACGGAATTTTTGCCCAGACGAACATCGTCGCCTTGGGCGGCTCGATGACCCAGCCTGCCTCTCGCAGGGCTTTGATCAGGACATCGCGCCGCTCCTGATAAATTGAAGCAACCGTGTTGTCCTCCCCCGCTTCCCGGTCGCGCCTGAGCGCGGCAACAGCCATTTTTTGAACCGGCAGGAAGACGCCGTAGTCTACATTCGACTTGACGACTGCCAGCGGCTTGATGATCTCCGCGTTGCCGACCACATAAGCGATGCGGCACCCGGCCATGTTGAAGCTTTTGGAAAAGGAGTTGAATTCGATGCCGACGTCCTTGGCCCCCTCCGCCTGCAAAAAGCTGGGCGGCCGGTAGCCGTCAAAGGCCATTTCGGAATAAGCCAGATCATGCACGACAATCACATCGTGCCGCTTGGCAAAAGCGACAGCCTCTTCAAAGAAGGAAAGCGTCGCGACCGCCGATACCGGATTATTGGGATAGTTCAGAATCATGAAGCGAGCGCGTTTGGCCACCTCTTCCGGTATGGCATTCAGATCGGGCAAAAAAGCGTTTTCTGCCCGCAGCGGCATGGGGTATGGCTCCGCACCTGCCAGATGAACGCTGCCGGCATAAATCGGGTAGCCGGGATCGGGCACCAGCACAATGTCTCCGGGATCGGACCAGGCCAGGGCAAAATGAGCAAGACCGTCCTGAGAACCCATCAGGGAGTGAATCTCCGAGCGCGGGTCCAGCTCGACGCCGAAGCGGTACTGATACCAGCGGGCCACCTCCTGGCGAAACTCCTCTGTTCCGTCGCTCATCGGGTAGCCAAACGCACCCGGCTCCCGGATCGCCTCGGCCAGCGCCTCCACCAGCTCCGGAGCTGGCGGCTGATCAGGGCTGCCGATGCTCAGATCGATCACTGAACGCCCCGTTGCAACGCTCTTTTTTCGTTCGGCCAGTTCGGAAAAGATTGCCGAAGAAAGCTGTTCAAGGCGCCTGGAAGGGGTACGCATCGTCAGCGTCCCCCCCAAGCCTTTTCATACTCCTCTTCCTTGAACCCGACCGTAACTGTTTTTCCGTCAGAGACGAGCGGCCTTTTTAGCAGCTTCCCGTTGGAGGCCAGCAGCTTCAGCATCTCGTCTTCCGTCATCGATGGCAGCTTGTCCTTTAAGCCGAGCTCGCGGTAAAACTGGCCGCTCGTGTTGAAAAACTTGGTCAAGGGAAGTCCGCTTGCCTGCCACATGCTGCGCAGCTCGTCTTCTGTCGGAGGGGCATCCACGATCGGGATCTCCTCGATGGCGACATTGTGTTGGTTCAGCCATTGCTTGGCCTTTCGGCAGGTGCCGCATTTGTCGTACAGATAGGCTTTGATTGTCATGGAGCATATCCTCGCTTTCTTATCAAGCATAATGGTGTCTCGAATACTTGCTGTATCCCCAGTGTTTTCCTTTATTTTAACGCAGTTCCCGCGTTTATCAAACGGCTCCCTTAACAACGCGACGGCACATCGCCAGTCTGCCGGATCAAGACTTGTCCGTAAGAGCCTGTCTACCGAACAATCGACAATGTTTTCGTAAACTGGACCCCGTCCTTGGCTTCATACGGAATTTCCAACAAAGCGTAATCGTTTGCAAACGAGCGGTCTTCACTGTTTGCATAGTCGTACGTCTGGTACTTCACCGTTACTTCCTCTATCCATAGCGAAACATCCTCTACTTCCACCGAATCCGTCGGCGAAGACGACGTTTTGATGAGCACATACGTTTTTTTGCCATCGCGCAAGTATTCCGTTTTCCATTCCGGTGAGGCAAGCAGCGGCTCCAGCCAGTCCTGCACGTTTTTGGGCACTTCCTCCTTTTTCACCGCCTGATAGAGCGGAGCGACTGAACCGACATCTCCCGGGGACATGCCGTTAAAGCGCTCGACTGTCCAAATCTGGTCATAGGCTGGCCATTTTTTCATCTCGATTTCATACGCGGTGCCATCCGTAGTGGTTGCCAGCAGGATACGCGGGTTCACCGTCCGGCTGGTCGTCTGAAAGGTATTCAGCTTTTTTCCGAGCTTTTTCTCTACAAATGTGCGCAGCACCCATTTGTAATCCCTGCTGCGCGGTTCGGCCATCATTTCCTGCTTGTCTTTTTCCGTGATTTCAAAGCTTCCGCCTTTGTCGTCCGTCCGCCGAAAAGCATCCAGGATTGCATCGTGGTCGATGAAAGCGGGCTCCTTCGCGTTTTGCTCGGCCGCCTCAGCCGGTTGTTGAGCACTGTTTGCCGGAGGGGATGCTTCAGCGGCGGGAGCCTGATTCTGGAGCTTTGACCGCAACGCTTCGTTTTCCGCTATGACCCTGCCTGCCTGTTCCTCGTTTCTTTTGCTTTCCACATCAGTTCCTACCATATACCCGGCCCAAGCGCTTCCACAGATCAGCAACGCTGTCGCGACGGATAATGCCCATGTACGCATGAAGTGCCCTTCCCTTCCCCAATGGCTAGTTATTTGGATAAGAAAAAAGCAGCCGATCATGTCTGGCTGCCTTTTTCCTTCTAGACGTTTTTTATTCCGTTTTTGTTTCTGCCACATTCCCCGTACCCCGCTCGGCAGGATCTGCTTCCGCCCGGGGGTTCGCCTGCCACGTCCTGGCAAGCGGCGAGTAGGGGATGCCCAGCGGATCGGCCTGGGCTGCTTCTGCCAAGGTACCCGTCAACGGTTCCGTATATTCAATGCGCTCCGGTGCCATGCCGATCGCCTCCTCCAGTCTTTTGTTTCAGTCTGGAGGAAAAGCGGCCGCTTTATGCAGAAGCGCTGACTTGCACCTGATAGCCGGCGTGCTTTCTCGCCTGGAAAACGCCGTTTTCAAAAATCAGGTACTGTGCCTTGACACCGATCAATTTGCCGCCGACGCTTTCCTGCTTGTCCAATGTGAGCGAGTTGATCTTGTCCAACGACTCAAGGATCGGATAGGTAATGTCTATCCACTCGTCCTCACGGTAGCGAAAGGCTTTGAACTCGTCCGGGAAATGCGCGTACACCTCGTCTCTGAGGCTGAGCAGGTCCACCTCGCGGACATCGCCCTTGAGCATTTTTCTCCAGTTCGTCTTATCCGGCAAAAATTGGCTAAGATGGAATTCAAGCTCACCTGCCATGCGGCGTGTCGGTACCTCTGCGATCGGGATCGCGCGAATGGCTCCCTGGTCGACCCAGCGCTTTAGCTGATTGTTTTTCCTCGTCAGGCCGACTTTTACATCACTGGAAACAGCCAGATAAACGTAGTGCGGAATCATGCAATGAGTCTCGCCAAAGCTGGCATCCCGGCATGTTCCCTGATCATAGTGGCACTCGTGAGGCTTGACGATGCACAGATCGTTCTCCGGAAGCTTCGTAAAACAGGGATAGCAATATCCGCTGTTAAAGGTTTTGTTCGTTTTTCGTCCACAGGCGATACAGTTTTTCTCGCCCAGAAATGAGATCGTTATTTCGCTGCCCAGCAGCTCATTTAACGGCAGTCTCTCTTCGCCCAGCTGCAAATAGTAGTCAACAGGCTGATCCTTGCCGTGATACTGATGGGTCAACCCGTGCAAAATACCGCGGAGTTCCACCGTATTCTCTCCTCTCCTATGTACAGTCCTTTCATTTTACCATATCCCGCTCGCAGGCTGATTGCTGTTTTCTTTTGGCAGGATGATTTGAGTTGTGCGGGTGAAGCTAAAAGATAGTTACTTTGGAAGGAGGGATTGTTCTGCGCTATCGAGCGTTCATTCTGTCTTTCATCGCCTGTCTGCTGTTCGGGGTGGTGCCGACAGATGCGGCAAGAAGCCCTCTTCCTGCCTATGAGCCGATTCACCGGATCGACACAACCAACAAAGTGGTTGCCCTTACTTTCGACGATGGCCCCGATCCCAAATACACGCCCATCATCCTGGAGGTTCTGCACCGCAACAAGGTTCCCGCCACCTTTTTTGTGCTTGGCTCTCAAGTAGACAAGTATCCCAAGATTATGCACTGGATCAAGAAAGCAGGGCATGAAATCGGCAACCACGGCTATCATCATGGCGATTTGAACAAATTGACGGAGCAGGAGATTTACGAAGAAATCAAGCTGGGGGAAAAATCGATTCTCCGTTCTACCGGCGTGCTTGCCCAATATTACCGGCCCCCGGGGGGAGTCTTGACGCATGACGTCATGAATGCAGTCCAGTCCTGCGGCTATGACATCATCCACTGGTCGGTCGACCCGCGCGACTGGTCTTTGGCCCGGACGGCTTCCCACATCGCCAAAAGCGTCAAGAACGACGTGGCTCCCGGAGACATTATCCTGTTCCACGACGGCGGGCTGAATCAGCGGGAAACGATTGCCGCGCTGCAGGAGTTGATCACCGATCTGCGGAGGCAGGGCTATCGGTTCGTTACGGTCAGTCAATTGCTCGATGTGAAAGGAAGCAAGCGAGACGCGAACAAGAAGTAAAAATGCCCCCTGTATCGGGAGAGTCCTGCAAAATACCTCTGTTGAGGTTTGCGGATCGGGTAACGCACAGTATTTTTTTTTACAAAAAAGGACTTTAACGAAAAATGCAGTCCATTCTCCTTTAAGAGACGGGCTGCATTTTTTCTGCCAATTTTATCATCCGTTTTACATTTACGACGAAAGCCGTAAGTATTGCCTGTATTCGCATACGAAAGAGACCACGGTACTTGGCCTTGGTCATCCCATGATACCTTTTTAATTCAGCATTTTTGTGCTCAATAATCGGTCTGCGACGAATACGTTCTTTGAACGTATCGCTGTTTTCAAACTCGATTTGCGCCTTGTAGGGTTCCGCCACGATCCGGATGGAGTAGGTCTTGCTCTTTGCTCCTGGTTTGAAACAGCCTTCCCTAAGTGGGCATGTCTTACATTTCTCCGTATCGAAGTAAAAAACGAGAGAACGACTTTTGCCACTCTGCTTGCTTCCTTGGACAGCCTTTCGGATACTATGTTGTCCTGCCGGACAAATAACAAAGTCTGCATCCTTGTTGTACTCAAAGCCCTCTTGCTTCAGTCCCCCATTATGTACGACGGGGTTTAGCGGGACGACAGGTTTAATCCCCTTGGATTTCATCTCGGCCAAGTTATCTTTACCCGAATATGCGGTGTCAGCAATCACTTCTTGTACTTCTATTCCCACGTCAAGCGATTGGTTCAAAAGTTCTTTGAATTGTTTTCCGTCATCCGTACTTCCTCCGGTGACCTCCACAGCCGTAATGATTTCTTCATCCGTCATGGCAATATGCTCTTTGTAGCCAAAAAAGGATTTCGTATTGCTCTTCCATCCAAAGCGGGCATCTGGATCAATGGCCGACATAATGCCTTTATTGGCCAGCAGACGCTCATCTTCCACGATGGCCTTGGCGACCTTGATCTTCTCCGAGATGGAACCCTCATGATCGGGTAACAAAGTCTCGACTGTCTCTCCAAGTTCCGCCAAGTAGTGAAGCATGATCTTCTCGGCACCCTCTTGATCCTTCTTCAACTCCGGTAACCTCGGGAGTTTCTTTTCAAGTTTTGGATGCTTTTTCACCACAATACGGAATAAGCGCTTCGCCGCATCTCGCAGTACTTCAAGAGGCTTTTGTTTTGGCGAAGCTGCCAGTGTATAAGTGGAATCCACGATGATCGTCTTTGATTTCACAAGTCCTTTTTCGATGCACTGACGTACAACCGATTTGAGTACCTCGTCTACGGCTCCGGCTCCTAACCGATGATTACGAAAGCGGGATAACTGAGAGGGGTCAGGAAGGGTATCTTCTGGATTTAAACCTAAAAACCACTTATAAGCGAGGTTTACCTGCGTTTCCTGAATGATGCGTTCATCCGAAAGATTGTAGAGAACCTGTAAAAACAGCAAGCGAAACAGGAGCTCCGGCTCGTTAGCTGGTCTTCCGTAATGCTCACAATAAGAAGAACGAACCAATTCATGAATGAACGTGAAATCGACGATTTCATTGATTTTACATAATGGGTGATCCACGGGAATCAGTTTATATAATTCGGCATGGAAGGATGCCGTGATTTGTTTAGAGGGCTGTAGCAATGGTTCCAACTCTTTCGTTTTCTTTTTATTGTACATCAAAACCCGGTGTCGAAGCGGCACTGGGTTTCAGCCTGTTGAAAACCTACTGTTTCGGAGGAGAAGCATGTTTCCAGGCGGAGCGACTAGCGGAGTCCAGCCGAGCGGAACAGCGAAGCCCGGGGAGACAGAAGCGCAATCCATGAGTAACCTTCGGAGCTGCGCGCCGTTTTGCGCTTCCCCCGGGATCGCTGTGGAGCGGACAGTTTCACATCCTTGCAGGACGTAGACCGGAGCGCAGATCGGAAACATGCTTCTCCCCACTACAGCTACATTCTCGATAATTGAAACCCCAGTACCTAAGGGCACTAGGGTTACGGTTTACAGATATTAGGTGGACTTTTGCAGGGCTCTCGTATCGGGGGCCGATTTTTTTATACCGGTCGCTATGCCGAGGTCTTGCGCAAAAATGCCCGCAACCGCTCGTTTTTCGGATTGGACAACAGGGCTTCGGGTGCTCCCTCCTCCATGATGACGCCTTGATCCATGAAAATCACTCTGTCGCTCACTTCCCGGGCAAATCCCATCTCATGCGTGACGACGATCATCGTCATGCCTTCCTTGGCCAGATTCTTCATCACTGTCAAGACTTCTCCGACCAGCTCCGGATCCAGTGCCGAGGTCGGTTCGTCAAACAGCATGACCTTGGGGTTCATCGCCAAGGCTCTGGCAATCGCCACCCGCTGCATCTGTCCTCCGGAAAGGCGATCCGGATATACATCGGCCTTGTCCTCCAGCCCCACCTTTTTCAGCAGCGCCAGGCCCTGTTTTCTCGCATCCTCGGGGGTCATCTTTTTTACTTTGATCGGCGCGAGCGTAACGTTTTCCAGAACCGTTTTGTGCGGAAACAGGTTGAAGCGCTGGAACACCATTCCTACCTCTTCGCGCACCTTGTTGATGTCCACCCTCGGATCGGACAGGTCGTGGCCGTCAATCACGATGCGCCCGGCCGTCATCTCTTCCAATTGATTCAAGCAGCGCAGAAACGTGCTTTTTCCCGAACCCGACGGGCCGATCACGCATACGACCTCGCGTTCCGCCACTTGTGTCGTGATTCCTTTGAGCACCTGCAGGCTGCCGTAATTTTTTTTCAAATCCGTTACTTGGATAATCACGCTTCCGTACCCCCCGAACATATTCTCTCTTGTCTTATGACCAATTGTACCGCAATTTTTAGAAAATTGCATGAGTTTGTGAAATGACAGGCATGCGTAACCGGAAAGAGAAGAGCAAATGCTACATCTGAGGTGGTTTTCCATGAACCGTAAAAGATGGACGGCACTCTTTCTTGTACTGGCTGTTTTTGTCCTTGGCATCGGCGTCGAAAGCATCTTTGGAGGCATGCGCAATCTGACCGACCATCCCGAGTATGCCTGGGATGAACATGTCGTCTCCGGCTCCGGTACGGCCAAAATCGTACAGCTTTACGTCAATGGCACGATCACCAGTGAGCGCTCCACTGCATCTGTCACACCGATGGCCGACCTGTTGACCGAACAAATCAGGCGCATCGAGGGGGACGAGCAAGTAAAGGCAGTCGTCCTGCGGATCGAAAGCCCTGGCGGAGAGGTAGTCGCTACGGATGAACTGCACCGCCGCCTGCTGCGGCTCAAGGAGCTTCGCCAAATCCCGCTCGTTGTCAGCATGGGCTCGACTGCCGCATCGGGAGGCTACTACTTGGCTACAGCGGGAGATGCCATTTTCGCCAATCCCAATACGCTGACAGGCAGTCTGGGCGTCATTTTTACCCTGACCAACTACAGCAATGCCATACACAAGCTGGGAATCCAGGAGTATGCGATCAAAAGCGGACGCTTCAAGGATATCGGAAGTCCTGCCCGTCCGCTCACAGAGCCCGAGCGGCAAATTTTCCAAACGCTGGTCAACCAAAGCTACGATCGCTTTGTCGATGTAATCGTAAAGGGAAGAAGCCTCCCCCGGGAGCGCGTCCTGCAAATAGCCGACGGCCGCATTTACTCCGGCGAGCAGGCGAAGCGGCTGGGACTGGTGGATCGCTTTGGCGATCTGGAGGATGCTACCCGCTATGCCTTGACCCTGACTGGACTGCCGGAAGCGCAGATTGTTCGCTTTACCGAAAACATATCGCTTGGCAATCTGATCTTCCGCATGCAGCGTTACTGGTCCAACCCTGATCCGCTCGGCCTTGAGCGCATTTTGCAGCAGGGCTCGACGCCCAAGCTGTTGTACCAGTTTATCCCGTAACCATTTCTAATGGAGGTGTCCGCCATGCGGGACCAATCGTCGTCTGAAGCTGATTTTCCCGAATCCCTGCTCTCCGCTGATGCCGCCGCACGGACCGCGCTTGTCCAAGGCTTCGCAGGAGCCGAGCCGTCCGGAAGCGAGGATGCCTCCCAGGAGGCCAGCTATGCGTTTGCCGGCTTCTGGATTCGGGTCGGGGCTGCTCTGCTGGATGGACTTTTTCTCACCGGCATCAGCTTTTTGATCTTCAATCCGCTCCGCCGGGCTTTCACTGCCGGGCCGGACGTCTTTTCGTACATCGACTTGCTGGAAATCGTATTCGACTTCGCCTATGCCATCCTGCTGACCTGGTGGACGGGACAGACACTCGGAAAGCTCATCACCGGCATCCGCGTGGTCAATGCCCGCCAGCACCGCAGCCAGTTGACGCTGGGGCAGGTATTGCTGCGAGAGGTTGTGGGCAAATTTCTCTCTGCCCTGCCGCTGGGACTGGGGTATTTGTGGGCAGGGTGGAACCGGAAAAAGCAAGGCTGGCACGATCTGATTGCCAGGACGTATGTCATCCGAGACAGCAAACGTACGTAAGCCGAAGCAAAAGAAAAGGACTCGCCTTTATGGAAAAAGACGAGTCCTTTTTGCCCGGGTTTTACCTGCTTGCATTGTTCACAGTCGGAGCAGGCGTGGATGGCGTGTCATCGGAAAAGAACGGGATCACGATCAGACTGATGATAAAAAACAGAATCCAGATCATTCCCCGCTTGAAAACACAGGGCGTCATCATCAGGCAAACCCCTTTCTGGGAAAGATGACTGTATCCCTACGCTTCCCCTCTCTTCACATTTTTATGCTTATGACGCCACCGCGGTCTCCTGAGAAGAGCGGGTCGTGCGGAAAAACAGGCAAGCAGCCGCAAAACCGAACAGCAAAAGCCCCATCAGCCAGAAGATGCTCCGCGGGTCCCAGAGCTGGATCAACAGGCCGTTTACATTGGGGGCCAGGATGCTGGCGACGCCGAAATTCATGCTGGCAATGATCCCGGCTGTAGGGACCATCGCACCCGGCAAAATATCGGTCGCAAAGGCAAGACCGAGCGAGTAAAAGGAACCGACAGCCGCACCTGCAATCGCCAGCAGGAACATCATCATCCAGACGTTGTCGCCGCTGAGCGGGAACAGGATGAACGCCACGGCTCCGACGAGCGCACAGGCAAACATGACCCGCTTCCGGCCGATCCGGTCACTTAATGAGCCCAACGGAATTTGCAAAATGATGCTGCCCACGACAAAGGATGGCAGGATAACCGATACCCACTCGATGGAAATGCCGGTCCGCAAAGCATAAACCGGAAAGCTTCCGTTTAAAGACGTTTCCATAAATCCGTACAAAAACGACGGGATCAGCGCCAGCCAGCTTAACCGGAATACAGTCGTGTATCTGTTCTGTTTTTTCACACCGGCTTCAGTTGCCTTGATCTCTTCGGGAAAATCATTGCGGATGCGCGCCAGCAGAATAAACGCTGCCGCATACAACACGGTCAGTGCGGCAAACGGCGCCCAAAATCCTATCGGAAGCAGGTTGATCCCCAGCGGCCCTATGCTGAATCCGATGCCGTAGGCCAGACCGTAGAGCGACAAATCCCGTCCGCGCCTCTCCGGAGCGGCGATTTTGGTCACCCACATTTGACTGGCGTAGTGGAGACCGGAGTCGCCGATTCCCATCAGCATGCGGAGAACAAACCAGACCGCCAGATGGGAAAACACCGGAATCAGGACGGTGGCTGCGGTCACCATTAACAGCCCGCACAGAATCGTCGACCGATAACCGATCCGGCGCAGCGGGATTTCCAGCCAGGGTGACACAAGCAATATACCGATATACAAAGCGGCTGCATTCAACCCATTGGCGACCGATGAAACTCCCTGCTGCTCCAGCATCACGGCCAACAGCGGAATCGTCAGCCCCTGGCTGGCTCCCGCAATGACTACGACCAATATCAGCACCCAAAAGGTAAAACGTGTTGAAGACATGATGTATGCGTTCTCCTCTCCTGCACTCACTCTCTCTATTCATAATCTCCCCCTCACCCGGCGGCAAGGTCAAGATCAATCGCTATTGTTCTACTGTAGCAGAGATTTGCCCCTGCTGTAGCTGGTACATTTTTTGATACAGGCCATGCTGCGCCATCAGCTCGTCATGCGTGCCCCGCTCGACGACTTCGCCGCGGGACAGAACGAGAATCTGGTCGGCATGCTGAATCGTAGACAGGCGATGCGCGATGATAAACGTCGTGCGCCCCGCCGAAAGCACGTGCAGCGCCTCCTGGATCGCCGACTCTGTCTCGCTGTCGATGCTCGCTGTCGCTTCGTCCAGGATCAAAATAGCCGGATCGGCTGCGAGCGCCCGGGAAAACGAAATCAACTGCCGCTGTCCGGCAGACAAGGTCATCCCCCGCTCCACGACGGGTTCTTCGTATCCTCCGGGGAAGTGGCGTATAAACTCATCTGCCCTGACTGCCTCCGCCGCCTGTTTTACATCGTCATTCGTAAGCTTGTCATTGTACAAGCGAATGTTGAATCCGACACTGCCGGTAAACAAAAAAGGGTCCTGCAGCACCAGCCCTACATGGCGGCGAAGCGTCCGCGTATCCATTTCGCCCATGTCCATGCCGTCGATCAGGATGCGCCCTTTCGTCACCGGATAAAAGCCGAGCAACAGATTCATCAGCGAGCTTTTTCCCGACCCGGTGTGGCCGACCAGCGCTACCGTCTGTCCCGGCTTGGCCGTGAACGACACATCTTTCAAGACGTATTGATCACCCTGATAGGCAAAAGAAACGCGGTCAAAGACTACCTCTCCGCGCGGGCGCTCGATAGCCTTGCCTCCCTTCTCCTCTTCAGCCGGCGTATCGAGAATGTCAAACACGCGCTGCGAGGAGATGGCAGCCTGCTGCAATTGCGAAAGACGGTTCATAATCATGCTGATCGGCTCGAAAAAGCGTCCCATGTAATCGACGAAGGCAAACAGCGCGCCGAACGAAATGGCGCTGTGAAACGAAGTCGAGCCGAAATACCAGACAATCACCGTGAGAGAGATTTTCCAGATGAGATCAACGGCTGGTCTGAGCAAAAGCGACTCCAGGTTGTTCTCCTTCAGACGAACCCGAAAATACTCTTCGTTTACCTTGGCAAACTCCTCTTGAACCCCCGACTCTCGGCGAAACGCCTGGACGATCGTCATGTTTTGAATCATCTCGTTGATCGTGGCGTTCATATCGCTCAGCCTGCTGCGGATGACCGCATAATAGCGCGAGCTGAAGCGATGGTAAACGATAATGAGCGCGACGATCAACGGCACGCTTAAAAAGCAAAACAGGGCAAGCTGCGGCTGCAGGACAAAAAGCGCGATCAAAATCCCTACGAGGTATACCCCGTTCTGCACAAAAGTTGCCAGAACGCTGACGTACAGTTCACGAATGGCCTCCGTATCGTTGCTCACGCGGGAGACGATCTGACCGACCGGTGTCTTGTCAAAAAAGGAGACCGGCAGCTTCTGCAGGTGGGTGAACAAAATCATCCGCATGCGCTGGATGATGCGTTGAGCTGTCATCTGCAGCGTCAAAATTTGCGTATAGTTGCATGCCGCGCTGATCAGGATCAACAAGGCATAGCCGCCTGCCAAAAGCAATATCGGCGCAATCTCCCTGCTGTACAGCGCCTTCACCTCGTCCGCCGTCAAGCGGATTCCCTCCGCCTGATCAACCTCCTGCCCCGAGCGAACGAGCGTCGCCTTGACCCGCTCCCTTCCCTCGACGGCCGGAAGCGGCAAAAGCTTCGGCTCCCCGTCCTCGGACAGCTCACGGTCCAGCATATAGTAGGTCGTTCCCTCGGTCACGACCTGTGTCTTTTTCGCCTTTTGTGCATCGTCCGGAGGCAAGGACGACAGCCAATCCTCCCGGACGTAATACTCATCCGCCAGCCGGATCGCGATCTGGTTTCCTTCAATGGTAAGCGGTTCCTTTTCAAAGCGATACCACGTCTTCTGAACCGCCAGAATGTGATTGTCAATCATCACTTTTGCCAAAAAGGGGCCGGCCAGTTCCGCGGCAGTACCGAGCAGGAGCAGCAGCAGGGCCCCTGCGATCTGTCTGCGAAACGGCATGGCGTACTCTACAAGCCGCTTCCATACTTGTTTGCCGTTCATTACACGTTCCCCTCTCTCCCCTTAACCCGCGACGTCTTGTTCCATCTGCTGCCTGCGGTACTGCTCCGCATACCAGCCGTTTTGCGCCATCAATTCATCATGCGTCCCCCGCTCCACGATCCTGCCCTCGTCCAGCACCAAAATCAACTGGGCATGCTGGACCGCAGAGAGCCGGTGGGCGGTGATGATCGTCGTCTTTCCTTTGCGTTCATCGCGGAGGTGGCGAAGAATGCTTTCCTCCGTCCTCGCATCGACTGCGGACAGACAGTCATCGAGAATGAGGATGTCAGCGTTCATCAGCAGGGCACGGGCAATCGAGATGCGCTGCTTCTGTCCCCCTGAGAGGGTGACCCCTTTTTCACCGACCATGGTTCCGAGCCCTTCCGCGAATTGCGCTACATCGCCTTTCATTTCGGCCAGGGAGAGCGCATGCCACACTTCCTCTGTAGTCGCCTGCGGCGAGCCGAAAGCGACGTTCGCTTCGATCGTTCGGGAAAACAGCAGATGCTCCTGGGGAACGTAGGCGATTTTCCCGCGCAGGGCAGACAGCGAAATCCGTTCTACCGGCTTCCCTCCGACAAACAGGGCGTCCGACTCTACCGGGTACTGATGCAACAGAGTCCGGCAAAGCGTTGACTTCCCGCTTCCCGTCCTGCCCACGATCCCCAGCGTCTCTCCTTCGTGCAGCATGAAGCTGATATCCGACAAGGCGTCCTTCTCTGCCTGCGGATAGCGGAAGGTAAAGCCTCTCGCCTCGACAGTATTGTCCGGAACATCTTCCACCACAGTTTCGCTGTCCACCACGTCAGGCCGTTCGGCGAACAATTCCGACAACCGCTTTTGCGAAGCGCTCCCCCGCTGAAGGATGTTCATCAGCCAGCCAAAGGCAAACATCGGCCAGATGAGCAGCCCGAGGTAAAGGTTGAATGCGACCAGATCGCCCAGGGAAATCGCGCTGGAAAAGACAAGGTAGGTCCCGTAGCCAAGCCCGATGAGAAAGCTGAAGCCGATGATAATGCCGATCGTCGGTTCGAACAGGGCGTCGATCCGGGAAACGCTGATATTCCGCTCCATCGTCTTCTCACTGACCCGGCGAAACGCCTCCACATCCTCTTTTTCCTGTACAAAAGCCCGCAGGACCCGGACGCCTGAGACGGACTGCTGCACATGGTCGTTCATCTCGCCAAACGCTTCCTGTGCCAGGTAAAACCGGTCGTGCAAAAGCTTGCCGTAATAAGCGGTCGCCCAGGCCAAAAACGGCATCGGAATAAGTGCCGCCAGCGTCAACTGCCAGTCGATGGCCACCATCATGACAGCCAAAGTCAACAGCGTGGCGAACAGGGAGTCGACCAGCGTCAGTACGCCCATCCCTGCTGTCTGTTCGATTGCGGGAATGTCGTTGGTAGCCAGCGCCATCAAATCACCGGAACGACGGCGCGAGTAAAAGGACGGCGACATCCGGGTCAAATGGCCAAACAGCCGCTCGCGAAGCGTCCGCTCCAGCATCAGCGAACCGCCGAACAGCAGGTACCGCCAAAAGAAACGGAGCCCGTACAAGATAAGGCCAATCAAAAGCAGCGTGACAATCGTCGTCGCCAATCCAGATGTCGTCAGCGATCCATTGCGGATTTGATCCACCGTTTGCCCGATCAGCCGGGGAGGCCACAGCATGAGCAGATCAATCAAAAACAGAAAAGCAATCCCTACTGTATATCGTTTCCAATATTTTCTGAAAAACCAGGACAATTGCCGCAAAATATCCACGCCGTCCGTCCCTCCTTCCTTATCCTATTAGAAAACTTGGCTCCGCCATGATTGTGGCGGAGCCTCCGTAATCCGGTTATCAACAGGGACGACTTTGACCCTGTCGATCAAAAGAAAGGGATGCGATATACGCAATCCCTTTTCCAATATCTTCATGGTAGTTTACACAAAATTTCTTGTCAATCCAGCTTTTTCTATCGGCAGCAAAAAACTGAAGGACTCAACGCCACTCTGACGCCAGCATGCCGTAGACGGCGTGATCGACGTAATGATCGTAGAGAAATTCGTTGCTTCGCAGGATTCCCTCCAGCTTGAACCCGAGGCGCTCCGGAATGGCCCTGCTCTTTTTGTTCTCGGTAGCGGCGTGAATGGCGACCTTTTGCAAGTCCCACTCGCCAAAGATCAAGTGATCCAGATAGGCCGAGACGGCGGCCGTCATCAGTCCGTGCCCGGTGTACTGGGCTCCGAGCCAATACCCGATGGACGTCTTCCGGTTTGTCCAGTCGATATGATGTACGCCCACTGTTCCTGTCAGACGACCGTTGTACCAAATCCCGAAATGGGTGCCCTGCCTGCGGCTGTCCTGATCCAGAGTGGCAGAGATGAACCTTCTGGTATCCGCCACGTTTGTGACGATATCCAGCCACGGAAGCCATTCGCGCAGATGGAGACGATTGGTATCGGTCAGCCAGAACATTTCCTCTGCATCGGCAAGCTCCAAGCGCCTCAACGCTGCATGCTGCGTTATCGGAATAACCTTCATGTCATCTCTCCCCTTCTTCAAAAGTGAAAAAGAGCGCCCGAGGGCGCTTTTGTTATACAGCCACGATTTATTGCTTGGAATTGCGGATATCTTCCGGCTTGAAAATGCCGGTTTCGGTGACGATTGCCGTTATATATTCCGCTGGCGTTACGTCGAATGCCGGGTTGTAGACCTTGATGCCGTCCGGAGCCACCTGCTTGCCCAAGCCGTGCGTGATTTCCTCCGCCGGACGCTCCTCGATCGGAATGTCCGCTCCCGTCGGCGTTTCCAGATCGACAGACGACAGCGGTGCAGCCACGTAAAACGGGATGCCATGGGCTTTCGCCAGCACGGCAACGCCATACGTTCCGATTTTATTGGCGACGTCGCCGTTCGCCGCTACGCGGTCGGTTCCTACGATGACAGCCTGCACTTTTCCCTGCGCCATCACCATGGCCGCCATGTTGTCGCAGATCAGCGTGACGTCGATTCCCGCCTGCTGCAGCTCGTAGGCGGTCAGCCGCGCTCCCTGGAGCACCGGCCTCGTTTCGTCAGCGTATACCTTCAGGTTCCAGCCGCGTTCCTTGGCCAGATAGAGCGGAGCTGTCGCCGTCCCGTAAGCGGCGGTAGCCAGCGCCCCTGGATTGCAGTGGGTCAGGATGCCCATTCCATCCTGCAGCAAGGTGAGGAGGTGTTCGCCTATCGTCCGGCATACTTCGGCATCCTCGCGCTGTATCGTGAGAGCTTCGTCCAAAACCGCCGCTTTCAACGCGTCTACCGGTTTTTCTCCCTCCTGCTGGACGCGTGCTTTGACCCGATCGATCGCCCAGAACAGGTTCACCGCTGTAGGGCGTGCTGTCGCCAGGTAGTCAGCCTGCTCGAGCAATTGATTCCAGAGGGCTGACGAATCTGCCGCTTCGCTGTTCCGCACGCCGAGGTAAAGCCCGTATGCCGCAGCCATCCCGATCGCAGGGGCGCCGCGAACCTGCAGGTGGCGGATTGCCGCCCATACTTCCTCAGACGTATGGAGGGAAAGAAAGACTGTTTCTACCGGTAAACGCGTCTGGTCGAGCAGAAGAAGAGAGTCTCCTTCCCACTTTACAGGTGCGAATGCTTCATGAATTGTGGTCATACCGCTGCTGCCTCCTGATCAAATCTTGTTGTCGCATTGCGAACGATGTCTGTGATGTCGGTCGAATCTTCGATGCCGCCCCGCTTCAGGATCAGCTCCTGACCGATCAGCAGTGCCAGCCGTTCCGCTTCGGCACGGGTTTTTTCGTCGCTGATGCTGTTCAGATCGGCGACACCCGCCAGCCCGATCACGCGGCGAAGGATTTTACAGCCTGCAAACCCGGCCGTATCCTGGATCAACCGCTTCACGTAGCTCTGCCAGAGCCCTTCTACATGTGCGCTGCGCTCTTTCGCCTGCTTGTGCCATAGCTGGACGAACTGGGAGACGAACTCGTTCCAGACGTCTTCGACAGTTGTAAGCAGGTATTCGCGATAAGACTCCCGCTTTCCTCCATCCTTCTCCAGTCCGTGCTGGCCGGCATAATTCAGGAGCAGATTGGCGATTACCGCGCCGATGTCAAAGCCAATCGGGCCGTAGTAAGCGAATTCCGGGTCGATGACCTTGGTCGAGGTTTCGGTGACGAAAATGCTGCCTGTATGAAGGTCGCCATGCAGCAGCGCCTCTGCACGGGTGAGGAAATCGTACTTCAGCTTGGCGATTTCCAGCTTGAGCGGCTTGTTCTTCCAGATTTCCTCCACTTCCCGCCGAATCAGCGGGTTGAAGCTGTTGGTCGGCGCATTTTCGTAAGGATCGGTAAACACCAAGTCTTCCGTAATTTTGCACAATTCCGGATTCAAGAATGTTCCGACAAGCGCTTTTTTCTCGTAGGGATGCGCTCCCAGATCAGACGTGAAAAAGAGCGTGTGGGCCATGAAACGTCCGATTTGCTTCGCGAAATTTGGATAGCGTCGCCCCTCGATCAATCCTTTGCGCATCAGGATGTGATCGCTGAGATCCTCCATGACGGTCAAGGCAAGCTCCTGATCGTAGTGGTACACCTGCGGCACGAGGTCCGGAACGTATTTGTACTGGATGCGCAGCGCTTCACTCTCGATGCGGGCGCGATCAAGCGTCAGCGGCCACGACTCGCCTACGACGCGGGCATAAGGCAGAGCCTGCTTCACAATCACGCTTTTGCCGGTCGCTTCATCGCGGATGTGAAAGACAAGATTCAGGTTGCCGTCGCCTATCTCGCGGGAGGACAGGACAGCCCCTGCTTCAAACAGGCCGGGCAGCTCTTTTACATACTGTACTGCTTCTTGTTCACTCAAAGCACGATAAGCCATAACTTGTTTCTCCCCTCACGTGAATCGATTTGGATCTTTCCAGCGGCTTTCCCGGCCCATTCAGCAGGGGATAATTCCGCACGGTATGTTGCAGGCTGCGCCTCCGATCAAGCCGTTTTTGCAGCCAGACATGCAAAAAGACCTCTTTTCCCGAAGAAAAGAGGTCGTATACGTACGCGGCAGGGCGTGTCGTCTCCCCCTTATCTTCCAGAATACTTTTGCTTCTGCAGGAATTAGCACCGTGCACATCGCTTGCAATCGCGCCGTCAGTCTAGCTGACAGGCAAGCGCTGTGTCGGTTGCCGGGTATCATCGGGCCAGTCCCTCCACCTTCTCTGGATAAGGTATCCAACGTATGCTGTTTTGATTAGTTTGAATCATACACGCGGCTATGCACGCTGTCAACACTCTTTTTTGTTTTTTGCCAGTCGGCTGATCCTCGGCCTTACCAGCTGTTTTGCTGTCCGCTTGCACTCGGACGATTCCAGTTCCACCAGTCAATTTGTCCTACGAATGCGGCGGTGATGGCAGCTTCCTGCTTCAGCTTGAGCAGTTCCTTGGTCGGACCGGTGACGACGATTCCATACGTTTTGATACCGTTTTTCTCCAAATACCGATAGCGCTCGTCGATCTTCAATCCTGATCTGCTGTTGAACAGGCTTTGTCCGATCGACCTGCTCAGCCTCTCCTGCTCGGCGAGGTATTTCATCTCCTCCACGTACGCCCGGGTGCGGCGATCTGCTTCGCCATTTACCTGAATCGGTCCCGGTCCATAGTCCAGCCCATGTTCGGAAAAACCCCAGACGTCACCGGCCGAAAGCAGCAGCACGCCTTCTTTGGCATCCTCATGCAGCACCTCCTGTCCGGTATCCACGGCCAGCCAGGTAAGGTCCAAATTATACGGAGCCAGGAAAGCGTACATTTCCTCCAGGCTCATAAACCGGTCAAAGGAAATCGCCAGTTGCGATACCGTCCCCTCCGGCAGCATTTCAAGCGTCTTCCACGCGGGCTCTCGTCTGAAAGAGGTATCCTCCTGCAGCTTCGTCTGAAGCGGGAACAGGAAAAACAGATTTTTCTTCCGAACGCCGTCGTTCCATACCGGGCGGGAGGATACTTTGGTAAACACATTCGTAGTCTCGAAATACCCTGGCTGCTGACGGTCGCCCCCCACCTTTTCGCGCAGCTCCATTTGAATGCTGCCATAAAAAAGGCCAACCTGCGCGCCGCTGCTGCCTGCTACGATCCCCGGCTGAGTGAAATTCACCAAATCCTTGGAGACGCGAAACATATCTTCATACAGCGACCGGCCAATCCAATAGTTGACAAACAACAGGACAAAGCCGATCAGCAGCGAGATCCCCACCGTGTAGGCGGCGTTGGACAGCCTGCTCTTCCACTTTCCCCAGCGGATGATGGAGCGCTGCTTCTCCTCCGGCAAAAAATCCGCGGCTTTGTCTTCCGGTTCTGTCTGCATCAGCCCGCCTCCCAGCAAAAGCTCCTCCAGTCGCTCCGCATACTCCGGGTCGTCTGCGAGACGCTGCCTCAATCGCGCTGTCTCCTCAGCGCCAAGCTCCCCCCGCAGATAAGCGAGAAGGAGCTGATCGCGCTCCCGGCTTTTTTGCTTATGATCCTCCAGCTTGCCGTTATCCGCCATGTTGACCGTCCCCCCACCATTTTCGCATCTTCAATCGTCCCCGGTAGATCGACCGCTTCACATCGGCCACATCGATGCCGAGGACGTCGGCTATTTCCGCATAGCTGAGCTTTTCCGCATGAAGCAGCAGCACCTGTCGCTGTTTTTCCGGCAGCCCCCGGAGAACAGTCTGCACGAGGGCCGCCGTCTCCCTAGCCAGTGCCGCCGATTCCGGACTGACCGCCGCCTGATCCGCCTGCTCAGGCAAGGTGTCGATCAGTTGAACAGGCCTGCGCTTTTGCTTGCGGTGCCAGTCGATAAACGCGTGGTACGCTACCTTGAACAGCCAAGGACGCACTTTTTCTCCCCGATAGGTATCCAGGTGCTGAAAGGCACGGAAAAAGGTCTCCTGCGTCAGATCCTCCGCCCAGCCTGCATCGCCGGTGAGCTTGCGGAGGTAGCGGTATATGTCATTGACGTGCAGGCGGTACACATCCTCCACTCCTGCCTTTCCCATTCCTTCACACCCTTTCACCTGATACCACGCCTTTTTTTAGAAAAAGTTCCACCTGCAGCAAAATTTTTAATGCTCAAAACAAGGGTTGACTCCCGAAAAGGAACAGCATATCATGGGGTTATCGCAAGTCAAATGCATACTGTACATGAAACTCTTATCGCGAGCTGGCTGAGGGACTGGCCCTATGATGCCCGGCAACCGGCGCTTACCCTGCAAGGGGGGCGAAACGGTGCTAATTCCAACGGTGAGAGTCGAAGCCGCTGACGAAAGTCTGCCACTTCGACCCTGAACCGAGAGATGAGAGGAGACGAAAACGTTATCGGACGAAAGCGCCTCCCCTCTCGAAGGGGAGGTTTTTTTGCGAGAAAAGGAGGTTTCCTCATTGAGCGAACAACGCATCCTCGTCACCTATTTGACTCAGGCAAAGGACTTGCAAAAAAAGGCGGAAGCGATCGCCGTCGGGATGACTGTCGGCAGTTGGACCGATCTGCCCGCAGCCAAGCAGGCAGATTTGAAGCCCTATTTGGGTGAAGCTGTCGGCGCCCAGGTGCTCGATACCCTGGAAAACGGCGAAAGCCGCGGATTGATTACGATCAGCTACCCGGTTCGCAACTTTACCGCTGACATTCCGTCCTTGTTGACAGGCGTCTTTGGGAAACTGTCCATGGACGGAAAAATCAAGCTGATTGACATACAGTTTCCGGAAGCGTTTTTGGCCGCTTTTCCCGGCCCGAAATACGGCATCTCAGGCATCAGAGATCGGCTCGGAGCGCATAATCGCCCACTCTTGATGAGCATTTTCAAATCCTGCCTCGGCCTGCCGTTTGACGATCTGAAAACCCAGTTTCGGGCACAGGCTCTGGGCGGCGTTGACCTAGTAAAAGATGACGAAATTTTCTTTGCCGATGACCGTGCTCCCTTTCTGGAACGAATCCGGGCGTTTAAACAGATTGCCCGGGAAACAGAAGCGGAAACAGGGAAACCGGTTCTGTATGCGGCCAATCTGACCGGGCCGGTCACCGACTTGACCGAACGTGCCAAGAGAGCTGTGGAAGCCGGCGCAGACTGCCTGCTGTTTAACGTGCTTGCCTTTGGCTACGATGCCCTGCACCGACTGGCTGCAGACCCGGATGTTCAGGTGCCGATTATGGCCCACCCGGCGCTCGCCGGAGCCTACTATCCGTCGCCCGACTACGGTATTGGGACACCGCTGCTCCTGGGCAAGCTGATGCGCTTGGCTGGCGCAGACCTGGTGCTCTTCCCATCGCCGTACGGAAATGTGGCGTTGAACAAAGAAGAAGCGCTCAAGCTGGCGGAGCATTTGACCGAACCGACCGGAACTTTGCGCAAATCATTTCCGGTACCGTCTGCGGGCATCCATCCCGGCCTTGTCCCGCAATTGTACGAGGATTTTGGCCTGGACCAGGTGGTCAATGCCGGTGGGGGCATTCACGGCCATCCAGGTGGTGCGACGGCAGGCGCCCGAGCGTTTGTCGCAGCGATCAACGCAGTCGTGGCAGGACAAACGCTGGAGGACGCTTCCTCCGAATCTGCTGAACTGTCACAGGCTTTGCAGAAATGGGGAACAAAATGATGACCAAGCCACTCGTGCTGTTTTGCGATTTTGACGGAACAATTACGGAAAAAGACAATATTGTCGCGATTATGCGACGTTTTGCTCCGCCTGAGCGGGAAGAGTTGATCGAGCAGATTCTCACCCAAAAGGTGTCGATCCGCGAAGGTGTCGGCGCGTTGTTCAAGCTGATCCCATCCGAGAAAAAGCAGGAGATCATAGACTACATCGTCAAAGAGGCGACGATTCGCCCCGGATTTGCCGAATTCGTCCGCTTCTGCCGGGAGGAAGGCATCGAGCTGTTGATCACCAGCGGCGGCATTGACTTTTTTGTCGAGCCGATCCTTGCCCCGTTTGCACTCGATGTGCCGATCTATTGCAACGGCAGCGACTTCAGCGGACCGCGCATCACGATTACCTGGCCGCATGCGTGCGACGAGCATTGCGACAACAACTGCGGCATGTGCAAAACAGCCATTATCCGCCGCTACGATCCAGAGCGCTACTACCGCGTCGTCATCGGCGATTCGATCACCGATCTGGCCGGAGCCAAAATCGCCGACTTTGTCATTGCCCGTTCGCTCCTGGCTCAAAAAAGCGAGGAGCTGGGGCTGCCCTTCAAGTCGTTTGCGACGTTCCACGACGTCATCGCTATCTTGCAGGAGCTGAAACGCAGGCAGGAGGTACCATCATCATGACGATTACACTTGAACAGCGCTTGGACGCTTTTCGCCGCCTGGACGAAGCCAAGCTGACCTTTGCCCGCCGGGACTGGTTTCCCGGCACCAGCGGCAACCTTTCGATCAAATTGAGCGACGAACCCTTGCAATTTGCCGTGACTGCCAGCGGCAAGGACAAGACAAAGCTCTCGCCCGAGGACTATCTGGTCGTAGACGGCAACTCTCAGCCGGTAGAACCTACAGCACTCAAGCCGTCAGCAGAGACGCTGGTCCACGCTGTCGTCTACCGCGTCATTCCTACGGCAAAAGCATGCTTCCATGTCCACACTATCTGGAACAACCTCATCTCTGAGCTGTACTTCGGCCAGCGAGCCTTTTCCATACAAGGACAGGAATTGATCAAGGGGCTCGGCATCTGGGAAGAAAACGCCCGCATCACCGTCCCGATTGTCGAGAATTTTGCCGATATTCCGACGCTCGCTTCCGCCATCGAAAAAGTCATTACGCCCGAGGTTCCCGGCGTGCTGATCCGCAACCACGGCATTTACGCCTGGGGCGACAGCGACTTTGCGGCGAAGAGGCACCTGGAAGCATTTGAATTTCTGTTTGAATACCACGCGCGCTGGCTGCAGCTTCGCCAAGCCGCTGTGGCTGCTCCATAAACAACCACCCCAAGGAGGCCTGTAACATGGCAAAAGTACGCTTTCACGACAACAACGAGTATTTGACCGGCGAGAGTGTCATCTCGTTTTTGGACACGCAGGGAATCATTTACGAGCACTGGGGCGTTGACCGTCTCGACGAACAGCTCAAGAGCAACTACAGCCCGACCGATGAAGAAAAGCAGCAGATCCTCGACGCTTTTAAACCGGAAATCGATGCGATCAGCGAGCGCCGCGGCTATTTGACCGCTGACATCATTGTCCTGTCCGACAAGACACCGAATCTGGATGAATTGCTGGTCAAATTCAAGAACGAGCATCACCACACAGATGACGAATGCCGTTTTTGCGTAGACGGCCACGGCATTTTTGCCATCAAAGGAAAAGACGACCGCTACTTCGATGTGGAAATGGAGCCGGGCGACCTCATCTCCGTTCCTCCGAACTATCGCCACTACTTTACATTGATGGACGACCGCAAGATCAAGGCGATCCGCCTGTTCGTCACTCCTGCAGGCTGGGAAGCGATTTATTAATTTACGGATAACAGAAAGAGCCCTCTCTTGAGCTTGGCGGATTGGCCGCATCCGGCAATTCCGCCTTGCTCAAGAGAGTTTTTTATTCCGTAATGCCAATTCCTTTGATAGAGATAACAGGCTTGACCCGCACCTCTGCTTTGGCAAATGCCGCCGGCCAATCATCCTGAACCTTTTTCCATTCCTTGTACTGGTACGCCCGGGCGTACACCCCGAAGCCGACAGGATCTACCTTTTGTTTTTGAAATTGTTTGATCAGGTCGGCGTACTTTTGGGCCAACTGCTTCTCAATCAACTGTTCCAGTTTCTTGTATTGCTTTGCCGGTTCAACCGGGAACATTTGCTCCGCCAGGGAGATTTCCATTTGCAATTCTACATCAAATCGAAAACGGTTGTCGCGGTATCCGGTTTTTACTGTTCTGGTTACATCCTTCACAAAGAAGGAGACCCGCGGCTTGATTACTTTCTGCTGATCTGATTGCCCTGGCAACGGCACTGTCAGCGTCATTTCTCCCTGCAATTTGTGGATGAGAATCTGAAGCAGAATGGTATCTTTGGGAAGGAGCAGCGTGACGTATTTCCCTTGGTGGTCCAACAGAGCCGTACCCATGACCTCTACAACGCTATTTCGCTCTTTGAACTCCGTTATAGAGGGCGTCATTCCCTTCTCAGCCATCATGCGGTGAAACTCCTGCGTCGTTGTCTTGACCGTCAAATTCCGGCGGTTGGCCGTATCGAGCAATTGGGTTAAATGAAGTGGCAGCCGCGGTTTATCCGCAGGATTCAAATGAAAGACGGAATGCACGGGACCATCTACTACCACGACGCGAGAGTTAACCGTCATTCGCCCGTCCCTGTAGAGAGTGTCGAGCAGCGAAAACCAGTCGGGATGCTGCAACAGCCGCTTGCCCAGAACGATGAGCTGGATTTTTCCTCCTACCGTCAGGGCCGTCACGAGCGCATCAAACCTTTTGGTCGACTGGCGGATACTATCGGCTCTTACTCCGTACTCCTCTACCTTCTTTTTCGCGTCTTTGCTGAATACAGGACTTGATACGTAGAACAAGAGCTCATTTTTTTCGCTCAGGTCTATCCCCGCCATGAGCGCCAAGGTGACATCCTCCAGATTTCGCAAATCAGCGCATCCCGGCAGTATGGCCAACAGCATTGTCAGGATCAGGAAGTGCAATCGCCGGATCATGGCATCCTCCTCTGCCGGTATTTGTGAAACAGGCGCTCATACCCCCACAAGAAAAAGGGAACAGCATATCCGAAAATCATCCCTGCTTTGCTCCATGTTTCCCCCAGCTTTCGAATATCGAAAAAGGAAGGGGTGTAAAACATTGTCACTGCTACGAGCAAAGCCATAAAGCCAAGCAGGTATTTTTTCTCATTGGACTTTTTGAACAACCGGCCTGCTCCAAAAACCGTAAAGTACATGTACGGCATCCAGGTTGTCGAAATGATAAACAGATAGAAAGCAAGAAACAGGATGTCGATCCTTTCCAGAAACCGGTATTCTACCCCTTTCCACATGCTTAAAACAGGCCAGATAAACTTTGTGATTTGATCCGGGCTGAAGATGACATAAGCAATCAGGGTGACGAACAGAAACAGAAGCATCGATAGCGTATTGGCAATGACAATTCCAACAGCGGCAAACTGTTTCTTTTGCAGATGCGGGTACAGAAAAAAGGCCAGCTCAAAGCCTAAAAAGGAGAGAATCGTGGTTGGCACAGCCTTCAGAACAGGTCCCCAGCCCTCCTTCAAAACGGGCAGAAGATACAGATACTGAGGCTCCTTCAGAGAAACGATCAAAGCGATCGGCACCCATAGGCTTAAGTAAAAAATCAATTCCGCATACCGCGCCAACGTCTTTACTCCTTTGCCGACCAAAAACAGAACAGGAATCAAAAGCAAAATCATGATCTGATAAAAAGGAGTGAGCGGCAGGAGCCAAACCTTCAAGATGCCGCCCGTATTGGCCAACACAGTAGTGGCAGCGTATGCGCAATAGAGCACAATCACCGCGATCAGGCACTTCCCCAGCCATTTTCCAAAGAATAGTGGCATCAGGTCAATGATGGTGCATTCCGGATACCTCTTCATCGTGTTGACAATGATCAAGCTGGCCATAATCGCGGCAAGCCATCCGAGAATAATCCCGATCCATCCATCCGTACCGGCAATTTCCGCTACATCGCGAGGGATGGTCAAAATGCCGATTCCTACCTGGGCTCCATGGATAAAAAAAATGTATTGGAGGACAGTAATCTGTCGGGTCGCGTATGGGTTCACTGTCCTTCCTCCCCCGAGCCGGATGTACCCTGCCTTTTGGTCTGGACCGCTCTGGCGCTGACCGGCCGCTTGTCCATATCCCACAAGGGGATCCGGAGAATCAGGTCCTTCCAATCGGCAAATCTCGCAGGCGCCAGCGGAGCCCCATAGGGGACGCCAAGGCTTTCCAGCGCAATCATATGCCCGATCAATCCCATCAAGCCGATGACAATCCCCACGATGCCGAACATGGCCGACAGCCCCATCATCAAAAAGCGAACCAGGCGGACGGCGGAAGCCATATCGTAATTGGGGATGATAAACGAGGCAATCGCCGTGAACGCGACGACGATTACCATGATGTTGCTGACAATCCCCGCTTGTACGGCGGCTTGGCCGATCACGATCCCCCCGACAATGCCGACGGTTTGCCCGATCGGGGCAGGCAGGCGTATCCCCGCCTCCCTGAGCATTTCCAGCGTAATCTCCATCAGCATCGCCTCCAAAAGCGGCGGAAATGGGACGCGTTCCCTCGACTCCCCGACAGAAAGCAGCAAATCCAACGGGATGATTTCATAATTGAAGGAAACAACCGCGATGTACAAGGCTGGCAAAAAGGTGGCAACCAAAAAGGCCATGAACCGGAGTGTCCGGATAAAGGTAGCGACAGGCCAGCGCAAATTATAGTCGTCCACGTTTTGGAAATAGGTAACGAAGCCGGCAGGTCCAATCAATACTTTGGGCGTCCGGTCCACGACGACCGCAACTCTCCCTTGCAGGATATGGGAGGCAGCCGTATCCGGCCGCTCGGTCGTGATCAGTTGAGGAAACGGAGAGTACCTGCTGTCTTCGATGATTTCCCGCAGTTCCCCTGTGTTTAGGATCGTGTCGATATTGACTTGTTGAAGCCGGTCTACCATCTCTTTGACTACTTCCGGCTTTGCCACGTCAGCCAGGTATAGAACGGAGGCTTTGCTGATCCCTCTACTCCCGAGGGTATACTCCTGAATTTTCAACTCGCGGTTGGGAATATACCGGCGAATCATCGCTATATTTTGTATGCTCGTTTCCACAAAGCCTTGGTGGGCACCCAGGAGCGATGCTTCGGACTGGGGGTCTTCAATAGCCCGCTGCGGCCAGCCGCGCGCTTCGATCACGAAAACCTTGCTTTGCCCCTCAAGGAACAACAAGCTGTTCCCCAACAGAATCGAGGATTCGACGTCATTCCAGTCTGTGATGAAATCCATGTTCCCCACTGTAAGGACATTGAAAATACTGCTTTCTCTCGACCGCCGCTTGTCCAGAAACGGCCGGATGACGTTGTTGTTAATCGCGTTTCTATCCACCAATCCGCTCAGATAAACCAGTATGGCCCGCTCTCTCGTCACAGGATTGTCCATATGGCGAATGATCAAATCTGGTGTTAAGGGAAATCTCTTACGAAGTTCTAGCATATTATCCGACAGACTCGTACTTATGGGCTTTGCTGAAGGTGAGCCAGGTTGTCTAACCTGAGCATCCCCGGCCTGTTGTAAAAACGATTTCTTGCCACGCAGCCAGTCTCGCAGATTTCTCATGAGATCCTACCCTTGAGCAAAAATGTATTCTTTCGTATAGAGTGAGGAAACTGCTGTAAAAATATGCACGTCCTGACAGCGCCCAACCTTCGCCCCCACATGGACGGAACTTTCGGGGGTGCCGTATACTCCCCCATCAATTGCTCATACTTTAGGAGAGATCAGGAAAAGTCTGGCGGGAAACCTATGAAAAATGGCATTTCGTTTATTCAGTTGATCTTTATTCTCATGCTCTCCAACGGATTGATGAACCACGTGATTGTCATTCCGATACTTCTGGATGCAGCGAGACGAGATGCCTGGATCTCTGTTATCGCTGTAGTTCCGCTGTACCTCCTATTGATTTGGATGATTTCCTACGTTTATCGGAAAACCGGGAACGAGCCTTTGCTCGTATGGATGAAAAGGAAGTACGGAACCGGTGTCACACGGTTTCTCTCTCTTTTGTTGGCCTTGTATGTGGTGGGACTGGCCGTAATCACGATAAAAGACACGATTACCTGGGTGAACCTTACGTTCGCTCCACAAGCCCCTATGTTTATTCATGCGCTTTTTTTTGCTCTTGTCTGTCTCATCAACTCTCTCTTTGGCATACGCTCGATCTCGATGGTATCTGTCTTTCTGCTGCCGATCGTCGTTCTTCTGGGTTTTTTCGTGATGAGCACCAACCTGCAGTACAAAGATTATTCTTATCTGTTCCCCGTACTGGAGTATGGGTGGGAGCCCGTCTTGAGGGGAATGGTGTACGCTGGTGCGGGATTTTCGGAATTATTCCTGCTCTTGCTGATCAAGCATCACGTCGGGGTAAAGGTGACGTTCTGGAGGCTGGCCATCCTTGGCCTCATCATGGTATGGCTTACAATCGGGCCGCTTACCGGTGCCATTACCGAATTTGGACCTGCAGAAGCGGCGAAGCTGCGTTATCCCGCTTTTGAGGAATGGCGGCTGGTGAAAATCGGCCTGTATATCGAGCACGTCGATTTTCTCAGTATCTATCAATGGTTTAGCGGAGCTTTCATCCGCGTATCTCTCGCCTTTTATTTGCTCGTCGAGATATTCAATTTTCCGGACGGCCGCAAGCGGGTTTGGGTTCTCGTCTTCGCCTGTCTGGTGAGCATGTGTTTGGCATTGTGGCCCTATGACGATATCGGGTTCTATTTGTCACTGACCAGATTTTTGCTGCCCGGCCTGCTCATTGCCGCCTTGCTCCTGACTTTGACACTTACGTTACTGGCGTTACTCTCCAGCAAGAAGGAGGATCTCCATGAACAATAAGACGCGAGAGCACCCTTCCGATCAAGTGAATTCCCCGGGTGAGATTCCCCATCTGGACAGCCTCCGTCCTGAAGCGATCCGCCAGCTTTTTTCAGGCTGCCACGATGTCTCTGTGGAACACTACGGCATGCTCCCTCATTTGCAAGACGTCACTGTATATCTGATCTATGCGGAAGGCCTTTGTGACAAGCATATCCTCATGGAGTACATCCTCCCGGAAATGAGTGAACTATTTCGCTCCGGAGAGATCACCGAAGAGCAAGATTTGCAGCAGAAACGCCCCTTTTTTCTAAGGAAGTTGACTCAGGCCAATGCAGACGAGATCGTAAACCATGTGTTCGAGGGAAAATTGCTGATCTTGTTCAACGAGTGGGGAGCACTGTACAGCATAGATGCGGATAATCGTCCGCAGCGCTCCCCCGAAGAACCGAATACGGAAGTTTCCATTCGCGGACCTCGCGACGGCTTTACCGAAGATATCACGACGAATGTCGCGCTGATCCGCAAGAGGCTGAAAACTCCGCTCTTGCATTACGAGTCGTACATTCTGGGAAGCCAGACACGGACGAAGGTCGGATTGTTGTACCTTCACCACACGATTGACCAAAAGCTTGTCGATGAAATCCGGCTCAAGCTCTCCTCGATCAAAAGCAATGGGATCGTAACAAGCACCCAACTGGAAGAGCTTTTGCTGGATACCCCGTTTACGATTCTGCCGTTGTATGAGCATACGGGAAGACCCGATTTCGTGGTAAACAGCCTGTTGACCGGGCGCTTTGCCATCTTGGTTGACGGTTCTCCGACCGCATTGGTCGCACCGGCCAACTTTACGTATTTGATCAACACGTCGGAGGATGCCAACACCTCGATCTACATGGTCGTGTTTGTCCGCATCATTCGCCTGTGCAGTGTGTTCGCGGCCTTGTTTTTGCCCGGATTTTGGGTGGCATTGGTAACATACCATCAGGACCAGCTGCCTTACACCATGATCGCCACCATGGTGATTTCCCGTCAAGGAGTGCCGCTTCCGGCCGCCTTGGAAGCATTGTTCATGCTTCTGCTTTTTGAGTTGTTTCGCGAAGCGGGTTTGCGTATGCCGATGGCCATCGGACAAACACTCTCTGTCGTCGGCGGACTGATCGTCGGACAGGCAGCCATTTCTGCCGGTTTGACTGCTCCCGGCAGCCTGGTCATTATCGCCATTTCCATTATGGCTACCTTTACCATGGTGAATCAGAGTGTAGTCGGGACCCTCAGTCTCCTCCGCATTGCCGTTCTTATCATTTGTTCGGTCTTCGGGATATTCGGATTCATGATGGCGCTGATTGGCGTACTCCTCTTCTTTGCCAACTCCCGTTCCTTTGGCGTCTACTACCTGACACCGCTCTCTCCCCCTGTCCTGCGAGACATGGCCAAGGTCCTGATTCGCATGCCATGGCGGTTATGGGAAGGAAAAGCAAGCATTTTGAAACGCTCTTCGCGCAAGGAGAACGATTCTTAGGATGGAACGAACAAAGCGGATGATAGCCGTCGTGTTGGCTGCTTCGATCCTGCTGGGCGGCTGCTGGAACGCCCGGGATATCGAACAGCTTATTTACATCGATGCGATTGGAGTCGATTACGTCAATCACAAGGTAGTCGTCTATCTGCAAATTCTCGGCTTTTCCAACATCGCCAAAAAAGAAAGCAATACACAATTGACGAGAGAACCAGTCTCCGTTGCAAAAGGCGAAGGCGACACCTACGTTTCAGCCATCTATCAGATTTATACGACCACTCAGCAGCGGCTCATATGGAGCCACGTGCACTCCATTGTTTTCACTGAACGGGCCTTGAAGCACGGAAAGTTTGATCAGGTCATGGATGCGCTAGACAGGTACCAAGAATTTCGTTATTCCGTATGGTCCTTTGCCACGAAAGAATCGCTTGAGGACGTCTTCAACGCCAGGCCGATACTGGGAATATCCGTCCTTTACTCCCAACTGGCCGACCCCAAAGACATTTACGGCCAATTTTCGTACATTCGGCCCCTATTATTGTTTCGAGTCATTTCCGAGAGAAACGAGCCGAATGGAGTAGTCCGCCTTCCCTTCCTGTCAGTGGAAAAAAAACCGTGGACCGAAAACAAAAAGCCACTTCCGCAGTTGAAGATTAACGGAATCTGCTTCCTGCAAAACAAAGAGCTGAAGGGGTGCTTGCCCCACGAGCAGGTCGCAGGCGTACGGTGGCTGGAGAAAGAGACGCGGCGGACTCTTCTTAAGTCGGGAAAAAAATCGGCTCTGCTGGTGATGGAGTCCCCACGCCCCAAAATAATACCGGGATTGGAAAAAGGCCGTCCCATCTTTCGCATATCCATCAAGACAACGGGCTACGTGACTCAATTGTTTCAGCCAACCCGTATAGCGCTCTTGGAAAAGGATGCAGCCAGACAGATTGAAGCCGAGGTCCGCTCGCTCTATGACCGCGGGCTGAAGCTGGGAATCGATACGCTTGAATTGGGACATTCCTTTTATCGAAAATTTCCCCGCGAGTGGCATCACTTGAATCAGGAGGGCGTGCTTCCTTTGACACCAGACTCTTTGAAATCGATTGAGGTCGAGGTCAAAATAACCGATGGAGGCATTTCGAAAGTGCGTCAGCGGAAAACAGGCGCGGATGACAGGAGATGAAAGGGCTGAGCCGCCGATGGAGCGGCTCGCTTCGGACAGCGGATATATACGCAGAAAAAGTAGCCGGAACATAACAAAGCAGATCACCAGGCCAGGCAGCCTTTCGTGATCTGCTTCTGTTTTGCCAATAGTCGACGTGGTCAGCGCCGCATGTTGTTACATTGAAATGGCCTTCCCCCGACTCTACAGCACATATCCGCCGGCTTCGATGACACGATCAGCGATGACACGCTTCAGCTGAACCGTGTTGATCGGAGTGCGGCGCGTCAGCTTTTTCAAAATCGAGAGGCGGATTCTGAGATCGTCGCCTTCCTCCATCGCAGCCAGCGCTTCCTTCGCCCATGCTTCAACCTTGTCAAACGCATCGCTCACGTAAACGGTCGTCAGATCCAGCTTTTGCTGCTCCTTCTCAACGCCGTTTTTGGCAATGGCTTTCTCTGTCCGCTTGACGACGCTGTCCATCGCGTACAGCTCGATCAGCATGTCTGCCGCGAGAGCGAGCAGCTCCTGCTCTTTCGCAATCGCCTGTTGATACTTCATCAAGGCGGAACCGGCCACCATCAGGATGATTTTGCGGGTCATATCGATCAGGTGCTTCTCCTGAGCCAGCGGTGCGTCTTCGATCTCCTCCGGATAGTAGCTCATCAACTCTTCCTGCAGGTTGGCTGCCGCTTGCAGCAGAGGCAGCTCTCCTTTCATCGCTTTCTTGACGAGCATGTCAGGGATCAGCATGCGGTTGATTTCGTTTGTCCCTTCAAAGATCCGGTTGATCCGGGAGTCGCGGTACATGTTCTCGATCTCGTACTCCGACATAAAGCCGTAGCCCCCGTGGATTTGCACACCTTCGTCCACGCAGTAGTCGAGTACCTCTGTAGCAAACACCTTGTTGATTGAGCATTCGATTGCGTATTCGGCGATTGCCTTCGCCACCTCGCGCCCGTCATCTTGCTTGTCGCCGAGGCTGGAGAGAGCGGTGTCGAACAAGCCGACGGTCCGGTACACGGAGCTTTCCGATGCGTATGTTTTCAGCGCCATGTTGGCCAGCTTGTTTTTGATCAGCGTAAAGTTGGCAATCGGCGTCTTGAACTGCTTCCGCTCTTTTGCGTAGTTGGTCGCCAGCTCCAGCGCCCGTTTCGCGGAGCCGACCGCTCCTACGGCCAGCTTGTAGCGGCCTACGTTGAGGATGTTGAAGGCGATGACATGGCCTCTGCCCGGCTCGCCCAGCAGGTTTTCCACCGGTACCGGAACATCCTCCAGAATGACAGTGCGAGTAGAGGAACCCTTGATGCCCATCTTCTTTTCCTCCGGTCCAAATGACACTCCGGGGAATTCGCGCTCCACGATGAAAGCGGTAAAGTGCTCGCCATCGATTTTTGCGTAGACGATAAAGACATCGGCAAAGCCTGCGTTGGTGATCCATTGCTTCTCGCCGTTCAGAATATAATGCTTGCCGTCCTCGGACAGTTTGGCCGTCGTCTTTGCACCCAGCGCATCTGAACCGGAGCCTGGCTCGGTCAGGCAATACGCAGCCAGACGTTTGCCGGAGGCGAGATCCGGCAGGTAGCGGCGCTTTTGATCGTCATTGCCGAAGTAGACGATCGGCAGGGAACCAATGCCCACATGGGCTCCGTAGCTGAGCGCAAAGCCGCGTGCCAGCGAAAACTTCTCTGTCACCAAAGCCGTGCTCACTTTGTCCAGACCCAGGCCGTCGTATTTTTCCGGCACGTCGCCGCCCAGCAGGCCCAGCTCGCCGGCTTCCTTCAGCAGGCGGACCGAGATGTCGAAGTTATGGTTTTCGATCTCTTCCAAATGGGGGCGAACTTCACCGACGACGAACTCTTCTGTCGTTTTGGCGATCATTTTTTGTTCTTCCGTGTATTCCTCAGGAACAAACATCGAGTCGGCGCTGCCTGCGTCAATCAGAAAGCTGCCGCCGCGGATCAATTCTTTGGTATCAGCCATTGCCATTCTCTCCTTTAGCTTTTCGATTGAATAACGTCAATGCGCTTGCCTACACCATTTCAAATACGCCTGCGGCTCCCATTCCGCCGCCGATGCACATCGTCACGACGCCGTATTTGCCGCCGCGCCGTTTCAGTTCGTTCAGGAGGGAGACGGTCAGCTTGGCGCCTGTGCAGCCGAGCGGATGGCCCAGCGCGATCGCTCCGCCGTTTACATTCACCTTTTCCTCGTCAAGGCCAAGCTCTCGGATAACTGCCAGCGACTGGGAGGCGAACGCTTCGTTCAACTCAAACAGGTCTACATCGGCAATGCTCAGTCCCGCCATTTTCAGCGCCTTCGGAATGGCCACCACCGGTCCGATCCCCATCACGTCCGGATCGACACCGCCGACCGTAAACGATCTGAACTTGGCGATCGGCTGGACACCCAGCTCTGCCGCCTTTTCTGCCGACATGACCAGAACGGCCGCGGCGCCATCGCTCGTCTGCGAAGAGTTGCCTGCCGTGACGCTGCCTTTGACGTGGAAGACCGGCTTCAATTTGGCCAGCGCTTCCAGCGAAGTGTCTGCCCGGACTCCTTCGTCCGTATCAAAAACGCGCTCTTGCACGTGCAGCTTGTGATTTTCATCGAGATAATGCGACTTGACAGTGATCGGGACGATTTCTCCGCTGAATTTGCCTGCTGCCAGTGCGGCTGCCGCACGCTGGTGACTCCTCAGTGCGAAAGCATCCTGGTCCTCGCGGCTGATCCGGTAGCGCTTCGCCACCTCTTCGGCCGTATGCCCCATGCCCATGTACGCCTCCGGCATGGTCTCGACCAGCGTCGGGTTCAAGGCTACCTTGTGACCGGTCATCGGCAGCAGGCTCATGCTTTCTACACCGCCAGCGACGATTACGTCAGCCCCGCCCACCATGATCTGATGGGCCGCATAGGCGATCGTCTGCAGACCGGATGAACAGAAACGGTTGACCGTAATGCCGGATACGTTCGTCGGAAGCCCTGCCCGCAAACCGATCAGACGGGCCATGTTCATTCCTTGTTCCGCTTCTGGAACAGCGTTGCCGATAATGATGTCCTCGATGTCAGCCGGATTCAGCTGCGGCACCCGGCCGAGCAGATTGCTGACGACTGCAGCGCCCATATCAACGGGATGAACGTCCTTCAGGCTGCCCCGCTTGGCTCTGCCAACAGCAGTGCGGGCACCTGCGACGATTACTGCTTCCTTCATGGCTCTTCCCCTCTTTCTGGCGATCTTCCTGGGATCTTCCCCTTTTGCCTATCACTATTACAGGTGCAGACGCGCTCCCGCAAAAGCTCGTTATGATCAGTTCCGCAGCGGCTTGTTCTTTGTCAGCATGTGCTGCATCCGCTGCTGTGTTTTTGGCGTTTTGATCAGCTCCAGAAACGCCTGCTTCTCCAGCTCCAGGATGTACTCCTCGGACACCTCTGTGCCCGCAGGAACGCTTCCGCCCGACATCACATAGGCGATCTTGCTGGCGATCAGCTCATCGTGGTCGCTGATGTACCCGCTCTTTTTCATCGAGTAAATATTCTGGCGCAGATTGGCGTAGCCGCTCTCTCCAATGACGCGGATTTTGCGCGGCTTGGGCGGCGTATAGCCTTCCCGGTCCATCGCCAGCACCAGTTGCTTGGCATCGTAGAGCAGGTGGTCGGAATTGATGCTGATCCGGTCAGTGGAGCGCAAATAGCCGAGGTTGATCGCTTCCTTGCCGCTGGTCGATACCTTTGCCATGGCAATCGCTTCAAAAGCCCGGGCCACAAACGGGAACGGGTCTACCGGGACAGTGCCGCCCTCCGGTACGTGCTCCATGGCGCGGAACAGCATTTCCTTCGTGCCGCCGCCCCCCGGCAAAAGGCCAACGCCGACCTCGACGAGTCCGAGATAGGTTTCTGCCGACGCCTGAACGCGGTCTGCGAGGTAGCAGATCTCCACTCCGCCGCCGAGCGTCATCCCGAATGGAGCCGCAACGACCGGCCTGTGCATGCTTTTCATCGCATTGCCTACCTTGTGGAAGCGGCTGACCAGCATATCCAGCTCAAACCAGTTTTCATCCTGGGCTTCCATCAGGGCGTAGCCGAGGTTCATGCCGACGCAGAAGTTTTTCCCCTGATTGCCAATGACCAGGCCGAGGAAATTGCGCTGCACTTCTTCCACGGCGTAGCTGGCCAACTGCAGGACATCCATGCCCAAAGCGTTGTGCGGCGATGTAAACTCGAGGCAGGCTACGCCATCGCCCAGATCCACCAGAGCTGCGCCGGCGTTTTTCTTGATCAGCTTGCCTTGCTCCTTGAGCGCGGCCAGGTTGATCTTTTCCTTTTTCTCCTCTATGGCTTTATAGGCGCCGCCGATTGCGAATGCTGCCCGGCGTCCCTCCTGTTTTTGATAGAAAGACGTTTTTCCGCTTGCCAAAAGCTCCTCTACCAGTGCCGGGATGCTCTCTCCTTCTTCGCGCATCCGGGCCACCGATTTTTCCACCCCGATGGCGTCCCAAGTCTCAAACGGTCCCAGTTCCCAGCCGAAGCCCCACTTCATCGCCTGGTCGACAGAGACGATGTCATCCGCGATTTCATGCGCTTTTTCAGCCGAGTAGAGCAAGACCTTTTTGAAGACGCTCCAGACAAATTCGCTTCCCTTGTCTTTTCCGTATACGAGCGCCTTCAGCTTTTCCGGCAGCGTTTTGGCTGTCTTGGCCGCCTCCAGCGAAGCGTATTTTGCCTTCGCCCGCGGGCGGTACTCCATCGTATTGTAGTCCAGCGCAAGGATTTCCTTGCCTTCCGCTGTTTTCACCTGCTTGAAAAAACCTTGTCCGGCTTTTTGGCCGAGCCAGCGTTTCTCCACCATCTCCAGGACAAAGGTCGGGACCTCGAACACGGCGATCTCCTGCGCGTCCGAACTTTTTTGTTTGACGTTGTTTGCAACGTGCACATAGGTGTCGAGACCGACGACATCAAGCGTGCGGAATGTGGCGCTTTTCGGACGGCCGATCGCCGGACCCGTCAACGCGTCTACTTCGTCCACGCCAAGCCCGAGCCGAACCATTTCCTGAATGGAGACCTGGAGGCCGTATGTGCCAATCCGGTTGGCGATAAAGTTGGGCGTATCCTTGCAAAGAACCGTCCCTTTGCCGAGGACAAATTCTCCGAAATGCATCATGTAGTCGACAATCGCCGGATCGGTATCCTGCCCCGGAATAATCTCCAGAAGCTTCAGATAACGAGGCGGATTAAAGAAGTGGGTGCCCAGGAAATGCCGGCGGAATTCCTCGGAGCGACCCTCGCTCATTTCGTTGATGGAGACACCGGATGTATTGGAGGAGACGATCGTTCCAGGCTTTCTATGGGCTTCTACCGTTTCAAACACCTTTTTCTTGACGTCGAGGTTTTCGACGACGACCTCGATGATCCAATCCACTTCACCCAGATAGGACAGGTGATCCTCCAGGTTGCCGACGGTGATCAGCTCAAGATTGGCCTTGTCGTAGAGCGGAGCCGGTTTTTCCTTCAACAGCCGCTCTTTGCCGCTTTGCGCAATCCGATTTCGAACGGCAGGGTCTGCCAGCGTTTTCCCTTTTTTACTCTCTTCTTCCGTCAATTCACCCGGCACGATGTCGAGCAGATAGACAGGGATACCCACATTGGCCAAGTGGGCGGCGATACCTGCTCCCATCACGCCGGAACCGAGAACAGCCGCTTTGCGAATTTTGCGTTCCATCCAATACCCTCCCTCATGTAAACTAGAATCTCGCGGTAAATACGAAATAGTCTGAACAAAAAATCCTTGCTTTCTGATTTCTACTCGTTCAAAAATATTCCTGTATTCCGCTTTACATGTCTCCTTTGAATGAATGCTCATTCATTTTTGTTTTGTAAAAAAACATCTCACCACTTTTTGCTTGCGCTTTCGTGAGATGTCTGGCAGTTCAGCCGACACTGAATCACCGTTCAGTTTTTATTGTAATCGAAAAGAGAAGCCGTTGCAATCTCCATTTGCCGATTTTTTGCAACAGCAAGACTGTACGCTTTTTCATCTTTTGGGACAATCAATCAAAAAAGGAGGGATGCCGAACGTTTCTGTCGGCTGCTCCCTTCCCTTCCCTTCTCTTCTTACCGCTCTCTGTACGCAATCGACGTAATCTTATGTCCAAACGGATTGGATTCGTCTTTTTCAAATAGGAACTCCAGCTCATAGGGTCCCACCTGGCGATGCTCGTACTTGCCGGTCACCCATAATTTATCGGAACTGTTTTCGTCCCTTTTGAGCTTCAATTCCGCCATGTAACTATGCAGCGGCAAAGCTGCTTGCAATTTGGTCAGACTCTCTATGGCAGCTTCGCTTACATAGGAAGACAAGCGCTGCTGATCTTTGTCCAAAAACGCCCGATTGGCCGCCGTCAACAGCAGGTTGGCTGCGATCTGCTGCCGCTTCGTGCTTTCCTTGAACTGCTTGCTGGCGTCCCCCTCCAAAAAATGATGCAAGCGGGTGAGCACAACCGCAAACTGGGCTCTGGTCATGTTGGAGTACGGGTCAAAATTTCGCTGCCCGCCAAACAGTTGGAATTCCCGAATCGCTTCCGCATAAGGAGAAACGGTATCGACGTAGCTGCTCTTGTGCTTCCACTGGGAATAGCCGTCATAAAACAGTCTTACGTCATTGATTTTGGGCTCGACGATGCGAAGCTTGTATGGCGACAGCACATGGAACAGGATCATGCTCGCCTCTTCCCTCGACATCGGATATTGCAGGTAAGGCGTAGGCACCCACCATTCGGGATTGACTTTCTGCGGTTTTTTCATCAGCATGCCATTTGATGCGAGATGCAGATTGTAGACCATCAGATCGCCCGGCCTGAAATCGTTGACAAACCCGGTGTTTACATCGAGCAACACCTGCATGTTGGCAACCAGTCCTTCGATTTCCGTTTTCAACGGATAGCGATGATCCAGATACGGCTGGGGGACGGGGGTTGCAAGTCTTCCGTACACATCCTCCAGAACGCGGTTGACCAGTGCCAGCGCTTCTCCGCGCGACACCGTCTTGTCCGGGTTGAAGTGGCGGTTCCCTCCGTGCTTGAATATGCCCCGCTGTTCAAGAAAGAGGATCTCCTTTTCAGCCCAGTGCCCTCTGATATCATCGTAGTAAGTTTCCGCCGCCCCCGCCTGGACAGCAAAAACTGACTGCACCAGGATTGCGACAATGAGTAGGAAAAGAGAATGCCGTTTGCGCATACTATACTCCTTTCAGATTATTTTTAAAGCTAAGCTAATATGTAAGCCAACTATTCCCTCTCCATTTGGCAGGTCCACCTAGCCGAATGGTTGCATTTTCCCTTACTAAAACACTATATGACCCGAGACAAAAATACCAATCATTTCTACAATTGTAAAGATTGCCAGAAAAATTGAACAGATAGAAGTAGTCTTCAGGAACTAAAAATAGTTCCTTTCGCCCATCACCAGGAAAAATAAACGGCTTTATGTACAATCATCGTTAGTTCCAAAGAATCGTTTTGAAAACAGAAAAACCGGAGACCCTGAGGCCCCCGGTGACAGCTTGCAGATGATCAGTCGATTTTTTCCATCCAGCCTGGTCCTTTTTTCATCAATATACGATACAGAATCAGGTCCACGATCACAAACAGGACGCATACAGTGCCGGCAACCATGGAGCTTGCGGCATCTCCCTGGATCACAAAGAAGAAAATCAATCCGGAAACAGCCAGCATGATGATGAGCGGTATGAGCGTGTTCATGTTCTGCTTCACCGCTTTTTGCTCCGAGTCCCAATCCAGCTTAGGCATGTTCAGGTCGATCATGATCCCAATCAGATTGATAAACAGAATTCCCGGGACAGCCGCCACAAAAGACAGGAGCAGAAAGGAGACAGGAGCTTGCAGTGCGATACCCGCCAGAACCTCCATCAATAGCAGGCTGAAAACGCCTAAAATACATCCCGGTACAATTTTTGCCAAGATGATCACCGAAGCGGGAACCGGCAGAAACTTGTTGACGAAAAAGTTCTGTCCCTCCCGAGAAATTGCCGTTACAGAGATGCTCCCCGTGGTCGTAATAAACATGGCTGCGGCCACTGCGATTGCAATGCCGATCCCTGCCGCTGTCTCCGATTGAAGCATCTCCCCGTATGCGGAAAGGCCGGACAAGCCATCTGAGCGTGTCGCCAAGGGCAGAAAAGCAATAAACGGCAAAAAGAGACTGGAAAGCACGCAGTTGAGCAGAAAGGCAGGTGTCCGGAACAGCGTTTTCCACTCTTTGATCGCGTAGGCGAGGAAGGCGGAACGTTTTCCCGTCATGCGGTCAAACTCTTCCGCACTGGCCCGCTGGCGCTTCGCAGCCGTTTCCGAAATGCCCATAACGCCTTTCAAATACAACCGATCACCGAGAATGATGAGCGCTGCTCCGAAGGCTGCGGAGATGAACAGGAAAGCCCCAAGATAGCCGATGCCGACTAACGTGCCTGCTTCTGCCAAAGCCATCGCGCCCAGTCTGCTCGTCGGAAACATCTGTGTGACGAGCGACAAAAACATATTTTTGTCTGACAAAATCATTTCCTGAAGCTGCTCTGCGTTCTCAATCGTACTTGCCCCCCGCTGCACGATTGCCTGAAACCCGATCGCGATCGCGATGGCCACCAATCCGCCGATCAGCCGGAAGCGGTCTTTACTCTTGCCGATGTTGGTAAACCGCATGAACACCATCGCCACAAGCGAGGCTAGGACGACAGGAATGACCGGCAGCACCAAAAAAGTGATCAGCATGTGCAGGTAGTAAAGGACGCCTGCTTCGCTTTTGAATCCGTACGTAATCAAAAGAGGTCCTAAAAGGATCGCCACCGTCGCATACTCGTACAGAAGCGTGACGAGAAACTTCGCGCCGATAATCTGAGCGGGCTTTAGCGGCAGAGGGAGCAGATGCTCAATGTCCTGTGAATAAAAAAAGACGGATAGAACGTAAAAAATGCCGAGAACAAAGATGCCCAAGCAGGCTGCAGCCAGCCCCAACCCCAACAGAACCGTTTCCTGTCCGACCAGCTTCAGGCCGTCATAGAGCGCTGATGCAATCATGACGTAGGCCGACATCAACGGCAACAGGCCGAGACAAGCCAACAGCAGCAGCGCAATCTTTTTCCACCTGTCCTTTGCTTTGCCTCCCAAAAAGCCGCTGCCGTTTTTCAGCATCACTTTTGTCAATTGCCAGGTCTTATTCATGATCGGTCATCTCCAGGAACAAGCGCTCCAGTGATTCATCGGACTGGAAGTGCTCCTGCATCTCGCGGAATGTACCGCAGAACTGCAGGACTCCTTTGTTGATAATGGCTACCCGATCGCACAGCTTTTCCGCCACTTCCAGTACGTGAGTCGAGAAAAGCACAGTCCTTCCGGAGTCGGCGTGCTCCCGCATCATTTCTTTCAGGGTATAGGATGATTTCGGATCGAGACCGGTCAGCGGTTCGTCCATAATCCAGACTTCCGGCTCGTGGATGAGCACTCCCATGATAATGATTTTTTGCCTCATTCCGTGGGAATAGCTCTGGATGGGATCGGTCAGGGCATCGATCATGTCGAACCGTTTCGCCAGAACTTCGATCCGTTCCTTGCGCAGGCTGTGCGGAACCTCGTACATATCCGCCATGAAATTGACGTATTCCAATCCTCTCAGCCGCAAAAACAGATCCGGGCTGTCGGGTACAAAGCCAAACTGGCGCTTGGCCGCAACTGTATCGGTCAAAATATCCTTTCCATTGATCAGCACCGTTCCCCGGTCAGGACGAGTGATCCCCGTAATCATTTTGATAGTGGTTGTTTTCCCTGCGCCATTTGGCCCCAGAAAACCGAATATCTCGCCTCTCGGAATGGTCAACTGAAGGTTGTCGACCGCTTTTGTCGAGCCGTTGTAGCTTTTGGTAACTCCTTGGAGTTCTATCATCATGTACCTCCTCATATGTGCCGCTGGGAAGGAAGGTCCCCTGTTTAAGTACGTTTTAACCGGCTTATTGGTTGCATATATCGGAATTTGCGCAATTCCCCGAATTTATCAAACAAAACAAAAAGGAGCAGTGAACAAATTCACTCTCCTTTTTGGATGCAACTGTTGCCGCATTCTGTTCATTAGGCTTGCGGAATGAAGCTTCCGTCTCTGAGCATGGTCAATTCGCCCATGATAAAGGCAATATCTTCATTGTCGCCCAGCACGCCGCGCTCTTCCAGCGCTTCCAGACGGCGCAGCAAAATATTGGCAAAGTCCTGGATTTGCACCGGATGCCCTTCCATGTCTGCCTCGTCCATGACAGTGATGTCCATCATGGCTTCCAGGTGGGTAACCATGCGAAAACCGCCGATCTCACCGAGGTATTCGGGCTTGTTGAAAGAAGAGCGCTCCAATTTTTTCAACATGCTCACAATATCGTTTGCATACATGCTGGGAAAGGCCACCTGATAAAAATTCCGGTTGGCTGCTTCTTCTGTCTTAATGATCAGTACGTCCGTACCTTCCAGCTTTTTCACTTTTTTTCCAAAACCAAACATGATTATCCACCTCAACTATTCGAACTGCATGACTCCCTTCATGATAGCCGTAAATACTGGTTGGAAACAACCCCTATCTGTTTCCTGTTTCTTTCACCTGGTCTTTCTTGCCCTGTCAGGAAAAAGTTAACGCGATTGGCTGTTCTCTCCCGCAGGCATGCTAGATAAAGAGAATCATGTGAGGAGAAGTGAGGTGCTGGCATGAAACGATGGTTGATTCTGTTTGTGGCGGCTGCTCTCTTCGCTGGCTGCAATGCGGGACCGCAGGACGAGAAGGGAAAAGCCAAAACGACGCAAAGACAAGAAAGACAAATCGCTGTACAAAAACTGGGGGAGAGCAAGGCCGATACGGTTATTTTCCTCAACAGGGCTGAACACGTCTGGGAGGAGCTTTATTTTGCGGCGATGGAAAGCAAAAGAAAGCCGATCCGCGAAGACGGCTTGACCTATCGTGCCCTTCCCTCCCGCTTTGACAGCCGGGAGAAAATCGTCTCCTATTTTTCCCGCTACTGGACTCGCCCCTTGGCTGAGCGGATGTACGACAATCTGACTACTAAGGTAGTCAAGGGAAAGGTCTATCTGGCAGGGCCCTCCGCCCTGTATCCGGTATTGATTTCGACCGGCAACACGAGCTTGGAAAAAACGGCAGACGGGCTGCTCGTCACGGTGAACGAGGCCACCTCCCCTTCTTTTGCGTCGGAAAGGACGATTACGTATTTGCTCGTTCGCGACAAAAAAACAAAGCGGTATGAAATCAAATCGAGAACGGGTGCGTACGGCAGCGAACAATTTGAATAACCCTCTTGACATTTTTATCCCTCCATGCGAATAATTATGAATTAATAAGCGCATACGGATTGCAATGACGGGGACTAGTAAAATCGCATGTCCGGACCAGAGAGCGAAATTCAGCGGCTGAGAGATTTCGCCCGCGATACGGTTTGAACCCACCCCCAGAGCTGCCAGGGATGACCTGGACAGGTTTCTTTCACCTGTTATCAAAGAAAGAGAGCTGGACGATATCCGAGCATCCAACGTGCTCCTATCGTCAAGTAAGGTGGTACCGCGAAGGTAAATGAACCCTTTCGTCCTTATGTCGAGGAACGAAAGGGTTTTTTATTTTTCTAGACAAGGAGGCTCTGAGATGAAAAAGGGAAAATTGCGGCTGGTTGTAAAGGTGGGCAGCAGCTCGCTTGCCGCTGCGGGTGGAGGCTGCGACCCGTACAAGATGTCTCTGCTCGTCTCCGCTGTAAGCAAGCTGCGGGAGGCAGGACACCAGGTCGTTTTGGTCTCCTCGGGCGCGGTGGCGAGCGGTTTTCGGGGACTGGGGTATCAGCAGCGACCGCGAACGCTGGCAGCCAAACAAGCAGCAGCCGCGATCGGCCAGAGCCTGCTGATGCAGACCTATACCCAGCTTTTCGGGTCCTACGGGATCACAATTGCGCAAATATTGCTTACACGCAGCGACTTTTCTCACCGGGGACGGTATCAACACGCTTTCCAGACGCTGTCGCTCCTTTTGGAGAAAGGCGTGCTGCCGATCATCAACGAAAACGACACAGTCTCTGTGGAAGAGCTTACCTTCGGCGACAACGACATGCTGGGCGCGCTCGTTGCCGGTCTCGTTCACGCCGATCTCTATCTTATTTTGACGGATACGGATGGTCTGTACGACAAAGATCCGCGCAGCCATGACGACGCCGTTCGCATTCCTCACCTGCCTGCGATCACAGAAGACGTGGAGGCGCTTGCCGGTGGCGCTTCCCGGCTCGGTACAGGCGGAATGCGTTCCAAGCTCATCGCTGCCAAAACAGCCCATCATCTGGGCATCTCTACCTTCATCGGGCGCTTGGGAGAGCCGGACGACCTGATTGCCGTGTTGCGCGGCCAAGGGAAGGGCACGTACGTCGGCCACAAGCCGGAAGAACCGCCGCTGCACGCTCTTCCGACCCGCAAGCAATGGATTGCCCTGCACTCCCCTGTCAGCGGCCGGATCACGATTGACTCCGGGGCGGCAGAGGCTGTCCTGGAAAAGCGGAGAAGCTTGCTGATAGCAGGCGTTCTGGAGGTCAGCGGAAGTTTCCTGCAGGGCGAGGTGATCGACGTGTACTGCGACGGCCGCCTGATCGGCAGAGGCGTAAGCCGTTATGACGCGAGCGAATTGCAAGACCTGTTGTCAGCGCATCACCCGGCGAAGCCAAGCGGTACGGTAATCCACCGCGATCAATGGACGGAAGCCGCCTTTTTAACCTAGAAAGACAAATAAACGGCAGTAGCCGCTGACGTATTGGAAAGGGAGATGAGAACCATGGAGAGCGCCCTGAAAGAGAAATTGTATGGGCAAATGAAGCTGGCAAAGGAAGCGTCCCGCCAGTTGGCCCGCTTCAAGCAGGAAGCCAAAGACGCCGCCCTTTGCGAAGCAGGCAGACAGCTGCTGCAAAACCAGACGGCGATCCTGGCGGCAAACGAGCAAGACCTGATCAAGGCCCAGCAGGCTGGTCAGCCCGCCGCCTATCTGGATCGGCTGCGACTGACGCCTGAGCGGCTGCAGGATTTGGTGGACAGCCTGCATCAGCTCGCAAAGCAAACCGATCCGGTCGGTGAAATCATGGAGCGCTGGACTCGTCCAAACGGTCTGGTTATCGAGCAAATCCGCGTCCCGCTCGGCGTGGTCGGCATCGTCTACGAGGCACGTCCCAACGTCACTGTCGATGCGGCGGCAATCGCCCTGAAGACAGGAAACGCGATCGTCCTGCGTGGCAGCCGAAGCGCACTTTCCAGCAACCTCGCGCTCACCGAATGCATCCGCAAAGCGCTGGTCCAATCCGGCCTCCCCGAAGAAGCCGTTCAGTACCTGCCTTATCCGGATCATGAAGCTGTAGATCTATTGTGCACCGCAAACGGCTTGATCGACGTCATCATTCCTCGCGGAGGCGCTTCGCTGATCCAGCGCGTACTGCAAAAGTCGACTGTGCCCGTTCTGGAAACAGGGGTCGGAAACTGCCACGTCTACATCGACAAAACGGCCGACTACGACATGGCCGAAGCGATCATCCTGAACGCGAAGTCAAGCCGCCCGGCTGTGTGCAACGCCGCCGAAACTCTGCTCGTCCACCGCAGCTGGCCGCAAGATTTGCAAAACAGACTGCTTGCCAAGCTGCTTTCAGCCGGAATCGAGCTTCGCGCCTGCGAAAAGACACGGTTGCTCCACCCCGCTCTTGCGAACCGATTGGCAGCAGCTTCGTCAGCGGATTGGGATACCGAATACTTGAGTCTGACCCTGGCAGTCGCCACTGTTGACAGTCTTGATGACGCCATCGGGCATATCGAAAGCCACGGAACGGGGCATTCGGAAGCCATCGTCGCTTCGGACAACGAGAGAGCCGAGTTGTTTCTGTCCCGTGTAGATGCCGCTGCGGTTTATCACAATGCGTCGACCCGCTTTACAGACGGAGGAGAATTCGGCTTCGGCGCGGAGATCGGCATCAGTACTCAAAAACTGCATGCACGCGGCCCGATGGGTTTGACCGCCCTGACGACCAGCAAGTACGTCGTCCGCGGCTCTGGCCAGATCCGCTAATACAAACAAATCAGCTGCAAGTGGGCTCGCCTGCACCGCTGCCCGCCTGGGAAGGCGACTGGCAGGCAGGTCCCCGCGCAGACAGAGGAGGATTCAGCATGAGTAGCATCAACCTTCAAACCGTGCGCATCGGCTTTCTCGGCGCAGGCTCCATCGTAGAAGCCATGCTGGCCGGTATCGTCAAAAACCGATTGCTTTTGCCGGAGCAGGTGCTGATCACCAATCGCTGCAACCAGGATCGTCTTCAATGGCTGTCAGAACAATTTGGCGTATCCGCGTGCTCCAATAAACATACATTGATTTCCCAATCGGACATCCTGATCCTGGCGATGAAGCCGAAGGACGCTGCCGAGGCCTGCCAAAGCCTGAGAGGATTGGTACGCAAGGAGCAGCTGATCATCTCCGTCATCGCCGGTGTCTCTACCGATTGCCTCGGCGAATGGCTCGATATCGACTGCCCGATCGTCAGAACGATGCCCAACACTTCGTCCGCCATCGGCTTGTCGGCGACCGGCATGGCAGCCAACCGCTTTGTCACAAAGGAACAGCTCCAGCTCGCCACCCTGCTGTTTGAAGCAATCGGTTCCGTCTACACCGTTGCCGAGGAAGAGCTGGACATCATCACAGGTCTGTCCGGCAGCGGCCCTGCATACATTTACTATCTGGTGGAAGCGATGGAAGGTGCAGGCGAGAAAGCCGGCCTTTCCAGGGAGATGGCCCGGAAGCTGACGGTCCAGACTCTGCTCGGGGCAGCCCAGATGCTGCTGCACACTACGGACGAACCTGCCCTTCTCCGGAAAAAGGTGACCAGTCCGGGAGGCACCACTCAAGCTGGCCTGGAGGTGCTGGAATCGTTCCGCTTTCAACAAGCGATCACTTCAGCTGTTCTTCGCGCAGCCGAGCGGGCCCGTGAACTCGGTGCCCAGTACCAATAAGCCCTCGGGCTTTTCCGCTGGGGCCCGCTTTCGTGTATACTGGTAGAAATGAACCGAACGAGGAGAACATGCATGGAGATCTACGCCCTTTTTGGAACAAGCGGAACCGGAAAAAGCACGAGCGCCCTCCAGCTTGCCCATCAGCTGGGGATTGACGCCATCATTGACGACGGCATTCTGATCCATCAGGGACGCAAGCTGGCCGGGACTTCCGCCAAATATGAAAAAACAAAAATACAGGCGGTAAAACGGGCCATTTTTCACTACCAGGACCACGCCGATGAAGTGCGCCGGACGCTCGCGCTGACCAATCCGGAGCGCTTGCTGATCCTTGGCACCTCCCGCCGGATGATCTCCCGAATCGTCGAAGCGCTCGGACTGCCGGACCCTGTCCGCTACATCCCGATCGAATCAATCAAGCCCCAGCAGGAGATTGAAGCAGCCCGCTACATCCGGGAGACGCAGGGAAAGCATGTGATCCCGATTCCGCGGGTCGAGGTGGAAAAGGATTTGCTGCAGCGCCTGATCGCCTCCGCCCAACAAATTTTTTCCCCGAAAAAAGAAGTGATCGGCGAAACGACCGTCGTCCACCCTTCGTTTACTGGCGGACGAATCATGATTCATCCCCAGGTTTTGCGAAAAATCGTTCAGGTTACATGCGCCCGATTTCCCGAGGTCACGCAGCTGCAAAAAACAGTCTATACGTTTGAGGATTTGCCGCGTCTGGAGGTTTCCCTGACGCTGCGTCTGCCCTTCGGCACTCCCCTGCAGCCGCTTGCTCACCGGATTCAGCAAGCGCTTCACGAGGAAGCGACGTATTGTCTGAACATCGCACCCGCAAGCATCGATCTGAAAGTGGTTCAACTCGAATTGGAAAAATAAAGGGCTGGGGCAGTTCTCTGCTTCCAGCCTTTTTTTGCTTCCTTCCTGCAAGGATATTCCCCTTTGGCTTGCCCCATGCTAATACGTGTGTATCCCATCATGGTTAATGAAAGGAGAACACCGATGCCTGCAATGATGACTGCTCCGCAGCAAACACAAGTGCCGATTCCCCAGCCTCCCCGCGCAATCACCACAAAGGACTGCAGCTACCTGAAGGATGCCCTGTCATGGCAGCTTTTGGCCTTTAAAAAGCTTCACTTTTTTGCCCAGCAAGCGACCGATCCGGAAGTGAAGCAGGCTTTGGAAAAAGCAGGCCAAATGCACCAGCGGCACTACCAGAAGCTGTTGACCCATTTGCAGGTCAACAACGCCGCGGTGATGGCTTCCATCCCTCAGATACAAGCCCAAGCGCAGCAACAGCAAAACCAGGCCCAGTAAAGGGAGGGGAAACCTGATGCCCAATCAAAATCAGATTGCCAATCCACAAAGCGGACAGCTCCCCCAGGTAAAAGGACCGCAGATGAACGATCGGGACTTTATCAACGATGGCCTTGCCACGTGCAAATACCTGACTGACAGCCTCAATGTTGCCGTACGGGAAGCCAGCCATCAGCAGTTGTACGACGACCTCTTGCAAATCTTGAACGAGACGCACCAGAGCGCTCGGGAAATGTACAATCTGATGTTCCAAAAGGGCTGGTACAAGCTGGAGGCAGAAGAGCAGCAAAAGCTGCAGCAGGCATATCAGCAGTTCAGCGGGTACTCCAGCCAATTTCCTTATCATTGATGGGAGAAACACGAAAGAAGGGACATCCACGACCGGATGTCCCTTTGCTTTGAAATCGATGTACGCAATGCAATACCGCTTGGCGTTAATGACTACAGCACAAAAATATCAGTCTTTTGCCGCAGCTGCCTGATGTGGACTGCTACCTCTTCTGCTTCCCTCGCAACCTGCCGGATATGTTCCCCAACCTCCTGGATCGTAGCGGTGACCTCCTCGGCCGAAGCAGCGGTCTGCTCGGAAACCGCGGTCACGGAAAGGACGTCCTGCCGAATCGACTGCTGGAATCGGCTCATCTCATCCGTAATGACTACGACTTGCTCCAGAGCCATCTGCAAAGCGTCCGTGATGGCTGCCAGACGGGATACTCCGTCAGAAACGCCCTTGATCTTTTCGGACTCCTCTTCGTACTTCGACATCGTCAATTCCAATTCACTTGTCACCCGGTTTACTTCTCCGATGACATCCTGCACATTTCTTTGGATCACCAGGGTCGCTTCGGAGGTTTTCTCGGCCAGCTTTCGCACCTCTTGGGCGACGACAGCGAAGCCTTTCCCCGCTTCCCCCGCCCTGGCGCTCTCGATGGCCGCATTTAGTGCGAGCAGATTCGTCTGCCCGGCAATTTCCTGAATCGTGGTCACGACGCTGCCGATGTCAGCCGACTTTTGCACCAGCCGTTCCATACCGGAATTGACTTGTCTGAGCTGGGCTGACGTTTCTCTGGAATGCGACAGGAAGGACTCTAGCTGCAGCCGGCTTTCTTCTCCTGTCCGCAAAACGTCTCTGCCCAGGCGCTGCATGTCTTGCACCTGTTGATTCACGTTTTGAATCTTATCCGTCAACTCGCCATTGAGCCCGGAGATGGCTTCGACAGACCGGGCCGTCTGCTCGTTCCCCCGCGCGATCTCGCTGCTCGCCGTGCCGATTGCAAGTGCCTGTTCCTCTACGTTTTGCATGCTGCGGGCCATTTCGTCGGTCATTTGATCCATTTGTCCAGCCGCTGTTTTCACATCGCCAATCAGCTCTCTGAGGTGCGCAATCATCTGGGAAAAAGAATCCATAATCAGGCCGATCTCGTCTTTTCTCGAATAGGCAAAATCCGCTTCCGCGAGTTTTCCGGCTGAGACTTCCCCGGCCTTTTCGCTGATTTGGCGCAGAGGACGCAGCCTCCTGCGAATGAACAGCGCCAGACAGATCGCGGCGAGGAAGGAGACAATCAAATTGAGTGAAAGCGTAGCGGGCAGGCTTTCCCATTGGACCTTCGAGATGATGCCTTGGACAGCCGAAGCATCAATATCGACGCCGAGAATGCCTACCACCTTGCCAGACTGGACCAATGGGGCAAATGCAGAAAGGTAGTCCTCATTGTATTTGGCATCATGGACGATCGGCTGACTGGCTGTTCCCCCGTTGAGAACAGGAACCAGCTCCTTGTACGTCAAGGTGGAAGCCTCATCGCCGATCTCGGCTGCATTCGGCTCCCCTTTGGGCAAGCCATCGATCATCAGCTTCACGTTTTCTGCCTCATCTACCTGAATCGTATAAATGTACTTTGCCCCCATTTTCTTGCGAATGTCGTCCAATTGATTCCGGATGCTCCAATAGTCCTCGCCCTCCACAGGGTTTTCCAGGAAGCGTTGATACGTCCCGATGTCCACCTGTGCTGCCGCATTCCGGGCCAAATCCATCCCGAAAGCGGAGATCGACTTTTCTACGGCATTGCTGTTGTGCAAATAAAGACTAAGCGCATTGACAGCCGCCAATAAAAGCATCACCACTCCGATGATGATCACGATATTTGTCACGATGCTTGTCTGTTTTTTTGTTTTCATGGAATCCCCCCAGCAATGGCTTTCCCGACATGTTTTTGTATGGATTTCCCTACCCTTTTTCCCGCCGCGATAAACCCGCTACTTCCGCAATAACTGCGAGAGCCGGTACAGCGCATGCTCCAGGTCCTCCTCGCTTGCGTAAGCGTAGGAAAGACGCATATGCTGACTGTCTGTTTGGTCATACACATATCCGGGGTTCAGCAGGATTCCCTCGGAGAGCGCCCGTAAAAAGAGCGTCCGCATGGATCTCGCCTGCTCTAGGCGCAGCCAGATGTAAAACCCGCCACGCGGCTCCTGCCATTCGGCAATGCCGGAAAACCAGCGAGAAAGAGCACTGCATGTCAGGTTCCTCCGCTCTTTCAGCGACGCTCTTACCCGCTTCAAGTGTTGCTCGTAGCGATTTCCCCGCAGCCACTCTGCCGCAGCCAACTGGGACAGAGCGCTTGCACCGTAATCTGTCTGCATTTTGACATCGGCCAGCCGCTCGATCACCGGCTCCGGCCCGACGATCCATCCGATACGCAGCCCGGGGCTGAGCGTCTTGGACAGGCTCCCGGTGTACAGGACAAGCCCGTTCTGGTCCAGCGCTTTCAGCGGCAGCGGTCCCGGCTCGTCCAGCCACAGCTCGCCGTACACATCGTCCTCCAGGATCGGAAGCCGCTCCCGTTCGCAAATAGCCATGACCTGACGTCTTCTGTCTTCAGACATGAGCGTGCCGGTCGGATTGTGAAAAGAAGGAATCGTATACAAAAGAGCCGCATCCCGGAGCTGCTTTTGCCTGGCCAAAGACTCCGGCCGTATTCCTTCGTCATCCATCGGAATCCCCAGCAGGCGCATCCGGGAAGCTTGGAAAACCGATAGCGAGTAAAGGTAGGAAGGTCGCTCCAGGAGAATACCGGAGCCCTGTCGCAGGATACCCTGCGAGATCAATTGCAGGGCTTGCAAGGCTCCCGACACGATCAGTATCGATGCGGGCGACGCCTCAATCCCTCTTGTCCGCAGATAGCCGCTGACGGCCTTGCGCAGCGGCAGCCAGCCCTTTGGCTCCGAGTAGCCCAGGTGGGTAAGGCGTCCCCGCAGCGAACCGAGGATCTCTTCCGTTTCCCTGAGCGGCAACAGGTCGGGGGACAGCTCTCCCGTTCCCAGACGGATCATGGAAGGATCACTCTCGTATTTGTTGATGTCCTGTATCGTCTGCATATTGGACGGATGATCTCCTGTCTGTACATAGCTCATCCAATCGGGAGGCGCTGCGGATGCGAGAACGGACCATGTATTGTTGCTTACGACCGTTCCGCTTCCCACTACAGACTCGATCAGTCCTTCCGCTTTTAGCTCGTCCAAGGCCGTGACCACTGTACTGCGATTTACCCCCCAAGCCTCCGCCATCGCCCTTTGCGTGGGAAGTCGGGTATGAACCGGCCATTCGCCGCTTGCGATCTTTTCCTTTATATACTGGATGATTTGCAAATAAACAGGCAGGTCAGCATGTTTGTCCGGCTTCCAGTCCAGCTTCAGCATCACAGCATTCCCCTCCTTTTCCGACAGTTCGTTTTGTTGCTATTTTACGAATTGGTTGGTCTCAAAGCAAACCAATTGGCTGGAGACATTCTCCGTTTTTTCACGTACGCTAAAACCTATGAAAAGGATACAAAGGAGGCTCCCGCATGTGGGAAGCAATCGCGCACGGTTTCGCACTCGCACTTGGCTTAATACTGCCGCTAGGTGTGCAAAACGTATTTGTCTTTAACCAGGGAGCACTGCAGCCTACTCTCTGGCGTGCACTGCCAGTCGTCATCACGGCTGCTCTTTGTGATACCGCCCTTATTTTGTTGGCTGTGCTCGGTGTTTCACTGGTCGTCCTTACCTTTGCCTGGCTGAAAATGATCCTGTTTGCAATCGGTGTCTGTTTCCTCGCATATATGGGCTTCATGACCTGGCGCAGCCGCCCGGCTGTGGACAAAGAGGCAGCGGAGCGCTTCACGCCCAAGCGGCAGATCATGTTCGCCGCGTCCGTTTCCCTGTTGAATCCGCATGCCATCCTGGACACGATCGGGGTCATCGGAACGAGCTCGCTTCAGTATACGGGTACGCTGAAATGGGCCTTTTCCCTCTCCTGCATCCTGGTCTCCTGGCTCTGGTTTCTGGCGCTTGCCATCGCCGGAAGAACCGCTGGAAAGCTCGACACCTCCGGCAGACTGCTCCGCGGGCTAAACATCGTCTCCGCGCTGATTATCTGGGCTATCGCATTGTATATGGCCATTTCCTTGATCCGCGATTTTCAGTCTCTTTCCTGACCAAAAAAAGGAGAGCCTCCCCGCTCTCCTTTTTTGCTTCTCTACGTTCCTCTGCGCTTTTCGGCCGCAAACACTTCTCTTGTTTATCCCAAAGAGGTCCAGGGCAGGATAATAGTAACACCTCCAAGAATTCCGCACACGCAAAGGAGCTGAAGGGATATGACTCGTCAACGGTACAGGCAGCTTCGCTATCCGTTAATCGCGTTGGCGTTGATACTGGGGTTACTGGCTATTCATCAGTACCGCCTGTATGCCTCTCCAGTGACTGCCCAACGCGTGCAGACTGTAACCATCTCCAATGCAGGTTTCTTGCCCAACAAGCTATCCGTCAACAAAGGAGAGACCGTCTCCCTGATGATCGTCAATACGGATATTCGCCCGCACAATCTCGTGATCCGCGAATTGAACGTGCAATCCTCCGATCTGAAGCCAAACCAGTCGGCAACGCTGCAATTTTTGGCTGAGCAGGAAGGCCAATTTCCATTCATCTCCAATACCCCCGGCTATCCGGAAATCGGTTACCAGGGGACTTTGATCGTCAATTAGCCTTCACGCTGGATGGCTCTAGCAACGGAAGAGCTTTGCTAGAGGTGGCTGCTTTGGGCAAACCGGGGCTGCTTCCACGGCCCATAGCGGATTACTAGCAAGGGAATCAAGCCTAGAGCAGTCGCAATCCCAAAGAACAAATACGTTTCCAAAATCGACGAGAGGTCCTTGATCCAGCCGCCGACCAGATTGCAGGTCATCGACCCGAGTCCATTCCCGATAGACACAAATAAAGACAGCGCCGTCACTTGCAAAGAAGCCGGTGTGTTGTCCCTGACAAATTGGGAAGCTGTGGCCAAATAAAAGCCAACGGAAAGTCCTTGCAGGAAAAAGAAGGCGATCACAAATGTCGTCCCCGGCGCCGAGCTGTACCATAGCCAGCGCATGGCAGAAACAGTCCCCGCCAAAAGAATCGTCAGCTCCAGGCCGAAGCGGCGGACAAAGAAACTGGCCAGCTTCATGAACGGCGCCTCACTGCCGGCAAAGAGCATAAAGGCAAGCCCGATGCCGGCGACAGAGCCGCCAATATGCTGGTAGTACAGCGAAAACCAGATGTTGTGCGCATTAATGGCTCCGTAGATAAAGAAAGAAGCAATGAGAAAAAGGACATAGCGAGGGAGCTTCATCAGCTCCATCACGCCCTGAAGGAGGCTCCCGCCAATCCGCGGAGCCGATTCGGTATTATCCGGAATATTTCGCAAAAACCAAACAGCGATCAGCGACGCCGCACAGTAGGAAACGAAAATGCTTCCCGTACCCCATTGCTCCAGAGCGAGTCCTGTCAACAGCGCTGCCACGGCAAAGCCGACGGCACCCCATAGGCGAATGTCTCCAAACTGGAGGTGATGTTGTTTGGCATAGCCGAGCGCCATGCTGTCCGAGATCGGTACCAGCGCACTTTGGAAAATAGAGAGCAGGACGTACATAAGGAAGACGAGCGCAAACGTCGAAACCGCCGGAAAGAGCAGACCGACCAACCCCGAAGCGACCAGCGCAAGCATCAATACAGGTTTTCGTATCTGAAAACGATCACAGATCATTCCCCAAATCGGCTGGGTGACCATGGAAACAACAGGAGTCACTGCACTGATGATGCCGATTTGGGTTCCCGTGAGCTGAATGGACTGATAATACTGAGTAATCAGCGGATAAAGCGCCCCGTACCCGTAATAGATGAACAGATACAAAGCACACAAGCTCATATGCCGCCCTACCTTGCCCTCCATAGAGTCCTCCTTCTGATTTAAGAAAACCAGGTTTTCGCCAAACTGTTTGGCGGTCGACCAAAGAAAAGACGAGCCAACAGTGCTCGTCTTTTGCAGGTCTTCAGCATCCGCGCCCCATCGACAGGCTCTGGCTCTCCTGCCGCAGTGAGCCAGCCGCCTGACGAAAGCCGGCGCTTTACTTTACCGATGGAAGGATTTTGTTCATATTGACCGTTCTTTTCTTATCCCACGTCTCCGGCTTCGTTTCGTCGTATTGCTCGAGAAACTGGATAACCTCTTTGGTCAGCGGCGTCGGGGTGGACGCCCCGGATGTTACAGCCACCCGCTTTTTCCCTTTCAGCCACTCCAGATCAAGCTCGGACAAGTCTGCGATCCGATATGCCGGCACACCGGCAATCTCTTCCGCTACCTGAGCGAGCCGGTTGGAGTTGTTGCTGCGGGGATCGCCGACGACGATGGTCAGATCGGCCTCGCCTGCCTGTTCGGCAACGGCTTCCTGCCGAACCTGCGTGGCCAGGCAAATTTCATTGTGGACCTCTACTTGCGGATAACGCTTGATGATCGCGTCCATCAGGTGTTTGACATCCCACTGGCTCATCGTGGTCTGATTGGTGACAATCAGTCTGTCGGTCGGCATCGACAGTTTTTCGATTTCGTCTACGGTCTGCACCAAATGCACCCGATCAGGAGCGATTCCTACTGCCCCTTCAGGCTCCGGATGCCCCTTCTTGCCGATGTAGAGGACGTGGTATCCCTCCGCCACCTTTTCACGGATCAAATCATGCGTTTTGGTGACATCGGGGCATGTCGCATCCACGACGGTCAGCCCTTTATCACGAGCTTTTTTTCGCACCTCCGGCGAAACGCCATGCGCGGTAAAAATGACTGTCCCTTCGTCTATTTGATCCAAGAGGGCAAGCCGGTCTTCGCCATCCAGCGTTTTGACCCCCATCTTTTCAAACGATTCAACCACATGGGCGTTGTGCACGATCATCCCAAGAATGTGGATGGGACGGGGCAGATCGAAGTTTTGCGCCGTTTTGAGCGCGAGCACCATAGCGTCAACGACGCCGTAGCAATAGCCGCGGGGGGAAATCTTGATGACTTCCACGTTTACCCCTCCTCCATTTTGCGTATTGCCTTCATTATAACTTATTTGGCCGCTTCACGCTTCAATTCGTACACCTTCAAATTGTTGTAAACAACCTTGAGCATCGGTACGGCAATCCCGAGCTGGTCTGCTTTCTGAATCAAAAATCCTTGCAAGTGGTCGGCTTCCACCGGCAAGCCTTTTTCCATGTCGCGCAGCATGGATGCCTTCATGCGATAGCCTTGCTTCATAAATGTATCCATTTGCTTGTCCTCAACGTCCTCGTCGATCGGAGCTCCCAGCTTGCGCATAACGGCTGCGCTTTCCTCGGCCAACTGGCGTGTCAGCTCCAGTCCGTACACCGCATCGCGGATCGGACCGACTGACGAATTCATCAATGTCGTGATTCCTGACAGCGTGGTGATAAACAAGTATTTTTGCCACATGTCACGCTGAACATCGGCGCTGGCCCGAATGCTCGCTTTCGTACCGGCGAATGCCTGTTTGAGCGCTTCGACTCGTTCGCTTCCTCCACCCTCCCACTCGCCGAAAACCATGTCGTGCGTCTGGCTTGTCTGGACGACATCTCCCTCCGGGTTCAGCGTCGTTTCGATGAAGCACAATCCGCCCAGCACCCGGTCACGACCGAATGTATCCCACAACCGCTCCATGTGAGCGATTCCATTCAAAAGCGGCAGAATGACTGTATTTCCGCCTACATACGGCTCGATCGACTCGATGCTGTCATCCAGGTGATACGCCTTATTGGATAACAAAATGACATCAAACGGTCCTGCCTTTTCTCCCGAGACAATCAATTGGGGCTGCTCCAGGTGAATATCGCCGTGAACGCTTTGTACTCTCAGCCCTCTTTGCTTCAATTGTTCCCGTCTGCGTTCCCTTACGAGAAACGTGACGTCGACCCCTTTTTCAGCGAGCCGGGCACCGAAATAACCGCCTACTGCCCCCGCTCCCAACACCAGCACCTTCACCTAAATCCCTCCACCCTTTTTGTTCGAAATAGTTCGTCTATATTTTACAAAAAAGGAACCGGATACAACACCCCGCAATATTATGTTAGAAAAACTAACATTGAATGTCACTAAACCTCTTGACAGCCTCGTTCGTAAACTTTTATAATCCTCAGTATAGAAAACAGAAGAAAGTCGAACGTTTAAAAATGGATTCTTAATAAATATTCGTGAACGGAGTGATTCGAATGGATGCTAAAACAATTCTGTCTCTCATTGAGCTGGAAAACATTGAATATGTGGACTTCCGCATTGTAGATTTGCTCGGTCGCCAACACCATGTCACCATTCCTGCCTATGCTGTCGACGAGGACACTTTTCACAACGGCGTCGCCTTTGACGGCTCCAGCCTTACAGGCTACAAGGGCATCGAGGAAAGCGATATGGTCGCGATTCCCGACCCGGCCAGCGCCTTCGTCGATCCGTTCGTCGAAGCCAAAACATTGAATATCGTCTGCAACATTCACAATCCCGACGGGTCCGCTTATGATCGCGATCCCCGCGGCATCGCCCTGAGGGCGGAAGCGTATTTGCAGGAGCTCGGAGTGGCAACAGATGCCTACTTTGGTCCGGAATCGGAGTTCTTCCTGTTTGACAACGTCCGCTATGCTTCCGGTCCATCCGGCTCTTTCTACCACATCGATTCCGAGGAGGCTTACTGGAACACTGGCGCGGAAGGAAAAAATCTTGGCTACAAGGTCCGCAACAAAGGCGGTTACTTCCCGGTTCAGCCGACGGATTCGCAAGCGGATATCCGCAATGAAATGTGCACCCTGATGTCGCAAGCGGGTCTGAAAGTCGAGCGCCACCACCACGAGGTAGCAACGGCTGGCCAAGGCGAAATCAACTTCCGCTTTGACACGCTGACCCGGACGGCAGACAACCTGCTTCTGTTCAAGTACATCGTGCGCAATGTAGCTGCCAAGCATGGCAAAACTGCCACCTTTATGCCGAAGCCAATCGTCGGCGACAACGGTTCTGGCATGCACGTCCACCAAAGCCTCTTTAACGGCGACACGCCGCTGTTTTTTGAAAAAGGCGGATATGCGAACTTGAGCGAGATGGCCCTCCACTACATCGGAGGCATCCTGCATCACGCGCCGGCATTGATAGCCCTGACCAATCCGAGCACCAACTCGTTCAAGCGGCTGGTTCCCGGCTACGAAGCACCCGTCAATCTGGTGTTTTCCAAAGGAAATCGCTCGGCAGCTGTCCGCATTCCAGTCGCGGCCGTAACACCGAAGGCTTCCCGAATTGAATTCCGCACCCCGGACTCTACAGCCAACCCATATCTGGCGTTCGCCGCCATGCTGATGGCCGGACTGGACGGAATCAAGCGCAAGCTGGACCCTCGCGAGCTGGGCTACGGTCCGATCGACAAAAACATTTACGACTTGTCCGATGCCGAAAAAGTGGATATCAAGAGCGCGCCAGGGTCGCTGGCTGAAGCTCTGGATGCTCTGGAGAGAGATTGTGACTTCCTTCTCGAAGGCGGCGTCTTTACACGCGAGGTAATCGAAAGCTGGATTGCCGTGAAACGCGGCGAAATTCAAGAGGTCGAGCGTACGGTGAATCCGAAGGAATTTGAGTTGTATTACGATCTGTAAGAGGAATGCTCGTATAAAATCCCTTTTGTATGAAGTGTGATCTTTTGTTTCATCTGAAAATTGGGACAGATTGGGGACAAACGGTAAAAAACAACACATAATGATGAAAGGAAGAGAGCCCTTCTCGCTTGAGGAGGGCTTTGTTCATGTATGCGCCCTTTTCGCTTTAGAGAGAGTGGCGAAGAGATTGTTTCGCGCTTTGATGTCCTGTTTTGCAGAGGATTATTGCGAAAGTCTATCATAAGTTTTCGTCATTTGCGGAATACCTACATTGATCTATGTCTACCAGGGAGGTTTCATCATGGCAACGTTTTACGAAAAATACGGTGGCGAAGAAACAGTTGCTAAAGTCGTTGACTACTTTTATGAGTTGGTTTTAGCTGATGATACCGTGAACCATTTTTTTGCCAACACCGATATGGAGAAGCAGCGGAAGCATCAAACAAAGTTCATCAGCTTTGCCCTGGGTGGGCCAAATCAATATTCGGGCCAATCGATGGCAAAGGCCCATGAAGGCATGAATCTGCAGCCGGTTCACTTTGACGCCATTGTGAAGCATTTGCATGCTGCCCTTGCCCATTTTGGTGTAAGTGAAGAAGATATTGATGATGCGTTGACCAAGGTCGGGTCGCTACGGGATGATATTCTGTACAAATAGGCGTACTGCCACTGTGTTCATCAACTTCCTGGCAATGCTGAATAAACAACCGCCAGCGAAATAAGCAAAGCCCTTCCCGTTCAAGAAGGGCTTTTTTATATTGGTTTGATGAAAAATCCGCGGCTACCATCACGGCACCCAATTTTGATCAATCTCCGCATTCGCCCTTACCCCACACTCTTCTCACGCATAGCTTATTTTGAAGCTTTTTCCAAACCTAGCTAAGGAGTGATTCAGAGTGTCCAGCAGCTGCGGAATTTTTGGCGACAACTTTTCTTTGATTTTGGTTCTGTTCATCCTGTTGGTAATCGTCGGTTGCGACTGTGATTAATTTGCAATGCTTGCGGGCGGCTTTTCCAAGCCGCCCAATGATGGACTTACGAATCAAAGGCAATTATCCTCACGTAAACAAGGAACATAAGAGCAAACAAACCCTTCCCGGGACAAACATTCATGATGCGAACAAGCGAAGCCCTTCTCTGTCGAGGAGGGCTTTCGCTTATAATGGCGCGGATTGTTTCGTCGCGAAGGCAATCGCTGTTTTAGTAACGCAGCTCGTCTGTCAACTGCTCCTCATTTGGGTTCCCGGCCTCATCCTCCACAATCGCCTCCCCACCCTCACCTGAACATAGCTTCCGTTTGGCAACAAATCAAGGGTAATCACCAGCTTGTTCGCGGAGAATTGAATCGTATCGTCCCGGCCCAAAGATTCGTAAGGGCCTCCATCTACCGAATAACTGATCATACCCTTGACGTCATCAAGATCTCTGCTAAGCGTGACTTCTTCTGCAAACAAAAGCGTTACTTCCAGATGAGGCGCATAGGTCTCGGCTGTCGCCAATTCCGACCGATCATAGCCGCCAGCTACGAGGACGCGTCCATCCGGGAGAGGCGCAGCTACTCCTTCCAAGCGTCTGCTGGAAAGCGGAACGGTATACTCCCACGTATCGGTTCGGGGATCATATATTTCCGCTGAGCTCTCCGAAATCCCCCCTGCTACCAGCACTTTGCCATTTTTCAATGCGACTGCTGAAGGCTTGTATCGTTTCTCATACATATCACTTGCATATGTCCACGAATCCGCGTCGGGATCGTAGACTTCCGCGGACTTCAGCTCGTTGCCGGCCGCATCTATACCGCCCATTACCAATACTTCTCCGGTTGGAAGAAGAACTGCGCCAGCACCTTCCCTTCCTGTATTCATGTTTGCAGCGCTGCTCCATTCTTCGGTCTCTGGATCAAATATTTCCGCTGACTTTTGAACGCCTTTCTTTGAAAAACCTCCCACTACGAGAATTCTTCCGTCCTCAAGCGTTGCAGCTGCCGGCTTAAACCGTTCCATTTCCATGGGGATACTTTTGGTCCAGCTATCCGCTTTTGGATCGTACACTTCTGTCGACTTTAAAAATGTACCCCTTCCTTCCGGGTCGCCGCCAACGACCAGTACCTTGCCATCAGGCAGTACGGCTGCAGCCGGACCGTACCGAGGCACGCTCATGTCTTCCAGTTGTGTCCACTTTTCACGACGCGGGTCGTACATGACCACTGTTTTTTTCATACTGCCTCCAGCGACCAGAATTTCACCATCTGGCAAAACCGCGGCTGCTCCACCGATATTCGGCTCCATCATCTTCGCCGTCTCTTCCCATCCTCCAGCTTTTGTCTCGGCATCCTCCGAGACGGGCCCTTCCAGGTCAACAGCAAAAACAATCGGGGTGGGCAGGGAAACAATGCCCTGTTGATCAATTGCATAGAGAACGTATTGTCCTCCATGGGTCAGCTTTGTCTCCCTCGGGGCAATGGTGATCACCGTTTCCGCATCGGCTGCGGTCACATCGGTGCTGCCAACTGCGGCCAGTCGGATCCGGTTCTCATCGCCGGGTATGCCGCTGGGAACGAGATATGCACTGCCAGCCTTCGTGCTTTTCACTACTACATGGAAGCCGTCCTGATATTCCTCCTTGTTTACCCAATGATCTCCACCGGCCGTTTGCTCTGGCATCCAACCGACCACTGGAGGATTGTCGCTATTCTCGCCTTATACCACGCATGGCTTTCGAACGAGCCTACACCGTGCGGGCGCCTTTCAGCGCACACGGCGTTCCATCAACGAATAAGAAAACTTGTACAACGGGCAATGTAAGTCTAGTTCGAAAATCTTGCTCTGTAGACTAACTAAAGTTATAGGGGGGCCGAAATTTCTTTAGACAAAGGCTCTGTTAAAGGCTCTGGCTTGTATCACCTTTAAAATGTCAACAGTCTCCATTCTCGTTTGAAACAATGGATAGACCGCTTTAAAGGCGTGACTACAGCGTATCTCGACAACTACGAAATGACAGAGACATATGACAGTTTGCGACTGTCAAGTTTTACTGTAAATTAGTAAAATTATGGGCGACAAAAATTATTCGTATAACAGAAAGACAGACAAGGTATTTCGGGAGGTATTTTTTTGATAAATAGAGAAGAAATATTTACTTATGTAAAGGAGAAATTTGGCACAGAGCCAGACTACCCTTGGTTCAAGTATCCAGATTATGCGGTATTACGACACAACAAGGATGGCAAGTGGTATGGAGTGATTATGAATGTACCGAGAATCAAATTAGGTGTATCAGGGGAAGGAAGAGTCGATATAATTAACCTGAAGTGCGACCCGGAAATAAATCGTTTATTAAGGAGTCAACAAGGAATTTTGCCTGCATACCATATGAATAAGGAGCATTGGATTACAATTGTTTTGGATAGTCCTTTTCGGGTCTGTCCAGTATTTTGTGTAAACCCTTTTGGAATAAAAAACTAGCGTAAGTATTGGCCGATCCGATCCGGGAAGAAAACGGAGAGCTGGAGGAGCATTTGCCCCCAGTTCTGCACTCGTCCAGTCCACTTCCTGGTGACGTCCATGGTAGCCAAATAGAGCATTTTGAGCAGGGCTTCATCGGTGGGGAAAATGCTCTTGCCCTTCGTCACCTTTCGGAGTTGCCGATGGTAACTCTCAATCATATTGGTCGTATAGATCAATTTACGAATCTCTGGTGGATACTTGAAAAAAGTAGCTAGCTCGTCCCAGTTGGTACGCCAAGAGCGAACGATGAGGGGATATTTGTTACCCCATGTTTCCTCAAAACGATCCAATTCCAGTAAGGCAGCCTCTTCTGTTGCCGCTTTGTAGATTGGCTTTAAATCCGCCGTCACTTTCTTAAGATCCTTGTAAGAAACATAACGGGTCGAGTTGCGGATTTGATGAATGATGCACTTTTGGATCTCCGTATTCGGATAGCAGGCAGAGATGGCCTGAGAGAAGCCCGTTAGGTTATCCACGCAGGTGATGAGAATGTCCTGAACCCCACGGTTCCGTAAGTCGTTCAGTACGCTCAGCCAGAACTTTGAGGATTCATTCTCTCCAATCCACATGCCTAATACGTCCTTGTTGCCGTCCAAATCAATGCCAATGACCATATAAGCCGCTTTGTTCACAATAGCACCGTCTTGCTTGACTTTGTAGTGAATGGCGTCCATAAATACAACCGCATAGATGCTTTGTAGCGGTCGGTTCTGCCATTCTTTGATGAGTGGCACGATCTTATTCGTCACATTGGAGATCATGGTAGGAGAAACGTCAATTCCATACAGATGGTTCAGATGGTCCTGAATATCCCGTGTGCTGACACCTTTGGCATACATGGCGATAATTTGGTCCTCAATGCCGGTAACGGTAGACTGATGCTTTTTCACGATAACGGGCTCAAATTCGCCATTACGGTCACGTGGCACCGCGATCTCCACCTCGCCGTATTCGCTTGTCACCGTCTTCTTTGTCTTCCCGTTACGGCTGTTTGTTGTTTTCTTTCGCTTCACATCGTGCTTTTCATAGCCGAGTTCCGTGTCAAGCTCCGCCTCTAGCATCGACTGCAGCGTTTCTGCAAACAGTTCCTTCAGTGCCGACTGCACATCGTCCATCGTCTTGAGGTTGTTTTCCTTCACAAACGCCTTCACTTGTTCCTTACTAAATCTCGCCATAGGTGTCATCCTCTCAAACCAACCTTTCTCTTATTGTAATAGGTTTTGAGAGTTTACACAGAATATTTTACAGTCCCTCCTTTTCCTAAAGATGAAATCTACGATTTAATTAATTGGAGTTACAATCTAACCAAATAAAACAGAATTCATCTATTCAAATATATAGGCAGTTAGCATAATCCAGAGGCAATATCTGTTAGAGGCGCAGCGTTTTAGTTGCATCTCTTATTTTGATAAAATATCAACACTATATGGCAACGGCAACAGAGCCTAGAATCGAGTAGGAGGGGGCGACTAACCCCCGTCCTCTCACACCACCGTACGTACCGTTCGGTATACGGCGGTTCACCAAGCTTGACGAATTTGAGAATATCGTTGCACTAAGCTTTTCAGCCCTTGTTGTTGCCAGTAGGCAATGCCGAGGGCTTTGTGTATATGCGGAGATTTTGTGGTACGCCATGCACCCTTGCGGGTATTTGCAATTTCAATGGCTTTTACGTGAGATATGCCAAGAGAACGAAGTTCTCGATATCTGGTTCTCACGCGTTTCCACTGCATCCACAAACAAAGACGGAGCCTGCGCCTTGTCCATTCCTCAATGGATTGTAGAATGCCCTTCGCGTCTGCAAGGGCGAAATATCCAATCCAGCCCATGAGGTACTGATTTATTCTTTCAATCCGCTTCTCCATCGAGATGCTCCACACCGGATTCGTGATCGTGCGGATTTTCTCTTTTAGCTTGAGGAGGGATTTGGGGTGGATGCGAATCCTTGTCTGTTTTGCAAAGGTAAAACTAAAGCCCAAGAATTTTCGTTTCCATGGTCGGTCTATCGCGCTTTTCTCCTCATTTACTTTTAGCCTTAGTACCTTCTCCAAGTGGTTTTGAATACTCTTCTTTACTCGTTCCCCTGCCCGTTTTGTTTTCACGTAGATATTACAATCGTCTGCGTAGCGGCAGAAACGGTGGCCTCTCTTTTCGAGTTCCTTGTCCAAATCATCAAGTAGGATATTTGCCAAAAGTGGGCTTAACGGCCCACCTTGCGGTGTTCCTTCACTTGATGTTGTACAGACGCCATTTATCATGATCCCCGCATTCAAGTAGGAACGAATCAGTCTTAAAATTCTCTTGTCCTGAACTTTTCGAGCCACACGGCTCATTAGAATATCATGATTTACGCGATCAAAGAATTTCTCTAGATCGATGTCCACCACGAAACGATATCCTTCGGAGATATACGCTTGCGCTTTCCTTACTGCCATGTGAGCGCTACGTTTTGGACGGAACCCATAGCTAGATTCCGAGAAGGTGGGGTCGAAGATCGGCGTTAACACTTGGAGGATGGCCTGCTGAATAAAGCGGTCTACCACGGTGGGAATGCCTAATAACCTTACACCACCGTCAGGTTTCGGGATTTCGACTCTGCGAACAGGTGAAGGTCTATAGGTTCCCCTTTCCATCTTCTCGCGGATGGCTTGCCAGTGTTCACGTAGATAATCGCGTAGTTGTTCGGTTGAAACACCATCGACTCCACCGACACCTTTGTTTTCCTCCACTCGTTGGAGTGCCATCCGTAAGTTTTCCCGTGATAAGACTTTTTCCAGCAAATCCATAATGATGTTCCTTCCTTCGCACATGCGGACTCCGTGCTTGCTGTACGATACTCAGCCCTCTTTTGTACCCTCGGGGCTTCACCCCTGCTCTTCAAAAGTAGTTCCTTGACAGAATTCTGCTTCGACGTACCGTATCAAAAGACATGGATCGCATGCTGGCTTGATGTTCGGCCCTTCCCCATTCAAGCGTCCTCTACTCGGGTACTATGGCCTCTGCTGACTTCTGCATGTTCAGCGTCTCCTTACGGAGACGGTTACCAACAGTTGAAGGCGTTTCATGCAGACCTCCCCAGGTAAGAACGATAACTTTCATCCCATGTACCTGCCCAAGTTTACTACTGTATCCCTTGGCTGTATGGGGCTTTGTCTTGTTTGGCAGACTCGCCCGGATACAACAGCCTCAAATTGGGTTCGTGTACCTCAGGTCGGGATTTTGCCGCCGGCTTCCTTCAGATTCGACCTCGCGGTCGACACCCTTGCCTTGAGCTAACGGTTGGTACAGCCAACCCCCGTTCGGGACTTTCACCCTATAGCTATCGCCCATGCTGGGCGCACCAACAAAAACAGCCGGACAAGCATCCGGCTGTTTTTCGCATACAGCAGTTTTCGCTGTATAAAATCAATCATTTTGTCAGCTTTGTCTACGGCCATATGCTGATGAGTATATCACTCGGCCAACAAACACGAGCAAAGCAAAGACGATCAGCAAATTGCTGTAGACGAATGCCGCAGGCTGGCCTACTGTCGGGAGCAAAGGGAAGTCCAGCAGGCTATTCGATAACAAGCCGCCGACAATCGCTGCCCCGATCCCCTCTGACAAGAAGCAAGCCAGGTTGAGCATTCCCATGCCAGCGCCGGCTTCGTGTTCTTCCAGCGTCTCTGCCACACTGGAGGAGATCGCTGTTTTCACAAAGGACAGACCGCCAAATGCCAGCACCAGTGCACCAGTCATAAGCCACGGTGTTTGGTCAGCAAACAGTGCTGTGCCGAGAAAGCTCATAGTGATCAGGAACACACCGAGAGACAATACAAACAGATGCCCTCGCCTATCGGCCAGTCTCCCTCCAACAACACCGAAAAACGCTACGCTCATGGTACCCGGGAACAGAATTCCTCCCCCGATCAAGCCCGTACTCAAATGATGCACGTCTCTCATCATATACGGCACCATGGAAATGAAGCCTGCGGCAGTCCCGAGCAAAATGCATCCCGTCAGAACGCCTTTGACAAACCTCGGTTTCCTAAACAAGGATGGTTCGATAAACGGCTGTTCCACGCGACGAATATAGAAGGCAAACATCCCTAGCAGGAGAAAGCTCCCCGCCAGATACCCCCATTGGTATCCTGTCGTATACAGGGTAAACATCGCCATCACAGCCGAAAGCAGCAAAGCGCCCTTCACATCCACTTTCCCTTTGCGAGAAGGCTCGTGCGGCAATACCCGCAGAAAGAAAGGAATGGAGACAAGCGTTACTACCGGGAGCAAAAAAAGGAATGACCAATGAATCGTGTCTGCCACGACACCTCCGATGACGGGGCCGATTCCCTCTCCCATAGCAACCATGGAGCCTACGATTCCAAATGCTTTCCCGCGATCTTCAGGTCCGATATAGCGGGCGATCATGACCATGATCATCGCGGGAACGGCCGATGCCCCTGCGCCTTGAATAAACCGGGCAGCAATGACAGCCGGAAATGAAAATGGCGCGAACAGACCGAGCAGCGATCCTCCGCTGTATATACACAAACCGATGACAAGCAGCCATTTGACGCCGTACATATCGGCCAGTCTGCCATAAATGGCCGAACCGATCCCGAAAGTAATGACAAAGCTGATCGTTACCCAGTTGGCGGTGGATGGCGGTATGCCAAATTGGTTGGCGATGTCCGGCAAGGATACGGTAAATACCGTTTCATTCAATACGCTGAAAAACCCGAGAAAGCCAAGCCACGCAAACACCGCTGGCAAATGGCCGAAAGCTCTGGCGGGACCGGCAGCTTCCGCGCCCTCTGTTTGCAAACGATCCTGCTCGTTCCGTTCCTTGTCCACCAAAATGAAAACCCCTTCCCCATTTCAGGGGAAGCTCGCAGTTTACAGGGCAAGTTATGCGTCTTCCCCTTGAATTTGAGCCCTAACCATCATCGTGTACTTCATAAGAACGCCTCCTATGGATTATGTAGAAACCATTATACAAAAGGAATAGTCCGAATTCTAGGTATTTCCAATGAAAAACGAGCCTTGGCAATCACGCCCACAGGCTCGTTGATGTGGTGCAAGTTGGTCCTACGACATCATCCACTGAATGAGTGCAAAGGCCGCTGCTGCGAGACCTCCGGCGAGGGCTCTCCAAACAGCAATATTCTTCATCGCCATTCCCTCCCATCGGCAAGCTTTCCGCTCTTATTAGCTGCATGCCCGATTGGAGTTTAGTGTGCTCCTTTGCCGGTTGAGCTAATCCAATTTGCCCTGTCCTTGCGTCCAGCCAAGCGATGGGAACGCAGACAGAAAAGCAACGCGATCCCTCACAGATACAAGCACAGAACGGTGGCCGTCATCATCACGGCATAGCCGATCTCCGAGATTCCGACGACTTTTATGGACGGCTGCAGCCGGGGCGAAACGATCGCCCGGATCAAAAGCGCGCCGGCCGGCAATAGCAGCCAGGGCGAGAACAGCCAGGCCATCACGGCAATTTGAATGATATGATAGCAAACTGACAGCCAGTAAAACACTTTGTTCCGCTTCTCGCGGATCATCGTTTTGACGTAAAAGACCGTTCCCGCAAAGTAAAGAACACTCAGAGAGAACAGCGACAAAGCGACTCCCCAGTCGTTGCCCCCGCCGATTTTATAGGTGACAAAGACGATAGAGCTGAACAGAAGCACCGCCGCAAAATCGTTCGCAATCGCCCGCTCTTGATTTTTTCGCGCGTAGTAGCAGTTGATCAAGAAGAACGGCAGCAGCGACAGCGCGTACCAGCTCAATCCCGGCTTTGCCAGCAGCAACGCTCCGGCGAGCGGAGCGAGCAGCACACCATAGAGCATGAGCGGCTTTTTGTAACGGTCTTTCTTGCCGGTGCGAATCAACTGCAGCAGCGGAAAGGTAAACAGATACAGCAGCAGCCAGCCCAAAAACAAAGGGAGGTGAAAAATCACGGGAGCGGACGCAAACACGCCGAACAGAAACGGCACGATCAGCATCGCCCAGGCGCCGTGCTGGTTGGGGATGAACGCTCTCATTTCCGACGCTCTCCTTTCTTTTCCGATTGCACAAAAAATTGCTTACGTCGCTTGGCAAGTTTCTCCGGCATTAGCGCTAATGCCCTCATCATAAGCACAGTAAGGGTCGCTTTCCAGGTAATCGCCCGTTACGCCGTAGGCCCGGGCTCTTGAGCCTCCGCAGATTTCCTTGTATGGACAACGACCGCACTTTCCCTTGAGGAGAGACTTGTCCCGCAACTGCTTCATTACGGGCGCTTCCCGATAGATCTGCCTGAGAGAGCCCTCGCGAACATTTCCCGCCTTTACAGGAAGAAAACCGCTCGGGTAGACATCGCCGATGTGGCTGACAAAGACAAAGCCATCCCCGTCATTGACTCCTTTTGGGGCTCTGCCCAGCCAATCCGGACGCTTCTTCGTCCGCGCATCCCGAGGCATTGTCTCGCGCTGCCTGAGCTGGTTCCAGACACGGCGAAAATGAGGGGCTTCCGTCACTTTTACATCGTACGGCATTTGTTGGTTCACCTGGTACAGCCAGGTCATCACTTCTTCGTGCTGCTCCGGGGTGATCATGTCTGCTTTCATCCCTCTGCCGACCGGGACGAGAAAAAACAGACTCCACAATACAGCTCCCATCTCCCGGACGACCTCTGCAATCAATGGCAAGTCATGAAGGTTGTAGCGCGAGACTGTCGTATTGATCTGGATCGGTATCCCCAGCTCCTGCAAATAGCCGATGCCTCTCTGTGTCATTTCGTACGAGCCTGCCGTCCCGCGAAAGTGATCATGGACCTCGGCAGTCGATCCATCCAGGCTGAATGCCCACCGCGCCAGCCCCGCTTCCTTGGCGCGGCGCACTGCCTGAAAAGTGACCTTCGGCGTAGCGCTGGGGGTCATGGATACGGACAGACCCTTTTCCTGAACAGCGTACTCGGCCAGCTCAAACAAATCGCGGCGCATCAATGGATCCCCTCCCGTAAAAACGAGCAGCGGACGATCCATCTCCGCGATATCGTCAATCAGTCTTTTTCCTTCCTCAAACGTCAATTGCGCCGGATCCGATGCGTACTGCGCCTCAGCCCGGCAGTGCAGGCATTGCAAAGCACACGCTCTCGTCAGCTCCCAGACCACGATAAACGGACTTACAGCGTAATCACGTTCTTTCAACAAGCTCATCGCTCGCCCTCCTGTCCTGCCAATCAGCTTCAGCTGCTCTTATCGTAACGAAACGGCCGACTGACAGGTGTGAGAAGCGTCACCATGCGTACAAAAAAAGCTGCCTTTTTCGCAGCCTGATTTGCTAAAAGCCATGCGAACGCAGGCCTGCACTTCTCCAATAGTACAGCACCATGAAAATCTGTTCTACTCCAATATTTCAACGACATGAAATCCGTTCTGTCCCAATATTTCAACCACCTGGAGTCTGTTTTTGTTCCGATATTGCACCTGCATGGATGCTGTCTGTACTGCTGCTCCTCCAGCACAAGCGACCGGCTTATGTAATGCAGCTTGCAGCTATTCGCCGCAATCCCGCAGTCAGCTCCTCCACGGACCTCGGCACCCGGGAAGAACCGATCTCTTCCCGCAGGGCGGCAGGCAACGCTTCCCACACATCGAAGACAGCAGGCGTACGAAGCTGCAGCCTCTCCAGAGTATCCCGCCGGGAGAAAACCGCCTCCGGCTCTCCTTCCAGGACCAGCTTCCCTTTTTCCATGACCAGCACCCAGTCGGCCCAGGCAAATGCGAGGTCAATGTCATGCGTAGCCATCAGGATTGTCGTTCCGGCCGCATGGATGCGGTCCAGCTCCTGCACAAAATTTCTCGTCTGCTCTTGATCCAGATAGGCTGTCGGCTCGTCCAGCAGCAGCAGCTCCGGCTCCAGCACCATGACTCCGGCCAATGCCACACGCCGTTTCTGCCCTAGGCTGAGCCGGTGAATCGGCGTTTCTGCCCATTCGGTCATCCCGAATGTTTCCATCGTGCGGTACACCTTTTCCCTGACAACGGCTTCCGGCAGCTTTTGATTGCATAGTCCGTAGGAGATATCCTCGGCAACCGTCGCGGCGATCAGTTGCTGCTCCGGGTCCTGAAACACCAGACCGATTTTTTGTTTCAGCTTGAGCAAATGAGCCCGGTCGTAGGAAACGGCCTTCCCTTTCCACAGGACTTGGCCCAGATTCGGCCGAAAAATTCCGTTCGCATGCAGAAACATGGTGGACTTTCCGCAGCCATTGTGGCCCAATAGCACACACTTTTTTCCGGCAGGGACACCGAGAGAAAGTCCGTTGAGCGCCGGTTGGGAAGCTCCCGGATACGTGTAGTGAACGAATGAAAATCGCAATATGTCCAAGGCAGCTCTAGCTGTCTGTTCTGATGCATCTGCTTGTTCTGCTGCATCTGTCTGTTCTGCTGCATCTGTCGTCACTTCGAATGCCACTCGCGCCTCATCCTCCCATCCACCATTCCAGCATCGCCAGCAGGAGACATCCGGCTACCGCTTCCCATTCGTACCTTTTGGAACGCATATGGGAGGCATGGACCAGGACGCGGAAATCGTCCGTAAACCCTCTTGCCGTCATGCTGATGTACATCTGGCGGTAGCGTGCCATCGTGCGGATAAATAATTGAACGATCAGCCTGCCCGCATCCTTGAGTGTTCCCGCCGTGCCGCGGTGCCCTCCTCTGGCCTTTTGCGCCGTCCAGATTTGCTCGGCTGTCTCCAGAAGAACGAAGACAAAACGGTACATGATCATCATCAGATCAGTCAGAATGGAGGGGATGCCGATCCGGCGGAACACTTGCAAAACCTCGGCAAAGGGAACTGTAAAAAGAATAAAGGAAAAGCAGGAGAGCGCCGCCAGCGAGCGGGCGGCCAGGCTCATGGCCCTGGACAGCCCCTCTGCCGTCACATAGACAACCCAGCTTCCCAACTGCCAGGATGCGATTGCATTGTCATCCCGTGTCCATTCCGCCAGTCTGGATGCCTCCAGGAGCAGCGCCGGGCTTCCGGCGAGCAGGAAGGCGACGGAGGCAGCCACCACGACAAAATAGATCCGCCATGGAGTGCGGGCATAGACGACGATCCAGACGCTCATCCAGACGAACAGAATGCCCTGGACAAGCGGGTGGCTGATCAGTGCCAACAGCAGCATGGCCAGCGAAAAGAGCAGCTTCTGTTCGGGCGGCAGCCTCTTCAGCCTGTTTTCGTAAGCGAGGGAGTCGATCCGTCCAATCATTCTTGCCTGTTTTTCAGCCGGCCCCGGTACAAGCCGATGGCATACCCGATCACGCCTGCTCCCAGAGCAGCCTGCAGGGCGAACAAGAGGCTTTCTGTCTCACCGCCGGGAGGTTCGAGCAAAGGCTGAAACCACGGCTCGTAGTCAGGAGCCACCTCCATGATCGCTTCCTCTGCCGCTCCATCGGCTCCGCCGAATTCCGAATCTTTTACGACCAGCAATGGCACCACCGCCAGTACCGCTGCCGCCAAAATGAGCAGCCAGTTCGTCCAACGCTTCATCTCTTACCCCTCCCTTTTCAGCAGCTTCAGCTGCGACAATTCTTGCGCGTTGTAGGCTTGAAGCCAATTCCACACGAGCACCGTCAGCAGTCCCTCGCTGATCGCCAGCGGCACCTGCGTCAAGGCAAATATCCCCGCAAACTTGACAAAGGAAGCCATAATCCCGCCAGAAGCAGCCGGGAATGCCAGCGCCAGTTGAACGGAAGTGACCAGATAGGTGCTGAGGTCAGCCAGCGCTGCCGCGAAAAAAATGCCGAGCTTCTGGCCACCTTTCTTTCTGGCCACCAGCCGATACACGCCATATGCGACGAACGGGCCAACAACCGCCATGGAAAACGCATTGGCGCCGAGTGTCGTCAAGCCCCCATGCGCGAGCAGCAGCGCCTGAAACAAGAGCACCAGACTGCCCAGTACAGACATGACCAGCGGACCAAACAAGATCGCGCCCAGCCCTGTTCCTGTGGGATGGGAGCTGCTGCCTGTCACGGACGGAATTTTCAGCGCGGACAGGACAAATGCAAAGGCTCCCGCTACCCCTAAAAGCAGCTTGAATTCGGGCTTCTCTTTGACAATGCGTTGAACCTGACGCAAGCCGAGGAAAAAGAAGGGCAGAAAAACAGCCCACCAAAACAGCGACCACCCTGCCGGCAAATACCCTTCCATAATATGCATGGCATGTCCGGTTTGTGGCGTATTGAACAGCAAGTAAACAAGAAATCCGGTTATCAGAAGACCACTGGCAACGGTGCGTCTACCCCTCATTCAGCAACACTCCTTACTCTGATTCTCTAAAGAACACACGCAAAAAAGCTCACCCGATTTGGATGAGCTTGGCACACGGCAACTAACGATACTGCGAACAGTCGTTTCGTTTGGGCTCACCTCTCCTTTCCTCGAAGGCTCATGGGTGTGGCAGCAAGGTAGGTCTCCTGGCTTCCGGATCAATACGCTCTTTTGCCTTCCCCGTCAAATCGACAAGTGGCTTTCGAAAAAAGAGCATTCCCCTGGTTACAGTGGCGGGACCGCTCGGGAGTTTCACCCGATTCCCTGTTACCCCTTACTATTCATAAGGGCACCTTGCTGCATTTTATTCTTTTCCAAAAATTCGCAGATGATTGTCTATTATATACGATGGGTTGCAAAAGAAAAAGGAGAACGTGCCAGTTCTCCCTTTTCTCTTTGGCAGTTGAAAGCTGCAAACCGCCAGATGCCGAAGCTGCTACTCTGAAAGCTGCAGACTGGCTCGCCTCCCAAGCTTTTATCACAAAATTACCGTGCATCTACGCCGACTGCTTCGCTAATGTGCGAAAAGCCGTCGCGCTTCAGGAATTGGAGCAGCTGCTTGTTGATCATTTTGACAATCCCCGGCCCCTGATACGCCATGCCTGAATAGACCTGGACGAGGCTGGCGCCGGCGCGAATCTTGCGGTACGCATCCTCTCCGGTAAAGATGCCGCCCACTCCGATGACCGGCACCTTGTCCCCGACTTCCTGATAAATCTCCTTGACCCAGGCGGTCGCTCTCGCTTCGAGCGGTTTTCCGCTCAAGCCGCCTGCCTCATTCGCTCTCGGATGGTCTTGCACAGGCTCGCGGGACAATGTCGTATTCGTCGCAATGATACCGGAGATTCCTTCTGCCACGGCAGCCTGCACGACGTCGCGCATCTGCTCGTCTGCCATATCGGGAGCCACCTTCAACAGGATCGGCTTCGCCTTGGCTCCCCGCGATTCCAGCTCGGAAGCCTTGTCCTTGACTGCGCGAATCAAGCTGCGCAAGCTCTCGGTCTCCTGCAAATCGCGCAAATTCGGTGTGTTTGGCGAACTGACATTGATGACAAAGTAATGGCCGTAGCTGTACAGCATGTCCAAACACTTGCTGTAATCGCTGGCGGCGTGTTCATTTGGCGTAATCTTGTTCTTGCCGATGTTGATCCCGATCGGAATATCGGCATAAGCGTAATCGATCAGATTTTGGGATGCCAAATATGCCCCCAGATTATTAAAGCCCATTCGGTTGATGATGGCGCCATGTTCCACTAATCTGAACAGCCGCGGCTTCGGATTGCCCGGCTGGCCTTGCGGCGTGATCGTCCCGACCTCGACAAAGCCAAAGCCGAGCGCTGCCAGGGCGTGGTACACCTCCGCATTTTTGTCAAAGCCCGCGGCGAGCCCAACCGGATTGGGAAACGTAATCCCCCAAAGCTTCGTCTCAAGCCGCTCGTCGCGCACCTGATACATCATCTTTAGAAGACTTTTGCCTGCCGCTGATTTTTCTGCCACTTTGAGGAGATGGACGGTTTTTTCATGCACTTCTTCCGCATCCATCTGAAACAGGAATTTCCGCACTAGCTGATACATCGCTGCACTCCTCACTGCTTTTTTCTGCCTAGTAGCATACCATATTTTTTCGTATGAGGCGCACAAAATGAAAGATTCTTTTTTTTCCAGTGGAAATACGGGTGCCGGGTAGACATTACATAACGCCTTTCCTTTTTGTACATAGTATGGACATCCTTTGAAAAAGGAGTGCACCGGTCCGTGAGAAACCCAACAGGATCTATTGGATTTTTGCAAGCTGTGATGATGATCATGTTGTCTGTCGGGATCACCACTCACGTAACGATCATTCCCCTCTTGCTAAGCAAAGCAGGCCGGGACGCCTGGATCAGCGTTCTGTTGGTAGCCATTCCCTTCATCGGATGGCTTTGGCTTCTTTTTCTCATCTGTCGCCGGATGAACAGGCAGTCGCTCTCCGATTGGCTGGAAGCCACCGTCGGACACGTCGGGAGCCGCCTTTTGCTTTTCCCGTTCATGCTTCTTTTGTACTTGATGGCATTCGTCAATTTGACGGACACGCAGACCTGGACAACCGTCAACTATTTGCCGAACACTCCGGAAATCGTAACGGGATTGGTCCTCGTCTTGCTTAGTGTAGCTGCCGCGTATGCCGGAATCCATTCGATCGCTATCGCCTCCGGGCTGCTATTGCCGTTCGTCGTCTTGTTCGGCTTTTTAGTCGGCTTTGGCAATATGCCCAAGAAGGATTACCATTTGCTTTTGCCCTTGTTTCAAAACGGAATGACTCCGGTTATAAATGGCATGCTCTATGCGGCTGGAGGCTTCCTGGAAATTGTCCTGATTCTGTTTTTGCAGCATCATCTGAGAACGGAAACGAAGTTCATGTACCTCTTAGTGCTCGGAGGGATTATCATCATTCTCACACTTAGCCCGCTGACTGGGGCTATCGCGGAATTCGGACCGGCAGAAGCGACCAGGCAGCGCTATCCTTCCTATGAGCAGTGGCGGCTGCTGACCATGGGCAGATACATCGAAAATCTCGAATTTCTTTCCATTTACCAGTGGCTGTCCGGGGCGTTCGTCCGCCTCTCTCTTTGTCTCTTTCTTGTGACCGAGCTGTTGCAAATCAGCAAACCAAAACAGCGCTTGGGGGTTCTCTCGTTTCTTGGCGCATCGATGCTCGCCCTGATGAGCTTGCCCTTTTCGGACATGCAGTTTCTCACCTTTTTATCGAGATGGTATTTTCCCATGTCGGCGATCATCGTCCTGGTGCTTACCATGGTTCTTGCCATCGTCGCCTTGGTCGCGGGAAAACAGCAGAAGGGACGTCATCATGAATCGTGAGCAAAAGCCGTTGCCGAGCTACCAATTGAGAAGCGAGCCTGCTCTCGGCGTTCTGGAAAATCCGGGCGAAGACGAACTGCGGCGAGCTTTTGCCCACTGCGCGGATGTCATGATCCAGTCGGTTTCATTAAGAGATGGCTCCGGATTCATTCTCGTTTATTGCGAGGGTCTGATCGATATCAAGCAGATGCAAGATACCATCCTGCCTGAGCTAAAAGAAATGGACGAAGGATCTGGGCTCGACGCTTTTCTCGCAGAACCTTTGCCTGCTGACTTTACGGAGTGGACAAAGCGGCTATTTGCCGGAGAGCTGTTGCTTTTTTGGCGTGGAAAGGGTGCGTATTCCTGCGGTCTTTCCAACCGCCCGCAGCGCTCGACGGAAGAAGCCAATACGGAGGTTTCGATCAAAGGACCCCGCGACGGCTTCGTCGAGGATCTATCGGCCAATGTCGCCCTGGTCCGCAAAAGGTTGAGGACCACTTCTTTGGCCTATGAATCCTTTACCTTGGGCACCAAGTCAAAAACTCGGGTGGCACTGCTTTATATGACTGACAAGGCTCCCGTAGAGCTTATCGGGCTTTTGAGAGAGCGCCTTGTCAAAAACGAATCGCTTGAGGTCGTAACCAGCGCCAATCTGGAAAAAACGATTACCGACAATCCCTACTCTATTTTTCCTTTGACCGACTACACGGGACGGCCCGATTACGTCACCTATCTGCTTTTGCAGGGAAAAGCCGCCATCCTGGCAGACAACTCTCCCATCGCCCTGCTTGTGCCCAGCAGCCTGCCGGAGCTGGTCAAGGCCCCTGAAGACGACCAATACCCCGTGGCCTATATTTGGCTGGAGCGGGTTTTGCGCCTGTTTGGCATCTGGCTGGCGATCTTTCTTCCCGGCTTTTGGGTGGCGCTGTCGGCATACAATGTCGAGCAATTTCCTTTTCAGCTTCTGGCCACCGTGAGTCAAGGCAGAAAGGGACTGCCCTTTTCTTCGCCGATCGAGATGCTGGGCATTCTCTTTGTTTTTGAATTCTTGCGCGAAGCCGGGGCACGCCTGCCCAAAAACGTCGGGCAAACGCTGGCGTTGGTAGGCGGGTTGATTATTGGGGACGCATCCATTCGGGCAGGGCTCACCTCTCCCTCCCAGCTGTTCATCGGCTCGCTGACGATCGTCGCCTCTTTTACGCTGGTAAACCAATCCCTGAGTGGCGCTGTCACGATCACCCGTTTTGCCGTCTTCCTGCTCAGTTCGATTCTTGGCATGTACGGTTTTGTCATCAGTGTCATCGGTACCGTGCTCTACCTGTCCACGCTTTCCTCTTTTGGACAGCCGTATGTCCTTAGCCGCTCCCCCATGATCTTTTCCGATCTGGCGCAGGTGCTTGTCCGCCCCTTGCTTTCTTTGATCACCAACAAAAAAAGATCCGACTGAGGGAGGAGGTTTCATGAAAACCGGGAGGAAGCTTTTCCCGCTTTTGCTGTGTCTGTTCTTGACGACCGGCTGCTGGGACCAAAAGGTCATTCAGAATATGGTGTATTTGACTGCCATCGGCATCGATTATACGGACGGCCAATACGTTTTTTACACGCAAACGGTGGATTTGGCCAGGGTCGCAAAACAAGAGACCCAGGCAGACGAAAGGGAAGCCCCTGCCGTAATCGCCGTAGGCAGAGGAGATACGCCTCAATCGGCCATCGACAACCTGATCAAAAATGCCCAGATCCCGACATTCACCGGATTTGTTTCTTCGCTGATCTTTCACGAACGAATACTGGAAAAGGGGATTCTTCCGGTCTACGATATTTTGAACCGCTCTGGCCTTCTCCGATATACCAAGTGGGTTTTCGGAACACACGACAAGCTGGAGGAGGTACTGAGTGTACAGCCTGTTTTGGGCTTTTCTCCCGAATCCACCTTGCTTCATCAGCCCGTGGATGTTTACAAGCAGCGCTCTTTTATCCAGCCGATCCGCTTTCACGAATTCATCTCCGAATACTGGGAGCCTGCGAATACGATCTTGCTCCCCTCGATCACCGTCGTGAAGAACAAATGGAAAATGGACTCTCAATTTATTACACGCCTGTCGCTCAACGGCGTATTTGCCATCCATCACGGAAAGCTTAACGGCTTCTTTCCCGAAGACGAGTTGCTCGGCTTGCGCTGGCTTACTCCCAGAACCCAGAGTGCCGGAATCGTCATCCGAAAAAACGGCAAGTCGGTCGCGACAGTCCGCTTGCAGCGCCCGGATGTCGTCATTCGCCCGAAAAAGACCAAAGGTCCTGTTCGTTTTGATATATCCATCAGAGTAAAAGGGTACATCCGGGAGTTGATGGAAGACAATCCGTCTTCGTTTATCCGGAAGGAATCGGAGAAGGAAATAGAGCGGCAGATACGGGGAGCTTTTGAGAAAAGCCTGCGTTCGGGGGTTGATCTGCTGCGGCTGGAATACGTTTTGTTCCGTGAGGATTATCAAAGGTGGAAGCAAATGCCCAAATCCCAAGCGTTCCCCTTTCAAGCAAACGCCCTGGCAAAAGTCGAGGTCAACGTCGATCTCGCGGATTCGGGCAAGATGAAGCTGGATTGGTATGACTATCCCCGGTTGATCGAGCAGAACTAATAACTGCCCGCCCCGATCGGCAGGGCAGGCAGTTGATCTGCATGTGTATGAAAAGGGCAAGCCTTAGTTTTTCACCAAAAGCACTTCTTCAAGCGCTACATACGGCAGGTTGTGAGCTTCTGCAACTGCCTTGTAGGTTACTTTTCCGTCGATGACGTTTACACCTTTCGACAGCGGACGATTGTCCAGGACCGCTTGACGGTAGCCTTTGTTCGCCAACTGCACCGCATACGGCACGGTCACGTTGGTCAGTGCCAGCGTGGATGTGCGGGCTACAGCACCCGGCATGTTTGCAACGGAGTAGTGAATGACGCCGTGTTTTTCGTAAGTCGGATTGTCATGTGTAGAGATGCGGTCACAGGTCTCGATGGAGCCGCCTTGGTCGATTGCTACGTCTACGATCACGGAACCAGGAGCCATGGTTTTTACCATTTCCTCCGTTACCAGACGAGGCGCACGCGCACCCGGGATCAGGACAGCGCCTACGAGGAGATCCGCTTTTTTCACGGCATTCGCAATGTTGAAGGAGTTCGACATCAGTGTTTGCACGCGACCTTGGAACAAGTCGTCCAACTGACGCAGACGGTCCGCGCTCACATCGAGGATCGTTACGTTCGCACCCAGACCGAGTGCCATCTTCGCAGCGTTGGTACCTACGATACCGCCGCCGATTACGACGACTTCACCTTTCGGCACGCCTGGTACGCCACCCAAAAGCACGCCTTTGCCGCCATATGGCTTTTCCAGGAATTGAGCGCCGATTTGCACGGACATGCGTCCAGCCACTTCAGACATTGGCATCAGGAGGGGCAGAGCGCCGTTGTCCAACTGAATGGTCTCATACGCGATGGCTACCACTTTTTTCTCTACCAGAGCACGCGTCAGTTCCGGTTCTGGAGCGAGGTGCAGGTAAGTAAACAGGATTTGGCCTTCACGGAAAAAGCCGTATTCGCTCGGAAGCGGTTCTTTTACTTTCATCACCATATCGGCTGCCCAAGCTTCTGCTGCCGTGGCTACGATTTCCGCGCCCACTGCGGTGTAATCTTCATTGGTAAAGCCGCTGCCGAGTCCAGCACTGTTTTCGATCCGGACCGAATGGCCGTTTTGCACGAGTGCTGCTACACCTGCTGGCGTAATGGCCACGCGGTTTTCATTGTTTTTAATCTCTTTGGGAATCCCTACAATCATCGTATAAGTCCTCCTTTTGCAAACGCCGAATGACGAGATTACCTACATTGTACAGCGTTTACAAACCGATTTTCCTTGGGGATTCCCTTAATCTTGCCTTCCTTTTATTTGTGAAAATCCACAAACGAACTACCGTTCGCTGTTTAATTTGTCCAGCTTCAACTCCAGGTAGAGCGCCACCCGCTGATTCATGTCTTCGAGATCGACCTGCATGATCTCTTCGATTCTCTTCAATCGATAGCTAAGCGTATTGATATGGATATGCAGCCGATTGGCGGTAATGTTCACCTTTCCGGCAGCATCCAGATACGTTTCCAGCGTTTCCGTCATCGCGGTCTGATTTTCCGCGTCATACTGCTTCAGCCTGGCGAGCCTTTCATTTTCGTACCCCTGTTCCTCGTCCCATTGCTTCAGCTTGAGCAGATACCGGTAGATCCCCAGCTCGCGATAGCCGTGGATGCCCGCGGTTTCTTGCGGAAACAGCCGCTTGATCTTGACCGCATGCAAGGCTTCCCGGTAGCTTTTCACGAGATCGGCGTAGGCTTTGTAGCTGCGGCCGTAGCCTGCCGTCACCTGCCCCTCGCTTACGTGCGATTCCAGTTTTCCCAAGGAATCGGCCAGGAATTGCTTCACCTTTCGAACCAGCGCCTCATCCTGCTGTTTTCCTGCCCCGGCCTGTCCGATCAACAGGACGATTTGGTTGCCATCCACGACCCAGAGCAGCTTGTCTCTCATCAAAAGCGGGTACAGATACTGCTCCAGGCGCGTCCCCGCCGCCTCAATGATACAGATCAGATACGGCGTGGACAGCTGCAATTGCAAACTTTCCGCCTTCTGGCGAATGAGCGTGTCGCTGCTGTGGTTTCCGAGCAGCAGCTCCCACAAAAATTCTTTGCGCCGTTGCTCCTCCGCCTTCCGCTTGCCCTGCCTTTGAACAAGCCGGGAGACGGCAGCCCGTGCCGCTTGGCGCAAGATGTCGTCGTCTTCCTCCGTGATCGGCCGATTGACCTCGATCGCCCATATATACCCCAGGACCTCGCTCCCTTTGCGAATGGCGATGGCTACCCGCTTGCCCAGCCCGACCTCGTCCTTTGCCGGGATGTGCACAGGCTCATCCTTGGTCAGCAGCTCCTGAAACACGCCGTCTTTCCACAGCCGGGTCAGCACCTTCTCAGGCACGCGCCGGCCCATGATCGTCGACCACCTGGCCTGATCGGTGCTCTCGCTGTGAGAGCTGTAGGCGATCAGCTTGTGGTCGGCATCCTCAATTGTGATCGGGTTCTGCAGCAGCTCGCCGATGACATCAGCCAGCTCGTCGATATCGGCATGCTGAAATTGTTGGAAAACATTCGGTTGGTTTGACACGGCTCCACCCTCTTAACGCTCGTGTATTGCTATTTGTTTATTATAACGAAAAGACGTCCCGGTTCGTATCAAAAGTGAACGAAAAAAGCCGCTCCCGCAAACGAGAGCAGCTTTTCATACATTTACACCAGACGGGAAATCGCGTCCAGAATCTGTTCCTTTTGAAAGGGTTTGACCAAAAAGTCGCGGGCACCATTTTTCATTGCTTCCAATACTTTTTGCCGATGGCCGATAGCAGAGCAGATGAGTACCTTTGCTTCCTGGTCGATGGCCAGAATCTCACGCATCGCTTCGATTCCCTGCATTTCCGGCATGGTAATGTCCATCGTGACGACGTCAGGCTTCAGTTCCTTGTACTTTTCAATGGCCTCCACACCGTTGGCCGCCTCTCCGCACACCTCGTGCTTCCCGGCTACCATGTCGGCCAGCATTTTCCTCATAAACGCCGCATCGTCTACAATCAACAAACGGGCCACGTAGTTTTCCCCCTTGAATTGTCTCGCACTTATCCTTTAACTTTTACAAAAAATCAGAGACTTGTCCACGAGAGAAAATGGCTATTTTTGTCGAACGTACAGTTTGCGATCCGGCTGGGTTCCCTCAGGGAAAATGCAGATGAAACACGAGGAGCAGCGGGCTTTTTGACTCTCCTTCTACTCCGCTAAAAAGCCGACGGACCGTTCGGTTTCTCCTGTCTGGACGGAAGGGCTGCTTGGTTTTGGATGTGGGGTCGTCTCGCCAATCTCGGGAAGATCTACCTGCCTGATTTCATCGGGAATGTCGATTTGGGGAATTTCAATCAGATCTTTTTCCACCTGCCGCACCTCTCTTTTTTGTCTTTCGTAATTGCTCACGGTTATCATTCCCTGCCGTCCACTCCCCCATTCCTCTTTCGCATGATCACGCGCCAGTTGGACATAATGTAAAAGGCGAACTGCCGAATTGTTTGCGCACGTCTATTCCATTTACTGGAGGGTATGCAGATGAACAATCGTCATCAATACGATCTGGGACAAGCTCACCAACAATATGCCCACCTGCACCGGAGCCACGCTCAGGCTCACCAGCAGCAAGCGATGTACCATCACCAGCAGGCCGAAATGCACCAGCGAAACGCCCACGCCTACTCGATGCAACAAGGTCAGGGCCATATGATGTATCCGAATCAGCCTGCCTACAACGAGAAAAACACCGCGTACAACGACCAGGTTTCCCCGGCCGCCCTGGTTTTCCGCGGTCACATTTCTCCTGAGGCGATTCAATCGCTCAGCCAGTACCAAAACCCGTATGCCACTCCAGCCAACCCTGCCCTGTCGCAGCATGCGGCTCACGCGGTTGAGAATCAACGCGCTCTGCAAAGCGGCTATCGTTTCTAAATCGGTTTTCTGTAATTCAAAAGGAGGTCTGTACTCTAGGAGTACAGGCCTCCCAGCCTGTAGACAAAGTTCCGTAAGGAACAGGGTCTGCAGGCTTTTTTGTTGAATATAGAACATGTTACGTTTTCAAAAGTTATTTTTTAGAGGTGGCATTATGCTTAATAAGCAAGAGGCCGAAGGGCGTTATCAGATATCTGCATTCTCGCTAGATGAGTTGGTGCCAGAAGATCATCTCGTAAGAAAAATTGAAAATGCAATCGACTTTTCGTTCATCTATGACTTGGTGGAAAGCCTCTACTGTCATGACAATGGCAGACCCAGTGTTGACCCTGTAGTCTTAGTTAAAATTGCTTTCATCCAATATATTTTTGGAATTCGTTCCATGCGACAAACGATTAAAGAGATCGAAACCAATGTTGCCTATCGGTGGTTTATTGGCTATGATTTCAGTCAGCCCATTCCCCATTTCACGACCCTAGGCAAGAACTATGTTCGCCGTTTTCGGGATACTCAACTCTTCGAGTCGATCTTCCTTCGAATATTGGAGGAGGCGGTTCATCATGGATTCGTGAAGCCTGATGTGCTTTTCATTGATGCTACGCATGTAAAAGCCAGTGCGAATAAGCATAAATACGTGAAAGAAATCGTTGAAGAACAAGCGAAGAAATATCAAGAGCTGCTGGACGAAGAAATCAATCAGGATCGTATTGCACATGGAAAGAAGCCCCTTGAAAAAAAGACAGAAACTTCGAAGAAGGAGGTGAAAGTCAGCACAACTGACCCGGATTGCGGATTGTTTGTAAAAGGGGAAAAGGAACGTGTATTTGCTTATAGTTTTCATACAGCATGTGATCGAAATGGATTTGTGCTTGGTGCCAAGGTAACGCCAGGCAATGTGCATGACAGTCAGGTTTTTGAGGATGTTTTGAATCAAGTGCGAAAGACGTTTGCACAGCCTCAAGCTGTGGCAGTGGACTCGGGATACAAGACGCCTTACATCAGTAAAACACTCCTTGATGACCAGATTCGCCCCGTTATGCCCTACACAAGACCACGCACCAAAGAAGGTTTTTTTAAAAAGCACGAATATGTGTATGATGAATATTTCGACTGCTACATCTGCCCGAACGAGCAAATCTTAACATATGAGACAACAAACAAGGATGGGTACCGTATCTATCGATCAAATTCTCAAGTTTGCCGAAGTTGTCCGTTCTTGAAACAATGCACGGAAAGTAAAGACTACACAAAGAGAGTGAGTCGCCACATCTGGGCTGATTACCTCGAAGAGGTAGACCACCTCCGGCATACCGAGGAAAACAAACAAATCTATAGCAAACGGAAAGAAACGATTGAACGTGTATTCGCTGATATGAAGGAAAAGCATGGCATGCGTTGGACGACCTTACGAGGACTGGAGAAGGTCACGATGCAGGCGATGCTTGTTTTCGCTGCCATGAACTTGAAAAAAATGGCGACCTGGCTATGGAAATCAGGTCGCCAAAAGGTGAACGATCAAAACACCTTCGGTATTTTCATCAAATTATTAAACAAACTCCCTCTGCTGTTCGTTCAGCGAGGGAGTTTGTCTGCAACCTGGGAGGTCTGTACTCTAGGAGTACAGGCCTCCTCTTTTTTCCTGCGGGAGGATTTTTGTCTCATTTTGTAGAAATGTGTTCAATTACGTTTTCATTTTTGTGGAGGAGACACTCATGCCCAAGCTTCAACCGTTTCCCGCTTTGTTTGCCTGCCTGGTGATCGGGTTGCTTTTGCTGAATACAAGTCAATTTTTGACCAGTATGAAGCATATACGGCAAATGGAGGAAAAAGGAGTGCCTGGCCATCGGCTGCACGTCGCCCTGATGCTGGAAGGTCCCACCTACGACCAGGGGTGGAACAGCAGCGCCCTTGAAAGCTTGACAGAGCTGCAGAAGCAATATGGGTTCTCACTGGAAGTAGCAAGCAATCTGGACCCTGAAAAGATTACAGCGGCCGCCGAGCAGTACGCCTCCAATGGCTATGATCTCATATTCGGACATGGTGTCATTTTTTCCGAACCTTTTACAAAAGTGGCTCCGTTTTATCCGGAGACCCGTTTTGTTTCCTTTAACGGAGAAGCTCCACACTCCAACCAGACCACCATCCGCTACGATATGTGGCCCGCAGGATACCTGGTAGGAAAGCTCGCCGCGCAGATGACCCGTACGCGAAAGGTCGGCTATATCATCGCGGACAAGCCCACCGAATACGATCAATTGAATGGCTTCACACAAGCAGTCAAAGACACGAGCGGAAAAACAAAAGTGATCGTCGGCAAGGTTAGCGATTTCAATGACATCGCAGGAGCCACCAAGGCGGCAAAAGAGATGATCTCCAAAGGGGTCGACGTGGTCTACACCACGGGGGACAGCTTGAATCTGGCCGTCATTACCGAAGCGCAGCGTGCCAATATCTACGCGATCGGCTACATCGCTGATCAACGCTACATCGCACCCAATCACGTAATCGCGTCGATGATTCAGGACGTTCGACAATGCTATCGGACGGTCATGTCTCAATTTACTGCCGGAAAATTGCCTTCGGGCAGCGTTACCTACGGGCTGAAAGAAGGAGTAAACCGTCTGAGCTCGTTTGGACCCATGGTTCCCAAAGAAATACGCGAAGAAATCAAGCGGGAGCTGGACAAGTTGATTCAGCGCCGCTAGATGTTTGGAGGATAGACATGATGTCTCCGTTTCGCAGCTTAGGTTTTCAGAAGAAAATCATGCTCAGCTACTTGGTCATGATGCTGCTGATCGGGTGTGTAACGACCTTGTTCAGCTACCAGATGACCAAGGTGACATCCGATGAGATGCATCTGACCCAAAATGTTCTTCCTCAGGCCAGTGCTCTTTTGGATGTGAAAAACCAGCTCTACCTGAAGACATATGCCTTGAAAATGTACACCTTGACGCGACAGCCATCTTTCCTTGATCAATACTACACAAATCTTGTCAACAGTGCCCGGTTCTCCTCTGTTCCCAAAACGGAAGAAAACGGTGAGCTGCTCACGGTCATCGATTTGATCTCGCAGCTCGATTTCATCTTCTTGAACAAAATCAATCCCCTGCTGCAAGCAGGCAACGTAACGGCTGTCAGCTATGTACTTGAGACAGACGTGCAGCCAAAAATCAACGAATTGGAACGGCATCTGACCTATTCCCTCAACCGCCTGGAGTACCAGACGAACAAGGAATTTCAGAAAACAAATGAGACCTTGAAGGTTTCCCTGATCCTGACGTACAGCGTATCTGTCGCTTCTATTTTATTCGGACTGTTTTGCACGTTTTACTTCCGAAGAGAGCTGCTGCGTCCAATCCGGTCTTTGATCGAACAAGTCCGGGAAGTGTCCAAAGGAACATTCGGCCAGCAGATTGTCTACGACACCAAAGATGAATTTCATGAACTGGCGCAGGAGTTTAACAAAATGTCGACCAGCATTGCCCGACTGTTCCAGCAGGACGAAGCCCGCAGACAGGTGCTGGAGGAAGAAAAGAATGTCAGAGAGCAGATTCTCAACTCCCTCCCGGTCGGCGTCATTACCCGCCATTTTCATTCGGAATGGGTACACATCAACCAAAAAGCAAAAGAACTCGTCCGCCTGGATTCCAGTCATTTCCCCATGACCAAAGACCCCGACCTCTGGAGTGGCGGACCGGGGGAGCAGACACCCTGGTTTGAAAATCGGAAAATCTCGCTCTATCGCGAGAATGAAACGCCATTTACTGCGCTTGTCTCCTACGTGCCGCTGCGGAATCAGCACGACCAGGAAGCTGGATGGATGGTCGCTTTTTCTGACATCACCGAACAAGAGCAAGTCCAGGATTACCTTCACCAGTCGGAAAAACTGGCGATGGTCGGCCAACTGGCCGCAGGCGCTGCCCACGAAATTCGCAACCCGCTGACTGTGATCTACGGGTTTATTCAATTGCTCCAGCAAAGGCTGCCTGAGGAAGAAAGAGACCGCCACTACCTCCCTTTGATCTTGCAGGAAATCGAACGGGTCAATCATATCGTGACAGAGCTTTTGATGCTCTCCAAGCCGTCGGAGCCCAACTATCGCGAGGTGTCGCTGACAGAGGTGCTGCACTCCATCCTGCCGTTGATGAAGGGCGAAGCTGCCCTGCACGGAATTGAAATCGTCGACCTGCTGGAAAAAGATACGCGGCTGGAGGTTGACGTCGAGCAGCTCAAGCAGATTTTGCTCAACCTGATGAAGAACAGCATCGAGGCGATGAAGCACGGGGGATCGCTCTGCATCGGAAGCAAGGTGATTGATTCGACTGTCCAAATCCGCGTGGCCGACACCGGTTCGGGCATTCCTCCCGAGCATCTGGTACGCATCTTTGATCCTTTCTTCTCCCTCAAGGAAGAGGGAACGGGACTTGGCTTGCCCATCTCCCGCCGCATGGTTGAAAACCACGGCGGGAGCATGCAGATCTTCAGCGAGCCGGGCAAGGGAACAGAAATTGTCATTTCCCTGCCGCTCTGCCGCCATGGACGCGCTTAGGCCCGAGGAGCTGCCAGCCAGTCAAACATCCGCCTCGTGTACGCCTCCAGTACTTCTCCTTTGAACAAGTGGCTGGCACCCTCCGCCAGCCACAGCTCATGGGGCTTTCCGTTTGCTTTCAGCGCATCGGCCAGGCGCCGGGCGTGCTCAACTCCGACATTCCCATCTTCTGTACCGTGGATGATCAATACCGGACAGCTAATTTCCGCTGCGCGAAAAATCGGCGAGCGCCATCTGTAGGCCTCTTCCTGCTTGCGTGGGTGGCCGACCACACGGCGAAGCATTCTCCTTAAATCAATGCGCTCCTCGTACGTCAAAAACAGATCGGATACACCTCCCCACACAACCGCAGAGCGCAGACCTGGGCACTCGATCGCCGCCAGAAGCGCCATAATTCCGCCTCGTGAAAAGCCATAGACGCTGATCCTCCCGCTGTCTACACCGGGCATCCGGCAGAGCAGCTCATAAGCGGAAAAGACATCGTGCCGATCCTCACCGCCAAACTCGTCTCGCCCCTCTCCTCCTTCATTGCCCCGATAGTGAGGGGCAAGCACGACATAGCCAAACGAGGCCATCTGGCTAATCCGCTCCGGCCGGACCTTGCCCACCCCCTTGATGCCCCCGCGGCAATAAAGCAGCGCGGGCAGGCATTCCCCCAACTGGGCATCGGGCACAGCGAGCGCCGCTTTGACCAGAAGTCCCTGACTGTAATAGCTGACTGTGTAGAGACGGACACCGGGCTCAACAGAAAGCTCCGGGACAGCTTCTACAAACGGCTCCAAATAGTTGCAGGCGGTTTCTGCTTCCACTTTACTCTCCCTCTCCTTTCTGATCCTCGAAGCTGGCGTCAGCCCCGATCAAATCAGCCAAAGACTGCGACAACCATTTCTTATATACTGTCTGCTGGGGACCTCTTTAGATTCCCCAATCGAGTAGGAGGGGGCGACTAACCCCCGTCCTCTCACACCACCGTACGTACCGTTCGGTATACGGCGGTTCACCAAGCTTGACGAATTTGAGAATATCGTTGCACTAAGCTTTTCAGCCCTTGTTGTTGCCAGTAGGCAATGCCGAGGGCTTTGTGTATATGCGGAGACTTTGTGGTACGCCATGCACCCTTGCGGGTATTTGCAATTTCAATGGCTTTTACGTGAGATATGCCAAGAGAACGAAGTTCTCGATATCTGGTTCTCACGCGTTTCCACTGCATCCACAAACAAAGACGGAGCCTGCGCCTTGTCCATTCCTCAATGGATTGTAGAATGCCCTTCGCGTCTGCAAGGGCGAAATATCCAATCCAGCCCATGAGGTACTGATTTATTCTTTCAATCCGCTTCTCCATCGAGATGCTCCACACCGGATTCGTGATCGTGCGGATTTTCTCTTTTAGCTTGAGGAGGGATTTGGGGTGGATGCGAATCCTTGTCTGTTTTGCAAAGGTAAAACTAAAGCCCAAGAATTTTCGTTTCCATGGTCGGTCTATCGCGCTTTTCTCCTCATTTACTTTTAGCCTTAGTACCTTCTCCAAGTGGTTTTGAATACTCTTCTTTACTCGTTCCCCTGCCCGTTTTGTTTTCACGTAGATATTACAATCGTCTGCGTAGCGGCAGAAACGGTGGCCTCTCTTTTCGAGTTCCTTGTCCAAATCATCAAGTAGGATATTTGCCAAAAGTGGGCTTAACGGCCCACCTTGCGGTGTTCCTTCACTTGATGTTGTACAGACGCCATTTATCATGATCCCCGCATTCAAGTAGGAACGAATCAGTCTTAAAATTCTCTTGTCCTGAACTTTTCGAGCCACACGGCTCATTAGAATATCATGATTTACGCGATCAAAGAATTTCTCTAGATCGATGTCCACCACGAAACGATATCCTTCGGAGATATACGCTTGCGCTTTCCTTACTGCCATGTGAGCGCTACGTTTTGGACGGAACCCATAGCTAGATTCCGAGAAGGTGGGGTCGAAGATCGGCGTTAACACTTGGAGGATGGCCTGCTGAATAAAGCGGTCTACCACGGTGGGAATGCCTAATAACCTTACACCACCGTCAGGTTTCGGGATTTCGACTCTGCGAACAGGTGAAGGTCTATAGGTTCCCCTTTCCATCTTCTCGCGGATGGCTTGCCAGTGTTCACGTAGATAATCGCGTAGTTGTTCGGTTGAAACACCATCGACTCCACCGACACCTTTGTTTTCCTCCACTCGTTGGAGTGCCATCCGTAAGTTTTCCCGTGATAAGACTTTTTCCAGCAAATCCATAATGATGTTCCTTCCTTCGCACATGCGGACTCCGTGCTTGCTGTACGATACTCAGCCCTCTTTTGTACCCTCGGGGCTTCACCCCTGCTCTTCAAAAGTAGTTCCTTGACAGAATTCTGCTTCGACGTACCGTATCAAAAGACATGGATCGCATGCTGACTTGATGTTCGGCCCTTCCCCATTCAAGCGTCCTCTACTCGGGTACTATGGCCTCTGCTGACTTCTGCATGTTCAGCGTCTCCTTACGGAGACGGTTACCAACAGTTGAAGGCGTTTCATGCAGACCTCCCCAGGTAAGAACGATAACTTTCATCCCATGTACCTGCCCAAGTTTACTACTGTATCCCTTGGCTGTATGGGGCTTTGTCTTGTTTGGCAGACTCGCCCGGATACAACAGCCTCAAATTGGGTTCGTGTACCTCAGGTCGGGATTTTGCCGCCGGCTTCCTTCAGATTCGACCTCGCGGTCGACACCCTTGCCTTGAGCTAACGGTTGGTACAGCCAACCCCCGTTCGGGACTTTCACCCTATAGCTATCGCCCATGCTGGGCGCACCAAGAAAAAAAGACGGGTGCTCCCGTCTTTTTCCTGCTCTGATATGGTTAGGCCCTAGTAGCCGCGTTTTGCGTTCTTTTTGTTGATCGTAGCAAGGTTCTCCTCACTGTGCTTCAACCATTTTTTCATCTTGTCCTCGAAGGAAGCTGCGCTATCGCGTCTTGAATTGCCCCCGCGGTCGCCTCCACGAAATCCACCCCCGCGACGCTCTTCACGCTCTGGACGCTCCGGCGCAGGCAGTGCGGCGCGAACCGAAAGCGAGATCTTACCTGCATCATCAATGGAGAGGACTTTTACTTTGACCTGATCTCCTACGGAAAAGTGATCGTTGATATCTTTGACAAAACCGTTTGCTACTTGGGAAATGTGGACTAGCCCCTGCTCGGTTTCGCTGACTGCTACGAACATCCCAAACGGTTTAATTGCTGTCACTTTTCCCTCGATGATGCTTCCCACTTGTACTGCCATTCAGTTTGCACTCCTTTTATCATTTCCCAAAAATGGTGAGAACCTCTACTAGAAGCCTCATTACATTAGTATAGCAGAGATAATCAATGACTGAAAAGCCTATTCTTTCTAGGAACGCTCTATTACCAGCTTACCCCGTCTGGGATGATCGGTAGAATGCTCCTGCTATTCCGATCTCCGCTATTTTTTTATTTGGCAGCAGATGCAATCATTGGTTCCACTCCCATCTTTTCCTCCAGTCTGTCCTTCATCCTAGGATGGATAACACTTTGCCATTTTATCACCTTGTTTTTCGGCTTCTCCAAAGCGACCATACGGCAATGATCAGCAGCATCGTACTCACGCCGATCCCATCCAGGACTACATCGGCGACCTGTCCGGTCCTGTCAGGGGTAAACGTTTGATGCCATTCGTCCAGCACGGCCACAGCCAGGCTTAAAAAAGCGCTCCAGGGCAAAGCCACCATAGCAGTCAAGCGCTGACGCAATACCCGATACCACGCCGCCGCCAAAATGGCAAATACAGAAAAATGCGTTCCCTTGCGGAGAAAGAACTCAATAACCCCTGCTACTCCATTATTGTCAATACTGATCTCTTTTTTTCCATACTGAAAGGAAAAATCCTGCCAATTTTCTGAAACCGTCCCTTCATCGACAAACTTTGAAATCGTACCGCGAATATCCTGCTTCCCGTACGGTGTCGATGATGAGATGAACAATCCCGCAAGTATGCCCACCAGCAGGATGATCTCAAGCACTCGTTTCGCTCTTCCCACTTGCCTCCTCCTTAACGCCGCTGCCTGTCTTATGCTGCTTTTCTTTCTTTTATCATAACAAAATATAGCAGCGGTCTGCCGCCAGCATGCAAGTTGTTTGTGAAAACGAGAAAATGCCAACCGCTATTGGTTGGCATCTCGCGGCGAAGCCGACAAGGGCAAGAAATCTTCTTTGGACAGCTCTCTCGGTCTCTCCGAAGCCGGCTGTTGCACCGAGTCTTCATACGAGTAAGGCTGCCCGTCCGGACTCTTTCGTTTCCGACCTCGGCTATCCAGACGGCGCACCTTTTCATTTTCCCACCAGGTGTGCAGATGCTGCCGGATGGCGGGAACGCTCAATGGCTGACTGTACAATCGTCGATACTCGGAACCGAGATAGATGGCCGGTGTCAGGACGATGACGGCGTAGATGGCCAATAGCGTTCCGATCAAAAGAGCAGCCGCGAAGGGCGCGTGCAGATCATCCCCGTTGCCAAGTCCGCAGGCAAACGGCAGGCAGGCAACTGTCAGCGCTGCGAAAACACTGATCAGACCCGGGACAGACCTCGCAGCCTGGGCTCTGATTCCATCCAGAAGCGTTTCAGCGTCCTCTTTTGTTTCAGCAAGCCGGTTCAGGAAGATCACGGCTTGCTGCACCATGATCGCGGCCGCGGCAGCAATGCCGTAAAAGCCCATCACGTTCAGCGGCCGGTCAAACAGCAACAGGCCGAACATCACGCCGCCGGACAGCACAGGCAAAAGGGCAAGCGCAATGATACCGTCACGCATTCTGCGCAGAAGCAGCATGCTTGCCACTAGTATCGTCGCGATGGCGGCAAAGCCGGCGAGGAAACGTCCGGTCGCGTCTGTGTCATTTGTTGCCTCTTCCTGCTCTTTTTTCAATTCGGAAGCGCTTAAAATGCGATACCCCTCCGGAATCGGCGTTTCTTCCTCCATCTGGTGCGAAATCGAGTACGAGATGCCCTCAATCCAACTCTGTACGGAAACGGCGCTGCTTACCAGAAATACGTAATCGCCGTCCTCTCGCTGATAAACAGGCGGTTCATCCGTAAGCGACCAGTCGGCCAGCTCCTGCAGGCGAACGGCTCCCGCCGGAGTGCGGATCAAGATGTTTTTGACCTGGTCGGCATGCTCCATCCAGTTGTCGGGAAAGCGGACTGTCACCGGAACGCTCTGGCTGTTCCAGGTCATATTTCCCGCCGTCTGCTTTCCAAGATAGCTCTCCATCTGCCGCCGTACTTCGGCCTCCGTCACGCGGTAACGGGTAAGCACATCCTGTTTCGGTTTGATCGCGATATACGTACCTGTCGTACCGGAACCGAGACGCTCATCCGTGATGATTTCCTTGCCGTCTTTATCCAGCCAGCGCATTTCCTGCAAAAAGCTGACGACCTGCATCGCGATGCCTTTGGTCGTATGGAGAGACGGCCCCTTTACCGTGACCTCCAGGCGGGTCTTTTGATCATCCGAGACGACCATGGCAAACGGATCGGTACGGGGAATCTCCCTCAAGCTTTTCTCCAGCTCTTTTTCCAGGTCAATGCGGGTCCGCGTCCATTCGTCCTTCTCTTCCAACTGAAGATGGAAAATTAGATTTTCCTTGGACGCCACCGTATAGACATCCCGTACCTCCTCGAGAGCCAGCAGACGCTCTTCCGCTGCTTTGGCAGCCTGCATGGCTTCATCGATGGTGCTGCCCTTGATCATCGCCAGGGAGAGTGTCTTTTTATGTCCGTCTGTTTTGCTGTACGGATCGACCGGCACAAATGAATGAAACAGAACCACTGCAATCAAGGAGACAGCCAACGCTATTCCAAATGGCAAAAATCTTTGCCCGACGGTTCGCTCCCAGCGGGAAACCAGATACTTTGTCCACTTGCCGCCTCTCCCCTGACGTGCTGGTCCAAAACCTTCGGGAAGCCAGGCAGCAATCAGGATCGGAACGATAAAGCCGTAGACGCCCAGCATTACCACCGTACCGATCAGCGTTACCGGCAGCACGTCATGCAGGAGCGGCAGGTCAGCAGACTTCATGATATCTGTCGTCATCAGCCCGGTCAGGCAGGCTGCGAGAATCACAATCGCAAGCAAGACCGGCTTCATCAACTCTCTTGCGTGATTCAGGCAATTCTCCTGGGAAGGAACCCCTTCCTGTCCGATCCGGTGAAAAAGCGGTACGCCCGCTCCTGCAAACAAAACGGCAAACAGCGCAACCGGCCCGATCGAGGTGAGCGTGAGCGGTATGCCGCAAAGCCACATGCCTCCCAGCAAGGCTCCCGTGGCCATAAGCTGGGACAGAAGAGACAGGCTTCCTGCCATCAGGCTGCGGAGGATGATGCCCACAGCAAGCGCGGTGCCGAGTGTGAGCAGCATAACCAGCCAGCCTGTATCGCGAACAGCCGCGGTCAATTTGGCGGCAAAGTCATCCGCCAGGTCAATCTGGTACCGCCCTTTCGCCGCATTGTTCAATTCGCTGACCGTATTCATCACTTCAGCCCGGATCGAGGGAAGCTGGGAGCCTGCTGCTCCGTACACCGTGATACCGACAGCAGGCTCTCCTCTGTATACGTACACGGATTCCCCCTTGCTTCCTCTGAGGTCGCGGATGTCAACGAGCGTCTTCAAGGGGATGTAGCCCCGTTCGGTAGAGATGAGCTGTTTCCCCAGTTCCTGTGGACTCGTCCACTCCGCAGACCATTGAAGGTGAGTCTGATCCGTTCCCGTTCCGACGCTGCCGACTTGTTCCCGGGCAGCTTTTCCCTGAAGCTGGCCGATCACATCTCCGGGGGTCAGTCCGTATACCTGCAGCATCGATGGACGGAATACCAGCTCCATTTCCTGACGGAGGCTGGTATTGTCTACTTCCACACGCGCCACTCCCGGAATCGCCCCGATTTTTTCGGCCACTTCATACCGGGCCGCGTCAGAGATCGTTTGTACATCGGAGCCATGCACAAGATAGTAGCCAACGCGATCATCCGCCAGGTTGGACTGGCTAAGCTTCCAGTCGCTTACGGGGAGAGAGGCGGCCAATTCCCGCAGCTTGCTCTCCAGCTTTTCCCGGTCGTCCCCAAACAGACTGTTGCGTGTCTTGACCGTGATCATTGCTGAACCGGCCTGTGCTCTTGCCGATATTTTCAGGGCGAGACCTGTGGAGCGGATCGCCTCCTCAGCGGGTCTCGCCACTTTTTCATCGACCATCTCCGCGCTCATGCCTGAAGCGGTAAAACGAACCGTATACTCCGGCAGTGGCCGGTCGGGGAAAAGCCTGATCTCCATGCGGAGCGCGGCCCCCACGGCCAAAAGACAACAAACCAGCGCCAAAAGCTTGGCCAACGCAGGCCATGTAGAAGCAAACGTCCGGTTATTCATCTTCCACCTTCACCGCCTCGCCGTCCACCACGTAGGATAGTCCGGAGGAGACGATCTGATCCCCCTGCTGCAATCCTTCCAAGACCTCGTAATGGGTTCCGTACAAATTGCCTACCTTGACAGGCTGCTTTTTAATCGTGTTTTCTACAATTTTCATGACGTAGTAGGACTCCTCGGCAACACCTACGCTTGTGACGGGTACAAACAAGGAGTTGTTGGTCTTTACCTGGTAGACGCAGGTTACGGCCATTCCGCCTCTCCAGTGGTCCGCTTTTTCCCGGACAGTCACTTCCACCGGATAGGTGCCGGTCGCCGTATCCATCACAGGCGCGACAAAGGAGACGACCCCCTCCGCCTCCGTACCGTCCGCTGCCTTGACCACCACCGTCTTGCCTTTCTGCCAACTGCCGATCTGCCCGCTGTCCACTTGCAGCTTGACCAGCCACTGCGATGTATCCACCAGACGGATGACTTCGCTTCCCGGTCCGGTCTGCTCCGACTCGGTCTGCGCAATCGACGCAACCACTCCGTTAAAAGGAGCCTTCAGCACCGCGTCAGCCGCTTCCTGACGAGCTCGCGTCAACTGGACATTGGCCTGCTGGACTTCTGCGTTGGCCGCTTCGATCTCCAGCTTGTCGGCGCCTTTTTTCAGCTCGTCATAGCGAATCTGCTGTTCCTGGAAAGCGATTGCGGCCTGCCTGTCGGCAAGTGCCAATCGATCCAGCTCATCCTTGGCAATCGCGCCATTTGCATACAAAAGCTGTGCCTGGGCGTGCTCTTCGGCAGCCTTGGCAGCGTTCTGCTTTGCTTTTTCCACCTGCAGCCGCTGCGTCTCCAGCTCATGCTGCTCGGGTCCCTGCAAGGTCTTGGCGCGGCGGACGCTGGCACTGGCTACTTGCCCCTGAGCGGCAGACACTTCCTGCTGGAATACCGACGTATCGAGAGAAGCCAGGGTTTGTCCCGCTTTGACCTCGCTGCCCTTTTGCACAAATATTTGCGCGATTTTTCCCGAACGTGCAAATGAAAGCGAGAGTTCTTTCAAAGGCGAGATCACGCCGGAAATTTCCTGTGTCAATCCGTCTTGCGGCGGTTCAACTGTATAAGCGTTTACGGTCTTTACCTTGATGACTGTCTCTTCTTCCAGCCGCTTCAAACTTTGTACGCTCTCACTCAGCTTCCCGCACCCCGTCAGCAACAGCGCAACCAGCGTGAGCCCGATCCATTTTTTCATTCCATCAGCTCCTGCTCAAAACTTTTTTCCCTAAAATGAACATAAAATGACAAAATATATTTTACAGAAGGGTCGGATTATTTGTACCACTTTTCTGTCATTTTTTATTTTTCTTTATTAATCTCCGGCTGCGTTCGTCACTCGTTTGTAACTCTTCCTGTTATTATAGTAGAAAAAGTGGAAATCCTCACGCTTTTCAGTTCGCAGCATCTCCGTTTTCAGAGGGATTCCATTTTTGACAACGCTTTCAGCTGTGTGCAGTTCAATTTTGATGGTGGGAGTGAGCTTCATGGCAAAAATCTACACGTCCTACGCGGACATCGTGGCTGACATCCACGACGGAGCCACCCTTTTGGTCGGCGGCTTCGGTCTCGTCGGAATTCCTGAGAATCTGATCATTGCTTTGCGAGACAAGGGCGTGAAGGACCTGACTGTCGTCTCCAACAACTGCGGCGTGGACGACTGGGGTCTTGGCCTTTTGCTCAAGGAAAAGCAGATCAAAAAGATGGTCTCTTCATACGTTGGCGAAAACAAGGAATTCGAGCGGCAGTTCCTCTCGGGAGAGCTGGAAGTGGAGCTGACGCCGCAGGGTACACTCGCTGAACGGATTCGGGCAGGCGGTGCCGGAATTCCCGCCTTCTACACCCCTGCTGGAGTAGGAACACCAGTCGCAGAGGGCAGAGAGACCCGCGACTTTGGCGGCAAGGAATACTTGCTCGAATATGGCATCACAGGCGATTTCGCCTTGGTCAAGGCGTGGAAGGCAGACAAGATGGGCAACCTCGTCTTCCGCAAAACGGCTCGCAACTTCAACCCGATGATGGCAGCTGCGGGGAAAATAACGATCGTCGAGGTAGAGGAAATCGTGGAGACGGGCGAGCTTGATCCCGATCACATTCACACGCCGAGCATTTACGTGCAGCGCCTGATCCAGGCCCCCTCTTTTGAAAAGCGGATCGAGCGCAGAACGGTGCGTCAATAACGGGAGCCACCCAGTATGAACGAAGGAGGACAACGCTATGTCTCTTACGCGTGAACAAATTGCGATGCGCGCCGCCCAGGAAGTGCAGGACGGCTTTTATGTAAATCTGGGAATCGGCATGCCGACGCTTGTGGCCAACTACATTCCCGAGGGGATGACCGTCGTGCTGCAGTCTGAAAACGGACTGCTCGGGATCGGTCCCTACCCCACTGAGTCCGAGGTAGACCCCGATCTGATCAACGCCGGAAAAGAAACGGTCACGGCAATACCGGGCGCCGCTTACTTCTCCAGTGCCGAATCGTTTGCCATGATCCGCGGCGGCCACATCGATCTGGCCATCCTCGGCGCGATGGAAGTATCCGCTGCCGGCGACCTCGCCAACTGGATGATCCCCGGCAAGATGATCAAGGGCATGGGCGGCGCCATGGATCTGGTGCACGGCGCCAAGAAAATCGTCGTGATCATGGATCATGTGAACAAGCACGGCGAGCCGAAAATTTTAAACGAGTGCGCCCTGCCATTGACCGGAAAAAGAGTGGTCAATCGGATCATCACCGACCGGGCCGTGCTGGACGTGACCCCGGAAGGTCTGCTGCTGGTGGAAGTAGCGGAAGGCTACACGCCGGAGGATATTCAGGCCTGCACGCAGCCAAAGCTGTTGGTGTCCAGCGAGTTAAAAACAGTCAAGGTCTAGGCATAAAGAATGCCGCCGGGAACAATCCTGGCGGTTTTTTCTTGGCAAAATGGATGCGGTTTTTACGGGACTGCAGCAGCGTTTTGCCAGCAATCGGCTGAAATGGATTCGCGCTTGCATTTGCTCATTCAACAGTGATTTTCCATTATGTGTATAATAGCAAGAGAGAAAAACATTCGCTTTTTACCGGATCGGAAAGGAGAATTCCCGATGATGCCTGCTGTCGGTTGTCTTGTTTTGCACGGATTCGCTGGAGATATCCGCGATGTACTCCCCCTGGCCAACGCTCTGCGCGCCGAAGGGTATCACGTAGAATGCCCCACACTGGAAGGACACGGGCTGGACAGACGGGTACTTGCCAAAAGCACGCGCAAGGACTGGCTGCGTTCCGCAGACGAAGCCTACAAACGCCTTTCCCTGCGCGCCCAGGAGATCATCGTGATCGGTTTTTCCATGGGCGGCCTGCTCGCCATCAACCTCGTCCACCGCTATCCGGCGCGGCTTTTGATTACCATCAATACGCCTTACGCCTACTGGGATGTCGAACAGGCGCTTGCTTATTTGCGCGAGGATTTTTCTTCCCACTCGCGCAGGTATGTACAGGGACTGGTCAAAATTCCTGTCCGCAGCATGCTGCAGTTCCGTCAGTTGCTTGCCGAGACGAAAGCGATTCTGCCGCAGGTTTCGATCCCTTACGTCCTGCTGCAGTCGCGCCGGGATGACACTGTTCAGGCTCGCAGCGCCGAGCATTTGGCCAGCAGCGTTTCCCCCTCTTGCGCTCCACATATCACCTGGTATGATCGTTCCGGTCATATGATTTTTCACGATGCCGACCGGGATGACGCCATTGCCCGGGTTCTAGCTGCGGTACGCGAGCACTCTCCTGCTCCGCCACCCGAGGGAAACGAGAAGCAATGAGACGCCCATGCCCGTGAACAGCAACGGCAAGCCTGCCCTTTCCTCTACCCAGAAGGCAAGCATTGGCCCTAGCGCCGCCCCCAAATCGGTCATGACCGAATAGACCATCATCGCTGACGAACTGTTTTCCCGGCGAGACGCGTCATCCGCCGCCAGTGTGTCCATGACTGTGGTCAAAATGGTGGCGGTTACCTGTATTCCAAGCAGAGCCAGCAAAAAAAGCGGCAAGGAAAGGCCCTCTGCGACACAGATGAAAAGAATGGACGCTGCCAGCATCGAAATGACAAACAGCTTGCCGCGTCCGTATCGATCCGACAGCCTTCCAAACCAGGGCGCCAGCCACGGTTCCCACAGCCAGCGAGCTCCCTGCACCGCTCCGGAGATCACCGCCGAGCCGATCAGAATTCCGCCTATCACCATCGTCGGATGAAAAAGCTCAATCAGCCTGCTGAGGGAAGCCGTAAACATGCCCTGGTAGCACATCGCGACAAATAAGCCGGTCAACATCGTTGCCGCCATCCCCTTTGGCCAACGAAAAAGAGAGACAGCCTCAGACGATGGGGCCGAAGACATCCGCGGTTCTTTCACGAACGATGGCCGAATGGAGAAAAGCACCGGGAAAAACGCAAGCAATGAGGCACCTGCAAACACGAGCGCAGCCGTCTGAATGCCGCCCCATGCCGCCAAAATGGCTCCGAGGACCATCCCGACCAGACTGCCCAATCGATACAATCCGTTGTAAAGCCCCATGAAATGCCCTCTGTTGCCGTTATCTGCGACCTCCACGATGAGCGCAAATGCCCCCAGCCTCAGAAACGTCCAGGCAAGCCCCCATACCCCCCGCATGATCAGCCAGAGCCAAAAGCCTTGAAGCGAATAGGCAGCGGTGCTGACAAAGGTGAGCGCGACAGCCAGCAGCAAGCCGGAGCGTCCGCCGGAGCGCTCGTACCATTTGCTGACCAGCGGATTCAGCGGCACGCGCACCAGGCGATTGATCGAAAGAAGCACCCCTACTTCCCAAAGAGATTCCAGCCCTGCCTCTTTCCAATACAGCGGGAGAACGACGTACAGCATCGAGTCTCCCAACAAACAGAGAGCCGTCACGATTGAGAGCATGACGACTTCTTTTTTTCCTGTTTCTCTACTCCTTGAATGATCCATGCCGTTCCCCTTTACTTTCTCTGTCTTCTCTCTATACACTACGAGGTAGAATCAATCAGTTCCAATACATATTTTCGCCTGATTCATAAACAAAATGGATGATTGGAGAGAGAGCGTATGAATCTGCACGCCCTGCGCATCTTTGTCGAGGTGGCTTCCAAAGGAAACGTGACAACTGCGGCCGCTTCCCTGTCGATTAGCCAACCGGCGGTATCCGCACAGATTCGCAAGCTGGAAGCAGAGCTGGGAAAACGGCTCCTGGCCCCGAAAGGCAGAGGCATCGTCCTTACTCAGGAAGGACAATTTTTGTATGCGCGGGCACGCCGCATCTTTGATTGGGAAAAAGAGCTGGAAGCGGAGTGGGAAGACGTCAAGTCTGGCATGCGCGGCCGGCTGCGGGTCGCCTCAACCTTTCTGCCCTCGCTGTATTTTGTTCCCGCCTGGCTGGCCTCTTTTAAACGACGTTATGAGCAGGTGGAGGTGGAAATGCGCACGGGCAATTCCCAGCAATCGCTCCAGCGCCTGCTCCGCAATCAAGCTGACGTCGCCGTGATCACGAACGAGTCCTGGGACGACCACCCTGTCAGAAAAGAGCTGATCACGAATGTAGAATACTGGTTTGTCGTGCCTCGCGACCATCCTCTCGCTGGTCAGGAGGTTCCCCTGAAGGTTTTGATGCGGGAGCCGTTTCTGCTGAGAGAAACGGGCAGCTCTACACGCGAAAAGCTGTTCTCGCTCTGCCGGGAGCATGGGGTCGCCCCGCCGAGAGTCGGGCTGCAGTACCACGGCTTGGTTGAATCCATTCAATCCGTCAAGGCCGGGTATGGCGCCATGCTGGCACCAGAACCGGCTGTCAGCGATTTGGTGCAGCGAGGGGAGGTTGGCCGCGTCCGTATTACCGGCGTTGAGATCGAGCGTCCGGTATACATATGTACACGGCTGGAGGATGAAGAGATTGGTCCCATTGCTGCGCGCTTTCTTGACCTGGTTCTTGGCAGGAATGTTGACCACTAGCTTTAAGTTTGACTGAGCTGGATTTTGCAGGCACCACACAAAAGTTGCACGATGTTCCTTTCATCCTATTTATCGCTTTATGTACGGAGAGAGTTGCAAGCATATTTGAAAAAACTGCCAGGAAATCAACATGACAAAAAACAGGTCTATTATGGCGGTATCTGACCATCATTGACCTGTTTTTTGTTATGCTATTGAATAACTTTCTTTTGTTCTGGATTAAAATAGAACTTGTCAGCCACATCAATCGATCCTCCGGTTGCGGACCACTGGGAGGTCGTGTTGGTCACGACAGCAGGTGTCGCCCTCACGGTGGGCGGCGTGTTCTTTCCGCCGCTGCTTCCCTTTGGCGTCTCGATCCTGGTCGGCGAAGGGATATCCGGTGTGATCGGGTACGCCTTTGGCATGCGCGGCGACGAGCTGCTGCCCCATTTTCCCGCATCGACGACCGCGTCAACGACGGTGGTAGTCGCGACGTCTTTCACAGTATCTACAACGGTGTCAATGGCCGCCGCTGAGCGAAGACAACAAAAACAGGTCTATTATTGCGGTATCTGACCATAATTGACCTGTTTCGTGTAACGCTATTACGTTAAATAGGGATACTTTTTCCAAACATTCTGTACGTACATCAATATTCGTGAATACTTCCTACAGATAGAACAAAGATTATGTTGGTGATGATGAGGTAAAGTGGTTCGTTCGGCACTGGGTAGCCGCCCCTCTATGCTAGGGAGTAATGATTATGACTCAAATGTAGCTTTATCTGGAAATACTCCCCCTTCTTTATACAAACATCTAGCCAGTCTTTGAGCCGCCCTGTCAAAATAAAATTTCGATTCGTGGGTTGAGTTTAATACTGGTTCAATTTCCCTAATAGTTTCGCTCTTTTTGTTCAATTCAATTTTTCCCAATATTTGCTCGTTCGGCCCAAAATGATAAACAACCTTCTCCTCATCCTCATAATCTTTCAGCAATAGTACAAATGACGCCATATTGATACCTCCTAAGGTCTCCATACTCTCCCTGATTTTTCAGCGGCAGAATGTGCTTTTTCGTAATCCGTCTTAAACATACCTTCAAATTTTGATTCAAAAATTTCGTGATTAAGTAGTTCAATATCCTTTTGAGTATGTGTACCATTCTGCAACCTCTGCCATGCTTGAGCAATTTCATAATCAGGGTCGAATCGTCCATACCCACTTGATTTTGCATGTTCTTTAATAAATACATGTTCCTTAATCCGTTGAATACGCCACTCCGGTATACCAGTATTCTTCGCAATGGTACTAACATCTGATGTAGAATTTCTTATTGAGTCATACATTTTGATAGCTTCTTCTTCTTGACGAAGCCATTCTTTCAGGGACAGTTCTCTACCACCAGTCTGAATTTCACTCGTCCCCTTGGAAGAAAAATACTGTAAATCAATAGGTAACAAGAATTTTGATCCACTCTGCTCAGCACCACTCTTCACCACAGCCTGCGCCGTTTCCTGCCCGGTAGAATACGCTTTGTTTAGTCCAATCGATCCGCCGGTCACCAGCAGCGCCCCGATGGCCGCAGCAATTACCGCCTTGCGGTAATTCACCTTTTCCCCACGCGCCCGGTCATCCATCACACTGACCGCAAAGCCTTCGCCAGCTCCCGCCGTTTTGCTCCGCAAGACCGTCGTTGCCAAGCTGCGGGAGATCGCACTGCCGATTTGCAGGAAGCCCTGGCTGATTTGTGTGCCTGCTTTTCTCGTGAACCCTGCGACAGCCCGGACAGGTGCCGTCATATTTTTCATCGTCAAAAAATGGTGCATTTCGGTATAAAAAGAGGCTCATTCCTTCTCATTGTTCAAGTTGGAATGCGCCTTTGAAAATTAATCTGCATTTTCTTCCCCGTCTAGATATAGAAAGTATGAATTCACCAGTTGAGTTTAATTTATTTAGGGATTCTATTGCCGATCCAGCAACCTCTATAACATACCAATTTACAGCAATTAGGAAATCCGATTTTTCATTCGATACAAAGTACTCCATACCATATGAGTTTTCCATTAATTCTCCAACCAATTTGGCATCCTTTACTACAACAACTGTATTCCTATCACCACTTTCTTGATCAAAGAAAATGTAAGCAGGTTCACTCTTTAAGTATTTTGAGTATGAAAACTCGTTTCCCTCCAACGGAATAGTCAGAGTTTCTTTCCCAATCGATAAGTGTCCCGTAATTTTAAAAGGAGTAAAAATGTCTATTACTCTGTTAATGTATTGTTTAGAATCTTTCTCATCCAATATAACTACTTCTATACCTAAATTTTTACCAACTTCAGCTAATTCCTGAGTATTTGGTTTAACATTCATAAACTCATCTCCTTGTTGCTGGAACATCATCTATAAAGATATGTCCCCTAATTCTATTAGCGCCTTTTCCGGGTGTTTGATAACCTATGTGAGGTTGATGAGGGCCTTCCCCCAAAGCTCCATTAGGTTTAACATTATTCCATTCTGGTATATCCATGGTTACACTTGCACCTCCAGGTCCTGACCACTCTACAGGCACACTTTTTCCGTTTATATCTTTCCCCCACTTTGTTACTGTAAATTGATCTCTAGAAAGACCTGTACGCTTAAATGCTTCATCAAGTCCATCTTTATAAGTTTTGCCAGACCCACGTAAATCTACATCTTTTTCCGGATCAAACTTCCAGTTATTACCAGTTAAATCTTCCCCCGTCCCTTTAAGCTCCATCCGCAAATCCACAGCTCTTGCCGCCGCAATCTCTTCATCCGTCAAAGTCGTCGGTACGCCATGTTGTCTCAGAAGATCGTAAGGGTCGCCCGTTCCCTCACCTCGCAGCACAGCCTTCAGACTATCCTCAGCCTGCTCAGCACCACTCTTCACCACAGCCTGCGCCGTTTCCTGCCCGGTAGAATACGCTTTGTTTAGTCCAATCGATCCGCCGGTCACCAGCAGCGCCCCGATGGCTGCCGCAATCGTCGCCTTGCGGTAATCCACCTTTTTCCCGCGCGCCCGGTCATCCATCACGCTGACCGCAAAGCCTTCGACAGCCCCCGCCGTTTTGCTCCGCAGGACTGTCGTTGCCAAACTGCGGGAGATCGCACTGCCGATTTGCCGGAAGCCCTGGCTGATTTGTGTGCCCGCTTTTCTCGTGAACCCTGCGACAGCCCGGACAGGTGCCGTCTTTTTCACTGTCTGCATGGATAAAAAACAATGGACAATATAAAAAAGAGGCTTTCCCCCTCATGGTGTAAGTTGGAATAAGCCTTTGAAAGTTTATTAAGTGTTTGGAAGTCTTTATGGTTTGTTAGTCGTATTGTATGATCTACCCTTAGTGATGTTAAGGGCTTGCGTATCTGAGTGTATTCCTTAAATTCTACTCTCATTATTCAAACTATTATCTTGTAGCCATTTCCTGGCTTCTTCACCTACTAGAATTACTGGTTGTTCTGGCGTCCCAATATTGATGCTTTTTATAAACGCCTCTTCTATTCCCCGAATTCCAGTTAATTTAGCTCCTTTTAATAATACTCTTTCAAACGTAGCTAATCTTATATCAGCATTACTTAAAATTGCGCTACGAAAATCCGTCTCATCAAAAAGACCAGCTATTAAATTAGCGTCTGATAAATCAGCTTTAACAAACAGCGTTTCAATACATTCACTATCAGCAAGTCTAGCAGCTTTAATATTGGCATTTGTGAAATTCACATACGAAACATTAGATTTACAGAAATCTGCTCCTTCTAAATTTGCTGATATAAAAGTTGATGAACATAGTAAAGATGATGAGAGATCTTTATGATTTAAATCCATGCCATCAAAGATACAAGCTGTAATATATGCTTGGTCTAGTGGGTACTGGGTTAAATCCATATTTCGCAAATCTATCTCATCCAAACCCAGTTTTTCACCTTGTTCTCCAATAGTTTCAATCCAAAGACGGTGCGATTCTAATTGAACGAGAATTTCTCTTTTATCAGTTGTCATACCTAACCTCCCTTATGGATACCAAATAATCCTATCTGATATTCCAGCTTCCTCTACTGCCCCTTTTAATTGCGCAACATGTTCGGGAATCATGTCACGCGTATCCACAATTACATTATAATTTTTATCCAGTTCTTTATTAATAGCCTTCATTCCGTTACTTACTGTAAATGCCCCTTTCTTAGGTGATGTATGACCATTCGGATAAGATACGAAACTTTTAACATCCCATTTTACATTATTTGTTATATCAATAAATTCTGCCCCACCATTACCTTGTGGATCACGTATAATCTTCCCTAATTTGCCTTGTTGCTCCAACTCGAGTCCTATCTCTCTTTCTTTCAAACCTTGATCCCTAATTTTACCACCATGAGAAGGATCGCCTGCTAAATCGTCAAGTTCCTTCTGAGTTCTTCCTCCGGTATAATTTCCAGCTTCATCATAAAGGCTTACCTTACTACCACCATTATCTGTCCCTTTAAGCTGCATCCGCAAATCCACAGCTCTTGCCGCCGCAATCTCTTCATCCGTCAAAGTCGTCGGTACGCCATGTTGTCTCAGAAGATCGTAAGGGTCACCCGTTCCCTCACCTCGCAGCACAGCCTTCAGACTATCCTCGGCCTGCTCAGCACCACTCTTCACCACAGCCTGCGCCGTTTCCTGCCCGGTAGAATACGCTTTGTTTAGTCCAATCGATCCGCCGGTCACCAGCAGCGCCCCGATGGCCGCAGCAATTACCGCCTTGCGGTAATCCACCTTTTTCCCGCGCGCCCGGTCATCCATCACGCTGACCGCAAAGCCTTCGCCAGCCCCCGCCGTTTTGTTCCGCAGGACTGTCGTTGCCAAGCTGCGGGAGATCGCACTGCCGATTTGCCGGAAGCCCTGGCTGATTTGTGTGCCCGCTTTTCTCGTGAACCCTGCGACAGCCCGGACAGGTGCCGTCTTTTTCACAGTCTGGACGATGGACTGCATTTTGCTGCCCGTCGTCTTCGCTACTGTTCGCAAGCCGCTTCCCACGTTGCTTGCCAGCTTCCCGATGCCTTTCCCCGTATTTCGTCCGAGGCTGGCCACTGCCCGGTACACACTGCTGTTTTTCACGGCATTTCCTGCGCTGCTGGCGGCACTTCTTACATTCTTCGCCACAGACGCTGCGCTCTGGGCCAGGCGCGTTTGCCCGATGCGTGCTGTAACTGCTCTCAGAGCGCCGCCTGCTTGCTTCGCTGTGCTTGCCAGAGCGCTGCGAAGAGCATTCCCCGCCTTGCCTGCTGCGCTCGTTACCGACCGTACCGCATTTCCTGCTTGTGTTCCCAAGCGGGCTGCGGCACGGCCAACCGAGGTTTGCCGCACCCATCTGGCTGCCGCCCCTGCCGCTTGCGCTCCTTTGCCAACGGCGGTCCGGACAGCGCTGGTAGCCCGGCTCGTCAAGGCGGACGCTTTGCCAAGGGCATTTGCCACCGGTTTGAGGCGAGCGACTGCCGTGGCCGCTTTGCCGATTAAAGCGCCAGCACCAAAGCCCGCTGCCGACAGTACGCCGCCAAGCGCCATTTCCCGCAGCAGCTCATCGCCGCGCATGCCAAAGGCGTACCCGATCACACCGGATATCCCTTCGCCGACCAGGATCGAGACGCCAAACGGCAGCAGCGGCGGAAAGAACACGCCGCCCACGGTGAGGGCGACACCTGCTGTCGTGACCAACACGACCTCCCAGTGGTCCGCAACCCATTTTCCTGCATCGACGACCGCGTCAACGACGGTAGTCGCGACGTCTTTCACAGTATCTACGACGGTGTCAATAGCGTCCTTTACTGTTTCCTTTACGCTGTCCACGGTGGACTCCCAAAGCTCCAAGCCTTTGTCGAGCGCTTCGGAGGCTCCGCCGATCAGCCAGTCCCAAAAGCCTGGCTTGCCCTCTTTTGCTTTCAGTTCGTCGCCTTTCCCATCGGGGTCGCCGCTTTTTGGGTCAAGATCGCTGGCTGTAGGATCAAAAGGAGCGCGGGTGTTTTCATGGGCTGGAGTACCGTGCTCCGGGTCTCCGCCTTTGCCTCGGTCATCTCCACCTTTGCCTAGGTCGTCTCCACCTTTGCCCAGGTTGTCTCCACCTTTGCCCAGGTTGTCTCCACCTTTGCCCCGGTCGTCTCCGCCTCTGCCCAGGTTGTCTCCGCCTTTGCCCCGGTCGTCTCCGCCTCTGCCTAGGTCATCCCCATCCCCGCGCAAATGGCCCGGTATCCGCCCGTCCCACATTCCTTCCGCATATGTCGCGTACATGATCCTGAATCTCATCAGCTCGTCGGGAGGTGCCCCAGCTCTTGCTGTTCCGCCCGAAATCGCATCATTTCGCTCATCTGCGCGCAGCATGTTTGGCTTTGGCTTGTCTGCCGCATACGTGGCCAGCGGCAGACAAAGAATCATTGCCAGAATCAATAACAAATAGTGCTTCCGAATCACCAGTGCTCCTCCTTATTTCTCCGGACATTCCTTTTTCTGCAATCGTTTCTTTTCCATATGGTAGTATTTGGATGAAAAGGCCACATGCAGCAAAAGTATGAAAATCCAGTGGGTACAACGGAGCAAGAGGAGGGCTCTTATGCCTGCGAAACAGGAAAAAGGCCGGAGTTAACAATCAATTAATCATTTTCTCTTTGTGATTAATGGAAGGTAATTTGGAACGCCTGAAGTGCTGGCCACTTCTTTGATACCACTTTCAAGACAGGAGGCGCTCCTGTGAAGACGATCCTGATAAAAAGATTTTTCACAAGTCGGAAAATATAGAATCCGACTCCTCCTCCGTGTTATGATAAACGCCAAAGTCACACAGCGGGAGGTTCGTATGGAGAATTATTCTTTATTTATTCTGATGTCCATTCTGCTGATCATCCTTCCCGGACCAGACACAGGACTGATTACGCAAAATACACTGGCGGCAGGAAAACAGGGGGGCATGAAAACCGTTCTGGGAAGTGCCGGGGGGCTGATGATCCATACGCTCGCAGTTACTCTCGGGCTTTCCTCCATCCTGGTCAAGTCAGCGTTTCTGTTTTCCATCTTCAAATACGTCGGGGCCATCTATCTGATCTATTTGGGGATTACCTCCCTGTGGTCGCTGCGAAGAAAAGCGACTGGCGGGGATGAGACAAGCGAAAATGCCTACAAGCACAAATCTCACTTTTTTCAAGGCTTTCTCACCAATGTGCTGAATCCGAAGGTCGCCGTCTTTTTTCTGACGTTCCTGCCCCAATTTGTCAAGCCGGGTACCGGCGCCTTTTGGCAATTTCTCGCCATGGGACTTACCTATACGGTCCTGACAGTCATCTGGTTCTTCTTTTATATCCATTTCATCAACTGGATTCGGGCCTGGATGAAAAAACCGTCGACACAGCGCGTGATTCAGGGGATGACAGGCGTGGCTCTGCTCGGATTCGGCGTCAAGCTTGCCTTGGAGAAACAGCCGTAAACCGCTGGGGCAAGTTGACATTCGGTAACTGTCATGTCAGAAACGAAGTGAAACGGCAGGCTTTCCAGCATACAGCCGTCCAAGGGAAAGCTGGTTGCTGGTTGCTTGTTTCCTGTCTCCTGCTTCCTGATCCCACCCCAGTCTTTTGCCGTAAAAGAAATGCAGATGGTTCGACCGCAAGCCAAGCTTTTCCAACAAATGTAAACGCCCTTCCTGTCAGGAAGGGCGAAATAGCAAGCTCCCTTCCTTCCTGGAATGGGAGCTTCTCTGTATCTGCGAAAATATAAGCTCACGGATGGAGCGCTTTCTCGCCTTATCCTTTGAGGCCGTTACGGGAAAACAATCGTCTTGTTGCCATACACCAGTACACGGTCCTCCAGATGCCAGCCGACGGCACGCGCCAGCACGGTCCGCTCTACCTGACGCCCCAACTGCTTGAGCGTTTCCACATCCTCCTGATGCGTCACTCTCTGCACATCCTGCTCGATGATCGGGCCTGCGTCCAGCTCCTCCGTCACGTAGTGGGCTGTCGCTCCGATCAGCTTAACGCCACGGCGGTACGCCTGTTCATAAGGCTTGGCTCCGACGAATGCAGGCAGGAACGAATGGTGAATGTTGATGATTTGCATCGGGTACTCCTGCAAGAAGCGCGGGGACAAAATCTGCATGTAGCGAGCCAGCACCAGAAGGTCGACATTGTCCGGCACAGCGGCCAACTGGGCTTCCTCCGCCTCGGCCTTGCGATCCTTGAGGACGGGAATGTGCCGATATGGAATGCCAAAGGACTCCACCGTCTCTTTCATGTCTGGATGGTTGCTGATGACGACCTCGATGTCGGCATGCAGGGCACCCGACTTCCACAGCCAGAGCAATTCGAGCAAACAGTGGTCTTCCTTGGAAACGAAGATGGCCATTTTTTTGCGTCGGTTGGCCTCGACCAGCGACCATTCCATCGAAAAGCTTTCCGCGACCGGGCGGAACGACTCCTTGATCGCTTCATAGCGCTCGGCCAGATTGACGACGTCGAATTCGATGCGCATGAAAAAGCGGCCTGTTTCCGGGTCGGTCGTGTACTGGTCGGACTGAACGATATTGGCTCCCTGTTCGAACAGGAAATGGGATACAGCGGCGACGATCCCGGCGCGATCGGGGCAGGAAATCAGCATGCGGGCCCGATCCTTGTTCTTTTGCCGGTACGCCAGCCATTCTCTCTCTGACAAAAGATGCATGGTTCTACTCCTCCAACTTTGCTTGAAAATGTTTTTGACATTATATCATGTCCGACATTGATGCTCCGAGCGAACTTTTTTGATTGGCATGTAATAAAGAAGGCTTTGCTCAAACCTTAGTGGAGGAGATGAAAAAGGAGAAAACTGCTCAGGATGCTGTTTGAAGAAGTAACAAACCTATTTGAAAAACCTCCCGTTCCCGCTTGTTTGAAAGAGGAATTCCAAATAGCTGAAGCGAACATCTTTTACAAAAATTTTACCGAAGAGGAGAAGCAAAATGCCGCAACCGCTGTTAAAAGGGATTGAAGGTGTATTTATTCCGGTCAAAAACCCTGGATTATCTGCCAAGTGGTACGAAGAAAAATTGGGCTTCAAACTTCTTTATGTGGAAGCGGAAGCGGCTGTTTTGAAGATTTCAGATGAGTCAAAAACGGTCGTATGCCTTGTAAAAACGGTACAACACCAGCCGATGGAGTTTCCCGAAAATAACTTCGGCGCAGGCAAATACTACAACTTTATTTCGGATGACATTGAAAAAACTCACCAGCTTTTGATTGAGCAGGGAGTGAAAGTCAATTCGATTGGCGGTGAAGGGGCTACCCGATTTTTTACTTTTTACGACCCGGACGGAAATCCTTTAGGGGTTTGCCGATAGCTGAAAAAACAAAGTGCTTAACCAGTGTGTTTTTCAACTACCTTCTCAAGATGAACGCTCGCTCGTTTTCGGCTGCTTCATGAAGGAAGAGTCCGCCTCTATGACCGGCAAATGATTGAATTTTACAAAGGAGAAATGAAAGAGCCCCAGGACTTTCTTGGTCCCGGAGCCTTTATCCACCTAAGTTCTTTTCAATCCTGAATCCTGCCTCAGATTGATTTCCATCTGATAAGTCACGCATAGTATGGTGAGATTACCCAGATTTCTTTTAAACATCAGATCCTCTGATCTTTCTCCTGTCCTTCGACCCGCTATACTCCCCCCTGCCCTTCCTCCTCCGTAAAACAGCGCGAACGAGTGAGGAACCTGACGCCGTGAGGAGCTTCCAGAGAAAAGCCGCTGCCCCTGCCGACTACGACGTCGATGATAAGCTGCGTGTGCTTCCAGTATTCGTACTGCGCTGCTCCGATGTAGAACGGACAGCCGCCGATTTCCCCGAGGAGCACGTCTTGATCGCCCACCCGGAACTCCCCTTGGGGATAGCACATCGGAGCGCTGCCATCGCAGCAGCCGCCTGACTGGTGAAACATGAGCGGGCCATGCTGCTCTCGGAGCTTGTCGATCCAGACCAGCGCTTCCGGAGTCGCTACTACCTTTTGGACCATCACTTTGCCCTCCGTATGATGACTTCTCTCACCAATTAGAAAAATCCGAGTGCATTCGGGCTGTAGCTGACCAGCAGGTTTTTCGTTTGCTGATAGTGGCCGAGCATCATCTTGTGCGTTTCACGGCCGATGCCTGACTGTTTGTATCCGCCAAAGGCCGCGTGGGCCGGGTAGGCGTGATAGCAGTTGGTCCAGACACGGCCCGCCTGGATTCCGCGTCCGAGCCGGTAAGCCGTGTTGATGTCACGCGTCCAGACGCCTGCGCCGAGGCCGTAGAGCGTGTCGTTGGCGATCGCCAGCGCTTCGTCAAAATCTGCAAAGGAAGTGACCGACACGACTGGTCCAAAGATTTCCTCCTGGAAAATGCGCATGCTGTTGTTCCCGGCGAAGATCGTCGGCTTCACATAGTATCCGTCCGCCAGATCGCCCGGCAGCACATTTCGCTCGCCCCCGGTGAGCACCTCTGCCCCTTCCTGCTTGCCGATATCGATGTAGGAAAGAATTTTCTCTAGCTGATCGCTGGACGCTTGGGCCCCGATCATCGTCTCCGTATCCAGCGGGTTGCCTTGTTTGATTTGTTTGGTCCGCTCGACGGCTCTCTCGATGAACTCCCCGTAAAAGCTTTGCTGTACCAAGGCGCGGGACGGGCAGGTGCACACTTCGCCCTGATTGAGGGCGAACATCGTGAAGCCTTCCAGGGCTTTGTCGGCAAAAGCATCCTGCTGGTCAAAGACATCTTTGAAAAAGATATTCGGAGACTTGCCGCCCAGCTCCAGCGTCACGGGAATGATGTTCTCGGAAGCGTACTGCATGATCAGACGCCCTGTCGTGGTTTCCCCGGTAAAGGCGATCTTGGCGATTCTCTTGTTGGTGGCGAGCGGCTTCCCTGCCTCGATGCCGAAGCCGTTGACCACGTTGACCACGCCGGGCGGCAGCAGGTCCCCGATGAGCTCCATCAGCACCATGATGCTGGCGGGTGTCTGCTCTGCCGGCTTCAGGACGACGCAGTTGCCTGCCGCCAGCGCCGGAGCCAGCTTCCACGTCGCCATCAAGAGCGGGAAATTCCAGGGGATGATCTGCCCCACCACGCCCAGCGGTTCATGGAAATGGTAGGCGACCGTGTCATTGTCGATTTGGCTGATGGTTCCCTCCTGGGCCCGAACGACACCGGCAAAATAGCGGAAATGGTCGATGGCAAGCGGCAGGTCGGCATTGAGCGTCTCGCGAATCGGCTTGCCGTTGTCCCACGTCTCCGCCACGGCCAGCATCTCCAGATTTGCCTCCATCCGGTCTGCGATCCGGTTTAAAATAAGGGCTCGCTCTGCGACAGACGTACTGCCCCACGCTGTCTTTGCAGCATGGGCAGCGTCCAGGGCCTTTTCAATGTCTTCCGCCCGGGACCGGGCTACCTCGCAGAACACCTTTCCATTGACCGGGGAAACGTTTTCAAAATACTCCTCCTGTACAGGAGCTACCCACTCGCCGCCAATATAGTTTTCATAGCGCGTGCGAAACGTTACTTTGCTGGCGGGTTGTCCCGGCTGTGTGTAGATCATCCTCAAAATCCCTCCCATAAATTACCCGCTTACTCCATCGTCAGAACGACGCGTCCGTTGATCTGTCCTTTTACCATCCGGTCAAACACTTCGTTGATCTTGTCGAGCGGCTGTGTCTCGATAATGGCCTTCACTTTTCCGCGGGCGGCGAATTCAAGCGCCTCCTGCATATCCTTGCGCGTGCCGACAATCGACCCTTTTACCGAAACGCCGTTCAATACGGTGTCAAAGATCGGGATCGGCAACTCGTCATTGGGCAGACCGACGACGACGACTGAGCCCCCGCGCCGAACGGAACGGTACGCCTGTTCAAAAGCCTTTTTGGTAACGGCAACACTGATCGCTGCATGCGCGCCGCCGATCTCTTCGGAAATCGCCTGAACCGGATCGACCTTGGCCCCGTTCACCGTGACATCGGCTCCCAGTTCTTTGGCCAGCTCCAGCTTCTCATCGTGGATGTCTACCGCCGCCACGTTGTAGCCCATCGCCTTGGCGTACTGGAGCGCCAAATGTCCCAGTCCTCCAATGCCGTAAATCGCCACCCACTCGCCCGGCTTTACATTTGCTACCTTGAGCGCCTTGTATGTCGTGACGCCGGCGCAAAGGATCGGAGCTGCATCCACATCGCTGATTCCGTCCGGGATTTTGGCTACATAGGCTGCCGGAGCCTTGCAGTACTCCGCATAGCCGCCGTCCACCGAGTATCCGCCGTTCTGCTGTTTCTGGCACAGCGTTTCCCAGCCGGTCAGGCAATAGTCGCACTCGCCGCAGGCAGAGTACAGCCAGGGGATGCCCACACGGTCTCCCACCTTCAAGGAGGCGACTCCCTCTCCCACTTTTTCGACGACCCCGACGCCTTCGTGACCGGGAATGACCGGAAGCTTCGGCTTGACGGGCCAGTCCCCGTGAGCTGCGTGCAGATCCGTATGGCAGACGCCGCATGCTTTGATCCTTACCAGCACCTCCCCTGGACCAATTTCTGGAACAGGCACTTCCTTCACTTCCAATTTCTCGTGAAACTGATTGACGACTGCTGCTTTCATGAAGAATCCCTCCTTGAAAATTGAGTGGGTCACTCTGGAGTTTTCTTCATGCAACCAACATGCCAGTTCTAAATAATACCAATTTTCAGGAAAAATATGCAGGTTCGGCCAAAATTTTGGCACCCGGGACAAAATAACGGCCCATCAGCCGACGATTTGTCCTTGGAAACGATTTCAGGCATATATTACAATGAAAACGAGAACAGCTAATTTGGAAATAAAGGGGTGTTCAGATGCAAATATCCAAGTTCGCCACTCCGGAAATCATTTTTGGCAACCAGTCGATCAGCCAGATCGGGGAAAGCTTGAGCCGCTTGGGCGCCAGAAAGGTCTTTCTCGTCAGCGACCCGGGAGTCCTTGATGCCGGATGGGCAGAGCAGGCCATCAAGCATATAAAAGAGAGCAACCTGGATTACCACCTCTGGACCCATGTGACCCCCAATCCGAAAGACTACGAGGTTCACGCCGGTGCCGCGGAATACCGTGCCCACGAATGCAACGCCATCGTCGGCGTCGGCGGAGGCAGCGCGATGGATGCAGCCAAAGCAATCGCCCTGCTCGGCACCAACGACGGAAGCATTCTTCAATACGAAGGCGTGGACAAAATCGAACGGCCTCTGCCGCCCATGGTGATGCTTCCGACCACAGCCGGTTCCGGCTCTGAGGTTTCGCAATTTTCAATCATCGTCGACTCTGCCCGCAAGGTGAAAATGGCGATCATCTCCAAGTCGCTGATTCCCGACATCGCGATCATCGATCCACAGACGCTGATGACAAAGGACGGCCGGCTGACTGCCAACACCGGCATCGATGCCCTGACCCATGCTATCGAATCTTACATTTCGCTGGCCGCCACGCCGCTAACCGAAGTGCTCTCTCTTTCCGCGATGCGGATCATCTCCCAAAACCTGCGGCCTTCTGTTGCCAGCCAATACAATCTCGAAGCCAAGCAAGCGATGGCGATGGCCAGTCTGCAAGCCGGCATCGCCTTTTCCAACGCCATTTTAGGGGCCGTTCACGCCATGTCGCATCAGCTCGGAGGCCTGCTGGATACTCCACACGGCGAGGTGAACGCGATTCTGCTTCCCTACGTGCTGGAATACAATTACATTGCCGCTCCGGAAAAATACCGCAAGATGGCGGAAGCGATGGGTGAAAACGTCGCCGGACTCAGCCTCCACGATGCTTCGCGGCTGATGATGAAAGCCGTTACCAATCTCACCGGCGACCTGCAGATCCCTGTCACTTTGTCCGAATTGGGCCTGCAGCCCGAGCATATCGAGCTATTGAGCCGCAACGCCGTTCAGGACGTATGCATGGCCACCAATCCCCGCGACATGAGCGCAGAAGACGTCAAGGCCCTGTTCCAAAAAGCCATGTAGGAGGACGTATGCATCACAAAAGGGAAATCCTCGAAAAGCTGACCGGCGTGGAATCGTCGCGCAAAACGTACTATAAGGAGCTCAACCTCGTCGTCGATGAGATGAAAAAGAAAAACCGACAGCTGGAGGTTATGAATCGCCTGACCAAAATCCAGGTAGACGCCGACTGGACGGAAGTCAGTCTCTATTTGGCCGAGCAGCTTTCCCGGCTGATCCCGTTCGATCAGTTCATCCTTACCCTGGTCGAGCGAGCGATGATGTTTTCCCACATCGCACAGCGCGAGCAGGATGACTGGCACTGCCGTACAGTTACGCGTCCGCTTCAGCAAAAAACACCTGTCAGCACCGAACAGTTGAACGCCCTGCTTCAAACGGAGCATCCGGACTGCCATGTGACATCGGTTGCGCTGCAAAGCAGGCTGCAGCGCGTATTCGGCTTTCTCACGCTGCTGCACGATACACCTGTCGAAAATGATTCCGAGCACCTTGTCCTGTTCCAGCAAATCGCCGAGCACGTCGGCGTTTCCGTGGAAAACATGATTTTGTTCAAAGATGTGAGCGAGAAAGTGAAAATCGAAGCACAGCTTGTTCAATCGGCGAAAATGGCAGCAATCGGCGAGATGGCAGCGGGCGTGGCTCACGAGTTGAACAGCCCGTTGACGGCGATTCTCGGCAACATTCAGCTCCTGATGAGGGAAATCAAGACAGAGCCGTATTCGCAAATGATGAACGATATATATCAATGCGGTGTCCGTTCCAAGAAGATCATCCAAAATCTGCTGACCTTCTCCAGGCAGGAGGAATATCCCTTCGAGCGGCTGAACATGAACGATCTGGTCGAGGATGTTCTCGGCTTGATCGGCTACCAGCTTACCGTCTCCGGGGTGACCATCGCCAAAAAACGGTCGGACAAGCCGCTGCTTTTCCGGGGCAGCCGGCACCAGATCGAACAGATCATCATCAATCTCTTGCTCAATGCCCGCGACGCCCTTCAAGGTGTGCCGTCACCGACGATCACCATCGAAACCTTCCAAACCTTTTTGCCAGAAGGCCCATTTGTCGGCTTATCCGTTCACGACAACGGCGTCGGCATTGAAAAAGAGCATCTTCCGCAAATCTTTCATCCCTTTTTTACGACCAAGGAGCAAGCCAAGGGAACGGGACTCGGCCTGTCGGTCAGTCTGGGCATTGCCGAGTCCCACGACGGCAAGCTGATGGCCCAAAGCGAGGCGGGCAAGTTCAGCTGCTTCACCTTGCTGCTGCCAACTACAGCTCATGAGGAGAATGACGGTGAATAGGAAAAACGTACTCATCATCGATGACGAAGTGGAAGTGACTTCCTTCTTTACGTATTTTCTCAAGGCGAAAAACTGCCATGTGACCGTCGCCCATTCTGGAAAAGAAGTGGAGCTTTTGCTCGCAGACAACGCTTCCGCCGGGTATCAGTTGGCGCTGATTGATTTGAAGCTGCCCGATGCCAATGGACTGGAGCTGCTGACGGCCATCAAGAACCGGTTTCCCGCGTGCGAAGCCATGGTCATGACCGGCTACAGCACGATCAAATCCGCTGTCACCGCCATGCAGCTCGGTGCCAGAGACTACCTGGAAAAGCCTTTTGACGACCTGGACAGCCTGGAGACGGCCATCTTTTCCGTCCTGGAGAAAAGCACCGAGCGCTATGATCGGCTGGCCCAGACAGCCCGCCACTACGGCATGGTTTACGCACCGGCAAGCCCCATGGTGAAAGTATTGTCCCTCGCCGAGAAGCTGGCCAAAAAGGCAATCAATATCCTGATCGAGGGCGAGACCGGCACCGGCAAGGAGCTGATGGCCCGCTTTCTCCACGGTACAAGCACGCGGTCATCCTTCCCCTTCGTCGGCATAAACTGCGGCGCGATCCCGGAAACGCTGCTGGAGAGCGAATTGTTCGGCCATGAAAAAGGGGCCTTTACAGGAGCCGTAAAGGCGCGGAAAGGCTTTTTTGAGCTGGCCCATAATGGCACCCTGTTCCTCGATGAGATCGGAGAGGCTCCCCTGTCCATTCAGGTCAAGCTGCTGCGCGTCATCGAGACGGGCGAGTTCATGCGCATCGGCGGGGAGCAGACGTTGAAGAGCAACATCCGGTTCATCTCGGCGACGAACCGAAGTCTGGAGCAGGAAGTGGAAAAGAACGGGTATCGCGCCGATTTGCTGTACCGGCTGGAGGGGGTAAAGCTGTCCATCCCGCCGCTGCGGGAGCGGCCCGATGATATACCGTTCATCGTCCAGGACTATCTGGAAAAGAAATTTGGCGGCACACGCCGGGTCGATGCGGAAGCGATGGCCCTGCTTACAGCCTATCACTGGCCGGGAAATGTGCGGCAGCTGCTCAACGTAATGAACCAAACCGCTGCCATACACGATTGCTCGGTTTTGCTGCCGGAACACCTGCCCGCAAATATCGTCGAAAGCTCGCCTCGTTCCCTCGCAAATACAAACGGACCGCTTGCTGTCCACCGTTTTGTGGAGCAGGAAGCGATCCGCTTTGTCGAGAGCGTCGTCGACCGGATTGGGTCGGTAGACGAGATTCATTTTGAGCAGCTAATGGAACGAATTCGCAGGCTGGAGACAGAGATCGGCCGTCACATCATCCTGAAAGGCCTTAAAGAGACGGACGGAAACAGGCAGCTGCTCAGCGAAAAGCTGGGCATTTCCAAGCGTACGCTCCGCTACATCCTCAATGAAAAAGAGTAAGGAACATACTGTCATGGACGGTTGGCGATACCGTACAACAGAATATCCACCGTGGCTGCGACCTGTTCCTCGTCCGTGCGCTTGGCAAACTCGTCCGGATCGGTCACATGCTTGAACAGCACCAAACCAATCAGGGAGGAGAGGATCGCCCGGAACACGGCATCAGACGGGAGCGGCCGCAGCTCGCCTGCCTCCGTCCGATCCTTGATCAACTGGGCGGCAAGCCGCTTGATTTCCTGAAAGACCGTAGACAAAAGCGTCTCGCGAATCTCGTCGTGGAAAAACGCCTCCTGCAGCAAAATGCGGACATGCTTCTCGTTGGCCGCCACCAGGCTCAAGCGGTTTTGGTACAGCTCCTGAAGAATTTCGCCGAACGAAAGCTCTTTTTGTCTGTTGAAAATCTCCCGCACATCACGGAGGATAAACGGGGTGGCAATTTTGACGAGGACAGGCGCCACGACAGCCAGCAAAATGTCCTTCTTGGATTTGTAGTGGCGGAAAATGGTCCCTTCCGCCACGCCCGCCTCCTTGGCGATCTCCGCTGTCGAGCTTGCATGAAAGCCTTTGGTCGCAAACAGCTTGATCGACGCCTGCATGATGCTGCGCTGCTTTTCCGTCATTTCGCTCTCGTCCTTCAGCTCCTCGACGAACTGCAACAGACTCTCTTCAAACGATTTACCAGAATCCACGGCCTCGCTCCTCCATCCTTCTCTATCATTGCACTCGTGCATCTACTCTATTTTTTTGCGGAAACGAAGAATGGCTACACTGATCATCAGCAGGAAAAAGACAACCATTCCGATCATATCCTTCCACAGGGCTTCCAAACCGACGCCCTTGAGAAAGATCCCCCGCAGAATTTCCAGAAAATACGTCAGCGGGACAATCCCGCCTAACCATTGTATCACGACTGGCATCGTCTCGCGCGGAAACATGAAGCCGGACAGCAGGACGCTGGGCAGAATGAAGGCAAAGGCGATCTGCATGGCCTGAAGCTGAGTGCGGGCCACGGTGGAGATGAAGATGCCGAGCGTCAGCGTAGTGACGAGAAACAGCACTGACAGAGAAACCAGGAGTGCAGCGCTGCCTTTTACCGGGACGCCAAACCAGGCGGTACCGAGCAACAGCACCAGGCAAAACGAGAAAAATCCGATGAAGACGTAAGGCGTAATCTTGCCGAGCAAAAGCTCCAACGGACGGATCGGCGTGACGATCAATTGCTCCATCGTTCCCCGCTCTTTTTCCCTCACCAGGGAAAACGCGGTCAGGATCATCGTTACGTTCTGCATGATAAGGCCGATCAGGCCGGGGATGTTGAAGACGATGCTCTCCATGTTGGGATTGAACAGGACGCGGGTGTCCAGCTCAACGGCTGGCTCCATCGGGCCGAGGCCCTGCTTTTGCATGCGCTCCTCCTGTATCGTGATCGCGTTGTTCTGGACGATCAGTTGGGCATTCGAAGAAGCCGTCCGGGCGATGTTCGGGTCGGAGCCGTCGATCAGCATTTGCACCTCTGCCATTTCCCCCCGATCGCGCTTTCGGGCGTAATCCGGCGGGATGACGAGCGCTACACTGGCACTCCCGTCGTCCAGCATGGCTTCGATCTCGCTGTAGCTGCCCGCATGCGCCACTACCTGAAAGACGCGGGTGTTTTCCAACTGGCTGACAAGCTCACGGCTGTAGGCGGAAGGGCTCTGATCCCAGACTGCCGTCTTGATGTCACTGACGTCCGTGTTGACCGCATACCCGAACAAAAACAGCATCATCAGCGGCATCGCCAGCGCAATGGCGAGACTGGGGCGGTCCCGCTTTACTTGAATGATCTCCTTTTTCACTACGGACCAGTAGCGTGCAGGTGAAAAGCGGCTCATCTCCCCTCCCCCTTTACCGGCACGAGGACGTCTCCTGTTCCCCCGCCGCCGCCCTTTTGCCCAGCCGCCTGCCGCGCTTCTTCCTCTTTTACCAGCTTGATAAACACGTCCTCCAGATTGTCTGCCCCGTGGTGCTCAATGAGCTCGGACGGCGATCCCTGAACGAGCAAGTTGCCGAAAAAAATGAATCCGATCCAGTCGCAAGTCTGCGCCTCATCCATATAGTGGGTCGTCACCAGGATGGTCATTCCCTGTCTCGCCAGGTCGTGAATGACCTCCCAAAAAATGCGGCGGGAAACAGGGTCGACCCCTGCGGTCGGTTCGTCGAGGATCAACAATTCAGGACGGTGCAAAAGGGCGCAGGAGAGCGCCAGCCGTTGTTTCCACCCTCCGGAAAGAGAGCCGGCCAGCTGTTTTTCCCGCCCGGTCAGACCGGCCATTTCAATCAGCTCCCTCTTCCGCTGGATGCGTTCCGCTTTGCCGAGCTGGTACACACCGGCGTAAAAGTCAAGATTTTCATCTACGCTCAAATCTTCATACAGACTAAACTTTTGCGACATGTAGCCAATTCGTTGTTTGATCGCTTCGCTTTGCGTCATCACATCGTAGCCGAGAACAGTGCCACGCCCCGAGGTCGGCGTCAAAAGTCCGCAGAGCATCCGTATCGTCGTCGATTTCCCGGAGCCGTTCGGGCCGAGAAAGCCGTAAATGGAGCCTTTGGGCACGGAAAGCGTCAAGCTGTTGACCGCGATGCGCTCCTGGAATCGCTTGGTCAGCCGCTCGCAGCTGATCGCGACGTCATTTGGCTGATTGTCGTGCATTTGCTTGTCGGCCTCTCTCCTTTTCATCGCGCTTCCCCCTCTGCGAGAAAGCGGACATCGGCAGGCATGCCGGGCCTCAGCTTATCCAGGCCCTCGGTGATCCGAATCGTGACAGCAAACACCAGCTTGGTCCGCTCATCCGGGGTTTGTACGTTTTTCGGCGTGAATTCCGCTTTGTCGGCGATAGTCTGAATCTGGCCCGCAAACACTTCGTCCGGGTACGCATCCACTCGTATTTCCACCTTTTCCCCGATCTTCACCCGGGCTAATTCCGCTTCCGGGATGTATACCTTCAGCTTCAGATGATCGGTTTTCATCATGGTAAAAAGCGTCGCCCCTTGCTTGGCTACCTCCCCTTCCACTACGGAGGATCTGAGCAGAATGCCGTCAGCAGGCGCTTTGATTACGGTCTTTTCCATCTGCCATTTCGCCTGGTCAAGACGGGCGTCCGCCTGCTGTACCGCGGCCAGCAATGCCCGGATTGAATGGCTCGTGCTTCCCTCCTTTAAAAGCTCCAGATCAGCGACAGCTCCCTTTCTCTGTGCCTCTGCCGTCCCTTTTTGCGCGAGGGCTGCCGCAATGTCCTGCTGAACGGAATCATACCGGGAACGCGCTGCCTCCAACTGTGCCGCCAGCTGATTTGCCTGGGTCTGGGCCTGGTTGACCGCTTCCTGGGCGGCTTCATACTCCTTTTTGGCAATCGCCCCCCGCTGAAACAAGGCAACTGCTTCCTTCAAGCGATTTTCCTGAAAGGCCAGCGTTCTTTTGGCACCTTCCCACTGCATTTCGACCTGGGCAACCTGATCCTTGCTTTGGGCCAGAGCCGCCTGGGCCTGCTTGGCGCGCGCTTCCTGAAGAACAATTGTGGCATCCGCTTGCTGAACGAGGGCAATTCCTTTTTGGATGGACGGATTGCGGCTTCCCGCTTTGGCTTCATCCAATTTGGCCTGCGCCTGCGCTTTGGCCGCCTCGGCTTCGTTTACTGCCGCCTCATAATTTCGCTTGTCAATCTCCGCCAGCACCGAGCCACTGTGAACAACGTCTCCTTCCCCGACCTTGACGCTTTGAACAAGCCCGGCCGCTTCTGCTACGATCGGCACCTCCTCCGCTTCAATCGTTCCGGAAAGCGGCCGTTCATCCGGTTGAAACAGCGAGCAGCCGGATAAAAAGAGAAGCGATACAGCGAGCAAAGAAAACGGCATTGTGCGAAACATCGGATCACCTCATTTTTAATAGTGAGTACTCACTCATTTTTAGGCGAATAAAAAAACATCCTGTCCACCAAAGACAATGGCTGCCTGCTCGGTACGTCCGTTTGTGGTGAAAAAGATGCATGAAATTCCTTGCAAACCAAAAGCGAGTGATTACTCACTTGTTTATACTCGCATTATAGGAGCATCTCCTCTCTTCTGTAAAGACCTATTTCCAAGGATTTGGATAGTCAAACCATTCTCTTTGTCCGGCGCTGTATTTTTCCAGCAGGGCAGCCGCAGTCCTGCAGGCAAACTGATGCTCCTCCTCATCGATGGCCCCTTTCTTCAAGGCATCCTCCAGTTCGTCCTCATCCAGCAAATACACTTCGCCGTTCGGCAGCACCACGATATCGAGATACAGGTCGTCGTAATACAAATATCCTTGCTCATCCTTTCCGTGCCGCTTGCAAATATCGATATACCATTGGATCGTTCTTCCCTGGGCATCCAGCATTTTGGTCACAGCGTAGCCGCAGCCGTCCGGGAAATACTGCAGGTAGCAATACCCCTTGTCGCCTACACACATACGCTTTCCGCCCACCGTCATAAATGCCGGCTCATGCACCTGATCCAGTGTCAAGCGGACAGCATAGCCCGTGAACTCCGCAGATTCCACCCGTTTCTCCAGGTAGCCCAGCTTTTTTACCCGCCGCCAGTTGGGCCGATCGGCTCTTTTTCGTTTCATCCTGCATTCTCCTTTTCCCTAGTTTCCACGTTCACTGTAACATGTTTTCCCTGTTCCTGTAAAAAAGCAAGCCGGCATACAAAAAAAACCGGCCATATCCTGACCGGCTGCAAATGCTCTCTCTTTTATGGTTGAATGAGTGTCCCTGTTTTTGCATCAATGGCAAGCGGCTTCTCGTTCCGCATGGGGTATGGATAAACCAGTTGCATACCTGTGTCTGTTTTCCCCTGGTCATTTGTGCGATAAGCCAGCTCTGGCTTCACCTTCTCCGCGAACACCTTCATGGCCTCCTCCAGCGAAATAACATCCTTTGCGTTTGGCAACTGGGGGAGTGCTTCTCCGAATGGACCAGCCATGCCCGCGATTGTTCCACTGGTTCTGTCTACATATACGTCAAAGCTGTGATTGATCACCGGAATCCCCTGATGCACCCAGGAGAACCGGTACAGCGTTTGTTGTCCGTCCTGCACCTGACTGATCATTTCTATCTCTTCCACGCCGGCAGGCAGATAACGGGCCAGCCTTTCTATCGCGATCCGCCGGGCTTCCTCCACTCCGATTTCTTGATTCCCTGCCTTCGCAGCAGCGTTTCTGGTCGTGAACGAAAGAACATTTCCCTTTTTGTCCATGCGGATTCTCGCGGATTTTCCTCCGTCCCACTCCCAAAGGTATTCGAAGGTTGAACCATTGATCATTCTGACAGGCTTACTTCCATTCTTTATCTTTACTCCGAACTCATCTCGCAGCAGCCCGGAAGCCGCATCGACGTCTAATGCCCGGAGCGGTTTTGCTTCAGGCTGTACGCGGATGGTTTCCGCTGCCTGGCTTCCATGTGCCGCTACTTTTCCGCTAAGGGCGTCCACATAGCTGATTTGCAGCGGCTGATACCGCAAGACAGGCTTTTCGCCTTTGGCATAGACGAGTCGCAGCGTAGTCGCCAGCTTTTGTGCGGCCTCTGCCTGATCGATCATTGGCTTCTGAGCGGAGCCGGAAGAAAATGAATGTTGCTCGCTTGGATAGATTTCCATCCCGACTACTTCCGACCCTTTGTCTATTTTCACAACCAAACTGCTTTCCTCTGCGGGAATTCCCTCTACGACGCGACTGAAAGCGACGATCCCCTCTGCCAACCGGGAGCGGGCAGGGTTGAAACGGTATTGCCTGCTCTCTTGCCCCAGCTTTTCCTGCAAATATCTCTCCGCTTGCCTCTGAAGCCCGCTCGTGCTGACCGACTTCTGGTCCGCTGCCGACAAACCGTCTCCCGTAACTGCTGCCGATCGTTCTGCGGACTGTTCTTCGCTGTGGACGGTTCTTTCGCGCTGCGCCCGGGCTTCTCCGGCTTCTTCTGTTTCCCCTGCTTCCTCTATACCGAGCTTCTGTCCTGTTCCCTGCCCATTTGCCGTCTGCGGCAAAACCAAGCTTTTCTCCCCATCAGAAGAAAGCTCTCCGTTTGTTGAATACGGGGGGACAACCGGGGAGCGGAAAATGCCCGGGACTTGTACGGGTGCCGAAGCTGCGTAGGCGCTTTCCTCCCTTTGTCCGTGATCTGCTGTGGAGGGAAGATTCGCTTTTTCTGTAACTGCTCCCTGCATCCACACGCCGATCAAAATGGCGGCAGAAGTGCCAAGCGAGTAGGTCATTACTCTGGTGATCCTCTCTGTCCGTTTCATCTTTCTCGCCTGCCGGGCCAGCATTTCCTCCCCATATCGGACCCACTCTTCCCGCGGAGCCGGCACCGTCGCCCGGTACCTGCGAAGAGATTTTTCGATCTGTTCTTCATCTGGCAAACTCACTGATCACCCCTCCTTCTTCTCCGCCCATATATTTTTGCAGCATTTTCAGCGCCCGGTGATAGTCGACCCTGACCTTTGCCTCCGAGATGTGCAAAAGCTCGGCTGTTTCTTTGATCGAATACTCTTTGATGCCTCTGACGATCACGATTACCCTGTAGTGCGGCTTCAGCTTTTGCAGCGCTTCTTTTACCATCCGCATCTCTTCCTTTGCCGCAAGCGATTCTTCCGGAAGCCCGTCCTGGGACCTCATGTCATCCAGCAGGGTGGCGGAAAACAGACGGAGCCACTTTTGCTTCCGGTATTGGTCTATGGCGGCATGCCTTGCGATGGAAAACAGCCAGGTTCTCATCGAGACGCGTCCGTCATAGCGAGGCAGAGCTTTCAAGAGGCGCGTAAACACCTCCTGGGTCATATCCTCTGCATCCTCCCGGCGCCCGGTAAAGTAATACAGGAACGTATAAACATCCTCGTAATAGGTCTTGTAGATCGTTCGAATGCGCTGCTCGAGATCGTCCGTCACCGCTTCCCCTCCTTCTCCTCTGCGTGGTCGGATGTTTGCCAGCCATTCCAGGTTGTATATTTGCCAGCCATTTAAAAGAAGCCTTGCGCTTCCTCAAAATTACTCTTTCCAGGAGAGCACTTTGCCCGTAACCGCGTCAACTCTTTGCCCGCGGACGACGTCTGCTGCCTTGTACACAAGCCTTGCTTGCTGATCCGTTTCTCCGAGCGTATATACAAGCGTCAACGGAAATTCCTTCACGTAATGAGCTGCCGCTTCCGCCGGATCAATCGCTTGATCAGCCTTCGGGAAATTCACTTGCTTTCGGACACTGAGCGATGTTTTGATGACTTTTCCTGTTTCCGCATCGACGTTCACTTCGTATCGCCATTCCCGTACCGGAATTCCCTCGTGCAACAGGGCAAATTCTGCGCGATAGGTGTTGCCGTGTTTCATGTAGCGCGGGCTTTCCAGCAGCATGACTTCCTTTTCGCTCGCGGGCAGATACGTTTCGATCTCCTTGATTGCCGTTTGCAGGGCTTGCTCCGCTGTGATCTTTTTCTCTTTGCTTCCTCCGGCAATGACATGTGCCGTATTTTCGTAGGAAAGAAGGCTGTTGGTCTTGGTATCGATGACGACAGTAGCGATCCGTTCCTCGTCTTTCGTCCATTCGATGGTCTTTCGATTGAATTTTTCCATTATGTCCTCGCTTGCGACGGCTCCCTCTGTCTGAATGCCCCGCTTTGCCAGGAAAGCGGCGGCTTCTGCAGCATTTTTTGCGACAGGAGCCTCGCCCTTGGGCTGGACCTGAATGATCTTGTGATAGCTGTTCTCTCCTGTGTCCTTCCCTGTCTTGGCATCCAGCTCACCAGAGAAAGCGAAGGTGTAGCGGAGAGCTGCACTGCCCTCCTTCGTTTCGTACTGCAAACGCAGGTATTGTGCCAGCTCCTTTTCGGCCTGGTCCTTCGTTATCACTCCCTCGGGCTTCGGAAATACATATTTGTCCCGGGAAAGCGCCAGAGAAGCCATAACGGTCTTGCCGACAATTTCACCGCTGCTGTCCACATCGATCATGACACTGTCATTTTGCAAGGGGATTCCATTCACACCCCGGGAAAAAACGATCGAGTCCGCAGAGGCAGTCAAGCTCGGATTGTACTGATAGTCGCCCATGCCTTCTCCGTACCACTTCTTCATAAAAGCTGTCGCCTTTTCAATGGCTTTGTCCAGCGAATATGTGGAAGGAGGAGTCGTCCCTCCGTTCATCCGGTGAAATCCCTTCCACTCTCCCGTACTTCCGTCCACGTACAAGGAAATTCGGGGAAATGGCGTTTCCTTGGATTGCTGCAAGACGACCACCACCTGGCCACCCTCTCCCGGCTCGACTACTTTATAGGGGTATTGATCAAGATAAGGGAGCATTTTTTTCGCTTGCTCCAGCGCTTTGTCCGCCTGCTCCATGAGCGCCGGCACTACCTGTACCTGGACGGTTTTACCAGCCGCAGGCAATGGCTGATTTGCCGATACCTGCAGCGGGGCGGCAACTGCAAGACTGGCCAACAGGGCAACGAACGCGTAGCTTTTTGTTTTCACAATGATTTCCTCCTCTTCCATTCTCCATCATACTTGCTTTCACTCCAATATTCGGGTGAATCTGGAATTTGTTTCAATTTTGCTCAAAAAAAATTCCGGTTCCCTTAAAGGAACCGGACCAGGTTGCAGACAAACTCCCTCGCTGAACGAACAGCAGAGGGAGTTTGTTTAATAATTTGATGAAAATACCGAAGGTGTTTTGATCGTTCACCTTTTGGCGACCTGATTTCCATAGCCAGGTCGCCATTTTTTTCAAGTTCATGGCAGCGAAAACAAGCATCGCCTGCATCGTGACCTTCTCCAGTCCTCGTAAGGTCGTCCAACGCATGCCATGCTTTTCCTTCATATCAGCGAATACACGTTCAATCGTTTCTTTCCGTTTGCTATAGATTTGTTTGTTTTCCTCGGTATGCCGGAGGTGGTCTACCTCTTCGAGGTAATCAGCCCAGATGTGGCGACTCACTCTCTTTGTGTAGTCTTTACTTTCCGTGCATTGTTTCAAGAACGGACAACTTCGGCAAACTTGAGAATTTGATCGATAGATACGGTACCCATCCTTGTTTGTTGTCTCATATGTTAAGATTTGCTCGTTCGGGCAGATGTAGCAGTCGAAATATTCATCATACACATATTCGTGCTTTTTAAAAAAACCTTCTTTGGTGCGTGGTCTTGTGTAGGGCATAACGGGGCGAATCTGGTCATCAAGGAGTGTTTTACTGATGTAAGGCGTCTTGTATCCCGAGTCCACTGCCACAGCTTGAGGCTGTGCAAACGTCTTTCGCACTTGATTCAAAACATCCTCAAAAACCTGACTGTCATGCACATTGCCTGGCGTTACCTTGGCACCAAGCACAAATCCATTTCGATCACATGCTGTATGAAAACTATAAGCAAATACACGTTCCTTTTCCCCTTTTACAAACAATCCGCAATCCGGGTCAGTTGTGCTGACTTTCACCTCCTTCTTCGAAGTTTCTGTCTTTTTTTCAAGGGGCTTCTTTCCATGTGCAATACGATCCTGATTGATTTCTTCGTCCAGCAGCTCTTGATATTTCTTCGCTTGTTCTTCAACGATTTCTTTCACGTATTTATGCTTATTCGCACTGGCTTTTACATGCGTAGCATCAATGAAAAGCACATCAGGCTTCACGAATCCATGATGAACCGCCTCCTCCAATATTCGAAGGAAGATCGACTCGAAGAGTTGAGTATCCCGAAAACGGCGAACATAGTTCTTGCCTAGGGTCGTGAAATGGGGAATGGGCTGACTGAAATCATAGCCAATAAACCACCGATAGGCAACATTGGTTTCGATCTCTTTAATCGTTTGTCGCATGGAACGAATTCCAAAAATATATTGGATGAAAGCAATTTTAACTAAGACTACAGGGTCAACACTGGGTCTGCCATTGTCATGACAGTAGAGGCTTTCCACCAAGTCATAGATGAACGAAAAGTCGATTGCATTTTCAATTTTTCTTACGAGATGATCTTCTGGCACCAACTCATCTAGCGAGAATGCAGATATCTGATAACGCCCTTCGGCCTCTTGCTTATTAAGCATAATGCCACCTCTAAAAAATAACTTTTGAAAACGTAACATGTTCTATATTCAACAAAAAAGCCTGCAGACCCTGTTCCTTACGGAACTTTGTCTACAGGCTGTTCCGGTTCCCTTAAAGGAACCGGACCTCGTCATCAAACGAGAGGGCGTAGCCGCCAGCGAGAAGGTACAAATAGCTCTCCTTCACGCTCCTGCCGACAATCTGCTCGATTGCCTGCCGGTAGAGGCGTATTTGCTCGCCGTACCGCTCAATCATATTCTGTTTCACAGCTTCGGACTTCTCCATCGCTACTCTGTCTGTCTTGAAGTCAAGCAATACGAGCCCGCCGTCATCTTCCTCCAGCAAACAATCGATAACGCCCTGCACGATGATTTGCTCCTCGCTTGCACCGCTCATTTCAGGCTCCACGAGAGAAGCTGGCCTCGCCAGGGTAAACGGCAATTCACGGTGGACCACCCGTGCCCGCTTCATCCGATCTCCCAGCGGCGAGGCGAAGAAACGAACGATCTGCATGACGTCGATAGCCTGAACCTGCTCCTCCGTCAAAAAGCGGCGGGACAACAGCGAGGCAATCTGGTCGCGGACATCGTCCTCGTCCAGTGATCGTTTGAGATCGATGTTTTGCAGGATCAGATGGGTGATCGTTCCCCGCTCGGCTGCCGTGAGCGTGTGAGCGCCCTCCTCCATCAAAAACCGCGGCTTTTCCACAATCGTCGGGACGCGAAGCGGATAGCCTCTGGAAACAGCCTGTTCCCGCCGCTTCAGTTCGCTGACGGTCCATTTGGTCATCACCTGGGAAGCTGCCTGATGTGGATAGCTCCAGCCCAATTTGCGCTCAATCAGCCGCGCGCTTTCAGGATCAACAGGCCTATCCGGTACGGTCTCGCGCCTGGTGATTCGCTCCCAGTCAGAGTGCTGGCCGGAATTCCGGTCTGCCTCAGCCCTCAGATCGTCCGCGCGGTGGAAGAAAAACGACCATATGGACTCGTCCGGAACCGTTCGCACCATCACTTCGTCGCCGCCTCCGCACTCGCGGGGATAAGACCGGAGGGGACTTGCGAGCGGATGGCGCAGAAGCGCTCTGCCGACCCAATCCAGATAGCCTTTTGCTTGCAAAAGGTCTTCGTCATGCAGCCGCTCGCCGTCCCCCTGGCGTCCCCATGAGACGATGCTCTTGCACAAATCCTTGGCGGTTCCGAGCAGGACGAGCTTTTCCCTTGCCCGGGTGAGAGCGACGTACATTACTCGCATTTCTTCCGCCAGCATCTCGCGGCGCAGCTGCTGGCGGATGCCCAGTGCAGCCAGGCTCGGGTATCGCACCTGCAGCTCAGGCTCTACCGCCATCGGACCAAAGCCAAGGTCCTTGTGCAGCAAGAAGTGGCTTTTCATATCCATCGTGTTGAACTGCTTGCCCATTCCTGCGACAAAGACGACCGGAAACTCCAGCCCTTTGCTTTTGTGAATGGTCATGATGCGGACGACATCCTCGTTTTCGCCGATCGTGCGTGCCTCCCCCATATCGTTGCCCGCCTCCCGGAGCCGGTCGACGAAACGGAGAAAGCGGAACAATCCCCGATACGAGCCTGCCTCGTACTGACGGGCGCGGTCGTACAGGACGCGAAGATTGGCCTGACGCTGCTGGCCGCCCGATAGCGCCGCCACATAGTCGAGATAGCCCGTCTCGCGGTAGATCGTTGCGATCAGCTCGGCCAGAGAATCTCTTCTGGCCTGCGTGCGCCATTTGTCCAGCTTGCTGAAAAAGCGGCGCAAACGCTTCTCCCAATCCGCCTCTCCCTGCTGCTCCTCGATATACCGATGAACAGCCTGATAAAAGGGGATCGACGGATAGCTGATGCGAATCTGCGACAGTTGCGGCTCGGCAATGCCGACAATCGGTGAGCGCAGCACAGACGCAAGCGGGATGTCCTGAAACGGGTTGTCGATCACCCGCAAAAGCGAGAGCATGACCTCTACTTCTGTCGTGCTGAAATAGCCCTGGTTTTGCTCCGCATAGACGGGGATTCCGGCTGCACGCAGCTCCTCCATCATCGGCTCTCCCCACGCCGAGGTGGCCCGAAGCAGGATGACAATGTCGCGGTAAGCGAGCGGTCGCAGCCCTCCTGCCTTTTTATCGAAAACGAGAAGCGGCGCCTCGCCACTCCCCGGCTCCATCCAGCGGCGGATGCGCTCTGCGATCAGTCGGGCCTCCATTTGGGCCGCGCTCGCTTCTTCCAAGGCTTCTCCCAGTCCCGGAGCGGCTCCTCCGTCTGCGGAAGCTTCTCCGCCCTCTGCGGGGGGATTCGCCTGATCCTCCGCCTCTTCCTGTGAAGTCCGGTCAATCAGATGCAGCTCCACTTGCAGACGGTCAGGCTCCACCTCCGGATAGGAGGCGCGGCAGATCAGCTCAGCCGAACGGTCGTAGTCGATTTCCCCGACGCCCGGCGACATGATCTGCCTGAACAGGAAGTTGACCGCGTCCACGACTTCGCGGCGGCTGCGGAAGTTGGCCGCCAGATCGATCCGCTGTCCCGTCCCCCGGCTGTTTCCCGATGCATCCTGCAAGTCTGTTCCACCCGCTTCGTGCTGCTCCAGCCGGTCGCTCTCAGAGCCGGTCTCATAGCTCAAGTATTTCTCCAAAAACAAATTGGGCTCAGCCAGCCGGAACCGGTAAATGCTCTGTTTGACATCTCCTACCATGAAGCGGTTTGCTATTTCGTGCGAATCCGGTTCACGCGATACCATGCGCAAAATCGTTTCCTGAACAAGGTTGATGTCCTGATACTCGTCGACGAGGACCTCTGCATACTGATCGCGCAACTGGAGGGCAAGCGCTGAAGGCTGCTTCCCGCCACCACCGCTGCTGTCTGACTCCTCCGCCTCAGCATCGGCTCTCGTCAAAAGCCGGAGAGCCAGATGCTCCAAATCACCGAAGTCAACCAGCGCCCGCGCCCGTTTTTCCTGCGCAAAAGCCGCGTCAAACTCCGTGACCAATCGGGCCAGCGTCTGCATCGACGGAGCCAGCCTTTCAAGGTCCGCCAGGTACTGCTCCGCCGGCATGGAGAAGTTTTGCTCGACCAGCTCGCCAAGCGCTTTCTTCACCTCATTGCGAAGCCCCTGCACCTGTTCCTTGAGATCCGGGTCGACATCCTTGACAGACGGCAAACGTGCAAAGGAAATGCCTCGGACTGCCTGCTCCGTCTCTGCCCATCCCTGACGGCACGCCGCTACTGCCCGCTCCAGGCCAGCCGCCTCCGCTTCCAACAGCGGAACGTAAGCAGCAGGCCCTTCCGGTGAAGCAGCCAGGAGAACGGCTCGTCTCAGCTTTCCTTCCAGACCTTGCAATTCCCATCTCAGCGACTGCAGGATGCTTTTCGTCCACTTGAGGCCGTCCATCGACTTTGCGGACGCTGTCGCAAACATCTCGGCAGCTTCCTCCAGCCATCCCTTCGGATCCGGATTGCTGCGTGAAAACTCGTACAGGCGCAACAGCAGCCCGACAAGGATCTGGTCATCCTGTCCGTCCAGCATCAGATCGGCCAAACGTTGAAAATCCGGGTCTCGCTCGTACCACTCCTCCAGCATTTCCTCCAGAATGTCCTGGCGGAGCAGCTCGCCTTCCATCTGGTCGGCAATGCGGAAGTCGGGATCAAGCTCCACGAGGTAGTAATACTGGCGCAAAAGCCCCAGACAAAAGGAGTGAATCGTGGTGATGGAGGCCCGCTGCAGCAGGGCCAATTGTTTTCGCAAATGAGCGGACTGCGGCTTTTCCTTGAGCGCCTTTCGCAACGCTTCGCTGATCCGGTGCCTCATCTCCGCGGCGGCCGCATTGGTAAAGGTAACGACCAGTAATTCATCCACCCCGACGGGATCGCTTTCGTCCATGATCCGGCGAATGATCCGCTCTACGAGCACTGAGGTTTTCCCAGAGCCAGCTGCTGCCGCCACCAGCAAATTGCTTCCACGGCTCGTTATCGCCTGCCACTGCTCGTCGGTCCACTGCTCAGGCTTTGCCTGCGGCTGACTCGATTGCTGCTCCATCGCTATCCACCTCCGCATCTGTTAATTGCCCGCTCTGGAGCATATCCCATATTTCCTTGTTGTTCCACTTGGGAAGCTGGCGCAGCTGATTTGCGTCTCCATCCGGGTCGTATTGGCAGACAGGCTTGTACGAGCATCGATCGCAAGCAGTCAACGTTCCGCTCACATAGGGGGAAATCTCAATGTCGCCGTCTGTCATCCGCGCGCTCAGCTCTTTTACCGTGGTGCGGACGAACTGTTGGAGCGCTTGAAACTGCTCCGCCGTTGCCACAGAGGAACGAGCCGACAAGGTGCCGTCCTTTTTCAATTCAAACGGAACCAGTTCGGAAGCCCCCTGCTCCACCTGTGCGTCCATCATGCGGGCCAATTCCGGGTCGGCCAGCATCAAGCCTTTCATCCGCAATCGCTTTGCCCGCTCCTTGGCCGCTTCATCACTGGTCAAAAGCCGCTTTGCCGTGACAAACGGGTCCGCTACCTGGTAGTAAAAGACACCAGCCATCTCTGCCTTTTGGCCGAGCCATTCCTCTGCATTCGTCACGACCACATCGAGGTAGACCAGAAGCTGCAGATTCAGACCGTTGAACACATCAGACAGCAGGAGCTGCTTCGGACTGGATTTGTAGTCAATCACGCGCAAATACGGGATCTCGCTGTCGAGAGATTGGTCGACACGGTCGATTCGCCCGATCAACTGGACAGAGGAGCCGTTGGCCAGCCGCAGTTCGAGTCCAGGCAGATCTCCGCCAGGGCCAAACGCCACCTCCAGACCTACAGGGGCAAAGCGGCTCCGCTTCGCATGCTCGCCCAGGACGTAGATGGCTCTTCCGACCGCCCGTTTCAGCTTGCCCGACAGGTATCGGTACCGGGCCGTCCGGGTGAGGATGCTGCTGCGGGTCGACGGCACCAGCTCGTCAACTACTTCACCGGCCAACTGCATGCTGTTCGCTTCGGTCAAACGGCTCCATTCCAAATGTTCCTCGTTCATCTTTTCGACTGCGCGCTTGAGCGAGGCGTGGAATAGCTCGCCCACGTCAAAACGCTCCAGCTTGTATAGCTGCCGCTCTCGCAAGCGCAGGCCGTGCGAGGAGTAATGAGAAAATGGACAGGTCTGGAAGCGTTCCAGCCGGGAGACGCTCATCTTGAGACGGTCCCCGTAAAGGGCTTGGCTCGTCTTCCTGTCCAGCGGCATCGGCCGGTTTGTGTAGCGCAAGCCGGACAGAAGCCACTTCTCTCTGCTCGCGTCGGGAGAGTGCCGCAGAAACCAGTCGTATACCTCCCACCAGAAAACGGGCAGGCTGCCGCTCTCCTTCATTTCCCGCACGAGCGTAAGCAAATGGCTGAATACGCGTCGCGGCGAGCCCAGCAAAAAGGAGTCCGCCTCGGCATTCCCACTCGGCTCATTGTGGAAAAACCGGTAAGGCACATCCGGGATAACTTCCCGGATGCGGGCAAACACCGAAGAAGGCAAAAGCGCTTTCCCCTCTTCATCTGCCAGCGCACAGCTCAAATACAGCCGCTCCGCCGGACGGGTCATCGCCTGATAGAGCAGAAACGGTTCGGCCATCAGCCGCTGCTTGGCTGTCGGCGCGAGCTCCATTCCCATTTCCGCGAGCCTTTCCCGCTCCGCCTCGTCCAGCACGCCGTCTTCCTTCGGCTTGAGGGGAATGACTCCTTCGTTGACCCCAAGCAGAAAGAGAGCCCGTACATCCGGCTGGCGGGAACGCTCCATCGACCCGACCAATACCTGATCCAGCGCAGGCGGCACCAGGCCAAGCTCAATGCTTTCCAGTCCGCTCTCCAGGACGCTGGCAAACGTGTCGATGTCCATCTGCTCCTCGCCCATCACTTCGACGACCTGGTCAAAGAGGCTCATCAGCCCGTTCCAGACCTGCCCGTGCATCTGGGCATCGTCCAGCTCTCCCGACTGCTCTGCCGTTCTTTGCCACTTTTCCAGTATGCCTGGTACGTCGAGACTGACCAAAAAGCGGTAGAGAGCTGTCGCCATCGCGCGGACATCTTTCTTTTCCGCCTGCTTCAGCTCTTCTTCAAACCGGCGCAAGGGCGCTGCGTACTGTCTTCGCAATTCATCTGCCGCCTGATCCTCCGCAGACTCTCCGCCAAACCGCCACGGCTTCTCATCCGACCAATAAGAGCCGTATACGCCATGTGCCAGCACATAGTTTTCCAGCAAGTCGACTTCTCGCCGAATCACGTTCAGTGGAACCTGCTCCCCGCTGTCGGAAACGCGTCCCTCCGGTGTGACCAAATCTGTCTTCAGGCAGCGGAATACCGCTTCATACCGCCATCTGGCCGTGACCACCTCCAGAGCGGAACGGACCAATTCCATCAGCGGATGGTGCATGACCGTGCGCTTCTGATCCAGGAAGAACGGGATCCCGTAATCGGTAAACACGGTCGCAAGCTCGTCCGCATAGGTGCCGATCTCGCGCAGCAGTATCGCCATGTCGCGCCAGCGATACCCCTCCGTGCGCGCAAGCTCGAGAATCTGCAGAGCGACCGCTTCCACCTCGGCCCGGCGATTGGCGGCCGACAGCAGACTTACTTCATCCGCTCTTGCGGGAGGCGGAGGAGTACCCGGGTCTCCCCACGCAAAGTAACGATCCTCCAGCTGGCGAAGCCACGGACTGCCGGCAAATCTCCCCGGCCCGGTCAACAGAATCGGGCTTTCGACCGCTACGCCCGCTTCTTTGGCCATCTTCTCCAATGTTTGATAGGTGCGCAGAGTCGGATGAAACAATCCGAGCTCATCAGGGGAGGCATCCCGTTCGGACGGGTCGAGGCAAAGCGCAATCGTGACCTTTTTGGCGCAGACCATCAGTTGCTCGATCACCCGCAGCTCCTGGTTCGTAAATCCGCTGAAACCGTCGATAAAAATCTCGGTCTGGGCGATGTAAGCGGAATCTTTGATCATGACAGCAACGCGGTTCAAAATATCGTCCGCATCCCAGTACCCTTGGGCGAGATGAGCCTCGTACGCATTCATGACCAGTCTCAGATCATGTATTTTTTGATTGAGCGTCCCGCTTCCCCAATCGACGTTTTCCGTATGGGTAAAGCTGACGCCGTATGACTTGCACTCGCTGATCAGACGGCCCAACTGGGACGTAAAACCGGGCTGCAGCGCTGCCCGCCTGAATACCTGCAGCTCTTCCTTGTAGCGCTCCAGCAGCAGGCGCAGGACCATTTGCTTGCCCAGGTCATCGACAGGCACGAGCGTCAAATCGCCAAGCTCCTGCAGCAGCCGATGCGCCAGCCGCCCGAAGCTGAGGACCTGTGTGCCGATCACGCCGTGCAGTCCCGGGATGGAAGCGAGTGCGTACTCCGCTTGAAAGCTGGCCTGCTCAGGAACGACCAAAATCATCGGCGAACCGAGCGCGGACTGCTTCAGCCGCGCTTCCATTTGGTTCAGGATGGTTTGCGTCTTGCCTGTTCCGGCACGGCCCAGGACAAATTGTACTGCCATGAGCACTCCTCCTCGTCGTTGTTGATTATTCTGTCTCCATCCTGATCGTGCTGCCTTCGCCCATAGGCTCCGCCGGCGTGATGATCAGTCTTCGCGGCATGCGTACACGAATCTCCGGAACATGGCTGATCACGCCAATTGTAAAGTCGTCCATGCGCAATCTCTCCAATGCGTCCATGACCACCTCCAAAAGCTCCGGATCAAGCGTACCGAAGCCTTCATCGAGGAAAAAGAACTCCAATCTGCCGCCCCGCATCTGAATCTCCATGGACAAGGCCAAGGCCAGCGACAGGGACGTCAGGAAGGTCTCTCCCCCTGACAGCGTGCTGATCGGCCTGCGCATTCCTCCCGCGCCCTCGTCTCTTAAGATAAATTCGCCTTCGTCGCCGATTTCCAGCGCATAGCGGTTTTTGGTCATCCGCATCAGGTGGTAGGAAGCGTCTCTGGCGATCGAGGCGAGCTTTTCCTCGGCGATGAACTGCACGAACGCCTTTCCTTCCAGCAGCTTTTTCAGCTCCTCCAAACGGCTTTGCTCGTCCATCTCCTCTGCGAGCCGTTTTTCGATTGAAAGCCATTTTTCATGGTTCTGCTCTACCTGGGCAAACGTTTGCCGGGTGACTGCCACCTGCTCCTTGGCCGCCTGATGCCCCTCTTCCGCTTCGTCCCAGGCCTGCTTGGCCGCTTCCCATTCCACTTTGGTGACATGCCTTCCGTCCAATGCCTTCAGCAGCCGCTCCTCATCGTACCGCAAACGGGCTAGCTCCGTCTGGTACGCGGAAAGCTGCTCCTGCAAAGACACAAGCCGATCCCGCTCACGGTACAGCTCTCCTGCCCGTTCCGGAGTGCCGAGGCCGCTCTCCGCCAGCGAGCGGTGCATTTGTTCTGCCGCTTCCGTTCGCTGCCGGGACAGTACCGCATAGCCTTCTGACAGCTTGACTACGGCATTTTGCACCTCTTCCCGGGCCTCTCGTGTTTCTTTGCGCTTGTTTTCCGCTTCGTCCAAAGAGGTGCGAAGCTGCTGCAGAGTCTGCTCCACGGTTGTCAGCAGCTTCCGCGCGGGCTGTCCGCCCGTCCGCTCCAGCCACATCCCGTGCTTTTGCTCCCACAGCCGCTTTTTTTCCTCCAGCCGCTCACCAAGCAGCGCCTGCTGCGAGTGCAGGGCGGCATGGCGCGAGACCGCTTCCTGATAGCCTGCCAAAAGCGACTGGTACAGCGACTCCTTTTCCGCCCTCGCTTGCTGCAGAACCGACGTTTCCCGGTCGCGCTTTCCGATCGCTTCCCAATGCTTTTCTATTTCCTCAACCTTGACGTCGCCCAGTCTGTCCTCCAAGCGCCGTTTGGCTTCCTCCGCTTGAACGGCCGCGGCTTCCAGACGGGCTTTTGCGGCTGCTTCTTTTTTCAAAAGCTGTTCGCCGAGAACGGCGCTTCGCTCATACATGCGCTTTTTCTCCGCTTCCCGGTCGCGCAGCCCATCCGCCCATTTTTGCAGGCGTTCCCGTTCCGCTCTGTACGCCTCTCGCGCTTCCGCTTCGCTCTTCAGAGCCGCCTCTTCCTGCTTGTACATCTGCAGCAGTTTGGTGATGTCGCCCACCGCCCATTTTTCTCCAAGGGCAGCGCACTCGCGACGGATCGCGTCAATTCTTTCCATCAATACTGCACGCTCTTCGCCGAGGGAGATCATCCGCTGCTCCCACAGCTTCCACTCTCCCTTTGCCGTCTGCAAGGCCTCGAACGCTGTCCGGATCTGCTGCTCCGCGTGACGAACAGCTTCCTCCGTCTCCCGCATCTGCTGACGGATGCTTTCTCCTGCAGCCTGCTGATTGTCCGACTCAGGCTTTTTCTCCTCCGGCTCTTCCAGGCAAGGATGATGGGACGAACCGCATACCGGGCACGCTTCCCCGGGGTTCAGACGATCACGCAGCATTCTGGCCATATTCGCTTCCCGCCACTGCTCCCATTCAGCACGGAGACGTTCGAGTTCGCTCCGCCGTCTCGCCTGGGCTTCCTCTTCCATTTTGACTTTCGCTTCGCATGCGTGCAGACGGGTTGCGGCCTGTTCCTGTTCGCGCTGGGCTGTCTGCCGCTTCTCCTCCCAGTTGGCGAGTGCCTGCTCCTGCTCGCGCCATTGCCTGCCCCATTGCTTGATCTGGGACAGGGCGTCGAGTTTCTCGGTCCACTCGGCTTCGGACGAAGGCGGAGTTGCCTCAAGCTGGGCAAGCTTCGTCCTGGCTTCCGCCAACTGCGAGGCGCTTTTCTCCCATTCCTTTTGTGCCATCTCCAGCTCCGAGGCGGCAGACCTCCGCTCCGATTCAACACCCTCCAGCTCGGTAGCCAGCTCTTTGCGCTTCTGTTCTTCCCGTTCCCAGATCAGCTTGGCATCCCGCAGGGCGACGATGAAATCGCGCCATTCCGGCTTTACCTGGGCCGCTTCCAGCGATTTTTCCAGTTCGGCCCGCTCGCTCTCCAGGCGGTTCAAGGACTCTTTGTCACGGGCCAGCTGTTGTTTTAGCACAGTCAGCTCCTGCGACACCTTTTGCCATTCCTGTTCAAGCACGGTCCATTCCGCGCGCAGAGCGGACATCTCTTCTTCCCACTCCGCAGCCTGGATCAGCCTGCTTTTCCGCTCGATCATAAGCGGCTCCTCCCGCTGCAGCTCGGAAGCGCATTTCACATACGACTCCTCCGCCTGCAGATGCGCTTGCTGGACGACTTCCTGCTTCTTGCGCGCGTCCTCCAGTTGAACAGCCGTCTCCTTCCACTCAGTGTCCAGACGTTCAAACTGCTGGACCTGCGGCCATAGCCTGACACTTGCTTCCAGCCGCTTTGCGAGCCGCTCCCATTCAGCGGCTTCCTCCGTCCGGGCCAACTGCTCTGCGAGGCGCTCGCGGACACGCTCCAGCTCCTCCTGCCACCCGTATACCTGCTCCATCTCCTTGATCATTCCCGCGAGGCCATCCCGCTGCTCTGCATAGACGCGCTCCTGCCGAGCAGCTTCCTCCCACGTTTTCCGGGCTTGCTCCAGCGCCTCCGGTCCAGCATCCCCGAGCGCCGCCTTCTCCAGCTCGATTTTATGAAGCCGCTCCCGAGTCGCTTCCAGTCCCGCCCGAACGCGCTCACTCAGTTTTTCACCGTAGATATGTAGATGAAACATCCGCTGCAGCATCTCATTGCGGTCGCTCCCCTTGAGCGTCAAAAAGCGGGAAAACTGTCCCTGCGGCAGCACGACAGCCCGGGTAAAATCCTGCAGCGTAAGCCCAATCAAAGACTCGACAGCCGCCGTTGCCATAGTCGCCTTCGATTCCAGCACGACATCCGGCGTCTCTTCGTCTGTTCCGCACTGGATCAGGCGGACCTCCGGCTGTCTCCAGTTTCCGTTTTTATTCAGGCCAAATTCCCGTTCGATCGTATACCGCTTCCGCTCAGCACCCGATCCCAGCTCAAAGGTGAACGAGACAAATACCCGCTGCTCCAACTGGTTGAGCACATCCTTGGGATGGCTGCCGCCGCCGAGCCTGACGACCTGTCCGTAAAGCGCGAGCGTGATCGCGTCCAAAATCGTCGATTTCCCGCTCCCGGTCGGGCCAAAGATTCCAAAGAGACCGGCTTCGCACAGTTTTTCAAAATCGATCTCCTGCATCTCCCGATAGCTATGCAAGCCGGCAAGCTTCAGTCGTATCGGCTTCATCTCGTTCCCTCCTCTTCACCGATTTGGTTCAGCAGACGCTGAAACAAGGCGACCAGCTTCTCGTCCGGCTCTGCCCCGCGCTTTCGTTCATAGAAGCGGCGAAACAGCTGGTCAGGCAGCAGCTCGCTCAGCTCCGCTCGCTGCTCGCTCGCCGAGTCCGCCGTTTCCTCGCGCACCACAACCCGCTGTACTTTGAGAAAATCATCGCTCATTTTGCGCAGCCGCTGAAATTCAGCCGGGTCGATCACGTCCGATACGTGCAGCTCCAAGTCGATCCATGCGCCGGCGTCCCTGCCTTCCTCCAGCCATTTTTCCACCTGCGCAATCCCTTCTGTAGCCTTCCAGCGCGCCAGCGGCCTGCCGCTTGTCAGGTAGACGATCTCCTCTTGCACTTCCTCTCCGGGAACGACATCCACGATCACGACAGCCTTGCTCTGTCCTGCCTCCGAAAAGGAGTACCCGAGCGGCGACCCGCTGTAGCGAATGAGCGGCTTCTCTCCCAGCTTTTGCAGACGGTGCAGGTGGCCGAGCGCCACGTAATCCGCTTTTTCCGGGAAAGCCGACGGGGAGACGGTCAAGGCTCCGCCGATCTGAATAGGCCGCTCGGAATCGCTTTCCCTGCCGCCCATGACAAACAGGTGGCTCGTCACCAGATTGACCGTATCCTCACGGAAATGTACCGACAGCTCGTCAAGCAGCGTCTTGATCCGCTCAGAAAATGCGAGCTGCATCTGCTCCTGGGTAAACGTATCGCTTAACAGCTCCTTGAGGCGGGCTTCCGATGGATACGGCAGGGCCAGAATGACCGCGTGGTGTTCCACGCCGGGAACGGCCAGCTCCATCCACGACGGCCCTCCGTCCAGTACCCGCACCTTATCTCTGGGGGCGTCGCTCCCCGACAAGATCGGCGTTTCTTTGGGCAGTCCCAACAGAACGATGCCCTGTTTCGACGCAATCGGCGCCGCCGCCCGAACCCGCTCCGGCTGATCGTGGTTACCCGCAATGACGACGACAGCCCGCCGCCCTCCAGCGGACAAGCGCTCCAGCGCCGTATAAAACAGCTCCTCCGCCCAGGCAGGGGGGTTGACTGAGTCATAGACGTCCCCGGCAATCAACACGAGCTGAACGTCTTTTTCCTCCGCAATCCGGCAGAGCTCGTCCACAAAATCAGATTGTTCTCCCCGTCTGTCACGCCCCTCCAGCTGACGACCGAAATGCCAATCCGCCGTATGTAAAATACGCATGCTTGCACCTTCTCCCGATCATGTGTTTGCGTTCATTGTATCACAGAAAACCCGGTGTTTGCCGAGCCATTGAACAGTTAACAATAATCGCCACTTCCATGTAACTTTTTCTCTCTCAAACTCGTCCTCACCTGTAGAAAACATGAGAGGGGTTAACCAAACGCGTGAAACCTGCCAACCTGTTCGTCGCTGTCCCTGCCCTCTTGCTGGCGTTTTCGGTTTCTGTCTCTGCCGATGCTGCGTCATCTCCGCCCGGCAACAATCAAGCCGGTACAGCAGCTTTGGCTGATACAGCTTCTGCGGTAGTTCCGGCCAAAGCAGCTCCTGTCGAAGCTCCGGCCAAAGCTTCACCTAAAACTCCATCAGTAAAGGCTGCCTCTTCTGCAAAGGATGAAATCCGGCAGGTACAGGCATGGATCAATGCCGAAGCGAAGAGGAAAATAGCGGACGATCGACTGGAAGACTTCAGCTATCGCTGGATTCAACTGGATGACGACCCGGAGCTGGAGCTTGTGGCAAAAATAAATGACAGTGTGCGGCTGGGCCACTTCTATGTACTCGACCGCCGCCCCAACGGCACCTATGCGCTCTTGACCGAGCAGCCGTGGAATGTCCCGCATTTGGACCTGGAGCGTTGGGACTACAATCATTTTGACAATCCCAATTGGTCAACCATCCCTTCAGGTGAAGAAGGCAAGGTAGGGGGAAAACGGCTGTTTGAAACGCTTAACAAATCCGGGGGCACCGGCATAAGCGTCTACTACGCCCATCTGTGGTATATCGAGAACGGAAAGTTTGTGGAGGCTTGGGAAGGGACAATGCTGGAAACGGGCTCCGTACCCGGAGGCCAGTCATTCCAGACGATCGGCCAATATCAAATTGTCCAGACGGGCCCTGTTCCTCTGCTTTACTACTGGAAAACGATGCGTGAGCTGGACCCTGATAGCGGAAAGCCCCTTTCTTCTTCCTCTGTGCAGACAGAAGTTCACGTCTTTCCGTTTGAAAACGGCCGCTTTACATCTGCTGCTGCCGCAAAGAACTGACCAGCGGATTTCAGCCCGCTCAAAGCCCGGCATCTTTGCTGCTCCATAAAAAAGCCGCCTCTCCGGCGATCCCGGGAAAGGCGGCTTTCTGCTTGCTTGCGCTTGCTATTGTTGCTGTCTTTTTGTCCCCTTCTCCGGTGCCTTCAACGATTGCAGGCACATATAGCACATCGTTCCGAAGAGACATGTAATGACGGCAGAGTGAAAAATCGTCGAGTACAGCGTCAGGCGGGACAAGACAACCCAGCCGCCGCTCAGCACCTGAATGACCACGAGCACAAATGACAAGATGCCCGCACCGTACAAGTCACGCCGCGTCTCTTTGAAGTGGCGCAAAACATAAACCAGCACGGCGGCCAGTAGAATCGCCAACACAATCGCGGCTACACGGTGCATAAAATGAATCCCTGTTTGTCCCGACAGCTCCGGTATGAGCTTGCCCTGGCAAAGCGGCCAATCGCTGCAGCCCAGATTGGAGCCGGTGTGACGCACATACGCGCCCAAATAAACGACACCATATGCGTAAATGGTCACAATCCATATGGCCCATCGAAACCCCTTGGAAACCGTTCCCCGGACCAGCTTTTCCACCTTGTTCCGCTGCAGAACGAAGATGCTCAACAGCAAAACCCCGCTAAAGGCCAGAAGTGAAAACCCAAAGTGCAAGGCCATTACGGCAGAGGACTGCGGCCAAATAACCGCGGATGCTCCCAGGAAAGACTCCAGGATCAAGAAAAACATGCTGAACATCACAAGTCCGCGAACTTCCCGATTCCGCGGGTATCTCCGCCATGCCAGGATGGAAAAAATCCCGACGATGATACCGGTCATTCCGGTGACGAAGCGGTGCATATACTCGATCATTGATTCCAACGTGTATTCGGGTACCCATCTTCCGTTACAGAGTGGCCAGTCATTGCCACAGCCCAAACCCGAATCAGTCTTGGTCACCAGTGAGCCACCGATCATGACCATGAAGGTAATAATGGTGGATGCAATGGCAAACCATTTCAGCCATTTGTCCATAATTGTTACACCTGACTTCGAGAGAGAACTGTTCAAAAAGAGGGGTATTTCAGCTTTTTGAACAACCTCCATATTTTATCGTACAAAATGCTCATGTTGCGTATCCCCACTATCACGATAATAAAACATCCCCTGCCGTGCAAGGGATGTTCCGTTCCATTTTGTGATCGTTACGTGTCAAAAGTTGTCCAGCATCGTGCTCACAACAATTGCAGCGCAGAAAACAGTGAGGTACAGGATGGAATAGCCAAACAGCTTTCTCGCCCAGGGCAGTTCATCTTCCTCTTTAAGCTGGAAGCCCTTGAACAACAGCACCAAATAAATGATGCCCATGACAGCCATGACACCCAGATACAGATACCCGACACTGCTGTAGAAAAAGAGCAGCAGCGAAGCGGGAATGAGTACGGCACCCCAGATAAACATCTGACGTTTCGTCTCGGCAAACCCCTTTACGACGGGCAGCATCGGAATGCCCCCTGCCCGATATTCCTCCGTTTTGAGCATCGCCAAAGCGAGGAAATGCGGCGGCTGCCACAAGAACAAGATCAAAAACAGAAGCCATGCAGCCGGGTCCATATTGTTGGTGACAGCTACCCAGCCGATCACTGGCGGAACAGCGCCTGAAATGCCGCCGATAACTGTATTCAGCGTGGTTACCCGCTTGAGCGGCGTATAAATCAGCACATAAAAGATATGGCCGATTAATCCCCATACGGCTGCCAATGGATTGACGAAATAGGCCAGAACAACAAGTCCAACAAGCAGCAAACCAATTCCGATCAACAATGCCTTCAGCGGGGAGATGCGGCCGGAAGCGATCGCCCGGTCTTGGGTGCGCTTCATTTTTTTATCCAGATCGCGGTCGTAATAGTTGTTCAGTGTTGCACCAGACATGATCACCAGGGCGGTTCCGATCATCGTCCAAATAGCCAGAACCCAGTTCGGGTATCCATACGATGCCAGCCACAGACCCGCAAATGCGGTCATCAGGTTGGACATCGTAATGCCCGGCTTTGTCAGCTGCACATAATCTTGCAATGTGGCCCTTCTTGCCGGTTGGGACTGCGCCGCAGGATCGGTGTCGATCGACTCCTGCATCGTCACTTGCTGGTCCACGTTTTGTACCTCCTGTCTGCTAAAAATCCCTTACACGCCAGACCACCACTTCACAAGGAAGTGGCAGTTTATCACGCAATCTATTCCCTCATAATCATTGCAAGACTTTTCGTACCGTAAAATCATTGTATGATCAGCTCTTCGATTACCAGCCGAAAATGACATCCAGGACTCCCGTCGTCTCGCCGCCTGGGTAGATCAGGTAGAGAAGAGTGTAAACAGTCACGCCTGTGATGGCAGAGGCAAACCAGATGACAGACGTCCACGGACCGATTTTCTTATGCTTGTCGTACTTTCTTTTAAATCCGTAATAAAGCGTGACCAGTCCCATCACTCCCCCTATCGTTGCCAGGATGATATGGAAGATGAGGAAAATCTGATAGAAAATACGAATGTTGTCCGGACCGCCGAACAAAGTATTCCCCAGCAGAGCGGTACGGGATACATACGTAATAAAGAAGATCGTCGCACAGATGGCCGCCCACTTCATCGTCTTGATGTGTTTTTCTGTCTGGCGGCTGCGAATGAAATACCAGCCAAAAGCTACGAGAATCCCGCTAATGGCAATGAAGGACGTACTTATCGTAGGCAGTAAAATGTGCATATCTACACCTCGTATCGCAACTTTCTCTTTCTATTAATACCTTATGCTCTGCGCTGATCGGTCGCAGGCTTCAGCACACCGATATTTTGGGCTGCAGGCTGCTGATCCATCGGCAAGTCGTCCTGCTTTTCGTCCTTGCGCCATTTATAAAAAATGTAGGCCAAAACAGAGCCGTAGACCATTTCCTGAACCAGCTTCATGATGATGCCTCCGGTCCGTTGGTCAACAAAGGCGGTATACCCTTCGAACAACTGTGGCGCATTCATGTAATGCTGATAAATCGGCTCTCCGGCAAAGATAATCAACGCACATGCCGGTGTGATCAAAATCCCGTTGGCAAACAAATACGCCATTTTTTTCAGGCCCGCGAGCTGCTCCGGTTGGCCTGGCAGCGGATTTACGATCGGCCACCACATACAGAAAGCCGTACAGAACAGGAAAGCGTGGAAAGCATTCATCGCATCGTGATTCAGAGAAGCGGTATCAAGAATGAACGGAACGTGGTAGAAAGACAGCAAAGCGTTGAAAACGACAGCCGCCACGATCGGTTTTGTGAAGATTCGCAGCAAGGCGTACATTCTCTTGTTGCTGAAAATCGCCGTCCACAGCCATCCCGGAATTCCTACCATCAAAAGCGGAGGCAATACAAAGAACAGGAGGGACATTTGAAGCATGTGCATGCTGAACAGGTAATGGTGTCCCACGTAGTTGATCGGACTGCCTGCACCCGCATAAAAAAACAGCATGGCCAAAACAAACAGCACCTTCTGTTTTGCCGTTGCCGGTTTTGAATCCGCAAAACGGTGACGCAGCGGCCCTGTTAGTGCAAAGTAAAGGATCGTCAGCAAAATGGTAATCAAAATGACAGTCGGGCTCCACATATCAGAAAACGAACCAATCCCGCCATCAACGGGCGTTCCATGTTGGTGATGATCATGCATCGGATTTTTCAATCCTCCTTTCATATTAGAAAGGGTGCCCTCTATACAATCTTCATTATACCGTTAATTCAGCCCGACTTCCTCTCCTAAAAATGAACAATATGTTGACAAACGAATATGGAAAAATCCCCTCCATGCCAACAGGAAGGAAGATGCAATTTCCTGTCTGCATAAAGGGGATCTGCAATCAAATTTTGGCTGACTCATCGCTTTCTGTCAAACATTTGCCCGTGCCTGTCGTGACTATGCCTGGCCGCATCTCTTATTTTCCGGTCTGGATCGGGACCTCCCATTTTGCATCGTGATGCTCCGTATACTTTTTGTCGTAGGAGATGATCAGTTCCTTCGGCAGTTTTTTGACGCCCTTTAGGAGAAGTCCACCGTTAATATGAAGCTGTCCGTTTTCATACTTTCTTTCATCGTTGAGGAATGCGCTATCGTATTTCTTGCCGCTTTCATCCGTAATGACTCCGAATGTGGACAAGGGGTTCATCGGTGCCGTTCCGTTCCCAATCGTAGCCTCGACTCTGACGATGTAATGATCAGGTTCGTCGGCTTGGTTCTTTTCATGCTGAAATGTGTAGCGATTGCCTTGTTCCTCTACCGTAACCGGGGCTTTCTCAAGCTTCGCAAGGTCGAGCTTTGCCTGGAACGCTGCCGGCTCCTGTTTATAGACAGGGCCAAGCCTGAGAATCATGTTCTTCGTTTCGTCGATCGGTTGGAAGTAGTGGAAATCCCTTACGCTTTCCCCGATTTCCTCAGAAGGACGCCACTTGCTCCGTCTCGGATCGCTCATCAGATTTTTCCTTTCCCCGTTTTTTCCGTAAATAAAGCCAGGGGCCCAAGCTCCCAGAACAGAACCGTGTTCATCCACAAGCTCAAAGCTGTATTCCATCTCTTTTGTGTTCCGGTCAACGACCAGCTCGACACCGGTTGGCGCAAACGTAATCTGCTTGACGTCCAGCTTCAACCCTTGCGGAGTGGTATAGCTCTTGTTTACAGCATACGTTTTGGTCGCCGCTTTCGCTTTTTTGAGGTCCACCGGAACCTCCAGCTGCCAGTTTCCGTTTGTCTCGCCGATTTTTTTGATGTCGAATGCTACAATCAGCTCATCCGGAAGCCCTTTGCCGCCGTTCAGGCTGCTGAGATCGTGTACCAGCTCCATGTAAGGGCCATCTTCGTTCACGCCTTTACCCGTGCCTTTTCCCGTAAGCCCCCATTTCAAAGCTCCTTTTTCTGTCGAAGAATGCAAAACATTCCCTTGTTTATCCTTGATCGTGATTTGTCCTTCCTGATAAGCATCCCAGTGCGATTCCTTTTTATTGCTTTTATCCTTAATGGAAGTCAGAATGCATATGCGAAAGGGATCTGCTACTACCTCATGGACTGTCAGGGTAAACCCTTGGTCGGCAACACTTGCATTCGGTGTTTGGAGAAATCCTTTCTTGGCGGCTTCCTCAATGCCATCGTCACCCAGCCTGGTAAGCAGGCCGTTGCCCGCAACGCCCACAGGCTCCGCTTTGTTCGTCGGACTGCTGGCAAATACGCCGTTCACATAAGTAGAAAACGTCGGTGAATACATCATGCCGCCGGAAATGACTACTGCCAATGTCGCTGCGGCTATCGTTGTCTTTTTCATAATATCCAGACTCCTCTTTTTCCAAATAGGCAACTGCCTCGTATCGGCAGCCCGGTGCAGCATTTTCACTGGATGCGCGGGAAGGGCGCTGATGATCCTGCGGTCCAAATCCTCGGAAAGGGGTTCTTCCACGAGGGCCTTGCCCGCTTCCTCCAGCTCGTCGACCCATTGCTCCAACTGTCGTTGGCAGTGCTTGCAATGATCGAAATGCTGCTCCAGCTTTCTTCTGTGTTCCGGAGATAGTTTGTCTTCCATGTAGTCGACCATGAGTTCTTGCGTCAGGCATTTCAAGTGGATTCCCTCCTTATTTTTCGCTTTTGCTCAGGCGGTCTCGAAGCTTTCTTCTCGCGTGGGAAAGGCGCATCCTCACCGTATCGACAGACAGCGACAATCTGCTGCTGATCTCCCTGTAGCTCAAAAATTGGAGATAGTGCATATCCAGCAGCGTCCCGTAGTCTTTATTCAGCGCCATGATTTGCTGCCGCAAAGCGACCCGTTGCTCTTTTTCCAAAAAAACTTCCTCCGGGATCGGAGATTCGTCCTTCAGTTCACTGCTCACCTCGGCTACACCAGGCATTCGTTTTCGCTTTCGCAATTCGTCAATGCCCCGGTTCATGGCGATTCGATAGAGCCAGGCCGAAAAGGAGTGTCCCGGTCGATAGTCGGGCAGACTGTAGTACGCCTTGATAAACACTTCCTGCACGATGTCCTCGACTTCATGGGAATGCCCCATCGCTTTTCGCAGAATCGAAGCGACTTTTCCCTTATACCTGTTGACGATCAGAGCATAAGCTTCTTTGTTTCCTTGAAGTACCTCCGCAATGATCTCCCGATCGTCCTGCATGTTTTTACCTCCTCGCAAAAAGGTTGCTGCGCAGCCGTACCTTTTTGGTTGTACACTACTATAGACGAAAAAGGGAGCTGCCCCCTCTCATAAAAAATTTTAAAGTAGGGAAATTTGTTCATGATACAAAAAAAATTCATGTCACCTTTTGACATGAACAAGCTATTGACGGAGTATAACAGAGCCGTTTTCAAGAAGACTCTTTTTCTCCACAGAATATCGAGTAGGAGGGGGCGACTAACCCCCGTCCTCTCACACCACCGTACGTACCGTTCGGTATACGGCGGTTCACCAAGCTTGACGAATTTGAGAATATCGTTGCACTAAGCTTTTCAGCCCTTGTTGTTGCCAGTAGGCAATGCCGAGGGCTTTGTGTATATGCGGAGACTTTGTGGTACGCCATGCACCCTTGCGGGTATTTGCAATTTCAATGGCTTTTACGTGAGATATGCCAAGAGAACGAAGTTCTCGATATCTGGTTCTCACGCGTTTCCACTGCATCCACAAACAAAGACGGAGCCTGCGCCTTGTCCATTCCTCAATGGATTTTAGAATGCCCTTCGCGTCTGCAAGGGCGAAATATCCAATCCAGCCCATGAGGTACTGATTTATTCTTTCAATCCGCTTCTCCATCGAGATGCTCCACACCGGATTCGTGATCGTGCGGATTTTCTCTTTTAGCTTGAGGAGGGATTTGGGGTGGATGCGAATCCTTGTCTGTTTTGCAAAGGTAAAACTAAAGCCCAAGAATTTTCGTTTCCATGGTCGGTCTATCGCGCTTTTCTCCTCATTTACTTTTAGCCTTAGTACCTTCTCCAAGTGGTTTTGAATACTCTTCTTCTTTTAAGCCCCAAAATTGGATTTGAGTCATACCCCCTTATCTTGTTAAGCTGATATCAGAAGAACAGGGGGATATTTTTATGCAACGGAGACGCTATTCAATCGAGTTCAAACAACAATTGATCCAGGAAGCCCACGAAGTAGGAAACGCTAGCCAAGTAGCCAGACGGCATGGGATAGACCCTAAAATGCTGTATCGATGGATACGTGACTCCAAACACGCAGATTGGCAGAATACGTCTTCCGAAGCTAAAGCTGTAACAAGCTATACACCAAGTCCAGGAGAGTTTCGGGAACTGGAAACGGAGAATGATAAACTGAAGAAATTACTGGGAGAAAAGGACTTGGAAATCGCGATCCTTCGTGATCTTGTAAAAAAGGTGAACCCAGCTTATCGGACAAAATGGAAATAGCCGACAAGTGGATACAGCTGGGGTACACAGCCAAACTAGTGCTACGTATTGTCGGCATCCTGGAAGCAACCTACTATTACCGAAAAAACAAAGCCTCCCAAAAACCTCGCGTTTATCACGGAGGAAGACCTATACCCGGTTATTCGTTGTCAAAAGACGGACAACCTGTCAGTGACGAACAAATCAAAGAATGGCTATCCGAGTTGATTGCCGATGAAGAATCTGCTTATGGATATCGAAAGCTTACCGTCTGCCTACGGCGAGACCACCAACTGGTCATCAACAAGAAAAAGGTTTACCGCTTGCTGAAAGAAGAAGAACTCCTGCAACCACAACGACAAAAGAAAAGGAAACATCCTCGAAAGTTGGCAAACAACCGAGAGATTACCGCTCCGAATCAATTGTGGGAGATAGACGTAAAATACGGATTTATCGTAGGAGAACAGCGTTTCTTTTTCCTGATGAGTCTCATTGATGTCTATGATCGAGCGATCGTGGACTACCATTTCGGACTGACCTGCGAAGGAAAACATGCTGCTCAGATTCTCCAACGTGCTTTGTGGAAACGGCAGCAATTCAATTGTGATGATCGCCCTGTTATCCGTACGGATAACGGTCCACAGTTTATTAGCCATGCCTTTGAAGAAGCCTGTCAGCATTTCCAAACGGTGCATGAGCGAATTCCTCCAAAGACACCCAATAAAAACGCTCACATTGAGTCATTTCACAGTGTTTTGGAGAAAGAATGTTTGCAGCGGAATGAATTTCAGAGCTATCAAGAAGCCTATGAAATCGTGACAAACTATCTGCTCTTTTATAATCAGCGACGGATTCATGGAAGCTTGTACGATTTATCACCTGTAGAATTTGGTAAAGCCTTTGCCTTGCAACTCATTACACCATTTGTTGTGAAAGTGTAGTATGGCAAAGGATTGCAGAATGATCCCTACTTCAACCTAGCTGACAAGCAGGAAGGAAAACGTCTGGGGTCAAGTGATCTCCTTGACGCTAGGCGTTTTCCTTCCTAGACTCCTAGGTGGTTGAAGGAGGGAAGAAGCATATGAAAATGCGAGAATAAGGGAGAAAGACTCAAATTTTAAGGGGTTAAACCGCTTTACTCGTTCCCCTGCCCGTTTTGTTTTCACGTAGATATTACAATCGTCTGCGTAGCGGCAGAAACGGTGGCCTCTCTTTTCGAGTTCCTTGTCCAAATCATCAAGTAGGATATTTGCCAAAAGTGGGCTTAACGGCCCACCTTGCGGTGTTCCTTCACTTGATGTTGTACAGACGCCATTTATCATGATCCCCGCATTCAAGTAGGAACGAATCAGTCTTAAAATTCTCTTGTCCTGAACTTTTCGAGCCACACGGCTCATTAGAATATCATGATTTACGCGATCAAAGAATTTCTCTAGATCGATGTCCACCACGAAACGATATCCTTCGGAGATATACGCTTGCGCTTTCCTTACTGCCATGTGAGCGCTACGTTTTGGACGGAACCCATAGCTAGATTCCGAGAAGGTGGGGTCGAAGATCGGCGTTAACACTTGGAGGATGGCCTGCTGAATAAAGCGGTCTACCACGGTGGGAATGCCTAATAACCTTACACCACCGTCAGGTTTCGGGATTTCGACTCTGCGAACAGGTGAAGGTCTATAGGTTCCCCTTTCCATCTTCTCGCGGATGGCTTGCCAGTGTTCACGTAGATAATCGCGTAGTTGTTCGGTTGAAACACCATCGACTCCACCGACACCTTTGTTTTCCTCCACTCGTTGGAGTGCCATCCGTAAGTTTTCCCGTGATAAGACTTTTTCCAGCAAATCCATAATGATGTTCCTTCCTTCGCACATGCGGACTCCGTGCTTGCTGTACGATACTCAGCCCTCTTTTGTACCCTCGGGGCTTCACCCCTGCTCTTCAAAAGTAGTTCCTTGACAGAATTCTGCTTCGACGTACCGTATCAAAAGACATGGATCGCATGCTGACTTGATGTTCGGCCCTTCCCCATTCAAGCGTCCTCTACTCGGGTACTATGGCCTCTGCTGACTTCTGCATGTTCAGCGTCTCCTTACGGAGACGGTTACCAACAGTTGAAGGCGTTTCATGCAGACCTCCCCAGGTAAGAACGATAACTTTCATCCCATGTACCTGCCCAAGTTTACTACTGTATCCCTTGGCTGTATGGGGCTTTGTCTTGTTTGGCAGACTCGCCCGGATACAACAGCCTCAAATTGGGTTCGTGTACCTCAGGTCGGGATTTTGCCGCCGGCTTCCTTCAGATTCGACCTCGCGGTCGACACCCTTGCCTTGAGCTAACGGTTGGTACAGCCAACCCCCGTTCGGGACTTTCACCCTATAGCTATCGCCCATGCTGGGCGCACCAAAAAAAGAAGCAGACGAAATTTCGTCTGCCTCTTCTCTTTTTACCACCAAACCCAGAATACGAACACGATAATCGCGATCAGGATAAAGGTCAATCCGGCGAAAATCGAAATTCGTGCAAACTCGTGTCCCTTTTGGTCCATGTGCATCCAGAAGAACAACTGGAACAGCGCCTGGACAAATGCGAGACCGACGATAAACGGAACCGTAAATCCGACCGGAATCGCTTCAAAAGCTACAGCGGCAAATGCCAGTGCGGTCAAGACGAGAGATGCAATAAACGCAATGACATGCTTTTTCGCACCATCGTGCTTTACCTTGGGCTTACGCGGTTCATCATGTACATGTGCTCCCATCGTCTTATCCCACCTTTCCACCGATCATACCCATGAGATATACCACGGTAAAGATGAATACCCACACGACGTCAATGAAGTGCCAGTACAGGCTGGCTACGTAAAACTTCGGAGCCGTTACCACTGTCAGACCTTTTTTCACGGTCTGCAGTTGAACGGTCAAGATCCAGAGAATCCCGAATGCCACGTGAGCTCCGTGGAATCCGACCAGCGTATAGAAGGCCGATCCAAATGCACCGGAAGTCATTTTATGTCCCATGTGGACGTAGTGCATAAACTCGTAAATCTCCAAAGCCAGGAAGCCGAGGCCAAGGATAACCGTGACAGTCATCCAGGCTTGCATTTTTTTCAGGTCTTTCTTGTGCAAGGCCAGAACCGCAAACACGCTGGTAAGCGAACTGGTCAAAAGGAGCAAGGTAGCCAACGCCACAAGCGGCATATCGAACAGCTGCTGGGAGGTTGGCCCGCCATTTGTCTGGTCGCGCAGCGCGATAAACGTCGCAAACAGCGAACCGAACAGGACGGTCTCTCCACCAAGGAAGAGCCAGAAGCCGAGAATCTTGTTCTTGCCTTCAAGGGTGGCTTTTTCCGGTTCATCAGGCAGAACCGCATTTACGTGATGGGTCGCCATTACGCCTTAACCCCCTTTTCTTCGATTTCATCTGGTTCGATATGGTAGCCAGGGTCGTCTTTCAAAGAACGCATCAGCATGCATCCGAACGTAATTACCATACCAATTCCGACTACAACGTAATTGTGGTACATGAAACCGTAACCTGCGATGAACAGGCCCAGAGACATGATGAACGGCAGGAAGGAGCCATTCGGCATATGAATCGAACCAAGCGGTTCTGCGTAAGTCATGCCTTTGTTGCCAGCCATTTTTTCTACCCACAGAGCATCCAGACCGCGAACAAGCGGAGTTTGCGCAAAGTTGTACTCCGGCGGCGGAGAAGGAATCGACCATTCCAGCGTACGGCCATCCCACGGATCCGCAGGCGCGCGCTTGGAGCTCTTCGCGGAAACGTATGCATTGACAAGGAAGAGAATCGTACCGATCGTCATTCCGAAGACACCGATGGTACTGATAAAGTTGCCCAGTTCCAGACCTTGGCCAGCCAGGTACGTAAATACGCGACGCGGCATACCCATCAGGCCGAGGAAGTGCTGCGGGAAGAAGGTCAGGTGGAACCCGATAAAGAAGGTCCAGAAGTTCCATTTCCCGAGCGTTTCATTCAGCATTTTGCCGAACATTTTTGGCCACCAGTAGTAAAGACCGGCGAACAGACCGAATACGAGACCACCAACGATTACGTAGTGGAAGTGAGCAACTACGAAGTAGCTGTCATGGTATTGGTAGTCAGCAGGCGGAACCGCGAGCATAACCCCTGTCATACCACCAATTGTAAAGGTCGGGATAAAACCAACAGCAAACAGGTTTGCGGTAGGGAAGCGAATTTGCCCGCCCCACATCGTCAAGAGCCAGTTGAAGATCTTGATACCGGTCGGAACGGCAATCAGCATCGTTGCCAGACCGAACAAGGTGTTGGCGATCGGACCCATACCAGTCGTAAACATGTGGTGCGCCCACACCATGAAGCCAAGGAAACCAATCAGTGCTGTCGCAAATACCATGGAGCTGTAACCAAACAGGCGCTTTCTGGAGAAGGTACTTACTACCTCGGAAATGATACCGAAGGCAGGAAGAATCAGAATGTACACTTCGGGGTGACCGAAGATCCAGAACAGATGCTGCCAGATAACAACGTTACCACCTGCATCAGGGTTGAAGAACGCTGCCCCGAACAGACGGTCGAACATCAGAAGTACAAGGCCGACGGTAATCGCCGGGAAAGCAAACAGGATCAATCCGGATGTCACGAAGGACGCCCAGGTGAACAGCGGCATGCGCATGAAGGTCATGCCCGGTGCACGCATGTTGATGATGGTTACCAGGAAGTTGATACCACCGATCAGGGTACCCAGACCTGCGATCTGCAGACCGAGTACGTAGAAGTCGATCCCGAATCCACTATATTGATTCAAAGCAAGAGTTGCGTAGGACGTCCAACCGGCATCCGGCGCGCCGCCGAGGAACCAGCTTGTATTGATAAGGACGCCCCCGAAGAAGAAGAGCCAGAAACCGAGTGCGTTCACAAACGGGAACGCAACGTCCCTCGCACCGATCTGAAGAGGTACGATCGCGTTCATCAGTGCAAAGATCACCGGCATCGCTGCCAGGAAGATCATCGTAGTTCCGTGCATGGTGATCAGTTCGTTAAACGTCTTCGCACCGACCACTTGGAGCTCTGGATACATTAATTGCAAGCGAATAAGCAGGGCTTCAAGACCGCCGGCCAAGAAGAAGATCCCACCGGCGATCAGGTACAGAATGCCGATTTTCTTATGGTCCACGGTAGTGAGCCAATCAGCGATTCCCGACCGCTTGGGTGCATGAGAAGCATGTGCAGACACGGTTTTACCTCCTTTTTAGCGTCACTGCCTCATGACGATTCCATTCATTAACTTTATCTTTTTATTTCCTGTACTTTGAGCGTAGACATGTACTCAACCAGCGAATTGATTTGATCTTCGCTCAGGTTCAGATTTGGCATGTTGTTGCCCGGCTTTTCTTTTTGCGGATCTCTCAGCCATTTGGCCAAGTGTTCAGCATCGTTAGGCATGATACCGGCTACGCGTTGGCGATCGGCGAAGTTTGTCAGGTTCGGCCCCAGTTTTCCGCCTTTGCCTGCGACAGCGTGACAGCCCAAGCAGCTCTTTTCGAAGATTTGTTGTCCTTGGACAGCGTTTGCAGAAGCTGGCGCTGCAGGTTCTGCAGATTGAACGCCCTTCATTTTTTCTGCCCAGGCAGCAAATTCGTCTTGTTCCAGGACGTCAACCTTGAAGTCCATCAATGCGTGAGACGCTCCACAGAGCTCTGCGCATTTTCCGTAGAAGACACCGGTTCTGTCAGCTTGCAGCCACATTTTGTTTTCCAGTCCCGGGTTGGTGTCGATCTTTCCGCCGAGGGCAGGGATCCAGAATGCGTGCATAACGTCAGCAGATGTCAAAGTGAACTGGACTTTTTGATTGACAGGCAATACCAGGTCTTGCGCTGTAGATACGCCAAGGTCCGGATACTCGAATTCCCACCAGAACTGGTGAGCGGTTACACGAACTTGAAGCGCTTCATCTTTGTTGTATTCTTTACCAAGAGTAAATCCTGTAGTAACAGTTGGTACTGCCATTACGATGAGCAGCAGGAACGGAATGACCGTCCAAATGATCTCCAGGGTATGGCTGCCTTCCACTTGTTTGGGAATGCCTTCCTGTCCTGGACGCTTGCGGTAACGAATAAGTACGTAGGTGAGGATCAGCATAACGACGATAAAGACCCCGATCATGATGGAAGCCGACAGCTTCATCAAGTCGAATTGCATGGCTGCAACCGGCCCCTGCGGCTGAAGTGCAGAGAGCTCTCTCATGCCGCAACCGGAGAGCGTCAGCGCCAGCAACCCAAACAGGAAAAGCTGACGCCATGATTGTTGCCAACTCTTCATACCAATGAACCCCTCTTTCTTTCATGTTGATTACGCCCTGTCGTATGTACGGCGGGAGCGTATATTTCGTACTCCTCCGCTGCCAATAAATAGTCGGAGTTGCTACTTTCCTCCACTATGATAACCAATAGCGAAAAGGAATAGCAACATCGGTTTAAAGACATTTAAAGAAGGAGTAAGGGCCGCAGTAAAATACTACCTTTGCGATTAACTCTTTCAGTATACATAAATTTATCTGAATATCGGAGTCCATTTGTTATAATTCTGTTAACAAATTTATGAACATTTTCGTAAAGTTTACTACCAGCAGACGGATATTCAGGTAGTAGAAGGGAGAAATGTGATAGTTTTGGCTACCAACACATCCAAACGAATCGCTTTCCTTACAGGAAGTTCCAGCGGTTTTGGGCTGCACACCTCTGTCGCTCTCGCCAAAGCGGGCTTCTTCGTCATCGCCACGATGCGGGACATCTCAAAGCGTGAAGAGCTTGACAAGCTGGCTGCCCAAAATGGCGTAACCGACTGTCTGGAAGTCGTGCAAATGGACGTGACCCGGCCTGACGAAGTCATAGCTGCAGTCTCCGGCGTGCTCGCGCGTCATCAAAACATTGATTTGCTCGTGAACAACGCGGGCTTTGCCTGCGGCGGCTTTGTCGAAGAAATCGGGCTTGCCGCATGGCGGGAGCAATTTGAAGTCAACGTGTTCGGATTGATTTGCGTGACACAGGCCGTTTTGCCCCATATGCGCGAACGCCAATACGGCACGATCATCAACATAAGCAGCATCAGCGGGCGAATCGGCTTTCCCGGTTTGGCCGCCTATGCCGCTTCCAAGCATGCGGTGGAAGGCTTCAGCGAGTCGCTCCGTCTGGAGATGCTCCCGCATGGCATCAATGTCGTCCTGGTCGAGCCGGGCTCGTACAAGACAAGCATCTGGGAAAAGGGACTCGGAAATGCCCCCTCTCGCCCCGCTTCTCCCTACAGCAGGCAAATGGAGTCCCTGACAACTATGGTAACCAAAATAGCCGAGCGGGCCCCTGCCCCGGATGAAGTGGTAGAAGTAATCGTTCGCGCGGCTCTGGCTCCACGGCCTTCCTTCCGCTACCCTGTCGGGAGCGGGGTCAGGCTTTCCATCCTCGCCAAGCAGTGGCTTCCCTGGCGCTGGTTTGAGACGCTGGTGAATAAGCAGATGCGGCCGCCTCGTTCATGAGGCGGCTGATGGCGATTTCACCGGAGCGGAAGGCTGCTTTGGCAGATGAGAGACATAGCTGTGCAGGACCATGCCGATCATGACGACGAGCATGCCCGTACCGGACCACAGCGAGGGCAGCGGGGCCGCGAGAATCGCGATTTCCAAAAGGACGGCAAAGACGACCTCCGCAGACTGGGTAGCTTCTACCGCGGCCAACTGAACCGGATTGCCCTTGACCAGATCTGTAGCCTGAAAGAACAGCACGGTCGCGATAATTCCCGATGTGATCGCGACGAGCAGCGACTGCGCCAATTGACCCATGCTGGGCATTCCCGCCGTCGTCACGCCAAAGCCTGCGAGGACCAGCCAAAACGGCAAGCTGGCAAGCGTCATTCCGAGAACGCGCTGATACGCGTCAATTCGCCCACTGGTCAAGGCCATCATTTTCCGGTTCCCGAGCGGATAGGCAAACGCTCCGATCACGACCGGCACGATCCCGTACAGCACCTCCGCCGCTCCCAGCATCTTCGCCTCGTGCAGTTGCATGATCGCCACTCCCGCCAAAATCAGGACAGACATGGCCAGCCCCTTGTACGGGATCCTCTGCCCGAAAAAGGGTACGAGCAGCGACCCGGCGATGATCGTGATTTGCCAGGTACCGGCGATCAGCCAGCCAGGACCGTATGCAGCGGCAAAGCTGAGCGGAGCATAAAACAAGCCAAACCCGACAAAACTCCAGAGCAGCCACTGCCACGGATGCTTCCGCATTTCCTGCCACAGCGGCCCAAGGTTGCCCCGGATGGCCACGATCAGCAGCAGAAACGGCACCATAAATAGATAACGCAGGGATGCGCTCCAGATCCAGCTTCCTCCGTCCAGCTCCATCGCTCTGTTTAATACAAATGTAAAAGCGAAGAAAAATGCAGCGACAATTCCAAGTACAATCGCCTTCAAATGTTGACTCCCTCTTTCCAGTTCCACTCTCTGAAGATTCTCAATTGTAAGCATATAACTCTGCAGTCTCGCTGTCAAAATCCCGAAAAAAATAGAGCACACCTTTTGAAAGATGTGCCCTATGTCTTTTCTGCACGTCCGCTCTTGATCAGGGAGACGTGGTGAATGTATTCAACTGCACCAAACAGAATCGCAGTAAAACCGGCACCGATCAGCGTGATTCTCGCTCCCACCAAGAGGCCGCTGCTCAGCCAGACGACCAGAAAAGCCAAAATCATATCGGCTGCCGTACTCATCCACAGCGTCCCGCGCCGAAGCAGCAATAGCTCCAGCATATGTCCGGCAACGCCAAGCACCAGGCCGACGCCGATGGACTGGTAAAGGGTTGCATAGTCTACCTCGGGGAACAGCGCATCGGCCAGGACGACTACGAGCGGAGCAGTAATCAGCTTGACAAGCAATCCGTACACAGGCATGCTTCCTCCTTTTTCAGGTTTTCACAGTATGCCCGTATACAGAATCGCTTAGTCGAAGCAAAAACAGCCGTTTGTTGTGCCGTGGGATGTCATCGAGCCCCTCCCACGCGCCCTATGATTGGCTGGACCGCTTCAACTAGGCGGCTTCCTGCTCTCTTTCTCGCGGGTAAGCCAAGGTTACGATCAGGCTGACTGCCGCCAATGCGAGCAGAATGACGAAAATCTGGTGCAGCCCGCCGGCTACCAGCTCCCTCACTGTTTGCAACAGCTCCTGCGGCAGCAGGCTTGCTTCATGCGGATTCAGGATCTTGTTGACGTCGATGTTTTCCGCTCCGGGTGCGCTCTGTACATAAGAGTTCAGCAAGGTTCCAAACAGCGCAATCCCGAGGGTTTGTCCCAACGTGCGGATAAAGGAGTTCGTAGAAACGGCAACACCGCGCAAATTCCAGGACACACTCAGTACCGCTCCGGTAAAGGAAGTAAAAGCGAAGCCAAAGCCTAGGCCAAACAGGAACGTAATCCCGTACAGCATGACATGAGGTGTCGCCGGTTCAATCATGGACAGCCAGACGGTAGCGACAATCAAGACGCATACGCCAAAGAGCGATGTCGGCCGAATCCCGATCTTGGCCAGCAGACGCCCGCTCAGCGCAGCACCAATCGGCCAGCCAACGGACATCGGAATCAAAGTCAGCCCGGAACCGGTCGCACCCAATCCGTACACGCCCTGAATCCACAGCGGAAGATAAAACGAGACAGCCACCAGCACGGAAGCGAGAAGAAATCCGGCGAAGTTCACGATGCTCATTTTCCGAATCGTAAACAGCTGCAAGGGAAGCATCGGCTCCGGCGATCTTTTTTCCAAGTAGATAAACAGCAGGAGGCCCAAAGCCGAAAAGATCAGCAGACCGACGATCAGCGGCGAACTCCAGGGATGTTCAGTCCCGCCGCTCAACAACGCATACAGCAGCGCGGAAACGCTGATCGTAAAAACTGCTGCTCCGGCATAGTCGATGTGCTTGCGGACTTTCTCGATATTTTCATGCAGGTACAACCAAATCAAAACGATGGAGACAATGCCAAACGGGATATTCATGTAGAAAATCCAGTGCCAGGAAACATAGTCGACCAGAAGGCCTCCGGTCAACGGCCCCAGGATACCGGATATGCCCCAGATGCCGCTCATCCACCCTTGTACCTTTCCTCTTTCCTCAAACGGGTAAATATCGCCGACAATCGTATACGTAATCGTAATGATGGCACCCGCTCCCAGTCCCTGAAAGGCCCGGAACCAGATCAATTGCTCCATCGTCTGAGACAGGCCGGACAGCGCTGATCCGAGCAAAAACAGGATCGCCCCAATGTTGAACACAGGCTTGCGCCCAAACAAGTCGGCAAGCTTGCCGTATATGGGCGTCGTCACCGCCGAGGTGAGCAAATAGATCGAAACGACCCAACTGATCAAGTGAAAGCCGCCCAGGTCGCTGACGATCGTCGGCATCGCCGTACTGACGATCGTTCCCTCAATAGCGGCCAAAAAGGTCGCAATCATAACCGCAATCGTCACATTACGCTTATTTGTTACAGGTTTCATCCGTATTTCCTTCCCTCCACATAAGCCAGACAACATTCCGATCAAGGGTGTTGTGTATGCCGTTGTTGTTGCTTGAATTGCTTTATGGTACGGGCACTAGTAAAAAAAGTCAATAAAAAAACCTGCGCCGATTGCACTCGGCACAGGTTTACCTTTCCCAAACGGATCAATTACTTTTCGGTGCTTCCGTTTTTGGGGTTTCTGTTTTCTGCGTTTCCGTTTTCGGAGCTTCAGTTTTCGGAGCTTCCGTCTTCGGTTCTTCTTTTTTGGAAGCTTCCGTTTTCTGTTCCTCCGCTTTCGGCTCTTCCTTCTTCAAGGAGAGCGACGGATCGAGATATTGCACCCCAAACTTTTTCTCCAGGCCGTCCAGCCATTCGTCCATGTACTTTTTGCGTTTGGACGCATTCAACTCTTCAACGATCGTAGGACGCAACTGTTCCAAAGCAGGCGCGGGATCTCCGAAGTTGCTCTTGTATTTATTGTAGTAGTCTTGGATTTCTTCGTCCGTTACCGGATATGCTTTTGCGAATACCTTGTCCCTCAAAAGAAGTGTCCGCAGCGTACCGCGGAAGCTTGCTTCGGTGTAGCCCTGTCTTTTCAGCGTTTTTTGATAAACTTCCTCGGAGCCGATCTGCTCTTTCAGCTTGTTGATTTCCTGATCGACTTCGCTTTCCTGGACGGACACGCCGAGCTCCTTGGCTTCTTCCACCACCAGATTGCGGCTGACCAAAATGCCAAGCGTCTGTTTTCCGTAGCTTTCTTTCATATGCTCGTAGAGCTGCCCCTGCGTAATTTGAGATTTGCCCGTAGTTGCAATGACAGGATCATCAGCCGGCTTCAATGCAACGCCGACAATCACAAGAGCCAAAACCAGTATGGCTATGGTTAGCATGGATAAATCGAACTTCTTCATCATTGGTCCTCTCTTTCTTCTCTCATCCCTTGTGCCATTATAATAGACACAGAGTACGGAAGAAAGATGGAATCCTTTTTCCACAACCTTTCCACAATGCGAACCAGCACGGATTACATGAAGTATTTGGTGAAAAAAGAAGAGAGAACGGAGGCGATTACCGGTCCCAGGACGGCCCATACTCGTAAAAATCTCTCTTGTTTTCTTTTCTTGTCTCCTTCTATGAGCTGTGTGAGTTTTTCCATATCGCTTTTGTCATTGTCCAACATCTGCAAAATAATTTCCTTCTCTTTCGATCCCCGTTTTAGCTCAAGCTCTGTCTGCAATTTGGTTATCGCTTGCAAAAGTTCTGAGCGCGATTCTTCCATTTTTACCAATCGATGCTCAATCCGTTCCAGCCACTTGGTCGCTACCGTCATCTGAACTTCCAGCTTGTCGATCCGTTCTTCGAATTTGTCCAATCGTTGTGAAATCCGCAGTACATTCTCCTGTTGCGTCTTCTGATGCTCTGGCGTCAAGGTCCCACCCCCTCCGGACTCATACTACTTGTATATGCCGTCTCGCTTTCATTGCTTGTACCGCTGACCAGATTTTTCATTATTTCTATAAAAAATGTGCAACGGAGCGGAATGGAAAGAACACGTTATCCAGTACAAACGGACCTGGTCCAAACGGGCCTGGCACACTTCAAAATGGCAATAAAAAAAGCCCGCTATAGGCGGACTTTCTCCAGCCACTGATAGAGAGGGCGAAGCGACCTCTTCGCATCCTCGTAGCCGAGCGTGTACAGCTCCATCAAACGATTTCGGTTCCTCTCCACACGCCGGATGTTCATCGGTCTGCTCGGCGCTATGACAAAGGCCCGTTGTTCCTCACGGAGTTGCCGGATGCGGGCAAGCGTATCGTTGTAGCGCCGATGGTGATCGAAAACGACCCGCATCAGATGCTTGTAGCGGGGAAATAGCCGGTCTGTGGCCCACGCGAGATTGGCTGGCTGCCGGATGAATTCCTCCGTACCTGTCCGCACGATGATGTTCCGCTCGTTTCCATCCTCTATCGCCTTGCCGATCGGTATCGGATCTGCCAAGCCGCCATCGAGCATTTTCGCCCCTTGAACACAGACCGTTCCCGATAGCAGCGGGATGCTGCACGAAGCGCGAACCGCAAGGAGAAACAGCTCTTGATCGTGCTCGTCCTTGGAAAAGTAGATGCTCTCGCCTGTCTTAAAATCAGTCGCGGCGACAACCAATTTCTCCGGTGCTTGCGCAAGTCCCTGAAAGGAAGAGGTGAGAATCCGCCGGGGAAGCTCTTCAAAAATGAAGTCCATGCCGACCATGCAGCCATGCCGATACAGATTGCGCAGAGAGAAATGCCGCATGTCGCACAGATGCTCGATAAACATGTATTTCCCCACTCCCTTTTCCCTTGCCACGTAAGCAAGGGCATTGCAAGCCCCTGCGGAAACAGCGATGATGTACGGAGCAATCAGCTCGTGCTCCAGAAAGCAGTCGAGAACCCCCGACGTATAGATTCCGCGCATGCCTCCTCCCTGGAGAACCAATCCGAAGCTGTCCATCTTTTCTCCCTCCTGTGAAACAAGCCTCGCATGAACATGTACGGATATAGTATCTGTGGGAACAGGAAGGTAATTCACCGATTTACACCTGAATTTGCCCGGCCCTGCCCCATTCGCTCGTTATTTTGCTTGTGGGCTTTTTCCTTTTTGGAGGCCCTCACTCTGTCGGTCAGTTGTGTACAATCTTCTATATCACGAGAATCGGTGAAAAACCCGGTTGGCTTGATTTACCAGGAACTTGTCAACGTTTTGGAATAATCTCTTCGTCCCCTGCGTTGGCGTTTCTAGTATGATAGGGCTAGTGAACGCAAAGGGGGCTTTCTTTTTTGAAACAGCGAATTGCCTGGATTACAGACAGCACGGCCGTTGTACCCGATGAATTGCGGGAGAAATACGACATCCACGTCGTTCCCTTGGACGTTATCTTTGAAGACGGCGCCTACGCGGACGGGATTCAATTATCTTCCAGCGAGCTGTATGAAAAAATCGACCACTCCAAAACCGTACCGAAAACCTCGCAACCGGCAATCGGCAAATTTGTCGAGCTGTATGAGCAACTGGCGGAGGACTATGATTGCGCGATCGCCATTCACCTTTCCAGCCAATTGAGCGGCACGTACAATACAAGCAAATCAGCCGCTGCCATGAGCGAGTTTCCCGTCGAGCTCGTCGATTCCCAAATCGTCTCTTATCCGATCACCACCTTGCTGTTGAAAGGGATTTCGCTGGCGGAGCAAGGCATGGACTATCGGGAGATAGCCGCCACCCTGAGGGAAGAGGCGAGCAAAAACGAAAACTACATCGTGATCGGAAAGCTGTCACAGCTGCATAAAGGCGGGCGGTTGTCAAACGCTCAGTTGATCGTTGGCACGCTGCTTCAAATCAAGCCGATCTTTTGCATCAGGAACGGTGTTGTCGAATTGTTCGAAAAAGTTCGAACCGAAGGAAAAGCCTTCCGGCGAATCATGGATCAGCTTGACCTGGCCCGGGGAATCCACAAAATTACCCAAGTGGAAATTTTGCACGGCAATGTCATGGACAAAGCGCTGGAATTAAAGGAAACGATCAAAAGCAAGTATCAGGATATCGAGGTGCTCGTGTATCCGCTCAGTCCGGTACTGGGCGTTCACGGCGGGCAAGGGACCATTGCTCTGACATGGACCAACGAGCCCAAGTCATCTTGAGCGAATGTCATCGATAAACGACGGCAGGCACGCATGAAAGCCGGAATGGGACTGGCAGCAGCAGGCTTGATTGAAAATCAAAGGGTAGACAGAAACAGGCACCGCTCTGATTTGAGCAGGTGCCTGCAATGTTTTGCCTATGCTTTGCTTCTCGCGTGATTACTGGCGGACTGCAGCGACCAGAAAACGATGGCTCGGGATGTCGATATATCCGTCTTTTTCCATCCGACAGTGCATCTCCCACAAGCCGTCCGCGTAGTTCTCCAGCGAAAAGTCTGGTATCTGCCACGGAACCGCACGGAGATAGTAGACTACCGCTCCTACATCGTAAAACCGGGTCGGCACCATCTCCTCGCGGCAATCCTCGATGGCAAAGCCCGCCTCTTTTAGCTGCTTGACTGCGTAGTCTGCATTCCAATGCAAATATTCCTCTGGAATGGGCGCCCCGAGGAGCCGGTTGAGCAGCAGATCGTTTTCTCCCCCGACCTGCTGCGTCAGAAAGGAAGCCCCTGTTTTTGCGATACGGAATACCTCGGCCGCATCAAAAGACTCGTGCCGATTGATAACCAGGTCAAAAAATTCATCTGCAAACGGCAGGGCGTCCTCCCCATCCGCTTCGACTACCGTAATGCCCAGAGGCTCCAGCCTGCCTTTGGCAACCGCCACATTGGGCTTGTAGCCTTCCGTGGCGTATGTTTGAGCGGGAAGCGGCTTTAGCATGGAGAGAAATTCGCCTCCCCCCGTACCCATATCGAGCAGGCTGCCGATCTCCGGCAGCTTGCGCATGACGAGGCCGGTGTAATTCCAGGAAAGTGGCGCTTCCTTCAACCGTCCTGTTTTCCCGACGTAGGAAAAATCCCAGCCTTCAAACGGTACTTTGGCTTCTTCGAGCAACCAGTCAAACCATTTTTGTCGGTCCATTTTTTCCTCCTCTTTCCCCAAAAGAACTTCTATATCCAGGAGTTCAGCGCCAACGCACACTTTCATAATTAATGAATGTGATTACTTTTGCTTTCTCTTTTTGGCGGCAAGCAGCCTGTTGAAGGTCTCTCCAGTCTGCTCCGTCCCCTTGCTCTCTGCTTGAGGCTGGTCCGACTGGGGAGCACTGGACGGTCGTGAGGAATCTGCAGACGGCCCCAGCCCGCTCGCTGGTGTGCCAGTCCCTTTTTTCCCGCGCTCGGTCTTTGCCCTGTCCAGTCTGTCAAAAAGCGAACCGGCGGATGTGCCTTGATCCCGGGCATTCAAGCCTGCGGAGACATTGGCAGCGTTGGAGCCAGTGGCTCCGTTGGAACTAGTGGCTGCATGGGAGTCATTGTCCAATTGTCCTCCGGCCTGATTGCCCAAGTTCGTTTGGCTGGTTGAAGTGCTATGACTGCTCTGGCTGGTTTGGCTGGTTTGGCTGCCTTGCCCGTCTTGACCGCTCTCGCTGCTTCTAAAACGCTGTCCCCGTTTCTCCCCGAGTCGAGCAAACACGGCGGCGCTTTCCGTCTCTTCCACAGCTTCTGCAGTCCTTCGCTTCCGAAGCCATCCAGTCACCCTTGCCCACCAACGCTCAGGGAGCTGCAAGCGCCTGGCCGCAACGTCGAGAGGCCACAGGAGAGCCGCAAGCATCAGCAGCCAGTCGCCGATCGGCTGTGTTTCCCATTTGGCAGGAAGCTTTCCGGTAAACACCTCTGCCGGATCGGCAATTCGTGTGCCGCCTCCAGCCAAAAGCCACTCCTGCATCCGCCCTTCGCCGTCCTGCTGCAATCCGAACTCAGGCGAATACGATACGCTTAGCCCGGCTGTCTGCCCGGCCGTCACCTTTCCATTCGCTTTCTCCGTCACTTGAATCAGGTAGCTGCCCGGCTCAGCGGCGTCAAAGCTTCCTTCCAGTGTCCCTGGAGCGACAGGTTTCAACCGGACCACTTCCCGCTTCATCTCCCGGTTGACGACGACAGCCTCCAGCTCCTGCGGCAGCTTTTCGCCTTTTGGCAAGGATACCGTCACTTTTCCTCTGGACCCGTCAAGCTGCGTCTCGACCTGCCAACGTCCGGTCTCGACCTGGGGCAGCGTCCAGCCGACGATCTCCGTCCAGAGACGGCTGTTGCCCGGCCATGCGACCCAATCCGGTCCCCATTTGCCTTCCAGATCGCTCGTCCAGGCGACGGCTCGGCCCAAACCGTACTGCCAACGGCTGAGGATCGGGTCGGCGTCCTGGCTCATCAAGACCGGCTCTGCCGTCTGCTTGAGCGTCGTCGCCACATAGGCGCGAAGCAGCGGAAGCGGCTGCCGGAGCGTCCCCCAGTCGCCTGCCCCCGTGCGCTCGGGGTATTGCGGTTTTTCAACGATAAACGTCCGGCTGGCGAGGGCCGTTTCCTTGCTGAAAATCTTCGGAATCGAGGTCGCGTCGCTCGCAAAGTAGTAGCGTCCTTTTCCCCAATCGGCGATGTCCTGCAAGAGCCCTGTGTCGGAATCATCCCCGACCGCAACGGTCGAAACCGTGATGTTTTCCCCGATCATCTGCTCCAGCATGCCTTGGTAATTGTCTTCGCGGCCGGATTGTCCGTCTGTGAGCAGGATGACGTGCTTGCGCTTCGTCTTCATTGTCTTGATCCGGTCGTAGGCCATCTGCAGCGCCGGGAATATATCGGTGCCTCCGTCTGCGTATATGCTCCCGATCTGCCCCTGGATCGCAGGCAGATCGGTGACGTTTTGAGGGGCCACCACTTCCCACGGGCTGCCGTCAAACGCGATCACACCGATCTCGTCCTGGCGGTTGAGCATGGTCGTGGCCCGGATCGCGGCTTCCTTCGCCAGCTCCATTTTGTCGACGCCATACGCATCGGATGCCATACTGCCCGATTTGTCGATGACCAGCATAAGTCCCAGCGTAGGCTGCTCTTCCTTGCTGCGCAAATCCATATGCACGGGAAGCGCCTCTTCGATCGGAGTCTGGAACCAGCCGCCCATACCGAAACCGTCGGAGCCTCCTGTCATGATCAACCCGACGCCAAGATCGCGGACAGCCGTTCTGATCCGCTCCATATCGGCATCGCTGACCTGTGTTGCGGCCAGGTCGGCCAGGATGATGGAAGCGTACTGCTTGTAGCCTTCCAGCTCTTTTGGCAGCAGCGCCACGTCCTTCGTCTCAACCTTGATATTGCCAGCCTGGAGAGCCTGGACGAGGTTGCTGGCGGCACCGGGATGTCCTTCCAGAACCAAAACAGACGGCGTCCCCGTCACTTGCGTATAGGCAAATGCCTGATTGTTGGCCTGCACCGTATCACGCTCCGGCTCGATTTCCACCCGGTAGCGGTGAAAGCCCTCATTCATAGCCTTTTGGGAAAAGAGAAAGCGGTTCCTCCCCTTTTCGACCTGAACGACTTGTGTCCCGGCTTCGCGGTTTCCTTCGTAGAGGCGAAGCACCGCTTTGGTCGCAACGGTGCTTTCCAGCTCAACCTTGATCGCGTATTCCTCTCCCGCGTACAGCCGATCCGGCACCTGAACGGCAGACAGCACGACCTCATCGCCCTGCGGCTGCTCGAAAAGGACGCTTTCTACCGCAATCCCCCGCTCTTTGGCCAGCTTGACTTCGCGCGCCGTATCTCCGTGCGTGTCCATCCCGTCGGTGATGATCACGATCTTGCCGCGGGCGCCGGTAGGAATCATCGCTTGCGCAAGCCGGATTCCCTCCGCCAGATTGGTGGCGTGGCGGTTTACTTCCACAAAGACAGGCTGGACCTGGCTGCTCGTCGTCAGCGGCTGATCTACCGCCGCGTTGGCCCCTGTCGCGACGATGCCGTACTGATCCTCTGCCCGCTTGCCTTCCACCGCTTCCCTGAGAAAACGGCTGGGCTGCTGATCGTCCTTGATCGAAGCCGAGCTGTCCCAGACGAAAACAACGGTCTCGGCCCGTACCGGGTAGAGAACCTGGATGCCGGCCAAAGCCAGAATCAGCAGACAAAAGACCGCTGTCCGGATCGCGGCGATAACGCTTTTGCGGCTGACTGGCATCTGCTGTTGCCCGCGCCACCAGTGAAGCACCGCGTATACCGCCGGGAGAAGGAGCAGCAGAAACCACGGTTGCTGTACGTCAATACCCACGGCGATACACCCTCCATTCCACAAACACAATCAAAAGCGCCAGCGCAGCGATCCAATACGTAAGCTCCCTTGCCCCCGTCGCCTGTGCGTTGCCGTCCAGGCTCTGTCCAGCGGCATCGCCCTCTATGCTGTCCTCATCGTTGTCCGTCCCTGCGGCTTTGCCAGAAGAGACACGCAGCATACGCGGAGCGATATCGGACTCCGCCTCGCTCATGTGGACGGCAAAATAGCGTTCGACAGGGGCCGACCCGCCGTCTGTTTCCTCTGTCAGCCGGTACAGCCCGGTCTGCTCGGGAACCTGGAACAGCCAGGTCGTTCCCTGTACATCCAGCGTTTGCGATGTGCCGTCAGGCAGCGTCAGCACCCGCTTGGCCGCGCCTGGCGTCAAGGAGACCGCAAGCGCTTCGCCCGGCAACGCGGGACCAATCGGGACGCTTTGCACCGAAGAGAGCCAGGTGACGGCATTTTGCATGAAGATCGGGAAGGCGGGCCGCAGCGGCAAATCGGAGTCGTGCAGGTCAAAGCCGATGATGACAACTTTTTTGCCCTCCAGCGTACCTGCTGCAATCAACTCGTTCTCTCCCGCCCGCACGAGTGTGCGCAAGCCGGGAATCGAACCCCAGACAGCGCTTTTGGATACATGCACTTCCCGCCAGTCCACGTACTTCATCAGCGGGTCATCCGCCTGCACGGATTCGAGATTGCCAGTCACCTCCGCCACTCCCTGGTACGGAAGCCAGTCCGTTTTTTTATCGGGCGCGATCAGCAAGATGTTTCCCTCCGGCAGCTTGTCCGGAACCACACCGTCAAAAATCCACAGATCGGCTGCGCCGCTTTTCCCGCCCGGCAGTGCCGTCTCAGTCTCAAGCTCTACGGTTCCTACCGTTTGCAGGGCTTGATGGAGGAAACGGTTTCCCCCTGGACTCACCAGTACGGCCCGGCCTTTGCCCGAACCATACGGAACGCTCCAAGCCTCGTTGTCTTCGGCCAGACCGTCCGCCTCCGCTGCAATTACGGCCCGGTACGCAGGCATCGCGGGCAATCGTTCAAAGGCAACCGTCTGGGAAGCTCCCGCCTCGACGGAGAACGTGCCTACGTCGAGCAAATTTTGGTCAAGCCCGAAGATCGAGATATTGCCTTTTTTCGGTTGCGACCCGTGATTGTCGATGCGCAGCAAGCCTTCCGTGCCTTCGCTTCCGGTCTGTGTGACGAAAGCGCCGACAGCCACGTTTTCCGTGGAGCGGCCGGCAGCATGGAAACGGAACGGCCCCGGAATGGAAACCGCTGCAGCGGTGCTCTGCCCCGGCTCGTGCAGATCTTCTCCCCCGCCGTCGCCAAACCACATCACGCCGCTTCCCTCTTCCGTTGAGGCGATGGCTCCCGCCAGGGAAAGGGCTGCGTGCTGATCAGTCTCTCCGGGCCTTGGAGCGAGCGAGTGGAGCGCCTGCAAAACCTTCTCTTTCTCCGTGCTTTTGGACAGCCACACCTTTGGCTCGCGACCTGCCTCGATCAACGTCACGGCCTGCCCGCTGCCCAGATTTTCCACCGCCTTTTCCGCTTCTGCCACGGCCCTTTGAAAGCGGGTTTGCCCGCCTTCCCTGGCCAGCATGCTGCCCGAAGTATCTACAACCAAAATCGTGTGTTCGGCTATCGCTCCGGCCATCGGCACAGCCGGGCGGACCAAGGCAAGCACCAGCAGGATGGCCGCCAGCAGTTGAAGCAGCAAGAGCAGGTTTCGCTGCAGCTTCTCCCATGGCCGAACGGCCTCCCAGCTCTGCAGCGTCCGCTGCCATAGCAGGGTGCTGGGCACCTCTACATCTTCCACCTTTCGCTTCAGGAGATAGAGAGCCGCGATCGCCGGCACGATCAGCAAAAAACCGAGATTGCCTAAAGCCAACCACTGCATCAAAGCTCCTCCTCCCTAGCGAATCATTCCTGCTTGCCGAAATACTTGAAAGACAACTTCCTCCAGGGGCGTCTCCGTTTTTACATCGACGGCGGAAATCCCCCTGCGGTAAGCAAATTGCGCGAGTGCGGCCTGGTAATCCCGGACCGTTTTCCGATACTCGTCCATCAAGACGTGGGTTACGGAAATCTCCTTACCCGCCCCCGTCTCGCTGTCGATCAGGCGCAGCTCCCCCTGGTACGCGGGTTCGCGCTCTTCCCGGGACAATAGCTGCACCAGTGTGACATCCTGCCGGGTCGCCTGCAGATAGGCGATTGCGTCCTCGTAGCCGGATTCAAACAAGAAGTCGGACAGAACGAGGGAAACGCCCGTCTTGCCGTGGACAGCACCGGGCGAGCGCAGCGCTTGCTCCAGATCGCCCGTCCCACGGACCGAAAGCGAGGCGAGAAAGTCAAAAAGCTGTGCCGCCTTGTTTTTTCCCTGCAAATTTCGCAAGGAGGCGATGATCTCCCGGTCGAAGGCGTACACCGAAACGTAATCGAGATGGCACAGGGAGATGTACCCGAGGGCCGCTGCTAGCTGCACGGCACGCTCCAGCTTGGGCGGCTCCCCGTAGCCCATCGATTTGCTGCAGTCAATGTAAAGCGTGACGTGCAGCTCCTGCTCGTCCAGGAACTTTTTGACGAACAGCTTGCCCGATCTCGCATAGGCATTCCAGTCTAGCTGGCGCAGGTCGTCTCCAGGCGCGTAGGCCCGGTAATCGGCGAATTCAAGCGAGCTCCCGGTCTGCCTGGAACGGCGTTTCCCGACCTGGGTGCCGCTTGCCAACCGTCTGCTGAGCACCTGCATACGCTCCAATCGGCTCAGCCAGGCCGGGTCCAGAAGGTGTTTGTTCATGCCCGTTCCTTCTCCAATCCGGCCAGAATCTCCTGGACGATGCTATCCGGGCGAATTCCGTTTGCCTCCCCTTCAAAATTGAGGAAGACACGGTGGCGCAAAGCAGGCAAGGCGACTGCGTCAATATCCTCAAAGGAAAGGTTGAATCTGCCGGATAGCAGCGCTCTCACTTTCGCCAGGGCGACCATCGCCTGCACGCCGCGAGGCCCCGCACCGGAACGGACATAACGGTTGACGGAGTGGATCGCCTGCTCGCCCGGATGGGTCGCCAGCAAAAGCTTCACCGCATAGCTGAGTACCGCATCTGCGACGAGAATGTCGCGGGCCGCTTGCTGAATATCGGCAATCTCCCGCGCCGATGCCACTTTCTCGACAGAAGCTCCCTGGCCCGCCGTCGTCCTGAGCACGATCTCCTTCAGCTCGTCCGCCGTGGGAAACGGAACTTCTATTTTCAAAAGGAAGCGGTCCATCTGGGCTTCCGGCAGCGGATACGTCCCTTCCTGCTCCAGCGGGTTTTGCGTAGCCAGAACAAAAAACGGATCGGGCAGCGCCCGAGTCACGCCCCCCGCGGAAACGGTTCGCTCCTGCATTGCCTCGAGCAGGGCGCTTTGCGTCTTGGGCGTCGCCCGGTTGATTTCATCCGCCAGAACGACGTGGGCAAAAATCGGTCCTTTTTGGAACTGGAACGACTGCTGTCCCGTTTCATCTACGCTCAAAATGTTCGTGCCGGTAATGTCCGTCGGCATCAGGTCGGGCGTAAACTGAATCCGTTGAAAGGACAGCTCAAACGCTTGCGAAAGCGTCTTGACCAGCAGGGTCTTCCCCAGTCCCGGCACGCCCTCCAAGAGTGCATGCCCTCCTGCAAATACCGCCCACAGCAGCTGGTCAACGACTTCGCGCTGGCCAACCAGAACCTTTCCGATTTCCTCGCGAACTCTCTCCACTCGCTGGAGGCATTCTTCCCATGCTTGTTGCTCTGCCATATGCTCACTTCCCCCTACGGTTCAATATTGCTGAAATACTCTTTCACCACGTCCTGATAATCGCTGGGAATGGAGCTTTTCTCCAGGCTCTCCCGGGCAAACTCGGCGTACTGTCCGTACACTTCCTCGTACGGGAGCGCTCCCCCGGACGATACCTGCGTTGCCCCGGTCTGGCGGGACTGGGAAGCGCCCTCCCCGAGCGGTCCGCCAACCGTGTCAACCGGCCCCTCGCCCCCGATGCGGGCAGACGGGACAGTCACCAGCTCGTGGCTTCCCTGGCCGAGACCTGCACCGGCTCCTTTGCCGGAACCGCTGCCTGAGCCGCTGCCGTTTCCTGAACCATTTCCGTTGCCAGATCCGTTTCCATTGCCATTGCCATTGCCATTGCCGTTTCCGCTTCCATTCCCGTTTCCGGCACCATTGCCGTTGCCTGAGCCATTGCCATTTTGCGAGCCTTGCCCGTTTGCATTTCCCGAGCCGTCGCTTCCAGCTCCTCCGGCTGCCGTTCCGCCCGCTGCCGCTTGCGAGCCTGCCCCCGTACCTGTCTGGGCGTTTCCCGCCGATGCAGAGACCGGGACAGCTCCGCCCGGACTGCCCGCTGCTCCTCCTGCCACCCCTGCACCAGCCTGAGCCGAGCCATTGGCCGTGCTGCCAGCGCCAGCCAGCATCATCTGAGACTGCTGCATCGCGGCCATCGACTGTGCGGCCAGGAGTGCCGCCGTGCGCGCCTCTGCCATCTGCTGCATAGCCTGCGCCAGTCCGGTCTCGAGTGGAGCAAACGCCTGCTGGACATTTCCTTGGGCCAGCTGCTTGGCTGCTTCCTGAAGCTGTTCGGCTGCCTTGGCCGCTTCCTCGTCGCCTGCTGCCTGGCCTTCTTTTGCCAGTTGCTCGGCCGCCTTGCCCAACGCTTCAGCGAGAGCCTTCTGCTCTTCGGCCTTCAACGCTTCAACCGCTTTGGCCGATTCCTTCAGGGCATCAACCATCGCTTGGCGGTCCCCGCTGTTCATCGCGGCTCCGACCTTTTGCAGCCCCGGCTGTCCGCCAATGGTCTCCTGGAGCTTTTGCAGCCCGGCCATCTTCCGTTCCTGGGACTGCTTCCACTTGTCCAACTGCTTTTCCGCCGCCTTCATCGCGTTCAGCCGCTCCGCAGGGCTTTTGGCCTCTGCTACCGCTTTTTTCGCCTGTTCAATCATTTCTTCGAGCTGCTTCTTTTGGGCATCGCTCAAGCCTTCCTGGGCTTTTGCTTCCTCCTGGAGCTTTTTCAGCGATTCCTCGGCGGCTGCCTGGGCCTGCTTTTGCTGCGCCATCTGAGCCAGCCGCTCGTCCTGGGCGTTGGGCCAGAGCAGAAGCAGCAAGCAAACGGCCAACGCTCCTCCGGCCGCATACGCCTGCTTGCGGATGATCGGCCAGACCTCGATGCTCTCCAGAATATGCGGCAAAGACTGCCGCAGCCGGTTGACAGCATCCTCACGCTGCGCCGCGGCAAATGGAGAGCTGTTCTCCCGATACTCCAGCGCCGTAGCAACCCGCTCTGCCAACCCGCGACTGTCGGCCAGCCGGGCACAATCCCGCTCCGTCGGCCGCGCCCTCCAGAGGCGCACCATACCAGCCGCAACCCCTGCCAAGGCAGCGGCGAGCACCAGCCACTTGTAGAAGGGAATGGGAAAAAGACGAGCCAGGAGGAGAAGCACAAAGCTTCCTCCCAGCCCCCATAGAGCCCCCGCCACGAGCCAGCGGGCGCTCTCCCGGTATAAGACGCGCTTTTTGATCGGCGAGAGCAGCGTCAGCAGATTATCCTTGTTTTCAGGACCAAACACGCTCATCACTCCCCAGTAGCGGCTTTCCTGCGCCAGCGCGGCTTCACCGGCTTAATCAGATAGATCGACAGCACCAGACAAATGATCGTGACAACGGCAAAGAACAAGCAGTAAATCGCGTATGGATCAAGCGCCAGCGCTGCGTACTTGCTGCCGGCCATCCGGCGAAGACCGCGAAAGGGCCCTTCTTCAAAAATGCTCATCATGGCAAACAGCGGGTTTAGACTGTGAAAAAAATCGGGCCAGACCGGAAAAGGCCCGGTAATGTTGTTTGCATTGCGCTGGAAACGGATAAACTCCCGGATCACTTCCGCCAGCACGCTGGTCCCTACCCCGTATCCAAACACGAGCGCGTAGCTGAGCACGGTCGCAATACCGGTCCGCTTGATCAGCGTGGACAACAGCACACCTATGCTGCCAAGGCCGAGCATGGTCACTACATAAAAGGCGAATACCTGCAGCAGCTGGGCCGGAGAAACTCCCCCGTACAAAAAGATGATGGCGTACAACGGAATCGTGGCAAACACGAGAAAGCTCATAAAGCTGAGCGAAGCGAGCCACTTGCCGAGCACGAGCTTGGTCGCGCTGACATTGGTCGTCAGCAGGATGCTGAGCGTCTGCCGCTCCCTTTCTCCGGAGATGACGCCCGCTGTCAGTCCCGGGACGACAAAGCAAATCATCGCCAACTGCATGAGCGAAAGCATCATGAACAGCTCCCGGGTCTCGTTGGGATTGTAGTAGCTGCCCGCTCCGGTCATCAAAAAGACGAAGGTCAGCGCCACGGTTCCCAGCACCAGCAAATACAGCGTAATGATCCACGGGGAGCGCTTGGTCCGCATGCGCAATTTCAGTTCGTTCATCAGCACGGGATTGCGAAATCGCCGCAAGACGTTCATGAGCCCACCCCCTTGGTGATTTCCAAAAAGATTTCTTCCAGATTCCCTTCCGCCTCATTGAAAGCGGCTACCGGAAGGCCTGCCAGAGCGAGGCTGCGCAGCAGCTCGACCTGCTGCTGGTCATCGCCGGAAAACCCGACAACGGCCCAGTTTCCTTCTCTCGTCACGTTCGAGACGAGAGGCTGCTGCTTCAGGTGGGTCAGTGCGTCTTCCATCCGGTCGACGAGACGGATGCGCAAAACCCGCTTTTCCTGCATTCTGGCGTAGATTTCTTCCACTTTGCCAAAAGCGATCAGGTTTCCTTCCTCGATCACGCCGATCACATCGCACATCTCCGCAAGCTCGGGCAAAATGTGCGAGCTGATAATAATCGTTTTGCCCATATCGCGCAGCTCCTTCAAAATCTCGCGCAGCTCGATCCGCGCCCGCGGGTCGAGACCGGAGGCCGGCTCGTCGAGAATCAGCACCTCGGGATTGTGCACCAGGCAACGGGCCAATCCGAGCCGCTGTTTCATCCCCCGCGACAGCGAGTCGACGTAGGCATCCCGCTTGTGGCTGAGATTGACCAGCTCCAGCAGCTGAGGGATGATCTGCCGACGTTCCTGGACAGGGATGTCGTAATTGGCGCCGTAAAAGTCGAGATATTCCTCTGCGGTCAAATTGTCGTACACGCCGAAAAAGTCAGGCATGTACCCGATCAGCTTGCGGACCTGGCGAGGATGGCTGGTCACTTCATAGCCGCCCACGTACGCTTTGCCGCTGGTCGGCTCCAATAGCGTAGCGAGAATGGACATCGAGGTCGATTTGCCTGCTCCGTTCGGACCGACAAAGCCGAAAACCGTTCCCTTGTCGATTTCCAGCGACAGTCCTTTCAACGCTTCCATCTTTCCGTATCGTTTTCGAAGTTTATCAATTTTGATCACGGTTTGATCACCTTTCCTTCCACGCTGATCACCGGCGTGCCGAGATGGCGGTGATCTTCAAAGCTGTGCGAGAACTTGATGCGCAGCGTTCCCTCCACAGAGAGGTAGTCAGCCGTCTTGTCCTTGGTCATCACGTTCTTCACAAACGCTTTGTCTAAAGGATCAAACGTTTGTGTTTTCCAGTTGTAGACCTGTTTGTCGAAGGGCGTATTGTCATCCGACCAGGTGTACAAGTTGACTTTTTCGACCTGCAGGCTCTTGTTTTGCGCTTTCGTTTCAAATTCGAGCGTAATGTCGCCTGCTCGCATCATGTAGCCGTCGCCGACATCATCCACCTCTGTGGAGCTGCCTGTTTTCACTGCATCAAACGCGCTGGTCGGGTAATAGACGTAGCCGTCCGGCGAAGGCTTGATAGAAAGCGGTGCCGTGACCAGGGAAATGCTGTACGGCTTGAACGGGCTTCCTTTCATGTCCATTTCCACGACCGGAGCGTCCATCCAGCCGACCAGCATGACCGGCGCATTCTTTTGAAATCTCGGTCGGTCCTCCAGAATATCCACCATCATCTCTTCCCTGCTCGGCTCAGGATTGTAATTGCCCTGGTATGGCGAGGGCAGGAACAAGCGAGCACTGCTCCGGCCCCGGCCCGTCACGGTCTGGGAGGACGGGTCGAATTTCAACTCGACCTGTATCGATTGGCCAGGGGCCAGCTCCGGAAAGCTCTGTGTCTGGTTATCCGCCGCCACTACGACATTTCTCAGCGAGTATGGCGATTTATTCGTCACCGTCCCTTTCAGGGCACCATTCGTAAAGACCAGATCAGACTCGAATGTCCCGACATCGGAGAGGTGCTGGTCCGTACCGACCTTGCGCATCGACCAGAATTCCACGTCCTTGAACTGCACCTGGGCCTGGTCCGGCTGGGTCGACACCCATGCTTTCGGCTCCTCCTGGCCGTATTGGTATGGCAGGATCGGCCACGTTCTGCCGTTTCCTTTCACCACGATCTCATAATCGCTGCTGCTCGGGACGAACATCGCTGTGACCGCCTTGGCGCTCGCTTTTCCATCTCTGAGCATTTCGACAAACCCGACCTGATGCAACAGCGGCGTCGTCCCCCGCTGCAGCGCTCCAAACGTGAAAATCCCGATACCTGTCACTACGGCAAGAGCGGGTACTCCCCCCCACATCAGGCCTTGCTTCCGCTTGCGGCGGAGCAGGAAAAACAGGATCGGCCCTGCCACAAACGCATAGATGCCGAAAAAGAGGGCGAGCCATTTCATGTCGGGCATTTTCAGCGCGGGAATCCGGTCAGCCGCATTGTCCAGCGCCCAAACGGAATCCATCGGGTCGCGATGTGTCTGATTCAAATTGGAGCCGAACCCCTTTTTCAAAGCGTCAGCCCAGAACCGGCTGTTTCCGCTCCAACTGGCCACGGGCTCTTCGGTAAGGTCATAGGCGATATACATGACCTTCCCGTTGCCGACAGCACGGGTGGCGAGAAGCGGCACTCCTGCCTCGGTGTAAAGAGCTGTTCCGCTTTTTAGCGCACCTGTACTTACGGTAAACGGACGGTCCAGGGCAGGGGCATTGGTCTTCTCCACCGTCAATGCTTGCAAGGAGGTCAGGCTTGTAACGCCAGTCACCTCGACAGGTGAAAGCTCCTTCAGCTCGCCCGCCGTTTTTCCGTAATGAGCCCCGCCTGCCAGCATCAGCATGCCGCCTGCGGTCGTCCATTCGCGGATCGCCTGCACCTGCTGGCTGTTCAGGCTGTCGAGGGCAAAGTTATTTAGAAGCAAAATGTCAATCATCTGCAAATCAGTGCTTGCCACGGGCATTTGCTCCGCTTTCAACGGAAGGACCCGAACCTGGTTGTTAAACGCCTCTCTGGGCATGGCTCCAAGGAAATTGGCTGTATCCGGATTGGCAGCCAGTACGCCCACGAACAGCGCGTCCCCGCTGTAGCGTCTTCCTCCGATGGAGGTTTTGGCCACAATATTGTCGCCCTGCATAAAGGCTACGTATGTATTGGGGCCGATTTGGTTGCCTGGTACGGACAAGGTCACCTGTTTTGTCGCCCCCTTGGCGACGGAGACTGGCTGGTAGTACGCCACAGAAAAGGAATCCCCTCCTCTGTCGCTGACATTGACCACCAGGTTTCCTTCCACGTCCGAACCGCTATTGCTAACCGTCACCTGGATCGGAACCATTCCGGTTTCTTTGTAATCGCCGCCAATCCCGGCCGTCACGCCGAGCTGCACCGGCACTTCCGCCTGCACGGCTGGCGTCCATCCGCCCGGCGCCCCTGCCACCAAAAGCAGGCACGTCAAAAAGGCCAAGAGCCATTGCTTGGGCTTCTTTCGATTCATTTCTCCTACCTCCACCGACGACATGTCTGATTAGATAACGTGCTACAGTTATGACGTATGATATGGAAGAAAAGCTACAGGTTGTTTCAGAAATGCAAAAAATTAGCGTTTTTACTGAAAAAGATGTGGACGATCACGCAACTTGTCTAAGGTATATTTGGATCTACAGATAGAATACAGTTAGTGACGAGAAACCAAAAAGGAGACTTCAACATGGGACATTCGCTAGGGAAAATCAGTGCCATCCATCGCTATCCGGTCAAGTCGTTTCGCGGGGAAAGCCTGCAGGAAGCTGCCGTATCCCGGTTCGGCCTGTACGGCGACCGCAGCCGCGCATTTTTGGACGAGAAAAGCCCGGTCAGACACCTGACGGCAAAGCATGTCCCCAAGCTGCTTGAGTATCAGGCTGCCTGCGTCAGTGAAGGGGATGAGACGTCTTTTCCCGATGTTCGGATAACAACACCGGACGGGCGGGTAGTTCCTTGGACAGATGAGGAACTGCATAAGGAAATCGAGCAGCTCAGCGGACGGCCTTTGGTTCCCGTCACCTTTACGCCGCAGGATGAGCTGATGGGCGTCGATCAGGCGCAGCTGCTGATCGTGACAGACGCTTCCGTACGGGCATTGGAGCAGATGTGGGGAAAACCGGTGGACCCCCTTCGTTTCAGGCCTAATATCGTCTTGGAGCAAGCAGATGGAGTGCCATTTGCCGAGGAGGACTGGATCGGGCGGCGGATTCAGATTGGCGAGGTAGTCGTGGAAGTGTACAAAAAGTGCAAGCGCTGCTCGATGGTCAATATTGATCCGGGGGATTACTCGATTGACCCTGGCTTGTTGAAGACGCTTGCGACGAGTCGGGAGGCTTGCTTTGGAGTGTATGCGGCTGTGGTTGAAACCGGGGTTGTTCGGGTTGGGGATGTGGCGGGTTTGTTGGGGTGATGTTTCGGAGAGCGTCTGCTGAGCGTATGGGGCGGAATTACTAAAATTGGCATGTACATGGCGTGGCTTTCTAGCCGCTGTTGGCTGCAGGGCCACGCCTTAGCTTTATGGACAGTGGACTAAAACGCTTTTCAGCATCACAGCTACTTTCAGGAGATTAAGTTTTACCGTTTGGAGGAGACAGCAGATGTAGTGCTAAACGCTTTCAGCATCACAGCTACTTTCAGCGGTGGCTTTCTTCGTTTTTGGCGAAAGGTTCATGAGGTGCTAAACGCTTTTCAGCATCACAGCTACTTTCAGAGCATGATGGTTCGCGTTATCAATCAATCGCTCTATCTCGTGCTAAACGCTTTTCAGCATCACAGCTACTTTCAGTGTTTCTAAAAGATAAAAGAAAGCCTGCTTCCCATGTGCTAAACGCTTTTCAGCATCACAGCTACTTTCAGGTACGTTGAAGAGGAGCCATACGAAGTATCTTTTGGCGTGCTAAACGCTTTTCAGCATCACAGCTACTTTCAGCGGAGACGACTACAAAGAATTTCTCGGGTACATCGAGACGTGCTAAACGCTTTTCAGCATCACAGCTACTTTCAGCCGACGCGACCGTTGCAGGAGCGCTATGGGATCGCCAAGTGCTAAACGCTTTTCAGCATCACAGCTACTTTCAGAATCATCCCGGTAACCACGGTGTTAGGCGGTTACTTGTGCTAAACGCTTTTCAGCATCACAGCTACTTTCAGAGCCTCCACAAAAAACCCTTGATACATATGGGAAAGACGCCCTTCATTTCAAGCACCTCTGACGAAGCGGTTCACTTTTTACAAAAGGCCCTTTCTTTTATAGGAATGCAATACCCATACTTATTGATTTACCAGTATTCCTCCTAATTTTCAAGCACCTACCTAAACAGGATAATCGTCCAAACCCTGTCAGTAACGGCCTCATCATACTTTTTTCAGGTTCTGTTTCAAGAATGACCTTGGTACTTGCTTTTAAGCCCCAAAATTGGATTTGAGTCATACCCCCTTATCTTGTTAAGCTGATATCAGAAGAACAGGGGGATATTTTTATGCAACGGAGACGCTATTCAATCGAGTTCAAACAACAATTGATCCAGGAAGCCCACGAAGTAGGAAACGCTAGCCAAGTAGCCAGACGGCATGGGATAGACCCTAAAATGCTGTATCGATGGATACGTGACTCCAAACACGCAGATTGGCAGAATACGTCTTCCGAAGCTAAAGCTGTAACAAGCTATACACCAAGTCCAGGAGAGTTTCGGGAACTGGAAACGGAGAATGATAAACTGAAGAAATTACTGGGAGAAAAGGACTTGGAAATCGCGATCCTTCGTGATCTTGTAAAAAAGGTGAACCCAGCTTATCGGACAAAATGGAAATAGCCGACAAGTGGATACAGCTGGGGTACACAGCCAAACTAGTGCTACGTATTGTCGGCATCCTGGAAGCAACCTACTATTACCGAAAAAACAAAGCCTCCCAAAAACCTCGCGTTTATCACGGAGGAAGACCTATACCCGGTTATTCGTTGTCAAAAGACGGACAACCTGTCAGTGACGAACAAATCAAAGAATGGCTATCCGAGTTGATTGCCGATGAAGAATCTGCTTATGGATATCGAAAGCTTACCGTCTGCCTACGGCGAGACCACCAACTGGTCATCAACAAGAAAAAGGTTTACCGCTTGCTGAAAGAAGAAGAACTCCTGCAACCACAACGACAAAAGAAAAGGAAACATCCTCGAAAGTTGGCAAACAACCGAGAGATTACCGCTCCGAATCAATTGTGGGAGATAGACGTAAAATACGGATTTATCGTAGGAGAACAGCGTTTCTTTTTCCTGATGAGTCTCATTGATGTCTATGATCGAGCGATCGTGGACTACCATTTCGGACTGACCTGCGAAGGAAAACATGCTGCTCAGATTCTCCAACGTGCTTTGTGGAAACGGCAGCAATTCAATTGTGATGATCGCCCTGTTATCCGTACGGATAACGGTCCACAGTTTATTAGCCATGCCTTTGAAGAAGCCTGTCAGCATTTCCAAACGGTGCATGAGCGAATTCCTCCAAAGACACCCAATAAAAACGCTCACATTGAGTCATTTCACAGTGTTTTGGAGAAAGAATGTTTGCAGCGGAATGAATTTCAGAGCTATCAAGAAGCCTATGAAATCGTGACAAACTATCTGCTCTTTTATAATCAGCGACGGATTCATGGAAGCTTGTACGATTTATCACCTGTAGAATTTGGTAAAGCCTTTGCCTTGCAACTCATTACACCATTTGTTGTGAAAGTGTAGTATGGCAAAGGATTGCAGAACGATCCCTACTTCAACCTAGCTGACAAGCAGGAAGGAAAACGTCTGGGGTCAAGTGATCTCCTTGACGCTAGGCGTTTTCCTTCCTAGACTCCTAGGTGGTTGAAGGAGGGAAGAAGCATATGAAAATGCGAGAATAAGGGAGAAAGACTCAAATTTTAAGGGGTTAAACCGCTTGAATCGAATTACAATGTTCACCACTACGAGGGTGGAGCGTGTCCAATCCCCTAAATTAGAACGCAAACTCCTTTTTGAGGGTTTCTTACTATTGTTCAACCTATTAGAGGAAAATATTAAAAAGTGATTTTAACACCCAAATGACAATCACAAGAATAACATACTCCCAAACTTTATACCGTAAAGTAGTTCTATTTTTAGTAAACATGTATTTGAAGAGGATGAAAAAGAATATTCCAACAGCAATCCCCAATAGATCGCTTACTCTAAAGATACTAATGTCCATACCTCACCAGCTCCCCGATAAGTCACAATTAGAAAGGAAGTTAAAAACACCTCCCCGTTAAAATATCACTTTACGCTCAAAGTTCGGAATCAATGTTCAAGAAAAAGACGCCTTTTCTCAAACGAGAGAGGCGTCACAGCTTCGTTTCACAATGTTTCCTACCAGTCAGGCTCCGCTCCATTGACTATTACTCCTGGGCCTTTCTGATCCGGAAGTAATGAAGGCATTGTGGTTGTGGTGAAAACGAAAGTAAAAGCGAGCATTACTAACAGTTTTTTCATAACTTACGCCTTCCCTTCCTTTATTTAACTATTATGACACAACTTCTCAATAGTTTCCATCTGTTCAAAAGAAATACTCTTCTCATGTAACCGATGGTACTTTAAGAAAAGACCCATACATTCAAATGCCTTGTCACTGGCTCCTAGTTTGCGATAATAACCCATGCTTTCAAGAAGGCTATGAAAGCCCTTCTCCATTTGCCCAATGGAGAGTTGGCAGACTCCTTTTCGTTTGTAGTATCGCGCTGCTTGCTTGATCCGATGCGGATGGACGAGAATGTCCGCAGGCAAAAACTGATCCTTACATACGATCAATTCCCTAATCAAGTCGTCCTCGCCGCTCTCCAAATACGCTTCCAAAAGATCGCTCACAATGGAAATACGCCCATCCGGCTTTGCTTCATGCAGACACTCATGGTAAAGGGTAATAGCCTGATCAAGTTCTCCTTTTTTCGCATGCAGAAGCGCCCGCAAATGCTTCTTTCGAAAATCGGCATATTCGCTCTGTTCATACTTTTTCAAATAATAGTCAGCCAAGATAAGATCCCCCAGGCTCACATAAGAGTTGACAAGCGAAATGAGAGCTGACGCTTTTTGCTTGCTGTCCGTCTCGTCCCCATGAATCCCTCCTTGTAGCCTCCGGACCAGTCAGAAACGGACGTTCCGTATAGTGCCAACTTCCACACTTGGACGTTGTACCCAGATGTACGAATCCCAGTCCGAACAGATTTTGATGCTTGAGCTTACCGAGGGATCGAATCGTGTAAGGAATCATTGCTTAGAAATTACAGGAAATATTATTGGATTAGTCGGATTACATCAAAGGGCCCGAGGAGCGCTAGATCCGGGCGTACAGGAAGGGGGCAGAGGACGTAAAACCGGTTCTCATGGAGAATAGAATAGCGCGGGGAACTTGCTTCAATGAGCTTTGAAGTAAGTGGTCAAGCTCCTACAAGAAATTGGTCTTCGAAGACAAAGATTAGATAAATATCCTGTTTACCTACTGCGAAAGTCATTGCTGTGAGGGGAACGCCATTGTCCTTCTTTATCTAGGATAGGGAACTATACGAAGTGGATAGATTGCATTGTTCCTACTACGGACGGGGGGAAGTGGCATCCAGACATGGCGAGTATTGAGTTTTTGTGCTATTGACTTGGTCACGACAGACTAGGACGAAGCGGTTAGGATTACGGAAACCTACTACTAGAGAACAAGTTGGTAGTGTTTCTTAATGAGTGCAACCAATTGAGAAATCACTAGCAATTTCGGCGTACTAAGCGCTTTATCAGCATCACAGCTACTTTCAGCAGAATTACAGGGGACAATGCGAAAGGCGAGAGCTCGTGCTAAACGCTTTTCAGCATTACAGGAGGTACTTTCAGAATATGCAGGAAAAGACAGAATGAAAGGATATTTTAATTAAGAGAGAAAGGCACCTCAACATGAAGTGCCCTAGTAGCTAATTACTTAACCTTCTCAATTGCTTCTAATAGAGCATCTTCAGCGATAAAAGGAAGTGCATCTACATCAGTGACATTTTCGAATTCTTGAGTAGTAAATTGCTTAGAAGAGAGACTTCTTGATTTATCTGTTTTGAATAGTTGATTGGGTGTATTGGGTATCAAGATCAGCTTCTTTAAATTATCATCATACTGTCCATTTAAGAAAAGTAAGTATTCACCTTGTTCTAATGCTTGATATTCAGGTGAAACTATATTCACCATGTCTTTTCCTTCATTGGTGTCAACACCGACAAGGCGATAAACCTCAACAGTTTCACCTTCAACGATTTCTTGATCAGTGAGGTTGCTATAAACCTTATCGACCTGAACATCATAAACAAAAAATACAATTTCACCAACTGTTTCTTTTCTGTATTCTTTTGGAACGTTACCTTTGATAATAACTTTGGAGTCCTTAACGATTTCTTCAGTTGACTTAAAAGTTTTTGCTAAAGCTGGGCTGTGGTCACTTGGGCCATTCAACTCTTTATATGCTAAAGCTGATCCAACACCAACTATAAGCGCCAAAGCAGTGACAATAGTAATCATTTTTTTCAATGTTGACACACCCTTCCTATTTATCGTCCATATAATTCTCTGATATTACTCTTGTCAAAGCTTGTTGGCCCATCAATATCCCAATCGAATACATCGGCATAATCCATTATGGAGTCAATCTTACTACTACTTACATGCGCTAAACCAAGTGCGTGACCAAATTCATGCACGATTGTATTAATTGTATCGTCTTCATCAAGATCGTCACATAAATAACGGACAATTACAATATCAGCCGACGCATATGGGGAGCGATTCTCTCTTCCTCTGTCATCATAAGGGATTCCATATCCATAAGTGCCGCTCCAACCAAGATAATTATCTGCTTCTCTGGAGAGGTGTCTTACACCAATATATCCAGTTTCATCGTCCGCTGGAGAGAGATCAAAATTCCGACTTATTCCATTCCACTTGTCAACAGCAGTCCAGAGTACATCAGAGTACTTAGATGCTAAATTGATGTCTTCATATAAGATGACTGGGGTTATTGAAGTATCCCATTTCCCACCAAGGAAATTCGCGAATGCACTTGTTGCTAAGAATGAAAGAGAGGCAACAACAGAAAATAAACCTACTGCAACCTTTGTTCTCTTATTTGACATTTCACGTCCCCCTTACATAATTTAACATAATCCAAATATAAATAAAAATGGTTTATTTTGCAAATTCACTCTATAAAGAAACTTGTATGAACTAATAAAAAACTATTTCATTGAAAAAGGAGAGGATTGAAATGGCGAAATACCGAAAGAAACCAGTTGCTATCGAAGCAGAGGTATACCGTGAAGGCTTAGAAGATGACTTTGAATTCTATTCGTTGACAGAACAATATTTTGGATACTACACAAAAGAACAGTTAAAGCATGGGTATCCAAAAGCAAATAGTGTTCCTATGATTGAAACTAGTGAAGGTCGCATTAAGATTTCTGAAGATGACTGCATCATTGACTATAATACAGTGGGAATTTGGGCTTATTCTCAATTAATTTATTTTGCTTAAGTATGTTCAGCAAAAACAATTCCAGTGACACCTTCTTCATTAATACCAGAATTTCTGCAAATTTAATTGGCCCATTCCTTTTCCTTTTCCTTTTCTACGCTTCGCTTTATGTACTCAACCGCAAAATCCATGTTCTCCTTTGTATTTAACTCCGGAAACTCAAACATAATAATCTGAAGTATGGTGCCATATAATACGGAGTACTGAGTTTCATCTTCCTTAATCAAATTAATCATAATTATCGAGCCGATCATTCTATTTGTGCGTACGAGTGAATGGAAATAAGCAAATTCACCAGTAAAATAAATTCCCTCAAGTACCAAATAAGCAATTAGCGCTTTATACAATTTGCTAATTGATTCGGGATCATCAACGTAATCTTGAATCAAATCGAAAATTTCTTGATTGGATCGGCTACACTGAATTGGACCATTCTCTTAAGTTCTAGTAGATTGAAACCAAATCGAAAGGGAACGGAGAGTATGTCATGGGGAAGCGTGAGCGTCGATCATTTACAGATGAATTCAAACAACAGATGGTTCAGCTTTATGAGAATGGCAAGCCACGTGCAGAAATTTTGAGAGAATATGATCTAAGTGCATATGCAATTGACCGTTGGGTCAAACAAGGTAGAACAACAGGTTCTTTCAAAGAAAAGGACAACCGGACAGAGGAGCAGAAGGAACTTCTTGCGTCACGTAAGGAAATTCAACGATTGAAAATGGAGAACGATATTTTAAAGCAAGCGGCGCTGATCTTCGGACGAAAATAACGGTAATTCAGCAAAACGCTCATAAGTATCCCGTATCGGCCATGTGTAAGATCCTCCAGGTCAATCGGAGTACCTACTACTACGAGAGTAAAGAGCAATCATCTGTCGATGATGAGACGGAACAAGCAATTATCCGTATTTTTGAAGAGAATCAGCGCGTTTATGGAGCACGGAAGCTCAAGGCAAAACTTCATGAAGAGGGAATGACGGTCTCAGACGGCGCATTGGGCGTTTGATGAAGTAAAACGGCCTGGTATCGGTCTACACGGTTGCACAGTATAAACCTTATGTAACGTCATGTAATGAATCGCTGATTCAGAATGAACTGAATCGCGAGTTTGTGAAAGAAGCACCACTGGAAGCCGTTGTAAATGACTTGACCTACGTTCGGGTCGCAAACAAATAGCACTATATTTGCCTACTCGTTGACTTGTTTAATCGGGAGATTATCGGTCACAGTTGTGGAAAATTCAAAGATGCAAGCATTTGCAAGCGTAAAAGGAGATTTGCGCCAAATCCAGCTTTTTCACACGGATCGTGGCAGTGAATTTAAAAATCTAACGATTGATGAAATTATCAACACCTTCAAAATCAAACGCTCATTGAGTATGAAAGGCTACCCTTATGACAATGCGGTTGCGGAGGCAACCTTTAAACTGATCAAAGCGGAATTCGTGAGAAATCGAAAGTTTGAATCGCTAGCCCAGTTAAGGCAAGAGCTGAGTACATACGTCAAATGGTTTAATGAAGCAAGGATTCATTCTACATTAGGTTATCTAAGCCCATTAGCGTACAAAGAAGTGGCACTTAAGAAATCTGTCTAGTTTGGTGTCGACAATCCAAAATAACAGTGATTCGGCAAAATGCACATAAGTATCCCATATCGGCCATGTGCAAGATTCTGCAGGTCAATCGGAGTACCTACTACTACGAGAATAATGAGCAACCATCTGTCAATGAAGTGGAACAAGCAATGATCCGTATTTGTGAAGAGAATCAGCGCGTTTATGGAGCAAAAGGAAGATCAAAGCAAAACTTCAAGAAGAGGGAATAACGGTTTCCAGACGACGCATTGGACGTTTGATGAAGAAAAACGGCCTGGTCTCCGTCTACACAGTTGCGAAGTATAAAGTGGCGTCATGTAACGATTGCCGATCCAGAACGAACTTAATCGCAAGTTTACGAAAGAAGCACCAATGGAAGCCGTTGTGAGTGACTTGACCTACGTTCGGATTGGAAACAAATGGCACTATATTTGTTTGCTCGTTACTTGTTTAATCGGTCACGGCTGCAGAAAATTCAAGCCGCACTAGTCTATGAAGTATTTGCAAGTGTAAAAGGAGATCTACGCCAAATCTAGCTTTTTCACACTGATCGTGGAAGTCAGTTTAAAAATCGTACAATTAATGAAGTAATCAACACGTTCAAGATCAAGCGTTCATTGAGTATGAAGGGCTGCCCCTATGACAATACAGTTGCGGAAGCAACCTTTAAGCTGATCAAAGCAGAGTTCGTAAAGAATCGACAGTTTGAGTCGCTGACATAGTTGAAGCTAGAAACTAGGAAAATACGCCAAGTGGTTTAACGAAACAAGAATTCACTCGATATTGGGGACTGTAAAATATTCTGTGTAAACTCTCAAAACCTATTACAATAAGAGAAAGGTTGGTTTGAGAGGATGACACCTATGGCGAGATTTAGTAAGGAACAAGTGAAGGCGTTTGTGAAGGAAAACAACCTCAAGACGATGGACGATGTGCAGTCGGCACTGAAGGAACTGTTTGCAGAAACGCTGCAGTCGATGCTAGAGGCGGAGCTTGACACGGAACTCGGCTATGAAAAGCACGATGTGAAGCGAAAGAAAACAACAAACAGCCGTAACGGGAAGACAAAGAAGACGGTGACAAGCGAATACGGCGAGGTGGAGATCGCGGTGCCACGTGACCGTAATGGCGAATTTGAGCCCGTTATCGTGAAAAAGCATCAGTCTACCGTTACCGGCATTGAGGACCAAATTATCGCCATGTATGCCAAAGGTGTCAGCACACGGGATATTCAGGACCATCTGAACCATCTGTATGGAATTGACGTTTCTCCTACCATGATCTCCAATGTGACGAATAAGATCGTGCCACTCATCAAAGAATGGCAGAACCGACCGCTACAAAGCATCTATGCGGTTGTATTTATGGACGCCATTCACTACAAAGTCAAGCAAGACGGTGCTATTGTGAACAAAGCGGCTTATATGGTCATTGGCATTGATTTGGACGGCAACAAGGACGTATTAGGCATGTGGATTGGAGAGAATGAATCCTCAAAGTTCTGGCTGAGCGTACTGAACGACTTACGGAACCGTGGGGTTCAGGACATTCTCATCACCTGCGTGGATAACCTAACGGGCTTCTCTCAGGCCATCTCTGCCTGCTATCCGAATACGGAGATCCAAAAGTGCATCATTCATCAAATCCGCAACTCGACCCGTTATGTTTCTTACAAGGATCTTAAGAAAGTGACGGCGGATTTAAAGCCAATCTACAAAGCGGCAACAGAAGAGGCTGCCTTACTGGAATTGGATCGTTTTGAGGAAACATGGGGTAACAAATATCCCCTCATCGTTCGCTCTTGGCGTACCAACTGGGACGAGCTAGCTACTTTTTTCAAGTATCCACCAGAGATTCGTAAATTGATCTATACGACCAATATGATTGAGAGTTACCATCGGCAACTCCGAAAGGTGACGAAGGGCAAGAGCATTTTCCCCACCGATGAAGCCCTGCTCAAAATGCTCTATTTGGCTACCATGGACGTCACCAGGAAGTGGACTGGACGAGTGCAGAACTGGGGGCAAATGCTCCTCCAGCTCTCCGTTTTCTTCCCGGATCGGATCGGCCAATACTTACGCTAGTTTTTTATTCCAAAAGGGTTTACACAAAATACTGGACAGACCCCGATATTGGGTTATCTCAGCCCATCAGCCTACAAAGAGCAGGCACTTAAGAAAACTTCCTAGTTTGGTGTTGACATCCGAAGTAACAAGTCCTTCCCCTTTTTCATGCCGGAGTTCCACAAGTTCCCTTAATAAGTGTGACCAGAGAGATTAATTGGGGCAGGTACTAAACGCTTTTCAGCATCACAGCTACTTTCAGGAATAAGGCAACGAAGCCTTCAACGGCATATGACCCAGTGCTAAACGCTTTTCAGCATCACAGCTACTTTCAGCATTGGGTCTCGACACGGTGCTTGCTGACTTGGAAAGGTGCTAAACGCTTTTCAGCATCACAGCTACTTTCAGCCACCGACGATCTCCGCCAAGTGGCCGCGCAGCTCGTGCTAAACGCTTTTCAGCATCACAGCTACTTTCAGAGACGGACGGCAACGGGGCGAAAATATTCTTCAACTGGTGCTAAACGCTTTTCAGCATCACAGCTACTTTCAGGGATGGCCTGCCGAATCGCTGCCTCCCCGTCGATGTGCTAAACGCTTTTCAGCATCACAGCTACTTTCAGCCGACGGCTCGCCATCACGCTGTGGTCGGTGGCGGGCAGGTGCTAAACGCTTTTCAGCATCACAGCTACTTTCAGAGCCTCCGCAAATAACCCTTGATACACATGGGAAAGACGCCCTTCATTTCAAGCACCTCTGGCAAAGCAGTTCACTTTTTACAAAAGGCCCCTTTCTTCCACAGGAATACAATCCCCATACCTATTGATTTACCAGTATTCCCCCCGATTTTCAAGCACCTGCTTAAACAGGATATTGGCCCAAACCCTGTCATGAACGGCCTTCATCAAGCTTTTTTCGGGTTCAGTCTTAAAAATGTCCCTGGTGCTTGAAACGACTTACAACGTTTTGAACCGCTCCCGATCCGGACTCCATTCGGCGCTCATGTTCCACTGTATGATTTTATTCTGGTCAGGAGCATAAATCGGGGCAATCAACAAGCTGTCTTCCTTTGACAGGATTTTGGCCAACTCCCAGCGAAGCTGAGCCATGGCACGTTCAGATAAATAGCATTGAAAAACCGAGTACTGGATTCTCTCTCCGTAACCCTTCATGAGTCGAAAACACTTCTTCCACCGCTTGGGCTCACGAATATCGTAACAGACAAGGTAATATTTCATTTTTCCGCTCATTCTCGTTACCTCAACCTGCTTTGCGCAAACAAACCGGGCCTGCCTGACCATTCTTTTTCCAACAGCCGAACTTCCAGCTCGATGGCGCGATCATACGAAAGCGAATAGCCAATCACCGGGTGTTTCCAGGTGTCCTGCTTTCGTCTTTCGTAAGCGGCGATCGCCTTTTTCTTGCCTGCTTCGCTCAGCCATACCTGATCTCCGGCTTTTGTGAAGTCCTCTTCCACATCCCATTGCTTACGGTGTATAGTTCCCATCGCGGTTATGTCACACAAGGAAACGCGGAAAATTTCCATTAGGTCCAGTGCAAGTGGATACGCCTGTGATCTCGGCTGATGATAAAAACCGATCGTCGGGTCAAGCCCCACTACGGTGATGGCCTCCACACAATCCTTGTACAGCATGCCATAGTAAAAAGAGAGGAGGGCATTCGCCGGGTCTTTCGGAGGGCGGCGATTGCGATGGGAAAAAGCCATTCCAGCTTCCAGCTCATCTGCTGTAAATTCCGCAAAACAAGCGAAATACGCTTTGGCCGCACTGCCTTCCCATCCGAGGAGTTCCTCTGTCGTTTTCACTTTTTGGCTGTGAGATACTGCATGCCGTATGGCTTCAACAGCAGTCACTACCGTATTGGAACGCGGTTTTCCACGGGTACACCGCAAAACATAACGAAGCTGGGACTCCATTTTCGCTAAAACCAATTTTTTTGCCAAAGCCAGCTTTACTGCATCATCCGTTAATGCCTTATATTGTCTAAGCCGTCTTTGGACACCTCCAGCCGCCTTTGTTACGCTCCCGATATAATTCCCTCCGCCAGTTAACCAATGGACAGCGATTCCTTTCTCCGCACATAACATCAGAGCCTGGGTGGATAATTGAACGCTTTGTCCATGGATCGACAACGAGTTTATCTGCTCGCTCGGAAATACCTCTTTCTCCCCGTCCCTTTGCTCCACTACGAGAGACAAACCGGAGCGACGAATATATGCCCCGTGACTTGCCACATGAAGATCCAACTTTTCTCGGTCTTCCGGGAACAGACGGATGACTTCCCGTTTCGGTGAATCCAGTAGGCGTTCTTCTTCCGGGAGGCAGACCGGCGCCAGAGAACATCTGGCACACAGACGTTCATTTGTTGTAATATGAGGCCTCTCCGTTGAGGCTCTCAATGCTTCTGCCCGGCTGATCGCTTGTCTGACTCTGCTGCGCATCTGCTCATCCACAGGGACACTCACTGTCCGATGATCTGAAGCGTAGTAGACCTTGCCTTCCGGAATGCGTTGACCGAAGTGTTCTTCCAGAAGCATCGCATAGGCCGCAACTTGAATTTCATCGGACGGCCAAGCCTCATAAATACCCCTGGAACTTGACTTTTTGGCGTGTCCTTTTTTGTATTCGTACGGGATCCAATTGCCATCTACAGACCTGATGCAATCCACTTTCCCTCGTATGCCTAAAGTGGGACTCTCCAGTGTAAAATTGGTCAATTCTATGTACTCAGGCATTTCCTCATGAAGTCTTCTGCCGTCGTATACTGCCTGATCCGCGAATCGGATTTCCTCTACCTCTTCCAGAAAAAACAGTCGCTCACAATACTCCAGCGCATGCAAGGCCATGATGCGGGTGAGCGGTTGATCCGCTGCTGCCGACATCCTCAACACCCTCCTGATTCGAAATTTTACTCCAATTTCCAGTATGGGCACTGATGGAATTATTCAAACCGCTCACCCTCGTACTTACGCTCCGATCGTAAAAAAGTATTGCTCCGGGACCGTTTCTTCTATCGGGACAAACTCTGCTTGCGCCCAGCTCGTGTTTGACAAATTGACGTGATCGGCCCAGACCGCCACGCTCCAGTCTCCCTCCTCTGACGGGAGCAGTCCCCAAATAGTTGTATCCGTTTTCTGTTGAGCTGCGAGCGGGTGCTGTACGATATGAATCTGGTCGATCAGATTATGAGATTCGCCGCAGGAAAGCCCTCCGAAACGCTGGATGGCTTCCGGATTTTGCAGCGCATTTGACAGCTCCTGCGCCAATGAACGCTGCTCTCCCTGCCCGCTGCTTTGAATCCCGGCATAAAAGACCAGTCCGGTCAAAACTTCTTGAAAATCCGGCTTGCTGTTCTTATCGCTGGCCATTTTGCGATCTTTAAACCGTCTCATTTTGCGCAGGACAACCGAAGAAGCTGGCAGACCCTCGACCAAAATGGCCAGACCCGTTCCCTTAAATGCGTTGGGATCCGTTTCGCCGATAAACGAGAGGAGCATGCCATAGACAGTGGTAGGTGGAGGAAACGGATAGCTCTCCAGAAACTCCCTCGCCTGCGGAACCGTAAAAGAAGCAATCGGAACCGATACCTTGAGCCATAACGTATCTGCTTGACTCATGTCCAATCCATCGCCTTTACGACGTTTGCGGCTTCCAGTACTCCTTTGTGCACCTTCACTCCGAACTGCTGCAATTGCTCTCTTTCGCCTGCAGCCATTTCTCCTCCGATCACCAGTTCATCCGCAGCAATATCGCCTGATTCCACTCTTTTGATCAAGGTTTGGACAGAGTACAAGTCTCCCTCGGGCTCTGCGACAAACAGGATACGCGGCGCAGGGTCATGTGTAATCCGGAAAACGGCAAGCTGCGGACTGAAGTCGAACAAGAACCGGGACTGATTTCCCCCTACGTAATGCAAGGAGGCCAGCGCTTCGACAACCAGCGCGATCCGCTCTTTTCTTTTTAGTTGTCGGGGTGTCAGGGAAATGCTGTACTGGTAGCTGGTTGCGTGCATTTCTGTACCATATAATGAGGTATTCGTCTTTACGCCCCCTTTTGAATTAAAGCTGGTTTCTCCCAGGAAGGGCAGCAGGGAAACAGCGCGCGATACTTCCAGTGCCCCCCGGCGCACTTTAGCAGCCCCTTTTTTCTTCCCTTTGGAATCCTCACTGCTGTCTGATTTCGGAGCCTTGGCATCCATATAGCCCAGCACATCGTCATCAATGTACAACTCGCCTTCATCGGCAAAAGATTCATCTTTCCATTGATAGGTTTGTCCATCATAGACCCGGTTGACGAGGTATGCTTCATCGCCTGTCCGTTCGTATTGCTGCTGCCAGTAGTATCGGAGCGCAAAACGAATCGCCTCTGCTGACACCGTTGTGTACAAATCGTTTTTCCACATAATCTTTTGCAGGGTTGTGATGTTGCCCTCCGTCTCTCCCCGATTGTTTGCCGCGATTCCGATATGAGTGACAAATGTCGCATGCAGATGTTTAGTCATGCTTTATTCCTCCCCTTGGTCCAAATATTTTTCGGTTTCCTTGCCACGATACGAGGCCAATGCCAGCAAGCATAGGTCCTTTCCTTCCCGCCAATCCGCTTCGCAGGCAAGCAACAGCAATTCGTTTTCGCTCCTCGTGCTATCCGCGGGGACACTCGGTCTCGTTCTTGTAACAAAATCCATCAAATTTTCCCGAAACTTCTCCTGGGTACGGCAGTTGACAAACAGTTGGCGCATTCGCTCGTATTCTCGTTTAAAAAACGTACTTAGGTCACCGCCCGCATGCTTGGCTTCGTTACTCACCTTTCCAAAACGGTTGCGGATCGCAGAATGCATCAAGCCGACAAATTCTCTTCTGCTCTGTTCTTTCCAGATCATTTTTTCCTGTACCAATTCTCCCAGCCTCCTTTGCCAATAGATCATGCTTTTTCGCCGTTCGTCCGTCATATACGCAGAAATTCCCCGGTACCATTCATCGTTTCCAAGCACCAGATTGTCGGCGATTTGGCCCAAAAACGGGCAGTAGACGAAATGTGTGCCCTTTCCCGCTCGATGCAGCTTGTCATGGGCAATTTGATATTTTTGTACGGTTTCCTCAGACAGGCATGTGCTGGAAAACAATGCTGTCCGTGTTTTTTGCTGGGCTGACCAGCTAACGGTACCAAACCGTACTACCGTAAAATCACAAGACAATCGTCTGAGCTTTGGGGTATTTTGCAAATGAAGCAGCATGGCCGCCTGCAGCGCTGCCTCTTTTACTCCCTGGACGCGAATAAGCGGAACCTTCCCGGATGCTCTCTCGCTGCCTGTCCGCTCATAAAATCTGAGGAGCAAGTCAACAAACGAGCGTAACTGGCGAGGCCGTGGCACCGCTACCAATGTCTGTGTCCGCTTGTCCCGCTCTCCATTGGACAATCCGGCGTGCCCTTGGAAAAAGAGACAACCCAGAGGCGCAAACAGCAGAAGAAAAAACTTTTCGGGACTTTCCTTTAAACCGGTTTCTTGCACGGCGTTATGCTTGACGATTCCGCCGGGAAGTGCCCAGCCCGCTATATCCATGCTTTTTTGTTTGGCAACTGCCTCCGCAATTCTCTGACACGTCGCCTGGTCGCGATGGATAAAGTCTCTTAATGGCAAATAGCTGTACTCCAGTTTTTTCTCGTCTAGCGGACTATTCTTTTCTTTTTGTTTCCCCTCTGCCTTCCGCGCACTGGGATGCTGCAAAAAACTGCCCAGATACAACTTCTGCAGTTCCGCTTTCTGAAAAGGGCCCCAACTTTCCAGAACAGGAAAGTCAAACAGGCCATCATCATTCAAGCGGTACACAGCCTGGAGCAGACTATGCAGCGATTCTGCTGTAGGCTGAAAACCGGACATTGAAAGTTTCTGTTCGTCATATTCAAATGAATCCAAAGCCGCGGGAAGTGCATTCCATTTTCCCAGCATGACCAGACTGGCGGTCAATCCGGCAAGCCCTGCCCGATGATATGGTCCCATCCCGGGATCATTCAACCTGAACTCTTTCCACTCTTGCATCCCTTTACCATCCCTCCCCGCTTCTCGTCATAGTCGATCACTTCATCCGGCACAATGTACACATGACGCCATTTCATCCAGTCACCCCGCGGGAGCTTCCCTCGATTTACCGGAAGAACATACTCCATGATTTTGGAGCGGCTGGCTTGCTTTCTTCCGCCTGTCTTTTCAAAATCGCTTTTGACGATCACATCGACCAGCGAAGACTCATCACGCAACGAGCCTGTCAACGTTTCCGGAAGCTCTTCCCACCCGGATAGCATTTGCCTGACTTCCCGTTTTTTCGTGTTCATCGTCGCCAGCAGGATTGACAAATCTGCCTGCGAAAGAGGTTTCTCCGCATTCTCCCGCAGGATTTTCTCTGTCAAGTAAACATCATCACGTTGCTTCTCATACGGACTTATACTCTCGGGCATCCAGAAATAGGCTCTACCTGGAGAATCCCCAGGCTTTGCAGTGCGATTTAATCTGCCTAAACGCTGTATCACCGCAGAAAACGGAGCGATCTCGCTCATAAGTACATCGCAGGAGACATCAAAACTCATTTCCGCGATCTGCGTCGTAATGGCGCAAATACCTCTCCTCCCGCGAAACGCTTCTACGATCTCCTGCTGCCTGGCCAAACGGTCCCGGTACTTGAAACGCGAATGATAGCAAAACAACTCGGCCCCGGGGGTTTTGTCTGCCGCTTCTTTCTTTAGGGTTTCATACAGGTCCATCGCCCTGTCTGTCGTATTCACGATGATGAGAACATTTTCGTTTCGGTTCAGCGCTTCCCACAGCTTTTCCTTCGGCAATGATGGCCCTGCATGCAACCGGTAGCGAGGGATGCTTTGATGAAGTTCGGGGCCCTTGCACCAGGCAGCTCTCCTCCCTTCGTTTTCAAGCTCGCGAAAGAGGCTTTGCAATGCCTCCCGCCGTTCTTGTTGCAATGAGGCTGTCATGAGCAATATAGGCAGATCGAACTCTTTTAGAAAGCGGAGGAACGAAGCAAAGAGGTTTTCGTCGTAGCTATGGATTTCATCGAAGACGATTGCCGACTGGAGAATATGTGGAAGCACACAAAGAGAAGAGTAATAGAGCTGCGTCAAACCAATAACAGTATCGACCGTACAGATGGTCACCGGCTGCAATAAATGTTCCAACGCGCGAAATGCCCCTTCTTTTTGGCCATCCTTTTGATTGAGCAGCAATTCAAAATCAATGTCGGCCCGGGAGTGGTGCAGCTTTTTGCCCGCAGATTGCAAATATTGCTGATAGTCTGCATAGCCTTGGGTGGCCGTGGCGGTAGTCGGGTAAGCGAAACAGAGAAACGGGCGGTTTACTTTTTTGGCCCACCGGTAGGCCGCAATCGTTTTTCCGCTCCCGCATCCTGCTTCACAGACCGTGATCTCGTAGGTTGCAGCCGCTTCTACCGTTTCCTGAAACTGCGTAATCTCTGGAGAATACGTATTGACCTTTGCCAGTTTCTTTTGAATCATGTCGCCCAGTTCATTTTGAAGTGGGATTCCTGAAAAGATGTTTCGGATGTCTACACTCTTCCTCTCAACCCAATCCCCTCTAGACAATGATCTGACTGATCCCAAGGCGTCAGCGGCGATAAGTATTCCCCTGATAATCGAGCATAATTTCCGTTCAGAAGCACTCAAACCGACCGCATTCTCCTTCCATTCGCAAATGACCTTTTCTTCGTAATCACCCGCAAATAAACGGCTCCTGGGGAAACTGGAGAGGGGCTGGCTCCAATCCACTGGCTCTCCCAAGGTACGGTCGATTAGCTTCCTGACGTCATCTGCCCTCCTGTGCAGAAGATACAGCTTCAATTCACCCGAACCGTAATACGTCTGCTCGCCATCCGGGAATCTCAAGTGATGTCCAAGGATAGCAGCTTTGACTGCAAGCATTCCCCACATCGTATCCCCGATGTATTGCTCTACAGCCCGAAGCAATGGTTCATAATTTTCCAACATCCAGCAAGACAACAACTCGTGCCGAACTACCTGAGGGCCTGCATCTTTACCTTCTATTAGGTTTACGAAATCTCCTGACAATTTTCCAAGGTCATGAAGCAGAGCCGCGACCCGAACCACTCTTTTGATTGGTTCGAGCTTGTCCTCTTCCAACTGACACACTTGCAGTATTGCCCAGCCGGTCTTTTCTACAATGATCTCGGCTGTCTCCACGACCTGCTCCAGATGCCCTGCTACTGTGGCAGCATACAGGTCGTGTTCTGAGCTTGTAAGACTCTTAGCTAAAAAGGGGGGTTCAATCCCTGGCATCGTCTTTCCCTCCAGCCGGAACAAATAGGCCGCATCCGTATTTTCTCCGGCCAGAAAGAGGCTGCGATTGTACGATCACGGATTGTTCGTCCGTCAATCCTGCAATCCGGATGCCAAAACCGGTAATTTTCTTGCCGTGTATTCGGACAATCCTTCTCCGCAGCGGGGTTATGTCCAGATGAGCTGACTCCTCTCCCAGTAGGTCGAGCAGCTTGCTTCTGAGATTGGAGACGGCTTTTTCTTCATCTATTGCATTTCTCATGACAAATAAGCGGCAAAACAGTGTTCCAGCCGGGCGAATCATCATTAACTGCGGGACGCCAAAGCGTATATGATCGTTGCGGAGCTGAACGGCTTTTCCCGCCAGAGGGAGTACCATGGGGATTTGGGATGCGTCACATTGAACAAAGAAATAACTTTTGCGGCTAAGCCTCAATCGCTTGCCAAGCGCTCTTTCACCAAAAATCGGGGATATCGCGATCTGGTCTTGCTGATGAATTGCCGGTGCAATAGCAGAAATCGCTCCGTACAAGGATTCGGAGTGATCCGTATCAATCTCTTTTCCTGAAATAATCGGCAGCTTGACCCTGATCGCGGCAGGCGTTATCATCCTGATATTTCACCTCCAAAATGTTTTAATTGTTTTGTAAGTGGGTTAAATTGCTATCACACAGAATGCTACCATTTCTGGAAACAATAGGTCAATTGTATTATTACCTTTTTCTTACTCTTTTGTTAAAGTAAATAAGAACAGAAACCTGAGGCGTTTAGAACTTTTATTTGGTATGTAAAATGATCGAGCCAAGCAGTGATGCCTCATGACGCCACCAAAACAAAGCCTCCTAGCCAACCGGCTAAGAGGCCTGCTTCTTTATCCGTACATCTCCACCCCCGCCCTGCCCGGCTCCAGCATATCTGCCAATGCCCGGTACAAATTCGGCGGGTGCTCGGCAAGGCGGTGGCACAAGTACAAATACCACTCGGTGCCATAGGTGACATACAGGCGTATCGGGATTCCTCCTTCGAGCAGTGCGCGAGCCGCCTCTTCCCGTACACCGAACAGCATTTCCAGCTCCACGTAGGCATCGCCCAGATACCCCCGCTCCAAAACCGCTTTTACAATCTGATCGTCGTGGGTAGCGATGGACAGCGGGTGACCTGCACGAACGATTTGCTCTGCCAGCGACAGATAGCGCTCCCGCAGCTCGGCGGAGCGGGGCAGAGCCACTTCCGGTGCTTCCTTAAACGCGCCCTTGACCAGCCTGATCTTTCCCGGCAGAGCGAGCAGACGCGGAAGATCGTCGATAGTGCGGTGCAAATGGGACTGCACCGTGATACCGATGTTGTGCATACGGCTGGCGAGCTGCTCGTACACGCGGTAAATGGCCGAGGTCTTGGCCGATTCCTCCATGCTGGTCATCACATACTGGCCGTGCTCTTTGGCACATCGGGCCAGTTCTTCGGCATTCTCCAATGCCAGCTTTTCATCGACCAGAAGTCCGATGTGGGAGAGGTCGAAGCAAATGTCGGCGGACAAGCCTTGCTGGCTGCTTTCTTTGATCAGCGCGAGAAATTCGTCTGTGGCCCGGCGGCATTCTTCCGCGTCAGCCGTGTTTTCCCCGATGAACTCCAGCGACTGCCGGTAGCCGAGCTCCCGCAGTCGGACCGCCGCCCTGACTGCCTCGCTCCCCTGTTCTCCAGCCACATACCGTTTTGCCGCCGAATAGAGAATCCGGTACAGCCAAGGAGTCCGCATGACGAAGTCTTTCATGTCCGGATCGCGGGCGATTGTCCGCAAAACGTCTGCGGCTTTTTGTTCGTCGGACAAGATTTCCGGCGAGCCCTTCTCCGTCAATGTGGACGAGAGCCCCAGGCGAGCAGTTACTTCTCCTTTTCCCGGTTGATTTTGATTCTCTAACTTTTGTTTCTCCATCTTCCGTTCCTCCCTCTCTTCGCTTTTCTCCCACACGATAACATGCTAATCTGGCTAGGATTAGGTCCACTTTTCATCGATATGGACAGTACCACTTTGCGAAGGAGAGGGCTTGCCATGCTCTGGATCAACATTGACCGCACTCAGCCGATGCCATTGTTCCGCCAGTTGTACGCGGACATTCGCGGCAAAATTCTGAAAGGAGAGCTGCGTGCCGGGGAACGGCTTCCCTCGACGCGGAAGCTCGCGGAAGAGCTCTATGTCTCCCGCAATGTCGTCCTGGAGGCATACGACCAACTGCTGGCCGAAGGGTATCTGGAGGGACGGCCGGGCTCCGGTCATTATGTGGCTCCCGGTATTGATCTGTCGCTGCTTACGCCGCTTCTTCCGCCCGGCCTTCCTTTGTCTGGCAGGGTCACGGGGCAACGCGGACCAGAGACGCCAGAGAGAGTACTAGAAAATGATGACCGGGCATTCCCATCGGCAACGATTCGAATTTCACTGGATGGGAGCGACTCGGCAATTGGCCGAACTTCTCCAGGTGTGAGCGACTCTGCAATTGATCGAACTTCTCCGGGTGTGAACGATTCAGCGGCTGGTTGTACTGCCCTGTATGGGAGCGATAAAGCAATCGGCCACCCTTCCCCAAATACGATCGACTTCCGCTCCGGTGTCCCTTGCCTCGATCGCTTTCCCCGGGCGCTTTGGGGAAAAATCATGCAGCAGGTATGCCGGGAAGCTCCGCTCGACGCCTTTGGCTATGGACGTCCCGAGGGGCAGGCGGAGCTGCGCGCGATCCTCAGCCGCTATTTGTTCCGCACGCGCGGTGTGCAATGCCGTCCCGAGCAGATCGTGATCACGTCCGGGGCGACCCAGGCGTTCGTGCTGATCGCCAAGGTGCTGCTTTCCAAAGGCGCTAGCGCCGTGATCGAGGACCCGATTACCCGCGATATCCAGACGATCTTTGCCCAGACCGGGGCCGCGCTGCTCCCAGTGCCGGTCGACCAGCACGGGATGATGACGAATCTTCTCCCTGCCGATGCGCAGCCGCGCTTTGTGCTGGTCACGCCCTCCCACCAGTTTCCTTTGGGCGGCACGCTGCCGATCCAGCGAAGAATCCAGCTGATCCGGTACGCGAGTGAGCGCGATTGCTATCTCGTCGAAGACGACTACGACAGCGAGTTCAGGTACGACAGTCCGCCTGTCCATTCGCTTCAGGGGCTGGCCGGAGAACGGGTCATCTACATCGGCTCCTTTAGCAAAATTCTCTCTCCGGGACTGCGCATGGGGTATCTCGTGCTGCCCCCTTCTTTGGTGGAACGGTATCAGGCGGCAAAATGGTTTACGGATCTGCACACGCCTTCACTGGAGCAATTGGCATTGGGAAGGTTTGTGGAGGAAGGCCATCTGGAGAAGTACATCAGCCGGGTAAAAAAGCTGTACAAGCGCCGCCGGAGAGCGCTATGCGACGCGCTCCAGGCTCATTTTCCCGGACAGGTGGACATTTGGGGGGCTTCGACCGATTTGGGGGGCTTCGACCGGACTGCATATTGTCGCTTCTTTCTCTGGCAAAGCGTTCACTGAGGCGAGTTTGTCGGCTCTTTTGCAAGCAGGCGTCCGGGTTTATCCGGTCGAGGAGCATGCGATCCAAAAAGGGCGACATCTGGACAAGGTGATTATCGGGTACGGGAATTTGCCGGAGGAGGACATTGTGGAGGGCGTATTGCGGATGAAACGGGTTTTGGGCTAGGAGTGGGCTTTGCTCTGAAAACTGGCTACGGATTAAAAATAGGGTCTGGGTGGAGCCAAAAAATGACCCACCCAGACAAGTTTCGACTTCAATTACTTTTCTTCAACGCTCTCTACTGTCCATTCTTTTGAGGACTCATTGGCACTAAGGGATTTTGCGTTTCCTTTAAGTGCTAATTCAATTTTAACTGTCTTACCTTTTCCTTCATCATGCTGGAACAAAATAATGACTTTCGATTTATCATCATTAACAAGCATAAGCGGCATCATGTCTCCCACTTTTGAATGCTTCTCCATCGCTCCAAGCATCGCATCATAAAAGCTTGTTTTCTCTTCGTCACTGAGCGTCTGAGTCAAGTGAATCCGGTCGGCATAGTCAATCTTAGTCCATTGGCTATCATCAATCTCGTAGGTTTTTAACGCATCTTCCCATGAACTTTCAATTTTTTTGTTGATTTCTTCGGGACGATAGTCACTCATCTTTTCCTCTTTCTTCATTTCAACCTTTTCTTTTTTCGCATTTACAGGCTCAACACCATAAAAGCCTCCAAAAGCAACACCCGACAAAACAGCAAATGTGAACATAGACGTTATTACTACATTCCGTTTTTTCATTTCATTCCCCTCCATGTTCTAATTACTATAATCTCTTGATTCGTCAAAGACTGAATCGGCATCATCACTTGACCACCATATTCTATGAGCTGCCGTTGTCTATTTTTGTAAATATTTCCCATGATCCCTTATAAGTAAGACGAAGAATTCTTCATTATGTTTCATGGGATACGGATGCCGCTTGTGTCACGTGTAGTGGCAATGGAATTAACATACTCTTTTCAAAAGATATATCGGTACTTCAGAATTGGAAGGGGACTTACTAATAGTACCGATTGTAGCCATAAACGGAGGGCAGACCATGCGGGTAACCTTTCAAAATAAAAGGCCACCTGATTGAGCAGCCCCTCTTCCTTTACAGCTTTTCTACTTCCCATCCCCACTTGCCTGCACTGCCGCCCCGTTCACAAAGCAGGAAACTACCTCAAGCTCCAGCTCCCCCGGCTGACGGCCAAGAGCGGCGGTTAATCCTGACATGATGGCCTCGCGCTCTCCATCTGTGTCCTCCGCAAGCTGACAGAGCAGCCCCAGCAGCTCCGCATAGCCCTGATATTCCGCTTTGGACATCGGCATTTCGTGAGACAGGACATACCAGTCGGCATCGTACTTCTCCAGCTTCGAAAGCAGCGCCCTTGTTTTGGCTGCCGTGTAGCGACCATACAAGTCCGCGTACAGACAATCTCCCAAAAACAAGACCTTCTCTTCCGGGATAAAGACGACCGATGAATCCGAGGAATGATCGCCACCGACATGTTCGACCACGACATGGATGCCGCCGAGGTCAGCCTCCCAGCTCTCTTGAAAGGCAATCTCCGGCAGCCGAATCGAGATATTTCGCTCGTCGCCGTACTCCTTTTTGATCATCTCGGCACAGAAAGCAAATCCGCTGCTTGTATCCTTCCATTGGTCGATGGCTTCATCTGTCCAGGCGAGAGGAACCAGCTTCTCCAGAACGGCTTTCGTTTTTTCATGGGCAACCAGCTTTGCCCCGATCCGTTCACCGCCAAACGTGTGATCCCAGTGCCAGTGAGTCAAAACGGCAACAGACGGTTGCGATAATCCGTGCCGTTCCAATTCCTTCAGAAACAGCTCCGCATGGGCCGGAGAGTTTCCTGTATCGAGCATCAAAGTCTGTTTCGTCCCGGAAATAGCTGCGAGAATCGGCCGGTCTGTTCGCTCATCCGGTGGCAGAAAATGAATGCGGTCAGTCAGACGTCTCAAGTGTTGGCATTGTTCCACCAGCTTTCTCCCTCTTTTCTTTCCATTTTCAAGGAAAATCTAGCTGTCACCATAACGGTACCATGTTTTCTCGCTCCAGATTCACCACTTTTTTACATCATGGTGAAAGTTAGAAAGAACTTGAACTATGAAAAAAGCGGCAGAGCCTCCCCGTCTACCGCCCTTCCCCGTCGCCTCCCGCCTGATTTTGCTGCATCCACACTGCCAGCTGCAGCGAGACGGCGTCATGAAAAACCTGCGGATCGTAGCCGGTTCGCTCTTTGATTTTTGTCAAACGGTAGATCAGTGTATTGCGGTGGACATACAAATGTTTGGCTGCTTCGCCGATGTTCAGGTTGCTGGCAAAAAACGCCTCCAGTGTTTCGATTCCCTTAGGCGGGAGATCGGCAAATACGCGATCGAGGAATTTTTGTTTGACCTGGCTGTCCATCCGATTGATCAGCGCCTTCGTCTCGATATCCAAATAAGAGGTGATTCCCTGCTCCTGGCTTCCCAAGAGCAAAGCCAGCTTTGCCTCTTCAAGAGACATGCCGATTTTCCCCGTCTCTGACACCTGCGAGCCCAGACCGATTTTAAAAGGGATCTCCTTTTGCCGCAAAAACAGTTGGATGGCTTCCAGCTTTTTTTTGACTGTGCCCTCATCCAGACCGGAAGTAAGGATGAACAACCGATTTACGCTGAGGAATCCGACCAACCATTGCGTTTCGCCGATCAACTGCTCAACTTTTTGAATCAGCTCCTGATTTTGCATCGGAATTTCACGCATCTCGATGAGAGAGACCTGGAATGGCTCCTGCAATTTCATTTTCAGCAGGGCCAGTCTCTGCTCTACGGATTCTTCATGAATCTCCCGCTGGATCAGTTCTTCAAAAATCATTTCCTTCAGCCGCTGCTTCCACTCGAGCTGGGAGGCCAAAAAGGACTGGTTGATCATCATCTCCGTAATCATTTTGACAAGCTCCCCAAACTCGCGGATCTCATCTGGCTCCCCCGTGATGCCGATGACACCGATCAGCTTGTCCTGAAAGACGATCGGCAGATTGATCCCCGGGCGCGCGCCTTTGTACTGGCGCTCGTTGCTGCGGGTGATCATCAGCGGCTTGCCTGTCCGGATGACATCGGCAGCTCCCTCGTGGATTTCACCCACACGCGAAGCGTCTCCCGAAGCGATAATCGTTCCGGTATGGTCCATGATGTTGATGTTGCGGTTGAGGCGGTTCATCGTTTCGCGTACGATCTGTTTGGCAATCTCATAGGTCAGCATACTCAAATCTTATCCTTCACACATCGATTAAGCCAGCGCTTATTTATAATAAACAAAATTATGCGATAATTTGCACGGGATTTTTATGGATGGTAACCGATGATTTCGCGAATGCCCCTTCTCTATAATGAAAAGCAAGTTATGAAAGCGCTTTACAAAGGAGTGGAACGTCAGCGTGAAGGTTGTGATTGCACCCGATTCATTCAAAGGAAGCTTGTCTGCATTTGACGCTGCCCTCGCCATTGAAACAGGCATCAAAAAGGTTCGCCCCGAAGCCCATACCGTTCTGGTACCGGTCGCAGACGGCGGAGAAGGCACGATGGAAAGTCTGGTCGCAGCGACCCGGGGACGCAAGGTACAGGTCACTGTCACAGGCCCCTTGAACACACCGGTCGATGCCGCCTACGGAATTCTGGGAGACAACGTCACCTGCGTGATCGAGATGGCGAGCGCGTCAGGCCTGTACCTGGTCCCGGCGGAGAAAAGAAACCCGTTGGTCACCACGACGTACGGCACAGGCGAACTGATCAGACAAGCCCTGGATGACGGCTGCAGACGTTTTATTCTCGGGATTGGTGGAAGCGCTACCAATGACGGCGGCATCGGCATGCTGCAAGCCCTCGGCATGAAGCTGCTCGACGCTCGGGGACATCAGGTAGGCTTTGGCGGCGGCGAGCTCGAACGGATTGCGGAGATTGACGACAGCGACTTTGACCCTCGCATACGCGAAGCGGAGTTTTTGATCGCCTCCGACGTCCAAAATCCGCTGATCGGTCCGGACGGGGCCTCCCACGTGTTCGGTCCGCAAAAAGGGGCCACTGCCGAGATGGCGGAAAGACTCGATCAATCCCTCCGCGCGTGGGCGGATCTGGTGAAGTCCAAAACCGGCATCCGGCTGCATCAACGGGCAGGGGCAGGCGCTGCAGGCGGAATCGGCGGTGCATTTCAAGCCTTCTTTCCTTCGTCCATGAGACGCGGTATCGACATCGTGATCGAGTATACGCAGCTTGACAAGCATTTGCAGGATGCCGATCTCGTCCTCACCGGGGAAGGACAAATTGACTTTCAGACAGCATCAGGAAAAACTCCGATGGGTGTAGCGCAGGTGGCCCAGAAACGCGGCATACCCGTTTTCGTTTTGGCAGGCTCGATCGGACGCGGTATCGATACCCTTTATCAGTACGGCATTCATAGCATTCATAGCATACTAAACGCGCCGATGTCCCTGCAGGAAGCGATGGAGCGGGCACCGGAGCTGCTCACACAGACGGCAGAGCAAGTATTCCGGACGTATCTGGCCAGGCAAAACCACAACTAAGCGTACAAGGGGGATTGTTGAATGAAAATCAAACGGACCATCGAAAAGGTACCCGGCGGATTAATGGTTGTTCCGCTGCTGCTCGGCGCCTTGCTGAACACCATTGACCAAATGCACATACCCGTTGTCATGGACTTTTTGAAATCCCTTGGGGTTGCTGCGACCAAAGACGGCCATTACGAGTTTTTGCGCATCGGCGGATTTTCCGAGGCCCTCTTTAAAAACAGCTCCATCATTCTGATCGCCCTGTTCCTGTTCTGCTGCGGCAGCCAGATGAATCTGCAGGTCGGCGGAACGGCGCTGAAAAAAGGCGTGCTGCTGACTGCCTCCAAGTATTTTACCGGCGTGATCATCGGCTTTCTGTGGGGAAAGCTGTCCGGCGACATGATGAACGGCTTCCTCGGCCTGTCGGCGATGACGATTATCGCCGCGATGACCAACGGAAACGGCGGGATGTATGCCGCCCTTACGTCCCAGTACGGGAATCGCTCTGACGTCGGCGCCGTTGCGGTCCTTTCGCTGAATGACGGTCCTTTCTTCACCTTGATGGCGCTGGGCATGATGGGTGCGAACTTCCCCTTCATCGCGTTTATCGCTGTACTGCTGCCGATCGGCATCGGCATGCTGCTGGGCAACCTCGATCCCGAAATGCGCGACTTCCTGAAGCCGGGCGAGCTGCTGCCCGTTCCGTTCTTTGCCTTTTCCCTCGGTGCCGGGATGGACTTTGCCACCTTCCTGAAAATCGAGGTGCTGCTCGGCGGCTTGGCGCTCGGCTTCATGACGACCATTTTGACCGGTTCTACAGGCATGCTGGTCTTCAAGCTGTTCCGCGAAAAAAGCCATATTGCCCCCGTAGCGGAAGCATCGACTGCAGGCAACGCCGTCGGAACGCCGGCAGCCATCGCGGCAGCCGCAGCCGTAGCCGCCGGTTCCGGCATGATGTCCGCCGCAGATGCACAGGCCTATCAAAATCTGGTGGAAATCGCGACCGCCCAAATCTCCATCTCCACACTGACTACGGCGATCCTCTGTCCTATCGGCGTGATCCTGGTCGATACGTGGCAAAAGAAGCGAGGTATCAACGGAAAGCTGGAAACCCACGAGATATCAAATACCATCCACACGTAACATCTAGTACATCCATGTATGCGTGTGCTGCCCCTGACAGACGTCAGGGGCGTTTCACCTTTCGGATCAAGACAATCATGACAAATACGTGTTGAAAAGGAGAGAAACATGAAAACGACATTGTTGTACGGCAAGCACGGACTGGAAGTAGAAGTGCCTGATCACTCCCTCATCCTGGAGCCAAAAAATCTTCCCGGACTGGCGGACGAGGAAGCAGCGGTACTGGAAGCGCTCCGCAATCCGATCGGAAGCGCCCCTCTCCGCGAGTTGGTTAAAAGCACAGACAAAGTGGCGATCGTAATCAGCGACATCACCCGCCCTACCCCCAATCACAAGCTCGTCCCCTGGCTGTTGAAGGAGCTGTCCCATGTGCCGCTGGAAAATTTCGTCGTGATCAACGGCACGGGCACCCACCGGGACCAGACGAGAGACGAATTCGTCCAGATGCTGGGCGACTGGGTAGTCGAACATGTACGAGTCATCAACCACCATTGCCATGAGAAGGAGGAGCTCGTCAAGGTGGGCGAAAGCCGCTTTGGCTGCGACGTCTACCTGAACAAGGAGTACGTCGAGGCCGACTTTAAAATCGTCACCGGCTTTATCGAGCCCCATTTCTTCGCCGGTTTTTCCGGCGGGCCCAAAGGGATTATGCCGGGCATTGCCGGAATCGAGACCATCCTCACGTTTCACAATGCCAGAATGATCGGCGATCCGCTGTCCACCTGGGGCAACATGGTAAACAATCCGGTGCAGGACATGACGCGGGAGATCAACAGCATGTGCAAGCCCGACTTCATGCTCAACGTCACCCTGAACCGCGAGAAGGAAATCACCGCCGTCTTTGCTGGCGAGCTGTACGAAGCGCATGACCGGGGCTGCGCTTTCTCCAAGGAGCACGCCATGATCCGCTGCGGCCACCGGTTTGATGTCGTCATTACCTCCAACTCGGGCTACCCGCTCGATCAAAACCTGTATCAAGCGGTAAAAGGGATGAGCGCGGCGCACAAGATCGTCAAGAAGGGCGGCACGATCATCTGTGCCTCGGAATGCTCCGACGGCCTGCCCAATCACGGCAACTACGCCGACATCCTGAAAATGCGCAAGACACCGCAGGAAATCCTGGACATGATCAATGATCCTTCGTTTAAAATATTCGATCAGTGGCAGGTGCAAAAGCAGGCGGTGATCCAGGTCTGGGCCGATGTGCACGTCTACTCCACGCTCTCCGATGAAGATGTGAGGATGGCCATGTTCACCCCGACCCATGACATCGAGAAGACCTTGGAGGAGTTGAAGGAGAAGTATGGAGAAGGTATGACGGTGGCTGTGCTCCCGCTCGGGCCGTTGACGATTCCGTATGTGGAGGAAGACGATCATCTGCAAACCGTTTTTTGATTTTTGACTGTTTAGACAAATAAAAAGTGGAAATAGTAAGGATAGGGGAAATTTCCCTATTCCTTTTTTTGTTTGCTGTATTTTGGCTTACCTACAAGACTGATGGGAGAACGGAGGCGGCTGGACGTGGAACAATGCGGTTCTCTTCGCAAAGAGCCGCTGCAGGCTTACCTTGATGCGAATCTAAAGCGGATCAGGGAAATAAGCGGGGGCAGCACTGACATTATCATACGAGAAGTCAGAATTGGCCGATCAGAAATAAAAATGGCCATTCTTTACACGGAAGGGCTCGCCGATAAAAAAGTGATCACTGATTTTATTCTGGAATCTTTGATGCTTGCGATCAAAGAAACGGAGATTGATCTCAAGATATCCGACCGTTCGCATGTGTCTCGTGTTTTGCGGGATTTTGCACTTACCGTCTCCGACACCAACGAAGTCTCTGATTTTGATGACTTGTTTGCATTCCTGCTATCGGGAGATGCTGTCATCCTGGTCGATGGTTCTCCCTGCGGGATCGCGGCAAGCTCCAGAGGATGGAAAGACAGAGGAGTTTCAGAGCCCGCCGCACAGACAGTTGTACGCGGCCCCAGAGAGTCTTTTACCGAAACACTTCGGACCAATACCGCTTTAATCCGCAGAAGGATCAAAGACCCTCATCTCTGGCTGGAAACGATTCAAATCGGCCGAGTGACGAGAACCGATGTAGCCATCATGTACATCAAGGGGATTGCCAACGAGAAGATCGTGCAGGAAGTGCGAGACAGGCTCAAGCGAATCGACATTGACGGAATACTGGAAAGCGGGTACATTGAAGAGCTCATCCAGGACAAAACGTTCACTCCTTTTCCCACTGTACATAATACTGAGCGGCCCGATGCGGCGGCGGCGGGTTTGTTGGAGGGCAGGGTCGTGATCTTAGTCGATGGAACCCCTTTCGTCCTCATGGTCCCCGCTCTGTTTGCACAATTTCTTCAAGCGAGTGAAGACTACTATCAACGTTGGGATTTTGCCACTCTAATCCGCCAGATCCGCTATATATCGCTGTTTATATCCCTGCTTGTACCTTCCATGTATATTGCTATCACCACCTTTCACCAGGAAATAATCCCACCCCGCCTGCTCATAAGCTTGGCATCGCAGCGCGAGGGTGTACCTTTTCCCGCTTTTGTGGAAGCGCTGCTTATGGAAATTACCTTTGAAATCCTCCGCGAAGCAGGCGTCAGAATGCCGCGGGCGATCGGTCAGTCCATATCGATCGTCGGAACATTGGTCATTGGTCAAGCCGCGGTAGAAGCGGGCATCGTCTCTCCGGCAATGGTCATTGTCGTCGCCATTACAGCCATTGCGAATTTCGTCATCCCGGCATTCAGCGTGGGAATTTCGATTCGGATGTTGCGCTTCGGCCTTATGGCCTTGGCGGCATCCTTTGGTCTGTATGGCATCATCCTGGGCGTCATTGTCATCGTTCTCCATCTGTGCAGCCTGCGCTCCTTTGGAGCTCCGTACATGAGTCCATTTGCTCCTTTTCATCTGGCTGAACAGAAGGATACGCTTTTCCGCTTGCCGCTATGGGCATTGTTTTCACGTCCGAGAGCGATCAGTCAAAACGATACCATTCGCGAAAACAACGAGCATCCACATCCAGAATCCAAGCAAAATTCTTAAGAGAGGGAGCGATTCGGTTGCGTAAACCTATTACCATGGCATGCCTATTCCTGCTGCTTCTCGTTGTTTTGACCGGATGTTGGAACAGAAGGGAATTAAACGAGCTGGCAATCGCTGTTGCCATGGGGGTTGACAAGAAAGACAACGACTATCTGGTATCCATCCAAATTGTGAATCCCGGCGCGGTGGCAGCACAAAGAGCCGGTACGGACACCGCTCCCGTAATTACCTACTCTACACAAGGGACGAGTATTTTTGAAGCATTGCGAAGAACAACGACAAAATCGCCCCGCAAAATTTACTTGTCCCATATGCAAGTAATTGTGCTGGGCAAAGAGGTAGCCGAAGAAGGAATTGCAAAAGTGTTGGACTTTCTTTCAAGAGACCACGAATTCAGAACCGATTTTTTTCTCGTTGTTTCAAAGGATGCAACCGCCGAAGAAATTTTGAAAACCCTGACTTTGCTTGAAAAAATTCCTGCCAATAAAATGTTCCATTCTTTGCAGTCGTCAAATACTGCCTGGGCGGCAACAGGAAAAGCGACCCTCGACAAGTTGATATCGGACATGACCAGCGAAGGGAAGCATCCGGTCCTGACTGGCATTACACTTGACGGAGCGAAGGATATTGCCGGGACCAAAGAAAATATGCAGCGAATAGACTCGCGCGCTCTCTTGAGGTACGAAGGATTGGCTGTGTTTAAAAAAGACAAGCTCGTAGGCTGGCTCAATGAGGAAGAATCCAAGGGATACAATTACATTCAAAATGAGGTAAAAAGCACAGCAGAATATGTTGCTTGTCCCAATGGCGGAAATATAGCGCTGGAAATCATCCGCACCAACAGCGAGATGAAGGGAAAAGTCGTGCGAAAAAAACCGGAAGTAGCCATCGAAGTCCGCGTGGAAGCAAATATCAGTGAAGTACAATGCAATATGGATTTGGCCAAGGACAAAACGATTCGGGGCCTTGAAGCGAAAGCGGCGGAAAAAATAAAGGGATTTATGCAGCAAGCCATTTCAAAAGCTCAGCATAAGTACAAAGCGGATATTTTCGGGTTTGGGGAAGCTGTTCACCGGGCGGAGCCGGGATTTTGGAAGAAGGCAAAACAGAATTGGGATGAGGAATTTGTCGGCTTGGATGTTGACATGCGTGTAGATTTCAACATCCGGGGCCTTGGCACGATCAGCAATTCGTACTTGGAAACGAAAGAGGAGTAGATCAACATGTTGAAAGCTGCAGCCATCATTGCGGTGGGAATGATCATTGCCTGCATGGAGGTGCCGGCTTTAGTCAAAAACAGGTTCGTCAAGGAAGCATGGGCATTTTCCCTCTTGTTAACGGCCGGGATCACGCTCGGTGTCCTCCAAGTGCTGCATGTGCCGGTTCCGAGTCTTAGCGAAATGATTACCTTTATTTACAAACCGGTCAGTGACGGGATCCTGTCTCTATTTAAAGAGTAACAGCCTTTTCTCCAATTGTTCATTCCAGCAAAGACAATGGCAGAAATGAGAGGTGAGTACCATGCTGGAACAAGGAAAAATCAACATACGTCAATTGACGGTTCTTGTGATTGCCTTTACGATGGGCACCTCCTTTTTGCTGGGACCGTCTCCATTGGCGCTGGAAGCGAAACAAAACGCCTGGATCGCAGCCATTATCGGTATTGTTATCGATTTGGTGTTGATTGTTATGTATGTTGCTTTGGGAAATCTGTTTCCATGACCTTGGCCCAATACAGCGAGAAAATTTTGGGAAAATGGCCGGGAAAATTGATCTCCTTGTTGTTTTTCTCATTTTTCATTTTTCTTTCGGCACTGATGGTTCGTGATCTGGGAAACTTCATCGTGTCAAACGTGATGCCTGAAACCCCCGTAGAAGTTATACTGATTTCCTTCAGTATGGTGGTTGTGATCGCAACGCGATACGGACTTGAGGTCATCGCCAGGACCACGGAAATATTTTTTCCCTGGATATTTGTGTCTCTGCTTTTTCTGACCTTCACACTGCTGCCGGAAATCGAGATCAACCAATTGGAGCCTGTTACGGAAGGCGGAATAAAGCCGCTGCTTGGAGCGGGGATACAATTTTCAAGTCTGCAAGAATTCGTCTGTTTTCTGATGTTGCTCCCGTTTGTCAATCGCCCGAAAAAAGTTCTGCATTCACTCTTGCTGGGCGCTGCCGCGGGTGGTGTCATTTTGATCATCATAACGGCTTTATGCATACTCGTTCTTGGCTCGGATTTTACAGCGAGAAATATTTATCCGTCCTTTGTGCTGGCCAAGAAAATCAGTATAGGCAACTTTTTGGAGCGTGTGGAAGTGCTTTTGGCTGGCGTTTGGTTTTTGTCCATATTTATCAAAACGACGATTACCTTTTATGTTTCGGCGTTGGGACTGGCTCAAAGTCTTGAGTTGAGGACCTATAAGCCATTAACGGTGCCTTTGGGCGTCTTAATGGTCGCACTATCCGTTTTGGCTTACCCGAACATTACCAAACTCCTTGAGTTCGTACCAAAAATTTGGTTTTCTTATGCGTATACGTTTCTGTTGCTGCTCCCTTTATTGTTGCTGCTGGTGGCCTTGATCCGGGGAAAATCCGAAGCGCCTCTTTCCATGGAGCAGAAGGACTAAGGACCAACGCACGATTCGTTGGGAGTCCATGATGTTCCGTCCATGCATGTTCCATCCACTCAGTACAGTCCTAAGCCCAAAGCTTCTGTACTGATTCCCGACCCTATTCATCGCTGCTTTCACGCTCTTCCGCCACCATCTGTTGAAACAACTGCTGAAACTCCCGTGACGCCCGAAAAACATACTGGCTGTCCTCAAATCGAAGCTTCAGATACGATCCGTCAGAGGCGACCCGAAACTCCAGATGTTTGAAGCGGTTGTCCCTGTTATCTGTATCCTGAAACAATTTTAGCTCGTATTCCTCATCCATCCGCTCCCGCAGAGGCAAGCCCTCGATGTAGCGGGATTCCCGCAGAGCGGCATACAGCTTCCGCCCGCTCTCGTCTTTTTCGGTTTTGCTGTAAAAGCGTCGCATGTCCGAACTGGCAACATTCATAGCAAAACCTTTCCCCGTCAAATCCTCATGCAAATAGGTAGACATCTCTGTACGCGGGTACAGCGTGTTTTCGATCCAGTCTGCCACTGGCAAAAAGCCTGCCAGAAACATGATTCCCCCCAGCCAGACGGCCGCAAGCTTCGCCTTCTTGTTTCCATTCGTTCGCTTCACCAGAAGAATGGCGGCGATCAGTCCGAGCGGCATCGAAAGCTGGTTGAACGAAAAACGGAACATCGCAAGCAAGGTATAGCCCATCAGTTTTACAAACAGAAGCGGCTCCCTCTCTTTTGGTGTACGGAACCAGATCAAGGCCAACAGGAGCAGCGTTGTTCCGTACCCGAGCAAACTGACGATCAGCAGGGTATCGCTGCCGTGCTTCATCGTTTCACTCCCCCTCCACTCTCCTTTGCGCTTGCTTGAACGCTTGTTTTTGGCTATGGTAGTACTCGAGGGCACAACCCAGATAAAGAAAGACTCGAGGAGGCTCTGCCGCATGCTGCTGTTGACGGTTGTCACGTTTATCCTCTTGCTTGTTTCCCATATCTTTGTTTATCTTACCATTCAGAAGAAAACGACGACAAAGTCTCTTTCCTTTTTTATCCTTTATATCGCGCTTGCCTGCCCGCTTGTTTTCACCTTGCTCTATGAGCGTTCCAACGACATGGTCGGAGCCAATATCGGCCTCGGCATCGCCTTTTTGTTCACCTGGGCGGCGATTATCGTGATGTGTGCCGTGGGTTTCTTCCGGTTTATCAAAAAACATATGAAACAGGATGAGATATAGCGGCCATATCTCCCGGAAACGCATTACTGGGAGGCCGCGGAGTCTAGCTGTTTCCCCGCAAACAGACGGTAAAAAAACAAGGGATACAAGAGCAAATACAGATTGGGGAGCCACCAGGCGGGATCGAAGTCCCCTTTGAACCCCCAAAAGGCGATGGCTTGCAGGCCGGAGCAAAAGGTCAGGACGAGCGAAACTTGCGCCATGGGACGCCAGTTTCGGTTTGCATGATAAAAATACAGACTCGTCAATCCCGTAATGGAAATGAAAAGATCCAGGGGAAAAAACGACAGATTCCAGGCCACCATCAGCGGATTGGCGTAATCCGGATAGAGGTACTCGGGAGGGAGCCATTCGAGGAAGACAATGCTCCAGTAAACGAGAAAGCCGACGTCGGTCAACCAGAAAAAAGGTCTTAGCGCTTTCATTTCACGCATACCTCCCCGGAGACATCCGCGAGGCCCTCCGCTGTGCCTGCGATTTGCCCGGTGGTACCTGCGATTTGCCCGGAGATACCCGCAACTTCCAAACAAATGGCGCCAGACAAGTCCACCCACCTCATCGCTGCCCCTCCTTTTTCCCGCCGCCCGCAATCCCGTGCAGCAATATCTCAATCATCGCGTCCAGGGCATCTGCCATCGTCATGTTTGTCTCCTCTACGACCTGGCGATCCACCAGATGCTCAAGCGATCCGATATACATATGAATAAAGACGGGAATGCTCACCCGCTGGAATGTTCCCTCGGCCATTCCCCGCTCAAGAATATTCCGCACATGCTCCCACTCGTTTTGAAGACAATCCTCAACAAGCGCCCACTGCTCGGGGTAGTACCGCTTGAGCTCGTACCACAGACGGATATGGGTGCTGCCAAAGCCGCTGGGGACAAGTGCCAGCAAAAGCTTCAGTTTTTCCGTCAGATCGATGTCCGTACGCCCGATAATCTCGGCTTCCTTCTGCTGCAGCTCTTTGACTCCGCGCTCAATGATCACGGAGATCAGTTCTTCTTTGGAGGAAAAGTACCCGTACAGCGTTTTCGTGCTCATCCCCGCTTGCCGTGCAAGCTCCGCCATCGTAAACTTGAGCCCTTTGGTGTGGATTTCCCGAATGGCCAGCTGAATGATTCTCTCCTGCACGATTCCTGCCCCCTCTCGAAAATTCAGGAAACGATTTTGTTTTTCATATTTTCCTATCAAGGAGCAGTTTACTCCCAAATCAAGCTCTGCGTCAAGATTTGGAAGCAAACTTGGAACACTGCCCCCACCAAACATCGGCCAGTTTGCGGATACCCGGCTCGATTTTCTCCAATTCAATGCCGGAAAAGCCTACGATAAATTCTTTTTCGGTCGTTTCCGTACGAGGCGTCATCCACGTATAGGCTGCTGAGGCGATATTGATTCCGGCCTTCTTCGCCATCCGGGAAAGCTCCCTCTCCTCCACTTGGTGCTGGACTTTCAGCAGTACATGAAATCCGGCGTCCTCTCCGATCACTACAGTCCGCTCCCCCATGTGCTTCCGGACCGCCTGAACCAGCGTGTCGTGCTTTTTCCGATAGACATTGCGCATCCGGCGCACATGCTTTTCGAAATGTCCCTCCCGCATAAACAGCTCCAGCGTTTTCTGATGCAGAGGAGATGAGGACTGCTCCAGCAGCAGCTCTCTCAGCAAAAGGTCGTAGGACTCAAGCAAAGACTCCGGCAGGACCATGTAATAGGTACAAATGGCCGGGGCCAGCACCTGCGAGAAGCCGCCCATATAGATCACATTGGCTCCCTGCACCAGGCCCTGAAGGGAGGGAACCGGCCTTCCGTGATACCTGAACTCGCCGTCATAATCGTCCTCGATAATGTAGGCGTCCGTCTTCTTTGCCCATTCCAGCAAGCGCAGCCGTTTGGCGATCGGCATGATCATTCCCCGCGGATACTGGTGGGACGGCGAAACCGCGACCAGCTCGACGCCGCTCTCTGCCAGCTCGTTTACATTCAGGCCATCCTCCTCCAGCGAGACGGGGATCACCTCATAGCCGTTTTGGCGGAAGGTCGATGCGATCAACGGATAACCCGGATTCTCGACTCCGACGCGGGCCACGCGAGCTTTCAGGAGCAGAGCGAGCAAGGTCAGTAGCCCGTGCTGGTCAGCCCCGATCACGATCTGCTCAGGTGAACACGAGACGCCTCTCAACTGGCGCAGATAACGGGCCAGCTCGGTTCGCAGTCCATACTCCCCCTGGGGGTCTCCGTAAAAAAGCAGGTCCAGGTGTTCATGCCGCAGCACTCTGTTGAACAGCCGCCGCCACAGGGCAAAGGGGAAGTGGGAAAAATCGTTTTTCGAGAGGTGAAAGTCATAGGGGTACGAGGATGCATCCCGATGCTGCAAGCGAGGGACGGTCAATTTTGTTTCCCTCTCCTCTGCTCTCTCCACCTGCTGATCGGCCAGTGGCTGAACGTAGTAGCCGCTTTTTGGCTTGCTGGCGATAAAGCCTTCCGCGACTAGCTGCTGGTACGCCGTTTCCACCGGGGTCGTGCTGAGTCCCAGCAGATCAGCCAGCTTGCGGACAGAAGGCAGCTTGACATGCTCGGACAACGCCCCTGCGATAATCTGCCGCTTTATCTGCTCGTAAATTTGTACGTAATGGGGAATCCGGCTGGAATCGTCCAACTGCGGTGCGAAAAGCATCGGTGAACCTCCATCTGTCCTTTTACTTTTTGCGAAACTGTCCATTTCCAAGTATACACATTTTCGCTATTGTAAGGTATCAAAAGGAGGCATCGAATCATGCATACATCCGCAAACAAGCCTGTCCGGTTCCTCGAAGGCGAACGCGTCTACCTTCGCCCTGTCGAGCTGGCAGATACCGATCTGTACTTTGGCACGCTCTTTCATCCGGAAACCCGCCGACTGACCGGTACACAGCGCAGCTTTACCCGCGAACAGATTCACCGCTACCTCGACGCCAAGTCCCAGGATTCTTCCAACCTGCTGCTGCTCATCGCCCTGCGGGACAATGACGAAGTGATCGGCGACATTGCGCTCCAATCGATCGATCCGGTCAATCGGAATTGCAATATTCGCATCGCCATCAACGAACTGCAGCATCAGAGCAAAGGCTTTGGAAGCGAGGCAATGCGCCTGCTGCTCGGATACGGCTTTGGCATCCTCAATCTTCACCGGATCGAGCTCAACGTGTTTTCCTACAACGAACGAGCCATCCGCGCCTATGAGAAGATCGGGTTTAAACAGGAAGGCGTCCAGCGCGAGGCTCTCTATTACCATCACCAGTACCACGATTCCGTCATGATGAGCATGCTGGCCCGCGAATACCGGGAGAAATACGGGGCTCCCACTCCCCAGGCGTAAGTTTTTTCAAGCTGTCGAAACGATTATATGGCGGGCAATCCAGCGCTCTTTTATGTGGCAATTCAGCTAATTGGGGCTCTGTTGTACAGATATGTTACTTTTAAAGGATAAACCCGTTTCTCTTGTACGGGGTTACCCTTTTATTTTTCAAGGTGGGGCCTGGGTGGCAACTGCCGCCGAGTCCTGCCGACCGATGGACCGCCAGTTGCCCATGGCCCCTCTCCACAAGCGTGAGCAGTTTCAATCTGCCAGTTTCAGTCCAAGAACAGTCACGATAATTCCCGCCATGCAAAACAGCCGCAGTCGGCTTCGCGGTTCGCGGAAAAACACCATACCGATGGCCGCAGACCCGAGTGTCCCGATACCCGTCCAAACGGTATAAGCCACGGATAACGGGATTTCTTGCATCGCGTGCGTCAGCAGACTGAAGCTGGCAAAGAAGCCGCCGTACAGAAGGAGATTATTGCTCCAGCTATTATGCTCGGCGACTTTTTTGATCCCGATCACGCCGATAATCTCAAGCAGCCCCGCCAAAATCAAATAAGCCCATGCCATTATCCGTCCCCCTTTACACTGCGCGTTTCAGAAGCTTTCAGACCGATGATAAACACGACAAGCAGCAGAACGAAAATCACCTTGACCGCAGAAAGCGGTTCTTTCAAATAGAGCGCTCCCGCCAGGATTGTGCCTACTGAGCCGATACCGGCGAAAACCGCATAAACGGTGCCGACTGGCAATACCTTGGCGGCCCGGATGAGAAGATCGAAGCTGGCAAAAATCGCGATCAGCGTATGAAGACCGATCGATCCGGTCTTGAAGCTGACAGCCCATACGATTTCGAGTATGCCTCCCATGAGGACGTATACCCATGCCCTGCCATGCGATAGCGTTTTTTCCGCGGCTCTTTGGTTCGATGCCTCTTTATTTGCGGCTTGGAAACCTGCCGATGGGGCAGGCATAGGATTGACTGCCCGCTTTTTCGGAAAGAAAGCAAACCACAAAGCCCACAGCGTGTGGATGGTCATGATCGTCGTCCAGACGGAGCTGATTTGATTGCCGAGGGCTTCCCGGTACAAATCAGGCTCCCGGTACATGATCCAGTTCACGATCTGTTCGATATAGGGATTGCCCGAAGGCCCGGAAGCAGGGGCAAGCCCAAACATGTAGGCCATTCCGAAGTGAGCGGCCGCAAAAACAGCAAAATGCCATCGCCAATATCTCCATTGTTGTTTCCCGTACTCATGATCGCCGACGGTCATCCTGCTCATCCCTCTCCTTTCCTCTCTCTTTCTCGTACCACTCAACGATTTGATCGATATAGGCCATCAGCTTGTAATCCAGGCCGTAAACGACGGGAGCATCGCCAGGCGAAGGCCTGATCAGTTCCCAATACTTTTCCATCACCTCCGTATTGCCTCCGAAAAATGCTTCCGCGCAATCCATAACCCGCTTTGCCAGGCGCTGTGCGACAGGTGATTGCGGAGGCTCGTGCATATGGTCCCGGATGTCCCTCAGCAGCTTGACCCATTCGTCGGCCTTCGGATCGTCTGTATCGAATGTCGGCAATCCGTCAATAACCTCGATTTCCTCCGGCGTAAAATGCTCATTGAAAAATTGCTCGCGAGATTCGTCGTTGCTCGGCTCTTTCTCAGGCTGCATCGCCTGAATAAACGAAAAAATGTCGTCGGTGCGAAAATCGCCCGTGATTTCGATCGAATACAGGGTGTGAAACAGCAATCGCTCCAAGCGCCGCAATCGCTCCATTTCTTCCCTGATCGTACCGATTTGTCCCCGGATCGCCTTTTTCCAGCGTATTTCGGCCGGGAGCGCATCCTCGGCATTGAGAATGTCCTTGATGCGCGACAACGGAAATCCGAGCTTTTTGAGAGCCGTGATTTGCTGCAGTTTCAATACATCCTCTTTTGAGTAATACCGGTACCCCGTCTCGGTTACCCTGGACGGTTTCAGCAAGCCCAATTCATCGTAATAATGCAAGGTTCTCACCGAGATATTTGTCCTCTTGCGCAGCTCACCGACACTGTACATCGCAGATACCTCCACGAAAGAATTCCGCTTCCTGCTATTTACAATAAACCCTGACGTATGCGTTAGGGTCAAATTTTTTTCAAAAGCACATTCTCATCCAAGAGACTCCAACCGTCCCTGAAATAATTCGCCACACTGCGAAATTGACTTCCGTGAAGGCGGGAAATACGTATTTTGCATGCGGGCTCCGGAAGACCACGGCGGACATGAATTGTACTCCGCCGGCTTCTACAAGAAAATTGTGCCGATGGAGCGTATCGAATTCACGCAGAGCATGGCCGACAAGGACGGAAACATCATCGATCCCGCTCAGGCAGGCGTCCCGGACTACCCGAAGGAAATTGAATTTGTGATCGAATTTAAAGCTCTGGGCGAGCAAACCGAACTGACGATTACCGAATCCGGTTGGACGCCGGGTCAAATGGCCGAATACGCCGTAATCGGCATGAACCAGTCGCTCGACAAGCTTGCGGAAAACGTAGGCTCGCTGCATCGGGAAATGAAGGAGAAGCAAAAGTAAGTACTGCATAGCCAAACCATGGTTTAAAGCTTCCCCCCCTGTCGTCCTCCCCTCGCCTTTCCGGCCAGCGGAGGGCGGCCTTTTTACGGGTGCCTGTTTGTGCAAAGCAAAGCGCTACGGCATCGGTTCGTACTCGTATTGTTATAAACACCGGTGTGATCAGAAGCAGAATTTCTTTTGATTCTTTTCTCTTCTTGAAAAATGGTTTATGATGAACATGCAACACGTTAGTATTCGCTAACATTGATAGAGGGGGGAAAATATGAGCTCGGGCAATCCGCATCTAAGTACCGGAGACAAAATTTTGTTGGCAGCCATCGATTTGATGGCCGAGAAAGGCTACAAAGGCGTTGTAGAGTAGAGAACTGAAACTTTCGGGCGACCGTATGGTCGCCTTGCTCATTTCAGCTCCCCCTCATCAAACCGTACGTGAGGTTTTCCCTCATACGGCTTTCCGATGTTCTTCTTTCTTTGGCATTCGGCTTACTTTATCCGGCTAATTTCAATAAACTACCCTGCGTGTTTTGTATGACCTTCAGCTTTCCGGCATGTTTATTCCGCTTGCTTCTTTTCTTGTTGCAGAAGATTGTAAGGCGTTCAATCACATACCAGTCTATCCGTCTTGCCCATCGTTTGGCGATGGGCGAGATGAAGTAGTAGTTCTTGAACCCCCTTAGCTTGCGATTTAGCCCTTTCACTAGCTCTTCTAGAGACAGAAACAGTTTGTTCCTTGGTGCAGTGTATTCCTTAATTTTACGTCTCATTTCCTTCATTGCTTTCTTAGCTGGTACATGAGACATAGCAAATACCTTGCTCCCCCCTTTGTTGAACACGGGGAATTTGCGATGGTGCAGCCCAAGAAAGTCAAACCCAGTGGAATTGTCCCAAATATTAACGAGTCTAGATTTCTCTTTACTGAGACTAAGCTCCAGCTTGTTTAGAATAGCCATCAGCACTTGAATGCTTTCCAATGCTTCTTGTTTGGTTCTGCACATGATAACGAAGTCATCCGCATAGCGGATAAGTGTGCCAAGATGGGAGAATTGATTTTCCCAAATGGTGTCCATGTAGTTTAGATAGATGTTTGAAAGAAGAGGCGAGATTACCCCTCCTTGCGGAGTTCCCAGTTCTGTTTCATGGAATTGATCATTTTCCATGACCCCAGCCTGCAGCCATTGTCGGATAAGTTTCAGAACACGTCTGTCGCTGATTCTCATTTCGACCAGTTTCATCAACTTCTCATGGTTGATGTTGTCGAAATACCCTTTAATGTCAACATCTACGACCCAATAACACCTCTTGCTTGCTTTGCGTATCTGTGCAATTGCCTGGTGAGCATTTCTTCCTGGCCGAAAGCCATAAGAACAGTCCCGAAAATCAGCTTCAAAGATCGGTTCAATGACTAGCTTAGTAGCCATTTGGACCACCCGATCCTTGATCGTCGGGATGCCGAGTGGACGTTTCTTGCCATCCGGTTTAGGGATGTAAGTTCGACGAACCGGATGTGGACGATACCGCTTTTCTTTTAAATCTAGATAGATCTCGTTAAGAAAACGGCTCTCCCCATACTCCTCCACAATCTGTGCGATGGATTGTCCGTCGATTCCTCCGCTCCCTTTATTTGCTTTTACTCTCCTCCAAGCTGTCGCTAGAATATCCGGGCGGTAGATTTTGTCATACAAGGCATGAAATCGCCGTTTTGAGTTTGCCTTGGCACAAAGATATAGGGTTGTCCAAAGTTGTCGAGCTTTTACATCGGTGTAGTTAGCAAGTTTACTTGCATTCACTCACTCTTACCTCCTTCGACCCGTGAACAAAGCAGGGCTCCTTCCCTCCATAAGGTTGTGTTGTCCTTATGTTCATCGGTACTATGAACCCCTCCGACTCCCTCTCTGCCATCCACCACTTCCCTTACGGTTATAGGTTTCCGTTTTACGCTCCTGACGGGGCGTGCAGAGTAGGGTCTCCCCAGTTCCGTTAACTACTTTCTCAACATACCGCTCCCCATACCCCGAGGGATTCATAGGTGCTGTATTCCAAGTTCTCCACACCGTCCTTGGCCTTCGCCCATATGAAACAAGCTCGGCTTCCCTTTGTCCACCTCTCGGTGGTCTTTCTTAACGAGGCTGCAGGATTCACTTTATGTTACGGCCTGCTGATTTGCTCGCACTCTTTCGAGTTACTTTGTCACAGGGCTTCAACCTTAGGATTTCTCCACCAGTTGCCTGTCAGCTACGAGGTGACTTGGCTCCTGCCTCGGTTGGACTTTCACCAACTAGCAATTAACGGCTTGCTGGGCACGCTCCACAAAAGAAATCTCGGCCGCGGCCGGTTTAAGCGAGATGACGCTGTTTCGCCACTTTGGCAGCAAGCAAAAGGTTCTCGAAACCGCAGTCGACCGCTTTTACTATACCGTGGAGATGAAACGGATTTTTGACGAAGAACTGGTGTGGGACTTGCAAGCGGACTTATTCCTCGTCAGCAAAACGTACCATCAGATCATGGGTCGCAATCGAAAAATCGTTATGATCGCGCTAAAAGACGGCGATTATTTGCCCGGGTTTCGGGAAAAGGCGAACAAACATCCACAGCAGCTAAAAGAATTGTTGACGGACTATTTCGCAGCCATGCAGAAAAGAGGCTTGATGATCACAACCGACCCGGAGGTCCAGGCCATGACCTTCATGTGGATGAACTTCGGCGCATTTGTAAGCAGCCTGACCAGCGGCCAGTTGATAACAAGCATTTCCATCGACGAATTTATCGAATCGAGTGTTCAGTTATTTGTCAGAGCTTTGACGCCATAGTTTTTAAAACAGTTGTTGTTAGTTAGTACTAACTATCATTTGCTTTCGCAACGTCAGTGAGGAGGTTATGATGATGGAAAACAATCCGCTCCAGAGGAAAGTGGAAAGAAGGAAGCACTTCTCGCACGATTCCGAAAAGCCGATCGGCTGGTATTTGAAACGGGTTGATAAGTTGATCACGCAAAACGTCAACGACATGTTCGCGCCTATGGGCTTAACACGCACCCATTGGCAGGCCCTCAACAACACATACCACGGACGCGTCAAAACAAGGAAGGACTTGCACGAACTGATTCACGACTTTGTCGATTTGAAAACATTGGACGACATCATTGACTCCCTGGTGCAAAGAGGCTGGATGATTCGTACAGAGAAGCCGGAGCTCGGCATTACCGAGCTTGAACTGACAGACGAAGGCAACGAAGCATTTCCAAGACTTGATGCGATTCTTTTTGAATTCGATAAACAGGTGTTTCAGGGGATCACGGAAGAAGAATACAAGACGGCGATCAAAGTGTTGGACCAATTGATTTGCAATTTAAACCATACTGCTCACTAGACTTTCCATTTCCCTCTTCTTTTTCGCATATCGAAAAGGAGCAAGACTATCCCACCCGATCAGAAAATTGCGCTTGGAGGCGATTCGATTTGGAGATAAGAACGAGACTGGCAGTAGAAAGCGACGCACAGGAGCTGGCCAGGTTAAACCAGCTGTTCAACGGTGGCGACAGGAGGCCTGTACCGGAAATCGTCGAGAGCATGCGCACGAGCAGCGAGTTGATCGCCGTAGCGGAATGCGATGGCAAAATCGTCGGATTCGGCTGCGCACAACGCTTCCAATCATTCTGTTACGAGGAGCTTCTGGGAGAAATAACAGAATTGTATGTGGAGAAGTCCGCTCGGGGAAAAGGAGCGGCTGCGTCCTTGATTGCTTTTTTGGAAACGCACCTGAAACAGCGCGGAGTCACGGAAGTGAAGGTATTGACTGGCAGACAAAACGCCGCTGCGATTCGGACATATGAGCGCTGCGGCTATGCAGTGGATGACGAGGTATTGCTCAAAAAACTGCTGAGCGGGGAACCGACGGATACACAAGCGCTACCGTGAATAAAAAACAGGCAGCAGCTGTTTCGGATTGTATTTTCGCACCCGAATTTGCTGCTGCATTTTTTTGTAATTGCGAGTAGCGGGCGATTCGAATTTTCGCCTGCTAACTTGTATCGTCCACCTAAGGTGTATTTATAAATTAGCGACTCTCTCCAGCTTCGCCTCTGCTTCGAGCAAACGCTTGTTGAGGACGTCGATTTTGGACTCATGTGTTTCGGTTTTCGTTTTGACAAGCTTGAGCATGCCCAGTACCTCATCCTGCTGGGAGTGTTCGATCCGGTTTACGGATTTTTGCAGGTCGTCCAGCCTCGATTCGACGCGGTCCAGAGAGCTTTCAAAACCTTGCAGCTTGGGTTCTACGCTGCCTTGAAACGCTGTCAGCCTCGTATCGAGCCCCACTATTTTCGATTCCATCCGGTCAATGGTGCTTTGGAATTCCGTCATTCTCGTTTCCATCCGGTCTACGCTGCTCTGGAACTCCGTCATTTTCGTTTCCATCCGGTCTACGGTGCTCTGAAATTCCGTCATTCTCGTTTCCATCCGGTCTACGCTGCTCTGGAATTCCGTCATTCTCGTTTCCATCCGGTCCAAGCGGTTCGTCAGCTTCTGAAATTCAGCAAACATCCTGTCCAAAACGTTTTCCAAATCAGACATCCGAAACACTCCCCCAGTCTTCTGTGTTCATTATACAATAGCAGCTATGCTTTTGTACCAAAATGAAAACTATACCAGGCCGCCGCCGTAATCCAGATCCGGGCCCGCCTGCGTTCGCAGCTTCTGTTCCAGCCGCTCGATCCGCTTGCGGTACGCTGCCTCCTCTGCTTTGGACCTGCGGCGCAGCAGCGCCGCTTTCTGCTTCCACCGGTCATACCCGGCTTCCGCGAAGAGAAGCGCCTTCTCCAAGTCCTTTACCTGATGCTCGTACAGCTTGGCCATCTCGATCAACACATCTTCCGGGAGAGTGACCCCGGAATTGCCGAGACCCTCCCATACCAGCAAAGCCCGGCGCCAGTCCTTTTGCCTCTTGTAACAGCTCCCCATCGCGATACGAGCCTTGTCGCGAAGCGGATGAACGCTGTCGGCAACGAGCCGGTACGCCTGCATGGCCCGCTCGGTATCGCCCAGCGCTTCATACCATCGCCCTACCTTGAATCGCTCTTCCTCAGAGATGTCGGCCTGCTGCTCGTGTGACAGCAAGAGTGCTGACAGATGAATGTAGAGCGTGATCAGGGAAAGGACGTCGATTTCATTGTGCCGCAAAACCCCTGCCACCGTGTCCGGGTTTTTGTCTGTCAAATAGTCAAAATACCGGATAGGAGCCAGATACCCCGGGACATCGTCTTCCCTCACCACGCCCAGTTTTTCCCGCTCGATCAGGGAAAGCCGGCAAGACTCCAGATCCTCCCGCCACAACCGCCGCGCTCCGTGCAGCAAATCGTAATGGCCAAATGCCGGAAGCCGGGGAACAAGATCACGCAATAGCGTGTGCCGGGTCTTTACCTGCGGCCAGTCAAATGACTTCCCGTTGTACGTCACAAGGTGGGTAGCCGTCTGCGAATCCTCCAAAAAAGAGCGGTAGAGCGCTGCTTCCGAATAAGGAGCGGCCAAAAAATGCTGCCTGACGATGACGCTCTCGCCGTCCATTCGGCTGTGCCCGAGCAGAAAGACCGTGTTTCCCGTCCCGCCGTGCAGCCCCGTCGTCTCCGTATCGAAAAACAGCAGGTCCTCCACTGATCTCCCGGATGCTGACAGGGGGTGTTCAAACCCGGCCCTCTCCCATGCCGCAATCGTCTCGTACAAACCGGCAAATGCATAATGGCCATGCCTCTGGCTGATCGGGTAGCGCACCTCCCGTACCATGACATGCTCGTCTTCCCAAAAGTACGGCTTGGCTCCCAGCTCCATCCATTTGTCCATGAACGGAATTTCTTCCATATTAGCCTGAGAATTGACAGGCGCCGAGTCAGGTTGTGCAGTACCGCGGGCTGGTTGAGGTGCACTGAAGGGCGTCGGTTCCTGGGCTGCGGAAGGTGCTGGTTCAAATAGACCGGAAGACGCCGGTTCATGCCCCGCGGAAGGCGCTGGCTCGAACGGACCGGAAGACGCCGGTTCCAACATACCCCCGGCTCTTCCGGTATCTTTCAACCGGCTCCCTTGCTGCTGAGGCGCTTCCTTGGTCAAATGGTCCTTGAACCGATTCAGCTTGCTTTTAAGAGACATGCAGACTTCCTCCCTGCGCCACCCGCAAGAGCGTGCGCGCCAATTCCTTTCCACCGTCCTCCGCCGCGCCCACACAGGACGGGCAGCCTGATTCGCACGGACAAGAGAGGATCAGCTCCTCGGCCCTCGCGAGAATCGTATCCATCTCTTTGTACACCTGCTCGCTCAAGCCGATGCCGCCAGGGTAACGGTCGTACAGAAAAATCGTCGGTGCCCCGGAATGAATGGCCTTGCGTTGCGGGATGACGTGGAGGTCCATGCGGTCGCACATAACGAACAGCGGAGCGACGTGCTGCAGGACGTGCGCGAGTCCGACCAGACCGCGTTCTACCTCGCTTTTCCCGACTTCATTCATCACCTGCTCGGAAAAGCTGAGCCAAGCGGCATTCGTATGCAGCTCCTCCTCGGGCAGGTGAATCGGACCGGAGCCGATGTTTTCATGCGTCTCGAATTTGATCTTTTTGAAAATCGTCGCCATCGCATTCACAGTGACTTCTCCGTAGGCAAATTCCGTCTCGGCCGCCCGCCGCGTCTGGTCTTCCTCCAGCACCCTCAGTTGGACAGCCAGGTTGGCATCGGTGTAGTAGTCGACCTGGACTTCCCTGACATAGGCCTTCTTCTCCTCGTAGTCCAGCTTTTCCACCTGGTACTGCGTCCCTTGATGCAGGTAAATGGCTTCGTCATGCAGGAGGGTCATCGAGCTGAAGCGGTCCATTTCCCCGATTACCCTTTCGTTGCCCCGCTCGGAAATGTCAATGATCACGACGTTTTCTTGGGAAGCCGAGCGCAGACTGATGTTGTGGGCCGGGAAAGAATCGTTCATCCAGAACCACTTTCCTTTGGCATGGTGCAGGATCTGCTCCTCGGTCAAAAACTCCAGAATCTCCATAATCTCGGCTCGTCCAAAACGGTCCCCTTTGGAAAAGGGAAGCTCGTACGCCGCGCATTTGATATGGTCGACGAGGATAATCAGGTTGTCCGGATTGATCCGCGCGGACTCCGGACTCCGCTCGAAAAAGTACTCCGGGTGCTGGATCACGTACTGGTCGAGCGGCGTAGAGCTGCCGACCAGCACGACGACCGATTCCCCCTGACGGCGGCCTGCCCGTCCGGCCTGCTGCCATGTGCTCGCAACCGAGCCGGGATATCCGGTGATGACGCATACCTGGAGCTGGCCGATATCTACCCCTAGCTCCAGCGCATTGGTACTGACTACACCGATGATGTCTCCCTGGCGAAGCCCCTTCTCAATCGCCCTTCGCTGGCTCGGCAAATAGCCGCCGCGATAGCCCTGAATCGTCTTTTCGCCCAGCTTTCGCTTGATCAGCTCCTGCAGGTATTTGAGCAGGATTTCGACGCGGACCCGGCTGCGGGCAAACAAGATCGTCTGAATGCCATTGGTGAGAAACAGCTCGGTGATGTCCCTGGCCTCCAGCGTCGAGCTGCGCCTGATGTTCAACTGCTTGTTTACGACAGGGGGATTGTAAAAGATGAAGTGCTTTTTTCCGGCCGGAGCGCCGTTGTTGTCCACCAGCACGACGTTTTCCTCTGTCAGCTGCTCTGCCAGCTCGCGAGGGTTTGCGATCGTGGCAGACGTGCAAATAAACTGCGGGCTGCTCCCGTAAAAGGCGCAAATCCGTTTCAGGCGGCGGATTACGTTGGCCACATGGCTTCCAAAAACGCCCCGGTATGTATGCAGCTCGTCGATGACGATGTATTTCAGATGTTCAAAAAAGGAGACCCATTTGGTGTGGTGAGGCAAAATGGCAGAATGAAGCATGTCCGGATTGGTGATTACGATATTGCCGGCTTTGCGGATCGTCTGTCTGATCTGCGCCGGGGTATCGCCGTCATACGTATCCGACTTGATCGACAGCCCCATCTCGTCGATCAGCTCGTGCAGCTCGCTTTTTTGATCCTGGGCCAGCGCCTTCGTGGGGAACAGGTAAAGGGCTCGTGCCTCCGGGTTTTCTGTCAGCGTTTGCAAGACAGGCAAGTGATAGCACATGCTTTTGCCCGAAGCGGTAGGAGTCACGGCTACGATGTGCTTGCCTTCGCGGGCATGACGAAAAGACGTCTCCTGATGGGTGTACAAGGAAGGAATCCCTCTTCCCGCCAGAGCCCCCCGAATTCTCGGGTCCAGATCATCAGGAAAAGGAACGGTAGCGGCTTCTCGGGGCGGTATGACCTTCCAGTGCTCTATGTTTGCGCGAAAACGCTCATCCTGTTTCAAGTTTTCCAGTATCTTCGCCAGATCCATTTTGATTTTCATCTCGTTCACCTTCTTTCACTTATTTTACGAATGAATGTTCGGGTTGTAAATGCATGAAGTCCTGGAATCAAAATAAAAGCCGCAGTCCGGATCGTTAAACTGCTGTACATCCGCGAGCATTTAAGTGGACAACCCTTTTTAAAATCGGTAATCTGGAGATGAATCTCTTTCGTCAACGAGATTTTTCCCTTGCAGTTTTGCGACACGTTCGTCTCTCATGTTCGCGCTGAAAACCGGTTCTTACTCGCGTTTTCCTGCTCAGAGCATGATACGGGATTTATACAGACGCGATCGAATGCATGGACGCGGATTCTTTTGGCAATAATAAAAAGTTACGTAGTGTTACAAGGTAGGTACTCAGAGTTACTCGTTACTCAGAGTTAATCAGACTTACTCAGAGTTAATCAGAGTTTACTCAGAATTACACGGAATTGTGGCAGAATTAAGCAGAGTTACGCAGACTAGCACGAGCAACTAGCACTACCACCGGTCCTGAGCCGGGTTCGGCAGTTTCCACCATATAGGAGGTATTCAATCGATGATGAAAATAGGATCGCACGTATCATTCTCCGGGAAAGGGCTGCTGAATGCGGCAGAAGAAGCAGCCACCTACGGATCGAGCACGTTCATGATCTATACAGGAGCCCCGCAAAATACGCGGCGCAAACCGATTGAGGAGCAATTTATCGACGAAGGCAGGGCTGTGATGGACAAAAACGGCATTGAAGAGATCGTCGTCCATGCGCCGTACATTATTAACCTGGGTTCGTACAAGGAAGACACGTTTGAGCTAGCTGTCCGCTTTTTGCAGGAAGAAATACGGCGAACGAGCTATCTCGGCGTACAAAATATCGTGCTTCACCCGGGCGCTTACACCGACAAGGATGCCGAATACGGGATTGAGCGCATCGCGGAAGGGCTGAATGAAGTATTAAGCGGCGTCAAAGACACGGACGTGAAAATCGCGCTGGAGACGATGGCGGGCAAAGGAACAGAGATCGGCCGCAGCTTTGAGGAAATCGCGGCGATCATCGACAAGGTAGACGACAACTACAGGCTGAGCGTATGCATGGATACATGCCATATTCACGATGCCGGCTATGATATCGTCAACGATTTCGACGGTGTCCTCGACGAGTTCGACCGGATCATCGGTCTGGACCGTCTGGCGGTTGTCCACCTCAACGACAGCAAGAACTTCCGGGGAGCCCGCAAAGACCGCCACGCCCCGGTAGGTGCGGGAATGATCGGCTTTGATGCGATGAAATACATCGTCGATCACGAGAAGATCCGCCATTTGCCGCTTGTGTTGGAAACGCCGTGGATCGGAAAGGAAAAAGGCAAGGAACGTCCCATGTACGAAGCGGAGATTGCCCTTTTGCGGGGCGATGTGGAAGGCAGGTTCGGCGACGAATTCCTCGATCATGTGGAGCGTCTGGATTACTTCTTGCGGAAACAAGCGGATGGCCGCGAACCGATGGAGCGTTTGTACGATATGGTTGCGGAAGCCAGACTCTTCACCGACCTGAGCGAAGAGCAGATCAACCACCGGCTGATCGCCTGGTTTGCAAGCAAACACATTATGTAGAAACTGAAAGTGAAAAAAGGGTCCCCTTTCGTCGAGGGAACCCTTTTCTTTTTTGCTTTTCCTTTTTATTTTTCCGTGTTCCTTTTTCCTCGTATTTCCTGCTTTACATGTTCCCTACCCCGCCTGCTGCGCCATACCGCTTCCGGCAAACTGACTGTTGTACAATTCGGCATAGAATCCGCCGGCCCGCAGCAGCTCCTCGTGGTTGCCCTGCTCGATGACGCTGCCGTTGTTCATGACGAGAATCAGGTCCGCGTCGCGGATCGTCGAAAGCCGGTGGGCAATGACAAAGCTCGTTCGCCCTTCCATCAGCCCGCTCATCGCTTTCTGGATGAGCAGCTCGGTTCTCGTGTCGACGCTGCTCGTCGCTTCGTCGAGAATCAGGATCGCGGGATCGGCCAGGAATGCCCGGGCTATCGTCAAAAGCTGCTTCTGGCCTTGCGAGATATTCGACGCCTCTTCGTTCAGAATCGTGTCGTATCCGTCCGGAAGCGTTCTGACAAAATGGTCGGCGTGGGCCGCCTGGGCCGCTTGCAGCACCTCCTCATCTGTCGCCCCGGCGCGGCCGTACGCGATGTTTTCGCGGATCGAGCCGTTGAACAGCCACGTATCCTGCAGCACCATGCCGAACAAGCTGCGCAGTTCGCCCCGCGGCAGCTCCCGGATGTCCCTGCCGTCAATCGTAATCCTGCCTTCGCCGATTTCATAAAACCGCATGAGCAGGTTGACGAGCGTAGTCTTGCCCGCCCCGGTCGGTCCGACGATCGCGACCGTCATGCCCGGCTTCACGTCGATATTCATATCCCGGATGAGCGGCTCCTCTTCCTTGTAGCCAAAGGAGACATGCTCGAATCGCACATGGCCCTGAGGCGAGAAGGTCCCTGCCATCGAGACAGGTTCTGCGGACTCTTCCGGTTCGTCGAGAACTTCAAAGACCCGTTCAGCGGCGGCAAGAGTCGACTGGATGACGTTGGCGATGTTCGCCGTCTGGGTGATCGGCTGGGAGAATTGCTGGGCGTATTGAATGAACGCCTGCACGTCCCCGATCCTGATGCTGCCCCGGGTGACGAGCACGCCGCCGACTACGCAGACGAGCACAAAGCCGATATTGGAGACGAGCATCATCAGCGGCATCATGATGCCGGAGATAAACTGGGCCTTCCAGGCGGACTCATGCAGCCGCTCATTGATCGTGTCAAACTTCTCGACAGCGCTTTGCTCCCGGCCAAACGCCTTTACGATTTTATGTCCGGTATACATTTCCTCCACATGGCTGTTCAATTCCCCGAGCGCCTGCTGCTGCCCTTTGAAGTGGGGCCGCGAACGGGAGGCGATCGCCCTGATCACGACGAAGCTGAGGGGCAGCGTCAAGATCAGGATGAGCGTCATCAGCGGGCTGATGGTCAGCATCATCACAATCACGCCGATCAGCGTAATGATCGAGGTGATCATCTGCGTCAAGCTCTGCTGCAGCGTGCCGCTGATCGTATCCACGTCATTTACGACGCGGCTCATCACTTCCCCGTGAGACCGGGCATCGAAGTATTTGAGCGGCAGGCGGGCCAGCTTTTCATCTACTTGCTTGCGAAGCGTATAGACCGTCTTCTGGGCCACGCCTGCCATCAGGTACTGCTGGATATAGGCAAATGCCGAGGAAGCGATATACAGCCCGATCAAGACCATAATGATATGCCAGACGTAGGCAAAATCAATCGCAGCGCCAGGGACGCCGTTTACCTTTGCCATGAAGCCTTCAAAAAGCTTTGTCGTCGCATCGCCGAGCAGCTTTGGACTGACGATGCCAAAAACGGTGCTGAGTGCTGCAGTCAAAAGTACAGCTGTCAGCTTCATGCGGTACGGCTTCAAATAACCGAGCAGCCGCCGCAGCGTCCCTTTAAAATTCTTTGCTTTCTGCCCCGGCATAGACAGCATGCCGGGTCCTCCGAATCCCATCGGGCCTTTGTGGCCGCCCGGTCCCGGGCCAGCCCCGGGAGCACCCGGAGACATGCCGCGTTTTTGCTCGCTCATGCGATCTCCTCCTCCGTCTGCTGAGATGTGACGATCTCCCGGTAGACACCGCATGTTTCCATCAGCTCTGCATGGGTGCCGATGCCTGCTACACCGCCTTCCTCCAGCACGATGATCTGGTCGGCATCCATGACAGTGCTGACCCGCTGCGCAACGATAATCACCGTCGCAGCCTGCGTTTCATCTTTCAAGGCCGCCCGGAGTCGGGCATCTGTTTTGTAGTCGAGCGCGGAGAAGCTGTCATCAAATACGTATACGTCCGGCTTGCGGATGAGCGCCCTGGCGATGGATAGCCGCTGCTTCTGTCCGCCCGACACGTTCATGCCGCCCTGCGCGATGACCGAATCGAAGCCGTCCTTCATCCCCGCGATAAACTCGGAAGCCTGGGCGATTTCAGCCGCATGGCAGAGCTCCTCGTCGGTCGCGTCTTCTTTTCCGTAGCGGATATTGTCCGCGATCGTCCCGCTGAACAGCAGCGCTTTTTGGGGAACGAACCCGATTCTGGACCGGAGCGCCTCCTGGGACAGCTCCCGGACATCGACTCCGCCGATGCGGACGCTGCCGCTCTCCACGTCGTAGAAACGAGGGATCAGGCTGACGAGTGTCGTCTTCCCCGATCCGGTTCCGCCGATGATCGCTGTCACCTGGCCGGGCAGAGCCTCAAAGGAAATCCCGGAAAGCGCCGACTTTTCCGCGCCGGGGTAACGAAACGACACCTGATCAAACACGACGCTGGCCGGTCCATGAGCCGCCGCTGTCGCGCTATCCCGGTCCACAATGACCGGCTCTGTTTGCAGCACCTCCCGGATGCGGGCCGCCGAAGCGGAAGCACGCGGCAGCATGTTGAACATCATCGAAGCCATCATGAGCGAGAACAGGATTTGCATGGCATACTGCAAAAACGCCATCAAATCCCCGACTTGGATATGCCCCTCGCTGATGCGCAAGCCCCCGAACCAGATGATCGCGATCGAAGTGACATTCATCAGCAGCATCATGACAGGCATGATGGCTGCCATGATCTGGGCCGCCTTGATCGAGGTAGCGGTCAGATCCTCGTTGGCAGCATCGAACCTCTCCCGCTCGTGGTCTGTCCGGTTGAAAGCGCGGACGACGCGAATGCCGGTCAAATATTCGCGCAGGACGAGATTCAGTTTGTCAATCTTCGTCTGCATCGCTTTGAAATACGGGATTCCTTTTGATCCGATCAGGTAAATCGCCAAAGCCAAAACCGGAATCACGGCGATGATGACGAGCGACAGCTTGGCGTCTTTGGAGACAGCCATGATAATTCCACCGATACACATCATCGGAGCCATAACCATCATCCTCAGCATCATGATCAGCACCTGCTGGAGCTGCGTGATGTCATTGGTCGTCCGGGTGATGAGCGAAGCTGTGCCGAGCTTGTCGAACTCCTGCAGCGAAAACCGCTCGACATGGCTGAAAACGCTGCTGCGAAGCCGCATGCCGAAGCCCGATGCCGTCCGCGAAGCCAGGTAGCTGGCACCGACAGAAAGCGCCGCGCCGACCGCAGAGACGAGCAGCATCAGCCCGCCGATTTTCAAAATGTAAGGCGTGTTTTCTTTGACGACGCCTTCGTTGACGATATCCGACATCAACGTCGGCAGATACAGATTTGCTATCGATTGCAACAGCACAAATACCATCGTCCAGATGATCATGGACCGGTAAGGCCGCAAATACCGCATTAATGTACGCAAAATAACCACCCTCCGGACCTCATTGAACTCGGCTGCAAAGCTTAGACAGGGCGAAGCATCAACGCGCAGGACAACGCCGCATCGCGGATTTCCGTCTCCAGCAGCTCTTTGACTTCCTCCAGGCTATGGCCTTGCTTCAACAGTTCATCGTTTCTCTGCCGCAAATGCGCCATGCCATGCATCATCGCCCCCCAGAACTGGTCCGTGAGCAGTTCCGGAGACATGCGGCGCACTTCTCCCGCATCCATTCCCATCTTCAGCTTCTCAACCATCACTTGCAATTTGGTGTCTCTCCAGAGCAATCCTTTTATTTCCTCTTTGCCAAACAGCTCGCGCAAGTCGTGGCGCATCCGGAAAAAAAACAGCACGTGGTCGGATTGTTCAAACAGGTTGTTGAACATGGTATTGGCAAATTGTTGGCACAGCTCGACCGCGGACCCCTCCTGGCCGAAGTGGGTGCGGATGTGATTGTTGGACAAATCGAACATGTGCAAAAAAAGATCGCGGAACAACGACAGCTTGTCTTTGTAGTAGTAATAGACAAGTCCTCTGGCAACGCCCGCTCGTTCCGCGACATCGCCAATATCGGCGGCTGCGTATCCTTTTTCAACGTAAACACTGAGTGCGCCCCTCATGATCGCTTCTTTGCGCCGGGCACGGATTTCTTCGTTTTGCTCTTTCGTCCGAGGCACGGTTTGTTCACCGCCTTTTTTGATTGACTTTTTTGTCAGTCAAAATATAAACCTATTGTCAGGTTTCTGTCAATAGCCGAACTGCGAGATTCTATTCAGTAGTTTGTTTCAGCGAAAGGCCGCGTTGTTGACAAAGGGGGGCACAAGTTCAAATCCCTGCAACTCCCCGCTCCGAAACATTGCACGAGAAAAGACCAGACCGCCCTGCACAGGCGAACTGGTCTTTTTCTTCTTCCGGTTATTACTTGCTTTACAATCGGCAGCATCGACGGCGATCCTGCTCGGCGCCGGAAACCCTGCTCCAGGCCGGAAACTCTGCTTTCTCAAAGCGGCTTTCTCCGTATCACGATTCCATGCGAAACACGGGTCCTCTGGGCACAAACGGAAGGCTTTTGCCTTTTGGCAAAATGAAAGCGTGGCTCCGTGCGACACGGATGCGGTCACACTCGCCGTCGGTGATGACGAGAATAGGGCCGTCCGGGGGAAAGTCGTGGGCATTTTGCAAAAGATCAATTCCCGGCTGCAGGACCGTCCCGCCCCTGCCCTTTACCCGGACCCGTTCCGCTATATCGTCGGGGGAGAGATACCCGGCATCGTAGGCGGCGGCATCGCAGAAAACGACGCGGGCAAACGGGACATCACGCGACTGGCTGTAGCTGGCGATTGCTCCCAACGCTTTGCCCAGCAGCTTGGCGTCCATCGAGCCTGACGTATCCAGGACGACACCAAACGTACGGCCGGCCTGGTCGGATTCCCTGCAGCTCCATGCCGGACGCGGAATATTCGGCGTAGACATCTGCCGTCTGCTGACACGCGCGTATGTCCTGCTCTTTTCCAAAAGGGGAAAGTGCTCGTCAAACCAGCGCGCCAGTTGAACATCCCAAGGGATCGGCGGCTGTCCCAAAGCGCGAATTTCCTCGACCAGCCCTGCCGGAAGAAGGCCGCGTCCCTTTTCCTGATGATAGACGAGCCCCTGCATCAAAGCGCTGCGGTAAAAGTCATCCAGCGTCGTCCCGTGATTGGCGTCCCAAAAGCGGGGGTCTCCCTTGTCCAGGATATCCCCCATGCCGATCCCGCGCAGCGTAAACAGCTTGCGGTAGGTCCGCAGGTCGGAGACGATGCGGTCGTAAATGGCTTCGGCCGACATCCCGCGCAGCTCCGGGTCCAGCAAAACGCCGACCTGCGGCAGTTGCCCCACGTTCATTTCGACCAGCCATTGGTTGATCACGTAGTCGCAGCTGACATTCCAGTAGTACGGGTCACGCCCCATGCAGCGCTCATGGTGCCGCAGTCCCGCGTGGAGAAGCTCGTGGCCCATGACAAAAATCGCCTCTTCCCGGTCGAGCCCCGCCGACGGATTCATGTAGATTTCACCTGCGACCACATCAATGGCGGCGACGGATATTTGCAGCCGCTGACACAGCTGCGCATCTTCGATCATCGTAAAATGGCTTGCCAGCGAAGCAAGGAGCGGGAAGTGATTGATAAACCACTGCCTTGCCTCCTGGGCCGGGGACAGCGTGGCAGTCCGGTCATCCAACGCCTGGACGTATCCTCCCGCCACGCTGACGGCCGAATGCACAGCATTGGACAGGCCTGTGCCAAACAGCGCTTCCCAGTTGACATCGCGAAAGCAGCCGCTCCCCTCCAGCTTGCCGGACAAAAGCATGTCAGGCTGTCTATCCCCTCCGGTTCCCCATCCGGCAAACCGCTCGGGGACGCCTTCGTCGCAAAAACGCCTGTACAGCTCCTCCTCGCTCCTGACGGAGTGCTCCAGCTCGCCCGCCCATGCCATCGGCGGCTTTCCGAGCTTCATGCTGGATAGAAAGGAAGCGATGTAGACATCACAGGCGATATTCCACAGAGCCGGCCTTTCTTTCTCGACAAAATGGCCAAACCCGAGGTGCAGCAGATTATGAGCCAGCACGTAGACCCACTCCTGAACGTCCAGTCTTCTCGTAGGGTGGACGTGGATCACTCCGTTTTTGCCCACGACTGCCCACCCGTTTTCCGGGCACTTGCTCCGTTTGTCCCTCACCAGCGAGACACGGCCCATGAGCGGGGAAAACATCGGATGACGCTCGAGATAGCTGACCGCTTCCAGATAAGCGGCAAGGGCGGGGTCCAGCTCCGTCTTGCTTCGTTTCGCCATCTCAGCCGTCCCTTCTTTCCGCAGCCAACCGGGGCAAATCGCGAACCACTTCCACCACAAACCACGACGGAAGCGCATTTCCCTCTTCGTGCTTGGCCACGACCATCTGCGCCATCTCCAGCGAAATCATGCTCAGCTCCTTGAGCAGCGCCTTGGCCCGGTGAGCAAAACGCTTGTGCTGGTCCGTTACCTGCGACTTGTCGGCAGGCAGCTCTTTTCTGATCTGCGCCCGGAACGAGTCGGCGAGGAAATAGAGAATATCCCGATCCTCCGGGGCACTCGGGAATGTAGCCTCTCCTTCCAGTATCCGGTTCAACTGATACTTTCCCTGGATGTTTTTATGGAAAGCCTGAAACTGCGCCGCATGCTGGGGCGTCAAGCAGCCCCGCGCCAAAATTCCGACCGTTTCATTATCGATCGCTTCGCCGTATTCGTACAAAATGTCCGAGAGCATATGCCAGGAGCGCGGTGTGGAAAAAGGCTCCTCCGTTTTCGGCGGCTGCGACCAGAGGTAGTCGGGGCGCACCTCCAAAAATTGCAGTACATACGGATGAATGCCGTTCTCATACGCCCAGCTTATCCACTCCTGGTACGACACATTGAGCTGGACATGAAACATGCGATTGATCAGGGCGGAGGACATCGGCTTGACAATAGCGCTGTCCTGGGCCCGGTTTCCCGCTCCGATGACGATTGAGCCCTCCGGGAGATGATAATCGCCGACTCTCCGTTCATGGATCAGACTGTAGAAGGATTTTTGGACCTCCTGCGAGCAGGCGTTCAATTCGTCCAAAAACAGGCAGTACGGCTCTTCCCGCGCGATCATCCCGGGAGGGCAAAAACGGCTCTTGCCCTCTACGATTTGCGGAACCCCGATAATATCCTCCGGGGCGAGCTGGCTGCCGAGCAAGGACACGCATGGAAGTCCGACCTGCCGGGCAAAGGATTGCACCAGCGACGATTTTCCAATTCCCGGCGCTCCCCAGATAAAAACAGGCCGCGCAACCGCGACATGCAGCAAAACATCCAACAGTTTTGTTTGTGTTACGTGAATTCCCAGATTCATTCTTGTTCCTTTCTTTTCTCATCAGTTTTTTAAGTATCATCCTCGCTTTTCTGCCTTTTTGACTATGGGCACCCGTCACGCCACTAAATATTTCCCATTCTAATCCAGATCAGGAAGCCGAAGCAACCAAAATCTTCAGACCGTTGTAACATTCCTTTTTTTTCCACGTCGAATCAGAAAAGGGGGTATACAGAGATGAAAAAACAGATAGTGGCAAGCGCTTTGGCATTGGTCACCCTAACGGCAACAGGGTGCAGCTCAGGGGAAAAACAGGCAGTTGCTCCAAGCGAGAAGGCTGGCCGCAGTGTCGAGAGCAAGGCAGAGCATGCCGTACAAAATCAAGCGCAGTACGCGGCGCCTAGCAGTGCTATGGACAGGACTGTTGCCAAAAGGTCAGCCCCGGCGCCGGCAGGGTCTTACAACGGCATGCATTTCAAGAACTACGGCACCAACCCTGCTGTCGATGCGGCTGAAGATCATTTGTCCACCTTTGCCGCCGATGTAGATACAGGTTCTTACTCGGTCATGCGCAATTACATCACGCGAGGCTCATTGCCTCCTGCGGATGCTGTCCGCGTGGAAGAGTTTATCAATTACTTTCCTCTCTCCTACGAGCCGCCCGCCAAGGATGCATTCGCGATCCATACAGACGGAGGCCCCTCGCCTTTTCGTCCGGGCTACGACCTGCTCCGCATCGGGATAAAAGGCAAGGAAATCGCCGTTACAAACCGGAAGCCGGCCAACCTCGTCTTCGTGATCGACATTTCCGGGTCCATGAACCAGGAAAACCGTCTGGAGCTGGTCAAAAAAAGCCTCCGCGTCCTGGTTGACCAACTGGAGGAAAAAGACAAGGTAGGCATCGTCGTCTACGGCTCCAAAGGCAGAAAGCTGCTCGATCCGACATCTGCCCAGAACAAGGCGGCAATTATCGAGTCGCTCGACTACCTCTTGCCCGAAGGCTCTACCAATGCCGAAGAAGGGCTGCGCCTCGGCTACGAAATGGCTGCACAAGCCTTTTCTCCTGATGCGATCAACCGGGTCATTCTCTGCTCGGACGGTGTCGCCAATGTGGGGGAAACCACCGCGGAAGGCATTCTCTCCACGATTGAACGATACGCTGGCGAGGGCATTACGCTCAGCACGTTCGGCTTTGGCATGGGCAACTACAACGATGTGCTGATGGAGCAGCTGGCCGACAAGGGGGACGGAACGTATTCGTACATCGACACGTTTTCCGAGGCGCGCCGCGTCTTCACCGAAGCTTTGACCGGGACGCTCCAGACCATCGCCCACGACGCAAAGATTCAAGTCGAATTCGATCCAAAGGCTGTAGAAACGTATCGGCTGCTCGGCTATGAAAACCGGGATGTGGCGGATGAGGATTTCCGCAATGACCGCGTCGACGGCGGGGAAATCGGAGCCGGCCATACCGTGACAGCCCTTTACGAGATCAAGCGAAAGCGCCCGGAAGCCGAAAAGCTGGGCACAGTCCGGGTAAGGTATAAAGACGAGAAGACATCGCAGGCAAAAGAAGTGGCCGAGCCGATGGCAATTGGAAAAACGCTGCAAAGAGAAGTCCAATTCCTCGCCTCTGTAGCGGAATTCGCGGAAATGTTGCGAGGCAGCGAATGGGCAGAAGGTAACTCGCTGAAGAAGGTAGCCGATTTGGCGGAAAAAACGGCAACGGGCGAGCAGCAGTTGGAATTTGTCCGCCTGGTCAAGGATGCACTGGCCCTGCGGGGAAGCTGAGTTTGCAAAAACCAAAATTGAGTAGGAGGGGGGTAATTAACCTCTCCTACTCAATTTTGAAAACACGGCCAGTATAATTTGTTTGCCGAAATACGGAGGAAAATAGCTTTTGGTGGAATCGAGGCTTAAATACTGAAGGGTTCTTTATAAAAAATACCCCTCAGTTTTTTCATAAACGGATATTTCATTGCTCCGTGTTTTACCACACAGAAATTAATAGAATTTAATGTTGCATAATGAGAAAGTTCTTAGGTTACGTATTACTTTCAATGCAGTACTGAAATGCCCTATCAGGATTGGATGTATTGTATTTTGTAAGTAAATCTTGGTAAGTACCAGCAAACTTAATATTACCTAAATGTAATACAAAAATTTTACATTCAATAAATTCTAGCTCCTGTAATTGATGAGTTGAAATTAACACCGTATGCCTATCTTTTTTTGCTATTTCTTCGATTTTATTGTATATTTTTAGCCTAGCCGTAGGATCAACTCCACTTGTAGGTTCGTCAAATATATAGAAGCTTTTATCTATTTCTGCGAATAATGTTACGAGCAACCATCTTCTTTCCCCGACAGACATCTGACCAAACTTCCGATTCCAAAGTTCACCTAGTAATTCCTTTTCTCTATCATCCGCAAGCGATAAACAAGTCTCAAAATTATTATTAAAATTTTTGTCTGATATATTAAGAATAAGTCTAGTAATATCCTTTCCTTTTAGTATCGGTGAAAAATATAAGCTTTGAGTTTGATAAACAATATCCCTTTGATTTGGAATGTTTATGATGCTGCCTTCCTGGATTGTTAAAACTCCTGTTAATATATCAAAAAGGGTCGTTTTCCCTGCCCCATTTAGTCCAATTACTACATTGACTTTATTCTCTTCTATAATCATTTCTAGATTACTGATTGCCTTTTTGGCATTCTTTGGATATGAGAATGAAATATTTTTTAATTCGATCATAATTATTCACCCACTCTTTTCTCGGCGATTATGTTGAGTAATGGATTATTTATGTTCTTCTTATAGTTGACGTAATCTTAATTCTCGACCATGCTATAGTTCCAATCGCAATATAGACCAGTGATATGAAAAGTAAATATAATTGGTTACTGATGGAATGCAGATTATTAGTCAAAATTGAATAAATAAATACTGAAAAATTAAAAACATATTCAACTGGGTTTAAATTATATAGTGTATTTATAAAAAAATTTGAAGATTCACCACGATACACTGCTAAATATGTTGCAGGAAAAATCAATATATTAACAAGTGTATAAGCGGATGACGCTCGTACGGATAAGCTGGCAACAGATAAGGATAACATAAATAAAGGAATTAAAACTACTAAATATGTGCATGCTGCAGTCAGGAACAAAATCAAGATAGGATAGGTAAAGACGAGAGAGATAGTAACAGTAAATAGAGCTAGGCAAAATATACCAAAAATAATTTGACTAAAAACTAATCCAAAAATAACAGGTGTTTTTGAACCACAAAGAAATACAAAACTTTTCAAAATACCTAGTTCTCTAAAATTGGTTAAAGTTAATCCAACTCCATTAAAAAGTATCAATACTATTGTGAATGCCCAAAAACTAGCAAAGTAAAATACAGCTTTTGATACGTCAGGCTTAGTGTGGAACCAACTATAATTTATGGTAAAAAACAATAAAAGTGGCAAAATAATTGACCAAGCTAATGCAATCTTTTCATCGATCATTGATTTTAAAAATACTATAAAAAACTCATATGATTTTTTTAGCATTTATTACTTCCCTTTCTTTAATTGAGAAAATTTTTTATGTGGATTAAATATAGATACATCTGAGAGGATAAGGAAATGGGCTTATTCAAAAGGGATTCTCTTTGAAAAAGATCATTAAGTGCCAAAGTCAAGGCTTTCTATTATCAAAAAGAAGGAATATGGTCGTTTGCTGGCGGAATATAAATTTTTTCCAATTCCTCAAAATCCTATAAAGCTTAGGGGAACGGAATTAACCTATACAAGTTTTTAAAAATTGATTGATTAAATTTACTAGAGAATTTATAATCCATTGGATTGAGTAATGCTGTATTCATATGTGGATAACAATCACTTGAAAAAACTTTTACTATTTTTGTATTAAAATCCATTCTTTCAGGTATAAATGTTGCATAAACTGAAATATCAAGATCTTCTACCACTTTTCGGATTTTGTTACTTAAATTTATTCGTTCTTGACTAGTATTTTTGTGGAATTGATATGGATTATATTGCGTTTTTGTATCGATGACAAATTTGTACTCTTGTTTAAAAGCCTCTGGGCTTAAAGTGTTACAATATTCATAATATAAATCACCATCGCTGCTTTCACTCTCATCGTTATTCCCCCAAAAGCCAGTCATAAATTGGAAATACTCATTCATAGCTCTTTCAATTGCATTCATAATGTTCCAATGTGCTCCTGCGCCAATACTGAAACTTTCTTTTCCAAAACCTAAAGCTAGTACCACCTTAATTTCGTCTGTTATCGAAATGTCAACCAGATAAAATTCTTGGATACCCTTGTATGTTCTACTCATATTTATTATCTTTTTAAGATCAATATTGTTTAACAAATTTAGCGGAATTAATTTCCCTGCTTTTTTGGTTAACCATGTATGGATCAGTGATTGTCTTTCAATAAATTCAAGAAAAGCTGCTTCAAGTGCAAAATCGCTTGAAGTGTGTGATGCTACTCCACAAGTATCACTAAACGCGTTACTCATATCTCTATCATTAAAGATAGGCAATCCATACTCTAAAATGACATCCTCAAGTGGTATGTTAATTGTCTCCCCTGTCACTAAATTAAAAGCTTCCACATAATATTTTATTCCTTGATTATTTTTAATTAATGGGTTAAAAAGAGCTAATCTTTCAAGATGTTCGCCAATAGCAGCTGCTATTGCTTTTTTGCTATTATTCTTAACCGAATTCCCATATGCTGCTTTATGTAATGCACAATCCACATAGCAATTAGAATATCCGCTTTGAAAAATCCCTTTCTTTATCCAGATTTTATTTGCAACAAAAGGATGTCCACTAATTAGATTATTAATTAAGTAATGCATAGGTATCTCCTTTTATAGTATTGGACACATTGGAATACTTTTTAAAGACTCTTGATCTAGATTGACTGTAAACCGATTGACATCGCTATCAATATTGATATACTTCTTAAGTGCAGCGTGATTGTAAAGATTAGGGGAAATGGCTTTAATAACTATTAAATTTCTATTTACAATTTGATTTAAAACAACTGTATGTAGTTCTTTTACCCAAAATGGTAGGTTTTGAACAATAAGGTCTATTTCCCCTTCAGCATCTAATGTTGAAAATTCGTTATCCTTCCTTTGTTCCTCATAAGTGTCTAGACCATCTAAAATTTCAATATACTCTAGACATTCAGGGTTCATTTGAGAATTTAAAACGATGCCAGAATAGGAATCGGAATCTAGTTCTTCTGTTTGGAACCTAAAAAAAGCGTCATCGTAAACTTCTTTGAGTAAATATGCTTCTGACATAGCTTTATGAATCGCAGTAGTAAGAACAACACTTGAACCTACTCCTGCCATAAATTTAAAAGGAGTAATATGATTTGGATTTATCACAATAATAAACGCAACTTTTAATGGACTGAATGTTTCTTCAACATAAGCTCGTACTTGGTATCCTTCTTTCCGAAAAAGGTCAAAGTATATTGAACTATAACGAGTTAAATCAAGTTTTCTTCCTTGTTTACCATACCAAAAAAGAAAAGTGGAATTTTTTTCCAAAAGTTCTTTTATTGCATTTAACATAGCCACATTACTGTTTGTGTAAGTTGCCGTTCCAGAAGTATCGGAAATAAAAGGAGCTTTGTTATTCAGTCTAGTATAGTATTTTGATATATAGGATACACTCCCACTTATTAGATCAAATGATCTAATCATATCATCTTCATCAGCTCCATTGGCTCCAATTACTAATGCTCGGCGTTCTAAGGATTCAGAAAAACCTTTCATAATTGACTTTTTTTTATCTCGAGAAATTGAGCCACAGTCAACCGGCCCTAGTCCACCATCTTCACTTTTGAATGTTCCGATCCTTGATGTCGATAAATAGATCGTTTTATTAATGAAAATTGATTCTTTATAACCAAAATTTCTTTTAGATACCTCAAACATCATTTTTTTCACCAAACCACTGGATTAATGCCACTGGTGCTAATCTGGGATTTAAACCAGATAAATATGTTAAAGCATTATCATTAAAACCAGCAAAGCAGAAGTCACCTAAGTTATTAAATTTACTAATTGACTCCCTAAAACTTTGGCACATTGCTCCTACTTCTATTAGTGCATATCTATAGCCGCGTTTTCGATATTTAGTTATAGCCCGTTTTAAATCAATAGCGTAACCAATTGCTATATTCGAAAATAAAAAACTGTCAGTTGGATTAATTTGTTTTTTTACTTCTTCAATACTTTGCTCGCTATATTCCTTAAGTAAAATCAACTCAAATTGTGTAGAATTAAATAAATAACACCCCTTAATATCAACGCCTTTTAGTACATTTTTATTAAAAATGTATACGAGTGGTAATATTGGGTACAATCCTCCTGCAGAAGGATAGTTTTTGGATAAAGTGTTAGAAAATCTTCCGAATGAATCACGTAGAATTTCCCCAAAGTCATCCATCTCTATACTCCAATCATTCACAAATGTTCTGCAACTTCTACTGCGTTCGACAAAATCCGGTTCAACACTGAATTGGAAGGATTTCTCATAATAATCTGGAATAATGTCAGTAAATTCGACCAAGCCCATCCATTCAAGCAAATTCTTATCATATTCGAACATAATCTCTGATATCCAACAGGTTTCTTGATGCATTTTTATAACTTCGTTTAGTAACCGGTTATTAAGAACCTCTGCTTGCAAGTGATTCGAAAAATCATCTTTCCTTCTTTTTTGCACTAATAATTCCTGCTTCTCATTCCTTCTATTCATAACAATCACACAGCTCCCAATGAATTGAAGTATCTTCATACTTTTTCAAATCGTCCAACTTCATTATCGTAGCCTTATTAATGTCTTCATGATGAATTTTAGAGTAGGTGAAATCATTTATTAATAATTGAATGCGCTTGACTAAACATGCGGCAATAATAATCCGTTGAGCATTAGTTAATGGAACGCCGATTTCTATGTTTTGATCCAAAGAATAAAGAATATCAACAACTTGTTGATAAGTTAAATTTTCTGCGCTTCCAATCCTCATATGTGATTCAATGTGACCAATATGACAGCAATGGCAAGGATTACACCAATTTCGATTGTAAAGTGAATCCATATAAAATTTATTATTATAAATATAGCTCATCAAAAGATAGGAATTATCTGCTTTTAAATGCCTATCCCTTATCATCTTACCTAAGTTTTTGTTATAAGGATTAAGAAAAACCAGCGATAGTTCATTTTTCCCAATTTGTTGTAAGTCATTTATTTCAATTGACTTAATTGATAATTTGTCTTTGAAATCTTCCGATAGTGTTTTTAACAAAATTTCATCTATAAAAGAATCATTACTCATAACTGTAATTAAATCGATCTTAATCTTTTTTTCTTTTACAGCACTTATTAACCCATTTGTTTCAAGAAATTCAATAGCTTGCATTTTGTCATCTTTGAAACACTCTTCTAAAAACGATTCTGAAATTTCTTTCATGTCAGTTTTGTCCCATAGCAATATTAAATCTATTAGTTCCCTATTGTGAATCTTCATTATTCCATTTATAGTTTGAACAACCAGTTCTCCATTTGGTAAATAATGGCACAAAAATTTATTGATTCGATAGTTTGAAATCATATTTACATTCACCTTTGCCTTCATTCCGTATTTATATCAACGCTGACCTATTTTGATATACCATAGCCGGTTTTAAATGACCCAAACTGCAATTTTTTCTGTTTGTTAGACGGTTGAGGCTCAGCATTTCTTTCACGATATTGTTTAACAGTTTCTCTTAATGTTGAAACGATAAGAGAGTAGTTATAGTATCGCTACAAAATAACTCTATCAATCATTAGATTATCCATCAGTTGTCCCAATTAGTAAGGATTCGGTACTGCTTGTCAATAGGAACCTTTCCACATGTCTTACACTTACTACCTGAAAAGAGATCGGCCTCAAAACTTCCAAACGGTAAACTAACCAATTTCGTTAGTAAACAGGAATCTAGGTCAAACTTTATTCCGAAGTCGTTTGGTAATTATCTAGCCCGTTTACCGTGTATGCTCTTCGCAAATCCTCAATAAACTGCCGGTTTTCGAAGTATATGTACGGATTGATCACTTTAATCCAGGTGAGGGTGAATCAGTTTATCCCGAAGGTGACATTTATGTTTAAAAATTCTTAGCCAAATTCAAAACAGCAAGTAAATATCTTTGCACCAACCTTCATTTTGAATTTGGCCGAATTTACTAAGCCCTACTCCAAAGATATAACAGCATTTTATTTTTTAGCTATAGTAGCAGCACCGCTGCTTGATGATGAAGATGAGGCACAAAGTCGACCGCCGCCTTTTGATTTGTCAGTTAAAGATTGAATAGTGTTGAAATTCGAACCAATACCAAACTTTGAAACTCCTAATCCACCCCCATCACCGATAATTTCTTTGCTGGCACCTCGAACAATCTCTTTTTCCATACTTTTATATACCCTCCCAAAAAAAATTAATGATGGACATAAATTCCATCTGTTTCTAATATAAGGTAATTGTGAAATTTTGTAAAGAAAATCAAATTGTTATGCCAATATTCTGATATTTTTGCCAATAATCTCGAGAGTATTTTTGCATTTCCAATTTTAGTCGTTACTACTTTTAGAGCCTATGTGTTATTTTTGGATCTGATGCTAGATTAAATATTGAACACTGAGAACAGAGAGCACACCAAAATACTTAACAAGATATGATAAGGAATTTAAAATACAAACGAATCAACTTATCCAGGAAGGTGTTTCAGTGGACCGGGTAGCCTAGCATGAACACGTTGCAACGCTAGAGCAGCCAATTTTAAGTGAGATGGTTTAGAGGTTATCTATGGAAATCTGTAGGTTATTTAAGTCCTGATGATAAGGACTGAGCAACTTTCAGAAGCCTACTCGTGACCATAGGGAGGAGCATGGAATCTTAATAAAGGCATTGCGCTTCATAGCAAATAACAACATACGAATCAAGACAAAATTAGAAGGTCTGAGTCCAGTAAATTATCGACTCAAACCTTACATGATTTCAAATAACTTTTGGGGCCACTTGCTTTTACCGCCGGTGATTTCTTTTTATTTTCCTTCTACCGGTATTCTCCTTATACCGGCGGGTTTTGGCTGGCAGGAGGATTTTGGTTGTTGTCGCCTGGAGGCTGTTGCTCCATCGCTGCCTGTTGTTCTGCCTGAGCAGCGGCCTGCTTTTTCTTTTTGCCAGTCAGGAATCTCCACAGTCCGCCGATCGCAACTACGATCAGGACCCAGCCCTTTTTCAAAAAGAGCAGCAGACCCGCGAGAATCCCCACTTTCTTTGCAATCGCGACGCCCAAACCGCCGAGGACAAGCCCAGTCAGGCCGTACTCTGCCACTTTGTCTGTCGCTTCATTGAAATCTTCGTAACGATTGCCTTCTTTCAGTTTAAAAGTAGGAATGATTTCATCATGCAGCTTCTTTTTATCGCGTTGCAAATTGTTCGGATCGGAAATCAGCAGAAAAGAAACAAAGCCTTGGCGGGTCAGAACCTGAACGTTGTAGTTGATCAAAGGAGTCTTCTGGTAATCCTCGCCAAGCATGGACCATTCCAGCGTGTGGGTTTTCTCATCGTAGAACGGCTTTACATCCCAGCCGATGACGTGTAGCTGGTCTTCCGGCTTTCTTTCCTTGTTCGCCGCTTCCGTTCCTTCCTTGTAGCTTTCCAAAATGGCATCGGCGTCAATGTTGTTCTTTTCCTCGTCCTTGATATGCCCTACCTCTTCGTACTCCATGACGACGATCCATTGCTCATTTTCATTCTGAGGAAAAATGCTTCCGATTTCATTTTCGGTGGGAATATTGCCGATCTGCTTTTGCAGCTTGATTGTGTCCTCACCACTCAAAAAGACAAAATCCTTGCCCAGATCCAAAGTACCAAGACCTGATCCGACCTCGACGGATTTTCCTCCTTCGATCCAGTTCAGCTCTGGCTCAGCACTCGCTGCAGCGACGACCCCAAACGTCATGGCAACGCTCAGTAAACAAGACAGGATGGTTTTTTTCTTCATTTTCTAGTCCTTTCTCTCTCTAGCCCTTGGTTTTGTAAAAACGAACCTCCACATCGTACCATACAGTTTTAAACAGGGAAAATCATACAATTCTCCCAAAAAGAAAAACGAGCTTGGATTTTCTAGTCCCTATTTACCATGCATTTCCTACCAGTCCTCTAACAAAAGGAGGGATGCCGGAATGGACAAGACCCAAAAAGGCTACGCTATCAAAAAATGCGCAAATCGGGAGCGATACCGCCATGGATCTACATACCGGAACCTTTTACTGGCCAAACAGGCTTCCTGATCCCCCCTCCTATCCCGCTCTGGATTCTGATCTTTCCTGTGACGTGCTGATTATCGGCGCGGGGATTTCAGGGGCCCAATGCGGCTACTACCTAAGTGAGCTGGGGCAGGACGTCGTGATCGTGGAAAAGGGCAGGGCCGGGCTTGGCAGCACTTGTACCAATACGGCAGTATTGCAATATGCCGGAGATAAAATGGCCCACGAGCTGGCAGACAGCTTCGGGGAAACCGCCGCCATCCGCCATTTGAAGCTGTGCCGGGAAGCTATCGATGACATGGAAGCAGCTATCAGGGATATCGGGCGGGACACAGAATTCGAGCGTCGGGACAGCTTGTACTACGCGAGTGCGAAAAAGGATGTCGCGAAGCTTGAAAAAGACTTCGCCCTCCTCACGAGAAACGGCTTTTCCCTTGATCTTTTGACGGAAAAGCAAATCAGGCAGCGCTATCCATTCTCCAAGCATGCTGCCCTCTACATCTACGGCGACGCCGAGATGAATCCGTATGCGTTTACGCTGGGTCTGCTGGAAACCGCCCATGCCAGAGGGGTCCGCATCTATGAGAACACCAAGATTACGGGCAAGAAGCTGAATAAAGACGGGACTGCCTTCATCCTGACTGACGGGAGATGCCAAATCCGGGCCCGCACAGTGATCGTTGCCGCCGGCTGCGAGAGTCTTGCATTCAAACGCGAACAGAATGCCTCGGTCATCAGCTCCTACGCCGTGATTTCAAACCCCGTCGACGACTTGTCCATGTGGTCCGACCGCACGTTGATCTGGGAGACTGCCCGCCCTTACATGTACATGCGAACGACGAAGGATAACCGCATCATCATCGGCGGTCTGGATGAAAAGACCGCCTCCGCAAACAAGCGAGACTCGATGCTGCCCCAGAAAAGAGAGAAGCTGATCCAAAAGTTCAACGAGCTCTTTCCAGGCCTGAACGTACAGCCCGCCTACCAGCTTGCCGCATTTTACGGAGGGTCGCGTGACGGCCTTCCGATGATCGGCATGTACGATGATTACCCGGGCTGGTACTTTTTGTTCGCCTATGGGGACAGCGGGATTGTCTACAGCAAGCTGCTGGCCAAAATATTGCGGGATGTGATCATAAGCGGCTCTCATCCTGATCTGGGATTATACCGTCAGCAGCGTCCTGGTGTTCATGAGCAGCCTGTCATCTGATTGGCTGCCAGCAAACTTCAGCAGATTGCTTTGGGATGCAACAGCCCCGGAATCATAGACTTCAGAAGTTGGAGATCCCATTCTCCATCTGCTCCCTGTACAGATAGACAAAAAAGAAGTCGTCTCATCAACGAGACGACCTCTCTTGTATGCCTTCTGTTTTCGTTACTCCAAAATATCTTTACCTACACTTTAAATCTTTGCACCAAGTCGTTTAACTCCTCCATCATCTTGGAAAGAGCTTCTGCCGACGAAGCGATTTCCTCCATGGCCGCAAGCTGCTCTTCGGTGGCGGCGGAGACATTTTGCGAACCGGAGGCGGTTTCATTGGCGATATGGGCAATCTGGCGGATTACGTCCATGACCCCGTCCATTCCGGCCTTCAGCTTTTCAGCAGAAGAAGCTACACTGTCGATCTGCTGTGCTACCTCGCCTACCGAGCCTTGAATGTGGCCAAAGGATTCCCCTGCGCCATGCACCAACTGGATTCCTTCCCGTACCTCTTGGGTGGCCGACTCCATCGATGTAACGGCCTTCGCTGTTTCTGCCTGAATAGCTGCGATCAAATCAGCGATTTGCTGTGCTGATCCGGAAGACTGTTCAGCCAGCTTCCGCACTTCGTCGGCAACAACGGCAAAGCCGCGGCCATGTTCGCCAGCACGAGCGGCCTCGATCGCAGCATTCAGAGCCAGCAAATTGGTCTGTTCGGCAATACCTGTAATCACCTCGATAATATTGCCGATCTGCGTGGAACGTTGCCCCAGACCTTCGACCACTTCGGAAAGCTCCTCTACCGTGTGATTGATAGAATTCATCTGATTAATCGCGGTCTGGATCGCCTTGTTCCCTTCAAGCGATCTCTCCGATGCCTGCTGGGATGTGTGGGTGACAGATATCGCTGCATCTGTGATCCGCTTCACTTCACCGGCCATTTCATCGACTACGCGGCTGGCGCTGTCAAGCTGATCGGCCTGCTTTTGCGAGCCAGCGGCTACCTCCTGAATGGCAACGGCTACCTGCTCGCCGGCCTGCGTGCTCTGTTCAGCCGAAGCTGACAGCTGCTCCGCGGTAGATGCTACAGACAGCGTGCTGCCCCGCACTTCCCGGATGACCTCCTGCAGGTGGCTGGTCATCTTGTTAAAGTCTTGGGCCAGCTGCCCAATCTCGTCTTTTCTGATGACCTGCACCTGATCAACCGTCAAATCTCCCTGGGAAACCCGTCTGGCGTGCTCTGCTATGTTTATAATCGGACCCGTGATCCGTTTGGCAACGAATATGATGATCAGCGTACCCAAAACGAGGGAGATGCCCAAAATCACCAGGATATAGTAAAGTACCTGATTGGCTCCCTTGTAGAATTCAGACTGGTAAGCGCCAACCCCGACGATCCAGCCCCAATGGGGGTCCTGCTCGACATAAGCAATTTTGGTATCAATGGAATCTGTTGTTGCGACTCGCCATTGGTAGGTGACAAATCCGCCACCGTTTGTTCCCTTTTCCACGAAGGCTTGCACCAAATTGACTCCATCCGCTGAAACCGAATCATTGATATCCGTTCCTTCGTTGGCAGGATTCATGATGCTGATGCCCTCTGGAAGGATAGCCCAAGCGTAGCCCGTTTCTCCCATCGTATATTTCTGTACGAGCGGTCGCTTATTATCGCTCCCTTTTGGGCCCAGGATTTCATCACGCAGCCTGTTTTGCGCGTCTTCGAGCTTCAAATGGCCCGCATCCACCTCTTTTTGCAGCAGGGCAATCATTCCTAGTACCATTTGGACGTTTCCCTTGAGCCGGTCCATCCCCGCATGATCCAGCTCCACCTTGGAACGTTCGTAGCCGACCAAACCGATCAGCAGGCTGGGAATTCCCAGCAACAACAAACAGATGATCAATAAGCGGCTGCGCAAAGACATGGACCGCTTCTCTTTTTCTACTGCCATTTCCTCTCTCTCCCTTCCAAGTCCTGTATTACACGGGTACCTATTCCCTGTTTTCCCCAGTCATAAACAGAAAAATGGGCGGAGAAAAAAAAGGAATAATCCATCAATTGAACCACTGACGAAATTCCCGGAAATATGCGACTTCTAGACACCTTTCATCCCTTCGGCGACTGTGAATCAATCACCGCAACGCCGAATTGCAAGCAATCCCGGCAAATCGAGACGCCCGGCCCCAGGGCCAGCTCGCCGACATCGCTTTTGCTTTTTCCGCAAAAGGAACAGCTATCGGTGTAATTCGCCACGGTCGGGCTGTTTGCTCCCGTTTTCTCCGCGGCATGGCAAAGCTGTTCGACTGCCTCCGCCTCGATGTAGTCAAATTCGCCTTTGAGCTTTAGCGATACCGTCGTGTAGGCAATCGCCATGCCCTCGTAAAAACGCTGCCTGTCCAGACTGTCGCTTTTGTCCCTGTTTTGTTCGCAAAGCTGGATCAGCCGCTCAAGCTCTTGGATGATGTCCTCGATTTTGGCGCCGCGAAATGTTTTTTTACGGAAATCCCGATCCATCTGTTTCTCCTTTCTTCATTACTGTATACATTTGTATACGCGTATTTCTCCGCCAGGAAAATGATTCCTTCCCGGTTTACAAATTGACACAATCAACCGGTCCATTCCCCATTCTTTGACATTTTTCCAAGGACATTCGCCCCGCTTTGTTGAATTAGATCATGTTCGTAAATAAGCTGTATGGAGGCATCGTCCATGAAACCTATCGCCGACATTGCTAAGCTCGTAGACATTGCGGAAGAGGACCTGGAGTTTTATGGAAAGTACAAAGCAAAGCTGTCCCCGGATATTTGGGAAAAGGTAAAGGATCGTCCTGACGGCAAACTGATTCTGGTAACCGCGATGAACCCCAACCCGGCAGGCGCCGGAAAGACACTGACCACCATCGGACTTTCCCAAGCCCTCAACAAGCTCGGGAAAAGAACGATTGCAGCGCTGCGCGAACCGTCGCTTGGCCCCTGCCTGGGGATGAAAGGCGGAGCTACGGGCAGCGGAAACGCGCAAATATTGCCCGCGGATGAAATCAACCTGCATTTTACCGGGGACATTCATGCGATCACATCTGCCCACAACCTGCTCGCTGCAATGATAGACAATCATATTTACCACGGAAATAAACTAAGGCTGAATCCGAAAAAGATCGTCTGGAAACGGGCCATGGATATGAACGACCGTTCCCTGCGCAGCATCGTGATCGGACTCGGGGACGGAAACGGGCAAACAAGAGAAGACGGCTTTATGATTACGACCGCCTCGGAGATCATGGCCATCCTCTGCCTGAGCGAAAATATGGACGATCTGCGCGAACGGCTCGGCAAGATCATTATCGGCTACGATCTCGATGACAAGCCGGTTACGCCAGCGGACATCAAGGCGGTAGACGCCATGTGCGTGCTTCTGAAGGATGCGCTCAAGCCCAATCTCGTCCAGACGACGGAAGGCACACCGGTGATCGTGCACGGCGGTCCGTTTGCCAACATCGCCCACGGCTGCAGCAGCGTCATCGGCACCCGCCTGGCTTTGAAGCTGGCTGATTTCGTCGTGACGGAAGCCGGGTTTGGAGCCGATCTGGGCGCGGAGAAATTTTTCGATATCAAATGCCGGAAAGCGGGCCTCACCCCTTCCGCCGCCGTCCTCGTCATCACAGCTCGGGCGATTAAATACAACGGCGGCATCCCTGTAGCCCAGCTGCACGAGGAAAATCTGGACGCCCTCCGTGCCGGCTTTGCCAACGTCCGGCGGCACATCGAGAATTTGCGGTCGTTTGGCATTCCTGTTGTCGTCGCGCTCAACAGCTTCGCCACAGACACGGAAGCGGAGCACAATCTGGTCATTTCCATGTGTGAGGAGCTTGGCGCAGAAGTGGCGCTCTCCCAGGTGTGGGCAAAGGGCAGCGAAGGCGGACTGGACCTCGCTGCGAAGGTAGTGGCAGCAGCGGATTCGCCTTCTTCATTTGACTATTTGTACGATGACCAGCTGCCGATTCGCGAAAAGATCGAGACCATCGTGAAGAAGCTGTACCGCGGCTCCGGAGTGATTTTCTCCAAAGCGGCTGCACAGACGCTGCGCAAGGCGGAAGAGATGGGGCTTACGCACTTCCCGGTATGCATGGCAAAAACGCCCTACTCGTTCTCCGATCAGCCTGACCAGTTGGGCGCTCCTTCCGATTTCACGATACATGTAAGTGAGATCAGAATATCTGCAGGTGCCGGCTTCCTCGTCGTGTTGACCGGCAGTCTCGTCACCATGCCGGGATTGCCCAAAGTGCCGGCGGCGGAATCTGTTGCCATCGGCGAAGGCGGGCAGATCATCGGATTGGCTTAATGCAAAGCCGCCAGAACCATGTGAAAGACAAGGCAAAACCGCAGCCGCTGCTCCGGAAACGGCGGCATCACCAATGGCTCGGGAAGCAATCGAGTAGGAGGGGGCGACTAACCCCCGTCCTCTCACACCACCGTACGTACCGTTCGGTATACGGCGGTTCACCAAGCTTGACGAATTTGAGAATATCGTTGCACTAAGCTTTTCAGCCCTTGTTGTTGCCAGTAGGCAATGCCGAGGGCTTTGTGTATATGCGGAGATTTTGTGGTACGCCATGCACCCTTGCGGGTATTTGCAATTTCAATGGCTTTTACGTGAGATATGCCAAGAGAACGAAGTTCTCGATATCTGGTTCTCACGCGTTTCCACTGCATCCACAAACAAAGACGGAGCCTGCGCCTTGTCCATTCCTCAATGGATTGTAGAATGCCCTTCGCGTCTGCAAGGGCGAAATATCCAATCCAGCCCATGAGGTACTGATTTATTCTTTCAATCCGCTTCTCCATCGAGATGCTCCACACCGGATTCGTGATCGTGCGGATTTTCTCTTTTAGCTTGAGGAGGGATTTGGGGTGGATGCGAATCCTTGTCTGTTTTGCAAAGGTAAAACTAAAGCCCAAGAATTTTCGTTTCCATGGTCGGTCTATCGCGCTTTTCTCCTCATTTACTTTTAGCCTTAGTACCTTCTCCAAGTGGTTTTGAATACTCTTCTTTACTCGTTCCCCTGCCCGTTTTGTTTTCACGTAGATATTACAATCGTCTGCGTAGCGGCAGAAACGGTGGCCTCTCTTTTCGAGTTCCTTGTCCAAATCATCAAGTAGGATATTTGCCAAAAGTGGGCTTAACGGCCCACCTTGCGGCGTTCCTTCACTTGATGTTGTACAGACGCCATTTATCATGATCCCCGCATTCAAGTAGGAACGAATCAGTCTTAAAATTCTCTTGTCCTGAACTTTTCGAGCCACACGGCTCATTAGAATATCATGATTTACGCGATCAAAGAATTTCTCTAGATCGATGTCCACCACGAAACGATATCCTTCGGAGATATACGCTTGCGCTTTCCTTACTGCCATGTGAGCGCTACGTTTTGGACGGAACCCATAGCTAGATTCCGAGAAGGTGGGGTCGAAGATCGGCGTTAACACTTGGAGGATGGCCTGCTGAATAAAGCGGTCTACCACGGTGGGAATGCCTAATAACCTTACACCACCGTCAGGTTTCGGGATTTCGACTCTGCGAACAGGTGAAGGTCTATAGGTTCCCCTTTCCATCTTCTCGCGGATGGCTTGCCAGTGTTCACGTAGATAATCGCGTAGTTGTTCGGTTGAAACACCATCGACTCCACCGACACCTTTGTTTTCCTCCACTCGTTGGAGTGCCATCCGTAAGTTTTCCCGTGATAAGACTTTTTCCAGCAAATCCATAATGATGTTCCTTCCTTCGCACATGCGGACTCCGTGCTTGCTGTACGATACTCAGCCCTCTTTTGTACCCTCGGGGCTTCACCCCTGCTCTTCAAAAGTAGTTCCTTGACAGAATTCTGCTTCGACGTACCGTATCAAAAGACATGGATCGCATGCTGACTTGATGTTCGGCCCTTCCCCATTCAAGCGTCCTCTACTCGGGTACTATGGCCTCTGCTGACTTCTGCATGTTCAGCGTCTCCTTACGGAGACGGTTACCAACAGTTGAAGGCGTTTCATGCAGACCTCCCCAGGTAAGAACGATAACTTTCATCCCATGTACCTGCCCAAGTTTACTACTGTATCCCTTGGCTGTATGGGGCTTTGTCTTGTTTGGCAGACTCGCCCGGATACAACAGCCTCAAATTGGGTTCGTGTACCTCAGGTCGGGATTTTGCCGCCGGCTTCCTTCAGATTCGACCTCGCGGTCGACACCCTTGCCTTGAGCTAACGGTTGGTACAGCCAACCCCCGTTCGGGACTTTCACCCTATAGCTATCGCCCATGCTGGGCGCACTAAAAAAGGTGCGGGGGAACTGGCTCCCTGCACCTCTTTTTCATCTTGAATAGGGCCAAACAAGCAGAATACGAAGCCTATGAACGATGCACCTGCAGCCGCCGAGAGGACGAGCTAGTTTTCCTGCCCCGAAAACGCCTCTGCCAGCAGTCTGTAGGACCTTAGCTTGGCCTCAAAATCATGAGTGATGGTCACGATCATGAATTCCGTTGTTTCGTAGGCTTTGCTCATCTCCAGGATTCTTGCCTTTACCTGTGCGGGATTTCCGACGATCATCCTGCTGCGATTGGCCAGGATTCGCTGCCGGTCAAACTCCGTGTACGGATACTGTCTGGCGGTTTCGACGGAAGGAACTCCTTGGGCCGCTCCGCCTTTTTCCAGCAGCAGCAGGGTCAAATCAAGGCTCGATGCCACCTCTGACGCCTCCTCAGCCGTGTCGGCACAGATCACAAAGACCGCGACTATCGACTGCGGGGCATCCCCCAACAGAGACGGACGGAAGCGGCGGCGATACCAGCTCATCGCTGCTTCGCCTCCCTCCCCGTTGATAAAGTGGGCAAACGCAAAAGAAGCCCCTCTCTCCGCTGCCAGCCGGGCGCTCTCACTGCTCGAGCCGAGCAGCCACACTTCTGGCGCCGTCTCTATATAAGGCGTAGCGCGAAGCCCTGCAAACGGATGGCGAGGATCGAGCGCGTCGTGCAAATAGCCGATCAAATCGTCCAGCAGATCGGGATACTGGTCCAACCCCGGAGCCTTTCCTTCCTGCAGCGCTCTTGTAGCGAGCGGCATGCCCCCCGGCGCTCTCCCTACCCCCAGATCGATCCGATTCGGATGCAGCCCTTCCAACACGCGAAAGTTTTCCGCGACCTTGTAGGCGCTGTAGTGCGGGAGCATCACCCCGCCCGAGCCTACCCGCAGGCGCTTTGTATGTGCAGCCAGGTGGGCGATCAAAACCTCCGGGCTGGAACCGGCGAGACTGTTGCTGAAGTGGTGCTCCGATACCCAGAGTCGATGATAGCCCAGTTTATCCAGCTCCTGTGCCAGCCGTGTCGTTTGCGCCAACGCCTCCACAGCCGTGCTGCCTTCCGCGATTGGCGATTGATCCAAAGCGCTTAATCGTATCACTGGTCCCCCTCCTTTTTTGCTTCCTTATTATGTACAAGTATACACCCTTGCAGAATCCCGCACTCTTTTTCTACAATAAAAACACGTATCCGTTCATCCGCATGAAACAGTTGTCAGTGTGAACAAACTGCCTGTACCAAAGGAGACTTCCGATGAATTCAAAGAAAGTAGAAGAGCAAATCATTGAAAATTACCAGCGTGACGAGGGCATGATGATTCTGGTTTTTGCCCAGTGGTGTGTCAATCACGGTCTGGATGCCCATGAGCTTTACCGCCGCGCATATCCCGGGCAGGCAGAAAATCCGCTGCTGCGTCAAATGACAGAAATCACCGTCCCAAAAGAAGAATCCGAAGAAATCCCGGATGCGACCCTGCTGGGTGTTCTCTCGCTTTTTGGCAACGACGACCTCGCTTTTGTCGTAAACGAAGAAATCGAGAAACGCCAAAAATAAAAACTCGGCCAGTGCGCGAACATACTGTTTGAAGATAGGCAGAGCCTCCCAGACAACGGGAGGCTCTCTCTTCCTTTACAAGGTAAAGTGGCTGGTCATTCGATTCAATTCCTGAACGTTCTTCAAGCTTCCCTTGGAATACTCTGTAAGCTTGCTGTTCTCCTGGGCAATCGTTTCGGAGAGATGAACAATCGTCTCGATGTCCTGTGAGTTTTCCTGGATCGTCTGGTTTACTCTTCCCGTTGCCTCCGCGGTGCTTTTGATCGATGCGGCCAAATCCTCAAAGGTGCGGTTGAATTCACTCAGGAGCGTCTGAAAATGAAGGGCATCCTCGTTATACGTATCCGAGGTTTCCATCAGCTCGTCCAGGCTCTCTCTGACATTTCGATCCACAAAATCAAGCAGCCGGGTCAGACTGGCAGACAGATTGTGTACGGACTCGTTCACAGTACCGATGATCTGCTGAATATCGGTAACCACCTTGGCCGATTCGGAGGAGAGCTTGCGAACCTCTTCGGCGACGACCGAGAAGCCTTTTCCGCTCTCCCCTGCGCGCGCCGCTTCAATCGCTGCATTCAATGCAAGCAAATTGGTCTGGGAAGCGATACTGTGAATGGCATCTACCAGTACGTGGATGTGGTCCACGGATTTGGTCGACTGCTCTATGGCGACTTCCGCCTGCGCTTTTACTTCGCTGTAGATGAGATTGGCGCTTTGTCTGGAAGCGACGGCTGTCTCCTTCAAATGACCTGCCCGCTCGCTGACATTTTGGGCAACGTGAACGGACTTGTTGGCTTTCTGTGAAACAGACTGAATCACATCGCTTACTTCCGTCAAGGTAGCGTCGATTTCCTGCGAGATCGCGGCTGTCTCCTGCATCCGGCTGGACATCTCTTTCGTTGCCAGCGAGGTTTGGACGGAACGGCTGCTGACATCGTCACTGACGTTTTGCACGGCGCTTGCCTTCTCCACGATGGACTCTGTTACGCTCACCAAGCCTTCTGCCATTTGACGCAGTTCAGCCCGCATCTTCACGATGGCATGGAACACACGTCCCAGCTCGTCCTGCGAGGTCATGAATTTTTCATATCCGTGCTGCTCTGTAAGGTCGAAGGCGGCTGTCCTTTCGATCAGCGCGGACATCATCCGGACCGGATGGGAGATGATCCGGCCAACCAAGTAGGCGATCAGGATCGATCCGATGACGATGACCAATAGCTGAAGCATGAATTTTGACCGGTTGGCGGCTACCGCCTGGTCGACTTCATCATGATTGTAGACGATTTGAATCATCCGCGAGCGGCTCAGATCATTCGACTGTTCGTCCAATTTATACGGAACAAACCGGTACGTGACAGATTTCCCCTCTTGATCAAGAGTCGCTTCCTTCACGGTCTGGGTCTGGTACGATTCGCTGAAAATGGACTCGAGCTCAGGACTGACCCGAAGCGACTTTCCTTCTGCATCCGTCTTGCCCAAAGCATAGCCGTCATGACTGAAAACCGTAATGTCATCAATGGAGGCATAGCGTGTAATCAGTCTGTTTGATACGTCCAGGAAATTGAACTTTTGAAATAGGGGCGTTCCTTGCACATTCATCCCCAGCTCAAGCAAATATTTGTGATCAGGGGTAGGCATATAAGCGAATTTGTTGATCGACCCGGTATTGACGGACACCTCCATGCCGTCTGCGACAAAATCCTTTCCGTCGATCCTTGTTTTTAACAGCTCGGCAAACGCTCCGGCATTGCCAAAATCAAGACCGATATCCCCCGTGTTGCTGGAGTACAGGATTTTCAAGCTTCGGTCGAGCACGAAAATGTCCATTCCGTCAAACCTCTGCTTGTAGCCCGCGAAGTTCCATGCCGAGAAATCGGGGTTCCTGCTGTATTCCTCCATCAACTCCGCCATGTTTTTTCTCATCTCTTCCTCAATTTCCACGTCAAACACCTGATAGGCCACATCGACTGCCTTGATCGAATTCAGCACGCTCTCTTCCACCAGCTTCAATTGCGTGTTTCGTTCTCCGACAATCGTTTGCTCCAACTGCCTGTTGTCGAAAAACGATATTGCCAGCGTACTGATCAGACTAAAACAAAGAATGGCCAGCACCACTTTGTTTCGATACGATATGTTTCGCAGCATGTCTCTACATCCTCCACTGTCCGAAAGCGGGTGGCTCCGGCGATTTTGCTTGCAGCGCCCGCCTTTTTCTCTCTATGTAAACGCCTCTTATAGGCAGGATCGTCGGCTCTGCCGAGCGATTGCCGCTTTGCCGGGCAAAGAAAAAAGGCTTATCCATCTTTGGATGAACCTTTTTATGAAGAAAGGACCAGGATCATAATCCTTTGCAAAATCATTCAATTGGCCCGTTTTTTAGTATATTTGAATTTTGCTGGATGTATTTTCATGTTTATTATAATACTTGAGTCATACAAAAAAGACAAATACGAATTTCCGATCATTTCCATGCGAGGTGGTTATACCCGAAAGGAAGCGACAAGGCAACGGAGCTCTTCTGCCATTTTTGCCAGCGAAGCTGCCGAAGAGGATACCTCCTCCACACCGGCGAGCTGTTCTTCGGATGCGCCAGAAACCGTTTGCGAACTGGCCGCTACTGTTTTCGCCCCCTCTCCAATCATGTGCGCAGTTTGTGTGACATGTTCGCTGCTGGCAGAGATTTGCTTGATCGCCGCGGAAATTGCCTGAATCCGTTCAGTCACTTGTTCTATAAATTGTTTAATTTCACCGAACTGGTCGCCTGCCATATTTACGGTTTGGATGCCTTCTTCCACCTCTGTAATCCCTTGCTGCATTTTTTCCACGGTTTGCTTTGTGTTTTGCTGCATGCTTCCAATCAAGCCGGTGATCTGGTCTGCGGATCGAGCCGATTCCTCGGCAAGCTTGCGAACCTCGTCCGCCACGACGGCAAAACCGCGTCCATGCTCTCCCGCTCTCGCCGCCTCGATCGCTGCATTTAGCGCCAACAGATTGGTTTGGGCAGCAATTTCCGAGATGACCCCGACAATTTTTCCTACCTGCATGGAGTGAGCATCCATTTCCTGTACGGCTTTGGCCAGATGCCCGATCGTTGCATCCAGAGAATCCATTTGCTTGACCGCTCGCTGAATCGTTCGATTTCCTTCCTCCGACTTTTGCGCCGCCTGAACGGACAGAGACGAGGTGGCTTCGGTCTGGTCCGCAATGTGCTGAATGCCCATCGCCATCTGATCCATGGCCGCTACGCTTTCCTCCACACTTCTGGCCTGTTTCTCCGCCGTGACGACCACTTCCTGGATGCCGCAGCTGATCGCCTCGGACGCCCGGCTGGTCTGCTCGGCACTGGCTGACAGCTCTTCGGACGAAGCCGCTACGCCCTCTGCGCTCACATTGATTTGCCGAATCAGATCGCGCAGATTTCCCGCCATCCGGTTGAACGAATGCGCCAAATCCCCGATCTCGTCTCTGTTTTTGACGTGAAGGTCCTCACGTGTCAAATCCCCTGTCGCGACCTGCTCGGCAAGCGCAGCGATCTGTCTGATCGGTTTGGAAATGAGCCGGGAGATCAGATAGCCGATCAAAATAGAGAGGATCAAAGCCCCTGCACTAAAACCGACAAGACTCGCCGTAGCCCCGGAAACAGTCCTCTGATTGACCAAGCTCCCTTCGGCCATCAGCTCCTGCTGTCCGGTGACGATCTGCTCAATCGTCGGTTCCAGTTGGCTTGCCAAAGGCAAAATTTCCTTCATGTACGATTCCATCAGCTTCGACCCGTCTTCTTTTTGCTTGACCATTTGCAGAAGCTCTTGGGCCTCCTTCTGGTATTGGTCATAGAGCCGCATAAATGTATCCACTGTCTCTTTATCTTCCTGGCGATGAATCAGGGATTCCGTCTCCCTAATAATCCCGCGCAATTGCTCGTCATCGGCCTGCAGGCTGTTTAAAAATTGACTATCAGCCGTCATCAAATATCCCCTCAGGCTATTTGACTGTTTGATTGTCAGCACCTGTATTTTTAAGGCACTGCTCAAAATGACCGCCCGTCTGCCTACCAAATCCGAATACGAATCATTCACCTTGTCGAAATAGTAATAGGCGACACCGGCAGTCACCGCCAAAAGCAAGGCAACACTTACAAATCCCGCAATCAATTTGGTTCCAATGGTTGTTCTCACACTTCACACCCCGTTGTCATTTTTGGTTCAAATGCCCGACTGCTTGTCAAACCGTTTCATTTTTAAGGGCATTCAACCTATGCATATCGTCCTGGTTTTTTCTCTAAAGTAATCATTGTACGATATTCCAGTGACAATTCGGTCAATCATTTTTCCAAAAAGAAAAAAATTTCCAAGTCCCTCTTGGATTGTATCAAGCCAACCAAAATTGGCCCGCCAGAACGTCACTTTTTACAGTGTCCGTCTAACGGGCCATTGCTGAAATACAGACTGCCCCTCCGGCAATCTGCTTCGCGCTTTTTGCTCCTGCTTGCTGCACAACCACTCTATCCGGCTTTGCGGAACGGTGGCCGAACGGATTGTAGCCGATAACGACGAGCTTGTCATTGGCCGTCACCAGCAAGTGATAGTGGGAGCCGGGGCCTTCAATCGCGTAATCATAGGTGGAGGATATGATTCGTGCCTGATCGCGGATGGCCTCACGCTCAAACGGCTTCCAATCATGCTCGAAGATGTGTCGATCGCGAGTAATCCGCAGCCTGCCGCTGATGGCCAGCACATCGTCCTCCTTTGCGTCACCCGCCCTCGCTTCGCTCCGTTCCAGCTTTGCCGCATAGGGCGGCACCCGGTTTACGATGATTTCATGCACGCGTCCCTTTTCATCGAGCGCCCAGACGGATTCCGGCTCCATCGTGTACCGGACGAAATATTCCGGGGCCAATGCCTTCAGCCAAGTTTGCTGCGTTCACGGGCTTGAACGAGTCCAGAGGATCTCCTGCGCTACCCGGATTTTCCGTGTTCCCCATGTTTTCGTAATGGGCCGAATTCTCTGGCGGACATGAAGACATTTGTACCTGAATAGCCTCCTGCTGTCCGACAGCCTGCGACATCACGAACGCGTCTCTTGTTCGTAGGCGTATCCAAACTGGTAGAGCTTTGCTTCCTCTCCGTGCTTTCCGATCAGTTGAAACCCGATAGGCAAGCCATCCTTTGAAAATCCGCATGGCACAGACAAGCTTGGGTTGCCCGTAAAATTGGTCGGGGCTGTAAGCCGCAGCAGTGCCGGACGGACACCATCCTGATAATCGCCGATCATCACTGTTCGCTGACCAATGTCTGTCGGCAGAATCGGCAGTGTCGGCGTCAGCAGGACGTCAACGCCGGCAAACACCTCGTTGTAGCTCGCCGTGAGCCTCCCGCGCCGCTGCTGTACCTGCACGTACTGATAGCCGCGCACTTCCTTGCTGTCCAACAGGCGCTCGCACACCTCCTGATCCAGATCGGCTGCGTAATCCCGCAAGGTTTTCTCGTGAACAGCCGAGGCTTCGGCCTGGACCGTAATGCGCTGTGCTTCGACCAGCTCATCCATCATCGACAGCTCAACCTCCCGCACCTCTGCTCCGAGTGCCCGGTAGACTTCCATCACCTGCTGAAGCGCCTGTACGATTTCCCCTTCCACATGCTGATAATACCAGTGCGGAACTCCGATGACCTTTCCCCGGATCGCTGTGCCGAGCAAACGGGCGTAGTCCTCCTCAGGCCAGGAGAGCGAATACGGGTCGTTGTGATCGTAGCCTGCCAAAAGGTTCAGCAGGCCGGCGTTATCCCTGACGCTTTGTGTCATCGGCCCTACGTGGTCAAGGGTGTAGCCCAGATCAAACGCGCCGTACTTGCTGACAAGGCCAAATGTCGGTTTCATCCCTACGATGCCGCATGCGGCAGCCGGTATCCGCACCGAACCGCCCGTATCTGTTCCGAGTGCAGCATAGGCGAGATTGGCGGCTACAGCAGCCCCGGACCCGCTGCTGGACCCGCCGGTAATTTTCTGCGGATTGTGGGGATTGCGGGACGGACCGAAATGGGATTTGTCGCCGGTCGGGCCATAGGCGAATTCATGGGTGTTCGTCTTTCCGAGCACAATGGCCCCCGCTTCCTTCCATTTCCTCACGACCGTTGCGTCCTGTTCCGGGACGAACCGCTCGAACACTTTGGAGCCCAATGTCGTCCTCACCCCAGCGGTGAGAATCATGTCTTTGACCGCGACAGGAATCCCGTGCCACATGCCCCGCCACTCGCCGCGCATAATGTCGGCTTCAGCCTGAGCCGCTTCCTTCCGCGCATCCTCGGCGCAGATCGTGATATACGCATTCAACTGATCGTTTTTCGATTCGATCGCTGCCAGCGTTTGCGCGACCAGTTCGACTGGCGAAACCTTTCTCTCGCGAACAGCTTCTGATAGTGCAAAAACATCCATGTAAGTACCCCTCCACTCCTTCTTCATGCCGGCTTGGCCTCGAAAATGCCTCTAGAAGAGACACAAGCATCACGCAGCATAGTTCTTTGACTTTCATCATATACCTTTCAGAATATTTGGTCCATGCCATTCGAGTAGAGCGAAACCGGCATCCCTTTGGGCTCATCCTCGTATCTGCTGTCGGGCTGAATTTATTCTCAGCTTGAACAAAAGGGCCGGTCCCCATAGGAGACCCGCCCTTTTCTTGCATCCGCTGTCCTGTCTTTGCTTGTGCGCCATGAAAAACCAGGCGTTTTGTCTTCTCCGTTACGACCTGTCTTCTATTAGTACCTTTCTCATCTTATCCGCTCTGTGCTCTTTGTTCCTGTCCTTTTTCCCTTTCTATCACTTTTTTTGCTTCTTCTGTCACTCCGTGATCTTTCCGTCCTGCCCTTGGCTCCCGCTCTTTCCTCTTCCCAATGCTTCCAGCTCTCCGGCATGCAAGGCACACAGGGCGTACGTCTGAATCGCGATCGCCATCACGCGCTCGTCGATGTCGAATTTTTCATTGTGATGCCCCGCCGCGAGAGTCGTCCCGATCACCAGGTAGGAAGCGAGGCCGCCGTTGTCCTGCACCCTTTGAAGCATGTAGGTGGCATCCTCGGAGCCGCCCGCTACGACGAAGTCGTGTACGGTGTGCACCTCCGCCAGCTTTTCCGCCTGCGAGCGGATAAACGGGATCAGCTCGCTGCTGGAGTCGCAGCTGTTGGCCATCCCGACGACCTCGATGCTTTCCTGGACGTCGTGCATCGCAGCGGCTCCTCTGATGATTTGCACTGCCCTTTCCAGCATGTATTCATTGATCTCGGAGGTAGCCCCGCGCGTCTCCACCTTGAGGAAAGCCGAGCCGGGCACGACGTTTCTCCCGCTTCCCGCCTGCAGGACGCCCACATTGATCCGGGACGAGCCCTGCGAATGCCGGGAAATGCTGTGCAGATTGAGAGCCGCCGAAGCTGCCGCGAGCAGCGCGTTTTTTCCGTCCTCGGGATGACCGCCGGCGTGGGAGGAATACCCTTTGTAGGTGACATCGAGCTTGGTCGTCGCCAAATAGCCTCTCGCTCCGCAGACGATCTCACCCAATGGCACGCCGCTGCCGATATGGCCGGAAAAGAAAAAGTCGACGTCGTCCAACACGCCCGCCTCGACCATTGCCTTGGCTCCGCGCACCCCTTCCTCGGCTGGCTGGAAGACAATTTTGATCCGTCCGTTCAGCTCTTCCTTCATCGCCATCAGTACTTGAGCGAGGCCAAGACCGATGGTGGTGTGGGCGTCGTGGCCGCAGGCGTGCATCATGCCGGGATTGACCGAGACGTAGCCGTTTGCGGCCGGGAGATGATCCGCCTCCTCCGACTCCTGAATGTCCAGCGCATCCATGTCAACGCGAAAGCCGACCGTCGGACCCGGGCGCCCCGTATCGAGAATGCCGACGACTCCTGTAAAGCCGCCGGAAAAATAGGGCAGCCACTCTTGTTCCGCCCCTTGCTCTACTGCCCGTTTTTCCTGCTGCGCCAAAAACGCCGCTGACGGGACGCCCATCCGCGCTTCATCACGGACCACTTCCTTACCCGCCCGGACCTCATAGCCCCATTCCTTCAGCTTGGCGGCCACCTTGGAGGCCGTGCGGAATTCCACCCAGCCGGATTCGGCGTACTTGTGAAAATCACGCCGCCACGCCGTCCATTCCGGGGTCAGGCTCTCCACCAACTGTTTCATCTGCTGATTCATGTGCGTCTCCTCTTTTCTGATCATGATGCTTGCCTGCGAAAAAGGCAGCGGCCTCTCCAGAGAGATGACGGCTGCCTTTTGAGATGAAAATGTTGTTACTGCTCGAACAGATGGCAGGCGACGTGACGTCCGGGCGACACCTCGCGCCATTCCGGCACAGCCTGGCGGCAGCTGTCCATAACGTATGGACAGCGCGTATGGAAGGTGCAGCCGGTCGGCGGCGATTGCGGATTGGGCACGTCGCCTGTGAGCACGATTCTCTCCCGTGCCGCCTCCGGGTCAGGGACCGGGACAGCAGACATCAGCGCTTTCGTATACGGATGCAGCGGCTCGGCGAACATCTCGGCCGTCGGCGCCATTTCCACCATTCTGCCCAGGTACATGACGCCTACCCGGTCGCAGATGAACTTCACCACAGACAAATCGTGGGAAATAAACATATATGTCAGCGAAAACTGGCTTTGCAAGTCCTGCATCAGGTTGAGCACTTGGGCCTGGATGGACACGTCGAGCGCCGATACCGGCTCGTCGCAGACCACGAATTTGGGCCGGAGCGCGAGTGCCCGGGCGATCCCGATCCGCTGCCGCTGTCCGCCCGAGAACTCGTGGGGGAAACGGCTCGCATGATACGGGGCCAGGCCTACTACGCTCATCAGCTCGGCGATCCGGTCCTTGATCTCCGCCTCGGACAGCTTCAGGTGGGTGCGGAGCGGCTCTTCCAGCGTCCGCTGAACCGTCCACCGCGGGTCCAGCGAGGCGTACGGGTCTTGAAACACGATCTGCATGTTGGTGCGGAATTTCCGCATCTCGTCTGGCGGCAGCTTGCGAATGTCCTGGCCGTCAAACAGCACTTCACCCGCAGTCGGCTCGATCAGACGAAGAATCGCCCGGCCTGTCGTCGATTTTCCGCAGCCCGATTCGCCCACGATCCCGAGCGTCTCTCCCGGCTGGATGGAGAAGGAAACGCCGTCCACCGCTTTGACTGCGCCTACCTGCTTGCCAAACAGACCTTTTTTGATCGGGTAGTGCTTTTTTAGATCCTTTACTTCCAACAGCGGCTTCACGCTTCCACCTCCTCATACAACAGGCAACGGCATTTATGCCCGGCCTCTACTTCCAGCAGCTCCGGTTTGACGCGGTCGCAAGCGTCGATCCGGAACGAGCACCGCGGGGCAAACCGGCAGCCCGGCGGCATTTCCAGCGGATTGGGCACGTTCCCCGGGATCGACTGCAGGCGCGTCTGATCGCCCGCAAGCTGCGGCAAGGACGCCATCAGCCCTTTGGTGTACGGATGCTTGGGGTCGCGAAACAGCGTCTTTACATCCGTCTCCTCGACGACCTGTCCCGCGTACATGACGACGACACGGTCGCACATTTCGGCCACGACACCGAGATCGTGCGTAATCATCAGGATCGCTGTCCCTTCTGTCTTTTGCAAATCCCGCATCAGATCAAGAATTTGCGCCTGGATCGTCACGTCGAGAGCCGTCGTCGGTTCGTCGGCGATCAGCAGCTGCGGATTGCAGGCCATCGCCATCGCGATCATGACGCGCTGCCTCATTCCGCCGGAGAGCTGGTGCGGATATTCGTCCGCGATCTGCTCCGGGCGGGGAATCCCCACTTTTCTCAGCATCTCGATCGAATGCTCCCATGCCGCCTTTTTTCCGAGCTTCAGGTGGAAGCGGACTGCCTCCGAGATTTGGTGTCCGATCTTGAACACGGGATTGAGCGAGGTCATCGGCTCCTGAAAAATCATCGCCAGCCGGTTCCCGCGAATCTTGCGCATTTCCGCATCCGAGAGGGACGGCAGGCTCTTTCCTTCAAACCGGATGTCCCCCGAGGCGATGCGGCTTTGTCCTTTGGGCAAAAGCCCGATGATCGACAGCGATGTCACGCTTTTTCCGCAGCCGGATTCGCCCACGACGCCCAGCGTTTCGCCTTTGTGCAAGACCAGATCGACCCCGTCCACCGCCCGAACCACGCCCGCATGGGTCACAAATTCTGTTTGTAAGCCGGTGATTTCCAGCAGTGGTTGCATAACGAGTCGCCTCTCTTTCCTAATTCTTTGAAACGCCGCCCAGTGTTTGCAGGTGCTTCATCGAGCCGTACAGCTCCTGGATGCGGGCGAACTCCTCCTCGGAGTGGAACGAGCATTTGCCCCTGCCGTACTGCTTGGCCGTCTCAACGGCGAAACGGGCCGCAAGCGCGATGTCGACCTCGTGCGAAGCGCCTGTCGCGCAGCCGGGAACTGTCGAAGCTGCCGTGACGGCTACGCCGACCACAGGAGCCGAGGTGGCCACGGCTGGCTGCAAAATGCTGTTGATGTGGTACAGGCCGTTGCCGTACGGAGTAATGTCCTGCGTCGTGACAGCAAAGGTGACGGCTGGCTGCCCGGTTACGGTCTGAAGAATTTCAACCAGATCCTCGCTGATCCGCAGTACATACCCCTCGCGCACGGTCGGAGAAATGGCGATGCCTTTGTGGTTGATGACGCGGTTACCTTTCGTCGTATCAATGGAGAGAATCGCCTCCATTTCCGGCGATACCTCGTACTTGTTCATGGTCAAAATGTCTGTCGGCGAATCCATAAACGGAACGGGATCATGCGGTCTTGTCGGCGCATCGGGGCAAATGTGGGTGGCGATGATGACATCCCCGTCCAAGGTGTCGCCCTTTGCCTGCATTTCGATCAGCTTGGCGGCAGCGGCGATGGCTGCAGCCGCACCGTCGCCATCGGATACGAAGCCGATTTGTTCAGGCCGGGCACCGATGCCGCCGAGACGGCCGATGATTCCGAGAGTGGGACTTTGTCCGCCGTTTGTCCGTCCGGTCTTCCCCGGGATTTTGATCTGAATGAAGTCGGTGGAGCCTTTCGGGGAAGAAACCGTTTCGACGTGAATCGCTGCCGCTCCCTTGCCTTGCAAGTACGCCTCCACCTTTTTTCCGTTTACTGTCGCGTCATCGAGCAAATCTACTACTTCCAATACTTGTTTTAACAAGGCAGTACCCTCCTTTTACTTGTTGGCATTTGTGGTGCCGAGATATTTCAAGGCGGTCAGCGCGTATACCTTTGCCGCCTGGATCACTTGATCGACCGGCACGCGCTCGTTGAACGAGTGGATGCCAGCAAGCTCGGAAGGACCGTATTGCAGCACCGGAATTCCGTGCTTTCTGAAGTGGCGAGCGTCGCTTGACGCCCATTGCAGCACGCCGTACGCTTCCTTTTGGCTCACGTCCGTAATGCTTTCCACCAGCAGGCGGACGATGTCTTCGGAATCCGATGTCCAGTTGGCGTTGCCCTGGAATCCAAACGGCTTCAGCTCCACATCGATTCCCTCTTCCAAGAGCAGCCGCTTCGCTTCGGCGAGCACGTCCCGATAGTCGAGGCCAAACGGCACCCGCGTATCCACCTGCACGGTGCAGCGGTCAGCCACCACATTTACCTTCGTCCCGCCGCTGATCGTGCCGATGTTGATCGTCACGTGGTCATGCACGGCGCTGACGTCCTTGCCGGGATTGCGCACGAGTGCAAACTCTTTGGAAATGTTGATGATGTCCTGTACCTCTGCCGGAATGTCCGGCTTCAGCTCCCACAGCTTTTGCAGGGCCTGGATCGCCCGGGCCGCCTTCAGGATGGCGCTCTCGCCGTTGAGCGGAGCGAGACTGCCGTGACCGGGGGTGCCTTCAACCGTAAATTCAAACCAGCAGCTGCCCTTTTGCCCGATGGTCGGGTTTTGCGGATGGGATGGCTCCGCGATCACCGCTGCTGTCCCCGCGATCAGACCGCGATCGAGCACCCAGGGCACACCGAGATCGCCGCCGGTCTCCTCGTCAGGGACAATAAAGAGAGACAAATTCCCCGCCAGCGGAACGCCCAGCCGGGCAAACAAGCCCGTGACGAAGATCAATCCGGCAAGACCGCCCTTCATATCGGTTGCGCCGCGTCCGTGAATAAAGCCGTCCTTCACCAGGCCGCTGTACGGGGGTACGTCCCACCGGGAGAGGTCGCCAGCCGGCACTACATCCGTGTGGCCGCAATACAAAAGATGGCGGTCAGGCGACGGGCTGCCGATGGTGGAGATCAGGTTCCACATCGTTTCCCCGGATTCGTGGATCGCGGTGTCGATCCCTTCCTGCTTCAAATAGTCGATGATGAACTTGCTGATCGGCCGGGAATCTCCCGGCGGGTTTTCGCTGGGAAACTGGATCAGCCTGGAGCAAAGCTCAATCAGCTCGTCTTGTCGCTTGTCAATTTCTTCGATAACCAATCGATTCCAATCAGTCATTGGTGCACCCCTTTTCACGGCAATAAGTAGATGTGATGGCTCATCGGCGACAGGAAACTGTCAGGTTTGGAAAGTGAGGCCCCCGTTGTGCGAACCGGGGGCTGTTGTTGTCTCTACTCTTTGGAGAGCGGGTAGAAGCGGATGATTTCATCCGGGAAGAACGCGTACCCTTTCAGGTTTTTGTTCACTCCGACTACACGGTTGTATTCGTACATGTACGCCCACGGTGCATCAGCCGTGATGAGCTGCTGCGCCTCTTTGTACATTTCGTAGCGCTTGACCGGATCGGCCTCGACATCCGCCTTCTCCCACAGCTCGTCCACCTTCGGATTTTGGTAGTTGATGTAGTTGGAGGAGCCTTTGCCGTACAGCAGGAAGCCAAGGTGATAGCCGGGGTCGTTTACAAACGAAGTCCACTTGGACAGAAACGCCGTCAGATTCTTTTCTTTTTGCATTTGCAGGAACTGCGCGCGAGCCACTTTCTTGATGTTCATTTTTACACCGATTTTTTCCAGCTCGGCCTGAATCAGCACCGCGTCATCTTCCCAATCCTGGAACCCGGAGCCGAGCGTGAAGTCAAACGAGAATCCGTTCTCAAGTCCCGCTTCCTTCAGCAACTGCTTTGCTTTTTCCAGATCGTGCGTGTAGACAAAACCGGCGTCGGTAGAGCCTGGCGTGTTGCTCGGAACGGCACTCTTCAGCTGTTTGGCCTGGCCGTACATGACGTCGTTGATCAGCTTGTCATACGGAATCGCGTAGGAGATGGCCTGACGGACCTTCGGGTTGTCAAACGGCTTTACTTTGTTGTTCATGGCGAAATACAGAATCCGGTTGCTCGGGTTGGAGTGGATCGTGACGTTTTCATTTTGCTTCAAGCTTTCCACGTCTTTGACGGGAATTTCGATAGCCAGATCGACGTCGCCTTTGCCCAAAAGCAGGACGCGGCTGGACGCTTCCTTGGTGAATTTCATCGTGACCTTGTCTACCTTTGGTGCGCCTTGCCAGTAGTCGGGATTGGCGACCAGAACCGCTTCGGAAGCAGGGTCCCACTTTTCCAGCTTGAACGGACCGGAGCCCGCAGCGTTTGTCTTCAGGTAGTCGACGCCCTTCTCTTTGACCACCGACGGGTCGATGATCGAGAAGTTGTATTGCGCCAGGTATTGGAGAATCAACGGATTTTGCTTGCTCAGCTTCAGCTCGACAGTCTTGTCGTCCTTGGCCGTAAAGCTTTCGATGCTGGCCATTTTGAAGATACTGGACTCCCCGTTTTTCAGGTGATCCATCGAGAAGACGACGGCCTCTGCATTGACCGGATTGCCGCTGTGGAACTTCGCGTCATCACGGAGCGTAAAGGTATAGGTCAGCCTGTCGTCGGACACTTTCCATTCTTTTGCCAGCATCGGCTTGACCACTTCGGTATCGGCGACCTGCGTGCCGTCTACCTCTTTGGTTCCGAATTGGACGAGCTGGTCGTAGGTCGCCACGATCAGCGTATCGGAGGTCAGATCGCTCGCCTGCGCAGGGTCCATCGTCGTGCCGCCTTCGGAGTACGCGATGGTAATGCCTTTGCCTGCCTGAGGCTGCGCCTGCTGCTGTTCAGGCTGTTTTTGCCCCTCGGCCGGCTTCTGGTTGGCATTGGGACTGCAGCCCGCAGCGACGAGCATGGCTGACAGTGTTAGTAGAGCTAGCCACTTGCGTTTCTTCACATGAATCTCCCCCTACTTTTGTGTATATGTGTTACCTGCTGGATCGAAGGCGCGGGTCAAGGACATCTCGCAGGCCGTCTCCCAGCAGGTTGAAACCGAGAATCGATGTGGCAATCGCCAAGCCCGGGAAGGTAACCAGCCACCATTCGCCGGAAATGATGTACTCCCGCCCCTCCGAAATCATCGCGCCCCATTCGGAGATCGGCGGCTTTACACCGAGACCGAGGAAGCTCAGACTGGCTGCGGTCAGGATCGCAAAGCCCATCCCGAGCGTCGCGCGGACGAGCAATGGCGCCAGCGCGTTGGGGAAAATGTGGCGAAACAAGATGATCGAATCCTTTACGCCGGTAGCCCGGCACGCTTCGACGAATTCCTTTTCGCGAAGGGAGACGGTCTGTCCGAACATCAGCCGGGCAAACTCGGGAATCCCGACGATCCCGACCGCGATCATCGCGCTGATCAGTCCGGGACCAATTGAAGCGGCAATCGCCATCGCGAGGACGAGCGACGGAAAGGCGAGCAAGGTGTCCATCACCCGCATGATCACGTTTCCGGTCACCCCGCCGTAGTAAGCGGCGATCCCGCCCAGCGGAACCCCGATGCAAAAGGAGATTCCCACGGCGATCAGGCCTGTCCAAATCGAAATTTGCGCGCCGTAGAGAACGCGGCTGAAAATGTCGCGGCCGAAGTTGTCCGTACCGAACCAATGCTCTGCGCTTGGCCCCTGCAATTTAATGGACGTATCCGGGGCATTCGGCGCGTACGGTGCGACCAGCGGCGCCACGAGTGCCGCTACGGTCCACATCACGATAAAAAATAGTCCGAGCGCTGCCAGCCTGTTTTGCAGCAGCAGCCGAAAAGTCGACCTCGGTTTGATTATCTTTGCACTCCCAACGGTTGTGGGCGAACTCTGTGTTGCGCTGTTCATGAAATCCCCCCTTTGCTTCGATGCCTAGTCATAACGGATGCGCGGATCGATAAATCCGTAAATCAAATCGACCGACAGATTGATCAGGCTGTACAGGATGGCGCTGACCAGGGTAAACGCCTGGATGGGAGCGTAATCCGTCGCCAAAATGGACTCAGTCACATAGCTTCCCAGGCCGGGCCAGGAAAAGATCGTCTCGGTAATGACCGCTCCGCCCAGCAGCTGGCCGAACTGGAGTCCGAGTATCGTCAAGGTCGGAATCAAGGCGTTGACCAGACCGTGCTTGAAAATGACGATACGCTCCATCAAGCCCTTTGCTCTCGCCGTCCGGATGTAGTCCTGTCCGATCACTTCCAGCATGCTGGAGCGGACCATCCGTGCGACGATTGCCATCGTCCCGGTACTCAGACAGATCGCCGGGAGCAAGATGTGCGACAGCGCCTGCTTGAAGGCGATCATGTCGCCGGACAGCAGGCTGTCCACGAGGAACAGCCCCGTTACATGGGTAGGCGGATTGATTTCCCCGCCGATCCGTCCCATCGGTGCAGGGGACCAGCCCAGCTTGGAATAAAAGAAGTAGATCAGAATCAGTCCGAGCCAAAAAATCGGAACACAGGCGCCGATCAATGAAAACACCCGCGATATGTGGTCGGTGATCGACTCTTTTTTCGTCGCCGCAACGACCCCGACAGGGATGGCGACCAATATCGCGATCAAAATGCTGAAGAGCGTCAGCTCGACCGTTGCCGGAAAGCGCGTGGCGAAGTCTTCGAGCACGCTGTGGCCGGTGTGCCAGGCAAAGCCAAGGTCGCCTTTCGCAAGGGCGCCCAAATAGTCGAAAAACTGAACGTAGAGCGGATCGTTTAGCCCCAGGTCCTCTCTGATTTTTGCCAGCTGTGCCTCGTCCGCTTGCTCTCCCGCTATCATCAGGGCGGGATCGCCGGGCAGCACCCTCGACAAGAGGAATGTAATCAGGATAATCCCGATGAGGCCCGGAATCATTAGCAGCAATCTTCGGAAAATGTAAATGAGCAATCTCCCAACCCCCCTCATACTTCCGATCCAGATCTGAAATATGAAAATTTTCATATATTTGTGGTTATTGTACCTGTACCGACTTCTTGTCCACTACGTCCGCTCGCAATAAAAAAGAGGCATAACATTTGTCCCCATTGAACAAAGAGCCCCGGTTTCACTCGCTTGCACCCGTGCAAAAAAATACCGAACAAATACATAGCATGAATGAAAAATTGTTTGTAAAAAACAGGAATCTCCAAAGCAACCTGCCATAAAGGCATGCTTATATGGAAGAGAAAGGAGACATTTGATTGTTCCGAAGGACGGTGAGACGGGGAAAATAAAGCCCGGAAGATAGGCTGGCAGGATCAACAGAAACGTATTTTCGAGTCTGGAGTACAGAGTGGAGTAATCCAATATGAAAAAACTCGATTTCCTTCGTGTACAGGAAATCGAGTTCCATCTTGCATCCAAGTCCCTAGTGTTTTTTATGGCATGAGGAGTGTGGCCACGATGGCCACATGAAGTACAAGTCGCAACAAGCGTTTTTAGGGACTGTAAAATATTCTGTGTAAACTCTCAAAACCTATTACAATAAGAGAAAGGTTGGTTTGAGAGGATGACACCTATGGCGAGATTTAGTAAGGAACAAGTGAAGGCGTTTGTGAAGGAAAACAACCTCAAGACGATGGACGATGTGCAGTCGGCACTGAAGGAACTGTTTGCAGAAACGCTGCAGTCGATGCTAGAGGCGGAGCTTGACACGGAACTCGGCTATGAAAAGCACGATGTGAAGCGAAAGAAAACAACAAACAGCCGTAACGGGAAGACAAAGAAGACGGTGACAAGCGAATACGGCGAGGTGGAGATCGCGGTGCCACGTGACCGTAATGGCGAATTTGAGCCCGTTATCGTGAAAAAGCATCAGTCTACCGTTACCGGCATTGAGGACCAAATTATCGCCATGTATGCCAAAGGTGTCAGCACACGGGATATTCAGGACCATCTGAACCATCTGTATGGAATTGACGTTTCTCCTACCATGATCTCCAATGTGACGAATAAGATCGTGCCACTCATCAAAGAATGGCAGAACCGACCGCTACAAAGCATCTATGCGGTTGTATTTATGGACGCCATTCACTACAAAGTCAAGCAAGACGGTGCTATTGTGAACAAAGCGGCTTATATGGTCATTGGCATTGATTTGGACGGCAACAAGGACGTATTAGGCATGTGGATTGGAGAGAATGAATCCTCAAAGTTCTGGCTGAGCGTACTGAACGACTTACGGAACCGTGGGGTTCAGGACATTCTCATCACCTGCGTGGATAACCTAACGGGCTTCTCTCAGGCCATCTCTGCCTGCTATCCGAATACGGAGATCCAAAAGTGCATCATTCATCAAATCCGCAACTCGACCCGTTATGTTTCTTACAAGGATCTTAAGAAAGTGACGGCGGATTTAAAGCCAATCTACAAAGCGGCAACAGAAGAGGCTGCCTTACTGGAATTGGATCGTTTTGAGGAAACATGGGGTAACAAATATCCCCTCATCGTTCGCTCTTGGCGTACCAACTGGGACGAGCTAGCTACTTTTTTCAAGTATCCACCAGAGATTCGTAAATTGATCTATACGACCAATATGATTGAGAGTTACCATCGGCAACTCCGAAAGGTGACGAAGGGCAAGAGCATTTTCCCCACCGATGAAGCCCTGCTCAAAATGCTCTATTTGGCTACCATGGACGTCACCAGGAAGTGGACTGGACGAGTGCAGAACTGGGGGCAAATGCTCCTCCAGCTCTCCGTTTTCTTCCCGGATCGGATCGGCCAATACTTACGCTAGTTTTTTATTCCAAAAGGGTTTACACAAAATACTGGACAGACCCCGTTTTTACTACTTCTGATTATCTTCTGGAAGTAGCGAATTTTCCAAACCCATAAAACTGGCTACAGAGAGCTCTTCTTCGTTTATAACCTGAAATCGGTAATTGGCAGGAGACAATAGCGCCTGTTTATCAGCTTCCGTCAAATTTTCTTTTAGCTTCAGCTTTTGCGAAATCGTATACAGATTCTCTTTACTGTTTAACTCAATTTGAACGAGTGAAGGAGATTCAGCAAGCAAATTCTTAATTGTCTCGTTACCCGGCAGATCTCCAAACGTAAAGTAAATGGGTTTTTCCGTATGCATCATTTTTTCTTTCAAGGAATCCGAGAGTAAGATTCGTAACGTGAGTTCTACCGAATTATCGCTTTTTTTGATTTGAAGCACGGATGTTTTCAAATTCTCCCCTGTAAATTCTTCGAAATAGTCGTAGACGCTTCCATACGACTTTTCTTTGGGGACTGTTTGCATCATGTCACTTGGTGTTTTTTCCACTGTTTCTGATGAATTATCCCCGCTACAACCACTAAGAAGAACGATAAACAGAAGGAGAAGAACATGGAGAGGTCGGATCATAGATTTTTTGATTTTTTACTGGAATATTCTTTGTACGAATATTTGACGTTAACGTAGTTAGAATCTTTTACTCTCCCTTGGAAATATTTCACCAGGTTTCCGGTTGTTTTTACAGCTTTTGATCCGTATTCAACGGTTGTTATCGTACGCTTTGGTATGACCCAAGTGTGGGTTGTTTCTATAGTGTCTTCTTTTCCGAATGAAATTTCTGCATGAATCCCGACTTTCCCCTCTATTATCCTCCAGTTGACTTTCGTCTCGCCTGACCCACCTATTTTTCCGGTCAAAAAGGTTTTTCTTGTTACCTTTCTTGAAAAGGAATCGTTTTCGTCACTATCATTTTCGATTTCAGCTTCATAAGATTTTGATTTGTATAGATCCTTGGTGGACATTTCATAGACTGTACCAGTCATATCATTGCCTAAGGGACCAATCTTATTTAAATCACTCTTTGCTAGGGCTTTTGTAAAATCATATTCTACCGGGTTTTCATATACCCGTTCAACAATCGTAAGGCTCCCTATTTTAATTGTCTCGCCCTGAGATGCTGCGAAGGCAGAACCAGCTCCAGATACGACTAAACTGCTAACCAAGACAGTCGCAATAGAAAGTTTTTTAATATTCATTTTCTCATTTTCTCCTCCTAGTATTCCCCATAATTTCAACACGGAATGATTCTAACACAAAATCCCAATTATTTACAATGGTTGGGATTTGTAGCAATGCATGGCAATCGCCGCTGGATCATGATTCGTCCAGAAGACGGCTGCAGCGGGCTATTCATTTGCTTTCAAGTAATGATACGTCAGACATAGATGATAGACAAAACGCTGCCTCGGACAGCTCAAGTCGATTGGAATGATTTCGCGAATCCGCTGCAGTCTGTATTTGACCGAATTGCGGTGAATATAGAGACGATTGGATGTCTCGATCAAATTTCCCGATGACTCCAGGAAGTGGTAAAGAGTTCGCAAAAAGTCGCTGCCGTGCTCTTTGTCATGTGCATGGAGTTTCCCCAGCTTTCGCTCGAACAGCTCGGAGAAATGAGCATGATCCGCATACTCTGCCAACAGTTGAAAGGCCTCGACATCTTCAAAGGCCGTGACCTCCATGGGACGGGACAGCTTCATCCCGATCGCCAGCGCTTTTCTCGCTTCCGTATAGCTCTGATGCACATGCCACAAGGGATAGGCTCTTCCGCATCCGATATGGATATCATGCCGTTTGCCCCCTTGCTCGCGCAGACTTCGCTCAATGCCATGCCGCCACTCAAAACCGGGGACAGCTTCGGTTTCCGTGCCTTTCTTGGCCTTTCCTGGCTGTTCTTGGCCTGCCGGTTTGCTGGAGAGCAGAAGCAGCAGCGAATTATGCCTGACCTCCACGTGTGCCTGGAAGCCCCTCTGCTGAGCCTCCTGCTCCAGAGACTGGCGAAAACGCGAAGCGGGCGCCGCGATCTGGCGAACAACCGTTTCGTTGCCTTCAATAATGGCTACCTCCCAATCCTGGCTCGGGTTCAAGCCGAGCTGTCTTCCCCTCCGCTCTACCTCATGTCTGGCGGGGGGAACGGCGGAGAGCAGCTCGTCGATAAAATTTCCTCTCAATCGATTCTCTGTATCCATGGCCGTTTTGGTACGCATCAGCTCCAGGGCGACCACGACTCGCGCCTGCTCCACGCATACCTGCTGGATGTCGTCCAGGCTTTCCTTGTCTATCTGGAGCTTGCCTACTACCTGCTTGTCTACCGCTATATCCCATTCCAGCTGCTTGGACTGCGGCTTCCAGTCCGGCGGGACGGAGACGAGTACGTGTCCGTGGTTGTCCAGCACCCGGACCGCTCCTTTGACCAGCTCCGAAACATTATCTGCCACCGCTTGCAGCCCGCTGTTTTCCAAAACCATCGTCGTCAGCGTCCGGTATACCTCCTCGGAGCGGCGCAGCAGAGCCGCCTGGCGATCCAGCACCTGCTCCATGACGGCATGGGTGATGTCCATATAGGGGATCATCGCCGGCAGCTCAATGATCGGCAGCTGATAGCGATTGCTCACCGAAATCATCTCTTCCGGCAGGTCGTGGAGAAACCTCTCCGGCTTGATCGCCAGTGCCGCTGCTCCCGCCTGGGCCATATGTTCGACGATTTCGGGCAAAAGCGAAGGATCGTGACGGATGGAGTACGCTGTAGTCAAAAGCAGTTCGCCTTCTCGCAGCCACCCTCTCAAATCCGGGACTTCCATGATATCAATAAACCGCACCACACGATCCATGCCTTCAAATCCACTGATAACACGAGCGTCTTTCAAAAGGGGCATCTCCATTAACTCTCGAATGGTCACTCCGTTCACAAAGCTTCCCTCCTTCGCCGCGCTGTTTGAAAAATAGTGTAGCAAAAATATAGTCAAAATAGACAAAAAATTTAGTATTAACGATAAAATTTTCTTGCTGGTTGAAATAGACAGGGGCAGGCGACACTCTCTGTATCAAAAGGGGCAGTCCGATCAAGTAGTTGCCTACGATAGGACTGCCCCAGTTTGCTATCCATTCTTCAGTTCGTCATCCTCTGTAGATTTAGCCCAGCTCTCCCAGCACCCGCGCGACCAGCGTCCGCGACAGGATGACCGGCTTGCCTGTAATCTGCTTGACCGTCCGCTTCATTTCCTCCGTATAGCCCATGCAATCCAGCAAGATCAAGTCTACATCATGCTCCTTCAGCGAAAGTGCCGCCTTTTCGATCTCGTCGCCCGGCAGGTACGGAGAACCGGCTGCCGTGAAGACCTCGAGTCCGTCGCGTTCCCATTTCTCCAACGAAGCTTCGCGCTGCTCGGGTACCGGATTGATGACGCCGAGCTTGCCCTTTGCCAGCAAGCCGTGAACGGCGTTGTTTAGGATGCGGTCCGGCTCCAGCAGTAGAGCGTTGCAGTCAAAAGACGGAAAATGACCGGTGCACAACAGCAAAATAACGTCGACTCCATCTGCTTGCAGCTCGTCGATCCGCTGCTGCATCAGGTGCAGGATGGACTGCTTGGACATCGTAACCTGCGAGCCGTCCCGCAAGCGGCTGACCAGCACATTTTCACCCGGCTTCGGCGCAAGGGCTGCCAATTCTTCCGGGCCAAGCCCGTCCAATGCCCCTTTTTCCACGACCTGAAACTCGGTGAGAAAAGGCAGCATCTCCGGCGTTACATCGACACGCGGTGATTGACCGATGGTGATTGCCCCCAGCTTTTTCATACGGCGGCTCCATCCGGGGAAAGCGAATTCTGTTTTTTCAGAAACATCGAGGCAGTCGTTCCGATCGCCATGATCGGGTCCATGGCGGGCAGCTGCAGCCTCTCCATCAGTTCCTTGGCAAAGCCGATCGTGGCAAAGCCGGTGCAGCACAGCACGATCGATTCTGCTCCTTGTTCTTTCAGCCACTTCGCCGCTTCGAGCGCATTTTTCCGTCCTTCCGGGGTTTGCAGATCAAGAGTAGTTCGCACTCCATCGGGCCTTTTCATGCCGACATAGGCATCCCCGAGGATTTGTTTGACCAGCGGCGGTGCATCATCGAGAATCGTCAATACACCCGCCTTGCGCGACATCGCCATCGCCTGATGGGCGGCAGCCGAGCCCGCTCCGATCACCGGGACACGGACAGCCTGTCTCACTTCCGCCAAAGCCGGGTCGGCCGCGCAGCTGATCCCGATCGCTTGACAGCCCTTTGCCTCCAGGCGTTTGGCCACCTCAATGATTTTCGGGACCGCAATGTCCTCTGTTTCCTGATCGTAGATGCCTTTCGGCTGATCCCAGATGCACTCGCTCACTACCGGAATCTGGTACTGTCGCTCGATTAGCTCCCCGTGACGGTGTACATCGCGGGGATCGGAAAGCGTGAGAACACGAATAATGCCCAGCATGCCAACCCCTCCTGTCAACTTTGCCTTGTGTTTTCCTTACATTATAGGCAGAGCCGTTTGGCGAGGAATACGGCCTGATCAGCTAAAAAGACGGATAAAATTTGTCCCTTATGCACAAATCAGTGCTTGCAGAAAAAAGAGAAAAGCCACCTCTGGGGTGACTTTTCACGTCGTGTGGCATTTCAATAGCTTGACATGGCTTTGACTTCGCTTTTGTACTTGTTCCAGAAATGCTTTTCGTTCTTTCGTTCTCGTTCCTCTACTTCTGTCTGGTTTCTGTTTCCGCTTCTTCGGTAGCCACTTCTATGTGTTCAGTTTCTGCGTCTTTCGCTGTGACTTCTGCTGGTTCTGCTTGGGCTATTTCTGATTCTACGGCTTCTGTTTGTACTTCTACTGTTTCTGCTACTACTGTTTCCATAGCTTCTGCTTCCAGTTCTTCTTTTTCAACTACAACTGTCTCCACAGCTTCTGCTTCCACTTCTTCTTTTTCAACTACAACTGTCTCCACAGCTTCTGCTTCCACTTCTTCCGCTTCCGCAGCCTCTTCCGCCTCTTCTTCATCCACAAGCTTCAAATTCCAATCAAGCCTCCGCCACAGGCTGTCCTTATTCAAAACAAGGCTTCGGACATAGTCGGTATGCTGCTTGGCCTTCTCCTCACTGATCGTCCCCAGCCAAAATTGACGGCCAGCCACGTAGCTGATGCCGTACTCCAGCCAGCCCGAATACGATTCCTGGGCCACGACCGCCACTTTCCTGATCAACTCCCATGATGTTTCCTCGGATATGTATCCGACAAAAGCCCCCATCCTGCACAAATCGACATATCTGCCAAAATCCCATGCTGCGATGCCCGCCAGAGGAAGCTTGTGCATGTACGCCTTTACCAGGATGTACTGCATATGCTTTTCCGTATTTTTCGGCAGCGTCTCAAGGAAGGCTGATTGATCCGCCATAGACAGAGTGGACAAGAAGCTACGCATTTCGTAAAAGGAGGTGCGATGCCCCTCTTCCTGAAGCCAGCGCAGGTTGTTCATCAAATCCTCGGTGCTCTCGATTCCCCAGCCTCGTTTCAGAGACCGCCGGATTGCTTCGAGATTCTCTTCGGTTGGCTCGATTTCGTAGTTGTTTGCGGCATCGTAGCCGTTCATCTCAAATAAAACGGCCCCCAGCGCCAATCCCCACAAGTCGGTCGGATCGAGTGTCGCTTGTTTGCTGCTCATCGGCTATTCCTCCCCCTGCCAATAATGTATGTCGGGAACCTCTTCAAGCTCCTGGTGCCATACGAAGGGAAGCGAGGATGGCCACAAAGCTTGGGAGGATTGTTTTTTACGGAACAGACCGAAAAGCCCTTTCTTGCTTTGGCTGACGATTCCCTCGTAACGGCGCTGATACTCGGCATTTCCGGGAACGGCCTCCAACGCTTTCTTGGCAAAAGCAGCAGCCTCTTCCATCCTGCCCAGATCAAAATAGACCATGCTTAAATAACTGCATGTATCGCCGTCCGCTTTGAGCCGGTAAGCCTGCTCCAGGTAAAGCGCAGCTATCTGATAACGCTCCAGGCGGTAATGAACATAGCCGGCATAAAACAGGAGGGTCGGGTCCCACTGCTCCTTCGGTACCACATTGCGGAAATTGTCTGCGATGGCGACAGCCTCTTCCCACTCCCCTTGCTGGATCGAGATGTTGAGCAATGAAGTGGCGGCCCATTCGCGATAGTCCTCGCCCAGCAGCAACTGCTTGAGATACGGAATCGCTCTCGTCTGAGCATTCTCCTTCAGCAGGCTGTATACAGCCATTTTGACCAGATCCTGATTGTCTGGGAACTGGGCAGCCCCGCTGCAGTACACTTCCCGTGCTTGCTCCTCGTCTCCCATCCCGCGATACACGTCGCCCATCACCAGATAGGCATCGGGGTCGTTTTCGTGGCTCTCTTTGTAATATTCAATGGCCCCGAGCGCATTCTCGTAATCTCCCAACTTGAAATGGCAGATCGCGATAAAGTAAAAGGACAGCTCGTTGTCCCCCCACCGTTCGGATTCGTGAAAGCCTTCTATCGCCCTGTCGTATTCGCCCAGACGAAAATGGCTGTATGCCTTTCGATGCCAGGCCCCGGAGAAGTTGTACTCGTGGTTGATGACGATCTGATGGTCATCTCTGGATTCCTTGTAATGATTCAGCCAATAGTGGGCGAGCCCCCTGGTCGAATAATAAATCCAGCGTGTAGGGTTCAACGAAATGGCCTGATCGGACAGCTCCACGCAGCGTTTGTATTCCTTCTGGCAGCGATATGCCTCCGCCAGCTGATGGAGAATCTCGGGATGGTTGGGCATAAGCTCCATGGCGGCGGTCAGGTCTTCGATGGCCGCCTCGTATTGGTTGCTTTCCACATACGTAGTACCCCGCTCCAGGAGAATCGCCCACTCGCTGTCCCCTGCCTGGCGGGCAAGCTCCAACGCCTTATCCAGATGAGCGAGTCCTTCCTCCGTCTGTTCCTGCTTGATCAGCGCCCGGCCCCAGAGCAGCTCCATGTCCACTGTAAGCGGAATGGCTCTCTGAATGCGGTCGAGTGATTCTACGCACTCCTCATACCGTTCCAGATCGAAGCAGACGCTCGCCAAGCAAAACCTGCGCTCGTGATCGTCCGGCGCCTCCTGCAGTTCCTCCTGAAGCTGATCGGCGAGCAAGCCGTTTAGCGCAAGCAGGCGGACTTGTACGTCGATGTCGTACGGACATTGAACGAGTATCCGCTTCAGCACCGCCCTCGCCTCGGTCAGCTTTCCAAGCGAGACATAGCAGCGGGCAAGCCCGCTCAAAGCGAGTTCATTGTCGGGAGAAAGCGAGAGGACATGCTGATAGTCTTCTTGCGCCTCTTCGTACTTGCCAATCTTCCGCAATATGTTTGCCCGATGGATGTAGCCGTCGATCTCCTCCGGAAGCACCTCGGTCAGCCGGTAAAAGGCATGAAAAGCGTTCTCCAGATCGTCTTTGCGCAGATAGAAGTGCCCGATCATCCTCAGCAAATCGGGGTCCTCGGTAAACATGTTGGAAGCAATCGCGAGGTACTTCTCGGCTTCCTCCAGCTCATTGTCCAGCATCGCCCGAAACGCGTGCTCCCGGCAATCGATAAAGTCGTCGTACTCGTAATCGCTTTCCTCGTCTTTTTTCAAAAATTCGTAGCGAAGCTCCCACGGCTTTTTGATCTGGTTGATGACAAAGCGAATGAAATTTTCCGGAAACTCCTGGGAAAGCTCCATCTCCTGATCGGTCCAGAAGAAGTAATCGTTCAACAGCCTCCATATTTGACGGGGCAAATGGTACTTCTCCATCAGGAATGTCAGCATTTCTTTGTTGGTCCGCTGCTTGACTTCCAGCTGCCAGTATTCTTCCTTTTCCAGCAGCGCCACCCATTTCTCGCGGTCAATCCGGGATGGGAAATCAGCGTAGAGCACAGTCACTTGCGAAATAAAATGCTCGGCAAGCTCCTCGGGTGTGGCCGGCTCTTTTCCCGCTGAAAAGCTTCGGCTGGCCAGCCTTTCTCCCGCTTGCTCAGGGACCCCTGCTTCAAGGGCTTCCCCTTCGCGGGGTCCTTGCTCCCGGACGCCAGTCCATACCGCTTCTGCTGCCGGAGCTGCTTCCTCCTCCGGATCGAGTACAAAAACAGAACCAGCCGCATCGCCTGACGCAGCCGCTTCCTGTAAAAATTTCGCTTCGCGGAGGGCATGCTCATACGCTTCCCGCAGCCGCTGAAACCCTTCCGGATCGTCCTCCGGGTGATAGGTTTTCAACAGTCTGGCATACGCTCGCTTGATTGCCCCCTGATCGGACGTAGGTTCGATACCCAAAAATTCCCAACTGTTCATATTAATAGTCCTGGCACCTCTCAATCCGATCCAGCACAGCCTTCAGCAGCTCCGCTTCCTTCTTGATTTCCGCATCATTTTGACGCTTGAGGACATTTTCGAAGCGCTGCAAGGCTTGGGCGATCTCGTACCGTTTTTCCGCCAGCGATTCTTCGTACATCCTCTCTCCCCGTGCCAGGAGCAGCCTGTTTTCCATCCTGTCTCGGGGATGGATCTTGATGGCCTCCAGCTCCTTCAGACGTTGCTCGATTTCCTTGCGGGAAACGGCCCCGGGGTTCTCTTCGATAATCATCCGTTTTTTCACGCCCGTCTCGACGACGGTGACCTCTACTTCCAGAATGCCGTTAATATCGTAGGTGTAGCGGACGTCCACAGCCTGCTGGCCAGCGGTGGCGGGAGGAATCGGGATTTCCATCTGCCCGAGCTTGATGTTGTTTTTCGTCAGACGGCTCTCTCCCTGATAAATCTCCACCTTGATCACCTTTTGGTTCTCGTGCACAGGGTAAAGACGCTCTACCTTGCTGACCGGGATCGTACTGTTGCGTTCGATGATCGGATAAAAATGACCCGACTCGTAGCTTCCCGAGTCCGTCTCGACCGCGACCATAGTGCCGAGCGTGTACGGACAGACGTCAGTCAATACCACTTCCCGCAGCGCTTCATTCCGCTCCTTCATCGCGGCCTGAATCCCCGCTCCCAAAGCCACGGCTTCATCCGGGTGGATATGCGATGCAGGCAGGCGCCCAAACAGTTTGCCGACAAACGAATAGATGAGCGGCATCCGTGTAGCGCCGCCGATCAGTACGATAGCGTCCAGCTCGCGCGGAGTAATCGACGAATCGCGCAGGGCCCGCTCGATCGGAGCGCGGAGCTGAGCAAGCAGCGGCTTTGCAATGACTTCAAATTCATCCCGGCCGATCTGCAATTCGTAGGTCTTGTCATCGATCATGCAGCTCATCGTGCCGTACTTTTCTGTGCCGAGCTGCCGCTTGCACAGCTCCGCCTGCTTACGCAAGGCGTTCATCGCTTTTTCGCTGACATCGCTCGCTGTCAGCAGATGGTGCTGGAGAAAGTGCGAGCAGAGAAGCTCGGTGAAATCTTCGCCGCCCAGGTAGTTGTCACCGGCGATCGCTTTGACCTCCATGACCTGATCAAACAGCTCCAGGACGGAGACGTCAAAAGTCCCGCCCCCGAGGTCAAAGACGAGGAATTTGGTTTCCGGGTCCTGGAGATGCAGACCGTAGGCGATCGCGGCCGCCGTCGGCTCATTGAGCAGCCGCTCCACTTTCAAGCCGGCCAATTCTCCGGCCCTCTGCGTGGCTTTTCGCTGCGCATCATTAAAATAAGCCGGAACGCTGATCACGGCCTCTGTCACGGGTTCTCCCAGAAATGCCTCTGCATCCTCCTTCAGCGAACGGATGACAAATGCAGACAGCTCTTCCGGGGAAAATGTATACGATCCAAGCTGAAAGGTTTTGTTGCTGCCCATATACCGCTTGAATGTCTCTACTGTCAGATGGGGATGTGTAATCAGACGCTCCTTGGCCACTTGTCCGACGAGGATCTCCCCATTTTCATCTACACTCACAACAGAAGGCGTCAGGTTGCTTCCCAAAGCGTTGGGAATGATCACTGAGCCCTCCTCTGTCCAACAAGAAACCAGGCTATTGGTCGTACCTAAATCAATGCCAATAATCGGCATAATACGATCACATCCTACAAAAAATTCTTGAAAGTAATCATAGCATTTGCCAATATATTGAATCAACTTTCACTTTTGGAAAAATCATGAATCGTTTTTCCTATATATAAGGACAAGCAAATGAAACAGGACTTTCGGACCACGCTGCCATTTGCTGTGCGGACCGCAAATGGCACAAACCGGCATTTTGCCTCGTCTCGCTTCTTTCTTCGCAAAAAAGCGCAAATCTGCTGTTGAGGCAGACCTGCGCTTCTCGATTTCCTCTATTTTAGTGAAACGATCTCCAAAAATCCCCATTCTCGCCAATGATGTCCGCGATCTGCGAAAAAGGGATGCGGAACGTCGGAAAGCCTGCAGCGTAGGGCGCAATTTCATACGGAGCAAAGTAGAGATACAGGGCGTTTTCCTTGACATAAAAAGGCTGATCGGGACTGATTCCTTTAAAGGAGTCCGGGAAAACGTGCGAGTATTCGGGATTGTTTTTGATTTGGTTGCCGACGATATCGCTCAGTACCCTGACGTAATCGCTGCCCGGCTTAAACAGGTCTTTCAGAGCATAGATCCGTCCGCTGACCAAATCAATCGGGACATAAGTCATGGTCGGCATTCCGTGAGCGGCGCCAAACGGGTAATTGTAGCCGGTCAGCTCCAGCTCCACCAGCCGATTTTTGAAGAACGCCACAGCAAAATCGCCAAAGTAGTTGTAATCCAACTGTGCATTTGGATCAATCGGTTTGATCTGGGACAGCTCACGCAAGCGTTGGTTGACCGCCTCCTGCGCCTGTCTGTTCGCCATGCCCCTGATTTCGGGGTAGTAGACGAGATAATCTCTGTTCGGAGCGTACTTGTGCTCGACAACCCGGTACTGACCAGTCAGCGGGATGGCGGTGTTTTGCTTCCAGACCAGTTTTCCGCTGCGGTCATAGTAGGATATCCGTTGATCGACAAACGCCTTGACCAGCTCCCCTTCCAGCGTCAACGTTCCGCTGCCCGGGACGACCGGAAGATTTCTCGCCACATGTCCCGTTCTGTCGATGAAAAAGGTTCTCTGGCCATCGGTTGCAGATGCTACCCCTTCTTTGTACTCGGCGACCTGGTCGTAGAGAAAATCGGTCAGGAAACGGCCGTCTGTGTCCGTTATCGCATAGGCCGATCCGATGTAGGGCTTGCTCGGATCCTTTGCCCGGCCAACAGCGAGACGCCCTGCTCCCAGCATATTGATGTCGTTGTATTCCGGCTTGATCACGTACGCCCCGGTCTTGTCGATCAGACCGTACAGATTTTCCGAGAAATCCCTGGAGGCATTGACGATGGCTCTTCCCGCTTCGAACGGCAAGGCCACCGAAAATTGCGGCGGGATGACCACCTCGCCGGATTCATTGATGTAGCCCTTGGGGCCGCTCTCCGTCTCCGAGAATGCCAACAGGCCGTCTCCCGGCGGTCCTACATAGGGATGCTGGTAGGAATGAAGCGCCTTCCCGCTGCGGTCGATGAGGGCGAATTCTCCCTCCCTGACCTGCACAAGCGCTCTTCCGTCCTGAAAGTCGTTGGCAGACATATACACCGGCGGGATAATTTCCGTGCCGGAAAGATCCAGGTAGCCGTAATGGGAACGGCCTTGTGCATCGACCTTTGTGAAAACTGCCCGCCCCTCCTTATACGTTCCGATATAGGAGTAAGGCGTGGCCGTTAACATGTTCCCTCTTTCATCAATGACCCGAAAGCCGCGGTCATCGACAACGGCTGCCCGCCCTTCGGAAAAGGGGGCAATCGACTGATAAATAGGACCTACGACAAATATCCCGAGCTGGTTGATCAGGCCGCTGTGGTTGTTTGCTTGCACGACGGCCAAACCGTTATTTTGAAAATCTTCGGCGTAGTCAAAACGAGGTGAAATGATAAAACGTCCGTTTCTGTCAATGTACCCCCATTTTGTACCTTCTGCCGTTTTGACGGGGGCGGGGTACAAAGCAGCCCTGGTTTGCAGCTCGCTGCGGATCAACCGGATAACCGACTGCCATTTTCCGGCGGATGACGGGCGCAGCTTCACCGCTGTAGCGAGCGAGTGAACCGCCTGTGCCGGCAGTCCTGCTTTTTGCTCGGCACTGGCAAGCTGGTACCAGAGACTCGCATCTTCCGGCCGTTCTTTTGCCTGTTCCCGAAGTTGCGCAGCTATCTGCTGAAAATAGGAAGGAAAGCGATCATTGGCTTGCTGCAATCGCTCCCCGTTCCATTTGTATACATCGGCCGTATACACCCCTCCCTCCTCCTGCTGCCAGAGGATGATCTCGGCAATCCCGTCCACTCCCGCAGCAGATTCGAGATCGGCTACTTCCAGCTTGTGATAGGAGAGAGGGGGCATCGCTCTGTTCAAAAGCCCGCGCTGCGTCCACTCATAGACAGCAAGCGCGGCTGGCTCTGCTTCTCCCGCTTCTCTGGTTGTCAGCACAAACGGCCAATCATGCCGGGTTTGAATCAACGCAGCTTCCCCGTCAGCCTGCCAGCCGATGATGACGTCAAACTTTTCGCTGCTGGTCACGGGCGCCGTGTGCAGATCGCAAATGACCGCCTTTCTGCTGGAAAGCGTCTGGACTGCATACCAGCCGTCCGCTCCATTTTTCCATACCGTGAAAAAGGTTTCCCCGACCCACCTGTAGGCGCCAGCCAGCTCTGCCTCTCCATCGCCGTCCAGATCGCGCAAACAAATAAACGGCGAGGGAGCCTCGTCCGACGGCGCCTTCCCTGCTGCTGCGAGGATCTTTGCTCCACAGGGCAAAAGCTTATCTACCGTAAGTTCCAGCTGTTTATCCCACATTGCCTAACTCTCCCATGTAAATGTTTTGAGATATCATATGTGGGCAAATACAGGTGGTGACCCAAAATGCTGGCCATGCGACAGCCGTTACACCGGGGGGATTTCCGGTTCAGGTCCCGGCGTCATGTACCCCACCAAGGCCTGTTGAAGCGTTCCTTTCATAATAGCTTTACTGTCAAACGATATTCCGTTTCTGATCATGACCTTTACGATTTCCGGGCGCATACCGGTGATGACACCCTTGCAGCCCATCATCGCTATGCCTTCGAGCAGGTGCAAGAAGCGTTCCATCACGGCTATCTCCATTTCGGCAACGCCGGAGAGGTCCAAAATCAGCACCTCGATTTTATTCGTGCCAATCTGCGTAATGACTTTATCCTCAATTAAAGAAAAACGATGGCTGTCTATCGCTCCTACCAGCGGCAAAATGCACATGGCAGGCTTTAACGGAATGAACTGGACAGATAAATAGTCGACGAGTTCTCTCTGCTTCTGAATAAGCTGCTCCTTGTAATCGGAGTAGCTGATAAAGAAATAATTAAGGAACCGATCGACCAACTCATTGATTTGTTTTTCCAGCGAGTAGAAGTTTTCCCGGCTGCTCTCGAGATTCTGCAGCTTGTCATAATTGTACAGGAAATCCCAAAGAACCCTGCGGATGGATTGCACCCACTCGAGCTTGAACGCTAATGTCAGCGAATGCTTGGCCCAGACAACCCCTTCCTGTCGGGCGAAGGAAATCACATCGTGCTCGCGGCCATCGACGATGTAAAGGACCAGCTTATGAGCGTTCGCCAGCAAGTTGACGTTTCCCACCTGCTGTATTTCGTGTATTTTCTCCTTGACGTTGACCGCCTCAGCCAGCAAGCATTGTTCGAATTCGTTCCGATTTTCCAGAAAGAAATCCCGCAGCTCCTGGCCTGCTGTTGAATGCAATTTCAATTCAATCACTCCACGAGTTAACCTTGTTGATTCCTTGGGGATGCTCAGCGTGAAGCGTGTACCCTTTCCTTCCTCGCTGTAAACCTGAATCCTGCCTCCATGTTGATGAATGACAGAAAACACTTGGGTCAGTCCCATCCCGGTCCCGTCGACTTTTGTGGAAAAGAAAGGGGTGCCCAGCATAGACAGCTTTTCCTGCGGAATTCCCGTTCCGGTATCCTCGATGGAGATAACCACTTGCTCCTCTTCCACCTTGTGTTCAATCGTGATGGCTCCCTTGTCCGGAATCGCTTCAAAAGCGTTTTTCAGCAGGTTGAAAAATGCTTTTTTAAGCTGATTCTTCCGTCCATACACGCAGGCGTCCGTATTGTGAATTTTCTTTCTTATCTCCACGCGATACAATTGGTCCTGAAAAAGATGTACCAAGGATTCCAGCTCTACAGAAAGATTAACGGACTGTATGGACTCCTCCTCCAGATCGGGCTTGGCTACATGCAAAAGGTTTTCAAGCGTAGCCAAAGCATTCTGCAGTTCCGATTGGGCAATGTCAACGTATGTTTCATTCGGCTCCTCCTTGAGCAACTGCAAAAAACCCTTTACGGCTGTCAGCGGGTTCTTTACCTCATGTGCAATCCCTGCGGCGATTTGCCCTACTGAGGCTAGTTGACTGATGTGCACATCATTTTTTACACGATGCGTTTCCATGAAGTTCACGTCCTGCTCCTTTCCCCAGCTTGTGAGAGAACTGTTTGCTCCCTTTCTTTCGTTGGATATTTTTTCATGGGTAGTTCTTCTTTCTTTTAAAGCTGGGCAATCTCCTTTTAAATTTGTCGAATTTGTCCCGTTTTTAAACAGGAGAGGCGACAGATAAACGGAATTTTCGTGCAATAGGAGCTGCGAGCACTGACCCCTTCTTCATACAATTGCGGCCTTTTTGTTCCAGGCATAAAAAGGACCGGAGAAGTTTCCGGTCCCGATTTGCAGGAATAGGAGGCTCCTTGTCAGCCCCTTCCTTCGCTGTCTTATTCAACGGCTACGTAAATCCGAACGACTGCATTCTGCGGATCAAAGTCACGGGCATCGTACAATTCAAAGTCTCCGGTAAAGGTACGGCGCTCCTGTGAAGTCGCAGACCATTCCCAGATGCGCTTCCACGCTTCGGTCACGACGGCGCCGACCGGCCCTCTCTCCGAGGTAAAGACGGCATACTTCGCGGCCGGTACCGAAATGACCTCCATCCCCTCTTCTGCCTCGCCAGCTTCCGACTCATGGCCGATCAGCACGGTATATTCGCCAGCCGCTCCATTTTCGTAATTCGCATAAAGCGTGTAGGTGAGATGAGGGTTTTTGACTGCTTTCGCCCGTCCGCTTACATCCGTGGTGAAAAACCGTTCCCACAGGCCCGGAATTTTTCCTTCTCCCCGTGCTTCCCGCTCATTCGTCGTCCTGGCAGCAATCCCCTTTATGTACAAAGCATCCTGAAAAACATAGGTCGGTTCCATCCCAATTGCTCCCTTCATTGTCTCTGTCTTTACAAACACATTTTACGGGTAGATAGTTGACAACTGGGTGTCATGTTTGATCAGCCAATTCCCGTTTTTTCCGGAGGCGCTTGCACCTGTATATCCCTATGCTTCTTTTTTCTGTTTCCCCTGGTAGCACATGCACGTCACAATATGGTCGTTTACCATTCCGACGGCCTGCATGAACGCATAGCAGATCGTGGTTCCCACAAACTTGAATCCCCGCCGCTTCAAATCCTTGCTCAGCCTGTCGCTTACCTTTGTGGAGGCGGGCACCTCGCTCATCTCTTTGAAATGGTTTTGGACCGGTTTCCCGTCCACAAATGACCAGATGTACGCACTGAATGAACCGAATTCCTCGACAACCCGAAAATACGCCTTGGCGTTTGCAATAACAGCGTTGATCTTCAGCTTGTTTCTGACGATGCCTTCGTTTTGCAGAAGCTCGTCTATTTTCCGCTCGTCATACTTGATGATTTTTTCGGGCTCAAAGTTGTCGAAAGCCTGCCGGTAGTTCTCTCTCTTTTTGAGGATTGTGTACCAGCTCAGCCCTGCTTGCGCGCCTTCCAGATTCAAATATTCAAAGAGCAGACGGTCGTCGTAGACCGGAACGCCCCACTCCTTGTCATGGTATTCGAGGTAAAGCGGATCTTGTGTCACCCACCCGCATCGGTTCATCTGCCTGTCCTCCTGTTTTCACCATTGCAAACAAACGTTCGCAATCCGTTTCTTCTATCATATACCGGAGCCGCTTGTTTATCAATCTCTTCGTTTCGCTCCATCGATTACCTTAGGTAACACCCGTTGTTCAAATCAAAGGTAGCGCCAGTATAATTCCTCCCCTTTTCAGACAGCAGAAATACAACCGTGTTTGCCACATCGACAGGCAGCACCGGGGACTTGATCAGCTCGTGCTCTCTGTATTCGTTCTTTCTCCACACAGGCAGCTTGTCCATCATCGAGGTATCTACCAGTGTGGGTGCTACGCAATTCACCCGGATATACGGCGCAAAATTCATCGCACAGCTTTTGGTCAGACCGACTGCGGCCGCCTTTGACAGACCGTATACGGCATCAGAGCTTCCTTCCAATCCCGAAACGGATGACAGGTTCACAATGACTCCGGCTCTTTTTTGATCAAGCAGCATTCTCCCGAACAGCCTCGAAAAGTAGATGAATCCCTTTATGTTTACGTTGATCACCTGGTCGATTTCATCCACGTCATAATCGAGGATGCTTTTTCCCAGATAAATGCCGGCGTTGTTGACCAGCCCGTTGATTGCGGGATGCCGTTCGCTGGCCCAGGCGAAAAAGCTTGCAACCTCCTCGTATCTCGTGACGTCCAAAGTGTATACGTCCAGCGCGTCCGAGTTGATAGATTGCTTGATTTCCGCAAGCTTCTCGCGATTTCGGTCGCAGGCGATTACGTGGGCATTCTCTTGAATGCATTGTATGGCAATTTCAAGCCCGATGCCTGAAGCAGCGCCCGTAACGATAATGGCTTTCTCTTTCAGCAATGTCGGCTTCCTCCCTTTGCGGAATCAGGAATCTGAATATCCATGCATATCATCCTTGTGCATATGAACATGCTGACGAATTGCCAAGCTTCAACAAGTTCGTTACCATACGATGGAATTCTCTTTAAAATTTACATGTTTCATACTGTCTGTATTCTAATATAATTCAAAGAATAGTTTACTATCATGAAAACTGATTCTTTTTCATCTTTTTCTTCATTGAAAATGATGATGTTTCATGAAATAAACGAATGGAGATTACTTGCTTATGTCCACCGACTCGAAGATCCTGAAAGCCTTGTTTTTCATTCAACTGCTTTCGTCCTTTCTGGTCGTCGTCGGTCATTTTACCGCTTCCGTGCTGGACTTTACCGATCCCTTCTGGGTGCTTGCCTTAAACCAGATCAGCCGCTATGGCACAGTGCTTTTGGCCATCGTGAGCGGATACATGACCGCCTATACGCTTGAAAAGAAAAAGCCGGGCTTTTGGCAGTTCTTTTCGGGAAAGCTCACCTACATCTACGTGCCGTTCCTGGTGTGCGGCGTCTTGTATCATTACTTGCTCAATGACGTGTGGCCTCGCACTTCCACAGATTTTTTCAACATCTTTCTGGGAAAAACGGGCGGCCACCTGTATTTTGTGTTTATGATTTGCCAGTACTACCTGTTCGCCTACCTGTTCCGCAATGTGATTACCAAGAAAAACATCCTTTTTCTCATTTGGGTATTCATGGCGGTTCAATATGTGTACATTAATTACCTCCACCAGGGGTGGCTTGGCTTGACGACTCGCCATCTTCTCCCGACGTGGATCTTCACGTTTTATATCGGCCATCTGGTGTACTGGTATCGGGAAACCATCTTTGCTTACCTGCAAAGGAAACAGTCCTACCTGATTTTGTTTACAAGCGTCTCCGTCATCAGTGCTGTCTTTTTCATCCTATCCAGCAAAATGTATGTGGCGGTTCATCTGTCCTTTGTGATTGCGACACTGATTACCTTTTTGGTCATGGTCGTCTTCTTCCTGGAGCTGGTCGACAAGGTACAGCTCAAGTTTCGCAAAGGTCTTACCTATTTTATCTACCTGTTTCACTCGGCCTTCCTCATTCTCTACAAGGAATGGCTGAAGGATCTTTTCGGAAATGACGTCTCGTGGCTGTTCAGCAACACGTGGTATTCGCTGATGTATTTGCTCGTCGTCTACGCGAGCACGGGGCTTGCTTCCATCCTGCTGGTGCAAATTACGAAAGGCATTGAGAGCCTCATCAAGACGAGGTGGCGGGTCATTCGGGAGAGATATGAATAAGACGACAGCCGAAAAAGGCATCCAAGCTTGAACTGCACCCCAATTGTTGGACATATTCAACAGTTGGGGGTGCAGTTTTTTTATGACTAAATTTAGTGGGGATGTTAAGTTAGCTGCGGTTCAACGATACTTAGAAGGTGTGGAGAGTTATGCTTCGATCGCAGCGTCCATTGGTGCATGTCACCGCCGGGTTAAAATTGACCCAGGTTCGCCGGAATGAAAATGACCCACCCCTGTAGAATACCTCTCTCTGAAATTACCGACCAAAGTAGCTTCAGAGGGGAGACATATGCTAAGGAGTGGGACTGTGATCAGATTACACGAACTTCAAGTGAGCGGCAAGAGTATCCGCGAAATCACAAGGGAAACGGGTCATTCCCGTAATACCATACGAAAATACCTCCGCGCAGAAGGAATTCCGGAACCTCGTCCGCGTAAGAAGAGAGTCTCAAAACTCGATCCGTTCAAAGCCTTGCTGGATCTATACCTCGAAAAGGGAATTTTCAATTGTGAAGTGCTGCTGCGTCTCTTGAAAGAGCGAGGTTACACGGGGGGCATTACGATCATCAAGGACTATGTGAAGCCCCGTCGACCTCCAAAACAGGCACCTGCGGTGCAACGCTATGAGACAAAAGCCGGACACCAAGCCCAAGTGGACTGGAAGATTTGCGAGTACATCGATTTAAACGGTGAAGTGCGTAAAATCCCCGTTTTTACGATGGTGTTGGGTTACTCCCGAGCGATGTACATCGAATTTACAAAGCGCTGTGACATCCACAGTTTCTTACGCTGCTTGATGAACGGTTTGGAATACTTCGGCGGTGTTCCAAAGACCATGCTAACCGACCAAATGAAGACCGTTATTCTTGGCATGGGCGATGATCGAAAGCCGAGATGGCATCCGTTGTTTGAAGATTTTGCTGCGGCTATCGGCTTGATCCCCAAAGTTTGCCGCGTACGACGTCCCCAAACGAAAGGAAAGGTCGAGAGAAGCGTTCAGTTCATCGAGCAGAACTTCATGCCAGGGCGATCATTCACCGATCTTGGTGACCTAAATCGCCAAGCCAGACACTGGTGCGATGAGCAAAACCGTCGTATCCACGGTACAACTGGGGAAAGACCGATCGATCGCTTGGCACAAGAGAAGCTCGGTATGCTTCCGTCTCCGGAACGATGGGCAAAGTACCGGTTTGAACCGAGGAAAGTAAGCCGTGACGGATTTGTGAGCTACGACGGCGTTCGTTATGGCGTTCCATGGCGGTATAGCGGACGTGAAGTAAAGGTACGAGAGGTAAACAGATTCGTCGAAATATACTGCGAGAAGCAGCTCATCGCCCGGCACGAGAAGCAGTACCAATCCCGAAGGCTAGTGATGTGTGAGGACCAATACACGAATTTGAGTACAGCTCAGGGATATGCTTATCCAAAGCCGCAAGGCGTTCAGATTCCTGTACAAGACGTGGAAGTGCGTCCGTTGGACGTGTATGAACGTCTTGTGGAGGTGGGCGCATGATTGAGCTCGAACAAGCCCGCCAGCGTCTGGAGGAACTTGGTTTGGGTCAAGCCGCCCAATCGCTTGATGCCAAGCTGGAAGCTGCCAGCCGGAGCCAAAGCACGTATCTCTCTTTCCTCAATGATCTACTGGACGCTGAGATTCAGGATCGCCAGCGCCGAAATGTAGAGGTCCGCATGAAGCTGTCTCACCTCCCTTATCGGCGTACGCTCAACGAATTCGACTTCTCGTTTCAACCGGGGATTGATGAACGACTGATTCGTGAACTGGCTGCGCTGACGTTCGTTGGGAGGCAAGAAAACGTGTTGTTTCTCGGGCCTCCCGGCGTGGGGAAAACGCATTTAGCCGTTGCTATCGCTATGGAGGCCATTGGACAAGGATTGCCTGTGTATTTCGTCTCTCTCGCGCAGCTCGTGGGCGATTTACGAAAAGCTTATGAAGAGAATCGCCTGGACAAACGAATGAGGGTATATCTCAGGCCACGCATCCTCATCGTGGACGAGGTGGGCTACCTCCCCCTCGATCCGCTCGCTGCAAACCTGTTTTTTCAGTTGGTTTGTGCACGCTACGAGAAAGGAAGCATGATTCTGACTAGCAACAAGAGCTTTGGCGAATGGGGCGAACTCATGGGCGATCCCGTTCTTGCTACAGCTGTTCTCGACCGCTTATTGCATCACTCCCACGTCGTGAACATCCGGGGGAACAGCTACCGGCTCAAAGAAAAACTAAAAACCGGAATCTATTCGACACCAGGCGCACAGGTGGGTCAAAATTATACCGGCGCTCGTGGGTCAAATTAATTCCGGCGTTGACAGTGCATCTGACTATATGGTGAGAAACTGGGTGTTGCAGTACGAGCATCAGGGTGAAAAAGCCTTTGTAAAATCCTATACAAGTTACTCGGTACAGTTTAAACTAGACGTACTCAATTATATGAATACTTATGGGACGTCTCCGAATGAAACAGCCGCCATTTTTCGAATCACCTCTCCTGGATTGATTCGAAAATGGAGAATGCAATTTCAATCACAAGGAATAGACGCTCTCATTTCAAAGAAAAAGGGGCGTCCAGCCATGAAGAAGAGACACAAGAAAGGAACACCTGTTGAAGGATCAGTCGAGGCACTGCAGGAAGAATTAGAGCGTTTACGCATGGAGAATGCTTACTTAAAAAAGTTGAATGCCTTAGTTCAAAGCAAGGAAAAATTACAAAGCAAGACAAAGCGCAAGTAGTATTTGAACTAAGGACCGAATTTCCTATAAAAGCGCTACTTAAACTCGCGGGTATTCCACGAAGTACGTATTATTACTATGTAAAAACTTTCAGCCGTCCAGATAAACATGCTGAATTAAAAACATTAATTCAGGCGATTTACCATGAACATAAAGGACGCTACGGATACCGTCGTATTAAGGATGAACTCAAGAATCTAGGACATCAGGTAAACCATAAAAAAGTACAGCGATTGATGAAACAGTTAGGCTTAAAAAGCATGGTTCGGATGAAAAAATATCGCTCCTATAAAGGGGAAGTTGGAAAGGTGGCGCCGAATATTTTGGATCGCAACTTCCACGCAGACAAGCCAAATCAGAAGTGGGTAACGGATATTACGGAGTTTAAATTATTTGGCGAAAAGCTTTATTTATCGCCAATGTTAGATTTATTTAACGGAGAAATTGTCGCCTATACGATTGATTCAAAACCAAGGTATTCTCTTGTTTCAACGATGCTGGACCAAGCTTTTAAACGACTAACAGATGAAGACGAGCTGCTTATTCACTCGGATCAAGGCTGGCATTACCAAATGAGCAAGTACCAACAGGCATTAAAAGAAAAGAACATTACGCAGAGTATGTCACGAAAAGGAAACTGTTATGACAATGCTGTAATGGAGAACTTCTTTGGTATCTTAAAATCGGAATTTTTATATATGCAGGAGTTTGAAAACATTGAACATTTTAAACAAGAGTTAGCAAAATACATCGATTACTACAACAACAAACGAATCAAGGCAAAATTAAAAGGCTTGAGTCCAGTGCAATACCGAACTCAAACCTTACTTGCTGCTTAATTAAAATGACTGTCTAACTTTTTGGGGTCACTTCAGCTGATTGGGTGCCTTTTTATATATTTTGGTGTCCCTGCTTTTTTGCTTTCACTTTCTTGCTCTCAGAAGCAGTCTTCGCTATCCGGGTGCATGGCGGGCTGAGGATGAAATTGGTAGATGCTCAGGTTGATTGATTTCCCGCCGATCACCTCGACCCCTTCCCCTTGCAGCAGAAGCATTTGCATGGTCCGGGATTCCTCTTCCTGCAAGCTGATCTTCCCTTCCGCGTTTATGACGCGATGCCACGGAAGGCGATGCTTATTGCTCATGGAATGGAGGATTCTGACGACCTGCCTTGCCCCCCTCGGACTTCCGGCTAACGCGGCAATTTGCCCATAGGTCATCACTTTCCCCGGAGGAATACTGCGGATGATTGCCACCGCTCTTTCTGTGAATGGCCGCATGCTTTTTTCTCCTTTTCTACTGCCGGGGAAGCCACTGGCAGGTTTGTCCAGTTTCCCCTCTGTTTTTGACAGAAAATTTATGCTACGCTACTCGGTAAGCAATCCTACCCATACTAACGGGATTGCCATCCTGGTTTTTGAAAGGAGCTGAATGGTTATGAGCACATATTTGAACACTCGTTACGATACAAATCATCACCACTTGTCATTCTGCAGGGGGATGCATACCCATTGACTCCCCCCATTTCAGGAGGAGGTACTGCATGCAGCGGAAAACGGCATTGCTTGTCATTGACGTACAAGTAGGAATTGTCGAAGGACCCGAAATCGGTCCGGTTTTTCAAAAGGAAGACGTTTTGCAGACCATAACGAAACTGATTTCCACGGCGAGAAGCCAGTCCATACCTGTTGTTTATGTTCAAGATTTGGATGTAGCCGCCCAAGACTCGGCCGAATTTCAAATACATCCCGAGATTGCGCCGCTTTCCGGCGAACTGGTCATCCGAAAAAAAGCAACAGACGCGTTTCAGCTCACGGAATTGCACAAAGAACTTCAAGCGCGGAAAATCAACCATCTGGCAGTCGTCGGTTGCAAGACGGAATACTGCGTAGATACGACGTGCAGAAGGGCGACCACCCTCGGATATGATGTGACACTGGTGGCAGACGCCCACTCGACGACTGGCAACGATGTTCTTTCGGCAGAGCGAATCATCGCTCACCACAACGCGCTGCTGCATGGTCTGGACAATGTCAGCGGTTTTGTCATGGTGCGCCATTCAGGCGAAAACGTTTTTGAACCGACCCACGATCAGTATAGATAAAAGCGAATGAAACAGCAAACCCCTCCCGACAATGCTGGGACTCGCCCGCTTGTCTGGAGGGGTGTTTTTCTATCGTGGGATCTCTATATGAATGTTGCGTCCGTACTCTGAACGTGTGGCAAACTGAATGTACCCGGCCCTCCGAAAGGCATTGGCCATCGGTTCGTTATGCACGTCGGTATCCGCCCGAATAGGAGTGACCCCCGCTTTCAGCAGGATGTCCGTTCCCCGCCCAAGAAGCTGATGGATGTATCCGCGTCCTCTTTGCTCCGGCATCACGCCGATGTAGCCGATCGTAGCAAAGGCAGGGCTTTTCGCGGGCATCACCAATCCGATGCATTCATCGTCCTGGTTATAGGCAAGCTGCCACCAATGCGGATCATACACCAGCTGCTGCAGGTCCTGAAACAATTCCAGCGCTTGTCCCCTTGCTCCCAGGCGCTCACTGTCATGCAAAATGCGACGGTCCAGCGTTCCTTCAGATACGCGCATGACAGCTTCGATAAAGACCTCGTTGCCCACTTCGGCGAGCGAGCGAAAGGAGAGACCTGCAGGCACGGGAATGTCTGCAATACCCGGCTTCCACTCAAAGCGACAGGTCTCCCGCTCCAGGCGAAACCCCATCTCTCTGAGCAGTTCCCTGCGCTCTGTCGGAAACGTCTGCCACTGGGGGGCCAAAGGAGGAGTATCCAGCACATGCCCCACTTCCTTGACTCCCATGCCGCGCAGGGCTTCCAGCGCTGTTTGCAGCAGTTCTTTGCCGAGAGAAAGGGAATCCTCACTATCCCATGGAATATCGAGCAATACCAAGTCAAGCGGTTTGTCCAGCTTGGGCAGTGTCCAAAATGCTACACGTCCCCGCAGCCGGTTCGCTTCCTCTATGACAAAGCACCATTCCGGGCGCATCGAACCGACTGCGATCATCTTTTCTACGTAACGCTTTACCTCCTGCACGCGGGCCGGATCGCTATTGCCTACTCCTGCGAAATCATCAATCTCTTCCGGTCTGATCGGGCGCACTGTGGCCACTGTCATTCGCTTCCCTCATTCCTTTTTATAAAAACGGGTTTTGAAACCGAATTTATGTAACTACCAAAATAACCATTAATAGTTACAAGCTGATTGTATCACAACCCATCCCAGCCCGGCAACCACATTTTCCCAGCGCCTTTTTGTTCATTTCGCGATCCGACGCGATCCAACAGAATGCTGCCCCTTCTTAACCGAACAGTAAACTGGTTTTGCTTCTCACTTCGCCTCAAGAAACCACACTTTGCTAATCACCTGATCGTTGACCTCATAAATGGCCAAGGCTTCAAATGCTCCACGATTGTCTCTTCCCGTAATTTCCTCGCGGTCGATGACGTAATTGGAATAGCAAATGCGATCTTTGATAACGCAATGGTTGTTCGGATTTTCCTGGAACATTTTCGCGTAACGTTCTGTCAGCGCTTTTTTTCCACTGACCAACACATTTCCGCTCGGATGCTCCATGATCAAAACATCCTCGGCATACGTGGACACAAATCCCGCCAAGTCCTGGCTGTTGTAGCAGAGCAGCTGCTGCTGCACGATTTCCTCCGGCGTTTTGTTCTTGTGCACAAAAAAGCCCCCCTGCAATGTCTTTCTTATCGCGGCCTGCGGTCATGCAGCCAGTCCTTGCCTTCCACCTTGCCTACGGAAGCCATCAAGACGGAGAGATGCTCCTGGCCGTCAATTCCCAAATATTCATTCATTTCTTTGTCGAACCAGTGGCCGATCGTGGACACGCCCAATCCCAGGCCATTTGCCGCGATATGCAGATTCTGGGCAACGTGGCCGGCATCCCACCAAATGTACCGGTACGCCCGTTCCCTGTATTTATGCCGTGTACGGTTGACCACTGCCGTCCACACGAAATTGACAGCCGCCCGGCGCGTCATTTCCTGATTCTCCGTCAAGGCATAAGCCGTTTCAGACACGTCCTCCAGCTTTAACCCTTCCAGGCACCACTCTTCCACATCCAGGTGATACAATCCTTTTTCCAAGCCCTCGACGTTGTTTACGAGCAAATAGGTCTCGATCGGATACAGCGCTCCCGCGGAAGGGGTCGCGCGGATTTGGTAATCGCCCATGTCGGCGGTGATGCCTTGGGTTCCCCAGAGCAAAATGTTCAATTCATTGAGTGTCATCGGTTCACACAGGAAATTCCGTCTGGAACGCCGATTCTTCATCAGCTCCCAAAGATCCGGGGACGGGGGCAGCTCTCTTGGTCCCAAAGGTATGCGGACTACCGCATCGTCATACCGCATGTAAGTAGGCGGTCTTTTGTCAAAGTCATATTTGGCGGCCCAGCCTTCCTCCAGATCGCCGACTGCGTATGAGGTCGCCTGTAAAAATTCGTTGCATATTCTTTGCCATTCCGGATGCATGGTGTTCTCCTCCTCTTGTGCTTGCGACTGTATCTCGCTAAAATCGAGTATACGAACAACACAACCATTAGTAAAACGATGTTTATTAATATAATTCATTAGATTTTACTAATAATTCAAGGAGAATCCCTATGACACTGGCCCAATTGCAAGTGTTTATCGCCGTGGCCGAAGCGAAAAATTTCACGAAAGCCGCTGAATCTCTCGGTTTTACACAATCGGCTGTCTCTCAGATGATTCAAAGCCTGGAAAAGGAACTGGGCGTTCCTCTGTTTCACCGCAGCCGAAAAGGGGTCGCCACGACCAACATCGGGGAGAGAATGCTGCAGCATGCAAGGGAAATGCTGCGGATCAGCTCGCGCATGCAGCAAGAGGCAAAAGCGGCGCAAGGGATCGAGACGGGTACGCTGCGGATCGGTTCCATCCACAGCGTGTCCAATAAAATTTTGCCCGGCTTGATCGGCTCATTCCGCAAGCTGTTCCCCCAAGTGGACATCGTCTTGTTTGAGGGGGAGTATGAAGAGGTAAACAGTTGGATATCCGGCTCTGTCGTCGATGTCGGCTTTACCACCGTGCCGGGAAAGGATATGGAGTCATACACGCTTGCAACCGACAGAATGGTCGTGGTTGTCCCCGATGACCATCCGCTGCGGAGCGAGCCGTATCTCACTTTCTCCCACATTCGGGACAAGTGCTTTATTATGCCGAAGGACGAATGCATCAAAAAGCTGCTTCACACCAACGGGCTTGCTTCCACCGTTGCTTTTGAAGTCCGGGACGTGACGACGATTCTGGCCATGGTGCAGGAATGGGTCGGGGTCACGATTGTTCCGGAGCTCTACTTGCCGGAAATGCTGCCCAAGGTAGTGCCCGTCCCTTTGTCTCCCACGATTACGAGGGAGCTGGTCATCAGTACCCGCAGCTTTGATTCGGTCTCGCCAATAGCGGCAGAGTTCATTGTGCACAGCCAGCACTACATCAAGCAGCGAGCCGTCGCGATTTAAAAAAAGATCTTGCTCCTGAAAACAGGCAGCAAGATCTTTTCTCTATTAGATATCTTCTCCATCAAACTCAATATCGTTGTTGGAGGCATCTCCGGAGAAGTCGTAAAGGTTGTCATCGTCGTAGCTGTCGATAATTTCACCTTCGATGTCTGCATCGTCAAACTCTTCCCAGATATCGTTGCAAATATCTTTCACCAGGCGTCTCAATTCGCTCTTAGTCAAATCGTCAAAATCATCTTGGTATTCGTCGAGGTCAATCTCAATGTCAACAGTAATTTCGTCCTCGTCGCCGCCAAGCGTAATTTCCCAATCAAGACCTTTGTAATCGCCGTAATCGTCATTCAAATCGGTTTCCAGATCATCGATGCGATCATCGACATCGTCGTCCTTGCTGCTCTTTCTGTCTTTGAGGTCGTCGATTTCATCTTCCAGATCGGCAATTTTTGCTTCCAGATCTTTGATTTTCGCGTCCTTCGTTGCGACTTCCGCTTGCAGAGCGGTTACGCGCGTATCCGGGCGGTCTTTGACATCAATTGTGTAAGTCGTTCCATTCCAAACGACATCCTTGTTAAAGACGTTGGCCATCATCCGCACCGGGATATAGGTGCTTCCATTGACGATGAACGGCTCGATGGTCGTTGGAACATTTACACCGTTATACATAACTTTGATATTATTGTAGCTAGCCTGCACATTCTTTTTTCCGACAGCCGCATCCGTGGTGACCGGCAAGAAAGTCGCACCCGCGAGTACTACAGACGACAAGATCGGTACCCATTTTTTCTTCCACATACTACATCTCTCCCATCGTATTTTTCTGTGATGCAAAGCATTTATTTCCAATATTCAGTTGACTGGTGGCTTCACCAAAGCTTAATCGCTTTCCCTGCTACTACTGATGCTCCCGCCGGTATGTACTTTCGCGGTGCTTCCCGCATACAGTGCCCTCATCGTTCGTGGCCAAAGCATCATCTTTTACTGTACCTGTGAACGGTGAAAAAACGGTGAAATTCTGCGCCCTCTTCCAACTTTTTTTCATTCATTTTTCACGAAAATACGGTAACATGATCGCATAATGGGTTATGTGAAAAAGGGGTGGAAAGCCGTGCACATACTGGTAGCAGAAGATGATCTGATGCTGGGTCAACTGATTGCCCATCTCTTGAAGAAAAAAGGCGGATATCAGGTAGAGTGGCTGACAACAGGTGACGATGTCTGCGAGTACGCTTTGAAATCGCACTACGATGTCCTGATCCTCGACTGGATGCTGCCGGGAGAGGAAGGCGTGAGCATCTGCAGCCGATTGCGGAAAGAAGGCTATTCGGGGGCTATCATCATGCTGACCGCCAAGGATGCGCTTGAGGACAAGATTAACGGATTGGATGCCGGAGCCGATGATTATTTGATCAAGCCTTTCGAAATTGATGAGCTGCTCGCCAGAATTCGGGCTGTCAGCCGGAGAAACTTCGCTCCGATCCAGGAACAACTGGTCGAGCTGCAGAATATTCGCGTGAACCTGACACAGCGCACCGTTTTTGACGGAGAAACAGAGGTTTACCTTACTCCGCGGGAGTTTCAATTGCTGGACTTGCTCATCCGCAATAAAGGCCAGGTATTGTCCAGAGAATTGATCTACGACCGGATTTGGGGGTACGAGGCCGACGTCTCTCTGAAGACGATCGATGCCACGGTCAAGCTGCTTCGGAAAAAGCTAAACTGGAATAGCGAAAAGGACTACATACAAAGTATTCGCGGGGTGGGATACAAGCTTGATATCTGACTGGTTTTCACGCACTCGTCTTCCTTGGAGAAAGGACGTATTTGTCCATACCCAGACCAAGCTGGCCTTTCAGTACAGCATCGTCATCATGATTTTTCTCTCTCTTTTCATTACGATTGTCTATTTTTTGGTCCACTTCGCGATCTTTTTTGAACAGGAAAGACAACTGTACACCATCACCGAGCAACAGGCCCAGATCATCAAGGAATCGCTGCCGGATGAAAACCTCGACCAGCAGGATCTCGATGACCTGAGCACCATTCGCGAAAGCGGCAGGCAATTTTTTTACTATTACATAAAGCCGGATGGGAAGCTCTTGTTTGGAGATGCATGGAACCGCCGCTTGCAGCCGGAACTGCTGAAGCTGGTACAAGACTGGACACCCGGCATCCGGGAAGTCCGCTACGAGACCATGACGATCCCCACTCCTCCCAGCAACAAGCGGGGGACCAATGCTTCTCCGAACAAAGTAAAGGTAAAGAACAAAGAGGCGGATCGCGAAATAAACCTGATGATTACCGGCCAGCGCATCTATCATGGCAATGAATTAGCCGGAACGCTTTATACGGGGCGCGAAATATCGTACACCTACGAGCTGATCAAAAGGCTCCTGACGATTTTGATCGTATTGGGCATCCTGTTTCTCGGGGTTGCCGTCCTGCTCAGCTACTTTATGTCCAAACGCGCCATGATCCCGATCCGGCAATCGTTTCAACGGCAAAAGGAGTTTGTCGCTGACGCCTCTCATGAACTGCGGACACCGCTCAGCATTCTGAACTCCTCGCTGGACGTGTTTGAAATGGAAGACGGCGAGCACCTCTCCGACTTTTCAAAGACCGTCCTGGTCAACATGAAGGATGAAGTAAAGCGGATGGCCAAAATGGTCAGTGATCTGTTGACCCTCGCACGTTCGGAAACGGATCGCCCGGCTCTTACGGTTGAGCGGTTTGATCTGGTCCCGACAATCGAGCAGCTGGTGAGCTCCACAGGGCCACTGGCGCAATCCAAAAACATCAGCCTGCATCACCACATGCCCTCTATTCTGATCGTGTACGGCGATCATGAACGAATCAAGCAGCTTCTCTACATCCTCGTGGACAACGCGATCAAATACACGCCGCCAGGGGGAGAGGTGCACCTCACTGTATCTGTTGAAGCACGGGAGAAGCAAACCATGATTCTCATCAAGGTACGGGACACCGGCGTCGGCATCGCGCCAGAGGATGCGGAGCGCATTTTTGACCGCTTTTACCGGGTTGAAAAAAACCGTTCCCGGAAGATGGGAGGAACAGGTCTGGGACTTGCTATCGCCAAGTGGATTGTGGAAATCCACCAAGGCAACATTCATGTCTCCAGCGTTCCGGGCCAGGGAAGCACGTTCACCGTGGCGCTTCCGATTTCTACAAGCAAGAGCGCAGCGATTTAGTCCGCTGCGCTCTTTCCGTTGTATTTTCGAAAGCATCCACTGGCCTCCCGTTATTTCGCTAACAAAACTGAGTCAGATCAACAACTCTGGTGCACAGCCGGTTGATCAGGCTTTTCTCGTGGCTTACCACGAGCACGCCCATTTCTTGCTTGCGGGCATAGTCCAGCACGGCGTGCCAGATTTGCGCCTGGGTGATCCCGTCGAGCATCGCTGTCATTTCATCGGCGATCAAAAAACGGGTTTGCGGCCGGAGCGCCCGCGCTACACAAAAGCGCTGAAGCTCCCCGCCGGACAGCTCGTTTGGCCAGCGGCTGAGCCACTCCTCTTGAATGCCGAGAGCCGCCAGCAGCTGTTCATCCGGCCCCCCGCCCTCCGCAAGCGTTTTGCGCATCCTCCAACGGGGATTGACCGCTTTCTCCGGGTGCTGGAATACAAGCTGGACAGGATGGTACCCGGTTGCGGGGAGCGCTTTGCCATCCAGTGCAACGCTGCCCTCATGCGGGCGCTCATACCCGGCCAGGATGCGCCCCAGCGTTGTTTTTCCGCACCCGCTCGGACCGATCAGACCAACGACTTCACCCGAACGTATTGCAACGCTGACTCCCCGGAGGACCCACTGATTTTTGCTGTATCGAAACCCGATCTCACTTGCTTCAAGAAGCATGGATACACCTCACCATCCCCTCGCGAACCGCTCGCATCTCCGGCCGTCCTGCCGTACATTCGGGCGTAGCCATCGGACAACGAGGCTGAAACAGGCAGCCCTCGGGAAGCGCATTGGGATGCGGCTGAAAGCCCGGAATGGGCGCAAAGTCGTTTTTCGGAAGCGACCTCCACAGCGCTTTTGTATACGGATGGCGGAGCGCTTCGCCACCTCCGGAAAAGTCCTGTACAGGTGCGACCTCGACCGTCGTGCCTGCGTAAAAGACGGCGATCCGGTCTGCGATTTCAAGCGCCGTTTCGATATCGTGAGTGATGAGCAGCACGCCGCGCCCCTGATCAGCCAGCTCCCGAAAGCAGCCGAGTGTTTCCCGGACAGCGGCATCATCGAGACCCGGCGTAGGCTCATCCGCGATCACAAGCCGGGCACTGCTGACCAGCGCAGTGGCTACCAGCACACGCCGTGCCATGCCGCCGGACAATTGAAACGGGAGCAGCCGCTCCACTTCCGGCGCCAGGTTGTACCGGGCAAATGCCTCGCGCTGGATTTTGCGGGCAGCTGCACGGTCTGGAGAGCTCCCCCTCGCAATCTTTGCAGCGTTCCGCACCTGTTTGCCCACCTGCATCAGCGGGTCCAAATAGTTGACGGATTGCGGGATGAGCGCGATCTCCCGTCCTCTGATCGCTTCCTGGTACTCGGCTGTAAGCTTTTGGCCCGCAAATCGGATCGATCCCGAAATAGCAGCATTGCCCGGCAGTATCCCGAGTATGGCATGGGCAAGCAAGCTTTTTCCTGATCCGCTGGAGCCTACCACGGCTACAATTTCACCAGGGCAGACGGATACGCTCAAATCCGCAATCACCTTCAGGCTGCTCTGCCGAAGGCCGCTCGTATACTGCGCAAATGAAATGGAGAGCTCCTCCACCTCAAGGATCGGTTTGCTCTTCGTCTGTGTTGGCACGTACATCCTCCTCTCTTATCCCGCAAACCGGTCGGGCATCTGTTACTGATGGGCACGATGCGGGTCGGTCAGCAGCCGGAGATTGTCGCCCAGCGTATCGAAGGCCCGCACGATGATGAGCAGGGAGATTCCCGGAAAAAACGCCAGCCACCACATTCCCGAAGTCAAGTAGCGCATCGATTCCGAAAGAATGATGCCGATTGCCGGCTGGTGGGGCGACAGTCCAAAGCCGAGGAAGCTGATCGACGCCTCATGCAAAATGGCGTGGGGAAACAGCAGCACCAAGCCGACAAGCAGCTGCGGAAACAGATGCGGCAGAATATGGCGGCTGGCCACCCACCAGCGTGATTTGCCCAAACGGCGGGAGATTTGCACATACTCGGCGGACCGGAGCTGCATGACCTCAGCCCGTATGATCCGAGCCAGGCTTGGCCAATGGGTCAGCGCGATTCCAGCCACTACCCCTTTCAATCCGCCGCCCAGTGTAAACGAGATCAAGATAAGGGCGACCAGATGCGGAACGCCAAGGAACAAGTCGATCAGCCAGCTAATGGCGGCATCGACAGCCTTGCCCATCGTGGCCGCCAGCATGCCCAGCACAAGCGCAATGGCGGCACTGGCTGCAGCGGCGATGACACCCACGCCGATACTTACGGTCAACCCCTTCAGCGTCCTCGTCAGCATATCCCGGCCGAGGTGGTCTGTACCAAATGGATGCTCAAGCGACGGCGATGCGTTTCTTATGTCCAAATTGGTGGAGAGCCGCTCCTCGCCCAGCGTCAATCCGCCGACAACTACACCGATCAACAAGATGGCGGCACAAAAGGTAGTGATCAGGGTTATTTGCCTGCGGTTCACGCCGATTCCCCCTTTCTGATCCTCGGATCAACCACGCGGTAGATAATATCGGCCGCAAGATTGCCGACGAAAACGAGGAGGGCGCTGAAAATGACGATGCCCAATAGCAGCGGTACATCGCTGCGCAATCCGGCCTGAACCGTGGCCTGTCCAAGGCCGGGGTAAGAAAAGACCTGCTCGGCCAGTACCGTCCCACCAATCAGCTCACTGATGGAAGCAAATTGAATCGTAACGGCGGGCAAGGCGACGTTGCGCAAGCCATGCCGCCAAAAGAGCTGCAGTCCCTTTTCTCCCCTGGCCCGGGCAAACAAAATGTAATCGCTGGCCAAAACATCCACGAGCTTCTGCCTCGTATGCAGCGCAACATTGGCTACGCCGAGAATGCTCAAAGTCAATGCTGGCAGGATGAGATGATAGATGCGGTTTGCCAGTGTAACATCATCGGCAAGCTTTCCCGCCGGCACTCCCAAGCCGACCGGAAACCAGCCGAGCCAGACGGCAAATACCATGACGAGCAGCAGCCCCAGCCAAAATGCCGGTGTCGAAGCCAGCGTAAAGCAGTACCATTTGATCAGCCGGTCCGCCCAGGTGCCCTGCTTCATTCCGGCGACAGCCCCGAGCGCAAACCCCAGCACACCGGACAGCAGCCAGGCCGTGCTCATCAAGGCCAGCGAAGCCATAAACCGTTCTCCAATGACCTCCGCTACCGGGCGGCGGAAAATCATTGAGGTACCCAGATCTCCGTGCAATACAGCCGAGCCCCAATGCAAAAACCTCTCCAGCGGCGGCTTGTTCAGCCCCCAGTACTCGGCGATCATTTCGCTCTGCTCGCTGCTTACCCTCGTCATATCGGCTCCGACATACGCCTGCACCGGGTCCAGCGGGGAGTAGCTCACCAGCCAGAATGAGAGTATACACAGGGCAATCAGCAGTGCAGCCATTCGCAGCAGTTTTTTCAGAATAAAAGGTACCAGGCCCATTTGCTGTCACCCAAACTCCTCTTCTCTTTGTCTTTACTTCTTCCAGGACCATTCGACGATATTGTCGGTAATCGGCCATCCATGACCGTGCGGCTGAATTTTCGGCTGCCCGATATCAAGCCCGTCCCGTACCAGATACAGGTGCTGACGGTTGACCAGCCAGGCCCAGGGAGCGTCACCCTTGGCACTGAACCCGGTTTTTCCGTCCCACTGCGCCTTTTTCCAGTAGCCGAGCGCTTCTTCCTCTGTCGTCGCTTTCAGCGCCTTTTCCATGTATTCATCAACAGCCGGGTTCGCATAAAAACCTGTATTGTACCAGCCAATGCCCGCTGTTTTGCTGCTGTACAAATTGTACATCTCCAGCGGATCGTAGCTGCCCCAGCCGAACAGCACCGCATTGGAATGCATCATGCGCGCGATGTCATCCCAGCTGCCGCCTACTACTTTGATATTGATTCCGAGCGGCCTGATCATATCGGCTGCCGCGATGGCGAGCGATTGGCGCGATTGATCATCAGCCTGATAGACGAGCGTAAACTCCGCCTTCAGAGATCCTTTCTCCAGAATGCCGTCTCCATCGGCATCCTTCCAACCGGCCTCGGCCAGAATTTTCCCTGCTTGGTCGAAATCAGCATCCTCAATCACGGTATCCGGGTTCCACCACGGCATGCCGTCCGCAACCGAGTATGCGGGCGTGCCGAAACCATCAAAAATGCCTTCCACCAGCTTTTTGCGGTCGATGGCGATATTGATCGCTTTCCGGATAGCGATATCTGCGGTCACGTCATTGCCGACCGGAGCTCCGTCCTTGGTCGCTCCGCCTGCCTTTACGACCGGGAACAGAATCCCGCGGTTATCCACGCTGTTTACCGTGACCAGATGCATGCCCGGCACTTGCTGCTTGGCGGCATTCGGCAGCACGAACGCCATGTCCACTTCCCCCGCTTTGGCAGCGGCATACGCGGCATCTTCCTTCAGGAAAAGGAAGGTCAATTTTTTAAAAGCGGACTTCGGTCCGTAATATTCCGGGTTGGCCTCGACGATCAGCTGCTGGCCCGCATCCCATTGGACGAGTTTATAGGGTCCCGAGCCAATCGGCTTTTTGGCATAGTCCTCGCCATGGGCGTGTTTGGGAACAATCCCGGTGGCGACGAGTATATTGACAAATGTTGATTGCGGATGGACGAGCGTAAACTTGACCGTAAACGGGTCGACAGCCTCCACGCTTTTCAGCACGGTGAGATCAATAACCGATCCGCTCTTGGAAGCTGTGTCATAGGTGTACGCCACATCGTCCGCCGTCAGCGGCTGGCCGTCAGAGAATTTTACATCGCTCCGCAGCTTTACCGTCCAGACCAAACCGTCGTCGCTTACCTCATAGCCTGTTGCCAGGTCGTTTACGATTTTCAAATCCTTGCCGCGTTTCAGCAGGGTGCTCTGGAACAGCGGCGAGCCGTAACGTCCCCAGCCTGTCGTCGGGTCAAAGCCATCCTCGGGCTCATAGCCGATCGCCAGGATCAGCTCATCTTTTTTCTTTTCTGCCTCAGCACCCGTCCCTTGATTTTTGTCGGGTGCGCAGCCCGCCGCAAGCAGAAGAACCATCGCCATTATCGCCGCGATTGGCTTTGCGTACCATTTTCCAAGCATTCTTTTCTCTCTCTCCCATTCAGCAAGTAAATTTGTATGGAATCATCAGAATTTGGCCTATTTTTTCATCATACCTTATTCCCGGCAAGTTTTTTACCCTCCTCGAACAAAAAAGCAGCGTTCCGATTCAGAAACTTTTTACAATACTATGGCGAAACGAAAGTCCCGACGAATCGTCTTTATCGCAGTAGGAGTGATGATATGGGCAAGATCATAGAGGGATTGGTGATCACGACCATTTTGTATTTTGTGACTCTTTGGAGCGCATTTGCACTCTATTATTGGATTTATCAAATCCCTTTTGATCACGATTGGGATTTGTCCGGAAACTTTATCGGCATATTCATGATTACGATTCCGTATATCACGTACGGTCTGCTCATGCGCTTCATCCAGGACAACCCCGTCAGACAAGCGTTCACAGTCAGCCTGGTCACGGTCGTTTGTGAATTTTGCAGGTGGGCTCATCAGCGTGGCCCTGTGTGTCATCGCCGCCGGGATTCGACGAAGATAGCCACTGCCCGTCCTCCTAAAAAGCCTGGCTGCACTTGGCCCCGGTTCCTTCTTGTAAATCCAAGTCGGGAGGAAAAGTTGGTGCGTGTAATTTGAACATTCTGACTAAAATTATTTCATTTCCACTTTCATGAAATATATGGTAGAATCACTTTTGCGTTTCCTTTCATTACCAAAAAATCGTTAAAGGTGGAAAAAACTCAAAATGAAAAAGGTTCTCTCAACAGCCGCACTACTCGCTATGTTGACTGTTTCTGCTTGTTCAAACCAGTCGACAGACACGAAGCCAGTACCACAAAACGAAGCAACAAACGCGACTCAGCAAGCTTCCGGCACGAATGGCAGCGACTCCTCGGCCGCAAAAACTGAGGCGCCTGCGGAAAACGCAAGCAATCAGACAAGCGACAAGCTTGAGCTGAAAAAAGTATTGTCTGACAAAGTCGAAATTCTGATTCCGAAAGGCTTTGACATCATGTCGGAAGAAATGGCAAAAGTGAAGTATCCTTCAGAAAATCGGCCAACATTGATCTACACCGATGCGGAAGGCTCCATCAACGTCGCTTTCAATCATACTGCCACACCGATCCAAGACGGCCAGATCAAGGAACTGAAGGATCAAATGAAGCAAATGTTTGAAGGGCTCTACCCGGATGCGACATGGTATAAGGACGAAGTAACCCAGATCAACGGCAAAAATGTCGGCTATTTTGAACTGTTAACGCCTGCTGCAGATACGAAGGTGTACAATCTCATTTTCTTTACGGAACTGGACGGAAAATTGTTAATGACCACCTTTAACTGTACCGAGCAACAAATGGATGAGTGGAAACCGCTTGCCCAACAAATTTTGCAGTCCTACAAAGTCAACTAAGGCTCTGTTCTCCGACTTGCAGACAGGCAGCCTCTTTCAAGCGGCACGCCTGTAATATTGAACACAATCGCATGATCGAAAATTGCCCTCCCCTCTCCAGAGCGGAGGGCTTTTCCTTATTGAAAGCCCCCTTGTCCATGCAGCAAAAAAGAAAGCCCCGCTAAAAGCAAGGCCTTCTCATAAACCTGAAACAGCTAACCGGTCATTTCCCGTATGAGACGTCGGAAGGAAGTGTTGGCTCCTTTCCTGATTTCGCCTCCGGAAACCTAGCGGATCACGGCTTTCCCGCTGATGGCATCAATATAAATGTATTTATCGGCGTACTTTTTGTCGCTCATCGGTACATAGATCAGCTTCGGCTTGGCGAGCTTTTCATCTTCCACGCCCTTGATTGTATAGGCCAATTGCAGCGGCATGTACGCCAGGTATTCCCGGACAGCCTGCTCCACGGGAACCGCTTTGCTCTTGTCGGGAAGAGCGACTGCTTCCGCCGACGCCGTTCTGTTCAAGAACCCGTTCGCTTTGCCCGTGGAAGGGTCCACCGTTACGATGTAGGCCTCATCGGGATATTGCTGAAGTACGGGTACTCCGTCATGGCTCTTGATAAATTCAAACTGCCAGTCTCCGGATGTGACCGGCGAGGGCTCTCCCGGTTTGATAATCTGGCTCACCTGTACCTCTGTGACTCCCGGATCGACGTATTTTTCCAGGACGCGGATCGCTTCCTTGAGCGCAGCCTGCTCCGATACGGAGATATTCGTATCCTTGCGGGGAATCGTGACATCCACGACCCGCCCTGTTGCGGCGTCCACGACGACCTCCAGCCTTTTTTCGTCTTTTGTCTCCCAGTGGAAGACTTTCTCTTTTCCTTCGCCCTCGCGCTTCTCTTGCTCCCGCTCGCTATACGGCAGGCCTTTCAGATCGGCTCCCCATTCCTCTGTCAGCAGGGCTGCCGCCTCTTCCTTCGTTTTGATGGCGGCCGCCTGCTTCTGCGCTGCAAGCGTGATCGGTTCGTGCGTGCCCAGGCGGTCGTACTCCATTCCGTTGTTTCCGGTTCCGAACTGGATTTTCCCTGTTTCCGCGTCGATATACCAATGAAGCGACCCGGACTGACCCATTTGAAAAAAGGCGACCGCCGGGGTGTAATCGAGCAGCGGCCCGAGGTCTTGCTGTTTTTGGTCAGAGGAGGAGCGCTCAAACAGCCGCTCGATGTAGCGCAGCTTCATGTTTGCGGCTACTTCTTTTTCCGCCGCCTCTCTGGAAACCGCTGTTGACGGATCAGGCAATGCGGCAAGGTCGTACGCTGAAGCGTTCTTGGCAAAATCCGTGACGCGTCCCGTCTTGTCGACGACAACGTACAGATCGTCCCCGAGCACAGGCAATCCGTTGTGATAGCGTTGATATCCCGGGATGTCGGAGGAATCCTTTTCCCGGTAGTTTTTCAAGTCTTCACCCAGGACGCTTTGCAGGAACTGGCTTGCCTTTTCGCTTGCCAATGCCTTCGGAGCATGCACCCATCCCTCGTCCCGGGGGGCATCGACGCGGTAGCGGGAAATTGTATCGCCTTTCCCCTGTGTGATGACCATTACTGTGTTCCCCTGTTCATCTGCATTCGCAAGCGTCAGCGAGGAGCCGTCCTTCCGTTTGTCTTTGTTTACCAAAACGGCCCCGGTGTTGAACTCTGGCAGCGCCTTTGCCAGTTTGTCGAGGGTTGCCTGCTCCTCGCTGTTCAACTGTCCGAACGCGACGATCCGGCCTGCGCCATCCACCCAGAGCGTGATGTCGCCAAACGGCACCGCCTTGCCGTCTTTCATTTGTTTGTAAGTGACATACATGCCGTTTACGTCCAGCTCCAAAAAACCGTTCTGCGGGCGGTATATCTCGCCTGCCGCCGTCTGTTCGTACTGCTTGCGCTGCTCGCCAAGGAGCGCGTCCAGAAACGCATTCGCTTTCTCCGCGGCCGCTTGCTCCGTGAGAGCCTGCTTGCCGGCATCGCTTGTGAACCATTTGAACATTTCCAATTGCTCTGTGCCTGTGTTGACGGCCACTTGGGCGTACTCATTGTCGCTCTTTCTCAACTCGGCCATGACCACGCCCGGCCCGACTTCCTTCACAGTCAACTGATAGCCGCCCAGCTCGGGAATCGCTTTTTGCAGCGGCTGCAATGCCTTTTGAACGAGCGCCTTCGCTTTTTGCCCCGACAGCTCGGCTGCCGCTTGCTGCAAATCACTTGGAAATAGAGACGCCACCGGCTTCCATACCGCAAACGCCAAAGCAATGCTGGCGGCTACCGCACCTGCCGCGTACAGACTGCGATACCCTTTCGCCCGTCTTTTGCTTAGCTGATCATTGATCCGCTTTTCCAATTCGGGAGTGAATTGTATATCCTGTGCCGACTTGCGGCTGACATTTCGGACCGCCTCGCGAAATTCCTTGTCTACGTCCATTCCAGCCCCTCCTCTTCCAACAGCGCCCTGAACTGCTTCCGTGCCCGGGACAGTTTGGTCCGGACCACTTCTTCTGTTACATTCAGCACCTGCGCGATCTCCTTGATCCGCAAATCCTCGTAATAATGGAGCACGATGACCTGCCTGTATTGAGGGGACATTGCCATGACCCTCTCCGCCACCTGCTCCTTGGTCCATTTTCCGATCACCGCATCCTCTACATGCTCGTCGTCTTCGCAGTCCGGCACGTCAGCTTTTTTAAAGGTAGAGAAGATGTGCTTGAAAGACCAGGAGCGGAGGTACTTGTTCGATTCGTTGATGGCGATGCGATACAGCCAGGTTTTCATATTGCTTTCCGCGCGAAAGGTCCGCAAGCCGCGAAACGCCTTGAGAAATACCTCCTGCGTAATATCTTCGGCCATGCTTCGGTCTTTGACGATGAGGTATACGAGCTGGATGATCTTCTCTCCGTACTCTCTCATCAACTGTTCCAAGACAGCCTCATTTGTCATGCGCAGCGACTGATCCGCCTGGTTAGTTTCGGGATACACGTCAGTTTGTCTCCTTCATTTCATCTCGTCCCTTGCTCTGCGCTAGTTCGCCAGGCCGTTTTCCGGCGTCACGAGGAAGCTCCAGAAGGTTCCTTTTTTGTTGATCTGGGCGATAACGGTGGGTTTGCCCTTTTTCGTAAAGGTGTACGTATCATGCTGGACAGCCATGTCGTACCCGGCCAAATCGATCTGAAAGTGCTTTTTCACCGCCGGGCTGGCTGCGTCGATTGCTTTTTCTATCGTGTAGAAAGGCTTCGCAAACACTTTCGGGATGTCTCTTTCAAAGACAAAATTGTCTCCGGAGATTTGCTCAAGCATTTTGACGGATAGCGGTTTTCCCGTTTTGGCTCCGATGCCCACTACGTATTTTCCGTCTTTATCCGAAAGTCCCCACAAATTGTCGATGTGCTCCTGCGGGTTTTTGTAAAGCGTCGCGGAAGGCGCCAAGGGAACCTGCTTCCCCCCGGACAGTCCTTTCAGCGTTTGCTGAGCAGCTTGAACGACTGCTGCGGGAACCTGTGCCGCTTCATATTCCGCGTTGGCGTGTAGAACTTTGCCTGTGCCGGGCTCAAGCGCCACATTGACGCCTTCTCCGTTAAACGACCAGATGTTTTGCTTTTCCCACTTGATCCGCTCGACCTCACGAATGTTGAACGAACGCTTGGCGTCCATTTCTTTCAGCGTGTTCATGACAGTCGCTTTCAAAGCGGCATTTACTTCGTCGAGCTTGAAGCGTATCCGCATCGAAACAATGTCGCCATTGCTCTTGGCGATGAGGACTTCTCCCCTGTCGTCTTTGGCAGAGAGAACCCAGCAATCTTTATTTTGGCCGCTGACTCTCTCCAGCACAATGGGTTTGCCTTCTGCTAGTTGCTGCATGGCTTGGGCTGCCGCGTCGACAACCTTTTTGTCCAGCTCCGCGATGGTGATCATTTTCGGGGCCGCAGCTGGCACTGGGGCGTTATTGGCTGCGTGCACGGTCGAAGAGATTCCTGGGAACGGCGATGCTGCGGCAGATACCAACAGCGCCAGCATGCTTATGGACAAAAGTGTTTGTTTTTTCATCACGAAAATCATCCTTTCAGCTTTCGAATCACTCATTTGATCCAGCAGCGGCAATTTCGTGACACCTACAAGCAAATATTCCTCCAGAAATTTTGGATGAGTTGGATCCGTCAGGAAATCACCTCCCAACAAATCAGGGAGCTTCCCCTCTCGTTTCAGGGAGCTCCCTTACAGATAAATCCATTGATTTCCCCTACAATTGCAAGTGAACCTATCTGGAACACACCCCGCCAGGCTGAAAGGTTCAACTACTCAAGTCACAAGATGGAGATGACCGTTATGATCGTGAACTGGCTTCGAAACAATGCATACGCCTCCGTGCTGCTGTTGCTCGCGCGCCTATACATCGGATGGCAATGGCTGACCGCAGGCTGGGGCAAGCTGACCAGCGCGGAAGGCTTTCAAACCGCCAAATTTCTGCAGAACGCCGTTGCCAACCCCGTTACCAGCCATAATGAAGTCGTTTACCCGAACTACACCGCGTTTCTGGAGAGCTTCGCCCTGCCTAACGCCCAACTGTTCAACTTTCTGATCCCGCTGGGCGAGTTTCTCGTCGGGCTTGGCTTGATCCTCGGCTGCTTGACCACGGCTGCCGGATTCTTTGGGGTCGTGATGAACTTCGCTTTCCTCTTGGCCGGCACCGTCTCTACCAACCCGTGGATGATCTTGTTTGGCATCTTCCTGCTGGTCGGCGGCCGCAATGCTGGCATGATCGGTCTTGACCGCTATCTGTTTCCGTTTTACGACCGCTTGTTTCATAAGAATCCGCCCAAACCGATCCTTCTTACAAACCGGAAGATCATTTAACCGGAGCTCTTGTGTTGGATGCGTGAAAAGGCCCTGACCCTCCATGCGGCAGATTGCTGGAGGGCCAGGGCCTTTTCAAGGAAGTTATTTCTGTTTCTCATAAATGGCAACAGCTATGGAGGTCAATCCAATTACAACGGCCAAAGGCAGAGCCCTTGCACTATGTACTTCACCTATATAATCATGAAACTGATACACTACAAGCAAGGATAAGCATGAAACAACCAGAATGCATAACAAAAGCCATCTAATAAGTTGATTGATCATACGAATCTCCTATTTTCTATCGACAGAGTAGTGGTAGATCGCCGGAACTCCTACAGTGCTAGAGTATTCTTTTGTCCAAAGCTTCCCGTCCCAATTTGATCTGTGTTCCTGAACAATCCGCACCGCATGAGTGTGTCTACCATTTTTGTAATAAAAATCTCGGCTACTGTAACCAGCGTCTGGCCCCGACAGTTTTACTCTTACTGTTACTTTTTTCGTTCCGGATGAACTCAACTCAAAAGCTTCATTAACAGAAGATTTGGCTGCACTTGGAATATTTGTACCATATGAAGCTGTAAAAGTTGAAGAAACCTCTTTAGATTCTTCATATTCCATACCTCGTGCAACACTAATGATAAAATAAGGATTTGAAAGGTAAGACCAGCTTTGGGTTATTCCCTGATCGTACACATACCATACATCGTATTCTCTATAGTCCTGTGGTTTAGATTTGCCTGAATTTTGTACAGGTTCATAGTATCCTAGTAAAACCTCATGCTTCCCGTCATATCTTTTCGTTACAGGCTCATTGTATTCTATAAAGTTGTACCCTTTCAAGCTTTTCCCTGTTAAAAATTCAATATCCTTAATTGGAACTGAAGAATTTTTTGCCTCAACCGTCTTAGGAGAAGCAACTCCTGTAAACAGTATTGCCCCGATTAAAAATAACGAAGACTAAAGAAGAAATTAATTTTTTCATCACTTAACCTCCACTTTTTATTTTCCACAATATGTATATTAAATCAATTTTATGTAATTGCCAATAAATTTCAATTCCTATTCCTTTGATGAACGAGTCACTCTATCTATAGCAAATACACCCTACAGAGTCACAGTCAACCGCAAAGTTTTCATTATGTCTCTGTAAGGTGTATCTTACTTTATAGTCTTTAACTTTTTATCTCTTGAGGTATTTTGAATCATTTCCATTGTTGGTTATTTTTTTCTTCCGTCATCTTTACAAACCTATACCCCTGCTTCTGCAGCTCTTCGATGATTCTCGGCAAAGCCTCTGCCGTGTGGATATCGTCCAGCATGTGAAGGAGGATCACGCTTCCGTTTTTCGTCTGCTTCAAAACGGCATTCACGATATCATCCGCGCTGTTTTTCGAATCGTGATCGGACGGTATGACCGAAAACATGGCGATCGTAGAATAACCAGTAGCGGCGATGGCCTTCAGCGATTTTTCGTTTTGCGCTCCAAATGGCGGCCGGAACAGCATCGCAGGCTTTTGCTGAATCGCTTCGGTAATGATCTGGTGAGCCTTGACTACTTCCTCCTGCAGCTGCTCCGGCGTAATTTCGGTGCCAGTCGGGTGCGAGTACGTATGATTAGCCACATCGTGCCCCGCTTCTGCCATCGCCCTGGCCAAATTGGGGTTCTTGACCGTTCCGTCCGCTCGCAGGAAAAAGGTCGCTTTCACCTGATGCTTGTCCAGGATGTCGAGAATTTTCGTGACGTTCGCGTCGCTCCCCCAATCGTCAAATGTCAGGGCGACCTTCTTTTCGTCCGTATCCAGCTCTTTCACGAGCTTGTACGACGCGTTGCCGTAGTCGGGATTGATTTTTGCCGCGTCGTATCCCTCAATGTCTTTGAGCGGCTTTTTCTCTGCTCCATCCTTGATCAGCTTGTCCAGCTTGACGTACTCGTATCCCGCATCTGCCGCGGCCTTGGCGAGCAGCGGAATGGATACGGCCAGATGCTTGTTCTCCTCGATATCCAAGGCGATGATGCCTCCGCGGTTGATGTACTTTCTCACGTAGTGGTACTTTTGCTCATCGGTTTCCTTTTCCCAGTTGTGCAGAAACAGGCTGTACCCGATCACGGCATCCTCTCCGTTATGAGCAGCCGCCCGTAGGACATCATCCGTATATGTTCCCAAACTCGTCCTGACATACCGGGGGACTGCACCCGTTTTCTGCTTGATCAGCTCCTGGCTCGCTTTTATCTCCCGGTCCATTTGCTCGTAGGTCAGCTTTGTCAAATCCAGCGAACGCACCGCATTGTTCTCGATTTCATGCCCCCTGGCGATAATCTCCTTTGCCAATGCAGGCTGCTTGGCTACTTTGTCTCCCGGCAAAAAGAAGGTTGCCTTGATCTTGTAGGTGTCGAGATCGTCGAGCAGCCGCTTCATCTTTTGTGCGTCCCCCAAGCCATTGAAGGTGAGGGCCAGCTCCCGTTTCGTGGTGTAGACCATCGAGATCGCTTTGCTCTTTTCGGCAGTATTGCGGGCGGTTTGGGTGGCCGGTTTGTTCAGTGTCTGGGAGCTTGCAGCAGCATTCACCCGGCTTGCCATAGAGCCCCAGCTCGTCAGCAGGACGAGGGCTGTCGCTGCCAATATCGTTCTAGCAAAAATTCTAGTTGTTGCTCGGTTTTTACAGATCGTCATGCTTTCTACTCCTTTCTCGAAACATAATTAATGAAAGTTGGTTTTTCAGAGAGGTTGAGCCCGGGTTTAAGCAATCAGCAGGGACCATGCGGTTTGGCAAACAGTAAGCCGAATCAGCATCGTTTATCTTAGCAAGCGAAACTGAAAGGATTCTGAACAAGTAGAAATGCCCCAGTGATCTCGCCTGCCGCCGCGTTTGCAGTTATTGGAGGACGAAACCCCAAAAAGCTTAGAATCGCTTTTAGCTGCTGCTGCCAGGCAAAGGCAAATAGGATGCATCTAAAGCTAAAGAAGGCAGTCGCAGTGAGAGATCTTTCCTCTCGCTGTGACTGCCTTCTGCTGTTAATCAGTTCCCAACTGCTTTGGCCGGTACTTCTGTCCGACGTGCAGTGTGTTAAGCGTTTCTTCTCTATTTTCCTGCTCTCACGATGTCAGGCTGGGCTTCCCGCCATTTTGACAGCGTATCAAAATGAGGAACAAGCGAACGGTACACATCAGAAAACAGCTTATGCAGCTCCTGATACACTCCTGTGTGTTTTTCGTTCGGAGTATAGGTCTCCGTAATCCTGACGATCGAGCGCGTCTCCTCCAAAGTAGAGATAGCCCCGGTCGCCAGCATGGCCAGCATAATAGCCCCGAGACACGCGCTTTCCCGAGAAGCCGGCACGTGGACAGGTACGCCGAATACATCTGCCGTCATCTGCAGCCAGACCGGAGAGCGGACAAAGCCGCCTGTCGCCAAAAGGCTTTTTCCAGATTGTTCTGTCGACATCAGCGATTGGTAGACGCTGAATGCGCTGAAAACGACTCCCTCCAGCACCGCCCGCATAAAATGCTGGCGCCGGTGATTCAGCCCGGCCCCGAAAAATACACCCCGCGCCTGCGCGTTCCAATGCGGCGCACGTTCCCCGGTCAAATACGGGAGAAACAGCAGGCCCTCTGAGCCCGGCTGTATCCGCTCCGCTTCCCGCGTGATGATGTCGTAGATGTGATCCCCCGTCTCCGCCGCCAGTACCCGTTCGTCTCCGGCAAACTGGTCCTTGAACCATTTGAGCGCAATGCCGCCGTTGTTGATCGGGCCGCCGACGACCCAGTAGCTTTCGGTCAGCGCATAGCAAAAGGAGCGCATCCGCTCATCGGTCAACGGCTCTCTTCGCACGGTGCGGACAGCGCCGCTCGTTCCGATCGTGATCGCCGCCGCTTCCCCCGTGATGGCCCCTACCCCGAGATTGGCCAGGACGCCGTCGCTTGCCCCGATGACGATTGGCGTTTGCGGCGGAATCCCGAGCTCTCCGGCCTTGTCCTTTTCCGAGATCTCCAGGATATGTGTCGTCGGAACTGGCCGGGAAAGCTGCCCGGGCGAGATGCCTGCGTACTCCAACGCTTCCCGGTCCCACTCAAGCTGCCTGAGGTTGAACAATCCGGTGGTGGAGGCAATTGAATAATCGACCGCATACGTTTTGCATAGCTGATACAAGACGTATTCCTTGATCGAAATGATCTTGTGGGCGCTTTTCAGCAATTGCGGCCTCATCCGCGACAGCCAGCGCAGCTTGGTCAGCGGCGACATGGGATGGATAGGCGTCCCCGTTTTTCGGTACAGCCCAAGACCTGCGCTGCTTTCCAAAAGCTCTCTCGCTTCTGCCGCGCTCCGGTTGTCCGCCCAAATAATGCACGGTGTCAGCGGCTGATGCGCTTCATCCACGAGTATCACACTGTGCATCGCGCTGCTGAAGCCGATCGCAGCCAATTGCCCGGTCTGTGCCGCCTCTGACCGCATCAGCTGCCGGGCAACCATCCATACGGCCCGGGAGATTTCATTCGGGTCCTGTTCCGCGCAGCCGGGCTGCGGCTGGTAGATGGGATACTCCACCATGCTCTCCGCCAAAATCTCACCGGACAAATTGCTCAGTACGCCTTTGGTGCTTGTAGTCCCGATATCTAAACCCATGTAGATGGTTTGTTGTCCCATTGATGTACCCTCTCAATCAGAAAATCATATGGGGTAAGGCAAGCAAAATGGTCAATACCGCTTTTGGGCAATCAGCTTCCGAACCTTTGCCAGATTGTCGTAGGTTTCTTCTTCCCGCAGCATGGAGACGCCGATAAACAGCGTATCCAGGATGCTGATCTGCGCCAGTCTGCAAGACATCGACTCGGGGCGCAACAGCGTCTCCCGCGACGACGTATACAGCACGATGTCAGAGATTTTGGTCAACGGCGATTTGGTATAGTCCGTAATGCAAATCGTGGTCACGCCCGCTTCCTTGGCAGCCTGTACCGCGTCGATGATGTCCTTGCTGCTACCGGAATGCGAGATGCCCACCACGACACTCCCGGGCTTCAGCAGTCCGGCGGATACGATCTGCAGGTGGGAGTCTGTCAAGGCGATGCATGACAGGCCTGTCCGCACAAACTTGTGATACGCGTCCAGGGCGATGGGCCCTGAGCCTCCGCAGCCGTAGAATTCCACCCGGTCTGCTTTGGCGATCGCGTTTACCGCCTGCTCCAGGGAGTCGGGGTCCAGCACCTGCAATGTATCGCTTAACGTCTCGGCGTTTACCGTAAACACTTTTTTGGCGATCGTCGCCATATTGTCCGAGATTTCGACCTCTTCATGAATCGCCTGCAGCGGCGTCACCAGGTCGGCAGCCAATGAAATTTTCAGCGCCTGGTACCCTTCGTAGCCAAGTCGCCTGCAAAACCGAAAAATAGACGCATCCGCACAATTGGCCATCTCGGCAAACTGTGTAATCGAGAGGTGAATGATATCCTTCGGGTGATTCAGTATATAGTTGGCGATATTCAATTCCGTAGCCGTGAAATTGTCGTACATGTAGCGAATGCGAGCCAAGCAGCCCTGGTCTTCTTTCCAGGGGAAATTCGGTTTGTTCATTGGGAAACCTCCTCAAAAACACGCAAGCGGACTATTACCATGATTTTACCAAATTCCGCTCCCGCGCATAGCAACTTCTTCGGAAACCTGTTGCCCGTCGACACTCCCGCTGCGAAGGCTAGTCGGCTTTTTCCACAGCGTGGCCGCCAAACTGGTTCCGCAGTGCGGCGACGACCTTGCCGTGGAACACGTCCTCATCCAGCGAGCGGTAGCGCATCAAAAGGGACATGGCGATGACAGGCACGGATATTTTCAGGTCGAGAGCCGTTTCGACTGTCCACTGTCCTTCGCCCGACGCGTGCATCACGCCTTTGATCGTGGAAAGCCGCGGGTCTTCCGAAAAAGCCTGCTCCAACAGTTCCATCAGCCAGGAGCGGATGACCGAGCCGCTGTTGAACAACCGCGCCACTTTCTCGTAGTCATAGGAAAACGGCCCTTTGTCGAGAATTTCGAAGCCTTCTCCAATCGCCTGCATCATTCCGTATTCGATGCCGTTATGCACCATTTTCAGGAAATGTCCTGAACCGGCAGGACCCGTGTACAAGTAGCCATGCGCCAGCGAAATATCCCGCAGCAGCGGCTCTACTACAGCGTACACGTCCTCTTCTCCTCCGACCATCAGACATGCGCCATTACGTGCTCCCTCAGTTCCTCCGCTCGTGCCGATATCCAGGTAATGAACGCCGGATTGCTTCACGCGCTCGTATCTTCTGATCGAGTCCTTGTAAAACGAGTTTCCGCCGTCAATCAGAATATCTCCCGGAGACAGATGCGGCAGGACGGCCTCGATGACTTGGTCCACCAGCTCACCTGCCGGCACCATCATCCAGATGATCCTCGGGGAGACGGACAGCCGCTCGGCCAGCTCCTGATAGGATTGGCTGGCCATTCCTCCGGCCTGTTCAAACTTTTGCAAAGAATACTGGTCAATATCGCATCCAATTACGTGATGCCCTTTTGCGATCATGCTACATCCTAAATTCAGCCCCATTTTTCCTAGACCAACGAGACCAATATTCATAATTCCACCACCATGCAAGAAATTAAGACGCTTGTGTTCGACGAAAGCCTACTGTGCCTTTGGATCAAGCGCATCGCGCAATCCATCGCCAAACAGGTTGAATCCGATCACGCTTGCCATAATGGCAAAGCCGGGAATCATCACGACCCACGGTGCCGTCGTGATATAGTCGCGGGAGTCTGCCAGCATTTTTCCCCACTCCGCTTCCGGAGGCTGCGCCCCCAGTCCGAGGAAGCCCAGCGCGGCCGCTTCCAAAATGGCGGAAGCCACGCCCAGCGTCCCCTGAACGATCAAGGGAGTCCAACTGTTGGGCAGTACATGGCGAAACAGTATGCGGACCTGCGACATGCCCTGCGCTCGCGCCGCCATGATGTACTCCTCTTGCTTGATACCCAGCACCTTTGCCCTCACCAGACGGCCGTACATCGGCACGTTGACGATCGCAATCGCCAAAAGCGCGTTGAACAGTCCCGGTCCGAGGATCGCGACGATCGCGATGGCCAGCAAAATGCCGGGAAACGCCAGCATGACGTCGAAGATGCGGGAAATCAGCGTATCGATCCATTTGCCGTAAAACCCGGCAATCAAGCCGAGCAGCGTACCTACTACCAGGGAGCCCAGGACAGAGAAAATACCAATCGTCATCGAGATGCGGGCTCCGTACAAGATTCTCGAAAACATATCCCGGCCGGAGTCGTCCGTTCCAAACCAGTGCTCTGCAGACGGAGGCTGCAGCGTGTTGGCGAGGTTTTGCTCGATGGGATCATGCGGCGCGAGCAAAGGCGCAAACAATCCCGTGAGGATGAACAGCAAGACCAGCGCGCCGCCGATGACTGCCGCTTTTTGCTTGCGCAGTCTCCTTACGCCTTCACTCCATGGTGTTCGTCTCCGTACCTTGCCGGCGGACAATTCTTCTGCCGGCATCGTTGCCAAACCCGACTGCATCAGGGAACACCTCGCTATTTGTATTGAATTCTTGGGTCAAGATAGCTGTACAACAAGTCGACGATCAGATTCACGACAATGAAGATGACAGCAAGCACCAAAATGCCGGACTGGATGACAGCGTAATCGCGGTAGCCGATGGCATTGTAGATGTACTGGCCAACGCCCGGCCATCCGAAGATCGTCTCGGTCAACACGGCTCCTCCCAGAAGCCGCCCAACCTCCAGGCCGATGATCGTCATCACAGGAGCGAAGGCATTTTTCAATCCGTGCTTGTAGACGACAAAGAATTCGTGCAGGCCCTTTGCCCGCGCAGTGCGGACATAGTCGTGCTTCAGCACCTCCAGCATGCTCGACCGGGTCATCCGGGCGATGTACGCCATCGGGATCGTTCCCAGCGCCATCGCCGGAAGGATCAGGTGGCGCACGGAGGACCAGAACTGCTCGTAATTCCCCGCCAGCAGCGTGTCGATCAGATAAAAATGGGTGATGGTCTCGACGGTCACCCGCGGGTCATTGCGTCCGAGAACCGGCAGCCATTCCAACTGCAGCCCGAACAGCCATTGCTCCATCAAGCCGAGCCAAAAGATCGGCATGGACACCCCGACCAACGCCAGCAGCATCGGTATGTAGTCGATCCAGGTGTTCCGTTTCCACGCCGATACAATTCCCACATTGACCCCGACGATCACGGCAAAGATCATCGCAAACAGCGTCAGCTCCGCCGTAGCCGCCAAATGCGGGAGCAGCTCTTCGCTGATCGCCTTTCCCGTCACCAGCGATGTGCCCAGGTCTCCCTGCAAAATGTTCAGCAAGTAGTTGCCGTACTGCTGATACAGCGGCAAATCAAGCCCGAGCTCGTGACGCAGCTTCTGTATCGACTCCGCGTCCGCCCGCTCGCCCAAAATGACCTGCGCAGGATCGCCCGGAATCAGGTTGATGATCGCGAAAACGATAATGGATACGCCGAAGAGTACCGGGATTAATTGAAAGATTCGTCTGGCTGTGTACCTTATCACTGGTTTACACCCCATTGCTTCAAAATCTGTCCACAGCCTTTGCGGCCTGAACGGTATCTGTTACACCCGCCTTAGTACAAATGACAGGCAACCAGCTGCCCTTCGTGTGCCTCTCTGAAATCCGGACGGGTCGTCCTGCACACATCCATCGCATGCGGGCACCGTGGATGAAAGGCGCATCCGACAGGCGGATTGACCGGACTTGGCACATCGCCCTGCAGGATGATCCGCTCCCGCTGTTGGCTCGGGTCGGGAATCGGTACCGCTGAAAGCAGCGCTTGGGTGTATGGATGGAGCGGGTTTTCGTACAGCTTGTCGCATTCCCCCTGCTCGACGATCCGGCCGAGGTACATGACCCCCACCCGGTTGCAGATGTGACGCACCACGCTCAGGTCATGGGCAATAAACAAATAGGTAAGCTGAAACTGCTTTTGCAAATCCTGCATCAGGTTGATCACCTGGGACTGGATGCTTACATCCAGAGCGGAAACCGGCTCGTCTGCCACGACCAGCTTTGGCTTGAGGGCAAGCGCCCGGGCGATCCCGATCCGCTGCCTTTGGCCGCCGCTGAATTCATGCGCGTACCGGTCGGCGTGATACCGGTGCAATCCGACTACTTCAAGCAGCTCGCTGACACGCCGCTGCCGCTCTGTTTTGCTCTTCACCCCGTGAACCAGCAGCGGTTCCTCCAGGATCTGACCGATCGTCATGCGTGGATTCAACGAAGCGAAGGGGTCCTGGAAAATGATCTGCAAGTCTCTGCGCTTGGCCTGCATTTCCCTTTCACTCAGCGCAGCCAGATTCTCCCCTTGAAACAGCACCTCGCCATCCGTCGGCTCGGTCAGGCGCAGGATCGATCTGCCTGTCGTCGACTTGCCGCAGCCGCTTTCGCCGACAAGTCCAAATGTTTCGCCCTCATAAATCGTAAAGCTGACATCGTCTACCGCCTTGACAAAATGCTGCTGGCGACCCAGCAGCGATTTGCTTCCGACCGGGTAGTACGTTTTGAGTCCGTTTACTTCCAACAGCGCTTTTTTCATAGTCACTCGCTCCTCGCTTCCGGGTTCGCCAGGTGAGAAGGTCGTTCTTCCGCAAAGAGCCAGCATCGCACTTGGTGCGGTTTGGCGCCGCCCACCTGCTGAAGCACAGGCTCCTCCCCGAGACAGATTTCGGAGGCATGCTCGCAGCGCGGCGCGAATTTGCAGCCTTTGGGCATTTCCGCCGGTATGGGCACGTTGCCCTTGATCGAGTCGAGCCTGTCCTTTCGCTCGTGCAGCGTCGGCATCGACCGCAGCAGTCCCTGCGTGTAGGGGTGCTTCGGGTCGGAGAACAGCGTGTGGACATCCGCTTCCTCCACGACCTTGCCGGCGTACATGACGACGACCCGGTGGCACATTTCCGCCACCACGCCAAGGTCGTGGGTAATCAGCATGATGGCTGTTCCCGACTCCTTGGAGATGCGATTCATCAAATCGAGAATTTGCGCCTGAATCGTCACGTCCAGCGCGGTCGTCGGCTCGTCGGCAATCAGCAGCTTGGGATTGCACGCCATCGCCATGGCGATCATGACGCGCTGGCGCATTCCTCCAGAAAGCTGATGCGGGTATTCGTCGACCACTTGCTCTGCCCTCGGCAGGCCTACCTGCTTCAGCAACTGGATGGCACGCTCTTTGGCCTCTTTCTTTTTCAGCCCCATATGCAGCTGAATCGTCTCGCACATCTGCTCGCCAATGCGGAAGACCGGGTTCAGGCTGGTCATCGGCTCCTGGAAAATCATCGCGATCTGATTGCCGCGGATGGCGCGCATCTCTTTTGCCGACAGCTTGAGCAGGTCCCTGCCTTCAAACTGGATTTCCCCGCCGACCACCTTGCCGGGTGGGTTGGGCACAAGCCCCATGATCGACAGCGATGTGACGCTTTTTCCACAGCCGGACTCTCCGACGACACCCAGGATTTCCCCTTCGTCCAGCGTGAGATCTACACGATCAACGGATTTGACAACCAGGTCGTCAGTAAAAAAATAGGTTTGCAAACCACGCACAGATAGTAGTGGAGCCATCGTTTTATCCCTTTCTGTCCAAGCTATTTGAGCAGTGAAAGTGCAACGTTCGTAAACGCTTTGACGCCGATGACAAGCGAATCCTCGTCAATCGTAAAGCGGGGGTGGTGATGCGGATGGACGATTCCTTTGGACACGTTGCCCGCTCCCACCCAGAAATACGTGCCGGGCGCCTTCGTAAGGAAAGAAGAAAAGTCTTCTCCGCCCATCGTAGGAATCAGCGGCTGAACCTGATCTGCCCCGAATACCTCGACCAACGTTTCTCTCACTTTTGCCGTCAGCTCATTGTCGTTAATGACCGGGGCATTTCCGTACGTGTAATGGAACTCGTACGACGCTCCGTGAGCCTCGGTGACGCCTTTGATGACGCGTTCCATCAAAGTGGGAATCGTCTTGCGCACCTCGGGATTGTACAAGCGGACTGTACCGCCCAGGTGGACAGCGCCAGGAATGACGTTGTTGGCCGTTCCCCCTGTCACTTTGGTCACAGAGAGGACGAGCGGCTCGATCGGGTCCGTATTGCGCGAGACCACATATTGCAGATTCGTTACGACCTGCGCGGCTACAGCCAGACTGTCTACCGTGTCATGCGGCTGCGCGGCATGCCCGCCTTTGCCCAACACCGTAATTTCAAACGTATCGGCAGCCGCGTGGGAAGGCCCCGCACTGACGGCCACGTACCCTACCTCCAGCGGAGAATGCAGGTGAAGCCCGATCACCATGTCGACTCCATCCATCACGCCCGCCTCGACCATTTGCTCCGCTCCGCCAGGGAACTGCTCTTCGGCGTGCTGGAACAGGAAGCGGATTTCCCCTTTTACCTGCTCGCGCATGCCGGCCAGAATTTTTGCCGTCCCGAGCAGGATCGAGGTGTGTCCATCATGTCCGCAGGCATGCATGACGCCGGGATTTTTGGAAACAAACGAAAAATCATTTTCTTCCGGGATCGGCAATGCGTCGATGTCGGCCCGAATCGCCAATGTTTTTCCCGGCTCGCTGCCGATCAGCCGGGCCATTACGCTCGTTTCAGTCGGCCGCGACAGCTCCAGTCCCTCAAACGTTTGCAGCGTTTCATATATAAAGCGGGAGGTGTTCACTTCCTCATACGAAAGCTCCGGATTTTCGTGAAGGTGACGCCTCCATGCAATGACTTGTTCCTTGATTTGCTCTGCCATAGTCTCCAGATGATCGCGTGTGGTACTCATCGGGCACCGTCGCCTCCTCGCGCTTCGTCATTCTTTCCCCGTAAGGTGACCGCACCTGCACGCGTTGCCGCAAGACATGCAGGTGCAGCTCTCTATTTTTTGCCCTCACGTTTTTGTAAAACCGTGCAGGCGTTTTCTAATTGGTGAGATCTACATCCGTAAACTGCGGACCGTAGGTAACCTGCGGAACGTAATTCGCTACCCTCGCGCTAGCCGCCCGCACCGGAGTCGAGTGCACCAGCGGGTTGATCGGCGCGTCTTGATAGATGATTTCCTGCGCTTTTTTGTACATCTCCGCCCGTTTTTCCTGATCGGGCTCCTGTAGTGCATCATCGAGCAGCTTGTCCACTTCTGGATTTTTATACATTGAGATATTGTTGGTCGGCACGCTGTCCGTGGAACGGTGATGCGTGTACATCATCGTCGTCGGGTCCCAGGTAGCGGAGGACCAGCCCAAGAGAGCCATTGGCGCTTCGCCGCTCTGTACCTTGTCGAGATACGTCGCCCATTCAAACGAAACGATTTTGGCGTCGACACCGATCTGCTTCATGCTCGCCTGCAAGGCCGTTGCGATTTTTTCCGGCTGCGGCATGTACGGACGGGCGACAGGCATGGCCCACAGTTCCGTTTGGAAGCCGTTTGGATAGCCTGCTTCGGCCAGCAGCTGCTTTGCTTTCTCGATGTCAACCGGATAGGTTTTCAATTCCTTGTTGAAGCCCCAGCTCCCCGAAGGAAGAATCGTTACAGCCGGCTCCGCCTGTCCGTAGTAGAAGGCGTCGATCAACGCTTGCTTGTCGATAGTCATGCTGATCGCCTGACGGACGCGCGGATCGTCAAACGGTTTTTGCTTGGTGTTGAAAGACAGATAGCCGACGTTGTTGCTCGCGCTGGTGTACGTTTTCAGATTGGGCAGCTTTTCCAGAGAGCTGACATCGGAAGGATTGACCCCTTCCATCAGGTCGATCTGCCCCGACTTCAATGCATTCAGACGAGCCGAGTTGTCTTTGATTACCTGGAAGATCAGCTGGTCTACTTTCGGGAAGCCAGGAACGCGGTATTCCGGATTTTTCTTGAGAACGACCTTGTCGTTTGGAGTCCAGCTTACAAACTGGAAGGCCCCGGTTCCGATCAGTTGGTCTTTAAACTGACCATTGCTCTTCTTCAAGCTCTCTGGCGAAACGATGCCGTATTGCGGTTCTGTCAGCATCGCGACAAACGGGGCAAACGGGTGCTTCAGCTTGACCCGTACCGTATGGTCATCTACCTTCTCGATGCCTTCGATCACGGTAGAATCATCGCCTTTGAATCCGCCCATATCCGTTTTGAAGATCGAGAACGTTCCCTGATGGTACGGATGGTTCGGGTCCCACCAGCGCTCGAAGTTGAACACGACTGCATCAGCGTTGAACGGGGTGCCGTCATGGAACTTTACATTTTCCTCCAGCTTGAAGGTCACCGACAGCTTATCGGGTGAAACCTCCCAGCTCTTGGCCAGCAGAGGAGACAGATCGGAGGTCCCTTTTTTGTATGTAACCAGGGTTTCGACGACTTCCTCTGTCACGCGATTTGATTCGTCTTCTGTGGATTGCGCCGGGTCGAGGGTGACTGTGTCTCCGCCCCGTCCCACTACGAGTATTTTCTCGCTTGCGGACTTTTCCGACGATTTATCGGACGGATTGGAACCGGACGAACATCCTGTAAGCGCTAACAGTGCAGCCAATAAAACAACAGACGTCTTGATAGCAAGCTTCTTCATTACAACTCCCCCTTTTTTTCTCCTGAAATTGGTGCCGGGTAACTTCCAAGTTGTCATTCCTGATGAAAGCTGCAAGCCTCATGTCAAACCACTTTTTTGTCAGCTCCTCCTCGCCGAGAGATTTTGATAATGTCGAAAAATAGAAAATCTTATTAATTTGTCGAATTGACTTTAAGGTGGATTATAGTAAATTTTTTTACATTTGAAAATAGTATAAAGAAAATTTTTTTACAACCGGAAGGTCATATTTCGTTAAAATGGCTTCTTTATGCCCTTTTTCGTTACTCTGGCAGTTCAGTCAAGAAAAAAAGACACCTGCGTTCAGATGCCTTTCTCTATGATTTGCAGCAACAGCAGTTTGTCGTTTGTCGCGTTTGCGGCAGCTCGCGACGATTTGTGCAGTTTGTCGCGTTTGCAGCGCTGGCGACCATTTGCAGCGGTTGCGACGTTCGCGGCAGTTTGCAGCGGTTGCAGCATCGGCAATGGTTTGCAGTATTTGCAGTGTTTGCGGCGTTTGCTCCAGTTTACGCCAGGTCGCGCCAGTTTACTGCTGTTCACGCCCGGTTGACGCTATTTACGCCAGCCGGCAGCCCTGAAAAAAATTTTCTTTCTGGATTTTCGGCTGCCTTGCTATCCCGAGTCAAAACCTCCTCTTCCATGCGTTTTATTCGTTAAGGGACAAATTGTATGAATTTACTGACTTTTTATGAGCTAATTTCGGCTTATATTTATACATCACGGTGAATGACATAATCATTTTTCCACCTTATCCTTTTAGCAATGACAAAGACAATTTGGGAGGAAAAGCATGAAAAAATGGTTTTCAGCCTTGTCCGCCGCGGCTTTGCTCTTTAGTCTTGTAACGGGTTGCAGCGAGAATGCTTCACAGAATGCTCAGCCTGCTTCCGAAACGTCTTCAACCGAACCGATGGTACTGCATTGGAGCATCACCGGGGAACCGCCGACGATGGACCCGGGCATCGCGACAGATGCGTCTTCCATGGATATGATCAATCTTGCCTTTGAAGGCTTAACCGCTGTGAATCGGCAAGGAGAACTGATCAACGCAGTTGCCGAGAGCTTTACCAATACCCCCGATTTTACCCAGTTTCGTTTTATCCTCCGCAGGGATGCCAAGTGGAGCAACGGCGATCCCGTCACCGCACACGATTTTGAATACGCGATCAAGCGCAATCTCGACCCCAAAACCGCCTCGGCTTACGCCTACCAGCTCTTCTACATCAAAGGCGGCGAGGAATACTTCAACGGGACAGGGACGCCGCAGGATGTAGGAGTCAAGGCAACAGACGACTACACCGTCGAATTCACCTTGCGCTCGCCGACTCCGTTTTTCCGCGAGCTTACCTCCTTCACCACCTACTATCCACTGCATAAGGAAACGGTCGAAAACAATCCGAAATGGGCTACGGAAGCAGCCACCATCGTCGGGAACGGCCCGTTCGTGATCGACGAGTGGGAGCATAAGGCCAAGATGGCATTCAGTAAAAGTCCGACCTATTGGGACAAGGCCAGCGTCAAGCTGGACCGCATCGAAATCGTTATGATCGAGGACAACAACACGGCCCTTTCCATGTTTGAAAACGGCGACCTCGACTGGGGCGGCTACCCGTCCTTTGGCTTGTCGCCGGACGCGGTCGGACAGCTCAAAGAAGAAGGCCGGCTCCTTGTCGCGGACAATCCCGGCACCAAGGCCGTCATCTTCAACACGGAAAAGCCGCCGTTCACCAACAAAAAGATTCGCCAGGCATTCGCCTATTCCATCAACCGCCAGGAGCTGATCGACAACATCCTGCAGACTGGAGTTCCTCCGGCGTACGGCTGGGTGCCCATTTCCATGGGGCTGAATCCGGACGGCTATTTCAAAGAAGATGTGGAAAAGGCAAAGCAGCTTCTGGCCGAAGGGATGCAGGAGCTGGGACTGAAGGAATTCCCGAAGGTCACCTACTACTATGACACCGGCGAGACGGACAAAAAGCTGGCGCAAGCCCTGCAGGACGGGTGGAAGCGAACGCTGGGGCTCGACATCGAGATCCGCACCTCGGAGTGGAAGGTGTTTAATTCCGACGTACAAAATGGCAAGTACGATTTTGGCATCTGGCTGTGGGGGGCGGATTTCAACGACCCGATCAACTTTCTGGAAATGTACAAGGACAAGGCCGGGGGCAACAACGTAGTCCGCTTTGACAACAAAAAGTATCGCGATCTGCTGAACCAAAGCTACTACGAAACCGATCCGGAGAAGCGCAAAAAGCTGATGTTTGAGGCAGAAAAGATTTTGATGGAGGAAATGCCGCTGGCTCCGCTCCACTTCCGCGGAAACGCCTATGTGAAAAACGACAAGGTGAAGGATTTCGTCATCCTGCCGCTGGGCGGTTCCTACTTCAAGTACGCGTATATCGAAAAGTAGCGTGGAAGCCGGGGCGTCCAGCTCGTTTTTGACGAAGCCGTAGAGCACGCCATTCCGGACATCAAAAACTGCATTTACAAAACGGTGCGGGAAGCTGTCACCAACGGTGTGAAGCACGGAAATCCCGGTGCCTTTCAGATTGAAGTAGCCAAGCGAGGCCATTTCATACACGTCGCGGTAAAAGACGATGGCAGCGGCTGCAGCGAGATATCCAAATCTCATGGGCTCCGCGGCATCGAGGAAAGAATCCAGCTGCTTGAAGGCACGGTCCGCTTTTGCTCGGAAAAAGACCGCGGCTTTGCGGTAATCGCCAAGATTCCTTATGTCACAGCTAGGGAGAGTGTCTAGATGACAGATATCATGATTGTCGATGACCAGAGAATTGTTCGAGATGGCTTGAAAATGCCCTCATGGACCTCAGGATGCGCGTCATGACTGGCGTGGAAGCGACCAAGGCTGTAAAGGAAACATACCCTGCGGCCGAGCAGGTCATGCAGGGCAAGAGGCTATTGACGAGACACTGTTTCTGAGCGAAGGCACCGTAAAAAACTATGTGTCCCATATCCTTGGCAAGCTTCATCTGAACAGCCGCACTGAGCTGGTGCTGTATTTGACAAAAGAGAAATAGCGAAAGCATCTCTCCCTGTTGAGTGCCTCCGACAGCTCGTACCAGAACAAAAAACCACCCGACGAGGTGGTTTTTCTTATGTGCAGCGTATTTCAGGCGATTAGGCCTCATCGACGATCACCTGCATGCGGAAATTGAACACCAGACAGCTAAACCCGGTCTACCGCTGATAGGAACGGAAGAGAAACTTTCGTCATTCTGCCGCTTGTTACTTTCGTAAACGTTCACGATGACTATCGGAATTTCCTCTCTGCAGGGCAGCTCCCCCTGACCAAGCCTCATGCATTTTTGATACGGTCGAAATCAAATCGCCCATGCAAGCAAAAAATCGCCTGTTCCGGTGACCTGACTGAGAGATGAGGCGGACATTCCATACAGCCAAATCCGGGTGAACTAGTCGATTGCGCGGCCTGTAATATCGTGGATAAAGCGCTCCAATGCCGTCACGTCCGTAATCCTTTTGTTGCACTGGGCGCTGTCCGTGCAAATATAGTTGCCAATCGCTTTGTAATAATCGGGCGATACATGAGCCATCCTTGTTTTGCTGATAGCCGAAAACAAAGCCACTTCCCCGTGCCCATTGCATAAGGAGCACGTATTTTTCCTGTTTGCGATCGTATACTTTCCTTCGATCCCAACGACATCTTCCCTTGCAGGGTACACGATGAACAACTTGTTTGTGGCGACATCCATCCAGCCCAGATACGTTATTGCGTGGTAATCAATCGTCAGCAGATCGGGAACCTTGAGCTTTTTATTTTTAGGGAACAGCTTCTTGAGCTGTTTTTCGGTCACCTGCGGAAACGGGATTACATACGGCAATAGCGAGTGTACATACTGCTTGAAATCCTCTGCCTCTTTTAGAGAAGCTATTTTCTTCAACAATTGCACCTGGATTTCCGTAGCATGCGGAAACGCGTTCAATACCTTTGATTCCGCGCTGTACCTTACGGCTTCCAGCACTTTCGGATCGGCAACGGATACGGTCGCCTTCTGCACGATCTCCGCCTGATTTTTAATGAAGTTATATTGATGGTGTCGAATAAACGGTTCAACCATACCGTTCCCTCCTTGCAATCAATTTGTCGTCCGTTCGTTCTCGGGAGCTTTGTTCATTTGCGCCCCCTTTCACTATAAAAAAATGTGCTGCTCGCAAGAAATGCCGGATTTGATTTAGAAACGAACTCGCCATATAAAAAGCTTCCCTTTGAATCCTTTTCGCAGCAGCGGATTCTTTGGCAGCAAAAGCTGTTTATGCGGACCGGAACGCTTATACTGAGCCCTATACACTTGAGAAAAAAGTGAAACGTCCCTGCAAGAAAAAAGCACCGGCAATCGATTCCCTCGATAACCGGCGCTTCCGTCGTCTTTTCCTATTTGTTTGTATACACAATCTTTTTGATCGTCTCCACTGCAAGAAAGTGATCGTCAGCCAATTGATGGATCGTCTTTCCTTTTTTAAACGCTTCTTTAATCGCGCTGTTTCGCTCCTGGATGGCCCTTCTTCCTCCAGAACGCGCCCCCCATTTTTCATAGGTGGTTTTCGGTTTTGGAATATAGATGGTTTCACCCTGGATATATTTCTGAATTTCGCTGATCAGCTCTTCAGGTAAAATCGTGGTTGCTTTTACATATTTCATTTCTGCCCGCTCCTTATTCATTCGAGAATGGAAATAAGGGGCAAAGCCAAATGATTAGAAATGATCGATGCTCATACGGGCGATGAAAAATTCATGTCCGCCCCATGCAAAGTATCGCCTCCAATACTTGGCTTTGCATGAGTGGCTGCCGTATGCGGCAACAAACCCGTTATTGCCATTGCTGCTCACCTCCCCGGACATTTGCTGTCTTTGAAACGATTGTCCGCTCCCTTTCATCATATACATGTACGGATTCGGTGTTCAATAGCAGGCCTGGATTCGGTGAAAATTTTCGTTTCTTCCATTTCCTTCAGAAAAGTTCCCGTACCGCAAACTGTTGCCTGTCGGCCTTTACTGTCGCCACGGCCATTTTCGTTTCCCTGATTTGCAAGACAAGAAAAAACACCCTGGGCGCAGTTCATTGTGGCGCACAGGGCGGTTTGATGGCATCGAATGATTTGTACAAGATCAACTTTTATACTGTTGATCTGGGGCAGCAGCAGCTCTTCATTCGGCTACAGACATGGCCTCAACTCTCAGACGGATTGTTTGTACGAGAGGATATTTTTGTCCCGCATACTTTTTTATACGCAAGCTTGTTCACATCGACTATACGGAAGGTTCGATCAAGCCAAACCCGCCGTCATTTCGCTTGTAGACCACGCTCACCTGATTGGTTTCCGCGTTGGAAAAAACAAAGAAATTGTGTCCGAGCAAGTCCATTTGCAGGATCGCCTCATCCACGCTCATCGGCTTGTACTCGAATCGCTTGATTCTGACGACGCTCTCCTGTGCTTCCGCCGGTTCCTCTGCAAACGCCTCAGGCGGAGAGGTCAGCAATTGCCTGTTGCGGGTTTCCAATCGGTTTTTATATTTGCGAATCTGTCTGTTCAGCTTGTCAATTACAAGATCGACAGATGCGTACATATCCTCGGTGGATTCTTCAGCCCGAAAAATGGCGCCTGGGGTCGGAATCGTCATTTCCGCCGTGTGGCGTTTCTTCGTTACGCGCAGGGTTACCCGGCACTCGTCGGAAGCGGTCAGCAAATCGAATTTCTCCAGACGGCTTACCTTGTTTTCCACATACTCGCTTAAAGCTGGCGTAACAACCAAATGGTCACCGTGAATATTGCATCTCATGAGCGAAAACCCCTTTCGCGGCTTCTGGGGAGCTTTTCTTGTCCTCCCTAGTTCTCATTATGGGCGATAAAAAAAAGCGGGGTGTGAGATAAATCACACTTTGCTCTCGAAAAGCGTCAAATCCCGCTCGGCAGTTGCAATATTTAAAACATTTGCCACAAATAGCCGCGGCCGCAAATAAGTGGCTCCGCCTCTATTCACCTTCCCAAGCAAACGTATATCGCGTGAATGGCTCCGATAAGCCATCTCCGAGTATATCTCGTATATCCTTACAGTTAGTGCCATCATAAAGAACTTCACGTTATCATAAGAATCATTCCGATTACTAATAAAGCGATTACAGAAATGCTTCCTAATGGATTGAGAACTTTTTGGGCGAACCAAGTTTTTTCAAATCGAGGCGTTGTAAAGATGATCAGCAAAATCAATGTTGGCACACCAATGAAAAATACCCCCGTCCATTCTGACAACAGTTTTGAGATCCAGCTCACCAAAAATAGCAGTATTAATTTATCTAACGGGTGAAAAAATCCCTTACAAATAAAATCAAAGAACTTTTTCAACATACCACTCCTTGAATATGCTCTTAAAAAATAAAACAACCCCTGTGTCATATCCAGGTGTTGTTTCGCAGTAGCTAACCAATCACAGCAATTATTTTATTATATTCGCCGAACCGTCACGTTGTCCCTTTTTCTTTTCTCATCAGGTCGTAAGGCTTTACCGGCTTCTCCACTCTCACCAAAACCTTTTGCATCGGGTGCGGGGCTTCGTCCAGACTGTTCCCGTCTTCGTCCCACATCTCGCCGATCCGCTGGATGAACCTCTCCCGTCCCGGTCCGATAAATTCAACCTCTTGCCCCCGTTTGAAATGGTTGCGCTGCTCGATGGTGGCGATGCCCGTCTCTTCATCGTAGGCAAGCACCAGTCCGGCAAAATCATAGGCGGTCATTTTCGGCGGCACGCCAAAGATCTGGTCGTCTTCGGTCGGCTGGTGGAAATAAAAGCCGGTGGTCAGCGGACGGTTGGCCGCCTTCATGATCTCTTCCCGCCACTCCGGCTTGAACACGAACGTTTCCGGGCTGTCCCAGTAGGCGTCAATGACTTGCCGGTACGCGTTGACAACGGTAGCGACATAGTGAATGCTTTTCATTCTCCCTTCAATTTTCAGCGAGTCCACCCCCGCTTCGATCATCTCCGGGATATGCTCCAGCATGCACAGGTCTTTGGAGCTCATCGTAAAGGTCTCATCACCCTCGGCAGATACCGGATGAAGGTCGCCCTCTTCCTCTGCAAACAAATCGTACTTCCAGCGGCACGATTGGGCGCAGCCGCCGCGATTGGCGTCGCGGTTCGTCATGTGGTTGGACAGGACGCACCGGCCCGAGTAGGAGATACACATGGCTCCATGCACGAACGCTTCGATCTCGATATCGACGTGCCGTTTGATTTCGCAGATTTCCTGCAGTGAAACCTCACGGGCCAGCACGACTCGCGGAATTCCCTCTTCCGCCCAAAATTGCACCGCCTGCCAGTTGGTGACGGACGCTTGCGTGCTGATATGGATCTCCAGACCGGGGGCCGCTTCCCTGCACACATCGACGATCGCCGGATCAGCCACGATCACGGCGTCAATGCCAACCTTTTGCAGCATTTGGAAATAATCGGCCATTCCCGCGAAGTCTTCATTATGGGCCATGATGTTCACGGCTACATACACCTTCGCTCCCCGTTCATGGGCGAATGCCACGCCCTCCCGCATATCCTCAAACGTGAAGTTTCCCGCCTTGGCACGCAGCCCGTATTGCTGCCCGCCAATGTATACCGCATCCGCACCGTACAGCACGGCGAACTTCAACTTTTCCAAGTTGCCGGCAGGTGCGAGCAGTTCCGGTTTTTTCCTGGTCTGATTTGTCATCGCAGTTTCCGTTCCCCCTTTAATAAACCTGCTCTCGAAAGTAAAAGCCGGTACCAATCGGCCGTTCCGTCGGTTGAACCGCATTGATCGCATCCAGCAAGGCAGGGTCAAGTGCAGCCTGCGGATTTTTCGCCAGGCAGTCAATCGCCTGCCGATAGACGGAGACAACCTGGCAATTGTACGAAAGCGGTTTGCCCAGCGCCTCTATGTAGAAGGAATCGATGCCGTTTTCGATCAAAACTCCCAAGTGCTCCAGCATGCATATATCTTCATGGCTCATGACATGTGTGCCGTTGTGATCCTCAATAATGGGATAGTGCTGTCCGCTGCGCGTATTTTCCTTCAAAACCATCAGCTGCTCCTGCTTGTTGTCCCCTTTGCCCAGAATGTGCAGGTAATTGCTGACCAACGGCCGCTTTGAATGAAAGATGCAGGTCATGCCGTGAACCTGGACCTGGACCGGAATCCGGCTCTGCTGTTTCACGCCAATGACTTCTTCTAAAGACAGCTCACGGGCCAGTATCGCCCGGCTCGCCCCTTTTCTCGCCCAGAAATTGACGGTTCTCCAGTTCGTCGACGTCGTTTCCGTACTCCAATGCCGCTTCAACCCGGGCGCTGTTTTCTGCACCGCCACGAGTACCGCCGGATCACCGAACACCACCGCATCCACTTTACTTTGCGCAAGCTGCCGTACGTACTCGTCCAACCCGTTCAATTCCTCTTGATGCAGCAGGGCATTCAGGGCGACATATACTTTTTTCCCTTGCCCGTGAGCGATACGGACAACGTCAGTGATCATCGGCATGGAAAGATTGCCCGGCACGCGCAGCGCATACCGCCCGTCTCCCACGGTTACGGCATCTGCCCCTGCCGAAAGCAGCTTCTCGGCTTCTTCCGGACTGCCTGCAGAGACAACCAACTCCGGTGTGTGGAAATTCATCAGAACCATCCTTTCTTTCAGACAGGCCAACAGAACCATTTTATGGACCCAAGCGCCTCCTCTCAATCAGGGGGTTCCCCCATTTTCTCCGGTGAAATCACTGATTTTCGGAATGACAATGCCAGTTGAAGTCTTCTCCCGGCAGAAGGGTGGCCCGGGCGGATACAAAAACAGAGCCCTGGCCATCCCGCACGGGCGATTAGATGACCAAGGCTCACTTTGTTACTGACGGCTTTTTTTATACACAGACACAAGAAACTTCCAATCTTCCAGAAAATCGGCCCAAAGGTTAGGGCGTCTGCGCACAGCCAATGGATGGTAGGAAACTGCCGTTTTCACACCACGGGGGAAGTGCCACTGCTGCCGCAGCGCCTTCACCTCCGCTTCCCTGTTTGCGAAAAACGCCTGTGTGGCTACATTTCCCAAACAAAAGACGAGCTGGGGCGTTTTGCTTTGCAGTTGGACGAGCAGATGCTGCATGCAGGCTTCTCTCGCTCCTTCTTTGTCATAAGCCCGGGTCGGACGGCGCTTCAATACATACGTAACGTACACATCTCTTTCCCCGAGCCCTGTCTCGTAAGCCACCTTTTGCAGCGTTTCTCTCGTGCCGCAAACAAACGGGTTTCCGTGCCGGTCTTCTCTTGCTCCCGGATTGTCGAGCACGACCATGATCGGCGCATGCGGATTCCCTTCGCCCCAAATCATCCGCGAGCCGTGCTCAAACAGTCCGCAATCCATGCAGCTCTCAACGCCCTTTGGCGGCTCCTCCTCAGGCCAAATGGCCGGGCATGTTGCATCCATCGCGATCCCTCCGCCGTCGTTGGGCTATCCGCCTATGAATAGGATTGGATGGAGGAAGGAGTTTCAAACGCATACAAAGAAGAAGCAGCTCCTATGAGGGCTGCTCCTTTTTAAGTTACCCACAAGGAGAAACTGGATACACTTGGGAATGCATTTGATTACATCTATGTCGACATGGCTCCCGAATTCCGAAGTTGATATTTATATCCCAATCAAAAAAGTTCAATAAAGATTGTCCCTTCAATGCAAGGGACTCAGGTTGCAGACAAACTCCCTCGCTGAACGAACAGCAGAGGGAGTTTGTTTAATAATTTGATGAAAATACCGAAGGTGTTTTGATCGTTCACCTTTTGGCGACCTGATTTCCATAGCCAGGTCGCCATTTTTTTCAAGTTCATGGCAGCGAAAACAAGCATCGCCTGCATCGTGACCTTCTCCAGTCCTCGTAAGGTCGTCCAACGCATGCCATGCTTTTCCTTCATATCAGCGAATACACGTTCAATCGTTTCTTTCCGTTTGCTATAGATTTGTTTGTTTTCCTCGGTATGCCGGAGGTGGTCTACCTCTTCGAGGTAATCAGCCCAGATGTGGCGACTCACTCTCTTTGTGTAGTCTTTACTTTCCGTGCATTGTTTCAAGAACGGACAACTTCGGCAAACTTGAGAATTTGATCGATAGATACGGTACCCATCCTTGTTTGTTGTCTCATATGTTAAGATTTGCTCGTTCGGGCAGATGTAGCAGTCGAAATATTCATCATACACATATTCGTGCTTTTTAAAAAAACCTTCTTTGGTGCGTGGTCTTGTGTAGGGCATAACGGGGCGAATCTGGTCATCAAGGAGTGTTTTACTGATGTAAGGCGTCTTGTATCCCGAGTCCACTGCCACAGCTTGAGGCTGTGCAAACGTCTTTCGCACTTGATTCAAAACATCCTCAAAAACCTGACTGTCATGCACATTGCCTGGCGTTACCTTGGCACCAAGCACAAATCCATTTCGATCACATGCTGTATGAAAACTATAAGCAAATACACGTTCCTTTTCCCCTTTTACAAACAATCCGCAATCCGGGTCAGTTGTGCTGACTTTCACCTCCTTCTTCGAAGTTTCTGTCTTTTTTTCAAGGGGCTTCTTTCCATGTGCAATACGATCCTGATTGATTTCTTCGTCCAGCAGCTCTTGATATTTCTTCGCTTGTTCTTCAACGATTTCTTTCACGTATTTATGCTTATTCGCACTGGCTTTTACATGCGTAGCATCAATGAAAAGCACATCAGGCTTCACGAATCCATGATGAACCGCCTCCTCCAATATTCGAAGGAAGATCGACTCGAAGAGTTGAGTATCCCGAAAACGGCGAACATAGTTCTTGCCTAGGGTCGTGAAATGGGGAATGGGCTGACTGAAATCATAGCCAATAAACCACCGATAGGCAACATTGGTTTCGATCTCTTTAATCGTTTGTCGCATGGAACGAATTCCAAAAATATATTGGATGAAAGCAATTTTAACTAAGACTACAGGGTCAACACTGGGTCTGCCATTGTCATGACAGTAAAGGCTTTCCACCAAGTCATAGATGAACGAAAAGTCGATTGCATTTTCAATTTTTCTTACGAGATGATCTTCTGGCACCAACTCATCTAGCGAGAATGCAGATATCTGATAACGCCCTTCGGCCTCTTGCTTATTAAGCATAATGCCACCTCTAAAAAATAACTTTTGAAAACGTAACATGTTCTATATTCAACAAAAAAGCCTGCAGACCCTGTTCCTTACGGAACTTTGTCTACAGGCTGTGTCCCTTCAATGCAAGGGACTTTTTCTTTTGTCATGCAAATGATGATCTTCCGTTAAGCAGTCATCTTTTGGGAAAGCTAGATGAGGACACTAGCAGAACGGTATTCATAAAGGATGAACATCATTGAAAGACAAAATGTTTACCAAACGGACATTCTTACATGGACATACAAACTCCCGCAACGCGCAGGCTGCACTGAGAGGAGAGCTGTCGGGCGTAAAAAGGCTCCTTCCTTTTCTGGGCCCCGCATTTATCGCTTCTATTGCTTATATAGATCCAGGAAACTTCGCGACAAATATTACAGCCGGCTCAAAATACGGCTATCTGTTGCTCTGGGTGATTGCCGTCTCGAATCTGATGGCCGTCCTGATCCAATCCTTGTCAGCAAAGCTGGGCATCGCGACGGGAAAAAATCTGCCCGAAGTAGCACGTGAACGGCTGCCTAAAGGAGAGGCCTGCAAAATACCTCTTTTGAGGTTTGCGGATCGGGTAACCCACACTATTTTTTACAAAAAAGGACTTTAACGAAAAATGCAGCCCATTCTCCTTTAAGAGGCGGGCTGCATTTTTTCTGCCAATTTTATCATCCGTTTTACATTTACGACGAAAGTCGTAAGTATTGCCTGTATTCGCATACGAAAGAGACCACGGTACTTGGCCTTGGTCATCCCATGATACCTTTTTAATTCAGCATTTTTGTGCTCAATAATCGATCTGCGACGAATACGTTCTTTGAACGTATCGCTGTTTTCAAACTCGATTTGCGCCTTGTAGGTTTCCGCCACGATCCGGATGGAGTAGGTCTTGCTCTTCGCTCCTGGTTTGAAACAGCCTTCCCTAAGTGGGCATGTCTTACATTTCTCCGTATCGAAGTAGAAAACGAGAGAACGACTTTTGCCACTCTTGCTTCCTTGGACAGCCTTTCGGATACTATGTTGTCCTGCCGGACAAATAACAAAGTCTGCATCCTTGTTGTACTCAAAACCTTCTTGCCTTAGCCCTCCGTTATGTACGATTGGGTTTAGTGGGACGACGGGTTGAATCTTCTTGGCTTTCATCTCGTCCAAGTTATCTTTACCCGAATATGCGGTGTCAGCAATCACTTCTTGTACTTCTATTCCTACGTCAAGCGATTGGTTCAAAAGTTGTTTGAATTGTTTTCCGTCATCCGTACTTCCTCCGGTGACCTCCACAGCCGTAATGATTTCTTCTTCGGTCATGGCAATATGCTCTTTGTAGCCAAAAAAGGATTTCGTATTACTCTTCCATCCAAAGCGTGCATCTGGATCAATGGCCGACATAATACCTTTATTGGCGAGGAGACGTTCGTCTTCCACGATGGCCTTGGCGATCTTGACCTTCTCCGAGATGGAACCCTCATGATCGGGTAACAAAGTCTCGACAGTCTCTCCAAGTTCCGCCAAGTAGTGAAGCATGATCTTCTCAGCATCCTCTTGATCTTTCTTCAACTCCGGTAACCGTGGGAGTTTCTTTTCGAGTTTTGGATGCTTTTTCACCACAACACGGAATAAGCGCTTCGCCGCATCCCGCAGTACTTCAAGCGGCTTTTGTTTTTGTGAAGCTGCCAGTGTATGGGTGGAATCCATGATGATCGTCTTTGACTTCACAAGTCCTTTTTCGATGCACTGACGTACAACTGATTTAAGCACCTCATCCACGGCTCCGGCCCCTAACCGATGATTACGAAAGCGGGATAATTGAGAGGGGTCAGGAAGGGGATCTTCTGGATTTAAACCTAAAAACCACTTATAAGCGAGGTTTACCTGCGTTTCCTGAATGATGCGTTCATCCGAAAGATTGTAGAGAACTTGTAAAAACAATAGACGAAACAGGAGTTCGGGTTCGTTAGCAGGTCTTCCGTAATGCTCACAATAAGAGGAACGAACCAACTCATGAATGAATGTGAAATCTACGATTTCATTGATTTTACGTAAAGGGTGATCCGCGGGAATTAGTTTATATAATTCGGCATGGAAGGATGCCGTGATTTGTTTAGAGGGCTGTAGCAATGGTTCCAACTCTTTCGTTTTCTTTTCATTGTACAACAAACCCAGTGTCGAAGGGGCATTGGGTTTCAGCCTGTTGAAAACCTACTGTTTCGGAGGAGAAGCATGTTTCCAGGCGGAGCGACTGGCGGAGTCCAGCCAAGCGGAACAGCGAGCCCGGGGAAACAGAAGCGCAATCTATGAGTAAACCCCGGAGCTGCGCGCCGTTTTGCGCTTCCCCCGGGATCGCTGTGGAGCGGACAGTTTCACATCCTTGCAGGACGTAGACCGGAGCGCAGATCGGAAACATGCTTCTCCCCACTACAGCTACATTCTCGATACTTAAAACCCCAGTACCTAAGGGCACTAGGGTTACGGTTTACAGATATTAGGTGGACTTTTGCAGGACTCTCCTAAAGGCGTGTCTTTTTTTCTATGGGTGCAGAGCGAACTCGTGATTATCGCGACAGATTTAGCGGAGTTTATCGGAGCGGCACTCGGGCTCTCTTTGTTATCCGGTCTTCAGATGCCTGCAGCGGCTGTCATTGCGGCTGCAGGCTCGTTTGCCATATTGGAGCTGCAGCGAAGGGGGTACCGTTCCTTCGAGGCGGTTATCGCTTCCATGCTGCTTGTCGTCGTATTGGCATTTGCGGTCCAAATCTTCATGGTAAAGCCGGATCTTGCAGCCATTGCAAAAAGCGTGTTTTTGCCGAGGTTTGCAGATACGGACAGTATCCTGCTGGCAGCCGGCATATTGGGTGCGACGGTAATGCCCCATGCCATTTATCTGCATTCCTCGCTTACACAAAATCGCGTGATCGGACGGAACGATCATGAAAAAAAGCAAATCTTCAAGTTTGAATGCATCGATATTATCATCGCAATGGTCATCGCCGGAGCGATTAATATGAGTATGCTGATCGTGTCCGCCGCAATGTTTTATGCACACGGTCTATTCATCGAAGACTTGACCACGGCCTTTCACGCATTTAACGATTATGTCGGCCCAGTCGCCTCCTTTTCGTTCGGGCTGGGACTGCTCATCGCCGGATTGTCCAGCTCTTCGGTCGGAACACTGTCAGGCGATATTGTCATGCAAGGGTTTGTAAACATGCGAATCAACTTGTATATTCGCAGAGCTGTCACGATGATTCCTCCGCTGCTGCTCATCGTTTCGGGAGTAAACCCTACGAGTGCATTGGTGACAAGCCAGGTCGTTTTGTCATTTGGAATTGCTTTTGCCCTTGTCCCGCTCATTCTATTTACGAGCAACAAGAGCATTATGGGGGGATTGGCGAATCATCGTGTGACAACGCTATTAGCTTGGATCGTCGCTCTTTTGGTTGTCATTTTGAATATATTTCTGCTGGTTGAGACGCTTTTTTAAAAGGGGTTCGCCACTCACTTGCATGGCTTACCGGCAATCCGCGTCTCAGCCATGGATGGCTTGGCCTGTCGCATTCAGTATGGCCTCCAGCAGCGTTTCCGACAGAGTCGGATGGGCCGCGATAAAGTCTTCCATGGCATCTGCCGTCATTTCCGCATGCAGCATGACGGTTCCCTGACCGACCATTTCCGTCGCCCGGGGACCGACAATCGAGATGCCGACGATTTCATTGAATGTCGGCTCGACGATAACCTTCACTTTTCCCGCCTGTTCATGTAAGATCAACGCTTTTCCATTTGCGGCAAAAGGGAATTCGCCAACGCGGACATCCCCGTACCGCTCTCTGGCTTGCAACTCCGTAAGCCCGACACTGGCGATCTCCGGCGAGGTGTAGATACAGCGGGGGACAGCGCGATAGGATGCTTTCTTCTCCACGCCGCAAGCGTTGAGTGCCGCCACTTCGCCCTCGTGAAAAGCGACATGGGCAAGCTGAATGCCGCCAATGACGTCTCCGCAGGCATATATGTGGGAGACGCTTGTCTGCATGGTCTCGTCAACCTGAATGCCTTTCCCGGAATACTGCACGCCAATCCGGTCCAACCCCAGCTCCTCTACCCTCGGCTTTCTGCCAATTGCCACCAATACATGCTCCGCCCTTATTTCTTCCACTCCGGCTCCCGTTTGTACGGACACTGTTTTCGTTGCCGCATCTGCGCCCGACAGGGCAGTCCCGGTATAAATGGTTGCCCCATCCTCTTCCAACCGCCGTTTCAGCACCTCTGCGATGTCGCGGTCTTCTCCCGGCAACAGTTGTTCAGCCATTTCTACGATCGTGACCTTTGCGCCCATTCTGCTGTAGATGCTGGCAAATTCACAGCCAATCACCCCTCCCCCTACGATCAGGAGCGTGGCGGGAATGCGAGAAAGCGACATCGCCTGACTGCTGTGGATGATCCAGCTTCCGTCAAATGGAGCAAACGGCAGTTCGATCGGCTCGGAACCCGTTGCAATAATAAAGCGGTCAGCGGCGACTTCTTCCACTCCGTCCGGTTTTTCCACTTTCACGACCCGGTCCGTCAAAAAGGAAGCTTTCCCCTGGATGACTTGCACCTTGTTTTTTTTCATCAGGTATCCTACGCCGAGGACGAGCTTTTTCATCACGCTGTTTTTATATTGCTGGACCCCGTACCAGTCGACGTACACGCCGCTTGCCGGCACGGCGATCCCGAAGGCGGAGGCCCGCTTTACCTTTTCAAGCGTTTCCGCGCTTTCCAGCAGCGATTTCGTCGGGATGCAGCCTTCGTTGAGGCAAGTGCCGCCCAATTGGCGGTCCTCTATGACAATGACTTGCTGTCCTTTGCGTGCGGCTGTTATGGCAGCGACGTAGCCTGCCGGTCCTCCGCCGATAATGACTACAGTTCCCACGAGGTCTCCTCCTTACAATAGCAGACTCAGCGGATTCTCCAGGCAGTCCTTGACGCTTCCCAGAAATTGAGCCGCCGGCGCTCCATCCAGCACACGGTGATCAAATGTGAGGCTGAGCGGAAGCAGGCTGCGCCGTTGCAGCTCTTCTCCCTGGTAAACGGCCACTGCCTCGATTGCGCCGACACCGAGAATGCCGGCCTCCGGAGGATTGAGCACAGGCGTAAAATGCTCTACCCCGTACGCCCCCAAATTGCTGATCGTAAAGGTTGATCCTTTCATCTCGTCGCCGCTCAGCCGGTTGTTGCGGGCTTGCTCGCCAAGCGACTTGATCGCCTTCGATAGCTCCAGCAGCGAAAGTTGGTCAGCGTGGCGGATTACGGGGACCACGAGCCCCTTCTCCAGAGCGACGGCGATTCCGAGATGGACATGTCCATATGTCTCGATTCTCGGCTCCTGCTGATCGGTCAAATACGCGCTGTTCATCAGTCTATGCTTTTTCAGCGAAAGGACAACCGCCCGGGCGATCAAGTCGGTTACGGTAAGCTTCCCTTCCTGGCGCTTTTCCAGTTCGGAGGCAAGCTGTCTTTGCAACGCCAAAAGGTCGGTCAGGTCAGCCTTTGCGGTCATCGTTAGTTGGGCGCTCTGCTGCAGGCTTTCCAGCATGCGTGTGGCGATTACCTTTCGCATTCCGGTCACTGCGGTACGCTCCACCACTTCCTGATTGGAAGCCGTTTTTGAAGCTTCCACGGCAGGCTGCGTGGATGACAAAGGGGCTGCCGCAGGCTGAGAAGTCCCTTGCGGCTGAGGGGCCGTTTCTGCGCGGTAAGCGGCCTCCTTCGCCAACGCCTTTTCCACGTCCTCCTTCGTGATGCGGCCTTGCGGGCCAGTACCTGTGATGGACTCCAGATCCAATCCCGCTTCTTCCGCCATTTTTTTGGCGACCGGCGAAACTCTCAGGTTGCTGCCTTTGCGCCCTGCCGGCGCTGGTGTGGCGTTTTCCGTTGTCGGCGCTGGTGTCGTGTTTTCCGCCGTGACTGCTGCTGACACCGGCGCCGTTTTTTCCGCCGCGACTGCCGCTGCGGCCACCTCCTGGGTTGATTCTGCTCCTGCATGGGATGCGTGTTCAATTTGCTCCCCCGACTCTCCGATATAGCCGAGTACGGTTCCATAAGGTACAACTCCGCCATCATTGACGGCGATCGCAAGCAGGATGCCGTCTGCCGGCGCTTCCAGCTCCATTTCGATTTTTTCCGAGCTGATGTCGACAATTCCCTCGCCTTTCGCGATTGGGTCCCCGATTTGCTTTTTCCAGGCGATCACCGTTCCTTCCACCATGGACATTCCCAATTTGGGCATGATCACTTCCGCTGCCATGTTTTCCATTCCCTCCCTCGTTTATTGGGCTGGCAGGCACTCCTCCGCGCTCGGGGAGTGCCCCGCTTTTTCAGGAAACCGCCATGATGGACTCGTCGCCGATCAATTCGGAGACGACCTCGATCACTTTTTTCGCAGAGGGCAAATACAGGTCTTCCAGAGGCGGCGAGAACGGCACAGGCGTATGCGGAGCCGTAATCCGTTTGATCGGCGCGTCGAGCGTGTCAAAGCCTTTGTCTGCGACGAGCGCCGCGATGTCGGTCGCAATGCTGCAGCGCGGATTGGCTTCGTCGATGACGATGAGCCGGTTGGTTTTGGCTACGGAGGAGAGGATGGTGTCTTCGTCCAGCGGCGACAAGCTGCGCGGGTCTACCACCTCGACCTCGATGCCCTTCTTGGCGAGCAGCTCGGCCGCCTCCAGAGCCGTGTGCACCTGTTTGCCGATGGCGACGATGGTCACATCGGAGCCGGTGCGCTTGATGTCCGCTTTCCCGAGAGGAATCGTATAGTGTCCTTCCGGTACCTCACCCGTCATGTTGTAGAGGGTTTTGTCTTCGAAGAAAACGACCGGGTCGTTGTCGGCGATGGCCGTCAGCAGCAAGCCTTTCGCATCGTAAGGTGTCGACGGAACCACCACCTTGATGCCGGGGATGTGGGTGAACATGGCATACAAGCTCTGCGAGTGCTGGGCCGCAGCGCGGAATCCGGCCCCGTGCATCGTGCGGATCGTGATCGGCACCTGGGCTTTGCCTCCGAACATGTAGCGGAATTTGGCCCCCTGGTTCATCACCTGGTCGAGACAACTGCCGATAAAATCGTTGAACATCAGCTCCGCAATCGGCCGCAAGCCCGTTGCGGCTGCAGCCATGGCCGCCCCCACATAACCGGCTTCCGTAATCGGCGTATCGAGTACGCGGTCCCGGCCAAATTCCTGGACCAAGCCTTTGGTCACGCCAAGAACGCCGCCCCATGCTTCATCGTCCTGCAGATGATCGACCTGCGCCCCTCCGGCTACGTCTTCTCCCAGCAAAATGACGTTTTCGTCCTGCTTCATCGCAATTTTCATCGCTTCATTAATCGCTTTTGAAAAACTGAGCTTTCTCGCCATCATTTCTCCTCCCTTCCATTAATAAGAGACGTATACATCGGTCAAGAGCTCGCCCGCTTCCGGGTATGGACTCTGCTCGGCAAAGCGGATCGCGTTCTGAATCGACTGTTCCACCGCTTCCTCTATCTGCCCCAATTCAGCTTCCGCTAGCAGCCGGCTTTCCGTCAGATAATCCCGGAACAGCTTGATCGCATCGCGTTCCTGGATGTGGGCCTGTTTTTCCGATTCCTTTTTATACTTTTGGGCGTCGCCCTCGAAATGACCGTAGTTGCGATAAGTAATGCACTCGATCAGGGTCGGCCCTTCTCCCGCTCTGGCCCTTTTCACCGCTTCTTCGGCGACACGGTAGACCTCCAGCACATTTTTGCCGTCCACGATAACACCGGGGATATTGTAAGCGCTTGCGCGGTCGGCTATATTTGTACAACTGGAGGCATACGTAAATGGCGTCGCCTCCCCGTATCCGTTGTTTTCGGCGACGAAGATCACGGGCAGCTTCCAAATCGCCGCCAGGTTGATCCCCTCATGGAATGTCCCCTGGTTGTTGGCTCCGTCGCCAAAAAAGCAGACGCTTACACTTTGAGTCCGCTTCAGCTTGGCTGTCAAAGCCGCTCCGCACGCCAGAGGGAAGCCTCCTCCCACGATGCCGTTTGCTCCCAGCATCCCTTTGTCCAGATCGGCGATGTGCATGGAGCCGCCTTTCCCTTTGCACAGCCCCGTCGCCTTTCCGTAAATCTCGGCCATCATCCCGTCCAGATCGCAGCCCTTGGCAATGCAGTGGCCGTGCCCGCGGTGTGTGCTCGTAATCGTGTCCCGCACTTCAAGATGGGCTCCGACTCCCACCGCAATCGCCTCCTCGCCAGCGTACAAATGAACAAATCCCGGAAGCTTCCCTTGGCCAAACAGGAGATGCACGGCATCTTCAAACTTGCGAATCTCCAGCATTTTTTGATACATCCATCTCGCCTTTTCCTGTGACAACACCTTATCCTTTGTCGCGGTTATCTTCATTCGAGCTTCCTCCCATCTTTCCTGAGCTTACAACCCGCAAATCAACTACTCGCACACGATTCCCAGCTTCGGCCAGCCTTCCCCCTTCCTTGCCCTATACCCGAAGCAAGTCGTGTGCCAACGCGGCAAACACCGCCGCTTCGTTGAAAAACGGGCATTGTCCGCGCGTCGTCCCATTATCTTGCAATACGAAATGAGACGAATTCCCAAACTGTCTCATTTTGTCTCAGACGTGCCCCAGAGCTGCTTTTGGAATCGAGTAGGAGGGGGCGACTAACCCCCGTCCTCTCACACCACCGTACGTACCGTTCGGTATACGGCGGTTCACCAAGCTTGACGAATTTGAGAATATCGTTGCACTAAGCTTTTCAGCCCTTGTTGTTGCCAGTAGGCAATGCCGAGGGCTTTGTGTATATGCGGAGATTTTGTGGTACGCCATGCACCCTTGCGGGTATTTGCAATTTCAATGGCTTTTACGTGAGATATGCCAAGAGAACGAAGTTCTCGATATCTGGTTCTCACGCGTTTCCACTGCATCCACAAACAAAGACGGAGCCTGCGCCTTGTCCATTCCTCAATGGATTGTAGAATGCCCTTCGCGTCTGCAAGGGCGAAATATCCAATCCAGCCCATGAGGTACTGATTTATTCTTTCAATCCGCTTCTCCATCGAGATGCTCCACACCGGATTCGTGATCGTGCGGATTTTCTCTTTTAGCTTGAGGAGGGATTTGGGGTGGATGCGAATCCTTGTCTGTTTTGCAAAGGTAAAACTAAAGCCCAAGAATTTTCGTTTCCATGGTCGGTCTATCGCGCTTTTCTCCTCATTTACTTTTAGCCTTAGTACCTTCTCCAAGTGGTTTTGAATACTCTTCTTTACTCGTTCCCCTGCCCGTTTTGTTTTCACGTAGATATTACAATCGTCTGCGTAGCGGCAGAAACGGTGGCCTCTCTTTTCGAGTTCCTTGTCCAAATCATCAAGTAGGATATTTGCCAAAAGTGGGCTTAACGGCCCACCTTGCGGTGTTCCTTCACTTGATGTTGTACAGACGCCATTTATCATGATCCCCGCATTCAAGTAGGAACGAATCAGTCTTAAAATTCTCTTGTCCTGAACTTTTCGAGCCACACGGCTCATTAGAATATCATGATTTACGCGATCAAAGAATTTCTCTAGATCGATGTCCACCACGAAACGATATCCTTCGGAGATATACGCTTGCGCTTTCCTTACTGCCATGTGAGCGCTACGTTTTGGACGGAACCCATAGCTAGATTCCGAGAAGGTGGGGTCGAAGATCGGCGTTAACACTTGGAGGATGGCCTGCTGAATAAAGCGGTCTACCACGGTGGGAATGCCTAATAACCTTACACCACCGTCAGGTTTCGGGATTTCGACTCTGCGAACAGGTGAAGGTCTATAGGTTCCCCTTTCCATCTTCTCGCGGATGGCTTGCCAGTGTTCACGTAGATAATCGCGTAGTTGTTCGGTTGAAACACCATCGACTCCACCGACACCTTTGTTTTCCTCCACTCGTTGGAGTGCCATCCGTAAGTTTTCCCGTGATAAGACTTTTTCCAGCAAATCCATAATGATGTTCCTTCCTTCGCACATGCGGACTCCGTGCTTGCTGTACGATACTCAGCCCTCTTTTGTACCCTCGGGGCTTCACCCCTGCTCTTCAAAAGTAGTTCCTTGACAGAATTCTGCTTCGACGTACCGTATCAAAAGACATGGATCGCATGCTGGCTTGATGTTCGGCCCTTCCCCATTCAAGCGTCCTCTACTCGGGTACTATGGCCTCTGCTGACTTCTGCATGTTCAGCGTCTCCTTACGGAGACGGTTACCAACAGTTGAAGGCGTTTCATGCAGACCTCCCCAGGTAAGAACGATAACTTTCATCCCATGTACCTGCCCAAGTTTACTACTGTATCCCTTGGCTGTATGGGGCTTTGTCTTGTTTGGCAGACTCGCCCGGATACAACAGCCTCAAATTGGGTTCGTGTACCTCAGGTCGGGATTTTGCCGCCGGCTTCCTTCAGATTCGACCTCGCGGTCGACACCCTTGCCTTGAGCTAACGGTTGGTACAGCCAACCCCCGTTCGGGACTTTCACCCTATAGCTATCGCCCATGCTGGGCGCACCAAAAAAAAAACAGCCACCGGTGCGGAAAACACCGATGGCTGCGCTTTTGTTTTTTCCTTACACGTGCACAGGGTACCTCCTGCGGCAATCGTCCACAGCCTGCTGCAAGCCGTCCAGCTCAAACCGCAAGCAGTCGCTGTACGGCACGAGTGATGACAGCGAGGCAAGCTGCTGTGTGAGCAGCCCGACAAAGTCTTCTGCGGTCATGTCCCCCACAAGCTCCGACAGACTCGACATGCGGGCCGGTTCCACGATGGGATGGTCTGCCGCAGACGCTCCCCCGGCGGCGAGATCATAAAACGCTTTGACCAGCTTTCCTCTCGCCTCGCCGCTTCCTTCGACCAGCACAAATGCCTGGACGATGACTGCTCTCGTCTGCCTTCTTTGGGCGATTCCGCAAAACTTTTTCCCCCTGACGCTGACGTCAAATTCTCCCGGACAGTACGAGCCGCTTACTTCCCCGGTTTCGATCCTGCAAGACCGGCTTTTCAGACTTTGCCGGATGAGCTCCGCCATCAGGGCAAAGTGGCGCTGTACATCCAGATCGCCTTGCCGATTGGGCAAAATCAGGGACAGATTGACGACGCCGGGGTCCAGCGGCACTGCCGCTCCTCCTGAATTGCGAACCGTCACGGAATAGCCTTGTCCCTGCAGCCACTGGACAGCTTCCCGGACCCGGGGCAGCTTCCAGTCTCTCGACCCGAGCACAAACGCTCTTTCATGCCTCCATAGATGAACAGCGGGCTCCAGCAGGCCGTGCCCTACTTGCCTTCCGTACACTTCATCGAAAGCAAACGGAACCACGATGTCTCCTGTCATCACGTTGGCTGCGGCATCGATAGCGCCTAGCCGAGCAGGCAAGCTTGCTTTGTCCATTCCATCTCCTTTCCGCGCTGCCTTACAGGTTGTACTTTTGCAATTTCCTGTAAAAGGTGCTGCGTGGCATTCCCAAAAGACCAGCTGCAGCGGAAGCGCTTCCATTCGTTTTCTGCAAAGCCTGGATGATCGATTGCTTTTCAAGCTCCTCGCGGTACGTCAACGTTTCCGCACGGCCGCCCCCGCTCTCGCCACCGCCTTTCACAGCAGTCAGCGATCCAGCCATCAGGTTTGGGGACGCTGCCCCTCCCGCCCCGGTCTGAAATTGTTCATGCAGGAGGTATGGCAGCTCCTCTTCGCCGATAATGCTGAGCCTCTCCAATGTATTGAACAGCTCCCGAATGTTCCCGGGCCAGTCGTATTCCATCAGCTGCCGCATGACATGAGGGATAGCCGGCAGCTCCACTTTATTCTGCTGGCAGAAAAAGCGAATCAGACTGGGGATGTCTTCTTTCCGCTCGCGCAGCGGCGGCAGATAGAGCGGGAACACGTGCAGACGGTAGTACAAGTCCTCCCGGAACTTCCCTTCCTTCACCAGCAGGGCCAGGTCCCGGTGCGTAGCGGCAATGACGCGAATATTTACCGGAATTTCCGCATGGCTGCCGATCGGCGTAACCTTCCTTTCCTGCAAAACGCGCAGCAGGGCAACCTGCATCTGATGCGGAATCTCGCCGATCTCATCGAGGAACAAGGTGCCTCCGTTTGCCTGCTCCAGCTTTCCTTTATATCCGTGGCGCCGCGATCCGGTAAATGCCCCTTCCGCATAGCCAAACAGCTCGCTTTCGATCAGGTCTTTGGGGATGGCGCCGCAATTCACCGCAACGAAGGGGCCCGCCTTGTACGGACTGTTCAGATGAATGGCCCGGGCGACGAGCTCTTTCCCCGTCCCGCTTTCCCCCCGGATGCATACATTGGCGCTGCTTTTGGAGATGCGTTCGATTTGCCCGAGAACGTGCCGGAACGCTTTGCTTGTTCCTGCTTCGCCCGGGAACTGAATCTGACTGGACGGAAACGGAGCTTGCAAACGCCGGATGCTTGCCTCGGACTCCAGCAATACCGCACAGTACCCGAGCAGTCCTCCGTGCTGCCTGGAGTAGACAGGCGTACGCTTTCGTTCCACATAGCGGTACTCGTCCAACAGGTCCTGGTAGTCGCATGCTCCCGGCCACTGCAGCATCTTTTGACGAACAGCTTTGTTGACGAAAACGACCTGCTGTCGCAGGTTCAAAATCACGATCGGCTGATTCGTCTCCGCCAGCTCCCATCCACAGCGGATAAGCTCCAGCTCTTCCAGCTCGCGCCTTCTGCTCCATTCCTGCTCTACGGTATAAGCGATGGAGGAAACGATGGCCAGCATATGGGGATGGCTTCGCTCCAGCGGGCACGAGATATCGAGGATGCCGACCAGTTTGCCTTCGTCGTCGTGAATAGGCGCGGCCGAGCAGCTCCATTTATGGGAAGCCACCGAATAGTGCTCCGGGCCGCTGATCAGGATCGGCTCTCCGGCATGGAGCGCTGTGCCAATCGCGTTTGTTCCCACCTCTTCTTCGGTCCAGCGAACGCCCTCCACGAAATTGATATCTTCGGCATATTGCAAAATGGACTTCTTCCCTTTCATGGAGAGCACATAACCCTCAGCGTCTATCAGGATGGCGATCATCCCGGTGTCTTCAATAAATTTGGACATTTTCTCCACATGCGGCAAGGTAATTTCGAGCAATTGCCGATGCTTCCGCTTCTGGCTGTCAAAAGACTCGCCCTTCAAAATTTCCCGTCCCGTCCCCAGATAGGGATCGACATACCTGTTTTTGCAGCGAAGCCACGATTCAGAGATTCGCTTGTTGATGCGTGCAGAGTCGATAACACCTTCTTGTACAAAACGTTTCCACATTTTCGAAGAAAGCGTTTCGTTATACAAGGAGCCGCCCTCCTTTGCTTTTCATGGATAAGGGAATATCTATAGATTACCTGTTTTCATCCGGTTTCTCAATATTCCGAAAATGACCTCTTTGTCTTGGCTGCCGGTGTTTCCGTCGAAAAGCCAGCTCATTATAGTTTGCCTTTTTCGTTCAATTTTTCTTCTCCTGTAGCTTGGGATAGCGAATGGCTTTCTGTGATTTCTGCTTCGCAAAAAAAACACCCAGCGAGTTTCACGCAAAGTCTGATAATCATTTATGATGGACAAAACTGTATTTTTGCCCGTATCGACTGACAGGGCATCAGTTTTACACGGAATATGACCTTAACCACAGATTGTTAACCTTCACAATACCGCCAGGATGATGTAGCACTAAATCAGCCAATTCCTTTACCATCAACTGAAACTCATCGCTTCTTGCTTCATCTATTAGCAAATATTGTACGGTGACTGATCCGGCAGAAGGTGAAATGTCCCTCGCACTCAACCGTTTGAAAAAAATTAAGAAGAGACCCGAACCTTTTTCCCATAGAGAGGCAATATAGGGTGTAAGCTGCTTACTCAGGAGGGCCCTCTGAATGCAAAATGAAGAGATGTACCAATTACTCATAAAAATGAAAGAGGGTGATCAACAGGCGTTTCATACGGTGTATGATGCCACCTATAAGGACATCTACCGGACAGTCTCCTTTCTGGTGGATCATCAGCAGGATCGGGAAGATATCATGAATGAGATCTATATGCAAATGTGGACCTCACTTGCCAACTACGATACGAACCGTCCTTTCCACTTTTGGCTGCACGGCTTGGTAATCCGTCAAGTGCAGAGATTTCGGGTCAAGAGCTGGAGGAGATTCCGAATTTTTGAACGCATCCGTGCCTTCTCTCGGGAAGAGTCTTATTGGGATCAACATACTGCTTTGATGGATGGTACAAACCAAATGATATCGCAATCCATACGAAAACTGACCGACAAACAGCGGACAGTGATTATCTTCCGCTTTTTTCACGACTATACCCTTGAAGAAATTGCGACTTTGCTCGACATTCCGCTGGGTACAGTGAAGTCTAGATATCATGCTGGCCTCCAGGCGCTTCGAAAAAACTTAGGGAATCTCCCCCTGGAAAGGATGGAAAAGATCAATGACTATCGAACGCAAAATCCGTGAGCATCTGCACGAAGAGGCAGAAACGATGGAGTGCCCTCCGGCCATTTCCAAACGAATCGAACAATCCTACTATCAATATTTGCAACGAAAAAGGAGCGAAAAACCCATGAAAAAACGAGTAATTGGCGGAATCGTTGCTGCTGCGTTTTTGATTCCAACCGCAGCATTTGCGGCCCCTGCCCTGATTGAAATGCTTACCAGAACACCAATGACTGCTGAACAAGTCAAGGTGGATGAGGTTGGCAAAGCAGCACTGGAGAAGCTGTATAGCGCATTTCCCGAAACAAGATCGTTTGAGATTGTCGATGCAAGCTACCTTGGAGAAGCCCCCGCTGATTCAACTAAAAAGCAAGCGATCCAGACAAGCATCGCACTGCAGGAAAAGGGAGGAGCCGGCAAAAAGATCAGCCTTACCATCGGTGTTACGGGCAAGATTGACAGCGTGATTCAAGAGAATTGGGAGGAGAAGCCCGTCAGTTCTTTAACCAATCAGGAAATCAAAGAGAAAGTAAATAACCTCATTGACAAAATGTATGGCAGCATCGACGGCTATGAGGTTTCTATGGAGCCAATGGGGGAGCCGCATCAAAAGACGTTTCGATTGAATTACATCGAAAAGGGGTCCCAAATACCGTTCTACCAGGTATTTGTTAAGGACAATAGAATAGATGTTACTCTGCACGGAGGCGAGCGTACACCTTCAAACCTTGTTAAAGTAGAAGGCTTTTTCACCAGAGATGGCAAGCCTGATACTTTTGCTGATTCCTTTTTAAATGATGAAAACCTGTTTTCTTTACTAAACATGAGCCCAACAGAATTGAAACAAGAATTAGCAAAAGGCAAATCTGTTGTGGAGGTTGCCGCCTCTAAAAATGTCTCTAAACAACAAGTGATTGATGTGATTGCAAAAACACAGGTTGAAAAAGAGCTACAAGCTGACCAAAATGGAGCAAGTGTAAGCAATCATGTAAAGGAACAAATGATGAAAGCACTTGAACCAAAAGTAGTACATGTTATTGAACACAAATCTGAAACGCCAGCGAAGAACTGACCAGTCACCACAGTATCAATCGAGATTCGTAACAAGAATAAGAGGCCGGTTTCCTTATCGTTCAGGAAACCGGCTTTTTTAGATCAAACGGGGCTTAGCGTACAAAATCCGCAGTTTGTTGGCGGGACCTTTCTTCAACCGCCTGTGAGTGTAGGACAGGAAAAGTCTAGCGTCAAGGGTTGATTTATAAACTTTTCCACCCTTGTTTGAAAGGTTGAAGAAAGGCTTCGTTGCTATTGCTCTACCTGGATCGGAACTTCCCATTTTACATCATGCTGTTTGATTTTCTCATCATACGTGATCGTGAACTCTTTCACGTCTTTATTTTTCGTCCTGATCTTAATCTGGGCATTCAGCTTCCTTGTTCCGTCCTCTGCGATGGTTATTTGGGGACTGAGTAAAAGAGCGTTGGACTCTCCCTTCTCGTCTGTTGCCATCCAGCTTTTCCCAACACCCACAACATCCTTTGCCAAAGTGCCTTCCATATCAATGATGTAAATGGTATCATCCCCACGCTCTTGCTTTTTGACGGGTGTAAACGTAAACGTATTTCCTTCCTCTGTGACCGTCACTGGCTTTTTATCCAGTTCAGCAATCGAAAGCTTCGCACGAAAATCAGCTTTTTCTGCTGTATAGACAGCATCCAGTTTCATTGTTACTTTTTTTGTGTGATCAATCGGAGCGAAGGAATGAACCCAGACGTTTTTATAGGGCAAACGTCCTGCATTATACATTCCACCTCGACTTAAACCCGGTATGACATTGCTGCTCAGCTCTTCACCGGGATAAATCACATGCAAGTCGTCCCAAGAAGCCAAAACCGTTCCCTGCTCATCAATCAGGCTGTACCGGACACCTTTGTCCCGGCCGGTCCCCTCGCTGACGGCAAACTGCAGCTGAGCCGCGCTTGGGCTAAAACGAGCTTCCTTCAGATCGATCCATTCTCCTTGCGGTGTCGTGAGCTTCTGCTGGACGGAGACCGTTTTTGTCGCTGCTTTTGCCGGTCGCAGATCAATCGGGATATCAAAGTTCCAGCTCCCTTTCGTCTCTCCCAATTGCTTTACCCGTACTTCGAGTATCGCTTCGTCCGGCAGCCTGCTCCGATCGTCAAATAGCTCTGCAAAATCACGTCCGATTACAAAATTCTCACCGTTTGGCAGAGGCATCCATCGAAATGAATCTGGAAGCTTTGAATTAGGCGGGTTCAAGACACGCCCATTTTTGTCTTTTAACTGGATGACTCGATACTCTTCCACATTTTCACTGGAAATTCTGCTGAACTGGTCCTGCCAGAAGGTATCCAGCTTTTTCCCCTCCTTGTCGGCAAGCGAACCCAGAACCATGATTCGAGCAGAATCGGCCAACACTGCCTTCATTTCCATGGTCAGGCCCTGATCCGTCACTTTCAGGTTAAGGGGCTTTACATATCCCTTCTCGGCAGCTACGAGAGCTCCTTTATCTGTCTGCTCTTCTGAATACAAGCTGACAACGCTCTCGGTATCGGTATACGGCCCTTTCAGCGGATTTGCTGCATAGAACAGTCCATTCACATACGAAGCGAAAGTCGGTGACACAAGTGTTCCCAAAGCCACAACCACAGCCAGTCCTGCTACAGCCATCGTCGTTTTTTTCATCAAAGCAACACTCCGTTTTTTCCAGTCTATTTTCTGGGCTCGGTGTCTATCGATCCGTCTCAACACATTCAGGGGATGAGGCGGGACCTTTTCCATGACTTGCTGAATGACTGCATCGGTGTGCCATTTTTCCTGCTCCCCAAGCGTACCCGACTCGTCCAAATACTGCTCGAACAGCCGTTGACAAGCCGAGCAGGTGAGCAGATGATTTTGTACGTTTTGTCTATCCCGCAAAGAAAGTGAGTCTTCCAGATAAGCATCCAGCATGTCTTTGTCCAGGCATGTCATAGATAGCAGTCCCCTCCTTTGCCTCTTCTCGTCAGCGCTTCCTTCAGTTTTGTCTTCCCTCTGGACAAACGCGTACGAACCGTGCTGATCGGAACACCCAGCTTTTTACTGATTTCTTCATAACTCATGTACTGGAGATACCGCATTTCCAGGACGACACGATGCTTCGAATCCAAAGCCTTTATCCGATCCTGCAAATAAGAGTTTTGCTCTTTGACAAGGTACTCCGCTTCGGGCGTATGACTGGTGGCCAGCTCCACTTCTGTGTTCGTAACCATTATCGACCGTTTTCGGCTTCGCAGTTCATCGAAACAATGATTGGTCGCGATCCTGTACAGCCATGCGCCAAATTCGTAGCTTTTGTTGTAGTCGCCCAGATGGTAGTACACCTTGATAAATATTTCTTGAGCGATGTCTTGCTCATGGGGCGGCTGCCCTAACATCTTGCGGATCAGAAGCGTGATTCGCCTATTATATTTTTGTATGATCTGAGCAAAGGCCTCTTTGTTGCCTCGGAGGACCTCGTCCACGATCATCTTGTCGTCCTGCATCTGTTCTCCTCCCATTCAAAAAGGTCGCTGCGCAGCGGTCGCCTTTTTGCTGTACATGTATATACGACGGAAAATGGAGGAAAAAAATCGCATTTTTTTCTTTCCTGACACAAAAAAGCTGCCGGGATGATCCCGGACAGCCTTTACATTCTACTCTTTTTGATCTTACAGATTTTGCAATGGCGGAATGCTATCTTCGGCGCCTGCATGTTTCCCGTAAATCCCCATATCCAACTGTTTCGTAACCTTGCTTGTAAGCAATCCTGCTGTCATGCTCCCGCTTACGTTGACGGCTGTCCGTGCCATATCAATCAGCGGCTCGATTGAGATAAGCAGCCCGACCAGTGCCACTGGCAGGTTCATCGTGGAGAGGACAATAAGCGCCGAAAACGTTGCTCCGCCGCCTACCCCTGCAACACCAAAGGAACTGATGGCCACGACAGCGATCAAGGTCAAAATAAAGGTTGGGCTCGTCGGGTCGATCCCAGCCGCAGGTGCGACCATGACTGCCAGCATGGCCGGATAAATTCCGGCGCATCCATTTTGCCCGATCGAAATTCCGAATGATCCTGCAAAATTGGCGATTCCCTCGGGGACGCCCAATTCTTTGTGCTGTGTTTGGACATTTAGCGGCAGGGTGCCTGCACTGGAACGCGAGGTAAAGGCAAAGGTCAGGACAGGGATCGCTTTCTTTACGTAGGTCAAAGGATTTAAGCCAGAGAGCGCAATAAGCAGCAGGTGAACACCAAACATAATGAGCAGAGCGACATACGAAGCCAGCACAAATTTGCCAAGCCGCCAAATGGCATTCAGATCACTCGTCGCCGCTATTTTTGTCATTAAGGCAAGCACGCCGTATGGAGTCAGTCGCAGAATCAATGTCACGACTCTCATGATGATCGTGTAAAGGGCGTCGGTCATCTTCGCAAACATGTCGGCCTGGTCCGGTTTTTTCCGCTTCACTCCCAGATAAGCCATGCCCAAGAAGGCGGAGAAGATCACGACCGCAATCGTCGATGTCGGACGCGCTCCCGTCAGATCCAGAAACGGGTTGCCGGGGAGGAGCTCTACCAGTTTTTGCGGTGCGGACATGTTCTCAAGATTCCCCAATGTTTTTTCGATTTTCTCCAACTGGGCGACCTCTTTCGCTCCCTGATCCAGCTGCAAGGACTGCAAATCGGCCGCAAGCGATGCCCCTATGCCGATTGCCGCAGCAATCGCAGTCGTGCCAACCAGTAACCCGATGATCAAGCCCCCGATTTTGCCGATATTGTGCGACAGCGTCGCTTTCGTGAATGCGGACAGGATCGAAATGAACACGAGCGGCATGACAACCATCTGCAGCAATTTGATATAGCCATTCCCCGCGATGTTGAACCAATCGACGGACAGCTTGATCACTTCAGACCCTGATCCGTAGACAAATTGCAGCAAGAGGCCAAACAGTATTCCCAGGCCCAATGCGGCAAACACCCGCTTGGTAAAAGAGGCGAACCTCTTTTGCATGGAATACAGGATGAATAGAATGATCAGCATGCCCAGGATGTTCAGAAGCACCTGTACAGTCATGAGGACTCCCTCTTTTCATGGTTTATTGGACCCATTTGTGAACGGCACTGGCCATTCTCTGCAAGCCCTCTTCCAGGACAGACCGTGGACAAGCGATATTCACTCTCGTAAACCCTTCTCCTCCCTTCCCAAATTTGTAGCCCTCGTCCAATGCCACCTTGGCCTGCTTTCGAAAGAACTGTTCGAGTGTCTTCGCATCCATTCCCAATTCGCGGCAATCGAGCCATACCAGATAGGTTCCTTCCGGCTGGATCACTTTGATGGGCTTTATATGGGCTTCAATAAAGTCTGTCAGAAAAGCCAGATTGTCTCCTACATACGCGAGGCATTGGTCCAGCCATTCATCACCGTGTCGGTAGGCCGTTTCGGCAGGCCAAATGTGTTGGACAGACTCAGATGAAGCATATCCAATGCTTTCGTAAACATCGCCCGTTTCTGTTGATCCGGAATGATGATGTTGGACATTTGCAGACCTGCCATATTAAATGTTTTGCTTGGTGCTGTGCATGTAATCGACCCAAGCGCAAACTGCTCCGAAATGCTGGCAAACGGCGTATGGCGATGTCCATTGTGGATCAGATCGAAGTGAGCCTCATCGGATACTACAAGAATGTCATGCTCGGCACATATTTGGCCCAAGCGTTCAAGCTCCGCTTTTGTCCACACTCTCCCGACCGGGTTGTGCGGGTTGCAAAGAATGATCATCTTTACCTTTGGATCGATTTTGCCGATAAGCTCGTCGTAATCCATTTCATACCGGCCATTGTTCAGCATCAGCGGATTTAGCACCAGCTCCCGGTTATTTTTTTGCACAATACCGGGAAAGGGATGGTACACCGGCGGCTGAATGATCACTTTGTCTTCCGGCTCCGTAAAGGTTTGGACAATGATGCTCAATGCTGTTAAAATGCCTGAACTGCAGCGTATCCATTCTTTTTTGATCTCCCAATGATGCCGGCGTTTCACCCAGCCGGCAAACGACTCAAAATAGCTGTCGGACCTCGCTGTATAGCCAAAAATCCCATGCTCCGCCCTGCTGATCAGACGTTCAATGACGGGCAGAGGGCAGCGAAAATCCATGTCGGCTATCCACATGGGCAGGATATCTTTGTCACCGAACAGCTTTTCCGTTCTGTCCCACTTGATCGAATCAGTGTGAAATCGGTTGTGGACTTGATCGAAATCGTAGTGCATGTACCTAACCTCCCCATGATGGCGCTTTCATTTTATTGTTGCGCTGCCTGAAAAAAAGCAGGCAGCCATTCCCTTTCGGCAACCGTCTATTTTCATCGGCCAGAGCCACTGTGATACAGACCTGCCAAACAGGCGAATACAGACTTCTCGATCCCGAGTGGCAGCATCGTGCTCATAAACCTACCTGGTCCATGTCCATGTTCGATTAGGTTCTCCTTGTCTCTCGCCTTACGATGGGAAGCCCTTGTTTCACCCATTCGTCAAAGCCGCCGATCAAGTTCCGAACATTTTTGAAGCCGTGTGCCTGCAAAAGGCTCACCCCGATGGCGGATCTTCTCCCTGATTTGCATTGGACCAGGATCGGTTTGTCACGGGGCAATTCCTGAATGCTTGCCGGCAAGTATCCAAGCATGATGTGTTTCGCTTCGGGAATACAGCCATCAGCATGCTCTTTTGCATAACGGACATCTAGAACGTATATCTGTCCCGTTTGTACTTGCTCCCCTACCTCCTCTGGCGTTACCTCCTCGTATTTGGCGAACTTCGAGTCATCATGGAGCTCGAACACATCCAGATCCATCGTGGAAGCGACCTGGTCCAATCCGATTGACTGCAAAGCCTTTCGAATATCTGGAACGGACTGCTTGTCGGCCAACAGGTAGATGGGCCGATCATAGTCGAGCAGCCAGCCAGCCCACGTGACGAATGATTGGTCATAAGGAATATTGATGACTCCCGGCAAATGCCTTTGGGCGAACATGCTTGCCGGACGGGTATCGACAACCATGCCTTGCTGCACCCATGCCTCTACTGCGTCTAATGAAGCCTCTGCTTGCAACGGAGCTGCTATCTCTTGCACCAGTTGTGGGCCCATTTTATTGAGCTGCTTCATCATCGCAAAATAGGTTGGCGGCTCGGGCTGCCCCGCCAGCAATTCCTGGATAAAATCATTTTCATGCTCATGCTGCAACGCCCAATTCGTCCGTTTCTCATAGCCGACCGTGGACGATTGGACGGCCCCGATCGCCTTGCCGCACGCGCTGCCCGCCCCATGCCCGGGCCAGACTTGCAGATAGTCAGGGAGTTTTTTGAATCGCGCCAGCGAGTGAAACATTTTCCGTGCCATCTCCTCAGCGGAGCCGCTTACCTTTGCCGCTTTTTCCAAAAGGTCTGGACGCCCCACGTCACCGACAAACACGAAGTCCCCTGTGAAAATCCCGATCGGTTCGTTTGCCGAAGAACCGCCATCTATCAAAAGCAGCGATATGTGTTCGGGGGTGTGTCCCGGCGTATGGAGCACCTCGAACGTGAGATTGCCAATCTGGAAGGTGTCGCCGTCCTTTAGCAAGCAATGCTTGTATTCGCTTGCGTATTGGTAGCGCCAATCCGCCCCTCCTGCATCGGACAAGTACAAGGCAGCTCCGAATCTCGAAGCGATTTCCCGTGCGCCGGAAAGAAAGTCGGCATGAATGTGTGTTTCCGTCACGCCAACGATCTTCACCCCGTTTGCTTTTGCAGCTTTGGCATATGTTTCGATATCGCGGGCAGGATCAATGACGATGGCCTCGCCGGAAGCCTGGCATCCCACCAGATAAGATGCCTGGGCCAATTTGTCATCATAGAAATACTTGAGCAGCATAAGTCAGCCTCCATCCATCTTTTCATTAATTTTTGTCCGATCTGACAAGAGATCGGTAAGCAAAGCGTTTGTGCGGAATGGTTTGGTTTTACATCATCCCTTTGAGCATGCCCTTCCAGTACATCACGGGAAGCAAATCCTTTTTCAGCCAATACATACTGAGCCTTTCACGGGATTGATCAAAGGGAAACGACTCTTGGGGATTGAGCTCATAATCGAATTCCGCCAATATCAATTTTCCATAGCCGGTCACGAGCGGGCATGAGGTATATCCGTTGTATTTGTCGCAAACAGGCTTTCCGCTGATCATGGCCAGCAGGTTTTGCACGACGATCGGCCCCTGCTTGCGGATCGCGGCGCCCGTTTTTGATGTCGGCAAATTGGTGCAGTCCCCCACCCCGAAAACATTCCCAAACCGTTTATGCTGCAGTGTGTATTTATCCACATCGAGCCAACCGTCGCCTGCCGCAAGCGGACTTTTTTTGATAAAATCGGGGGCGCTCATCGGCGGCACGACATGAATCATGTCATAGGGCATGATCACACGCTCGTTGGTATCCATGTTCACAAAGACCGCTTGTTTTTTATCACCGATAATTTCAACGAGATTATGCTTGAACCGTGTCTCGATTTGTTTTCTTTCAATCACCTTCTGCAAAGCATCCGCATACTTTTTCACGGCGAATATGCTCGCTCCGCCGGAGACAAAACGGATGGATGCCCGGGAGCGTACGCCTGATTTGCGAAAGTAATCATCCGCCAAATACATGATTTTCTGAGGAGCCCCGCCGCATTTTACGGGAGTATTGGGGTTGGTAAAAATCGCCGTGCCGCCCGTAAAGCTGCGAATATTGTCCCATGTGCTCTCGACGTAATCATAAGAGTAATTGCTGCAAACCCCGTGTTTGCCAATACTCTCCTTCAGCCCTTTTACCTTCTCCCAATCAATCTGGATGCCCGCTGAAACGACCAGATAGTCGTAGCGGATTTTGTCTCCGGACGCGGTTACGACGGTGTTTTCGTTCGGCAAAAATTCAGTAACGGCATCTTGCACCCATTTCGCGCCATTCGGGATCAGCGATGCTTCCTCGCGCTCGGTAACCTCCTTGCGAACGACACCGGCACCGGCAAGCGTCCACAATGGCTGATAGTAATGCTTCGTCGAGAAGTCTACGATGGCAATCTTTCCGAACAAATCACGCGACTTGCGCAGAAGACGTGCTGCAACCGAGATGCCTGCGCTGCCTCCGCCTACAATCACGATTTTGTAGTGAGCAACTGACATTTCCATCCACCCCATCCCCATGTAAAGTCACAAATTCAAGGCCTCTGCATTGAAAAACAGCATGTAAATGGCAACTGCGGCCCGCCAAACATTGACCTGCTCACCAGCAGCACTCGCCTCCTCTTGCTTTTTCTTTGGCATAGACATTCGGACAGCCATGCTCATCATCGAGATGGAAAATAAAAACAATAATTGGTTTTCAGGTATCAATGTACCGGCAAACGATCCGAAATATGCTCCTATTGCACCAAGAATGGCAAAAATCACCGCTGTTTTCCATCGGACATGACCGGCCCTGGCGTGCGGAATGAAATTGGAGCAACGACATGATTGCGAGAATCACGTGAATCGATGTCTGCTCAACCTTCTCCTTCTGACAACATCGGCCTTTTGGACAACACCCGTCCTTTTGATAACTCCCTCCTTCCCGACTCGCTTGCCCTCCCTTCAGACATACTTGACCATGAGTAATAGCAAGCATCGTGCCAATTCGATTTTTCCCGTCAAATCGTCATTTTTCGCTTGTCGCTTTTATGCGCAATTGTCAGCTTTGAAAGAGTAATTAACGGAATATTCAGTCACAATCTGAGTTTGAAGCCTCTTGCAACACTGACAACGGTTTGGCATTGTTGGCAAAAGGCAGGCAGAGATTCGGGAAGCTACGCAAAAAAGCCACCCTTTCAGGTGACCTTGCAAATCTTATACCTCGCCTCTCCCAAAACGGGAACGGGCTCTACCACGCCGGTTCGGCAATTTCCTGTATACACTCCGCTACATCATTTTTTGGACTTCCGACAATATGGGAGACAGGGTAGGCTCGCATCTGCGCCGCATCGTAAGGAGTGAGAAGCGACCTCAGCAATTCAGAGTCGCATGTATCGCGATCCAGCCAAATTGCTTCCTCCTCAGGTCCCTTTAAAATAACGGGCATGCGGTCATGGATGCCTGCGACAACCTCGTTGGCACTGGTCGTAATGATTGCACAGGTATGAAGCTTCACCCCATCTGCATTTGTCCAGGTATCAAAGAGACCGGCAAAAGCAAACGGTTCCTCATTTTTCATCATAATGCGCATGGACTGCTTGCCTTTTTGCGTTTGCCTCCATTCATAAAAGCCGTCAGCCGGAATGAGACATCGCTTGCGGACAAAGAGCTTTCGGAAAGCCGGCCTCTCGGTTAAAGTCTCGGCCCGCGCATTGATCATTTTATAACTGTTCCTGTCGTCTTGAGCCCATGACGGAACAAGCCCCCAGCGCAATTGTCCGAGTCTTTGGCGCCCTCCGTCAGCTAGAATGGCCGGAATTGGCTGGCCGGGGGCGATGTTGTACCGCGGCTTTAGGTCGAACAGGATTTCCTGCAGTTGAAACCGGCTCATCAGCTTCTCCGGGTCGGTGACAAGCGTAAAGCGCCCGCACATAGGCAATTCCCTCCTGCCACCAGCATTCCTCATTCCCAACAAAAATACCCCCTCCCCGAAGCACGGGAGCGATTAGACGTGTCATCCCCTCTCCTACTCTCCGGTACATAACAAAAAAGCCCCCGAAGGCGCTTTTTCTTCATAATCCCGCTATTCTTTTGCCCCATTTCTCTCTAATAACTCTGTGAGCTTTGCGTCGTTTATTTCCCTTGAGATTTTTAACGGCGAGTCTCCATAAAAATCTTTGATATTGGGATCGGCTTTGTTCATTAGCAAGTACTCCGCTACCTCATGCTTTTTCCCGATGACAGCATGTAAAAGCGCCGTTCTTCCATCATTGTCTGTAACATCGGGATTCATATTATTCTGGATGAACGGCTTTACCTCGTCCACATTGCCGTTTTGTGCAGCACGGATGAACTCATTTGGGTTGAAGGTTTCATCGTAATTGTCATTGTAATTCTTCGTTTGCCCGAGGTGAAAAACAGCGGAAAGCTGAAATAAACCGATTCCAACAAGCACAGTGAATAGGGCAAAAATCAAATATCGTTTATTCATATCGCACCTCATTCTTTATAGACAACCCCTATGAACGTATATGGCAGCAGCAAGCCTAACTCTTTGCATCCTGTTTACGTAACAGAGTCATTTCAACGGAAGGCTGCTTTGCTTATTCCTTTCTGGAACGACAAGCACTTTGGAAGGCCACTCGCCAACTGCCACTTGTTGCTTCTGTTTAAGCTCCTCAGTATCAAACACCGATAGGGTCCCCTGTGTCATATTCGAGACAAGGAGGTTTGAACCATCCAAAGCGATAGAGGAAGGCGTTGGGGATTGCAGCTTTGCTTTCAGCTCCATTTTTTTCAGGTCATAGACTGAGATCGTGTCCCCCGTCATGTCCAGGTCCGTAAAATGATTAACGAAGGCTATGTCTCCCTTTCGCACAATGGATTGAGGAAAGGTTTCTTCCAAAGTGATCTCCTGCAAGACAGAACCTGTTTTCGGATTCAGCACCTTCAGTTTGCTCGTATAGGATTCCGGACGTTTCACCCACTTCGGTTTAGGTCCTTTGGCGAACCCGGCATAGACAGCTATATAGTGATCCTGAAATGGAACAACGCCATTGGGCGGAAGTTCTTCCGGAATATCGTTCATGGTTATGATTTGGTACTTGCCCGTCTCGGCTTTGCCAATTTGGACCTTTTTTGCATACTGCCCATAATTATGCGCCCCGCCTGAGTTCACGTACATCGTTATGCCGTTTTCTGCCGGGATCATAGAGCGCACGGCCCCAGGTACGGTTAGCGTCTCGATGAGAGAAAAAGAGTCGAGATCGACAAGCATGAAATGAAAACCCACATTTCGGGATTCCACGGATGAAGCAATATACGCGATTCGATCGTGAATAAAAAGCTTTTGCGGAATGTAGGGCAGGGTCAATGTTTCGTACGAAAGGTCGTATAGATTCACGGCGTACAGGTCTTTTCTGGGCTCCTCAATTCCTGGATCAATCAGATACAGCGTTTGCCCATCGATCTGTGCATCGATCAGGAATTTGCCGATTTTCTTCTCCTTTACTACTTTGTAGTCTTTATCCAAAGTAACAACATTGGATTTTCCTGCTTGTTTGATGACTGCCAGATGCGGTGTTTTATTTTGCAAAGGCATTTCATCCGTATTCTGGCAGCCTGCTATGAACAGGATGGATACGAGCAGAAACAGCATGTATTTTTTCAATTGGGAACTCCCTCCGATCATGCAGAAACGGACCGAGGCAAAATGGCTTCGGTCCATTATAGAACGCAACTACCTGAGCGAAGATTCTGGCGTGAAACGAACTGTATAAATCATCCAAAAAATTACTTAGCCGGACTGATCATCTAACGGATAATGCAACTTTTCATTTGACTATTCCGCAAATTCCACAAAAACCCTTTTCCGCGGGGACGAAAAATGAAACTGGAACTGGGATAAAATTAATTCAATGTAGTTAAACGTATCCGAAAAGAGTATAATTATGTAAATGGCAAGAAAAACCATTAGATGAGCCTTGTACGTTTCTATCAATCCAAAAGGAAGATGACATATGCGGTTGTCATCTTTTATCAAAGCAAGGATCAACTCAAGAAAGAGAGAACGATATGAAAAAAAACCTCTTGATCGTCATGAGCTTGCTCATCATGATGAGTGTACTGACAGGTTTCCAAGCGGTATCCACCAACCCGTTGCAACAGTCGGTGAAATCCAGCCTCGTCCCTGTTTCCAAAATGGCGCTTCCTTCGAAAACCATTATCGGGTTTGGGGAAGCTACACATGGCAACAAGCAATTTACGATGCTAAAGTTGGATATTTTCAAGCATCTCGTAGAAAAGCAAGGATATCGCGTATTCGCCATCGAAGGCGATTTTGGCGGAGGGCAAAAGGTCAACGAATACATACTGGGAGGCAGCGGAACTGCCCAAGATGCGGCAAAGGCAATCGGATTTACCATCTACAATACGCAAGAAATGGCAGCCCTTCTCTCCTGGATGCGCTCCTATAACGAGCATCGGGATGCAAAAGACAAAATTCATTTTTACGGGTTTGACATGCAGCGCTATGACCACAACAAAAACGGGCTGTTCTCCTACTTGAAAAAGGTGGACCCGCCACTTGCCTCCAAGTATGAGACGGCACTTGCGAATCTGAATGACAAGACAGTGTATGATCAAAAGAAAGCCACCGTACAAGACGGGCTCTCCCATATGAAAAGCCTGATGGAGCGTATGAAAGAAAATAAATCCGTTTATATCGCCAAAAGCTCCGAGCGAGAATATGAGCTGGCACTGGCCTTTGCCGAGGCGATCAAGCAAAACGCTACTCTTCGCGGAACCAATGCCAACTATAGCAATACCCGCGATTTCTATATGGCGGAAAAAGTGAAGTGGGTCTTGTCCTACGAAAAGAAATATTACGGTCGCGAAAAACTGTTCATCACCGGACATAATGGACACATTGAAAAAACCTCCACTACCGCAGGAACAGCCACTTGCATGGGGGCCCATCTCGCCAAAGCCTTTGGGGACCAGTATTACGCCATCGGCAGTGAATTTTACGAAAGCTCCTTTATTGCCAATGACGCCTTTACCAATGAGCGAAAGGAGTTTCATGTAAAAAATAGCGGCAACGATCGGCTGGCTGTACTGTTTGCACAGACAAACATGCAGGATGGATTCCTGGATTTTGCAAAGGCCAAAAATAATGAAAGTTTCACCGCCTACCTGAATAAAACGCAGCCCATCAGTGCCATCGGAGCAGTCTTTAGCGGATTGTATGAAAAAATGGAAAAGATGTATACGTTGCAGATGGTTCCGGCGAAAGCTTTTGATGCGCTGATTTTCGTGCGGACTGCTACTCCTTCGGTAATGTTAAAAGAGTAACGGAGCGGGAATTGTCGGGTTCCTTGCTGATCATACCGTAGTTTAAAGAAAGAGAATGCCTTTTTGCTGATGCAAAAAAGGCATTCTCTTTCCTAATTCTATCTGCTTTCCGTATAAATTTGAAAGGTCACGCCAAATTTGTCAGTTACATCGCCAAACCCTGGGCTAAAAGAGTTTTCTTCAAATGGTATATTCACTTGACCGCCTTGCTGCAGGGCTTCAAAAAATCGTTTTGATTTTTCCACGTCATTCGTTGAAAGGCAAATGGTTACCTGTTTGCCCTTGGGAATAGACGAACCGGTTGGAGCATCGGAAAACATGAGTTCCGTTTCACCCACACGCAGCTTTGCGTGTGCCACAAGATTCTTTACCTCATCCGTAAAAGTATCAGGCATTTCCGGCATATCACCGTAAGTAATGATGGTGAGGACTTCGGCACCTATCGCTTGTTCATAAAACTGAATCGCTTCCCTTGCGTTCCCTTCCAAATTTACATAAGGGGTAAGTTTTACTGTCATCCTAGATCAGCTCCTTTTTTTCCCATCATACCTTTTATCAAATGCGTTGATTTCTTTTCAATTGCTATCTTCAATAACCCAAACATTGTATTGGTTCTTCTGCTCATTTATCAGCCTCTCATTCAAACAAGCTGTGGTGCAAAAAATACTATTTGACAGGACACCAAATGGTGTCGTATTATCAAAACAGACACCATTTGGTGTCCGAATGACGATTTATTCATTTTGTAAAGTTTGAATCTGAATAAGTTTGACTTGAACCAATTAAAAGAAGAAAACCAATGAGCAAGCTTATTGGTACGGAAACAACTGCGAAAGTAGAAAACCAGTCAGAGGAAAAAAGATTGAAAAAAGTGCATGCTGACGAAATATCGCCTCGTGGACACTGCGTCCGAAGAGTTGCATACTGTAAGGAGGTGGTGAAATCAACGGCTGTCCCTTAGTACACCATAGATTTCTCCTACATAAAATCATATTTTTTGGAGCGGGTAGCTGTGAACGAGAACAACCAGCGGGATGTGTTTGACGCGATTGCAGATCCAACCAGGCGCCGATTGATTCGTCTGTTGGCAGAGGCAGAGGAGATGCCGCTTCATGAGTTAACCACGCATTTTGAAATGGGCCGTACAGCGGTATCCAAGCATTTGACAGTCCTGAAAGAGGCCGGACTGGTACTTGATCGAAAAGTCGGCAGAGAAACGCGATATAGGCTGAACGCCTCTCCACTCAGAGAAATTCAAGATTGGGTGGCTTTCTACAGCAAGTTCTGGAGTACGAATATATTGCGCTTGAGCCAACTATTAGAGGAGGAAGAAGAATGAGTTTAACCTTATCCCTGGATTTTCAGTACAAGACATGATGGAGAAGCTTTGGACCGCCTTGACCGATTCAAGCAAGCTTGCCAAGTGGGTGGTCAACATCCACACCGGTCAGGCAATGGAAAATGATTTTAAACCCGTCGTAGGACACCGTTTTCAGTTTCGTACGGAACCGAACGAATATTGGGATGGAATTGTTGAAGGCGAAGTGCTTATCGTGGACCCGCCACACCGATTGTCCTATACTTGGGGCAGCGGAGAGGAGAAGCATACGATCACCTGGACGCTGCAGGATGTAGGGGACGGAAAGGTTAACCTTCATCTCGAACAAACCGGATTCTCAAATGCCCAAGCACTGGGTGGAGCTAAGTATGGCTGGACCAAATGGTGCGGCGAGCTTGAAAAGGTGTTGGAACAATAAGCGCATTCAATATTTATGCATCAATGGCGACAGCCGTATCGAGGCGATAAACAGCAAAAAACGGAGCACGTAATCGCTCCGGTTTTTTGCTGTGCCATGCCATGGCCCCTCAGACGTTTCGACCACGCTGGTTTCGTTTATTCGATCTCGTTTCGCTGGACGGAAGCGACCGGCTCCACGTTTTCCGTGTACATCCGCTTCACCAGCTCGCTCTCGCCCTCTACTCGATCCCCCTGCTTTGCCAAAAAGTCCTGCGACTCCCGCTGCTGATCATTCGGCTTTTTGTTGTTCGGTCTGGACATGTCTGTCCCCCTCCTGTTCTGCGGTAAACACCCTTCTTACTATGAGTGCCTCTGAGGGATTTTATTCCGGGTCCGTGAGGTTACTCAGCCAATCTTTTTGCCCCGCGCAGATCCGGTGTCCCGGTTACGCTGAAGCGGATACCTTCGATCTTTTTGCTGTTGAGGTAGTTTTCGTTGTTGAAATAGATCGGGATGACCGGCATATCCTGCATCAACACGGTTTCGGCGTCGTGCAGAAGCTTCATGCGCGCTTCCTCGTTTTGTTCGACCTTCGCTTTTTCGATCAGCTCGTCAAACTTCGGATTGGCCCAGTTGGTAAAGTTGCGGGAGCTTTTCCCCGTGTACAGCTCCAGCATCGCGAGCGGATCGAGGTAATCGCCGTTCCACCCCATGCGGGCGATCTGGAAGTTTTTCTGCTTGAACGTATCGATGTAGGTTTTCCACTCCTGATTTTCCAGCTTCACCTGCACGCCCAGGTTTTTCTTGAACATTTCCTGCAGCGCTTCGGCGATCTTCTTGTGGTTTTCCGCCGTGCTGTATTTCAGCGTAATCGGCGGAAGCTCTGTCCAGCCTTCTTCCTTCAAGCCTTCCGCCAAAAGCTGCTTCGCCTTGGCCGGATCGAACTGATAGTATGGCGCCACTTCTTCCCGGAAGTCCTTGCCCGCAGGAGTTTTCACCCCGAATGGCGTGTAGCCGTACGCCGGGAGCTGGCCTCCCATGGTCACGTTTGCCGTCAGGATGTCCCGGTCGATTGCGTAGGAAAAGGCCTGACGGATTTTCGCGTTGGTGAACGGCTCTTTCTCTACGTTAAACGTGTACGTATAAATGCTGTAGTCCGGGAACGATTTGTACTCTTCTTTTCCCTTTTCCTGCTCAATCACGTCGATTGGCAAAGAGTCGATCAGGTCAAGCTCTCCCGTTTTGAACATCTGGTAGTAGGTAGTCGCTTCGTTCACCATCTTGAAGTGGACGGTCTCCATCGTTACCTTGTCTTTTTCCCAGTAGCTATGGCTTTTGGCGATGGTCAGCTGACTGTTGTGGTCCCAGCTCTCCACAGTGTACGGGCCGTTGGTCACGATGCCTTTCGCTTCCGCTGCCCAGTTTTTGTCCGCTTCCACAACTTTCTTGTTCACCGGCAGATAGGCGCGGCTCATCATGATTTTCGGGAAATAGGTGATGGGGTCTTTCAGTCTGACGACGAGTGTGCGGTCATCCTTTGCCTTGATCTGCACGTCATCCACGCTGCCTTTGCCCGAGTTGTACGCCTCCGCGCCTTGTATGTAGTAGAGCGCAGATGGTTCATAGGCGGCAGTCTGCGGGTTCAGCACACGCTTCCAGGAGTATTCGTAGTCATGCGCCGTTACCGGATCGCCGTTCGACCATTTCATCTCGGGGCGCAGGGTAAACGTGTAGGTTTTGCCATCCGGGGAGACTTCCACCTTTTCGGCTGCGCCTTCCACGATGTCCCCGTTTTGGCCGTAGCGGTACAGTCCTTCGTACAGATGGTCGATCACCCAGTACGAGGTGGTATCGGAAGCGAATGCCGGGTCCAATGTGTACGGTTCACCCCGCAGATTGGCGGTCATGACTTGTTTGACGGCTGCCCCCGTCTGTTGATCGGAAGACGTAGCCGGCTTATCGCTGCCGCATGCGGAGAGCGCAGGCACGGCGAGCGCCAGCAGTGCGGCAAAAGCGAGCAATCCTTTTTTCATCGATGATTTCCTCCTTGTTCTCCTCTGTCTACTGTACAAAATGGCAAGCGATCCAGTGTCCGCGCCTCACCTCCTTCCACTCCGGCGCTGCTTCGGCGCAGACGCCTTGGGCCGCCGGGCATCTGGTGCGAAACGGGCACCCGCTTGGCGGATGAATCGGGCTCGGCATCTCTCCGGTCAGGACAATCTGCTCCCGCTCTTCGCGCTGGGCAGGATGGGAGACCGGCATGGCGGAGATCAAAGCCTGCGTGTACGGATGCAGCGGTGCTGCAAACAACTCCTCGCTCGGTGCCAGCTCCATCATCTGCCCCAGGTACATCACGCCGATCCGGTCGCTGATGTGCTTTACCATCGCCAGGTCATGCGCGATAAACAAATAGGTGATGTCCCGCTCTGCCTGCAGATCTGCCAGCAGATTGACGATTTGCGCCTGAATGGATACATCCAGTGCGGAGATGGACTCGTCCGCCACGATAAAGCTCGGCTCCACAGCAAGCGCCCGGGCGATCCCGATGCGCTGCCGTTGTCCGCCGCTGAATTCATGCGGAAAGCGTTTGGCGTGGCCGGGGTGCAGTCCGACCAGCTCCAGCAGGCGGTAGATGCGTTCTTCCCGCTCTTTTCCTTTTGCCAATCCGTAGGCGTCGATTCCTTCGGCGATGATGTCGCCCACCCTGAGCCGCGGATTAAGCGAGGCTTGCGGGTCCTGGAAGATTAGCTGCATGTGGCGGTTTGCTTCCCGCCTTTCGTGTCTGTCCATCCTGGCGAGGTCTTTTCCTTGAAAAAGGATGCGCCCCGCAGTAGCCGGGTACAGGCCCACGATCGTCCTGCCCAGCGTCGACTTGCCGCAGCCGCTTTCCCCGACGATACCGAGCGTCTCCCCCCGCCTGATGGCAAAAGAAACGCGGTCAACAGCCCTGACCCGTTGGCCGCCGCCAATCTCAAACGATTTGGCGAGATTCTCCACCTCCACGATGTTGTCAAGCATATGTCTCCCTCCCTGCTGCAATCCACGCTTCCGCCTTCGGGGCACGCGGGTCGTTCAGCCAGCAGCTCGCCTCATGAGAATCGGAAAACGATTCGGCTGGCGGCATATGCGCCAGGCAAATTTCCATAGCAAAGCGGCAGCGGGCGGCAAACGGACAGCCGGCTGGCGGACGAAACAAATCCGGCGGAGTCCCTTCGATGGGGACCAGCCGCTCTTTTTTTCCTGCCGCAAGACGCGGCACAGACTGCAGCAGCCCCTGTGTGTATGGATGGCGCGGGTTGTCAAAAATCTCTTCCACCCGGCCGCTCTCCACCACTGCGCCCGCGTACATCACCGCCACATGGTCGGCTACCTCTGCGACTACGCCCAGATCGTGGGTGATCAAAATGATCGATGTGTTCAACTGCTGCTGCAGCTCCTTCATCAGCCGAAGGATCTGCGCCTGAATGGTCACGTCGAGCGCCGTCGTCGGCTCGTCGGCGATGATCAGCTCTGGATGGCAGGCCAGCGCCATGGCGATGCCGACACGCTGCCGCATGCCTCCGCTCAGCTCGTGCGGATATTGTTCATACCGCCTCGCCGCCTCCGGAATGCCCACCCTCTCCAGCAGCTTCAGCGTCTCTTCCTTTGCTTCCGCCTTCGTCTGCTTTCGATGCTTGATCAGTCCTTCGGCAATCTGTGTCCCGATTTTCATCGTCGGGTTCAGCGAGGTCATCGGGTCCTGAAAGATCATGCCGATCTGCGAGCCGCGAATCTGCTGCCACTCCTGTTTCGTCAGCCGGGTCAGCTCACGCCCGCGAAACCGGATGCTGCCGCTCTTTACCTGGCCGGATCGGGGCGGAATCATCCCCATCAATGCCCGGGCAGTCACGCTTTTTCCGCAGCCGCTCTCTCCGACAATGGCCAGCGTCTCTCCCTCCCTCACGGAAAAGGACACCCCTCTCACTGCCTGCACCTCTCCGCCGTACGTGCGAAAGGAGACGCGCAGCTGGTCTACTTCCAACAATGGCTTCACGATGAACTCCCCCTCATTTCCTGATGCGCGGGTCCAGCGCGTCCTGCAGACCGTCCCCGAGCGCGTTGCACGCGAACATGGCAAGCGAAATCATGAATCCCGGAAAAAACAGCCGCCACCACTGCCCGCTCAGCACAACCGCCAGCGCGTCGTTGGCCATCGTTCCCCAACTGGCCGTCGGCGCTTGCACGCCCAGACCGAGAAAGCTGAGAAACGACTCGGCGAAGATCGCATGCGGAATCGTAAAGGTCAGGTTGACGATGATCACGCCAATCGTATTGGGCAGCAGATGCCTGATGATGATTTTGGCATGGGAGGTGCCCAGCTTTTCTGCCGCCAGCACAAACTCCTGCCGCTTGATCTGCATGAGCTGTCCTCTGACCAGGCGGGCCATGCCCACCCAGCCGGTCAGCGAAAGCGCAATAATGATCGTGGCGAGTCCCGGCTCCAGAACGACCATCAGCAGGATCACCACCAGCAGATACGGGATGCTGTAGAGAATTTCAGCCAGCCGCATCAGGATGTTGTCCACTCGGTCACCCAGCCTGCTCCTTCCTGCCATGTATCCGGAAATGCCGCCGATGCACACACCGATTACCAGGTCGATGGCCGCCGCCACCACACCGATAAACAAAGAGATGCGGCCGCCCATCCAGGTACGCGCCCACATGTCCCGGCCCAGATCGTCCGTTCCAAACCAGTGCTCGCCCGAGGGCGGCAGATTCCCCTGCGTCAACGACTGCTCATGCGGGCTGTGAGGAACGAGCATCGGTCCGAAGATCGAGAGCGCCACCACCGCCGCGAGCAGGAAGAACCCGAGTATCGCCAGCTTGTTGCGGCATACCCGCTGCCATACCTCCTGCCAATACCCGAGGCTGGGACGTTCCCGCTCTTCCCCGGCAAGCCGGCTTGGGTCGACAGGTCGAAACAGCGAATCCAGTTGTGTTGCCTGATTGGCCATAACGCTATCTCCCTCCGCTCGTCAATCTGATGCGCGGGTCAATCACCCGGTACAGCAGGTCGATGATGTACAAAGTAAAAATGAGCACAAAGCTGTAAAAAACAGTCATTCCCAAAATGACCGGATAATCGCGGTTAAAAATGCTTTCCACGAAGTATTTGCCAAGCCCCGGAATGGCGAAAATCTTTTCCACCACAAAGGTTCCGGTCATCAGGTTGGCAAACAGCGGACCGACAAAGGTAAGCACCGGCAGTATGGTATTGCGCATCCCGTGTCTGACGACGATGGAAAAGGTGCCAAGCCCTTTCGCCTCCGCCGTGCTTATGTATTCCTGCTGCCAGACTTCCAGCATGCTGGCTCGTACGAATCGGGCGATAATGGCAAGCGGCCCGATGGCGAGCGCAAGCGTCGGAAGAACCGAATGCTCCCAGCTCCCCCAAGCCGCGACGGGCAAAAGCTCCCATTTGACCGCCATGTATTTGATCAACAGCGGTGCCAGAATAAAACTGGGGACGGAAATCCCGACGATGGCCGCGAACATGGACAGAAAATCCAACGCCCGGTTTTGGTAGAGCGCCGCGACGATTCCGACTGTGATCCCACCTGCCAGCGCGACAAGAAACGCCTGGAGCCCCAGAACAGCCGAGGCGGGAAAGCCCTCCGCAATCAGCGTGTTCACGTCCCTTGTCTTGGACTGGATGGACGGCCCCAGGTCAAATTGCACCAAGCCTTTCAGATAGAGCAGGTACTGCATAGGGATCGGCTCATCCAGGTTGTACTGGGCCCGCATGTTTTTCACGACTTCTTCCGGAAGCATTTTGGCGTCAGACGCGAACGGGTCGCCCGGAATCAGGTGCATGATCACAAACGTCACCGTGACAATGATCCACAGCGTAACCAGCATGAGAAAGCCACGCTTGACCGCATAATGAAGCACGTTGTTTCCTCCTTTGTGCAATTGTAATACTAAGTAAATAAATACGAATACTATGGATTATACATACAGAAAGCCCCTCTCCAGAAAGAAGAGGGGCGATTTGTACGGTTCCCACCTTCTTATCTCTCAGAATAACTCCGCAGGATTTAGCACCGTAAGGTCCATCAGACCAAGGTTGCCGGGTTTCATCGGGCCAGTCCCTCCACCACTCTCGATAAGAATGTTTTATGAAGTTAAATTTCATTCACTAAATTCTTTTTTATCTTATCATTTTACTTGGATATGTCAATGCGGTTTTAGTGCATTTGATTTTTGTTTATTTGTTACAGCTTTCATAGAAATGGACAAAAAAATCAATTTACGAGATCTGACGATAGTTACTTTCTATCTTACTGGAATGTAATAAATATAAAAGCAATAGTGATCAATAGAAAAAGAACAAATAATATCCCAAACACTATACATGTGTTTGCTGCTTTTTTAAAACTTGTCAAATTGGAGTTATTCAAAGACTCGATAGAACTAAAGAAACTTTTCAATGCTCCTATTAAAAAAAGAAATGTAAAGAAAGAAAATAAATACAGCAATATCATCACTTTCCTTTCTTTCTTAACCTTATATGGCATTATCATCATGGAGTCAATCGCCTAATCCGGCAAATTCCCAGTCCTCGTCCCAACTTCATAAGAAGCCCGCACATGATCATACATAAGATGCAAAATCATGCCGGTCGCCGCATGATCCAGGTTATGGCAGTGGTCCATCCACATGCCCGGATTGTCCGCGACAAATGCGACCTCATACGATTCGCCGGGCAGCACGTTTAACGTATCGGTAAGCCATGGAGTCTTCACCTTCTCGCCGTTCTTCTTCAAAACCGTCATATGATGCCCGTGCAAGTGCATCGGATGCTCGGTCAAGCTTTTATTCACAAAGGTCGTTTTGACGCTATCGCCTTCTTTGACGACAAAAGTCGGCACCCGGGGATACACCTCTCCATTGATCGTCCACAAAAAATGAAACGTGCCGTTGTAAAATCCCATCTCGTTTCCGAGAATCATCTGGAATTCCCGATCGAATTTTTTCGCTGCCGTGACGTCATTTGTGACGGGCTTACCGTAATCGGACGGGTCGAACTCGGCAGATTCCGCCTTGAAGATCGGTTCCTCCGGAGGGGTTTCGGTATAAAAAATGATGCCAGGATTGCTCGTGTTCTTGTAATCGCCGAGTTTAAAGAGAACGGGACGGTCCGGCATCGTGAAGGTCACGTCGTATCTGCCGCCCGAACCAAGCCGCAACGCTGTTTGATCGGACAATGGCTGCGGGTCTTGAATCCGCATCCCGTCAATGCTCGTGATTCGGAAATCGGTCCCCTGCAGAAGATATTTTTGTGAAAGCTTATGCGTATTGATGATTCTCAGCTTTACTTTCTTCCCCGGCTTTACCTGCTTCGTTTGCCAACCGTCTTCTTTTCCAAAGGCATGTTTATACCCTTGGCTGGTCGTCCAGCGATGGTTGATGACGGTAAACTGTTCGTCAAAGGTTTCCGCGTCCTGCTTCGACTCGACAATCAGCGTGCCGAAAAGCCCTTTCACCACTTGCTCCGACGCTTGCTGATGAGAATGGAACCAGTACGTCCCTTCCTGCTCGGCCCGAAACTTGTAAGTAAACGATTGCCCCGGTTTCACGACATTTTGCGTCATCCCCGGCACGCCGTCCATTGCATTCGGCACGTTATAGCCATGCCAATGAATCGTCACTCCGCTATCGATATCTTTATTGATCAGCTTCACTTCGACCATATCGCCATGCTTCACCCTGAGCTCGGGAGCGATTTCGCCGTTATACGTCCAGGCATCGATCACGGCTCCAGACGCAAGCGGTATCTTCTCTTGCTGTGCCACCAGTTCGAACTTCACATCGGCAGGAGCGGAAATATCTCCGGTCAGAGCTGCTACTTCAACTGTCCCCGTGCCGGTTTGATGATGAGCGCCATGCTGCTCATGACGATGATGCCCGGAGCCTGCAGACATCCGTGTAGCCGCGCCGCCCCCTTCGTCAATCCGGTCGTGATTCATCATGTCGGATGCTTCCGGCAGCTTGGAGGCTTGCACTCCCGCCAGTACGTTTGATACAAGGATGGCGATTGCGACCACGGCGGTTAGCGTACCAGCAGCAACGAAGTTGACCATCCTGTAAACAAGCCCGCGCTGAAGCGGTTCCCCCCGTACAACCTTCGCGTACCTTCTTCTTGCAAAAATCGCCGGCACAAGCAAAAGGAGCGCAACCAGCATCATCCGTTGAACGACCTCAAACGGGCCGGGCAGAACAGGCTGGGCAAAGACGGTGCTGAAAGCAGCAATGCCGGATGCGAGCGCTGCCGCATAAAAGGACAGCAGTACGGATGGATGAGCCACTGTGCGCAACGCTTCCGTCGTCGGTGCATCTCCACCGGAGTCCCGCAAGCTTTTTAACCGGGGCCATACCGTTACCGTCAAATACAATTGAGAAAGCAACGTCAGCGGGATAATCGCTTTGACCGTTCCCTCTACAAACAGCCAGCCGCTCGTAACGAGTTGGCCGATGATGATCGCGTACCACAGAGCACTCAGAAGAAGCGCCGCGCCACCCACCCGCAGAAGGAAAGCTCTCCTCTTTTTCAAGCTGTCGCTGGTTTGCGAGTAAGGAAGGCCTGTTGCCACAATACCGGCGATCCCCCACAACAGGGTCATACAGATCGTAAGCACGATGCTGGAAATGGTTTCAAACATGGTCTCCCCTCCTCGTGATCGGATGCTTCGTCATTTTGCCGCTTCTTGCTTGGGCTTCCGGACGATCGGCTTGATTTTTCCAAACGGTTTGAAATAAGAGATCGCCGTCATAAAGATCAGCGAGACGATATTGGCAATGGCTCCGCCAATCAATGAATAACTAGTGTTCAGGAAGGCAGCATCGCCGAGCGCAAGGAATCTCTCCTGTTCGGCGATCCGAACGATTTGAGACAACCAGTCTGCCATATACCCGATGCCGAAACCGATCAACGATACAGTCAGGATCAGCTTAATCAAGATCCAGTAATGCTTGAAAAGCCCCCAATTCGTCCAAACGGACAAGACAATGCCGGTGAGCAGCGCGACTACAGCGGTGTACCGGATGAAGACAACATCGACCAAATGCATATTGTCCAAGGTGTAATACAGCTGCTCGCCGTTCTCCGCCTTCAGCATATACATACCGAGCAGCAGCATGACCATCGCTCCGCCAAGCCAGCAGACGACCGAAAGCACATGGATGATGATGAGCAATTGCTTTTTCCTGATCGACAATTTGTAACCCATACTCCAATCCTCCCTAACAGCTTCTTTGTTAGCCATCCTACCAACGAAATGTTGCGAACTTGTGGTGAACCTATTTACACATTGTGAGGGCCACAGATATCCGATAAAGTTGGTATTAAATGGGCAGTACTGGGAGGTTGAAAATGGGGAGTAAAGTTCTGATCGTAGAGGATGAAATCAAAATCGCATCGCTCATCGAATCGTTTCTTCAGAGCGAAGGATACGATTGTCTAACAGCGATAGATGGCAAAACGGCCCTGCAGCTCTTTGCAAAACACAAACCGGATATTGTGCTCCTGGACTGGATGCTTCCGCAAATGAACGGACTGGACATTTGCCGGCAGCTCAGACAGATCGGCTCTCCCGGCATCATCATGGTCACGGCCAAATCCGAGGAAACCGACAAAATCGTCGGCCTCGAAATGGGAGCGGACGATTACCTGACAAAGCCTTTCAGCTTGAGGGAGCTTTCCGCCCGAGTCCGTTCCCTCTTGAGACGGATGAACAGAAATGAAAGCGACGGGTCCGGCAGCGTGCTGCGAAGATGCGATTTGACGATTCACGAGGACAATCTGCAGGTGTTTAAAGGGACAGAGGAGCTGCATCTCACTCCAACCGAATTCAAAATCCTGCACCTGCTGGCGTCGAAGCCCGGACGGGTGTACAGCCGCATGCAGCTTCTGCAGCACGCTTTCGAGGAGGAATTTGTCGTCGACGAACGGACGGTAGATTCCCATATCAGCAAGCTCCGCAAGAAAATAGAGAACGGCGGCCGGACCTCCGACTACATTCAGACGGTATACGGATTCGGCTACCGATTCGGAGCGGAACATGAAAATTAGAACCAAGCTGTTCCTGACGATGAGCGTAATGATCGTGCTGCTCCTGCTTTTTCTGCTCGGCGTCACGCATGCACAGTTTTATATTTCTCGTGATTTTGCTTATCTGGAGGATAAAGCTGCTTTTGAATCACTAAAGAAAGAGTTCGAACAATTCTATAGGGACCACGGCAATTCATGGGAACATGTCGGCGATGCCAGGTTTGAGTATTCCGCCCCCTTTGCCGGAATCGTTTTGTCTGCAGATGGAAACTTCCTGTATCAGCAAGGAAAACTAAGCGCGGATGAACTACGCAATGACGGCTACAAACTCGTGCTTGCCTCGGGTGACAAGAGGATCGGCAGGCTGTACGTGATGAACGACAGTCAGTTCAAGACGTATGAGTTTAAGAAGATGTGGTACGGCATACTGCCCAATATCGGCATCGCTTCCCTGCTGTTCACCTTTGTCGCGGCTCTGCTGACCATCTTTTTGTTGTCCTGGAGACTGACAAGCCCTATCCGCAAAATCATCGCGGGCATCGAGGCCATCAAAAAAGGCGACGCTGCAGCCATCTTTCCGGAACAAAGGAAAGATGAATTTGGAGCGATTGCCAAGGCTCTTCGGGAGATGAACGATTCGCTGGCAGCCGCGGAACGAACCCGAAAACAGCTGATGTCCGATGTCGCCCACGAATTGAAAACGCCGCTGATGATCATTCAAGGGGAATTGGAGCTGGCTCATGAGACCGGGGCCCCCCTTTCTCCGGCCAAGCAAGCTTCCCTTCTCGATGAAGTATTGCGGCTGTCGCGTTTGGTCCATGATGTACTGGATTTGTCCAGGCTTGAGGCCGGCATGATGGAACTGCACCCGCGAACGGAAAACCTGGTCGTGTTGTTGGAGGATGTCACGGCGAAGACCCGGTTTATGGCAGAGGATAAGCACATACAGCTTTCCGTGCACGCCGAAGAAGAGAATATTCCTGTGTCGGTTGAGAAATCCCGGATTCTCCAAGCGCTGTATAACATCCTGTCGAACGCCATCTACTATACGAATCCCGGCGGCCAAATCCGCCTCCATGCGGAAACCGTACACCTGCCCGACCGGCAGCAGCCATACGCCTGTATCCGGGTGGAAGACAACGGGGTCGGCATACCCGAAGCGGATTTGCCTCATATCTTCAACCGCTTTTATCGAGCGGATCATTCCCGTGCCCGCCCGAGCGGCGGGACAGGTCTCGGGCTCGCGATCGCGCAGCAGAACATCGTGGCTCATCAGGGGTGGATTGAGGTGGAAAGCGAAGTGGGGAGAGGTTCTGTGTTCAAAGTCTATTTGCCGATGTGACGGATGGAGGCAATCTTGTGACAGACTCTGATGGCTGAACAATATCATTCCGACAATGAGGGCCGAGCAAAAACTGCCTATATTCAGCATGTTGTCGACCTGGCTCGAACTAAGCAGGGACTCCCTCTTCAAAAAGTATGGGGATAGTTGCTATCACCCCCGTTCCACTCCCGCTCCATTAGACATTCCTGTCCTCAGTTGAGAAAAAGGCAGCCGATGAACTTGTCGGCTGCCTTCGTGTCATTATTCAGCGATCGATACCCGTTAGTTTCCTGTAAGACGCGTAATGGAGTGTTCGGCGCAAAAGTCGAGCATTTCCTGCGTTTCGCGAATCCCGCCGATCATCGATCCAGCAAACGACCGCCGCTGACCGATAAGAGACAATACATGAACGGACAACGGCTCCGCCGGGGCACGGACGTTGACCAATGTACCGTCCACTGCCAGCAGCGATAGGTAGGCGTTCAGATCGATCTTCGCGCTGACTGTATTTACGATGAGGTCAAACGAACCAGCCAATTTTTTAAATGTCTCTGGATCGTTCGTGGCATAATAATGGTCCGCGCCAAGCCGCAAACCGTCTTCTTTCTACTTTACTGTTTGTGATAAAACCGTAACCTTTGCCCCCATGGCATGGGCGACCTTCACAGCCATGTGTCCAAGCCCCCCAAGTCCAACCACAGCTATCTTCTTGCCGGGAACGCCTATGTAGGGGTAATTGAGTGGTGGATCGAAATGAAATGCCGTACCCGCCGCAAGTTATGGCCAAACAAGTCGGGGTTTTGTTAGGGAGAAGTCTGTAGTTGATATATAACAAGAGCGTCCTCGGTAATTGCCGGGACGCTCTCGATCTTTACTCAAATTTGTTTTTACACCGGAAATGCAACGCTACTTATTTGTTTTCCTCCAAATCATTATGAAACGATCCTGTCCGTGAACGTAATAGCTCGCGAATCTAGAACCACCGGAGGCCTCCGGCGTAGCCCGTTAAAGTTGAGCCCGATCTACGGCACACGGGCCGATGCGGCGCGGCGGGAAGCCTCGCTGGTTATTTTTTCGTCAAAACCTTTTTCATAACGTCTTTCAATTCCGAATCATCTCTTGGAGAAAGAATCATTGCATGAAGTATTTTCGAGCCTTCAACTTTTGTCCAATCTATCTGATACCCAGCTTGTAAAGCTAAGCATCGAATAAACTCGCGCTGAGTTCTGCCGTTTCCTTCCCGAAATGGATGGAGGACATTAAGTTCGGTTAGATAGTAGGTTAGCTTGTCCACAAAGTTATCAAAAGGTAATTCCTTCAGAAAACCTTCTTGCTGCAGTTTGTTTAGCAACTCATCGGTTTGCTCATGTAAGAATCGTGCCGTGGCAAAACGGAAATTGCCTTTTGAAATGTCTTCGTCCCGTATTTTGCCTGCAAAGGGGTAAACATCTCTAAAAATAAACTTGTGGATATCACATAAATGCTTTTTATCGAACTTTCCTTTTAAGGGTCTTAGATAAAGAGCTCTTAATCGCTCAACTGTCACCATTCGTTCAAATGCATCAAGCTGAGCTTGTTCTTTAAATCCGGGAAGATTGATCAATGCTTCACTGCCGGGGTAACAATACATAGAATGCGCTTGTTCATCCATTTTTTGCGATTTCCTTGGCTCGTGCTAAAAACTCGCTATACGTCATTTTCCCCTCCGCACGATCCAACAATAAACGATCTTCCTGCGGTGTTAAAAAGAGCCCCTCAATCTCCAAGGACGCTTTCGCATTTAATAGAGCACGTCGCAACTTTTGCTGTGAGTATCTTTTCAAGACGATCACCCTTTGTTTATGGCAGACTAAAAATGTAGGTTATGGCAGTTAATTTATGCAGACCCGTAGGGGCTGCATAAATTAAAAAACCACTTGCCAACATCCCCTTATCAAAATACACTCCTGTTGGGCATTACAGACGACGGGAGGTATAAAGTTAGGAGATGTTAGCAGTGGCAGAAATTAATTATATCAGGCATGAGGCAAACAAAAAAGGGCGAGCTTATAGCAAGATTGCCAAACAAATGAATCGTGATTCAAGGACGGTTCAGAAGTATGCAGAAATGGATGATTTCAATCTACAAGAAAAGCCCAAGCAAATTCGAAAAGCTAGAGGTGTGAATGTCAACCAAAATGTTGACCACAGTGCTCATCAAAAAATTGACCACCATGGCAAAAATCAATCCACCCGTCGGGTGGGTAACTTTTTCATGATCACGATCTTTGAATGCTCTGTTTAAAGCGATAACTGTCCCCATTCATTGCAAAGATGTGGGCACGATGGGTAAGCCGATCAACCAGGGCTGACGTCATTTGCTCATCTTTGAAAATCTGTGTCCATTCCGTAAATTCCAGATTACTGGTAATGATCATGCTTCCTTTCTCATAGCGGGCCGCACAAAATTGGAATAATAACTCCGCCCCGGTCCGACTGAGAGGGACAAACCCGACTTCATCCAAAATAATCAAATCTGTTTTCAACCATTGCCTCTCTAGCTGGAGAATTCGCTTTTGGGACTGAGCTTCCATAAGCTCATTGCATATTTTAGCGGCAGTCCAAAACTGGACGGAATAGCCATGATGGCAAGCTTCCTTCCCGAGTGCAATGGAGAGATGAGTTTTGCCAGTGCCAGAGTTTCCGATAAACATGATGTTCTCTGTCTTTTCGATGTACTCACAGCGAGCCAGTTGAAGCAATTTGGGCTTGTTGAGAGACGGAATGGCTGAGAATTCAAATTGATCGATCGTTTTCATAGAAGGGAATTTGGCATGCTTGATGCGACTGGCGATTTGGTTAGCATCCCTTTGCTGAACTTCTTGCTCTAGTAGGGCTAAGAGGAACTCCTCGTAGGGAATTTGCCGTTCAGCAGCATCATGGGCAATTTCCTTATAGACACGTTTAATCGCAGGTAAGCGAAGGCGTTTCGCATAGGTTTCAAGCAAGAAACTCGTACTCAATGAACCACACTCCTTTTCTGTAACAAACGATTGTACTGGCTAAGATCTGGGGCCTTTACCTGAATACGTGGAACAGAGCTATCCTCCACCAACGAGAGTTGGGGTAGACGGTGTTCCGGCAATGTTCGCTGAAACAATAATTGCCTTACGGCATCATATTGGAACATCCCTTTTTGGCAGGCCTCCTCCAGTGCTTCTTCGACAAGAGAAGTATCGAATTCACGGTGCAAAAGCAAGAGTCGAACGAACTCCTTCATCCCTCCTGGTCGGTTGCGGCACTTGTCCAAGAACTTTTGGTAAATGGCGGGTAATCCTGCCTGATGCAATGGTCTAGCATAAAGAACTGCTCCTGGACGAATAAGAAGTAAATCCAGATAATGATCGTATTGCAAAATCTCCTTTCCCTTTTCCAAACACCGCTCATGCGTCGCAATCAGGCTTTTTCCGTGATACACCTCAACTTTTTCAGCAAACACTCGGCAAGTAAGCTGGGTCGATGCATAGGAAACGGGGACGGAATAGGCATTTTTCTCAATGTGGATCATGGATAGCGTATTGCTTTTCACGGGTACAACACGGAAACAATCCAATGGCCGTGGAGGCAATGGAAGCATGATAGGCAACTCTTGAGCAAATGCTTCTCCAACCGTTAGTGAAGACCTTGGAACGGTTGTATTCTCGTAAGAGATACATTTTTCGAGGAGGATTTGATTGAGCTCCTCCAGAGAAGAAACACTGGGTACAGGGGTAAAAAATTGCCTCTGAGCAAACTGTACGAGGTTTTCCACCTGGCCTTTTTGATGCCCTTTTCCGGGATCACAGAAATAGCTTTCAAACAGGTAGTGGGCACGTAGCTGAGTAAATCGCTCTTGTTCCTCGCGATTTTTACCCTCCAATACCTTCTTAACGGCTGTTGTCAGGTTGTCGTATGTGATGACTTGGGGAACAGCACCGAAAAATTCAAAAGCATCTACATGACCTTGGAGAAGAGCCTCTTGCTTCTGATGAGCAAATGTTTTGATAAAAATCTTTCTGCTGTATGTGCAACGCATACAAAAGACTTGAACCTTTACTTGTTTCCCTTGTAAATGAACCGTAACCTCACCCCAGTCAAATTGAGCAAAGCGCCCTGGCGGGAAATCGAGAGGGACAAATGCTTTAGGGGGAGAAACCCGCAACTCTCTGACGTAGCGTCGTACAGTAGATTCACCGCCGGTGAATCCATGTTCGTCAACGAGTCTCTGGTAAATGCGTTTGGCAGTATGACGCTGCTTCGGGGGAGCTTGTTCATCTTGATGCAGCCACTCCAAGATGATGGGCTTGACAGAATCAATGACTGGCTTTGGCTTCGGTTTTGAAAGCTGATACACAGGAATCTCAGAGGATTTCAAAGCCTTTCGTATCACTTGACGGGAATAGCCGGTCTCTCGAGAAATTTGGCGAATCGACTTTCCTAGCAGAATGTGTTGTTTCCTGATAAACTCGTAATTAGCCATCTGAAGCATTTCCTTTCCTCCTATATCTTGTGGTCCGACAACTTCAAGATACAGGAAAGAGGTGCTCAGGTGGTCAACTTTTTTATGAGCAATGTACCACTAGGTGGTCAATTATTAGATTAGCATTCACATAGAGTCATGGAGCCCGTTAAACCTATTCTTGATCAATGGATCAAAGAGGACTTGAACAAGAAAAAGAAGTTCCGAAGAACAGCACAACGCTTGTTCACGCAATTAGTGGAGGAATACCAATTTACAGGATCATCTCGCTCTGTCAGACAATATGTTTCCCAACGTAAGCACCAGTTAGCGGAGACAAGTGATGCTGCGGCATTGCCATTGGAAACGAGACCTGGATCAGCTCAAGTTGATTTTGGAGAAGCACCATTCAAATATCAGGGAGAAAGTGTTACCTTGCCATTCCTCGTTCTCTCGTTTCCTTATAGCAACACGTTCTACTTTCAAGTTTTCCAGTCTCAGAATCGAGAATGCTTTCTGGAGGGATTAAAGCGTATCTTTCACTATATAGGTGGAGTTCCAAAGGTCATTCGATTTGATAATTTATCACCAGCGGTGAAAAAGATCATGCCAAATGGTCAGCGTGAACTGACGGAGGAATTTCAAAACTTCGTTTTTCATTATGACTTTGAATACGAGTTTTGCAATCCCGGTAGTGGCAATGAAAAAGGGCACGTAGAGGCGATGGTCAAGTACGTTCGCAACAACTTCCTGCTTCCTGAGTTGCAGATACACAATCTTGATCAGCTAAACGAAACCCTTTGGAAAAAAGCCGAGAAAGATCGGGAGAGACCTCATTATGTGAAAGAAACCATGCTTTCCGAACTATATTTGGCAGACAAGGAACACCTTCTTCAATTACCTGCCAAAGAGTTTGATTGTATCCGATATGAACGAGTAAAAGCGGATAAATACGGATATATCCGAGTCGAAAATAAACTCTACTCAACGTCTCCCCGTTTTGCCAAATGTATGGTTTTGGCAAAGATCTCATTTGACCGAGTCGATATTTTAACTGAAGAATATGAGCTGATCGTACAGCATCCCAGGCTGTATGGCAAAGAGCCAAAATCAGTGATTTGGCAGCCATATTTGATATTGATGGCAAAACGGCCAACTGCTATTAAATACACAAGTTTTTATGAACAATTGCCAATCGAATGGCAAGTCTATCTCTCGAATTGCACGGTCCCAGAGAAGCAAGAAGCTCTCCAGCTACTATCCGTCATTTTAAAAAACGATGATATGAAAATACCCACGCAAGCTTTGCAGCTTGCCTCTGAGAATGGTCACCCAGCCGTTGATTCTATTAAGCAGATCTATTATCAACTCATGAATGGCCGTGGACAAAGGGATACCATCCAACCGAAAGGTTTTGTTCCTGCCGTTCCAACAGCCACTAGAGGATTAGCCCATTACAATGAATTTTTTAAGGGAACGGGAGGTCATCACTAGTGGATGCATTGATAAAAGAATATTCAAAGCGTCTCAAGTTGAGTTGGGTTCGGCAACATTTCCATGAGGTTGAAGCTACTACAAATGAAGAGTACTTACTCAAAATACTAGAAAACGAGATACAACAACGAGAAGTACGGAAAATCAATCTGCTCTTTAAACAATCTTCCTTGCCAAGAATAACAGGAAAGCCATTTGAATGGGGTCATATTCAGATGGGACAAGGTCTCACGCAGGATCATATCCTTCATGGTGGATTTATAGAGGAGAAAGAAAATCTGATCTTTTATGGCGGTGTGGGAACGGGGAAAACGTACTTATCCACTCTGATTGGCTTAAATGCCATTCAGCAGCAAGGGAAAAAGATAAAGTTCTTTACTGTCGCTGGATTAGTCAATCGGCTGCTAGACGCTCACGAGACTGGCTCGTTGAGCCGATTCTTTAACCATATTGAGAAGCTAGATCTGTTAATACTCGACGAACTGGGGTATATTCCTCTGCATAAACAAGGTGCAGAACTGCTATTTCAGATTATCTCCATGTGCTACGAAAGAAAAAGTATTATTATCACGACCAATCTACAGTTTGGCCAATGGAATCATATATTTGGTGATCCAATTTTAACAGAGGCAGTTATTGATCGCTTGATTCATCACTCTCATTTGATCGTCTTCAATGGCGAAAGCCATCGATACAAAGAATCGCTATTACACGGTAAATAATTTAGGGGTTGGCAAGTGGTACATTTTTAATTGCCATTTGCTACATTTCTTACTTGCCAAAAACACACCCTTTTCCTGTTGCTTCGCAAACTTACTACATGCATATGCATTTAAGTTTGTCCCCCTTGCAATCTGAATATCCCATTACTCCCATTATAACAAACATATATGCTTCGTTGCGCTCCTTCCCCAATGACTTGATTGCATTCGGATTTATCATCAACATGGTTATAGCAAGGCTAAATGAGTTGAGAACAGGGTGTCTTAAAGTTATATGATATGGTTATATTTATTATCTTAAGGAGCTTAGGAGCACCTTCCAAAATATAAAAAAACACCCTTAAAGGGTGCCTTATTTTATGTATGGTGGAGGCGGGGGGATTCGAACCCCCGTCCGAAAACAGCGATACATAAGCATCTCCGAGCGCAGTCACTCATTTGAGTTTCGGTACCGGATTCGCGGAGCGACGCGCTGACCCGTTACCTAGCCTGATTGATCTTCTTCCATTGGCCCCAGGCGGAGGCCTCCGGCGTAGCCCGTTGAAGTTGAGCCCTATCCACGGCACACGGGCCGATACAGTGGTAGAGCCTCACTGGTTACTAGGTTGTACAACACAAGAAGTTTGCTGATTACGAAATAATACCTCCCCAAAGACTGAACAGGTTCATGAGTGTACTAACGAAACTTCATTCACTCAACAATGCTTCACGTAAAGCCTTTAATTTAGCAATATCTGAATCAATAATTTTTATAGCACACTCGATGCAAAAATGTTCATGTGTCCTGCCCACTGTTAATTTCATCCTCTTGTCGCCCTGATTGAGTATGTGCGTTTTCACATGCTGACACTTATGGCTTTTAAGTGTCATGTCAACACTTACTTTCTTCAAAAATGATTTTGGTCTAGGCATCACAAAACCTCCGAGGAGGCATCCTCAATAATTTGCTTTAAGTTTTGCCTTATCATTTGCAACTCTTGCAAGCTTAGTTCATTTCTTGATCCTGGTTTTTTGCCAATAAACTCAGATATTTTCCGGTCTATTGCAGATTTCAGAATTACAAAGTTGGTTTTTCCAAGATGCCTTTTATCAAGTTCGCGGCCTTGTGGATTGATTCCCTGTTGCCTTAAAATAAATCCTGTTTCATTCCTCACCAGTTCATCCAACGCTTGTCTGGATGCTTGACGCTGTTTTTGCTTTGTAGTCGGTACAGGTTTATGTTCATATGCAGTACGCAGATCGTCCAGAGTTACACCTTTTTCCTGTAATAGTTGAATCGCTTTTTGAACCTCAGTATCTTCAAGAATCAATGGGATTTCTTCAACAAGTAGACCTCCTTGTCCTTTAATTTCAACTTGATTTGCCTTCCTCTCCCGTGATTTAGGGATGATTTCTATTTCCGTTGCATCACCAAAATCTAAGCTCTCCATGGGCAATAACTGATCAAAGAATTCTCTATCTGCTTGACTATACTCCTGGAAGTCGCTCCATAATCTAGCAATATTTGAACCAGCATGAAACACTACGGTTCCTTGATTATTGCTACTTTCAGGGGCATTTTGATCAATAGCCCTCATAATACGGCCGACGAATTGAACAAATGGCGAAAGCTCTCTGAATACACTAAACACTGCGGCTACGCTAAGATGTGGGTGATCAAACCCTTCCCCCAGTTTCCGAACCTGAACAATAGCATCAAGTTGATGATTTTTAAGCTGATCTAATACCCGAGCATTTTCGCGACCGTCTTGCAAGCTATGCACATAATCAGCACGTAGACCTCTTGCTCTGTACGCTTCAACAACCTGAATACAGTGCTGATAGTTGAGTGCGGAAGCAATTATCTTATGACGAGGGTTTTGCGAGTCTCTCCTTATTTTGTTGAGAGCCCTTATGGATGCATCGACGATTGTAAACAGGGTTTCTTCTGAAGTCACTATACTTCTTCTAAAATCAGCGTCTTCTTCACCAAGTCTCCGAACTTCTTCGAGATCGACTTCTACCTCTCTGTTATCCTCTCTCCGGACGTATTTTAACGTCTGCGGGTTTAATACTACCGCTTTAAGTTTCTTGACGTATCCTTCTTCTATGGCCCGGACAATCGGAAACGAATAAATAATCTCTCCCGACATTAGCTGACCATCAGATCTTCTTGGGGTTGCACTATAATTTACGATTTTTGCTTCTGGAAATGCCTCTCTAAGGATATTCCAGCTCTCAGCAACATTGTGGTGAGCCTCATCAAATAGTATTAAATCAAAAAAATCTGAACCAAGTGACCTTAACCAACGATTGTTATTTCCTTGCAGTTGCTGAATGTTGGTAATTACAACGTCAGCCTCTTCCAAGTCACTAATATTTGTTGTTATACCTCTAATTTCTGCTGGTTCTGGATATACTTGGCCTTCAAGCACTCGACATTTTATATAAAACATATCTTCTTTGGTTGGATCAAAATCTTTATATAACTGGCTTGCAATGTTAACACCAGGTGCAATAACCAGCGTCCTTCTTGAATTAACTGCAAAAGGCGTTAATGTAATAAGTCCCGATTTACCGCATCCCACGGGTAGGATTATTGACGTTTCCCTTATTTCAGGACGGCTTGTATAATGTTCAAAAATCTTACCATATGCTTCTTTCTGCGGTATTCTAAGCTGAGGATTTCCATGAATATTAGGTTCAACGTTTTGAAAAACTCCTGCCATTCTCTCCATCAACTCCTTTACCAAGCACAATAACCCAAGTATATCCAATTTGCATTAATCACACAATTAGTTCGCTTAAAAATAGAAAATACTGCGTTGTAATTTCTGTAATGATATAATGAGTCAAGACATTTGCCGTCCAGAACTTCTTAACCAATATAATTGGAGGAAAGTTATGAGAGCACTTGAATTATTCGCTGGAGCGGGAGGACTTGCTCTTGGGACAGAAAAAGCGGGATTTGAGCACGTTGCCGTTGCCGAGTGGAATGCGGATGCCTGCTCAACACTGCGTAGAAACAGACCTCACTGGAATATAATTCAAGGTGATGTCCGCCAACTTAATTATTCTGATATCGGAAGCAACATCGATCTAGTTACTGGTGGGCCTCCGTGTCAGCCATTTTCACTAGGAGGTAGACATAAAGCCTGGAATGACGAACGAGATATGTTTCCAGAAGCGATTAGAGCGGTGCGTGAGATCAGACCAAGAGCGTTTTTATTTGAAAACGTTCGTGGGTTAGCAAGACAATCGTTTTCTACATATATCGAATATATTATCCTACAACTTACCTATCCTTCTTTGTTACGTAAAACCAATGAATCATGGCAGGAGCACCTCTCTCGTCTTGAACAACATCACACAGGTACGGGTGGTAATAATCCCGAATATAAAGTTATTCCACCAAGAGTATTAAATGCCGCAGACTATGGAGTTCCACAACGTCGAGACCGGATTTTTTTCGTTGGATTCCGTGCCGATGTGAATGCTAAATGGAGCTTTCCAGAACCAACTCACTCTCAATATGCATTGCAAGTATCCAAGTGGGTTACGGGTGACTATTGGAGGGAAAGAAACATCCTTCCTACTCAACCGACCCCATCGTCCAAAGTAATTGCCCAACTATCACAAATCTCGATAGATAGTTTATTAACTCCTTGGGTAACATTACGCGATGCCATTAATGATTTACCCGATCCAAGGTTAAACACGGGGATTAGTAACCATGTATACCAGTCAGGTGCAAGGCCATACCCTGGACATACTGGTAGTCTATTGGACGAGCCTTCGAAAACACTGAAAGCGGGCGATCATGGTGTACCGGGCGGAGAAAATATGATTGCATTTCCTGATGGTACATATCGTTACCTCACCATTAGAGAATCTGCACGGGTTCAAACTTTCCCCGATGATTATACTTTCGAAGGTTCTTGGAGCGAGGCCATGAGGCAAATAGGCAATGCTGTCCCGGTAGAATTGGCGGCAAGAATAACCAAACATATCTATGATGCACTAATACTTGCTGAGCCTCAAAAACTTCATTTGAAAAGGTGTGTATAAAGTGTGTTGATCCCTGGGTTTGATGAATTTGAGCTTGATCTGGAACTTGCGTTTAAGCGGGACTTGCCCCCCTTTATCGAAAAGGTGATTGCGGCACCTTTAACCTATGTAAACGTTGAATCTATTCCGATCAAGAAAAACGGAGTTTACCTGCTTCTTCAGAACGACACTGTAATGTACGTTGGTAAAACTGACTCAAAGGCAGGATTCCATAGTCGATTGACCAGACATGCTACTCACTTGCAACATCGTAAGAATCTTGATCCATCATCTATAACATTTAAAGCGGTAGCTATTCCGGTTTTCAAAAATGCTGACCTCGAAAGTATACTGATTCAGCACTACGGGGCACCTTGGAATTTCTCTGGTTTTGGTGGAAATGATCCAGGACGGCAAAGAGACACACAGAAGCCCGCAGATTTCGACATATCTTATCCGATTGACGTTGATCTCCCAATCGAATTTATTATAGCGGGAACATATTCATGTGGTGAACTATTAAAACGTCTGTCCGCCAATCTGCCGTACACATTTAGATTCGAAAAACAAGCTCATCAAGAAGAGCTGAATACGCCTATAAATGTCCCATCAGACAATATGACAGTAAGAAGTCTCCTAACTTTGGTTATTGAACATCTACCAAAAGGTGCTTGGCAAGCGACAATTCTTTTTGGCCGAATTATCTTGTATAGAGAGCAACGGGACTATCCTTACTTTCAAGATATCATAAGAGCATGACCAGATATACCATTTAATCGAAATTCTCCTTATAGGTCTTCCTAAGGGTAAAATCTTAATATTTCGCGGTTTACCTCGAGATATCAATAGAAAAAGGAGGGGCTAATGCCTCTCCTTCGTATTTATCGGAGTAATTGTATAACTCCACTTGGTATTTTATTTGACTGCGCCAACAATGCTTGAGCCGAGTGAAACAGGATATTATTCTTAGTCATCTCCATAATCTCTTTAGCCGTGTCTGCGTCTCTAATTCTTGATTCTGCGGCAGTAAGATTTACGGCATTGTTCGAGACATTGTTATGAATATGTTCCAATGCATTCTGATAGGCACCAAACTTGGAACGCTCTGAGGAAACCTTGTCGATGGCACCGTCTATTTTCGCAATTGCCTCTACCGCCTTTTCACGAGGATCGACCTGAATTTGATCAATACCAAGTGAAGCAGTTCTGACATCCGACAGATCAACTTCAAATGTGTCTCCTGCATTTGCACCTACCTGCAAGATTACCTTTGGATTCACATCCTCCTCAATGGTGATAAGCTCTGGTACTGTAACTGTAGTTGTTGTCGTTACTGCTCTCATATAGTCAAAACGAATGGCAATATGTGAATCCTGAATGTTATCGGGATAATCAGCGAGATTATCGCCTAAGATTGCTTGTTCTGAGTGATCACCTTGTGCATCTGGTAATTTCCAACCCCCATTTGTTGTCTCGATTTTGTTCGCCCACATTTCAGTAATTCCATCATAGCCTGAAAGTCCATTTAACCTTACACCAGTAATATTGTTCCCCGGGGTATAACCTTGTGCGGGCCCATAAGCAGTCGTTTTGAATCCGTACCGGTAAATCTCAAACAGATATTTTTCTGTTGGTGAATCAGGTGGACTCCATTCCACGGACATAGGTAAAGAGGTAATCGGAATTGTTAGTTCATTCAATCCCGCGCTTCTCTCATAGATGGTAATACTGGTTGCTTTAGAAAGATCGACAACCTCCGGCACATATGTCGTTTCTGTTTTGGTAACAGTTTTTATGACCTCAATCGTTTTTGTGACCTTGCCGGAATCCGGCACATTCAATAACTTGATACCGTTAAACTCTGTATTGTTCGCTATTTCATCAATGGCTTTTTTGATCTGTTCGACCTCTTCCTGAATGCTTTGCCTGTCTTCTTTTGTCAGCGTATCATTTGCGGCTTGTATTGCAAGTTCTCTCAATCGTTGCAGATTAGGATTTTGTATCTCTGCGAGGCCACCCTCTGCGGTTTGAATAAGTGAAATACCGTCCTGTATGTTTCGTTGCGCCTGATCCAGTCCCCTGATCTGCGCCCTCATCTTCTCGGAGATCGCCAATCCTGCGGCATCATCAGCCGACTTGCTGATACGAATCCCTGACGACAGTTTTTCCAGTGTATTGGCGGAATTTTTATTGTTCTTCTGTAGTCTGTTAAGCGTGGTGATTGCAGGTATATTCGATTTGATTATCATCTCTTACACCCTCTGCTCCCTAATTGAACCTGAATCCTCCGATCATTACCGCCTACGGCGATACGACAGCGGAACATCCCTTGTAATCGCCCGGTTTCTCACTCAAGAATCAGCGCCGATAATTTTTACACTCATGCATTGGGCTAAAGTTCGTAAAAAAGACAGCTTTCTGGCGCAGTACCACAGTCAATGGAGTTTTCATCCATTACCGCCCGTGTGACTTATATTTATCCTGTCTTTCGGGAAATTGTAACCCTTCATAATTTATTTTTTAACATCAGTGCTATATCGTGTTGTACCATGATACCTCTGACTTCTAGTCAACGTTGCATCTTCAGCAACTATGGTTCCGCAATGTTAGGCATGGTCATTTCTCCCAACCATCGTGTAAGGAATTATCCAACTGCTGATTTCATTTTCTATGTAAAACAGTTAATCAGGTATAAATCTTGAATCCATAACCGATGCCCTCATCCCGCAAATCATCTCCATGAGGGCTATTGAAGGATAACAGATCGTTCTGTTTCGGCTTGATCTTGAAGATTTTTTTATAGTAATCCTTCATATTCGCGAACAGTTCTCGTACCTCGATGGAACTGTTACCCATGTAACCATTTGGATTGTAACAGTAAAACTCTTTTGGATTCCTGATGTCTGCAGGCATTGAATAGGGGAAGTAGTGATCTCCTCTGTAATAGACAGGTTCATCATTCGGTGATAACAGCCTCTTCTTGCTAAATATTCTTAGCTTTTTGACAGCACCTTGCCTGTCCCACTCATAGGAGATTCCCTCAAGATACCCCTCTCCTGCACCCTCGTTGAAAAACTTTTCTGCCCTGAACGAAATCTCTATAATTCCTGAGTAGCCTTCCATTGTGGCAGTTACAGCGTAGTACCTATTATGATATGTTCCATGTTCACCCATGTCTTCATATCGTTCCTGATAGAAAATAGATAGACTGCTTTCGGGCTTCCTGTTGCTGTTGACTGGTAGCAGTCTTAATGCTCGCAAGGATTCTTGCTGATAATGAGGCAGTGATTTTGTATCTGCCCCCGCATCTATCAATAGTCTGAGGATGGCGACGTTGTTTTTATCAAACGCAGATTTCATAACCGGATCACCAACCATATCCCTGGAATTGGGATCGGCACCCGCTTTTAGAAGGAGTTTGACGATATTCTCTGATTCTTTTATGACAGCCCACCTCAGAGCATTGTAATCATACTGCCCTTTATAGTTCGGGTCTGCTCCAGCACCGAGCAACTCTCTAACTTTGTTTTCGTCCTTTGCCTTTGTGGCAAGAATCAACTCTTCTCCAAGTGACATTTCTGATAACACTCCAATCATGGGAAAAATTAGTTCTACGATATTAATAATAACCATAAAACAGATATTTTGAATACCCTTATTGCATTCTATCAATTCCGATAGGCTTGCATTAAAGGGGTGGTAATGATTGAATCCCATTGAAATCGGCAAGCGAATACAGGAGTTACGGAAAAAGAAATATCGTAACCGCGCTGAGTTTGCGGAAGCCTTGCAGACTTCAGAAGGTAATGTAAAACGGATAGAAAACGGACTGGGCCTGCCCAGTATTGATTTATTGGTAAGAGCCTCTATCCTGTTAAATACACCTACAGATGTTATTCTGTTTGGAGATGATACTTCACCTACAGAAGAGGACTGGGAGAGCTTGAATCGAATTTATCGAACGCTTAGTGAAACCGGACGCAAAACCCTGAACAATATTGGGCAAGAACTTCTGTCGCTGGAATACAGCCTGAAACACGGCAGGGAGTAAAAATCTTCCGGATTCCGAAAGCCTATACAAGCAAAAAACTGCATATATTTTTCCCCGGTTCCACAACACAAAATTAAAGGGGGGTGCCAGCCGTTTCATGCCCCACCCGGTTACACATGGACTGTGATCTACTGTTCGTCAGTAGATTGCAGTCCTTTTTTTGTTTAATTGCTCAATTGAGCGTGACAGTGAGCAGGGAAGGTGAAAGGCTTCCCAAATAGTGAGTAGGTGAATCAAAGATGATCAAGCAGTGTCGTTTTGAATAAAGGCTGGGTTGCAGTCTGTTGCTTGTCTTCGCTTATTGTTGTAAACAAATTCTTGCAAAATCGGAGGGAGTCTGTATGAAAGTTAAAATCTATGTTGCCAATCTGGCGAAGTACAACGAAGGGATATTGGTTGGCGAGTGGCTGACTCTGCCGATGAGGTAGTAAGTTTGTTGGAGAGCGGTGACTACAGTGTGTCTTTAGATGTGAACAGTTTATACGATGTCGCGGCGAATATGGTAGATGAATGTTACTTTGGCCCGATTCCCCCATCCCTAGCCAGCTACATCGATTATGAACAAATTGCGAGAGATTTGAAGATGGACGGATAGTATATGCACCATGAACTAAGGATTGCAATTCGTCCTCACTCATAATCTCCTGAAGAAGAAGCTTTTCTCTTCTCCAATTAAATCTGATATATCGTGCCTGCTTGCGTCAAAGCGGGTTATTTGTGTTGCCATTAAACCGCTAAAGGGCGTATGCCAGCAATGGAAGGAGGTGAAGTCACTTATGAGAGAGTTGCTAATAAATCTGGAATTGAAACTTGCCGATCTGCTCATTCAGGAGAAGATGCTACGCAACTGTGACACCAATCATCCAATCAATGCTCGTAATCTTGAGCAGATACGTAGTCGCATCAAGTCTTTGAAGATCCAGATTGATATGATTGACGTTTTGCGGTCGGTCGAACGCGAAGTTAGCAAGAAAGGAGTTGAGAGGCATGGAACAGAGCAAACAGAGCTTATCAGATGAGTTGGTGGTGCTTCTGAATCGTTTGGCCCTGAACGGTGACATTCACATTGCCGGGCACGTCCTGTACGCTTACGTCAGCCGCTTCTGGAGGCTTGAGAGGGATGTTGCCAAACAATACGTCATTCAGTATTTTCAGGAGAACCATCCCAAGCAGTTACAGTGGTATTTGAAAAACAGGAAGAAAATCAAATCATAGGCTCTTTTGCAGAACGATGCAGAAGGGCCATTTTTTATGCCCGAAAGGAGGTGAGGATGATGGAGAAGCATGTTGATTTGTGTGAGAAGAGAAAGTGGTTGCTGGCGGCGTTAAAGCATTTACGAGGTATCAAGCAGATGCGTCCCACTTGGGGGCGGCTTTATGCCAACACTCTCGTCAAGCTGGTGCTCGTTGAGATGAAGCTGGAGCAGTTAGAACAACAAAAAGGATGTGAACCAAGATAGGAATCACACCCAATTAACTTTGCTGATTGTATTGTACAGGATATCGCTTTACCAGCACAAGGAGGGTTTACCGCCCTCCTTATTTTCATTTCACGGAGGTAATGTATGACAGATAAATGCACCGCTCAAACAACTCTGGCGACCGTTCTGGCACATCTCATTGACGAGAAGCCGGAAGGAAGAGTCATCCATAACTTGCTTGCCTGCTTCCCTACCCTGCAAGAACTGCTGGACGCAACAGAAGAAGAACTGACAGCCATTTCGGGCATAGGGCCAGTCAAGGCCTACAAACTCATATCATCTCTGGATTTGGCACGTACCATATGCTCAATAACGTCGCGTCCATCTGTTGTCCGGTCTGCAAGAGATGTTTTTAATCATCTCAAGGTAGAGATGCAGTATTTACCCAAAGAGTATTTTGTCGTGATCGGCTTGGATAACAAGAGGCGCATTTTGTTTTCGGAAGTGGTCGCGATTGGATCACTGGATGCGGCCATCATCCATCCACGCGAGGCATTCCGCCCGGTATTGAAGAGAAATGCGGAAGCGGTGATCTTTGTCCATAATCATCCATCTGGCGATTCCTTTCCATCCCGAGAGGATATTGAAATAACCAAAAGACTGCAACAATCTGGAGAGATTCTAGGTATTCGGGTCGTCGACCACATAATTATAGGGTTCTGGAGATATTTCTCCTTGGCCGAACAAGGCTATCTATAACGCACAGGGGGTAGAAGTTATGAGAAAGCAACCTTTCGCGGGCAAGCCGCTCCATCATCACCTTTTAAAAGAGGCTCAGCTTATAGATACATTGGGCACTCTGATGACGACAGTTACGCATCCTCAACAACTTACTATGCTTGCCGACGAGGATATCAAACGTATCGCAGACGGTAACGCTACTGCTACGAAACAATTGCGGGCTACCTTGCAACTGGCTCATCTACTTGCTGTTCCACAAAAACGACAGCATTTTACTGTTCGCCTCCCCAGTGTATTTTGCAACTCAAAAATGCAGAGTTTGGCGGCCAATTTATGCAGAACACTGCCAACATCAATACAAAAGAATTTAGGAAGACTTCATGCTGGATAGAGCATGGCGCAGTCGGTAGCTTTCTCCGGTAAACGCCAGAATATGGGCGTGGTGGACGAGGCGATCCACAAGGGCTGCCGTCAATCGCGTATCTCCAAACACCGTATTCCACTGCCCAAACTCCAAATTCGACGTCACAATCACACTGTTTCTCTCATAGCAGGCCGAGATAACATGAAACAACAGCTCAGCCCCCGTTTGGTGAAAGGGAACAAACCCAACCTCGTCCAAAATCAACAACTCACAGTCTGCCAGTTCTTTTTGAAACCGCATCAGTGCCCCATTCGCGTGTTTTTCCTGCAAGAGCGCAACCAGATCGGGAACACGGAAGAATCGAACGGCATATCCCCTTCGGCACGCCTCTACGCCAAGCGCTGTTGCCAGATGGGTCTTCCCCGTGCCCACTTTTCCCAGCATCAGCACATTTTCCTTGCGCTCCAAAAAACGTAGGTCGATCAATCCCTCCTTTGTACATGTTTCCGGTAAGGTGACTGCCTCAAAAGCGTAATCTTCCAGTGTCTTCAGTTGGGGAAACGCGGCTTTCTTTATCAGTCGCTTCAGCTTTGTCTCCTCCCGCCGTTGAATCTCCATCCGCAAGACTCCCAGCAAGAAGCTCTCCCGATCTTCAAACGGCACCTGTTCATAGGTTTCCATCACATGCGCCAAATGCAAAGTTTTGCACACCTTTGCCAGCTCTTCTCTCATTCCACCCTCACCCCCAGGATCCGGTCGTACTCATCCAGTATGGGTATCTGCCCGTGAAGGGCAGGGGGTGTATGCGACTCTGAAAACGGTTCCGGGCGGAAAACAGGGTGTTTTATCGCGTAAAGGGCATGCTCCAAGGCAACAGCCAGATGCTCTTGCTGATGCGACAATTCTCCCAGTACTTGCCCGATTTCCTTCAACGTATAGGTGTCGAGCAATCGATGGAGCAGGCGAATTCGTGCTTTTCGTGCATTCATGTCTTCCACCGTCAAAAACGTTTGGAGCGCCTGAGGCATCATATTGGTAAAGGAAGAATACATCACCGCCCGCGGGCGTTTTTCATATCTCTTCAATACCGCCTTCCAATCTACTGGAATGACTTTCTCCGTATAGGGACGAGGCAATGTCACAATCGGGGTGTATGTCCCGTCTGCCGTTAACACCTCCAGCACATCCCACTTGACTTTCACCAAAACCGGCTGCATGGCCCGACACTGCGGCAACGGGAAGAGAGCCGCGTCAAACGACAGCTCAGCGTATTTGTTCAGGTGGCACGTCTCCAGCCGGAAAATCTCCAGCGGTGTCGTCGGCAGCGTCAGCAGCTTGCATTTTTCTTGCTTCCACAACTCGGCAATGGTTTGCTTTTTCACATAGTGAGGGCGCTGCATATCCGCACGGGCAGCTTCCGCCAAATACGTCTCCAGTTGTTCCGGCGTATCGATAACCGGTGGCGGAACACACCAGTTCCGGCGTCCATACCCCACTTTGTTTTCCACATGGCCTTTCTCATGGCCGCTGTATGGATTGCAAAACAGGGGCTCAAAGCGGTAATGGGCGCAGAAACGCCGAAACGCTTCCGTACACTCTCGTTTTCCGCCTTGCTGGATGGACACAACAGCAGCGGACAAGTTGTCAAACCAAATCTTGCGAGGAACCCCTCCCATTTGCTGAAATAGCCGCCCTAAGGCCTCCAGAAAGCATTCCGTGTTTTCTTTCGGAACCGGGAACACAAAGGCGGCATTGCTGTACGGAAACGACAGGGTCAATACTTTCCGCTCCACCAGTTCTCCCGACTTGACCACGTACACCGTCCCAAAGTCAGCCTGGGCTTCCCCGCCTGGATGCTCCAAACGCTCAAAATGTTCGGCTCGTTCGGCTGCCATGGCTTTCTTCCGTTTGGAGACATATTCGGATACCGTTCGCTGCCCGCCAGGGAAGCCGTACTCATCCCGTAACCGCTGAAACATGCGGACGGCTGTATGGCGTTGCTTGCGTGGAAGACGCTCATCATCCTCCAGCCATGTGTCAATAATCTCTAAGTACGGTCCCAACACCGGATGGCGGCCTTTTCGCTTGCATACCGGTTCATTCCAATCGTCGCGATCCGCATATTTCTTGGCGGTTCGCCAATTCACCTGGACACGTTCCGCAATTTCCTGAATCGAACACCCTTCGACTTCCCGCAAAAATCGGATATACTGTTGTTGTGGCACTTTCAACATTCCTCTCACTCCCTCAGATTCTAGCCAAATCCAAGGGTAGATTTTGTAGGGGGATGTTGGCAAGTGCCTTTTTCATGGCCTCAGAATTGCGGTGGAACTCTGCAGTTTTCCGCCGCAATTCTCTGCACTTTTATCCTGCCATAAACACCCCAGAGATGTTGTCCAGTATTGCCGGGACAGCATTAGGAGTTGTGGCGAGAGAAACACGTTCCTGATCGGGTTAAATACCAAGAACATGATCACGACAACAAAGTGTATTCCCGAAGAGACGATGCAGAGCCTTACCACCTATCAACGGGCCGTATTCCGTCATCTGATCATCCATAAGTGTGCATCGGGTATTTTGGTTCACAAACAAAGCGCCGGCAATGTCAATCCATCGCAGGAACAAATAAGATTATCCACGCAGATTACCGAAGCAGGGGGTCTGTCAAGATTTTTGTGTAAACTCAATCAACCAATATATGAAAAGGTTTCATCCCCCTAATTGGGCCATTTTTCGAAACCAATAGAGTCAAGGGCGAAAGGCGAAGCGAACCCTTGACGCGTTGGTGGAGAGAAAGATAATCCCTTCGGGGATGAAGCCTTTCATTTGCTAACGGATGTACGGCTGTACCCGATCTTCAAAGAAAACGGATAGCTGTAAGAGAATCTGGCCCCAGTTCTGAACTCGTCCCGTCCACTTTCGCAGAACATCCATGGTTACGAGATATAACATCTTCAAAAGGGCATCATCTGTGGGAAACATGGCTTTTCCTTTTGTCACCTTTCGAAGCTGTCGATGATAACTCTCGATCACGTTAGTTGTATAAATCAGCTTTCGAATCTCTGGAGGATATTTAAAGAAAGTGGCAATCTCGTCCCAGTTATTCCGCCAGGAACGAACCATCAAGGGATATTTACTGCCCCAGGTTTGTTCAAACTGCTCAAGCTCTTCCAACGCGGCTTGCTCCGTTGGAGCTTTATAGATGGGTTTTAGCTCGGACGTGATCTTTTTGAGATCCTTATAGGAAACATATTTGATGGAATTTCGGATTTGATGGATGACACACTTCTGAATCTCCGTTTTCGGATAACATGCAGAGATGGCTTCTGTAAAGCCACGAAGATTATCGACGCTTGTAATGAGAATATCCTGGACTCCACGATTTTTCAGTTCGTTGAGGACATGCAGCCAGAATTTTGCCGATTCATTCTCCCCAATCCAGATCCCAAGCACATCTTTATGACCGTCAAGGTCAATACCAATGACCATATAGGCGGCTTTATTGACGATAGCTCCGTCCTGTTTTACCTTAAAGTGAATGGCGTCAAGGAAAACACCAGCATAAACCGCTTGCAAGGGGCGATTTTGCCACTCTTTGATCATCGGTACAATCTTATTCGTTACATTTGATATGAGCGTTGGTGAGACTTCGATGCCATAGAGCTGCTGCAGATGGTCTTGGATATCGCGTGTGGATACGCCTTTGGCATAGAGAGCAAGAATTTGATCTTCGATCCCTGTAACATTGGATTGATGTTTCTTTACAATGTTTGGTTCAAAATCACCCTCTCGATCCCGAGGGACTTGGATGTCGACATCCCCGTACTCAGAACGGACGGTTTTCTTGCTATACCCATTGCGGCTGTTGGTTGTCCGCTTGTTTTTCATGTCATGCTTGGCGTATCCAAGAGAAGACTCGATTTCAGCTTCCAGCATTTCTTGGATTGTGTCTGCGAATAGATCCTTTAACGCTGACTGTACGTCGTCCACTGACTTCATGTTTTTCTCTTTGATCCACTGCTTGATCTGCTCTTTTGACATCATAAAAATCTCCCAACCTTTCTACTCCTAATTGTAGTTTAGAGGTTGAGAGTTTACACAAAATATTTTACAGACTCGAAGCAGGAAACATAGTTGGGATATCCATATTAGACGTAATCGAAGTGACCGAAATTAACATAGTCTTAGACAATTTTTTTCGTCATCTGGAGGCCCTATGAAATATACCAGAAAACTATCTAATCTGAATAAAACTATCGTACAGATGAACCTCACGCCAGGTAAGAACCACTTTGAGCTTTCAGCGCAAAACTTCTCTTTCCCGAGGAAAGTCATAAGCGATATTTACCCTGATTTCCCCGACCATCCCCAACTTGCGAACACTACATTCAAGGTCTATCTATACCTATGCATGTACTGCGATGGTCTTTCTGGAAAAGTATATTTTTCCAGCAAACAAAAGATCGCCGAGACATTAAAACTGCCTCCATACTCATCATATATCGAATGGTCTCTTGATTGGTTAGAAACTCATCACTTTATCCGAGACATTAGAGAAGATGATAAATTGCGTTTCCAAGCACATGTATTGTCTGCACCAGACTATCTGCCAGAGCTTGATACATTTTACAGTTGTAAAGAAATTAAACGAAATCCCTCTCCTTTGAAACAGCACAATTATGGCTATATCATGGTTCCTAAATTAGCTATCACAGAGAAGATGTTAGATCAATCTGTAACAAGAACAGGATGGGATGAGAGAAAACTTAAAATCTTCCTCCTAATGTATCAATATAACTGGCTTCGGTATTATGGCGGCATCGATCCAGACATTATGCATATCACACAGAACGGGGAGTTAGAGCTTGATACACGTTTCTGCTACGACGTAAAAAGCACACCCTACAATACATTCCAGACAATTCAATCGTTCATCAATGCTGACCTATTCAGACCTGTAAGATGTATCTTTCAACAAAAAGATGGAGAGAAAGTCTTTGTTAGAGACGCTAGAGTCGGGGTTTCACTACAGAAAAATGAGTATGAAATCATTGTCCTCCGCCCTCATGTTCTAATTAAGCGTCACGTTGATGAGCTTGTTAAATTACTCGGCAAAGGAAGCGTCATCTTATGAAAATGCATGGTAGTCTCTATACGGACAAAGCAAAAGTGGTTAACGCTTTTCGGAAAGATGAGAAGGTACTCTTGTCCTTTGATTCAAGTTCTTACTTTTGCGTCCATGAGGAGCCGAGAGAGCTATCTCATGACACATATTATGAGCTTAACGATGGCACTAAAATTGAACGACAACAAAGCGTTGTTATGATGGCCTTTCAGGAAAAAGTGTCGATGCTACTTAGAGCCAAGTCAAAATCAGTAGGAATCCCTCTTCCATTGCCCAAAGGAGAATACCGAGTAGACATCACCGTTACTACCCAACGGCAAGCAGATGATGTACCTCCCTTACTCGTAATGAAGTCGGTGCTGGACGGCATCAACAAGGAGATCGTTGAGAACGACCGACAAATCTATGAATGTAACATCAGATACCATTACAAGAAACGGTATGCAAACGCCTCCCAATACAGATCAAATGAATCGTTGAAGATTGCACTCTTTGACTTGGGATCATCCGGGGGGCCGATTATTGAAGTGAGCGGCGACATTTATATCGTTCCAAAGCAATCACCGATTCTGAGGGATGGCGGCGACAGGCTCTTAACCGATGATGCCGACCGCCATCGTTATCTCGCGCGGCCCCTCAAACGTAAGATGAAGATAGCACCATGTAAGAGCTACTCAATCGAGATGTGCTTTACAGGCGATACCGACGACAAGGATATCGACAACATGGCCCTTATCTACTACCCGATACTCGGACACCTTGGTATCAATGAAGCACAGGTTCATTATCTCCATCTTGAGAAACGCAAGAGCACAACTTCTCCGAGTATAGAGACACAGATAAAATGCAAGACTCCGTAATTGCGCAATACCTTGGCAAATCAATGTTTACACCGCTTATACGTGTTACAAGAAGCTAACATAATAGAGAGACCGTTCTATCAAGGGTTCATAGACTCTTAGTTTATCTTCGCTAATGCTAGAATCATCATCCACCGTACTGATATTCTTCGCAGTACGGTTATTTTTATTGAAAGGAGCATCCACAATGAATGTCGTCGCCTATCTGCGCGTATCATCCAAACAGCAAACCGAGCGTGAGCTATCCATCCCCGCTCAAAGAGAAGCCATCCAACGATACGCAGATCAGAAAGGATGGAGCATCGTTGTGAACGGCACTGTTAAAATCCTCAATAACGGCACTTGAAAATTCCCCACTTTCGGCAGAAAATCTCTCCCTGGAGGAGAGAAAATATGCTTAAGAATGGGGAGTTTTACTTGATCAAAGACATGAGACAAAGAGGAATGAATATCACACAAATTGCTGATTCATTAGGGAGGGATCGAAAAACAATTCGTAAGTGGCTGAAAAAGGATGAGCCTTCGAAATACCAACGATCTGTTAAAAAAACAAGCATTCTCGATCCATTTAAACCCTATATCAAAGCGAGAATGGAAGAAGGCTGCTTCAATGCTGTCGTTTTGTTTGATGAGATCAAAGCCCAAGGTTATCCAGGGCAAATTCGGCTCCTTCGCTCATTCATGGAACCATTGCGCCCGGTTGTTAAGACCAAGGCAACGCTCCGTTATGAAACGGCACCCGGAAAGCAAGCGCAAGTAGACTGGGGACATTTTAAGGTAGAGTGGAATGGTGGATATAAACGGCTGTACGCCTTTGTCATGGTTTTGGGATACTCGAGAATGTTGTATGTGGAATTTACAGAGAATGAACGGCTTGATACCCTCATCGGCTGCCACTTGCGTGCCATGCAATACTTTGGCGGCAGACCGGAAACATGCTTGTATGACAATATGAAAACCGTCATTGTCGGTTACGACGATCAAGGGCATGTATTGTGGAATGAACGATTTTCCCAGTTTGCAAGCCATCACGGTCTTACGCTGCGACGCTGCGCTCCCTACCGTGCACGAACAAAAGGGAAAGTGGAAAATGGAGTAGGATATGTTCGCAAGAACTTTTGGCCTCGGGTGCAGACGTTTACCAGCCTTCGTGACTTGAATCAGCAAGTACGTCATTGGTTGGATACGGTGGCTAATGTACGGGTACACGGCACCACGCATGAAAAACCAGTAGATCGATGGAAACACGAACAGTTGAAGCCACTTAACCCGATCCCATTCGAAGAGGTAGAACGCCATACTCGAAGAGTATCGAATGATTCACTCGTTTCTTACGGAGGAAGCCGGTATTCAGTCCCCTATGTTTATGTAGGTCATACGGTAGAAGTACAAGATCTCCAGAATGGCCATATCCGGATCTATCAGGGCAACATGATCATCGCTGAACATCCTAAAGCTACTCGTACCAAGCAAGTCATAACCAATAAAAAACACTTCGAGGGGATTCAAAACCAAATTGGCGCGAAGGCTCCCCAACCTATGCCGCGTTTGGTTCCCAATCCAAGCCCCGAAGTGGTGGAACGTGATTTGTCTGTCTATGAGCAGTTTGCTGACGAGGAGGTAATCGTACAATGATACTCCAGGCCCGTTTAGAAGAAGCCTTTGTACAGATGGGATGGGTACGAATCCCGGAAATTATTCACCACCACGCAGAAGAAGCTGCTGCTCAGAATATATCGTATTTGGAGTTCTTGGACAAGCTTTTGCAAGAAGAAATCATGGCCAAGAGGGATCGGTTTATCCGCATGAAAACGCGATTGGCTCATTTACCCTACCATAAAACGTTGGAGCAATTCGATTTCAGTTTCCAGCCCTCCATTGATGAAAGACGGATTCGTGATTTGGCAACCCTCCGGTTTGTACAACAACAAGAGAATCTCATTTTACTTGGTCCGCCAGGGGTCGGCAAGACTCACTTGTCTGTTGCTTTGGCTCTCGAAGCTATCAAACAAGGGTTGACGGTTTACTTTACAACTGCTCATGATTTGGTTCAGACGCTCCAGATTGCTCATCAAAACAATAGCATCAAACAAAAAATGCGAGCATTTATAAAACCGAATGTACTCATCATTGATGAAATTGGATATCGCAAAATGGATGAAACCGCAGCTCACTTTTTCTTTCAAATTGTATCAGAACGTTATGAATCCGGCTCAATTATCCTTACTTCGAACAAATCCTATGGTTCGTGGGGAGAGATATTTGGGGATACAGTACTTGCTACAGCCATCCTTGATCGATTATTGCATCACTCCCACACGATCAACATTAAAGGGGAAAGTTATCGCATAAAGGAGAAGAAAAAAGCAGGTTTCTTTCGACCCGAGTCAACCGAAGATAAAACAGAATAAACGGAATTTTGGTCGCCACCCGCCCCCCTCAGAGGGGGCATCATTCAGACAAACCTATTGCCTATAATGGGGAAAATTCGAGTGCAGATAATGGGGAATTTTCATTTGCAGTTGACATCGTCGAAGAGTTCGTCGATGAAAGCAAATCTGCAAAGACAGCAGATCGCCCCGCTTTCCAGCGTATGATCGCCAAAGCAAAGCAACCACAGAAGAACTTCCAAGCCATATTGGTTCATAAGTTCGACCGCTTTAGCCGCAGTCGTGAAGATCATATCATCTACAAAGCCCTGCTCAAAAAGCAGGGTATTTTTGTGTACTTAGTAACAGAACAAACAGAACCAGACACCCCGCACGGCGTTTTGCTGGAAGGGATGCTGGAGGTTATATCTGAATTTTACAACCTGAATCTGAGGAACGAGACATTGAAGGGAATGAAAGAAAACGCATCCCGGGGATTTCACTGCGGAGGACGCATTCCATACGGCTATCGCACCATCGTCGTCGATGGACATGTAACGCTAGTCCCCGGCGAACGACATGAAGTGGAAGCTGTGCAACTCATCTTCAAGTTAGCGGCGGAAGGAATGGGCGGCAAAAAGATCGCACGCATACTCAATGAATACAATCTGCAACATGCAATTGATCGTCGCTGGAGTCCATCGACCGTCCTCTCCATCCTCGACAATCAGGTGTATCTGGGGCATCGCATCTGGAACAAACGCACGAAAGGCATGACGCAGTTTAAGGATGCAGATGAATGGATCGTCGTACCCAACAGCCATCCTCCCATCGTCAGCCAACAACAATGGGACGCCGCGCATTCAGAATTGCAACAGCGCAAGAAAAATAAATAGACCATCATCAAATCGTTTTCAAGAGGCAGGTATCGCTCACATCGGGCGTACCTGCCTTTTTCATTTTCAAGTCATACACCATACCACAAAGGAGATGTATCCACATGAAAGTTGTCATCTACGCTCGCGTATCCTCCGATCATCAAGCGGAAAAAGAATTGTCCATCCCCGCTCAACTGAAGGCGATCCACAAGTTCTGCCAGGAGAAAGGATGGATGGTCGTCGGCGAATACCTCGAAAAAGGCAAATCAGCGAAGACAGATCAGCGCCCTGAGTTCCAGAAGATGATTGCGATGGCGAAACGTCCGAATCGTCATTTCGATGCCATCGTCGTCCATAAGTTTGATCGATTCTCGCGCAAACGCGAAGATCACATTATCTACAAAGCATTACTGCAAAAGCACGGCGTAAAGGTCATATCCTCGACGGAACAAACCGATCCAGAAACGCCACACGGCATGTTGCTTAAAGGGATGTTAGAAGTCATCTCAGAGTTTTACAATGTCAACCTCGCCGCTGAAGTGAAAAAAGGCATGTCTCAGAACGCCAAGCAAGGCTATAGCAATGGCGGCAATGCCCCCTATGGCTATCGTACAGAACATATTGCGCTCAGTGCTAACAAAACAAAAACAGTATGGGTACTCGGCCCACGTGAAGAAGTAGATACTATCAAATGGATTTTCAACCAGTACGCTCAGGATGGGCTGGGTTACAAAGCAATCGCCACCCTTCTCAATCAGAAAGGCGTACCTACGCTGAAAGGTGGCAAATGGTCTGCAAGTACGATCCGCGCAATCATCTTCAATGAATCCTACATCGGACGCAGAGTATGGAACAAGCAGGACTACCAGACAAAGGGCAAAAAGTGAAAAGATCGCTCCGAATGGATTATCACTGAGAATGCCCATCCGTCGATCATCACCAAAGAACTGTTCGACAGATGCCAAGAGTTAGCGAAGAAACGCCACAATGGCGGCGGGCAGGCACACAATCCATTCAAAATCCCCCCCCACTCCCCTTTCTGGTTGCGCGGCATCATGTACTGCGACAGATGCGGAAACAAGATGGTCGGCAATTCATCGTCAACGCACAAAAAGAATGGCGGCCAGAAATACTACATTTGCGGAGGTTACCAGCGGCATGGTAAGGACTTTTGCAGTTACGTCGGATGGAGAAAAGAACGTGTGGAAGAGATCGTATCTATGAAGCTCAGAAATGCTTTACTCCGCCTCTCACTGGATAATCACTTTGAAGAAGAGATCCATCGTTATCACGCAGAACAAAATAAGCATGTCTACATGCAGTTATCGGATTTAGAAACGGAAATAACGTTTCTGAAAAAGCGGATCGAAGTCATCGAGAAAGATATAGCATCAGGTAAAGCTAAGCCTTATTACCTCGACATGTTAAACGAAATGCGGCAGGAGCTTCTTGAAAAAGATACGGAGTACTCCACCCTCTCGGCTACCCTAAACTCGGTCACCATACCTGACTACTACATCGATTCTGTTAAATACGACATGAAGACTCTGATCAGCCTACTTGATAATGAAGATTCCAGTCCTCAGATGATTTACCAAGTGGCAAGCAAATATTTGTCGAGAGTGGTGATTCAGAGAGAGACGAAGGTCATGCATATGATCTTACAATTCAAGACAGGCGATATCACTTTGTACGAAAAGACATTGGTTGCAGATTTTACAGTCCAGAAATAACGACCACAAGTCATCTTTGCACAGGGTGTGTCTCGCTAAGAGCCCCCTGTGCAACCTCTATATTTTCGTCGTTCCTCTTCATTTGCTCAACTTAAAACTGCTAAAAATTCTCATTACGAAGCGCCTACCGACTCGAATAACATCAGATTTCTCCCGCTATACATTGAGTGATCACCTTAAAAGCTTGATATAACGGGCTTTTCTAACCGCAATAAATAGCGAACCTTCCCCATAAACGCAAAAAAGTCACCTCTACAGGTGACATCACTGATATGTATGGTGGAGGCGGGGGGATTCGAACCCCCGTCCGAAAACAGCGATACATAAGCATCTCCGAGCGCAGTCACTCATTTACATTTCGGCGACGGATTCGCGGAGTGACGCGCTGACCCAGCACCTAGCCTGATTGATCTTCTTCCTTTGGCCCCAGGCGGAGACCTCCGGCGTATCCCACTAGAGTTGAGCGCTAGTCATGCCACATGGGCGATGGAATGGTAGCGCCTCACTGGTTATTAAGCAGCGAGAGAAAGTTGTTTGTTGCCAGTTAATGGCGTTTGCGTTGATGACGAGGTCCGCAACCCCCCGGCTCGCTTCTTATGCTCTACCATCCCCGTCGAATCCAGAACGCCCCCAGGATGGAAAAGATCGCGCCGCCGATTAGGCAAGCGACGATGGTTGTCAAAAAGGCAATGAGAGCCTTCTGTTACGAATTACTTTACAGCTTGGAAACGATTCGTTTTACCGTCAGAAGCTCATTGTCTAACAGCAAGAGCCTCGCTTTGCCAAGCTTTGCCGAGATAAAAAAAGCCCAGGCGAAAACAGTAACGGTTCCACACCCAGACGTTTGATTTGGCATCACTCATTGCTCTCTTACTATAGCATATGATCGATACCGTTCTCAACGCCATATTGGTGGCAGCCTTGGCAGTGTGCGCCAGCTTGGCTGGCTTACATGAGACACAGCCAGTGTTGCATCGGCCTTTCAGGCAAGAGCCGCGTTCCTATGGCCCGACCCGCTGCAGTATAAACCCAGACGGTCCTCCCGCTGCCCCGCAATACTGCCTGCCTTACCAGCTTCCTACACCTTCTGCCGCTCCCGCAGCGCACGCTCCACTTCACGCGCAGCATCCTTCTTCTTCAAATCCTCGCGCTTGTCGTAGTTCTTCTTCCCTTTGACCAGCGCCAGCTCTACCTTGGCCCAGCCGCCCTTGAGGTAAATGCTGAGCGGGACGAGCGAATAGCCGCGTTCCCGGGTGAGGCTGTTCAGCTTGAGGATTTCCAGACGGTGCAGCAGCAGCTTGCGCGTCCGCTCCGGCTCGTGGTTGAAGCGGTTGCCCTGGTCGTACGGGCTGATGTGCACGTTGTACAACAGCAGCTCGCCATTTTGGATGCGGGCAAAGCTGTCCTTGAGCTGTATGCGTCCGGCCCTCACGGATTTGATCTCCGTCCCCGTCAGGGCGATGCCTGCTTCGTAGACTTCCTCGATATGGTAGTCGTGGCGCGCTTTGCGGTTTTGAGCCAGCGTTTTAACACCTGTTTTCGGTTTTGACATGGAGATCACCTCGCTTGGTACCGGATGAAAAAATATGGTATCTGTTAGTATAGCAAAAAACACTTAATACAGCAATACCCATTCCTTCTGACTGCTGCTTTGAGTGGCTTTAAGAGATTCGAGCGGTTTTGAGCGATTTTCAGCCATTGAGCAGTTTTGAGCCTTTGAGTGCTTTTAACTGCTTTTAACTGCTTTTAACGGTTTGACCTCTTTTAACTGCTTTTAATTGCTTTTAACTTCTTTAAACTGCTGCTAACTGCTTTCAAGTATTTCGAGTTACTTCTACAGCCCAGCAAACAAAGAAACAGCGGTGCTTTACCGCCGTTTCCTCTTCGCCTGGCCTGCTATATTTTTACGCTTCTTTTTCTTGGAACGGACAAAGTCCTCCCAGAATGCTTTTTCACGCGGAGCGCCTTGCTCTCCTTCGGCACCTCCCAGCGGGACAACCTCGCCAGCCCCTTCCAGGTCTGCCTGCGGATTTGCGTTTTGCCGATAGGTCTTTTGCCCCCGTTCCTTGAGCTTCTTGCGGAAAGCAGCCGGGTGCAGCTCTCGCTTCGTTTCCGTCTTTTGCTTTGCAGAGCGCTCCTGCTTTGATTTTCTGCCCGCACGCTGTCCGCCTCTGCCGTCGATGACCTTGGGTCCGCGCTCGCGGCCGCGGAAGCCGCCCGACTTTTTCATCCCGACGATTTCAAAGTCGATGGCGCGCTCGTCGACGTTGACGTTGGAGACCCGTACCTGCACCACGTCGCCGATGCGGAACTGCTTGCCTGTCCGCTCACCGATGAGCGCGTACGCTTTTTCGTGGTAATGGTAGTAGTCGTCGGTCAAAAAGCTGACGTGGACCAAGCCCTCGATGGTATTGGGCAGCTCGACGAATATCCCGAACGAAGTGACGCCCGAAATGACGCCCTCGAACTCCTCGCCGACACGTTCCAGCATGTATTCCGCCTTTTTCAGGTCGTCCGTCTCGCGCTCGGCATCCACAGCCAGACGCTCGCGCTGCGACGAATGCTCGGCGATGAGCGGCATTTGCTCCTGCCAATGCGCCAGCCGCTTCTCGGACAGATCTCCTTCCAGCGACTCGCGGATTCTGCGGTGGACGATGAGGTCCGGATAGCGGCGGATCGGGGACGTGAAGTGCGTGTAAAAGTCCGTCGCAAGGCCGTAGTGGCCCAAGCTTTCCGCGTCGTAGCGCGCTTGCTTCATCGAGCGCAGCATAACCGTACTGATGATGACCTCTTCCGGCGTCCCTTTCACTTCCTCCAAAAGCTGCTGCAGCGCACGCGGATGGACCGTATTGCCCTTTCCGCGAACGGAGTAGCCAAAGTTGGTGATGAACTCCATAAAGGCCTGCAGCTTCTCTTCTTTCGGATCTTCGTGAACCCGGTAAATAAACGGCTGCTTCAGCCAGTGAAAATGCTCGGCTACCGTTTCGTTGGCTGCCAGCATGAATTCCTCGATGATGCTCTCCGCGATGGAGCGCACCCGGAACCCGATGTCTGTCGGGGTGCCCTCTTCGTTGACGTAAATTTTGGCCTCGCGGAAATCGAAGTCGATCGCGCCACGCGCCATTCGCTTCGCCCGGAGCTTGCGGGCGAGCTCTTCCATCTTGCGGAACATCGGGACGAGCTCCTCGTATTTGGCGATGAGCTCCTCATCATTGTCCTCGAGAATTTTGCGGATATCCGAGTAGGTCATCCGTTCGTTGGTGCGGATCACGCTCAGGAAAATGTCGTATTTGACGACGTTGGCCCCGGCGTCCATCTCCATGTCGCAGCTGATCGTCAAGCGGTCGACCTTTGGATTCAGGCTGCAAATGCCGTTGGACAAGCGATGCGGCAGCATGGGAATGACCCGGTCTACGAGGTAGACGCTGGTGCCGCGGCGATACGCTTCCTGATCGAGCGCCGAATTTTCCCGGACGTAGTAGCTGACGTCGGCGATATGGACGCCGAGCCGGTAGTTGCCATTGGGCAAAACCTCTACGGAAACAGCGTCGTCCAGGTCCTTGGCATCCGCTCCGTCGATGGTGACCATCATGCGGTCGCGCAGATCGCGTCTTCCCTTGATCTCCTCTTCGGAAATTTGGTCCGGAGCCGCTTCCGCTTCGGCGATGACATCCGCCGGGAAAGCCTCTGGCAGTCCAAACTTGCGAATGATGGACAGAATGTCTACGCCCGGATCGTTTTTATGGCCCAGAATCTCGACTACTTCACCCTCGGGATTGACGCGCCCCTCCGGGTAACGGACGATTTTCACCACAACCTTGTGGCCGTCCACTGCTCCGTTGTACGCCTCTTTCGGAATAAAAATATCCTTCCCGATCCGCTTTTCGTCCGGGATGACAAAGGCGTAATGGTTCTCATCCTGAAACGTCCCCACTACTTCGGTGATGCCCCGCTCCACCACGCGGATAATCCTGCCCTCCGCGCGGTTGCCCCCGCTTATTTTTTCCATTCGCACCAGGACGGTGTCCCCGTGCAGGGCGCCATTCATGTCGTTGGCGTGGACATAAATATCGTCCTGATCTGGCGTTTCGGTTATGACAAACCCAAAACCTTTGGGATGATTTTGCAGTTTCCCCCGGATCAGATTCATTTTTTCAGGCACGCCGTAACGATTGGTCCTCGTCCGGATGATCTCCCCGCTATCCTCCAACTGGTTCAGTGTTTTGACCAGTTCTTTGAAGTCGTCGGAATCCGTGATCCCGAAAGCGGCCTCCAGCTCTGCCACCGTCATCGGGTGGTACGCCTGCTCCCTCATGAACGCGAGTATATCTTGTTCTTTCATATTTACCCTCCTCTGCCGCGAATACGTGTCTCGCCAGCTCTCTTACTATGTAGTATTCGCCGCTCGCGCTCACGGCAAACCAAATAGAGAAAAAGACAGCAAGGTAGCCTTGCTGTCTTCGACAAATCGTACTTTATGCTCCGCTTTTCAAGAAGTACCCGAGCAGGATGGCAAACACCATGAATGCCACTGCAAAGATAACAGTCAGCTTTCCGAGCAATGCGTCAATCCCGCGGGCTTTTTGTTTGCCCATCAGTTGTTCCGCGCCGCCGCCAATCGCGCCAGAAAGGCCGGCACTTTTGCCAGATTGAAGCAGGACGACAATAATCAAGCCGATACTTGCGATTATAAGCAAAATTTTTGCTGCCAATGCCATGTTTATTCACCTCAAGACATATTTCCAAGGCGTAAGAATTGCAATAGATGAACATTCTATAGGAGAATGTTGCTAAGCCTTTTGGGTAAGCGTGTCCGGTTTTTCTCATTTATATGCCGCAGCAGCGACAACTAAATAAAGACCAGCATCACTACTTTATCACAAACAGGGATGATCATCAACATGCTTTCCTGATTTGATTGTTTCTATTAATAATTGTGTACTTTCTTTGTCTGTTTTCTCGTTTCCTTGCATGTGTCACGATTTTGCCGTAAAATTGCATGTGTACTGCTATACTCGCCTTAGGAGGTCTTTGTCAGATGGCTGGTTCGAACAAAAAAGACATGAATCAAAACGACGTAATTGATTCCGCGAAGGCCTTTTTTGCTTCGTTTGGCATCTTGTTTCTTGTATTCCTCATCGCACTTGTAGGTTCTGCTATTTTCCCACCACAACACGGAGAACAGGCAAATGGTGGAGAGGCACCGACTGCTACCATCGACGCGCCAACCGTGTTCAAACAAAACTGCTCCTCCTGTCACGGCCAAAACCTTGAAGGTATCGCAGCACCGGCTCTGACACAGGTTGGCAGCAAGTACAGTGCCGACGAAATCGCAAAGATCATTAAAGAAGGTAAAGGCGGCATGCCTCCTGGCCTTCTGAAGAAACAACCGGAGATTCAAGCGGTTGCACAGTGGCTGTCCGAACATAAATAGTACATAAGTCATCCTGCCACCTGACAAAACACCGAAGCAAGCATGTCTTCGGTGTTTTTCTCGTTTTTGCCGACTATTCATTGGAAGACCTCTTTGAGGAGGAATCATCATGGCCAGCGTTCTGAGCCTGGAACATCTGGGCAAACAACTCCCGACACAGCAGCATACTTGGCTGTTTTCCGATATCACTGTCGACATTGCTTCGCCTGAGATTACGCTGATCATGGGGAAATCGGGGCAAGGCAAAAGCACACTTCTCCGCCTGCTCGGACTTTTGGACACGGCAGATGACGGGACGATTCGGCATTTGGGCAAAACCCCAACGGAGTGGGGCCCGGAAAAATGGAGAATGTCCGTAAGCTACGTCGCTCAGCAGCCGGTCATGCTGCCTGGCAGCGTCGAAGACAATCTGAGAGCGGTCAGCCGTTTGCACAAGCGGCCTTTCGAGACTGAGCTGGCCCGGACCTGGATGGAAGCCGTAGGTCTCGGCGAGATGGACTGGAGCAAGCAGGCGGCGCAGCTCTCCGGAGGCGAACGGCAGCGTGTCGCACTGGTCCGTTCTCTTCTCCTGCATCCAACGGTACTCTTGCTGGACGAGGTGACAGCTTCTCTGGACACCATCAGCAAGCGGGCTACAGAAGAACTTCTCGTAGACCTGCATCGCCGCGAAGGCACTACCCTGCTGTGGATCACGCACGACTGGGAGCAAGCGCGAGCGGTCGGCCAGCGGATCTGGTTTTTGGCGGGTGGCCGTCTGCTCGAAGACTCCCCGGCCGATCGCTTCTTTGAAGGACCGCAGACACAGGAGGCTCAAGAATTTTTATCCGCCCATCTTGTTCAAAAGGAGGATGCCCCATGTCTTCCATGAGTCTGTGGTTTTCCTTTACCTTTGTCGTCATCGCCCTGCTCCTCTCCATGTGGCAAAAGCTCGGTCTGGAAAAGGAAATTGCCATCGGGACGGTACGCTGTGCCGTACAGCTGCTGGCGATCGGCTACGTTTTGCAATTCGTCTTTCACACCGACCATCCAATCTACCAGGCGCTGGTAATCGCCATGATGATTGGCGTAGCCTCCTGGAACGCATCCCGGCGCGGCGATGGCCTTCCGGGAATTTTGTGGCGGGTCGCCGCTTCCTTGACCGTGACCGCAACGCTGACGATGAGTCTGCTGCTTGTGCTCGGTCTGATCAAACCGACGCCCCAGTATTTGATCCCGATCACAGGCATGATTATCGGAAATTCGATGATCGTCGCCGGCCTGTTCCTCAGCCACATGAAGCGCGAGACGGAGACTGCCCGCGGGGAAATCGAAGCCCTGCTCTGCCTGGGTGCAAACAAAAAGCAGGCCATTCACGGCGTGTTGAAACGAGCGGTAAAAGCAAGCATGATCCCCACCTTTGACACAATGAAAACCATCGGCCTGGTCCAACTGCCCGGTACGATGACCGGGATGATCATCGCCGGAGCCAACCCATTGGAAGCCGTTCGCTACCAAATCCTGATCATGTTCGCCTTTTCCTCGTCCGCGGCCATCTCTGCCGCCCTGATCAGCGCACTCGCCTATTCCTCGTGGTTTACACGTGAGTCTATGCTGAGGCCGTGAGGGTGTGACTCCTCCCACTAAAAATCGATGCCTCTTGTTTACTACCACTTCTTTTCTAAGCAAAGGCTGCCGCCACGTGCAGCCTTTTTCCTTTATGAAAAATGTAATTCGAGCACCGAGAGATCAATTCCGGTATCCTGTGCAATCATTCGAACCGCTTGTGCCTCATACTCATCTAACTGTTTAAGAATCTCAACATTCATTTCTCGTTTCTTTTCAACCATTTGCCCATCCATTGGACCCCACAAATCACTCAAAAGAAAGTCGCTTGATACATTCCCAAATAATCACCAATCCTAAGAAAGCAAGATTTAAATATTCCGTCCCCTTCTCCCCAGCCCTCTTTTCTTTGCTTTGCCGACTTACGGAACAGCTGTAGAGATGAAAAAGGAGAAAATGCGAAGGTCTTTGGGACACCCGCTCAGGCTCCCGTTCAAAAGGGGAACACGCTTTTAGCGTCCAACTCTGAGACCCTTCCTGAACATGCTGCTTTTGGACGCGGTTTCCCTTTTGAACGGGAGCCGGACAGTTCACCCCCAGAGAGTGTCCCACCGTACCCTGAGCATTTTCTCCTTTTTCATCTCCTCCGCCAAAGCCCGATCTATGCCAAATCAGAGGAAAGCTGCGGCAAGGCAAAGAGGCAAAATCTGAAGATGCCAAAAATTTTCTTCAAAAAAAACTGTAAGATTTAAAAAGCTGCACCGTCCAATTACACAGACAACAACCGTAAAAGGTGGGGAACACGTGGACAAGAAAGCACTCATCGAACAATGGTTCCTGCGCTACGGTGACGAGATATACAAGTTTCTCGTGTACTACACAGGCACCGCTGATGTGGAGGATTTGGTCCAGGAGGTCTTTATCAAGGCCCTGCAAGCACTGGACCTGTTTGAAGGCAGAGCCCAGCCCAAAACCTGGCTGCTGTCGATCGCCCGCAACACCGCCATCGACCACCAGCGAAAACAGCGTTTGCGCAAATGGCTGCCCGACAGTTGGCTGCAAGACGTCCGCGACGAGCGAAAAACACCGGAGGAATGGCTGGACCTTCACGAGGAACAGCACGAGCTCTATCGGTCCCTCCAGCAGTTGAAGCCCGCTTTCCGCGAGGTGTTGATCCTCCGCGGCATCAAAGAGCTGTCTGCCAGGGAAACGGCCGACATTTTGCAATGGAGCGAAAGCAAAGTAAATGTCACCTACCACCGGGCCTTAAAGGCGATGAAAGGCATATGGCAATTCAGGGAAAAGGGAGGATTCGGAGATGCCGTCAAAGCACGATGAACATTGGTTGGACGATTTGCGAAATCTGCCCGACATTACACTCACTGAGCAACAAAAGGAGAAGATTATGACCGCCATTCGCGAAACAGATACCCCTATCGGAAAAAGAAGCTCACGCCACGGACAAAAAAGCTCGTACCGCCTGGCGACGCTGGGCAGAACAGCAGCCGCCTTTTCTTTGCTGGCTGCCACAGTGTGGCTCGGGAGTCAATTGATAACGTGGAATCAATCAGCGACACTTGATCCGACTGTCCAGCCCCCCAATCAGAAGCCCGCCGGAAGTTCCCATCAGGAGGGCGTGTCCCAGGGAACAGGAGGACCGAACGGCACGGGAGGAGAGATTGGCTCAGGCGAAGGTGCTCCGATCGCATCCAGCGACAAGGAAGCAGACCTGAACCGCACCATTAAAGACGTGATTCTTTCCATGAAGGAGAAAGCCGTCCGCGGACAATCATACGACCAAAAACTAACGTTGGAAACATCCATGTTTGACGAGGTCGAGCAGTCTTGGGGCAAGCCAGACCGTACTGATTACGCCAATGGCATTACGTACGCGACCTACAAGAACAAAGGGGTCATCCTTGGGTACAACAAGGGCATGCAAATCGTCGATATCCGCCGGGTATACGGCAACTGGGAGATCGGCAATATAGGCAGCAAGGGCTCCCAGCCTCACTACCTGTCCATGGCAGACGTGACTCGTGTGCTCGGGGAGCCGGACCGCGCCATCCTGTTCGCTGGCCAGACGATTCATATCTACAACGTCACAGACAAATACCAGCTAAAGATTGTCTACCAAGGAGAAGATAACGGCAAAAACGAACTTCGTGCAGTCCGCACCGATGTGTTTTACCCTCGCGGAACCGTCAATCTGATGCAGGCCGTTACCACGCCAGAGCTGGTGCAAAGCATCCGCGATCTCGCCAAAGAAGGCCGACTGTACGGCGTGGAATACCCTGTAGAAACCAGCGTCTTTGACACCGTGGAAAAGGACTGGGGCAAGGCCGACATGCTGGGCGGGGTTAACGGTGTTACGTATGCCAGCTACCGGACGCAAGGTGTCGTATTCGGCTTTAACAAGGGAATGCAGCTTGTCGATATTCGCAGCTATGACACCCGCTTGCAGGAGCTGTCGCTCTCCGATGTAACATCTGCCCTCGGCAAGCCTGACGTTTCCGCCGATGTGTCTGGCCAAACGATTTACACTTACAAGGTAAATAGCAAGTACGAATTGAAATTCGTGTTCTCCGGAACGGCGAACGGTCAAAACGCAAAAACATTGCTTGTCGATCATGTGAATATCGTTTATCCGAAAGCTGCCGTTAACATCATGGCGCAATAACGAGAGACTCTTTGCAAAAAAGCCGCTTCCCGGGTTTACGGGGAGCGGCTTCTTTGCAAGATGTTTCAGAGTGTTCTGTAAAACAGCAAGACAGCCTAGCACTGTGTTTTTCTAGCAAACCGTCTTCCCCAAAGGTATCGTTTGCTTTAGCTCAATCTGCTCTAACTCTGTTTCCTTACTCTTCCTCCCTCTCTTTTCTGCTCGCACGCAAACCGAGTATGCCCGTAGCAAGAAAACATCCGGCGATGAGGAACTGCAAAATAAACCAGGACCAAATTCGTTGATGGCTCGGACCATTTCCGACAGGACCGACATGAGGCTGATACGACTCCCATAATCCCAGGAATGCAAATATCATCATGATGCCAGCCATACAGATGATGAATATGGAACGCGTCTGCGACATCTTTACTCCCCCGCCCAATTTGGGTTTTCTTCCGATCACGGTGTAAATCGTGCTTTCAACGTATATTTTAGCATATTCTGTAAACTCATCCTTCCGTTCCCCATGTCCGCCGGTGTGAACGAGAAATAAGCTGCCAGAAAACATATCCGTATAGCTGCTGTCTTCCTCTTTGATAACAAAAAAGACGGCACAGCATGCACCGTGCCATCTCTTTGTTCATAAAACGTTTACTGACCGATAATGTATTTCTCCAGCTCATCCAGAACCATGTTCGCGCAGATTACACCGCCGGAGGTATTCCAAACAACGTCATCCACTTTGAAAGCTTTGTTGTTTTTCACGACATTCAGGTTTTTCCAAAGCGAATCATTTGTCCACTCTTGTTCCAGCTTGCTCGCCTGGCCATCACCGGTTTCGTAGGAGAAGTAGAACATGATGTCGCCGTCCATTTCCGGAATGCGCTCTTTCGTTACCTCATCAGCAAACTTGTCTTGATCCTGGCTTGCAGGACGGGCTACGCCCAGGTCTTTCAAAATGGTTCCCAGGAACGTGTCTTTGTAGTAAATGCGTACCCGTCCAGGCATGAAGCGAACGATCGATACTTTTGTATTCAGCTTGTCCCCGGCTTTTACCTTGAAGTCTTCAACACGCTTGTTCCAATCGGCAATGACTTGCTCGCCCTCGGCTTTCTTGTTCAATGCTTCCGCGTACAGCATGAAGTTCTCTTTCCAGTCGCCGCGCGGCTCTTCCACGAATACAGTCGGAGCGATTGCTTTCAATTGCTCGTAAATTTTTTCGTGACGGAATTTCATACCGAGAATCAGATCAGGTTTGAGCGCCATGATCGCTTCCAGGTTTGGCTGGGATTCGGAACCGACAACTTTAGTGCCTTCCAGGTGCGGCTTCACCGGCTCATAAAACTGAGTCGGATCGGTAAAGGAGCCAACTGCGCCCACCGGCTTCACACCAAGCTTCACCAGTGTCTCGACGCCTTGAGCAGTCAAAACGACGACGCGTTGCGGTGTACCTTTAATTGGCGTTTCACCCATAGCGTGCTTCACTACATATTCCTTGTCGGAGCCGCCGCTTGCATTGCCGGTAGTTTGTCCAGCCGGCTGCGTTTGGTCTGCCGATTTTTGCTCCGCCTGTTGGCCACCGCAACCGGTGACGATCAGCAGAAGAGCCATGAGAACGGAAAAGAACATCTTTCCTTTGGTCCCCTTGTATGTACGTTGAAACATGATGATGACTCCCTTCGGGTTGTATTCGAATCAATGAGAATGAGAATGTGTATCACTGACACTGAATATCCTACAACCAAGCCTGGGAGGAAGTCAACAACAAATTGATAATGACTCTCAAAATCATTGACAAGAAAAATCCCTACATCTAAACTTATCATTGGATACGCTGTTCGCAATTGATCGAGACAACTCAACCTAAGGATGAAAACCTGTTATGAAAGCTTTGCTATCCAATACTTATTTAAAGATTTTGGGAGTGGGATTCTTCCTCTTGCTTCTGGCGTACTTGAGTTACGCCAGTCTTGTTTTTGGCATCGTGGAAACAAGCTGGCACACAGCGATCGATGCCTTTACACAGTTTAACGGTACCAATGAACATATCGTCATCAAGGAGGTGCGCGTCCCCCGCGTCCTCAACGCCTTGGCCGTAGGGATGTGCCTGGGGATCGCAGGTACGCTGCTGCAAGCGCTGACCCGCAATCCGATCGCCGATGTCGAACTGTTCGGGCTAAACGCAGGGGCCGCTTTCTTTGTGGTCGTGGCCATCACCTTCTTTGGCATCAGCTCTTTGACGCAGTTTACATGGATCGCCTTTCTCGGGTCTGCGGTCAGCGGCGTCGTAGTCTACCTGCTCGGTTCTCTCGGGCGTGACGGAATGACGCCTGTCAAGCTTACCTTGGCCGGAGCCGCCATTACCGCATTGGCTGCTTCCGCACGTCACGGCATGATGGTATTAAATGAAAAATCTGTGGATGAGGTGCTGTTCTGGCTCTCCGGGTCAGTGGGCGGACGAAAGCTGGAATTTTTGACCGCAGTCTTTCCTTATATGATTGTCGCCTGGATCATCGCCTTCCTGCTGGCCCGTCCCATCCAGACCTTGCTGATGGGGGACGACGTCGCAAAAGGCCTCGGTCAACGCACGATGATGGTGAAGCTGGCCGCAGGCGCTACGATCGTCCTGCTGTCAGGCAGCTCTGTCGCTGTAGCCGGTCCGATCGGCTTTGTCGGATTGGTCACGCCACATCTTGCCCGCTTTCTCGTCGGGATTGAGACGCGCTGGGTGATGCTGTACAGCGGCCTGTTGGGAGCGGCTCTCTTGCTTGCTGCCGATATCGGCGCGCGTTTCGTCGCCAAGCCCGCAGAAGTGCCTATCGGCGTGATGACCGCCCTGATCGGCATTCCGTTCTTCATCTACGTGGCACGAAAGGGGCTGGACAAAGGATGAAAGGCTACCTGACTCTGCGCCCCGGCAAGCGCTTGTCTTCTTTTCATTTGCACAAAAAATCGATATGGGTGACCGTGGCCGCCGCCATCGCCACGTTGGCTGTCGCGGTGATCAGCCTGGGGATGGGAGAGATGAAGGTCTCTCCGCTGGACGTCCTCAAGGTGCTGATCGGCATGGGCGACGAGCAAAACACCCTGCTCGTTCAGCAGTTTCGCATGCCGAGGGTTGTCGTCGGCATGCTGGTCGGCGCTTCCCTTGCCGGAGCCGGTGCGATTATGCAGGGGGTCGTTCGCAATCCCCTGGCCGCCCCTGATATTCTCGGTGTTTCCGGCGGCGCTTCTGTGGCCGCAGTTGCATTCCTGCTCTTTTTTGAGACGGTGAGCATCAAGTGGCTTCCGCCGGTAGCGTTTCTCGGGGCAACACTGATCATGTTCCTGCTGTACGCTCTCGCCTGGAAAAAGGGGGTGACACCGCTCCGCCTCGTCCTGATTGGCGTGGGGATCAAAATCGCCGCAAGTGCCGTCGTCACCATGCTGATCATGTTCAGCCCGTTCCTGTTGCAAAACAAAGCCATTCTTTGGCTGACCGGCAGTATTTACGGGGTGTCCTGGGCAGACGCGCGGATGATTCTCCCCTGGACAATCGGGCTGCTGCTTCTCGCGGCGCTGATGGCCAGACGGGTCAATATCCAACAGCTGGGCGACGATATTTCCATGAGCGTCGGAAGCACGGTGCAGCGGGACCGCTTTTTCCTGCTTCTGATCTGCGCAGCTTTGACCGGTACAGCGGTCTCCGTAGGCGGTGAGATCGGCTTCGTCGCTCTCCTGGCTCCGCATATTGCCAAGCAACTGATCGGGCCGTCATTTGGCAGCGCACTGCCCCTTTCCGCCTTTATCGGGGCACTGATCGTCTTGATTGCTGATTTAATCGCCCGCATGGCGTTTACACCTATCGACGTTCCGGTCGGCGTGTTCACTTCCGCCGTCGGTGCACCGTTTTTCATTTACCTGCTGTACAGAAACCGAAATCGCTAAATGAAAGGAGACGGATCAGCGTGCATGCTCTGGAGACCCGTCAACTCACTTTGTCGTATGGGGAACGGAATATTATCGAGTCGCTTGATTTGACCATTCCGCGGGGAAAGATTACTGTCTTTATCGGCAGCAACGGCTGCGGGAAGTCCACGCTTCTGCGTTCGCTCGCACGGCTGCTGAAGCCAAAGGAAGGCGCGATCCTGCTGGACGGCGAAGCGATCGCCAAACGGCCTACCAAGGAAGTGGCCAAACGGCTCGCCATCCTGCCCCAAGGCCCGGTCGCTCCTGAGGGACTGACGGTCCTGCAGCTGGTCAAACAAGGCCGCTATCCCCATCAAAGCTGGCTGCAGCAATGGTCCGAAGAGGACGAGAAGATGGTCGTCAAAGCATTGGAGGCGACGCAGCTTACCGCTTTGGCCGACCGTGCCGTTGATTCGCTCTCCGGCGGCCAGCGCCAGCGCGCATGGATCGCCATGACACTGGCGCAGGGAACAGAAACGATCCTGCTGGACGAACCAACCACCTATCTGGACATGTCCCATCAGATTGAAATTCTTGATTTGCTCTACGATCTCAACCAGACCGAGCAGCGGACGATTGTCATGGTGCTGCACGATTTGAACCTCGCCTGCCGCTACGCTCATCACATCGTGGCCGTGCACAACCAGAGCGTATTTGCCGAGGGAAATCCTCATGACGTTATGAACGAGGAGCTCGTCCGGCACGTCTTCCAGATGGAGTGCCAGATCACCCGGGATCCGATCTACGACACGCCGATGTGCATTCCTTTCAGCAAAAGCCGTCTGGGTGCTGGTGCAACTGCGGGTTCAGGTGCCAATACAGAAAAGGAAGAGCAAAAAATCGCGGTACACGCCTAATCGGTGAATCACCTGAGTAACGAACGACAATGACTGTCAAAATAAGTAAGGCTTCGCTGTATTACGGCGGAGCCTTTTTTATGCCTGCTTGATTTAGTCTGGGTAAACTTTCTGAAAGTACAAGGAAATCTATGTAAAATGGAGAATCCTTCCTATATACCCACTGAAAGGAGCTGCTACCCTTGCACAGTATCGGCATCCCCGGTCTCATTCTTATGTCGGTTGTCGTCATACTGCTCATACTCTTTGTCATCTCCCTTGCAGCCTTTATCCGCAAGCTTCTCCAAAATTCGAGCACGCGCAGCGACGGGCTGAAACAAATCGAAGAGAAGCTCGATCGGCTGATCGAACTCCAGGAGCGCAAGGAAGACCGCGATCAGAACAAATGATTCCCGCTGGCGACTGCTGCTGCCTGCGTAAAATTTTTTTCATGTTCGCATCCGAAAAGAAAATCCGATGTTTCTGCCGTCACTATACGGGAGCACCGGATTTTTTAAATCTCAAGAGATCAACCATTCCTGAAGTCTTCATACTCCAAACCCCTTTTGACTATTTCTCCGCACAACCGTTCATTCGTTTCCGAATCGTCCATCGCCTGTTGCCAATAGTCTCGATAAAAGCCAATTCCCCCTTCTTTGAGAAATAACGGGCCTCCCCCGTCACATAAAAAGAGCTTCCTCCTGTTCAAGGAGAAAGCTCTTTTCAAAAGACTGCAGGAAAGCAACCCTTACTTCTTTCGAGTTGCAACAAAGCTCGCAGCCCTTACTTCTTCAAGTTGTAAAAAGCAGCACGGCCGCCAAAGCGAGCGGTATCGCCCAGCTCGTCTTCGATGCGCAGCAATTGGTTGTACTTCGCCACACGGTCGGTACGGGACGGAGCGCCGGTTTTGATTTGACCCGCGTTGGTCGCCACAGCGATATCGGAGATGGTGGAATCCTCGGTTTCGCCGGAACGGTGCGAGATGACGGCTGTGTAGCCTGCGCGTTTCGCCATTTCGATGGCGTCGAAGGTTTCGGTCAGGGTACCGATCTGGTTTACTTTCACCAGGATGGAGTTTCCTGTGGAAGACTCGATGCCGCGCGCCAGACGCTCGGTGTTGGTCACGAACAGGTCGTCGCCGACGAGCTGCACTTTTCCGCCCAGACGGTCAGTCAGCTTTTTCCAGCCATCCCAGTCGTCCTCGGACAGGCCGTCCTCGATGGAGATGATCGGGTATTTGCTTACCAGATCCTCGTAGAAAGCGATCATTTCGTCTGTGCTCTTCACGACGCCTTCGCCTTCAAAGTGGTAGCTGCCGTCCTTGTACATTTCGGTAGCGGCCACGTCCAGTGCGAGGAAGACGTCCTTGCCCGGCTCGTAGCCTGCATTTTTGATCGCTTCCAGGATCGTGGTAATCGCTTCTTCGTTGGATTTCAGGTTTGGCGCGAAGCCGCCCTCGTCGCCCACAGCGGTGCTCAGGCCTTTTTCATTCAATACCTTTTTCAGGGAGTGGAAAATCTCCGCTCCGGTGCGCAGCGCTTCCTTGAAGGACGGAGCGCCTACCGGCATCACCATGAATTCCTGAATGTCGACGGTGTTGTCCGCGTGCTTGCCGCCGTTGAGGATGTTCATCATCGGCACGGGCAGTGTCTTTGCGTTGAAGCCGCCCAGATAGTTGTACAGGGAAACGCCGAGAGATTCAGCAGCCGCGCGAGCGACAGCCATCGATACGCCGAGGATTGCGTTTGCGCCCAGCTTCGCTTTGTTCGGAGTTCCGTCTAGCTGGATCATTGCCATGTCGATGCCGACTTGATCCATGGCATCCATGCCGATCAGCTCAGGAGCGATAATCTCGTTTACGTTTTCGACGGCTTTCAAAACGCCTTTGCCGAGGTAGCGGGATTTGTCTCCATCGCGCAGCTCAACAGCCTCGTATGCACCCGTAGAAGCACCGGATGGCACTGCAGCACGGCCCATCGAGCCGTCTTCCAGATACACTTCCACTTCTACTGTCGGATTTCCGCGAGAGTCCATGATTTCGCGTGCATAAACATCGGTAATCATCGCCATTTGCCATCCATCTCCTTATGATCGCTTTTCATGTATAACCAATTCCGTTACACATACATTCATACCTATTTGAACATCATTCGGTCAAGCTCTTCGTTTTGCAAAATATTTTTCCCGGCAAGTTTATTTCACAGTCAATGGCTTGCCTGTCATCTCTGCAGGCTGTTCTACACCCAGAAGCTGGAGCATCGTCGGGGACAAATCGGCCAAAATGCCGTCTTCCCGCAGCGTCAGGCCTTCGCGCGTGACAATGACAGGTACCGGGTACGTGCTGTGCGAGGTGATCGGACGTCCCGCCTCATCGAGCATCAGATCGGCGTTGCCGTGATCGGCTGTGATGATGGCGACACCGCCTTTGGCGATGATAGCGTCCACCACTTTTCCGAGGCAGGCATCTACCGTCTCGACCGCCTTGATCGTCGGCTCCATCTTGCCCGAGTGGCCAACCATGTCGCAGTTGGCAAAGTTGAGAATGATGGCGTCAAAATTCTCCGCCTCGATCTCTTTCACGACCGCCTCCGTGACTTCCGGTGCGCTCATCTCCGGCTGGAGATCGTACGTCGCTACCTTCGGGGACGGGATCAGGATGCGGGTCTCGCCCGGGAATTCCTGCTCGCGGCCGCCGCTGAAAAAGAACGTGACATGCGGGTACTTTTCCGTCTCGGCGATGCGAAGCTGCTTCAAGCCGTTCTGGGAAAGCACCTCGCCCAGCGTATTGTCCAGATTGGCCGGCTTGTAGGCCACATACCCGTCGACCGACTCGGAAAAATGAGTCAGGCAGACAAAGTACAGGTCGCGCGGCCGACCTTCCCCGCGGTCAAATCCGCGGAAGTCCTCGTTGGTAAACGCCTGCGAGATCTGGATCGCGCGGTCTGGACGGAAGTTGAAGAAGATGATCGAATCGCCGTTCTGGATCGTGGAAACAGGCTTGCCCTGATCGTCCGTGATCACCGTCGGCATGACGAATTCATCCATGATCGACTTCTCATACGATTCTTTTACGGCCTTGATCGGGTCGGTATAGGCTGGGGCATCTCCGTACACCATGGCGCGGTACGCCTTTTCGATCCGCTCCCAGCGCTTGTCCCGATCCATCGCGTAATAGCGGCCCTGCACCGTCGCGATGCGGCCTACGCCGATTTCCTCGATCTTTTGCTGCAGCTCTTCAATGTAGCGAACCGCACTGTCCGGGGCCACGTCGCGCCCGTCCAAAAAGCCGTGAATGAAGACGCGGTCCACATCCTGCTTTTTCGCCAGCTCCAAAATCGCGAACAGGTGGTTGATGTGGCTGTGCACACCGCCGTCGGACAAAAGTCCGAACAAGTGCACCTGCTTGCCGTTTTGCCTGGCGTGCTCGAACGCGCCCACCAAGGTTTCGTTCTCAAAAAAGTCGCCTTCCTGGATGGACTTCGTGATCCGGGTCAGATCCTGATAAACAACCCGTCCGGCACCGATGTTCAGGTGGCCGACCTCGGAGTTGCCCATCTGCCCTTCCGGCAGGCCGACAGCCAGTCCGCTCGCCTGAAGGGTTGCATGCGGGTACTGATTCCAGTAGCGGTCAAAATTGGGCTTTTTGGACTGCGCCACGGCGTTTCCATACGTCTCCTCCCGCAGGGCGAATCCGTCCAAAATGATCAGGGCTACCGGTTTCGGACGTTGTGTCATGGTGTTCCCTCCTTATTTGGCGCCTTTGACCAACGCAAAAAAGCTGTCTGCCGTCAAGCTTGCGCCGCCTACCAACGCGCCGTCGATGTCCTTTTCGGCCATATAGCCGCCGATGTTCTCCGGCTTTACGCTTCCGCCGTACTGAATGCGGACTTTATCGGCTTCCTGCTGCCCGAAGCGCTCGGCAATCATACTGCGGATAATCGCAATGGTTTCGTTGGCATCCGCTGCCGTCGAGGACTTGCCCGTTCCAATCGCCCAGATCGGCTCATAGGCGATGACTACGTCTGCGAGCTGATCCGGGGTAACGTCTGTCAAAGCGGCTTCCGTCTGTTTGCGAACGACTTCGGCCGTTTTGCCTGCTTCCCGCTCCTCCAGGCTCTCTCCGACGCAGACGATCGGACGCAGGCCGTGCTTCAGGGCTGCCAGCGTCTTCTTGTTCACGCTCTCGTCTGTTTCGTTAAAGTACTGGCGGCGCTCCGAGTGTCCGATGATCACATAGCGGACGCCGATTTCCTTCAGCATCAGCGGGCTGATTTCTCCCGTAAATGCGCCCTGCTCCTCAAAATGCATGTTTTGTGCGCCAAGGGCCACATCTGTCCCTTTCAACGCTTCGGCCAATGCCGCCAGTGCCGTAAACGGCGCGCAGACTACTTGCTCCACGCCTGCTACAGCATCCCGCTGTTTTACAGCTTCGGCGAATTGCTTCGCCTCCGCAATCGTTTTAAACATTTTCCAGTTTCCTGCAACTATCGGGGTTCTCAAGAGGAATCTCCCTCCTATTCGTTATCCTGCAAAACGGCCACGCCCGGGAGCTCTTTGCCTTCCATGAACTCCAGGGATGCGCCGCCGCCGGTAGAAATATGCGTCATGTGCTCGGCTACGCCCGCTTTCTCGACAGCTGCCACGGAATCGCCGCCGCCGATAATCGTCGTGCCCTGACATGCTTCCATTGCTTTGGCTACGCCAATCGTACCGCTGGCAAACGCGTCCATTTCGAATACGCCCATCGGTCCGTTCCAGACGACGGTCTTGGAGTCGACGATGACCTTGCGATACAGCTCGACTGTTTTCGGCCCGATGTCCAGCGCCATCCAGCCTTCCGGAATGGCATCGATGGAAACGGTCTGCTTGTCTGCGTCTGCGGCAAACCGATCCGCGACCACTACGTCGACCGGCATCAGCAGCTGTACGCCGCGTTCTCTCGCTTGCTCCATCAGCGTGCGAGCCAAGTCCAGCTTGTCATCCTCGCAAAGGGATGCGCCGATTCCGTAGCCCTGCGCTTTGAGGAACGTATTCGCCATTCCCCCGCCAATGATCAAATGGTCTACTTTCGTAAGCAGATTTTCAATCACGGCGATTTTATCCTTCACCTTCGCCCCGCCGACGATGGCTGTAAATGGCCGCTCTGGACGGGACAGCGCGCCGCCGAGGAAGCGGATTTCCTTTTCCATTAAAAGCCCGGCTACGGCCGGTATGTAATCTGCAATGCCTGCCGTGGACGCATGAGCCCGGTGAGCGGCGCCAAAAGCGTCATTGACAAACAGGTCAGCCAACTGCGCAAAGCTTTTCGCCAACTCTGGGTCGTTCTTTTCCTCGCCGGCATGGAAGCGGACGTTTTCCAACAGGATGACGTCGCCGTTTTGCATTCCTGCAACTGCTGCTTCCACCTCCGGACCGACAGAATCATTCAGCTTCTTTACTTCTGTTCCCAAAAGCCCGGACAAATGCTGCGCGACCGGAGTCAGTCTCATCTCTTCGACTACTTGTCCCTTTGGACGGCCGAAGTGGCTGGCCAGAATCACCTTGGCCCCTGCGTCCCGCAAAAACCGAATCGTCGGCACGGCAGCGCGAATCCGTGTATCATCCGTAATCACGCCGTCCTGCATCGGCACGTTGAAATCGACGCGGCAAAAGACCCGTTTTCCTGCCAGATCTGTATCGCGGATAGACTTCTTGTTCATGAACGATCCTCCCCAGTAGAATGGCTTCCCGAAAATAGTAACATCCCCATATGGGAAAAGGGAGAGGCTGCTCTCCCTTTTTCACAACAGTTCTATTTTACGTGTTACAAGCCGCGCTGTGCAACAAAATGGCAGAGGTCTACGACGCGGTTGGAATAGCCCCACTCGTTGTCGTACCAGGAGACTACCTTCACCATGTTGCCTTCGAGCACCATCGTAGAGAGCGCATCGATTGTGGAGGAATCCGGGTTGCCGTTGTAGTCGGAAGAAACGAGCGGTTTTTCGGAATAGCCGAGAATGCCTTTCAGCGGTCCTTCAGCGGCTTCCTTCAGTACGCCGTTTACTTCGTCTACCGTTACGTCTTGCTTCAGCTCGACTACCAGGTCCACGACAGAGACGTTTGGAGTCGGTACACGCATCGCGAAGCCGTTCAGCTTGCCCTTCAGCTCAGGCAGCACCAGCGCAACCGCCTTTGCCGCTCCTGTAGACGTCGGAATGATGTTTTCGGCTGCTGCACGGGCGCGACGCAGGTCTTTGTGCGGCAGGTCGAGGATTTGCTGGTCGTTGGTGTAGGAGTGAACAGTCGTCATCAGACCGCGAACGATTCCGAACTTCTCATTCAGCACTTTGGCAAACGGAGCCAGACAGTTGGTCGTGCAGGAGGCGTTGGAGATGACAGTGTGCTTCTCTGCATCGTATTTGTCTTCGTTTACACCCATAACAATCGTGATGTCTTCGTTTGTAGCCGGTGCGGAAATGATCACTTTTTTCGCGCCGCCCTCCAGATGTTTCGCAGCGTCCTCGCGCTTGGTGAAACGGCCGGTAGATTCGACGACGATCTCTACGCCGTAGTCCGCCCATTTCAGAGCAGCCGGGTCGCGTTCAGCCAGTACCTTGATTTCCTTGCCGTCTACGACCAGTGTATTTTCATGCGCTTCGACTTCAACCGGAAGCACGCCATGTACCGAATCGTATTTCAACAGGTGAGCCAGCGTAGCGGCGTCTGTCAGGTCGTTGACCGCCACGATTTCCACGTTCGGGTTGTTCAGTGCTGCACGGAATACATTGCGGCCGATACGTCCAAATCCGTTAATCCCTACTTTTACCATAAAAAATACCTCCTGCTCTCTACATCGCTTTTTTGTGTGGTAGAAGACTGCCCGGGGCCTGAAAGGTTCGGGCGGTTGCTATCGTCAGTACAGGCAAAACAAATGAGAAGAATAAGTAAGGCAATATATCTAAAGTGGGAATGCCGAGCGTCACCGACATGACCATCGCGAGGCCGTTCCAAGGAATCAGCACAGGCATGACCAGCGTCGCATCAAGCATCGTCCTCCCTAAAAACACGCTTCCTTTTTCCATGCGGCTAAACCGCGGCAGCAATGTCGGGCCCATCACCAGGATCGGAATCGTCTGGTTGCAGCTGATCATGATGACCAACAGGGACAAAAGCACGGCCTTCCCGGCCAGGATGACGGTGTTTTGCGTATCCCCCATCATTTTCTCGACGAGTGGCGCCAGCAGGTTTGCTTTGTTCAGGATTCCGTTCAGAAAGCCCGCCAGCGTGATCACCACGAGGACACTCAGGATGGAGAGCATTCCTCCGCCGTGCACGAGCTGATCCAGCGTTGTGCCAGTGTGCAGCTCATAGCCATAGAGGATAGAGCGCCCCATCTCTGCGAACTGCATCGGTACAGTGGCGATGACTAGTACCGCTGCCGTGACAAGGCCGTACAGGAGGGCCGGAATCGCCTTTACCCGGCAGGCAAATGATCCGACCAGCACCAGCAGCGGCACGAGCGGCAGCAAGCCGATGGAGAAGAATTGCCGCAGAAGTCCTTGGTATTGCCCGATCATCCCGGTCTCGCTCGCCCCTTGCCGGAAGAGGTCAAGCCCCAGAAACATCAGTGCCGTGATCGCGACCCCCAGCAAGGCAGGCCAACTGCTTTTGCGCCCCTCTCCCTCTTGCACGCCAATGGTGCTGAGAATCAGCAGGCGGCTGCTGGAAATCGGAGAAAACCGCTCTCCGACCATCGCTCCGCTGATCAGAGCGCCAGCCACCATAGCCGGAGAAATGCCGGCCGTATGGGAGATGCCCATCAGCGCCAGCCCGACCGTGCTCAAGGTGCCGACCGAGGTGCCCAGCAGATAGCTGGTTCCGGCCGACAGTAAAAAGGAGAGACTCAGCATGTACTGCACGTCGACTACAGACAGTCCGTAGTAAATGATCGCCGGGATGGTGCCGCCCATCATCAGGAACGGGATGAGCAGCCCGACCAAAAACAGGATGATCAGGACCGGCTTCGTCTGTTTAATTCCTTCCCGGCCAAATTCCCACTGCTTGCGCCAGGAATACCCAAGTCTTTTTACACTAACCAGTGTGACCAAGATTGCCAAAACAATCCCCAAAAACAGCGGAAAACCGGATGTCAAACTGAGCGCTATGCCGACAATCAGCGAGACAATGGGAAGAACCGTCAGGAATTTCATCGTGCGCACTTCCTTTGCGTTACAGTCGCTCGGACAAAATCGCCAGTGCTGCTCCTTCGTCCGTAATAAGTACATTTTGGCACGACTGTCTGGCAAAGGAAAGAATCGCTTTTGCCTTGCTTTCTCCTCCGGCGATGGACAGCACCGTCTCGGCCCGCTGTACATCCTCCAGCTGCAGCCCGATCGTGGGCATCCGGTGTACGGTTTCTCCTGCGGCATTGAAGTAGTAGCCGAACGCCTCCGATACCGCGCCAGCCTCCTGCAGCTCTGCCAGCTCTGCTTCCGAGTAGTTCCGCCGCTTCGCCATCGCGAGCGCATCGCCGATGCCGTGAATCACAATCCGCGAATGCTGCAAAAGCGAGAGCACATCCTGCACCTGCGGCTCCTTCATCAGCGTTTGCAGGGCTTCCGGGTGAAGCCGGTCAGGAACGTGGAGGAGCCGGTACGAACTGCCTGTCTTGGCTGCCATGGCGGAAGCGAGGGTGTTTGCCTGCAGCTCTACGCGCTCGCCCAGACCGCCGCGGGCCGGGACAAACTGCACACCCCGAAAGGATGGCGCCGGCGACAGATGATGAGCAACGCTCGCGATCGAGGTTCCCCCCGTCACCGCCACGATGTCTCCTTCGCGGATGTACTGCTTCAGCATCCGGGCGCCGACCCGTCCCAGCTCTTCCTTTACCCAGGGAGAGTGGTCCGCGTTTCCCTGCACTACGATCACGTGCGGGATGCCGAGCAAATGCTGCAGACGCTCAGCCAGCTCGGTCAGCCCGAACAGGTCGCCCATCAGAGGCTCCATCTCCTCCAATATGCGCTGGCCCTCTTCGCTGAGGCTCATGCCTGCCGCTGTCACATGCAAAAGTCCGGTTTCCTTCAACAGCTCAACCTCGGCCCGGAGGATCCGCTCCGTGCTTTGCATCGCTTGGGCCAGAGCTCTTCGCCCGATCGGCTGCAGATGGTAAACAGACCGCAGCAGCATGTAGCGGCCCCGCATAACCTCGATCAGGTCAGGAAGCAGTTTTTGTTGCATTTCGATAAATCGCCGCATTGTCTGTACGTCCTTTTTGCCAAGGTTTTTCTAATCGGGACATTTTTTGTCCCTGTACATACATTTTACGTCCCGCTTAGGGCAAAAAAATAAAACTTCAGCTTCATTTCGAATGTAGCACAAATGTAAATAACATGCAAGATCCCTCCGCTGATTTGCAGAGGGATCTGACATGACATTACATGATAATATGCCCGGCTCTCGACTGCACGCAGACCGCTTGCAGGTAGCGGACAAAGGATCAGAGGTTTCCGGGCTTTCTGCCTCGGTCTACCTACTTTTCCTCCCCGGTTTTTCTGGCCGCGCGCTTCGCCAGCTCGGCATGCAGCTCCTCCCAAGTGACCACATGCGTTACCGACGGAAATACTTCCTCGCCGTCAATCTCTACTACGGGAATGACAAACATGTACCGCTCATGCAGCGCGGGGTCTTTCTCAATATTGACAAGCCGCAGCTCCAGCGGAAATTCCTCCCGCAACAGAAGGATCAGTTGCTCCACCTGGTCGCAAAGATGGCATCCGGGGCGGCCGTACAGGACGATTTGAAATGGCTTTGAACTCATCGGACCTCTTAGAACCTCTTTCGTTTGGCTGAGGATGGGATCAGCATCTCCTCGCGATACTTCGCTACTGTGCGGCGGGAAATTTCAATTCCCTCCTGCAGCAGCATTTCGGCCAGCTTCTGATCGGACAGCGGCTGCTTCCGGTCTTCCTGCTCGATCAGCGCCTTGATCCTGCGTTTTACGCTTTCCGAAGAAGTCGCTTCTCCGTTCGCTGTAGAAAGCGCCGAGGTAAAAAAGTATTTCAGCTCGAAAATGCCTCGCGGCGTCTGTACGTACTTGTTGCTCGTCGCCCGGCTGATCGTCGATTCGTGCAGCCCTACCCGCTCGGCGATTTCCTTTTGCGTCATCGGCTTCAAATAATGAATGCCGCGGTCAAAGAAATCCCGCTGCATGTCGACGATGGCCTGCGTCACCCGCATCAGGGTGAGACGGCGCTGCTCCAGACTTTTTGCCAGCCACATGGCGGCGTTCAGCTTTTCGTGGATAAACTGCTTCGCCTCTTCCTGGCTCTTTTGCTGGCTCAGCATTTTTTCGTAAAAGCTGTTGATTTTAAGTCTGGGAGTTGCCACATCGTTGACCAGGACGATGTATTCGTCGCCCACCTTTTCAACGGCTACATCCGGAATCACATACCGCGTCTCCACTTGGGAAAAGGCTGCGCCTGGACGGGGATTCAGCGTCCGCAGGAGATCGGCTATCGCCTGAACCTCCTGCACCGTACAGCCCACCTTGTCGGCGATGCGCTGGTAGCGGCAGTCAGCCAGGTCCTGGAGGTGCGAGGTGACGATCTCAACGACATGATCATCGTCCTTCCCCATGTGTCTGAGCTGCAAAAGCAGACATTCTTCCAGGCTTCTCGCAGCTACGCCGGCAGGATCGAAATGCTGCAGAACAGTCAGGACGTCCTCCAGCTCTTCAAGATCGGCGCCCAATCGCTGGGACGCCTCCTCCAGGGTAATTTCCAGGTAGCCTTTTTCGTCCAGGTTTCCGATCAAAAACAGAGCGATTCTCCGCTGCGGCTGCGTAAAGCTTTTGAAATAGCCGAGCTGGCGCTCCAAATGTTCATACAGCGTAACCGACCGTTGCGTAACGAAGTCCAGCGGATTGTAAGTGCTTTCATTTTTGCCCGCCGTATATTCGCCCGTCGCCCGATTGCCTACAATTTCCTTCCAGTCAATTTCCGGCAGCGGCTTTTCCATTTTTGCCGGTGCCAGCTCCACCACCGCTTCCTGCAGCTCGAACACGGGATTTTCATTGGCTTGCTCCTGCAAATACGAGACGAGATCGACGGCCGAATATTGTAAAATCGTAATGGCCTGTCTGAGCTCCGGTGTCATCACAAGCTTGAGTGTCTGTTCTTGATAAAGCCCCAGCCCCATGTTCATCTGCGTCCGCCCCCTCTCAGTATCCAGTTTTTTCGACATGTGCAGTTTCACTTTTTTTCATTATATTCGCTTTTTCATGCAATTTTCCTGCCAATATCTGAATAAAGAAAAGAACCATGAAAAAAGGCGACTCCAACCATCGGAATCGCTTCATGAAAATCTCCCTTTGAGCCAACCCTACTGCTCTGTCGCGCATACATGAAGCCTATGCGCCCTACATGTGAAAATCCGGGTTGCAATTTTTTCATTTGCATCTGTCCGCCTTATCTTTTATAATTTAAGTTATCCTATTATGCGCCCGTAGCTCAGTGGATAGAGCAGCGGTCTCCGGAACCGCGTGCGGAGGTTCGACTCCTCTCGGGCGTACCATACTGACTTTAAACGACGATATGACGGGATTTTGGCGGTGATTTACCGGACGGACTGGCGAGCAAATCGGCAAAACCGTTCACCTGCACCGTGTACCCCATACCCGTTATGTACTCGTTCCTGATATGCGCAAGCCTCCGTTACGTGAAACGGAGGCTTTTATTATGCAAAAACGACCGTGGACAGCGCTAATACATAGTGCCGCTACGGAAGCACCTAAAAGAGTTACGATTGATGCTGCGTTTTTACGGGCTTCCCCAACGTTAGCCTCACGTTCGACTTCGTTATACTCCGCGCTGCACACCGTTTCATCCTTCAATAAAGTCGCCATATACCGATCGACCTCCGAATTTTATTGCGCTCGAATGCGCCGTCATAGAGATTGCCGCTCTAGGAAGGCGGGTGTGCGGCTTTTTCTTTACATTTTTTACCATAAACCTATTTACTTTTGAGAAACAAAGGTTTACAATTCATTTTGAATTTACATTATTTAGAAGGTATGTTTTATTATGGTTCTTAAAAAATTGAAGAAAACCACTCTGCTGCTAGCCTCTTTAATGGCAATTACTTCGCTTGTACCTTCCATTTCCTTTGCCAAAACCGAGGCAACCGCATCTGCCCAGGGCAATAACCGGCCTTACGTGAGCATCACCACCCCTGCTTCAAACAAAGAGTACAGCCCGACCATTTACTATAATGAGCAGCCAAAAATAACGTGGGTCCAATCTGATCCAGATGACAACACCGTATTTAGTACATTCTGGGTTCTTGTCTATGATAAAAACGGCAGTATTTATAGCTCTGGTGTACTGCCCCAAAACACAAGCAGCAATACGCAGTCCTTCGAAATTCCCGTTTCACTGCCTAGAAATGAAACGCTTGGTGTATCAGTAGGTGTCCAAGACGAATCTGGAAACTGGAATTGGGGAGCTGACGTACACTACATGTACATCCAAACTCCGTAATCTATTTTGGCGCCTGTTGAGCATTCCAACGGGCATCGTCATCTTACTAATACTGAATAACTTCGATAGGCGTCGTTTGCAGCGGAAAGCGTTTTGTATATGGAATTTACAGTATTGTTCGTTCATTTGAAATAAAGGAGCGGGTCTTGATGAAGAAAATGAACCTTATCAGGTCAGGTTTGCTGGCCATTCCCTTGCTTTTGGCAGGACAAGCTGCGGCTAATGCCGAAGCCTTGATCGCCCCATCGCAAGCTGCAGTCGGCGTGGCAAGCGTTACTGAAGTCAATGTGAACCTGGATCTCTATCAAAATCCTATTTACGATAGTCTTCCCAGCGGCCCCAATTACACACACTACATCTCCTACGAGTCAAAACCGGGCGGGATCAGCATCGACTCCCGGGGTCGAGTGATTGCCTCTTCTACAGGCTACTACAAGGTAGATGTTTACTATAGCGGTATGCTTGTTTATACATTCAACTTCAATGTAGGTCCTATGTAAACATTCGCTTGGGACTTACAAAACAAAGCCGATCATCCTTTTTCTGCAAGGATGTCGGCTTTTCATAATAGGCGTTAACTGGAGAGCCGTAAATGTTTCCTGACCAATTGGGCCATAGTAAGAAAGCGTGATGCCAATTTTGGGAGGTGCCGCATGGATTTTACCAAGATGAGCACAAAGGAGTTCGTCGGAAAAGTTCACGAAGCGCAGGCCCATGCTCAGGAGAACAAGGAGCACAATGGCTACGGCCACCCGGAAAAACGTCTCCCCAGCAAACAGCGCATCCGCTAAAAAACGCCCTGGAGATTGCTCCTCTCCAGGGCGTTTCCTTATGCTCCCTCTCAAGGCCTGACCTGCTACTGCGGGTCTTGCCTGTTCAGGTTTTTGTCCTTTTCGGACTTTTGCTTTTGGGACGTTTGCGATTTGCTGCTGTGTCCCTGATTGTTGCCGTATTGGGTGCTGCGGTTGTTGGACATGTGGATACCCCTTTCAAAGGTAGTCGCAATCAACCGTAGTATGTCCTGTACGGCCCTTCCCCATCAGTCGTTACTTCGCTTCCCCTACGAATACCTTTTGACCGTTCTCGTATTTGTACACGTAGACAGACGCGAATTCGTTGTCGCCTTTTTCGTTGAATGTTACTTTTACGAACTGGCCTTGGAAGTCTTTTGTTTTGTGGACAGCATCGAGGACTTGCTCGCGAGTCGGCTTTTGTCCGTTGTTCGCTTTAATCGCTTCTTCCAGTCCATGCAGCATGACGTTCATGGAGTCATAGCCAAAGGAAGTGAAGATCCCTACTTTATTGCCTGTGCTCGATTCAAATTCGCTGATCCACTTCTTGCCCTCTTCTGTTGCGGAAAGATCGCCTACAGTGGAGGTAAAGATTACGTTGTTCGCGTTGTCTGCGCCCGCAATTTTCACCAGGTCAGCAGAGTCGTAGCCATCGCCGCCCATGAATACGCCTTTGTAGCCTTTTTCACGAGCTTGCTTGATCAGGATGCCGGCATCGGAGTAATAACCGCCGAAGTAGATCATTTCAGGGTTCGCGGCGAGGATTTGGTTGATCACGGCGCTGTAGTCTTTCTCGCCGGCAGTGATGCCCTCGTAGCCCGCAATGGTTACGCCGTCTTTCTCAAATTGCTTTTTCACTTCATCAGCCAGGCCTTGGCCGTAGGCTTGTTTATCGTGAACGATATAAGCGGATTTCACACCCAACTGGTTTTTCGCGTAAATTGCAGCCTTGGAGCCTTGCTGGTCGTCGCGCGCACAGATGCGGTGAACGACCTTCTTGCCCTCGTCAGTCAGGTTGGAACCTGTGGAGGACGGAGACACCATGACCAGCTTCTCTTGCTCGTATTGCGCCGATGCCGTAATCGATGCACCAGTCGTCACGTGACCGACAACACCGAGGACATCCGGATTGGAGATCAACATTTGGGCTACGGCCACGCCTTGCTTCGGATCGGCCTGGTCATCCTGTGTCAGCATCTGGACGTCGAAGCCCAGCGCTTTAAACTTCTCCTGATTTTGCTTCAGTGCGTACTCGGCACCGGCCTTTGCCGTGCTTCCGTAGTCGGAGTACTGCCCGGACATTGGTCCTACTGCCGCGATAACGATTTTTTGCAGAGCGCCGCCGCTGGAAGAGCCGGTATTGCCGCCGGATTGCGGAGCCGGCTGCTCGCCTCCGCTGGCATTTCCGCCGCCCCCGCCAGCGTTGCCTCCGCCGCAGCCCGCAAGAGCTGTACCAAGCGCTACTACAGTTGCAAGAAAAGCCATAGTTTTCTGTTTTTTCATTCGAAAATCCCCCTTTTACTTTACGGACAAACAATGAGTCACCTTCTCTCATTGTAAAATAAATATGAAAATTTGCAACATATAAAGAGATTGGCAAAATCGATTGATATTGTTCACTTCATCGAAAATATTGATATTTGATACAAGACTCAAGTCCCAGTACAGTTTTGCGGCTGCCTTCATAATCAAAAAAGGCTACCCGGGCCCGGACGGGAAATTTTGCTTACCTGCCAAACGTCAACCCTTGGCATGATTTACCTACCGGACATCAGCAAAAACATGCCAAAACTATCAGGAGCATCCGCTCACAGTGGATAACCTTTGATCTATACCGCGAACAAATGTTTTTGTGCACAACCTGTTGATAAATCTGTGGATAATGTGGATGAGGAGGATTTTGCATGTCAGCCGACCGGTTTTACCTCATATATCAGGAAGCGAGCGATGAAGAATGCCTGCTGACCATCCAGCCTTACGACGACCAACAGGCCCTGGCGGAAGCGATCAACCGCCTGCAATCCCTGCAAGTGGACGAGTACACGATCATCAAAGGAAGAAAGATGAGAGCAGCGTTGCGGCTGGCTGTGGAGCTGCAGGAGGACGAAGATACACAGGCGGAAGCAGATGGGGATAAAGCCGCAGCGAAAGAAAACGGGTGATCCGCTTCGCTCACCTCCCCCGCTTATCCACAACTTGTGGATAATTAAACCGCAAATAAATAGGGGGGCGGCAGTGAAATTTTTCCTGCCGGTCTTCGTATTTAGTATGGGGAGGAGGGGATACAACCATGGAACAAGAGTTGGCTCGGGCCAATGCAGAAGCGGTCCGGCTCGTGCAGCAGTTTCTCAAAGGACAGTCACGGGCCTTTCCCGCACTCGTCAATTTATTTACCCCCCGTGTCATGAGCATCATCAGAAGACTGGTCTCCAGTTATCATGATGCCGAGGACCTGCACAACGAAATTTGGTTAAAAGTAGCGCAAAATTTACACAAATACGACCCCACCCTGCCCTTTCATTCCTGGCTGTATCGCATCGCCTCCAATGCCTGCATCGATTTTTTGCGAAAGAGACGGGAATTTGCGCTTGAGGATGAGCAGCTGCATCAGCATGTTCACAAGCGTCCCTCCGGTCCCGTAAAAAGTCCGGAACTGTTTCTGCTGGAAAAAGAAAGCTATTCTGAATTGACGGCCTTGCTGGATTGCTTGCCCGAAACGGATCGTCTGATTTTGACTCTCCGATTTGTGCAGGAAATGAGTTACGATGAGATAGGAAGCATCGTCGGCATGAGTAAAAATACGGTCGGGACCCGCTTGTTCCGGGCCCGCAAACAATTGAAAGAGCAGTTGGATAAATACAGGGAGGAAAGGAGAATGTCCGATGCCGCATATTGATGAGCTTACCTTGATGATGTACAGTGACGGTGAACTCTCTAGCGAAGAAGCAGAAGCCGTCCAAAAACACGTTGACAGTTGTCACCACTGCGGCAGCTCGCTTGAGCAGCTGGTCGCGGAGAGGCAATTCGTGGCCGACCGCTTTTTCTCCGACGACCTCCCCCCTATGTCTTTCCAGCTCTACGACATGACCTCTGCACAGATTCATGGAATCGCCATGCTGCACAAGCGAACTCGCCGCCGCTTTCTGTGGCGCATGCTCCTGCTTGGCGGCAGCATTCTGGCCGTCGCTGTTTGTTACCTCGTGTTTTGGCAGCGAATCTGGCTTGAGTGGGTTGCGCCGGCATGGACCTCATGGAAAAGCCATCTTTTCTGGAGTTCGGCCCTATGGCTCAACGACAACGCCCGCGAATTTTTTCATGCTCCCGCATCGTATGTCATGGCGCTTCCCTTGCCGTTTTTCGTACTGGTCGGGCTGCTGCTTATCCTGAATATCCGTTTTTCGCCTCTCCCCCATTCGCGACTGTCCAAGCGGGAGGTGGATTGAATTGAAAAAGCTGCTTAGTCTGATTCTTTTTGTAAGTTTGCTGATTGTGGCCTCTACCGCTTATGCGTTTAGCGGGGTCATCTCTGATCGGTACTACCTGCCCCCTGATACCGCTCACCGCGGCGATCTGGCTGTCAGTGCCACCAAAATCATCATCGATGGCGTTGTCGACGGCGATGTGTACGCATTTGGCGAAAATGTCCAGGTCAATGGACGAATTACAGGGGATCTCCTTACGTTTGCAGCCGTAACACTTGTCACCGGCGAAATCGACGGCGACATCCGTTCAATGACAGACACGCTGCTCCTAAACGGGAAGGTGGCTGGAAGCGTTACCAATCTGTCGCATACTCTGGTTCTTGACCGGAACGGCAGTATCGGCAAAAACCTGCTTACGCTTGCGACAAGTGTTGATTTGAACGGCAAAATCGCGCGGGAAGCAAACGGCCGCATGGAAAACGTCAGGATTACGGGGAGCATCGGAGAGGGCATCTCCATGCTGTACAGTCGTACGATTCATATCGACGGGCCGGCCGTGATCGGCGGTGACTTGGTCTATACCAGTCCCCAACGGGCTGTCATCAGCCAAGGTGCGACGCTCAAAGGAGAGGAACGCTTCTCCCCTGCTCCGGTAGAGGAACCGGATGAAGGATTCTCCTATTTCCCGATTCTGCTCGGGCTTTCCTCCCTTTTGAGTACGCTGTTGCTCTGGCTTGCCATCCGCTTCCTGTTCCCGGCCGGATTGACACGTGTTTACCGGCAATTGGATCAACGAAAAGGCTCCACCTTTGTTTGGGGAGCGTGCCTGGTCCTGGGTATGCCGTTTTTGTCGCTATTGCTTTTGATCACGGTCATAGGAATCCCTGTCTCGCTTGCGCTGCTGCTGACGTTCCTGATCCTGTCCTGGTCGGCAAAAGTATTCGTCGGCTCATGGATCGGCATCCGAGTAGCCGAGCGCTTTTCGTGGAAGGTTTCTCCGCTCTTGGCCGAGCTGCTTGGTGTCGTCGCTCTGCAGTGCCTGCTGATCATTCCGCTGGTAGGCTGGCTGTTTGCACTGCCTGTCTGGATCGCGTTTTTCGGGGCATTGGTCGGCTCTGTCGCCCAGGCCAATAAAACTTTCCTCGCCTGACATGTTTAGCCGCACGTTTTTTGGAAATTATGGTGAAAGAGGCGTGCAGTTATCTGTTTGACCTTTATTGACCTTTTGTGTATGATATTCTTACAAAGAGAGGAGGAAGACTGTATGCACATGAATTTGATTCCAACAGTCATTGAACAGACCAACCGCGGAGAGCGTGCTTACGATATTTATTCCCGTCTTCTGAAGGATCGCATTATCTTTCTCGGTACTCCTATCAACGATACGGTAGCTAATATTGTCGTAGCGCAAATGCTGTTCCTGCAAGCGGAAGACCCGGATAAAGACATTTCCCTGTACATCAACAGCCCGGGCGGTTCCATCACCGCCGGTATGGCAATTTACGATACCATGCAATTTATCAAGCCGGATGTATCGACGATTTGCATCGGGATGGCCGCATCCATGGGCGCCTTCTTGCTGGCCGCTGGTACAAAAGGCAAGCGCTACGCCTTGCCGAACAGCGAGGTCATGATTCACCAACCGCTCGGCGGGGCTCAAGGTCAAGCCAGCGACATCGAGATCGCGGCAAAACGGATTATCAGAATGCGCGAGCACCTGAACCAAATCCTGTCCGAGCGCACTGGCCAACCTCTGGAGCGCATCCAGAAGGATACGGATCGCGATAATTTCCTTTCTGCCCAGGATGCGATGGAATACGGCCTGATTGACAAGGTCATTTCGACAGAGGCATCCGCAAAAAAATAACCGGCTTCGGCTGATTTACGTAGGACCCTGCCAGAGATGGCGGGGTTCTTTTTTAACCGGGGGTTCTCTATGCCAGAGTTCTCTATGCCAGGGGTCTTTTTACCGGGGTTCTCTTTTGGCCTCGGTTTCTTTTTTTGTCTCCGGCTTTTTTTATGGCTGCGATTTACCCGCTGCACCCTGGGCAGATTTCACGGTTGACTGGGCTCGGGGTAAAGCGCTAGTATAGTAACTTGGGTGTCTTTATACCCACGTGGTTCGAAACCATCCCACGATAAAAAACTAAGGAGCTAATTGAATATGAAAGTAAAAACGCTTGTCGCAAACGGTATCCTGGCGGCTCTGTACATTGCCGTCTCGATGCTTATTCAGCCATTTGGTTTTACCAATGTACAATTCCGCGTTTCAGAAATGTTTAATCATCTCGTCGTTTTCAACAAAAAGTACATGTACGGAATTGTCCTCGGCGTCTTTTTTACGAATCTGTTTTTCTCGCCCATGGTCGCCTATGACCTGGTATTTGGAGTGGGTCAGTCTGTGCTGGCGCTGCTTGTCACGATTGTTTCCATGCGCTTCATCAAAGGCGTCTGGGCTCGCATGATATTCAATACCATTGTTTTTACGATTACGATGTTTCTGATCGCGATTGAACTGAACCTGGCGTTCGGTCTGCCCTTCTACTTTACATGGCTCACCACTGCGCTTGGCGAATTTGTCGTCATGCTGGTCGGAGCTCCGATCATGTATGTTCTGAACAAACGGTTGAACCTCGAACAGCGGATTTGAAAAAGAAACCGAGCAATTGCCAGGAGATTCTCCGGCGCTGCTCGGTTTTTTGCCTTGTCCGCCTATTTCTCTACCAATTGACCGACGTCCACCGTTTTGCTGTCCGCCGGGTTGCCCTCTGTATGGACGCGGGCCTGCGCCGTTTTCTCGTCAACTCCGTCGATCCATACCGATTGTCCTTGATACTGTACCTCGATCTTGCTCTCGGAACGGATAATTTCCTGTGCGCGATTTACATCCATGCTCTTCGCTCCTTTACCGTTTATCGATCATCGCGAGCTGTGCTGGCTCCTGTCATGGTTTCGGTCGTGGTCTCTTCGATCAGGCCATTCTGATCGGTGACCTGTCCTCCGCCAAGCCCCTCGTTTACCATCCGGTCAATATCCATGTCGTAATCGTCTCGACCCTCGGTATATGTATCGCGTTCGGTGCTCACTTAAACTCCCCCCTTGTCAGCCATTTTTATATAAGTTAGCAATGCCCTGTTCGTTGTCGAAACATGCAGCTGATCCGGACAAAAAAAGACACCTTCCCGTGAACTGCACCCCAATTGTTGGACATATTCAACAGTTGGGGGTGCAGTTTTTTTATGACTAAATTTAGTGGGGATGTTAAGTTAGCTGCGGTTCAACGATACTTAGAAGGTGTGGAGAGTTATGCTTCGATCGCAGCGTCCATTGGTGCATCTGACTATATGGTGAGAAACTGGGTGTTGCAGTACGAGCATCAGGGTGAAAAAGCCTTTGTAAAATCCTATACAAGTTACTCGGTACAGTTTAAACTAGACGTACTCAATTATATGAATACTTATGGGACGTCTCCGAATGAAACAGCCGCCATTTTTCGAATCACCTCTCCTGGATTGATTCGAAAATGGAGAATGCAATTTCAATCACAAGGAATAGACGCTCTCATTTCAAAGAAAAAGGGGCGTCCAGCCATGAAGAAGAGACACAAGAAAGGAACACCTGTTGAAGGATCAGTCGAGGCACTGCAGGAAGAATTAGAGCGTTTACGCATGGAGAATGCTTACTTAAAAAAGTTGAATGCCTTAGTTCAAAGCAAGGAAAAATTACAAAGCAAGACAAAGCGCAAGTAGTATTTGAACTAAGGACCGAATTTCCTATAAAAGCGCTACTTAAACTCGCGGGTATTCCACGAAGTACGTATTTGTCAACGCCGACTTTATTTTGACCCACCATCGCCGGTTTAGAATTGACCCACCCGGCGATTTTTTGTTGGTTAGGTGGTAGAGGGGGAGCCGTAGGCTCCAGTCCTCATCTTCTCACGAAGTCGGTAACTATTCCCCCTAATATTGACGATGTGGGAATGGTGTAAGAGCCGATCCAGGATAGCCGTAGCAAGTATCGGATCGCCCATCAGTTCCCCCCATTCACCGAAACTCTTGTTGCTGGTCAACAGAATACTCCCTCTCTCGTATCTTGCACTTACTACCTGGAAAAAGAGGTTAGCTGCCAAACTGTCAAACGGTAAGTAACCAATTTCGTCAATAATCAGGAGCTTTGGTCGAATATAGATGCGTAGGCGTTTATCCAGCCTGTTTTCCGTGTAAGCTTTTCGCAGATCTTCGATGAGTTGCGAGAGACTGACAAAGTAAACGGATATCCCTTGCGAGATGGCTTCTACAGCCAACGCCACCGCCAGATGACTTTTTCCTACTCCGGGAGGCCCTAAGAACAAGACATTCTCGTGTCGGGTTACAAAAGTCATCGTGGCCAGCTCTCGAATCAACCGTTCGTCAATGCTGGGTTGGAAAGCAAAATCGAACTCCTCCAGCGTTTTTCGGTAAGGCAAGTGTGCGAGTTTGGTGCGTACCTCCATATTCCGTTTTTGACGTTCCGCTATCTCTGCATCTAGAAGCATGTTGAGAAAGGACAGATAGGTGGGCTGTCCATGACTTGCCGCTTCCAAATGGGCATCCAAGAGTAGAGCCGCTTGCTGAAGCCCAAGTTCCTCAAGACGTAGCCGTGCCTGTTCCAGTTCAATCATGCTCCCACCCCCGTCAGCTGCTCATAGACATCCAGCGAACGCACTTCCACTTGCTGCGATGAAATCTGTCGGGCTTGCGGACGTGGATAGGCATATCCTTGAGCAGTCGTAAGACCTGCATACTGGTTTTCACAAAAAACAGTTGCACGGGATCGATAGACCTTTTGGTGTCGAGCAATACATGTGCCGTCGGCCCAGATTTCCACCCACCCATTCACTTCTCGCACGGTACCCTCACGTCCACTGTACCTCCATGGAACCCCATATCGTACACCATCGTAGCTAACAAATCCGTCTCGGCTGACCTGTCTCGGTTCATGCAAGTATTTTTCCCATCGTTCAGCTGAAGGGATAGGCGACAGATTTTCCTCACGGAGTCGGTCGATGGGACGTTCGCCGGTTGTTCCATGAATACGGCGGTTAATCCGCTCGCACCAGTGTAGGGCTTGTTGATTGAGATCCTGTAAATCAACGAAGCGTTTGCCAGGAAGAAAGTTGTTTTTTACGTATTGAACGCCTCGTTCCACTTTTCCCTTTGTTTCGGGGCGTCGAACTTTGCATACTTTTGGAACAAGCCCAATCGCTGCAGCAAAGTCGGCAAAAAGCGGATGCCAGCGAGGTTTTCGATCATCTCCCATGCCCAGTACGACGGTTTTCATCTGGTCGGTCAGCATTACCTTTGGGATGCCCCCAAAATATTCAAAAGCATGAATCAAGCAACGAAGAAAGCTGTGAATGTCACAACGCTTAGTGAACTCTATATAGGTGGAACGAGAGTACCCCAATACCATGACAAATACCGGCACTTTTCGGACTGTACCGTCCAAATCTACGTAATCACACAGTCCCCAGTCGACCTGTGCATATTCACCAGGTTTCGTCTCGTAACGAAGAACAGCGGGAACTTGTTTGGGAGGACGGAAGTCCTTCACATAGTCTTTCAAGATGGTACGTCCCCCGGTATACCCCTTTTCTCGTAGAAGATCGAATAAAACCTCGCAGTTATAGATACCTTCTTGAAGACGTTCCTGCAGGAACGGTTTATACGGATCAAGCTTGGAACCACGAGATTTACGGGTTCCCTTTTCGGGGGAGAATTCACCCCGGAGATATCGGCGAACTGTATTTCGAGAATGCCCCGTTAGACGGGCAATTTCACGAATACTCTTGCCTTCTGCCCTCATGGTATGTAACGATATCACTATCCCACTCCTTAGCATGTGTCTCCCTCCGAAGATTAACTTGGCCGTTAATTACGAAGGGGATATATTCGCTATGGGTGGGTCATTTTCTTTCCGGCGAACCTGGGTCAATTATATCCCGGCGGTGACATATTATTACTATGTAAAAACTTTCAGCCGTCCAGATAAACATGCTGAATTAAAAACATTAATTCAGGCGATTTACCATGAACATAAAGGACGCTACGGATACCGTCGTATTAAGGATGAACTCAAGAATCTAGGACATCAGGTAAACCATAAAAAAGTACAGCGATTGATGAAACAGTTAGGCTTAAAAAGCATGGTTCGGATGAAAAAATATCGCTCCTATAAAGGGGAAGTTGGAAAGGTGGCGCCGAATATTTTGGATCGCAACTTCCACGCAGACAAGCCAAATCAGAAGTGGGTAACGGATATTACGGAGTTTAAATTATTTGGCGAAAAGCTTTATTTATCGCCAATGTTAGATTTATTTAACGGAGAAATTGTCGCCTATACGATTGATTCAAAACCAAGGTATTCTCTTGTTTCAACGATGCTGGACCAAGCTTTTAAACGACTAACAGATGAAGACGAGCTGCTTATTCACTCGGATCAAGGCTGGCATTACCAAATGAGCAAGTACCAACAGGCATTAAAAGAAAAGAACATTACGCAGAGTATGTCACGAAAAGGAAACTGTTATGACAATGCTGTAATGGAGAACTTCTTTGGTATCTTAAAATCGGAATTTTTATATATGCAGGAGTTTGAAAACATTGAACATTTTAAACAAGAGTTAGCAAAATACATCGATTACTACAACAACAAACGAATCAAGGCAAAATTAAAAGGCTTGAGTCCAGTGCAATACCGAACTCAAACCTTACTTGCTGCTTAATTAAAATGACTGTCTAACTTTTTGGGGTCACTTCACCGTAGAAAGTGTCTTTCCCTCTTGTTCTTTTGCTATTCTTCCTTGCTTACCAGATTGGTCAGGCTGGTAACCGCTTGAGACGCATCAGGGCCCTCCGCTGATATCGTGATCTCCGTACCCGAACTGATAGCGAGGCTCATTATCCCCATGATGCTCTTCGCGTTTACCTTCTTGTTTTCTTTTTCCACAAATACTTCTGATGCAAACCGGTTGGCCTCCTGCACGAAAAATGCCGCAGGGCGGGCCTGCAAACCGGTTTTCAGCTTGACCACAACCTGCTGTTGAACCATGGGTGGAACCTCCTCGCTCAGTATCTCTTATTACCGTCTAGTATACCATGTCTCTACACGGAAATATTTCGTTTTTCTCGTAATTTGTCAGCGATTTCGTTAATTTTTCGTAGCCGGTGATTGATCCCCGACTTGCTGACTACTCCGCTGGGAATCATTTCTCCCAGCTCTTTCAGGTTGATGTCCGGATGAATCAACCGAAGCTCTGCCACCTCGCGCAAACGCTTCGGCAGATTTTCCAGCCCCATTTCCTCCTGGATCAGCTGGATGTTCTCCATCTGCCTGGCCGCTGCATTTACCGTCTTGTTGATGTTGGCGATTTCACAATTGTGCAGACGGTTTACAGAGTTGCGCATATCTTTGACGATCCGCACGTCCTCGAAGTAGAACAGTGCCTGATGCGCACCGATCAGGCTGAGAAACTCCGTGATCTTCTCCCCTTCTTTGATGTAGAGGACGTAGCCTTTTTTTCGTTCAATGCACTTCGCGTTCAGCTTGTAGCGATTGGCCATTTTGGTCAAAGCCTCGCAAAAATCCTGGTACGAAGTAAAGATCTCCAGATGGTAGCTGGATGCCTCCGGGTGGTTTACCGACCCGCCCGCCAAAAACGCCCCTCGCAAATACGCAGCGCGGCAGCAAGACTTCTTCACAATGTCCTGCGATATCCCGCGCACGAAGGAAAGGCTCTCGTCCATAATTCTCAGCTCTTGCAGTATATCATTGGCTCTGTTGGGGATTCTTACGATGTATACGTTGTTCTTTTTCAGCCGCATTTTCTTGCGCACAAGCAGTTCGGCATGAATATTGAAGATTTTTTTCGTCAACGTGTATATCCGTCTGGCAATCGCCGCATTTTCCGTGGTCACATCCAGTACCAGACGCCCTGCACCGAATTGCAGGCTGCCGTTCATCCGAATCAGCGCCGCCAGCTCTGCTCGGCTGCAACAATCAGGTCCCTCCAGCATCGTCAGTTCCTTTTTCGTCTGTGCGGCGAATGATGACATCGTCCTTCACTCCTTCTCAATCTTCTGCGTCCGGCGCCTCCGCTTGATCAGCGAGACGACCTGCTTGCTGACGGCGGTCGCATCATGACGCAGATACCCCTCTTCAAACGCCACCAGCGGTTTGGCTACGATATGCAGTCCCAACTGGCGTAAGCGCTTTACATCACAAGCAACAGGGGCTGCTCCCTTCTCCGCATATTTTTCCAAGGTTTTATCGGGAATGGCAGCAGAGTTCACTATCACTGTATCCAAAAACGGTCCGCCTACATGATCGTACAGCACTTCGACATGTTTGGATGCGGAAAACCCGTCTGTTTCGCCCGGCTGAGTCATGACATTGCAAATATACATTTTCGGAGCTGTCGAATTCTTTACAGCGGCGAACAAGCCTCTCACCAATAGATTCGGCAAAATGCTCGTATACAGGCTTCCAGGGCCGATCAAGATCGCATCTGCCTCTTCGATGGCCAGCAGCGCTTCACTCAATGGCACAGCATCCTCGGGGTCCAGAAAGACCCGCTTGATCTGCTTGCCGGTCAATGGAATTTGCGATTCTCCCGCAATGATTGAACCGTCTTCCATTTCCGCCATGAGCCGAAGCGACTGTGTCGATGCCGGAAGCACCTCTCCCCGGACAGCCAATACATCGCTCAGCTTCTTAACCGCTGTGACAAAATCTCCGGTAATTTCGTTCATCGCTGCCAGAAGTAGATTTCCCAAATTATGCCCGGCTAATCCGGTACCTGTGGAAAAACGATACTGCATGACCTTTTCCATCAGCGGTTCGGTATCGGCCAGGGCCGTCAAAACGTTACGGATATCTCCGGGAGGGGGCATATCCAACTCCTCCCGCAGCCTCCCGGAGCTTCCGCCGTCGTCAGCGACGGTTACGATCGCGGTAATGTGAACCGGTGCGTGCTTTAACCCCCTTAATAACACGGACAGTCCCGTTCCTCCGCCGATCACGACAACCCGCAGCCGGTTGCCCTGCTGCGATCCCATTCTCCTCGTCGGCATATGTCACCTCATTATATGCTGATACACATACAAAGGCCCTGTTCAAGTACGGATGGCGTTTCTTTCTTTCCTGCCATCCTATGCTTACTTGCTTTTTTCCATGTCACGATGACTGACCCGAATCGCGTAGTCCTTTCCAAAAACCTCGCCTAAATGCTCCGCGATCGCCACCGAACGATGCTTGCCTCCCGTGCAGCCGATCCCGATCACCAGCTGGCTTTTCCCTTCCCGTTGGTAATGGGGCATCGTATAGGCCAAAAAGTCAATCAGTTTATCGACAAACTCTTTCGTTTCCTTATGATTCATGACGTACTCGGCCACCTCCGGGTCACACCCGGTTTTGGGCCGCAATTCTTCCACGTAATGCGGATTGGGCAGGAAACGTACGTCAAACATAAGATCGGCATCAATCGGAGTGCCGTATTTGAATCCGAAAGACAGGACGTTAATCGTCAAGGAAGAACCTTGCTGTGTATACTGGCTAATTATTTTTTCTCGCAACTGTGCCGGCTTCATTTGGCTGGTATCAATAATCTGATGGGCTCGCCCCTTCATTTCCTGAAGCAGCCGACGCTCGGCATGGATTCCTTCCAATGGTGAACCGTTGGGTGAAAGCGGATGGCGTCGACGCGTCTCTTTGTACCTGGAAACCAATGTTTGATCATTTGCATCCAGATAGAGAATATGGAAAGAGATTCCCTCCATTTGATTTAGACTGTCGATGGCTCCCGACAAGTTTACAAAAAATTCGCGGCCGCGCAGGTCAACTACCAAGGCGACACGCTCAATATTGCCTCCCGACTGCTTGATCAGCTCCGCAAACTTGGGGATCAAAACCGGCGGCAGGTTATCGACACAAAAGAACCCCAGATCTTCCAAGCTCTGTACGGCAACGGTTTTCCCCGCGCCAGACATCCCTGTAATGATCAACAGATTAACGGCTCTCTCATTTTCCACTTCTGTCACTCCACTCGCCTCCTACGATTCTGACTTTAGCATACCATAACGGTTGGCATTTTCGCACCCTTTAGGACTCGTCCCGTTAGGACTCGTAACGCTCCCGTGGAGACAGGAAGCTGATATCCGGCCGTTCGTGCATGCCTTGCAGAAAAAAAATGGCGTGGCTATGGCAGCCACGCAAAATGGTTCGTATAGATAAGGGGGTCAATTCATTGTCTTCATCTTACCGCCCAATTATTTCACTCATGTTACAAGCAGGTTAAGAGATTGTGACATTTTGCTCAGCCAGACGTTCGTTCAGCTCTTCGACGTAGTGCTGGGCCGATTGGGCGGCGATCGAGCCGTCACCAGTAGCTGTCACTACTTGACGCAGCATCTTCTCGCGCACATCCCCGGCGGCAAAGACACCTTTCACTTTGGTGTGCATGCGTTCATCTGTCAGCACATACCCGGCTTCATTGGTAATTCCCAGATTGCGAACGCTCTCCGTCAGCGGGTCCATCCCTACGTAGATGAATGCGCCATCTGTCGGGAACTCGCGCTCTTCGCCGGTTTTCAGGTTCTCCAGGAGTACGCTTTGGACTTTTCCGTCGCCGCGAATTTCCTTGACCACCGTATCCCAGATGACCTCGATCTTTTCATTGTCAAATGCCCGTTTTTGCAGGATTTTTTGGGCGCGGAACTGATCGCGACGGTGAATGATCGTCACCTTGGATGCAAAGCGGGTCAAGAATACGGCTTCCTCGACAGCAGAGTCTCCGCCGCCGACTACGACCAGCTCTTTGCCGCGGAAAAATGCTCCGTCACATACTGCGCAATAGGAAACGCCGCGGCCGGAGAGTTCTTTTTCTCCCGGAACGCCCAGCAGGCGATGCTCCGCACCGGTGGCAATGATCACCGATTTGGCCAGGTACTCCTTGTCGGAAGTAATGACTCGTTTATACGGCTCCTCGTCTTTTACTTCCTTGATTTCGCCATATGCATACTCAGCGCCGAACTTTTGAGCATGCTCGAACATTTTTGTGGACAAGTCCGGTCCCAAAATGGAGCCGAAGCCCGGATAGTTTTCAATCTCCTCCGTATTGGCCATTTGGCCGCCTGGAATTCCGCGTTCCAGCATGAGCGTGCTCATGTTTGCGCGGGAGGTATATACAGCGGCAGTCATCCCCGCGGGGCCTGCACCGGCGATGATCACATCGTATATTTTTTGGTCGCTCATATCCACTGCCTCCTCAATCTGCAATCACTTCTTATTTATACTTATTATAAAATGAGAATCTATTTCAAATCAAGGGTTTGCAGTGCTTTTACGCACTTTGCCACAGTTGAGGGGGAAAGCTCGTATTTTTCTGCTACCTTTGCCTGTGATTGCGCATGTTTCTGGTTTTTTACCGCACCGTATAGATATTCGAGTGCAGCCACCCACGCTACAATCTTGCGCACTTGTACAGGCGGCTTCTCTAGCTGCGAGAACCGTTTCCAAACAGATAGACACCAGTTCTTCATGTCCTCCTGTCCGCTACCGGAAAAAAACCGGTTGATGCAGTCTTCTACGCCTTCCGTTTTTTGACTGTCCGTTTCGCTCCCCGGAAACTCTAATTTATGCTCAGCTGCCGCTTTCGTCTTTGCTTTTCGCTTGGGCCTTGCTTCCGGCATCTCTGCTCCCATGTCTGCCAGTGCAAGCAGGGCGAGCTTTTGCAGCTGCGGATCGTCCGTTTGGTGGTAACACTGGCGAACCGCTGCTTCCGCTTCGTCATCGCCGATCAAAGCAAGGGTTTGCAGAACCGCAAACTTAACTTCATCGCGCCCGTGCTGCAGGGCCCACAACAAGGAAGCGCGAATCATCGGATCGTTTTTCAGCTCTTCAACACCGGATGCCGGTGCCTTCTCCCAGGACACTTCCTGCTGCGGCTGATAGTAATGGTAAGGGATGACCTGCTTAGTTTGCCCGTCCTTCGCCTCTTTTACCATCTCCATGTAGTGCTCGGCTACCCCCGATTCCGGGTCCAGCTGCTTTACCTTTTGCCACCAGCGGATGGCTTGTTCCTTATGACCACTCATATAGGCGGATATCGCTGCGTAGTGGTACGTGCATGCTTCATGAGTTCGACCCGATTTAAGCATCTTGGCGTAGAGGCGATAGGCCTCCTCGTGTTGGCCAAGGACGCCCATTGTCGTCGCCAGCTTATACGCATGCTCCGGATGGTAGGGGACGACTTTTTTCAGCATGTCGATGAGTGCCACCAGCTCCTTGGCCCGATTGTGGTGTGACAACAGCACTGCCAGGTTGCAGAGAGCATGCAAATTTCCATGCTCTCTCTCCAGCGTCTCCTCAATCGTTGCCATTGCCTGTTGAAAATCCCCTACATAGTAGTAGGCCAGCGACAGGTTGTTCCAAGCCGGCATAAAGGAAGGGTCCGCTTCGACGATTTCTTTTAAAATGTCCAATGCTTCTAAAAAACGGCCTTCTTCTAAACTGCGCCGTGCCCGTTCATGCTTGCTGTACACGTCCTCGCGTTCACCTGTGAGAAAATGGCGAGGAGGCATGTCCAGCTCAAAGTAGATATAGTCCAGCAGCTCTTCGGCATCCTCTCGGTACGCCCCATCGCTTTGTTGTTGCAAGTAGCGGATCGCCATCTCTTCTGCCATCTCGTAATCTTCCAGGTTGGCGTAATTGTTCGCCATATAAAAATAGACTTCTACTATTTTCGGTTCGCACTTTTCCAGCACATCATACAAGATGTCGTTGGACGCTTCAAAATTGCCGACTTCGGCCAGAACACTCGCCAAATGGCATTGGTATTCGGCATTTTTCGGCTCCAGCTCGATGGCACGGCGGAAGCTGCGAATAGCTTTATCGTAGTCATAGCGATTTAAAAAACGCAAGCCGCGCTCGACAAAAAAGCGGGCGTCTTGATGAAAATGAACGACTGTCGACTTCTCGATTCTCTTGTTTTGTTTCATAGAACCTCCAGCATCACAGGGCAGTACCTCCATGTATCGTACCAGAAGCGCCCTTACGCCACAAGCTGATGCACCCTTTTAAAGTTTTCTTTCACCGGATCTGCTTCGTTTTGCTAGAGCAGATCCGCTCTCATTTTTTCAAATAAGCGGTTTCATTTCGGGATAAAAGCAGGAAACACCACTGGCTGTACAGCGAGTGGTGTCATTTATCGAACTTCTATATTCATGAATGGAGCGGACGACGGGGCTCGAACCCGCGACCTTCGCCTTGGCAAGGCGACGCTCTACCAATTGAGCTACGTCCGCATATATACTGGTGAGCCATGAAGGACTCGAACCTTCGACCCTCTGATTAAAAGTCAGATGCTCTACCAACTGAGCTAATGGCTCGCAAAAATGGTGGCTCGGGACGGAATCGAACCGCCGACACGAGGATTTTCAGTCCTCTGCTCTACCGACTGAGCTACCGAGCCG
>NZ_CP144922.1:240000-890000 GCF_036700025.1 Brevibacillus borstelensis | reverse complement strand
CCCGATAACCCGCTTCCTTGTCGTACTCCTGCAAGATAGCCTGCGCCTTGCTTTCATTTTGGCGCACTTCTTCATCCGTAAGCATCTGGTTCGAAGCACTCATCTACTCGTCACTCCCTTTCTTTTCAAGCTTGTATACAAACCGGTACCACCAAGGAAACCACTTGACGGAAAGCTCCAACGACGTACCCAATGGCAATACATCGGATAATTTCCACTGTTGACCACTGACTCGCAATACGTAATCGTCCCGGGTAATCAAATAGAGAATGGACTCGCGTCGATCATGCAGATCGGATACCTTGATCCAGCCGTCTTGAACAGTCACTTTCGCATCTGCAAACTCTGTGGGAACTCCTGCTCCGAAGGAACGAAAGGAGGTCTCTGCCAGCTCCATCCCATACAGCCAATGCACGCTGTACGTCTCTCTCCAAGGAGTAAGCTCGACAGAATGCACCCACTCCACTTCAAATTGATCGGTCATTCCAAGAGGCACTGCGCCGATTGTCTCTTGCTGGTGAAAATCGTTTAGAAATAAAAAGGGTTGGGGCCCCAGCGCCGTGAGGCCCACAAAGAGGAGAAGCAGCCTGAATATCCATTTCTTCATGATGTCTCCTCCCTTTTTATCAGGTCGTGCGATTGCATCGATTAGTTGAGAGCGCCAACTTCCTTATAGTATTTTTCTGCACCCGGATGGAGCGGTACCACGAGGTTCTTGCCCGCTTCTTTTACGTCAATGTCCTTGGCTGCGTTGTGCGCCTCTTTTAATGCATCGATATTTTCAAAGAAGGCTTTGGTCAGCTTGTACACCTGTTCATCGGAAAAGTCGCTCCGAACGAGCATGATGTTGCGAATTGCGGCTGTTTGGACAGGCTGATCGTTTTTATAGAGACCTGCCGGGATTTCCGCAGAAACGAAGAACGGGAATTTTTCCGCCATCTTGTCGACATCTTCTTTTTTGATCGGGACAATCTCCACGTCTTTGGTCGTCATCAGATCGATCACGGTAGAGTTCGGAAGTCCGGACGTTACGAATGCTGCGTCAATGGCGTTGTTTTTCAACTGCTCGATCGCCTCGGCGTAAGACAGGTAGTCCGCCTTGATGTCGTTGTAGGTAATACCGTGACCAGCCAGCACCATGCGGGCGTTCACTTCGACACCGGAGTTGGGTGCCCCTACACCGACGCGTTTGCCTTTCAGGTCGGCAATCGATTTAATATTGCGGTCTTTCAACGTAACGACCTGCACGTAGTTCAGGTACAGACCGGCCATTGCTCTCAAGTCCTTGATAGCGCCGCTTTCCTTGAAGTTTTCTTGTCCTTCGTATGCAAAGGAAGTAACGTCTGACATGACAAAGGCAAGATCGGCCTTTTTCGTCTTCAACAGATTGATGTTTTCAACAGAGGCGCCGGTAGATTGGACGGACGCATTGTAGCCCAGCTTCTCCTTGTAGATTTTCGACATGGCGCCGCCAATGGTGTAGTAAGGCCCCGAGCTTCCGCCGGTAGCGATTGTGAGGAACTTCTGCTCGGCTCCCCCACCGCCTCCTCCTGAAGCTTCTCCGCCAGATCCGGTCGAAGGCGCGGATTGGTTTCCACAAGCTGCGACAGTAAGGACAAGCAGCGTGGATGATAAGATCGTGAGCATTTTCTTCAACAATGTGACTCCCCCTTTTCTTTTTTGAAACCGTTTGCAACAAAATAAAGCAAGAGCCGTGCCACATCATGATTACACGAAAAATGACGCTTTTTGCCGTTCCGCTTCGGCGACAAAAGAGAAAAACCGGAAAAAATGTCCGAATCGGAGAGTCCTGCAAAATACCTCTGTTGAGGTTTGCGGATCGGGTAACGCACAGTATTTTTTTTTACAAAAAAGGACTTTAACGAAAAATGCAGTCCATTCTCCTTTAAGAGACGGGCTGCATTTTTTCTGCCAATTTTATCATCCGTTTTACATTTACGACGAAAGCCGTAAGTATTGCCTGTATTCGCATACGAAAGAGACCACGGTACTTGGCCTTGGTCATCCCATGATACCTTTTTAATTCAGCATTTTTGTGCTCAATAATCGGTCTGCGACGAATACGTTCTTTGAACGTATCGCTGTTTTCAAACTCGATTTGCGCCTTGTAGGGTTCCGCCACGATCCGGATGGAGTAGGTCTTGCTCTTTGCTCCTGGTTTGAAACAGCCTTCCCTAAGTGGGCATGTCTTACATTTCTCCGTATCGAAGTAAAAAACGAGAGAACGACTTTTGCCACTCTGCTTGCTTCCTTGGACAGCCTTTCGGATACTATGTTGTCCTGCCGGACAAATAACAAAGTCTGCATCCTTGTTGTACTCAAAGCCCTCTTGCTTCAGTCCCCCATTATGTACGACGGGGTTTAGCGGGACGACAGGTTTAATCCCCTTGGATTTCATCTCGGCCAAGTTATCTTTACCCGAATATGCGGTGTCAGCAATCACTTCTTGTACTTCTATTCCCACGTCAAGCGATTGGTTCAAAAGTTCTTTGAATTGTTTTCCGTCATCCGTACTTCCTCCGGTGACCTCCACAGCCGTAATGATTTCTTCATCCGTCATGGCAATATGCTCTTTGTAGCCAAAAAAGGATTTCGTATTGCTCTTCCATCCAAAGCGGGCATCTGGATCAATGGCCGACATAATGCCTTTATTGGCCAGCAGACGCTCATCTTCCACGATGGCCTTGGCGACCTTGATCTTCTCCGAGATGGAACCCTCATGATCGGGTAACAAAGTCTCGACTGTCTCTCCAAGTTCCGCCAAGTAGTGAAGCATGATCTTCTCGGCACCCTCTTGATCCTTCTTCAACTCCGGTAACCTCGGGAGTTTCTTTTCAAGTTTTGGATGCTTTTTCACCACAATACGGAATAAGCGCTTCGCCGCATCTCGCAGTACTTCAAGAGGCTTTTGTTTTGGCGAAGCTGCCAGTGTATAAGTGGAATCCACGATGATCGTCTTTGATTTCACAAGTCCTTTTTCGATGCACTGACGTACAACCGATTTGAGTACCTCGTCTACGGCTCCGGCTCCTAACCGATGATTACGAAAGCGGGATAACTGAGAGGGGTCAGGAAGGGTATCTTCTGGATTTAAACCTAAAAACCACTTATAAGCGAGGTTTACCTGCGTTTCCTGAATGATGCGTTCATCCGAAAGATTGTAGAGAACCTGTAAAAACAGCAAGCGAAACAGGAGCTCCGGCTCGTTAGCTGGTCTTCCGTAATGCTCACAATAAGAAGAACGAACCAATTCATGAATGAACGTGAAATCGACGATTTCATTGATTTTACATAATGGGTGATCCACGGGAATCAGTTTATATAATTCGGCATGGAAGGATGCCGTGATTTGTTTAGAGGGCTGTAGCAATGGTTCCAACTCTTTCGTTTTCTTTTTATTGTACATCAAAACCCGGTGTCGAAGCGGCACTGGGTTTCAGCCTGTTGAAAACCTACTGTTTCGGAGGAGAAGCATGTTTCCAGGCGGAGCGACTAGCGGAGTCCAGCCGAGCGGAACAGCGAAGCCCGGGGAGACAGAAGCGCAATCCATGAGTAACCTTCGGAGCTGCGCGCCGTTTTGCGCTTCCCCCGGGATCGCTGTGGAGCGGACAGTTTCACATCCTTGCAGGACGTAGACCGGAGCGCAGATCGGAAACATGCTTCTCCCCACTACAGCTACATTCTCGATAATTGAAACCCCAGTACCTAAGGGCACTAGGGTTACGGTTTACAGATATTAGGTGGACTTTTGCAGGGCTCTCGAATCGGGCGGAATTTTTTTCCGGTTATGGGGCCAGCGATTATTTACGACTCGAGATATTGCTTGAGTTTTTGACGCAATCCCCGCTCACTAATCCCCAGCTGATCGGCTGTCTTTTTGCGATGTCCGCCGTTCTTTTCCAGGGTGTGCAGAATTACCAGCCGCTCGGCCTCCTCCAGTGTCGCATTCGCCGGCACGAATACGCCCTCCTGACTCTTCGGAAAAAGGCGTTTTCCTGTCGGCTGGCTGACCAGGGAAGCGGGCAAGTCTTCCATGGTAAGGATCTCTCCCGCGGAGAGGGCTATCGCATATTCGATAATATTGGCCAGTTCCCTCACGTTGCCCGGAAATGAATAGGCGAACAGCTTCTTTTTTACATCCGGGCTGCATTCTTTCTTTTCCCTGCCCATGTTGGCTGCATAAAGATCGAGAAAATAGTCAACCAGGAGAGGCACATCCTCCGGCCGTTCACGCAACGCAGGGGTACGGATTGGAATCACATTCAGACGGTAGTACAAATCCTCGCGAAAGGTACCCTTGGCCACTTCCTCTTCCAAATTCCGATTGGTCGCCGCGATGAGACGGATATCTATCTCTTTTGTAGAATAACTGCCCAAGGGAGTCACGGTGCGCTCCTGAATGACCCGCAGCAGCTTGGCTTGCAGAGCAAGCGGCATCTCCCCGATCTCATCGAGAAAGACCGTGCCTCCGTGCGAACGCTCAAACAGCCCGGTTTTTTGCTGCACAGCCCCGGTAAACGCCCCTTTTGCATACCCGAATAACTCGCTCTCCAGCAAAGTCTCGGGTATCGCGGCGCAGTTTATTACGGAGAACGCAGCTTGGCTCCGAACCCCCTGATAGTGAATGGCCCTGGCGACCAGCTCTTTGCCCGTCCCGCTTTCTCCTGTGATCAGGATATTTGAGGGAATGTCCTTGACCTTTTCAATCAACTGATAAATTCGCTGCATTTGCTGGCTCTTCCCGATCATCCCGGCGTAGGACTGCTGCTGCTTGACAGCGGCGCTCAATACCTTTACCCTCTTGTGCAGCTTTTGAAATTCCAGCGCTTTGTTTATCAAGAGCTTCACCTCGTCCAGATGAAGCGGCTTGGTCAGGTAGTGGTACGCCCCCGCTTTCATCGCCGCTACAGACGATTCAATCGTTCCAAAGGCAGTCATCATGATAACCGTCAGGTCCGGACGCAGTTTTTTTAGCTTCGGAAGCAGCTCCAGTCCGCTGGTAGAGCCGAGATTGAGATCGAGCAGCACACAGTCGATCTCCTCTTGCTCAAGGACAGCGAGTGCCGTCTGCTCGTCCTTGGCTGTAAATACATCGAAATCATCCTCTAACGCAAACGACAGAGAGGCGCAGATTGCCGGTTCGTCGTCCACAATCAGCAAGCGTGTCATGGCTGTCCTCCTTCTATTCCCTACTGAAAAAACAGGGTGAACGTCGTGCCCTCTCCTTTTGTACTGCTGACATCAATCCGGCCTCCGTGTTCCCGCATGATTTTGTCGCTGACATACAGTCCCAGACCGATCCCTTGCGTCTTGGTCGTAAAAAAGGGTTCAAACAAATGGGGCAGCTGTTCCGCGCTCATCCCTTCTCCCGTATCGCTGACCGTCAGCTCCACGCCGTCCGCACTTTCCCGAGCCTTGATATGAAGCCGTTTTACGGAACTTGTCGACATGGCTTCCAGCGCATTTATCATCAAGTTGATCAGCACTTGTTTCAGCCTTCTGCGGTCGAGGCATACCTTGATTCCCTGAGGCACTTCAATATGCATTTCGACTTGCTCGTTTACCGCCCGTTTTGCAAACAGCCCCAGGACAGAATCCACCAGCATTTTGAGGTCCGTCTCCTCTATTTCCAACGGCTTGGAACGGGAGTAGTCCAGCAGGTCCTCCAGGATTCGATTCATTCGCTCCATTTCTTCCGGTACATAATGCAGCAGCTCGGAGCGAAAACGCTCGTCATCCAGCTTCTTTGGCAGCATATCGATAAAGGTTTTGATCGCTGTGAGCGGGTTTCTCAGTTCGTGAGCCATCCCTGCTGCCAATTGGCCGAGTGCATGCATTTTTTCCTGCGAAATCAGCCTCGCCTGCAGCCGCTTTTGCTCGGTCCTATCCTGCAGGCTGACGATCCACCCGACATGCTCGGAGACAGCGTTGCCAAAGGGAGCCATATAGTAGTGAAAGACGCGGACAGAAGATTGTTCCAACTGAAACTCTCCTTCATAAAAGGAAGGCTTGTCCGCCGCGAGAGCTTGTTCCACAGGCAGTTGCGGAAGCAGGGCACTGATATGCCGTCCGATCGCATCATCGTCTGTCAAAAGCAGCCGCCGCGTCACCTGGTTGACCAGCGTAATATGTCCGAAAACGTCCAGGGAGAGGATCGCGCTCTCCGTATTGTCCAGAACCTGCCTTTGGAACGCCATCACGTCGGCCAGTGCAGCCGTCTGGCGTCTCACCTCTGCTTTTAGCCGTTTGTTCCAGAAAAAGATCGTCACCAAGGTAATCGACACGAGTGCCATGACGACCAAAAGGCCGATCACTACTTTGCGATACCGGTCCGTCGCATGCGTTGCGTACGGTTCAAAGTAATGGCTGTACAGCCGGGTATAGGTTCCGTCCCGATAGAGCTTGTTCAACCCTTCGTTAATCTTGTCGAGCAGTTCATAATTGCCTTCCCGAACGGCAAAGGCGTAATCGGTCGGATTGATCAGACCGGAGCGCATCACGAACTCGTCTTGTTTGTTCGCCTTCTCCAGAAGGTACTCCGCTGTCCAGCGATTTCCGATAAACGCATCGGCTCTTCCCCTTATCAAATTGTCCAGGGCATCCCGCTGGTTGAAGGATACGAGCATTTTGACTCTTCGGACACTTTCCAGCAAGTCCATGCCGACATTGCCACGCTGTACAGCAACGACTTTTTCCCGCAATTGATTCAGGGTAAAAATCTCACTGTCCTGCTTGGGAACCAAAAGCACCTCGGACATGGTAAAAAACGATTCGCTAAAGTCGAAGACAAGATCGTAGCGGTTCGTATACTTGATGCCGAGAAGCACATCCACCTTTCCGTCCTTCAGATAGGAAAGGGCGTCCTCCCATTCCAGCGGCACATACTCCAGCTCATAGCCGTTCTCTTCGGCAATGGCCTTTATCAGATCAATGTTGAATCCGCTGGCCTTGCCGTTTTCGTCCATATACGCAAAAGGAGGGAGCTCCTTGTCGAAGGCGACGCGAAGCACCTTGTCACTGGCACCCGCCGGTTCAGGAAACAACGATAAGCACATAAACAAAACGGCTGCCCACAAGCAGTGATTCCTCACACTGTCCCCTCCCTCTCGTTTGTTTGCCGCATGCTTTTCCGGCTGGATCAGCATGGAAAAAGCCCCTGCCTGGACAGGAGCCTCAATTATCTTGCAACTGACGGCAAGGCGCTGTCGTCTTCGGTCTGTCAGTCTGCTGGTCTTTTATTTCTGATTGTCTGTCCGGGGGCTTTCTCTTCATTGCCGCCTAATACTCTTCACACAACATACCCTAATTACAATTACATTTTTCCGCGATTGGCAATTTTCCCTCTACATTATAGCGGATCAATCATGCCAAATAATAGTCATCCCGATTATATTACGCGTGGCTTGGAAAAACACCGTCACTTGCTCAAACAGGATCTCCTTTTCAAGATGACTGCGAAAAACACGCTTGAGGCCGCAGAAACGATCAATTTGAGAACAGCTTTTTCAGACAAGCCCATTGAAAAATAGGTCCACGCTTTGTATAAATCGGAAACTCCGGGTACCCATTGAACGGCAAAGGAAAACCCGAAAAAATCAGGCAAGCTGATGATGAGATAGGTAGTGACGAAAATTAGCAACGCTTTCATTTCCTCTCACCCCTTTTCAATAAACAGTAGCGGCTAATCCATCCCCAAACAAAAAAGCGGCTATAAGCCGCCACTTTAACATCTGGCTGCCCAGGCCTCTACTTCAACCTTCAGTTTGGGCTGCGCCAAAGCAGAAACATAAGCCATCGTTGTAGAGGGGGGGTTGCCACCGTGGAATTCTTTCCAAATGGCAGTAAACTGATCCCGATTGATCATCTCTGTTAACCAGATGTTTATTTTTAGTATACCTTCTGACGTAACGCCTTCACTGCTCAAAATGCTGGTTACATTGTTTAGAGCGTTTCTAAGTTGTTCTTCGACTCCTTCGGGCAGGTTTCCATCCCGATCTGTTCCTACTTGCCCTGATAGCACAAGTATGTCTGCCTCTCTTGGCACAATGGTCAGATGTGAATAGGAGCCTATTGGAGGTGCTACATTTTCAGGGTTTTTGCGAATGATTTCCAAACAGCTTCCTCCTCGCATTCCATTTGGATAATAATACCACAATGATAGGAGGGCTGGCGTCAAATTAACAGCATGCAATGTGCGATCTAGCCAGGATGAGAATGGCGAAAATCTATCGGCATTATACCATCCCGATTGCCGTTACCGCCGCTTTTGCAGTTCTGCCAGCACGTCGTCGAGCGGAAGCTTTTGTTCCCGCAGCAGCACAAGCAGGTGATACAGGAGATCAGCCGCTTCGTAACGGAGCTCGTCATGACTGCGATTCTTCGCCGCGATGATCACTTCGGCCGCTTCCTCGCCGACCTTTTTCAAAATCTTGTCTACGCCTTTTTCAAACAGATAGGTGGTGTAGGCGCCTTCCGGGCGCTCCGCTTCGCGTGAGGCGATCAACTGCTCCAGCTCGTTCAAAATGGAGAAACGGTCGGAAGAGACAGCCGATGGTATTTTTTCTTTCGCTAAAATGCTAGATTCAGTTGCCGCAGCAATGCCAGAACCAGCCGCTGCTCTTGCGTCCGTTTCAGTTGCAGTGCTTGCGTTCGCTTCAGTTGCGGCACTCGCCTCATCGCTTGCCGTGATTCCGACGGTTGTCAACTGTCCGGCAAAACAACTGTACGACCCGGTGTGGCAAGCCGGTCCTTGTGGAACAACCAGCACGACTAGGGCGTCTTTATCGCAATCGTATTTGATCGAAACAATTCGCTGCGTGTGGCCGGAGGTCGCTCCTTTGTGCCACAGCTCCTGCCGGGAACGGCTCCAAAACCACGTCTCCTTTGTTTCCAGCGACTTGGCCAAAGACTCTTTGTTCATGTAGGCGAGCGTCAGCACTTCCTTGCTCACGGCATCCTGTACAATGGCGGGGATCAGGCCGTTTTCGTCAAAACGGAGCGCCTCGATGTTTACAGTCAATGTCATGGTCGTATGTCGACTCCTTTCGCGAGCAGATACTCTTTTACCGCCTGGATCGAGGTCTCCTCATAGTGGAAAATGGAGGCGGCCAGAGCAGCATCAGCCTTACCTGCAGTCAGCACCTCCAAAAAATGCTCCCGACTACCGGCGCCTCCAGAAGCTATAACGGGAATCCCTACCGCTTCCGATACAAGCCGGTTCAGCTCGATGTCAAAGCCTTTCTTTTCTCCGTCGGCATCCATGCTGGTCAAGAGAATTTCGCCCGCTCCCAGAGCCTCGGCTTCCTGCGCCCACTCGATCAAATCCTTGCCTGCAGCATTTCGTCCGCCGTGGGTGTACACTTCCCACTTGTTCTCTCCGACCTGCCGTGCGTCGATAGCGACGACCACACACTGGGTGCCAAAGACCTGTGCCCCCTCGCGGATCAGCTCCGGACGCAGCACCGCTGCCGTATTCAACGAAATTTTATCGGCTCCTGCCCGCAGAATGCGCCTCATGTCGTCCACACTGTTGATCCCGCCGCCGACCGTGAAAGGGATCGTAATGTTGGCTGCCGTCTGTTCGATTACGTCCACCATCGTTTTGCGCCCTTCATGGGAGGCCGAAATGTCCAGGAAAACGAGCTCGTCGGCTCCTTCCTCGCTGTACTTTTTGGCCAGCTCCACCGGATCTCCGGCGTCGCGCAGCCCGAGAAACTGTATACCTTTGACGACCCGTCCGTCCTTGACGTCGAGGCAGGGAATGATTCGCTTGGCCAGCATGCTATTCACACTCCCTCAGCCGAGATACAGCCTCGGTCAGCGTAAAGGCTTTCGTATACAGGGCCTTGCCGACGATAGCCCCGCCGACACCTTCCCCGGCATAACGATGCAGGGCAGTCAAATCATCGAGCACGCTCACCCCGCCGGAGGCGATCACTGTTTTTCCAGTGGCACGGGTCAGTGCGAAAATCTCCTCCACATTCGGGCCTGTGAGGGTGCCATCGCGGGCGATATCCGTGTAAATAAAGGTCTCCGCTCCGTATTGGGCGAGCCGGTTTGCCAGTTCAGTAGCACTCACGTCGGTCGTCGTCAGCCAGCCTCGCGTCGCCACCATGCCGCCCCTGCAGTCAAGCCCGATGGCAATCTTTTCTCTGTAGCGTCGGAGAATCCTCTCGGTAAATGGCTCGTCTTCGATCGCCGCTGTCCCGAGGATGACGCGGGAAACTCCTGCCTCCAGATAGTCATTGATATGTTCTTCCGTGCGAATCCCTCCGCCTACCTGCACAGGAACACTCACAGACCGGGCGATTGTTTTGATCAGCTCTCCATTGACCGGCAGCCCTTCCTTGGCTCCATCGAGGTCAACCAGGTGAATCCAGGAAGCGCCTTGGGCCACCCACTCCCTGGCCATTTCCAGAGGCGAGTCGGCATAAACGGTCTCCTGCGCGTAGTCTCCCTGAAACAGACGGACGCATTTGCCGCCGCGAATATCGATAGCCGGATAGATCGTAAAGCTCGTACTCATGCCTTTTCCCCCTTACACAGTTCAGCAAAATTGGCCAGCAGCCTCATCCCCGTCTCGCCGCTCTTTTCCGGGTGGAATTGCATGCCGTACACCTGATCTTGCCCGACGATGGCTGTCACCTGCTGATGGTACTCCGTCGTTGCCAGCAGGACCTTCTCATCGCTTACCCGGACATGGTAGGAGTGGACGAAGTAGACGTAATCGCCGCTTTTCACTCCGCTGAGCAGTGGATGCTCCGCTCGCATATGAAGCTGGTTCCAGCCCATATGCGGCACCTTGTAGTCTCCTTCAAAGCGTACGGCCTTTCCGCCAATCAGTCCCAGTCCTGCTGCGACTCCGTGTTCTGTGCTTTGTTCGAACAAAAGCTGCATGCCAAGGCAAATTCCCAGGATGGGACGTCCGGAAGCCGCGTACGAGCGAATGCCCTCTTCCAGCTCCAGCTCACGAATGTTTTTCATGGCATCCCCGAAGGCCCCGACTCCTGGAAGGATGGCTCCCGAAAGGCCTTCTAGCCGCTCCGGTCTGGAGACAAATTCATAGGAGCAGCCGAGCCTTTCCAGCGCTTTTCCCAAGCTGTACAAATTGCCCATGCCGTAGTCGATGATTCCGATCATCTTACAAAACTCCTTTTGTAGACGGGACTCCTTTGACCCGCGGGTCGATACTCGTCGCTTCATCCAATGCTCGCGCCAGCGCTTTGAAAATCGCTTCGATCATGTGGTGGGTATTGTGGCCATAATGCAGGATGACGTGCAGATTGATCCGGGCTTCCAGGGCAAACTTCCAAAGAAATTCATGCACTAGCTCCGTCGGGAATTGCCCCACGACAGGAGACGGATATGCAGCCCGGTATTCCAGATGGGGACGGTTGCTGATATCGATGACCACCTGCGCCAAAGCGTCGTCCATCGGGACAAAGGCGTTGCCGTAGCGCTTGATCCCCTTTTTGTCGCCAAGCGCTTCCCGCAGTGCTTGCCCGAGACAAATGCCGATATCTTCTACGGTATGGTGGTAGTCGATCTCGATGTCTCCCTTCGCCTTGACGGTGAGGTCAAAATGGCCGTGCCGGGCAAACAAGTCCAGCATATGGTCGAGGAACGGCACGCCGGAATCCTGTTTGCTCTCTCCGCTCCCGTCGACCGCAAATGCCAGCGCAATATCGGTTTCGTTGGTTGTCCGCGCGATCTGCGCGTTTCGCTTGATTATCTCGATCATGACTGTTCACGCTCCCCGTCTTCTTTGGCGAAATCATAAAGCCGCTCCTGGATCGCACGTCCGTGGGCATGCAAGCCCTCCTGCCAAGCCAGCGCGACGATTTTGCGGCCGTTTGCCTGCAAATCCTGTCTGCTGTAGGAAACGACGCTCGATTTTTTGATAAAGTCATCCACGGACAGCGGCGAGGAAAAGCGGGCCGTACCATTGGTCGGGATGACGTGATTCGTGCCTGCAAAATAATCGCCGACCGGCTCCGATGAGTAAGGCCCGAGAAAAATCGCTCCGGCGTTCTCCACCCTGCCCAACTGGTCAAACGGGTTTTCCACCATCAGCTCCAAATGCTCGGGGGCCAATCGGTTGACGACGGCAAAGCCTTCATCCAAGTCCTGCACGAGCAAAATCGCGCCAAAGTCCCGCAACGCCGCTTCCGCGATGGAACGGCGGGGCAGATCTTCCAGCTGCCGCTCCAATTCGCGGGCCGTGGCCTCTGCCAGCGACGGCGACGGGGTAACCAGCACGGCCGCCGACATCGGATCGTGCTCCGCCTGTGACAGCAGGTCAGCCGCAACATAGCGAGGATTGGCCGTATCGTCAGCGAGTACCACAATCTCGCTCGGGCCGGCAACCATGTCAATGCTGACGAGACCAAAGACTTCCCGCTTCGCGAGTGCAACATAAATGTTGCCCGGACCGACAATTTTATCTGCCGGCTTGATTTGCTCCGTCCCGTAGGTGAGGGCGGCAATGGCCTGGGCACCGCCCACCTTGTAGATTTCGTTGACACCGGCAATGCGCGCCGCTACGAGAATCGCCGGATTTACTTTTCCATCCGCACCCGGAGGGGTGGTGATAACGACTTCGGGCACACCGGCGATTTTGGCCGGGACTGCATTCATCAGTACGCTGGAAGGGTAGGCAGCCGTACCGCCCGGAACGTAAAGCCCGACTCGCTGCAACGGCCGCACGATCTGACCCAGAAGCGTTCCGCTGTCCCTCATGGCAAACCAGGATTGGCGGACCTGCCGCTGGTGGTAGTCGCGAATGTTTTCCGCCGCTTCTTCCAGTGCCGCTTTCACTTCGGCACAGACCAGCTCCTCCGCTTCCCGCAACTCCGACTCGCTGACGCGAAACTGCTCCAATCGTACTTTGTCAAAACGCTCTGTATAAGCGCGGACAGCTTCGTCGCCCTTTTTCCGTACCTCCGCCAGAATGGATTGGACGGCTTGCCGCTGTTCCTCGGTCCCTGCTTCGACGGAACGCCTGGCATCGTATTTGTCTGCTCGCACGATTCGAATCATTTTGCTCCCCTCTCCCTTTCCCGCATCATTACCGGGGGATCACTTCCAGAAATTTTTGGGCAATGTCGTCAACGGCTTCACTTTTCATCCGGTAGCTCGCCCGATTGGCGATCAACCGCGTCGTAATCTCGCATATATGCTCCAGCTCGACCAGCCCGTTTTCCTTCAAGGTCCGGCCGGTAGAGACAATATCGACGATCCGGTCGGCCAGGCCGATCAACGGGGCGAGCTCGACGGAACCGTTCAGCTTGATTACTTCTACCTGCTGCCCCTGCTCACGGAAATACCGGGATGCGATCCGCGGGTACTTGGTCGCTACCCGCGGCGCCTCAGTGGGTGTCCAGTCCTCAAGCCCCGCGACCACCATCCGGCAGTAGCCGATCTGCAAATTCAACAGCTCGTAGACGTCACGCTCCTCTTCCAGCAGGACGTCCTTGCCCACGACGCCGACGTCTGCCACCCCGTACTCCACATAGGTAGGCACGTCTGTCGGCTTTGCGAGAATAAACTCCAGACTCGTGTTCTTCACAGGGATAATCAATTTTCGCGAATCCTGCAGCTCGGCTGTCACCTCCATGCCCGCCTGCTGCAAAAAGGCAACCGCTTCTTCAAAAATCCTGCCCTTCGGCATGGCAATCGTCAGTTTGCGCTCGTTGTCAGACAGACTCATCTCTCATTCCTCCTGTTCCGTCAGGCTGATCACGCTGTATTCCGCATGCTCGCTCCACACCAATGCTTCTGTCCGGTCCTTTACCCGTCTCGTCTCTACGATCTGCCCCTCCCGGCGCATTCGCTGAGCTTCTGCGAAAGCCTTGGCCCGGTATTCATCCGTATAGAACAATAGCACATGCTGTTTTTCCGGCGAGGCCAACGCAGGCGTCACCTGCAACAGCCGATCCATTTTGATTGCGAATCCGGTCGCTGGCGCAGGACGCCCAAATTGTTCAAGCAGCCGGTCGTATCTGCCGCCTCCCAGCAGCGGCGAGCCCAGGTCGGCCGCATATCCTTCAAACACGACACCCGTGTAGTAATTCATGTTGCTGATCAGGTTGAAATCAAGCAGCAGCGCCTCTGTTACTCCGTATGCCTCCAGTGCAGCCCAAAGCGAAGCAACCGTCTCAACGGCCCGGCGAGCCCTTCCGTTTACCGTCAGCTGGCGGGCCTCTTCGATCTTCCCTTTGCCCCCGCGCAGACGTAAAAGCGCCTCCAGCCGTTTCTTTTCCTCTGCTGAAAGGTTAAGACGCTCCGTCAACTGACGAAAGCCGACGAAATCCCGCTCGTACAGAAAGCGGCGGAATTGGGACCGGTCTTCCTCGTCAGCGACCGTCTCCTCCAGAAGACCTTCCACAAAGTCAACATGGCCGATCGCGATCCGAAACGTTTCAACCCCTGACGCCTGCAAGCAAAAGACTGCCAACGCAATCGCCTCGGCGTCAGCATCTACGGAAGCATCGCCGATCAGTTCGATTCCCGTCTGGAAAAATTCAGCATTGCGCCCCGCCTCTTTTTCCTGGGCCCGAAAAACATTGGTCTGGTAAAACAGCCGAATCGGCAGTGGAACGTCTTTATATAAGGACGAAACGACCCGCGCTATAGGCGATGTCATATCGGGGCGGAGCACAACCGTATGCCCCTGTTTATCCAACAGCCGAAACATTCTGTCAGTGAGCGTAACACTTGCGGCACCTACCGTATCGTAGTACTCCAGTGACGGGGTCATGATCTCTCTGTACCCCCAGCGCTCGATGCAATCCCGCAGCTCGCGCTCCAAATGCCGTTGTTTGGCCAGTGATTCCGGCAATATGTCCCGCATGCCCAAAGGCTTTTCAAATCCCAACGGCTTTGTCATCGCATGTCCCTCCGAATCCATTCGCTTTACTCTGCTAATATGGTAGCAAACTAAAGTGTTAGTAGAAGATTAACATGTTGCCATCTGTCGGTCAACTGCGGCATTTATAGTCTGAATATTCCGTTTGTTGTTGGCAGTCTTAATCTGAATCAACAGTCCTTCCCTTATTGCTTTGTATGTACGGCTTCCTCTAAAGCGGCTGTGGCGAAGAGAAGCCTGTTTCCATTCTGCGCTCCGGTCTACGTCCCGCAAGGAAGCTATGACTGTCCGCTCCGCAATGGTCCCGAGGGAATCGCAAAACGACGCGTAGCTGCAGAGTGAATTCATAGGTTGCGATTCTGTTTCCTCGTGACCATTGCTCCACTGGGCTGGACTTCGCTAGTCGCTCCGACTGGAAACAGGCTTCTCCAGCGAGCAGAACTGCTTCCCCGAGCTTTGAAAAGCATGCAGGGTCGTTCAGGTTGGCTAAGGTTCATGGCAAGCTTTGTCAGTTGGTGCCTGCAGATTGTCTAAAGGCTCACAACAAACCTGATCCAGGTAAGCTGAAGGGGGCTCTTTGAGACGAAAACTCTTTTCAAACGAACCTTTTTTCGAACGAAGCTCTTTCAAACCAACCTCTTTCAAACCAACCTCTTTCAAACCAACCTCTTTCAAACCAGTTCGGCCATTAGCCCGAACTGGTTTTCGTAAAGAAAACCAACAGTGTAGAGATGAAAATGGAGAAAACCGCGAAGGTCTTTGGGACACCTCCCAGGCAGAATGGAAAAAGCAAAACACGCTTTTAGCGTCCAACTCTGAGACGCCCCCTCGAGCAGGCTGCTTTTGGACGCGGTTTTGCTTTTGGAATGGAGCCGGCCAGTCCAGCCCCCTCGCAGTGTCCCACCGAACCTTGAGCGGTTTTCTCCTTTTTCATCTCTTCCACTACAGCCTGTCCAACCGCCAACATAAAACCCGCAACGAAGTTCAAACGAAAGCCCCGCTTTAATAACAAGTGACGATTACAAACAAAACAAAACCGCCGATTACCCGGCGGTTCGAATGCTTACAGCTCTGCTATGTTGTTGTCTGCTCCACGGTTTGCTGCTCAATCCCTTCCCGAATGATCTGCATCGGATTGCCGCCCACAAACGCTCCGGGAGGAACATCCTTGTGAACGACCGTACCGGCAGCCACGATCGCCCCTTCGCCGACGGTCACTCCCGGCAAAATGGTGCTGTTCGCTCCGATCAGCACTCGGTCTTCGATTCGGACCTCTCCCAAGCGGTACTCATCTACCAGGTACTCGTGAGCAAGAATGGTCGTATTGTAGCCGATCACACAATTGCGGCCGATCTTGATCAGCTCCGGAAACATAATATCCATCATGACCATCAAGGCTACCGCTGTCTTTTCTCCGATTTCCATACGCAGAAAAGTCCGGTAGAGCCAGTTTTTCCAGGAGAGAAACGGCGTGTATCGGGCAATCTGGATGACGACAAAACTCTTGACCACTTTCCAAAAGCTAACGGTTTGGTACAACTGCCACAACGGATTCGCCCCGTGGACGGGAAATCGTTTGGTCTTTCTGCTCATCTACTCGTCCCTTTCGCGTGTGCCTTCCACAAGATGTTTGAAAAAAGTCTCTCGCACAAGCTCTCTTACAAGTCGGAATCGGTGTCCTCCAAAATCATATCGGACTGCTTTTTGGAAAAATGGACCGCGGCGTTGTACCCCATCCGCTTCAGCCTGAAGTTCATCGCGGCCACTTCGATGATGACCGCCAAGTTGCGGCCAGGGCGGACAGGCACCGTGATGATCGGGATTTCCGTGTCCATAATCTTGATCGTCTCTTCGTCCAGTCCGAGTCGTTCGTATTGCTTATGCGGCTCCCACAGCTCCAGTTGGACCACCATGGCGATATTTTTTACATTCCGTACAGCACCCGCTCCAAACATCGTCATCACATTGATAATGCCCACGCCGCGGATTTCAAGCAAATGCTGAATCAGCTCAGGAGCGCTTCCGACCAACTGTTCACCCTGAGTCTGGCGAATTTCCACCGCGTCATCAGCCACGAGACGATGCCCCCGCTTTACCAGCTCCAGGGCGGCCTCGCTTTTTCCAATCCCGCTCGAACCCATAATCAGTACGCCTACCCCGTAGATGTCCGTCAATACACCGTGAATGGTGGTCGTCGGAGCCAGCCGGTTCTCCAGGTAATTGGTGACTTTGCCTACCAACGTAGTGGTCGCGAGCGAGGATTGGAGGACAGGAAGACCGCGTTCATTGGATATCTCCAGTATTTCTTCCGGCACCTGCAGGTTGCGGGTCACACAGAAACAAGGGGTTTCCTCTTGCATGAGAAATCGCATGCGTTCCAGCCGTTCTTCCCTGGTGAGCGTCTCGAAAAAGTTAATTTCGGTCAACCCGAACAGTTGAATGCGTTCTGCGGCGTAATACGAGTAATAGCCAGCTAGCTGAAGACCAGGACGGCTTAGGTCTGTTACCGTTATCTCTCTTCCCAGTCCTTCTTCACCGCTTAGCAGCTTCATGTTGAAATGATCCATCAGGTGACTTACTTTTGTTTTTCTCACTCGTCTTCCCCTCCAAGTCTATTGCGCTCGTCCCGATTTTGTATCCTCATTGTATCGAAAGAGCCGGCAGCTCTCAACATCGGACTATTCAAACTCTTCTAACATCATTTACATTAATCGACTTATTTCATAAGATAGAATTAGTGTTTCATCTTTGTTACATACTCTCTGCTATACTATAGTTACATAATTGCCCCCGTTTTTCGTATGTGTGTTACAGATTGAGAGGAGGCAAGGCAATTGGATTTCCTGCTCCGTTTCTTCCTAATAGATGTACCTGAAGCCTTCTTGCTTCTGACAATCGGTTTTGCCATATTCAATCAATCTCCGGTTGCTCATCTGAAGAAAACTGTCGTTTTTTGTATGCTGTTCGCTATTGCAGGGGAGTCGCTCAGCTTTCTCAACGTCCCCTATCAACCAAAAATTGTCACGATGCTTCTTTTTACCTATCTGTTTATTCTTTTTCTCTTTAGAGCAAAGATATTTATGGCGGTTTCCATGACGATTGCCTCAATTGGTAGCATGATCCTCGCAGAATTCGTAATTTTGATGCTGTTAAACAGCCAGCAGATTTACGGATTTGACATTCTTACCACATCATTTCTACAGCATTTTGCAGGATTTCTTTATTTATTTGTCTTGGCTCTTTTGGCCTTTTTTCTGCGAATGCTCAAGATCGATTTGCGCAGGATGGTTCCGCAAAACCGTCATAACCGTTACCTGTTCATGCTGATTTTGATTGGTAGCATTGAATTTTTGTTGATCTTGTTTATGAATACTTCATTTTTTATCAGGGGAAACAATTCTCCATTGCTTCAATTCTACACGACACAATATCAGCTATTCTTTCAACTTGTCATTCTGTTCTTGTTTATTGTGATCGTCTACCTGTTCCGAATTTACGTCAACCTGACGATTAACCGCGTCGAGACCGAAACGGAGACTCCTTATCTGCAAAGCATCAACGACCTTTTGACCGCGATCCGGTCCATCAAGCACGATTCTCTCAACCACTACACGGCTATCAATGGCTTCCTGAAGGAAGGCATGCATGATATGGGCAAAGAATACGTGCAGCAGCTTCTGCAGGAAACGGTGTCCATCGAGCAAGCAGTAGAAAACAGTGTCCAAGTTTTGGAAGGCATTCAAAACCCGGCCATTTCTGCTCTGTTTCAATCCAAAATGGCTATTTGCATCGCCGAACGAATATCGTGCGACATCAAAATCTTCGGGACTCATCAGTTTTCTTTCATTCGAACGTATGACCTGATCAAGATTATCGGCAACCTTTTCGACAATGCTATCCGAGCCTCCTCCTACGAGCTCGAGGAGAACCGTTACATAAAGCTGGAATGGGGTTATTCCGAGGGTGAGCAATACCTTTATATCGAAAATAGCGGACCTACGATTCCAAAAGAGAAGCTGCAGGCTATTTTCCAACTGGGATATACAACGAAAACCAATGGAGAAGGAGGGGTCGGGCTCGCTGTCGTCAAATCCGTGACCGAACGATATGGCGGCAAGATTCAGGTTCAATCGGAACAAGGCGTCACCAGCTTTCGAATTTCCTTTGGCTTGTAAAAAGGAGTGTTTCCATGGGATGGATGGAAAAGACATCGAAGCGGATCGCAAGAAAAATCATGTCTGAAGATACGATTCATACAGAGGAGGAGCTGTCACACGGAATTGAAATCTTTCTTCTAAATCTATTAAACGTGATGTTTCTGTTCCTTGTCTCAATCCTTCTTGGCATCGTCGGGGAAGTTTTTCTCCTAACCACTATCTACTTTCTGCATCGTCTCTTTACCGGGGGTGTTCACATGAGCACACCCGGGTCTTGTCTCATCGTCGGGACAGCAACTTTGTCAGGAGCAGGATATGTGATGGCTCATCTCCCCGTACTTACCACATCTTTGGCCTATTTCTGGATTGTCATTTCTATGGGGGCAGCCTTTCTGATCAATGTGAAATATGCTCCTGCCGCCCACACTTATTTGCCTACCAATGAAAGAGTCAGACAAATCAGCAAAAAAGTGATCCTATTTCTGATTACGATAGGTTGCACTTTCATACTTTTTCTGGTAGTATATTACCAGAAAATAGCATTGATATATTCGCTTGCTGTTTTTCTGCAGTCGCTGCACCTCCATCCGGTTTCGTATCGTATGGTGGCCGGCCTGGAACAAATGTTAAGAAAGGGTGGTACGTTATGAAGAAATTGCGTAAACTGACGTCAGATTTCTTTGCATCCTTGTCTGCCTTGCATGTTGCCGGTGTATTAAAGGGGGGGTTCCTCTACGAACCGATTCCTCCTTCTCAGCGGGAAAAACAGCAGTAGTCTCTTACGATTTTATTACGATCTTAAAAATGCAAGAGGGTGTTCCCGAAGCAAGCGGGGCCCCTTTTTTACATGAAAAAGCGGCTGTCACTTCGGAAAGACTTTCAAATGAAGACAGCCGCTTTCTTTTTCCTGATATCGTTCAGCCAGTCTTCCGGTTTTTCCAGTCAACTGGCGACAACCCGTCGTGTCCTCTCTTTCAACGCTGCCTACTTCTTTTTGCTGAGGACACCTTCAATGATCCATCCAAACAAGCTCATCAGCACCGCTGCCATCAGAACCGTCCAGAATGATCCCGGCCAGTTCCCCACCTCAAAGCCATCGATCAAATAGGCCGTCAGCGCAAAGGTGAGCGTATTTATCACAAACCAAAACAGCCCCAGCGTCAAAAAGTGGAGCGGCAAGGAAAAGAAAACCAGGATCGGCCTGATAAACGTGTTGACCAATCCCAAAATGAAAGCTGCCCACACCGCTACACCAAAACTGGAGAGGGTAATCGCCTCAAACCACTGGCTAATCAGCAGCAGGGCTGCACCGTTTAACAAAAGCTTGACTATCCACCGAATCATCCGTCTCCCCTCCTTCCCTCTTGATTCAGAAGCTGGCAAATTTGTCCCTAAAGCATCCCATGCAGTTCTTTCTTCCATTGTGCAAAAAAAAGCTCCATAAAGGTGTGTCGCTCTTCTGCTATACGACGAGCCGTGCTCGTCATCAGTCGTTCTTGTATGCGGCTGAGCTTCCACTCGTACTCCCTGGCTGGAGTGTGCACGGAAGGGTCATCGGAGACAATCGGCTGTCCGATTACTCCCGAGTAGGCGAAGGCACGGGCAATCCCGATCGCGCCGATTGAGTCCAGTTTGTCGGCATCGAATAAGATCTTGTCCTCTAGCGAAGTCGGAGGCCGCTCCTTGCGAAAACGGTGTGCAAGAATCACCTGCTGGACAAGCGCTGCTTGTTCTTCGGAATAACCGTACTCAGTCAGCAGCTCCGGCACGAGGCGTGCGCTGATTTCCGCATGGCACTCTCCCGTCCGCCTCTCTTCCGCACGTCCAATGTCGTGGAGCAAGGCAGCCAGCCGAAGAATTTGCATATCTGCGCCTTCCTCGCGTCCGATCCGCTCACAAAGCCCGATGACGCGCAAGTTATGCTGCCAATCATGGGCCGGGTCCTGGCCGTCGAAAAATCGCTCCGCTTTTTTTACCAGGCCCTCTGGCAAGGAAGCCAGCGCTTCTTTCACGAGCTCCATCTCTTTGCACTCTCCCTTTACATCCATCAACTGGTTGAGTGTTTTGACCAGTGACAAAACAATCGATCATTTGAATGGAATCCTCTTTACTTCATCGGAAAGAAAACCCGGAGCGATTACTCCGGGCTGTATCGTGCATCTCTTGAAGAGCGTTCTTATTTCGTTTTCGCCTGTATGTGCCTGCTTGGAAATATAAACACATTTTGTTGATATCTTTGTGCAAATTTGGATGACGCACCTATAGTCCATTATACTCACAAGCACTCCCGCTCATGTCAGTTGCGCTTACTTGGAGACGAGCTCCTCCCATCTTGCGACTGTACGAGCGCGGTCGCGTTCCAGGATAGGCTTCAGGAACTGGCCCGTGTAAGAGCCCTGTACCTCCGCCAACTCCTCAGGCGTTCCCGTCCCTACGATTTGTCCGCCGCGGGTACCGCCTTCAGGTCCCAAATCGATGATGTGATCCACTGTCTTGATAACGTCCAGGTTGTGCTCGATTACCAGCACCGTATCCCCGTTTTCCACCAACCGCTGAAGCACTTTCAGCAAGCGGTCAATATCGTCAGTGTGTAGCCCGGTCGTCGGTTCATCCAGGATATAAAGGGTACGGCCGGAGCTGCGGCGGTACAACTCCGACGCCAGCTTGACGCGCTGCGCTTCCCCGCCCGAGAGCGTAGTGGCCGGCTGTCCCAGCTTCATGTAGCCCAGCCCCACGTCGAGCAAGGTTTGCAGCTTCCGCTCGATCCTCGGCAGGTTGCGGAAGTACTCCAGCGAATCCTCAATCGTCATTTCCAGGACGTCGGCAATGCTTTTCCCTTTGTACTTCACTTCCAGCGTCTCCCGATTGTAGCGCTTGCCGTGGCAAACCTCGCAGGGTACGTAGACGTCGGGCAGGAAATGCATTTCAATCTTGATGATCCCGTCACCGCTGCACGCTTCGCAGCGGCCGCCCTTTACGTTGAAGCTGAAGCGGCCCTTTTTGTAGCCGCGGACCTTCGCTTCGTTGGTCGAGGCAAACAGGTCGCGGATATCGTCAAACACGCCGGTATACGTGGCAGGGTTGGATCGCGGCGTGCGTCCGATCGGCGACTGGTCGATATCGATCACCTTGTCGAGGTGCTCCAGACCCGTGATCCGACGGTGCTCGCCCGGCTTTGCCTTGGCCCGGTTGAGCTCGCGTGCCAGCGCCTTGTGCAAAATCTCGTTGATCAACGTGCTCTTTCCAGAACCGGAAACGCCTGTGACAGCGACAAACAGGCCGAGCGGAATTTTCACGGTGACGTTTTTCAGGTTGTTTTCCTTTGCTCCCTCGATGGTTAGCCATTTGCCGTTTGGCTTGCGGCGCTCCATCGGAACCGGAATGAACTTGCGTCCGCTCAAGTAAGCGCCCGTCAAAGAATCGGGGTTCTCCATCACTTCCTGCGGTGTACCTGCAGCGATGACTTTGCCGCCGTGAATACCGGCACCTGGTCCAATGTCGATGATGTAGTCGCAAGCCATCATCGTATCCTCGTCGTGCTCTACGACGATCAGCGTATTGCCCAGCTTGGTCATATGCTCCAGCGTCTTGATCAGGCGGGCGTTGTCGCGCTGATGGAGACCGATGCTCGGCTCGTCCAGGATATAGAGAACGCCCATCAGACTGGAACCGATCTGGGTAGCAAGCCGGATGCGCTGCGCCTCCCCTCCGGAAAGGGTTCCCGCCGCACGGCTCAGCGTCAGGTAGTCCAGTCCGACGTCGATCAGGAAGTTGAGGCGCGCCTTGATTTCCTTGACGATCAGGTTGGCGATCTTCATTTCCTTCTCAGTCAGATCCAGTGTGTCGATAAACTCGTACGCGTCGGTGATGGACAAATCGGTCAGTTCGGAAATGCTGCGACCGCCCACCCGAACGGCCAGACTTTCCTGACGAAGGCGATGTCCTTTGCAGACAGGACAATGCTTCTGGCTCATGAAGCCTTCGATTTGTTCGCGAATATAGTCGGAGCTGGTCTCCAGATGGCGGCGCTGCAAATTGATCACGACTCCCTCGAAAGGAACGGTCGCCTCTCTGACCTGGCCAAACTCGTTTTCGTAGCGGAACTGGATTTTTTCTCCCTGGCTGCCGTACATCAGGATTTGCTTGTGCTCCTCTGGAAGCTCCTCGTACGGAATGTCCATCCGAATGTCAAAATGACGGCAAGCGGACTCCAGAAGCTGCTGATAGTACGTCGAGGACTTCGGCTCCCAGGCTCCGATGGCACCGTCGGCAAGCGACTTGGTGACGTCGGGTACAACCATGTCCGGGTCCACTTCCAGTTTGACGCCCAGACCATCGCACTCCGGGCAGGCGCCGAATGGGCTGTTGAACGAAAACATGCGCGGCTCCAGCTCGCCGATGGAAAATCCGCAGATCGGGCAGGAGTGCTTTTCACTGAACAACAGCTCTTCCTGCTCCATGACATCGACGATCACCTTTCCATCGGCCAGACGAAGCGCGGTCTCCAGCGAATCGGCCAGCCGCGCCTGAACGTCCGGCTTGACGACAATCCGGTCCACGACGACCTCAATGCTGTGCTTTTTGTTTTTCTCCAGCTTGATCTCCTCGGACAAATCGCGAATCTCGCCATCTACCCGCACGCGGACAAAGCCCTGCTTGCGGATGTCCTCCAGGAGCTTGACGTGCTCTCCTTTGCGTCCCTGAACCATCGGGGCCAAGATTTGCAGCCGGGTACGCTCAGGGTACTCCATCACGCGGTCGACCATCTGCTCAACCGTCTGGGACTGAATCTCGATGCCGTGTTCGGGACAGATCGCTCTCCCGATGCGCGCGTACAAAAGGCGCAGGTAATCGTAAATCTCGGTAACAGTCCCTACTGTAGATCGCGGGTTGCGGCTCGTCGTCTTCTGGTCGATCGAAATGGCAGGGGACAAGCCTTCGATGGAGTCGACGTCCGGCTTGTCCATCTGCCCGAGAAATTGACGGGCATAGGCGGACAGCGACTCCACATACCGCCGCTGTCCTTCGGCGTAAATCGTATCAAATGCAAGCGATGACTTCCCTGATCCCGACAACCCCGTCAGCACGACAAACTTGTCGCGAGGAATGACGACATCGACGTTTTTCAGGTTGTGGGCACGGGCACCTTTCACCACAATATGTTCCAATGGCATGCAATTCCCTCTCCTTAGAGCTCTGACTTCAGCTCAAGAATCAAATCACGCAATTCGGCTGCTCGCTCAAACATGAGGTTGCGCGCCGCTTCCTTCATTTCTTCTTCCATTCGCTCAATCACCTGGATGCGATCCTTCTTCGGCATCTTTTTAAAGTCGGCATGCGGCAGGTAATCTGCCTTCTCTTCCGCTACCTTGGTCGCTTCGATGACTTCGCGGACAGCCTTCTTGACCGTTTGCGGCGTAATTCCGTTCTTTTCGTTGTATTCTGTCTGGATTTTGCGGCGCCGTTCCGTCTCGCTGATCGCCGCCTTCATCGAATCGGTTATTCGGTCGGCGTACATGATGACGCGTCCCTCGGCGTTCCGGGCAGCGCGTCCGATCGTCTGGATCAGGGAGCGCTCGTTGCGCAGGAAGCCCTCTTTGTCCGCGTCGAGGATGGCGACGAGCGAAACTTCCGGCAAGTCGAGCCCCTCCCGCAGCAGGTTGATCCCGATCAGCACGTCAAATTCCCCCAGACGCAAGGAACGCAAAATTTGCATCCGCTCGATCGTCTTGATGTCGGAGTGCAAATAGCGAACCTTGATGCCGATATCCTTCAGGTAATCGGTCAGATCTTCCGCCATCTTTTTCGTCAAGGTCGTCACCAAAACCCGTTCGTCCTTGGCGATGGTGGCCTGAATCTCGCCGATCAGATCGTCGATTTGCCCCTTGATCGGGCGGACGGTCACAGTCGGGTCCACCAGACCCGTCGGGCGAATAACCTGTTGGACGACTTCCGGACAGTGCTCAAGCTCGTAGGGACCCGGGGTCGCGGAAATGTAGATCGCCTGCTTCAGCTTCGCTTCGAATTCCTCGAATTTCAGCGGTCTGTTGTCTCTCGCTGACGGCAGACGGAAGCCGTGCTCTACGAGAACATCCTTGCGTGCCCGGTCACCGTTGTACATGGCACGTACCTGGGGCAGGGTCATATGCGACTCGTCCATAACGACGAGAAAGTCGTCGGGAAAATAATCGATCAGTGTATACGGCGCGTGTCCTTCCGGCAAGCCGGTCAGATGGCGGGAGTAGTTTTCAATCCCGGAGCAGAAGCCCATCTCCATCATCATCTCGATGTCGTAGCGGGTGCGCTGCTCCAGACGCTGCGCTTCCAGCAGCTTGCCTGCCGCGCGAAACTCCGCGAGCCTCGCCTCCAGCTCCATCTCGATGCTTTGGACGGCGCGCTTCATTTTTTCTTCGCGCGTTACGTAGTGGGAAGCTGGGAAAATCGCTACATGATCGCGCTGCCCGAGGATTTCCCCGGTCAGGACATCAATCTCTGTGATCCGTTCGATTTCATCGCCGAAAAACTCGACGCGGATCGCCTGCTCGCTTTGCGAAGCCGGGAAGATTTCCACGACGTCTCCCCGTACGCGGAACGTCCCGCGAACGAAGTTGATATCGTTGCGGTCGTACTGGATGTCCACCAGGCGATGAAGGATTTCGTCGCGGCTTTTTTCCATCCCGACCCGAAGCGACAGCAGCAGCTCTCTGTATTCCTCGGGCGAACCCAAGCCGTAAATGCACGACACCGACGCCACGATAATCACGTCACGCCGCTCAAACAACGCGCTGGTCGCGGAGTGGCGCAACTTGTCGATCTCGTCGTTGATGCTGGAATCTTTTTCGATATACGTATCCGATTGGGGAATGTACGCTTCCGGTTGATAGTAATCGTAGTAGCTGACGAAGTATTCCACCGCGTTGTTCGGGAAAAACTCCTTGAACTCGGCACAAAGCTGGGCAGCCAACGTCTTGTTGTGGGCCATTACCAGCGTCGGCTTGTTTACCTGGGCAATTACCTGAGCAATCGTAAAGGTCTTTCCCGTACCGGTCGCGCCCAGCAATGTCTGGTGCCGCTTTCCGGCGAGCACACCCTCCACCAGTCCGGCAATGGCTGTCGGCTGGTCTCCGGACGGCTGAAACTCCGATACCAATTCAAAACGGTCCATTCCCTCGTTCATCTCCTTGTCACATCTCATTTCCATTATAACACAATCATTCAAAAAATAAGCCGCAAATTCGAACAAATGTTTGTCTTTACTCTCAAGCAGATTTTACCGATACATTGTAAAGAAGAATGTGAACGTACTGAAGTACCCGTCAGAGACAGGGAGGACAGCCATGTCAGATACAAACACCGTCAATAACAGCACTCACATACAGCCCCATTTGAGCTATAAAGGCAAAAAGGAGTTTTCCACCGAGCTGGACCAGAATGCCTTTATGAAGCTGATGCTGGAGCAGTTGAAACAGCAGGACCCGCTCTCTCCGATGGACAATTCGCAATTCCTGCAGCAAACGAGCATGATGACCATGGTTGAGAAGCTGACCAAGATGGCCAGCCTGATGGAGCAGTCCAACAACAGCATGCTGACCCTGCGGGAATACGAAGCGCTGGTCGGCAGAACAGCCAGCTACGACATGCAGAAAAAGGACGAAATGACGGGCGAAGTGACCCATGAGAAAAAATCGGGAGTCATCGACGCCGTATACCTCGATCAAGGAAAAATCTACTTCCGCATCCAGGGCGAACAAACGCCAGTCCCCCGCGAATGGATCGAGGGTCTGGAATCGAAAGGCTTGTCCGGAAACAGTCTGGACAACAGCCTGAAGTACGCCGAGATGATCGGAAAAGAAGTGTCCTATACGGAGTCGAAGCAGGTGGACAAGGATGGAAACCCTGACACCACGGACGACGTCACTTCCGTCGATGAAGTCAAAAACGGAGTCATTGTCGGATTCACGATGAAAGACAATGCCGTGCAATTCCAGCTGGACAACGGAACCTCGATCAAGCTGGAAAACATCAAGGGCATGTCGGTCAAGCCGGACAATGTGCGAATGGACAATACCCTCCAATATGCCCAGATGATCGGCTATACAATCACCTATACGGACTCGTCCACCCAACCAGACGGAACGGCATCGACCAGCGAGCTCACAGGTGTGATCAAAGCGGTCAGCATGAAAAATGGCCTGATCGAATTCGTTCTCGACGACGACAAGAAGGTAAAGCTGAACCAAATCATCGGGTACGAAGCGCAGGCATATGCGTAAACAGATTATTGTGTGGATGCTAGCAAACGCATCAGCGAACCGTTGCAAGCAACAAGCCAAAAGCCGTTCGGATTCCATTTCCGAACGGCTTTTCCTTTTGTGCACCCTGCTTTTATTCATCCACGATTACTTTTCCGGTCAAAGCGTCAACATAAACGGTCGTATCCACCCGGAGGTCCGGTCCACAGAAGCAGTGGGCACGCGATTGTCGGAACGACAGATCATACACCAGCTTCCACTCCGGTTTGTCCTCCCGCTTTGACTGCTGCTTCACATACACAAGCTCCAGCGGATATGCTTGCAGCAGGGCATTTAAAGCTGCCTGTTCGGAGATGGCTTGGGTCCGCTCGGGAAATTTCACCTGATCGTAAGGTTCTGTTCTCAGCTCGCGGATGGAGCCGTCCAAAGGATTGACCTCAACGACGTATGCTCCTTCTTCTGCGGTTTGCCCGCTTTTTGCCACAGGCAGTCCCCCAACCACCGGATCTGCCAGCCAAATGCTCCGTTCTTCGTTCCCCGCATCAACAACCCGGAACTGCCGAGTTCCTGCTGGCAGCAGCTTTTCGATCAAGGAGAGAGCTGATTTGAGATCTCTGCTCTTGTCGTTTTTTTTCCGGGGAGACGTCCCATCGTTTTGTTTCATGCTGATCAGCTTGCCCGTCTTGGCCTCAACCTCTACGAGCAGATGATATCTGTTCTCTCCCTTTGCATCGTCCGGAAAATTCCCCAGGTGGTACGGCTTCTCCTGATCAGCGACATCTTTGGCAAACATCCCCCAGATATAGATACGGTGCTGTTCTCCGTTTTCCATGTTCTTTGAAATAACCGACAACGGCCATTTATCTACGTCTGCGCGGGCGATTTCCTTGGCGAATGCTTTTACCTCCGCCTCAGTCTTCAAAGCGGCGTAGCTGCCTTTTCCTGCTAAGGAGACCATTTGCGGCTTTTTCTGAGGGGCCTGCATTCGTTTTCCCGTAAAGGCATCGATGGCACTGCCGGTATGCGGGCCTTCCACGATTCCTCCCTTGATGGCATAAACCAGCCTAGCCTGAGGTTGGCGAGCTTCTGCTTCTGACACTGGCGCAGCTTGGTCCGGCAGCAAGTACATCAGCTCCAGCGGCTTGCTTTCTGCAAAGCGCTGGTGAGCCGTGGTCATTGACAGCACGCGCTGCGGCGACGGCATTTCCTTGTGATCGATCGGTTCATAAAGGGCACCGTTGAGCGTGCGAAAGCCAATGATCCGCCCTGTCGCATCGACCGTGACCAAACAGTCGTACGCATCATTCAGCGCTACTTGGTTATGCTTGCGGACAAACCGAACCGTAAACGTACCGTCTTGATCCATTTCGTCTTGGCGAGTTCCGTCCTGACGGGTGACGTCTCGTGCTTCGTATGATTTTCCAAAAGGATGAAGGCCATACAGAAAGGCGGCAGCCCTCGACCTGACGACCTCTTCGGTCAGCAGCCCTGTTTGGTGGGTTGAAGCACCCGACGGCTTCAGCTCCAGCACCAGCAGATTTCCTGATTGACTGTCAAATATCGCCTGATCTTGCGGCTCCCCATCTTTATTTCCTGCCATGATAAACGAGACTCGATCGCCGCTGACGCCGGGACCGTCAACCGGACCATCGTAAACGACTGAGCCGTTTCGCAGCTCAGGAATCAGCCGGGTTACATTTTGAATCCCCTTGGATATCGCTACCGGTACAGGAGTGACCGCTGCCGCCGCTTTTGCTGCTGACGCTTGGCCTGGAGAGGCGAACGGGAATGAAAGCAGACTGGCTGTTATGACAGTTCCGGCGCATAAGCGCAGCGCATGTTTTCTATATCGGTTCATGCAGATTGTATCCCCCTTTATCCACTATCTAAAAAGACGCGTGAAGGGGCTGTCTTGTTACAAAGCGAGTGTATAAAAAAACCGGGAAGTCTGCTCACTTTTGCTTTCTGTAGAGTAGAGAACTGAAACTTTCGGGCGACCGTATGGTCGCCTTGCTCATTTCAGCTCCCCCTCATCAAACCGTACGTGAGGTTTTCCCTCATACGGCTTTCCGATGTTCTTCTTTCTTTGGCATTCGGCTTACTTTATCCGGCTAATTTCAATAAACTACCCTGCGTGTTTTGTATGACCTTCAGCTTTCCGGCATGTTTATTCCGCTTGCTTCTTTTCTTGTTGCAGAAGATTGTAAGGCGTTCAATCACATACCAGTCTATCCGTCTTGCCCATCGTTTGGCGATGGGCGAGATGAAGTAGTAGTTCTTGAACCCCCTTAGCTTGCGATTTAGCCCTTTCACTAGCTCTTCTAGAGACAGAAACAGTTTGTTCCTTGGTGCAGTGTATTCCTTAATTTTACGTCTCATTTCCTTCATTGCTTTCTTAGCTGGTACATGAGACATAGCAAATACCTTGCTCCCCCCTTTGTTGAACACGGGGAATTTGCGATGGTGCAGCCCAAGAAAGTCAAACCCAGTGGAATTGTCCCAAATATTAACGAGTCTAGATTTCTCTTTACTGAGACTAAGCTCCAGCTTGTTTAGAATAGCCATCAGCACTTGAATGCTTTCCAATGCTTCTTGTTTGGTTCTGCACATGATAACGAAGTCATCCGCATAGCGGATAAGTGTGCCAAGATGGGAGAATTGATTTTCCCAAATGGTGTCCATGTAGTTTAGATAGATGTTTGAAAGAAGAGGCGAGATTACCCCTCCTTGCGGAGTTCCCAGTTCTGTTTCATGGAATTGATCATTTTCCATGACCCCAGCCTGCAGCCATTGTCGGATAAGTTTCAGAACACGTCTGTCGCTGATTCTCATTTCGACCAGTTTCATCAACTTCTCATGGTTGATGTTGTCGAAATACCCTTTAATGTCAACATCTACGACCCAATAACACCTCTTGCTTGCTTTGCGTATCTGTGCAATTGCCTGGTGAGCATTTCTTCCTGGCCGAAAGCCATAAGAACAGTCCCGAAAATCAGCTTCAAAGATCGGTTCAATGACTAGCTTAGTAGCCATTTGGACCACCCGATCCTTGATCGTCGGGATGCCGAGTGGACGTTTCTTGCCATCCGGTTTAGGGATGTAAGTTCGACGAACCGGATGTGGACGATACCGCTTTTCTTTTAAATCTAGATAGATCTCGTTAAGAAAACGGCTCTCCCCATACTCCTCCACAATCTGTGCGATGGATTGTCCGTCGATTCCTCCGCTCCCTTTATTTGCTTTTACTCTCCTCCAAGCTGTCGCTAGAATATCCGGGCGGTAGATTTTGTCATACAAGGCATGAAATCGCCGTTTTGAGTTTGCCTTGGCACAAAGATATAGGGTTGTCCAAAGTTGTCGAGCTTTTACATCGGTGTAGTTAGCAAGTTTACTTGCATTCACTCACTCTTACCTCCTTCGACCCGTGAACAAAGCAGGGCTCCTTCCCTCCATAAGGTTGTGTTGTCCTTATGTTCATCGGTACTATGAACCCCTCCGACTCCCTCTCTGCCATCCACCACTTCCCTTACGGTTATAGGTTTCCGTTTTACGCTCCTGACGGGGCGTGCAGAGTAGGGTCTCCCCAGTTCCGTTAACTACTTTCTCAACATACCGCTCCCCATACCCCGAGGGATTCATAGGTGCTGTATTCCAAGTTCTCCACACCGTCCTTGGCCTTCGCCCATATGAAACAAGCTCGGCTTCCCTTTGTCCACCTCTCGGTGGTCTTTCTTAACGAGGCTGCAGGATTCACTTTATGTTACGGCCTGCTGATTTGCTCGCACTCTTTCGAGTTACTTTGTCACAGGGCTTCAACCTTAGGATTTCTCCACCAGTTGCCTGTCAGCTACGAGGTGACTTGGCTCCTGCCTCGGTTGGACTTTCACCAACTAGCAATTAACGGCTTGCTGGGCACGCCCCAATAGAAAAAGCGCAGAGCCTTTGCCCGCGCTTTTTTTGTTGGATAATAAGCCTTCCCTTGGAAGCTGCCTTTACGCTCCGAGATTGATCTTTTCCAGCTTCTGCTTCACTAGTTGAACAACGCTTGCTTGCTGCATATCGACAAACACTCTCGTATTTGCATCCGGCACCACGATAATCCCCAACTGATGGTGGTTGCCGGCGTATACGGCGCACTGGACGAATTTGACCTCGCCATCCAGGGTGAGCACTTCCATCTTGCAGAAGGCGGGATTGACTTGCAAGGCAGGGTACAAATCCTCTTTGTTTCGCACGGATACGCCATTTACCTTGACGATAATTTCTCCCGGCCTGATCCCGATCTCCTCTGCGGGAGTCCCCGGAAGAACTGCCATTACCTTGATTCCCCGCGTGGATTGGATAAAATATGGAGCCTTTTGCCGCTCCTGCCACTGGCTCAGCCAGAATAGACCTTCGTGGCCGATGAGTGCAAACACTGCAGCCAGAAGGATCAGCGGCATCCACAATGCTGCCAGCGCAGTCAATCCGAGCAGCACAACCGCATACAGCGCCAATTGCCTGGATATTTGCCCCGCCCGCTGAGCTGGCGTCTCCGTCTGCGTCAAAGCAGAAAAACCGGTGACCGAAGGGAGCAGCAGCAACGCAAAGGATGCAGCGCCGGGGGCAAAAAACGGCCAGCCCGGATACAGCGATCCGCTAAAGCTTCCCGCCTCTACAGGCACGAACAGCGCAAGCGGCGTCACCCAAAACGAGTGCAGCAGATAAGCCCCGACAATCCGTCCACGCTGTCCCTCCACGAATAGCGGCGACGCATCCCGCCCCCTGTTCCAACGGACCAGAAAGGCCTCAATCAAGTGCATGATGGCTACGAGCGCCAAAAGCGGCACCGGCTTAGCCTGGACGAGCATGCCCCAGAGCAGCCCGATCCCGGGTACGGAAGAGACGTCTGGAAAGACCTTGGCAACTGCGTGAAAAAGCGTCAACAGCCCTGCGCCATAGGCAAAACAGAGAAAGCGCAGCCGGATTAGGGCCAACACTGCCGCAAAGCCCCACAGCAGCCAGAGATCCTGTATTTGTACGGCAACCCCAAGTACGGCCGCCAAAAGAGAAATCAGCAATCCTCCCACGATGCCCATGCCGAGAGAGCGAATCGTCTGCTGGAGGGGGAATTGAATGCGAACGGCAAACAGTTGTCTTTCCAGCAGCATCTGGCGTCGGTAGTGCAAATAAATAAACAGCAGAAACACGTAAAAAACAGGGTTAAAAAGAAAACCGCCAAACCCGGCCAGCACCGATAGAACATCACCTTGCAACGCCATATGCCTCACCTCGCATAAACAGCTTTCGAAAACGTGACGGTGCCAAGCTATTGGCAACGTCATCGCAGCACTCTTCTTGTCAGCTTCAGTCAAAAAAGAAACCACGGCCATTCATAGCCGTGGTAACCATTTCTACGGAAGGCAGGAGATTCCCTGCCTTTTCCGCCTGGATTATTTTGCCTTGTTCTGCTGAGCAACTACTTCGAGCGCCTTTTGCAGTTGAAGGTCATTTTCCGGTTTGCGTATTTCTTCACGCAGACTGTCTTCCATCGCTGTCCGCGTCGCCTGATCAACCTTTCCGGTCGCCGGCAGCTTGTGGGCAGTCTGGAATTTCTTCACGGCCTGCTCCGTCTTCTCGTCAAAGTAACCGTCGTCACGGCCCGGAGAGAGCTTCAGCCCGGTCAGGATCAACTGCAGGTTCTTGACATCGCTGCCCGCCATGTCCCTAGAAAGCACTTTGTCTGTCGGCAATTGAGTCGCGTTGAAGTACGCAGGCTGCTCTACTTTCACGTCAGGTTCGATGCCTTTTTCGTGAATCCAATTGCCTTTTGGCGTCAGCCACTTGGCGATGGTCAGCTTCAACTGGCTCTTGTCGGCCATTTCCATCGTACTTTGGACGGTTCCTTTGCCAAAGGATTTCTCCCCGACGAGCTTGTAGCCTCCGCTTTCGCTCATCGCTCCGGCAAGAATCTCCGACGCGCTCGCGCTGCCGCCGTTGATCAGGACCGCGATCGGGTACGGCTTGGCAGCGTCTGTCTTGGAAAAATACTCTTCGCGCTGTTTGTTGGCAGAACCGTATTCAATTTCGACGATCTTGCCCTTGTTTGGTATCAACGTTTCGCCGATTTCCTTCACAGCCAGCAAATAGCCGCCAGGATTTCCGCGGACGTCAATGATCAAACCGCCGATTCCCTTTTTCTCCAGATCAGTCAACTGATCCGTAAAATGCTTGGATGTGTCGGAGGAGAATTGCGTCAGGCTGATGACTCCCACCTTGACTCCGTTCTTCTCCATGATTTGACTCGTCACTGTCTCAATCGGAATATCGTCGCGGACGCAGACGACCGTGAGCGGCTCTGCTACTCCCGGACGGGCGATCTTCAGGACCGCTTTCGTACCTTTCGGACCGCGGATTTTGGTAACGGCCTGATGGAGATCAAGCCCTTCGAGCGACTCGCCGTTTACGCTGAGAATCTGGTCGTTGGGACGCAAGCCCGCACGTTCGGCCGGGGAGCCCTTAAAGGGCGATACCACGGTCACACGTCCGTTCTGCATCGTCACCTCCGTACCGATTCCCTGGAACGTCGAATGCAGCGTAGAGTTGAATTCTTCCGCCGATGTCGGGTCCATGTAATCGCTGTACGGATCTTTCAGGGAACCGACCATGCCGCCGATAGCCCCTTCAACCAATTGATCCGTCGTCACATCCTGAATGTACTCCTGCTTGATGGCCGAAAACGCATCAAGCAGCTTTTTGAATTCTTTCGGGTATTCCTGGCTCCCGGTGAACAGAGAGCCTGCCGCTGCGGTAACAGCCGTAGCGTTACTCGAACCGGCGGACGTCTTCATCAAACCCATGGTCAAAAAGCTGCTCGCGACCATGGTGACGATCACGAGGGCAAACACGGAACGTCCATTCCATTTCATCGTCACGACACCATCCTTTGTGCTCCCCGGTGGAAAAGGTATGCAGCTAGTGTATGCAAATCTGTCAGGCAATATTTGCCTGAACGTCTCCGGAACGCGCTAGCGAAGGTACGGCATCGGATCGACAGCCACTTCGTTTTTGTACACGGTGAAATGCAAATGGTTGCCTGTAGAACGGCCGGTCGATCCGACCTCGGCAATTTTCTGGCCTTTATCTACTTTTTGTCCCACCGACACCTTGATGCCGCCCTCACGGATGTGCCCGTAAAGCGTGGTAATCTCGGGACTGTGCTTGATCATCACCGCGTTGCCGAAGCCTCCGTAGTAGCCGGCGAAGACGACAATGCCCGGAGCAGCTGCCTTGATCGGAGTTCCTTTCGGGGCTGCCATATCTACTCCATTATGCCCAGCAGAGCGGCCGGTAAACGGGTCTCTGCGCACTCCGAAGCCGGAAGACCAGCGGAACAGCCCATCGTCGATCGGCAGTCCAAGCTGCCCGCCCTTGTAGCCGTTGCTGCTGGAGCTGAGCGCACGTACTCTTTCAGCGTACTTTGCCTCTTCCTGTTTTACAAGGGCCAATAATTGCTGGCCGTATTCTTCCAGGCTCTCATTCAGCTGCTCTTCTTGCTTTTGCAGTTCGGCCTTCACGACAACGCTCCGCTTGTACTGCTTGTCCAATTCGGCTTTCAAATCTTCCGCCTCTTCGTACATTCCTGCGTACACGGTGAGCTGGTGGTCGATCTCTTTTTTCTTCTTTTCAATCGTGTCTTTGTCCCGCTTGTTGTCTTCGAGAATTTTGGTATCCTGCTCCAAAATCAGCTTCAATCCCTGCATGCGGGTCAGAAAATCGCCAAAATCGGACGCGCCCAGCAATACGTCCAGATAAGAGACGTTGCCGCGCTCATACATAACCTTGACACGCGTCTTCAGCAGGGCATCCCGCTTGGCGACCCGGTCGATGGCCTCGTCGAGCTGGTCCTGTGCTTCTGCTGCCTTTACCTTGGTCACTTCCATCTCGTTTTCGAGCTTGTCCAGCTTTTTCTGGGTTTCGTTGCGGCGAAGGTCAATCGCCATCAGCTCGGTTTCCAGGTCTTTTGTCTGCTTCTGGACCGAAGCGATTTGTTGCTTGGTCGCCTCTACCTTCTTTTTCTGTGCTCTCGTTTTTTGTTGAATAGCTTTCAATTCCTGATTGATTTTGTCTAGGGATGACTTGCTTGCTGCCCAACTGACGGTTGAAGGTGCGGCGGAGACAGCCAGAAGGCCTGTCACCAGTATGGATAGCAGTATCTTCTTCCTCATAGTTCTCCTCCCTAGTAAGTGATTACACCCGCAAAAAGCGGCGTACGGACACCAGACTGCCCCAAATGCCGATGAAGGCCCCGATGGCCAGCAGCGCCAATGCCACTTGATAGACGAGCGGGAACAGCGGCAGCAGTTGGAACATTTGCGATGCGATCAGGCTTCCATTGATCGCGTCTACCAGATAGTGATAGCTGATAATCAGAATGACGATCGGAATCAGGGCGCCCATGATGCCCATCAGAAGTCCTTCGACAAAGAACGGCCAACGGATAAACCAGTTGGTCGCACCGACCAGCTTCATGATCTCGATCTCCCTGCGACGAGCTACAATCGTCAGCTTGATCGTATTGGCGATCAGGAACATCGCGGTGAAGCCCAGGCCGATGATGAAGCCGATCCCCACGTTGCGGACGGCCCCGGTGGCGGCAAACAGCTTTTCCACCGTTCCTTCGCCGTAGTTGATGCTGCTGACGAACTCCAGCTTCTTGAGCTCGCTCGCGACAGCGGCCGTTTCCTGCGGCAGCTTGGTCTTGACGACAAAGGCGTCAGGCAAAGGATTCTCCTTGTCCATTCCCTCGAACAGGTACGCCTTTTCGCCCATGCTCTCCCTCAGTTGCTTCAGTCCCTCGTCTTTCGGAATAAACTGAACGGACGCCACTTTGGGAATCGACTTAATATTTTGTTCCAGCGACGCGATGTTGTCTTTTGTCGCAAGGGTGTCGATAAATACGCGAATCTCGACTTGCTTTTCGACGTTTTGGGCGAAGAAGTTGACGTTCATCGCCAAAATCAGAAACACGCCCAAAATCAGCAGGGTAATGGTCACGGCGCTGATGGAAGCGAAGGTCATCCAGCCGTTTCTGACGAGGTTTTTAACCCCTTCACGGGCGTGGCGTCCCAGCGTTCTAATCTTCATAACCGTATTCCCCTCTCTGCTCGTCGCGGGCAATTTGTCCCGCCTCGATGGCAACTACCCGCTTTCTCATGGTGTTTACAATCTCCCGGTTATGCGTAGCCATGACGACCGTCGTTCCCCGCTGGTTGATCTCTTCAAACAGCTTCATGATCTCCCACGAGGTTTCCGGGTCCAGGTTGCCCGTCGGTTCGTCCGCGATGATGATCCCCGGGTTGTTTACCAGCGCCCGCGCCAACGCGACACGCTGCTGTTCGCCGCCGGACAGCTCGCTCGGCAGCATTTTTGCCTTGTGCTTCAGCTTGACAAGCCCCAGTACATCCATGACGCGCGGCTTGATCTGTTTCGGCGAAGCTTCGATGACTTCCATGGCGAAGGCCACGTTTTCGAAAACGCTCAAGGTCGGGAGCAGCTTGAAATCCTGGAATACGACGCCGATACTGCGCCGCACCATCGGAATTTGGCGCTCCTTGATCCGGCTAACATTGAATCCCCCGAGAAAAATCTGCCCCTTCGTCGGCTTTTCCTCGCGGTACATCAGCTTGATGAAGGTCGATTTTCCCGCACCGCTCGGTCCTACTACATACACGAATTCGCCCTTTTCGATGCGAATATTGATCCCTTTCAAGGCATTCGTGCCATTGGGATAGGTTTTCCAGACGTCAAACATCTCGATCAAGCAAATCACATCCTACATTGTCAGATCCATATGTCTATGCTCTCTAGATCCTCGTTTTTATGTACACACGCAAATAAATGAATAACCGTCCTTATCCGACAAAGCTTGCATCCATCCGTCTTATGCTGCCGCGAGATGGTAAAATACGACAGCGCATATAGCCATCCGTTCTATTATACCACCGTGTTTCGAGGATGGTATCCACTAAATCTCTCATTTCTTGTCGAATCGATATCTCTTTTTGTTTTTGATCGGTTTCCTTCGGCTGGATTTGCGGTTTTTCCCTGCACTTTGCTGCCCATCGTCACCTGGTTTGTTTGATTTCCCTTGGCTACAATAAAAGAGTACGACTCGTAAAGGAGGCTTTTTGCGTTGAATAATTTTATTTACCATAACCCGACCGAATTGATTTTCGGAAAGGGACAATTGTCTCATTTGAAGGATAAGGCCGCCAAGCTCGGAGCTTCCGTCCTGCTCGTTTACGGAGGCGGCAGCATCAAGCGCACCGGTCTGTACGACAAGATTATCTCCCTGCTTCAGGAGGCAGGCTGCCAGGTGCATGAGCTTGCCGGAGTAGAGCCGAACCCTCGCCTGTCGACTGTGAAAAAAGGCATCGGCATTTGCCGAGAGCAGGGTGTCAATTGGATTTTGGCTGTCGGCGGCGGAAGCGTGATCGACGCATCCAAAGCAATCGCTGTCGGCGTACCGTACCAAGGGGACGTCTGGGATTTCTACACCCGCAAGGCGACACCGCAAAAAGCGCTCCCGCTCGGCACCGTTCTGACACTCGCCGCAACGGGCTCCGAAATGAACCGCGGCAGCGTGGTGACGAACTGGGCGACGCAAGAGAAGTTTGGCGGCACTACCACGTTCCCGACCTTCTCGATCCTCGATCCGGAGAATACCTTCTCCGTACCACGAGACCAGACGATCTACGGCATGTGCGACATCATGTCCCACGTATTTGAACAGTATTTCAGCCACACCCCGGAAATCCCGCTGCAAACGCGCTTTGCGGAAGCCATCCTGAAGACGGTCATCGAAAATGCCGAGCGCGTGCTGGCCAATCCGGAAGATTACGACGCCCGCGCCAACATCCTCTACTGCGGAACGATGGCATTAAACGGTACGCTGCCGGTCGGAGTGGAAACCGACTGGGCTACCCACTCCATCGAACACGCGGTCAGCGCCGTCTACGACATTCCGCATGGCGGCGGTCTGGCGATTATTTTCCCGAAATGGATGCGTTATGTCTACCGCGAAAATGTGGAGCGCTTCAAGCGCTACGCGACAGAGGTATGGGGTGTCGATCCGGCAGGCAAAACGGATGACGAAATTGCCCTCGCCGGGATTGAGGCGACAGAGGCATTCTTCGCCCGCATCGGTGCACCTACCAGGCTGGCTGACTATCAGATCGGTGATGAAAAGCTTCAACTGATGGCCGAGAAGGCAACGCCGTTCGGGCCGATTGGACGCTTTAAAAAGCTGGCTAGCGAAGATGTGGCCGAGATTTTGCGGATGTGCCTCTAAGCATTCAGGAACAAAAAAAGGGGATAGGAGCCATTACACGGGCTTCTATCCCTTTTTTGCTTTTTTGGGCTGCGGGAAGACGTATGCCCCCATGTCAGAAAAGGCTCATTTCTCCGGTGTCTTGCTCGTTTGCTTGACCGGCAATTCGACGCTCCAGTCGACATCCGCATACCTTTTGGTCACGGCCGATAAGGAAATCGTCAGCTGTTTCGGGATTTGCTCCATCTCTCCCACATCCAGACCGAACCTCATAATTTCTCTGCCTTGGGCATCTTTCCCGATGCTGTCGTAGGAAGCGCCGTTAATCGGATAGGACTTCCCGCTCTCATCCGTAATTACCCACCAGACATACTCAATGGAGGAAATGTCCCGGAGAGCTGCTTCCACCGTAAGAACCGTACTGTTTTCGCGGACCCGAGGGTCTTCCGCTTTCAAGCTTTTCACCGTAAACAGACTTCCCTTGTACTCGACGCTCTTCGGCTCTGCCGCCAGCTTCTCCGGCTGGAATGAAAACGTCAGGTCTGCCGGCTCTGTCACATGTACGGCGTCCAACACAAACGTAAACGGACCGCTATCTCCAAATGGCACATAGGCAGTATTCCACGTAAAGTGCCCGTATCGGTCGCCGGAACCCCGGCCCTCCGTCAGCATTCCCTGCTCTAGACCCTTGCCTTCATTTCTATAGGCAGTTACGTCATTGCCGTTTTTGTCCAGTATCCGATACTCCAGGCGATACTGCTGATACGGGACATAAGGAGCGTAATCAGGGTCTTGCGTTTTTCCCGTCATCTCCCGGGCATATTGTGAAAGCCTCCTTTTCGCTCCTTCATCCCATTTGGTTTCCATTCCCAGCACTGTAGACGAGGGAGCGTCCGTTACCGTGTGAAGCGCAATTTGCAGCCCTTGCGGCGTTGTGTACCGGCCATCGACGGGAATAATGCGGGTGGCGGCGATCGCTTCCTTCATGGAAAACGGCACCTCCAGCTTCCAGTGGCCTTTTATTGTTCCGATTTTCCGCACATCGATGAGCAGCTTCATCTGATCAGGAACCGGCCGCTTATCCAAATCCTCCAAGGTAAAACTGAGGTAACCGAGATGTCTCTCCCTGTCCCCTCCTCCACCGACTCCGCTGGTCAGCCGCTGATTTTTCTCGTCCGTCAGTGCGATGACTTTCTCAAGGTTCTTCCGAATCTCCTGTGGATCGATCAGAGTCCCGTCCGTCTTTTTGATTTGGTAGGATACGAACACCCGGGTAGGATCAGCCATAATCGCCTGGACTTCAATCGTAATGCCTTGGTCGGTAACAGAGGCATTGACCGATCGGGCATGCCCCTCAATCGTTGCCCTCTCGATACCCTTGTCCAGGCTTCCCTGTCCAAACAATGCTCGAACCTTCTCTTGCGCCGCTTGTGCAGCTCCCTCCGGATGCGTCTTGTTCGAAACTCCCTGTCCGATCAATGACTTTACCTGGGCGGAAAAATCCGGTGACACATACGTGCCGACTCCCGCTGCAAACAAGACCGCCCCCGCTGTGGCGATTGACATGGAGGCCCAGCGATACCAATGCCGCTTGCTTTGGCGCGGTCTGGGGCGGATCGCTGCTGTCGGCATCACAAAATCCGGAATCTTCTCCTGCTCAGCCACGCGATGCAATACGGCAGCAATCTCCTGATCGTGCTTACTCATTTGCACTCACTCCTATCTTTGACAAATGGGGTGCGTCATCTCGCCCTTGCAGTTTGGCGGCAATCAGCTTCCGGGCGTGGTGCAGCCGGGATTTCACGGTTCCCTCAAATACGCCAAGCATCTCGGCAATCTCCGCAACGCTGAAATCTCCGTAGTAGTACAAAATCACGACGGTGCGGTGTTTTACCTTCATCTCGCAAATGGCCTTCCAAATCTGCTGCTGCTCCTCTCTTTCGATCACGCTATTCAGAGGATTGGTCGACTCATCGGCCCGTTCCTGATATTCGCTGACAGGTTTGTGTCTGCGAACGGCGTTGAGTGCCCGATGCGTGACGATTTTGGCAAACCAGGTCCGAAACGACACGCCTCTGTCGGGATCAAAGCGATCCAGAGACTGATACAGCTCAAACAAGGCCTCCTGTACAGCATCCTGAGCCAGCTGCCGATCGTGGATGATCAGCAAGGCTGTACGATATGCCATCGCCAAGTGAGGCCGTACCAGCTCTTCGAAGCCGGCACTATCGCCTTTTCGGTACTTGACGGATAACTCCGCTTCCTTCACAACTTGTCCTCCTCGCAGGTTCTTTTGCTCTATATTCACCGCTCAACCAAATTTGGTTCAAAAAAAATTTGTGTTTTTTTCAATTTGTATAACGCATCCTTCCCTGCTATTTTATAGGAAGCTGCAAGAGCAGGCCGTAGTCAGCTCGGACAATCCGGAAAAACTGTTGGAAGCCTTGACGGAAACGTCAAAAAACCTCCAAGTGCCACTGTAATAGCGGACTTGGAGGTTGTTCATCCGGACTTACGCCGGCGACCCTACATCAATCAATGATTCGATCATAACCTTTTGGCTGTTCTTGTCGACCCAAGCGTGTGTCTCCTTGAGCAGCTCGCGGTATGCGGAGATTTGCGCTTCCACCTGGCCACGCGCTGTTCCCCCGAGAACATTGCGGGCATTGACGACAGTCTCCACTGCCAGTGCTTCATACACGTCGCTGTCAATGTCAGCGGAGAACATCCGAAACTCGTCGAGCGACAGGTCCAACAAGTATTTCTGCTGCTCGATGCAGTAGAGCACGGCGCGTCCCACCACTTCATGCGCCTGGCGGAACGGCATTTCCTTGCGAACCAAATAGTCGGCGAGGTCCGTGGCGTTGGAAAAGTCCTGCGTCACGGCCTGGCGCATCCGGTCCGTCTTGACCTGCATCGTCTGGATCATCGGCGTGAGCAGAGCCAGCGCACCATGCAAAGTCGCAACCGTATCGAACATGCCTTCCTTGTCTTCCTGCATGTCTTTGTTGTACGCGAGCGGCAGTCCTTTCAGCACGGTCAAAAGACCAAACAGGTTGCCGTACACCCGCCCCGTCTTTCCGCGGACCAGCTCCGCCACATCCGGGTTCTTCTTCTGCGGCATGATGCTGGAGCCGGTGCAGAATGCATCGTCCAGCTCCACAAAGGAAAATTCCTGGCTGCTCCAGATCACCAGCTCCTCACACAAGCGGGAGAGATGCGCCATCAAAAGGGAGGCGCTTGCCAGGAACTCCACGATGAAGTCGCGATCGCTCACGGCGTCCATGCTGTTCAGGTAAATGCCGTCAAACTGCAGCAGCTCGGCGACGAAAGCGCGGTCGATCGGGAATGTGGTGCCAGCCAGCGCACCCGCCCCGAGCGGCAGCACGTTTACCCGTTTCCAGCAGTCGCGCATCCGCTCGATGTCGCGCTGCAGCATGGACACATACGCCATCATATGGTAGCCGAAGAGGACCGGCTGGGCCCGCTGCAGATGTGTGTAGCCCGGCATCACCGTATCCAGGTGGCTGCTCGCCTGCTCCAACAGCGCCTCTTGCAGATACATGGAAAGCTGGATGATCTCCATCAGCTTTTCCCGCAAATACAAGTGCATATCGAGAGCTACCTGATCATTGCGGCTCCGTCCCGTGTGCAGCTTGCCGCCGACCGGACCGATCTCTTCGATCAGCATCTTTTCTATGTTCATATGCACATCTTCGTGGGCCACGAGAAATTGCACCTGGCCCCGTTCGATTTTTTCCTTTACCTTCTTCAGGCCGGCAATAATCTGCCTGACCTCATCCATCGGCAGGATGCCGCACTTGCCCAGCATCGCCACGTGAGCCAGGCTGCCGACGATATCTTGCCGCCACATCTGCTGGTCGAAAGAGATGGAAGCTGTATATTCTTCTACAAGCTGATTCGTCGGCTTCGTGAAGCGTCCTCCCCACAGTTTCATTGCACAATCGCATCCTTTTCGTCCAAAATCTTGATCGGCGTTTTCATATTTTCATGCAGCACGCCCTCATTTACTTGCGCGTACACTTTGGTCGGCAGGCCCCACAGCTTGATAAAGCCGATCGCCGCTTTGTGGTCGAATTGGTCACCCGCCGCATACGTAGCCAGCTCGTGACTGTAGAGGGTCGAATCCGATTTGCGGCCAACGACGATGGCATGCCCCTTGTGCAGCTTCACGCGCACCACGCCGGTAACGTATTTTTGCGTTTCTTCGATGAAGGCTTGCAGGGCATTGCGGATCGGCGAATACCAAAGTCCTTCGTAGATGACCTGCGCCACTTTTTGCTCGACGATTGGCTTGAACTGGGCCACCTCCCTCGGCTGGGTCAGGAACTCCAGCTCACGGTGCGCCAGGATCAATGTCGTCGCGGCAGGAGTCTCATACACTTCCCGGGACTTGATGCCGACCAGACGGTTTTCCACATGGTCGATGCGGCCGACGCCGTGGTTTCCGGCGATTTTGTTCAGCTTCAGAATCAGCTCGGAGAGTGGCAGCTCTTCGCCGTTCAGCGCAGTCGGTACCCCTTTGACAAAGGTGATCTCGATTTCCTCCGGCTGATCAGGCGCATCGGCGATGGATTTGGTCAGATCGTACGCGCCCTCCGGCGGTGCGGCCCAAGGATCTTCCAGAACGCCGCACTCGCAGCTTCTGCCCCACAGGTTTTGGTCGATGCTGTATGGATTGTCCAGATCGATCGGGATCGGGATGTTGTTCTTTTTCGCATATTCAATCTCTTCGTCACGCGTCCAGCCCCACTCGCGGACAGGCGCTACGATTTTGAGATTCGGATTCAGAGCCGTAAAGGAAACGTCAAAGCGAACCTGGTCGTTTCCTTTGCCTGTGCAGCCGTGCGCGACAGCGACAGCGCCTTCTTTTTCAGCAATCTCTACCAGAACGCGAGAGATCAGGTAGCGGGACAAAGCGGACACGAGCGGATATTTGCCTTCGTACATGGCGTTTGCCTGCAGCGCCGGAAGCACGTATTCCTGGGCAAAAGCTTCTTTCGCGTCGACGACGATCGACTTCAGTGCACCGACCTGCAGCGCTTTTTTCTGGACAAAATCAAGGTCCTTTCCTTCTCCTACGTCCAGCGCTACCGCAATGACGTCGTAATTGTATGTGTCTTGCAGCCATTTGATCGCTACAGATGTATCTAAACCGCCTGAATAGGCCAAAACAATTTTATCTTTTGCCATCGTTCTTTCTCTCCCCGTGTAGAAAAATTATTTATGAGTAATTATACATACTAACTTATAAAAATACAACGCCTTTTTTGTTTCCTCCTTCTTTTTTTCATGTTACAACTAGAGCAGCAGCCTCGATCCTAGGCAGAGGTTTCCCCGAAGCCTTCAAGCGATCGAGCACGGGCTGCCTGGACCTGCACAGCTTTGATTCCTTCGGTGAAGCGGAGTCTATCATCCGCGAAGCCAAACGGTCAAAGCTGCTGCCACGGTCAGGCGAGGTCTTCAACAAATGAGAGGACTATAGATAAAGCAGACGCATGCCAACCTGTTGGAAGTAATGAATATAAAGAAGAGGCAAAGAAGTGTACCCCGCCTTAGCCTACTCCGTTCATAACAGGTACATGATCCGCCAATTGCATAGATATGCTTTTTCCTTTCATGAAAATGCATACAGGCCGTTGGGGTTTGCCGATCCGAGAAGATACTCCGTGTTCGTCAGAGCCTGGTCCTTTCGCTTCTCTCCCTAGCCATATCAAGGCAAGCGGAGGTCGCCCTGACGTTTTTGAGAAGCAGACAAGCTTTTCCGGAAATTTTTTTTACAAATCCCGTTGACTTTGACGCATACGTAAAGGTGTACAGTGATGGTGTCAGGAGGTGAGCACATGGAATATACGGTGCAGAAGCTGGGCCAATTGGCGGGAGTCAGTACGAGAACGCTGCGGTATTATGACGAGATCGGGATTCTTAAGCCGGCGAGAATCAACTCGTCAGGGTACCGGATTTACGGTCAGGCGGAGGTCGATCGGTTGCAGCAAATTCTGTTTTACAGAGAATTGGGGATTACGCTGGACGTGATCAAGGAGATCGTGACCTCCCCGTCCTTCAGCCGGGCCCAGGCGCTAAAAGAACATCGTGAGCAGCTCCTCGACAGAAGAAAGCAGCTCGATCTGCTGATCAAAAATGTTGAAAAGACAATCGCTTCTATGGAAGGGAGAATGACCATGACCGATCAAGAGAAGTTCGAAGGGTTTAAACAAAAGCTGATTGACGATAACGAGAAAACGTACGGAGAAGAAATTCGCAAAAAGTACGGAGACGACGTTGTAGACAAATCCAATCAAAAGCTGAAGAACATGACACAGGAGCAGCTTGCGGAAGTAAAGCGCCTGGAGAGTGAAGTTGCCACCACATTGGCTGAGGCGTTCAAAACCGGCGATCCGGGAAGCGCTCTCGCCCAAAAAGCGGCGGATTTGCATAAGCAGTGGCTGATGCACTCCTGGAGCGAGTACAGCAAAGAGGCACATGCAGGGCTTGCTCAAATGTATGTAGATGACGAGCGGTTCAAAGCGTACTACGATCAGAATCAGCCAGGCATGGCCGAATTTTTGAGAGACGCGATCCACATCTATACAGGCATGAAACAGTAGGTCTTGCCAAAAAGTGCCACAGGCATAAAACAGTAAACCTGCTGAAAAGTGCCACAGGCATGAAACAATAGACTTAGCCGAATGCCGCGGTAGTGCGAAAGGCTGAAAAACGGGTTGTACCAAGGGGCAAGACCAGGTACAGCCCGTTTTTATCTGTTCATTTTTAAAATGTGAATCACTCGTGTATGATCATATCAGACGATTCTGAATTGACCGGCTTCCGATGTTTGAACGCATGCCTCTCCCGCCGCGCCCCGCTAAGCGGTGCCTGTTTGAAGCTGGCAATGGATTTACCTGCTCTCCTGCCTTCTCGCTTTGACTATCTCTTGAGTAAAGGATGTGACTTCCCTGACACTGTCTCGCCTTCATCCCTTGTTCTATCACCTGCGGGTCAGCCAAAAGAGAATCGGCCGAATGCTGTCTGACCGCGTTTCCGGGGTTCGCTTTGCCCGCCAGCAGCAAGCCCCCTCTTTTTCATTCACGTGCAAAAAGCATCAGTCCTTGCTTCGGAGAAAGCTGGGGAGCTCCGATCCGCAGCTGCAGGAAAACAAAATCATCAATTTGCGGATTGCGATTCCGTCCATTGACGGACTGCTGATCAGGCCCGGGGAAACCTTCTCCTTCTGGAACCGGGTAGGCAAGACGACAAAGGAAAAAGGCTACGTGGAAGGACTGCTTTTGTCACAAGGAGAGGTGCGAACAGGTGTTGGCGGCGGCCTGTGCCAGCTTGCCAACCTGCTCTTCTGGATGGCGCTTCACACGCCGCTCGAGATTGCGGAACGGCACCACCATCAGTTTGATCCTTTTCCGGACGATCAGCGCGTCCTGCCTTTTGGCAGCGGTGCCAGCGTTTTTTACAACTATATCGATCTTCGCCTCTACAACCCGACAAAGCAAACCTTTCAATTGCGCGTCAATCTGACAGATAAGCATCTCAAGGGAGCGATTTACACAGATCGCGAGTGGCCGCTCTCCTATCATCTCGAAGAGCGGAATCACAAGTTTATGCGCCGGGGTGGAAAAAATTACAGACGCAATGAAATCTGGAGGCTCGTGATCGACAAAAAAACCGGAAAGCGGACCAGAGAAGAACTGGCGATCCGCAACTTTTCCGAGGTCAAATACACCCTGGAGGAGGTTCCGCCAACTGGTCCAGACTATTCCGGTTAATTGTTTCAACATCGTTATGCATGAATTTTGTATGGAACCTGCGGGACGTATTCCTCTCCCTTGTGCTCTCTGATCCATGCCAGCTCGGCTGCGGCCAGGCGCTCGAAATTTTCAGCTATGTGAATATCGCCCTCCGCTCTCCACCCTGCGATGATCGGGTACATCGGCACATAAAAACCGTTGATATACCACATGTCAAACAGCAGATCGGGGTGGACGAGACCATTTTTGTGGAGAACACCGATCATCTCGAAAAAGCCATACAGCGTGACAAAACGGGCAAATTCCTCGCTCCCGCGGGGATAGCGCCCGATGAACGTATCGTAGCTCCATTCTTTATTTGCGATCGTATGGGAGAACCACTTTTTCGCTTCTTGCATTCGCTCCGATTCGTACTGCTGGTACAGCTTCAAAATAATGTCGGCGTCCTGGTAGGTAGGAATCATCAACTTTCACACTCCTGTTTGGATTCGGGGAAAAGAATTTTCCATTCCCACTATTATCTAGAAAACACATGTTCTTGTCCAAGCTTTTTTACACTCGCCACTTCACTCGCAACGGGAGGTTTCTCTATGAAACATTTTTACCTCGTCAGACACTGTAAAGCAGAGGGCCAGGACCCTGACGCGGCACTCACGCCTTTGGGCTGCCAGCAAGCTGCCGCGCTGGCTGCCTTTTTTACGGACATACCGGTTGAACGGATCATCGCAAGTCCTTATTTGCGTGCACAAGCTACTGCGGAGCCGCTTGCCCTGCATTTCGGACTGGAGATCGAGACTGACAGCCGGCTCGAAGAGAGAGTCCTTTCCGCATATTCGATGCCTGACTGGTACGAGCGCCTGCGAGACACGTTTTCTGATCTGACGCTGTGCTACGAAGGCGGTGAAAGCAGCCAGGAAGCCATGAATCGCGGGTTATCCTTGCTCCGTGATGCGCTTTCCGCTCCCTTCTCTCATACCGTACTGGTCACCCATGGCTGTCTGATGGCCCTCCTCCTGAAGCAGCTCGACGATACATACGGCTTTGCCGACTGGGAAGCCCTGACCAACCCGGACGTCTACCGGATTTCTTGCCAGGAAGGCGTGTGGACGATCAAACGAATCTGGAACGAGCTTGCCGGCTGACCGTTACCGGATGGCAACGCGGGAAAATAAAAACAGTTACAGCGAGGTGTTCTTACTGAAGCACCTCCTGTAACTGCGTTTGGTTATCTTGCTGGATTATTTTTTCAAGCTCTTCCCGGGACAACTGACTGACCACGCGAATGAATTGGTAGGCCAGTTCTGCATCAAACTGTGTCCCTGCCCCTTTCCTGATCTCCTGAAGTGCGTCTTCGACCGGGAGTCCTTTCCGGTAGGGACGATCCGCAACCATGGCGTCAAATGCGTCGGAGATGGCCAAAATACGGGCCATCAGCGGGATCTCGTCCCCCTTCAAGCCATCCGGGTAGCCCTTCCCGTCGATCCGTTCGTGGTGGGAGCGAATGGCGGGCAGCAGTTCATGAAACATCCCTGCCTGCAAGATAATTTCATATCCAATCACCGTATGCTGCTTGATCTTGTCGTACTCTTCCGGTGTTAATTTTCCTTTTTTATTGAGAATGTGATCCTCGATACCGATTTTTCCGATGTCATGCAAGATGCCGCCAAAATAGACTTCATCCACTTTATCCGGTGGCATCCCGATAGCACGCGCAATTTCCCGTCCCCAGTGGGCCACACGCTGCGAATGGCCGCTCGTGTAGTGGTCACGGGCATCGATCGAAGCTGCCATTGTCGTCAGAAAGCTGTGGTTAAAGGTTTGGATTTCGTCCATTTTTTGTTGGAGCTTGTTAATGTTGCGAAAATATTGGCGGAATACAATATTCAAGGAGATAAACGCAGCCAGCAACGGAATGAGCGAAAGCCATCCGTATTGTGCTACCAGCCTGGCTCCAATACCGCCGATAATCATGAGCATAATGTACGTGTTTGACCCACCTTTGACCATGCTCGCAAAGGTGTCCAGCCACTTTACATGAAAGAAATAGGAGATTCCCGAAGCCACCAGTGACGTGTTGACAAACCAATAAACAAGAATCAGCAACAGGTCCGAAAACATCCACGGGATACCGGCCGAGTCGGCGGCATGATGTAAAAATCCTACCAGCCAGAGAGTCAGCAGGATTTGCCCGCAGTTAAACATGGCCTTCTTCAAGGAAGAACGGCTCAGTACGGTCACAATCAATAATTCAACGACTGCGGCCCAGACCGCAACCCATGTGCCATACAAGAGAATTCCCGAAAAAAACAATGCATTATTGACAGTCAGTCTCGCGTTAAATGTGCTAATAGGGGCAAAAGCCCCTACGATGGTCAAAAGCGTAAAGATGAACAAGACGCTCCAGTGATTGCGTGGCTCCCAATCCGGCAGCACCGAAACAAATACGGCGATCGCTGCAAGAGGGAGAAAAAACTGAATAAACAGATGTTTGAAAAAACGGGTGAGGTCAATATTTTTCTGCATAATTTTTACCTTCGCGCAATCGTATTAAAGAGATAGGCTTGTTTGTAATGCGCTGAACAAGAAGGAACGTCCCCAACATAATAAACAGGTCGCCAATACTGATCAGCCTCGGAATAGGGAACGGCATATGCATAATATCTGCAAGGAAAGGGAACACCGTTTGATCCGTCAAAAGCGAGTGCTTGAAATCCGTGCCATTCAACAAAGGCTCTATCGGGTAAGGAAGCTGTTTTGCCTGCTCGATATCGACAGGCATGCGCCCTCCATTCAGCCAGATGACCAGCGCGTTCAAAAACCACCCGATCATAAAAATCCTGATGTCTTCATGCTCTCTGTTAAAGTAAAAAAAGAGCAGCAGTGCCAGATAGGCAACGGATACAAATATTCCACCAATCGACGGGAAAAAGCCTGATGTAATCTGGAGCAAAATACAAATCACCAGAAAGGCCAATCCGTTAAAGGTAGGAATGCTCTTTACCCGTCCGCCCCTGAGGAAAGCGATTAAAAACGAGAAGGCTATCACGTCAAGCAGCATGTTTCGTTACCTCCGAAAAAGCAATGAAAAACACCACTTTGAACAAGCGGTGTTTCTCTAGTTTTCCTACCTTTAGCCAACGTACCAGTTAGCAGAAGTTGCAGCAACGATACCTGCTACCAACAGAAGTGCTCCAAACCATTTTTTCATGCCATTCCCCTCCTTAAATAAATAGTGGAGAAAGCTAGTTTCGCTACTTAGCTCTAACGTACAGGCCAAGCGACCAAATACAGCCTGTACAGCTTCCCTTTTCCCGAGGGAAAAGGCGGATTCGCTACTGGCTCCATACAGACCAAGCGACCAGATACAGTCTGTACTTCTTCGCGCTTTCATGCCTATATTTTACACACAAGTGACAAAATTCGGCAATAATAGATTCATAGTCTATAAGCTTCAATTATAAATAGGAATTTGTACCTAGAACTATATTCACACAACAGCAGCCAACACTGCTTTCTGCGCATGCAGCCTGTTTTCCGCCTGATCAAAGACGACGGAGTTTGCACCGTCGATCACGCCGGCAGATACTTCTTCCCCTCTGTGAGCAGGCAGGCAGTGCAGGAAGAGGTATTCCGGGCTGGCGTGGCTGACCAGGTTTTCGTTCACCTGATAAGCAGCGAACGCTTGCAGCCGCTGCTCGTTTTCCGCCTCGAAGCCCATGCTGGTCCAGACATCGGTGTACACGGCATCAGCGTCTTTGACTACCTCGACGGGATCGTGGGTCACGAGCAGCTTTCCACCGTTTGCCTGCGCATATCCTTTTGCCTGCTCGACGATGGCCGCATTCATTTCATATCCAGGCGGCGTGGCGACGCGAACGTCCATACCCAGCAGCACAGCCGCCAGCACGAGCGAATTGGCCACGTTGTTTCCGTCTCCTACGTAAGCCAGCTTGATCCCCTTCAGCTTGCCCTTGTGCTCCCAGATCGTGAGCATGTCGGCCAATGCCTGACACGGGTGGAAGTCATCCGTGAGTCCGTTGATGATCGGGATCGAGGCGTGCTCCGCCAATTCCTCCACACCGGCATGGGAAAACGTCCGAATCATGATCGCGTCAACATAGCGCGACATGACTTTCGCCGTATCGCTGATCGGCTCCCCCCGTCCGAGCTGCAGTTCTTTGCCGCTCAAAAACATCGCCATGCCGCCGAGCTGGTACATGCCGACTTCAAAGGAAACGCGGGTGCGGGTGGATGACTTGTCAAAAATCATTCCCAGCGTTTTCCCTTGCAGGGGCTGGTACGGCTGACCGTTCTTCTGCAGCTTTTTGATGTGAGCCGCCAGCTCCAAAAGCTGCATCAGCTCTTCTCCACTGAATTCATCGACCCGCAAAAGGTCTTTCCCCTTAAATTTGGCCCACTGTGCGTTTGGAAAGCGATCCAATATCTTCACAGGCTGCATGCCCGTCACCTCTTTTCTCCGAAATGGCTTGCACATACAAAGCGAATGTCTCACTGGAAGTAAACAACGGTAATCCTTGTTGGACGGCCCGGCTGCGGAGGGCAAAACCGCTGCGCCCGCGACTGTTTCCTTTGGTCGCCGTAATCAGGGCAAAGGCCACACCCTCGGTCTGAACCAGCTCCACAAGCTCCTGCTCATCCCCGATCACGTGAGCGACGCTCAAGCCGTTTTCCTTGAGCCATGCGGCCGTTCCTGGCGTTCCTGCCAATACGCCGCCTTGCTCCTGCAATCGCTTCAGCGCAGGCAGCACCTCTGCCGTTTTGTCTCCGTCCGCCAAAGATACCAGGCAAATCTGTCCTGCTTGCCAGCTTGAAAAAATGCTGTCTTTATAAGCAAACGCCTTTCCTGCCGCTTCAGCGAAACTATGGCCCAGACCGAGCACCTCTCCCGTCGACTTCATTTCCGGGCCGAGCGCAGGGTCCACACCGGTCAGCTTTACGGTCGAGAAAACAGGCGCTTTCACTACGGCAAACGGAATGTCAGGCAAAAGACCTGCTTTGTACCCCATCTCCGCCAGCTTCTCTCCCAACTGGGCGCGGACGGCCAGCTCGACCATCGGAACGCCCGTCACCTTGCTCGTAATCGGCACGGTACGGGAAGCGCGAGGGTTTACCTCCAGCACGTATACCGTATCGCCGCTGATGACAAATTGAATGTTGATCAGGCCTACCGCTCCCATCTCGCGGGCAATGGCTTCGGTGTAGCGTGCGATCGTGGCTTTGACTTCGTCAGTCAGGTACGGTGCCGGGAAAAGGGCAACGCTGTCGCCTGAGTGAATCCCGGCCTTCTCCACGTGCTGGTAGACGCCCGGGATCAATACCGATTGGCCGTCACAGACGGCATCTACTTCCGCTTCCATGCCCGGTACGTATTTGTCGACGAGAAGCGGGAAAAAGTCCTGGCTGTTTGGCTGGCTCAACCATCCCTCAATCGTGGCGGACAGCTCATCGATGTCATGTGCCACGACCATGCCCTGCCCGCCGATGACGTAGGAAGGACGCAGCAGGACCGGGTACCCTACGGTAGACGCTGCTGCAGCCGCTTCCTCCAGCGTGGATACACCCTGCCCCGGGATATGCGGAATATCCAGCCCTCTGAGCATGGCGTAAAAGAGCTCGCGATCCTCTGCCCGCTCAATCGCTTCGAGCTTCGTTCCCATCACAGTCAAACCTGCTGCTTCCAGCTTGGCGGCCAGATTGATCGCCGTTTGTCCGCCGAACTGCACCATGACTCCGTCCACCTGCTCCCGCTCCGCTACGTGCAGCACGTCTTCCGCGTGAAGCGGCTCGAAGTAGAGATGGTTCGCTGTCTCGTAATCGGTGCTCACCGTCTCCGGGTTGTTGTTGACGACGATGGCCGCGATCCCCTTTGCCTGCAGTGCTTTTGCGGCGTGTACCGAGCAGTAGTCAAATTCAATCCCCTGTCCGATCCGGATCGGCCCTGAGCCGAGCACCAGCACTTTTTTGCCGGTCAGCTCCTCGACCTCATCGGCACCCTGCCAATCAGAATAGTAGTACGGCGTTTGCGCATCGAACTCTGCGGCGCAGGTATCGACGATTTTATACGTCGGCTTGATGTTGTACTGCACTCTGAGCTGCTTTACTTCCGCTGCCGTGCAGCCGATCAGCCCGGCGATCGTCTCGTCGGCAAATCCGCGTCGCTTCGCTTCCGTCAGCAGTTCGGGGGTCAGCGTTTCGCATGCAGCCAGCTCTTTTTCCAACGACACGATCTTTGCGAGGCTTCGCAGGAAAAACGGATCAATCCCTGTCAATCCATGCAGCTCGCTTTCCGTAAAGCCTTTTCGGATCGCTTCGGCTAGTGCAAACAGCCGCACATCGGTCGCTTCCTGAACGAGCTGGACCAATGTCTCCCGATCACACGCTGCCAGATCGGGACGGCTCAGATGCGTGCAGCCCTGCTCCAGGGAGCGCACAGCCTTGAGCAGTCCCGCTTCCAGATTGCGGGCGATCGACATCACTTCACCGGTCGCTTTCATCTGGGTCCCCAGCTGCCGGTCCGCCAGCGGAAATTTGTCAAACGGCCAGCGCGGGATTTTCACTACAATATAGTCCAGCGTCGGCTCAAAGCTGGCATACGTATAGCCGGTAATCGGATTCAACACTTCGTCGAGATTGTAGCCAAGCGCCAGTTTGGCCGCGATCCGGGCGATCGGATAGCCGGTCGCTTTGGATGCGAGCGCACTGGAGCGGCTCACTCTCGGGTTGACCTCGATCAGGTAGTAGCTGTCCGAGTTCGGGTCGAGGGCGAACTGGATATTGCAGCCGCCTACCACGCCCAGCGAGCGGATCACCTTGGTGGATACACTGCGGAGCATCTGGTACTGCCTGTCGGTCAGCGTCTGGGAAGGCGCGACAACGATGCTGTCTCCCGTGTGGATACCCACCGGGTCCAGATTTTCCATGTTGCAGACGATGATGCACGTATCGCTCGCATCCCGCATCACTTCGTATTCGATTTCTTTCCAGCCTTTGACGCTGCGTTCGATCAGCACCTGACCGATCGGGCTTGCGGCGATTCCGTTTGCCGCTACTGTCCGGAGGGATTGCTCGCTGTCCGCGATGCCGCCGCCCGCTCCACCCAGCGTATAGGCAGGACGGACGATAACGGGATAGCCGATGGAGTCGGCAAAGGCGGCCGCAGCCTCGACAGATTCGACAGTGGCGCTCTCCGGCACAGGCTCGCCGATTTTTTGCATCAGCTTCTTGAACAGCTCGCGGTCTTCACCATTTTGGATCGCTTCCAAAGGAGTTCCCAGCAGCTCTACATCGTACTTTTCCAATACGCCCGCTTCCGCCAGGGACACGGCTAGGTTCAATCCCGTCTGACCGCCCAGCGTTGGCAAAAGGCCGTCCGGACGCTCCTTGGCGATAATTGCTGTCACGGACTCTACCGTCAGCGGCTCCAAATAGACTTTGTCGGCAACTTGTTCATCTGTCATGATCGTGGCCGGGTTGTTGTTCACAAGCACGACCTTGACCCCCGCTTCCTTCAGGGAAAGGCAGGCCTGTGCTCCGGCATAATCAAACTCCGCCGCCTGACCGATCACGATCGGTCCCGACCCGATGACTAACACTTTTTGAATGTGCGGCAATTTAGGCATATCTCTTCGCTCCCACTACACGCATCGACTGCAAGAATTGTTGAAAAATATGTGAGGTGTCGCTTGGCCCCGGATGGGCTTCCGGATGGAACTGGACGCTCATGACCGGCAGCAATTGATGGCGAATGCCCTCTACCGATCCGTCGTTTACATTGCGGTAGGTAACCGTGAGCAGCCGTTTGTCCAGCGACTCTTCCTTTACGACATAGCCGTGATTTTGCGAGGTCATGTATACTTTGCCGGTCGCAAGCTCCTTGACCGGATGGTTTCCTCCGCGGTGGCCGTATTTCAGTTTCTCCGTCTTTCCTCCGAACGCCAGCGCGAGAACCTGATGACCGAGACAGATACCGAGCGTCGGATACTGCTCAGCCGCTTTTCTCCATTCACTGCAATAGGCATGCAGATCTTCCGGATCGCCGGGTCCATTGGAAAAGAGCAGTCCGTCCGGCTGCAGTGCTTGAATCTGGGCGTACGGCGTGTCGAACGGCACCACCGTCACCCGGCAGCCAAGCTCCAGCAGCGCGTCCAGAATCGATTGCTTCATCCCCAAATCGACCAGCACCACATGCTCCTGCGAGCCCGGGTAGCGTTTTATCTCTTGGCAGGATACTTCTGCGACCAGCGACTTTTTGATGTGTTTGGTCTTGAGTGCGGCTACTTCTTCCGCTGCCAGGGGTTGATCGGAAATGGCTCCCCACAGCGGCCCGTCCTGGCGCACTCGCTTCGTAATCGTCCGCGTATCGATACCCGCCAGGATCGGAAAGCCGAAATCCTCTGCCGTTTCCGCCAGTGTGCGAACCGATTGATAGTGGCTGGGCTCCATGCACAGCTCACTGACGACCATCCCGGCCAAAGCGGGCTTGGCTGCCTCGTAATCGTTGTCGTTGACTCCGTAATTGCCGATCAGCGGATACGTAAACGTGACGATCTGACCGGCGAAGGACGGGTCGCTCATCACTTCCTGATACCCTGTCATTCCTGTATGAAAAACCACTTCCCCGATTCCTTCCAGCGGCGCTCCATACAGCGTTCCGGCGAATACTTCACCTGTCTCCAGCGTCAAATAACCTGGTCCCAATCCCTGTTTCTCTTTATCCATCTATGAAAGCCACTCCTCTCCAAAGGGCACTCACTTGCGAAAATTTATGCAACTTACTGTATTAATATACATTTATGATTATAAAAATGCAACGAGTTTTTTATCTTTTCCTACTCGTTGCAACTATTTTCCTGCTGTCTTTTGCGTGGCCATAAAGCTTCTCTTCACTGGCACGCGTACACGTCTTACCCACCGTCCCCTCTATTTGAAAGCTACGCTTGGGCGATCGCTTCCTTTAGCACCGCTGCTGCCTGTGCCACTTCATTTTCCGTTGTAATAAACGACGGCAGCATCCGTATGACCTGAGGTCCCGCGAGCAACAGCAGCAGCCCTTTTTCCCGCGCGTAATCCAGTACAGGAGCTGCCGGGATCGAAAGCTCCATCCCCAAAAGCAGGCCCTTGCCTCTGATTTCGACCACTTTGTCCGGAAAGGCTGCCTTGATTTGCTGCAAGCTGCTTACCAGCAGCTGATGCAGCTCGTTCACCCGCTCCAGCATTGCGTCTTCCTCGATGGTTTCCAGCGTGGCCAAACCTGCAGCCATAGCGAGCGGATTGCCGCCGAAGGTCGTCCCGTGGGTGCCGGGGGCAAATGCCTGAGCCGCTTCCTCGGTAGCCAGAACGGCGCCGATCGGGAATCCGCTGCCAAGTCCCTTTGCAAGCGAAATCGCATCGGGCAAAATGCCGTATTGCTGAAAAGCAAACCAGGTGCCGGTCCGTCCGATGCCGGTCTGCACCTCATCGATCAAAAGCAGCAGGCCGTGTTCGTCGCAAATCTGGCGGAGCCCTTTGACAAATTTCTCATATGCAGGATGCACGCCGCCTTCCCCTTGCACCAGCTCAAGCATGATGGCGCATGTCTTTTCATTTACGGCTTCATGCACCGCCGCCAGATCATTGTAGGGAATAGTTACGAATCCCTCGGGAAGCGGCAGGAAGCCGTCTTTTACCTTCTCCTGGCCTGTGGCGGTCAGGGTCGCCAGCGTCCTCCCGTGAAACGACTGGCCAAACGTAATGATTTCGTAGCGGTCTGTCCCTTTCACCTTCTGTGCATAGCGGCGTGCCAGCTTGATCAGGCCTTCGTTCGCCTCGGCGCCGCTGTTGCAAAATAGTGTCCGTGAAAGACCCGACAGCTCGCTCAGCTTTGCCGCCAGCTTCTCCTGGCCGGGAACGTGGAACAGATTGGAGCAATGCCAGAGCATATCCAGCTGTTCATGCAGCTTGCCGGCTACTTTTGTCGGCACATGTCCCAAGGACGTAACGGCAATCCCCGAGATGAAGTCCAAATATTCCTTGCCCGCCTCGTCCCAGACCCGGTTTCCCTTCCCTTTTACGAGGTGTATCGGCCATCTTGCATAGTTATTCATCAAATGGAGTGGAGCAGTCGTCGTACTCATGGTTTCTCCTCCTCAACGTGCTGCTTGATTTTTTTCGGCTGCGGCAGCCACGATTGCCGTGCCGGCCGGTTCACCCTGACAAACCTTAAGCAAATCTTCCGCTGTGCCGCGGCATATGACGACCTGCGCTACCCCGGCGGAAAGCGCATCGAGCGCAGCCTGCACCTTGGGGATCATTCCGCCTGTGATCATTCCCTCGCTGATCATGCGTCCGATTTCAGCCTCATCCGTTTTGGAAACAAGCGCTTTGGTGCCATCCGCCTCCGGCTTTAAAATGCCCGGAACGTCCGTCACCATGATCAGGCTTTCGGCTCTCAATGCAGCGGCAATCGCTCCTGCCGACACATCGGCGTTTACATTGTACCTCTCTGCCCCGTCAATTCCTGCGGCAAGCGGAGCTATCACCGGCACGTACCCCTGACCGAGAATGGTCCGCGGGATCGCGGCATCTACCGCCTTCACTTCGCCTACCCAGCCCAGCGGCTTTTCCGTCCGTACCGCCGTGAGCATGCTTCCATCCATCCCGCTCACGCCCCACGCTCTCGCTCCGTGTTCTGTCAGGCGTCTGACCAGCCATTTGTTGATCTGGCCGCAGAGCACCATTTCCACAACCTCCAGTGTATCCTCGCAGGTCACGCGGAGGCCGTCCACGAATACGGAAGATATCGCCAGCCGCTCCAGCATGCTGTTGATGGCGGGTCCCCCTCCATGGACGATCACGAGCTGCTTCCCCATTTTCTGAAGCCGTGCAATTGTTTGAAAAAAGCTCCCGGGTAGCTGCTCCATCGTGCTGCCCCCGCATTTTATGACGACAATGCCCTGCATTTTATACCTCCTCTACGGGAAAAGCGGTACGAGCGGCAAACCGGCTGTCTCCGGCAGCCCAAGCATGATGTTCATGTTTTGCACCGCCTGACCTGCCGCTCCTTTGACGACGTTATCGATTACGGAAAGCACAATGACCCGGCCGGTTCTATCATCTACATGCAGCGCGATGTCGCAATAGTTGGAACCATACACCTCTTTGGTGCGCGGATGACTGCCCGGCTGACGAAGGCGGACAAACGGCTTTCCCGCATAGGAGGACTGGTAAAGCTCCTGAAGCTCGGAAAGAGCGGCTGCCTTCTCCAGTTGTCCATAGGCCGTCACCAGGATTCCCCGCGTCATCGGCACGAGATGGGGTGTGAACTGGATGAGCTGCTCCAGCTCTGCCTGCCCCGTCAACTCCTGCTCAATCTCGGGCGTATGCTGGTGGGACGAGACCTTGTATGCATGGATGCTTTCATTGATTTCACTGTAGTGAACCCCGAGCGAAACACCCCGTCCTGCCCCGGAAACACCTGATTTGGCGTCGATGATCCAGCTTTTCGGGTTGACCCAGCCCGATTTTGCCAGCGGAATCATTCCCAGCAATGCAGCAGTCGGATAGCAGCCCGGATTGGCGATCAGCTCTGCTCCCGCAATCTCTTCCTTTTTCCATTCGGACAAGCCGTAGACTGCTTTCTGCAGCCATTCGTCCGCCGCCGGCTGCCGCTTATACCATTGCGTATAGGCAGCACCGTCCTTCAAACGGAAATCACCGGACAGGTCAATCACTTTCGCGCCGTTCTTGACCAGCTCTGGCGAAAGCTCAGCACTGACACCCGCAGGGGTAGCGAGAAAAATGACATCGTTGTCCGCTCCCATTTGCCCGGCATCTATTTTTGCCAGGACGGGAAGCTCAAGCGCCTGCACGTGGGGGAACACGCTTGCAAGCGATTCTCCTTCTGACGTGCTGGAATATAAATTGGCCACCTTCACGTGAGGATGGCCGGCCAAAAGACGTATCAGCTCGACACCGCTGTAACCAGTTGCCCCGACAATTCCGACCCGGATCATAGTCCCTCTCCCTATCTGTATTTTTATACAAAAATAATAATAAACATTCATCCAAAAAACAACCCTTGCCATAGAAAAAGCGCCCGACAATTTATCGGACGCTTTGTTCCATGCATGTTTTTGCAGGTCCCGAGCGATGCATATGTTCGACTACCGCCATGCAGCGCTACAACGTGTGCCGAGTGAAGCGCACGTTCTGATTGATATGACAGCTATTTCTTGTCGGCGAGCCAAGCAGCCACCGTCTCGGCGTCTTGATCCTTGACTAGGCCGCCGGGCATGCCGCCTTTTCCGTTTTTCAGGATCTCCAGAATCTGCTCCTTGGTGTACTTGCCGCCAACCTGGGTCAAATTCGGACCGACTGAGCCGGACAAATCCTGTCCATGGCAGCTGGCGCAATTGTTTTTAAACAGCGTTTCAGCCGTCGCCGCATCGTACCCGCCAGTAGGAGCGGTTGGGGTCGTCTCTCCGGCTGGCTGATTGGCAGGCGGCTGGGCTTGGTTGCCTCCTCCGCCACAAGCACTCAAAAATAGAACAAGCGCAACAGTAAGGACAGATATTGGGAAGCGCTTCATGGCTGTTCCCTCCTTATTGAAGAATATTTCTTCGCTAAGTATGCCTCTGCTGCGCTCTATTCATTCTCCATTTGGTCAACTTATCCCAGAGGAAAATTTAAAGGACTCCATTCGCGCAATTCCAGCGTTCGAGCTCCTTCCTTCACCACCGGATCAGCCTGAGCCAATCGAAGCGCTTCTTCCTGCGTATCCGCTTTATAGATGACCAGACCTCCCTGCTTGTCCGTAAATGGGCCGGCCATCACTACTTTTCCCTGCTTGTACAAATCGTTGATGTAGTCCAAGTGGGCCGGACGCACTTTTGCGTTCAAATCCTGATCGATGATGGACAGCATAGCGACGTAGAGCATTTTTTTCTCTCCTTCTTCCTTTTGCTTGTCTCTTTCCATGCGGAAGCGCATTAGATCCGAGGTGAAACCCGATGCCCGCTCATTTGCCGCACCTCGCGAGGCTTGTTGGTCATGATCGCATCGATGCCGAACGCCGTCAGCCTGGCCACTTCCTCCGGCTCGTCGACGGTGTAGGCAAAAACGCGAAGGCCAGCCGCGTGTGCCTGCCGGGCGATTTCCGCTGTAATCAGACCATGCCAGAGATGCAGCGAATATACCGGGTACGGCAGCGACCGCACGTAGGCAACCGGGTCGTACAGCCTCGCTTCGTACAGCAGCCCCAGATACAAGGCAGGCTCCCGCCGATGCACCTCTTCCAGAACCTGATGGTCAAAGGAGGATACGATCAACGAGAGCTTGTTTTTCCACATGCATAATTGTTCGGCCACTGCGGTGCCGATTCCTTCGTACCATGCAGGACCGTTTTTTATCTCTACATTCACAGTGGCTCCCTCGGGCAGAAGCGCCAACACGTCTGCCAGCTCCGGAACCTTTTGTTCCGAGAACTCGGGACTGAACCAGGCTCCTGCCGACAGTGCGGAAAGCTCGGCCATTGTCTTTTCGCCAACGGGGCCAAAGCCGCTGGTGGTCCGCTCCAGAGTGTGATCGTGAATAACACAAAGACGCCCGTCTGTTGTCAGTTGGACGTCTAGTTCTACCCCGTCTGCTTGTTGCTCCATGGCCATGGAAAAGGCAGCACAGGTGTTTTCCGGGGCATCATGTGATGCCCCGCGATGACCGAGAATCAACGGCTTTCCCTTCATGGAAGCCTCCCCCGCTTCTTGCTGTCCGAAAAGAGTCATGCCTGTTCCGGACGGTTGATTTGCGAACGGAGATATGCATCGATAAACGAATCGATGTCCCCGTCCATGACAGCCTGCACGTTTCCAACCTCCACATTGGTGCGGTGATCCTTGACCAGGCTGTATGGGTGAAACACGTAGGAGCGAATCTGGCTGCCCCAGGCGATATCCTTTTGCTCCCCCTGAATCGCCTGCAGTGTTTTCTCCTGCTCTTCCCGCTTCTTTTCAAACAGACGGGCTGCCAGCATTTTCATCGCCCGCTCGCGGTTTTTGATCTGGGAGCGCTCCGTCTGGCAGGTCACGACAATGCCGGTCGGAAGGTGCGTGATCCGGACAGCGGAGTCGGTCGTGTTGATGTGCTGACCTCCCGCACCACTGGAACGGTAGGTGTCGATCTTCAAATCTTCCGTACGGATGTTCACCTCTGTGTCATCCTCGATCTCAGGCAGGACATTGCAGGAAACAAAGGAGGTGTGACGGCGCCCCGACGAATCGAACGGGGAGATTCGGACCAGACGATGGACGCCTTTTTCCGATTTGAGGTAGCCGTATGCATTATGCCCCTTGATCAAGAGCGTAACGCTTTTAACCCCCGCTTCATCCCCTGGCAGGTAATCCAGCGTCTCCACCTTGAAGCCCTTGGATTCCCCCCAGCGTGTGTACATGCGCAGCAGCATGGACGCCCAGTCCTGGGATTCCGTACCGCCTGCACCCGGATGAAGCTCGAGAATGGCGTTGTTTTTATCGTACTGGTCGCTGAGCAGCAGCTCCAGCTCGAAGCTTTCAAATTCCTTTTTCAGCGCCTGGGTGCTGTCGTACACATCCTGAATCATCGAATCGTCGCCTTCTTCGATGATCAGTTCCAGCATGACCTGCAAATCCTCGTATTGGGCATCCAGCTTGCCCATGGTCTCGACCAGACCCTTCAAGGCGTTCAGCTCGCTGATCGTCTTTTGGGCAGCGTCGTTGTCGTCCCAGAAGTCCGGAGCCAGCATGCGCTCCTCCAGCTCACCGATCCTCTCTTGCTTGACTGGGAGGTCAAAGAGACCCCCTAATATCCGCTAAACGTTTAGCCATGCTCGACATCTCTTGCTTGATGTCCGCAATATCAATTAATGCCATGTGCGAATCACCTACTCTTCATTATGCTATGTATCATTGTACCGTAATTCGGCGGATTCGCAACATGACCGGTGATCACGAATTGGGGCCCAAATAACGGAAGCCTTGGCTTCCCGGCAGATTTGGCGGTGCCGGAGCGGATCTTGTCTCTTGCGGCTCGTTCGGGCTTGCAGACGCTTTTTCCGGTCGAGCCATCCTGCCTAGCAAATGGAGGATCGACAACCCTGCACGCTTCTTCTTTTGCCTTGTTCTCACGCTGTTTGTGCTGCGGGAGAATAATCCGTTCCCCATCTGGCTGCCTCTTCCCGTGTCCGTGATGAATGCAGCTTGCAAAGGCAGCTCAATGCCCCAGTTGGGCTCGGGAAGCTCGGTTGTCAGCCTGTGATCGTCAAAGACCGGGCTTTGGACACCGACCAGCACCTGATTGTGAGCATCTGCTTCCCCGCCCCCCTCAGCCGAAGCATCCTCTGCTGCTGTTGCAGCCGCATGCGCTTTGTCTGTAAACAGGTACCCCCCTTGAGCGTCCTGCATTCTCCGCTTTAGTATCTTCCACGTCTCGTCGATTCTCTCGAGGATGAATTGCGCCTGAACACCCATTACGTTTCCTGTCGTTCTCATGCTTCATTCCCCCGTTCAGCATCTAGTTTTTCAAGCTGATGTAAACCATTGTTTACTCCGTCAGCGCGTTGTAAATATTTGCTTCCCCAGCCCCGAAGTACTTGTCTTGTCCTCGCTTCCCGAAGTCCTCCGCTGTTTTCTTGATCAACGCTGCCACCTGGGACGGCTTCATATCCGGATGTTCCGCTTTGATCACGGCTGCAATTCCGGCCACCTTGGGCGCTGCCATCGACGTGCCGTGCATAAATGCGTACCCCTTCAGATTAGAGGTAAAGTAAGGCGGCAAGTACGTCGGATAGGTGGAGAAGGCGCGATAGCGGAAGTCGCGTTTATCCAGATAGTCTCCTTTCGGGTCTTGACGGTACAGTCTGTCGTATTCCGGTCCATTGTCTCCGCCCGGTGCAGCTATATCGATCGGGTTGCCGTAGTTGGAGTAAAAGGCGATTTCGTCTTCGGACCATTCATTGGACGACGATACGGTGATCACCCCTGGGATTTGTGCCGGTACTACCCGGGATGGCCCTTTGATATCGAGGCCGTAGGTTTCCTTCCAATATTCCTGCATATCGTGCAGACTTCCCAGGTTTCTTGAGTCGTTGCCGGCAGCGACGACGACTGTGACACCTTTTTTCACCGCGTACTGGACAGCCCTGTGGTAAGCCACCATCGAGGCGGAGTCTCCTTTTTCACCGTAGTTGTGAGCCATCCACCTCCAGCCGCCGAGGCTCATATTGACAACGTCCACCCCGTCATTGGCTGCCTCTACCAGTGCGTCTGTAATCCATGACTGCTGGGCGCCGCCGGTTGCCCCGAACACCCGGTAGGCTCGCACAGTCAGGTTGGGCCCCACCCCGAGCATCTTGCCATTGGCTGCGATGGAACCAGCGACATGCGTGCCATGTCCGTTTTGGTCCCAAGCGTCTTTCGTCCCCGGCACAAATGTCTTGCTGCCCTCTTCATCCGCATTGTCCCGCAGGTCCGGATGGTCGAAGTCCAATCCGGTATCGATAATCCCGACAACCGTTTTTGAGTTTCCTTTGCTGATCTCATGAGATTTGAAGTTATTGGTGATTCGCTTGATGTCCCATTGCAAATCGTAATAATTCTGATCGGGATCATCCCAGTCAGGCTGAGGTATATCTGTAATCGGCTGTCCGTCCGCCGCTTCCGGCTCCTCCTCGTCGAGGAAGATTTCCAGCTCCTCTTCCGCTGCCAGCACTTCCTTGTCTTCCTTGATCTTTTCTAAAAAGTCCGGGTCATCAGAGGTGGCGGAAACGATGCCGACTTCATCGATGACAGTCTCCACTGATCCTCCCGATTCTTCGATTCTCTCTTCCAAATCACTCGGGATGTCGTTTTTATAAGCGATGAGATAGGCCCTTTCCTTGCTTTTCCCCGACGCTGGGGTCTGTACCACAGAGAGGGCAGAAGCTGCCAAGCCCAATACCAGTGTCGTGCTTAGTACCATTCTCACTGCTCTATTCATCGCTATCATCCTCCATCGAAAATTTGTTGTACTACCGATTGTAAAGATTTTCCCTATTTTTTCTATCAAAATCGTTCGATACAATCTTGCAGTGTCAGACAAACAGCGATCATTTTTCCAACGAAGAAAGCGAGAAAGGGACGAAGCCTGTCTGACGGTCAGGAAGAATAACGAAAAAAACCCACTCTCTCCAGCTTCGGAAAAGAGTGGGTTTCGTTGTTTTCTAGCAAAAATGACAGTGACTCAATCGTTTTTATTGATTCCGTTTCATCTGGCGGCGGCGCTCCTGTTCCTCGGCGCGGCGCTGAGCGCGGTTTTTCGGATCGGCGTCACCGGAGGTCTCGCTGTCAGGACGCTCGGATGGACCGGACGTTTTCAGTTGAGACTGATCTGCAGCCTGACCGCGGATCACTTCCTGACGCTCCAGGTTTTGGCTGACCTCTGCTTTCATGATGTACATGGCCACTTCCTCTTCGACGGCAGCGACCATCGACTGGAACATTTCGTAGCCTTCGAATTGGTACTCGCGCAGCGGATCGTTTTGTCCGTAAGCGCGCAGGTGGATACCTTGTCGAAGCTGTTCCATCGCGTCGATGTGATCCATCCACTTGCTGTCGACAGCGCGGAGTACAACGACCTTTTCAAACTCGCGCATCATCTCGCCGATTTCCACTTCGCGCTGCTTGAACTGCTTCAGGACCTCTTCTTTCAGAAGCTCGACGATTTCCTCGGCTTCTTTGCCCTTCAGTTTGTCCGCAGTCATGATCTCATCGTGCAGGAAGCCGTTGTTGGCTGCTTCGGCCAAGCCTTCGAGGTTCCATTCTTCCGGTACCTCTTCCTTCGGACAGAAGTTTTCCACAGTGCGGTCGATGACGCTGTAGATCATCGGCAGGACAACTTCGCTCAAATCCGATTGCTCCAAAATATCGCGGCGCTGCTTGTAAATTACTGCGCGCTGCTGGTTCATGACATCGTCGTACTGGAGAACCACTTTACGGGCGTCAAAGTTGGAGCCCTCCACCCGTTTTTGCGCGGATTCGACAGCACGCGTAACGAGTCTGCTTTCGATCGGCATGTCCTCTTCCATTCCGAGGCGGTCCATCATGTTCATGATGTTGTCCGCTCCGAAGCGTCTCATCAGCTCATCCTGCATGGAGAGGAAGAACTGGGAAGAACCCGGGTCGCCCTGACGTCCTGCACGTCCGCGGAGCTGGTTGTCAATCCGGCGGCTCTCATGGCGCTCGGTACCGATAATGTGCAGACCGCCCAGCTCGGCTACGCCTTCGCCCAGCTGAATGTCCGTACCGCGGCCGGCCATGTTCGTCGCGATGGTGACAGCGCCGTACTGACCCGCACGAGCGATAATCTCCGCTTCGCGCGCATGCTGCTTCGCGTTCAACACGTTATGCGGTACGCCCTTTTGCTTGAGCAGCTGCGAGAGCATCTCGGAGTTTTCGATGGAAATCGTACCGACCAGGATCGGCTGGCCTTTTTTATGACGCTCGACGATATCGGCCACGACCGCACGGTACTTGGCCGCTTCGGTTTTGAAAACCAGGTCCGGCAAATCTTGACGGATAACGGGTTTGTTGGTCGGGATCACGACTACATCCAAGCCGTAAATCTTTTTAAACTCTTCTTCCTCTGTTTTGGCTGTACCGGTCATACCGGAGAGCTTTTGGTACATGCGGAAGTAGTTTTGCAAAGTAATCGTCGCCAGCGTCATGCTCTCGCTCTGAACACGGAGCCCTTCCTTGGCTTCAATCGCCTGGTGCAGACCTTCGCTGTAGCGGCGTCCTACCATCAGACGGCCGGTAAATTCATCGACGATGACAACCTCGCCATCCTGCACCACGTAGTCCACGTCGCGCTTAAAGAGCACTTGCGCTTTCAGGGCGGCGGTGATGTGATGGTTGAGAGTCATGTGCGCGGTATCGTACAGGTTTTCAATGTTGAATGCCTGCTCGACCTTGGCCACGCCTTCATCGGTCAATGAAACGATTTTTAATTTTTCGTCCACCGTATAGTCTGTTTCCGCCTCCAGACGCTTCACAAAATGCGAACAGATGTAGTAAAGTTCTGTAGTGCGGTTGGCAGCACCGGAAATGATCAACGGCGTACGCGCTTCGTCGATCAGAATGCTGTCCACCTCGTCAATAATCGCAAAGTAAAGCGGGCGCTGAACCATCTGTTCTTTGTACAGCACCATGTTGTCGCGCAAATAGTCAAAGCCAAACTCGTTGTTGGTACCGTACGTAATATCGCAGTTATAAGCTTCACGCTTTTCTTCCGCAGTCAGACCGTTTTTGTTCAGACCGACTGTAAGTCCGAGGAAATTGTAGAGCTGACCCATGATGGTAGAGTCGCGTTCAGCCAAGTATTCGTTGACGGTTACGACGTGTACGCCCTTGCCCTGCAGCGCATTCAGGTAGGTCGCCAGCGTCGCGACGAGGGTTTTCCCTTCCCCTGTCTTCATCTCGGCAATACGTCCTTCCTGGAGGACCATACCGCCGATCAGCTGCACGTCAAAGTGACGCATGCCCAGAACTCGCTTGGATGCTTCACGGACGACCGCAAACGCTTCGTTTAGAATGTCGTCCAGTGTCTCGCCCTTCGCGAGCCGATTTTTAAATTCCTCCGTCTTCGCCCGCAACTGCTCATCGGACAGTGCTTGTACAGTCGGTTCCAACGCGTTGATCTTTTCTACGCGCTTAAACATCTTTTTGACTTCACGCTCGTTGCTGTCGCCAAAAATCTTTTTTACGAGTCCCAGCATAAGGACACCCCTTCCTAGTGGCAAAACTGCTTCGATTATGCTTCCCTTGCGCAGCCACATCAGGGTCCTCGAACGGAGGCTTCCCAGTGGCAATCTGCTTTCTATTTCATGTACCCTCCCGCCGAAAAACCATTATAGGCCTTCAGGAGCGATTCCTACTTCCACTTCCATAAAAAGACACTTTTACATATGCGTCTTCCCTAAATTGATATTTTATCAAATGAGAATAGGAGTGCACAAGTAAAGGGAGTTGCCAGAATAAGCAACTCCCTGTTTGACGGGCTTTATTTCGGTTCAATCAATCCGTAGCGACCATCATTTCGGCGGTAAACGACGTTGACGTCGTTCGTGTCGCTGTTTTGGAAAACAAAGAAGCTGTGACCTAGCATATCCATTTGCATGACTGCTTCCTGGGCGTCCATCGGCTTTAAGTTAAAGCGTTTGGTCCGAACAATGTCGATGTCGACATCTTCCCCCTCCTCCAGGTCTTCTGTCAATACGGCGACCGCCTGGCGGCTATTCCCCGCTGCCTTGTTGGTCGATTCGGTACGGAGCTTGCGTATTAATTTGGTTTTATGCTTACGAATCTGTCTTTCCAGCTTTTCTACCACCAAATCAATGGAGGCGTACATATCTTCATGCGTTTCTTCGGCGCGAAGGATTACTCCGCTGAGAGGGATCGTCACCTCGATGGTCCCTTCTCCCTTTAGAACTCTCATCGTAACCTGTACATCTGCAGGGCTAGAGTTTTCAAAGTACTTTGCAAGACGGCCCACTTTCTTTTCTACATACTCTCGAAGTGCTGCGGTAACTTGAATGTTTTCTCCACGAATTTGAAATTTCATGGTTCAAACCTCCTTCCGTCTTTCCTAATACCTATTCCTTACATATGTAAAAAATCCTCCCCGCCAGCTTAAAAAAACCTTTACAAAATGTTTACATCTCTACAAGTTACGACAATTTTCTAGTAAAGCTTTCAAAAACAGCTATGATATACTACGATCATTAGGGAATAATTACCGCGCAAGACAACTGAATGGAGGAATCCTCATGGAAGAGGTAAACCCTTCGCATTCCATTACGGGAAAGACGCTGGCACAAGACGTATACAACGAGAAGGGGCTTTTGCTCCTGCCGGCTGGCGCGGTCTTGCACCAAAGCGATATCCGCTTGCTTTGTGCACACCAGGTCGAACGGGTATATGTAGCCAAGGATGGCGACTTACCAGACCCACCTTCTCCCCTGCTCCATTGGAATGAAGTGGAAGCAGCTCGTGAATACATGGAAGCTGTCAAACAAACAGAGGAGTTGTTCATCCGGATCGCGACCGGTTCCATTCCTCCTCTGCATCAATTCAATCATGTGTTTTATCCGTTGCTGGACGAAATTCTGCAGCGTTGCGGAGTTCAGCGTTTTATTTACGTAAAGGAAGGAACCGCCCAATACACCTACCGCCACTCCCTGCATGTGGGCATTTTGGCTGCATTAATCGGCAAGCTGATGGGACACACGCAGGAAAACATTGTGTTGCTGGGGCAGGCGGGCCTTTTGCATGACGTAGGCAAAATGCTGATACCGAAAGAAATCCTGCTCAAACCGGAGCGGCTGACCGACGAGGAATACGAAGTGATGAAGCAGCATGCCCGGCTCGGGGAGCATCTGCTTCGCCAAATGGAGGGAGCAGACGAGCTGATTGCTCTCTGTGCGCTTCTTCATCACGAACGGCTGGATGGCAGCGGCTATCCCGAAGGACGCACACAGGAGCACATTCCGATCGAATGCCAAATCGTCAGTGTCGCAGACGTATTTGACGCCATTTGCACGGACCGGGTGTATCGCAAGGGAACCTCCCCTTTCGAAGCTGCATCCGTGTTACAAGATTTGGCCTACTCAGGCAAGTTAAACGCCCAGGTTGTCACCCGCTTTATCCATTATGTCGTGATGCTGTATGTAGGGGCAGAAGCTTACCTCAATTCAGGTGATCGCGTGGAAGTCATCATGATTCATACAGATGAGCCGCTGCGGCCTCTCGTACGCCGCAGAGGGGAGTACCTCGATTTGCGTCAACACCGTTCCCTGCACATCCAGAGCATCATCGGCTGACAACAGGCCGTACATGAAAAAATCCCCCATACCATTTGGTACAGGGGGATTTGCTTTTATCGGTGGCTGGCGTTTGCAATCAGTAGCTACGCGATAACTACGTTCGCTGCTTGGGGACCGCGATCCCCTTCCACGATATCAAATTCTACGGTTTGTCCCTCTTCCAATGTACGGAAGCCTTCTTTTTGGATAGCCGAGTAATGTACGAAAACGTCTCCGCCGTCCTCACGCTCAATAAAGCCAAAACCTTTTTCTGCATTAAACCATTTTACTTTGCCTTGCATGCTGATGCACATTCCTTTCTTTTGTAAAAACTTGGGATTTCAAATCCCATGTGAATGACTATATCATCCGCCAAAACGAGAGTCAAATCATCCCTCATTTGGTTGAATATTTCTTCTCCAGTCCTCTGACGACGATTCTCGACAAGAACAGCGTAAGCACCAGATAGACGGCTGCTTCCGTCAAATACGGAGGGTAGCGCTCCAAGGTGCTTTTGGCTACGCTCATCGCCGCGTAGTTTAATTCCGGCGTGGCGATGACCGCAGTCAGGGACGAGTCTTTCAACAGCGAGATGAATTCATTTCCCAGTGCGGGAAGCATGCGGGTGAACGCCTGAGGAATGACGATCAGCCGCATAGCCATCCCTTTGGTCATCCCGAGAGATCGGGCCGCCTCCATCTGGCCGGGGTCAATGGACTGAATCCCCGCGCGAAAAATTTCAGCGATATACGCTGCTGCATTCAAGGACAATGCAATCATACCGGAATAAATGGCTTCCGGGCTGCTCTGGCCCGGGAAGAATACCTCCCAAATGGAGGGGATAACAGCAAAGTGAATCAACAAAATTTGCACCAGCATCGGAGTTCCCCGAAACAGCTCGACGTAAATCGCGCTGGGAATCCGCAGCCAGGCCTTGCTCGATTGCTTCCCCAAACTGATAAACAGCCCCAGAAGCGTTCCCACGACAGTAGCGATGGCCGTCAGCAGGATTGTATTGAGAATTCCGCGAATGAACAGTTCCCGATAATCGTAAACGACACTCCAGTCCAGAGTTGTATCCTCCCTCCAAGTTGTTTGGCTGTGGACGAAAAAAGCAGCAGGGTACGCCTGTTGACGTACCCGTCCGCGCTTCCCTCTTACTCTTTATTAAAATACTGGTTGTAGATTTCTTGCAGCTTACCGTTTTCCTTGATCTTCTTCAACCCGTCGTTGATCTTGTTCAGGATCTCGGTGTTGCCTTTTTTGACCATGATGCCGTAATACTCCTTTTCAAAAGAATCGTCTTTGATCAGTTTGAATTTCTTGTCCTTGATTTTTTTCACGTAATATTGAATGACGCCATTATCGCCGACTACGGCATCCACGCGCCCGTTAAAGAAATCATCCACAGCGGAAGGCATGTCGTCGTATTCCTTCAGCCCTTGATACGTGTCGCCAAATGCTTTCTTTACCACTTCTCCGCCCGTGGTTGCGCCCTGCACGCCGATTTTCTTGCCTTTCAAGTCATCGAGCTTGTTTACCGGTGAGTCCTCGGCAACGAGAATCAACTGGTTGGCTTCGAAATACGGTTCAGAAAAGTCGTACTTTTTCTTGCGCTCTTCGGTGATCGTAATCGACGAGATTCCGATGTCTACGGTCCCTCTGTCCAGACCGTCAAACAAAGGGTCCCAGCCGGTATTCTTCCATTCGACCTTGAAGCCGCCCGCTTCGGCAATCGCGTTTAACACATCGATGTCGTGGCCGGTGATCTTGTTGTCGGCCTCCAGCATTTGAAACGGCGGATACGCTGCGTCGGTACCAACCACGTACACCTTTTCCGCCGTACCTCCTCCTGCCGTGCCGCTGCCGGACGAAGCCTGATTCCCTCCCGTTCCACAGGCGGATACCAACAGCCCTACCCCGACAGTCAAGACAAGCGACGTCAACCATTTCTTCTTCATCTTCATCTGTTCATGTCCCCCTTATCTGTGTCTACCTTGAAAACCTTTTCCCCAGCCTTTGTCCACATCGGCACACCTTTTATTTTGCGTCATCCACAGAGTTGTCCACATTATCCACAGGCCGTTGTGCACAAGCTGGGCATAACTCACCCTTATGCTCGTTCTCCCCAATAAATATGTTTTTTGGCAAGAAAATAGAACAAGGGTTCGTACAAAAAGAAAGAAGGATTCCTATCAGAAATACTTCTCTCTGATGCACGGGAATCCTTCCGGAAACTCATTTTATTTACAGAAAATTTTATTTATTGGCTCTTGTCTGCCAGAATGACAATTTCTACGCGTCGGTTGCGACTGCGATTCTCGGGAGATGTGTTATCTACAAGCGGTTTATACTCTCCCCAACCGGCAACGGTGAATCGATCTGCGGCCAGCCCATGCCCGTCCACCATTTCCCGCATGACCGCAATCGCCCGGGCAGAGGACAGCTCCCAGTTGGACCTAAAAGAGCTGTGCGTAATCGGCACGTCGTCCGTATATCCTTCGATCCGGACCTTGTAAGAAAAGCGCTCCAGGACCTGTGCGACATGATCGATCACCTGCTTTCCATCCTCCCGCAAATCCGCGGAGCCGCTGGAAAACAGAATCTTCTCCGGCAGGCGGACCCTCAAGCCTTCTTCCGTCTCTTCATAGTCGATGTTCTGCTCCTCCAGAGCCGCGGAAAGCGCTGTTCGCACTGTCTCCATATCCCGGTCACTCTTGTCCTCCATATCTACCGGAACGGCCGGCTTGGGCACCGTCTCCCCTGTCTCTCCACCTACTGCAGCCTCCAGCACTCCGCGTCTTGCTTCCAGCTCGTGGACCTGGCGCTGAAGCTCCAGCTTCTGAATGTTCAACAGGTCCAGGCTTTCGTGCACTTTTTGCAGACTTTCCTGCTGGCGGGCCTCCTCTTGCTTGATTTCCTGCATATCGGTCTTGAGCTTGGCCGAATGGGCGGCAGCAACGATGAGAATGATCACGAACAGCAGGGTAAACAAGTCACTGTAGCTGATCAGCCAGCTTTTTTCCAGCTCTTTTTCGTCGTACAAGCGATCGTCATGCATGGAGATCCTGCCTTTCGATCGTCCCTTTCATGCTTCCAGGGGTTTTGATGAGGACAAGCTTTTTGTCCCCGGGCAAAAACGAGTTCAATTTTTCAAACAGGACACGCGGCGTCTCCATTCGCTGCAAACCGATGCAGCCTTCCAGATAGAGCCGCTTCTCAAACATTTCCTGATCATACAAGTCCATCAGCCGGTAGTAGCACGGCAGGGCAAACATGTTGGCCAAAAGCGCCCCGTACAGCGTCGCTACGACCGCAGAGCTAAGGCTGTATCCCGTCTGGCTCAAATCATTCAGCGTCTCCAGAACACCCGTCATTCCGAGGAGCGTTCCCACCAGACCCATGCCGGGGGCCAAAAGGCTGACCAAGCGGAAAAAGCCTGCCGCCTGCTGGTAGCGATGCTGTTCGCCCTTCAGCTCGTTTTCGAGAATCATGCGGAGCTCCTCCTCCGGTACTCCTTCGATGGCAAGCAGACTGCCCCGGCGGACGAAGGAATCTTTTTCATTTTGAAGCTCTTTTTCCAGCTCGAGATAACCTTGTTCCTTTTGAACCAGTGCATAGTAATAAAACCGCTTGATCGTCTCCTCCACGTTTCCCTCGCGCCCATGGATCAACAGACGAACGATTTTGCGCACCTCCAGATGCTTGCGCTTGATCGCATACGAGATAAGCACTGACAGCCCCACCAGCTCGATAGCCGTCAGGTTCAACAGATCGGACAGGTTTCCTTTCAAGTAAATCGCATGTGTAAAAATAAGCACTACTGCTCCCACCAACAGGAGCGAGCGTCGTTTCGTCGACAAACCTGTCACCTTCCTACTTGCTTTCTTCTCTTCCTTTATCGGAAATGTTCAGTTTGATTATAATACCAAAGCTTTTCCAATCCGATAAAAAAGTGAAGGGACGCAATTGAAAAAGGAGGGAAACAACAATGGATATGAGTTCTATGATGAGCGCGCAGCTGAGCCAGCTGAGGCACACTGTCAGCCTCAGCGTCATGAAAATGGCGCAGAACACGATGGCAGCAGGTGCGACGGCGATGATCCAGGACTTTTCAAATGCGCAGCAAAGCGTACAGCAAGCCGCCCAAGCAGCGCCTCATCCGACAGCCGGAAAAACGATTGACATCAGCGTGTAGGAAAAGAGCAACGGACGCAGGGATCTTCTCCGCGTCCGTTTTTTCTTCATGTTATGCTTTTGAATAGAACGAAAGTCATTGCGCTTTCTTGCGCAGCTGGCGCTTCGCGTATACCGCCCGGTGGACCGCACCTGCTTCATTTCGCACGAACAGCACGGGGATATCCGCTCCTCTGCGGCGAAATACGAACAGATCATTCCCGACCGGCCGCAGCGCATAAGTCGTACCGTCCATTGTCATCTGGCATACTCCGTCTTTTGCTTCCACACTCATTTCCATCCATTCCTGACAAGTATACTCTCCGGCATAATCAGCGAGCTTCTCTGCCGCCAGCGGCTGGTCCGCAAAGCGAAACAGCGGAGTCTCAAGCGGTCTATCCAGGACCAGGTTGAGCGCTCCTACGGCTATCTCGCGCACTTCCACGCCGTCGACATTGGTCAGGATGACTCCGGTGATGCCCTTTTCCGGCAACACAAAAATCTGCGAGCTGACCCCTTTTAGCGACCCTCCGTGATCGATCAGCGGCCCGCCAACGAAGTCGGGCACGATCTGCAAGCCGTACCCGTAGTGCCAGCAAGCATCGCATTTCACATGGGGAGTCGTCATCTCGGCCACACTCTCCGGAGAGAGGATGCGCGTCTCTCCTGCCATTCCACCTGTACGGAAAATGTCCAGATACCGGAGCAAATCGGCCACGCTCGATTTCAAAAAGCCTGCGGCCCGCATCGCCGGAGCATCGTGCAGGACTGGGGCGTGGAATACCTCGTTGGCTCCGTTCCGCGTCTTGCGGGTAAACAGCTCTGCTACGTCCCTATGTGCTGCAAGCTGCTCCGGAGTAAACACGCTGCGGTTCATCCCCGCGGGGAGCAGGATGTGTTCCGTCACATACTGTTCAAAGGACATACCGCTGACGCGCTCTACAATAGCTCCCAACAGCCCGTACACATCGTTGTTGTAGCTGAACGCCTCTCCCGGCCGCCCCAGTACCTCCTCCGGAAACGAGCCGATTTGCTCCATCAGTTCCTCGTACGTATCCACGACAGGGACCGACTCGTCTACACACTCCGGCTCCGTCTCCAGAACCGCGGGGTCTTTTTCCATCGACCGCTTCATGGCGGATGTCAAAAAGGGCAAAGGCGGCATTCCCGGCGTATGGGTCATGAAGTGATGAATCGTCACATCCCGTGTGAATTGGTCTTGCGGCATGCGAAACTGAGGCAGGTAGTCCACGACAGGATCGTCAACAGACAGCTTGCCTGCCTCCTGCAGTTGCATAATGGCCATACAGGTAAACGACTTGGTCACGGAAGCGATGCCAAATATCGTATCCGGCGTGACCGGCTGCTGCTTCTCCACATCGCTGAAGCCAAACGAGCCAAAATAGACCAGCTCTCCGTCCTTGCAGATTCCGATCGCCCCTCCAGGCACCTGGGCTTGCTCCATTCGAGCTTGGGCAAATGGTTCAAACTCCTGTTTCCACTCCTGATGATTCATATCGAAAACCTCCTTTCTGCACTTCTATTTGCAGCTATTTGGTCAGGGAAAACATTCTCTGTCACTGCTTTCTACACCTCTATTCCTTGTAGCCCCACTTCATGTCGATATAGCCAAGAGGGTCTACGGTCACGCCTTTGAGCTTGTCGTTTTGCACCCAGACGTTCACATTGCTGTACAGTCCCGTGACTGGCATCTCGTTCATCAAAATCGACTCCGCTTCCTGCAAAAGCTGATTCCGCTTGGTTTCATCCGTTTCCTTGTAGGAGCGGTTGATCAGGTCGTTGTAGGCTTCGCTGTGCCACAGTGTACAGTTGTTGTCGCTGTACTTTTCCATCAGCAGCTCGAGGAAATTGACAGAGTCGTTGTAATCGGCCGTCCACGCTGTTACCGAGATCATGTATTTCCCCTGGGCCTGCTCGTCAAACATCACGTTCATGTCCTTGTTGATCAGCTTCACTTCAATGCCGAGCACTTTTCTCCACTGGCCCTGCAGAGCTTCGGCAATTTTCTTCTGGGCGTCGGAATTAAAGTACAGGTACGTAATTTCCGGCAGCTTTTCAATCCCCAGCTCCTTCATTCCTTCCGCCAAAAGCTGCTTGGCTGTTTCCGCATCGTTGTCCTTGAAATAGCCCTCCGGCTTGAGGGAAGCCGACTGCGGCACCAGCCCGGTCAGAGCTGTCTGTCCGCCCTGCAAAATATTGTCCGCGATCTCCTGGCGGTTGATGGCATACGCAAACGCTTTGCGGATCTTCTCGTTTGTAAACGGCGCCTGCTCCGTCTGGAACAGCAGGTAGTAGGACTGCGCCTTTTGCATCGCCTGCAGCTTGCCCTCTTCTTTCATCGCCGGAATCGCATCTACCGGCAGACTGCTGATCGGCCCGCCAGCCCAGTCCAGCTCGCCCTGGTTAAACATCTCCAGCTCGGTATTGGCGTCCTCCACCATGGAAAATTCGATTTTGTCCAGCTTCACGGCTTCCTTGTCCCAGTAATGCTCGTTTTTCACTAGGACGATTTTGCTCTTGTGCTCCCAGGTCTCGATTTTGAAAGGACCGTTGGTGACGATGGTGGCGGCTTCATTGGCCCACTTCTCGTTCCCCTCCACGACCTTTTGGTTTACGGGGTAGTAAAAGGTTGCCAGCGTCAAAAAGTAAGGCGTCGGGTTTTCCAGCTGCACTTCGATCGTTTTGTCGTCGATGACCTTGATCCCGACATCCTCTTTCTTTGCTTTGCCCAGGTTAAAGGCCTTTGCATTGACGATCGGATAGTATTTGTACGCGGAGCTGCTGGCCGTCTTCGGATCAAGTGTCCGGAACCAGGCGTAGGCAAAATCCTTGGCCGTCAGCGGCTCGCCATTGGACCATTTCGACTCTCGCAGGGTAAAGGTATAGGTCTTTTTGTCCTCCGAGATCTTGATGTCGGATGCGACGGAATTGACCGGCTTGCCGTCCTTGTCCAACCGGACCAATGCATCGTAAATGGCCCGGATGTAGGCACCCGAGGCGACGTCGTTGGAAAGACCCGCATCCAGCGTTTTGGGCTCCCGGCCATTCATCTGCAGGATTTGTTCCGCTCCGCTTCCTCCCTCTTGCTTTGTGGACGCTTCCGGTTGCTGGGATGAACCGGCCGGCGCAGGCGGACTGCTGCTGCATCCGACCAGTGCCGCGATGAGCAGAAGTGTGGAGCAGAATGAAAAAAAGCTCTTTTTCATCAGATGGACCCCTCCGTATTTTTGATTTTTTCAAATTATCTTGCAATTTTTGTGCCATTTGCAGTGAGCTTGTTGCTTTCTCACGGTATAGGTGCGGTTGCAGCGGTGCATGGCCGTTGTTGAACCATATGCGGTTTTTCTTTTTATTCAATAGTGAATACAAGCGCAGACAAAAATGAAATGAGCTTTTACTTTCCGAGTCTTGCTGTTATTCAATTTGTAATGGAGTTATGCTGTTTTGAATAAGCTGTCTGGACGACAAGTTGGAGAAGCCAGATAACAGATTGTATACGGTTGAGCCGACGATATACAAAAAACCAACCCTACTTTTGGCAAGCGAGGTTGGTTTTTAGGCTACTGGTTCTCCATATCCGTTTTTGTCGCTTTCGTTTCCCTGGTGCATCCAGCCACATGCTGCTTTCTTCTCGCCGTCCCCAGCTTGGACCCCCGACTCGCGGATCGCTTTTCACTGCATGCAGAAATGTACGTTTCCTTGAGCGGATCACGAGTAACTCCCTGCTGAGGATAACCTGCCAGATCCCGCTTCTCTACCTGTGAAAGACATTACGCATACGTGTTTATCAGCAATCCTTTGATTTCTCCTACCCGTTCCAGAATTCGCAAACCGGGCTCCTGACTTTTCAAGACGGAATCGGTCAGTTCAAGCAGCTTCTTGTCAACTTCCTTGACAATCTTGAAAATACGGGACCGTCCTCTCCGGTTGTAGCCTTGCTGCTCCTCGAGGCTCAGTCCGTTTTTCACCGCGTCGTCAAGAAAGCTCTTTACCAGTGACTTAAATTTCCGAAGATCTCCTACCGTACGTGTATCGGCAAGGATTTTTCCCTGCTCTTCAATCTCTGATATCATTTTTTGAAGACGTTCCGTATTCAGTTGTTGCCGGCCCTTGTTCATCAGTTCCGAAAAAGCCACGCGATCCGCTGGTACATCCTGCTTGGACTTTCGTTGTTCAACGGATATTTGCCCGATCTTGTTTACTTCCATTTATATCCGTACCTTTCTGTCAGCATCTGGTCTGTCTCGCCCATTATCGCCCATTGTATCTTTCCATTTCCTCGATGAGCAAAAGGATTTCGGCCACTACCGAATACAGTTGGGGCGGTATATTTTCCCCCAGATCGATATCAATCAGATTCTTTACAAGCAAAGAATCTTCCTGGAGAGGGATGTCGTTGTCTTTGGCCATAGAGATGATCTTTTCAGCCAGGTGGCCTCTTCCCTGCGCGATGACGGCAGGAACGAAATCGTTTTCCTGATCATAGCGGATAACTGCTGCCATGGGACCATTTATAGCTTGTCTCTGCTTTTGATTGAAAGACTTGCGGATCATATCTTCAGATCAAACCCTTTCGCGGCTGGGTTAGGCTCATTTGGTCGCATCGTATTTGCAGCGGTATTTTGTCCTGCCGGTACTTGCTCTTCTTTTTTCTGCTCGGTAAACTTGGCAAATGACACACCTACTACATTGTAACCGATCTGGGCCAAATTTTCCTTGCATCCGGCTATGATAGAATCCAAACGCTCCCGGATTTGCGGCTGGTCATTTTTAATCGCAATGGACAGATTGCGCTCCACCGCTGTAATGTGAATCCCTGTCGGCCCCAGTTTTTTTGTCTCGATTAAAAAATACAGACTGCAGTTTTCCCAATCGACTTTTTGCCCCTCATTTTTTGACTGAACGTAGAGCTTTACATTTTCGAGTCCGTTTTGGAGCAAAAGCGGCAACTGCATAAACATGCTTTGGGGCTGGTTGCCCGCATCCGGCTTGCTCAGCAGCTGCTGGCCCGTTATACTTTGCAGCGCTTGCTCTACCGCTTGACCGCCACTGACAGAGGTCGTGCCTTTTTCGCCCGCTTTGGCAAGCTGCAGAAGCGCATGCTTCAGGTTCTTGTGAAGATTCTCCTGAGCGTGCCCCTGGCCCTGGCCCCGTTCGCCCGGATGACGCTCTGTAAACGACTGCGCCAGCTCGCTTTCATAATTCAATCCGAGCGAACGGACAAATTCGAACGTATTGCGGGCAGAGGGCGGATGATTCTGAAAGTGCTGAACCGTCTCTGCAATCTGGCTAAACAGACGGGAAGCATGCGGGACTTTTTCTGCAAAGATGCTTTGGCCAGTCGCAAAGTGCTGGATTCGTACATCGGACGGCTTCCAGTTTAGTGCGTCCAGCTTTGCTTGGACTCCTTTTAACACTGCTGCCGCCTGGCTGTTTTCCCCTTTCGCCAAGAACCTTCTGGCTTCGGCCAATTCACTGCTTGCCTTTATTAGCTGCTTTTCTGTCTCCATGTCCGTCAGCATCATCATTTCGCTTTTCAAAATCGCTTTGTCAAGCGCATCGATGGTTGATTCCAACAAAGGCTTTACCCCGGCTAAAATGTTCCCTTTATTGGTTTCCGCAACTTTCAGCATGTTGTCGATGTTTCTGACTATCTCCCTTTTTACGCTTTGGAAGTTCGCAGCGGCCTGACTTAGCTTTTGCGTAATTTCCGTCACGACCAAATCCTTTGTGGTCAAAAATGAGGCCATTTGCATCTCGGCTTGATCATCATAAGCAATTCCGGCAGAAGGGGCGGAATTGCCTGTTTCCTCTGGCGATGCAGCATGTCCGGACATGTGATTTCGCACCTGATCGAGCCCTTTTTCAATCGTTTCGGCTGCCTCTTGGTTTTTCTGGGGAAGATCGAGCAGCCGCTCGCCAAACTTTGCAAACAACTGATCCAAAGACATTTCTTGATTCGGCGCTGCCTTCAGCTGGACAAGAAGTTCCGCGGGGGTTGCTGCGAAAGAGGCATGTCCCGGCAGTCCCACCTTCAAGGCACTGTCCGCATCACCTAGCTGGGCAAGTGCTTTTATGAGCAGTAGACGGGCTTCCTCCTCTCTTCCCGACTGATGAAGTTGAACCGCTTCATACAGGACTTTGCCGAGCTTCTCGCCCATTTCGGCCGTTACCTTTGAACCGTTGGCCATTTGCTCGCGTATCCTTTGCACAGTCTTTTCGAAGTCCGATTTTTTTTCACGAAAAGAGCTTTCTTGAAATTCCATTGCGGTATCCGTACTCCCGGCGCCCTTTTGAACAAGCTCATTCAAAGCCCCGGTCACGGACTTTCCGTGCAGTGCTTCATGAACAGCCTTCAGCTGCCCAAGCGACACATCCAGCTTTTTATCAGCCAAGGCTTGGACTGTTTCCAGCTTTTGATCCAGACTTCCCGGGGCTTTCCCCATGAACTCCTTTAAATCCTGGACTGCCTGCTTGTTCAGAGAGATTCCGCCATCAAGGAGAATCTTTGCAGACTGCTTCATTTCCGGTGTAGGTTCGGTTCCAAGGCCGCGCAAGACGCTGGATACGTCAGGCTGCCCTCCAGCTGTGGCAGGCCGGTTCGCCAGTGTCCTCCCTTGGGATTCACTTTTATTTTCCTGTATCTGAACACCACTATTGGGCTGAATTTGGTTGGCAGAGGCGGGGTGGTTTACTCTCATTGTTCATCTCTCCCTCGGGATCGCACGAAGCTTTCTCTCTTTTGTTATCGTCAGAATGCGAGAGGGAGTTTACAAAACCGTGAAAATCGGTCATCCTTTGCATTCAGAGTTTTTAACATATTATTAGACCGCATCACATGCCGCTCTCCATGGTTGTGGAAGCGTCTGAGTGGAAAATGGGAAGGCCATTTCCCCTTCGAAGCCTGCGGATGATCTCTATCCGTTTATATGTGTCACCGCCGGGTTAAAATTGACCCAGGTTCGCCGGAATGAAAATGACCCACCCCTGTAGAATACCTCTCTCTGAAATTACCGACCAAAGTAGCTTCAGAGGGGAGACATATGCTAAGGAGTGGGACTGTGATCAGATTACACGAACTTCAAGTGAGCGGCAAGAGTATCCGCGAAATCACAAGGGAAACGGGTCATTCCCGTAATACCATACGAAAATACCTCCGCGCAGAAGGAATTCCGGAACCTCGTCCGCGTAAGAAGAGAGTCTCAAAACTCGATCCGTTCAAAGCCTTGCTGGATCTATACCTCGAAAAGGGAATTTTCAATTGTGAAGTGCTGCTGCGTCTCTTGAAAGAGCGAGGTTACACGGGGGGCATTACGATCATCAAGGACTATGTGAAGCCCCGTCGACCTCCAAAACAGGCACCTGCGGTGCAACGCTATGAGACAAAAGCCGGACACCAAGCCCAAGTGGACTGGAAGATTTGCGAGTACATCGATTTAAACGGTGAAGTGCGTAAAATCCCCGTTTTTACGATGGTGTTGGGTTACTCCCGAGCGATGTACATCGAATTTACAAAGCGCTGTGACATCCACAGTTTCTTACGCTGCTTGATGAACGGTTTGGAATACTTCGGCGGTGTTCCAAAGACCATGCTAACCGACCAAATGAAGACCGTTATTCTTGGCATGGGCGATGATCGAAAGCCGAGATGGCATCCGTTGTTTGAAGATTTTGCTGCGGCTATCGGCTTGATCCCCAAAGTTTGCCGCGTACGACGTCCCCAAACGAAAGGAAAGGTCGAGAGAAGCGTTCAGTTCATCGAGCAGAACTTCATGCCAGGGCGATCATTCACCGATCTTGGTGACCTAAATCGCCAAGCCAGACACTGGTGCGATGAGCAAAACCGTCGTATCCACGGTACAACTGGGGAAAGACCGATCGATCGCTTGGCACAAGAGAAGCTCGGTATGCTTCCGTCTCCGGAACGATGGGCAAAGTACCGGTTTGAACCGAGGAAAGTAAGCCGTGACGGATTTGTGAGCTACGACGGCGTTCGTTATGGCGTTCCATGGCGGTATAGCGGACGTGAAGTAAAGGTACGAGAGGTAAACAGATTCGTCGAAATATACTGCGAGAAGCAGCTCATCGCCCGGCACGAGAAGCAGTACCAATCCCGAAGGCTAGTGATGTGTGAGGACCAATACACGAATTTGAGTACAGCTCAGGGATATGCTTATCCAAAGCCGCAAGGCGTTCAGATTCCTGTACAAGACGTGGAAGTGCGTCCGTTGGACGTGTATGAACGTCTTGTGGAGGTGGGCGCATGATTGAGCTCGAACAAGCCCGCCAGCGTCTGGAGGAACTTGGTTTGGGTCAAGCCGCCCAATCGCTTGATGCCAAGCTGGAAGCTGCCAGCCGGAGCCAAAGCACGTATCTCTCTTTCCTCAATGATCTACTGGACGCTGAGATTCAGGATCGCCAGCGCCGAAATGTAGAGGTCCGCATGAAGCTGTCTCACCTCCCTTATCGGCGTACGCTCAACGAATTCGACTTCTCGTTTCAACCGGGGATTGATGAACGACTGATTCGTGAACTGGCTGCGCTGACGTTCGTTGGGAGGCAAGAAAACGTGTTGTTTCTCGGGCCTCCCGGCGTGGGGAAAACGCATTTAGCCGTTGCTATCGCTATGGAGGCCATTGGACAAGGATTGCCTGTGTATTTCGTCTCTCTCGCGCAGCTCGTGGGCGATTTACGAAAAGCTTATGAAGAGAATCGCCTGGACAAACGAATGAGGGTATATCTCAGGCCACGCATCCTCATCGTGGACGAGGTGGGCTACCTCCCCCTCGATCCGCTCGCTGCAAACCTGTTTTTTCAGTTGGTTTGTGCACGCTACGAGAAAGGAAGCATGATTCTGACTAGCAACAAGAGCTTTGGCGAATGGGGCGAACTCATGGGCGATCCCGTTCTTGCTACAGCTGTTCTCGACCGCTTATTGCATCACTCCCACGTCGTGAACATCCGGGGGAACAGCTACCGGCTCAAAGAAAAACTAAAAACCGGAATCTATTCGACACCAGGCGCACAGGTGGGTCAAAATTATACCGGCGCTCGTGGGTCAAATTAATTCCGGCGTTGACAATATGGAAGGAACTGTCGATGATGTGATTCAGCATCATGTCAAATAAGTACTCCACTACAAGAAAAAGCCGACCTTTGATTCATGGCCGACTTTCTCATTTTTGATCTCTTTCTAACAGGACATTGTTGCAGTTCTTTTTAATCGCCGATCAAAGTGATCTCTCTGGTGAAATGCAGAAAGAACGAAAAACCATCCCAAACTGTTCCAAACTGCAGTGCCTGTCCAACAGGGACAATCCGGCTGACCGCCGCGTTTGGGATCATGTCAATCAGCTCCATCAATTCTTCTCTGCCAAATCCAAAGTAGGTTACTGTCTGATCCTTTTCATGCAACAAGTCGGGCACTTCGGTCAACTCATTCAGGGACCGTTCCAAGAACAGGCCGCCGCCACAGTGAATCTCCCTCATCTCTTCTGTAGTTTGGGCTACTCGTACACAAAGCGGTTCATGTATGGAGGAAGACTGCACATTAAAAGTGTGAGAGTGGGTAGCGTAATAGAATGCGGTTGCGAGGCGGGTCATCCCAACCGCAACAGGGTTTTGATATTCTTGTTGTTTAACAACGTTGCCAAGCTCACCCCAAAAACGATCCATCGCTAAAGAGCACTCTTCTGATTTTCCGATCCAGTATAGCTCCCGGGGAGAAGAACAGGCCATTTGTCCAAACCAAAACGCATCATTGTAAAATTGTTTGGCTAGATGGAAAAGTTCATGATCATTGCACTGTAAAACCTTCCCGGCATGAAAAATCGTTTTTGAATAACGATCTGGGAATATGAGTTCCGTAGCATTGGTCGCCAATGGTATTGTCCGAATGGCTTTTACTGTTTGATCTCCGCCCCAGATTACTCTGGTATGGCAATGCTCAGAGAGAAACAGGGTGTATTCCTCTTCGTGATCGTACTTCAACAGCAGTGTCCGCTCCGCGATCGGTTGGTATTCCTCTTTTGCCAGCAGATGATTTATTCTTTGAAGCACAATTTCCATTTGCTCATTATGTCTCCGCGACAATCTCAAAATATTCTTGTTTCCCACCAGCATCGAAAGAATCCACGAATAAAGAAATATGGAATCAACGTTAGCCGGTGCAAAATGAAGAACCGTCCCCCTGGGCTTCAAAATGCGCTCGCCTGCAAATGCTTCGTATTCTTTCTTTAACTCAAACAGATGGGCTTTTCGGAACCAGTGCGCGCACGCCATCAACTCTGGATAATCGCGCATGCTGCGGTCTGAGAGAAGCTGCTTCGACAAGGTATCAAGAAACTGGATAGTGATCTCCGAAAAAGCGGACAAATGCTTTGCCTGCTTTAGTTGTAGTACCTGCTCCCGCCATTGATCCGATTTGTAAAAACTCGGAGCTACAATCTGCACTCCACTCACCTCTTATATTTTGGAAAATGTATCGCTGCATCCACGCGGCTCTGCTTTAGGTATCCGACCATGGACATGAAAGTATTTTCCGCGACGACCGCAAGTACAGTTATCCTCTCCAACCATAACTCCTACATCTTCTGTCAACAGACTGTGCCCCGGATAGCTTTTTGGCAAAACGCTCAATACCTGTATCAAGCCTGTCTCTCCGAAAGAAACGGGTTTCAAGGTTTCCGGGTTTCGAATCAGTACATCAGCGAAATCAGGGGTGTGCAAATAACCTTCATCACACTCCATAAATATGGAGCCTACTTGTTCGACCATTCCATAGTAGTTGTAAATCCTGCTGATGCCAAAATGCTCATAGAGCAACCGCTTAAATGTGCCATTGTCTACAGCCTGCTCCTGAAGCTTTTTCCAACCTCCACCATGTATCAGTACACTTCCCGACAAATCTATTCTCTTTCCTGATCGCCGCGAAGCTTGCAGCAAGTATTCCCAGATAATAAAGGTGAAGCCGAAGAGTAGCTTTGGTTGGCCTTCGTGTCTTTGCAAAAACAAGCCAAGCTGTTCCCAATTGATATTCATTTCACTGTCGAACAGATACATGTGATTTCTTCCAAACTGGGAAAACCCGATTGTTCCCGCTGTTCGCGCACTAAACTTCGTCCGGTTTTTCATAATGTCAGTATCAATGATAATCATGGGAAGTCGTTGTGTTCCAAGAAAATCTCTGACGATGACATTGAGTGCGCGTGATTGTAATTGCGCTGTCGTCCGATCAATATAGATTTGCGATACTTGTTGTCCCGTCGTCCCGCTGGATGTAAGGACTTTAAAATGTTCTTCCTGCGGGATCGAATACAGCGGGAGCATTTTAAAAAGCTGTACGGGTAAAAATGGAACTTCTTCTAATATGCTTGCTGACCGATCGGTATTGGTTTTGTATAAAATCTGCTGATACGGATGACAATTCTCGGAATGGAAGTAAGTGAGCTGATTCAATTCTTGCAAAAGAATTGAGGCTTTTCTTTCCTTTTCTAAACGATATGGATTGTCCTGAGTAAGCAATTGTTCTATCATGCGTCTACCTCTACATTTAACCTGGCATAGTCAATCTTGCCGTTGGGCAGGACGGGAAATTGCGGGAGGAAGTGAACCTTCAGTCCGGAATGGTGAATCTTGTACATTTCTTGGACCTTCTCGATAACTTTACGCGAAAGACAATGGTCGTCTTCACTCTCAATCAAAATAACCATCCGGTCATCATACCCGGTACAGGCTACGGGAAGAGAAAACGATTTCTCCAGCATTTTCTCAACATCATCCAGGTTGACCCGCAGCCCGAATAATTTGATAAAACGCTTGAGCCGACCGATTATTGTATAGAATCCGTCATGATCTACCTCAGCCAGATCCCCCGTTCGCAATATCCCGTGAAGCTCATCGCCCTTTTTCAAATCTTCACGGCTATGTGCATATCCGAGCATTACATTTGGTCCTCGATAAATCAGTTCGGAATTTTCCTTGTCCAAGGCGAGATGACCTCCGGGGATCGGCACACCAATGGTTCCTTTTTTATTCGCCAAGCTTTCATAGGGAATATAACTGATCCGAGCTGTCGCCTCTGTTTGTCCATACATGACTACAAACCTTTGGCCATTTTTTTCGGCAGTATCGAGAAAATACTCCACCAAATCAACCGGCAAACGTCCCCCGGCTTGTGTAAAGTAGCGGAGTGACGGCAATGTCATCCTGTCGAAGCGAAGACGGTGCAACATCTTGTAGGTGTAGGGTACCCCCGCAAACGAGGTAACCAAGTATTTGTGAAAGCTGTCCCAAAAACCTTTCGAAATGACCCCTTGATTAGTCAGTACAATGGACGCCCTCTTGGATAAGTGGCTGTTAATGACCGACAACCCATACGAATAAGCCATTGGCAACGTGGTAATCGGTCGTTCACCCTGGTCAATCTGCAAGTACTGTGCGATGGATTCCGCATTAGCCTGCAAGTTTTCATAGGACAGGCGCACCAATTTGCTGCCGCCAGTCGTTCCTGATGTGCTCAGCAGCACTGCCAAATCCGGATGTATTTCCAACTGTTCCGCGGCGTTCCTTTTGCAAAAGCTGCCTTCAGAAAAGACCCAGTTTGGCTGAAATGTCTGGATAAGCTCCTTTTTCAATTCATCGTTCAGACCAGCATTAAGCAATAGGACTGCGTCACGTTTCTGAAGTGCGGCTAAATAAGCAATGATAGATTCCGGTGAATTATCGCAATAAAGAAAGCCGAGACTTTTCTTTGCAGAATAAGACGAGAGAAGATGGACAGCTTCCCCCACCTTCTCTTGGACTGCTTCGAACGAAAATATTCGATCCTTTTCCGAGTCAATAAGCAAAATAGCGTCATCGTCAGCAGGAATATCCCAAAACATCAGATCGTCATCCCTCCGTCGACACCGATCACTTGGCCGGTCACGTAGCTGGACAAATCGGAACAGAGATACAAAGCGGTGTTCGCTACGTCTTCCGGGGTCCCTATCCGTTTCATTTTGATGCTTTCTATGCGTTCGGCAAATTTATTTTCGGGGATGCTTCTGGCCATCTCTGTATCAATAAACCCGGGTGCTATCGCATTGACTCTGATATTGTAGGGAGCCAATTCTTTTGCTGCTGATTTCGTTGCCCCTATGACTCCCGCTTTGCTTGCGCCGTATACGACTTGTCCCTCAGCCCCGTCTCTCCCCATGATCGAGCTTAGGTTCACAATACTTCCGCTCTTCTGGCGGATCATAAATCGGGAAGCAAATTGCATGTGATAGATCTGCGCTGATAAATTGGTAGCAAAAGTGTCCTGAATCAGACTCTCATCAATCATACCCAGAAGACGGTCACGCAATACACCAGCATTGTTCACAAGACCATCTAGCCGTCCAAACGTCGCTTTGATTCTAGTAAATGTCTCTTTCATTTTGTCCTTGTCCCGGACATCGTAAGGCGCAACCATCACTTGCACGGAGTATCTCTCCATCAATTCTTGCTGCAACATGGTTAGGGACTCCTCGTTGCGGCCGTTTATGACTAGATGCGAACCGTTTGTGGCAAACGTTGCAGCGATTTGTCGGCCGATTCCTTTTGATGCCCCTGTCACCAGGATCACCTTATCATGCAACAGACCCTGCATTAGAATGTTACCCCGTATTTAGAGAGTATTTCCTCTGCTTTTTGGTAGGAACTCAGATCAATCACATCCTCGGTATCTATCATGATGTCAAAAACATCATCCAATTGGGAGATCAGCGCCATATGCGCAAGAGAATCCCACTCTGGGATACTGTTATACTGTAATGCTTCGACATCGGTTTCTGGAGGCAAATTGAGTGCTTCTACAAATGCTTTTTTCAGTAGTTCCTTGTTAGTCATCAGTTGTCCCTCCACAGCTAATTTGGTCGATCCTGGTCCGCATCACTTTTGGTGATGTACCAGGCTTGGTCATCAATTATACTAATCTTTTTCTGTAAATCCTTGCTTACATACAGTGCTGCCATCATATGGGTAACTTCTAAATCAATCGGTTGAAAACGGGTTGGAACCACGAGTTTGTCTGACTCGCTTTTCAGTACCCGTTTAAAACCGACCGACTCCAATCCCCAGGAGCTAATCGAAGAAAAGCAATAGAAGTCGATAAACAATAGATCATTTTCGCATCCTATTTCGACTAGCTTATTCCCCAAGCAGATGGCGCTATCCTGATCATTTGCGATAAACTCGACAAGCCTGCCAATTTTCGCCTGACCGCCAAAGATGCTTTCGATACGAACTACTATAATGCCTTGGTAATCTCCTTCTTTGTCAGTGCAAGTGTACACTTGATACGTAAACGAAGGATGCTGGAGATAACGCCAGTTCATGAAGGAAGCATCCCTAGCAAATCCAATGCTTCGTTTTGCAAACGTAGCCCAGTAACATGCATCCCATTTTTCAGGATCAAATTCCCTCATAGCTCGACAGGATGTTTGGTTGCTTATAGCCGAAATCTCCCGGTAGTACCGTAAAAAACTCTCATCTCCGTTAAGTAAAAGCTCGGCCGTTTTCTTTTTTTGAATCAGCCCGATCCATCTCGGAACATCTGGAAGTACATGATACCCACCCATGCTGCCGTACAGTTTGGCTACGTTTGCGTTGATTCCCAGGTTAAGAACCATCGAAGGATTCCATGTAAACATTTGTTGCATAAGCTTCAGCCCTGCTCCTGTATGCCGATACTCGGATGCTACAATCCAGTTGGTTGGAGCAAAACCAAATTTTTTCACGCCTTTGAAATTAAGGTCAAAGGCCATCAGTCCAAGTAATCCCATTGGCTTTCCATCTAACCATGTCCCAAGAAAGCCGTAGTGATCTTCACCAAGTATCTCCTGGCTCACCGGATTGTTATAGAACATGTAATTTAGAAGCTGCTTATCCCTACTGAGGATATGATTTCTCGCCCAAAGCTGATCAATGGATGATTGCAGCAAATCTGTTTCGTCCCTACGAAACAATCTTACTTCCATGGTACTTCACTCCTCGGCGGTAAAGAAATACAATCGTAGCGGTTAAGCCAAAAAGAATCGAGGCCGTTATTGAATCCAGGTTTTGTCGTAAAAGCTCCTACAAACCCTTGTTGCTTCAAAACTCCCCCTAGTTCGTCCATCATTCGTTCCGCCTGATTGCCGCCGCCAAAGGCAGGGGTATACCATTTGGCATCAACTCCAAGCTTTTCGCGCATAAATCGCCGACACGGTTCAATTTCACTGTCGTAAAACGCTTGAGGGTCCCCTGTGAAAGGGCGATGATGCGTTGCATGGACACCCAAAGTCATACCCGCCTGACGCATCCTGATAAATTCGCTCTCGTTAATATAGTAGCTATCGATAAAATTCTCGAATGAGTGGAAAACGGAAAAAGCTTTTTCCTCTAAGAATTCTCTGCTTTGCTGCTCTGGTAAATGAAAGTTTAGAGCATATTTATTATAGCGTCTGGGCAGGAATGACTCATAGGAGTAATAATTGCTCTGGCCAGGTACAGTCTCTACGTCAAATCTAGTAGATAGCTCTTCCCAAATTTCTTCATCGGAATAGTGCGATAAAACGCTATGAATAAGATGGAAAATAGGAACAGATCGCTCCCTAAGCGGGCCAGACATTACAGTAAAATATGCTGGGAGTCCCTTTTTCTGAAGGATCTGGAACGCCACTTCGTATTGATCCTTCGTCCCATCATCAAATGTTAGTATGCAGAAGGGCTTTTGACCACGGGGCTTCCCTAAATCATCTGGCGAAACCACTTCATAATGCTTGGTCACCCATTCAATTTGTAATTCAAAATCTCTGGGATCAAGCGGAACAATTCCCCGAAGATTTGGTGTCTGGACATAATGGTACATAATAGCAATGTCTTTCAAGAGATTCTCCTTTCGGTTTTCCGGAGACATTTACAGAAAGAATACCGATTATTCCAGTAAAGTTCGGAAAAACTCATTTCATTGTCTCATACAGAGTGATTCGTTAAGTTGGTTAAAGGAAGCTCCTTTTGCTTTTGTTATACATTGCAAAAACACTAACTCTATATCTTGATGCCTTTTCCTTTTTGTCCAATTTAGGCACCTTCCTTTGTTTAGTATCCTTGGTGGGTGCCGTGGAGCAAATTCTGTAACTGTGCCTCTTATAAAAATATTATCGGATAAATCGTTAATCCCTATTATAATAATATCGTTTCTAAAGGAGTCATTTTATTCATATCTGTATTTTGCAACTCAAAAATGCAGAGTTTGGCGGCCAATTTATGCAGAACACTGCCAACATCAATACAAAAGAATTTAGGAAGACTTCATGCTGGATAGAGCATGGCGCAGTCGGTAGCTTTCTCCGGTAAACGCCAGAATATGGGCGTGGTGGACGAGGCGATCCACAAGGGCTGCCGTCAATCGCGTATCTCCAAACACCGTATTCCACTGCCCAAACTCCAAATTCGACGTCACAATCACACTGTTTCTCTCATAGCAGGCCGAGATAACATGAAACAACAGCTCAGCCCCCGTTTGGTGAAAGGGAACAAACCCAACCTCGTCCAAAATCAACAACTCACAGTCTGCCAGTTCTTTTTGAAACCGCATCAGTGCCCCATTCGCGTGTTTTTCCTGCAAGAGCGCAACCAGATCGGGAACACGGAAGAATCGAACGGCATATCCCCTTCGGCACGCCTCTACGCCAAGCGCTGTTGCCAGATGGGTCTTCCCCGTGCCCACTTTTCCCAGCATCAGCACATTTTCCTTGCGCTCCAAAAAACGTAGGTCGATCAATCCCTCCTTTGTACATGTTTCCGGTAAGGTGACTGCCTCAAAAGCGTAATCTTCCAGTGTCTTCAGTTGGGGAAACGCGGCTTTCTTTATCAGTCGCTTCAGCTTTGTCTCCTCCCGCCGTTGAATCTCCATCCGCAAGACTCCCAGCAAGAAGCTCTCCCGATCTTCAAACGGCACCTGTTCATAGGTTTCCATCACATGCGCCAAATGCAAAGTTTTGCACACCTTTGCCAGCTCTTCTCTCATTCCACCCTCACCCCCAGGATCCGGTCGTACTCATCCAGTATGGGTATCTGCCCGTGAAGGGCAGGGGGTGTATGCGACTCTGAAAACGGTTCCGGGCGGAAAACAGGGTGTTTTATCGCGTAAAGGGCATGCTCCAAGGCAACAGCCAGATGCTCTTGCTGATGCGACAATTCTCCCAGTACTTGCCCGATTTCCTTCAACGTATAGGTGTCGAGCAATCGATGGAGCAGGCGAATTCGTGCTTTTCGTGCATTCATGTCTTCCACCGTCAAAAACGTTTGGAGCGCCTGAGGCATCATATTGGTAAAGGAAGAATACATCACCGCCCGCGGGCGTTTTTCATATCTCTTCAATACCGCCTTCCAATCTACTGGAATGACTTTCTCCGTATAGGGACGAGGCAATGTCACAATCGGGGTGTATGTCCCGTCTGCCGTTAACACCTCCAGCACATCCCACTTGACTTTCACCAAAACCGGCTGCATGGCCCGACACTGCGGCAACGGGAAGAGAGCCGCGTCAAACGACAGCTCAGCGTATTTGTTCAGGTGGCACGTCTCCAGCCGGAAAATCTCCAGCGGTGTCGTCGGCAGCGTCAGCAGCTTGCATTTTTCTTGCTTCCACAACTCGGCAATGGTTTGCTTTTTCACATAGTGAGGGCGCTGCATATCCGCACGGGCAGCTTCCGCCAAATACGTCTCCAGTTGTTCCGGCGTATCGATAACCGGTGGCGGAACACACCAGTTCCGGCGTCCATACCCCACTTTGTTTTCCACATGGCCTTTCTCATGGCCGCTGTATGGATTGCAAAACAGGGGCTCAAAGCGGTAATGGGCGCAGAAACGCCGAAACGCTTCCGTACACTCTCGTTTTCCGCCTTGCTGGATGGACACAACAGCAGCGGACAAGTTGTCAAACCAAATCTTGCGAGGAACCCCTCCCATTTGCTGAAATAGCCGCCCTAAGGCCTCCAGAAAGCATTCCGTGTTTTCTTTCGGAACCGGGAACACAAAGGCGGCATTGCTGTACGGAAACGACAGGGTCAATACTTTCCGCTCCACCAGTTCTCCCGACTTGACCACGTACACCGTCCCAAAGTCAGCCTGGGCTTCCCCGCCTGGATGCTCCAAACGCTCAAAATGTTCGGCTCGTTCGGCTGCCATGGCTTTCTTCCGTTTGGAGACATATTCGGATACCGTTCGCTGCCCGCCAGGGAAGCCGTACTCATCCCGTAACCGCTGAAACATGCGGACGGCTGTATGGCGTTGCTTGCGTGGAAGACGCTCATCATCCTCCAGCCATGTGTCAATAATCTCTAAGTACGGTCCCAACACCGGATGGCGGCCTTTTCGCTTGCATACCGGTTCATTCCAATCGTCGCGATCCGCATATTTCTTGGCGGTTCGCCAATTCACCTGGACACGTTCCGCAATTTCCTGAATCGAACACCCTTCGACTTCCCGCAAAAATCGGATATACTGTTGTTGTGGCACTTTCAACATTCCTCTCACTCCCTCAGATTCTAGCCAAATCCAAGGGTAGATTTTGTAGGGGGATGTTGGCAAGTGCCTTTTTCATGGCCTCAGAATTGCGGTGGAACTCTGCAGTTTTCCGCCGCAATTCTCTGCACTTTTATCCTGCCATAAACACATATCTCCCACTCTTTGTATATCTACTAAAAAAATCTATCTCTCCGTAGGAAGTTTTCGAGTCCTTAAGGAGAGATAGATTTTTTTACTTCTTAGAGTCAAAAAAAGCTCCATATGCGCTTGGACCAGCCTCATGATAGGCATCCACAGCCGTCTTGCTACGTTGAATCTCTCTAAGCTTTTTTTCTACACCTTGTTTCCGTTCTAACATAATAGGTTGCAATCGCTGGTCTATACCATGAATCTGGGCTAACAACATTTTCTGGTGATCTGAAAGTACTTCACCTGCCAGAATACCTTCATCTAATTGTTTCATGAGATATTGCCGTTCATCTAGAAGCAATACCCACTCCTCTGGCTCACTGTCACTATTTAACACGGTATGCTCCAACTTACAACTCAGTTGGAGCATCTGTTTTACAATTTCATCCATATAAATTGCCATGCCAATGCTCCTTAACCCTGCTTCTTTGCTAAAAGCATGGCTTCTTTCCAGGTGTCCCGGAATTGGACAAAGTAGTCTTCCACTTCTGTCAAAATGGAAGCATCCTTGCGCATATTAGCCTCAATCATCCGCTGGAGCATGTAATCGTACATTTTCGCAAGCTCTTTGGAAATAGGGTAATCCTGGTTTAATGTTGAAAGCAGTTCGTACAAGATATCTTGTACTTTCAAACAAAATTCATGAGCTTTTATTACATTCTTTTCTTCCATGGCACTTTTTGCTTGCTTGATAAACTTGATCGCGCCATTGTACAGCATCAGTGTCAATTCCCCAGGAGTAGCCGTTGTTACCTGATTGGACTGGTAGGTCTGAGCAGCATTATGTAACATCTGCATCTCTCCCTGTTATTTTTGGCCAAGCATCTGTGCGAACCAGTTGCCTTGTGACTGGAACTTGGACATCGCCTTTTCCATCGCTGTGAATTGCTTCCAGTAGCGATCCTCGATCATTTTAAGACGATCTTCCCACCGTTCAATTTCTTTGTCTGTATCTCTGATGCTACGGCTGATAGCACTGTCATCAAATGCAATGTTCGAACTACCAGCTTCTTTTGTTACTTTATCCATTGCTTTAGTAAGTTGAGAAAAGAGTCGCTCCGCAACACCGCTTTCATTAAACTTGGTGGTGGGGTCTTCGCTTTTACTATAATTTGTAAATAACTTGAGCACATCTTCTCCGTTATTTCTAATGGCTTCGCGCAATTTTGTCTCATTAATGTAGAGCTTTCCGTTCTCTTGATACGCATATTTACCGCTCGGTGGACCACCAATGCCGATTTCGGACAGTGTGTCAAATTTCTCATTTACACCACTGCCCTTCAATGGTGCACTGATAGCATAGCGCATCTGGTCCAAGGCTGATTTTAAAATCGGGTCACGCAACAGAATACCGCTCTTGGCCATAGCCTCCAGCTTTTCTGCAGTTTTTTCTGGCAGCTCTTCTTTTTCTTCATCCAACAAAGGCTTATAGCTTCTATACCTTGGTTCAGAGATTTTAGCATTTACTTTTTCAATGACTTCGTTGTATTTGTCTACAAAGCCTTTGATTTGGTTAAAAATAGCGTCCTCATCTGTTTTTGTGTTGACATTGACGACCTGGCCACCGTTATCCCCCTTAATGGTAAAGTCTATACCGTCAAAGGAAACAAGGTTGGTGGTCGTCTCAAGTTTTACTCCATTAATGTAAATAATCCCTTTTTCCCCATCAGTGCGTGCAGAGGAATTCACATTGCCGCTGATCTTTACTTTACCGCTAGTACCATCAGGATCAGCAGTAAAACTTACAGAAAAAATTTTTTTGCTGGGGTCATCCGGATCGGTTTCCGTTAGTTCAGCTCCGGACTTGGAGGTGAACACCAGCGATCCGTTTACGAAACTGGCTTCTATCAAAGCCTTGTTATCAGCACTTCTTTCGGCAAGTTTTGCGTTAATACTGGAAATCGAATCATCGACATCGATTGAAATGTCTACTCCATTAATCGTAAAGATGCCTTTTGCTCCAAGTGGTTGGCTCTTGTCGACCACGTTGTCGAGTTGGAGTGAAAGGCCTGCAGGACTCTCCGCTTTTGCCATCTTTTCAACTTTAACTGCATATGTGGAAAATTGCGGAATGCCAGAAACCTTGGTAGACACTACTCCATCGTTTTCTGAGAACGTAACTTTCTTCTTGAAGTTAGAAGAATATCTGATTGCATCAACAGATTTTTTCAGCTCGTCAAGAAGCTTATTCATTTCTCGATAGGTATCTCGTTTCCACTCATCAGTCTGTTTTTTTCTGATGAGACGATTTACTGGTTCTCGTTGAGCCTTCATCAAATCTTTAATCATCTTCTCAGTGTCTAAACCGGAAGCCATTCCGGTAAAGCGAATGGGAGACATGCTTGACCCCTCCTATCTTTTTTCATCTACGAGCAATCCGATCATTTCGTGCATTTTAGCAACCATATCCATTACTTTCTTTGAGGGAATTTCTCTGATTACTTCATTTGTTTGGTCGTTGATAACTTGAACATAGTATTCATTAAGATCTTCGTGCAGTGTAAATTTAATGTGTGAGCTGGTTGTTTGTAACCACTTATTTATGCCCGCAATTTCAGATTCTATCTCACCAATACTGTGCTGTTTATCTAGGGACGGTGGCGTTTTGTCTGCAGGCTGAGCATTCGTGCTGGAAATGGTTCCATCAGAATACGTCTTAACCTTACCATAGCCTTGGATTGAACCGACGTCCATTGACAATCCTCCTTAGGATAAATCTTTCTTACCATTGTTATCGGATTTTTTTTGGAAAAGCTTTATCGCCACTTTATTATTCTCCCTTATTCTGGAGAGATTCCACCAACTTGATTGTATAAACAGCATCGTAAATGGACATCTTGCCTTCATATTTTGAGTAACGCCGGTTACCAATTACCTCATTTATGAAATATGATAACTGCTCCACGAAACCCGGTTTAACTTCAGTATCTACTTCTTCGGGGATAAGAGAATAGGGTTCTTTTTTTCTAAACTGGACGCATGCTTGTTCTAGGTTCGAAAACGTAATTCGTCCATCCGGAATATACAGTTCATAGTTCCAATTGCCGAGGGCATGCCAATAAGCTTGAAAGGTTATAGGTATATTTGAATTGGAAACTATTAAAGCAGAATAGCGATGATTAAATGGTTCTACCGATTCCTTGTTAAGAAAGGCACTTACCATCAATGGATCTCCGCAATAATATCGAATTAAATCTATACAGTGAATACTATTGCCTTCGAAGAGCAACTCCAACTTTTCAGAAGGGTATTGATTTTCTCGAAGCATGCGATAACGTTCGAAAACGTCCATTCTCATGCCTAGCAGCCCTCCGGCCTCTGCAATGACTCTTTGAGCTTGTCGTACCACGCTATAAAAACGTCGGTTAAAGCCAACCATAATGCTTGTATTGTATTTTCCCACCAACTCCGCCATATCGTTCGTTTGTTTAAAAGTTACGCCAGGTGGTTTTTCAATAAGTAAAGGAATTTTATAGGGGATCATGCTCGTCGTGACAGAGTAAATAGAGGTCGAAGGAACAGAAACGATAATCCCATCTAGCCTTTCCCTTTCAACCATTTCACCTGCATCTGTATACGTCCGAGGTATCCCTAATTCATAACTTGCCCTCCTGTTGCTTTCCTGAGTACGGTTCACAGCTGCGCATACTTGAATCCGATATTTTCGATTTTTATTTAACCAGTCGATTGCTTGCATGTAATGAGTAGCGATAGCACCGGTTCCGATAATTCCAAGGCTTATCATATCCGTCCCCTTTATTATGTAAACATGTATTGCCTAGAAACGGCTTCTTCATCTGTCAGCGGCAAAGTTATCGGTTTATTCCCTGCTCGATGCGACTCATGTATTCCGATAATAACCTCTAGAGCCTCTACAGCGTGTTGTGGATTATCAAAAAGGTTATCTTTCAGCATATTCAATATAAGTTCATAACTACTTTGAATAATATTTCTATCTAATATTCCTGACTCAATAACTTTTAATTCTGTTCCATATCTCGTAACTGGCAGAACTCGATCTTCTATGGTTCTCGCTTCTAAAACATATGTCTTTTTCAAATCATTCATGGTAATCCGTCCATATTTTCCATTTATTACAAGAAGAGGCGGAATACCCAAATCCTCAGTCATTTCAAAGAACATTCGTGTACCGGATTCAAAATGTAGAATGGCGTATCCGCCAGGATCTTTAAATTGTTCCCCGCGAGGATTGGGAATACCCTCGTCGTTTAAAAAGCCATATATCTGTATGACCTTCTGATCTAATAAATAGCTAACCAGATCAATGAAGTGTGTCCCATTGCATGCCATTTGCCCCCCGCCCATAGAAAACATAACGCTTTCTACGGGGCCTATAACGTTTTCTTTAATCTTTTTCCGCAATTCATAAGAACAGGACGCCCATCTTTTAGCATGGTTGACAGCAAACAGTACTCCGGACTCCTTAGAAATCCTGATCATTTCCCTAGCTTGAAACAAGGAGGTTGCAATCGGCTTTTCACAAATAATTCTTTGCACGCCGTATTCAACTGCATCTAAAAAAAGTGAATAATGGCTCGGTCCATTTGTTGCGATGATCAAGATATCTAGGGCCTCTGATTTTAGTAAATCATGATGATCTGTATATGATGAAATCTCAAGGTCTAACGAACGAGCTTTCAATGTTTCAACTGCTTCTTCTTTTAGGTCCATTACCGCCACTTTCACATTACCCAGAAGCTGGACTGCCTCTATGTACCTTTGACCCATCGGCCCCAATCCAATGATTCCTACTGTGGTCATTTATTCATATGCTCCTTTATCGATTCTATTAGTTTAAATAAATTAGGGTGTTGAATATGATTTAAGCGAACAAATTTTATTAATTCAGCCGTGGTGCCCCAATCTTCCATCTGAAAGGAAAGATATATCAAATTGTACAAGTTGTCCCCATAATAAGGAAACAGCTCATACGATTCGAGAAAATGACGATAACTTGTCATTATATCAACTTCGTAGTGGAGACAACCGTTTACATTTTCATAGAACGCTTTTATTTTTGGAAGTAGCAATGTACTAACTAGCTGGTTACCTTGTTTGTTTAAATGATGATCATCAGGTAACAGGAATTGATTGGGGGCATGCGGCAGTACATGCGTTTCCATATCCACAAAAAAAACTTGATGAAAGTTTTCTCCGCTTTTCAATATTTGGTTATAAAGAGAAATTTGCTCTAATAATCCCGGGAATTTCTGCTCCATTTTCATTGATGTTGGACAAATCCCAATTACAATCATTTTTGTTTCTGGTCGTTTTTCTAATAATTTAAGTATTTCTCGATAATACAAATCAAACTCACTAGCGTTAACAAGTTGATTGCCATTTAGGTCTTGACGGAACCAACAGTCAACGATTCCTACCTGCAAGATGATAACATCTGGTTCGAAATAAAAAAGATGATCCCAAAATTGTTGAGCAATATTTTTAATGGTGGAGAAGCGCTGTGCACGGTTTGTTACTGAGAAATCCGCAGATGGATAATCTGCTCTAAGTTGCTTTTCAAGCAAAAAACCATAAGTCTCTTTAAAATGTACAGCAAGTTCTTTTTCATTTATAGGGTCATATTCTTTGATTCTATGTGGTCTAGGAAGTGCAAGAGAATCACCAAGAATTAAAATGTTCATGTTGTCACCAGACTTTTTGATTTTTTGGGAATCAGTATTCTGCACAACCACCTGACTCTTATCTTAAATTAGTCAGATGATCGACTCATAAGCATTTCGCAAAAAAGAAAATCTCGCTCCGAGTCTATATCTATACTACTATTCTCATCCATATAGTAAGGTAGTACCGGATCAACAAAGAATGAATTCTGTTCCAAGAAAGCGACCGTCTCCATAAAATAGATGGCGCCATTTTGCCGGACAACACTTGGCAATTGCTGTCTAGGTTTACTTAAACTCTGTCTGTTTTTTAATGGAATAAGGATTCCATTCTCCTCATAAAAAGTCTTGTAAGGATGGTGTTCTACCTCGGTAACACTGACTGTGCATCGAGAATGAACCTTCATGCTAAAATCTATGCAATCAGTTATATGTTTTTCGTTGCGCATCGGAGAGGTTGGTTGAAGGAGTACAAAATATTTTGGTAGATCCCCTTTCGCCATGCAATTCTCCAATACATGGCGAACAACATCTTCTGACAATGCGGTGTCGGTTGCCAGTTCCAAAGGGCGATTGATTACCTTAACTCCTGCCTCTAGGCTAATCCGCTTAATCTCTTCGTCCTCAGTACTTACGATACATTGATCGATCAAAGGACATGCTAAAGCTGCATCGATTGTGTATGATATGAGAGGTTTTCCAGCAATATGGCGAATGTTTTTTCGATATACTCCTTTGGAACCCCCGCGTGCAGGAATTATTGCCATGATCTTCGATTTCACTATCTCGGAATCAATTCCTGAAAATGCTTTTGCTTCGAAGTCTGCCATATTGCCCCCTCCTCCAGAACTTTCATGAACAGCTCCGTACTATTACCAAAACCAAAACTAAAACACGGCTCTCTCCTGACCGTTTTCAAGACATTCCTTGTAGCTTGAATGATCTCGCTATAGTCATTTGAAATATGGTAAATGGAGTTGTGAAAGAAGCGGTTTCGCTGTCTCGTACCAATATTGATTGTGGGCAAACCAAATACCGGTGCCTCATGAATACCTGCGCTAGAATTACCAATAATAAACTGCGCATTCTTTAATAAAGTTAGGAAATATTCAAACCGCAAAGATGGAAAGATCCTAAAGCGGTGATTATTTTCCAGCTTCTTGTATTCCGCTAAAATGTCATTACTACCTAAATCATTGTTTGGATAAATGACTACATAGTTATGACCACTGTCGATTAATGCCCTTACCAGGTTATTCGCATATTCCCGCATATGCTCAATTTCCGTTGTCACTGGATGATATAAAACAATACCGAAATTTTCAAAGTGAATATTATAGCGTTTTTGAGCATCTGAAAGAGATGGTAATTTGTCTGAAAGCATAATATCAATATCAGGTGAACCAATAATATAAATGTTTTCAGTTTTTTCTCCAAGTTGTTCCAATCTAGTAGCAGCTTCCTTGTTTGCCACAAAGTGAAGGTGGGATAACTTCGAGACGGAATGACGAATAGATTCATCAATTGTTCCTGACAATTCCCCGCCTTCAATGTGGGCCACCAAAATATTATTTAGTGAACCAACAATAGCTCCCGCAAGGGCCTCTATTCTATCTCCGTGAACAACAATCAGATCAGGTTTGTCTTCATGAATAAAGCGCGACAATCCACCAATAGTGTTGGCTAAAACCAAATCCATGGGCTCTCCATGGATTTGGTTCATAAACGTGTGGATATTTTTATACCCTTCTTTATAGACTTCTTCAACCGTATACCCATATCGTGAGAGGGTATGCATCCCCGTTACGAAAATAGAGCATTCAAATAATGGAGAATCATCAACAGCACGAATGAGAGATTTTAACTTACCAAAATCCGCACGTGTACCTGTCAGAAACATTATCTTTTTATTCACTTATATACTCCCATCGAACTTGTTCGTCTTTTTTGATATTTGTTGTTGCCTTTTTTCCTAAAAGACTATTAAAATGCTCTGCTTTAATTTCACCAGTTCCCGGTCTCTTCACCCATATATTCTCCATCGTTAATTCCTCACCAGCCTCGATATCACGTAATGTCACCACACATGCGTACGCGAAGTTAATAGTCGGCTGTTCTGCCTCCAATATTTCTTTTCTCCCTCCGATTGCTTGAAAGATAGCAAAACTGCCTTCAATCAATTCCTTTAGTTCCTTCGGATCCATGGAAATTGGGATATCCGGTCCAGGCCAGTTTTTATCTGAGGTAAAGTGTCGTTCAAGAATACTTGCCCCCAAAGCTACCGCTCCAAAAGAAGGGTAATTGGATAAGGAGTGATCCGATAACCCTAAAACTGCGTCCGGAAACGTATCCCTTAACTCTTCCAAAGCTCCCAATCGCACTTTGTCATAGGGAGTAGGGTATATACTTGTACAATGCAACAATGCATACGGTGTATTATACTTTCGTAAAATATCAACTGATTTTTTGATGCTATTGATATCATTCATACCCGTACTTAAAATAATTGGTTTTCGATAACGAGCTATATGCTCCACTAAGGGGTAATTGTTGCACTCACCTGAACCTATTTTGTAGGCCACAACTCCCATCTCTTCTAGTTGAACAGCAGCAGCCCGAGAAAATGGTGTACTTAAAAAAATCATCCCCTTTGACTCGGTGTATTCCTTTAAACGATATTCCTCCTCTTTTGAAAGTGCACACCGACTCATGATATCCCATATGGACTCTTCAGCATTTCCAGGAATAACATTATTGGGAACCATTTCGTCATGGACCACATGAGTCTGAAATTTTACACACTCACATCCTACTTCAAACGCATCATCAACCATTTGTATCGCTTTTTCAAAGCTTCCTTCATGGTTAATCCCAATTTCGGCTATAACCAAAGGAGGATGATTTGGTCCAACCTTCCTATTTCCTATAGTAATCTCTCTCATTTTTTCACCCGCTCTAGTTGAATATTAGAAGCACCTCGAATGTTTTTAACACTTTCTAAAAGTTGGTCTAATACTTTTCTAACTTCAATCAAATCCATACTGCATTCAAGTATAAAATGCGGAAGCTGTTTCTTTACCCTACGAGCCTTTACAAATTCGTTCTGTTCAAAGCGCAAGTCAGAAAGTAATTTTGCAATCAAGGATATGCGAACCCTATTCATGGGTTTGATAATTAAATCATAACATTTATTTTTCTCCAAACCGTTAAAGACACGATCAAATTTCGTAAAAACGGAAAACAAACCTGAGCTATTCCCAAAATCGGCCTCTCTGGCCATCTTTTTTACAAGACTATCTAAGTTTGACAGTAACTCTTGCAGCTCCTCAGCATCTCTCCTTAATTGTCTTAACCTCTTCTCCGTATGATCCAAATCATAACTTGCTTTTCCTTGTTCATTAATAAACCAATCTCGTTCAACCACTTGTTCAGTCAGTTTTGTTTTTATCACTTCATCAAGTGGAATAAAATGGGTGCCCTTTATATTGGCCCCACCTTTCGTAGTATTTATGACTTCTATATCTTTTATTTCTTTAATGAACATCTCCATTAAGAGTCTCATCCTGTTAAGTCCAGGGCTTGTGTAAACCTGTTTGCCTAAAACATCTTCCACCTGTATTGCGTCATTTTCTTCTTCCTTAGTCAGGTTAGTGGGACGGTAGTCATATTCAATGCCTTCAGCATACATTCGATTATTTTTATAAGCAAAGTTCTGTCCAACTAATATGACTTGTTTGCAGTTAAGTTTATGGAGCAATTGCAAGACAATGATAGCAATTGATGGTGTATCTTTTAGGAAATACAAGTTTTCTTGATGATCCGATTTTAACAAGTATCCTGCAGTTGTATCTTGATCAATCAACATATGAGTCTTAGGACCTGGATACTGTTCTAACGATTCATATCCAACCGTACTGCCAAAAATAAGAGGGATGCTATCTATGTTTTGATCAATAATCTTCTGGAAAACGACCACATTCTCTACTTTAGGGTCAAAACTGCAAGTCGCATCCGGGTGAATACCACATTCTATTAACGAATTAATTGCAGAACCGACGGAAAAAATGTAAGCAAGACCATTTTGCTTGATATAGCGCAAGTTCTCTATCTCCTCCGATAAAGAGGGCCCTGCAGACACTAATAAAACAGGTTTATTTTGGAAATGTTTTTTTTTCTCGAAGATATTATTTGTGGATAAGGTAAACGGAAGGTTCTTTAAGCTATTTAGTACCCATCTTTTCTCAAACAACAAATTAATGTGATAAGTATGCCTTTTCTCTCCTACGACATTTAGAAAACTTTCAATAAAAAATTTGTGTTTTTCTGCGAAAGCCTTCTCATATGACGGGTGAAAGATAAATTCCACATCACCTGGCTGCTGATTTACAAAATGACTGGCAAATTTAGTAGGATTAGAGTTTATTCCTTCAACATAGATGTTTTCTGGGAGTCTTGTTAGTTCTTCTTTTAGACTCTTCTTAGACATATATTGATAAAAAATATAAGGAGATGGCTCATAAATACTGTACGAAACCTGTGGATATTTCCTTAAAAACTCACTAAGAAGGTACCCTAAACCTACTCCATAAAAAAAAACATGCTGATTCTCTTTTATCTCATACTGTTCGAGAAATTTTACTGCTTCGTTTCTCGGATTATATCTGGAATGAATATAATGACAATGATCGTCTTCGGATTTTATATAAATCGTTAGTTCATGGTTTTTCGCTTCTTCTATTAGATAAGATTCTAGTTCCGGTGTGTTTTCAACCGTTTTGACCTCCTCCCACACCAATGGAAAGTATTTTTTCAGAAAGGAAATATTCTCAACTAAGCACATTTTTATTTACCTCTTCATCCAAAACTTTCTTACTTACAACATGCAATTTATGTATTTTTGTTATGATGTCGTACTGTATGATATCTCCAGCAAGAACGTAATCCTTTTCTTTCAAAGCTTGCTCAAACATTCTCAACTCTTCCTCCAAGCTGAAATCAGAGTAAACTGTTTTGAATGACTGAGCTTTCCAAGCAATAAACTGAAGCGTTTGGTGAATCCAAGCTAAGGCTTCCATCAAATGCCCTACTTTTCCCCATGTATCAGTAGTCGTGCCCTGATAAAATTCGGTCGCTAGCTTATCAAGTTCTGGAAAAGCTCTTGTTAGATATTCATCAATAGAAGAGTGTAGCTCCCTAATAAATTGTTTGTTCGACTTAAGTAGTATATCGATTCTTTTAATTTGCTTGATATGGGATAATATATATTCTTCATGGTTATCCAAAACCTCTGTTCCATCCACAATGACGATGTCTAAAAATGAATCATTTTTTTCTAAAGAAATGTTAATATCAACAAATAGTTGCTTTACACCCGACTCGTTATTCTCGTATACAAACAATTTCTCGGCTATCCATGCTTCCAAGTTGTCTCCTCCATTCTGTTCCATGCACTCTTCAATATTATTATCGGATAAATGGCCTCTATTTTTTATGAAGTGGCTAAAAAAGCCCGTTAACAGAGAAACTCCCTCTACTGCCAAATGGCAAGGAGGGAGTTTCTCTGTTACATAAAGATGTATATTAGCGCAGTAATTGAAGTACACCTTGTGGCAATTGGTTAGCTTGAGCCAACATTGCTTGGGAAGCTTGAGTAAGAATGTTGTTCTTCGTGAACTGCATTTGCTCTTTCGCCATATCTACGTCACGGATACGGGACTCAGCAGCAGTCAAGTTTTCAGAAGTAATGTTCAGGTTGTTAATAGTGTTTTCCAAACGGTTTTGGTTCGCACCCAAGTAGGAACGAGCAGCACTCACCTTGTTAATAACATCCTCAATTCCAGCAAGAACGGAACGAGCGCCGGATTGAGTAGCAATGCTCCAGCTAGCTACAGTGGCAGAAACACCACCGGATCCTTTAAGAGAAAACTTGCTCAGGTCGAGATCCAGTGTTTGTGTAGAACCTTCACCGATTTGGAAGCTGATTTTTCCACTTCCAGTAGAGTTCAACAGATCAATACCGTTGAATTTGGTATTGTCTTGGATATTGGTAATTTCTTTATTCAATTCAGCCAGCTCTTCTTGCAGACGAGCGCGGTCAGCATCGTTACCGTAAGTACCGTTCGCAGATTGAGTAGCGATTTCTTTAATGCGAACCAGCATGTTGTTTACAGTTTGCAGAGCGCCCTCAGCAGTTTGAATCAGGGAGATACCGTCTTGGGAGTTGCGGGAAGCTTGCTCCATACCACGGATTTGTGCACGCATACGCTCGGAGATGGAAAGACCAGCAGCGTCGTCAGCAGCGCGGTTGATGCGGTAGCCGGAAGACAGCTTCTCAACGTTTTTCGCCAAAGAGCCAGTGTTTACGCCCAGTTGACGGTGAGTGTTCATTGCAGAAATATTGTGGTTGATAATCATTTCTGTTTCCTCCTTGATTTTCGGCAGTCACGTCCCTGTGACTGCTGCAAGTAATTGGGAATCATCGCAATCGCGCGCTTGCGACCTTTTCCCTACATTTCTATTATCGGAATAGGGTCATAGGACCTTTAGTGTTTTTTCTACTTTTTTCTTCAGAAAAACAAAAAAGTGACGATCTTTTTATTGATCATCACCCGGTTGTGTTTTCCTGAGTACTTCTTTCATCTTGGCCCAGTCCGTTTGGTGCTGGGTGGCCAGTCTGTTTTCTTCTTGAATTGCCTCGTAAATCTCCTTGCGGTATACCTCGACGTTGCGTGGGGCTTCAATCCCTATGCGGACTGTATCGCCCTCTACGGCGATCACTTTGATTTCAATGGTGTCGCCAATCATGATCGATTCATTTTTTTTGCGGGATAAAACGAGCATTGGCTCACCACCTACTCTGTCACGGCCGCTCTGGGTTCTAGCAACGGCTGGCGAATGGAATAACGGTCATCTTGCAATATCACCTGTCTAGCCATGCGTTTTCCCAGATTGACGACGATCGGAGCCTTCAGGTTGGCCGTTACCTGATTTTCTCTTACGGTAATAATGACAAAAACTCCGATTGGTGTATCCTCTTCGATGCTGAGCACCGTTTTCGCTGCTTCCGTCAGGGAAAACTCATACTCCGGAAAAAAGACGAAGGGATTGACTACCCAAAATCCGACTTCTTCTTCTTCGGCAGATTGAATCAAAAAAAACGGACTTTCCTCCTCCTGCTTTAGCAGGAAAAACTGCAGATCGCCAAACCCTGGTATTCCATCCTCAAAAAACAGTTTGCCCAATTCCACCTGTTGGTTTGCATTCATAATCGTCCCTCGCTTATACGCTTCGATCAACAAAAATGCCTACCGCTTCCATCTGAAGGCTTGGCCATTTCAGGATGTAAGGCTCTACTTTTCCGGGCGTATACGTATGGACTGGCGGCTTCAGGACCGGATCCATCCTCATCCCGTTTCGCTTTACATCGATCACGACCGGTTTCTTTTCAAACTGTACGTGCACACCCTCATCCAGGGAAGCAGCCGGAGGCGTGTAGCCGTCTCTCAGCAAAATTCCTCTGTCCAGAGCCAGATCGGCAATGGGATTCCCCCCGGATTCGATCCGCATCATCGTATCGCCTTCGTAGCTGATTTGACCGATCGCTTCCATGAGCTTTGACCTTCCGTAGGAAGCGATGTTGTCGCTAAATTCCATGCTTGTCATGATGCCGATGTTGCTGCGGGCCTGACTCGCATCGAGAGACATCTCCATTCGGCCTTGCTGGATTGTGAGAACTGCGGGCTCTTGGCGCAAATTCATCTCGGCGCGAGGCTGTTCAATTTCCTGAACAGGCTTTCGTATGTTCAATCCAAGCTGGACGAAGGTGCTCTGCATCCGTATGTGCGGCAACTGCATCCTTCCAACCTCCCTTCACTCAGGTCAACGCAGGAAGTCCAGCAATGTCGGCTGGATGATCCGTGCACCAGCACCCAAGGCAGACCGGTGTACGCCTTCCTGTGTTTTCAGGTTGGTGATGACCTCGGCGATGTCTGCATCCTCATTTTGGGACATTAATTCCTTTATGTTTACTTCCTGTACGTTCAGGCGCTCTCCAATCAATTCGATGCGATTGACACGCGCTCCCAATGTTGCACGTTCGGCCAGAAGATTGTCATATTGCTGGGAAATCTCGTCCTGAAATTGAGTTGCTGACCTTCCGCTGCTCAGCTCTTCAATGATATTGTCCAGCACCTTAAACATATTCCCCGCGTTATCCGGGTAATTGAAAATCTTTTGGGCATTGATATTGGCGGCAGCAAATACATTCTGACTCAATTCGAGAAGCACTTCCGAACTGTTTTTGTTGATAAAGTCCCCTTTTCCGCCATTTGCCGTTTCATCGTACGGAGCCTTGTCTGTTTCGGTACCGGCAAAGATGTACTTGCCGTTTATCGTTTGGTTGGCAAGCGTCCCCAGATGTTTTTTCAGTTCCGCTATTTCCGCTCCCATGGTCTTTAAATCATCCGGTGAAGCGGCTCCGTCGCCGGAATACACAAGCAGCTCGCTGACACGCTTCATGACGTTTCCCACTTCATCCAACGTCTTGTCGGTCAAATCCATCCAAGACATCGCTTCATTGACGTTGCGCTTATACTGATCATTTTCCATCTGGGAAGAACGATAGAACATTCCCCTGGTCGCCACTACAGGGTCATCGGAAGGGAGGTTAATCTTCCTTCCGGATGCCAGCTGTTGCTGCATCTTGTCCATATTCAGCATCGATTTATGCAAATTGCGCAGCATGTTGCTGTTCAGCATGTTTTGCGTGACACGCAAGGCCATGTTAATTCCCTCATTTCAATTAAGCTGTAAAAATCACAAGCCCACTCGACCCATTCCGTTGATCACTTTATCCAAAATCTCATCCATGCTTGTCATGACACGTGCGGAAGCGGTGTATGCGTGCTGGTATTTCACCAATTCGGCCATTTCATCGTCAATGGATACTCCAGATACGGATTGGCGCTGGTTATCAATCGTTCCTACAATCATCTCGGCATTTTGTTGATTCCGCACCGCCTCTTGGGCGTCAATACCCAACTGACCGATTGTATAACGGTAATAGTCGTCTAGAGAAGAGCTTTCCTTCAAATCATTGGGTCCTGGACCGGGTTGGAGCACCTTGAATTTGATTGCCGCGATTGCGAGAGCGTTTTTGTTGTTTCCGGCTGCGCTTCCTCCGGTTTCCGGCTGTGCGGCTGCAATCGCATCCAGGCTTGCCAGGATCGCCGGATTAATTGTGATCGTCCCTGCCCCTTTTGGATAGTCCTTTCCTCCTGCCGGAGTGGTGACATCTACAAAAAACGGCAAGTCTTGCGATCCCCCGTTTTTCATATCGTTTAAACTGACGCCTTTTCGGTGGACCTCGTTAATCTCTTTGGTCAGGTTGATCGCCAGTACGTCCAAGCGGTGCATGAGATTGGGAACGATTTGATTCCGGGACTCGTACACGCCAGCCATATACCCTGTCGTTGGCACAAATACGCCGCCCTCCAGCGTCATATCTAGCAACCCGTTGGCATTCTGTTGTGTCGCTACTGGCTGGGACTCAATTCCGTTCACGAAGTTTCTGTTCTCGATCGTAACGTTTACCATGCCGTTGGCAGCCGGCGTCACTTTCACTTCGACCAATTTGGACAGCTTGTCGAGCAGAACGTCTCGTTGGTCATAAAGGTCATTCGGCGTATAGCCATGCGGTACGATATCTCCGATTTGACGGTTCAGACTGGCAATCTGCTGTCCGAGGGAGTTGATCTCCATAGCCTTAACGCCTACCACGTTATTGAGGTCCCTCTGCACTTCTTCCAGATGCTTGTACAGACTGTTAAACGTATCGGCAACCGCCTTCGACCGCTCCCTGACGACAGCTCGTGCCGACGTGTTGGTCGGGTCTTTGGCAAGATCCTGCCATGCCTGCCACATCTGGTCCATTACCTTTTGAAGTCCGGTATCAGATGGCTCGTTCATAATGCCTTCCAGCTTTTCCAACGTTTCCAGTCGGCCGTCCCAGTAGCCTTGACGCTTGTTCTCATTTCTGAATTGCGCATCAAGAAAATCTTCCCGCAATCGTTGCAAGCTTACGACATTGACCCCTGTTCCCAGCAGGCCTGGTTCAATCGTTGCCATCATTCCAGGGTACGGAAGCCCCGTGGTCGCCTGCATATTGGCTCTCTGACGCGTATATCCTTCCGTATTCGCATTTGAGATGTTGTGTCCCGTCGTGTTCAGGGCAGATTGCTGCGCGAACAATCCGCGCTTGCTTACTTCTATTCCGTGAAAGGTAGAGCGCATATCGGCACCTCTTTACTTTATTTTCATCATGCCTTTTTGTTAAAAAACGTCCGTGCATGATTTCGATACCCATCCGACCTGGCAGTCCTGCCGTAAAAAAAGTCATCCTCCGGCGAGTCTGTCACCAGATCCAGAGTCATATTTACAAATGAAAGAGACTGCTCGAGCAGCTGCTGATTCAATTCGTTCGCTTTTCGCAGTTCGGAAACAATCCGTGTCAACTCATCCCGAGCCTTCATCAAGCGGGCCTTCTCTTCCGGGCTGGTCGTCAGCTTGATCAATTCCGCCAGGGTGCCGTTGTCGCGGTGAATGCCTTGCTCGGCAAACATTTGGGCAACGAGAGATTGGCGCGTGTCCTCGGCCGCACTCACGGCTTTGATCAGCTTTTTCTCCTGAGTGGTAATGGCCAGCAGTTGATCCACGTCGCCTTTGATTAAGACTTCCTTTTTTTGCACCGCTAACGTCTGCAACGCCTTATGCAGCTCGATCAAGTTGTCGAGCAGCTCGTAGAGGTTGCTCCATTTCGTCATGCTGCTCCCTCCACCCAAGTGGTCTGATGGTCCCTACAGCTTGCGCCAGAAGGAGAGGAACTTCTCTGCGATCTTGTCGCTTGGGACCTTGTACGTTCCTTCTTCCACCTGCTTCTTCAGGTTGTTTACCTTTTCTCTCCGTTCAGGAGACTGGGGGTCTTCCACCTGTTTCAACATTTCCAGCGCCTCATTCGAGATGTTGACCTCGTCCTTGCCCATCGGGATACGCCCGTTTTTGGCCGCCGGAGCCTTTCCCGTGTTGTTGTATGCATTGATCATGCCTGTGCGATTAGGTTCGTTAATTCGCATCTATTACCCATCCTCTCAAACCGAAAAAACTTGGCAATCCATTCGTCTCCGCATCGCTGCCGTTTCATCTATAGGGAGAACGAAAAAAAGAAAACCGACGATACTGTCTCTTAGTAGTATCATCGGCAATTTCCCTTTGGTCGATTAGGTTTTTTCGCGAAAACTATTCGCCAGGTTTCGCCCTTCTTCGATAAGCGGCCTGTGCGAGTTTCTCCCGTCTTTCCTCTTCCAATCTGCGGTCTACTTCACTTTGCTGGGTAATATCGTGCTGCAGACTGCGAACACAAGAATCGCAGAGGTTTCCACTGCGGATCAAGAACCCGCAGCTTTCGCAAGGATAGCCAAGATTGGGGCTTCCCTCGATGGAGATGCGCCCTTCTTTGATAAATTTGGTAATCTGTTTGACACTGACACCTGTTGCCTCGCTTACCTGATGAATGTTGGCTCCCCGATTTTCTCGTTTCCGCAAAAACCTGGCACACTCTTCGTATTCCTTTTCCACTGCCTGATAGCATTTGGGACAAATATCACGGACAGTCTGTACAAACAGGGCATCGCAGCGCGAACAGTTGGAAAGTTTGCCCAGAGACATAAAGACAACTCCTTTAACCGATCCGAGTCTCATTCGTGATAAAAACTGGATGTACTACCATCATATCGAAAAATGGCGAATGTACAAGAAGAAACGCTGATTGTTCCAAAAAGGACAAATACATTACAGGGTTATCGAAAGCAGGTAAGAGCAGACACCTGACAGGTATGACCCAGCGCTTCCCGAATCGCTGCAGCACACGCTCGCAATGTGGAACCAGTCGTATAAATATCGTCAACAATCAAGACTTCGCGAGCCTGTTTTCTGATGATTCCACCGATTTGGCTGCCTGTATACATACAGGTAAAGGCCCCTCGCATATTCTCCTCCCGCTCTCTCTTGCCGCGCTGCTGACTGAGCTTGGCCGTCTGCTTTGATCGTTTGAGCAGGGGAATGTACGGTATGCCAATCTGTTTTGAAAGTCCATCCGCTACCAGCTCCATCTGATTGAACCCTCTATCAGACAGCCTGCTTTCATGCAGAGGCACTTCCGACAGGCAGGAGAATCCCGCTGAATGATAGCTGCGATAGTATTCAATGGCCAGCAAGGCGCTAAAGAAAGCAGCCATCCGCTCGTCTCCGCGGTATTTAAAGCGACTGAGCATTGCCTTTCCACACTCGTCATAGGGCAGCAGCCCTCTGTTTCGCAGAAGAGAATTCCCTTTCTCCTGAACAGCCAGGCAATCCTTGCACACCCTCCTCTCCTGCTGACTGAAGTCAGCTCCTATTGGGGACTGATACATCTTTTCCCCGTTTCTCACCTGATTAACCATATCCCGACCGCAACACTCACAGATGAGAGTGCCAATCACTTGCCATTCTGCCAGACAACTGCTGCACAACGGCAGACTGTCGACCAGCCGATAGATCCGGGGGTATGTGGCTGGCCGTGACAGAGCGCGACTCCATCGCCCGACGAGCTCTTCACGGCGTCGTCCCGAAACGATTCCACCGCAGCTTACACAGGCGGCCCCGCTCATGACTGTCCTCCTGCCTGCTGCAGACTGGCAGCAAGCTGGTTCATCCGATTGATCTGCCGAATCGCCGCTCGGGAAGCGGATGTCCGGTATTCTTCGATAAAAAGCACTGTACCGCTTGGCGCGTCGCTAGACCTGCCCACTCGACCCGCAATTTGCACGAGTGATGCCTCATCAAAGACAGGAGCTTCCGTACCGACGACAATGACATCGCTGCGTGGAATGGTCACCCCTCGTTCCAGAATCGTCGTCGTTACCATTACCAGCAATTGCTTGGCCCGAAAGAGGCGAACCTTCTCCTCTCTCTCCGGATCTGCCGCATGGACTCCTGCCATCGCTTGGCTGTATCCCGGCAGTCTCCGTTGCAAATAACCGAGAACAACGGGCACCTGGTCGACTCGCGGGACAAACACAAAGACCTGGCGTCCGCCATCCAGCGACGCAGCCAGCGTCTCTAGCAAAGGCCGAATGGAGCGGCCGGCTGACAGATGTTTATGCAATCCCCTGACCGTACAAACGAGTGGGACGGGCAGCGGCGAGCCATGATACCTGCCCGGCAAAAGAACATGCGTCCGGGAATGCATATGCGATTGAGCTCGCTTGGGCACCAAGCGCTTTTGCAGGTAGCGCGGAGGTGTCGCGCTCAAGTACAAAATCTTGCCGCCGGGCTGTACCGCTCGCGATACGACGCGGTACAAGACCGGATTATTGTGGTAGGGGAAGGCGTCCACTTCGTCAAGCACAACGAGCGGGAATCGATGATAAAACCGCATGACTTGATGGGTGGTCGCTATCGTAATGTCGCTGTCCTCCCATTTTTCTGTACTGGAACCGTGGACGGCAATCACCCGGGCATTTGGAAAGACTTTCGCGATCCGTGGAGCCAGCTCGAGCACCACATCTTTTCGCGGAGTAGCAATCAATACCTGTCCACCAGCTCGCAAGGTCTCAGCCACTGACGGAAACAGCAGCTCCGTCTTGCCCGCTCCGCATACGGCCCAGAGCAAGAACTCGCCGAGGCCCGGCCTGTCCGAGGCAACGAACTGGCGCGCTTTTTCCGCAGCCATCTTTTGCATCGGCGAGTAGGTGCCTTGCCAGTCGAGAAGAGCTGCTCTCCGTTCATAGCTTGTGCCCGCCATTCGCTCTCCGGTGAAACCACGATTTACCGTCCGCTCACAGAGTTTTCCGGGACTTACAGCTTCATAAGCTTGGCTTGCCTTTTGCCTCGGGACACAGAAATACGGTGTGCAGCATTTGCTTCGCCCCATATCCAGACACTCTGTACAGTAGGCACACCCCTGTCTGCATGAATGGCAGCGCGTCAGCACGATCGTTTGCTCCGATCCGCACCTCGCACACGTGAACAGCATGCGATGTCGCAGCCAGCTCCTCCTTATTCTCCACTCAATTCCCGGCCTCCGCTCTGCTTTTCCCGATAAGACGATCCACTGAAAGCAGTACTCCAGCGACCTTGGTGCCCATCCCTTTTTGTTTAAAAGAACACCGACCTCGTCCCACAAAAGAGCGCGCCCGCTCATCCATGCAAGCAGCCGTTCGGATTCGCGTTTCAGTTCATCGGTGTCTTCCAAAGTATCTTTGCTTGAAGGCGACAAAGGAAGCGTGTCTGCTTGTTCTCCGCTCCCCCCCACACTTTCAAGCGATAACCATTCCTTTTCAATCGGAGTCATGCCTGCTGCCTGCTTGCCGTATAATACAGTAGCCTCTCTCACGTGAGCGGAGGCGAGAGCGCGATAGCTGTCCACGCTTTTTTCCGTAAACGCATGATCTCCAAGCGCATTGTTCAATTCTCCGCGCAGGGAAAAAGCGAGAGCCAGTGACTTGCTTTTGCCGATCACATACAGCTGTGCCCCCTCCCTTTCCCGCCAAAATGCCTGATCTACCTGAAAGCACGGCGTGATATGGGCTTGCGCCGCTCCCCCCGACACTTTGATGTAGAGCAAGTATTCCCGCATAGACTCAACCCCCGCCGATTGTTGTTATGGACAGTTTGCAAAAAGACTGCAGGGGATGCAAAGAAATCTCTACGGAAATCCCATTGGAACTCTCATAGAAAAGCAAGAGCCCTCTGAAAACGCAAAAAAGCGCGCTATTGCGCGCGCTCCTGTTCGCCCTTCTGGCGAAGATCTATGGTCATGACGGGCTCGCCGAACGCGCCTTCCCGATCTTCCCTGCACGGGTAGTCTGTCCGTTCCAACACCGTCATGATCCGGATGGTATCGTCAACCGATCCATCATCTTGATACGAAATGCAAATAGGGGTTCCTCGCAAATACGAGTGGAATTGAAGCTTCCTGACAGCTTGCTCCACCACATCCCCCGAATTGAACAGCAGCAATCGATAGTGCTCGTAAGTCGGAGGGACATCTTTTGTCGTCCGCCTGATCCAGAAATTCGCCAATCCCACAAGTAAAGAGGAGCACCCATATGCCGCCAGCAACCACACGACCAGCTCTTCCATCACGGTCATACCTCCTCTTACGATCAAGGTATGCGGGATAGCTTGGACACGGTGCTGCCAAACGGCAAATCACAAGCAGAAAAGAAGCTGCTCTACAGTTTTACCCAGCCATTCTTGATGGAAATAACTACAGCTTGCGTACGGTCCTGCACGCTCAGCTTTTGCAAAATGCTGCTGACGTGGTTTTTCACCGTCTTTTCACTAATAAACAGGAACTCCCCGATCGCACGGTTGCTCTTCCCTTCCGCCATCAGCTGGAGAACCTCGCGTTCACGGCGGGTGAGCGACTCAATTACCTTCGGATCGATTGGTTCCGCATCATCCACGGCTATACCGCGATCATTCGTTCCTTCCTGCTCGCTCAACCGGCGGAATTCCTCGATCAGCTTGCCGGTTACCTTTGGATGTATGTATGCTCCACCCGAAGCGACGACACGCACCGCTTCGACGAGATCGTTCGTGCCCATTTCTTTCAGCAAGTAGCCTGACGCCCCCGAGCGAAGCGTACGATATACGTATCCTTCATCGTCGTGGATCGACAGCATGATGACGCGAGTGCCGGGACTTACGGAAATAACTTGTTCCGCAGCGGAAACACCGCTCACATTTGGCATGTTGATGTCCATCAGGACTACGTCGGGCTTGTGGTCCTCGGCCAGACGGAAAGCTTCTTCTCCGTCAGCGCCCTCTCCCACGACTTGAAAGTCCTTTTCCATTTCCAAAATACGCTTGACACCCTCACGGAACAGTTGGTGATCATCCACAATAACGATGCGAATTTCTTGCTGTACCTTCTCCATATTTCATCCTCCCTGTACACTCTTGCTTCAGAATTTGACTGGTATTTGAAACATGACCTTTGTTCCCTCTCCAGGGGAAGACTGCAATTCCATCGTTCCCTCAAGCAGCTGGGCACGTTCTCTCATGCCGAGCAGCCCGTAGGAGCCTCCCTTGGCCTTTTGTGCTGCCTGATCAAAGCCGATTCCGTCATCCTTGACCACTAGGCGCAACGTATTTTCCTGAAATTCAATTTTTACCTGAACCATACTGGCCCCGGAATGCTTTTCAACATTGTTCAAGCACTCCTGCACCAGTCGAAACATCGCAGCCTTTACAGAGCTTTTCAGCGGCTGCTCTACGCCAAAGACAACCAGATCAACGGAGATTTTCGTGCGGTCCTCATACGTCTGAATGTACTTCTGCAGCGTCGGGACCAGCCCCAGATCATCCAATGCCATGGGCCGAAGGTCAAAGATAATCCGTCTGACGTCAGCCAGACTGAGGCGGACCATTTCCTTCAATTCGTGCAGCTCCATCTGCGCTTCCAGAATGCGTTCATTTTTCAGCATCTTTTCGACAATTTCAGACCGCAGCACGACGTTTGCCATGGATTGAGCGGGCCCGTCATGGATTTCACGCGCTACCCGCTTCCGCTCTTCTTCCTGCGCCTGGATTACTTTCAGACCCATCAGCTGATGCTGTTTGGCCTCCTCCAGAGCTTCCCCTACCTTGCTCAGGTCGCCGGTCAAGTACCCCAGCACAACCCCCATCTGCGTAACCAGCTTTTCTGCTCGCTCGATTGTTTCCTCCAGCGTGCGAAGCTGCCTCTCCAGATCGTTTCTCCGCTTTTTCAAATTGTCTTCCCGTTCCCGGTAAATGGACAATTCTACCTGAATACGGTTGGCTTCTTCATAAGCGATGCGGATGTCTTCCTCTGTGTATGTCTGAAAATTACGGCTAACCAACACCAGGCGCGCTCGCGCCCTTCGGTAGGAGAGCTCCAGTTCATCTACCTTGCTTATCACTTTCGCTATTTCCTGCCGCAATTCATGCAAATCATGTTTTAAGGAATTTCCTTCTTGCCTGGCATTTTCGGCGATCTCGAATATTTGCGATTTGCTCGTCTCTACCGTCTCGATCGTGCGATTGATCACACCATCCAACATGGTAATACTGATCGCCTGATTCATTATTGATCTCCTTCTACCTCGTTTTTGACCGTCTGGAACAGCGCCTGCAGCTTGGGCACATCCATTTCCCTGATCCCGACATCGTATCTGGGGATGGAAAGCGGATTCACCTGGGCCGTTACCACACCTCGATTTGAATTGAAGACAAATCGGTAGCCCGCTTGCTTGGCTATGTCCAGTACGATGTCATTGCTGTATCCAAACGGCAAGGAAATAGCTTGCACCTGCTTGCCCACCAGATCGCTCAAGCCGACCCGCGACATCGTAAAATCTACGTAAAGGCGATTGCGGTATTCTTGTTCGTCTTCGAGCCGTTTGAGCTCCTCCATGTACACAGGTGCTGTCTCCGGTCCCAGATCTCCCCATTCGTTGCGGGCCCTCTCGTCGTGAAGACTGTATGTATGAGAAGCGATCTCCACCAACCCGGTCTGCAGCATTTCCTTCACTTGCGGACGGGATAGCGGCGTGGTCATTTTTTCTCTCTTTCGCTCCTCGGTATCCCGCAATCGTCCAAGTATGGCAAAGTTGACCGATGGGAACCGATACTGCTGCATTACGGGAAAAGCATGTGTGTAATAACTTTCATACCCATCATCAAATGTAAGCAAGACTGCATTCTCAGTGGGCAAAACTCCTGTCTCGACAAAACGCACAAATTCCGCCAGTGATATCGGATGAAAATTGTTCTCGAATAAAAACGTCATATGCTCTCTAAACTGCTCCGCCCCAATAACATAGCGCTGGTCAGAATCGTCGGTCACATGATGGTACGTCAATACGACTACCCGATCTCTATACCAGAGCTTGGAGGACGCTGCTTCTTCCCGTTTTTTTTCTGTCTGTGGTGCAGCCGATTGCTCCTCGCTTGTGCTTATAGACGTAGTGACATGGGGGAAAGGTTGCACTTTTGGAGCCTCCTCTTTAAAAAAAGAGGCAGTATCGGGCAGTCCGGCAGTCACAACGAGCCCTAGCGCAATGAAAAATACGAGAAAGAAGGGCCACCTCTTCGGCACAAAAAACTCCCTCCTTTATGCCTATATAGGAATTTCGACATATACGAACGGATTCCTTTATGAACTGAATTCCAGCAGTTTGCCGCAAGTCTTAAGGCCTAGTCTTCTTAAAAATATAGAGGAAATCCGTTTTCAATGACAGAAAAAGAGCCTAGTGTGTATCACTAGGCTCTCGCGCTTGGTCTTTACTTGGACAGCCCTGCTGCATCCTGCTTGAGCGCTTCTGCCTTATCTGTGCGCTCCCACGGCACATTCAGATCGTTGCGGCCAAAATGGCCGTATGCCGCTGTCTGCTTGTAGATAGGACGACGCAGGTCAAGCTGCTTGATGATACCTGCAGGACGAAGATCAAAATGCTTGCGGATTAGTGTTACCAATTGGTCCTCGGCAATCTTGCCGGTCCCAAATGTATCTACGCTGATGGACACTGGCTGTGCGACACCAATTGCATAGGCCACTTGTACTTCGCATTTTTCAGCCAAGCCGGCAGCGACGATGTTCTTCGCTACATAGCGGGCTGCATATGCGCCGGAGCGGTCCACTTTTGTCGGGTCTTTTCCGGAGAAAGCACCACCGCCGTGACGAGCGTATCCGCCATAGGTGTCGACGATAATTTTGCGGCCTGTCAAACCGGCATCCCCTTGTGGTCCGCCAATAACAAAACGGCCAGTCGGGTTGATGAAGTATTTGGTCTCGGCATCCAGAAGCTCTGTTGGCACGACAGGCTTGATCACGTGCTCCATCAGGTCGTTCTTGATTTGTTCCAGAGTGGTTTCCGGAGCGTGCTGGGTAGAAATAACAATCGTATCAATACGAACCGGCTTATCGCCGTCGTATTCTACAGTCACCTGTGTTTTACCGTCTGGGCGCAGGTAGCTCAAAGTGCCGTTTTTACGCACTTCGGTCAGACGGCGAGCCAGCTGGTGAGCCATGCTGATCGGCAAAGGCATCAGTTCAGGAGTCTCGTTGCAGGCGAAACCAAACATCAGACCTTGGTCGCCGGCACCAATCGCTTCAATCTCAGCATCAGTCATTTTCCCTTCGCGGGCTTCCAGCGCCTGGTCTACACCGAGGGCGATATCGGCAGACTGCTCGCCGATAGCGGTCAGAACGCCGCAAGTGTCGGCATCGAAACCAAACTTAGCGCGATCATATCCGATTTCACGGATGGTGTCACGGACGAGCTTTTGAATATCCACGTACGTGTTCGTGGTGATTTCCCCTGCCACGAGTACCAGACCAGTGGTAACGGAAGTTTCGCATGCTACGCGAGCATTTGGATCCTTGGACAAAATGGCGTCCAGGATAGAGTCGGAAATTTGGTCACAAATCTTATCCGGATGACCTTCGGTGACGGATTCAGAAGTAAACAGACGACGACCTTTTTGCAAAGACATGTGTACTACCTCCTTTGACCTCATACAAATAGTGTGGTAGCCGAAACAGGTTCTTATTAGACGAAGGCACAAGCAAAAAAAAACCTTTTCCTGTTTTAGAGGAAAAGGTGCTTGGTGTTTGCGTTCCCTACCCTCTTATCGGCCAGAACAGGTATCCGTTCTGCTGGTTAGCACCGCTCGAGTCGGTTGCCGGGCTTCATGGGGCCAGTCCCTCCGCCTGCTCTGGATAAGAGTATCCATTACGGATAATAGAATAATCGTTTTTATAGCCGGTGTCAATAAGCGCTTAGCGCAATTCGTATTTACCGCGAACCATAATGTGCGCGACACCATTGTAGTTTGCATTCAAGCGCAATCCGCGATTGTCCGAACGGGCGATCAAGAGCAGATGATTGGCAGCGACCTGAGCTCCCGCTCGGAGGTCCTTGCCCTCGGTAATATCTGTCAAGCCATCGCCTTTATCGCCGGCTACTGCTTGTACTTTTCCCGTACGGACGATAAATTCCGTACCCTCAAAACCGTACAGCGTCTGCCCCGGGTGCAGCTCAACCACTGTCAACCCCGTCGAGACGGATGCACCGCCTGTGCCTGCGCCTCCGCCAAGAGCTTTTTGAATTTGCTGATCCACATAGCTTTTGGTGACGACCGGATCATCCGCTGAGCCCGGGACACCGGAAACGCCGTCTGCCATCGCCTGCGAAGCAAAGACCCCCATCCCGACAATTGCTATGGCGAGGATTCCCTTGGTTGCTTTTTTCATTTATGTTCTCTCCTTTTCCATAGAGTTACAAACTGTAAGCCTTCGCCAGCAGGACGACCACCTCTGCACGTGTAGCTCTTCCCTGCGGCTTGAACGTCCGTCCGTAACCGCTTATCCACTTTTTCGCCGTCAGCGCCTCAATGGCGGGAGACGCCCAGTGACTTGTCGGCACGTCGGTAAACGATGACCTGCTGCGATTATAGAGCACGAGATTATTTGCTCTGGCTACCATCAGTGCCATTTCTGCCCGTGTGATCGATTGATCCGGCAGCATGGTGCTGTTTGGATAGCCGCTGATGATGCCGAGCTGGTGGGCAGTCAGCAGATTGCCATAGGCCCAGTGATTTTTAGAAAGATCCTTGAACGGATTTCTGCCTGTATACGTAACGATATTCATCCCTTTGGCCCGCATGGACTGGATCAGCATCGTCGCAAACTGGCCTCGAGTCACCGACTGGTCAGGCTTGAAGGTCGAATCATCAAAGCCTTTGACGACTCCCTTCGTGCTGAGTCTGGCGATCTCGTTGCGGGCCCAGTGCGTGGAAATATCACGATAACCCGCGATCAAAGGCTGCTTGGTCAAAGTCAGCCGGTACGAATCGTATTTAAACGGCAATGTGGTTGTCAGACGGATATAATACTTGCCCGGCTTCAGCTTCATGCCAAGCACCTCTTTGCCCAGATCGGACAGCTGCGCTACGTCGTTTGTGGCAAAGAGCGAGTAGTTCAATGTATCCGAACCGTACAGCTCCAGCCGCATCCCTGTCGATACGGGAACGAACGGAGCGCGTATGCTGACGTAGGATTCGGAATCGACCGTAAATTGGAACCAGTCCTGATCGGTATGAGTAGGCAAGGTTCCTGTCATCAGCGTTCCGTTGGCCAAAGGTGACGCCTGGCGATATGTATCGTTGGGCTCATTGGTATCCTTCCGAATCGGCGTATAGGACACGTCCAGCTTGTACTCGCCGTTCACCTGATTTCGCCAGTACTCGGTCAGCCTGATGTAGTATTTGCCCGGCGATACTTCCTTTTGGGCGCGCTCGGTCGGGTCATTCCGGTCGCCTTTGTCAAATTCTTCAAAGGCTTGTCCCTCTTTGCCGATCTTCATGTTCAGATCGATCCGCTTGGTATCGGCAGTGACTGTTACGTTTAGCCGGCCGTATTCGCGGACATAGTAAGAAAACCAGTCCTCGTCGCCCTCTTCATGGAAGTTCCCGATTACGGAAATTTGGTTGCCTACCAGCGGGCGGGCCGTATCCATTGTATTGTTGCGCTCATACTTGTCCGGATTGATCGTAAACCGGCTGGTCAACAGATAGGTAAAGCCCTTCACACCGAAGCTTCGCTCCATCCTGATGTACATTCTACCAGCTTTCACCGGTACAGTCAGCGTGTCTCCGTTCCCTATGTAATAGGTAGAAGCTTCGCGATTTTCAGGGAAGAAAGTAGCAGCCAGCGCGGTTGTATTCGTTGAAGTGACAGTTGCGACCAGTGTCACTTTTCCGTCATAGGGAATATCCATGAAATACCAGTCCATTTTGTCGGACTCGGACAAACTCGCCCTCAGCTGTGATTCAATCGGAAAAGCCTTGGCCTGACTCCGAGTATTATTTGGTTCATGAAAATCCATAGACAGCTTTTCGGTAATGGCTCGATTGACATCGACCAGTCCATATCCTGTTTGCCGGTCCCACCCTTTCTCACCGAGATCCTCAGCCGTCTGGTACAAGAGCTGGCGTACATCCAGCGGCGTCATATTCGGATTGCGCTCCAGCACCAATGCCGCAGCGCCCGCTACCTGAGGAGCTGCGGCTGACGTGCCGCTAAATGCTCCGTATTTCCCCTTGGGCTTGGTCGTGTAGATATTAAAACCCGGAGCGACGAGATTCAACTCCGGCCCTGTGTTTGAATCATAGAGCGGCTTCAGGTTTCCTTTTACAGCTCCAACTGCAATTACGGTTGGATAAGCAGCCGGATAGGCAACCCGGTTCGCTTCGTTTCCGCTGGCGGCCACTACAACTACTCCACTAGCTTCTGCTCGCTGGATGGCGGCCGTCAACGACTTTGAATAGGAGAGACTACTCACGGACATCAGAATGATTTTGGCTCCTCGATCAATCGCGACGTTAATTCCTTTTGCAAGCAGCTCTACATCTGTCTCGCCGTACTTGTTCAAGACCTTGATAGGCAAAACCCTTGCATGCCTTAAAACCCCCGAGACTCCGATGCCGTTATTCCCTCTGGCCGCCAATATGCCAGTAACAGCGGTACCATGTCCGTTTTGGCTGTCATCCTGGGCAGATTTCCCCGGCTCAACCAGGTTGATTCCCGGAAGGATGTTTCCTTTCAAATCGGGATGGTTATGGTCTACTCCCGTATCAAGGACGGCAATAGTAACTGTGCTCCCAGTAACTTTTCTCCAGGCCTGATCAGCTTTGATTTGCCTCAAATGAGTCTGATTGTTGATATATTCGTCATTGGTAATGGCAGCCTTCGCCCTCTGGCTTCCCCCAAATGCAGCCATTAACCCTACTGAGACAGCGACAACTGTTAAAATAAATTTCCTCATGTAACTACAGTCCTTCCTCCCTTTTCTCAACCGAAAAAGGAATACAGGTGTTTGAGCTTGTTTTTACAAAAAAGCCCGCTCCCTTGTAGCCTATTCTATTCATTTAGCATAGCGGAACGATAGTGTGAAACGCAACCCTATTCAGGGAATCACTGGAAATCGGATGCGATAGAAAAACCCCTTTTCGCGATGCGAAAAGGGGAGGGTTCTTACTGCAGAAATCCGTTTGACTTGGTTGACTTGGTTGCATCATACACTTTGGATTCCTTCTGCTTCTCGTAAGCTTTCGGAATAAAGACCGTGCACTCTTCCACGGAAAAATCTTGTTTCTTGATCGACGAAGCCGGGATCTGGAACGCAATTACGCGGAAAGCCTTTGGATCTACCTTCATGTTTTCCAATGTGTAGCTGACACGGGCGATATCTTCGCCGTTTGCATCATGAACAACAATCGGAACTTCGGTAAAGTCCAGGCGTTTGTCCAAGCCGTTTCGAAACAGTACAACTACTTTAAGACCGCCGTTTTCCCCTTTTTTCAGTCCCAATGCCTTCAGGTCTACCTTGCCCTCTTCGACTGGATTGGCAGCAAGCTGCTGACGGTAGTATTCCATTTCATCCATTTCCAATTCTCCTCCTGCTACTACAGATTCACCCGATTGTTTCCCCGGTCTTTGATAGCCCAGCGTAAGCGGGACCTCCTCCTCCGGCAGATCGGAAAATTCATCCCAGCGGAACAAAAACTCGCACGGGCGGCTGGACTCATCGCCAATCGGTCCAAAAGTCATCATGTCAAAGCCCTTGCTGGCTACAACCTTTCCCTCGGGTGTCTTCAGGTCCAGCCGCAGTCGGTCCAGCAAAATGCTTTGCTCCGTCGCGTTGCGAATATAAGTGAGTACGAGATAACCATCCCTTGTCACCTGTGTGTAGAAAGGAAAAATCCCGACCTCATCCCGAATAATTGGCGGGAGCTGATCATGCACAAAACGGAGCAGCTCCGCTTCTTCTTCATCGAGGTTATCCCAAGGACCATTAAGGCTGAGAAACAGCTCCTTCGATGGTATACGGTTAGAAGATTGCTCAGGATCATCAAGACCAGACACGCCGAGATAAATCTCCTTGTGCAGATTCTCCTGGATTTCTTCTCTCACCGCCTCCAGGCTCTCCTTGGAGCCAAACCAGTTTTCCAATAACCAACTCATGCAGTATCCTCCTCATACGACAGCTTCAATGATTGCCATTGCCCTTGCTTTACGTAACCTCCAGCGTCCACTGCTGAAGATTTGCATCTGGCTTTTTCACCATATCTGCCGGGAAAACAAGTACCCATGGACGACTCGTTCTAGGACGAACTTGCATTCTGCTGGCGTCAATTGCGCCAGAGGCTACTACTTCGCCCTCCGAATCAGTAATCTTGATTCGCAAGATGTTCGGGCGAAAATCTTCCTCGAGCCCGTTGCGAACAAGTATTCCGGCGACCAATCGTCCATCCTTTGCCTTTGTAATATCAAACCCGATAATTTCTACTGTACCCGGCTCTATAGGGGAGATGTCAAATGTAAGTTTCTCCAAGAGCTTTTTCTGGCGGTCCGTCATTCTAGCTTCCATTTCCGGATCCAATTCAAGCTCTTGCGGCCATACATACGGGTTTTTGTTGGCCTTCATCATGATTTTCCAGTTCTTGAATGTAAAATCTTCATGCAAATAGGATTCTGGCGGAAAATGAACTTCCCAAGGTCGGCTCGTGAACGGAGGAATGGTTCCCACTTCGCTCAGATCAATACGTTGCCGGGCAAATGGGTTGCCATCAAAGTAGATGGCCAATTGAATCTGTTTAAAAGTCACAGGCAGATGTGTGCCATTGCGAATAAAGAAAGCAACAGTTACACCGCCAGTCGGCTGCGGCATCAAGCTAAACCCGGTAACGCCGACAGAGCCAAATGCTATCTCAGGCAGCTCCGCCTGCAAGAAACGGAGTGTATACTTTTTTTCGTTATCCAGCAGTTCTTCCCACGCCGGATGCAAAGAAAGCTCTGTTCTTACCTTACTCTCAAGCACCTGCTGAGTATCCTGCTGTTCCGATTGCTCCTTGACTACTTCCTGATCATCAAAATCATCGAGGTCAAGCGCAGATTCTTCCCGGAGTTCTTTTTTCAAGTCTTCCTGGGGAGCCTCTTGTCCTGACTTTTTGTCCTTAAAGTTTTTAAAAAAGGATAACATGTACATCCTCCTCACCTGTCCGAAGCACGAACGATGACTATTTTCTATGATAAAGGTTTTGGCCGATCGGGGTCAAATCGGGAATTTACTCCACCTGCGCTCCCTGCGGGATACTTACCCTCCAGCGGGACAGATCCGGGTCTTCTATCAGTATGCTCTCTTTTGGGAAGATGAACATCCACGGTTTGCTTGTGTTTGAACGTACAGTAAGTCCACCGAGTTCAAACATGCCGACGGCAACCGTCTGTCCGCTGGCATCGTAGAGGGCCAAAGGAAGCTTTTCGAAAGAGAGCGACTGCGTGGAACCATTGCGGATCAGCAACATCGCATGCAAGGCTCCTTCTTCAGAACGGCGAACCTGCACACTCTGAATATTGACCTCACCTTCTTTCAGAGCCGGCAGTCGTTTCGCCAGATCGATCAGGGCTTCTTTTTGAGAATCAGAAAGCTCGCGAATCCAGGATTCTTCCAACTCCAGCTGCTGCGGAAGCACCATTTTTTTCTGAGCCAGCTCAAACGCAATTTTCCAGTTGTTCAACAAGACATTTACTTGCTGGAAGTTTTCGCTCAGAAACACAAATGACCATGGCCGTGCTGAATGGGCCGGTATTTCTCCTATCTCCGAGAAGTCAAACTTCTGGCGGGTAAACAGCTCATCCTCGCCGAACAGGATAACGAGCGTCATCTCTTGTAAACGTACGGGATGGTCCATACCATTTCGCAAAAAGGCAGTTACCTCAATCCCCTGGTCATGAGGTACCAGAGACATGCCAGCCAGCGATATTTTGCCAGGCTCCATCGGCGGCAGTTCCTGTGCCATGAAGGACAACGCATACTTTTCCGAAGTATTCAAGCTCTTCTCCCATGATTCATGCAAGGAGAGCTTCGTAATTCCACTTCCAACTGCCGATTTCTTGGCAGTGCTTGCCGATTTGTCTGAAGACAGTCCCGTATCCTGAGCGGAGAGGACCGATTCCTCACGCAAATGTTCCTTTATTGCTTCCGGTGTCGGCGTTTTTCCCATCAGATTTTTCAAAAAGGATAGCATGTCTTCGCTCCCAACTTTTCTCTACATCTATATAGAGATTCTATTCGTTTTCAACTATAGCACAGTGAAACTCCAATGCAACATCGAAAACTTGGTATTCTGATACATTGCAGATAATTTTTCCATTATACTATTTGACGCAGCAAAGACGAAAGAGTCGCGGTTAAAATGAACAGAAAACAATCATTGTATTTGTACAATATCTGAATAAGCACGACACAAACATTGACAATGACCCGGACAAAATTGAAACAAAAAGGGCCGTCTAAAGACAGGCCCTCTCTGAAAAAAGCTATAATATAGAAAGTAATTACTGATTGGTGGCATCCGTTTCCGCATTCACGGTCGTTGTACTGCTTCCAGAGATTGTCGTTGCCGCATCGCCTGCCGGCTTCTCGATATCGACCGTTCCAGTGCTTGCAGCCGTTCCTGTCGCAGCGGCAGAACCATCGGCAGTTTGTCCAGCGGAAGACTCTGTAGTTGATGGGGCTTTGGTTCCTTCTGCAGCCGGCGCTTCTGTACCCGTTGCCGTTTCAGTCGATTGCTGATCTTCGATGATGATGATGTCGCCTGTCTCTTGATAGTCGACTTTCGCGTTCATCTTTTCACCGATGAACCGCAGCGGCAGGAAGACGCGGCCGTTTTTCACGATTGGCTTGGTGTCCAGCTTGATCTTCTCACCGTTTACGACTGCTTCTCCCGAGTCGAGATGAAGAACGATCTTGTTTTCGCCGCGCACTACTTCGACTGTGCGGGTTTCCGGGCTCCAGTTCACTTCTGCCTTCAGCGAAGCGCTAATCGCGCGTACCGGCACCAGTGCACGTCCTTTTTCAAGGAAAGGAGCTGTATCCATTACGACCTCTTTGCCGTTGATGAACGTCTTCAGTCCCGCTTCACCTGATTTTTGGTACAGCTCGCCCAATTTTTGATAGACTTCCTTGTCACCGGGCCTGTAGAAACGGTCGAGCAGCTCCTTCTGGACCTCAAGCGCCTGCTTCAGCTCAGACTGTGCTTCCAGCTGCTTGGTCAGCTCCTCGTATTTCGCTCGCAGCTCTTCGGTCACTTCCTGGCTTTTTTTCAGTTGAACCCGCAGCTCGATCAGCTCTTTTTTTGTTTTTACCGCTTGCTGGATCGCTTCTTTTTTGCCAGCTTGGCTGCTCGGAAGCCCTGTGGCCGGATCGATCGCACCGGCTGCCTTTTCCGCTGCTTTCTTGGCAGCTTCTGCCGCCTTTTCTTCGGCTTTTTTTGCTGCTTCTGCGGCCTTTTCCTCAGCCTTTTTCACAGCCTCTGCTGCTTTTTCCTGTGCTTTTTTTGCATCCTCAGCAGCTTTTTCCTGTGCCTTCTTGGCATCTTCAGCAGCCTTTTCGGCAGCTTTTTCAAGCTCCTTCTTGGCTTTCTCCAGTTCCTTATTCGCTTTTTCTTCTGCCTTTTGTTTATCTTCTTCGGCCTTCTGTTTTTCCTTCTCGGCCTTTTCCTGTGCTTTTTCCTTTTCCTTCTCTGCTTTTTCTTTCTCTTTTTCAGCTTTCTCTTTTTCCTCTTTTACCGGCTTATCAGCGTGCACCGCGCCGATAGGAGCTGCAACGAGCAGAGCCAGGATCAAACTTGCGGAAACCAGTTTTTTCATTGGATGTCCCCTCCGTGAAGTAATGAAAAATTGTATTATCTTTTTATATCGGCGAGAGCCGCGACAATTATTACAGATGGCGAAATATTTTGAACCGGAGATATCTATTTATGACTGCAAGCTATCATTTCCCGCTATTTTTCAGAAACCTGGCAGGCGAGCTGACCATCAGAAATCTGACCGGTTTGTCCGTTCGATTGTACCAATTGTGCGGCGTGGATGATTCCATATGGACGCTGTCGCCCGGATACAAGTCGTGTTCTTCGCTTCCCATCAGGAGCGTAAGTATGCCCTCCAACACATAAAGAAATTCTTGCCCTTTGTGTGCAAAAGGGGCCCCTTTTTCGTCATCCGGAAGCAGCGTGACCAAGATCGGCTCAAACAAAGGTGCGGGAAGATCGGCTGACAAGTCTTTGTACATAAAACGCGATTGCTCTGAGTGAAGCTCGTCCCCGCTTCCCTTGCGCAAAATGTATGATTTCGGACTCTTTTCCTGCGGGAAAAAATAGCTGGGGCTCACATCCAACGCTTCCGAGATTTTCGTGAGAGACTCCAAAGTGACTGATGACTTGGATCGCTCCACCTGGGACAGAAAGCTGATGGACAATTCTGTCTTCTCCGCCACCTGCTTGAGCGTCAGCTTTCTTTCCAGACGACGCGCTTTCATTCGTTTTCCGATGTTTTGTTCCATAGACTTCCCTCGCAAGGTTACTGAGTTATCCCTATCCTATCACACCTGACTCTTGAAAACAGTGCAAGAAAACGGGTGCCCGACAGATCGTTCTCCTTTTTCACAACTCAGAAACAAAAGTTTCTCTCGATAAAATATTTTGATTATTGAAACATATATCAACAAGTCTTATAATTCTTTTAACGCCGAATTGAAGTGACACTTCAATTTATTGCTTCTCAGTCTGTACAGCAAGAGATGGCCGCTGATTCTGACCTCATTCAGTAGTGATTACAGTACAAAGGAGGTAGCTGTCAAGATGGCACAAGTTCAAACGGAGGTTTCCAAACGGTTGCAAAACAAAGCGTTAGTCGCAAGCCTGGTCGGAAGCTCCATCGAATGGTTCGATTTCTTTCTTTACGGTACGATGGCCTCGCTCGTATTCAACAAGCTGTTCTTTCCATCCACAGATCCAACCGTAGGGCTTCTGCTTTCTTACCTGTCATTCGGTCTTCCTTTCTTTATTCGTCCGCTGGGCGGAATCATCTTTAGCCATATCGGCGACAAAATCGGACGGAAGAAAACATTGGTTCTCACCTTGTCCCTAATGGGCGGAGCCACTGTCCTGATCGGCCTTCTCCCCGATTACAACGCGATCGGCGTGTGGGCTCCCATTCTGCTGGTCACGATGCGCCTGATCCAGGGCCTCGGCATCGGCGGAGAGTGGGGCGGCGCACTATTGCTCGCCGTGGAATATTCAGGAAAAGGGAGACGCGGTTTCTTTGGCAGCATCCCGCAAATGGGCGTACCGATCGGAATGCTGCTCGGAACACTGGCCGTCACGGTCATGAGCTCGCTGCCAGATGAACAATTCATGTCGTGGGGATGGCGCGTACCGTTTATCCTGAGCGCCGGACTGGTATTTCTCGGCTTGTGGATTCGCAACGGGCTGGATGAGACACCCGCTTTCCAGGCGGCGAGAGAAAGCGGCAATATCGCCAAGGTCCCGATCATCGACACATTCCGCTATCACTGGAAGTCCGTCTTGATCGCTGTCGGCGCCAAAGTCGTGGAAACAGGGCCGTTCTACATCTTCTCCACCTTTGTCATCGCCTATGCGACAGGGTATTTGGGGTATGACCGCGTGACTGCGCTAAATGCCGTGACCATTGCCACTCTGGTGACGACGATCATGATCCCCTATATGGGCAAGCTGTCCGACAAACTCGGCCGGAAGCCGTTGTACATCGGCGGAACCATTTTGATCATCCTCTACGCCTTCCCTTATTTTTACCTGCTGTCGCTAAAGTCCGGCGTAATACTGACGATTGCGACCATTATCGGACTGGGCATTCTCTGGGCGCCGGTCACGGCCGTTCTGGGGACGATGTTCTCGGAAATCTTCAGCACCAATGTTCGCTACACCGGTGTGACTGTCGGCTATCAGCTGGGAGCCGCGTTGGCCGGAGGGACGGCTCCGCTGATCGCTACCGCCTTGCTGGCCGCTTTCGATAACTCATGGGTACCGGTGGCCCTCTACATTGTATTGACAGGTGTCATCTCCCTGATCGCCATCGGAGCGACCAAGGAGACAAAGGACTTGGACCTGGATAATCCGTAGAAAAATATAGCTGAAAAGCCACTGATTCGTGAGGACCGCACCGACACTTCTGAGCCCCGCTCTGCAGCCTCCCGGAGGTCCTCCCCTATTTCGCCAGGAAAGGATGATCCACATGCTCGTTTTGACCCAGAAGGATATTCGCCAGCTCTACACGATGCAGGATTGCTTGCGGGATGTCGAACAAGTATTCCGGGACAATGCCGCCGGCCTCGTCCACACCCCGGTGCGTACTGCCATTGACCATCCAAAGTACGGGGCGACCAGCCTGTACATGCCCTCCTACCTGGAAGCGGCTGATTACGTTGCGGTAAAGGTGATCAGTATTTTTCCGGAAAACCATGCGGCCGGGATCAAGGCGCTGCAGAGCGTCATCCTGTTGACCGAAGCCAAGACCGGCCAGCATGTCGCGATGATGGATGCCAGCTATTTGACCGTTCTGCGGACAGGCGCGAGCAGCGGCGTGGCAACCAAGTATCTGGCACGCGAGCAGGCAAAAAGCTGTGCTGTTCTCGGATGTGGTGCACAAGCTGTGGGGCAGATTCAGGCGGTCATGGAGGTGCGAGCTTTGGAGGAGGTCGTGCTGTACAACCGCACGATAGCACGAGCAGAAGAAATGGAAAAAATACTCCGGACCCTGTATCCGGACTGGACCGGGGAGATCCGCATCGTCGAAAATGCCGATCAAGCAGTGAAGAACGCGGACATCGTCATCTGCAGCACCAAGTCGGAGTCGCCCCTGTTCGACGGGGCCAGCCTGAAGCCAGGCGCCCACATCAATGCCATCGGCGCTTTTTTGCCGCATATGCGGGAAGTAGACCTCACCACCTTGCAAAGATGCAGCAAGATCGTCGTCGATACAATAGAAGGATCACATCATGAAGCAGGCGATTTGCTCATCCCCGTCAGCCGAGGCGAATGGAGCTTTGACCAGCTTCACGCCGAGCTGGGGGAAATCCTTTTGGGTCATAAGAAGGGGCGCGAGAATGAGGAAGAGATCACGTTGTACAAGTCGGTCGGCATCGCCTATCTGGATACGGCTGTGGCCAAGTCTGTGTACGAGCTGGCGAAGGATAAGGGAATGGGGACAGAGATTGTGTTGTAATTTTATTTTTGCTTGCAAAAAGGAAAGCGGAGTGAGCTGCTGCGTGCTCAACTCCGCTTTTACTTGTTGATTGGTAAATTTGCACTTAAAAAACCTGTGCTATGGAGTGTTTACCGTTATAGTGCCTGAAACCTTTCCTTGTCTACCATCTATTGTAATCAGGTAGGTCCCTACCGGGCATACATTCTCACTTGAAAAACTAAATGTTCCGTTACCTGTGAAAGTTCCGCTTCCCATTCTCGTTTGATAACCGTCTGGTTCCAGCTTTGCCAAACGGTAGTATACTTTGGCTTCTCTCGCCGAAGACGACTGCTGATTTACTGTAACATTGACGTAGCCTGGAGTGTTGACATATATGTAACCAGTCTCATCATATTCACCCGCTGCCACAGCAAATCGAAAGGTTTGTGTTGCCATTGCCTGCTGTTCTGTTTCAGTACTTGAAACCCCGGAAGTCTTTGTTGGTTCATTGTTGGCTAACGCATTTGAAGGCAAAAGCAAGGCAGCGGACAAAAGAGTAAACAAAGCCCATTTTTTCATAGTCACCAACTCCCAAATTTTGTATTTTTTCATTATATTATCATTACCTTATCTTTATGTAAATATTTGTATTTTTTACATTTTGAGACTACTATTCGCTTATATTCTTGAAAGCGAATCAAGCCTTACTTACCCAGACCGGCTTTTATATCTTAGTACAGTGTATAAATACCTTACGAGTCAGGTGAGCTGCTGTTTTTTACCCAACGATTCATAATTACGATGAGAGAGCCTTGAACAGCTTCGCTCCGAGCCTGGAAGACATTCTCTCCGGCCAGAAAGGAAAACACCTCGCCGGTCCCCTAAAAGTAAGTAAAAAATTGAAAGGCCCTTCTCTTCTCCACAGCGATGCGAAGAAAAGAAGGGCCTTGCTTACATTTATCAATAATCAAAGTCTACCGGAGAACTCTCTGTGGCACTCTCCCCGACGCAAGTCTTGCAAACGAGCTTGCCTTTGAAATAGAAGGTATCATTCATCAAGGTTCCGCAGAATACACAGCCCGGAGCATATTTCCGGAGAATGATCGTGTCGTTGTCCACAAAAATTTCCAAAGAGTCCATTACTTCGATATTCAGCACCCTCCTGAGTTCAATCGGCAAAACAATTCTCCCCAGGGAATCCAGCTCACGAACCACACCTGAGACCTTCCCGACCAATGGCTTTCCGCTTTCCTGCGTGACGCTTATCTCATGTCTTGCCGCCGTTTTCACCGACTGCAGCCTGTTTCTTTGGTAGTGTGTAGCGCACAACCCTTTGGCCACCTGCTTTTTGTCACAACCAGGCTCCTGGCAAATCCGTTCTTTTACAGTCTGTCTCTCCATACCCGGCTGTGCACTCATCACTGTTTTTTGCAGCAGCCTGTTTTTTTGGTAGTGCTTCATGCAAAAGCCTTTTGCGTAATAGTTATTGGTGCAGCCCTCGATCTGGCAGCGTCGATTGTTCATGATTTCGCCCCTCGCTTATACGTAATCGCATATTGTACAAAACCTGCTATTTATAATGGAACGGTTGAGTAGAAACCTGCGTGGCGTACAGTTTTTGAATGGAACCCATCACTTTTCCCTGATGACAACGGCTCTGCAAGAAACCTTTTCTCCGAACCATTCATCGGCAATCCCTCTCAAGATATGGTAACAGTTTCAGTTTATCACAGACAGGAAAGGATACAATCTGAATTTTGTAGAGAAAGGCAATGATTTATTGTTTGGCGCTGCGGTAAAAAAGTTCAACAATAAAAGCCTCCGCGATAGCAGCGGACTTAGAGCGTTCATGACTCCGCAAATGTATAGGGAATGAAGCTCTTACTTAGCAATCCAACACTTCCATATTGTGGGGATTTCCATTGCTTAGGTAAAAGATACAGCCATATTCCTTTTTTCTACAAATGGAAAGTCAGCGAGTAGCTGGAAACCACATGGAAAATAAAGGGTGGACCTAATTTCCAGACGATTCCAAATACTAGTAAAGGTTTGTGCTATTACCAGTACAGTAGCAGCTGGAACCCTTGAAGCTCCTCAGTTCTTGGGTCTGACCATCAACGGTGACCAAGCTGTAACTGTTGACGCATTGGTTGCTGCTGGATACAAAGTTGAATTCCAAGCAACCTCTGACGTGTTTAAAGGTAACGCTTATACTAGCGAGACAGGCGAATTGAAAGACGGTCTTTCTGTTGGCACAACTTTCAAATATAAAGTTGTTGTAACAAAGGACACAGCAAAATTCGAATCCGATCTTCTGACAGTTAAAGTTAGCGATGACACAGTTGTCGTAGAACCAACTGAAGCAAAACTCAAAGTTGGCAGCAAGCTTTGGGATCTGGGCTATGTAACTACTGACGATGCACCTGAAGTTGTTATCACAAAAGGTAAAAACTTCGCTGGTACTGTAATCGACAAAAATACTGGCGATGATGAAGTAAATGGAGAGAGCGTTGCTGCTGGAAGCGTAACTTATACTTCTAGCAATCCTGCAGTGGCTCTGGTAAGCAGCGAAGGTAAAATCAAAGTCCTGAAAGCTGGAACCACCACTATTACAGTGGCAATTGGAGACAAATCTACAGCTATTGAACTCGTAGTAAAAGATTCTCCTGTTGCAACGAAAGTACAAGAAACTTCCGCTAAAGTTCTCAAAGACGAAACTTCTTTGGAACTGACACTTCTGGATCAATACGATGCTAAGCTGCGTAAAGCAGCTGACATTACTGGCTGGACTGTCTCCACAGGCAGCGATAAAGCGGATGTCATTGACCTTGCAAATGCTAAGCTGGCTGTAGATAACAGCACTTTCGCACTTAAAGTTACCGACCTGGCATTTAAAGCAGGTACTGATACGCTTGTAATCAAGAACAAAGACAATGCAGTAGTTGGCACTGTTTCTGTTCAAGTAGTAGATGTTGCTGGACAAGAGCCAGACAATTACAAACTGGTTCCAGCATCTTCTACCGAAGATTTGAAACTGGATATTTACCCAACGAAAGAAACAGTGGATCTTTCCATCGAGAAATATGTTGGCGATGTTAAAGTAGGAACCGTTGTTGAGGCAGAAGAAGGTTTCACCTTTGTTTCCGATAACGAAAAAGTTGCTACTGTAAATGCCAAAGGTGAGGTAACTGCAGTCGCTGCCGGTAAAGCAGTGATCTCCTACAAACAAGGCGGTATCACGGTAGCAACCGTTGAAGTAGAAGTAACAAACTCTACTCCACAAATCACTGATATCAAACTGAAAGAAGGCAAAACTCAGGTTGAGGTTGCAGGCGGAGTAGAAACAGCTGACGCTGCTACATTTACCGATCTGATTGATGAACTGCAATTTATCGGTGCAGACGGTAAAGAAATCGCTCTGTCTGTGAATGATTCCGATGAACTGACCGGTATTGAGTTTAAAACTATCGTTGATTCTGATGACTTGGTAGCAGTTTCCGACCTTGGTACTGTAGCGAAAGCTGCAACTAAAGCTGTTACTAAAGACACCAAAGCAACATTGGTTATTACTCTCGATGCGGCTTACGGCGGCAAAGAAGTAGTACTTCCGATTCTGGTTACTGCAGCTGTTGAAGGCGGCACAGACACTGGCGCAGGTACTGACACTGGTGCAGGCACAGACACTGGCGCAGGCACAGACACTGGCGCAGGCACAGACACTGGCGCAGGCGCGTAAATTATTAGTCAGGACGTCTGTCCATAAGAATTTTCAACTAAGAGTCTAACATCGAAAGGTGTTAGACTCTTTCTTTTTGTTTTCATTGAACAGAAATGATGACACAACTCTGGAATCATTCGTTACCGAGTTCAGACAGAAAATCACTATATGAAGAAAACCAGCAGCACAAACCATATGTTGAAAATACCCAAAGATGTAATCTTGTCTACACTGACTTCCCAATAATATTTGAACTGCAACCGTTTCCAAGTTATACGACCTATAAAACTGGTTAGAATGTTTGATATGACAATATGTCCATAAGATGAAGCATGTTTCGTTACTAAAGGTGGGCAGATAGCCATGCTACTCATAAATGCGATTCAATTGTTTATGCAATACTTGTCCTCTATAGATCGAAGCCATGAGACGATTACCGGCTACCGCAAGGACCTGATTTTTTTCACTCGCTTCCTTGAAGCCAAGTATAACGTCGAGCCCTACATTGATGAAATTACAGCAAACGATATAGAAGATTACCTCACCTACCTCAAAGAAAAACGAAATTATGCACCCGCCAGCAGGGGGCGCAACCTTCATACGCTGCGTTCTTTTTTTGCATACGCTTACAACAAAGAGCTGGTGAGCCGCAATGTAGCGCTTTCTGTGGAAAAAATTAAGGTGCAGCAAAAAGAAAGAACCTATCTGACGGAAGAAGAAGTCGAGCAACTAATTACAAAGATCGACCACCGTTTGATTCGCTTGGTGGTGATCGTCTTATACATGACGGGAATGCGAATATCCGAATGCCTGAATCTGACGGTCGACAACGTAGACTTGAAACATCGGGTAATCCATGTCGTCGCCGGGAAAGGGAACAAGGACCGACTCATACCCATTTCCAATAGACTGCTTCCCTTACTTGAGGATTACATTCGCAACCAACGCCCTGAAACCGAATCTCCGTTGTTTTTCTGCACCAAGAAAACGGGAAAGCTGTCCCCTGTCTACGTCAATCGAATCATATCGCAGGCAGTCAATGAGCTGGGCTGGAAAAAGAAGGTGACAGCTCACATCCTGCGCCACAGCTTCGCCAGTCGGCTGGTCAAAAAGGATGTGAATCTCGTGCAAATACAAAAGCTGCTGGGACACTCGTCTTTGAATGTGACGAGTATCTATACACATACCGATTTGGAGCAACTGAGCGAGGCAATCAATACCCTGTAAACAAGATAGAGAAACGATAAAGAAATGGGCATGGAAACATGCAAGGGAGTTTAATAGGGGTGTATAAAACAATGGATGTACAAGCAGATCAAAAGCCCATCTACGATGAACGTGCAAATGCCATACTCCGCGGTCTCGTGGAGGGGAAGACTAGGAATGAACTCGCAAAAGAACTAGGCTATAAAAACTACAAAACCCTCGATATTTACATGCGGCGCAAGAATTTCAAATGGGACCGGGATAAGCAAAACTACGTGCCGGCCTACAGTCGCGTGGACAAACAGGATATGGATCTGGCACTGCTTCGTTCGTCAAAAGTAGCCACGGTCATTTCCCTGTTCCAAAAAGAAGGAGCCGACGCCAAGACGATTGCCAAACGCCTAGGCTTCGCCGATCACCGTGAACTGGCCAATTACATGAGAGCGAAGGGCTACAGATGGTCGTCCGAGCAGGGGAATTACACGAGAGTATACGGACAGCTCCAGGAGGAGGCTGAGGGCCGTCCAGAGGCCGTAGAAGAGCTGCAGGATAGTCATGGAGGGGATGAGGCTGTAAACACATCTACGGCCCCCAGATTGAGCCGTGCGGACACAGTCCAATTGGAGCGCTATTTGCCCCTTCTGGAGATGCTGGAGCGAAACAAGGACCGGCTGATCGATCTGATCGTGCCGGGGGCAGAAAGCGGAAAGGTGCCGCGCTACGCAGTTCCAGGGATTTTCGTGACCAAATCCGTACACATGACCAATACGCTCGATTCACTTGTCCGGGAATACAGCAAGGAAAAGAACATCAGCCAGAGAGACATCTTCGCTGTAGCGCTGATCGAGTTCTTTCGCAGGTATGGATATGAGCGTGAAATAGAAACTTTGCTGGGAAGGACATAGCTTGGGGCTATGTCTTTTTGCTGTCTTGACGAGGGAAAAGAAAAAGGGCCAACGCTTGTAGCGGTCGACCCACTTTTATCGATTCATGGCAGTTTTCTGGTGTTTACTCCCATTGGAAAGACGGATACTCACCCATCTGCCACACGTCCGTAAAATCCCAGTCTGTAAACGATTCCTGCTCCTTCATTTGTTCAGATGCAAGCGGCGTTCCCTTGCCCGTGTCATTTTGTCCAGTCTGATCCTGATCGTAAAAAGAGTTGGTCACTGTGCCGCCGCTGTCCAGCTTGCCGACCAAGCCGCCAACTTCTTTGGCGTTGCTGTCTATGGTTCCGGCAGCATACGTTCTGGTAACCTCTTTATGATTGATTCCCACCAACCCTCCGATGACAACATCCTCTCTATACTTTCCTGCAGTGATATCGGAGCTAGCATACGCATCCGCTATCACTCCCTGATTTTCTCCCACCAATCCGCCTACAGCCATGGACTCAGTATCAATCGTTGCTTTTGCATAAGACTGTTCGATGGTTCCTTTGCTTCCATTTAGTCCGGCAAGGCCCCCAACATTATTCGATCCGCCCGTGACGTCCGTCAGTGCATACGACTGCCAAATCTCCCCGTAGTTTTCCCCGACCAGTCCGCCAAGGTTGGAAGCGTTACTTTCTACGCTGCCCTTGGCAAAGGATTGCTCAATGGTACCGGCGTTTGCACCCACAAGTCCTCCCGTTGAAACGAAGCCGTTAGTCGTTGTGTCTGCGGATGATCGGCTCAGGGTAGCCCCTGGCTCCATTCTTCCCACAAGCCCGCCTGTATACCAAGAGAAATGGTTGTCAATTCTTCCCGAACCGGAGCTGTCCGCAATCGAGCCGCGTTCCATATACCCAACCAATGTCCCGACGTTGTGGCTATCGGCTTTGATGGTTCCGGAAACGTGAGTATTTGTTATGGTTCCTCCAAGCATTTGTCCGACCAGGATGGCAACTCCGCTCTTAGTCGTACGAATGTCCGCATCTTTGAGGGTGAGGTCGCTGATTTCCGCTTTGCCCTCAATGGTTCCGAAGAGACCGAGGTTTTTCCCTTCAAAGATATACAAACCGCGGATGGTGTGCCCGTTTCCGTGAAACGTTCCGGTAAAAGGGGTCGTTTCGGTGCCGATCGGCGTCCAACCATTGCCTGTGTTGTAAGGAGCCTTGCTCAGATCGATGTCTGCATCCAACACGAAAGCGGAGTCAAGGTATTCTCTCACATGGTTCAAGTGATCGGCGGTTTTGACGACATAGGGGTCGTGGATTGTCCCCTCGCCGCTTGCAAACTTGGGATCGCTATGCTCGCCTTATATCCCCGTCGGATTGTTCTCCCCAAGGAAATTTCGAGTCGAGCCTACACCGTGCGGGCACCTTTCAGCGCACACGGCGTGCCATCAGCGGAGAGAAAAGAGGAATCACCAAAAAGGACTGTAAATACGGTTTGTATTTACAGTCCTCACGGGTACTGCGAGAAACTACAACGCCCATTGTACGTTCTCATATCCTCTTATCCGCTGACTGGGTCCCTTCGCTCCGGCCCGTTTTCCCCTCCCCGCCTGTGTTGCCACTACGGGTACAAACGGCAAGCCATCATCACTACTACGAACCCGCCGCCATCTTATCAGCCTCGCCGGCGCTAACCCGCCTCTTCTGATAAGACTTCAAACGTTCCGCCTTGTCTATCCCTTCTTTTGCTGACCGTAGGTCTCCACTATACAATACGAGAAAAACAGGTTTAACAGCCCGAATTGTTCCTGTTTCGCCTGTGCGATCCCGCGCACACCGACTGTTGCCAAAACCCTAGCGCTTTTTACCTGACAACAGCTACCTCGTATTGGGTCCACATGGATTCGTCGCCTGACCATAGCCAGCTTTTAAGGAGCCCCGCAGTACTTGGCAATGAACAATGAAGAATGAAAAATGAAGAGTGAAAGGGATATGTTTCATTGTTCCTTATTCTTTATTCATTGTCTTTTTTACTTTGTACCATATTTGCTTCACGGATGTTTGCGTCGATACTGGTTCCTGATCGAATGATTTGCTTGGAAATTACGTATTCTTTTCGTTCATCCGCTAGGTATCGGTAGAGTTTTACGATCCGTATTGCAAACGCAAATGCTTTTTCGTCGACAACGCTTTTTTCAATGAATAGTTAACAAGGAATGATGAATAATTGCGGCTCTTCAAACCGTGATATTCTTCCCTGTTTCCCTTTCTTGAAATCTTACGATTTCATTTTTCATTTCATTATTCATTGTTCATTGCCTTTCCTTACGACTTCACCTGACTTCACGCCGTTGGTTGATTAGGGCCGCTGGCGTGCAGGAGGATTAGGCACGCGATAATGCAATGAATAAGGATTAGTGTATAATTGTTCATCATTCATTTTTCCTTGTTCATTGTCATTTTCCGGCTGTTATCGCGGATTGGGGTTGCACCAATCTATTTGACAAGACAGTTAGAGAAAAGCCCCCTGGACGTAGCAGGGTTGCTTTGTCTGGGGGCTTTCTCCACTTCTTTCACTCATCACTTAGGTGAGTTTATGAAGTAACGTTTCGTGATTTTATTAAGGGGTTTGTTCTTTTACAACAACAGTAAATTCTTTAGTTTCAGTTGCGGTACCCTTTTTAAGAGTAGCTGTCAATTTTACAGTTGCATCACCAGAGCCGTTAGCTGGACGAGTTACTTTACCTTCTGTACTTACAACGTCTTCTTTATCGGACGCCCAAGAAATAGTTACACCGTTTTCTCCTGTTGTTGGCAGTGTCAGATCGGAAGTAACAGCGCTTGTGTCTCCGAGATCCAGCGCATCTTTTGCAGCAGCTACTGCATCTGCATCAGTTTGAGCTTGCTCTTTTACAACAACAGTAAATTCTTTAGTTTCAGTTGCAGTACCCTTTTTAAGAGTAGCTGTCAATTTTACAGTTGCATCACCAGAGCCGTTAGCTGGACGAGTTACTTTACCTTCTGTACTTACAACGTCTTCTTTATCGGACGCCCAAGAAATAGTTACACCGTTTTCTCCTGTTGTTGGCAGTGTCAGATCGGAAGTAACAGCGCTTGTGTCTCCGAGATCCAGCGCATCTTTTGCAGCAGCTACTGCATCTGCATCAGTTTGAGCTTGCTCTTTTACAACAACAGTAAATTCTTTAGTTTCAGTTGCAGTACCCTTTTTAAGAGTAGCTGTCAATTTTACAGTTGCATCACCAGAGCCGTTAGCTGGACGAGTTACTTTACCTTCTGTACTTACAACGTCTTCTTTATCGGACGCCCAAGAAATAGTTACACCGTTTTCTCCTGTTGTTGGCAGTGTCAGATCGGAAGTAACAGCGCTTGTGTCTCCGAGATCCAGCGCATCTTTTGCAGCAGCTACTGCATCTGCGTCTGTAATTTCTCCTGGTGTTTTATCACCATTTACCAATTTATCAATCTCTGGAATTACATAGAGTGATCCTGTTCCATCCAGATCATAAGTCAATTCAACTTCAGATGGAGAGATGAGACGGTTGCCTGCTGCATCTTCCAAACGCTTATTAACGTTCAAGATATGCGGTTCACTAACTTTACCAATTATCTCATCGCTAGTATCTCCAAGGAATGTCTTCGGCAGAGTTATAGTAACTCGTGTTCCTTTCAAGCCACTATTTGTGTACTCAGCCTCTGTCGCAGTGATATTCACACCTTCTGGTAATGGCTTACCATTAATAGTGTAAATGGAAGAGCGATATGCATCGAGAGACATTTCTGTACCAAACTGGATTACAACAACATCTTCAGGTTTGATTACACCGTCTTTAAGAGCATCAATGTTGTCGATTGCTTCAGCCCAGATGATTTGAGCTTTACCTTTTTCTTGCTCCGTTGGGAGAATTGTAAGATCTTGCTTCAGTGTATCCGATGTATTTCCGATATCGTCGGAGATAGAACGGATGTATACTGTCCAATCACCTGCAGTCAGTTTATCAGGTTCAATTGGTTCAATTTCAAACTGGGTATCATCTTCAGACAAGCTGCCTTCAACTAATTTACCCAAAATGGTTGTTTTCTTGTCTTTGCTTACAAACTCAAACGTTGGTGTAGGTACCTTTTCCTGAGTTTGAGATTTTGTTGTGCCCTCAGTATTGGCTGCATCCCCATTAGCTAAAGCCATTTGGATAGGCTCACTCATAGTAATTGCAACTCTCTTTTGAGGAACATTTTTCTCAACTACTTGTTTAGCAGTGAATGTTGGCGCCGTATCATCCAGTTCCATTTCAATGACTTTTACTACATCCTGATCATATTTGGCACCAGTTCTCTTGCTCTCAATTTGATCCTTTTTGAGAGTCAGTCGTACTTTGTTATATCCAGGAGTGTAGTAGTTAATGTTGTTCTTTTCGGTATCGAGAATTACAGTCCAGTCATCTTGCAATTCGAAGTAGTAAACAGAGCCGTTCTTTTTATCCTTAGTCAGCATAACTGGGAACTGAAGGTTAACAACGTCGGTATTGTAAGCCACCCAAACAGGGTTTCCGTCTTTATCAAAACCATGTTGACGCTCAAAATTAAAGTTAGCCAGACTCAAGTCTCCGCCGCCAACTTTTTGTACTGGCTCGTCAAACTTAATCTTGAACTGCTCAGGAGATTGGAGAACGAAGTCAACGGAACCAGCTTCAGGTACAACAGGAGTGATAAATTCGAATTCCTGAGTAGTTGCAGTGTTTTGACCTGTTGTATCGGTTTTGCCCGCATAGTCGTGAATGTTATAAGCTTGAAGCAGGTTTTTTGCACCTTGCTGCTTATAGTAGTTCACGCCATTACCTTTTGTTTCTGTCAGTTTGATGGTTACAAAATGACGATTGTCAATTGCTTCTGTTGTAGCTGTAGGACGTACATAGGACTCAACATTACCGTCCTCATCCACAATGTTACCAACCTTAATAGAAACGATGTCTGCATCGGTCAAACGGTGTCCATTCAGCACCCAGTTCGATGGTTTTTCAGCAACAGCCGCACTCACTGGCTCGTTAAACTCTGCAACAAGAGTTTTATAATCTGGAGCGGTTACTTTTACAGCTTTAGGGGCATCGGAATCAACAAGGTTGAATGGATACTCACTCTTTTGCAGAAGACCTTTAATTCTCTCATCGTTAACCAAGATTGTAACTGCGGAGTTATCTTTTAGAGCTTCTTCCTCAGCTAGAACCAGTTTAATAGTCCTATCGTCAACTTTTACAATGTCCAAGACTTCTCTATCGACATCAGCATTACTAGTCAGGCCTTTGCCTCTTACGATAATTTTTGCTTCACCTTTACCGTAATCCCAGTCGGCATAAAGCTTGTTAAAATCAATTTTATCATTGAACTTCACATATACGTCGCTTGCACGATCAGACTCAGCGGAGGTGATAAATACCTTTTTATCAATATCACCGTTGCCATCTGCTGGTACATATTGGAGATTTACCGCGATGCGTTCCCCGATAAAGTCAGGATCTTCAGCCTGTGAAACGGTAGCAATAATTGTGTCGTTAACAACTATAGGTGAAGAGATAGAAGTAACTTGGACTTGCGCTACCCCTTTGTCAAAAGCCACTGCTTCTTTTGCAAACTTAGCACCTTTCAAGGATTGGAATTTAACTTCACCTTTAAAGTTTTCATCAACTACACCATCGCGCTTAACTGTAATTTTAATGATAGTATTGTCAGCGCCGTCAGCAATCAGTCTGTAATCTTCATCAGCTACATCTACAGACAGTTTCAATCCAGCAATTGTTGTATCAAAATCTTTGGTCGCTTGAGACTCTCCATGTTTAACTGTGAGAGTACCTTTTCCTTCAACTGCAGTTCCCAGTGTCAGCTTGTACTCACCTGGTACTGTGGTAGCGGCGATATTAGTTACAGCATATACTTTGCCGTTGCTGTCTGAAACAGCGAACGTACTTGGCAACGGAAGAGTTGCTGGAACATTAGCCAGTTTCACAATAACTTCAGTACCGTTAATAGCACTTACGCTTTCAACAGTCAGATCTCCAGGAACTTCTGGCCATTCTTCTTTCTTCGGATCCCATTTTTCACCAGTTGCTACATTCACATATTCGTTATCTTCGAACATGCTCTTTGTAGCAGGCTTCAGGAGTTCCTTGTAGTTCTTATCGGAAAGCATAGCTTCCATGAAGTTTACCGCTTTACCGTCTTCATCAACAAAGACAGTTTTACTTGGGTTTTTCATAATATCTTTGGAAGCTTCTTTAAAGTTCTTAATAAGGAAATCTGTGCTGTAGATTTTGTCAACGTTACCACCGACGTAATAACCACTCGGTGCAGCCATGGCGGAAGCGGCCATGCTAGTCAACACAGCTGTTGAAAGAACAGAAAGTACCAGCTTTTTATTCACGTACTACCCCTCCAGATATTGATAGGTTTTTGTGTATTGAGAAACACTCATGTTGTATGTCTGGATGAGTGTGTTCCTCCATATCTAGATATGCAAGTGTGATATTCAGTGAATGACAGGGCAGAGGGACCTCCCTCTGCCCCAGGCCATTCCATGACAAACATTATGTTTGTACTTAGAAACCTGTTTGAACCTTTAAAATCAACAAGGTTTCTTATTCAATAGTACCAGTGTAAGTTGTATCTTCGTTGCCAGATTTGGAAGCTACGATTTTGTATTTCTTAGCGCCTTTTGGTCCTACCACATTTACGGTGAATTTGCCATTTTCAACTACTACTGGCTCTTCATTTGTATAGGTGTCATCTTCAGTTTCAATAGTTACTGTCACTTTTGCACCATTTACACCTTCACCGGAGATAGTGTACAGGTAGAATCCAGGCATTTTCTCTTCAGATTTAACCTTCAGAGAGTCTTTATCGAACAGTTTTTCAGCTGGTTCTCCACCATCGTCTGGTGTTTTTGCATCTTTCGCTTGTTTCAAGAACTCAGCGATGATCTTCTCAGAGTCTTCTTTACCGTGTTGACGTTTCAGATCATCTTTGTTACCTACGACGAATACGTAGTCATACGCAGTACCTTTGTCTTCTTCAGAGTCAATCAAGATGATCAGATCGCCATCGTTTACACTGTCGGTGACTTTAACGTCTGTAGCATCCACGTAAGCTGTTTTGGACTTAACAGTAAAGTGGTCTGTTTCGCCTTTTTTGTTAATATATTCGATTCTGTTGCTGGTCGCTTTTTTAACAACCGCTACATCCAGCTTGGTGATTTCAGCTTCTTCCAGCTGCTCATCGGTTGGCAGTCTGTAATCTTTATTGTTGAAGAGTCTTGCACCAGTAACGGTGTTGCCGTCAATGTCAAGATCGTCTGCCGCTTGGACTACTTTGATAACATCGTCGATAACAACTTCTCCGTCGCTGTTAAAACGATAAGCGATGACGTCACCATTAGAGATGCCTGCGTCGCGGAGATCGCGAGCGTCATCGTCCAGTTTGTAGGTTTTTTCAACTGCACCGGTGCCGTCCTCTTCTTTTGTGATGAGCTCGATAGTATCCTCGGTGCCTCTGCTCAATTGTTTAACCTGACCATAGAACATTTTGCTGGCCAGACCTTTACCTTTGACAACAAAGATTGCTTCTACTTCATCATCTTCAATAGAGTAGAATACCTTCAGATCTTTCTTCTCGGCAATATCTTTAAATTTAGCAACGCCCGGTTTTTTCAGCTCATATGGTTTTTCATCAAGATCAAGTTCACCAGTCATGTCAAAAATCGCGGTATCGCTGGTTACTTCGTACTTGTCAACCATTTCATCTTCTTTATCGGCAACGTTGAGCCAGCTAGTGCCTTCTTTTTCAATAAGCTTGGAATCCAGGACTTTTACCTTTTCTACCTCGCCCTTAGAGTCGAGAGACACTTCAAGCAGAGCAAGTTTGTCCTTCTCTTTGCTTGGTTGAAGGATATTTGAAACTTCTGCATTGGATTTGTCTTTCTTCTCAAAAGACTTACCGTCTGCATCGTAAATATCCTTTTTAGTCAGCTCAATATTATATGTCTTACCTTTTTGAGACATTACACTGAAGGTAATCTTGCTGCCTCTGGTTTCTGCTCCTGTAGTCACAATCGCTTTGAAACGACGGCTGTCGAGACCATCCGTAGTCTCAATGTGACGAATACGTCCGGATGCATCCAGGTACAACTTTACAGTTTCACCAGTAAGACCGTCAATTTTATCCCAGTTGCTGGAGTCCAGCTCAGTAATATCTTTGTTTTGGTTGTCGGAGAAGGTTGCGCCGGTACGGAAACGGTACGTTTTGTCACCGATTACGATACGGTTGTCAGTCTCACTACGCATAGTGATCTTGTCAACTTTACCTTCAACTACAGTGCTAGTAGCGAATACCAGCATTTTTTCTTTCTTACCGTCAGCATAGTAAACGCTGTATACGTCCATAGGCTTCAGGTCAGCCAGTTTGGCAGGCTTGTTGTCGCGGAATACGAGGAAATCCTTGCCTTCATCCAGATCTTCGAGCTTAGCGAAGGATCCGCCACCCAGGTTGGTGATTTTCTTCTTGTCTACATCGACTTTCTCGATTACTTTGGAACCGTATTTCTCGCCTTCTTTGGATTTGTTCAAAGTTTGGTCATCAATTACGTGGATGTAGCTGATGTCACCTTTGTCATCCAGTACCACTTTGGCGGAGAAAGAGTAGCCATCATTTGCTGCAATAATTTCCTTCAAACCTTTGGTAGCATCGCTGAAAGGCTTGAAGTTGTAAGTTACTTGGGTGTCTTTTGTAAAACGATAAGTTTTTCCGTTTCCATCAAGCTCGACTTCCACATCTTCGAGATCACTGTCTTTCTTGATGTTATCTGTTTTACCGTTTTTGATTTCAGTATCGTTGAAGTAGAAAGTGCTCAGACGATCCATGATTACTTCTTCGTCTTCGGAACCTTCCATCCATACGATGGTGTTTTCTTTATCGTCTTTGATCCACACTTGTACGTGTTGACCAGCGAACTCGTTCGGGTTGATGCTTTCGGCTACTTTGTAAGTAGTAGTTCCCAGTCCGGCGTTTTTACCGTTCAGGGTAACTTCGTTAGCTTTCAGAGTGCCCAGACCGATAACTGGTACGTTGGTTACCAGCGGCAGATCTTCGGAACCGTTCTTCTCGTCTTTCGCCCACTCCATGTCGCGAACTTTCACTTTCATGTAGCGAGTCAGAAGAGTTTCGTTGGTGATTTGGAAGTTGAAGTTAACTCCGTAATCTTGTTGCTCCATCAGTTTTACGCGGAGAGCGTTGTCGATCATTTTGAAGATGTCGCCGCGAGTTGCTGCGTTGTTAGGAGCAGTGATGCTTTTCGCGATGTTCAGCTCGGAAGCTTTCGCGATCATGTTGTTTGGCCATACGCCTTTAACAGATGGCTCATAGCCCAGAGCGCGGATCAGCATGGTTACTGCTTCTGCGTAAGTTACATCGTTTTTAGGTTTGAAGGATTTGTCCGGGAAACCTTTGATGATCTCTTGGCCGGATGCTACGTTTACGAAACCAGCAAACCAGTCAGAAGAGTTTACGTCAGTGAAAGTGGATTGGTATTGAGCAAATTTTGCACCTTGCTCCAGTCCACGGATACGAGTGATCAGGGTAGCGAACTCAGCGCGGTTGATTGTTTGATCAACTTTGAAATCGCCATCGCCATAACCTTGTACAACACCCAGTGCATTCAGTCGGTTTACAACCTTCTGAAGTTCAGCATCCATCTTAGGAGCTTCTGTTTGGGTGTTTTCTGTTTGAGCTGCTTCTTCTGCGCCCACTACCATAGGAGCAACAGTCAGTGCGAGTGCACTAGCCAGTACGCTGTTAACAACCTTTTTCATAACCTTGGGTTCTCCTCCTCTAGTACAAACAAATTGTTCTTGGGGAATATTATTTAGTAATCTATCTTTCTTTTTTGAGCCCGAATCCTGCAAGCGCGTTTCACCTCCTTTCGCAGGATTGCTCCGCTTTTTCAGTGTGAAAGCTCTAGTATATTCAGTATTGTGTAAATGCAACAATCCCTAGTGTATCACAGGTGCTAGAATTCGTGAATCTTTTTTACACAATTCCCCGTATTTCGTGTGACATCCTATTAAACGCCTCAGCTCGCAAAAAGTTGCGGTGCCTTCGAAAAAAAGTTTTAAAAAATTTTGTGGTCGTTTCTTCACTTCATTATGTATATGGTGACATCCGCCACAATTCGTATTATAGAGCAGGTTGGGCGGGCTGTCACCAATGAACCTTTTTCCAGTTCTTCGGTCAAGTTTACAGCTGCTGGCTATTTATTTACACCCAGCGCATTTTCGAAGTTTACTACCGCCAAATTGTAGTTGCGGATCGCCTCCAAATGCTGGTTTTCCTTTTCCGCCAGCTCTTCTTCGGCCTGGATTACTTCCAGCGTGGTAGCAAGACCGTTTTCAAAGCGGAGGTTCGTCAGACGGTAGCTTTCCGCTGCAGCCTCCATCGCTTTTTTCCTGAAATCGATCGCTACCCTGGCGGCATTCAGATTCAGGTAGGCTTCCGCTACCTCCGTCTTGATTTGTCGATTTTGTTCTTCGATAGCCAGCTTGGCTTTTTCCACATTGTTTTTAGCAATACGCCCATTATAGGTGGCTTGCATCGACCAATCCTCCAGAACGTTTACGGTTGTATTGGCCAGTTCCAGCTCACCTTCTTTTTGGACGATCTCATGCCGCTGTTTAAGCGCCTGCTCTTGAGCTTGCTGCAGGTTCATTGCAGGAGCCGCGATCTGTTTGTTTTCGGGTGTCAGTTTCCATTTTTTATTTACATCCACACCGATGATCTCGTTAAACTTCATGCCGTTGATTTCCAATGTGTTCTCTGCAGCCGCCAGAGCTGCCTGCGCACCTGCTACACCCATTTCGGCCTGAAGAATATCCGTCTTGGCCTTGGTCCCTACGTCGAATGCCGCCTTTGCTACTTTGAGCTGGGTTTGGGCACGATTCAGGCTTTGCTTTTTCAGTTCAAGATCTGCCTGCGCATGCAACAGATTGTAATAGGCCTGCTGAACGCCCAATTTCACCTGATTCTCTGTCACCTTTACGGCCAACTGGTTCAATTTCTTTGTCAAATCTGCCTGTTTCGTTCCGATATACTTTTGTTTCGAAGCTTCCAGCGATCTGTCGAGAAGCCCTCTCATGTCTGCAGCAGAGTCATAGGCAAGACTCTGGTTAATATCGGCTGTTTTGGCTTCGAGGCGAGCTGTCTGAATCTTGGAGTTCGTCTGCATCGCTTGTTCGATCGCTTTAGCCAGTGTCATTTGCTCTGCAGCAGACGTTGAATCGGATGCATTTGTAGTACCTGTAGTGCCCGAAGGCGATGTATTTTTGGCGTCTGTTGCCTTTGTTTCTGTTGCCTTTGCGTCTGCCGTACCGTTCGCAGCCGCTTTGTCTTCCGTTGCGGCGGTATCCGCTTTTGTTGCGTCTGTCTTGTTCGCATCTGCCTTGCTGTTGTCCGCAGTTGCTGCAGTCGTCGCTTTGTCATTCTGCTGACTTCCTTGTGTTTGCGAAGCAGGAGCTGCTGTTCCGCTTTCAGAAGCGACTGCACCTACACCGATCGAGGTCGCCATGACGGCCGCTATGGAAAGCGTCAGCCATTTCTTCGATGAATATGGAAATTTCATTCTTTTCCACTCCTTTTTGCCTGGATTCATAATGTTTTCACTAGCAGGAAGCTTACAGTTTGTCCCACCAACACTATATCACACCGAATAATGTTTCGTACACGAAGAATCGCCAGTTTCCAAATCTTTCACCTTATCATTGCACCTTGCCATCTATATGCACCCCTCCCCCCGTTTATCACACCTGCCATCTCGTGTTACTACGTTTAAGTCGCCGAAAAATTTCATCTATATAGCGTGTTTGCCATCCACTATTCGAAAACCTTTGGCGGACATGCTATTCTTATCCTTGAGGTGAAAGAGCATGCTACAACAGTACAAAACGATTGCGGGATACGGGGAAGACGAGATTGTCATCGAGCGCTCCCGTTTTATCGGATATGCGCAGCGCGTCACCAGCGAAGAAGAAGCTGCGGCATTTATCGCCATGATTAAAAAAAAGCATTGGGATGCGACCCATAACTGTTCGGCTTTTGTCATCGGGGAGAACGATCAGATCCAGCGCTCCAGCGACGATGGAGAGCCGAGCGGAACGGCTGGCAAGCCTATTTTGGAATGCATCAAGAAAAATGGGGTAAAGGATACCGCCGTCGTCGTGACTCGTTATTTCGGCGGGATCAAGCTGGGTGCCGGCGGTCTGGTCCGCGCCTATACGGCAGGCACGGTGATCGCGCTGAAAGCGGCCGGAATCGTCGTCCATACGCTTCATCAGAAAATCTCCGTCAGTGTCGACTACACCTGGTGGGGCAAGGTCGAAAACGAGCTGCGGATCGGCCAGCAGCGAGTCGTCGGGACGGACTATACGGACAAGGTCACCGTGCATGTGTTGATTCCGGACGGTGAGCAGGACGATTTTGTAGCGCACCTGACGGATGTGACGAATGGCCAGGCGCATATTGTTCTCGGCGAAAAAGAGTATGTGGAAGTCCCTGTGGAGGCTGTCGGGTCGGAAGATGTTTAAGGTGCGGTTGGATTGGTTTGTTGCGGGTCAATCAGCTTGTCCGGGTTAACCGCTTAGATGTAAACCATCTGGATAGAAAGACTACAGACAGAGCTTTGACGTCATTTCACTTGATGGGCTGGGGCTGATTACAGTTTTGCTAAACTCATTTTACCTTGTTGCCCTCCTCTTTCTTCTATTAATATAGAGAGACAAGTGCAGGAACCCATACTATCCAAACAATCGGGGGGAATGACGGTGGGCAGGTCATTGGATGAGCTGTTTGACAAGCTGGAAGCACTCGGCGAGAGGATGGAGCATGGTTTTCAAGCGATTGATAGGCGATTTGAAGAAGTAGACAAGCGGTTTGAGCAGATCGATAGGCGGTTTGAAGAAGTAGACAAGCGGTTTGAGCAGATCGACAGGCGGTTTGATGATGTAGACAAGCGGTTTGAGCAGATCGACAGACGGTTTGATGATGTAGACAAGCGGTTTGAGCAGATCGACAGACGGTTTGATGATGTAGACAAGCGGTTTGAGCAGATCGACAGACGGTTTGAGCAGATGGACTTGCGGTTTGCGAATGTCGAGAAACGATTGGACCGACATGATGGCATGCTGGGAAGCCTTGAAGAGATGTATGCATCTCTGGTCCAAATGGTGGGACACAGCAACGCCCGGATGGACGAGATTCAGTCCGATCTGCTTGAGCTGAAGCGATTGTGGGAACAGACGGACAAATCGACCGCTTTTTTGGAACATAAGGTCTTTGAACATGAAAAACAGCTGTTTCTCCTGCGGGAGAGATTCGAATCATACATTCAGGAAAGACGAGATAAAGAAAGCTGAAGAGGATTTCGCCTCTTCAGCTTTTTATGTTTGTTGCCGCTTTTATACGTTACTGCTTAGGCAGCTTCTTCAATTGCGTCATTACACGAACGGTGATAACGGCCATCTCTGCACGAGTCAGGTTGTTGGCCGGTTTAAAGCTGTATGTTGGTCTTTTGGCGGTCGGATCATCGGCCTCGCCATTCATCAGTTTTGCTTTTGCTACGGCCAGGACGGAAGCCGTGGCGTAGTGTCCGACGTCTTTTCCATCCGTAAACATTTTATTCAGAGCTTGCTTCGAAGCCTCCGGTGTACCGGTTTTCAGATTCAGCGCACGGGCAATCATCACCGCAGCTTCTTCACGGGTCAGCGGATCATCCGGTCTGAAGTATCCAGGCACCTTCCCGCGAACAATTCCTGCACGAGCTGCAGTTTCCACGTACTTATACTCGTAATCCCAGTGAACAGGTCGCGGACGGACATCGAGGAATGTCGGGTTTACCGGGTCGGTTTCATCACTGTCATAGTAAGGTCCGGCCTTGATCGGCAAATCCATCGCTTTTACGAGCATGGTCGCAAACTCTCCGCGAGTGATATCGCGATTTGCTCCAAAGGTGCTGTAGCTGTATGCCGGCATGATTCCTTTTGAGTAGAGTGTTTCCATCGCGTCACGGGCATATTCATGGAACACCACGTCGTCGAAGGACTCGCGGTTTTTCATGACCATGTAATAACCAAAGCCTCTAAACGGAACCGTAACGGTCTTCTTGCCGGTATTTACAACGCCCCCGATATTTTTCCACTCAAAGCCGTTGTGATAATAAACGGTGAGAATGTTGTTTGCCGCATTCACGATGGAAGAGTCGTATTGAATCGACAGCGTCCCTTCCCGGCTCGGGATGAGGTTGTCATCATAGCGTCCTCTGAATTCTTCCCCATCGTCCTCATCGTAGTATGGGTCGCGCCCACCTGGATTTTTCACGTCGCCAGCGTCAATGTAGTAAAGCGGGCTTGCGTAATTGAACTTCTCATCCAATTCCAGTCGGCTCTTCATCGAGCTGCCAGACAAGTTCACCTGGCCCGTGGTACGGTCGGCAATACCAAAATACAATGGTACATCGACAAAAATGTCTTCGGTTGGATTCTTGACTTCTTCTCCTGCACGGTGATTGCTTGGCGAAAGAAGTACGGTTCCTGCAGGGAACTTCAATTCCAGCCCCTTGTTAAATACCGAGAATGACACTTTCTTGCCGAGGACTTCGCGGTATTCTGCACCATCTACCGTCGAATTCGCATTAAAGATTTGAATCTGGTCGTTGTAGGTGGTATCTCCTACCTGAACCGTGAATTTGATCGTGTTCAACCCGTTTTTCAGCGGGACAGTCGCCGTAAAGACGTAATAAGTCTCCGGTATCGCTTTTGCGAAATCAGGGTCGAATCTAAAGTCGGGTTCAGTCCTGTTGCTCGTTTTCGCTTCGATTTTGCCAAACATGACCTTGTCCGCTTTTTCAGCGAAAACCTTGATCACGGCACTGTTGCTGTTTACAGTAATGTACTGGTCTGTCGACCTGGCTTTGACCGGACTCAAAACCTCCCAGTTGCTTGTTCTCTGGTTGATCTTGATGTTGTATCGTACGACTGTACCGCTTTCATCCTCTGCGACGATCGTGTATACCGTCGAGTTGTTTTTCCGCAGAGTCAGCGGCAACAACGCCAGGTACTTTTCCTGCTCTTCGAGTTTTTGATCGCCTGTTCCCTTTACCGCCTGCTGCACTTTATCGAGCATGCGATTGTACTTGGAGGAAGATAGCGACCCTTCGAAGCTCGTGCTGGATTTGTCGTCAATGTTGTAGCTTGAATCAAAGAAGCTACGCAAACTTTCGGGAAGTTCGCCAATCGCATCATTGTATTCCTTGCTGGCAGAGCCCGGCGTCTTCCAGCTTCCGGAATCCTTTTCAAATTCCACAATCCGCTTGCCGTTTTTCTCCACATAGAGCTTGGAGGCGTCTTTCACCTTAAAGGAGAATTTGCTCAGGAAAGCAGCACCAGTTTCGTATGTGCCGCTGGAAGAAGTTGTTAGCTCGTTTTCCTTCCCATTGAAGATTCCCCACAGCTTTACCTCTTCGATAGACGGAGCCTTGGCTGTAATGTACAAGATATTGTAGGTAAATACGACAGGAGTAGCCCCCGGTTTTGCCGTTGGATTCAGGGTAATTTTCAGGGTGTTTGTACCCTTTTTCAATATGGATGAACCGTTTACCGTTTTCTTCAACTCTGAACTTTGGATGCTGAACTTGCCATTCGCAGCGTCGACACTCGAAAGGGTCAGTTCTTGTTCATTCAGCTTGACAATGAGATTATCCAGCTTGGAAGAATTGCTCGCATTTGCTTTCAAATCGAAGTTGTACACGCGTCCGTTCAAAGTCGGTACATCGGTGTCGCTGTTGATCTGGAACCCGTCATAAAAACTGTTGTCCGGAGAATCGGGATCCATTTTATAGGTAAGCTGTACGTAAGGGGCAATTTGCCACTTGATCGGATACACTACAGAAGTGCCAGTTCCACCTGTATAAACAATTTTTAGATTTCCCGTACCTGCGTCAGGATTTTTCAAGTTGATCGTAGCCACATATTTGTTTGCAACCGTGTTTCCTGATGAATCTTTAAAGGGATCTACCTTCAGGGTATAGTTGCTGCTGTCCAGTGGATTCTCGTTTAGGTAGAGTTGATACTTGCTGGAATCGCCAACAAATTCACCGGTTACGAGAAGTTCTGCAGGCACTCCCAGCAAAGTATTCGTTCTGGACGTAGAGAGCGGCGCTCCCAAATAGCTGCCGGAGATAAACTGCGGCGCATCTTTCTCTACGGTCTTGATGGTGTACAGATACCGCTTTACCTCGAAGGAACTGGGTGTGGTAGACGGATCTGTGTCCTCTTTGTACTTGTAAACAAGCCAAACGGTGTATTTTTTTCCGGACGCCAATGCTGATTCGGGCACAGTGCCACTGAGCTCATACTGTGTAAAACCGTCATTGGACGCTTTTTTATCTGTAATGGTTGCCGTATAAGAGGTTTCTGTCGAGGCCCCTTCTGCCTTTATGACAAAGGACATCGAATCAAACGGCTTGTTCGGATTGGTCGTATCGTATTGAAGCAAAGCCGACGATTTCAGACTCAGGTTCGCTGAGCTTGCCGGATCGACTCTCACAATGTTGTTTCCGACCTCATCCTCTGTGTCCGGAGTCAGCCGTTCATTGTTGATGCTGAGATTATAGAGCAAATCGGCTTCACCGATCGACGTCGTGACAATCAGAAGCTTTCTCTCGATGGCGCCAACCGTTTTGTTTTGGTTCAACGCCGTGAAGCGAAGCGTGTTTTCACCAAACATGACAGGAATTTTCAGGCTGAAGAAGCCTGTGTTTTTGCTGACCGAACCGCGAACTTCCTCGCCCTTGGAGATATTCTCCACGACAACGGTATCCGCATTCAACGCCTTGCCGTTGAGATTGACAACCATCCGGTTCGAGGCAGGCAAAGAATAATAGGTGACTCCACTCGGATTGAGCTCGGTATCCTCAACAGATATTTCCTCAATGATCGGGGTGTCGTTATAGTTCACGTAAAACTGCAAATGGTCTTTTTCCACACTGCCCACATTTTCGTAAAAGCTGATCTTGTTCAGACCTGGCTGCAACGAAATGTCATAGAACGTAAACTGGCTCCCCGACACGGTCGGTGTTATTTTTTCCATCCCGGGGACTTCGGTTCCATTCCCCAAAGTGATTTTGACCCGCAAATTCCGGCCGGATACGCCAGCTCCCACGGTACCACTGATGGTAATCTTTGAACTTCCATACGTATAAGCGTCCACAGGGCTTGTGCCCTTGCCGTTATACGCATCTTCCAGAATGACAGGTTTCTCAGTAGCAGCAGCAGCCATGGACGGGAGCACTCCACTGACTACAAGTAACAGTGCCAAACTTACAGCCAACCACTGCCGCATCGTAGCGAACATCTTCTGCAAAAGGTTTCACCTCTCCATATAGTCTGTATTTGGCCCTGCCAATTTTTGTGCAGGGGATGCCTTACTCGTCTTTACTGTTATCGGCAAAATCTTCTATCTGGTTAAGGATAAACTGCAAAAATGTGGAGAAAAAAAGCCCCTGCTGTCCACCAGCAGAGGCTTTGCGTACGTTATTCATTTCTAGTGACTGCGGCGCTGATCGGCGTTCTTCACCTTCAGCTTGCGATACGTATTGATCAGCGGACGGTGGCGGCGGCCGACGAGGCCGACGATCTCTGTCGCCATGTGGGTAGCGAAGAGCAGCAGCACCATCACGATGATGGTTGTCCATTTTGTCGTTTTTGTCAAAACGATCGCCATCGTTCCGAAGAAGATGCTGATCATGTAGATCGTCAGTACTGTCGCGCGGTGCGACAATCCCATGTTCAACAAACAGTGGTGCAGATGGCCTTTATCCGGGCTGGAAATCGGCTTTTTGTTGACGATCCGCCGGACGATGGCGAAAAACGTGTCCCAAAGCGGAACGCCGAGCACCACGATGGGGATGATAAAGGAGACGAACAGCGCCTCTTTGAAGCCCATGATGGAGAGCGCCGCCAGGTTGAAGCCCAAAAACAGCGAGCCGGTGTCTCCCATGAAAATACGGGCCGGATGGAAATTGAAATAGAGAAAGCCGAGTATGGCTCCCAGCAGAACGAAGCAGTAAATCGCAATCGTGTCATAGTGAGCCGCCGCGCCGCTGCCGGACATAACCAGTGCCACGATGGCCATCGTAGCTGTCGCGATCGCCGATACCCCTGCGGACAGGCCGTCCAGGCCGTCGATCAGGTTGACGGCGTTGGTGACACCGACAATCCAGAAGATCGTGATCGGTACGCCGAGCCAGAGCAGCCAGCCGCTGGAGAAATCGATGCTGCCCTCATAAGGCAGGTTGACGACGCCTATTTTGAGGCCAAACGGAATGACGACGACTGCCGCTGCAAGCAGTTGGCCCATCAGCTTCCACTTGGGAGAGAGCTGGTATTTGTCATCCAGCATTCCTGTCGCCATCACGATCGTACCGCCGATGAAGATGCCGAGCATTTCTTTCATCGTAGTAAATGGAACAAATATGAAAAATGCAACAAAATATCCGAGATAAATCGCCAGACCACCCAGTCGCGGCATGATCCGCTTGTGAACCTTGCGCTGGTCCGGCGTGTCTGTCGCTCCGATGGATTCCGCCAGTTTTTTCACGTATGGTGTGGCTATAAATGATACTATCAGCGAAGTCAGTAATCCGAGGATTAGTGTAGACATCGACTGTTCTCCTCTCTACGGGTACGTTCAGGAGCGGCTTCCCCTTTTTTCCTTCAAGACTGTCCAGACAAACAGCGGAATAGCCAACTGTCTTCTCCAGCGCGACGGCTGGGCCAACAGTCGATACAGCCACTCCAGATGCAAGCGCTGCCACAGCTTTGGCGCTCTCTTTACTTTCCCGGCAATGACGTCAAGGCTGCCTCCGACTCCCATCGCGAGCGTAGCCTGAAGCTGATCGCGGTAGGCGGCGATCCATTCGTCCTGCCTGGGCGCTCCCATCGCCACGAACAGGAGATGGGGCTGTTTTTCGGCTATGTCTTGCACGACTCTTTGTTCTTCGTCTCGTTGAAAATAACCGTCTCGATACCCGACGACGCGCGCCCCCGGAAACCGCTCGGACAGCTTTTCCGCTGCCAGCCGGTTTACCTCCGGTGACGCTCCCAAAAGATATACTTTCCACTTTTCTCTGTCTGCCGCTGCCATCAATGCTTCCAGCAGCTCCACGCCCGCAACGCGCTCGCGAATCGGCTCTCCCGTCCACTTGGCCGCATAGACAATGCCGATCCCGTCCGGAACGACATAGGCTTGGTCCAATAGTTTCAGAAAGGAGCGATTTTCCTTCGCCAGCATGACAATTTCCGGGTTGGCCGTGACGACGTGCGTCTGTTTTCCTTCCCGGATCCGGTCGACAAGATGTGCCACCGTCTCGTCAAAACCGCGTGTAGAAAACGACACACCCAATATGTTTGCGACCTGTTTGGTCAACGTTTTCACCTTCATTACGTGATAGACGCAGAGCGCCTAAGAAATGTTGCACATACATTAGCCATTCTACCCCAAATAGGCCTTACATACAAGATGGGCGATTTTCTAGTCCTTTTGTGCTGCCGACAGGGCAAAAAGAAGTCCGCCCTCAGCCACGACCTTGCCGTTTACCTTGGCTGTTCCGTGTCCCTTGCCGATCGAGCCGCGCACTCGCGTCAATTCGACCTCAAGTGTCAGGGTATCGCCCGGCTTGACCTGATCCTTGAAGCGAAATTCGTCGATTCCGGCAAAAAAGGCGATTTTGCCTCTGTTTTCCTCCATGCTCAGTACCGCGACGGCTCCTACCTGGGCCAGCGCTTCGACGATCAGCACACCTGGCATGACCGGGTAGCCCGGGAAATGACCTTGGAAAAACGGCTCGTTTACCGTAACGTTTTTTAACCCGACTGCCCGCTTCCCCGACTCCAGCTCGGTAACCTTGTCCACCAATAAAAAAGGATAGCGATGGGGGATAATCGATTGAATGTCTGTTACGTCCAAAGGCAATTGAAATTCCATAAACAACGCTCCATTTCCATTCTTTATATCACTCATGCCATGCATGAAGAACATACTCGAAACTGAGAATAAAGACAACCCCCTATCTTCCACATGGGGAGATCGGGGTTAAGATAGAGGGGCACTTCCTGCACATGCGGCGGAAGTGCTCTTTTCATCCCTGGTTTGTATTAGTACACGCGATTCATCAGACGAAACTTGACCAGGTAAATGGCGGCGGTCACAAACGAGAACAGGATAGCCGTCCATAGGATAAGCTCGCCGTACTGAAACCTGTACATGACCATCGGGAACGCGATGTAAAACAAGACCGTCGTTATTTTGCCAAACGCATTGGCTGGCACTGTCTTTTTCCCACGGAAGTGGAAAAAGGCCGATGCCACGATCATTCCGGCGTCGCGAGCAAAGAAAAACAGGGCGGCCCATACACTGATCCGCTCTGTTAAAAACAATGAAGCGATCACTGCCATCATCATCAGCTTGTCTGCAAGCGGGTCCATCATCGTCCCAAACGTCGTTACAAGCTTGTGCTTTCGCGCGATGTATCCATCTGCAATGTCAGTCACTCCCGCGAGAATCAAGATGCCGAGGGCAACCTCAATATGAAACGGGAACTCCCGAAAAAACACGTACAAATACAAAGGGATGAGAACGATGCGAAAAACGGTCAGCGCATTTGGAAGATTCACGGATATCCCTCCGGATCAAATCGTCACTCCCTTTTTACCACTGTTCCATTATACTCTTTGGACAAAGGGCACAACAAGTCCCCGGAAGAGAGCCGGGAAGGCTTGCAAGCGATCAAAAAAATACCCCACACCTCCTGCGGCTGGGGTCTGTATTTTCTAGGTGCCAGAGAACATCAGATCATACATATGCTTATACGTGTTAATATCAAACACTTCTGACGCCGGCTTGTGTCCGACCATGCTGTAACCGATGACCAGGCCGATGATCAGCGAGAAAAACAGCAGAAATGGGACGATCAGCCACTTGGCGAGCTTTATTTGCCAAGCGCTGCCGACACGCTTCCTTTCTCTCTGTTCGGCTCCCTGGCCATCACGCGGGGAACGTTTCCCCTTTCCTTGATCCATTCGCGTATCCTCCGACATGCCAAAGTGTATTAACGGGACCTGAGCGAATTGGCAATCCCCATCATCTGGTCGGTGATTCCAATCGCACGGGAATTCAATTGATAGGCCCGTTGCACATTGATCAATTGGGACATTTCTTCCTGAACATTGACATTGGATGTTTCCAGTGCGCCTTGCTTGATCCGGCCGTCGGCAAACTGCATAAAGTCAGGTGCCTTCTGGTCGTCCAGCACAGGAGCCAGAAGCTGGTTGTCTCCTACCTGCTGCAACTGGTCAGGGTTGTCCACTTTGTAAAGACGCATCTGCGCCACTTCATTTCCATCCAAAAACACGACGCCCTCTGGCGTAATGGTCAGCTCTCCGGGATTCTCAAAGCTGATGGGAAGCCCCACTTCATCCACCAGGTACTCGCCTGTAGGAGTTACCAGAGCATACCCGGGCAGCCCAGCCATTTGAGCAAATTGAAAAGCTCCGCTCCGCGTCAGACGGTATTCATCGTCCAGCTCCCCGTTTGCGTTGCGAAACGGACGAGAGACCAGGAAATAGCCGTCCCCTTCGATCATCAGATCGGTCGGTACATCCGTCTGCTTCATGTTCCCCGGGGAGACGTCCGTTTTCGTCAAACCCAGCCTTGAACCGCTGCCGATGCGCAGACCGGGCGGAGAATTGCGCTGTCTGCTGTCTACTGCGGCCTGCTCGTTCATCGAGTCTGACAAAAGCTCGGAAAACGATGCAGTCCGCCGCTTGTATCCGACTGTATCGGCGTTGGCCAGATTGTTGGCCGTGTTATCCAATGCCTGCTGGACGCCGCGCAGAGCTGCCGTGGAGATGTTTAGTGATTGCATGCGCTCTTCCTCCTATCTTACCCGTTAACCCGTCCGATTTCATTGGCTGCTTTTTCCATCGTGCCATCCACTGTCGTAATGATGCGCTGGTTCGCCTCGTATGCCCGAAGAACCGTCATCATATCCGTCATCGTCTGGGCAGGATCGACATTGGAGCGTTCCAGCCAGCCTTGCTTCACGCCGTAAAAGCCCGTATTTTCCGGGTCATCGCCCACATTTGCCGGTTGTCCCTCGCCTGTGTAGCGGTAGACGTTGGTTCCTTCCCTCACCATTTGCTGTGGATTGGTCAGCACTTTTATGCCCAGGCTTTGATCGTTCAACGGCACCTGTTCGCCAGCATCATTTCGATAAAAGAGGGCTCCGTTGGCGGTAATCTCCAGCGTATGGCCCGCACTCTGATCAGGAAAGTCCGGATCGTTGACACGGATCGCCTGATTCTCATTATTCAGCACATAATAGCCGTCTGGCGTCACCAGATAGCCGTCTGCATTGACGCTCCAGTTGCCGTTGCGGGTGTATCGCAGCTGCTCAGGCTCTGCTGTATCCGTAGCGGGATCAGCCAGTCTCGCTACGCTGAAGAACAGGCGGCGCTCGTTGCCTTCTTCATCCGGCTGGATGTTGTCCATGAGCGCGACATCGTACGGATCGCGCGTCTCGGCGATATCCCCCTGGCGAAACACAGGAAGCGCCTCCGACATGTACACACCCGTATGCAGACGACCGATCGGGACTGCTTGTCCACCCATTTGCGGCATCCCCTGAATATCAGGTACTTCCTGATCGCGGATGCGAGACAGGAGCTGCTCGGGGAAAGCGCGCATGACGCCCACGTCCTGCTTGTAGCCAGGCGTATTGATGTTAGCCAGATTGTTGGCCAGCGAATCCTGTTTTCTCTGCAAAGACAACATGCCCGATGCGGCTGTATACAAGCCTCTGATCACACGGCATTACCTCCCGAAAAACTTTTTCTTCCGATATGCCGGCACTTTGTCCAGATAGTCCAGCATCATGCCGGTTCCTTTGGCGACGCACATCATCGGATCTTCCGCTACGAGCACCGGTACTTTCAACTCGTCCGCCAGCAGCTGGTCGAATCCATGCAGAAGCGCGCCTCCTCCAGTCAGGAAAACTCCCTTATCAATAATATCGGCAGAAAGCTCCGGAGGTGTTCGTTCCAAAACAGATTTGGATGCTTGTACAATTGCGCTAACCGACTCAGCCAGGGCTTCCTGGACTTCGTGCGAGCGAATGGTAATGGTTTGAGGCAACCCGCTTACCATATCCCTGCCGCGAATATCCATTTCGTCCTGGCGTCCGCCGGAAACCGTACCGATTTGCATTTTGATATCTTCAGACGTACGTTCCCCGATCAGCAGCTTGTATTTCGTTTTTATGTATCTCATGATGGCCATGTCAAATTTGTCGCCCGCAACCTTAATGGAGGAAGATGTGACGATATCGCCCATGGACAGTACCGCTACATCCGTTGTACCTCCGCCGATATCCACTACCATGTTGCCGGATGGCTGGAAAATTTCCATGCCGGCTCCTACAGCGGCTACCTTCGGTTCTTCTTCGATAAATACCTCGCGTGCACCGCCGCTGCGCTCAGCCGCTTCACGAATGGCTTTTTGCTCTACCGACGTGATGTTCGTCGGACAGCAAATCAAGATGCGCGGACGGGCAAACATTTGCTTCCCGCCAATCTTGGCCAAAAAGTGCTTCAACATCGCTTCCGTGATATCAAAATCGGCAATAACCCCGTCACGCAACGGCCGGATCGCCACGATATTTCCTGGAGTACGTCCCACCATGCGGTGAGCCTCATTTCCTACGGCTAGCACTTTTTTCGTATGATTATCAATTGCCACGACAGAAGGTTCATCCAGGACGATGCCTTTGCCCTTTACAAAAACCAGGACATTGGCCGTACCCAGGTCGATTCCGATATCTTTGCCAAACATGAAAAGGTCCTCCCTGTACCAGTTACATATCTACCCCTTATCATAGGCTGTTAGACGTGAGAGGACAAGGAAATTCTTATGGACTTAGGAAATAATTGTTTATGAATTGCATATTTTTATACGCTTTCCTCCTGTTCTACCCGGACTTTCTTGCTCCTTCTCTTGTACTTGATCTTGGTTGCCTCTCCTCCACGCAGATGACGGATCGCCTTGTGGTACTCCAATATTTCCTTTACCTGGTTCGCCAACTCCGGATTTATCTCAGGCAGCCGCTCTGTCAGATCCTTGTGTACCGTGCTCTTGGAAACACCGAACTCTTTGGCGATCATGCGAACCGTATTTCGCGTTTCTACAATATACCGGCCGATCTTTATGGTTCGCTCCTTGATGTAATCGTGCACGCTACTCGCCTCCCTGTTTCAACATTGTCTGTTACAATATATGGGTGGGTGCGGACACATATTCTACGTTTCCAAGCCTGACAAGCCAGCACGACCACATCTTTTTTGGAGGGCGTGTACACATCGGCCTGTTTGTAGAGTAGAGAACTGAAACTTTCGGGCGACCGTATGGTCGCCTTGCTCATTTCAGCTCCCCCTCATCAAACCGTACGTGAGGTTTTCCCTCATACGGCTTTCCGATGTTCTTCTTTCTTTGGCATTCGGCTTACTTTATCCGGCTAATTTCAATAAACTACCCTGCGTGTTTTGTATGACCTTCAGCTTTCCGGCATGTTTATTCCGCTTGCTTCTTTTCTTGTTGCAGAAGATTGTAAGGCGTTCAATCACATACCAGTCTATCCGTCTTGCCCATCGTTTGGCGATGGGCGAGATGAAGTAGTAGTTCTTGAACCCCCTTAGCTTGCGATTTAGCCCTTTCACTAGCTCTTCTAGAGACAGAAACAGTTTGTTCCTTGGTGCAGTGTATTCCTTAATTTTACGTCTCATTTCCTTCATTGCTTTCTTAGCTGGTACATGAGACATAGCAAATACCTTGCTCCCCCCTTTGTTGAACACGGGGAATTTGCGATGGTGCAGCCCAAGAAAGTCAAACCCAGTGGAATTGTCCCAAATATTAACGAGTCTAGATTTCTCTTTACTGAGACTAAGCTCCAGCTTGTTTAGAATAGCCATCAGCACTTGAATGCTTTCCAATGCTTCTTGTTTGGTTCTGCACATGATAACGAAGTCATCCGCATAGCGGATAAGTGTGCCAAGATGGGAGAATTGATTTTCCCAAATGGTGTCCATGTAGTTTAGATAGATGTTTGAAAGAAGAGGCGAGATTACCCCTCCTTGCGGAGTTCCCAGTTCTGTTTCATGGAATTGATCATTTTCCATGACCCCAGCCTGCAGCCATTGTCGGATAAGTTTCAGAACACGTCTGTCGCTGATTCTCATTTCGACCAGTTTCATCAACTTCTCATGGTTGATGTTGTCGAAATACCCTTTAATGTCAACATCTACGACCCAATAACACCTCTTGCTTGCTTTGCGTATCTGTGCAATTGCCTGGTGAGCATTTCTTCCTGGCCGAAAGCCATAAGAACAGTCCCGAAAATCAGCTTCAAAGATCGGTTCAATGACTAGCTTAGTAGCCATTTGGACCACCCGATCCTTGATCGTCGGGATGCCGAGTGGACGTTTCTTGCCATCCGGTTTAGGGATGTAAGTTCGACGAACCGGATGTGGACGATACCGCTTTTCTTTTAAATCTAGATAGATCTCGTTAAGAAAACGGCTCTCCCCATACTCCTCCACAATCTGTGCGATGGATTGTCCGTCGATTCCTCCGCTCCCTTTATTTGCTTTTACTCTCCTCCAAGCTGTCGCTAGAATATCCGGGCGGTAGATTTTGTCATACAAGGCATGAAATCGCCGTTTTGAGTTTGCCTTGGCACAAAGATATAGGGTTGTCCAAAGTTGTCGAGCTTTTACATCGGTGTAGTTAGCAAGTTTACTTGCATTCACTCACTCTTACCTCCTTCGACCCGTGAACAAAGCAGGGCTCCTTCCCTCCATAAGGTTGTGTTGTCCTTATGTTCATCGGTACTATGAACCCCTCCGACTCCCTCTCTGCCATCCACCACTTCCCTTACGGTTATAGGTTTCCGTTTTACGCTCCTGACGGGGCGTGCAGAGTAGGGTCTCCCCAGTTCCGTTAACTACTTTCTCAACATACCGCTCCCCATACCCCGAGGGATTCATAGGTGCTGTATTCCAAGTTCTCCACACCGTCCTTGGCCTTCGCCCATATGAAACAAGCTCGGCTTCCCTTTGTCCACCTCTCGGTGGTCTTTCTTAACGAGGCTGCAGGATTCACTTTATGTTACGGCCTGCTGATTTGCTCGCACTCTTTCGAGTTACTTTGTCACAGGGCTTCAACCTTAGGATTTCTCCACCAGTTGCCTGTCAGCTACGAGGTGACTTGGCTCCTGCCTCGGTTGGACTTTCACCAACTAGCAATTAACGGCTTGCTGGGCACGCTTCATAAAAAAAAGCCTGCAGAGCGAACCTCTCTACAGGCTTGTCGGCATTTCTGAAATTCCTGGAATCGTTATTGATCCTGCATTTCCGATTGGAGCAGGTATTGCTCCGGATCGACAGACGCACCGTCAACGCGAACTTCGAAGTGAAGGTGAATACCGGCATCCTTTTCATACACGCTGCGCCCCGCTGTACCCAGCACCTGGCCTTGGGTTACTTCATCGCCAGGCTTGACATTCACTTTGTCCAGGCTTTGATACACGGTGACCATCTTGTCGGCATGCTCGATTTCCACCACGCGACCGACGAGCGGATCGTTTTCCACCTTGCTCACCTTGCCAGGCAGAGCGGCGGTTACATCAAAGCTCTTGCCGTCAGTCGACTTCAGGTCGATACCGGTGTGCGGCATAAACGTGTTGTCATACTTGACGAGAGCTTTTTGCTGTACATCCTTGGACGCTTGCTCGTCGAAGAAATTCATTCCCTTTTCGTACTGAACTCCTTTGGCTACAGGCCAAGCAAGCTGTTGAACGGTTCCAGATACCGGAACAGCGCTGTTTTCGTCAGCTTCAGACGGATCTTTGGCGCCTTCCTGCGGTGTCGTGATCGCAATGCCGCCCTCGGCTTGGCCGGGGAGATTGTCGGTCACGCCGCCGCTCTGATACCACATCACAAAAGCGAGAATAATTGCTGCGGTGCCGATGTAGATCGCCGGAAACGCCCATTTTTTGCCCAAAACGTTTTTCCAGGAGCTTGCCTTTTTGAATGGAATCGGTTGATTTTGATTTTTTTGATCTTCCATTGTATTCATCACCTCATCCCTCAGTATCGCCAGATTTTCGGCGGATAAACCTGAGAGAGAGGGGAAACTTGTAAATTTGCAGAAAACAGCCTTTTTTCTCTTTTGCCTTTATCCTTTCAGGATGAGGTCGCAATTTTCCAAGGCGATTCCCTGGTAAAAGTATTTGACGATCTGCTCGGCACTCTTCCCTGCCTTCGCCATTCCGTTGGCCCCCCACTGGCTCATCCCGACACCGTGGCCGTATCCTTTGGTCGTAATATGGACTTCATTGCCTCGCAGCTCCAGCGTAAAGGCGGAAGATTGGAGTCCGAGCTTCTCGCGGAATTCCCTGCCGCTGAACTCTTTTCCGCCAATGCTGATTTTGCCCACGCGATTGCCCGTCGTCCGCTCCACGATGCGATACCAGCTGCCATTGCCGGAGGCTTCCTTTGTCAGTTTGATTCCGAGACGCTGCTCCAGGTCCGCTGCGGCGATTTTGACGGTTTTTTCAAAGCTGGGCGATTGAATGTCCCAGGGGCTTGCCACGCTTTTCAAATAGGGGACCGGCTCTTCAAAATACTCGTTGGCATTTTCCGTAAACCCATTGCTGGTGGAGAAAAAGGTCGCGTCGATCGGCTTGCCTCCGTAGGTCAGAACGACCCCGGCCGTCGCCTGCACAGCCTGGCGGATGCGCGCGTTTTTCCACTCGAATTGGTCCCCCCAGTTCTGCTTGCGCTGCGCCTCGTCGAGAAAGACCTGATGCTTCACCGTATCGGTGACCTGTGCTCCCTTGGGAACGTCATCAAATTTCTTCGCATCGAGCCTGCGGATGATGTAGGTACGGGCTGCCATCGCCTGGGCCTTGAGCGCCTCCAGCTCGAACTCTGCCGGCATCTCCGCCGCCACTACGCCCTCGATGTACGTTTCCAACGGCATCGTTTCCACAGCCTGTTTGGCGGTCCGATATACCTTCACCTCAATCGCCGACTGATGAACAGCCGGGTTGTTCGGGGCAGAGACTTGCGGAAGCCCCTCGCTTCCGGGTGGAGAGGAAAAAAAGTAGACCAGCGCGGCAGGCAGCATCACGAGCAGTATCGGCAATCCGATGAACCACGCCACCAGGTAACGTTTCATGCGTCATATCCCCCCTCTTGTGCTGGACTATTTCAGTCTATGTCCAAGCCTCGGGAGGTAGAACGAGAGAATAAGAGAGATGGAAGAGTTTGCTGAAAATGAAAAAGACTTCCCCGCTTACAGGGAAGTCTCGGTATGTGTTTACGCAAAATTGGGAGAAAACTGGACTTTGATCGGTTCGGTTTTTACCTGTTCAACCGCTTCTGTCTCGACTTCTTTCGCTGGCGAAACACGCTCTACAAGAGCGCCCAGGCCGCGAAGCTTTTCCGTGAACTGGACATAGCCCCGGTCGATATGGTGAAGGCTGCTCACTTCTGTTTCGCCCTCGGCCACCAGGCCCGCCAATACGAGCGCAGCTCCTGCTCGCAAATCCGTCGCCGCCACTTTGCTTCCGGTCAGCTTGGCGCCGCCTTCCACGATCGCGCTGCGTCCCTCAATCTTGATATTGGCATTCATCCGGCGGAATTCTTCCACGTGCATAAAGCGATTTTCAAAAACGGTCTCGGTAACGATGCTGGTGCCTTCCGATGCCAATAGCAGCGCCATCATTTGCGACTGCATGTCCGTCGGGAAGCCGGGATACGGCAAGGTCTTGACGTCGACAGCCTTGAGACGGCCATTGCTTCTCACGCGAATGCCGTTCTCCTGCTCGTCCACTTCCACGCCCATTTCTCTCAGCTTGGCAGTAACGGACTTCAAATGATCACAGATTGCACCTTCGACAAAAACGTCCCCGCCTGTAATCGCGGCAGCTACCATGAAGGTACCCGCTTCGATCCGGTCCGGAATCACGCAGTGCGTGCAGCCTTTCAATCTCTCCACGCCTTCGATCCGAATGGAACCGGTACCCGCTCCGCGAACCTTGGCTCCCATCCCGTTGAGGAAGTTGGCCAAATCCACGATTTCCGGTTCTTCGGCTGCGTTTTCAATAACGGTGGTTCCCTCAGCCAAAGCAGCAGCCATCATAATGTTTTCGGTAGCGCCTACGCTGGCGATATCCAGGTAGATTTTCGCTCCCTGCAAACGTCCCTCGACACTGGCTTCGATAAACCCTTGTCCGATCTCAATCTTGGCTCCCATCGCTTCAAAGCCTTTGAGATGCTGATCGATCGGGCGGGTACCAATGGCGCACCCTCCCGGAAGTGCTACACGCGCCTTGCCTTCTCTGGCCAGGAGCGGTCCCATTACCAAAAAGGACGCTCGCATTTTACGAACCAGTTCGTAAGATGCTTCCACACTCGTCACACGAGAGGCGTTGATGGTCAGCACTTCTTTATCGTATGTAAGGGTGATACCCAATGTTTTCAGGAGATCGCATATGATCCTGACGTCTTCCAGAGCGGGTACGTCGTGAATGACGTTGGTTCCCTCTTCGGCCAGGATAGCTGCTGCAATAATAGGGAGTACGGCATTTTTGGCGCCGGAAACTTTCACATTCCCCGCCAAAGCCTTCCCACCGCGGACAATAATTTTATCCAATGTGTACCCCTCCGCGTGCTAATATTCCGCTGTGACAATCGGTGTACCTGCTGTAATCCACGTACCGTTCAAACTGTCCCGGTGAGTGGCGACCTGCAGATTCATCCGAGCTTGTCCGTTTAGTGATAAGAACGAATTCCACTCAGAAGTGTAACCAGATATGCTGACAACCGTCTCATCTTGTAAACGTTCCAATTCTTTTGCATGGAGGGCGTCAAATATCGACAAAATTTTCCCCTCCTGTTGATCAACACTCAGTTTAACATTGTACAATCCGCGAATACAAGTGCTAAATTGCGGAATGAAGCCGGCTTGCTTCAGGGCTTGTTCGTGCTTGTTCTGTATCAAATCAACATATGGTAGAGAATCGCGATTTCCTTTTATGGACAGTACTAGATATGTGTCGATACCATCTTTGTGAGGTACCCCGGTAACCTGATAATCGAGCTGAACCCCGTACAGATTGGCCGGGACCTGATAGGTAAACAGATGGGATGATTGCGTCCATTTTGCTTCGGATAGCGGCATGTCAAGCCGATCCGCCCATTTCGCAGCCAAATCCTTCATTTCTTCGGTGCCGGACAGTTTCCCCAAGGAAATGCGCGTACGCACCTCCACGCTTGCCACCCTGGCTCCCGAGCCTTCCAATACGTCGAACAATCGGGCAGATGCCCGCGTTTCCTGCTGCTCCTGATGTAGCTGCCTTTCGTTATGCGCTTCTGCCGGCATCCACCACGCCGTACCCAGTGCAGCCAATCCTATCAAAACAAGCCAAACGTTCCGTTTCCCCATTTTTATCCCTCTCCCTTTTTACGCGCTTCTCTTTGTACTTCTCAGTTTGCACGTAAAACTGGTGGGATATACCAATCAATTCCTGTCGAATCCTGCGGTCAGGAAAAGATTTGCCCGAAGATCAAGGACCAGCCGAGATATTCCATGAGAAAGCTCGCCATCTGGTATCCGAGAAAGATGGACATGATGATTTGCAAGAGCTTTGCTTGCGGCCCTTGCGGATTTTTCAGAAAGAGGTCAAATCGAAAAGCCTGCAGGGCCCACCAGCTGACGCCGATCAGGGCGACTGAGACGATAATGCTTACAAAACCGTACATACCTTGCGACACGTTTGTTTCCTCCTTGCCTTTCCGTTCATCGATTTTTCACTGGGATCAAACCAAAGACCGCTTTATACGTGGCTGTAGCGAGAAGAAGCACGGTGCCGTTCCTAACCGAAACTGAGTAAGTCGGAACTGAGTAAACCGGAACCGAGTAGCCGTACCGAGTAGCCGTACCGAGTAGCCGTACCGAGTAGCCGTACCGAGTAGCCGGAACCGAGCAAACCAGAACCGACCGCACCACTTGCCTCTGCTCGCCACGGCAACTGATATGTAAAAAGGGGGCGGCTCGCAAGCCGTCCCCTCTATTGTACCTGATCCCTGACCGCAATTCATTGAAAGTTCGGTGGCAGCATGTCGCCAAAATTAAACCCGTGATTGAGGTGCGTTTGGACATAATCAGTCACAAGCCCCGGGAATGCGCCGAACACCACTGTGGCCAGCGCCAAAATCAGGACCAGCGCCCCAATCGTTTTCGGTACGGACAAAGGAGCCTCTGTCGCTCCCGGGCGCATGTACATCTGCCGAATGATGCCAAAGTAGTAGTAATACGACACGACACTGGTCGCGATCATAATCGCTGCAAGAACATAGCTCTGCTGCGCGATCGCCCCCATAAAGATGTAGAACTTCCCGAAGAATCCGGCGGATACCGGAATGCCGGCAAGCGACAGCAGGAAGATGCTCATCGACACTGCCATCAGCGGCGAGCGGTGATAAAGTCCTGCAAAGCCCTTCAGATCATCGGTTTGTTGATCGCGAGCAACCACCATGATGACCGCAAAGGCACCAAAGCTGGCCAGCAGGTAGGCGAACAGGAAGAATGTCACTTCGCCGAAAAACAGGATGGTCGGCGGCGCAAACGCCACCAGCATATAGCCCGCCTGCGCAATTCCGGAGTAGGCCATCATCCGTTTTACATTGGTCTGACGCAGAGCCATCGTGTTCCCGATAATCATCGAAGCCCCCGCTATGATCGCCAGGTAAAGCGCTCCCTGATCGAAAAAGAAACGCGTATCGGTCTGGATGTTGAAGAAGCCGATCAGCAGCAAGCGGAAGACGAGAGCAAAGCCGGCAGCTTTGGAGACGACCGCCAGGAAGGCCGTGACCGGAGTCGCCGCCCCTTGGTACACGTCCGGTGCCCACATGTGGTTGGGTGCAGCAGAGATTTTGAAGGCAAGCCCTACAGCCAAAAAGGCGAATCCCGCATACACCATAAACTCATAGCCGGACATCGCCGCTTCGGACAGCCGTACGGAAATTTCATAAATGTTTGTCGTTCCGGTTAATCCGTATACATAGGACATCCCGAAGAGCGTCACCGCCGTGGAGATCGATCCCGAGACGATGTATTTAAACGCCGATTCATTGGACTGCAAGGAATGCTTGCGCAAGCCCACCAGAACGTACGAGGACATGGACAACAACTCCAAACCGACGAACATGGTGATCAGATCGGCAGAAGAAGCCATCACCATTGCGCCCAGAAGACCGGTCAGCAGCAAGTAGTAATACTCGCCGCCATGCCTGATTTCGTCCTGCTTCATATAAGAGAGAGAAAGCAGCACGGTAAAGGCGACTCCTCCGAGGAACAGCAGCTTGAACGCATTTCCGTAATCATCGATGCGAATCGTATCCGCCATGTATGCGTACGGTTCATCCAGTTTCCCTATGTTTACAAAGACGAAAACGGCAGCCAGCACCACTCCCGCCAGCGTCAGCCACCCGATGACGGATTTGCCCAAACGCTTTCCGGCAAACAGATCGAGCAGCGACAGGGCGGTCGCGAATCCTAGAATGATGAATTCGGGCAGAAGGTAGCTCCAGTCATACGAGAAAATATCTTTTACGTCCATGGATTACCCTCCTATTCCCGTAACGATTGGGACGATCGTTTTCAACGTTTGCTGCAGAGGATTTGCCAAAACGGCCGGATAGACGCCGATCAGGATAATAAATCCGAGCAGGACGACCAGCGGCACAACCTCCATAGGCTGGGCATCTGCCACACCTGCAAACCGCCCCGGAGTCGGTCCAAACGTCGTTTTCAAAACAGCCCTCAGCAGATAGACGGCTGTGAGTACGATGCCAAGCGTACCGATAGCCGCCAGGATCGGCATTTGCCCAAACAAGCCGAGGAAGGCGAAAAATTCGCTAATAAAGCCGGACATCCCCGGCAGTCCCAGAGAAGCCATCGCTCCCGCCAGCATGATTCCGCTGGCGAACGGCATGGATTTCGCAAGTCCGCCCAGCTCGTCGATCATCGAGGTCTTGGTTCTCTCCCAAATCATGCCGATCAGGAAGAACAGCAGCGCGGAAATAAAGCCGTGCGAGATCACCTGGAACATCGCCCCCTGGAAGCCGATCGTATTCATCGCGGCAAATCCAAGCAGGACAATTCCCATGTGGCTGATACTGGAGTATGCCATCACCATCTTCAGATCCTTTTGGACAAAGGCCAGCACGGCACCGTATAGAATGTTAATTATTCCGAGCACAGCCATCCACGTCGCGAACTGGTAGGCTTGTTCAGGGAAAAAGCCGATACCCATGCGCAAAAGTCCGTACGCACCCATTTTCAGCAAGATGCCGGAGTGGATCATGACGATCGCCGGCGGAGCCTGCACGTGGACCTTCAGCATCCAGGTATGGAACGGAAAGACCGGCAGCTTGATCGCAAAGGCGATAAAGATCGCCAAAAACAGGCCGAAGCGGAACTCCGGCGACATGGCCGCTGATGCCGGATTGCCTGATGAGGCGAGAATCTCGGCGATTTTATCCATGTTCATCGTGTTCAGATACATAAACAGCACGATAAAGGCGATCAGCATGACTGCCGAACCGATACCATTGTACAGCAAAAACTTGTTCGCAGCCTTTTCCCTCTCTCCGTAGCCCCAGATGCCGATCAGGAAGTACGTCGGTACCAGTGTCAGCTCGAAGAAGATGAAGAACAAAAACAGGTTTTGCGAAGCAAACACGCCAAACATTCCGATCAGCAGGAGATGGAACAGGATGAAGTACTCCTTCAGCCGCTTCTTTTGATTCCATGAGGCTACAGCGGCCAGAGTCGCTATGATCGCGGTGAGCACGATCAAAGGCATCGAAATTCCGTCCACGCCCAGCTCGTAGCCAAGGTCAAACGAGAAGATCGCGCCCGACTGCTGCAGTCCGACCGGAATCGAGATCCATTTCGCCGTCTCGGTGAATTGCAAGCCTGAAGATTCGTAGTTGAATGACGCAAACAGCATGAGTGACAAGGCCAGCGGCAAAAGTGTGCCCAGCACGCCAATTTTCTTGATCACGCCTCCTTGATGCCGGGGAACGAACGCCAGTATCAAGACAGCCAAAAGCGGTGAGAAGACGATCAATGTAAGCAGTATACTATTGGCCAATCCCAAGGACTCCACCTCCCTGCGCCGTCAAAGTGATGGCGACAATCAACAACAGCAAGCCAAACAGCACCATGGCCCCGTACGATTGCACCTGACCGTTTTGAGCACGTCCATGCAGTGCGCCGATGCCTCGGGCAATTTTCGCTATCAAAGAAACCAGGCCATCAACGATATACTTGTCGAACAGATTGAGCAGGTAGCCGAGCCAGCCGAGCGGAACAACCACTACATAATGATAGAACTCGTCTACGAAATACTTGCGATAGGACAGTTGGTACAGCCACGGCATCGCTTCCGGAATGGCATCGGAAGGAATAGCGCGCTTTCCGTACATCAGCCAGGCCAAGAGGATTCCCAGGATCGACACCCCGAGCGCCGCGATTTGCAGCCAGGCTGCCGCGTGGCCTTCTCCTGCGCCAAACACGTCCTCAATGATCGTGCCTACTTCTCCGCTCAAGAGCCAGTCGCCAAAGACCGGCGCATACGGCGTATTGATGAAGCCCGCAACAATGGCCAGAAGTGCCAGAATCAACAGCGGTCCGGTCATGACTCCCGGCGACTCATGCGCTTCATGCTTGCCCCGCGCCTCTCCGGCAAACGTCAGGAAGAACAGACGGAACATGTAGAACGCCGTAAAGAACGCAGCCAGTATCGCGATAAACAACAGATCGTAGCGATGCGCTTCGTAAACCGCGCCGAGTATCGCTTCTTTTGACCAGAATCCGGCAAACGGGAAAATTCCCGCAATCGCCAGACAACCAATCAAGAAGGTCAAGGCCGTGATCGGCATTTTCTTCCACAAGCCGCCCATTTCAAAGACATTCTGGGTATGTACGGCATGGATCACGCTGCCTGCCCCCAAAAAGAGCAGCGCTTTGAAAAAGGCATGTGTCATCAGATGGAATGTACCTGCCACGTAACCGGCTGCCCCGGCTACCCCCAGCGCCAGCATCATGTAGCCGAGCTGACTCACAGTGGAATAGGCAAGCACGCGCTTGATATCTTTTTGTGTCAAGCCGATGGATGCCGCAAAAATGGCGGTGAATCCACCGATATAGGCAACGACGTTCAACGCCGCATCCGAAGCGATAAACAGCGGGTACGTCGCTGCTACCAGATATACCCCGGCCGCTACCATTGTCGCCGCGTGGATCAACGCAGACACAGGTGTCGGACCTTCCATCGCGTCCGGAAGCCACGTGTGCAGCGGAAACTGACCCGATTTCCCGATCGCGCCGACAAAAATCAGGATAGCCGCCAACGTGATCATCCACGGCTCCAGTTTTCCGAGCGCAATGCTGTCAAAGATTTGTGACAGTTCAAAGCTGCCGGTCCACCAGAACAGCAGACAGATCCCGATGAAAAGACCCAAATCGCCGATGCGGGTGACGATGAACGCTTTTTTCGCCGCAGCTTTCGCTTCCGGCTTGAAATAGTAGTAACCGACAAGCAGGAACGAACATACTCCAACCAATTCCCAGAAAATGTATATTTGCAGAAGGTTGGGGGCAATCACCAGACCGAGCATGGAGAATGTAAAGAGCGCCAGGTACTGGTAGAACACCGGAAAACGCTCATCCCCGTGCATATAGCCTTTGGAGTAGATTTGTACGAGCAAGCTGACGAGGGTGACAATCAACAGCATCAACGCATTCAACTGGTTGATTTCAAACCCCATGGTAATGACAATATCCCCAACCTTCAGCCAATCGATCGAGAACTTGTAGTCAGTCGTTCCCTCCTGAAACCTCTGCCAGAAGGTCAGTACCGCCAATCCGAATGAAACGGCAGTAAAGAGAATTCCGACAGCAGCTGCTCCTTCTTTCAACTGACGGCCAAACGAGACGATCACGATGAAAGCAAGAAGCGGAAACAGAGGAATCAACCAAGCGTATTGCATAAGGGTATCCATCTTTGTCCTCCTTTTCGAATCCCTGTCCTAGCGTTTCATCGAATCCATCTCATCGACATTGACTGTTTCCTTGTTGCGGTACAAAGCTATCAGGATTGCCAGCGCGACCGCTACCTCAGCCGCGGCCACCGTCATGGTGAACAGACTGAAGATATGTCCCGTAACCGCCGGATACAGCCCGTATTTGGAAAAGGCAACCAGGTTGATATTGACCGCATTGAGCATCAATTCAATCGAAATCAGGACGACGACGGCATTCCTTTTGGTCAATGCACCGTACAAGCCTACGCAAAAAAGGATCAAGGCCACTAACAAATAGGAGGTAATGCTTACGCTCATTCCTTGTTCCCCTCCTTCTTCGCCATGATGATTGCGCCTACCAAAGCCACTAACAGAAGTACGGAAATCAGCTCGAACGGAATCACGTACCTTTTAAATACGTCTAAACCGATCTGCTTTACGTTGCTGACATCTGAAGCAGCCGTTTCCGGTGGTGCCGGCCATACGGAGCTCTGGATGCCCCAGAACATCAATCCGAACAACGCCGCCACAAAAATGAGGCTCAGCCAGTTTTTCCACGTGTTTCCCGTGCCCTCATCAGAAGCGTCGTGCTTGGTCAGCATGATCCCGAACAGCATGAGGATCGAGATCGCCCCGGAGTACACGAGAACCTGTGCCACCCCGACGAACTCTGCCCCCAGCAGGACGTACAATCCGGCGATGCTGATAAACGTAATCCCGAGCGAGATGACCATGTGCACGACGCGCGTAAAGCTGATCATGAACACGGCTCCGCCAATCGTCAGGAGGGACAGGACAAAAAAGGCAATAAACTCGCCAGTCATCGCTAGTTCTCCTCCCTGACGTTGGTATTGTTGTCGTCGAGCCAGGTCAGGTTCTTGTACAATTCATCCCGGCTGTACGTTGCCAACTCGAAATTGTTCGTCATCACGATCGCTTCTGTCGGACAAACCTCTGTACACAGGTCGCACAAGATGCATATTTCAAAGTTGATATCGTAGGTGTCGATAATTTTTCCCTTTTTCTCCGGATCAGGATGGGGCTTGCCCGTCAATTGAATGCACTCTGTCGGGCAAATGCGCGCACACTGGTTGCAAACGATGCACTTCTCCGGCGAAAAATGCTGGATGCCGCGAAAGCGGGGCGGCATGGGAAAGGGCACATCCGGATAAAAGTGAGTCACCTTTTTCGCGGTCATTCTCTTAAATGTATACCCTAGGCCTTTGGCCAGTCCTAGCATGTGTGTCACCCCTCTTGGTCAAAATAGCAGTCATACCTGGCTTTTTTAGATCATGCCGCTTTGGTAGGAGATCACTACCGCGGTGATGAGAATATTCAACAGCGCCACCGGCAGGAGCACCTTCCAGGCAAACGACATCAGCTGGTCGACGCGGGGACGCGGCATCGTCGCACGCAGCCAGAACTGCAGGAAGACGTAGAGCAACAGCTTGACGGCAAACCAGACGATACCCGGAATAAAGCTGAGCGCCGGATGAATCGGCAGCCAGCCGCCGAAGAACAAGATCGTGACCATCGCACCCATACCGAACATATAGACGTACTCAGCCAGCATGAACATGGCGAAACGGAAACCGGAATACTCTACGTGGTAGCCCCCGACCAGCTCGGATTCGGCCTCCGGCAGGTCGAAAGGCGTACGGTTCAGCTCAGCCTGGGCCGCTACGAGGAATACGGCGAAGCCGAGAAACTGCGGAATGAAGTTCCACATATCCTGCTGGGCCAGGACGATCTCCCGCAGGTTCATGCTGCCCGTCATCAGGACAACCCCGACCACCGACATAACCAGCGGCACTTCATAGCTGATCATTTGCGCCGCGGAACGAAGTCCCCCGATCAAGGAATACTTGTTGTTGGAAGCCCAGCCCGCCGTAATCACGCCTAAAACGGTAATGCCCGACAGCGCGATGTAGTACAGGATCCCGATGCCGAGATCGGCAAACTGCAGGGTCTCTGTAAACGGCAAAACCGCCAGGACGGCAAAGGCAGGCGCGTACGCCAGTATCGGAGCAAGCGCATAAAGAGCCTTGTCAGCATGCTTGGGCCGCGTATCTTCCTTGATCAGCAGCTTCGCAACGTCTGCCACCGTCTGCAAGAGTCCCAAGGGCCCTACACGGTTCGGGCCGATCCTCGCCTGCATCCACCCGATTACTTTCCGTTCAAAATAGATCGCATATGTTACAAATCCCAACAAAATCACAAGCAACACTACAGCAGCGAGGAAAAACCAAAGTGCATTTCCCAGTGAAGGCGTCTGTTGCAACAGGTCTCGCATCAACAATCTACCTCCCCAAGCACGATGTCGATGCTGCCAAGGATTGCCACCATGTCGGAAATATTCTCTCCCTCAAGCAATTTCGGCAAAATTTGCAGATTGGTAAAGGAAGGGCGGCGGAATTTCAAGCGCCACGGCTTATCCTTTCCTTGGCTGGCAATGTAGCAGCCGATCTCGCCCCTTGGCGATTCGATCCGCACATACGTTTCCCCTGCAGGCGGACGAATGACGCGAGGGACTTTGCCCATTACTTCGCCTTCGCTTGGGAATTGGTCGAGTGCCTGCTCAAGAATACGCAAAGACTGCTCGATTTCGGCAAGCCTCAGATGATAACGGCTCATGCAATCCCCATCGGTCGAGACCGGTACGTCGAAATCAAACCGGTCGTAAATGCAGTACGGCTCATCCTTGCGTAGATCCCATTTGATTCCGGTCGAGCGGAGCATAACGCCGGAAAGCGAATAGTCAAGGGCTGTCTTTTGATCAAATTTGCCGATGCCCTTCAGGCGGTTAATAAAAATTTCGTTGCCTGTAACGAGTGCATGGTAATTGTTCAGTTCCTTCTTCATGTAGGCGACGAATTCCCGCACCTTGTCGATCCACCCTGGAGGAGCGTCCCATTTTACGCCGCCGATGCGCATGTAGTTAAAGGTCATCCGGGCGCCGCACAGCTCGTTGAACAGGTCAAGGATGGTTTCCCGATCCCGAAATGCATACAAGAACGGCGACATGGCACCAAGGTCGAGAAGATAAGTACCCCACCAGACCATGTGGCTTGCCACACGATTCAGCTCCATTGCGATCAGGCGCAAATACTGGGCTCTCTCCGGTATTTCCAGTCCCATCATCGTCTCCACAGCATGACAAATGACATAGTTGTTGGTCATGGCTGCGAGATAGTCCATTCGGTCTGTATAAGGAATAATTTGCGTATACGTAAGGTTTTCGGCCAGCTTCTCCGTACCCCTGTGCAGGTAACCCATCACCGGAATCGCTTCCTTGATGGTTTCCCCATCGATCTTGACTACCAGACGAAATACTCCGTGCGTACTCGGGTGCTGCGGGCCAATGTTGAGAAGCATCTCCTCTGTCCGAATACCGGTATCAGAAGAGATGGTTGAATTCGTAGTAAGAATGCCTTGGTTCATCTTCTACACCTCCTCGTCGTACTGCACGTAGTCCTTTCGAAGCGGATAACCGACCCAGTCATCCGGGAGCAAAATTCGACGCAAATCGGTATGTCCCGGGAAATGAATTCCCAAAAGGTCATAAGTTTCCCGTTCGTTCCAATCGGCGCCCTTCCATATGTCCACTACAGAAGCAACGGTTGGCTGCTCCCGATCGGTTTTTACCTTTACGGCAACACTTTGTCTATTTTTGTAGGAATAAAAGTGATAGTACACTTCCATCCTGTCTTCGTAGTCCACACCGTGTAGATTGGACAGGTACTCAAAGCCCAATTCTTCGTCATCCCTCAGAAATTGAGCCACCTCGTGCCAGCGCTGGTTCTTGACGACCAGTGTCGGCACTTCTTTTGCCAATTCATTAATATAGGAGGATTCCAGTACATCTGCACCAAACCTTTCGGAAATACGGGCCACGTATTTATCAAGAAAAGGCTGATTTTTCGACGGCTCTTTGGGAGCCTCGGGGGCTGTCTCTGTATCTGCATCACCAGCTTTGGCAGCCTTGGCTTTCGCTGCCGCCGCAGCCGCTGCTTTTGCCTTGGCTGCTGCTGCTGCCTTCGCTTTGGCATCGTCTCCGCCAGCTTCGGCGGACTCACCACTCTGGCCAGCAGCTTCTCGCGCCGCTTTCGCTTTGGCCGCTGCTGCGGCTGCTGCCGCGGCCTTTGCCTTGGCTGCCGCTGCTGCTTTTGCCTTCGCATCCGCATCATCACCGCCGGCTCCGCTCTCAGCAGAACCTTCACGAGCCGCCTTTGCCTTCGCCGCTGCTGCTGCCGCTGCCGCCGCTTTGGCTGCTGCTTTTTCCTCCGGTGTCATTTCAGACACGGGCTTGCTCGGCGCTGCGGACTGGTCGAACGCTTTCGACTCGACCGCGGCTTGAGTGGGGTTATCTGGCTTAGCTCCAGCTTGGGAATCTCCAATCGGCTCCGCTCCAGCTTGGGCAGGTTCGGCTCCAGCTTGCTCGGCTGCCTGCTGTTCTTCTTTTGCTTTCCGCAAAGCTTCCGCCTTGGCTCTGGCTTCTGCTGCAGCCTTTGCTTTTTCTTCCGGCGTCGGTTTGCGTTTTTCTTCTGTCATTGATTCGTCACCTGCTTTCCAGTCTTAGCTTCGTAACGAATTTTTTCTTGAAGTTTGTTTATTCCGTAAATAAGAGCGGCGGGATTAGGTGGGCATCCAGGGATGTAGACATCTACGGGAACGATCTGATCAACACCTTTTACTACACTGTACGACTTGACGTAAGGTCCGCCGGCTGTAGCACAAGAACCCATCGCGATTACCCACTTCGGTTCTGGCATTTGATCGTAAAGTCTGCGGAGTAGGGGGGCCATTTTTTTCGTGACTGTTCCGGCAACGATCATGACATCGGATTGCCTGGGAGAGGCACGGAAAATGACGCCAAAACGGTCGAGGTCATAACGTGCGCCGCCTGTACCCATCATTTCAATGGCGCAACAGGCAAGACCAAACGTAAGCGGCCAAAGCGAATTGCTTCGTACCCACCCCTTTATCGTTTCCAGCGTCGTAAACATGACGTTGCGATTCAACTCTTCTTGCAATTCAGGCGCAATGCTCGTCAGATCTAGTTCCATTCCAGCACCTTCTTTCTCCATGCGTAAATCAGTCCAACCACCAGCAAGCAGATAAAGATCACCATCTCTACCAGGGCAAACAGTCCCAATTCCTTGTAGGCTACAGCCCATGGATAGAGAAAGAGTGTTTCCACATCAAAAATGACGAAGAGCAAGGCAAAGATATAATACTTGACGTTAAACCGTACCCAGCTGTCTCCGACTGGAATGTTACCGCTTTCATAGGTTGTCTGTTTTTCCGCTGTCGGCTTTTTCGGGCGCAGCATGGGTCCGATGATGCTGACTGTCGCCACAGGCAGCAACACCCCGAGGAACAAGAAAATCGCCACAATGACATAATTGTTGGTATAGATTTCACCCACTGACGTTCCCTCCGCTCTGTGAACATTAGAAAAAAATACCTTTATCATTATAGCAAATCGCCTACATGGTGTCTAACGAACTCATTCCATATGTACCAATAAAAGGAAAAACTTAGAGAATTTCTCCCTAAGTTTTCCATTCTGTGCATATTTTATTTTATTGAACGTTCGGAGAAAACTGCTGGCCGAGGAAGTCTTCATAGACGCGCTCCCAGACGATTGAGAACGTCATCGGCTCATCTTCCGGGATTTCCAGCATGTTCTCGATCGCCTCTTCCATGTAAGGAGTCAGCTTGATCAATACTTCTGCCAGCATCGAATCGTTGGTATTCAGCATTTCTTTCAGTTCCGCCTTGGTAAAGGTAAAGGACTCATCGTCACGCTCATGGAGCGTCATCACCAGACGGGCAAAGAACGGATGCACCAATGCTTCAAATCTTACATATCTCAATGCATACTGTTCTGCTTCAGTCAATTCGAATGTGTCCAGAGCGTCCGGGAATGGGTTGATCGGAATATCCCACACATCTCCTTTATCAATGAGCAGTCCCCATCTTTCAAAGAGAGCAATCGCTTCCTCGCGAGATTTCGGATACTCGTAGCCGGAGCGGACGATTACTTTTTTATGTCTTTCCAGCAGGCTCTTGTAGTTTTCAAAATCCTCTTTGGAGTTGAACATGTCTTCGGTCGGTTCGGCAAACAAGCCTTCCAAACCTTCAAAGCCATCTACGATCTCACGCATCTCTGCTTTGCTTTCTCCTTTGGTGACTGCATAGCACAGCGCTTGGAACAGCACATTCATTTCATGCGGAAGCACGTTGCTCCAGCCATGGCCCGCATACGCGCCAGGAATAGCAACGCCTTCGCTGCTGCTATCACGAACGTCTCTAACTGTTTGCATATGTTACACTCTCCTTTATCCCGATAGCCAATTCGCAATCCCAGTACCTAGTATCCCGCCGTCTTTGCTGCCGAGGCCGGGCATTAGGTTTATTATACACGGAATCAATAGGCGATTACCAACTCGAAAAAAAAATTGGGGGAAACTACCCCTGTTCCCTGAAAATGCTGGGGCCGCTCACTGTCCGTTCGATATACAACAAAGCCCCCGTCGCCAGAAGCGCGGGGACTTTTGTCATCTACTTATTTGTAACCTGAAGACGAGTGATTGCGCGTTGCAGTGCACGCTCAGCCCGACGCAAATCCAGGTCCGGATGTTTTTCGTTCAAACGCTGCTCGGCACGCTCTTTTGCTGCCTTGGCGCGGCTTGGATCGATATCCTCCGGTCTTTCTGCTGTCTCGGCCAAAATCGTCACCTTGTCGCCGCGTACTTCCATGAAGCCGCCGCTGACAGCCATTACGAGCTCCTTGTCGCCTTCGGTCTTGATCCGAACAGGTGCGATTTTCAGTGGAGTCACCATGGGCATGTGATTCGGCAAAATACCGAGATCCCCTTGTACGCCACGGGCAATGACCATGCTGGCTTCACCGCTGAACAAAACCCGTTCAGGAGTTACGACTTCTACTGTCATCTTACTCACTTACTGGTCTCCCCTTTCCAGGGTGTTACGCCATGGTCTTTGCACGTTCTACAACGTCTTCGATCGTACCAGCGTACAGGAATGCACCCTCAGGCAGGTGGTCGTGCTTGCCTTCGAGGATTTCCTTGAAGCTGCGAACGGTTTCCTTCAGCGGCACGTATTGGCCCGGGTTACCGGTAAACTGTTCGGCAACGTGGAACGATTGAGACAGGAAACGTTGGATGCGGCGAGCGCGTGCTACGATTTGCTTGTCTTCATCGCTCAGCTCGTCCATACCCAGGATCGCGATAATGTCTTGCAGTTCTTTGTAGCGTTGCAGGATTTTTTGAACGCCACGAGCCACATCGTAGTGCTCTTGACCAACGATGTCAGGAGACAGAGCGCGGGATGTGGAAGCGAGCGGGTCAACCGCAGGGAAGATACCCAGCTCGGCGATGGAACGCTCCAGGTTCGTCGTAGCGTCCAAGTGAGCAAACGTCGTAGCCGGTGCCGGGTCAGTGTAGTCGTCCGCCGGTACGTAGATCGCTTGAATGGATGTAACGGAACCTTTTTTCGTAGAGGTAATGCGCTCTTGCAGCTGACCCATCTCGGTAGCCAGGGTCGGCTGGTAACCTACCGCAGACGGCATACGTCCGAGCAAAGCGGATACCTCGGAACCTGCTTGGGTAAAGCGGAAGATGTTGTCGATGAACAGAAGCACGTCGCGGCCTTCTTCATCACGGAAGTATTCCGCCATGGTCAGACCTGTCAACGCTACGCGCAGACGCGCGCCAGGCGGTTCGTTCATTTGTCCGAATACCATCGCGGTTTTCGGCAGAACGCCAGCGTCTTTCATCTCATGGTACAAGTCGTTACCTTCGCGGGTACGCTCGCCAACGCCGGCGAATACGGAGATACCGCCGTGCTCTTGCGCGATGTTGTTGATCAGCTCTTGGATCGTAACGGTTTTACCTACACCGGCACCACCGAAGAGACCGATCTTACCACCCTTGATGTAAGGAGCGAGAAGGTCAATAACCTTGATACCTGTTTCCAGAATTTCAACTTCAGTCGCTTGCTCCACGAACTCGGGAGCTTTGCGGTGAATCGGGTCGCGGCGCTCTACTTGACCCAGTTCTTTCAAGTCGATCGGCTCGCCGAGTACGTTAAATACGCGGCCCAGAGTAACCTCACCGACTGGAACGGAGATAGGCGCTCCTGTGTCTACAGCTTCCATGCCGCGCACCAGACCATCTGTAGTGGACATCGCAACGGCACGAACCAGGTTGTCACCCAGGTGTGTAGCAACCTCGACAGTCAAATCGATGTCGCGCTCACCGGCGCTTTGTGCTTTATGTTGAATTTTGATCGCATTGTAAATGGCAGGCAAATGTCCGCGGTCGAACTCGATGTCAACGACCGGACCCATTACCTGAACCACGCGTCCTTTCGCCATCTTACTTCTTCCCTCCTGTGAAACTGAATTGGGAGTCAACTTTCGTCTTTACGCCTGTGCGTTGGCACCGGAGACGATCTCGGAGATCTCCTGCGTAATCGCTGCCTGACGGGCACGGTTGTAGATCAACGTGTAACGTCCAATCATGTCCGTCGCGTTATCTGTCGCATTGCCCATCGCTGTCATGCGGGAGCCTTCTTCGGAAGCCTTCGCCTCGAGCATGGCGCTGTAAACAAGCGTTTCAGCATATTTCGGTAACAGATCAGCCAGGACTTCTTCTGCATTCGGTTCGTACTCGTAATTCGTCGTACGCCCGTTGCTGCTCTCGGGAGCCTCAAGCGGCAAAACACGCTTGATCGTAGGCACCTGAGAGATCGCGCTCTGGAACTTGTTGTAGCACAAGTAGAGCTCGTCGATCTGCTCGTCCGCGAACAGCTGCACGGCTGCACTGGCGATCTTCTTGATATCAGCAAAGGCAGGGTTTTCTATGCCGGTTGCCTCGTCAATGACGGGGTAATTGCGCTTCGTGAAAAAATCACGGCCTTTACGTCCGATTACGAAAATGCCGTATTCGTCCTTGGACTTGTGCTTCTCGTTAATGGTCTGGATCACGGTACGGATCATGTTACCATTGTAACCGCCTGCGAGACCGCGGTCAGAGGTGATGACAATATAGCCGGTCTTTTTCACAGGGCGGGATTGCAGCATCGGATGCTTGGAACCGGTGGTGCCACCTGCGATGCTCGCAATCACTTCCTGAATCTTGTCGGCGTACGGACGGGCCGCTTCCGCCTTCTCCTGGTTGCGGCGAAGCTTTGCAGCCGCCACCATCTTCATCGCCTTTGTGATCTGACGGGTATTTTTCACGCTTTTAATACGGCGTCGAATCTCACGTATTCCTTTAGCCAATCGTTTTCACCACCTTGGGGACACATGCCGAACTTTTCGGCCCGGCATGCATCAGTTGTCTATTGGATTAACGTTTAGCGAGTTACCGAAAAGCCTTTTTTGAACTCTTCGATCGCTGCGTTGAATTCTTTTTCATCCGGAAGCTCTTTCGTCGTACGGATGTGCTCCAACAGCTCAGGCTTGTTGGACTCAAGATACGACATCAGTTCCTTCTCGAAGCGGCCTACAGCCTCTACCGGAATATCATCGAGGTAGCCTTTGGTTGCGGTGTAGATGATCGCAACCTGCTTCTCAACCGGAATCGGCTCGAATTGGCCTTGCTTCATTACTTCCATCAAACGCTCACCGCGAATCAGACGGGCTTGCGTCGCTTTGTCAAGGTCGGAACCGAACTGGGCAAACGCAGCCAGCTCGCGGTATTGAGCCAGCTCAAGCTTGAGCGGACCGGCAACCTTTTTCATCGCCTTGATTTGCGCCGAACCACCTACGCGGGATACGGACAGACCGGTGTTTACCGCTGGGCGTTGGCCGGCGTTGAACAAGTCTGTTTCAAGGAAGATCTGACCGTCAGTGATGGAAATCACGTTGGTCGGAATATATGCGGAAATGTCGCCCGCTTGGGTTTCGATAAACGGCAGGGCAGTCAGTGAACCTGCGCCCAGTTCATCGGACAATTTCGCTGCGCGCTCCAGCAGACGGGAGTGCAGGTAGAATACGTCACCAGGATACGCTTCGCGGCCTGGAGGACGACGGAGCAGGAGGGACATTTCGCGGTATGCGGCAGCCTGTTTGGACAGGTCATCGTATACGCACAGAACGTGTCCGCCTTTGTACATGAAGTACTCACCCAGCGTAACCCCAGCATAAGGAGCCAGGAACAGCATCGGAGCCGGATCGGACGCAGTCGCGGAAACAACGATTGTGTAGTCCAGAGCGCCGTGCTTGCGCAGGGTTTCTACGATGTTTGCAACGGTCGATTGCTTCTGACCGATCGCCACGTAGATACAAATCATGCCATTGCCTTTTTGGTTGATGATCGTGTCGAGCGCCACAGATGTTTTACCTGTTTGGCGGTCACCGATGATCAGCTCGCGCTGTCCGCGGCCGATTGGAATCATCGCGTCAATCGCTTTGATACCGGTTTGCAGCGGTTCATGAACAGATTTACGCGCCATAACGCCCGGAGCCGGACTTTCGATCGGGCGGAATTCGGTCGTATGGATTGGGCCGAGGCCGTCAATCGGCTGACCGAGCGGGTTCACTACGCGGCCCACCATTGCTTCACCTACAGGCACCTCCATGATGCGGCCTGTACGTTTTACTGTATCGCCTTCTTTAATGTCACGGAACGGACCAAGAATAACGACACCCACGTTATCTTCTTCCAAGTTGAGTACCATACCCATTACGCCGTTTTGGAACTCGAGGAGCTCCCCGGCCATTGCTTTTTCCAAACCGTGAACGCGTGCGATACCGTCACCAACCTGGATGACCGTTCCTACGTCCACAACTTCAATTTCAGATGTAAAATTAGCGATCCGCTCTTTAATGAGGGAGCTAATCTCTTCTGGTCTGATTGCACTCACTTAACATTCACCCCATTCGTCCAACATCTTAATAGAGGGTGTTTAAAGCTCATATGAATGCCTGGCCTTTCGGAAGTTGACCAGGATTCCCGCTTTAAACGGCATTTATGCTTGATGCGCGAAAAGTTCCAACTTCGTCTTAATGCTTCCGTCATACAAACGGTCGCCGATCTTGATCACAATTCCACCGAGGATGGACGGATCCACAACGGTTTGCACGCGCAGCTTCTTGTTCAGTCTTTGACCGAACTTCTCGGCCAGCTCCGCTTGCTCTTCGGCGCTCAATGGCTTGGCGCTGGTGACGATGGCGTCGGCAATGCCGCGCGCTTCGTTTGCCAGCTTCACGAAAGCCTGCTGGATCTGTGCCAGCTGCGCTTCCCGTCCGCTTTCAATCAGGACGGTCAGGAAATTGTGAGTCTCTTCGCTGATGTGACTTTTGAACAGGTCATCCACCAGCGTTTTCTTCGCTCCCGCCGCGATATGCGGGTGTAGCAGGATTTTGCTCAAATCGGCGTTTTGCTCAACCGCTTGCACGACTGCGCCAAGGTCAGCTTCCACCTGATCGATTTTCCCACGCTCGCTGGCCACTTCAAAAAGGGCGCGGGCGTAGCGCTTTCCTACTGCGCTGCTCATAGGCGATCTCCCACTTGAGCGAGGAATTTGTCAACGGTTGCTTTTTGCGCTGCTTCGTCCAGTTCTTTTTCAATGATCTTGGAAGCCAAGAGAACGGACAGACCTGTCATTTGATCGCGCAGCTCCGCTTTCGCTTTTTCTACTTCGCGAGCCAGTTCCTTGCTGGCATCAGCCTTCATGCGCTCAGTTGCAGCTTGCGCATCGGCAACCAGCTTCGCGCTTTCGTCCGCAGCTTGTTTCGTAGCGCGGTCGATAATTGCTTTTGCTTCTACACGAGCCTCGTCGAGGACGCGGCGTTGTTCGGCGAGAAGAGCTTCCGCTTCTTGGCGGCTCTTTTCAGCCGAGGAAATTTGGGATTCGATATGCTGACGGCGCTTTTCCATGATTCCTACGATAGGGCCCATGGCCAGTTTTCGAACAACCAGCAGCAACACCAAGAATACGATTACTTGGGTAAGCAAGTCTCCAAGGTTAAGGGAGACGGCACCAAAGTCGAGCATTTGTTTCACTCCTTCCTTACAAACAGGAGAATGTATATCTACGGATTAAAGCCGCTTCTTTCCTAGATAACCCGGCTGCGCCAGCTAAAAAGGCGGACGGAGCCACAAGCCACCAGGGCAAAAATAAGTTCTGATGACTAAAATAGAGGCGAAGGTCAAGCCCCCGCCCATCAAACCTATGCTTTTTACAGACGACCGAAGAGGATGAAACCGATCGCAACTGCGATAATCGGAACCGCCTCGACGAGACCGAGACCCAGGAACATGAGACCCATCAGGTTGCCGCGCGCTTCAGGCTGGCGAGCTACGCCGTCAATTGTACGGGAAATAACGAGAGAGTTACCAATTGCTGCACCAAGAGCAGCCAGACCAAATATGATACCGATTGCAAGAGCCAAACCTTCCATTGTAAAAAAACCTCCTTAGTGTGTGTAAAAGATAGAAATCTACAGTGAATTAATGTTGGTCATTCACTTGTTGTGAAATGTATACCATCGCCAACGTGGTGAAGATAAAGGCTTGGACAGAGCCGACAAAGACGGAGTAGCCCAGCCACAGGAACAACGGAATGCTTCCGAAGATTCCTACGCTCAACAGGAAGGCGATCAAAACCTCACCGGCAAAGATGTTACCGAATAGACGCAGAGGAAGCGTCAACGGCTTAATAATGAACTCTTCCAGAATGTGAATCGGGTTCAGGAATGTATGCTTGAGCCATCCGCCGAAACTCTTCTTCATCCCCAGGTAGTGCGCGTAGAGCAGCACCACAAACGCCAGCGCAAAGGTTACGCTCGGGGTAGCAGTCGGCGATTTCCACCAACCGATGACTACGCCGTGGCTGTGAGGATCGGTAGCGTTCAACTCTTCATTCAGCTTTTCCAGCTTCTGCTTCTTGGCTTCATCGTCGCTCGCCAGCGTCAGCGCATCGACTACCGTCTGGCTCATTTGTTGACCCTTATTCGGATCGTTGTGATGAGACGTATTCACGTTAAACACAAGGCCCAGCTGGTTGCTGATAAAGATGTAGAGGAACAGGGTCAAGGCTAGCGTAACAAAATGCGCTGCCTTTTTCGGCTCGATATAGCTTTTGGTGATGCCTGTGACGAAATCGACAATCCACTCCATCACGTTTTGCCCGCCTCTTGGAGCAGCGGTGGTCAGGTTGCGGGTCAGACCCACACACAGAAGCAGAACCACCAGGGAGCTTACCAAAATCGCAATGATGGTCGAGACATCAAAAACCATGCCCAACCACTCAAATCGCAGAGAATAATGCATGTATTTCACCCCTTTCTTCCGCGCGAGTCTATTACCAAGTCATGTACAGAGTAAAAAAATGCTGCAAAATCTATTTTAAGGAGCGGTAAACGAAAAAGAAGCCTAACACTTGAAAGAGGAAAAGGCCGATCAGCACGCCCGACAAAACAAACAGATGGGGGAAGCGGATCGTCAGAAATACGGCGAATCCAGCCAAGAGGAGGCGTTGCAGCATGCCTGTTCCTTTTGGACGGACGCTCGGGTCGACAGCCATCTGGCCGATGCGCCAAGTCTTGCTTACGAGCACGGTGCCGCCCAGTAGGCTGCACCCCATTCCAAGCAGGAGGCTCTGCAAAAACAGCCGATATGGAGGCAAAACGGCCCAGAGTATAGCAACCAGGGCCACACAGAAAAAAGCATAGCGAAAGGTTGCTCGCATAGCCGAAGTAAACGTTTGCATGTTCTATCTCCCTACAAATACCCGCGAACTATGCGGTAGACGCTATACACGCCAATTCCCAATCCGAGAAGGAGCCCAACCATCAAGAACCAAGGTTTGGTAGACAGAAGACTGTCAACGTATCTGCCCAGATAGACGCCGCCAATGACACAAACGGCCATGTCCGCACCTATCAGGCTCACTAGCGTGACGGCTCGCCACGGATTATCGATTTTCGGCACATAACCGTCCCCTTTCATACACAAGGAGAGGGCAGGTTGTCAAGTGCCCCTATGCCCTCATTCATATTAACGAAGATTTATTCCATTTGTCAACGTGCGATAGGTTCTGTACACAAAGCGTTCACATTTGAAAATGACGCGGTTTTTTTGCAAAAACAGCCCTTTCTCTCCGGCCGTCAAAACTGGAAAAACTATCTCTTCTACTGATTGATTTTTTCAACAACCGTGGCTACTCCTTGGCCGCCGCCGATGCACAGAGTCGCTAACCCATATTTTGCCCCTGAACGCTTGTTCAATTCATGTACAAGCGTCACCAGTATTCGGGCTCCGCTCGCGCCGATTGGATGGCCGAGAGCGATCGCTCCGCCGTTCACATTCAGCTTCTCACGCGGAATCCCGAGTTCTTTTCCGACTGCCAGCGATTGCACGGCAAACGCCTCATTGGCTTCGATCAAGTCCATTTGCGCAAGCGTCAGACCCGCTTTTTCCAGTACGCGGCGCGTCGCCGGAACCGGTCCGATGCCCATGATGCTCGGGTCGACACCTGCACTAGCATTGGCGACAATCCTGGCCAGCGGTATTACACCGAGCTCGCGTGCCTTTTCTCCCGACATGATCAAGAGAGCAGCCGCTCCGTCGTTGATGCCGGAAGCATTCCCTGCTGTAACCGTACCGTCCTTTTTAAACGCGGGGCGGAGCTTTCCGAGTGCTTCCGCTGTTACACCAGCCCGCGGGAATTCGTCGACGCTGAACATGATCGGTTCGCCTTTTTTCTGCGGAATCGGCACGGGAACAATTTCATCTTGAAAACGTCCTTCGCTTAGCGCACGCTGCGCTTTTTCCTGGCTCCAGGCGGCAAACTCGTCCTGTTCTTCTCTCGTCAGCCCATACTGCGTGCACAGATTTTCCGCTGTAATCCCCATGTGATAGTCATTGAACGCACACCAGAGACCGTCGCGGATCATGCTGTCGACCACCTTTTGATCGCCCATCCGGTAGCCGCCCCGCGCCCCTTCCAGCAGATATGGCGCCTGACTCATATTTTCCATGCCCCCGGCAAGCACGACCTCGGCATCCCCGGAGAGAATCGATTGCACCGCCAAGTGGACCGCTTTCAGCCCGGATCCGCACACCTTGTTGATTGTCATGGAAGGTACCTGCTGAGGCAGCCCAGCCCGGATCGCCGCCTGTCGGGCAGGATTTTGCCCAAGACCGGCCTGAAGCACATTGCCAAGTATCACTTCATCGACAGCTTCTTTGGCGACGCCAGCGCGTTCGAGTGCCGCTTCCAGCACAACGGCTCCCAACTGTGTAGCGCTTACCCCTGCCAGCGCTCCCTGAAAATTGCCGATAGCCGTCCGAACGGCGCTTGCAATTACGATTTCTCTTTGACTCACGAAAAATCACTCCTCGCAAAACTGGATGAAAGCATCTTCATACCATTCCATTTCTGATCGAAATATTCCTGCATTTTTGAACAATCTGCCTGGAAAGCTGTCCCCGCTCAAACTCCGAAGCTGCAAGAACCCGACAAGAATCTCTTGCTTGTGCTAGAGGTCTTAATGATTTTGAGAGACAACGGTCCATATTTTCAGTTTACAAATAAATTTAATTTTTGTATATTTTATCCATGGAATCGAATACCAATTTATGGAGGTACTCTATTTATGAAAAAATACTTGAACCTCTTCCTTGGACTTGCTCTCGTATTTACGTTTTCCAGCTCCGTTTCTGCAGCAGGAAAGCAGCAATCAGCGCAGGTACATAAGCTTTCAGCAGCTCCTGCGGCAACGTATCCTTTTGAAAGCGAACCGAATAATACAAGACGCGAAGCAAACCCGATACTTGAAGATGGCATCAGAGGCACCATCAGTTCGGCCACAGATGAAGATTGGTTCTCGTTTGTCGCTCCGATCAACAACGAGGAACGGCTGCTGCTATTGATTCCATACGGAAGCTACGACTATGATTTGTACGTTTATGAATTGGTAGGAAAAAATCTCGATCAAATCGCTTCGTCTACCCGCGCCGGAAATTCGGACGAGTCTCTCCGTTTCGATGCGGAAGAAGGAAAGACGTATTACATTCTCGTAAAATCGTACTCGGGCTATACGGATACCGATCCATATACGCTCTACTTCGACTTGAAATAAACGAGAGAGTTTTGCGAGACTTCGCGCTTGATCCGTTAGCAAAACCCGTCCTGATCCATTGCCAGGACGGGTTTTTTGTCGTCGTGATCGGCTCCCTGTGCAACATCGAATCCGAACAGGAAAATCAGCCGGATGCCGCATTTTGGTGCAGGAAACACTTGAATTCGGCTCTATCTTGGTTTTCACTTTATCTTGGATTTCGCTCTATGTTTAAACAAACGGTGAAGGCTGTTTCTTTCCAACAACGCAAGGGCTATGCCTTTTTGGCCCGTATAAAGACAAGCTCGTACGTAACCGGTACGCCTCTTTCATCCCCGTACAAGCGTTGGTACTCTGCCATCATCGCGGTCAATAATCGCCGCTGCCCCAATCCAGCGCCGCTGCTCTTTCCTCCCGCATTTGCCCCGATCGCTTTGACAGCCTGCAAAAAGCTGCGGACGTCGGGGTAGTAGAGCGTTCGCCTGGTCCGCTCAGACTCCACGGACGCAAACCCTGCCCCCAGACAAATATCCCGCCATTGTTCCGGGGTCAGATAGGAAAGACCATGCCGCTCTGGAGGCCGATCAAGCAGGCGGTAGGCGGAGTCAAAGGAGCGATGCAGCTCCTGAAAGGTTCCCGGCCCAAACGTAGAGAAGAACAGCTGCCCCCCGGGTCTTAAAAGCTTGTATAATCCCGCTGCCGTTCGGGCTGGCTGCTGGAGCCATTGGAAACAGGCGCTGGAGGCGGCCAAATCGTATGTCTCGGATCGCTCCTCCCATACCCATCGTTCCACATCAGCCAGCTCAAACCGTATGCGCGTATCTTCCCTGAAACGCTCGCGTGCCTGCTTTACCATCCCCGGCGCGATATCAAGCGCCACATACTCGCATAGGGGAAACTGCGCTCGCAAAAGCCAGGTCAGCCCGCCGGTGCCGCTCCCGATCTCGAGCAGGCTCTGCACCTGCCGGGTCCCGGAGAAAATTGACTTGGCCAGAATGGAAGCCATCTCCTGCTGGACGACGGCGTACTGATCATAAGTGGCTGCCTTTGCGCTGAAACGTTTGCTGACAAGTTCATTTGCCATACCTGCCCACCATCCTTTTGGCTTCTTCTATGATGATTTCCGGATACAGGAGCGGGATGGCGTGGCCGCCGCCCGGAACAGACACCAGCCGGGCAGAGGAAAGAGCGGATGCGGAAAGGGCGGATGCAGATAGGCCGGATGCGAGCTCCACTCCTGCCCGGTAGGGACAGATCCCATCCTCTGTTCCGTGAATCACCGTGACGGGACAGGCAATCTCCGGCAGCAGCGGACTGCAATCCTCCTTTTGCAGGTAGGATAGACCGGCAAGCAGTGTCGGCTGCGGCCATTTGTCAGCCAGTCTGACCCCGACATCCGCAATCCTCTCCCTTTCTGCCTGCGTGAACATCGAGTAGTGAAAGTCGCCGATTACCTGTTCCCGGTTTCGGGTCAGCTTTCGACTCATGAGCCGCAGATGGGTGTCCTGCCATCCGCTGCTCCCATCGCCACGGCTGCCGACAAACCTCGCTGCGGTGCCAATCGCAATCAAACCGTCCACCGCGGATTCTTGGGCAAGGCGAAGCCCAAGCATGCCGCCCATCGACCATCCGATCACGATGAGCGGCATGGAGCGCAACGGTGAAAGCTGCTCGCGGACAGCCGTGTAAAACTGCTCGGGGTGAACAATCCGCGAGTAATCCGGTCTTCTATGCTCACAATCATCCAAGGCGTCAACAATCGGCTCCCAAACCTCATCGGGCATGGCCCAGCCATTTATCCACAGCATGACGGCTTTCATCTGTACGCCTCCTGTTCCGCATAAGCCACCTCACGTATCTGTTCCAGCACTCCAGCAAGTTCGGTTTTGGCATGGGTGGCCATGAGCGAAAACCGAATCCGCGCTTCGCCCTCGGGGACAGTGGGAGGACGGATCGCAACCGCCGATATGCCCCTTTCCGCCAGAGCACGGCTGATGCGAAGCGCACGGTCGTTGCTGCCGATCAACCAGGGGACTATCGGCGAATCTCCCTCCATCACGGATAATCCCGCCTGGCGCAGCTGATCCCGAAACCACCTGCCAAGTCTCCGCAGCCTCTCTCTTCGCCAGCCTTCCTCCTGCACGATCTGCAGGGACGCCTGAACGGAAGCGACGACCATCGGCGGCAAGCCCGTCGAGTAAATCAGCGGCCTGGCCGTATTGACCAGATAGCGGATCAGCACCTCATCCGCACAAACGTACGCGCCGTAAACGCCAAACGCTTTGCTGAACGTCCCCATGATCACGTCTACCCGCCCGTGCAAGCCGTATTCATGGCAAAGACCTTCTCCGCGCTCTCCACGAACACCGCCGGAATGGGCTTCATCAACCAGCAGCAAGGCGTGATAGCGGTCCCGGAGCTCCACCAGCTCGCGCAGAGGAGCGCTGTCACCATCCATCGAAAAGACAGCGTCGGCGACGATCAGCATGCGCCTTTTGCTTCCGCTGTGCTTCTTTAGCAGGGATTCCAGATGATCCATGTCGTTGTGCCGGTACCTGTAATGGTCTGCTCTGCTGAGAATGATGCCATCCACGATGCTGGCATGGTTGAGCCGGTCGCTGAACACAGCATCGCCTCGTCCCACCAATGCTGAAATCACACCGAGATTGGCCATGTAGCCGTTGGCAAACACCAACGCGGCTTCCCGCCCCTTCCACCTCGCCAGCTCTTCCTCCAGCTCGCTGTAGCAGACGTGATTGCCGCTGACGAGACGGGAAGCAGTCGCTCCCGCTCCAAGCCGCATGGCAGCGTCGGCAGCTGCCTGAACAAGCCTCAGATCCCCTGACAGTCCCAAATAGTTGTTGGACGAAAGGTTGAACAGCTTCTCTCCCCTGATCGACAGCCACTTGTCTGCGTCGTTTTCAGCCAGGTCGAAAACAAAATCCTCCCTCTGATCAAACTCGTCACTCAGGCAAGGCATGCCGGAAGGTGCAAGCGGCGAACAATCGATCTTATCGTGTTTTTGCAGCTCTCTGTACAAGAAGCTTTCCTTTCGTTTCGTCAACTCCGCTTCCATCCACGAATATCCGCTGTCTGCCGTCAACTGGGTCACACTCCTACAGCGCACACTGCTCAATCTCAAAGCCAAGGTCCTCAATCATTTGATGATCAAGCGTTACCTCTTGCCCGGGCGTCGTCAAGTAATCCCCTACAAAAATGGAGTTGGCGGCATAAAGGGCCAGCGGCTGAAGCGTACGCAGATTTTTCTCCCTGCCTCCCGCGACGCGGATCTCCTTTGAAGGGCAAATGAAGCGGAACAGGGCCAGCACCTTCAAGGCCTTCATTGCCGGTGTCCGTCCGCGATGTTCCAACGGAGTGCCTGGGATGGCGTTGAGAAAATTAACGGGGATCGAATCTGCATCGATGCTCCTCAGGGCGACAGCCATTTCCACAATTTCTTCGTCCGTCTCTCCCATCCCGATGATCACTCCGGAACAAGGCGACAGCCCTCCCTGCTTGGCCGCCTCTACGGTTTCTACCCTCTGGTCGTAGGTGTGAGTGGACGTGATCTGACCGTAATTGGACCGGCTGGTGTTTACATTGTGGTTGTAGCGGTGGACGCCTGCCTCTTTCAGGCGGGCCGCTTGCTCCGGCTTGAGGATGCCCAGGCAGGCACATATTTTCAGCGGCATCGTCTCGCGGATCTCCCGTACTGCTTCGATCACCTGTTCCAGCTCGCGTTCCGTCGGTCCGCGGCCGGATGCCACGATGCAGTATGTGCCCGCTTGCCTGTTCTGCGCCTCACGAGCACCGGCTATCAGTGTTTCCTTGTCTAAAAAGGCGTACTTTTCAATCGGAGCATTGGACACGATGGACTGGGAGCAGTAACCGCAATCCTCCGGGCAAAGACCGCTTTTGGCATTGATGATCATGTTCAGCTTTACTTTTTTTCCATAGAAATGCTTGCGGACCTGAAAAGCCGCCTGCAGGATCGGCAGCACCTCTTCATCGTCTGCTTGCAGAACGGAAAGCGCCTCCTCTTGTGTCAACAAATCTCCCTGCAGCGCTTTTTTGGCCAGTCGGCTCCAGTGCACCGTGTTCAGACTCACGCTCATGCTCTTTCTCTCCTCTTCTTATCGTGTGGAAATGGAAAACAGCTCTCGAATCTTTTCTGTATCGGCGTAAGCTCGTATCGCTTCTGTGACGGAGGTCTGCGAGATTTCCCCCTCCATCCAGGGGATTTGTCCCAGCACTTGCGCTCCGGCGTACTCTTCGATCAAAGCGGCATTGCTCTCCATGCTTTTATCGCTGTCATTCGGGCGATAACCGTTCAGGATGACGCCTGCTACCCTGAGACCATGCTGACGGGCATAGGCCACAGAAAGAATCGTATGGTTAATCGTCCCCAGACCGGCCCTTGCCACAAGCAGTACCGGCATTCCCAGATAAGCCGCAAAATCGACGATCAGCTCTGTCTTTGTCAGCGGCACGGCGAGTCCGCCCGCCCCCTCCACCAGAAGAGCCTTGTATTTCTGTTTCAGCGGTTCTCCTGCTGCTGCGACCCGGGGCAATGAAAGCGCAACTCCCTCAGCCTCCGCAGCGAGCAGAGGAGCAAGCGGAGCGGAAAAAGAAAAGGGAGCAATCTCTTCTGGTGCATCACTGACACCCGAAATGGCGCGGAGCAGATAGGAGTCCCGCATTTCCTCGGTTTCTCCTCCTGACTGAACCGGCTTGTAAACCCCTATTTCAAGTCCGTCCGCTCGCAGGACGGCTGCCAGACCGGCGGTGATTATCGTTTTTCCGACACCCGTATCCGTTCCGGAAACAAAAAGTCCTGTCCATTTCACCGGCTTATCGGCTGCGACATCGCTCATCCTTCCGTCACCTCCCGGATCGAGGCCGCCAAAATGTCGACCATCGCGGCCAGGTCATCCTCTGTGCTGACCAGCGGCGGTATGAGCACGATCACGTTCCCGAGCGGTCTTGTCAGCAGCCCTCGTTCGCGGGCCGATTTCGTCACCCGCACACCGATGCGCTCATTCCAGTGGTAGCTTTCCTTTGTGTGTTTGTCGCGTACAAGCTCGATCCCGACCATGAATCCTTTTTGCCGGACCTCGCCTACGTGCGGGAATGCCGCCAGCGGCCTTAGCATTTCCCCCAGCTTCTCCGATTTTTGGGCTACCTCATCGACAAGCCTCCGCTGTTCCATCAGTCGCAAATTGGCCAGGGCGACTGCGCAGCCGAGCGGGTTCCCCGTGTAGGAATGCCCGTGGAAAAAGGTTTTCTGTTCTTCGTAATCCGCGTAAAAGGCTTGGTACACCCGCTCTGTGGTCATTGTGGCAGCGACAGGCAAATAACCGCCGGTAATGCCCTTGGCGATCGTCATAATATCCGGTACAACCCCTTCATGCTCGCAGGCGAACATTTTCCCCGTACGGCCAAATCCGGTCGCCACCTCGTCCGCGATGAGCAGCACATCGTACTTCTTCGCCAGTTCCGCCATTTTTTGAAGGCAGCCATCCGTCATCAAAATCATCCCGCTCGCTCCCTGGACGACCGGCTCGACGATCAGCGCTGCGATCTCGTCCGCTTTTTCTTCCAGGAGCTGCTCGAGACAGGCTATTGTCGTATCTGCTGCCGATTTTTCGCCCTCGTGGCGATACGGGTACGGATACGGAATCGTGTACGGGGAAAACAACAACGGTCGGTATACCTCGTGGTACAGCGGGATTGCCCCTACGCTGACTGCACCGATGGTATCCCCGTGATAAGCGTTTTTCATGGTGATAAAGGAGCGCTTGCCGGTTTTGCCGAGATTTTGCCAGTATTGAAACGCCATCTTGATCGCGATCTCCACTGCCGTAGCGCCGCTGTCGGAGTAAAACACCTTGGTCAAACCTGGAGGCGCGATCCGAACGAGCTGCTCAGCCAGCAGGATCGACGGGATGTTCGCCATCCCCAGCAAAGTGGAATGCGCGACCTGGTTCAGTTGGTCGACAATGGCCTGATTCAACTCCGGCACATTGTGTCCGTGGACGTTGAGCCAGACGGATGAAAACCCGTCGTAGTAGGCCTTTCCCTGGACATCGATCAGTTTGATGCCTTCTCCTCTGGCAATGATCACCGGGTCATCCGCTATGTAATCTTTCATTTGGGTGAACGGATTCCAGAGGTACTCCTTGTTTTTCCGCGCGAGCTCTTCGTAGCTGTACGGTGAAATAGACATGGAACAGCCCTCCTCCAAATTTATTTGTTAACCATTTAGTAAAATTAGTTAACAAATAAAGTATACCTGCCTCCTTTGTTTTCCTCAATAGACTGTTAGGAGCAGAAACACAAAAAACCGGCCTCTTCACTTTAAGAAGAAGCCGGTTTTACAGGTGCTACGATTTGTTCAATATCCGATACAGCGCGACGACAGTAACTGCCCGGGTCGCCGGTTTATTCGGTTCAAATTTGCTGCCCAGCGGGTCTATCAGTCCCTGGCCTACCGTGTTGTTGATCGACTGGGTCGCCCAGGATGGCCACGACTTTTTGTCCGACATCGCTTTGGCAGGAGTCGCCTTTTTCTTCAGTACACGGTCCAGAATAACGGCTGCCTCTGCCCGGGTCACAGGCTGATCCGGACGGAAGGTGTTGTCCGGGTAGCCTTTTACTAGCCCTTTGGCAATCGCTACTTGGACTGCTCCCTGGGCATAGGCCGGAACTTTGTCCTTGAAGCTCAGCTTGGGCGACGCTGGCAGCTCCCAGTTAAAGGTACGGGCCAAAAGCGTGACGTACTGGGCCCTGGTGAGGGCGACCTCGGGACCAAACGTCGTTTCCGTCAGCCCCTTTACGTACCCTTTTTCAGCCATCCAGGTGATTTCCTTCTTGGCTGCGTGTTTGGAAATGTCCGTAAAGGCTGCACTGCCGCCCGCACCATCCAGATAGTACGGAATGTAGGTACCGTAGTCATTTACCTCGTAGACCCACTGTCCCTGCGCATTTCTCGTACCGAGCAGCGGGTCAAACGTCTTGTTGATTTCGTTTACGTACAGGAGACCTACTCCTTTGCCGGCGATCCAGTTCTTCGGCGTCAAGGTCAATGTCAGCGGAGATGTGGTGATTCTGTCATCCTGACCGTCTTTGTACGTCTCCGGCTTGATCGTAAAGGAGTAGTCAGCCGGGACATAGCCTGGAAGCGGCTGCGGCACGATCGAATTTACTTTGATCGAAGCCATGTCCAGGAAAGGCGCTGTACGCTCAAACGAGTAGCCCAGATCGAGCTCTGCTCCCAGCGAGAGCGTTCCCGGCACCTCTGGAACGACGTTGGTTCCTTTCGGCGCTGTCCCTGCGGAGCCTGGCATAATGAGCGAGACTTCGTCAAAGTACAGCGTGCCTTTGTCTTGCTGGTGGCCGTCTTCCGGACGATCCACAACGTAGATGCTCTTCAACTGCAGCGGATAGGCCACGTTTGCCGGGAAGTAGCCTTTTACCTGCTTCCATCCGGTCCAGTCAATCTCTTGGGCCAGATCGACGTAGACAGGCTTGCCGTGGGCGTCAATTACTTCGGCCCGCAGCCAATGCTTGCTGTTGTCGCCGTTTACCCACAGGCCCAGACCGATCGGCTTGCCCGGGATCTGCTGCGGCTGGGCGGCGATCCGGCCGTAGGCAAAGCGCAACTGGCCTTGAGGCGCTCCGGTGAAGTTGTACGCCAGCTTGGCTGACTTGTGCGTCCGGAATACAGGATCGGATACTGCCGTAAACGAACCATGCGAACTCAGCGACTCAGGGATGGATGCGTGGTGCATGCCTGCCTGATTGTCAAAGGTGATCCACGGCTGTTCCAGCTGACCTACGGTAAACGGAACATTGGTCGCTACGCCATCGTATACGACGGTCAAGGTGCCGTTGCCCGTCTCTTCGCCTGCGATCAGCTGCAGCTGGTCGTTTACAGACGCTACCTGGGAATCCACGCTGGTCTGGACGCTGAGCGGCGTCGCCTGCACCAATTGACCTTTTTTCGTCTTGATTTTCACGTCGAGTGTGAGCGTTTGGCCCGGTGCGACAGAAATCGGGTTAGGCGACACGACTATCTGCTGCACTTCGCTTCCGGAGATTACGTGAACCTCTTTTTGCTGCGCGACGCTTCCCGATCTCGCCGTAAAGGCAATCTGCCCGGATTTCATCGGCGTGAACTTGTTGCCGGTAAACGAACCGGCATCTGGTTGGTTTGCCTGCCAGGAGATCATCGAAGGATCAATGGCGTATGGCTGGTAGTGAGTATCGTACGCTTTGGTTGTAAATTCTGCCGTTTGGCCAATCAGCATCTCGGCCGGGCCATTGATGACAAAGCCCTTCAATTCTCCCGGAGGAGCTGTATTGTAGACCGCCAGTCCCGTAGGCACTCGCCGCTCGGAACCTCCTGTCGTCTTGATTGCCAGGTTGGCTTGCGTATCGCCAAGCATCCGTACAGACATCGTGGTGGAGCCTCCACCGTCGAAGTTGACGGCCCGATATGAGCCAAGCTCGGCCATGATTTTGGCCAGCTCGTCCAAATAAACGCCATTGGTGCCGTCAATTGTCACCATCAACAACGTTTTTCCATCCTGTGTGATGCCGACAGCCGTCCGCGCATTCAGAGACACGATCGATTTGTCCGCCTGAAACGACGTAAGCGCCCTGCCCTGGTCAACCAGCAGGACGTTCCCGCCAACCGCCTGCGCCCAATCGTGGCTGTTCGGAGTAGTCTGATACTCGACATGAGCCGTCGATCCGACCGGGAAGTTCTGTTTCAGGAAATTGGCTGCTGTTCCATGCCCCCACAGCACATAGCCGTTGTAAGGGATGTAGAAGCCCGGTTGATTGATGCGTACTTCTTTTGCCACGTTGTCCACAAACAAGACCTCGACGACATCCTTGTAGCCGGGAATCGTACCCAGGCTTGTCTGGCCGAACGAAGGCGTGTACATGTTCAATTGGTTCATATGGCTCTTGCGATTGTCGCTGGGATTGTACTCTTCCTTGTTCACCCCTTGCAGCGGGAACGCATTGCCGTTTGGCGCCGTTACTTTGCCGGTAAACCCAAACTTTTCGATCAGAGCCGTTTTGTCACTGGTAATCCCGAGGCCGTACCAGTAAGACACCAGCCCCATTGACGACACCAGTTCTTTGTCTTTCATGACGATTCCGAATGGTGCGCCACGTTTGGACATGTTGAAAAAGTCTGCATTAATCGCGGCAACCGCTCCTGTTTCCCGGGCCATCTGGGTAACGGTTTGACGATCTGTCAGCTTTCCTTTCGTGCCATAGACCGGCTTTACCTCGACATAGGGGTTGGTCAAATCAACCTTGGTCACCATGACATTGATTTGTTTATCTGCAAAGGACTTCGTATATTTATGTAAGGTAGTACCTTCCCCAATGGTCGTTTGCCACATCAATTGCAGCATACTCGTCTCCGCCCGCGCCTGAGCCACATTGCTTGCCAGCGGCGCAAACGGAGCAAAAGCTCCCCAGGCCACAGCGGCAGCCGTGAGCAGCGACAAAACCTTCCGCGCTCTCATGTTGATAACTCCTCTCCCATTTCCTTCTCTGTGTCTGCTTATGTACACAACTATATAATAGACGCTGTGACAGGGGGGATAGTTTCGGTCTTCCATGCAGATTCCGCATTGGAAAAACGAACCAATGTAAACATTTTACATTGACATCGAAAAAGAGGCGCTGAAACCACGCGCCTCTTTGTTGTCCGTTCTCGTTGGGGTATGGAATTGGAATAGCGTTAGCGGCCGGGCGTAAACGGCTCGGGACGCTCCTGTCTCATGCCAAAGTGGTGAAGAATCGCCTCGACAATGCGGCGTGACGCTTCTCCGTCTCCATACGGGTTGGCTGCCTGCGCCATCTCATGGTAGGCGGCGGCATCGCGCAGCAGGTGATCAGCCATCCGGTACACCTGATCTTCGTCCGTTCCTGCCAGCTTCAGCGTTCCAGCAGCGATTCCTTCCGGCCGCTCCGTCGTGTCGCGCAGCACCAGCACTGGAACACCGAGAGATGGAGCTTCTTCCTGGACTCCCCCCGAATCCGTCAGGATCAGATGGGCACGGCGGGCGAAGTTGTGAAAATCAAAAGCATCCAGCGGCTCGATCAGATGAATGCGATCGTGACCGCCCAGCACCTCCTGCGCCACATCCTGGACAGCCGGGTTCAAGTGAACCGGATAGACGACAGCGATATCCTCATGCTCGTCGATCAGGCGTCTGACCGCACGGAAAATGCGGCGCATCGGCTCGCCCAGATTCTCGCGGCGGTGAGCGGTCATCAGCACCATCTTTTTCCCCTGCACCCGATCCAGTACCGGATGGGTGTAATCGTCCCGGACTGTCGTTTTCAGTGCGTCGATCGCCGTGTTTCCGGTAATGTAGATGGACTCCTCCGGCTTGTTTTCCCGGCGCAGGTTGTCTGCGGAGCCTTCCGTCGGCGAAAAATGGAGATCTGCCATGACGCCAGTCAGTTGGCGGTTCATCTCCTCAGGGAACGGGGAATACTTGTCCCACGTGCGAAGCCCCGCCTCCACATGTCCGATCGCCACCTGGTTGTAGAAGGCTGCCAGGCTGGCTACAAAGGTCGTGGTCGTATCGCCGTGAACGAGGACAATGTCTGGTTTTGTTTCCTTGATCACTTGGTCGAGCGCTTCAAGTGCCCGGGTCGTGATCTGCACAAGCGTCTGCCGGTCCTTCATGATGTTCAGGTCGATATCAGGCTGAATATGGAAAATCTCCAGCACCTGATCCAGCATTTGACGGTGCTGCGCTGTCACGCAAACAATCGGTTCGATGTGCTCTTCATGCTTGCTGAGCTCATGGACGAGCGGCGCCATTTTGATCGCTTCCGGCCGCGTCCCGAAGACAGTCATCACTTTTAGCTTCTTCATCGGATTCCCTCTCCTACTTTGTCCCAAACAGTCGGTCGCCGGCGTCGCCAAGACCCGGGATGATGTAGCCGTGATCGTTCAGGTACTCGTCAATAGCCGCTACGTAGATATCGACGTCAGGATGCTCGTCCTGGACCAGCTTGATGCCTTCCGGAGCTGCGATGAGGCACATCAGCTTCATGCTTTTCGCTCCGCGCTTTTTCAGGGCATCAATGGCCGCGGCAGCAGAGCCGCCGGTCGCCAGCATCGGGTCGATTACGATCAGTTCACGCTCCGCGATATCCGTCGGCAGCTTTACATAGTACTCTACGGGCTGCAGTGTGTCCGGATCGCGGTAAAGGCCCACGTGGCCTACCTTCGCAGCCGGGATCAGCTGCAGAATCCCGTCCACCATTCCCAGGCCTGCGCGGAGAATCGGGATCAGTCCCACTTTTTTACCGGCAATTACACGCGCTTTGCAGGTTGCCACCGGCGTTTCGATGGTTGTCTCCTCCAGAGGCATATCTCGGGTGATCTCGTAAGCCATCAGTGTGGCTACCTCGTCCACCAGCTCGCGGAACTCTTTGGTTCCCGTGTTTTTGTCGCGGATGAATGTTACCTTATGCTGGATCAGCGGATGATCTAACACGTATACGCGGCTCATGTATGTTCCTCCGTTTCCACTTGTCAATATATCCTTTCCATAATAGCGGAGGGAGGGGCGGACGTCAATTTGCGTAATCTTTCGTCATTAGGGGCTTTGGTTCGACACCTTTTTGGGCAAGAGCAAAAATGAAAAGATCTTTGTTCGCGGCTTTGGTGGAGGAGATGAAAGCGGAGAAAACGCTCAGGGTTCGGTGGGACACTGCCTGGGGGTATGCGCTGTCCGGCCCTGCTCCAAAAGCGGAACGCGGCCAAAAGTCGTTGATTCTGGGGGTGTCTCAGAGGTTGGCCGCTAAAAGCGTGTTCCGCTTTTGGACCATGGCCTGGGAGGTGTCCCAAAGACCCTTCGCTTTTTTCTCCGCTTTCATCTCTACATCCGTTGGGGTGGATCGGTCTTTGGGCTTTTCGTTGGCAAGATCGAAGAGGTGGAGGATAGATCGGACGGATGTACCTTGGCCGTTGCTTTTGTGTGGGCCTCGTAGCTTTTGGATGATTGGATGGTTTCTATAGACGAAAAAAGGCCCCGCTTATGCTTGCGAGGCCTTTTTACTATGTTTGCTATTTGTAATTTGCTAATGATGTCGCTTGATGTACTTGCAGGTGTACCGACCTTATCTTTCCAGCCTTTCCCGCTTATACAGTCAGGCCTTCGTACATCGGGAAGCGTTGGCAGAGGGCGGAGACGCGTTGTCTTGCTTCCTCGTGCTTGGCCGCATCTTCCGGGTTTTTCAGGGTGAGCGCAATGATGGCTGCTACTTCCTTCATCGCTGCTTCGTCAAATCCGCGGCTGGTCACTGCCGGGGTACCCATGCGGACACCGCTGGTGACAAACGGGCTTTCCGGATCGTAAGGAATCGTATTTTTGTTGGTCGTGATATTGACTTCATCGAGCAGATGCTCAGCCACTTTTCCAGTCAGGCCGAGGTTGCGCACATCTACGAGGACGAGGTGGTTGTCCGTTCCGCCAGAGACGAGCGTCAATCCCTCTGCTTGCAGGGCTTCGGCAAAGGCGCGGGCGTTGTTTACGATTTGCTGGGCGTACGCCTTGAATTCAGGCTGGAGCGCTTCGCCAAATGAAACGGCCTTGGCTGCGATGACGTGCATCAACGGCCCGCCTTGCACGCCCGGGAATACGGACTTGTCGATAGCCTTGGCAAATTCTTCCTTGCACAGAATCAGACCGCCGCGAGGACCGCGCAGGGTCTTGTGCGTGGTCGAGGTAACGAAGTGCGCATGCGGCACCGGATTCGGATGCAGTCCAGCCGCCACAAGTCCGGCGATATGGGCCATATCCACCATGAAGTACGCACCGACCTCGTCGGCGATTTCACGGAATTTGGCAAAGTCAATCGTGCGCGGATACGCGCTGGCTCCTGCCACGATCAGCTTCGGCTTGTGCTCAAGCGCTTTGGCGCGCACATCATCGTAATTGATCAGATGGGATTGCTCGTCCACTCCGTATTCGACGAAATTGTAGAGAGACCCGGAGAAGTTGACCGGGCTGCCATGCGTCAAGTGCCCGCCGTGAGACAGGTTCATCCCCAGCACGGTATCGCCCGGCTTCAATATGGTGAAGTAGACAGCCATATTGGCTTGGGCGCCGGAGTGAGGCTGTACATTGGCGTGTTCGGCACCAAACAGTTCCTTGATGCGGTCGCGCGCGATGTTTTCCACGATGTCTACATATTCACAGCCACCGTAGTAACGACGGCCTGGATAGCCTTCAGCGTACTTGTTGGTCAATACCGTTCCCATCGCTTCCATGACGGCACGGCTGACGAAGTTTTCAGATGCGATCAGCTCGATTTTGTCCCGCTGTCTGCCCAGTTCCAGACCGACCGCTTCCGCTACTTGTGGGTCCTGTTTGCGCAAAAACTCTAGCATGGTTTTTTCTCCTCCTGGATCTTTGTTTTAGTTATGAAAAGGGGTTCCCGCAAAGGGGAACAGCCATAACTGGCGAAAATGCCACAGTCACATGCAGCTTTGATTGGACGAGGTGCGCTCATAGACGGCACGGGAACCGCCGATCAGCTTCGGACGGGTGCGCGCTGCCGTTACATGCGCCTCTCCGATCTGGCGAATGGTCGGCCGGACCGGTACCGCTACATGCTTCAGATGCATTCCGATCAGGGTATCTCCGATGTCGATGCCCGCGTGAGCCTTTATGTGCTCGACAACAACGGGAGCTGCCATCTGTTCAAAGGCGCAAGCTGCCATTGAGCCGCCCGCGCTGGGAACAGGCACGACAGAGACCTCCTCAAGCCCGCATTTCTCCATCGTCTCCCGCTCGACGACGAGAGCTCTGTTCAAATGTTCGCAACATTGGAAAGCCAGCGAAAATCCCCGTTCTTGCGCCGCAGCGGAAATTCCCCGGAACAGGGCCTCCGCCACCTCCCGGCTGCCCGCTTTGCCAATGTGTTTGCCGGCCACCTCGCTGGTGCTGCAGCCGATAACAAGCAGCATGCCCGGCCGAAGCTCGGCCAAGCCCGCTACCTCGGAAACGACTTCCCTGGCTTGCTGTTCGATGCGAAGCAGGTCCACCTTACTTCACTCCCGCATGTTTGGCTTCGATCTCGGTGATCTTCTCCACGCGGCGCTCGTGGCGGCCTCCTTGGAAATCGGTCTCCAGCCAAATCTTGACGATGTCAAGGGCAAGGCCGGGGCCGATAACCCGCTCACCCATTGCCAGCACGTTGGTGTTGTTGTGCTCCCTCGTCGCTCTCGCCGAAAATGTGTCATGGACAAGTGCGCAGCGGATGCCGGGAACCTTGTTGGCTGCGATCGACATCCCGATCCCTGTCCCGCACACCAAAATGCCTCGGTCAAATTCTCCTGCCGCTACCTTTTCCGCAACAGGAAGAGCATAGTCCGGGTAGTCGACCGAGTCTTCGCAAGAGCAGCCGAAATCGGCCACTTCCACGTTCATCGTCGCCAGCAGCTTCTTGATTTCCTCTTTTAATTTATATCCACCGTGGTCGGCACCAATCGCCACTTTCATCAGTATCCCTCGCTTACGCTTTTGCTATTTTTATTATAACTCAGATAACGCCCGGTAAAAAGTGAACATTTTTACTAAAAACAAAGATAATGTTCGTCCATTAGCAAGGTTTAGGTAAAAGTCTACCAAAAACTTGCGACAATTGCTATCGGATTGGATCCGGGCATCTTTTGTCTGGTCCAGCAATCTACTGCTGCCGGGACAAGTGAGCCCAAAGCTTGTCCAACAGGACCTGGATTTCACGGGCACATTTGCGGTATTCCTCGACCGTACCGCCGAACGGATCGGCAATATCGCCCCCGTCATTGGCGCCGACGTATTCTTTCAAAGTAAACACTTTTTGCTGCGCCTCAGGAAAGTAGCTGACAATCAGCGACTTGTGACTGTGGGCCATCGTCAGAATCAGGTCAGCCCAAAGGATCAGGTCACCGTTTATCCGCGTAGCCTGATGGTTGTGATCGATTCCGCACTCCGCCAATACTTGAACAGCCTGCTGAGAAGCCGGCTGCCCTTCGTATGCAGCCACGCCCGCAGACCTCACTTCCCAATCGCTGCCTGCCGCAAGTGTCCGAAACAACGCCTCTGCCATCGGACTGCGGCATGTATTTCCCGTGCATACAAACAAAATCCGTTTCATGCTTTCAACTCCTTCCTTGTGCGCTGCCTTTCGCCTCCCGGAATGGACAAAAGGGCAAAGCCGATCCGGGCTGCCCGCTTGAGGAGAAGCTGCCGGGCCATAGTCGCTTCACAGGATAAATTTCAACCCAAAACCAAGCAGGATAAGTCCTCCTAATACTTCGCTGTATTCCCCCAGCCATCCTCCCATACTCCGCCCGATCAGCAGTCCACAATAAGACATCGTTCCTCCCATTATGCCAAACAATGTGACTGCCAGAAACCGGTTGATCTCCATCAGTCCGAACGAAAACCCTACCGTCAATGCGTCCAGGCTGACGCTGAAGGCAAACAGAAGCAGTCCGAAGCCCTTCGTCCGCAGCATGCTTTTTTCGTCACCGTTGGCAAACCCGTTCCAAATCATATGTACGCCGATGCCCATCAGGACAGTTCCCCCGACGAAAACCGCTATATCCCCGATCATATCGGATAAGTAGCCGCCCACTGCGATCCCGACCAATGGCATAGCGATGTGGAACAAGCCAATCGTAACGCTCACTTTCAGTATCTCTCTCAGCCGAATGCCAATCATGCCCACGCCTACTCCGAGTGAAAAGGCATCCATACTCAAAGCAAGAGCAATCATGAGCAGAGTCAGAAACTGACCCCAGTGAAATAAGGCAAGGTCCACGTCGCTCCCCTCCTGTCTTCACTTTTATGCGGACAAGAGGGAGTTTAGACATGCTGATAAAAGCCAAACCTTTCGTTACACAGCCAAAATGCGTCCTCCCGCAGCTTTTTCCAGCCTGTTCATGACAGCCATGCCGATGCCTGAGCGCGGAAATGTCTCGCCGACGATAAATTGCACCTGTTCGTCGTCAAACTGCCGGAGAACACCGTACAAGTGCTGGGCTACCTGTTCAAGCTCCGAGCGCGAACCGACAGAAATGACCACATCTGCTACCTGCTGCTGCCGCCAGTAGGGGAGCGATTCCATTGTTGCCATCACGCCCGTCTTGCGCCCGTGCCGTTTTGCCTCGGCGAGCATGGCTCGCATCTGCTCGTACACCCGGGACTCCTCGCCATCGACGAGCCACATCTCCCCTTCTGGAGCGTAATGCGTGTACTTCATCCCCGGCGAGCGCGGAGCTTCTGCCGCATCCGGCAAAAAGGCCGGATCGATCGCCACCTCTCCGATGACTTCCTCCAGTTGCTCGCGCGTAATTCCGCCCGGTCTGCAAATAAGCGGAGGCTCTACCGTTACATCAAGCACGGTCGACTCTACACCCACGCCAGTCGCTCCGCCGTCTACTACGCCGACGATCCTGCCTGCAAGGTCTGCCATGACATGCTCAGCTGTCGTAGGACTGGGTCTGCCCGAGCGATTGGCACTGGGAGCCGCCACAGGGACCCCCGCCTGTTTAATCAGCGCCAATGCGACGGGATGATCCGGCATACGCACGCCCACCGTATCAAGACCCGCCGTCACCAGTGAAGCCACTCTCTCTGTTTTTGGCAGGATCAAAGTCAATGGTCCCGGCCAAAACGCCTCAATCAGGGCAGCGCCTTTCTCCGGAAGAGACGATGCAATATCGTTAACCTGCTCTTTATCTGCAATGTGAACAATCAGTGGATTGTCGCTCGGTCTTCCTTTTGCCATGAATATTTTTTCCACAGCCTCGTCAGACAATGCATCGGCCCCCAAACCATATACGGTTTCCGTAGGAAAAGCCACGGTTTCTCCATCACGCAAAAATTGGGCTGCATCCACAATCTGTGTACAAGCTTGGAGATTTTCCACATTTTTATCCACAATCCATACCTTTGTTTTCCGTTTCAAAGCCATCTGTCAAATTCCTTTCCAATACGCATCTTCGTATACGATTTGTGCCTTAAGTATAGTGTTGGAAGCAAAAGTTTTCAACAGCCTGTGAATAACTTGTGAATAACTTGTGGCAGTCGGTGGAAAACAATCCTGTTACTTTTTTTAACCTTCGCCCTTGTTTCCTTGTAGTATCATTTATCTATCAAATAACATCCATTGTTTTTCCGCGAAAGGATTGAGGAAGCATGAAAACCCCGTCCAAGTCCATTGTCACCAGCCTTGTTGGCGCAGCGTTCTTGCTCGCCGCTGTCAACGCCCCCGCTATGGCTGCCGCCACATCGGCAACAACGCCAGCCATAGCGGCGCCATCGGCTGCACCTGCACAAAAAGCTCAGGTACAGGGAGTCGTTTTCACTCCGAAAACGATTCAGGCCAAAACGGCCGAGTATGAGGCCAAGATTTCTATTCCTGTCATCAGCGGACTCAAAGACAAGGCGTTTGAGACCAAGCTCAATGCTGAACTGCAAAAACTTGCCCAGGACTCGCTCAAAGAAACGCAAGACATGGCCAAGGAAGATGCCGCCACCGCCAAAAAATACGGATACGAGCTTCGGCCCCATGCTCTGGACATCTCCTATGAAGTGCACATGAACGGCAAGCTCGTATCGTTCGCCGTTCAAACGTACCGCTACACAGGGGGCGCCCACGGGATAACAGATGTTGTCTATTACAACCTCGCCAATGTGGAAAAAGCGAAGAACCTCCAGCTTTCCGATCTTTTCCGCCCTGGATATGACTATCGCTATGTCCTGAGCCATTTGATTGCCCAACAAATCAAAGCAGACCCGGATTTGAGCGGGATCGCGGACGGATTCCCCGGCGTTTCCGAAAACCAGTCGTTTGCTTTCGAGAATGGCAAGCTTGTCATTCATTTCGGCCAATACGAAATCGGTCCCTATGCCATTGGAATGCCTGCTTTCACCATTCCTACCGGGAACGTCTTTAACCTGTATAATCCGGAGGTTGCCCAATTGTTGAAGTAAGGCTTGTTTGTATCGTGCAAACGGGATGAGTTATAAGCAAGGAAGAGCCCAGCCATTAAAAAAAGCCTGCTCCATAAGGAACAGGCAGGAGAGGGGCTTGGTTAGAAGAGGGAAGCCAGCTTGTCCCAGAGGTAAAAACGGACTTCCACTTTTGGCTGTACAGGGGCAGTCTCCTCGCTTTGGCCTGCGTCTTCCCGAGACTGCTCTTGTACAGAGACACTTCCTGAAAAGGCTTGTACAGATATGTCACCAGCATCCTGATGATCGTTGGTTTCGGCTGTGGCTCCCATCCAGCTTTCTTCCATGCGAGACAGGCGCCACTGCTGATGGGACGCGCGCTCTTCTTCCAGATCGTTCAGAGGAGCGTTTTCCCCGGTATTTTTCGATATAGGTTCCAAGTCGGCAGTCGGTGCTTTGGCATCGGCTGCTGTTTTCGTTGGGAGTGATTCACTTTCATTTTCAACTTGAGCGGACGCGATCGCGTCGCCGTTGGACATGTCGATAAAGCAGAGCGGCGGAAACAGTACGCACCACCAATTTTGTCCCTGTGCATCGCCGATGCGGACGCGGAGCGCTTCGTAATCACCTGCGGGATAGACGTAGGAGCCGTACAGCTTCGTTGGAAACGGCACCCGTCCAAAATCAACTTCTGCTTTATACGAGAAGCCCCGTTCGCGCATGGTCTTATCGACAAGTGCCTGCAGCTCCGGCAATTTGCTGGCGACGACCGCCTTCGCTTCATCGTAGGAACGGATGTCTTTTACCCAGACGTTCATTTGATCGATAATGGCATCGCGGACTTCCCGCTTCAGCCACTGGTCTTGTATGGAATCGCTGTTGGCGATAATTCGCAGTCGGATAGACTCCTGAGGGATCGGTCCATTGTCGAGCACGTTGGCGGATGTAAGCTGTCCCTCCCAGCTCATCATCAGTGTCAAAAAGCTAAACGCTACGAAAAAGAACCGTTTCATAGATACCCTTCTCCCTCTCATAACTGATTTCTCTTCTGTCTCTCTTTAGAAATCAGTATGGACAGGGAGGCTTGGGAATATACCTATCGATTTGAAAGATTCAGACGAAGATCTGCAGCTGCCTATTTTTGCATAGTTGTTCACGCCATCAACCAACCATATAATACCATATTTTGCAATTATAACAAAACAAAAAAACGGCTGCTTGAGCCGCTTTCTTTGATTTATCTTCGATTTCTTCTACCCCTCTGTTTCCTCTCTATTCCTTCCGACCCGTTCTGATCCCGATTACGACGCGGTCGATTCCAGCCAAATCAGCGACGATCTCTACCTGGTCAATCACCCCTGAAGCCTTCATCAGACTGGCGACATCACGGGCTTGATGTATTCCAACCTCAAACCCGACCAGAGCTGTCTGCTTCAAAAGGCTTGGCAGGGCATCGCAGAGACGGCGATAACAGTCCAGACCGTCGTCTCCCCCGTCAAGCGCGAGCCGAGGCTCATATGCCTTTACTTCATCATCCAGCTCATCTACATCGCGGCTTGGTATATAAGGCGGATTGGACACGAGAATGTCTACGCGCTCATGGGCCTCCAAAAGCGGCTGTACCAGATCCCCTTGCAAAAAGCGGACCCTGGCTCCGAGCTGCTCCGCATTTTCACGGGCAATGGCCGTAGCATCGGGAGAAAGATCCACTGTGCTGACCTGCCAGTGAGGCCGTTCACAAGCAATGGTGACACAGATGGCTCCGCTGCCTGTGCCGATATCGACGACCTGCAGCGATTGATCGGCCGGCCATAGCTTCTCCGCCCGGCAAAGCAGCTGCTCCACGAGTATCTCCGTCTCGGGACGCGGAATCAAAACACCGGGACGGACGTGAAAGGGACGTCCGTAAAACTCCTGGGTTCCAAACATGTACTGAAGCGGCTCGCGGCGGCTCCGCCGTTCGCACAGGGCCGCAAGCTGGTCGCGCGCTGCCACCGGAATCGGTTCGCCCATCGAAATCAAAAATCTCGTCCGGTCCCAGCCCAGACAGTGCCGTACCAGCAGTTCCGCTTCAAACATAGGATCGGCTACTCCCTGTTTGCGCAAAAAGGAAGAAGCCCGCGAAAGGGCTTCTCGTATCGTCACGACATCGGACCAATCAAGCTGTGTGTGCATGGCTTTTCAACTGCTCCGTCTGTTCGTGCAGCATCAGGTTTTCAATCACTTCGTCGATCTCGCCCTCCAGGATCGCCTCGAGACGATGCAGAGTAAGGCCGATTCGGTGATCGGTCACGCGGCTTTGCGGAAAGTTGTACGTGCGAATCCGCTCACTCCGGTCACCCGTTCCCACAAGGCTTTTGCGTGTAGCATCCTGCTCCGCCATCTGCTGCTGCATGTGGTAATCGTACAGGCGGGCGCGCAGTACGCGCAGGGCTTTATCCTTGTTGGAATGCTGCGATTTTTCGTCCTGACAGGACACCACGATGCCTGTCGGGATATGCGTAACACGAACAGCGGACTTGGTCGTATTGACGCTCTGTCCACCCGCACCGCTGGAACAGAAAGTATCGATGCGTATATCTTTTTCGTTGATTTCCACTTCGACGTCTTCGGCTTCCGGCAGTACCAGCACCGTAGACGTAGACGTGTGAATCCGGCCGCCCGACTCGGTTGCCGGAATACGCTGCACGCGATGTGCACCGCTTTCAAATTTCAGCTTGCTATAGGCCCCACGGCCGCTGACAGAAAAGACAATTTCCTTGTAACCGCCGATGTCAGTCGGATTGGCTTCCAGAACTTCCACCTTGAAACCGTGCCGCTCTGCATAACGCGTGTACATGCGGAACAGATCGGACGCGAACAGCGCCGCTTCATCACCACCGGCAGCTCCGCGAATCTCCACGATAACGTTTTTATCGTCATTCGGATCTTTTGGCAGCAGCAGGATTTTCAACCGATCTTCCAGTTGTTCCTTGCGTTTGGCGAGTTCCGCGATTTCCATTTTCACCATTTCGCGCATCTCGTCATCCAGCTTTTCTTCCTGCATCGCCTTTGCGTCCTCATACTGAGATACTACCGATTTGTATTCACGATAAACGGTCACAGTCTCCTCCAGAGAAGACTGCTCCTTGGACAGTTCCCGCAGCCGTTTGGTGTCACTGATGACATCGGGGTCGCATAGTAGATTGGTTACCTCTTCATAACGCTCTTCAACCGCAGACAAGCGCTCGAACACTGTCATTCACCCCATTACGAAAAAATTAAGTACTTGCTTTCACTAAAAATCCTATGAAGAAAGCTTCCTGTTTTGCACTGCAGTGCCATCGCCAGGAAGCGAAGCCTGCCAGTAAAAAAATATTGAAAGTAACAGAATAATTATAGGGGGAAACCCCGAAAAAGTCAAAGAAATACATGATCTGGCGGTGTTTTCCTGCTCATGAAAAACAGCCCGGACAAGCCGAGCCGTCAGATGGTTATCGGTGATACGCGTCGTTTGACGTGACGTGGAAATCATAGCGGGGTATTTTTTGCCGCAAGGCCGCGATGACTTCTTGTTCGATGGTGCGAGCCTGATTGGCCGTTACATTCGGGATCAAGTCCAACGTAACGTATGCGTTCCCGCCCACAAGGGTAACCCTTGCATCCTCCACACCGGATACCGATCTAGCCATCCTCTCCATGTTGTCCATGTCAACCTGAGTATTGCGAACGTTGGCGTGGCCGATGATCAGATTCGGGTTCTGGTTTCGTCCCATCAAGGGATCGCGATCCTCCATCGGCGGAGCCCCTCTGTCAATGATATCTCCGCTTCGGTCACTCTTGATCGTAGCGTGCTGTTGCGGGTCGTAGCTGTTGGCGCCATAGCTTTTTTCCTGCGGCATCGTCCGGCCGCAGCCGACCGCAGCCACAAGCAACAAAGCTGCAGCACCGAATGCAGCTGCCGCGCTTTTTCCATAGGGCAGGCGTCGCATAAAAAAGCCACCTCCTGTTTGTCATAGTGTGCGCAGCAGATGAAATCTCCATGCACAGACAACAGGAAAGCGGCCATACGCCAGCCTATTCCACCGGCGGGTGGTAGTAATGGCGACGGCAGACGCTGCTGTAGGTGTCGTTTCCGCCGATCTCGATCGTTTCTCCGGTATATACAGGTTTGCCGTTTTTGTATTTCAGAATGTGCGTCGCTTTTTTATTGCAGTAGACACAAACCGTTTTGATTTCCTCGATCTTGTCCGCTTCGCTCAATAATCCGGCGCTGCCTGGGAATAATTCGTTTTTAAAGTTCTTCAATAAGCCGTACACGATCACCGGTATATCCAGCTCATCGACGATCCGTACCAGCTGTTGAACGTGTTCCGCATGCAAGAACTGTCCTTCGTCCACAAGAACGCAATCAGGATAAGGCTCCTCGGCAGACACAACCGCATATATATCGGTGTCATCCCCGATCGAAATGGCTTCGCGGCTAATCCCCACCCGGGAGGCTACCTTCCCGACGCCGTAGCGGTCATCGATGGCGGGTGTGAAAACCAGAACTTTTTTTCCTGACTGTTCGTAATTATGGGCCACGGTCAATAACTGAATGGATTTGGAAGCGTTCATTGCTCCATAGCGAAAATATAGTTGCGCCACGTCTATTGTCTCCCTTTGCTTTTGTTAAACGTATTTATCTCGGGCACGGTCTGGGTCTCCCACAGCCTATACATCTATTGTATGGGTTCATTCCGGCAGACGGGAAGAGCATTTTTGGTGATCGGGGTAAAAAAACAAAACCAGGCAGATTGCTCTACCTGGTCGCTCCAATCTCCGATTAGGAAAGATTGTATTTGCGTTTGAAACGGTCCACACGGCCGCCAGCATCGACGAATTTTTGTTTACCAGTGAAGAACGGGTGGCAGTTGGAGCAGATCTCCACGCGCAGCGCTTGCTTCACGGAACCGGATTCGAATTCGTTACCGCATGCACATGTTACTTTCACTACATTGTAGTTAGGATGAATTCCTGGTTTCATCTCACATACACCTCTTTTCCGCCCTGAATCGTTTGCCGAAACAGAGTTATATAGAAAATACACATAGAAAATAGTAGCATGGCCAGCATCGAAAAGCAACTGAATTTACTTCTTATCCAGCCTTTTCCTCCGCTGCAAATCCTCCGGCGGAACATGTGTAAATGAACCGATGACGACGTCCGGCAATTCCTCCTGGTAAATTTCGATTGCCTGCTTCATGCCGAACACCTCTCCCTTGGCTGGCGGGATCATTGCCAGATAGCTCTCGGGATCGATATTCAGGTTGCGAAGCTGGATCAGCTTGATGCCTGTCCGGCGGATAAACTCGATCATCGCTTCCATTTCCTCTTCGCGGTCGAACACGCCTGGGAAGCACAAGTAGTTGATGGACGTGTACACACCTTTGGAAGCGGCGTACTCCGCCGAGCGGGCCACATTTTCCAGCGTGTAGTTGCGCGGACGATAATACGCGTTGTAATGCTCGTCAATCGCGCTGATGATGCTCACCCGCATCAGGTCAAGACCGGCATCGACGATCCCCTTGATGTGATCGGTCAGGCCCGCATTCGTGTTGATGTTGATAAAGCCCATATCTGTCTGTTCCCGCACCCGGCGCATCGCCGGAACGATGATGGACGCCATCGTGGAAGGCTCCCCTTCACAGCCTTGTCCAAAGCTGATAATGCTCTCCGGTGTCTGCAAATGATGCAGCATCACCTCGACCAGCTCGTCCTCTGTCGGCTTGAAGTTCATCCGCGTCTGCGGAGACGGAAAACCGCTGTCCTCAGGCTGCTCGGAGATACAGCCATAGCAGCCGGCATTGCACGTATACGAGACAGGCAGGCTTCCTTCCCAACGATGGAAGAAGTTGTTGGAAGCTGTCAGGCATTCGTATTCCAATGCACAGTGTGACAGGTGGTGGAGAATCCGGTTTTGCGGGAACATCTCCAACGTCTTCTCTACGCGCTGACGAAGCTCGTCCATCGGGAAATGCAGCGGGTTCCACTGGTGCGGATCATCGCTCTGACGGCCTGCTACCCAGAAACGATCGTCTTTCCATACAACTGCTGTATATCCAAACAGCGGAAACTTGCTATTTTTGTCGGTCTTCACGTAACCAGGCAGCAGCAGCCGTGTAAAGCCTTGAGGGATCAAGGCTCCTACCGACGTATAGCCGTCGAGCTTTACCATCTCGCCTGTGTCCGGGTCCATCCCGACCGGAACGGTATCGGGCAGGCTGACGAGTGTAGCTCCCTCTGGCAGCGGAATCAATTCTTCTTCCAATACTTCCGTCAATATATCTCCATTGCGAGCCACCGCGAGCAGCTCGGGGTGGTCGTATACATTGCCTTTTTCATCTGCGTACACTAAAAACATGGTACAATCGCCTCGCTTTTTTCGCTCAGCCCATTGTAACGCAACGATCAGACAATGTAAATGTGAACGGTTACCTGCTGAGGTAACGAAGCGGATTCATGGGGACGTTATCCTCTCTGACCTCAAAATGGAGATGGTAACCCGTCGAATCGCCGGTACGTCCCATGTAGCCGAGCATTTCTCCCCGCTCCACGTGCTGTCCCGGCTGCACGATGATTTTGCGCATATGGGCATAATACGTCTGCAAGCCTTCCCCGTGATCCAGAATGACGATGAAGCCGTAACCGCCCCGATTTCCACCCGCTTCCACCACAACGCCTTCTTTCGCAGCGTAGATCGGGGTCTGCCCTTCGCTCTGGTTCCACATGTCCAATCCTTTGTGCATCCTTCCCCACCGCGTACCAAAGCCGCTTGTCACAGTCGCTTCCTTCACCGGCCAATCCATAGCCCGCGAACGGTTGGCTTGGCGGCTGGCCGTCGTAACCGCATTACGCTTTCGCTGCCACTCTTTGGCAGTCAGCGAATTCATGTCAGAGATGGGGATATGAATGGTTTGACCTATGTAGAGGTTGTCCTCCATCAGCCGGAGCAGCGGGTTTCGCTCCAGCAGCATTTCTTTGCTTACACTGTAGCGTCTGGCGATGCTGTCCACCGTTTCCCCTCTCCTGACGGAGTGGGTAATCTCTTCTTTATTCAAAACCAGCTTCATGCCGATTCCCATCAGATTCGGCTTTACCATCCTGTTTAACTCCAACAGTTGTTTTAACGTCAATCCGTAGCGTTCGGCTATTTCCGACATCGTGTCCCCGTATTTTACGGTGTAGGTCATCACTTCACTTCTATTCGTCGAAGTCGGTTTGTCCAGGGAAGCAAAAGGGTTAAATGCTTCAAACAGGACCTGTTCGACTACGGCCTGTTTCACTTCGTCGCGACTCCCCCACCCTGCCGGCAGCTGCTCGTAATCCACTGACATTCCTCCTTCACGCCTGCGTTTCTGGCAGATTTGCCCTCAGTATCTGCACGAGCACTCTTTTATACGATATGCCTCGTCCGCATAAAAAATGACGGCGAGTCTAAGAACCCGCCGTCACTGTGCTTTGTTTTCCACGTGTCTGTTTCGTTTCGATGCTTTGCAAAAATTCTTCGTTTGTTTTGGAGTCTGCCAGTTTCCTCAAAAAGGACTCTACGTATTCCGAGGTTTCGTTCATGCTTTTGCGAATCGCCCACAGCTTTTCCAATTCTTCCTTGGAAAGGAGCAGCTCTTCGCGCCGGGTACCGGAGCGGCGAATATCGATCGCCGGGAAAATGCGGCGTTCGGACAGCTTTCGGTCCAGATGCAATTCCATATTGCCGGTTCCTTTGAATTCCTCGTAAATGACATCGTCCATGCGCGAACCCGTCTCTACCAGTGCAGTCGCCAAAATCGTCAGGCTGCCGCCTTCCTCGATGTTGCGGGCCGAGCCGAAGAACCGCTTCGGACGGTGGAACGCGGCGGGATCAATACCTCCCGAAAGCGTACGTCCGCTGGGCGGGATAACCAGGTTGTAGGCCCGTGCCAGACGGGTAATCGAATCGAGCAGGATGACGACATCTTTCTTATGCTCGACCAGCCGCTTGGCTCTTTCCAGCACGAGCTCCGCTACCTTGATATGGTTTTCGGGAACTTCGTCAAATGTGGAAGCGATTACTTCTCCCTGTACAGAACGCTGCATGTCGGTTACTTCCTCCGGGCGTTCATCGATCAAGAGAACAAACAGGTGGATGTCCGGCCGATTAGCAGTGATGCTGTTCGCGATTTCCTTGAGAAGTATGGTTTTGCCGGCCTTGGGGGGCGCTACAATCAAACCGCGCTGGCCGAGACCAACAGGGGCGATGAGATCCATCAGGCGGGCGGAAACGCGTTCTGGCGACGTTTCCAATACGAGTTTGTTTTGAGGATATAACGGTGTCAAGGCGGGGAAATGAAGTCGTTCGGCTGCCAATTCGGGGTCTTCTCCGTTTACAGCCTCTACTTGCAATAATCCGAAATAACGTTCATTTTCCTTGGGAGGTCGCACCTTACCAGATACCAAGTCTCCCATCCTCAGATCAAATCGGCGAATCTGCGACTGGGAGATGTAAATGTCCTCCGAGCTCGGGAGGTAGTTGATAGGGCGCAGGAATCCGTAGCCTTCCGGCAGGATTTCCAGCACCCCTTCCATAAACATCAGACCGTCTCTTTCGGCTCTGGCTCGAAGGATGGCGAAGATCAGCTCCTTCTTCTTCAGCTGGGAGTAATAAGGGATTTGATACTCCTTCGCGAGCTTGTAGAGATCGGTCAACTTCTTTTCTTCTAGTTCTGAAAGTAACATAATTCCACCACTCTTTATTTACTCTTCATCTATCTTCGTCTATTTGCTGCATTACAATACCAGACGAGGCTTGCGTTCCAAGCGGTGGGTTCCTTCGATGAAACGGATTGTTCCTGTCTTGGCTCGCATCACGACGGAATGAGTCGTAGCGCGCGTGCCCTGAATCCGAACGCCTTGCAGCAATTCACCGTCGGTAACGCCTGTGGCGGCAAAGATAGCATCGTCTCCTTTGACCAGATCATCCATGTGCAGCACTTGATAAGGATTGACCAATCCCATGCGTTTGCAGCGTTCCACTTCCTCTGCATTTTGCGGCAGCAGCTTGCCCTGGATCTCACCGCCCATACACTTGAGCGCTACAGCAGCCAGAACACCCTCAGGAGCTCCTCCAGAACCGAACAGGATGTCTACACCCGTATCCTCAAAAGCCGTGTTGATCGCTGCGGCTACGTCTCCGTCGGAAATCAGCCGGATGCGAGCACCTGCTTCGCGGATTTCATGAATAATCTTCTGGTGACGGTCCCGATCCAGCACGATCGCGACCAGGTCGCTGATGTCTTTGCCTTGCGCCTGGGCTACCGCCTTCAGGTTATCCTTGATGGGCGCGTTGATGTCGATCTTGCCCACCGCTTTCGGGCCAACGGCGATTTTCTCCATGTACATGTCAGGGGCGTGCAGCAGGTTGCCTTTGTCTGCAACGGCGATAACCGAGATAGCGCCCCACGTTCCCTTGGCAACGATATTGGTGCCCTCAAGCGGGTCTACGGCTACATCGACTGCCGGGGCGACTCCCTGGCCCAGCTTTTCACCGATATACAGCATCGGGGCTTCATCCATTTCGCCCTCGCCGATGACGACTGTCCCATCCATCGGTACGTTTTCAAATTCTTTGCGCATTGCGGTCGTGGCCGCATCGTCAGCCTCATCCTTTTTGCCGAGACCCATCCAACGCGCAGAGGCAAGTGCGGCTGCCTCCGTAACACGTACCAGTTCAAGCGTTAAACTACGTTCCATTCTGGAAGACTCCTCTCCTGGCAATGAGTTACTGCTGTTGACGTTCCTTTTCTCCCAAGCTAACCCGCCGAACATTCGCTCCCAGGCTTTGCAGCTTGCTGACAAGGTTTTCATACCCGCGGTCGATATGCTCTAAACCTTCCACCTCTGTCACGCCGTTCGTAGCCAAACCGGCGATGACTAAAGCCGCGCCTGCCCGCAGGTCGGAAGCAACTACCTTGGCGCCGTTCAATTGGCTGCCTCCCTCGATAATTGCCGAACGGCCCTCGATCTTCAGGTTGGCACCCATACGGCGCAGCTCGTCTACATGGCGGAAACGGGCGCTGTAAATGTTGTCGGTCACAATGCTGGACCCCGAAGCCAGAGTGAGCAGCGTCGTGATCGGCTGCTGCAAGTCCGTCGGAAAGCCTGGGTACGGACTCGTCTTTACATCAATGGATCGGTACTGCCCATTGCCGTTCACCTGAATACAGTCGTCCATTTCCAGCACGTCCACGCCGATCTCCCGCAGTTTGGCTGTGACAGACTCGAGATGCTTGGGAATCACATTTTCAAGCGTGACGCTGCCATTGGTCGCTGCTGCCGCTATCATATACGTTCCGGCTTCGATCCGGTCGGGAATGATCGTGTGGCGACAGCCGCGCAGGCGGTCTACCCCTTGGATCCGGATGAGATCGGTCCCGGCTCCCTTGATGTTGGCCCCCATATTGTTGAGCAGGGTAGCTACATCGACGATTTCCGGCTCGCGAGCCGCATTTTCGATAATCGTGACACCCTCTGCCTTGGAGGCTGCCAACATAATGTTGATAGTCGCCCCCACACTGACCAGGTCGAGGTAAATACGGGCGCCCTTCAATCTGCCATTCGGGGCTTGAATCGTCATTACACCATTTTTGTTCGTCACTTTGGCGCCGAGTGCTTCAAACCCTTTAATGTGCAGGTCGACTGGACGCGGCCCCAAGTCGCACCCTCCCGGCAAGCCGACGCGCGCTTCCCCGAACTTGGCCAGAAGCGCCCCCCACAAATAATAAGAAGCGCGCAATTTTTTTACGCGTCCATTGGGCATCAGCATCGACTTCATCGGGCGGCCGTCCACTTCCATCCAATCATCTTCGAACAACACATCGGCTCCCATTTCTCGCAGGAGTTCGTGATAGATTTCCACATCTTGAATATGCGGCAAATTCTCAATCACAACCGGCCCGTCTGCCAGCAGCGCAGCAGGAACCAGGGCAACGGCACTGTTTTTTGCCCCGCTGATGGTAACCGAGCCCTGAAGCGGGGTTCCCCCGTTGATGATCAGCTTTTCCATGTTTTGCTCTCCTCAGGCTTAATCGGGAAATGAGCACCTTCCCCAGCGGAAAAGGTGCTCTTATATTTATACGTACAACACGATCAGTTGGTGGGACTTACTTTTGCATTTTTGCCCAGTCGGACAAGAACTTCTCCAAACCGCTGTCAGTCAACGGATGCGCAATCAACTGATGAAAGACCTTGTGGGGAATCGTCGCAAAATGGGCTCCGCGACGAGCGGCTTCCGTCACATGGACTGGATGGCGTACCGAAGCGGCGATAATTTCTGTCTCGATACCGTGAACAGAGAAAATTTCCGCAATATCTTCGATCAACTGCATGCCGTCATGGCCGATGTCATCCAGACGTCCCAGGAACGGAGATACATACGTCGCTCCGGCACGTGCTGCGAGCAGCGCTTGATTGGCCGAAAAGACCAATGTCACATTGGTGCGAATCTTCCGCTTGGCAAAATACTTGACTGCTTTCAGGCCTTCTGCCGTCATCGGAACCTTGACGACAATGTTTTTGGACAAAGAAGCAAGCTTTTCGCCTTCTTCGATCATGCCCTTGGCATCAGTGCTGATGACCTCTGCACTGATCGGACCGTCTACGATGTCGATAATCTCTTTCAAGGTCTCGATAAAATCGCGGCCTTCCTTGGCTACCAGAGAAGGGTTGGTCGTGACCCCCGCCACTACGCCCCACTCGTGAATCTCGCGGATTTCATCGACGTTTGCCGTATCAATCAAAAAGCGCATGATGGACCTCCTTGGTTACGCACGATTGCTGCTGCCGAACAGGCGCATTTTGCCTTTGACAACTTCCTTGATCGCCTCGCGAGCCGGACCGAGATACTTGCGCGGGTCGATCTCGTTCGGCTTGGCTGCCAGCACCTTGCGTACTGTTTCCGTGCATGCGACTTGACTTTCTGTATTTACGTTGATTTTTCCGACACCGAGAGAAATCGATTTGACGATCGCTTCGTCCGGAACACCGGAACCGCCGTGAAGAACGATCGGGGAACCGATGCTGTTTGCAACCTTCTCGATAATGTCGAAACGGATTTTCGGCTCGCCTTTGTACATGCCATGCGCTGTACCGACAGCAATAGCCAGGTAATCTACTTTGGTTTCTTCCCAGAAACGGATCGCTTCTTCAGGATTTGCAAGAGTAGCGTCTTCTTCGTCAACAGACAGATCATCTTCTACTCCGCCAATGGTACCGAGCTCGCCTTCAACAGAGACGCCAACTGCGTGGGCAGCCTCCACAACCTGTTTCGTCAGGCGAATGTTGTCCTCGAACGAATGGTGAGATCCGTCGAACATCACGGAAGAAAAGCCGGCACGGATACATTTCATGACGATGTCAAAGTTGCTGCCGTGATCGAGGTGCAGCGCAACAGGAACGCCGGAGCGCTCTGCCGCTACCTTGGCAATCGCGACCGTGTAATCCAGGCCCATGTACTTGAGTGCGCCTTCAGACACGCCGAAAATGACCGGGGATTTCTCTTCCATAGCAGCTTCCGTAATCGCTTGCGTAAACTCCAGGTTATTGAGGTTGAACTGTCCGACAGCATATTTATGCTTCTTGACGTCTTCGGTAAAAGCGGTCATAGGTACTAGTGGCATATGATAATCCTCCTTAGCAGACTCTGTAACGTGGCTTATTATACCACAGACATCTGCTTGTTAACAGGTACGCTTGTCTTGATAGATATATCCAGGATTGCTCAACAGGCCAACTGCTGATGAACAGCGAGGCGAAGCTCGTCAATATCAAACGGCTTGGTGAAGTGTGTCAACGCCCCCAGCTGTGTCGCTTCTTTAATCATGTCCAGTTCGCCGTAGGCCGTCATCATGATAACCTTGATATCCTGATTGATTTTTTTGATGTGCTTCAAAATCTCGATGCCATCCATCCCGGGGATTTTCATATCCAGAATGACCAGATCCGGAGACTCTTTTTCGACGATTTCCAGAGCCATCTTCCCATTCGCAGCCTGGAATGTTTTATAGCCTTCCTTGCCAAGAACCTCGTACAGCAGGATTCGTATGCCGTACTGATCATCGACAACCAACACTTTTTTATCCCGTTTATCCTGCATGTTTCGTCCATCCCCCTGCTTATAAGGCCGTAAACTTTATAACCTTGATTCGCCTAAATTCAGGAAAATCCTGCTCCTGTCCTTGAAATTTTCCCGCATCCCCGTCTTCGAGTATAATAATTGGCAACCATTCGTATATGTGAGGAGACCCCGCTGCCATGAACATGGTTTGGATTATTTGCCTGTTTACCTTCGTTATCCATACATCGGAGACGCTCTCCTACGCGCTGCGGTACGCTGGCATACAGACCGGGAGGCTCGCCGTAGCGCTCTCCCTGACCGGAATTATCGTCCTCGTCTCCCGCACCTCCAACATGATACAGGCTCCGTTCACCGGGGGACTGATCGACCATGCGTCTGCTGAAAATACGGATGTCCTTCCCTTTCTGCACATGATCATCGGTATGGCGTCACTGGGGACATTGGCGGCTATTCTGCTGTTTCCGACACTCGTGCAGCTGTCAAAACGGCTGATCGCCCACCTGGAGCTGACAGGCTCGCTTCCCCAGATGCTAAAGACGACTGTTTCCATCCATAGTATCCGTCAGGTCAAGCATCACATACGCTTGCCGCGCCTGCCTGACCTCGCCCGCTTTCGGATCAAGGGCATCCCGTACAGGCTGCTGCTTTTAAATTGTATGGTTACCGGAATCTACACGACCGGCGTGCTAGCCACCCTTTACGCTTCGCTGCTTGTGCCCGAGTTCAAGGCGACAGTCTTGTCGGCATCCGGGACCATCAACGGCATCGCCACGATCATCCTGACCATTTTCATCGATCCGCAAGTGGGACTCTTGACAGACAAGGCGATGCAAGGGCAGAGCGAGATGACACATATCCGCGACATCTATTTGGGACTGATGATCTCGCGCTTTTTCGGCACGTTGCTGGCACAGCTTTTGCTCGTGCCCGCCGCATACTGGGTCGCCTGGATCGCTCCTCTGTTTCAGACGTAGAGGGAGGGCGAAAAGGTTCCACGCGCACTGTTTTTTGGAAAATTAATCCAGCTCCTGCACCTATCCGGGCAGACTGGTTTGGAGCATGCAAAAACGCACCAGCGGAGGCTAAATCCGCTCGTGCGTTTTTCTTTGGCTTACTATCGTTTATTGGTCAGAGATGCGTGTACAAAATCGCGGAACAACGGCTGCGGACGGTTCGGACGGGACGTGAACTCCGGATGGAATTGGGTCGCCAGGAACCATGGGTGGTCTGCCACTTCCACGATTTCTACCAGACGTCCGTCTGGAGTCGTACCGGAGAAGCGCATGCCCAGCTTAGCGAGCTGCTCGCGGTAGTCGTTGTTTACTTCATAGCGGTGGCGATGGCGCTCGTACACCATGGTGCTGTTGTAAGCACGCTCTGCCAGGCTTCCTTCGAGAACTTTTGTCGGTCCGCGGCCCAGACGCATGGTACCGCCTTTGTCCTCGATATTCTTTTGCTCAGGCAGCAGGTCGATGACGGGGTATTTCGTATCGGGGTTGATCTCGGAGCTGTTGGCTCCGTCCATGCCAGCTACATGGCGGGCAAATTCAATCACCGAGATTTGCATCCCCAGACAGATTCCCAGGAATGGGACCTTGTTCTCACGAGCGTAGCGGGTAGCTGTAATTTTGCCTTCGATACCGCGATCCCCGAAACCGCCCGGTACGAGAATGCCGTCTACATCGCCCAGCAATTCGTGCACGTTTTCCGGAGTAACTTCTTCTGCGCTTACCCACTTGATCTTGATCGCCGAGTCATTGGCAAAACCGGCATGATGCAGAGCCTCGGCTACAGACAGGTAAGCATCCGGCAATTCGACGTATTTGCCGACAATGGCAATACGGGTTGTCTTGGACAGGTTTTTGATCTTGGCCACGAGTGCTTTCCACTCTGTCATGTCCGCTTCCTGGCAGGTGAGTCCGAGATGACGGCAGACATAGTCGTCAAGTCCCTGCGCTTGCAGCTGGAGCGGCACGTCATACAACGTTTCCGCATCTACGCACTCGATCACAGCGTTTTTGTCGATGTCGCAGAACAGTGCCAGCTTGTCCTTCATGTCCTGGGACAGAGGCTGTTCTGTACGGGTCACGATGACGTTTGGCTGAATGCCCAGGCTGCGCAGCTCTTTCACGCTGTGCTGGGTCGGTTTTGTTTTCATTTCGCCAGCGGCTTTGATATACGGGACCAGTGTCACGTGAATGTACATCACGTTTTCGCGTCCAATATCGCTCTTGATCTGGCGGATCGCTTCAAGGAACGGGAGACTCTCGATATCGCCGACGGTTCCGCCGATTTCGGTAATCACGACGTCAGCTCCGGTCTCTTGTCCCGAACGGAAAATGCGGTCCTTGATTTCGTTGGTAATGTGCGGAATAACCTGCACGGTTCCGCCCAAATAATCGCCCCGGCGCTCCTTCGCGATTACGGTCGAGTAAATTTTTCCGGTCGTTACGTTGGAGTTGGCGCTCAGGTTGATGTCGATAAAGCGCTCGTAGTGGCCCAAGTCCAGGTCCGTCTCTGCCCCGTCATCGGTCACAAATACCTCGCCGTGCTGATACGGGCTCATCGTACCCGGATCGACGTTGATGTATGGGTCACATTTTTGAATCGAAACCTTTAACCCTCTGTTTTTCAGGAGTCTGCCCAGAGAAGCCGCAGTAATCCCTTTTCCTAACGAGGATACGACCCCGCCTGTCACAAAAATGTACTTCGTCATCGTTTTACGTCCCCTCTTTCCCCTGTTTCCTGGATCAGTTGATATTGATGAATGCACGAATGAAGACGGCTCCCAAAAAAGAAAAAACAAAAGCGAGTCCTATCCCGAACGAATCGGGTAGGGGCACTTTTGTTTTGTAGTTTCCCATATAATATCCTTCTTCATGTGAAGCCCAAGGAGTATTTTATCTTGTCTTCCAAGCGTAAGTCAAGAATTATAAATCTTCATTTTCATCGTCGAATTCATCGACAGGATCTTCGTCTGCCAAATCGTCGTCTTCCTCTTCAAAAAGCTCTTCTTCCTCAAGCTCTTCATCTTCGTCGAGGTCGGGATCAAGCTCTTCTTCGAGATCGTCTCCATCTTCTTCCGTGAACTCGTCGTCTTCGAAGATCGCGATCTCGTCCTCTTCGTATTCCTCGACAAGCTCTTCCTCTGCCTCGTAATCGTCGAAGTCGTCGTCGAGGATAACCTTTTTCTTTTTGCCGCCTTCTTGAGTTTCTTCGACGGTATCCGTCGGGTACCAGCGCTTCAGTCCCCAGTTGTTGTCGCCCAGGCAGACAAAACGGCCGTCAATGTTCACTTCGGTATATACTTGAGCGATGATAGCCATTTTTTCTTCTTCGTTCATTCCGCGCAGCTCGGCCAATTGATCCATCAAATCGCGAAAATTGTGGGTTTGATTGGTTTCACGCAAAATTTCGTATGCGATATCGACCAAAGCCATTTCGTTTAGTTTTTCACGTTCCAGATGTGCAAGTATTTGACTCACCCAAGGCACGTCCTTTCATTTAGAAAACTTGGGCCACTGTCAAGCTTTCGTGAAGCCGACCGAGCCTTCATGATAACCGATGCTAACTGATAACCCACGGCCACAGTTAACCAACAATAAATTGGCTATGATACAGTATTCCTTATTTTAGACGAAAATGCAAGGGATTCAAACGCCGGTTTTGGGCAAATCTCCCGTTACGCTTCAAATCGTTGGGAAATGCCGGCAAAACCTGTTGGGGAATCCCGGAATAACCAGACGGAAAAGACGGGAAGCGGCTGCCGCCTCGGGAGGGACAACCGCTTCCGCTATGTGCGAGATCCTTTGTTTTTACATGTTGCGGCGGTACTGCCCGCCCACTTCGTACAAAGCGGCGCTGATCTGTCCGAGCGACGCCACCTTCACGGTCTCCATCAGCTCGGCGAAAATATTACCACCGTTCATCGCCACTTCCTGCAATTTTTTCAAGGCGGCGGGAGCGGCGTCGCGGTTGCGCTCCTGGAAGGCCCGCAGGTTTTGAATCTGCTGCTCCTTTTCTTCTTCTGTCGCACGGGCCAGCTCAATCTCGTAGTCTTCCTCGGAGGCATTCGGATTGAGGAAGGTATTGACCCCGATAATCGGCAGCTCCCCGCTGTGCTTTTTCATCTCGTAGTACATCGACTCATCCTGGATCTTGCCGCGCTGATATTGCGTTTCCATCGCGCCGAGCACGCCCCCGCGCGAATTCAGCCGCTCAAACTCCTGCAGCACTGCTTCTTCGACCAGGTCGGTCAGCTCTTCGATGATGAACGAGCCTTGCAGCGGATTCTCGTTTTTCGCCAGCCCCATTTCCTTGTTGATGATCATCTGGATCGCCATCGCGCGGCGGACGGAATTTTCCGTCGGCGTCGTGATCGCTTCGTCGTAGGCGTTTGTATGCAAGGAATTGCAGTTGTCGTAAATGGCAATCAAAGCCTGCAGGGTCGTGCGAATGTCGTTGAAGTCCATCTCCTGGGCGTGCAGGGAGCGGCCCGATGTCTGAATGTGGTACTTCAGCTTTTGGCTGCGCTCGTTGCCGCCGTAGCGGTTTTTCATCACCGTCGCCCAGATGCGGCGGGCAACCCGTCCGATCACCGTATATTCGGGATCGAGACCGTTCGAGAAGAAAAACGACAGGTTCGGCGCAAAATCGTCAATGTGCATGCCGCAGCTGAGGTAGTACTCCACATAGGTAAAGCCGTTCGCCAGGGTAAAGGCAAGCTGTGTGATCGGGTTGGCACCCGCTTCCGCGATATGGTAGCCGGAAATGGAGACCGAGTAGTAATTGCGCACCTTGTGGTCGATAAAGTACTGCTGGATATCGCCCATCATCCGCAGGGCGAACTCCGTGGAAAAGATGCACGTGTTCTGTCCTTGATCCTCTTTCAAAATGTCCGCCTGGACCGTCCCGCGCACAGTAGAGAGGGTGTATGCCTTGATCTGTTCATACTCCTCCGGCGTGGGCTGCCGCCCCTCGCGCTGGGCAAACTTCTCCACCTGCTGGTCGATCGCCGTGTTCATGAATTTGGCCAAAATCATCGGAGCCGGTCCGTTGATCGTCATCGACACAGACGTCGTCGGAGCACACAAGTCAAAGCCGGCATACAGCTTCTTCATGTCGTCCAGCGTACAGACGCTGACGCCGCTTGTGCCGATTTTCCCGTAAATGTCCGGCCGGTAATCGGGGTCTTCCCCGTACAGCGTCACCGAATCAAATGCCGTGCTGAGCCGTTTGGCCTCGTCGTTTTGCGAAAGGAAGTGGAAGCGGCGATTGGTCCGCTCCGGTGTTCCCTCGCCGGCAAACTGGCGCTTGGGATCCTCTCCTTCCCGTTTGAACGGAAACACGCCTGCCGTATACGGATACTCGCCGGGAACATTTTCCTTGAGCGACCATTTCAAAATTTCGCCCCAATCCTGAAAATCCGGCAGGCTCACTTTGGGTATGCGGGTGCCTGACAGCGATTCCGTAAACAGCTTGGTCACGATCTCCTTGTCACGCACTTTGGTGACGAACTGATCCTGTTTGTACATTTCCTTCAGCTTCGGCCATTTGTCGAGAATTTGCTTGCATTCGGGATGAAGCTTGCTTTCAAAATGGGCGATCTGTCTGTCCAGAACCTCAGACACCTGCCGCGCATCCTCGTCTCCCGAGGCGAGCAGCGTCTCCTTGGCCCCGTGGAGCTGATACAGCTTGCGGGCGATGGCCGACTGCTCCTCGGTGAACTTCCGATGGCCGCGCACCGTGTTGGCAATTTCCTGCAAGTAGTTGTTCCGATCTGCTGGAATCAGCGACGGCTTGTGGGTTTTGACCGGAGTCGGATCGAGCTCGGACACCTGCCAATCTGCGCCCGTCTTTTCCACGATCTTGTGCATCAGGGCCGCAAACAGCACATTGGTTCCCGGATCGTTGAACTGGCTGGCGATGGTCCCGTACACCGGGATTTTTTCATCCGGCAGTTCAAATAGCTGGTGGTTGCGGCGATATTGCTTCCGCACCTCCCGCAACGCATCCTCCGAGCCTTTCCGCTCAAATTTGTTGATCGCGATCAGATCGGCAAAGTCGAGCATGTCGATTTTCTCCAGCTGAGACGGCGCGCCAAACTCGCTGGTCATGACGTACATGGAGACATCGCACACGTCGGTTACCTGTGCATCCCCTTGGCCGATCCCGCTCGTTTCCACGATGACGAGATCGAACCCTGCGCTGCGGACTACACGGATTGCGTCCTTTACTGCAGCAGAGAGCTCGGAGCCGGATTGCCTGGTCGCCAGGCTGCGCATGTAGACGCGCGGCGTGTTGTTGGCGTTCATGCGGATGCGGTCGCCGAGCAAGGCACCCCCTGTCTTTTGCTTGGAGGGGTCGACAGAGAGGATCGCTACCGTTTTGTCTGCGTACGTCCGCAGAAAACGGCGAACCAGCTCATCGGTCAGAGAGCTTTTGCCGGCGCCGCCCGTACCGGTTATCCCAAGGACCGGCACTACTCGCTCCGGCTCGGCGAGACGCTCCTCGACAGGCGCGAACAGCTCTGGGTCTTGCACAGCGTACTCCGCCAGCGAGATAAGGCGGGCGACAGCCTGATGATTTTGCCGCTGAAGCTCTTCCACTTCATTGGTAAGCTGTTTGACCGTCGGGAAATCGCATTCGCGGATCATCATATTGATCATTCCCTGAAGACCGAGTCTCCGCCCGTCGTCCGGAGAAAAAATCTTGCACACGCCGTACTCTTCCAGCTCCCGTATCTCGCGAGGGACGATAACGCCGCCCCCGCCGCCAAAGAGCCGGATGTGCCCGGCGCCGCGTTCTTTTAAAGAATCGACGATATATTTAAAAAATTCAACGTGGCCGCCTTGATAGGAGCTGATGGCAATTCCCTGCACATCCTCCTGGATCGCGGCGGTCACAATGTCATTCACGGATCGGTTATGCCCGAGGTGGATTACTTCCACCCCGGACGACTGCAAAATACGGCGCATGATATTGATCGATGCGTCGTGACCGTCATACAGGCTGGCTGCGGTGACAAAACGAACCTTGTTTTGCGGGCGATACACTTCCGTTTCCATCGATTTCACTCTCCCCGAAAAATCAAGTGACGCGCTCACCGAGCAGCTGCATAAGACTACTCGGAAACGCTGATCTCGCGCAGAAGCAATGCCGTCTGTTTGTCTGTGTACTCCTCCAGCGTATAGTGGCGCTTTAGCGCCCAGCGGCGGAATACCCACATCTCCCCGAGCACCATGATGTTGTCTGCCATCAGTTTGACGTGCTTTTCATCGATGCCGATGGAGCCGTCTGCAATGCCTTTGCGCAATATCTCTTCAAAAATTTGCGTGATTTCTTCCTCGCGCCTCAGCACATAGCGAAGCGTTTCTTTCGGCAATGACTTGGATTCTTGATAGATCAGCAGGACGCGGTCGCTCATCTGATCCATTACGCGGAAAAAGCTGCGCAAGGCAAGCTTCAGGTTTTTCAGGCCCGTTCCGTTAAAGGTGATGGCTTCACGCAAGCGGCTCTCCACTTCACCGTGAATCGCGTCACATACCAGATACAGGACGTCTTCCTTTGATTCGATATATTCATACAGGGTGCCGATGCTAAATCCTGACGCCCGGGCAATTTCACGCGTCGTTGTTTTGTGGAACCCCTTGTTGATAAACAGATCGACGGCAGCCTCGATAATCTGTTCGCGCCGTTTCTCGATCAGCTTGGGGTCCTTCACTAGCGACGGTATGTTTTTCTTCTTCTCCACGACATATCCACCTTTCCAACCGACTGAGCGTTTGGTCAGACAACATTTGGAAAAAGAAAGACCAAACGCGCTCTCTATGTTGATATCCACGTTATTATACGCCTGGAGAGCGCGGAAAGCCAATCTTTCTTTTTCCTGTCCGCAAGGTCCTTGTCTTTTCAGGATTTTTGCCCCCACCATTGCAGGATGATGCGTTCGGCGGCGCTGTAAGGGTCCTCCGCGCGGGAAGCCACCCGCTCCAGCGCTTCTGCGTGCCGACCGCTCTGAATTCCGGCTTGCAGCCGTTGAAAGAGACGGTCCCGGACGATATCCAATACTTCTTCTTGCAGATGGCGGGAACGGCGGGCATCCGCCTCGCCGGACTCGTGCAGAAACTGCTGGTGGCGGTCTATTTGCTGCCACAAATCAGCCATCCCCTGCCCGCTGGTGGAAACCGTTTTGACGATCGGCGGACGCCAAGGGGCGTCGTGCTTGGCAAGGTCGAGCATCTGCTCCACTTCGATCTGCAGCTTTTCCGTCCCCGGCAAATCTGCCTTGTTGATGACAAACAAGTCTGCGATCTCCATGATGCCTGCTTTGAACGCCTGCACCGAGTCTCCTCCGCCGGGATTGAGCACCACCGCTGTCGTATCGGCGATGCTCATCACGTCCAGCTCGGATTGGCCTACGCCGACCGTTTCGATCAGGACCACATCACAGCCGTAGGCGTCCAGTACCCGGACAGCGTCCCGCGTATTGGCGGAAAGGCCGCCGAGACTGCCGCGTGTTCCCATGCTGCGGATGAACACCCCTTTGTCCAACGCGTGATTTTGCATCCGCACACGGTCGCCGAGCAGCGCCCCGCCGGTGAACGGACTGGTCGGATCGACCGCGACCACCCCGATCTTCATCTCCAGCGAACGCAAATAGCCGATCAGACAGTCAACCAGAGAGCTTTTGCCGGCCCCGGGCGAACCCGTAATGCCGATCAGCCTGGCCCTGCCCGTATGAGGAAAAAGCTCTTTTAAAATCTGGTTGCGCTCCGGATAGTCGTTTTCGATACAGGTAATGGCCCGGGCCGCCCCGCGCACATCTCCTGCGAGAATGCGTCTAGTGATTTCGTGCATGAAACGCCCTCATCTCACCCTATACTGTTCGCTCTACTCCTTCAGCAGATAGTTGCTGATCACGACGCGCTGAATTTCGTTGGTTCCCTCGTAGATTTGCGTGATTTTCGCATCGCGCATGAAGCGTTCCACCGGGTACTCGCGAGTGTATCCGTAGCCGCCGAATACTTGAACAGCCTCGGTTGTCACTTCCATCGCGATATCGCCGGCGAATACCTTGGACATGGCCGATGCTTTTCCGTAAGGCAGACCTTGATCCTCCAGCCAGGCAGCCTGATAAGTCAGGAGGCGGGCCGCTTCGATCTTGGTCGCCATATCCGCCAGCTTGAACTGTATCGCCTGCAGCGCCGCGATCGGCTTGCCGAACTGGTTGCGCTCCTTGGCGTAGTCGCGGGCGTGGTCAAAGGCACCCTGCGCGATTCCAAGCGCCTGGGCAGCGATGCCATTGCGTCCCCCGTCCAGCGTCATCATCGCGATCTTGAAGCCTTGCCCCTCTTCACCCAGCCTGTTTTCCAGCGGTACACGCACATCTTCGAAATTGACCGCAAGCGTCGGCGAGGAACGAATTCCCAGCTTTTTCTCCTTCTTGCCCATCGTGAAGCCTTCCATACCTTTTTCGACGATAAAAGCGGTAATCCCTTTATGCTTGAGCTCCGGCTGGGTGACGGCAAAGACGATGTAGATTTCCGCTTCCCCGGCATTGGTGATAAAAATTTTGCTGCCGTTCAGCACGTAGTGATCGCCGTCGCGAACGGCAGTAGTCTTCATCCCTGCCGAGTCAGAGCCGGACCCAGGCTCAGTCAGACAGTACGCCCCCATCTTTTTGCCTTCGGCGAGCGGGCGCAAAAATCGCTGCTTTTGCTCCTCTGTGCCGAATTTATAGATGGGCCAGCTTGCCAGCGAGACATGTGCCGACAGCGTAACACCGATAGAAGCGTCTACCCGAGACAGCTCTTCTACCGCAATCACATAGCTGAGGTAATCGGCACCTGCGCCGCCGTACTGCTCCGGCCACGGAATGCCTGTCAGTCCCAGCTCGGCCATTTGCTCGAATATCGCTCTGTCAAACCGCTCTTCCTCATCCCGCTCTGCTGCAGTGGGAGCTACCTGGGTCTCGGCAAAATCGCGGATCATCTTGCGCAGCATCTCTTGTTCTTCGGTCAATTGAAAATTCATCGCTTCCACTCCCTGCGTCTCATTGTCCTAATCGCACAGCAAATGCTTGCCGATCACGATGCGCTGAATCTCGTTGGTTCCCTCGTAAATTTGCGTTACCTTGGCGTCCCGGAACAGCCTTTCAACCGGGTACTCGCGCGTGTAGCCGTACCCGCCGAAAACCTGCACAGCCTCGGTCGCCAGCTTCACGGCAGTATCGGAGGCGAATTTTTTTGCCATCGACGCCTCCATGCCGCACGGAAGTCCTTTGCTTCGCAGATCGGCTGCCCGATAAACAAGCAGTCTCGCCGCTTCCGCCATCGTCGCCATATCGGCCAGCTTGAAGGCGATCGCCTGCTGTTCGATGATCGGCCGTCCGAACTGCTTCCGTTCCTTGGCGTACTGCGTTGCGTACGCAAAGGCGGCCTCCGCGATCCCCAAAGCTTGGGCGGCAATCCCGATCCGGCCGACATCCAGATTCGCCATCGCGATGGTGAAGCCGTCTCCTTCTTCGCCCAGCAAATTTTCTGCAGGCACCCGGGCGTTGTCAAAAATCAGCTCCGTTGTGCTGGAGCCGTGCAGCCCCATTTTCTTTTCTTTTTTCCCTACTGAAAAACCGGGTGTGTCCTTGTCGACGATAAAGGCGGAGATTCCTCGCGTCCCCATCGACGGGTCTGTAACGGCAAAGGCGATGTAGACATCGGCTTCCCCGCCGTTGGTGATAAACACCTTGTTTCCATTCAAAACGAATGCGTCTCCATCCCGGACAGCCGAGGTGCGAATGCGCCCGGCGTCCGACCCGGCATTCGGCTCAGTCAGGGCAAAAGCCCCGAGCATTTTGCCCGCTGCCAGTTGCGGCACGTATTTGCGTTTTTGTTCGTCGGTGCCAAAGTACAAGATCGGGTTGGTACAAACCGACGTATGCACGGACAGGATCACCCCGACTGTCGCGCTCACTTTGGAAATCTCATGAATCGCCAGAATATACGACTGAAAATCAGCACCTGCACCGCCCCATTCTTCCGGAATGGGAATGCCCATCAAGCCGATCTCCCCCATCTTTTTCACGATCTCGCGGGGGAACTGTTCTGTCTCTTCCATGACCGGGATGAACGGAGCGATTTGCTTCTGGGCAAAATCACGGACCATGCGACGCATCATGTCCTGCTCTTCATTGAGTCGAAAATCCATGTCAGTCCTACCTTTCCCTATATGAATCCTCTCAGTTGTACACGTAAAACCCCCGACCGGATTTTTTGCCCAGCCAGCCTGCTTTTACGTACTTGCGAAGCAGCGGGCAGGGGCGGTATTTCGAGTCGCCGAAGCCTTCGTACAGCACCTCCATGATGTAGAGGCAGGTATCCAGCCCGATAAAATCAGCCAGGGTAAGCGGCCCCATCGGGTGGTTCATGCCCAGCTTCATCACTTCATCGACAGCCTCGGGCGTAGCCACACCCTCGTATACGCAATAGATCGCTTCATTGATCATCGGCATCAAGACGCGGTTGGAAACGAAGCCGGGAAAGTCGTTGACGCTGACAGGCACCTTGCCCATCTGTTTGGACAAATCCTCGGTAAGCTGGTACACCTCGTCCGCTGTCTGAAGTCCGCGAATAATCTCCACCAGCTTCATGACCGGTACCGGATTCATGAAGTGCATGCCAATCACTTTCTCGGGACGGCTGGTCACGGCTGCAATTTCTGTGATTGGCAGCGAGGAGGTGTTGGAGGCGAGAACTGCATGTGCCGGGCATACCGCATCCAGCTTTTTGAAGATTTCCGCCTTCACAGCCATGTTTTCGGTTACCGCTTCTACCACGAAATCGGCCTTCTCGCCATCGGCCAGATCGGTAGAAAGGGTGATGCGGCTGAGAATGTCCGCTTTTTCTTGCTCGCTCATCCGTCCCTTTTCCACATTGCGGGACAGGTTTTTATGGATCGTCCCAAGGCCGCGGTCCACAAACTCCTGTTTTACGTCGCTCAGGATCACTTGAAAGCCGGCCTGCGCCGATACTTGCGCAATCCCGCTGCCCATCTGCCCTGCTCCCACGACCATGATCGTTTGTACGTTCATATCCGCTCCTCCGTTTCGGCTATTCTACTTTGATCAAAATGGCGTCACCCTGGGCTGCCCCGCTGCAGATCGCTGCGACGCCAAGTCCGCCGCCCCGCCGCTTCAGCTCGTGAGCCAGATGGAGAACAATCCTCGCGCCGCTGGCTCCGATCGGATGGCCAAGCGCGATGGCTCCCCCGTTCACGTTTACCCTTTCTTCATCCCAGCCGACGATTTTTCCGCTGGTCAACGTGACAGCGGCAAAAGCTTCATTTACTTCAAACAATTCAATCTCTTCCAGGCGGGTGCCCGTCTTCTCCAGCAGCTTCTGGATTGCCAGCCCCGGCGTGGTGGCAATGTAGGGGGCTTCTGCTCCTGCCTGCGCGTGTCCCAGAATCGTGGCAAGCGGCTTGACCCCCGCTTCCGCGGCTCTCTCCTCTGACATCAGCACCATCGCTGCCGCGCCGTCGTTGATTCCTGGCGCATTGCCCGCAGTGATGGTTCCGTCCTTTTTGTAAACAGGAGGCAGCTTCGCAAGGCCTTCCAAAGTCGTGTCGGGCCTCGGTGCCTCGTCACGGGTGACCAGGAGCGGCTCTCCCCTTCGCTGGGGAACAGCTACCGGCACGATTTCTTCGTCAAACAAGCCGGCCTTCATCGCCTGCACAGCACGCTGCTGGCTGCGATATGCCCAGCGATCCTGCTCCTCGCGCGTAATGCCGTACTCTTCGGCAACATTGCTGCCGTGTATCGCCATCGGGACCTGATCGAACGGACAGGTAAGGCCGTCGTGCATCATCAGATCCTGCAGCGCGGCGTCGCCCATCCGCAGTCCGTATCTCGCTCCAGCCAGCGCGTAAGGGGCGTTGCTCATGCTTTCCATGCCGCCCGCCACGATAATCTGTCCGTCGCCTGCGCGGATAATCTGGTCGCCCATCGTAACGGCCCGCATTCCGGATGCGCACACCTTGTTGATCGTCTGGCTGGCTACGCTCCACGGTACACCCGCTTTGCGCGCCGCCTGCCGGGAAGGGATTTGCCCTGCGCCAGCCTGCACGACCATGCCCATGATCACTTCATCGACCTGCTCTGCGGATACGCCTGATCGCTGCAGCGCTTCCCTGATCACGATCGCACCCAGATCTACTGCCGATACATCCTTCAATGAACCGCCAAGCTTTCCAAACGGAGTACGGGCTCCACCTGCAATCACCGTTTTCATCATCCGGTTCCTCCCTGTATGGTGACATCCAGAAAACCAAACTGAACGAGCGGTCGCTCATTTTTCTTCTCTCTTCATTTTGCCCCCTTCTTTCCGAATAGTCAATGAATATACAGCAGAAAACCTCGATTTTCGTCGAGTCCAATTTGCGCCAAGCCGGAACGGACTGGAAAAGGCTGGCCAAAACTCAAAAAACAGGCCTGACCGTAAAGCTGGGCAGGCCTGTTGTCTGTATGGTCTGTATGGTCTGTCTAGTCGGTATGTTGCTATGTCGGCTTATTGCTAAATTGCTATGTCGCTTTTGTCAGTTTTGTCTATATAGCTGTTACTGAATCGGCATCCAGCTTACCTTCCAGACGCCTTCTTGATTTTTGACCAAGCGGAAAGGGAGTGCTTCCCTGCCGTCTGAAAACTGCATGTAGACGATCGCTTCTGCCAGATACTTGGACTTTTGTCCGGAAGGGCTTTCCGGTTTTTGCTCCTTTGTCTCGAAGCCGATCACATGCGCTCTCAGATCTGCCAGCCGTTTTTGCGTGTTCTCCGCTCCTGCCGGGTCGTTTTTGACATCCTCCAGAAACGCCTCCAAAGAAGGCTTTGCGGAGTCGTCGCCGCCATCAGCGTAGAACGCGTATTGTGTGAGGAGGTCCCCTTCTTCTTCCGCATGGAGGTACAGCTTGAGGATGTCTGCCGGCTTCAGCCCGTACAAGACCCCATCCTTCTTTGTCTCCACAAACCCGAAATACGCGTTTTTTAATGAATCGCCAAGGTCAAGGACAGAGGGGGATGGACGCTCATTCAAAATCTCCATGCCGACGGTTCCGTTTGGCCGCATCATGTAAAAATAAATGTCGTTTTTCTCTCCCTGTACGTACTGAATCGAGTACATATACAGTTTTTTCTCTTTCCACCCGATGAAAAGATTGAGTCCGACCTTTCTGGCTTTTAGTCCTGTTTCATCGACTACGTATTCCGGCTCTTCGGGAACATATCCCTCCTGCTTGAAGAAGCTGATGTTCCAAAATTCATCAGCGCCATTTTCCAAATCCCCATTGTCATCAACGACATTGTAGGGCGCCTGGATTCGCTTTTTTACCTCTTCCTGCGTCAGTCCAATGCGCAAAGCCTCTTTGATCTCCTGCACCTTGTTTTGAATCTCCTCGTCGCTGGGGCCGCTTAGCTGGTCAGTGCCCGGCGGCTGTCCAATTCCCGGGGAAGTACCCGGTGCAGGTGGTGTTGGCGCCGTTCCTGCGGGGAGAGAAGGTGGATCGGCAGGAACCGGATCCACTGGACCAGGCCCAGTCGTCACATGCCCGCCGGGAGCCGGGTTGGATGGTCCAAAGAGTGGGCCAGAAAATAGCAGGAGCGATGCTGCTGCCACTGCCGCAGCCCCAACCTTATACAGGGAGCGATGCCCGAACTTTCGCTCGGCCGTTTTCTGTCCGCCCCGCGCCTTGCCCAAAATACGCTCCTCCAGCTCGGCGGTATCGTCCATTTCTCGCAGAATCGCCTGGTCAGCCGTCTGTTTAAATTCCCGCAGACGTTTTTCTAGATCCATTCCAGTCCCTCCTTTTCCAACTGTTCTCTCAGCTTTTGGCGCGCCCGATGCAAACGGGTATGGATCGCTCCCGCAGAAATATCCAGGATGTCGGCCATTTCCTCAATCGACAGCTCTTCATAGTAGTGGAGCACAATGATTTGCCGATGGGTGGGCGGCAGGCTCATCACCAGTCTGGCAAAGCGAATGCGGCTGTCGCTTTGCAGCACGGCGGACTCCGTATCCCCGACCACCTCTACATCCACCTCTGCGCGGAAAAACAGATGGCGAAAAGACCAGGAGCGCAAATATTTTTTCGATTCATTGACAGCAATTTTGTATACCCACGTCTGCATCGAGCTTTCCTCGCGAAAGGAAGAGAGATTCTTGTACGCTTTGAGAAAGACCTCCTGGGTAATGTCTTCCGCCAGATTTCGGTCTTTGACGATTAAGTAAACCAGCCGCAATATCTTTTTTACATAGCCGCGAACCAAACTTTCAAAGACAGCTTCCTTTGTTTTTTCCAACCGAATGTTGGCCTGTTCCAGCTTTCTCACTCCCCTCTCCTTTATTGATCCGGCTGGCGATGATTTCTTACATCGAACATACAGGTTTTTGAAAAAAAAACTCCTTGGCCCCCGTTTGAAGGGACAAGGAGATTGTAGGCCTCGCCGATCCGCTAGATGGCATCCGCGAGAATTTCCGCGATGTCGCGTGTCTTTACTTGCTCTTCCAGCTCTTTCATTTTTACGCCGTCGTTCATCATCGTCAGGCAGTACGGACAAGCGCTGGCGATGGCTGTCGGTTTGACCTCGAGGGCCTGCTCGGTGCGGGCGACGTTTACCCGCGTTCCTTCGTGCTCCTCCATCCACATCAGGCCTCCGCCTGCTCCGCAGCACATGCTGTCGCAGCCGCTTCGCTTCATCTCTGCGATTTCTACGCCCGGGATGGCCTCCAGTATTTGGCGGGGCCTGTCGTAAATCTCGTTGTAGCGGCCCAGATAGCAGGAGTCGTGGTAGGTGATCCGCTCTTTCACTTCTTTTGTCGGCTTGAGGCGGCCTTCGCGCACCCATTCGGCGAGAAGCTCGGAATGGTGGTACACCTCGGCCTCCAGGCCAAATTCCGGGTATTCGTTTTTAAACGTATTGAACGCATGCGGGTCGCAGGTGACGATCTTTTTCACGCCGTACGCCTGGAACAGCGCGATGTTTTCCTGCGCCAGCTGCTGGAACAAAAATTCGTTTCCGATGCGGCGGGCCGTATCGCCGGAGTTTTTCTCCTCATTGCCGAGAATGGCAAATTTGACGCCTGCCTCATGCATCAGCTTGACGAACGCCTGGGAAATCTTTTGGCTGCGAATGTCAAAGGAGCCCATCGAGCCTACCCAGAACAGGTATTCAAATTCTTCCGTGTTTTGTACGGTAGGAACTTCATATTGCCCGTTCAAGCCTTCGATCCATTTCATCCGGTCCTTGCGGTTGATCCCCCATGGGTTGCCCTGCCGCTCGATGTTGTTCAAGGCGCGCTGGGCTTCCTGCGGCATGCTGCCCTCGGTCATGACCAGATAGCGCCGCATATCGATGATTTTATCTACGTGCTCGTTCATCACCGGGCACTGGTCCTCGCAGTTGCGGCAGGTGGTACAAGCCCACAGCTCCTGCTCGGTAATGACGTCGCCGATCAGGTTTTTGTCGTAGATCGAAGCTGCTGCCCCCTCCGAGGCTGCTGCCGCTTCGCCAGCCTGAAACGCCAGCTGGTTTGCTGTCGCATTGGCGAACGCGAAGCTCGGCATCCACGGTGTGCGGGAGGTTACAACTGCTCCTTTTTCCGTCAGGTGGTCGCGCATCTTGGTGATCAGATCCATCGGGGAGAGCATTTTACCCGTGCCGGAAGCGGGACACATATTGGTGCAGCGGCCGCACTCCACACAAGCGTACAAATCGATCAGCTGCGTCTGGGTAAAGTCTTCGATTTTGCCTACCCCGAATACTTCTTGCGTTTCGTCCTCAAAATCGATGCTCGACAGCTTGCCTGCCGGCCCCAGCTTTTTAAACCAGACGTTGACCGGAGCAAAAATCAAGTGGGCGTGCTTGGATTGCGGCACGTAAACGGCAAAGGCAAGCAGGATCAGCAGGTGCAGCCACCAGAATACGTAAAACAGTGCGGCAGCCGCTGTCTCCGAGATTCCCGCGAATATTGCCGCGATGGCGGACGAGATCGGAGCAAAGCCGGATGCTTCGTGACCGAGCCAAAGCTGCTCAAAGGCCAGCGACAGCAAAACGGTAGCCATCAAGGTAGAGATGAACAGAAGCACCAGGCCCGACTTGAAGCCGCGTTTCAAGCGCTTCAGTTTTTCGACGTAGCGGCGGTAGAAGGCGTAGCCGACTGCTGCCAGAATCAGAAACGCCGTGATCTCCTGCATCAGGCTGAAGTACTTGTGAGCGCTGCCAAACGGCAGCTCGAAGCCTTTGACCAGCCCCTTGACGATCAGCTCGATCGCCCCGAACTGCAGGATAATAAAGCCGTAAAACATGACGACGTGCATCACGCCGCTCTTCTTGTCCTTGAGCAGCTTCTTGTGAAAAACGACGTTCTCCAGCATCAGGTTGATGCGTGCGCCAAAGTCGTCCTTTACATCCGGCTTTTTCCCCAGTTTGATGAAGAGATACCGGCTGTACACCACATGGCATGCGAGGTACAAACCGTATGCGAGCACCAGAAAAAACGCGATGAGATTGATTAGAGCCAGCACGGTTCTCAGCTCCCCCTTTTTCGTGTTCGACTGTTGTTTTCTATCTTATCAGAACTGACAGAAAAAATGAATGACCATTCACTCATTATTTTTTCTTTCCTGAAACTTGTCCAGACTGAGCGTTCGTTCAGGATAGCGTATGCACTGATCTTAACACATATGCTGCTCTCTCGTCATCTCCCTTTCTCCGGACGAACCGTTCCAGATGATGGTCGTGGCAAAGAAAAATCGCCTTGGAGCAAGCGAGCTGGACGGCTTCGCTTTTCCAAGGCGGTCTTTTGTACAAGAGCGGGTCGGGATGCTTTTTTCCGCTCGGGGCTATATTTCATCAGTGTCCTGCTTCCGTTTGCCGATACTGGTTTTTTGATCGGAGCCTGTTTTAATCCTCCGACGCTTGCCTCTCAGCCCACGGGCTACTGCAATCTCTCGTAGTTTGTTTCTCTGTCACGGCCCGCTTGCAAACTCCCGACGTTTGTTTGGCCGTAGCGGCCCGCTTCAGTCCCCAGACGCCTGTTTCTCCGTCGTGGCCTGCTTTTTCTCGCGCTGCTCCTGCCGCACATCGGCCAACGACTTGACCTTGGTCGCCTTGATCCGCTTGTTGCGCATCAAGCCTGTCGGCTCCAGATTGTCGGCTTCGTCTTTCATCAGCGCTGCAATGCCGACCGCTTTTCCTTTGGCCGCCTTGCAGTATTCGCAGTTCTCCTCGTCGTGGGCGTGATACTTCTTCGGCTCCGGATAGGACGTGATCACACCCTCAAAGTTGCGCAGCACGACTTTGTCGGCCGACTGTGAAACGATGTAGTTCGGCATGACCGGAATTTTGCCGCCGCCGTGCGGAGCGTCCACGACAAAGGTCGGGACGGCATAACCGGATGTATGGCCGCGCAGATGCTCGATGATTTCGATCCCTTTGCTGACCGGCGCGCGGAAGTGGCCGATCCCCTCGGAGAGGTCGCACTGATAGATGTAGTACGGACGGACACGAATTTTCACCAGATCGTGCACGAGTTTTTTCATCGTGTTCGGACAGTCGTTGATTCCGGCCAGGATAACCGCCTGGTTGCCCAGCGGCACGCCTGCGTTCGCCAGCATTTCACAGGCCTGCTTGGCTTCCGGAGTAATCTCCTTGGGATGGTTGAAGTGCGTATTCAGCCAAACCGGATGGTATTTTTTCAGGATGTTGCACAGGTTTTCCGTGATGCGCTGCGGGAAAACGACCGGAGCCCGCGTACCGATGCGGATGATTTCCACATGCGGGATTGCCCGCAAATTGCTGATGATATATTCCAGAATGCGGTCATTGATCAGAAGGCCGTCTCCGCCGGAGAGCAGCACGTCCCGCACTTCTGGCGTATTGCGGATATAGTCGATACAGGCGTCGAGCTGCTTCTTGGGAACACCCATGCCGATCTGGCCGGAGAACCGGCGGCGTGTACAGTAGCGGCAGTACATGGAGCACTGGTTGGTTACGAGAAACAGCACCCGATCAGGGTAGCGGTGAGTCAGCCCCGGCACCGGCGAGTCGGTATCCTCGTGGAGCGGGTCTTCCATATCGTATTTCGTCCGGACCATCTCGGAGGACAGCGGAACGGACTGCATCCGTACCGGGTCCTTCGGATCGTCTGGGTCCATCAGCATGGCGTAATAAGGGGTGATGTTGAGCGGAATGGTCTGGTTGGAGATGCGAACCCCTTCTTCTTCCTCCGGTGTCAGGTTGATCACTTGCTTCAATTCGTCCACGGTGCGAATGGTGTGGGTCAACTGCCACATCCAGTCGTTCCATTGTTCTTCCGTAACATCCTTCCACAATTCAATCTGGCGCCAGTCGCGCTTGGTGGCTACCGTCATGTCTGTCATCCCCTCTCATCGCGTGTCGATAACACGTGTTTCGCTCGACAAGTACGAGATGCAACACTCGTGCCAACCAAATCAAAAGATTCGGAAAATATGAAATACGCCTTAGTTATTGAACCAGCGATCCCTTACAAAACCGGGCTTTGCTGGCAATGCAATGAGTCTTTTCTTTTTGTTCTCCCAAGAGCCTGGACGGGTCTGCCCTCGTCTTTTCAGTCAATCTTGATGATCTCAACTGCCGAAAATTCGGCACTGGGACGATTGCTATCGATTCGCCCCGGATCGTTGCGACAGTTTGTACTGCAGCGTTTGGCGCGGAATGCCGAGCAATTTTGCTGCCCTCAGAATGTTCCCCTCCGTCTCTCGCATCGCCTGCTCGATCATCTGCTCTTCCACATCGCGGAGCACCTCCGGCAGGGAAAGCTGGCCGGTTTTCGGGACTAAACCCATACCCCGGGAGCTTTTTTCTGCGGGGAATAGAGCGATCCCGGACATCCTGTCGAGCAGATGGAGCGGCAAGTGCTCCGCTTCGATCAGATCGCCCTCCACCATGTTCATCGCCGCTTCGATCACATGCTCCAGCTCGCGTACATTCCCGGGCCAGTCATATCTGGAAAACAGCGCGGATACTTCATCGCTTATCCCCTGCACCCGCATCTGGAATTTCTGATTGTACTTTTCGAGAAAATGACGTACCAGAAGGAAAACGTCCTCTCTGCGGTCACGGAGCGGCGGCAGCTCAAATGAAACGACATTGATCCGGTAGTACAGGTCTGTCCGCATCGCTCCCTTGCTGACCAGCGCCAGTGGCGGCTCATTGACGGCGGCAATTACCCTCACATCCACCCGGGTCGAATGGCTGCTGCCGATCCTGCGTATTTCCCCGTCCTGCAGTACGCGCAACAGCTTCGCCTGCAAATCGAGCGGCATGCTGTTCAGCTCATCGAGAAACAAAGTTCCTCCATCTGCCAGCTCGAACAATCCGGGCCTGTCATCTGCTCCGGTAAAGCTGCCTTTCACAGTCCCAAAAAGAAGACTCTCCAGCAGGGTAGCCGGGAGCGCCGCACAGTTTTGGGCAATAAACGGCTGGCTGCTTCGCGCAGATGCCTGATGAATCGACTGGACAAACAGTTCCTTGCCTGTCCCTGTCTCGCCATAGATCAACACAGGAGACGAGGTTCTCGCTGCCCGCCTTGCCCGATCGATCAGCTGCATCATCCGATCGTTGGCGGTCAAAATATCGGCAAAGTGAAAGGAGAGTCCGTCTCCGACGGCTTTCTGCCCCCGCTTTGCCTTTTTCGGCTTGCTGATTTTTGCCTGGAGATCCAGCAGCTTTTCCGAAAGCTCCTTGAGCTTCCCGATATCCTTGGCTACCTCCACCGCACCCACGAGCCGTTTGCCGACCCGGACCGGGAGCGTCGTATTGATCGTCTCCACTCTCACGCCCCGCCAGTTGGTGTACGCCTGAGGCTTGTTGAAAATCGGCTCGCCGTTTGCAATCACTGTCAGCAGTGTGCTGGAGTGCCGATCAAGCGACGGGAAAACCTCAAGCAGCGGCTTGCCCAATACCTCTTCTGGTGTAAGCCCGTCCAGCTTTGCGGCGACGTGGTTGTAAAAAATCGAGATGCCATTGGCATCGACGACGTGAATTCCTTCATCAATAGCTCCCAAAATGGCCTGCAGCATTTCCACCGTTTCCGACATTGGCATCCGCCCGCATACCTCCTTTTACACAAGCTGCCAAAAAATCATCACTATGCCGAATATTCAGCACTTTATCGTTGGCGTTCAATCTGAGCCGCGACGACAATCGTATAGAGAACATGCCCGACGATCCAGATGAGAAACGCGACAAATGACATCGGTGTGCCGCTAAGCAGACTGAAGGGCAGGTAGGCCACCGTAAAAGCTAGTGCCCAATACAGCAGAAATCGAACTGTTGCACGGCGATCGCGGGGGTAGAAATACGCCATGAAAAACACGACGACCACGCTGATCAGCAGGTGAATCAATAATTCGATGACGGATGGAAGCCCGGCCATTCCCGGCACATAGCTGACATCGATCAAGACGGCAAACGTGGATGTTCCAAACAGCCCATCGCACAAAGCCAGAAATGCTGCAAGAATCAGACCGGCGATCAAGCCGTTGACCAAGACAAAGGTCATTTTCTGTTCCCTCCTCTGCCGCAAGCTACCCCTATTGTACAGGAAGAAAGACCGCTCATGAAAGGGCGGTCTTCGTCATCAGCACGTGTCCGTCCGGTTTCTTGTTCATTGCCAGCTTATCTGCAGGGAAATTTCGTGGTCTCCCGCATATTGCTCGTTCAACCAGAGCTGGTAAGAGATTTGGATCACGGACGGTCGTTCATTTTCATCATTTCTTTTCATCTTGTACACATTGATTTCCATAGAGAAAATCCCGTGGGGACTGTGGTACGTCGTGCGGTCCGTTTCTCCCTTTTGAAACCGTTGCTTCGTCTGTATTGCCCCCTGCCGCAGGAGGGAGATGCTCTGCTGCGAAAATTTCCAGACGGTGTTGACCTCTCCGGCGCCCTCCATCTGTTCTTTATAGGTAAGATACCAGTCGCTTCCTTTTTGCGTGCAGCGACCAAGGTATTGATGGGTATCTTCTTGCCATTCATCGTACATTTTATGCCTGGATGTCAATTCAACTTGTACTTCTTGCATGTGCAGACGGTCCTCGCTTTCCGGACAGCTATTTCCTCGTCCATTCTACGCCCCGCGCTCTTTTGTTGCAACCATCGATTCCTCCTGCGGCAGTCTGAGCAGGTAGGGCATGGATACGCCAACTCCAACCGCTGCCAGCAGCAATAGCCCAGCCAGCACGAGATAGCCGACGCCCGCTCCCGTACTGTCGACCATAAAGGTGAACAGCCCGATCAGGAGCAGACGCATCGCCATCCCGGCAGAGTTGAAAAAGCTCATCACTCTGCCCATCACCTGTTTCGGCACTACGTTCATATAAAGCGTCTGGCGGACCAGCCGCACCGAAGCATTGCACCAGCCGAAAAATACGGAAGCAGCTACAAACCCCCACCCCTGCGCGATTGCTACCATCGCTATCGTCGCTATCGCAAACAGCAGCGTGTTGCCCACCATGGCAGACAGCTGACCCGTTTTTTTGACGATGACGGAGACGAGGAAGCCTGCTCCTACAGCGCCTATCGCATACGTGACTTCACCCATCGAGAAAATATCCACTTCCGCCCTCAAGGACTGATTGACGTAGACAGGAGCCAGCAGGTTGCTGGCCATGACCGCTATGAACGGCATCATGGCAGAGAGTCCGAAGATGAGAAAGCCGCGCTTGGAGCGGATGTACTCCCAGCTTTGATACAGTTGGCCGGTCCAGGAGACGCTGCTGTTCTTTTTCGCCTCTGCTTCCAGAGTAAAAGTATAGGACATCGTCGACATCAGCAGGTAGGCGATCAAATATGTAAGTGCATTGATTAAAAGGACGATGTGAAGGCCGAACAGGTTTAGCAAAAACCCCGCAAAGGCACCAGCCAGTACGGTCGCAGTCTGTCCTTCTACCTCCAGCAGGCTGTTGATGTCGTTGTAGTGCCTGGGGGAAAAGCTTTCCTGCACCAATGCGGCCTGTGCGGGATAGTGAATTTGATACATCAGGGTGGTCACCAGATAGACGGTGATCAGCATCCATTCCGCATAGGAACCGTAAAATCCCCAGATGGCGAGAATTCCCAGGACGGTAAAGCCGATGGCATGCTCTGCCAGCATCATCCTCTTTCGGGACAACCGGTCGATCAACGTGCCGATATACGGCCCGACAAAGAACATGAGTACAGCGGAAGTGAACATGGTCGTTCCTAACAGCTCGGCAGAGCCGGTGGACTCGACCAGGTACCAGGCGATACCGATCATGGTCATTCCTTGGCCGAATCCGGAAAACAGATTGGAGAAAAACAGCTTTTTGAATTCGCGGTTGCTGAATACCTCTTTCATGGCTGACAGCCCCTTTTTTCTTCGATCCTCTTTTTATCATAATAGCTAGAATATTCTATTTTGTAAATAAAAATGTTTATTATGTGAGCTGGTCTTGCTGAAAAGCTTCTTTATTCCGGCTTTGGGGGAGGAGATGAAAGAGGAGAAAAACGCTACAGGTTCGGTGGGACACCTGCTGGGGGTTTGACTGGCCGACTCCATTCCAAAAGTGGAACCGCGTCCAAAAGCAGCTCTTTCAGGGAGCGTCTCAGAGTTGGACGCTAAAGGCGTGTTCCACTTTTGGAACGAAGTCTTGGTTGGTGTCCCAAAGACCTTCGCGTTTTTCTCCTCTTTCATCTCTAGAGCTGCTTTCGTTTATAGGGGCTGGTTTTCATGAAGCCACAGGAGAAGGACCTTGGTTCCTTACGTTTTTATAATCAAATTAATATAATCGAAAACGCCTCCGGCAAAAAACCGAAGGCGTCTCTGGTTGACATCATGGATGAATCGCATCCATATGTTATCGCTTTGTTGTGATTCCCAGCAAAACTTTATTTTACGAAGCCCAAAATCAATTCGCGCAGGATTTTGGACGCGACGATTTGGGTCATTTCGCTATGGTCGTAGACCGGTGCTACTTCGACCAGGTCGCAGCCGATGACGTTGGCTCCGTTTTTGGACATAAAGTGGATGGTGTCGAGCAGCTCGCGGGACGTAATGCCGCCCGCTTCTGTCGTTCCCGTTCCTGGCGCATGGGCAGGGTCCAGCACGTCGATGTCGATGGTCAGGTAGATCGGGCGGTTGCCGATGGTCGGCAGCACTTGCTTCACCGGTTCCAGGACATCGTATTTGTACAGGTGCATGTTTTCCTTGGCCCATTCGAATTCTTCCTTCATGCCGCTGCGGATGCCGAAGGAGTAGACGTTTTTCCCGCCGATGAGATCGCACGCCTTTTTGATCGGCGTAGAGTGGGAATACGGATAGCCCTCGTAGTGATCACGCAGGTCGGTATGGGCATCGAAGTGGAAAATGACCAGATCGGACTTGTACTTTTCGTAAACGGCTTGAAACACTGGCCAGGAGACCAGATGCTCGCCGCCGAGCCCGATCGGCATTTTGCCGTCTGCCAGCACTTTGCGGACAAACTCGCGAATCGCGTTGAGGCTTCCCTCGACATTGCCGAATGGCAGCGGAATATCGCCCGCATCAAAGTATTTTACGTCTTCCAGCAGCCTGTCCAGGTACGGGCTGTACTCTTCAAGGCCGATGGAGACCTCGCGAATGCGGCCTGGGCCAAAACGGGAGCCCGGACGGAAGCTCACTGTCCAGTCCATCGGCATGCCGTAGATGACTGCCTGGCTTTCCTCGTAGTTGGCGTGGCTGCGGATAAACACGTTGCCCGAGTATGCTTCGTCAAAACGCATGAATTCAGCCCTCCGTCCTTAGCCGCGAGTCAGCTCAGCCACGAAGTTAGGCAGCTTGAAAACAGCGTGGTGAATCTCCGCATTGTAGTATTTGGTGCCCAGATCCTTGATCTTGCTTGCGTCCACTTCCAGCGGATCATGCTGTTTGGAGCCGATCGTAAAGCTCCACAGACCGGATGGATAGGTCGGGATGCTGCACGTATACAGACGGGTCACAGGGAAAATGGAGCTGATATCTTTAAATACGCGCTTGATCAGGTCACGGTTGAACCATGGGGATTCTGTCTGAGCCACCATGATGCCGTCCGGTTTCAACGCGTCGTAAATGCCTTGATAAAAGCCTTTTTCAAACAAGCCTACTGCAGGGCCAACCGGTTCGGTCGAGTCGACCATGATGACGTCATATTCACCCTTGTGGTCGTGGATGTGCTTGATGCCGTCAATCACTTGCACGTCGACGCGCGGATTTCCGCTCAGTTCGCTTGCGATCTGCGGGAAGTACTTTTTGCTTGATTCAATAACACCGCCGTCGATTTCAGCCAACACGGCTTTTTCCACGGAAGGATGCTTGACGATTTCACGGATAGCTCCGCCGTCTCCTCCGCCTACGACCAGAACCTTCTTCGGGTTCGGGTGAGTATTGAGGGCCACGTGAGAGATCATCTCATGATAGACGAACTCATCCACGTCAGTAGTCATGACCATGCCGTCGAGCACCAGCATACGTCCGAATTGCTTGGTGTTAATAATGTCCAGCTGTTGAAAATCCGTTTTTTCGCTGTATAAGGTCTCGGTAATTTTTGTTGTAATACCGTGATTTTCCGTTTGTTTTTCGGTGTACCACAGTTCCATGTTCATGATTATGTACCCTCCTTTTAATAACCGCATTGGTTGAAAAAAGCGACCAAATCCGGGCCAGAGGCCGTTCTTGCCGTAATGGTCTACGACAGAAGCGAATGTTTCATAATTCGTATCTGCCAAGAAAATTATAGTAGCTGGCCCCCAAAATGCAAGATTTTTTTCAAAAACAATCATCCCCGGCAGGAAGCCAAGTTTATCCAGGTCCGTTTTTTCCCATACTAGATAGGAAAAACGATTCGTTTGTTTAGTATGCCCTGAAGAGCAAAATATTTTGGGAGGAAAGGACGAGATGTCATGGAAGTGATGCGGGAAGCTCCGCTGATCCGATACCTTCGCTTGGCAAAGAAATTCGTAAAATTTCTCATACTCAGCCTATTGTGCTGTTCGTTTGCTGCCCTGATGCTCATTCTGTACCTCCGCTCGCAGCCACTGCCCGAGGTGTTCATCAATCAGACCACCACGATTTATGCGGAAAACGGCGAAGTCCTCGATACGCTGCATCGCGGGCAGAACCGGATCGTCGTACCGCTCAAGGAGATGGCGCCCTCGCTCGTCCAAGCGACAGTAGCCATCGAGGACCGTTCTTTTCACGATCATTACGGAATCGACTGGAAACGTTTGGCGCGCGCTGCCTATGTGGATGTCATCCATATGGAAAAGGTGCAGGGAGCCAGCACCATTACCCAGCAGCTGGCGCGAAATCTGTACCTGACGCTGGACAAGACCTGGGAGCGAAAAATCAAGGAAGCGCTCCTCGCCATCCAGCTTGAGCTCAATTACAGCAAGGACGAGATTCTGGAAATGTACATGAACCAGATATACTACGGCCATTCGGCTTACGGCGCCCAGGCGGCAGCCCAGACGTATTTTGGCAAAAACGCCAAGGACCTGACATTGGCCGAAAGCTCCATGCTGGCCGGAATTCCGAAAGGTCCATCCTACTACTCCCCTTATGTAGATTTTGAAAAGGCCAAATCCCGCCAAAAGTTGATTCTGCAAGCGATGCAGCGCTCTGGATACATTACGGCGGAGCAGGCAGAGAAAGCCTTTGCCGAACCGATCAAGCTGAAGGACCGGGCTCAGGAAAAAGCGGTTGAACAAGCCCCCTATTTTCTTGACTACCTGGCAAGTCTGGTCAAAAACAGATACGGGATTGATGAGGAAACCTTTATTCACGGAGGCTTGAAGATTTACACGACACTTGATCCGGCGATGCAAAAGAAAGCCGAGGAAATCATCGCCGCCACCTTGCCCAAGAACAACCCGGACTTGCAGGTCGCCCTGGTAGCCATGGACCCCAAAACCGGACACGTCAAAGCGATGGTCGGCGGGAGAGATTATCAAAAAAGCCAGTACAACCGGGTTCTTGGAAAACGTCAGCCAGGCTCTTCCTTCAAACCGATTCTGTATCTGGCTGCCCTGCAAAACGGGTATACGCCGCTGACGATGATGAAAAGCGAGCCGACCGTCTTTACGTACGACAAGGTCAAGCAGTATATCCCGCGCAACTTCGGAGAGCGCTACGCTCACGACTTTATCAGCATGAGGGAAGCGATCAAAACCTCTGACAATATTTACGCTGTCAAGACGATCGACCATTTGACGCCGCAAAAGGTGGTCGAGCAAGCGAAAAGCCTCGGAATATCCAGTCCGCTTCAAGCGGTTCCTTCCCTGGCACTGGGCACGTCACTGGTTTCGCCTTTTGAGCTGAATGCAGCATACGCTGCGTTTGCCAACAAGGGCGAGTATGTAAAGCCGATCGCGATCACGCGCATTGAGGACAGCCAAGGGAACATTCTCGTGGAAGAAAAAACGGAAAGAACCCGGGTCGCTGATCCTGTCGCATCCGCGCTGCTCACCAACATGATGCAAAGCGTGTTTGAACGGGGCGGCACCGGTTACCGCGTCGCCAACATACTCAACCGCCCGGTGGCGGGCAAGACCGGCTCGACCGATTATGACGCGTGGTTGAGCGGCTTTACCCCTCAGCTCGTCAGCACGGTCTGGGTAGGCTATGACCAAAATCGCAAGGTAGATGACGTAAAGGAAGGCTATCTTTCCAAAAAGATCTGGGCCGAATTCATGGAAAAAGCACTGCAGGATCAACCGCCTGCCTTGTTTGAAATGCCCGCTGGGGTCGTTTCGGTCTATATTGATTCCAAATCGGGGAAACTGGCCACGGAACACTGTCCCGACCCACAGCTTTATTACTTTGCCAAAGGGACGGAGCCGCAGGAGTTCTGTACAGATCACCTTCCGCCAAACGAATCCCCGACTCCGCTCTCGCCTCCCGATTCGCCTTCCTTCTGGCAGCGAATGGGCAGTTGGTGGAGCCCGTCACAGTGATAGGGGAAGCTGCCGGTTTTTCAAAAAAAAGGGCCACACCTCATGCAGAACATCTGCAAGGGTTTGGCCCTTTTTGCTACTGTAACGTTGGCCGGGCAGCTTCGCCCTCTCCGGCCGTCTGTTCGCCGCCACCGACCACGCCATTTCCGTCCGTAAACAGGTGGTCGTTGTAAATGGTGATCATTCCGGCTTTTTCTAATTGATCCAGCACCTCAAACAGACTCTCCCGTTTACCGGCTGGCAATCGACCGATAAAGGTATTGATCTGCTGCGGAGAAACATGCGAGCGAAAATGGACGCCGCCATGTCGTACAAAGTGATCGTGTTCACCTTGTGTTCGGGTATGATCGGTCAACCGAAACGCCCCCTTGCTTCGACAATTTGGCCGTGCACAGTTAGTTTGTTTCGTATCCCTCGGGCGGATGCCCTGAAAATATTGTGTGAGCGCCTTCAAAAAAAGACAAACAGGGAAAGAGTGACGGCTCTCTCCCTGTTTGCTAACCTAGTGTAAATGTATACAGCTATGGAATTAAGTTTACCTGACTTCAATATTACTAACAATTGATTTCCTCATTTGTTCACATACCGTTCAAGATTTCCAACTCAGGCCAATCCTTCCTTTAACTCTGCGGAAGAATTGTTCCACATTTCTTCATTGTGCTCGATCAGCATCTTTTTCAATGCTGCTTTTTCTTTTTCGTTCAATTCAGAGACCATGATCCGCCGCTTCATGGAGTAGTCCATCCGATTGACGTGGTCCGCCAAAATCTTGTAGCCACGGCGCGCTTCCCGATCAATTTCCATATAGCATGCCGTTACGCCTGCATAATACGGACCTGCTTCATTGCGGTCTACCGTTACCCATACGACCCAGTAAGGCTTTCCGTTCGGAACCTCTTCCTTGTTCGTCGTCCATTTGATGCCTTTTTCAACGGAGCTTTTGGCATGAAGCGCTCCCATATCAATATAGGCTTCGTCCCCGTCGATAATCACAGACGATACGGCAGACAAGTCAAGGACGCCCTGACCATAACCGCCATGCACGTCAGTTTTGCCGCTGACGATCGTAAATCCGCCCTTTTTGCTATCAAAAATATCCATGCGTAACACCTCTTTGCTCACAGACTCTTGAGGATATTCTACCCCGAAACCACGCTGCACGCAATTTGTCCGCTTGCCCTGCTTTGACGGGCAGCACATTGCCAAAGATCATTTGCGTTCATACATCGGGCTCAGGAGGGGCACATTATGCTTATGCAACTGCATTGAAGGAGAATTACGCGATGACCGAAATGAACAATACGCAATCCCATGATCATCCAAGAGAACGCGATATCGAATTGAATAGACAACGCCAGCTGCAGGAGCCTTATCCTGCCGCAGCCAGAGCGGTAGACCAAATCGTTGCGGAAAAACGCGCTGAATCCCCACCTGGAGCCGGGCTCTCGAATGCTCCGGAAGAATTGGCGGGAATGGGCGACGGACTGGAAACGGATATCCCCTCCAATTACCAGGCCAGCTTTGGCCGATTGCCGAAGAGTCAATCCAGTTTCTCTGTAAAAAGAGACCCCGGGAGATTGTAGATTCAGCTTTGGAAAAGTCTCAAAATGAAACAGTCAGAAAGCGGAAGAGTACGAAAGCAGATTCGTACGAAAGTGGAACAGTACGAAAGTGGAACAGTACGAAAGTGGAACAGTACGAAAGCAAATCAGTACACGAAATCAATTCAGTACGAAAACAGTGGGCCGCCGTTTTACAGTAGGCGGCCATGCTACTTTTTAACAGGATCAATTGATCCCTTCCTGGATAATTCCTTTTACCCGCCTGTTTCTTTTTGGTTTTGGAAGGCTTTGACTGCTTTCTGGATTAGCCAAATAAGCAGTTGTACATTCCACGCGGTGTTGATGGCCAGAACAAGACTAAATTCCCAATCCAAAACAATCCACCCTTCCTTTGGACGGGCAAGCTCGTAGAACAAGAATGAAAGAGGCAAAGCTACGAAAATATTGATTAACGCTCTTGTTTTGAAAATGATCGTCGAAAAACCGCATATGGTTAATACTAATAACGGAATTCCGGTTGACCAGCCATAAATGATCGGACCTAAGACAAGGATAAAAAAGTAATCCAAATTTGCCCTCTCCTCCATTTTTAACGATTACTTTTATGTTTCACGCTTTAAAGCGTCTTCCTCATTTTTATCATCTTCTTCGTATTCCGCTTCCTCATTCACTTCTTCATCGTCAGAATTTTCATTCCCCTTTGATGAGTATGTGTCTATTAAAAAGGGAGAGACTTCCATGCCATTGCGCAATTGCAAACGGTCTTCGAACACCAACGGTTCCAAATCCAACACATGGATGACAACGATATTTCCGTGATACTCTACCTGAAGATTCTCCCAGTGTTCCTTTTTATCTGCTAAGATCGTCATTGTTTGTCCCGACTTTGTAAATGTAATCTCAGGAAACTCGCCATCCTCCCGCGAGATAATATAGTACAGATAATCCGGCTTCTGCGGTTTCTTTCTAAGGCCTGCCTGTATTTTTTCTACGCCTTTCAACAATTGGACAACTTGTTCAATTACCAGCGGGTCCTTGGGCAAAGCTGCATGGGCTGCCACTGCGTAAAACTTTTTAGCAATATCGCTTTGACCGTATTCGGCGCTTATATAGGGCACTGTTCCATCTCCTTCTCCACTATCATAAAAGGGCTTTAGAATATTTCTGCTTGTATTGTATTCGTAGCCAAGCAAAGTTTTTTGTCCGGTTCCAATAATGGAGTATTGCTGGACCCTCAATGTCCTCTTGTCCCATTTATTGTGTAGTGCCTCGGCCTGACGAACCAATGGGGTATAAGCAATCTTGACACGGCTGTCAGTCACCATGTCTTCATAGGTAAAGCTGTAAATCGGGTCTCTTTTTAAAACGATCGCCTTGTCAAAGTAAGTCGGTGATGGCAGCAGCTCGTAGACAGCGGGGGCATATTCTGCAATCACCCTCCCTGTTTCTTCGTGTAAAAAAGGCACTCCGAAGTTATACCCGAATTGGATGGCCTGATAAGCTCGAGGTGAGCCTAAAAAGGGGGTGCCCATATAAATGATTCGTTTTACCTTCGGCTGATAGGAAGCGTTTGATAGCAAGGTTTCTCTTGCCAACAGACCACCCATGCTATGGGCAACCAATTGAACCTGGCTTGCGCCTGACGCCTTTAGGGCCTCATCGATTTTTTCCTTCAGATATTTGGCATTGTCCTTGTTGCTGTAACGCCAATCATAGGGCATCGCAAACATGGTAATGTTTTTTCTGTATCCTTCTGATTCCAGACGTTTAACCATGCTGGCGTACTGCTCCGTCTCTTCCTTCACTTTATCAACTGGAAAGTAAGACAAATATTCAATCGCACGAAATCCCCCGTCTTCTTTCTCCGGGTAAACGGTAAATCCTTTGTTGAGGGACTCTACCTCGACACTGTTTTTCGCCACTGGCTTCAAGGGAAGATACATGCGATGGCGTGGATCGCGAATTCCAAAAACGATGTTATCCAGTGAAAGCCATGCTTCTAAGGTCAGCCTTTTTTCCTTTGCTTCCAGCCTTGATCCGCCAATCCCCGGAATCAAAATGACGGGGATCGTATTGCTGGTCACCTTCAAATGGTAGGAGTGATTCTTGAAGCCGGAGGTGCGGCTGGCAGCAACTTTCAGGTAGTATGTGCCGGGGTCTGCGTTAAACAAAATCTCCTCGTCCTTATTCTTCGGCCTGTCCGAAAACGCGATCTGCTTGTTGTTGCTGTCGAACAGGTACAGGTCCAAATCCATGCCCTCGGGAATATCCCAAAGCTTCGCTTCAATTGTTGAAGCCAGGTCTAAAGTAAGCTTGTAATAGTCAACATCACTTCGGTCATGGAGATTTGCAATGATTTCGCCATAATCAAGGGGATGTGCGTCTTTTATCGTGTTATTCGGCTCATACTCGTCCGGCTTGCCTTCCTCGCCAGTGTAAAAATCGCCCCGCAACAAGTAATAGCTCGAACGGTCAAACGTTCCATTATTCCCCATTATTTGAACATAGTACAATCGGTTTTTCTCAACTGCAATCTCCTCGACCTTTTGATCGGCCTGCCCTGGTTTGGTGGATCTCCCAATTTCCCTTTTCTCATCATCGAATACAAACAAGTGATAGTTCGCATTGGATGGCACCTGAGTCAATGAAAATGTTAGCGTCCCGTCTTTGGCAGGCTTGATCTTCCACGTATCAATATCGTCGCCAGTCGAAATTCTCCCGTGGGCATTTTTCCCCGCAAACATCCAGTCCGCTTTGGCAAACGTATCGTTCCGTTCCACCTCAAAGGTAGCTGGCACCCTGCGCAACGCGGATTCACTCGGTTTTTTCTTTCCTGCAAATCGGCGTTGGAAATCTTCATCCGCCTCCTCCAACTCTGCCTGTTCCAGCAGCTCCTCTCCGTCCGCATTTTCCCCGTCTAGGTTCGGCGGCGCTTCAGGCATATCAGCGGTCTCATCTACATCTGTCTCGTCTCTTACATCTGTCTCGTCTCTTACATCTGTCTCATTGCTTACATCCGTATCTCCCGGTACATCAGGTATTTGGGGCACCTCAGAGCCATCCTGATCCGGGTCCGATTCAACGCCATCCCCTGCTGTCTCCTGCGGCGGATGGTCCGCCTCGGCTTCTGCGACAGTCCCAGTGTCTTCATTCCAGCCAACGGGTTGACCCATCCTTTCTTTGGCTATACCGGCTGGAACAATACTGGAAAGCAAAAAGACCACCATGACCAATATGCTCGCGATCCTGATTCGCTTATTCACATAAACCCCCCCTAGCTTGTTCTTCTTCCACCGTAGGAAAAGACAGATAGGGGGTGCAAATATATTTGCCTATCGAGTTGTGTGATTGCGGATTCCCTGACGCTCCCAAGCATTTGCTGTCACGGCAAATGGCACACGATAATCGGTCAGTTCATGACCTTGGCCATTCTGTTTGTTCGGAAACGCGAATCCCTTTACGACACCAAAGCGGAACTGCACTGAGAAATGAACAGCGTAAGTGGAATCCTTTTTAAACCCTTTTTGCTTGTCTCCCATCAAGGGAGTATCGACCCCCATTTCCCGCACTCCCAATTTGGGAACGGCATAAGACGGCCCCTGCCACCAAATCGGTGTTGTCTTTTTCAGCGAAAGGGTCGATTGGAGCGTCGTGTTCCGGAGCCCCGTTTCGGAGATCCAGGATTGCGCCGCTGCAATGTCGGGATAGAGTGCGCTGACTGGGTGGCGATGGCGAGGTTCCAGCACGACATGGGTCAAAATTCGTTCGCCAGCGTAAAAGTCATCCGGCTTATTCGCCGGATAGCGGTCCCGCGCGGTGTACTCCTGCCACTCGCTTGTATGGCGGAGTACCCCTTTGGCATTTGGCTCAAATACCCCAAATTGACGCTCACTGCCTTTTACCGTTATGGTGTAGCGCCCCGACATGCTTTGATGCACGGTATTGGACTGGCAGGTCTCCTCTCCTTCTTCTCCGTCCTCCCCTGCGCTTTTGGCACAACGGTCGTACGAGAGGGCAAATTGCACATTGTAGTCCATCGTGATGACAAATCCGTTGATTTCGGCTTTGTATTTCATCGGGTTCAGAACCTGTCTCCAAGTCGTTTCTGTCGGCACAGTCGTACCGGTGTACAAGTAATCGCCGCCCATTGAGGAGCTGCTCACCTTCCATTCCTGAGGCGTCCCTGGACCCGATACTTTCAGATCGAGCTGCGCCGGGCTATACACCGCCAGGCTCTTTGCATCAGCAATGTACCCAGGGCTGACTGTTACACTTGCATTCTTGATTCCTTCCCCGCTGGCTGATTGCAGCAGCTGCGACTTGTATGTCTCGATATTCTGATTGATTTCCCGTTTTACTTGATCAAAGCCTTGATTAATCCTGGTTTGGTCAATGACGACGCGAATCTTCGCCGGCTCTCTCTCCCAGACCCCATCCACATTGACCTGCAGTCTCTGCAGTTGGCGGCCATCACTGTCATAGATGTCGAGTCCAATTTCACCGCCATCGAAGTCTCCTCCTCCAACCGGCGGATTCGGTATCTCCGGTTCTTTCGGCCCGTTGCCCCCGCCTTCATCACCTGTTACCTTTACGGGCCAAACTGCGCGGTTATCCGGCCAAATGGTCTCGTTATCAGGTTTGTCTTTATCCGGGTTGATATGGGCGATAAAATCCTCCGATTTTTGCGGATATTTGGTTGGAACGGTAATCTTCCGCACCTCTCCGGGTTTAAACTTGGCCACGTCCAGCATTGTTGCTTTGTCTGAGCTTTCCCAGCGGACGGCCAGCTTGGTATCGTGTTCCTGCTTGCCGTCATTCTTCACATCAAAGGTTATCGTCGCATCTGATCCGGCTGCTTGCGGATCAGCAGGGGTTATCTTGAAGCTGCTTTTTACGATGAGCAGGTTTTCTCCCTCGGGTTTTGGCGGCCCTTCCCCGATCTGTACAAAGAAAAAGCCATCACAATCCGCTGCTGTGCGATCCTCTGCATAAAATTCAACCTTGTACAATCCGGAAAGAGGAAAATAACCATCTGTGGCCGGGTCCATCGGAAAGATGATTTTTTGCTGGTATCTTGCATTCGTTGAATCGGAAAGCCATTTCCCATCGCGTTTTCGCTCCCAGGAACGTTTGTCTGGATCGAAATAATAGGTAACAAAGTCTATCTTTTCATCAGCAAAGAGTGTAAAGGAATGCCAGGGATCGGTCCATTGCTCCGGACTCATTTCCAGCGTCTCGCCGCGTTTAACCGGCTTGCTCCAAACAACGTCATCATCGCCGTATTTGCCGCCCGCTATCTTTGCTGTAAGAATGTAGCATCTTCTATCAGACAGAATCGGGAAGGTCATTTCTACGACACAATCTCTGTCACTTATGAAGACTAGTGTTACATCATCCCCGGCGTCAATCGTTTTCGGTAAGATCAACCGGAACCTTTCATTTGCTGCAAGCTTGCCAGACAGCGGTTTGTTCCTGTCCCCCTCTTTTATAAACCAAGAACCAGCGACATCGGCAGAAATATCCGTATGGGTATCGTACCCGTCCCCTGTAGCGGTCAGATTGGAGAAATAGAGATACTTCAAACCATTGTAGAGATTCTCTCCTGCCGGTGGATAATAGCTCGGAGGCTCACCATAAGCTTTAAATCCTATGCGTTTTTGTTCGTCGATCGTACAACTTGTATCCTTTACTTTGATTGTAATCGTCCACTCACATTCTGGGCGCTTTTCAAAGTCTGTTCGCTTTAGTTCCAAGGACAGCTTGTACGTTTTCCCGCGTTCCAGGGGAATGTCATAGCTTCTATCCGGACCTCGGTAAGGCAAGGAAACATGATCGGAGACATACGGACGCACGCGGCCATTGTCTCCCTCATCCAACGGGATTACCCTTTCTCGGCCATCAGGCATCGTAACATTCCACGTAGTATGAAACGGTTGCGTTTCACCGCCGCTATCTTTGTATGAAGCTACAAATTTCAGACTTTCTCCGGGCATAACTTCAATGACTCCACCCCTTGGAATGGCGTCTCCATTCACTTTGACGATGGGACAGCTGTCGTACTTGTCGTTTGGAGAAACAGCATAAAACTGCTTGTCCCAGCATAGCGTACCGTCGTCGCTTACGTATTTCACTGTAAAGGAGCCTGATGAGGGAACGTACATGATCCCCACCTTCCTGTTGTTCCCGGAGCCTATTTGCATCGGGGTGCCGTTGTAGGAAAAGGTGCCGGGCTTTGATGCGGTGAAGACGACCCTTGCATCTCTTTCAATGCGTTCCGTATCTCCTCCGCTCGGTACACCCTGCCGTTCCGTATCGTTTTTCTCTCCTTCGATTCGTATTTCCATGGTCGTTTTTTTGCAACCGGTTGGTGGTGGATCTGGGTCTTTGCCCCCGCCATTGTCCTCACCGGGAGGCGGTGGTACCTCGCCAACAACAAAAGGTGCTGCATAAGCAACACCTTGTCCGTCTACCGCGGGAGCATTTTTTGTATTTCTTGCATGGGTATCTGTGAATAGAATTCGTGCTTCATAGTTTCCAGCTTTAGTGGGTACCCATGTTTTCTGTGGAAAGTTTACAGATTGGCCGCTGCCGTTTCCTTCCCCACTAATCGGATACTCTGTAATCGCCTCAGAGAATGCCTTTTCGGTCTGCCCTGTATCCAGATTGTAGATGTAATAGTTTAAGACTTTTAATCCGCGATTGTAGATACTGTAGTCTTTTCCTTGGGCAGTTATCGTAACAGTTTGTCCGACTTCATATTTTGTCTTGTCGGTTTTGATACTTCCATCGGGGCGCTGGGTTGTGGTGAAGCTGGTTACCCCGACGTAGACTCCTTTCTCATGGCTCTGGGCTGCACGGTAACTATAAGGATTTCCCCTTCCACCGGACATTTCTGCTACTTTAGAAAGGAGGTATCCAGTATACTCTCGTCCTCCCCCTTCAGTAATACTTCCACCATAAAGTCCATTGTTGCTAGTCATGAAGGAGGGATTGCCGTTAAAGAGTCTCGCCCAGTCTCGCGCTTCGTCTAAATCGACAATTGGATATCCGTTATCTACTTTCGTCGATGCTTTTGAATAGTTGGCTACCTTACCCGTTCCATTTGTAGCTCCAGAATATCGTACGTCGGCTATAGTGAGGGACATCATGTCGCTAAGTCCAAAACCATTAATCTCGCTTTCAATACTATCTTTGATGCTATAATGCTCGTCGATCCATCCGGCAGTTCTACCGTAAGTATTTGGCGTAGACGTGGTAGCCTCAATTGAAGGAATAACAATAAAAGTAACTAGTGTATATACAAAAACAGTAAGCGCTATTACTACCCTATTAAAGAACTTTCTGTTCATCTCTTCACCTTGTACTTACACGATTAAGTGTAGGGAGATTTTGATACCTGTATCGAACTAATGATTTAGACTCTCCTTTAAACTTGACCGTAAATTCTGCAAAGTCTATTTGACTTGCATTGAGTGAGAAATTTCCAGAATCTATTGTCTTCACATCTCTGTTCTTAAATTGCACTGCAAGACGGGTATCAAAGCCCTTAAAAGATGGTAAAGTTCCCCTAAAGGTTCCATCTGAACTTCTCAATGATTTATGGAATTGTGTAGCAATTAATTCCGCTTCCTGAATACCTAGAAATTCCTTGTGTAAAAAGCGAAGTGTCAATGCCTGCTCCCCACGAGTTAGAGTCTCAAGTGAGTCATAACGAGATGTGGAAACACCATTCAGAAATGCTCCATTCTTCGCTTGAACCCAACCAGAATCTACAGCAGGTATTATGTAGTATTGATAATCATGCCTATGTAATCGAAACAAACTCTTCCAGGCATTAACCATCAATCTGCTAGCTTCCTCTCGATTCATAACTTTATTTGGATTGATCTCAACACCATCAAGAATTCCATCACGCTTTGCACGTTCATAGTAAACTTTCGCCCAATGATTTTCAGGTAATTCTTGTACAGGCTCACCCGAAGTCAACCCTTTAACATTTACCAGACCTGCAACCAAATCCGCCTGAGTAATTGGTTTGTCAGGCTGAAAACTCCCATCCGGAAAAAGCCACATCAATTTATTTTTCACAACATAATCAATCGCATCGCGATGTGGATGATTCTGATAATCACTTAGCTTGGCCGGTACTTGGGCTGCATTGGTTACCGGCACAAGAGCGGATAATCCTGCACCAATTGTCAGGACCAAAACAATTACGCTTGAAAAAAGTTTATAGAATCGCTTCAAGACACATCCTCCTTTTTCGCCATCTTCCCACACCTTTCTACCTTCCAATTATGGTATAAGTTACCTGTATAAGCAATCAAGAAGAATATGCGTCCATCTGCTTCTGAATAAACCGGTCAAGCACTTCCCCGGAAACATCCCCCTCCAGCTTATCCACTACCTTCCCATCCTTCACAATAAACACCGTAGGCGTAACCTCCGCACCCAGCTTTTCCGCCTCATCCAGCTCTTTTGGATTATGGATGTCGAGCCTTTCTACCCGCCAGCCAGAAGAAATATCCTGCACAGCTTCATCGAATTTAGGGGCGAATGTGGTGCAATATCCGCAACTGTCGCTGTACACGTACACGACCCTCCCTTGCTCCGCTCCCATCGTGACAGACATGAGAGCTGCGGCGAACATGCACCCGAGCACAAAGGTTATCCCCCAAATCCAGCGCCAGTTCTTTCCTCGCTGCTTGTATCCTGTCTTCATGAGGGTTCCCTCCCGAACAAGCTTTATAGTGTGTGTTGCTAACACTGTAATGGCGATATGCGTTTGTCAAAGAACGGTGAGTCCATTATGCCGTTTTCTCCTGGGACAAAAAAAAGCCGGTCATCTGACCGGCTGGTTGGCGAAAGGTACCGCAGCAGGCGCTAAAAACCCCGCTGCGCAAAACGTATTCATCATGGAAACAAGAAAGATGATTGCATTTTTTCCAACACAAAAAAACTATATCAACGGGGTATGACCAGCTTTCGTCAGCTCGCGGAGCTCTTCGATAAAAGCCAACCCCTTTTGAATCTCCTCTTCGGTATAGCGCTGTTTGCTCTTAAAGGTAAAAATCTTCGCTTTCATTTCTTCATAGGGAAGATGATTGAAGTAAAGGATGGTCGAGACCAGCTCAAGAAAACGGGAGTTCTCCTCGTTCATCCGCCGGATTGCTTGCTCGCCCAGTCCGAAATCGACTTCGTGAAAACGCAAAAAATCACGCCCGGTGTCATTCAGCGTATACCGGTACATGTGAATGGCCCCTTTGGTCTCCACCTGCTCGTCCAGAAGTCCCATGTTGCACAGCTCGTCCACGCGCAAGGTCAGCTCCTCCGAGTAAGGACCGTACATATGAAACTCGAACCGCTCATCGAAGTCCATATCCAGATGTTTCGCTATGTACACCATCTTTTGCAGCTTTTTGCGACCGCTCACTTCGCCCACGGTCTCGATTAAACGTATGATTTTGGCGTGACGCCTAAGCATCCTCCATCACTCCCAGACGATCTCGTATCTTTCCGGAGAGCTCCTCCGGCAATGCCATAACCTTGTCCATAGGAAAATACAGCTTGTAGTCAAACCGGCGTTTGCCGCTGATCGCCTGCACGATCTCCGACTTCTCCGACAGCTCGGTCAGCTCGCCTGAAGGCATTACCAGCATGATCGGAATCCGCTCTTCATCTTCGCCAGCACGGTAAAAATCATACGGAAGATCGGAGGTCGTGTCCACTTCCAAATAATAGGCCGGATCAATATCCGCAGACTGGAACAGCTCTTTCAAGTCTGCCAGCAAGCGGAAATCTCTTGGGTTATATTCGACGTATTTAAAGAGATTCCTGTCGAGAAAACGGGCGCATAAATCTTTCAGAACGGCATCATTTTCATTGCGCCAGAGCTGCATGTAAAAGAGAATGACCGACTCATCGAGGGACAAATAATCGGCAAGCTCTACTTGTTCATTTAGAAACTTCAGCAGGAGAGTCGGCTCCTGACGGAAGGGAAAGCCTTGCAGAAACAGCTCTTTCGCACGCTGAAAAATTTTGCGCAGAACCACTTCCGCACTGCGCGTCACCGGATGAAAATAAACCTGCCAGTACATCTGATAGCGGGACATGATGTAGTCTTCGACGGCGTGCATGCCGCTGTACTTAAAGACAATTCCGTCTTCGCCCGGACGCATGACGCGAAGAATCCGCTCGATCTCGAAATTGCCGTAATTCACGCCCGTGTAATACGCGTCGCGCAGCAAATAATCCATCCGGTCAGCGTCGATCTGGCTGGAAATCAGACTGACGATCAGCTTGTTGTCGTAAGTCTTGGCGATAACCTCAGCCACCCGTTTCGGAAAATCTTCACCCATGCGCTTCAGTATCCGGTTGATCTGGGTATCACCCTGCAGGATCGCCCTTGTCCAATCCTCATGATGATAGCGGAATACTTTTTCAAACGAATGGGAAAACGGCCCGTGCCCCACGTCGTGAAGCAGAGCAGCACAGAGACAAAGCAGCTTTTCTTCATAGGAAAGATGAATTCTCCCCTCGAACGTCTCCAGGATGCGGCGCATGATCTCATAGACGCCAAGCGAATGATTGAAGCGGCTGTGCTCACCGCCATGAAAGGTAAAAAAGCTCGTACCAAGCTGCCGGATGCGACGCAGACGCTGGAATTCCGCCGAATTGATCAAATCCCAGATCAGCTTGTCCCGTACATGTACATAGCTGTGCACCGGGTCTTTAAACACTTTTTCTTCGTCTAAAAGCTGGGGCTGTTTCAATCTGGTCACTCTCCCTTCCGGCTCGAAAAAATTCCTAGTTAAGTGGGCCGCGTTCAAAAAGTCCGGGAAAACCAGGCCGTTTCAGTTCAAGGCACGGCAGACCCCAGCAGCGGAGCACAGGTGCGGCTGTGTATGCTGAGCCTGTATGTGCGGAGCGCAGGTGAAGCTGTATATGCAGATGCTATGTATACGCGGATGGGTGGACAACAGCTTTTTCGGACGTGCGCCTCTCCCACATACGTCGCGGCATTACATGACAGTAGTCGGACCACATCATAACTTCGCAGCTTGCTTTTCCCGGACTTTTTGAACATCCTCTATCGGGATTATATCATATGCCTTGGGATGAAAATAACAGGCTTTGCCATTGCTATTTTCCCTTCGACATCCAGCGAGCTATGTACTTGTGTGCCTTCATTCGGGGAGGCTCGCGTTTGAAAGAGAAACGGACTTCTGTCCCTTAGGAGCAGAAGCCCGCCGCAAAGTGATAAAAGCATCTTTGCTGTATTCGGTACTTGTTTGTTTTCGGTACTAGTGTATTCGGTGCCTGTTTGTATTCGATGCTTTTACGTATCGAAACTTCGTTACCCTTCCAGCTCCGCCTCCGGCCCGTACAGATCAGGCCGCTTGGCTGCCAGTCTGGCTTTCCGCCTGGCCTTCCGTTCCGCGAGCACTGTGTAGAAAGACGGAACGACGATCAGCGTCAGCAGCGTGGAAAAGATCAATCCGAAGATGATGGTGACCGCCAGCGGACGGAACAGTACGTCCCCAAACAGCGCGAGCGGCGTCAGGCCCGCCACAGCCGTAAGCGAGGTCAGCAAAATCGGACGCAGACGCGCCTCTCCGGCCTGGATCACGGCCTGCTTCAGCTCCGCGCCTGCATGCCGCGCTTCTTCGATAAACTCGATCAGCACAATGCCGTTTCGCACCACGATCCCCGATAGCGAGATCGCCCCCATCATCGTCATGAAGCCGAGCGGCGTCTGCGTGACGAACAGCCCGATCAAGCTTCCGGCAAAGGCCAGGTACACCGTACTGAGAACCAGCACGGGAATGCTGAGCGAATAAAACTGCATTGCAATCAAAATCAGGATGAGGAAAAGGACGATGACCGACAGTTTCCCCATGTCGATAAAGATATCCGTCTGCTCCGAAGTCTCGCCGCCGATTTCCCAGCGATACCCCTCAGGGAATGAAATGGATTCGAGCAGCGGCTTGATTTCAGCCATGACCTCTGTCGCCGTACGGCCTCGCAGGTCGCTCGTAATCGTCACGGCACGCGAGAGATTCCGGTGCGGGATTTTTTGCGTGCTGAAAGTGGGCTTGACCTCTGCTAGCTGGGACAGCGGAATTTGCTCGCCTGCCGCATTGGTTACGGTCAGTCGCTGGAATAGGACGGTCGGATCGGCCGCTCCCTTTTGCATAAACAGCTTGATGTCAAGCAAATCCGTCCCCGTATCGAACTGGCTGACGGTGATGCCTTCGCTGGCGAGGCGGAGCGTCTGCGACAGATCGTTGTAATTGACCAGCTTTTCCTTCATCAGCTCCTGGTTCACCACAAACTCCAGGGTGTACCGCTCGATTCCGAAATCGTCCTGAATGTCGTACGTGCCTTCCAGCTTGGCGATCCGGTCCTTGATATCCCCTGCTAACGAACGTAGCGTAGGAATGTCTTCCCCATATACCCGGATCACAACAGGCTTGCCGACCGGGGGACCTGCTTCCAGCTGCTTCGGCAAAATGCTCGCTTCCGGATAGAGCTTTTTAAACTCCTCGCGCCAAGGCTCCAGCATATCCTCAATCTTTACCTTTGACTTGTCAAAGCGGACGACCAGTTGCCCAAGCGTGATGCCCTCGCCGATTTCGGTATCGCCGCTGAACATTTTGGGGGCGCTGCCGCCCGCGTAAGCGGCGACCGACTCGATCCCCGGCTGCTTTTGGATCCAGTCCGACACTCCCCGTACGACCCGGTCCGTCTCCTCCACACTGGTCCCGACCGGCAGACGGACGTTGACGAGAAATTGCGGCCGCTCGTCGTTGGGGAAAAGCTGGATCGGTGTCAGCGGGATCAATCCGTAGGCGCTGGTGCCGATCAAAACGCCGACCATGCCCGCGAGCACGGGCCGTTTTAAAATCCGCGGCATCAGCTTGCCCGCGTACCAGTTCGTCAATTGGAAAATTTGCTTGCCGAGCAGCCCCGGCGGCTTCCGGTACCCTTCGACTCCGCCTCTGCGGCGATGTTCGTACCACTGCCGGAATATCGGGATAATCGTCAGCGACATGAGCATCGAAGCGAGCATCGTCAAGGAAATAATCACAGGCACGGGCCGGATAAACTGTCCGACGTTTCCGCTCATGAACAACAGCGGACCGAAGGAAGCGATTGTCGCAAGCGTTGCCGTGACGATGGAGATGGACACCTCTTTTGCGCCTTTGACTGCTGCCGGGAGCGGTTTTTCGCCCAGCGTGGACAGCCTCCGCTCGATGTTGTCATTGACGACCACGGCATCATCCACGAGAATCCCCAGCACGATGATCAGCGAGACAATCGAAATCATATTCAGCGTGATGCCCATGGAAGGCAGGAACAACAACCCCGATGCAAGCGAGATCGGGATCGCCAGCGCTACCACAAAAGAAGTGATCAGGTTCAATCCCAGTGTACATACCAACAGTACAGCCAAAACGGCGATCAGCATCTCGCGTGAAAGATCCCCGAACAGCTCATCGACGCGTTCCTTTTGCGAGTAAATGGAATGCTTCTGCGCCCATGCGGGAAGCGACTTCTCCAGCGTTTTCACCATCTCGTCGACGCGCTTTTGCAGGGACGGTACGTCGCTGCCTGTCTCGGCGTTGATGCTGATCGATACAGACGGCTTGCCATTGAAGTAGGAATACGACTCGATCTGCTCTGTGGTGAGCATGGCGCTACCGACATCCTTCAGATAGATCGGGAAGCCCTGCTGTGTCCGGGAGACGATGACGTCGTTTAAAGCCTCCACATCCTGGCTTTCCGCCAGCTTGAGCTGGTATGTGCGGCTATCGGCCGTCAAGTCTCCAAGCGGAATCCGTTCGTTTTCCTTTTTGACCGCCATCAGCACCTGGCCCCAGGTCAGCCCGTACTGGCTCAGCCTTTGCGTATCCACCTGAATCTGGATCTCCTCGTCCGGCAAGCCTTTGATGGTCACGTCTGCCACATTGGGAATCGTGCGGAGCTGTTCTTTCCACGACTTCAGGGTGGACCTGAGGCTGTACAGCTCTTCGCGGGTGTCAGCCGTGATCGCGAGCGTCTGGACGAAGGTGCGGTTCAAGTCGTCATTGATGATCGGCTGCTTGGCATCCTCCGGCAAATCAGCCTCGGCATCCTTTACCTTTTTGCGCAGTTCATCCCACTTTTGTTTGGGATCGACATCTCCGTCTGTCTCCACGATAATGCTCGACACGCCCAGACCGGAGACAGACGAGACGTATTTCAGGCCTTGAAGCTCGTTGATTTTTTCCTCCAGCTTCTTGGTGACCGTCTGCTCTACTTTCTCTGGCGAAGCACCCGGATAAATCGTGGTGACAGTGGCAAGATTGACAATGATGTCGGGCTGCTCCTGCTTGGGGAGCTGGAAAAAGCTGAGAGAACCGATCAGGACGACCATTGTAAAGAACAAGAGCGTGATTTTTCGTTTGCGGACGATGTATTCAATCACTGTGGTTGTCCTCCTGCCGCCTCGATCGGATCGCCGTCAAACAACTGGTCTACTCCTTTGACGACAAGTCGGTCCCCTTCCTTCAACCCGCTGGTGATCTCCAGTCTGTTGCTGTTGATCTCGCCGATCGTCACCGGGGTTTTCACCGCTTTTCCGGCGCTTTCGACAAAGACGTGGGCCTCGCCCTGCCCTCGGCTGATCACCGCTTCGACCGGCACGTACAGCCCTGCTTTTCCTTGCACCGTTTTGGTCGCCTTCACGACCTGACCGGCGAACCAGTCGTGCTTCTCGTTTTTCACTTGTACCTCGACACCGATGGTCCCCGTGCTTTGGTTGGCGGCCGGGTGAATTTTCACCACCTTGCCCTCCCGCTTTTGCCCGTAAAGCTCAAGCGTAATGGCCTCACCTTCCGTCCAGGCAAAAATCTCCCGGTCTGGAACCGGCAGCACGACCTTCAATGTATCGATCTGTCCGATCCGGTAAACGGGGCTTCCCACACCGACCAGGGAGCCCGCCGATCCGAGCTTGGCGATAATCGTGCCATCGATCGGAGCGCGCAGCTGGGTTTTGGCCAGCGTACTGGCAGCCAGCTCTTTGCCGATCACGGCCTGATGGTAGCTCGCCTGGCTCAGTGTCTTGTCCTCGGCGCGAGCGCCCTGCGTAACCAGCGACAAGGCTTGCTGGGCGTTTTGCAAATCCGTCAGGGCAACATTTACGCGATTTTGCGCAGTCTCGTACTCGCTCTGGGAGATGGCCTTTTCCCGGTACAGCGCCTCAATCCGTTTGAAGTCGTCCTCCGCCTGTTGATGGGCGATCGTCGCCTTTTCCACAACCAGGCGCGCCTGCTCGATCTCCTGCTCGCGTGCTCCCTTTGTTACCTTTTCCAGCGTGGCTCCTGTTTGCTGAACGGTGGCACTGGCGGAAGCGACCTGAAGCGAATAATCGCTGCCGTCCAGACGAGCCAGGATGTCACCCCTTTTGACAGTGTCACCTTCGTTTTTGGCAAGCTCGGTGATCCGTCCAGCTACCTCGAACGAGACGAGCGCTTCCTCCAGCGGCTGCAATGTGCCGGAAAGCTCGGTTACCTTCACCGCCTGCTCCTGTTTCACCACGGCAAGCTCTACTTGCTTTACTTCGGACACAGCTTCCGCAGCAGGCTCCTGACTGCTGCAAGCCGTCGTCGCCAATAGCCCGGCGATTGCGAGAAAAGACAGCCATTGTTTTCTCATGTGACCCTCCACTCCATTCCCCTATATGTCCGCTCATCTACGTGCTTTCATCAATATACAACTGAAAACTGGCATCATTTCATCGGCTGCCGATGCCGCGCAGCAGAATGTCTGCACTGCTTTCCGTCATTGTCGGTATATCGATCAAGCTGTCGCAGTCTACCTTCACCCAATGCCTTGCCAAAAAAGAGTGGAAGAATGCCGAGACAAACATGTGGGCTGCGGTCGCAAAGTCTCCTTTGGGAAGAAGTCCGGCCTCATGCATCTCCTGCAGCTTTTCGCTCAGCATCTCATCGGCGATCTGCGGCATGCGGCTGAGCAGGTTGAAAACCTCTGGGTGATTCTGCGATTCGATCAGACAGATGATCAGAACTTCCTTTCGCTCCACAAGCGCGTTGTAATAGGCTTCGCCGTAGTGAATGAGCATCGCTTTGACGTCGTGGCCGCAGGCGTGAATCGCTTTTTCCAGCGCAGGGCGAATCTCGGTCATCTCCTCCAAAAGCTCGATGAGAATCCGCTCCTTGTTTTTGAAATGGCGGAAAATCGTCACTTCATTCACGCCGGCCAGCTCGGAGATTTTGCGAGTGGTTGCGCCCTTGTAGCCTTTCTGGGACATGAGCTGGCGGGCAGCAGCCAAAATCCGTTCCCTCGTTTCCTGTTCATCTCCTTTCCCGCTCTGGATTTTTTCGTGATCCGGCTTATCCATTTTGTTACCTCCGTATCATGCAAGCACTTGCTTTCACATGGTAATAATTAGCAAACCCATTATAACGGAGCTTTGCATGCATGTAAATACTTGCATGCGTTCCAAATGGGTTTTTGGACCCGGGCTTTTTTAGCGGAGCTGTAAGCCATACGTGAAACGTATAAATGCAGGGTCTCTTTCATTTCCTGTCAACATCAATGAAAAAAGCTGCTGACCGTATGGGTCAACAGCTCCAAAAACTAGCGATTTGCCAGATTGTACTCCCTTTTTATCAATTCGTTCATGTCATCTGGTAGCGGCGCCTCGCAAACGATCTCCTGCCCGGTAATCGGATGCGGAAAGGAAAGCTTGCTGGCATGGAGGGCCTGACGCCTGAGCAAGTCCCTTCTGCCGCCATACATGCCGTCTCCTGCAAGCGGATGCCCGATGTGGCGAAAATGAACGCGGATTTGATGCGTTCGCCCGGTCTCCAGCCATACCCGGACAAGACTGGTATCCGCAGAAGAGGCCTCCAGCTCGTAATGGGTGACAGCCTCCTCCCCCCGTTCCGTTACCTTGCGGCGGGTAGGATGGCGGGGGTCTCGCCCGATAGGAGCGCTAATTGTACCGTTCGCCTCCTCCAGACGCCCGCAGACGACAGCGAGGTATTCCCGATGCAAGCTCCCGTCGCGCAGCAATCGATCAGCGAGCTGATGCCCGTAGCTGGTCTTTCCCACCAAAATGGCTCCCGAGGTCTCCTTGTCAAGCCTATGTACCGGATGGACGCGGTCCGGCTCGCCCTTTTCCCGCAAATACTCGGCAAGGGCATGAACCAGTGTGCCTTGTTGATCTTGCTTGACGGGATGGACCATCATGCCTGCCGGCTTGTTTGCGACCAGCAGATGCTCATCCTCGTACAAAATCTCTACAGGTAAAGCCGCTTCAACGCTCTTCCCCTGCTTTCGCTGGGCTGCTTGCTGCGGTGAAGCATCCTGCCCGGGCTGATCTTGAACCCTGACCGCTACCTTGTCCCCTGCTTTTACCACCCTTTTTAGAAAAGGGGACTTCCGGTTCAGAAGCACTCCCTTGCTCCTCGTAAGCCGTTGCAGCATTCTCCCCGAGACATGGAGTTTTTCCCGAACGATGCTCTCGACAGTAAGCCCCGCGTCCGCTTCTGCCACCTCGTATTCCAGCCAGCCTTTTTTGCTCAAGCCCATCTCCTGCTTTCGTTCTCATTTCCTCCTATTGTATCGGAAGATGATGAGCAAGCGCCAGTTGACCGCTTTGTTCAAAAGCGGAGTACAACATCGCTTATGCACCGGTCAAAGTCGATGGCCGCTTTTGCCTGCCCCATTTCCAGGCATTGCGTGACATATCCTTCTTCTGCGTGGTACTCCCGACCAATGAGGTTTCCGTCAAAAAACATATGCAAACGATGTTTCCAAAGCAAGCGGGTCATGGTAAACACCTCTTTTTTAAACTTATTTGTATATTAAGTATATTTTAGAGGTGTTATTTTGTAAACATTTTTGTTTGTAAAGTTACAAAAAGACTTTGCCGGGTCGTGACAGCCATTGGCCACTGCTTGAACCTGTAGAATCGATGCCCCATATGCAAAAAACAGAAAACCCCTTGCTTTCACAAGAGGTTTTAACCAAGCTTCTCGCCGAACAGCCACTTGGATGGCAGCATCCGGGAGGTTCCGTATTTGGCTTTGAAATTCATCTGGGAAATGGCCATAAGCTCATTTCCACGAATGCCCGCTTACCCTTTCAAATTCTCCGGGTTCAACCCTTGCAGTTCAGGAAGTACAAACAATCCGTCTTTGCGAATCAGCACGTCATCAAACCAGATTTCACCGCCGCCGTACTCAGGGCGCTGAATGTTGACCATATCCCAATGCACCTGGCTGCGGTTGCCGTTGTCCGCGTTTTCATAGGCGCGGCCGGGAGTAAAGTGAAAGCTGCCAGCGATCTTTTCGTCAAACAAAATATCGTTCATCGGGTGGAGGATATACGGATTTACCCCGATGGCAAACTCGCCGATATAACGCGCTCCCTCGTCACTGTCCAGGATTTCACCCAGCCGCTTGGTGTTATTGGCGGTTGCCTCTATGATTTTCCCGTTTTCAAAGGTCAGCTTGACGTTTTCAAAGCGGGTGCCCATATACGATGTCGCTGCGTTAAAGGAAATCGTTCCATTGACCGAATCACGCACAGGCGCCGTATATATCTCCCCGTCCGGGATATTGAACTCCCCTGCACAGATGATGCTTGGAATTCCCTTGATGGAAAACGTCAAATCTGTCCCCGGTCCGGTCAATCTCACCTTGTCTGTTCTCTCCATCCGCTCTTTGAGCGGCAGGAAAGCTTCGTGCATCTTTTGATAATTCACCGAACAGACGTCAAAGTAAAAGTCCTCAAATGCTTCCGTCGACATATTGGCGCTTTGGGCCATGGACGGGGTCGGGTAGTTGAGCAGTGTCCAGCGCACGTTGGAAACGATGTAATCATTGAGCGGCTGCACCACTTTATGATGGGCGCGGCGGCGATCTACGGGAACATCAGCGGACTCGCTGTCATTCGTCGGACCGTTGATCACAATGTAGGCCTGGATGTCTTTGAATTTGGGCTCATTCCATTTGAGCATGTACGACGCTCGTTCCTCATCCGTCCCCATCATCAGCTCCCGCTCGATAGACGGATCGATGATCTGGACAAACGGATACGCTCCCTTGGCATACGCCTGTTTAACCAATTCCTTTGCCAGCGGGTGCCCTTCTCCTCGAATTTCTATCAACAAGCATTCCTTCTCCTGCAAACGAACAGAGTGATTCAGCAGGTTTTCCGCCAGCTTGACTATGCGTGGGTCCAGCATCCCATCTCCTCCTGCACCATAGTTTGATAAAAATAACTTTACCGAACTGGCAGATATTTTTCAATTAGTGCCTGGATGCTTTTTCCTGCTGCTTCCAGATCGGCGGCATCTACGCATTCGTGTATTTCTGTTACGTAATCCCTTTGCTTGTTTTGGTACCTAGGATCGTAGTAATGGACCAGCAGCGACGCGATCGCCTGGCGATAATCACCAGCTTGCAGAGCCTCCGTCAACAGCTTTGCCTGCGCGGTAGGAATGCGGCGGGCGATTTTTAGATAGGCGTCTTTTATTTTTTCCGCAAAATCCGGTCTCCAGGAAAAGGGAGTCACGTATTCATCATAAAGACGCTGAACCCGCACCTCCAGAGGAGCCGTCAACAAAATGTGGACAGCTTGCTCCTTGGCTTGGAGCAAAAACGGCGGGAGCAGCGCATTGCCGATCCGCCGGCTTTCCGCTTCCATGACAAAGTACGGCGCATCCTTCAGCCTTCGCAGCGTTTCAAACAAACGCGCGTCAAACATCTTCTGATTCGCCGGCTTTCCTTTGCCGATGTGCCCAAATACCGATCCGCGATGGCCTGCCATTCGCTCCAGGTCGAGGACAGGCAAGCCGGATGCCTCCAAATGGCGCAGCAGCTCTGTTTTCCCGACTCCTGTCATGCCGTGCAAAAGGAAGACCGGCCGATTCAGCTCATACGGCTCTATGGTGCCAACCACATGCTTGCGGTACGCACGATAGCCTCCGATCAGTCGGCGGACCGGGACACCGGCAAACGTGGAGAAGGTCGCCATCGCCCTGCTGCGCATCCCGCCCCGCCAGCAAAAAATCACCGGCGGTTCCCCCGCCTCCTCTCCCCTTTGCCGGATGGCTTCCATCAGCGTCTCCATTTTGGGAGAGACAATTTGCATGCCGAGCCACTGAGCCGCTGCTTGTCCCTCACGCTTATAGGCAGTTCCGACCTGTGCGCGTTCACTATCACTAAACAATGGAATATTGACCGCTCCCGGGATCGTGTCGCGGGCAAATTCCCCGGGGGAACGGACATCGATCAGATTGGCGTATCCCCGATGCAGCATCTCTTCTACGGTTATATCTTGCAATGTCATGTCACCCTTGCTTCTGGTATCCTGAATGTATCAGCTTGTTTGTTTTTTCTATCTTATCATTATTCCTCGCTGGTCAGGAGGTCATAACATGTCTGGAACCATCAAGCTTACTGCTCTTACCCAAAAGGGAGGCTGCGGCTGCAAGATCAGCCCTGACGCCCTTTCGTCTGTACTCAAAAATCTGCCCAAGCCTGCAGAGCGCGATCCGCGTCTCTTGGTCGGCGTGGAGACTTCGGACGATGCCGGCGTCTACCAACTGACTGACGATTTGGCTATCGTACAGACGCTCGATTTTTTCACCCCGATCGTGGATGATCCGTACTGGTTCGGCCAGATCGCTGCTGCCAATGCGATCAGCGATGTTTTTGCCATGGGCGGAAAACCGTTGACGGTCATGAACATCGTCGGCTTTCCCATTCACAAGCTGGACCCTTCGATTCTGACGGACATCCTGCGCGGCGCCGCTGAAAAGGTCGCAGAGGCGGGTGCCGTGCTCGTCGGCGGCCACTCCATCGACGATCAGGAGCCAAAATTCGGTCTTGCGGTTACCGGTACCATCCACCCTTCCCGCGTGCTGACCAACGCCGGGGCCAAGCCGGGTGACGTGCTGATCCTGACCAAGCCGATCGGTGTGGGTATCCAAACGACCGCGATCAAGCGCGAAGCTCTTTCTCCGGAGAAGACAGAGCTGGTCATGGAAATCATGGCTAGGCTGAACAAGCGGGCCGCTGAATGCATGCACGATTTTCCCGTGCACGCCTGCACGGATGTGACCGGCTTTGGCCTCATGGGGCATGCGCTGGAAATGGCGGAAGGCAGCAAGGTCGGCATCCGCATCCGCCAGTCACAAGTGCCCGTCTTGCCTGGTACCCGCGAGCTGGCTGAACAGGGCATCGTCCCGGGCGGCAGCAAATCCAATTTCCGCTGGGTATCGGACCGCGTCCGTTTCCCGGAAGCATTGGACGAAACAGACCGGCTGATCCTCTGCGACGCCGTCACCTCCGGGGGATTGCTGATCAGCCTGCCTGCTGCTGACGGCGAGCGGCTGCTGCAAACCCTGCATGCAAATGGAGTAGAGTGGGCCCGGATCATCGCGGACGTCGTAGAGGACCATCCAGGTATGATCGAGGTTCACCCGTAGAACAAAAAAATTTTCTTGCATTTTTTCCCGACAGTGGAGTATTCTAGTCAACAAGAGTCAATCTGGCAAAAAATTCTTGAAAGACGGGAGTGTTGGTTCATGTTGCTTTCTGTAGTTTCTACGATTTAGATTGGGGACCTTGTCCAGGGGTCCTCACCCCTGACAAAACCCTATCTGAATGCAAGAAGCTGCAGGATGCCTGAACCCGCTTCCGTCTTTTCTGATCTGGGACATTCGGTGTAGAATCGAGACCGTTCTTTTGTCGATTCTGCGTACGGGATACGTACCTTGTTTTCGCGTACCCCAAGACCCCGTCCCAGTATCCCGACCCAGACGCAAAAAGCGCAAGCGGAAGAGGTTTTCACACTCCTCCGTTTGCGCTTTTTTTCATAATCCAAGCCGAACCAGGAGAGAATCAGCCCCTCACAAAGGCGGGGCACCTGCAGATGCGAAACGAGCTTCTTTGAGAGATTGGAGGAAATTTTCATGTATTGGCGTTCTTGGGACCTCAACCTGAAGGTCCGCCTGTTCGGCGAGTTGATTACGCATACGTTTTTCTGGATGTACTTTCCCTTCATGGCCCTATATTTCAGCGATGTTTTCGGCAAGGATGTAGCCGGACTGCTGCTGATGGTTCCTCCGCTGCTCGGCATCGTCGCCAATCTGGCCGGCGGGTATCTGGCAGACCGGATCGGCCGTAGAAAGACCATGCTGATCGCCATTTTTTCATCATCCGTCATGTTTGCACTGTTTGCCTTTTCGTCTTCGCCGTGGATGACTTACGTGGCTTTTATCGGTATTGGGATGGCCGGATCGATGTATTGGCCCGCCAGCTCTGCCATGGTGGCCGATCTGACAACGGAAGACGAGCGCCGCGTAGTCTTCGCCACCTTTTACACAGCGATGAACATCGGGGTTGTCGCCGGTCCCGTGCTCGGTTCCATCTTCTTTGTCCACTACCGCTTTGAACTGCTGCTCGCCTGTACCATCGTGGAATTTGTCTACGGGGTCTTGCTCTTCTTTTTGATCCGGGAGACGCTTCCTTCTCTCATCGGCAAGGCAGAGGCCTCGCCGCCCAAGCGTTTTTCGCTGAAAGAACAGTTCCGGAGCTATGCGGTCATTTTTACAGACAAACCGTTTGCCATCTACATTCTGGCCGGCATTCTGGTAGCCATCGCCTTCATGCAGCTGGACCTGTACATGGCGCTGTACGTAAAAGAGCACGTGCCCAGTCAGCCGCTGGTCTGGTGGGGAGATTGGTCCTTTTCTATCGGGGGGACATCCGCATTTGGCTGGCTGATGGGATTGAACGGTCTTTTGGTCGTGCTGTTTACCCTGCCTGTCACCCGCTGGTTTCAGCACTGGAGCGACCGGAACAGCCTGATCCTCTCCTCCGTCCTGTACGGCTTTGGCCTGTTCCTGATGGCTTTTACGAACAACATTTGGCTGTTGTTCGGCTGTATGTTCGTACTGACTCTGGGCGAATTGATCCGCACGCCGGTCGTGCAGAGCTTTATCAGCAAATATGCGCCTGAGGACGCCCGGGGTCAGTACATGGGAGCATCATCGCTGCAATTTTCCATCGGCCGGTTTATCGCGCCGCTCGCCATCGGTCTGTCCGAGTGGCTGTCGCCGCTCGGCGTCTTCTCGATTATCTTGGGTATTTCGCTGTTGAGTGCTTTGCTGTATGTGTATATGTTCCGGTTGATACCGGAGGGTGGTGGTATTGAAAGAACATCGGGGTATAGAGGGTAAAAGACGAGCAAAGCAAAGTAGGAATATAATAAGAGATGCCAGGCGTGTCCTGTAAGATGAGGCTACTAGATTAAAACAAGAGGGTTTGTCTTCCGAGGGAGTTAGTCCCTCTTGTTTCTACTTAACTATCTTACCTTGTAAATGGTGTCCTTTCTACTTGTCCGAGACAAAGTTAACGACTTGTAATAAACCAATCAAGTAACAAAATGCTAATTGAAAATTATACAATAAATGGTTGATATTGTTGTTTATTACTAATATTATACAATTATAAAATATTTTTTGGAAAGGGTGTTTAGTTCTCTCTTGATGAATATAGTGAATCTGAAAATAAATATAATTTAAGTGATGTTACTGAAGAATATGTTAATTCTCATCCCCGTGAGTACAAAGAAAGAATTCGCAATCTAGACAAAGCAGTATGGAAAAAGGAATTAGTTGCTTTAGCAAAACAAGCAGATAGAATGGAAGAGGCCCAGAAAATAATTGATAGGGATAGAAAAAAAAGGAAAACTTAAAGATCAATATGAAATAAAATTTGCTGATGGTACCATTTTTAGAGCTAGTTTTAACACATCTGAAACAGACCCTCAAAGATATAAAGAACTAACAAAAGATCTAGCAGCAGCTCAATTACTACCTCACATTGCTGGTCCGTGGAATTATTCGACATATATTGACACACATACAACTCCTGATAAGTCGGGAAACTATGTCACAGGTCCATCGTGGGAGTTTCAACAAGGTATTAGTTACTCTAGAGTAGCGATAGTCCATCACTTTTATTTAAACAATAACAATACCCCCGGAAATATATTAGATGATGCTGTAAGCACGAATACATCAGCAACTAGTGGTGCCGCAGCAGGTTACGGAGTTGTAGAAATTACAGAAGAGTCTGTAAAAAACCCTTTTACTTATGCCAAAGGGATCTCAAGTTACATTCAATCCTACCAACCAGCGACAGCAAGAGTATCTAAGGCATTTTCTGCTAGTTTTCTGGGATTATCCATTAACGCTGGAGCCTCGGCAAGCTGGAAGCAATACGCAATTAGTGAGGTTGAAGGACCCGGTATTATTTACATGTTTGCCGCTATGTATAAATAAAAGTGGGGGAAACCCCACTTTTATTTAAGGAGGAAACCAATTTAATGAAAACTAAATTATTTTATACTGTACTGTTATTTCTGCTTTTATTAGGATGTCAACCTAAAGAAATAAACACCAGTCCAGAAACGATTAGTTTTACAGATGAAGACCAAGCGCTAATTTCATTTGTTCATCAAAAGACAGACGAAAAAATAGGTTCGAAAGTTGAAGATTTCAAAGTTGTGAAGGTTTCATATATCGAACAATCTGGATTTGGACAATTTATTTTTAATAAGAATGAGGAACGATTTGAAGGTTCATTCTATGCTGAACATAACAAAAACAACTGGGAGATTGTTCATCTGGAAATAGCAAAGATGGATGTTAACTCGCCGTTTACAAAACTGCAAGTAGTAGGAGGCTTGCGAAATAAAGACACTAATTTCCAAATCATTTGCGGAGTAATTAATGACAGCAGGATCAAATCGGTTCAAATTACATACCCAAATAATGAATCTTCCATAATAATGATCGATAATTATAAATACTACTTTGATGTTAGACTCGGTGTTAAAACGTTTTCCACAATCGTAGCGTACGACGAAAACTACAATGAAATCAGCTCTTATTAAAACTTGCTAAAAGGTCTGCTTCCCTTCGGAGGCAGACCTTTTTCAGCGTTCACAAATCTACTTGTTCACCGGAATTTCTTCCGGCAGATAATACTCATCCTGCTCAAACTTTCCTCGCATCCACTTATACGTGTCATCATAGATAGCGCGGATCACAGGATCATCGCTGTTCGCGGCGATCAGCAGCGTTTTCGATCCAAAGTAATAGGCGTGAATATTATTTTTGTCCATTCCGGCTTTGCGCGCCGCGATCAACTGGTTGTAGTACAGCTGGTAGAACTTCGGATCGCGGTACATCCGGTCGTCTCCTTCAATCTCAACGTCCATGCTGTACTTTTGCATCACTTCCACCGTTCCCTGGATGCGCTCCAGTGGAACCGGCTTGTCGGTGTAGTAGGTCGGCTGCAGGAACGCATTGTCAAAATACAGGGACTTCCACTCGCTGAGCCCTGGCGCCCCGAAATAAGGAATCCAGTAATATCGCAGCGAATCGTTGTGGACCATGCTGCCCATGTGGCGGATCAGGTCTCGTTCCTTTGGAGCTCCGTCTTCTACCAGCTCATGGAACCAGTAGATGCCGTCGAGTCGCAGGTACTGGAAGCCAGCCTGATCCCAGCGCTTCTTCAGTTCTCCATAGTACCATTCCAATGCTTGCTTGCGGTTTTGGTACGCTTGCTCTTCGCCCACCTGCTTGGCGTTGAAGGAAAGCGACCCTTTTTTCGGATCGATCACGCCGAAGTCCGTTTGCGCCGAATTGGGGTACGGCAGCGCCAATACGACATTTTCTATCGTCGGCGATGCATACAGCGTTCCCCGCAAGCGGTTGAACTCTCGCATCGCACTGTTCAGCGCGTCGAGCTGTTGGTTGGAGCGGTACAAATCATCCAAATACTGCTTCCACCTGTCCTTGGTGGCCGGCATGGTCTGGTACGGCAGGAAGAGGATCGTATCAAACATCTGATCCCGCATGTACCCGTCTGTGGTTCGGTAGCCGACCATCGGGAGGAATTCTTCCTTTGTCCAGGTTCCCCGTTCGCCGTGTTCACCGGTATAGGCGAGAAGCATGTTCTCTACTCGGCGAGGCAACGGTTTTACCGCTTGGGGATCGGTCTGGTTGGCAAATGGCAGCAGCACCGGCGGCGCTGCGCTTCCCTTGCCATCCCTGCCCCATACTTCGAGCTGTCTGGCGAAGGCAAACACCTTTACCGGGAAGGATACCCGTACATAGCGGGTCTCCACCTGCGGCAGCGTAACGGCCAGCGTCCGCTCAACTACAGCGTCCTCCGCCTGAGATACATCATGCTTTGCTTTTCCGGCAAAATACCATGCTTTCCCGTCTGGCGACACTTCCACGTCCATCCACTCCGGAATGGTAATCCCTGAGGTTCTCTGATGCTTGAGCGTGAGTGTTACTCTCTCCAGCTGTTTGGCTTCCGGCAGTACGACCGTCACTTTTCGGCCAAATTGGCGATTGTAGCCCGTCCATGTCTCGGAAGGCGTGACCAAGCCGCCGACTGGGCCGGGGTATTGTTTTTCGACTTCCTGGAAGAATGCATCTGCCATTCCAAACGTTTTTACGGATGTGAAGCTCCCCGGGGCGAGATTGACCAGCTCGTCCTCCTCGGAAGGCTGATCGACATCGCTGTCGGTGTTTTCGCTATCATTATCGTTGTTTTCGGCATTTTTGCTTTCGGTATCTTTATTTCCAGTATCCATGCTGTCGGTTTCTTTGCTGCCTGTTTCTTTGCTTCCAGTATCCTCGCTTCCGGCAGCTTTGCTGTCGCTACCCTTGCTGCTGGCTTCCTGGCCGCTGCCCGGCTGCGAACCAACCGCTTCATTTTTTTTGCCGTTCTCCGCCTTTTGGGACTGGCTGTCTCCCGCAAGCTCGGATGCTGCCGTGTCGGTTGTACTAGCTTGTTCTTTCTTTTCCGAATCAGGCGTTCCCGTTTTCTCGGATGCCTGTCCATTTTTGGATTCCGCCTGCTTTTCATCCGCATCCGCTTTATTCGCGGCGTTGCCAGATTCCTTGGCGTCAGCGGCTTGCTTTCCTTCCGCCGTTCCCTTTGCATCCTGTCCTTTTGCCTCGTCTTTCTTCGGCTCGACAGGCGCATTCGTTATTTCCACGGGAATCGTCACTTGTTTGAAACCGACGTTTACCGTCAGTGTGCCTTTCCCGGCAGAGGGACCGGCGACGAAGGTGCCGTCCGGCAAGATCGTACCGAGCTCCGGGTGGTCAAACGCGAAGACCGGGGTAAACGGCAGGGCTCCTCCGCTCGGGCGTGTGACCTCTACGCGCTCGCTGGTGCCAGCCATCACCGTCAGCTTTGTCTTGCTGACGGCAAAATCGACTTTCTCCGCCAGCTGATAACGGGCATTCCAGACGCGCTCCGCGATGACAGCAGCGTCTCCTCTCGTCACCTGTCCCTGTGGACGGAATGCGCCATTGGCTCCCTTCATCCAGCCTTGGGCGGTGACGGATGCTACCGCTTCCCTGGCATAGTCGGCGATTTCATCCTCGTCGTCGTACGCTTCCTTCCCCAGTATTTGCTTCGGACCGCTGCCCGCCTTCCAAAGCCTGTCTAAAATGACGGCCATCTCCTGCCGGGTCAGGGGATCTGCAGCCCCCAGCGTGCCATCGCTGCGTCCGTTCAGCACGCCAAGTTCCGTCAGGCCGTAAATGTACGGCGCATAAGGACTGTTCATCGACACATCCTCGTATTTCTCTTCTCTCGGCAGCTTGGGCTGTACCCCCATCACCTTTGCCAGCAAAACGAACACGTCTTGTCTGGAAATAGCCTCCTGCGGCAGGAACAGATTGTCCTTTTTCCCGCTGATCAGTTGAAGCGACGCCAAATGATTGACCGACTCGCGGGCATAGCTGTTCGTCAGATCGCTAAAGACAATCGCCTGTTCATCAGGCAAGCGCTCCGCCTCTGTCTTTTTGTCCGGCTCAGGGGCGGTGCCGGTCGGAACAGTCGGTCCCGTGGCGGCGGCTGCCGAGGTGGCCATCAATGAAAATGCCAGGAAAGCAGCCATTACCCTCCCTGCAGATCGTCTTACACCCATGTTTTCTCCTCCATTGCGCTTCTTTCTGCTTTGTGTTTGATTTGCTTACGTTACCCCACAAGAGACGTCCCGGTTCCTTTGAACAAACGAATCAATCCGCCGGGGTTTCTGATTTGTTCGGACGGGGCGGCCGCGGTCCAAAGAACTGGTAGTAGTCGACCTTGATATTTCCGTTGTACAGCTTCCGCTTCTTGCTCGCCTTGCGTCCAAAATGCTCCTCAAACTGCTCGTCCGAGGTCAGCATGTAGATGGACCATGTATCCAAGGTCCGCAGAGCCTCCGCCACCTCCCGATACAGGCGGGCGGCTTGCTTCCAGTCTCCGAGCCGTTCGCCGTACGGCGGGTTGCAGATCAGGTAGCCGTACTTTCGCTTGGTGCGGACATTGCGGACGTCCATCTGTTGAAAATGGATGTGCTCATCTACGGCTGCTTCGGCTGCATTCCGTCTCGCGACCCGCAAAATATCCTCGTCAATATCGGTTCCGATAATCTCCAGCGGCTGGTCGTATCTGGCCAGATCATGCGTCTCGGCCCGCGCTTCCCGCCATGCCGTCTTCGGTATCGTCGGCCAGCTTTCCGAAACGAATTCCCGGTTCATACCCGGCGCGATGTTTTGCCCGATCAAAGCCGCTTCGATCGGAATTGTCCCCGAGCCGCACATCGGGTCCATCAACGTCCGGTCCGGCTTCCAGCGTGACAGCAGAATCATCGCCGCCGCCATCGTCTCCTTCAAGGGAGCTGCGCCGATCAGGCTCCGGTAGCCGCGCTTGTGGAGCCCCGGCCCCGTCGTGTCAATCGTCAAGGTCGCGATGTCCTTCAAAAGTGCTACCTCGATTTTGTACAACGGCCCCTTTTCTTCAAACCAATCCTGCTTGTACGTCTTTTTCAGACTTTCCACGACTGCCTTTTTGACGATCGCCTGGCAGTCCGGTACGCTGAACAGCGTTGATTTTACCGATTTTCCTTCGACGGGGAATGTCGCATCTGCCGGTATCCAATCCGACCACGGAAGCGCTTTTGTCTGCTCAAACAGCTCGTCAAACGTCGTCGCCCGAAACTCCCCTATCTTTAGACGCACGCGATCCGCCGTTCGTAACCATAAATTTGTCCGGGGAATCGCGGAAATATCTGCCGTAAACTCAACTTTTCCATTTTCTACTCTGACATCCTGATAGCCCAGTGCCCTAACTTCATCGGCTACCACTGACTCCAGGCCAAATGTCGCCGTTGCGATCAATTCCACTTTTTGCATTCCATAATCTCCTGTCCGTGCGTAAATGGGAGGGTCTTTCCCCCTATACTATATTACCCGATTCTGCTGGTGTATTGGTAATCTTCTACAGGGGCAAACCAAAAAGTCCCGTCCAAACGGAAACGGGACTATGATCGTACGGTATGAAACGGCTCGCATTTGTCTGTTTCTTGGCAATTGGCGGCCTGCGGAGGAACCAATTGATCAGCCTTACAATGCCCGGGCCAGCAAATCCATGATGTGGACCGCTTCCATCTGCCCCTCCAGCCCTGCGCGCATGATGCCTTTTTTCATTTGCAGGAGACAGCCGGGATTGGATGTGACGATTACGCGGGCCTTTGTTTCCTTTACATGCTCCATCTTGCCGTCGAGAATTTGCATCGACATGTCGAAGTTGGTGATGTTGTAAATTCCCGCGGAGCCGCAGCAGCTGTCCGCACCGGTCATTTCAATCAGCTCGACGCCGGGGATGCTCCTCAGTAGCTGGCGCGGCTGGTTGCGAACGCCCTGTCCGTGAGCCAGGTGACAGGAATCCTGATAGGTGACACGGACGTTGAGCGGCTTGGAAAAGGTCAGCGGCGGCAGCTCGGCCAAAAGCTCGTTTGCGTCTCTCACCTTGGAGACAAACGCCATGGCCCGCTCCTTCCACTCGGGATCGTCGTGGAACCAGTGGTGGTACTCCTTCAACGCCGCGCCGCAGCCGCCTGCGTTGTTGACGACGAAGTCCACTCCGGCCCGCTCGAACGCTTCCATGTTGCGCTTGGCAAGCTCGACTGCCCCTTCCTTTTCTCCCGCATGAGCGTGCAGCGCCCCGCAGCATACCTGGTTTTCCACGAAAACGACCTCACAGCCCGCTTTTGTCAAAAGCCTTGCCGTCGCCTGATTCGTCTCGAAAAACATCACGTCCATGATGCAGCCCGTAAACATCCCGATCTTCAGGGCGGCCTTTCCTTCCGCTTTCATTACTTTTTCCCGCTGCTTGCGCTCCCTCGGGGAAGCGATTTTGTCGACCGCTTGCTGCATCTCTGCAAGCTCCCGCGGCAGAATGTTGATCAGCCCGGTCTTGTTGGCCATTGTTTGGAGTCCTGCGCTTTGAGCTGCCCATAGAGCCGTACCCAAGGCTTGCATCCGCTCCGGATAAGGAAATACCTTGTCGAACACGAGCTGGCGAAGAAAAGGCGGTGTGGCTTCGCTTTTTTTGTTGTCCTCGACTACTTCCCGCGCCGTTTCCACGAGACTGCCGTAAGGGACCCCCGCCGGACAAGCCGTCTCGCACGCACGGCAGCCAAGACAGGCGTACATGTTTTTCTCGAATTCCGGGTCTACGGAAAGCTGGCTGGTGGCAACGCCTTTCATGAGAGCGATGCGCCCGCGGGGGCTGTGCGATTCAAGGCCCGTTTCCCGGTAGGTCGGACAGGCCGGCAAGCAAAAACCGCAGTGCATGCAGTTCATGATCTCGTCCATGTTGAATTTCGACAGCAGCTCCTGACTGGTCGTCTTGCTCATCGTTTCACCACCACTCTGCGCCGGCCGCTGCTTGCGAACATTTTGCCGGGATTCATGATGTTGTTCGGGTCAAAAGCGGCTTTGATCCGCTTCATCAGCTCGATGCCGCCCGCACCTACTTTCAGGTCGAGGTAGTTCCTCTTGGCCATCCCTACGCCGTGCTCCCCGGTTATTGTTCCGCCCAGGCGAATCGCGGCGTGAAAAATTTCTTCAAACGCCTGCTCTACCCGGTGGATCTCTTCCTTGTCCCGCTCATCGGTCATGCAGGTGGGGTGCAAATTCCCGTCCCCTGCGTGACCGAACGTACAAATCTGCACCTGGTACTTTTCAGCGATTCGCTCCACTTCTTCGACCATCTCGGCCAAACGGGAGCGGGGCACTGTCGCGTCTTCGAGAATCGTGGTAGGACGCAGCCGGGAAAGCGCCGCCAAAGCTGAACGTCGGGCCGCCAGAAGCTTGGCTCCCTCCTCGGCTGTTTGCGCCAATTTGACTTCGGCCGCCCCCTGCTGCCTGGCGATCTCCGCGATCTGTTCCATATCCCGGACGACCAGCTCCTCCGGCCCGTCCTGCTCGATCAAGAGCATCGACTTCATCTCCAAAGGCAGGCCCAGCTTGGCAAAGTCATCGACGACCTTCATCGTGGACTGATCCAAAAACTCGATCGTCGCCGGAATAATCTTGGAGGCAATCACTGTTTCCACTGTCTTGGCTGCGTCGACGAGGTTGGTATAGTAGGCGACCAGCGTCCGCTTCGTCTCCGGCAGGGGAAGCAGCTTTACCGTAATCTCGGTAATGACGCCGAGTGTACCTTCGGAGCCGACCATCAGTCTCGTCATATCATAGCCGGCCACGTCCTTCATGTTTTTTCCGCCGCAGCGAAGCACTTCTCCGGACGGCAGGACGTATTCCAACCCCAGTATGTAGTCCTTGGTGACCCCGTATTTCAGTCCTCTCATCCCGCCTGCGCACTGGGCCATGTTTCCGCCGACAGTGGATATCCGCATACTCCCCGGATCGGGCGGATAAAACAGGCCCTCCGCTTCGACTGCCTGATGCAGGTCGGCAGTCACGACACCGGGTCCCAGCGTTGCCGTCAGGTTTTGCTTGTCGATTTCGTAAATGCGGTTGAACCGGTTCATATTCATGACGATGCCGCCCTCGACAGGGATTGTCCCCCCTGCAAGGTTCGTCCCCGAGCCGCGTGGTATGATCGGTATGCCGTGAACGTTTGCCAGCCTAAGCACAGCCGACACCTCTTCTACGCTGCCCGGCATCACCACCGCATCCGGCATGGCTTGGTGGATGGGCGTCGCGTCATAGGAATACGCGTACAGTTCATTCGGCGTGTCGAGCAAATATTTTTCTCCTACAATCGCTGACAGCTTTTTGCGAATTTCTGTATCCAGCATGTCTAATCCCCCGTTTTAGTGATCAGGTCATCTGATGACTTTTGTCAAATAGTAACGCTTGGCAAGTAGAAACACCAAGTCTCCAGCCGTTGTCCATCAGGCAGCGAACGCCGATACTGCCTGGCTTGCTTCTGAAAAACCCTTGCTACATACCAGTTTATCATATATACCTAAATATTGAATCTATTTTAAAGAATCACAAAGTCAATTTTTGATACTTTGCTCTCGTCTTCACTCATCTGATGACTATACGACTGAATATTCCCAAAATATAGTTTCGAGACAGCTTCCAGCATCCAGCCATGCTCTCCTCGAAAAAAGATGTGACGGAAGCAAACCAACTATACGCGGCTGTGATCTTTTTCCGCATCGACACTGTTTTACTAGACAAACCTGAGGCAGATGCTTCGGGGGTTCCCGTATAGTAAAATGATTTCAGCACAAGGTAAAGGGTGGAAGCACATTGCCAATTCAGCAAATATCCAACAAAAAGATATATGAAGCCGTCACCGACGAGCTAAAGCAAATGATAATGGAGGGGCAGGTAAAGCCCGGGGATAAACTGGATTCCGTGCAGGCTTTGGCGGAAAAATTCCAGGTCGGACGATCTGCGGTCAGAGAAGCATTGAGCGCCCTGCAGGCGATGGGCCTGGTGGATATAAAGCAAGGCGAGGGCACCTTTATCCGCAAGTTTGAAACGTCCAGCCTGACCGCTCCCCTCTCTACCATCCTGATGGGTTCCGAAGACATTCTGGAGCTATTGGAAGTCCGCAAAATCCTGGAGGTCGGGAGTGCCGGTCTGGCTGCGCGAAAATGGGAAGAAGACGACCTGGCTGCGCTCAAACAGGCATTGGATGACATGAGGGCAGGCACCGATTCGGAAGAGGCGAGCGAACAGGCCGACATCGACTTTCACCAGGCGATCGCGCGGGCCAGTCACAACCGGCTGTTGATCGACATGATGAAGACGATCTCCGGAGCCATGACGAAGAGCATGCGGAACACCCGCAAAATGTGGCTGTTTGGCGAGAGGGCGAGCACGGAAAGACTGTACGAGGAACACGTCTTGATCTACATGGCAATCCGCGAACGCGACGCCTTGATGGCGCAGCAGAGAATGCTCCACCATTTGCTGAAAGTCGAGGATGTGCTGCTTAACCGCCTGGAGCTTGGCAACGACGAGTAGCACGCACGCTCTGAGGCAGGACGCAGAAGACAGACGCTTTGAAACAGAACGGGGAAAACAGACTGGAGGGATATACGAAAATGCCGGAGCTGCCGGAAATGGAGACCTATCGCAGACTGCTGCAGGAGCGTTTAACCGGACAGGCGATTACAGATGTCAGCGTGCAGCGGGAGAAAACGATCAATATACCCGCAGCGGCCTTTGAAGAGCATGTGAAAGGCACTGCTTTTTCCACGGTCGAACGCAGAGGAAAGCACATCTTGTTCCGGCTGCAATCGGGCCGTGTTTTGTTGCTGCATCTCATGCTCGGCGGTTTTCTGTACTGGGGGACCGCGGAGGACAAGCTCGACCGGACTGCCCAGGTGACGATCTCAGTGGGACGGCACGTTCTCTACTTTCACGGGCTGCGCCTCGGGTACTTGCATCTGCTGACGCAGGAAGAAGCGGAAAACCGGTTGGCGAAGCTCGGTCCCGAGCCGCTCGACCCCCTGTTTACCGCAGAGCAGTTTACCCGCTTGATACAGAAAAAGCGCGGCGTTCTGAAAGCCGCGCTGGTCGATCAGCATGTGCTTGCCGGCATTGGCAACTGTTATGCCGACGAGCTTTGTCATCACGCAGGGATCTTGCCGCTCCGCCGCATCCCTTCCCTCCAGCCGGAAGAGGAAAAACGGCTGTTTCACTCGCTGCAGGCTGTCCTCCACGATGCCTTGGAGCACGGCGGCTACATGGAAACGCCGTTTTTCCGCGGAGACGGTCTGACGGGCGGCTACAATGAACACTGCCGCGTCTATGATCGCGGAGGCGAGCCGTGCCCCCGTTGCGCTCATCCGATTACACAGGACGTATGGTCATCCCGCAAAGTGTTCTACTGCACAGGCTGTCAGCAATGAAAAAGCCAGTCAGCCTTTTCTCTCCATCTGACGGGTCATGAATACCTGCTCATTGCCTGATGGGGCAAATCCCGCTTCCTCCAGTACCCGAAGAACCGTTTCCTGTGAGGCCGGGAAATTAAAGGTTCCCCTACGGCACGTATAGTCAAGCGGCCCGTAGGCATGGGCGAGCGCAAAACGAACGATGTCCTCCGCATCCGCTCGGTCAGGGTGATATGCACACTGACGCAAGGTGATCGCAGCCAGCTTTCCTTCCTCGTCGAAGGTCCGTTTGTACAAGGCGTAGCCAAGCGTCTCGCCCAGGGCATCCTCCACAAATACAGCCTCACCGTCGCGGAGGCTTTGCCACTGATTCTGCCAGGGAATGCTCGCCGGGTAAAAGGAAAGCGAAGCGGACTCCTGCGGAATTCCCCTGCGAATCTGGTACGGAAGCGAGGCCGGATCGCCGAACGGATGCGCGCTGGCAAACGCTTCATTATGCTGCCAGAACAAGAGCTTGTCAACCACTTCATAGCCTAGCTGCCGGTACAGCGAGATCGCCTTGTCGTTTTGACTGACTGCCTCCAAAGTGGCCAGCTCCACCTCCGCTTCCCGGTACAGGGCAAGTGTGGCTTCCATCAAGCTTTTGCCCAAGCCCTGACGCCGGTACTCTGTCGCTACTCCGGTGCCGCCGTTCCAGGCCACCTTTTTTCCGCCAATCGTTCTCACACCGCTCGCCACAACCCCCACCGGCGCTCCGTCTGCAAAGGCAACGACGGAAAGGGAAGCAGCATACCCTTCGGTTCCCAGCCTTTGAATCATGTTTTCCACCGTCATATTGACAGGGAAAAAGTACCCCTCAAATCCTCTGTTCCAGGCCTCGGTAATTTCAGACAACGTACACTCCGGAAAACGCTTGATGGAAATCGTGGACACGGGTAATCACTCTCCGTCTTTTTTATAAAAAGCTCGACTTCACCCATCCTTCGGCGAGATTTGCATGGATGCAGGAAGCAAGGAGTGGAATGGTCTTGGTTCGATAAAAAATTTTTAATCAATAAATTCGCAAGATTCAATCGTTTTGTTTTGGTTTCGATCATCCTGGCCATATCGCTTCACTCGAAAAGAAAACCTCTTGTTTACGTGGCTGAAGAAGGAAGAAAGCTGTGTCAGCCTACTCTTCCTTCTTGCTGTTCAGCTTCTCATCGATCTCGGAAAGTTCGTCCAGCACTTCCGTCCCGAACCAATCCGTCAGCTTGCCGCGGGCCTTTCCTTTGACATCGTCGTCAATATAGACAGCGACCATGAGCAAGGCTCCGATCAGCGTTGTCAGGTCATCTCCATATCCCACGACCGGCGTAATATCCGGCACCACATCCAACGGAGTGATGAAGTAGCCCAACGCCCCTAATATGACCGTTTTCGCCCACGCAGGCGTTTTGGGATTTTGCAGGGCGTAATAGAGCAGCAGCGCTACGTAAACTACTTTTCCTCCCGCTTTTTTGGCGAACTTCTTCACTTTGTCCCAAAAGGATTCTTCCGTGTACACCTTCGTATAATTATCGGACATGCTCTCGCCTCCAATAGTCATCTATCTTGGATAGTAAAAGTATCGTAGTACGTTTCCGGCATAGAAAGCAAGCGGGAGGTAGTACCTGTATTGCTTGAGTGCTTGCAGTGTTTGCAGTGTTTGCAGTGTTTGCAGTGTTTGCAGTGTTTGCAGTGTTTGCATTGCCTGCATTGCCTGCATTGCCTGTATTGCCTGTATTGCTTACAGTAACTGCAATGTCTGCCCCTCCTGTCTCTTAACCGCACCTGCATGGTAAGATAAAGAAAGATGCTGTCAGGCTTGGCCGCTCAACAAATCAGCCTTTTCCTTTGACAGCCGCGAATCCACGTAAATGAGGGAACATCATGGAGAAATCGTCCAAAATCATACTGTTTGCAGGAGGAAATCTGGGCAGTTGGGCTTTGGAAGAAATAGACGAGGATGCCTTTTTGGTCGGAGTCGACCGAGGAGCGTTATTTTTGATACAAAACGAGAGACGTCCCCATCTGTCCATCGGGGACTTCGACTCGGTCACACCCGATGAGCGGGAGATCATCTGCCAAAACAGCGAGGAAATGCGTTCCTGCGACCCGGTCATGAAGGACTTGACTGATACGGAGATGGGCCTTCTCTGGGCGCTGGAGCAGCAGCCGGCTGAGATCGTTCTCGTCGGAGCGTTGGGCTCCCGGTTCGACCATACGCTTGCCAATGTTCACTTGCTGTCAAAAGGGCTGAAGGCTGGCGTGCCCTGCCGGATCGTGGACGAAAAAAACGAGATCATGCTCGTCACCGACCGAATCACCCTGCGGAAAAGCCGGTATTCCCACGTCTCCCTGCTGCCGCTCACAGAGACGGTCAGCGGAATCACCCTATCCGGCTTTCAGTACCCGCTGGACAAGGCGACTCTGCGGATGGGCGACACGCTGGGCATAAGCAACGTACTGGTTTCGGAAACCGGAACGGTTTCGATCGAGGCCGGTTGCCTGATTGTGATTCAGAGCATGGATTAGACAGTGAATCTCTCTGGCTGCGGGGAGAAGCTTTTTTCTACTTTCAAAAAGCGGCTGCGGTGGAGAGAAGCCTGTTTCCACTCTCCGCTCCGGTCTTCGTCCCGCAAAGAAGCTGGGACTGTCCGCTCCGCAATGCTCCCGAGGGAATCGCAAAACGACGCGCAGCTGCGAAGTGTATTCATAGGTTGCGATTCTGCTTCCTCGGGATCATTGCGGAGCTGGGCCGGACTTCGCTAGTCGCTCCGACTGGAAACAGGCTTCTCTGGCGAGCGGGATTTGCTTCTCCCAGCTTTAAAGAGCATGTGGGATCGTTCAAAGGTGTCTAAGGTTCACCTGTCAGTAGGTTGGCTTCTAATTGACTACGGATTTCGAGCAAAAAGTCATGACCACAACTCTGGCTAAAAACCTCCGCAAGCATTTATCAGCAACTGACTTCATGTTGTTTAAGGCCCACGACAAGCCTGATCTCAGCAATCTGACGGATGTTCATTTATACGAGCTTCCTTGCAAACCAGCCTCTCTAAAAACAGTTCGGGCGTATGTCCGAACGGTTTTTTACGAGAAAACCAACAGATGTAGAGATGAAAAAGGAGAAAACCGCGAAGGTCTTTGGGACACCTCCCAGGCGGAATGGAAAAAGCAAAACACGCTTTTAGCGTCCAACTCTGAAACGCTCCTTCGAGCAGTCTGCTTTTGGACGCGGTTTTGCTTTTGGAATGGAGCCGGCCAGTCCAGCCCCCTCGCAGTGGCCCACCGAACCTTGAGCTGTTTTCTCCTTTTTCATCTCCTCCACTAGAGCCGGTCCAACCACAAAAAAAGAAAAGCGACTGCGTTTGAAGAGAAGCCTGTTACCGCTCCCCGCTCCGGCCTACGTCCTCCAGAGGAACGGTGCCTACCTGCATACTCACATCATTCATGGCTCGCTCATTTTCTAAAGCTTACGACCGAGCCGCAGTCGCCTCTTCCAGCTCCGCCTGCAACGGAAGCTGCCAATCGATCTCCTGCATTCCCTGCGAACGCAAAAACTGGTTGGTCCGCGAAAAGGGGCGGCTGCCAAAGAAGCCGCGATTGGCCGAAAACGGGCTTGGATGCGGAGACGCAATGATGAAATGCTTGTTCGTATCAATAAATGACGCCTTTTCCTGCGCATGCCGTCCCCACAGAATAAACACCAGCGGCGTTTCCCGGTCGTTCAAAGCGGCGATCACCCGGTCCGTAAAAATTTCCCAGCCTTTGCCTTTATGAGAGTTGGGATTTCCCCCTCGCACCGTCAACACCGTGTTGAGCAGCAGCACGCCTTGCTTGGCCCAATTGACCAAATACCCGTGCTGCGGGATCGTACAGCCCAAGTCGCTTTGAAGCTCCTTGTAAATATTTTGCAAGGACGGCGGCGTCGCTACCCCCGGCTTGACAGAAAAACTGAGTCCATGTGCCTGACCAGGACCGTGATACGGGTCCTGGCCGAGGATGACGACCTTGGCTTCCCGATATGGTGTGAGGTGAAGCGCATTGAATATATCGTACATGTCAGGATAGATTGCCTGACTCTGGTATTCTGTTTTCAGAAATTCACGAAGCTGGATGTAGTATGGCTTTTCAAACTCGTCCGCCAATATCTCAGCCCAATCGTTCCGCAAAATAGACATGCTAGACACCTGCCTTTTCTCAGTAAAGCTTTCCCTCTATCATACCTTCTTCTCATTTGCTAGAAAAGAGACCGGGAAATCATCCCGCCATCAGACGGGCCTTCTTTCCTTGCCTGCCCGGGAAAACCATCCCCCTGCTAGGACCAACGCAGAGGGAACAGAATGCCTTTTTCCCGGTTTCTGGGCGTTCGCTCCTATGACCCTTGCTTGATAGCTTGGTCCTATGTTTTTTGTCATAATATCCCTTGGAATTCATTCATAGAAATAGAGATGGGAAAGAGGGTTTTTCATGAAGTGGGATGTGAAGTCATTTGTTGGGGGAATTGTCGTGGGATCAGCACTGTTCTCCGGACTGGCCTTGGCTGCACCAGCGTACCCGGATTCAAGCGAGATCAACAAGACGCCGTTCACCTATTATTTTGACGGAGTGCCAAAATCACCAGCGATGGACGTACAAGGAATATTGTACAAAAATTCAGTCTATGTACCCATCCGTTTTGTCGCGGAAAATCTCGGCAAGTCAGTCATTTACGACGGAAAAACCAAATCGATCTATCTCGGCAAGCTTCCTGCCGGGAAAATGTATTCCAAAATGGAAGCTGTCGAGCTGGTCAAAAAGAAATTCGCGGGCAGCCTGACACCGCAGCATATCGTCGAATACGATCATGACGACGAAAAAGGGCACTACGTCATCCAGATATACCAGACCGTAGTGAACAACTTCCAGTCCGGCGACAGCTACACGAGCACGTATGGATGGTTTGTCGTCAATCCGAATACGGGTGAAATTCGTTCATTGCTTCAATAGCGACAGCATTCATTTTCACGTTTGGCCAAAGTCGCCTTCTGTCCGTTTATTTGGCGCTTGGCAGGCAAACCATGCAATGTCGCAGGAGTTTGTACCGGTCTTTTATTGACATAATCCACCATTCATGCAGAAAGCAGCGGCCCCAAAAGGGACGCTGCTTTTTTGCGACCCCAAGGCTGCTTTTCCCGGGGCTGGCGCTCGTAGAATAGGCCAAGACTGAGGTGACTGACAAGCATACACTCCGCCGAACCACAGTCAAATCAGCCTGTGCTTCTCCAGCTTTCGGTAAAGCGTGGACAGGCTGATTTGCAGCTCCTCCGCAATCCTCGTCTTGTCGCCCCCCCATTTGGGCGAGCGAAAATACTGCTGCAAAATATCTCGCTCATACATGGCTACCATATCCTCCAGGCTTCCGCTGGCCGCCTCGCCTCCCGTCTGTTCAGATACTGCCGGCAGCTCAAGCTGCGCCAGGTATTCCGGCAAGTCGCCAGCTCCGATCACCGTATCCTCGGCCATATTGACCATGTATTCGATCGCGTTCTCCAGTTGTCTGATGTTTCCCGGCCAATCATAGCCTTTCAACCGTTCCATCACGTCCAGATCGACCTCTATTCGACCTTTTTGCAGGAGGGCTCCATACTTGTTCAAAAAATGGTGAATGTAGAGCGGAATGTCCGCCCGCCGCTCCCGAAGAGGCTGCAGCCGAAGCGGAATGACGTTTAGCCGGTAGTACAAATCCTCCCGAAACGCACCTTCCCTCACCATGCTTTCCAAATCCCGATGTGTCGCCGCGATGACCCGCACGTCCACAGCGACAGGCTTGACGCTGCCTACGCGGTCCACCGTCCGCTCTTGCAGCACGCGAAGCAGCTTGGGCTGGAGCGAAAGCGGAATATCTCCGACCTCGTCAAGAAAAATCGTGCCCTTGTGCGCCAGCTCGAATTTCCCCGGCTTTCCCTCTCGTCTCGAACCGGTAAAAGCTCCTCCCTCGTAGCCAAACAGCTCGCTCTCCAGGAGGGTTTCCGGAATCGCCGCGCAGTTTACAGCTATAAATGGATGCGCAGCGCGGTTGCCTTCGCTGTGAATCGCACGCGCCAACAGCTCCTTGCCCGTCCCGCTTTCACCGCGAATCAGCACTGTAGAGAGGCTGTCTTTCACCTTTTTCGCTTTGCGGATGACCTCCTGCAAGCCGGTTTCCGCTCCGATCAGCTGGGCGAAATAGACGGCCTGGGCAGGGTCATAGGGCAATTCCTCCTGGATATTGCAGCCTTGTCTGCGCTCTTCCTCCAGCTCCAGCAGCTTGTGCACGATCAGAGCACTGGTATGGTGCAAAAACGTCATCAGCTTTTCCGAATGCTGCAGCATCTTCTCTTTTTGCTCGGGCAAAAAACCGATGAGGCCGATCACACCGACGGTCTTTTCCCGTTTGTGAACCGGAAACCCGATCGTCGCGAGCTCCCTGCACTGCAGCAGAAACTTGCAGTTCATGCACTGGGATTCGTTCTTCTTCATGTCGTAAATGATACCCGGCTGCCCGGTCTGCAAAATCATCCGAAAAAACGAACCTTCCGGGGCTGGCAAACCGATCAGGTCCCGGTAATCTCCGGTTCCGCTGACCCGGATGCCCTGTTCATCCAGAATAGTGACATCAAGCCCCAGCACCTCCGCAATATTATCCGCGTACCCCTGAATAAATGTGCGGATGCGAGAAAATTCCGTCATGCCCCGACCTCCCTGCCATTTCCCGGTCAAACGTTACACGCCGGCAGACACGTGATTCGCAAGCGGCCGAAGCGCCTGCTCCAGATCTTCGATAATGTCCGACACATCCTCCAGGCCCGTAGACAGCCGGATCAACCCTTCCGTAATATGAAAGGCTTCCCTCTCCTCTGGCGGTATGGAAAAATGCGTCATGGACGCTGGATGCTGAACCAGTGTTTCCGGATCTCCCAAGCTAAACGATATCATAGCCAGGCGCAGTCCGTTAATGAAAGATTTTGCTGCTTCGTATCCGCCCCTTACTTCAAACGAAACAATTCCGCCCATCCCGCTCATCTGCCTTTTCGCCAGCTCGTGCTGCGGATGCGAGGCAAGACCCGGATAATACACCCGTTCGATCGCCGGATGCGCCTCCAGATACCGGGCAATCGCCTCCGCGCTCTGGCAGTGTTGGCGAATCCGCAAGCCCAGCGTCTTGAGCCCGCGCAAAATCAAAAAGGCATCCCAGGCGTTCAAATTTTGGCCCAGATCACCCATGATATTTTTCCGAATAAACCGGATCACATCCTGTTTGCCAACGATGAAGCCAGCGATCACATCGCCATGGCCGTTTAGATACTTGGTCGCGCTGTGTACGACCACATCGGCCCCCAGTTCCAGAGGCTTTTGCAGGTACGGCGTCATGAACGTATTGTCGACAATGACCGTAAGTCCGTGCTCGTGGGCCAGTCGGGAAAGCTCCCGGAGATCCAGGACTGTCAGACATGGATTGGAAGGCGTCTCCAGATAAAGCACCCGCGTGTTCGGCTTGATCGCCTGTTTCACAGCAGCGAGCTTGGTACAATCGACAAAATCGACCTCAATCCCGTAGCGTGGAGCAAGCGAAGTCAAAAATTTATGGCTGCCGCCGTACACATCCTTGGTACATACGACGTGGTCACCCTGCTTCAAAAAAGCGAGCAAAGCCCCGGAGATCGCCGCCATGCCGCTGCTGACGCCCAAAGCCGCCTCGCCATTCTCCAACGCGGCGATCTTCATCTCCAAAGAAGCAATCGTAGGGTTGCCGTAGCGTCCATAGTACGTTCCCTCCCTCTCCCCGGATACCACCGCAGCCGCGGCATCCGCATCGGAAAACGCATAAGCCACCGCCGGTACAACTGCCGGAGCTACCGCCCCCGTCTTATCGCAAGGCTGATGCCCGGCATGAATCAACGCTGTATCCATCTTCCATTTTTTTGCGTCCATGATGCTTCTTCCTCTCACTGTTCGTTTGCCTTTTACTTTTGCAAGGATTGTGCCAATTCTGCAATTAACTTAAATACCGAAACTAAGCGTTCCAAAACCGCCTTATTTTCCTTACCAACACGGTGTTTTTCCCTATTGGAGAAAAAGGCCGGAAACCGACCCGCAAATTTCCCCAACAAATCTACACCCGTTTTTTCGCATTTTCGCTAAACGTTTTAGCAAAACTGACAATTAGTGTGGAGAATGGACTTTGAAAGTGAAGAATGAAGGCTCGGGTGTCTGACTGACTACTGCGTACTCGAGCGTTTGAGTGGGCGCTGCGACCAACCGATAAAACCTAAAAGCTGTAGAGATGAAAACGGAGAAAAACGCGAAGGTCTTTGGGACACCAACCCAGGCTCCATTCCAAAAGCGAAACACGCTTTCAGCGTCCAACCTCTGAGATACCCCCTGAAACCGCTGCTTTTGGACGCGGTTTCGCTTTTGGAATGGAGCCGGACAGTCAATCCCGAGCAAGTGTCCCACCGAACCTGTAGCGTTTTTCTCCGTTTTCATCTCCTTCACGAAAGTCAGGCCCAGGTACGCTAGAGTCCGCCCCAGATGCGTATCATCAAGAAAAAAGAAGGAAGCGCCCAAGACGCCCCCTTCTTCAAACAGCCAGGTCCCTCCATCGAAAGACCAAACCACCTACACAAGCAGCCCTCCGTTGCCTTTCGCGTACTTCGCAATCCCCTCTGCCGCCCGGTAAGCAAGCGCCCCCACAGTATCTGTCGGGTTGTAACCACTGTTGTGGGGGAAAGCCGACGCACCGACTACAAACAAATTCTCCACATCCCACATCTGCAAGTAGTTATTCACGGCAGAAGTGTCAGGCGAGGCACCCATGATAACTCCACCCGTATTGTGAGTGGACTGATACGGGGTAATGTCGTATGGGCCAAGCTCGCGCCTCACATCGATATGGGTCGCTCCCATTTCCTTTAAAATTTGTCCACACTTGTCCGCCGTGAAGGCAGCCAATTGACGGTCCTGCTCTTCAAAGTCAAAGGTAATGCGCATCAACGGATCGCCGAAGACGTCCCGATATGTCGGGTCAAGATCGAGGAAGTGGTGCCTGAAGGGCATGGACGCCCCCTGGGCTCCGACTCCGAGGGCCCTGTTGAAATACTTGAGCGAAGCTGCCTTATATTCCTTGCCCCAGTTCGGCGTACCTGAAGGAACCGGGTTGTTGGCGATCGGACGCTGTCCGGTCTGCGAAAGGCTGATGCTCGCTCCGTGCAGGAACTTCAGATCGGAGTGATCAAAGTTGTCCCCGTTGTAATCGTCCAGCGTCATGCCGAGAGAGCCTGCTCCTGCGTACAGGTTAAACTCCTTCTCTTCAAAGAAGCCTGTCGCTCCCCCGCGGATTACCTGATACGCATAGTTCTTCCCGATTACTCCTCTTCCGGTAGCCGGATCGTACGGACGGCCCAGCTTGGACAAGAGCAAAAGACGGGCGTTGTTGAACACGTAGCTGGTCAACACGACAATGTCCGCCGGCTGTTCGAATTCCTCTCCGGTCGTCACGTCTGTGTAGAGAACACCTGTCGCCTTGTTGCCGGTATGTAAAATTCTCCGTACATGGGAATGCGTCCGGATCTCAAACTTGCCCGTCTTTTTCGCCACAGGAATCACGGTTACGACCGGGTCGGCTTTGGCTCCGTACTCACAGCCAAACCGCTCGCAATATCCGCAATATTGGCAGGCGGCCCGCGATACTCCATCCGGGTTCGTATACTGCTGCGACAAGTTGGCCGAAGGCATCATGTAGGGGTGAAGCTTCAGCTTTTTAGCCGCTTCGGCAAACATTTTCATGGCCGGTGTCTGCTTCATCGGCGGTGTGGGGTATGGACTTGATCGTTTTCCGGCCAGCGGATTTTCCTCACCGGAGATCCCGCAGAGTTTTTCAAAACGGTCGTAGTACGGCTCCAACTGATCATAGGTGATGCCCCAATCCTGGATGGTCATGCCTTCGGGAATTTTCTTCTCGCCGTACCGCTCAATCGTCTTGCTGCGAATCTCGAAATCATACGGCAAAAAGCGGAAGGTCTGTCCATTCCAGTGGACACCGGCACCGCCCAATCCCGTCCCCAGCAAGAAGGAACCGTAGCTCCGCATCGGCAGCGCTCTGATCCTCGTATTGCTTCGGAAAGTAATCGTTTCTTTGGATAAATCCTGCATCAGCTCGTAGCGGAGAGCGTAGCGCAGCTCGTCGTGGACCATGAAATAGTCCTCCGTTTTTCGCTCTTTCCCTCGCTCCAAACCTACTACAGTCATGCCTTGCTTCGTCAATTCCGAGGCGATGATTCCTCCGCCCCAACCAACTCCGACAATCACGACATCTACCTTGGGCAGTCTTCTGGGCATGTCCGATCCCCCTCTTATCCGTGCTGATGGTCACGCAAGCTTTTTGGTTCCATTTTGACAAATTGGTCTTGCTCGATTACCTGGGTATAAGCCATCTGGTTCCCCGGGTAATTTTTCAGCCTCCAGCCGTCCATGTTTTTGTTGCCGCCGTAAAGCGGATCAGCGTAGACGCCCTCCATCGTGCTGGCACGCAGCATCTTGAAGAAGCCGCTGGCAGAGATGGTGGTCAACTTCACTTCGTCCGCTTCAAAGGCTTTTAATACAGCATCTTGCTGATCTGCCTCCAATTCGTAGAAACGCTTCCCGTATTTCGTTGTACTGTAGTTGTTCATTTCCTGAATCCCGATATCAAAAATTTCCCGCCTTCTGAGCCGGCCTTGATATCCTTGGGTAGCTTCACCGGGATAAAAAGGGCCTTGCATATAATCGCGGGCATTGAATCCCCAATCCCCTGCCAGTTGGTGGTCGATAAAATAAGCTGCACCAAGGGTTCTGGCTCCGGGGCCGTTCTCATCCTCAGGGAAAATCCTCTCTGTCGCCGCATCAACCACCCGGAATTGCTCCGGTGAAAAATACATCAGAGCCTGATTGAAGTCGGCCGGTGCAGGAGCTGCCGCAGGTGGGGGCGGGGCCTGTGTCCTGAGCAAGCTGCCCGCAACGCCGCCTACTACCAGACCGCCCAGAACCAAACCGGAGTTTTTCAAGAATTTCCTTCTTGAAACGGCTTGCTCTTGTCCTTCGTTTGTCTGTGCCAAAGCTACCACCTCCTGAATGTATATCTTTTATGTGTGCAATTCTTCGGCAAAATAACCATTTTCTCCAAAAAAATTTCCAACTGCGGACATCAATAAATAGGCAATAATCGGCAAATCATATCGGGTAGCTGGCAAACACTAATCTGGAGGGATTTTGGATGCGGATACGAAAAATGATCAGCGGGATCGGTGTCATTTGCCTTTTGACTGCGTGTACAAACCAGGCGACACCGAATCAAGGAGGGCAAAACCAAGGAGCAGCGAACCAGGGAGCGCAAACCCAGTCCATGCATCAGCAGGCTGCTCCCGGACACGACCACACGACTGTCATTCCCAGTGTTGACCGCGACAAGAAGCTGACCACCAATCAGTACGGAGCAACAAACAGCGGCATGGGGACAGCCACCTACAGCATGATGGGCAGCTCCGGCTTAAACGACGGCGGACCTTCGTCGAATCTGGAGGCTCGTCTGGCCGCTGCGGGAGTCAACGGAGTCAATGTTCTGGTCGTTCATGACTGCGTCTTCCTCGCTCCGGCAGACGGAAAAACCCTTTCCACCAACTCTATGGACGAGACACAAAACCACCTGCTAAGCCCCTATGAAGGAAGCTCCTACCGCGGACCTTCGCGGCCGACGGACAAAATCGGCACGATGGGCGCAAGCGCTCAAGCACAAACGCTGTCCAAAGCCAAGGATCAAATCGAACGCATTTACGGCGGGGGCGTAGAGATCCGGACTGTCACCACCCCGCAAGCGATAGCCGCCATGGATCGGATCAAGCAAGCGACAAGGCCGGGAAAAGAAAGCGCCAATATCGGGGATGACCTGGCTCTCCTGTTCCGCTCCGGTTCCAAACAGCCGTAAGGGCGGCTTGTGAAAGAAGCTCGGCTTCGTCAAGCTATCGGGGACGGCATCGCGCCCCAAGAACTCCAGCTTCGCTATGTGCTCCGGCGCGATCAGCCTTTATTGCTATGCGTTCCGGTCGTACACATGCAAAAGGGACAGGCTGATCTGGCAACCCAGTCAGCCTGTCCCTTTTCTAGTGGACAAACGATATGATTCTCTCCACCGTCTCTCGCGGGTGGGTAAGCATGAGCAAATGCTGTGCATGGGGAATTTTTTCGCATACAGCACGCGGAACCTTTTGTCTGTATTCGGCTGCTGCCCTCTGAAAAAAACGCTGCTGCTCCCCGTCGGACAGCGTCATCTCGTCTGCGAGCAGCAGCAATACCGGGCATTTCAGCGAGGCAAACAAGGCTTCCTTGTCAAATGCGGCATATGCCCGAAAGTAGCCGTCAAACGCTTCCCGCGGCAGCCTGTAGCCATAAGCGCCGTCTTCCTTTTGCTCCAGCTCGCTCTCCGGCAAGGACGACGGAATGCCGCCCTTTCCATAACGGGCGATATAGGACTCCCTCGCTGCAGCTATCGAAGGAAAGCGGGTTTCTGCCAGTCTGTCTACTGTGGACGCTCTGTCAAAGCCGGGCATCTCTCGCAGGCTATAGAAGCCGCCGTCCAGCAAAATCAAGTGTGTGACTCGTTCCGGGAAGGCTGCCGCAAACATTTGTGCCGGGACCGCCGAGAAAGAGGCGGCAACGATGGCCGCTTGTTCCACTTCCTCCGTATCCAGCAGGGTACGGATATCCTCAGCCAGCTGTTCAAATGTATAGGGCCCCTCTTTGACCGACTCTCCGTGTCCGCGCAGATCAACCGCAATCACCCGGCAACGCTTCGCCAGCTCCGGAAGGATGTGGTCAAATAATCGACTGGTGTTGCGAATCGCATGAAGCAGCAGAAGAGCAGGAGCCTCTGGTCTCCCTGCGACCGTATACGCCAGAACAAGTCCGTTTTTCACCAGCTGCTTTCTTTGTTGTCCGGCCATGATTCCCCCTACCTTCCGCAATGATTCAAACCCGGCACTTCCGCATTTTGTGCAAATCAAATCCTCCCGGGTATCAACACGCCCATATGTTCAGGATGAATGCGGGCGAAGTAAAGCAATACGGCAACGACAACAAAACCGCAAGCCAGTACGACGAGCTCTTTGGATTTCCATTTGGGCATTCGGTAAAAGCGATGCTGGCGGTTTCTCATCCGGAACCCTTTCGCGTCCAGCGCATTGGCGATCAACTGCACGCGCTTGAGCGAGCTGAAAATGAGCGGAACCAGAACGAAGCCATACTTTCGCATCCTCTCCGGAATGCTTCCTTCACTGAGCTGCAGGCCCCGCACCATCTGGGCTTCCCGGATCGTGACAAGGTCATGCTTGACGAGAGGGATAAAACGAAAAATCAGCGAGAGCAAATAACTGACGGAAAATGGAACACCGATCCCCTTCAGTCCCATCGCCATTTCCCGGGGACTGGTTGAAAACAGGTAATACATCGACAGCAGAGCCACGTTTGCCAGCCTTAGTCCCATGCCTAATGCCCACAGGACACCTACGTCCGTCACTTGGATCGGATAATTGACCAAAGGGATCCTGCTGCTCCAATACGGATGGCCGATGCTGGTAAACGGCAGCCACGTGATCGCCGCAAACACGGCCCCGATTCCCCCGATCAACAGGTAGCCCTTCAACATCGATCGGCTCCACCCCAGCTTGGCGATCAACAAGGCATTGATCAACAAAACGACTGCGAGAAATCGCGGGTCTTGAAACAGAAACGGCAACGTCCCCAGCAAGATAAACGACAGCAGTACAAAACTAGGATGAGCGTGTTTCATGCAGCATTCTCTCCTCTGTCACCCGCACCTTAGCCTGCTCCAGTGTGAGCGGTACAGGCTCGCTCCAGCCTGCGGCAACGCCGAAACGATAAACTGCAGGGGCCTCCACCTGGGCTTTCATCAGCACTTCCTGTCGGGCAAAAACCTCTTGTGGCGTCCCGTCGCACAGCAGCCTCCCCTGATGCATGACCAGCACGCGCAAGGCGTATTCTGCCACCAGCTTCATGTCATGGGTCACGACGATGATCGTATGGCCGGCCTGGTGCAGCTTTCGCAACAGCGCCATGATATCCCGCACGCCGCGGTAGTCCAGCCCTGTCGTCGGCTCATCCAGCACGATCGCCTCCGGCTTCATCGCCAAAATAGAGGCCACCGCAATCTTTTGCCGGGTCCCTTTGCTCGAAAAATACGGCTCGACTGAGCGCATCTGCTCAAGTCCCACAGCAGCCAGAGCTTCTGTGACGCGCTGTTCTATCTCAGTCTGCGGCAGCCCCAGGTTTTTCGGCCCGAAAGCGACTTCTTCGAAAATGGTTGATTGAAAAATCTGATGATCAGGATTTTGGTAGCAGTACGTCACGGTGCGAGACAGCTCAGCAACCGATTGTTCACGCGTATCTCTTCCTTTTACTGTGACTGTCCCGCTCGTCGGTTTGTACAGACCGTTGCAATGCTTGGCCAGCGTCGTTTTCCCGGAGCCATTTCCGCCGATAATGGCGATGAGTTCGCCTCGATCCACGTTCAGGGAAACATCCTTGAGCACCTGCTTGTCAGCTTCATAGCCAAATGAGACGTTCTCAAAACGGATCAAGCTGCTCATGTCTCATCCCTCCTGCCGCTTATGCGAGCTTCGCGGTACCACTCGGCCAACTCATCCACATGGAGCGGCACCCCGTCTTTGTTCGCGGTGATGACGCCTGTCCGGCACATCTGCAAATACAACTGTATGACATCGGGGACGAGAATTCCGTGCTTCTCAAGCTCCTCCACCTTGCCAAAAAACGGACGTACGGGCAAATCGAGTTCAATCCGCCCGTCCGCCAAGAGCAAAATGCGATCGCAAAATTGAGCCAATTCCTCTGTCGCGTGGGAAGAGACGACTATCGTGATTTCCTGCTCCCGCTTTAGCTGTGAAAGCAGTTGAAACACTTCCCTAGCTCCTTTTGGGTCCAGCTCGGAGGTAGGCTCATCCAAAAGCAAGATTCGGGGTTGATGGGCCAATGCCGAAGCGATGGCCACCCGTTGCTTCTCTCCTCCGGATAATTCAAAGGGAGAGCGGAGAGCAAAGCCTTCCAGACCGACCAGCTTGAGGACTTCACCAATCCGCTGCTCGATTTCCTCATCCGCTTGCCCGCTGTTTTCCAAACTAAAGGCGATCTCTTCCTCTACCGTAAGGCCGATAAACTGTGTCTCCGGGTCTTGAAAGACGATCCCCAACTCCCCGGTGACCCGGCGTTCGCCGGAAAACTGCCCGGAATAATTGCGCGGTACCAGCCCGGCCAAAGCCAAAAGAAGCGTTGTTTTGCCCGCGGCAGAGGGGCCGACGATTCCCACCACTTCGCCCGGATAGAGGGAAAGATTGATGTCGGATAGCGCATGCTTGGCGCTATCCTCGTACTGCCAACGAACGTTTTCCAAACGGAGCAGCGGCTGACCGGTCACGGACGAAGCCCGCCTTCTTCAATGGAAAGCAGTCCATTGCCGTGTGCTCGTCCCCGGTACAAGCCTGCCCGCTTCACAAACGGATACAGCAGCTTTAGCAGAACTGGCCCCAGTATTGCCGTCGATACTGCCTGATTCAAAAAGACGGTCGGAATAAACAAGGTTGCGATGGCCATCGGCGTAAAGCCAAGCGCCACATTGATCAAAATCGAGCAGGCCACCACTGTAGAGGCAATCAATACAACAAATATGTAATATTGCAAGATGCTGCGCCCTGTTTTCAAGGCCGGATGACTGACAGCCAAATATCCGATCAATCCTCCTAAAAAGTTGCCGATGAAGCCGACGATGACTGCATGCGGCGGTGTGCCTCCCGTCAGCAGATCGCTGGCCACGTTTCCAAATGCTAGACCCAGGCAGCCGGGAATGCCAAACAAAATGCCGAAAACAGGCTGCAGCGCATTCGCCGGTCGAAGCGGTACGGATGGAGCTAATTTGATGTTAGCGAGCATAATCAAGGCGACCGCGTACAAGGCCGCCGTGACGACGATCAGGACAAAGTCGACAGTCGTCCACTTTCGCCGAAAGAGAGACGTTCCCATCTCTAGTAACCTCCTTTATCTATGAAAACGGTTTACATGATCATGATGCTAGTTTACCCCTCCGCGCTGACTCTCGCAATGGCTTGAACAGGTTTATAGATGGACTTGGGTACAGCAAATCTTCTTTAATCTGCTAGGGCCATTTTGATAAGAACGTCAGATGGATACCAGGGGTAGCGATAGTAGTTTTTTAGAATGAGCGTTGTTCGGGCTTTGGGGGGAGGAGATGAAACAGGAGAAAAACGCTCCAGGTTCGGTGGGACACTTGCCGTGGGTAATCCTGGCCGGCTTCGTTCCAAAAGTGGAACCGCGTCCAAAAGCAGCCCGTTCGCAGAAGCCTCTCAGAGGTTGGACGCTAAAAGCGTGTTCCACTTTTGGAACGAAGCCTGGGTATGTGTCCCAAAGACCTTCGCGTTTTTCTCCTGTTTCATCTCTACAGCTTTTGTTTTCTCCCCGAGATACCCGAAAGAACCCGCGACGACAGAGAAGCATATTTCCAGGCGGAGCGACTAGCGGAGTCCAGCCCAGCGAAACAACGAATTCGCGGGAATCAGGAGCGTAACTCTGATTGGGCTTCGGAACGGCTGCTGCTTTTACGCTCCCCCGCGAATCGTTGTAGAGCGGACAGTCTCGGCTCCCTTGCGGACGCAGACCGGAGCGCAGCCTGGAAATATGCTTCTCTCACTGCAGCCACGTTCCTAATCCTATGTAGCCAATAAAAAAAGCTGTTGAACGCCTCAATGAGACTTCAACAGCTTTCTGCTTTGCATTCTCTGTTATCCCTGCTGCTTCGGCAGTTCAAACGAGCTCTTCAAGGAAACAATCCGGTTGAACACCAGCTTGTCTTCTGTCGTATATTTCGGGTCGACATTAAAGTATCCGTGACGGAAGAATTGGTATTTGTCGTGGGGCTTGGTCTCTTTCATGTTAGGCTCCACGTATCCGTTCACGATCTCCAAAGAGTTTGGATTGATATTGTCAAGGAACGTGGTTCCTTCCTCCTGATCATCCAAAATCAGCGGTTCATACAGGCGGAACTCCGCAGGGAGCGCATGCTTGGCGTCTACCCAGTGGATCGTTCCTTTTACTTTGCGACCGGTAAAGCCGCTGCCGCTCTTCGTTTCAGGGTCATACGTACAGTGGATTTCGACGACATTGCCTTGCTCATCCTTGATCACGTCCGTGCACTTGATGAAGTACGCGTGCTTGAGCCGTACTTCATTTCCCGGGAACAGGCGGAAATACTTGCTCGGCGGGTTCTCCATGAAGTCGTCCTGCTCAATGTAGATTTCGCGGGAGAATGGAATTTGTCTGGTTCCCATTTCCGGATTTTCCGGGTTGATCTCCGCATCCAGCAGCTCGACCTGGTCTTCCGGATAATTGGTGATGACCACTTTCAGCGGGCGCAGTACAGCCATCGTCCGCGGCGCTTTCAGCTTCAGGTCCTCGCGGATGAAGTGCTCCAGCATTTTTTCATCCACGGTGCTGTTGCTTCTGGCCACACCGATTTCCCGGGCAAATGTACGGATGGACTCAGGAGTAAAGCCGCGGCGGCGAAGTCCCGAAATGGTAGGCATGCGCGGATCATCCCATCCGTCTACTACCTGTTCGTCGACCAACTGTTTCAGCTTCCGTTTGCTCATTACCGTATTGGTCAGGTTCAACCGGGCAAATTCGTATTGTCTCGGCACGTTTTCCATTTCACATTCGCGGACAACCCAGTCGTACAGCGGGCGATGATCCTCGAACTCAAGCGAACAGAGAGAGTGGGTTACGCCCTCGATAGCGTCCTCCAGCGGGTGTGCATAATCATACATCGGGTAGATGCACCATTTGTCTCCCGTGTTGTGGTGGGTAGCATGCGAAATCCGGTACAAAATCGGGTCACGCAGGTTGATATTGGGGGAGCTCATGTCGATTTTGGCGCGCAACACCTTTTCGCCGTCCTTAAACTCGCCGTTGCGCATCCGCTGGAACAAATCCAGGTTTTCTTCCACCGACCGGTCGCGGTAAGGGCTGTTTGTACCCGGCTCCGTCAAGGTCCCTCTGGTTTGGCGGATTTCTTCCGGGGACAGATCACATACGTAAGCCAGTCCTTTTTTGATCAACAGAACGGCGCGATTGTACATTTCCTCAAAATAATCCGATGCAAAGAACAGTCCGTCCCACTCAAAGCCAAGCCATTGTACGTCTTCCTTGATCGCTTCTACGTACTCCGTGTCTTCTTTCACCGGGTTGGTGTCGTCAAAACGAAGATTGGCTCTGCCATTGAATTCCTTTGCCAGTTCAAAATTAAGGCAAATCGCTTTGGCATGTCCGATGTGCAAATACCCGTTTGGCTCCGGAGGAAAGCGGGTAACGATTTCCCCGACTCGGCCCTCTCGCAGGTCTTCCAGGACAATGTTGCGGATAAAGTTGGATGATGATGCCGATTTATTTTCCACAGAAATTCAACCTTTCCCTTCACCTTTACATTCCATAATACTGATTCCCCGGCGATAGTTCAACAAATTCGCCCGGCTTCTGATGTTGGGCCGATGCATCATCGTTATCAGTCACCCCTTGGCCAACCGGCTTGTAGCAAGAATCACCTTCTCTGGACCAGGCGCTTTTACAAACCGCCCTTCAGAGGGTTTTTACTATCATAAGCAGGAGAGCCCCCGTGGGTGTTCACACGATGTATATAAATTGAAGTTGTTTCCAAAAGATTCCCATTTTATCCTACAGGCAGAAACATATTTTATGATTGGGGTGATCTGTTGTGAGTGTGCTTGAAAAAATCAATACACAATCCTCCTTTTTTACATTGGCAGAAATTGCGGAAGGTGTTTTTGCCGCCGTTATCAAAGCAGGCACAGGAGCCATGGGCAATGCCGCCATCGTCGATCTGGGCGATCGGACGGTCGTTTTTGACACCATGTACACGCCCAAGGCAGGGCTTGCACTGCGAGAAGCAGCCGAGCAATTGCTTGGACGCCCTGTATCGTTGGTTATCAATTCCCATTTCCACTTTGACCATGTGGGCGGCAACCAAGTCTTTTCCGATGCCATTATCCTCTCCACAGAAACCACCAAAAATCTCATGCTCGAGCGTTGTACAAGCCTCGTCCAATTCGCAAAGCAGCACCCCGAATACCCTGACAAGGTTCGCCAATCTTTGGAAGCCGAATCAGATCCGGAAAAGCAAAAGGAGCTTCGCACCGACCTCGGAGACATTCTCGCCCTTGACGCTGCACTGCCTACGTTCTCCGCGACCCCTGCCTCCCTGACATTTTCTGATTCTGTCACGCTCCACGGCTCGAAGCGAACTGCCGTACTGACCGCCAAAGGAAACGGACACAGCACATGCGACTCTGTCCTGTACCTGCCCGAAGACCCCGTTCTTCTGGCCGGCGACCTGCTTTTTGTGCAAAATCATCCCAGTATGCAGACAGGAAATCTTTCCCACTGGGTCTCCGTTTTGAAGGCTTGGAAAGACCTGCCCATTTCGGCAGCAGTCGGCGGCCACGGCCCGGTCGGAGACCATCAAACTGTGGATAGCTGTCTTCACTATTTGGAAGCTTTGTGGGACCAAGCCAAGCATCTGGCCGAGAACGGCTCCACACCCGAAGCCATCGAAGCAATCCCCATACCCGAACCATATGCCTCCTGGAGCTATCCCAGCCTCTTTGCTCGCAACCTTCAACAGCTTAGCCAGCAGATCTTAGCCGTTTCGGAGTAAGAAAGAGAAACGGAAGACGGATATGCATCTGTTTGAAAAAAATAAATAAATTTTTCACTAAAGTACTAGTCCAATATTACCGAATATAGGTAATGGATAGATATTTTTTGCATCTATGGAATCAGATTCAATCTTACGAATCTTTTCCCATATGTACATTTTTTCATATGTACTAAGTTTCACAAATTGCGTTCACTATCTTATTTCACATTGATATCGATAATGGCAAACCCGGGGAAATCCGGCGACGCAAAGCTACAGGGGCTACCTCCAGCAAATGGACAAGCCAGCCAGCTGCCGAAGTATTGATGTAGGACCAAAGACCAATGATCCTATGTCATTGGTCTTTTTGTGTTGTTATGCAAAGGAGGTGATGCCAATCGATTTTGACCCGAACCGTTCAACCTTTCATGCTTCGACCGTACACAACAAGGAGGATGGAAAGTGAAAAAGTCAATCTGGAAGAAACTCTCTGTTTTAGCGCTGACCGCGACGATCGGTCTGTCCAGCTTCACAACTGCCGCAGTGGAGGCGGCAAATCGCCCCACAACAATGTCGCCAAACGGCATGGTTACGGCTCCTCACTACCTGGCTACAGCCGCAGCTCTCAAAACACTCGAGGAGGGCGGAAACGCAGTCGATGCCGCGATTGCCGCCGCGTCTACGCTCGCCGTTGTTTACCCGCACTACACGTCGATTGGCGGCGACAACTTCTGGCTGATCTACAATGCAAAGACGAAAGAAGTAAGAGCGCTGAACGGAAGCGGTCGAGCTGGTGAAAAGGCAACGATCGAATATTACAAAAAGAAAGGCTACGAAAAAATTCCTTCCCGCGGGTACGAGTCCGCCAACACGGTCCCTGGTGTCGTTTCCGGTTGGTGGGAAGCGTACAACTACGCACACAAGGAATTGGCTGGAGATAGCAAGCTGAAATGGGACAGACTGTTGGAGCCGGCGATTGGATATGCGGAAAAAGGCTATCCGGTCTCTCCCAACCAAGTGTACTGGACCAAATACGCGATCGATCCGACAGACAACGATCTGAAAAATCTGCAGCGCTTTGAAGGGTTCCGCAAGACCTACCTGAAAGCGAACGGCGAGCCGTACCAGGCCGGCGAAATCCTCAAGCAGGAGGATCTGGCGAAAACGTTGAAAGTGATCGCCAAAAAAGGCGCAGACGGTTTTTACAAAGGCGAGATCGCCGAAAAAATCGTAAAAGACATGCAGGCAAACGGCGGTTTGCTGACTCTGAAAGACTTTGAAAAGCACACGTCCACCTGGGCTGATCCGATCACCGTCGACTATCGCGGATACCAAGCCTACAACGTACCGCCCAACTCTCAAGGCATGGCCTCATTGTCGATTCTGAACATATTGAACAACATTGACCTGAAGAGCATGGGCGAAGGCACGCCGGATTACTACCACGCTATCGTGGAAGCGACGAAGCAAGCGTTTGCCGACCGCGACAAATGGCTGACAGACCCTGAGTTTGTTGACATTCCGGTAGACGAGCTGCTGTCCAAGCAGCACGGCAAAGACCTTGCTGCCCGGATTGACATGAAGCAGGCTGCCAAAACCGTAGAACCGCTCGATCCCAAGGGCGACACTACCTGGCTCGGTGTAGTCGACAAGTACGGCAATGCCGTTTCCATGATCCAGAGCCACTACTTCGATTGGGGCTCGGGCGTCGTCGCGAAGGACACTGGTGTTCTCTTGCAAAACCGTGGAAGCTACTTCTCTCTGGACCCGAATCATATCAACCACCTGGAGCCAGGCAAGCGCACCTTCCACACGATCAACCCGGCTATGCTCTTGAAAGACAACAAGCCCTACCTGCTGTACGGTACACAGGGCGGTGAGGGGCAGCCGCAGACACAAGCCGCTCTCGTCACGCGCATTATCGACTTCGGATTCACGGTTCAAGACGCGATTGAAGCACCGAGATGGCTGCATGGCCGCAACTGGGGCTCCTCCTCCAACAATCTGAAGGTAGAGAGCCGCATTCCGCAGGAAGTCCTCGACGAGCTGGTAAAACGCGGTCATCCGGTTGAGAAGCTGGAAGCCGCTTATACCGATGCGATGGGTCAATCCGGTGCCATTCTGATCGATCCGAAAAGCAACATCAAGTTTGGCGGTGCAGACCCGCGCGGCGAAGGGGCTGCCATGGGCTATTGATTTATAATACGTGCAGACTGCTGGGATTATCTCAGCAGTCTGCATTTCCAGCTTTATACTCTGTCCCTTCCGGATTCCCAGCATGAATTATGAAAGGATGCTGCAACGATGCGTCTGTTCAGCAAGCTTCGGAATAAAATCATTATCTGGTTTTTGCTTGTGGCCGTACTCCCCTTGATCGCCTGCTCTTATCTGGTACTGACCGAAAGCACCAGAATTTTGATCGACAAGCAAAAGGATTCCTTTGTTCATTTGACGGAGTCGACTGCAAACGCCATGGACCAATGGCTGGACAGGAGACTGTCGGAAGTAATGATTCTGGCACGATCCTCGGACATCCAATCCTTTGACAATGAAGCAAAGAACAAGTTCATTCGCAAATTTACGAACGAAATCAAAATCTTTGACGGAAATACATTTATTTCCCCGGACGGGAAGGTAACAGCGGACACGTTTGAAGGCAGCGTAGGGATCAACCTGGCGGAGCGTCCGTTCTTCAAACTCGGCATGGAGGGAAAAACCAGCTACTCTGACATGCTGATCGCAAAAACGACCGGAAATCGGTCGATTGTAGTCGCTTCTCCCGTTGTGAGCAATGCCGGAGAAAAACTCGGCGTACTGACCGGGCTTGTAAACGTGGATTCGTTCACCTCGACCTTTTTGGACAATGTACAACTGGGTGAAGGCGGTTACCCGATTTTGGTCGATAACCAAGGACTGATCCAGGTACACCCCAACCCCGACCTGATCGGCAAAACCATTGAGGAAGCAGCTCTCCCTGAAGGCTTGAGCAGCATTCTCAAAAATAACGCACCCGAATCGGGCTCCTTTACGTATCTGGACGGCGGTACCGAATACGTCGTTACGTACGCTTCTATCCCCAAGACTCATTACAGCCTGTTTTTCCACATCCCGATCGAGTCCATCACCTCTGAGGTAACAGCGCTGACACTGAATGTGATGTTGATTGTAGGTATCGTAGCAGCCATCGTCATTGCAGCCGCCTACTTTGTGTCTCGTCAAATCAGCCGTCCCATCGTTGAGGTTGCCGCCGTGGCCAGCCGAATTTCCGATGGCGATCTGGCGGTAGATCCGCTGGCCATCAGAAGCCGGGATGAAGTAGGGCAGCTCTCCGAGTCAGTCAACCATATGGTAGGCAATCTGAGGTCAATCATCGAACAGGTAAACACAGCAGCCGAAGAGCTCGCTTCCTCTGCAGAGGAGCTGTCGGCCAATGCCGAGGAGACCAGCAAGGCAACGGAACAGATCGCCTCTTCGATTCAGGAGGTGGCATACGGAGCGGAACAGCAGGTACAAAGCGTGGCGGAAAGTGTAGGAGCCATCAATGAAGTCTCAACGGGCATTCAGCATATAGCCGTTAACGCACAAAATGCAGCTGACTCTGCCGTGACTGCTTCGGAAATTGCTGTCGGCGGCAACAAGGCGATCGACACGGTCATGAGCCAGATGCAGTTGATTCACAGCACAGTAAACGAGATCGCCGGCATCGTCAAACGCCTCGGAGACAGCTCACAGGAAATCGGACAGATCGTCCAGGTGATTACCGACATCGCCCAACAGACAAACCTGTTGTCGCTCAATGCTGCAATCGAGGCAGCAAGAGCAGGAGAGCAGGGAAGAGGCTTTGCCGTGGTCGCTGACGAGGTACGGAAGCTGGCCGAGGAATCGGCGAAATCAGCCCAGCAGATTGAACAAATGATCACAACGATTCAGACCGAATCCCATACCGCCGTGCTTTCCATGGAAAAAGGAACGAAGGAAGTGGCACTCGGTATTGAAGTGGTTAACGAGGCTGGCAGCTCATTCGTTCAGATCAGCGAATCCGTCGCTCAGGTCGCCAGCAAGATTCAGGAAGTGCAGGCCTATTCCCAGCAAATGACGGCAAGCACGGAACAAGCCGTCTATTTGATCGAGCAAATATCCAAGGTGGCAGAAAACTCGGCAGACGGTACACAAAACGTTTCCGCCGCAACCGAAGAACAACTGGCTGCTGTCGAGCAGGTCTCTTCTTCTGCCGAATCACTCGCGAGGGTTGCCGAGAAGCTGCAGGACCAAGTCCGGAAGTTTACCCTGTATCGGTAACGCGGAACATCCGATTGTCCGGCATGCACGCTGTTCGTTTGTCTTTGGCAAATCCCTTGCCCGCAAAAAAAGAGCACGGTATCGATAGACATAAACCGATACCGTGCTGACTTGAATGGTTTCCAAGCTGTCTTTTTGTCCGTTACCACTTGTACTTTTTCGCCATGCCGATGACAGCGCGATCGAGGATCGCATCCAAGGCTCTCCAGATCATCTGTCGCCGGTAAGGAAGATGCTTTATATACACTGCCGTATACTCCGCAGTACCCTCTGTCCCGCGATCCGCTTTGAACGCCCCGACTCCGGCGCTTTGATGAAGCAAGAGGCCCTTTTGTTCCGCCTCCGACACCAAAAGGCTGGAGAGCATCCGGTACAGCCCCAGTTTTTTGGGAAGAGCGGTATCGTACCCGAACAGGGGAGTGGTCATCATGCCGTTTCGCTGAAAATAACCGAGAATCCCGTCCAATCTGCCTTCCTTTTCCAGACCAATCAAGGTCAGTATCTGCCTGTGCAGCGCCAGTCGGACAAAGGCCGGCGTCAATTGCGGATTCAGTTGGGAGTATTTGTCCAGGTAAAGCGCTTGGTAAAGTGCGGCGATCCTCTCTGCATGCTCCTCCCCAAGCTCCTCGTGCCGAAGGATGCGATAACCGCTTTTCTTCAGCATATCCCGGTCCCGCTTTAACGTATTGCGAACGCGCCAGCCCTTTTCATTAGCCTGTTTGGGGTCAAACAGGTACACATACCGACTCGGCACCATCACATATCCGCTCCGCTCCAGGCCGGTCCATGCCTCCGGACAGACGATTGGACTTACGGATCGAAAAGCCACGGCGTGGTCCGGAAACCTCCTGGTCAGGAAGCTGGTGATTTCCCGGACCTGTTCAGCCGTCAACGGGTGATACAGATTGGTGGACAGAAGCCAATTGTTCACGAACACAATCCGATTCACACGGCTAAGCTTCATCAGGGCACCTGCCCCGGACAACAACGGCCCGCCGAGAGAAGCTATCATGGAAGACGTGACCAGCTTCATTTCCTCGCGGGCATAGCTGATGTAGTGTGTATAGGGCGAGCATACGTATGAGTTGTCGTACTCCTCGTCATTGACAGTTACAGGCAGTACGAGATCATCGATGACAAGCGCCCCCATCCGCGTGCGGACATTAGACATGTACGCCGGGACAGAATCGAGAATCAGCGGCTCCAGATAGGCGCGGGCATACTCTCCGTCCTTCATCCTCTCCCAGGCAAGCTCTGCCAAATCCGTTTTCTCATACAGGCGGACGCGTTCAGCGTTCATCAGGTTGGAACATCCTTTCCACGCGCCGGAGCTTCCTTCCCCGCTCCGGTGGTTGATAAGGAGAAAAAACGATTTCGGGCCCTGCGTACCCCTGCCTCTCTATTTCCCGCTGCAGCTTCCGACGGACGTCCTCTTCCACATCCTCCCGCCGATATCCCGGCGAAATGACAAGCGAGACTTCTACGTGCTCGGGACTTTTTTGACGGACGATGTACTCCTCAATTCCCTGTGACGCAGTCATCACTGCCCGGCGGACAAAATCAGGGAAAAAGGGGCGGAGCCCCTCGCCTCTTTCAGCAGAACCATCAGCGCCTTTGGCAGATGGAAAATAGAAAATGTCATCTGCCCGTCCCTCGATCTGTTCGAGAGCCAAAAACACGGAGCCGCAGGGACAAGGGTCCTTCCGTTCCGTCAAGATGTCGTTCAAACGGTATCGGATCATCGGCTGCGTGTACCGGGAAAAGTCGGTAATAATCGGATGGAACCGGGTTTTTTCCTCGTCCAGATACTCCTTTTCCATTACCAGGATGTCCTCGTTTACATGCAGAGTGCCATGCGAGCAGGTCGCCGCCAGGAAGCCTTCCGTACATTGGTAGATCTGGTGGACGGGCCCGCCGAATGCCTCGCGGATCACCTCTTCATCGATCGGGTCCAGCACCTCCGCTACGGAGATAACCTTGCCTGGCCGGATATCAAGGGAGCCTTCCTGCTTGGCGACGGCCAGCAACCGAAGCATGGAGGGAGGCGCTACCAGTATCGTCGGCTGGTATTGCTGCAGATGGGCAATATGCGCTTCCAGCGAAAGAAGCAGGTCGAAAAAGGCGAATTGCAGCCGTTTCCGTTTTACCGATGTATACAAATTGCTGTTGGCCCGCAGAAAAAAGGCGACCCGCTGCTTCTCCCAGAGCGGCCCCGGCAATGCCTTCGCCAGTATGGCACCGGCCCATCTGACCCGCTCATCCGGCCCGACCAGGAAAATACCGCGGCTGCCGCTGGTTCCTGACGATAGCCCAACCGTAACCTCTCCGATTTTCGGGGTAAAATCCCGTGTCTCCTCGGCCTCCTCCGCAATCCGAAGCGCTTCGTCACGCTTGATTCCAGCCGTGTTCAGAAGATCAAAATGCTCCATCATCTCCCGCTTTTCAATCGGAGAGATCGTTTTCCAACCGTGCAAAGGATCGCTCCCGATTCGCTCGCGGTAAAAAGGCGAACGGGGCAAAACGTAGCGGAGCAGCTTCTGGACCTGCTTCTCCTGCCAGCAGGCAAGCTCCTGGCGGGTGTGAAACCGCTTGGCCAGCCGCCTGGTCTTGATGTACTGCCAGAGGGTACCGATCAGCTCCATGCAAATTCCCCCTTGCTCAGCTCATGTACTTCTGGACAATGCGTAGGCAGGATGTACAGCTCCGGCCAGCTCCGGTGAAGCTCATGGAGGCGCCTCAGATTCCGCAAATAGGAAGCAGCGTCCGCCTTGATCAGGTGTGCAACAGGATGTGGTGGCCGATGCTTCCGGTACGCCTCGCTGGACCAGGCCGCATCCGCGCAAAGAAAGATGTCGCGGTCCTGCGTGTCGCGCAGGAAAAGGCCGAACTGTCCTTTGGCGTGTCCGCTCAAATCGATTGCCAGCAGGCTTTTGTCTGCAAACGGATCGTACGCTTCCTCAAACGGATGGTACTCCCCGGACAAGCGTATCTTTGGACCATCGTCAATGAAAATGGCACGCTCCTCAAAGTCTTCCGGCATCAACTCCGGCAAAAATCCCCTTCTGACGGCGGCGATTCCTTTAAGTCCCTTGACCTCCTCATAAGCCGAACGGAAACAGTACAGCCGGGCCCCCGGAAAATCGTGCAAGCCGGCAATATGATCCGCATGGAAATGCGAAATGAAGATGCCAGTGACCTGTTCCGGTCCAATCCCTTTGCTTGCCAGCTGTTCCTTCACACACTGGCTCCGCTCAGTAAAGACCGGAGTCGCTTTGGCGTAAAGAGAATAGGGAAAACGTGCGGCTGCTGTAAAAAAATGAGGGGCGTACCCGGTGTCAAACAACAGCAAGCCGTGGTCCGGATGATGCATGCACCCTGCCACAGCGTGAAACCGGATCGATTGGAATCGCCCTCCGCCAAGCGAGATGGCCTCCAACTGCCGGCAAAAGCCCGTATCAAGCAGGGTCAGTGTTACGTTCATGCTCTTGTCGCCACCAATTCGCAAAGATTTCGATTCCTTCTTGCAAGCCGACCCGCGGCTCGTACCCCAGCTCTTCCCGGGCTCGGGTAATATCCAGCGTCTGACTTTTCGCCAAGACACCCACCGTGTAACGAGTCAGCATCGGCTCTCTGTAGGCGAGCAGCGTGCGGGACAGCAGCTCCAGTACGGACGCAATGCCGTACGCTTGCCTATAGGAGACCTCCTTGCTATTAAGCGGCATGTCCAGCTTGGCAAAGACCGACTTCAGGACATCGATGAGCATGACCGGCTCTCCATTCGTGATGTTGTACACCTTTCCCAGCGTTTTTTCGGAAGAATCCATGCACAAAAGAAGCGCATCCACCACGTTGTCCACATACGTCAGGTCGATGACGGCCCGGCCTCCCTCAATAATGGGCACAAACCGATTTTTGTTGGCCCGGATCAGTCTGGGCAGGATTGCATTGTCCCCGGGTCCAAACAATGCCCTCGGGCGGATCGTAATCGTCGCCAGGCCATTTTCAAAGGCGTTGTCGACTTCCCGCTCGGCGAGGAACTTCGTCTCGGCATACTCATTGGCAAAGCGCTGCGGCAGCGGATCCGATTCCTTAATGCCCAGCCTGTCTTCAAAAGCGAAATACAAGCTCGGAGTCGAAACGTGTATCAATCGCTCTACATTGTGCTGCCGGCAGCCTTCGATCACATGGCGTGTGCCTTCCACATTGGCGGCGTACATATCGCGGTACCTTCCCCACGGTGAAGAAAACGCCGCCGCATGGATCACAATCTGCTTCCCGTAGCAGACGTCCCGAACGGCCTTTTGATCCGTGATGTCGGTGCAGACAAAGCGGATTCCTTCCTTTTGCAATGCCTCGCCCACCCGTTTGTTCCGGCCCAGCACCGTTACCTCTGCGCCCTGCTCATGAAGCCTTCGCGCCAGCTTCTGTCCCAAAAAACCGGTGCCGCCCGTCACCAGTACACGTCTGTTTTTCATTCGTCACCATTCCATTCAATATCGCTTGTGGAGCACTCGATCATGCTCATCCCGGTCTTTCTTTTCATATCTGCCAATATCCACAGCAAACGCAGCTGCTCAAAGGCGGGGAGGGGGTCGCTCCAGCGAAACACAACATCCCGCGACTTCAGGAACTCCCCCAGCCAGCGCCTTCCTTCTCTCCAACTGCGAAGGGAAGGCAGTCCGTAGAAGAGCATAGCCATCGACAACGCTGCCGATGCATTCGCGGAAGGCACAACTACAGGCTGTTTCTCCGCGTGCACCGGGAGAGTCGCTCGTTCCGGCTTTTCCAAAGCCTCGTTATTGTCGTTTCCGTCATGTTCCCCGCCAGCTCCGCGACCACCAAAAAACGCCTCTGCCGCCTCCCTTTTTCCCCTGAAGAGGTGGATACCGCTGGTCAGGCGCGGGTTGCATTCGATTGGGTACAGCTCCCCTGTGCGTGTCTCGATAAAATCAAAGGCGATCTGCCCGGTAAAACGGCGGAGCCCGACCATCTTTTCGACAAACGTTCGCACTCCGGGATGGTCCGCAAAGCTGAAAGAAATAGACGCCCCCTGCCCGGCCGTGAACGTCGTGGCATAATCGGCGTACAAGGCAAGGCGGCCTTCCCTGGCTACCGCATAGCTGCACAGCTGCCTGCCCGCGATGAACTCCTGCACGAGCCATGTTTCTCCCTCTCTTATAGCAGGGAGTTCGCTCGCTGTATACCAATCCTTTCTTGGCGAAGAGCGGCGCAAGATATGGACACGGGAAGAAAACCGGGAAAAAGCAGGCTTCAACACGACGCTTTTTCCCGGTTCGACATCTTGGAGAGCTTCCAGCAGCCCGGCAGCCGATATAACCGATCTCGTCTGCGGGACGGAAAAACCGGCTTGCTCCGCCAGCCTGACAAACGCTGCTTTATCATGCCAGATGCGCAGTTCTTCAAGGCTTTCCACAAACGGTTCCACATAATGACGGAGACGCTCTCTGCCCTTTGCGACGAAAAAAACTTCCTCGCATGTCGGGACGAGCAGGTCTGCTTTTTCCCTTTCTGCAATGCGGCAAAGCTCTTCGATATATTCTTTTTCCTGCTGTCGGGGAGGGGGCACGAGGTAAGAACGGGCAACCGCTCGGGATACCCGGCACAGGTGAGCGGGCAAGCTCTCCGCCACCACAACGCAGTGTCCCGCCTCGTCAAACAGCCGAGCCAGCTCCAAGGTAGCCGGTGCTCTTCCCCCTGTCAGCAGGATCGTCTTCCTCTCAGTATTCAAGCAAAATTCCTCCCAGGGACAGCCCTGCTGATGTTCCTAGCAGAAGCAGCAAGTCCCCGCGGGCCACTTTTTTCTCCTGGATCGCTTCGTGCAATGCCATAGGAATAGAGGCAGCGATCACATTTCCGTGATTTTCAATAATATTGATCATCTGGCCCGGCGCAAGCCCCAGCTTTTGTGCCATGATGCGCATCGCCATACCGCTGGCCTGATGAGGGACGACCGCCTTGATTTCGGAAAGGGAAATAGTCGTGTTGGACAACAACCTCTCGATAAAGCCCTCAAGAAGCTGGGAGGTCATCCGAAACAGCTTGCGTCCATCCATGTCAAACATAAAGTCGCTCTCATTTCCCTTCCCGTACTCGCTTGGATGGATCAAGGTCCCGCCGCCGCGAATCTCGGAGTAATGCGCTCCTTTGCTGTACGTCTCCATCCGGGAGCAGAGAATCCGGGAAGAAGAACCGTCCTGCGCAAGTCCGATGACAGCCGCCGCTGCCCCGTCTCCAAACAGGATACTGCTCTCCTTTTGCTCCCAGTTCAACCCTACTGAAGAAATTTCAGTAGAGACTATCAAAACCCGCTTATACACGCCAGCAGCCATCGCAGCCGACATCACATCCAGCGCTGTGACAAAACTGAGGCATGTGGAATTGATATCAAAGCACGGGACGCCGGAGTCCGACTCCCCCAGTTCCTCCTGAAGCAGCGCTGCCGTACAAGGAATTTCCTGCTGAGCCGTCCCGCTGGCGCAAACCAGACAGTCGATGTCAGCAAACGTAAGGCCTGCATTCTGAAGCGCTTGTGTAGCTGCCGCGGCCCCCATTTGCGTAGCAGTTTCATCTGTCACAAAATGCCGAACCCGCACTCCCGATTTCTTTTCCACCCATCCAGCCGGCAATCCCAGCTTTTGGTCCAACTGCTCTGCCGTCACTTGCCGCTTGGGCAAATATTTGCCTGTCCCCAGTATTCTAACCGGTCTCTCCATCATTCGTTTGTCTCCCCTTGATGCTGCCTCTTTTTTCATTCGCATCATCATTTTACCAGATGATTGCAAACCCTCCGAACAAAATTACACCGCCAAACGGCAAAGAAAGGGATGATGCGGCCTCGCTTTGCCTCTTGGAGCTTCCAGATGTATCCTTCTATGTATTTACGTTTCCGGGCAGCTTTTGTTTCATTCCCCCCAGACATACAGACGATTGCCCCAAACATGAAAACCGGAAGGGGCTCTCCCTTCCGGTCCATCCATATAGCCGCAGCCTTTTATAAGGTTCTTCTGAACTTTTTGCCTGTCCTTAGCAAACAGCCAACATTCGATCCGGGTGGTTGGTACAAATCTGCACACGTGGATAGTTCTTTACAATATGGCGAATTGTTTGGGGATCATCGACTGTCCAGGCGATTACCTCATAGCCCTGCTCAATCGCAGCCGCAGCGAGCTCTGGCGTCAGGTACGGATAGGCCATCGACAAAATATGGACTCCTGCTTCGCGAAGCTGCTCCAGCATCAGTACGGGATTTCCGAGGACGATCAGGCCGGTCTTCACTTCGGCATCGAGCTGGCGGACATGGCGGATCTCTTCATGGTCAAACGACGTCACGTACACGTCCCGCTTCATGTCATGCTTCTCCAGCAAAGCCAGTACACTTTCCGCCAAACCGGGGTACATGCCGGGCGCTGTCTTCAATTCAATATTCAGCGTGCATCGCCCCTTTACTGCTTGCAAAACCTCATCCAGCGACGGGATTCTCTCACCCGCGAACCGCGCGTCAAACCATCTGCCCGCATCGAGTGTCCGCAACTCCTCAAAGGTGTGGTCCCGAACGAGTCCGCTTCCGTTCGTCGTGCGCTCCAGCGTAAAGTCGTGGCAAAGTACAGGTACGCCATCCTTGGACAGTTGCACGTCAATCTCCATCGCCTTGATTGCCGGTTCTGCCAGCGCCAGGCGGATCGCTGTCATCGTGTTTTCCGGCGCTTTTCCGGACCAGCCGCGGTGTGCCATACAGACGTTCATCATGTTCCCTCCGTTTTTCCCGGTCGCTGCTTGCTCTCAGCCCAGGCCAAATTCCTTTTTCACGAAAATGCTGCGGTTACTTTTTCAACAGCTTCTGCCCTTTTTCCATCGCTTTGCCGATCGCCTCGTCCACGGACGCCTGCCCCAATACCGCACGCTGGATTTCGGTCATGATCACTTCCTGCAGCTCCTTGTAGCCTGGCACCATCGGGCGCGGCTTTGCGTACTCCAACTGCTTCACTGCCACCTGGAAGTTCGGCTCCTTCTCGTACGCTTTTTTCATTTCTTCCGACTCGACTGCTTCTTTTGTCACTGGCATGTACCCGGTTTCCAGCGACCACGGAATCGTTTGCTTCGTATCGGTCATCCACTCGATGAACTCCCAAGCGGCCTTTTTCTCCTCTTCGGAGGACTTCGCCAGCATCACCAGATTGGCTCCGCCCGTAGGAGCGCCGTAGCTCTTGTTGGCCGGCAGGAACGCGGCGCCCAGGTCGAATTTGGCTGCTTCCTTCAGTCCGCGCAAATCCCCGGTAGAGGTAAAGATCATGCCCACCTGCTGGTTGAGGAAGTCTTGCTTGGCTACATCCCATGCATTGTATTTTTCACCCGGAGGCGCCTTCATCACGCCTTCTTTCAACATGCTCGTCCAGAATTCGAGTGGTGCCACTCCGGCTTCTTCATTGATCAGCAGGCTTTTGCCGTCTTCACTCAAGATGTTGCCTCCGCTCTGGAACACCAGCGCTTCGTAGAACCAGATGTCGATCGGGGTGGAGAAGCCGTATGTTTTGGTCTTGTCACCCTCTTTTTTGGTCAGAGCCTTGGAGAATTCACGCAGCTCCTCCCAGCTTTTCGGACCGTTCGGATCGAGTCCGGCCGCCTTCAGCATGTCGCGGTTGAGGTACAACAGCGGAGTGGAGCGGTTGAATGGGATCGCGTACAGCTTGTCTTTCCAGTACGAGTTGCCCATCAGTCCGGGAATGTACTTCTCTTCGGCTCCGTTCGTGTAAGGCGTCAATTCCTGCAGCACTTTCGCGTCCGCAAACGCCCCGATGGAGCCTACCTCGACCATCGTCACGTCAGGCTGGTTTCCGGCAGACACAGAGGCCAGCACCTTGGCGTGGTTCTCATAGTAGCTGCCCTGGTAGGACGGCTTCACCACAATGTGCTTGTGGGATTCGTTGAATTGTTTTACCATGCTTTCGATCATTTCCCCGTTGCGGCCGCCGAGCGCGTACCAGAAGTCGATCTCGATTGGCTTGCCTGCATCTGCCGTCTGCTGCTGCGCTCCGGATGCCGCACCGCTCGTCCCGCTTGTCTGCTCTGTGGCCGCCTGCTGATTGCCGCCGCCACAGCCTGCCAGGATAGCCGTTATGCTCATTGCGCATGCCAGTAAAGATACACGAACTTTTTTCATCACAATTGCCTCCTTTAAAGTAAGGGGTTTTCCCCCTGTTTCCCGGATAGGTAGGGTTCCATGAAATGCTGTCCTGCCCTTTTGCCGAAATGGGCAAAGCTTCTGTCAAAGCAGGTTTTTTCTGGTCAAGGTTCCTTGTTCCCTTTTCATTGTCCCTTGTTACTTGGACTGATAGACAAACGCGCTGATGATGTGCCGCTGGGCGAAGAAGAAGATCGCCAGAATCGGGAGGACGAGAATCATATTTCCGGCCATAATCACATTCCACAGCTTGCCGCCCTCCGCCGCCTTCAGCATGGAGATCCCGATGGGAAGCGTCCGGACTTCATTGCTGTTGGTCATGATCAGCGGCCAGAAATAGTCGTTCCAGTGGTAAATGAAGCTGAACAGGCCAAAGGTAACGAGTACCGGCTTTGCCATCGGCACCATGATCGTCCACATGATTTTCCACTCGGATGCGTTGTCGAGCCGCGCCGCTTCGATCACTTCATCCGGCACCTGCATGAAGGACTGGCGCAGCAGGAAGATGCCGAAAGCGCTCGCCCCGTAGGGAAGGATCAACGCCCACAAAGTGTTCACCAATCCCCAGTGGCTCATCTCCACATAGACCGGCAGGAAAATGACCTGCGCCGGAATCATCAGCGCGATCAGCGTCAGCCCGAACAAGGCTTCTCTCCCGCGAAAGCGATAACGGGCAAACGCGTATGCGGCCGGTACCCCTGTCAAAAGCTGCAGCACCAGAATCCCGGCTGCCATGAGAAAGCTGTTCCAGACGTAGGTCAGGAATGGCCCGGAGCTCCAGGCAATTTCAAAGTTTTGAAACTGCCACGATTCCGGCCACCAGGTCGGCGGAAATTGGTATACCTCCGGCATCGTCTTGAAAGCCGTCAAGAACATCCAGAGAAACGGAAACACGAAGATCAGGCCCACAGCCGCAAGCAGCAGCCACTCCACCGTTTTCCACGCCGTCAAACCGGCTTGTCGCATGTTGTCTCCTCCTCTCTTCCACTATCTTCTCTGCTTTTCTTCGTTCATCACTTGCATTTTTTAGCGGTAGTGAACACGCTTTTCCATCACCCGGAAGTGCAGCAGCGTCAGCAGTCCAACGATACCAAGCAGGATGACAGAGGCTGCCGAGGCGATGCCGCCGTTGTAAAAGTCCATGCCTTGCTCGTAGATGTAGAAGACGAGCATATTGGTGCTGTTGACCGGTCCGCCCTGCGTCATGATGTAGATCGTATCAAACACCTGGAACGAGGAGATCGTATTGATCACCAGCAAAAAGAACAGCGTGGGCGAAAGCATCGGGATCGTGATGCGGGTCAGTGTCCGCCACCACGGCGAACGATCCAGGGAAGCCGCCTCGTATATGTCCCGGGGAATGCTTTGCAGCCCGGCGATAAAGACGAGCGTATTGTAGCCGACTCCTTTCCAGACGCTGACGATGATCAGTGAAAGCAAGGCGCTTTTTGTATCAGACAGCCAGGTGTAGCCGGGCAAGCCGATAAATTCCAGCAGCGCATTGAGCAGGCCGTATTGCGGGTCCATCAGCCACATCCAGAGCATCGCCACCGACACCAGCGAGATGATATGCGGGCTGAAGACCGCCGCTTGCACGAGCCCAAAAATCTTGGCTTTGCGGTTTAGCCAAAGCGCCAGGAAAAAGGCGATCCCGATTCCCAGTGCAACGGTACTAAGTGTATAGATGAGAGTTGTCCCCAGCACCTGGCGAAAATCCGCGTCCTCGAAAAGCGCCGTAAAGTTGGCCAGTCCCACCCACTCGATCTCGTCCAAATTCAGCAGAGACCAGTCGTGAAACGAGAGGTAGATCACATAGGCGATCGGAAAGAAGAAAAAGACGCCGAAGAAGGCCAATGCCGGTGTGACATACAAATAAGGACGGATCGTCTCAAACAGATTCAGCCTGACTTTTGTCGCCTCCGTTCTCCCAAGAGCATGACCGGAAGCCGTCATTTCGTGTGCGGCCGCTGCCTTTCGCATCAGACCACCCCACCTGCCAGGATTTGCTGCCTGACACCGTTTTCTGCCCGTGCTATCCGCTTCCCGGTCGCGCGGTCAAACACGTAGATGCTCGAAAGCGGCACCGTTACGTGTACGGCCGATCCTGCATCCAGAAGAGATTCGGTGTCCGTCTTGACCACGACCCGTCCTTTGTCCGTCTCGACGTGATACAGCGTGTCCGATCCGAGAATCTCCCTGGAGACGATATGTCCGTGCATATCCATTGCGTCAGCGTGACCGACAGAGGAGACTCCTGCGTGGCGGAGCAGCGCTTTTTCCGGGCGAAACCCCCAGACCTGATCCTCGCGCTCTGCCGCCGGGACGATGTTCATAGCAGGAGAGCCGATAAACTGGGCAACGAACAGATTGTCCGGCTCCTGATACAGATCCATCGGCGCCGCCACCTGCATGATCTGCCCTTCGTTCATCACGACGATCTGGTCGCCCATCGTCATCGCTTCCACCTGATCGTGCGTTACGTAAATGAAGGTGCTGCCAAGCTGCTTGTGAAGGCTTGTCAGCTCTACCCGCATCTGGTTGCGCAGCTTGGCGTCGAGATTGGATAGCGGTTCGTCCATCAGGAAGACCTGCGGTTTTTTGACCATGGCCCTGGCCAGTGCGACCCGCTGACGCTGGCCGCCGGAGAGCTGCGAAGGCTTCCGCTTCAAATAAGGAGCCAGTCCCACGACCTCGGCGATTTCCTCTACCAGCACCTGGCATTCCTTCTTGGAATAGCCGCGGTTTCGCAGACCATACGAGATGTTGTCATAGACGCTCATCGTCGGATAGAGTGCGTAGTTTTGGAACACCATGGCGACGTCCCGTTTTCCCGGCGGCAGATCGTTGACCGGCTGTTCCCCGATCAAAATCTCTCCGCCCGTCGCCTGCTCCAAGCCGGCGATCATCCGCAGCGTCGTCGACTTTCCGCATCCTGACGGCCCGACCAGTACGGTAAAGGAGCCATCCGGGATCACCAGATCAAGGCCCTTGACCACTTGCTGGCCGTTGAACTCCTTCGTCACCTGTTTCAACACCACTTTTGCCACCTGTCATTCCCCTCCCTGTGCCTTCACAGCCAGCATTTCCTCGGCAAAGCTGCGAAAATCCGCATATCGAAAGTCCGGAGAAACGTAGTTCCATTCCTCCGCACCGTACCATTCCAGCACCACTGATTTGACGCCCGCCCCTACAGCAGCCAGGACATCATACCGGCTGTCGCCAATCATCAGCGCCTGCTCCGGCTCCATTCCCAGCAAGGACAGCGCTTTTTCAATCGGCTCGGCGGACGGCTTGCCACGCGAAACATCGTCCACGCTGACAACAGCCTCGAACAGCTCGGATAAGCCCGCCAGCTCCAGCCCGGCAACCGCAAACTCGCGCTGTTTATTCGTCACGACAGCGAGACGGAAGCCCGCTTGTTTCAACCGTTCCAAATCTTCGCGAACATGGGGAAACAGCCGGACATGCTCTGCATGGTGAGCGCGGACATACGAGAAGTAGCTGTCCATCACTGCTTTGCGGTCGTACTCCTCCCCAACTGCGGCGGCCAGAAAATCATCAAAGGACTCTCCGAACCGCCCCACCAGATCTTTCCTCGTAAAAACGCCCGGGGCGAAGCGTTCCGCCGTGTGAGCTACCGCGTCAATGACCGCTTCTCTGCTGTCCAGCAAGGTACCGTCCAGATCAAACAACAGGCATGGATACATCGGCAAGACACTCCTTCCATAGTGAATAGCTGCCCACAGAAACGGCTGCGGCCCCGTATTGCAAGGCGGTCTCCATTTGTTCACGTTTACGGATCAGCCCACCCGCTATAATCGGCGTGCCCTTCAGCTCCTGCGCGTACTCCGCGATGAATTCCGGGAGCAGCGCCGGCATGAGCTCTACGGCATCAGGCTGTGTTTCCTTGACCGATAAAAGGCCGGACTTGAGCGCGTCGCTGTCTACCAGAAAAAGCCGCTGGATGGTCAAAAGCTTCTCTTTTTTCGCCAGCTTGATCAGCGTATTGCGCGTGGTCACGATCCCGTCCGGCTTGACGTAATGAGCGACAAACGCGACTCCTTCCCGGTCGTAGCTGATTCCCCCGATCCGCTCCAGATGGAGAAAGACCGGAACATCGTGACTTTTGAAAAAGTCGACATAGCGCTTGATGACACCGATGTTTCCCGTAGACAGGACCACCGCGCCTACCTTGGCTTCAGCCGCTTTTTCCAGATATTTGGGTTCTTTGACTGACGCGATCATTTTCTGCCGGGTCAGCCGCTCGAAAAATTCCGCCTGGTTCATCTCGGTTCTCCTCCTTTTGCAAAACAAAAAACCCCGCGACAAGACAATTGCCAAAGACTTTATGTGAAAGTGCTTGGTAATGAATGTCGGGGGTTTCTCCAGGGCTCCAACCGAACGATCTATTCACTTGTTAGTTAGAATGATACCGGGGTTTCGTTAAGAGAACGTGAATGCAGGGTTAATGTTGTGAAAGGAGTCTGTTAAGAAAAGTGGTAGGTCTGGCTTTGGGGGAGGAGATGAAACAGAAGAAAAAAGCTCCAGGCTCGGTGGGACACTGCGTGGGGGATTCACTGTCCGGCTCCATTTCAAAAGCGGGACCGCGTCCAAAAGCAGACTATACAAGGGGGGATCTCAGAGGTTGGACGCTAAATGCGTGTCCCGCTTTTGAAATGGAGCCTGGGATGTGTCCCAAAGGCCTTCGCTTTTTTCTTCTGTTTCATCTCTCAAGCTTTTGTTTTTTACGTTCTTTTTGGAGTGAATCTGAGAATAGATTCTCAGATTTTCCCCTAAGACCAATAAAAAACATATAAATGAAGCCCTCCTGCTAGAACAAACGATGGTACTACGCTATTTACACTCCAGGTGACTTCCAACAACGGCCGTTGATCCTTCAAGCTGTCAATAAAAAAGTGCATCCACATCGGATGCACGGGTGTTAAGGGTGGTCGGCTTATTAATCGTAGCCGTACTGTCCTTCCACAAAAAGAAGTAGATCACCCCTGAGTTTGGCAACCTGGTGATCTACTTCCCGCAGGTTTGAGCCGCTCCTGAAAAGAGGACGACTAATGTACTGCCGTCGGTATTGCAGCACCGACGGTCTTTTATTTAGTATACTCATTCGGTGCTAGAGGATTACGTCAGCTTCTCTTTACATTCAATATTACCACAAAACCCATTACATACGGAAACAGTGTTTGAACTTGAATGATCCATTCCTTATGCATACTACCTACTCGACCGCCACAATCGCATCCAGCGCGATCTGCGCCTCGGCTTCGATGGCTTTCCGGGTAAAGTCTGTGTGCGGGTCGTACGTCTCCAGCAGGTCGGCGTCAGCGTACCCGTCGATCGCCAGGATCGAGCCGGCCTTCATGCCGCGCAGCGAAGAGATGACAAACAGAGCGGTGTTCTCCATTTCGACGGCTAGCACGCCCGCCTTTTGATAGAGCTTGTGCGGGAAATCCACCACGCCGCTGTAAAACACATCAAGCGTCAGCGTGATGCCTTCGGCGACATGAAGACCGGTATTTTGCTTTTCTGCGGCTGTGACCAGGGCGTCTACCACACGACGATTGGCTACCGCAGGAAAGCCGGGAGGAACGAGCTGACTGGTCAGTCCGTCCTGGCGTACGGCTGCCGAGCTGATCACCAGACTGCCCGGCTCGACCTCCTTTTGATAAGAGCCGGCGGTGCCGACGCGGATGATCGTTTTCACCCCGCCCTTGGCCAGCTCCTCAAAGCAGACCGCCGCTCCCGGCGAGCCTACGCCGTGGCTGACGACCGCTACTTCTGTTCCGTTCCACTTCCCTTTGTAGCTGTGGTACTCGCGGTTTTCCGCGATCAGAGTGCTCTCTTCCAGCAGCTCGGCGATGCGGGCAGCCCGCTTCGGGTCTCCGCACACAATCGCTCGCTTTGGCAGTTGCTCCGGATCAATTTTCAGATTGGGCAGCATCTCAATCAAACTCCTTTTTCTCCCACTCGTCTTCCGGGATCGGCAGCGCTTCGCCGGAGAACCGCTCTTCGCGGAACGGGTCTCCGTTCAGATGAAAGCCGTTCTGCTCCCAAAAGCCGGGCTTGTTTTCGTTGGTAAATTCGATTCCCCGCAGCCATTTCACGCTTTTCCAAAAATAGAGGTGAGGCACGATCATGCGCAGCGGCCATCCGTGCTTGTCCGTCAGCGGCTCCCCGTCGAAGGAATGGGCCAGCAGAACGTCATCCCGGTCCAGATCGGACAGAGCCAAATTGGCCGTATACCCGTGGTCGCCGTGCAGCATGACGTAATCGCTCTTCGGCACGATGCCCGCTGCTTTTAGAAAGTCGCGGAACCGGACTCCTTCAAAGCGGTTGTCAAACCGGGACCACCGGGTCACGCAATGAATGTCGCACGTCAGTACACTCTGCGGCATGGCCCGGATTTCCTCGTAGCCAAGCGTCACTTCCCGCTCCACTTCTCCAAACACCCGAAGCGTCCATGTTTGCAAATCGTAGACCGGGACCTCTCCCTCGTGCAGGATCGGAAATCTCTCCGTCAGCACCTGGCCCGGCGGCAGCCTTTTTGCCAGAGCAGGGTCTACAGCCGGCACCTTCATCCGTTTGATACGATCAGCCTTGTTCATCCGAGCCTCTCCCCTTTATGTCGTAAATGAAAATGTTCATACTCCGCTTTATTATCAGCTATCGCGTGCTTTGCTGGCTGGAGCCGGCTGACGAAGCGCCCTTGTCCTTTAAAAAGAACATCGCCGCGATCGTCAGCACATACGGCAGCATGGCGGTAAACTGCGTCGGCAGCGAAAAGCCTTGCAGACGAATGCTCAGCGCGTCCATCAAGCCAAACAGGAAGCTGGACGCGAGGATGCCGAGCGGATGGGCTTGCCCCAGCATCATCGCCACCAGTGCGATAAAGCCGCGTCCGGCTGTCATGCCTTCCGTAAACATCGTCACCTGGCCGAGCGATAGCTGGGCTCCGGCCATCCCGCACAGCACGCCGCACATGACGATCGCCAGCACCTGCAGGCGAGTCGCTTTCAACCCAAGGCTGCGGGCCGCAGTCGCGTTCATGCCGACAGCCAGCACGCGAAAGCCGGTAACGGTCCTGGTAAAGAAAAAATGCAGCAGAACTGCGGCCAAAAAGGCGAAGTACACGAGCGGCGAATGCCCGGAAACGATGTCTCCCAGCACTGGAATGTCTTTGATTAGCGGGATTTGCCACTGCGGCAGTCCGGCCATGTCCTTGTCGTAAAACGCGCCCTTTACGTCAAAAACGGCACGCAGGGCAAACGTGGTCAGCCCCAGCCCGAGAAAGTTGATCGCGACGCCGACGACGATCTCATTGGCCCGTAGACCGATCGTCATGTAGGCAAACAGCAGCGAGAACAGAACGGTTACGAGAGCTGCAAACAGCAGCGCCAGCAGCAGGCTCCCGGTAAAGTGATTGCCGACGATGGCGGAAAAGGCGCCAACCAGGATCAACCCCTCCAGACCGACGTTGAAAATGCCGACGCGCGAACAGAGCGCACCGCCCAGGGCTGCGAGCAAAATAGGCGTCACCATGCGGATGGTGGAACTGACGAGGGACCAATCAAACAGCTCCATGAGATTCCCTCCTCTTGTTGTTGCGATTTTTCCACCAGTCGTAACTGAATTTAGCTGATATAAACAAAATTAAAACAGCTTGAATCACACTGGCCAGTTCAAGCGGCACATCCGTATTCCGCTCCACTCCCATGGCACCTGTCTGCAGAGCCGCGAGCAGCAAGGAAGTAAACACAACGCCAATCGGGTGAGAGTTGGCCAGCAGGGTCGCCATCAGCCCGGTCCAGGCGAAGTTCGGAAGCGTCAGGGCGCCTTCCACATACCGATAATGCGAGCCCAATACCTCGACAGTCCCGGCCAATCCGGCCAGTCCGCCGCTGAAAAACATGCCGGTCAGCATCACCCGAACTCTGTTCACTCCGCCATAGCGGGAAAAGAACGGGTTTTGCCCGAGCATTTTCACTTCGTACCCGAACGGAGTATAGCGAATGACGAAAAAGATCAGAAGAGCAGCAGCCAAGGCAAACAAAAAGCCTGCATGGACGCTCATCCCGGCGAACAGCTTTGGCAGCCAGACGCTTTTTTCCAGCATCGGGGTCTGGGCCATGGCAGCGGACCCGGTTTTGTCCTGGAACGGCTCGCTGACGAGATACCCTGCGAACAAAACGGCGACATAATTGAGCAGCAGCGAGGAAATCAGCAATTGAATCCGAAAGCGCGCCTCCAAATACCCGGCAAAAAGCGACCACAACCCTCCGGCAAGCACGCCCGTTACCAGAGCGGCCACCATTTTGACGAAGCCGGGCGCGGGCAGATAAAGGGCCACCAACGTCGCACTGATCGCTCCCGTTACCATCTGTCCCTCGGCCCCCAGATTGAATACCCCGGCGCGAAAAGCGAGCGACAGTCCCAGTCCGATCAGCATGATCGGCGTGGCCCGGGCCAGCGTGGAGGTCAGGAAGTAGAAGCTGCCAAAGGCTCCCTTCCACATCTCTTGATACGTACCGATAATCGATTCGCCCACGGCGGCAATGACCAGCGCACCTGTCAACAGGCCGATGATCACTGCCAGCAGCGGCTGAACCAATGACTTACATAGCTGCTTGACTGCTGCCATACACGCTTCCTCCCGCCATCAATACGCTGATTTTCTCCTCTGTCGCTTCCGAGCGTGTCAGCTCCCCGGCGATCCTCCCTTTGTACATCACCAAAATCCGGTCGGACAGCGCCAGTATTTCTGTCAATTCAGACGAGACGAGCAAAATGCCGTCTCCATTGTTCCGCTTTTCCAGCAGAGCCTGATGGATGTATTCCATCGCGCCGATGTCAACGCCGCGAGTAGGCTCGGCCGCGATCAACAGTGGTGTATTCTGTCCCAGCTCGCGGGCGACAATCAGCTTTTGCAGATTGCCCCCGGAGAGGTTGCCTGCCTGCTCTTTCAAATGAAGAGAGCCTGTCTTGATCGCAAACCGCTCGACCCACTCTTCCACGACACGGCGGAATTTGCTGCGCAAAACGACACCGCGGCGCATGTACTCCGGCTTGCGCTGATAGCCCATCAGCGCGTTTTCCTCGACGCTTTCCCGCTTTGCTGTCCCCCACAGGTAGCGGTCTTCGGGAATGTGGGCCAATCCTGCCTCGCGAATCGCTGCCACCGACTGGCCAGTCACATCCTTTTCTCCGAGATAGACTTTCCCTTCCGAAACAGCCCGCAGGCCGGTCAATGCCTCCAAAAGCTCGGATTGCCCGTTGCCGGAAACCCCGGCGATCCCGACGATCTCCCCGTGGTGAACGGAAAACGTCACGTCGTCTACGAGCGTTTGTTTTTCCCGGACGCTCAGGCCCTGCACCCGCAAAAGCGGCTTTCCTTCCAGGCGGACCCGGTCACTGAGCTGCTGAAGCTCGCGGCCTACCATCATACGGGCGAGGTCGTCCGCATTGGTTTCGCTTCGGGAAACGGTTCCGGTCACGCGCCCCCCGCGCAGGACAGTGACCCGGTCTGCCACCTCCATGACCTCCTGGAGCTTGTGGGTAATCAAAATGACGCTTTTGCCGCTTTCGGCCAAATGGCGGATCGTCTGCAGCAGCTCCTTTACCTCCAGCGGCGTGAGCACCGCAGTCGGCTCGTCCAGCACGATAATATCTGCACCCTGGTAGAGCACCTTCAGGATTTCTACCCGCTGCTGCTCCCCTACGGAGCAGCTGGATACCTTGGCGTTCTCGTTGATCGGTATCCGGTATCGCTCACTGAGCGAGCGGACTGCACTCGCCGCTTCTTTTCGCTGAAACAGCCCTTTGCTCTGCGGTTCGTAGCCGATCACGATATTTTCCGCAACGGTAAAGTCGGGAAACAGCATGAAGTGCTGGTGAACCATGCCAATCCCGTGGCGGATCGCATCCTCCGGGCCGCGAAAGACGACGGGCTTGCCATTTACTGCGATCTCTCCGGCAGTGGGCTGCTCCATACCGTACAGCATGCGCATCAGCGTGGTTTTGCCCGCTCCGTTCTCGCCGACGATCGCATGGACCTCCCCCTCTTTCAACGTAAACGAAACGTTGTCATTGGCGGTAAAATCGCCGTAGCGCTTGGTCATGCCCCGCATTTCCAGTCGGTTCTCCACCTTTTCCCCCTCCCTCTTTTGTCTTCCCGGTAGAGCAGGAAACCGACTACGCTCATGTAGCCGGTTTCCGAATCAGCGCTCTCGCTATTGTTTCAGCGGGTCTGTCACGGTTCTCGTCCCCGCGACGATCTCATCCTTGATCGCCTTTACCTTGCTGACGACTTCTTCTCCAATGAACGGGTTCAACGGAGTCGGGCTGTCATGCGTAACGTAGGTCACGCCGACGCCGTTCTCCTTCAGTCCGTAGGCGACGACACCCGGCTTCAAGCTGCCGTCCACAAATGCCTTCACCGTTTCATACACAGCGGAGTCCGTTCCTTTCAACTGGGACAGGACGATATGCTCAGGGTCGATGCTGGTCCGGTCAACGTCTTGTCCGGAGGTGTAGAAGCCTTTTTCCTTGGCTGCTTCAAACACGCCAAGATCTCCTACAGCCGCTGCGCCGTAAATAAAGTCCGCTCCTTTGGAAGCCTGCAGCAGCGCCAGCTCCTTCGCTTTTGCCGGGTCGCTGAAGCTGCCGACGTAGTTGATCTGCACTTCTGCGTTCGGGTTGGTCGCCTTGAGCCCTTCCTGAAAACCGACTGTCCATTTTTTCAGGATCGGAATGTCCATTGCTGCGACGATCCCTACCTTGTTGCTTTTGGTTGCCAAACCGGCAGCCGCTCCGACCAGGTATGCAGCCTCTTGCTCGCGGAACATGACACTGCGGACGTTGGGCAAATCAACTTGCGTATCGATGATGGCGAAGGTGCGGTCAGGATTTTCTGTCGCTACCTTTTTCAGCGCATCCTCGGCTTCAAAGGAAGACGTGATGATCAAATCGTATTGCTCGGCCACTGCCACGCGGATATTTTCCTCGATAGCCCCATGGTCTGTGGATTCAATCGTCTTGACATCCACCCCGAATTCCTGGGCGGCTTTCTTCGCTCCATCGTCCATCTGCTGGAAGAACGGGTTAACCCCGATTTTCTCGGGCAGCACCAGCGCGATCCGCTTTTTCGCTGTTTCTTGTCCGCCTGTCTGGGCTTGTCCCTTGTCTTCGGGGGCGCTGCTGTTTGTCGAGCACCCGGCAGCCAGCACAGCAAACGTTGTTAATGCCAAAAGCAATTTTTTCATGGTGTCCTCTCCTATCACTAGTCCGCACAACAATATTCGTTTTTATTATATACACACGAAAGAAGTGCGTTTTTTTATGAGCATAAAATAATTAAAACACGAATAATATTATATTATTTAAAATTAATATTCGCCAATAACCTCCTTTGTACAAAGAAAAAACTCTTCCCGGAGGAAGAGTTTGCGGTATATCGCCAACCTCTTCCTCATCTCTCAAAATCCAAATGGATTTTGTAGGAATTGGCACCTTTCTGTGCACGTGTGCACAGTGGTTGCCGGGCTTCATCGGGCCAGTCCCTCCGCCGCTCTTGATAAGGTAAGGTGAAACTATTTAATTGATATTGAATTCATTCTAGCAGATCAATTGAAAAATGCAATTCTTTTTTCTGCAATTTCAAACATTACGATTATCGCTGAAATGATTGCTGCAGCTTTGTCGACAAGGCGTTCAGCTCGCCGAGCTCCTCGGTAATCTCCCGCACCTTTTGATGCTGGTTCTCCGCCGTCGCAAACAATTCCTCCAGGTTGGCAACAGACTCCTCGGTGACCGCTGTAATCGTAGACATCTCGGCCGCCACTTCCCCGGAGCGCATTTTCACGCGATCCATGCTCGTCCGCACATGCTCTACGGCCTCGAGGAACGCTTCCATGCCTGCACGAACCGTCTCGATAGACGCCACTGTCTCTACCGCCAGCTCCTGCCCCTTTGCTACCGACACTTCGCCCGTGCTCATATGCTTCACCGCATTTTCACTTTCTTGATGCAGCGACTGCAAAATTCCGGCGATCTCCTGCGTAGCCGTCGCGCTTTGCTCAGCCAGCTTGCGCACCTCGTCCGCCACGACGGCGAAGCCCCGGCCGTGCTCACCCGCACGAGCCGATTCGATCGCGGCATTGAGCGCGAGCAGGTTCGTCTGTGTCGCGATCTGGTTGATCGTCTGGACGATTTCCTCGACCTTGTTGGCTTGCTTGTTCAGCTCGCGGATCGTCGAAGACGCCACATTGACCGCCTGAACGATTTGCTCCATTTGCTCGGAAAGCTCGCTCATCATGCTGATGCTTCCTGCCAAGCGGCGGCTGTTCTGATCCGCTTCCGCCTTCATGACGGCCGCTTGCTCGTTGACAGTCACAATTTCCTGGTCGATCGACTGCACTTCTTCCTCGATTTTGACAGTGGAATTGGCTTGGGATTCCATTCCGGTCGCCACTTCCTTGAAGGCGACCATCATCTCGTCCGTGTTGCGCCTTGTCGTCTCGGCATGCTCATGGACATGCACGGATGTGCGCTCCACCTGCTCTGTTACCATCTTGATATTCCGCAGCAACTCTTCCAGGCGCTGCTCTTTGTTTTCGGCTTCCCGTCTCGCGCTGTCCGCTTTTGCAAGCGACGCTTGTCCAGCCAGACAGAGATAGGTGAGCCCCGCGATCATCAGCACGAAAGCGACAATGCGAAGCAGCAAATTGACTTCCGAAAAATGGCCGTCAAACAACTGGTAAGAACCGGTGTAAAATCCGATTAATGTCGCCGCAACCTGCATCGCCCCCGCCGATACAATCAGCTTCCAGTCCAGATAGGCTGCCAAAAAGCCCAGGACGATGAACGCGAGAAACGAGATTTCCTGAAACGGTGTATAGTGGTCAAATGCAATCGAGTAATAGAGAAGACCAATTCCGACCAGATACCGGATCAAGTAGCTGTCCTTGCGAATGAAGTACAACGGAGAAACGATCAGTGTTGCCAGCAAGCCTGCGGAGGTGACCTTCCAGAAGTTCACATCCATCTGATACGCGATCCAGCCTGCAACCCAGAGATGATTCCATAAAATAAAGATCATAAAGCCTTCTTTGTTCGTCAAGGTGTTGCGGACCAACTGAAACATATGTACCCCCTCTTGCCTGTCGTACTTGCGAAATGCTCTTGATGCCATTATAGACTGAGAAAAGTCCCAGCGACTACGAATAATGTAAGAATGTGTGAAAAAAGTTCCATCATTCGACTGGTTCTGAAGATGCACAACTGGTCGTTTTCGGCCTCGCATGCTGGCCAAACAATCTGCTGTCGAATTTCGTACCCATGCCCGCCACTCCCCTATATGCAATGCAAAAGCAGGTGCCCCGCTGTCTGCTTGAGACTTTGGAGCACCTGCTTTTTCCGATTTATAGACTATGCTACTGCAACGATTTTTTGATGATATTACGGGCGATCCATACGCCTGCAGCCCCGGCCTGTGCCAGTCCGCGCGTAATGCCCGCACCGTCGCCGCCGCAGTACAGCCCTTTGATTTCCGTCTCGAACTCCTCGGTCAGCTTTGGACGGGCAGAGTAAAATTTGGCCTCTACGCCATAGAACAGTGTGTGCTCGGAAGCGATTCCCGGTGTCACCTTGTCCAGCGCCTCGACCATTTCGATCAAGCTTTTCATCGTATTGTACGGCAGAACCAGGCCCAAATCGCCGGGAACGGCTTCCTTGAGCGTCGGCTCCAAAAACCCTTCGCGGATGCGGGACTCGGTAGAGCGGCGTCCGCGCAAAATGTCTCCGTATTTCTGGACGATGACGCCGCCATTGGAAAGATCGTTGGCGCGTTTGCAAATTTCGCGAGCGTATTCGTTCGGCTTGTCAAACGGCTCGGTAAATTTGTGCGAAACGAGCAGAGCAAAGTTTGTATTCTGGGAGCCCAGCGCAGGGTCCTTGTAAGAGTGGCCGTTTGCCGCCATGACGCCGCTGTGGTTTTCCACGACGACGTGACCGGACGGGTTGCTGCAGAAGGTGCGCACCCTCGTCCCGACCGATGTGTTGAAGATGAATTTTCCTTCGTACAGATGCTCATTGATCTCGCGCATCACCACGTCGGACGTCTCGACCCGCACGCCTACGTCTACCTGGTTGTTGTACATTTTCAGACGGCGCTTTTTCAAAATCCCCGTCAGCCAGGCGGAACCGTCACGGCCGGGCCCGATCATCACGTTGTCGCTCAAATATTCCTCGCCGTTTTTCAGCACCACGCCTCGAACGCGGTGACCGTCCGCTTCCTTGACCGTCAGGATATCTTCGACCTCGGTCTTGAACATCATGTCGATGCGCGTTTTCAAGTATTCATAAATCGACTTGAGAATCTCCAGGTTTTGCTCCGTGCCCAGGTGGCGCACCTCAGCTCTCAGGAGCTTCAGCCCTGCTGCATATCCGCGCTGCTCGATGCTTTTGATCGTTTCGGTCGTCGGATCGGTAATTGCTGTCGTCGCACCGTGCTCCAGGTTGATGGAGTCGACGTATTTAATCAGATCCAGCACCTGGGATGGAGCCAAATAATCGGTCATCCAGCCGCCGAATTCGGTGGTAATGTTGAATTTCCCGTCGCTGTACGCGCCGGCTCCGCCAAATCCGGCTGTGATCGAACAGGCCGGCAGACAGCCTGCGAAATCCTTCTTTCCTGCCGGGGGCGGGCAAAGCTTGATTTTCTCCTCCAAAATCGGGCAGCGGCGCGAGTAAATGTCATGGCCTTTATCAATCAACAGGACTTTTGCCTTCGGCGCTTTCAGTGTCAATTCATAGGCAGCGAAGATTCCTGCCGGTCCGGCACCTACCACAATCACGTCATATTTGTTGTTCATATTACTCATGTTCATATCCTCCTCGCAATAAAAAAACCCAACAAGCGAACGGGTATAGCGATACACCCATTCGTAGTTAGGAATTTACGGTTCCTTGTAGAGACCCTCAAACCTTATTTCTGAGGATATACGAATCTGTCGGATTTTTCGTTTTTGAAACTCGCAACAATTTGCATGATAACGCAGATAATGAATTATGTCAATCAATTGGATAATTTTTATTCGTCTTTTTATTGGTTTTGGCATAAAACCATCGAAAGATCAGTCGTCTGACAACCTAAATACGAACATTAAAACCGAACATTCGTGATTTAACTGTGGGATTTTCGTACATCAGCAGCTTATTTCCTTCACCGGACAGCGTGCCAAGAATTCTCCCAAATAGGACCGGCTGCTCCGGACGCCTCGTACACGATCAACAGTCCTCGTGAAAGCCCTGCATGTTCTGGTATGTTAAATATCTTTTTTGTCCTTTTGATTTGCCTGAAGCAATTCAATAATCTGTTTGTTTTGTTTTACGAGTTCTTTTGAGTTCATTGCGATAGAGAGTAAACAAGCAAAACTCAGCATACTGAGGATAAATATACCTAAAATCACATGATCACCTTCCCTTTTTTCCCACAATTATACAAGACCACGCATCATTCATTACAATTTCTCTGATTTCGACGAGACAAAGTGAGGAGGGTTTCAGGGTTTTACATAATTTGAACAATACATACTTAACTCATTGACTCAAGAAGGCAGACAGACCCCCATTTTGCAGGTTTTCCATATCTGTCGTATTCACCCTAAGGAAAAAAATCATATCCTATCTGGAACGTTCGGACACACTAGCCGACCTGTTCAGACACATATGCTTGAAAGTGCTAAGCGAAAAGGAGTTGAGAAGTTGACACATTCAGCAAACAGGACCTTCAACAGCTCTATCAAAATTGATGTCCTGATCCCGGCTATCGAGAAAGACCTTGGCACTCTTCCCTATGTCATTGACAGTATCCGTACACAAGTAAAGCATCCGATCGGCAAGATCATGGTTGTATCGCCACCAAGCAAGCGAATCCAAGCCCTTTGCCGGCGTAAAAACTGCACCTTCATCAATGAAAAACGCGTCCTTCCGATTACAAAAAAAGACATTCGCTACCAAACCAAACGCACCAATCGCTCAGGCTGGCTGCTTCAACAATTGTTGAAGCTGGCGGGAGGAAACCTGACCAAGCGAAGGTATTATCTTGTGATCGACGCCGACACCATTCTCATCCGCCCTCATGTCTTTCTCGTCAACGGGAAAACCGTTTTTTACTGCCGTAACTGGAGTCGTCCCGAGTATTTTCGCACCTATAAGAAATTGCTGGGGACCAAGCCAACCGCCTCGCGCTCTTTCGTTGCCCACTATATGCTGTTCGACAAATCGAAGCTCTCCCGACTGAAGTGGAAAATTGAAGCCAGGCATAAGACTAGGTGGTACTGGGCGATTATCAAGAAGACCAACAAACAGAGTTATGCCGGCTTCTCCGAGTTCGAAACCTACGGTAACTTCGTGAAAGCTCACTACCCCGGTCATCTGGTTGCAAGAAGTGCCCTTAACAAAAGCTGCTCCTCAACACCAGCATCACTTACTCGTGAGCAACTCTTCAGAATGGCCCAGAAATACAGGTCTATCTCCTTTCATAAACGCCGCTGGTATATCCGGAAGACCGGCTTGAGAAAATGAAGAGCCCGGTTTTTTATCAACAAAAAAAGAGCGGTCCCCTGTTTAAGGACCACTCTTCCATATCCGTTGCCAACGTTATGATACTGCTTTTTTCTCGCTCGCTTCCTCTGACCAGCACTCGACCTTCGGGAGGCCTGGGATGGAGCTTGCGTGAAATACCGGATTCTTGCCGGCTTTCTTTTGCTTTGTATAATCCTTCAGAGCGGCAAATGCGACTTTCCCCAGCACGGCGATTGCAAACAGGTTGAGGAGCGCCATCAAAGCCATGAAGAGATCGGCGAGATCCCAGACAATGCTGATTTTGGCTACCGATCCGAACATGACCATGCCCACTACCAGCAGGCGGTAAATCGTCAGCCACTTCTTGTCCGACTTGATAAACTCGATGTTGGTTTCCCCGTAGTAGTAGTTGCCTACCACCGAGCTGAAGGCAAACAAGAGGACGATCAAAGCGACAAACGAGCTTGCCCAGCCGCCTACATGCGAGCTGAGTGCGGCCTGGGTGAGGGCGATTCCGTCCAGTCCTTCTGTCGTATACATGCCGGAAAGCAGCACGATAAATGCAGTAGCACTGCAGACAAGCAGGGTATCGACGAAGACACCAAGCGCCTGAATGAGCCCTTGCTTCACAGGGTGCGTCACATCAGCTGTAGCTGCAGCGTTGGCTGCGCTCCCCATACCCGCTTCGTTGGAAAACAGTCCCCGCTTGATGCCCTGCATGATCGCAGCGCCAAGACCGCCGCCGACCACCTGCTCCATGCCGAACGCCGACTTGACGATCAGGGCCAGCACGCCCGGAAGCTGTCCGATGTTGGTCACGACGACGAAGAGCGCAACGAGTACGTAGGCCCCAGCCATGAACGGCACGAGGAATTCAGCTACCTTCGCAACCCGTTTGACACCACCAAAAATGATAATACCAGTTACAACCGAAAGAATTACTCCCATCAGAGTGCGGTTGACGCCATAGGCAGTCTGAAACGCCTGGGTGATCGTATTCGCCTGTACGGCGTTGAACACAAACCCGAAACAGAGCGTAATCAGGATGGCGAACAGCACACCCATCCAACGCTTTTTCAGCCCTTGCTCCATGTAGTAGGCAGGGCCGCCGCGAAAGCCGCTCGCATCCTTCACCTTATAGATCTGCGCCAGTGTGCTTTCCACGAACGCAGAAGCGGAACCGATCAGGGCGATCAGCCACATCCAGAAGACAGCCCCGGGTCCTCCCACAGAGATCGCCATGGCTACACCGGCCAAATTCCCTGTTCCGACCCGTGACGCGGTACTGATGCAAAAAGCCTGGAAGGAGGAAATGCTCTCTTTCTTCTTTCCTGCCCCTTTTGCTCCTTCGCCCAGGAGGCGGAACATTTCTCCTGCCATTCGAAATTGCACGAATTTTGTTTGAAAAGTAAAATAAATACCTAAAATAATGAGCACTGCAATGAGAATTTTCGACCACAAGAAATCATTGAAAATCCCAACAAGATTCTCTAAAAACGCCATCAATGCACGAGCACCCCCAGTTGTCTATATATCAACAAATTATACGTCAGTTAGTTTATCACAAAACGTTCAAAAAGAAGTGTGCCAAATTTTCTATTTTGTGCTTCCCTGGCAAAACACAAATATTTCATGAATAAACGGAATATTTGTACTATGATGAGTGTTAGCAGTGCATTGCGGGAAGGTGGCTGTTCCGTGCGCGATTACCGCTACTATCAAACGATATTTGCTGGAATCCCCAAGCCTTTTGCCTTTGTCGATCTGGATCTACTCGGGATCAATGCCCAGCAGATCCGCCTCCGCAGCCAGGGAAAAATGATTCGCATTGCCAGTAAATCGATTCGCAGCGTCGAGCTTTTGAAGCATTTGCTGGAGATGGATGACTGCTTTCGGGGAATCATGTGTTATTCGGCCCCGGAAGCTCTTCATCTGGCTAACCACGGTCTGGATGACCTGTTGCTGGGATACCCGATATGGGAGCCGGTTTGGCTGGAGAAGCTGGCTATAGCCGTCAGGGACGGACACGCCATCACATTCATGGTCGACTCGGTCGAGCATGCAGAACACCTGGAAAAGTTCGCTCGTCAGTTCAAGGTAAGACTGCCTGTATGTCTGGATGCCGACATGTCCACCGACTTTTTCGGACTCCACTTCGGTGTCTGGCGTTCTTCTGTGCGGTCCATCGAACAAGCCCTCTATGTCCTGCGCCGCATTGTCGCGTCCGATCACCTGGAGGCAGCAGGCTTGATGGGGTACGAAGCGCAGATAGCCGGGGTAGGCGACCGCGCGCCAGGAAGCATTTTCAAAAATATCGCCGTCCGTATGCTCAAGCATGTGTCTCGACGTGAAATTCGCGACCGCCGCGCCTTGCTCCTGGAAACCGTCCGACAGATGGGAATTTCCCTCCGCTTTTTTAACGGCGGCGGCACCGGAAGCCTTCATTGGACGGGAAAAGAAGACGCAATTACTGAAGTGACAGCCGGTTCCGGATTCTTTGCTCCCGGCCTTTTTGACCACTATATCGATTTTCGCTGCCAGCCGGCGGCCGGTTATGCAGTCGAGATCGTTCGCAAGCCTGCTGCTGGTATTTTTACCTGCGCTGGAGGTGGCTTCATCGCTTCGGGCTCAGCCGGGAGAGACAAACTCCCCAAGCCTTACCTGCCGAAAGGTGCTTCTCTGCTTCCAAACGAAGGGGCTGGCGAGGTACAGACACCGGTTCGCTACCGCGGAGGGGAGACTTTGCAGCTCGGCGATCCGATCTTTTTCCGCCACGCCAAAGCGGGCGAGCTGTGCGAACACTTCACCCGGCTCTACTGTGTGTCAGATGGACGTATCGTCAAAGAAGTGACGACTTACAGGGGGGATGGCTTATGCCAATCGTGAGCAAGTCCGGAAAGCTGTGGAGAAACTGGGCCGGCAATGTGCAGAGCCGGCCTGACCAGATCGTTTTTCCGGGAAGCATTGCCGATGTCGTCGCCATCGTGAAGCAATGTGCCGGGCAGGGGCTGCGCATCCGTGTAGTCGGTTCCGGCCACTCGTTTACAGGTCTGGTCCAGACCGATGAATGCCTGTTGTCTCTTGACCGTCTGCAAGGTCTGGCAAGCGTAGATGCCGAAAAAGGAGTCGCCGAGGTATGGGCAGGGACCAAGCTGAAAGCGCTCGGCGAACTGCTTCACTCCCACGGCCTCTCTCAAGAAAATCTGGGGGATATCAATGCCCAATCCATCGCTGGAGCAGTCAGTACAGGAACACACGGCACGGGCATCCGGTTTGGCAGCCTGTCCACGCAGGTTGTCGGCCTGACCATCGTAACTGCAGCAGGTGAGGTGGTGGATTGCTCGGCTGAGAGCCATCCTTCCTTGTTTCCCGCCCTGCAGGTATCGCTCGGTCTGCTCGGAGTGATCGTCAAGGTACGCCTTCGCGTCATCCCGAAGCTGCAGCTCCGATACGAGAGCATGCGGCTTCCCGTGGAAACATGTCTGGACCAACTGGACAAATGGACCGCAGAAAACCGTCATTTTGAATTTTTCCTGTTCCCCTACTCACAGCTCGTCCAGGCCAAACGCATGAATGAAACGGCTGACCCCCCTAGTCCATATCTGCGCTGGAATCATTTCAAACAACTCATTTTGGAAAACGGCTTTTTCTGGCTCCTCTCCGAGAGCTGCCGCCTATTCCCGCCCCTGTGCCCGTCCGCAAGTCAGCTATCCGCCAAAGCTGTGCCTTCCGTCTCGGGAACGGGTTTGAGCCACCGTCTCTTTGCCACCCCTCGTCTGGTGCGCTTCCACGAGATGGAGTACAGTGTACCCGCCGACCGGATGAAGGAAGTAATTGAGGAGATCCAGACAGCGATCGAGCGGCACCGTTTCGCCGTCCATTTTCCCATCGAGTGTCGTTATGTAAAAAAGGACGACATCTGGCTCAGTCCCGCCTACGAACGAGATTCAGCCTACATTGCCGTCCACATGTACAAAGGCATGCCTTACCAAGCCTACTTTTCTTGCGTCGAAGAAATTTTTTGGAAATACGGAGGCCGTCCTCACTGGGGAAAAATGCACAGGATGGACACCGCAGGATTGCACAAGGCTTTCCCTCGCTTGAAGGACTTTCTGGCTGTCAGAGAAGAGTGGGATCCGCAGGCCCGATTTGCCAATGACTATCTGTCGCATCTCCTGGGCATAGCATCCGGCTATCCGTGACCGTCTATTACGCATGTTTCGGCCTATTGCTTTATTGCTTCTTTGTCCGCCATTGGGGCAAGGCCCCCGGTTCCATCAGTGACCTTTACTCCATCTGTACTTCTTCTGTTCATCCCGGACAGCTCTTTCTTTATAATGGGAGCAGACAAATCAAAGCGAGGAGGCTTCCCTTTCATGGAATTCACGGCCAAGGAACACGGTTTTGTAGCACATCTGTCTTATGGAGATCTTCACGTTTCCGGTGACGAACAGTACGGGTTTCGCCCGTTTCAATTGCTCGTTTCCTCCATTGCGGTCTGCGGCGCGGGCGTATTGCGGAAGGTGCTGGAAAAGATGAGGATGCCCTGCAGCGACATGAAAGTGACTGCGGACGTGGAGCGCAACGAGGACAAGGCAAACCGGGTGGAAAAAATCCATCTTCATTATGTCATCACGGGGGAGCAGCTTCAGGCGGACAAGGTGAAGAAAGCGATTGATCTGGCTAGGAAAAACTGCCCGATGGCGCAATCGGTCGAAGGAAGCATTTTGATTACGGAGACGTTTGAACTGGTTTCCTGAAATAAAAGATTAAAAGCTCTATAAGGGGTAGGACGGGCTTTGGGGGAGGAGATGAAACAGAAGAAAAAGGCTCAAGGCTCGGTGGGACACTGCTTGGGGGATTGACTGGCCGGCTTCATTTCAAAAGCGGGACCGCGTCCAAAAGCAGATGGTTCGAGGGTGCGTTTTCAGAGGTTGGACGCTGAAAGCGTGTCCCGCTTTTGAAATGAAGCCTGGGAGGTGTCCCAAAGGCCTTCGCATTTTTCTTCTGTTTCATCTCTACAGCTTTGTCCTTTACTGTCTTTTGGCAGGTCAATCAGAGAAGAAGGCTTAAAAGAGTTCCTTCTTTGTTTCGTCCCCTTTCTTAGTTTCTTTGTTGTTCTTTGTTCGTTGTTCTCTGTACTCCTATCTTCACCCCTCGTTTTTCAAAACTTGTATCAAATTGAATTTCTGCTAATCAAATTTTCCTCGGCTACAAAATTAGGGTGCCCGCGTTTTTGGGGGCACCCTTTCACATATTTGCCTTTCTTTAAAGGCAAAGCGTTTTTTTATGATCTGCTCTCAGCTGTGACACCTTGCTTGGCCCAGCTTTTTTTGTCCGGGATGACTTGGTTTAGGATCAAGGTTGCCAATGCGCCTACGGTAATGTTGGAGGACAGGATGTAATTGACGAAGTCAGGGGCGCCCTGGAGTGCGTCCTTTGGCAGCACTGTGACAGCGATGGTCAGCAAAATGGGCAGGCCGATGACCATCATGTTGCGCTCGTCGATGGTGATATGCTGAATGACTTTTAATCCGTTGGTCACAATCGCTACGCAGACGATGCCGAAAATGCCGTTGATTACGGGCTCGGGGATGCAGGTAATCGCTGCGGACAGCTTTGGCACCAGGCCCAGCGCGATGAGGATGATGCCTCCGGCCATGATTGCCATTCGGCTGGCTACTCCGGTTACCGCGAGCAGCCCGGCATTGGAGGAATACCCGGTCATCGGCGTTCCGCCAAACAACGCGCCTACAAAGCAGCCGAGACCTTCGCCCAAAGAAGCGCGGTTCAGCCTCTCTTCCGTCAGCTCCTTGCCCGTGACAGAGGAAACGACAAACCATGTACCCGTCGTTTCGATCATGATGATCAAATAAACGAACACCATGGTGAGAATCGCGCTGATGTCGAACACGGGGGCACCGTACGGGAAAAACTTGGGCAAAGAAAGCCAGGCGGCGCTTTTGACCGAGCTGAAGTCAACTCCTCCAAAGAACGCTGCCGTCACCGTTCCGACGAAGATCGCGATCAACACGGATACGAGGCGGAAAAACGTTCCTGCTTTCCCTGCCTTTTGTCCCAGCAGCATACAAGCGACCAATACTGCCGCCGAAACGGCTGCAATCAGGCTGTTTGTCCCGATGCTTCCCGGCGAATTGTAAATATTGGCCATCGCCGTAGGCATCAGTGCAATCCCGACGATGACAATGACCGTCCCGCCTACCAACGGGGGAATGAACCTGCGTACGGCTTTCGCAAACCACTTCAGCGGATAGCCGACAAAAGCCATCAGCAATGCGCCGGGGATGATGCTTCCGATCATCGCTGCCATACCCAGTTTGCTGCCGATCGCTGCCAAAGCGCCAATCGGAACGTAAGAGGGGCCCTGCACAACCGGCAGTCGAATTCCGAAGCCAGTCTGGATCAATGTGCCGATACCGGTAGCCAAAAAGCACATTTGAATAAAGAAGGACGTACTGGAAGTATCCAATGTCAAAAGTCCTGCAATGATAATCGGGGCAATGTACAAGTCCATGGCCAATACATGCTGCAAACCGAGCAAAAAAGCCTTTCCCACACTAATCTTGTCATCGACGCCCACGACAAGGCGAACGTCATCCCGCTGTTGTTCCACCCTTATGCCTCCCTATGTTTTCTCAGCTATTAACGAATGTTATACGCCAGATTATAGGATAATCGAATTGTTTTGTACACAAAAATCGAATGACTTTCTCCTAACTAAAAATATTGTTCGTGTTTTTGTTGACTCTCTTTATCTACAGGGGCTAAAATATGAAGAAAATGTCCGCAAATAAACGTTGCACGGAAGTTGAGAAGGAAGGGTGTCCCTGACAATGGTTCAAGATACTGTACTGAAAAATGACTGGATCGTCGCTTGCCGCTCCACCGATTTGCAGGATCAGCCGAAGCAGATCGTGATCATGGGCGAGCGAATCGTCCTATTTCGAAACGATGAAGGTGTTCATGCCTTCAAGGATTTGTGCATCCACCGCGGTGCGGCCCTTTCCCTCGGCTGTGTCCGGGACGGCAAGCTCGTCTGTCCTTATCACGGCTGGGAGTACGAGTCCACAGGGGCCTGCGTCAAGATTCCTCAGCTTCCCGAGGATCAAGCCATCCCCGGAAAAGCGCGTGCCCTGTCCTACGGCTGTACGGAGCGCTACGGCTTTATTTGGGTCAACCTGGGGAACAATCAGCCCGAGATGTTCCCTCTCCCGGAGTTTGGCGAGCCCGGTTTTCGCAACGTCATCTGGGGCCCCCAGAGCGTCCATGCAAAACCGCCGCGCGTCGTAGAGAATTTCCTCGATGTCGGGCATTTGGCTGTCGTTCATGAAGGCTACCTGGGCGTGGCCGAGCACAGGGAGATCGGCGATTACCGCGTTCACCGGACGGAAACATCCATCTACTCGGACGAGATCGCTGTCTTTCAGCCTGACCCGGACGGGAGCGGACAAGCCAAGCACGTCTACTACACATATGAAATTCTGCGTCCGCTGTCTGTAAAGTTTACGAAACGCGACCGGGAAACGGGTCATCTAATGTCCATTCTCCTGACAGTCGCACCGACGGAGGAAGGGAAAACAGTCGCCTACGGTGTCCTTTCTTTTAACTACGAGACTGGTACCACCGACGAGGAAATCGTCGAATTCCAAAACATGATTTTTGCCCAGGACAAGCCGATTGTGGAAAATCAAAAGCCGGAGGATTTGCCGCTCGATTTGCAGATGGAGCTGTCCCTGAAATGCGACCGGGTCAGTATCGCGTATCGGCAGTATTTGCAGGAGTTGGGCGTGACATTGGGGACTGCGTAGAAGCATACGCTCGAGATAGCTATAGAGGTTTGTGAGGTCGGCTAGATGGGGATCTGGCCGATCTTTTGTTTGCTGAAGTTCGGGCTTTAATGGCGGAGATGAAAAAAGGGGACTCTTCACGAAGTCCCATTTTATTTTGCAAAAAGTCATAATAAAAGCGTATCCCCAGGGTCTGTCAAGATTTTTGTGTAAACTCAATCAACCGATATATGAACAGGTTTCATCCCCCTAATTGGGACATCTTTTTCGGAGCCAATAGAGTCAAGGGCGTAAGGCGAAGCGAACCCTTGACGCGTTGGTGGAGAGAAAGATAATCCCTTCGGGGATGAAGCCTTTCATTTGCTAACGGATGTACGGCTGTACCCGATCTTCAAAGAAAACGGATAGCTGTAAGAGAATCTGGCCCCAGTTCTGGACTCGTCCCGTCCATTTTCGCAGAACATCCATGGTTACGAGATATAACATCTTCAAAAGGGCATCGTCTGTGGGAAACATGGCTTTTCCCTTTGTCACCTTTCGAAGCTGTCGATGATAACTCTCGATGACGTTAGTTGTATAGATCAGCTTTCGAATCTCGGGAGGATATTTAAAGAAAGTGGCGATCTCGTCCCAGTTATTCCGCCAGGAACGAACCATCAAGGGATATTTACTGCCCCAGGTTTGTTCAAACTGCTCAAGCTCTTCCAACGCGGCTTGCTCCGTTGGAGCTTTATAGATGGGTTTTAGCTCGGACGTGATCTTTTTGAGATCCTTATAGGAAACATATTTGATGGAATTTCGGATTTGATGGATGACACACTTCTGAATCTCCGTCTTCGGATAACATGCAGAGATGGCTTCTGTAAAGCCACGAAGGTTATCGACGCTTGTAATGAGAATATCCTGGACCCCACGATTTTTCAGTTCATTGAGTACATGCAGCCAGAATTTTGCCGTTTCATTCTCCCCAATCCAGATCCCAAGCACATCTTTATGACCGTCAAGGTCAATACCAATTACCATATAGGCTGCTTTATTGACGATAGCTCCGTCCTGTTTTACCTTAAAGTGGATGGCGTCAAGGAAAACAACAGCATAAACCGCTTGCAAGGGGCGATTTTGCCACTCTTTGATCATCGGTACAATCTTATTGGTTACATTCGATATGAGCGTTGGTGAGACTTCGATGCCATAGAGCTGCTGCAGATGGTCTTGGATATCGCGTGTGGATACGCCTTTGGCATAGAGGGCAAGAATTTGATCTTCGATCCCTGTCACGTTGGACTGATGTTTCTTTACAATGTTTGGCTCAAAATCACCCTCTCGATCTCGAGGGACTTGGATGTCAACATCCCCGTACTCAGAACGGACGGTTTTCTTGCTATACCCATTGCGGCTGTTGGTTGTCCGCTTGTTTTTCATGTCATGCTTGGCGTATCCAAGAGAAGACTCGATTTCAGCTTCCAGCATTTCTTGGATTGTGTCTGCGAATAGATCCTTTAACGCTGACTGTACGTCGTCCACTGACTTTATGTTTTTCTCTTTGATCCACTGCTTGATCTGCTCTTTTGACATCATAAAAATCTCCCAACCTTTCTACTCCTAATTGTAGTTTAGAGGTTGAGAGTTTACACAAAATATTTTACAGACTCTATCCCCATGGCCTTTAGTTCGTTTTATCAGTTGGCTTTTTTGCAACTGCACTTTCCTCTGTAACCTTGACGAATACACCCTCGCTTTTTTCAAATGCAATATGATCACTCGGATCAACGTTCTTGATCGTGAAAAGCTTAGTCCCTTTCTCCAGATAATTAGAGGCAATAGTTGCTTGCGATGTTTGTTCGTCCCCTTCAAAATCGTATTTCTCTTCTACTGTTCCAATTTGTTCTCCGATATTTTCTTTCTCTACAAGTTCGACTTTGTTTTCATCGCTCTCAATTACATAAACACGGTTTTCAACTTTCACATAAGGGTACGGCCAGCTTGCGATTTCATTTGTTGTTTTTTGTGTATCTGTGGATAGGGAGTTGTTAGCACATGATGAAAGCAGTAAAACGGAAAGGATCAACTTGACTGTGAGCAGAATTCTTCTCATTCTGAGCCCTCCTTACTTCGTACGCTAAATGACTCAAACCATTGAAAATCATAGGTTCGGCGATCGCTAAGACATGACCACATACACGTTTGATGACCGCTAATGTAGCTGAGATGGGCTGAAAATCATCTCCTCTAATGCTAAGCGTACGTTTTTGTCAAAATGTTGGCGGTACCACTTACCTGTAAAAAAGTAGAATGCGGGTGATTTTATGATATCACCCACACCGCATTTGGTAAATATTTACTATTTAGTCCTCCAGGCTCGGTGGGACACTGCTTGGGGGCTTTACTGTCCAGCTGCCATTCCAAAAGCGGGACCCCGTCTAAAAATCGATGACTCGTGGAAAGCATCTCAGAGGTTGGACGCTAAAAGCGTGTCCCGCTTTTACCATTCCGCCTGGGAGGTGTCCAAAAGGCCTTCGCATTTTACTTCTGTTTCATCTCTACAGCTTTTGTGTTTGTCGAACTTTCTTAAGGTTTTTTAAAGAAGAAAGGTTGTTGCTGCCGAAAATCTTCCGTACAGAAGCGCTAACCCTCATTCGCAAAAAAGGATCGAGCAGCATTGCAACGCTGTTCGATCCTTTTTCCTCTCCACTACTGTTATCGTAATTTGACATACTGAAAATCGCTTCGATAGCCGCTTATACCAAAAGCTTGCCGTCCTTCATGATCAACTCATCGTCAGCGTACACATCCGGCGCTTTGACGACCAAATCGATATGAACCCCCGCTGCAATGGTTCCGCCGAAGGTGTTGTTGCTGCCAAAGGCGACGTGGATCGTGCCGTACACTTTTTCGTCCTCCAGCACCACGCCAGTGATCCGCGCTTTGTCATTCGTGCCGATCCCGAATTCGCCCAGCAAGCGACCGTCTCCGTCGCCAAGCGTTTTCAACAACCGGTCAGCCTCGGCCCCCTCTGCCTCGACAATGCGCCCGTCTTTTACAGTCAGGAGCAGCGGACTGTCGATCTTGCCGATTCCGGCGATCGAGCCGTCTACGACGATCTGGCCCTCGGCTGTTCCTTCCACTGGGGCGATATATGCTTCGCCGGATGGCAGGTTGCCCGATTCACCCGGATTGACGTAAACGCCTGTGCTCGGTACGCCGTTGCGTCCGTTGATCGAGAAGGTCAACGCTTTTCCTTCCTTTTCGATGCGGATCGTGTTTGCCCTGGTCAACAGCTCGGTCACCTTTTCAGTCAATGCTTTTACCTGGGAGTAGTCGGCAGTGATCGCTCCCTCCAGGAACATGTCCTCGGTGATGGCAGGCATGGTGGCAAGCCGTGTGCCGTTTGCGGCTGCTTCCTTGCGGGCTTTGGTATGGGTCAGCGAATGCTGGGTCACGCAGACGACCACATCGGAGCGTTTCATCGCTTCGCTGATGGCTGCCGGCGGCTCCTGTCCGGATTTTTCGCGTTGATTCATGACGACGAACATCGCTTCGGCGCCGAGCTGACGGCCTGCTTCCCACAGCGCTTCGCCCAGCTCCCGCTTGGCGTCGTCGGCTACCACCAAAAAGGACTCCCCGGCTTTCAGTGCCATGCAATTGGTCAAAATTCCTTTACTGATTTCGATCAGCTTCATCTTTGTTCAACCCTTCCTAAATCATTTCAGACACCAGTTTCGCCATCATCGCATTGGACAGGATGACCGGCAATCCAGTCAAGTCGGAGACCAGCTCGCGGGCTTCCTCTGTGTATCCCATACAGTCCAGCAGTACGATGTCCGCTTTTTCCTTTAATTCCGCGCAAGCCTCCCGGAAGCTTTCCACATCATTTTTATACGGCGATGCCGCGGCAAAGACGGGGAACAATCCGTGCGGATGATATTTGTCCTTCAGTGCTTCCTTTTGCTCCACGAGCGGTACGAGCACCCCGAGACGGCTTCCCTTGACCATCGCGGCCACCGTCGGAGGAATGACGTGATCCGGTTCGATCAGGAACGCTTTTTTGGCGGACAACCCCGGGAAAACACCTGTACACAGGAGTAGGATCGTCTGGATGCCGCTATTCTCCATATCCTCGATCTTCCGCTGCAGGATCGGCTGGATTTTCTCACGCGACATGACCGCCGCATCTCCGTTAACCATCCGGGACGTCAGCACGTATTCGCCCGGTCCGGGAGACAGGCGTTCTTCCACTTCTTGCTTCGTCATTCCGTCCAATACTCCTGCCTGGACGAGCTCGGCTCTTCCTGCGAGATACTTCTCTACGATTGGCGCGACATCCGGCCGTGGCGCTTGCCCGATCGTAATCATCCCAATGCGTTTCACGGTCATCCTCTCCTTCTTTTCGCGTGTGAAAAAAAGCAAGGGGAAAGCTCCCCTCGCCTTGCTTATTTGCCCAATGTTTGCAGCACTTTCATGGAGCCGTACAGCGATGTGATTCGGGCAAATTCATCGGTGTCGTAAAAACGGCAAGTACCATTGGTGTATTCTTTTGCCACCTCGACAGCGTATTTCACTGCGAGTGCGATGTCCACCTCGTGGCTGGCGCCGGTTCCGCAGCCTGGGACAGCGGACTGAGCCGTCACCGCCACCCCGACTACAGGGGCATCGGTCGCTACGCATGGCTGCAGGATGCTGTTGATATGGTAGAGATCGTTTCCGTATGGAGTAATGTCTTGCATCGTGATCGGGAAGGTAACCGGAAGCTGACCAGTCGTCATTTCCATAATCCGCAGCAGGTCGTCGCTGATGCGCAGGATGTAGCCTTCTTTTACGGTTGCCGAGATCGCAATCCCTCTGTGATTGATCACTTTGTTTCCTTTGGTCGTGTCAATGGACAGGATCGCTTCCATCTCAGGTGTAACCTCATACTTGTTCATGGTCAAAATGTCGACTGGCGAATCCATGAAATCGACCGGCTCATGCGGACGGGTAGGTGCATTTGGGCAAATATGAGTGGTGATCACCACGTCGCCTTTCAGCACATCCCCTTGTTTTTGCATTTCCGCCAGCTTTAGCGCACTCGCTACGGCTGCAATGGCACCATCGGCATCGGATACGAGACCGATACGGCTCGGGCGCGCGCCGATACCGCCAAGTCGTCCGATGATTCCAAAGGTTGGCGCCATCCCGCCCTTGGATTTCCCTTCCTTGCCGGGAATGACGATCTTCACGAAGTCCGTGCTGCCCTTTTGCCCGGTAACGGTCTCAACGGTTACTTGCACATCGGAATAATTGGCAAACAGGTTTTTGATCGTTTCTCCACTTACATAGGCACTGTCCATAGCTTCAAATACAGTAATGGTTTGTTTCAACGACATGAAAGATCCCTCCGTCTTGGTTGTTGGTGAGCGTTTTGTTTACAGGTAGGACACGATTTCTTTGCCGATCACGCCTTCAATCGGCTTGAGCAGCCCCTCATTGCGCATTGTAGTGCTCAGGATCAGCTTTTCGGCAGGCACGTGAATCACCGCTACATGCTGCCCTTTTTCCATCGCCGCCGTGACAATCGGGCGTGCAGTCCGGGCATCCAAGGTCATGATCAGGTCGGGGAACGTCGCCAGGCGCTTGCCGTCTTGCTCCAGCGTCATGTACTCATTCCAGAACGTCATCTCCGTACTGCCAACGGTGACCCGGCCAACGTCAAAGCCGCCTGTTGTCTCCAGCGAGAACTCGCTCACTTCCCCCTCGATGACGACACGGCCGCCAAGTGCGGCGCATACCGCTTCAATCGCCGCTTCTCCTTTGCTCCCGAGAAGCGCCTCGCCTACCTTGATCGCCTGGGAGATGCCGCCGGGCGCGCCGTTTGCTCTGGCATACGCAACGGTTACCGGATTCCGGGCAACAGCCACCAGGCCGCCTGCTTCCACGGACACCTTTCTGATCATGGACGCCGCTTTTTCAATGGAAGAGGAAATGCTCATTTCCACATAACGGTCTCCCTTTCCGCCAGCAGCAGCCTGATGGGAAACGTAATCCGGCAGCTCATGCAGATTCAGCGACCCCATCGTTCCTGTCGGATGCGCCCGGCCGTTGCAAGGCAAATCGACGATCGGAAGACCGGTGACTGCAGCCTGGAACCAGCCGTTCACGCTTGTCCCTGCTCCGTTTTCGTTCGTATGAATCCCTCTGAGCGGTGTTTTTACCTTCTCCGACAAAAGCTCCAGTGCCCGAACATAGTGGATCGGCTTGAGGAATTTATCCTTTGCTGCCGGAGCTCCGACCAGCGAAACGGTGACGAGCAAATCGTCGTCCGCCATTTCGTCGTCGGAAACCAGCACCGGTTGGCCTACCTCCAGAGCAAGCCGCCCGATTTGCAGCCCCTCCTCGATCCAGCCTCCACCACCTCCGCCGAGTACGGCTCCACCGTACACGGCTGCTTCCATCATGCGTTCGTTGAGCAGGATCTTCGTCATTGTACACCCTCCTATTTTTGACTGAATTTGAAAATGGAGCTAAAGAAGCTGTAGATCGCGTCACCGGCGATAAAGCCGGCTGCAAGAATGCTCATCGAGCTTTCTGCCTCTTTGCCTTTCAGCTTGAGCACGATGACACGGATCAGAATCCCGACCAGAACCGCCCAACCGGCACCCGGATTCAGGATAAGCAAACCTGTTGCAAACAAGACGCCAAGCTGACGGCTCGGACCGCCTATAAACTGCAGGATGGCGCCCGGAATAGCCCAGAGAAGCAGTTGTTTCGCGACTTCAGCGGACGCTCCCGCTTCGATCGTCTTCACATAGACGGCGTCCACTGGCGGGACAAGCCCACTGGCAAAGAAGCCTTTATAGGTGAACATGACCGTGATCAAAGCAACGCCGAATGCAATCATGCCCGTGATGTACTGCTGCTTGCGGCCGTGAAGTTCAAATTCCTTGTCCTGTCCGTTGCCGCGAAGAATATAGCCTGTCTTGAGGTCGTACCCCATATCGGCAAAGGCAGGACCGGTCGCTGCACTAAAGCCGACCAGCAGGGCAAGCGCTACCGGCGGAAACCCTGCCAGCAGCCCGATGATCAAGGTGATCAACGCCACCGCAAACGCCGGGAACCAACCGGAGTGCATCGCGGCAATCCCTACAATCAGCTCGTGCAAATAAGCGGCAAAAGCGGCGAAGATCAGAAAGCCGATAAACATGCCTGTCGACATTTCTGTCATCAGTCCACCCAAAATCGCGAGGACCAGAGAAATGATCAAATAGGCCACAAATCCGATTCCGAGTACACGTGTCGTCTGCTTGTCGCTGCGCGTGTACGTTTCCGCAGCTACTTCACTGCCATTTCCACTATCTGTCTTCTTGCGCTTCAAAATAATCATCGTGACCTGGATCAGCGCCACAACACCGGCACCGATCATGAAGCCGTGCGGGATGAACATCTGGTTTACATCCATTCCAAACATTGGTATCGAATACTGGCGAAGCAAGAGCCCGATCCCGAACATGGACAGCGCCCAAATGTTTCCGATGAAAGCAACACCAAACGCCGACATCGAAATGCCGAGCCAGGAGCCGAGCAAACCGCCCGCCGCACCGACACCGAGCAGAGCGGCACGTTTGCCCCCTTTGTCCCCGGCGATAATGGCTTCCGCAGTAGCTACACCTGCCGGCCATGTACCGGACGCAGGGAAGACGCGAGAGTCAAACAATTTATAAAGAAGAGCAGCATCGACAAACATCGCCAGAGCCGCACCGATCAGCATCGGCATGATCAATTCTGGTTTTCCCATCACAAACGGAATGCCGATCGGAATCAGCAAGCTGTTGGCCGCCCCGAATGTCGCGGAAGAAATCGAGGTTTGCACCAGATTTTGGCGATGGACCGACTTGTACTTGGAAAAGATGGTGATCGGCAGACGCGCGATCAGCATGGCGATAAGCGCACCGATAATGGCCGTATTTGGAGTAATTCCGAGCGAGGCCACCAGCTGCATCCCGATGACCGCCCCGATAACAGCGGTAACAATATTCAGAATCAACGCAAAAGGTTCAAAAATGGAAGGGTGTTTTTCCTTTTCACTCTTTCCGTTGTTTATGTTGTTCATGCAAGTCCCCTCCTTTGTGCTAGAAAATGCGTTGCAGTATGGCCTGTACTTCTTGCTGTGCAGTCCGCAGCTCCCTCAAGGCTTCCGGTACTTTTTGCTCCGGCATGCGATAGTCCGGCCCGGCAATGGTCAGCGATGCCACGACCTGCCTGTCCCCGGAAAACAGCGGCACCGCGATGCCAAACACCGTATCGGTGTATTCACCTACGGAGTAAGCCCATCCGTCTTCTCTGATCCGTGCCAGGTCCTGCAACAGCTTCTCCTTGTCATGAATCGTATGTTCTGTTCTTGGCCGCAGCCCCTTTTCGATGATGGCTGATTGGGTGCTGGCCGGCAAGTAAGCCATAATCACTTTGTTGGAGGCCCCAGCGTACAAAAGCGTCCTGCTGCCGATAGACATCGCGTACTTCACTTGCTGCCTGCTTTCGGCGATCTCCAGACAAATGCCCTCCAAGCCATCCAGCCAAGTCAAGAAAACGGATTCATTTGTTGCTTCGGCAACCCGTTTCATGACCGGGTAAATCAGCTCGGTTATGTCCAGATTGTCCTTGACAGTGGATGCGTACTCCAAAAAGCTAAACCCCAGTTCGTACTTCTTTGTTTTAGGTTCCTGTTTGACAAATCCGTATCGTTCAAACGTAGCCAGCATCCGATACACAACAGTGTGGCTAATATTCATTTCCTTGGCCAGTTCACGAACTCCCCATTGCGGTTTTTCCCCGGTAAAGTGTTTGAGTAAATCCAGAGCGTTATCCAGTGTTTTTAGCATGCTTGGCCACCTATCGTCTCAAGGTTTTCATAAAATGGAATGCAACCGTTTGCGGTCAGCACTTTGTTTTCCCAAGAGGAGAAAACGGTGACGACCTTTTTGTTTCTAATAGCGAACCACTGGTTCTCTCATAGTCCGAAAAAAAAACGCAGGGAGCAAGATTGCTGACGTTCCGATCACTGAAGATTTTCCACCCCCGTTGTCAAACAATTTTTTATTATTGCGTTAATTGCAACTATAACAAAAATGGGTCTTTTCCCCCTATGGGAAACGACCCAAAAGAATGCGTTTATTTTTTGGCAGCCTCACAAATCCTCAGGATTCGCTGGCAAATCTCTCATTTTCCAAACCCTCATCACCAGATCGAGACGGAACCGGGTTTCCGCATCGTGCAAATCCACCCCCAAGATTTCCTGTATTCTCTCCAATCGATACAAGACAGAATTCCGGTGGATAAACAGCTCTTCTCCTACCTTTTTCGTTTGTCCGCCTGTCCGCAAAAAGGAATCGAGCGTAGACAGCAGCTCGGTCCCGTATTCGGCGTCGTATTTGGCAAGCGGCTCGATGAACATGTCCGACAGAGCAGTCAGCGACGGATGGCCGGCTGCATCTTTGAGCAGGTCCTCTACCAAAATGTCCTCGAAGTGGATCACCGACTGTCCCGGACGGACAAGATGGCCGATTCGCATGGCTCGTTTTGCTTCGCGGTAGCTGTAGCGAAGATCCTTCATGTGCTCGCGGATACAGCCGATGCCGCAAATCCAGCCGCCTCGCTCCTCCTTCCCGGCTCCCCAGCCGGCCAATTCCTGGAGATAGTGTACCGCTTCCTCTCGCTGTTTGGAAATCTCCTGCTTGTCGGTATAACAAATCACTGCGATTTGATCATTGATCAGGACGCCTTTTCTGGCATGTGGGTCGCCTTGATTCATTTCCTGCAAAAGCCGGAGCAAAGCTTCTTCCTTCCTGGGGTTCGCTTTCCCTGTTTCACTCGGCTTGAGAACCATCACGTACAGATGACCGCTATGCGATATTCCTACCTGCTTGGCCCGGTGGCGCAGCAATTCTTCCTCACCGGCTGTACCTGACAACAGCTCTATCAGAAACGACTCCTGTTCCCGCTCCCGCTGAATCTGCAGAGACTGCCGGATCGTAAATTCGATCGCCAGAACGGTAACGGCCTGATCCAGACACTGCTGCCCAAAGCGATCGTCTTCCTCGATTTTTTTTGTAATCGCCAGGTAGCCGACGACTCTGTTGCTGACCAGGATGCTCCGCTTTTCCGCGATAAGCTCTTTCGTAAAATGGACGGTGCTGCTTTCAACCTCTCCCTGCTGGTTCAGCACAGCTACGTCGCAATGAAGCAATTGCCCGACCATCACCACCAGCTCGGGCGTCCGCCTGTTCAGCACCAACTGCGTGAACTGCTGATTGACCTCCTGCATTCCTCTCATGACGACGACTTGGCGGTTTAAAATATTCTCCATGACCGAGTGCGTCAGGTCTATATAAGGAGTTTCCGCCGGGACATCAATCAAAGGGATGCGATACAAATCACTTTTTCGCAATGCTTCTTCCGGAATTTCCTGCAAAAACCGTTTGGTCTTGATCGCGACAGCCGCGCCTCCCACCCGGTGCATCTCTTCCAGCAGACGGCTCAGCCGGTACGGTTCGTTCCGCAGGGCATAACCGGTTGAAATAATCAGCTCGTTTGGCCGCAGCCAGCCGGTCAGATCGGGAATTTCCATGCTGTCCACATAATAGATTTCATTTTTCAGGCCTTCTATGCCCGCCATGATTTTTGCCCCTTGAAAAGCAGGCAGCTGCATCAACTGTTCTACGGTAAACGGATCTTTTGCCACACGCTTTTGCTCCCTTTTTACGCTCTTGCTATCATGATACCCTTTTTGGAGCACGATGAAAAAAGTCAAATGAGAATAAAGAATGCCATTGAAATCAAACGAATAATTATGTATTCTTTATAAAAGTCAATATTTTCAGACGATGATAGTCGTTTACCTGTGGAAGAATCCGTCCACGGGTAGGCGGCTTATTTTTTTGAGGAGGTGGAGAGACAAGGGAAACTGCCGTATTGCATTTCGTGACATTTGAGAACGTGAGCAGAGAGAGGATGAGGACGAATGTCGATCAAACACACAAAAAGCATGAAATGGGGCTTCTTTGCACTGTTTCTCTGTTTGGCCCTGGTGAGCGTACAAGCCCCGGCGTGGGCCGCAAAGGAACCGCTCCAACAGCTGCAGGTGCTCGACAAGGGGAAATGGGCGCCGGGAACGTATCAGGCTGTACAAGATTTAATTGATAAGCACGGGGTGAAAAGCCCTTCCTATAATCCGGCAAAAAAGCCTTACGCCGTGTTTGACTGGGACAACACCAGCATCATGCACGATACCGAAGAGGCTTTGTTTGTCTATCAAATCAATCATCTCGCATTTAAAATGACCCCGGAGGAGTTTGCCGGCGTCATCCGTACCGGTGTACCCGCAGGTCCTTTCTCCGACGATTACAAAAACGACGACGGCCAGCCGGTTACACTCGATGACATCGCCGCCGATCTGGCAGCGGACTATACCTTCCTCTACAATCAGTATAAAGGCATGAAGGGAACCAAATCCCTCGATGAGGTCAAAGCGACCGAGCAGTTTGCCGATTTTCGCGCCAAGCTCTATTTCCTCTATGAAGCGATCAATGGCACGCACGGCAGCAGTATCGGCTATCCGTGGGTCCTCTACCTGTTTGCCAACATGACAATCGACGAAGTGCATGCATTGGCCGAAGCGTCGAACGATGCCAGCCTTGGGATGGCGATCGAGAAAGTTTCGTGGACAAGTCCGAAAGCGCTTTCAGGAAAAGCGGGAGTGATCACGGTGTCGCATACGACCGGACTGCGTTTGACTTCTGAGGTCGCCAATTTGATGAACACCTTCCGCTCCAACGGAATCGATGTGTACGTCGTCTCCGCTTCTCTGGAAGAGGTCGTGCGGGTATTTGCCACCCTGCCCAAATACGGATACAACCTGCCTGCCGAAAACGTCATTGGCATGCGTCTGCAGGTAGAGAACGGGAAGATCAAGCCCGTGTACGAGAAAAACTATCCTTTCACCGTTCATCATGGGAAAACAGAAGTGATCGAATCGGTGCTGGTCAAAAAATACGGTCATGGTCCGATCTTTATCGCGGGTGACAGCATCGGGGACTATGAAATGATGACGGAGCTTGACAGCGTGAAGCTGGTGCTGGTCGTGAACCGGGTCAAGGGGGGAACGATCGGACAAGCTGCCGCCAAGGCTGCGTCGCAAATGGGCAAGAACAATCCGGCATTTGTTCTGCAGGGGCGGGATGAAAATACAGGCATGTGGATTCCTTCGGAGTCTACGGTCAAGCTGGGGAAAAAGGAAGCGCAACTGCTGGCGGATTAAGGCATTTCTGGAATGCGGGGCTATGCATGCATGCTATTGGCTGCATGCATGGTTCCCGCTTTTTTGTTTGTCTCGTTCGGAAGAACGTTATTTTGTTTGTTTCGGTTGGACGGGCTTTGGTGGAGGAGATGAAAAAGGAGAAAACGGCTGCAGGTTCGGTGGGACACTGCTTTTCAAAGCCCGTCGAAGCCGTTCTGCTCGCCAGAGAAGCCTGTTTCCATTCGGAGCGACTAGCGGAGTCCGGCCCAGCGGAGCGATGATCCCGAGGAAACAGAATCGCAACCTATGATTACGCTTCGGAGCTGCGCGCCGTTTTGCGATTCCCTCGGGATCATTGCGGAGCGGACAGTCCACTCTCCCTTGCAGGACGCAGACCGGAGCGCAGAATGGAAACAGGCTTCTCTCCACTGCAGCCGCTTTACGGGCAGACCGACTAACCATGCAGTCGCTTTAGAATCTCCAAGTCCAAGCCTTTCGCTTTAATTCAGCGCAGCCATCACATTGCGGACGGAAGCAACCGACTTGTCCAGTGCCGCTTTTTCATCGGCTGTCAGGTCCAGCTCGATGACTTTTTCAATGCCGTTGCCGCCGAGCAGGGTAGGCACGCCGAGATACAGGTCATGGTAGCCGTATTCGCCCTCTAGATATGCAATCGACGGGAGAATGCGCTTCTTGTCTTTCAAAATCGCCTCCGCCATTTGGACGATAGATGCAGCCGGAGCGTAGTAGGCCGAACCGTTGCCGAGCAGAGCGACGATCTCGCCGCCGCCTTTGCGGGTTCTTTCCACGATAGCTTCCAGACGGTCGGCCGGGATCAGCTTGTCGAGTGGAATGCCGCCAGCGTAGGAATAACGGAGCAGCGGAACCATATCGTCTCCGTGTCCGCCAAGCACGAATCCGCTGACGTCTTCTACGGACACGTTCAGCTCCATCGCCACGAAGGTGCGGAAGCGGGCGGTATCAAGGACGCCAGACTGGCCGATAACGCGGTTTTTCGGGAAACCGGATGTTTTGTAGAAGGTATAGGTCATCGCATCTACCGGGTTGGACAAAATGATCACGGTCGAATGCGGCGCGTGCTGCTTTACTTGTTCCGCTACAGAGCGCATGATGGCCGCATTGGTGTTGACCAGATCGTCACGGGACATGCCCGGTTTGCGGGCGATACCCGCTGTGACGATGACCAGATCCGCTCCGGCGATATCCTTGTAGTCGGAGGTTCCGGTAATCGCGGCATCAAAGCCTAGCACAGGGGAAGATTCCATCATATCCAGCGCTTTTCCCTTTGTCGGGTTTTCCAACTGAGGGATGTCGACCAATACGATATCACCGAGTTCCTTTTGCGCCAAAATAAACGCGGTCGTGGCCCCGGTAAAACCGCTGCCGATCACAGCGATTTTTTTCCTTTTGAATGTCATGTTGAATCCTCCTCCAATCCTGTTCATAGTTTAGAGTTGATCGTTAACGCCTTATAGTTTGTAGTTTGTTCGTTTATAGTTCACTGTTCTTTGTTCTTTGTTCTTTGCTCGCTGTTCATCGTCCTTCGACTACAAGACCAGCTTCACGCCGCTCGCCTTCTGCTCCAGCATCTTGCTCAAAATCGTTCCGATATGAGCCCCCGCCTCTACAGGAGACGTACCCTGACGATGAATGTTGGAGATCACGGTGCGCTCGGACTCGACCATCCCTTTGCGCGGGCGATAGCACATGTAGGCGCTCATGGAGTTGGCCGTGACCAGTCCGGGACGTTCCCCGATCAGCATCACCAATACCTCTGGCTGCAAAATCTCCCCGATGTGGTCCATGCTGGCCACACGTCCCCCCTTTACAAAGAAAGGGGTTCCCCAGCTAAGGCCGTAGCTTTGCAGGGAATCGTAGAGGGACGGCAGCACATCTCGCAGGTTGGCGTCGACAGCGCTGGCGCTCAGGCCGTCAGAGACGACGATTTGCACCTGCGGCTTCTTCTGGCAGCGCTCCTCCAGCAGCCGTACGCCTTCGTCATTGATGATCCGCCCCATGTCGGGACGCTTCAAGTAGTTTTCCGTATTGTCGTATTTCGTCTCCACCGTAAACAAGGAAAACTCCTTGAGTGTCTCCTCGCTTACCTCTCCGTATACGGCATCCACCGCAGCGGCATGGTCGCGGCGCAGCTGGAGCATCGTCTTGGTCAACGGCCTGACGCCTGCTCTCCATACCCCGATCCGGGCCGGTGTGCTGGCCAGAAGCTCCTGCATGCCTTCCCTGTATTTCGGATTGGGCACCTGAGAAATTCGTTCAGGCTCTGTTGACGCATTGAGTCCAGCACCTTCACCGGAATGTGCTTGGGAAAAGGCTGTGGAAGCTGCTGCTGCCGAAGCGGACGCAAGCGCCTCTGTTCCTGTCGGCTGGTTTGCCGTTTGCCGGTTGCTGGCTTCCTGAGCCGCCGTTTGCTCTCCTGCCGCCGCAATCCCTGCATGACTTGCCCCCGAAGCTTGCGACTTCGCGCTGCCCGATCCCATCTCGCCCAGCTTCTTTTCCAATTGCTCAAGAACCTTGTCGACTAAAAAGTCTAGCTGTCGTTCCATCCGTCCTCACCTCCATTCCTTACATAAAAATCGTCGGATCGCCCGCAATCGGGGTCAGCTTGCCATTTTCCATGATGCCCATTTTTTCCAGCCACTTTTCAAATTCCGGGGCTGGCCGCAGACCGAGCACCTCGCGGAAAGCCGCGATATCGTGAAAGCTGGTCGACTGGTAGTTGAGCATGACGTCGTCGGCCATGGCCACGCCGATCACGAAGTTGACGCCGGCTGCCGCGAGCAGAATGCCGAGATTGTCCATGTCGTTCTGGTCTACCTTCATATGGTTCGTATAGCAGACGTCGCAGCCCATCGGCAAGCCGTGCAGTTTGCCCATGTAGTGGTCTTCCAGACCGGCGCGGATCACCTGCTTGCTGTCGTAGAGGTATTCCGGTCCGATGAAGCCAACGACCGTATTTACGATAAACGGATTGTACTTCCGGGCCAAACCGTAGCAGCGGGCCTCCATCGTCACCTGGTCGATGTCAAAATGCGCCTCCGAGGAGAGCTCCGAGCCCTGCCCGGTCTCGAAATACCAGAAGTTTGGACCTGTAGACGTGCCTTCTTTTCGCATCAGATCATCTGCTTCATCGAGCAAAGCGACGTCGATCCCGAAAGCCCGGTTGCCCTTTTCCGATCCGGCCAGGCTCTGGAACATCAGGTCGGCCGGAGCCCCCTGGCGGATCGCCCGCATTTGCGTCGTGACGTGAGCCAATACGCAGTTTTGTGTCGGGATGCTCCATTTGGTCATGACATCCTTGGTCATCTCCAGGATGTCCTTCACGCTGTCGGACGTATCGATAACCGGATTGATGCCGATCACTGCATCGCCGATCCCGTAGCTGAGACCCTCATACAAAGCGGCCTTGATTCCCTGCACGTTGTCGGAGGGATGGTTCGGCTGGACCCGGGCAGCAAGTACGCCTGGTTGACCAATGGAGATATTGCAGTGCGTGATATTTTTGATCTTGGCCGCAGCCGTGATCAGGTCCAGATTGGACATCAGCTTGGCGGTCGCGGCGATCATTTCGCTCGTCAGTCCGCGGCTGATCCGCTTGATTTCGCTGTCCCCCGTCTGATGGCTCAGGATATATTCGCGCAGTTCGGCAACGCTCCAGTTTTTAATTTCACTATAAATTTTTTCATTGATGCCTTCCTCAATCACCCGGGATACTTCGTCTTCCTCGGGTGGCAGCATCGGATTGTTGCGTATATCGGCCAACGTGAGATCAGCCAGCACCTGCTTGGCCGCCACCCGCTCCCGGGAGTCCTGGGCGGCGATTCCCGCCAGCTGGTCGCCCGATTTTTCCTCGTTTGCTTTTGCGAAAATCTCTTTTAAATTGCGAAACTGGTAGGTTTGCCCCAGAACAGTCGTCTTCGTATTCATTGTTACACCCCTTTTTGCGGCGCTTCATCAAATGCCAGCGTTTTGACGATGACCGGGATGATGCTTCCCGAGATCGGCTCTCCCAAGTCGATGTAATCCCCGTACTCGACCCGCACCTGATCGATGCAGATGATTTCCGGCTGGCCCTTGCACCTGAGCGCCAGCGCCTGGCCCAAGGCCTTGGCCATATCCGTCTCGCACACCACGATCATGGTCCGGCTCTCCGCGAATTTCTGCCTGTATTGCTGCGAAAGCTCTTCTGCGATCGTCTGCAGCAGGGAGTACGAGCAATACGTGATGCCGGAAATGGCAAGAGCAAACGGGCTTCCCGTCGTCTTTTCAAACAGGCGCAGAGCCAGGTCGTACACATCCGAAACTTCCCGGCGAAGCTGCTGCGGGTCGCCCAGATGCCCCTCGGTCAATTCCAGCTTGACGATCGGCACATTCCGGATCGGCAGCAGCTCCGCCTTGATATGCACCGTCGAACCGCTGATCTCCGTGCTTTGCATGCCTGCCCCGATGACCGTAGCCCGAACTGTTTGTTCCGGGTCGATCCACTGCATCGGATACGTCCCCGCTTCCCTCTCCTGCCGCAAGGCCCAGGCAAGCATCGGGCCGAAATCGCCGTATCGGCTGACATCGGAAATCGTCTCCGGTGTGGGGGCCGACATCAGCTGTCCGACTCCGCCAGAGATCGAGAGCTCGTCGACTGACACGTTTTCCTTCAAAGGCTGGCCCAGCACAAGCAGACCGGAAACTTGTCGTTCCCGCCCGCTCAAATAGTCGAGCATGCCTCTGGCCATCTGTATGGAAAAGTCCTTGATCCGCTCGTACGTCAGCACTTCTCCGACGGTAATTGACAGGCCCTTGGCATTCAGCCACGCCTGGATGTTTGGAGAGACGTATTGCACCTCTCCTTGCGGGCCGAGACGCAGCAAGCGTCCGCCTACGTGAAACGTCACCGTCGCGATCGCCTTCCCCCGGTGAAAGCAAGCGGCATTCGCCGTGCCTCCCCCGATGTCGACGTTGACAATCGTTCCCTGGATGGCGACCGAACGCCTTTCCGCGCCCGAGCCTTTCCCCGCGAGCACGCCTTCCAGATCGGCCCCTGCCGTCGCCACCACGAAATCACCCGATCTTTCCGCGAGCAAGTGCAAGATATGCTGCGCGTTTTTCTTGCTGGCCGTTTCTCCGGTGATGATGACGGCACCCGACTTGATGTCGCCGAGGCTGATTTGTGCCTGCTCGTATTCCTTTTGCAAAATCGCTCCAATCGCGTCCGCGTCGATCTCGTCAAAGCCGTGCAGGGGAGTCGTGTGAACCTTGCTCGCATACAGCAACTGGCGTTCCACGATTTGATAACGCGGAAGGGAGAATGTACTCGACATCCTCCCGAGCCGCAGCCGGCTGACGATCATCTTCGTCGTGCTCGTCCCCACATCTATACCCACGCTTTGGATCCATTGTTCATCCATCATGAACCTCCTTGAAGCAGTGGCATTCCAAACAAAAACAAAAAGGCGCCTGAAAACCGCCGGATCGAATATGGAACCGGCCGATTGTCAAAGCGCCATTGCTTTTCTATTCATTTGCGGATATTTCTGGTGCAGAAGTTCGGAGATCGTACCGTCTCCATCCATCCCTGTTTCTTCTACACGGAAGCAGAATACACCTGTTCTCCTGCGAGAATTTCTTCCGCCAGCTTCACCAGGGGCATGCGCCGTTGCATGCTGACTTTCTGCATCCATTTGTAGGCGACATCCTCTTCCAAGGCGTGTTGGGTCATGATCAACCCTTTTGCCTTCTCGATCTTCTTGCGGTCCTCCATCTTTTGCTGAATATCCTTGATGTCCTTTTTCAGAGAGACTACCTTTTCTTTCTGGCTCAAAGCGATCTCGACGGCAGGGATCAGGTCATCCTCTGACACCGGCTTTACCAAATAGGCGGTTACGCCAGCCTTGCGGGCATCCTGCACCAGCTCCCTCTGGCTGTACGCAGTAAGAAGAAGAATGGAACAATCAGAAAAGGAACGAATGATGTTGCTAGCCTTGATGCCGTTCATGACCGGCATTTTCACGTCCATAATGATCAAATCCGGCTTGTGGCGGTGAGCCTGGGCTACGGCCTCTTCGCCGTTTTTCGCTTCGGCCACCACGAGGTACCCTTCCGCCTCCAGCATCTCGCGCAAGTCCATGCGGATAATCGGTTCGTCATCAACCACCATAATTTTCGGCTGTGTCATCCTGTTCATCTCCCTTATGCAGCGGATAGAGGATCGTTACCTCTGTTCCATTGCCCGTGTTCCTGAAATGAATCGTTCCCTCCAGGTCTTCCTTGACCAGAGTGTCCACGATCTTCAACCCCAGATGCCCTTTTTTCAACAGTTGTTCTGTATCGCCCATGCCGACACCGTCATCGGTTACGGACAGGCTGACAAAATCGTCCTTGGGAACAAGCGAGACAGTGATGGTTCCTTCCTGCCGATCCCGAAAGCCGTGGATCATGCAGTTCTGTATCAGCTCCGTCACGATCAGGGCGAAGGAGGTCGCCTTGCTGGACGGCAAACATACGGATTCACCCGTAATCGTTACTTGTATGCTCTGCTCTGAACGCCTCATGGAAGAGACGATTATTTTCGATATTTTGGTCAAAATGTCTTTGAAATCGATTTGCTCCAGCCCATCCTGGGCCAGATATTCATGAATGATGGCAATGCTGTTGATCCGGTTGATGCTCTCCCGGTATACTTTTTCAATTTCTTGCGATTGCGAGCGGCGCATTTGCAGCCGCAGCAGACTGGATATCGTCTGCAGGTTGTTTTTCACCCGATGGTGAATTTCTTTGATCACAGCCGATTTGATCATCAACTGCTTTTCTTTTTCGCGGATGTCGGATATGTCTCGCAGGAGTACAATCCCTCCCCTGTCGTCTGGCTTGCGGGCAACCGAAACCGCTTTCAGCAACAGAAAGGTTTTTCCTCGCGACAGCTCTTTCTGGATAAAGCCGCCGCTCCTGACGAAGCTTTCCGGAGAAAGCAGCCAGGAAAAGATGCGCTCGACGCTCTCCCCTTTTTCCGGCTGGGGATACCCGATGGAAGCCAGCAGCTCATGCGCCCGCCGGTTGGCGTAGGAAATATTTCCCTGGTAATCAAACAGGATCATCCCCTCGTGCAAAAGCGAGGAGATCGGCATCTCCGGTTCAGCAAACTGCATCAGCGTTTCGCTGAGATGCTCCGTAGTCTCTCTCAAAAGCTCGACGCTCCGCTCCTGCTCCACTTGCTCAGAGATATCCTGTTCGGTAATGAGCGTCCCGATCGTCTCTCCCTGGGCATTGCAGATCGGGGTGACGCTCTGTCTCATCACGACCTGCTCCTGGGAAACTCCTCGCGAGCCGATGACCGGTTTGCCAGTAGTCAGGCAGTACATCACAGCCGGCTCATTGATTGCGGTGGCCAATTGTCCGACGACCGATCCTTTGTACAGCGATTTGGCCGTACGGGGAGATGCTTCGGCCACTACCAGCGCGGAACTTCGATCTGCCGTCAAACAGTCGATAAACATGTCCGCTTGGTACAAGTCCGAGAAAATTTGCAGCTTGTCAGCCAAATCCTCCAAAACCCGAATATCCTCTTCGCGCAGCGTTGTTTGTGATTGGCAAAGCTCTCGTAAGGTTTGCATCTGATCCCTCTTTACCGTCCGATAATACCCATAATTCGATGAAATCAATTAAATTTTCTCACATAACAACTCGGACGAAAAGGAAAACTAGCGAGTTTCCAAGCTTTTCAAATGCTCCATCAGCTCGGGAATGCCTTCCTTCGTATAGGCGGAAGTGGGAAAAATGACGGCATTTCCGATGGATTGACGGAGAAACGCTTCCGCCCGGGCCACGTTGGCAGCGGGATGGTCGATTTTCGTGATGACACCGATGCACGGCTGAGGAAAACCGGATGAAAAACCCGGCGGAAAGTAGTTTCGCTCACGCGTCGCGTCCTGTACCATCAGGATTGCTCCCGCTTCCAGAGACGTCGCCATCAGCGTCCGGTAGTACATCGGATTTTCGCTGTACTCACCAGGCGTGTCGATCAGCCAGTCGCGAAACTCCAATGCTTGCGTTTTCCTGGCAGGCTGCTCGTCGTTGAACAGCGCTTTGACCAGAGAAGACTTGCCCGCCTCGATCGCACCGATGATCATGACCCGCTTTTTCATGACTTCGTCACCAGCGCAGGGGTAAAGCGCAGTTTTTCGCTCAGTACGCGATTGACGGCGTCTACCGCCATTTCCACCGCAGAGACGTCGCCGACGACGATCAGCGAGCCGGTAAAGCGGTCGAGAAAGCCGAGCTCCACATTGGCTGCCTTGGTGGCGATGTCGGCCGCGATGATCGCGGTCTCCGTCGGAGTGAGGGTCAAAATGCCGATGGCACCCGCTTCGTTGATACCGAGCTTGGTGTACAGCATTTTGTCTGGATTGGCGATCACGTGGGCCAGCGTTACCTGTTTCCCCGGCACAAATTCCTGTATGACGCGCGAACGTTCCTGTTCCATACCCTATCCCTCCCCTTCGGTCGCTCCCGGCACCTCAAACGAATCGACGATGCCCACGATAGCGGCATCGATCGGTACGCTGTTGGAGCCAAACAGGATGCGGGCAGGCGTGCCTCTGGAGACAATCACCTGCTCGCCGATTCCTGCTCCGATCCGGTCTGCGGCAATCACGGTTTGGCCGTTTTCCCGCCCGTTCCAATCAACAGGCTGAACGACCATCAGCTTCAGATTTTCCATCCCGCTTTCTTTTTGGGTGGCCCATACGCTGCCGATCACTTTTCCCAAAAACATGCGATCACCCTTTTCCCAGATAGGAGACTGTTACCCCGCGTTCTCTCAGACTGTCGTAAGCCAGGGGAGAAACAATCGATCCCTGCTTGACGTACAGCGTGGTATTGCGGAGCTGCGGCTGCGAGCGAATCCAGTCAGCCGTCAGCAAGCGTCCCGAAAATACCGCTTCGGTCTCGTCCAACGCTGTCAGTACTGGCTGCCCCGGGGCCGCTTCCTCTTTTTTCTTTCCTGCGTTCAGCTTGGCGATGACTCTGTCGGCCAGCCGCTTTTGTTCGGCAAACTCCACACCGAGCTCCTTCATCTCCTGCACGTGGCGGTGAAACAGCTTTTCGTACGCAGGCGGCAATGTGAGCGTAGCCAGCGTACGGCGGTCCGCCCGCTTGATACCGGGAACATCGGAGCCGACCAGCACGAACTTGCCCGTCACCAGCGCCGAGAAAACCAGCTCGGCCTTGATCGTTCCCTTCAGACCGTTCGCCACGCGGGCGGCGTTGTCCAAATCAATTTCCGGAATGACAATCCCCGCGTATTCCTTGGGGACTTCAAGCGGGATCGGCGCGTATTCATCCGCCGTCAAAATCTTTCCGGCTCCGCCGCACTCGATCTTGTGCATGCCCAGCCAGCTTGACGTCTCGCCGTCCAGGAAGAGAATATCGTGGCAAATGCCGTGATTTTTCAACTGAATAAAATGATCCGCAAACGCTTCGTGCGCCTGGCTGTCGCAAAAGACGTACAGGACGCGCGGAGCTGGCGGCTTCTTCTCTTGGTTCATCGATTGCAGGATTTCCTTGGTGATGGATGCCACCATTTCCCTGATATCCATGGTGTATTACCTCCCTTGACGGGTGTAGAGCTGGCCGTTCTTGCCGATGACCTTGACCCGGTCGCCCGTTTTCAGGTTGGCTGCGTTGCCTTCGTCCAGATCGACGTGAAAATCAAGCGCAAAGCGCGGATTCACGCGAACCACCACATCCGGATAGATGATGGGACGCTCGCCGGTCGTCTCCAGAATCAGCGTGTCGCCATCCTGTACCTGATACTCCTGCGCCTCGGCTTCGGACATGTGCACATGCCGCTTGGCTACGATCACGCCTTTTTCCAGAATCCGCGAGCCCTTGGCCGTCACCAGCACCAGGCCGGGTGTCCCTTCGATGTCGCCTGACATCCTTACAGGTGCGTGAACGCCCAATTGAAAACCATCCGTGCGGGAGATTTCCACCTGGGTCGCGCCACGGGCCGGTCCCAGGATGCGGACGCCGTGAATGGAGCCTTTGGGGCCGACGATCGTGACCGTTTCCTGGCAGGCAAACTGGCCGGGCTGCGACAGCTCGCGAAGAGGGGTCAGCTGATAACCGGGACCAAAGAGTGCCTCCACATCTTCCGGCGACAAATGCACGTGCCGGTTGGATACACCGACCGGGATATATCGTTCCGGCTGACTTTGGACGGCAGGCTGCAGATGTTCTTCAGACGATTTCACTTCAATCCCTCTTCCCTTTAAAAAATCGGCCGCTGCCGGGGTTAATTTGTCCCCTTTCTCCAGGAGAAAGGGGTTGGGAATACCGCTTTTATGCATAGCTCGCAAGGATGTTTCTGTAATGACCGCCATACGGCATTACCCTTCGAGCTTCGGCAGAATCAGTTCAATGTCGCCGTGCGGACGCGGGATGACGTGAACGGATACGAGTTCGCCTACTTTTTCTGCTGCTGCTGCGCCTGCGTCAGTGGATGCCTTTACTGCGCCTACATCGCCGCGGACCATAACGGTTACCAGACCGCCGCCGACATGCACCTTGCCGATGAGCTTCACGTTCGCTGCTTTTACCATTGCGTCTGCAGCTTCCACTGCACCTACCAGACCTTTTGTTTCCACCATGCCCAATGCTGCCATTTCTCCTGCCATTTTCTATTCCTCCTTGGATATTGTCTTTGGATTTATATGGATATTGATTTTGTTAACTTCGCTTATGCCTTTGCGGTCATTTCCGCCAGCACCGACTTGATGATGTCTTTGATCTCATCCCGGCTGAGGCCGACGTTGAGAGACGATACCGCCTCAAGAGCCGCTGCTTCCGTCGCGGCAGTTGCCGCTACTGGCTGGGACGGGGGCATCTCGCGGATGCCAAAGGCGACGCGCTTGACGTTGAGCAAATGCTGCGGCCCGATGTTGTCGGACGTGATGTTGTTCCCAAACGAACCGCATCCGAGCGTCAGCGACGGCTGGATTCCGGTCGTCGCGCCGATGCCGCCAAAGGTGGTGCCGGTATTGACCGCGATCCGCGATGCCGGCTGGGCGAGGCCAAATGCCGTGATGACGGCTTCATCTTGGGCGTGAATCCCCAGCGTATGGCCGAGTCCGCCCAAATCCAGCAGCTCCCGGCAGCGCTTCGCCCCTTCTTTCCAGTCCTGGACCGTATAAAATCCGAGGATCGGAGAGAGCTTTTCCACCGACAGCGGGAACGCCTTGCCCACCTGTGTTTCTTCTCCGATCAGCACGCGGGTGCCCGTCGGAATGGAGATTCCCGCCAGCTCTGCGATGGCTTGCGGGGAGCGGCCCACGACCTTGGCGTTGAGCGAGCCGTTGATCATAATGACAGCGGCCACTCTTTCTTTTTCCTGTTCATTGAGGAAATAGGCGCCTTCCCGCTGCAGTGCGGCAATGACCTGCCGCTTGATCGACTCGTCTACGACCAGTGCCTGCTCGGAGGCGCAGATCGTGCCGTAGTCAAACGTTTTGCTTTGTACGATATGCTTCGCTGCTGCAGCCACGTCTGCCGTGTGGTGAATGTAGACCGGCACGTTTCCCGGTCCGACGCCAAAGGCGGGCTTGCCCGAGCTGTAAGCCGCTTTTACCATCGCCGTTCCGCCTGTAGCCAGAATGACGTCAGTCAGCTTGTGCTTGATCAATTCATTCGTCGCCTGCAGAGTCGGTTTGGTAATGCAGTGGATCAGCCCTTCTGGGGCCCCTGCGCGTACAGCTGCCTCGGCCATCAGCCTTGCCGCTTCCAGCGTGCATTTTGCCGCAGACGGATGCGGGCTGAAGATGATCGCATTGCGCGCTTTGAGCGCGATCATCGACTTGAAGATCACCGTCGAGGTCGGGTTTGTGGAAGGAACGATTCCCGCTACAATCCCTACGGGCTGCGCTACCTCCCAGACCTTGTTCTCCTCGTCCTTGCGAATGATCCCTACCGTTTTGCGGTCCTTGATCGCTTCGTAGACGCGCTGTGCGGCAAACAGGTTTTTCATCCGTTTGTCCGGCACATTCCCAAAGCCGGTCTCCTCCACAGCCATCGCAGCCAATCGCTCAGCAGCTTCCTCGCCTGCCTTGGACATCGCCGCAACGATGGCATCCACCTGTTCCTGGCTGAAGCTCTCCAGCTTGGCCTGCGCTTCTTTGGCTTTGGCGAGGAAAGTCCTTACTTCCTGCACCGAGTACAAATCAGCATCCAGCATCATTTGTCTTCACCTCCATCTTTCCGCTTGGCTTCCAGATGGCGAATCAGGTCTTCTTTTTTCGCCGTGTTGATCTCTTGCTGGGAAAGCGGGAATTCCGCATACGAGCGGGCCAGCTTTCTCAGATCGTTGATCGACATGGCGTCAAGCTCTGCAGCTTCGGTATTGTCGACCGCCGCCTTTTCTGCAGCCGATTGCTCCTGGGCAGCAGCCTGCGGAGCGGATTCCTTTTGACTAAACATCTTTTTGATCATCTGGGGCACAGACTCGTCCGGGCGCGGTATGACGTGGGAATGCAGCAGGCGTCCAACCCGCTTTGCTGCGTCCGAACCCGCGTCGACTGCGGCCTGCACCGACGAGACATCGCCGATGACGTAGACGGTGACGATTCCGGCATCTGCTCCTTCATAAGTTACTACCTGGACATCTGCCGCTTTGGCCGCGGCATCTGCGGCAGCGACTAGTGCCGGAAAGCCCAGCGTCTCGATCATGCCGAGCGCATATGCATGAGCACGCATTTACGTTTCCTCCCGCTTATCGTTTTACTGGCGTTGCAGCGACACTTCGCACCGCTTCGGCAAATGCCTCTGCCGCAGCGCTGCACGCCGACTGGCTGCCGGTCAGGAGCGCTCCCCCAAAGTTGGTTTCTGTAGGCGGGCCAAAGAATTGCTTGAGCTCCACATCCGCCGCCTTGAGTGCGGCGTCGATGCCGTACATGGCTTCGAGGGGAGGGGCGATCAGATAGGCCAGCGGTTCGCCCTCGGGAATACCCGCCACCTGGGACAGATAGCTTCCTGTCCGCGATACGACGTGAGCGTAGTATGCGTGCGTTCCTTCCTCATTGAGCGAATAAAAGCAAGCCCCGTTCGCCATGAAAGCAATGGCCGCATCGAGGCCGCTTTCCACTTCGGAGGGAGTAGCGCCTCCGATCACTCCGATAAACTCACCCGACAACGGACCCGAGGCGTGGGCCGAACCCGCGTAAAACGAACGGGCATAGACCACTTCCACTGCCGCTTTCTTTGTCGCTTCATCAATGGCTGTGTAGCCTACATCATCGATCGTTGAGGTAAGCAGCCCCAAGCTTCGGATGTGGGGAGCCACATTCAGCTTCTCGGCCAGCCGGGGATCCACATTGGGGATCATCCGTACGGCCAGTGGCGTTGCTCTGATCGGTTTTTCCAATGCCAGTCACGCTCCTTTCCGGTAAAGGCACCAACCCTTTGCCAAAAAACGCAAAAAAGGTGCCGAAACACATGGGTGTAACCCTCGTGTTCTTGGCACCTTTGCCTTTGATTGTTCACTTGTCATAAAAAAGAAAGAAGTGGGGAAATTCTGTTTACTCCCCGTGTTTTCACTTTATTATAGCCCACCCGAAAATGCAAGCGTTTTCTTCCGTTTTTCCTGTGATTTCCGTACGTAACGGCTTTACAGACCGTTTGCCTTTTCAGAGAGCAGCGGTCTTTTTTTGCCCCAAAATAACGCCTTACTCAAACCGCAGGAGAAGGAACACTGATCACTTCCGCTCCAGAGAATCGGGGAGCACATCATTTTTCCGCAGCAAATCGAGAAAAATATCGAGTGCTTTCGTCCGAAACGGATTCGCTTGCGTCACCAGGGAAAATTTCCGCATGATCGGCGTTTCAGATAGCTTTACGGTGCTCAGCGACCCCAAGGTAAGCTCTTTGCGAATCGCCCAGGAGGAAAGCAAGCTGACGCCCGTTCCCGCCTCTACCGATTCCTTGATGATCTGCGTGCTGCCAAATTCCATCAGGTTTGCCGGAGACAGACCGAGTCTGGCAAACATTTTTTCGGCGGCTTCCCTCGTCCCTGAGCCCTCTTCCCGCACGATCCACGTTTCTTCCTCCAGCTCCTCTACCGTCACCTTTACTTTTTTGGCCAGCCTGTGGCTGGACGAGACGATGATCTGCATTTCGTCGTCGGCAAACGGCTCAATGCTCAGCTTTTCATGCCGGCACTCTCCTTCCACGATGCCTGCATCGAGCTGTCGTCCGGCGATGAGCTCGACAATCTCTTTTGTATTGTGGATCGTGATCGTCGGCTTGATTTTGGGGTACCGGTCGCGCAGGCGGGCAACCACGTGGGGAAGCACATACTCGCCAAACGTATAGCTCGCACCGATGATCAAATTGCCGCTTGGCGTATTCATCAGATCGTCCACCAGATCGCGCATGCGCGTGTGAAGTCCGAGAATCTCCTTGGCATGGTGATACACGATCTCTCCCGCTTTGTTCAGGCGTACATATTTGTTGCTTCGCTCCAGCAAGCGAGTGCCGAATTCGCGTTCCAGCGCTTGAATATGCTGGCTGACTGCCGGCTGTGTCATGTGAAGCTGCTCGGCCGCGCGGGAAAAGCTTTCTTTTTCCGCCACTGTTACAAAAACAAGCAACTGCTGATCCATTCTGCCCCCCACCCGTTTTCGTGTGTCTTGGCCCCATTATACTATTTTGCTTATCATCATTATCATAATGATTTATTTTTCTTATTCACCGGTTTGCCGTATGCTGGAGTTGGTTGTAAAACAGTTCGGAGGAAGCCTCTCTTTTGGAGAGTGCGGCACGAGGGTCATTGTCTTTTCCTTCTGCAAAAAAGTAACGGAGATGATGCAATGTCTACTCAATTGAAAAACAGCATGCCCACGGATGACGAAGCCGCTTTGGCAAAAGGCAGGCCCGGCGCGGCAAAAAAAGCGCCGGCAGCCTGGCTGTGGCTGGCGGGGGTGGGGTTTACCTTTATCGTGGCCCTGCTCGGATACGGCCTTGCACAGGTTCCCGGCTTTGACCGCGTGGGCCAACTGGCATGTGCGATCCTGATTGCGGTGGCTTACCGCCAAATCTGGGGATACCCCGAAGCGATCCGGCCCGGTATTCAATTTTCCGCCAAACGGCTGCTGCGTCTCGCCATCATTTTGTACGGCCTGAAGCTGAATATCGATGTCGTTATGTCGGATGGCTTGGGGTTGCTCGTATACGATGCGGGCGTTATCGCATTTTCCATCTTCCTCACCCTGCTGATCGCCAAATGGCTGAAAGCGGACACCTCGTTGTCGCTCATGCTCGGAGTGGGTACCGGTGTGTGCGGAGCGGCAGCCATTGCAGCGGTGTCCCCCATCATCAAGGCTAAGGACGAGGATACGGCGATCGGTGTAGGAATTATCGCACTCGTCGGTACCATTTTCGCTATCACCTACACCATCCTGAGGCCGATTCTGCCTTTGTCGCCAATCGAATACGGCACCTGGTCAGGGGTCAGCCTGCATGAAATCGCACACGTCGCACTCGCAGCGGCTCCAGCCGGACAGGACGGTCTGGCGATCGGGCTTTTGGCGAAGTTGGGCCGCGTTCTCCTGCTCGTTCCGCTCTGTTTCATCCTCATGTACTGGATGAAGCGGACAGGCAAAGCAGATGGAAACGCCAAGATCGAGTTTCCCTGGTTCCTGATTGGCTTTATCGCCATGAGTATCTTTGGCAGCTATGTACTGGGCAAGCAGATTCCCGTTTCCGACGGTTTCAGCAGCGGAATCGCCAGCCTCACTACTTTTGTTTTGACGATGGCCATGGTCGGCCTCGGCCTCAATGTCAACCTGCGCGATCTGCGGACCAAAGCATCCCGCCCGCTCATCGCCATGGCGATTACGTCCGTTTTGCTTTCCGTGTTGACGTTTGTACTCGTGTAGATGTGGATGTCGCCTAAAGGAGCATGGTGACTTGATGGCAATCAGCGGGCACGTCCTGGCGCAGCTTTAGAGCAAAAACGGAAAAGACGGCTTGCTGCGAACCCCTCGCCTAAGCCGTCTTTTTCGATCACACGTCTTCTCTTTCGACCTTGCGCACTTTCCCTGTCACCGCATCGATTTCCACTTCATACGGCTGATTTTGCTCGTTGATCACGATGACCTCATAGACGGGCACGCCATCTTCCGTTTCCAGCTCTACATGGACGACTCGTCCCTTTACCTGCTGCAATGCGATTGTCTTGGCCTGCTCTACGGTGATAAGCTGCCGCGCCGGAGACAGGTTGGCAGGCTGGTCCACACGACCGGAGTCATTCGCCGCGAAAGCTGGTTGGCCTGCCAAAGCAATCATGCAGCACAACCCCAACACGCCCAACATCCTTCTGGTCGTCGTCTTCTTCATGTTTCCTACCCCCTTTCCACGGCTTGTTACGCACATAGTTTGTCTCCGGCCCGCGCCTTTATTCCTCCAAATCCCTTTTCTTGCTTATCGTCCCAAATCACCGCATCCAGTCTATCCGCTGCACCTCCCCCGTCTCCAGCGACCGCTGGATCGCCGTCATGACCCGGAGAACCTGAACACTCTCCTCGGGAGTGACAACCTGGGGTCTTTCCCCGGTTTTGACACAGTCCACGAAGTACTGCAGCTGATTGACAAAGGGGGCACCCGGCTCGATTGCAACAGGCTGTCTGCTCCCCTCGCCATACCAGAAAAAATGGCTCTGTTTTTTCCCGGAAGCTCTGTCAGACGTATAGGAAAAGTCGAGCGTTCCCACTGGTCCATTCACCCTCATCGCGACGGAAAACGGGAAGTCCTTCCCCATCAGGTGCGAGCCTTCGACGACTGCCTTGCTTCCGCTTGCAAACACGAGATTGGTCACCACGTGATTCCAGGCTCCATTTTCGCTTTGCTTGCCGACAGCGTATACCGAAGCGACCGGCCCCAGCAGGTGGATCAAAAAGTCGATATCGTGCAGATGCAGGTCAAATAAAGCCCCGCCGCTCTTCGCCGGGTCCTGAAACCACGAACTCCAGTCAGGCGGCTGCGAAAGCCGCTGGGCATAGATCATCTCTGGCCGACCGAGCCGCCCCGCATCGATCCACTGCTTGATCGCGACGTACTCCGGCCAAAAGCGCAATACCTGCGCGACCATAAAGAGTACATTTGCCTGCCGGACCTCCTCCAGCATCCGTTCAGCCGCAGCGGGCGTGAGAGCGATCGGCTTTTCACACAGGACATGCTTGCCGGCCCGGGCAGCCTGTACGACATGCTGTTCATGCAAATCCGTAGGCAGGCAAATGTCGATGATGTCGATCTCCTCCTGCTCCAGCATAGCCTCCAGAGCAGGATAATAACGGCAGGCGTATTCTTCAGCCATCTGCTCCCCTCTTTCCCGATTGCGCCCCGCGATTGCCACCACCCGGGCGCTCCTGACTTGCCGGTAGGCGTTCAAATGCGTCTGGCCGATATTTCCGGCTCCGACCAGTCCTATCTTTACGATTCTGTCTTCCTTGTCCGAAATCTGTTCGGATTCAGAGGCTGCCATATGCAATCCCCTCCTTCTTTTGGCATTCTGCTTGTCCCCCGCATTCGTGATATGATAAAGAGGGCCTTATCCGTATATTGGAAAAAAGCACGGCCTTTGAGGTGAAACCAAATGCTTACATTGGAGAGAGTCACAGGGGGCTACTCGACGGGAAAGCCCGCCATTCACGATATTTCCTTTTCCGTCCAATCCGGTGAAATCGTCGGACTGATCGGCTTGAACGGAGCAGGGAAAAGCACCATTTTGAAGCACGTCCTCGGGTTTTTGCAGCCGTCTTCCGGGACGATCGCCTTCTCCACAGATCAGCCGCTGCTCGCCTATGTACCGGAAATGCCGGAATTGTACGAAGAGCTGACTCTGTGGGAGCATCTGCAGTTCATGGCAAAAGCGTACGGGCTAGAGGAACAGCAGTTTCAGGAACGGGCCAAACGGCTGCTGGAGCTATTCAGACTGGACAAAAGGGCGCATCATTTTCCCGGCTCCTTTTCCAAAGGCATGCGGCAAAAGGTGATGATCCTCTGCGCCTTTCTCGTAAAGCCGGATGTCCTTGTCGTGGATGAGCCGTTCGTCGGCCTGGACCCGCTTGCAACCGAGACACTGCTGAACCAGCTTACAGAAATCAAGCAGGAAGGGACGGCGATCTTGCTGTCGACACATGTGCTGAGCCTTGCGGAGACGTATGTGGACCGCTTCGTCATCGTCCACGGCGGGAATATGTCGCTTCACGGCACGCTTGAGCAGATGCGCCAGCAGGCGGGGCTGCCGGATGCTACGCTTGAACAGTTGTTTTTGGCTGCGGTGCGGGGGTGATGTGCCATGGCGTTTGATCCACTCTACGCGACAAGGCTGCAGGCCGCCTGGCAAACAGGGCAGAGGTACGCCAAGAGAGCAGTAGCCGGAAGCAACTCGCTCGGCCTGGTGGTGCTTTATTTTCTGGCCGCTTTCCTGTACATGAGGGTTGCCGAGTCCCTGACCGGCACCTTCTGGACCCAGTTGGCCGCCTGCCTGTTGACCGCTGTGTTTGTGGCTCCGGCCTCCGTTCGCACTTTTTTGCGAAAAGCCGATCTGGCCATGCTGGCGCCTTCTCCTTACCCGATGAAACACTATTTGCGGTCTGCGTTTGTCTACAGTCTGCTGGTGCAAGCTGCCGGCATGCTGCTTTTGGCCGCGATCGTCTATCCGGTGTATAAAAGGACAGCCTTGTCTCCGGGCTCATGGGCGCTGCTCGCCGGCAGCCTCATCCTGCTGAAAATGTGGTGCAGCGACCTGTACTGGCGGCACGTGCGACTGGAGCGCGATTCTTTTTTGCTCCTTGTCGCCAGATGGGGGATTGCCGCCCTGTTTCTGTACGGCTTCTGGACAAGCAATAGGGTGTACGCGGCCGCTGCGCTTGTGCTCATGGTGATCCTGACCGCCATGGCGATGAGCAAGGCCGCTCGATACCACCTGCCGTGGCTTTTCCTGATCGAAAAGGAAAACAAGCGTATCGACCTGTACTACACCATCCTGAATATGTTTATCGATGTCCCCCATAAACGGAAAAAGGTGCGCCCCAGAACGTGGGCCATCCGCCTTTTTGATCGGTTGACCGGAGACAAGGGCGATGCGTATCTCTATGTGCTCGTCCGCCACGTCATTCGGACCGGAGAGACATTTGCGATTTATCTGCGTTTGGCATTCTTGACGCTCGCCCTGATCGCATGGGCAAAAGCGCCTCTTTTGCTGTACGCGCTTTGCCTGCTTGGCCTCGCTGCTGCCGGAAAACAGGTAACACAGCATATCCGCACCATCGTGCATCCTCCGTCCATCCGGCTTTTGCCGATCGCATCGGAAGAGCGGCAGCGGGCAGCTTTCCGGCTTTGCCTGGCCATGCTCGGGCTGATGACCGCCGGAATGACCGTCGTTATTTTGAGCAAGACGGCGCCGCTTTTGGACAAGCTCGCGCTGATTGCGATCTGCTGGATATGGACGTATTTGCTGACGGCGTATTTTTTCCGTCGCAAGAAAACGGCGGCTAACTATCAAATCCCTCTAAAACGCTGAAGAACTGCTTGAGAAAGTCACAGAACAATTTCTCCGTGGGCGGCAGCTCCCGGTCAGCCGGGATAATGACGCCCACGGTGCGGGTAACGGTCGGCTCCGTCACCGGGATCATGACGGTGCTGCGGGGCCGATTGTCTGTCAGCGTGATTTCAGGCAGCAGCGTGACCCCCAGTCCGGCCGCCACCAGCCCTTTGATCGCGTCAATGTCCTCCCCTTCAAACGAGATGGTCGGCCGAAAGCCGAGCTGACCGCACGCCTGTACGACCAGCTCTCGCAAAATGAACCCCTCCGGGAACAAGACGAACCCTTCCTCGCGAAGCTGACTGAGCTGCAGCCTAGCCTCCCCTGCCAATCGATGGTGGGAAGGAAGCAGCGCCACGATCTTCTCCAAAAACAGCGTATGGCCAATCACCTGCTTTTCATCCTTGGGAACCGGTCCAAGGAGAGCCAGATCGATTTCTCCCTTGATCACCGCATCGATCAATTGCCGGTACGATCCCTGGCGCAGGTGAAACTGCACATGCGGATGCTGTTCGCGAAAAGCGGAAATGACGGTGGGCAATGTGTAGGCCGCCAAGCTGCTGGGAAATCCGATGCGGATCGTCCCGCGCTCCGGGTCCAAAAATTCCTCGATCTCCCGTTTGGCTTTGTCAATCACCTTCATCGCCTGCTCCATATGCTCCAGAAACACTTTTCCGATCGGGGTCAGCCGTACGTTGCGTCCATCGCGGATAAACAGATTGACGCCCAATTCTGCCTCCAGATTGACGATCTGCCTGCTGACCGCCGATTGCGCGATATGGAGGGCATGGGAAGCTTCCGTCACATGCTCCCGTTTGGCTACCTCGATAAAATACTGAATCTGCCTCAGTTCCACCGTTCTCCCCCTCTCTATTTTTATTCATCTCATTTCGGCATTAATCTCATCTATATTCTATATTGTTTCGATTAATCCTTACAGATAAAATACTTTTGTATTCCGTTCATCTTTTTTTGAATTGTTCTGATTACTATTACTGCTCTATTTAAAATTATTTAAAAATAAAGAAAAAAGAGGGAGAGAACTATGGCGATTTTCCAGGAGGTTCAACAATCGGCGGGTGAAGTCCTCAATCCGTATGAAATTGTGCAGACCCAAATTGAAACTGCAGCATCCCTGCTCGGATTGGAGCGCGGCGTGGTAGAAATACTGAAAAAACCGAAACGGGTATTGTACGTTTCTTTCCCGGTCAAGCTCGACGACGGCAGTATCCGCGTATTCGAAGGCTTTCGCTCCCAACACAATGATGCGATCGGACCGACAAAAGGGGGCATCCGCTTTCACCCGGATGTGACCCTGGATGAGGTAAAGGCGCTGTCGATGTGGATGACGTTCAAATGCGGCGTCGTCAGCCTGCCGTACGGCGGCGGCAAAGGCGGTGTTATTTGCGATCCCCACGAGTTCAGCAAAGCGGAAATCGAACGGATCAGCCGCGGCTTTATGGAAGCGATCGCGGACATCGTCGGTCCGGAAAAAGACATCCCGGCCCCGGACGTTTATACGAACCCGCAAATTATGGGGTGGATGATGGATACGTACAGCCGGATCAAAGGTTCTTACAGCCCCGGCGTCATTACCGGCAAGCCCCTGATCATCGGCGGATCGAAAGGACGCAGTGAGGCCACCGCACGCGGCTGTGTATACACCATCGAAGAAGCGATGAAGGATATGGGCAAATCGCTGCAAGGAGCGACCGTCGCCATCCAGGGCTTTGGCAATGCAGGGCGCATCGCGGCTGACCTGCTGTCCGGGCTCGGCTGCAAGATCGTAGCTGTCAGCGACTCCAAAGGCGCTCTCTACGACCCGGCCGGGCTGGATCTGGCCCAGGTGGAGAAATTGAAGGATTCGTCCACCATTTTGGATTACGACGCCCGTTTCCACCTCCAGCAGCCAGAGGAGCTGTTAGAGCTCGATGTAGACATTTTGGTCCCCGCTGCGCTGGAAAACGTGATCACATTGAAAAATGCCCATAAAGTCAAAGCGCGCATCATCGCCGAAGCGGCCAACGGCCCGACTACGCCCGAAGCAGACAAAGTGCTGCACCAAAACGGCGTCTTGGTCATCCCCGACATTCTCGCCAATGCAGGCGGCGTGACCGTCTCGTACTTTGAGTGGGTGCAAAACCTGATGAATTACTACTGGAGCGAAGCCGAAGTAAACCAGAAGCTGCGCGACGTCATGACCCAGTCGTACTGGGCCGTTCGTTCAATCGCGCAGGAGTACAAAACGGATTTCCGCACAGCCGCTTACATGATCTCTCTCAAACGCATCGCAGAGGCGATGAGAGCAAGAGGCTGGGTGTAGAGCTCCTGCACATTCCGGATCAAATAATCAAAGCCGCCCGGCATCAGCGCTTGGCGGCTCTTTTTGTGGCCTAGAGTCGGCGCAGAGGTTGCTCTGGCGCTGCTCTAGTCTCTATTGCGGTCACGGTCGCGATCCCGATCCCAGTCTCTTCTGTTCCTGTTGTGTTGGGCCGGTCTTCCTTTTCCATGCCCCGCTCGCGAGAAGCCGCCTCCGCCTCCGCCGCTCCGCTTGGCTCCGGTACGCGGGCCTCTGCCTCTGGACTGATCCATCGTTTTTCTCTTGCCTACTCGCAGAGGAGCTTCCTCTGTCAAACGGACAGGAGTGGTGTCCGGTTCCTTGGTAAGCAGCTTCAACGCAGCTGCGACCAGCGTTACGGAATCGACCTCATCCAACAGCTGCTCAGCCAACGACTTGTACATGCTCAGCTCATCGCTGCCTGTCGTCTCCATCAGTTTGTCCACTGTCAGACGCTGTTGTCCCTCGATCGCTTCTGCAAGCGTCGGAACAGGCTTTCTTTCCATTTTGCGGTTGGTAGCCTTCTCGATATAACGCAGGTGGTCGGTTTCTCTCGGAGTGACCAGCGTAATCGCCAAGCCTGTTTTACCCGCACGCCCGGTTCTGCCGATGCGGTGGACATAGCTCTCTGAATCCTGCGGAATGTCAAAGTTGTACACGTGAGTAACACCGCTGATATCCAATCCGCGAGCGGCCACATCAGTTGCGACCAGCACTTCGATCGTGCCTTCCTTGAATTTGCGCAGCACGCTGTCGCGTTTTGCCTGATTCAAGTCTCCGTGGATGCCTTCCGCACCGTATCCGCGCTTGTTCAGAGCCTCTGCCAGCTCGTCTACGCGGCGTTTGGTCCGTCCGAAGATAATCGCCAGCTCAGGCGAATGGATGTCCAGGAGACGGCACAGAACATCAAATTTCTGTTTCTCCGGCACTTCCATATACTGCTGCTGGATATTGGGAACGGTCAGTTCCTTCGCCTTGATCGAGATGGTAACAGGGTTTTTCATGAAATTGCGGGCAATTTCCTGGATCGGGCGCGGCATCGTCGCCGAGAACAGCAAGGTTTGCCGCTCTTCCGGCATCTCTTGCAAGATAGCCTTGATGTCGTCGACAAAGCCCATGTTGAGCATTTCATCCGCTTCATCCAGTACGACCATTTCCACACCGTGCAGACGAATCGTCTTGCGGTTCATATGGTCCATGAACCGGCCCGGAGTCGCTACGATAATTTCAGGGCGCTTTTTCAATGCCCTGATCTGGCGCTGGATATCCTGTCCGCCGTAGATCGGCAGAGCAGTCACTTTTTTGTGCTGGGCAATCTTGTTCAGTTCTTCTGCTACCTGAACAGCCAGTTCCCGGGTGGGAGTGAGGACTACCGCCTGGATCTGTTCCTTTTCGCTATCCACTCTTTCCACGAGCGGGATGCCGAAAGCAGCGGTTTTCCCTGTACCGGTTTGTGCCTGCCCGATTAAATCCTGTCCCTGCAGGACGGTGGGGATCGTCTCCGCCTGAATCGGTGTCGCCTCTTCAAACCCCATGTCACTGAGGGCGCGGGCTACCAGATGATGGAGCCCAAAATCATAAAATGTTGCCAATGCGCGTCAATCTCCTTTGCTTAAATCTAAATGTCCTACCACTTAAAATGACCGAAAAAGAGGGCTGTATTCCTGTTGATGGAATAAGCCCTCTTTTCGCGTCTATATCAGAAGGATTTACAGTTTGTTTACGTTTGCAGCTTGTGGACCGCGATTGCCTTCCACGATGTCAAATTCAACGTTTTGTCCTTCTTCCAGGCTTTTGAAACCATTTCCTTGGATCGCGGAGAAGTGAACGAATACGTCGTCACCATCTTCACGCTCAATGAAACCAAAGCCCTTTTCTGCATTAAACCATTTTACTTTTCCGATCACGATTGTGGCCTCCTCATGTAAACAATTGATAAAAAGCAAGAAAACCTCAAAACCGTTTCCGCTTGAAACCTCATGAGAGGCCGCAAAATCGTTCCCGGGTATTCATGTCTTTTTAACATAGATAATATCATACCATCATTTTCGTCAATTAGCAAACATCGCTGCGTGCCTACACGCAGCGATATTTCCACTATAGCAATATTTGGCTATTGGAGCCACTTTTTGTACAGCTCATCAAATTTGCCTTGCAGCTTCATTTCATCCATCCATACATCCAGATAGCTGGCAAAGATAAAATCTCCGCGGTGGATCATGTACGCTTTTTCGCTTTTGGTGAAAGGATTGTCAGTCAAAGCCGCATACAAGCGCGGGTCTGCCTTTTGGTAAACCATGGCTTCCAGCGTGTCCGTAATCATCACATCATAAGTGCCGTTGGCTACGAGGCCCGGAATGTCGAGGTTGTTTTCCACTACTGTCACCTTCGCGTTTGTCAGGTGCTCGCGAACAAATTTTTCGTTGGTTCCGCCTGGATTCACGCCAATGCGGACAGTCGGCTTGTTGATGTCTTCAACGGTTTTGTACTTGTCTTTATCCTCTTTGCGGATCAGCGGAGCCTTTCCGAATTGGATGTAGCCTTCGCTCATGTGGGCCTTTTTCTGTCTTTCGGTATTGCGGGTAACGCCGCCAACAGCGATATCGAATTTGTCAGCCAAAAGGTCATCCATCAATGTCGGCCAGGAGGTTTGGACGAAGCGGGCTTCTACGCCCAGACTTTTCGCAAACTCTTTCATGGCGTCGATATCGTAACCTTCAAACTCGCCAGTCTTCGGATTCAAATATGTGAAAGGTTTGTAGTCACCCGGTGTGCCGATGAGGATGTACCCCCGCTTAATGATCGCATCGAGGCGGGACTCAAACTTTTTATTTTCCTGTTTCAGATCGGTATTTTTCGCGTATACAGCATTTTGATTGGCCGCCGCGACAGAGCTCATCGCCGAAGCATTGCCGACTGTGCCTGTCGCAAGCAAAGCAGCGGCTACAGTACTTGCCATCATGAGTTTTTTCCAGTTTTTCATCTTCTTCTCCTCCAGATCCAATGCTTTTGTCTTTGTTTCTGCCTCAACACTTTCCAGATGTTTCCTGCTACCTCCCAGAGGCATCCCCCCTTTCGCAGGAGGCTTTTCCTACTGATATCCAAAATGGCCACAGCGTATGGCTACAGCGTAAATTTCCCAAGCCTCTTCTGCATTTCATCCACCACATCTTGCAGCTTGCCGACGGATTCGGCAATATCTTCAATCGTACGCAGTTGTTGATGTGTCGCTTCCGCCACATTTTTTGCATCCTCGGATGCATGGTTGGCGATGGCGTGCATTTCTGCCACCGATGCGCTTACCTCTTCCGAACCGGCCGACATTTCTTCCGAAGCGGCGGAGACTTCGAGGATGTGGTCTGCTACATTGCGCGAGGCGCTCATGATGCGATCAAAAATGGCTCGCACTTCCTCGATCAGCTCAACACCGTCTTTCACGTTTTTATTCCCGGCATCCATCGCCTCGACTGCTTCCGCGGTATCCTGCTGGATTTCCTGGATCAGCTGAGCGATTTTCGCCGCCGATTCTTCAGACTGATGCGCCAGACTCTTCACTTCACCCGCTACAACCGCGAAGCCGCGGCCATGCTCGCCTGCCCGTGCCGCTTCAATCGATGCGTTCAAGGCGAGGAGATTGATCTGTGAGGTCAGCCCGCTGATCGTGTCAAGAATGCTTTCGATTTCCTGGGACCGCGCATGCAGTTTTTCGATGGCTGTCGACACCTTGGCAGTGCCCTCTCCGATACTCGTCATTTGCTGCACGGCGTGATCTACCACCGTAGCGCCCTGCTCCGCCTGTTTGGCCGCCTCCTGCGCAGATTCCGATACCCGCGAGGATGTCTCCGCAATCTTCACGATGCCGACGGCCATATCATTCATCGAAAGCGCGACTTCCTGCGCACTGCCAGCCTGCGCTGCGGCGCCGTCAGCAATTTGTTGAACAGAGCTGCTGATCCGGTTTACTGCCTGGGTCGCTTGATCTATCCCGGCAGATACTTCCTTCGTGAAGGAGAGCACCTCATCCGAAGACAGGGAGACACCCTGGATCAAGTCCTTCAAATGATTCACCGTTTGGTTGAAATCGCGGGACAACACGGCGATCTCGTCTTTTCCTTGCACGGTCACGCTATTGGTCAAGTCGCCCTTCGCCACCACCTGCACCACCTGGTTCAGACGCTGAATAGGCCGGACCATGCTGACTGCCACGGCATAAACGACGGCGATAGCGAGAACGATAGCGACGCCGGAGATGATCAACAGCTTCACCATCAATTCAGCGATAGGGGCATGCAGCTCTTCAGATGGAGCGGCAATAAATACCCCCCAGTGTTGGTCAGTAGACGCGTAGGATGCGAACATTTCCTTGCCATCCGCCTCGTACTGAACCGTTCCCTCTCCGCCGCTTTGGATCGCTTGGAAAGCCTCCTGCAGCTGCGGAATATCGGTAGTAGCCAGAGACTCCTTCAGGATCAACTCTTCATTTGGATTCCAGACATAGGTTCCTTTTTGACTGACGAGGAAAGCGTAGCCTGTCTGCCCAAAGGTTTCCTCGGAAACGGTTGTCTGAATTTCGTTGATCGGGATGGTAGACCCCATGTACCCGTACTGCTTGTTGTTTTTCATCAGCGGTACGATGATCGTCACGATATTGTTGCCGGTACGCTTGGAGACGACCGGCTCCGAGATGATCACTTTCCCTTCGCCTTTTCCCGCAGCCTGAAAGTGCTCCCTGTCGGAAACCTGTGTCACTTCGCCTTTGAAGTTGATGACACGGTTTCCGGTCAGGTCGTAGGAAAAGAAGAAGGTTTCAAACTCCGGGTGTTGCTTCTGGGCGTCCTGAATCAGCTTCAGGTCCTTTGCCTGATCGTTGTCTTCCGAGATCATTTTGGAAATCGTTTCGAGAATGATAATTTTGCTGTTAAACACTAGCGTTGCATTAATCTTTTCCCATCATTCAAAATACACATAATCTTTGGTATTTGGTTGTCTAGGGAACAAAAAAATCCTTTACACTGGAAAGGTCAGGTAGTTCCTGTCCAAATCCAACGCAAAGGATAGCTCATGGACAAGAATACCCTATTTTCTTCATTTGGTAAATGGGTTGCACCCATCAATATTATGAAACTTCAACAACGAATTGACGAAACGGATCAAGACAAGTACGTGAAGAAGCTGACGACAAAAGCGTATCTTCTCCTATTTTTACATGCCCAACTTCAGCAACGCGAAGGGCTTCGAGCCATTGCTGACGATGTTCTATCAAAGAAATTTCAGCAAGAATTAGGACTGTCATCGATCAGCCCCGCACAGCTTAGTCGAAAAAACAATCGGGTAGAACCTGCTTTGCTTGAAGAAGTTTTTGTCGACCTTGTCCAGCAAATTCAACGCGTTTCTGGAAAAGCCTGCTCTCTTCGAAAACACATAAAGATCATTGATTCCACTACAATTGGATTATGTTTGCAAAAGTATAAGTGGGCAACCTTTCGCGAAACAAAGGCAGGAATCAAAATTCATCTTCGTCTCGTTTTCGCAAGCCAGGAGGATGTCTATCCTGAAAAGATTTCCCTAACTTGTGCCAAATCCAATGACCGCACCCAAATGGAGTCGCTGATTGATGAGATCGGAGCCATGTACGTCTTTGATCGAGGGTACGTGGATTATGAAAAGTTCGATGAGTATACCGATCAGGGCATCTTTTTTGCTTCACGTCTCAAGGATAACGCGGAAACTCGTCATTTGTATACTTTCAAAGTACCACCAGAAAGCTCCGTTTTATCCGACTCCATGATCCTTCTTGGAACGCCACAAAAACGGGTGGATAATGTGTTACGACTGATTGAAACGCATGATTCGAAAGGAAATCGTATTCGAATCATCACCAATCGGTTCGACTTAGAAGCAGAAGAATTGAGCGACATCTACCGTTGGCGCTGGCAAATAGAACTGTTTTTCAAATGGATGAAACAACACGCAAAGATCAAGACGTTCTATGGAACAAGTGAAAATGCGGTCTGGAATCAAGTTTTTCTCGCTCTCATTGCTTACTGCTTGTTGCTTCTTGTAAAGCTGGAAAGAAACAGTCAGCACAGTCTGCTGCAAATCAGTAGATGGCTCAAAGTGTTTCTCTGGCAGACCTTTGAACAATGGATAGGCAGAATGGATTACCAATCCAAACGAACATCCAGAGGGCGACAGAAAAGGAAGTAAGTGTTGTTTGTTGTTGTCGATGTTGTAATAAATGTATAAAACTACCAAATGGATAGTGGCTACCTTTTGCTTGGCTGTTCTCGTTTTTGGTTGTAAAGTTGAAAATGTCATTCAGAATAATTTGACAATAGATGGATTCATTTTTTATGCAACGCTAATGGCTGTTAAAAAACGTTTCAATCTGTTCAGACAGATTTTTTGCGCTCAGCTCGGCTTCCTTGTCAAGGCTCGTTTCCAGAATACTCGAGGAGCTCCAGTAACTCGCAACAGATACAGAAATCAAACTGATAATTAGCAGGATGCTCATCACCACAATCAGTTTTTGCTTGAGACTGTTTCCCATGGATATGATCCCTCCCTATCCCCCTACACGCGACGACCTGCCTTCTTTTTTGGGCACAAAAAAAAGAAGACTGCCATTCCGACAGCTTCTTTGCTTCGGTCTGGCAACCCGGCTGTCGTAGCCGCATTTTTATGCAGCCTTAGACCCGTGGCTTTGCGTCCCCGCCTTTCAGTGGGTTTGCCTTTTTCAGAATTTTTAATTAGGTTAAAAATACTATAGCAAAATTATAATAACATACTCATAACCTATTGAGCGTAGTAAATGAGGACTATTTTGCGAACAAAAAAATATCATACAATCTGTGACAAATCATCATTTACTATCAATACCGGTTGAATAAGCCGGAAAATAATCATAGACTTATATATAGACGGAAAATAAAAAGGAGATGACTTTTCCTATAATGAAAAAATTACTGATGTTGGTCATTGCGTTTGTCCTTGTACTGGCTCCAACTGGCTTTGTAACCGATCACGCCGATGCCAAAGGCTACAAATCCGGCAAAAAGTCTATCGCTCCTACAAAAACGACGCCGAACAAAGCGGATTCCAATGTAAATGCGACGACGAACAACAACACCACGAATTCCACAACACCGGTAAAAAATACATCTACTGCTGCACCGAGCAAAGGCGGTTTCATGAAAGGCCTGCTCGTCGGCGGTCTGGCAGGATTGCTGTTTGGCAGCCTGTTCAGCGATTTGGGCGTACTCGGCTCCATCCTCGGATTCATGATCAACATCCTCGCGGTCATCGTGTTGATCGCTGTGATCCGGAAGGTTTACTTGCTCTTTAAAAACCAGCGTAAAAAGCAGGAATGGGATACATGGAAACGATAAAAATTCTTGAGCAGGACATTATAAACGCCATTTGCATGCATGTGGCGAGCAAAAAGCAGATTCAGCCGCAAGAGGTTGCCGTCGAGCTGATGTGGGACGAGGACTACGGTTTTTCCGCTGAAGTGTACGCCAACGACCGCAAGCAGATCTTTATCAAAATCAACATTATTGAAGCGATCCGTTATTGGCTGCAGACGTACATGCACCGCGATCCTTATTCGGCCAGACTGGAACTCGTTTTAGACGAAGAAGAAGGCATTATCGCCTATGCGAGCTACGGCTGATAAAAACGCAGCACAATTCTGCACGATCATTGTTTGCCATAAAAAAGCATCATCGGAAAATTGCTGAGCTTTGATCCGAATGCTGAGCTTTGACCCGCAAGCCGGACACTTTACCAGGTGCCCTGTCTTGCGGGTCATTGTTTTCTTTTTCGCCTATCATTTCTTTTCGTAAGAATTTTGTAAGGATTTTCAAAGCCCTTTTGTAAAAAGTACCCGGTATGATAGAAATATCTCCTCGGTTCGGGAAATGAACAGACACAAGAAAGATTCGTAAGGTGGGAAGCTGGCGTGTCCAAGTATAATGTGCTTGTCGTGGACGATGAAGCAGAAATCCGCGACGCGATCGAAATTTATCTCAAGAACGAAAACATCAAGGTATTCAAAGCAGAGAACGGACTTCAAGCTTTGGAAGTGTTAAACAACGAGGATTTGCACCTCATTATCATGGATATTATGATGCCGCAGATGGACGGGATCAAAGCGACCTTTGCCATCCGGGAAAGCCGAAACATTCCGATCATCATGCTGTCGGCAAAATCGGAGGATACGGACAAAATCCTCGGGCTTAACGTCGGAGCGGACGACTATGTAACGAAGCCGTTTAACCCGATGGAGCTGGTAGCGCGGGTCAAATCGCAGCTGCGGCGCTATACCCATCTGGGGACGTATGTTGCGAGCGAAGACGAAATTCACGTCAGGGGGCTGGTCCTCAACACGACCTCCAAGACGGTTTTTGTCGATGACGAGGAGGTTCGCCTGACCCCTACGGAGTACAAAATCCTCGAGCTTCTGATGAAAAACAAGGGCCGTGTCTTCTCCATTGAAGAAATATACGAGCTGGTCTGGAAGGAACCGTACATGAACGCCGAAAATACGGTGGCTGTACATGTGAGAAGAATCAGGGAAAAGATCGAGATCAACCCGAAGGAACCGAAATATTTAAAGGTGGTATGGGGAATTGGATACAAAATCGAAAAATAAGCTGGGGCTGATTCTGGTTTCCCTGCTGTTCCTGTGTATGACCTCTCTTTCTTTCCTGGCGTCGGCGGACATCGCTTTGCGGACCGATTACCTTCAACAGGACCGCTACTACAAGACAAATGGCTTCCAGGAGGAGCTCAGCCAGTTTATCGACATGGTCAAAAGGCTTCATTTCAACTACCGGGGGTATCCCGACAAAACAGATATGGAGAAGCTCGGAGAAGATCAATACGAGCAGCTCAAGAGCGATTTCGCGAGCAGCTCTGCGGGGCAAATGGAAGAAATCAACCAGCATTACGCTTCACTGATCGCGGAAGCCGAGGCTTCCGGAAAAGCGGCGAATGTCCCCAAGCTGGAACAGGCAAGAGACCAGGAACTGCAAAAGATACGCCAGTCTCAGGAAGAATCGTTCCGGCAAGCGGTGAAGCAAGCCGTTGCCGCAAAGGACCAGGAATACAGGGATCTGGAGGACAGCATCGCTTTGCGGAGCGGGTCATTCCGCTACTACATCGTGAACAAGAACAGGGACGAGGTGTACACCAATGTACCGACCCCTCCTTCGGTGGAAGAACTGAAATCCAACTCTGTCTATTCCATCCGCTTTCCTAACAGCGACAACGAAACGGATAACAGCTTCCGTTGGATCAATCACTTTTTTCAAACCAATCACTGGGAAGGGATCATCTACGTCCCGAAAAATGTGGAAGGATACAGCCTGATCCACTCCAACGCGCAGTATTATGCGGCGATCCGCGAAAGGCTGTTCAAGGAATGCGCCCTGCTCGTCATCACCGCTGTAGCTGCGGTCGGACTGTTCCTGTATTTGCGCAAGCGCGCAGCCGAGCTCTCCTTTGTCGAAGGCTCGCTCTTCTTGCTGCGGCGCATTCCCGTTGACCTGCGAATCTTCGTGCTGTTCTTTGCCGTCTTCTGCGCGGTTGTGCTGGCCATCTCCGTCTCGTTTTTTTCGCTGCCTCTTCGTCCCGAGCAGCTCATTATCCTCGGGCTGGAATCGTTCGCCGCAGCCTACGTTACGCTCTGCTTGATAGAGGCCGCTCGGATGCTACGGGACCGAGAGCTGTGGCAGCGGCAATGGCAGAAAAGCTGGTTTGTCAAATACCGTGAACTGCTCACGGATGTATTGGCCAATCGAAACATCTTGGTCAAGCTCATCCTGATGGTTGGCCTGTCGCTTGCCTTTCCCGTGAGCGCATTGGTCGCTCTCATTTCCCTTGATCGTCGCGAAGAGCTCTTTCTGTTGGTTTCAGGAGCTTACTGCCTGTTTTACGTCACTATCGTGCTTCCGTACATTCTCAGGAGAATCAGCCTGATGAACAAAATCTTCCGCGGTGCCGAAGAGATGGCAGCCGGAAATCTGGACCACCAGATCATCGCGACAGGCAAAGGAAAAGGAAACCTGTCCCGCCTGGCCGACAACCTGAACAATATCAAGCAAGGCTTCAAGGAATCCGTCGAAGGCCAGATAAAAAGCGAACGGCTCAAGTCGGAGCTGATCACCAACGTCTCCCACGACTTGAAAACGCCGCTCACCTCTATCGTCAACTATGTCAATCTCTTAAAAGGGGAAAATCTGAAGCCTGAAGAGGTCGCAAGCTATATCGAGGTGCTGGACAGAAAGACCCAGCGGCTGAAGGTGCTGATCGACGATCTGTTCGAGGCGTCCAAGATGGCCAGCGGAGCGGTGGAGCTGCAAGTGGAGAACGTCAACGTGGCTTCGCTTTTGAATCAGGCCCTGGCGGAGTTCAGTGACAAGATCGAGGAGTCCTCGCTCACCTTCCGCATGCAGGTCGAGCAGCAGCAGATGTTTGCCAAGCTGGATGGCAACAAAACGTGGAGAGTGCTGGAAAACCTGATCGTCAATGCGCTGAAGTATTCCATGCCGAATACGCGCGTGTACGTCTCCCTGTCCGAGCAAAACGCAGAAGTCATCCTCACCATGAAAAACGTCTCCGCCTACGAGATCGACTTCGATGCCGAAGAACTGTTCGAGAGGTTCAAACGGGGTGACAAATCACGGCATACCGAAGGCTCCGGCCTCGGTCTGGCGATTGCCAAAAGCATCGTAGAGCTCCAGGGAGGACGTCTCGAGATTGAGATCGACGGAGACTACTTCAAGGTCACGGTCGCGTTTCCGAAGTAACCCGGGTAGGTCGTGTTCCGTGTCCCTTAGCTTCCTCACCTCTGCAGCTTCCAGGTCTATAAATACAAAAAAGTACAGCCCTGCACCCGAATGAATCGGGAACAGGGCTGTCTTTCTTTTAGATACCTTGCTTGCATCTTTGTTTGCTTACTTACTCACTTACTTGCTCACTCTTACTTGCTTACCCGCTAACTTATTTGCTTTTTTGCTTATCCGCTTCCCTACTTGCTCGCTTACCTAGCCTTTTCTCACCGGATTTGTCCTTACTTCTTCAAATCCTCAATCGAGTCGATGTCCATATAAGCAGGAACGACGAGTCCAACCTTGGTTCCTTCCAGATTCGCGCCCAGGTCTTCGACGTCTTTACCCAGCTTTTCATAGTAATCGGCGTGAGTGGTCGGCAGCCATGCCGCTACCATTCCGTCCACATCGCCATTGGCTACGCCAGCCCACATCGGACCTGCTTCCACCTGGCTCAGCTCGACCTGGTACTTCAGCTTTTGTTCCAGAACGGTCTTGACGACATTCGTGCTGGCAATTTCCGAATCCCACGCTACATACGCCAGGGAAATCTTCTTGCCGTCCGCAGGCTGAATGCCCTCAACCCACTTGTTTACCTTTTCTTCGTTGTTTTTCACCCATTCGGCTGCTGCTTCCTCGGGCTTTTTCCCGTCTGCAATGTCCAGCATCACTTTTTCCATGTCCTCGGTCGTCCAATGGAAATTGTCGAGGAAAGCATACGCGCTTGGCTGATCCTCCTTCAACCCTTTACGCACAACCGTATGAATCTCTTCACCTGCTCCGAACACGCCTTTCGGGTCCTTCAAGTATTTCAGCTCATACTTGGAGAACTTCCAGTGCGGTGTCCAGCCTGTGATGATGATTGGCTTTTTGTCCTTGTACGCCTGTGTCAAAGCGGCGGTCATCGCGGCACCGGAGCCCTCGACCAGCTCCCAATCCTTCAGGTCGTATTCCTCGATGGCTTTTTCTGCCGCTTTCATAATGCCAGCACCCGGATCGATCCCGATGATTTTGTAGTCGACCTGGGCTCCGACACCGCCGGAACCGCCGGTTGAACCTTCTGCGGACTGGCCGCCCTGGCTATCTTTTGGCAGCTCCGCGGATGGCGCTCCCGAGCAGCCTGCCATCAGCAAGCTAATTCCCAATACGGCTGCGATTCCTGTGCTCCATCTCTTTTTCATGAAGACCCCTCCTAGGCGTTTTTCTTTTTCCCCATGCTTTGGGTGATCCTATCCAATAAAATGGCCATGATGACGATTGCCAGACCGGCTTCGAAGCCTGCACCGATCTTGATCTGGGTAACGGCGCGGTACACGTCCGCCCCGAGTCCTTTGGCACCAATCATCGACGCGATCACGACCATGGACAGCGCGAGCATGATGCTTTGGTTGATACCTGCCATAACGGTTGGTCTGGCAAGCGGCATCTGTACTTTCACCAGCTTTTGCCACGCCGTGGAGCCGAATGCATCCGAAGCCTCGATCAGCTCGGCTGGCACTTGTCTGATCCCCAGATTGGTCAGCCGGATCGTCGGCGGCATCGCAAAAATAACGGAGGCGATGACCCCGGGCACCTTGCCCAGACCAAAGAAGAAGATCGCCGGAATCAGGTAGACAAACGCCGGCATCGTTTGCATGAAATCCAGAACAGGCGTCACGACATTGCGGACGCTATCCGTTCGCGCACACCAAATCCCGACAGGAATACCGATAATGACAGAGATAAGACCAGCAGTCATAACCAATGCCAGGGTATCCATGGCGTGCTCCCAATACCCCAGATTTTCGATCAGAAGAAGTCCGATAAACGAGAACAGGGCGATTGGCCATTTTCCTGCACGATAAGCGAGCAGCACCAGGACGATGATCAAAAGCCACGACGGCAACCCCGAAAACAACAGGGCAAACAAATCGACAAGACCGCCGATCACTGTCGTAATCATGTCAAAGACGATGCCCAGATGATCATCCAAAAAATCAACCACATTTTCTATCCAACGGTCTACCGGCAACTTAGGAAAAAGCTCTCCCATCCTACTTCACCTGCCTTTCTTCCGCGAAAGCATGCTCCTCATCCGTTTTCACGTCCGCGGCAGCCTGCTTGTTTTCGCTTTTGTTCACACCGATATTCACACGCGTATTCGCGCTTGCATTCAAGCTTGCAGGATTCATCGCATTCGTCCCTGCATTCTCACCGCTATTCGCACCTTCCATCGCAGCGGCAGTCTGATCGGCATGGGGAGTGCTGCCCACTTCCGGATTTACCTTCCCTGCCAGACCTCCCAACACGCTGCCCTTCACGACAACACCGAGCAGGCGGTTTTGTTCCCCGACTACTGCTACCGGAATGTCTGAAAAAGCGACCAGGTCAAACAGCTCGTGAAGCAATGTCTTTGGCGAGACCGTCGGAATCTCTTTTCGCATCACAGACTCCAACGTCAAGGACTCCTGCTTGGCCGTATTCACCGCATCGGCCGTCACTACGCCAAGCAGCGTTTTTTTGCGGTCCACCACATACAGGCTGGAGACGCCGCTGTCTCTCATAAGCTGCAGGGCGACCCGCGGCCCCTTGTCTAGCGTAATCGTTTGGGCCCGCTTCATCACGTGCTCGGCAGAAAGAACCTTGGAGCGGTCCACGTCTTCCACGAATTTCTCCACGTACTCATTGGCCGGATTGGTCAGAATTTCTTCCGGCGTTCCGATCTGAACGATCGCCCCGTCCTTCATCAGCGCGATCCGGTCCCCGATCTTCAGCGCCTCATCCAGATCGTGCGTAATAAAGATAATCGTCTTTTGCATCGTCGCCTGCAATTCCAGAAGCTCATCCTGCATGTCTTTGCGAATGAGCGGATCAAGCGCACTGAACGCTTCGTCCATCAACAGCACATCCGGATCGTTTGCCAGCGCTCTGGCGAGTCCCACCCGCTGCTGCATCCCGCCGCTCAACTGATCCGGGTAGCTGTCTTCCCAGCCGGCCAGCCCGACAAGCGACAGAGCTTCACGCGCTTTCGGCTCGCGCTCATATTTTGGAATATTCTGTATTTCCAAACCGAACTCTACGTTCTCCAATACGGTCCGGTGGGGGAAAAGGGCAAACTTTTGAAAGACCATACCCAGTTTTTTTCTTCTGACCTCTTGCAGCTGCTGTTCGTTCATCTGCACGATATCCGCATGGTCAATCAGAACTTTTCCCTCTGTAGGCTCAATCAGCCGGTTCAACAGCCGCACCAGCGTCGACTTCCCGCTCCCGGACAATCCCATAATGACAAAGATTTCGCCCGCCTCTACTTCAAAGCTGGCCTGGTTGACCCCGACGGTCAGACCGGTTTCCTTCAAAATCTCCTGCTTGGTTTTACCCTGCTTTACAAGAGGAAGGGCGCGCTGCGGCTGACGCCCGAATACTTTCGTCAACTGCTCTACCTTGATTTTTGGCATAACGTCACCTCCGAATAAATTGTTCGCACGAATCTGACCCTCTTATTGTATCGGTCGGCCCTTTGTTTCCACAAATTTGGTAAGGGGCCATATTCGAGCGTAATCTTTGTTCAGAAAAAACTTTACGTACTTTTTGTTCCGTATTCTCAGTATATCTAGCATATACGGTAAGATTCGTTTATTTACTTTCGCAAACTTCATTAGTACAATCGTTAACAGGTAAATTGACCAGAGGAGCTGCTCTTTTCAAAATGGAAGACAAACATGAAGAAAAATTGAATAAGGCCCAGGAACAGGTCATCGAGACACTAGCCAAGAACATGGAGCTGTATGGGATTACGATGTCTACTGGTCTGTTGTATGGCACAATGCTGTTTCAGGATAAAGCCATGACCTTGGACGAGATGGGCGAAGCGCTCGGCATGAGCAAAACGAGCATGAGCACAGGTGTCCGCACCTTGATGGATTTGCAGATGGTGGACAAAATCTGGAAAAAAGGCACACGGAAGGATCACTACGAGGTCAATCTGGATTGGCACCAGACCTTTATTGATTTCTTCTCCTTGAAATGGAGAGCTGCTTCCGAGCAAAATGTGCATGCGATGAAAAAGTCCCGGCTGGAGCTCCAATCCCTGCTCCAGAACGAAGAGCTTTCCGAAGATTTAAAGGCGCGCGTGGAGAGAAGCATCACCCGCATAGACAACGCACTGGCTTACTACGACTGGCTTTCCCGGTTCATCGACACGATGGAGTCGCATGAGATTTTTGAGCTTGTTCCGAAAGATCCGGTAAAAAAATAGAGAAGCACGAAGCAAAGGAAAAGGCTCCTTTCTCTACTTATCATGTAGAAAAAGGGGCCTGTTTTTATTTGTCCATCAGAAAGCTTGAAGCGTTTTGCCGGCGCTTTTCCTTTTCTCTGTCAGCCATGCTTGTTTCCGCTTGATTTTGGACGGGGCGAAGCAAAAGTTTCCGCAAAAGAGAACCTTGCCAATAAGGCGCCTGCCGCTCCGGTACGGTATAATGGAATCTATACAAATGACAGGAGAAAAGCCGCCATGATGGTTCTCATCTTATTGGCCATATGGGCCTTCGGGGCCTTTGTCTTGTACACGGATCCGAAAAACACGTCTACACGCTGGGCCAGCGCCACCGCATTCGTCGGAGGATGCGGGTTCTTGTCCGCCGTATTCGACGAGACGCTCCTGCCGCTCGTAAAGGACTCGTTTCCGCTTTCCGCTGCCCTGTCCGCCGCGCTGCTCATGGCCAGCAGGGTCTCGTCCTTTATCTGTCAGGTGGGCTTGCCTTACGCGTTTCTCATGTTCGCCGTACACTCCGGAGATTTTCTGCGGCAAAAGACCAAGACCATTCTCCAGTATGCGGCTCTGCTCCCGCCCCTGATCATGCTGCTCATCACACCGATCTACCCGGTGCTGCAGTTTGACTACTGGCTGATGGTGGCATGGGTGATTCCGTATTTTATCGCCGCCAGTCTGATCCTCATCTTGCTGTACAAAAAGGAAAAAGACCCGCTCGTGAAACAGAGCAGGCTGTTTACCAATATTCTCGTCATTTTCCCGGTGCTTCTGGTGTTTATTACCATTTACGTGATGCGGACGCAAAACCACTATGAAGCCTGGAGGTACAACAGTCTGATCGTCGGAATTCAGTTTCTTCTGATTTTGGTGATCAGTGTCAAGTACGGCTTTCTCGGAGTCAAATGGCGCGTGGAAAAACGTCGTCTGGACAGCACACTCCGGGCGATGACGTCAGGGGCGCAAATCATTAACCACACCATCAAAAACGAAGTGGGAAAAATCTCGCTCTACACGGAACGGATGCAGGATTATGCGGAGAAAACCAACCAGCCTGCCCTGCAGGAAGATATACAAGTGATCAAGCAGTCCACTTCCCACCTGCTTGATATGGTCAATCGCATCCAAGGGCAGCTTCGGGACATTGCCCTGCGCGAGGAAACGATTCAGCCCGCCGCCTTGATCGAGCACGTCCTGCAAAATTTGCGCCCCCTCGCGGAACAACAGCAGGTGGATATCCGGACAGAGCTGGACGACCAGTGGCTGCTTCGCTGCGATCCTGTGCAGGTCCGCGAGATTTTGATCAACCTGACCATGAACGCCCTGGAGGCGATGAAGCAGGGCGGCACGCTAACGCTGCACCTGTTTTTATCCAAGAAACACCTCGTCATCGCCGTAGCCGACACCGGCGTAGGGATCGCCAAGGAAAACCTTCCGCATGTACTCGATCCCTTCTTCTCGACCAAGAAGACGGGGACAAACTTCGGGCTCGGGCTTTCCTACTGCTACAACGTGATGCAAAAACACCAGGGCACCCTGGAAATTTACAGCGTCAAGGACGAGGGAACAAATGTCTTCTTGTACTTCCCGCACCAGCGGGTGGAGTCAGTCGAATAAAGAAAGCACCTGTGAAAAGGAGGGAGACCCATGGAACAAATCCGCGTCTATATCGTGGAGGACGACCCTGTGTGGCGAAAGGGATTGATTGATTTCATCAGCAAGGAGGCCGATCTCTCCATCGTCGGCGAGGCCGCCGCCAAGGACGATGCGCTCGCCTGGTTTCAGGACGGCGAAGCCGACGTCGTGCTGATGGACATCAACCTGACCGAGAACAATCTCGACGGGATCGAAACCGCGCTGGCGCTGACGGAGATGGGCCGCGAGCTGGCCATCATCATGCTCACCTCGCTGACGGCAGAGGAGGTCATCGTCGAATCCTTCTCCGCCGCGGCGGTCGTCAATTACATCAGCAAGTCCAATTTCAAGGAAATACCCGGTGCGATCCGCGCCGCCTATCAGCGCCAGTCCGCCATCCATCCCACCGCCGCCGCCGCGCTTCGAAACGAATTCATGCGGCTGAAAAGCGGCGAGGACCAGAAGCTGCTGTCTCCGGCGGAAAAGGACATCCTGCAGCTCATCCACCAGGGCCAGACGCAATCCCAGATTGAGCAGACCCTGCACATCACCAAGCGCACGATCAAAAACCACATCAACCGCATCCTGAAAAAAATGGGCGTCAAAACGAGCAAGGAAGCGGCGGCCAAGGCCAAACAAAAAAAGCTGTTTTGAGCGGCTTTCCAGCTCCTCACAGCCTTATCCGGTAGTCTTATGACCAGGTACCAATGAAAGTTGGTACTTTTTTTACTTCTGGCGCCGCGTAGAATGAGAACTAACAAGACCGGTCCTTATCACAAGAAAAGGTGTGGTTCAGATGGTTCTCATTTATACCTTTATCAAATGGCTTCTGATGCTCTGGTTTCGCCCGCGTGTCCATGGCCTCGGCAAGCTGGATCTCTCCCAGCCGGGCATCATCATTCCCAATCACGTCTCTTTGTTGGATGCGGTGCTCCTGTCCTTCTGCCTTCCATCCAACACGACCTTTGTAGCCAATACAGAGATCGCAAAAAAGTTTTCACTTTTCCTGCGTTTCCGAAAACATATCACCGTTGACCCGATGAATCCTTATTCCATTCGCCATATGATCCGCGTCGTCAAAAACGGCGATTCGCTGGTCATCTTCCCGGAAGGCCGCATCACGACAACCGGCGGCTTGATGAAGATCTACAGCGGCGTAGGCTATCTGGCGATGCGAACCGGCGCTACCGTTTACCCGGTCATCATCCAGGGCCTCGAGCGCTCCGTATTCTCGTATCTGAAAGGCAAGCTGCGCATCGTCTGGTTCCCGAAGGTAGACATCACGGTCGGCACTCCATTTACGATGCATAAAAAGGAAAACGTCTCGATGCGGGAGCAAAAGGCAGCCGGAAGCGACCTGATCCTGCGCACGATGCAGCGCGAGCTGTTCCAGGCTCGGATGAAACAGAATGTAAACATGTTCAACGAAGCGCTGGAGGCTTCCAGGATTCACGGCAAAAAGCTCGTCATCGCCAAAGACATGACATCGTCCATCAACTACCGGACGCTTTTCATCGGCAGCTATCTGCTCGGCGACAAAATGCAGAACCTGTTGAAAGGCGAGCGGACGGTAGGTGTGCTCCTGCCGACATCCGTCGGGCATCTGGTTACACTGTTTGCCCTGTTCCGGATCGGCGTGACCCCGGCGATCCTGAATTTCTCGCTCGGCATCCGCTCGCTTCTGGATTGCTGCGAAACGGCCGGGATCAAAACAGTATTGACCTCCCGCGTGTTTATTGAAAAAGGAAAGCTGCAGCATCTGATTGACGGACTGGAAGGGCGCGTACACATCGTTTACCTGGAGGATGTCAAGGCGTCCGCTACGACAGGCAACAAGCTTTCCGCCCTGGTCTCCTACCTGACCGGCAAGCGGTCAAAGGCTGAGACAAACGAGCTGATCCTGTTTACCTCCGGCAGCGAAAGCAAGCCGAAGGGCGTCGTCCTGACGCATACCAACCTGTACGCCAACATCATGCAGGTAAAAAGCGTGATCGATCTGACGAACCAGGACAAGATTTTAAACGCGCTGCCGATGTTCCACAGCTTTGGCCTGACGGCGGGTTCGATGCTGCCAGTCATCGCGGGCATTCCGGCCTATCTGTATCCGAGTCCGCTTCATTACAAGGTCATCTCTGAGCTGTGCTACGACCAGAACATCACGCTCATGTTCGGGACATCGACATTCCTCGCCGGCTACGGCAAATATGCTCATCCGTACAACTTCTACTCGCTCCGCTATATTTTCGCCGGAGCGGAAAAGCTGAAGCCCGATGTACGGCAGATGTGGATGGACAAATTCGGGGTACGCATTTTCGAAGGCTACGGTGCGACAGAGACATCCCCGATCCTCTCGCTGAACACGCCGCTGGCCAACAAGCCGGGTACGGTCGGGCGTCTCTTGCCCGGCATGGAATACCAGCTAGAGCAGGTAGAAGGCATCACCCAAGGCGGCGAGCTGCTCGTCAAAGGCCCGAACGTCATGAAGGGCTACCTGATTCACGGCAAAGGGTTTATTCCCTGCGAGGAATGGTACCACACAGGCGACCTCGTGGAAGCCGATGCCGACGGATATTTGACCATTCAGTCGCGTCTGAAGCGCTTCGCCAAAATCGGCGGAGAGATGGTTTCGCTCAATCTCGTGGAGGAGCTGGCTGCCCAGTGCTTTGGCCATTCCGATTTTGCCACCGTCACGATCAGCGACGCTCGCAAAGGAGAGCGCATTCTCCTCTACACGACAGATGAAACGGCAAAGCTGGATCGGCTTCGGGCTTACCTGGCGGAGAAGCAATTCTCTCCCCTGCTGCTCCCGTCCTCCATCCGCTGGACCAAAGCGCTGCCCTTGCTTGGCAGCGGAAAAACGGACTACGTTACGCTGAAACAAATGGCTGAAAAAGGAGAACCCGCATGATGAAAAATCGAATGCGACCGCTGCAGGCCCTCTACTTTACCCAGTTCCTGTCTGCCTTTGCCGACAACATGATCCTGTTTGTCATCGCCAATTTGCTGCAGGACAACGGCTTTTCACCCGTGATGCTGGCGCTTGTTTCGATGGCCTTCTTTCTTCCTTATATCGCTTTGGCCCCGCTCGTGGGGCCTTTCGCCGACAAGCATCCGAAGTCGCTCGTGCTGGTGGTTGGCAATCTGATCAAGGTGCTGGGTGTCCTGATTCTTCTGGTTATTGACCAAAGCAGTATCCTGATGCTGATGCTCGCTTACTTTACCGTCGGGGTGGGGGCGGTCGTCTACTCTCCCGCCAAGTACGGCATCCTGCCGGAGCTGACGCAAAATGAAGACCAGCTCTTCCATGCCAACGCCCGCATCGAAGCGTATACGATCATCGCCATTTTGACCGGGATCGGGGGCGGCGGCGCGATTGCCGCCATGACCCCCACCCTCGTATCGTCCGCCATTTGTCTGGTTCTGTACGGCTTGTCCGTGTTGATGACGTTCAACATCCCGAGGATCAACGGAAACGCGATGATTCGCTACGGCACGGAAACCCGTTTGTTCTTTGCACACTTCCGGCAGCTGCTCAGAAAGCCGGAGACCGGATTCGCCATTGTCGGAACAGGCGCCTTTTGGATGAGCTCCTCGGTCCTTCGCGTAGCGGTTATCGCCTGGATTCCGATCGCGCTCGGGATCGATCCGAAAAGCTCTGCGGTCTCGCTGATTTTGGCAACGACATCCATCGGGATTATCGCCGGTGCGTTTCTCGCTCCCAAGCTGATTCCGCTGCAGCGGTTTTACCGCTCGATCATGTACGGCTTTCTGATGTTTGTGCTGATCCTGCTGTTCCCGCTGTTTCATATCACGGCGGTTGCCATCCTGTTTTTGCTCCTGGTTGGCTTTATGGGCGGCGTGTTTATCGTCCCGATGAACACCGTCCTGCAGGAGGAAGGAAAGAAGATGGTCGGTACGGGAAAAACGATTGCCATTCAGAACTTTGTCGAGAACGCGCTCATGCTGGTTGGATCGGGTATCTACTACGTCATCATCTATCTCGGCACAACCGTCAGCGGCGCGATCATTGCCCAGGGTCTTGTTCTGCTGGTGTTCCTGCTGTATCTGGCCGGGCAGACCAAACGGCTGGCGGCAACGCGGATGTAGGGCCGCCAGCGTGCATCCCTGTTGTAGAGTAGAGAACTGAAACTTTCGGGCGACCGTATGGTCGCCTTGCTCATTTCAGCTCCCCCTCATCAAACCGTACGTGAGGTTTTCCCTCATACGGCTTTCCGATGTTCTTCTTTCTTTGGCATTCGGCTTACTTTATCCGGCTAATTTCAATAAACTACCCTGCGTGTTTTGTATGACCTTCAGCTTTCCGGCATGTTTATTCCGCTTGCTTCTTTTCTTGTTGCAGAAGATTGTAAGGCGTTCAATCACATACCAGTCTATCCGTCTTGCCCATCGTTTGGCGATGGGCGAGATGAAGTAGTAGTTCTTGAACCCCCTTAGCTTGCGATTTAGCCCTTTCACTAGCTCTTCTAGAGACAGAAACAGTTTGTTCCTTGGTGCAGTGTATTCCTTAATTTTACGTCTCATTTCCTTCATTGCTTTCTTAGCTGGTACATGAGACATAGCAAATACCTTGCTCCCCCCTTTGTTGAACACGGGGAATTTGCGATGGTGCAGCCCAAGAAAGTCAAACCCAGTGGAATTGTCCCAAATATTAACGAGTCTAGATTTCTCTTTACTGAGACTAAGCTCCAGCTTGTTTAGAATAGCCATCAGCACTTGAATGCTTTCCAATGCTTCTTGTTTGGTTCTGCACATGATAACGAAGTCATCCGCATAGCGGATAAGTGTGCCAAGATGGGAGAATTGATTTTCCCAAATGGTGTCCATGTAGTTTAGATAGATGTTTGAAAGAAGAGGCGAGATTACCCCTCCTTGCGGAGTTCCCAGTTCTGTTTCATGGAATTGATCATTTTCCATGACCCCAGCCTGCAGCCATTGTCGGATAAGTTTCAGAACACGTCTGTCGCTGATTCTCATTTCGACCAGTTTCATCAACTTCTCATGGTTGATGTTGTCGAAATACCCTTTAATGTCAACATCTACGACCCAATAACACCTCTTGCTTGCTTTGCGTATCTGTGCAATTGCCTGGTGAGCATTTCTTCCTGGCCGAAAGCCATAAGAACAGTCCCGAAAATCAGCTTCAAAGATCGGTTCAATGACTAGCTTAGTAGCCATTTGGACCACCCGATCCTTGATCGTCGGGATGCCGAGTGGACGTTTCTTGCCATCCGGTTTAGGGATGTAAGTTCGACGAACCGGATGTGGACGATACCGCTTTTCTTTTAAATCTAGATAGATCTCGTTAAGAAAACGGCTCTCCCCATACTCCTCCACAATCTGTGCGATGGATTGTCCGTCGATTCCTCCGCTCCCTTTATTTGCTTTTACTCTCCTCCAAGCTGTCGCTAGAATATCCGGGCGGTAGATTTTGTCATACAAGGCATGAAATCGCCGTTTTGAGTTTGCCTTGGCACAAAGATATAGGGTTGTCCAAAGTTGTCGAGCTTTTACATCGGTGTAGTTAGCAAGTTTACTTGCATTCACTCACTCTTACCTCCTTCGACCCGTGAACAAAGCAGGGCTCCTTCCCTCCATAAGGTTGTGTTGTCCTTATGTTCATCGGTACTATGAACCCCTCCGACTCCCTCTCTGCCATCCACCACTTCCCTTACGGTTATAGGTTTCCGTTTTACGCTCCTGACGGGGCGTGCAGAGTAGGGTCTCCCCAGTTCCGTTAACTACTTTCTCAACATACCGCTCCCCATACCCCGAGGGATTCATAGGTGCTGTATTCCAAGTTCTCCACACCGTCCTTGGCCTTCGCCCATATGAAACAAGCTCGGCTTCCCTTTGTCCACCTCTCGGTGGTCTTTCTTAACGAGGCTGCAGGATTCACTTTATGTTACGGCCTGCTGATTTGCTCGCACTCTTTCGAGTTACTTTGTCACAGGGCTTCAACCTTAGGATTTCTCCACCAGTTGCCTGTCAGCTACGAGGTGACTTGGCTCCTGCCTCGGTTGGACTTTCACCAACTAGCAATTAACGGCTTGCTGGGCACGCTTACAAAAAAAGAAAGCCGTGACTGTTCTGGTCACGGCTTTTGGCTTGCTGTTTATTTGGTTTTGCGATGACGTAGTGCTGCTTCCATTCGAGCTTGCACGTCAAAATGGGCAGCTTTGGTTTGTGTACGGTATGTTTGCTGGTGCGTCTGTTTGCGTATAATTTGCTGTACCGGCGGTTCGTGACGGATTGTTCGTCGTACGTTTGTTTACCGCTATCCGGAGCCTGTAGGCAGTGCCTAAGGGGGCGACGGCGAGGACTGCCCATCGCCTGTTTTTGGCGTCGGGCTTGTATTTGGACCGTTTTCCCCGGTGCCGGAGCTTCCGGCATTTGACTCATCCTTGGTAGTATCGGCACTTCCGGTTTTGCCAGTATCCCCGGGACTGTTCGTATTTTCGGTATTACCGGTATTTCCCGTGTTTTCAGCGTTTCCGCTATTTCCAGCACTTCCGGTACTTCCAGAATTTCCGGTGGTACTTCCACCATTTCCGGCATCCCCGGTATTTCCAGCATTCCCGGCATCTCCCGCTGGGGTACCATTTCCAGCAGGCAGCATCGGTCCGTAGATCCGAACAGGCGGATTTGCCTCACCGCTGCCCGGCACGGACACGCCTGTACCGGGGTTGCCGGTCCCGCTTCCAGATGCAGGGTGGCCTGCTTCTCCGGTGGCTGGCGTCGTTTGTTTTGACGTATAGAGCATAACACCGCCGACAGAGCCTCCGGCTACAAGCAGGGCCGTGCCGATGACCATGATGCCTGTATGCCGCCGGAAGAGGCGCACCAATCCATTCGAGCTCTCGTTTCGCACCTCGTCCAGCACCCTCCGAAAGTCGGCGTTTCGAACGGCGTACCATTTCTTCCGCCAAGCCTTGTCGCGCAGCCTTTGTCCCTTGTCTTCGAGGAAATACCGCTTTAGCGCCGCTCGGTAACCGGGCGCGAGGGCTTTCCCGTGGAAGAAGCTGCGTTCCGTAATCGTCCACTGGACAAACGGATACACGCTTTCTTCCCCGCCCTTTTCATGGACAAAGGAAAGCATTCTGTCATACGGCGTATCGTGGATCGACTGGGAGTCTGCCTGATAAAACGCAAGCCATACCATCGGAAAGCTCCGTTGGTCCAGCTTTTCCCCCAGGAGCCTTCTCAAGAGGCGCTGCTGTTTGTCGATCTCGTCCGGGTCAAAGGAGCGGAAAAACTCCTCGGGGGGCGGAATCACCTCGGCCTGCTCCAGCGCAGCCAGATTCATCAGCAGATCGTACGTTTCCCTGCTTTCCAGATCGAGCTCTCTGGCAAACGTTTGCGGCTTATCCTCCAACAGTTCGACGATCCCCTCAAAGTCTTCGCGGGACAGCGTCTCCAGGTTGACGTATTTCAACAGGCAGCGGTCGATCTCGTCCAGCGTTTCCCGGGCGTAGTCGCTGCTCTCCCGCGACTTCCGGAAAAATCGGTGGATCTGGGATGCTGCATCAGTTTTTTGCCCGCTTCCGCGAAACTGGGCGAGCAGCTTGTTGCGCGTCGCCTCCTTGAAGAACGGGTTTCGCAATGCCTCCGGCGCATGTTCAGCCCAGAAGCCGATTTCCTTCAATACGTCCTCGATGCGGAGCGCAGCCTCCAGCCGTTTGGCCAGATACTCCTCAAACAGCGGCTTCACGAATTGCTCATGCCGCAACGCCGTACTCATGACCAGCGAAAACATCTCCGGTTCGGCGGCCAGATGCTTGTACACCTCGCCTAAGTACTTCCCGGGCTGCATCAGCCTGCCTTTCAGCAGCACGTCCATGAGGTACAATACCATCTCTTTTTGCTTGCTGCGGGGCTCGACGACGCGGCCGGATTGGATGATCAGCCGCACGAGCTCGCCAGCAGGCAGCACGCGGGCCGCGACAGCCGCTTTTTCTTCGCGAAACAGGCCGACGAGCAGCTCTTGCAGCCGCTTTTTGTTTTTCAGTTGGCCATTCTCCACATAATTCAGGATGACCTGCCATACAGCTGCGCGGTTCTTTTCGTATACGGCCATTCTGCCCTTTTCGATCAGAAACAGCGGGCACAGCTCGTAATACGTAGCCAGCCGCAAGCCAGCTCCGCTCTCGTCGCCAGCCAGCACTTCTTCCGCGAACTGATAAAAATCCGCCAGCACACGCGGCTCATTCAGATACATCCAGGCAAAATCGAGATATTCGTGTTCCCCTTCCTGCAAATCGGCATTCCAGATGCGCTTGTTTGGCAGATCGAACAGAAATTCCTTGTCGATGTGGCCGGCTCCGGGGCGGATACTGTCTTTTTGCACAAACATGACATTGATGTGCTTCTTGCTTTGCGGCTCGTTGCTGTAGGTCAGAAAGCCGATGTGCCGGCGCATCTCGTAAGGCAGGCAGCCGTAGAGGATTTCCATCAGCTCCCTCGCGGATGCGGCTGCTGTTCCAACCTCGCCGTCCAGGCTGACAAACACCTTTTTCTTCGCCGAGAGCGACATCATGACGGCGTACAGCAATTGCTTGAAGGTCCGTTCATCTACGCCGAGCCGGGCCAGTGCCCGTTTCCTGTCTCCCGGATCGCCCTCCCGGTACGGGATGTCCTCAAGCGATGGCAAGTCCTTCCCCGCTGTCTCGTCATGCTTGCGGTCAAAGCCTTCGATTCCGAAGATTTTGCGGGGGCGCAGGCAAAATTCGTCCCGGCGAAGGGCCGGGATCACGTAGTTGTGGGAAAAAAACGTATTGCGCTGTCCGGTAAAATCGGCGCCGGCATACACGCTTTGACCGATCACCAGCTCCCCCGTCTCGGCCCGGAAGCAGATCAGCGCATCTGGGTACTCCCGCGGGTCCGCTTCTCTCTCCTGGAGCTCCCGCGGGGCGTCGTATACGCAGAACGGGTGGAGCGTCTTCTTGATAAACGAATTGTCCAGCCCCGGGGATTTGGCGACGGTATCGTACCCCTCGTTGGAGCGGAAAATGCCTTGGCGCCCGCGCGTGTAGTATTGCTGCTCGATCAAATGCCGCGTCACAATCACTCTCTCCCCTCGATGTAGTCCAGTTGGTGCAGGAGCCAGATAAACGGCTCATCTACCCGGACAGGCGTGACGACTCCGCTCACCTTCTGATTGACCGGATTGCTTCCCAATGCGGATACGGCAAAAAAGGCGGTATTGGTGAAGTAGACATCCAGCGCGTCCTTGAACGGCCGATCCACTTTTTCGATGAACCGGCGAATCTCCCCGTTGATATTTTCAAACTCGGTCAGATTCAAATGCTTCTCATGAACATAGTTGCGGAACACATTGCTGTTGGATTTGATGTACTCCCCGTCCTCTTCCTTCAGGAGGTGCAGCATGTCGCTTTTGGTCAGCACGACTGCCGTCGGGATGTGCGTCTTGCTTTCCTGCTCGTACCCGATGAAGTTTTCAAACATGGTGATGACAACCTCGCGCGGCTCGTCGTACTTGGCGGTAAACTCTCCGGGCTCATCCCCTGCATTCAACTGGATTTTGTCGCGAATCTTCCGGATCTGCAGCGGGTCTACGAGGAACAGGATGCCCGAGGAATTTTTCACGTGGGCCGCATAAATCTCCAGATACTCCCGGTCGACCATGCCCTCGCCTGCGACGTCAAAAAAGACGAGAATCAGCGGTGCGCGCTCATTGTCCTTGAAGATGAACTGGAATATAAACGGCTCCTGCCGCTTCTCTTTTTGCGTTGAGTCAAGAAGCTGCCCGCGTTCGAACAACGGTGCCTCGTAGTTTTCCCGGAACTTCCGGCTGATTTGGGCATTCAGCGGCATGCAGGCGGCGTTAAAGTGATTGGCCGTCGTGTTTTGCAAGGTATGGATCAATGACGTCATGTAGACGGATTTGCCCACCTGGGAGGCACCCACGATGGAGATGATGTTGCTGGGGGCTTTGCCGGCCGTGATCGGCAGCTCGTTGTGGCATTTGGGGCAAAGCCTCCGCTTGGTGACGACACCGTACTTGTCCGTCAGGCCGACCAGCACGTTGTCGACGACGATCCGGTTTTCCTCGGGAATTGTCTCGGGGTGGATCACGGCCTCGATCTCCTCGATGTCGTCCAGGCCGAACTTGTTTCGATACTGGTTGAGGATCACGTCCTCCTGCAGGGCGTAGTCCTCGTCGTCCTCGCGGTGGTGAGCCGCGCGAAAGACCACCTCTTCCGGAGAATACTTGGAAAAGCAGTACGGGCAGACGATATCGTAAAACGGAAGCCTTTCCTTCTGGGGCGGCTTTTTGTCAAACATGTTTTTGAGAAACGTAAGCATCTCCGTTCCCTCCTATTCGGGAATCAGTTCGTAGAGTTCCCCGTATTTTTTTCCGTCGGTAAAAAACAGCCGGATGTAGTCGTTTTTTCCGATTTCGATCTCCGGCATCAGGTTCTCTCCGGGCTCCAGGTCGGAAATGAACGCGTACTGCGTCCCGTCTTCCTTGTTTGCCGGGTAGGAGCCTTCTTTTTTGACGTAGCAAAGCACGTCCCTGGAGATCGGCAGCTCGGAAAAAATCCGGATCTGAATCGATTGATACGGGCGAAACCAGCTCTTCCTGCGCTTTACGGAATAATAGATTTTCGCCTTTCCCGTGCTGACGCGGCCGATATGATCCTCCCCTGCGGGAATGAGCATGACCGGCTTGCCATCTCTCAGCTCGCAGGGGAAAATCCGATAGGCGTAGCGTCCGATTCCTTCGACTGGCTCCCGGTAGCCCCTGTTTGCCTTGTATTCCTCCCGGGTGTACAGCTTTACATCCCGTTGCGTGAGCAAAAAGGGATCGAACGGTTCATCCAGCCGCGATTTATGCACGTAGACACAGGGAACCGACTCTGGCCAATGCCAGTTGATGACGCATTCGCTCCCCTGCACCTGGCAGGAGACGGACTTGATCAGCCGGTTATCCGTTTCTTCCATTTGTATCATCAGGCATCATGCTCCCACTCTACTAGTCAAACCGCTTCAGGCCTGGCGTTTTCGCATCGAGGCTGCTATTTGGCGAATACCTCCGCCTCGAAAAGCTTCCCGCGTCAGAAAGCTGGCCGCTTACGGGCGCCGGAATGTTTATGGTGAACAGCGTCAATACGAGCGCCAGCAAAATATCCGCAACCAGCCGCAGCACCGGACCAGGCAGGCCGGTGGAGGCAAAGCCCATTTCCAGCACCAGACCGGCCAAAAGTCCGGCGACCGCGCCGCCGATGGAAAAGCTTTTGGCGATGTGCTTGTTATCGAATATGAGTCCAAGTGCGAGCCCGAGCAGCGCGCCAGTCGCGGTCAACAGCAGAACCCGTTCTACCGCGTACAGGAGACGGCCGCTGTCGCTTCCGTTCCGCTCACCCATCAGGTTGCGGTCCTGCCTGTTCAGCTCGTAAATCTGGCCGAAAGCCGAAGTCAGCTGCTCGGCGTTTTGCACATCGGTATACGTACCGCCGGTCTCTGTCGCAATCTGTTTCAAAAGCCCGGTTCCGTCAGCGCTGACCGCACTCATCCCTACCGTATGGATGGGAATGTGCTGGTCGCGGAACGGAGGAAGCGTTTTGTCCGTATCTACTCTGCTAAACCCGTCCGACATCAGTACAACGGTGCTGTTGCCCGCTCCCGAAGCAGGGTCCCGGATCAAATTCAGCGCCGTTTCCAGAGCCGCGTCAATGTTGGTGCCGCCGCCTGGTCCATCGTGATTTTCAAGCTTGTCGATCACGCCTTGCCTAACCTTGCTGTCTCCGAGCGAAACCATCGGCTGCAGGACGCTGGCCTCGTCGTTAAAGCCGATGATGGCGACCTGCATATCGTTGTCCATCCGGTTTACGACATCGGCTGCCGCCTTGAAAAGCTGGCCGTCGGGGTCGGTCTCCCGCATGCTTCCCGAGGTGTCCAGCACCATGACGATGCTGTCCGCGCCGCTGGAGCGCTGGATGTTGGAGCCGTACAGCAGTTGGAACAGCAGACCGGCCACGCCCAGCATGATAAATGTTGCCGGTACGAGCATTTTCCAGGAAAAACCGGCATAGCGCTGCCTCCAGCCCGTACCGTTCACTCTTGGTGAAATCATTTCAGCAATCAGACAAAACAGTCCGACGAAGAATGCGAACTGTCCGATATACAGGCCCATCAGCAGCCATTGCGGCATCTCGCCGGACAGCTGGTGCAGAATGATTTCCCCCACACCAAACCCGATGAGACCGCCAATCGTACTGAGCAAGACCATCAGCATGCTGATTCTTTTTTGACTCATATGGATACCCCCTTTTCCCGGCGGTGAAAAACAAAGCCGTTCGCCACATAGGAGTCGTAATATTTCTTGTTGTTGCGGTAGTACATCAGGTCACCCAGTCCGAAGCCGCCCATCAGGTGCAGCTTTTCGATGCCGCTTGTGCCCGCTTCGTGTATACACCCCTGCTTGCAGGTCCGCAGTCCCTGACCCTTCTGCATCACGTATTGGATAAAGTCGCTGTCGATGTCCGCGAAAAAGTACTTTTCTTCGTAGCGGTGCTTTTGCGAAAAGTGGAAGACCTCTACATGCACCGATGCTCTCTCCTCCAGCGCGCGGTCGAGATCCTCGAACAGCTCTTCCTTGGTCAGAACGTCTCTGTTCTCGTAGGCAACCGCCACATTGGCCCGGGCCAACAGCTCGTCTTCGAACGCCAGGGCAAACAGCGGGCTGCTTAAAATCTCCTGGCGGCACAGCGCTGAGAGCCGTTCGATCAGAGCCGACGATTCCGTTTGTCCGCCGTTTAAGATGCTCGCCTTTTGTCCAAGATAGCGATCCTCCCAGTAAAACAAGGGCCCTTTCTTTGCTTCGAGAGAGCGGATCGCCTCCCGGACGAGTGTGCCGTAATACTGGTCGATGTTTTTCCCGAGGTAGTCGGTCGCTTCCTTGACGCTTTTTTGCGCGAGCTCGCGGAGCTGCTTCTGCAGTCTTTCGAGCTGTCCCCATTCCTCCGCAAGCTGGCGGTGCAGCTCTTCTGCCTGCTGCTCGCAGTCCCGCAGCAGCCGAAGCTCCATTTCCAGTCCGAGCAGTTCGTACCGTTTTCCGTAGACGAGCGGCAGCAGGTGGCGGATGAAATTTCTGATCCGGTCTTTTTCTCTGGTGAAAAACCCGCCCTTTTTAAAATCCTGCTGCTCGACGCGCTGCCGGTACAAATCCTCCCATTCGGCCCTCGTCTCTTCCAGCAGGCGGGCCGTCTCCCTGATTCTTGCCAAAAGCTCGCCGCGAATGGTGGGGAGCGTCTCGTTTCCCGAAGTGAGCTGACAGGCCGCATACGGGCCGCAGCGCGGATCTTCCGCGACGGTTTCCCGAAACAGTCTGGCGAATTTCTCCTTGATTTGCAGGCTCTCTAGCTGCTTGCGGGCACGCTGCTCAAAATGCATCTCGAAAAACGCTTGGCTGCTCCCTTGAAACAAGGCATGCTCCGCTTCTCTGAGCGTCATGCTCCTGAGCTCGGCGTAGCTGACTCCCGTCGCCATCAGGCCCGTCATTTCGTCAAGCTTGCCGCCGTCCGGCAAAATCGACTGAACGCTGCGCAGGATATGGCGGGGCGCCAGCTCCAGCCGTTCCATCAGCCCGGCCGGATCGGGCAGGGGAGACGTCTTCATTCTTTCCAGAAGGTCGTCGTACACGTGCGACAGCACCGTCAAGGCGATCGCATCCTTTGGCTGCTTGACCTTGGAAAAACCGGCCGTGGCAAAGGCTGTCTGCACGTTGTCCACTGTGATGCTGCGGGTAAACTGGTGCTTGTTGTAGCTCTCGTTGCCTTCGCCCAGCTCCGGCTCTGCTGGTTTGTTGTTCAAAAGCACGAGACGGCTGATGATTTCGTAGTTGTCCTTTTGGCCGTTCTCGGCAAACAGGCCCCGCTCATTTTTGTCGCTGAGCAAATAAATCAGCGAAAACAGCGGGCTTCCAGCGTGAGCCACCTCAAGGGTCACGTGATCCTCCGTCACCTGCAGCGATTCTTTGAACCGGTAATCGCTCCGCTGATAATTCGTCAGCTCCTCCAGAAAGCTGACCGAAAGCGATGCGGAAAATCCGAAATCGTCGCCGCTGCTCTTCTCCTGGATCAAGGCGTAGAGATCGATAGAGACGTATTTGAACACCTCGGACAAATAGCTTTTCATCAGCAGGACAAGCTCCGGCACCAGCACGTTGGCCGGGTCATCGGCCCGCGTCACGACCGCAATGTTTACGTGCTGGACGGATGGGCAATGCCCTCCCGCCTCGGCGAGATGAATGCTGACTTTCTTCATGACCTTGTTGATCTCGACGCGCAGCGGCTCCTGCTGGTAAAACTGGCTGTATATGTCGCTTCGCAAGGTTTGCCTGCCTGCGAGCGGCTCGGGCAGCCGGCAACCGTACACACGGGGTTCGGACAGCGTTTTGCCTGAGCTCGCGTGTAAATAGAGCGCCCCTGCGTGGTTTTTCCACTGCCGTTCATTCAAGGAATAAACAGCCTGGAGCGCTTCCAGGCTGTTATCCCCGATGAAGAGGAACAGCACGGGGTTTTGTATGCTTCGCTGTCCGTTTCCGCTATCCAGTTGTGTGTCGAGGTCCGAGGCGTACTGCGTTGCGAGCTGTTCGATCAAATCCCTCATGCTTCCTCCTCATGTCCGGCTATTGCAGTGTTTTGCGCATGTCGTTTACTTTTGCCCACACTTTTTTGTAAAAATCGTAGAGCTCCTCGCCATTGACGTACTCATCCCGGTCGTATTCCAGATCGTTCTTCACTTCCTGGAAGGTGGCGGCGATCTCATCCAGCTTGCCGATCAGGGCCTGCGTATCCTCGGAGAGCGTCATGGCGTCGCTTCGCTTGCTCGCCTTCCGCTGCAGGCTGGTCAGGCGTTTCGGCTCCAGACTGCGGAGCTGCTCGTAGATCGCGTACTCCACGTGCTTGTTCACCTTCATCAGATTGACGAAAGGCTCCCACGCCTCTTCTTCCTCGTCCTTGTCGTAGACGTACAAGGCTCCCTTTTTGCAGATCGTGCTGGTGTACATCGCTTCGATGAACAGGTTGAGCAGCTCTTCTTCGCCCTGCATCGCGCTGACGATGCTCTCCAGCTCGCCGATTTTCCCCTCGATCTCTTCGTATTTGCGGACTTCCTCCTGCATCAGGCGGATCAATTCCGGGTAGCGGATGAAGTTTTCCTTCGCCATCTCTTCATTGGTGCTGCCGAAGATGTCTTTGGTGTACTCTTTCTCCAGTCCGTCCTTCATAAAGCCTTTCAGCTCGGCCAGGCAGCGCTTGATCTCGCCCGGGCTTGCCTTTTTGGCTTCCCCGTCCATTCCGCAGCCGGCGAGGAATGCTTTCAGCTCAAACGGCTTCGTGATGACGCACTCGTATCGGCTGCTTGTTTGGCTGCCCGTTCCCTTTTCGCGGATGCAGCCGTAGCGCACTGCATGGTCGAACAACTGCCGCACTCGCGCGTTGTACTCCCGCACGCGATTGTTGACGTAGACGTCTCCCCAGGATTTTTCCGGAATCGGGGACGGGAGGTAGGTCCAGTTGTTTTTCTCCGTCTGTACGAGGTGGCGGCCGATGCCCTCTTTTTCCAGAATGGTGCGCTCGTAGCTTTCCTCGTACACCTTCAGCGGCGTGTAGACAAACAGCGGAATCCCGTTCTTCGTGTTGAGCCAGAAAATCCGGTTTTTGACCTCGCTTTCCTTCACCGTAAAGCGGGAGCCGCTGATCGAGGTGTTCTGGTAGTTCTTGATCCCTTTCAGGATGCCTGGAGCCTTCACCGGCACCGACACGAAGCCCCAGGACGGGAAGTGCAGGTTGCCCAGATTGTTGCTCAGGTGGAACACCGGGATCGCCTCTTCATCCAGCTTGCCGGCAATCTTGCGCTCGACGATGCGGTCCAGCGTCTCGTCCTGGCCGTACTTGATCACGAGGAAGTCTTCCATCGACTTGGTGATCAGGTCGCCGAACTTCTCCGACAAAAACTCGCTGATCGCGCTGACGATGTCCAGCTCCTGCTCCTTCACCCACTGGTCGGAGCGCTTCAAAAGCTCGCTGGTGAAGTCGCGGATCAAATCCTCCGCCTCTTTCTCCTCCATGATCTTGTTGATCACCTTGGCGATGTCGGGAACGCCGACAACATTCCAGTAGTACGTTTTGTTGCCGGTGCGGTCGACCTCTTCGCTGCCGTTGATCAGGATGTCGCCGTTCTTTTCGAAAATTTGGTTCAGCGTGTTGAGAATTTCCGTAAACACGTTGTAAATCCGGTTGTTCTCGTCGTTGAGCAGGCGGTACAGCTCTTCGTAGAACTCGATCATTTGCTCGAGCTTTTCCTGGTCGGCCAGAAGCTGGTATTCGTTGATCTTTGCTTCGATGTAGGCGTTCTTTTTCTTTTCCTTGGAGATAAAGGCGCTGCGGGCGTCGCCCAGCTTTTCGTTGGCGTTTTCGCGGGCGCCCTCGATCTCGCGCGGATAGCTTTCCAGATTTGCCTTCAGTGTCTCAATGTAAGACTGGATCATTTTCAAAAGGCAGTAGCCTTTGTCCGAATGGATCAGCCGGGATGCGTAAAACGGTCCTTGCTGCGGGTGCAGAAAGACGCGGGTGATCATTTCGCCAAAGGTGGCGGTCAGCTCTCCTGGAAGCTGCTTCTTGCTCTTGATGTACTCCTCGCGTGCTTTGGCCAGATAGCCCTGCTCCAGCTCGTGGTCGATGCTGACGACCTGCTGGCTGATCACGTTGCTGTAGTTCAGCCGTTCGCTGTTTTCATAGCCGGGCAGCGGATCGGGCACGCGCTCCTCGAACTTGCGGGAAATGGAGTCGACGTCAATGCCCAGCTTGCGCGCAAACTTCTCGGCGTCCTCCTGAGTCGGAGCGACCGCAAACATGTTCTCCATTTTCTTGAACAAGCGGTACGCCAGATAAGTCGTCATTTCTTCGATCGGCAGCACGGCCGAGGATGCGCCGATGACGTTGTACTGGTAGTTGGCGGCATAAGCCTTTGGCATCTGGTTGATGTTGGTGCGGATGTTGCTGATATAGTCGTGAATGGCGAATTCCTCGCCAGACCGTTTTTCCTCGCTGGCCATGAAGTTGGTGATGTTCTCCGCCGTCACGTTCATGCAGTAGTCGTAGGCGTTTTCCAGCGCCTTGCCTTCCAGGTTGGTGGCGGAAATCAGATGGCACAGGTTAAACGGCGGCATTGGCGACTGGACGGTCAGCACATTGCCGTACTGCTGGCGGAAGCGCTCATTCCGCTCGTCCGCGTTCATCCAGTAATCCAGCTCTTTCAAGGCGGCGTAGCCGTTCTTCATGATGTAGTCGCGGGTGTGCGAGCTGAGGCTCTTGTTGGACAGGTTGACGTCCGGCGTGAACAGATAGCCGAGCGTGTTGACCTTGTCGACGCCCGCGCTGCCGAAGTCTCGCTCCATAATTCCGCGAACGATATAGGCGATGTCGAGGAAGCAGCCGCTGCCTGTTCCGCCGGAAATACCGGTCAAAAGAAAAACCATCAGCTTTTTGTTGGTGCCTTCGGACAGCATTTTGATCTTTTTCTCGATCGTCTGCACGACCTGCGTGATCTTGGTAAACAGAAGCAGGCGGCCAGCCTGACGGACGCCGGACGCGCCGCTGATCCCGTCGGTGATCGTCAGCTCGGGCGAGAGCCAGTCTGTGATGTACGGCTCCAGAATGCTCCTGTTTTGCAGGACGCCGCCGATCTCCGGATTGGACAGCAGGACGAATTCCGTGACCGGATCGAGGCCGATGCCCTTGTACTTCTTGTTGCGGTCGTGCTCGTTTGTCTCAAACGCGATGAACTCGATATTGTCCGGCTTTTCCTTCCGCTTCTTGGAGAGCGGGTCTACCGGCAGCTTGAAGCGGCGGTTTACCTGGTATTTCAGGCGGAGCAGCGCGTCGATCCCCGTCCCGCCGATCCCGATGACGAGCATCGGGTTGTCGATGGTATCGACACGAATCTTGTCGCTGACAATTCCTCCGCCAAGCGATACGTCCAACTGTTGGATATGTTCTCTCACTACTGCTTTCATCTTCGATCACTCCTACACGATGTAATCTACATAAACGGACTTGTTCACGCTTGTCAGTGATATTTTGATGCGGTCGTTCTTTTTCAGCTCTTTGCCCTTGCTGGCATCGAGGACGCGTCCTGCCTTCTCGATCCGGCAGCCGGAGCGGTTCTCAATCAGCAGCGTATCGTTTTTGCCCGGCAGGAAAACCACCTTCTCGGTCTCCTGGAACTCCGGTGCGAGCTGCAAGAGCTGGTGGAGCTTGACCTTTCCTTTAAATGCACTCAGTTTTTTGTACTGCGGGCTCGACTTCTCGCCCGTATCCTCATCGACAATCTCAATGGCGACCTGGCCCGTAAAGCCTTTGTTCGCCTTTTTCCAGGCAGACAGCAGATAGATCGCTCCGGCAGCCACGAGTATCAATCCGACAGCCCCCACGATCACCGCCGTCCACGGAAATGGGCTTGACTCCTCTGTATGTGAAGACGCTGGCGGCTGCGGACTCGTTGCTTTTCCTCCACCCTGCGACGCATCTACGGTAACCGGCTTCGTTTCCCGGTAAAAGCTGGTCTCCTCCGCCCTTACCTTGATCTCGTACCGGCTTGCGGCCGGGATGGTGTAGCTGCCTTCAAACCCGCTGCCGGTGTTCGTCAGATCGATCTCGCTGGTCTGCTTGCTGCTCATATCCTGGACGATCAGCTTGGCCTTCATTTTTTTGTAAAGCTCAGGGCTGACCGGCTGGCCGTTGGTCGACAGCGCCGCCTTGATCGGAATCACATCGCCCGCCTTGTACGTCTTGGACGGGAGCGGCTCCATCTCCAGCCCCACGTCGTAGTTGAAGATCAGATTGACGTTGATTTTGTCCCGGTCGGCACCCTTTACTTGCAGCTTCCATTCCCCTTGGGCAGGCTGCACGAGCTTGAGCAGCGAATACGTGCGGGAGCGGGAGAGCAGGATGTCATTGGACGGAATCGTCAATTCTTTTCCTGTGGGGTCGAATAGCTTCAGCTCGACCGCTTTCCCGGACGTGATCGAGATGTTTGCCTCCAGCACGCTTCCATTCGGAATGGAAATAGGTACCTCCTGGAACTGTCCGTTGGAGGTGAAGTTTTGGACCGGAACGACTTTTACCTTCGCGTGTTTGGCAAAAATTTCGCTTAGTATTTGCGGCAGACTGTCTGCTGTGCTCGTTTCAAAAAACGCGCCGCCTGTCTCCGCGGAAATTTGCTGCAGCGGAGCACGGTTCAGCTTGCCGTCCGCATTCAGCCCGATCGTATAGATGGGATAGCCTTTGTCCTTTGCGGTCTTGACCGCCGCCGCCAGCTCCTGGTCGGATTTTTGCTGTGTACGGCTGCTGGCCTTGTTCAAATAGTTGTTGCCGTCGGCCAGCAGCACGATGATCGGAGAGTGGGCCTGGTCGTGCCCGTCCTCCAAAATTTTTACCGCTTCGCCCACTCCGACCGCGATATCGGTATACGCCCCTTTTTGCAGGCTGTCGATAAATGCCTTGATATCCTTTTTGTCCTGCTCGGAATTGACATTGACCAGCGCCTTTTCCCGCTCGATCTTGTCCGTGTAGGCAACGACCCCGATCTTGTTCCCCTGGGCCGAGGTCATATCCACGAACATTTTCATCGCTTCCAGGCTGACGCCGTTTTTGTCGCTTTCCGACATGGAGTTGCTGACGTCCACCACCAGCACGGCGTCCATTTTGTCTGTGCCCGCTTGCGCAAAGCCCGTGGTTCCTCCCGAGGTCACCAGTCCCAGCAGAAGCCACAGACACAGGATGTATCGAAAGAGTGCTGTCATACGTATCATCTGTTAGAACCTCCGCTTATGTAGATTTTTGTCGAATTCATAGACCGAACGAATTTGGAAGTATTGCAAATGAAGCAATATTATGACAAGATTACCACTATATTCTACACTAACTTGGATGAAAAAGAATCCTTCGGCCTATATAACGTTATACGGGCTACTTCATTTTTTGTTACATAACTCGACAAACCAAGTTGGGAGAATGATAGAATGCTTACCTATTATATCCTTGCCGTGATCCTGCTGGTTTTGGCAGCGCGATACGTCGTGCTCCTTTTGCACAAACGAAAAAACCTGTCTGAAGCGGAAGTCGACCAACATCTGCTTACCTTGTTGAATGACGAGAGGGAACCCTATGAAAAAAAAGCTGGGCGTCCAGTTCAGGAAAAGCAAGAAAACCACACACGCCTTTGAGCGCTTGAAGTACTGCAAGCACTGCGAATCGTACACCGTGCTGGAGCACGGGGAGTGCGATGTCTGCGGCAGAAAAAACAGCTTCCTTTCTCTGCGTCAGCTCTCGCACATCCTGAGCCGCCGCCATTTTCAGAAGCAGCTGCTGATCCTGGGCCTCCTGATCTGTCTGGCCATCCTGAGCGCAGACACGCTTTGGCAGCTCGCAGCCGCAACCGTTGGCGGAGTCGTATCCCTGCTGTTGTATGCGCTTCTTCAGAAAAAATATTCCATTTACGAAAAAACAAACCACTTTATGAAGTTGATCAGCAAGGAACACGGCAAAATCAAGAGCGGTCTGACCCGGAATCTGGTCGAAGTGAACGAGGACGTCGAAGCGGAGCGTTTCAAGGACGCCTACGAAAAGATCAGGGAGGTCGGCTGTCTGTTTCACTCCGATGCCGTCAAGGTGTGCAAAATCATGCTCCTCAATCGCTTCGTCCTGCGCAAGGACATGGAGCTTGAGCTGGAGACGCTGATTCCGTCTACGTATGACAGAGATTTCATCGAGTATCTCGGCGAGGTCCTCAAGGTGCAGCCGTGGCTGTTGAAGAAGTCCGTCATCGACTACGTCATCCGCTACAAGGGGAACATCTTCCTTGAAGAAAACGGCACGCGTGTGATCGGACAGGTGGCGGGCGCCGCGCTGCGGATGAAATCCTATGTCGTCATGTACCAGGATTTCATTTCCGAGTCGCTGGAGTACATCCCTCGGGAGCGCCTGCTGCGTCTGGCCAAGCTGCTCAAGGCGAATCCGGACGAGAATTGGGGCAGTCTGCGCGAAGCCGCCTCCAGCCTGATCGAAACGCGCTATTCATTTGATCCCGACTTTAAAGGTGTGCTGTGAAGGAGTTTGGTGGCATGTTTGTCTCTTCCTATCGAAAGTCGCTCTGGGTCCGCAATGCCCTCCTGGTTCTTTTCATCATCGCCGCGGTCGGGGTCGTCTGGAAAATCGGGTTTAGCCTGTACAAAGTCAGCCTGTATGAAAAGGCGCGGGGCTACTATGAGGAAAACAATCTGCTCCTCGCGGAAGAGACGTTCTCCAAAGCCAATGGCATCACCTCCATCCAGTACGGAGATGAAGCTTGGAGCCGGTCGTTGTCGGGACTGACCACGATCAGGCTGGAGCTGGAATCGCTTGCCCGTCAGGCAGATGCTGCCATAAAGGAACGGGATGACGCGCGGATGCTTGCGATATACGACGGTTACCATGGCATGAAAAGCAAATATGTGAAGCAGCAGGAGCCTCAGACTGTCTCCTTTTTCAAGGCAATATCCAACCGTCTTTCGCTGGAATCGAATATAAACAGCTACTTTTTGCAAGCCATGGAGCTGGCAAAGGGCGCACTGGAGAACAATCTAGTGCAGAAGCGTTACCGCAACGAGGAGTTTATCGCCTCGCTCGCCGCCATCCCCGACGAATACTACGGCGGTACGGACAAAAAAAAGCGGGAGTTGACCCGCTTGTTCCGCTCCTATGATGAAGCGAAGTTTGCTCATTTGACCGCTGCCGGCAGCTTTCCCGAAGTGACGGCAAGCGCGGCGAACAGCTTGCGTGCCTACAAGCAGGCAAGCATCCAGGCAGATTGGCTGGTCGCACTTCTGGAACGGTACGCAAAGGAGGAAATACGCTCGGCCATCCGTCAGGACGATTTGCCTGCCTTCATTGCGCTGGCCAAGGCATATCGAGAGATCCGGGACGTGCTTCCTTCCCGCTCCGAAGCCCTCGACCAGATCGACCGTTACATCAGCAGCAAGCTTCGTCAGGCGGAGCGCTATGTCGACGCTCGTCAATACGAGAAAGCGATCGAGCTGTATCGGGAGCTGAATGCGCTCGAAGACACCTCCACTCTGATCGCTGAGGCGGAAAGCCGCTGGGTGGACAATGAGCCCGTACGGCTCTTGAGGGAAAAATACCCGGACAAGGCCTATCGGTTCGTCATGTCTGGAGAAAGCCTCTGGGGTTCGCAGGTTTACGCAGTCGGACTCACTGAAGACGATGATCCGCAGCTTTACCTCGCGGCCAAAATGCCGGATGGGAATGTGCTGTATCTGGAGAAATCGGTTGGCTCGGGCGTTGCGCCATCCAAGCTGAGCCTGTCCGAAGCGCTTGGCGAAAAGGAAGCCCCGCTTATCTTTTTGGAGGCCCAAGGGAAGGAGCGCACCTACCTTTACACAGGGTTCGCCCCAGACTTGTTCAGCTCGCGACTTGCCAAAGTCTTTGAAATCGAAGGAGAAGGCTTTGCCGCAGAAAACCCGGAGCTGATCATCGTTGACAACCCGACAGGCGAAGGGGAAGGCCAGATTGCCTTTTTCAAGCTGGAAGAAAAGGGCCTCGTGTACGAAGGCAAGAAGGATGATTACCTGTCGGAGACGGCGGAAGGCGAGGACAATGCATCGGGGGAAACCGGAGACGATGCTCAGGATGAGTCGCGGCAAGATACACCTCAAGATTCCCGGCACGACCCGCAAAATCAGGGCCGGGGAGACAGAACGCCGACGCCCGGCAAAACATCAGACGGCTCTCCGGCCGCCGAAGAAGCCCCGCCCGATATCGCAAATGCCGGAAATGCGATCAAGATGTACGCAGGTCCTGGCGAACAGTATGAGCAGGTCGGCCAGATTCCCGCGAACGGGTCGGTCACGATTCTCACGGAAGCGGATGGCTGGTACCAGGTGTCGTTTGAAGGGAAAAAAGGGTGGATCAACACGGTTCCGTAGGGACGCCTTCTTGCTTGGCATGGAAGAACGCAGAGATTATTCTGCGTTCTTTTTTTGCTCGGTCGCTTGGCTCCGGCCCTATCGGCATATTTCCCCTTATCGCTTGATCTGTCCCTCCATCCTTTAATTTATAGTGGTACCGGCTTCCCTGTTCTTTACAAAGTTTGCGTGCTCTTGCTCTGTCAAATATGGCTTAACTCGCTCTGCGATTAGTACTGGACACCCGGGGTTTTGGAAAAGCCGGAATGCCTGGAGGCGGCACGGTTTGCTCCGGCTCACTGCGCTAAAAAACAAAAAACTACCGTTTGCACGGCAGTTTTTTATCCTGTAATTGAAAGATCAGTATGAAACGATGTTTAACACTGTTTCTTACTGAAGTTTCATAGTCAAAATATCCTTATAGCCGTCAATCCCGCCTGTTGCGAATAAATTATTGCGAACCTACTCCCGCCTTTGCTTGCGCATAATCCTGCAGACAATCCAAAAAAGCCTGGCCGTACTTCTCAAACTTGGCCGCCCCAACCCCTTTCACGGTCAGCATCGTCTCTCTATCAGTCGGACAAAGCTGGCTCAGCTCCTTTAAGGTGCTGTCGTGGAAAATGACATACGGCGGCACGCCTTCCTTCTGCGAGATTTCTTTGCGAAGCTGTCGCAGGCGCTCGAACAGCTCGTCGTCCTCCTCACGCTTGACCGGACGGATGAGCACCTTTTGCCACACCTGCTCTTCCCCTCTGAGCACAGGCAGTGCCCTGTCGCCCAGGGCGAGGGTCGGGTACTTGCTTTCCGTCACGCGCAGGTAGCCCTCGGCGATAAACAGCTCGATCAGGTCGACGATCTGCTTTTCCGTGTAATCGCTCATCAGGCCGTAGGTCGGCAGCTTTTCAAAGCCGAATTGCAGCACCTTTTTGTTGCGGGAGCCCTTCAGTACCTGGGCGACGAGTGAAGCCCCGAAACGCTCGCGCATCCGCTTGACGCAGGAAAAGACCTTCTGGGCCTCCAGCGTGACGTCGGCCAGCTCAGCGTCATTGGTGCAGTTGCCGCATTTGCCGCACTCCGGCGCCGAGTGGTCGCCGAAGTACCTTACGATGTACTGCTGCAGGCAGCGCGGCGTCCGGCAGTAATCGATCATGGCGTACAGCTTTTTGTATTCGTGCTCTTTTCTCTCTTCCCCGAGCGGATTCTGCTCGATGAAGAACATCTGCGTCTGGATATCCTGCGAATGAAAGAGCAGGATGCATTCGCTCGGCTCTCCGTCCCGTCCGGCGCGGCCCGCCTCCTGGTAGTAGGCCTCCAGGTTTTTCGGCATGCTGTAGTGAATGACGTACCGGACATTGGACTTGTCGATGCCCATGCCAAATGCGTTGGTGGCGATCATGACCTTGGCGTCGTCGAAGAGAAACGCATCCTGATTGCGGGCCCTTTCCGCCTCGGACAGACCGGCGTGGTACCTGGTGACGGAAAAACCCCGCCCATCGAGGAACTCGTACAGCGCATCGACGTCTTTGCGCGTAGATGCGTAGACGATCCCGGATTGCTGCCGGTTTGCCTCCAGGTAATCGAGGATAAACCGGCGCCTGTCTTCCCCCTTTCGCACGGAAAGGTGGAGGTTGTCCCGGCCAAACCCGCTGATGTAGACGCGCTCATCCTGCAGCGTGAGCAGTCTTTTGATGTCCTCGGTGACCTCGGGCGTAGCCGTAGCCGTCAGGGCAGCGACTACAGGCCGGACGGGCAGCGCTTGGATGAAGCGGGAAATCGCGAGATAGCTCGGGCGAAAATCATGCCCCCATTGGGAGACGCAATGCGCCTCATCGACCGCTACCATGGAGATCGGCAGCTCGCTTGCAAGGGATAAAAAGCTCTCCGTTTCCAAACGCTCCGGGGCTACGTACAGCAGCCTGTACGTCCCTTCCCGGGCTTTTCTCATCCTGTCCCGCACCTCAGAGGAATCCAGCGTGCTGTTGATCTCCGCAGCCGCGATCCCCATGCTGACCAGCGCGTCCACCTGGTCCTTCATCAAAGAAATCAACGGGGAAATGACAATCGTGACTCCGTCAAACAAAAGGGCCGGCACCTGATAACAGATCGACTTTCCGCCCCCGGTCGGCATGATGCCCAAAGTGTCGTGGCCGGAAAGAAGACTCGCGACAATCGTTTTTTGTCCTTCGCGAAAGGCAGTGTATCCAAAATAGTTTTGCAAGACTTCTTCAGCTTGGTGCAACAAAGAGAATTCACCTTCTCTTCTGAGTTTTTATCCTGTTATTTCTATTAGTGTATAGAAAGTGTTTGAGACAAAACAAGAGAAGGTCGGAACTTCCAGAAAAAAAAAGCACCGCATAGGGTGCTTAAAAATGTTCTGCTCGCTCCATCTCGTTTGGGGAGCCGCGCCGTTTTTTAAAAGTCCACTTTTTTCTCTACTTCGTGCTTTCCACTTTAACTTCGTGCTTTCCACTTTACTCCCTGCTTTCCACTTCTACCGACACAATATGGTCGACTTCTTTCAGGGAGCGGTAAATATCTGTCGTGTACGTATCATCCTCGGCAGAAATCACCATTTCGAGCTTTTGGTGGCCCTGCTCCACATCCTTGACCTTTACCCGCTTCACACTCATGTTCATACGCTTGATTTGTTTGAAAATCGTATCGAGGTCTCCTTCCCCCTCAACGATGATCTTGACGGCCAGATCCCTTTGCCGCAACGTGCTCGGGCCTACCCATTTCAAGATGAGCGGAAACAGATTAATCGCCAAAATGATCAGGATCGTGGCCGAAACGGCTTCAAAGTAAAAGCCCGAGCCAACTGCGATCCCAAGGGCAGAGGCTGCCCATACCATGGACGCTGTCGTGAGGCCGGAGATCACATCGTTGCTTCTCCGCAGAATCACCCCCGCGCCCAAGAAACCGACCCCGCTGACGATTTGTGCAGCCAAGCGCATCGGGTCCATATTGGTGTGTCCGGGCAAGGAGAATCGGTGAACGGATTCGATCGACACAATCGTGATCAGACAACTGGCTACCGAGATAACCATGCTGGTTTTTACCCCCAGAGGCTTGTGCTTGAGCTGTCTGTCCACACCGATCAGCAGGCCTAAAAACATGGCGATGCCCAGTTTCACCAAAAAATCATAAGCCATCATCATTCTCCTCCTCTCTATGTCAATGTAAGGTTTTCTAACATGAAAAGCCTTGTAGAAAGTATAAACGTTTTTTCGTAAAAATTGGAGAAAAATTTCGGGACATCTTCCTTCCCTATTGTAAACGCGCCCCGGTTTCTTCATACAAAAAGCGGAACGCCTTGTAGAAGGCATCCCGCCGAAGCGAAAATCGGTATGAAGCTCGCTAGGTTCCTCTGATTTTCTGCTTCTGCAATGACAGGAGACGGCCAAACAGGAAGATCGCTCCCGCCGCCAGGCCTGTAATGAGTCCGATCCAGTATCCGAAGGCTCCCAGCGACGTCAGCTGGGCCAGCGCAAACCCGAGCGGCAGACCAATTACCCAATACGATACAAGGGCCACGATAAACGTCACCGTCACATCCTTGTACCCCCTGAGCACTCCCTGAATCGGTGCGGCTACCGCATCGGACAGCAAGAAGAGGATGGAATACATCAGGAAATGCTGGGCCAGCTCCAGAACGCTCGGGTCATTGGTGTAGAACCCTGCCACTTGTTCACTGAAGAAATAGAGGCCTACAGCGAACAGCGAGGCCATTCCCACGGCTGTAGTGATGCCCATGTAGCTGTACTGACGCGCATCCCGAAACCGCTCTGCCCCCACTTCAAAACCGACCACAATCGTCAGTGCCATGGAGATGCTGAGCGGCACCATATAAATGAAGGAGGCAAAGTTCATCGCTGCCTGGTGGGCGGCAATGGTGATCGTGCTGTATTCGCTCATCAAAAGCGTAACGGCGGCGAAAATGCTGACCTCGAAGAAGATAGAAAACCCGATCGGAACGCCGAGCTTGAGAAGCTCCTTCCAGGCAGCCATCGAGACGCGGTAAAACTTGCTGAACATGCCGTATTCCACAAACGGTTCTACCCGGTGCACCACGTACAGACTGATCAAGACGATGATCCAGTAAGTAATGGCCGAGGCCAATCCGGCACCGATACCGCCCAGCCGCGGAAAACCGAAGTAACCGAAAATCATGACGTAGTTGAGCGCGACGTTGATCGGCAGCGACATCAGTGTAATGACCATGGTCACTCTGGTCATGCCCAGTGCATCTATATAGCATCTGAGAACGGTATAGACAAACAAAGGAATAATGCCAAACGAGATTGCCACAAGATAGTAGTAGGCAATATGGCGAACTTCCGTCTCCAGACTCATCCCGTCCAGTATGGGACCGAGCAGCAGCGCGCCGAGTATGACGACCCCAATCGCGATGACAACAGACAAATACAGCGCCTGCATGACGGTAAACGGCACTTGATCCTTTCGCATCGCTCCCGCCATCTGCGCCACCATCGGCGTGACGGCCAGCAAAATTCCTGTCAGACCGGCCTGTACAGGCGTCCACAGGCTGGAGCCGATCGCAACCCCCGCGAGGTCAACCGGGCTTGCCTTTCCGGACATGACCGTATCAAAAAACGTCATGCTGAACAAAGCCAGCTGCGTAACCAGAATCGGCAGCAGCACTACGAAAAGCTGACGGAGTTTTTCCTGAAACGTATTCGTTTGTTGCATGGTTGTCTAACATCCTTGTAGTACAGATTTTTAAAACGTACTGACTGTTATTATAGAGACATCTGTAAGGAATAGTAAAGAAAAGAAGTGCACGCCAGCTCCCGGCTGATAAAAAAGGTGCACCGCTTGGGGGCACCTTTTTTATCATACATTTATTTCCTATAAAGCAAATTTTTGCATTGTCCTTTTCAGCTCATCGGCCAACTGATGCAAGGACGCCGTGGAAGCGGCAATCTCCTCATTTGTCGCCAATTGCTCCTGAGAGGAGCTGGCTACGCTTTGGGCTTGAGACGACGCTTCGACTGCCAGATTCAGCACTTCTTTTACGGCCTCGTCCACTTGCTCCGAGCTGGCGGAAAGCTGCTCCGCAGAGCTGGATACCTCGTGGATTTCTTCGTACACCTTTTGAATGGAGCGTTGGATGCGCTCAAAGGACTCTCCCGCGACATTGGCGACAAGTGTACCGTCTTCTACGACCCGGGCTACCTTTTGCATCTGCTGGACGGCTTGTTCCGTGCTGGCCTGAATGTTGCTGATCAGCATGGCGATCTGTTCCGCCGACTGCTTGGAGTCCTCGGCCAGCTTGCGTACCTCATCGGCTACAACCGCAAATCCTTTTCCATGCTCGCCTGCGCGGGCCGCCTCAATCGCTGCGTTCAGCGCCAACAGATTGGTCTGCGTCGAGATCGCCGTGATCACCTCGACGATTTGCCCGACTTCCTTGGACTGCTCACCCAGTTCTTTGACGATTTCTGCCGTCTGAGCCACACTCGAATCGATCAGCTTCATCTGGTTGACTACGTTCTCGACGGAGCTGCTGCCTTCGACGGCCTGCTCCGAAGCTTCTTGGGACGAGACCGATACGAAGTTGGACGACTCGGCAATCCGTCTGATCCCCTCCGCCATTTCGGAGATCGATTGGCTGCTCGTCTGCGCCCCGATCGCTTGACGCTCGGCACCGGTCGCCATCTCCTGCATGGCGCTCGCTACCTGGTTGGCCACTTGAGCGGTTTGCTCCGAGCTCATCAGCAAGTCATTGGAGGAGGAAGCGATTTTATCGCTGGAGTCACTGACAACGCTGATGACTTCCCGCAGGCTTTTCGCCATCTTCCCTACGGACTGGCTCAGTTGAGCAACCTCGTCTTTTCCGCTAATAGACAAATCCGGTACGCGAAGGTTGCCGGATGCGATGAGATCGGCTGTCTCCGTTACGACCGATAGAGGTTTTACCTTCCGATACAAATAGAGAATCGTTCCTATCGAGTTGAGGGCCATAATGACCACCAGGGCAATCGTTACCCACATGAACAAATACATTTGATTGGTCATGCTGTCCGCCAGATCCGTGGCCCATGCATCCAGCTCCTGCTGGAATTCCTCCAGCTTCTCGATGACCATTTGCTTCTTTTGTTTGTATTCTTCACCGAACGAAACCTTGAGTGCCAGCTCATACTCTCCGGCTTCTGTCAGCTGGAATATCCTTTTTTCAAGCCCGACCAAAACATCGGAGCTTTGCTTGGCTTGTTCTACCTTGTCCACCAGGTATTCCGGAACGTGCATTTCCGTCATTCGTTCGAGGACTCTTTCCCGAGTCTTGGCCTCGTTAACCTCCCGCCAGTAGTTATCATAATTTTCTTTATCGCGGGATTGGACGTAGTTCCTGAGTTCATTGGTCAAGTATTCGCTGGAGTCGAGCAATTCGTCACCGAGCTGCTTTGCTTCCATTTGCATTTCGACTGCCCGATCCTGTTTTTGAATCGATTCGGCCAGCATATACAGGCTGCCTATGGTCAGAACAGAAAACAACAGGAAAAAAACAATGGCCACCTTTATGGCTTTGGCTATCTTCACAGCGGTTTCACTCTCTCTTTCTGTAGTTGGTTCCGTATAGCTGCACTCCTATCTTTTGCTTCCACCTCTTCTTTCCCACTGATGGTTTACCCGTTTACTTACTCCTATTGGAAGGTAGAGCGAAAACATGACTTTCCCCTCAGCGAAACGATCGTCTTACTCCTGTTAAAAAATAGACCCAATTTATGAGTACGTAGACTTATCGCCTGATGGCAAGCCCTTCAATAATTCCAGAGCTTTTACCCTATTGAAATTTTTTCCATGTAAGTAAAAAGGCTTGCTTCACCAATATATACCAAAGTATCGCTTGCTGCCTAACACTTTTTTTGCAGCTTAAATTTTTACCTTTTTATGGGTAGTGTGTTAATATAAAGGATATTAGAAAATTGAGATTTTCCATACCGGAGCGAGGGGACCTAGTATCTGTCCATTGGGGAGTAGGGGGTATTTTCTCATGAGGCTGCAAGAGACATTGAAACGGTCGTTGCGGTCAGAAATCGAAAAAAACTTAAAGGAAAATGGCTATACACTAAGTAAATTCAGTGAATTGACCGGTATTAACCCTGGAAGTTTGAGCGAAATTTTAAACGGCAATCCGCCGCGTGCTTTAACGATATGCCATCTCGACAAGATGGCTGAGGCTTTTGGTTACCCTCCTGGATGGTTGTACGAATTGTATCCAGAAGAATGTTTGGGCGAAGGGAAAATTTCACGGCCGCGCTTGATTCCGTATCTGGTTCGTTGTGCGGAGATCGGCAGACAAGATTGTATCGATGCTGCCGTTTCCCGGCTGCTGGATAACCCTAAGAACATTTCGATTCTATTTACCGTAGCAGAGCAGCTATTTGAGAGTGGAAAACGGAGAGAATCCGTTCCTTTTTACGAGTTCGTCATCGATAACGAGAAGGACAGCTACTCAAATCAGTTTGTCATCAGCCAATATCGACTGTTCCGAGCGGTGGAAGGAACGAACTCTGAGGAAGATTTTAAAGCTGTCATTCGTTTTGAGCCTTATCGCAAGCGGTTAGCTGAAGATTACCAGTTGGATGCTCTCCTGCATTTAGCAAATGTATGTTACACCCTACGAAGGTGGAAAGATGTTGAGAAGTACGCTGACGAACTAAGGGAGCTGGCAATGATCGTCTATGAGGACGAGCTTCGCCGACGAAAAAACAACAGGCCCAGCGAATTGCCAAAAACGGAACGCCCTTTGATTGTTTACTATGGACAAGGTTTTCTGTTAAAAGCGGTAGCATTAAAAAATATGGGAAGGTACGAGGAATCGAAGCATTATACGAACGGCTATGCCGATTTGAGCTGGTTCGAGCTTCTTGATGAAGAAGCTGAAGCAGAGGTTGAAAAACTGCGATTATGGGCATTGGCTAATTCGTACACCTTGTCCATGAGTACAGGAAGTATAGAAGTGCTGCCCGATTATTTGGATTTCCTGTCTGAACATCCAAGTGAGGTGCTTCCTGGTCTGGTAACGATCATGAAATCTGCGAATGAGTTCGGCTTTCCCGTTGAATCTGTGTTGGAGCGGTTTTCAGAAGACATAAAACGTTTTGAAGAGTACCAAGATGCTGTTGATAAAATTCTCCATCTTCACTTTCTGTACCAATTAGTGGTATACTTGTTTAAAAAAGGCGATTACTCCACAGGCCTGGACGAAACCTTACGTTGCCTTGTTTTGTCCGATGCATCCAAAGACTTCGACTATTTCAAACGATGCATTGGGTTGTTTTGGACACATCTTCAGCACGCATCGGACAAGCAAAAGAAAACATTTCAAACCCTTGTAGACGAAAGGAGCAGGAAGGTATGAAGAGCTTTATTTTGTCGGTATGTTTGGTATTGGGGTTAGGGATCGGCATCAATGGAGTATCTGGAGAAGTCACCATAAAAAAACCTCCAACAGTAATCCAATACGATCATGGGGTAGGAAAATAAAAGCATCCAAATCGGATGCTTTTTTCTTTTATACAATTTTTGTCAGTCCCTCATTTTTCGCATAACAGATTATATTTAAAATAATTGTTCTTACAAAAAAAGGGGGTATTGGTATAGCTGTAGCTGCAAGCAAGAGAGCGTACACAAGCAGTACATTTGAACCCCATTCAGATAAGTATATATTCAGGGTGATCGAGCCAAAAGAGAAGGGGTTCCTGGAAGAAGATAAAGAGTTAATAGAGGTCACAGAAATGCTGCGAAGGCAATTGGTCGAACTGGCTTGCGAAAAGGGATTTTCACATAGGGAAGTAATAGAGCTGAGCCAGCGCCTGGACAAGTATATTGTCCAGTTGCAAAGCAGAATGAATGTGAAGAAATCGATAAACTGAGATCGAGCAGCAGTATACACCTTCCTGTCGGAACCGGGCGCAATCTGAGCGCTGCCGGTTCTTTTTTTGTCCAAATCAAGGAACTGGAACGAGCTGGCCAGTTGTTTTATATAAAGAAGGAAAGCTGGTCATGAAAAAACGGCCCTGTCTTCTATACAGCGGCCGTTTTTTGTTATACCGTTTATATTCGTTCTCGTTCCGTATTGACAATCTTACTGGACCAGCAGCGGAACAACCTTGCCCTGGTTTACATCGATCAATCCGAGGTCCGTAAGCTTGAGGGCCGGACTGACCGGCAAGGAATGCGTGCTGATGGACATGATCGGGTTGTAGTGTCGATAGCCGAGCGACAGCATCGCTTTGCGCAGCTCCTCCACTTCTTTGGCCGTCTTCTCCAGCGGTTCCTCGGTCAAAATCCCGCCTACAGGCAAATGCAGATTGGCCAGCACCTCTCCGTTGTCGACCACACAGAAGCCGCCCTGGTTGCGGATGACTTGATTGGCTGCCATCACCATGTCTTGCGGATTGTGCCCAACTACGAGCAAATTGTGATTGTCGTGGGAGTAGGTAGTGGCCACAGCTCCCCGCTTGATGGTGTCGCCGCCGATCAGGCCGTAGCCCCGGTTGCCGTTCCTGCCGTAGCGCTCGAATACGGCGATCAGACCGTAGCCGCTCTCCTGCCAGCAGAGCTCTCCCCCGCGGATGTCGACCGGGGCGTGATGCTCCTCGGTGAAGGTGGAGCCGTCTTTTACCAGCATGACCCGGGCGGTGTATCGTCCATCGGCCGCATCCGCATCCATGCGCACCTTGAAGTCTTCCTCGGTGAGTGGCGAAAGCTGCACACTTTGATAAAAATGGGCCGGGAACTGATTGGGCACTACCTGTTGGCGATATGCTTCATTTTTGTCGTATACCTTTTTCCCATTCTTGTAGACCTCATCAATCGCCAGCTCGCGCAGATCGGACAGCAGCATGAAATCGGCTACCTTGTTTGGCGCAATGGCTCCGCGGTCGAGCAGCTTCATCCTTCTCGCCGGGGTATACGTGGCGGCATAGATCGCCTTCTCCGGCTCCATCCCCATCTGGATCGCCTTTTTGACGATGTGGTTAAGATGTCCGCGATGGTAGAGCGAATCAGTCATCACATCGTCCGTGACGAAGCAAAACAGCTCGGATACGTCGTTTGTGACGAGGTAGCTCATTACTTCCTCCGTCATCGACTTTTCCTGAATCTCGATGAACATGCCCGCTGCCATTCTGGCCTCCATCCCCTCCAATGTCTGGTGGGTGTGATCGGAATCCACACCGGCGAAAATGACGCGGTGCAGGTCGAGATCGAGCAGCTTCGGACAGTGGCCTTCGATGACGAGATCCGGGTAATGGCTGCGGATATGCTCCAGAATGCGATTGGTCTTGCAATCCGGATCGGTGATCACGTCGACGTAGTTCATGATTTCGCCGAGGCAAATAATCCGCTCGGAACGAAGCAGCTCGTCGATGTCCTCGATCTCCACAGCCCCTCCGGTCGTCTCCATCGATGTCGCCGGCACCGAGCTGGGGATCGCGTAAAACATATCGACGATACAGTTCTGACTTGCCCGGATCATCTCCCGGATGCCAGAGATGCCAAACACATTGGCCATCTCATGCGGCTCGGGAACGATCGTCGTCACTCCGTTTTGAATCAGCCCAAACGAAAAGGTCTCCGGCGTCACCATCGTGCTCTCAATATGCAGATGGATATCGACCAAGCCGGGAATCATGTAGCGCCCTTTTGCGTCGATCACTTCCCTGGCTTCAAAGCTTTCCGCGCCGCGCTGCCCGATATAGAGAAACCGTCCGTCCAGAACGGCGACATTGCCTTTCGTGAACCGTTTGAAATAACTGTTGTATACGTTTGCCTGCAAGATGAGCAGATCAACCTGCATGGATACCCCTCCTGTCTGCTGACGATTAGTCGACCAAAACCAGCTTTTCTTTGGGAAACATCAGATAGACCGGCTGGCCTGCTTTATAAGGGGAATCCATTTCCTGATTGACCGTAAAATCGCCCAGGTCGGTCTCCACGACATACTGATAGCTTCTGCCCAAAAACGTGCTTACTTTCACCTTGCCCTTCAACACATTTCGTACCGAATCGGCCGGTTCTTCCGCGCTGACCACCAGGTCGTCCGGACGGATCGCCCCTTTTTTCCCGGAATGGTTGGCTGTACCCAGATTTTTGGCAGCCCGGAACGTATGGCTGCCTGCAGTCAAATGGATCTCCCCGTCCTGCTCCGTTCTTTCGCCAAAGTCGATGAAGTTGTTGAAGCCGATGAACCGGGCGACGAACTCCGTCCGCGGATACTTGAAAATAGTCGCCGGATCGTCAAGCTGTTCGATAATCCCCTTGTTCATGATCGCCACCTGGTCGGAGATGGAGAAGCACTCCTCCTGGTCATGGGACACATAAACCGTCGTAATGCCCAGCTCCTGCTGGATGCGGCGGATTTCCACCCGCATGTTTACCCGCAGATTGGCGTCCAGATTGCTCAGCGGCTCGTCAAACAGGAGCAGATCGGGCTGTATGACCAGTGCGCGGGCAATCGCCACACGCTGCCTTTGCCCCCCGGAAAGCTCCTTGGGGAAGCGCTTTTCAAAACCGTTCAGGCTGACAACATCGAGAATGTGGCGGACGCGCTGGTCGATTTCGGCTTGATTGACCTTTCGCAGCCGAAGTCCAAACGCGACATTGTCAAACACGGACAGGTGCGGAAACAGCGCGTAGCTCTGGAAGACAAAGCCGAAGTTGCGCTTGTTTACCGGCACACGGGTATAATCCTTGCCGTCGAACAGGAATCGTCCCGCTTTGGCCTCCAGGAACCCGGCGATCAGCCGCAGTGTCGTCGTTTTCCCGCAGCCGCTCGGACCAAGGAGTGAAATGAGCTGGCCCTTTTCGATATTCAAACTGAAATTGTCCAGGATGTTCTGATTTTCATAGGCGACCGATACGTTTTCCAGCGTGAGCAATGCCATGAATTGATGCCTCCATTATCGTTTGGTAAAGTAGGACAAACCCATGAGACGTTCAATGATGAACATGAAGATAGCCGTAATGATCATCAGCAATACCGAGATGGCGGCGATCGTCGGATCGAAGTAGTTCTCCACGTACGTCAGCATCTGGATCGGCAGTGTGCTGACCCCTGGCCCCGTCATGAACACGGAAATGTCGACATTGTTGAACGATTCGAGAAAAGCGATCAGGACCGCCGCGATAATCCCCGACCGAATGTTGGGGAGTACGACTTTGAAGAAGGTTTCCAGCCGTCCGGCCCCCAGACTGAGCGAGGCCTCTTCGATGGCAAAATCAAAGTTGGACAGGCTGGATGCGATGACCCGGATGATAAACGGGAGCATCAATACGGTGTGCCCGACCAAAAGGCCCGCGTAAATCGGCAGTTGGTACGTGATGATGACGTATTTGAGCATGGCAAATCCCATGACGATTCCCGGAATCAGAACGGGAGAGATGAAGACGCCGTTTAGAAGCGACTTCCCCTTGAACTGAAAGCGGCTCAGCGCATAAGCGGCCGGGATGCCCAAAGCCAGAGCCAGCAAATTTCCCGCCAGCGACACAATCATGGAGGTTTTGAATGTCTCCATGAACATTTCTACCTCAAAAATGTTTTCATACCATCTCAGCGAGAAGCCCTGAGGCGGAAATTTCAACACCGTGCCGGGCTCGAATGAGGTAACCGAAATAATCAGCAACGGCCCGAGCAAAAAGAGAAAGATTAAAAACGTAAACAGGGCGAGCCCTCGATTTTTCTCCCGCATGCCTCTTACCCCTTCGGATTTAGTTTCGTAGCCAGTTTGTTCATCAGCCCGATCACGATAAAGGTGATTGCAATCATGATCGTGGCGATCACGGAGGCCATATGCCAGTCATTCAAGGTAATCGCGTTTTGATAAAGGAACGTCGAGATCACCCGCTGCTTCCCTCCGAGAAGCGCCGGTGTCGTGTAGGCGGTCAGGCTGCCCACAAAGACCAGAATGCTGCCGATGATCAAGCCCGGCACACTCAAAGGAACGATCACCTGGCGAAACGCCGTAAACTTGGATGCACCCAGGCTTTCTGCCGCTTTCAGCAGGTCTGGATCGATATTTTCCATGACCCCTACCAGTGTGATGATGATCAGCGGGAGAAACAGGTGAATCAGGCCGATCATCATGGCGCTCGGCGTATAGAGGATTTCCAGCGGCTTTTCGATCAGCCCCAGCGAAAGCAGCGAGCTGTTCAACAGCCCCTTTTTCCCAAGGATGATCATCCAACTGAACGAACGGACGACAGAGCTGGTCAGCAGCGGGAAGATCGCCAGCGCGAGCAGAACTCCCTTTTTCCGCGGTCCGAGCTTGGAGATATAGTAGGCTGCCGGGAAGCCCAGCAGAATGCATGCAATCGTCGTTACCACGCTTACCTGCAAGGTTGTCCACAAGATCTTCAGGAAGTACGGGTCGGCGAGAAAGTGCAGATAGCCCTCAAGCGTAAAGCTTCCTTCCTGGAAAAACGTAGACAGTATCGTCATTGCAATGGGAATGACCATAAACAGCGTTAAAAACAGCAGTCCAGGCAGCAGCAACAAATACAAACCCAGTTTTTTCATCACATGTACTCCTGTTCCTGATTTCGCTACGACTGCAGCGTGCGGATAAATAGGTCGAGAAACGCTTTGGAATCTACCTCAAGGCAAACGTCCATGTTCGGCGCTTTGGACAAGCGGTTTTGGAAATCGCATACTGTCTGGCCGTCGCACAGCTCGCTCCGGGTCTCCACGTCCACAAAAAGCTTCCGGGTCCCTACCAGGTCTTTTTGCAGCGCGACCCCGACTGCGAGCGGGTCGTGCAGGGCACATGCACGTACGCCATTCCTCTCAAAGTAGCGCTGCATGTAATCAGCCGTGCTTGTCTTCACGTATTGGCCGACAGGAGTGTCTCCAAGCTGGCGGATATGCTCCTCCGTCAACAACGCTTTGCGCGTCACGTCCAGACCGACGAGTGTGAGCCTTTGGAATCCGGCGTGAAAGACGATCTTGGCCGCTTCGGGGTCGACGTAGATGTTGTACTCCGCCGTCGGGGTAACGTTTCCGAAATCCTTGACCACGCCGCCCATCACAATCACTTCTTTTACATGGCGGACGATCTCCGGACATTTCCGCACCGCCAATGCGAGATTGGTCAGCGGCGCCGTCATGATCAAGGTGATTTCTCCGTCATGGCGCAGCACGTTCTCGATCAGGAAGTCAGGGGCAAAGCCGACTGCTGCTTGTGTCTTCACGGAAACGTCCTGCAGCGCTCCGCCAAGCCCGTCCTCTCCATGGACCCGGTGTTCAAAAAAGGTCGGTCTGAGTACAGGACGGTCTGCTCCACGGATCACCGGAATTTCCTTCTCCACGCCCAAAAACTCCAGTACCTTCAAGGTGTTCTCCGTCGCTTTTGCCAGCGACACATTTCCGTTCACCGTCGTGATCCCGAGAATATCGAAGCGTTTGCTTTTGACTGCCAGCATGATGCCCAGGGCATCGTCAATTCCGGTATCGACATCGAGGATGACTTTTTCTTTCACGGCAGGGTCCTCCTTTGGCATGTACAATTGCCAGCGTTTACTTGTCCTTTTGACAGAAAAACAAGGGCATATGTGTGTGATATACCCTTGTTTTCGTCTTAGCGATCTATTGGGCGATTTCCCGGTTCCAGCGGTCAATCCATGCTTTGGATTGCTCGTTTACGGCCTTCATGTCCAGCTTGCGCAGCTTGCCGATGACCTCTGCACCGTAGGTGACGCCTTTTGCTTCCTCGTCGGAAAGCTGTACGTTCGTATTTACAGGAGAATCGACTTTGGCTTTCGCCGATTTTTCCTGGACTTCCTCGCTCAACTGCCAGTTGATGAACGCTTCGGCCAGCTCTTTGTTCTTGCTTCCCTTGACGACGTTCACGGTGTTCATGACCGCGTAGCCGCCTTCCTCAGGGGATACGAATTTTGCTTCCGGTACGGCAGCCTGGATGTCCTTGAAGTACATTTCCATGATCGGACCGATTGCGATTTCGCCTTGGCTAAACATGTTCACATATTCGGAAGTTTTGTCGTAGTATTTTACGACGCCCGGATTCACTTCTTTTACCTTGGCAAACGCCTTGTCTTCATCGAATGCTTCGCTGCCCGCTACAATTGAAGCAGCGTCCAGCAGCATTGGACCGGTGGTCGACGTGATGTTCGGCAGTGTCAGTTTGCCGGCCATCTCCGGATTCCACAGGTCTTTCCAGAATTTCACCTCGGTCTTGATGACGGTCGGATTATAGGCAATGCCAAATTGGCCGATGGTATAGGCTGGGCCGTAGTCCTCGCCCAGCGGCGCTTTGGCGATGTCGTAGATTTGGTCAATGTTCGGGATCTTGCTGCGGTCGATTTTTTCAAACAGACCGGCATCGATGCCCTGCTGAGCATAGTAGTCGGAGAGGTAGATGACGTCTACTTGCGAGCTGCCCTGGCGGATTTTATTGAGTCGTTCCGCATTGTTTCCGATTTCCACGACGATTTTTACGTTGTGTTCTTTTTCAAACGGCTCGTACACTTCTTTGCGGAAAAAGTCCTCGGAGAAGCCCCACGTAGAGATAACCAGCTTTTTCGGTTCGCCTTTGTTTGAACCGCCTGCTGCTCCGTTTTCCGCTTGTCCGTTTCCTCCGCCGCATCCGGCCAAAGCCGCGGACAACAGGGAAATGGTCAGAAAGCCACCAAACAGTTTCGTTTTCTTCATCGCTATATTCCTCCACCCATTGCGTTATTCACTAAAATCGAACATTAATATAATAACATCAAAATACGTTCGTTTTTTTTAATTGTTTTTTAGTAAAAAGAAACAAAATAATGCTTATCATTGTCCTGTTTGCTAATCTTCAGTTGTGTTTGGGTTCGCTCGGCTGCGTTTTTCTACGTTTTGTTTTGCTTCATTTCGCTTGTTTATCTTGCGCTGCAGTCTCACCGCCTTGCCATTTGTATTTTTTTGCCAAATAGAAAAAGAAAAGTACCCTTGGTAGAAAACTTGCTTTCTAACAAGAGCACTTTTCTTTGTAAACAAAGAACAGTGACGCCCGTTTCAGCCACGCTCCGGTCATCTCTTAAGATAGATCAAAAGGGATAATCCGTTCACTGGCGGTTTCACGTATTCGATTATGGCGACTCCAACAAAATCACATTGGTGATCGCCCACAACGTCGGTGCATCATAATCCCGCAAGACTGCCTCAATGCGCAGACCCATCTCTTCCTCCAGCCGCTCGCGGAGTCTCTTTTTGTACAAAAGCGACATCCGGAAATCGACTTCCAGCTTGAGCGTTGGGGCTTCACCTTCCAACGCTGCTGAACGAGGCGACCTGCGATGCTTGGCTTGAAAGGTAATGATCTGCTTGTCAATCTCCACTCGCAAGAGCGTTGTGCCAAATCCGAATAATTCCTTGGAGATCTCGTTGTAGATATGGCTCAGCTTTTTTTTACTCTCATTCGAGTCCAGTAGGCTCATGATATCACCTGCTAGAGCGATGTTCAGGTATATTCATTGTCCTCATTATACATATGATCTTGTCTTCGGGCAAGTAAACATTCGTATTTTCGCACAAATAATAGACGATGCGAAGCTTTATCATTCGGAATGGGCTTTATCCTGGCTTTATCCTGGTGTGTACCTGCTTTATGAGGATAGCCGTTGCTGTCGTGAAAATCTGTATAAGCAACGGGACTGCAGGGAAAGAAGCATGTTCCCAGACTCACTTCGGCTCCGCCCTGCGAGGAAGCTGAGACTGTCCGCTTCGCAAGCAATCGCGGGAAAGCGCAAAACGACGCGCAGCTTCGAAGCTTATTCATAGGTTGCGCTTTGTTTCCCCGCGATTGCTTGCGAAGCTGGGCAGGGCTCCACAGGCGTTCGTCTGGGAACATGCTTCTTTGACGAGCAGGGGGTTTGCTTCGGGTTTTTGCTGGGGGAGTCTTAAGGGAGGTAACGGATTTTGTAGGAAACTCAGGATGAGAAGGGAGTCTGAAGTGTTCAAGGATGACGGCTTATCCGATGGTTGAGATATGATCTGATGGCGAAGAAGGTGGACGCTTGCATAATAAGAATAAGGTTGCAATTCTGATTCAGACTCGGATTTCATTTCTTATTCCTCTGTCCTTTATCCTTCCCTCTTTGATTTACCCGGAAAAAATGTCTGAACGAACCCCAAAGCTGTAGAGATGAAAAAGCAGAAAAACGCGAAGGTCTTTGGGACACCTCCCAGGCAGAGCGAAGAGTGCGGAACACGCTTTTAGCGTCCAACTCTGAGAAGCTCCCTGAGTCGCTGCTTTTGGACGCGGTTCCGCTTTTGGAGTGGAGCCGGACAGTGAATCTTCCAAGCAGTGTCCCACCGAACCTTGAGCGTTTTTCTGCTTTTTCATCTCCTCCACCAAAGCCCGATCAGCGGCCTTTCGGGCTGTACCCATTGGAAAGAAAAAGAGCCCCAGTTGCCAGACGCCGACCAACCGATTACAGTGAAGGAAAATCACCTGCGGAGGGAAGCTGAACACGATGAACAAGACGGACCGCCTGCTCGCCATCGTACTCGAATTGCAGCGTAAAGGAACATTGCGTGCCGAAGATCTGGCAGCCATTTTCGAAACAAGCGTAAGAACCATCTACCGCGATGTCCAGGCGCTGTCAGAGGCTGGCGTTCCGATTGTCGGCGCTCCCGGGCAGGGATATTCCTTGATGGAGGGCTACTTTTTGCCGCCGCTTCATTTTTCGGCGGACGAAGCGGTAACCCTGCTGCTCGGACTCGACTTCGTCGAACAGCAGCTCGATCCGCTCTATCTCGCCAAAGCGAAAGCCTCGCGCAAAAAAATCGAAGCGATCCTGCCCCAAGCTGTACAGCGGGAAGTGGAGAAGACGCGATCCGGCATGAAACTGCTCACCGCCCAATCGGCAGCAGATGCCGATTCCCGGACGATGCTGCAATTGCTCCGTCAAGCAATACAAGAGGAAAGGAAAGTGCGGTTTCTCTATACGAAAAAGCTACCTGAAGCAGATGGAAATCGCCAAAACCTCCGTACCGTCGCTCCTTATGGCTTGGTATTCGTAAACGGCTCATGGGGACTGCTCGGGTACTGCGAGCTGCGGGCGGACATCCGCCGTTTTCTCGTAAAGCGAATGCGTGATCTTACCCTGTTGGATGAAAAAGCGGTGCGGCCTCCCGATTTCAATCTGCAGGACTATACCCCGGCAGATGACCGAACTATGACAATCACTGTCCGCATTGCGCATGACGTTTCCGACAAGGCAAGGGAATCGCGTTTCTATTATATAGACGCTATTCAGGACCATCCGGACGGCCTGCTCGTCACGCTCCGGGTCCGGCAGCCCGAGGAAGTGCTGCCATGGGTGCTCGGTTGGGGAAGCAAGGCGGTGGTCGTCGAGCCGGAATCGTTTCGGCTGCACGTGCGTAAAGAAATCGAAAACATGCTGAAACACTACTGACATACTGCTGTCAGGAGCGCTCTCGTATAGTAAGGAGAGTAGATCGAGAAAACGAGAGGAGCTGTCTGATATGCTTATGAATACGAAAGAGACGTTGAAAAAAATGGAGGAAATCACGGAGCTGTACGTGAGGGAACTGGACCGCTATGATATGGAGCAGCTCACCCGCAAACCAAGTGAAGACGAATGGTCGCTCGGACAAATGTATATGCATTTGATCCGCGCCGCCCTGTTCATGCAGCTTCGCCACGTGGATACCTTCAAAGCGCAGAGCGAGCAGATTGAAGCCGCAAACGGCGAAGCTGGCAGCGAGTCCTTGTCAGGCGGAGATACGCCAGGAGAAAAAACGGAAGCAGGGCAAGCGGTATTTGCCCAAGGCAGCCTCCCTCCTGTGCGCATTCGTGTCCCGGCCTCCCCGGAATATACGCCTCCGCAGCCGGAGAGCAAGGAGCAGCTTGCAGAAGGATTGCGCCAGGTTTTTAGCAAGATGCGCGAGCTGGAGCCGGTTTTGGCTGACATTTCTCCCGTCTTTACGGCTCCCCATCCAGCCTTTGGCCACTTGAATGCGACGGAGTGGTTCGCCATCGTAGAGATGCACTACCGCCACCACCTGCGGCAAAAAGAACGTCTGGATGCTCTGCTGATGCAGGTATGACCGACTGCTGCGAGAGACCGGCCGGAAGAAACTGAGGCACACGGTCCGAAGGCATGGGACCAACTCCAAGTGCCCAATAAGCAAAAAAGGCTCTTTCCTCGACACACGTTTCGCCGGGAAAGAGCCTTCCGCTTTTTTAAGACGTTCACTTGCTTCGAGTATGATACAGCACCCATGCGGCAGGACTCGGGCTATTGCCGCCCCTCCTCGCTACAGCACCATCTCCAGCCATTCCTTTTTGGTGACCGGCCCGAAATAATACGCGAGATCCAACGTATCCAGCACCTGCTCCAGTGCTTCCCGGTCATACCTTACACCCACCAGCTTGTCCGTAAACTCCGAAGTTTCGCCCAAGCCAAAGAAGTCTCCATAGACGGAGGCAGATTTGATCAATCCCTTTTCCACGTACAGACGGACATCGAAGGTCCCTGAGCCAAGCCGCTTCACCCGCTTGACGTTGAAAGCCGGCGACTTGCCGTAGTTCCAGTCCCAGTTCCGGTAGCGCTCCGCCGAGATCTGGTCGATGCGTTTCCAGTCTGCTTCAGTCAGTACATACTGCTGCACTTGTGATCCGGCAAAAATCGAGTTGAGAATGTGCTGCCGAAATTGTTCGATGCTCATCGGCTCACGCAAAAACTCGGAAATGTTGGCCACGCGGCTGCGAACCGATTTTACCCCTTTGGATTTGAACTTTTCCGGGTTCACATTCAAGGCTGAGGCTACATTTTCCATCTGGGAGTCAAACAGCAGGGTCCCGTGCGTAAACATGCGCCCTTTGGTGGAAAACTGGGCGTTGCCGGAAATTTTCCGCTCCCCTACCTGAATGTCGTTGCGTCCCGTCAGTTCAGCTTCGACGCCCAGCTCGTTCAGCGCTTTTACGACCGGCTCCGTGAACTTGCGGTAGTTGTGAAAGGAGTTCCCGTCGTCATTGGTGATAAAGCTGAAATTGAGATTGCCCAGATCGTGGTAGACAGCCCCTCCACCGGACAGGCGGCGGACGACGTGAATGCCGTTCTTGGCTACATAGTCGGCATTGATCTCTTCGGCCGTATTCTGGTTCTTGCCGATGATAATAGACGGTTCATTTATGTAGAAAAGCAGGTAGTCGTGATCGGCAGGGAGATATTTCAATGCGTATTCTTCGATGGCCAGATTGATCCTGGGGTCGGTTATGTTTTGATTGTCGATGAAAAGCATCAGGCTTGTCCTCCTGTCACTCTTTTGTCTTTTGCTTTTATTTCTGCCTCTGTCGAAGGCCGGGAAAACGGATGCACTCTCTTGTACTATAACCGATCCGGCCCTTTTTTCCTATGAGTCTGCTCTCTGTATGGCACACTCTCTGTCACTTCCAGGCAAAAAAAAAGAGAAGCGTCCGGCCTCTCTTTAAAACGAACGCCCCTCCGCGTCCGTTTGTCATTGTTTTTCAGAGGACACGATCGTCTTCACTCTGCCGACCTGCCCATCCTGCAAGCGAACCTTTATCCCGTGCGGGTGAGCCGGAGAATTGGTCAGAAGATCTTTGACGATCCCCCGCGTCGTCTTTCCGGTGCGTTGATCCTGTTTGAGAACGATCTCGACCTCAAGTCCCGGATATATGTTTTTTCGCTGCTGCCCCGCCAGGCTGGTTGGCAGCGGTTGATTCGCTTTGTCTGCCATTGTTCGCAAAACCTCCAGTTGTCTGTATCCTTCCTTGTCTTACAGCCTTCTTTTGAACCTGCTCTGTCGACAAGCTCAACCCAACATCCTCACTTCGTGCAAACCGCCACTCCGATAAAATAACGAACGCCGTTTCTCGGCTTCTCAAAGGTAACACCCCGCTGATAGTAGATGTCTACATCTGAGAAACGGACAAACAGCTCCTGGAACTCTTCCGGCGTCAGCTGATGGACATGAAAAGGCTCGCTGGTCGGCATGCCTCTCCCCCGTCCGAACGGACTGGACAAAACAAGCGTCCCGCCCGGCTTCAGCAGACGATAAAGCTGGTCCATGAACCGAACGTCATCCGCTACATGCTCAATCGTTTCGAAACTGAGGATCGTATCAAACATCCCGAGCTTTTCCGGCAGGTGCGGGTCAAGCGCATCGCCCTGCTGATAGACAACCTTTTGGTGATTGTACTCCCGATTGGCATACTCGACCGTTTCCGGATCAATATCCACCCCGACAATCTCGGTGACTTCGCGCTTTCGGTCCTTGGCCACCATATGACAGCCATATCCAGTGCCGCATGCCAAATCCAACACCCTTCCGCGGATGTACGGAGTGGCGAAATAATAGCGGGCGATGTGCTCCAGCAGCATGCCATTTGTCGGCTTTAGCAGCTTGGGGATAATCCTTTCTCCTGTCCATGAAAGCATACCCGTCACCCCTTCCTGCATGATTTTCTCCCATCTTACCGCATTCACAGGCAAATTCATAGAAACGGCTCGGAAAGCACCCAAAGTCATTATTGACATAAAATATTTTCATGTGGTAAGATTATTTATTTTTACCGAATATCAAATTTGTGTTATACTAGATGTATTACAAGATCGGGGGTGGGGTTATGTTTCACATTGGCGACAAGATTTTTTATCCGATCCACGGAGCCGGAGTGATCGAAGCCATTGTTGAGAAAGAATTTCTCGGCGAAAAACAGCCATACTTTGTTTTGGACATGTTGCTTCGAGAACTGCAAATCATGGTCCCGCTGCACAAGATGGACGATCTGAACATTCGCCCGATTGTAGAAGAGCATACACTGGAAGCTGCTTTTGTCGCCCTGAACGAGGGAGAGCCTGACTTGAGCGTCACCGCTGCCCAGAGACACCGCATCAATATGGAGAAGATCAAACGCGGGGATATTTACGAGGAGGCCGAAGTCATCCGCGATCTGACCTGGATCTCGAGAACAAAGGTGCTCGGCACAGGAGACAAGCTTATGCTCGATCAGGCACAGCAATTATTCATCAGCGAAGTAGAACTCGTCAAAGGGATTGCAACAGAAGAAGCATCCGCCCTATTGATGCAGGCCATTCATCGGTAATTTATCACTGGCTATAGCAATACCCTCCACTACCTCAACGAACCTGTGAGGCAGTTTTTTTATGCGATACGCAAACAGGAGCTCCCCTCGTCTTTTCAGACATGAGGGAAAGCCCCTTTTTTCTATGTTTTTTGATAGACCATGCAGTATTGTTCCAGATCGCTGTTTGGCCATTTGATGATGTCCACGATCGCGAACTGGTTTTGTAAAAATTTTGGGTCAGGAGAGATTATTTCACGAGCTTTTCCGCGATGGCGAGCAAGTCTTCCTTAGCAATGTCCGGGGAAGAAGTCGATACAAAGACCATCAATTTTTTATCTTCCTTGTAAAATTGAATGGACTTGTCAACCCTTACTACACTTCCGTTTTCTCCCTTGAGATTAGTCAGTTGGTAAAGGGCCTCCTGGCCGCCTACTTTTACATTTTCCACAGTATCGTCCGGGCCTGCTTCCGCGGCAGAATACTTGACTTTTTCAAAGTTCTCGATTCTTACCGTAACGTCACCTTTGCTATTGGAATAGGTACCTGCTATCAGCTGGAATGTCGGTTCCACCTTCAGTTCTTTTACGATGACATCCTTCTTTGTTTCCTCTGCCTCTTTATAAAAGTCTTCCTTGTTGTAGTCACGAATGACTTCGTGTTGAACCGAACCATCTTTAAACGTGAAACCGCCTGCCAATTCGGCCGGGAAAGTAAACTTGTCTCCCGCCTCCTTCTGTATTACTGCCCGGTCAGTCGAGGTAATCGGGATCTGGAAGAAGCTCACGATCTTATTCGGATTGTCCGGGACGATATAGACCGCAGCAGCATTGCCCGGTTTGACAGATTCACGGACTTCATTGAACAATTGGCTGTAGGTTTTATGCTGACCCTCTCCCGGTTCTGCTGTCGTGTGGGTGATCTGCGATACGACTTCGCCTTTTTCATTTTTCAATTCATACACTTTTACCGCCCCATACGCTGTTGTCACACTGAATACCACACACGCCGCAATGATCAATCCCATTCTTTTTTTCACTCGAAACTCCTCCTTTTTATTTTGCCGCTCGCGCAAACGATCCAGCACCTGATCCTTAATATCAATCTGGGGAACTGGTGTATCCGTTATCAGCTGTTTGACTTCATCGAATGAGTCTGAACGCTTCACTCATTTCCCCACCTTTCTGCGAAAGTAGTTGGTTTTTGCACTTTTTCATTGCCCGTTCGTATCGTTTTCTCAAGGTTGCCGGCTTTTCTTGGAAAAGAACAGATAACTCCTCATAGCCTTTTTCTTCGATTACCCGTAAAAGGATCAAATTTCGTTCCTCCGGGGATAGAGTCGATAACGCCCGATGGAGGGGAGCGCTCAACTGGCCCTGTTCCACCCGGGCTGCTCCTTCCTCTCGGTCATCCGCCGGCACCCGATTGTTCAAAAAGGGAACCAGGCGGTAAAGCCGCTTTCGCTTGATCAGGTTGAGACAGTGATGATAGGCAATCTTGTAGACCCATGCGGAAAAGGAAACCACTTCCGTGTACTTTTCCAGGTTTTCATAGGCTTTTATGAAAACCTCCTGAACCGCGTCCTCCGCCTCCTGCCGATGCCCGAGCATGTGATAGCAATAAGTGAAAATAGGCTGCTGCAATTGCTCAATGACCATTCCGAACCCTTCAAGCGAACCGGAGGCCTTGATCTCCACGACAAGCCGCTCGATTTGCTCTTTATCCAAGAGCTTTTCACCCCCTTTTGCCCTTCTATAACAATCAACGATCGCACTTTGTGACCGTATCCGAAAAATTTTTTTCGTTTGCCAAAACTGTCTACTGGCAATTGACCATAAAAGTGCGTCTATGCTAACGTAAGGTAGTGATAATGATTATCATTATTGAAATTTGGAGGTTTCCAGCTTGGAATATACCCCTGACCATACACAATCTGTCCAAAACATTTTAAACGACCTGTGGCTGAAGCTGCAGAGCGCCGAACTGATTCGCGTCGGCAAGATGGAACAACAGCTCATCGAGTCCCATATTCTCTTCGTCTCCAAAGCCGGAGAGGGGCGTTTGATGATCGATTTTCACGATTACCGATTGCGTCCGGATGCGATTCATTTCGCTTATCCCGGTCAAACCATCGGGGTGTTTGCCGAGTCTGAAAAGGAAGTCGAGCTATATGCGGTCAGATTCGCGGTTTTGGAAGACACAAAGACCGCTAGTGTCTTCCCCTTGGCGGGCGAGGTGCCGGTTTACCCCGAGCCCAAGGCTTTGCTGCTGTGCGATCTGGTTACCGCTTGTTTTCGCAGCGACCAACCGTTGGAACATTTTCGCGGGCAATCGGCGTTTTTGGAGCTGATGTATGTGCTGCTGAAAAAGATCCGGCTTCTCCCCGAGCGGGACCCGCGAACAACGCTGGACAGCATCAAGACGTATATCGAAGCTCACTACCAGCAGAATCTGACGATTGAACAGTTGGCCCGCATGGCCGACATCAGTCCGAAGTACTTTGTCGACCTGTTTAAAAAGACGTACGGAAAAAGCTGCATCGACTACCTGACAGAGGTGAGGATCAACAACGCCAAACGGCTCATGCTGCAATCCGATATTCGCCTTCGCGATCTTGCCCACCAGGTAGGCTATAGCGACGAGTTCTACTTTAGCCGAAAGTTCAAGAAAGTGGTAGGAGTTTCCCCCAGCATTTACATAAAAAACCGCCGCCGGAAAATCGTTGCCTATACTCCGTCCATTCTCGGACATTTGCTCGCGCTGCAGATCACGCCCTACGCCGCACCCCTCCACCCGAAATGGACGCATTACTACCATCGGCGGTATCGGGCGGATATTCCGCTGCACCTGAGCGCCTATCGGTTCAACCGGGACTGGGAATCCAATGTGGAAATGCTCGCCCATGCCAAGCCGGATATCATCGTGTGCGACAAGGACAGCCTGCACACCAGGGAGCGGGAAGAGCTGGAGCAAATCGCGCAGATCCTCTACATACCCGGAGCGGGGATGCACTGGCGGGATCAACTGAAGCTGACGGCCCAGTTGTTGGGGGCGGAGCATGAAGCCGACTGCTGGCTGCGCAGCTACGACCAAAAGACAAAGTCCGCCAGGGAGCGGCTACATCGGGAACTGAAGGATGACAAAGTGCTCGCCATGAGTATCTACAAAAAAAGCTTCTACGTATCTCCGGCTCGCGGGATGATGGATGTCCTCCGCCGCGATTTGATGCTGAACGTCATTCCCGGCCCGCGTCCTGACGAACACCGGCAAGCCATTTCCGTGGAGCAATTGGCCGATCTGGACCCCGATCATATTTTGGTCAACGTTTGCCAGGAGCCGGAATCGCTTGGGGAATGGCACCATTTGCAATCGTCCGCAGTTTGGCGGGATTTGAAGGCCGTCCGCAAGAACCGGGTGCATCTCATCTCCTCCGACCCGTGGCGAGAATACTCCGCCTATGCCTGCGACCGAATGGTGGACGACCTTTTGATGCGGCTGCATGGAGATCGTCCAAATGATTTCCGGATATAGTCCATGTTCCGTTCGCGGGAGCTGGTTTATACTCATTGTTGAGAATGATTATCAAACGCATTTCCTGGAGAGGAGAAAAGCAACGATGCTCAAAAAATATTGTGCGGTACTGTTCGTTTCCCTGATGGCAGCGGCGCTTGCGGCATGCGGAGCCGACAAGGCGGCGACAACGGCAAACGGTTCATCGACAAGCCCTGCCGTGGCCCAGGAAGCTGGCGGCAAGCCTGCTGCCAATCCGGCAAACGCTACCGCCGAATCAAGGACAATCCAATATCTCGGGAAAGACTACACGGTTCCGGCTGTCGCCGACCGGATTGTGATCACCGGATCGGTCGAGTCAATGGAGGATGCTCTCGTGCTTGGCGTGAAGCCGGTTGGGGCGATGACGACCGGAGGCAAGTTCGCTCCGGTGTTCGCCGAGATTACCGAAGGAACCGTAGGGATCGGGGAGAAAACACAGCCGGATATCGAGGCGATCTTGAAGCTGAAGCCGGATGTGATTCTGGCCAGCACCAAATTCCCGGCAGAAACCATCGAGAAATTGAACAAAGTCGCTACTACCATTCCGGTCTCCCATATATCGACAGACTGGGAAGCCAATCTGAACCTCTTGGCAGAGCTTGCCGGAAAGCAAGACAAGGCCAAGCAGGTGCTGCAAACCTACAAGGAACAAGTGCAGGAGCTCAAGGAAAAAATCGGGCCGATCTTTAAAGACAAAAAGGTTTTGGCCATTCGCGTCCGGGCAGGCAGCACGTTTATTTATCCGGAATCCGTATTCTTCAACCCGTCCCTTTACGCCGACCTCGGTGCGGAAGCTCCTGCGGAGGTCAAGCAGGCGAAGGCGCAGCATCTCATTTCCCTTGAAAAGCTGTCCGAGATGAATCCGGATTATCTGTTCGTCCAATTTGCCGAGAGCGAAAACAAAGACACCCCCCGGGTTTTCGAGGAGTTGCAAAACAACCCGATCTGGAAGAGCATCAACGCCGTTAAAAACGGCAATCTCTTCGTGAATATCGTAGACCCGGTTGCCCAGGGCGGCACAGCCTACAGCAAAGTGGCCTTCCTCAAGGCGGTAAAAGACAGTGGCATCCAGCAGACAAAGTGAGCAGAATACGATGCGTTCAAACAAGCTTGCATCTGCCCTGATCCTGGGGAGCTCGCCGGTTCTCATCGTCCTTGCGATCCTGCTGTCAGTCCTTTATGGGGCCAAGGAGATTGATGTGGATACGATTCGCGATGCGCTGTTCCATTTTGATCCGGGCAATGTCAATCACCAGATTATCATGCACTCCAGATTTCCGAGAGCGATCGGGGCCCTGTTGATCGGGGCCTTCCTGGCTATTTCAGGGGCGATCATGCAGGGGATTACACGAAATTATCTGGCGTCGCCTTCCATTATGGGGGTGACCGACGGTTCGGCTTTTGCCATCACGATCTGCATGGTGTTTATGCCCAACTCGTCCTCGATGGAGATGATTCTCTTTTCCTTTATAGGATCGGCCCTCAGCATCTTTCTTGTTTACACACTGTCCACCCTGCTGCCGGGGGGGCTCTCCCCGGTGCGCATGGCGATTCTGGGGACGATTATCGGCACGTTTTTGAGCAGCGTGGCTACCGCTGTGGCGACCTACTTTCAGGTGTCGCAAAGCATCAGCTTCTGGTACAACGCCCGGCTTCACCAGTTGGACCCGACGCTGGTCAAGCTGGCAGTCCCGTTTGCGGTGGTCGGCATACTGGCAGCGATCTGGCTCTCCAAGTCCATCTCGGTCCTGTCTCTCGGAGAGGAGATCGCCGTCAACCTCGGGCAAAAAACGACCGCTATCAAGTTTATGGCTACCGGAAGCGTGGTCATCCTGACCGGCATATCCGTAGCGCTGGCAGGAAAAATCGGCTTTGTGGGACTCATCGTTCCCCATATCGCCCGCTTTTTGGCCGGTGCCGACTACAGATGGATCATCCCGTGCTCCGGGGTGCTTGGCGGCATCTTTCTGGCGCTATGCGATGTGCTCAGCCGGTTTGTCAACTATCCGTACGAGATGCCGATTGGCGTGGTCACTTCCTTGCTTGGCGTCCCTTTCTTTCTCTATCTGATCCGGACAAGAGGGGGCGAAAAGCGTGCATAATGCTTCCAAAGGCCGTTACGCTGCCGTATTGGCCGCCGGGATCGGCGTGATTCTGGCCGCTGCTTATATCAGCCTGACGAACGGCTCTTTCGATATGACTGTGATGGATATTGTTCGGACGCTTTTGCGTATCGACCCGCAGCCGGAACATGATTTGGTCATCCTTGAGTTTCGTCTGCCGCGCATCGTCATCGCCGTGCTGGTCGGAATCGGGCTTGGCATTGCCGGAGCGGTCATTCAGGGAATTACGCGAAACGGCCTGGCAGATCCCGGCATTTTGGGAATCAATGCGGGGGCAAGCGCGGCCATGGTGATCTTTCTGTTTTTTTATCAGGGACAGGTAAAGGGAACCGGGTGGACGGCGATTTTGACCATGCCGCTTTTCGGGTTGGCTGGCGGTCTTCTGGCGGCCCTCCTGATCTACCTTTTTGCCTGGAAAGACGGGCGGCTGGAGCCGCAGCGCCTGCTTTTGACCGGGATTGCGATCGGTTCCGGGCTCGGTGCGCTCACCCTTTTTCTGACCTTGAAGATGAACGCGAGCGATTTTGAGATGGCAGTCGTCTGGAATTCGGGCAGCATTTACAACGCCAACTGGAAATATATCGCCTCCATCCTCCCGTGGCTGGTCTGTCTGATTCCCGTCATTGTCAGCAAGTCGGCCATCCTCGATGTGTTCAAATTGGACGAAGACATCGTCATCGGCATCGGTGTTTCGTCGGAAAAAGAAAAGGCAATGCTCATCCTGTGCAGCATCGGCATCGTGAGCGCCTGTGTTTCGGTGTCGGGTGGCATCGGTTTTATCGGACTGATGGCTCCCCACATCGCGAAGCGCCTGGTCGGCCATTTCCACCGGCACATGATTCCTGTTTGCGGACTGGTCGGAGCGGCGCTGGTGCTGGTCTCTGACACGATTGGCAAGCTCCTCTTTGCCCCGGCCGAATTGCCGGTCGGAATCGTCATTGCGATCATCGGTGTTCCCTATTTCATCTTTTTGCTTTCCAGAAAAAAAAGCCGTTGAGTCCGAAAAAAATACTGCGAGAGGAAGTAGATACAGTGGAGAGCCAGCAAAAGGAGCTTGAAGAAGTGAACGTGTGGGAAGGCGGAGGCGGGGTCTTTCTTCCCCAAACCGAACAGTACGCCATGCGCTCCAGCGTCAGCAGCCGGGAGTATCGCATTCTCATTTACAGGCCAAGCGAGGCTCCGCCACCCTCGGGGTATCCGGTGATCTATTTGCTCGACGCCAACGCCTTGTTCGCCACGATGGCGGAGGCCGTACGCATTCAGTCCCGCCGCTCCGAGAAGACGGGCGTTTTTCCGGCGGTTATTGTCGGGATCGGCTATCCAGAGGAAGCGCCGTTTCCGCCCGCCCGCTTTTATGATTTTACGATGCCAAGCCCCCTTGCCGAGCTCCCTCCTCGGCCTGATGGGACCGCGTGGCCGGAGCACGGCGGCGCCGAAGCCTTTCTGACTTTCATCGAGGAGGAGCTCAAGCCGAGGATTGAAAGCTGCTGCCCTGTCGATAAAAGCAGACAGGCCATCTTTGGGCACTCTCTTGGCGGTCTTTTTGTCCTGCAAGTCCTGTTCACCCGTCCGCACGCCTTCCAGACTTATATCGCCGGCAGTCCGTCCATCCATTGGAACAAGGCCTTTCTGCTGGAAGCCGAGAAGCAGTTCTCTTCCCTTGCAAAGCAGCAGGCAGTCGGCGACATCGGCATCATGATCGCGGTAGGAGAGCTGGAGAAGGGCCACCAGAGCCGCATGAACGAGAATGCAAAGGAGCTTGCAGAGCGTCTTTCCGCCTTGGCAGACTGCGGGATTCGCACCGAGTACAAGGAGTATGAGGGAGAAGGCCATGTTTCGGTGCTGCCGGGCTTGATCAGCCGCGCCGTGCGGTTTGTATCCCGCCCTTTATAAATGGGGCCGCTTCATAAAAGGGAGCCACTTTTCTTTATAAGCATAACGCCGAAGCCAACTTACCTGGACAACACCGCTACAGCCAGTCCAGCTTCTGCTATACAGGTACAACCATTTGCAGCGGAAAAGGAAAAAGCTGACGTATGCAAACTAGCTTGCAAACGTCAGCTTTTGTTTTCCTCTCAAGCAGCATGGAGGCGGGGACTCACTTTCCTGACAGCCTGACTTACGCTTTTGCTTTGAGTCCGGCCCCTTCGCCAAAGCCGCATCCCTCACATTACTTCCACGGAATCAGCTTTCGCTCCAGCCACTGCAGCGTGCGGTTGAAAATCAGACCGAGCAGGGACAGGAACAGCACGCCCACCATCAGCTTGGTCGTTATCATCAGGTTTCCGTAGTGCAGCACCATGGAACCAATCCCCTGCTGGGCCGCGATCATTTCCGCAGACACCAACAGGAGCAGCGAGGTTCCGGCCGCCAGCTTCAGACCGGCAAAGATCATCGGGAGCGCCCCTGGCAGGATCACTTTTCGGATGACATTGAGATGGTTGGAGCCAAAGGTGACAGCGGCCTTGATCAAAATGGGATCGACCGTTTTCACGCCCGAATACGTATTGATCACGACCGGGAAGAACACCCCGAGTGCGATGATTGCGACCTTGGGCATCTCGCCAATCCCGAACCAGAGGATGATCAGCGGCAGCAGGGCAATTTTCGGAATCGGATAAATCGAATAAACGATAGGGGTCAAAATGGCATCGGCCCACCGGGAGAACCCGAGGATCAGGCCAATCGCGATTCCACAGATCGCTCCGATGGCGTATCCCGCTCCGATCCGGTACATACTGGCCAGCAGATTCTCGATCAGCTCGCCGTTCACGAGCATGTCCCATGCCGCTGTCAAAATAGCGGAGGGAGCAGGCAAAAAGAGCGGGGGTACGATGTTCATCCGGCAGACGATTTCCCACAGTGCCACCAGTCCGGCAATCCCCAGTGCGGCGGCATAGCCCGGAATTTTTTGCTCCAGAAAGGCGACGCGGTTGGTAATGACTTGTCTTTGCTCGTTCATCTTGCTCACCCCTCCTTCAGCGCTTCCTGGGCATCGTGTTTGATCAGCTGCCAGATTTGATCGGCGTATTGCTCGAACTGGCTGCGGTACTCTTCTTTGTCCCTTCCTATTTTCGGAAGGTCAATGCGGATAATCTCCTTGATCTGGCCCGGATGTCTGGACAGGACAATCACCCGGTCAGCCAGGTAAACGGCCTCTTGAATGTTGTGCGTTACATACAGCGTGCTCAGTCTGGTCCGGTCCCAGATCGTCAGCAGCTCCTCCTGCATGAGTGTGCGCGTCTGGGCATCCAGCGCGGAGAAAGGCTCGTCCATCAACAGCAGATCCGGCTCGACCGCAAGCGCTCTGGCGATCCCGGCCCGCTGCCTCATCCCGCCTGAGAGCTGTTTCGGGTACGCCCCTTCAAAGCCCTGCAAGCCGACCATGTCGATGTAGTGCTTGCCCTTTTCCTGCTGCTCCTGTTTGCTGGCGCCGCTCTCTTCCAGTCCGTAGATGACATTTTCATAGACCGTCCGCCACGGAAACAGGGCAATTTCCTGAAAGACAATGCCTAGTTTGGGCTTTTTCCCCTGGGTTCCTTCAAAATAGACCGTCCCGCTGCTGGGCGACATCAAGCCTCCGACGATGTTGAGCAGCGTGGACTTGCCGCAGCCGCTCGGTCCGACCAGCACGACGAACTCCTGCTCTTCAATGGAAAAATTGATGTTCGTAAGCGCGGTCACTTCTCGTTTTTTTGAATCAAGAAACGTCTTGCCGACATCTTCGATGACAATTCTCATGCGATCACTTCCCTAACTTTTGCAAAGCATCTTCCAATAGCTGCGTATTCACGATTTCGCTCGTATCGATCGCTTTGTCGATCAGCTTTTCCTTGGCATACCACTCTACCTGGGTCTTGATGTCGGACTCCAGCAGCTTGCCGTCGCGGTCAATGTAAGGCAATCCTTTTTTGATCATGTCCGGCTCTTGATCGGTGTACTTGGCGATGATTTGGACGACTTCATCGTAATGCTCGCCAGGGACGATCTGTCCGTCTTTCTTTGTGAGAACGGCATCGTAGTAGTAACGGGTCGCTTTTGCGTATGCCTTCAGGAAGCGTTCGGCCACATCCTTGTTCTCAGCCAGCTTCGGAGAGAAGAAGATGCCCGAAGTTTGGTACTCGATCTCGTCGCCTACCTGCGCGATAACTTTGCCGTAGCCCTCGTCTACAACGGTCGAGATATTCGGCTCGTTCAAAAGAACAGCATCCACCTGCTTGCTCTTGAGCGCTTCCATCAATCCTTTGATGCTGTTGAGCGGAACGAGCTCCACGTCGCCAAGGCCAAGGCCATGCTTTTCCAGCATTCTGCCGGCCATGTAATGATAGGTCGATCCGGTCTGTGTAATGCCGATTTTCTTTCCCTTTAATTCTTCGATGCTTTTAAGTGGTGAATCGCCAGGCACTAACAAAGCAGAGGAGGAGTAGCCCTGCTGTTCCCTTCCCTTGTCGGCCACAATCACCAATTTTTGTCCGCCCGAAACCATATTGTACAGGCTAGCTGTAATCCCGGTTGCCCCGACATCCACGCTTCCTGCAGCTGTCGCTACCGCGATCGGCTGAGCAGCTTCAAACCACTTTGCCTGCGCATCAATGTTTTCCTCTTTGAAAAAGCCTTTCTCGATCCCGATAAACAACGGTGCAGAGCTTGTCAGCTTGAGCATCCCGATTTGGACAGTAGCGGCTTCCGCCTTCTGCTGCCCGTTTGATCCTCCGGCTGCGCTTTCCCCTTCCTGCTTTCCACAGCCAGCGAGAGCCAGGGATAGAGTCAATAGAGTGCTTGCAACTAGCATTGCTGATTTCTTCACGTAACGCCCCTCCATGTCGTGATCTTTTGATCGTCGTAAAATTACCATTATATTTCGACAAAGTAACACAAAAAGTGACATAGATCAATGCTTCCAGCTCAATAAATGCTCATCGCCGTCCTGTAAAAGCTTGGTCATGTAGACAATTTGACCTGTATGATACGAATAATGGGCAGTCGTATGGTACAGGATTTCCAGCAAATGACGGGTGTACGAGGCGATTCCCGCGTCCGGCGGATAGACAATCGTCACTTCTCTTTCCATATCTTCTGGCGAGAGCGATTCCAGTATCGCCCGCGTCTGCTGGCGCACGCCTGTCAGCTGCGCCAAAAGCTCGTCCGGACTGACGCCGCCTTCCGCGAGAAATTCTGCCGATCTTTCCCGGATGAACGGCTTTTGGCCGATCCCGCTGACGATGTTTTGATATTCGTTTCCGGCCAGATGCAAACAGAGATTGCCGACGCTGTTGGTGCTCCCGCGCACTTTTTTCCACACCCGCTCCTCCGGCAATCGGTCCAATGCTTTCCTGATCCGTTCCAGCTCCGTGTCCAGCAGCTTCAGTGTTTGGCTGTAAAAACGATGCATGCCTGCTCCCTCTCTTCCCTATGTATTTTGATTCATACTCCATAGGATACCACAGGTCTTCCGGGAACTGGCGCAATGTCGGCATCAAGTGCCTGACGCCCCCTTTTGCCTTTATGAAAATGGGCTTCGCGAAACTTTGTTGGCCAAAGAAAAAACGGCCGGAAGCCAGCCGTTTTTTCTCCTTGCGGTGCTGTATGGCAGTAGTCGGACCACATTGTCTACCATTGCGACGACCCGGAGGATCTCCCGCTGTTCGACGACCCGCCTCCCCAGCTTGAGCTGCCTGACGAATGGCCGCCTCCGCCCCAGCTCGAGCTTCCCGAAGAGCGTCCTCCTCCCGAGCCGCCGCCAAAACCTCCTCCGAAGCCGCCTCCAAATCCGCCAGAATTGTTTCGTCGGCGCTCCTCATCCAAAGCTCGCCGGTACTCCCGATCCATTTCGCTGAGGATCGTTTCTCCTCGGGAGATTTCCTGCATGGCCTCGGCAAAGGCCCCCTCCCTGATCGCCAGCTCCACCTGTTCTTTTAAGCGATCGTACTGGGAGGAATAGCGGGAAAGGCGGATTCTTCTGCCGTATCGATTGCGTCTGCTCGAATAGGCGTCCTCGAACCTCCGGAAAGCGCGCACCGTCTCTTCCTTTTTCTGCTTGACCAGCTCCACCCGGTGAGCAAGCTGATCGACAAGCATTTCAAATGAAGTCAGCGCCTCCTCGATCTGATAGACGTCGAGCAATTGACCGTTCATCAGGCTCTCCAGCCCGTTGATCTCCTTGTCTATCTCGGCGATCATCCTGGCAATCTCGGGAATTCTGACATAAAGCTGCTCAAAAGCAGACGCTGATTGATAGAAACGGCTTTGGAACTGCTGAAAACGGTCGCCTGCCGTCTGTACCCGCTCCTCCAGAGCCATGCGATAGCCAAGGCTCTGCTCCCGGACATTTTTTATCTGTGAAAGCAGGTGCTCTGACAGCTCGCTCCGTTCGTGGGCCAGCCTGTATTTTTGCACGCGCTCGTCAAGCGCCGACTTTATTTCGATCAAAAGCCGTTCAAGCTCTTCCTTGTCCCCCATGATTTGTCCGTAACGCTCTTCCTGCTCACGGAGATGAACTTCGGCAAAGCGTTCGCGCAGTCTCGCAAACTCCTGATTGTACGCGGAATCGAATTCCCTCAGTTCAGCCAGAAGCTGTTCCGTGTTGCGTACTGTCGCTCTTGCGCTATCTCGGTGCCGAATCATTTCCGCTACGACGTCGCTCGCCTGTTGCAAACCATTCTCCATGCCATCGATACATGCCTTTGCTTCGTTGCTGTCACCTGCTTCGATCAGCGCTCCGAGGCGCGGCACTTCCGCTTCCGCCGCTTTCAAAATGGCAAAAGGGTCGGCATCGACAAGCAGCAGCTGTTCACGTCCCACCACTTGGCGAAGCTCCTCCTCTCTCAGCTTGATCCGGGGAGGAAACTCCTTGTGCTTTTCGATCTGGGCTCTGATCTCATCGACAGCAGCCCGCAAGCCGTCAAACATCTGATGTACCTCTTTGGCAGGTCCTTCGGCTTGCAAGTAATCAAATTCATCCATGCTGTCCGCTTTGTTCAAAATGGCTTCCGCCTGTTCCAGCTGCTTCCTCATGACGGTCAAGGAGAAGGACGTTTCCCTGGCGAGCGCCTCGATGATTGCCGACGTCTCTTTTGCTCTTTCTTTAGCCTCTTCGACGAGACGCCTTACCTCGACGGACAGCCTTTCAATTTCTTTCAATCTTGCTTGATTTTGTTCAATTTTGTTACAATACGCCTCCACTGCATCCAGAAGGCCCTGTATGGCTTGTTCCGTTTTGGCCCCGGAGAAAAAGGAAACCTTTTGTCCCGCCAGCTGCTCCTGCAGCTGCTGCGACTCTTTGTGCAGCTGAAGGGCGGCTTGTTCAAGCTGTGCAACCTGCTTTTTCGTTTCCCCCTCGATGAGGCCGACCTCCAGCTCGCGGAACAGCCCGGAGACGATCATCTGGTCGACGGCAGGCGTCGCTTCCGCATGGCTCTTTACAGCCCGGTCCAGCATTTTCTTTAGACGGGAGCGATAGACAAGCTGTCTGATCGTGAAAAACAGAGCCGCTCCGATGCATAGAAAGAGCAGAACCCAGACGATGGAGTTCTGGGAATGAGCCGATGTCGCCGATTTGGCCTGTGCAGGAGCCGAACCGGATGGAGCGGATGATGGCGGCGGAGTCGCAGCGTGCTTCGATGTTGCCGCATTGCCGGAGGGTGCCTTTGAAGCGCCTGAGGCCGCGGGCGATGCTGACGGTGCCGTCGTCGCATTTGCCGGAGACGATGCCGGGGTCGTCGCAGTGACTCCCGCATTCCCCGCAGACGCCGACTCGGAAATCTCATTGACGTAGTCGCTGACCGCAATCACTCCTGCAGCGACATTTCCCTCTCGCGCCAGCGGTACGAATTGCAGGTCGAGAATCCCCTTTACATCCCCCGCATCGCTTTGGGCGACTTGACTTGCCAGCTCCTTGTTTTCGAATACGAGATGCACGTGATTCGGATTCACCGTCACGACCAGCATCAGTTGATTTTTTCCGAGCTTCCAGCCGTCGTAGGCCTCGTTGGCCAAGCGCTCCCCTTCCGCCTCATCCAGCCCGCTGGCGGTAAGGAGCAGCAGCTCGTACTTTTTGTCCTTCGTACTCTCTTTGATCTGCTCGGCTTCATCGGATGAAAACAACCCGACGGGGTCGGTCACGACTCCATTCCGCTCCGGGAGAGCGGCCGCGGAGGCGATGGAGCCCGAGACAAGCCACAGGATCGCCAACATAAACAAACTGATTCTCTTCATTCTTTAATCCTTTCCTGATATGTCGTTCATTTCCAAATTATACAGTAACGAGAGCTGTCGCGCTTGCCCGGCTTGCTTTTCCATTTTTCTCCTCCGCAATCGAAAGGCCAATTGTGGAAGTGGCTCTAGACTCGCTCGTCGGCTGCAAGCAATACTGTGGGTATTGACGAGAGGAAGATCATGAAGGAGGCGATACCCATGTGTTCAGAAAAAAAGCTGGCGGTTATTACCGGTGCGGCTCAGGGACTTGGCTACGCGATTGCAGAGGACCTCGCTGCTTCTGGTCACCGCGTTGTTTTGCTGGACCGCAATCCGGATAAACTGCTTGCCGCCGTCGAAACGCTCCGATCCAAAGGTCATACAGCAGATGGGAAACAAATCGATCTGGCGGAAACAGATGCGATACAAGGCCTGCTCTCCCAGATCGTTCAGGAGCACGGGGCCTTCCACGTTTTGGTCAACAACGCTGGCGTCAATATCGTCAAGCCGATGGATCAGGTCACAAGCTCCGACTGGGACCTGGTGATGAATATCAACCTGAAGGCTGTCTTTTTCATGATACAAGCCGCCGCTCCATTCCTGCATGACGGCGGCTCCATCGTCAATATCGCCTCGGTTGCGGCAAACAGCCCGCGCCCGCTCTCCGCAGCCTACGCGGCTTCAAAAGCGGGGGTTTTGAGCGTGACAAAAACTGCATCGATTGTCCTTGCCCCAAGACGCATTCGCGTAAACGCCGTTTGTCCCGGTGCCATGGAAACAGAGCTGTTGGCGAAAATGGCTGACGACATGAGCGCTCTCTTTGGCCAAAGCAGCGAAAGGTCCCTGCAAAATTACATCGGTAACATCCCGCTCGGGCGAATCAGCTCCGCGCATGATGTAGCAAAAACCGTTTCATTCCTGGCATCCGACGCCGCTGCCTATATAACAGGCCAATCCGTAAACGTCTGCGGCGGGTGGACAGTTACATAGCCGGGAGGACCGCCTATGCTTCGCTTTTTCCAAGCCGCCGTCACCAAATTGTTGCCCTTGTGGATCGTCTGTTGTGCGCTTCTCGCCTACCACTTTCCCGGCCACTTTCTGTTCTTGAAAAATTGGACCGCCCCTGCGCTCGCTTTTATTTTGTTTAACATGGGACTTACCTTGTCGCAGGAGAGCTTGAGACGGGTCATTCGGCAGCCAAAGAACGCCTTGCTTGGCGTAGCCGGCAAATGGACGATCTCGCTGGGCATTTCCATCGGGCTCGCGTTTCTGTTCTTCCGGGATCAGCCTGATCTCTTGGCGGGGACAATCCTCGCAGGGGCGGTGCCCAGCGGGACATCAGCCAATCTGTACACCTTTATGGCAGGAGGAACGCTCGCTTTGAGCATCATGATGTCCGCTGTGGATACGCTGGTGGGCCCCGTTTTGACCCCGCTGATCATGAAAGCGACGGTCGGCAGCGTTGTCCCCGTAGCTTTTCTGCCGCTGTTTTTGCAAATGGTGTACGTCGTCCTCCTGCCGATTTTGGCGGGCCTGGCGATCCAGTGGAAATGGGAGTCGCGGCTGGCCCCTGTCAAGAAAGTCATTCCCCTGCTCTCTGCTGCCGCCCTCATCGTTGTTGATCTCGCTGTCGTTTCCGGCGCGCAGACCATGCTTCAGGAGAATCTGGTCCTGCTCCCCTGGCTGTTTCTCTGCGTATTTCTGCAAATAACCCTTCCCATGGTGCTCGGGTACTGCTTTGGCGCCGGTTTCCGGATGCCGGAAGCGGATCGACGGTCCGTCGTCTATGAATTCGGGATTTGCAATACGGCCCTGGCTGCGCTTCTTGCCATGGAGCACATCAGCCCGATCGCTGCGGTCCCTGCTGTAGCGAATATGATCACCAATACGTCCCTCGGCGCTTTCATCGCCGTTTTGTGGGAACCGGCCCGCACCCGCTGGCAGCGATACAGATCGAGCTCAAGCTCTGCGGCACAACATCAGTCAACGCAGTAAGGCCCCTTTTGTCTGCGAGACAAGGGAGCCTTTTTTTGTCTGTTTAGGTTTCTGCAAACCAGCCTTTTCCCTGGCGTGTACGGCAGTGCCTCTTGGCAGGCATGCAAGCCGCAGCATCCTGGACTAGGGGAGGTGAATTGCTTGCCCCATGATGCTCATCGCGGCTTCCTGGATGCCTTCCGCGACCGTAGGATGCGGATGGATCGTTTTGACCAGCTCGTCGAGCGTAGCCTCGAGCGTCAGACCGAGCGACGCTTCCGCAATCATTTCGGTCGCGTGCGGAGCCAGCAGATGAATGCCGAGAAGCCGCCCGTACTTTCTGTCCGCTACCACCTTTAAAAACCCGTCCGTCTCTCCCCCAACCAGGGCTCTGCCGCTTGCCATCAGCGGAAAGACCCCTTCCTGAACGTCGAATCCCCTGTTTCTCGCCTCTTCTGCCGTTAGGCCTGCCATAGCCGCTTCCGGATGAGAGTAGACGCAGTGAGGGACAAGGTCGAAGTTGACTGGCTGTGTGGGGAAGCCCAGGGCATGTTCAGCCGCTACCCTGCCTTCTGCCATCGCGACATGCGCCAGCATGATCGGACTTGCGCAATCCCCGATGGCGTAGATGCCCGGCAGATTCGTCTGTTGATACGCATCTGCCTTTATTTTGCCGTTCACTACCCGAATCCCCGCCTTATCCAGCCCGAGCGGTTCCAGAACGGCTGCTCTGCCCACCGCCGCCAGCACCAGGTCGGCCTGTACCGATTTGCCTTCCGACAATTGCAGCTCCAGCCCTTCCGTTTCCTTCTTGATGATTTTTACGACCTTTTGGCCAAGGCAAAAGGCAATGCCTTGTCTTTCCAGCAGCTCTTTCAACTGCCGGGACAGTTGCGGGTCCATATTCGGCAGGATGCGCTCTGCCGCTTCGATGACATGCACATCCACGCCCAGCTCGGAAAAAGCGGTCGCAAATTCCACGCCGATGACCCCGCCTCCGATGATGGCAAGGCGTTTGGGCAGCTCGGCAACGGAGAGCAGCTCATCGCTTGTGACTACTCCCGGCAGGTCAATGCCTTCAATCGGCGGAATGACCGGACGGCTGCCTGTCGCCAGGATAATGGCATCCGCCTCCAGCAACAACTGCTCTTCTCCCGCAACAGCCACCCTTTTCTCTCCGGCAAGCGAAGCTGTCCCTTTTACGACCCTGATCTGCCCCTTCCGAAGCAACCCTTCTACGCCTTTTCGAAGCTGCATGACCGCTTTTTCTTTCCGCTCCAGAATGGACGGCCATGGAACTTCACCAGCTTTGTTCTCCGGGAACCACTGACTGCTTTTCGCCCATATGTGGGAGGACTCCAGCAGGCTTTTTGTCGGGATGCAGCCGACATTCAGGCAGGTGCCGCCGAGCTGTCCTTTTTCAATCAGGGTGACGTCCGCCCCCAGTTGGCCCGCGCGCAAAGCTGCCGTATATCCTCCCGGCCCTCCACCGATGACGATCAGCCTTTTTTTCATCCTACCGCCTCCCCTTTACAAGCAGCCGCAGCGGCTGCTGGATGTAGTCATGCACCGTCTGGAGGAACCCGGCTGCCTCCGCCCCGTCGAGTGCCCGATGGTCAAAAGAGAGGGACAGCGTCAGCATGGAACGTCGAGCGAGGTCATCACCGATCCATACGGGCTTTTCGACGATCCTGCCGATCCCCAATATCCCGGTTTCTGGCGGATTGATGATCGGCGTAAAACCGTCGACACCCATCATGCCGAGATTGCTGATCGTAAACGTGCCCCCGCGCATTTCATCGACCGTCAGGCGCTGCTCGCGGGCGCGCGTCGTCAGATTATGCAAGGCTTCCGCTATCTCGCCCAAATCTTGTTTGCACGCGTGAGGAATGACCGGAACGAGCAGCCCGTCTTCGACAGAGACAGCCACGCCGAGATGGACGTCCGGGTGGATAGTGATCGCCTGATTTTGGCACCAGGCGTTCAGACTGGGGTGCTTTTGCAGAGCCATGGCAACGATTTTGACCAGAAAATGGGTAACGGTCAGCTTGGTCCCCGTACTCGCCAAATCTGCGGAAAGAATGGCATGTGCGGCCAGCAGCGGAGTTACATCGACTTCCCTGGTGAGTGTAACGTGGGGGATCTGCTGCCAGCTTCGGGTCATCCGCTCCGCGATCACCTTGCGTGCGCCTGTCATCGGGCGGGTTGCGGCTGCCGACTCCGCTTCCCGTGGCGGATGCGTCCACTGACCTCCCGCTTGCTTCAGTTGTTCGGCAATCACGTCAGGCAGCATGATCCGCCCCCGCTGGTCGATCCTCTCCCAGGCCACACCTTGCTCCTCCGCATATTTTTTGGCTGCTGGCGAGATAGCCGGCTGCTTTGCCCCAGTATCCCCGACATCGCGGGAGACAACGATGCTTCTCGGGCCGGATGCACTGACTTGGCCTATATCGATTCCCTTCTCCCTGGCGAGCTTGCGAGCGAGCGGAGTCGCGAGGCGAAGCCCCTCAGAAAGGGTGTGATCGCCTGATTCGAGACTCGAAGCATCGTTCGAATCACGGCTAACAGCATCGTTGGATTTGTGATGTGAACCCTCGCCTGCCCCCTGCTGACCGTCTGCTCCCAGCAACCCGCTAATATCCTCGGACTCTTCCGCCACGATCGCAAGCGCTGCCCCGACCTGTGCCGCTGCGCCTGCGGGCGTAAAAATATGGCGCAAAACCCCGGTTCCTGGTGCCGTCACTTCATTGGTGATCTTGTCTGTCTCCACCTCGAACAGCACTTCGCCGCTCTCGACACGCTCGCCTACAGCTTTGCACCAGACGGAAACGGTCCCCTCTGTCATCGTCAAACCGAACTTGGGCATGGTGATTACGAATGCCATGTTATTTCCCCCTTCCTTCAATTTGTTTACCAGCGTGCCCGCAGAACAGCTTCTACGATTGATTCCACTTGTGGAATCACCTGCTTTTCCAGAGGCGGGCTGAAAGGAATCGGGGTAAAGGCGGCACCTACGCGGATGATGGGGGCGTCCAGGTACTCGAGGATGTTTTCGCTGACCGAGGCGGCAATTTCTCCCCCGACACCGCCTGTTTTGACCGCCTCATGGGCTACGACCAGACGATGTGTCTTTTTGACAGACTCGTAGATCGTCTCCATGTCCATTGGAACAATCGTCCGCAGATCGATCACCTCCGCCTCGATTCCGTGCAGGCTGCCAAGCTGATCGGCGGCCTCCAGACATTTCCCCAGCATGGCCGAGTACGACACGATGGTCACGTCCTTCCCTTCGCGCACGACCGCCGCTTTGCCGATCGGGGTGAGGTAGTCGCCGTCCGGAACAGGTCCTTTTTTGCTGAACAAGTCTTTGTGTTCAAAATAGATCACCGGGTTTTGGTCGCGAATCGCCGCTTTCAGAAGCCCCTTGGCATCCGCGGGATTGGACGGAATGACGACCTTGAGGCCCGGAATATGCAAAAACCATGCTTCCAGCGATTGCGAGTGCTGCGCCGCCGCTGAGCGTGTCACGCCGTCAGGTGCCCGCAGCACGAGCGGCAGGGTCGCCTGGCCCCCGAACATGTAGCGTATTTTGGCCATCTGGTTGAGCACCTCGTCCATCGTCACCCCGATAAAATCGGCAAAGTGCATATCGACGACCGGCACCGCTCCCGCGAGAGCGGCGCCAATTCCCGCTCCCACCAGCGCGGTTTCCGAAATCGGCGTATCGCGTACGCGCTCCAGTCCGAATTCCTTTGGCAAGCCCTTGAACTGCCCAAAAATGCCGCCCTGGCTTGCGATGTCCTCTCCCATGATAAAGACTCGCTCGTCCCGGCGCATTTCTTCCTGCATCGCTTCCAATGTTGCCTGAGAAAAGGATATGTTACGCATGGCTGGCCTCCTCCTCTACGTACAGATCATCAAATGCTTCCTCCGGATCAGGGTAAGGGCTCTCCTCGGCAAAGCGGATCGCCTCTTCGATTTCTTCCGCGACCCGCTGCTCGATTGCTTGGAGCTGCTCTTCGGTCAGAAGCTTTTCCGGGAGAACCCGCTCGAGGAATTTCTTGATCGGGTCGTTGCTCTCCATCTGGCTCATCACTTCTTCCCGCGTCCGGTACTGCTCTGGATCGCCTACGAAATGGCCTTTGATCCGGTACGTTTTGCACTCGACAAGTGTAGGGCCCTCGCCTCGCCTGGCTCGTTCTACGGCTTCTACTGCGGCTTCATACACGGCAAAAACATCATTGCCATCCACCATCGCGCTTGGCATGGCATAGGACGACGCTCTTACGGAAATATCCGTGACGGCCGTCGCTTCGTGAATCGGCGTCGTCGATGCCCACTGGTTGTTTTCGCAGACAAATACGACGGGCAGCTTCCAGACGGCTGCCATATTCAGCCCCTCGTGAAAGGTACCCCGGTTGCTCGCCCCATCGCCGAAAAAGCAGACGGCTACCTCTGAGCCTTTGCGCAATTGGACTGCCAGCGCGGCTCCGACGGCCAAATTAAACCCGCCGCCCACGACGCCGTTTGCCCCGAGCATGCCAATGCCAAAGTCAGCAATATGCATCGATCCGCCCTTTCCCTTGCAGTAGCCTGTCTTGCGCCCGTACAATTCGGCCATGCACCGTTTTGCTTCGGCGCCTTTTGCCAAGGTGTGGCCGTGCCCCCGATGTGTGCTGGTAATGTAATCGGTGCGGTTCAAGGCGGAGCAAACGCCGACTCCGGTCGCTTCCTCGCCAATGTACAAGTGAACAAAACCCGGAATGTCCCCGGCTAAAAACTTCTCGTTGATCGCCTCTTCAAAGCGTCTGATCAAGAGCATGTGGTAATACCAATCCTGCAAGAGGTCCGTCGATATCGCTTTATTACCCACCAAAAAACACCCCTTCTGGTAAGATGTGAGAATTCCCACCATCAGCATAAGGGGTGTGCAAACGTTTTCATATAACCATTCTCGTGATTGGTCTTACTGATATTCGGAAATGGCCTCACGAATCATTTCGAATCCGGTTTTCAACAAGTCCAGCGAGGGCTGTGTATAGGCCAGGCGGAGATAATTTTCTCCCAAGCCCACGCCGCTCATCCAGTTCCCCGGCACAAACGATACGCCTTTGCGCAGGGCTGTCTGCAGCAGTCTCTCCGCCCGGACCTGGCTGGGGATCCTGCACCACAAAAAGACACCGCCCTCCGGCATGCTGCAGCGGATTTCAGGCATGTCCTTTACGATTTCCCTGATGAGGGACAGACGCGCGCTGTAGGCCTGACGGAGCCTGGCTGCGTGGACCGACAGGCGCCCTTCCGTCAAATAGGCATGCACGGCAATCTGCGTCAGGTTGTTGCTGTGCAGATCGATCCGCTGCTTGATCGTGGATAAATTGGAGATGATTCCTTCCGGGGCTACCAGGAGAGCTACCCGCAGGCTCGGAAACAAATACTTCGAGAACGACTGGAGGTGGATGACATAATTGTCCTGATCCAGCGCTTTGAGCGGCGGCACCGGTTTTTTGCCGAAATAAATCAAGCTGAACGGATCGTCCTCGACGATGGGAACCCTGTATTTTTTCGCGAGGACGAGCAGGTCCTTTCTCCGTTTCAGGGACATGGTCACGCCAGTCGGATTGTGAAACGTCGGGTTTACGTAAATAAACTTCACCGGAAACTGCATCAGGAGATTCTCCAGATTGTCGATGCGAATCCCTTCCTGATCCAGGGTGATGCGCAATATTTTGGCGCCGGTCGCCGTAAACGCGTCAGAGGCGGCGAGAAATCCGGGGTCCTCCATGATGACGTAATCGCCCGGAGCCAGGAACAGCCTGCTGATGAGGTCCAGTCCTTGCATCGCTCCGGAGACGATCATGATCTCTTTCGGGTCGGCGTGAATGCCGCTCTCCTCCAGCCATTTGCAAGCGTCTATCCGCAGAGGCTCATAGCCCTGCGTCGGTGCGGGCAACTGGAGCAGGATCGGGTTTTTCCGCAAATGCTCGGCAAAGTATTGGCTCAGCTCGATTCCCGGGTGAACCTCGGGGGCCGTGCCGACACCCGCGAAATTGATCAGGCGCGGGTCTCGGCCAAAACGCATGATCTCTTCCATCGCATGATTGACATTCCCCGTCTGATAGGCGAAGTCGGCATGCCAGGTGACAACCTGCTCTGTCCGCTCCATCTGCGGTCCGCGCATGATATATGTGCCGCTCCCCTGCTGGCTGCGGACGATCCCTCTTGCTTTCATGTCTTCATTGGCAAGCGTGATCGTCATCCTGCTCACCTTCAACAGCTCAGCCATCCGCCGCTCGGAAGGCAGCCGCGTCCCGGGCTTCAACTTCCCTTCGTGCACCATTTGTTCTATCTGCCGCGAGATTTGCTTGTACAAGGGCTCTTTTTCCACCGCATCCAGAACAATTTGATCCCAATGGGTCGCTGACAAAAGAGATCACTCCTTATTTCATGTTCAACAGTTCAGGAAGCCACAGTGTAATAGACGGAATGTAAGTGATCACGAGCAACGCGAGTATGGATGCGACAATAAACGGAATAACCCCTTTCGATATCTCCTTCAACGAAATTTTCGCCAGTCCGCAAGCAACGTAAAGATCGAGGCCAACGGGCGGTGTGACCAGACCAATGGCGAGGTTCATCGTCATCATGACGCCAAAATGGACAGGGTCAATGTCCATCATGGTGAGAATCGGCAAAAAGATCGGCAAGAAAATATAAAATGCGGATATGGCATCCACAAACATCCCCGCGATCAGCAGGACCAGGTTGATCATCAGCAGCATCGTAATCGTGTTGGGGGCGATGCTCATCAAGGAATTGGCCAAATCCTCCGCAATCCCCTCAACCGTGATCAGCCAGGCAAAGGTGGAGGCCGAGGCGACGATAAGCATGATCATCGCTGTCGTTTTCGCAGATTCCACCAAGAGGCTTGGCAAATGTTTGATTTTGATTTCCTTGTAGATAAAAATTCCGACAAACAAACCGTAGAATACTGCCACAACGGCAGACTCTGTCGGCGTGAAAATCCCCGTGTAGATTCCCCCCAGGATGATCACAGGGGCCATCAAGCCCCACGAGGCATCCTTCAGAGCAGCCACAATGTCCCTGGCGCTCGCTTTCGGAAGCGTAGGGATCTTTTCTTTCCTGGCGATCATGTATCCCGTCAGCGCCAGTATGGCACCCATCAAGAGGCCGGGGACAATCCCCGCCATAAAGATTTTACCAATGGAAACCTCCGCGATTACACCGTAGATGATATAGGCGATGCTGGGCGGAATGATGATGCCGATGCCGCCTGCCGTCGCGAGAAGCCCTGCCGACATATCCTTGCGATAGCCTTGCTTGACCATGGCCGGTATGATAATCGCGCCCACGGCGGCCATCGTAGCGGGACCGGAACCGGAAATCGCCGCGAAGAAACACGCTGCCACGACTGACACGATGGCAAGCCCGCCCGTGAAATGGCCGGTAAGCGTCTGAGCTAGCTGGATTAGCCTTTTGGAGATGCCCGCCCTCTCCATGATCAGCCCGGCGAGGAAAAAGAACGGAATCGCGAGCAGCGTAAATTTGGTCAACGATGAATACAAGGTCGGCGGCAGCGACTGGATGGGCAGATCAAACAGCAGCAGCGTAATCGCGGTAGAGAGGCCGAGGGCTACGGCGATAGGCATGTTTAAAAACAGCAGCAGAAAGAAGGACCCGAATAGACAAATCGCTGTTGCGCTCATTGGTTTGCCTCCTCTCTTTTATGCCTTCGTATCTCCAGGACGTACCCTTCCCAGAAACGAAACATGCACAGCAGCGCACCGAGCGGCACCGACAGACCCATCAGCCACTCCGGCAGGCCCATGGCCGGCGTCTTCTGGTTGTACTGATACTGCTGCATGACCATTTCCCAACCGTACCAAAGCAGAATGACGAAAAACACCGTCGTCAAACAGCCGACAATCACGGTACAAACGATCCGGAAGCGGGCGGGAAGCTGATCGGTCAAAAGCGCAAAGCCGAGGTGCCCGTTTTCCCTGGCAAGCAAGGCCGCTCCGATAAAAATGATGAAAGCGAAGATGTTGGTGGTCAGTTCTTCCGTCATGGAAAGCGAGCTGTTGAAAAAATATCTCGATAATACGTTGACCATTGTCAAAACGCAGATGATGCCCATTAAGACTGCCAGAATCCACTCTTCCAGCCGAACCCAGAATTTCATGACGATCCCCCCGTAAAAAGCAATTGCCCTGCGATTGGGATGAAAAAGGGGGCTTTATCGCCCCTTTTTCCACCTGTCGTGTTTACTTGCGGAATGCATCCAAAAGATCCTTGCCGATGATGCCCTCATATTTGTCGATAACCGGTTGGACTTTTTCCTGGAATGCCTTGATCTGCTCAGGTGTCAGCTCGACGACTTCCATCCCTTTTTCCTTGAGCTGCGCCAGCACTTCTTCGTTCTCTTTGCGATTCAGCTCGATCTGGTATTTGGCGGCTTCTTGGGCCGTTTCTCTCAGCAGCTTTTGCGTGTCCGCGTCCAGACTGTCATACAGCTTTTTATTGACGCCAAAAACGATCGGATCGTACATGTAGTTCCATACAGTCAAGTACTTTTGCACCTCGTACAGTTTGGAGTTGAGAATGATCGGAAGCGGATTTTCCTGTCCGTCGATCACACCTTGCTGCAAGGAGGTAAACACCTCCGAGAAGTTCATAACCGTCGGATCACCGCCAAACTCCTTATACGTAGCCACCATCGCTTCCATGGAAGGCGTTCTGATCTTCAGTCCGTTCAAGTCTTCCGGGGTGAGAATCGGCCTCTTGCTGTTTGTAATTTGACGGTAGCCGCTTTCCCCGAATGCGAGAGGCTCGATCCCTTTGCTGCGAACGAGCTCCATCAATTTTTGCCCGGCTTCTCCGTTCATCGCTTTGTCAGCCTGTTCGTAGCTTGGTATGAGCCAGGGAAGAGAAGGCGCGGCAAACTTCGGGTCGAGTACGTTGTAGATAATCGTAGAGTGGAGAGAAATGTCCGTCGACCCGTTTTGGACTGCCTCCAGACCTTTTGGCTGGTTGCCGTTGGAGAGAGATTCATTTGCATACATTTTCATTTTGATCCGGCCATTTGACTTTTGCTCGACGTCCTCCATCCACTTCTTCACCGCAACTCCCCAGGTGTCTTTCTCCGAGACCGTAATGCTCACTTTGAGCTTTAATTCCTGCGACGCGCCTGCCCCCTGAACTTGAGAGCTTCCGTTCGATTGCTGGGAACCGCAGGCTGCCAGCGCTGCCGCCATCAATACAGAGAGTCCAAAACTTACGAGCCTTTTCATATGTCCTCCCCCGCGTTGTATACGCTTTCAATTTTTAATTTTTAGAATAGTGACAATTGTGTTAAGGGTATATATCCAATAATCAAATTGGCCTTATATTTTGGGCGTTATTTGCAAACATCCCTTTATTTGGATAGCGATTTTCCTTGCAATTCCTTGATTCCATATATCCACTTTCAAGATTTGCCCCTTGCCTTTATCTCCTTTTTTGTGAACTGGATTCGGAACGAAACAGCAAAAATCGATCAATTATGTTACTATTTGTTGGTAATTGTCGTCTTACCTTTGGTAACATGCTACATAGTAAATAGATTGGAGAGTCATATGGGATTGCCGAATTCTGTGAAAGTAAAAGCGCAAACAGCACCTGTCCAAAATGTTTTGGTTTTGTTGATTCGTCAGCTGCGGCCTCAGCAATGGACAAAAAACCTGCTTGTTTTTGCTGCCCTTTTGTTTTCTTTCCGCCGAGTGGATATGGATGTTGGCGGCAAAGCTATTCTCGCCTTTTTCCTTTTTTGCTTCGTATCCGGCTGTGTCTATATATTGAATGATTTTGTAGACATCAAAAACGACCGGAACCATCCCGAAAAGCGGTTCCGGCCCATGGCTTCGGGGGCATTAAACCCGTTTTTGGCACTGACTTTCGGTGCTTTGCTGCTGATTGTTTCCCTTTCTGTCGCCTTCTCTGTCAATACGCTCCTCGGTTTTGTGCTGCTGGTTTACTTTTTGCTGAACTGCGCGTATTCACTCAAGCTGAAGCATGTAGTCATTCTCGATGTGATGATTATCTCTGCCGGTTTTGTCCTCCGTGCGATCGGAGGCGGCCTCGCGATCGGAACCCCGCTGACCCCGTGGTTTTTGCTTTGCACCATGCTGCTGGCTCTCTTCTTGGCCATCAGCAAGCGGCGGCACGAGCTTCAACTGCTGCAAGCGGAAAAAGGTTCCCACCGGAAAGTACTGGAGTTCTACTCGACAGAATTGTTGAATCAATTCAATACGATCGTGACAACGGCAACGATCATCAGCTACTCGTTGTTCACCTTCACATCCGGGCGGACGATCCAGTTGATGTGGACGATTCCGTTCGTGATTTTTGGCATTTTCCGCTACCTCTATTTGATTGCGATGAGCGGCAAGGGAGGCAGTCCGGAAAAAGTGCTGCTGGAGGACAAGCCGATCCTGATCACGGTGCTCTTGTATGTGGTTACGGTGGCCGGCATCCTGTATTTTTTTGAATAACAGCACAGATAGGTGGATGAAGGGTATGCAGGCGCACGTCCTGATTTTTGTTTCGATCCTGCTCAGCGCATGCGGGCAGGTCGCCATGAAGCTGGGAGCCTCGTCTCTGGCGGGAAAGAGCGATCTGTTTTTGCTGAAAATCTTGCAGTACATCACCAACGTACCGATCGTCGTCGGACTTTCCCTGTACGGAGTCTCCGCATTTGTCTGGATAGCGGCCATCGAAAGGGTACAGCTCTCCTACGCCTACCCTATGGCCGCCTTGGGCTATGTCCTCGTAGCGATCCTGTCGGTTTTTCTGTTTCAGGAGCCGATGTCTGCCACGCGGATGGCGGGCCTTGCGATCATCATCATCGGCGTCATTGTGCTGGCACAGTCCTGACACATCCCGCAGCTTGGCAGTTTATCTTATCGGAGGAATTCACATGTTGTACGCGTTGGCACCGTTTATCGGATGGCTCGTCTCGGGAACGGTCAAATTTTTTATCAACTACCTTCGCTTTGGGAAGGAAGCCCGGTCAAAAATAGGAAACGGCGGATTCCCCAGCACCCATACGACTGTGATGGTCACCAGCATTGCCCTGATCGGCCTGCGCGAAGGCTTTGACCATCCTGTATTCGGGCTGGGAGTTGCGGTTACGTTTATCGTCATCATTGACGCGATGGGATTGCGCAGGGCCGTCGGCAAGCATGCGGAAGCGCTGAACCGGATGGCGACAGCGCCGTACCAGTCGGTCTCTGCAGAGTCGAGTGTCGCAGCGGATTCGCCTGCTTCCGTCGCAAAGCCGCTGCGCGAAAGCATGGGGCATACCAAAGGTGAGATTGTAGGAGGGATTGTTCTCGGCGTGCTGCTTGCGAAGCTTTTGCACGTGCTTTCACAAGCAAGCCCGAGTCTATTTGGCTAGGAATGGGAGAGAAAGAGAAAGTATGAACGAATCAACAAATATAAACAAGCTGGGGAACTATTCCTTTATTCTGGGGATTGCGTTGATCCTCTTTTTAGCCTTTATGCTGTTTTTCACTTCGGTCCTGTTGTTATGCGGAATACCGATTACCGGCATCAGCCTCTGGCTGTCCCTGGCTCTCGGCCTTCTTAGCATGTGGGGCATGACGCGCTCATTCTTTCCTGCCCGCACAGTGGCCGCGTTTCTCTCCACTCTCGCGGGGCTTGCGCTCGTTTTGGGAATCAGCTTGTATGTGAGCGCCCACACCTACGACCTGTCATGGGATGGGCAAACGTATCACCAGGAAGCGATTATCCTTCTGAAGGATGGATGGAATCCGGTCTATGAACAGCTGGAGGCGCCCACAGATGCAGAGCTTGCGAAGCTGCAGGGACGCGAGCTGCTGACGGTGTTCGAGCTGTGGATCAACCACTACAGCAAAGGCCCTTGGCTCCTCGATTCTCTGCTTTACAAAGTGACCGATCAGATTGAAGTGAGCAAGATCTTCAACTTCATCCTGCTGTTTGCGTCTTTTTTTCTGTCTGCAGCCGCCATGCTGACAGCTTTTCCAGCGAAGCCGAAAAGAGCGGTTATTCTCTCGCTCCTGTTGGCCTGCAATCCTGTGGTGGTAACGCAGCTGATCACCTTTTACATTGACGGACAGCTGGCATCGCTCATTTTGTGCATCTGTGCGCTCGGCTATCTTTTGTACAAACGGTATCACCCGTGGACGCTTGCCGGGCTTTGCTCGGCGCTCATTCTGCTCGGCGAGGTGAAATTTACCGCCCTTGTTTACGCCGTCCTGCTCGGCTGCGGGCTGCTGCTGCTCTTTTTCCTCTACGACAGCGAGGGGCGGTGGAAAAGCCTGCTTGCCGCATTCACGGCCAGCTTGCTCATCTGTGTGGCGCTCGTCGGCTACAATCCATACGTAACGAATACGCTGACGAAGGGCCATCCGTTTTACCCGCTGGCTGGCGAAAATGCGGTCGACATCATGAAAACCAACAGCCCGTATGATTTTCTGGACAAAAACCGGTTTGAAAAGTTCTTTGTTTCTCTGTTTGCGACGACCGCCAACGTCGGAAACGACGGAGAAAGCCAGCTCAAATGGCCGTTTTCGGTCACGCCGTACGAGATAACGGCGTTCATCTCTCCCGATGTGCGGGTAGCCGGATTCGGTCCCATGTTCGGGGGAGCCGTGCTGCTCGGCTGCCTGGTCATTTTTGGCCTGCTGCTGCAAAAGAGACGGGCGCATCGGCCAGTTTTCCTCGTCATGGCTATCCTGCTGTTTACGGTTTTGATCAATCCGGAGTCGTGGTGGGCCCGGTATGTCCCCCAGCTTTGGATCATTCCCGTCCTGATTGCCGTGATGGGACTGGAAAGCGGAAAAGCGTGGATTCAAAATGGAAGCAGGCTTTTGCTCTGCGCTCTTATAGCAAACGCGTTTTTGGTCGGCTTCGGTCATTTTATCGGACAGAGCTATTCGCATCTGCTGCTCAAACAGCAGCTGCAGGCGATGAAGCAGAGCACTCAGCCAGTGCTGGTCGATTTCCGGCACTTCAATGCCAACCGCGTCCGGCTGCAGGAGGAGGGAATCCCGTTTGTTGAGACCAAAATCGACGAAAAGCAGGCGAAAGGTTTGTCTTCTTCCCGGACGCTGTACATTATTCCGTAAGTAATAAGGGAATCTCGAAACAAAAGCGCCTTCCTGTCATCAGGAGGCGCTTCGTTTGTTCAATTGGCTGCGATTTTCTATATTGTCGAGGTTTCTACCGGATCTTTGCTGTTAGGAAAGCCCGTTGTTCTTCCCCTGTCTGCTAGGCAGGGTCTCTCTGTGCAAGCTGCTCCAACTGCCCTTTCACATTTTGATCGCTGCGCCCGCCGTGGTAGCAAATGACCGACTCGATCTCATAATCGAGAAGCTTTGCAAGTGAGCGCCGGGCTTCTTCCATGTCCAGGGTTGTCCGGGCTACAGGACCTTGCAAAGTGCCGTTCACACAGATCAAGGCATCGCCTGCAACCAGCGTCTTGCTTTGGACGAGATAAAGGCTGATGTGCCCATCGGTATGCCCCGGTGTGTGAATGACGCGAATCCCGCCGCCATAGGGCAATTCGTCGCCGTCATCAAGAGTATGGTCCACCTTGGCCTTCGGCGGATTGCCAAAAAAGTCTATCGCCTTCTGGCGTTCTTCTTCCGGGAGCATCTCCAGCAAAGGAGCCATTGCTTCGGGACTCGTTTTTATGAGAGGCAGCGTCCCCTCGATGTAAGGCTGATCGAGCTTGTGTGCATACACTTTTGCTTGCTCCGCCTCAGCGATGATCTCGGGTACGCTGCCGATGTGGTCGAAATCCTGATGCGTCAGAATTACTGCTTTCAATATGGCAGGAGAAACACCCGCCTCCAGCATGGCTGTGCGGATTCGCTCCCATGATCCGGGCATACCGGTATCGATCAGGACAGCTGCCTCGTCATCCCAGATCAGGGTCGGGTGCAATGCGGTACTGCCACCGACAGAATTCTCATGCAAATGAAGCATGTTTACACCAGTCTGTTTGCTCAAAAAAGATTCCCCCAATGTAAAAGTGGATGCAGGAGATTGTCAAAGTATGGATTCTCCTATAAGCTACACAATATTATGTATCACACTTTCAAAGTTGGGGTCAATTCCATAAATTATAATGATAACACAAATATTTATTTTTGTCAACAGATATTTTTCCGGTAATCATGCCAACATTCTCCGTTCATTCATCCACTTGAGATCCGTCAAGATTTGCATATTCGTTAGTCCTTTTGCAATCAATTCCACAGCTCCGACCTGCTGAGCGATACCGCATCCGCTCCGTGGGCAAGCGCTTCCTGCACCTGCTTCCGGGTCCAGATCAACCCGCCCAAAATAATCGGCTGGGAGAGCTGTTCTTTGATATACGGAATGATCGAAGGCGCGATGCCCGGCATGATTTCGATGGCATCGGGCTGGTTTTCCTGCACATTTCTGATCGTATTCTGCAAAGAGCTGGAGTCGATCAAGAAGACGCGCTGAATCGTCAAAAGCCCCTCCTTTTTCGCCACGCGGATCATCGGTCCTTTGGTTGTGACAATACCTGCCGGGCGTATGTGCCGGGATAAAAAACGGCAGGATTCCTTGTCATTGGAAAGACCGTTCATCAGATCCGTGTGAACGAAAATCGGCTTGCCCGCTTGCGTGAAGGTCTCCGTCTCCTCCATCAGCCGGGTCAGCTTTGCGTACATCAGCAAAATGGCGCTGACCGGAGATGCCATCGCCGCTGCAAGCTGGTCCTGCTCCGTGGCGGCAATGACCGGATTTGCCTTCAGTAACGTCCTTATGTCCATCGGTATCCCCTCGCCTTCTGACATTGTTCCCTCGCAACCTCCCTCATCGCTGCTGGCTCAACCGCGAGATACTCAGCTCGGCATCCGCGACGCATGTCGTCTCAATGACCCAGCTGCCGGCAAACCCCTTTTCCTTGAGTAGAGACAATATCGCGGCAAAAGGAACCGTTCCTTCGCCTACAGCCAGATGATCGTCCTTGATCCCCCGGTTGTCGCTCAGGTGAAGGGCCTGCATATACGGAAAGACCTCCCGGAGACCATCCAGAGCGTAGCCTTTGCGGATCAGATGAGCGTGACCGATGTCGTAGACAATGCCCACCGATGGCGAAGCCACTTGTTTGCAGATGGCGATCAGATCGGAGACAGTCCAGCCGAGCACCTTGGGGTAGGGAGGCACGTTTTCCAGAAGAAGCCGTGTACGCGAATCCCCGATATGTGGCAGAAGCGGTTCGATAAACTGCGCGACCCGCTCCACTCCCCGCTCGCGCTCCGCCCCATCCAGGCGATCCTCTACCTCTCCGGCGTGCATCACCACATGCGTGCAATCCAAAAATGCAGCCACCTCCAGACAGCGCTTCATCGCATCTGACGTCTGCTCCCTCAGCCCGCCTGCTGCCGCCGGGTTGCATCCGTCGATAGGCGCGTGGATCGACCAGACGATCCCCTTTTCGCTGCCCAGCGCCCGCAGATCGTTCAGCTCGCCAGCCGACCACTCGAGAAGCTCCCTGTGTCCTGCTTCGCACATGATTTCGATCGACGTCCAGCCGCCGTCGGCAAGCCGCTGGATCGCTTCCCTGAGCGGCTGGTCAAACAGCGCGTACGTTGAGATGGCATAAGAAGCTTTTGCACTCATCGCTTTCCCCCCTCGTCATTTCACACCGGAATGGATGAAGCTGTTGATAAACTGCCGCTGAAACAGCAAAAAGGCAAGCAGCAGCGGGAAAATGACCATCACTGTGGCGGCGCTCACCTCGGCCCACTGCGCCCCTGTCTCGAACGACTGGGCAAAAATGGCGAGTCCGACGGTCAACGGACGGTTTTCCACCGAATTGGTGACGATGAGCGGCCACATGAAATTGTTCCAGTGGTAGCTGACCGACACCAGTCCAAACGCGATGTAGGTCGGCCGGGCCAGCGGAACGTACACCCGCCACAAAATCTGCCACCACGAGCAGCCCTCCATACGTGCGGCTTCCTCAAGCTCATGCGGGATCGTCTTGAATGTCTGCCGCAAGAGAAAAACGCCGAACGCCGAGGCGAAATACGGCATCATGATGCCCAGCTTCGTATCCAGCAAGGACAGGTCCCGCAGCACGTTGTAATTGGGAAAGATGAGGATGTCTGCCGGCACCATCAGTTGCACCAAAAACAGGATGAACAGCGCGTCCCGCCCCCAAAACCGGAGCTTCGCAAAGGCGTAGGCAGCCAGCGTGGCGGTCACGATTTGCACGGCGAGCACGCCCGTTACGATCAGAAATGTGTTGAGATAATACTGGGCAAAGGGAGCCGCATTCCATACCTTGATCACGTTATCCAGCGTGAAATCGGGACTGAGCGTCCAGGAGATCGCCAGCTCTCGCGGCCGGAATGCCGTCCAGAAGGCCCACACAAGCGGAAACAGCCAGAGGGCGGCCAGCCCGTACATCGCCACCCCCGTTATTTTGCGAAACATCTGACTCCCCCTCAGTTGTAATGAATCTTTTTATCCAGACCAAAAAATTGAATCGCGGCAACGAGCAGCAGGATGACCACCATGACGACTGTCAAAGCGGAAGCCATGCCCTGATCCCAGAAGGAAAACGCCGTCTCGTAAATGTAGTAAAGCAACAGGTTGCTGGCGTTGTCCGGACCGCCCTTGGTCATGATGACGAGATGGTCGACCAGCTTGAACGAGTTGGTAAACGCAATGATCAAGACGAACATCGTGGTGGGCATCAACAGCGGAAACGTCACTCGCCTGAACACCGTCCACGGCTTGGCTCCGTCCATCGAGGCGGATTCGTACAGTTCCTTGGAAATATTTTGCAAGCCGGCCAGATAAAAAATCATGAAGTAGCCCGCTTCCTTCCAGATCACCATGAAGATCATCGCAAACATGACGTTCGTCCGATCTCCCAGCCAGTTCATCCCGCCGTGGCCGAACCATTCCATGACATGGCTCAAAGCCCCGTACTCCGGCGTGTAAATGAACAGCCATATATTCGCGACGGCAATCATCGGGACGACCGTCGGATAAAAGTAGGCAGTGCGGACAAACCCTTTGCCGCGCAGCGCCTTGTTTGCAAACAAAGCCATCGCAAGTCCCAGGGCGATACTCGTCGGCACCGTCCCCAGAGCAAACCACAAGTTGTTGGTCAGCACCTTCCAGAACACGTCATCTTCCAGCATGATTCTGTAGTTGTCTCCCCCGTTAAAAAACGGCTCCGGGGAACCCAGATCCGCTTGGTAAAAGCTCAGGATAACCGTTTGAAGAACGGGATAAAAGGTAAACAGAACAAGGAAGATGAGGGAGGGAAGGAGCAGAAGCCAGGCGTAGATGTTGATCCTCCATTTTGCGCGTTGTTCCAACCCCATTGTCGCTCCCCCAATTCATCTGCTGCTTTTATTTGTTGAACGGCGCGAGGATTTTGTCCGCTTCCTCCTGCGCTTTTTTCAATGCCGCGGCAGGCTCCGTCTGACCGGTAATCACGGCTTGCAGACTGTCGTTCAGCGCTTTGGTCACCTTCCCGTTGTTATGTGTAGACAGCTCGGCGTGTCCGTATGCCAACTGGTCGCGGGCGACTGCCGCCACCGGGAATGTTTTGACGTACTCTTTCATGCTCTCGGTTTCGTAGGCCGATTTGCGCGTGGCTACGTACCCTGTATCGATGCTCCATTGCGCGGCCCTCTCCGGCTCAGTCATGAAACGGATGAACTTCCACGCCGCTTCCTGCTTCTTCTCGTCGATGCCTTTGAACATATAGAAGTTTCCTCCGCCTGTCGGGCTGCCAAAGGTCTTTTTCGCGGGCAAAAACGCTACCCCAAAGTCAAACTTCGCGTTGTTTTTCACGTTCGTCAGGTTTCCGGTCGTATGGTACATCATCGCCGTCTTGCCCTCGAGAAAATCGGACGGCACCGTCGCCCACTCAATCACGCCCTCCGGCATGACCTGATGCTTTTTCGCCAAATCGACCCACAGTTGCAGCGCTTCGACGTTTTCCGGCGTATCGAAGAAGACCTTTTTCCCGTCTTCGGTCATCAGGTTTTTGCCGTTTTGCAGAGCAAAGGACTGGAACATCCAATACGGAAACCCGGATGTCGGGATTTCGACACCCCAGCGCCCGTCTTTTTTCAGCTTTGTCGCATACTCCACCAGCTCATCCCAGTTTTGCGGCGGCTTTTCCGGGTCAAGGCCGACTTCTTTGAACGCTTCCTTGTTGTAGTAAAGGACGATGGTGCTGCGCTGGAACGGGATGCTGTACGTCTTGCCGTCTACTTGCGAGTTGGCCATGAAGCCCGGATAAAAGTCGTTTACGTACTCGCTGCCGCCATCCTTGGCGATAAAATCGTCCAACGGAAGGATCGCGTCCATGTCCAGCATCGTGTACAGCTCCGTCGAGAGCATGACCGCAACGTCAGGCGGCGTCTTCCCTTGGACGGCGGCCTGGATTTTCGTCGTCGTATCCTGGTAGCTTCCGGTGTAGACCGGTTTCACGGCAATATCGGGATTCGCCTTGTTGAATTCCCCCGCCATGCCGTCGACGATCTTCGTCAGCGGACCGCCGACCGCTACCGGATAGAAGAAGGTAAGCTCTGTTTTTTCCCCGCTTGCCTTGCCCGCTCCCGATCCGGCTGCGGCTTCCGATCCTGCTCCTGCTCCAGCCTGACTGCCCGTCGCCGGGGCATTCCCGCTCGAGCAGCCCGTGATCAATGCCATGCTCATCAGTACGGAAAACAACCCTTTCACAACTGTACGCATCGGTTACTCTCTCCCTTTTCGCGTCTTTTAGATGGCGTTTATTTGCAAAACGTTTTGGTGGATGGTCTTTGACTCCGAAGCAGTCAGATTTTTGCCCGACTGCGGGTCAAACAGGCAAATTTGGCCCGGGTAGAACCCGACTCGGACCATTTCTCCCCTCCGGCAAGGCCATTGCCCGTTCCATTTGGCCTTCCAGCGGGCGCCTGCCAAAGCGAACTCGACGATCGTCTCCGAGCCGAGAATCTCGACAGCCTCCACCCTGACGGGCAAAGTGATGGCTCCGGCACTCGCATCCGAGCCTGCCGCCGGGCTTGCAACCGGATTTGCAGCCAGGCTTGCCAACTGGCTTATGCCCTGGACCGCCCGCTCCGCTTTGCCCTGACCGGCTCGCTCGCTCGCCGTATGGTCCGGGATGCCGACGGTCGGTTCCGCTGCGAAGGGCTGCAGCGCCTCGGGACGGATGCCCAAGACCACCGGAGCGCCCTCCCTGATCCCCTCGCGATAGCCAATCGGGAGAAATGCTTTTTCATTGCCTGTCCCGATCACCACGCCCTGGCAAGAACCGTCGCCTGCCCACGTTCCGTTCACCGTGTTCATCGGAGGGGAGCCGGTGAATTCGGCGACGAACAAATTGGCCGGCTGGTTGTACACGTCCAAAGGTCGTCCGATTTGCTGGACTTGCCCGTCGCGGAGCACCATCATCCGGTCCCCCATCGTCATTGCCTCCACCTGGTCGTGCGTAACGTAGATCATCGTGATCCCCAGCTCCTGCTGCAACTGGCGGATTTCCGTGCGCATGTGGCCCCGCAGCTTGGCATCGAGATTGGACAGCGGCTCGTCCATCAGGCAAATCGGATGCTGGCTGACGATCGCCCTCCCGAGCGCTACACGCTGGCGCTGCCCGCCGGACAGCTCGCGCGGCTTTCGCTGCAGCAACTGAGAGATCCCCAGCATTTCTGCTGCATGCGCAAGCCTTTTGGCCTGCTCCTGCTTGTCCACCTTGCGCACCTTCAGGCCGAACAAAATATTTTCTTTCACCGTCAAATGCGGGTACAAGGCGTAGTTTTGAAACACCATCGAGATGCTCCGGCCGCTCGGCGGGACGTGATTCATCTGTTTTCCCCCGATCAGCAGCTCCCCGGAGCTGATATCCTCCAATCCGGCAATCATGCGCAGTGTGGTCGACTTGCCGCATCCCGAGGGACCCACCAGGACGAAAAACTCGCCCGGCTCAATCAGGGCGCTCACCTCGTGGACAACCGTTTGCCGGTCAAACGTTTTGCAAATGCGCCGCAATTCTACTTCGGCCATGTCTCTCCCCCCTTATCTCTGCACTTGTGCTCCATCGTTCTCTGCATGCCCCTCCCATCATAGCAATCGCTTGCGAAGGAATAATTTGGTTTGTGTAAAGGTCCTGTTAAGCCGTCATGAAACGGCTCCCGTTCCGGTTCCCGCAATCGAAAACAACTGCCCAATCGTCGGCAGGATGTAGTCCGGAACAATTTCTGAGGATTCAGCAGCGCATCTGTCCGTTACCCCCGTCAAGACGAGGGCCGTTTTCATGCCGCTTTTTCGTCCGAGGAGGATGTCCGTTTCCAGCCGGTCCCCTACCATCAGGCACCGTTCCGCTGACAGCCCTGCTTTCGCCAGCACCTTCTCGGCGTAAAAGGCGGAAGGCTTGCCGATCATCGCCCAGGCGCTCTTGCCGCTGGCGGTCTCAATTGCTTTTGCCAGCGCTCCTGTATCGGGAATGGAGCCGCCGGGAACGGGACAGACCGGGTCGGGATTGGTGACGATCAGCCGGGCGCCGCTGCTGACGGCTTCCATCGCGGCCTGCAGCTTCGCATATGTAAACGCGCGGTCCATGCCGACCAGTACATGCGTCGCCTCCGCTGGATTTTGCACCTGCTCAATTTGAAAGCCATCCACTTCCTCTTTCAGCGCAGACTCGCCGATGATCAGCACGCGCGGCCGGGCTTCCTGTTCTCTCAAGTACAGGCCTGCGGCATAGGCGGCCGTCATGATTTCCTCCAGCTCCGCGTCTACGCCCAGCTTGTGCAGGCGCACCTGACAGCCCTCCCGCGTCTGGACGGAGGTGTTGGTCAGAAACATCACTTTTTTGCCGCTTACGCGCAGCCCCGCGAGTGTCTCTGCCGCTCCGGGAAGCAGCCGGTCTCCGAGAAAGACCGTCCCATCCAGGTCAAAGAAATACGCATCAAACAACGTTGTGTCCAGCAAAGCCTCCCGCCTGCTCCTTTCCGTGACAGCATCGGCTGTACGCAAAATGCCCCCATGCAGCAATAGCACAGATAAACATCCCTGCAAAAGCCAGGTCTGTCTTTTCTCCACGCTATTCCTGTATGGGGGCTTTCTCCTCGTCTCAACCCGCGTACAGTCGGTATCAAATGATTGGTTGCAAGATGATCGTACCAACCGATTGTTAAGCTGGTGTTGAAGAATCGTCTCAGTTTTGTTAAGCCGCGTCAAAAAACAGAAAAAGTGGCCTCACAAATACATAAGGCCACTCCATTATCACCGATAGCAAACGATTACTGATCGCGATCGTTGCGAATGAATCATTAATTGTCCAGCTTCAGCTTGGCAAGCGCGTCTTTGAGTGCCGTATTCATCATGCCGTCGGCTTCCTTTTCCTGCTCCTTCAAAAACTTCGCTACCTCCCGCTTGGACACCTTGGTGTTCTTTTCCTTGCTCCGCCGCTCGTTAAAGGTCGACAGCTTCTCCCGGTGGCCGCAGACGCAGACGAACGTCTGGCCTTCTCCCTCGCCCCGCAGCTCCAGCCTTTTGTGGCATTGCGGGCATCTCGCATTCGTCACCTTGGCGATTGTTTTCCGGTGGCCGCATTCCCGGTCCTGACAGACGAGCATCTTGCCTTTTTTCCCGTTTACCTCCAGCATGAACTTTCCGCACTCCGGACATTTGCTGCGGGTCAGGTTGTCGTGGCGGAATTTCTTGTCGCTATTCTTGATTTCCTGAACGACGGTTTTGGCATAGCTCTTCATCTCGCCGATAAACGCTTGCTTGTTCAGCTTGCCTTTGGCGATCGACCCCAGCTTCAGCTCCCACTGGGCTGTCAGCGTCGGCGATTGCAAATCTTCCGGGACGAGCTCCAGCAACTGCTTTCCTTTCGAGGTGATATGGATGTGCTTGCCCCTTTTCTCGATCAGGAAGCTGTTGAACAGCTTTTCGATAATGTCGGCGCGCGTCGCGACCGTTCCGAGCCCGCCCGTCTCGCCGATGGTCTGGATCAGCTCTTTCTTTTCGTGCGCCATATATTTTGCCGGATTTTCCATCGCGGACAAGAGGCTCGCTTCGGTAAACGGCTCCGGCGGCTTCGTCTCCCCGGTTGTCCGCGTCGCTGAACTGATGCGCAGCCGGTCTCCCTTGGAGATGCTTGGCAGCAGTTGATCGGCTACACCTTCTTTTGACTCCTCTTCCTCGTAATCGTGATCGTACACTTCTTTCCAGCCGGAAGCCGTGACCCTTTTTCCTTTGGCTGTAAACAAATGAACGCCGATTTTCGCCTGGATCGTCGTCTGCTCGTACTCAAACGGCGGGAACAACACCGCCAGAAAGCGTTTTACCACCAGGTCAAAAATCTTTCGCTCCCTGTCGCTCAAGTCTCCCAAAAAGACCTTCTGCTCGGTCGGAATAATCGCATGGTGATCGGATACCTTGCTGTCATCGACAAAGGACTTGTTTGCCCTGATTCCGGACCGCAGCACCTTCGCAGCCAGCAGGGCATACGGCTTGATTTGTACCGCTTTGATCCGGTCCGCCAGCGTCTCAACGATGTCAGAGGACAGGTAACGGGAATCGGTTCGCGGATAGGTCAGCACCTTGTGGTTTTCATACAGGCTCTGCATGATGGAAAGCGTCTCTTTGGCCGAATAGCCGAACAGCTTGTTGGCATCCCGCTGCAATTCGGTCAAGTCGTAGAGCTGCGGAGCATAGCTCTTTTTCAGCGTTTTCGCGACTTCGACGATTTCGGCCTCCTTCCCCTTGATGTCCTTCAGGATCTGATCGCTGGCATCCTTGGAAAAGGTTCTCGTTTCCTTTGTTTTCGGGTCCTGCCAAATCAGCCGCAGGTTGTTTTCAGCGACAGCGGCAATGCCGTAATAAGGCTTTGGCACAAACCGGCGAATTTCTTCCTCTCTTTTGGCAATGATGGCGAGCGTGGGCGTCTGTACCCGTCCGCAGGAAAGCTGGGCATTGTGCTTGCAGGTCAAAGCCCGCGTCGCGTTGATGCCTACTACCCAGTCCGCTTCCGCGCGGGCAGCCGCAGAGGCGTATAGATGCTCGAATTCCTTGCCGTCTTTTAACCGTTGGAAGCCCTCTTTGATCGCTTTATCGGTCACGGACGAAATCCAGAGGCGTTTGAGCGGCTTGTTTGTCCGGACCATTTCGATGATCCACCTGGCCACCAGCTCTCCCTCGCGGCCCGCGTCTGTGGCGATGACGATGTCTTTTACGTCTTTGCGGAGCATTTGCTGTTTCACCGCATGAAATTGCTTGCTGCTCTCCCTGATCACCACCAGCCGGAAGGAAGGCGGCAGGATCGGCAAGTCCTCGATCTTCCACGAACTGAACTGCTCGCCGTACGCTTCCGGATCAGCCAGGGTAACAAGATGGCCCAAGGCCCACGTTACGATATACTTGTCTCCCTCGAAAAAGCCGTTTCCTTTTTTATGGCAATGCAGCACTCTTGCTATATCCCGACCAACGGAAGGCTTTTCAGCCAGTACCAACGTTTTGCTCATTGATGACATCCTTTCTTGAGAAGTGAAGAGGGACCGGTGTTTGTTTGCCGTGATGTTCTTTCCTCTTCAGAGAATCCTTCCCCCATCATAATCAATTCTCTGTCTCTTGAACAATGTTTGTGAGGGATCCATGTCCATTTTGCGCCCGCCAATGCTCGAAAGGCATTTTATTCCCCCCCTGAATAAAAGGGATTGTATCGCCTAAATAGAATTATTGAAACTATGACGAAAAGAAAACTTTTCCTAATTGCTATTATCTTTATACTGACTTTGACAAGTATCCGGATTTTATGGATGTACCTGAACTTCCCTCCGGATCAGCCACGCGCTGTCCAGGGCGTACTGGACTTGCGTGATTGGGACTTTGCGTCTGAGCGTCCGATTTCTTTGAAGGGCGAGTGGGAGTTTTATCCCAGTCAGTTTCTCGCAAGGCACTCAGGCACGGATACAGGTTTGCAAGGGCAAACGGAGACATCCAAGAAAATCGTTCAAGTACCCGGCCACTGGAAATCTTATCTTACTTCCGAAAAGAACTCATCATTCGGGTACGGTACATATCGCTTGCGCGTACTGGTGAATCCTGACCGCCATCAACCGTACGAAATACGTGTCCACCGCATCGTCTCCGCCTCTGAACTGTACGTAAACGGCCGTTTGATGGGGCAAGCCGGCTATCCGGATGTAAACGCTGAACAAACCAAAGCGATCAGTGTCCCTTATTCTGCTGTTTTTACGGCGGACAGCGGGGAGATAGACATCGTCATTCACGCCGCCAATTACTACAACGGCGTTTCCGCGGGAATGGTGGACCCCGTCAAGTTCGGGTCCCAGCAAGCGGTGAATCGGGCCGTGGAATTTTCCGTCGGAACCCAAGTCGTTGTCATCCTGATTTTGAGCCTGCACATTATTTATGCCTTGATCTTCTTTTTTCTCGGGGTACGGCAAAAGTCGCTCATCTATTTTGCTTTGTTGATGATGTCGGCCATTTTCACGATTGTGCTGGATGATGATCGGCTCCTCCTGCAATGGATGCCGCTCGAATACGAATGGCACCGGAAGCTGGTCTCCATTTCCTTTCTGGGGGCTTCCGTGTTTCTCTTTCAATATGTCAGGCACCTCTTTCCGGATTTTGTGGTCTTTCGAGCTTCCCGTTGGTACCTCGTCGCTGCTTGCATCAGTTTGATCCTGAATTTGTCGACGTCTGCCCTGTACCCTGCCATCAATCTCTTTAAGGTGCTTGTCGTCCTCTTTCCTTTTTTGATCATCCCCGGGCTCTTTTTCCAAAAGACCTTGAAGGATGACCCGGATGTCGTTTTCTTGTGTCTCGGCGCCATCAGCATCATGCTCAACCTGCTATGGGGGATTATCAAAGGCAACAGCTCGATGGAGATGGGTTATTACCCGCTTGATATGATCGCAACGGTCATCGCTCTCGCCTCCTACTGGTTCCGGCGCTATTTCAGGGCTTCCACCCAGACGGCCTTGCTTGCCGAGAAGCTGAAAAAGACAGACAAGCTGAAGGACGACTTCCTGGTGAACACCTCGCATGAACTGCGAAATCCGCTGCACGGCATTTTGTCGATTGCACAGTCGGTACTTGATAGCGGAAGCATTTCTGACAACAACAGCAGGGAAAACATGAAGCTGCTCATTTCCGTCGGCAGACGAATGTCCCTGATGCTCAATGACCTGATTGATTTGAATCGTCTCAAGGAGGGGCGGATTCAGCTTCAGGTAGCAAACGTGCAAGTGCAAACCGTTGCCTCGGGCGTGCTGGATATGATTCGTTTTCTTACGGAAGGAAAACCTGTGCGGCTCGTCAATCAGATCCCCGGCAACCTGCCCGGCGTCATGGCCGACGAACACCGCCTGATCCAGATTTTGTTCAATCTGCTTCACAATGCGGTGAAATATACGCCCGAAGGAGACATCGTCGTCAAAGCACAGGCAAAAGCGGGGAAAGTCTTTATCATGGTCTCCGATACCGGAGTCGGGATGGACAAAGAGACACAGCTAAGGATTTTCCAGCCTTACGAACAGGGAAGCGCCGGGATGGAAGGCGGCGGGTTCGGATTGGGCCTGAGCATATGCAAGCAATTGGTTGAGCTGCATGGCGGCACCATTGAGGTAAGCTCGACGCCTGGAAAGGGCACTACTTTTACCTTCAGCCTGCCGCTTACTGATCCATCTCGTCTTCCATCTGGCAATGTTTCCGTTCTGGCCTCATCCGATTCGGTTACCCGTCTGGAAACTGCCGTATCCGTTTCCGAGCTGCCCGCGGTCGCGGCGAAGCCAAAAGCGGACGTCCCGGCAACGGAAGGAGCACGCATCCTGGCCGTCGACGATGATCCGGTAAACGTCAACGTACTCGTAAACATTTTGTCGTTGGATCACTACGAAATCGTCACCGCTTCGAGCGGAAAGGAAGCGCTGGCCATTTTGAGCGAAAACGAGTGGGACCTGGTTATTACGGACGTGATGATGCCGCAGATGTCGGGGTATGAGTTGACGGCGGCAATTCGTGAGCGGTTTTCCATTTCTGAGCTGCCCATCCTGCTTTTGACCGCACGCAATCGCCCCGAGGATATAGAAGCGGGCTTCCACTCCGGCGCCAACGATTATGTCACAAAACCGGTCGATGCGATGGAATTGAGATCCCGGGTACGGGCCTTGACCGAGCTGAAAAACTCCGTCAGCGAACGACTGCGTCTGGAAGCTGCATGGCTCCAGGCACAGATTCAACCTCACTTTTTATTTAATACCTTGAACACCATTGCCGCACTCAGCGATATCGATTCAGCCCGAATGACAGCCCTGCTTGAGGAGCTTGGTAAATATTTGCGGGCCAGCTTTGATTTCAACAATTCCAAGAAGCTGGTGCCGATTGAGCATGAGCTTGCCTTTGTCCGCTCGTACCTGTTCATCGAAAAGCAGCGGCATGACGACAGGCTGGACGTCGTCTGGGAAGTGGACGACCACATCGAGGTGCAAATTCCGCCTCTTTCCATCCAGCCTCTCGTCGAAAATGCGATCAGACATGGCCTCATGAAACGGGCAAGAGGAGGAAAAATCCACATACGTGTTACCAATTGCAAGGAGTATGTGGAAATTTCTGTAGTCGATGACGGCCTAGGCATGGATGACTACACGCTGAAAAACGTCCTCGAGGGTACCTTGGAGAAACCCCGGGGCATTGGACTCATCAATACGAACCGGCGATTGAAACAAATCTACGGGAAAGGTCTGCATATCGAGAGCATTCCTGGTCAGGGCACCGCCATTACTTTTTCCGTTAAAAAGTAGGAATCTGTCCTCCCCCTGATAATGAGAAAAAGGCTAGCCAGCGGCATTCTGTGCCGCGGCTAGCCTTGCTTCATTTGTTGCCTGTCGCATTCGGAGATGCAACTGCACCGTTTAGATTTTTTGTCGCAACCGGTACAAGACCCCTGCTATCAGGAAGAAGGCAACTCCTATAAACGGCAAGTACGACATCGACTCGCCTGTTTGGGGAAGTGTCTTGCCCGGTGTTCCGTCCTCGGATGCAGGAGGAGCTTGGTTGTCTGGCTCCAGGGACCCTGCCCCTGCCGGGATATCGTCAGGGTCAATGGTTTCCAGATTTTCGGTTGGCGGAGTGTTTGGTGTTGCAGCGCCAGGTTGGCCCGTGCCCGGAGTCGGAGTGACGTTTCCTCCACCGGGATTGCCCGTACCCGGTTGTACCGGAGTGCCAGGGTTGCTCGGATTGCCTGGATTACTTGGATTGCCCGGACTGCCTGGATTATCAGGGGTTCCTGGGTTATCCGGGGTATCCGGTTTATCTGGCTTATCTGGCTTATCTGGCTTATCTGGTTTATCCGGCCTATCCGGTTTCTCAGGTTTCTCAGGTTTCTCAGGTTTCTCCGGTTTTTCCGGTTTGTCTGGTTTAGACACCAGACCTGCATCGATGCTCAGATTTTCCTCTTCCTGCTCCAGCTTGATCCGCTTGGTCCAGCCGTCCTTGTCAGGATCTGAGTCAATATTTTCGTCAGAACCGACTAGCCTTTCGGTAAAGGAGTATCCTTCCGGCAAGATAAAACGGACCTGGTAGGTACCCGCATCCAGACGGGCAAACTCGTAATACCCCTTTTTGTCGTTGACGGTTGCTGTCACCGTATGATCAAGCTGTTTTCCGTTGTCATCATACAGCTCGACCTTGACGCCGTTTATACCGGGCTCATCCTCATCCTGAAGGCCGTTTTTATTTTTGTCGATCCAGACCGTATCGCCCAGTTTCGCTTTTCCGCTGTTGCCAGTGGACGCGTAGACTCCGGCATCAATGGTCAGATTCGTCTCTCCGGCTCCGAGGATGATCGGCTTGGTCCAGCCTTCTTCGTTTGCGTTTGAATCTTTGCTCCGGTCTTCGCCCTCCTCCGTCAAGGTAAACTCGTACCCGTCAGGTAGAAGGAAGCGAACCAGATAGGTACCGCCCGTCAACTGGTTAAACTCATAGTAGCCGGCTTTCCCGTTGACTGTCGCCGTTTCCGTGGTCGCGATCAGTGACGCCGTTTCGTCAAAGAGCTGGACGGTTACACCGTCAAGACCGCTTTCGGCTTCGTCCTGAAGACCGTTTTTGTTCTCGTCGATCCATACTGTATCACCCAGCTTTGCCTTCAGTACAGGACCTACCGGAGCCGAATAGACTCCCGCATCAATCGTCAGGTTGGTCTCGCCCGGCTGAAGAGTAATCTCATCGGTCCAGCCCGTCGATTTTGCGTTGGAATCGGCAGCCCTGTCGGAGCCCGCGCCGGTTGTCGTGAACACATACGCTGAAAGCGGAACAAACCGGACTTTGTACGTGCCCGCATCCAGTGAATCGAACAGATAGTAGCCCTTTTTGCCGTCCTTGGTTTGTGTCTTCGTCGTCGCTACCCGTTCGTTTTTACTGTTGTAGAGCTCGACGGTCATACCGTCCAGTCCCGCTTCACCAGCATCCTGAAGGCCGTTTCGGTTGCTGTCGACCCATACATAGTCACCCAAAGCGGCTGGCGGCAGTTTAACCAATCCGGCGTCAATCGTCAGGTTCAGCTCGCCTTGGCCCAGCTTGATCACTTTTGACCAGCCTTCTCTGTCCACGTCGGAATCTTTTCCGCGGTCGGAGCCCTGCTCCTGCTTGCCAAAGCCATAGGCGATGGACGGAGCGATTACCTTTACCTTGTAGTCGCCTGGCGGCAGCTGATCAAACAGGTAATACCCTGGCTTGCCGTCCTTGGTTCTTGTTGTCGTCTTGATTGGCGGACTGTTTTCACCGCTATACAGCTCGACAACAACTCCATCGACTCCGGACTCGTCGTCATCCTGTATTCCGTTGTCGTTGGCATCGAGCCAGACGTAGTCGCCGATCGCGCCTTTGTTTGGAATATAGCCGGCGTCAATGGTGTGATTCTTCTCGTTCTCCGACAGCGTAATCAGGTCGGTTCTGCCGGTAGCGGGATCGGCATCCGAATCCTTTGCCGCATCCTGGCCCGCCTTTTTCACTGTCAGCTTCTCATGATGGAGGGAGCTTCCAAAACGGACCATGTATGAGCCCGGCTCCAGGTTGGGGAACAGGTAATAGCCCGGATTTCCATTGAAATCGTCGCCCGTCACCGTCTTCTCCAGCGTTGTTCCTTGCGCGTTCAACAGTTCCACGACAATTCCGTTGATTCCCTCTTCGCCGTCGTCCTGAATGCCGTTCTCATTTTTGTCAGACCATACATAGTCACCGATTTCCGCTTTGTTGCTCTCGTAAATGGTCATTCCGACCTTGGGAGGCTCGGCAGGCAGAAGCGGTTCTCCAGCTTTTGTCTCCGCCATGTATCCAAAGGAGTTCCAGGCTACTTCCCCGTTCGTAGGTGCACCGACCGGCGCCCTCATCGGCCACTGGATTTCCAGTTCATCCTCAGGCTCAAGATAAATACCCGGGTCAAGGACGAATTTCAGCGCTGTCACCTTTGTAATGTCAGAAGGCGGACTTGCTTCCCAATGACCGTTATCAACGCCCGTTACCGGGTGCATCGTGATATTGGGCGTAGTGGAATAGTACACCGTTATGTGTTCGGAAACGCTGACTTCCCCCATCAGAATAGGGCCCCACTGGCTTTTCCGCTTGCCGTTTGTGGAGACGACTCCGGTGTCGCCAATTCTCGGCAATGTGTTGATCATGACGAGATTTTGCAGTGTTTGATTTCCAACATTGGAAATCTTCAACCGGTAGTCGGCGGTGCCGCCCGGCGTTGTCCTTCCTTTGTCCGGATAGCGGGACCAGTCTCCATCCAGCTCGCCTCGTATCCACATGATCGATTGAACGGTAGCACTGACCACGACCGCGACTTTCGCAGACCGCTCGATAACATACGTACCGTCTGTCGGCTTGCAGTCCGGACATTTTTTGTACGTAAAGGAGACATCGTTGAGATAATCGTCATCCGAGGTAAGCTGCAGCTTGTTTTCAATCTCGCCCGGCTTTGCACCCGCCTTGACATGGGTACGCAGGACGATCTCGACCGTTTCCCCAGGCTTCAAGCTGCTGTTCTCCCAATGCCATACGAGCTGCTTCGTGCCGTCACCTTGAGTATCCTCATGAAACGATGGTTCCGGGAGGCCCGCAGGAGCTTTGGTCATTTTCCATTCGTCAAATACAAGATCGGCTGGCAAGATATCTGTCAACTTTGGGTTAGTCAGGTTTGCGCTGCCGTATTTGGTGTTTTGCATCGTCAGGGTGAATGCAACTTCCTCTGTAGGCTGCAAAGAGGTTCGGTTCGCCTTCTTTTCCAGGTTCACCAACGGCCGGGGCTTGACGACGTCAATAGTGGCCGAACTTGTTTCCTCTCTTGGCTTGCCTTCGAATTCATACTGCAACAGAGCCGTATTGGTAATTTTTTTGGCCTCGTCATCAGCTAGCGGAAGGTTCTCTGGTACGCGGTAGGTCAGGACGAATGCTTTTCCCTGAACAAAATTGATGGGGAGGTTTTCGAAACGATATTGAATTCCCATGATGACCTTGCCCGGCACCACGTCGCTCACTACCAGCTTCTGCGACTTGGAAGCCGAAATGTCCTGCTTCAAAGGCACCCAGTCAGCGTCTGTTGGGTTTTCTGTCTCCGTGTAGTAGATGTCATACTTTTCAATGCCGGAGAAGGTGGCGGTTTCCAGTTCTTCAAGAACAAACTCGATATCGATATCCTCGGTTCCAGGTATCGAAGATCCGGCCTTTGTCGGGGTCATATCGGTGATGACCGCTTTTGGTATGCTCTTGTTTGACCTGTTTTCAAAGCCTTCGATTGTAAAAGAAACGGTTTGGTTTGGGGATACTTCCTTGTTGTACCAAAAAGGCTGCTTGCGAATGGAAGCTCCGAAGTCGTCCGGATTTGTGTGGAATTTGTGCTCGACGAAGGCATCGAGGGTGACTTCTTCCTGCTCCAACGGGGTAAACTTTGCAGTTACTGTGTTTTTCACCGTGTCTTTGTCAAGGTCTTCCGGGTATTTCACCTTCACTTTGAAGATCTTCTTCCCTCTCGTGTCATCCTCCAGTTTCCAGCTTATGGTGTGCGTTTCCGGATCGTACTCCCCTTTCGGAGAGGAGGCCGAGGGATCAGAGTCGTCATACACCGCCTCCGGCGGCAGTGTATCTACGATCGTAATGTTCTTGATATCGAGTCTGCCGGTAGAAGTCGAACCTTTTTCAGTGAAATCGATTTGATACTCGACTTCCGAGCCTTTCAGCGGATCAGGCAGGGGCCTTATCTTCTTTTTGGTCAGCTCCCACTCTGCTTTGGCTTCGGCAGTAACCACAGCTTCGTTGGAAGGCAATTCTTTCGGTTCCGCATCAACCGTCGTTTCAAACGTGCATTGCGCTGTTGTAGACGTCCCGTCCGGCGTTTTGTAGTTGGGATATCTGGCCTGGACCTTCAGCGAGCCAGTGGAACCAGCCGGGAGCGGGTCATCGAGAAAGGTAAAGGTTACTGTGTTTTTGTCTTTGTCAAAGCTGCCCTCCGAAATTTCGCTATCGACCAGATCGACAAACTCGACGCCATCTGGCAGCGGAAATACGATTTTCGGAGATTCAAACTCAAGCTTTGACGTACTGGACACGCTGTATCTGATCGTATACTCAAACGTTTCTCCGGACTTCACATGATCCTTGCTGGCCTTAAGATCGAGTACAATCAGTTCGTCAAGTTCCTCCGGGGTTGGTGTGACTGGTGGTGTAACTGGTGGCGGTGGCGGTGTAACTGGCGGTGTTCCCGGAAGAGGTTCCCCTGTTGGCGGGGTACCGGGTGCTCCTCCGTTCGTCGGCGGGGTGCCAGGCGTTTCTCCGTTCGTCGGCGGAGTGCCGGGCGTTTCTCCGTTCGTCGGCGGGGTGCCGGGCGTTTCTCCGTTCGTCGGCGGGGTACCAGGCGTTTCTCCGTTCATCGGCGGAGTGCCGGGTGTTTCTCCGTTCGTCGGCGGGGTGCCGGGCGTTTCTCCGTTCGTCGGCGGAGTGCCGGGCGTTTCTCCGTTCGTCGGCGGAGTCTCTGGTGTCTCTCCGTTCGCTGGCGGAGTCTCTGGTGTCTCTCCGTTCGCTGGCGGGATTTTAGGGCTATCCTCATCCGCTGTCACGACTACCGGGTCACCTGTCTCCGCCTGCAATACTCGCACCGTTTCTGCATGGACAACCGCATGTGGCAGGGTCATTTGCACAAGAAGCAAAAAAGCCAACAGAATCAGGTGCAGCTTGTTTCCAATCTTCATGTACTGCTATTTCCCTCCATTCCTCAAAGTTCCTTTGACGATCAAACGATGAGTCGGATTGCGTGGAGGATCACAAGTGATCAAGGTGATTTCCGATTTTCCCCGGCTATTGTCAAGCACCTGGATATCCTCCGGTTTTACGAGAAAAGTGTCGGTGACATAATACTCGAAGTTGCCATTGCCAGATTCGATACGGATAAGATCGCCCTCTGCAAGCTCATTCAGCCGACTGAACTGCTTCCCGTACGTCCAGCTCCTGTGACCGGCAAGCACATAGTTGTTCGCTTCTCCCGGTTTCCGGTCCGGTTCCACTACGCCGATGCCAATCCGAAGCTGCTCTTCTTCGGAACCCGGCAGGATCGGCTCTTCCAAACCGATTTTGTCAATGCTGATCATGCCAAGCACCCCGTCATCACCCGGTTTCTCAACCGAGACAGGAGCTTGGGAAATGGGGGGAGTCGATCCGGTCTGGGTCGCGAGCTGGTTCTTATACTGCTTCCATTCGTTCAATAGCCGCGTTTGTTGCTTCTCCTGCATCCACCTGTCCACGTAAGGGTAGAGAACCAAAACAATGCCTGCACACAGCAGCAGCCAAATCAAGACAGTCACAACGGCTTTCCTTGCAACCGGCAATCCAATAACACTGCCCTCCTTTCCTCTCCTGCTACCTTGAGATTCTTTGCCGCGACATTCGAATTTGCGATCAGCATTTTGGACAGTCGAATTTCGCGTAGATTTGAGTATAAAAAAACGTTCTGAACAATTTCTGAACCTATTTCTACCAAAAATGGATATAATTCCAATATAAAAGAACCCCTCAAATTGCTAGAGGGATTCTCTCCTATTCTTCCTGAAGCTCTATCTGAATTTACAATCCCATCACATTTCGGACGGACCACTCCATTCGTTCTCTCTGCACCGGCTTTGCGATGAAATCCCGGGCTCCCGCCTGGATGGCTTCCAAGACTATATCGCGTTGCATTAATGCTGAACAAATGATGATCTTGGCATTTCGGTCGATCTCCATGATTTTTTTAACCGCACTCAGCCCATCCATCTCAGGCATGGAGATGTCCATCACCACCAGCGACGGCCGATACATGCGGTACTTTTGCACAGCTTCTTGACCTGTCGCCGCTTCCGCCACTACATCAAAGCCCAACGACTCAAATATATTCCACATCATAAACCTCATTAACACTATATCATCGACAATCATGATACTTTTCATTCCATACCTGGTTCTCCTATACGTATTTGCGCGCCTCTTCTATTTTCAAAACAAAAAAGCCCGCTCCTTTTGTAGTCCATTCTGGATACTACAGAACCGGCCTAAACAAATTCTGAACAAGTCCGGCCAGGGCAAAAAAAAACTGAGAAAGGCACACTCCCCTTCCCAGCTTGCTTTCGCCGATGCATTTACTTTCGATTTTTCCATTGCTGATACCATTCTTTTATATGCGGGGGCGCTTCCGCTTCAAATTCTTCCCGGAGCATCTCCCTCATACTGTTATACTGTCCTGCCACCGCTTCACGGTCTCCCAGCACATCGTAGAGCTTCATCAATGAAAAGTACAGCTCCTCCACATGGGGATAGAACCGCTGAATCCGGAGATAGAGGACGATTGCTTTGGAATATTCGCCATTCGCGACGAGAAAGTTTCCGACCTGGCTGGCGAGATTATACCAATCCATTCGGAGCCGTTGGCGTTCACTTTCTGCCCACAAGTAGTCGTATTCTGCAAAGTAGTCTCCTCTGTATAGCTCAAGCAGCCGCGTATAATCGCCAACGCTCTCTTCTGTGAGCGGAGGCAGGCTGCGAAGGCCATTTTCCCATTCATCCACGTCGAGACTGACGTTGTTCATCTCTAACAAATAACCATCGTCACAGTTTATAATCTTGACGCCAATCCTGAGCTGATCCAACGTCTTCCGTATTTGATATACCGTTGTGTACAGCTGGGCATACCCCTTCTTCCAATCCACCTCTTCCCAGAACAAATCCAGCAGCAGGTCTTTGCGGACTGGCTGGCCCCGGCGATGGAGAAAGTAGGAAAACAGTTCCTGAGCCTTGTTCGTCCGCCAGCGGATGGTTTCTGGACCACGACTTTCCGACAGTTCTACCTGAAGAGACTGAAAACAACGGATACACTGTGTAGAGCCAGTTGCCGGGCTATTGTCATCCCTGGACTCCTTCTCCTTTTGTATCCTCATCAACGTTTTTTGCAATCGCTCTTTCTGGACTGGCTTCAATAGATAATCGAGCGCATTCAATTCAAATGCTTTGACGGCATAATCGCCAAAAGCAGTTACAAAAACAATGTCGGTCTCAGGCGAGCGCAGAAGAATTTGCTCCGCCGTCTCGATACCGTTCATCTCCGGCATCTCTACATCCAGAAACACAAGGTCTGGCCTTTTTTTTTGAATCACTTCAAGAGCCTCCCGAGGGTCTTGGAACTTGCCTACAAGCTGCAGGCCTTCTATATTTTGCAGCAATTTTTCCAAGTACCGGAGCGCCATCCGTTCATCATCGATCAGCAACACTCTCACGTTCCCCACTCCCCCTCCTACTCTAATTCTTCTCCTCTCATTTAGGAAAGCGCAGTTCTATGGTAGTCCCCTATGTGGATCGCTTTGATTGGACATTCCCCGTCCGTAGAGCTGCTTCATTCGACGCTCTATGTTCCTCAGGTCAACACTTGGTTGCCCTCTGTCTGAAGATCTTGGTCTGCCTTCCAGGCGGAAGAAGAAAGTCCTTAGCGGCATGGTTATTCATACAAAAAGATGGTGCCGAGTCCAACCCTTGGCTCGATCCCGATTTTCTTTCTATAACAAGCAAGCTTTCTATGTCTTGTTGTATTCTCTCTCTTTTCAGCAATTCCCTTTATTATAAAGCACTCTCGCCGATCGTCGCGTCATCTGCTGCAGAACCGTTGTTTAGAATTTGTACAGACCCGCTCGTTAGAATGGGGCGTTGTCTCTTATAGCAGCCCAAATTTACCAACCCATACAGACAATAACTCTTTCGAAAGGAGTACAAATATGGGAAAGCATCGCATTTTTGCGGGATGCAAAATGTTTGCCGGCATACTCGCTCTGCTAGCGGCACTGACAGTGATGTCGGGTTGCCAGCCAACTTCAAGCGATACCGTCGAAAGTGGTCCCGAGACCGGCTCGCTCGATCAGAAAATTGTTCCTTATCATGGTGAAAAGAGCAGAGCCGTTTCGTATGTGTATACAGCGAGAAAGGAGCTGGCCCTGACCTTTAACGGGATGGGCGACTCCCAAACGATGCGCCGCCTGCTGGATGAATTGGACAAGTTCCAAATCAAGGCCACGTTTTTTCTGCCTGGCATGAGGGTGGCCGAGGAGCCGGACATCGCCAGAGACATTTTGGCCCGGGGCCATGAGATCGAGAATAACACATTGAACCGATTGGATTTGACCAAGCTCAGCTACGAACAAATCTACAAGGAAATTCACCTGGCCAATGAAGTTATTCAGAAAGAAACAGGCGTAAAGCCTCGCTACGTAAGGACAAAATCGGGCGATTACAATGACGATGTTCGGCTGGCGGCTGCCCACCTGGGCATGGATGCCGTCATCCAATACAACATCAACCCGAAGGATTGGGACATGAAGGATGCCCAGGCGATTGGCCACTATGTGGAACGGTACATTTCCCGGGGCGGCATTATTTCATTAAATACAGACAAAAATCCGGAAGTGATTGCCGCCATTGCTCTCATCGCCAAAGCAGCGAAGGAAATCGACTACAAGCTGATTACCCTTGACGAACTGATGAAAAATGGCGGAGAGAGGAAGCCGCTGGAGCAAATACCCGGTTATGACAAAGCCCAAATCAACCTGAATGCGAAAAATCCGGCATACAAGCTCGTTTACAACGTCGACACAAACAAAAAGCAGGTGGCTCTGACCTTCGATGATTGGGGAAGCGACAAGACTGTCTCCAAAATATTGGACATTTTGAAGGAGCACCAGGTTCCCGCAACATTTTTCCTGCGGGCCAACGGCGTCAAGAACAATCCGAACCTGGCCAGAGCGATCCTGGAAGACGGACACGATGTGGCTAATCACACGTACAGCCATCCCGTCATTACCGATATCCCTCCGGAGAAGCTGCAGCAGGAGGTCGTGGAAGCCCATAAAGCCATTACGGAAGCGATTCAGCAGCAGCCTACCATGCTGTTTCGCCCTCCGACAGGAGAAATCAACGACCAGGCAGGCAAGGCGGTGGCCTCGGCCGGTTATCCCATCATCGCCATGTACGACGTCACGACATTGGACTGGGATGCAAACAACAGCGCGCAGGATATCGTGAACGGCATTATGAGCAAGACAAAACCCGGAAGCGTCATCCTGCTGCACATGCTGGACGACATCCATACGATTGAGGCACTGCCGACCGCGATCGAAGGCCTGAAGAAAAAAGGCTATACCTTTGTCAAAATGGCGGACATGATCGGCATGAATTCAAAATAATGGAGATGGACGAAATGGAAGAAGCATTCAGAGTTTATGAGGAAATCGCCGACCGGCAAGGAAAACTCGCTGTCGTCGGCCTCGGCTACGTCGGCTTGCCGATCGCGGTCGCCTTTTCAAAACGGGCAGACGTCATCGGATTCGATGTTAACACGCAAAAAATTGAAAGCTACCAGAGGGGCATTGATGTAACCGGAGATATCGGAGATGCGGCCCTGCGCAGCTGCAGCGTCGATTTCACATCCGACCCGGACAAGCTGGACGGGGTACGCTTCTTCATCGTGGCGGTCCCTACTCCGATCAAGAGCGGCAATGTCCCGGATCTCGCCTATGTCAAAAGCGCCAGCCGCCTGATCGCGAAGAAGCTTTCGCGAGGGGCCATCGTCGTATTCGAATCGACAGTTTATCCAGGAGTGACGGAGGACGTGTGCATTCCGATCCTGGAAGCCGAATCGGGATTGCGCTGCGGAACAGACTTCAAGGTCGGGTATTCTCCGGAGCGGATCAATCCGGGAGACAAGATCCACCGGCTCGAAAATATCGTGAAGATCGTCTCCGGAATCGATGAAGAAACTGCCGAAACGGTCGCCAAGGTCTACGAGCTGATTATCGAGGCAGGGGTGTACAAAGCCGAGAGCATCAAGGTCGCCGAGGCCGCGAAAGTAATCGAAAACGCCCAAAGGGATGTGAACATTGCGTTCATGAACGAGCTGTCCATGCTGTTCAACCAAATGGGCATCGATACGAAAGCCGTATTGCAGGCTGCCGGAACCAAGTGGAACTTTTTGAAGTTTACCCCCGGACTGGTGGGCGGACACTGCATCGGCATCGATCCGTACTATTTAACCTACAAGGCCGAGGACACCGGGTATCATTCAAAAATTATTCTGGCGGCCCGGCACATTAACGATGGAATGGGGACATACGTGGCCCAGCAGATCATCAAAATACTGGTTCGGATGAAGCTGGATATTAAAAATGCAAGAATCGGGCTGCTCGGCTTGACCTACAAGGAAGATTGCCCGGATATCCGCAACACCAAGGTCACCGATATGATCGAAGAGCTGAGCGAGTACGGCATCACGCCGCTCGTCGTTGATCCGTGGGCGGACCCCGAGCAGGTGTACGAGGAGTACGGCATCGAGCTGTCCAGCATGTCTGCTCTCACAGACTTGAATATGGTGATCGTCGCGGTACCGCATAGCGACTTCGCAAACATGAACAGCAGCGATTTTGAGAACCTTTTTGCTCCTGATCAAGGACCGAAGATCATGATCGACATAAAAGGCATATACAATCGATCAGACTTTGAAAACAGCGGGTTTTATTACTGGAGCTTGTAAACAAAGGATTGGAGACGGCAACAGTGATGATAAGAAAGAAAAAAGAGATCGTTGAAAAACTTTCTGTTCCGAAAGCAGACAGGCGGACGCTGAACAATGTCCCGGACCCGGATCAAATCCGCGTCACTGCCGATCGCAGGGGGCTCTCGGATTCGCCTGGCGAAAACAGGGACCAGGATTATTTGGACAAGCTGCGGGTGCTGGGCTTGCGCTATTTGGCCGATTTTGACGTGTTGATCCAGACTCGGAGCAACGCCGGGAAAACAGTGGTTAAAGCCCGGGCTGTCGACATCTCCGCTACAGGCTTGCTGGTGGAGCTGGATGCTGGCGCTGACAGCAGCGTAAGCGTCGGGGATACGGTCAGAATGCGTTTTGAAATACCGGCGGGCACGATGCCGGAGGGCTTTGAGTCGACGGTCAAGATCGATGCCATAGCAGTCAGGTCAGAGACCGAACAGCAGGAAGACAGCGAAAAGCGGATGGTAGCCTTTCAATTTGCGAAACCACTGACAGAGTACTTCCAGAAAAAAAGGTGGGGGTATTCCGTTTACATGGGCAGCAGCATGCTGTTTGTCACCGTGGCCTTCATCATGCTCATGCGCATGGAAAGCTTTATTTACTTCAAATACAACATGTTCTTGTATTTGTACAGCCTTGCTGCGGCCGTATTCTTGCTGACCCGCTATCTATTCGGCGCGCTCTACCGGGATGTGCCCATCAATCCTGACTATACGCCAGGCGTATCCATCATCATCCCCTGCTTCAACGAGGAAGAGTGGATTCGCCGGACGATTATCAGCTGTATGAACCAGGATTACCCGATCGACAAGCTTGAGGTCATCGTCGTCGACGACCGCTCGACAGACAGATCCGTCGAGGAAATCCAAAAGGCAATTGATATGATTCACAGCATGGCCGAACGTTTTGGGACCCGCGAGCGGCTGAAAATGGTTGTTTTGCCCGAAAACCGCGGCAAACGGGAGGCCTTGGTAAAAGGCGTGGAGATGGCCAAGCACGATTTGGTCGTTTTCGTAGATTCCGACAGCTTCCTTGAGCCTACGGCGATCAAGCATCTTGTACAACCCTTCCAGGACCCGCAAATGGGCGGTGTCGCCGGCCGCACAGATGTCGAAAACAAATTCACCAACTCCATCACCAAACTCCAAAGTGTCCGATACTACATTGCTTTTCGTGTCATCAAAGCAGCCGAGTCCTGGTTTGACAGTGTCACTTGCCTGTCAGGCCCGCTGTCCTGCTACCGAAAGGATTTGGTGCTCCAGCATGCCGAAGCGTGGCTGAATCAGAAGTTCCTCGGCCAGCCGGCTACGTTCGGCGATGACCGAAGCATGACGAACTTCATCTTGAAAACCCATCGGACAGGCTATCAGGACGCAGCCATCTGCTCGACGATCGTGCCCTCGAAAATGAACGTCTTTCTGAAGCAGCAGATGCGTTGGAAGCGATCTTGGCTGCGCGAGTCGCTTCGGGCGGCCACGTTCATTTGGCGAAAGGAACCGTTTATGGCGCTGTTCTTTTACATCGGCCTGATCGTTCCGATCGCCGCTCCGATTGTCGTGCTGTACAACCTGGTATATGTCCCTCTCGTCTATCAGATCTTCCCGGGAACATTTTTGATGGGGCTGCTGCTGATGGCGATGCTCATGAGTCTTGCCCATCTGATGTTCCGCAAGAGCAAGCTGTGGGTGTTCGGATTTGTCTTTTGCCTGTATTACGAATTTGTGCTGCTCTGGCAAATGCCTGTCGCCTGGGTAACCTTCTGGAAATCGACTTGGGGCACGCGGGAAACGCCACAGGACGTCGAAGCGAGACTGAAAAAAGAAATGCGTAAGAAGAATAAAAAGAGAATCTGGTTGCCATTTTGATGCAATCGCCACATGATTCTTAGAGTGAGGCTAGCTGAAATGACGCAAGGAAAACAGAACGTAGTCCTTGATTATCGCAAGAAAAATCGCGCGAAAAGGATGAAAACGATCGTGCAGCTCATCCTGCTGCTGGCGGTAGCCATTTTACTTTACCAGACAGTGTTTGACGTCCGAAAATACGCCGAACCGGACAAGACGGCATGGAGCAATCATGACGGTTTTATCGCCCTGTCTTACTTTGGCGTCGGCCGGTCGGGCACGCCCAAACTGGTCGCCAAAAAGCAATTGGACGAGCACCTGAAGGCACTCTACGATCAGGGATATGTCACCATCTCGCAGCAGGATATTCTCGACTTCTATGAAAAAGGGAAGCCGTTGCCGGAGAAAGCGCTGTTCCTCTCTTTTGAAGATGGACGGAACGATTCCAGCCTGTTTGCCCAGCCGCTCCTCGAAAAGTACAATTACAAGGCAACCTTTCTTTCTTACGCAAACAAGATGGGCAACAGCGATCATAAATTTCTCAAGCCCAAAGACATGCTAAAGATGATGAAGACCGGCTATTGGGAGCTGGGCACGAACGGCTACCGGCTGACCTACATCAACATTTTTGACAAACAGGGCCGGTTCATCGGAATGAAAGACGAGACCGAACTTGTAAGCAAGGAACATGTCGAGTATTACAATCACTACTTGATGGACTTCATCCGGGACGAAAACATGATCCCGGTGGAAAACCGCACCGTTATGGAGGAGCGGATCAATCACGACTACAAGGCAATGAAAGACATTTATACGGGCAGTCTCGGCTTTGTCCCGCAGGTCTACATGATCATGCATGCGAATGTTCTGTACGAGGGAATGAATCCGCTCGTGTCCAATGCGAACTCGGAAAACATCAAGCAGCTTTTCAAGATGCATTTCAATCGTGAAGGAAATGCATTCAACGATAGTGAACGAAGCTTGTACGACCTGACGAGGGTCCAGCCCGCACCATATTGGTACACGAATCATTTTTTAATGAAAATTCAGAAGGACACCGGACAGAAAATGAAATTTGTCTCAGGTGACGAACAGCATGCGGACCAGTGGCGTCGAATCAGCGGCGCGGCTGAGTTTATCGACAACCGGATTGCCCTTACCTCACCGCCTGCCGGAGCTGGCATGCTCTACCTGCATGACAGCAACGGCCTCAAGAATGTCGGGCTGACCGCCAAGATCGCGGGGAATGTGGTCGGAAAGCAGATGTTCTACGTTCGCTATGACCGCGAGAAGGATTCGTTTATCCGCGTCACATTTGAAAATAACGAAGTACGTGTCGAGCAGAAAAAACCGGGCCAAGCCGCCCAGCAGGTTTTCATCCAGCCATTGAGCGAAATCCAATGGAAACCGGAAGACCTGTCCTTTGACAAAGCTACCGTCTACTCCAAAGAGCAAACGGCCGCCGGCGCACCATCCGACGAAGGAAAATACCCTGTCAACATCAAACATACCAGGGACGTTGAGATTGTAGTGCAAGAAAACAAATGGAAGCTCGCCATCGACGGGCAAACGCTGCTGGACAATCAGGAGGTGGACAGCGCCATCGGAAACGGCGGTGTGGCGCTCGCTTCGGAATACAGCAAGCAAAATAAAAAGGACGACATCTACGACGGCGTGTTCGACGACGTGCAGATCGTTTCCCTCGAGAAAGAAAACAGCTCTCCGGCTGTTTTGTTCAGCAACAAGCATACCGGTTTCCAAGGAGTCGTTCACCATGTTGAAAAAGCGATTAACGCATCTATCGATTGGGCTATTGATACTTTCTGATCTCGCAGAGGCGGGGACGAGCGCCGAGGGGGAGCACAAGTGAATTTGACAAGCAAGCATGCAATCGCCATCGCTGTATTCATGATTGCCCTCTTGGCCGTCCTCATCTTTGTGATGAAAAGTACCGGTTCAAAGAAGCCCGACCCAAACCAGCCTCATGTGGAGCTATCGGCTTGGCTCGCCGACTGGCAGTGGGGGGACGGCCTGGACGAATTCAGACAAATTACAGAGGGCCTCACCAGCTTGCAGGCCTTCGCCGTGTACTTTGACGACAAGGACAACCTTCACCTCACCGAGGAGCTTCGCGAAGCCTTGCCGCAAATCGTAGAGGCGTCCAAGCAAAGCAGCCTGGTGTATGTGGACCTGACCATCGTAAACGATGTAATTTTAGGGGATGGCACATCAGTTCAAAAAGACCCTGCGCTTGTGACCAGGCTGATGGCCACAGAGCAGAGCCGCAAAAAGCATATCGACAACATCCTGGCTGCCGTCACCAAGTACGATGTTCGCGGAGTGGAGATCGATTACGAAAATATCCGCAGCGAGGATTGGGACCATGTGCTCGCGTTTTATAGAGAGCTTTATGAAAGACTCCGCCCTTTGGAAAAATCGCTGCGAATCGTGCTGGAGCCACGGGCCCCTATCGATAAGCTCAAGCTGCCGGAAGGCCCCGTCTACGTCATGATGGCATACAACCTTTTCGGCAATCACAGCGGACCCGGTCCGAAAGCCGATCACGCCTTTATCGCCGATCTGGCCCGAAGAATGGACAAGCTGCCCGGCGAACCCTTCATCGCGTTTGCTGCCGGAGGATTTGACTGGGCGGAATCGGGCAAGGTCGCTTCGGTAACAGCAGAACAGGCAGCAGAGCTGTCGCAGCTAAGCCAAGAGGCTCCCAGGCGCGACGCCGGCAGCGGAAGTCTCTACTTCCACTACACCGATGATAACAACGTAAAGCACACGGTCTGGTATGCCGACCATGTCACCCTGGCCCAGTGGATCGACGATGCGCGTCAGGCCGGATATGAGAAGATCGCCCTGTGGAAGCTCGGAGGCCTGGGGCAGGAAACGCTGAAGGAATTGAATCGCTATTAGGTATCAACCATTGCAAATCAGACTCTCCCATTGACCACAAAAAACCAGACGGCCTGCTGTTCGGGCCGTCTGGTTTTTTCATAGGGCAGAAATCGTTGCTTCTGTCGTTCTATCTGGCCATCCAGCCGCCATCGACAACGAGCACATGACCGTTGACATAGTCGGATGCTTTCGAAGCCAGGAACAAAGCCGCTCCGACCATATCGTCAGGCCTTCCCCATCGTCCTGCCGGAATCCGCTCCAAAATGGACTGCTGGCGTTTGTTGTCATTTCGAATGGCTTCGGTGTTATTCGTCTCGATATAGCCCGGGGCAATCGCGTTCACCTGTACGCCATACCTTGCCCATTCATTGGCAAGGGATTTGGTCAAACCGGCTACCGCGTGCTTGCTCGCCGTATACGCCGGAACAAATACGCCGCCCTGAAAGGAAAGCAGAGAAGCGATATTGATGATCTTGCCCGATCCCCGCTCGACCATCCCTCTGCCGATTTCCTGCGAGAGGATAAACACAGCGTTCAGATTCACATCGATGACACGCATCCATTCCTGTTCGTCGTAATCGACTGCCGGTTCACGGTAAATAATACCCGCGTTGTTGACCAGGATGTCGATACTGTGCTTTTCGAGCACCGGCTTGATTTTTTCCCGAATCTGCGGCACTTCGCCCAAATCAACCAACACCGTTTCGCAGATGCCGCCCGCCTCGTCGATTTTGGCTTTTGTTTCATCGAGATTGTCGCGATGGCCCAGCAGCAGCACATGCGCCCCCGCAGATGCCAGTCCTACCGAGATGGCTTGGCCGATCCCCGTCCGCGCCCCCGTCACCAGGGCTGTCTTTCCTTTTAACGAAAACAGATTCTGAATCATGTCCATACCGCTTCTCCCCTTCTATGACTCGATTTCCTCAGTGGCTCGCCGCAATACTGCTCAAGCCCTCCAGCAGCATATAAACCCCGGTGAACAGCAAGATGACATATGTAAAAATACGAAAGAGCTGCTGGTTAATCCTCTTGAACAAGATCTGGCCGAGAAATAGTCCCAGAAAAACGAGCGGCAGCGCATAACCGCTGGAAATCCAGATCGTGTCTGTCGTTCCGGCAAAGAGGATTTGGACGAGCAGGCTCATCGAATAGATGAACAAATAGAAGGCTAACGTCGTGCCCCTCAGTTTTTCTTTTTGCGTGTCTGTCCCGGAAAAGTATAAAAGCAGCGGCGGTCCAGGCATGCCTATGCTAGTGGTGAGTATCCCCGACAATCCTCCAACGGCGTAATCCCTCGCCTTGGTCTGGTCCATGCGAAGTTTTAGAATCAACAAGACGGTTAAAAACAGGATGATGATGCCAATGCCAAGCTTCAGCATGCTGATGTCTGCCGTTAAAAAGACGGTGATCCCTATCGGCAGTCCGACCGCACTGCCGACCACAAATCTTTTTAGGATTCCTTTATCAATGTCCTTTTTTATCTTCGTGATAAGCGCGACGGAGATAACAAGCGACAAGAGCAGATTGATTTGAACCGCTTCTTTTGGCTCAAACAGAAGGAGCAGAAACGGTGTCGCCATAAGCGAAAAGCCAAAGCCTGTGCTCGTTTGCAGGACAGAGGCTACCAACATGATCGCAATAAACAGCAGTACCGTACCCGTGACAGTCTCACCTCCCCGCTACATTCCCTGATTGGTCAAGCGAATCACGTCCATGACAGCGACCTTCCGCTTGGTCGCCTCGTGGTACAGCCACTGGTCCCGGACATGGTCTACAAACAGGATTCCATCCAAGTGGTCCACTTCATGCTGGATACAGCGGGCAAGATACCCTTCGGCCTCAAGCGTGAATTCCTCTCCCTGCCTGTTCAGGCTCTTTACTGTTACGTGATTGGCCCTTTTCACATATCCCCAATAGCCGGGGAAGGATAAACAGGCTTCCGGTCCGAGCTGTTCTCCGCTCATGGAGACGATCTCGGGATTGATCAGTTCAATCAATCCATCGCCGCAGTCCATGACGACCACTCTTCGCAATATCCCGATCTGCGGCGCAGCCAGACCGGCTCGGCCGTCAGTGGCGTACAACGTTTCCACCATATCATCCAAAAGCTTGATCGTAGCGGGAGTAACGGAATCGACCGGCTTAGCCTTTTTCCGCAAAATCGGTTCTCCGAACGGCAAAATCTGTTTGCTGGCCATCGTTATGCGCCTTCTTTCTGTTTGGGTGGTGTATGTACCCATAAATCGCTTGGTGTGCATTCCAAAGCTGTGCACAATGCGTCAAGCGTGTCCGCTTTCATCTGTTTGGGTTGACCGGTCAGCAAGGCGCTGATGGAGGCAGCCGACAGACTGTACCCCGCTTTTTCTTTCAAAAGCCTCGCCAAAGCTGCGCCTGTCCAGATTCCTCTCTCCGCCATTACTTTGCGTAGCATCCATACAAGCATCTTGATCGCTCCTTATTGGAATATCCGTTATGAACCGGCAGTTAATAAATTAAGGTATTACCTAAATAATTAAGGTGTAACCTACTATATCACAAAGCAATGCTGAATCAAACCCTTTCGCTTTGTAGAGTAGAGAACTGAAACTTTCGGGCGACCGTATGGTCGCCTTGCTCATTTCAGCTCCCCCTCATCAAACCGTACGTGAGGTTTTCCCTCATACGGCTTTCCGATGTTCTTCTTTCTTTGGCATTCGGCTTACTTTATCCGGCTAATTTCAATAAACTACCCTGCGTGTTTTGTATGACCTTCAGCTTTCCGGCATGTTTATTCCGCTTGCTTCTTTTCTTGTTGCAGAAGATTGTAAGGCGTTCAATCACATACCAGTCTATCCGTCTTGCCCATCGTTTGGCGATGGGCGAGATGAAGTAGTAGTTCTTGAACCCCCTTAGCTTGCGATTTAGCCCTTTCACTAGCTCTTCTAGAGACAGAAACAGTTTGTTCCTTGGTGCAGTGTATTCCTTAATTTTACGTCTCATTTCCTTCATTGCTTTCTTAGCTGGTACATGAGACATAGCAAATACCTTGCTCCCCCCTTTGTTGAACACGGGGAATTTGCGATGGTGCAGCCCAAGAAAGTCAAACCCAGTGGAATTGTCCCAAATATTAACGAGTCTAGATTTCTCTTTACTGAGACTAAGCTCCAGCTTGTTTAGAATAGCCATCAGCACTTGAATGCTTTCCAATGCTTCTTGTTTGGTTCTGCACATGATAACGAAGTCATCCGCATAGCGGATAAGTGTGCCAAGATGGGAGAATTGATTTTCCCAAATGGTGTCCATGTAGTTTAGATAGATGTTTGAAAGAAGAGGCGAGATTACCCCTCCTTGCGGAGTTCCCAGTTCTGTTTCATGGAATTGATCATTTTCCATGACCCCAGCCTGCAGCCATTGTCGGATAAGTTTCAGAACACGTCTGTCGCTGATTCTCATTTCGACCAGTTTCATCAACTTCTCATGGTTGATGTTGTCGAAATACCCTTTAATGTCAACATCTACGACCCAATAACACCTCTTGCTTGCTTTGCGTATCTGTGCAATTGCCTGGTGAGCATTTCTTCCTGGCCGAAAGCCATAAGAACAGTCCCGAAAATCAGCTTCAAAGATCGGTTCAATGACTAGCTTAGTAGCCATTTGGACCACCCGATCCTTGATCGTCGGGATGCCGAGTGGACGTTTCTTGCCATCCGGTTTAGGGATGTAAGTTCGACGAACCGGATGTGGACGATACCGCTTTTCTTTTAAATCTAGATAGATCTCGTTAAGAAAACGGCTCTCCCCATACTCCTCCACAATCTGTGCGATGGATTGTCCGTCGATTCCTCCGCTCCCTTTATTTGCTTTTACTCTCCTCCAAGCTGTCGCTAGAATATCCGGGCGGTAGATTTTGTCATACAAGGCATGAAATCGCCGTTTTGAGTTTGCCTTGGCACAAAGATATAGGGTTGTCCAAAGTTGTCGAGCTTTTACATCGGTGTAGTTAGCAAGTTTACTTGCATTCACTCACTCTTACCTCCTTCGACCCGTGAACAAAGCAGGGCTCCTTCCCTCCATAAGGTTGTGTTGTCCTTATGTTCATCGGTACTATGAACCCCTCCGACTCCCTCTCTGCCATCCACCACTTCCCTTACGGTTATAGGTTTCCGTTTTACGCTCCTGACGGGGCGTGCAGAGTAGGGTCTCCCCAGTTCCGTTAACTACTTTCTCAACATACCGCTCCCCATACCCCGAGGGATTCATAGGTGCTGTATTCCAAGTTCTCCACACCGTCCTTGGCCTTCGCCCATATGAAACAAGCTCGGCTTCCCTTTGTCCACCTCTCGGTGGTCTTTCTTAACGAGGCTGCAGGATTCACTTTATGTTACGGCCTGCTGATTTGCTCGCACTCTTTCGAGTTACTTTGTCACAGGGCTTCAACCTTAGGATTTCTCCACCAGTTGCCTGTCAGCTACGAGGTGACTTGGCTCCTGCCTCGGTTGGACTTTCACCAACTAGCAATTAACGGCTTGCTGGGCACGCTTCACATAAAAAAACACGTCTCCATTCGGCAAGGAGACGTGTCAATCTGTACATGGCTGTTAAATCAAGCCGTCTTACAGGAACACAAAGTAAATCACAGCCGCGAGCACCAAGCGGTAAATCGCAAACGGAACCAGCTTGACGCGGTTGATCAGCTTCAGGAAGAAGCGGATCGAAATAAGCGCAAAGACAAACGCGCTGATAAACCCGACGATGAAAAAAGGAACGGCATCGAAGGTGATGTATTCCCATCTTTTCAAAAGCGACAGGAAGCTTGCTCCCGCCATGATCGGCACTGCCATGATAAACGTAAAATCGGCAGCCGCCCGGTGGCTCATCCCGAGAAGGACACCGCCAGAGATCGTGGACCCGGAGCGAGAAAAGCCCGGCCACAGCGACAAGCATTGGATCAGTCCGACCATCAGCGCCTGTTTATAGGTGATTTGGTCGACTGTCACTACTTTCGGTCGGCCCGGACGGAACCAGTCCGCCGCAATCATCAGCAGCGCACCGATGACGAGGCCGATGACGACCGTCTTTGTCGAGAACAGGTATTCATCGATGTAATCGTCAAAGAGAACGCCAAAAATCCCGGCTGGAATGAGACCGATCAGCACGGTCAAAAGATTCAGGCGCGGTCCGGAGGTGGACTGGCCCGGCATCTTTTTGAGCCCGAGCAGGTTCATGAAGCGGTCCCACATCAGAACGACGACTGCGAGGATCGACCCCAATTGGATCACGATTTTAAACGTATTGGCGACTTCCGGGGAATACAGTTCTTTGGTCTGGAACAAGAAATCGTCGACGATAATCATGTGGCCGGTAGAAGAGACCGGCGCAAACTCGGTGAGTCCCTCAACCAGTCCGAGGATCAGGGCGACAAACGCTTCCCATAAGCTCAATGGATTCACACTCCTACTAGATGAAAACTATTAGACCCTACTGCTCTGTATCTGGGGACATAATCGTTGCCTCGATGAATAACTCCTTTATTAAGGTACACGATTGCGGCTGTGAATCCAAGGATTATAGGAGAAAAGATAGCAAATTTCCTATCAAAACGAATTGCAAAAAAGAAGCTGTCCTTGTGCGGTACAGCTTCTTTCTGGTTTGCTTGTGTACAAGAAAATAGCGAGGCTGCGATGGAAAAGGTTATGTCCTTTTGTTGGAATCCTGCTTCTCCAGCAAAATTTTCTGCAGCTGCTCAATCTCCTTTTCGGATAGATGGGCATCTTCCAGAAAGTTGCTGACCATGAGATGAGCTGCTCCGCCGAACACTCTTTTGAGAAAAGACTGGCTTTCGGCTCGGATACATTCTTTTTCCGATACCAAAGGGTAGTATTTGTAGCTTCTTCCTTCTTTCTCGAACCCGATGGCTTTTTTCTTCAATAGTCGATTTATAAATGTGCGGACTGTCTGATCGCTCCACTCGATCTCTTTCGGCAGCTGCAGAGTAATTTGGTCGGCCGTTATCGGGTTGTCCTTCCAGATTATCTTCATGATTTCCCACTCGGATTCCGATATTTTCGGCGTATTGGCCATATGGTCACCCTGCTTCCCTTTATAATTCCTATTTACACTCGTAAACAAAAGAAATTGTGAGTCATAATCGTACAGGCGTAAACGCAAGCTGTCAATGTTATTTGAAATTGACCAAATCGATGGGCTTTTCATTCATCAGGAATTGCAAAATCCTGTTCCGCTCGGGACTGTCATCGGCTGGGCCGTCATTCCAAAAGGTGACCTTCAAGCATACATCGTCTTCTTTCCAGAAGTAGACGACCAGCTCCGCCTCCCTCGCGCTGCTCAATGGTCCGTCTGTTTTATGGCTGACCGTCTTGAGCAGCTCTTTTCCCGCTATGCTGACCGGCTGCAGCTTCACTTCATTTTTTTCGCCGTCGATCCGCTCAAAAGCGACGGTACCGTTCTTCTTCATCGTTTCGTACATGCTGTTGTTTTTGATTTGCTGAAGCTTTACCCTTTTGACTCCCGCCTTGGTCTCATCCTTCGGTTTATAGAAAATGGTGAGATCCCTGTTCTTTTTGTCTGCCTCATTTTCTGGAAAACTGAAGTTCATCTTGTCGCCAATCCAGGCACGGTCGGCTTGAATCGCTCCCGGGAGCTCAAAGGGAAACTTGGGCACAAAGTCAATCGCTTCAGGCAGCCGCTTTACATCTCCTGTGTCGTAAATGCCTTCGTTCAACTGTTCTTCGCTGATAAATCGCTTGTACAGCTCCTCATCAGGATATTTCATCGAGCCGATGATGCTGATAATCTCGTCATCCTTGAACTTGAAGTTTGATCCGGAATTTGTGATCTCATACTGGACGCCTTGGTCCTGCCAAAAATAATGCCGCTGAAAGTCCTTTTCGTCCCCGTGCTGTATGGTGAATTTTACGATTTTCTGCCCGTTAACGTTGAAGGTCTCTTTCTTCTTCTCCAATTTTTCTTCGGTCTTTTTATCGCCATCCATAATCGTTATCGTTGTAAAGTCGTTTTGATCGAAATCGTCGGTCACGGCTTCCAGATCAGCCTCGGCAGGCTGTGCCTTTAACCGAAAGCTGCCGTGGTTGATGCCCTCGACAGTTTTGGCAAAGCGCAATGACGCCAAGCTTGTGCCTGCTTTTTCCTTCGGGGCAAAGTGGATGACTGTAAAACGGTACCCGTCAGGCAAGGCTGCCGGAACCTTAAATTTGAAGCCGGAAATCTTGACGACCTTTTCCAGACTGGCATAAGGCCGCTGAAAATCATAATCGAACAGAATTCGTTCCTTCTCAACCGACTCCGTGCTTGCGGACTGGCTCCCGGGAGTTTGAGGAGCGCTGGCGGGCACCGGGCCAGTCGAAGGCACCGGACTGCTGGCGTTGGTCAATGTGGCTGCCCCCAGCATCCCTACGCATAAAACGGCAGCGACAGACAGTTTATACGATCCCTTTTTAAACGACTTGATCATGTGAATCCTCCTCTTCATTTCCATTTGTTGATTGGGTCCGAAAAAATACAGCAGCTCAGACTGGCGGCCAGCGGGCGAAAAGCGCTTCAGGCATTCGATGATCGTCATCCCATATGGCACCGCCTCCGCTTCGCCGAGCACCTCCAGAACACAGGCGTCGCAGGCTAGCTCCCTGTCTGCTTTCATCCGCTTCATGCCAATCCACACCAGCGGATTCATCCAATGGATCGCCAGCGCCAAGCTCCCTATCGCATTCCACATGATGTCTTTTCTCTTGTGATGGGCCAGCTCGTGCAAAAGGATGTGGGCAAGCTGGGAAGCGCTCAGCTCCCTGGCCATTTCCTGAGGCAAATAGATCCACGGGCGGAAAAGTCCGGAGAGGTACGGGCTTTTCCCCTGTCGTCCGGTATAGACAGGAACAGGTTCCCTGATCCCCAGGCGCAGTCGGCAATCCTCTATGATTGACACGATTTGGGGATCTGTCAGCAGCTCCAGCCGTCTGCGCTGGCGACCCATTTTCACTGAAAATGCGGCCACATACAGAATCAGGGCCGCCGCTCCGGCCAGCCACGCGACAGCGGCGAGTCGCAAAGCGAGTGAATAGGATAAGCCCGCTTGTTCCGTCCCTTCATCTGCTTGACGGGCAGGGACGTTCGCTGGCTGCTGCGAGCCTTCCATAAGCGGCGGATGCATCTGAGTCTTTGGAAATGCAGCATAGTGGAGATTTTCAACCATCTCCGAAGGCAGCCTGTTCTCAGCCAGCGGTTCCAACACGACGGCCTGTTTGCTTGCCTTGCCCAGCTGCAAGAGGTGGAAAATGCTCACCGGACTGTCCGGAAAAACAGGGACTAGCAGCCTTAACAGCACCAGCAGCCACAAAGCATGCACAAGACGGGGACTCAGCCTGCGGCGCAGCAGTCTTTGCACAGCCAGCACCAGCAGCAGGACGACGCTCGCCGCTGCGGTAGCATCCAGGAACCAAAGAAAAGCGCGAATCAAAATATCCATGTTTTCCCCTCTCCGGCAATTTGGGTTTACCATTTACATTTGTAAAAGAAACTGACTGCCTTTGATATTACATTTGTAAATACAAACTGTCAATAGCTGGTTTCTGTGGAATTTTATTTTTTGCCCGTGGACGTTCTCAGAAAAAATAAAAGCCAGCATGCTCCGGTCGAACCCCGAAACACACTGGCTCCATTATTAATGCCCACTCTACTTGTCCAGATGCTTGATCACTTCATCCAGCATCAGGTTTCGCGACAAAATCCCCATCCCGCTCAGCCACGGGTCAGTCGATACCTCATACACATTCCCGGCCTGAACTGCCTTTAATGTCGCCCAAAGGGGATTTCCCTTCAGTTTGGTTGTCATGATGTTTTCCTGGTCGCGGCTGAACCAGAAAATGACGTCTCCGTCCATATCGGCGATTTGCTCCTCGGTTGCTTTCTTGGCAAAGTCTTTCTCCGACTGGGCCTTCGGGCGGGGAAATCCAAGCTCCTCGATAAATTTCCCGCTGTACGATTCCGACAGGTAAATGCGAACGTGGTCCGCATTCATCCGCAACACGGAAACTTCTGTTTTCCCGATCTTATCGCCCATCTTTGCTTGAAAGTCAGCCACCCGCTTTTCATAATCGGCTATCAGCTTTTCCGCTTCCTGCGCTTTCCCCGCAGCCTCGGCATGCAGCTTCAGGTTTCCCTTCCAATCCAGCCCCATCGTCTCAACAAAAACAGTGGGGGCCATTTGCATCAGCTTGGAATGAATCGCTTCGTGCTGGTCTTTGGTTCCCAGAATCAAATCCGGCTTTAATGCCGCGATGGCCTCCAGATTCGGCTGGTCGATCGTTCCCACCTTTTCGATTCCGCTCGTTTTGTCGCCCAGATACGAGAAAAACGGTTTGTCGAGAGACACTGTGGCAGCGCCAACAGGTGTTACGCCGAGTGCCAGAAGATTATCCAGAGCGCCATTGTCCAGAACGACGATGCGCTTGGGTTCGGCCGGCACCTTTACTTCTCCCATCGCGTCCTTTACGGCATGCGCTTGCGTACCTTCCTGGCTTGGCGCATTCTCCTGGGGCGAGGTACTGGAGTTCGCAGCGTTGGACGCCGGTGCTCCCTGAGCGGATGGCGCAGCCGAATTGCCGCATCCAACCAGGAAAAGAGAGAGCGACAGTATCAGTAGAAAAAAGAAAAGGGCATGTCTTGACATGGAATACATTGACAGATTCCCCCTTGCTTTGTATATTTTTCATGAGAATGATAACTATTCTCACAATTACGAATCATATACTTGATAAATAAGGTTGTCAAGGATATTTGTGTAAATCACATCCGGATTGCGAGTGAACGTTGTGGGCAAATCGCGGAAACATCTCCGGCTGCTTGCCGGGCTGATCATGGGACTTGTTGCAGTCCTTCTCTTCATCGGGATCAGCATTTCATTTGGGATTGTGGACATCAGTATGCTGACGGTTGTCGAAGCATTCCTGGAATTTGACGGGTCCAGGGAACATCTGATCATTTCTACCACCCGTCTTCCCCGGGCGTTGATTGCCGCGGCGGTAGGAGCGTGCCTCGCCGTAGCGGGGGCTATGACACAGGCTCTGACCCGAAACCCATTGGCTGCTCCCGATCTGCTGGGCATCAATCACGGAGCCGCGCTGTTGGTTGTCCTGTCCCTGTTTCTCGTCGGCGGGCATAATCTCACCCTTTATGCATGGGCAGCCTTTCTCGGGGCGGGGGCGGTGTCCATCCTCGTCTTTCTGCTCGGTTCTGCCGGGCGCGGCGGCATGACTCCTCTGAAGCTGACGCTGGCCGGCGTCTCTGTCACGACCCTCTTGTCCGCGTCCACCCAATCGATCCTGATCTTTCACGAGCGCTCCCTTGACGAAATGCGCTTTTGGCTGGCAGGGTCGGTCGTAGGGCGGGATCTTGCGCTTCTCGTTCAGGTGCTTCCCTTTATGACAGCCGGGCTGTTGCTTGCCTTTTTCCTGAGCAGGGAAGTCGATACGCTGCAGCTCGGAGACGATGTAGCCAAAAGCCTGGGACAGCCAACGAAAATGGTGCGAACGCTCGCCTTCATTTCTGTGGTGCTGCTCTCTGGCAGCAGCGTGGCGGTGGCCGGTCCCATCGGATTTGTCGGGCTCGCTGTTCCGCATCTGGTCAGGTCCATCGTCGGCAAAGACCACCGCTGGATTTTTTCCTACTCGGCGGTAGCGGGAGCTGCGTTGCTGCTGCTTGCTGACGTGGCGGCGCGCTTCATTTTGGACAACCAGGAGCTGCCTGTCGGCGTGATGACAGCTATCATCGGGGCTCCATTCTTTATCTACCTGGCGCGGAGGAGGGTGCACAAGCTATGAGAGGGGAAATGATGAATAGGCGCCCGACAACGCTTTTTGCCCTGCTCATCCTGCTTGCCATCGCTTTTTTTATGGCCAATATAGGGGCGGGCGAATACGAGCTGTCTTTGTGGGAAGTGGTTCAGACGCTGTTCGGACTGGGGAGCGGGGAACATTCGTTTATCGTCAATACGCTGCGTCTTCCGCGTGCTTTGATTGCTTTTCTGGTAGGGGCGGGACTGGCTGTTTCGGGAGCGATTTTGCAAGGGATTACCTCCAATCCTCTCGCTTCTCCCGGCGTCATCGGACTGAATGCAGGGGCATCTCTCGCCGCTGTTCTCGTCATCGTCGCCCTGCCGGCGGTTCCGCTCGGCTTTTTGCCGCCTGCCGCCTTTGCAGGAGCGCTGCTCGCGGCGATTCTCACCTACTGGCTCGGCTGGAAGGAGGGGAGCTCGATGTACCGGATCATTTTGGTCGGAGTGGGCGTCTCCGCAATCGCGCAAGCCTTTATTACGATCATCATGATGTCGGGAAAGATCATGCTCGTGACGCAGGCCCTGATCTGGATGACGGGAAGCGTCTACGGCAGAGGCTGGGAGCACTTCTATGCCCTCCTTCCCTGGATGATCCTGTTTCTCCCGCTGGCGTTTCTGCTTTCCCGCCAACTGAACCTGCTGCAGCTCGGCGACGACGTCTCCAAAGGGCTCGGCAGCAAAATCGAGTGGGTGCGGGGCGGGCTGATTCTGGTCAGCGTCGCTTTGGCAGCAGCTTCCGTGGCGACCGCCGGAACCGTGTATTTTGTCGGCTTGATGGCTCCCCATATCGCCAGACGGTTGTTCGGTCCCTCCCATACGACGCTGCTTCCGGCCTCTGCACTGACCGGCGGGCTCCTTGTTCTTGCTTCCGATTTTGTAGGCCGGACGATCGCTGCTCCGGTAGAGCTTCCCTGCGGATTGATTACAGCGATGATCGGGGCCCCATATTTTATTTATCTGCTTCTGACGGAAAATAAAAAATCAGGAAAAATGTAAGGAAAAGACATTATTGACAATGATTATCAATATCATCTAAAATGGGGTTGCCCACGGGAGAATTGGACGGGAAAGGAGGTGATTTTCTGATCGGTGAGGGTGAAGTGAAACTGTTTTCGCAAAAACACGAAAAGCCGTCAACCAGACAGACTTTGGCCGGTACAGCCTGGTCACGGCGTTCGTTTTCGCACCCCGTTTTTTGCTGGGCAAAGTAGGGCGCCTTTTCTGAATGTAGCAAAATCAAGCATGGATATAAACGCAAAGGGATCTTCCTATCAGGCAAATCCTCATTTTTTTGAACGACAATGATAATGATTATCATTTTTGTTTGAGGGAGGGCAACCGTATGCCTTTTGCAGGAACACGACCCACTATCGCATCCTCCATCGTCGATTGCGTCGGACACACTCCTCTCGTTCAGCTCAAACGGCTTTTTGCGCGTCCAGGGCTGAGCGTGCTGGCGAAGCTTGAGTTTATGAACCCGGGCGGCAGCATGAAGGACCGTCCCGCCCGCTACATCGTCGAACAGGGGCTGCGGGATGGGACGATTCGTCCCGGCACCCACATCATCGAGAGCACATCCGGCAACCTCGGCGTCGCGCTTGCAATGGTTGCCAGAGTCTACGGCTTATCGTTTACATGCGTCGTCGATCCGAAAATTACGAAGGCAAATCTCCAAATCCTGCACCAGCTCGGCGCAAATATTGACATGGTGGATCAGCCTGACGACCAGGGCGGATATTTGCAGACCCGTATCCGCAGAGTAAAGGAGCTGTTGACCATACTCCCCGACAGCTTCTGGATCAACCAGTACGCCAACGAGCTGAACTGGAAGGCCCATTATCACGGGACCGGCAGCGAGATCGTGGAACAACTGGACGGGCCGGTAGATTGCCTGTTTGCCGCCGTGAGCACGACAGGCAGCATCATGGGCAACGCCCGTCGCCTGCGGGAAGCTTTTCCGAGCATCAAAATCGTGGCAGTGGATGCAGTCGGCTCGGTCATCTTCGGTTCACCCTCCGCTCCCCGGGAACTGCCGGGCATCGGCTCCAGCCGCGTCCCCGAGCTGTTGAACCCGGACGAAATTGACGAGGTCGTGCACGTGAGCGATCGCGAATCCGTGCAGGGCTGCAGGGACCTGCTGTTCCACGAGGGGATCTTCGCCGGAGGTTCTTCCGGTTCGGTCATCGCCGCTGTTCGGAAGCTGCTTCCCTCCTTTCCTCCCTCCTATCGCATCGCCGTCATCCTGCCGGACAGAGGGGACCGTTACCTCGACACGGTTTACGATGACGATTGGGCATCCGGTTTGCCTTCGCTTTAAACACTACGCAAAACGAAAGAGGTGTGTCCCGTGATCCACGCAACCAATCAGCAAAACGCGCTCACGAACCATGCTGCTTCCCATGCTCCCTCCCTGCTTTATCTCAACAGGGAGGCCATCGCTTCACTGGGCGGGAACACGTCCGCCCTCTATGTCGAAGCCATCGCCGAGGTGCTCGCCAAGCACGCCCGCGGCCAATACGTCCAGCCGTTGAAGCCGTACCTGCGGACAGACGAAAAAGACGGCCATATCGCCGACCGGATTATTGCCATGCCTGCGCATGTCGGCGGGGAGGATTCCGTCTCCGGCATCAAATGGATCGGCAGCAAGCATGACAATCCGGAAAAAAGAGGGCTGGAGAGAGCGAGCGGTCTGATTATTTTGAACGATCCTGTCTCACGCTACCCGATCGCGGTGATGGAGGCGGGCATGATCAGCAGCATGAGAACGGCGGCGGTCACGGTCGTGGCTGCCCGCCACTTGGCCAAGCAAGGGTTTGCCACCGTATCGTGCATCGGCTGCGGACTCATCGCCAGACGGCAGCTCCAATCCCTGCTGGAACAATTCCCCCAGATTCAATCCGTCCATTTGTTCGACCTGCACGAAAAGGCGGCCCGGCAGCTCGCCCAGGATATGGCTGAAGCCTTCCCGGCTGTCGCTTTTGCCGTGGACCGATCAGCCGAGCAAGCGATTCGCCAGGGAGAAGTCGTCGTGACGTGCACCGTCGCGGACCAGCCCTACATTCCGTTTGAATGGCTGCAAAAAGGGGCCTTTGTCAGCAATGTCTCGATTATGGACTTGCATAAAGAAGTGTTTATCCGCGCCGACAAGGTGGTTGTCGACGACTGGGAGCAGTGCAACCGGGAGAAAAAAGTGATCAACCAGCTCGTGTTGGAAGGAAAATTCTCGCGCGAGCGGCTGCATGCGGAGCTGGGCGAAATCGTCATCGGCGAAAAATGCGGCCGGGAGACAGACGAAGAAATCATTATCCTCAACCCGATGGGCATGGCTGTCGAGGACATCGCCTGCGCCCAAAAAATGTATCAGAGGGCAGTGGAGCTCGGGGTCGGCCTTCCGCTTTCCTTGTATTGACGCTTTGCTTTCCGAGCAACCTTTTCGGAATTTTTGAAAACGAAAGGCAGGGGATCCGGCAATGAAACATGCAGAGGGGACCGTTCACCAAAAGCGTCCGCTGGAGGCACTGGAGGCACTGGAGCCATTGGAGCCGCTGGAGGCGCACAAGCCACTGGAGGCGCACAAGCCACTGGAGGCGCGGCTGGCCGAACATGCGGCAATCGAGCGGATTTTGAACGCCTATCTTCGCGAAAACGGCATTTTTGACCCGAGAGTCCAGCCTGATCAAAAACAGCTATCCATTCCGCTCACGGACGGGGCGATGTTTCGCCTTGACTTGCCCAACACCGGCGTTTCACTCGCGGGGGAGATGAGCTTTTGGTCCAGAGGGGGGCAACACGCGTATGGCACCTCTTTCTATCAAACAACGGGGTCTTCCTATCAAAAGGTGGAAGGCTGGCAGCTGATTCATTTTATCCTCGATGAGCTTTCCTGCCTGGAAAAGAACGAAGACATTCGCCTCCAAAAGAAAGGCGAACTGCTTCTGAACATCCAAAACAGCGTGCAAAAAACAGAAAGCTACCTTCGGCATTTCCTGCTCCAGCAAAAGACTCGGCATCCGTCCCACGGCTTTCTTCCGTCGGAACAATCGCTCTTTCGCGGCCATCCGTTTCACCCGACCCCGAAGAGCTCGGAAGGATTCGCCAAAGGGGAGCTGCACAGGTTCGCACCGGAGCTGGGGGCGTCATTTCAGCTGCACTATTTGGCTGTTTCCCCTGAGCTGATCGTGGAGGAGTGGATTCAAGCCCCTGAAGGGGACAGCCAGGAAGCTTGCATCCCGCAAGGTGTTCGGAAAGCGGCGGCATCAAAAGCGGAGAGGGGAAGAGAACATTACAAGCTGCTTCCTTGCCACCCGTGGCAGGCACACTACCTTTCCTCGCGCGAGCCATTCCGGAGCCTTTTTCTTGCGGGAAAAATCACCGATCTGGGGCCGCTGGGAGAGCGCACATATCCCACTTCGTCGGTGAGGACCGTCTGGGAGCCTGGACACTGCTGCCAATACAAGCTGCCGCTCCATGTGCGCATCACGAACTTTGTCAGAGTAAACACGCAGGAGCAAATCAAGCGGACGATGGATGCGGCGAAAATCGTCCGGCACGAACAGGAAGCCTTTTATACCGAGCGCTTGCAGGTATTGATGGAATACGGGTATCGGAGCATCTCCCTGCCGGATGTTCCCCCTCAGGAAAACGACCTGTTCATGCAGGAATGCGCCGTTGTCTTTCGGGAAAATCCGCCCGAGCTGATGGGCAAGGAAAGTCCTGCCTTCGTCGTCGGCTCCTTGATGGAAACGCCGCCCGGCGAGACCGAACCCGCTTTATTCCGTGCCATGCGGGACCACGAAGAGAGCCGTTTGCCCGATCTGGGCGATTGGTTCCGGCAGTACCTTGCGATCAGCATGCTGCCAATCCTCTCGCTTTTTGCGGAAATGGGAGTGAGTCTGGAAGCACACGCCCAAAATTCGCTGGTCAAGCTGGAGAACGGCTGGCCCGTCAAGCTGTACGTGCGCGATCTGGAGGGCATCAGCGTAGACCGGCAAGTCGCCATTGGCAAGGGCTGGGTCGGCGGACTGGTAGATGCGGACAGCCCGGTTCTCTATACGCGGGAGCAGGCGTGGCTCCGTTTGCAATACTACTTTTTTGTCAACCACCTCGGCTATGTCGTCCGTACCCTTGCCAAATACGGCGGGCAGGACGAGTCCGCGTTCTGGAGCATAGTCAGAAATACCCTGCTGGAGCAGCGCCAGCGCCTCTTGTCCAAGCGAATGGCAGACTGCATCGATGCTTTGCTGCATGACCAAACCTTGCCGGCAAAAGCCAATCTGGTCAGCATCTTTCAGCGGAGAGGCGAATCGCCGCTCTATGTCGACATTCCCAATCCGATACGCTGCTGAAGAGCGACAAACCGTACACGAACTGCCTTTACCACGAAGGGGTGAAACCATGGAGAACGTTATGAGCAAATCTTTTGATCCCGCTCTCCCGATGCAGGATTGGGAGGCCGCCTTGCGCAGTCCCGAATACGCCAAGGTACGCAGACGGATTTTCCGGCAGATCGTGGAATCCCTGATCTACGAAGAGCTGGTCGAGGAAAAATCGCTGGCGCTTCCTGACGGCGAGAGGGGATTCGTGCTGGAGGGCCGCACCCGGACAGGAAAACCGGTGCAATATCTTTGCCGCGGCCAAAGGAAGCTGAGCTACGCGAGGGTCCGTTTGACGGCCGCACCCATCATGAGAAGGGTAGACGGCAACGAGACGGAAGCCGTTTGCCTGGCAACCTTTCTCGAAGAAATCGGCCCGACCGCCAAAGAGGAGCCGAAGCAGTTGGAAGGCTTTCTCAAGGAAATCCGCCAAACGCTGCTTCATGACACGCACGCCAAGTTTCTGCAGACGAAGCGTCCGCCCGCTTCCCCGGCCCACAGCTATGCCGAGCTGGAAGGAGACATTCTGGACGGCCATCCGTACCACCCTTGCTACAAGTCAAGGATCGGCTTCAGCCCGGCGGACAATGCGGCCTATGGCCCCGACTTCAAGCCGTTGTTCAAGCTCTTCTGGGTAGCCGTGCACAAGCAGCGCGCCGTCGTCTCCTCCTCGGCGGGACTGGATGTTGAGGAATTTCTGAGAAGCGAGCTGGGAGAAGCTTTGTACCGCACGTTCGCCGAGCAAATCCGAAGCCGGGGATACGATCCAAAGGAGTACGCGCTCGTGCCTGTTCACCCGTGGCAGTGGGAGAGGAAAGTTGCGGACGCCTTTTTCGAGCAGATCGGCAGCGGACAGCTTCTTCTTTTGGGGGAGGGTACCGATGCTTACAGCCCCCAGCAGTCCATCCGCACACTGACCAACCGGACGTCTCCCGGGAAGGCGTACGTCAAGGTTTCGCTGGGCATCCAGAATACGTCGGCAAGCCGCATTCTCGGCCATCATCATGTGGAAAACGCCGCGATTGTCTCCGATTGGCTGGAGTCGATCCGCAAAAGCGATCCTTACTTGCGGGACGAACACCGTGTGGTCTTGCTGCAGGAGGTGCTGGGCGTCCACTTTTCCGATCCGGATCTGCCCGAAGCCGTTCAAAGGGAGATGTACGGTTCATTGGGCGCGATTTGGCGGGAAAATGTGTCCCTTTATCTGGACTCGGACGAAAGCGCCGTTCCCTTTACGGCGCTGTGCCACATCGGTGCGGACGGCATTCCTTTCATTAATGCATGGGTCCAGACATACGGCTTGCCTGCATGGCTGAAGCGCGTGCTGGAAGCCTCCATTCTCCCGCTCGTGCATTTCATGTATGCCCACGGCATCGCCCTGGAATCGCATGCCCAAAACATGGTGCTGCTCCACCGCAACGGAATGCCCACGCGGGTCGCTCTGCGCGATTTTCCCGGAGGCATCCGCTACTACACAGGGGAATTGGCCGATAAAGCGTCCCAGCCCCATCTGAAGGCTCCGCCTGCCTTCCATTCCAATGTGATTTCGTCCATGGCCACCGAGCAGGCTTCCGAGGTCACCGACTTTTTGCACGATGCGTTTTTCCATATCAACCTGTCGGAGTTTGCCATGTTCCTGGAGGACCAGTATGGTTTTTCCGAGCACACCTTTTGGGCGATGGCTGCCGAGATTATTCTTGCTTACCAAAAGCAATTCCCTCAGCTTCGCGAACTGTTCGCCAAGCTCGATCTGTTCCAGGAGAACGTGCTGGTCGGGCAATTGACGATCCGCCGTTTATGCGGAGAAACCCTGTACCGGGAGCATGCGGTTCCCAATCCGCTGCACAGCGCCTTGAAGGAGCTGATGGTATGAATCTGCCGTATCCACCAGGTCCCCTGAACCAGTTAAATCAACTGGCTCGGATCATCGAGGAAAAAAAGCGCACCCAAGACCAGCCGATATGTGCCTATTTGTACGATCTGGAGGGACTTTCCCGGCATGCCGAGGAAGTGACACGCGCACTTCCTCCTTCCTGCCGGCTGTTTTACGCGATGAAGGCCAACTCCGACCCGGAGATTCTGAAAACGCTCAGCGGGCGTGTGCACGGCTTTGAGGTGGCTTCCCTCGGCGAAGTGATGAAGGCGCGGGCCGCAAGTGAACGGACCCCTGTCATCTTCGGCGGGCCAGGGAAGACGGATGAGGAAATCAGAGGAGCGATTGAGCAGCGGGTCACGCTCTTGCATGTGGAGAGCATGCACGAGCTGAAAAGAGTCGAACACATTGCCGCAGCCATGAACAGGACCGTCCCCATCCTCCTCCGCATCAATCTGAGCGGACCCTTCCCGCAAGCGACTCTCGCCATGGCAGGGACGCCGACGCAGTTTGGCATCGACGAATCGCTCGTCGGAGAAGCGATCCATCTGGCGTTGTCCTGCCCGCACATTTCGCTGGAGGGCTTCCATCTGCACTCGCTGTCCAACCAGCTCGACTGGCGCAGCCATCTGGCGCTGCTCGCCTATTATTTTGACAAGGTGGATGGCTGGTCCGGGCAATACGATATCAACATCTCTACGATCAACGTCGGGGGCGGGATCGGGATCAATTACGCTGACATCGGCAGCCAGTTTGGATGGAGCGAGTTTGCCGACGGCCTTTCCCGTCTCATCAGCGAGCGGAACAAAGAGGGGACCTCGATTCTGTTTGAATGCGGGAGGTTTTTGACAGCAGCCTGCGGCTACTATGCCGCGGAAGTGATCGACATCAAGAAAAACCACGGCAAGCATTTTGTCATCGTCAGGGGAGGGACGCACCATTTCCGTCTGCCGGTGTCCTGGCAGCACAACCATCCATTCGCCGTCGTGCCGCTGGACATCTGGAACTATCCGTTCGAGCGGAAGGAAATCAAGGACAGCGATGTGACCATCGTCGGCCAGCTTTGCACGCCGAAAGACGCATTTGCCAGGGATGTGCCCATCGACCGCATCCGTATCGGTGACGTGGTTCTCTTTTTGTACGCCGGGGCGTACGGGTGGGCGATTTCACACCACGATTTCCTCAGCCACCCTCATCCCGAGCATATGTATTTGACAAACACATCTGTTCTCACATAGCCATCCCGAGTGGCAAGGTAAAAAGGAGGCACTCATGTCAGAGGTTTTGCTGTCACTGCAATTGATCGAGCTGGACAAAATGTCGCTACACGAAGAGCATGAACCGTCGAGGCTTGAACGTGTCAGCCAGTCGATGCGGGAGGATGGGTTTTTGCGCCATCCGATCCTGGCGACGGAAATGAGAGACGGCCGCTATCTGGTGCTGGATGGAGCCCACCGCATCGGCGCTCTTCGGCTGCTGGGGTATTGCAAGGTGCCTGTACAGGTAGCGAGGCAGGACGATTTCTCCATCGAGGCGTGGCATCATCTCGTTCCTGCAGACGCGGGGGTACAGCAGCTTTTTGAGGACCCTTCCCTCCACTGGACGGCGGGGAGCGGAGCTGCTGCACAGCGACAAGGCTGGCTGGAGATCGTGGATGAGCACGGCAATGTGCGGGCCCTGGATTGCGGAGTTCGCCACGACTTTCTGGAGGCTTGGCACAAGGTCGTTTCCGCATACAACGCCCGCGGAGCGGTCAAACGGGTCCCTGCCGGAACCTGCCTTCTGCCGGACAGCGGGATGCTATTGATCAGATTCAAGCCGCTCTCGTACGCGGAGCTGGAACGCGTGATGGAAGCAGGGCGCGTGCTCCCGGCAGGGGTCACCCGCTTCCAGATCAACGGTCGCTTGCTGAACCTGAAAATCCCTCTTCACCTGCTGCACAGAGATTCCGACGTTTCGGAGTGGGAGAGGCTGCGGCATGTTTGGCATCGCTCTCTGCGTTTATATACTGAACAAGTTTATTTATGTGAAATATAAATAACATGCCGCTACAGCCACAGACGACAAAATAGAAACGGATCATCAGGCGCTTGACGTCCTTGATGATCCGCTTTTTTCTGTCTGTCCCGAACAGTTGGTGCTTGTACCGGGCAGCGCTTTTCCGGGTAGTTTATGCTAGTACCGGCCGAACAGTTCATGCTTGCATGTATCACATGCTTGTACCTATAAGTTGATGCCGCACCTTTCGGCCAAATATTCCACCAGGTGGACGGCCCGCATCCGGTCGTTCAAGTTTTCCCGCTCGATGCCGAGCTTCATTTGCAAAAGGCAGCCCGGGTTTGTCGTGACAATCGTGGTGGTCTGCGTATCTTTGACGTGCTTCATTTTGTAGTCGAGGATTTCCATCGAGGCATCGTACTGCACGATGTTGTAGATCCCCGCCGAACCGCAGCACATATTGGCCTCTTTCATCTCGACCAGCTCCACGTTTGGCAGGCCTTTGATCAGCCCCAGCGGGTCTTCGGTCACTTTTTGGACGTTTGTCATATGACAAGAACGCTGGTACGTGACTCTCTCTGCCGGTCTCTCCTGTCCCTTGATCCCGCCGCACAGGGCGAGCACCTGGGAAATGTCTTTCGTTTTCCCGGCAAATTGGCGGGCCCGCTCAGCCCATTCCGGTTCGCCCGCGAGCAGGTGGTCGTATTCCACCATCATCGCGCCGCAGCCGCCGGCGTTGTTCACGATGAAATCGACTTCCGCCTGTTCAAAAGCGACAATATTTTGCTTCGCCAGCTTTCTGCTTTCGTCCAATTCCCCCGTGTGGGCATGCAGCGCGCCGCAGCACGTCTGCTTCTCGACTACGATCACATCGCAGCCGACCTCGGCCAGAAGCTGGACGGACAGATGATTGATCCTTCTGAACATGGCGTCCATGACGCAGCCGACAAAGAAGGCGACCGTGTATTTCTTTTCACCCTTGGCTCTCGTTACCGCAGGCAAGCTGGAGCGCTCGCCCGGCGATACCGGAGCCGGCATGATTTTTTCAAATTCACCCAGATGAGCAGGCAGCTTCTCCATCAGCCCGCTTTTTCTCGCGAGCTTTTGGACACCTGTTTTTTCATACAGCCACATGGCGTTGCCGATCAGCTTCATCGCCCTGCGGCTGGGGAAAACCTTTTTGAACAGCGTGTTTCTGAGCGCTTTTACCGGTACGGAAAACTTCTTGCGCCGCGTCACGGCTGCACGAGCCGATTCCAGGATCGCGCCGTATTCCACACCTGTCGGACAGACCGTTTCGCAGGCCCGGCAGCCGAGGCACAGATCCAGCGGCTCCTCCAGTACCGAAAGATCCTTGATTTTCCCCTCGCCGGCCATCTTGACCAGGTTGATCCGGCCGCGCGGGGAATGCGTTTCCTTGCCCATTGTCAAATAAGTCGGACAGGCGGGCAGACAGTAGCCGCACTGCACGCATTTGCTGGTTTTGTCGTAATTCAGTTCCGCACGCAATGCTGCAAGATTCTCACTCATTCGCTCAACACCAACTTTTGTCCGGGCTCCGGAAAAATCTTGCCGGGATTCATAATGTTATGAGGATCCCAGGCTTGCTTGATCCGCTTCATCATATCCAGGCCCGCGGCTCCCAATTCCATTTCCATAAACGGCGCCTTCATCGTTCCGATGCCATGCTCTCCGGACAGCGTGCCCCCTAGCTGCACAGCGGCTTCGAAAATTTCCGCAACGGCCTTTTCCACGCGGGCCATTTCTTCCTTGTCCGCTTTGTCCGCGATGATGTTCGGGTGGAGATTTCCGTCGCCCACGTGGCCGAATACAACGAGATGGATATTGTACTTCTCCTTGATCTCCTGCAGGCGTCGGCACATCTCGGGAATTTTGCTGCGCGGCACAGTGGCATCCTCGGAAATCTTCGTCGGCTTCACCCTGACGATGGCCGGAGAAACCAGCTTTCTCGCCTTCCAGACATCTTCCTTTTCCGCCTTTGTTTGCGGCACGCGCACTTCCCTCGCGCCAATTTGCTTGCATACCTGCGAGACCTGCTCGGCTTCATCTCGTACCGCCATCGGGTGGCCGTCCAGCTCGATCAGGATCAGTGCCTCCGCATCTGTCGGCAATCCTGACGGCTGGTAGTTTTCCACTGCCACCATGGAGGCCTGATCCATCAGCTCCATTTTGGACGGCAGGATGCCTGAGGTGAGGATCTGGGAAATTGCTCTCCCCGCGTCAACGAGGCTGTCAAAGACCGCCATCACTGTTTCCGAAGCGGGAGGCTTCGGGATCAGCCGCAGGATTGCTTTTGTAATAATGCCAAGCGTGCCTTCCGAGCCGACGATCAGCTTGGTCAGGTCGTAACCGGTCACGTTTTTGACCGTTCTCCCGCCCGTGCGGATGATCTCGCCCTCCGGGGTGATGACTTCCAGGCCGATGACGTAATCTTTTGTCACGCCGTACTTCAAGCCGCGCGGTCCGCCTGAGTTCTCCGCCAGATTTCCGCCGATGGTAGACACATGGGAGCTGCTCGGGTCAGGCGGATACATGAGTCCCTTTGCCTCCGCCGCTTTGTGTATGTCGGCAGTCAGTACACCCGGAGAGACGACCGCGACCAAATCTTCTTCGTCGATTTCGAGCAAATCGTTCATGACCGATAAATCGATGACCATGCCTCCCTTGACCGGGAGAGGACCACCGCTCAAACTGGTCGATTGGCCGCGCGGATAAACAGGGATTTTCTCGCGGTTGGCGAATTTCACCAGCTCGGCTACTTCCTCGACGCTCTTCGTCTGAATGACTGCATCGGGAAGAAAGGTTCCAAACGAGGCGTCAAAGGAGTAGCTGAACCGGTCGCTTTCATCGGTAAGCACTCTGCCTGTTTTGACAATGTCAACAATCTGTTTGATTTGCATGTCCGTCATCGTCTCATTTTTCTCCTCTTGTTGTTGGACTAAGAGAACAGGTCCAGCTTTTTCTCCGCATTTTTGAGGTGAATGGCGCATTGGATTTTCGCCAGTTCCGGTTCCTCCATCTCAATGGCCGACAGGATGTTCAGGTGCTCCTGATAGACCGCTTTGCGCTTCTGTTTCAAGCCCAGGTTGGACTGAAGAGTGATCTGCAGGGCACGCTCGTAGAGAGAAGACAGGTTTTCCATCGCCTGGATCATGACCGGGTTATGCGTGGCCAAAAACATCGACCGGTGGAACTCCATATCCGCTTCCATGCCAATCTTGCTGTCGTCGGCCAATTCTGCCTCCAGCCACTGGAGCGCCTCTCTCATTCGTTCCAGTTGTTCAGGCGTTCGCCTCAGGGCAGCCAGATAGGCGGCCTCAGGCTCAAGAATCTTCCTCATCTCAAAAAGGTGTCTGATCAGCTCGGCATCGTCATTTTCAATCTGGATGTTGCTGAATATGCTGGAACCGTTTCGCTCTTCGACAAAGCTCCCGCCCCCCTGGCGAGAGTTGATGACACCGGCTGCCCGCAATACGCTGAGCGCTTCCCGGATCGGGATTCGGCTTACGCCAAACTGGGCAGCCAGCTCCATTTCCGTCGGCAATTTCGAACCTGGGGGATATTTGCCCGCCTCGATCAACTTTAACAACTCACGTGAAATGATTTGCGACAGTTTTTCTTTGGACATCGTACATCTCCGATTCTCATTTTGGTTTATTTGTAATACAAATTGTAAATTATTCAGATGGCAAAGTCAATTCCGGTCGACTCTTTACCATTGTTTTGCAGACAAACTGAGCAAAAGAAGGACAGGAAAAGGAGAGCACTTGTTCACTCTCGCAATAATTGTAATACAAATAACAAGGAAAAAGAAAAGTTCATGATGGACTCCTCATCCACAATGAACTTTTCTTGTCGACAATCGATTGTCTATGTGCAACTGTATGCTAATTTAATTGCTTGCCCATCGTTTCCGGCAAGAACAGCAGTACGAGGATTGCCGCCAGCGCAAACGAGATGGCCAGGAACCCGAATGCCGCACCGAGCCCCATGCCGGTTGCCATAAATCCGACTACAGTCGGTGCAGTTGCAGCGATTCCGCGTCCAAAGTTGTAACAGAACCCTTGTCCGGTCGCGCGAATCTCAGTCGGGAACAGCTCGGCCAGAACCGCTCCAAAGCCGCTGAAGTAGCCCGATCCAAAGAAGGCGACAAACGGACCGAGGATCAGCAGTCTGGTCGCGTCGCTGGACATGCCGTAAAACGGAACAAGCAGCGCCGCCAGCGCGAAGAACAGGATAAAGGTCTTTTTCCGTCCGATCTTGTCCGCCAAAAAGCCGAAGGAGACGTAACCCAACCAGGCACCTGCCTGCATGATGACAATCCAGGTCGTCGATTTCATAATATCCAGACCGGCCCCGCCTTGATCGACTGGAGTGCCGAGGTAGGACGGAATCCAGGTGAACAGGCCCCAGTAGCCAAATTGCGCGCAAACGCTCAATGCCGCACCGAGTATGGTCCAACGGAGTACCTTCCCGGAAAACAGCTCAACCAGCTTAGGCTTGCTTTTCTTTTTCTGCGTGGTGGCCTCCTGCTTCATTTTTTCCCAGATCTCAGGCTCTTTTGTGCCTTTGCGGATCCAAATGGCGACCAAAGCCGGAACAATTCCGAAGAAAAACACTCCGCGCCAGCCCCACAGCGGAATGACCAGACCGGCCACAATCGCAGCCAGCGCGTAACCAATTGCCCAAGCACTTTGTACGAGACCCATCGCTTTTCCGCGATGCTTTGCGTCCCAGGTTTCCGTAATCAGGGCTGCGCCCGCAACCCACTCTCCACCCATTCCGAGCCCGAGCAGCAAACGGAATACGGCCAATTGTGTAACCGTTTGCGAGAATCCACAGAGGAATGTAAACAATGAGTACACGATAATACTGATCATCAATGATTTCGTGCGGCCATACCGGTCAGCAACCATCCCGAACAATAGTCCGCCGAAGGCAGAACTGAGCAGGGTAAGCGTTGCCAAAAATCCGCCGGCCGTCTTGTCCATCTGCAATTCCTGCATCACTTGCACCAGAACCATGGAGTACAGCATTACATCCATCGCATCCAGAGCCCATCCGGACCCGGCAGCGATTAACGCCCGCCATTGGTTTTGCGTAACCTCTTTATACCATGGCTTGTTTGACAACTGTGCTTGCGCCATACTTTTTCAACCCCTTTTCTCTTGTCTTACGTAAGCCCGATTAATTCCGCCGGGTTGAAACAAGCCATTTGCTCAACCTCTTTCTCTGTCATGCCCTGTTCCAATAAGATTTGAATAAACTGGTTGTACCCTTCCGTCGGCACCGGATGGTTGGCCTGTCCGAAATCGGTTTGCAAAATGCACTTTTCAATGCCGATCTGGCGGATGCCCCGCACCAGCTCGTCCGGCTCGATCGACTTCCACAGCGGCATCAGCGTCAGCATCGACTTCTCGACGTACGCGCCCATTTTGACGAGTTCGATTTGCAGCGAAAGGTCCATTTTGTTGATTTTCAAATCAGGATGGGCGACAAGCACCTTTTCCACCCCGCGCTTCGTCGCGACTTCCACGAGCTTCCGGGTTTCCAGCGGAGAGAGATGACCCGTTGCCAATACGGCTCCGGTGCCCTTGATCAAATCGATGATGTCATAGACGACGGGCAGCAGCTCGCCGTCCTCCGAAAGGATCGTGATCCCTTTCTGAGGCAGGAGGCGAATGGTCGATTTTTGTTCCTTGTAGTCGCTCTTTCCGCCGTAATGATCCAGATGATGCTTGGCTGAGCCGGTAGGCATCCAGATCAGCTTTGCCCCCTGCTGAATCGCCATGTCTACGGCGTAAGGATTGAGACCGCCGACGTACTCATTGAGCACCAGCGAGCCGTAGACCTCGATTCCTTCCACCACTTTGCTGACCAGCTTCGCTCTGGAAACGGTCGATTCTTCGTGCGCCTTGAGGACGATTGCCCGCATCCCCGCTTGCTTGGCTTGCTCCGCCAGCTCCAGATCATTTACCGAACGGGGAAAAATGCTGGGACTGGAGTGGACGTGTATATCAATGGCACCTTTTAGATCGTTCATTTCAACCACCTTCTGTCATTTCAGATTTTGAGCGAGAATGTCTCGTCCTTCCAAGGTACGATAATTTGTACAGCGCTTTCATGCAACGGGTTGACGACGATTCCCTGGCCGGTTCTCTCGATCTCCAGCAATCGATCATGGCCGGGGACGACAACATCTGCCCACTGGGCGATCGCCCGGATACTCTCTTTGCTTTTGGCGTCATCCCATGTCATCACTGCGTCGCCACTGGTCAGCTCCAGGATGTTTTTCACCGCGTCTGACACCAACGCCCACTTTCTCCCCTGGTATTCAGTCAGAATGGAAAACAAGCCCGGCGTATGCCCCGGTGTAAGCAGCCACGAAAGTCCTTCGACGACGCCGGACTCTCCGGACAGTAGCGACAGCTTCCCGGAATCGCGCAAAGCCGGAAACATCTCGCGAGGGACGGCGAGGTCCTTTGTCCCGTTCTCTTCTATATGTTTGACTTCCTCTTCGTGCAGGTAAAACGTAGCGTTCGGAAACAGCGGATAGTTGACAGCGTGATCAAAATGAAAGTGACTTAACAGGACCGTACCGACATCTTCGGGGCCAACCCCCAGCTCCTTCAGTTTGGCCAGCAGCGAATATCGCTCATGAAAGCCCACGGTGTCATACAAAATCGGCGCTTTTCCTTCTCGGCGAATCAACACGCAACTGCTCCATCCAAGAAAACCACGGCTTGATCTTCCCGGAAAGCCTTGATACAAGACGGTAATTTCCATGTTGGTTTCCTGCCTTTTTCCGTCGCATTTTGTTTGCTGTATACGCCCTGCTCACGGGTTTGGATTCAAAGGGAGTCTCTTGTCCGCATGCTCAACCCGATTGCGCAAGCATTTGTTTCTCAACATTCTGTTTTTGCCAGAATGACCGATAAGTTGTTATAACAACTTGTACTACAAAAATACAAGCTTTTTTCATCACTCCCTTTTGTACAAAACCCGATTTGATACGTTATATATGGTGATATAAAGAATACAACACGATTATAAGTTTGTCTATATTCCAAATAATTTATTTCTTTTGAACTCATTTAGGTTGATTTGTATTACATGTGTATTATAATTGTAATACAACTTCTCATTCATGCTTGTACATTGCAGAGATATTCAGGAATGCTTAGCGGAGAAAGGTGATATCATGTATGACTATGTCATTATCGGGGGCGGTATCGTAGGTCTCTCTACCGGTTATGCGCTTGTCGAAAAGTACCCACAAGCCAAAATTGCCGTCGTCGAAAAGGAACGCACCCTTGCTTTTCACCAAACCGGTCATAATAGCGGAGTAATCCATTCCGGCATTTATTACAAGCCGGGCAGCTTGAAGGCAAAGCTTTCAAAAGAAGGCGGCGACTTGCTGCGAGCTTTTTGCAACCAGCATGAAATTCCTTACGATATGTGCGGAAAAGTGATTGTGGCAACCGATCAGCATGAGCTGCCCCTGCTTGAGAACCTATATAAACGCGGCCTTGAAAACCAGCTCGACGTTTCCATCATTGATGCGGATCAGCTCGCAAAGATCGAGCCCCATGCATATGGCCTCAAAGCCATCCGGGTCAAGGAAGCCGGAATCGTCAATTACAAGCGCGTCGCCGAGTCACTTGCCAAGGTCATCCAGGAAAAAGGCGGCGATATTCTTCTGGGGACAAAAGTCGAAAATATAAAGGAAAGCAGCTCCGGAGTCGAGATCGAATGCACCAACAAGACGATCCACGCCCGCTATCTGATCAATTGCGCCGGCCTCCATTGCGACCGCATCGCAGCGCTTCAAGGATTGAAAACCGATATGAAAATCGTCCCTTTCCGCGGCGAATACTACGAATTGAAACCGGAAAAGCACTATCTGGTGAAAAATTTGATCTATCCGGTTCCGAATCCGAACTTTCCCTTCCTCGGCGTCCACTTCACCCGGATGATGGATGGCCACGTGCACGCCGGTCCGAATGCGGTGCTGAGCTTTAAACGGGAAGGCTACCGCAAGACAGACTTTGATCTCAAGGATATAACCGAAGTCCTGACCTATCCCGCCTTTTGGAAAATTGCCTACAAGAACCTGGGCGAGGGCTGGAAGGAAATGGTCCGCTCATTCAGCAAAAAGGTGTTCGTCCAGAGCCTTCAGCGCTTGATACCGGAAGTTCGCGCCGAGGATCTGGTCGAGTCCGAGAATGGCGTCAGGGCCCAAGCGCTTACAAAGGACGGGAAATTGGTCGATGACTTCCTGATCGTCACCAATCAGCGCTCCACCCATATTTTGAATGCGCCCTCACCTGCGGCGACAGCCTCGATTGCGATTGGGCGCAACATCGGGGAGAGAATTCCGGAGCCGGCACAGATTTAACCGCATGCCTCTGACCGGGCTTTCAGATCACAGAAAGCGAGTCCAGTCACCATACAGAAAAATCCCGTCTCACTTTGCTGATGAGACGGGATTTCTTTTTGGCAGGCCTATGCGAACATCGATCCTGGCTGATTGCCAGCTTGTCCACTATTGATAGCTGGGCAAACGGTTGGGGACAAAAAACGTTTTTTCCACCTCACTGGCAGACAATGGGCTGCTGAAATAATACCCTTGAATTTCGTGGCAGTCATTTTCCGTGAGAATGTCGAGCTGATCCTTGGTTTCGATTCCTTCCGCGATCACATCCAGCTTCAGATGCTGTGCCATGGAAATGATCGTCGCGACGATTGCTTTGTCGTTGTGGTTTTCGGATATATCGGTGATAAAGGAACGGTCGATTTTCAATTTGTGGATCGGGAACTTTTTCAAATAGCTAAGCGAGCTGTAGCCCGTTCCAAAGTCGTCCAGACTGATCCTCGTCCCGATCTTGTTCAGCTCCTCCAGAATGCTGATCGATACGGCCGGGTCCATCATCATGCTCTCGGTAATTTCCAGCTCCAGGTATTGGGGCTCCAGCTTTGTTTCCTCGAGGATTTTGACGATGTACTCGACCAGGTTCGGCTGATGGAATTGATGAGAGGAGAGATTGACGGAGACAGGTATCAAAGGACCGCCTTCATCATGCCATTTTTTCATTTGCCGGCATGCTTCGCTCAGAACCCATGTACCGATTTCGTAAATCAAGCCGGTCTCCTCTGCGATTGGAATAAATACGCCGGGAGACAGCATCCCTCTGGTGGGATGATTCCATCTGACCAGCGCCTCCACTCCGATCATTCGGTTGCTTTGGGCATGGAATTGCGGCTGGTAGTACACGACCAGCTCGTTGCGTTCAATCGCTTTTCGAAGATCGCTCTCCAGGCCGATATTCTCCAGCAGTTGAACGTCGAGATCCGGCGAGTAAAATTGATGTCCGTTCTTGCCCTGCTTTTTCACCTTGTACATCGCCGTATCCGCTTTTTTCAGAAGCTCGACGGCATCCCTGCCATGAACCGGAAACAGTGCGGTTCCGATGCTTGCAGATATGTAGAAGTCGTTGTCTTTCAAATGGAAGGGCTTCTTCAGCGCTTCGATGATCCGTTCCGCCAGCTCTGCCGCTTCCTCGCCTTCCGGGCCGGTATTGCAGAGGATGGTAAACTCATCTCCCCCCATGCGGGCAATCGTTGCTTCGAACCCCTCGGCGCTCTTGACGATTCTGTCGCTTACGCCCTGCAAAAAGATATCTCCATACGTATGTCCGAGTGAATCGTTGATCATTTTAAAACGGTCAATATCCAGAACCATCACGGCAAAGGTGGATGAGTCCCGATTGCTTTGCTCAATGGCCTGATCCAAGCGCTCATTGAGCTTCCTCCGATTGGGCAAGCCCGTCAATTCATCGTGATAAGCCAAATGTTTGATTTTCTTTTTGGTTTTGTTTTCTTCCGTTATATCCTTTATAAAAATATGATTTCCGACTATTTTGCCATCTATCTCCACAGGGATATTCATTACACTCAGCTCGACCAGGTTGCCGTTCGGTTGAACAAAAGAGGTCTCAAAGTCTTTGGGCAGCAGCCTGGACGATTGCTCTTCCACTCCGTCTGTTTTCGCCTTATCTTTGGCGCTCATGTCCAACCCGATCGCAGAAAAGTGCTTGTTGAGGTAATCTTCTGCCTGAATGCCGATCATTTTGGGGACAGCAGGGTTCATATTAATGATGGTCCCGGCCTTATCCAGAGAAATAATGCCGTATTCGTTATTTTTATATAGCGAGCGATACCAGCTTTCATTTTCCTGGATGACCAGGTCCTTTTGCGACAGCCGTTTGTTGATGAATACGCCTGCCAGTGTAATGCCCAATAGCAGGAAGGTAGCAAGGACAATGATGTAGGCAAGCGTTTCCGTTTCGATTTGCACCTCGACACCATACTGGTGCTCGCTCGCATGGAAATGGGCGGCAACCATGCCCGTATAGTGCATCCCCGCAATCGCCGCCCCCATAATGAGCGAGCTGCCGAGCTTGTACAAGTAGGCAAATCGGGATTGGTCCTTGCGGAAATAAAACAGGAGCCACAAGGCCGCAAACGAGGCCGTAGCGGCAATGACAACAGAAAGGATAACGAGCCCCTTGTCATAGGTAATGCCGATCATCATCGCTGCCATCCCGGTGTAGTGCATCCCGGATATGCCGCCGGCCATCAATACGCCGGCGATGGCAAGCTCCTTGACCTCCAGCTTGTTTCTCGATACGGTCAAAAGGGCAATGCCTGAGACAAAAATGGCGAAGAGAACAGATAGGATGACAAGCGAAAGGTCGTAGAGCACTTTGACGGGCAGGGCAAGGGCTAGCATCCCGACAAAATGCATGGACCAGATGCCCAGCCCCATCGACATGGCGCCAAAAACCAGCCAAAGCAATCTATGCTTCCCGCGGCTTACATTCACCCTTCCGGCCAGATCAAGCGCGGAATACGAGGCTGTGACCGCAATTAAATAGGAGAGGATAACCAAAAACGTGTCGTACGTCCCATGTATCTGATGATCCATAACTTCTCACCTGCTTTCTTTGTTCAGCTGACCATCAGGCAGAAAACCACTCTCGAGTATACGGATCGGACTCACACAATTAGACGCTTGCCGCCGCCCTTTGTAACATACCTGCGGAGGCAACCACTTGGTCGGTTGCCATTCCAATCTCTTCAGCCATTTGAAATGGCTAGCAGACCTTTTCTTTCCTCCAAAGACATGTATAAGGCTTGAAAATGGACAGGTTCCCATTTATTTTACCAACTCCTTTTCCCGTTCAAAACGCTTTTCTGAAAAAGACGTTTTTTTCACTGATGACTGGTTGCGGACTTATCATACAACACCGTTCTGAAACTTTTATGAAAGTCACAGCAGAATGAAAAAGACCCCGACTGCTTTACAGACGAGGTTCGTGTATGTTCCCATCTTTTTCGCTGCTTTCGGACGTTTCCTCTCCCGGCAAACGTACCGGCGCTGCATGGCGCTTCTGAGCCCCCGGAACGGTTTCCCGCCAGACCTGTTCCCATGGAAAAGCCCGATCAGCCATGCTCGCGCGGGTGTTTGTTTTTGCCCCTCCACTCCTCGAAAAGATTCTGGGTAAACCGGATCCATTCCCGTGCGGCAAACGAAAGGTACCGATCCTTGCGCCAAATGATGACCAGGTGCCAGGGGATCACGGGCTGATCGAGAGGCAAAACCCGAATCCGCTCCTCATCAAGCTCGCGACAGATCGGTTCGGGGAGCAAAGCAATGCCGAAATTGGCCGCCACCATCTCGCTGATAAAATCCCACTGGGAGCTTTCATAGATGACCTTCGGTTGAAATCCCGCTTGTACGCACTCTGCCGTAATCCGGTCATGGAGGGCAAAATCCTCGCGAAAGAAAACGAAATCCTCTTCAGCCAGTTCGGATAACGACACCGCTTTTCTGTCGGCCAACCGATGAGAGGGATGGACGAGCAGCATCAGCTTCTCCTTTACAAGCGAAAAGGAATGAAACAGCTCCTCATTTGTCGGCGACAGCACGACCCCTATATCCAACACGCCGGTTTCCACATCCGCTTCCACTTTCTTTGCCCCGTCTTCCACGAGCTGAATCGTGATAGCGGGATAGTGCTCCCGGAACTTCCCCAGCACATTGGGGAAAAAGCTCGACCCGATCATCGGCGGCAATCCGATGCGAATGTGCCCCTTTTTCAGGTTCATCAAGTCCCCGAGTTCGGCTGACAGGTTTTGGAAGGAATGCACAATATCCTGCGCCTGAACGAACAGGATTTCCCCGGCATCCGTCAATTCCAACTGCTTGCCCAGGCGGTGAAACAGCACAACCCCCAGATCCTCCTCCAGGTTTTTGACCATTTTGCTGATGGTCGGCTGTGTGATATACAGTGCCCGCGCTGCTTTCGTAAAGCTCTTGTATTGAGCCACCTTTAAAAAATATTGCAAATGGCGAATATCCATGTACGGTCTCCTCATTATGCATAGATAAAATGAATGCCAGTCATTCTATCTATTCATTTTACCTATGCAAACAGATCATGTAAACTTTTCACAGAAAGGAGGGAGCGATGTGGCAACCCTGCTGAAAAGCGCGGGACAAGTGATTCTGCTTTGCGCATTTTCCCTGCTCCTGCACAAGCTGGTCGATTTCTTTCAACTGAAAATTCCGGCCAGCATTTTGGGCATTTTGATTGTCTTCATCCTTCTGCAAGCAAAATGGATTCGCCTGGACTGGATCGAAGCAGGCGCCCAATGGCTGCTGGCGGAGCTTTTGCTCTTCTTCATTCCCTCCGCTGTGGGCATCATGAAATACAAAAGCGTCTTGCTCAGTGACGGCGTCTACGTCACGTTGGTGATTGTCGTCAGCACCGTCATCGTCATGGCCAGCGCAGGACTGGTCGCGAAAAAAATTGGCGAGAAAAAGGAGAGGACTCCGCTGCCATGATTGCTTTTCTGAGTCTCATCCTCACCATCATCCTGTACTGGGGCGCAAAGCGGTGCTACCGCCTCAAGCCAAAGGTTTACCTGTCTCCACTGCTGACGGCACCGCTATTGATCGTCGCGTTACTAGTATGGACAGATACACCCTATGACTCTTATCAGACGGGGGCGAAATGGCTGAGCGACATGCTTGAGCCGGCTACGATCGCTTTTGCCGTCCCGCTGTACAAATATTTTCACATTCTGAAAAAACATGCGGCCGAGATCATCGTCAGCGTGCTGTCCGGTTCGGTTGCAGCGATTGTTTCTTCGCTGTTCATCGCCCGGCTGCTCCATCTCAACATGCAAATTGTCGACAGTCTCATTCCGCGCTCCGTCACCACCCCCATCGCGATGGGCGTATCGGCGAGCATCGGCGGAGTTCCGGCGATCACTGCGGTATTTGTGATCATGACGGGCCTTCTCGGGTCTGTTATCGGACCGATGGTCATCCGCTTGCTGCGGATCGAAAACGACATTGCCCGCGGCGTGCTTCTCGGCACAGCGGCCCATGGAGCCGGTACGTCCAAGGCGTTCGAGTTTAGCCCGATCACTGGCACGATTTCCAGCTTGTCGATGATTTTAGCAGCGCTGATGACGCTGGGCGTGGCCCCGTGGCTCGTGCCCGTTTTGGCCGGCGTATTTTGAACGACAAAAGCCGCTTCGATGTCGAAGCGGCTCAGCCTGTAGACAAAGTTCCGTAAGGAACAGGGTCTGCAGGCTTTTTTGTTGAATATAGAACATGTTACGTTTTCAAAAGTTATTTTTTAGAGGTGGCATTATGCTTAATAAGCAAGAGGCCGAAGGGCGTTATCAGATATCTGCATTCTCGCTAGATGAGTTGGTGCCAGAAGATCATCTCGTAAGAAAAATTGAAAATGCAATCGACTTTTCGTTCATCTATGACTTGGTGGAAAGCCTCTACTGTCATGACAATGGCAGACCCAGTGTTGACCCTGTAGTCTTAGTTAAAATTGCTTTCATCCAATATATTTTTGGAATTCGTTCCATGCGACAAACGATTAAAGAGATCGAAACCAATGTTGCCTATCGGTGGTTTATTGGCTATGATTTCAGTCAGCCCATTCCCCATTTCACGACCCTAGGCAAGAACTATGTTCGCCGTTTTCGGGATACTCAACTCTTCGAGTCGATCTTCCTTCGAATATTGGAGGAGGCGGTTCATCATGGATTCGTGAAGCCTGATGTGCTTTTCATTGATGCTACGCATGTAAAAGCCAGTGCGAATAAGCATAAATACGTGAAAGAAATCGTTGAAGAACAAGCGAAGAAATATCAAGAGCTGCTGGACGAAGAAATCAATCAGGATCGTATTGCACATGGAAAGAAGCCCCTTGAAAAAAAGACAGAAACTTCGAAGAAGGAGGTGAAAGTCAGCACAACTGACCCGGATTGCGGATTGTTTGTAAAAGGGGAAAAGGAACGTGTATTTGCTTATAGTTTTCATACAGCATGTGATCGAAATGGATTTGTGCTTGGTGCCAAGGTAACGCCAGGCAATGTGCATGACAGTCAGGTTTTTGAGGATGTTTTGAATCAAGTGCGAAAGACGTTTGCACAGCCTCAAGCTGTGGCAGTGGACTCGGGATACAAGACGCCTTACATCAGTAAAACACTCCTTGATGACCAGATTCGCCCCGTTATGCCCTACACAAGACCACGCACCAAAGAAGGTTTTTTTAAAAAGCACGAATATGTGTATGATGAATATTTCGACTGCTACATCTGCCCGAACGAGCAAATCTTAACATATGAGACAACAAACAAGGATGGGTACCGTATCTATCGATCAAATTCTCAAGTTTGCCGAAGTTGTCCGTTCTTGAAACAATGCACGGAAAGTAAAGACTACACAAAGAGAGTGAGTCGCCACATCTGGGCTGATTACCTCGAAGAGGTAGACCACCTCCGGCATACCGAGGAAAACAAACAAATCTATAGCAAACGGAAAGAAACGATTGAACGTGTATTCGCTGATATGAAGGAAAAGCATGGCATGCGTTGGACGACCTTACGAGGACTGGAGAAGGTCACGATGCAGGCGATGCTTGTTTTCGCTGCCATGAACTTGAAAAAAATGGCGACCTGGCTATGGAAATCAGGTCGCCAAAAGGTGAACGATCAAAACACCTTCGGTATTTTCATCAAATTATTAAACAAACTCCCTCTGCTGTTCGTTCAGCGAGGGAGTTTGTCTGCAACCTGAGCCGCTTCGATGTCGAAGCGGCTTTCTTGTTTTTCGTGCAGACCTTTAGATCTTCTTCACAAATTCCGATTTCAACTGCATCGCTCCAAAACCGAATCAAAAAAACCCATCCTCGTAGATGTACGACGAGCTGCATTTCGGGCAATTCGGCAATGTCGACATGTTTTCCATTCTCCCTTGGTTTATAGCCCCCATTGTAACAAAAACGGCTTCAGGAATATAGCGCCAATCCCGTTTAACAAACCAAGAGGCAAAGCACGGTAGTCATGTGCCTGCTCCTTTCCTCAAGCCCCCTGGCAAGCATTTGGAAAAAGGGAAACATGTGAAGTAAAGCGAATCTATTGGCACATGATGCAAATTCTCAAAAAACCCATATTCAAATACGTTTTGACAACTCTCTTTTTTATCTCTGTCCTCCTAAGCCTGCGGTCGCTCTGGTCCGAAGTGTTTCGTACCGCAGAGCATCCCGATGCAGTACAAGGCGTGCTTGACATGCGCGGCTGGCCTTTCGAGGAATCTCCCACCATCGCGCTGAATGGGGAATGGGAGTTTTACCCCGGGGAACTTGTCTCGCATGAAGATATAGCACGGATGTCAACGAAGCGACCGCATTTTATCCAGGTTCCCGGAGATTGGCGAAGCGCTTTCCCGGCAGGTTCGGAATCGTCGTTTGGTTACGGGACGTACCGGCTCCGCATCCTGATCGATAAGCCTTTGGATCAGCCTTATGCCTTTTGGTTTCGCGATCTCGAGGCCTCATCCGCCGTTGAAATCAACGGTAAGATAGGAGCTGCCATAGGCCAGCCTGCGGAGAAGGCGGAGGGGTATTGGCCAAGGAATGTCTCCTATACAGCTTCCTACACGTCAGAAGGAGAAAAAGAAATCGAGCTGCTTATTCGTGTGGCTAATTTTGACAACCCAATTGAAGGAGGTATCGCCAAATCCATCCGCTTTGGATCACAGGCGGCACTGGATACCGAACGCTGGTATTCCATCGGCTTTCAGCTTGTTACGTTCATCGTCTTGATTCTGCATAGCATGTACGCCTGCATCCTGTTCCTGTTCAATCCAAGACGGCAAAAGGCGTTCCTGGTTTTCTTCTTTCTGCTGGTAGCATCCTCTATTTCGGTTGTTTCGGATCACGACCAGTTGCTGACGCTGTGGCTGCCGCTGGATTATGCCGGGGTGCTGAAAGCCAGACTTCTTTCCTATATGTGGATGTCCTTTTTCATCCTGCTGCTGGCCAGAATATTTTCCGGTCACGCAGGTTTCGCCAAACTGTTTCGGACGTATACCGCTATTCTCGTCCTGTATTCAACTGTTGTGCTGGCTGGGTCTCCAGCGCTCATTTACTATACGTTCGAAGCCAAAGTGTTCACCGTTCTTTATTTGTTTCCATTGATCTGGTTTATCTTTATCATCGCGAAAATGATCATCCAAAACCAGCAGGATGCTATTTTTCTGCAACTCACCGCCACCAGCATCATATCGAGCGCTGTGTGGGGTGCGTTTAATTTTTATATGGAAATAACCAGCGTCTACTATCCCATCGATGTGTTCGCAGCCATTGTCGGATTCTCCGCTTACTGGTTTAAAAAGTACTTTCGCAACTCCGAGGAAAACATCAAGCTGAACGAACAGCTGACCAGAGCGGACAAAATGAAGGACCAGTTTTTGGCCAACACATCGCATGAGCTGAGGACACCGCTGCACGGAATCATGAATATCGCACGGAACATCGCAACCAAGCAGAAGCACGCGATGGACAACGAAGCCCTGGAGGATTTGGAGCTGCTGATCACAGTCAGCCGTCGAATGTCCCATCTGCTGGACGATCTGCTCGACATCGTACGGATTAAGGAAAACCGCATCTTGCTGCAAAAGGAGCCGTTGCCTGTTCAATCTGTTGTCTCCGGCGTGTTCGGGATGCTGAGATTTATGGCGGAAGGCAAGCCCGTTCAGCTAAAAATGGACATTGACGAGTCGATGCCCCCCGTTTTGGCGGATGAAAAGCGACTCGTTCAGATCTTGTTCAATTTGCTGCATAACGCGCTCAAATTTACCGAAGAAGGGACCATTTCCGTTTCAGCCAAGGTTCTGAATGGGCGTGCCGTTATTCACGTGTCCGACACGGGTGCGGGTATGGACGAAGAAACGCAGGCACGGGTTTTTCTGCCTTACGAGCAGGGAGCCCGCGGAAAAGGCGATAGCCGCGGAATCGGGCTCGGCCTCAGCATTTGCAAACAGCTGGTGGAGCTCCACGAGGGTGAATTCACGGTTCGCTCGGAGATCGGCAAAGGCTCCGTGTTCAGCTTCTCGCTCCCTTTGGCCGACTCGCAAAGTTTGCCCGCTGTGAAAAGCTCTCCTCCTCCCCGGACAGAAGCTTTTGAGGAAACTGCAGTCTCCCGTTTTTCTACGGAAGCTGCGCCCAACGAACGAACCTCCGAGCCGCTTGCCTTGCCGTCTTTCGGGGAGGAAAAAGCAAACATACTCATTGTCGATGACGATCCCGTCAATTTGAAGGTGCTCGCTGGCATCCTCTCAGCAGAGGCGTACTACGTCAGGTCGGCTACTTCGGCTCGCGAAGCGCTGGAAATCCTGTCTACGCAGCAGTGGGATTTGCTGGTCACGGATGTCATGATGCCGCAAATGTCCGGCTATGAATTGACACAAAAGGTACGGGAGCGCTTCACTGCCGCCGAGCTCCCCGTTTTGCTGCTGACGGCCCGCAGCGAGCCGGAAGACATCTATACCGGATTTATGTCTGGGGCCAATGATTACGTCACCAAGCCGGTCGACGCTCTGGAGCTCAAATACCGGATCTGGTCTCTTATCGCATTAAAGCAGTCCGTCAATGAACGGCTGCGGATGGAGGCTGCCTATTTGCAGGCCCAGATCCACCCGCATTTCCTGTTCAATACGCTGAATTCGATCATGGCGCTGAGCGACCTGGATATAGAGCGGATGCGCAAACTCGGAGAGGCCTTTACGTCCTACTTGCGGATCAGCTTTGACTTCCTCAGCACAGGAAAGCTAGTGGCGCTTTCTCATGAACTGGAGCTGGTGCATGCCTATCTCTACATCGAGAAAGAGCGGTTTGAAGAAAGGCTGTCCGTCCAGTGGGAAGTTGATCCCCACCTGGATTTGCTTCTTCCTCCCCTTTCGATTCAGCCACTGGTCGAAAATGCGGTCAGACATGGTGTCCTGAGACGGGCCAAGGGCGGGAACGTACTGATCCGGATTGTTCGCCAAACAGATTCTACGCTCATTGAGGTAAGAGATGACGGCGTCGGGATGGAGCAAGAAAAAATCCGCCACATTTTGGACCCGGTCCAAAATTCCAAAGGCGGCATCGGACTTTCCAACACGAATCGCCGGTTAACCCAATTGTATGGACAAGGACTCTCTATTCAAAGCAAGGCAGGCGAAGGCACCTCTGTGTCTTTCGTCATTCCGGATCGCAATCGCCAATGAAGGTGATCCGGAATGAGAAAAGAATGAGAAAAGAGATTCCTCTCAGCCATGGGGGTTGTAGGGAGAAAAACCCCCATGGTTTTCCAATGCAGAGACGAGGCGAAAACACGCAACACCTCATTGACAACGTTTACAACGAATAATAAAATACACGTAATGACAAGTTAACTATGATGGAGATTCGGAGACTCATACTTTTTGGCACTTTCAGTTATGAAAGGGCTTTTAAAGTATGAGTTTTTTGCTGTGCATGGTTTATCTTTGTTAAATTTTTTTAGAGGAGGAGAAAAAATGCTATCACTATTTCGGCCTGCGCCACCTATCGAAAGACTGCCTGACGAGAAAATTGATTCTGAGTATAAAAAGTACAGGCTGAAAGTTTTTCTGGGAATCTTCATCGGTTATGCAGCGTATTATCTTCTTCGCAAAAACTTCTCGCTTGCCATGCCGTATCTGACCGAGGAAGGGTTTTCAAAATCCGAGCTTGGCTTCGCCCTGTCAGCCATTTCGATCGCCTACGGGATCAGCAAATTTGTCATGGCTATCATATCGGACCGAAGCAACCCGCGAATGTTCCTGCCAGCCGGTTTGATTCTTTCTGCCATCATCAGTTTACTGATGGGATTCGTCCCTTTCTTCACTTCTTCTGTGACGATCATGTTTGTCATGCTGTTCCTGAACGGTTGGTTCCAGGGTATGGGATGGCCTCCATCCGGGCGTGTCCTTGTCCACTGGTTCAGCATTAGCGAACGCGGAAACAAGACCGCCATCTGGAACGTAGCCCACAACGTCGGCGGAGGGTTGATGGCGCCGATTGCTGTTGCGGGTGTGGCCCTGTTCGCCGGGCTTTCGGGAGGCTCCTCCTCCGGGTATGAAGGCGTGTTTATCCTGCCTGCTCTCGTAGCAGTTGTCATGGCTTTTGTCACGTATGCGCTGGTGCGCGATACTCCGCAGTCGGTAGGTCTGCCGCCGATCGAAGAATATCGCAATGACTATCCGACCAAAGAAAAGAAAACGTTTGAAACGGAATTGTCTACAAAGGAAATCCTGTTCAAATATGTACTGAATAATAAATGGGTCTGGGCAATCGCGATTGCCAACATTTTTGTCTACTTCGTACGTTACGGCGTTCTGGACTGGGCACCGACCTACTTGAGCGAGGAAAAAGGTTTTGACATGAGCAAGTCCAGCGTCGCCTACTTCCTGTACGAGTGGGCAGGCATCCCGGGAACGCTCTTGTGCGGCTGGATCTCCGACAAGCTGTTTAAAGGACGCCGGGGACCTGCAGGGTTTGTCTTCATGCTGGGCGTATTGATCGCTGTTCTTGTTTACTGGTTCAACCCGCCTGGACATTCCGTAATCGATATGATCTGCTTGATTGCAATCGGTTTCCTGATTTACGGTCCAGTCATGTTGATCGGTTTGCAAGCGCTTGATTTTGTTCCGAAAAAAGCTGCCGGAACCGCTGCCGGCCTTACGGGTCTGTTTGGTTACCTGGGCGGTACGGTTACAGCCAACGCCTTGATGGGTGTCATCGTTGACGCGTCCGGCTGGGATGCAGGGTTTATTTTGCTCACGGTTTCGTGCGCTTTGGCAGCTCTCGTATTTGCGCTTACATGGAATGTACGCGGACAAGAGGTTGTAAAAAATCAGTAAAAAACAAGCAATAACCAATAAATAAAAGGCTTCACTCCTTGAAGCAAGACGTCTTTTCAAAGCTCAAAGCCAGTATAGTCAAGGGCGCAGGGACAAATGAGCGCCCTTGACGCGATGGCAAAGAGAAACAGACGCTTCTCAGGGATGAAGCCTTTTTTATGTGCGGACGTACGTACAGCCAGGCTGCGTATGTTTTCGTTTTACGATCTCATCATTTGTCTCACCAATTCACGATTGCGCTGTTTAAACACCTCATTGTGGGAGGAGACCATTGCGCTTTTGCCGGCATCCGGCTGGACAAATTGCTTTGCTTTGTTTACAGCGTTCGCAGCATCCTGGAAAGCCCCCGCGATCAAGTGCACCTTCCCGTCGTAGTGCAAAATATCTCCGGCAGCGTAAAGTCCGGCTACCGAGGATTCGGAGTTGGCATTGCCAGCGACATAGAAGTCATCGACCAAGTCGATGTTCAGCGTGCTGTTTTTCAATAGGCCCGAATCTCGTTCATAGCCGTGATTGATAATGACTTCATCGACGGGCAAATACGAAACCTCTCCCGTTTCATGGTTCGTCAGCTCAACACTCTCGATTTCTTCGTGATTCGCCGATGCGACCAGCTTCGTAATCGACGTATGAAAAAAGCAGACAGCAGAGCTGTTCAAAAGCTGCGTGACCTGCGCTTCATGGCCCTTTAGCGCGTCCTTTCGGTACGTCAGGTACACTTTTTTCGCGATCGGCTCCAATTCGTTGGCCCAATCGATCGCAGAATTCCCTCCGCCGGAAATGATGACGGTCTTATCCCGGAAATACTTCAAAGACTTTACCGTGTAGTGCAAGTTGGCTACCTCAAATCTCTCGGCACCTTCGATCTCCAGCTTTTGCGGAGTCAATATCCCGCTTCCGACAGCGACGATCACTGTTTTTGAGTAGTGCTTTCGGCCAGAGGCCGCATGCAGGACAAAAATCCCTTCCTCGTCTCGGGTGATTGACTCTATTTTCTCGTTCAACACAACCTCCGGATGAAACGTCAATCCTTGCTTGACCAACTGCTCGATCAATTTCTCTCCGGTTATCGGAGTCAGCCCTCCCACGTCCCAAATCATTTTTTCCGGATAGACGTGAATTTTGCCGCCCAAATGCGGCTGGTATTCGATCAGCTTTGTTTTCATCTCCCGCAGCCCGCTGTAAAAAGTGGAGTAAAGCCCTGCCGGTCCCCCGCCTATCACTGTCACATCGAATAGTTCCTGACGCTCCATGTCCGATTCACTCCTTGACCAATAACATGCAATTGATTATCATTATCAACGAAGTATACACGCATTTCTTTGTTTTTACAATACAGTGCAGCTATTGACAACAAAAAAGACGGATACTATATTATTTTTGAAAGCGATACTGATAATCATTATCACCTATTTCCATATTCCTGTAAACGGGGTGTGACACATGGTTCGGCTGTATACGGATAATGTAAGCATTGGCTACGGAGAGCGCTTGATTGTGAAAAACCTCAGCGTTCAGATTCCCGACAAAAAAATCACCACCATCATCGGTTCAAACGGCTGTGGAAAATCTACGCTGCTAAAAGCAATCACGCGCATTATTTCACATCAGTCCGGCGCAGTCATTCTGGACGGAGAAAGCATCGCCAAAGAAAACACCAAGCTGTTGGCGAAAAAAATGGCCATTCTTCCGCAAACGCCGGAGAGCGCCAGCGGACTTACGGTCGGCGAACTGGTCTCCTATGGCCGCTTTCCCTATCAAAAAGGCTTTGGGCGCTTGAGCAAAAGAGATTATGAAGTTATTGACTGGGCACTCGAGGTGACTGGAACAAAAGAGTTCAAGTTCCGTCCTGTCGACGCCTTGTCAGGCGGCCAGCGCCAAAGGGTGTGGATCGCCATGGCCCTCGCACAGGAAACGGAAATTATTTTTCTCGATGAGCCGACAACCTATCTGGATATGGCCCACCAGCTGGAGGTTCTGGAGCTGCTGCAGAGACTGAATGCGGAACAGGAGCGCACGATTGTGATGGTACTGCATGATTTGAACCAGGCCGCCCGCTTTGCCGACTTCATCATCGCCTTGAAGGACGGGGAAGTCGTGAAGGCGGGAGATTGCGAAGAAGTGATGACACCCGAGGTCCTTAAAAAAGTGTTTCGCATCGATGCGGAAATCGGGCGCGACCCGCGTACGAACAAACCGGTTTGCGTCACCTACAACCTGATCAAAGGAGATTAACGCGATGAAAAAGTTTTTGTTCCCCTTCTTTCTGCTGCTCTCCCTCATCGTCAGTGCCTGCAGCGGACAGCCGACTGAGCAAAAGGGAGCCGCATCCCCCGCGGAAACCGCTTCGGAAACGATTACCTACCAGTCGGAAAACGGGCCTGTTCAGGTGCCTGCCCACCCCCAGCGGGTGATCGTGCTGTCCAACTTCACCGGACACGTGCTGTCTCTTGGGGTGAACGTCGTAGGCACCGATTCATGGTCGTTAAAAAACCCTCGTTTTGCGGAAAAACTGAAAGACGCTCAAGAAGTGTCCGATGAGACGCTGGAAAAAATTATTGAGCTGCAGCCCGATCTGATCATTGGCCTGTCAAACGTCAATAACGTGGACAAACTGAACAAAATCGCGCCTACGGTTATCTACACGTACGGAAAGGTGGATTACCTGACGCAGTTCCTGGAGATCGGCAAGCTGTTGAACAAGGAAAAAGAGGCGCAAGCGTGGATCGATGACTTCAAGCAGCGGACCCAAAAGGTCGGAGCCGAGATCAGAGCGAAAATCGGTGAGGACAAAACCGTTTCCGTGCTTGAAAAATTCGACAAGCAGCTATATGTATACGGCAACAACTGGGGCCGCGGCACAGAGATTCTTTATCAGGAAATGAAGCTGAACATGCCCGAAAAGATCAAGGAAACAGCTCTCAAAAGCGGCTACTACGCGGTTTCATTGGAAGTTCTCCCCGAGTTCGTCGGCGATTACCTGATTCTCAGCAAGAACAAGGATACAGATAATTCATTCCAGGAGACCGAAACGTATAAAAACATTCCGGCGGTTAAAAACAATCGCGTTTTTGAAGCGCCTATGATGGAGTTTTATTTTAACGATCCTCTAACACTGGAGTATCAACTGGAGTTCTTTACAAAAAGCTTTCTTGGCCGCTGATTGATCCTGCTTATCGTGCTGAAGGTTCCTATCAAGGGGGTTTTCCCTGATCGCCTGTCTCCTGTCAGGCCCCCCTTTAATCCAAAACAAAGAAAAGATGGTAGACAGATGACGAAAGAAAACCAACGCTCGATCCCATTTGGATACAAATTGATCGCGGGCTTGCTTTCATTTGCCGCCATGTTTGTGATCGCCATGGTATTCGGGGCCGCTGACACGACTATCGGCGACGTATGGCTGGCCATTGCTTCCGATGCGACTGGCGATACGCTCTCGATGATTCGGGAAATTCGTCTTCCGCGCGAGATTGGCGCCATTTTCGTCGGCTCTGCACTGGCGGTGGCCGGTGCCATCATGCAAGGGATGACGAAAAACCCGCTCGCTGACCCGGGTCTGCTCGGTTTGACGGCTGGCGCCAACGCGGCTCTGGCCGTCGCGATTGCCCTGCTCCCGTCCGCCAATTCCTTTCATCTGATGATCGCCTGCTTTATTGGCGCAGCGATCGGAGCGATACTGGTTTTCGGGATGGGTGCGATGAAAAAAGGCGGCTTTTCTCCACTGCGCATCGTCCTGGCCGGTGCTGCCGTGTCCGCGTTCCTGTACGCAGTCGCGGAAGGCGTCAGCATTTACTTTAAAATTTCCAAAGACGTTTCCATGTGGACCGCTGGCGGATTGATCGGCACGTCGTGGAGCCAGCTCGAAATCATTGTTCCGTTTATTGTACTCGGCATTCTTCTTGCGGTTTTCCTTTCCCGGCAGCTGACGATTCTCAGCCTGAGCGAAGAAGTGGCCGTCGGATTGGGTCAAAAGACGTTGCAGATCAAGACGGTTCTGTTTGTTGTCATCATTCTGCTTACAGGCGCATCTGTGGCCCTGGTCGGAAACATGACCTTCATCGGACTGATGGTTCCCCATATCGTCCGGGCCATTGTAGGAACGGATTACCGCTTTATCATTCCGATGTCGGCGATAGCCGGGGGCTCATTCATGCTGTTTGCCGATATGCTCGGACGGACCATGAACGCCCCGTATGAAACGCCAGTGGCGGCTATCGTTGCGATGATGGGGCTTCCGTTTTTCCTGTTCGTCGTGCGCAAGGGAGGGAAAGCATTCTCATGATTCATCCCGCTTTGCTCCGAAAACAGCGCGTCGTGCTGTCTGTTCTGCTCGCTCTGATTATCGCGACCTTTGCCATCGCCATGGGTATCGGGTACTCCTCCCTGTCTTATGACCGGCTGATCCCGACGCTTCTCGGCCAAGGCACGTTCAAAGAGGAATTCGTGTTGTTTTCCATCCGTTTGCCCCGCATGATCGTCACCCTGCTTGCGGGGATGGCGCTCGCGTTGTCGGGCTCCATTTTGCAGGGCATCGCCCGAAATGACCTGGCTGATCCCGGAGTCATCGGCATCAACTCGGGAGCAGGCGTCGCCCTGGCCGTTTTCTTTTTGTTTTTCCCGGTGAAGGCCGGCACTTTTGTCTATTTGCTTCCGCTGGTCGCGTTTGCCGGGGCTATCGTCACGGCCTGCCTGATCTACCTGTTTTCCTACAGCAAAAAATCCGGTCTGCAGTCCGTGCGGCTCGTGCTGACCGGGGTTGGCTTTTCGATGGCATTGTCAGGCGTCATGATCGTGCTCATCTCATCTGCCGAACGCGAGAAGGTGGATTTTATCGCCAAATGGCTGGCGGGGAATATTTGGGGCTCGGACTGGCCTTTCATTTGGGCCATTCTCCCGTGGCTGGTGATCCTGGTTCCGTTTGCGTTCTACAAAAGCCAGCGACTGAATCTCCTCTCGTTAAACGAGCCTGTGGTGATCGGCGTCGGGCTGGAGATTGAAAAAGAACGTCTCGTGTTGCTGGTGACGGCTGTCGCGCTGGCTGCTGCGGCTGTTTCAATTACGGGAGGGATCGCGTTTATCGGACTGATGGCCCCCCACATCGCGAAGGCTCTCGTCGGCCCGAGACACCAACTGTCGCTCCCCATCGCGATTCTGATCGGCGGATGGCTGCTGTTATTCGCAGATACCATCGGGCACAATCTCGTGGACCCCGAAGGCATTCCGGCAGGGATCATGGTTGCTCTGATCGGAGCGCCGTACTTTATTTACCTGTTGCTGAGAAAATGACGCAAAACCGTTCAGTCAACCGTTTTGTTGCAACCAAAGGCTCATCCCCCTTACCTGAAAAATGGCGGATGAGCCTTTTCCTGCCCAACCTGTACCCCGTTCGTTTTCCTTGCCCAGGCAAGCAAACAGCCCGCACATACTCCCCTACTCCCGCCACGCGCTTTACAAGGAACCAACAGCCTCTTCAACAGGTGTTTCTCCCGACAGAAGTTCAAAGGTTTTACGGTATGTGTTTTCCGCATTGATGACTGCAACTATTACTTGGGCCACATCAGCACGGGGGATGCCGACCGTTCGATCTCCCGTTATCCGCTCGTCCGCTTGGATTTTCCCCGTTCCCGGAACGTCCAGCAGCCTGCCAGGCCGGATGATTGTATAGCTGAGCCTGGTTGATGCCAGCTTTTCATCGGCGTCTCCTTTTGCCTGATAGTAATGTCTCATCGATTCCGGCCCCTTTTCGGGCGTATCGGCGTTCATCGAGCTTACCATGATGAATCGGTCAATGCCTTTCCGCTCCGCCGCTTCAATCATTTTGATTGCTCCCAGGCGATCGACGAGCTCCGTTTTATCGCTGCCCGTATGCCCTCCCGAACCGGCTGTAAAGACAATAGCATCGACATTTTCCAGTGCATGGCTGAAATCTTCTTCTAGATCGGCGACGACCACTTCGCCACCCAACGCTTCCATTTCTTCCGTTTGATTTTTATCGCGAATCATCGCTACGGGATGGAAGCCTTTTTGGCCAAGCAAAGACACGACCTGCTTTCCTATTTTTCCGTGCGAACCTACCACTAACACATTCATATTGGATTCCCCCTTTGGGCGTATGCGGATTACTTTTGGCTATACCGATTATTGCCTGATCTGCCAAAGAAAATGTGCATTTTTATCAGGCAGCTTTATCTTCCACTCTCCACCGGGAAGCTGCCTTTCTACAAGGACAAGCGATAGCGTTACTTCTTTTGCCTCTTTGGGCACTTCTTTGACGATCAGGGTCGTCACCGTATGACTTCCCTTCTGATCCGAATAGCTTCTTGTTTTCTCTACATCAAACTCCGCTTTATACACGTTTCCCTCTTTATCCGTGACCAGCCATTCTGGAGGATCGTTGCCAATAGATTTCTGGATAGAATCAACCGTAATCCTGTAGGTAGAGAAGGCAGAGTCCGTTGCTTTTTCTTCCCGAACGTCTAGTACCTCGTAGTGATTCCCTTCGTATTCCCCTCCCCGTAAGCCTTCGCCATGAAGAGGAACAACCAGCGAGAAATCTGCCCTTTCGGTAATGAAGACGTCTTCCAAATGGAAAAACACGTCTTCTGCCGGTTCTTCAAACGGTGCGAAGTAATAGGTCATTTTGTTGCTGCCCGCTTGCTGCTCGTTTGAGCCGGGAAGTGTATAAATCAACCCCGACTCGAATTGATAATTGCTGTTTTGGCGGGAATCTGCGAGTATGTTGCCTTCTTTATCACGGATCGTAAATTCCGGGTGATGGGATGAGAGCAGTCGAGTGGCCACCTCTTCCCTTGCGCCCTTTGCTTTCAACTCTTCCACTTGCCGCACTATTTTCTCCCTTGCTTCCAAGGTCCACTCCGTCTCTACTTCCAATGCGGTCGCACTTGGCGCATATGTGATTTGTCCCAACTTGACGGTCATTCCCTTTGGGCTTGTGTACTGCTCTTCAACCTTCAGCTTTTTGGTTGCAGCAATACCTTTGCGCAAATCAACAGGAATCTCCATATTCAGATGGGTCTTATGCAGCTCCTTGGAACCGATGCCCTTAATCTCCAGATGGACTGTGACCTGCTCAGGGGGATTTTCGAGAGGAAACACCAGGTCTGCATACTTATCTGTCCTACGAAACAGCGGGCTTCGCCGGATTACCTTGTCATTTGCGTCCACAACATATACGTTGTTTGCTCCATAGGCAGGAAAAAACTGGTCCGGGAGTATCCGTCCTTGCGCATCCTCCAGGACATACGACAGCACAATCCTGGTGGGATCGGCTATGACTTCCTTTACCCGCAGCGTTATTCCGTTGTCCGACACCGCTTGATTCAGCTCGGTGGAGAAGCCTTGTTTTGCCGCTTGTCTCAAGCCTGCCTCGCCTGTGATGGTCTGGAAAAAGGAAGACAGAAAAGCAGCAAACGCAGGAGAAACCTGGGTACCGATCGCCATAACCAGCACAGCCGCCGCGACAACAGATGAGACTAGCAGTCCTCTCCTTTTGGCTGGCCCCCCGCCCTTCTTCAGCACTGGATCAGATTTTTCTACTTCTATTCCTTCGTCTTGGATTTGCTGCATCACCTCGTTTGCAAAATCGTCAGGGAGCATCTCCATCATCCATCCGTCCCGGATCAATTCAACCTCTTTACTCACCCTCGCATAGACAGCCTGGCATTTCCTGCAATGGCGCAAGTGAGCCTCCACCCGCAGAGTATCGGCCGCGTCTGTTTCCCGGTCTGCATAGGTGGGCAGAAGCGCTTGGCATTCCTCACATTTCATACGGACCACCCCTTTGGCGAGCAGCGCATGGTATTCGCTCGTAATTTTTGTTTGGCGCGATGCAGCTTTACCTGGATTGTACTGACGGGGATGCCAAGGATGTCGCTGATTTCCTGGTAAGAAAGGTCATTGCTATAGCGGAGAAGCAAGACAAGCCGATAGCTCTCTGGCAACGCGTCTAGCATTTCCCGCATTTCGGAAGCAAACTCCTTTTGAATATAGGCGCTTTCCGGCGTTTGTTCATTCGTCATCGAAAGCTGATCGATTTCATGAAAATCTACAGTCTGAAGCCTTTGACTTTTCTGCATATCAATGCAATGGTTGATCGCGATCCGACAGAGCCACGGGTAAAACTTTCTGTTCAGATCATAGCTGGCGAGCTTTTGAAACGCTTTTATAAAGCATTCCTGCGTCAGGTCTTTTGCCTCTTCTCTTGAGTGAACCATGCGGTACAGGACGTTGTATATTCTGTCTTTATATTTGGTAATGAGATGCGCATACGCCTGTTTGTTGCCGTCCAACACCTGAAGGACCCAGTTCCGGTCTTCATCCATCGATGTTCCTCCTTTTCACACTCCCTACCCAACCAATACTGAAAAACCAAACAAAAACTTACACCTTTTTTCCACAAAACCGTCGAATGAGCCAATCAATCATTTTTACTGTAAGATTCACAAGCGCAATTCAGTAATGAGGAGTGTATGCCAAATCATGTAAAAAACAGGAGGAATTCTGAAATGGAAAAGAAAACGAATCTCAAAAAACAAATTTCTGCGTATGCACTTGGAGCGATGTTGATCGTGTCGATTTCTCCGGCAAGTGCGGCGAGTGATGCAAAATCACCGCTCCCGCCATCTTCAGCACCATCCCTAAACCAAACGCAGTTGCCGAAACAACCTGCCTCTTCCAAAGCGGAAGACAAGGCTACCGTCATTTCCAGGCAAGCCGGATTCGAGCTGCACTTTCCCAGCTACATTCCGGGAGACAGGACATCCGTTACTCTGCGTTTCTCGGAGAAAACCAAACATGTCGCAGGTTCTTTTTTCAGTCAAACAGAATTGCCGTTCTACCTGGAAATGTGGAAAGGCGATATCGCCGCAGAAAGCAAAGGCTTGACCAGGATTGCAACCAAGAAGGGGCCAGCCTACCAGGGAGTGCAAAAGGAAGCGCACGGCGATGTACATGTGTTGATCTGGGAAGAGGAAAACGGCATTCTTTATCGTTTGACCAGCAGGCTTTCGCCCGAGGAATTGGTCAAAATTGCCGAGTCTGTGGAAAAAGGCAACAAAGTAAACGTCATTGAGGATTCGGACGAGGAGCAAGTACTGGTACATGAGCTTGATACCGCCAAAGCCTCGGAATTGTTTGGCGCGGCTGTCAAATTGCCGGCCTATCTACCCGGCAACGTGAAAAAAGAGAACGTCAAAATTAGCGCCAACATCTACAAAGGCAGCTCGACCATCACGATTTACGACGGGGCAGCAGGGATCACAGGAAGCTACTTCTCTCTGGTGCACGAAAAGAGAGCTCTCTCGAAAGAGGATACCGCAGACATGAAGCCTGTTCAACTTGGCCAAGGAACTGCCTTCGTCGGAACGGCACCCCTGACAAGCTTTATGCATCCTGAATTAAAACAGCTCCCGGTATTGGTATGGGAAAAAGACGGCGTTGTGTATAGCCTGAAAGCGAACGCCCCCATTGATGGGCTAAAGAAGATGGCCGAGTCGCTGTAAACTTGCCTCCTGGTCTTGTGCGTAATCAATGTCCCCGGAGAACGGGCGCGATAAGTGTTTTCTTTACATGAACTTGCCAAATGTGATAACAAATACGAAAAGCCAGGCTCCCTCACCGGAGGAACCTGGCTTTTGGCGTAAAAACTGCCTTCACTGCGTTCTTTTTATAATGATGCGCGTGCAGGAGACGCTCACCGCTCAGCAACGTATCAGACACTCTGGAACGTATCAACATTCCGAAACGTATCGGACACTCAGGAGCTGCGCAACGTCCGCTTCAAGAATTCTCTCGTCCGCTCTTGAGTCGGATGGTTGAAAATTTGCTCGGGACTTCCTTCCTCTGCGATGACTCCCTTGTCCATAAAGACCACGCGATCGGAGACTTCCTTTGCGAACTCCATTTCATGCGTGACGATCAACATCGTCAGACCGGATTCGGCAAGCTGCTTCATCACCTTCAGCACCTCGCCCACCATTTCCGGGTCAAGCGCCGATGTCGGTTCATCGAACAGCATCACATCCGGCTCCATGGAAAGAGCCCGCGCAATGGCCACGCGCTGCTTTTGCCCGCCCGACAATTGATTCGGCCTGGCGTTCACATACTTGTCCATCCCGACAATTTTGAGATACTTCATCGCGACTTTTTCAGCTTCATCCTTGGATCGCTTTAACACCTTTACTTGCCCGACCACGCAATTGCTCAGCACATTGTGATTATTGAACAGGTTAAACTGCTGGAATACCATGCCCAGCTTTCGGCGGTAGGTGAAAATGTCGTGCTTCTCGTCTAAAATGTTTTCACCCTTATACATAATTTCCCCGCCGCTCGGCTTTTCCAATAGATTGATGCATCGAAGCAGCGTTGATTTGCCCGATCCGGAGGAACCGATAATCGTAACGACTTCTCCTTTTTTGACCGAAAAATCGATGTCCTTTAATACCTCGTGACTGCCAAAGTATTTGTTGACGTGTTTAATTTCTATGATGGTCTCCATATGCTCGCCTCCTTCCTCGATTATTTCTTGCCTTCTGCCTGCACGGGATTCGCCATTACGGCGTAATTGTCCGGGCCTTCCAGCTTTCTTTCGAAATAGCGCAAAATTTTCGTGACGATCAGGGTCATGATGAAATACATCACACACGCAACAAAAAAGGACTCGAAATATCTGAAGTTATTCCCGGCAATCGATTTGGTCGTGAAATACAATTCGGTGACCGAAATGACATTGAGTACGGAAGTATCCTTGATATTGATGACAAACTGGTTCCCCGTTGCCGGCAGGATATTGCGAATCACTTGCGGCAGCACGACATTCATCATCGTTTGAACGTGATTCATCCCAATCGCATGGGCTGCTTCAAACTGTCCCTTGTCAATCGAAATAATCCCGCCGCGAACAATCTCGGCCATGTACGCTCCCGTATTAATCGACACGACGAAGACGGCGGCCAGAATCCGGTCCATATCAACCCCGAACGCCAAGGCGGAACCGTAGTAGATGACCATCGCCTGCACAATCATCGGTGTTCCCCGGAAAAATTCGATATACGTAGCTAGAATGGCATTGACTGCTTTCAAAATCGCCCTTTTGGCTCCCCGCTCCGGAACGGGGATCGTCCGGATAAGCCCGATCAATAGGCCAATGATGGCTCCCAAAATCGTTCCGAGCAAAGCGATGAATAGGGTCATTCCCGCTCCGCGAAGGAACATGGGCCAGTTTTCGGAAATGATTTTTACAATCCACTCGAAGCTCATCGTTCTCCTCCGTTCATGCAGGGAAGCTCCCCTGCCCTATGCGCATAAAACCGACTGCATGGAGATGCAGCCGGTTCGAAAGCGATTATTGTGCTGCTGGTTGATTTTTGATGGCTGTATCCATGATCCTGGTACGCTCTTCCTCCGAAATGCCGGATAAAATCTCATTGATTTTTTTCGTCCATTCACTGTCTTTTTTCACGCCGACAGCGATGGCCGTATCATCTTCCGAGGTCGTAAATCCATCCGTAAACTCGACCATGGCAAAGTTCGGGTTGGCCGTGGAGGCACTGACGGCTTCCGGACGCTCAGAGACGTAACCGTCAATCATTCCGGATTCAAGCGCTACGCGCATCGCCGGGAAGTTGTCCATCGCAGGCTCCTGAACGACGCCCTCGATTTGATTGATCACGGAATAGTGGAATGTATTCAATTGGGCAGTCACTTTTGCCCCTTTGAAATCCTGGATGGAAGTAGCGTTCTCGTATTTTCCGCCTTTTTTCACGACCATGACCAAATTGGATTTATAGTAGTTGTCCGAGAAATCGATCGTTTGTTTGCGCTCTGCAGTTGGAGACATCCCTGCAATGATCGCATCGATTTTGCCGGAGGTTAATGCAGGAACAAGGCCATCCCACTCCGTTTTCACGATGACCAATTTTTTGCCCAGGCCATCCGCAATCTTTTTCGCAATTTCTACATCGTATCCGCCTGCGTACTCCGCATTGCCGTCGATTTTCACAGCACCGTTGGAATCGTCCATTTGGGTCCAGTTGAACGGAGCGTATCCCGCTTCCATCCCTACCTTGAATGTTCCCTCATCGGTTGAGGCAGATTGCGAGCTGCCTCCGCCTGCCCCACATCCTGCGAGCAAAAGTACAGCGGATAGAAACATAGCTATGAATGATGACTGTTTTTTCATGGTTCATTTTCTCCTTTGGCTTCTGGTTTTTTGGCTGAAAAAATGCAAAAAGCGACCTGAGATAGACTCAGGTCGCACTACAAACATAGTTGCCCAAATACCTCTCTTTTCCCAGATGAGATAGCACAACTCAATAAATCGGGTCATTTATTGAGACAGTCCTGCAGCTCTTAACTGCAGACCCAGCAATGCAATACCGAGAAATATTGCAAGCTTCGGCGACATTTCCTTCTCCCTGGCATCAACGCTTTCTCGAACTCCGCCAAGGACTGTTAAATATCGCAACCTCTACCTCACTGTTTTAAGTGAGGTCCATATTCAATTATGTTTTTGAGTTTACAATGTTATGTTAATTCTGTCAACCTGGGTCTTTTCTCCAAATGATGCTGGCAGACTATTTTTTGCGTTCCTGTATGCGCAAAAAGACTTATTCCTCTCATCAATGTATGGGGGCGAGGCTCTCCATGAATGTTTTCCGCTCTTCTTCGTTGCTGTTTGACTGCAGATGATAATAGCGAAGCTCGTTGTATTTCGTCTGACTGTCCAAGTCTTGTTTCGGCAGAAATACTGCTTCCCACACACCTTGTTTGTTTAACGAATTATCCATATCGACCACATAATTGCCGACTATCTCAAACCGATCATCGGATTTCTGACTGTTGCCTTTATTTGCGTACCACTCGATCATCGGATGGTAGTCGTATGTTGGTTTCTTCATTTGCAGAAGTTCAATGTACGTATCGCTGTTTACGTACGAGATTAAGAGAGACCCTTCATTTAGATCCAAGAGCGTTTTTTGTTCAGTATAACCATCCGGCAGAGACTCCGGTAAGAATACTTGAAAGCTCAGTTTTTTTATTTTATCAATGCTTACAGTAGAGCTCGCACAAGCAGCCAGCAGGAAACAGACGACGAACGGTACCAATCTCCTTATAAACATAGCATCACCCGTATTTTATCATTTGTTACTTACCATAGCGGGGACTCCCATCCTCTTCCTGTCCCTTGGAAAACAGCCTTGAGCCAATTCCACCAGCTGAGGCCGACCAGCAAACGGCTTGATTTGATTGCTTGTTACAAACTTTATGACACGAGTCATAAACATCTCTTTACAGGTGTGAATGTTCCCTCGCTCTTTTCATGGCTACACTAAGACTACATGAAATTCATACGCAAAAGGGTGAGGGATATGGAACAACGCAAAGAAAGAATCCGTCTTCTTGATATTCTGCGAGGCTTTGCAATCCTCGGGACGTTAGGGACAAACATATGGATTTTCGCCCATTTGGGGGATCTTACCTACCTTACGACATATGATTATTCTGGGTGGTGGGCAAAAGACGATCTCATCAGGATGATCGTGTTATTTCTCGTCAACGGGAAGCTGCTGGGATTGTTGACAATCATGTTTGGAGTAGGACTTGAGCTAAAATATCAGCAAGCCATTCGCAAAGGGAACGCTTGGCCTGGAATCTATATTTGGGTATCCTCGCTTTTATTCCTGGAAGGCTTGCTGCATTTTACCCTGGTCATGGAGTATGACATCTTAATGAGCTATGGCATAACTGCAATGATCGTCGCCTACATCGTCAAAGGCGGCGACCGCTTGATATCCATAACGATGAAAGTGCTTGGAAGCCTGCATGCAACTGCCATCCTGGGGATCCTGGTGATTAGTCTGATTGATGCCAATATGACACTGCGCGGTTCTGACGAAGTCATCGCTCTTTATAGAGACGGCTCTTGGCTGCAGCAAGTCCATTATCGCCTGTCTCATTTCGTCCCGCTTAGATTGGAAGCGATCTTCACGATTCCCATGAATGTCTTTTTATTTTTGCTTGGCGTTCGCTTCATGCGTGCGGGGGTCTTTTCTCAAGATGAGAACGGCAAAAAACAGCGCGACAAGCTTTTCAAACTGGGAATGTTTATCGGCTTGCCTTTAAACCTGTTGATTTTTATCCCTGGAGGCGTTTTTGATCTCCCTGTTCGCTATTTATTCGCGCCCCTTCTTTCCGTAGGGTATTTGGCGATTATTGGAAGAATGATACAATATACGAAGTTGAATTGGCTTTGGGGCCTTCTTGAAAATGCCGGAAAAATGTCTTTAAGCTGCTATGTCATGCAAAATATCATTTGTTCCATTCTTTTCTACGGTTGGGGTTTTGCTCTTGGCGGAAAGCTGGATTCCGTGACAATTATCGTAGTTTGGATCGGAATATCCGTATTCCAAATACTGTTTGCAACGGCATGGCTTCAAGGTTTCAGGTTTGGACCTATGGAAACGCTCCGTAGACGTGCAATAGGGATTTTCGATACGAGATAACCGCTCTGGAGGCTATCAATGATAAGGAAGCTCTACCCGAGAGAACAAATCAAAAACTATCTGCTCTTAGATGTCATATCGGTTGTGTTTTTGTTTTATTATGTTCTACGTTCGAATTCAACGCTTGGTCTCTCGGGAAGCTTCATTCTTCTGCTGGCATTCCTCGTTTCATTTTACATGGGGCTTTGGTATCGGAATCTATACCTTTTGGCGGCCGTTCTCACCGGCTTTGTTACGCTTGCTCTGCTCGGTATGTATGTCGGTCCGAATCTCCTGTTTTATGGGTTCATCTTTGCTGATCTTCTGGGAAGATCAAAGTCCAAATGGCATATTGGTGTAGGGATTGCAGCCATCGCCCTCATGTTTATGGCTGTTTTCTGGAAGAGAACGGGCAACCTTCTCGATGAGAATTCGATCCTTCTCCCGTTTATGATTATTCAAATGTTTTTTCCGATTGTGATTTATATCAAAGAAAAAGCGAAGACCCTGCAAGGTGAGTTGGATGCCGCAAATAAACAGCTCGGAAAATTTATCCAACAGGAGGAAAGGCAGCGTATCGCGAGAGATCTGCATGATACACTGGGGCAAACCCTGACCATGATCAAATTGAAAAGCGAGCTGGCTACAAAATGGATAGACAAAGATCCCTCGCAGGCCAAGGAAGAGCTGAAGGATATCCTGGCCACATCGAGAATCGCTTTGAAACAAGTCAGAGAACTGGTCTCTGATATGAAATTCACCTCTCTGGCAAATGAAATAGAGCATTCCCGAGAGCTGCTGCACACAGCGGGTATCGAATTTGAAGTCGTGGAAAAGGGGAAGCCTCCGCTGTTATCCAGTGTGGAGGAGACGATGGTCGCTCTCTCTATCCGCGAAGCCATGACGAATATCGTCAAGCACAGCCGGGCCAAGCGGTGTACGCTACAATTGGAAACCATGGACAATCATTATTGGGTAACGATTACCGATGACGGAGTCGGGCTTGTAAACCAAAAAAGCGGAAATGGAATTCAGTCGATGAACGAGCGGATGCAAGCTCTTCACGGAACCTTCATCGTAACTGATTCGCCTACGGGCGGAACCGTTGTTTCCATGAAGCTTCCGCTCCGTCGGCAAGGAAAGGAGGACCCTGCGCTATGATTCGCGTCGTCATTGCAGAAGATCAACAAATGCTTCGCGGCGCCTTCGCCTCTTTGTTAAAATTTGAAACCGATATTGAGGTGCTGGCAGAAGCTTCGGATGGGAAGCAAGCCTGGGAGGCAATACAAAAGCACCAGCCTGATGTGTGCGTGCTTGACATCGAAATGCCTCTTATCAGCGGTCTTGAGTTGGCCGAGCTGATAAGAAGAGCCAACCTGCCCTGTAAAATCATGATTGTCACGACCTTTGCCCGTCCCGGCTATTTAAAGAAAGCGATCGATGCCCAGGTGGATGGCTACTTGCTAAAAGATGAACCGATTGATTTTCTGATTGAATCCATCCGCAAAGTGATGAAGGGAGAACGCGTGGTCAGCACGGATTTGGCGGCAACACTCTTTATGAAAGAGGAAAATCCGTTAAGCGAACGGGAAATCGAAATGCTGCGCCTGACCAAAATAGGAATGACGACAGATGACATCAGCAAGGCCCTGTACTTAACAAAAGGAACCGTGCGAAACTATTTATCTTCCGCGATACAAAAGCTGGAAGCCGAATCGAGACAGCAGGCCGTGCAAATTGCCGATGAGAAAGGGTGGCTTTAAATCCCTATACCGAGAACTTAAGCGCCTTGTTGATCAGAAACAAGTACTCCCGCAGTTCTTTTTCCATGCTGAAATGGGACAAATATCTCTGTAAATGGTTCGCAACGATACCTAAAAATGCTCTGCAAGCTCTTTGCCTGTAACCGTCCCTTTTTTGGAGATGATCAGGACCATGGAAAGTAATCGATCTACCCGCATTGTTATGTATCACGTTGGTTGCCAACGCTTCCTCCCTTGTTTTTGTGCGGCCTGCGCGCTTGTTTGGAAAGCTTTTGAGAATACTTTTTCGCCAAAAGCACCGCTTCTGCCTTCGATTGAGAAAATAAAATCGGGACATCGCTTACCAATGTCCCGATTATCGTGATTATTCTATTTTTGCCCGATACTCTATCAGTTCGTGTGTTCATCATCCGTGTCCGCAGCCAATGGAGCGGCCTTGCTGACGCCAAAAGCGTAATAGCTGATCACGACAATACCCAGGAAAACAATACCCGCAATCAGGGAGACGCGTGTTTCATCGTTAATCCACATGCCGATCAGTACCATGATCAAAAATGCGATCGTCGCGTAGTTTGTCACCGGAGCAAACGGCATTTTGAATGGATGGTTGGCCATTTCCGCTCCTTTTGCTTTTCTGAAACGGATTTGACTGATCAGGATGACAAACCATGGAACCATACCGGGAAGCACGCTTGCGCTGTACACATACACAAACAGATTTTCCGGCGCAATGTAGCTCAGAACAACGCCTACGAACAAGCCGACCAGAACGCCGATCGTTCCGAGCAAAGGCACGCCGTTGCCGGACAGCTTCGTAAATATTTTGGGAGCCTGTCCGTTTACACCGAGCGTATACAGCATGCGTCCCGCACTGTAAATGCCGCTGTTGCAGCCAGACATCGCAGCCGTAATGACGACGAAGTTAATAAGCCCCGCCGCAGCCGTAATCCCCACTTTCGCAAAGGTTGCCACGAACGGACTGCCGATCGCGTCCAATTGATCCCACGGGTAAACGGTTACAATAACAAAGATCGCGCCAATATAGAAGATCAAAATGCGCCAAATGATAGTTTGAATCGCGCTCGTCAACGTTTTGCGCGGGTCCTTGGCTTCCCCTGCTGTAATCCCGATGAGCTCGACACCCTGATAGGCCCCGATCACCAACGAGAGCGCAAAGAAAAAGCCTGTCCAACCGCCAGTAAAGAAGCCACCGTGCTCCCACAGGTTCGATAATCCGATCGCGTCTCCTCCGTTGCCGATACCAAAGAAAATCAAGCCAAACCCGGCAACGATCATCAAGACGATGGTGACGATTTTGATCATCGCAAACCAAAACTCGAATTCGCCAAATGATTTCACCGAGAACAAGTTCGCTGCACCGAGAATCACCATCGCGATCAAACCCGGTATCCAGGCGGGCAAATCCGGGAACCAGTACTTCATATACGTCCCGACCGCGATAATCTCCGACATCCCGACAATGACCCACTGGAACCAGTTGCTCCAAGCCGTCAAATATCCGGCCAAGGGATGGATGTACTTGTGGCCAAAGGTCGCAAACGAACCTGTGCTTGGCTCCAGATACAGCATTTCTCCCATCGCACGCATGATGAAAAAGATGAAAATCCCAACAATTGCATACGCAAGCATAACGGACGGACCAGTCCATTTGATCGTGCTTGCCGACCCCATAAACAAACCGACACCAATTGTCCCGCCCAAAGCGATCATCTGGATGTGACGCGCTTGCAGGCCCCTGTTCAATTCTTTGTTTGCCACTCCGGTTCTCTTCCTTTCTGCTGCCTCTGGCTGAATTCTCGGGAAAGCTCTCGATACCCTGGGTCCGATCCGCAGTGAAGAGGCGGGTATCCGTGTTTGTACATATAGTTTGTACGTAATAGAAAGAAACCGTTCTACTCCATGATTGCACATTTTTTACTCAGCATTCCCAATAGTAAGAAAACTGGAACATCTATTCCCCTTGGGTTCGTTGCTGAATTGCTTTTATTGTAATATGTTTTTTTGGTGAACACAATTATATTCGGTGGAAAAACATTTGGTAAATCAATGTGTCTCGTGTAAATATAAAGTAAAAAATATGTTATTGATCAATCGTTTTTTGATTGAAGCTAACAAAAGTCAGCCTAGTCATACGCTTACGTTTATCCTTTGAGACTGTACAGCCCCATGAAAAAAAGAGCAGTACAATGCTGCTCCTCTCAACCCGAGATAGGCATAAAACTCTCACTCAAACAAGAAACCCAGCCATAATCTGCTCAATATCAAACGGAGTTACTCCGTTTTCCACGGAAAAAATCGAATCTGCCAGCTCCGGAGTATTCACTTGCTCCCCTCTTGCCTGGGCATGGAGCGTAAATAAATCGTACAGGTCTGGCTTCCGCAATGCAGTCATGGCTTTCCCCATCAAGACCATCCCTTTTTGGTTCCCCTCTACGTTGTTGTAGTAGCCGGGATTTCTCGTCAGCGCCAAGTCGGCCCAGATGATTGTGCGTTCCACCAGATCGAAAATGACGGGGATCGCAATCTGCGTATCGGCTGCGACATCGATTTTATTTTCCACCGTCGCTGGCTCGAAGATCTCGCCAGACCCCGGTTTCTTTCTCATCATCCAGCCCACGAAACACTCCGGCAAGTCGCAATAAGGCTGATCGGTAAAAGAATGAAGCGCAGCCACAATATAACGACCGCCATAATCGACAATGGACGGAATATGCAGATCAATGAACTCGCACGCTCCCTGGGGAGCTGCCACGATATCACCGCTGTGCACGGCCCGATACTTGGAGGATCGGAGATTGGTATAGGAAATATGCTCGACATACTCCCAGTTTCGATCATACATGACAGCGGACAAATCAATATCTACACGATCCGTAGGCTTGCCGTCAACCATGCCCTCCTTCCACCAGTTGAAGAAACGAATCGTATCCCCCTCTGGCATCGGCAAACGGCTTCCCCGGACAATCGTACGCAAGGCTTTGCTTGCCGATCTTTGGGAGAACGGGACATGGTACCACTTCAAGCGTTCATCGATATACGTCTTCCCGAGCGGAGCCAGCGCCGAAAACCGCTGGATGAGCACCTGATCGCACAACTGCACGATGTCTTGGCATACCGCTGCATCTATCTCGGGGAGAGCATTGGGGATCGCAAACGCTTTGGCCACAATTCCTTTTGGGAAAAAGATTCGCAGATCGTGAGGCTCATGGCGATGTGCAAAATGAGACTTCACTTGCAAGAGCACAGGCGTCGATACTTGGCTCGCGACCTCGCCGAATGCCAGCACTACATACTGCGTCTCATCGGTTGATCTTAGCAACTGATCCAATCTTCTTGCAAACTCGCCCGGACGCTGCATCAATAGATCGATCAGTGACCACACATCACGAGATTGGAAGGCCAGTTCAACGCTTGCGTTGAAGGTCGCAAATGACTTGTTATTGCGCAAAATATCGAAGGCTTCCTGACATCGCGGAAACTGATGCTTGTATTCCGATGGATGCAGGATTTCGCCCAATCGAATCCAGCGCTGTTTATATCTCAGCATATCCTCTGTTATCGGGTGGCATTGTTCCAGCAAGCCAAGCAGCAGCCGTCTCTCTGAGCGCTTGAATTTGCGGAAACGCGCAGCCTCGGCGAGACTGACATCGCCTTGTGACCAGGCTACAGCCAGACGAAGGACATCTGTTGCGGTCTTTATGTAACGCCCGATAAGCTTTATATCTGCCTTGTCATGCTTTAATAGGGAACCGACCACGAATCCGACATTCTCCTTGAACGGAATCTCCGAAGGGAGAATCTCATCCAAGTCAGCCGAATCCGCCCACCCGATCGCCGCATCGATGTCTTCTCTGTCTGTCTCGGAGATCGACACCTTGGCTTGAATCAGCCGGCGGATCATGGCATGAAACTCCGCTTTGGTTCCAAAATCGATCACTTTCAGGTTTCCTTTATTCAATAAAGGCTGTATGTGCACCGTCTCGTACTCAGGCAAATCCAGAGTCAGATAGTGATAGATGGCATTCAGGTAAAGCTCGGCATCGTGATACTCCATCACTTGCATCGGGAAGCCCGGGTACATCGGCTTGTACTCCACGTGAGCGCCAACCAGCAGCTTTAGATCGACTACCAATTGATGATAGAACGCTTCGAACTGCTCTTTGGACAAGCTACGAACGGTGTACATGAATTGAGGCGAGAACGTAAACCCGAGATGTTCGATATTTTTCATGGCCGTAGCCAAATAAGCTTCCGAAAGTCGGGGAGACCCTTGCACCGCGTTTTCCGTGTTCACAATCAGTTTGTTTGCTCGCCGCAAATAGATGGTATTGATCATCGCAAAGACTCCAGGCAATTTTATATCCGTACTCCGTGTTAGAGAATGAAGGATAAGGTGGATATGAAAGCCCGGATGCCTCCTCTCCTGATGATCCTTCAGGAAAGCTGCGACCCTACTTTTCCAATTTTGTCATAGAAGGAAGGATCGCAATAGCCTGAAGGCCAAAGGCCGAGGTCAAAGCGCGAAGCCCGGTGACATCGAACCCTTGATGGATTCATCATCGCAGACTTCTGGAGGTGCGAACAGGGTGAATGTATTACGACACCTCCATTATCCCAACTACTTGTTATTCATCCTGCTGTGGACACGAAAAGTTACCGTTGCCCCTGTACCTACCGCACTTTTAAACAGAAGCCCCGTCCCGGAGTGACCGTTTTCATCGCCGATCTGTATATATCAATCCAACCCCTGACCTGCCATCTGCTTTTCTGTCCAATATTCGTTGCAAGAAAACGTCGTCCATTCCGACTCCATCGTCTTCAACCGACTGCTGCGTTTCATGGACAGAAATCGGAATCATAATCTTTCTCCCGCGAGCGCGCTTCATAGCCATGCCTCGTAACGGCCAGTTGAAAAGGCCATCCTTGCGGGACGGCCTTTTCATCACGGGATATACATTACCCCTCGTATGCTTGCTCTAATGATCTCATATCGATTTTCGCTTTCGTTTGAAGTAATGCCTTCATCACTCCTTCTGATCTTTCCGGATCGGGGCTGCATATCATTTCGGTTAAATTGCTTGGGACAATTTGCCACGATACTCCGAACTTGTGTTTCAACCACCCGCACACCTGTGCCTTCTCGTCTCCACCCTCGGAGAGCTTGTCCCAGAAGTAATCCAATTCTTCTTGATGATCACAATGGACAATAAAGATATAGCCTCTGTGAATTTGAATTGCGGACCGCCAAGCAGCGTCAAGAATTTGACTCTCGTGCTTGTTCTTCGTCAAGCTGAAGAAAAGAGTGGGACGTCAGCTTGTTCATGAAATCCCTGATGAACTCCAGTTGTTCCCTTGTATACCCGGCCATAAAGTGGGCCGCAGCGGCCTGGATGCGTTCTTCCAGCCGCTCATGTAGCTTATAGATCGTCTCTCCCTGCGGTGTAAGCGTAAAATACAGTTCCTTTTTATTGCCCGGAATAGTCTCGAACGCGATCAAGCCGAGCACCTTAAGACGTTTCGTTAGTTTAGAAATGGTTCCCTTAGGAATGCCGAATTGGCTAGACAGCGTGCTTCCATTCGTCCGGCCGAGCTTGCCGATTCCATCCAACACATGAAGCATCATAAACGTCATCTCGCTCAATATGGCCTGCACTTGCTCATCCGAGGTTTGCGCCAACATCCAAGCCTTTTCCTCATCGTCCTCTTCCTGTATTTTTTTTGCAAATCGTGTAAATACCTCAAACACTTCCCGGAGCAACCGTTCATCGTGAGGCTGATTCATGTTCCCTTTGTTCCTTTCCTTTTCACCGTAGCATTGTCCTCAGTATAACAAATTAAATCAAGATTCGTAAATAATGTTTCCCGGAAACAATATTGACACCCGAAATCCCTTCTGTTATATTGTTTCCAGGAAACAAAAGTGAATAAGGAGTGCCTTGCCATGAATAACACCTTTAATGAAGTGCTGGCAGCTATTATGAGTCATCGCTCGATCCGCAAATTCAAAAACGAAAAGCTGACACCATCCCAGATCGAAACTATCGTTCGGGCCGCCCAGATGGCCTCGTCATCCAGATTCATGCAAGCCTACTCGATTATCGGGCTTACCGATTCCGCCCTGAAGCGGGAGTTAAGCGAAATCACAAAGACGCCGTATATTGAGGAGAACGGACACCTGTTCATTTTCTGCGCGGATTTAAAACGACTCACGGTTATGGGTACCGAGCAAGAGAAGCAGGATATGCGAATGATGCTGGAAAGCTCTGTTTTTTATCAAATCGCTGTCACCGACACAGCGCTCGCCGCTCAGAACGCCGTACTGGCTGCAGAATCTTTAGGGCTTGGCGCCGTTATTATAGGATCAGTCTCCAAAGATATTCGGCGGCTTGACCAGATGCTTGCACTGCCGGAATATGTCGTCCCGCTCTTCGGCATCGCTGTCGGCGTACCCGACCAGCAGCCTGAGATTAAGCCCCGCCTTCCGCTAGAAGCCGTTTACTTCGAAAATAGGTACCCATCCGAAAGCGATTTGAAGGAACGAATCGAAGCGTACGATCATGACATGAGACACTACTACCAAACCCGCAGCGAGAATAACCGCGACGCCGGCTGGTCGCGAAGTCACATCGACCTGCTCAAATTGCAATTGCCGCTCAGCGGCATGACGGAGTATTTGCATGGCAAGGGTTTAAATGTAACCTGAAGAGATATAGCATGGGTACTGTGGATATAGCATGGGTATTGTTGGGGGAATATTTTGCCCTACTGATGGTACGGCTCTCCGTGCTGCCTGTAACGGCAAGTTTTCTCCGTTATGACCTTGACTTTCTTTGACTAATTCCTGCTGCACTTTCCAAGACCAGCAAGGCTTTTCAACCGCCCTTGACCTGCACTGTGTCGCCCTTTCGATGCGCTGCAGCCATAACAAAAAAACTTCCCTGTCGGAAGGTCGCCTTGTGTTATGATCGAGATATCGGACCGATTCGGTCATTCGGGTTCCGCCTATACCTTGATTCGGGAGGCCGGAAGATGAACGTCATGCTGTGGATATTCGGTTCGCTCGCCGCAGTCGCAATTCTATTCGTGGCGGCGGCGGGAACTTACGCGGTGCTCAAGGGAAGAAGCAACGAATTCGACACCAGGCGGGACGAGAACGGCAACGTGATCCTGCTCGATACGCCCAGGATGCGCATCTTTGCCGCCTCCTCGTACGACCAGACGATCGAGATGGAGAAGCGGGGACACGTGAACTCCGACGGCATGAGCTGGAACGACCGCTGGCTGGGTACGATTCGCTCGATCCGGAAAAATACCGAGAACCCGGAGTGGTACGTCCAATATATCATCGAGCAGCGGCGCAAGGCGGGGCTCCCCGAGCTCGAAGGGGTCGACGAAGCCTGGCCGTGAGGCGGTTTGCGGGCTATGCCCGGACCCACGTTCCTTTCCTACTGCGAAGCGTCGGATGGTAAACTGCCGATAAGTGACGTAGCGTAATCAAGCTTGAGTTTGACCCGACTGTCCAAAAGCATTTTTTGAACTGGCCCTTCCGCCAAGACAGCGGAGGGGGACTTTCGCTTTCCGCAAGCGAAAGTCCCCCTCCAGGTACCGCATCGTTCGGTGGACCCCAAAACGCTTGCAGAAACCCGTTTGCGCCGACTTTTCAGCCGTGCGTGGCCCTTCCCAAACCCATGCCCGGCAATGCGCTTTTCCAAGACCGAAAAAACTTGCCGTCACTTATGATACGGTTCATCCAAATTCATTGGTAACATATATGAACATACTTAAAATTCTATTATTATGTATAATAATACTATGGAAAAATAAGTTATCTATTATGGAGTTTGTATTATGACAAAAAATGAATCTAACAATTTCGTATTGCATGCAAAAAGTGAACAGTTTTACTGGGAAGGAAATGGTCAACTGTCCATTAAAACATTCTTTAATGGTAAAGCCCATTATAAAACTAACAAAGGCTTTTTTGCTGTTGAAGAGAGTAGATACCTACTCCTCAATAAAGGTGCATACACAATTTCAATTGATGAACCTAAAGTTGTAGAATCCTTTTGTCTTTTCTTTAAAGATGGGTTTGCAGAAGAAGTCCTTCATTCCTTAAAAGAAACAAATGATCGTCTTCTAAGCGATCCGTTTAAGGATACAAGTTCTATTGGCTTTTTTGAAAAAACCTATCATAAAAATAGTATTTTATCTTCTCAACTGGAAAATTTCATGAAGATATTACCTAGTCTTGATATTGATTCCGTTGGTTATGAGGAACAATTTCATAAGATAATGTATTCCATTATAAATGAACACTTAAATACATATACAGAAATAGAATCATTACATGCAATTCGCAATTCTACACGTGAAGAATTATATAGAAGAGTAAGTATTGCACATGATTATATTAGATCATATTTTAATCAACCTATAAAACTAGATGAAATTTCTAGGATTGCATGTTTATCACCTAACCATTTATTAAGAACATACAATCAAATATACGGTAGAACACCCCATCAGCATATTTCAGAATTTAGAATACAAAAAGCAAAGCAACTATTATCAAAAGTAGATAAAAATATGACTGATATAACCTTTGAACTTGGATTTCAAAACCCTGTGTCCTTTAGTAAAATGTTTAAACAGCATGTTGGTATATCTCCTATAGAATATCGAAAAAAGGTGATATTGGATAAGAAAAATTAGAGGGAATTATTTATGCTTATCTTGAATAGATATTTGAAAGGAGAAATGTATTATGGAAACAACGATGGTTCAAAAGGTTGGACAGATTGGTGTACCTGTCAAAGACTTGAATAGAGCATTAGATTTTTACAAAGAGAAATTAGGTCTCTCCCTTTTATTTAACACTGATAGTATGGCTTTCTTTGAATGTGATGGGTTGCGACTAATGTTATCACTACCAGAAAAAGATGAATTCGCTCATTCAAGTTCAGTTATTTATTTTCAAGTAACTAATATTAAAGATACTTATGAGCGCTTAGTAGGTAAAGAAGTTATCTTTATTGATGAACCACATGTTGTAGCGAAAATGGGACAAACAGAAACATGGATGGTATTTTTTAAAGATACAGAAGATAATACTCATGCATTTATGAGTGAAGTACAAGTATAAGAAAACCAAAAGGAGACCGTTTAAATAACCAACGGTCTCCTTCAATTTAAATTAGCCTCTTTAAGAAATCTTTATCCAGAGTTACTTCCACTCTCTGCTTTACCACTATTTGTGATACGGTTCACCGTATCTATTGATAGGGTAAATTGATAGAAAAGCAATAGGACAGGTAGAAGGGAGATGCCGTCTACCTGTCCTTGCTACGAAGATAGCACTAGACAATAATATTTTAATTGAACTGCTCAATCTTTGTTTCAGTTAAAAACCACATATCTTCCTTTGAGTCAAAAGACCAACTAAAAAAGTATGTGTTTCCATCAACATTAGAATGTTTATGGCAGACTAAAAATGTAGGTTATGGCAGTTAATTTATGCAGACCCGTAGGGGCTGCATAAATTAAAAAACCACTTGCCAACATCCCCTTATCAAAATACACTCCTGTTGGGCATTACAGACGACGGGAGGTATAAAGTTAGGAGATGTTAGCAGTGGCAGAAATTAATTATATCAGGCATGAGGCAAACAAAAAAGGGCGAGCTTATAGCAAGATTGCCAAACAAATGAATCGTGATTCAAGGACGGTTCAGAAGTATGCAGAAATGGATGATTTCAATCTACAAGAAAAGCCCAAGCAAATTCGAAAAGCTAGAGTCATGGAGCCCGTTAAACCTATTCTTGATCAATGGATCAAAGAGGACTTGAACAAGAAAAAGAAGTTCCGAAGAACAGCACAACGCTTGTTCACGCAATTAGTGGAGGAATACCAATTTACAGGATCATCTCGCTCTGTCAGACAATATGTTTCCCAACGTAAGCACCAGTTAGCGGAGACAAGTGATGCTGCGGCATTGCCATTGGAAACGAGACCTGGATCAGCTCAAGTTGATTTTGGAGAAGCACCATTCAAATATCAGGGAGAAAGTGTTACCTTGCCATTCCTCGTTCTCTCGTTTCCTTATAGCAACACGTTCTACTTTCAAGTTTTCCAGTCTCAGAATCGAGAATGCTTTCTGGAGGGATTAAAGCGTATCTTTCACTATATAGGTGGAGTTCCAAAGGTCATTCGATTTGATAATTTATCACCAGCGGTGAAAAAGATCATGCCAAATGGTCAGCGTGAACTGACGGAGGAATTTCAAAACTTCGTTTTTCATTATGACTTTGAATACGAGTTTTGCAATCCCGGTAGTGGCAATGAAAAAGGGCACGTAGAGGCGATGGTCAAGTACGTTCGCAACAACTTCCTGCTTCCTGAGTTGCAGATACACAATCTTGATCAGCTAAACGAAACCCTTTGGAAAAAAGCCGAGAAAGATCGGGAGAGACCTCATTATGTGAAAGAAACCATGCTTTCCGAACTATATTTGGCAGACAAGGAACACCTTCTTCAATTACCTGCCAAAGAGTTTGATTGTATCCGATATGAACGAGTAAAAGCGGATAAATACGGATATATCCGAGTCGAAAATAAACTCTACTCAACGTCTCCCCGTTTTGCCAAATGTATGGTTTTGGCAAAGATCTCATTTGACCGAGTCGATATTTTAACTGAAGAATATGAGCTGATCGTACAGCATCCCAGGCTGTATGGCAAAGAGCCAAAATCAGTGATTTGGCAGCCATATTTGATATTGATGGCAAAACGGCCAACTGCTATTAAATACACAAGTTTTTATGAACAATTGCCAATCGAATGGCAAGTCTATCTCTCGAATTGCACGGTCCCAGAGAAGCAAGAAGCTCTCCAGCTACTATCCGTCATTTTAAAAAACGATGATATGAAAATACCCACGCAAGCTTTGCAGCTTGCCTCTGAGAATGGTCACCCAGCCGTTGATTCTATTAAGCAGATCTATTATCAACTCATGAATGGCCGTGGACAAAGGGATACCATCCAACCGAAAGGTTTTGTTCCTGCCGTTCCAACAGCCACTAGAGGATTAGCCCATTACAATGAATTTTTTAAGGGAACGGGAGGTCATCACTAGTGGATGCATTGATAAAAGAATATTCAAAGCGTCTCAAGTTGAGTTGGGTTCGGCAACATTTCCATGAGGTTGAAGCTACTACAAATGAAGAGTACTTACTCAAAATACTAGAAAACGAGATACAACAACGAGAAGTACGGAAAATCAATCTGCTCTTTAAACAATCTTCCTTGCCAAGAATAACAGGAAAGCCATTTGAATGGGGTCATATTCAGATGGGACAAGGTCTCACGCAGGATCATATCCTTCATGGTGGATTTATAGAGGAGAAAGAAAATCTGATCTTTTATGGCGGTGTGGGAACGGGGAAAACGTACTTATCCACTCTGATTGGCTTAAATGCCATTCAGCAGCAAGGGAAAAAGATAAAGTTCTTTACTGTCGCTGGATTAGTCAATCGGCTGCTAGACGCTCACGAGACTGGCTCGTTGAGCCGATTCTTTAACCATATTGAGAAGCTAGATCTGTTAATACTCGACGAACTGGGGTATATTCCTCTGCATAAACAAGGTGCAGAACTGCTATTTCAGATTATCTCCATGTGCTACGAAAGAAAAAGTATTATTATCACGACCAATCTACAGTTTGGCCAATGGAATCATATATTTGGTGATCCAATTTTAACAGAGGCAGTTATTGATCGCTTGATTCATCACTCTCATTTGATCGTCTTCAATGGCGAAAGCCATCGATACAAAGAATCGCTATTACACGGTAAATAATTTAGGGGTTGGCAAGTGGTACATTTTTAATTGCCATTTGCTACATTTCTTACTTGCCAAAAACACATTAGAATAATCTTTTGTCTGGAACACCATATATTTAGGATTTTGAATATCCTGCAAAAACAGTTCCATTGTTGGTCCGTCTGGCCATCTGATTTTTATAGGTCGTAACTCTCCAGCTCTTACATAAAAGAGTCTAGCAATAACACCACTTGAACTACCATGCTGTGTAACAACTAAAATATCAGGCTGACCAGGAAAATTAGACTTAATTTTATATACCATTTCCCTTGAGGAATTAAATTCTATTTCTTCTTCATCAAATAGTTTTAATTTTTGGCCTTTCACCTTGCCCATTTCACTTAAATTAATTAAATATCTTCCCTTATAAATTCTGTCCCCTTCATTTGCTCCTGCCCAACCAGTTTGCTCAACATACGTGCTTTCATTTTCTGAATAAATATAAACGGTAAATGGCTTTCCATCCTTATCATTTAGTTCAAAGGAGTAACGAAAGTACCCGTCGCCATTATCCGGCGTCTTCTTACTTGATAATATATTTGACGTTTGTTGGCTTCCATAGTCCGTTGCCAAATCTGATGCTGTCTTTCCTTGATTATCTTGTAAATTCGGGTTCGCACCTTTACTTAAAAGATACTCTACAACATCGACACTGTCATAGGTTACTGCTTTCATTAATGCCGTTTCTCCAAGAGAGTTGGTAGCGTTAACGTCTGCCCCAGCTTCAACCAATATCGACACTATATTCGTGTTCCCTTGAAAAGCAGCACGCATCAATGGAGTCATAAAAGCATTCTCTTCGGTCTTATTTGGATTGGCTCCTCTTTCAAGTAAAAGTTTTGTAATTTCTAAATTGTTCAACATTACGCTGTGCGTTAATAATGGATAGCCTTCTCCACCCAAGATATTTGGGTCTACTCCATCAGTTAGGAGTTGAGTAACTTTCGTTGCATCGCTTTCTTTAATAGCTTTAGTAATTTCTACAACTCTATCGTCAACACTTATAGCCCCTGACTTTTCTAATAAATCTGCAATCTCATTAAACCCTTCATTTTTTGCAATCCACAAAACACTTCTACCTTCAAAGTCTGTTGAATTGGGATTAGCTCCAGCGCTTAATAAAGACCTAACTTTTTCTATATCGTTAGCATATACGGCACCTTCCAGTGTGTTCTCAATACCACTAGAATCATCTATCAAAGAGTAATTTGTTTGGTTAATAGTTTTATTAGCATTATTTTCAACCGAACCTTTCAAGTCTTCAAAACTTTTCCCCATAAGTTGTTTAAGATTTTCAACACGAATGAAAGACATTCTATAGACTTTGTTAAGCTGATTATAGTCTTTGTTAAGCTTGTTACTTTCTTTAATCATATCAGTAACTTCGATATTAAAATTGAAGATAATCAAGTTGGGGCTACTCTTAATAATTATCACTGGCTCTCTAGCAATATCTATTTGTAATAGTTCAAAATCTGTGAATGCTAATCTAATAATTGACCACCTAGTGGTACATCGCTCATAAAAAAGTTGACCACCTGAGCACCTCTTTCCTGTATCTTGTAGTTGTCTAGACAACAAGATATAGGAGGAAAGGAAATGCTTCAGATGGCTAATTATGAGTTTATCAGGAAACAACACTTTCTGCTAGGGAAGTCGATTCGTCAAATTTCTCGCGAAACTGGCTACTCGCGTCAAGTGATACGAAAAGCCTTGACATCAACGGAAATCCCTGTATACCAGCTTTCAAAACCGAAGCCGAAGCCAGTCATTGATTTTGTCAAGCCCATCATCTTGGAATGGCTGCGTCAAGATGAACAGGCTCCCCCGAAGCAGCGTCATACTGCCAAACGTATTTACCAGAGACTCGTTGACGAACATGGATTCACCGGCGGTGAATCTACTGTACGACGCTACGTCAGAGAGTTGCGGGTTTCTCCTCCTAAAGCATTTGTCCCTCTTGATTTCCCGCCAGGGCGATTTGCCCAATTTGACTGGGGTGAGGTTACGGTTCATTTACAAGGGAAACAAGTGAAGGTTCAAGTCTTTTGTATGCGTTGCACATACAGCAGAAAGATTTTCATCAAGACATTTGCTCATCAGAAGCAAGAGGCTCTTCTCCAAGGTCATGTAGATGCTTTTGAATTTTTCGGTGCTGTTCCCCAAGTCATCACATACGACAACCTGACAACAGCCGTTAAGAAGGTATTGGAAGGCAAAAATCGCGAGGAACAAGAGCGATTTATTCAGCTACGTGCCCACTACCTGTTTGAAAGCTATTTCTGTGATCCGGGAAAAGGGCATCAAAAAGGCCAAGTGGAAAACCTCGTACAGTTTGCCCAGAGGCAATTTTTTGCACCTGTTCCTAGTGTTTCTTCTCTGGAGGAGCTAAATCAAATCCTCCTCGAAAAATGTATCTCTTACGAGAATACAACCGTTCCCCGGTCTTCCCTAACGGTTGGAGAAGCATTTGTTCAAGAGTTGCCCATCATGCTTCCATTGCCTCCACGGCCATTGGATTGTTTCCGTGTTGTACCCGTGAAAAGCAATACGCTATCCATGATCCACATTGAAAAAAATGCCTATTCCGTCCCGGTTTCCTATGCATCGACCCAACTTATTTGCCGAGTATTTGCTGAAAAAATTGAGGTGTATCACGGAAAAAGCCTGATTGCGACGCATGAGCGGTGCTTGGAAAAAGGAAAGGAGATTTTGCAATACGATCATTATCTGGATTTACTTCTTATTCGCCCAGGAGCAGTTCTTTATGCTAGACCATTGCATCAGGCAGGATTACCCGCCATTTACCAAAAGTTCTTGGACAAGTGCCGTAACCGACCAGGAGGGATGAAGGAGTTCGTTCGACTCTTGCTTTTGCACCGTGAATTCGATACTTCTCTCGTCGAAGAAGCACTGGGGGAGGCCTGCCAAAAAGGGATGTTCCAGTATGATGCCGTAAGGCAATTATTGTTTCAGCGAACATTGCCGGAACACCGTTTGCCCCAACTCTCGTTGGCGGAGGATAGCTCTGTTCCACGTATTCAGGTAAAGGCCCCAGATCTTAGCCAGTACAATCGTTTGTTACAGAAAAGGAGTGTGGTTCATTGAGTACGAGTTTCCTGCTTGAAACCTACGCGAAACGCCTTCGCTTACCTGCGATTAAACGTGTCTATAAGGAAATCGCCCATGATGCTGCTGAACGGCAAATTCCCTACGAGGAGTTCCTCTTAGCCCTACTAGAGCAAGAAGTTCAGCAAAGGGATGCTAACCAAATCGCGAGTCGCATCAAGCACGCCAAATTCCCTTCTATGAAAACGCTCGATCAATTTGAATTCTCGGCGATTCCGTCCCTCAATAAGCCCAAATTGCTTCAACTGGCTCGTTGTGAGTACATCGAAAAGGCAGAGAACATCATGTTTATCGGAAACTCTGGCACTGGCAAAACTCATCTCTCCATTGCACTCGGGAAGGAAGCTTGCCATCATGGCTATTCCGTTCAGTTTTGGACTGCCGCTAAAATATGTAACGAGCTTATGGAAGCTCAGTCCCAAAAGCGAATCCTCCAGCTAGAGAGGCAATGGTTGAAAACAGATTTGATTATTTTGGATGAAGTCGGGTTTGTCCCTCTGAGTCGGACCGGGGCGGAGTTATTATTCCAATTTTGTGCGGCCCGCTATGAGAAAGGAAGCATGATCATTACCAGTAATCTGGAATTTACGGAATGGACACAGATTTTCAAAGATGAGCAAATGACGTCAGCCCTGGTTGATCGGCTTACCCATCGTGCCCATATCTTTGCAATGAATGGAGACAGCTATCGCTTTAAGCAGAGCATTCAAAGATCGTGATCATGAAAAAGTTACCCACCCGACGGGTGGATTGATTTTTGCCATGGTGGTCAATTTTTTGATGAGCACGGTGGTCAACATTTTGATTGACATTCACAAAAATCTTTGTACGCATCAATAACCTCCTGGTAAGTGTTCCCAATACCTATCCCTCTATTAGATTTAAATTCAATATCCCCAGAAGTAATCGAAACGACTGAATCATTCGCAAACAAAAAGTCATAATCTTTATATTTGTATTGAATGACTTTATCTCGATGTTTCTTTGTTGTTGGTACGCCAAATTTATCAACCACATCATCCTTAGTGCTACCTAGTGTAATTCCATAAATAATTAACTCATCCTGAAGACTAGATTGATTCATTTGATTAGAAGTTGAGGAACATCCACTAAAAAACAAGAGAGAAAGAGCAAAAAAAATTATACCTGTAACTCTCATTAAACCCTCCCAAGACTTTATAACTATTGTCACAGCTACCTTATAATTACGCAAATACTTGCGTTATCTCCGTTATACTTTGGCACTAATTACCATTCACATCTACATTTGTATTAACTAACTTTGGATATTTTATTTGATTTCAAGATAATTTGTCTATAACTTGTACTGGAAACAAAAGATTCTTCTTGTTGGTTGAGGTAGACTGCTCGGAGAAAAAGAAACCGCGACTGACCATATCATCTCGCAATTCTGATGGTAAAAGCGGCTTAAAGCTCCCCAAGGTAAATACGGTTTCCGACTTTCCTAACTTTCCAGCACGAATGTCATCACCGTATCTATTGATAGGGTAAACTAAAGCTTCAAAATGCAAAAAAGGGATAGGCCTTGAGCCAACAAAAATCAATATTGAGCTCTGGCTCATCCCTTTATTTCATATAGTCCAGTGTCTGCGCGTTCAGCGATACCTTGACCTCTCTCCACATTGGCATAAACTTGTCCATGAGCGAAATGAATCGCTCATTGTGGTTTCTTTCGACAAGGTGAACCAGTTCGTGAAGAATAACGTATTCAAGGCACTCTGGCGTTTTCTTGGCGAGCTGTACATTTAACCATATCTTCCCTGTTTTTGTATTGCATGTTCCCCATTTAGTAGTCATATACTTCGTTTGCCAGCTTGAGGCTTTCAAGCCCGTAATCTTCTCCCACTTGGGTAGTACACGCGCTACCTCAGCTTTCAGTAATTCCCGATACCATTCACGGATAAAGTTTTCTCGTTGTTCGGTGCTGCTTTCCTTACGTACGGTTAGAAGAGCCCTATTGCCAGCCAACACAAGCGAATTCTTATTACCGTAGTGGGTTTCTATGAAATATTGCTTGCCCCAAACATAAAGTGTCTCGCCAGAAACATGTTCTCGTTCCGATTGGCGTAACTGATTGTCGAAATTGCTAACTTGTTTCTTTATCCAACTGACCTTGGTCCGCACAAACCGTTCAATCGCTTCGTCGCTAATTGAGAGCGGTGCAGACACCGTCACTTTACCGTTCGGTGGTTTGACGTAAAGGTGCATATTCTTTATATTCTTTCTACACACCTCAATCGGTATGTCCGAAATCAATAGCGTCATCTAATACTCTCCTTGTTCAACAACGATGTTGTAGACCCGCTCGACCTCGTCTCTGTCATTCAATAACTTAAACAAAGCATGCTTAATTCTTCGCTCCTTGAATGGGTTATGCCGAAAATCTACTTGTTTACTTTCACGTACTGCCTTATCAATGGCGATTGCCAGCGCCTCATCATTGCCACAGTTATCGTAAAACGCCCGCAGCGCCCCGCTATGCCGAATGTTTTCAGGATAGTGTGGGTTGTTTTCAGGCTTCTCGGCATTCTTAACCAGTTCAATATACTTCTCCAATAAATTCTCATAGGCTATAGCGCCCTCGCGCCGTGCCTTGATAAGTTCATCAAGGATAGCCGACATCTTCTCATAGTACTTTGGGTTGATGAGAATTTTCTCAACTACCTTTTTACGAATATTATTCTCAATTGCCTCGGCTACGGCCTCCTTACCCTTGCCACCAAGTTTCTCTCCCTGCGCCAAGACAAAGTCAAGCAGAGTAAAGTCATCAAACTCGCCAATTTTACGGCTGTCTTCTGCTTTGATATAGGTATCGATAAGGCGCCGCATATCTGCTTCATAAGATTTCAGGTCGATAAAGTCGCCACTGGTATTTCCGATGGTTTCTTTCAGTGCGAGATAGAATGTGACTTGCTTATCTATATCCGCTTGTTCGGTATCTGTATATCCTGCATTCGCCATCTCCCCCTTAATCTCAGAGCATGCGCGGACAAGGCGGTTCACAAGTTTATACAGTTTTTCACGGCTCCGAGAGCAGAAATCGTCATCTATGCCGCCTACTCCACTTTCGCCGCAAAAATAATGGATATAATCAATCTCGGCACGTGGAGCTGGTACTCCTCCGCACAGGTCGTCGAGTTCCTCAAGCGTTGCGTCGAGATGCTTCTTGGCTTCTACTAGGCGGTCTTTTATCAGACCTTCAATGTCCTCAGCAGCATATCCTTCGAATGCACCCGAGGTATATTTGTTAAGAGCATCTGCCAAATCTTCGAACAACTGCTTGTAGTCCACAATGTAGCCGAAATCCTTTGCCTCGCCGTCAAGACGGTTGACACGACAAATTGCCTGGAATAGTCCATGGTCGTGCATTGATTTGTCTATATAAAGATAGGTGCAGGGCGGGGCATCAAATCCCGTCAGAAGCTTATCAACTACAATAAGCAGTTTCATTTGTGCCGGTTCCTCTATGAACTTCCGCTTCACCTCTGCTTCAAAGTCCTCCACAGTTTGACCGTTTAGCATCTTCTTGTATACTTCGTATTTCTCAAACTCCTCTGCATCTTCGGTTTCTGTGCGAAGATTGCTTTCAAGTGGCACAAACGATGTAACTATCGCACATTGTTTGAATCCGCGTGACTGAAATATCTCATAATACTTGCAAGCTGTATAAATCGAATCCGCCACAAGCATGGCGTTGCCGTTGCCGTCGGCGAGCCGGTTCTTGATATCAAAGTCGGCCATGATATCTTCCGCGATAACCTCAAGCCGCTTGCGGGAACTGTACAACTTCTGCATTTTTCCCCACTTGGACTTAAGTTTCGCTTTAGCAGTGTCATTTAATCCGCGGGTCTTGGCATCAAAGTATGCATCAATCTTGTCCTGCGCAGTGATTATTTGTTCTATGTCTCGTGCCTCATACCGTAAATCAAGAACAACTCCGTCCTCGACTGCTTCGTTATACTTGTAGGTATGGATATACCCTGGCGAAAAAACTTCTATAGTTGTTTTTTTATCTTTTACAAGTAGTGGCGTACCTGTGAACCCTATGAATATGGCATTCGGCAGTATCTCTTTCATCGCTGCGTGGAGTAGCCCGCTCTGAGTTCTATGGCACTCGTCCACGAAAACGACAAAATCACCCTTTGCCTTAAAGTCTCGCGGCAAAGCGGCTTTTAACTCTCTGATATATTGCTCAACGGATTTTTTCGCTTGGTTTTCATTTTTTTCCGAGCTGTTACGCACACCGAACTTATGAATCAGTGAACAAATCAGTCGTTTATCAGTCTTATCCAATCTCTCCACAAGGTCAGCGCAGGAGCTCGTTCGGTAAACCCGCTCGTCTACGCCCCGGTAGACTTTCTCCATTTGCTCGTCTAATTCTTGACGGTCAGTGACAATCAAGACGCGGGCATTGGGGTTGTTCGCCAATATCCATTTGGACAGCCATACCATGGTCAGTGTCTTGCCGCTGCCTTGTGTGTGCCAAATTATTCCACCTTGTTTATTGCTGAGTTTCAACTGCGCCTTTTTGATGCCGAAGAACTGGTTATGTCGGCATACTTTTTTAATGCCCTTGTCGAACACGATAAAGTTATGAATCAGGTCAAGTAAACGCGGTTTGTAGAACATACTGAACAATTGCCAATCCAGTTTGTCCGGGAGCTGCTTGCACTTTTCTAGAATATCAAGCGAAACATCATCAAGCGGCTGTGCCTCTGTGTTGACGGTGTCGTTTTTCCACTCAAGGTAATACTTTTCTGGTGTTTCAATTGTGCCATAACGCAAACCCTCGCCGCTGTTCCCAGCCATGGCGAACTGAATGGTGGTGAATAACGGCTTATTAAAATGCTCATTCTGATTGGAGATGTTTTGTCTTATGCCCTGTGAAACCGACACGGTGGATTTTTTAAGTTCAATCACAGCTATGGCGATGCCGTTGATATACACGACAAGGTCAGGACGGCGTTGACTTCCCGACTTAATCGTCACTTCCTCAGCGATGGCAAACTCGTTGTTTTGAAAGTGCTCCCAGTCGATAAAGTATACGGTTTTTTCTGGCTCACCGAGGTTTTCCTTAATTTTCACGCCGTATTTGAGAAATGAGTACACGTCCTGATTAGCTTTGTACAGCCCCTGTTGCAGGTTTCCTGCGGCTCGAAGTAGAGCTTCAACAGCCTTTTCCGATAGGCTCACGCTGTACTTCTGCTTATTCACGAGGAAGGCCATCAGCTTTTCAGCTATAACATTACTATTTATCTGGTGGCGTAAATCGCCGTAATACTCATATCCTAGAGTTGCCTTGTCGCGGAACAAATTTAGTACGCGGTCTTGAGTTTTGCGCTCGGCTTCGTTAATTTTTGCCATTGTCCACATCCCCCTCAATCAACCGTATTCTGCCCGTCAGCAATTCACTCATCATACCTTGCTTTATGCGTCGCGCTTTTTCGAGCTTCGATGTCAGCGCGGCAATCTCCGCGTCCATGTCGGATAGAACGGCTGCGATTGCCCTTTGCTCGGCAAGGGTTGGTGGAAGTTTAATAATTGTCGCTTTAATGATTCCATTATATAGCCTCGAAATAGTGCTGCCCTCAGGTGATGCCCATTCAATCACTTGATAGTAGTGGTATAGGTACTCATTACAAATCTCACTCTTATCTATTTCAAGCCAAACAATATTTGAATCCTGATAATAGGATGGAGTGCCGTCAAACACAACAGTTCTCCCGATTGTTCCCGCTGCAGAAAGCAAAATGTCGCCTTTGTTGGGATAGGAGTATTTGTTTATATATTCCTCGTATAAAGCTCGTGAAATGTATGCGTCAGGTTGTTTGCCGAAAGTGCCAATTTTATAAAATGGTATATCTCCACTTGCTACTGTTTGGTGGGCAAAAATACGCTTGCACATTCTAACCTCGCTTATCTCGCCGAGCTGTTTTTCCACCCACTCGCCCTTATACCCTGGCAACCGACGCTTACCTGTGAGTAGTTCCTGCATCGCGCCTTGCTTGATGGCGCGCTTCTTGGCAATCAGTTTCTCGAATACAGTGATGTATTTATCCACGTCCGACAGCGCGGTTACAGTGGTGCGTTGTTCGTGGAGAGACAGTGGTACTGAAAACGATACCTCTTTCATTAACGACCAATCTGCGCGAGGCATTTTCGTTCCTGTTGTTGAGTTTGCTGTCTCGAGAAATCTATTGGTCTGAACAATGTAATAAATATAATTATTGTCAACAGAATCATCACAAGCTGTAAATACCCAAAACTCGGTTGAACATACTCCATCGAAATTTGGGTAATAATATTTCCTTAAATATGGACGAAGTTTACCAAATAAGACATCGCCTGCTGTAAACATAGCCTTTAGACTACGCTGATTTTTTGATTCTATCCAACCCAATAGCTGCCCTGATTCGGGTTCAATATGCTCCAGTTCAATACAGCGGATGTTCTTATATGCTTGCGGATTAACGCGTTCTTTGCGAATTCGCATAATCTTTTCTAATGGTTTTAATGCCCACCCATTCGGCACTACCATACATATCCCATCCTTTCCAAATGGGATTTCACCTTATTTTCGAGCTCGGAGGTATCAGTTTCAAGCTCCGGCATTGTTCTCCCGTAGCGGTCGGCGAGTTCCGTCACTCGCTCGGCGATACGGTGGCTTACAGCCTCGTATAACGCATAAACACCGCCGACAATCGAACGATACCATTTTCTTTCAAGTAGGAGTTCTATAACCTCGTCATTCGTCAGCTTGGCGTATTGGTCGCGGGCTTTCTTATCCAGGGCTGATTTCAGCTCTTTCAGAAGCGCGCTTTGCTCATCTATCAAGGTTTGCTTTTCTTGTAACGACATCAGAACCGCGTAATCGTCAGCATGAGGTTCAGGCACGTCGGCAGTCGCTCGAATTTCCGCAATGCGATTCTTAATGCTTGCGGTGGTTATCGTGCCACTATCTGTCACGGCGTTTTTGTACAGCGGATTGGCACGGACAACCGCCTCGACTTCCTTCTTTTTTGGCAGAGAGGAATTCTGTAGTGCAAGCAAGGCCTCAATTTCATCAGTCACAATGCTTGAACGTATCTTTTCAAGTTGCACTTTCAGCAGAGTCTTGTTTAACTTTCCTTTATCTGTTAGAACATCATTGATTACCGAGCCTTCTTCTGCGTTTTCGACCATCTCGTCCAGTTCAGCTTGTGCTGTTGCGATAATTGCTTCGGCATCATCAATCGCTTTTTGCTCTGAAGAGTAGAACATCTCTATCACAAGTTCTTTCGGCACAAGTTTGCCGTCCCACCCTGTTTCAGTAATTTTCGTTTCCTCCGTGCCGTCTTTTTTCTTCTTGGTGCTTGTTCTAGTGAACACTTCAATGTCGCGAACTGCTTTATAGCCCTCTTGAACGAGCAGGTATACATCGTCAGACATTACTTCGTTCCAGTAGGACAGTAGCACCTCATAAGCGTCATACTTATCAACAAGTGTGATAGGCTCGTATTCCACCAAGATTTGCTCGGCAATCTCCGCAATCAGCAGTTTCGGTTTAGTTGTGCCGTCTACAGTGCGTAGTTTACCGTCAACTTTCTTCTTCCAACTTTCAAAGGCGTTCTCCACCTTATTAGCGTATGCGGAAAAGTCCGAGTCGGAGTATATTGTGTCACGGATGTCGTCTTTGTTCACAGCAAGCGAATAAAAGCCATCGCGGAGAGGCTTGAACAACGCAGATTTTAGGTTTGGGAATGCATCCCAATAAAGCGACAGGCTTTCAACGTCTACACTCGGAATACCGCCATTTAGGTGTCCATCGATGTTCTGTAAATCTTCAGAAGCGCCGCTGTCTAAGTAGCGCGCTATGTTGAGGTTGTATGCGTTCTGATTCTTTATCTTGTCATATGGTACAAAGCGTGAGTAATTTGGTAATTCAATTCGCTGATTGAACACTGTCGTGATTTTATAAACATCTCGCTCACGAAGCCGGTTCTTATTGCCTTCCTTAATGAAGTCACGGCTCGCGTCAATCATAAATATACCGTCCCGCTCTTCGGCGTTCTCTTTGTCGATGACAATAACGCAAGCGGGTATCCCCGTGCCATAGAATAGATTCGCGGGCAAGCCTATAATGCCTTTGATTAACCCCATATCAATCAGTGATTGCCTTATAGCCAACTCTGCATTGCCACGAAACAATACGCCGTGGGGAAGTATGACCGCAGCCTTACCGTTTCGCTTCAGCGACTTAATAATGTGGAGTAGCCAAGCGAAATCACCATTTTTCTGTGGTGGGCGGTCACCGTAACCATCAAATCGTCCGTACTCTTTCAAGCCGTGTGTCCAGTTCTTATCGGAGAACGGAGGATTTGCGACCACAAAGTCAAACTGGCGCAACGCCCCGTCATCGTTAGGATTCTTAAACTGAGGGTCGGAGAACGTACTGTAACCACCTTTAATTTCGGCGGTCGCTCGGTTATGCAGAACGAGGTTCATACGGGCAAGACCTGCTGTGGTGCCTTCTTTCTCTTGGCCATATATGGCTACATCGACTGGGGCGGCTTCAGCTGCGCGGATTAGTAGGGAACCAGAACCACAAGCTGGGTCGTACAGCGTGGTATCACCCGCTTTAGCATGCTCAATTCCAACGACTTTAGCAAGGATGCGCGACACTTCGGCTGGGGTATAGAATTGCCCCTTGCTCTTCCCACTTTCGGTGGCGAAGTTCCTCATAAGGTATTCGTAAGCATCGCCGATGATGTCGTCGCCGTCGGCGCGGTGGCGGCTAAAATCTGGCATTAGGTCGCGGAATATGCCAAGTAACTCGCTCAGTTTATCGACCATCTCCTTGCCTTTGCCAAGTTTGTCCTCGTCATTGAAGTGCGCGTTGTCAATAACTCCTCTGAGGTTGTTGGCCTCAGCAAGTTTGGCGATAATTTTGTCCATTTCTTCGCCGATGTTCTTATTACCAATCAGCGCGAGCATATCGTCAAAGCTGCCGCCTTCGGGAACTTCAATGTCGCCGTAAGCAACACCCTTAAACTTGTCTGAAACATACTTCACAAACAAGAGGGTCAATATATAATCCTTGTATTGTGATGCATCCATCCCACCTCGTAATGCATCACAGCTTGCCCACAGGGAGCTATATAATTCACTTTTCTTGACTGCCATAAAATTCTCCTCGCTTTTGCGGTCAAACACTGATGTGACTTGTGTTCTCTCTCAATTACTTTATGTTCTATACCAGCAACAGGCCTTATTTAATATCACTAACTAGTAACATTCAACTCCAAAAACGTGGTAACTGCCGCCTATCAAATATACTTCAGATACATTCAACAGATTAAATGGGATTCCTTCCCCATTCGGGGTTATGGGCATTATTTCTAAAAATCATTATTAAGCATATACTTGCCGGAAGACGATGATTATGATGTTGATAGCATATTTTTCAGTAGATAATCTGGCGATGATAACTTAGATTTGGGCCCCGAGTTTTGGAGAAGTATTGATAACATGATGGAAAAATAAATGGAGGCGGCAGGATTGCCCCCTCCACGTTTTTTAACTCAGTTCCGTAGCAAGTTCTACTTCATCATCTTCAGTTTCATCTACATCATCAACATCGGTAGTTTCACGGCTTATCTGCTTGCCCATTGCCTTCTCAATTCTATCCAAGAGCGCATTCTGCCTCATGCTGAAGAACTTGTCAAAATCATCGCCGCTCATTGAGTCATAGTTAATAACGTGTGATTCAAGTATTTCTTCCATCCGCGTAACCGTAATACCTGCATACTTCTGCAGCCGTGCAATATAAACACTTGGAGCATTGCCGCCTATCATCCGATTTGTTTTTGCTGACAGCGGCGTCTTATTAACAATGCTATCACATTTCCTTGGGTCAATTCTCTTCGTGTTACAATACGCTCTTGGGAAAATATGATGGATATCTATCCGCTCATCGAAATACATTTGCAAATCGACTGCATCTCCACTGCGGAAATCAAGTGCTCCCTCCTTAAGAAGCAATGCCGATATCCCTTTGTACGCTGCACTATTCCTTGTTCTTAATGTCAATAACCGGGCCGGAGAGAAGTTTGCATCTTGAATCGTTGAAGGAGCCTCTTTACCACCTAACCAATCAATCACTTCCGGCAGGTCCTTTGCAAGCCTAGTTTCGATAGCACTTCCGTACAGCTCACCCAATACACCACACTAGTACCACTGTGCTAATTTGGTACGGATTCCGTCATTATCTGCCCGGTCGCCTAAAACTGCAAAGATTGCCGCTAGAGGAACCGTCTGAGTACGATACGGCAAATCCCTTGCCGCAAAAATCCTTTGAGCATATAGGAACTTAGCAACCTTCTCAAAACCTTGTGTAGCTTGTTCTGCCCACGTTTGATATTCAATTAGTGAAAGCCGAAGAACATCCTTACGCTTGCAGCTTACCGCGACATCCACGTTCTCCCTCTTCCTCGCATATGTAGCGAGTAACGTAACAGTTTGAAGAAAATCTGTATTTTCAATCGACTCCAAGACTTTGTTATTACGAATACTTCGTTCCCGGGAATTCCAGTCCAATCTCAAATTGAAATCCTCTGCAGCATATGTTGCGGTCAGTAACTCGAACGCGGTCAGTGAGACGCCGCCCGTGTTTACCTTCTCAAACACCTGGCATACTGCTTCCTTGGGATTTTCCTTTCTTAAGTGAATGATGGGGATTTGGTACTGTCGGAACCGTTCGATTACCTTTTGAGTAAGCTCGTTCCACTTGTTAATTCTTTCTGCCATCTTGCTTGGGTCAGCTTGAAAGTAACACATTTGCCATGCAGTCTGTTTTGTATAGTTTAAATATCAGGGATAACGGGAATAGCTCGGCTTCACATTCTTTTTGCATAGTTGAATAGTCATGCATCACTTCTCCGCGGAAATTACGCATCATTTTGTCTTCATGAAGCCCTATTATGGCATCTTCCCTGTCTGCGTTTGGGTCAAGTGCTTTGTTTATATCAAGGTAATACCACCTTTTGATTTCCTTGTTTCTTGGGTCACGAGTCACTGCCGGCTTGCCGGAGAACAACGACTGAAACAGTGATGTCAAACGCTGTTGACCATCTAGTATAAGTCGTTCAGGTTCCGGGGGATTAGATAAATTGACTCCCTCCACAACCCTAGGCTTAAACCAAACCTCTTCGTTTCCATTTTGTAGCATCATCACTGCTCCAATTGAGAAAGACAACGATATACTCGCGAGCAAGCTTCTAATATGCTCATCGTCCCAGACCCATCCGCGTTGGAAATCAGGAAGCTGCGTCTTGCCTTCCTTAATACTGCGGAGAAGGTCAAGGAGCGATTCTTTCGTACTATCAAATGTTGTTGCTGAGTTCATCGATTATTATCCCTCCGTTCTCCATTATTTCTTAACATATTTATCCTCAGGGGACGCCAATACCTCCTCTGAGCTGAAAAAAGATGGGCAGATATTCCCCTCCGTTAGCGGTCATTTATTACAACTTGGTCAGTGGTATATTCACAAGGACAGGCTCAACACAAATATATAAAGCTGTCATTCAGTAGATACCCGCGCTTCGCGCTAGCATGGTATCAAAATGCCTTTATAGAGTTACATTTCCATATAAAATTCCCGGGGTACTAGGCGTAATGTTAAAGCATTTTTTACGCCGTTTGGTGCCCCACCCCTCATACAAACCTAGTTAGTTCCTTTATTGGAATCTATCTAGGTTTTTCATTTTACAGCGAGGACTTCTGAATGGTGAGAGGCGTTCAATTAGATTGGAGGTGAGAAATCTATGAAACAATTGAAACGGCTAATTGAGCAAATATGCCGATTTTTAGCGCTTAAAGAGAAACTAAACAGCAAAGCAAACTTGAATTCTAACGAAGCATGATGTATGTCAAGCTTCTTGTCAAACTTGTCTTGCTGGAAATGGCAATTGAGTCACTTACACAAAAAAGTGCGCTACTAGGAACACACCAAACAACAACACACAACTATTTTAAATGAATCAATCAACGAAAAACAAGGAGGGGCGAAGAGCCTCTCCTGTTTCATTTTCAGGAGGGTTTTGGCCATGAATAATGTATACAATATTGCAGCCTTCAGAACTTTGTTAGCGAACACCTTGCGTGAAAAAACCAATGGTTACTTGGTCAATGAACTTTTCAACCGTTTCTCATCGATTCAAGAGCTTTTGGATGTAACAGAAGAAGAGCTGATGGCTATCAAAGGTATCGGTCCAGTCAAAGCACAACAAATCATTGCTGCTTTGAAATTAGCCAGAATGCTGCCGGTTCCCTCAAAAGACACTTATATCATACGGTCGCCGCGTGATGTTTTTGAGTATGTCAAGGACATGCAGTTTTTAACGCAAGAACATTTCGTCGTCATAGGACTGAATACGAAGAATCAGGTTGTATTTAAGGAGACCGTCTTCATCGGCTCACTTAATAGCTCAATTGTACATCCTCGTGAAGTCTTCAAACCATTAATTCGGAAAAGCTGCGCATCTGCTGTTGTAATTCATAATCACCCAAGCGGCCAACCGGAACCGAGTCGAGAAGATATTATTGTCACGGAACGTCTGCAAAAGGCCGGTGAAATTATTGGTATCGACATTCTCGACCATGTAATCGTTGGTTTTGAATGGTTCTATTCATTTAAAGAACAGGGGAGGATTTAAGATAATTGATTTTGGTTGTTATGATGGCACTTTGCACTCCCTTTTAAGAACATCCCAGTCCTACCGCGGTTTTAGTTGTACTAAGCGGGTAGAATATACAAACTGGTTTGTACCATTTATTGAATCTGTTATATATAACCATTGAAATAATAGTTTTGTAACATTTACCGTGTGGATACATGATAATAAAGTTAACACCCAGCCCCCTTCCGTCCCCCAAAGGGAGAGACGCAGGGATTACCACCCCTGCACCCCGTCACTCGGCGTGAGCCAGCCCAGCAATGACTTGCTGGGAAAACCAAAGTGTCGGAGATATGATTCGCCTGTCAAGGCAAAGAACGTACCTTGACAGGCTTACTTTTCCTTGATTACTACATCGTTGTGGTCCGATGAAATCTTTGAACCTCTGTAGAATTTCAACAATTCTTTCTTGTAGTCACGCCTCTTCTTAGTAGCGGTTCTCTCTTGTTCTAAATCTTTACGGTTAGCCTCCGTGTCCAAAAAATTCCGTTTTCGAATCTATGCTACATATTTTGCTACAGCAGCATCAAGGATTTTCTCTCTTAATTTGACATCACTGATTTCAATACAAGGAGTGTTCCTACCCTCTGGGATAGGAAAGATAATCCTGTACTCACCTGTGTTAAGGTTATGAAGCAATTCAATTCCCTTTATGGTTCCAAAGCCATCTGTTTTCACCTGTGCTGTTGCCAGAACATTATGTTTAGGATTTAACTCTGTAATGTTGGCTATTACACTCATTTATGCACAGCCTCCCTTCCTTGATGATATGCTTCTCATTTGGTTTTCATGGTTTAACCACTTATTAAGTTGGTCTTGATATACCAGCGCAATGTTATTGTTTCGATAATCACTTTCAATTACTTTTACAAGTGCCGTTCTTTGGTAAGGACTCAAGCTTTTAAGTGTCTTAATCACACTATTTTCAATAATGGACTTACCGAACTTCTTGAGACAAAATTGGAAATCGGGACTATTTACATTTACCAGATACGCGCCCTCGAATGGATTGTATGTAATCAGGGTCGAACAGAAGTCATTAAATGTTAATCGTCGACCTTTTTTAAACCGTTCACGCGTTTCAATCCTGGTTAAAACAAAGGGCAACTTTGATTCCTTCGTTTTGTTGTACACTACTCTTTGCCGCTTTCCTCGCCTACTCCCCATGTATAGTGTCTCGCCTGAATACCTTGAATCATCAAATTTTCTAAAGCCTGAGCACCAGAAACTGTTAATGCATTCACTTGTTTCCAAGCCTAGCATGTCTATTTTGAAATCCACCCTATAGACCAATACATTTTGTATATTTCCGCAAATTAAATCTAACCAGTGGCTAATTTGCTCTAGTGTAAGGCCAGCGTTTGATGGGTTAAGCTTTATCATTACCTGCGGTATGTTTGTAAATCTTGGTCTTTGAAAGACACGTACTGGTCCCAGTGAAAAAACTTGGTCATACATTGACTTATTGCGGCAGTATTTATGATGGATTCCAAACTCACTTAGCAAAGCATAAAAATCAGACGCAACAGGCCCTTCAAAGAACAGCATAATTCCGTCAATAGGACTCTCCCATAATTCAGTCCTTTGTTCAAATAGTTTCCTGTACTTCATGTAGCCATGAGGATGTTGTTGCACCTTCTTATTCCAATAGGATGATACTTTCACATGAAATTACTCCTTCTGGGAGTAGCGATTAACCTTTTTATTGGTTATCTCCCCCGAAGGTGCAACAAGTACGGGGAAGTGGATTACTATTTCCATCCTCTGTAAATTTTAATATTTAGTGCTTATAGTTATGGGCGCAACTAAATTCCTCCTTATCAAGTTAGTGCTCAGTTAGACTTTAGACATCCTTTATCTACTTAGGTCACAATCACAGTAAGCTGTAAATATAAAATCATACAATTCGTGATTTTATAATATCAAATATGATGTAAATATGTAAAGTTAAATCCGAACATGATATAATAAATGTAGAGGTGATTACATTGAACTTGAGTCAAGAATTACGAAGCCGTAGAAATGAACTTAATCTTACACTTCGTCAACTCGCAGAAAAAACAGGTGTTTCTCATACTCACATTTCGGAGATTGAAAATGGGAAATGTGCACCATCATTTGAAACAACTATGAAATTGGCTAAATCATTGGATATGAATCCAAATTCAATCGTTGTGGATACATATCAAAGTCAACTAAGACAGATGCTACTGGAATTTATTAAGGTGTGCCATGAAAACAATATTAGGATTCCTTATGAACAATGGGTAAGAACAAACCTACCGCTCCAACCGCTATCACTGGATGAAAATATTGTCCACGATGTGTCACTAGAAATTGCCACAAAGCTTTACCAACAAGCTGATAAGTCCACCGCAGAATTAAAACTTGCCTTGATAAAACAGCTTCTTGAAACGAAAACAGATGCCTCTGTGATACAACTGCTTATCAATTTGATTCAACCCTTATACCAGGCAGAACTACTACTTGGCAAGATTACAGTCAATGCTGAAACTAAAAAATTTATTGAGGAATTAAACCGCCTTCAACAAAATTCACTTAATAACTAAGGGAATGGAGTGGTAATATGGACCATTTATATCTATCAAAAGTGACCTATAACAGTAAAGTAAATCTCCCGACAAACATTGAGCAAGGTGAGAAACATAAAGAACAGTTCGTAAAGCAACTTGCCAGTATGGTCAATAAATTAAGTCAACAAACAATGAATAGAGAGGAGAAGGTTACATGAAAGAGCTTAGAGCAGCAATTTACGTGCGTGTAAGCACAGAAGAGCAAGCAAATGAAGGCTTTAGTATACAAGCGCAGCTCGCTGACCTACATCGTTATGCCGAAGTTCATAATATGGAGGTTGTGGAGCAGTATGTAGACGAAGGGTATAGCGGTAAAAGCATTGAGGGTAGACCTCACATGCAGCGTCTACTGCAAGACAGCAGGCAGGGTAATTTCAATGTTGTTCTGGTATACAAAATTGACCGCTTGGCGAGAAAGCTTAAAGATGCTATCGAAATCAACGATGAGTTAGAAAAAAACGGTGTCCAGCTTGTGAGTATTAATGAAAACATAGATACAACAACACCGATGGGGAGAATGGTCTTTCAAATGGTTGGTTCCATTGCAGAAATGGAGCGTAACACCATTGTAGGTCGGGTAAAAATGGGGATGACCGAACGTGCGAAACAAGGGAAGTTTAATGGGGGAATTTGCTTAGGTTATCACTCTGTAAATAAAACTCTAGTAGTAAATGACGAAGAGGCTGCTCTCATTCGTGAAATCTTCAACCTTGCTGAACAAGGTCTCGGGTATAAGGCAATTGTCGGTCATCTTAATGTAAAAGGCTATAAAACCAAAAAAGGCAACGCTTTTTCTGTGATTGCTGTTAAAGATATCTTGAGCAATCCTATGTATATCGGGAAAGTCCGCTTTAACCAGAAGGAGAACTGGTCAGAAAAACGGCGCAAAGGGAGAAACAAAGAATACTTAGTGGTTGAAGGTGAACATGAAGCCATTATTTCTGAAGACCAATGGGAGCGAGTCCAAAGTCTACGCAAAAAACGCTCCTACAAACCATCGCGCTCAGAAAAACCATTTGTCTTAAGTGGTCTTCTCAAATGCCCCATGTGTGGTTATGGAATGGTTCCTGGCTATTCTCAAGGTTCAGAAGGTACTAGGTATCGCTATTATGTGTGCGGACAACACCACAACAAAGGGAAAACCGTTTGTAAGGCCAACTCCATACGTGCAGACATTGCAGAACAAGAAGTAATGTCCCACCTGTCCCTCCTTGTTTCAGACCCTGTGACACTAAAGATGATTGTTAACCAGGTTAACGCACAAAGAGCCAATGCAGAAAAGCCATTCTACCAAGAGCAGAAATTAGTTGAATCGAAACTAAAGCAAATTGACAAAAAAACCAATAAGCTGCTTGAAGCGTTACTTGATGAATCCATGCCAAAAAAAATTATCAGCAAGAAACTGAATGAGCTTGAAGAGGAGAAAACGCAACTGGAATCTCGTTTTCGACAACTTCAAACCGAGCTTTCTGATGCCGATACCAAACCAATTGATTATGAAGCGCTTCGCATTCTATTGTCTGATTTTCAAATGGTACTTTCTAATGTGGTACCCGAACAACAAAAAGCGCTCCTTCGCCTCGTAATCAAAGATATTACCGTAAGCAAAGAAGCGCCTCGGGGCATTGGTCGACGAATCGAGAAAATCAATCTCCGCTTTGACTTCACGATTGATGCAATGGAAAACACCTATGAGTTGCTGAAACAGCTATATCCTGATGTTGAAGAACAGCTCCAACCTTGGAAAAAGCGTAAGTCGAGATACAACATTAACGTGGGGGAATTGTTTAATTCCCTCCCCATTTTACCCTTAACGATGATACGGTTCCCCCCGCCCAATCCGAAACGCCCGATAAACCTGCTCCACCAGCACCAGCCTCACCAACTGATGCGGAAACGTCATCTTCGAAAACGACAACTGCACATCCCCCCGCTTCAGCACCTCAGCCGACAGCCCCAGCGACCCGCCAATGACAAACGCCACCTGGCTGCGCCCGTGCAAAGCCAGCTTGTCCAGCTCGCTGGACAGCTTCTCCGACGACCACATCTGCCCGTCGATGGCGAGCGCGATCACGTAATGATCCGGCTTGATCTGGGCCAGGATGCGCTCGCCCTCCTTGCGCTTGACCTGCTCCATTTCGCTTGCACTCAGCTCTTCCGGCGCTTTCTCGTCGCTGACCTCCACGATCTGCAGCTTGCAATATGCCGACAGGCGCTTGGTGTACTCCGCGATCCCTTCCCGCAAGTATTTCTCCTTCAGCTTGCCTACCGTTACGATCGTAATCTGCACGCCCTTACATTCCCTTCTCGCGCAACAACGCAATCTCAGCCGGAGCTCCGCACTCGCGGCAGCGCTTGTCCAGCTTGTCGTCTTCAATAGAAGCGGCGCGGTACGTATCCGGCGCAGCCTCGAACTCATCCACATACTCGTCTATCTGCGTATCCGCATGCTCCATGCAGGCAAAGCGCACCGGATGCTCCGGGTGCAGCGCTACGTCCTTGCCCTCGATGCGAATCGTTTTTTCTTTCTTGTCCATTCGTAAATCGTCCTTTCCGTTCCTGTTTGTCGTCCTTATTCTACCCCAGAATGCCCCATTTTCAAATGGTGCGGGTCTGCGGCCTCACATGTCTTTCCGCATTGGAAAAAAGAGCGTTCCCCGGCATATGCTACCCGAGAATCTCATCCCCATAAAAACACGTCTCGGAATGCTCTCCCACCCCTCCAGCAAATACTAGTGGGGACAACATCACGAGGAGGTCTGTAAAATGAACAAGCAGCGCGCCAAGGAAATCGCGGCTTCCCCCGTCATGGCGAATGTTACCTTGAATAAAGTGCCGGTCTATATCCAGCACGTCGATGACGATACCGAGATGGCCAGAGTCTATCCGCTGGACGAGCCAGAGCGCGAACAAAGCGTGCCCGTAGACAGCCTGGTAGAGCATCACTAAAAAACATCCCGTTCCACTGCAAAATAGTGGGTCGGGATGTTTTTTCCTTTGTTATTCTTTTTGTCCTTTACCGCTGTTTCAGCAAATGGGACAGCGGTATGCGATTGTACGTGTGCAGGTAGCCGTTGACGTCCACAACCATCTGAAAACGTTCGCCTTTGTAATCAAATTGGGCAGTACCCGTTTGTCTTTCCACGGTCTTATTGTAGGTTCTCATGCTTATTTCCACTGTTCCGGTCTTCTGATACTGCTTCACATGCTCATCGCCGAGCAGCTTCTGAAAAAATTCGGCTGCTTTTTGTCTGTAAAAAGCCTCCGTTTGCGCACTTTTTTCTGGCTCTTCCCTGAAGGTGGGAGAACCAAAGGAGCCATAATCCAATAGCTCTCCTGTCGTACTGTCAAACTGCATCGAGGCAAACATTTTCCCCTTGTCGTCAAAATTCCCGGTTTCATGGAGCACGATTCCCCATACTCCGCGAATTTGCCTGTTGTCTGTCATCGGGCTTTTGGAATACCCCGTCATTTTCAGGCCTTTCAGCAGCGGTTCAGCCTCCAATAATTTTTGATAGTTTTGCTGAACATGCTTGGGCAAAGGTTCCTTTGCTTTGTCAGGAGCAGGCGTTGCCGAGCCCCCTGCACCGCTTTGCCCGGACGGAGACCCTTTGGGAGAAAGCCCTGCGCCAACTCCCGACTTCTGCTGTTTTGCCACCGGAATGTCCAGCTCGCCCGTTGTCTTTGGATCTGTCACATCATTGCCAAATGCCACCTTCGCATGCAAGGTAAACTTGTCTGGCAACGGCTCCGTGATTTCGATATTCCTGATCCCTTTAAACTGGTTTCCGTTTACCCGCTCCACTTCTTGACTGCCTTTGTAAGGAACGGGCTTGTCGGAATTGTCCACGGTAAATTGCCAAAGCTTGATTGTTTGGGCCATTTTGAGAGCTTCTGCTTCATTCTGGGTTTTGGGCATCTGGATGGCATAACCGATATCCATACGCGAGCCGTCATAGAAGACTTCGTTCACCGTCACTGTCATTCCGTTCACCGTCACACTTGGACTGGCCTGTGCGGCTTTTGTCTGTGCTCCGGTTGCGGTTTTCGCAGGCGCCGCTTGCACGGTTGATGTCTCCCCCGGAAGCGCTGCCGTTATGCCCGCGACTGTGACCACGCCGGCCAAAACTAGACCGCCGATTGTTTGCGGTGTCCGTTTGTTTCCCATCATGATCTCTCCTCTTTTCATTTATTTGTTTTGACTGTCCGCTTTGAGCGGAATGACTACGGCCTTATTCGTTTCCTCGACGCCGTTCATGCTCGGGATGAGCTTCACGGACTCCGGTCTTTCCCGGAGTGGAATGACAAACCTTCTCCAGATTCCCTTTTCGTCCCAAGTGAGGGTTTCTTCCGCCTCTTCGATGGCTTCTCCCTTGTCGTTCAGCAGCCTGTACGCAGGGTCATACGGTTTATCGTCCGGCGGAATCTCTTTCAGCAAAATGGTCGTCGACGCCGGAGTAAGCGTTACGGATTCCACTTCAAACACATAGCCGCTTTCCATGGTCTGGGAAATGTCCGGGGACAGCTCTGCGCTGTCTTCCGGCTTCATCTGTTTTACCACCGGAATGTCCAGCTGCCCCGTTGTCTTCGGATCTGACAAGTCGTCGCCAACCGATACCTTTGCATGAAAAGTAAACTTGTCAGGCAACGGCACTGTCACTTCCATATGCTTCATCCCCGCAAACAGGTTTTTGTCCACCCGCTCCACATCTTGACTGCCTTTGTAAGGAACAGGCTTGTCAGAATCGTCCACGGTAAATTCCCATATCTTGATATTGCGGACGATATTAAGGGCTTCTGTTTCGCTTGCGGCTTCGGGCACCTGGATGGCATACCCGATATCGATACGCGAGCCGTCATAGAACACTTCGTTTACTGTCACCGTAATTCCGTTCACCGTCACGCTTTGACTGGCCGGTGTGACAAGCCCCTTTTCCCCGGCGATATGCAAGGTTTCATCCTTGAACAGGGAAAACACGGATCGGATTAGCGGAATGCTTTTCAGCTTTTCGGCCATCGTCGGCGATGAGAAACTGGCAGCAATCAAGATGACAAAGAAAAAGCATGCAGCGGTTGCTGCAAACATCCATTTTCTCGCGACCCTTCGCTGGCGAACGGGAGCTTTTGTGGTCCCTGCCGTTTCAAACAATGTTTGTCTGATTCTCTCTCGCGTGCCTGGATCGGGGGAAAGCGCCTCTCTCTCTCGTTCAAGCCCCTGTACGACCTCGATGAAACCGGGAAATTCCCGTTCAAGAACATCGCTTCGCAAATCCGTCCGGGGTTTCATCATCTGCTTGGCAAGCTGCTCGGTCTGCTCAGACGAAGCTGTTTTTCTCCTGTCGCCGTTCATTCAAATCCCCCCATCCGCGTAATTTGCCTTTCAGCTTTTCCAGAGCCCGGTAGAGCCGGTTTTTCACTGCGCTTTCGCCCATCTCCAGAATTTCTGCGACTTCGACGAGCGTACAGTCTGCGAAAAATCTCAGCATGATGATCTCCCGCTCAATTTCGGGCAACTGCTGCAAAGCGGATAACAGGTCAAGCTGAATCGCTGTCCTCTCAGCATGCCCCTCCGATAGCTCGGTCTGTATGATATCCAGCTCCGTCTCCTTCGGCCGCCGTCGAAGCCTCCGGTTTTCGTCCAGCAGCACACGCTTTGCAATCTGAAACAGCCAGGTGGAGAAAAGCGATTCTTCCCGGTAGCTCGACAGTCCATTCAGGGCTTTCATAAAAGTGAGCTGTGTCAAATCTTCTGCATGCGACCTCCCCACCTTGAATGCAAAATAGCGGTAAATTCGCTCAAAATAAAAATCGTACAGCGGAGCAAAATCCTCGCGCTTCCGTTTGGCTCGCGAAACCCAGTAGGCCGGGTCAAAAGGCGTCGATTCTTCCACTTCCCTCCCTCACTCCCTTCACATGAATTAGACGCCATCCTTTCGGGGATCGACACATCATTTTTTGGAAATCGAAAAGAATGCTGAAAACAAAAAAAGCGGCCGAAGACACGGTCGCTTTTTCCTGAAAACTCCTGCTGTGTACTTTGCCTACTTGCTACTGCTCACCCGCTTTGCTTATCTTCTCTGTCTACCTGCTACTGCTCGCAGGCTCTGCTTATTTTCTCTGCCTACCAGCTGCTGCTCGCCTGCTCTCTATGGCATGCGGTCAGCTCCGTTTATCTGCTATCTGACATTACAGTCCCTCATACCGGCTCACCAACACACCGGCTGCCCCGACATGCAGTCCGATCCACCACAGCCAGCCGCTTTGCTTTCCCCCTTCAACGCCCCATCCATTTGTGCCCTACAAAATCGGCGACAACAGCCTCGTCAGCGACTCCTGCAACCGCGCCTTCAGCGGCCTGCTCTCATACTCCTCCCGTGTCACCTCATGACACTCAGCCAAATCCTCAAGGAAAATCTGCTCCAGCCGCTCCGCCGTAGCCGAGTCAAACAAAAAAGCGTTCGTCTCAAAGTTGATCTTGAAACTCCGTATATCCAGATTGGCCGTGCCCACGGAAGCGATCTGTCCGTCCACGACCATCGTTTTGGCGTGCAGGAATCCTTTCTCGTAGCGGAAGCAGCGCACGCCGCTCTTCAACAGCTCGCCCAGATACGACTGGGACGCCCAGTAGACGAGCTTGTGATCGGCCCGGCCGGGTATCATGACCCGGACATCGACGCCGGACATGGCGGCCATTTTCAGTGCCGTCAGCAGGCTGTCGTCGGGGATTAGATAAGGCGACTGCAAATAAATGCGCTCTTTTGCCTTGTAAATCATTTTCAAATAGCCGTGCTTGATCTGCTGCTTCTCGGAGTTGGGGCCGCTGGAAACGATCTGGATGCCGACGTTTCCGGTCCTCTGACTCGGCGGGAAATAGCGCGGCTCGTCCTCCATCCTCCGCTGTACCTGGGCCGACAGATTCCAGTCCAGGTAAAAGCGCGCCTGCAGCAGATGGACGGCGCTGCCGGTAATCCGCAGATGGGTGTCCCGCCAGTACCCGAGCTTCCGATCCATCCCCAAATACTCGTTTCCGATGTTAAAGCCGCCGATATAGCCGACCTCGCCGTCGATGATCACCAGCTTGCGGTGATTGCGGAAGTTGACCCACATGTTTACATATGGAATCGGCGATGAGAAAAACGCGGCCACTTCTCCCCCCGCTTCCACCAGCGGGCGGAAAAAGCGCGGCGTCAGCTCGGACGAACCGATCGCGTCGTACAGCAGCCTCACCTTTACGCCCGCCGCCGCCCGCTCGGTCAAAGCGCGGATCAGCCTCTCTCCCAGCTCGTCTTTTCGGATGATGTAATAGAGCAGGTGGACATGGTCTTCTGCCTTGGCAATGTCGGCAAACAGCGCTTCAAATTTTGCCTGCCCCTCGGTATATATGTCAATGTGATTATCCTGCGTATACAGCGCGGCATCACTGACGAGATTCATGTGGATCATATCGCGGTGGTCGACGATGGCTGGATCGTGGAAGCGGATGGTCCCGCTTTCCATCTTCCTGATTTGCTCCTCCAGCACCACCTGATAACGGGAAAATTCCCCTTCCCTCAGCTTGTAGAGCTTGCGGCGCGACAGCCTTTGGCCAAACACCAGGTAGATGACAAAGCCAATCCCCGGCAAAAACAGCAAGACCATGAGCCACGCCCAGGTAGAAGCGATGTTTCGCCTCTCCATGAATATTAAAACCGCTGCCAACAGCAAATTGACTATCGACAGGCCGGTATAGATTTGTTGAAACAGCTCCATTTCGCTGAACCACCCCTGCCCCTGAGCGTTGATCTCTCCTGTATGTTGACGTCCCGTCACAGAGTTTCTCCTTATCCCGTTTGATCTCATTGTACACGATGCCGCAGCACTTACCTAATCCTTTGTAAAAGTAAAAATCGGCGACATCTCATCCAAGCATGTTTCAATCCCGTTATCCAGTGGGTACTTACTATGTATGACACCGCAGATGGAGAGGGGAACAACGATGACCATACGGAAAAAGGTTTTAGTCGGTTTTATCGTGTTATTATGTTTATTGCTGCTCGCTTCCACAATATCGTTATTTCTGATGGGGAAAATCGGAAATAAGGCAGAAGAGATAAATACAAACTGGATGCCAAGCGTTTTGGTGCTCGGCGATCTGGATGAAGACATCACCAACCTGCCGATGATTATCTCACAGATCGGCCTTGAAACCGATCTCGATAAAATCAATGCCCTTGAAGTACAGGTAAACAATGCTCTGAAGGACATCGAGCAAAAACGGGCGGAATACGAAAAGCTCATTTCTTCCGATGAAGAAAAAGAAATCTACAGCAGTTTTTCAACCCACTGGGAAGCCTATGCCCAGCAAATTCCGGCCGTACTGCAAGTAGCCAGAAACACGGATACAGCAAAAACCGTAGCGGCCATTAACCGCACGCAAGCTCAATGGACTGATGCGAAAAAGGTTATCTCATCGCTCGTCGAATTAAACGGAAATGGTGCCAATGCAGCGACATCGAATGCTGTCTCGCTCAATAACACCGGATTTATTACGGTGATCGCGATCAGCGTGATTGCAATCGTCATCGGCATTCTCCTGATCCTCATCATTATGCGTGACATTCAAAAGGTCACGCAGCAGATCCAGCAATCCTCCGAGAGCGTTGCCAGCTCCTCGGAAGAAATCTCGGCGAGCGTCGAAGAAATCGCTTCCGGCAGCCAATTCCAGGCCAGCACCGTAACGAATGTCTCGGAAATGATCGAGCAGATGAACCAAGCAATCACCCAGGTTGCCGTTAACATCGAGCAAACCAATGAGTTCGTCAACAAAACGGTCGATGTCGCCCACAGCGGCGGACAGATGATGGCAAACTCTATCGAGGGCATGAAAGACATCACGCTCAAGGTAGACGAGCTGCTGGCGAACTCCCAAAAGATCGACAGCATCATCAGCTCGATCCAGGATATCGCCAACCAAACCAACCTGCTGGCCCTTAACGCTTCGATCGAGGCGGCACGGGCCGGCGAGCACGGCCGCGGCTTTGCCGTCGTAGCCAGTGAAGTAGGCAAACTGGCTAAGCAAAGCAGTATCGCCACGAAAGAAATCATCGAACTGATCGGCCAAATGCAGACGAGCACACAAAAAACAGTCGATACGGTCAACAACGGCAGCGCCCTCGTATCGCAAGCGTATCAATCCTTTGATGAAATCGTCAGCTACGTAAGAGAGACGTCGACCCGGATTGCGGAAATAGCCGCGAGCTGCGAGGAGCAAAGCGCCCAGACCTCGGAAGTTCTCAAGGCTGCGCAAAACATCGCGGCCGTGACCGAGGAAACGTCAGCAAGCACCGAAGAAACCTCCAATGCCGTCGTTGATCTGGCTAGAATGGCGGAAAACCTTAATCAGCTTGTTGTCAAAATTTAAAGCCGAAACAAAAAACGGAGGTCCCGCAAAGGGTGCCTCCGTCTTTCATTTGCTTTTGCTCTTGCCAGTATGGATAACCGGTGTTCCCGCTTTAATTGCTGGAAGGTTGATTTTCCAGTGTCACCGTCGTGGTTTTCATAAATCCATCGCGGTAGAAGGTAACTTCCATTTTTTCTCCCGGCTTTTTGTTCAGCGTCAAGTATTTGCGCAATTGCGCGCCGTTGTCGATGTCTTTGCCATCCAGCTTGACGATGACGTCGTATTGCCTCAGATCAGCCTTGCCTGCTGGCGAAAATCTGCCCGGCTGTTTGCTGATCACGACGCCCGCTTTCACATCGTTTGGCAGGTTCAGCGTCTCTTTCCAGTGGTAGCGCGGCACACTGGTCAAATTGTACGGCTCGATGCCCAGATAAGCCCGTTTCAGCTCTCCATACTGCATCAGGTCGCCGACGATTTTTTTCACGTCGTTGATCGGAATGGCAAAGCCGAGCCCTTCCACACCTGTCTTGGAGATTTTCATCGTATTGATGCCGATTACCTGTCCCTTGATATTGACCAGAGCGCCCCCGCTATTCCCCGGGTTGATCGCCGCATCCGTTTGCAGCACGTCCAGCTCCCAGTCATCCTGGCCGTCTTCGTTGATATCCACCGGCATCGAACGATTCAGCGAGCTGATGATCCCTTGCGTTACCGTACGGGAAAATTCCAGTCCGAGCGGGTTGCCGATGGCGATCGCCGGCTCTCCTACCTTCAGCGTACCGGAGTCGCCCAGCTCGGCTACCTTTTTCACCTTGCTGCCGTCGATTTCCAGAACGGCCAGATCGGTAAACGGATCGGCTCCCAGTACTTTGGCGTCGACAGTGTCGCCGTTTGGCAGTGCTACCTGGATCTTGCTTCCTCCGGAAATAACGTGATTATTGGTAATAATGTGCGCTTTGCCGTTTTTGTTTTCAAAGATGACGCCAGAACCCTCGCCGCGCTGAACCTGTTCTTCATTAAACCAGTTCACGACCCGGCGCGTATTGATGATCCCCACGACCGCATCTTCCGTTTTTTCCACCGCATCCACCGTAGCCGAAGTAACCTCGACCGATACAGGCTGGGCGAACAGATTGGCGGCCGGATTGCTCATGGCATTGGCCGTACCCGGCTCTACCATGGAAATGTATCCTGATTTGGAGAGAGACGGCAGCATCAAGAGAACTACCATCCCTCCAATCACCGCGGAAGTAATGGAGGTCATCACCAAGCGCCCTATTCCATGCGAACGCTTTTTCCGTTCCACTTGTGCCATGTCATCGTAAAAACCCATGGTTCACGCTCTCCTTTCTCTATTACCTAGCTTTGCAGATTTTGCTATCGCGTATACCATTTCACATCCTCAGTATACGACCTGTTTTCGGCAAAATGGCGTGAGAAATATGGAAAGGTTGTGGAACTGGCGGCAGGAAATCCATACGGGTGCCGTCTATAAAAACTCCAGCTTGGTCGGGCGGTCCGGGTACGTTTCCCGCAGATGGACGTCATCTCCGACCTTGAGACCGCTCTCCTCCAAAATCCCTTTTACGGTCAGACGCGCCAGATCGATCATGTTATTCTCTTTGCTCAGATGCGCGAGGTATACCCTCTCTGCCCGTCCGCCTAAAACGTCAATCATCGCTTCGCCAGCCGCTTCGTTCGACAGATGGCCGACGTCGCTCAAAATACGCCGCTTGATGCTCCACGGATACTGCGACATGCGAAGCAATTCGACATCGTGATTGGATTCAAACACATAGGCATCCGCACCGCGAATCGTCTCCTTGATCCGGTCGCTGACGTAGCCGAGGTCGGTCGCCACACTCAGCTTCTTGTTATTGTGGTAAAAGCAAAAGCCCATCGGCTCGACGGCGTCGTGAGAAATGCCAAAAGACTCGATTCCCAAATCCTCCAGCTCTTTTTTCTCGCCTACCTCAAACAGCTGCTTCTGGTCCTCCCGAATCGTACCGATCTGGCCATCCAATTCAGACCACGTTTTTTGATTGGCATAAATTGGGAGATTGTACCTGCGGGCCATGACGCCAATTCCTTTAATATGGTCGACGTGCTCGTGCGTTACCAAAATGGCGCTCAGCTCTGTCGGGTCCACGCCGATCTCGCGCAGAGCCGCCTCTGCCTGTTTGCCGGTAATCCCCACATCGATCAACACCGAGATGCGATCCGTTGCCACGTAGATCGCATTGCCGGTACTCCCGCTTGCCAATACACTAAATCTCACTACAAATCCCTCTTCTCTCGCTTGCACGCACACAAGGGAGCCGCAGTGGAGCAGTTTTGTCCCTTCCATCTCCCCACACCGCGGCCGTGTACCTGCTTCCCTTGCAAAATGTTGTCTATATCTAACATGCTGTCTATAGCTGTGAAACTGCTGCCCTTTTAACGATGGCTTTTCGGTCTGTCTTCCAACACCTGCTTGTCCGCTACTTTCGCCATCCCTATTTCCCCGGGAAATAATTCGTGACCAAAGGGCGTTCCTGGGCTCCTGTAAATCCGTTGACAAAATGCTGCTTCCCATCGTGAATGATCCGCCATACCGGAGCCAGCCCCTGAATTTCCGCGTCATAGGAACCGTAGTAGCCCAGCGTTACATTTTCGATACGCTCGCCCTGATGGATCACCTGTTTTTCCACCAGCGAACGGATCGCTTTATATGCAGAAATGATCGGGCGGCTCGTACCCTGGCTGCGTATATTCAGATAGGTTTGCCGATACCCGAGAATCGAGCCATCGGCCAAGTAGACTTCGAGCGGCGCGATGAATATCGGCACCTTATCGTACACCTGCCAATACAAAAGTCTTCCCTGATTCGATTGGTACAGGTCAGCCGTGTACTGATCGGAATACATCATGCGCGGTCCGATTTGGCGCAACAGCTCGTTGGGGGTGATCTGGCCATTTATGGCGATCGGCGGCTTCAGTCTGGCCGCCAGGGCCATTTTTTCCAGGGTAGCGTCAATGCCTGCCATCCCCTGCAGCTCCAACGCTCCGATCCCTACATACTCTGCATTGAGATAGGTCATGTCCGGCGTGTCCGACGGCACCTCTGCATCAAGTGTGACGTTGTGCTGTCTGAGATAGTCATCCATTTCCCACTTTTCGCTCTGGGACGCCTCGGGATTTTGCCAGTAGCCGCCCCTCGTCGCGTATACCTGATAGCCGAGAAACACGTCCAGCAGGAGAAAGGCCCAGATCAAGATCGTTTTCGTTTTACTCCAATCCATGCTCCGGCCCTCCTCCCTGATTCAATTGGGCAGGAATGTACAGGTTGGGATAATTGTTCACTTCCACTACCCAGATCGGGATCAGCTCCACATAATCCTCGTGTGTAACCGTCTGATACGACAGATATGCGTTTCTGATCTGCTCTGTATTCGCCAATCCCTTTTCGCGAATATATTGAAACAATTCCGGTCCCGACATCGCCGTCCACCCTTTGTTCTGGATGTAGCGGTCCAGATCGATCAGTGAGCGGTCCATCGTCACTACCTGGCCCGCCTCCATCGTCACCCGGATGGTGTCGATCGGATAGCCTTCCTTGCTGTAGAGCGGATACGCTCCGACGTACTGGCGGAAGGTAACAACGTCTTTGTCGTTATAGCTTTTTCTGATTGTCTCGAAATGAAAATCATCCGTCCATCCCAAATGTTTGTTAATAAATGAAATGGCTGCCTTTACCTTCTCCTCATCCGTCAGCTCCGGTGCGACTGACAGGATGGCCGGGTCCGTAAACGTAATGGCCTGCTGATCCGAACGCAACTGGATGGAGTGGCTGCCATCGGTGTAGATGATCGTCTTGTCCCGCTCCACGATTTGGCGGACCAGTGTCCGATCGAGAAAATACGCATCCAGTAGCTGATCGTTGTCGATCGTCCGGAATGTAAAGCGAAAGGCCTGCATTTTCACCGGGTTTTTCGGCAAATAGTAAATCGTCCCTGCCGCCCTCCCCTGCTCTATGATCGGGGGGACAGGATTCGGCTTGACGACCTTCATGATTTGTTCCGGCATCAGGTTGCCCGTCGGCAGATAAGACTGCCGCAAATCCTTTGGACTGATCGAGGTACGGCTGCGAAGCACCATTTCCTCGCCGGAGAGGATAAACAAGGCATAGACCACGTCTTCCTCTTCCTCGTAATAAAGCACCAGGCGGTCGATTCCCTTTCCTTTGTCGCTGACCTCATCGCGAAATGTCACAAGCCGTCCAACGACAGAAAGAGGGACACTGTTGCGAAAGCGTATTTCAATTCCTTGCTTCTCCCGGGAGATTTTCTCCCACTTCTCAATCGGCAAGGAAAATGGCGCGAAATCGAGGAAGATCCATTTCTTCATCTCTTCTTTGACGATGCGATACTGGCCGTCTGTCGCTGTCGCCTTTGTATGCCGGTCCTCCCCGTAGTGAAAGATGACCGATTCCGGTGCGATCAAGTCCTCCAGTTGCCTTTCCTGTACCGGCTTTGATTCCTTGTACTGAGCAGGCTCGATCAGTTGAAATTGGGGCTGGTTTGTCCACAAAAGCGCGGTCAACAGAAAGCTGGACAGAACCAGCAAGGTGAGCAGCAAGGTTTTGGCCGGCTCCTTCCACCGTATCATCCCGCCGTCCCTCCTTTTGCAAATGGCACCCAAAAGGTGACCGTCGTGCCCACATTCAATTCGCTGGAGATCTCGATTTCCGCGCCGTGAGCCTGTACCAATTCCCGGGCGATGGCGAGGCCGAGACCGGTTCCGCCTTGCCCGCGCGAACGAGCCTTGTCCACCCGGTAAAAGCGTTCAAAGATGCGCTTTAAATCCCGGCTGGGAATCCCGATCCCGGTATCGGAAATGGAGATGTGGAGACGCTTTTGGTGCCGGTTGACCTGTGCCATGAGGACGACCGTGCCTCCCTCGGGCGTATACTTGACTGCATTGGACAGCAGATTGTCCAGCACCTGGTTGATCGCATCCTTGTCCACGTATATAGGAGGCAGATTTTCCGGCACCTCCAGCTTTAGCTGGACGCCCTGCTGTTCCCCGAACATGGAAAAGCGGTCTGCCGCATAACGAAGCAGCTGATCGGCGTCTACCTCTTTGTAGTGGAGGTGAATGCCCTGCGAGTCAAAACGGGACAGCTGAAGCAGGTCGTTTACGAGACGGATCATCCGCTCTGTCTCTGACATGGTCACCTTTAAAAAGCGGTTGGACAGCTCCGGTTCCTCTACTGCGCCGTCCAACAGCGCTTCCACATAGCTTTTGATCGTCGTCAACGGCGTCCGCAGCTCATGCGATACGTTGGCGACGAACTCCTTGCGCTGCTGGTCGAGCCGCTGCTGCTCCGTCACGTCCTGCAGCACCGTAATAATGCCGCCCCGCTTCCCGCTGTCATGCTGAAGCGGTGTAAATGTCACACGAAGGATCAGGACTTCGCGGTTCGGCAGCACCATTTCAATGATCAACGGATCCACCTGCGAATACAGCGGCATTTCTTCCTCCGGCGGCAGCTTCAAGAGATCGTACAGCGTCAATCCTTTGGCCATGCAGTCGTCCATGGTGACCTGCAGCATCTCTTCCGCCGACCGGTTCATCAAAATGATCTGACCGTTGCGGTTGGAGGCGACTACCCCATCAGACATGTTGCGCAGGATACCGGCCAGCTTCTCCCGCTCTTCCTCCTGCTGCATGATCGCCTCTTGCAGCCTGAAAGTCATATGGTTGAAGGCCATCCCGAGCTGCCCAATTTCATCATCACTATACACACGTACATTTCTATTAAAATCTCCATCGGCAACCGCCCGGGCCTGACGAGTCATTTCCTTCACCGGCGTCGTAATCGTCCGGGCCAGCACGACACCCAAGGCTGCGGTGAAAAGCAGTGCGATCATCGTCCCCGAAGCGAGAATCCCGTTCATCTTGCGGATCGTCGTATAGGTCGCCTCCATGGAAGCAGCCATGTATACTGCCCCGTAGACAATGTTGTCTCCTTTCACCGGCAGCACGAGCACCTTGACCCGATCGCCTGTCCGCGGATCGATCCGGGTCGACTCGCTGCGTGTCCCCAAAAGCGCAATCGTTACCTCTGGCTGAGTGTTTCGCTGCCCGATCGTACGCTTGTCTTCCGTCGTGCTGATAACCGTCCCGTTCGAGTCGATGACGCGGACATTGGCCCCGTTCAGCTTCACCAGATGGGTGATCAGATTGTCGATTCCCTGCCTGACCTCATCCTGGCTTTGCTCCTTGCCTTCGTTTGGCCGCAGGTATCCTTGGGAAAGCGTCGCCAAAAGGCTCGCCTGCGCATTCAACGTCTCCGAGAAGTTATTGATGTAGTAGCTTTCCACTTCCCGGGCAAAGTACGCCCCGATAAACTGCATCGCCATCAGGATCAGGAGCATGTAAATGACGACCATTTTCCACTGGACCGTCTTGAACAGGCGAAACAGACGAAAAAGGCGAAACGGACTCATCCGGGAGTTCCTCCCGCTCCCGGATTACGCATGGTATAGCCAAGTCCGCGCCTCGTGATGATATACTTCGGCTGGCTCGGATCGTCTTCGATTTTTTCACGCAACCGGCGGATCGTCACATCGACTGTCCGCACATCCCCGAAGTAATCAAATCCCCAGACGGATTGGAGCAGATGCTCCCTCGTCATGACCTGTCCCTGGTGGCGAGCCAGATAGACAAGCAGCTCAAATTCCCGATGGGTCAGCTCAAGCTGCTCCCCGATCTTCTCGACGGTATAGGAATTCAGATCGATCTCCAGTTCATGAATCCGCAGCAGATGATTGTCCTGCTCTTCGCTCTTGGGCTGCTGGCGGCGGAGCTGCGCTTTGACTCTGGCCACCAGCTCCCGTGCGCTGAATGGCTTGGTCACGTAATCATCCGCACCCAGCTCCAGGCCGAGCACCTTGTCCACCTCGGAATCCTTGGCCGTCAGCATGATGATCGGCACATCGCAGCTTTTCCGAACGGAGCGGCAGACATCCATGCCATCCCGGCCCGGAAGCATCACATCCAATAAAATAAGGTCCGGTTTTTCATTCTGCACGAGAAGAAGAGCTTCCTCTCCGTCATAGGCGCAGACTACCTGGTACCCTTCCTTTTCAAAGGTAAACTTCAAGATATCGGCAATTGGTTTTTCATCGTCCACAACCAGGAGTTTTGCCATAGCGCTCTCCCCCTTCTGTACGTAATGGATTCCACGAAACGTCCGTGTTTTCCTCCACATCTGATGCTTGGTAATGTTTCCTGCCATCTCCACATGCTCTTATTGTATCAGACAGCCGCCTTGGACGCTTCCCTCGATCCAATAGGAAAAGGGCCCCCTCATTTGAGAGAACCCTTTATTGTAAGAATCAAAGAAAATCATTATTTTGATTTTCCTATACTTTCCTGCTTATTTTAGGAAACGAACCGGGTTTTGCAGTCGTCCATTTTGTATAACCTCAAAATGCAGGTGGACACCGGTAGAGTCTCCGGTAGAACCCATGACCCCAATTGCTTTTCCTTGGGAGACGACATCTCCTACTTTGACGCTGATGGAGCGAAGATGCCCATAACGGGTCTTCATGCCGTTTCCATGGTCGATCAAAATGGAATTTCCGTAATCGCCATCCCATCCAGCTTGTACGACGCGGCCGTTGTCGGCAGCACGAACAGATCCGGAACCGGCAATGTCGATTCCTTTGTGCAAACGGCCCCAGCGCATGCCAAAACCGCTGCTGATAGAGCCTCTGGCCGGCCACGAAAGACGGCCTGTCCCGCGAGACGGAATGACTTTGGTTCCGCGCTCGACGATTTTGACCAGCGGCTGGTCAATGACTTGCTGATCCAGGATGCTTTTGTCGACAACTTGTCCATTTTCTTTCACAACGAGATAACGGACGGTTTTGCTGCCCTCTTTTCCTTCCTGGACAACCTTTGTTTCGCCTTTTGGCAGCTTGTCGTTATTCCTTACCTGCGTGGCAAACGGAATGGTTTCTTTTTGACTGACCTCTTCCTTCACCTGTACAGTCACCAACGGGCGAAGCGCCGTTACATTAATCTTTTGTCCCAATTGCAGCAATGTATTTTCCGTTATGCCAGGGTTATTGGCATAAATATCTTTCGACGTAATGCCGTACTTTTTGGCGATGCAGCCTACGCAGTCGCCCTCGACTACGGTATGGGTTACTTGCTTGAACGTACCCTTGGCCAAGAGTTCCTCCAGCTTGTCCACCGGAAGAACCTGAGCAGCGGTTACCGAATCGCTTTCCAGCTTCACGTCTTCCTTGATCGACACTTGCACCGCAGGAGGAGCTTTCGGCTGGTCTATGGATGCGGCTGCTACCGCCTGTTTCTTCACGTTGTTTGCGGGTATTCCGGAGAACTTCTCCTTCACAGATTCCAACGCTTTCTCGGCTGCCTCTGCATTCTCGGCATAACCGACCACTTTTCCGTCAACGACCAATTTGACAGCCTCTACCTTGATGTCGGCAATATCCGACAGAGCTTTGATGGCTGCCTCGTTATCGTAGTGTCCCTTATACAGTTTTTCTTCAGTAAATGTGATATAGTCGGACAACGTCAGGTTCAAGCCGTGCTTTGCCTTTTCCTCGTCCAGCTTGGCCTTTGTCCACGAATGGACAACCTCCGGATTGTTGACGACACCAATCTCCTGTCCATTCACTGCTACATGATAAATCGAAATAATGTTGCTCTTGTAATAGAAGTAGGCGGATGCCCCGATTGCTGTTGAGAGTACGAGTCCTGCTGTGATCGTTGCCGTTTGCTTTTTGTGAGTGCGGACAAACGTGCTTGCTCTCTCGACCGCCCGCTGTGTAGCTCGGCTGCTATTCTCGACGATGTGCTTCGTCTTGTTTTGCAGCTTGGCCATCCATTCGGCCCATTGCATACCTTGTCCCTCCTGAAAACAGATACATCTCCTTCATGAACGTAACTATTTTGAATTTTTTTGCGATATGTACTAGGTCTAATAACCCGGATATTCAGTTTCAATTATCTGCCAAATTGCCTAAAGAAACCAACTATGTCGACTTTACCACAAAAATAACGACAACATCAAGTGTAAAATGCTGTCGAATGGATTTTGGGTTTCTTGCTCATAATAGGTACACCATATTTGACGGTTATTAACAAAAGGGTACGAGAGGAGCGGCAGGCAGTGAAGGAACGCAACATTTTGGCTGGTTTTAAAACGATTGAAGCGGCAGAGAAAGCGGCACAATCCCTTCGTCAGGCAGGCTTTGAAACCATTCAGATCGCCCATATTGGACAATACCCGGGCGACGGACTGGAAGAGATCACAAATCCGATTACAAGCGATTTCCCCAGCCTGGCCACACTGACCCAGGCCGGTGACTTTCCGAATGGCCGGGATGCCAGCGTCCTGGCAGCCGCAGGTCCGGATGCCAGCGGGATGGCTGATCGCGGAGTAGAAAACATCGGAAACATTCTACTGACAGCAGTCGTACCGGAAGAACGAGGCGATGAAGCCGTACAGATCATCGAATCGTTCGGAGGCACCATCTAAACGATTGCTTCCTGCAGGCAGCAGCAAAGGAAACCAAACACAACAACAGAGCCACCTCCCCTCTTTCGGGACAGGTGGCTATATGCCGTTACACATCTACACCTCTACCATCGACGTGATGTCTTTGACCGCCAAACGGCGAATCGTCGTTTTTTGGTCGTCCCGCTGTTTGTACGTGGTAATAAAACAAAGATAGCCGTTGTTAAAATGAGTCATGGTTCCTTTGATGACGACGCCGTTAAACATCTTAACCTGAACATTCTTGCCCAGAAGCTTCATCGCCTTCTGATCAAATCCCATCATCGTGACCACCTCATTTTTCCTTGATATGCCTTACCATATGCCCAGAAGTCTGCTTTTCGTGTCTGTCCTTGCAAAAAAAGAAGAAGCCCTGTCGTCCATTTTTGCTTCCTGATCGTTTTCGACCACTGCCATGCAGCGCCGCAACGTGCGCCGGGAGAGGTGCATCCTTCCTACTTTCAATAAAAAAGCTGCCGAACCAGGTTCGACAGCTTTTTCGCATAGAGCCAATTGTTTATCCGTAGATACCGCGAACAACCACGGTTTGTTCGCGATCCGGTCCAACCGAGAAGATGGAGAGCGGAATGCCGGTCAGTTGCGTGATGCGCTCGATGTAGTGACGTGCGTTTTCAGGCAGCTCGTGCAGGCTGCGAACGCCAGTGATGTCTTCCTTCCAGCCTGGGAGCTCCTCGTATACCGGCTCGCACTTGGCGAGCTGGTTCAGATTCGCCGGGAAGGACTCGATCACTTCGCCGTTGTATTTGTAGGCTGTGCAAATGCGCAGCGTGTCAATGCCGCTCAGCGTGTCCAGCTTGGTGATCGCCAGTCCCGTAATGCCGCTCACACGGCGTGCATGGCGGACAACTACGCTGTCAAACCAGCCGACACGGCGCGGACGGCCTGTCGTCGTACCGTACTCAAATCCTACTTCGCGGATATGATCGCCTGTCGCATCAGTCAATTCGGTCAGGAACGGACCATCCCCTACGCGAGTGGTGTACGATTTTGCCACACCGATAACCTGGTTGATCTTGGTCGGTCCTACACCGGAACCGATAGTGACCCCACCGGCAATCGGGTTGGAAGAAGTCACGAACGGATACGTACCTTGATCGATGTCCAGCAGAACGCCTTGGGCGCCTTCAAACAGCACGCGGCTGCCCTGATCGATGGCATCGTTCAAGACGACAGACGTATCGGTGACATAAGGGCGAATGATCTCGGCATAGCCCAGGTATTCTTCCAGCACTTCGTTCAGTTCAAAGCCGCTGGTATTGTACATTTTCTCCAGCAGAAGATTTTTCTCAGCGAGGTTGCGCTCAAGCTTGCGGGCGAACTCTTCTTTGTCCATCAGATCGGCAATGCGAATACCGATACGGGCAGCTTTGTCCATATAAGCCGGTCCGATCCCTTTGCGGGTCGTACCGATCTTGTTTGCGCCGCGGCTGTCTTCTTCCACAGCATCCAGCTTGATGTGGTAAGGCAGAATCACATGCGCGCGATCGCTGATTTTCAAGTTGTGCGTCTTGAAACCAAAGCTGTGAATGTAATCCAGCTCCGCTACCAGCGCTTTCGGATCGATAACCATGCCGTTGCCGATGACGCAAGTTTTATCTGTATAAAAAATTCCGGATGGAATCAAGTGCAGCTTGTATTTGTTGCCACCAAAAATAATCGTGTGTCCAGCATTGTTGCCACCCTGATATCTGGCCACCACTTCGGCGCTTTCCGCCAGATAATCGGTAATTTTCCCTTTACCTTCATCGCCCCATTGGGTTCCGACGACAACTACAGTTGACATCGAAAAACACCTCCTGATTTCATCATTGCCTTACTGGGCCTGAAACAATCTAAGTGTACTAAACGATTTTGTTGCTGTCAATGAAAATACGAACGTTAACAATTTAGAAAGTTTATACGTTCGGTATTTTCATAATAGAAAAAAAGCCGGAGTATGTTCCGGCTTTTCCGTAAAAACAGGCGATTTTTACCTGGGTAGAACTTATTTTTATTATTGCTTTTTACCCCGCTGCATCGCGATAGCGATTGTCCAGGCTGACAAACTTGTTGTATTCCTTCAAAAATGCCAGCTCCACCGTTCCGGTCGGGCCGTTACGCTGCTTGGCAATGATGATTTCGATGACGTTTTTGTTCTCTGTTTCTTTGTCGTAGTAGTCATCGCGATAAAGGAACGCAACAATATCGGCGTCCTGCTCGATCGAACCGGATTCACGGATGTCCGACATCATCGGCCGCTTGTCCTGACGCTGCTCCACCGAACGGCTTAGCTGGGACAAGGCGATCACAGGCACGTTCAATTCCCTGGCGATCCCCTTCAAGGTCCGGGAAATTTCCGATACCTCCTGTTGGCGGTTGTCGCCTTTTCCCCGTCCGTGAATCAACTGCAGGTAGTCGATCAGGATCATGCCCAAACCGCGCTCCGCTTGCAGACGGCGGCATTTCGCCCTGATGTCCTGTACCGTCACACCCGGCGTATCGTCGATGTAGATCGGCGCTTTCGCCAATGTCCCGATGGCCATCGTCAGCTTTTGCCAGTCATCCTCTTCCAGCCAACCCGAACGCATGCGGGAGGCATCCAAATTGCCCTCCGCACAAATCATCCGCTGTACCAACTGAGAAGCGGCCATCTCCAGCGAGAAGATGGCCACTGTCTCGCCGGCGCGAGCAGCTACGTTCTGGGCTACATTCAAGGCAAAGGCCGTTTTCCCTACAGACGGACGGGCTGCCAGGATAATCAGGTCGCTTCGTTGGAAGCCGGCTGTCATCTTGTCCAAATCCGGGTATCCCGAAGGAATCCCCGTCACATCCCCGCGCCGCTGACTGAGAAACTCAATCCGTTCATACGTCTCCAGCAGTACGTCGCGGATCGGCGTAAAGCCGCCGCTGTTCCGGTTCTGGGCAATTTCGAGGATGTATTTCTCTGCATCCGCGATGATCTCCCCGACCTCGTCTTCACGGGAGTACCCTTCATTGGCAATTTTCGTCGCCGTCAGGATCAACCGCCGCAAGAGCGACTTTTCCTCGACGATCTTCGCGTAATACTCAATGTTGGCCGCAGTCGGAACCGAGCTGGCAATCTCCGTGAGATAGGGAACGCCGCCCACCTCATCCAGCAGCTTGTGGTCCTGCAGCTCTGCCGTCACCGTTACGAGGTCGACCGGCTCCCCCTTGTCGTAGAGGTCCTGCATCGTTTTAAAGATGCGCTGATGGGCGGTTTTATAAAAATCTTCAGGTCGAAGAATTTCAATTGCCGTGATGAGAGCTTCCTTCGATAAGAACACGGCCCCCAGAACTGACTGTTCCGCTTCGTTGTTTTGCGGCGGCACACGGTCCAAAAACAGGTCGCTCACGTCACACCCCTCGCTTATCCCGTATTAGCATGAATTACTGCTTCATTATTCTTCCACTACATGAACCTTGAGCGTTGCCGTCACTTCATTATGCAGCTTCACTTTCACCTGGGTAACGCCCAGTGCGCGGATCGCTTCCATTTCCAGCTTGCGTTTGTCCAGTTTGATTTGGAACTGGTCTTCCAAAGCCTGCGCGACCTGCTTGCTGGAAATAGCCCCGAACAAGCGGCCGCCTTCCCCTGCTTTTCCCGATACCTTTACGGTGATCTCGTTCATCTTTTCAGCTAGCTGCTGAGCTTCAATCTTTTCCTGCTCTTTACGCTTGGCTTCGCTGCGCTGCTGCGCGTCCAGCGTCTTCATATTGGCTTCGGTGGCTTCCTTGACCAATCCCCGCGGCAGCAGGAAGTTGCGTACGTAGCCTTCCGACAAATCCTTGACTTCGCCTTTTTTCCCTTGACCCTTTACGTCTTTCAGAAAAATAACTTTCATCTGTGCTTCCTCCTCCTCTAGACGGCTGTTCTAGACGACTGCATCGATAGCTTCCTTCAGACGTCTGACGGCCTCTTTTAAGGAAATTCCTTCGATCTGGTTGGCTGCTGCGGTCAAATGGCCGCCTCCGCCCATGTGTTCCATGATCGACTGGACATTGATGTCGCCCAGTGAGCGGGCACTGATCAGCACCGTATCGTCAGCTCTTCTGGCAACGACAAAGGACGCCTGAATGCCCGAGAGCGTCAACAGCTGCTCGGCTGCCTGGGCCACCTGTACCTGCGTGTACTCCTCACTGGGGTCGCCCACGGCAATCGCCATGTTATCCCGATAGGTCTCGGTATTCATGATCACCCGAGCACGTTTTACATATTGCGTCAAATCCTCTTTCAGCAAGCGCTGGACAGCCGCAGTATCCGCGCCATTCCGGCGAAGAAACGAAGCTGCCTCAAAGGTTCGCGAGCCTGTGCGGAAAGCAAAGCTTTTCGTATCGACCACAATCCCCGCCAACAAGGCCGTAGCGATCAGATTGTCGATGTTCAGACGGTCGCTTTGATATTGCAGAAGCTCTGTAACCAGCTCGCTTGTAGAAGAAGCATACGGCTCCAGATACAAAAGCACCGGCTCGATAAATTCTTCCGAGCGCCTGTGGTGGTCGATCACCACAATCCGGCTTGTTTCGCTGAGCAGGCGCGGCTCGATTACCAGCGACGGGCGATGCGTGTCGACGATTACCAAGAGCGTCCGCCCGGTAATCAGACGTATCGCTTGCTCCGGTGTTATGAAAGCCTCGGCCAGTTCCTCATGCGCGTAAATTTCCTTCATCAGACGCTCCACAGACGAATTGCCTTCATCCATCACGATATATGCGTCTTTTTTATGAAGCTGTACGGCTTTCAGTACGCCCAGGGAGGCGCCGATCGAATCCATGTCAGGCTGCTTGTGTCCCATGACGATGACGTGCTCCGCTTCGTGAATCAGATCGCGCAGCGCATGGGCGATCACGCGGGCACGTACACGCGTCCGCTTTTCCACGGCATTGGACTTGCCGCCGAAAAACGTCAGCTTGTTTCCGATCTTGACCGCTGCCTGGTCTCCGCCGCGGCCCAAAGCAATGTCCAAACTCGATTGGGCCATTTGTCCCAGCTCGATATAGGAATTGGCTGCAGCTCCGGCTCCGATGCTAAGCGTGATCGGTATCTTGTTGTCTGCAGTCATCTCCCTGACCACATCCAGAATGTCAAAACGGCTTTCTTCCAGTTTGTCCAGCGTCTCCCGCTCCATCAACGCCAGGAATTTATCTGCGGAAATGCGGCGCAGATAGATGCCGTGCCTGTTTGCCCATTCGGTAATGACCCCTGCCACACTCGTAGAAAGCAGTGTCCGGCTTTGATCGTCCATCACTTGTCCGACCTCGTCCAGGTTGTCGAGGTGGATGATGGCAAGCACAGCCTTTTCACGGTGGTAGCGAAGCGTCAATTCTTTGAAATTCGTGATGTCCGTAAAGTAAAGCAGACGCTCCTCTGCTCGGACAAGCACTTCATAGGTCCGCTCGTTGTAAACAAACTCCAGCCGTTTCTGGTCCGGTTTCAGAACGAGCTGCGGGAATACATCAGGCAGTGTTTTCCCGATCAACATTTCATCACCGGACATATTGGTCATAAAGGGATTTACCCATTCGATGGTCTTTTCTTCGTTGAACAACAAAATCCCGATCGGCATTTCCTGGATGACGCCTTCGCCCGCCTTCTTCACCCGGTGGGTAACCGTAGCCAAGTACAGACGAAGATCCCGCTGGAAGCCTTTTTCGGCCTGCAGCGCGTAAACCACGAGCCCGATCAGGCAAATGATCCCGATCGCCCCGTACATCCAGTGATGAAGCGTCAAAATTCCCAACAGCAACAAGCTAAAGCTTAGAGCCAAGACCATGTGTAGCCCGTACCAACGCTTTAACAGGAATTTGGGCATTTCCTCAGCCCCTCTTCACTCTTGTTTCCAGTCTCTTTCGCAAGCCTAAACCCAAATCAAAGATGCCTAATAAACTAAGTATAGTGGTTAGCGGGGGAAAAATAAATAGAGAGACAATAAGCACGGGGGCCAATCCCTTCCTGTTGTACAAATGAATGGCAAACAGACAGAAAGCAAGGCCCTGCAACGTCAGGATCACATCCAGGATCACCTTTACGTTGAGTACGGCGCTTGTCCAAAATGTTCCCTGCAATTCTTCTCCCATCAAAAGAATACTTACCATGGAAATAAAATAGTAGTAGAGGATCGAACGCGGAAAAGACCACTCTCTGGCAGGAGGCAAGGCCGGAACCGACAATCTCATCCGTTTGCCCACCAGTCGGGCTATCCAGTGCGTAATCCCGCTTTGTATAAAACTCATCATGACTAAAAAGGCCGGCATGACCATTTTAATGAGCTGCATTCCCTGTTCAAATTGCTCTTTGGGCACGAAATCAGGCCTTAGCTTCGTTGCCTCCTGAATCATTTCATTCAAGCCCATCCCGATGACGTACGTGGAGAGAGCGAGCATCGCCACATACCCGAGGAAAACGACTGCAGCTCCCGCGACAATCGCGGACATAGCTGTCCCTCTTTTGGCGTACATGTGACCCATTACTGTTCCCCAGAGCGCGATCATCAAAGCCATCATAGCCGAGAATATCCCGGTTAGCACTCCAGCTAAAAACGTGAACACGGCGACAATCCATATGGAGGATGAAATCGGCCGCCGCATCCCGAGGATGACAAACGGCAACGGCAAAAGCAGGCTGGTGACCATCCCTGCAATTGTGTATGTACTGATAAACAGCAGCACTAGTGCAATTCCCAGCAAAAGGGCGTTTTCCGCCAATTGTTTTGTTTTTGAAGGCATGGCGACACCTCATCGTGTATCTTCAAAGTAAAAGCAATACGACCAATAAAAAATATGGAAAAAAGAGGGCCACGCGATTGTGTCCCCCTTTTTTTGCTTGTAACAATTATTCAGTGGTGTACGGCAGCAGTGCTACTTGACGAGCGCGTTTGATCGCTACTGTCAAAGCACGTTGATACTTCGCAGAAGTACCAGTTACACGACGAGGCAGGATTTTGCCGCGCTCGCTGATAAATTTCTTCAGCAGATCGGTATCTTTGTAATCGATATGCTTGATTTTATTAACCTTAAAGAAACATACCTTGCGGCGTTTATTTGGACGTCCTTTACGTGCCATGAAAGTCCCTCCTTTTATCAGGAAATGTGAACGTTATACGATCGAGTGTCCTTCAATCAAAACGGCAAGTCATCATCCGAGATGTTGATCGGCTTGCCTGTATTCGCAAAGGGATCCCCAAACGCATCCATCTCATCTCTCTGACCGCCCGACGGCTTCATGCCGCCAAAGCCTGGATCGTAACCGCCGCCTTCTCCGCCTTTTCCGCCCAAGAACTGGACGTTTTCAGCGACGACTTCCGTTACGTAAACCTTTTTTCCTTCTTTATTATCATAAGAGCGCGTTTGAATACGGCCCTCCACAGCCGCTTGTCTGCCTTTGCGCAGATAGGTAGCGCACAAGTCAGCCAGCTTCTGCCATGCGACGATGTTAATAAAGTCGGCTTCGCGTTCGCCTGCCTGGTTGGTACGCGGACGGTTGATCGCCAGGGTAAAGGTAGTAACGGCCACGCCGTTTGGCGTATAGCGCAGCTCCGGATCTTTTGTCAGGTTGCCGATGAGAATGACTTTATTCATCTTGGGTCCCCCTCTGCCCGAGACGACAATTACTTCTCTTCACGTACGAACAAGAAGCGGATAATGTCGTCGTTGATTTTCATGAGACGATCTGCTTCCGCAACAGCGTCAGCATTCGCTTTGAAGTTCATCAAAACGTAGTAACCTTCACGGAACTTTTGAATCTCATACGCAAGACGACGCTTGCCCATTTCTTGAAGCTTGGTTACTTCTCCGCCAAAGCTGGTTACAACTTCGCTGTAACGTGCAACGTTAGCTTTGATTTTCTCCTCTTCAAGGTCTGGACGCAATACGTACATCACTTCGTATTGACGCATACCTTTTCACCTCCTTATGGACTTAGCGGCCCGCAAGCGGGCAAGGAGCGAGTGCTGCGAAACGCATGAAACATGCACTCCATAAATACTCGCATTATCGTATTATAGCAAAATGCCTAGTTCGAAGCAAGGTTGAGTTCTATACGTTGAACCGGAAATGCATGACATCTCCGTCTTTGACGAGGTATTCCTTGCCCTCCAGACGGTATTTTCCTTTTTCCCTCGCTGCTGCTACAGATCCGGCCTCAACCAGGTCGTCGTAAGCGATCACCTCGGCACGGATAAAGCCGCGCTCAAAGTCGGTGTGGATAACGCCTGCAGCCTGGGGAGCCTTCGTTCCCTGACGGATGGTCCACGCACGCACCTCTTGCACGCCAGCCGTAAAGTAAGTGATCAGGCCAAGCAGTTCATACGCAGCCCGGATGAGGCGGTCGAGACCGGATTCCTGCAGTCCCAGCTCTTCCAAAAACATCTGCTTGTCCTCGCCCTCCAGCTCGGCGATCTCGGCTTCGACCTTGGCGCTGATGACGACTACCTGTGCGCCTTCTTCCGCAGCGTGCTTGCGGACAGCCTGTACATGAGGATTGTTGTCGGCATCGTGAATCCCGTCCTCGGCCACGTTGCAAACGTAAAGTACCGGCTTGATTGTGAGCAGGTGAAGCTCGCGGATCAGCTTGAATTCGTCATCGCTGATCTCGACGCTGCGCGCGGACTGTCCCGCTTCAAACGCAGCCTTCAGCCGCTCCAGCACGTCAAGCTCCAGCTTGGCTTCCTTGTCTCCCGCTTTTACCTTGCGGCCAATCCGGTCGATCCGGCGCTCTACCGAGTCCAGGTCGGCAAAGATCAGCTCCAGATTAATCGTTTCAATATCGCTTAACGGATCTACCCGTCCCGCTACGTGTGTGATGTTTTCATCCTCAAAGCAGCGAACGACGTGAGCAATTGCGTCCACTTCCCGGATGTGTCCGAGAAACTGGTTGCCCAAGCCCTCTCCTTTGCTGGCTCCTTTTACGAGACCGGCAATATCCACGAACTCAAACGCCGTCGGAACCACTTTATTCGGAACGACGATCTCCGTCAGTTTGTTCAGGCGCGGGTCCGGCACCTCGACAATCCCCACGTTGGGATCGATGGTACAGAACGGATAGTTGGCCGATTCTGCGCCCGCCTGCGTAATCGCGTTAAACAGAGTCGACTTGCCTACGTTGGGAAGTCCTACAATGCCACAAGATGCACCCATCTATATACAACTCCTTGTACCTTTTTTCATTCACATCCTTTCTAGTATAAAAACTTGCGACGCGGATTACAATCGAATCCATGTGGAAACTCGTTCTTCTTTCCTCTTTCTTCTATTATTTATATCTTTTCGAAAGACAGAGCTCTTGTCAAAAATTTCTCGGCTCCGCCAAAATTCGTGCTCCCGCTTGATTTTTCCGGCAATGAAAGGCATGTACGCAAACGAGTTGCACCTTCTCCTTATTTACGAGAGGGCATTGGCGGTTTATTTGTGATATTATGGGAATTGCTTGTCATCCCTCTTTTTGAAAGGACTGAATTATGCCCAGGTAGAGACTGCAGTTTTTCAATTTAGTTGCATCAATAGATGGGAGGACACGCAATGAATATGAATAAGGTAACAACCGACCGCCTGGAATTGAAGCCAATGGAGCTGACGGATGCTCCCGCGCTGTTTTCGTTTTGGTCTGATCCTGCTGTGACAAAGCACATGAACATTGAAGCTTTTACAGATGTGGCGCAAGCGGAACAGATGATTTCGCTTCTGCAAGAACTCAGTCAGGAAGGAAAAGCGTGCAGGTGGACGATTACGCTGCGGCAGCCATTTGAAATTATCGGCTCTTGCGGATTCAATTACCTGGATCACGAAAATAAACGGGCGGAAATCGGCTATGACCTCGGACGTTTCTTTTGGGGCAGCGGCTATGCCTCGGAGGCCATCCGCGCTATGCTCGGCTTTGGGTTTGAACAGTTGGGTTTGAACCGGATCGAGGCCAAGGTCGAACCGGAGAACGTCTCTTCGATCAAGCTGTTGAAGCGGCTGCAGTTTACGGAAGAAGGACGACTGCGGGAATACGAAATGTCGAAAGGAAAACTCGTTGATGTCATCATGTTCTCCCTGCTGAGGAGCGAATGGCACGGGTGAATAATCGAGTAGGAGGGGGCGACTAACCCCCGTCCTCTCACACCACCGTACGTACCGTTCGGTATACGGCGGTTCACCAAGCTTGACGAATTTGAGAATATCGTTGCACTAAGCTTTTCAGCCCTTGTTGTTGCCAGTAGGCAATGCCGAGGGCTTTGTGTATATGCGGAGACTTTGTGGTACGCCATGCACCCTTGCGGGTATTTGCAATTTCAATGGCTTTTACGTGAGATATGCCAAGAGAACGAAGTTCTCGATATCTGGTTCTCACGCGTTTCCACTGCATCCACAAACAAAGACGGAGCCTGCGCCTTGTCCATTCCTCAATGGATTGTAGAATGCCCTTCGCGTCTGCAAGGGCGAAATATCCAATCCAGCCCATGAGGTACTGATTTATTCTTTCAATCCGCTTCTCCATCGAGATGCTCCACACCGGATTCGTGATCGTGCGGATTTTCTCTTTTAGCTTGAGGAGGGATTTGGGGTGGATGCGAATCCTTGTCTGTTTTGCAAAGGTAAAACTAAAGCCCAAGAATTTTCGTTTCCATGGTCGGTCTATCGCGCTTTTCTCCTCATTTACTTTTAGCCTTAGTACCTTCTCCAAGTGGTTTTGAATACTCTTCTTTACTCGTTCCCCTGCCCGTTTTGTTTTCACGTAGATATTACAATCGTCTGCGTAGCGGCAGAAACGGTGGCCTCTTTTTTCGAGTTCCTTGTCCAAATCATCAAGTAGGATATTTGCCAAAAGTGGGCTTAACGGCCCACCTTGCGGTGTTCCTTCACTTGATGTTGTACAGACGCCATTTATCATGATCCCCGCATTCAAGTAGGAACGAATCAGTCTTAAAATTCTCTTGTCCTGAACTTTTCGAGCCACACGGCTCATTAGAATATCATGATTTACGCGATCAAAGAATTTCTCTAGATCGATGTCCACCACGAAACGATATCCTTCGGAGATATACGCTTGCGCTTTCCTTACTGCCATGTGAGCGCTACGTTTTGGACGGAACCCATAGCTAGATTCCGAGAAGGTGGGGTCGAAGATCGGCGTTAACACTTGGAGGATGGCCTGCTGAATAAAGCGGTCTACCACGGTGGGAATGCCTAATAACCTTACACCACCGTCAGGTTTCGGGATTTCGACTCTGCGAACAGGTGAAGGTCTATAGGTTCCCCTTTCCATCTTCTCGCGGATGGCTTGCCAGTGTTCACGTAGATAATCGCGTAGTTGTTCGGTTGAAACACCATCGACTCCACCGACACCTTTGTTTTCCTCCACTCGTTGGAGTGCCATCCGTAAGTTTTCCCGTGATAAGACTTTTTCCAGCAAATCCATAATGATGTTCCTTCCTTCGCACATGCGGACTCCGTGCTTGCTGTACGATACTCAGCCCTCTTTTGTACCCTCGGGGCTTCACCCCTGCTCTTCAAAAGTAGTTCCTTGACAGAATTCTGCTTCGACGTACCGTATCAAAAGACATGGATCGCATGCTGACTTGATGTTCGGCCCTTCCCCATTCAAGCGTCCTCTACTCGGGTACTATGGCCTCTGCTGACTTCTGCATGTTCAGCGTCTCCTTACGGAGACGGTTACCAACAGTTGAAGGCGTTTCATGCAGACCTCCCCAGGTAAGAACGATAACTTTCATCCCATGTACCTGCCCAAGTTTACTACTGTATCCCTTGGCTGTATGGGGCTTTGTCTTGTTTGGCAGACTCGCCCGGATACAACAGCCTCAAATTGGGTTCGTGTACCTCAGGTCGGGATTTTGCCGCCGGCTTCCTTCAGATTCGACCTCGCGGTCGACACCCTTGCCTTGAGCTAACGGTTGGTACAGCCAACCCCCGTTCGGGACTTTCACCCTATAGCTATCGCCCATGCTGGGCGCACCAAAAAAGCAGGAGAGATTACTCTCCTGCTTTCCTGCTTTTGCCCGCTCTCTACTTCTCATTCACCAGTTTTTCCAGCTCGTTCAATGTCTCTTCAAAGATTTGCATAGCCTGTTCGATCGGCTGAGAGGTAGACATATCTACGCCCGCTGCTTTCAACACTTCGATCGGCGGCGCGGAGTTGCCTGCTTCGAGGAAGTTTTTCTGAATGCGCTCTACGGCTGTTTCTCCCTCGTCCATCACTTGCTTGGCCAGCGCCTGTGATGCGGCAAAGCTGGTCGCGTATTGATAGACGTAGTATTTGTAATTGAAGAAATGAGAAACGCGTGCCCACTCCATCGAGATTTCTTCGTCAGAAACCATATCCTTGCCATAGTACTTTTTGTTGATGTCCAGGTAGATCTTCTTGATCGCTTCCGCGTTGAGGGACTCTCCCGCCTGCTCCTTCTCGTGGATCGCCCGCTCGAATTCGGCAAACTGCGTTTGTCGGAACAGGGTCGAACGGAAGTTTTCCAGATAGTGATTCAAGAGATACATTTTTTCTTCCTTCGTTTTGGCCTGAGCGTACATGCTCTTGAACAAAAGCGTCTCATTCATCGTGGAAGCGACTTCCGCGGTAAATGTCGGATAGTTGGACGTAATATACGGTTGGTTTTTGTTCGTGTAATAAGACTGCATGGCATGCCCCATCTCATGAGCGATGGTGTAAACATCGTCGAGCGTGCCCTGGTAGTTCAACAGCACGTAAGGATGAGTATCGTACGTTCCCCACTGATACGCGCCGTTCCGCTTGTCATCTGTGGAATAGACATCCACCCAGCCGCTCTCCAATCCCTCGGCCAGCACTTTGACGTATTCGTCCCCCATTGCTTTAAGGCCATCCACGACCATTTTCTTGCCTTCCTCATACGGGATGTACTTGTCGTCGGACGGTACGATCGGCACATAGATGTCGTACATGTGCAATTCGGGAACGCCAAGCATTTTCTTTTTCAAGGAAATATAGCGGTGCAGAAGCGGCAAATTGTCATTGACAGTCTCGATCAGTTCATCGTACACCTTGGTCGGGATATTGTTCGGATTCAGGCTCGCCTCCAGAGCCGAGTCGTAATTGCGGACATCCGCGTAAAAATTGTCCGCCTTTACCTTGGCTGCCAGCGTCTGAGCGAACGAGTCCTGAAAATCGATCAAGGACTTGTAGTAAGCCTGATACGCATCCCTGCGCACCCGCTGGTCCTTGCTTTCCAGATACGAAACGAAATTGGCTCTCGTCAGCTGCACTTCTTTTCCGTTTTCATCCTTGATTTTCGGAAAACGGACGTCCTTGGAAAGCATGCCGTAAATGTTGGTCGGCGAGCTGCCCAGTGGCGACGATTTGGCCAGCAGCTCTTCGATTTCTTTTGACAAGGAGTGCGGCTTTGTACGAATCATATCCTCCAACATCATTTTGTAAGCAGCAAGATCCTTTGCCTCAAGCAGGTTCTTCATTTTGCCGTCCGGTATCGCGACAATTTCCGGCTGCATCCAGGCTGTCTTTTCCGAGACCAGAGTGTACATTTTTTCTGCGCGGTCAGCCAGCTTTTGCAGATCGGCATTCGCGGAGTTTACATCCAGCGCCATATTGGCGTATACATAGGCCTTCTCAGTGACACGCATGAGATCGCTGTAGTCGTCGAGCGCCTTTTTCAAAGAATCGGCAGACTGGCCCAGCTTGCCTTGATGCTTGGTAAAGGCATTTGCGAGGTCTTCCGCTTTCTTCACATCATTTTCCCAATCCTTCACATTCGCATAAATGTGGTCGAGCTTCCACTTGTAGGCGTCCGGTATTTCGGAGCGGTCTTTGTAGACGGGTGCTTTCTCTGCTGCCGCAACCACTTGTGTACTGTAAGGGATAAACGGTGTGCTGACGGTTGACAGCGCAATTGCCATCGCTGTCAGTGTGATAAATGCTTGCTTTTTCAACAAAATCGCCCCTTTACTCTCTTTTCTACCGTTTGCTATATAGTCTAATTATATCCATCTCCAAAAATCCCTTCTTATTAATAAAAATTTTTTAAATATTACGGAAAAGGGGTTGATTTATCCAAAGAATTTTCTGTTTTGTGAATAATTTTGTGGATAACTTTTCATCGAACAAACTATTATCCACAGTTGATTGTTGGATTAGCCCAATTCAGCATCAAGTTGTCCACATTTTCTGTGGATAGCATGTGCATAACTTATTTTTACCCAGACCCGTGACAAACGCCCATACCGCTTTTGCCTCTGCGACATAGCATAGGTATTGAATCCATGGTAGGAGGTGTCAGCTAGTGGGTCTCTTCAACGGCAACTTCGACGATTTCGCGCTCGTGCTGGTTCTCTTTATCCTGCTTGTTATCGTTGGTTGTGATTGCGACTAACCATCCCTCTGCCATCCAGCCAGTCGAAGGGGTGTAAGGTTACCTTTCATCACCGACTAGATGAAAAAGGATGCACGCCCAGTATAGTGGCTGCATCCTCTTTTCGTCTCGCTATTCGGTTCTCTTTACTCTTCCGGGGTCCCTTCGGCGTGGATCAGCACTTTTTTCATCTTGCGCTCAAATTCCAGCCGCGGAATCATTACACTGTGCTCACATCCTGTACATTTGATCCGGACGTCCATCCCCATCCGGATTACCTTCCAGGCGTTCGTGCCACAGGGATGGGCCTTTTTCATCTGGACCACATCCCCCAATGTAAATTGCTTTCTCTGCATGTTGGTGCCCCCTTGTTTCTCTATATCTGCCGCTCCAGCTGCCTCGCCGCCCGCTTGTTCTTTCCTTGTTTTTTACGACTGCGACTGCTTTTGTTGCCCCTGTTCAAATCCTCTCCCCGGCATGGTCACCACACGCGGATAAGGAATCTCTATTCCCTGCTTGCTCAGGTCCTGTCTAATCATCGCTCGCAGCTTCCGGTTTACGCCGTGATGCGTATTTGGTTTGCATTCGGCGGTAATCCGCATCGTAACCTCGGACGGACCCAATGCGTGAACGCCCAAAAACTGTGGTTCGGCCACGATGTCTTCCAATTCCTCCTGTGCCTTTTTCAATGTCCCCTTGATGATTTCTTCCACCCGATTCAGGTCTTCCTCATAAGCGACAGACACATCGACCACAGACAACGTGTTCTGCAGGGAAAAGTTTGTGACCTGATTGATGGTACCGTTGGGGAAAATATGCACCTCGCCTGTCCAGCTTCGAATCCGCGTAATGCGCAATCCGATCTCCTGAACGGTTCCCGTCATATTGTTAATAGTCACCACGTCACCGACCGCAAACTGGTCTTCAAAAATAATGAAAAATCCGGTAATGACATCCCTCACCAGGCTCTGTGCACCAAAGCCTACCGCCAGCCCCAGCACGCCCGCGCTGACCAATACTGGCCTCAGATCCACTCCTAGCTGCTGAAGGACAAGCAGTATCGCCAAAAAGTAAATCCCGTAGCGTACAACATTGTTTACCAGTACACGCAAAGTATCCACACGGCGCTGCTCCATCTGGAGCTTGCTTCCCTGCCGGTGCTGAAACACTTTGTTGACCGCCGCATTGACGATCGACACAACAATCCTTGATACAACCACAATCAGCAATATTTTCAACAGGATCAGCCCGATCCGAACCCACATCTCCGGGTCCGTCACATAGGCCACGGTTTTCTCATATACCGATTCCAACCAGCTTCCCTGTTTTGCGATTTCTTCGTTCATCTATCCTGCTCCTTCCTGTTTCCGCATTCGTCAATTTCATGGTAGCAGTCGGAAAACAAGCGAAAGTAGCCGCGTATCTCAACATGCTGCTCAGAAATGATTTCCCGGGCCTGTTGGTAATTGTCCACGGGAAATTCGATGGAAAGGGCACAACCGGCCGTGATCTCTTTCGGGGTCGGACGGGTATCAATGTCGATATCGGCATACTCCAGCAGCATTTCCGCCCGCAAAGCCTGCTGAGTCGAATCAAATGCGATCAAGACCGTATCCTGCTCCACGCCTTTCCCTCCCTCTTTTTGCTTGGCCGACAGGAAAACACGATGTGATATCGGCAATAGGGTACCGCTGCGAGACTTTGATCGCAAAGTGAGCAAGCAAGACTTCTGTCGTCGGTTACCAAGCCCCCGCCAAAAAAGCTCTGTGGAGCCCGCATGTGCTACTCCTTATTTTACTTGTTCAGCCCTGTTCGCGCCAGTTCTCTTCCCCTCTGCATCATCCGTTCTGTTTCCATTGTTCATGCTAATGAGAGTCGCGATAGTTGGCAAACTGTTCGAAACCTGCCCAACGTTGGCATTTGCGGGTATAAAAAAGCTCTCTCGGTACTATACTGTGAATACTCTTTTGATTTCGGCCGTGGCCAGGATTGGGGGTAGTCATGAATCTCTCTGATAACTGCAAGGAACAATTGCTTCCGCCGCTGAAAGTGGATTATCGCAATGAGACTGCTGTCGACCAACTGGCTCAACATCTTGTCCAGCGATTTCATTCGCATATGTACAGCGATGAGATTGTCATTGTTTGTATAGGTACCGACCGTTCGACCGGAGACGCGCTCGGCCCCCTCGTGGGCAGCAAGCTGTTGTCATACAAGCCCCTTCCGTTGCATGTCTACGGTACCCTGGAGGATCCCGTGCATGCCATGAATCTGAGCGAGAAGCTGGAGGCAATCCGCCAGGAGCATCCGCACTCCTTGATCATTGCCATCGATGCCTGTCTCGGGCAATTCAGCAATGTCGGAAATATCAACGTGATCGATGGCCCGCTCAAGCCCGGTGCCGGTGTCAAAAAAGAGCTTCCTGCCGTCGGGACCTTTCACATCACAGGAATCGTCAATGTCGGCGGGTTTATGGAATACTTTGTCCTGCAAAATACCCGGCTGTACGTGGTCATGCGGATGGCTGAAATCATTGCGGCCGGTCTGTTTAAAGCTTCCTTGCTTCACTCGTCGGGCGACTCCCAGCGGGTGAGCGCTTTTCCTGAGTAAGGCACAGAACGACAGCTCCGCCACGTCTTTTAACGGTGCTTGCAAAATTATGATCAAACCGAAATGAAATCATGGCGATCAAAGAAGACTTGCCTCCCGTACCGCGGGATTTCCAAGTCTTTCTTCTTTTTGCGCTTATAAAAATGAACGGGTGACTTGGAGCTCTATCCACATATCAACTGGCTTCTTGGCTCTACTTCTACCGTAATCGGCGTTGATGCCGATACTTCTCCGTCTACGTGCACCTTCAATTCTCTATCCGCCTCTATCACAATCTGTTTTCCCCGGAAAAACCGAACGCCAGGGTGGCGTACATGGGAACCGTTAAAAATCATCGGAAAGGCCCTAATCAGTGACCATTTTGATACATTGCTCACTACACATACTTCTGCCATCCCGTCATCAGGTACAGCTTTCGGACAAATCAGCATCCCCCCGCCGTAATTCGGAATGTTTGCCACCGCCACCAGCCAGACCTTCTCCAATCTTGTCTCTTTTCCGTCAACCGTCAGCTTTACCCGACTCGTCCGATAAGACAAAAATACCCGAATTACAGAAATGATGTAGGACATCCTTCCAAGCCGCCAACGATTCAACCAGTTTTTATAAGCAGCTTCATTGGTTACCCGGGCTACCTCTCCGTCGAAACCGGCTCCTACCGCGTTCACGGCGATTTCTCCGTTTACCCGGAACAGGTCAATCGCTTTGCCCTCCATGCCGGACAAGATATGTTCAAGTGCGGCAACCGGGTCACCCGGCAACGAATGTCCGCGGGCAAAATCGTTTCCCGAGCCAGCCGGAATATGACCAAATATGCAAGGAATGTTGGCTTTTTTCATCCCGCTGATGACTTCGTTTACTGTGCCGTCCCCCCCGACCGCAATAATTTTGCTTACTTCCTCTTTTTGCAGCAGCTCGACAGCCAACTTTTTGGCTTCCCCCTGCTTTGTTGTCATTTTTACTCGAAAAATGGCTCTGCGCCTCTCCAGTTCCTTCTCAAGGCGCTTCCACACCAGCAGCCCTCTTCCATTTCCCGACACTGGATTTACGATAAATCCGAGCATCTGCACTCTCCCCGCGATCTGTGCTGTTTTTTCTGTATTATTACATGCTGCTTTTTCTTTGCCTAGCAAAATCCTTCTAAAAAAACGGACTCCTTTTTCAGGGAATCCGTCTGCTTTTGGCTTCACGCCTTTTCTTTTAAGGAATTCATTTCTCTCTGCCCCTCACCCAAACCACACTGCCAACCAACGTACGATGGGCACTCCTATTGCTGCAATAACCAAAGCCGGCAGCATATTGGCTACATTGATTTTTTTCAGCTCCAAAATATTGATGCCGATCGCGATGATCATCAAGCCCCCAACGGCTGTCACTTCAACCAGCATGGCATCGAGTGTTTCCTGACTGACAAAGTTATAAATCTGTGTGGATAAAAGCGCAATCGCGCCCTGGTACAAGAAAACGGGCACTGCAGAGAACAAAACGCCAATTCCAAGCGTCGATGAAAAAATAATCGCAGAGAAGCCGTCCAGCATTGCCTTTGTGTACAATATTTCGTGGTTGTTTCTGAGTCCGCTGTCCATTGCCCCAAGCACCGCCATGGCGCCAATGCAATAAACCAGTGTCGTAGTGACAAAGCCAGTCGCAATGCTTCCCTGGCTCCTTCCCCCCATTTTGCTCTCCAGCCACTGTCCCAGCTTGTTTAAGCCTGACTCAATGCCAATGAGTTCTCCCAGGATCGAACCGATCACGATACTCAGGATAACGAGCAAGAAATTTTGTGTTTCCAGACTCATTTTGATTCCCAGCAAGACAATCGCAAGCCCAATTCCTTGCATAACGGTTTTCCGAATTGATTCTGGTATGCCTGACAGCAAGCGTCCCAACAACGCTCCTGCGATAATGGCAATCGCATTAACCAGAGTCCCCAACAAAATCACTTACTCCACTCCCCTGCGAATCATGAAGACTGAAAGGCGGATGCGATTTCCCGTACCGCGTTCAACAGTGCTTCCACGTCCTGTTCAGTGTTAAATACGCCAAAGCTGGCCCGCACTGCTCCACGTTGCTCTGTTCCGGCTGTCCGATGTCCCAGAGGTGTGCAATGATATCCTGCACGAGTCGCAATTCCGTACTGCTGATCGAGGATAAACGATGCTTCTGACGCATCGACACCCTCGATGTTAAACGAAATCACACCGACTCTTTCGACCTCTTCTCCCGGTCCGTAAACTTCTACGCCTTTTATTTGGCGCAAGCCTTTGATTGTTTGTTTTGTCAGCTTCCATTCATGGGCATGGATGTTCTCTACCCCTTTTTCCAGGACAAACGATACACCTGCTTGCAATCCGGCCAGTCCCACTGTATTCGCTGTACCGCTCTCATAGCGATCCGGTCTGGTCGTCGGTTGATCGATGGCCTCTGACTGACTCCCGGTGCCGCCGTGAATCAACGGTTCCAAATCGACAGAAGGATGGACGTACAGTCCGCCAGTTCCCTGCGGCCCATACAGTCCTTTGTGCCCGGGGAAAGCAAGCATGTCAATCTTCATCTCTCCTACATGAATGGGCAAAACGCCTGCCGTCTGCGAAGCATCCACGAGAAACAAAGCCTGATGCCGTTTTGCCAGTTCTCCCAGCTCTGCAATCGGAAGAATAACTCCGGTCAGATTCGATGCGTGACTGACTGCCAACAGTCTCGTATTCGGCTTCATCGCCCGTTCAAAGTCTTCTGTGTAATACAGTTGATCTTCACGTGGTTCTACAAACGTAATCTCGACCTTTTTTGTACGTGCCATATATTCCAATGGACGCCGCACCGAGTTATGCTCGATTGAAGAGGAAACGACATGGTCTCCCTCTTTCAGCAGCCCTTTGATCGCCTGATTTAGGGCTTGGGTTGCGTTCATATAAAAAAAGAGGTCATTCGGGTTTTGAATCCCAAACAACCGTGAAAGCTCGACCCGCGTTCGGAACACAGCCTTGCTCGCTTTCATTGCCAACGCATGACCGCCCCGTCCCGGATTGGCTGCAAAATGCTCGATTACCTCTGCCATGTTTTCCTTTACTGCCGGCGGTTTAGGCCACGTTGATGCAGCATTGTCCAAGTAAATCACTCGCATGGCTTCCTCCTTGTGATCTTACTCCTGCTCCAATATTTCCAGGATCCTCTGCAAATCTTCTTGGGAGTAAAAGTCGATTTCGATTTTTCCTCTTTTGGTCCCTTTTTTGATTTTTACCGAGGTACCCAGTCTGCTTCTTAATCTTTCTTCCAATTGAATAAGCTGGGGCTCCTTTTTCAGCGGCTTCTTTTTCGATGTTTCACGTGAAACATTTGCCTGTTTCACCAGCTCTTCCAGTTGCCGTACGCTGAGCCCCTTCTTTACTGCCTCTTTGGCGAGTTGAAGCTGAAGCTCTTCCTTTTCTACCCCAAGCAAAGCACGCGCGTGTCCCATGCTTAAGTCTGATGCCGAGACCATCTTCCTGATTTGCTCGGGCAGCTGCAGCAAACGAAGCATATTGGCGACATGCGGTCTGCTTTTGCCGATTTTTTTGGCCAGCTGCTCCTGCGTATAAGAGTGATGGCTGATCAATTTCTCATAGGCTTCCGCTTCTTCCAGCGGATTCAGATTTTCACGCTGCAGGTTTTCAATCAGCGCAATTTCCATCAACTGCTGGTCAGAGTAATCCTTTACAACAGCCGCAACCTTCTTCAGCCCTAGTGATTTGGCTGCACGAAGCCGTCTTTCCCCTGCAACCAATTCATATCCTTTTATGCTCTTTCTGACGATTAGCGGCTGAATGATGCCATGCTCCTTGATCGATTGAGCCAATTCCTCGATCGCCGACGATTCGAACTCCTTTCGAGGCTGATACGGATTGGGCCGAATATCTGCGACAGGAATTTCCAAAACATGCTCTTCTTCTTCAATCATGTTGGACGTAATCAGTGCATTCAGACCTTTTCCAAGCCCTCTGCTCATACACCTACCACTTCCTTCGCCAAGTCAGTATATACCTCCGCCCCTCTGGAACGCGGATCGTACGTAATAATGGCCTGTCCATGCGAAGGAGCTTCACTTAACCGTACATTGCGAGGGATGATTGTCTTGTATACCTTGTCTTGAAAGTACTTTTTCACTTCCTCGATGACCTGCAATCCGAGATTGGTCCGTGCGTCCAGCATGGTCAAAACGACACCTTCAATAGCCAACTGAGAATTCAGATGTTTTTGAACCAGACGAATCGTATTGAGCAGTTGGCTCAAGCCCTCCAACGCATAGTATTCACATTGAATCGGGATCAGTACCGAGTCGGATGCGGTTAGAGAGTTTACCGTTAAAATCCCCAATGAAGGCGGACAATCAATAATAATATAGTCGTATTTATCTTTTACAACTTCCAGTGCTTTTTTCAAGCGAACCTCACGCGAGATGGTTGGGACTAACTCGATTTCCGCACCGGCCAATTGAATGGTAGCAGGAATGATCTTGAGACCATCGATTTCAGTAGGCAAAGTAGCATCCACAGGACTGATGTCGTTAATCAGCACGTCGTAGATGCAATAACGCACGTCTGCTTTGTTCACGCCAACTCCGCTTGTAGCATTTCCCTGGGGGTCTATATCCACCAGCAGTACCTTTTTCCCCAGGGAGGCCAAACATGCGCTCAGATTGACAGATGTGGTTGTCTTTCCTACGCCACCTTTCTGGTTTGCTACCGCAATGATTTTACCCAACTTCTCCACCTCATTTTTACACCAATCTACTAAACATGTTACCAGATTTATTGTTGACATACCCTGTTTTTTGGAAGAGAAATATTTCCCAAAGTGCTTCTATCGTCATCCAATCGGGACTCAGGCTGGCTGCAGGTTGCCAAAAAACACTGCATCTGCGGTAGACGATGCTTGAAACGTATCGTTTGTACAAACGTTTTTTCATGTGAGTCAGCCTGTTGATTAAAGCGGAAAAAAGGCACCTCTCCCAGCGCCTCTTTTCTCTATCCATCCCACTTACTTCTCTTGAATTGAGCATTTTTCCTCATGACAGCAAACCTCTTGGACAAATGTCCCGCCAGATAGAAACACTCCCTGCGAGCTTCGGCTGACGCTTGAAGAAGGCTTCCGCGAAAGCTCGGCCAAAAAGAAAGGCGGCCTGCTGTGCCACCATCTTCTCCTTTTTTACAGCCCCTGCTCCCCACTATAGCTCCTTTTTTTGGTCCTGCTTCCTATCAATCATTTTCCAGCTTGCTGCTATGCCAATGGTTGATTGTCTTGTCATTCCGGATCAAAACAATCGTTACTTGCCGTCCCTGCGTTTGGGAATGCGGATCGTAAATTGGTAAAACTCCTCGTGGTCTTCCTCGTCTGTTTCTACAGGAAGACCCGTTTGCATGACCATATCGATCGACTGTCTCACCGTATTGATTGCAATCCGCGTATCTCTGGAAAAAGCTTTCCACTTTGGTTTCGGTTCTTTTTCCGGCTTCGGGTTTTCCGATGCTTCCAACAGCTGCTTCACTCTCGTCTCAGTCTGCTTAACGTTCCAATCCCGCTCCAGAATCTCTTGCAGAACTTTCAACTGAAGCTCGCTGTCCTTCAATGGGATTAACGCGCGAGCATGCCTCTCCGTCACATGTCGAGCCAACAGCGCATCCTGAATTTCCTGAGGGAGGTTAAGCAAACGAAGCTTGTTGGCAATCGTGGATTGCCCTTTTCCCAAACGCTGTGCCAGGCTTTCCTGGGTCAGATCATGCAAATCGATCAACTTCTGGTAAGCTACCGCTTCTTCAATCGCCGTTAATCCTTCCCGCTGCAGGTTCTCGATCAGCGCGATCGAAGCTGTTTGCGTATCGTTAAACTCTTTAACAATCGCAGGTATTCGTTCCAATCCCAGCTTCTTTGTCGCACGCCAGCGACGTTCACCGGCTATCAACTCGTATCGGTTATCTCTCATCCGTACAACGATAGGTTGAATTAAGCCGTGCGTCCGAATCGTCTGGCAAAGCTCATCAAGCTTTTCATCGTCAAACACCGTACGAGGCTGATACGGATTGGGAACAATCTCATCTACCGGTATTTGCCTGATCTCCTCATTTTCTGTCTTGTCCGTCAACCCGAAGATACGAGAAAACGAATCCTTTACTGCCATGGTAAAATCCCCCACTTCCAACCGTTCCATCAGCCGTTGCGTTCATTAGCTTTCTATGGCAAAAATCGCGACAACTTTTCTGTTTATATTCGTAATGAAATACTTCTGCATCAAAGGGCCAATTCCTGCTGTGAAAAGCGTGTTTCACGTGAAACATGTGCTACTTTCACCCTAGTGCCACAATTGCGGGGATGGTTGGATTTGGAAGTCAGTTAAAAGTAACGTCACCAGTACCGAGATCCTTTTTAGGCGATTATTTTTTACCGAGAAGGTGCTGATAGGGAGTTTTGGAATGGCCATTGGTTTGGGAGAAAATATATGACACAGTCAATTATAGAAGTAGGAATCTGCCCCTGTTACTGCTATAGTTGGGTATAGCTTAGCTATGGCTACTGTCTATGAGTTACTGTCTTTGTCTTTGTCTTTGTCTTTGTCTTTGTCTTTGTCTTTGTCTTTGTCTTTGTCTTTGTCTTTGTCTTTGTCTTTGTCTTTGTCTTTGTCTTTGTCTTTGCCTCTGTGTCTGCTTCTATTTCTGTGACTGTCTCTTATTCTTACAATTCTCCGCCCCTACCTCTTTCACTTTCACTGTCTTTATTACTATCAATGTCTCTGTCTTCTGTCCCCTGCCTTCCGTCTCTCAGCCAAGCCTTGGCTATAGAATTGTCGCAAAGTCGCATACGATACAATAGAAAGAGACTAATGATAGATGTATCATAGGAAAATCTCCATCCACCAAAAAAGGTAGTCTCCCCAAGACCTGTCGGTTATTCCATCATTCTGGATAGAGACGGAACGGCACTTGGAAATTCACCGCCATTAACAAAATCATCTGTCATCCTCCCGAAATCGGCCTTTTAAAAAGAAATGGGCCATGATGATAACACCATAGCCCCTTCAACGTACATTTGTACGGAAACACCTTTCTCCCTTTGTGGCTTATCTCTTGCATTCCCATATCGGTATCCCCGAATCAGCAGCCTCCTAGCCTTTTTTACATGCTCCAATTTCTCCAGCTAAATCGAAAATAGCACAAGAGAATGAGTTCCTATGTTTCACGTGAAACAAATCGCATATCAACTATCCTCATCCGGATGCCTGGCTCGATCCTCTCCTTTATGCCTTCGTTCATCTTCCGAAAAAACATCATCATCAGCGTCATGCGCATCATTTGAAAAAAGAAACAGATGCGGGAACAGACGATGAAAGTCCAGTGTGAGGTAAGCAAAAAAAGCAGCGACGATAGCCGTAATGTACATTCCAGCGCTGAACAGCAAGCCAATCGCAGAAGCGACCCACATGCCGGCGGCCGTTGTCAGCCCTTTTACATTTCCATTTAGCTTGATAATGGCCCCCGCTCCCAGAAAGCCCATTCCAGTGACCACTTGGGCTGCTACACGTCCCGGATCGTTATTTACTCCGCTTGACGAAAATCCGTAGATGGATGCCAAACCGAACAGGCAGGAGCCGAAACAGACCAGACTATACGTCCGAAAGCCAGCCCCGCGTTGCCTGTTGACCCCTTTCATAAAACGCTCCCGCTCCAATCCCATTACAGCACCGGCAATAAAAGCCAGAAACAGTCGCAATAGTATGGTCGGCAATTCCGGTGGAAAAAATGTCGTCAAGGCAGTATTCATTCCTATTCCCCCTCTCCAACATTCCTTCATTCCTGTATGCTCCATTACGAATCCTGCCTTAGTTACATGTATGCAGACAAGACTCCATTTATCAGTTCTCCGAATAAAACAAGCGTTTGCCCACAGCTCTCCTTCCGGGTTACAAAGGGGACGTTTTGCTCGATTTGCCTGCGGCTTACTTCCATTTTGCCAACGGACAGCCGTTTGATTTACCTGAGCTTACCTCCCAGTTTGCAAAGCGACAGCTTATTCGATTTGCTTGCAGTATTTCCTCCATTTTGTTAAAGGATCACTTGTTCAACTTAAAAAATTGGGCATACGGCCTTTTGAACGATGCCTTTCGCCTGAAGAACCACGCGTTCCGGTGCTCTGAGGCGGTTCAGCCCACATTCATTCTGCAGTTGGCTGCATCAGACATTTGCCCAAAAGGCCACTATTTCCATACAAAAGACCAGCATTGTAGAGTAGAGAACTGAAACTTTCGGGCGACCGTATGGTCGCCTTGCTCATTTCAGCTCCCCCTCATCAAACCGTACGTGAGGTTTTCCCTCATACGGCTTTCCGATGTTCTTCTTTCTTTGGCATTCGGCTTACTTTATCCGGCTAATTTCAATAAACTACCCTGCGTGTTTTGTATGACCTTCAGCTTTCCGGCATGTTTATTCCGCTTGCTTCTTTTCTTGTTGCAGAAGATTGTAAGGCGTTCAATCACATACCAGTCTATCCGTCTTGCCCATCGTTTGGCGATGGGCGAGATGAAGTAGTAGTTCTTGAACCCCCTTAGCTTGCGATTTAGCCCTTTCACTAGCTCTTCTAGAGACAGAAACAGTTTGTTCCTTGGTGCAGTGTATTCCTTAATTTTACGTCTCATTTCCTTCATTGCTTTCTTAGCTGGTACATGAGACATAGCAAATACCTTGCTCCCCCCTTTGTTGAACACGGGGAATTTGCGATGGTGCAGCCCAAGAAAGTCAAACCCAGTGGAATTGTCCCAAATATTAACGAGTCTAGATTTCTCTTTACTGAGACTAAGCTCCAGCTTGTTTAGAATAGCCATCAGCACTTGAATGCTTTCCAATGCTTCTTGTTTGGTTCTGCACATGATAACGAAGTCATCCGCATAGCGGATAAGTGTGCCAAGATGGGAGAATTGATTTTCCCAAATGGTGTCCATGTAGTTTAGATAGATGTTTGAAAGAAGAGGCGAGATTACCCCTCCTTGCGGAGTTCCCAGTTCTGTTTCATGGAATTGATCATTTTCCATGACCCCAGCCTGCAGCCATTGTCGGATAAGTTTCAGAACACGTCTGTCGCTGATTCTCATTTCGACCAGTTTCATCAACTTCTCATGGTTGATGTTGTCGAAATACCCTTTAATGTCAACATCTACGACCCAATAACACCTCTTGCTTGCTTTGCGTATCTGTGCAATTGCCTGGTGAGCATTTCTTCCTGGCCGAAAGCCATAAGAACAGTCCCGAAAATCAGCTTCAAAGATCGGTTCAATGACTAGCTTAGTAGCCATTTGGACCACCCGATCCTTGATCGTCGGGATGCCGAGTGGACGTTTCTTGCCATCCGGTTTAGGGATGTAAGTTCGACGAACCGGATGTGGACGATACCGCTTTTCTTTTAAATCTAGATAGATCTCGTTAAGAAAACGGCTCTCCCCATACTCCTCCACAATCTGTGCGATGGATTGTCCGTCGATTCCTCCGCTCCCTTTATTTGCTTTTACTCTCCTCCAAGCTGTCGCTAGAATATCCGGGCGGTAGATTTTGTCATACAAGGCATGAAATCGCCGTTTTGAGTTTGCCTTGGCACAAAGATATAGGGTTGTCCAAAGTTGTCGAGCTTTTACATCGGTGTAGTTAGCAAGTTTACTTGCATTCACTCACTCTTACCTCCTTCGACCCGTGAACAAAGCAGGGCTCCTTCCCTCCATAAGGTTGTGTTGTCCTTATGTTCATCGGTACTATGAACCCCTCCGACTCCCTCTCTGCCATCCACCACTTCCCTTACGGTTATAGGTTTCCGTTTTACGCTCCTGACGGGGCGTGCAGAGTAGGGTCTCCCCAGTTCCGTTAACTACTTTCTCAACATACCGCTCCCCATACCCCGAGGGATTCATAGGTGCTGTATTCCAAGTTCTCCACACCGTCCTTGGCCTTCGCCCATATGAAACAAGCTCGGCTTCCCTTTGTCCACCTCTCGGTGGTCTTTCTTAACGAGGCTGCAGGATTCACTTTATGTTACGGCCTGCTGATTTGCTCGCACTCTTTCGAGTTACTTTGTCACAGGGCTTCAACCTTAGGATTTCTCCACCAGTTGCCTGTCAGCTACGAGGTGACTTGGCTCCTGCCTCGGTTGGACTTTCACCAACTAGCAATTAACGGCTTGCTGGGCACGCTCCATACAAAAAAGAGCTGCGGCAAAAATGCCACAGCCCTTGAACGTACATATATAACGGGATCAGCCCTTACAAGATGGCGTATCCCTGTCACCAATCAAATCAGAGGTTTTTTTGCCGGGGTTCCGGCTTTGCGCGGATATCCCTTTGGCGTATTCTCTACCTTTTCCATGATGACAATGTTCCGCTCTCCCGCATCCTCCATAAGCTGGAATGTCTCTACCTGCTTGGTCTTGCCTCCGAGCGTTTTGATCGCTTTTTTGGCTTCATTTAGCTCTGGGGAAATGTCCGCTCCTTTCAAAGCGATGAAGTGCCCTCCGACACGGGCAAAAGGAAGGCAGTATTCGGACAATACGTTTAACCTGGCGACCGCACGGGCAACGACCAGGTCGAACGCCTGCCGGTACTGGGGCTCCTGTCCCCGATCCTCGGCCCTTCCGTGTACGGGGTAGAGGTTTTCCAATCCCAGTTCGTCCGCTACATGCTGCAAAAAGTTCATCCGCTTGTTCAGGGAGTCAATGATGGTCATATGCAGGTGGGGAAAGACAATCTTCAGCGGAATGCTGGGAAAGCCCGCTCCTCCCCCGATATCTGCCACCTTTTCTACCTGATCAAAGGGAAAGTAGAAAGCCGGTGTGATCGAATCGTAAAAATGCTTGTTGTACACCTGTTCTTCTTCGGTGATCGCCGTCAGGTTCATCTTCTCATTCCATTCCACCAACAAACGGTAGTACCCATCAAATTGCTCCCGTTGGCGTTCAGAAAGCTCGATTCCCCTGGCAGACAAAGCTTCGGCAAATTGCTCCTTGTTCATACGCTATACTCCCTTACCCACTGGCTTACTCGCAGGTTTATACGGCTAAGCACGTTTTGACTGGTTCAGACTGGTTCAGACTGGTTCAGACTGGTTCAAGCTGTTCCAAGTTGGTCCAGCCTGGTTCAAACTGAACAAAACGGATCCAATCTGATCCAAGCTGGTCCAAATTGACCAAATGAGGCCCAATCTGGCCAAATCAGACCCAGCCTGCGGCTTACTCCGCTGCCGTCCCTGCACGATTGTATTGCTCCAGATAGACCATCAGAACAGAAATGTCTGCCGGGTTTACGCCCGAGATACGAGAAGCCTGGCCGATGTTGAGCGGTCGGATTTTGCTCAGGTTTTCGCGAGATTCCTTGGACATGCCGGAAATCTGGTGATAGTCGAGCGATTCCGGTATGCGCCGCTCCTCCATCTTCTTCATCCGCTCGACTTGCTGCAATGACTTGCGGATATAGCCGTCGTACTTGATCTGGATTTCAACTTGTTCTGTCACATCCTCCGGCAGAGGCTCCGGCGACGGCGCCATTTGGGCGATATGCTGATACGTGATCTCTGGACGACGCAAAAGCTGCGCCAGCTCGATTACCTCTGTCAGTTCCGGAGAACCTGCCTGACGCAGGACTTCCTGCACTTCCGCCATGTCTGGGCGAACACGGGTATTGGTGATCCGCTCCTTCTCCTTTTCGATCAGCTCGCGTTTTGCACAGAACTTCTGGTACCGCTCTTCGCTGATCAAGCCGATCTCATGGCCAATATCGGTCAGACGCAAATCTGCGTTGTCGTGACGCAACAGCAGACGGTATTCCGCCCGGGAAGTGAGCAGACGATAAGGCTCACTGGTGCCTTTTGTGACCAGATCGTCAATCAGAACGCCGATATACGCTTGCTCGCGGCCGAGGATGACAGGAGTCTTGCCCTGGATCTTGCGGGCAGCGTTGATCCCCGCCATCAAGCCTTGTGCGGCAGCCTCTTCATACCCCGAGGTGCCGTTGATCTGGCCTGCTGTAAACAATCCTTCAATTTTCTTTGTCTCCAAAGTCGGCCAAAGCTGTGTCGGAATGATCGCATCGTACTCGATGGCATATCCCGGACGCATCATGCGGACGTTCTCCATCCCAGACAAAGAGCGCAGCATTTGAACCTGCACTTCCTCCGGCAAGCTGGTAGACAAGCCCTGAACGTACATCTCTTCCGTATTGCGGCCTTCCGGTTCCAGGAAGATCTGATGGCGCGGCTTGTCGTTGAAGCGAACGATCTTGTCTTCAATGGACGGACAGTAACGCGGCCCTGTCCCTTCAATCGTGCCGGAATACATCGGCGCGCGGTGCAGGTTGTCGTTAATCAGGTGGTGCGTTTCTTCGTTCGTATACGTCAGCCAGCAAGGGAGCTGGTCCATGATGAACTCGGTTGTTTCATAGGAAAACGCACGCGGAACATCGTCCCCGGGCTGAATTTCCATTTTGGAAAAGTCAACGCTGCTCTTGTGGACGCGGGGCGGCGTTCCCGTCTTGAATCGCACCATGTCAAAGCCGAGCTCTTTCAAGTGGTAAGCGAGCCGGACAGAGGGGCGCATGTTATTCGGGCCGCTTTCGTACTGCAAATCACCCAAAATGATTTTTCCGCGCAAATAAGTCCCGGTCGTCAGAACGACAGCCTTTGCCTTGTAACGAGCCCCAGTCTGGGTAATAACTCCTTCGCAGACGCCGTTATTAATGATCAGCTCTTCTACCATCGCTTGGCGAAGAATCAGATTTGGCGTGTTTTCAATCGTCTTTTTCATCTCGTGCTGGTAGGCAATTTTGTCCGCTTGCGCTCGCAGAGCATGTACAGCCGGTCCTTTACCGGTATTGAGCAAACGCATTTGAATATGCGTTTTGTCTGTATTTTTCCCCATCTCACCGCCCAGGGCGTCGATCTCCCGGACTACATGTCCTTTCGCCGGACCGCCGACGGACGGGTTGCAGGGCATATACGCAACGGAATCGAGATTAATGGTCAACAGCAGCGTGCTGCACCCCATTCGCGCAGTTGCCAGAGCCGCCTCGCTTCCGGCATGCCCTGCTCCAATGACGATGACGTCATACGATTCCGCTTCATAGGTTGGGATCATGAATTCTCCTCCTCTTGGGTGAGTCAATTCTCTAAAGCTGTTTACTTGCCAAGACAAAATTGAGAGAAAATCTGGTCAATCAAATCCTCTCCTACGCTCTCTCCGATCACTTCACCGAGCAATTCCCAGGCTTTCTTGATATCGATCTGGACCATATCGACAGGCATTCTGTCTTCAATCCCGTTTACCGCATCATCAATGGCCTGCTCCGCTTGCCGCAGCAGCTGGATATGTCTCGCGTTGCTCACATAGGTCAGATCATCCTGCTGAACGCGACCGGAGAAGAACAGATCGGCGATCGCCTTCTCCAACAGGTCAATGCCGGTTTCCTCCTTGGCAGACGTCATGATTAACGGCTGGTTGGGGAAATGACGCTTAACCTCCTCCAGATCGATGCGCTGGGGCAAATCGAATTTATTGATGATCAGGATCACTTCAAAGCCTTTGGCGGCTTCAAAAATCCGATAGTCATCCTCTGTCAATTGTTCATTATAATTGAGTACAAGCAGGACGAGGTCGGCTTTTTGCAAAAGCTGACGAGATTTTTCCACGCCGATTTTCTCGACGATGTCCTCTGTTTCCCTGATCCCGGCAGTATCGATCAAGCGAAGCGGCACGCCACGGACATTTACGAATTCCTCGATGACATCCCTCGTAGTTCCCGCCACGTCTGTGACAATCGCTTTTTCCTCTTGAACGAGGCTGTTCAACAGCGATGATTTCCCTACGTTAGGACGCCCAATAATCGCTGTGGAGAGCCCTTCCCGCAAAATTTTCCCCTGTCTTGCCGTCTGCAGCAAGCGGCCGATCTCTGCTTTTACCTCCAGGCACTTGTCTCGAAGCAGCTTCTGGGTAACATCCTCTACATCATGCTCCGGATAGTCCAGCGTGACTTCAATATGGGCCATTGCTTCGATCAGATTTTGTCGCAGGCTCCGAATCAGTCTGGACAGCTTGCCTTCCACCTGGTTCAACGCTACCTTCATCGCCCTGTCCGTCTTTGCCCGGATCAAATCGATGACCGCCTCCGCCTGAGACAGATCGACGCGTCCGTTCAAAAACGCACGCTTCGTAAACTCGCCCGGCTCGGCCAGCCTTGCACCGTTTTCCAGAATCAGCTCGAGCACCCGCTCTACAGAAACAATTCCACCATGACAGTTGACCTCTACCACATCTTCTCGTGTAAACGTACGCGGCGCCCGCATGACCGACACCAGCACCTCTTCCACCAAATCCCCTGTCTGTGGATTTCGCAAATGTCCGTAGTTTATCGTATGGCTATCCACAGTGGACAGCGTTTTTTTCCCTCGATAAATTTTATCCACAACTTCAATCGCCTCCGGTCCACTGACCCGGATAATCGCGACCCCACCTTCTCCCATCGGAGTCGCAACTGCTGCGATCGTATCAAAATTCATGTTGTTCACCTCTAGCTTTCCAAACAAACGAGTCAGCCACTAACTTATTAGCATAACAGAACACCTAGAAAAATTCCAAGAAAAGAAACAATCCTGATGCACTTTTCCCGGAATTTATCCACAAGCTCGACTGATTGCCCTGTTTTTAGCGTTATCCACAGTATGTTCGATTTATTTGACTCCAACCCATTATACTTTGGTTATCCACATTTACTAGCTCTTCAATGATTCGATTCTTTTATCATTGTTGTTCGTTGCCTCGACCCGGCGGGTTGACCTCTACCAGTTGATAAGAAAAAGGAAGCACGATAAGCGTGCTCCCTTCCTGACTATAGTCCCCTGAATAGAGACAGATATAGATCCATGTCTTTTGTGCGTTGACGCCTATTCCCATTGCCTTTTACTCGGTAGACTGTCCATTCCATTCCGCCGGTCTCTGGTGTTTTATGAGCAAATGGGCAAAAAAAGAAGCCTACGACGAGGCTTCTTTCGGTGCGATGACAATATAGCGGTTGGGCTCTTCACCCTCGCTGTACGTTACCACATCCGTACGCTTTTGCAAAAACGAATGGATGACTTTTCGTTCGGCTGCAGACATTGGCTCCAGACGGACGCTTCGTTTCATCGCCAGCGCCTTTCTGCTTACGCGCTCGGCAAGCTGCTCCAGTGTTTCTTTGCGGCGCTGCCTGTAGTTTTCGGCATCGAGTACGATTCGTACATGCTTGTCCGCATGGCGGTTTGCTACGACGTTTACGAGATACTGCAGCGAATCCAGCGTCTGTCCCCTGCGGCCGATGATAATTCCCAGGTTGGCACCTTGAATGTCAAACAGCATGCCTTCTTCTCCACGGCGCATTTCTACTCTGGCGTCCACGTTCATGTTGGCAAGTACGTCCTGAAGGAAAGCAAGCCCTTGATCAACCGGATCGAATTGAACTTCTACTTCCACTTTGGCATCGCGGGAACCGATCAGACCGAACAAACCGCGGCTCGGTTCTTCCAGGATGCGAACGCTAACTTTTTCACGAGGCACACTCAGCTCTTCCAAGGCCTTTTGCACAGCATCGTCAATCGTTTTAGCCGTAGCTACCACCTTTTTCACTTGGAGGTTCCCTCCTTCGGACGGGGCGCTTTATTGGTATCGCGATACAAGAAATATGTTTGCACAATGGTAAACAGGTTGCCGTATACCCAGTAGAGAGACAGAGCGGACGGCAAGGTGACGGCGATCGCCAGAATCATCAGCGGCATGATTACCAGCATCATTTGCATTTGCGGGTTGCCTTGAGTGACCGAACCCATCATTTTGGACTGCAAATACGTGGTAATCCCGGCGATGATCGGCAAGATGTAATACGGGTCCTTCTCGCCCAAGGACATCCACAAGAACGTATGTGTCTTGATATCTTCTGTCCGGATAATCGCGTGATAGAACGCAATGAGGATCGGCATTTGCACGAGCAGCGGCAAACAACCGGCCAATGGATTCACTTGATTTTTCTGGAACAAAAGCATCGTTTCCTGTTGGGCCTTTTGCGGATCGTTCTTGTGTTTTTCGCGGATTTTCTGCAGCTCAGGCTGCAGCTCCTGCATCTTCTTGGAACTTTTGATCTGTTTCACCATCAGCGGAAGCACGATCAGCCGGATGATGATGGTCGCTACCAAAATTCCCAAGCCGTAGCTGCCTCCGAGCAGCATGGCACTCTCTTGGATCAGCCAGGACAGCGGGTAGACAAAATACTTGTCCCAAATTCCTTCTGCGTCCGGCCCAATAGGTGCTGCCGCTTGAGGATTACAGCCCGACAGGATCAAAACCAGCAGGGCCAGCATGGATATGCTGAGGATGCGTCTGCTCAAGGGATGGTCCTCCTTTTCCCTGTAACGGTTATCGGTTATATTTCATCAAAACTGCTAATGATTGCGGCGTTCGGGTACAGGATCGAATCCACCCGGATGAAAGGGATGGCACTTCAGTATGCGGCGAATGGCCAGCCAGCTTCCTTTCCATGCCCCAAAACGGCGAATAGCCTCTATCGCATAATGGGAACACGTAGGAGCGAAACGGCAGGATGGCGGCTTATACGGCGAGATGAACAACTGGTATCCTCGTATCAGCCATATGAATACGCGCCCCATGACCGCCTCACCCTCTTTTGTGGTTTTGTACCGGTACCTGCCTGATTACCTTGGCCCGCTTCATGACATGGACCAAAGATTGCTCGATGGCATCCAATGACATCGCTTCCACACCAGGACGGGCGATAATGATCAAGTCAAGTCCGGATGGGATCTTGCTTTCCAAACGGGAGAGCGCCTCGCGAATCAACCGTTTGACCCGATTGCGGATAACCGCGTTACCTATTTTTTTACTGACAGAAATCCCGGCGCGAAAAGCGGCTTGTCCCTCCTGTTTGGCAGAATAGAGAACAAACTGCTTGTTGGCTGCTGAGTTTCCTTTTTGAAACACTTCCTGAAATTGCTCATTCTTTCTGAGCCGATGGGAACGATGCAAGGTAAACAACCCCTAACATCATAATTATAGTAGAAAACGTATGCAGCATCTACCAGTATATCCTTGTTTCGACCACTTTTTTCCCAAAAACGGCATCTATTCTTCAATTCCTTCTTTGGAAAACAGCTTCGACAACCTGATCGGACAACCTGCCGACGTGCCGGATCATGTCTGCATTTGCTTCGGAAAACCCGATTTTCCCCAGCTTTTCTTGCAAAGGCAGCGGCAGTGCGGCGACATGCTCATCAAGGCTCTCCTCTTCGGAACAGGACAGATACAGCCAGGCTGCTTCGGTCAGCAAAAGCCAGCGGGCCGCTTCTTCGTCTCGTTGCCGGACAAGGCGCTCGAGTTTTCGCTCCATCAGCAGATCCTGCAGCTCGGAGCAAGCAAATTCGTCCCCTCCTGCCTCCCTGAAGTAGCGACGATAAGCCGCGACGGCATGAAAGCGCTCCCACAGATCATGATCATCTCGGTACATGGCCGGAAACAGTGAAACGAATTCACCGTAGGCCGCCAGCTCCCTCATCGCCGGGACGAGCTTCCCCGTTGCAAGCGTACGCTTCTCGAACCAGGCGTACATGATGACTGCATCCAGCCATGCCGAAACACCGGCCAGCCATGCTGTCTTGGCAAGTCCGCCAAGCAGCGCTTCCTCCGCCCATCGCTTCCTCTCGTCCACGACCGTGCGGGCTTGAACCAGCATTTTGCTTTTTCCTTCCTCCGACTCCAAGAAACGAATCGCTTCTTCTTTCCACGCCCGGTAGCGGCCATCTGGATCATAAACGCAACGGGCTTCGTACACGTACCGGTACGCCCCTGCATACGCACAGATCATTCCCGGAAACGGGTTTTGCTTCAGATATACATCAGCCAATGTAAGAAAAAAGTCGGTGAAATCCCCTTGGCGCTCCATGCTAGCCTCCTCATCAAACCCTCTTTTTCTGCGAAACAATCCGGGCATCGATCTATAAAACGATTCCAACGCCTGAAAGTTTCACAAATCTGAATGATAAAGAAGCACATGTCTCTCCCCCCAGGGAGCCTGCGCACAAGGAGATTTTCCCGACCGATATGCAGCAAAAAAGGCCACCGAAGTTGTGGCCTATGCGGAAAGTACCTTTCTACCTTTACGACGGCGGGCAGCCAAGACTTTACGGCCGTTTTTCGTGCTCATACGCTTGCGGAACCCGTGGTCCTTTTTACGTTTGCGATTATTTGGGTTAAACGATGGTTTCATTTCTATACACCTCCGTCCTCAAAAACCATTACCTACGCATTATAAGGAGATTCGCCTAAAAAGTCAAGAAAGGCTGGAAATCAGGGATCTCGGTAAATATCCCCAAAGAGATATTTCCCAAGACTGTGGATATCCTATTATCCACATTTCCATCTTTCGACAAGATTATCTACAGCTTGTACACAAAATATTGGGGTGTGAATATGTGTAGTATACAATCAGTTGTGTTTGTGGATAAGTATGAAAAAACCATTGCTGTCATGCCTTTTATCTGTTATTATGTTTTTGTTTTGGAACGTGAATAACTTCAGCCGAACATTTTACTTTTCCACAGCATGTGGATAAGTTTGTGGACAGATTTCCTCATCTGTGAATCATTTTATTCACAAAGGTGCGGATAACGTCTACTTTTTTTCGCTTATCCGAGCGGAATCCCTTTTTTTCGACTTTTTTTATCCACAGTCGATTCTTTCATTAACAGCTGATTTCATACACGTTTTCTTTTGATCGTTGGCTCTTATTATCATTTCTCTATATGTTCCCGAAAGGAGGGATTCTGGTTGGATGCAGCGATTAGCGAGCTTTGGCGCAAAGTACTTGCCAAGATAGAAAAATCGCTCAGTAAACCAAGCTTCGATACCTGGCTGAAGGCGACCAAGGCGACCACATTGGAAGAGGATGCGCTGATTGTCGTCGCACCCAACGACTTTGCCCGCGATTGGCTGGAAACCCGTTACTCTCAATTGATCACTGATACACTCTATGAGGTAACAGGCGTCAATATGAAGGTAAAATTCGTAGCCATGCAAAATCCCGATGCCGCTTTCGCCGATGAACAGCCGGCTCCCCGCGTAAAGGTATCTGCACCTCCCAGCAATGGTGACGACCAGCCCCCGAGCATACTGAACCCGAAATACACCTTTGACACATTCGTGATCGGTTCAGGAAACCGCTTTGCACATGCGGCTTCTCTTGCTGTGGCGGAAGCGCCTGCGAAAGCGTACAATCCATTGTTTATTTACGGAGGAGTTGGACTCGGCAAGACCCACTTGATGCATGCGATCGGCCATTATGTGATTCAGCATAATCCCTCTGCGAAAGTCGTTTATTTGTCGTCTGAAAAGTTTACCAACGAATTTATCAACTCGATCCGGGACAACAAAACGGTAGAGTTTCGCAATAAATATCGAAGTGTAGACGTGCTTTTGATCGACGATATTCAATTTTTGGCGGGCAAGGAACAGACGCAGGAGGAGTTCTTCCATACCTTCAATGCGCTGCACGAGGAAAGCAAGCAAATCGTCATTTCCTCCGACCGTCCCCCCAAGGAGATTCCGACTCTGGAGGATCGCCTCCGCTCCCGGTTCGAGTGGGGCTTGATTACCGATATCCAGCCGCCTGATCTGGAGACGAGGATTGCCATTCTCAGAAAGAAGGCAAAGGCCGAAAACCTCGACATTCCCAATGAAGTGATGATTTACATCGCCAATCAAATCGACAGCAACATTCGCGAATTGGAAGGTGCACTCATCCGCGTAGTCGCCTATTCGTCCCTGATCAATCGCGATATCGATACACAATTGGCGGCGGAAGCGCTCAAAGACATCATTCCGTCTTCCCGTCCGCGAGTCATCACCATCATCGACATTCAACGTGCCGTCGGGGAAGAGTTCAATCTCAAGCTGGAAGATTTCAAGGCCAAAAAACGCACCAAGTCTGTGGCATTTCCGCGGCAGATCGCGATGTATTTGTCCCGCGAGCTGACGGACGCTTCCTTGCCGAAGATCGGCGACGAATTTGGCGGCCGCGACCATACGACCGTCATCCACGCCCATGAGAAAATCTCGCGGGCACTGGCGACCGATCCGCAGATGCAAGTAACGATTCAGTCTTTGATTGAAAAATTGAAAGCAAACCATTAACCTGTGAATAACACGAAAAGCCTATACACAACTTACCCACATGTGTATAGGCTATCTTTTACGTCGCTATTCATAGATATCCACAAATCCACAAGCCCTATTACTACTTCTGTTAAAAGATTTATCCTAATAGATATATGAATAGGCGCCGGCAAATATGCCTGAGGCTTATTACACAGATGGAACGAACAAGGGAGGTTCACGTTGATGCACATTACCGTTCAACGCGACAAACTGTCCAATGCCGTTTCGCACGTCAGCAAGGCGGTTTCCAGCAGAACGACTATTCCGATCTTGACAGGGATCAAAATGAAAGCGGATCAGGAGGGACTGACGCTGACTGCCAGCGACTCTGATGTATCCATCGAGGTTTTGATTCCGACCGAAGAAGCAGATGAGTGGGGAGTCACCGTTCATCAGCCAGGCAGCATTGTTCTGACAGCTCGTATTTTTAGTGAAATTGTCCGCAAGCTGCCAAACAGCGAGATTCAGATCCAGGTAGATGATAGACTCGTGACCCAGATTCGTTCCGGACAAGCTGAATTTACGATTAACGGCATGGATGCAAACGAGTTTCCGCAATTGCCGCAACTGGAAGAAGATAAAGTATTCAGCGTTCCCGGCGATTTGTTGAAATCGATGATCCGGCAAACGGTTTTTGCCGTGTCTACATCGGAAATGCGTCCGATCCTCACTGGCCTGATGTGGTCTTTGGATGGAGGACAGCTGAAATTTGTGGCAACGGACAGCCACCGACTCGCCAGCCGCACAGCTATGGTAGAATGTCCAGAGGAGCTTTCCTTTACCAATGTGGTCGTTCCGGGAAAAAGCTGCAACGAATTGGTAAAGATATTGGATGAGGACCAGAATCCTGTGGATATCGTTGTGTCGGACAACCAGATACTGGTAAAATCAAAGCATATCCTGTTTTACTCCCGTCTGCTGGAAGGGACCTATCCGGATACGGCCCGCATCATTCCGCAAAGCAGCAAGACGGAAGTTACCGTGAGCACAAAAGAATTCCTGCAGTCGATTGAACGCGCTTCCTTGCTCAGCCGGGAAGGCAAGTCCAACGTGGTTCGCCTCGTTACACTTCCTGACGGCAGCGTGGAAATTACGTCCAACGCTCCGGAAATCGGCAAGGTGACGGAGATCGTCATGCCAAAAGCGATGGATGGCGAAGAGCTGAAAATATCGTTCAATGCCAAGTACATGATCGATGCGCTTCGTTCTATCGACAGCAGCGAGATCAAAGCATGCTTTACCGGTCCGATGAGCCCGTTTGTCCTTCGCCCGACAGATCACGAATGGACGCTGCACCTCATCCTGCCGGTTCGAACCTACTAGCAGCCAAACAGAAAGGAGGCCTATCCATGCGTGAGGTTTCCATTCAGACTGAATACATTGCTCTTGGCCAGTTTCTCAAGCTGGCCGATCTCATTGATACCGGAGGAATGGCGAAAGCGTTTCTAGCAGAGGTTCCCATTCAGGTAAACGGCGAAGAAGAAAATCGTCGCGGCCGAAAGCTCTATCCCGGAGACGAAATTGACGTCGAGGGACACGGCCGCTACAAAGTGACTCGCCGCTGAGAGGAGAGCGCTATTCTTGTTTATCAAGAACCTTTCGCTTACCCATTTTCGCAATTACGGGCAGCTCTCTCTTTCCTTTGACAGTCCCATCCAGCTGTTTATCGGCAACAATGCGCAGGGCAAGACCAATGTACTGGAGTCTATCTACGTACTGGCTCTGGCCAAGTCGCACCGCACCCCCAGAGACAAGGAACTGATTGGCTGGGGAGCCGATTTTGCATCGATCCGTAGTGATGTCGAGCGTCGCTACGGATCGGTTCGCTTGGAACTGCAGTTGACGGGAAAGGGAAAGAGGGCCAAAATTAATGGGATGGAGCAGCAAAAGCTGAGTGCATACGTTGGAGCCCTGAATGTGGTCATGTTTGCTCCCGAGGATTTGGCGATCGTCAAGGGAGCGCCTGCCCAGCGACGCCGATTTATCGATATGGAAATCGGCCAGGTGTCTCCGACGTATCTGTATTATTTGAGCAATTACAACAAAGTATTGGCCCAGCGCAATCAACTGTTGAAGGACATGGCGATGAAAAAAAGCCGGTCCAAGGAGATGCTGGGGATTTGGAATATTCAATTGGCCGAATTAGCGGTAAAATTGTTGCGGAAGCGTTTTGAGTTTCTCCGCAAGCTGGAAGCGTGGGCCAAAGACATTCACAGCGGCATTACCGGCAAAAGAGAGATCCTCTCGCTGCACTACGTAAATTCTTCGCCAGTCACGGAGGAGCAAACTCCAGAACAGGCGGTGGATATGCTATTGGCAGCTTATGAAGAGGTCTTTGACCGGGAACTGGCGCGGGGAAGCACGATGATTGGCCCGCACCGGGACGATTTTACCTTGAAAGTAAACGACATGGATGTGCAAACATACGGCTCCCAAGGACAGCAGCGTACGAGTGCGCTGTCTATTAAATTGGCCGAAATCGAATTGATCAAGGAAGAAGTGGGAGAGTATCCGGTCCTCTTGCTGGACGATGTGCTCTCCGAATTGGATGAACATCGGCAAACCTTGCTGTTGGAAACCATTCAAGATCGGGTTCAGACGTTTGTAAGCACCACAGGTGTGGAAGGCTTAAAACATCAGGTTCTCCAGCAAGCCTCTCGTTTTTATGTGCGGGAAGGGGAAATCTCCGGGGAAAGGTAGAGGGAACAGGCATGTTTATACACATTGGTGGAGATACTGTTGTGAGCACCAAGGATGTCATCTCAATCTTGGATCATCAGACTGTAAAATCGTCTAAGAACAACAAGGCGTTTTTGCAAGAGAAAAAGAAGATGGTCGTTGACTCAGACCAAGAAGAGACGAAGTCATACGTCATCACCACAGATGCCATTTATTGTTCGCCTATTTCTTCCCTGACGCTGAAGCGACGCGCTCAGTTCGTGGACAGCTTGGATCAGGTTTCCTTTGTACAAGCTGAAGTGGAGGAGTTGACTAGTAGTGGATCAAGTGACGACGAAAGATAATACAAACTATGATGCCAGTCAGATTCAGGTTTTGGAAGGCTTGGAAGCTGTTCGGAAGCGTCCGGGGATGTATATCGGCTCTACCAGCAGCCGCGGGCTGCACCACCTCGTATGGGAGATTGTGGACAACGCCATTGACGAGGCGCTTGCCGGGTATTGCGACAGCATTCTCGTCGAGATCCATCCTGATAATTCCGTCTCTGTAACGGATAACGGCCGCGGGATTCCTACGGGCATTCATGAGAAGACGGGGAAATCAACGGTAGAGACGGTTTTGACGGTTCTTCACGCCGGCGGTAAGTTCGGCGGCGGCGGGTACAAAGTATCCGGCGGTCTGCACGGTGTCGGCAGCTCCGTCGTGAACGCTCTTTCCGAGTGGATGGAAGTAGAGGTAAAGCAGAACGGCAAAATTCATTTCATGCGGTTCAATGTAGGGGTTCCCGAGGCCGATCTGGCCGTGGTCGGAGAGACCGAAGAGACCGGGACAAAGGTGACCTTCAAGGCCGACCCGACGATTTTTACCGAAACGACCGAATACGAGTACGAAGTGCTGCAAAAGCGGATTCGCGAGCTCGCCTTCCTGAACAAAGGACTGAAAATTACGCTGAAGGACCTGCGTCCGGAGCGGGAAAAAGAAGAAACGTTCCACTATGAGGGCGGCATTATCCAGTTTGTGGAGTACCTGAATAAAAACCGGGAACCTCTGCACGAGGAAGTGATTTACTGCGAGGGAGAGAAGGATGGCCTGGTGGTAGAGGTCGCCCTGCAGTACAACGACAGCTATGTCAGCAACATCTACTCCTTTGCCAACAATATCAATACGCATGAGGGCGGAACCCATGAATCCGGCTTCAAGACTGCGCTCACCCGCGTGATCAATGATTACAGCCGGAAGTTCAACTTCCTGAAGGAAAAAGATCCGAACCTGTCTGGCGACGACGTGCGCGAGGGGATTACCGCGATTATTTCGGTGAAAATTCCCGAGCCGCAGTTCGAGGGTCAGACGAAGACGAAGCTGGGCAACTCAGAGGCCCGCAGTATTACCGAGTCGGTCTTTGGCGATCGGTTCAGCACCTTCATGGAGGAGAACCCAGGCGTCGCCAAGAAGGTCGTGGAAAAGGCTCTGATGGCTGCGCGTGCGCGTGAAGCAGCACGGAAAGCACGCGAGCTGACCCGGCGCAAGAGCGCGCTGGAAGTGAGCGCATTGCCGGGTAAATTGGCCGACTGTTCGTCCAAGGATGCTTCCGAGTCCGAGCTGTTTATCGTTGAGGGTGACTCCGCGGGCGGCTCTGCCAAAATGGGGCGGGACCGTCATTTTCAGGCCATTCTGCCGCTGCGCGGTAAGGTTTTGAACGTAGAGAAAGCCCGTCTGGACAAAATTCTCGGAAACAATGAGATCCGGACGATCATCACTGCGCTCGGAACGGGTGTAGGTGAAGACTTTGACATTTCCAAAGCGCGCTATCACAAAGTGGTCATCATGACGGATGCCGACGTCGACGGTTCCCATATTCGGACACTGCTCTTGACGTTCTTCTACCGTTACATGCGGCAATTGATCGAGTCCGGCTATATTTACATCGCTCAGCCGCCGCTCTACAGCATCAAGCAGGGTAAACAAATTCACTATGCCTATACAGATCAACAGCGTGATGAAATCCTCGCTTCGCTGAAAACTACGCCTAAGCCAAACATTCAGCGCTACAAAGGATTGGGTGAGATGAACGCAGAGCAACTGTGGGAAACAACCATGGACCCTGCAGTTCGCACCCTGCTGCAGGTAGACCTGGATGATGCGATGGAGGCCGATCTGGTGTTCCAGACGCTGATGGGCGACGAAGTAGAGCCGCGTCGCGAATTTATTGAACAGTATGCGGCGAATGTGCGGGATTTGGATATTTAGGAATACTTTCTCTCAAAACTGTCTGGAAGAGAATTAAGAAAAGCTTGTCCTCTCGGGGGCAAGCTTTTTGTTATGCTTTCGTTATTTGCCTTCCTTCAAAAACTGTTCAATCCGACTTTTAATAGAATCACGTACAACGCGGAAACGATTGATTATATCTTCTTCCGTGCCGCTGGCTTTAGCCGGATCATCAAAGCCCCAATGCCATTTTACTGCGCTATTGCCGGGAACCGCCGGGCAATGCTCATCGGCATGGCCGCAAAGCGTAATCACGTAGTCGGCGCGGGCAAGCGTATCGGGATCAATCACATCGGACGTATGCGAACGAATATCTACATTGTCTTCTTTCATTACACGTACCGCAAGCGGGTTTAGTCCATGGGCTTCCAGACCTGCGCTTTTTACCTCATAACGGTCTCCGCCAAGTGATCTCATAAAGCCTTCAGCCATTTGGCTGCGGCAAGAATTTCCCGTGCAAAGGAAGTAAATCAACGGTTTTTTCTGCATGACATCGCCATTCCTTTCATGGATGAAAAGTTGGTTTTCATTACGAAATGATCTGCAGCCATAGATACAAGCCCAGCAGTGTGATGAACAATGTGGGAATCGTCAAGACAATCCCGGTTTTGAAATACTGCCCCCAACTGATCGCAACTCCTTTCCGGGAAAGCACGTGGAGCCAGAGCAAAGTGGCGAGCGAACCGATCGGCGTAATCTTTGGACCGAGGTCGGAACCAATTACGTTTGCGTACACCAGTGCTTCCCGAATTATCCCGGATGTTTGCGTCCCCTGAATAGCGAGAGCATCGATCATGACAGTAGGCATGTTGTTCATGATCGAAGACAGGAAGGCAGATAAAAAGCCCATGCCGATTGTGGCAGCCAGGAGCCCTTGATCAGAGATTTTCTGGATGACATCGCTGAGCATGTCAGTCAATCCCGCATTACGCAACCCATACACGACGACATACATCCCGATTGAGAAAATGACAATCGACCAGGGAGCCTCTTTTATGATTCGTTTGGTGGCGATGACTTTACTTCTTCGTGAGATCAGGAGAAAGATCACGGCTGCAAGTCCTGCTGTAATCGATACGGGAACAGCCAGAAGCTCGTTCATCAAGTAACCAACGAGCAAAAGCGTTAAAATCACCCAGGATAGCCGGAACAGCCGTTTGTCTCTTATGGCTTCATGCGGCTTTTTCAGTTGTGACGAATCGTATTGTCGGGGAATATCTTTTTTGAAATACCAATACAAGACAAGCAAGCTGGCTCCAAGGGCAAAGAAATTCGGAATGATCATACGGGAAGCGTATTCGACAAAACCGATGTCAAAGTAGTCGGCAGATACAATGTTAACCAGGTTGCTGACGATCAGCGGCAGAGATGTCGTATCTGCGATAAAACCGCTAGCCATGACAAAGGGCAGGACCATCTTGTCAGGAAACTTCAATGCTCTGACTTGCGCCAGAACAATGGGGGTCAAAATGAGAGCAGCTCCGTCATTGGCAAAGAAAGCGGCTACTGCGGCTCCGAGCAACACGACATAGATGAACATGAGTCGCCCGTTCCCTTTTGCCAGACGGGCCATATGCAGAGCGGACCACTCAAAGAAGCCGATTTCATCCAGGAGCAGCGATATGAAAATAATGGCTACAAAGGCCAATGTGGCATTCCACACGATACCGGTGACGGCGACAACATCCGCAAAGCTGACAACGCCGCACAGCAAGGCCAGGAGGGCTCCTCCGGCAGCAGACCAGCCAATGTTAAGCCCCTTTGGCTGCCAAATTACAAAAATTAATGTCAAAGCAAAAATCAGAAAGGCACTCCAGATAGCGAACATGATTTAATTCAGTCCTTCCTATTCACAGGTAACCAATAACCCCTGCTGCTCCAACTTTGAAAATTCTTCGGAGTAATCAGGCAGGTTACCGAGTGCATGCGCTACTTGTTCCAAGCGTGCTTTATTGAGAGTGTAAAATACCCATTGGCCTTTTCTTGACTCGATGACAAGGTCCACACTTTTCAGGCGGCTCATGTGCTTGGAAATCGCTGGTTGGGATATGCCAAAGATCGGTACAAGCTCACATACGCAGCAGCTGCGAGTTTGCAATAAGGCAATAATTTTTAGCCTTGTAGGGTCTGCTAAAGCCTTTAACATGGCTACTACCTGTTTCGTGTCCATCATTCTCCTCCAATACCTCTTCTGATTCAGATACTAATATAATCATATGGTTATTTCAATATTTATTTGTTGTGTTCTTTGCAGGAAAATTGTTTGGCCAAGAGAAGCTGTTTTCTTTAGATTGAGCAGTGTATTTCCTCTTTGACAGCAAAAATGTCATGATCCTACACCGTTTTTCTGCCTTACGACAATGTAAGCAATCTGAAAGACAATTCGATAGCGGCCCTTTCCCGTTCCCCTTACAATGAAGTCAGAAACGACAGCAAGAAAGGGGAGAACATTTTATGAAACGGGTTATTCATATGGTTCTCATAGCCATCCGATTAGTGGTAGACGCCAAATCTACGATTCAAAACAGCAGTCTCGAAGGAATCGTCAAGCTGTGATAACTGCTCGCATGAGGCGTAAGGAACGGCGCTCATTGTGGCCATTGCCAATCTGTTTGCTCTTCAGTCCAAAGTCGGATACGTACAAACCATGTTGAATTGCATCGCCATCTACATCGAGCATATTCGTGCAACCGGCCGAAAGCTGCTGGCGGATGGCCCGGTTTGCGATGGGGCCGATGGAATGGCTGTGGCGGCTCTTCACCTACGGGAGCGTCCCTGCTTTTGCAAAAAATAAGCAATAGATGCTTGTCTTTTCTTGTTTTGGGGAAAGATGTAAGCTATACTGATAAAGTAAGGTATTCATTACTGTGGTCAGAACCGGAGGGCAGTCCATTGAAAGTAGTTTTCGTTACGAATACAGCTCAACTGCATAGTAACGAAAACATATCGGGTGCTCTATAACCTTGCTTTTTGCCATGCTTGCAACGCGGCAGACAAACGCGATACGAAAGGTACCGATATGCCGGTGCCTTTTTTCTATTTCCAGTCATCTGGAGCGGGCTTCCGGCATGACGGGAGCGTTTGTATTGGAAAAAACGGAGCGCCGTATTGCGAGCGCTCTTTTTTATAGCTGCATGAAAGAGGCGAGCGCAAGCGGCGGCGTTCGTTTTTCCCAGAGGAGACGTCGGTATGTTTCGGCGTCTCTTTTTTGTTTGCCTGGTTCGGAAGAAAGTCTTGCTTTCCAACCAGGCAGGAACCAATCCAAAGGCAGCAAAGGAGGAATTTTTTTATGCTACTGCTGGAAGCGCGTCAGATTGAAAAAAGCTTTGGCGACAGAGTGATTTTTGAAGCAAAAAAACTGGAGGTATTCTACGGAGACAGGATCGGCATCGTCGGTCAAAACGGCGTCGGAAAAAGCACGTTGATGCATGTGCTTGCAGGGCTTACGCAGCCGGATGCAGGCCAAGTCAACTGGTACGGCTCGACCGCCTTGATTCAGCAGATCGATCAGGGGGAAGAAGCGGCGGAAACAACCGGGCACGCCAGACGCATGTGGGGCATCTCTCATATTCATTCGCAAATGAGCGGGGGCGAGACGGTTCGGCTAAAAATTGCCGCTGCATTGGAACAGCAAGCTCCGCTTCTTTTTGCGGATGAACCGACGAGCCATCTCGACATGACCGGGATTCGCCAGTTTGAGGAGTCCTTGCTCGCTTACGATGGAGCCGTAATCCTGATTTCGCACGACCGCGAATTGCTTGACACGATATGCACCCGCATTTGGGAAGTGGAAGACGGCAAGATAAGCGAGTACAAGGGGAATTACTCCGACTATCGCGAGCAGAAGGAAAAAAAGCGCGAACGGGAGTGGTTTGAGTACGAGGAATACCGCAAAGAAAAGGAGCGGCTGACTCAAGCGTTTACGGAGACAAAGCAACGGGCCAGCGAGATCAGAAAGGCTCCGAAGCGAATGGGAAACTCTGAGGCCCGCCTGCACAAAAGAAAAGCAAATGGCAAACGGGAAAAGGTGGAGAAAGCCGCTCTCGCCATGGAGAGCCGTCTGGCCAGGCTGGAAAAAAAGGAAAAGCCGAAGGAGCTGCCAAGCGTCAGATTTGATGTAAATCACTACGGAGAACAGCATGGACGAACGGTCATCCAGGTCGGGAAGGTTACCAGGCGTGTAGAAGGGAAAACGCTGTTTGAACAGCTTTCCTTCTCCGTCCGCCCCGGCCAAAAGGTAGCCATCATTGGGGGAAACGGCTGCGGAAAATCGACGCTCCTCTCCATGATATACAGCCAGGCGGACGGAATATCTGTATCTCCGAGCAGCAGAGTCGGGTACTTCAGCCAGAGCCTATCCATTCTTGATGAGAACAAGAGCATTTGGAATAACGTCAGGGAAAGCAGTCGCCACTCGGACACAACGATTCGCACGGCACTGGCCCGGATGTTGTTTACAAACGATGAAATTCACAAAACGGTATCGGTTTTAAGTGGTGGTGAACGAGTCAAGACCGCACTGGCGAAGGTTTTCCTCGGCGACTACAATGTTTTGCTGCTGGATGAGCCAACCAACTTTCTCGATATTCCTACGCAGGAAGAGCTGGAGCGGATCCTGCTGGAGTTTCCCGGAACGATCCTGTTCGCCTCCCACGACCGCAAATTCATCCAACGGCTAGCCGATGCTGTTCTCTGTCTTGACGAAGAAAAGCTCACACTTTTTTCCGGAACCTATCAAGAATATCTGGAACGGAAAAACAAGCCAAAACGAGGGCGGGAGGAAGAGCGGATGGTGTTGGAAACGAGACTGACCGATTTGATCGGCCGTCTGTCGTCGCCAAAGCTGGAACAAGCCGAGAAGGAGGAAATGGAGAGGGCTTACCGGGAAACTTTGAAACAATTGCGGGAGCTGGACCGTGAGTAAAGTTTGCATGTTGACATTAAAAAACTTTTAAAAGCATAATGTATAGGAAGTTTGCTTGTTACGTTTGTTTCGGCAATGCAGGAAGGGGAGAAAGTCATGACAGAAACAGAGTCCCTTTGGACGAGAAACTTTATACTCCTGGCGCTATCCAACTTTTTGTTGTTTATCGCCTTTCAAATGCTGATTCCCACCCTTCCGCTTTTTGTTACGGAGCGCGGCGGTGACCAGGTGGACGTCGGATTGGTGATCAGCATTTTTACCATTTCGGCGCTTCTGATCCGCCCCTTCGCTGGAAAAGCGCTCGATTCCATCGGAAGAATGCCCATACTCGTAGTGGGACTGGCGATTTTTTTCCTGTCCGTCTCCGGCTATTACTGGATGACGACAGTAGCACTTGTCCTCGTGGTCAGATTTATCCACGGCATCGGCTGGGGCATTGCTACGACGACCTATGGAACGATCGCATCCGACCTGATTCCGGCCCAGCGGCGGGGAGAAGGGATGGGGTACTTCGGGATGTTCGGCAATCTCGCCATGGCTCTGGGACCGATGTTTGGACTGTGGCTGGTTGAATCCAGCGGATACGGATGGTTGTTTGCCATCTCCGCGCTGCTTACGGTGGCTGCCCTGCTGATGTCCAAGTTTGTGAAGGTCAGTGAGCCTATCAAAGCTGAAAAACCGGCGGCTTCCGCACCTGCCCATTCTGCGGTGAGCGGATTGGTAGAGAAAAAGGCCCTGTTCCCCTCTCTGCTAGCCCTGCTGTTTGGCGTTACCTACGGCGGTATCGTCAGCTTCATCACCTTGTTTGGCCAAGAGGTCCACATCGCCAATGTGGGGCTGTTTTTCCTGTTTAATGCCGTTTCCCTGATGCTGGTTCGCCCCTTTGCCGGGAAGCTGTTTGACCAAAAGGGACACGTCTGGGTGCTGATTCCTGGTGCATTGATCGCGGGCATCGGACTTGCAGTTCTTTCCTTCAGCACATCGGCTGTCGGGCTGGCGCTTGCAGCCGTTTTGTTCGGTGCCGGTTTCGGTGCTGTTCAGCCTTCGCTGCAGGCATGGACGATCAACAGAGTGGAGCCGGGCAGGCGCGGTGCAGCGAACGGGACTTTCTTTTCCGCCTTTGATCTCGGCATCGGGATGGGGGCGATGGTGCTGGGCGCGGTGGCGAAAACAACGGGCTTTGCCCACATGTATCGCTTCTCCACATTGTTCGTGATTCTCTTCTTGGTGATCTACTCTGTGTATGTATGGCGACGGGTGGAGAGCAAGGAGAAAGCCGACATTCATCCATCTTGAGAAACAGCCTGGTTGCGCTTTTTGCGAGACTTTGGACGAGGACCGTCCGAATATGGTATAATGACGTATTGCGATAACCAGTTGGAGGTTTACTCTTTATGGCTGAAGAAACAGCTCGGTTTCCTAAAGTTGACATTAGTCATGAGATGAAAGAATCGTTCATTAGCTACGCGATGAGTGTAATTGTGAGCCGTGCGTTGCCAGATGTTCGCGACGGGCTGAAGCCGGTTCACCGGCGTATTTTGTATGCCATGCACGACATGGGATTGACTCCGGACAAAGCGTTCCGAAAGTCGGCAAACGTCGTCGGTGAAGTAATGGCCAACTACCATCCTCACGGTGACAGCGCCATCTATGAAACAATGGTCCGGATGGCTCAGGATTTCAACATGCGCTACCTCTTGGTTGAGGGACAGGGCAACTTCGGTTCTGTGGACGGGGACCCTGCGGCTGCCATGCGTTATACCGAATCCCGCATGTCCAAGCTGGCGCTTGAATTGCTGCGAGATATCGATAAAGAAACAGTCAATTTCACTCCCAACTACGACGGGCGGAAAGAAGAGCCTGTCGTACTTCCATCCCGTTTTCCCAACCTGATGGTGAACGGCTCTGCAGGTATTGCCGTTGGGATGGCGACCAATATTCCACCGCATAACCTGGTAGAAGTCATCGATGGCGTTGTTGCCATGATCGACAACCCCGATATTACCCTGCAGGATCTGATGAAGATCATCAAAGGGCCTGACTTCCCTACAGCGGGTGAAATTTTGGGCTACAGCGGCATCCGCCGGGCTTATGAAACTGGCCGCGGTTCGATTATCATGCGTGCCAAAACCATGATTGAGGAAGAAAAAGGAAAGCCGCGCATCATCGTAACCGAGCTTCCTTACCAGGTGAATAAGGCAAGGCTCGTCGAGAAGATTGCCGAGCTCGTTCGCGAAAAGAAACTGGAGGGCATTACGGATCTGCGTGACGAGTCCGATCGCAAAGGTATGCGGATCGTGATCGAATTGCGCCGCGACGTGGTACCGAAGGTTGTCTTGAACAATCTGTTCAAGCATACGCAGATGCAGAGCACCTTCGGCGTGAACATGCTGGCTCTGGTCGACAATCGTCCCCGCGTTCTGAATTTGCGGGATATGCTGTACTACTATCTCCAGCATCAGCGGGAAATCATCCGCAGACGGACCGAGTACGATCTGAAGCAAGCGGAAGCGCGGGCCCATATTTTAGAGGGCTTGCGGATCGCGCTCGATCATATCGATGAGATCATCAGCCTGATTCGCTCTTCGCAAACGACCGAAGAAGCGCGTGACGGCTTGATGAACCGTTACGGTCTAAGCTATGAGCAGGCTCAAGCCATTCTGGACATGCGCCTGCAGCGCTTGACCGGGTTGGAGCGCGAAAAAATCGAGAACGAATACCAGGAGCTCCTGGCAAAAATCGCCGAGCTGCGCTCTATTCTCGCCGATGAAAACAAGATCTACGCGATTGTCCGCGAAGAGCTTGAGGAGATCAAAGAGAAGTTTGGCGACGAGCGCCGTACGGTCATTACCTTTGACGAGGAAAGCATCGAGGATGCCGACCTGATTCCGGAAGAGGATGTGGTGATCACGCTGACGCATGATGGGTACATCAAGCGTTTGCCGGTGACTACCTACCGTGCGCAGAAGCGGGGCGGTCGCGGTATCCAGGGAATCGGCACCAAGGATAACGACTTTGTCGAGCATCTGTATATCACGAATTCGCACGACCACATCATGTTCTTTACCAGCAAGGGCAAGGTGTACCGGTTGAAGGGCTACGAAATCCCGGATCTCAACCGTACAGCCAAAGGCACTCCGATCATCAACCTGATTCAGATCGAAAAAGGGGAGCGGGTCAGTGCGGTCATCCCGGTAAAAGAGTTCAGCGAAGACAGGTACCTGTTCTTCGGAACG
>NZ_CP144922.1:175000-232500 GCF_036700025.1 Brevibacillus borstelensis | reverse complement strand
CTGCGTAAGAATGGGACAAAGTAAGTTCGCCCCACCATTCCGTATCATATCTGGACAGCATGCTAAGTACGTACAAAAGCAGATAATGGTTGGCCCACTCCGGAAGAGGAAGGGAGTCGTTATCCCCATTCCAAAAAAACAATGATCGCTCCCGTAAGCAAAAGAGTGGATGTTCGTCTAGGCTGGAAAAGGAAGAGAAGGGAACGACCATGGTTTTGCTTCCGTCACTTGACCACTGGACAGAAGCGAGCATGTCTTGATCGTAGTCAAACCGCTTTACGTATTGCTGGAATGTGTCTGGTGAATAAGCGAGTGGTCCTTTTGAAGCAGCAGGAAAATGAAGACGACAAAATATCGCGTTCGTTCTCGCGTCCGTCTCACTTTTCCAGTCAACAGGGACCCAGGGAGAGATATGTCCAATCGCTGCCTGTAGAGGTCCGTGCATGTCAGCCAGGTATGACATCAATTCCTGAATCCTGTAACGGTCCTGAAGGGGCGATACAGAGAGGAGATGAGCCAGATGGGAAAACAACCCTTCCTTTTGTGGACGAACCTCGTCCCTTAGGAATTGATAACCGTTCTTTTTGACTTTCCTCGTAGTCACACCGTGTTGAAGAACCTTGCTGTTCTGCGGATAGTCAGGATCGATGACGATGAGCCATCCCTTCAACAGATGAATACAGCCGTAGAACAGCAGCAAGGGCTTAATGGACAGGGGTGTCTTCGCGGCCGATTCATAAAACAAGCGTGCTTGTTTCCATGTGTATAGAAAACGCGTGCTTTGTTGAAAAGCGAGTCGCTCAGCCTGCACGATACCTTTGCTGTGATAGTGTTTGTATAAAAAAGCGCGTGCCGCCGGTTCTGTTTCCAGCAAGCGCAAAGAGGACCAGGCATCCATTTCCATCACCTTTCTAACATTCGTGTATGAGAGCGCTTTCTTGTTATTTTTTTTGATTTATCTGGATAATTGCTTAGATAACCGAACATTAAAAGGTTACCTTGACAGTAAATTAAGCCGTTTGTTACACTTGCATAAAACATTTTGGCGAAAGGAGCTCATACCTGTGCGGGAAGACAAATTCGTAAAAGAGGGCTTAACGTTTGATGACGTTCTCCTTGTTCCAGGAAAATCAGAAATTTTGCCTCGTGATGTAGATACATCGACAAGATTGAGCGAAAAGGTCGTCTTGAACATTCCGCTGATCAGCGCGGGAATGGACACGGTAACGGAGTCTGCACTAGCGATTGCAATGGCCAGACAAGGCGGAATCGGGATTATCCATAAAAACATGACAATCGAGCAGCAAGCCAGTGAGGTTGACCGGGTAAAACGCTCTGAAAGCGGAGTCATCACCAACCCGTTTTCCCTCAGTTCGGAGCACACCGTCGCAGACGCGGACGCGTTGATGGGCAAGTACCGCATCTCCGGGGTTCCTATTGTCGACAGCCAAAATCATCTGGTCGGAATTCTTACCAACCGCGACCTTCGTTTCGTTCATGACTTTTCGATTCCGATTAAAGATGTAATGACGAAGGAAAATCTGGTGACAGCTCCAGTAGGGACTACCCTGCAGCAGGCTGAAGCCATTTTGCAAAAATACAAGATCGAGAAGCTCCCGTTGGTGGACGAGCATAATGTGCTAAAGGGCCTGATCACCATCAAGGACATCGAAAAAGCGATTCAGTACCCAAATGCAGCCAAAGACCAGCAGGGACGTCTGCTGTGCGGCGCGGCTGTAGGTGTATCCGCCGATACTTTCGAACGCGCAGAAGCATTGGTGAAGGCGGGCGTTGACGTTCTGGTCGTGGATACAGCGCACGGACACCACATCAACGTCAGCAACGCAGTGAAAAAACTGAGACAAGCATACCCGGATCTCACCATCGTAGCCGGTAACGTAGCCACTGGCGAAGCCACTCGCGATTTGATCGAAGCCGGTGCGTCTGTCGTAAAAGTAGGGATCGGACCCGGATCAATCTGTACGACGCGCGTTGTGGCGGGGATTGGGGTACCGCAAATTACAGCCATTTACGACTGCGCCCGCGTAGCCAGGGAATACAATATTCCAATTATTGCCGATGGCGGGATTAAATACTCCGGTGATTTGCCAAAAGCAATCGGTGCAGGCGCATCAGCGATCATGATCGGCAGCCTGTTTGCCGGAACAGAAGAAAGCCCGGGCGAATTCGAGATCTTCCAAGGCCGCCGCTTCAAGGTATACCGCGGCATGGGCTCCATCGGTGCGATGAAAGCCGGCAGCAAGGATCGCTACTTCCAGGAAAACGCGCAAAAGCTCGTTCCTGAGGGTATCGAAGGCCGCGTACCTTACAAAGGACCATTGGCCGATGTCGTCTATCAACTGATCGGTGGCCTCCGCGCAGGTATGGGCTACTGTGGTACGAAAAACATTCAGGAGCTCATCGACAATTCCCGGTTCATCCGGATTACCGGAGCTGGTTTGCGCGAGAGTCATCCGCACGATGTTCAAATTACGAAAGAAGCGCCAAACTACTCTATTTCGTAGGACTATCGAATCAAAAACCCCTTTCCGTTTGCGAAAGGGGTTTTTTTCTAGCCATTCCTACCGGGAAACTAGTGGAAACAAGCTTCAAGTGGGGTTGCTTTCTATGGTACACTTACAAATGTGTGTCCGTGCCTTTAGTGGCCAAGACCGACAGAAGTGGGAGGGTGAGAGATTCAAATGAAACCGAGAACATGGACGAAGCGATTGACGGGTCTGTTCCTTTCTGTCGCTGTTTTTATCACTGCGTGGGGTTCCATGACAGCAAATGCAGGAGCTGCCCCGCAGGCTGACTTGCAGTTGGTTGCCAGTTCGGCGATTTTAGTGGAGGTTTCTACAGGTAAGGTATTATATAGCCTCAACCCTGACCAACCACTGCCACCTGCCAGCATGAGTAAAATGATGACGGAGTATCTGGTCAATGAAGCGGTAAAACAAAAAAAGATTACCTGGGACGAGAAAGTTCCGGTAAGTGAATATGCGTTTTTTATTGCTAAAATGTCAGATTCGTCGGGTGTTTACTTAAATTTGGGCGAATCACATACCGTAAAAGAACTGTATAAGGCAATGGCGGTGTTGTCAGCAAATGATGCAACTGTCTTGCTGGCTGAAAAAATAGCAGGCAGTGAACAAAACTTTGTAGCTATGATGAATAAAAAAGCCCAAGAACTGGGGATGAAGAACACAAAGTTTCTAACTTCAACAGGATTGCCGGCTGATGAATTAGGTCCCTACTCCATTCAAAGCGACCAAAAAGAAAACCTGATGTCTGCACGGGATTCGGCTATTTTGGCTAGAGCGTTGATCCGGGACTTCCCAGAAGCACTGGAAATAGCAAAAATTCCTCGTTTAACATTCCGGGCAGGTATGCCAAATGAAATAAAAAAGGCAAACTACAACTGGATGCTTCCCGGCCTTCCCAACTATTATGAAGGTGTAGACGGTTTAAAGACAGGGTATACTGCCGCTGCGGGTTATTGCTTTACAGGTACAGCAGTACGAGACAATATGCGTGTCATCAGTGTTGTAATGGGAGCTGGGGGTAAAAACGCAGAAATAACCAAGCGTTTTGTCGAAACGAAAAAACTGCTTGATTACGGCTTCAGCAACTTCAAGCTAACCAAACAACTCGACAAAGGCGTGCCAATCAAGGGGTATGAAACCGCTCCTGTGAAAAACGGCGTGGAGCTGACTGTGCCGGCAGTTACAAGCAATGCGGTAATGACTCTGACAAAAATCGGGTCAGAGAGCAAATTCACCCCAACCGTCACGTTCCAGGAGCTCACTGCTCCATTGAAAAAAGATCAGGTAATCGGAAAGGTAGCCTTTGTAGAAGAGGGAACAAAAGAAACCGACTACCTGCAGCCAGAGGACATGGCCAAGGCTGGAGTCGACCTCGTAGCTGGACAAGAAGTCGAGGAAGGCAGCTGGATCCGCCTGTTCTTCCGCAGCATCATCCAGTTCTTTAGCAATATTTTCAGCAGCTTAACCGGCAAATAAGGTTGTACCCAAAATCAAACTTGGATTACAATGGTGAATATTAAGACAGCCATTACAATGTGATGCAGGCATTACAAGACAATTGGGTAGGGGGCTTAGAAATGGTACAAGTAGGAACTTCCCGCGTTAAAAGAGGTATGGCGGAAATGCAAAAAGGCGGCGTCATCATGGACGTTGTCAATGCGGAACAGGCAAAAATTGCAGAAGCAGCCGGCGCTGTTGCCGTTATGGCACTGGAGCGCGTACCGTCTGATATTCGTGCAGCAGGCGGGGTAGCCCGGATGGCTGATCTGGGTATCGTGGAAGAAGTATTGAATGCTGTATCGATTCCGGTTATGGCAAAAGCTCGGATCGGACATTTCGTCGAAGCTCGCGTTCTCGAATCCATGGGTGTTGACTACCTCGACGAGAGCGAAGTCCTGACTCCTGCTGATGACATGTACCATATCAATAAAAAAGAATTCACTGTCCCGTTTGTCTGTGGCGCACGCGACCTCGGCGAGGCTCTTCGCCGCATCGGTGAAGGCGCGTCCATGATCCGTACCAAAGGTGAACCAGGTACAGGAAACATCGTGGAAGCTGTTCGTCACATGCGCACCATGCAGTCGCAAATTCGCAAAGTGCAAAGCATGTCCTACGATGAATTGATGGCAGAAGCGAAAAACCTCGGTGCTCCTTACGATCTGCTGGAATACGTACACAAAAACGGCAAGCTGCCAGTGGTCAACTTCGCAGCAGGCGGTGTAGCGACCCCTTCCGATGCGGCTCTGATGATGCAGCTCGGCGCTGATGGCGTATTCGTAGGTTCCGGTATTTTCAAATCGGAAAATCCGGAGAAATTTGCTCGCGCGATCGTAGAAGCAACCACACACTACACTGACTATGAACTGATTGCCCGCGTCTCCAAAGGACTGGGTACAGCTATGCCGGGTCTGGAAATCTCCAAGCTGCGTGAAGCAGACCGCATGCAAGAGCGCGGATGGTAAGGTGACCGATCATGAAAATTGGCGTTCTTTCCTTGCAGGGAGCTGTCGCTGAGCATATCCGCATGCTGGAGGCAGCAGGTGCGACAGCAGTCGCAGTTAAAAAAGTGGACGAGCTTGAAGATCTGGACGGATTGGTCATTCCCGGCGGAGAGAGCACGACCATCAGCAAGCTGATGCATAAATACGGTTTTATCGAAGCGCTGCGCGAGTTTGGCCAAGCCAGAAAACCGATATTCGGTACATGTGCGGGAGCGATTTTGCTCGCCAAACGCATAAACGGCCAAGACGACTGCCATCTCGGATTGATGGATATCAAGGTGGAGCGCAATGCCTTTGGCCGCCAAAAGGAAAGCTTTGAAGTCGAGCTTCCTGTCGCAGGAGTAGCGGCGGATTATCCAGCCGTTTTCATCCGCGCGCCGTATATCATGGAAGTAGGCGAAGCCGGTCAGGTACTTGCCAAGTATGAAGAAAAGATCGTGGCTGCTCGGCAAGGACATTATTTGGCGGCAGCATTCCATCCGGAGTTGACGGAGGATGCACGGTTGCATCAATACTTCGTCGACATGGTGAAGGAATACCGCGGCTGATTGTCCGTAAAAGATGCATGTCCAAAACCGGTACCGATAATGGTGCCGGTTTTTTTCACGATCTTTACACAGGTATAGAACCTGTAGTACAGTTAACAATAGAAGATAACAAACAAGGAACGCGATGAAGAGACTAGTACTTTGCAAGCGCTTGGCCCAGAGAGTCGGTGGCAGGTGAAAACCGACCCAGTCTGCAAGGGAATCCATCTCTGAGTGGCAAAGGATCAACTTTGCCCGGCACCGCCCCGTTACGGCGGATTCAAGCGGGTATATGCCGGGAAACGGAAGCAGGCATATATCAACAAGGGTGGCAACGCGGGTTACCAACACTCGTCCCTTACCATAGGGGACGGGTGTTTTTTCATTGCGTGCAAGAAGAATCAACGATGTTGGAGGGGTATCTATGTTAGACGTAAAAGTGTTGCGCAACGATTTAGACGGAGTAAGACGCCGTTTGGCGGATCGCAATGAGGATATTTCTGCACTGGATCAGTTTGCCGAGGTGGATGAAAAGCGCCGCCAGTTGATCCAGGAAGCGGAAGGCTTGAAGAACAAACGAAATACTGTATCCGAACAGGTAGCGGTATTGAAGCGCAACAAAGAGAACGCTGACCATCTGATCGCAGAGATGAAGGAAGTAAGCGACCGAATCAAGGTGCTGGACGAAGAACTGCGCCAGCTCGATGAACAGCTTGAGCAAATTCTGCTGAGCTTGCCCAACCTTCCTCATGAGAGCGTTCCGGTAGGCACGTCGGAGGATGACAACGTCGTTGCCTGGACGTGGGGCGAGCCAAGAAAGTTTTCTTTTGAGCCCAAACCGCACTGGGAGCTTGGTCAAGAACTGGGCATCATCGACTTCGAAACAGCGGCAAAGGTGACCGGCAGCCGATTTGTTTTCTACAAAGGACTGGGTGCCCGTCTGGAGCGCGCGCTGATGAACTTTATGCTCGATCTGCATACGACGGAGCACGGCTATGAAGAGCTTCTGCCGCCGTATATCGTGAACCGGACAAGCATGACGGGAACAGGTCAATTGCCAAAATTCGAGGAAGACGCATTCAAGCTGGAAGGACCAGATTACTTCCTGATCCCGACAGCAGAGGTGCCGGTAACCAACATGCACCGCGACGAGATCATGGATGGTGCAGAGCTGCCTCGCTACTATGCGGCATACAGCGCTTGTTTCCGTTCGGAAGCGGGATCGGCAGGCCGCGATACGCGCGGACTGATTCGCCAGCATCAATTCAACAAGGTCGAGATGGTGAAGTTCGTCAAGCCGGAAGATTCCTATGAGGAACTGGAAAAGCTGGTGAAAAATGCGGAGAAGATCCTGCAGCTGCTCGGTCTGCCTTACCGTGTCATGAGCATGTGCACCGGCGACCTCGGGTTTACAGCGGCGAAAAAGTACGACCTGGAAGTGTGGATTCCGAGCTACAATACGTACCGGGAGATTTCGTCCTGTTCCAACTTTGAGGATTTCCAGGCGCGTCGGGCCAACATTCGTTTCCGCCGCGACAGCAAATCGAAGCCGGAGTTCGTGCACACATTGAATGGATCGGGACTGGCGATTGGCCGGACAGTTGCCGCGCTGATGGAGAACTATCAGCAGGAGGACGGCACCATCCTGATTCCGGAAGTGCTTCGTCCATATATGGGTGGTCTGGAGAAAATCGCTCCCAAATAATGCAGATCAAAATGATTTCTGGCTATCTAGAAAAGCAGTTTTCTGTTCTAATACAGAAAGCTGCTTTTTTGTCTGCAAAAACAAAGAGTTAAATGAGTGGCGGAATTTTTAGAAAATGTGTTGCACAACAGAAATGACTGTTATATAATAACTTCAAACATTACGAATATTGTATTAATACAGTTGATGGGAGGAGTTAACGATGAATTGTTATCGTTGTGAAGGAAACGGTGAGCAGAATTGTCCCCAGTGCGGCGGCGCCGGGCGCGATGATCACGGGTCAGCATGCCATCACTGCCATGGTGACGGATGTATCTCCTGCAGTCATTGCAGTGGAAGCGGGCTATTGGATTAAAGCCATTTTTTTTGAACCTACTGTACTATAATACACAAAGATTAATTTACCTGTATTATAACGTTTCCTGCACAAGGAGAGGAGGAGATCATATTGACTGCGATTCAAACCAATCAGTACCCGGCAGATGTTTTGATTACAGGCGAAATGCCGCCACAGTACGCCGATATACTTACGCCGGAAGCGATCTCGTTTCTGATCAAGCTGGAGAGCGCCTTTGGCGGCAGGAGGAGTGAGCTCTTGGAGCTGCGCAGAAAGAAGCAGGAGTTCATCGACTCAGGGCAGCTCCCTGATTTTTTGCCTGAAACAGCCCATATTCGCAACGGCGATTGGAAAGTGAACGATTTGCCGACCGATCTCCAGGACCGGAGAGTGGAGATTACCGGTCCTGCCGGAGACCGAAAAATGGTCATCAATGCGTGCAATTCCGGAGCTCGGGTATTCATGGCTGATTTTGAAGACGCCAATTCTCCCACATGGGCCAATACGATCGAAGGCCAGATCAACATGCGGGATGCCGTAAGGAGAACGATTTCCTATACCAGCCCTGAGGGAAAACAGTACGCCCTCAAGGAGAAAACAGCCGTACTGATTGTAAGGCCGCGCGGTTGGCATTTGGATGAAAAGCACATAAGGCTTCACGGAAACCCGATGTCCGGCAGCTTGTTCGATTTTGGCCTTTATTTCTTCCATAATGCCCGGATATTGCTCGATTCGGGAAGCGGCCCCTATTTTTATCTGCCCAAGCTGGAAAATCATCTGGAAGCGAGGCTCTGGAACGACGTCTTTTGCTTTGCCCAGGATGAGTTGGGCATACCGCGAGGCACTATCAAGGCAACGGTTTTGATCGAGACGATTTTGGCCGCCTTTGAAATGGAAGAAATCCTGTACGAGCTGAGAGAACACAGTGCAGGGCTAAACTGCGGCCGCTGGGATTACATCTTCAGCTACATCAAAAAGCTGCGGAACCGGCCCGATGTGATTGTGCCTGACCGGTCAACGGTGACTATGACGGTGCCCTTTATGCGGGCGTACACGACACTGGCGGTCAAGACCTGCCACAGGCGGGGAGCACCATGCATCGGCGGGATGGCCGCACAAATTCCGGTAAAAAACGACCCGGCAAAAAACGAGGAAGCGCTGGCAAAAGTGAAAGCAGACAAAGAGCGGGAGGCGTACGACGGACACGATGGAAGCTGGGTGGCCCACCCCGGACTGGTTCCGGTGGCGATGGAAGTCTTTAATCGCCTGATGCCGGAAGCAAACCAGATCTGGTATAAGCGCGAGGACGTCCATGTAACTGCCGCTGACCTGCTGGCCGTACCGGAAGGCCAGATCACCGAAGAAGGAGTCCGCACCAACATCAGGGTAGGGATTCAGTACATCGAGGCATGGCTTCGCGGCTATGGCGCCGTGCCGATCAACAACCTGATGGAAGACGCCGCAACAGCGGAAATTTCCCGCGCTCAGGTGTGGCAATGGATCAAGCACCGCCGGGGTGTTTTGCCGGATGGCCGCAAGATTACGACTGCTTTGGTCACCCAGTGGCTGAGCGAAGAGCTGCAAACCTTGAAACAGCAAATCGGCCAGGAACGGTACGAAACCGGCAAATACAAGCTGGCAGGGGAATTGTTCCTCCAGCTGGTGACGGCCGACGAGTTTTCCGAGTTTTTGACCGTTCCAGGCTATGCCTATCTTGATTAAAAAAGGGAGTGGGAGAAATGAACAAACAAGAGGCTATTCGACAATTAGAGGAAAGCTGGAAGACAGACCGGTTTAAAGGGGTGCAGCGTCCGTATACGGCGGAAGATGTAGTCAGACTGCGGGGCTCGGTCCAAATCGAGCATACGCTTGCCCGGATCGGGGCAGAGCGGCTGTGGCAGTTGCTCAACACGGAGCATCACATCAAGGCGCTTGGCGCTTTGACCGGGAATCAGGCGATCCAGCAAGTAAAAGCGGGATTGAAAGCCATCTATCTAAGCGGCTGGCAAGTAGCCGCCGACGCCAATCTGGCCGGACAGATGTACCCGGACCAGAGCCTGTACCCGGCAAACAGTGTCCCGCAGGTGGTCAAACGGATCAATCAGGCACTGCAGCGGGCAGATCAGATCCAACAGTCCGAAGGGACGGGCGACACCTATTGGTTTGCACCCATCGTGGCAGATGCGGAAGCCGGCTTTGGCGGACCGCTCAACGTCTTTGAGCTGATGAAAGGCATGATCGAAGCGGGAGCATCGGGTGTACACTTTGAGGATCAGCTCGCATCAGAGAAAAAATGCGGCCATATGGGCGGCAAGGTATTGATCCCGACACAGGCGGCCATTCGCAACCTGGTAGCGGCCCGTTTCGCGGCAGATGTCATGGGTGTGCCGACTGTGATCGTAGCCCGGACCGATGCAAACGGAGCGTTTTTGATCACAAGTGACATCGACGACAGCGACAAGCCGTTTTTGACCGGGGAGCGGACACCAGAGGGCTTCTTCCGAATGAGAGGCGGACTCGATGCCGCGATCGCCCGCGGACTCAGCTATGCTCCATACGCCGATTTGATCTGGTGCGAAACGTCTGAGCCGAACCTCGAGGAAGCACGCCGTTTTGCCGAAGCGATTCACGCCAAATACCCTGGCAAATTGCTGGCTTACAACTGCTCGCCGTCCTTCAACTGGAAGAAGAAGCTGGATGAAGCAGACATCGCCCGTTTCCAAAACGAGCTGGGCGATATGGGCTACAAGTTCCAGTTTGTCACGCTGGCCGGCTTCCACGCCCTCAACTACAGCATGTTTGAACTGGCACGGGGCTATCGCGACCGCGGCATGGCTGCTTACTCTGAGCTGCAGCAAGCGGAGTTTGCGAGCGAGGCGTACGGCTACACGGCTACGCGCCACCAGCGGGAGGTAGGCACCGGGTATTTTGATGAGGTCGCGCAGGTAATTGCAGGAGGCACATCGTCGACGACGGCATTGACTGGTTCTACAGAGGAAGAGCAGTTTACTCACCATTAAGGTGTTTAATTAAAGTAAATAAAAAGGGAAAGGACCAGGGATAAGCTCTCTGGTCCTTCGTTTGCAAAATGCGCGAAATCGCCCTATAATAGAAGGAGTGTAAACGAATATGTCCCCGTAGCTCAGCAGGATAGAGCGTCAGTTTCCTAAACTGTAGGTCGGAGGTTCGAATCCTCTCGGGGACGCCATTGGAAAAGTAGAAATGGCGCGGGTTTCAGCTGGATAGCTACCCGCGCCATTCTTTTGTTAATGTCTGTTTGCAAACATTTTGCAAAAGTCGAAATTTCGGGCGCTTATTGAATACCATTAGCGTTGCATAAAAAATGAATCCATCTATTGTCAAATTATTCTGAATGACATTTTCAACTTTACAACCAAAAACGAGAACAGCCAAGCAAAAGGTAGCCACTATCCATTTGGTAGTTTTATACATTTATTACAACATCGACAACAACAAACAACACTTACTTCCTTTTCTGTCGCCCTCTGGATGTTCGTTTGGATTGGTAATCCATTCTGCCTATCCATTGTTCAAAGGTCTGCCAGAGAAACACTTTGAGCCATCTACTGATTTGCAGCAGACTGTGCTGACTGTTTCTTTCCAGCTTTACAAGAAGCAACAAGCAGTAAGCAATGAGAGCGAGAAAAACTTGATTCCAGACCGCATTTTCACTTGTTCCATAGAACGTCTTGATCTTTGCGTGTTGTTTCATCCATTTGAAAAACAGTTCTATTTGCCAGCGCCAACGGTAGATGTCGCTCAATTCTTCTGCTTCTAAGTCGAACCGATTGGTGATGATTCGAATACGATTTCCTTTCGAATCATGCGTTTCAATCAGTCGTAACACATTATCCACCCGTTTTTGTGGCGTTCCAAGAAGGATCATGGAGTCGGATAAAACGGAGCTTTCTGGTGGTACTTTGAAAGTATACAAATGACGAGTTTCCGCGTTATCCTTGAGACGTGAAGCAAAAAAGATGCCCTGATCGGTATACTCATCGAACTTTTCATAATCCACGTACCCTCGATCAAAGACGTACATGGCTCCGATCTCATCAATCAGCGACTCCATTTGGGTGCGGTCATTGGATTTGGCACAAGTTAGGGAAATCTTTTCAGGATAGACATCCTCCTGGCTTGCGAAAACGAGACGAAGATGAATTTTGATTCCTGCCTTTGTTTCGCGAAAGGTTGCCCACTTATACTTTTGCAAACATAATCCAATTGTAGTGGAATCAATGATCTTTATGTGTTTTCGAAGAGAGCAGGCTTTTCCAGAAACGCGTTGAATTTGCTGGACAAGGTCGACAAAAACTTCTTCAAGCAAAGCAGGTTCTACCCGATTGTTTTTTCGACTAAGCTGTGCGGGGCTGATCGATGACAGTCCTAATTCTTGCTGAAATTTCTTTGATAGAACATCGTCAGCAATGGCTCGAAGCCCTTCGCGTTGCTGAAGTTGGGCATGTAAAAATAGGAGAAGATACGCTTTTGTCGTCAGCTTCTTCACGTACTTGTCTTGATCCGTTTCGTCAATTCGTTGTTGAAGTTTCATAATATTGATGGGTGCAACCCATTTACCAAATGAAGAAAATAGGGTATTCTTGTCCATGAGCTATCCTTTGCGTTGGATTTGGACAGGAACTACCTGACCTTTCCAGTGTAAAGGATTTTTTTGTTCCCTAGACAACCAAATACCAAAGATTATGTGTATTTTGAATGATGGGAAAAGATTAATGCAACGCTAGTGATTGAATACTTTTAAACTAATAATATTTTTCCGGTCCGTTTATTGCTTTCAGCAAACTGCACTGCTTCTTTTACGCAATGCAAAGCAAATCTTTCGGTAGGTGCTGTGAAATTAAGTTGACCATTTTGTACAAGTTCGATGACCTTCTCAAAAGTGTCGTGCCATCTAGACAAGGAAATTTGTTGAATCCAGTGTCGCAACAAGAATAATTGTGGATGAACGCTAAGTTCTTTTGAAATTCTCGCCCAATCTACTTGAGTCCCAGATAAAAGACCCAAAGCCAAGAAAGTCCCCCCGGGACGTGTTGACCGAGCCAACTCAAAACCATCTAAACCACCGATCGAATCAATAGAGGCATCAGCGCCTTGTCCATTTGTAACACTCATCGTTGCATCGTAAATAGACATTCTTGAGCTATCGATTACATGCCACGCTCCAAGATTAAGCAACTCCTCTGCATATCGTGTATGACGGATGATCGCGATAACTCTGAACCCAAATAGAGAGGATAATTGAATGAATAGACGGCCAATTGATGAGTTAGCGGCATTGACTAGCAAAACCTGATCAGAAGTAATCTTTAACGTCTCCGTGTAAATAACCCACGCAGTTATTGGATTTATGTACAAGCGGCTGGCTGCATCATCGTTGATTTGGTCAGGAACCTCAATCGCTAAAACCGCTCTTGATATGACGTAATCTTGCCATGTCCCCTCACCTCGTAAGGGCAGAACACGTTTCCCTATTAAAGTGGAGGAAGCTAAGGGACCTGTTTCTACAACGGTACCTACCCCTTCATATCCTGGTACTGCGGGCAGACATATTCGATGCCTATATGCACCACGAATTGGAATTAAATCAGAAGGATTAATAGGCCGAGCATCCATTTTTACCAAGATTTCATCTTGTTTCAAAGGTTCAATAATTCGCTGTTCTACTTTCAACACGTTTTGGGGATCGCCAAATTGATAGTACCGTACAACCTGAGCATACATGATTTATTTTGCCCTCCCTTCTTCGACATAAACAAGGGTATAGGACACGAAGTCAGTTAGCAAGTGGAGGGTCTATTTAACAAAATCATTTATTATTCCGAGCGTGATGCTCCCCTACCTGCCGAGAAGGTAGCGTGCGAACCACCGGAAGGCTGATTTAACAAAGCAATCGATTTGTAATGGGGGAACAAGAGCGGAGAAACAAATCAAAGTTCGAGTCTTTTAAACTGCTGTCGATTATCAAATCCAACGCTCTGTTTTGATATCAGAAGGGCTGTTTACAGTAATTTTTACTGCCCCACCTGTCGGATATTCGGCGAAACATCTGCTCCTCCTTGATAAAAAGCAGCTTCCCTACGGTTTTAGCCGACCCACCGACGATATAATCTTGATCTACTTTTGAAACAGAACTGAGAAACCTTTTTCCCAAACCCATGATAATCTTGTACTGTAAGCAAATATGGAAAGCCACCCGGAATCAATCCGAGTGGCTTTTCTGTTTTCTTACCATGGATGTCCGGCTTTCTGGCTTATAACGATTCAATGGGGTGGTGGTGCTTTCAAAGGTGGTTAATACGGGAAGCAACGTAGAGCAGTCAACCATGGATGAGTTGGTAACAGTGAAGTTCAACCAATTAGCAAGGAGGTTTGTTCCGAGTGGGAAACATGGGCGATGATGTATTCTCGGTATGCAGCTGGCTGAATCTCGCAACGGGCATTCCAACCGAAACATTCAGGGCTCCAGATGAGTTTCAACGCCCATTGTGGATCGTCGAGGAGCCCTCGCGCACCGCGGAACCACGTAGGGCAGATGTCTATCGGGAAAAGGCGACAATGAATGTTGTCCTGATGGCAATGGATGATAAACAGCTTACGGATGTGTCTCTGCTGATTAGACAGAGTCTTGCAGACCGGGGCTGGATCCTCCCGCTCTACAGTGCAGACAAGCAGCAGGTAGGGTTTCTGCGGGAATGTCGATTGACGATGTACAAACCAAATGGCTTTGACCGATCAATCGAGCTTGTGTATACGGCATATATCCCGTATACCCCGATGGAATACGATCCATTGGAAGTGATTCATCGACGGTACGATGAGACATTAAGAAAAGGAGACAAGATGTATGGCTCGCGCAAAATCAAAGGAAATTGACATGGACCAAGCATCGGTAACGTATGCGAAAGACCAAATCATGAAGGTGGCTGAGCAAAAGTTTGGGGTAAACCGAACCGAAGCAATTGCCGCCTTTTTTGATGCACCGGCGGAGATGACGGTCGCCGAGGCAGAGCAATGGATTCAGAAGTTTAAGGAAAGGAAGGCGGTTTAAATGGCGGGACTATATCAACCGGGAGAAGAAAAAGCGCTGTCCGGCGTGTACTCTTTTTTAAAGTCGTTTATCAAAGAGCAGACAACAATGGGGATTCGCGGGAAGCTGGCTCTTCCTATCGTGGCTCATTGGGGGCCGATCGGGGAGTTTGTAACCGTCCGTACAAAAGCCTCTGCTCAGAAAATTTTTGGTGCGACGGAAGAATTTGAGTTGATTTGGGCGTCCGATCCGCATCCGACAGAAGTTTTGCTCTATCGGGTGGCTGGTGAGAGCGCTGCTGCCGCAAGCGCAACATTGAAGGGCGCTGCCACCGAAGTTTTGAAGGTGGAAGCAAAGCACAAAGGCGAGTTGGGCAACAGCCTGAAAGTTGTCGTACAGCCTAATCTCATCGACCATACGAAAATCGATGTACTCGTTTATCGAGGTGCGGAGTTGGTAGACAATCAGACAGGCGGGACCGTCGACGAGCTGGTCGAAGCTTTCCAAGGCAGTGAATTTGTTGTACTCAAAAAGCTGGCCGATGGGCTGCCTGATCCAACGGCGGGGGTCATCCTGTCTGGCGGAAACAGCGGAACAAGCGTGGAGGCCACAAAGTATACCGCCTATCAAAACGCTTTGGCTACACAGAAAGGCAAATTCGGTGTGTTTACATTGGGAATCGCCGACCCGGCTTTGAACGCTGCTGCAGAGGACTGGACGAAGCAGCAATGTGAGATCGGAAACTACGTCAAGTTTGTTTTTGGCGGCGACAGCAACAGAGATAAAGACAAGAAGGCGACCATGAAAGCATCTACGGATGCCAACCATATGGCCGTTGTCAATGTGGGGAGCGGGGTTCACTGGAGAGGAAAAACCTATCACAGTGCCAAGCTTGCTATCTATATTGCCTCACTCATGGCATCCATGCCGCTCAATTATACGATGGCTCTGTACATCACACCATTTGAGTCTCTGACTGTGGAGTGGGATGAAGCTACAGACTTGATTGAAATGGTACAAGCTGGCGTTCTCATGCTGAACACGGACAACAACCGGGTGATCATTCAGGAGCCTGTAAACACGCTGACGATTCCGGGGCCCAACCAGTCAAAAGACTACGGAAAAATCCGAGTAGCTGATACATTCCATACCATTTTGCACGCGGAAGAGAAGGCAGGAAAGGAATGGATTCGTCAGCAGCCCAATAGCAACAGTCCTGCACGGCGTGCGGCTTTTTGTCAGATGATGAAACGGGAAGTGTTCAAGCCTCTGGCAATGCTTGAGGTAATCGCTGATGACTACGAGTACATCGAGGACCCGGATTACCACGGGGATAACGCCATTTATACGCCGGCTCGCAACGCTGGACATTTTATCGCCGGCTTCCGCCACCAAGATGCGCTCGAAAAAATCTATATTTACAACAAATCGAATTGAGGTGAAGTGGCATGGCAGCAACTTTTTCGGGTACCCATGGGCATTTTTACAACCAAAACGGCAAAGAGCTTCCGGAATGCATCGGATTTGAGCTTACCGAGGAATTTGAAAAAGGAGAAAGCAAGCGTGCGGGTCGACTCCGCAAAAGTCACCGCGTATTGTCTTCTTCGGTCAGCATGACTGCTACTTTTGAACGGACGGCAGACGTCCAGGAAATTATTAAGGAAATCGCCGCTAATCCGGAAAAGAAGGTCAATTTTATCGGCGAACTAAATGATCCGGTCGCTGGGAAGTATCGTGTCGCTGTTACTGGCTTTTCTCCCGACTCCCTCGTTTTGGCAAAATGGGGGCATGGCGAGCTGGATGAAGACACGACTCTGGAAGGCACAGTCGACGACTACGAGTTTATTTAAAAATAGGGGAAGAGGAGGAAACAACCGTGAGTGAATTTTTGACGATGGAAGAATTTTTGAGTATGGACACCCAGGAGCACGTAAAGGATGTATGGTTTTGGAAGCGCAGAGAGGTTGCGCTTCCCATCCGCTCCGTATCTGGCGAGGTATATTTCAAGGCAAGAAAGGCGGCACTGAAGGTATCCGTGTTGGGCAAAAAGGGCAAAGCGGAGCGCAAAGTCGAGTTTGACGACCTGCGTCAGAAGGCGGAGATTATTATTGCCGGCATCGATACAGAGCGTACCGACTTCCGCATTGACTCTCCGCAGGTACTCGCCAAATTCGGCAAAATTGCAGCTGTTGACGTCATTCCTTGCATCTTCCGACCAAGTGAGATTGATTCGCTGTACGAGGCCATTGCCCGAATCAGCGATTTTGCCGACGACGAGGAGGCAGAGGAAGAGGTAAAAAACTCATAAAAGAGAGCCCTGAGCTGGCTCTCTATTCGTATATTTGGCAAGAAAAAAATATTTTCCCGCACGAGATTATGCAGCTCACAGAGCGGGAGAGACAGTTCATCTTAGTTTCGACGGCGATGGAGATTGAGAGGAAAGCGGAGCAAGCCGAGAAAATGGAGCGAACGAAAGGACGACGTATGAAAGGGAGGAGGAGGTAGCCGGTGGGAAACAGTACAAGTCTCGAAATACAGGCAAATACGCCTAAGCAGCTCTCCTCTTTCATGAAGAGCTTGAACAGCATCCTTGATTTATTGGAAATAGTGGATGATGCAGCTTCTGGTTTCGGGAGGACCATCAGTCGTTTTACCCACATTTCCATTGTGAATGTGTCCGTTGCCTTTACCCAGGTTCATCTTGAGGCGGCAAAAGCAGCCAATAAAATAATCCAGTTCGAACAAGCAGTTGATTCTGTTGACAGCAAGAAGATCGACCATTTGGATCGGGCTTTGCAAAACTCGGGGAAGGCTGGAGCAAACGCAGCGAAATCCCTAGAGTCCATGGAGAAAGCTGTCACTAAAATGAAAGAATTAGGAGGTATTCTCTCAACTGCTGGGCAGATAATAACTGCTGGTTTATCTGCTGCTGCAACATCAGCCTATGACATGGAGCAAGCCGTAGACATTCTACAGGCCAAAGTAAGCGCAACAGATGCGGAAATGAAAGCTATGTCCAAGTCTGTTTACGGGTTGTATACCTCCGGGCTGGTTGAATTTCCGCGAGAGGCAACCGAGTCTTTTGGGCGATTCCGGCAGCTGTTGGAAGGGACCGATCAGGAAATCGAAAAGGTAGCCGGGGGAGCGCTGGCTTTGGAGAAGATCTCCTACGGCAAGCTTGATCAGGACAATGTTACAAAAGCATTGGAAATGATGCAAGAGCAGTGGGGCACAGACCCGGTCAAAGGCCTTGATTTGATCACTGCGGCCTACAACAGAGTCGGGGATAAAGCTGGCGATATGCTGGATACCATTGCGAAGTATTCCCCGTTTTTCAAAGAGGCGGGGATGAGCGCGGAAAAAATGATGGGCATGTTTGTAGCGGGTACAGAAGCAGGGGCATCTAACTTCAGTAGTCTGGGCGAAGAGTTTAAACAAGGGTTTGGGAAAAATTTGAACAAGGCACTGGACGAAGGCGCTTTGAAGGCTCTTAAACCAATATTTGGAGAAGAGAAGCTGTTTTCTATGCTGGATCAAATCAAATCCGGAGGGAAAGAAGCTGAATCAGCCATCGCGGCTATTACAAAAGGGATTATGTCGCTGGAGGATCAAGCTGCACAAGACAACGTCATGTCAGCCATTTTTAAAGGATCGTATGCGGATCTGGGACGCGATGCTACTCTTGCAATGCTGAATGCAGGTCCACTGGAGGATTTTGCGGGCAAAACGGCAGAAATCACAGACAAGGTAAAGGACGAATGGCGAGCCATGGCAAATGAGATGAAGCTTGCTTTCCAACCAATCGGTGCTACCGTGCTGGATATTGTAAAGCCCATTGTTGGAGTAATAACAGAGCTGGCCAATGGTATCGGGGCTTTTACAAAAGAGCACCCGTTCATTACAAAGGTGGCGGTGTCTTTTCTGATGCTTGTTGCTGCCTTGGCATTGCTTGCTGGTCCGTTGATGTTCTTGGCGACGATTTGGATACCACTGACACAGGGTTTTACAGCAATGACAGGGGTTATGAGCGGCTTTGGGTTAGCTTCGTTGACTGCATTGTGGCCTATTCTCTTGGTTATCGCGGCTGTTATCGCGCTGATAGCGGCAGGATGGTGGTTATACGATAACTGGGAAATGGTTAGCACTTATCTAGTAGCAGCATGGGAATTGATCAAAAGCGTAGGTTTAGCCATTTGGGAAGGCTTATCTGCATACTTCACCATGTTAATTGAATTTTGGAAGGGAATTTTCACAGGGTTTATACAGTTCTTGACAGGGGATTGGTCCGGTGCCTGGGAAACGATTAAGACCACCTTCTTCAATGCTTTCACGACGATAGACGGGTGGTTTGGCGGATGGATCAGCGGTTTGTTTGAGAGCGGGCAAAAAATAATTACCACGATCGTAAGCGGAATTTTGTCGGTCAAAAACAAGATTGCAGAGGCTCTCCAAAGTGCATTTCAATGGGCAGATCAATTTCTCCCTCACTCAGATGCAGAACTGGGGCCGTTCTCGCGTTTGACTGAAAGCGGTATGGCGATTCCCGAGACGATGGCGATAGGAATACATGCAGCAGATGATTCTTTGGTAAATGCGATGGAAAGCAGCTTTAGTCAAGTGCCCAGCTACACACCTTCTTTGGCTAACAGCGAAATTTCGCAAGGCAAAGGGAGTCAATCTGGCCCAAGTCCAACGTATGTTGATTTCCGACCAACCATTCAAGTGTCGTTGCAGGCCAAAAACATGAACGATAAAGAGGATCTGTATCAGTTGGCTGAACAAATGGCCGAAACCATAGCTGAGAGATTACATCATGTTTTATCAGGAACCGGCACCGTTGCTCTTGAGTAAATAGACCTCCTTCAGAAAAATGGTTATTATAACGAATATAACCATTTTTAAAACTAAGGGGGCCTCTTCTATGTGGAAGGCGCTGGCGATTTTTTGTATTTTGGCTTTTCTTGTTTTGATAACTATGGCGGTCATAAACATGGTGAGAAAAACGGGGAGTGCCAAGCGGATGTTGATGTACGCAGTGGTTTCATTGGTTTTGGCAATCGTAGGGGCGAACATAGATGTAAACAGTAAAGAGACGGTAAAGCCTCAAGCCTATGAAGTGGAGGACGTCCCTCCATATTCGATCGCAGACGAACAAAGCGATAAATCGCAGAGGCACTTGCGTATAACAACGAGTGCGTCGGAAGAATCAGATCTAAGAAAGATTGTTCTGGACATCCGGAATAAATATCAAACGGACGAAGCAGTTTGGCTGTTTATTCACGAGCCGGATAAGAACCCGAATGGGAAAGGATTCGGTACCCTAATTGCTACGGCGAGGTTTGGAAATACCGAACTTGGGACTGCAGCGGCTGGGACTAAAAGTATTGAAGATTACTTTTTTGAGAAAAAGTAATTGAGGGGCTTACCCATTAAATGGAAAAATAGCTGTTTGCCTCTCAATCCGTACTGAGGAAGTTACACGGTATGGAAATTAATCTCGGCTAGTGTTGAACGAAGAATGCTAGGAGAATGGATGGCAGGTAAAATTTTTCCTGTATAGAATATTTTCCACTAAGGAGGGTATTGTGTATGGGTATATTTGGCGGAAAGAAAGAAACAAATAATGAGTCACGTATCTTAGTGATAACCTCTGATCGATTAAACAGGGACTATGAACCATTAGGGACCGTTATGGTAACATCCCCCAAAGTTACGAATGACTTTAATTTTATCATTGATTTAGTCGGGGAAAAGGCTAAAGAGCAAGGCGCAGATGCTGTAATTTGTTTTAGGTACAGTCTCAGTGGGGCTTTGCACACTGGCTACGGCACCGCAGTAAAATACAAGTAAATACCAAAAGACGCTCTTCATGCGAGGGGCGTCTTTTTCATTGGAGGTAGGTGAGATGAAAACCAAGCATCTTGAGTTTTGGCTCACTTGGAACAACAACACGGAAAAGCTTCGGCTGCCCGTCATTCCGGCGACTATATCGGTAAAGACCGGACACGGTTTTACAGATATCGACCTTGTAGCTATTGGAGAAGCCACGATCATTGGTGAGCCAAAATTGGAGGAGTATTCATTCTCGACAATCTGGCCTGATCAATACGATCCGGGATTTTGTGACTACGACGGCTTCCCCTCGCCAGAAGAGTTCGTGTCGACCATCAAGCGCTGGAAGAACACCGGATACCCGATTCGTTTTACGGTGACCGGGAGCGACATCAATGTCCCTGTCACCATCCGAGATTTCAGTTACGAGTGGAATGGCTTTGATATTGAATTCAGCTTAACGCTGAAAGAGTATCGGTTCGTTACGCTGGAGAGCCGCTCCGTGAATATCCCTTTCCAAACGACAGGGAAAGGCAAACGCCCGGATACGAAAAAAGCCAAAGTTTCCTCTACAAAAAAAACGAGTGATGAGAAGCAAACTCTCGTTGAAAAATATCTCTCGAGATCGAAGTCAAAGGGAAAGGAGTAGATCCGGATGCTGCCCAGGTACCATTATGAAATCCAATTTCAAAAGCCTGGCCAACAGGCGGTTCGACTCCCTTTTACGGAAGCAACTTGGTCTGGAAGCCGTCAGGAGGCAAAAAGAACGCTCGCGGTCAAAACAAATAACGGACGAGACCGGTTTTGGCCAGACGCAGCTATCGAAGAAGGCGACCTAATGGAATTGATATCGTACGTATCAGGTTCGCCACGCACTCTGTTTACGGGTATGGTTGTTGATTTGGGGATCACGTCCAAGGGTGATCTGAATCCGGTTGCCTATGACTTCGGTTTCTTCTTGTTAAACAACGATGTCGTTGTCGTGACCACAGGAGAACCAGCCGATCAGCTTCTCCTTCGTATTTTTGAGCAGCGCGGGATACCGGTGGGAGGGATCGGCAAGATGCCTCCGGTCGAAAAGCAAACGATTCGCGGAAAAAGCGTATGGGATGCGGTAACGGACATTTTGAATCAGGTGTACCGTTCATCGGGAATCCGCTACTGGTGCTGGATTGATCAGGGAAAAGCATTTGTGGGTACACAGCGCGGCCAAACCAAGCAATGGACATTGCAGCAAGGCAGCAACCTGCTAAGCGCAGAACGGAAACGATCGATAGCAGAAATGAGAACGGTCGTGAGAGTCATCGGAAGTGACAGTGAATACGTTTCTGTTCTTCACGATGAAGTAGACTCCGCCAAAGCCAAGCGGTATGGTCACCTCGTAAAAGTAATCGAATTACAAGACGAAGATCGCGACAACAAAATCTCGATAGCCAAACAAGAGCTGGAGAATCTGAGCCGCGTGAAGGAGCAGGCTTCCGTGACAGCGCTCGGGATCGATGATGTTATCGCGGGTACGCGGATCGAGATATACGAGGAGCTGACCAAGCTTTCCGGGATCTTCACTGTTTTTGGCGACAGCCATACGATCCGGCCTGGCTATCATGAAATGAAATTGGATTTGCAGATGGAGGTGAGCGGCAGGTGAATGGATTCCAAAAGCTGGCGTATGCCTTATCGAATCTTGGTCAAGACCAAGGAAGCAAAACATTCAAAACAGCTCCGAAAGAGATCAGGATCGAACTGGCTACGGTATTAACACCTCCACCCGATTTGAAAATCTTGATTGACGGCATGTCTGTTCCACTCGGGAAGGAATTCCTCACGGTGGCGGAACATTTGACACGCCACAAACGCATTGTGACCATCAGCCATCAAGAGATGGCCGAGCGAGACCTGGGAGATGCGAAACGGGAGGACTTTTTGGATACGGACGATCTGGCTGCCCCTTTCACATCGCACAAGCACAGCTATGTAGAGATGCAGTTTGAGGACGTTCTGAAGCCGGATGATAAGGTCCTCGTTCTTTCCGTCAATTCAGCTTACTACATTATGGACCGGGTGGTGGGGTTATGAGTATATTCCCGGAAATGACCCGGGTAGAAAACCCGGGAACAGAAGGAAAAAAGCCGATTGTCCCTGTATTGCGAACATATGCGTTTGACTTTGATGCAGGAGATTTTGTGCTCCGTCCAGGAGGGAAGCCTTCCATTATTGAGGGGGAGGCCGCGTTGATACAAAACGTAAAAAAAGCGCTCATGACTGACCGCTACACCTTCCCGATCTACTCATCGGACTACGGCAATGAGCTAAAAACGCTAATCCGCGGCGATGGCACAAGGGAATGGAAGCAGGCGGAAGCCAAACGGTTGGTCCGGGAGGCAGTTGAGTATCTGTTTGGGGTAGAGCGGTGCGAGAAGTTTTCATTCCGGTGGAGCGGCAATACGTTACAAATCTTTTTTTTATTGATTGTGGAAGACGGAACGGTGGAGATGGTGATCGATGTCTGAAACAGTAAAAGCAGTAAAGGGAATCGAGTCGGAATCTTTTGAAGAAATCTTGTATCGCTTGCTGCAAGCAGCCCCGGATGATCTGGATAAAAGCGAAGGATCGATCATTTACGATGCACTGGCCCCCATTGCCCTTGAATTGTTCATTCAACAGGAAAAGTTCCGGGAGATATTGGAACAAGCCTTTGCCGTAACTGCCAAAGGAGAGTATCTGGACCAGATTGCGGAAGATCATGGTCTAAAGCGGGCGCCGGGAGAATCGGACGAATCTTTGCGTGAGCGGATCCTTCAGCAGAAGAGAAACCCGGAGCGTGGCGGAGCGGAAGCTGATTATGTTCGGTGGGCCCTCAAAGTGACGGGTACGACTTACGCCAAGGCAATAGACATGGCAAGAGGTATTGGCACAGTGGACGTCGTCGTGGGCGGCACAATCCCCGATCTGGTGGAGCGAGTGCAGGAAGAGATCAATCGGCGCAAGCCAAGCGGAGTGGATGCAGTTGTACGCCGCGTTCGCATGCAAACGGTACCGATCATTGTTCAGGCGATTGGGATTGAAGCCGAGAAAGCGAAACAAGCGATTTTGGATTATACCCGAACAATCGGCGTAGGCGGAACACTTTACGCAGCCAGAATTTTGTCGGCAGTTATCAACGCAGGAGCAGCGGACGCATCCATGGTCACGCCGACCGAAAACGTGATTCTTTTCCCTGATGCTCAAATAGATCCGGTGGTGACGATCGAATGAGCACACCAGGTGACAAATTAATGGTCTATTTGCCCGGATACTACCGAAAGAGTCGTCATATCCGGGCAATCATGGATGCAGCGGGAAAAGAGCTTCCGGACGTTGACGGCGAACTGTGGAAGGCGTTTTTTGTCCATCTGCAATCAGATGCGTCACGTGAGTTATGGAGAAAAGAATTAGACGCCAAAGACGATGAAGAGTTGCTTGCCAAGCTGCGGTCAAACGGAACGATGAGCGTCGAGACACTCAAGACGCAAGGCTTCGGCTTGCAGGAATCGTATAGGCTGATGCCGGAGGCGGGGGTAGAACTGTCGGAATCGGGAGTGCTTGCAGACGGTTGGGAGTTTTCTCCGTTGTCGTCTGTTATCTATACGACACCGGAAACACTGGCTATTGCCCGTGGTCTTGTCGCACTGATGGGTCTGGCCGGATTTCGTTACCTGTTTTCCGTTTCATTGTCCCATCACGTAGAGTATCAACGTGGAACTTCTCGGGCAGGCATGAACCTGTACACCGCCGTTACGATGCCAGACAGGACCGACGATGACTTGAGCGGCAATGAAAAGCAGTCGAGTCATCACGTCGAACAGTACGCCCTCCATACTGCCGGGTGCGACCGGAAAAGCTGGTGGTCGCCAAATATCACGTTTCTTGAACAGGCGACCTATTTGACTCAAACATTACGGATACAAAAAAGCAATGTATCGATAACGACTTAGGGGGTGTTTCCCATAGCTACGAAAACAAGCGATGTAAAAGGGATGAAAACGTTCCAGGCCTTTAACCTGGTCAGAAACGGTCAAGTCTTTATAGCGGTAGGAAGAACTTCGCCTTGGGACAGCCATTCGCCCGAGATTGTTCCAGATGTGCAGTACGGTCAAACGATCTCCGAAATTGTGGCTCTCAAACGAGCCGACCAGGTGAGATTCGTCTTGCCCGACGACACAAACGGGACAATCGAACAGGTTGGGCAGAAATGGCGAATCATCGACGAGGAGGAAGCGCGGGCCACCGATTGCCGGTGGGTTTATATTCAGGCGTGGCTTCGATACGACGAGTTTCCGCTTTGCACATACCGTCAAACAGGGGTGTATGCAGGGACACTCCTCGCTCAAGGATTGCCGGTAAACAAACAGGTTGCAACCATGGATGAAATCGTTGACTTGGGCTTTTTGTTAACGGTTACCAATCAATCGCCTGTTGAGCGAGAAGCGACAAACCGGGAAAGCATCGAGTACATTCTGGAGCTGTAAAGGAGGTTTATCATGAAACAGGTTTATAATCGCTTTGATCCTTCGAAACGATGGAAGTCTATCGATTTTGTCGGTGGCAGACGGATTCAAACCGCCGAACTGAATGAACTGCAGGCTATGTCGCTGTTCAGGGACAAGCAGATTGGCGATGTGATTTTTGGTGCCGGCCATATTATCGACGGCGGTCAACTTTATATTAGTGCAGACAAAACACTTTTGCGCATCTCTCCCGCCCGCGTGTATTTGGACGGCATCATCCATGATCTGCCGGAAACAACGCTGACCATCAGCGGGGCGGGAGAGGAGAGCATCGGCCTTCGAGTCGAAACACGAAGCCTCACTTACGAAGATGACCCAACCCTGTACGATCCAGCGGTTGGGTTTTCCAATTACGGAATGCCCGGTGGACAGCGAACTATCATTGAACCGGCGTGGACACTAAACGATGAAGCGGCGACGCCGATGTTTCGACTGGTGGACGGGGAGTTGGTGACAGCGAAACTTCCGCCGGAGTTAGAAGGCTTTACACCGGTCTTTGCACGCCGTACCTATGATACGAACGGTTCCTTTTTGGTATCCGGCATGGATGGTTATATCGAGCCGAAGGATGCTGAAAATGTGACGCTGGTGGTCGATGCCGGACGGGCATATGTTCTCGGCTATCAGATTGACAAGCTCGTTCCGATTCGAGTATCCATACCGAAGGCGTTGGATACGAGAATGGTGGTCAATGAAACGAAGACGTACCTCGCTGGAACAAGCTATTATCCGCTTAATACCAAGCCGGTGAAGGCTATTCGCCAGGTGACTGCGACAGTTGAGCGAACCGATACGATCACACGCGGCAACGTGGCGGGCACTTCCGATATGTTGCCGAAAACGCCTGTCGTCGACATCGTTTCCGTGAGGGCGGGAAGCACCGAGTACAAGAAGAGCGTTGACTTTCAACTCTCCGGAGATACAGTGGACTGGTCCCTGGCTGGCGCCGAACCAGCCGGAGGCACCTCCTACACGGTTACGTATCGGTATACGAAAGTAATGGTCGAAGGAACCGATGTGGAATTGGAGAACGACGGCATCAAATGGCTAAGCGGAGACAAACCGGTCGTAGGGACGACATTCCAGACGACGTATGAGTTTTACTTGGCTCGCAAGGACGTTTACTATCTAACATTTGAGGGCGAAGTGAAGGTAATTCACGGTCAGTCAGACATCTCTCCTTATCCGCCATCGTCGCCCCCTGATGTCCTGGAGTTGGGAGAAATATATCTGCCTCCCAACTCCGATGCGGTCGTAGTGACCAACCGGAAGCCGAAACGGTTAACCATGTTGGAGCTCCGATCGTTATTGGATCGTCTGGAGCGGGCGGAGTACAACCAAGCCATCGCCGACTTGGACAGACAAGCCCAGATTTCCGACCCCACTCTCCTGAAAAAAGGAATTTTCACTGATAACTTTACAAACTTTGAACGGGCGGATGTGACGCACCCCCTTTTTGATGCCATGTTGAATCCGAGGGAGAAGGTGGTGCAGTTGCCGCTTGAGCAGACGTTTGTTGAACTGCAAGTCGAGCAGCAGGCATCTACGGTTCGATTCCATGAAAGGCTGGTGACACTGCCTTACAAGGAGGAAGTGCTGATCGATCAGACGTATGCGACCGAGGCCATGAACGTGAACCCTTACCAGGTGTTTGGAAATTTGGCGACGATCCGTCTGACCCCCTCTCACGATACATGGGTCGAAGAATCTATCGTAACCAAGAAGGTGTGGGGATGGTGGGCCGACTGGCGGACTACCGGAACGACACGAACGGAAACAAAAATGATTTTGGACGAGAACGTGCCATACATCAGGCAGCGAGAGATTACGGTATCTGGCGAGGGCTTTGAGCCGTTCAGCGACAATATCAAAGGGACATTTGACGGAATCCCGGTCCACTTGGTTCCGTTGAACGGAACATTGGCAGGGACGTTGCCAAATACTATCCGGGCGGACAAGAATGGCCGGTTCACATGCAAGTTCATGATTCCTCCTAATGTCCGTACGGGAACACGTGAAGTCTATCTATGGAACGAGGTGTAGAACATGTTTACCAAGCAAAACGAAGCAAAGGCATCCTATGTCGGAATAGGCCGCAAACAGGTCATTGAACAGACATTTTGGCAGATACCATCCTGGCGTTTGACGGACCCGCTGGCGCAGACGTTTATCCTGACGGAGGAGCGATATATCACTGCTGTGGACCTGTTTTTGGCAACAAAGGATCCGGCAGCCGATCTGACGGTGCAGCTGCGAACAGTCGTAAACGGTTATCCGTCCATGACTGTTCTGACATCCGTCGCGTTGAATCCCGATCAGGTGAACATCTCCAACAACGGCACCACGGCAACGAAGGTAACCTTCCCCGACCCCGTCCTGCTGCAAGCTAACACGGAATATGCCATCGTCCTGCTGACCCCTTCCTCGCAGTACAGAGCTTTTGTCGCCCGAATGGGAGCAAAAGACCTCATAACACAGAAACCAGTAGCACGTCAGCCATATGATGTTGGATTGCTGTTTTCCTCGTCCAATGGTTCGGCGTGGACAGCCCACCAGGATATGGATTTGAAATTTCGGCTGTATGGCGCGAAGTTTACCAGTGACGGCATTTTGCGGTTCCGTCCGATGGAAGTATCCCAGGCTACTCAGCTCGTGCTTGCCAGCAGCCAGCTCGTTCCGCAAAAGGCTGAACTGCAATGGCAATACTCAACTGATGAGATGTCGTGGTACGCGCTGGACGAGATCGATGTCACCAAGCTTGGGCAACCGACTGACATGATTCACGTCCGGGCTTTATTGAAATCAAAGGGCTCTTCTCCAGTCGTTCAACAGAATGTCGGCGCTATCGCTCTTGGATACAAGCCGGAAGGAATGTATGTAAGCCGGGAGATTACTACGAGTGCACCGTTTACGAGAATTACCGTTTATGTGGAACTGAGTACGCCAAGCGGTACGAGTCAGACAGTCGAATATTCCCTGGATGCCGGCAAAACATGGACGAGTATGGGCAGCGCAGTTGCACAGACACCGATTGACGCCGATTTTACGCAATTGAAGTTTGAAAAAACGGTTGCCTCTTCCACCAAGCTTCGCGTACGGATCAAACAAAGCTCGACCGTGCCGGTCGTGACGCCCAAAGCGCGAAATCTGATGGTTCATACATCATAAGGAGGATGTGTACATGCCGGTAACCAATGGACGAATTTCTCTTGACCCAGCCGCTCCCGATAGCCTGATGTCGGGGGCTGGCAAAATCAACAGAAACTTTGACTTAATCGATTCGGAATTTGCCAATGTCCAAGCAAATATTTTCAGCTTGAATACACGAGCTGTGCACGATGAACGCAATATCGTCGACCTGGCCATCGAGCTGGAGACCCTCAAGGGAGCCACTCTGAACAATGTGAATGCGAATATATACATCGAAACCTTTCGTGAAATCAGCGATATCAGGCTGTGGAGCGGGGTGTTTGATTCAACGGCAAAAAGAGTGGTGCTGAAATAGTCAGGAAAGGAGAGTAAGGGATATGCCGACTTTAGCAGTAGGCTTCTTGCAAGCGGAGTATACAGAGAGTTCGCATAATTATGCGAATGGAACCCTTAGGCAATACTTTGACGCAGCAACTACAGTTCCTCTGTTGTATGACAATGCAAGTTTGAATGATAGTGCATGCAAATATTTTATTTCCCCCGTCGAATTTCAGCTTGGAAATGTAAAGTATAAGGACTTTCATTGGGATTACGATTCCATTAACTTCTTGGAGAATGTCCACAACATTACTTCTGAAACTGTCTGGAAATCTACGTATACCGGCTGGGCGAATGGCCAAGTAATTGATTTGCAAGGTGACGGTTCGAGAGCTGTGGTAGTAAACGGGGGCTACTCCTCAAGAAGCACAAGAAATATTGGAACCGCCGTCAGTGACGGCGGTACCGGCATTTCGGTGCCTAAACGCACAAACGGATACTACGATTATGTACCTCGGGCGATTATTTTTACAGAGCCCCATAGCGGCGATTCGTACAGTAAGCTTGCCGTGCGGGCAAACACCCGGAGAATCGTCATTTATCTCTATTCGCAAGCGTATTCTGGCAGTACCTTTTGGCATGAAAAAGTCTATGATATCAACCTTGACGCAAAGGCGTTTGATATTTATACCAATTGTTCCGTTACCACAACTCCTTTAACCGCATTTGCTGTACCTTCTTTGGCAGAATCGACCTCGGCGGGAGGGGTTGCTACCGCTACAAAAGACACGATGTCAACATCGCCAAGCACAAAAAAGCTGTTTACGATCAGCCTAAATGTTAACCCAAACAGACCATCGTCCGGCTTTACCGTAAACGGAACGAGTGCCTCAACATCCGCTTCCTCCCCTGCCGTCGTGTCAAATACGCTGTTGCCAAAACTGGCATGGACGTTCAGTGATGGCAATACAGGCGATTATCAGTCTGCCTTTGATATTGAAATTGTGAATTCTTCGACCAACGCGGTCGTTGTTTCAAAGTACCAATCATCAGGTTATCAGTATTACAACGTTTTATCAGCCGATAATCTCTCGTACAACATTTTATACAAATACCGTGTACGGACCTATGACCGTTACGGGGCATCGAGCGACTGGTCAAACTATTACTTTTTCAAACTAAATCGATCGCCAAACGGCTCAACGGGCATGACTCCAGCCGGCACATCTGCTTCGCCTTCCGTCCAATCAACCCTCACGCCAACGCTTAGCTGGGTATTCAGCGATCCTGACGGGACAGGCGATTCCCAATCGGCGTACGAGATAAACCTGATGGATGGGACCAATACGGGCATCGCGGTGTGGAACAGCGGAAAGGTCGCAGGCGGAGCCCAAAGCGTAATCGTACCGACGGGCAAACTGTCTCCAGACAAACTGTATGCATGGCGTGTGAGGACATGGGACCGTTATGGTGCCGTCGGTCCTTTCACCAACTATCAATATTTCCGGACGACGAAAAAACCGGTATTTACGCCAAAGTCTCCTATTGGTACAAGGACCTTCCCATACGGAACAAACGAAACGCCGCGGCTCGAATGGACGTACAGTGATCCTGAGGGGCACGGGCAGCGCTCTTTCCGCATCTATATTCGCGATGTTGCAACCAATGGGGTCGTTCATGACTCAGGGGAAATTATGGGGACAGCAAACCGCTATGATGTTCCCGAAGGCATCCTTGAGCCGGGCAAAGTGTACGGATGGTATATGAACGGCAGCGACTCCACCGTCATGTGGAGTGACATGTCAGCAGAAAACTTCCTGATCACAAACATACCTCCGAAACCGCCCATGATTACAGGACCGACGGAAAATGTACGAGAGGGAAAACGCCCTGTTTTTGAAATGGCGATCAACAATGACCGCGAAGGAGACAAGCAGCACTATCAACTGCAAATCGCTGAGGATGCAGCTTTTACGGTAGGAACGCTGTTATTCGACACATCGGTTGATCGGACTGGCTGGGAGGTGTACGACGGTGAGTCATGGACAGCTTTCCCAGCGGAGGGTGTCCGCTATCGAAAACAACTGGTAGTGGACTCTTCATTCGCGGGGGATCGCGGAAATGTTCCGAGTGCATTTTGGCGCTTGCAGGGAACGAAGGGAGTCAATGACTACGTCGACATGGCCGCAACACCAAAGACCGGAAATAATGCACTGCGGGTCATTAACAATAGTGGTACTGCTCCTCTTGGCGTTTTGCAGGAATTGAAGGGATGGAAACCGGGAGATAGACTGAAATTGCAGGCAACGGTTTTCGCCATTCGTTTACACTCTGGTGCCCAAATCCACATTGATCTTCTCGGCGTAAAGAAGGATTCGACGATTGTGATGAACACCAACGGGATCGTTCTCAGTGGGGCTACGACCAAGTATGAAACGTATATGGATGAAGTGACAGTTCCACAGGATTGCGACGTCCTGTATGTACGGGCATATACGAGCGGAGCCAATACGGCCAATACTGAGTTTTGGGTTGATCAAATTACTGTCGATATTGTTTCACCAGCAACTTATACCACCGTTCGCTTTATGCCGCAACACGATCTTGTCGAAGGCAAAAAGTACTACTGGCGAGTAGCGGGGATCGATGCTACCACAGGTACGATGGGGGACTGGTCGAACCAACGCAAGCTCAAAAATGAATTAGGGACTTCAGGCTGCATGCCGAATACGACTGATTGGGGCGTCAAGGATGCATCGCATCTTCTGGATGCAAACGGCAAAGTCGTCGGCATCAACAGCATGAAGGTTTCCATAGCTGCAGGAAAGTCATCCGGGTCCATTTACAAACGAGTGTCGCTTCGCGGCGGAAGCTGTTATTTTGTCGGAGGCTACGTGAAAAACGGCAATGCCAAAAAGGCATGCCTGAAAATGTATGGCGTCGGGGAGTCGGCTGGTGTTACGGACCAGGTCCATTACAAGTTCGAGTGGTTTAAAGCAAAACCTGCTTACGACACCACGGTTGATCTGGAATTGATGGTTGAAGGCATCGGTGGGCAGTACGCATTCTTTGATGGAATACGCGTTTATGAGGTTCCCGAGGAGGAATACAAGCAAATCGGGAAAGATCCGGGATGGACAGGGGAAAATCTGGCCTTGAAATTTCCGTATCGCAGTAGAGAGGCTACGATTAACACCCCCAGTACTGTCCGGATTGGGGACAGGCTTCAATTCGAGTTAAAGAAGCCAATTGTAACCAGTGATGTTGTCAAGCGTTTGGTGCTCAACGCTGTGCGTACCGTTCCTTTGACCTCTTCGATCGTAGAACGCATACAACAGAATGACGTTCGGCTGAGCTACACGGGAGTTTGGGAGGATTCGCCTCTTCCTGGCTACGACATTGGCGGACGTCACACCGGTGTCACAGCTGCGGGGACGGTTGAGTTTACATTTACCGGAAATGGCATCAGGTGGGTTGGGGCGAAGCATGGCAATTGCGGGATTGCCAGAGTTTATATCAACGGCATTCCAGTAAGAGATGTTGATTTGTACACAGCCAGCATCGATCCGGAATACGGAACGTTATACGAAAAACTGGACCTTCCGTATGGCACGCACAACATCAAAATTCAGGCCCTTATGGAGAAAAATAAAGAATCGTCCGGAACCGTTATTTCACTTGACTATTTTGAGGCAGTGACGACAGAGACACCGGCGAAACTCAAGGTCGAAGCGACCAACAATGGAATGGATGCTCTCCCGCAATGGGAAGATATCACGTCCTATTTCCTCAAAGGCTCGTATTATGACTTTGTCAACAAGGACAAGACGGCTATACAGTGGGGGCTGAACATCAAGGTTACCATCGAAGCGAACGGCTCATTCAGTCCCGTTGAAATTGACGGATTTGGTGTAAGCTACGAATAGGGAGGAAGCCGATGGGAAAGCACATTAAGCAAACGGATCTTGCCGAGCTTCGGTTTCGGCAGCAGGTCGAGACGAATCCTGATTTGACTGATGCTTATGAAGCGATTGCCGCTTTATACGAGCAGACACTTTTGCAGCAAAAGGAACTGGCAGCATTACGGGAAGAACTCAAGACGACGAAGGAAGGGATGTAACGATGGTTGCGACTTACATGGTAAAAGTATTCGCCTATTTGATCAAAGCCGGACGCCGCGAGATTGAGACGCTTCCGGAAGAATATCAAGCTCCGGTTGCCGAGCTTTTAGCCGCACAAGTTGAACAACAATAGCGGACGCCATTCCTCAACTACGAGTGAAGGCGTTTTTTTATGGGGAGCTGCGGCTCCCCGACTTTTTTTCCTAAGGGAGGGATGATAAGCATGAAAGACTCAATCGTATCTGGTGCAGCTGGCGCCGCTTGTATCTCGGCTTTTCATTTTTTATACGGAGAAAATCCCGTGAGGATGTTAATCATGACATGGTACGTCTTTCTGATCGCCATGGACTGGATAGCGGGATACAGGGCCTCCAAAATTGATGGTTCTTACGCATCCGAATACGGAATCAACGGGGCTTTTCGGACAGCATTCCTGCTCTTCATGCCGGCAGTAGGTCACCTGATCGATACGGTAATCGGAACACCGGGGATTGGCTTTGGTTTTCTGATTGCGGCATTCGGCTTGCACATTTGGAAAAGCATGACGGCCAATGTGGTTCGAGCTGGTTGGGAAAAGTGGGTACCGGAGTGGGCGATGAATGCCGTTTCGGATGAGATCGAACACAAGCTGGCCAGAGCCATCAAGCGGAGACAGGAGAAGGAAAAGTATGGGGATGGTGATATGTCGTGAAGATAGCGATAGATGCAGGACACGGCCCGGAAACACCGGGAAAGCGAACGCCGGACGACAGCATGCGGGAGTTCCACTTCAACAGCGTGGTCGCCCGTTATGTCCGTGATGAATTGAAACAATACGATGGGGTAGAGACGCTGTTTACCCACGCTGACGACGGCAGCCGGGACGTGCCGTTACAGGAACGCACAGACAAGGCCAACGCCTGGAGGGCAGATGCATTCGTCTCCATTCACGCAAATGCCTTCGGGAATGATTGGAACGACGCAAACGGCATCGAGACGTTTGTCTACACATCGCGGCCTCCCGCAGCCGTAAAGCTGGCCGAAGCCGTTCAGCGTGCGCTTGTCCTCGCTACCGGCCGGAAGAACCGCGGGGTCAAAGCAGAGAATTTCCATGTGCTGCGGGAAACAAACATGACCGCGATCCTCGCCGAGTGCGGGTTTATGACCAATAGGGAAGAAGCTGAGCTGTTGAAGAGCGATACGTACCGGCGTGCGTGTGCAAGAGCGATAGTAACCGGGCTTGCTGAAGTTTATGGGTTGAAAAGGGCAATCGCTGCAGGTACGCTGCCTCAGAAGGTAACGATTGAAATAAACGGAGTTCGGCTTTCGGCTCAGGGGTATCTCCAAAACGGAGTTTCCCTCCTGCCTGTTCGAGCGGTTGCGGAAGCGGTTGGAGTGGTTCCTGCATGGAATCCAGCGGCGAAGCAGGTCAGCGTAAATGGGCTTGCTTTGAACGGAACGATTGAGTCCGGGACGGCATATGCTCCCGCTCGAGAGCTCGCCTCGGCACTTGGCTTGAAGGTGGAATGGGACGGAGCCATAAAAACTGTAAAACTGTCGAAAAGCTGCATATGTCGATGAAAAAATGAGAAGAGCCCTCCTGCGGAGTGAAGTGCACCCCTTAGAATGGACATTGGATTAAACCCCTGGTAAATCCGATGAAATTTAAGGGGTGCATTTTTTATGGTGAAAAAGGGGCAAACGTTTAGAAGTTATTCTCACGAATTAAAGGTGGAAGCCATACGACTGCATATCGAAGAAGGATGGACATACCGTCGAATCATGGAGCATCTGGGGATTCCGGACCGCCACCGGCTTAAAGTATGGATGAAAAAATATAAACAGTTAGGCGAATTTGGGTTGATGGATCAACGAGGTAGACGTGAAGAATATGTTGATCAAGATCGATATGTTAAAAAGCTAAAACGAGAGAACTCGATGCTAAAAAAGTGTTTGAAAATCTGGATGCGGGAGGTGCAGCCCATAAGTATGAGGCGATCAAGCAAGTAGCTGGTGAGTATACGACTAGTGAACTTTGCAAGCTGTTTGGAGTCTCAAGAAGTGGATACTATGCATACTTGAAACGGCAACAAGCGGACCGGGACAAGCCCGTGAAAGACCTCATCAAAGTAGTTTATAAGAAGTATGATGGTAAATATGGGTATCGACAAACCCAGCTGTTTCTCTTACGAGATCACGGGGTATGGGTCAACCATAAGAAGGTACTACGTCTGATGCAAGAAATGAAGCTCCGTTCTCGAATACGCCGCAAATATCGAGGTCACTATGCTTCAACCGAAGGTGGACGAGTCGCTGAGAATGTGATGCAGCGGAATTTCAAAGCGGATGCACCTAATCGAAAATGGGTAACCGATGTCACACAGTATCGTGTCGCGGATACGTGGCTCTACCTGTCTGCTATTAAGGATTTGTTTAATAATGAGATTGTGGCTTACCACATTGGAGTTCGCAACGACAATCAGTTGGTCCTACGGACCTTTGAGAAAGCCTTTAAAAAGACGAAAGACGTGACTGGACTGATCGTTCACAGCGATCAGGGATTCCAGTACACGTCCTACGCTTACCACGACATGTTGCCGAAGGTTGGCGCCCAAATCAGCATGTCTCGGAGAGGCAACTGTTATGATAATGCCTCGATGGAGAGCTTCTTCTCGCATCTCAAAACGGAAGGGCTCTACCCTTATGATATCCGAAGTGTGGATGAGGCACAAAGGCGAATTGAGGAATATATTCAATTCTACAACCAAAGTCGACCACAACGAAAATTAAAAAGGCTGACGCCTGTTGAATTCAGACGTCAGCTGTCGGTCTAACGGTCGGGTTTTTTCTTACTGTCCACTAAATGGGGTCTTGACCAGAGCCATCCGGGGAGGGCTTTTTGCCGTGGCAGCTGCTTGCTCGGCTTGTCGTAAAGCCGCGTACGTTCTAAACTGGCTCCTTCTAAACCACCCACCTTTCAAAAACAACAATTTCAAAACGATTTGTTAATGCTTTTGGCGAGGCGACGTATTAACATACGTAAAACTTCCCTATACAAGATGGACAAATGGGAAGGGAGAAAGGCAGAAAGGAGGAAAGGAGTTGGAAAGTGCCAGAGTACATATGGAAATCTGCCACGATCAAAAAGACAGGCTCCGTGAGGGTGTTTTATCTACAGAGCAGTTTTCTCAAATTTACGAAATATACTTCGATCGCGTGTACAAGTATATCTGCTACCGGATTCACAATCAGTACGAGGCAGAAGATATTTGCAGTCAAGTTTTTGAAACGGTCATCTCCAAATACCACAGTTTCTCGGAGGAAAAAGCAAAATTTGATGTATGGCTGTTCGCGATTGTCAGAAACACTGTGACAGATTACTATCGCGCCCGGAAAAAAAGATTCCACTTTTCGCTGGATTCCATAACAGAGCTGATCATGCCCAAGCCGTCTCCCGAAGAGCTGGCAATCCGGGACGATGATCATCAGGCACTGTTTAAAGCACTGGCAAAGCTGCGCGATAAAGAACGCAATATTATCGCAATGAAATTCGCTGCCGGTCTGAAAAATTCAGAAATATCCGAGCTAATGGGTGTAAGCGAGTCCAATATCGGTGTCGTGGTCTACAGGAGTTTAAAAAAGCTACACAAAATCTTGGAGGCAGGTAGGTTCAAGGATGAGTGAAAAACATGATCCGAAGACATATGGAAACGTCGTTGAATTGCTTGAAAAGGCGGAGATCAATAACAGCTTGGCCAAGGAGCGCATTTACAAGCGTCTGGTAAACAAAATCGAGACGGGAACCATTCAACTCCAAAATACGAAAAAGGGTGGGAAAGCTCTGATGAATAGAAAATGGAAAACGGCCGCTGCGGCTGCTGCTGTTATAGTTCTCATTGGCGGTGCGCTTTCGACGACCTCCTACGCGCAAGGCATGATCCAGTCAATCCTGGCACGTTTTCAAGTTGGGAATATGGAAATTGTCCAATACAAGGAACTGCCGGTTTCTGAAAAGAGTGTATCGGCCGGGCAGGATAGGGGAGCGGATTCCGCAGTGACAGAATGGCCGGCATCTCCAAAGCTGACTCTGCAGGAAGCTCGCTTGGCAACAGGCATGAATTTCCCCGCGCCCTCCTGGATCGCAGATTATGAATACGTCAACACTGTCATTCACGGAAAAACCATGGTGGAAGTACAATACAGTCACGGCGAGAAAACGGCTGATTTCTTGATCTCTCAGGGCGGTGAAAATGGCATCGGCACTACTGACCCGGTCAAGACTGAGGTTATTGAAGGGGCCAAGGTCTATTTCGCGAACGGTATCGTGATTTGGGAGCATGAGGGATTCACGGTAGAATTGTACACTCGTGATGATTTTGACACTGCAACGCTCGGAAAAATAATCAAGGGCTTTGCGGTTGGAGCGCCGCCTACGCAAGAAGAAATCGATATGGCAAAATCAAAAGGGGACAGTATGACGCAAACAGAAAAAGCCGGCCCTGCCCCTGCCCCTGCCCCAGCGTCTAAGAATTAATCGGGGTCTGATGTCGGCTTCGTCTCCCCAAACAGTGTTCAAGCTTTTATGTTATGGACGAACCCGGTTCTCTACGTTTTTGGAGAACCGGGTGTTCATTTTTTGATCGTTATAAAGCAACAAATTGAGGTCTTTTCCCGCAAGACGCAAATGTTGGCCTAGCGTGTTAATGAAATGAAAAAGGCACTGGCGGTTCGTTTGCGATGATGGCTAGCCTGCCGCTATATCGAGGCAGCGGCCGGACGCGCGCCTTTCGCGAACATATTGCGGCGCTGCACGGCGGTGGTCGGACTACATGCTTTGTTGCAAGACAAGTATCTATCCTGCTCTTCCCCACATAAGGTATGCATAGGCAATCATCCAGAAGGGGAGTAATTTTGATGGGCTATTACGTTGCGGTTGAACAAAATGTAAATCTTTACGTGGAGGATCTCGACCCGGGCAATGGAAAACCAGTGCTGTTTATCCACGGATGGCCGGTTAATCACAAAATGTATGAATATCAGTTCAACCAGCTTCCCCAAATGGGGTACAGATGCATTGGAGTCGACCTGCGCGGATTTGGAAAGTCGGACCGTCCCTGGAGAGGGTATTCCTACGATCGATTGGCAGATGATATTCGGGTGGTCATAGACACCCTGGAGCTGGAGAATATCACTCTCGCCGGATTTTCCATGGGAGGAGCCATCGCGATCAGATACATGGCCCGATACGGAGCAGATAAGGTTTCCAAGCTGGCTCTTTTTGCGGCGGCAGCCCCTCTGTTTACCAGACGTCCGGATTACCCGTACGGAATGACAAAGGAGCAGGTCAACAGTCTCATCCAGGCAACCTATACAGATCGGCCGAAAATGCTGAATGACTTTGGGGACATGTTTTTTGCGAGCTACGTGACGGAGGGTATCAAAGACTGGATGCACGGACTGGGTATGGAGGCATCTGGTCACGCAACGGCAATGTGCGCCGTCTCTCTGCGAGATGAGGACCTGCGCCGGGATTTGTCCGCTGTTTCCGTTCCAACCGCTATTTTTCATGGCGTTCAGGACAAAGTATGTCCGTACCCCTTTGCCGAATTTATGCATGCCGGTATCCAGGGCTCGGAGCTGGTCCCATTTTTGTACAGCGGGCATGGGTTGTTTTATGACGAGTTAGAGAAGTTTAATCGGGAGCTTGTAAGTTTTTTGGCAAAATAATAATTGGTCATTTTCTTTGTCAGAAGTAGCATTAGTAATGCTCTAATTCCTATAATCAAAATCCCCCTTGGAGGCAGACTCCTCGGGGGATTTTCTTTATTCAAAAATCTCACGAGACTCTTTTACGGTAATAATGTTTTTCGGAGTACCCAATCCATTCAAATTCGCATTGTGATGGGCAATGATATCCGCCGCCTTCAGGACGGCGTCATCGGTCGTAGAGTGACAATCACCGGCAAGGGTGACTTCGTAGCCGTGCGAGACTGCCGTTCTGCATGTCGTATCAATACAGTACTCGGTCTGAAAGCCGACGATCACCAAATGATCGATGCTGCGAGCCTTTAATTCGTCTTGCAAGGAAGTTTCGAAGAACGAATCGCATGCCGTTTTTTGAATGATCGGTTCATCCGGATGCGGGCAAAGGGTGGGATGTATCTGCCATCCGGGGGTGCCAGTGGCGAGCGGGCTGCCTTCAGGCTCGTTATGCTGGACAAAAAGGACGGGAATGTTCGCATGCCGTGCTTTTTCGAGAAGCGTTTGAATCCGTTCCACCACTTTATTTCCCTGATAGCAGTATTCCACGATCGAGGATTGAACATCGACAATAATCAGTGCCGTTTGTGTGCTCATTCGAAATTGCCCCTTCCGGAATGGTAGGATTTCTTTTCCATCATACAACTATTCGGAAAGGAATTTGATAATATTTTTTGCAATACTCGGAAAGCCATTTCTTTTTGTTAACGAATATGGTTAGCCCATAGGGAGGAAGAAATGAAAAAGTCGTTTTTTGCTGTATTGAGTATGCTGTTCGTCGTTCTTAGCCTTGGTGGTTTTGCCTCCGCTCAAACCGAAGGTACCCATGCTTCAACGGAAGAAGAGAAAGTTGTTGTTGAGGACCTAACTTACGAAGAAGCAACACAACGTATTGCCAAATATAGTGGAGTGGAAGGCCGTTGGAAGAAGTGAAAAAAGAACATCCTCAAAAACTGCAGTCTTTAGACGCTATAAGCGCTGCATGTGGATACGGTGAAGTGTCCCAAAGGTTAAAAGTCTCGGATACTTATCGACCCAGATTTATTGCTATTGTAAACAAATGCAGAGATGGCAGTGTGTCGCAAATGCTTTAAAACATTACCGATACTTCTATAGTGGATACAAGTATCTTTCTGTCACCGGAAATTACATGACACAAAGGGGCATTCCAAAGTCAAAAGAATGACGAGGGATAGCCCCTTTTTCGGCGTAGTTATTAAACATTTATAAGCTAGTTCGTTTTTCTTAAGACAAATTCATTTATAATTAAAAATATTTGTGTACAAAGCTTTAAGATTCTCCTCTGTCTTCTCTCCATTTTTTAAACCATACTCAAATATTTTAATCTGTCCATCCTCATAAATCATCCCAGTTGCATACATACCTGAATGTGTTGAGGGAGCATTGGAATAAGTTAAAGTTTCCTCTGTGAATGGGTAATATGACTTTGTAGATCCGATAAAGAATACGGGGTATTTTACACTTTTCTAGAGTTTGGCATATTGCGCATGTGATGCTTCTTCGAGTTTCTCCGGCATGATAAATAGAGCATCGAAATCCGTATCAGTGGCGTTACTCAGCTTTTCAAATGTTGTTTCTGTGAAAACAATATTTGTTTCAGTAACGGCGGGAGACTGTCCAATGACTCCAATTTTTAACGTTTGCTCTTTTATTGAGTCATCGGGTAATAAGTTGTCGTTTTTAACACATCCAGCCGTCACGAATAAGCAGGTAAATATGAAAAATAGGAACAAATTCCGCAAATCATCAACTCCTTTCAAATATATTTTACATATAATACCATCCACTTTGTCTTCCAAGCAAATTTATTGGATAGAGCACTTTTTTCTACAATTATTCTTGGCTTGGAGTATGGCCCCCAGCCATCGATTGGATGTTGAACTAGTTTGCTTTTGTTGATCTACCTCAGCCTATTCCTGACGAATCTGCACTGGCGTACCAATGGGAACCAGCTTGGCCAAGCTCTCTACATCTCGGTTATGCATGCGTATACAGCCGCGTGAGACGTAATGGCCGATCGATGATGGATTATTGGTGCCGTGAATGCCGTAATGAGGCTTGCTCAGCCCCATCCAATAGGTGCCGAAAACGGACAATGGACCTCCGCGGTAAGAATTGGGGTAGGGAACCTTGTTGATGATCGTGAAGTTGCCGCGCGGGGTAGAGGTCGCAATTTTACCCAGACCGACGGGATAAGAACGGATGAGGCGATTGCCGTCAAAGAGATAGAGGCGGAGTTTATTGATCGAGATGCGTATGCGGTATGCCGGGATGAAAATCACCTCCCTTTTTAAAGAACCGGGATTGTGCTTCTATTGCATCGTATGCGGTTGGGAAAAAGCGGGTCCCCGCCGCATGTGGCGATCCACACAAAAAACCTGCCGTGCAAAGCGTAGCGGCAGGTTCCTGTTTTGAGCTGTGATGAATCCGGTAAAACCGGGAAAGATGGGAGATTACGGAGCAGGATGCGGGAGAGTCGGGCGAAGGAGGTCCAGACTTTTGAATTCGTACCCTTGCGCTCGTGCGGCATCGATAATCTTGCCAAGCGCCTCGGCGTTATCTCTTGAAACCGAGTGCAACAAAATAACCGCTCCGGGATGAAGCTGGGCGAGGACACTGTCATAGGCGTACTTCCAGCCCTTTTGCGCTTTCGTATCCCAGTCCTTGTAGGCTATCGACCAAAAAACATTCGTATACCCCAGTTTCTTGCTGACCGCCAGTGTACGATCACTGAAAATTCCTCGCGGCGGACGCAAGAAGGCCATCTCTTTTTGCCCGGTAACTTCGGCTACAGCTTGTTTTACCTTATCCAATTCTTCCTTGATCCGCTCATTGGATATCTGTGTCATATCCGGATGGCTCCAGGAGTGGTTCCCGATGATATGCCCCTCAGCGGTCATCCGTTTTAACAGCTCCGGCTGATCCTTTACATAATGCCCGGTAACAAAAAAAGTGGCGGGTACCTTTTTTTCTTTCAAGATATCCAGAATACGAGGGGTGAACCCGTTTTCATAGCCATTGTCAAACGTAAGAAACAGCTCTTTTTTGGAGGTATCCCCGAGAAAAATGGCTTCGTGCTTATCGACGATGCCTTTAAAGCCCTCCTGGTCAATCGAGGGAAGCTGTCCACCCTTGCTCTTCTTGAATCCAAAGTGGTAGGGGACATCCTGGTTGGCTGCGGCATGGACAGTGAACAGGGACAAAATCAGGACAAAAACGGTGAGAAAGGTTATGCGTTTCACAGCGAAAAGTCCTCCTATTGTTGATGGGATTGCCTGAATATCGGGTAGGGATTTGATCGCATCCTTAAAACGGTATGTAAAGCTCCTCAATCCTCTTGCCAAGGAACCGGATGTGCACGGGGAATCGGATACTGCTCGTCTGGTTGGGATCTGACCACTTTCCGCTTGTCAATCGAACCTGCGGGCACCTCGGTTTCAGGGTGGTAGATAATGTTGCTGCGCTTGTTTTGGTTTGGCATCATAGACTCACCTCCTCATCGTTACTATCATGTGTACCCGGGCCCAAGAACATGCCGCCTGTAGAGAAGTTCCGGTCAAAAGTTGGTGACTGAGCGCAAAAAAACCGAATGGACCGGATCGTCCCGGCACCATTCGGTTTTTGCAATATGCTGCGGTCTTTATTTGCTTGAACGGCGTTGAAACAAAAGGCGGTCGAGGGAATAGAAGGACGGTCCGGAGAGAACGAAAAGCAGCAGGATAAAGAATAGAAGCAGATCCAACTCATATCCAGGACCACTTTCCCCACCGAGGAAGCCCATTGCAATTTTCACCTTGATCGTAGCGACGGCCATCACGACTGCCAACAGAGCTGCCAAAATTCGGGTGCCAATGCCCAAAATCAAGCCAATTCCGCCCAAGAGCTCAAGAAACGCGACGACATAAGCGAAAAAGCCGGGAATACCCATGCTGCCAAACCAACCGGCAACCTGATCGAGTCCCATTTGGAATTTTGACATTCCGTGCATGACAAACGCTATACCTGCAACTACGCGCAAGAGCAAAAGCCCCCACTCGGTACGTTGATCAAATTGTCTTTCCATAAAGTGACCTCCTACGGTTGTTGAATATAGTAATTAGGTTACATTTCGTTAGTAAGTATAAATTAATAATTATAACACGTCAACACTTTGAAGGATTTTCAAAAGAGCGTTATACTGGAATTGAATCGAGGTGATTACTATGAAGCAGTCCTCTCTCTGTCCGAAGTTTGAAAAAGGAATGCAGCTCTTGGGCAAGCGGTGGACTGGTTTGATCTTGTATCAGTTGCTTTCCGGACCGCAGCGATTCTGTGCCATCGAAGAGGCGCTCCCGATCAGCGGAAGGCTTTTGTCTGAGCGGCTGAAGGATTTGGAGAAAGAAGGCTTGGTACATCGTCACGTGTATACAGATTCTGCCCCGGTACGGGTGGAATATTCGCTAACGGAAAAAGGGCTTGCTTTGGAACCGGTCATACTGGGGATCGAGAAATGGTCGCAGGCCTGGATCGAATTAACATAAAAAAAGTGTCGGATTATTTTCTCCGGCACTTTTTATTTGTTTGCATACATCGCGGTTTCTCATTGAGCACTTTTCCTTTTCCTCGTTTTTCCTCCCCTTCGTATTCCCTCAGAAATAATTCGCCGTTTAATCTGGGCAATACGCTTGTCAGCCAGTTCCCTTGTCACGCCAAATTCCATCGACAAGACCGAGGACGGTACCCATTCACGGTAGGCGAGAAGCAGGGGCGCCAGGAGAAAGAAAGGCATGGCCGCATAGAGAACAAATTGCTCGGCTTGCGCCTCCTGCAACTGACGAAAAGCGGGATTCATCTGGTGCTGCTTCCCGGTATGCCCCCGTAAAATATGGCCCAGCTCATGAAAAAAATGTTCGCGCTGAACAGGCCTTGGCAGGGTTGAATTGACCGTAATGCTGCGGTAATTGCCGGATTCATAACGCATCGAGGGGCAGGGACGGTAGTACAATTCGATGCCAAGCATCTCGGCCAGCGGCCTTTCTTGCAGGTCGCCACAATGACTGATGCCAACATCCGCATATATTTGGGTCAACCAGCGTTCCAAATCCGTTTGCCGGTAATGAGAGAGCATGTGGTGATTCCCCTTTCCGAAACAACAGAGAACGTATGTTCCTTTTTGTGGTGTAAAAAAATGCCGCAGGGTGCAATGTTGCCTGGCACAGAAATAAGGCGGCCATCACAACGAAAAATGCTTGCGGCTTTTTCCAGCTTTATATTCGAGCAGAGCAGGACAATTGTGGATGACCGCTGCTACTTGTTTGTTCCTTTGTTACCGTGCAGCGCCTTCCACCTGAGGTACTCGATATGCTTCTTCACTTCATCAATTTCCGTTTCGGATAGCCCCTCCAGGTCAAAAAAGGAGATGTGCTCATCTGACCCGGTTGTTTGCGATGTCCCATTGCGAGTAGGGTTTTCCGTTTTTCCGAGCAGAAAATCAGTCGTAACCGAAAATACGTCAGCAGCCTTGGATATCAGGTGATTATCCACGCTTTTTTTCTCGCCCGATTCGATGCGGGAAAGAACGGTATTGTGAATGCCCAATTTTTCGGCCAATTGGATTTGGGACCATTTATGTTTTTCCCGAAGGTATCTGATCCGTTGACCGACGATTGACATAGTGTCACAACCTTTCCATCATAGCAATACTATTCTACCAATTTTCCATAATGGAAAATAGCGGTTTGTTGAAATGACAAGGATATGCTTGACTTTGCTGAAAATGAAAAGGTAAGATATGGATAATAACATTTTGCTTATTTGGCAAAAAAAGGGGGTTTACCGTTGGAGAGGATAAACCTGAATTTCATTGCACGAAGAAGGATGGAAATCGGCATTACCCTAAAGGAAATGGCTGCCGCTTTAGGGTTCAAGAATGCGTCTACGTACCTCAAGTACGAAAAGGGGGAGTACGATTTTAAAGCCAATCACCTTCCCGTGCTGACACGTATGTTGAAATGCCAGCTGCGAGATTTATTTATCTGTCTGACTTTGCTGTTATAGCAAAATGGAGTGGCGATTGCAGGAAAGAGATTTCGTTAACGATGTAGCGAGGGGTGGGAGAGGTGGACGTTCACGAAGCGAATCGGAAGCAGCTGGATATATGGAAACGAACGATTGCGTATGAGCTGGCCATGATGGCACCGAGGAGTGAATCTGCCTGCGGAGAATTTCTAAGCCGTCTGGAGCGGTTTGAAAAGCAGATAACAGGAGGACCTGCAGATTGTCCAAACATCGAGCGGAAAAGAGAGTGTATCCGAACATAGAATGGATGTCAGTTTACAGAAAAAAGCGGTTCTCCCCGTGAAAGAACCGCTTCGGCATGCTTCGGCGTGATCAATCGCTGCCTGTCGTCTTGCATCTGTTTTTAGCAAGCTTTCATACGCTGGGCCCATATCGTTTAGCCGAAAGCCGAGTTACCGCAATACAGAAGAAGCCATACGGACGTAAGTGTGGCGCTTGCCGCGCACGGTAATCGAATAGTGCATGATATTTTCCGGGATGGCGATTCCGTTGTACCCGGCATCCCCGATATGGTATAGGTCGGCACCTGCCATCTTGCTGGCAAGCGCGATCTGCCGGATCGTGGCCTCATCGGAGCCTTCCTGGCTGGTTCCTGTCGCGAGCAGAGCCAAAGCTCCGTGGGCATGAACTGTATCGACCATGGCCTTTGCCGAGTCGAGAGTGATGCCGGGAATTGTGCCGGGGGAAGGCAGCAGGATAATGTCCGCTCCTGCTTCGATAAAATCGATGATCGTCTGCTTTGCGACCAGATCACCGCCAGCTTCCCCTTCCACGCCGGCTCCATGCATTTTTCCCGCGATAATCAGCATCTCTGCTCCCATCACTGTCCGGGCTGTTTGAATTGCCTCCCGGATTTCCCGGTTGGTAACCCCTGTCTTGGGGTTTCCGGTCAAGCAGATGAAGTCAAAACCGAGATCTTTGGCAGCGGCAAACGTTTTGGCAGAAGCAAGTCTGCCAGGAGGCAGGGAGTGGAGCTGCTCCGCTTGTCTGGCGTCTGGGTCGACCGGCTCCAGATTCAGCCCCACAGGCCTTCCGATCAGCCGCTTGAGGTCCTGGACTATTTCTTCAGGCTTTGCGCTTGTCAATCCCTCGACATGAGGAGAAAAGACGTCAAAGAAATTGAGCAGGATCATGTCGGCCCCAAAAGAAGCTGCCAGCTCAGCATTGCTCACGCTCGGATACAGCGGAGTGAAGGCGGAAATGACCTCGGCTACCAGGACACGGCCTTCAGAGGCTCTGATCGACTGCTTCAAATCCTGTCCCGACATCCGCGCAAAGTCGGACGCCGTGCAATCCAACAAACGTTTCATTGGCATTCTTCCAGCCCTTCATCTGTTTTACAGTTTCTTGATTTCGTCCTTCAGCACCTCGGACTGAGTGCCAAAAACCACTTGCACGCTGCCCTGTCCCAGCTTCATGACACCGGCAGCCCCCAGATCCTTCAATCCCTTTTCATTGACGATCTTGTCATCCTTCAGCACCAGACGCAGACGTGTTATGCACGCGTCGACGCTGACTACGTTTTCCTTGCCGCCGATCAGAGAGAGAACGGCCTGGGCTTTATCATGCATGGACGTATTCCCCGCCTTTTTCTCAGTCTCTTCCTCATCATCTTCCCGTCCCGGCGTTTTCAGGTTGAATTTGACGATGATGAAGCGGAACAGGAAGTAGTAGACGACCGCAAAGGCAAGACCGATCGGGATGATCAGCCACGCGTTTGTAGAGAAGTGGAAATTGACCAGATAGTCAATGAGACCGGCCGAGAAGCCGAATCCGTGCTTGATGCCCAGAGACGTCACGATGAAACCGGAGAGTCCGGTCAAAACAGCATGCACCAGGTACAGCAATGGTGCCGCGAACATGAAAGCAAATTCAAGCGGTTCCGTGATTCCTGTGAGAAAAGAAGCGAGCGCCGCACTCATGAAAACCGAGGCGATCATTTTGCGCTTCTCTTTTTTAGCCGTATGAATAATGGCAAATGCTGCGCCGGGAAGAGCAAACATCATGATCGGAAAGAAACCGGCCATAAACATCCCGGCTGTTTTGTCACCGGCAAAATAGCGGTGCAAGTCCCCGTGAGCCACGTTGCCGGCCGCATCGGTAAACGAGCCGATCTGGAACCAGGCAATCGCGTTGAGTACGTGATGCAGGCCAAACGGGATAAGCAGGCGGTTGAAGAACATGAAGATTCCGGACCCGATCGCACCCAGACTGACCACCCAGTTTCCAAACATATCGAGAACGTTCTGGATCGGAGCCCAGATCATCCCGAGAACGAGGCCGATCACGACCATGCTGAGCGAGGTGATGATTGGCACAAAGCGTTTGCCGCTGAAAAACCCGAGCCAATCCGGCATCTTGATGTCGTGATACCTGTTGTAGAAGAATGCCGCAATCGCACCGGCCAAAATACCGCCGAGAACGCCCATTTTCAGCACGACGTTATCGTCGATGAAAGGCATCGCAGCCGGCACTTTAGCCAAAATGCCGACCAGCACCTGATAGGCCATGACCGCCGCCAATGCCGCGACCGCATCGCCTGCCAGACCGATGGCGACACCCACAGCGAATATCAGGGCCAGGTTGTCGAGGATGGCCAAACCTCCCGCATGGAGAAACGGAGCTACGTATTGATTGAGGAAGCCTCCCACCGTCGCACCGAGCGGAATGTTCTTCTCGTAGTCGAGAAGCCCGAAGGAAACCAGAAGTGCGGCCGCCGGCAATGCCGCGACTGGGAGCATGAGCGCTTTCCCAATCCGTTGCAGAAAAGCTAGCATAATAATACCTCCTTGTTGAATGTTGTATATCAGAAAGCCGTTCTCCGGTGAGAAAGTGATAATGGATGGACAAAAGCAGGGCGTACCGGAGAATCGGACTGCCTGACGAGACGAAAAAGACAGCTGCAGGAACATGCATATGACTGCAAGCGCTTACAAGAGGCAGGGACAAAACAGGTTATTCTGTTTTGTCGCGTAGATAGGAGTAGACCTCCTCTGTGCTGGAAAGCGAGAGTACGTGCCGTGCTACCTGTTTAGCCTGATCCATCGTGGTGCTGCGGATGCGCGCCTTTACCTTCGGCATGACGGCTGCTGCTCCGCTAAACTCATTCAGCCCCATTCCCAACAACAGCTCGGTTGCCAGCGGATCACTGGCCATTTCCCCGCAAAGCCCGGTCCAGATCCCTGCCCGGTGGGAGGCGTTGATGACGTGTGAGATCAGTCTCAGAACCGCCGGATGGTAGTAGCTGTACAGGTGGGCGATGTTCTCATTCATGCGGTCTACAGCCAGTGTGTATTGAACAAGATCATTGGTTCCGATACTGAAAAACTGCACCTCTTTGGCAAAGGCGTCCGCCTGAAGGCAAGCGCCGGGAATTTCCATCATCATCCCGATGGCGATCTCCTCGTCAAACGGGGTTCCGCTCGTCCGCAGTTCTGCTTTGACCTCCTCCAGGAGCCGCTTGGCTTCGCGAAGCTGTTCCAGATGAGAAATCATCGGGAACATGATCAGGAGGCGGCCGTACGCGCTCGCCCGAAGCAAGGCTCTTAGCTGGGTGCGGAACAGCTCCGGCCGAGCAAGCGAGATGCGGATAGCCCGGAAACCGAGAAAAGGATTGTCCTCCCGGGGCAGAGCCAGTGCAGGCAGATGTTTGTCTCCCCCTACATCCAGCGTCCGAATAATGACAGGCTTTCCTTGAAACGCGGAGACCACGCGCTGATAAGCGGTAAATTGCTCTTCTTCATCCGGCAGATTGGACCGGTCCATAAACAGGAACTCGGAGCGGAACAGTCCGACACCATCGAGACCGGACGCGACCAGTGCCTCTGTTTCCTCGGGAACCGCCATGTTGGCCACGACATGCACGCGATGACCGTCCAGTGTGACAGCCGGCAAATCCTTCAATGCCTCCAGCGTTTCCCGGTCGGCCGCTTCCTGTTCCGCCCTTTCCCGGAAAGAGGCGAGCTGTCCCTCATCGGGATCGAGAAACAACTCCCCTGTAGCGCCGTCGAGAATCATCAGCTTGCCTGTTTCCGCAGCAGTCAAAAATGCCTCTCCGCCGCCCATTACGGCAGGAATGCCAAGCGAGCGGGCCAGGATCGCGGCGTGAGAAGTGGGGCCGCCTTTTGCAGTGGCGATGCCTTTGACATGGCTGAGCGGGAGCTGAAGCGTTTCCGAAGGGGTGACATCCTCGGCAACCAGGATGAACGGTTCTTCAGGATAACCGATGGAATGGCTGTCACCGCCCGACAAGTTTTTCAGCAGGCGGCGGCTGACGTCGCGAATGTCATCCGCCCGTTCTTTCATATAGTCGTTGTCCATGCCCTCAAACAAAGCGACAAACTCCCCGGCGACCTGCTGGACTGCGGCCTGGGCCGAACAGAGTTGGTTCTCGATGCGGGCTTTCATTTCGCCTGTAAATGATGGATCATCCAAGAAGGCGATATGGGCAGACAGGATTTCCGCCTTCTCAGGCCCCAGCTGATCCAACGCTTTTTCCTTCAGTTGGGATAGCTGTTCTTTGGCCAGCTCGATACTTTGCTCCAGGCATTGCCATTCTTCCGTTTTGCGGCTGGGATCAATCTTTTCATCGTTTGCCGCGACCGCAGGCTGGGCCGTCAGTCTGGCGATTGGAGCTATCGCGATGCCGGCCGAGACCGGGATTCCTTTAAACATACTGGTTCACCGTCCTGGCTCATCAATTAGCTTTCGAATTGCTTGTCGAACAGTTCCTTGAGCGCGGCAGCGGCTTGCTCTTCGTCCGCACCTTCGATTTCAAATGTCAGCCAGTCTCCCAGGGAAGCACCCAACGTCATGATGCCGAGAATGCTTTTCCCGTCCGCCTTCTTTTGATCTTTGATCACCGTGACTTTGGATTGAAACTGTCCTGCGTTGTTGACCAAGAGGGCTGCAGGACGAGCGTGCAGGCCACCCGCGGCTGTGACATGTACGTCAAAACGAATCATGATGCTCCTCCTTTGACGATCACCTGCATGAGAGGCTCCTGGCCTGCCCGCACGCTACCGGTTGACACGACTTTTTTCTCGGCGACCAGATCGCCGTTGGTAATCACGACCGGAGTAACGATCGGGCAGCCCGCTTTCTGGAGGACATCCAGGTCAAAGCTGATCAGCTTGTCGCCCGGTTTTACCTGATCTCCGGCTTTGACATGGGGAGTAAATCCCTCTCCTTTCAGCTTGACGGTATCGATGCCGATATGAAGCAAAATTTCCAAGCCGCTTTCGCTTGTCAGCGCGATGGCATGATGAGTCGGGAACAAGTGAGTGACACTTCCTGCCAAAGGCGATACCAACACGCCTTCAGTCGGAATAATGGCTGCACCGTCACCCACCACCTTCTGGGCAAAAACGGGATCGGGCACTTCGGTCAAAGCAACGACCTCGCCAGTCAAGGGGGCCAGTAGCGTCACTTCCTGCTGCTGTTTTTTACGAGAGAACAAACCGCGTAACATAAGCTCCTCCTTTTGCGTCTGAGAGTACGAAAAAAGGCATGAGTCGGGAAACATACGGCATCCTTACTATGCCGTACGATATCACCGCTCATGCCTAGTCGAACTAGTAACACGCTGGTTTTTCATGCTATTTTGCTTTTCTTAAAGACGAAGGCTTATTCGGTCGGCTGATTGGTCAGCCGGAATACATGCATGGCCATGTACCCCACTTCGTCATCCGGCACGGGGGAATCCAACCGGGAAGCAATGTGCCGGGCCAGCTCTTCCGCCAGCTGGTAGGAATCGGGAATGGTGGCTTTAACCCGATCCAGCAGGGGATTTTGAATGGACTTTTGCTGGCGGATGCGTTCACAGGCATAACGAAGATGCGTGATCAAGCGGACGTAATCGACTGTATTTCGCTCGATTGTTTTTCCCGTGCGCTCTTCAATGATGCCGACGAGCTCCGTAATCAGATTGGTAAACTGGACGGCTTTATTAACCGGCATATAGCTGATCGCAGAGTGAATGTGCAAGGCTAGAAAGCCGATCTCACTCTCGGGAATATCCAGCGAGAAGGAGGATTTGATCATGTCGGCAGCCCTTTTGGCCAGCGCAAACTCTTTGCTGTAAAGCGTTTGGATTTCAAATAAAAACGGGTTGACGATTTCCATGCCGTTGCGCAGGCGGTAGATGGCAAACTGGATGTGGTCGGGCAAGGCGACATGGATATGCTCATTCAACTTCGGAGTAATTTCCTTGGCGATCAGCGCGATGATTTCTTCGGCAATGCCGACGACAGCCGGGTCTACCTGGCTCAGCACCGTTTGGTATTGCTGCTGGTGACTCTCATTTTCCAACCGGAAGCGTTTTTCCACACGTGCGTCATGGGGAAGAATGGTGTTCCCGGGTTTGGCGCCAAAGCCGATCCCTTTGCCGAACAAGACAATTTCCTGTCTGGATACAGGCTCTTCGGCAAGCACGACGTTATGATTCAAAACGCGCGTGATTGTATGAGGTTTTTCCTGTTCACGGGTCAACATCCACCACCTACCTTATAAGACAAAAAAGAGCCGAAAAAACCTTTTTGTGTAAAAAAGATCTTCTCGGCTCATGCCTGCATGACCAGTAACACGCCTTTTGAAAACGCTTCAATTAATCATTATCATAATGCACGAAAAAACGAATGTCAATTCATTTGCAAATGCGCTCCGGGAAAGGAGCCGCGGCAGGAATGAATGGGCGGATAAACGAATATGTCAAACAGGGAGGGCCTCATTCTTTCCGTAAAAAAAGCGGAACGCATCAGAGCGAACCGCATGGAGATTGAGTAGCTCATCCTACTTGGTAAACTTGTCGGCAATCGTTGAGGCGCAAAACGAGTACGGCTTGATTTCGGCCCGGAAGTGATTGGTTTCCGCTAGGCTTAGCAGTTGTTGGATAAACTTTCGGGTAGGGCCGTTTTTTCCAATGTCAAAATGGAGGCGAATCGGTAAGTCGATTTCGTGCTCACGCAAGTATTGGCGCAGCTCGGAGGCGAGGTTTACCGCGTACATCGCTTCCTGAAAAATGCGCTGCTGCAGTGACGTATACCGTCGCTCCTGAAATTTGTGGTAAAAAAACATGCCGCCGCGCCCTTGTTGAATCAGCGTAATGACAATCGCAAAAAACGTCCCCCGGCTGCGCAACTGGGAGTCCGCTCCGACAATCAATTCGTAGGTTCCGCTATTTGTGGATACGGTTTGCTCGATGTTGGAAAACACGTCAGCCTTGTCCAGAAGCCCCCGCGATGGACTGTGAAATCGGTCAAACAGAACGGGGCTTTCATAGGTTAATCCCACTCACATCCCCCCTCGGTAGAGGTATGATTACATTCGTTCGCTTACACTGTTAATGTATGTAATCATGCGGAGAGTATGTGAGTGAGGAAGACCAAACTGTCATGGATCATCAAAAATAAAGTATGGAGGGACAGAAAATGACGAAATCTCATTTCCCTGAGGTCGCCGACAACCGAAGTGCGGCGTATGAAATTGACCCTGTTTTCCTTAACAGATGGTCTCCGCGGTCTTTCAAGGAAGATCAGGTGCCGGATGACGTTTTGTTCAGCCTGTTTGAAGCAGCGCGCTGGGCGCCGTCCGCGAGCAATGAGCAGCCGTGGCGATTTATCGTTGCCCGGACAGCGGAAGACAAACAGCGGTTTTATCCGTTCATCGCCGAAGGGAATCGCATCTGGTGCGAAAAGGCTCCTGTATTGGCTTTGATTCTGTCCAAGACTGTAAGCGGACGGGGTACTTTCAATCGCGCCCATGCTTTCGATGCGGGAGCAGCCTGGGGTTATCTGGCGCTGCAAGCAACCAAACTAGGCCTGATCACCCATGCCATGGGCGGCTTTGACCCGGAAAAAGCGAAAGAGGTACTGGGAGTTCCGGATGACTACGAGCTTCATGCCGTGATCGCCATCGGGTATCAGGGGGAAAAAGAAGCGCTGCCTGAGCAGCTGCAGGAGCGGGAAAAGCCGTCTGGCCGCCGGGAACTGTCGCAAACCGTATTTGAAGGAGTATTTGAAGAAAAGTGAATAAAGAGCAAAGCATACACGAAGGCGATCATGAAAAATACATGAGAGCCGCAATGCAAGAAGCGGAGAAAGCGGCAGCACTGGGAGAGGTGCCAATCGGGGCGGTCATCGTCCGGGATGGAGAAATTGTCGGACGGGGCTTTAATTTGCGCGAGACCAAAAAGGACCCGACACTTCACGCTGAGATGATCGCGATCCGGGAGGCGAGTGCCCGCTTGGGAGGATGGCGGCTTATCGGATGTACGCTGTACGTCACGCTGGAGCCGTGCCCGATGTGTGCGGGAGCGATTGTCCAAAGCCGGATCGAGCAGGTCGTATACGGAGCAAGGGACCCCAAAGCGGGCTGCGCGGGGACGTTGATGAACCTCCTCGACGAGCAAAGGTTCAACCATCAGGTGCCTGTTATTGAAGGAGTGCTGGCCGAGGAGTGCGGCCAAATGCTCAAGAGCTTTTTCCGTGGATTGCGCAAAAAAAGGGGGCTCCCTCAGGATTGAGCGGGCCCCTCTTTTTGTGTATAGGCTTTCAGGAATTCCATTTCCTCATCGGTTAATTCGCGGTACTCGCCTGGCTTGAGTGATTCATCCAGCCGGATGGGGCCCATGCGAATGCGCTGCAGGTAAATAACCTCCAGGTCAAAGGCGGCAAACATCCGTTTCACCTGATGGAATTTTCCCTCCATGATCGTGACGCGGATTTCGGAAATTTCCCCGGAGGAGAGCACCTCCAGCTTGGCGGGAAGGGTCGTAAAATCCTCCAGCTCTACACCGCGGGCGAATTCCTGGACATGGGTCTCGGTCACACGTCCTTGGATGCGGGCAAAGTACTCCTTGTCCACCTTCTTTTTCGGCGAGAGCAGATTATGAGAGAGCTGCCCGTCGTTGGTAAGCAGCAGCAAGCCTTCCGTATCGATGTCCAGACGGCCTACCGGGAAAACCTTGATCGCCCATTCATAAGGAAGCAGATCGACAACCGTCTCATGCAGATTGTCTTCCGTTGCGGAGACGACGCCTGGCGGCTTGTTCAGCATGATGTAGAGCCAACGCTTGTAGTTGATGGGTTCGCCGTCTACGATGATCTCCTGTTCCTCCGGTACGACATGCATGCCGGGATCGGTCGCAACGGTGCCGTCGACGACAACGAGCTTTTGTTTCACCAATTGCTTGACTTCCTTGCGGGTACCAATGCCCATGTTGGCCAGTACCTTATCTAAACGTTCTCGCTTCATGCGAATTCCCCGTTTCTGTTCGTGATCAACTGTGCTTTTCTTATATTGGCCCAATGACCTCAGCAAATCAAGGGGTGCCAATGATTTACTCTTGCACATCAAAAAAATTTCTGCTATATTTATTTTTGTTTCCTGACATAGTGGAGAGATACCCAAGTGGTCATAAGGGGACGCACTCGAAATGCGTTAGGCGTCGTGAGGCGTGCGTGGGTTCGAATCCCACTCTCTCCGCCTTAAAAAAGAATTCGAATCGAATCGATGGATCGAATTGTATAGACGAAAGCATAAAATGGTCGCAATGGCTGTTTTATGCTTTTTTATTAGTAAAACGGCTTGATCTGAAAAGAGTCAGTAAATATTTGGGAATTGTTACAAAACGCGGCGGAGACCGTGATAAAGACCGCGATAATGGCCGTGATAAAACGGATGAAGGTCACTTCGGCTTCTTCACGGGTAGCAACTCCGGTCAAACGGAAGTAAAGCCTAGCGAGCCAACCAGCCCGACCAAGGGTGAAGTAACTGGCGACCGCACAGGCTACTGAAAGGCTTTCCAATCGGAAAATTCGACCCAGCCATGGATGTTTCGGCAGATCACTGGGCTACACAGATCATCGCTGCGGTAAGCAAAGCAGGTTTGATGACGGGGTACCCAGATGGTACATTCCATCCTGAAAAGACCTTGACGCGAGCAGAAACGGTTACTATCATCAATCGCTTGGTGAACGGTACACAATTAAGCGCCGTAAGTGGACAAAGCTGGCCAGATGTACCTCCAACTCATTGGGCATACAAGGATATTGAAGCAGCAACCAAAAAGTAACATACTCAGAAACAAACACGAAAAGACCGGAGTGCATATTCATTATGCCCCGGTCTTTTTCTATGTCCATATATCAGGCCTTTTGTTCAACCTCGACCAATCCCAATATCCAGTCACTATGAGTCGTCATGGGCTGTTTATTTCAATCAGCGGAGCACACGAAGGGCGATTATTAGCCCGTCGATCCGGTTAGTACAAGTCAAACATATTGACGTCATGTCCAAGCAGCTTCAGATAAGTAAATAGCTGACTGCGATGGTGTTGTGCGTGAGTTGCAATTTCAACCAGCTCCCTTAATGTCCTCATCTGATCAGTTGGCTTGTACTCCCATTGATCTTGTTCGATGCGGCGGATGAGATTTGAAGTCGTTCTGACGATCAGCTCCAATTCCTCGAATAACAGTCCCTTGATCTCGTTCACTGCGTTCATTTTTCTTCCTCCCATCGGTAATCGTACTTTTACCTCAATGTCTATGTCTGAAAAAGTTCGCTATAGGAGGAAGTGTAACGTATAATAGTGACAGGTTTTGTCATCATTATCATTTTATTTTGTTCAGGAGGACAGCATGCCCAAATCCAAACGGCTCATGGAACTGATGATGACGGTTAACCGCAAACGCAAGTTTACTGTCAAGGAGCTGGCCGATCAGTTTGAGGTATCTACGCGGACGATCTTGCGAGACCTTCAGGAGCTTAGCGAACTGGGTGTCCCGCTGTACTCTGAGGTAGGACCGCATGGCGGCTATCAGGTGCTAAGCGAGCGGGTGCTTCCACCGATTGCATTTAAGGAGGATGAAGCAGTCGCCATGTTTTTTGCCAGTCATGCGCTGCGTCATTATTCCTCTCTTCCTTTTGAAACACAAGCGGCTTCCGCCTTGAACAAATTTTATTTGTACATGCCCGGGGATGTACGAGATCGAATCGACCAGATGAAAAACCGCGTCGACATAGTGGCTCCTACCCGGCAAAAGCCGGTCCGGCATCTGTCTATTCTGTTGGACGGAGCCATTTGGCAAAAAGTGATTAGCATCGACTACGAATCTCGGGAAGGCGGATCTATTCGTCATATTCAGCCAGTGGGAATATATGCACGAAACGGCTACTGGTATTGTCCGGCGTACTGCTTTTTGCGGGAGGATTTTCGCTTGTTCCGAGGAGATCGCATCCGCTCAGCGGAATACAGTTCGTCAGATGTGGCACCATTAGATTTAAAGCATGTGCATCTGGGGAATTGGGAGGAATTTACCCGGAAAAAGATCGAATGGACACGGATGTATGTGGTTTTGAGCAAAGAAGGTGTTCAGAGGTGTGAGGCGGAGCTGTGGAAAGTGCCAAACCTGCACATAGCTGAAGACGGCTCCGGCACGATTGACGGGATGATTCCTACGAGTGAAATCTCCTTTTTTGCCGATTTCTTTCTCGGATTAGGCAGGAATGCTGTAGTGAAAGAACCGGTAATAATGGTACAGCTAATAAGAGAGAGGCTTCAGGAGATGATAGAGATGTACGATTCCGATATTCAATAGGGTTAAAAATTAAGCAAATCAAAGGGCAGTCAAGTTTTCTTGGATTACCAGCTTTTTTATCTTGCTTTGTAGGTTTTCAATTTGTATAATAATAGAGTTGACGTTCACATGAGCTACAAACTTTAAACTTCTTTTAAAAAATCTATTGATTTCTGATAAAGAGTGTGCTAACATAGGAATTCCGTGAGGGGTTAAAAGTTCAAAGCGAATGCAAACCTTATCTCGGATTTACAATCTATTTTGATTCTATATGGATGGATGTCCGAGTGGCCGAAGGAGCACGATTGGAAATCGTGTAGACGGGGATGACTCGTCTCGTGGGTTCAAATCCCACTCCATCCGCCATCATGGCCCGTTGGTGAAGTGGTTTAACACAGCAGCCTTTCACGCTGTCATTCAGGGGTTCGAATCCCCTACGGGTCACCATAATTTGGAGGCTTAGCTCAGCTGGGAGAGCATCTGCCTTACAAGCAGAGGGTCGGCGGTTCGATCCCGTCAGCCTCCACCATATGCTTTATTCGTAGCTATCGGTAACGGGATCTCACCGTTCCGGTTCACCCTCGAAGAAGCGCAAAGGAGTATTGCTCGGGCACTTCAGATCTTGCTCGCATGTGAAGAGTAATCGACGCAGTGTCGCAAGTGGAAGCGATCCCGTCAGCCTCCACCATTTATATAAAATATATAAAAATCGTCGCGGGATGGAGCAGTCTGGCAGCTCGTCGGGCTCATAACCCGAAGGTCGCAGGTTCAAATCCTGCTCCCGCAACCAAATATGGAGCTGTGGTGAAGTTGGAGTTCACGCCGGTCTGTCACACCGGAGGTCGCGGGTTCGAGTCCCGTCAGCTCCGCCATTTATCCCTTGAGGATAGCGTTTGCGGATTAACATTATTCGGCTCGGTAGCTCAGTCGGTAGAGCAGAGGACTGAAAATCCTCGTGTCGGCGGTTCGATTCCGTCCCGAGCCACCATTATGAAATACAACACCATGCCGGTGTAGCTCAATTGGTAGAGCACCTGACTTGTAATCAGGGGGTTGTGGGTTCAAGTCCTATCGCCGGCACCACTTTTTTGGGGAGATAGCGAAGAGGCTAAACGCGGCAGACTGTAAATCTGCTCCCTATGGGTTCGGCGGTTCGAATCCGTCTCTCCCCACCATTTTAGTTTGAGCCATTAGCTCAGTTGGTAGAGCATCTGACTTTTAATCAGAGGGTCGAAGGTTCGAGTCCTTCATGGCTCACCAGTTTCTTTCATTCATATGCGGTCGTGGCGGAATTGGCAGACGCGCTAGATTCAGGTTCTAGTGGTGGCAACACCGTGGAGGTTCAAGTCCTCTCGACCGCACCATATGCGGACGTAGCTCAATTGGTAGAGCGTCGCCTTGCCAAGGCGAAGGTCGCGGGTTCGAGCCCCGTCGTCCGCTCCATGATGCGTACG
>NZ_CP144922.1:17500-167500 GCF_036700025.1 Brevibacillus borstelensis | reverse complement strand
TTCAATACTATTGAACAAAATTTCGTCGAAAAGTCTCGCTATGGGTACCACTTCATGGGGACGGCCGATACCAAGCTCCTTGGCAATACGGGAAGCGCTAATGTTACGGGAGCGATGCTGATGGAAACGACGCGAGCCACAGTCAAGGAGAACAGGTTCGTCAAGCAGAGAGAGAACCCCAATTCGCAAGGAATCCTTTTGTTCGACGTCACCCAGTCACAAATCGAGAACAACTTGATCGAGGGAAATCGCGTCGGACTGTTCATGGAACAATCCAGCGAAAATCTTTTTAAGGGAAATCAGCTTGAGAAAAACTTTATCGGCATGCAGCTAAAAGAGGCGGCCCACAACGAGGTAACAGCCAACCAGTTCATCTCCAATGTCATTCAGGGTCAGGCGCAGGCAAGCAAAGAGAATCTTTTGGAGGGGAACTACTGGGATACGATGCAGGGAATTGACCTTGATGGGGATCAACACAGTGATATCCCGTACGAGATGAACCCGTTTTTTCTTGCGTTGACGGGAGCTGTCCCGCCGTATCAGCTGTTTTTTCAAGCGCCAGGGTTTGTCTTTTTAGAAGGATTGTTTACATCCGGTACAGGTACGGCCATCCGGGATCCTCGTCCACTGATGGCACCTGCTAAAACGGTACTGGTGGCTACCGACGGGATTCTGCCCGCAGAGCAGACCGAGGAGCAACCCGAGGAGCGTACCTGGGTGATGAGTATCAGTGCATGCTTACTGGCGCTGACGAGTTTGGGAATCTATATGGGAGTGAGACAAAAATGAAGAAATGGAAAATTGCAGCAGGCGCGATGATGGTAGCTTCTGTACTGATGATGGGCTGTGGCAAAGAGGAGGCACAGCCGGTAGAGATTGTGGAGGGCGTGGACAAGTGCGATATTTGCCATATGGAGGTCGCCAATAACCAGCACGCGACCGAAATTGTGCTCAAGGACGGAAAAGCTTTGAAATTTGATGACATCGGCTGCATGTACCGCTGGACGAATGAAAACGGAACAGAGCAAGTGGATGTCCAATTTGTTCGCGACTACCTTTCCAAGGAATGGGTGAAATCCGATCAGGCCAGCTACGCTTATGACGAGAGCTATAAAACGCCGATGGGCTATGGCGTGTACTCCTTCAAAGAGAAAACGGCTGCAGAGGTATTCGTACAGGAGCAGCAAGCAGGCAAAGTGATGAGTGCGCAAGATTTGAGCAGCCACAGCTGGGAATCCAGTATGAAGAAGCATAAGGAAGAGCATGGGGGAGGCCACAATGGTGACGGCCAATCCGGTACCCACGGCGCGAATGCGGACGCAAATGGCTCGCACACGCCAAGTGCCGAAACGCAAGGCAAACACAATTGATCAGGGGAAGTGGCAGAAGTGCACATCGATAAAATTGCCAAACGGGAGATCAAGATCGGTTTTCGCAATCCGTGGGCATATTCCTTTATGGCTCTTTTTTCTCTGTTCAGCCTAGCCTTGCTGATCATCCAATCCCAATCGTTTATGGAAGGGTACACGTACACGACAGGGACTATGCTGAACCTGATTCTGTACCTCCTTCCCCTGATGACGATGCTGCTCGCCTCCTTTTCTCTTACCGCAGAAAAGGAGGAGGGGAGCTGGCAGCTGCTTTCTACATACGCGATCACCACGCCCGCTTTTTTATGGGGCAAATATTTTGGATTGGCGGTGGTGCTCGTTTCGATCGTCTGCTTCGGTTACGGCGTATCCGGGCTGCTCGGGTCGTTTTTAGGGACTGGCTTTACACTTTCCGCCCTGCTTTTTTTCCTGTTCTTCTCCGTTTGCATTGTTTTGCTGTTTTTGGGAATCGCGATCGTCGTCGGTACATTGAGCAAAAACCGCTGGCAGGCGCTCACGTTCGGGGTGAGCATCTGGTTCTTCTTTATTCTCGCATGGCCGACGATACTCATCTCGGTAGTAAGCTTTTTGCCTTATACATGGATCAAGCCAATCCTGCAAATCGCCACCTGCCTCAATCCGGCCGAGTTTGTACGGATTTTCTCGATAGTCAGAATGGGGGGCGGCTCCATCTTTGGTCCGGAATATTATAACTGGGTCACCTGGATGCAGTCTCCGTTTGGCATTGTCGGGTTTATCGCTCTCAGTATCGGGTGGATTGTCTGTACGATGGGGATTGCCACATTCATCTGGGAAAGAGGGAGATACCGTGATTAATATCGGGTTGGAAATGGTGCAAGTGACGAAAAAAATAAAGGGAAAAACGATTGTCCACCCGTTTGATCTTACCATCAGGCCAGGGCAGGTCGTTGCGCTTTGCGGCGGCAACGGGGCAGGAAAAAGCACGATTTTGCGAATGATTGCGGGACTTACCCAGCCGACCTCTGGCACCATTGAGCTGAATAGACTGGACCGGAAGCTTGACCGCGAGTATTATTTGCGGCAAATCGGCTACATGCCTGATCACTTCAACTTTGGTGCGGGCTTGACCGCCAGCGAGACAATCCGTTTTTTTGCCTCCCTCAAGGGGCGTACTGCACAAGAGGCAGAGGCTGCGCTAAGAGCTGTCGGTCTGGAGGAAGCCCGCAACAAACGGGTCTCGGTGTTTTCCAAAGGGATGCAGCAGAGACTGCTCTTTGCTCAAGCTATTCTGGACAAACCTGCATTGGTTGTTTTGGACGAGCCTACAAACGGTTTGGACCCGTATTGGATGGATACGTTTGTCAGTCTGGTCAAGGAAGTGAAACAGGCAGGGCAAGCCGTCATCTTCTCGACGCATCAGCTGCAGGTGGCTGAGGAAGCGGCCGACCGGGCCATTTTTCTGATGGACGGAAAGATGGTCAGTACGGGAACGATTGAGGAGTACCGCGCCCAGTACGGAACATCCGGCTTGCAGGGGGCCTTCGCCAGTCTGGTTAGCCGAAAGCCTTCCGATGGCGAAGAGGACAGGTCTGCCTCGCCAGTAAAAATTACAATCAGAAAGCGTGAGAATGAGCAGCATGATGAATAACAAAAGGATTTTCTTCCGTTTCCTGTTCGGAGGGGCAGCAGCACTGGCCGCGGTTGTGCTGGCAGCCAATTTTACCAAAATAACAGCAGCCCCTCCCGACGATACCCGAATGATCCTGGAGCATACTCATCGCACCTATATCTCTCCGCCATGCTACGAACAGGCGCAAAAGACCAATCATATCGCCGAATCTACGCTTGGAGAGGCTCGGACGCATTCCTACAGCCCAGAGTCAGCCTGTACCGAGCAGTCCTTGCAGCCGATTCAAATAACGCTTTCCGCCTGGCTGCAAGAAAAACTGGGCATTCAAAAAGGAAAGTGGGATTGGTAAGGGAAACTGGGACTGGCTACAGGGAGCATCAAGCGCAGGAACAACAGCAGGTTTGCGGTGCCGAAGCGATAGTGGCGCCGCTTTTTCCCGCAAGTAAACGCGCCTTTTGCCAAAGCGCAGAAACGGCAATCCGCCTGATAGATTTCTGCTTGAGATACTTCAATGCATGCCGAGAAATGAAATCCAGCTCCCGCTGCCTTTCCATAACCTGCATCTCCGCTACATAAATATTGTCCATCCTATCTCGTCTCCCTTGTTTATTTTTGATTGCAGCAAACAGTCGCATCTTTGGAATGAACATCGGCGTCCTCTTTTGTATAAAAGAACTCCCACTCATTGCCGTCGGGGTCTACTACCCAAAATTTGTCCTGTACCGCATAACAGCAGGTGGTATCGACCTCTTCCTTTTCGATGGTGAGTCCGGCTGCTTGCAGGCGCTCGCGATGTTCGGCCACTTCCCTCGCGCTGTCCACTTGAAAGCCGAAATGGTTGACCTGATTGCCGCCTACCTTGGACCGGGCATTGAGTGTAAAATTCAGGCGGACAGCCTCGACCAGAAACTTGGCGTAGTCGTCCTTTGTCTTGACCGGGTCAACACCGAAAAGAAGGGTATAAAAGTCAACCGATTGATCAAGCCGTGTGCAATTGATTCCGACATGTGCATATTTCATGAAAACAACCTCCTATATCAAAAATATTTGATGGATATATCAAAAAAAATTGATGAATAGACGAAAAAGAAATCAGCAGCAATCGCTGCTGCAGCGAAATACACAGCACAGCTCTTCGGATAACAAGCGGTTGACCTCTGCGTGATTCAGCCAATAGTAGTTCCAGACGCCGTCGCTTTCCTTCTGGATCAACCCGGCATCGAGCAAAATTTTCAGGTGATAGGAAAGCTTAGACTGCGCCATCTCCAGCACTTCCGCCAGGTCGCATACGCAGACCCGGCCGTGCTTGGTCAGCTCGTGCATGATCTGCAGTCGTTTTTTATCTGCCAAAGCCTTGAATTTACTTTCAAAGAGGTCAAAAGCTGGTTCTGTAGATGCTGTGTCCGACGGAGCTGTTTCAGAAACTGTGCTGATTTCTTTCATGGTCCGTTCCTTTCATCAAAAACTTTTGATATAGGCAATCATATGCGAAACGGATGTTTTTGGCAATCCATAAAATCAAATTTTTTTGATGAAGGCTATCGTTCGCCCTGCGTTACCCGACCAAAGCGCCAATGATCGGATAGGAGAAAGGACGTCCGCCGAGCGAATACAAAATACCTTTGATCGGGTAGTACAGCGCCATCAGGCCAAAAACGACAAAGAATGGAATGCCGATCAGGATGAAGACAAACGGCCAGGATATTGCAATCAGAACCCCGATAATCACGTGAAACAGCAATGCCTGAAGCGCCGTATTCTTAACCTCTCGATCGGCCATGAGCAGCCAGACGAGCAGCGGCACCAATACAGGTGCGAAAAAAGCGCTGGCGTGCGTGATAGCTTTTACTCCCTTATGATCCATGATAGATCCTCCCAGATAACGAAATAATAATGTCTATGTCCTTATAATACGAAACAGCACCTGCTTTCGTAACAGCCAAAAGCTTGAACAGGAGATCCACCTTGAGACGGAGAAATTGATTGGAAAAATCAGTCACATCCGTTATCATGAACATCACTTGTTTCGCTTATCCATTTAATCATGAAAGGGCTTGTTAAGAGGGGGATAACGTTGGGGAAATTGACCTTGTGGCAATTGATGAAAAAAGGCAATAAATCTTCTGCGGCGGCAGCACTGGGTAACACGGGCCTGGCGATCATAAAAGGCATCGCGGCTGCTTTGAGCGGCAGCGGGGCGATGTTTGCTTCGGCCATGCATTCTGTCGCCGATGCCGTCAACCAAGGATTTGTCTATGCGGGAAGTGTGCTTGCGGAAAAGGAGCCAACTCGTCGATTTCCGTCCGGTTTTGGCCGGGTCATCAACATCTTTTGCATGGTGGCTGTAATTGTGGTTACGATCATGGCGTATGAGACGATCCTGGAGGGCTTCCATCTGCTGGCCCACCCCGTACAGGCTGGACATTTTATACTCAATCTTGTCGTATTGCTCCTGGCTGTTGGCGTAGACGGCTTTATTCTGGTGAAAGCGATGAAGGAAATCGCCCGAGAGACGAGGACGGAAGCAAAAGGAATGGCTGTTATAAAAGTCGCATTTCAAAATGTTGGGCGTGCGGCGCCTCCGACCCGGCTGGTGTTTTACGAAGATCTGGTTGCGACATCAGGGGCTTTGCTCGCGTTGCTAGCGGTCATCGTCACCCAGTTGACCCCTGTGAAGGCACTGGACGGCATTGCGACGATTCTGATCGGAATCCTGATGGTCTTGGTGGCGTTTAAGGTTGGCTACGACAATATGGTGGGCTTGATCGGCGTGGCCGCTCCTCGCGAGGTGGAGGATCGGGTGGCGCGCATTATTTTTCAGGACCCTTCTGTAACGGATATCAATCGGATGAGAATTATGCAAGAAGGGCGCTTTTACCATGTTGAAGTTTATCTGGAGCTGGTAAAAGGTCTGACGCTTGCGGATGCAGACGATATCAAATTCCGGGTGCGGGACGAGCTGTTGAAGGACCCGGACATTACGGATGTCACGCTGGGCATTCTGGAGGACAACGACGTCCGCGACTGGCGGCCGGAAAAAGAAGAGCCCCAGCCGGTTCAATAGAAACGAAGACCCGCCCTGCCGTTCACAAACCTTCCACGTTTGATGTGATTCCAGTCACAGATGCGGAAAATGCCCCCCTTTATACTGAGAGTTGTCAAAGAAATTGACCTCAGGAAAGAAGGAGGGCCTAGCATGCTTAGTCCACAAACCATTGCGATCATCAAATCGACTGTGCCTGTCCTCGAGGTGCACGGCAAAGCCATTACAACCAGATTTTACGAAATGATGTTTGCAAGCCATCCCGAACTTTTGAACATATTCAATCACGCCAATCAAAAGCAAGGCCGTCAGCAAACAGCCCTTGCCAATGCCGTTTATGCGGCGGCTGCCCATATCGACAATCTGGAAGCGATCCTGCCGGCAGTGAAGCAAATCGCCCATAAGCATCGGAGTCTGGGCATCAAGCCGGAGCATTATCCCATCGTCGGGGAGAATCTGCTTGCCGCTATTAAGGATGTCCTGGGCGATGCGGCGACCGATGAAATCATCAATGCCTGGGCCGAAGCATATGGTGTCATCGCCGATGCCTTTATCAGCGTGGAAGAAGGCATGTACCGGGAAGCCGAGGCAGCAGAGGGGGGCTGGAGAGATTTTCGCGATTTCGTCGTGGTCAAAAAGGAGAAAGAGAGCGCTGTCGTAACATCTTTCTACCTGAAGCCAAAGGATGGCGGACCGCTTCCTCCCTTCCAGCCTGGCCAGTACATCAGCGTGAAAATGACAGTACCCGGTGAGACTCATACGCATATTCGCCAGTACAGCCTGTCCGACAGTCCCGGCAAGGAATATTACCGCATCAGCGTCAAGCGTGAAGACGGAGGAGAGGAGAAACCGGCTGGAATCGTCTCCTGCTATCTTCACAGTCATGTGCAGGAAGGCGATATCCTGCAAATCAGCGCACCTGCCGGCGATTTCATTCTGGATACGGAAGCCGACACGCCTGTGGTGCTGTTAAGTGGCGGCGTTGGGCTTACGCCGCTGGTGAGCATGCTTCAAACACTAGCGCAGCGTCAACCGAAAAGGCCGGTCATGTTCATTCATGCGGCTCGCAACAGTCTGACTCATGCGATGAAGGAGCAGGTAACTCAGCTTGCACGTCGTCATGAAAATGTACGGTCATATGTTCTTTACTCTGAGCCGACTGAGGAAGACCGCAAGCTCGGCGGCTTTGACAAGGAAGGCCATGTCGATCTGCCATTGCTGCAGTCACTGCTCCCCGATAACCGGGCTGATTTTTATTTCTGCGGCCCCGTACCGTTTATGAAAACCGTTTATCGCGCGCTGCAGGAATGGGGAGTACCGCATGAACGCATCCACTACGAGTTTTTTGGTCCAATGGGTAGTTTGAATGAATAATTTTTAGTATAAATAAAATGTCCATTGTCTTTTCGCCCTCCGCTGCAAAGCGGAGGTATTTTTTTTCTTGCAATGCAAGCTTGCTCTCTCATCTCTCACTTATAATGGATGATTATGGGAGGCGTGATAGTGTGCATACAAAAAAACAACATCTTTGGGCAGACTTGTCGTTACTTTTTATAGCTCTTGCCTGGGGCTATACGTTTATCCTGTCCAAGGATCTGCTGACGGAGCTGACACCCTTCGTTTTCACCGGAACGCGCTTCCTCGTCGCGGCTTTGATCCTGTTGCCGTTTGTTTGGAAACGTCTGAGGTCCGTTAGCCGGGAGGTGTGGATACAAGGAGCGGTTTGCGGAATTGCCTTGTGTGCCGCCTACACCTTGCAAATCCTGGGGATCGAGAGGACGACACCGGGCAAGGCCGGAGTTATTACAGGAACCAATGTGATTCTCGTTCCATTTTTGTATTTCCTGTGGAGAAGGCTGCCGGTAAAAAAGGGGGCAGTCATAGGCTCTCTGCTCGCTTTCGCAGGTCTGCTTTGTTTGTCGGGGGAAGGGGAATGGGCCGGGCTGTCGTCGGGCGATCTGCTCGTGTTCCTCTGTGCCGTCTTTTTTGCGCTGCACATCCTGATGGTCGACCGAGCCTATGAAAAGCACCAGGACATCGATACGCTTGCCTTTGTGATGATTCAGCTGATGGTTGTGGGCGTGATCGATACGGCGATTGCTGCCGTCAGCGAGCCGATTCCTCATCAGCTCAGCGGGTACGGCTGGTTTGCTTTCTGGTTTGACTGCCTGATCGGGACGCTTTTGGCCTATGTCGTTCAAATCAAGGCACAGCAATTTTCTCCGCCGGTTCACGTGAGCATCCTGCTCTCCTTGGAAGCGGTTTTTGCCTTTCTTTTCTCCTGGCTCCTGTGGGGAGAACCGCTGACCACTGTCGTAGTGATCGGGGTGGCTCTCATGCTTGCGGGAATCTACGTGACGGAGCTGTCAGACCACAAGGAAAAGGCGGATGAAGTGGACCGCATTTGATCAAAATACGTGTATCCATCCTTTATCGGAGGGAGACAAAGCGCAATTTTTGCCGTTTTTATCTGGAGCTTTGAAAAATCGGATATACAGGAGCAGCTCTGCACATGATCAACCAGCGCAAGTGGACCTGGAAGCAGGAAGTGATCGCAGGTCTTACGACTTTTTTTACGATGGCTTACATTATGGTGGTAAACCCGCTTATTTTGGCCGATGCCGGTTTGCCGTTTGAACAGGGCTTCACCGCAACGATCATAGCCACTGTGGCGGGAACCTTGATCATGGGCCTGTGGGCCAATTACCCGATCGCTATCGCGCCGGCTATGGGGCTTAATGCGTATTTCGCCTACTCGGTTGTGAAAGCGGAGGGCGCCCTGACGTACACTGTCGCCTTTTCGGCTGTCTTTGTCGCCGGAGTGGTGTTTGTCCTGTTGTCTTTGACGCCGCTTCGCTCCAAGCTGATCGAAGTGATCCCCGATAATCTCAAATACGCCATTACGGCCGGGATCGGTTTGTTTATTACTTTTATCGGTCTGCGCTTAACAGGGCTTGTCACTGATCACCCGACCAATCTGGTCGCGTTGGGCGACCTTCACTCTCCGCAAGTTGTCCTGGCCTTGATCGGGCTCGGTGTCACGCTTGTATTTTTATCGCTCAATCTGAACGGTGCGCTTTTTTTCGGAATGGTGGTCACCGGACTGCTGGCTTGCCTGAATGGGCAGCTAACTTTTGAAAAAGGACTCATTTCCACTCCTTCACTGCCGAATGGTTTGATCGTTTTAAGCCCGATTCAGGCTTTTTCTGATGTGGCCAGCTACGGATTGTACGCTGTCGTTTTCTCCTTTTTGCTGGTTACCTTGTTTGATACGACTGGAACTGTGCTCGGAGTGAGCAGGCAAGCGGGATTACTGGTGGACAACAAGCTTCCCCGGGCAGAGAGGGCGCTGGTTGCGGATTCCGCTGCTACACTGATCGGCTCCGTATTCGGAACCAGTCCGACGTCCGCCTACATCGAGTCGGCCTCAGGGGTAGCGGCAGGAGGACGCACGGGAGTCACAGCGGTAGTGGTGGCGCTCCTGTTTGGAATCGCAGCGTTTTTTGGCCCTCTGGTGGGTGCCGTATCAGGGATTTCTGCGATTACTTCTCCGGCGCTCGTCGTGGTAGGCTCCATGATGCTGGGCAATGTCCGCTATATCGATTGGGATGCGATGGACGAGTCTTTCCCCGCCTTTCTCGTCATCGTCAGCATGCCGCTCACCTCCAGCATCGCGACGGGGATCGCGCTCGGGTTTATTTCCTACCCGCTGATGAAGGTGTTGAAAGGGAAATGGAGAGAAGTGCATCTCCTTGTTTATATTTTTGCTATCCTGTTTATTTATCAGCTTGCATTCTTGCCGCATTAAGGCAGATGCGAAAAGCGCCCTCTTCCTGCTCAAGACAGGGGAGAGGGCGCTTTGCTTTTTCCGCGGTGGCGTGCCCACTCAGGCAGCACCATTCCGAGCAGGATGACGACCACGCCAAGCCATTGCAGCAGGCTGACAGACTCCTGCAGGATGAGGTAGGAAGAAAAGACGGCCGTCGGCAGCTCCGCAGCTCCCAGGATTCCGGCCATCCCCGGACCGGTGTGCGGGACTCCGAAAGTAAAGCAAACAGTCGGGACAAACACGCCGAACAAGGCGAGCAGAAACACATATCCAAACAGGCCTTCCCACAGCACGCCGCTGGTGAGAAAGGCTGGTGGGTAGATAAGAAATATGAGCAGCATAGAGCCAGTCGACATAAAAGATGTACGAATCCAGGGATTCACGTCGGCAGCCGCTTTTCCGCTAAAAAAGATAAACAAGGTGTACGAAACGGCAGCCAAAAGCCCAAAGATGACACCGACGAGCGAAAATTCGCTGATTCCTTTGTCCAGCACACCCCCGGCCAAAAGCGTGCCCGCGAGCAGCAGAACGAGTGAAAACAAGGTGGGCGCAGAAGGTTTTTTGCGTGTGAGGATGGTCTCCAGCAAGACGCCCATCCAGGTAAACTGAAACAGCAGAACAATCGCAATAGAAGCGGGTATATGCTGCAAGGCGTTGTAGTAGAGCAAACCGGTGGAGCCGACCGGAAGTCCAGCAGCCAAAAGCAGAAGAATACGCTTGAGAGGCGGCTTATGGCGCAGGGCAAAGAGGGCCGGTATCCACGTTAGTACGAAACCAAAAAAGATCTGCCCGCCTACTACTTCCGCCGGTGAATATCCTTGTCCGTAGGCCAGCTTGACAATCGTCGACAAAATTCCATAGCTGCATGCGCCCAAAAAGACAAGCAGAATGTATCGCATAGGTATGTAACTCCTTACAGTGTGTTTGTACTTTGCTAGGATAATACGAATATTTCCTTTTGTCTATGTATGGAAAATTTGATGGCAAAAAAATCCGTTCAATCAACAAATAACAGGTTTATTGTCCACTCCAAGGTGGAAGGTATTGAAGTGTCACCGAATATTGGCAGCAAACCAGATTCAGTTTGTCAAACAGAGCGGGCATCTCCTTTTCATAGCGTATGCTTGGAGGACAGGAGATATCCTTTTGCCAAAGTGTCGTCGCAGCCAAAAAACTGACTGAGAAGGGGGAGGCTCATGTTTTCTAAAGCAAAAGATCGAATATTTGCAGCCTTGCTGTTTTTGTGCCTGATCCCCATCATCCTCGTCAGCCTGGTCAACTATCATGCGGCGAAAAAGGCGCTGTTTGAACAGTATTCGACAAACATCCGGGAACACATGCGCCGCCTTGACGACCAACTTTCCCTCTACTCGATGGTAGGGCAACGGGAACTGGACAAGCTGGCGGAAAAATTGTCAGCCCCGATCAATTCCGGCAAGCTCATCATGCCTCCAGGCAGAGGCCATCCCCCCTCCACTCCGACTGCTGAGACAGCGGCCGTACTTGAAGCTTTTACCGAAATTCAGAAAAAACACGCAAACTCGCGAAATATTTGTCTGATCGGCATTGATGGGACCTCCCTCTTCTTGCTGCCGAAAAACGGGGGAAGTGAAAGCGACCCGCGAGGATGGGATGTTTACCATCATACGTTGAGGGACGGGCAGGGCCATTTTCATATTATGAAGAGCGACGGTCGGGAAGGAGAGAGCTGGTGGACCTCCCGTCTGATAAAGGATGACCAGGGCAGGCTTTTTGGGGTTCTGGCGATAGAGTGGAATGCCAAACAAATCAACAAATGGCTGCAGAAAGATATCCGACCGACCAATACGACGCTGCTCATCTTTTCCAGAGGCAATATGCTGCTTTTTGGAGACAAGGACGGAACCGACAGGGAAGACTGGACGGGTCAGGAATATTCCTCTGTGCTCCAAGCGCTGCAGGAAGGTACCGGAAAAGAAGTCATTCCGTTCATTCATGGAAATGAAGAAATGCACCTGTTTCACTACACGTCGCCTGTATCGGGATACACCTACGTAGAGCTCCTGCCGAACAGTGCGATTGACCAACAGCTAAATCCGCTGAAAGAGATCTTTTGGGTGGTCACGATTCTGGTGGTGTTGTTGGCGGTGATCATTACCCGGCGTGTGGCCAAGTGGATTGACAGACCGATCCGTTCCCTGGTCGAGGCGACGGAAGCCTTGCAGCAGGGCGATTTCTCCATACGGGTAAAAAAACACGGGCTGCAGGAGATATCTCAGCTTGAGGATAAATTTAATCAAATGGCCTCACAGCTTCAGACGCTGATCCAACGCGAGCGGGATTACATGCAGACAGGGCTCGATCAAATCGTCCGGAGCTTCTATCTGGCCGTTGAAATGAAGGACCCATATACCGCGGGGCACAGTGAACGCGTCACGGAATATGCGCTGATTATCTACGATCATATGGACGAACGAAAAAAAGCGGAATTTTCCCGTGATGACCTTCGTTTTGCAGGGTTGATGCACGATATTGGCAAGGTGGCGATACCTGATCGCGTCCTGCTCAAAGACGGAAAGCTGACGGACGAGGAGTATGAATTGATCAAGCTGCATGCCTCGATCGGCGCGAATATCGTCAATCAAATCGTAAGTCTTGCCCACGTGAGCCCTGGTGTCCGCCATCATCATGAGAGGTGGGACGGCAGGGGGTACCCGGACAGGCTGGCGGAAAAGGATATCCCGCTGATGGGGAGAATTTTGGCAGTTGCCGATACCTTTGATGCGATGACTTCAACTCGTTCTTACCGAAAAGCGCTTTCCATGGAGGAAGCTCATGCCGAGATCCTCCGCTGCGCCAGCACCCAGTTTGATCCGGAAATCGTTCAGGTGTTCAGCAAGGCTTACAAAGCAGGTTGTTTCCATAGAAACAAGCTTCCATCCTACACCAACCAAAGCGATCTGCCGGCAGCTGCACAAGCCTGAGGGGGAGATTCCCTCTTTTGGTTGGCTTTACGCCTTGCGATTACACCTTATCTTTGGTATGCTTATGCTACCGTGCTAGACGGGGAGGTTGCGGTGCCCTGTAACCTGCAATCCGCAATAGCAGGGTTGAATTCCTATCAGAGGTCTTCTCATGTGAGGCTGCCTTATGATGGCGGTGTTGAGGAGCGGGTCCTGTGCAACGTGAACCCATGAACCTGGTCAGGTCCGGAAGGAAGCAGCCATAAGTGGATCATCGCGTGTGCCGCAGGGTAGCCTGTTCTGAGCTGTAGTCATAAGTAACGCTTGGATGGGGACGATCGACGATAGGTGCACGGTATATAATATAAATAATGAAGAACAGACGGTATGTTCCTGAGCGGATCGTACCGTTTTTTATTTAGCCATAGACTGCCATGAGCCGTTCATGACAATTTTTGTTGCTTTCTGGCGATCTCTAGCGAAAACATTTCCGGTAAAAATCGGTTGTTCCGGAAGGTTATTCCCATTTTTTGACGAAATTGTACGTGAACGGCAGACGCTTGAAAAATGCTAAGGTCAGGGGGGACAAGCTGTGGGAGAATCAATGTCGTTACATCTCGTCGGCTCGTCCAAAAGATTGCAACAGTTTGTCCAACAGTTGCCAACTGCTATTTTCCTGGTAGATCAAGCGGGATGTATCGTAGAGGTGAATGAACAGCTGTTGCGTGTCACAGGCTATCGATACGAAGAGCTGATCAACAAGCCCTTTCACCTTCTTTTGCCGTACGACGGTACGATAGAGCAGTTGTATTTGGAACTAATGGGCCAGGAAGCTGACCAAACGCTGGATGTGCTCTGGCAGGACAGTCAGGGCAGAACTGGCAAAACGCCAGCGATAATTATGATGCAGCCCGGAGAACATCCGTCTTATGTGGTCCACTTGTTTGAGCTGGGCAAAGAAACGGAGAACACGCTCTCCCAAAGGCTGATTGACAAACTTACGAATGACAGCAGCCTGGGTTTGTTTGTGCTGGATGAGCAAGGACGTATCGTAGAAGCGAGTCAAATGGCTTGCAAACTGCTGGGAAAAAACCGCATGGAGGTCATCAATAAGCACGTAGACCAAATCTTCGCCGGGATCCCGGAGGATCATCGACTCATCAGACGCGAACTGTTGGACGGTGTCAAACTCTACAACATGGCGACGTCATGGAGCAATGACAACCAACGCTATGAACTAATTGTCGACGCCAACACGCTTCAGGATGAATCGGGTAAAACCGTAGGTGCTTTCTTTCTCTTTAAGGATATAACAAACCTGCGCTCCTTCGAGCAAAAAATAGAGCGGAACGAAAGGCTGGCCATGATCGGGCAGATCGCTGCCGGCACCGCACACGAAATCCGCAATCCGCTCACGTCCATAAAAGGTTTTTTGCAAATGTTTTTGCAATCGTTTAGCGAAAACGGGATGGATCGCGAACGAACCTACACCGAAATCATGTTGACGGAGATCAACCGGATCAACTCTCTTGTCAGCGAGTTTTTACTGCTGAGCAAGCCCCGTGATGTGCAGTACGCGATCGTCGATTTGAATACCGTTTTTGAGGAAATCCTGCCGATCGTGGAATCGCAGGCTTTGCTCTACGGCGTTGAAGTCCAGTTTTCGTCCCGAGGCAAATTGCCGCTTGTCGTGGGGGATACCGAACTATTGAAACAGGTTTTCATCAATATTTGCAAAAACGGGATTGAGGCCATGGGAGAACAGGGGACCTTGAACATCTCCCACCACATCGATCCAGACGGCGACAAGGTCAGCATTGATATCAGAGATTCCGGACCGGGAATACCGTTGTACATTATTGACAAAATATTCGACCCTTTCTTTACCACAAAAGAAGAGGGGACCGGCCTGGGCCTGTCTGTTTGCCAAAAGATCATTCACGATATCGGTGGACAGATTCGCGTTTCCACCAAAGGATATGGCACGACCTTCCACATCCTGCTCCCCTATTTGTAAACAAGACCTTCTACGAGGCGTCCCGCAAGCAGTACGGGGCGTTTTCTTTGTACGATGCGGAGCAGATGTTGTATAATAGATGAGATTCGGAAGAGGACTGTGCAGATTGGAGTGTCACACAACCATGGCTTACACCGCGCTGTATCGCGTTTACCGACCGCAAGCCTTTCAAGACGTGGTAGGACAAGAGCATGTGACCGTCACCTTGCGCAATGCGTTGCGCGAGCAAAGGCTGTCTCACGCCTATTTGTTCAACGGTCCCCGAGGTACAGGCAAGACCAGTGCAGCCAAAATTATGGCCAAGGCTGTAAACTGCGAGCAGCCGCAGGATGGCGAGCCGTGCAATCAGTGCGATACCTGCAAGGCAATCACCGACGGCTCCGTCACCGATGTACTGGAAATCGACGCCGCCTCCAACCGGGGGGTTGAGGAGATACGAGACATTCGCGACAAGGTAAAATTTGCTCCCAGCGATGTCAGGTACAAGGTGTACATTATTGACGAAGTGCATATGCTGACGACGGAAGCGTTTAATGCGCTGTTAAAAACGCTGGAGGAACCTCCTCCCCACGTCATTTTTATTTTAGCGACGACTGAACCGCACAAACTGCCTGCTACGATTATCTCTCGCTGCCAGCGCTTCGATTTTCACCGCATCCCGCTGAGGGAGATGGTCAGGCGTTTGTCATATATTTGTGAAGCGCAGCAGGTGCGGGTAGAAGAGCAAGCCTTGACGCTGGTGGCAAAACTGGCGGAGGGCGGCATGCGTGATGCGCTGAGCCTGCTGGATCAAGCGATCAGCTACTCCAAGGATCAGGTAACAGCTGCTGACATTATGCAGATAACGGGAACGGTGTCACAGGGGTACTTTTCCGTATTGGCCAAACATATCGCCGAACGCGATGTAGCTCCGGTCATGGAGCAGTTTGACAAGGTGATGGTGCAAGGGAAAGACCCTGAGCAATTTTTAAACGATTTTCTCCACTACTATCGAGATATGCTGCTCCTGAAGACAGCACCTCACTTGGAAGAAATCGTGGAACGGACAACGATCGACGAACAGTTCGCCCAAGTGGCAAAGCTGTACGAGATAGCCGACCTCTACGAGGCCATTGAGACATGCAATCAGGCACTTACCCAATTGAAATGGTCTACCTACTCTCGCGTACTGGTGGAACTGACGCTGGTGAAATTATGCCAAGTGCAGGGGAAAGCTCCGGCAGTACCCGTACAAAGTGCTGTGGGGAATGACGACCTGGCTGCACTTGTCAATCGCGTCAGAGTGCTGGAAGAGAAGCTTGCGCAGCTCGCCCAGGGGCAGGCCATGGAAGCCGGTCAACCGAGAGCAGAGGAACCGCGAAAAAGTGAAGCGCGCCGTCCGGCTGCTGCCGGTGGGGGTTCGCGGACACCGATGAACAAGGTGCGGGAAGCGGCAATGGTCATCGATGAAGCGATGTCCCGTCAGGTCCGTGGCCAGTGGAGCCAGATATTGGCCGAGGTCAAAAAGGTCAAAATCCAGTATCAAGCCTGGTTGGTTAACGGGCAGCCCGCTGCAGTTGGCGGCGATTCGATCATCGTTACCTTTACCAGCCCGATTCACTGCGACAAGACGATGGAGCCGGAATTGAAAAGCGTGATCGAGCGGGCCATTTTCGCTGTAATTGGCAAGCAGCTGCAGCTTCTCTCCGTCATGGAAGAAGAGTGGCAGTCGGTTCACCAGCAAGCGGCGCAGGGAGAGGCTCAGACGCAAGAGGAGCAGGACCCGTTTGTGGCTGAGGCCATCCGTCTGGTGGGCGAGGGACTTGTTGAAGTGAAAGAATAGATAACCACACATCCGATTAAGGAGGACAACCACGTGAAAAACATGCAACAAATGATGCGTCAAGTAAAGAAAATGCAGGAAGAGATGCAAAAAGCCCAGGAAGGCCTGAAGGAAAAGGTAGTGGAAAGCTCTGCTGGCGGCGGCGCCGTAATGGTAAAGGCCAATGGTCATAAGGAAATTATCGACATTACGATCAAGCCGGAAGTAGTGGACGCCGATGATGTGGAAATGCTGCAGGACCTCGTTTTGACCGCTGTCAACGATGCTCTGCGCAAAGTCGATGAATTGGTCGGCAAAGAAATGGGACGCTTTACCGGAGGGATGAACATTCCGGGATTGTTCTAGTCGCGCACGTCGGAGCCTTTTGAAGGAGTAGAAGCGATGTTTTATCCCGAACCGGTCTCAAAACTGATCGAAGGCTTTATGAAACTGCCAGGCATTGGTCCAAAAACGGCAGGACGCCTGGCCTTTTTTGTACTCAATATGAAAGAGGACGATGTCCTGGACTTGGCCAAGGCGCTGGTCAATGCCAAGCGCCAATTGCAGTATTGCTCTGTTTGCAACAACATCACCGATCTCGATCCGTGCCATATTTGCCGCGACAAACGTCGGGACGGCTCGATCATCTGCGTCGTACAGGAGCCGAAAGACGTGGTGGCGATGGAAAAGACCCGGGAGTTCGAGGGGTATTACCATGTGCTGCACGGAGCCATCTCCCCTATGGATGGGATTGGGCCGGAGGACATTCGCATCCCTGATCTGCTCAAGCGGCTGGGAGACGAGCAGGTGAAGGAAGTCATTTTGGCGACGAATCCCAATATCGAAGGAGAAGCGACGGCGATGTACATTTCCCGTCTGATCAAGCCGTTCGGTATTCGGGTCACGCGGATCGCCCATGGATTGCCGGTTGGCGGCGATTTGGAGTACGCAGACGAGGTTACGCTGACCAAGGCATTGGAAGGGCGACGGGAGTTATAAGAGAAAATGCAATACCTCAAACCCAGACAGGCTTGCCTGTCTCAGGTTGCAGACAAACTCCCTCGCTGAACGAACAGCAGAGGGAGTTTGTTTAATAATTTGATGAAAATACCGAAGGTGTTTTGATCGTTCACCTTTTGGCGACCTGATTTCCATAGCCAGGTCGCCATTTTTTTCAAGTTCATGGCAGCGAAAACAAGCATCGCCTGCATCGTGACCTTCTCCAGTCCTCGTAAGGTCGTCCAACGCATGCCATGCTTTTCCTTCATATCAGCGAATACACGTTCAATCGTTTCTTTCCGTTTGCTATAGATTTGTTTGTTTTCCTCGGTATGCCGGAGGTGGTCTACCTCTTCGAGGTAATCAGCCCAGATGTGGCGACTCACTCTCTTTGTGTAGTCTTTACTTTCCGTGCATTGTTTCAAGAACGGACAACTTCGGCAAACTTGAGAATTTGATCGATAGATACGGTACCCATCCTTGTTTGTTGTCTCATATGTTAAGATTTGCTCGTTCGGGCAGATGTAGCAGTCGAAATATTCATCATACACATATTCGTGCTTTTTAAAAAAACCTTCTTTGGTGCGTGGTCTTGTGTAGGGCATAACGGGGCGAATCTGGTCATCAAGGAGTGTTTTACTGATGTAAGGCGTCTTGTATCCCGAGTCCACTGCCACAGCTTGAGGCTGTGCAAACGTCTTTCGCACTTGATTCAAAACATCCTCAAAAACCTGACTGTCATGCACATTGCCTGGCGTTACCTTGGCACCAAGCACAAATCCATTTCGATCACATGCTGTATGAAAACTATAAGCAAATACACGTTCCTTTTCCCCTTTTACAAACAATCCGCAATCCGGGTCAGTTGTGCTGACTTTCACCTCCTTCTTCGAAGTTTCTGTCTTTTTTTCAAGGGGCTTCTTTCCATGTGCAATACGATCCTGATTGATTTCTTCGTCCAGCAGCTCTTGATATTTCTTCGCTTGTTCTTCAACGATTTCTTTCACGTATTTATGCTTATTCGCACTGGCTTTTACATGCGTAGCATCAATGAAAAGCACATCAGGCTTCACGAATCCATGATGAACCGCCTCCTCCAATATTCGAAGGAAGATCGACTCGAAGAGTTGAGTATCCCGAAAACGGCGAACATAGTTCTTGCCTAGGGTCGTGAAATGGGGAATGGGCTGACTGAAATCATAGCCAATAAACCACCGATAGGCAACATTGGTTTCGATCTCTTTAATCGTTTGTCGCATGGAACGAATTCCAAAAATATATTGGATGAAAGCAATTTTAACTAAGACTACAGGGTCAACACTGGGTCTGCCATTGTCATGACAGTAGAGGCTTTCCACCAAGTCATAGATGAACGAAAAGTCGATTGCATTTTCAATTTTTCTTACGAGATGATCTTCTGGCACCAACTCATCTAGCGAGAATGCAGATATCTGATAACGCCCTTCGGCCTCTTGCTTATTAAGCATAATGCCACCTCTAAAAAATAACTTTTGAAAACGTAACATGTTCTATATTCAACAAAAAAGCCTGCAGACCCTGTTCCTTACGGAACTTTGTCTACAGGCTGAGACAGGCTTGCCTGTCTTTTTTTTTCAAAAAACTACTTTTTTGCTAGGACGAGACATAAAGTGTAACGGGGAGAGTGAGACAATGCTGAATGGACCGGGGCTGCTGCTCTCGGAAAGGACACAGAAAGACCGGACGAAGAGCTGGGCGATCGTCCTGTTTATCGGCTATTGGGTCATGTTTGCAGCGGAGTTGTTCATGGTCCGCTTTCAGCGGGGAACTGACGGCTTATGGGTGGCGACAACTGCTGAGGAGCCGGCAGCGTGGCTCGTTATTCTCATATTGAGTGTCACAGGGATAAGTCTGCTGGTTTCCATCGTGTATGCGGTGCAAGCGGCGAGAAACCGGGGGAGAGGGGACTGGCTGTGGACCCCGTCCGAAGTGACGGGCAGTGATGTGCTGCACGTAGTCGCATGGCTTCACGTGTTTCAGACATGTACGCTGGTGTTGTATGGATTGGTGTTGCCTGCCACGCTTTTTCCCGCAGGGTCGATTGGCAGTTTTGTTGAATCTGCATCCTTTCAGCTTTTTATTTTGGTGCTTGTGCCGCTGCTGCTGCGAGGGCGCCTGGATCAGATAGGCGTTTGCAGGCCGCGTCAGTTGGGATGGATGATCGTCAGTTTGATCCTGTTGTTTTTGGCTGTCATGCTGCTGCTTGATGTGGCAGTGACCAAACCGGTCGCTGAATGGTTTGGACTGGCACTCGACTCGGAGAGAGAAAAGCAGATCGAACAGGAAATCGTCCATGCGCGCGAACGCAACGGATGGGCTGTCTTGACCTCGCTAGTGATGATCGGGGGGCTGGTTCCGCTTGCGGAGGAATTGCTGTTCCGCGGTGTGGTGCAAACGTTCCTCGTGAGCCGGCTCGGTGCCGTGATCGGCATTTTTATCAGCAGTCTGTGGTTTGCGTTGATGCATGTGGATATCGCTTTGTTTGCACCGTTGTTTGCGATGGGCGTATTCCTCGGGTATCTGCGCCATCGTTTCCAATCAATATGGGGGGCCGTACTCCTGCATGCACTCAATAATATGGCCGGTGTTCTTTATTACTTCCAATAGGGAGGATGGGCAATGGGCTTTTGGAGGCAGGAAAAACCATCAGTTACATGGGGAAGCAACGGAATTGAGGAAGCGGTCAACCGCGCTCGGCTCGACTGGCAGCACGCCAGCCATCTGATGGAAATCAGCGAGCCGGACAACGGGCTGGAAGATGCTATTTACTACCTGCAGCTAACTGAAAAACGCTACATGTATCTGCTCTCCCATGCGAAAAGGGAGCGGGAACACCAACAAGCGTAAGGGGGATTTCCATGACATCAGGGTGGTTGATTGCCCTGCTCGTTGCGGGGATGTTGCTGTTGATTGCGGCCAGCAAATCAGTATGGGGGCCGATCCGCTGGCTTGGATTCGGTGTCATGCAGCTGGTCATTGGCGCCGTTTTGCTGTTTTTCGCCAACCTCGTCGGGGAACTGGCCGACTTTCACATTTCGATCAACCCTGTTACGGCTCTACTGACCGGGTTGTTGCGATTGCCGGGTCTGGCCGCTCTGATCGTGATCAAAGTGTGGATGATCTAAAAGCTGACAAAGTCAGCCGTCGGTCAGCAGAAAGGCGACACTGCGATTTTCGTATTTGACGCGGCAATGCTTAGGCAGGCGGAGGGAAACAAGCAGGGCCAACAGCCTTGGCAGCGCAGCAATAATCGCACCGGCAAAAAGTGTAATGCCATAGGGAACGGGCAGCCAGACGTACAGGAATGCGGTCAGAAACAGGCTTCCTGCCAGAACGGTCGCTTCCGCACCACGATAGGCCGAGAGCGGGACAGGCAGTCGATAGCCGGCTCCCCACCAGGGTGAGAACAGCATGTCTGGAGTCGTCTGAGGAGCATGCCCCCGCAAGTGAACGTACATGCGAAATAAACAGAGATGGATGATCGCTATTCCCGGCAACACAGCCAATGAGACAACCAGGGCTGGAGCCGGGATTGCCAGCAGGCGTGCAGCAGCCGCAAAAAACAGTCCGAAAAGCAAGAGCTGTAACAGCGATCCGGCCAAGCGCCAGCGAAAACGGCGCACCAGTTTATAGCTGTAAATGGTTTGGTTTTCCATATGCCACATCCATTCGTTCTACGTACTCGAGTGTCATCATTTACTACTACCCTCGGATAATCCAGCCGTAAACCGGGAAAATTATTCAAAAATGCCCGTCACTTTACGTGCTGGCTGCACGGGGTACATCCCTATTATGGCATAGCCTCTCTTTGCGAGGAAGACGGGCATGTCTTGGCAGAGGACGACGAAACAGGAGGCGGAGAACGATATTGCCAGAGGATATGATCACACTCAGGGAAATCTCCGGTGTGACTCTTTCGGAATCGCGGAAGGCCGAACTGCGCAAGCTCGGGCTGGAGATATGCTCCGGGGAGGAAAGCGGAGCAAGCATTCAAGCGGACGGCATTCTGGTGGGCGGTCAGCCGGACAACCATGTAGAGGATCGGATCCAAATTGTTGAGGCGGGGGATGGTCCCCGTCTATTGCTCGTCTATGGGGACAAAATCCGGGCGGGGCTGGCAGATGAATGGTCGGCTGCCCATCCCGGGTGGGAAGTGATCCGGATGTTCCGTTTTTCGGACGGAGACAAAGTGCTGCTGGGCGGAGAGCCGTCTGGCAAATGGATGCGAAAGCTGAGTCGGCAGCTCGCCCGGCGAAACATAATTTCGCTCCTATGCCGCAGAGGTGAGGTTGACGAGGCTGTCCGTCAGCTGGGACTTTATTTGACGTGGAAAGAACGGTTTTTTATGCGCCTTGGCGAGGTATGTGACGAAGAAGGCTCGCAGCTGCGAATCCAGGTGCTGGCGCGTGCACTCGGCATGGACAAACGAGTCGGACAAGGCTGGCTGTACCCGGAGCGGAAGAGCCAGACACGGCTCTGCCGCTGGTTGGACCAGCAGCTTCAGCAAGTGTTAAAAAGAACAAATGTACATAGGATTACACTGTGGGGAAATATTTCGTTTTGGCTGCAATTTCCTGCAAGCGGGTTGCTTGGAAAGGAAGTTCGGCTGTTCTCCTCCGCAGTCGATCACGCCAAAGCCGAAACCGTACCCGCCGAATGGTCTGTATACGAGGATTGGCGTTCAGCCCTGTCCCAGTCGGATCTGCTGATGATTGGGACCGCCGATCCAGTTATTTCGGAGATGCCGCTGCCTGTGCTCGCCAGGGAGATGGCCAAACCGATTGTCATCGATGCTTGTTCATGCTTTCCTATAGAAGAAGCAGAATCATGCCGGATAATCTACCGAGCTATCGGCGAAAACACGAACGTTTGGGAATGGAGCCGATTATAATGGGGTATAATGGTTGGTAGATTGAGGGAAAAGGGCAGGCGTTTACTATGGAAAGAGTTGCTCAGCGATGCATCGTCTGTGAGGAAGAACGATTGGACGGGATCGCGATCTGTGAGCAGTTTATCTGCCAACATTGCGAGCAGGAAATGGTGCACACTGACGTACAAGATGCCAAATATCCGTTTTTTATTCATCAGATGAGACGCATCTGGTTCACAAAAGACGCGTAGCTACGTTCAAAAAAGGCATTGGCCAAAGGGCCCGTGCCTTTTTCCGTTTTCGCCGACTTGCGGGTAAAATCATGCTACAATGAAAAAAGTTGAAAAAAAGGACGTGAAGCTCGTGCGGGAAAAAAGCCCTGGCTACGGGGAGAGGCAGCGGCGCGCTCCCTTGTACGAACAGTTAGTCAAACACGCAAGCAGGCATCCGCATCCTTTTCATGTGCCTGGACATAAAATGGGACACAGCTTTGACCAGATCGGCAGGGAAACATTCGGTCCCTTACTGGAGCTGGATATGACGGAAATAACCGGGATGGACGATCTGCACCATCCCGAAGGCGTGATTGCGGAAGCCCAGGAGTTGGCGGCGGAAGCATTCGGTGCCGAGGAAACCCGGTTTTTGATCGGGGGCAGCACAGTCGGAAATATGGCGTTAATTATGGCGGTTTGTCGCCCCGGTGAGAAAATTCTGGTGCAGCGCAATTGCCACAAATCCGTTTTTCACGGCATGATGCTGGCTAGAGCCAATCCGGTCTATATTGTGCCTGCGGTCGATCCGGCCAGCGGGGTTGCTGCAGGCTTGCGCCGGGAGGACGTAGAGCGGGCTCTGATTGCCCATCCGGATGCGAAAGCCGTCTTTTTAACCAATCCAACCTATTACGGCATGGGCATCGACCTTGCCAAGATGGCCGCCACGGTTCACCGCTTTGGCGTGCCGCTGCTGGTCGATGAGGCGCATGGCTCGCATTACGGCTTTCACCCGGCTTTTCCGCAGTCGGCCATGGAAAGCGGGGCGGATGCTGCGGTGCAGTCCACGCATAAAATGACGACGGCGCTCACGATGTCGTCCATGCTGCATGTACAGGGCAACCGGATCGACCGGGAGCGTTTGGCCCGCAGCCTCGCGCTGCTGCAGTCATCCAGCCCGTCCTACCTGTTGATGGCCTCGCTGGATCTCGCCAGACGCCATCTCGTTATGGAAGCGGCCCAGGAGTGGGATGAGCTTCTCCCGTTACTGGACGAGCTGAGGGAGGCTGTCCGCGAAATGTCATGGCTGGAGCTTGCGGGAATCGAGTCCACGAGTGTATATAGCACGATGGATCCGCTAAAGCTGATGCTCATGCCGCGGGCTGCCGATTTGGACGGGTTCGGGCTGCAGCAGGTTCTGGAGGATTTCCGGATTTACCCCGAGCTTGCAGACACAGGGCATGTTTTGCTGGCAGCCTCGTCAGGTACCAGGCCGGCGGATATCGATCAGCTACTGCATGCACTGACATCGATCCCGGAGAAGCCAGATCGTCAGCCAAAACGCATTCTGCAACCGGGAATCGTCTCCTCCAGCTTTTTGCGCGAGCAGGCGATGCCGATCCACGAGGCGATGGACGCCCCGCTGGTCAGTGTGCCTCTGGAGCAGTCGCTGGGGCGGATAGCGGGAGAAATGATCATTCCTTACCCGCCGGGAATTCCGTTGTTGACCCCGGGCGAGAGGATCGATGAATCCTTCCTTGCCTTGCTGAAAGAACTGAGAAAAAGCCAGGTCAGATTTCAGGGAGTCCGGGATTCCCGGCTCGATTCGATAGTAGTCGTCCGGTAACCGCACTTTGATGCGGAAGCGCCGGGCAGGCAGCTTCCGGGCTGCTCATTTGAAATGTGGAGGGAGCAATTGTCGTGACAACGAGAAAGACTGGTCGGTTCATCACCATAGAAGGAGCAGATGGGGCCGGAAAATCGACCGTGGCAGCCCGCCTGTATGACGAACTGCGAACAAAGGGCTGGGATGTCATGCTGACGCGGGAGCCGGGCGGCATTGAGATCGCTGAAAAAATTCGCGAGATCATCCTCGATCCAAAGTACGTCAATATGGACAAACGGACCGAAGCCCTGCTCTATGCAGCGGCGAGAAGGCAGCATTTGGCGGAAAAGGTGTTTCCTGCGTTGGCAGAGGGCAAACTGGTTCTATGCGATCGTTTTATAGATAGCAGCCTTGCCTACCAGGGATACGCCAGAGGGCTGGGGATTGACGAGGTATTTGCCATCAACCAGTTTGCTGTAGAAGACTGCATGCCGGATTTGACGCTGTATTTTGACGTCCGTCCCGAGGTTGGGCTGGCCCGGATTAATGCCACAAAAGGGCGGGAGGTCAATCGACTGGATCTGGAAGCGCTGGAGTTCCATGAGAAGGTCAGGGAAGGGTACCAGATTGTCAAAGACCGTTTTGCCGATCGGTTTATCGTCATCGATGCGGAGCGGCCGGCAGATGAGGTGTTCGCGGAAGCATTAGCGCAGCTCGAGGCGCGTTTGTAAGGTTGGGGTACCGTAGTTGCGTGTACATGCTGTATACTATGAATAAGAAGAATATCGTTACACTGCCCCAGCTTTCTTCATATTATAGAAGGAAGACAGGTATTCGACTGTAAACCAAAACTACGCGGAAAGGGTGAGCGCCGTATGAAAATGGTGGTTGCTGTCGTTCAGGACAAAGACAGTGGTCGTCTGTCACAGCAGTTGGTGAAGAAGGGTTTCCGAGCCACAAAATTGGCAAGTACCGGAAGCTTTTTGCGCGCAGGCAATACGACATTTTTGATTGGTACGAATGACGAAAGTCTGCCGGATGTCATTGATATTATTCAACAGAACTGCAAATCACGCAAACAGATGGTCACCCCTGTCTCACCCTTGAGCAATGCCGTCGACTCGTTTATGCCCTATCCGCTTGAGGTTCAGGTGGGTGGCGCTGCGGTCTTTGTTTTGGATGTCCAACAGTTTCACTCATTTTAACAACGATGCGTACAAGGCATCTCCTTTTTGCGGCTGCTTTCGTATATACTGAAACAAGGCGGCAAAGGAGACTTGTCGGAGGTGCCGGATGAAAATCAGCGAAGGATTCAGACCAATCGCGGATATGGGCAAAGCTTCAGACATGCGGAAGACTTCAGAGACGGGGAAAGCAGCCTTTGCTGAAGTGATCAGGGAAGAAGAGCAGCGCATGTCCCGAGACCAGCTGATCAAGCTTTTCAACGACATCGACAAGCAAGGCCAAATTCTCGCCCGTTCCCGCTCCATCCGCGATTTTTACCGCTATAAACAGCTGATCAAGGAGTTCATGGAAGAGGCAGTCAAATACGGAATGGCCCTCGATGACCGGAGTGGGACGAATCGCCGGGGACAAAGCAAGCTGTATAAAATGATCAAGGAAGTAGATGCACAGCTCCTTCGGCTTGCCGATGAAATCGTAGATGTCCATTCGCCCATTATCGACATGCTGGGACGGATCGGCGAAATTCGCGGGATGCTGATCAATATGTATTTTTAGGTGAAAACCATGACATGGACAACATTTTCGCAGCAGCCCCGTGCGGCTGAGCTGCTCCATCATAGCCTGCGCAATGACCGGCTGGCACATGCCTACCTGTTTACCGGACCCAAGGGCGCGGGAAAAAAACAGATGGCCCTGCATCTGGCAAAATCCCTCTTTTGTCAAGAGAAAGAGGCGGATGCCTGCGGGGCCTGTCTCTCATGCAGGCGCATTGAGGCCGGAAACCATCCGGATATTACGGTCATCACACCGGATGGGGCTTCCATCAAAATCGATCAGATTCGCCATCTTCAAAAAGAAATGGCAATGCGCGCCGTAGAATCGATTCACAAGGTGTACATTCTTGAGCATGTAGACAAAATGACGACCCAGGCAGCCAACAGTCTGCTGAAATTTTTGGAGGAACCCCCTGCCGGTGTGATTGCCATGCTTTTGACAGAGCAAAGTCACGCCATTTTGCCTACCATCCTGTCACGCTGTCAAATCATTCATTTCTCTCCACTTTCTGCCGAAGCCATCGCCGAAAAATTGGTCTTGGAGGGCGTCTCCGCAGGAATGGCCAGGATCGCGTCCCACATTACGTCAAATTTGGAAGAAGCCCGTGTGCTCAGTCAAGCAGAATGGTTTGCACAGCTAAGAAATGTAATGATACAATTGGTGCAGGAATGCAAACAACACAACTCCTCAGCACTCTATACCATTCACGATATGTTGCAAAAGAGCGACAAATTAAAGGAGGAACTGCCCCTCTTTTTGGATTTGCTCATCCTTTGGCTGCGCGATATCCTGTATGTGCAAGTAGACAGACATGCCCATCTCATCAACAGCGACCAACAGGATGTGCTGCAAGGACAAGCCTTGATTTGGACAAAAGCTGAGCTCTTGCATGGGATCGATCTGGTCATGGAAACGAAAAATCGGATAGAGCGAAACGCCAACGCACAGTTGGCCCTTGAGCGGTTGGTTCTTCAAATCCAGGAGGGATAACCTTGTACGAGGTTGTAGGTGTCCGTTTTAAAAAAGCGGGCAAAATATATTACTTTGACCCTGACCAGCTGCCGATCGAGCGGGATTCTTCCGTGATCGTCGAGACGGCGAGAGGGGTAGAATACGGCAAGGTTGTAATCGGTCGCAAGCAAGTGGCTGACTCCGACGTGGTTTTGCCGTTGAAAAAAGTCATCCGGATGGCAGATGAGCGGGATGCGAAGCAGGTGGAGGAAAACAAGCAAGCCGCCAAAAACGCGTTTTCCGTTTGCCAGACGAAAATCAAGGAACACAAGCTGGAGATGAAGCTGGTCGACGTGGAATACACCTTCGACCGCAATAAAATCATCTTTTATTTTACAGCGGATGGACGAGTCGATTTCCGCGAGCTGGTCAAGGATTTGGCTTCCGTCTTTCGCACGCGCATCGAGCTTCGCCAGATCGGCGTTCGCGACGAAGCCAAAATGCTCGGCGGGATTGGCCCCTGTGGACGTCTTCTCTGCTGCTCCACGTTTTTGGGCGATTTCGAGCCCGTGTCGATCAAGATGGCCAAGGACCAAAATCTTTCATTGAATCCGGCGAAGATCTCCGGGTTGTGCGGACGGCTGATGTGCTGTCTGAAATATGAAAATGATAACTACGAAAGCACGCGCGACGAGATGCCTGACATCGGAGCATCGGTCACGACGCCGATGGGCGTAGGACGAGTGGTTTCCTTGAACATCCTGGATCACTCGATGCAGGTGGAGCTTTCGGAGAACAGACGGATTATGGAATTTGCGTTGGATGAAATCGTCGTGGGGCAGCCTACGTTTGAGTAGTCGATAGAAAAAGAACAGGTAGCGGGGATGAGGTGAGCAAGTGGACAAACGGGAAATCTTCGTCAAGATGGCCAGTATCGAGGAACGAATCGGCGATCTGTATCAAGAAATTGGCGAATTAAAGGACGTCATCGTCGTCTTGATGGAGGAGAACGCCCAATTACTCGTTGAAAACCAGCACCTTCGCAACCGACTGGACAAAAAGACGACCAAACCCGCACCGAAGCAAAAACGGTCCGAGCAGGTCAAAACCGAAGAAGCCAAGAAAAAAGTAGTCGGAGAAGGATACGATAATCTAGCGCGTTTATACGCGGAAGGATTCCATATCTGCAATGTGCATTTTGGCAGCTTGCGCAAGGAAGGGGACTGCTTGTTCTGCCTCTCTTTCCTCAGCGGGGTACAGAAATAAAACCAGAAATCATGAAGCAATGCGACAGAACTGAACAAGGAAAGAAAGCGACCTGGGCCCAAATGACAGGTCGCTTTTTCAGACCTGTATGAGCAAAAGACGTGGCTTGCAAAAGCAAAGGAGTAGAAAGTGACGAATGGATTCGGGGAAAAACGTGCCGCTTTACGAGTCGGAGCGGATCGATGACCTGCTGACTCACGAAATGAAAATCATTCAAAGCCATGAAGTGTTTTGTTTTTCGATGGATGCTGTGCTGCTCGCACGTTTCGCCTCCGTGCCCAAGCGCGGCAGAGTGCTGGACATGTGTACCGGCAACGGAGCGATTCCGCTGATTATGACGACGCGTTCCCCGGAAGCTGTATTTGAGGGTATCGAGCTTCAGCCCCGTTTGTACGACATGGCCAGTCGCAATGTTCAATTAAACAATCTGGGCGATCGGCTGACTATGCATCTCGGCGACGTAAAAGAAGCGGTGCAGTTGTTTGGCTACGGGAAATTCGACCTGATCACCTGCAATCCGCCGTACATGCCGGCGGGAAGCGGAGAGCATAACTTGAGCGAGCATTTTGCGATTGCCCGTCACGAGATCCGGTTATGCTTGGAGGACGTCATTCGGGTAGGGAGCCAACTGTTGAAAAATGGCGGAAAATTGGCTTTGGTCCATCGGTCCACACGTCTGATCGACATCGTGACCTTGATGCGCCAGTACGGAATCGAGCCCAAACGGATGCGTCTCGTCTATCCAAGACGCGATGCCGAGCCCAATATGGTGTTGATCGAGGGAATCAGAAACGGCAAACCGGAGCTTCGCATCCAGCCCCCGCTGATTGTTTACGAGAACGGGGAGGAATACTGTGAAGAACTTCAGGAGATCTACTTTGGAAAACGCGATTCCCTCTCATAAAAGCCACTTTGTCTATATTCTGCGTTGTGCGGACGGGACGTACTACACCGGTTACACAACCGAGCTGGAGAGAAGAATCCGCGAGCACAACGAGGGAAAAGGAGCGAAATATACGAGAGGAAGGGGCCCTGTCGAGCTGATGTACATGGAAGAAGGTGTGGATCGTTCGTGGGGGCTGAAACGGGAGGAAGCAATCAAGCGGCTTTCCCGCCTTCAAAAGGAAGCGCTTATCAGTCAAGCGAAGGGAGGATGCGAGTGAACATCCAGCGAAGCTTTGCAGATGAACAGAAGGGTGTGCTGTATTTGGTAGCGACACCGATTGGCAATCTGGACGATATCTCCGTCCGCTGCCTGGAGACACTCCGCTCTGTGGATGTAATCGCCTGCGAGGATACACGCCAGACCAGAAAGCTGCTCACCCACTTTCAGATCGAGAAACGTACGGTCAGCTACCACGAACACAACAAGGAGGCAAGCGGAAGCGGGCTGCTGCAGTGGTTGGCTGAAGGCAAGCAAATCGCTCTGGTAAGTGACGCCGGGCTTCCGGCCATCTCCGACCCGGGAGCGGATCTGGTCAGGGATGCCGTAGAGGCAGGGTATCCGGTCGTGCCCGTGCCTGGGGCGAATGCAGCGCTGACAGCACTGATTGCGTCCGGTCTGCCTACGGACCGGTTTGTGTTTTGCGGATTTTTGCCGCGGGAAAACAAGGATCGGCGGAAAGAACTGGAGCGGCTCAAATTTTATCCGGAAACGCTTCTGTTTTACGAAGCGCCGCACCGGATCGCAAAAACATTGGAAGCGATACGGGAAGAGTGGGGCGACAGACGGGCGGTTTTGGCCCGCGAGCTGACCAAGCGGTATGAGGAGTTTGCCCGCGGAACGCTGGATGAGCTGATCCGGCATATTCGAGAAGGAGAAGCCCGCGGAGAATATTGTCTGGTCGTTGAGGGGTTCACCGGGCAGGCCGAAAAAAATCCGGATGAAGATCAATGGTGGATGCAGGTCAGTGTCGTGGAGCATGTGGACCGATATTGTGAGCAGGGCTTTAGCAAGAAGGAAGCGATCAAACAAGCGGCAGATGACAGAGGCGTGTCGAAAAGGGACGTATACAACGAATACCACCGGGAGATGCCGCTCTAGCCGCCATACATAAAAAAGAGACTGGTTTCTCGCACCAGCCTCTTTTTTATTCATCCAATCATCATAGATGCAATTGTTCCGATCAGGAGGGCCTAGCGCTTAACTGCAGGCATCTCAGACAGGCAATCTTGGCATACAATCTTGCCTTTAAAATGGGATACGCGGTCCGCATTGCCACAGAAGATACAGGCAGGCTCGTACTTCTTCAGAATGATGCGCTCGCCGTCCACGTAAATTTCCAGCGCATCTTTTTCAGCAATCCCCAAAGTGCGACGCAATTCAATTGGAATAACGACGCGACCCAGCTCGTCCACTTTTCTAACAATACCTGTAGATTTCATCATGTCTAGCCTCTCCTCTCAAGATGTTTCAAAATGTCGTTTATTGTTTGAAACGGATTTATAGTCGTCAATATTCGACAATTTCCGGTGTTTTCATCATACCAGCGATTCCCAAAGGTGTCAACATTCATTTTACATTTAATTGAAGATGAATGTGTTTTTGGCATTGTAAATCCATACAGGAGCATCAATTACATGTGATGTTTGTATATATGGCTGTGTGCATGGAAAAAACTAACTGGGATTTTTGTGGGGGAAAGCAGTCAGTTAATGTCGAATGCCAAGGATATTATTCGACAAATTTCGATGATATCCATTTGTTGTTCGACAAACTGATGCAAATTTTCGAGAGAGTAGGCAGGCGCGATTGTTTCTAGGCAATGGTTTACAAACAAAACCCAATGTGTACAATAGAATAGTAAAGAAGCATAAATGATCGACCATGACGGGAAGAGTAGGCTTGCAAACTTATGACAGAGAGCCGGGGTAGCTGCGAACCGGTATAAGCGACCAAGCCGAACATGGACCCTGAGTTTCACGGATGAACGGGCACCTTGGCACCAGTAGTTCGTGACGTAAGCCTACGTTACAGGTGAAGTCAGCAGCACTGACTTGCCAAGTCCGCCATTCGCGAGAAGGCGGAGCATTTGGGTGGTACCACGAGATCAAAGCTCGTCCCAATCCGGGGCGGGCTTTTACTATTTTATCAAGGGGGGCACTTGTCTTATGAAACCGACGTATTACATTACGACGCCGATCTATTATCCCAGCAACAAGCTGCACATCGGTAACGCCTACACGACCATTGCGGCAGATGCCATGGCCCGCTACAAAAGACTGCGCGGTTATGATGTCTACTATTTGACGGGTACGGACGAGCACGGGCAAAAGCTGCAGGAGAGAGCAGCAGAAGACGGCAAACAGCCGCTGGAGTTCATCGACCCGATCGTCGACTGGATTCGCGATCTATGGGAAAAGCTCGATATTTCCTATGACGATTTCATTCGCACCACCCAGCCTCGCCACAAAGAGGTCGTCCAGAAAATTTTCCAACGCCTGCTTGACCAGGGAGACATCTATCTGGGAGAGTACGAGGGCTATTACTGTGTGCCGGATGAAGCCTTCTGGACGGAGACACAATGCAAGACAGACAAAGGGTATTTCTGTCCGGACTGTGGGCGTGAGGTCAAAAAAGTGAGGGAGCAAAACTACTTCTTCCGCCTGTCCAAGTATCAAGACAGACTGCTGCAGCACATCGAAGCCAATCCTGATTTCATCCAGCCGGAAACCCGCCGCAACGAGATGATCAACAACTTCCTCAAGCCGGGTCTGCAGGATCTGAGCGTTTCCCGCAGCACATTTGACTGGGGAATCAAGGTTCCGAGCGATCCGAAGCACGTCATTTACGTCTGGATTGACGCATTGACCAACTATATCTCCGCGCTCGGCTATCTGTCCGATGACGACAGCAAATATTTGCGCTATTGGCCCGCTGATGTTCACCTGGTTGGGAAGGACATCCTTCGTTTCCATACCATCTACTGGCCGATCCTGCTGATGGCGCTTGACCTGCCGCTGCCGAAAAAAGTGTTCGGCCACGGTTGGCTGCTTATGCCCGATGGCAAAATGTCCAAATCAAAAGGGAACGTGATCGATCCGAAGCTGCTGATCGACCGCTATGGTTCGGACGGTGTTCGCTACTTCCTGCTCCGCGAGATTCAATTCGGACAGGACGGCGTCTTCACCCCGGAAAGCTTTGTTCAACGACTCAACTACGATCTGGCCAATGACATCGGAAACCTGCTCAGCCGTACGGCGACGATGATTGAAAAATACTTTGACGGCGTCGTTCCCGCACCGCAGGACAAGGGAGAGCCTGACGACAGCCTGATCAGTCTGGCGACCAGGACCAAAGCACTGGTGGAAGAGCATATGGATGAAATGCGCTTTAGCAACGCTCTCGCCCACATCTGGGAATTGGTCGGACGCGCCAACAAATACATTGACGAGACCATGCCGTGGAATCTGGCCAAGTCTGACGAAACCAAAGGACGGCTGGCGACAGTCATGTACAACCTGGTGGAAAGCATCCGGATTTGCTCTATCCTCATTCAGCCGTACATGACCAAAACACCTGCAAAAATTTGGGACCAATTGGGCATTCTCGACAAACCGGAGGCATGCAGCTGGGAGTCGGCTGGCGTCTGGGGAGGCCTTCCGGCTGGAAGCAAAGTCAGCCGCAAAGAGCTGCTGTTCCCGCGCCTGGATGTACAGGCGGAGCTGGCTTTCATCGACGAGTCGACAGCAGAAGCCCGCCGTCAGGCAGAAGAAAACAAGAAGAAGCAGGACGCATTGAAAGGAGAACCAACCGTGAGTGAAGCAACGAACCAAACCGAGGCACAAGCTGCAGAAAAACCGGCGGACGCCAAAGAAGAGATCGGCATCGACGACTTTTCCAAAGTCGAGCTTCGCGTTGCACAGGTAGTCGAATGCGCGAAGCATCCAAACGCGGATAAGCTCTTGATTCTCCAGTTGGATCTGGGCTACGAAAAACGTCAGGTCGTCTCCGGCATTGCCAAGTACTACACGCCGGAAGAGATGGTTGGGAAAAAAGTAATCCTCGTGGCCAATCTCAAACCGGTCAAGCTGCGTGGGGAAATGTCCCAGGGCATGATTCTGGCGGCATCCGTCGGAGACCAGCTGACGCTGGCGACTGTAGACCCGACCATGCCAAACGGAGCAATTGTGAAATAAGGAAAGGGAGGACGCACACGTGTTATTTGAAACGCACGCGCACCTCAACGCCCCGGAATTCGATGAAGATCGCGAAGAGGTGATCGCACGTGCCCGGGAAAATGGCGTAAGCACGATCGTCAACATCGGGTTCAATGCAGAAACGATTCCCACCTGCCTGCAGCTGGCTGAGAAGCACGATTTCATTTATGCGGTCGTAGGCTGGCACCCGCAGGACGCCAAAGACATGACAGACGAACATCTGGAATGGCTGGAGGAGCTGAGCCGTCACCCCAAAGTGCTCGGTCTCGGGGAAATGGGACTTGATTACTATTGGGACACTTCACCCAAGGACGTCCAGGCGGAGGTGTTCCGCAAGCAAATCCGTTTGGCCAGGAAGGTGAACCTGCCGATCATCATCCACAACCGCGACGCTCACCAGGATGTGATCACGATCCTGAGAGAGGAAAAGGCGGCTGAGGTCGGCGGCATCATGCACTGTTTCTCCGGAAGCTGGGAAACGGCAAAAATGGCACTGGATATGAACTTCTACATCTCCTTTGGCGGTCCGCTCACGTTTAAGAACGCGAAGCAGCCAAAGGAAGTGGCGGCGAAAGTGCCGCTTGACCGCCTGCTGATCGAGACCGATTGTCCGTATCTGACGCCGCACCCGTTCCGCGGAAAGCGAAACGAATCCGGCTATGTCCGTTATGTCTGCGAAGAGATGGCCAACATCCATGGCATGACGTACGAGGAGATGGCCAAACAGACTGCCGAGAATGCTCGGAGGCTGTTCCGGCTGGATTGACAGTCGAGGCAAAAAACAAATGAAACGAGCTTGTCCCCTGGGGGCAGGCTCGTTTTTTCGTGAAGCGTGCCCAGCAAGCCGTTAATTGCTAGTTGGTGAAAGTCCAACCGAGGCAGGAGCCAAGTCACCTCGTAGCTGACAGGCAACTGGTGGAGAAATCCTAAGGTTGAAGCCCTGTGACAAAGTAACTCGAAAGAGTGCGAGCAAATCAGCAGGCCGTAACATAAAGTGAATCCTGCAGCCTCGTTAAGAAAGACCACCGAGAGGTGGACAAAGGGAAGCCGAGCTTGTTTCATATGGGCGAAGGCCAAGGACGGTGTGGAGAACTTGGAATACAGCACCTATGAATCCCTCGGGGTATGGGGAGCGGTATGTTGAGAAAGTAGTTAACGGAACTGGGGAGACCCTACTCTGCACGCCCCGTCAGGAGCGTAAAACGGAAACCTATAACCGTAAGGGAAGTGGTGGATGGCAGAGAGGGAGTCGGAGGGGTTCATAGTACCGATGAACATAAGGACAACACAACCTTATGGAGGGAAGGAGCCCTGCTTTGTTCACGGGTCGAAGGAGGTAAGAGTGAGTGAATGCAAGTAAACTTGCTAACTACACCGATGTAAAAGCTCGACAACTTTGGACAACCCTATATCTTTGTGCCAAGGCAAACTCAAAACGGCGATTTCATGCCTTGTATGACAAAATCTACCGCCCGGATATTCTAGCGACAGCTTGGAGGAGAGTAAAAGCAAATAAAGGGAGCGGAGGAATCGACGGACAATCCATCGCACAGATTGTGGAGGAGTATGGGGAGAGCCGTTTTCTTAACGAGATCTATCTAGATTTAAAAGAAAAGCGGTATCGTCCACATCCGGTTCGTCGAACTTACATCCCTAAACCGGATGGCAAGAAACGTCCACTCGGCATCCCGACGATCAAGGATCGGGTGGTCCAAATGGCTACTAAGCTAGTCATTGAACCGATCTTTGAAGCTGATTTTCGGGACTGTTCTTATGGCTTTCGGCCAGGAAGAAATGCTCACCAGGCAATTGCACAGATACGCAAAGCAAGCAAGAGGTGTTATTGGGTCGTAGATGTTGACATTAAAGGGTATTTCGACAACATCAACCATGAGAAGTTGATGAAACTGGTCGAAATGAGAATCAGCGACAGACGTGTTCTGAAACTTATCCGACAATGGCTGCAGGCTGGGGTCATGGAAAATGATCAATTCCATGAAACAGAACTGGGAACTCCGCAAGGAGGGGTAATCTCGCCTCTTCTTTCAAACATCTATCTAAACTACATGGACACCATTTGGGAAAATCAATTCTCCCATCTTGGCACACTTATCCGCTATGCGGATGACTTCGTTATCATGTGCAGAACCAAACAAGAAGCATTGGAAAGCATTCAAGTGCTGATGGCTATTCTAAACAAGCTGGAGCTTAGTCTCAGTAAAGAGAAATCTAGACTCGTTAATATTTGGGACAATTCCACTGGGTTTGACTTTCTTGGGCTGCACCATCGCAAATTCCCCGTGTTCAACAAAGGGGGGAGCAAGGTATTTGCTATGTCTCATGTACCAGCTAAGAAAGCAATGAAGGAAATGAGACGTAAAATTAAGGAATACACTGCACCAAGGAACAAACTGTTTCTGTCTCTAGAAGAGCTAGTGAAAGGGCTAAATCGCAAGCTAAGGGGGTTCAAGAACTACTACTTCATCTCGCCCATCGCCAAACGATGGGCAAGACGGATAGACTGGTATGTGATTGAACGCCTTACAATCTTCTGCAACAAGAAAAGAAGCAAGCGGAATAAACATGCCGGAAAGCTGAAGGTCATACAAAACACGCAGGGTAGTTTATTGAAATTAGCCGGATAAAGTAAGCCGAATGCCAAAGAAAGAAGAACATCGGAAAGCCGTATGAGGGAAAACCTCACGTACGGTTTGATGAGGGGGAGCTGAAATGAGCAAGGCGACCATACGGTCGCCCGAAAGTTTCAGTTCTCTACTCTACAAAGGCACGTGCAATCGGATGCCGTAAACGCTTGCTGCTACCGGGTTTTGCAAAAGCCAGGTGCGCTTTTTGCTAGAAGCAGAAACAAAAAACCTGTTCTTCCAAAGGACATCCCGCATAGCATTAAAGTATGTGTCGAACGATTATTGCGGAATCGACATGCACCCTCGACAGAAACCCGCTTCCATTCGCCAAACGGTTAATGCTAGGCTGGTAGCAATCAAATCCTCAGTCCGGCAGGGGGAATTTGACAAAGAGAAAAAAGTAGAATACAATCAAATCCGACCTTGTTCAGAACTGGCCAATTTCCAAAATATTGGTGCGATTTCATCAACCCTTGCCTGGCTAGACTCGAAAAGCTTTACGCTTTTCAGCAAAAAAGGAGTGTGGGAAATGGAGTTACGCACGGTGTGGGAAAGGCAAAAGAACCGGGCGATTGTCGTTCTCGGCAGCCTGGCTCTGGTGCTCGTTCCCATGATTGGCTATTTCTCTGCCCAAGCAACCCAGCCAAAACAGATCACGTTTTCGATGGACGGAGATACCCGCAAAGTGGGAACCAAAGCCTCGACCGTTGAACAGTTTTTGGCAGAACGAAACATCACGGTAACGGAAGATGATCTACTACAACCAGACATTCACGCGAAAATAAAAGACGGAACAACCATTACCTTACATACACGCTGGACAATTCCGGTCCAGGTGGACGGGCAGACCAAAGTAGTAAAAACGCTAAAGCGCGATGTAGCTGGAGCTCTGCAGGAGGCTGGCATCGCATTAGGCAAGCAGGACCGGGTAAAACCGGCTCTCACAGACTCACTTTCCAAACAGACGACAATCGTCGTTACCCGAGTCGAAGAGAAAGTCGTGCAGCAAGAGGAGCGCCTGGCCTTCCAGGAGCTGCGCAAAAACGATTCCGTATTGTCAAAAGGGACGACGCGCGTCATGCAAGAGGGCCAAGAGGGAAAAGCCATCGGTCATTATAAAGTCATCACGGAAAACGGAAAGGAAGTTTCCCGTGAGCTGATCAAGCGAGATGTAATCACACCAAAGAAAGATCGAATTGTAGCGGTAGGAACAGCCGTTGCTGTTCAAATCGATGACAAATCGAATCGAGTCGTAGCGTCCGCAGCGGGGATGGTCTCCCGGGGCGGAAAAGTGTTCCGGCCAAAACAGGTCCTGAACGGGGTTACTTTGACCGCCTATTCACCGGCAGGTGGAGGCAAACATCCAAGCTCGCCAGGCTACGGGCGTACAGCTACGGGCGTAAAGGCAAAAGCAGGGCACACGATCGCGGTTGACCCGAAAGTCATTCCGCTCGGGTGGTGGGTGTTTATTGACGGCATCGGATACCGTCGTGCAGAAGACGTAGGTGGAGCGATCAAAGGCGCGAAAATCGACGTTTTCGTCGGGACCGAGGCGGACGCGGTTCAGTTTGGACGCAAGCGAAACCGAACTGTCTATATCATCGGGCCGCACAAGCCATAGGACAGGAGCCATGCTCCTGTCTTCTTTATTTATCATCGACCTGATCGCAGATAGCAAAAAGCTTCGTTGAAAGCTTTCGCAGCCGAGTTTCCTAATCCGGCGGGGTTGTGTTAAGCTGAGTTATTAAGTAAGACGAAAGCGAGCCGAAAATGTTTCACCCAAAAACGAAGGAATTCCTGTTTTTTTGGCGCAAACTATAACTGTTTTGACTATCCTCAAAACCGTCGTTTTCGACATTTTATGAAAGCGGGAGCATCGACATGAAGATCAAGGAAGTCATCGTCGTAGAGGGACGAGACGATACAGCTGCCATCAAGCGGGCAGTCAACGCAGATACGATCGAAACAGGCGGATCTGCCATCAATCAAAAAACGATCGAAAAGATTCGCCTTGCTCAATCCAAGCGCGGCGTTATTATCTTTACCGACCCTGATTACCAGGGAGAGCGGATTCGCAAAATCATCAGCAAGGCAGTACCCGGCTGCAAGCATGCCTTTATCACGCAAGCGGACGGAACAAAGAAAGACGATATCGGCGTGGAAAATGCGTCGGTAGAGACGATTATCCGCGCGCTGAGCGACGTCCGGACCGAGATGGCGGAAAGTGCAGGAGAAATCACTGCCGATGACATGCTGGCCTACAGACTTACCTCAGGGGCTGACTCCAAGGAACGGCGTATCAAGCTGGGGGAAAGCCTCGGTATCGGCTACGCCAATGCCAAACAGATGCTCTCCCGCCTCAATGCGTTTCAGATAAGCCGTGAGGAATTTCTCAAAGCGATAGAAGCACTAGATCAGGAGGAGGGGAAGTCGTGATGCACGCCTCAGGGAAAGATATCGCAACACCGACCAGAACGAAAGAGGTTCTGGAGAAATACGGCTTCTCTTTTAAAAAGAGTTTGGGACAAAACTTTCTGATCGACACGAATATCCTCCATAACATCGTGGAAGCGGCCGATCTGGACAGCTCGAAGGCTGCCATCGAAATCGGCCCCGGTATCGGTGCGCTGACCGAGCAGTTGGGGAGAGCCGCAGGGCATGTCCTCGCCATCGAGATCGACCAGCGGCTGTTGCCGATCCTTGAGGATACGCTGGCCCCCTATGACAACATAGAGGTCGTACATGGTGATGTGCTGGAGCTGGACCTTGCTGCTCTCGTGCGGGACAAGCTAAGCGGGTATGAAAAGGTGAGCGTAGTAGCCAATCTGCCCTACTATGTGACCACGGCGATATTGATGAAGCTTTTGGAGAGCCGATTGCCGCTGGAGAACATCGTTGTCATGATTCAAAAGGAAGTGGCTGAGCGGATAGCGGCAAAGCCGGGGAGCAAGGATTACGGCTCGCTGAGCGTAGCTGCTCAGTTTTACGCGGAGACGGAAGTGGCGATGATCGTTCCGGCCAGCGTTTTTATTCCTCGACCCAATGTTGATTCGGCAGTGATCAAACTGAAAATCCGGGACCGTCCTCCCGTGGAGGTAGACGATGAGAATTTCTTCTTCCGGGTCGTTCGGGCATGTTTTGCCCAGCGCCGTAAAACGCTGCTGAACAATTTAATGAGCGGGCTGTTTGATAAACAGCGAAAAGACGAAGTGATACAGATGCTAAGCGACCTTGAGATCGAACCGAGCCGCCGAGGCGAAACTTTGTCGATCGATGAATATGCAAGCCTGGCAAACGAGATTATTCGACGTCAATTGCTGGGTAAATAACAAGCGAAAAATCCCCTGCTATTTGCGACAAATCAGCAAAAGCAGGGGATTTTTGGTGTTATATTGGGAATGTAGGAAAAATCGACAAATATCAACGCATTTATCGAAAAAAAGGCCGTTGACAAAAACTCGGCCGGATTGCTATAATTTTTTATTTCTTTGACAAAATAAGCGTATGCTGTTATAATGGGATCAAGCGAGGTGGATGGAACAATGGCAAGAAACGCGTTACTTGACATTAAGCGCAGTTTAGACGGGCACATTGGCGAACGCATCCTACTAAAAGCCAATGGCGGTCGACGCAAGACCGTCGAGCGGACGGGCATCCTCGAAGAAACATACCCATCAGTATTCGTAGTAAAGCTCGATGACGACCAATTGTTCGAACGAGTTTCATACAGCTATGCTGACATCTTGACGGAAACCGTTGAGTTGACTGTCTGCAGAGAGAACGAGCACATTCGCATTACTTTTGTTCAACAATAGAGCCATTTTCGGCTCTATTGTTTTTTTTGTTCTCCGCCGTACATACTAAGCCTGTCAACGAGAAAGGGAGGGTGTTATGGGTCGCAGACGAGGCATTATGTCTGATGAGTTCAAGCTGGAGCTGGCCAAGGAACTGGGGTTTTACGATACAGTGAAAACCGAGGGATGGGGCGGCATCACTACGCGTGACGCCGGAAATCTGGTGAAACGCGCCATTCAGATTGCCGAAGAAGCGCTAGCGAAGCAAAATACCACAGACACTCGTTGACAGGGAAGGCCGGGGAGACCCGGCTTTTCTTTTGTGCCAAACTCTTGACCCGATAAAGACTATTTTCTGCCGGACTGTATTTGGTGCGAATAGTATGGTTATTTTCCCCTCTACTGGCAAGGCAGAATACCCCTGTGCTACAATAAGAGACTAGGAAAACAGATCGTAGGCAGAGGTGAACAACGTGCGTATCTCGGTCAAAGCGCCCGCCAAAATTAATCTTACTCTTGATGTACTGGCCAAACGCCCTGACGGCTATCACGAAGTGGAAATGGTGATGACGACAGTAGACTTGGCGGACCGGGTTGATCTGACCTTGCGCGATGACGGGCGCATTTCACTTGATTGTTCGGCAAGCTTTGTACCGGATGACATTCGCAACCACGCTTACAAGGCGGCGCTGTTGCTGAAGGAACGCTATCAGGTGCCCTATGGGGTGCATTTGTACATAGATAAACAAATTCCCGTCGCTGCCGGGCTGGCAGGAGGAAGCAGCGATGCTGCGGCAACGCTCAGAGGGCTAAACCTTCTTTGGAATTTGGGGCTTAGCCTGGACGAGCTTGCAGAGGTGGGAGCGGAGATCGGCTCAGACGTACCGTTTTGCGTCTATGGCGGGACGGCAGTGGCCCGTGGACGCGGAGAGCAGATTACCCATCTGGCGCCGCCTCCCCCGTGCTGGGTCATCCTGGCGAAGCCGCCGATCGGCGTTTCCACGGCAGATGTGTACGGCAATTTGCGCGTGAAGGGGATTGAGCGCCATCCCTCCACGGAAAACATGCTGCGTGCGATACAGGAGCAGAATTTCTCCCTGATGTGCCGCACCCTGGGCAATGTGCTGGAAGAAGTGACGTTGAATATGCACCCGCAGGTACGGCAGATCAAGGACCTGATGGAGGCTTCGGGAGCGGACGGAGTCTTGATGTCGGGCAGCGGCCCTACCGTTTTCGCCCTTGTCCAAAAGGAAGCAAAAGTGCATCGCATCTACAATGCCTTGCGTGGATTTGTAAAAGATGTGTTTGTGGCCCGTATGTTAGGTGTCCCTGAAAGGGGAAATGCTTGCACAAACACGTATGGAAATGATACATTAGCACCATAATATTCGGTTTTTTGGAGGAAGAAACATGAAGAAATTGCGCAGAAGTGCCCGTCTTGTCGATATGACGCAGCACTTGCTTGCCGAGCCCCACAAGCTGATTCCGCTTACCGTGTTCGCCGAGCAGTACGGGGCTGCGAAATCGTCTATCAGTGAGGACCTGTCGATCATTAAAGAAGCGTTTGAAAGCCAGGGTGTAGGCGTATTGACAACAGTGGCGGGAGCGGCCGGCGGAGTCAAGTACATTCCCAAGGTCAAGACGGACGATGCGCTTGCCTTCATGAACAATTTAATCGGCCACTTGGGCAATCCGGAACGTCTCTTGCCCGGCGGATACTTGTACATGTCAGATATATTGGGCGACCCCGCGACCATGTCGAAAATCGGCAAGCTGTTCGCTTCCGCTTTTGCGGACAAGAACGTCGAGCTGGTCATGACCGTCGAGACCAAGGGGATTCCACTCGCGTATGCGACGGCCGTCTATTTGAATGTACCGGTTGTCATCGTCCGGAGAGACAACAAGGTGACCGAGGGTTCGGTTGTGAGCATCAATTATGTATCCGGTTCCAGCAAGCGGATACAAACCATGTCGCTGGCTCGCCGCGCCTTGCCTGAGCAGTCCCGCGTTTTGATCGTGGACGACTTTATGAAGGCGGGAGGAACGGTTCGCGGCATGATCGATCTTTTGCAGGAGTTCCGGGCTACAGTGGTCGGCTGCGGTGTCCTTGTGGAAACGGCAGACGTATCCGAGAGACTCGTAGATGAATACGTCTCTCTGGCAAAGCTTCAGGAAGTAGACATCAAAGGCAAGCAGATCGAACTGGAATTGGGCAGTTATTTTCAAAAATAGAGAGGAGTAGAAGGGCATGGCAATCTCTTTTGTTTCGACAAATCAGGCTCCGGCAGCGATCGGGCCGTACAGCCAGGCGGTAAAGGCAGGTTCCTTCCTGTTTGCTTCCGGCCAGATTCCGCTTCGTCCGGACGGTACCTTGGTGGAAGGCGACATCGTGGAGCAGACTCACCAGGTTTTTGCCAACATCAAAGGCGTTTTGGCTGAGGCGGGATTGACGCTTTCCGATGTAGTGAAGGCAACGGTGTTCATCAAAGATATGAACGAATTCGGACGCCTGAATGAAGTGTATGGCGAATATTTTGGGGATCACAAGCCAGCCCGCTCTACAGTAGAAGTCGCAAGGCTCCCGCGCGACGTACAGGTGGAAATCGAAGTGATTGCGTACCTGGGAGAATAACGGACAGACAAGACAAAAATAGCTACGACAGCCCGACACAACTCGCGTGTCGGGCTTGTTTTTTGCTAGTAATTGGAGTATGCTGGATAAAATTATAGTTTTTTTTGCAAAATTTCGGTAAACGTAGCAGGAATATTTACCCAGTGCGTGGAAATACTCCTAAACGCTTTTTATAGATAAAGGGAGTGAACTTGATGGAAGTAACAGACGTCAGACTTCGCCGCGTGAATACGGATGGTCGCATGAAAGCCATTGCATCTATTACCATCGACCATGAATTCGTGGTTCATGATATCCGTGTAATTGACGGAAACAATGGCATGTTCGTAGCTATGCCGAGCAAGCGTACCCCAGACGGGGAATTCCGCGATATCGCTCATCCGATTTCCTCGGCGACACGCGAAAAGATCCAAGCTGCTGTACTGAGTGAGTACGAGCGTGTAGGTCAGGAAGAAGAGAGCACCATCGAAGCAGGCGCGTAACTAATGAAAAACAGGCACCCCGTCCTATGACAGGGTGCCTTGTTTTATTCATAACAAGCTTCTAGATCCCGGATGATTTTTTCCTTGTCCAATCCTTCGCCGATAAAGACCGCTACCATTTTGGGGCCAAAATTTTCAAAGGGGAACAAATGGACCTGATTATCGGTATGCTGAAACGAGATCAGCTCAGCCCGCCCTTTAAACAGCACGTAGCCTTTTGCCCGGTACACATTTTTCGGCAGGTCCCAGAGAAAATCTTCAAATTTTTCTGGATCTACAGGATAGGTAAAATGGTAGGAAAATGTTTCGATGCTGTTGTACAAAGAAGGTTCGGAAGCAGAAAGTCCTAGCGATTGCTTGACCTTTTCAATTGCAGACATTTTGCCTATGCTTTTTTGCACAAAAGGACCTCTCGTCCGGTCGTCGGCCCGTTCGGAAGCGACCTTCTCGGCGATTCTCTTTACCTGCAGCAATTGATCCAGGTCCATATCGCCCTGTATGGTGACGTGAATGGGAGCGTATGGGTTTAGCTCGACCAACTTCGCTTTTACCTTTTCCAGAGCGTCCGGTTCGACCAGATCGCTTTTATTTAATAGAAGCAAGTCGGCGTATTTCACCTGATTGCGGATTGTTTTTACGAGCGAGCTTTTCGATTGGAAGCGGGAGTTCAGGTCCCGGAAGCGGGAAGCGTCCACGACGCTGACAATGCCCTTCAGCTCCATCCTGTCGTAAAGCTCGGGGTGCGTCAGGGCATCGACGACATCTACGGGATCAGCGACCCCGGTAGTTTCGATCAGGATATGGTCGGGGTTGATCGTGGAGAGAATTTCCTGCAGCCCTTCTGTCAGCTCGCCTTGAATGGAGCAGCAGATGCAGCCGTCCAGCAGCTTTTTTACGGGAAAGCCGTAGCCTTGCAGTTGTTCCCCGTCGATATCTTCTTCGCCCATTTCGTTCATCAGCACGACGACCTGTCCGTCTTGCTTGCGCAGATAGGCTAGCAGCTTTTGCAGCAGCGTCGTTTTTCCGCTGCCAAGATAGCCCGTCAAGATGTACACGCCGGCACTCATCGCATCCATCCTCCTTTGCCTTGCGTTCATTTGTCATCTTTTCCCTTTCCATCATAAGATAGGTGCAAACAGGCGTCAAACGTGGCAAAAGCGAGTCGTTGATTTGTTACGAAAATAGAATACTGCGCCTATTATCTTGAAATCCTTATATGATTTAAGATATAGTCATTGTGGAACTTCTACGCTGGAGGGTTGACATGTCTAAGATCCATGCCGTGGTATTGGCGGCAGGCCAAGGAACACGGATGAAATCGAAGCTGTACAAGGTTCTGCACCCTGTTTGCGGAAAGCCGATGGTCCAGCATGTAGTGGATACACTGGCTTCCATGAGGGTGGAGGATGTCGTTGTCGTCGTTGGTCACGGTGCCGACACCGTTCAGGCCACTTTAGGCGAGCGTGTCGCATACGCATTGCAAAAAGAACAGTTGGGAACGGCACATGCTGTGCAGCAAGCAGCGTCGTTTTTACAGGCGAAAGAAGGAACTACGTTTATTTTGTACGGAGACGTACCTCTGTTGTCAGAGGAAACGTTGACCGCTCTTTTGCATTTCCATGAAGACCAGAAGGCAGCCGCAACGGTATTGACCGCTGTCCTTCCGGATCCAACCGGTTACGGGCGTATTGTCCGCAACGATTCCGGAGAAGTGATGGAAATCGTTGAACACAAGGATGCGTCTGACGAGGTTCGGGCAATCAAAGAGATTAATACGGGAATATACTGTTTTGACAACCAAAAATTATGGAATGCGCTGGCCCAGGTGAAAAATGATAACGTGCAAGGAGAATACTATGTGACAGATTGCATTGGTATTCTGCGCCAAGCCGGCGAGAAGGTTGTTGCCTTCGAAGCCGCAGACCCCGATGAGACAATGGGCGTCAACGACCGGGCACAGCTTTCGGAAGCGGAAGCATACATGCGCAAGCGAATCGCTGTTCGGCACATGAAAAACGGCGTTTCTATCATTGATCCTCTGTCCACGTACATCGAGGCGGATGTGACAATCGGTTCCGATACGATTCTCCAGCCTGGTACGTATCTTCGCAGAGGGACAACCATCGGCAGCGATTGCGTCATTGGCCCGCAAGCTGACCTGAGCAATACCAAAGTGGCTGACGGGGTTACCATTTCATACTCGGTGCTGGTAGACGCAAAAGTGGATGAGCAGGCTACAGTCGGCCCGTTTGCTTATGTACGGCCGGGAACAGAAATTGGTCCCCAGACGAAAATCGGCGATTTTGTCGAATTGAAAAACGCAAAAATCGGCAAAGGAACGAAAATCCCCCATCTCAGCTATGTAGGCGACGCGGAAATTGGCGAAGGTGTCAACATTGGCTGCGGCACGATCACGGTAAACTATGACGGTGCTGTCAAACACAAGACTGTCGTGCAGGACGGTTCCTTTATCGGATGCAATACCAATCTTGTGGCGCCGGTGACCGTGGGCAAAAACGCATACGTGGCAGCGGGCTCGACGATCAATCAGGATGTGCCGGACGACGCCCTGGCGATTGCCCGCGAGCGTCAGGTGAACAAACCAGGATACGCGAACAAACTGCCGCGAAAAAGCAAAAAGGAATAACAACGGGAGGTTCTTGAAAGATAATGGCTAATTACCGCGACCCCAAACTGAAGGTCTTTACGTGTAATGCAAATCGGGAGCTGGCAAGAGAGATTGCCGAGCATATTGGCGTTCCTCTGGGCAATTCGGAGGCGATTCGCTTCAGTGATGGCGAGTGTCAAATCAAATTGAACGAAAGTGTTCGGGGTTGTGATGTATTCGTCATTCAGCCGACATCTGCTCCTGTAAACGAGCACCTGATGGAGCTTTTGGTTATGGTGGATGCCTTGAAACGCGCTTCGGCAAAGAGCATCAACGTGGTTATTCCTTACTACGGCTACGCTCGCCAAGATCGCAAAGCGCGCGCCCGCGATCCGATTACTGCCAAGCTGGTAGCCAATCTGATCGAAACAGCCGGTGCTCACCGCGTCATCACGATGGATTTGCACGCGACCCAGATCCAGGGATTCTTTGATATTCCGGTTGATCATTTGCTGGGTGTACCCATTTTGGGCAAGTATTTTTCCGAGAAGGGGCTGAAGGACATTGTTGTCGTCTCCCCTGACCACGGCGGTGTCACGCGCGCCCGCAGACTCGCAGAGCGTCTGGAGGCTCCGATCGCGATTATTGACAAGCGCCGCCCGGAACCAAACGTCGCGGAAGTTATGAACATTGTCGGTAACATTGAAGGCAAAACGGCGATCATCATCGATGACATCATCGATACGGCCGGTACGATTACACTGGCGGCAAGTGCCTTGATCGAGGCGGGTGCAAAAGATGTTTACGCATGCTGCACGCATCCGGTCTTGTCCGGCCCGGCTATCGAACGCATTGCCAACTCCAAAATCAGCGAGCTGGTCGTAACCAATTCGATTCCGTTGACCCAGGATCGAATGATTGACAAAATCAAGGTCCTGTCGGTTGCGCCTATCATTGGGGAAGCGATTATCCGCGTTCACGAAGAACTTTCCGTAAGCAAGCTGTTTGACTAGAAGCCTGACGTGATCTAGGCGTTGAACACTGCATGGGGATGGAAAAGACCTCCACTGGACAAGCTAGAAGGAAGAAACTTCTAATCTAGCTGCCAGAGGAGGTTTTTTTGTGGAAGCAATTCAGGCGATGATCCGTCGCAAGGGAGAGACCGCGAAGACGAACAATGAATTGCGGCGAAAGGGATGGATTCCTGCGGTGATCTACGGTTCGGAAACCCCCAACCTGTCGATTCAGGTAGAAGGACGTGTCCTCGACCAAGCCCTTCGCCAGCAGACGACAAACAAACCGTTTACACTGGTCATAAACGGAAACAAGCATACCGTGATGGTTTACGAGCTGCAGCGCCATCCTGTGATGGGAAACATCCTGCACGCCGACTTCAAGCAAATCAATATGAATGAAAAGGTGCATACGAGCGTACCGATTCTGATGACGGGAGATCCCGAGCTGGGCGTCGCTACCCTGGTGCGCCACAGCGTGGAGGTATCCTGCCTCCCCGGCGACATCCCCGAATCGTTCACAGTCAATGTCGACGGACTGCAGATCGGAGATGTCGTCCTCGTAAAAGACCTGGATATTCCTGCGACAGTCGATCTGGCATTGGACGAGATGGAAGTCGTCATCAGTGTCCTGCCTGTGAAAGCAAAATCAGATGAATCGATCGACGCCGAGCAGGCTGCCGAAGCGGTCTCTGAGGATGCCAAGGCCCAGACCGAGGAAGCGAAGAAAGTATAGAACAACGAATAATGAAAAATTACCGGTGAACAATGAACAAAGAAAACAAGCCTTCGACCCGCTTGTGCAGTGGGATTGAAGGTTTGTTTTCTTTTCCTATCCTTCTATTTCTCCTTTGAATTTGCTAATAAAGCTCCGGTAAAAGGAATAGCCGTAGAGATGAAAAAGGGAGAAAAAAGCGAGGGTCTTTGGGACACCTCCCAGGCTTTCTTTTCCAAGCGGAACCGTTTTTCGCGTCCAACTCTGAGAAACATCCCCGAACAGGCTGCTTTTGGACGCGGTTCCGCTTGGGAAAGAAAGCCGGACAGGCCGACCCCATGCACGTGTCCCACCGAACCCGAGCATTTTTCTCCCTTTTTCATCTCCTCCCCCCAAAGTCCCGGCCAAAGCGCAAATGAAAAGGCACCCCCGTTCCTTTTGTTCCGCCCTATGATTTAGTACAATGAAGAGAAGAACGAGGAGGGAACAAGCGTGAAAGTGATCGTCGGACTGGGCAACCCCGGCAAAAAATATGAAGATACAAGACATAATGCCGGTTTCATCGCCATAGATAAGATTAATGACAAATGGGGCATTCCCGTCGTGCAAAACAAGTTCCGCGCACTCATCGGCGAGGGACGGATCGAAGGGGAAAAGGTGCTCCTGGTAAAGCCGCAGACGTACATGAATCTCTCCGGCGAATCCATCGCGGAAATCTTGAAATTTTACAAGCTCACTCCGGAAGATGTCGTCGTTATTTACGACGATCTGGACCTGCCGCCCGGACAACTCCGCTTGCGGGAAAAAGGCAGCGCCGGCGGCCACAACGGAATCAAATCGTTGATTTTGCATATGGGTACACAAGAGTTTAAACGAATCAAAATCGGCATCGGTCGTCCGGAGCCGGGACGGAGCGTCAGCGATTATGTCCTTCATCCGTTTTCTACGGCAGAGCGCCCCTTGATCGATGAAGCTGCAGATCTGGCTGCTGCGGCAGCGGCGATGTGGACAAAAGAACCGTTTGTAAAAGTGATGAACCAGTACAACGTCTCCAAAAAACAAGGGTAGGCAAGGCTTTTCTCGCCTGTTCTACAAGAGTTGACACGTTAGTATGTTTCTCCACTCCCCCGGTCATACTAAGCCTAGGAATGACTGGGGGGTATGCGTGAATGAGCATTCGTTACGAGTGCCGCTGCTGTGGAGCGAGGATTGCGGAATTTGACGAAACCAGAGTGACGGAAGAACAACTGGGGTTGAACTCCTTGACCGCAGAAGAGCGTGCTCTTATAATATCCAAAGAACTAGGGGGAGACACGGTTGTGAGCATCACGTGCGGGTATTGCCGCGACGCGCTGCAATTAAACCCGGAGCTATCACTTGTTGGCAACCCGCTTCAATAAAGGGGAAACGCTTTCGAAGGCTTGCAAATACAAGGCCTTGGCTTGATGAGCTAAGGCTTCTTTTCGCATGGTCGACTGGTGGCGGCATGGTCAGCATCTGATCTGCCTCGCCGACCGCCCGCAAAAGGAAAATCCAATGCACTGCCGATTTTGGCGAAACCAGATTTTCGACACAGAAAAACCTGAGAGGGGACTAGTGAATGCAAGTCATCATTAACCCGATGAAACAGGACGCCAATGTCGGGACAATCGTCGCTGGTCTGGAAAGAGGGCTGCACGAGCAGCTCGTTTCCGGACTGGCTGGCTCTGCGCGACAAGCGCTAATGGTCGCCTTGAAGCAAATGAGCGACCGTCCCGTCTGCGTCATTACCCATAACATGTTTCAGGCGCAAAAGGTGTACGAGGATTTGATCGAGCTCGTTCCTCCAGATGACGTCTTGCTCTACCCTGGAAACGAGTTGATCGGATCGGAGCTGGCGATCGCGAGTCCCGATATCCTGGCACAGCGCATTCATGTATGCAACCGTTTGGCCAAAGGCTTTACGGGTTTTTTGGTTGCGCCGTTTGCCGGTTTGCGCCGTCTTGCTGTTCCGCCTCATGTCTGGAAGGAAGCGCAAATCGAACTGAACGTAGGAGAAGAATTGGACATTGACGCCTTTTTGCTCCGATGCATCGAGCTCGGATATGAGCGAGTGGACATGGTGGAGAGAAAAGGCGAGTTAAGCGTGCGCGGCGGAATTATCGACCTGTACCCGATCGATTCGGAATGGCCGGTGAGAATCGAGCTGTTTGATGTGGACATCGATTCGATCCGTACCTTTGATATGGCTACACAGCGCTCGCTGGAATCGATCCAATCCTATACCATCGGCCCGGCGAAAGAAATGATCGCCTCCACAGCACTGCTGCAGGAATCGGCTGTCCGCCTGGAGCAGAAGCTGGGAGAGACTGTCGCCAAGCTGAAGGATGGGGCTGCAAAAGAAAAAGTGGTGGAATACATCGGCGGAGACGTTGAGCGCCTGAAGCAGGGACAGCGCTTTGCCCATCTGTACTCGTACATCTCCGTTATTTATCCGGCGAACGATACGCTGCTTTCCTACATGCCGTCCGACACGCTGTTGATCGTGGACGAACCGTCGCGTGTGCTGGATACAGCTGCACAACTGCAAAAGGAAGAAGGAGAGTGGCTGACTGGCCGAATTGCCGAAGGGGAGTTCATGGCGAATTTGACCTTGTCCCGTTCGTATGACGAGACCGTCGCCTCCAAGAAGCGCCAAATTGTGTATCTGTCGCTGTTTCTGCGTCAGTCCCCCAAGACCCAGCCGCAAAACATCGTCAACCTGACCTGCCGCACCATGCAAAATTTCCATGGGCAAATGAATGTTCTGAAAACAGAGCTGACCCGTTGGAAAAAGTCGCAGGACCAGATCGTGTTCGTGGCTGCCGATCTGGAGCGGGCAAAGCGGCTGGAGCGTGTGCTGCACGATTACGAGATGGAAGCCGATCTGCTGACGGATGAGGTGGAAACCGTTCCGCCGGGCAGGCCGACCATTATTTTGGGGAATCTGCAAACGGGCTTTGAGCTTCCGTTAAACAAGCTGGTCGTCATCACGGAGGGCGAGGTCTTTACTGCCAAGCAGCGGAAAGCGCGCAAGGTGCAAAAGGCGATCACCAACGCGGAGCGGATCAAAAACTACCTGGAGCTGAAACCGGGAGACTACGTCGTTCATGTCAATCACGGGATCGGAAAGTATTTAGGGATAGAAACGAAAGAAATACTCGGAATTCATAAAGATTACCTTCATATTCAATACGCGGGCGGCGACAGTCTGTTTGTTCCGATCGAGCAGATTGACCATGTTCAAAAATACGTCGCCAGCGAGGAAAGCCAGCCGAAGATTTACAGCCTGGGCGGCAGCGAATGGAAGCGCGTCAAAACAAAGGTACAGTCATCCGTAAAAGACATCGCCGAGGATTTGATCAAGTTGTATGCCGCGCGCGAAGCAGCGGTCGGCCATGCCTTTTCCCGCGATACTGCGGAACAGCGCGAGTTTGAAGCAATGTTTCCGTACCAGGAGACGCCTGACCAGCTTCGGGCCATTGCCGAGGTCAAGTCCGACATGGAGAAAAGGCGTCCGATGGATCGTCTGGTCTGTGGAGACGTCGGCTACGGAAAGACAGAGGTGGCCATTCGTGCAGCCTTCAAGGCAGTCATGGACGGCAAGCAGGTCGCCGTGCTGGTTCCTACAACGATCCTCGCTCAGCAGCATTACGAAACCTTCCGCGAACGCTTTGCCGACTACCCGATACGGGTGGAGGTATTGAGCCGGTTCCGTTCCCGCAAGGAACAAAACGCGACGATGAAAGGGCTGAAGGAAGGTACGGTCGATGTCGTCATCGGGACGCATCGCCTCTTGTCCAAGGACATTCAGTTCCGCGAGCTGGGCATGCTGATCGTCGACGAGGAACAGCGTTTTGGGGTCAGCCACAAAGAAAAGCTGAAGCAGATGAAGACCAATGTCGATGTTCTGACATTGACGGCCACACCGATCCCGCGGACTTTGCACATGTCGATGCTCGGTGTGCGCGACTTGTCTGTCATCGAAACACCTCCGGAAAATCGCTTTCCGGTACAGACCTATGTCATGGAGTACAGCCCGGCGCTTGTTCGGGAAGCGATCGAGCGGGAAATGGCCCGGGGCGGACAAGTATTTTTCCTCTACAATCAGGTCCAGGGGATCGAGCAGATGGCCGAGCAAATTTCCATGCTGGTTCCCGATGCGCGTATCGCGGTAGCTCACGGACAGATGAACGAAAGCGAGCTGGAAACGGTCATCCTCGACTTTTTGGAAGGCAACTACGATGTGCTGGTAAGTACGACGATTATTGAAACAGGGGTGGACATCCCCAATGTGAACACGCTGATTATTCACAATGCGGACAAGATGGGTCTGTCCCAGTTGTACCAGCTTCGCGGACGTGTCGGACGTTCCAACCGGATCGCCTACGCGTACTTCACCTACCAGCGGGATAAGGTGCTGACAGAGGTGGCGGAAAAGCGTCTGCAGGCCATCAAGGAATTTACCGAATTGGGCTCCGGTTTCAAAATTGCCATGCGCGACCTGTCCATTCGCGGTGCGGGGAATCTGCTCGGGGCCGAGCAGCATGGCTTTATCAACTCTGTCGGGTTTGACCTGTACAGTCAGATGCTGAAAGACGCAATCGATGAGCTGAAAGGGGAAGTGAAGCAGGAAGCGGCTTCTCCGGTGGAGATCAACCTGCAAATCGATGCCTATCTCCCGTCCATGTACATTACCGACAGCCGGCAAAAAATCGAGATGTACAAAAAATTTGTCGCCGTATCGTCACTGGAGGATGTGGATGATTTGGCGGAAGAACTGTTGGACCGTTTTGGACCGTTAACCAAGCCGGTTGAGAACCTGCTCACCATCTCCCGGCTGCGGGTATATGCCCTGGAGCATCGGATTACCGAGATCAGCCAGAAAAATCCGGACGAGATCAAACTGGTCTTTCACCCAAGCCAGAACAACAACATCGACGGCGGTGCGTTGTTCGCTCTTGCCAGCAATTGGAGCAGACGGGTAGGCTTGTCGGGTGGACAACAGATCACCATAACTGTTAAAGTAAAGGGGTTACGAGAAGACGAGGGCATACAGCTCGTCGAAAAGCTGCTCCGACAATTTCATTTGGTGCGTAAAGACACCAATACGGAAAGACCCGTTTCCTGATGGTGACGGGCTTCCTTGAGAAGGGAGAACCAAAATGAAACGATCTGTTGCTTTATTGTCATCAGCGGTACTGGCTGTATCTCTGTTGACCGGGTGTGGCTCAGCAGCGGAAAAGGATTCCGCAGCGAAGCCGGCTGATCAAACACAGCAACCTGCGAACAACGGTGAACAGGCATCCCAGTCTGATGATGTGCTCGACCAGTTTAAAAAACTGACGCTGCCATATTCGGTTGATCCCAAAACCGCTATTGTGGAGTATCAGGGTGGAGAGTTGACTGCGCAAGAATTCGAGACGTTCCTGCGTGTGATCAATTTCTTGAACCCGATGCAAGGGGCTATGATCGAAAGCGCCGATCAGGAGTCGCTGAAAATCTTTGCCCGTGAGTATACGGCTACGAAGATTCTCGCTTCCCGGGCAGATGCGGCGATAGAAAAAGAGTCTCAAGAGCTTGCGGAAAAGACCTTTGAAAATCTCAAAGGACAGTACTTGGGATTGCTCGGCAAAGACGAGTCCAAGTTTGCCAAGCTGATGGAAAAAGAAGCAATCGACAAGGACACAGTCGTCAAGCAAATGGCATTGATTAACAATTCCATGGCCGTGCTGAGAAAAGGCATTGATGACGCCAAGCTGAAGAAGGAATACGAAGGCTTGGACAAAGAATCCATTACCGTTGCCTCCGTCCGTCACATTCTGGTTTCCTTTGAAAAGCACAACAACAACCAGGAGGAAGCCTTGAAAGTGGCCAACGACCTCTTGGCCCGCCTGAAAAAGGGTGAGGACTTTGCGAAGCTGGCGAAGGAAAACACGGACGACCCAGGCAGCCAGGAAACCGGCGGTCTGTACGAAAACGCCGATGTAAGCCAGTGGGTGCCGGAGTTCAAAGAAGCGGCACTGAAGCTGCCGCTCAACCAGATCAGTGACCCGGTCAAGACTTCTTACGGCTACCACATCATGAAAGTGGAAAGGCGCAAGGAAAGAACATTCGAGGAAATGAAGCCTGAGCTGCAGAATAAAATGCTGGAGCAGGAGTACGACAAATTTAACAAAGAAGAGCTGGACAAGCTGATTACGAAGTACAATATTCCACAGCCAAAACCAGCGTCTTAATCGGCAAAACAGGGGACCCCAGGGTTCCCTGTTTTTTCGTTTTCTCGCATATATTTGAAGTCCGGGTGAATACTATAGTCACTCGCTACCGCCCGGGGGAGAGTACAGAAACAAGCTGGAAAATGTTGCAGCCGATGGTCCGTAGTTAAAATGAGAATCTGAGGAAAAAATACAGCTAACCACCAACTTAGTCACAACCCACTTCTCAGGAAAGCGAGGCAACATGACATGAAAGCAACTGGTATTGTTCGTCGAATTGACGACCTCGGTCGGGTCGTGATACCAAAGGAAATTCGCCGTACACTGCGCATTCGTGAAGGTGATCCGCTTGAGATTTTCGTGGATCGCGACGGGGAAGTCATCCTGAAAAAGTACTCCCCGATCGGCGAGCTGGGTGATTTCGCCAAGGAATATGCGGACTCTCTGTATGAGAGCTTGAACCATACCGTGCTGATTTCCGATCGCGACAGCGTCATTGCTGTATCGGGTGCATCCAAGAAGGAGTACATGGAGAAAGCAATTGGCAGCATTGTGGAGAAATGCCTGGAGGAAAGAAAAACGCGCCTGGAGAAAAACGCGGGTACTTACGAAATCTGTCGCGATTACAGCGAGAACTACGGTTCCTTCGTGGTTTCCCCGATCGTAGCTGGCGGCGACCCGATCGGGTCGGTCATTCTCCTCACCAAAAGCGAGACGACGAAAATGGGCGATCTGGAAACAAAAATGGCAGAAACCGCAGCAGGTTTCCTGGCCAAGCAAATGGAGCAATAGCCTGACCCAAACAGCCTCGATGCGGGGCTGTTTTTTCTATGCGCGTGCGGGTGTTTTCAGCACCGAGAATGAGGGTTCATACAGGCCTGATCCCGCAAAGGGCCCGGGTGCATGGCGATTTTTTTGTGGAGAGATGGTTGTGGTATAATGTACGCAGTTTGTGTTTGGAGAGGGGAACGTTCACACACATGGCTCAAGAAAAGGCATCCGTACAATTTGTGAAAGGCGCCGCGATTTTGGGAGCGGCTGGTCTCGTCTCCAAGCTGCTGGGTGCGGTGTACCGGATTCCGTACCAAAACATTGCCGGGGACATCGGCTTGTATGTGTATATGCAGGTGTACCCGTTATATACGACCTTGTTGATTTTAGCTACTGCGGGCTTTCCGATTGCCATTTCCAAAATAGTCTCCGAGCGCATCGCTGTCGGTGATGCGGCGGGAGCGCGCAAGGCGTTTCGCGTAGCCAGTATCACACTGGTGATTCTCGGTCTGTTTTTCTTTGCGTTGCTATACGGGGGAGCGGGTCTGATCGCGCGGTTCATGGGTGATGAGCATTTGACACAACCGCTGCGGGCCGTAGCCTGGTCGCTTCCGCTCGTACCGATGGTAGCTATTTTGCGCGGTTATTTTCAAGGACATCAAAACATGATGCCAACCGGCGTGTCCCAAGTGATGGAGCAGCTGGTCCGGGTCATCTTTATCCTGATCGCGGCATTCTGGGCGATGAATGCATACCAGGACGCGTATCTGGCCGGAACAGGCGCTGTATTTGCGGCGTTTCCCGGAGCGGTTACAGCCGTTCTCGTTCTGCTGTGGTACTGGAAAAAGGACAAGCAGACGGGACCGTTATCCGTGGCCGGTGAGGATCAGTCCAGCCGATCAGGCTGGTCCAACCGTCAGGTGATTCGGAGCTTGCTCTATTACGCTTTGCCGATTTGCCTGGGGGCATTGGTGCTTCCGCTGGTTCCCCTGGTCGATTCGCTGACCGTCGTCAATATGCTGCAGTGGAGCGGCATGCATGAAGATGGGGCCAAGCTTTTAAAAGGGGCATTCGACCGCAGCCAGCCGCTGATTCAATTCGGAACGTTTTTTGCCACCTCGCTGTCGCTCGCGCTTGTCCCGGCGATCAGTGAAGCTGTCGCCCAGCGGCAGCAGCGGGTCATTGCGGGAAGGTCGGAAGTCGCCATCCGCCTGACTTTTTTGCTCGGTCTGCCGGCGTCCTTCGGTCTGGCACTGCTGGCCGAACCGATCAACGTCATGCTGTACGGTGACGATAAAGGCACCCAGGCCCTGGCGATTCAATCCTTTACGATCCTGTTTGCTACCTTGAGCATTGCCAGCGCGGGCATCCTGCAAGGGCTCGGGCGAGTCATGAGACCGGCCCGCAACCTGTTTATCGGCGTGATGGTCAAGCTGGTCCTCAACCTGGCATTGGTGCCGCTTTGGGGCATCTCCGGAGCCGCTGCCGCGACCGTGCTGGCGTATTTCGTTGCGATGGGACTGAATGTGCTGGCTGTGCGGAAATATACCGGAGCCCGGATCGGACTTAAGCGGATCGCGTGGAGACCGTTTTTATCGGTCTTGGCGATGGCCGTTGTCGTGCTAGTCGTGGAGTGGGGAATGCTGTTCCTGCTGGAGGGCGTTGTCGGATCCAATCGGATACTCCATACAATTGTCGGCCTGGTTGCCGTAGCGGCGGGCGGTGCAGTCTATCTCGTCGCTTTGCTCAAAACAGGCGGTCTGACGCAGGCCGACATCCGCTTCTTGCCAAAGGGTGAGCGCATCGCCTCTTTGCTCGTTCGTCTCAAGCTTTTGCGCAAATAGTTCACTTGAAAGAAGGAGGCTACGCGCCTTGATGAATCCAAAAGGTACGATTACCGTTGTTGGCCTCGGCGCAGGCGATCTCGACCAGCTGCCGTACGGCCTGTATCGCACGCTTAAAGAAGCCGGCCACTTGTATGTACGGACCAGTGAGCACCCTGTTTTAGCGGAGCTGGCGGGAGAGGTTGCGTACACCGCATTTGACGATATATACGAGCGGCACGGCAGCTTTGACCGGGTATATGCAGAGATTGCCGAAACACTGCTGGCCAAAGCGGTCGAGGAAAAAGAGGTCGTGTATGCGGTTCCCGGGCATCCGCTGGTCGCGGAGCGTACGGTTCAACTGCTGCTGCAAGAGGGGCCTGGCCGCGGCGTTCAAATCGAGGTTGGGGGCGGACAGAGCTTTCTGGACCCGCTGTTCGCCCGGCTGCGCATCGATCCGATCGAGGGATTCGCCCTGCTGGATGGTACGGCTCTGCAAGTCGGTCAGGTGCACCCCGGCCTACATACGATCATTGCACAGGTGTACGATAAGCTGGTTGCCTCCGAGGTCAAGCTTACGCTGATGGAGGTGCTGCCGGACGAGTATCCGGTGACGGTAGCGACGGCTGTAGGCGTCAAAGACATGGAGCGGATCGATACGGTGCCGCTGTACGAGCTCGACCGGCTCGATCACTTCGGCAATTTGACGCTGGTCTACGTACCGCAGGCCAAGGATGAAGCCGTATTGTACCGGCAATTCTCTTTCCTCAAGGACATTGTCGCCACGCTGCGCAGTCCAGAGGGCTGCCCCTGGGATCGGGAGCAGACCCACCAAAGTATCCGCAAGAATTTGATCGAGGAGACTTACGAGGTCTTGGAAACGATTGACGATGAAGACCCGGACGCCATGTGCGAGGAGCTGGGCGACCTTTTGATGCAAATCATGCTCCATTCGCAGATGGCTGCCGAAGAGGGGTATTTCACGGTAGATGACGTCGTGGCCGGCCTAAACCAGAAGCTGATTCGCCGCCATCCGCACGTCTTTGGCGACAAGAGCGCCGATGATGCCGGAGAGGCGTTGGCCAACTGGCAGGAAATCAAGGCACAGGAAAAAGCGGCAAAAGGGATCGATCCGGACCGACAGTCCAAGCTGGCCGGCATCCCCCGTGATTTGCCTGCTCTGATGTACGCCTACAAGCTGCAGAAGAAAGCAGCTCAGGTCGGCTTTGATTGGGACGATGTCGCCGATGTGTACAAAAAGATCGAAGAGGAATATCAGGAGCTGCGGACAGCGCCGGAAGAAGAGCGCGCCGGTGAACTGGGCGATCTGTTGTTTGCGGTCGTCAATCTGGCCCGTTTCCTCGGGCTTGATCCGGAAGAAGCGCTGGCCCTGACCAACCGGAAATTTACCAGCCGTTTTGCCTACATCGAGAAAAAGCTGCAAGAAGCGGGACGCAGCTTCGACGACACCAGCCTCGAAGAGATGGATAAGTGGTGGGAGGAAGCAAAACGCATGGGACGAGGGGAGAAATAGAAATGAGACTGGACAAATACCTCAAGGTATCGAGATTGATCAAACGGCGGACACTGGCTAAAGACGTGTGCGACCAGGGGCGTGTGGAGATCAATGACCGCCCGGCCAAGGCATCCAGCTCGGTAAAAATCGGCGACAAGCTGGCTATCCGCTTCGGACAGAAGATCGTGGTGGTAAAGGTGGAAGACATCAAGGAAAATCCGCGGAAGGAAGAGGCGGCTACGCTCTACTCCGTAATCGGCGAAGTACCGGTGCCGCGTGACGAAAAAGAAGAAAACGAATATTTGAAGGGATAGCGGGCCAAAGCCCGGCTCTCTTGAATCGGAAAAGAGGACACCTGGCTGAAGGTCGTCCTCTTTTTTGCCATGATTTGACAACCTATTTGCAAACTTCGTATAGTTTAGTAGATAGAAAGAGTATCTGAGACGCAAAGGAATGAGACCGTGGGAAAAGTGATGCTGTTTTCTTTGCTGTGGTGGATAACGGGAAACCCGTTCGTGGCAATTCTGATCATCCTGATCGTTCTCTATGTACTGGATATGCGCTTTGTCCGGCTTTTTCCGGATGTCACCAAGCCGTTTCGGCGGAATCGGCGCCTGGCAGCTCTCAAGCGGACGCTCCAGCTGAACCCGCATGACTCATCTGCCAAGATGGAGGCAGCTCGCCTTTTGATGGAAAAAGGGGAGTACAAAGAGGCGCTGGACTATCTGGATCAAATATCACAAGTGATGCAGGAGTCGGCGGAGTACATCAGCGAGCGGGGTGCGTGCTTGTTGAAAACAGGACGGATCGCGGAAGGGGAAGAGACTCTGCTGCAAGCTCTAAAGCTGAATCCGCGGGTAAAATACGGCGAGCCGTATTTGCGTTTGGGGGAGGCTTTTGCCAAGGAGAACCGGCCGGAAAAAGCGCTCTCCTATCTGGAAGAGCTGGCTGGCATGCACAAGTCATCGGCTGAGGTGTATTACAAGCTCGGCAAGCTCTACGAAGACCTGAAGCAAAAGGAAAAGGCAAAGCAGGCATACAGGGAAGCCGTAGACGTATACCGGGGGTTGCCCAAGTACAAGAGACGGACAGAAAGGCGCTGGGCATTGCTCTCATGGTTAAAGGGCATGGGCTAGCAGAAACGAGAGCTGATCCCACAAATGCCAGGATCACGAAAAGACTGCGAAAGTGTGCAGTCTTTTTTCTTTACTTTGGTGCTGAGGCCATGTCGCTGCCTGGCAATGGGCATATCGGGCATACTGCTTTTTTACCGAACCATGCCGCACCTTGCGGGAAGCGAACAGGAGACGCCGGTTAACAAATCGTTACCTGTTTGTAACGATTTTTCCCTAGCCTTTTCCTATGATGGAGAGAGTTGCATGGAAAAGGAGGCGTTTGTGATGCACAAAAGCGCAAAAAAAGGTCTGGCTGCGCTGATGGCAGCCACGGTATTGACAGCACCGTTAGCCATGAGCCCGATGGCGGCTTATGCACTGTCCGTGGACGATGTATCCGCCGACAATACAGATACGGATGAAGAAACCGAATATACAATTGAATTTGAAATCGAGAAGGATTTGAAAAGAGGAGACACGATTACCGTTTCATTTCCTTCGGGGTACTCGCTGAAAAAAGTGAGGGAATCCGACGTCACCCTAAAGGATGACGACAAGAGCAAGGTCGACATCGATAAGGTCGACGTAGGTTCCAGAGAAATAAAAATAACGGTCGATGAAAAAATAAAAGCGGACACCGGGCTTATTCTCTACATCGACAGGGTCGTCAACCCGTCGAAAAAAGGCGATTATGCGATCAAGGTCAAAACAAACCGGGAAAGCTACGACGACGAAGACATCACGATCGGCAAAAGCTCTTCCTCCAAGGGCAGCTCCAAGGATTTTGACGTAAGCCAGGGCAACTACGAGGAAGGCGCAACCACTTCGATCACGCTGGGTAAATTCAGCCTGTCCAAGTCGGACAAATTGAAAAAGGGCAAATACATCTACGTCGATTTTCCCGACAAGGACATGCTGCCCAAAAAGATCGACAACTCCGATGTGAAGGTAAACGGATCGAAGGCGGATGACGTACGGATTACTGACAGCGACTCGATCAGAATCGAGATTCCGAAAGGGGCAGACGGTGACGACTATATCAAGCTGGAGTTTTCCTCTTCGGCTGAAATCAGAAACCCGTCCTCCGCAGGCAGCAAGTACACGTACAAGGTTTCTTACAACGACAGGGATTATGAGTCCAAAACCTTTGAAGTAAAGGGCGGCAAGAAGAAAGCGTTTGATGTTAAGCTTTCGGACAAGGGAGTAGGAGCGCGCACCGGCTACAGCTTTGACGTCAGCCTGAACGAAAAGGTGTATGCCAATACGCTCGTTACGGTCGACTTCCCTCGAGCAGAGATGGTCCCGCCGGTCTTGTCCAACCTGAACGTGAAAGTAAACGGCTCAGAGGTCATGTCGCTCGGCGTCAACGGCAGCCGGGTATCGTTCCGTACGCCAAGCGGTTTTGGCAGCAGCAGCAAGCTGAATATCGAGTTTGGCTACGATGCTTTCCTGCGCAACCCGAATACGCCGGGCTCTTATGAGATTGTCGTGACTGTTGACGGAAGAAAATACTACTCGGAAAGCTTTGAAATCTCCGGGGCTCCGATCACCAATCCGACAAATCCTACAAATCCGACGAATCCGGTAACGCCGGTGCCAGTCGACAACAGCACAGCTACGCTGACCTTGAGCAAAACGACTCCGCAAGCGGTCACTGGCATGCAGGTGGCGATCCGATCGCTCGGCGTTCCGCTGGTCAGGAACAGGGATTTTGTCGAGATCGTCTTGCCGGTCGGTTTCCGTGTGCCGGCGTACATCGCTCCACAGACGGTAACGGTTAACGGCGTAGCGGCAGCGTTTGTCGGCGTTCGCGGGCAAAACCTGATCATCGTTCCGTCGCAGGACATCCCTGCGAGATCTGGCGTGAACATCAATCTGCTGGAGACGGCCGGAATAGCCACGCCGGCTGCAGGAGGAGTCTACAGCATTGGCGTGTATTCTTCCGAAGAGCCGGGTCTGCTGTTTGCCCGCCCGGTAAATGTCGTACCGCCGAATTCCGTGACCTTCCAGGCGAGCGTCGGTTCATTCATGAAAAACGGCAAGAAAATTGCCCTGCCGGCAGCGCCATTTGCAGTAAATGGCCACACCTTGATGCCGGCGCCGTTCTTCCGTGACGGTCTGGGTGTCTCGACCACGTATACCAATGCCACCGCCAAGATCGTGGGCAATGGCAAAACGATTCAATTCAAGGTAGGCTCCAACGTTGCGACGGTCAATGGAAAAGCCGTTACCTTGCCGGTAGCGGTGCAAGCGAGAAACAACGTGCCAGTCGTTCCGCTCCGTTTTGTGCTGGATCAGTTGCAGTACAAGATTTCCTACAACAACGGCAGCTACGCAGTATTTAAATAAAACCTCCAACATGACAGGGCCGCATCGATGCAACCGGCTCTTCATGCAGCAATACAATCATCTGGAAGGGGAGTATCCTTCGGCAGAGGCCCGGAGGATACCCCTCTTTTTTTCTTGTCCCGGGAAAGAAGCTCGACAATCGTGAAGGCTTGTTGTTCTAAAAGGACATCCCCCTCCATATTTATGGTACAAGAACGAGGTACCGTGAGGAGGGCGAAAACGATGAACGACCACGTGAAGCGGCCACGTCACGAAGTCGTAATGATCAATCGCCGAAGTTTGGCGATTTCCGGTGTGAAGAACGTCGAGAGCTTTGATAGTGAAGAGTTTCTTTTGGAAACGGAAGGCGGCTTTTTAACCATACGTGGACAGAACCTGCATATGAAGAACCTGAGCCTGGAGACCGGTGAAGTGGCGATTGAGGGCTTGGTACACGAAATGGCTTATCTGGAGCAAGGGCAGGCTACAGACCGGTCGAGAGGATTCTTCGGGAAGTTATTCAAGTGAGTATCGCGGTTCAGTTGCAAACGGTTCTGGCCATGTCGGTTTGTGGGGCTTTAATGGGGATGGGGTATGATACGTATCACGTATTCACAGGAAAGGGCAGGCTTCCGGCTTGGGTGACCTTCTTTCTCGACATTTTGTTCTGGGTAGGCAGCATGGGTGTCGTCTTTTGGGTCCTCGTCCGGGTAAATGACGGGATTGTCAGATTGCCCATCTTCATCGGCATGCTTCTCGGAGCATGGGTGTATTTTGTCATAGGCAGTAAGAAGTATGTGCAATTTCTTCACGCCGTGATAAAATTCATACGGTGGTTATATCGAACCATAGTAGCAATAATCAATACGTTAATCGTCCGCCCTGTATTGCTTTTGTATAAATTGGTTTTCATGCTGGTCACTTTTCTGCTGACAATTGTGACGACCATTTTCGGCTATGGATGGAAGATCATTCGCACGCTTACGTCTCCTTTTGCCAGATGGGGTCAGCAATTGGGGAAAAATATGCTCGGGAAATGGGCAGGGTTTCGGAGTCATTGGAAGAAATGGTTATTCGGGAAGAAGCAGAAGTAACAGCAATCGAGGTGGCAAACATGCGAACCGTATCCCCCCCTCAAGTGAATAATCGAAAGGGACAAAAGCGGAGAATCCGCCTTGTTCTCTTCTTCGTCCTCTGCCTGTTTGTTTGGGCCGGCTATACGCTTTATGTGCAAAGCGAGGATCTGGCCGGAAAGAAAGCTGAACTCGAAGCTCTCAAGCAGGAAATGAACGCCGTTCAGGCTGAGCAAGCGGAACTGACGTACAAGGCAAGCCGCCTATACGACCAGGACTACATCGCAGAGCTGGCACGAAAGCAATTCTTTTATACAAAGCCGGGCGAAAGTATATACGTGATTCCGGAGTAGACGTTCAGGGATATCTTCACCAAAGGGAGGCCTTTCACGTCCATGGGAGTCGAAGTAGGGAGCAAACTGGAAGGGAAAGTGACAGGCATCACAAAATTCGGTGCTTTCGTAGAATTGCCCGGTGGAGAAACGGGGCTTGTTCACATCAGTGAAATCGCGTCCACTTACGTAAAAGACATTAACGATCATCTCAAGCTTGGAGACAAGGTCACCGTCAAGGTGCTGAATATCCGTGACGGAAAAATCGGTCTTTCGATAAAAAAAGCGCAGGATAAAGAAAGGTCTCCCCGACATATGCGTGATCGGGCAGAAGGATTTGAAGACAAGCTCAACAGGTTTATCAAGGAAAGTGAAGACCGTCAGACAGCTCTCAGGAAGAAAAGGGACAAGAGAGGGCGGGGCCGTTGACCTGCAATAATGTCTGAGTATTGCGAGTTTTCTTATTTACAAAAATGCGCAAAATGACGAGAGAATGAGGAAGGGCATTTCAAAACGATGACGAATCTATAATGACAAGCCCGTTTCGCTAAGCGCGAATCACCTGTCAGCCGACGTAGACCGCCAAAACGTCGGTTCTTTTTTTTATCCAAAGCAATTCATCCCATGGCTTCGGCAAAAAGCTTGTCGAAGCCAAGTTTAATGGGGCCAATTGCGTCAATGATTTTGTCGCACGATTTTAGGAATACGCCTTGGTTTTTTGACAAATTTTACAGCACTGCCTCCGTATAATGGGAACCATTGAATACGTTAACGGGGTGGTGTAGCAAGATGATGATAAATAAAAACGTAACCAGTACAGGCAACATGTGGTCGAGGCGGGTTTCGGAGCAATGGAATGCCGCAACGGGAACATGGGGAGAACGCATTGCAGAAACAGCCGAGAAATGGAAGCTGCTGCCCTTCCTGATGGGTTTTTTACTGGGACGAGCTTTGATCCTGGAGGAATTGACTCCCTTTATCGTTCCGTATTTTATGGTCATGTACTACCTACGCAAGGATAGCATCCTCGCATGTGGGGTTGCTCTCGTTTTCGGGGCCTTTACCCATACCGTTCCGATGGGCTTGCAGGCCGTCATGAGCGTGGCGCTGGCACTGGCTGTTTGCAAATGGAGCGAGCGGCTGCGGCGCAAAGACTTCTCCAGGACTCCTCTGTTTGTCCTGATCACGGTTTTTGCCAGCCACCTGTTGTTTGACGCCATCACCAACCAGGTAACGACCTACAAGCTGGTTATGGTGGCGGTAGAGTCGGTGCTGAGCTTTGTCCTCACCTTGATTTTTATCCAATCCTTGTCCATCATCCATTTGGCAAAACCGTATGAGCCCCTGAAAAGCGAAGAGGTCGTCTCACTGGTGATCCTGCTCGCCTCATTGATGACGGGCACGGTAAACTGGACAGTTGAAGGCCTCTCCATGGAGCACGTCCTGTCGCGGTATTTGCTTCTCTTGTTTGCTTTTGCCGGGGGAGGAACGATCGGGGCCGCGGTCGGGGTGGTAACAGGCCTGATCCTCAGCCTGGCAAATGTAGGCGCGTTAATGCAAATCAATCTGCTCGCCTTTTCCGGTCTGCTCGCGGGCCTGTTGAAAGAAGGCGGCAAGGTTGGCGTATCTGCGGGATTATTGATCGGTACAGCCATCCTGGCCATTTACGGCGGAGCGGAAGAAACCCTCTATTTGTCACTGGTTGAGACCGGCCTTGCGATCATCTTGTTCTTGCTGACTCCGGCCAGCGTATGGAAAAACGTCTCGCGCTTTATTCCGGGGACAACAGAAAATCTGCAATCCCATCAAGAGTACATGCGGCGTGTCCGCGATGTGACGGCTGGCAAGATCCAGCAGTTCTCCGAGCTGTTTACCCAGTTGTCCCGCAGCTTTGCCCAGACGGCCGCCGATACGGAAGAACGCGATGAAGAAGCCGATGCATTTTTGAGCCGGGTGACCGAGTTTACTTGCCAAAAATGCTGGAAGCGCGAGCAGTGCTGGGAAAAGGATCCGGAGGCGATCTATCAAGGCATGCGCTGGATGATCGACAAGCTGCAGGAGACCGGCTCGCTCGCCCATGTCACCCCTCCGCGCGATTGGGAGAGAAAGTGCGTCAAAACGGAAAAAGTGATGACCGTCATGGAGCAGGAGTACGATCGTCAGCTGGCGTTTGAGCTTTTGAAAAAGCAAGTGAAGGAAAGCCGCAAGCTGGTGGCGGATCAACTGTCCGGAGTATCGCGGGTCATGAGCGATTTTGCCCGTGAGATTCAGCGCGAAGGGATGGAGCTGAGCCTGCAGGAAAAACAGGTGTCCCAGGCGCTGGAGGGATTGGGATTGTCTGTGCGGCGGGTGGAGATCCACAATTTGGAGGAAGGGAAGGTTGACATTGAGATCAGCCAGCCTACCTGCTATGGAAGGGACGAGTGCGCCAAGATCGTCGCGCCGATGCTGACGGAAATTTTAGGCGAGAACATCGTGGTGAAAGAGCGGCACTGTGAGGCGCAGAAGGACGGTAGCTGCACGATGTGCCTCGCTTCGGCAAAAACGTTCGAGGTCGACATCGGCATCGCGGGAGCCGCAAAAGACGGGAAGCTTCTATCCGGAGACAGCTTTCGGACGATGGACTTGGGGAATGGCAAGATGGCGCTTGCGATCAGCGACGGAATGGGCAATGGCGAGCGGGCGTTTCTGGAGAGTCAGTCCGCTCTGGACATGCTGCAACAACTGCTTCGTTCGGGCATCGATGAAAAGCTGTCGATCAAGACTGTCAACTCCGTTTTGGCGCTTCGCTCCACGGATGAAATGTTTGCAACGGTAGACCTGGCTTTGATTGACCTGCAAACGGCTCATACCCGATTCATAAAGATTGGATCGACACCGAGCTTCGTCAAGCGCGGATCAGATGTCATCACGATAACGGCCAACAACCTGCCGGTCGGCATTCTGGAGGATATCGAGGTCGATGTCGTCTCCCGCACCTTGAAGCCGGGCGACCTTTTGATCATGATGTCAGACGGAATCTATGAGGCACCACGGCATATCGAAAATCGCCAGGCCTGGATGAAGCGGATCCTTTCCGAATTTCAGACGAATGATCCCCAGGAAGTAGCCGATCTGCTGCTGGAGCGCGTGATCCGGCAGCACTCCGGCCAGATCGTCGACGATATGACTGTGCTGGTGGCGAGAATTGACAGATTTGTCCCGCAATGGTCGTCGATCCAGGTACACGGGATGCCCAAGCTGGAGCGGCCGAGAATTGTGAGTTAAGGAGTTCTAGGGAATAGATAAGGTAGCTGCTGATTCGAGCAAGCTGCCTTTTTTGTGGTTTGTTTTGAAAGAACATGACAGATTTCGTTGTGTTTTCTGATTGGTAATGATTAATTGTGATTGTTTATGATCGTTTTTTGGATTATAATCGAGATGTAACAGCATCATGCTTTTTCTTTTCTGCTACGGAGGAAAGGAGGTTGTCATGCTAACCCCGGAACGTCATGAAATGATTTTGAAGGCACTCAAGGAAAAGGGTGTTGTCCGCATTCTTGAGCTGGTGGAGATGACCGGCGCATCGGAGTCTACGGTGAGGCGGGATCTCAGCGACCTGGAGGAACAGCGCCTGTTGAAGCGCGTCCATGGAGGCGCGGCTTTGCTGCAAAGCAAGATCGAAGAACCCTCCATTCAAGAAAAAGCGGTAAAGCACGAGAAAGAAAAGGTGGCCATCGCCAAATATGCCGCAAGCCTGATCGAGGAAGGCGATTCTATTTTTATTGATGCGGGAACAACGACTTACCAGATGCTCGCTTTTATTCCTCATGAAAATATTATCGTGGTGACAAACGGAATCGACATCGCGCTGCAACTGAGCCAGCGGAAGATCAAGACCATTTTGCTCGGCGGTGAAATGAAAGCGGCTACATTGTCGCTGGTGGGCCGAGATGCCGTCAATACGATCAGCCAATACCGTTTCGACAAATGCTTTCTAGGCATGAACGGGATCGATAAAAAGCACGGACTGACCACTCCCGACCCGGATGAAGCGTATGTCAAGCAGTTGGCGCTTCACTACGCGGACGAGTGCTTTGTTCTGTGCGATTCAAACAAGTTTTCCCGCGTGACTTTTGCCAAAGTCGGGGACATGGATCGCGTCACCGTCATTACTGATGACGGTTTGCCCGATGAGGAACAGCGGGAATACGCAAAACTGACACAACTAAAAGTGGTGAAAGCATGATTTATACAGTGACCTTGAATCCTTCGATCGACTATCACGTCTGGATTGACTCTTGGGAAGAGGGACAGATTCACAAGGCACAAAAGGACAGGAAGGTTGCGGGAGGCAAGGGCATCAACGTGTCCAAGGTGCTTCGCAATCTGGAAATGGACAGTACGGCCCTGGGGTTTGTAGGAGGCTTCGCAGGAGCGTTTATCGCTGATCAACTGGAGCGGGACGGTATCCGGCACGAGTTGATCAAAATCGAACAGGAATCTCGGCTAAACATCAAAATCAAGGCCCATGTCGAGACCGATATTAGCGGAGTTCCGCCGGAAATTCCTGCAGAAGCGCTGGCCAAGCTGCACGGCCGGCTTGACCAACTGACGGATGAAGACTGCCTGGTTCTGGCCGGCAGCGTGCCACGCGGGGTTCCGAATGACATCTATCAAGCCATCATGAAGCGTCTGGTACCAAAGGGTGTCCGCATTTTTCTGGACGCGAGCGGAAAAGCGCTGGCAGACGGCTTGGCGGAGCGGCCATTTTTGATCAAGCCAAATCATCACGAGCTGGGCGAATTGTTCGGGGTGAACATTTTGTCGCCGGCTGACGCCATTTTTTACGGAAAAAAGGCGCTTGAGGCGGGAGCCCGGAACGTCATCGTCTCGATGGCGGAACAGGGCGCTGTCTTTGTCAACAGCAAGGCGGCTTTTGCGGCCCGTATCCCGAAGCAGGACCCGGTTAATTCCATCGGTGCCGGAGATTCTGTGGTAGCCGGCTTTTTGTACGCATACGAAAAGGGCATGGAGCTGGAAGACGCATTCCGCTTCGCCGTGGCGGCGGGGAGCGCCACAGCCTTGTCGGAAGGATTTTGCACACACGAGAAAATCAAAGCGTTTTCTCCGAAGATAACCATCAGCAGAGTGGAATGATAAGGGGGGTCACATATGTCTGATCAGATTCGCATTGGGGATTTGCTCAAAGAAGATACCATTATCCTATCGCTTGCGGCTTCAACAAAAGAAGAAGTCCTGGACGAGCTGATCGCCAAGCTGGATGAGGCGGGGCGATTGAACAGCAGGGACGGGATGAAAGAAGCTATTCTCGCCCGAGAAGCGCTCAGCTCGACAGGTATCGGCGAAGGCATTGCCATACCGCATGCAAAGACAGCGGCTGTGAAGACGCCCAGCATCGCGTTTGGCTTTTCCAAACAGGGAATCGACTTTCAGTCATTTGATGGAACCAAAGCCCATCTGTTTTTCATGATTGCGGCAACGGAGAATGCCAACCAGGCCCACCTGGAAACGCTGGCTCTGCTCTCCCAGATGCTGATGGATGAAGACCTCCGCAAGCGGCTGATGGCGGCCGGTTCAAAGGAAGAGGTGCTGGAGATCATCGCCGTCAAGGAGCGGGAGATCAACAGCGCGCAGGGGTCAGACGGAACAACAGCGGACGAATCAACGGGCAGCCAGACAACAGGGCAAGCCGGAGCAGAAAACGCTGCGGTGCACAGCGCCGAAGCGGGGGCTTCGCCAGATGCTATCCCCGCTGGCGAAACCGGGGATTCGCTCCCGGCACGGCCAAAGGTGGTCGCAGTGACAGCGTGTCCGACCGGAATCGCGCATACGTATATGGCTGCCGATGCCCTGAAGAAAAAGGCCGGAGAATTGGGGATACCCATCAAAGTCGAGACGAATGGCTCGGGTGGAGTTAAAAACAAGCTCACACCGGAGGATATTCGGGACGCCGCTGCCGTTATCGTCGCGGCCGACAAGCAAGTCGAGATGGAACGGTTCAAAGGCAAAGTGGTGATTGAAGTGCCGGTAGCCGAAGGGATCCGGCAACCGGAAGCCCTGTTGAATCGGGCAGTCAAACAAGAAGGAAGGACCTTCGAGGGCAACAGCGGTCAGAATGGCGAATCCGCCGAATCCACTGAAGAAAAGGGAGCAAAGCAATTCGCATTTTACAAGCACCTGATGAATGGCGTGTCCAACATGCTGCCATTTGTCGTGGGTGGCGGGATCATTATCGCGCTGAGCTTCATGTTTGGAATCAAGGCGTCTGACCCGAACGATCCTACCTTCCATCCATTCGCCAAGGCTTTGATGGACATCGGCAGCGGGACGGCGTTTGCACTGATGATTCCCGTCCTGGCCGGATTTATCGCCAAGAGCATCGCCGACCGTCCGGGCTTTGCGCCGGGTATGGTAGGCGGGATGCTGGCGGCTGCCAGCGGCGCCGGATTTTTGGGCGGACTGATCGCCGGTTTTCTTGCCGGGTATATCGTGCTCGGATTGAAAAAGCTGTTTGCAGGACTTCCTCAGTCCTTGGAAGGGCTAAAGCCGATGCTGATTTATCCGCTGCTCGGGATACTGCTGACGGGTCTGGTCATGGTCTACGTCATCTCCGAGCCTTTGGCGGCAATCAATACGGGTCTTAGCGACTGGCTGAAGAACATGAACCAGGGAAATGCGGTTATCCTCGGGGTTATCCTCGGAGCGATGATGGCCTTCGATATGGGCGGGCCGTTTAACAAAGCGGCGTTTACGTTCGGGATCGCCATGATTGCCGAAGGAAACTTCGGTCCGCATGCGGCGATCATGGCAGCAGGGATGACACCGCCACTTGGATTGGCGTTGGCAACCACGCTGTTTAAGAAGAAATTTACTGCCGAAGAACGACAAGCAGGGAAAACCGCATACGTTTTGGGGGCATCCTTCATTACCGAAGGAGCGATCCCGTTTGCCGCGGCTGATCCGACGCGCGTCATTCCGTCGACGATGGCCGGTTCGGCTGTGGCTGGCGGTCTGTCGATGTTCTTCGGGTGCACGCTGCCGGCACCGCATGGGGGCATATTCGTTCTCCCCGTTATCGGCAATGCCGGAATGTACGTAGTGTCGATTGTGGTCGGTACGATTGTAACGGCACTGATGATCAATCTTTTGAAAAAAGAAGCAGTCAAATAACTGGACAAGGAGTGAATCACGATGTTGACTCAAACTTTTACTATTAAAAATCCGACCGGGCTGCATGCCCGTCCTGCGTCCCTGTTCGTCCAAAAGGCGACAGCCTACGCCTGCGAGATCAATGTGATCAAAGGGACGAAAAAGGTAAACGGAAAAAGCATTATGGGTCTGATGACGCTTGGTGCGGCAAAAGGCGACGAGATTACGCTCGAAATCAATGGCGAAGGGGAGCAGCAAGCCATGGAGGAATTGGGAGGCCTGCTCGAAGCGGTCCATGAATAAGTAAGGGGCGATCACATGGTTATCCAGGGCATTGCGGCAGCTCCGGGAATCGTCATCGGACGTGCGGTGGTCAAAGGCAGCGAAGAAATCCGCTATGAACGCCGGACCATCGGTGAAGAACAGAGAGCTGCAGAAGTGGAACGGTTTCAACGGAGCATACAGGAGGCTCATCAAGAATTAGAGCTGATCAAGGAAAAGACGCGCAAGGACATCGGGGAGAAAGAAGCGGCCATTTTTGAAGCCCACCAGATGTTTTTGCAGGACCCCGACTTCATCAGTGCAATTGAGGCGAAAATTGCGAGCGAGGGGCTGAATGCGGAAGCCGCTGTGGAAGACGTTCGCGACAGCTTTGTCGTGTTATTCGAAAGCATGGATAACGAGTACATGCGGGAGCGGGCAGCCGATCTTCGCGATGTAAGCCAGCGTGTACTGAGAAAGCTGCTAGGCATCTCTGAACAGTTGGATACAAGCCTGGACGGCCCGATCGTTCTCGTCGTGCATGATCTGACCCCATCCGATACGGCACAGCTTGACCGCGACAAGGTGAAAGGCTTTTTGACCAATATCGGAGGCCGTACGTCTCACTCGGCAATTATGGCTCGCACGATGGAAATCCCGGCCGTAGTCGGGCTGTCTGCGATCACGGAGCAGGTTCAGACCGGGGATACGGTGATCGTCGACGGGCTGGAGGGAAAAGTGTTTATCCAGCCGGATGAGACAGTCATCCGTACGTATGAGGAAAAGCAAAAGGCCTACGCTGAGCAAAAAGAGATGTGGGCCCGTCTGGTCAAGGAAGCGACGATAACGAAAGACGGCAAGCGGGTAGAACTGGCTGCCAATATCGGCAATCCGCAGGACGCCGTGCAAGCGCTTCAAAACGGAGCCGAGGCGATCGGGTTGTTCCGCACCGAGTTTTTGTACATGGGAAAAGCACAGTTTCCGACAGAAGAGGAGCAGTTTGAGGCTTACAAAGCTGCTGCGCAGGCGATGGGCGAAAAGCCTGTGGTGATCAGGACGCTGGATATTGGCGGGGACAAGGAGCTTTCCTATTTGGAGATGCCAAAGGAGCTGAATCCGTTTCTCGGCTATCGGGCCATCCGCCTTTGTCTGGACCGTCCCGAGCTGTTCAAGACACAGCTGCGTGCCTTGCTCAGAGCGAGTGCGTACGGGGGCATTAAAATCATGTACCCCATGATCGCGACGCTGCGAGAACTGCGCAGGGCAAACCAGTTGCTGGACGAAGTGAAAACGGATTTGCGCAATAACCACATTCCGTTTAACGAGAATCTCGAAGTGGGAATCATGATTGAGGTTCCGGCGGCTGCCATGATCGCCGACCAGTTGGCCAAGGAGGTCGACTTCTTCAGTATCGGCACGAACGATCTGATCCAGTATACGATGGCCGCCGACCGGATGAACGAGCAGGTCTCCTACTTGTACGATCCTTTTCATCCCGCTGTCCTGAGACTGATCCGCCAGGTGATCAAAGCGGCTCATCAAGAAGGGAAATGGGTAGGCATGTGCGGTGAAATGGCCGGAGAAGAGCTTGCGGTACCGATCCTGCTGGGCCTGGGTCTGGACGAGTTCAGCATGAGCGCGACCTCCATTCTGCGCACCCGCCATCTTCTGAAGCAATTGGACGCATCTGAGATGGTAGCCGTCGCCGAGCAAGCGCTGGCACTGGAGAGCGGAGAGGATATCCGGGCGTATATCCAGGAGCATGTGATCAGCAAGCTGTGACGATGAAGTGAACGATAGATAAAATGATGGATAAAAGAAGGGTTGTAGCGGGCTTCTGACAAGCCTGCGGCAATCCTTCTGGTATGTTTCCCCTTTGCACTGTCGATACTGGTTACCAATACAGGCAAGACAGAATGGGGAGATGACTAGTGAAAGAAGCAACCTTACGACAAATTTTGGTGGTGACGGACGGCTGCTCCAACTCCGGCATTAGTCCGGTTGCGGCTGCGACCCTGGCGAGGGAGCAGGGGATCACGGTAAACGTCATCGGCGTGATTGAAAAAGGCGATATGGGCGAGCAGGGAGAGAAGGAAATTCGCGAAATAGCAGAAGCGGGCGGCGGTCTGTTTGACATCGTGTACCCCCAGCAGTTGGCCCAAACCGTACAGATGTTGACACGCAAGGCTATGACGCGGACGATCCACCAGGTAGTAAGCAAGGAATTGAAAGAGATTTTGGGCGATTCCGCCATGGAGGGATTGGTTCCCGAGAAAAGAGTCCAGGTCGCCGGGATGGTGGACGAGCTGGGCGAACGCAGTCGTCTCGATGTAGTGATGCTGGTCGATTCCTCCGGAAGCATGAAGCCGAAGCTGGCTGCTGTCCAGCAAGCCATCCACGACTTCAGCATCAGCCTTCGTTCGAGAAGCGGACAAAGCCGGATGGCTGTTTGTTCATTTCCTGGGAAACAAAATCACCTCGATGTCCGCATCCCGTGGACTGAGGAGGTGGATCAGGCTCATCAGTTGACTTCCGGACTGACGATGAGCGGGATTACACCGACTGGACCGGCGATTATCGAAGCGATTGCACTGTTTGAGCATGTCAAGCTCCCAACCGGCTTGCGCGATCGCTACGGGCATAATGAGCTCGAAGACGGTGACCAAGGCAGTTTGAGAGACCATGTCTTTTAATCGCGCCATTCCCAAGCTGCCTCCCCAATTTCGCGGCAAATGGAATCAGAAAACGTACCATGTCCTGCGGGAGCTGGGGCGTGGTGCCAACGGGGCGGTCTATCTGGTGTCCCAGGACGGGGTTCGGCGAGCCGTGAAAATCGGAGCGGAAGGCATGGATATTCTGATGGAAGTTCATGCGCTAAAAAGCGTTCAGCAGGGGCGGGATGCACGGGTAACCGTCGCTCCGCTCCTCTGCGACGTGGATGACCTCTATATTGACGGGCGGTCATGCACCTTTTACGCGATGGAATACCTCGATGGCGAGCAGTTGGATCAGTTCGTCCAGCGCACGGGAACGGATTGGGTGCCGGTTTTGATCATCCAGCTTTTGGCCAGACTGGCCGTCCTCCATCAAAGAGGATGGGTTTTCGGCGACTTGAAGCCGGAAAACGTGATTGTAACCCGTGCAGACAGTCAAGTGAGGCTGATCGATTTTGGAGGGGTTACGAAACATGGCTGTGCGGTCAGGCAATTTACGGAGGAGTATGACCGGGCTGCCTGGCACGCGGGTGACAGACGCGCAGAGCCGGACTATGATCTCTTCTCGCTGGCCGTGATGACCGTCCGTCTGGCAAGCAGCCCGGAAGTTTGGAAGAGTTCTCGAACAGAGCCGCGTCAAACCAGTCTGCTCTGTGATATAATACGGAACAACGACAGCCTTTACCCATTTCGGGTTCCGCTCATCAAGGCTTTCCACGGACAGTACGCGGGAGCGGAAGAAATGAAAAGCGATATGCTGGCGATCGTGCAAGGCCGTACGACTGCAGTTCAGCAAAAAAAGGCGTCAGGGTCCGGTTCATCAGGCATCTGGATAGGCGGGTTGTTTGTCGCATCCATGCTGCTATTGGCCGGAACATTGTATTATGCATGGATGATGTAAGGGGTGTGACAATAGGTGTCCCCAGATCTTGTTATGGATACCTGCTTGTTGGCAGGCGAAATTATGTTGAAGAACGGCGGGGAAACGTATCGTACGGAAGAGACGATGTCGTGGATTGCCAAGGCGGCCGGCATGGATTCGGTTAACAGCTCCGCGACCCCGACCAGCATCATCTTGTCATTTCGTGCGAATGGACAAGATCATACACGCATGATCCGCACACCCAGCCGGACGATCAATTTGAGCAAGGTCACCTTGGCCAACGACGTCTCGCGCCGGTTTGTTTCGGGAGATATTACCATCTATGAAGCCTACAACCTGTTTCAGCAAATCGATCAGGGAAAACCGGTTTACCCCAAATGGATGCTGCATACGGCGGCTGGCGTTGCCAGCGGCTCTTTTGCCATGCTTGCGGGCGGTACTTGGTATGATCTGCTGCCCTCCGCATTGGCGGGACTGACGGTCAACCTCAGTCTGCAATTTTTTGAAAAGTTTCTACGGATCAAATTTTTTACTGAATTTGTATCAGCTTTGCTGGGCGGATTGTTTGCGCTCCTGTGCGCTACCTTTTTTACGGAGCTGCACCTCAGCATCCTGATCATCGGTGCCATGCTTCCTCTCTTCCCGGGGATCGCCATCACCAACTCGCTCAGGGATCTGATGGCCGGAGATCTCGTCGCGGGAGTCTCACGCGGGGCAGAAGCGCTTTTGACAGCACTTTCCGTTGCGGTAGCGACGGCTATTACCCTGTGGTTCGTGAGGTGAGAGACGAATGGTATTGTTGAAAGGATTGGGCCTCAGTCTGTTGTCTTCGATGGCGTGGGGATTGCTGTTTAATGTTCCGGTGCGCACCTTGCTGGCATGCGGCTTCGCCGGTTTGACCGGATGGCTTGTTTTCTCCATTCTCCCATATTTTGGGGCTGAGGTTATTTTATGCACGTTTGCGGCAGCGACAACCGTTTCCATATTAAGTCAAGTTTTGTCCGTCTGGCTGAGGGTCCCCTCCACCAACTTCAGTGTTGCCGGCATCATCCCTCTGGTGCCGGGATCTCTTGCTTACAAAGCGATGCTTGCCTTCGTAAATGGACAATATATGGAAGGAATCATGCTGGCCATGCAGACTGCGATGGTGGCAGGAGCGATCGCGTCCGGTCTGATCCTGGGAATTTCTTTATTTGCCATCTGGAGGGGAGCGCGCCATGCTAGAAAGCGTGCGCAATAACATCGAGCGCAGCAGGCTCCTGGAGCCGGGCGAGACAGTCGTGGTCGGCATCTCTGGCGGAAATGACTCGACTGCCCTTTTGCATATCTTGTGGGCTCTCAATTCACACTATCAGTACGGCTGGAAATTGCACGCTGTACACCTGAATCACGGTTTCCGCGGGGAGGAAGCGGGCAGGGACGCGGACTATGCCGGAGAGCTGTGCCAATCCCTCGGGGTTTCTTTTCACTTGTTTGAACGGAGCATTCCAGATGTCATGAAGGAGACCGGCATGGGGGCTCAGGAAGCGAGCCGCGCTGTGCGCTATGATCTCTACAAGCAGGTCGCGCTTCGTACAGGCGCTGCCAAAGTAGCCGTGGCGCATCATGCCGACGACCAGGTGGAGACGGTCTTGTTTCGGCTGTTGAGGGGAACGCGCCTCTCCGGTCTGACCGGGATGCCAGCCAGGCGCTGGCTGGTGGAGGGCCAGGTCGAGCTGATCCGGCCGCTTCTGCATGTGAGCAGAGCGGAGCTGGAGCGCTACTGTGAGGAAAACGCGCTATTCCCGCGAGAGGACAGCAGCAACCGCTCGCGCAAGTACGCCCGCAACCTGATCCGGCTGGAAGTAATGCCGCTGTTGGAGCAGGTAAACGAGCGCTACCGCGAGCACATCCTTTCCCTGTCAAAGGCCGTTCAGGAGGATGAAGCTTACCTGCAAAAGCAGAGTCGCGATCAGTTAAAAGCGGTTGTGATCAAGCAGAAAAAAGGCGACGTGACGATCGACGCCGACAAGTTTCAAAGTTGTGACGTTGCTTTACAAAGGAGAATGATTACTCTAATATTAAGTTATCTCTCAAGCCAAATCGAATGGTCTTCGCAACATGTGGAGGCCGTTTTGCGCATGATAGAGGGAAATCGTCCGTCTGCTGAACTGGATTTGCCCGGTGCCGTGACAGTGGCCAGGGCATATCGGCAGGTTCGCTTTCAGACGAATGGCCAGAAATTATATCGTCAGATTTTCTGCTACCAGCTTGCTGTTCCGGGAACAACACTGATTACGGAAAGTGGAGCAGCGGTACATACGTTTTATCGTGATGGCCCCATCGATTGGGCACGAGTTCCCGATCACGCGGCGGCTTTTGATGCCGATCGCCTTCCTGGGCCTTTATGCGTTCGCAATCGAAAGCAAGGTGACCGCATGCCTCTATGGGGAACAGCGGGGAGCAAAAAGCTGAAGGAACTGCTGATCGACGCCAAGGTGCCGCAGAAGTGGCGGGACAGACTGCCGATCCTGACTGCGGGCGACCAGGTGATCTGGGTTCCGGGCATCCGCCGATCCGCCATTGCGCCTGTAAGTGAACGGACCAAGCGGGTATTGTATGTGGAAGTGGAGTTTGGAGAAGAGTGGCGGGAGGTATTAACGTGAACCAAGACATCAAGGAGATTTTGCTCACCGAAGAACAAATTGCCAGCAAGGTTAAAGAGCTGGGCTCTATCTTGAGCGAAGAATACCGGGACAAAAACCCGTTGGTCATCTGCGTTTTGAAGGGCGCTGTCGTATTTATGGCCGATTTGCTTCGCCATATGGACATTCCCTGCGAAATGGACTTTATGGCCGTATCCAGCTATGGAAGCGGAACCGAGTCTTCCGGGATGGTGAAAATCCTGAAGGACCTCGACACTTCCGCCGAAGGCCGTCACGTCCTCGTTGTCGAGGACATCATGGACAGCGGTTTGACGCTGAGCAGGCTGATGGAGCTTCTGCGCCACCGCCAGGCGGCTTCCGTAAAGGTCGTGACGCTTCTCAACAAGCCGGATCGCCGCAAAGTAGACATCTCGCCAGATTACAGCGGATTTACGATTCCAGACGAATTCGTAGTCGGCTACGGTCTGGATTTTGCCGAGAAATATCGAAACCTGCCATTTATTGGCGTACTAAAACCGGAAGTTTACACGAACTAGCTTTGTTGTGAAGAACTGACTCCATATGGTAAAATGTGAAAAGTGTCTGTTCGTGAGAGGAGGTAAGGAATGAATCGCTTTTTTCGTAATACCGGGTTCTACCTACTAATCTTTCTTGTCACGGTCGGGATCGTGAATTTTATCCTCTCCGGTTCTGATAAGGTTGGGAAACTTACATATCAGGAATTCCGGGTACAGCTGTTAACCGATAACGTCTCCGAGCTTACGCTTCGTCCTGAGGGAGGAACGTATCGGGTAGACGGTATCCTGAAAGCAGCGAATCCGGGACAGGAAACCAAGTTTGTAACAAATGTACCGCTTTACGATTCGGATATCATCAAGCTGGTTAACGCGAAGATCGATGAGCAAAAAGTGAAAAGGGTTGAGGTCGCTCCGCAGGAAGGCAACAGCATCTGGCTGACGTTCCTGACATCGATCATTCCTTTCATCATCATCTTTATCCTGTTCTTCTTCCTGTTAAACCAGGCTCAGGGCGGCGGCAGCCGAGTGATGAACTTCGGGAAGAGCCGTGCGAAGCTATACAACGAAGAGAAAAAGCGCGTTACATTCAACGATGTTGCAGGAGCAGACGAAGAAAAGGCGGAGCTGGAGGAAGTGGTCGAGTTCCTCAAAGACCCGCGCAAGTTTGACGCAGTTGGCGCGCGCATTCCAAAAGGCGTGCTGCTCGTGGGTCCTCCTGGTACCGGTAAAACCTTGCTTGCCCGTGCTGTTGCCGGTGAAGCGGGTGTGCCGTTCTTCAGCATCTCCGGTTCTGACTTTGTAGAGATGTTCGTCGGGGTGGGTGCGTCCCGCGTGCGTGATTTGTTTGAAAACGCAAAGAAAAACGCGCCTTGCATTATCTTTATCGACGAGATTGACGCAGTCGGTCGTCAGCGTGGAGCAGGTCTTGGCGGCGGCCATGACGAGCGCGAGCAAACGCTGAACCAATTGCTTGTTGAAATGGACGGCTTCGGCGGCAACGAAGGCATTATCATCGTCGCTGCGACGAACCGCCCGGACATTCTGGACCCTGCGCTGCTGCGTCCAGGACGTTTTGACCGTCAAATTACGGTAGACCGCCCGGACATCAAGGGCCGCGAAGCTGTACTGAAGGTCCATGCCCGCAACAAACCGCTTGGCGAAGACGTGAAGCTGGATGTCATCGCACGCGGCACGTCGGGCTTCACCGGTGCCGATCTGGAGAACCTGCTGAATGAGGCAGCTCTTCTGACAGCACGGAAAAACAAGAAGCAAATCAACATGGCTGAAGTCGATGAAGCCATCGACCGCGTCATCGCCGGTCCGGCGAAAAAATCCCGCGTAGTGAGCGAAGACGAAAGACGTCTCGTGGCTTACCACGAAGCGGGCCATACGATTATCGGATACTACCTCAGAAATGCAGAAATGGTACATAAGGTAACCATCATTCCGCGCGGCCAAGCTGGTGGATACACAGTGATGCTGCCGAAAGAAGACCGTTTCTTTGCAACGAAGACCGACTTGCTCGACAAGATTACCGGTCTCTTGGGTGGACGCGTTGCAGAAGAGCTGGTGCTGGGCGATATCAGTACCGGCGCTCACAACGACTTCCAGCGTGCAACGGCGATTGCGCGCAGCATGATTACGGAATACGGGATGAGCCGACTGGGGCCAATGCAATTTGGCCGCAATCAGGGTCAAGTATTCCTGGGCCGCGATATTGGCCACGAGCGAAACTACTCCGAACAGATCGCTTACGAAATCGACCAGGAGATGCAAAGCATTATCAATGAGTGCTACGACAAGTGTAAAGAGCTGCTCACGAAGCACCGTGATCAGCTGGAGCTTGTAGCTACCACACTGCTAGAAGTCGAGACGCTTGACGCTGATCAAATCAAGCAGTTGATCGAGCACGGAAAGCTGGATCCGCATCCACTCGAAAACAAAGACGTGGTTGTGAATATCCAGCCAAAGAAAGACGAGCCGACCATCAGCGAAGCGACGGAAGCCAAAAAGGAAACCGTTGAAAACGCGGAAAGCACGACGGAAGGCAACACTGACAACAAAGCGGAAAACACTGCGGAGACGCCGAACAGTGGGTCCGAACAGGACGAGAAGAAACAATAAAATGATTATAGGTTGATCAAGTCGAGTTTGAATACGGTGATCGCTTCTGGGTGCTACCAAGGAGAGATCACCGTATTTTATTTGGAATTAGCGTATAAAAGTGAGGCAGTCAAAATTAATACCAGTAAAAATAACGAATAGTTAGTATAGTTTGACAAATAAATCTCAATATTTTATTATTGTATATAAATACAATTTATAGGAGGTATTAGGGTGAGAAAGATTATTAGCAGTGTTATCTCAGCGATCCTCTTAACATCTCTGGTCAGTGGAGTTGTAGCGAAAGAATCAAAAACTTCATATGAAGTGACTTTTCAAGCGGAAGAAATTAATGATTTGAGTACATTGTTTATAAGGGCGAAAAATAATATCACAGATTATAAAAGTACTCCAAGTGCTGAGGCTAAGTTGCAAACTGATGGGGGTGTTGAGAAAAATTTGAAAGTTTATCATACGACACAACGTTTAAAAACCGAAAGAAATATTGCTACAAGTGAACAGAAAGAGAGCTACGTAACTTATTACTTCTATGGTATTCCTAAAGAAGTACTGGATAATAAATCAATATCCATTTTAGGGTCAACTTCTGATGAAGATTGGGATTCAAGTTATTCGGTCAAAGCATATTCTACATACTACTGGGATAAGTACAAATCTACTAACGGCGATGGATTTAAGAAATTGACCAAAGTAACTGGTGGCTGGACGATTAGTGATAATAAAGTGTCGATAACAAGCAGAGAAGTGAGATACGGCGCTTCAGGAGGAGCTTTGCGTGATGATGGAACACACGGAGGGTCTGTGATCCAAGATAGTGGACCTTTATACCCATCATCAAATTCTTTCTCATACGATGCCCCCAAAAACTGGAAGCCAGTTTCTGATTGGGCTAGTACAATTGGCGTCAACACAAAGGCAACGCTAAAATTGGGAACTGAAACTTGGACGTTAAAACTGGATAATTATAAGACCAATTAGCTCTGAAAAAGTAAAGCGAACACCAATATTGTCATAAAATTGGTGTTCGTTTTCTAATTGGGTTATTAAGGGGGGGCTTACTTGATTAAATCTTTATCAATCGGGATTGTTCTTGTCTTGTTATTTTTCGGGTACGCTCTTTATCAGGGAGATCTGATTGGTGTATGGATAAGGTTATCAGGTTATGCTGGCTTTGGATTGATCGTACTTGCACTTCTTATGCTGGGATCAACATTAGGAGTAGACAGGATTAATTTGGCGACACCAGATGTGAAAAGGGATTTTGTAGTGGATGATAACAACGAGGCAATGAGAAAAGAAAGAAAACTGGAGCAACGATGGGCACTCTATGTTTTATTGGCAGGGCTTCCGTCATTCGTGACGTGGATCATTCTTTATTATGGGAGGTGATTCTTCTTCCAGTCCCTATTTCCCGGCTGTCTATACGTGTAGTGTAAAGAAGATGATACTGTTTTTACCAAAGAGCCGTTTTCTATTTGTGCCTGGAATGAAAACGGCTTTTTTAATCCTCATAAAACCTACTTTACACATCGGAATTATATGTATATAATCATTTCCAGATGTTGCTTTTTTAACATGACGTTTTGAGGAGGATGTACGAATGAAAAAAGGATTGATTAGCGCGTTGCTGCTGATCCTGGTCGGAGCTGTATCCGTCTCCGGCTGCTCCACCCAGGAAAGCGCAAGCGACAATCAGACGCCTGCTGCACCGCAAGAGACGAGAACGGTCCAGAGCATTCCGGATTCGTTCTTTCCTGCGACGGATAAATCTAAATCGCCGGAAGCGGCAAAAAAGCGGACGGATACGGTTGTGGCTACGCTTACGGAGCCGGGCGGAGTATTTAACCCGTACTTTTACAAAAACGGCTACGACGGAAACGTGAGCGCGGCCATTTTTGCGCCGCTGGTGAGCGTCGACAAAAACGGCAAACCCATTCCCCGCCTGGCGGAAAATTGGGACATCTCGGACGATCAGCTAACCTACACCTTCCACCTGCGGCCAAACCTCAAATTCAGCGACGGCTCGCCACTGACAGCGGAAGACGTCGCCTTTACCCTGACGATTCTCCACGACAAGGCGTACGACGGAGACGAAGACATCTTTGAAACGCAGATCAAAGGCGGTCAGGCTTACAAAGAGGGCAAGGCAGATACCGTCGAGGGGATCAAAGTCATCGACCCGCAAACGATCCAAATCACGACGGAGAAAGTGAATGCCCGTTCGCTTCTCATCCTCGGCGGACCGGTGCTATCCAAAGCTTACTATGGCAAAGGCTATAAACCGGGCAACCTGGAGTATCTGCGGACGCTGCACGGAAAGCCGCTTGGAGCAGGCCCGTATAAGCTGGAGAAATACATCACCGGCCAAGAGGTCCGCTATCTGGCCAACGAACACTACTACGCTGGCAAGCCGGCGGTTGAGCACTTCATCTACAAGACGACAGAAGGAGATGCCCTGCAGTTTTTCCAGACAGGGGAGACTGATTACAACTCCTTTACAGCCAACGAGGACAATCTGGAGCTGCTGAAGAGCTTGGGCTACGCAAACATCAACGTGTACACGTCGACAGCTTACAGCTACATCAAATTCAACCACAGCAAGCCGTACTTCAAGGACAAGCGGGTGAGACAAGCGCTGATATACGGTCTGGATCGGCAAAAAATTGTCGACACGGCTTACCAAGGCTACGGCCAAGTAGCCAATGTCCCGGTCTCGCCTGTCTCCTGGGCCTATACAGAGGAGGTCAATTCGTATCACTACGATCTGGAAAAAGCGAAAGCGCTGCTGGATGAAGCAGGCTGGAAGGTCGGGGCGGACGGCATCCGCGAGAAGGACGGCCAAAAGCTGAAGCTGTACTACTTGACGACCAAAGGACCGCTGAGCGATGTGCTCATCCCGATCGCAAAAGAAAACTACAAGGAACTGGGCGTACAACTGGAAGCGGAGCTGATGGACTACAATGCATTGCTGGCCCGCACAGCAAAAGGGGACCATGACCTCGCCTCCTTCTCCACGACGATGCTGACCGATCCGTCCGACGGCGTGATTCAATTTGGGTCGAACCGTTCAAGCAGCTTTACCGGCACGAACGGATACTCCAATCCAAAGGTAGACGAATTGCTGGAAAAGGGGATCAGCACGCTCGATATTGAAAAGCGGAAAGAAATTTACAAAGAGCTGTACAACGAGCTGAGCGACGATCCGCCGTACATTTTCCTCACCTATCGGAAGCTGCTGACCGCCCACAACGCGAGAGTGTCCGGATTTGATCCGAACGGATATACCGGCATTTCCGGCAATTTGCCCGATCTGAAGATTGAACCGATTCAATAGATCGAACGAAGATGCTCAGCCTCCGGGCTGGGCATATTCCTTGGGAGGCACAAGATGAAAGCCTATATCATCCGCAGACTGCTGTACATGGTCCTGACTCTGTTTGGGGCATCCGTTTTGATTTTTGGCCTGTACGCCCTGACACCGGGTGATTTTGTCGATAACAATCCGAAGCTGACTGACGAGCGAAAAGCGGAGCTAAAACAGATGTACGGTCTGGATAAACCGGTCGTGGAGCGCTATTTCGTCTGGCTCGGCAATGCCGTCCGGGGCGATTTTGGATATTCCCTTCAGTATCAGCAGCCGGTCACCTCGCTGCTCAGTCAGTACATCTGGAATTCCTTTTTGATTGCGTCCGCCTCTACCTTGTTTACTTGGCTGATCGCGATTGTGATCGGGGTCATCTCGGCGACCAGACAGTACTCATTCTTTGACTCAGCAGTGACGATCGGGGCATTTGCCGCGATGTCGTTTCCCTCGTTCTTCGCCGGGCTGTTGATCATCAAGTTTTTTGCGGTGGACCTTGGCTGGTTCCCGCCCGGGGGGATGATCACGACCGGCAGCAATGCGACCGGACTTGCATACGTGTGGGAGGTTATCGACCATATGTTTTTGCCGGTGCTTGTGCTCACAATGCTCGGGGTCGGCTCCCTGACCCGCTATTTTCGTACAAACATGCTGGAAATCATCCGGCAGGATTTCATTCGCACAGCAAGGGCCAAAGGCTTGAAGGAAAAAACAGTCGTCTACAAGCACGCCCTGCGAAACGCTTTGCTTCCCGCGATCACCCTGCTTGGCTTTGAGCTTCCGGCCTTGTTTGGAGGCGCGATCATCACGGAGAAGATTTTCAACTGGCCAGGGGTTGGGCAGCTGTATATGCAGGCGTTCAGCCTGCGCGACTACCCGCTGTTGATGGGATTTACGATGTTTTTGGCCATTTTGACCGTCGTCAGCAATCTGCTTGCCGACCTTTTGTACGGCGTGGCTGATCCGCGAGTGAGATTGAAATAGGAGGAGTCGACATTGTCATCCATCGTCACGGAGACAGCGGGACTGGCAGGCACGCGGACCGGTGCCCGGCGGTCTTCGCTCTGGAGAGATACGTTTGCCAAGCTGAAAAAGAACAAGGTCGCCATGTGCGGACTGGTGTTTCTGGTCATTATGTTTTTGTTCTGCTTCATCGGGCCGTTTTTTTCGCCCTACGCATCCGGAAAGGTCAATACGGTGATGATCAACAAGCCCCCCAGCATGGCTCATTGGCTGGGTACGGACAACCTGGGGCGGGACATATTGACCCGGCTGATGCAGGCCGGCCGCATCTCGCTGACGGTGGGACTGGCCGCCATGCTGCTGTCTGTCTTTATCGGCTCGGTTCTGGGAGTAGTAGCTGGCTATTACAGAGGGGTTGTCGATCAAATCGTGATGCGCTTTGCAGACATTCTGATGACGATTCCGGGACTTCCGCTGCTGTTTATTATCGGGGCGATCCTGTCCGAGTGGAAGGTGCCCACAGATTACCGGATCTACATCGTCATGCTGATGCTCAGCCTGATCGGCTGGCCGGAGCTGGCGAGACTGGTGCGAAGCCAGATTTTGAGTCTGCGCGAGCGGGAGTTCATGCAGGCCACCGAGTCTCTGGGGCTGCGCGATCACCGCAAGCTGTTTTTTCACCTGTTGCCCAATACAATCCCGATCCTGATCGTGGTAGCTACGCTGCGGGTCGGGGGAGCGATTCTGAGCGAGTCTGTACTCAGCTACCTGGGCCTGGGGGTCGTTCCCCCGACGCCGACGTGGGGCAATATGATCGATGCCGCGAATACGCTGATCGATTTTCAGAAACGGCCGTGGCTCTGGATTCCACCCGGCTTTGCCATATTTGCCACCGTAATTTCGATCAATCTGCTCGGTGACGGCCTCCGTGATGCGCTTGATCCGAAAATGAAGAGGTAGGAGAGACGGTTATGACAAACGCTTTGCTTACAATCGATCATCTGCAGACCCATTTTTTCACCCCGTCGGGAGTCGTCAAAGCGGTAAACGACATCAGTCTTCGCGTACGGGAGGGCGAGACGGTCTGCATCGTCGGGGAATCGGGCTGCGGTAAAAGCGTAACGGCCATGTCCGTGCTGGGGCTTGTAGCGGAGCCGCAAGGAAAAGTGGTTGGGGGAGACATCCGGTTCGATGGCGTAGACCTGCTGCAGCTCAGCCCACTGGAGAAGCAGCAGCTGCGCGGCAATGACATCGCGATGATTTTCCAGGAGCCGATGTCTTCGCTCAATCCGGTCTTGACCATAGGCGAACAGATCATGGAGCCTCTGTGGGAGCATCTTCTTCTCTCCAAAAAGGAAGCCAGGGCGAAAGCGATTGAACTGATTTCGCTGGTAGGCATCCCCCGTCCCGAGGAGATCATGAACGCGTACCCGCATCAGCTAAGCGGAGGCATGCTGCAGCGGATCATGATCGCCATCGCGATCAGCTGCAATCCGAGACTGCTGATCGCCGATGAACCGACGACAGCTCTGGATGTGACGATTCAGGCGCAAATTCTCGATCTTTTGCGCGAGATCAAGGAAACGTACAACACGGCGATATTGCTCATCACCCATGATCTGGGCGTCGTTGCCGAAATGGCCGACTATGTGGTCGTCATGTACGCGGGCAAGGTGATTGAAGAAGGGCCTGTCCTGGAGCTTTTCAGCAATCCCCGGCACCCGTATACCCGCGGGCTTTTGCAAGCAAAGCCGGTGATCGGCCAGCGGAAAAAACGGCTGAACTCCATCCCGGGCCAAGTACCGAATCTGATTGGTCTGGCTGATTCCTGCTACTTCCATGACCGCTGCGAGAGCTGCATGTCGGTTTGCCGACTGAAGCAGCCGGAATTGAAGCAAATCGACGACGGGCACAGGGTGGCGTGCTGGTTATACGAGGAGGAGAGCGGGCTTGCGTGAGGCATTGGTGGAAGTCAAGCAGTTGAAAAAGTACTACCCGATTACCGGGGGCATTTTTGGCAGGACCATTGGTCACGTCAAGGCAGTCGATGACGTCAGCTTTGCCATCCGGAAGGGAGAAGCCTTCGGTCTGGTCGGCGAGTCCGGGAGCGGCAAAAGCACGACGGGACGCACGATTTTGCGCCTTACCGATAAAACGGCGGGCGAGGTCAAGTACAAGGGAGTGGATTTGCATGCAGTAAGCAAGCAAGAGCTTCGTCGGCTTCGGCCCAGCATGCAGTTCATTTTTCAAGACCCGTACAGCTCGCTCAATCCCCGGCTTCGGGTAGGGGATGCGATCGGAGAAGCCCTCATGGACCACGGGCTGGCCGACAAGTCGGAGATACGGGAAAGGGTGCAGGAGGTGCTCTCTCTCTGCGGGTTGGCTCCGTATCACATCGACCGGTTTCCGCATGAATTCTCCGGCGGTCAGCGGCAGCGGATCGGTATTGCCCGCTCGATTATCCTGCAGCCGGAGTTTATTGTGGCCGATGAGCCTGTTTCTGCGCTGGATGTCTCCATACAGGCGCAAATCATCAATTTGTTTAGCGACCTGCAGGAGAAAAAAGAGCTTACGTACCTGTTCATCTCGCATGATTTGAGTGTGGTGGAGCACCTCTGCACCCGCATCGGCGTGATGTATTTGGGCTCTCTGGTGGAAATTGCGCCGCGGGATGAACTGTTTGCCCGTCCCTTGCACCCGTATACGCGGGCGCTGTTGTCGGCGGTGCCTATCCCCGATCCGCGGCTCAAGCGGGAGAGGATCGTTCTGCGCGGAGACATTCCGAGTCCGGCGAATCCGCCGAAGGGCTGCAAATTCCATACGAGATGCCCGCTCGCGACTGACCGATGCAAGGAGGAAGTACCCGTTTTACGATTGGCGGACAGCGATCATCAGGTAGCTTGCCATCTCGTATAGCGGACTTTCGATTATGCAGGCGGAATGTCTGGCCCCGTATTGAATAACCTGGGCGAATAGGGTACATTGAAGGTGGAAGAATTCATAGTGATTTGGAAATAAAGTGCAGGATGTGGCGCCTGCGCTTTTCTTTTCATCAAAGGAGGAGATCGCCTTGTTTTCTAGGCTCCGTCTGGCAGCTTTTGATATGGATGGGACCCTGCTGAATGAACAGTCACAGATGACAGAGGCAACGAAGGAAGCCTGTAGGCTGCTGCAAGCCAGCGGCTGCAAGCTGGTGTTGTCGACCGGCCGCACCTATGCATCCGCGCAGCTGCCGATCGGCGGATTCGCGTTTGACGGATATGTATGCAGCAACGGCGCGACAGTTCTGGAGGCGGACGGAACATTGGTTCAGCATGCTGCTTTGCCGCTGGAAATGATCCAACAGGCTGTGCATACACTAAGGCAGGAACCAATCTACTATGAGCTGCACGACACCGAAAGCAATCGCTGGATGGTTCAGGAAGACAGGGAACGGATAGAAACATTGATTGAAGAAGATGCTTCGGTCGAAGGAGTGTCGCTGCGCCGCTTTTCCTTTTACGAGTGGTCACGGGTCGTTCCCTTGGCAGAAATGATGCAGCGGATCGCCACCGGCGAGTCGAAGATCGTCAAGCTGTTCGTCTGGCACCCCGTCCCGGAAGCGCTCGTGCCTGTCCGGGAACAGCTTGAGCGTTGGAGTGATCAGGCTGACATCACATCTTCAGGGAAGCACAATGTGGAGGTGATCCCGAAAGGCGTCTCCAAATGGGAGGGGCTCACTTATTTTTGTCGGAAATGGGGAATTGCGCCCGAACAAGTCATGGCGTTTGGCGATGCGGAAAATGACCGGGAAGCATTGTCCAACGTAGGGTTTCCTGTCGTCATGGAAAACGCCAGTCCGGCGATAAAAGAGCTGGCCCGTTTTATCGCTCCGCATCACGACGAGGACGGAGTGGCGCGCTTTATTCGCGAGCGCGTGCTGGCGGATGGGTAAATACAGCAGTCTCCCCAGCGGATATGCATTGACAAGCAAGTGGGTTGGGATTACAATGGCCCTAAATTATGACACCTACGTAGGGGGATAATATTCATGGAAGCCTTGGCGTTAGAAAAAAAGGCCCAGCGAAACGCTGAGTTGCGCGAACGGCTGATGCAATTGAAAAAAGAACGCAATGCCATCATTCTGGCCCATTTTTATCAGCGGCCGGAGATTCAGGAAGTGGCTGACTATATTGGAGATTCGTTCGGTTTGGCGCAAAAAGCCAAGGAAACCGACGCGGACGTCATCCTGTTTTGCGGCGTACACTTTATGGGGGAAAGTGCAAAAATTCTCAATCCCCAAAAGACCGTCATCATCCCGGATGAACGCGCCGGCTGTCCGATGGCCGACATGGTCAACGTGGAAGGCTTGCGCAAGCTGAAGGCGCAGCATCCGAATGCAAAGGTGGTTGCGTACATCAACACGTCCGCCGATGTGAAAGCGGAAACATACATTTGCTGTACGTCCTCCAACGCGAAACGGGTCATCGAGTCGATCGATTCCGACGAGATCATCTGGGTCCCGGATAAAAACCTGGGTCACTACGTTTCCCAGTTTACCGACAAGAAGATGATCATCTGGGAAGGGTACTGCAATACGCATGACCAGCTTTCCGTCCAGGACATCATGTCGCTGAAAGCGCAGCATCCAAATGCGCTCGTCGTCGTCCACCCCGAGTGCCGTCCGGAAGTAGTGGCGCTGGCCGATTACGTCGGTTCTACGACAGGCATTCTCAAATACTGCCGTGAATCCTCCCATAAAGAGTTCATCATCGGTACGGAAGACGGCACCCGCTACATGCTGGAGAAGGACAGCCCGGACAAGACGTTTATCTTTGCTTCCAAGTATCTGGTCTGCCCGAACATGAAGGTCAACAACCTGAAAAAATGCGTGGAAGCGCTGGAGAACATGAAGCCGGAGATTTACGTGCCGGAGGATATCGCGGACAAAGCACGTGCTTCCCTGGAGCGCATGCTGGCCGTGGCGCCAGCGTAATGCTGGAGCGGCCTGTTTTTCAGGAATCTGGTGAGAACGTGAGAAACAAGTAAAAACCCGAGATACAAGCAAAAACCTGCACCTCTTTTGTCAAAAAGGGGCAGGTTTTTATTGTGAAGCGTGCCCAGCAAGCCGTTAATTGCTAGTTGGTGAAAGTCCAACCGAGGCAGGAGCCAAGTCACCTCGTAGCTGACAGGCAACTGGTGGAGAAATCCTAAGGTTGAAGCCCTGTGACAAAGTAACTCGAAAGAGTGCGAGCAAATCAGCAGGCCGTAACATAAAGTGAATCCTGCAGCCTCGTTAAGAAAGACCACCGAGAGGTGGACAAAGGGAAGCCGAGCTTGTTTCATATGGGCGAAGGCCAAGGACGGTGTGGAGAACTTGGAATACAGCACCTATGAATCCCTCGGGGTATGGGGAGCGGTATGTTGAGAAAGTAGTTAACGGAACTGGGGAGACCCTACTCTGCACGCCCCGTCAGGAGCGTAAAACGGAAACCTATAACCGTAAGGGAAGTGGTGGATGGCAGAGAGGGAGTCGGAGGGGTTCATAGTACCGATGAACATAAGGACAACACAACCTTATGGAGGGAAGGAGCCCTGCTTTGTTCACGGGTCGAAGGAGGTAAGAGTGAGTGAATGCAAGTAAACTTGCTAACTACACCGATGTAAAAGCTCGACAACTTTGGACAACCCTATATCTTTGTGCCAAGGCAAACTCAAAACGGCGATTTCATGCCTTGTATGACAAAATCTACCGCCCGGATATTCTAGCGACAGCTTGGAGGAGAGTAAAAGCAAATAAAGGGAGCGGAGGAATCGACGGACAATCCATCGCACAGATTGTGGAGGAGTATGGGGAGAGCCGTTTTCTTAACGAGATCTATCTAGATTTAAAAGAAAAGCGGTATCGTCCACATCCGGTTCGTCGAACTTACATCCCTAAACCGGATGGCAAGAAACGTCCACTCGGCATCCCGACGATCAAGGATCGGGTGGTCCAAATGGCTACTAAGCTAGTCATTGAACCGATCTTTGAAGCTGATTTTCGGGACTGTTCTTATGGCTTTCGGCCAGGAAGAAATGCTCACCAGGCAATTGCACAGATACGCAAAGCAAGCAAGAGGTGTTATTGGGTCGTAGATGTTGACATTAAAGGGTATTTCGACAACATCAACCATGAGAAGTTGATGAAACTGGTCGAAATGAGAATCAGCGACAGACGTGTTCTGAAACTTATCCGACAATGGCTGCAGGCTGGGGTCATGGAAAATGATCAATTCCATGAAACAGAACTGGGAACTCCGCAAGGAGGGGTAATCTCGCCTCTTCTTTCAAACATCTATCTAAACTACATGGACACCATTTGGGAAAATCAATTCTCCCATCTTGGCACACTTATCCGCTATGCGGATGACTTCGTTATCATGTGCAGAACCAAACAAGAAGCATTGGAAAGCATTCAAGTGCTGATGGCTATTCTAAACAAGCTGGAGCTTAGTCTCAGTAAAGAGAAATCTAGACTCGTTAATATTTGGGACAATTCCACTGGGTTTGACTTTCTTGGGCTGCACCATCGCAAATTCCCCGTGTTCAACAAAGGGGGGAGCAAGGTATTTGCTATGTCTCATGTACCAGCTAAGAAAGCAATGAAGGAAATGAGACGTAAAATTAAGGAATACACTGCACCAAGGAACAAACTGTTTCTGTCTCTAGAAGAGCTAGTGAAAGGGCTAAATCGCAAGCTAAGGGGGTTCAAGAACTACTACTTCATCTCGCCCATCGCCAAACGATGGGCAAGACGGATAGACTGGTATGTGATTGAACGCCTTACAATCTTCTGCAACAAGAAAAGAAGCAAGCGGAATAAACATGCCGGAAAGCTGAAGGTCATACAAAACACGCAGGGTAGTTTATTGAAATTAGCCGGATAAAGTAAGCCGAATGCCAAAGAAAGAAGAACATCGGAAAGCCGTATGAGGGAAAACCTCACGTACGGTTTGATGAGGGGGAGCTGAAATGAGCAAGGCGACCATACGGTCGCCCGAAAGTTTCAGTTCTCTACTCTACAGCCAAAGTATTCACTGTAAAAGCTTTAAGAGGAGAGCGGCTGTCTCACGTCCTTTTGGCGGTAAATTCCAAGGACCAGACCCAGTATTGCCATGTGACTGATGAAGGTAAGACCGCCGTAGCTGATGAGCGGTATGGGTGCGGAAAAAAATGGGACCCACCCGATTGCCATCAAAATCCCCCAAAAATACTCGGTAAAAAACATGGCCGCAAGTCCACACATAAGCAGTGCTCCGTAACGGTCGTTCGTTTGCTTGGCGGCTCGAAACAGTCGCATCAGCAAGAGCATGCCGATCAAGAGGACGCCGACCCCTGCAGCCAGCCCGAACGCGTACACCAGATAAACAAAAATGAAATCGGACCCCAGTGCTGCGGTATAACCCAACCCCTCCAGCTTGGTACCGAAACCATGTCCCCACAAGCCTGCGGATCTGATTGCCTCCAGGGACCGAATCAGCATATATCCTCTCCCCATAGGTTCTTCATACGGGTTGACCCAGTACAACAAGCGGTCTAGCTGATAGCGTTCCATCGTCAGAAGGAGTAATGCCACGGCTCCAATCAAGAGTGTGCCTAGGCTGATGCAAGCTTGACGCCTACTCGCCGGCGAGCGGAAAAGCAGAACGAAAAAACCGACGGAAAAAAGGATCCCGGCAAACAAGTCAGGTGCCTTGACATAAAACAGCAAAGGAACAAAATACAGCCCCAATACCAGCCACAGAGAGAGCTTCCTTTGCCAGTTCCAGTCTGAAAATATTCCCGCGAGCGAGATGATCAGCAAAAACGGACTCAGTCTGACAATATCGATGGGTATGCCGATATCCAAGTACGGTTTTCCTGACATGGTCTTTCCTTGTGTAAACGCAAAAAAAACTGCGAGGAGAGTACCCATATACATGAGCAGGCCGTAAGCTTTCATTTTGCTGTAATTGGCGTAAAGCAGGGCGACAAACGCAGCAATTCCAAAGCAGATAAAGACGAGCTGTCTCTTCAGGAACTTGATATCTTCGGGATTGCCCGCAATAAGTGAGAGCAGAACGAGGAGTCCGATCCCAATCAATGCCGCCACCATCCCGACGACACTCCATTCCATCCGGGGCTTGTGTGCTTCATGCAGATGTTTTCCCACCGCGAACGGATCTCCCATTTCCGCCAGGGCTCGTTCGACAGCCTCGGCTTCCGTGCTGCCGGACTCCATCAAATCCTCCACCTTATCGGCGATGTGGCTCTCCAGCTCCAGCGTTACGGCTGGATGCACGTCCTTGCAGCGAATCTGAGAGCAGACCTGCCGTATGTATGCCTGAATCTTGTCGTTTGGCGTCATGCCCGTCCCTCCCCAAGTACCTGATCAACAGCGGTGCGGAACGCGACCCACTCCTGTTTCTTTTCCTGCAGCCGTGCTTTTCCTTCTCTGGTGATCCGATAGTATTTCCGCTTCCGCTCGCCTTCGCCATCGCTCCAGTACGATTCGACAAGTCCCTCCGATTCCAGCGTGTGGAGGATAGGGTACAGGGTTCCTTCCTTCAAGGAAAGGATGCCGTTTGAGCTCTTTTCCATTTCTTTGCTCATCTCGTAGCCGTACATCGCTTTTCGTTCGAGAAGGGTCAGAATGAGGATGACCGTGCTGCCCTTCATCAGCTCCTTGTTGATTTTCATGATAGCCTCCTTTTGCATTGGAATTCGATACATCGAATATCTATGTATAATCATACAAGAAGCCAGCCGCATTCGTAAAGGGGGAATGGCAAGAATCGGTCGAAACGTTTTTGGTTCCTTTTCGTCAAACTTTATGTTGGATAGTCTCCATTCAGTCGCCTGAACAAAAAACAGCAGCCCCAGATGGCCGCTGTCTGAAATCGCACCTGCTCTGCCGGGATGACGGTCATTCCCCTGTCGGGAGTCGCAAGGCGAAATCCCCTGGACAAACTGTCAGAACATCGATCCGTTTGCCATCATATCTCCGGGTATTCCTTCGTATTGGATGTAAAAAATCGGAATGTGCGCTTCTTGTGCTTTTTCGATCAAGGTTTGAATCACCGCAAAGGTTTCTTCGGTCTTGTAAGTTCCCCAAAGTGGTCCAACCTGCAATTCAATGAGGAGCAACGTGATTGCTGATCCGTCATGGGCAATATCCCCTTTTTATCTCCAGTGGACAGAGAGTTACTTCCATTTTATCAAACGCTTTGCAATCAACATACCGTATAGCTGTCGAAGTATGTTTTCGAGCTTTTACGTGGGGTTTAACATTTTTGTCGATTCTTTTTATCTTGCGGAAAAAAATAACTTTTTTCTTTTTAACGATTTGTAAATACATTTGCGATTGTACTTCTTATAATGGGAACGTACATAGGAAAGCTCTTCATATGAGGGACGGAAGGAGCGTTTGTCTTCGTGTGAAAACAATGTCGTTTTTTGGTGAAATCGCCTCAATCGAGGATTTTCCTTTCATATATACAAGTACACTAGAGGGGAAGGCAGACTGATCATGACAAGAGGGCAGCAAGAGTCAATTACAGCAAGAGCAGCAACACGCAGAGGGGGTGGACGAGATGCCTAAGCCGATCAAGGCAAACGGCCGCTACATGGCTGGCTTGGATGGGCTTAGAGCTTTGGCAGTGCTGGCCGTTATCGCTTACCACCTTCATCTGGATTGGACACCCGGAGGACTGCTGGGGGTCGGTGTATTTTTCGTTTTGTCCGGATATTTGATTACGGACATTCTCATCGCCGAGTGGAAACGAAGCGGCAGGCTCCATTTGGGCGATTTCTTGCTGAGGAGGGCGCGCAGGCTCCTGCCGGCGATGCTTGTCATGATGGCAGCGGTAGTTGGATGGCTTGCCATTAAGGATCCCTCCCGACTTTTGGCGATGAAAGAAGAAATCGGATCGGCGCTGCTCTATGTCAGCAACTGGTGGCTGATCTTTCATGAGGTTTCGTACTTCGAGAGCTTCGGTCCGCCTTCTCCGCTGGGCCATTTTTGGTCATTGGCTGTAGAGGAACAGTTTTACCTCATCTGGCCGCTGGTGCTCGTACTTGGGCTTAGCCTCCTGAGAAAACGGGGAAAGCTGCTCGGACTGACGCTGGCGGGAGCCGCCGCTTCAGCACTGGCGATGGGGCTGCTTTATGAGCCGGGGGCTGATCCGAGCCGGGTGTATTACGGGACTGACACCAGAGTTTTCGGTTTGCTCATCGGGGCTGCGCTCGCGATGGTATGGCCGAGCAGGAAGCTTTCCCACAACGTCTCGGCTGGCGTACGGTTGGCCCTCGATCTGGTCGGGGGAGCAGGTCTTTTGGTCGTCATTTCGATGATCTTCCATATAAATGAGTATGACGAGTTTCTCTATCAAGGCGGATTGGTCGTACTTTCTCTGGCAACGGCTGTCGTAGTAGCTGTGCTTGCCCACCCCGCCTCTTTGCTTGGCAAGCTGATGGGCGCAAAGCCTCTGCGGTGGTTTGGCGTTCGCTCGTACGGCATCTACCTGTGGCATTATCCCGTCATTGTGCTGACCAGCCCAGAGGTAAATACAGGGGGAGTGAACGTCCCGCTGGCATTTGTTCAGGTAACGGCAAGCGTCCTGCTCGCTGCCCTGTCGTGGAGATTCATTGAAGAACCGATTCGCCACGGCGGGTTGGGACGGTTGTGGAAACGCATCAAAGGACGGTCGGGGAGGAGCAGACGCGTCGCATGGATTGCTTCGATTGGGGCCTTGCTCGTGATCAGCCTTTCCTTTGCCGGGATGACGCATCTGTTCCCGATAGCTACCGCGAGTTCGTCTACTCCTGACAAGGTTTATGGCAAAACGGAAGCAGATCCAGCGTCCCTTGATCAAGCGCATGGGTCTGGAGCTGCTGCGGGAGCACAAACGCCCGGCGATGGAAAGGGACCCCAAACCCCAGGCAGTGCAGACAGTGCTGCTGCTGATAAAAGCGGACATGCAACAAAGCCGGCAGGCAATCAGGCAGTGAATGGAAAGCAAACCAATCAGCCCGGCAGTGGAGAAAGCGCGAAGGATACGGTGGCGGCCGGAAAGAACGGCGCCAAGGACGGCAAGCAATCTCCTGCTGGTGGAAAGAATGCGTCAAAGGAGAAGCAGACCCCTTCAGCAGCAGACAAATCTCCGAATGCTGATGCCGCAACGGGCGACAAGCAATCAGCGGGCAACAGCCAAGGCACGAGCACAGACCAACCCGACGGTTCGGCTGCGGAACAGCAGAAGGGCCAGGAGGGAAAAGCGGAAACACCTGTCATCGGGAACGGCCATGGCATTACCGTCATTGGGGATTCCGTAATTCTCGACGCGGAGCCTTACTTAAAAGAGATGCTGCCGGGAATCGTCATCGACGGAAAGGTTGGCCGACAGATGTCCCAAGCGCTGGAAGTGGCCAACCGCCTCCATGCGGAAGGGAAACTGGGCAAAACCGTGGTGCTGGAGCTTGGTTCAAACGGTGCTTTCACGAAGAAGCAGATGGATTCACTCTTGCACACACTCGGCAAAAACCGGCAGATCGTCCTGATCAACACCCGTGTCCCTCGTCCATGGGAGAGTACGGTCAACGAAGCACTGAAAGAGAGGGCCGACAGCTCTCCGCAAATTTCGCTGATCAACTGGCATGAGGCCAGCGCCAACCACGATGAGTATTTTGTAAAAGACGGCGTTCATCTCACCACCGAAGGAGCCAAGGTTTACGCATCGCTTTTGGCAAATGGCATCAAGAACCTCGGCGAAGAAAACTAGCGGAAAACAAGAACCCCTTCCTGCGCTTGGAAGGGGTTTTGTCATATGCTCCTGCAACCGAATCTTACGACGGCATGGGAGTCGGAGTCGGCTTTCCATAGCCGTCTTTATACGTATCGTCGATAAACGTGCGGATTTCTTTATCGGTTTTTCCATCCAGTTTCATCTTGGCAGAGACGACGGCGATTTCCATACATACGCCGCAGCGGGTGCCATGATCGTCCCAGACGATGGAGCCGTCTTCTTTTTCCTCTTTAATAAAGCAGTTTCCATTGTGCTGGTGGCCGGCACTTTCACCGCAGCCGCAGTAGCAAGGAATCACCTTGAGAAGCTCGCGATTGGCTGCAGCGACTTTATAGGCTGCGACGATTTGCGGGTCTTGGTTGTCCAAAAAGCTGGGCAGTTGATCCACCGAAGCGGTCATCTCCTGCAGGTCTCCATTTGGGGCGTGCTGCTGATGCGCTGCATGATCGCCCTGGGCTTTGTCTTGAGAGGCACAGCCGGAGACAAGGGCTGCAGCCAAAAGACCAATTACAAAGAAATGTTTCCGTTTCATCCTGGACAGACCTCCTTACCGGTATCATATCATAATGCGATGAAGAAATTGTGAAGAAACCGGCGCAAATCGGAATAAATCCTATTTACTTTATGGGCAGCTGCCCGTATAATAAAAAACGGTTGAGATACAAATCGGAATGATTATGAATTGGAAGAGGAGTGGAAGAAGGATGAAAAAAACGATGCTGGCTACGCTGACGATTGTGACCGCATTGGCTATGGCTGGCTGCGGCACAGCAAATACTGCCAATACGTCTCCGCAAACGGATGAGGGAACATCCAAAATAAAAGTATATACGACGCTTTACCCGCTGGAGTATGCGGCCAAGCGGATCGCTGGCGAATATGCCGACGTGGCGAATATCGTACCAGCCGGAGTGGAGCCTCATGATTTTGAGCCGACTGCCAAGGATATGGTCGCTCTGAGCAGTGCCGACCTGTTCATTTACAACGGGAGCGGGTTTGAGGCATGGGTGGACAACGCGGTAAAAGGCATGGACAAAAACAAGACGACAGTGGTCAATACAACGGAGGGACTTTCCCTGCTGGAAGCTGCGGGGGGACATGACCATGATCACGGACACGAGGGCGAGGCAGCCGAAGCAGGACATGACGACCACAAGGAAGGCTCCGGGGCTCAAGGACATGGAGAACACAAGGAAGGTTCCGAAGCCCAGGGTCACGAAGAACACAAGCAGGATGCGGCTGCTGCCACTGGCTCTACCGAGGAGCATGCCCATGAGCACGAGCATGATCACGGCGGTACCGATCCCCACGTGTGGCTCGATCCGACCATGCTGAAAGCACAGGCGGAAAAAATCAAGTCAGCTCTGGTTGAAAAGGACAAGGCGCATGCTGAAGCCTACGAGAAGAACTACCAGCAGCTGGCCGCCGACCTGGATCAGCTGGACAAAGACTTTGCGGATATGGTAAGCAAATCCTCCAAAAAAGAGTTTATGGTCGCCCACAGCGCCTTTGCCTATCTGGCCAAGCGTTACGGACTGGAGCAGGTAGCAATCTCAGGGATTGATCCAGCCGACGAGCCGTCGCCGTCAGAGATGAAGGAGCTGGTCGAGCATGTGAAGGAACACAACATTTCGTATGTCCTGTTTGAGACCCTGGCGTCGCCGAAGGTAGCCGAGGTCATCGCCAAAGAAGCAGGCGTCCAAACGGGAACGCTTAATCCTCTGGAAGGCTTGACGGAGGAAGAAGCGAAGGCGGGGAAAGACTATCTCTCTATTATGAAAGACAACCTCGAAATGCTGCGTGCGGCATTGAAATAGGAAACAGGAACGGAAGCTGTCCTTGGCGATCCATAGAGCCAAAGGGGCAGCTTCCTTTTTTCTATCTTTTATATCCGGATTTTACTGTTGCGGGGGCCAGACAACTCCACCGCTTTGATCGATATAGCCCCATGCTGTACCCGTTTGCACGTTAGCCAGGCCATGATGAAAGTCGTAAGCAAAATCAAATTGAGCCGGAATGACGATTTCTCCGCGTGCGTTGATAAACCCCCACTTTTCGTTAAGCTTTACTGCGGCAAGCCCCTCGGAAAAGGAACCCACCTCCGCAAATTGCGGGGCAATGGCTGTCTTTCCCGTCTTGTCGACAAATCCCCACCCTTGCCCTGTCTTGACCTCGGCCAATCCTTCGGAAAAAGCATGGGCCAATTCGTACGCGGGGGCTATTTTCATCGTACCCTGTCGATCGATAAATCCCCATTTGCCGTCGAGCTTCACCGCTGCGAATCCCTCTTGAAAAGAATGTGCACTCTGGAAGGTGGGCGGGATGACTGCCTTTCCGCTTTTGTCCAAAAAGCCGTATAGATTCCCTGTTTTTATAAAAGCCAAGCCTTCGGAGTAATCCCCCAGTTCTTGTACATTCGGAAACGGGATCTCGAAAGCCGGTTCTCCAGATCGGTTGATAAAGCGGAAGGAGTCGTGATCATGGACAGCAGCCAGCCCCTCGTGAAAGCTTCCGGCGAATTTAAATTGCGGTGTGATGACGACTTTGCCGGTCCGATCAATATAACCCCATCCTTCTCCGTTCGGGACCCGTACCGCAGCCAGCCCTTCCGAAAAATCCTGTGCATCGGGAAATTGAAAATCGATTCGAACGCTTCCTTGTTTATCGATGTACCCCAGCTTCCGATCGTCATTTTCTACAATGGCGAGACCCTCTGAAAAGGCAAAACCTTGGAGAAATGACGGCTCGATAACGACCTGTCTGCTCCGGTTGATATATCCTGCATGGTCCCTTTGTCTAATGGGGAAAAGCGCGTCGTCTTCGCTTGAGGGCTTGCCCTGTTTGACTTGCCCGGCAGGAGTTGAATGCGGGGGTGCATGATCTGGCATTTCCGTTTGCGGCTTTGGGGGAGAGCATCCAACCAATATGACCAGCAGTAGCATTCCAAGAGTATATAGGCGAAATATACTCACAGCGAAATCTCACCCCATGTATTTTCGAAATTTTACGTTTTGTTTTACGGATGGTTATTGTCGCCAAAACACCTGTTTTATATAACAAACAAAGGGGAGTTCATTTTTACGATAATCACCTTTGTTCGATAATAATCCCTCAATTCTGGTATTTATCCCTGTATTTACAATTAGTATGACGGTAATTACACCGGTTTGTTTCGCAAAAGAGAGATAAATAATCCTCAAAATTTCCTGATTCACGAAGGATGGGCTTGTAGAGCTGCCAAGCACAAAAAAACCGGAATCGGTTCGGCCCTCCTGATTCCGGTTGTATTCGTTTATTCGTTTGCTTGAGCCATCTGCTTTCCTTCACTCATCCGCAGCCTCAACAGAAACGCTGCAAGGATCGCCAGGACCACTCCGATCATGCCGAACCATGTAACCGATGACAACGACACTTGATCGATAATGATGCCTCCCATTCCTGCACCAGCCGCCATGGACAATTGCATCATGGATTGGTTAAGGCCCAGCATGATTCCCGAATAGTTTGGTTCAATCCGAACCAGATTAAATTGCTGCGTAGGACCGGTAGACCAGGCCGCAAACGACCACAAAACCAGTAAGCCAGCAACAAGAAGCCACGAATGGGGCAAGGAAACGGAAACGGATAGCAAGATGAGGGCTGCTGCGTGCAGGAGCATGCCCCCGGTCAGCGTCGGGAACACGCCCCACTTGTCCGTGCTGAACCCGCCGAATTTGGATCCGGCCAAGCTGGCGATTCCGAACGCCAATAAAGCTGCGCTCAGCATGTCTTCCTTCAAGCCGGCGACATCGAGAAGATAAGGCGAGATATAGGTATAGGCGATGGAGTATCCGCCCAACCAGAAGAAGGTAATGGCAAGCCCTAGCGCTACTTTTCCGTTTTTCAAAAAAGCAAGCTGCCTGGACAAGGGAACGGGATCGTCTCCTTTGACTCGAGGCAATACTGTGTAGAGAACAAACATCGCCAGCAAGCCTGCCAGTGCCAGGAAGCCGAACACAGACCGCCATCCGAACGCGGCCGCTGCAACTCGTCCAAGAGGAACCCCGATAATCAACGAAGCAGTAAATCCCATAACCACTGTGGCAAGGGCACTTGCTTGTTTGCCCGGGGCGGCAATTTTAGCGGCAATATCCAAGGCGGTGACAACCACCATTCCCGCGCCTAAAGCCATGATGACACGGGCTGCAACAAAAAGCTCGAACCCAGGCAGGACAAAAGACAAAACATTCCCTAACACGAAGATGCCCATTGCAGAAACCAGCAGCTTTTGCCTTTCCCATTTTGCCGTCAAAGCCATGAGTAGCGGCGTGCAGACAGCATAAACAAATGAAAAGATCGTCACAAGCTGCCCAGTCAAAGTGACGGAGATACCCAGGGTCTCCGAAATCTTATCCAAGATGCCTGAAATGACATACTCGGATGTGCCGACTAAAAAACTGACTAATGCCAAAAAGTAAACCTTCCACGTACTGGTCAATGAGATCACAACTCCTTTGTCGATTTTAGATCGATAAATTGAAAAATGTAGATACAAAAGACAAAACTATATGATAATACATATCGCGATATGTCGATTTGACAAACAAAACAAAAACCGAATACATTTTCGGCATTCAGTTATAGAATTAGAGCTCACTATTGAAAAAAGCAGCGAATTCACGTATTTTCTCTTCATTCCTTTTATAGTACGTAAATTTGCCGATCCGTTCTGTTTTTATCAGACCGGCTCGTTGAAGTATGGACAAATACTGGGAAACCGTTGATTGAGTCATCTTCAGCTTCTCTGTGACCTGACTCACGCAAACCCCGATTTTTCTCATATCAATCCCTTCGTGGGGCACAAAATGTTTTTCCGGTTCCTTTAACCATTGCAAAATTTGCAACCTCGACTCGTTAGACAATGCTTTAAACACTTCGATTGGCTCCATAATCATCATTATATCGACGATTTCCGATATGTCAACACGAATCAGTTGACCGTTGATTCTGGCGGCTTCTAATGCCTGCTTGCCGTACTGTGTTTGGCGTTCGCTCTGCGACCCGCCGTCAGAACGTGCGGGTCTTTAAGAGCGGAGAGGATGTTCTGGGAGTTGACGGCGGAAAAGCGGAATGCCGCATTTGACTTCTTGAGATTTTTGCCGAATCGTAGTACGATGTAACGTAGTAAATCAGAATAAATCCGATTTAAAGGAAGAAGGATGGCGTCATGAAAGCGAAACATGAGGATGCCGTAGTCAAGCTGACGTCGGTATTCTTTCAATATGAAGAGAAAGTCGTGCTGGAAAACATAAACTTCTCTCTGGAACGCGGAGACTTCGTCGGCATTGTCGGACCGAACGGCTCGGGCAAATCGACGCTGATGAAGCTGCTGCTCGGACTGCTTCCGGCCACGAAGGGGACGGTGGAGCTGTTTGGGCAGCCTTTGTCCAAGTTCCGGGACTGGAGCAAGATCGGTTACGTGGCCCAGCAGGTCGCTCACGGGGCAGGCGGCTTTCCGGCTACCGTACGGGAGGTAGTTGCTTCCGGTCTGGTGGGAAAGGTCGGTTTGTTCCGCCGCCTGCAAGGCAAGCACCACCAAAAAGTCGAAGAAGTCGTCGAACGCGTCGGCTTGACAGAAAAGCTGGACCAGCGGATCGGCAACCTGTCCGGCGGGCAGCTTCAGCGGGTCTTTATCGCCCGGGCATTGGTGGCGGAGCCGGAGCTGTTGATCCTCGACGAGCCTACCGTCGGTGTGGATCAGGAGTCAATTGAACAGTTTTACGAGCTGCTACGCTCGCTGAAAGAAGAAAACGGCATGACGATGATGATCGTCAGCCACGATGTAGGCGTGATGACGCAGTGGGTCAACAAGGTAGCCTGCCTGCAGCGGAAGCTCCACTTCCACGGCTCCGCGCACGACTTTGCCCACAATCACGACAAGATTTTACAGCAGATGTACGGTGATTCGATCAAAATGCTCGCTCACCACCATTGAGTAGATTTGGAACGAAAGAAGGAGTAGAACCATGCTGGCTGACTGGTGGCAGTATGACTTTTTGCGGTATACCCTGTTTTCAGGGATACTGATTGGACTGATTTGTCCCATTCTCGGGACCTTTTTGATTGTGCGCCGCCTGTCGATGATGGCGGACGGCCTTTCGCATGTAACGCTCTCAGGTGTAGCGGCAGGCATGCTGATCTCAAAAAAGATTGCGCTGTTTCAGGCTGTTAATCCTCTGTTTTTCGGGATGCTGTTCTCGGTGATCGGCTCTCTGTTTATCGAGCGGCTGCGCAAGGTGTACAAATCGTATCAGGATTTGGCGATTCCGATCATCCTTTCGACCGGACTCGGGCTGTTTACTGTTCTGATCAGCATCGCCAAAGGCTTTAACACCGACCTGTATTCGTACTTGTTCGGTAAAATCGTGACGGTCAGCAAGGAAGATTTGTACGCCCTGATCGGCGTGGCGGCAGTCGTTCTCGGCACCGTTTTCCTCATTTACAAGGAGCTGTTTGCCGTATCGTTTGACGAGGAATTCGCCCGCGTCTCCGGAGTGGCACGCCGCTCGATCAACCTCTGGTTTATGGTTCTGGTGGCGCTGACGATTGCCGCCTCCATGCGGATCGTGGGCGTGCTGTTGATCTCCGCCCTGATTACGCTGCCGGTAGCAGCCAGTCTGCAGATTGCCGGAAGCTTCCGCCAAACGATTTTGTACGCGATTGTCTTCGCCGAAACATCCGTTTTGGCCGGACTCTATTTTGCCTATCTGCTAGATTGGGCATCTGGTGGTACAATTGTATTGGTAGCCGTAAGCATCTTGTTGATCGTGCTCGGTGTGAAGAAAATCAAAGCGGCTCTGCGATAGCATGTGACCAATGCGGGAAGGAGCAAGGATGATGAAGGTAGAAGAAGCGTTGCAGATATTGAAGGAAAAAGGATATAAATACACGGGTAAACGGGAAAAGCTGATCCGCATCTGCGCGGCAGAGAGACGGTACCTGTCAGCCAAGGATATCATGGAACGGATCAAGGACGACTACCCCAATCTCAGCTTTGACACCGTTTATCGCAACATCTCGACATTCGTCGATCTGGGCATTCTGGAGGAGACGGAGCTGGATGGGGAAGGAAAATACAGGCTCGCTTGTTCGGCAGACGGCCACCATCACCACCACGTCATCTGCACCGAATGCGGCAAGACCTCCTCACTCCCCGGTTGCCCGATGAACATCATGTCGTCGATCCCCGAGGACTTCCAGGTCACCGGCCACAAATTCGAAGTATACGGCACCTGCTCCGACTGTGCGTCCGTGCCGTCTCATTCATAAACTTTCTACAGACTCCCTTTCAGCCTTTGCAGCGATGACAAGTTCATCGAAGCAAAGGCTTTTTTATCTTTTGCTTTTAGGAAGACCGGGCGAAAACAATCGCTGTAGAGATGAAACAGGAGAAAAAGGCGAAGGTCTTTGGGACACCGGCCCAGGAGGAATGGAAAAAGGGGAACACGCTTTTCGCGTCCAACCTCTGAGACGCATCCTCGGGCAGGCTGCTTTTGGACGCGGTTCCCCTTTTGGAATGGAGCCGGACAGTATAAGCTTCCAAGCAAGTGTCCCACCGAACTGGAGCCTTTTTCTCCTGTTTCATCTCCGCCACCGCAGCCCGGACAACGCTGCCCAAAACCCGAAAGCCTCGTAAAGCTTGCTAAGACTCGCAAAGCTTCAGGCTTACAAAAGAGCTGCGCCAACTCATTTTGCTACCAAGACGTATTTGTTATAATGGGTGAAACATAGATTTGATCACGGATGAGAGAAGGGACACAGGGAATGATCCCCCGCTATATTGCTGACTTTGATTTGCAAACATTGCCGCGGATGAAAACGGAAGTGGCGGTCATCGGCGCTGGCATCGCCGGGCTGTATACGGCCCTGCAAGCCAGTGAACAAAATGAAGTGGTATTGATCAGCAAAAAGAAACTCGACGACAGCAATACGCGCTGGGCGCAGGGCGGGATTGCCGCGGTCACGGCCAAGTCCGATTCGCCCGCGCTGCACCGTCAAGACACCTTGATCGCAGGTGCGGGCCTGTGCTCGTACGAAGCGGTGGAAGTCCTCGTCCACGAAGGGCCTGAACGCTTAAAAGAGCTGATCGCCTACGGTACAGAGTTTGACAAGGACGCCGAGGGGCGGTATGAGCTGACCAAAGAAGGGGCGCACAGCAAACGTCGTATTTTGCATGCCCACGGGGACGCAACGGGAGCGGAAATCGTCCGGGCCTTGTCCGCACGCGTTCGGGAGAAGTCCAACATCACCGTACTGGAAGACCACTTTGCGATTGATGTCGTGACGCAGGACGGCGAATGCGTCGGAGTGATCGCCATGAAGCCGGACGGCGAACGCTTTTTCCTGGAAGCAAAGGCGACGGTGCTCGCGACCGGGGGAGCGGGTCAGCTCTACCGCTACACGACCAACCCGGAGATCGCGACGGCGGACGGAATCGCGATCGCGTATCGGGCCGGAGCGCGGATCAAGGATGTGGAGTTTATCCAGTTTCACCCGACAGCGCTGTATTATCCGGGTGCGCCGCGCTTTCTCATCTCGGAAGCGGTACGCGGGGAAGGGGCGATTCTCCGCAATACGAGCGGGGAGCGCTTCATGGAAAAGTACCATCCGCAAAAGGAATTGGCGCCGCGCGACGTCGTAGCCCGGGCGATCGTTTCCGAGATGGAGCGCACGCATTCGGCTTATGTTTATCTGGATATCACGCATGAGTCGGAGGAGCTGATCAAGCATCGCTTCCCAAACATTTACCAGTTCTGCCTCCAATACGGGCTCGACATGGTAACCGACTGGATTCCGGTCGCGCCTGCCTGCCACTATATCATGGGCGGAGTTCAGACCGATCTGAACGGAGAGACCTCTACCAAGCGCCTGTTTGCCTGCGGCGAGGTATCCTGCACGGGTGTGCACGGAGCGAACCGCCTGGCGAGCAACTCGCTGTCGGAAGCGGTTGTGTTTGGCCACCGGATTGTTCATCGCATCCGGGAGCTTCCGCCGTTGCCCGAAATACGTCCGTTGCAGGCAAAGGCAGAAAAACGGGGGAATCGGACCGTCAACACGAGAGAGCAGCGGGTCAAGCTGCAAAAGCTGATGCTGCGCCACGTCGGCGTAAAGCGGCAGGAAAAGGGACTGCAAAAGGCGTTGGAAGAGCTGGAGCGCATGCAGCGGTTTTACGCCTGCGAGCACCATGAAATCGAGGCATTCGAATTCCTCAACCTGCTCGGTACGGCCGTGCTGACGACACGCGCGGCATTGCGGCGGGAGGAAAGCCGGGGCGGACACTATCGCAATGATTTCCCGAACAAAGACGATTTGATTTGGCGCAAGCACATCATCCAGTCGATGGATGAGGGTGTACGTGAGGAGAGTGACCAGTACGATGTGGAATAAGCGGGAATTGCAACGCAAAATTGAAGAGTGGCTGCAAGAGGACATCGGCTTCGGAGACGTGACGACAATGAGCACGATTCCCGGGACGGAGACAGGGACGGGCATTCTGTACGCCAAGGAAGCAGGGATTATTGCCGGATTGTCCGTGGCGGAGCAGGTGTTTGCGACCGTAGATCCAGCCTTGTCCTTTACAAGCCGCGTCCAGGAAGGGGCGCGTGTCGAGAAAGGAGAGCAAATCGCAGACGTCAGCGGTTCGGTTCGCTCGATCTTGAGCGGTGAGCGTCTGGCGCTCAATCTGCTTCAGCGCATGTCCGGCATCGCGACGCTGACCAGGCAGTATGCCGACGCAGTCGCAGGAACGAAGGCGCGGGTGGTGGATACGCGAAAAACCACCCCGGGCCTGAGAATGCTGGAAAAATACGCAGTCCGCGTCGGGGGCGGACACAACCACCGCTACGGACTGTACGATGCCGTGATGATCAAGGATAACCACATCAAGGGAGCGGGCGGAATTGCTCAGGCAGTCGCGGCGGCCCGTGCCGCCATTCCGCATACGATGAAAATCGAAGTGGAGGCGGAGTCGCTGGGGCAGGTGCAGGAGGCACTGGCTGCCGGAGCCGATATCATCATGCTGGACAACATGCCAAACGAGACGATGCGTGAAGCCGTCGCCATGATCGGCGGCCGGGCTGTCGTGGAAGCCTCCGGCGGCGTCACGCTGGAGACGATCGGGGGCATTGCCCAAACTGGGGTGGACGTCATCTCGGTCGGAGCGCTGACGCACTCGGTAAAAGCGCTCGATATCAGTCTCGATTTAAACACCCGGAAACGGTAGGAGAAGCCTTATGCTACTGGTGATGGACATCGGAAATTCCAACATCGTGATGGGACTGTATGAGGGAGAAACGCTGCGTCATCATTGGCGCGTGGCTACGGACCGCAACAAAACAGAAGACGAATACGGCATGCTCGTCCGCAGCCTGTGTGACAGTGTCGGCCTGACGTTGGACAGCGTGGACGGTGTCATTATTTCCTCAGTCGTGCCTCCGATCAACGTGATGATGGAGCGGATGTGCGAGAAGTACTTGCGCCATAAGCCTTTGATCGTGGGACCCGGAATCAAGACCGGCCTCAACATCAAGTACGAGTATCCGCGCGAGGTCGGGACAGACCGCATCGTCAATGCGGTGGCCGCGATTCACGAGTACGGAACCCCGCTGATCGTCGTCGATTTTGGCACGGCCACCACCTTTTGCTATGTGGACGAGCGCGGACAGTACTGGGGCGGTGCCATAGCCCCGGGGATCGGCTCTTCCACGGAGGCGCTGGTAAGCCGCGCTGCCAAGCTGCCCCGCATCGAGATCGCGAAGCCTTCGTCCGTGGTGGGGCGAAATACGATATCAGCGATGCAGGCCGGGATTTACTACGGCTTTGTCGGTCAGGTGGAGGGCATTGTCCGCCGGATCAAGGCCGAGTACGGCACACAGCCGACTGTGGTCGCGACAGGGGGCTTGGCTCCTTTGATTGCTAACGAAGCAGAGTGCATCGATGTTGTTGATGGCGACTTGACGCTGAAGGGCCTTCGTTTGATTTACGAACGGAATCAGTGAGATGTAAGCTTGTTCATAAAAAGAGAGCAGTTCTCTTGCAGGGAAATCGGCAGGAGGGTTGCTCTCTTTTATAATGGGAGCCTTTAAGATTGATCGAGTCCTACTGCTTTTCTTGTTTTCGCCTCGACTGAAGAGACAGGCGCTCGATACCCTTTCTTTGTCTGCCGGGGGTAATCTCCAACAAAATGAGAAGATATGTTGGGAGAAATACTTCTATAGTTTACCTCTATGTGTATCATATGGTAAAATATAGAAATATCAAAAAGATATCTCTTTATCAAGAGTGACTTAACGTACTGAATAGTAATCACTTTGGGAGTAGGGGGAGTGTTTTTCTATGAGGCTGCAAGAGACGGTGCAACGGTCGTTGCGGTCAGAGATAGAAACGCATCAGAAGCAAAACGGTTATACATTAAGCAAGCTCAGCGAATTGTCCGGTATAAATCACGGACACCTTAGTGATATTTTACGTGGCAACCGCCCGATGACGATAGGACAATTGGATGCGTTGACTAAAGTTTTTGGGAAGCCTTTAGGGTGGCTCTATGAGTTTTACACAGAAGAGTGTTTCGCAAAAGAGAGGGTATCTCGCCCGCGAGTGATTCCTTACCTGATCCGGTGCGCCGAAATTGGCCTGCAGGATTGTATTCAACATGTCGTTTCCAAATTGTTGGATGACCCCAAAAATGTAGGGATCCTTTTTTCAGTGGCAGAGCAGCTCTTTGAGAGCGGGAAGCGGAAGGAGTCCGTTCCTTTCTATGAGTTCGTGATTGAAAATGAGAAGGACAGTCATTCCGACCGTTTTTTGATCAGTCAGTACCGGTTGTTCCGGGCAGCGCAAGGGACAGATGCCGAAGAGAACTGGAAGGCGGTTATTCGGTTTGAACCTTATCGGAAGCGTTTGCCGGAAAATTTTCAGTTGGACGGGTTGCTGCAATTGGCGAATGTGTGTTTTGTGTTGCAAAGATGGAGTGAAATGGAAAAGTATGCTGACGAATTACGAACACTTGCCATGAAGGTCTATCAGGACGAGCTGCGTAAACGGAAAAGCAACAAGAACTGTGAGCCGTTAAAAACAGAGCGTCATTTGGTTACGTACTATGGACAAGGATTTCTATTAAAAGGCGCCGCATTACAAATGCAAGATTTGCATGAAGAAGCAAAAAAATATGTTCATGGCTATGCTGATCTTGGGTGGTTTGAACTGTTAGATGATGTGGGACAAAGAGAGGTTGAGAAGTTTAAGACATGGGCAAAAGCCAATTTTTATACGTATGATTTGCTGATGGGTGAAGTTACTATTTTGCCCGAGTATCTGAAGTTTTTGGCCAAGCATCCAGCGGAAATACCAGCGGGGCTTTTGACTCTCATGGAAGCGGCCAGTAAATATGACATTTTTATCGAACCTATTTTGGAACAGTATTCAGTAGAAATAGAACGTTTTTATAAATATGAAGATCCGGTTAATATTGGCAGACATTATAATTTCAGGTATAATAAAGTCGTCTATGAGTTAAAGAAAGGGCGCATTACCAATGCACTTGAAGAAATATTATGTTGTTTGGACCTAGCCGATAAGTTGAAGAATCAAGAAGCATTTAAACGATGTACTGCACTGTTTTGGGAACATCGGCATCATGCATCGGAGCAGCATGAACGAATATATCAAGAAATAATAGGGAGGTTCAAAGAATGAAACGAAAGTTGGTATCGTTATCACTCGCGTTAATTGTTAGCCTGTGTATCGGTATTGCAAACACTGAAACATCATCTTCTACAACAATTCAAACAGTGCAGACCTACACTCATGGAGTAGGTGGGTAAAACAAAAGGCCAGTACCTTCAAACGGGTGCTGGCTTTTTATATTTCCTTATTTTTTCAAAGCGGCATTTATTGGAGAATCTAGTATAGTTATAAATGTCCTTGTATTACATAATAAGGAAGGTGTGATATCCGATCGCTGTGAAAATTCTAGAATGGGACGTTCCCCTTATGTGCCCGTTAAAAGGAATGCCTACAAAAGGGGAATCGCTTGCTCCTAAAGGCAGGTGCATGATCCGGTTGGTAGGTGAACAAGAACAAAATCGGCATAATGAGAAGGACTTAATAAGGATTATAGAGAGCTTGCGGGGACAATTAGTTGAACTTGTTCAGGAAAAAGGCTTTGACAACGGGGAAGTTGTAGAGTTGAGCCAGCGCCTGGACCAGTATATTGTCCAGTATCAAAACAGAATGAAAATTAAGTCAATCAAATAAAAAACATGCATGAGTCAAACGTAAGCAAAAACAGCCCAGCACGCCACGGTGCTGGGCTTGGCTTGGTACGCTCGCAGATGTTTTTCTCAAACGGATTAATGCCCCACCTGCCACGGACGGCTGGGTGCGTGCGAACGATAGGCCGGCTTGCCGGGACGAGAGGCATGGCCCGCATGGCTGTGTCCATGCGATCCGCAAGCATGCCCGTGAGCTTGAGCGCTGCCGCGTCTCTGGCCTTCCCCGGAACAGCCGGGAGTCTCCCTTTTTACCACTTTCGGCACCGCGCTCTGCTCGATGCGGGTCCGCAGCGCTTTGGACGACGTGATCAACCCGGTGGGCAAATAGAGCCGGACCGCAAGCTTTTGACATTCCGGACAATGCCCGGGGTCCCCGGCTTGTGCCATGCTGCGGTACAGATCAAAGACGCCGCAGGTTTCACATACAAACGAGTAGGTCGGCATGACTGCATCCTCTCCTAAAAAGAAAGTGAAGGTTTGTTATTTCGGTGTGATATCACGGTCAAAGATCGCCGTCGGTATGGCGAGCGTGCAGCACGCGTTCGGAATGTCGACGATGCCGCTGATCCGCCCTTCCACAGGTGCGGTGGAAAGCAGCATGTAGGCCTGCTCGCCGGTATATCCCAGCGTTTTCAAATACTCGATGGCGTTCAGGCAGGCACGACGATAGGCGAGATGAGCGTCAAGGTAGTGCTGCTTGCCGCTGAATTCGTCGACGGAAATGCCCTCAAAGACAAGGAATTCGGAATAGTGAGGCTCGACCGGACCTGGTTTGAAAACAGGATTGTTGACGATGCCGTATTTGGCCATGCCGCCCTTGATAATGTCCACGTGCAGATCGATGAAGCCCGCCATTTCGATCCCGCCGCAGAAAGAGATTTCGCCATCGCCCTGGGAAAAGTGGATGTCTCCCATCGACAGCTTCGCCCCTTTGACAAAGACGGGGAAGTAAATGCGGGAGCCTCTGGACAGGTTTTTGATATCGCAGTTTCCTCCGTTTTCCCGCGGCGGCACGGTACGGGCCCCCTCGGCTGCGATTCGCTCATACTCGGCACCGGTAAGCGAACCGAGCACAGTGCTCGTCGGATCGGGAAGAGTAGCCAGCTCCGGCACGCGATGCGGGTCTGTCGCGACCAGCTCCCTCTCACGCTTGTTCCACTTCGCAAGCAGCTCGTGGGAAGGGGCAACGCCGATCAGTCCGGGGTGGGTAATCCCGGCAAATCTGACTCCGGGTATGTGGCGCGAGGTGGTGTAGATACCGTGGAAATCCCAAATCGACTTGGCTGCCTCGGGATAATGCTCTGTGAGAAAGCCGCCGCCGTTTTCCCGGGCGAAAATGCCGGCAAAGCCCCACTCCGCCCCCTGCAGCGGGCCGATGTCGAGGATGTCAACGACGAGCAAATCGCCCGGCTCTGCCCCGTTTACCCAGATCGGTCCGCTGAGCACGTGGACGCGCTTTAGATTGACGTCGCGGATGTCGCTCGGATCGTCGTTGTTCTGGATCTGTCCATCCGTCCAGTCCTTGCACTCGATGCGAAACACAGCCCCCGGGTTGACCGCAGCCACGGCAGGAATATCGGGATGCCAGCGGTTGTGTCCGGGTAAATCCTGCTCCTCCATCGGTTTGGTCAAATCCACCTTGAACAGCACTTCAGGCATTTTGTCTCCCCCTTGTTTTCCTCATTTGCTCACCTGGTTTCACCTGTCCCCCCTTTGTTAAGTCCATATGCGTGAATGGTTCGATTTAAGCCTGTTATAAAATAGAAAAGCGTCTGTTTGTTTTTAAAGACAAGTCTACATTCTTTTAATTTCGCCAAGGAGATTGTGAAAGATTTATTGATAGATGACAGACGAATGCAAATATATAGGCATTTTCTGTAAACTAAAAATTATATTCAGAGATTACCAATGCATGGTATATTTGCCTTATGCTTGCTATATATTCTACTTCTATACCCATTTTTCCCAAGAATACAGGTTCAGCAGTGACCAAAAAACCGACACAAATAAAGAACGCATAGCTTGCGTTCGAGAGCATTGTTAAGCACTCAGAAGGGCAGGGAATGTTACGATTGCAAAATATTGAAGGATCTTCCAACGCAGGAACTACATAAGGCTGGGGAAGCCCTTTACGGACTCCGTTTGCGAAGAGAGAGCGAGACATAACCGATGTTGTTTGCAATTACTTTGCGGATGGCTTTAGGACCAACTAGCTATTGATCTCGGAGTAAGGTTTTAAGGGCACTTTAGCGATATGTTCTTAGTAAGCAAACTATAATGTCTCTCGATTATTATTTGCGTGTCCAGCCTCTAAAAAAGGGTGGTTTGTATGGAAATTGGAAAAAGAGTGCACGTAAAATACCTAATGTTTTTATCCATAATCCTTCTGCTAATATCATGCCAGAGTAATCATGTTAGCAGTAATTCAACAGTTATAGACATCGACAAATTTAACAAAAGGTATCTGGATATTAAGACTAATTTTTCACTAGATGGTTATATTGAAATAACCGAAGACTGGGCTATTACGAATCTCGTTCGTAAATTTAAAGACAGTTCCGATTCAGAGCATAGCCTTTTTCAAGAAAACAACAAGACTTTAGTATATAAAAATGAGAGTGAAGGAATCGTTGTTATGGTTGGGCTTTCTCCCGGTATGGAAGAAAAATTCCAATGGAAAAATGCATTATCCTATTCATCTGGTTTTTATAATGCGACGAATGAAGATAGCGGAATCACAAAAGGATACAGTGAGATATATCCAAATACTGATTTTCTTATCTATAATTTTTCAGGTAAAGAACTAAATGCGAGTATTGTACTTATCGCAGACCACTCCAGAGATTTACATAACACTGAATTTTTACCCGAATTTATTAAATACCTTGAAAATATAAACTAGCTTGATCCTATATACGGTAATGAAAGAGGCGCATGACATCCATGCGCCCTCTGTTACCCGCAAAAAAGCTACCGAATAAACTCCACTTTATAGCCTTTTTGCTTCAATTGATCAATCACCATATTCTCGACCACAAAATGCCCGGCACCAATGACGACAAAGACAGTCGATTTGCCTTCCTTTTCAAGCAAGGAAGCCAGCTTCGCGGCCATGTTCTTGTCCCGTTCTCCGAACAACCCCTTCGCAAGAGCGCTCTCCATCATTTGCGGGGAGGAAGTAAATGATTTCGTAAAGCCGTCCAGATCCCCTTTTGCCCATAGCTGCTGCCACTCGATAAGCTGTTTCGCCGTGTTCTGCGAGGCGGCATCCGGATTCAAAACCGAGTCCAGCAGTTCATTCAATTCTTTTTCCTGCAGGTCAGGCGGTGCGTTGTTGAAAAGATCGGCTTGCAGCTTTATGCCTTCCAACTCGTGTATCGGTTTCCCGGAAAGAAGCGCGCTTTGCAGGAAGTACATGTCGACCCCCAAAGCCGAAGACTGAGGCTGCTCGCTTGGCGAGACTCTGGTGGAATTCAGGGACAGGCCGGTGGATACGGCCCAAGGCTTGTAGGAGTCGAAGGCATCCCGGGGAAGTTTCAGCTTGTCGGTAACCTTCTGCAGCTTCTCATACGTCGCTTTGGATACGTGATCCTTCAGTGTTGTGCCGTCGGTGTACATCATGGATTCTTTAAAGTATTCCAACGCCTCTTCATCGTCAGAGAGGAGATTCAGCTCCACCCAAAGGGTATCGGATGCGGCGAACGCGTCCCTGACGTTTTTTTGCATCGGGTACATATCCGGAGTGCCATAGTGAATCGAACCGAGCAGGTAAAGCGTGTTGCCCCCCTTGGTGGCCTTCCAGAGCAGCCCTTTTGCCCCTCCCTGGGCGGTATCGTATGCATAGGTTACAAGCCTGCTTGCAAAGACGGCGGCTTGCTCGACAGTGCATGGCTGGTTCAGTCCCAGGCTGCCAATGGTTCCGCTCACGATGCCTTTCTTTTGCAAATAATCAATCGGGGAAAGCTTGCCGATTTCGAAAGCTTCCGGCAGCTCGTACTGTGTGAGGACGCCGTACAGCGAGTTCAGGACCATTTCTCTCGTTATTGTATCTGTTGCTTTCGGGCCGCTGAAATTAGTCTTCTTGCTGAAGCCCAGCTTATCCAGTTTCGCTGCCGTGTTGGTCAGCAAAGCTTGAAATTTGTCCGTGGTAATCGGCTGCTGAAAGGTGCCGTCTTGATACCAGGCAAGCGGATAAATTCCGTATTTTTCGCCTTCGTGAAGGGTCTGGACGGACCAGGGGCTGATTGCAGGCGCTGCGGCAGGCGCTTCGTTCGCCTGTACGGTCAATACGCTTCCGAGTAACGCGGTTATGCCGAGCAAGCCGCTGGCGAGCAAGCGATGCAGTTTGCTCCATTTACTTTGTTTCATCTAAGAATGTCCTCCCCTGAGATAATCCAACTAATTATATCCCAGTATATGGATACGGGCAACGGCCTGAGGATATGCATTTGAACCTCCTCTTTTATTTGAAGAAGGCACACGAATGCATGGATCGCACTGATGTGCCTTTATTCACATTCTGTTGCCTGGATAGAAAAAATCCATCTTATTCCATACCCGACACAGCCAGGTTCTCGCAAGGTTTCCTTGCGTTTTGCAGCATAGCCAGTAAGACCGGAACCGAGTAAGGTTAAAAAATAATTACGATTGGAATGGTAGGTTACTGTACTGTTCCTTTCTTGGTTTTTTAATAGCGGCGAACAGGAAAGCGATGAACATGACAAATGGCAGCACAGCAAGATGTGGTTCGCCGTGAAAAAGGTGTGTGAGGGAAGCACCGAGCGTTATCACAGCCAATGCGAAGGCTGCGTAGCGGAAAAGCTTATGAAATAACAATCCGAGGCCCCCCAGCACTTCGCCAGGACCGATTATGATCTGAAACCAATAAGGATATCCATACTGTTGAAAAGCGAGTGTAATGTCCGGATTTCCATTTAATTTAAAGAAACCAATGAAAAGAAAATAAAAGCAGGTTACAGATAACAGAGTCCATTTTGCAATACGAAGCCATTTTTTCATACTGAATCCCCCATTCATTCCCTAGATGGAACTAAGTGTAGCTTCCAAGGTATGACATCTAATGTCATATATGCGAAGCAAAAGTCCGAGGAGATAGACTCGTCTTTCCCTATTGCTGGAAAGCCGGCTTTTTTTGTCCCGTCCATCCTTTGTACGCTGGCAAAAACAGAGAAAGGAGGCAAAGGCATGTCCATCCATCCTCTGCGGCTGGTTGCCATCCTGCTCTTGGCTGCTTGCGTGGCGGCGGGAGCGTATCACTTTTTGCAGCCGCAAACCTTTGTCTTTGTCAAGCTGAGGGGAAATGTGGCGAAGGAGAGCGGAGAAAAGCTGACTGCATCCGATCTTGAGCGCGGCGAGATTCAGGTGGGCGGCCTTGCCCGGGAGCAGTCTGCGGAGGCTTTCGGCTTGATCCCGTGGGAAGAAGCTCCGCGTTATCTGAACCGCCCTTTGTCCCGCAGGGTAGAAGGAGGAAGACCGCTTTTGCCGGGAGACGTTGAGGAGGCGGGGGAAGTTGCGAAAGGGCGGGAGCTGGAGCGGTCGATGACGGGCATCAGCATTCCGGTTAACAACGTCACGGGCATTAATCCGCATGTAGCGATTGGCGAGCGGGTGCATGTGTACGCATCGTTTGAAGACGACAGCGGCGCGCATACCGGATTGCTCCTGCGGAACATGCCGGTGATCGGGGTGCAGAGAGAGATGGACGGCGATATTCCCAGACTGGAGGCGGTCACGCTTTCGCTGCAGCTGAGGGAAGCCGTTTTGCTTACCCACGCCCTTCATTACGGAAAGATCCGCTTGGGAAAGGCGTCTTTCCTGGAGGAAGAAAACAGTGCGGGAGTCGGTGACGCGAGCTTTGCAGCGGCTCTGATGAAAACGAAAAAACGGTGGGGAGAGGAGGAGCAGTAAGTGAAAAAGCGATTGCTGATCGTGGATGATGATCCCGCTGTCGGCGCAGCCTTGCAAACACAGACGGCCGGAAGCCGGTGGCTGGAGGTGTGCGGACAAACGACAGGGGTAGAGGAGACGTGGCGGGCCCTTCATGAAAACAAACCGGACATCGTGCTGCTCGGGGGAGTGCAGGAAGCGGAAAGAGGGGTTTTGTGCCAGCAGTTCAGACTTGCTTTTCCGCACCTGTTGTTTATCGCCGCTTGCAGTGAACAGGAGCTGATATGGGAGCCATTTTTCCGCAATTTGGGCATGTGGGTGATCGCCAAGCCGATCCATTCTGGCCAATTGGAAGCGCTCGCGATGCAGCTCTCTTCCATGACAGCCATGTCCTCGATGCATGCCAGCATGCCGGCAGGCAGTGCGGCGATGGGAGGAATGAGCGGGACGGGAACAGGTCTGACCGGTATCGGAACGACAAGCAACGGTATGGGCGGAGCGGCTTTTCCGGGCGTGGAAGCAGGTATGCAGGCGGCTGGATTTTCTGGAGTCGCGGAGGCCAAGCCCCACCACCCCTATGTTGCAGGAAGCGGCCAACAGGCAAAAAAACGGCTCATTACCGTATACGGTCCAAAAGGGGGCGTCGGAAAAACCTTTCTTTCCCGCGAGCTCGCCATCTATTTTGCACAACGGAAGCTTGGCGGAAATCCTCTGAAGGTTCTGGCTGTCGACTTCAATTTGGACCTGGGAACCTTTGCGACTGCATTGAATTTGCCGCGTACTCCCAATCTGTATTCGTGGGTCCAGGATATCGACGAGCGGCTGCATGACTGGATTCGCTCCCAAGGCCGGGAACCGGGTGATTTGAGCCAGGAGGAGTGGCAGGTCCAGATCGGTAGTGTACAGCTTTCGCCGCAGGAAGTGGACAGGCATATCGTTGTCCACGAGGCAAGCGGCTTGCATGTTTTGACCTCTCCGCGCGATATCCGGCACAGCTTTGAGATCAAAGACTACCATCTGTATTTGATCCTGGATGCGCTCAAGAACAGCCACTATGATGTCATCCTGATCGATACGGCTCCAGATACGACGGATGCAACGATCCAGGCGCTGTTTTTTGCCGAGCAGGTCGTGATGGTCGGGAATCCCGTAGTTGATTCTATTGAAAATATTCAACGTATATTAAAACTCTTGCGGGAGGCGGATTATCCGGAAGAACGCATTTCTCTGTGCATGAACCGTTTGCAGCGAAAAGAGATGTTTACCCTGGATGAGATACGCGCCTATTTTCAACTCCATCCCAGCAAAAAGATATTTCCAATCCCCGATGACCAGGAAGTGAAAAAATCGATCAACACGGGCAATCCTGTCATGCTGCATCCGGGAAAGCTGGCGGCCAAGGATGCCATTGAAGCGCTGGGCAAAGCCCTTTTGCCTCTGGAAGAAGAGGCCGACGGTTCGGGAAAAAAGAAGGAGAAGGAACGCGCCTCCCTGTGGAAGTGGTTGAGGAGATAGGAAGGAGGAAGAGAGCTGGATGAACTTTGACAAAAAGACTCTGCTCGGAATTCAGGCTGTCACCCGTGAACGCCTTGATCTGCGAACACAGGCAAAGGAATCTGCTCGTGAATCGCAAACGCTGCAGGAGAGAATGCAGATGAAGCAGCATGCTCCTGTAGATAGAAGGCTGACTTTCGAGGCAGAGGCAGCCATTCGAACGCAGATCGTGGAGAAGCACGGAAAGCGTTTGTGGGAGGAAAAAGGACAAGCAGCCTATCTGCAAGAGCTGGCACGGGATATTCGCCTCCTTTTGGAAACGGGAACTCCGCTCGCTTCGGTTCAAATTGAGGCGGAGGTAGAGCGGCTGATCCGCTCCCTGACTGGCTGGGGGCCGCTTGATCCGCTGCTGGAGGACCCCGATATTACGGAAATCATGTTTCATCGCTACGATCACCTGGTCGTCGAGCGAAAGAGCACGGGGCGTTTGGAAGTACCGGATATACCGGTCTTCCGCGATGAAGAGGAGATGCTGCGGCTTCTCGAACAGATGGCCGCCACTATGGGCCGCGAGTTTAACGAGACAAAGGCAGAGCTGAATACCCAACTGCCGGATGGTTCCAGGGTAGCGGCGACCCATCGCTCTATTTCTCCGGATGGCCACATGCTGACGATTCGAAAGCACCGCGATTTGCTGACAGAGGCGGATTACCTCGCATATGGCTCGATCTGCGAGCCTATGCTTACGTTCTTAAAATGGGCGATCAGTCTCTCTCGCGCTTCCGGCATCGTAAGCGGGGGGACCGGTTCAGGGAAAACGCACTTGCTCAACCTGATTTCGCAGTACGTCCCGCATCACCTCAGCATTATTACAATTGAAGACGTGCTGGAAATGAAGCTGCAGCATCCGTTTGTCCGGCGCTTTTTGGCCAAGCCTGCCAACTATGAGGGCAAGGGAGGCTTCTCTATAAAAGATTGCGTGCGGCTTTCTCTGAGAAAACGGCCGGATGTCATCATCGTCGGGGAGACGCGAGGAGGAGAAATCGTGGATATGCTTTGGGCGATGAACACGGACCACCCGGGCAGCTGGAGTACCGCTCACGCCAACTCCCCGCGGGCATTGATCGATTCGACCTTGCCGATTTTGTTCGCCAAGGCGGAGGAGTCATACAATACGACGGAAAGAAATCTGATGATCGGGTCGGCGCTGGACCTGATCGTCCAGGTGAAGCGATTCGAAGAAGACGGGAGCCGCAAAGTGGTGGCGATTACCGAAGTGATCGGGACGGGCCAGTCACATGAGGACCGCATCCGCCAAGCCTGCAACGTAAGGCAAATCCATCCGGACCGCGTTTACTTGCAGGATATTTACGTATACGAGCCTACGGGAGTAAAGGACGGACGGGTAGTAGGCCAGTACAGGTGGACAGGGTATAAACCGGAGAAACTGGTGCGGCGCTGGGCGGAAAAAGGACTGCAGCCAGAAGAGTGGGAACGGGTTTTCTTTTCGACGCCGATTCCGATGTAGGAGGTAGGTTGCACGTGGCATTGGAGAGTGCATTGGTTGCGGCAGGGCTGGGAGCGGGAATTGTGCTTGTGGCTGTGCCGCGCTCTTTTATTTACCGGGAGCATCAGGACGAGCACGAGATTGTCCACCAACTTCGGCGGGACCGACAGACGATCTGGGACAGGCTTGGCGTCAGGCTGCAGCAATCTGGCTCCGGATTAGGCGTCAATCACTACGTTGGACTTGCGTTTGTGCTGGGACTTGTTTCCTTTGGCGTGACACAAAAGCTCCTGCAGTCATGGATTCTGGCGCTGCCCGCTTTATTCGCCGGTGTTCTTTTCGTAGAGCGGATCGTCAGCATTCTGGGGGCAAGGAGAAAAGAGAGATTTGAGGTGGACAACGTAAAGGCGATTCGTTTGATGGCCAGTTCTCTGCGGACATCGCCTTCTTATCTGCATGCATTTGAGCAGGTGGCAGCGAGTCTCTATTTGGACAAGTCCGTAACGACGGAATACAGCAGAATCGTGGAGCTGTTGCGTGCTCAAGTGCCGCTGGAGCGAGTCATGAACATGTTCTACGAGCGAACAGGTTCAGCAGATGTCCGCTACCTGGCGACGATCGTCTACATCCAGCGAGAGATGGGCGGGGACATGGCCAAAACGCTTGATCTAGCTTCATCGACTATACTCCGAAGGAAGCAGGCGCTGCGAAGACAGCGAGCCGCCATGGCGCAAATTACGGCCCAGGTGAATCTGCTCAGTGTGATGCCGTTCGTGTTTATCATCGCTTTGTACGTGAACAACCCAAGTCATTTTGACCCGCTGACAGCCACCCTTTCCGGGAGATTTTTGATATTGGCGTCCCTCGGGTCGATACTGATGGGCGGAGAGGTCGTACGCCACCTTGCCCATAAAGGCATTCATAGAGGAGGGTGAAGCCATGTGGTGGCTGGGAGCGCTGGCCGGGATCGCGGTATTGTTCTGGGGATTGCCCGCTTGCTTGGAAAGAAGGGAGGAGGGTGTCCCGACTCTTTTGGGACGGATTGAGCAGGAACGTCACTCACATCTGGAGAGTGCATTCGGCAAGACGATCTCCCCCTGGAAGCTGGCCCGCTATCTGGAGCAGCATGATGATTTATTGGAGCTTGTCTGCAAGTGGACCGGAATCAACCGTACCCATACAGCCGATATCCTCTTCCGGCTGAATTCGCGCTATTCCTTGGCAGAGGTCGCGTTGGCAAAGGCGGTTGGCGGAATCGTGATGCTGGCGGTCGTGATCCAACTGGCGATTGCGTACACAGGGGGTCAGTCATTGAATACTACGGCTTATTTGCCGCTGATCATCGCGGTTTTATTGTTTCTGCTGCCGACGATGCTGCTGGACGTGGCAGACAAACGGGCCAAGGCTGAGATTCGCGAGCAGGTTCCGATTTTTTTTGGCATTGTACAGTCTCTGGTCGAGGCGGGCATGCCGATCCAGGCAGCCGTAAAGCAGACGGCACGCCGTTTTGACGGAAGACTGGGAAGGGAGCTGGCGCGGCTGGAAGTGGAGGAAAGACGCTACGGGACCTGGAGAAAAGCGCTGGAGGAATTGGCTTTTCGTTGGGAGGTAGATACCCTGTCGGCGATCTCGATGGAAATAAATGAGGCGATGAGCAAGGGCGTCAGCATCGCCAAGATGATCGCGGCGCAGGTGGAGGAGCAGGTCCGCCAGCAGGAGGACGAGGCATCCGATCACATGAATCGGCTTAATGTGCGTCTGCTTCCGTTCGTGATCGTTCTGATGGGGGTTCCGTTGCTGTTTCTGGTCATGGGCCCTATTTTTATCGGAATCGGGGAACGCTTGTAAAGTTTTTTTGCCGAGGGCTCTGTCTTTTGACAAAGTAAAAGTACAAATTGAAAAGGAGTGATTGCCATGACCTTGATCACTGATTACATCCGTCGGTTTGCAAAGGAGGAAGACGGTGTGACGATTGTGGAGATGGTGATTATCATCGCCATTATTCTGATCGTCCTGATTCCGACACTGCAAAATCTGGGCAGCGTAGAGGAAGCGAGGATTCAGGAACTGGAGACCCAACTCAGCAAATGACGGAAGCTGTAATCTTTTTGCTTCTGGGTATCGCCGCATACTTTGATTGGAAATGCCGCAAGATTCCAAATACGGTAACGTTTCCGGCCTTGGCTGCCGGCCTTGTTTATCAATGGCAGGCGGGGATGGGGTGGACAGCCGTTGCAGGAGTTGCGGGAGCCTTTTTGCTGACGGTGGTCCCGGTTGTTTTGCGCGGCATGGGGATGGGCGACCAAAAGCTGCTGATGGCGGTAGGGGCTTGGGTGGGCTGGTCGGGAGTGTACCCGCTTTTTTTACACTCGTTCTGGGTTTGTCTGGCGGTGGTTGTTTTTCTCCCTGGAACCTGGAGGCGTTTAGGCAGAAATATGCATGCAATCTTTGCAGGCTGGGTCGCACATCGGAAAATCTGGCTTCCCCGAAATAAAGAAGCAGCCCTGTCCTTTCCCTATGCCGTGCCCCTTTTGGGTGCGTATCTGGTGCAGCACTTGTGGAGGTAGCAAATGAAAAGAAATTGGTTCGGCTTGATCCGCAATGAGCGAGGGACGCAAATATTGGAGCTCATCCTTGCACTACCCCTGCTCTGGTTTGTGTTTATCTTTTCATTTGATCAATTTTCCATCCTGTACAACCGGCAAAAGGTTTTGGCTGCAGCCTATGAGGCAGGAAGAATCGCTGCCGTCCAGCCGAATTTCGGCTTAGCCAACTATCACGCGGCAGAGATGGGCCAAGCGGAGCTGAAGCAGGGGATCGGTATGACGGATAGCCGCGTTCGCCTCTATGTGCAAGGGGGATGGAAGAAAGGGAATCATTTTGAAGCTGAGGCGACAATGAAGTTTCATCTGCTCGCTACCGGAAAGCCTTTTGAATTGAAAGAGAGCTATCATCTGATGATTGAAAATGCGGAGAAGGGTGGCAGCCAATGAGGAGAAAGGGCGAGGAAAAGAAAAATTGGATGATACAGCAGCTGGCTGAGGAGCGCGGGACAATGACGGTTACCGCGCTCTTTTTTCTCATCTGCATGGGAGGATTATTGTCGATCATGCTCATACAAGGCCAGGCGAGCCTGGCGAGCATGCGCGTCCAGCAGACGGCTGACATTGTGTCAAAAGGAGCGCGAGCGGCGGGAGCATGGGAGTACCAGGATGCGGACGGGGAAACGAAGAAAATACTGGTCGCGACTAGCAGCGAGGCCAAACGGTACGAGGCCGATATTGTCCGGGGAGCTCGCGAAGAGGCCGGACTGCTATGGGAGTTGAATCGCCCGGCAGTGGAGCGGCAGGCGGAGTCAGCGACCGTGGTGCATCAGAAGGGCGAACGGAAAAGCTTGTATGGACAAGGAATCTACCATGTAAAAATAGAGGCCAGACAGAAGCTGCATCATCTGTGGGGAGAGTCGGATGTGACATTCCGAAGGGTGTCGCAATCCGGAATGTATGACTTTTAGATTGGTCGATATTGTAAACCCTGTTATTTTTGTCCTACCTTTTCATGGTAATTTGGATTCAAATTCCAAATTACAAAAGTGTGGGAGTGAGTGAGCCGTGCCGTCAACAATCGTCGAGCGGTACAAGCGCATCCTGAGTGGAGCACAAAAGCGCTTTTCGCCGTACGAATTTGAGGATATGCAGTATCGCAAACAAAAAGTTCAGCTAGTCATTCGATATGCGATAGAGCAAGTAAAAATGTGGACGCCGGAACAGGCACGTCGTGAGATGAGCATAAAAGATGTAAAGGAACTAAAGCTCCATTTGATTCGGGAATATGTTGAACCTCCTATTGAAGCGAAGGCTCAGGATGTCTACTACCTCGTGGAATACGCCTACCCGTATCTTCCGAAGCCGTCGGAGGAGCAAAAAATACTATGGGTTTACGAGGAGGTTCTTGCGGGCATTCGGCGCCATTTCCCCCCGCTGTACTTTCAAAGCGTAAAGGGGGAGGAGAGGGCAAAAATTTGTTTTGACTATATGTGCAACAAACTGATGAACATTAAAGACTTGCGCGAATTGCCGCGAATATTTGGAAAAACGGAGCAGGCTTACCACTATTTGCGGAAATACAAGCTCAAGATTCTTGTAGATACGCTGTACTTTTCCCCGTTTGACATGATTACGGACATGTACCCGGAGCTTGCCGATCCCCGCCTGTGGGAAGATGGATAAATTTATTTGCATCCATACGCTGTCTTTTTTTACGGTAAGGATAGTTTCATGAGCTTATAAGCGTATGAAACGGCCGTAAAAAATTGGTGAGAAAAGGAGGAGTTGCAATTGGCAACAGTTGAAGCTCACCAAGACCGCTCTACAGGAGTGGATGTGCTTTTGGGACGTCGCGTGCGTTACCAAAAGCACAAACCCGGCAGGCATCTGTCAGTGGACCGCATGCCTCAGGGAACCTTTCGGATCGAGTCCGTAAACCGATTCGGAGAAAGGATTGTCCTCAATGACGGGATCGTGGTTATGGAGAGTGCTCCGACTGTCATTGAGCGCGGGGGAAGAATTGCTCTTCTGCTCGCAACCGGGGAAGAGCTCTACTTTTTCGTAGAGTAACCCGCAAGCTCGCCTTGTACGGATGCGTCCAAGGCGGGCCCCTATCATTGAAGCAAAAATGGTTTGACGTATGGTGAAATATGTAGCAAAATGTCTACTAATGTATAAATATGTAATAATTGGGGGTAATTTGAAGTGACAGTGAAAAACGCAAGAGAACTGGTTAATCGCTGCTACGAACAAACGAATTGCCTAATGTCAGTAGAGGAATTAAAAGAAAGATTTATCCTGTTTGTCTTCGGTCCCTATCAAGATGAGATTGTTTCCCGCTATGGACTGGAGTACTTTTACAAACATTTGGACAGCATCAATCTCACGAATTGCCGAAAAGACTTTGACCGGGCCGTCGAAGAGTGGTACACGTACGAGCACGGCAAAAATGAACAGCAGGCCGATTACCATGATCTCCTTTTCACTTTGGTAAAGGATACGATCGTACATTATCAATCCGGTGATCGCAATATCCTCGTTCGTGATGTAACGAAAATGTTAACCTCCCCGACTGGTTATTATCGCCGCTGGAGATCTGGACAGCTCGGTGAGCGAAACCTCCCCGCCTACTTTAAATACCTGCTCCGGCTGGGAATACGTTCATTGGCGGATATTGAATCATTGGTAGATATGTGGCTGGTGGAGCAGCCCCATGCGTTTTGCAAAAAACAGCAGCAGCTGTTTGCCAAACCTCCACGAAGAGGCAGACCAAACAATGCCGAGCTGGCCCAATTGCAAGAAATGGTCGGCCAGATCAAGCAAAATCTCACCTTTCAGGAACGAGAAAGGCTGCGGAAAATATACTACTACCATCGTAAAAATCTCACGATGAAAGAGATGGTAGAAAAATTCAAAGAATACCTGCGAGCAAAACAAAACGAAAATGACACGCAGGCAGGCTAATGATGTTTCAGCAAGTAAACCGATTTGTCAGCAAGTTTCGCGAACTGGAGCAAAGAGATTTGATCCGTACCACGGAAGAAGAGCGACGCCTTGAAGAGCTGAAGGAGAAACTGACGAGCGTGGCAATCGAAGAGACGCGTAGACAGGATCGCCGATGCATTGCAGTTTTGAGCTTGTATCCTCAAGCTGGCGCCAGTTTTTTGGCTGGCAATGTCGCCTTTGCTATGGCAGGCAGCGGATCGGCTGTTACTCTTTGCGAACTGCCTGGCACAAGCTCCTACCTGTATTTTGCTCTCGACTTTGAACGGAGGGCACATCAAGCTGCACAAGAAGACTTGTCCTCCACTCTCTACATGCAAAATGATTGTCTTCGCATCCATGTTGATACCCCGCTGAAAAACAAGGATTCCTGCAGCGATGCTGTTGATTGGCTATTTCGCTTGAGCAAGGAGAGCTCCACTGTCCTGATCGATATATCCTCATCTTGGAAAAATCATCAGATTGAGCGATTGCTGACGATGCTTGATGAGATTTGGGTCGTATTTGACTCTGATATAGCACGGCTCACCCGGATGATTTTGACGGAAAAAGCTCCGAGCTGGTGGCAAGGCAATCAAAGCAAGATCAGGATGGTTGCGAATAAATGGAATGAAAAGTGGAATCGCACAGCCATTATGAAAAAAGTGGCTGGAACCCTGTCTCTTTGGAACGAGGGCAATTCTGCTCAAGTCCATACAGTAATCCCGCTTTTTGATGGTGATAAAACCTTTGCAGCCCACTCGAAGGCTATGCTGCTGCTAGAGCAGTTTCCAGAAGAGGAGAGCGGTTTTGCCTCACTTTTACATTAGCGAAGGAAGAGGGCTATGAAAAAACAGACGTTAATCATTATTAGCATCATTTCTTTTATACTGGCTGGCTCTTGCTTTTATGCGGCTACTCGATATATTGATGCAATTGCTCTCAAGCGATTGTTTGCCCCGGTGGTAAAGGTAGCCCCAGGCAAGGTAATTGCCCCGTACGAACCGATAACCAGAGCTGATCTCGTATTGGTTCAGGAGGGAATCGACAACATACTGCCCGATGCAATCAGGGACTTGGAGAGTGTCCTTGGAAAACGCAGCACGCAAACGATCTTTTCGGGTGAACAGATTTTACAGAGCAAGCTGACGGACAATCAGCTTCTCCCGGAAAAAGGAATGGCCCGCTATGAATTTCCTCTCACTTTTTTTAATCCCGTCACAGAATTGAGAAAAGGCGACTATGTGAAGGTATGGGTCACGTATAAACCACCTTCCGAATTGGAACATTTGCCTGAACCAAGTCATTTCAGGAAAAGCAATGGAACTGCGGATTTACTGTTCACGACCCAGCTGGCAACGGTGAGAGACAGCAATGGTACAGAAATTTATACGATCAGGCCCAATCCCCTTCCATCTCCCGACCATATGGATGCGATCTTTAATGGGTCACGAGAGAAACCGTTGCTAAACGGTGAAAAGCGTTACCAGGATTACCGTTCACAGCCGACTGCGCTTGCATCCTTTATCGGTTTGAATCTGACCGATCAACAATTTTCCGCGATTAGTGAGGCGTTTTTATACGGGATCGTCCAGATTGGTCAATTATCGAATCAGGAGGTGGAGATAACATCATGAAGACGATCGTCTGCTATCCGGTAAAATCTCTTGTTCACACGTATATGCCCATGGGTTGCCAGGTTCTGGTGTCAGAGTCTTCTGCCGATTTTTATCGTTTGGCTAAACTGTATCAACCAGAAGCAGCGGTACTGTTTGCCGAGATGTTTGAGACACCTGTCTGGGAGTGGCTGCCCTTGGCAAGGAGTACGTTGGATCCTCAAACACCGATTGTTGTCGTACCACTTTACCAAAATGAAAGCTTGATTAAGGAAGTGGTACAGAAGGCTGATCTGAGCGGTGTTTACATACTTTCCGCCAATCTGACCCAGGATGAGATACGAAAGGGGATTGGACAAATCCTGAGCCTGGACGATGAAGACGATACGGCTGGCCCATATGAAGGCCGGGGCATGATATACGCTTTGATGAGTCACGGAGGTGCAGGGGTAACGACCTTTTGCATCAACTACCCGATTTTATTGGCGAAGCAAAACCCTGATAAACAGATTCTCGTTCTTGATATGAATGTTCACAAGCAGGATTTGACCCGGTTTTTCAAGCTGCAGCAACATCAACTAAGCCAGTTCAGACCGGACCTGTTGGATTTGCGTACAGCTCGTTTGCGAACATGGCGAAAAATTTGCAAACAAAGCAACCAACTGCCCAACCTGTTTTATGCAAACGCCACAAGCAATTGGAGAAGCATGGAGATATCCAATTTGATGTCATCGCTGCGGGAACAGTTTGACTACATCTACATTGACTGGGGCTACAGCTTTCCCGAGACAGATGCGATGCAGAGATTGATTTACACCGCCGATCGCAATTTGCTGTTTGTCCGATCGGACCCGTTTAGCATCGAGGGAGCAAAAGAATGGATAAAAAGCTGGGAGAAGCGCGGGGTAGAGTATCAGGTCATGCTTAGCCATATCGATAAGGGGCAGAATCATCGTATCGGTGAAGGTATTTCTGTATACGGAGTGGTTCCACGCATTTCCGATGATCGTCTGCGGCAGTCACACCGAACCCATAGTGTGTTGGTAGAGGAATTTCTTCCTCCCAAGCCTTATGTCATGAGCCTGCAAGCCATTATGGAAACTGAAAAAATGGTAAGAGGAGCGGTCGTGTGTTGATGAATAAGGCGGTCAGACAATGGAATCCATCGGAGATAAAGACCATCGAAGATATCAAACAGGCGGCACGCGATTATTTAAACCACTTTGGCTCTACACGTGAAGAAAAGGTTGAAATGCAGCGAATTTTAACGTTAGCGGAAAAAGGCGACCGTGACAGCCATAGTCATATTATCCTTCGTCTGCAACACTACTTTGAAGAAGTGCTGAAACGCCCCGTCAAAGAAGAAATTCTTCCTCATGTCAATGCTTATGAAGGGCTTGCTTTCTCGACATACGGGTGGGGAATCATCGACGCAACACTACATCTCTCTCCGTGGGTAGAGGAAGTGAGGGTTTCTGCGGGCCGCCAGGTTGCCTATATTGAGCAGGGAGTGAAGAAGACGTTAAACTATATGCCCACATGGCAAGAGGTAGAGACGCTTCAACAGAAGCTGACTAATACGGCAGGCCTTTCTTTCCATGAAAAGAAGCCGCGCCTTAGTGGTTACCTGGAGTCTTTAAAAGCGCGGCTGACCATGTTTACCTTCCCGTATTCCCGAGTCCCTGTCATCATTGTACGGCGTTTTGCGACTCTTGCCTTTTCGCTGGATGATCTCCGCAAACAGGAGATGCCAACCTTTGATGAAAAGGTACAACTGTTGATCGAGCAGCAAGTGCACGGCCGGGGAAATGTGTTGGTCATTGGTCCTATGGCAGCCGGAAAGACGACCTTAATGCTGTGCATGCTCAAACTAAAGGACCCGCGAACCGAGTACATTACGATTTTTGAAAGCGAACATGAAATGAGATTTGGAGACGTGTGGAGCGGGGAAGTCATTGAGCTGCAAAATGTTGAAGAAATCGGTATCGAACTTGCGAATTCCTTTAAGGATATGTATCGTTCTACCGCCAATACGATCCTGATTGGAGAAATCAGGGAGCCGATCGAGGCCTATCACTTTATCAATGCAGGAGTGCGAGGAACAGACGCTACGATCGCTGCGATGCATGAACGGTTTCCCCATAAAGCCCTAAACGATTTGACCGATCTGGTTTATCAGTACGGCGGGCGAAGTGTCGAACTGACTCAGGAGAGGATCAGCCGTGCCGTCAATTTCGTGAATTCGCTCACTTATCGAAACAACGGACATCGCTTTATTGATGCCATTCACGTGACGGAATGGAATGATCTGATGAATCGAGTCGAGTCCGTACCGCTCGTATATCGCAACAGGATTAGCGGAGAGTACGAATGGACAGGGAAGCAGCTCGATGGGCACCTGGTCGAATACATGTGCTATGTAGGAAGGGCCGATTTGGACACCCTGAAAGAGCTGCGCCTGACGGATATGGGAAGGTTGATATGAAGCTATTTTTGTTCATCCCCATGTTTGTTTGCCTTTTGATCGGGTTTTACTTGCTAGGCTTGTATCTGTATCAGAAATGGTCCGCGCCCCCCGTGTTTTTTTCCAAAACGGTAGCAGCGTGGCGGGAAAAAATGCTTCAGCGAAAAACCAATCAATTCATATACAACCAGTACGAACGATGGTGTCAGGTGGCAGGGGGAGTTCCAGAAGTATACCTGATTCTTTCCGTGGTTGGGTCTGCGGCGGGCTTTGCTTCCGGCATCCTCCTTGGAAATATCGTCGTCTCACTCTCGCTGTTTGTTTTGCTGTTATTGCTTCCAACTCTTTTGCTGTACGCCCGTTATACCGTACTTATCAACCGAAAAATCATGTCATTTTGTCGCTTTGTCGACCTGTTCTCTCGCTATTACAGCAGCAGAAAAAACATTATTCTCTCTTTTCGGGATATGGTTGAGGAATGCCCGAAAGACTTATTGCCGGACCTTTTGCTGTTGACCAATAAGCTGTCGGATGGGGGAGATCCTGTCCTTGCTTTGAATCAGTTTGCGGAACGGTTGGACCATCCGTGGGCCTCTGATTTCGCAACCTATGTGGCAAGCGGACTGGAGGGAGAAACCGAAGATATTCAAACCGCGTTAAACCGGCTTACGAATGAAATGTTTATACAACAGGACGAAAAAGAGGAAAGAAACAGCGAAATTCATGCGATCTGGATTAGTTTGATTGTGGTGATCATCATTTGTATTTGTTTGATTCCTTACAATCAGAGTCTGCTTAAAGATTCTTACAGACTATACTTCTTTACCAATGATGGACAAGCGATTTTATCGCTGGCAGTTACCGTCTGGTCCATCTCCATCCTGCTGGCATTCATCTGGGGAAGGAGGTATCGCTAATGCCACAGGTTTACATGTATGTCACTTTGACCTTGGGTGCAGTCTTTGTCTTTATTGGTTGTCTGTTTATAGGGAGGTGCTTGATTGGCCTTCAACGTCCCAAGCTGTTTGTCTCCGTTCCCTGGAGAGATATTTGGACAAAAACGGTGAACGCAACTGAAGATCAAGCATGGGAGAAGCTTCTCGAACGCGCCGGACGGCCGTTTGGATGGGGCAAGCCTGAGTGGGTGTTCTCCCAGTTGGTCAGTGGAACAACTGTCTGCTTATTGATTCTGTTCGCTGCAATGTTTAGCCGCTCGCAGTCGTTTCCACTATGGACGCTGCTGATCGCTTCTACCCTCAGCTTTATGCTGCCGTATATCGGATTGAAAGTGTGGGCCGGGTACCGGGAGGAGGTGCTGAGTACCGATATTGCCCGTTTTATCAACAGATACGTCAATTTGTTGGAGAATCAGGTCCCCGTATACAGTGCCATGCTAAAGGCGGCACGGCCGACCCGTCTGTTAAAGGAATATGTTCCTAGTCTTTCCGAATGGAACAAGGATCCTGATGAAGCTTTGGAAACATTCAAGCGAAAACTGGGAGTTGAAGATGCGGTTATTCTGGTGTCCAGTATGAGAACTGTTGAAAACTTGAGTGAAAGTCAGGTTGCCCTGACCATGCAGCGATTGGAGTGGGCTGTCGATCATCGACGGATGTTTCGGCATCGAAAGAAAATCAAATCACTGGGGATCGGCTACAGCGTCATTGTTTATCCGGCATTTTATATGGGATTACTCGTAGCTATGTTTCCCTGGTATAAGCTGCTTACGGAAATTTTGGACAAATACCTGACTTGAGGAAGGGATAGGTATGAGCAAGTTGTTTTCGATTCTGATGTGTATTGTTTTCACACTGGGAATCATCGTAGCAAGCATGTCGTCGGTTAACGAGTCAATAGTCAGCGATGGCGGTTTGCGCGATCGAGCGGTCAACTGGATTGATCAAGCTATTCCGTAAGTGAAATGCGATTAAAAAACAGATGTGTTAGGTATGGCCAAAATTTTGATTGCTTCAAACAAAAATAAACAAGGAGAGTGTCTGTTATGTCAAAAATGTTTTTTATCTTTCTTGCATGCGTGATGGTTCTGGGGATCGGAGTGAGCTCCTACGGCAATGAACTAAGTCCCTCCGCGATCCAATCCGCCGAGAACATTCACAACTCTGTGACTTCCCTCAACTATGACACAAAAGGCGAAAACGTTCAGTTCAAGATGCAAAACGGCAACTCCTACTCAAGTCGATAATCTACTCCTATCGATTATGCTCCAACTACAAGTTTTTTTAATCATATTGGTCATGGTAGGGAGTCTGTGCGCTTTTTTATGGGGGAGCGATCCCCAGGGTCAGTTGAAGCAATCCCACAAGGAAAGGGTGTACAAGGCGGCGACCGTCAGCTTTCATTAGCCGAGTCTTATGATGGGCAGCGTTGGTCGTTGCCGGAGAAAACATGCTGAAATTGAAGGTTTTTCTCATCTGCCTGGCTGTTATGCTGATCCTTTTCTCCGCTATTGGGGCATACGAGATGTATGCCATGGAACGAGCCATTGCCCGCAGCATTTACGCGGACGCCTTTGATGACATGCAGGATATTGGCTATCTGGAGCCGCAACTTGCTGATTATTATGTTCAAAGGATGCGAGACTTGGGGTGGGACGTCTCTGGGGACGCCTTCTCCGGGAGTCATCCGCGGATGGAAGGCATACGGGCCCGAAAGGAACGAAACGAAATGGTCACCCTCTCGCTTTCTGTTTATCCATCACGTCTTTCTCAGTGGATGAATCGGTTTGTGGAGGGGGAGAAGGCCTTTACGTTTACCGGAAGCCGTCCTTCCGAGTATTTTGACCCGGGGTGGTAACTATGAACAAAATCCTTGCAATCCTGGGACTGATGGTACTGGTACTGCCGCTGACCGTCCACGTATTAATGACAGGTCCCGATAATCTGTTGGCTGTGAGTATGCAGTTTTTCGAAAAGCTTCTGCATAATGTGACAAGGTTCGGTACCGAGTGATGGGACAAGTCATCACAGTATTTTTGCAGGTGATGGTGCTGCTATTGGTTCCGATGGGCATTTTGCAGGTCCACACAGTGGTTCAAACGCATAACGAATTACTGGAGGTAAGCGCCGCCGCAACAAAATACATCAGTAATCACGGAGGCCGAGGGGATGCGGAGGTATTGGGGAAAGTCCGTGCCTTTATGTCACAGGAACTCGCAGAAAAATCGTTAACCCTTTCAGAAGAGGAATTGATCATCCACATTCAGCGGAGTCGGGCAGCAGACCCTGTTCTGTGGAGCCACGAAGACGAATTTGTCCTTCAGGCAGAGCTTCCGTTTCCTCTCTTTGTATCTTGGCTTCCCGTCGAGAAAACGATGAGAGTTGTGCGGCATGGGACGGTGAACATGATGGACTATGATTTGTAGTCACTCTGTACACTTCAGAGCTTTACGGCGTTTGATCGTGGTCGCTGATCGTTTCACTGAATGAAACATCGACCAATAGATTGTTTGGTGATGCTAGATCTGCGGCGTATTTTGCATACGATTCCGGAGGGGATTTGTACGGGAATAAATATATTGTCCATTTCGGCGCTGCTGTTCTTTCTATTAATAGGTGTATTTGTGGTCGATGCCGATCTGGCGATGCAGAAAAAAACGGAAGTCAAAATGTTGTTGGAACTGTCCAATCATCACGCCACTTTTGCGATAAATCCGGTTTTGAAGACCGAAGGCGTCATTGACTTACTAGAAAAAGAAGCGTTAGATCGGTTCGACAGGCGCATGCTGGAAAACGGCGGATATCGTCGGGAAGGCAACAAGTATCTTCCGTCCGGGCACAGCGTTACGACGGATTCATTGTCATTTGTACGGCATTACATCGATTTTGTATCATGGCGAAACGACCACCAGCTATTTCTCCGTTTCAATGGATCGGACTTCTCGCTCGACAGGGTTGTTACAGGAGCCAGAAGGCCAGCGGGAGGACTCCTGCAAATCACGGTAATGACGGAAAAAGGAGAAGAGCTCCGGCTGGCCCCAAAAACGATGGTAGGCCCCTCTCATATCGTCGTTGCCTATGTGAATGAACGCCCTTTTGTTCCCGTGCTGCCAGCACATGCTTTTCCGGTGGTCAGCGTAGAGGAGGTCAAATGGTGAAAAAAGAGTTGGCGAGAGAGAGCATTTCCTGATCCAAATCATATAGAGCTGGCTCCATTTTAGCGACTGCAAAACAAATGCGGTCGCTTTGTTTTTTCATCCGAGGTTTTTATCTGACCAATCCAACTACGAAGTACCCAACACCAAAATCCCCAGTCTGAGGTCCCCCTTCACAAGGTATTCAGCACGAAGACCCAGCCACGAAGTACCCAGCTACAAATGCTTCCAACCACGAAGTACCCAGCTACGAAATACTCAGTCACGAAGTACCTAGTCACGAAGTATCCAGCAACGAAGCATCCAGCACGAAGCACCCAGCACGAAGCACCCAGTCACAGAGTACCTAGCCAGGGTCCCAGCCCAAGATCCCGTCTTTGTCCCGCTACGAATCTATATCCTTTCCATATACCATAACAAGGAAATCAATACTTCTGAGAACGGAGCCCCTGTGTTAGCATAACGTCATAGTATCGCTGTCATGATGTATGGCTGATTGCGGAGGCGGTGTTCATGCTCGTTAAAAAGAAAGAAGCTGCCGTAACCCTTTTGTCCTCGGTGCAGTGGCTTTTTTTTATTTTTGCCAACACAGTTGTCGTGCCCATAACGGTCGGAGCGGCGTTTCAGCTTTCTGCGGAAGCGATTGAGGCGACGATCCGGTGCTCTTTTTTATTCACCGGCATCGCCTGCATTCTGCAAGGGTGGATCGGACATCGCTATCCGATCCTGGAGAGCCATTCCGGCCTGATGTGGGGACTCATCCTCAATATGGGTCTGTCCGCATCGGCGCTTGGAATGGATATACATGCGGTCGGGGGAGGAATCGCGACGGGGATTTTGCTGGCAGGTGCCACGATCATCCTGCTGGCTGTATTCAACCTCCTTCCGCTCGTACAAAAAATCATTACACCCATGGTGATGAGTGTCTATCTCTTCCTGTTGACCTTTCAGCTCATTTTTATTTTTTTCAAAGGAATGTTTATCACAACCGCGCAGGGCACCGTGGACATTCCAGTCGCGCTGTTCTCCATCGGGGTCGTCGTTTTCGTGAGTGTCTTGAAGATCAAAGGCAAAAAAGGATTGGGCAATTTTTCGATACTCATCGGCATGGTTGTCGGTTGGGCTCTCTATCGGATGCTGTTTCCGTCCGATCTTCCGACTCCGAGCAATGCGGACGTTACTTTCCGCATGTTCCCCTTCGGCTTTCCCAATCTGGAGTACGGAATCATTGCTGTCTCATTTTTTGCGGGACTGCTGAATCTGACCAATACGTTTGTTTCCATACAAGCTGCTGCCGACATTTACAAGGAGCAGGCGGACAATCGTCAATACAGGCGATCTACTCTCGTTACGGGCATTTTTGCTTTGATTTCGGCTATTTTTGGCTTGGTGCCGTATACTCCTTTTACGTCTTCCATCGGATTTCTGCAAAGCACCCAGCTGCTGAACCGAAAGCCGTTCATTATTAGCGGAATCATGTTTGCGTTTCTCGGGGTTATCCCGCCACTCAGCGCTTTTCTCGGAACGATGCCTCTGACCGTGGGCAATGCGGTCTTATTGGTTGCTTACCTTCAATTGTTCGGGACAGCGCTGCATACCATCAAAGGTACGATCTTTACGTCGGAGACGATCTTTCGGATTGCCGCTCCGGTGTTGATTGGCGTCAGTATCATGAATGTTCAGCCAGCCTTTTTCGGCAGCCTGCCTGTTTTGCTTCAGCCCGTCATCTCCAATGGTCTGATCATGGGCGTGTTTTTATCCATCCTGATGGAAAAGCTGGTCGACTGGGACAAATTGCTTGCCAAAATCGAAGTCAAACAAGAAGCAGGCCGCTCGTAAGCGGCTTTTCTTTTTTTACAGCCCGGACTGAAGGGACCGAAATAGACAGTCTGTAGGAGCGAATAACCAAGAGCGAGGATTATAAACAGTCTGTAGGAGCGAATAACCAAGACCGAGGATTATAAACAGTCTGTAGGAGCGGATAACCAAGACCGAGGTTAAATAAACAAGCCCATGGGAGCCAATAAACAAGACTGAGGATCAAAATAAACAACTCTGAGCGATCGAACGAAGCACCTGTAAGCAAGCCCCAATATGATATGGTAAGGAGAGAGAATAGAAGTGATGGGTAAAAGGAGAAACGTAACATGGATGTCAGGCAGCTGCGTTACTTTATTGCCATTGCGGAGGAAGAGAATCTGACTGCTGCAGCGAAGCGGCTTCATATGTCCCAGCCCCCGCTCAGCCAACAGCTCGCGCAAATGGAAGAGGAGCTCGGGGTCCCCTTATTGATTCGCAAGGGAAGGAGGATGGAGCTGACTGAAGCGGGTGCGGAACTATACCGGCATGCCTTGCAGATCGTCAGGCAGATGGAGGAATCTGCTGTAAAAGTGAAGGAAGCGGGAATGGGTGTAAGAGGAAGGCTGCGCATCGGGGTAAATACATTGTCCGTGCCGGAACTGCCAGGGCTTCTGATGGACTTTCAGAGAGCCTATCCATATGTCACCTACAAAATTCAGCAAAATGAGACTACGCATCTATGCCAGTTGTTGCGAGACAGAGTGATCGATCTTGCGTTTATTCGTTTTCCGATCGATCTTTCTGATTTTTCTGTCCTGCATTATCAAACAGATACGTTCTATTATATTACCTCTAGTGAAGAAAGCCGTTTACATGAGCGAACCGGTCACGCTGGAGGCCATCAGGGCTCAGCCGCTTATTTTGCCGAGCACCTCCGGCTCCGGTCTCTTTCATTATATTATGGAGCAATTTGCGAAACAGAATATCACTCCGAATGTACGCTGTGAATGCTCAGATATTCTGTTGCTGGGAGAACTGGTTGAAGCGGGCTTCGGAAGCTCGATCGTCCCCAAAAGCGTGTTTGAGTACTTGCAGAGAAATCATATTCATGCGTACGAAATAAAGGAGACCGATTTGGCAGCGAGCTACGGGATTATCTGGAACAAGGATGCCTATCTGGGGAAAACCGCCGAACATTTCATCAAAATGGTATCCGGTATGGCCCAGGAGGGAGGGCCCAGTAGCCTCACTCTATAAACAGTGGAGATCCACTCTGTTTCTACAGGTTTCGTCATGATTCGACGGATTGTTCTGCCCCTCTCAATCTCTTGAGCAGAAGCTATTTTGATGGAACAAACACAGATGAGCCAACGCCTGATAATGGAAGCGCTACCAGCAATAATTTGCTTACATTTCCGTTAATATTCTGTAAACAGGCAGGAATGATCTGCTTTTTGTCGAAATACGTTTACAGTACCATCGTGTAACAGCATGATCTTTTTTGCAAGCATTCAACAGGCTGAACCTCATCGTGGAAATTCATTCAAAAGAGTTTGTTCAAAAGGCTGACCACGCTTTGCTTTTTGAATATTCTCTCAGAGAAGTGAGGGTTGCATATGACTGTGAGTACATCTACTTTCCAGTCCACTCCCCGTCGCTGGCGGGAAGTTGAAGCTCAGTTGGGTATCGCCGTGCCGCGCTCCTTGCGGTCAGACACGTCGGCTCTGCTGTTTCTGGAAGGCGTCGCTGCAACACCCATGCTGGACAAAGAAGAAGAGTTGGACTGCCTGATTCGCTATCAGCGTGACGGAGACCTGGCTGCTCGTGAGACACTCGTTCGTGCCTATCTTCGGTACGTAGTCAGCACGGCTTTGCGCCATCTTCGAAAGGGAATGCCCTTCCTGGATTTGATACAGGAAGGAACGATTGGTCTGTTTACTGCCATTGACAAATTTGACGTGGAACGCGGTGTTCGCCTTTACCATTATTCGCACTGGTGGATCTCTCAGGCGATTACCCGGGCGATCAATGACAAGGGTGCATTGATTCGGATTCCTGTGCACATGCATGAGCAAATTCGGCAGTACCAAAAACAGGTGCTTCAGTTGGCCCATCTGCTCAGCCGTACGCCGGACCGACAGGAGATTGCCGCCTTGTTGGAGCTGCCTCTGGAAAAAGTGGAGGCGATTGAGTTTGCGTTGATGCTGAAAATGGAGTCGATTGATGACGAGCCGGATTCCGACAGCTTATGGGCAGAGCATGAGGATGAATACCTCAGCTATGCGGAAATTGTCGACGACCCGGAGACGTCGCTGGACGACTGGATTGAAAAGGTCGATCTTCGCTCCCAGATGCATGCCGCGCTGGAAAGGCTCAGCCCGCGCGCACAGGAGATTATCGCCATGCGCTACGGACTCTACAACGATCAGGTGTACACCTTGGAAGAGGTCGGGAAGATGTTTGGCCTCACCCGCGAGCGGATTCGCCAGATCGAAGCGACGACGATTGATCGTCTGCGCAAGCAAAAAGGCTCTCGCGTCCTGAAGGATTATTTGACCTGACGAGCTTACTTAAAAAACACACTTTGCATATTCACCCCCTTGTCTGGAAGAAGGGGGTTTTTTTGCGTGTTGGTAAAAGGGGTACACTTACAAGCAGGGCTCGCTTGAGAAGTCCGGCCCTTCTTGTGGTAAACTGGTAGGAACATACTCTTCATTTCATCTATGAGAAGGAGGATCGCTTTATGAGCGATTATTTGATAAGAGCAACCGGATTTAACGGACATGTCCGCGCTTTTGCTGCCCGGACGACAAATGCCGTCGAGGAAATGCGCAGACGCCACGACATGTGGAATACGGCAGCTGCTGCTGCAGGCAGGACCTTGACCGCAACGCTGATGATGGGGGCGATGCTGAAAGGCGAGGAGCGAATTTCTGTAAAAATCAAAGGCGGAGGTCCGATCGGGCAGATCGTGGCAGAGGCCAATGCCCACGGGGAAGGAATTGCCTATGTGACGAATCCCCACGTGCACTTTGAGCTGAACGAGAAAGGGAAGCTCGACGTAGCCCGCGCGGTAGGAACAGATGGTTTTCTCAATGTGGCGAAGGATCTGGGCATGAAAGAACCATACCGCGGCAGCTCTCCGATCGTATCCGGCGAGATTGGCGAAGATTTCACCTACTATTTTGCGAGCTCGGAACAGACGCCTTCCGCGGTCGGCGTAGGGGTGCTGGTCAATCCGCAAGACCGCTCCGTACTGGCTGCGGGCGGCTTTATTCTTCAACTGCTGCCGAACACGCCAGATGATGTGATCGCGCAAATCGAAGAGCGCTTGGGCCAAATCCCGCAAATCTCCCGGATGATCGCGGATCAGCTGTCACCTGAAGAAATTCTGGCAAAAGTGTTGGATGAGCCGAAAATTCTCAGCCGTACCGAAATTCACTTTACGTGCTCCTGCTCTCACGAAAAGGTAAAAAGCGCGTTGATCAGCCTCGGAAAAGATGAGATGGACAGCATCATTTCCGAACAGGGCGAAGCAGAGGCTCACTGCCATTTCTGCAACGAGCGATACCTATTCGAGAAGCCGGAATTGGAGGAAATTCGCAGGAACATGTAAATGGCAGCCTCATTTCTGGCACTCCGGGATAGAGAAGCAGTCGGTCCCGAGGTACAGGGGTTGGTGACTTCGTGCGTTTGCGGTCCGTCCTCTTTGTCCTGCTAACTTTGTCCTGCTTGCGCTCCGCCGTATCCGTTTTGCGGCGGTACAAGTCTCAGCTCTGTTTTTGAATCGTTTGGAAAAGCAAGGGAGGAGATGGCGTGAACAATACAAAGACGCTGTGGGGATTGATTGCTGCCCTGGTGCTGCTGCTTTTGGCAGTGAGCTGGTCATGGTACCAGTCCGCTGCCAAGCTGCATACGGCAGCCGTGGTGGGAGATCGGACGATCAGCGAGGCCGACTGGATCGAGATGTTGAAGGAAAAGCACGGCCAGCAGGTGCTTGCTGATATGATCAATCGGGAGGCCGTCTTTCAGGAGGCGAAGCGGCTGGGAATCACGATTGATCCCAAACGAATCAGCAAAGAAATGGAAATTGAAAAACGGGGCCAATTTTGCCACGCTCGCCAAGGAACGCTCCATCGATCCGCTCACGGCGCCAAACGGCGGGGATGCGGGCTGGGTCTCGCTTACAGACAGCAGCCTCACCGACGAGGCCAAAACCATTCTCTCTTCTCTGGAGCTGGAGAAAAACAGCCCTCCGGTGGAGAGCGGCGGGAAATACTACATTTATCGGCTTTCGGACCGGAAAGAAGCGGAGCAGATTACATTCGAGCAGGCGAAGGAAGACATTCGCAGGGAAATGGCATTGGCACAGGTTGAATCCCTCGATGCCGTACTGGAGCGATTGCGCCAATCCGTCGGGGTGAAGAATGGGCAAATGCCCAATTGACCTGATGGGCTTTCATTGATATAATTAACCAATAAAACCTACCAATTTACTCGGTTATTAAAAGGGGGACGGAGACATGCGTGTTGCCAATTCGATTACGGATTTGATCGGTTATACACCTCTGGTAAAGCTGAACCGGGTTGTCAGCGAAGACATGGCAGACATTTACCTGAAGCTGGAGTTCTTCAATCCGGGCAGCAGTGTCAAAGACAGGATTGCACTGGCCATGATTGAGGCAGCCGAGGCAGAGGGGAAACTGAAACCGGGCGATACCATCATTGAACCTACGAGCGGAAATACCGGTATCGGCCTGGCAATGGTAGCAGCTGCCAAAGGGTATCGGGCTATTTTGGTCATGCCTGAGACGATGAGTATGGAACGGCGCAATCTGCTCCGGGCGTATGGAGCTGAGCTGGTACTGACGCCTGGCGCAGAAGGAATGGGCGGAGCGATCCGAAAAGCGGAGGAGCTGGTTAAGGAGAACCCTTCCTATTTTATTCCGCAGCAGTTTAAAAATCCGGCCAATCCAAAGGTTCACCGTGAGACGACGGGACAAGAGCTGCTGGAGCAGGGCAAAGAGATTGGCGGCATCGACGCATTTATCTCCGGTGTCGGGACCGGTGGTACGATTACGGGCGTAGGTCAAGTGCTGCGCGAGAATTTTCCGGGCGTGCAGATCATCGCAGTCGAGCCGGCAGCTTCCCCTGTTCTCTCTGGAGGCAAGCCAGGTCCTCACAAGATTCAAGGAATCGGTGCCGGTTTTGTCCCCGATACGCTGGATACCGAGATTTACGACGAGATTATCAAGGTCGAAAACGAAGAAGCCTTTGAAACGGCCCGCAATGTAGCCCGCAACGAAGGAATTCTCGGCGGTATTTCTTCGGGGGCGGCCATTTATGCTGCGTTCAAGGTGGCCCAAAGGCTGGGCAAGGGGAAAAAGGTAGTAGTCGTCATTCCGAGCAACGGAGAACGCTACCTCTCCACTCCGCTGTATCAATTCGAAGAATAAGGACATCACAAAATGGCAAACAGAACGTCGGCTTCGGCCGGCGTCTTTTTTATGTACCGAAAAGGCTCTGTTTGGAAACAGTGGGGCGGGCTTTCCCGTGCAAAGTGACGACGGCAACCGCAGCCTAGAAGCAAGCCGTTTGGCAACAAACAGGAGCCAAGGACATTGGCAACAACAAACAGCTAAGGACGTTGGCAACAAACAGCTAAGGACAAGGGCAGCGGTTATGATATGCTAGTGCTAGATGTTTTTAGTATGCATACCGGAGTGTGAACCTTGTGATCGTGCCTTCCTTTTCCGATCTGACCCAATATGCAGCTTCTTATCCTTACGTCCCGTTAGCAAAGCGTGTGGCATGGCCGGACAGCCTGGACCCCTGGGACCTTCTGCAAGCTCTGCAGCCATCCTTGGAGGGGGCTGTACTCCTGGAAAGCGGCCGTGCAGGACGCTACACCTATCTCGCCTGTCAGCCGATCGCAACAGTCAGCAGCAGGAACAACCATACGGTGGTTGCTTATGCGGACGAGCGGACTGAGGCTCTCGAGGGAGAAAATCCGTTGGATGCGCTGCGGCGCTTTTTGGCCCGCTACCGGACACCGGCCATCCCGGACTTTCCCGACTTTTACGGAGGAGCAGTCGGCTACCTCAGCTACGAGATGAACCGCTTTTTTGAACCGGGCCTGCCGCAGATTGCCCTGGACGACTTACAGCTGCCCGATCTGTATGTTATGATAATGCAAGACGTTTTTGTCTTTGATCATGCGACACGTGAATGCTTTTGTCTGACGCATTTGCCCTCCGGTTCATTGACGGAAGATTCGTACCACGCTGCGCGGATTCGGCTGGAACGGATGGCCGAGGAGCTGGATCGCGTTGCCTTGGCGGAAAAAGGCGAGGACGGCAGCGATTGGGATGCCTTGCGAAAACGCCCTCTGGAGTCCAAGGAACCTGTGCAGGTATCGTTTGCCCAGGAGCAGTTTGAGGAAGCGGTACGCCGGGTCCAGTCCTACATTTCGGCTGGCGACGTCTTTCAGGTGAACCTCTCTGTACGCCAGAGCAAGCCGATGCAAGTGTCGGCCCCGGAAGTGTACGATGTCCTTCGCAAGCTGAACCCGTCCCCTTACATGGGCTACCTCCATTTTCCCGAATTTCAGCTGGTCAGCGCCTCGCCGGAGCTGCTCATCAAGGCGAAGGGCGGAAAGGTCAGCACGCGCCCGATCGCCGGGACAAGACCCCGCGGGAAAAATGAGGCAGAGGACAACGCGCTCGTGCAAGAGCTGGTCGAAAACGAGAAGGAGAGGGCCGAGCACGTCATGCTGGTCGACCTGGAGCGAAACGATCTCGGGCGGGTCAGCCGCTATGGCAGCGTGCACGTCAGCGAGTTCATGGTCGTGGAAAAATACTCGCATGTCATGCATATCGTCTCTCACGTGGAAGGGGAGCTGGCGGAGGACAAGGATGCCTTTGACGCTGTGGCAGCCGCTTTTCCGGGCGGGACAATCACAGGAGCGCCCAAAGTCAGGACGATGGAAATCATCGAGGAGCTGGAGCCCGTCAAACGCGGCGTCTACACCGGTTCCATCGGCTGGTTTGGCTTTCACGGTGACGTGGAGACCAACATCGCGATCCGTACGATGGTCGTCAAGGACGGTATGGCGCATGTACAGGCAGGTGCAGGGATCGTCATTGATTCCAAGCCGCAGGCGGAGTATCTCGAGTCGCTGAAAAAGGCGGAAGCGTTGTGGAAGGCTTTGGAGTTGAGCGAGAACAGAAAGAAGAGTCGAGAGGAGAAGAGCGTATGATTCTGATGATTGACAATTACGATTCCTTTACGTACAACCTGGTGCAATATGTAGGCGAGCTGGGGCAGGAGCTGCAGGTCCGCCGCAATGACAAAATCACGCTGGAAGAAATCGAACAACTGGCCCCCGACTATTTGATGATTTCCCCCGGGCCTTGCACGCCCAACGAAGCGGGCATCAGCATGGAGGCGATTCGCCATTTCGCCGGGAAAATTCCGATCCTGGGCGTATGCCTGGGCCATCAGTCGATTGGTCAGGTGTTCGGAGGCAAGGTGCTTCGCGCGGAACGTCTGATGCACGGCAAGACGTCAGAGGTGTTCCACGACGGCAAGACGATCTTTGCCGGCATTCCGTCGCCGTTTACTGCTGCGCGATACCATTCGCTGATCGTGGAGGAAGCGACGCTGCCTCCCGAGCTTGAAGTGACCGCGAGAACGGCAGAAGGGGAAATCATGGCCCTGCGCCATCGCGAATATCCGATCGAGGGCGTGCAATTCCACCCGGAGTCGATCATTACCCAACACGGCAAGAAGCTGCTGCAAAACTTCCTGACAGCATACGCAAAGGAACCTGTGAAATAGAGTACAACAACACGATAGTCCAAGACTGCTCGTAAATTGCGAGCGGTCTTTTTTGTTTCTTTACAGAACATACAAACAGTTTTACGCATTCTTAATCATGCTTTCACAGTAACTAGACGAACGGCTTGTACAATCGGGAGGTGAGTAAAGAGACAAAGGAGCGAACGCGAATGGACGTGAACCGTCGACAATTTTTGACCTATCTGGGTGCAGGTACGGCAGCCCTTGCCTCTCTGGCTACAGGCATTCCTGCATTGGCTGCAGGGCAATCGATCTCCGGGAAAACGGCTGATCATCTGTTTGGGCTGGAAGACAAGAAGCACAAGTTCAATCCGAAATTCAAGCCGATTGAGCCATCCACCAAGGACGATGTTGTGCTGCCTAGCGGGTACAAGTATGATGTGATCGCAGTCTACGGAGACAGGATCAATCAGAACGGGGATACATTCGGGTTCAATGCTGATTTCACCTGCTTCCTGCCGATCGACGGCAGCGCCGATCACGGCCTCCTCTGGGTCAATCATGAATACTTGGGCGAGCTGGAGTACTACGTTACCGGCTACGATGTGCTGAATGCCGATCCGAAGCAAAACAAGCGCACCGCAGAGCAAGTCCAGAAGTATCTGTACGCACTGGGCGGCTCGGTCGTGGAGGTAAAACGCGAGGGCGGCAGATGGAAGCTGGTTCCAGACTCCAAATACGGCCGCCGTGTGAGCGGGCTGACCAAGCATGAATTGACGGGCCCCGCCGCTTCCCTTGCCAAAGAAGTAATCGGTACCTTCGCCAACTGCTCCGGCGGAGTGACCTTGTGGAACACGATATTGTCCTGCGAAGAAAACTTCCAGGATGTCGTCGACGATTGCAGACTGAAGGATAATCGCCACTATGGCTGGGTTGTCGAGGTCGATCCTTTTGATCCCGCATCGACACCGAAGAAGCACACGGCCCTGGGACGGTTCTCTCATGAAAATACAGCGATGGTCATCGCTCCTACCGGACAGCTTGTCGTGTACATGGGCGATGACGCCAACGACCAGTACGTCTACAAGTACGTTTCCAAAGGAAAGTTCAATCCAAGCGCCGGCAAACAAAACTCCAAGCTGCTGGAGGAAGGCACGTTGTATGTAGCCAACTTCGGCAAAGGAAAGTGGATCGCACTTGATTTCGCCTCCAACGAAGCGCTGCAAAAAGCGACCGACAGTGACGGCAAAGCGTTGTTTGCCTCTCAGGCGGATGTGCTCGTGAATTGCCGCGAAGCTGCAAAAGCAGTGGGAGCGACTCCGATGGATCGCCCGGAGGACGTAGAAGTGCATCCAATCGACGGCAGTGTCTTTATCGCCATGACGAACAACTCCAAGCACGGAAATTTCTACGGCCAGATTGTCCGCCTGTTTGAAAAAGACGGCAACCATGCCGGTCTGGACTTCACCTTTGAAATCTTTGCCGCCGGCGGACCGCAAAGCGGATTTGCTGCTCCAGACAACATGGCGTTCGACAGCGCAGGCAACCTGTGGGTTGTGACGGACATTTCTTCCTCGTCCATGAACAGCGGCATTTACAAATCGTTTGGCAACAACGGCATCTTCTTTATCCCGACAACCGGGGCAAACAAAGGAGAAGTGGCACAATTTGCTTCTGCGCCAGTAGGAGCGGAAATGACCGGACCGTGGTTTACTCCGGATGAAACGACTCTGTTTTTGTCTGTCCAGCATCCTGGTGAAAACCTGAAATCCTACGATCAGCCGACCAGCCACTGGCCAAAAGGCGGCAATGCTGTCGCCATGCCGGGTGTTATCGCTGTTACCGGCTTCTAAAAAAGGGAGTGTAGCCAGCTATGTTGTCCAGCATCGGTATTCCCGGGCTTATCCTCATTTTGATCATTGCCCTCGTCATCTTCGGTCCGAGCAAGCTTCCTGAGATCGGGAGAGCCTTTGGGCGCACCCTGACCGAATTCAAGTCGGCTGCCAAAGATCTGACCAAGGACGAGGACGACGAGAAAAAGCAGAAGGACAAGGATACGCCTGACAAGGCAGTCGTCCTTGCCGGCAAAAACGGTGAAGAATCCTTGAATCGAGTTAACTAAACCATCTGCAGGGAGAAGGGTGGTGTGCCGCGCGCGCACTGCCCTTTGCCGCTGCCCGGCAGGATATATTGAGAAAACCCGGTCGTTTTAAGCCGCATTGTGCCATTTTTACCGGGCTTTGTGTACTTTTTCACGAGGAGGAGGAGTGAGCCATGGGGCGAGCCATGCCGTTTCTCGAACACCTGACCGATCTGCGCCGCCGACTGATCATCGTTCTGGCTTCCTTTGTCATCAGTCTCGTGACGTGCTTTTTGTTCGTAGATCACATCTATCATTTTTTGGCGAGCCGTTCGGAGGAAAAGCTGGCGATTCTCGGTCCCAACGACATTTTGTCGATCTACATCAAGCTTTCCGCAGTCGGAGCGATTGCCATCACCATCCCGATCATCGCTTATCAAGCCTGGCGTTTTGTCGTGCCGGCACTGACCGAGCAGGAGCGCAAAGTAGCCATGCTGTATATACCGGCGCTCTTTTTCCTGTTTTTGATCGGGCTCGGCTTTGCCTACTTCGTATTGTTTCCCTTGATGTATCAATTTGTGCTCGGATTGTCCAACGGCAATTTCGATCTCGTCATCACGGCGAATGACTACTTTACATTCATGCTCAATATTTGCGTTCCGTTTGGACTTTTGTTCGAGCTGCCTGTAATCGTGCTGTTTCTCAGCCATCTGGGCATTCTCAATCCGCACCGGCTGGCCAAGCTGCGAAAGCCGGCGTATTTTCTCCTTTCGGTCATTTCCATCACGATTACACCGCCTGATCTGGTCTCCGATGTGCTGGTGATCGTCCCTTTGATCGCTCTGTACGAAATGTCGATCACCATCTCCCGTTTCATCCACCGCAAACGGCTGGAGGAGACCGCGCAGATCGGCTGAGAAATATGGTATGATGCTCTCCAAGAAGGATAGCGGGAGAGAATGCCATGTACGTGTATGTGAATGGACAGATCGTCCCTGCCGAGCAGGCGGCGGTGTCTGTTTTGGACCATGGATTTTTGTACGGGATCGGCTTGTTTGAGACTGTGCGTGTCTATCAGGAACGGCTGTTTCTGTGGGATCAACACTTCGCCCGGTTATCCGCCGGGCTTTTGGCGTTGCACATAAGGAATGCCTGGAGCTCCGCAGAGCTGGAGGCGGCCATCCTGCAAACAGCCAAAGCGAACGGCCTTGCGGATGCATACGTGCGGATCAGCATAACGGGAGGCAACGAGGGTGTAGGACTGGTGACGGAAGGATATGCTCGTCCGTCCCTGTTTATTTTTGCAAAAAGCGTTCCGCCGATCGCGCTGCCCCCTCGTCCGAAGCGGCTGCAAGTATTGTCGATTCCCCGCCAGACAGCGGAAGGCCCGGTTCGCTTCAAGTCGCACAATTACTTGAACAATGCCCTGGCCCGTCTGGAGGTCGGGAACCAAACCGACGTCGAAGGCCTGTTTTTGACCCATGACGGCTATCTGGCCGAAGGGATCGTGAGCAATCTTTTCTGGATTCGAGACGGCAGCATGTTTACGCCCGCAGTCGAAACGGGCATACTGGACGGGGTCACGAGGAGGCACGTGCTGAATCTGGCCCAAAAGCTGGACATCCCTGTGCAAGAGGGCTTTTATCGGCTGGAGGAGCTGGAGAGTGCCAGCGAGGCGTTTGTGACGAATTCCATCCAGGAGATCGTTTCGGTATCAGAGGTGAATGGAAAGGTACTTCCTGCCGCTTATGGAAGCTATACGCAGGCGCTGCACCTGGCGTACCGTGAGTCTGTAGCGTGTGGTGGGTAATTATGGTATGCTATCAGACAACATGTCAACGAGAGATTCAAGACGCGAAAGGAAGCAAGGCTCATGATTCATAATCCATTCGTGATTCACGCTCAAAACCGCATGGAAGTAGAAGAAGAGCTCGCCTGCCAAGGAGTCAAGCCTGCCGACAGGGAGCGTTTTGCCGATGCGGGAGAGCCATTGCAGATTCATGTCGAGAGGCTTGCTTTTGAAGAGGCGGCATTGCTGCGAAAAGAGATGCAGCTTCTCGGCGGAGACGCTGTCATGCACGACAATCCGGCTCTTCCCGATTTAACCGACCTATATATGAAGGGTACATACGGACAGTGGCAGGCATTGCTCGAACGCATCCCGGATCAGACAGACGGACTGCGGGTAGCGGCTGCGGAAGTGCGGGAGCTGCTCGCGATGCGTCGCCAGCTTCGGCAAAGAAAAGCCATTCACTGCAAAAGCCATGTGCTGCCGCTCGGACAAAAGACGCTCGTCATGGGGATTTTAAATGTCACGCCTGACTCCTTTTCCGATGGCGGCCGCTATACGGACATCGAGCGGGCGATAGCCCAGGCGCGTGCCCTGGTAGAAGCAGGCGCGGACATCATTGATATCGGCGGAGAATCGACCCGTCCGGGATCGGCTCCCGTAGAGCTGGCCGAGGAGCTGGACAGGGTGATTCCGGTTGTGCGTGCGTTGGTCGAGGAGCTTTCCGTTCCGTTGTCGGTCGATACGTACAAGTCCGAGGTAGCCGAACAGGCGATTCGTGCCGGCGCCCATATCATCAATGACGTCTGGGGAGCCAAAAAAGACAGAAGAATCGCAGAAGTGGCCGCCCAGCATGAGGTGCCGATTATTCTCATGCACAACCGCGAGGATACCGCCTACACCCACTTTTTCAGCGATATGGTCAGAGATTTGCGTAAGTCCGTCGCGATTGCCAGGGAAGCGGGGGTCCGTGACGAGATGATCATTCTCGATCCGGGCATCGGCTTTGCCAAATCGCTGGAGCAAAATCTCGAGGCGATGCGCCGATTGGATGACCTGGTGGCGCTTGGCTATCCGGTCCTGCTGGGAACATCGCGCAAATCGATGATTGGGCGCGTCCTGGATCTGCCGGTGGAGGAGCGCCTCGAAGGGACTGCCGCCACGGTAGCTTTAGGCGTAGCGAAGGGCTGCCAGATTGTTCGTGTCCACGACGTCAAGGAAATGAAGCGAGTGACCGCCATGATGGACGCGATGTTGAAAGGGGGCGGCCTAATTGGATAAAATTTATTTTAATGGAATGGCGTTCTACGGTTATCATGGAGTGTTTGAAGCCGAGGCCAAGCTGGGGCAGCGATTTTATGTCGATCTGGAACTGTCTATGGATTTGTCCCGGGCAGGAGCAAGCGACGACCTAAACGATACCGTGAATTACGCCGATGTATTTCATTGTGTGCAACAAATAGTAGAAAAAGAGCGTTACAACCTGGTGGAGGCATTGACCGCGCGGATTGCGGATCGATTGCTGCAGGCGTTTCCGTTTTCAGAAGTAAAAGTCAGGGTGACAAAGCCTGATCCTCCGATCAACGGCCACTATGATTCCGTTGCCATCGAGATGAGCCGCAAAAGAGAGGGTAGTGCCTAATGACGGTGCGTGCGTACTTGGCGCTCGGCTCCAACATGGGCGATCGGGCGGATAATTTGCGACAAGCAGTTGAAAAGCTGCACGGACGAGAAGGGATTTCGGTCGTCCGCATTTCACCTGTATACGAAACCGCTCCGGTCGGCTTTGTCGATCAGGAGGCGTTTCTGAATATGGCTGTTGCTGTAGAAACGGATCTGACTCCGGAGAAGCTGCTGGAGAGTGCACTGGCAGTCGAACAGGAGTTGGGACGTGTGCGAACGATTCGTTGGGGGCCACGGACCATTGACATCGATGTGCTGTTGTACGGAGACACAGCGCTGGATCAGGAGCATTTGACCATCCCTCATCCTGCAATGACAGAGCGGGCTTTCGTGCTCGTTCCTTTGCGCGACGTCTTGGAGGGTGGCTTGCTGCCTGTATTTAACCGGCCTTTAGACGATTTCCTCAGGTTGTTGCCGCAAGATGACAAGGGGGTACAAAAATGGGGAACAATCGTCTGGGAAACCGGATCCGGTCATTCCGCAAACTGAAAGGCTTGACACAGCAGTCGCTGGCAGAAAAGATGGGCGTCTCGCTCTCTTTTGTCGGATCGCTGGAAAGAGGAACGCGAATGCCGACCGAGCCTGTGTTGCGGAAGATCGCCAGCACTTTACAGGTTGATTATGAGGAATTATGTGCTATAAATAATAAATAACTTTTTTCTTGGGGCTTAGCCTCTCCATCCACTCGTCGGGCCGTGGTGTGTGTATGACTCCCTGCGGAACTGCGGGAAAAGGAGGTTGAATGATAAATGAAAATCGGAAACATTGAGTTGAAAAACAACGTCGTTCTTGCTCCGATGGCAGGGGTATGCAACCCTGCATTTCGTTTGATTGCAAAGGAGTTTGGCACAGGTCTCGTTTGCGCTGAAATGGTAAGCGACAAAGCGATCGTGCACGGAAACAAGAAGACGATGGATATGCTGTTTGTCGATGAGCGCGAAAAACCGCTAAGCCTGCAGATTTTTGGCGGCGACAAGGAAACGCTCGTAGCGGCGGCGAAACATGTCGATCAATATACAAACGCCGATATCATTGATATCAACATGGGGTGCCCGGTTCCGAAAATCGTCAGCTGCGATGCCGGTGCAAGGCTCCTGCTGGACCCGAACAAAATCTACGAAGTGGTTTCCGCTGTAGTGGATGCCGTAGAGAAGCCGGTTACCGTCAAAATGCGGCTTGGCTGGGACGAGGAGCACATGTACGCGATTGAAAACGCCCAGGCGATAGAACGTGCAGGGGCCAAGGCCGTTGCCGTTCACGGACGCACCCGTGTTCAAATGTACAAGGGGAAAGCGGATTGGGATTGGATTCGCCGCGTCAAGGAAGCGGTCTCCATTCCGGTCATCGGGAACGGTGACGTGGCTTCGCCGGAAGACGCTCGCCGCATGCTGGATACAACCGGCTGCGATGGCGTAATGATCGGTCGTGCAGCTTTGGGCAATCCGTGGATGTTGTACCGGACCGTCCAGTATCTCACCCGGGGAGAATTGCTGCCTGAGCCGACTCCGCGTGAAAAGATGGAGATTTGCATGCTGCATGCCGAGCGGCTGATCGCATTGAAAGGGCCGCGAGTAGGCGTGCTGGAAATGCGCAAACACGCCGCCTGGTACCTCAAAGGCTTAAAGGGTTCTACCCATACGAAAAACCTGATCAACGCTGTCGAGACAGAAGAAGAGCTTCGCCGCGTCCTGACGGAGTATGTGGAATGGGTCGAAAACCATGCAGACGATGTGGATGAAGAAGCAGCTCTGCCCCAGGAAGAAGCAGTGAGCTACTAACGGTATCCTAAACATTGACAAGGGTTCCTTCATATCCTATAATACGTCGTATTATCGGGACGTAAGCTGCCAGTTCACTCTGGCAGCTTTCCCTATGACAATTGGAGTCGACAGCTTGGCATTCACGTTCTGCCTGTATATTGTATAGAGCATCTACATATAATCCTTTGTACTTTACCCAGTGCGAAAGGAATTATTTTAAACGGGGGAATTGAACCATGTCGGAAAAAGAAGTGATTCTCACACCAGAAGGTTTGGCAAAACTCGAACAAGAGCTTGAAGATTTGAAAACGGTTAAACGCAAGGAAGTTGCAGCACGGATTAAAGAAGCGATCAGCTATGGAGATATTAGCGAGAACTCCGAGTACGAAGAGGCGAAGAACGAGCAGGCATTCATCGAAGGGCGTATTCTTACCCTGGAAAAGATGCTGCGCAACGCTCGCATCATTACGAACGAAGACGTGGACACCGGCGTCGTAAGCGTAGGATCGACAGTGAAGCTGAAAGATCTGGAGTTCGGGGACATTGTGATGTACACCATCGTGGGGTCGGCTGAATCCGATCCGATGAACAACAAGATCTCCAACGAATCTCCGGTAGGTCAGGCGTTGCTCGGAAAAGCAAAAGGATCCATTGTCGACGTGCAAGTTCCGGCAGGCGTTATCCAGTACGAAATTCTCGATATTAACTTGTAATCGGCTGAAACAAGGCGTACCTTGATAAAAGGGTACGCCGTATCGCTATTTATCCAGCCGCCCAAATCGTCACCAAGGTATGGTAAGGAGTGAATGAGGCTATGAATAACGAGCAAGACCAACAGCAGCAAGAACAGCAACAGGAAAGTCTTCATGAGTTGCTGCAAGTGCGCCATGACAAAATGAATCAGCTTCGAGAATGGGGCCTTGACCCATTTGGGAAGAAGTTTGAACAGAAAGATCACGCGGCCGATATTGTCAGCCGCTTTGGCGAAAAGACAAAGGAAGAGCTGGAACAAGAAGCTCCGACGGTCTCCATTGCCGGACGCCTGATGGCCAAACGGGATATGGGGAAAGCCAACTTTGCCCAGCTTTTGGACCGCTCCGGCCAAATCCAGATCTACGTAAGGCTGGACACAGTCGGCGAAGAAGCTTTTAAAGTGTTTAACATCAGCGACATTGGCGACCTGATCGGCGTGAGCGGTGTTGTTTTCAAGACAAAAACGGGCGAGCTCAGCGTAAAGGCGAAAGAGCTTACGTTCCTCACGAAGTCGCTTCGTCCATTGCCTGAAAAATATCACGGTCTCAAGGACATCGAGACCCGTTACCGCAAGCGCTACGTCGATCTGATCGTCAATCCCGAGGTTCGCGATACATTTATCACACGAAGCCGCATCCTGACTTCGATGCGCCGTTATCTGGACAGCCTCGGTTTCCTTGAAGTGGAAACGCCAACGCTACATGCGATCGCCGGGGGAGCAGCAGCTCGTCCGTTTATTACCCATCACAATGCGTTGGACATGCAGTTGTATATGCGCATTGCCATTGAGCTGCACCTCAAGCGGCTGATTGTCGGCGGGTTGGAGAAAGTGTATGAGATCGGCCGCGTATACCGGAATGAAGGGATCTCTACCCGTCACAACCCGGAATTTACGATGATCGAGCTGTATCAGGCGTATGCTGACTTTGAAGACATCATGAAATTGACAGAAGAGTTGATCGCCCATATCGCGCAGGAAGTATTGGGAACGACCAAGGTCCACTATCAAGGACATGAAGTCGATCTGACACCGAAATGGCGCCGTGTACACATGGTTGATCTGGTCAAGGAACACGTCGGGGTCGATTTCTGGAAGCATATGAGCGATGAAGAAGCGCGTGCTCTGGCGAAGGAGCATGGTGTGCAGGTCGAACCGCACCATACCTTCGGCCACGTGGTAAACGAGTTCTTTGAACAAAAAATCGAAGAGACACTCATCCAGCCTACTTTCGTATACGGCCATCCGGTAGAGATTTCGCCGTTGGCCAAGAAAAACGAGCAGGATGAACGGTTTACCGATCGCTTTGAGCTGTTTATTGTCGCAAGGGAGCATGCGAATGCGTTTACCGAGCTGAACGATCCCATTGACCAACGGGAACGTTTTGAGGCGCAGCTCCTGGAAAAAGAAGCTGGAAACGATGAAGCGCATGAAATGG
>NZ_CP144922.1:0-10000 GCF_036700025.1 Brevibacillus borstelensis | reverse complement strand
GGTTGGAGCGCTATATCGACGAGATTTGCGAGCACTTCGGGATCAAACCATTGTTTACTGATCTTTACTCGGCTGGACGTTTTGGCACCCGATCCAAAAAGGACCTCGTGGCCAAGCTGCTTCAGGATTATCAGGTAAAACAAGCGGTCATGGTCGGGGATCGGCACTCCGATGTGGAGGCGGGGCTGGCTAACGGGTTAAAAACGATCGGGTGTGACTTCGGATTCGCCAAGCCAGGCGAGCTCGATGGTGCTGATGTGATCATTACACGATTTACCGATCTTTTGACCCACATACCTGATCGGCAGCACACATAAAAATAGACGTCTTGCCGGTCAATAAAAAAGCGTAATCGTTACAGCCATTCCATGAGGGATGGCTTTTCGTTTTGGTTTCAACTCCGTCCATTTTGCCAACACTAGAAAGTGTCTCCCCCTCTTGCAAACCCCAAAAAAACGCATTATAATTAAAGTCAAAGATAGTCAAAGTCAATAATTAAAGAGCAAACACTGTGAACAGGAGGCGACTAATGCGTAACATCTCGGACATCATAGAGCAGCATTTAAAGCGAATTTTAACGGAAAGTCCAGACGGCTCTATCGAGATCCAGCGTAGCGAGCTTGCCGACATCTTTCAGTGTGTGCCTTCTCAAATCAATTACGTCATCAATACCCGATTTACTGTAGAAAAGGGATACGTCGTCGAAAGCAAGCGTGGCGGCGGAGGCTACATCCGGATTCGAAAGGTACAGATTGTCAGCAAAGCCAAACTGCAGGAGCTGCTCACTGAAGAGCTGATTGGCGAAAGCATCACGCAAGGTGTCGGTTATGCGATCATCGACCGCCTTTTGGAGGAAAAGTTGGTCAGTCAACGGGAGGCGGCTCTCATGAAGATCGCTACTTCGCGCAGTGTGCTTTTAGTGGATGCTGAATTGAGAGACCGTTTACGGGCTACCATGTTAAAGCAGATGATCGCCACGATTTTATTGCGGTAACCAATGCATTGGCAGGAGGGACGATAGGATGAACTGTGAAGAATGCGGCAAACGACAGGCTACGCTTCATCTGACCAAGATCGTCAACGGTGAAAAAACCGAATACCATATTTGCGAGCAATGTGCCCAGGAAAAAGGAGACGTCTTTCCCGGTTTTCATAACTTCAGCATCCATAATCTCCTTTCCGGCCTGCTCCATTTCGATCCGGCACAGAAAAAAACACAGGACACTCCGGCAAACAAAGCGCTGCGCTGCGAGACCTGCGGACTGACATACGCCCAATTCAGCAAGAGCGGCCGCTTTGGCTGCAGCGACTGCTACACGTTTTTGGGTGACCGCCTGGATCCGCTCTTCCGACGGATTCACGGGAATACGCAGCACATCGGCAAGGTTCCGGAACGTACCGGCGGCCAACTGAAGCGGCGCAAGGAGATGGAGCAACTGAAACAAGCGCTTCAACGGCATATCGCCAGCGAAGAGTTTGAAAAAGCTGCGGAAATTCGCGACCGCATCAAGGCACTTGAACAAAAGCTGGGTCAATCGTAAACAGGGGAGGTGAGGAACATGTCCCAACAACAGTTTATGCAAAACCCTTGGAGCAACTGGATGAAGGGCGAGGGCCCTGATTCCGACATCGTCATCAGTACAAGGCTTCGGATCGCACGGAACCTTCGCCAGCATCCCTTCCCGCTTTTGGCTACTGACTCGCAGGCAGAGGAAGTGGTTCGCAAGGTGACAGAAGTGAGCGAGACCGAGGCGATGAAAAAGCTCGGACCACTCGAGCTCATCCAGATGGAACAGGTAAATCCGCTGGAAAAGCGCGTCCTCGTCGAGAAACACCTGATCAGCCCTCATTTGGCAGAAGAATCTCGAAAGGGAGCCGTGCTGTTAAGCAATGACGAATCGATCAGCATCATGGTAAACGAAGAAGACCACATTCGCATCCAGGTGCTGATGCCAGGCTTCCAACTCCAGCAGGCGTGGGATATGGGAACAAAAATCGACGACATTTTTGAAAAACATGTAAACTACGCATTCGATGAAAACAGAGGCTTTTTGACGAGCTGCCCGACCAATGTGGGAACAGGGATACGGGCATCGGTGATGCTTCACTTGCCGGCTCTCGTGATGACACAGCAGATCAACCGGATATTGCAGGCGATCAATCAAGTCGGATTGGTCGTGAGGGGCATCTACGGAGAGGGCAGCGAAGCGCTGGGCAACTTGTTCCAGCTCTCCAACCAGGTGACGCTCGGGATGTCCGAGTCGGATATCCTCTCCAACCTGTACGGTGTGGCAAGGCAGATCATCGAGCAGGAGCGAGTGGCTCGCCGGTACCTGGTTGAACACTCCAGAATCACTTTGGAGGACCGGATTCTCCGGTCGTACGGCATTCTTCAGTACGCCCGGACGGTTGAATCCAAGGAAGCAGCCCAAAGGCTTTCCGATGTCAGATTGGGGATTGATCTGGGGATTGTGAAAAACATTTCCCATCTCGTCTTAAATGAATTGCTCGTGACGACTCAGCCGGGCTTCCTGCAGCATCACGCAGGTCAAAAGCTGTCGCCCGACCAGCGGGACGAACGCAGAGCAAGGCTGATTCGGGAGAAACTGTCTGCTCGACAGTAAACAAGAATTTTCGCTGTCCATCATCGCTGTTATACGCAAAAATATAAGGAAACAACGCATAGAATATAAAGATGGTTACTGGAGGTGCAGAAGATATGATGTTTGGACGTTTTACCGAACGCGCGCAAAAAGTGTTGGCACTCGCCTTGGAAGAGGCCGTTAGATTGGGTCATAAGGATATCGGAACAGAGCATGTGCTGCTCGGTCTCATTCGTGAAGGAGAGGGGATTGCAGCCAAGGCGTTGCAGTCGCTCGGACTTGGTCTCGATAAAATTCAAAGTGAAGTAGAATCCTTGATTGGCCGCGGGACTGAGCAAGCGGGCGGAAACTATACCCCAAACTACACACCCCGTGCCAAAAAAGTGATTGAGCTTTCCATGGACGAAGCCCGAAAGCTGGGGCACACGTATGTGGGCACCGAGCATATCCTGCTTGGGTTGATTCGTGAAGGAGAAGGCATTGCCGCACGAATCATGAACAATCTGGGTGTAAGCCTGAACAAAGCCCGCCAACAAGTCCTGCAGCTTTTGGGAAGCTCGGAAATGATGAATTCCCACCAGCCGTCAGGCAGCAATCCTGCGGCCAATACGCCGACCCTGGACAGTCTGGCAAGAGACTTGACCGCAATCGCCCGTGATGGCGGACTTGATCCGGTGATCGGACGCCAAAAAGAGATTGAGCGAGTGATCCAGGTGTTGAGCCGCCGCACCAAGAACAACCCCGTGTTGATCGGGGAGCCTGGTGTCGGGAAGACGGCAATTGCCGAAGGACTTGCGCAAAAGATCATCAACAACGAAATCCCTGAAACGCTTCGCGACAAGCGCGTGATGACGCTGGACATGGGGACAGTCGTCGCCGGCACCAAGTATCGTGGGGAATTTGAAGACCGCCTGAAAAAAATCATGGATGAGATTCGTCAGGCCGGAAATATCATCCTCTTTATCGACGAGCTGCACACCTTGATCGGTGCAGGCGGAGCAGAGGGTGCGATTGATGCATCCAACATTTTGAAGCCAGCTCTGGCACGCGGTGAGCTTCAGTGTGTCGGCGCAACCACGCTGGATGAATACCGCAAGTATATTGAAAAGGACGCAGCCCTCGAGCGCCGTTTCCAGCCGATTCAGGTCGATCAGCCGAACACAGAGGACGCGATCAAAATCCTGCATGGCTTGCGTGATCGCTATGAGGCGCATCACCGTGTGAAAATTACCGATGAAGCGATTGAACAGGCGGTAAAACTGTCTGACCGTTACATTACAGACCGCTTCCTGCCGGACAAAGCAATTGACTTGATCGACGAAGCGGCGTCCAAAGTACGTCTCCAATCCTTTACTGTTCCGCCTAATCTGAAGGAACTGGAAGGGCGTCTGGAAGAAGTGCGCAAGGAAAAAGACGCGGCTGTCCAGTCTCAGGAGTTCGAAGAAGCAGCGTCTCTGCGCGACAAGGAGCAGAAGCTGCGCGAAGAACTGGAAAAAACGAAGAAGGACTGGAAAGAGCGTCAGGGCCAACTGAACATGGAGGTCACTCCTGAAGATATCGCCCACGTAGTGGCCAACTGGACCGGAATCCCGGTCGTCAAGCTGAAAGAAGAAGAGACAGAGCGCCTCTTGAAAATGGAAGAAATTCTGCATGATCGAGTGATCGGGCAGGATGAGGCAGTCAAATCGGTTGCTCGCGCCGTCCGCCGTGCTCGTGCCGGCTTGAAAGACCCGAAACGTCCGATCGGCTCCTTCATCTTCCTTGGCCCTACAGGGGTAGGGAAAACGGAATTGGCCCGGGCGGTTGCCGAGACGCTGTTTGGCGACGAGGACGCGATGATTCGGGTCGACATGTCGGAGTACATGGAGAAACATTCCACGGCGCGTCTGGTCGGAGCTCCTCCGGGATATGTCGGTTACGATGAAGGCGGTCAACTGACAGAGAAGGTCCGCCGCAAACCGTATTCCGTCATCCTTTTGGACGAAATTGAAAAGGCGCATCCGGATGTCTTCAACATTCTCCTGCAGGTGCTGGACGATGGACGCCTGACCGACTCCAAAGGCAGAACCGTTGATTTCCGCAACACGGTTGTGATTATGACATCCAACGTCGGAGCCAACCTGATCAAGAAAAACACAACGCTCGGCTTCACCGCCGGCAATGAAACAGAGAAGAAATACCAGGACATGAAAGACAAGGTCATGGAAGAACTGAAGAAAAGCTTCCGCCCCGAGTTCCTGAACCGGATTGACGAAGTCATCGTCTTCCACTCGCTGGAGCAGGAGCATATCGAGCAGATTGTTTCCTTGATGACCGAAGATCTTCGCAAGCGTCTGAGAGAGCAGGAGATCGATTTCCAACTTACCGATGCTGCCAAGAAAGTGCTGGCCAAGGAGGGCTTCGATCCCGCTTACGGGGCAAGGCCGCTGCGCCGCGCTATCCAGCGCAACATCGAAGACAGATTGTCCGAAGAACTTTTGAAAGGCAGCATCAGCAAAGGCGACACTGTTTCGATAGATGCTGAAGATGAAAAGCTTGTAGTAAAACGTCTGGAGAAAACAACCTCATAACCAGAGGTTTAGGCAAACGTTTAGAAAGGGTACCTCCTCAATATACAGGAGGTATTCTTTTTTTGTTTTCATCATGTATGATAATCGTATAGAGGAGAATCCCAAAACGAGGTACAAACTATGTCCAAGTATAAAACGAAATACGCGTGTCAAGAATGTGGCTATGAATCGCCCAAATGGATGGGGAAATGTCCTGGCTGCAACAATTGGAATACGATGGTGGAAGAGGTTGCGGTAAAGACCGCCTCCCGTCATGAGAGTTTGCGTGGCGGACAGCGGCAAACAGCAGCCCTTCCGCTGACAGAGGTGGCCGGCGAAGAAGAGCCGCGGATGGATACAACGATAGGTGAATTAAACCGGGTTCTGGGCGGAGGGCTCGTTCCCGGCTCAATGGTTCTGGTCGGCGGAGACCCGGGGATCGGGAAGTCTACCTTGCTGTTGCAAACGTCGTTCGCGCTTGCACACGGGGGAATAAAGGTCTTGTACGTATCCGGCGAGGAGTCCGCCAAGCAAATCAAATTGCGTGCCGATCGGCTCGGAATGAGCACGCCGCCGATGTATGTGCTTGCAGAAAACGATTTGGAGCTTATTGAGCAGCACATTGCCCAGGTCGATCCCCAGGTCCTGATCATCGACTCGATTCAGACTGTCTTCCATCCCGCTGTCCAATCAGCGGCGGGGAGTGTCGCACAGGTGAGGGAAACAACCTCTCAACTGATGCGAATCGCCAAGGGAAAAGGAATCGCAACTTTTATCGTCGGTCACGTGACGAAGGAAGGCGCGATTGCCGGGCCCCGCATGCTGGAGCATATGGTGGATGCGGTCTTGTACTTTGAAGGGGAACGGCATAATACGTTCCGCATTTTGCGAGCAGTGAAAAACCGCTTTGGCTCGACGAATGAAATCGGCATCTTTGAGATGAAAGAAAAGGGGCTCGAGGAAGTTGGAAACCCTTCGGAAATCTTTTTGGCAGAACGTCCGGTCGGCGTCGCTGGCTCGACTGTAGTGGCCAGCATGGAGGGAACCAGGCCGGTTCTGGTAGAGCTTCAGGCGCTGGTTGCACCGACCAGCTTTGTGACCCCGCGTCGGATGGCTACCGGCGTGGATCACCAGCGAGTCGGCATGATCATGGCAGTGCTTGAGAAGCGCATGGGTCTCATGCTGCAAAATCAGGATGCCTATGTCAACGTGGCTGGCGGTGTCCGTTTGGATGAGCCCGCTGTCGATTTGGCGATAGCTGTCAGCATTGCCAGCAGCTTTCGCGATCACGCGACCAATCCCCATGATGTCGTGATCGGGGAAGTGGGATTAACGGGTGAAGTCCGCGGCGTGTCCCGGATTGAACAGCGGATTCGCGAAGCGCACAAGCTAGGATTCAAACGGGTGATCATCCCGTCCAAAAATATCCGCGGTCTTGACGTTCCATCGGACATCGAGGTAGTCGGTGTAAGCAATATTTCGGAAGCATTAAGCGAAGTGCTAAGGGGGTAGGGGCACCTGTATGCTTGATACAAACAAAAGAGAACCTGTCTACAGCGATGTGCTTCGTCTTGTTGCTCCCGGAACCCCGCTCCGAGAGGGATTGGAAAACGTGCTGCGGGCCAAAACCGGCGGTTTGATCGTTGTCGGATTCGGTCCGGATATGAAGAACATTGTCGACGGGGGGTTTTCCATTAATTGCGACTTCACTCCGGCACATTTATATGAATTGGCCAAGATGGACGGGGCGATCATAGTTAGTGAGGATGCAAAAAAAATCTTGTATGCCAATACCCAGTTGTTTCCTCCCGCTGCGATCCCTTCGAGTGAAACAGGGACCCGTCATCGAACGGCGCAAAGAACAGCACTGCACACAAACTACCTGGTCATCGCCATTTCCCAGCGTCGCAACGTCATTACCTTGTACCAAGGTCCATTCCGCTATGTCCTGAACGAGATCAGCGTGATTCTGGCCAAGGCCAACCAAGCGATTTCCACGCTGGAAAAGTACAAGGCTGTACTCGATCAGACCCTAACCAACCTCGGAGCGCTGGAGTTCGAAGAGCTGGTGACGCTCCATGAGGTAACCTCTGTGCTGCAGAGAATCGAAATGGTGCTGCGCATTAAAGCAGAGATCACCAAATATATATACGAATTAGGGACGGAAGGCCGGCTTGTCACCATGCAGCTGGAGGAATTGGTCGGCAATATCGAAGAAGAAGCGCACATGCTGATCCGCGATTACGCCAAAAATCCTGCCGTGCAGCCAGAGCAAGTCTTGAAGGAGATGAAAAAGCTCTCAGCAGAAGAGGTGCTCGAAATGGGGGCTTTTTTACGGATTCTCGGTTATTCGGCCAACCCGAACATGCTGGAAGAGTCTCTCTCGCCCCGCGGGTATCGGATCCTGCACAAAATTCCTCGCCTTCCCATTTCGATCATCTCAAATCTCGTTGAGCATTTTCACAATTTGCCCCGAATCATGATGGCAACGATCGAAGAACTGGACGAGGTTGACGGCATTGGAGAGGTTCGCGCACGGGCGATCAAAGACGGACTGAAGAGAATTCAAGAACAGGTGTTCATTGACAGACACATTTGAGTTAGAATAGGATAGAGACATTATTGTTTTGATATTGCCAAAGGATTACAAAGCAAGGGCTGGCAGAATTGCCATACCCGTTTCTCCTTTGCGCAGGAAACCAGGAGGTAGTCTATGTTCGTTAAATCGTTACCGAACATGCTAACCGTGAGCAATTTGTTCTTGGGTATCGTAGCCATCATTCTCGCCTTTCAGGGCAACCAATATGTGGAGTATGCTGCGATTACGGTAATTATTGGTATGTTGATGGATGGTCTGGATGGACGCGTGGCTCGCATGCTGAATGCACAGAGCGAATTTGGCAAAGAATTGGATTCTCTTTCCGACGTGATTACATTTGGAGTGGCCCCGGCTTTTATCATGTACGTGGTGGCCCTGCAAGATCTCAATTTGATCGGCATTTTCGTGACAGCCGTTTTCCCGATCTGCGGTGCTTTGCGACTGGCCCGTTTTAACGTACAAGCAGGTGTGCCAGGCTATTTTATCGGGTTGCCGATTACGGCTGCAGGCGGGGTGTTGGCTACGCTTGCGCTGTACCATCATGTGTTTAATGTAGCGTTGCTCGCGGTCAGCATGCTGCTGCTCGCTTTTCTGATGGTATCCAACATCAAGTACCCCAACTTCAAAAAAGTGGGGATTCCCAAAGCAGCGTATTGGATCACACCCATTATCGTTGCGATCGTAGTCGTTTTCGCGGTCAAATACCCGCAGCAGTTCCCGAAAATTGTCTTCTTGCCATTGGCATTTTACGCACTTTACGGGATAAAAAAAAACGTTGACCTACTCCTGAAAAAATTGCGAAAAGAAAAGAAGGAAGAAAACGAATCGCTGCCATTTGAATAACCGCGCGCAAAAAACCCGCTCTATGGAAGCGGGTTTTTTCTGTGAGCACGCAACTTTTTTGTTGTTTCATTCGTAATACCAAATGGGAGCTTTATGAAAGGTTAAATACACCAAGGGTATGTAACCGCTCCGATTCCTTTTGGATGACATCTTCGAGCCGGATATCAGTAATATTGCATAGCGCAGTGAGATAAAAGAGATTTTTGCCCAGTTCAGCGGTAACTACGTCACGGCAATGCTCGCACAAAGGGCCGGAAAAATGTGTGTCCAGCAGTGTCTGGTTATCCTGCAGGCTTTTTTGGGGATCGTAGGTTTGCTTTCTGGCCACTACTTCGACACAGCCGCATTCGGTGATGGCTTTGGTGAGTGAACGGTTGATGCGGGCTGCGCTTTCTTGAACTTTGGACATAACGTCCAGAACGCTGCGATGTCTGATCAGCAGCTCCGAAACTTGGGATTGAAAGTCGTCCACGTTTCGCTTTTCCATATGATTCACCTCTGCTTTAGGCTGCTACCATCTTCAGAATTTTTATTCAATGCATTACTGTCATTATAAGAAGGGAATCCGGCTGCTGTCAATTTGAAACCGAGGGAAACGGAAGTTCTCCATTGACGTTAAATTGCCATGTATGTTAAAATTTTTGGCTATTTGACACTAGAATTTAACTTTTGTTATAGTGAGGGAAAGTCTCGCAGCATATTCGTTAGCATTATGTTTTTGATAAGCAGGGTTTTTCAGCAAAGCTTCTGTCTATATTAATATCAAGGAGGTGAAAGCATGGTTCGCCGATTAGGGAAAATTTGTTTTATACTTGTCGGAGGAGGTTTGGGCTTCAAGTTTGGTCCTGATCTTTTTAACCTCTTGAACACGCTTTTAAATTTTGGTGACTTCAAGTACACAAGCTACATCGGAGCTGTTTTGGGAGCCGTGCTGTTCTTCTTCTTCGCCAACTGGTTTGTCGATTACACATTGAGAATCGTCCGCTGGGGTGAAGAGACGCTGTTAAAATTGCCGATCGTGGATGTCATGTTTGGAGCTTTGGGGTTGATTATTGGTCTTATCGTTGCCTTTTTATTATTTCTCCAGCTCAGCAACATCCCGATACCGGTAGTCAGCGATTTGCTGCCGCTGATGGTTTCCGCATTACTCGGCTATCTCGGCTTTCAGGTGGGATTCCGCAAGCGCGACGAGATCATGTCCGTCTTTTCCATCGGGCGCAAGGACAAGTCCAAGAAGGAAAGTGGCGGGTCTCCGTCCAACGTGGAGTACAAGATCCTGGATACAAGCGTGATTATTGACGGACGAATCGCCGACATTTGCCGGACCGGCTTTCTCGAGGGCGTACTCGTTATCCCCGGTTTTGTGCTGGAGGAGCTGCAGCATATCGCTGATTCTTCCGATGTAC